>CAWEYA010000001.1:0-81962 GCA_963813185.1 uncultured Acidobacteriota bacterium
CACTGGACCCTACAAAGGGAATTACGCTTGAGCAAGCTATAAACTGGTTTACTACGATTTGGGAAAACTATGAAGATAATGACTACTTCAGTGAATACAAAAGAAAACACGGACACGAATGGGCCGACGAAGATCTCAAGGCGATCTTGATATTCCTTAGCCGAAAGAGAAAACCAGGAGGCAACGCCGACGTGGACGGATACATAAAGCTTCGCGCGATTGTCGACCTTCACACAGAAACTGTCGACAAACCGTTTGAGGTTGAAATCGTCGAGCAGCTGCGTGCTGGACGCATTGTGATAATCGATCTATCGCAGGGAGATCCAGAGATACAGGCGCTCTATTCGGAACGTATCTGCAGACACATTTTTTCAGACGCCATGGCGCGATTCATTTCCAACAAGCCGAACAACTTTGTCCAATTCTATTTCGAGGAAGCTCACAATCTGTTCCCCAAAAAGGATGACAAGGACCTCAGTCAGATATATAACCGCGTAGCAAAAGAGGGAGCGAAGCTCAATCTTGGTCTCATCTATGCCACACAAGAAGTCAGCTCGATTAGCTCCAACATTCTTAAGAATACACAGAACTGGTTTATTGCACACCTTAACAACGAAGACGAAACGAAAGAGATCAAAAAATACTACGACTTCGGTGATTTTACGGACGCTTTGGTGCGATTCAGTGCCAACAGTGACAAAGGCTTTGTAAGGATGAAGACGTACTCAAATCCATTTGTTGTACCCGTCCAAATTGACCGATTTACGGGTAAAGCTTAGATATGGGGTATTCTGCGCGATATGGCAACAGACCATTCGAGTACGCGAGCAAGTCTGCGCACGGTCACGTCATCAAAGATGAAGTCGTGCAACAGTTCTTAGAGACCTGCGAGATCCCAAAGACCGCTAATTCTGTTTCCATTCCTAGTGGGCAGTGTATCCCGCTCTACACCTCAGAACCGGATCCGATCCGACACATTATTGCAGTCGACGGCGGCTTTAATGAAGTGGCTGTCCGATCAGAATTTCCATCCGCAACGATTTGCTTTTATCAATTCGGTGCACTAATTTTCGACATCGAGGATCTAGAGGGCCTTGCGATTCAACCTTTCATTAATCCTGACGATATCCAAAAGCTAAAACGGATTCAACGATTCAAGCTGACCTTGCCTGTCCGAAATGTGACTGTCAAAGGGGAGAAGACAGTCACAGCATCAGTCCGTAGAACAATCTACCGCTTTTTCATGGAAACGGTGGATGACGGGCAATTAATTGAGACACTGAAGTGGCTCGTTTATGAAGATTTCGATGCCCGACTTGACAGCTGGACGCTGGCGAGCTGTCCAGTATGTGCTCAGCCCAAATTGCCGTTGCAAAAGAAGGCGCTGTCCAAGGAGTTCACATTCAAATGTGATTCGTGCAAAGCCGACATCTATCTTACGGACGTGTTCCGTTTACATGAAGCTATCGATGACGAGCTAGGCGCAGGGGGAATTCTCGCCTATGTCGTGACGACTATCGAGCAGATCCTTCTTGCTCATCTCATTCGTATGATTCTGCTTACAAGGCCTACGCTGATGAGCGAAGTTCTGTTCATCAAGGATGGCCCCCTTGGATTTTTCGGTCAGACTGCAAATATGCACAAGCCCTTTCGTGCTTTGGTGAATTTTCTGTTCACACAACATAACTGTTATATGGCTGGACTTGAAAAGAGCGGCGCATTTGTAGAACATGCCCACGAAATTGCGCCGTTACTGGAGTCTGGAACTGTTTTGATTCTCAATGACGGCTACATCTACAAGTATATCATTCCTGGAAAGGCGGACGCGTCGAGCCCGTATGGGAGAACAACCTACTACGGTAACAAAGTGATCTTTAAGTCGGATACAGGGCATATCCATGTCGCGACGCTACCAACGCGCGATGTGCTGGTCATCCCGACAGAAAAGGACCTCCCGAATCTTCACGTCGTACTTCGGAACATCGCTAAGCTTAAATGCGACATGTACGATGATTCCCTAGTGCCAGTTGCGTTGGTCAACAAACTGGTCTCGCTGGCCAATCACCCGAGTTCGCGCATACTTCAGAAATTTGCAAAGCAATCTGTGCCGGGCGCGCCGACAGTATGAGTTCCTCGATGGCGAAGCATCCAAAAAGAATGTACTCAACGGTTCGAGGGAAAATCTATTGTTGTTCTGCGGAGACGTTCCTTGCATCCACAATTGCAAATAAATATAAAGGGAAGATTCAATTGGTGTTCACTTCGCCCCCGTTCCCACTTAACTACAAAAAGAAATATGGGAATCTTCGTGGCATTCCCTATCTTGAGTGGCTGGCGGATTTTGCACCTACATTTCGAAAGATGCTCGCTCCCGGTGGATCGATTGTTATCGAACTTGGGAATGCCTGGGAACCCGGTAGGCCGGTAATGTCGACGCTTGCTCTGGAAGCGCTGCTAGCATTCAAGACAAAGGGAAGATTTCGCTTAGTTCAACAATTTGTGGCACACAATCCGGCCCGCCTCCCAAGTCCCGCACAATGGGTTAACGTCGAGCGTATCAGGGTGAAAGATTCCTTCACGCACCTATGGTGGCTTGCCCCTTCAGACCGGCCCTATGCCGATAATCGCTCTGTTTTGACGGCATACAGTGACTCGATGAAATTGCTTCTCAGATCAAAGCGGTACAACTCAGGTCAACGCCCGTCGGGGCATCGAATCGGGAAACGATCTTTTTTAACAAATAATGGGGGAGCGATTCCTTCGAACGTGCTCCCGTTTTCGAACACTTCGTCAAAAGATAAGTATCAAGAGTTCTGCCGTAAGAAGGGCTTCAGGGCGCACCCAGCGAGAATGCATATGGGCGTGGCAGAATTTTTCATAAAGTTCCTCACTCGAAAAGATGATCTCGTATTCGACCCCTTCGCGGGAAGCAACACGACTGGTGCAGCGGCTGAGTTATTGAATCGAAAATGGATATCCGTGGAAGCCAATCGACATTACATCAGAGGCTCACGAGGGAGGTTTATGCCCTCTAGGGAGGAACGATGATTGGTCGTGTCTATGTTGCTGGCCCGTACACGAAAGGGGATGTTGCCGTCAATGTTCGGAACGCTTACGAAGCCGCAAATCGACTTGCCGACTTGGGATTTGCCCCTTTTGTGCCGCATGCAACGCACTTTTGGCACATGCTTTTCCCGCGCCCGTATGAATTTTGGCTCGATCTAGACAACGAGTTTTTGCCTTGCTGCGCAGCCGTGCTCCGTCTGCCGGGGCCGTCAAGTGGTGCCGACAAGGAGGTCAAGCTCGCCCAGACGCTAGGGATTCCCGTCTTTACGGAAATCGATGAGCTAACGAGACATTTCTGCAGAACAATTGAGAAGAAGAACGTATGAATGACGAAGTCGAACGGATCAATGAAAGGTCTGTCGACAGCCTCCAAAAGATTTATGCAGTTGTAATCGCACTTGCTATCGCGCAAGCCATTCAAAGCCTGCTGAAAGACCCAATTCGTGGAACTCTTCTAGAGTTTAGCCAAATCCTGGTTGGACTGCCAGCGTTCGTAGCACTCTTGGTAACGCTTGTGCCTTTCTGGCACGGAATGAATCGGCATCTCGATCGATGCTACCTAGAAAAGAAAAATGCTGTGGTGCGAGGCGCACTTTTGTTCGACTTTGCGGCTTTCTTTCTGGAGGCTACCTTGCTTTTTGCCTCCGGTTGGTCCCTGCGTTCAGGAGTGTACAGCTTCATTGCTCTCGGCCTTTTGCTTTTGGTTGACATGGCGTGGGGGTTTATCTCTCATCTTATTCATTTTCCAGGCAAAAAATCGCATGTGCGTAGGTGGTCGGCTATCAATCTTGTGGCGATAATAATTGCGATCTTGATCGCGACGTACGCCTTCCAGTCCAAGACAATCGTTCTGATGGTAATGGCAATAGCGCGGTCCATCGTGGACTACTGGCTCTGCTGGGATTTCTACTTCCCTAGCGTTATGGAATAAAACGCTAGGTCGGATTGACTGTAAGTTTCCGCCGTATACCGATCCTCAAGAATGTCGGATTTTGTCTATTTTGTTCTCCAACACTGGAGGTTGTAATTCGTAGCCCTTACATTGCCCCGCCGTTGCTGCGTGCTTAGACTTTACACAAGGAAGCAGGAAAAAACAGCTGCATTAGGAAACCCATTCAAATTCAGACTCATTTTCCTGCGAAAAACACAGGTTTCCATGAGTTCTATCCGGCGTTTGGAAATTACACATTTCTAACGCGTTCGCTTGCAGAGTTGGAAGGCGGTCCACACGCTCACCCCATACCGCTTTGCGAGAAGGCTGAAACTCGTTCGCGCCCGTCTTCTGTCGCCTCTGAGCTGCCGAATCTCTGCCGCGCTGAGTTCCCGCAGCGGCGGCCTGCCCAGCCTCGTACCTTTCGCTTTGGCGTTTCGCAGGCCAGCTCGAACGCGTTCGCCGATAAGACTTCGCTCTAGCTCGGCAACTGCCCCAAGAACGGTAAACACCATCTTGCCTGCCGGCGTCGTTGTGTCGACTGCTTCCGAAAGCGAAACGAACTCGATTCCGACGGAGCGGAACGTCTCAAGCGCCCTCAAGAGGTGCGAAACGGACCTAGCGAAACGATCGAACTTCCAAACAACCACCACAGAGAATTTTCGCCGATGGGCTTCTGCCATCAGACGGTTCAGCTCCGGTCTCGAATGCTCCTCCGCTCCCGATATGCCTCGGTCCACGAATTCGGCAGCGACGCTCCAGCTCCGGTGTTGGCAAAACTCTCGGAGCTCTGAGAGCTGCATCCCGACATTCTGTTCATTTGTGGAACAGCGTGCATAGATCGCAGCTCTGAGCTGCTTAGGCTTTGGCATGGCGCCCTCCCTATATTACCTATACAGATATGGATATAACATAGGAAACGAAAGGGCAAGCCGATTGCCGATCCTCGGAATGTAACCTGCTGGCATCAGCTGCCATGAGAGTCTCCAAAGGTTTCAGCAGTTTTGGCGTGATCTAATCCGGGAGCCGAAGCACTTGCTTGGACTTTCAGCGACATGGGTTCTTCTTCATCGGTCAGCCGCCTCCAGACCGCCGACCTACAATGCGACCTCAAAGCCACATTCCGATAAGGGGCTTGGCACGGAGATGAGTGGCGGGAGTGGAAAAACAATACTTCAGTTAGGATTATCTCGCGGGCCGGAATGTGGCTGCAGCCAGCGAGGTTGCAGACTCGAACGCTACTCGGGCGTAACATCAGAGCCGGTGCTCTTCTAAACTTACGCAAAGATTTTTGGAGAAAAACGATGGTGATGCCGCTAGGAGTCTGTCCGAGTATTCCTCGCCGTCCTGCTGATTGTGCTTGAAATAGAACCGAAAGGTGTGCGAGTTTTTCGAATCATGGCAAAAACATTTCGATCCTACGTTCCTGAACAGAATTTACTCTTACCCCCGAGCCTGCGCGAATGGTTGCCGGAGAACCACTTGGCCTATTTCGTGTCGGACGTCGTGGACCAACTGGACTTGTCGGCGATTGAGTCGATCTATGAAGAGGAAGAGCGGGGCCAGCCGCCGTACCATCCGCGCATGATGACCAAGATTCTGGTCTATGGGTATTGCGTGGGGGTATTTTCCTCGCGTCGGATCCAGAAGCGGTTGGTAGAAGACGTTGCGTTTCGGGTGCTGGCGGCGGGGAACCAGCCGGACTTCCGCACCCTTGCGGATTTTCGGAAGCTTCATCTGGCGGCGCTCGAAGAGCTGTTCCGGCAAGTGTTGGTCGGCCCGAGGAGGCAGCCGAGGCTGCGGCATGGCTATGTTCAGGCGCGTCCAGCTATGTGACGGGCCATTCGATGATTGTTGATGGGGGCTGGACCGCGTGGGCGCGGTGAGGTCGTCTTGCCATATTCCGGGGGATTGTCGCCTACGCAAAATTTATGTCCCGCATTTCATGTCGGCAAGTCTCGTAAAGTCGGCTTATCGTAATGTGGCTTTTTTCGGTTCCCCAGGGTAGGATTTCCACATTCCGATAATCCCCATTTCTCAGGACTTGGCCTGGCAGCAAAGATGCAAATGTCAACTACCCTGGATTCATTTCTTTCCCGTGGGAACTTTCTGCTTCAATTCTTCAAACCAGTTCAGCACGACATTGATTTGCGTCGGCGCCGCCAGAGCTTGATCGCTAAACTACAGCGCAATTTTGACCTAAGAGCACTTGCTAGCTTGCCGTGGCGGCCTCGCTTCGGTCTACGTCTTCCGCAAGACGGGTCTACTGCTCCGGAGTAGCGAGGGCGACTTCGTTGCCGCGTTCACTCTGCGCCTTCAGGGCGGTCACCTCGGTCTGCAACTCCCGGGCTTGCGCCGCAAACTGCGCCAGTAGCTCCTGCAAGGATTGAATCTGTTGCTGCTGACCCTCGATCTGCCAGTGCTGCTTCTGGAATTCATTTAGCAACATGGCAGGCAGGAGGTGGTAGAGCACCGCGTTCGGCTGGCCCTCCGGCGTGTTCTGGACAAGCTCTGGATACTTATCAGCCACTTCCTCGGCGATCAGACCGTACTGCAACGGATGCGAGCCGTCACTCTGGGCCTGCTTGTAGCGGAAGGTAACGGGCCGAAGCTGAAGAAGTTTGTCGCTCGCGTCGTCCATGTTTTGGATGTCGAACTTGAACCGCCGCGAGGAGGACATCGTGCCCAACTGCCCGTTAGAGTTCATTACAACCGCCACGCCGGTACCCACATTCGTGCCGTTAATACCCGCGATGAAAGTCTGTGTTTGGTTGGTGTCGCCGATTCGGATTGTGTTGCTCTCTGCAGCAACACCCAAGTTTGCGATATATATGTTGTAAGCGCCGGTAGTCGCGTTATAGCCGGCGTTAAATCCCAAGGCGGTGTTGTAGGAGCCCGAAGTGTTGGAGAAGAGGGCACCTAAACCACTGGCAGTGTTGTAGTCACCGTTGTTGAGAAAAAGAGCATCTAAACCGCTGGCGGTGTTGTAGGAGCCCGTGTTGTTGCCACCAAGGGCTTCATAACCGCTGGCGGTGTTGGAGTAGCCCGTAGTGTTGGAGGAGAGGGCAAGTGCGCCGCTGGCAGTATTGCAGCAATTCGTGGTGTTGCGAAATAGAGCGTTGAATCCGCTGGCGGTGTTGTAGGAGCCAGAAGTGTTAGAGCCGAGGGCGCTAAATCCGCTGGCCGTGTTAAAGACACCACCAGCGATGACATTGAGTGCCTGTACACCGGTGGCGGTGTTGCCGTGGCCCGTCACTGCGGAATTCCCTGAAAAACCAAGGAAAGCATTTGCATTACCATAGGAGCCAAGCCCGAACGCCTGGCCTCCCAGAAAATATGCAGTCAGGGTATTGACGGCCCCATTTACGTCCAATGGGAATAACGGTGTCCTCGTGCCGATGCCGATGTTCCCCGCAGCCTGAAAAATATTCGAGTTACCCAGTCTCCTCTCGGACTCCCAAATCGGGATAGTATTGGGGATTCCGTCGGGATCATCCTTATCGGTCCGACTTCCTCGTTCTTGTTGCGCCCCAGCTTGCAAAGCAAACAACAAACCAACCAAGAACAAAGCTGTGTAACCATACAAAATTCTTTTTGCCATGGTCTTTTCCTCCTCAGTAAATTGTGTTGAGCATGTTTGGCCTCTTTCTAAGGGCGGAATCATCTGGTACTTCGCGAGTCAGAAAATTCAGGGTTGACAACGAGCCGCCAACTTCGGGGGTTAATGATGCAGACTATTATGTGAGGCCACAATATTTGTCAATAATAATATTTAATAGAAATCGCAGATTCTTGGTACGCATGGGGGAAGATGTTGTTGGATGCTAATTCCTGTGATTACCGGAATGTGGCCCGAAGCCAGCGCGGGCGACTTGAACGCACATAGATTCCGGGATATTGTCCATGCGCTATGGATTTTCAGTTTCATTTCACAGAGTCCGATTATGCCTCAGCTAACTGGGCTTACATCAAGCGCCACTGGTGGCGATTCGTTAATGCATATCGGCTCCCAATCGGACTTGCTGGCGCATCAGTAGCAGTAATTCTCCAATCCCCAAAATCTTGGCGTGAAATCGTGTGGATATTGGCAATCGGCGTTGGGCTGATCACGTATAGACCTGCTTGCCGGTACAAGGAATGCCCCAACTGCGATAGATCGCCTTCACGCGTGACATCACCCGTCCGACGTCTTTGGTGAGGGTCAGATAACTGCGCACCAGTTCCTTCAGGCTTCGCAGGCCGTGCTCGCCGTGATAGACGGGGTTGAGATGATCGAGGCGCAGCAGCTCGGCCAACTGGCGGGCATCGATCTTGTCACTCTTGTTGCCCTGCTTCATGGAGGCATTCTTTCGCGGATCGCACACCACCAATTTCGTGACGTGCGGCTTCAACAGGTCGTACAGCCAGGCGGCCCAGGTTCCTTCTTCAAAGGTGACGTGCAGCTCTCCACGCAGCGCATCAATAAACTGCAAAATGATGCTCGCTTTCGTCTCGACGACACATTCCAGCTCGATCTTGCCAGCAGAATTCAGGACCGCGATGGAGATGCTTTCCCTGTGGACATCCATGCCGATATACTTCGTGTCATTCATTGGGGACGCTCCTTTCGGTAGGCGATGAGGCCAACACTCAACAACCTACTCCAGGGGCGTCCCTTTATATTCCGTCGGCTTATCGGAATGTGGCTTTATGCGCCCAATCGGGGATGATTCCCACATTCCGATACCCCCGAGTGTGGCCAGCTTAAGGCACTTGTCTGGTAGTCCGACTAATCAGGCAGTTAGACGCGAACAGATTCGTAGAGGCCGCTACTCGATCGGTGGTGTTAACGCCCTATGCGCCATTTTGAACAGACGCTACTGGGGAACTTTCTTAACAGTGTTTGGTGGAGATTTCAGACCGGAAGGTTTCTGGTAAACTGTCAGCAGATCGGAATCCAGAATAGAAATTCTGGTCGAGATCATGATTGCTCTGTCTACCCATCCGCCCAGCCCATCAGAAGAGACCGAGCCTCGCTGGCGAAAGATAATCTGTCGAAAGGAATCAAACAATGCGCACAATTTCCGTTGTTCGCTACTTGCCTCTCGCGCTGTTTCTGCTAGCCATTTCTGCGGCATCGTTCGCACAAATTGGGATAGGCATTTCGGTTGGTTTCGCTCCGCCGCCCATGCCCGTTTATGAACAACCCGTCTGTCCGGGTGACGGCTATATCTGGACCCCCGGTTACTGGGCTTGGGATGCTGATGGAGATGACTATTACTGGGTTCCCGGAACCTGGGTCGAAGCCCCGGAAGTTGGCTACCTCTGGACACCCGGCTACTGGGGATGGGGCGATGGTGGCTATTTCTTCCATGAAGGTTTTTGGGGCCCGCACGTCGGCTGGTATGGCGGCATCAACTATGGATTCGGCTATTTCGGCCACGGTTATGAAGGCGGCCGCTGGGATCGCGACCACTTTTACTACAACCGCTCCGTGAACAACGTGAACGTCAACGAAATTCATAACGTTTACAACACCAGGATCGAATACAACAATTCGAGCCGTGTCAGTTACAACGGCGGGAACGGTGGCATCAACGAGCGGCCCTCCGCGCAAGAAGATGCCTATTCTCGCGAACGCCATATAGCCCCTGTCGCCACGCAAAACCAGCATGTTCAGGAAGCGCGGGGCAATCGCGAATTGCGCGCCTCAGTCAATCAGGGAAAGCCCCCCATCGCAGCCACGCAGCGCCCTGGATCATTTAGCGGTTCCAATGTTGTCCCCGCCAAGGAAGCTGGCGGACGCTACCAGCCTCCAGCCAATCGCAGCGCCATTAACAACAATGCCCGTGCCGATAACAATGCCAATCGTCCGCCAAATGCGGTGAATAATGCCAACCGTCCGCCCGTCACACACGCCAAGGAAATTGCGCCCTACCAGATGCCCGCTCCTTCCAACACCGGCAATCCCAAGCTGGACCAGAAATACCAGCAACAGCAACAGAAGCTCTTCAATAACCAGAACCAGCAGCTCCAGAAGCTACAGCAAAGACAGGAGCAAGACCACCAGCGCCTGGCCCAGCAAAATGCCAATGACACAAGAAAACAGCAGGTAGAGCAACAGCACCAGCAACAGACACAGCAACTACAGCAACGCCACGTGCAACAACAACAGCGGCTGCAACAGAAACAGCAGCCGCAGCATCAGTCCGGGAGCAAGCCCAGCCATCCCTAATTCCTTCGAGACAGATGGCTACGCAAGCTAGAGGCAGTGCAAATTGCGGATCAACCGGAAGGAAGAGAAAACTTCACGATCGGAGATCGCTTGATCTCAAGAGTCGATGTGTCACCGGAGATGCCTTCAAAGTGACCTACACAACGCCACAAGTCGCAAAGAAAATTGGTGTTCGCCCACAAACGCTGGAAGAATGGCTCCTCAACGGCTTGAAATCCCCTCGAAAAAGATATGTCGATGGCGCATTTGTCCGGCTTTGGGAAGAAAATGACCTTGAGCGTGCGAGAGAATTTTCAGCCCAGCAAACCAAACCAAAAAGGCAACAAGACAACCCAGGAACGGCTGGCATTCGGGTTTACACATCCGCAGACGTTGCTAAACACCTAAAAGGATATTTACAAGATTTAATAATACAGCAAGTTCCGAAGGTGGCCGATGCGAGCGTGCCGATGACCACAGACAATGGAACTCAGTTCACTTCGACGCGGTTCATCGAGACGCTCAACCGACTGGGCATCACGCATCGGCGGACGGCGTATCATCACTCGGAAGGCAACAGCTACATCGAACGGTTCCATCGCAGCTTGAAGGAAGAAGAGGTCTGGACGGCGGAGTATCGGAGCTTGGAAGAAGGGCGAGCATCCATCGCTCGTTGGATCGAGGAGTACAATCACGTTGTTTCACCGTTGTTTTAGATGTGTCCATAAAGCCCGTTCCCATGCGCCCAAAATCGAGCGGATAAGTCTTAGGTGGTATTCACGATTTATAGATTTTTTTCGGAAAACCAAATGCACCACTTACCAAAACTTCCGTGGTGCAAAAGTGAATCCATCCAGAAATTTGAATTAAGGAGTCACTGTCAATCCAATGGTCATGGAACGGCTCGTGTTGGTGCCGTTGATGACACTGCTGCCGGTGACCGTGAGTGTGTATTTGCCAGGGATGGTGCCGCCTCCTCCACCGCCGCCACCTCCTCCACCGCCGCCACCTCCTCCCCCTTTACACCCAGGAAGCGCGCTGAATAGCAAGCAAATCACCAGAAGGCGCGCAGGCGCTGCGCATTGTGGTCTCCATCGGCGCGGAGCAATGAAAGTGGCTATGAGAGCGAGCATGACCAGTAGAATGGCTACGAGCACCCATGGGCTCACATCCAGAGGCCGGAGGAAATTCGGCCACGAGGGCGGAACCGCGCTGTGAGGTGTTGTAGTGATGGTCAATGTGAACGCCCCAGGGGCCACGGCACTTGCCGGCGGCATACAATTGGTAAGCGCGGGCGCACCCGTGCATGTGATGTTGGTCATCGCATTAAAACCATTGAACGCCTCCACCTGCAAGTTGTATGTAGCAGTCACGCCTCGGGCAACGGATTGCGATTGGTTCAATGTGCCGTCCGCTGCGGTAATTCCGAAATCCGGGCCGCTGTCGGATATTTTCGTAACGAAGGCGTCAAATCCGCCCTGAGATGCCGTTTGGAATGCCCCTGTCGTCTTAGGAAAATCCGTTGAATTCGTCTTACCAGTGACGTAGATGTTGGGAGGGTTGGCACTATCTAGCGCGATAGCGAATCCCAAATCTGATACGCTCCCACCAAGGTAGCTGGAAAAAGCAAGCAGGGAACCTGTGGGATCAAGTTTCGTGACAAACGCGTCGTTCGTACCACCGCCATACGCAGCTTGAAATGGTCTGAACAGGGGGAAATCAGGGGAAGTGGTTCGTCCCGTGACATAAGCACTGCCTGCTGAGTCCACTGCGATGCCAAAGCCAAAGTCCGCGCCACCCTGACCCGTTGTTCCTCCCAGATACGTGGAGTAGACCAACGCGGTACCATCGCTTTTTAGTTTCGTCACGAAACCTTGTATCGTGCCTTTGGGTGCGGCCTGAAAGGGGCCTTGTGTAGGGAAGGGAGAAGAGTCAGTCTTGCCTGTCACATAGGTATTCGGTGGGCTCGCCGAATCGAGTGCGATTGCAAGCCCGACGTCCGTGGTTGGCCCGCCCAGATATGTAGAGTAAACAGGCATCGCTCCTGGCGTCACGGTGTCGATCTTTGTCACAAACGCGTCGGTCCCGCCCTGGAACGTCTTCTGAAAAGCACTCGCCGTGGTTGGAAATCCCGTGGTCGAGGAAGACGAGAAGGAGTTTGTGTCGCCAACGACGTACGCGTGGCCCGTGGAGTCCACGGCTATCCCGTTACCTTCATCATCCCCACTGCCGCCTAGATATGTGAAATAGAGCAGCGAGGTAGGACCAGTTGTTGCTGTTGTATCGAATTTTGCAACGAAAGCATCGTTGCTACCTCCAAATGACGGCTGAAATCCACCGACGATTGTAAAATTGGTCGAGGAGGTCTTACCGGTGATGTATGCCTTTCCGGTTGAATCCACGGCTACAGCAAAGCCATGATCGAGACCATTTCCCCCGAGGTATGTGGAATATAGTAGATTGGCTCCGGTTGGGTCGAGTTTGGAAAGGAAAGCGTTCATGCCACTTGCGCTAAGCGTAGCCTGAAATGGAGTCGCACTCACAGGGAAATTGGGAGAGCCAGTGTCCCCAGTCAAGTATGCATTGCCGGCCAAATCCACACCGACGCCGAAGCCGCGATCGTCACCGCTGCCCCCAAGAAAAGTCGAATAGACAAGTGCTGTTCCCGCAGGATTCAGTTTGGTGACAAATACATCCTCAGCGCCGTTTCCAAAAATCGGCTGCTTGGCTAGTGAAGTTGTGGGGAAATTGGTGGAAGCTGTCTCTCCTGCGACGTAGACGCCCCCAGAAGCACTATCGAAGGCGATCGCGTTGCCGAAGTCATCGGAGCTGCCGCCCAAGTAAGTCGAATAGCTCAGCACAGGATCAATGATGAGCGGCCTTGCGACATCATACTGCGCCACTTCAAAACCGATGCGGCCATGGCCCTTATCGACGTAATTGCCAGCGACGGTCTCGCGGTCTCGCGGCCGCCCGGCGCCTTCCTGATAAATTTGCGGCTTATGGAGGCAGACTTCTCCGCTCGAAAAGTGCAGAAGCAAATTTCCTTGCCCGTTGATTTCGAGTTCGGTTGCGCCATCGAAGGCAAGGGAGATGGCCGCAGGATCCGCGCCGGGAGCCACGATGAAATCATGTTCGAGCTGGCGGCGATCGCCGTAAAAGACCAGATCAATGCCGGGGTAAACGTCGCGATACTTGACCCTGGCGTAGGTGGGAATGCCAACGCGCCATTTCTTCGGATCGTTACCGATAAAATAATTGTTCTTCCCGGGCAACTCGTCGAAGCCGGAAAGTCGCGCCGCGGCGTTTGCACCTACGAAACGGATTCGGAGAATGTCTGACGGATTGCCGCGGCCAGAAAGTGCGGGGGATTCGGCGCGAGGATTCCGCGCAAGTCCCTGCGAATCGATCTGTGGTTTCGCGACGGGAGCGCGCAGCGCCAGCACGGCCTGCGTGGACGCCAGGAAAAGATCGTAGCCATTGCCGCGAGACAGGAATTTTACGCGCGCATCGGTTTGCCCGCGGTTCGCCTCGAAACTCATGGGCAGCTTTCCGTATTCCTCCGTTACTTGCATCCTCTCGCGACGGGAAGTTACGGCGTGATTTCCCGCGCCATGCATCGCGGGCGAAATTGCTTTGGGACCGTTCGCAGCGGTCTTCCGCGAAGAAACAGTCTGGAAAATCAGCGCCGCAAAGGCGCACACGAGTAGGCCAGCAACCTCAGGGAAATGGTTGTTTGTCGACATAAATGACCTCGCAGTGGCGAAATCATACTCACCTGGATTTCCATTTTGACTTCCCGGCCGACCGATAACGTACACCCAACCCCGTCAGTGTGCAATGCTCCCGCCAGGTTTTTGAGTGCGGAGCCTTTCCGACGGCCACGGCAAAATCTCAAAGCCAAAAACTGACGCTTCTCCCACCCATTCCTCAAACACTTTTCCTTCTCCAGTCTCGCTCAGCACCGAAATCTGTTTCGGTCTACGGCTCGCCTACCACGCACGGCCAACGGCACGACGGCATGACGCTAACAGTGCCATGATCGCCCCAAAGTACGCGCCACGCGCCCCTGGTGGCCGGGTATTGATGCTGTGGGGGTTTATGGAGCACGAGGTTATCGGCTGGCAGGCGGTATTAAGGGTACTCCAGAGGCGGCATTAGCTGACTTTGATGACGCGGGCCATTTTTACGACGGGGGATTTTCTCTGCCGCTCTGCAAAATTGTCGGCCTTGTCATGATCGATATATGTGCGAGCAAACCGCTCACCGTCATTGTAAAACAGAGTCACCTGCCAGTGATGGTGCTTCCGCCGTGAGTCTTTCTTGAATGAAGTGCGTTTCCGAACTTTCATTTGGGGGAATATATCACGTCAAGTATATTATCCACAAACGAACTATTTCCACTAGGGGCGATGACGCGCTTCGCCGGAAGAAAGCTGCAAAGCGTAGCGTCAGAAAAGAAAGGAGGCGCGTATAGGCAGTCAAATTATTTGCGGTCTTGAGCCCACCTTGCCACTGTTCGCATGGCATTCCGAATCTCCTGCGACAGGTTTGAGTCAAAATGCGGCGACTGGAGATTCTTTACTGCCATCGGTTCAACGATCACGCGGAGGGAAAAGCGACCTTCCGATATGTCGATTACGTAGGAATTCACTCCGGGAGGGCCTGGAAAAACACTGAAATTTAGGTCGGAAAATTCCGGCGATTGCAACTTTACCTTTGAGATCAGATTCTCAAGTTGAGCAAGAATCCGATGCTGCGTAGGCGTTCGTTGATGCATGGGTATTCCGAATCTCCCGCCTCTTTCGCATTCGCAAAGTGTATCACTTGTGGCACGGGGTTACCGCTATTGGTGCGCACATAACCAGGGTGCGGAGGCAGTATCAATTCGCGTCAAGCAAAAATCGCAGGGTCGCAACATGCTAAAATACGCCCGTCATGACGAAAATTCCTGGCGGGCTAATTGTGGATATGTTTCCCGATGGCACGGTGCGTCTGGTGTTCCTTGCAGACAGCGGAGGCGGAAACGAATACCCAGTCACAGCAAAGGACCTTGACGCAGCCGAAGTTCTGTTCATGACATGCGGGCTCACGCCGGAACGCGCTGCTGCGCTCCGGGACGAAGTGAAACGCAATAAGGTTGCCAGCGTGGATACGAGCGTTGACGAAGAGATAGCGGCCAAGTTTCGGTACACAACATCTTCCAGGTAGGTTGGCAGCGATGTTATTTGCGTTCATTAGCCCACCTTGCTACTGTTCGCATGGCATTCCGAATCTCCTGCAACAGGTTTGAGTCAATTTGCGCCGACTGAAGATGTTTTACCGTGATCGGATTAACGATCACGCGGCGGGCAAAACGACCTTCGGATATGTCGATTACGTAGGAATGTGCTGCGGTTTCGGATGGAAAAACACTGCAATCCAGGTCGGAAAATTCCGGATATTGCAACTTTAGCTTTGAAACCAGATTCTCAAGCTGGGTAAGAATCAGATGCTGTCTGAGTATTCGCTCCTGCATGAGTATTCCAATTCTCTAACATCTTAACCACTCGCAATTGGTACGCGCTATGCGGATTGTGCTCTTGTGCGAATTCGTTGAGATTGCCCTGTAACACGCTCTATCGTTGCGATTAGTTCCTGTGCAGACGCGGACTTTGAGACAAAAGCATCTGCGCCGACCTCGCTGGCAGTCGCTGGAACATCGTGAACGGTATAAAAGATAATCTTGGTCGATGGTGCGATCCGCCGTATTTCTGCACAGGCTTCAAAGCCGTTCATTACAGGCATTGAGAGGTCGAGAATGACTACGTCAGGCGAAAGTTCGCAAACTTTGGCAATCGCCTCTCGACCATTCTCAGCATCCCCACAAATCTCCCAATCGTGCTTGTCCTTCAGTAATGTCCGCACCCCAACGCGCACAATTTCGTGGTCGTCTGCAACTAAGAGACGGAGTGGCACACTTGATGCCTCCGAAGAGTCCTAATCTATTCTGGACACATACGCAGGGGAATACAGCGGACGCTGTAATAACTCAGTTTTGAACACCCACTGGTTCAGCTTCCGCAGAAACTGTCGCCCGGAATCGCATCAGGCGCCCGGAAGAGCCATACCGGAAAAGTGCAAAGTTCCCAAGTCTTGAGAAGTTCTGATATGGAATGACCTGTCAACTACGAGAGCTGTTGTGTTGCTCTTTTCTTCTTGCTCTTGGGAGGCAGCGTAAGTCGTGGTCGAGGTAGTTTTCGCGACGGTTGATCACTCTGATATTCGCGGGTCGAAACCGCATAATCGTGATCCGTCGGGAGCTGCCTCGGACTATAAGCGCGGGTTCAGTCCGAAGACCTACCGCATAGAACTTTCGAGGATTCTCCTTTCCGTGTACCCCTCGACCACCACCCACGCTGCCTCCTTTGAGCTTCTGACTTCAGAACAAATTCACTGTAAGCCGCCCGCTGCGGGCGCTCCTTCTGCGCTGTTTCTGCTTGGACCCCGATGGCCCAGATAAAACCTAGCAACTCGCGTCCTACCGCCGTCACCACAACTCCCTTGTTCTTGCCCTTGGCCAGCAACTTTCGATAGCGCTCATGCAA
Organism: uncultured Acidobacteriota bacterium; assembly: GCA_963813185.1. Lineage (GTDB taxonomy): Bacteria > Acidobacteriota > Terriglobia > Acidiferrales > UBA7541 > Palsa-360. The sequence continues at coordinate 16,778 of CAWEYA010000001.1, forward strand.
CCGCTGCTGTGCTTTCCAGGCGATCTCTTTGATCTCTTCGCTGATTTTTTCTTGCCGCTTCCGCAACTTTGCCCCCACAGCCGGTCGGTGCCGGTATGCCCACGCAGCTTCTACAACCACCCGCCGTAAATGCGCGTTTCCTGTCTTGGTGATATTCCCGCGTCGCGTGCGCTCTCCACTGGAGTCTTCGCTGGGTACGATTCCTCCGTAAACCATGAACTGCTTTGCTCGAGCGAACCGCAAAAACTCTCCCAGGTCGGCGACGATGGTCACCGCCGATACCTGCGCAATCCCCTGTAGCGCTTGCAATGCCTCGATCACGACACGCATCTGAGGCGGTGCCAGCTTCACGGCTTCTTCCATCGCACCATCGAGCCGCGCGATGTGTGCCCCTGCGTGCTCCACTTCGTGCAAGTAGTCCAGCAACATGGTTTCCTGCGCCCCCTATTCGAAATGCACTTCCCGTTTCACCCACGCCAGGTATTTCATCACGATCTCTCCCGCATCATTCCTCACCGCAATCGAAATGCTTTCCTTGTGTGCATCCATCCCAATATACTTTTTGTTGTTCAACATGAGGGTGCTCCTTTCCGTAGGCGTTGATGCGAACGATCAAAACCTACTTCAAAGGGGCGCCCTTTTATAATGCGTTTCTCAGGCCCTATCCAATAGGGCCTAGCCCCGCTACCTTCCGGGTGACTGAATTTCCTGTTGTAGGACTCAACGAGTACGCTCGTACCATAGGCTGCCAATGCCCACGGACGCTAAAATATGTGGGATATCCGACATTCAGTTTGGTCCAAGAACAGGTTCTGATTTTATGGCCCATGATCTGTCAGCAAGCGCTCTAACCGGTAACTTGCAAATTGAAGTGCTCGGGGCAGATCTTCATGGACATCAATTCATCGAACAGACTCGAACTCTGACGGTTACGCGAGACGGTGCGACCATCCCCTTGTTGAAGAAGTTGGCCCCTGATTCCGAGTTGATCGTTCGCAACCCGGCAACCAATGAAGAAGCGGCCGCTCGCGTGGTGGATCTTTTGAGGGATGAAAGTGACGTTCAAGTGTACGGCATCGCTTTCATCGATCCATCAGTGAATCTATGGCAGGTCGAATTTCCGCAAGTAGAATCCAAAAAGACGGATGTCATGGAATGTGATCGTTGTCATGCCGTTGACGCTGTCTTGATTAGTGATATTGAGATGGAGATTCTTGAATCGAAGCAAACGCTACGGCGGTTCTGCGAGTGCATCAATTCCTCGACCGTCTGGAAGCCGACGAATCGAAGAGTCACGGAACGAAGGGCTGCAGAACGCGAAAGTAGCGATCGGCGGAACAAAATTCCTTCTGCTGACGAAACCACCTCATCAGCCCACAGCGAGAGACGAAGGCAAAGACGTACAGCAATGAAAGTCCCTGCCTGCATTCGGTGCGACGGTTGGGAAGATGTCGTCGAGTGTGAAGACGTATCTCGCGGCGGCTTTCGCTTCACAAGCCTGAAGAGATATCCGGCAAGCACGCTGATCGAAGTAGCAGCCCCATACGCAAAGAATAGCATCAACATATTCGTAACTGCCCGAATTGCCTATCAACAGCAATTGTCGGGCAGGCTCTACAGGCACGGCGTGGAATACGTGAAGTCGATCAAATAGCCTGACTCAAAACCCTAATTCGTCAGGCGGAGACAGACAAGGTGACCGAGCCCTCCTGGCTTGAATCGCGAGCCGTTGTTCGGTTAAGTACCGATAAATCCCGTATTAGTAGCTATCTGGTCCGTCGCAGATCGGGTTGGTCCTGATAAGTCTTATCGGAATGTGGCCTTCTCATGGAAGGACTTGGCCTATTTCGATGGGCACAATCTCGACTTCTTGACATTCGCGCAGAGGCTATCTCGTCGGACAATCATTTCTCCAGCGGAGCATGTGCGCGCATGGTTACCGGAAACAACATCTTTGCGCCTTTTTCGCTTGCTCCCTTCAGGACACCCACCTACACTCGAAGACAGTCCGCTTGCGCCAATGACTGACTCAGGAGGAGTCTATGTGGAGCAGCAAGCAGACATTTCACGCATCCAGTATTCCGCTTCCAATTACACCCGAATCCATTGAATTAGCCAGCACTTCCGTGGTCACTTCGCTGGCTTCTGACCGCGATGTGAGATCCGAAGGAAATATCTCAGGCAACGAAGACCTGCGTATCAATGGCGCAGTCGGAGCACCGATTTCGCTCAAGTGTCTCAGATTAACGATAGGACAGGCGGGTCGGGTGACTGCGGAAGTGATAGCGCGCCAAGTTATCGTGTATGGCCAACTCTTCGGGAATCTTCAGGCGGATGACCGAATTGAAATCAAGAAAGACGCGGTCGTGATGGGTGATCTCATTACCCCGCGAATCGTTATCGAAGATGGTGCCTATTTCAAAGGTAACGTCGAAATCGAGCGGAGGAAGGCACCGCGGGGTTTGCCAGCAAGGACAGCTGGCCGGTAACCTACACCTGATCCCGATATTTGACATTGTAGTACGACATGCACCTGCCTGGTGAAGCGAGTGCATCTCTAGCGCCTGTACAAAACCGACAGAAAACCTCCCCCCCAGCCAGAACAGAACCATCTGTGCACGTCCGTGAAGACCATGAGTAAAATCTTTGAGGCCTTGAGACGGGCCGGATTGTTGCGTGCCAAGCGCAAGGAAACCAAAACTGTTGGCGCATCTAATGCCGGGTACACGGATCGCCGCACGACGAGTCGGATCCATGTCCGCATCCCATTATTCGTCTATGGCTATACTCCAAGTGGAGATCCATTCTATGAGGAGACCTACTCAATCGTCGTCAACGGAGCTGGCGGATTGATTTCGATGACCTGCGATGTCCGACCCGGCCAGCGATTAGTGGTAACGAACGAAGGAAACGATCAGAGCCAGGAGTGCGTTGTTGTGTCCGTTGAGCCGTACCGTAGTCATATTGCCCTTAGATTTCCCGCACCGACGCCGCAGTTTTGGCGGGACATGGAAATTGGCAAGAGTGCCGCCCGACTTCCCACATTCCGATAATCCCGTTTCTCAGGACTTGGGTGAAGAAACCTCGCAACCTTCGCTGGGACCCGCCTTGGTGTCAAATTCGTTGTGTCGAGTGCAGGAGAAGCGTACGATGCGTGAGCTAGCGGTCCAAATCGGAAAATCCGAACACATTACCCACGACTTAGGAACTCAAAATGGAAATTCAGAAATCATTTGATGACTTTTCAAATTCACCTTTGGAGGATGATCACCATGTACAGAAAGTGTTCATTTCTAATCTTGTTCTTGTTCGCAGCGAGCGTATGTCGAGCCCAGGTAACCGTAACCGAATATCCGGTCCCTACCGCTGCTAGTGTCCCTGATTTCATCACGGCGGGGCCGGACGGCAACCTCTGGTTTACCGAAAACGGCCAATTCACCGGAAATAATATTGGAAGAATCACCACGGGCGGTGCAATCACCGAGTTCCCGGTCACCACCGCCTCCAGTGGCCCGGCCGGCATCACAACCGGCCCAGATGGCAACTTGTGGTTCACCGAGGCTCTCGGAAATAATATAGGCAGAATCACTCCGGATGGCACGATCACCGAGTTTCCAATTCCTGGTGGCAGTCAACCTCGTGAAATTGTCACAGGTCCAGACGGGAATCTATGGTTTACAGCTCAGTTTGGTAACTACATTGGGAAATTGACCACAGCGGGAGTTCTAACCGCATTTCCCGTCCCGCCGAGTTTCAACATTCTTCTGGGAATCACTGTCGGGCCGGACGGGAACCTATGGTTTGGAGCGCAGCTCGGCAGCAAAATCGGAAAAATGACTACAAACGGAAGCGTAACGGAGTATTCGCTTCCAACTGCTGGTAGCGCTGCTCTCGCGATCACAGCAGGTCCGGATGGTAATATTTGGTTCACAGAGCTTTTTGCGAATAATATCGGAAAAATTACCACGGCGGGCGCGATCACCGAGTTTCCCGTTCCTACCACAAACAGCGGCCCGTACTTCTCCATCGCAGTTGGTGCGGACCGGAACCTTTGGTTTTCCGAGTTCAGCGGCAACAACCTTGCCAGAATCACCACGGGCGGTGTGATCACCGAGTTCCCGATCACAACTGCCAACAGTGGACCGTCCGGAATGGCAAAGGGGGCAGACGCCAATTTATGGTTTACGGAAGAGAACGGGAACAACATTGGCAAAGCTGCCCTTGGGCCGCCGACCAACAAGGATGAGTGTAAGCAGGGCGGTTGGAATTCCTTCACCATCCCGGAGAAATTCAAGAACCAAGGTGATTGCGTGAGCTTTGTCAACACAGGAAAGTAAGCCACGACCTTCTCGGCTGGGCTTCTATGGCGTCCAGCCGCGATTCCTGTTCCCGCACTAGATTCGCGCACGCACCGCTTCCAGCGCCGAACGTATTACGCAATGTGCCGCCGAGCCAGTGCCTGTGAAGTCGCCTTATCGTCATGTGGCTTTTGCCCAAGCGGGCGGATTCCCACTTGACGAAAATCCCGTTTCTCAGGACTTATCCGGCTAATGTGACGATGGGCCAGAATCGCACAGCTTATCGAGGGGTTCTTCGGCTATCTTTGACCGCAGCTTGCTTGCCTCACAAATAATGGACTTTACTTTTTTGGGTAGCGGTTTTATTTTCCGCTCACCGGGCCAAGGATTGATTACAGAAAATCGGAACTCTCCGTTTGGCGACCCAATACGAAATCGCAACTCCCCCCAAATATCAGTGTTTCGGTTATACGGCCCCATCTTTTCACGCAACCCACCTTTGTCCGTGGCGTCGAGTGCTTGCTGAATGGATGTTACTTGCTCCGAGGTTATCGTTGTTGCTTGCCGCACGTCCTTTTGATCTCCAATTCGCGCATCCCATTCCACTTTGCCGTCGTTCATTAGACGCACGAGCAATTCCTCATAAGATGAGCCATTGGAGTGAATTACTTTCGTCGCCTCTAACACAACACTAGGAATGGGGACATTAGATTGAGCGCGGGAGAGCATCAAGAAAGCAAAAAAGAAGTAGACCCCGACAAGCATAGAGTAGATGGGGGTGCGTGGGTTACGTTAAGGGTTGACACAAAGCAGCCTCAAGCGCCGGTTTTTGACGGTTTCCAGTCACTCTAAAGTGCTTAGGACAGCCGCCACAATAGCGTTTCCCGCTATTCCCAGACGATCCTAGCGGCTTTCCGGGGTTTTATGTGTACCGATAGCAGAAATACCTATAAAGGTAATAGTTTCGCTTGGCATTCGCTCCATGAAAGATCGCCCTAATCCGATTTTCCAGGTTGGACCACAGATGTTCACGTTTACGGCGGTTTTGGCAAATTCAAAACGAAATTGTATAGGCCTACCTGCTGTAGTGGTTTTTGTAGTGACCCTACGATCAAGTGAGCACATCCCGACACAGCCGCACACATGAGGTCCCGACAGCTAAGGGCTTTATTTTCAGAATGACTGTTGCGTGATAAGGCTTTGCGCGAAGTAGCACTCTTGTTTCGGGACCAGGAGGCCGGTGGTTCAAATCCACTCGCCCCGACCATTCGTTTTCAACCACATAGAACGTTGAGTTTAGGCCAAAACTCGGCCACCTGGTTTCAGCCCAGGTGATCGAGCACGAATGCGCGCGAAAAATAAGGAGTTCTAATGGTTGGGACTGTGCGTGAGCTGCTACAAAAATATCTACAGCCTGTTCCCTACGCATGATAAGCGACCGGAATCTTATTAGACTTGCTGGCCAAGGGTGGCGTATGGCAGCTACGAGGGTCGTCAGACAAGGGCGGATTTCGATATGTTGTCTCTTTCAATTGTCCCGTCTGAATCGTGGAATGCTTCCTTTACGCAGGGGTGAATAATTCGAATCGAGCTCTGTTTGCTGTACTGCCTTAACTCTAGGTGACTCTCAACTGGCGCTCATCGCTGCAAGCATGGTCTCGGCGCGTGACGCCCCTTGTGGCGTTTTTTTTGGTGTTTGAAATAGGCAAAGACCTCTCCTCGCCGGCCAAGATCTGCGACCCTTTACATCTGATCTTGAAGACTCTTGACTGAGTATTCGTCCTTACGCAAGCGTAGTTAGAAAAAGTCAACGGTCTGGACCGGCGGCTTTTGAACTTCCTCGCTTTCAGCGAGGCATAACGCGGCGTTTCTCTTGCGAAGCGCCGCGAACACTTCATCGGCAAACCACGATGGACTGAATTTTGGTGAACGAAAGCGGTTAGTTTCCGAATACCACAGAGTGGGAATACTTGCTTGACAAGAACAATCGGTGGTTCAGAATGTACTTACCCTTCCTAAAGTCCCAGAAGCTTCTCTTCTGGCTTTTCTCAGGTTCTCAGAGCCGCGCGAGATAACTGTGTTCGCGTTGCGACCATGGCGACCACCGTTTTCGTGGATTACCTCTCAATGTTGATCTAGGTGAAGAGTCCATGAGTAACACGCAGCAACTGCTGTCCCTATTGTGCCGAGTCAGCGCGCACCTTTGCGCGTTACCCCTCGAACACGTCGTGGAGACTTTGCGTCCTCTCCCGGTCGAGTTTGTTTGCGGCGCGCCGGAGTTCGTAAGCGGCCTTTCTATTGTCCGCGGCGTTCCGCTGCCGGTTGTAGACACCGGGTCGCTTCTCGGTGAGAAGGGATCGCCCCATACGCGTTTCGTGATCGTAAAGGCGGGGGACCATCTCGTGGTGCTTGCGGTTGATGAGGTCTTGGGTCTGCGAGCGATTCCAGCCGATTCTGTTCAAGAGCTTCCGCCTCTCCTCGGCGATGCGCGCGCCGATCTAGTTGCAGCTATCGGGGCCATCGACGCTCGACTGCTGGCCGCAGGTTTTTTCCTCACGCGCTCTCTGACCACGCAGATCGCGCTGGCGGTCAAGCACGTCCAGAATTCCTCGGCAGAACTCCAATCGGCGGCCAATCAGCAGGCAACAGGAGCCAAAGAACAATCGACCGCAATGACCGAGATCACGACGACCATCAGAGAGTTGCTAGCCACGTCGCGCCAAATCGTCGTCGCTCCCGATGGGGAACAAGCTTTGGACTATTTGTTCGCGATGGGTTCCTATCTGGACCGCGATCCCAAAATCATGCCGGATGTCGTGCTCCCTGACCTGAAACTGCCGAAGGTCGACGAGTTGGGAGTTCCGCATCGCATGCGTTCCGACATCCGCACGCGGCGTTTGCCCGTCGTCGTTCTCACTTCAAGCAACGAGGAGTCGGACATCATCCGCAGCTATGATTTGGGCGCGAACAGTTTTGTGCAAAAGCCTGTCGACTTCGCCCGGTTCTTAAACGCGGCGAAACAGCTCGGTCTATATTGGCTGGGTCTCAACGAGCCCCCGCCCTCTGCCAGGAGAATCTAAATGGACTCGCCTCTTCGCGTGCTGATTGTCGAGGATTCCGAAGACGACACGGATTTGCTCGTACAGGAATTGGAGTCCGGCGGACTTGATGTCGCGCACCGGCGCGTGGATTCAGCCCCGGCCATGCGCGCAGCCCTCGACGGCGAAAAATGGGACCTGGTGATTTCGGACTACTCGATGCCCGATTTTTCCGGCCTGCAGGCGATGAAAATATTGCGCGAGCGGAGCATCGAAGCGCCCTTAATTTTCGTTTCCGGCACGATTGGTGAGGAAACGGCGATTGCCGCGCTGAAGTCTGGCGCACAAGATTACGTCATAAAGGGCAATTTGAAGCGATTGGTCCCCGCGATCCGGCGGGAATTGAAAGATGTGCACGAGCGCGAAGAACGCAAACGCTTGGAAATGCAGGTAAGGCTGCTGCAAAGGTTTGAAGCGATCGGCCGGCTTGCCGCAGGTATCGCGCACGACTTCAACAATGTCATCGGCGCAATCATGGGCTGGGCGGAATTAGGGTCCACGGAGTCCCCAGCGGGAAGCCTGAGCGGGAAACGTTTCCAAAAAATCTGGGATCAGGCGGCGCGCGCCTCCGGCTTGACCCATCAAATCCTCGCGTTTGCGCGGCGTCAGTTTCTCGCGCCTAAAAACATCGACCTGAACTCGCTCGTATCCGAGTCAGTTAATCTTCTTGGGAAGCTCATCGGTGAACGGGTTCAAGTATCGGTAGCGTTGGCGCCTGACCTTGAGCCGGTGTGGGCCGATCCGACCCAAATCGAGCAAGTCCTCGCAAATCTTTGCCTCAATGCCAGGGATGCGATGCCACGGGGAGGGAATCTGCGCATCGAAACGGCGAAAGCCACGATTGACGAAAGTGGCGACCCACTTTGCAGATTTGCCAAATCGGGCCGCTATGCTTTGCTCTCCGTGTCTGACACCGGTACAGGCATGGATGAAGCGACCCTGGAGCACATCTTCGAGCCTTTTTTCACAACGAAAGGAGAGGGGCAAGGGACAGGGCTTGGCCTGGCGACGGTTTACGGCATCGTGAAACAGCACAACGGGTGCATTGATGTCGCAAGTGAGCTGAATCAGGGGACTACCTTCCGCGTCTACCTTCCTTTGGGCACTGGACCCGCGGAAACCCGCGAACAGATAGCTCAGGGAGATGTCAACGGGGGAACGGAGACAATTCTCATCGCCGAGGACAACGAAGGGTTAGCAGAAGCCGCGCGGGAAATGCTGATCTCGTTTGGTTACACAGTCCTTGCCGCTAGAAGCGGAGCGGAGGCTGTTCAGATATTTGAAGAAAAGCATGGCTCGATCGCCCTCGTACTACTCGACGTTGTAATGCCCGGGATGACCGGCCCTGAGGCCTACGCCAAGATATGCGAGGTCCGGCCGGATACGCCCGTCGTGTTCGCGACTGGATATTCGGCCGAGGAAACACTCGGTGCAACGGCGGAGAAACGCCCGGCCGTCCTGCGGAAGCCGTACGGACGCAAGACCCTCGGTCAGACAATCCGGACGGTTTTAGATCAGCGGCGATAACGATACCCGAAGCCTCCTGATGGAAAATGTGGACGCGACCAGAATTTGTTGGAATCACGGCGAATTCGGTCAGTTGGCAAACTCTTCGAAATTCCTCAAAATTCCATCCCAAGAGACTAATCCCCTGGCGACGATTCCCGGCCTTGCCCTTGCGTTGCGGACCGGCTGATCCAGGGGGTTAACGCTTATAGCATCGGGTCCCTACAAAGTCCGGACCTGCCGCCCCTCCCCCGATTTATATTTGCATGGTTCAGTGATGCCGCCACTTAAGGGGGAATGCTGCCAGGGCAACATCGCCGAGTGGGGCAATCGCGTAACTGAACATGGGGAGGACCTTTGAACGACAATAATACTTCGAATCAGAAAACGCCTGAACCGCCGGCAGGAAAGAAACCGTACAAGACGCCAACTCTGAAATTCGAGTCTGTGTTCGAAGTTTCGGCGCTGGGGTGCGGCAAACTTACTAGCCAAGCCGGCTGCAAGTTTAGCACCAAGTCATCGTAGCCGGCCTCTCAAAATGCTAACTGGCCGCGTGGGGAGCGCTTCGATCGAGTCGGCGTGTGGACTGGCAGAGGAAGTAGTCCGCACATTCGGCGAAGTCCGCCTGCGAGTCTCCGGCACCAGCATGGTTCCTTCCATCCTTCCAGGTGATTTGGTTTCCATCCAGCGCGCCAGCCTGCGGCACGTTTCTCCGGGAGAGATCGTGGTGTTTTTGCGGAAAGGACGATTCATTGTCCATCGGGTTGTGGATCGCAAAGCGGTGGCCGTTGCGCGCAGTTCCACGGAACCGTGCCTGATTACGCGCGGAGATCGCCTACGCCGGGATGACCCTCCGGTTTTCGCGCTCGAATTGCTGGGACGCGTTGTTTCCATCGAGCGCGACAACCGCAAAGTAGAACTCCCGGCCAGGGGATCGAATCACCCGATTGTTCGTTTGCTGCAGGCTTCCGATCGCGTGACGCATCTTTATCTGCGGCTCGCCGCATGCCGCCGGACTCTTTTTCTCGGGAGGGCCAAGTGCCGGGCGTGACGGCGGTGATGCAGGGTTCCAGTGTGGTGGTCGCGATCGGCGGCCTGCCCATACGATTGCGCTGCGACGATCCGGATTTCCTCCGTTCGATTGAAGAGCGCTATGCCGGCTACGTGAGCTCCTCGCAAAGCGCACGTTTCGATTTTGAAATTGAGCTGGCCCCGGCAGGCACTCTATCGAGGGACGAAGACGTGCGCGTGACCTGGGATTCCGGGCGTTGGCTGATGGAGCGCGGAGATTTTCGCGCCGAGTGGAATCCTTCCACGGCGCGCGGACGCATCCAGCAGACTCTCAACCCCTACTCGCTCGATTCCGTGCTGCGCATCGTGCATACGCTCCTGCTGGCCCGGGAGGGAGGTTTCCTCCTGCACGCTTCCAGCGCCATCCGGAATGGCCGGGCGTTTCTATTTTCCGGCGTCTCGGGCGCGGGCAAGACCACCATGGCCAGACTGGCGCCTCCGGACGCAGCGCTGCTGACCGACGAGATTTCTTATGTGACGCGGCAGGAGGGCCGGTACGCTGCGGTAGGGACGCCGTTTTTCGGCGAGCTGGCGCGAGCGGGAGAAAACCTGCAGGCGCCTATCGAGGCTTTATACCTGCTGGCCAAAGGTCCGGAAAATAAAATCGAACCCATCACCGGCACGGATGCGGTTTGCGGCTTGCTCGGAAATATTCTTTTTTTTGCGCGGGATCCTGAATTTGTGAATTTGGTTTTCAATACGGCCTGCGATTTCGCCGCGCGCATTCCCGTGCGGCGGCTGACGTTCGCGCCCGATACTTCGGTTTGGGAGCTGATCGTATGAAAAACTATCGCTATGTGGCCCGAAGCAAGTCCATCGCCGCGCGCGCGCTGGGCGATGAAACGATGGTCATGTCCGCCAGCGATTCCACGTTGTTTACGCTGAACGAAGTGGCCTCGGTTATCTGGGCGGCGGCGGACGGCGTGACCCCGCTCGATGAGATCGTCGCGAAAAAGATTTGCGCGCAATACGACATCGCGCCGGAAGTGGCGATGAAGGATGCGGAAGCAATTGTCGAGGGGTTGGCGGATCATGGCCTTCTGCTGCTGTCCGACCAGCCGTTGACTGATCCGGGGAGTTCGCACAGGGAGGCTCCATGAGCGGTTTAATTGTGGAAATGGCCGCCAAGGCCCTCAAATTGAACATCCCGTTGACCGTGCAACTGGATTTGACCTATCGCTGCAACGAGCGATGCATACATTGCTACCTCGACCATGACGATCACGGAGAGATGACCACGGCGGAAATCAAGGATCTCCTCGACCAGATGGCGGATGCGGGAGTGTTCTACCTGACTATCAGCGGCGGCGAAATCATGATGCGCAGGGATTTTTTCGAGATTCTGGAGCACGCGCGGGCTCGCACGTTCTGCATCAACCTCAAGACCAACGGAGTATTGATCCGCAAGAAGGAAGCCGCGCGCCTGCGCGAGTTGGGCGTGGAGCAGATACAGATCAGCATTTATTCGCATCGCGCCGAGGTGCACGACGCCATCACCAAGATGCCCGGCTCGTTCCGGCAATCGATTGAAGCGGTGCGCTTCCTGCGGGCCCAGGGCTTGCGCGTCACCATGGCGAACGTGCTGATGGTCCAAAACTCCCATGATTATCAAAGCGTGAAGGCCCTGGCCGCCGAACTGGACGCGAAATTCATTATCGACCCGACGGTTACCCCCATGATGGACGGGGACCGGTCCATCCTCAATTTAAATGTGGATCAGGCCACCTTACAGGGAGTGTTCCGGGACGGGGCCCTGGTAGGAAACGTGGAGGAATTTTGCACCCCGCCGCGGAGCGTCGATGAAGAGGCCCTGAATATGCTGCCCTGCAGCGCCGGCCACACGGCTTGCTATGTCTCTCCGTACGGGGATGTTTATCCCTGCGTGCAGTTTCCACTGCCCAGCGGCAACGTGCGGCGCACGAGATTTGTGGATATTTGGCGCGATTCGCCGCAACTCAAGGAAGTCCGCTCCATCACTCTGCGAGACATGCCCTCGTGTTCCCAATGCACCCATGGCGCAACCTGCACGCGCTGCCCGGGGCTGGCCTACCTCGAAGGAAATATGCGCGGACCTTCTTCGCAGGACTGTGAAAAATCCTACGCGCGAACCGGGATTCCCAGTGAGAACTACAAAGCAAGGCACGTCGCCCCGCAGTCTCTCCAGTCTTTAAACTTGGTTCAGATTCAGGGTTTGCAGCCTGCCGTGCGCAATATTCCTGCAAAAATGACCGAAGGCATCGAGGCGGGCCTTTGACTGAAGGTTCTTTTTGGGAAGCCTGTCATCGTGCCGTCCCAGCGAGTATATGAAAAGCCACTTTCCAATAAAAACTTGCCAGGCACCGATGCGGAGACTCAGGGTTTAAACGTAGACGAAATTACAGCAACACGCGGGACATAGGCGAATTCGATAAACTAATTCTTCGCGCTTCCAACGTTCGCGCGTTCCTCTGCCAGATCCGCAAGGGACAGGCGCAGGTTGCCGGCATTACTAGAGAAGGATAGGGCCACGTCCATGTCCACCACGCCTTCGCGGACCAGCCGCTCGAGTTCCCCATCGAAATACTGCATGCCATCCTGAGTGCCATCGCGCATGGCATCAATTAGGCTTTTTCCTTCTCCTTCGCCCTTCTCGACATACTCCCGGGTGCGCATGGTGGACTTCAGGACTTCGATGACAGCTATCCGGCCCTTGCCGTCAAGGCGGGGAAGCAGGCGCTGGGAGACGATGAAGCGGAAGGCCTTTCCGAACCGGGTACGGATGGCCTGCTGATCGCTGAGCGGGAAAGTGCCGACGATGCGCTCGATGGTCTTGGAGGCATCGACGGTGTGCAGCGTGGAGAGAACCAGGTGTCCGGTCTCGGCGGCTTCGAGAGCTATCTCGATGGTTTCGCGGTCGCGCATTTCCCCAACGAGAATGACCTTGGGCGCCTGGCGCAGGGCCGCGCGCAGCGCCAGGGCGAATGTGGGCGTGTCCGTGTGCAGCTCACGCTGGTGAATGGTGGCCTTCTTGTGTTTGTGCAGGAATTCGATGGGGTCTTCAATGGTAAGGATGTGGATGGCCTTTGCTTCGTTCATCCGATCGATCACTGCGGCGAGCGTGGAGGATTTGCCGGACCCGGTTGGACCGGTGACCAGGGCGATGCCGTTCCGCAGGTGCACGATCTCATCCAGCACCGGGGGCAGATTCAATTGTTCGAACGTGGGGATTAGGGTGGGGATCACGCGCATGACGATGGCGAGGGTGCCGCGCTGGCGAAAAATGTTCACGCGAAAACGCGCGGCCCGAGGTAGAGAGTAGGAGAGGTCAGCAGCCCCCTCTTTTTCGAGCTTCTGCGCCGGATGCTCGTTCGATCCCAGCAAATCGCGGGCGATCGCAGCGGTGTGCGCGGGAGTGAGCACCTCCAGTCCCTTGAAACGCAGCTCCAGGAGTTGTCCGCTCACTTCCACTTGCGGGGCGTGGCCTGGCGAAAAAACCAGATCGCTTACGTGCTCGCGGCCATGCAACATGGCGGCAATAAGCTGCGCAGTAGGTACAGCGGCTGGCGATGGTGGCGCTTGCTGTTCGATGGTCATGGGGCCCTCGCGAATGTTCGCTTACCAAGTCTACAGAATTCAGCGAGCGTATCGGCGAGTATCTGACGAGCGATGTGATCAAGTTACTATTCAAGTGATCGCCCGCACCGGATAACCCCGGATGCCTCTTTCTCGCACGCTTCGCGCGACTCTCCGCTCCAGACGGATCGAAACTGTGTCCACAGAGCGGACCACAACCGGGATGTGCCCGGAGAGATCGCAATGCTCTGGAGGCCAACTCCCCATAAAAGGGGTTGGGAACTCATCGGTTCCTTTTGGAAATGAGGGGCAGATGGATTGCGGCCGCTGCTGCGGCAATACTCGCGCCGGGATGATTCCTGGTAGCGGTGATAAATTCCGATGCCTGGTCTCGAAATCCTGCGATGCTCCCCCGGTCGGAGGCTTCCGGGGTTAGTAAATTAGGAGGCGGCTTGCCAGAACTCCGGCGCGGGTGGCGCGAACTCGATCGCAACTTCAGTTCTCAAGCGAGAAGAAGACCCCAAGCGCGCGACGTGGCATGGCTGGAACGGGGGCTGAGTCCGATTGGTTGCCAGAAAAAGTTCCTGTCCGACTTGGACGCTCGTGGCGAGAACCAGCAGTCCGCCGTGAGCGCTGACTTGCAGGGATACGGTTTCCTCGAAAAAGGGCTGCTCATCGATTCGATGGCCGGAGACAAAAACTGGCCGTGAAACTTCAACGCGTCTACTGCGGCGGCGGTCGGTGCTGGCGCGGGCGCGAATCCCAGTTCTGCTTGTGCTCAGGTCTTCCTCGAATTTCCAGGTCCTCCTTATAACTGAAATGATATGGGATCCAAGGATGAAAATTAATAGCACGGCAAGAAAAGTGGCGACCGCAATCGGCCAGGCGAATTCGCTGCCCATTATCTGCATCGCGACTCCAGATGGTGAGAAGGCCCTCCTGGGCCCTGGCTCAACCATAGTTCCGTGCGCCATACAAGAAACGAGAAACCGTGTAGAGCATAGCCAAGGCCTAAATTGCCCGCCGGGCTATATTCGTATGTCACTAGTTTACCTGCCCCTGCCAAATCTGAGCGCATTTTGAGGAGTTTTTCAACAGATTTTTGACGAATTCTCCGTTGATCGCCCGGGAAAGGCAGAAGCCGGCGAAGTGTGGCCGACGGTTGAGTTGGCTCACGACGAACCGCGTGAGTGAGGGGAGCCGTGGCGCACGCTCCATGAGGCAAGTTCGCGGCAATGAATGCCAAAGCACCGGGTAAGTGCTTGGGTAGAATAACCTTATTGACGATCGTTCCGTTTGCTTTGCAGGCTCCCAAACGACAGGTTCGTCCGGGTATCTGGCCTAGATCCTTTACGGCGAGCTGCCACCTTCCAATCAGAAATTGACCGGGCTCCACGCAAACAGTGGCGAAAGAAAGAGGACTCGCAACTCAATTAAGAATGAATAACTTAGCGGCAATCGTCTTAAAAGCGAGCTCCCCGGGACTTGAACTAGTAGTCCTAGGTCAATTTCCGCTTTCTAAAAAACTCTTGGGGCATGCAGCGCAGTACCGTCGCTCTATGGACGTCAGGTTGAACGGAGCGATACCCTTGCTCGTGGGTCAACGGATAACGGCGATTTCCGGAGAACCCACAGAATATGGGTGAAATTGAGCCTCTTACGATGCTTAGCGTCGAATACTGAATCCAGGTGATATTTGTCATGAATGAGTTGCAGCAAAGGCGTTTTGCACAAGAAACCCAAGATTCACTGGAAAGCCAAGCGGAGCGGCGTCGAGTCCCTCGCAGTCGAACGCCCCGTCCCGTTTACGTGCAGCCGGCCGAGGCGACAGATGCCCACTTCGAAGAAGTGCGGACCATGACAAATTTCAGCCATATCGGGCTCTACTTCATCACGAACCGGAGCGGGTCTTATCGTAAAGGGATGCAGTTGTACGTGATACCCGCTTTTGGCTGTTTTAACTTCGAGTATCTAGGCGAGGTCGTACGGATCGAAGAATTACCGTCTTGCGAGTACGGTATCGCCGTGCGGTTGCTCCGCATAGGCAGCCCCGCGGTGAATGCTTCGACGCATACGATGCCGGCATTCCAGTCATTTTGCAATATTCCCGACGACAGCGCTCAGTCATGAGGTTATCCAATCAACGCGGGTCGGAAGCGGCCAGACGCGAAGAATTCCAGCACAGTCTGCAGCTTCTAGATGGAATCACCTCCTGGCACCTGTGGAGCAGTGTCGCCATGATCCTGCTCCTGCCGGGAATGATTGCCTTGCTTTCGTTTCCTTCGCTGCTCGCCCATCTCAGCCCGTTTCAGAAATCGGATGCAAGCAGTGTCGTTCGCGAATTGCTTGGCGCAATTCTGATTGCGAGCGTGTTCGCGCTCTACCATCTGCGCCGCCTCCTCCAGCGGCTTCGCCAGGGTCTGATCGAACAGACGGACGCCGCCACAAAGAACCGCGTGAGAGGCGAACAATTTTACGGATTGTCGATACGCGACCCGCTGACCGGGCTATACAACCGGCGCTTTGGCGAAACCCGGCTGAAGGAAGAAATCGCGCGGGCGGAGAAATCGGACGATCCTTTGCTTCTGCTCGCGCTCGATTTCGACCGGTTCAAGGAGATTAATGATAATTATGGACACAACGCGGGCGACCTGGCGCTGAAAGAATTTTCTCGCCGCCTGCAGAGAGCCATACGCGCCTGCGATGTGCCGATCCGCACGGGAGGCGATGAGTTCCTTGTGATTCTGCCGGAGTGTACGCAAGACAAGATCAAGGTGATTTTGTCTCGCATGGGTTCGATCGTATTGTCGCTGGACGGGGAGCAGATCCCTGTCTCCTTTTCCTATGGGGTGGCTCAATACCAGAGTAACGAGACGCCCGATGCTATGATCAATCGAGCCGACGAGCAGCTCTACGCCCAGAAGGCAAAGAGACGATCTGGAGACAGGGTTGATCAAGTCGGTAAAAAGAAATCAGGCACTCCCGCGGCGAACCCCGAACACCCTTCAAACGGGCCATCGGGCTCTCAGAACATATCCGGAACTCGTCCAATGCTCTCTCGTCGAAGTGCGCGAATTCAAAAACAGATCGGCGTTGTTCTAATTGGAAGCGATCTGGAAGGCAAGGTCTTCTCAGAGCAGACGAATACTGTCGAACTCAGCCGCCACGGGTCGATGGTTATTTCGCAGCGCAAACTAGCCCCGGATCAAGAAATGATTATTCGCCGCCAGGATACAAACAGGGAGGCGCAGGTTCGCATCGTTCGCAAGGCCGGGACTCAGTCCGGCACCCATGTCTACGGCTTGGAGCTGGTAGGCACCAACATCGAAATTTGGGGCATCGAGTTTCCGCCGTTGACGGAATCCGAGGAAGAAACCATCCGCACGCTGTTCGAGTGCACCGGCTGCAGAGTTCGCGAGACGGTTGATGCGAGCGGCGTTGAATCAGACGGCGCCGCAGTAAACAAACAAATTGAACGTTTCTGTAGCCGCTGCGGGTCCGCGACGACCTGGACGCGGGTCTCGGACAATGAAGCCGACGCTCGTGTCCGGGAAAAGCCTGAACTGCCTGCTCCTGGAATTGCAATCTTTGAAGCTCAGTAAAGCGAAGTTGCATGGGCTCCTGGCACAGCGGTGGACGCCAGTCGAAGCCGATGGCCTAGCCTGGTTAATTCATCAGAGGCGAGAATCGTAACGTAGAAAGCGCATTGGTGACGGAGAAAAGGATGGAGCCCCATCGTCGACGCTCAAAAAGGTATGCGCTGCTGCTTTTTTGACCTCACGAACCATTTTTCGAGATAGCTCCTCCTTGTGCTTCCGAGAGTATGTTGTCGAACAGGCGAGACAATCTAAGAGGAGTTGCAGAGCGAGGCGGCTTGGAAGAGATCTTGATAAGGCCAGCCGCTGGCCATGTGGATGCGGATACAGCGAGCTGTTTCGCGGATGCGCGCACCGATCTTGAACAACCGAATGCGCAGAGTTTCGATTTGTGCTGGGCGCAGGGACGAAGGCAATTGCAGGCGAAATAGGTTGACCAAGTTATAGGCGAAACTGTGGAGCAACAGGCGGAACGCATTGGCCCGAAAGCGGTGGCAGCTCAAGCGGTCAGCAGCAAAACCATTTTTGAACTCTTCAATACGGTTCTCACATTCCCCGCGATCGTTATAAAAAGAAAAAACGGAACGGCTGCGGCCTGGCAAGTTGGTGACCAGAAAACGCAGGTTGGTACCGGCCTCGGCATGTTCGGCCTTGTAGCAGATGCGCCGCTGATGAGACCAGGGGTGAGCGCGATAGAGAAAACTGGCAAAGGAACGCTGCGGCTTGCCGGTTCGACGATAACTTCTCGCGAGACGACGCTGCAGCCACTGTGCTTTACCTTGCAACCGTGAGTTGCTGCCTATTCCGATGGCGTACTGGAGGCCGAAAAACTCGCAAAATTCATAGAGCAGTGGCGTGGCGAAACCAGCGTCAGCGCGTAACTTGATTCGGACCTTAGGAAATTCACGCTGGAGTCGCGGAACGATGCGTAACAGCAAGGGGATGATGCGGGCGTGACTAACGACCCTGCCCGGCCGCAGTCTGGCGGCCAACAAACAACCGGTGTGACGCTCAAAGATCAGCAAGGGGTGATACATGTGCTGGTCATAACCACCATTGAAGAAGCTGAGCTGCTGCTGCCCGTGAGTTGGGTCGTCAGTGGAATCGACATCGAGCAGGATCTCCCCTCGTTTCCGGACTTGCTTCCCGCAAATCTTCACAAACCAATCGAGTAAAGCATCCTGCAGTTTGAGGAGGTCGCGAGGCGAGGGCGAGTTCTCCCAGCGACTGAGAGTCGGTTGTGAGCCGAGAGACTCACCCAGCGGTTGATCGGCAAGAATCTGAAAAATCGGATCGTGACGAAGTCGATCCGCGTCGTTGACGTCCTCGTAGCCAGCGATGATCTGGTAGAGGCGTTGGCGAAACAACGACAACACGGAATGACGAACCCGTTCCTCTTCGCGAGGATCACAGACGAGCTGTGCCAGCCCGCCAGTGAGTCCATACCGCTGATCCAAGGCCCGCAACGGAAGCAGACCGGCGTCAGAACTGATCTGTCCACCGGAAAAATCAGCTCGAATAGGTCGGTGTCGGTAGAAGGAAAAGGACAGCTGTGGTATACAACAAGATGTCATCTCTAGGATGCTCCGAAAGAGAATGCCGGGTTCGCGAAAACCCAGTGTTCATCACTCCTTTTAGAGCATCCTTTCTTTTTTCACCAGTAAAATCGTGAATAATTCAGGCTAGGGCCCAGCGAGCGGCCTAGGACCACGCGCTTCTATAGAACGGCGTTACCGGCAACAGGCTTTGGAAAAAACCCCGCATTCCGATTCACTCACAACACCTAAATTTTTGAAAGCTGGGTTCCCCGATAAACGCGGCTGGAACTGGCGACAAGCGTTGGTCCGGCGGCTAGGGCTGGGCCACGCGGCGTGATCGTCGATTCTTAAAGAGCGCGTACCCGAAGGCGAGCAACCAACTGGGAATGGTGACTGCAACGACCCAGAGGCCGAAGAAGGCGATCATACGAGGAATGTCATTAACTACCCATTCTCCCCAGCGCCGCGCCAATTCCGTGCAGACGATGGCCGGTACGGGAACACATGTGGCGAAACTTGTGAGAGATACTCTCAAAAGAATGTGCTGCCATGTTCTATTCACGCTTAAAGTCGGGCTTAATGTGGAGACGACGATGGCAAGAGGTGTGAGTCCAATCGTAAAACGAAGGAGAACGACAGTATATACGTCACCGCCCAAAAGACCGAATATAATCCCGCACGGGATACCTCCGTACACGAGTCCAAACAACACCGGTCCGAGAAGCGGGCGTCGCAGGACGCCCAACATTCGTGAGTGCAACCCGCGCGGGTGGTCCGTTAGCGTCGGTTGCTCCGATGGCTGACCCAGAGGTCGAGCCATATTTCCTCCAAACGCTGCGCCAGATTCCTGAACAACTTCTGCCTGAACTGGCCAGTAGCGGAAAAGTACGTATGCGAGTGCGGCCCACAATATGACTAGAAGCTGTTTCAAAACCGGGTACAGGGCTGTGATTTTACAGTAGTTGGTTCTCCCGAAATAAGCGATAAGCAATGGCAGCAGCGCCGAGGGAGGACCGATGGCGCGATACGGTCGACTGCTGACCGACGCCCAGTGGGAAATGATCCGGCCCTTGCTCCCGAAACGGCCCAAGCGTCCGAAGGGTGGACGGCCCCCGAAGGACGACCGCAACGTGCTGGAAGGCATTTTGTGGATCTTGCGTAGCGGGGCTCGCTGGTGTGATTTGCCCGAAGAGTTCCCCTCACCAGCGACGTGCTGGCGGCGCTTGCGGGACTGGGAGGAGCAAGAAGTTTGGCTGGAAATCTGGCGCGCGTTTCTCAGCGAGTTGAACGAACGACAGCAACTAAAATGGAGTGAATCGTTCCTGGACGGCAGTTTCGCTCCAGCCAAAAAGGGGGCGACGCAGTCGGAAAAACCAAGCGGGGCAAGGGGACGAAGTGGATGGTGGTGGTCGACGGCGCGGGTGTTCCTTTGGGAGACCACCTTCACTCTGCATCCCCGGCGGAAGTCAAGCTCGCGGAGACGACCCTCGCCGCGATCCGCGTAAGACGTCGGCATCGCCCGGGAAGACCGCGACAAAAACCCGAGCGCGTGATCATGGACCGTGGCTACGATAGCGATGGGCTGCGTAAACAACTGCGTCGCCGCGGGATCGAACCGATCGTTCCACACCGCAAAGGTCGGCGCAAACCGCCTACTCAAGATGGCCGAGCGCTGCGGCGCTACCGGCGGCGCTGGATCGTCGAGCGCACCTTCTCCTGGCTCGGCAACTACCGGCGACTGACAGTGCGCTATGATCGGTCGTTGACGATCTATCGTGGATTTTTTCACATCGCCTGCTTCATGATCGTCTTACGGAGGGTTTTGAAATAGCTTCTAGCAGCACCGGGCCAATACGTGGGAAACCCGGTCCAAGTGGAGAGTAAATCAACACATCGAACAAGCCGTGGGCCACCGCAGCCGGGAGAACAGATCCTGTTCGGAGAGTAAGCCATCCGGCAACAAAGCTCATTCCTACCCCCGAAATCAGACGTAGACACATCATCAAAATCACCAACCAACCGCTAAGTCTGTCGGTATGTCCAATAGCAAAATCTGTGCTAAAGTGCGCACCAGCAAATCCAATCCCCAAGAGGAATATTCCCCGGAGTGGCCCGTACCTGCGAACGAATCGCGGCTGCAGCAAGCCCCGAAATATGACCTCTTCCGAGAGGGCAACGAGAAGAAACCAGAACATGCCGGCGCTTGGGAGGGCAAAATAAGATTGAACGTGAGGAAACTCAAGTCCGCTGGATCGATGAACGGCACGCCCGAACACGTCAAATAGAAATTCGCTGATCGATATGAGCGCCGCAATCCCAACTGGAAATGCGATTGCGAGGGCGAATTCGCCGGGCCCTGGCCAATGAAGGGAGCGACGCAACGCGCCCCAAGCATCTTTTCCGATCATCCAAACAGCGACCCCGGCGATCACCACGTCTGTCGCGAAGTTCTTGACGGCGAATAAAGCCATATCCAAATTTTTAACTGCCGGAAAATGCGCAAAGATTAATTCGTAGACGACCACATTCATCACAATCGGAAACCAGATCCATAAGACCAGTGGCAGCAGTGCCAGCAAAACCCACAGGAAACTTTCAACACGGTTCCATGAAGTGGGATCGTCGCCAGCAAGAACGCTCGCTTTTGGCAGAGAAAGGGGTAACGACGCGGAATTAAGCGCAAGGCGTGCTGTGAATACGGCAACGCAAGCAAGCCCGGCCACCCCGTAATGAAATCCTAGACCGAGCTTCGATAACGAGGAAAAGAAATCGAAGTCGTGCGGAGAAACACTGAATGAGAGCGCGTCCGGAAATAGGACATAAATAGCTGAAACGAATTCTCCCATTATCGCTGGCACAAGTACGAACCCCAGTATTCGGCGAGCTGGATGACTACCCGGTCGAAAGCACACATAAAATCCGGAAGTAGCCGCAAAATGGACCGCGTATAGAGCACATACGGCGAATACCTGCGCAAGAACGGACTTCGTTGGCGTAAATCTCGGTCCCCAACGCAAATGTGGCGCGAGAAACAGGCAGACTATTCCGCAAAGGAACACGAGCTGCCCAAAGTCTTCGGGCAAAACTGAACGGAGGAATGCAAGAACGCGCCTCACCGCACACCCGTGCCGCGAGCGTGGTCACCCACAAGCACAGCGGGATAACTTTTGCAGCTAGCAGCAGCTAGTCCCCATGCTTTTAACTGCTCAGAGCTGCACATGGGTTTCGTCATCCAAATAAGCCACTAGTGATCTATCCGCCTGCTCGCAGATTGGTGTTTGGGTCTTTTGAAAGGATACCCTCTTCGGGATCGATGGGACAACGCTCGATACTCTACCTTATCGGTAGTTAGCCAATTCCTCTCAAACGCAAAAAGGCGCGTTCCGACCTGAGATATTATCGGAATCCGGCTGAGGCACAGATCGAGTGTGCCCTAGTTTGCTCCGCTTGCGGTGTCTTTGAGGACGAGTACAAGGATGCGGCCGTCGGAATGGAATTCGCCTCCGGTGGCTGTTTTGGCCGTGAGGAGCGCGCCGGGCGGGGTGACATGCGCGCGCTGCACAACGAGGCCAGTGCTCGAGAGAGTGTCGTTGACATATTCGCGCTCGCCGTCAATGGCGGGATCGATCTTGTGAGTGAGGCCGTTGTTGCGCTGGTCGCGCTCGAAACCAATGTCATGAGTAGCGGCGATGCACCAGACGGGACGGCCGTCCGCTTCGTACGCAGATTTCCAGGCACGGAGATGATTGCGCGATTCGACGACTTTGACGGGCTCGGCGTGGGCAAAGCCGTAATCCTGCGGGCGGCCGAAGAGATAGAGAATGCTCATGGGCATCGTCAGGTAGGCTTCTTTGGAAAACGTGGCCAGCGCGCCGTTGAGCACGGTGTCCTCCACGGAGCGATCCACCTGCACCCAGCCGGCGGCCTTGAATGCGGCCGTCACGTCGTCCTGCGTTCCGATGAGCAGGATATTGACCATATCTCCGGGATTGCCGGAAGGATCCTGAACGCGGCGCGGAATTTTTCCAAGGAGATCCGCGGTTATGCTGGCGACAGCAGTGTCCGGCAAAAACGGCGCGTTGGCTTCGCCCGTGCCGGCGCTAAGGACCGCGATTGTGACGTGGAACGAGCCCTGCGCGGTGGCGGCTTCACGCGTGCCCTGATTGAGGCCGAGAAAAAGCCGGCCGGGGACGGGAATGGCCGACTTCTGGCTCTGGTCGATGGCGAACGGCTGCGCGCCATCGCCTGAGCCAAGGCGTCCAATGAGCGCGCCGTGTCCGGAATTGGCGACGGGATATTGATGGACGAGGTCCCGCCATCCTCGGGGGAGGCCATCGGGGCTGAAGGATTGCACCCTGGACTGCCCCTTGGAATCGGTGGAGGGATAGGAGGCCGTGCCGGTGGCCGTGAACTGATTCTGGGCGCCCGCGAGCAGATCGATTTTCGTATCGAGCCACACGGTCGTCGCCGGAACGTCCACTTCGTAAGTTTTTCCAGCGGCCGCTATAGCGGTGGCAGCGGGTGCCGTGGCGGCGGCCGCCGCCGGGCTGGCGGGCGAAGCCGCGGTGCTCGCGTCAGAATCCTTCTGTGCGCGCACGGACGGCGAGAAAGGGAGGAGGAACAAAATTGCGGCGGTTGAGAAAAAGATGCGGAAGGGCTTGTTCATGATCCCACCTCAAACTGGAAAAGCATAATTCAGGGAGGGAGATACTTCAACGGGGAGAAATGCGAGGGATGGTTTCGTTTCGGGTAAGTGCTAATTGTGACGCGGGCGTCTCGCCGGCGCCACGGGATTCTTATTTCAAAACCGGTTCCGGCACATCGGAGATTTCGGCGTCAGCGGAAACGGCCTGATCGATTTGCTCCTTGAGTTTCTCCGCCAGTGTTTGCACGTAGGGTTCGATGAAGATGCCGCCCGGGTCGGAGGGCAACTCGATGACCTCCAGCCCGCCGGCGGCGATTCCTCCCCAACCATTGAAGGGATCGCGCAAGAATGCATAATTTCTTCGCGGCTTGCAGATCGTCATTCTGCCGGGATAGATGCCAGGCTTATAGGCAAGGAATGCGCGGTCATTAATGTCCTCAATAAATTCTTCCTGAGTCCCCCGGACCACGTCCTGGTGCGGATTCAGCTTGAAGAGATGGACGATTTTGATGCGCAAACGTTCAATTTCTCTGCGCAGGGCAATCTTTGATTTTTCCTCAAGGTAGGCGAGCTGGCTCTTGAGGCCCAGTTGCCAGACGTTCGAGGAATGAAACTTGATCTTCAGTCCCAGGTTCCCCACTTTTTCTCTTAGCGTGAACTGCGGGGGAATTCCATTGAAATTATGCGTGTCGATCACGAACAGCAGATTCACTTGCTGCCCGTCGCGGACTAGCCGCTGCGCGATTTCCACGGCCACTTGCCCGCCCATACAGAATCCACCGAGGTAGTAAGGCCCTTCCGGCTGCAACTGGCGTATCTCGCGCAGGTAACTCTCGGCCATTTCCTCGGTGGTCTTCAAGTAATCGCCGCTGCCGTCCAGGCCCCGGGCTTGCAGTCCATAAAATGGATAGTCGGCGCCAAGATGGCGCGCTAGTTCGCGGTAAATGAGGACGTTGCCGCCGCCTCCATGCACGCAAAAGAACGGCGGTTTGTTTCCTCCCGGCTGTATCGGGACCAGGGAATTCCAGCGCGGCAACCAGCCGTCCTTGCGAATAAGGTCCGCAAGTTTTTCAACCGTGGGCGCCTGAAATAGAACCGACAACGAGAAGCTGCGGCCAAACAATTTCCTCATCTCCGAGAAGAGACGCACGGCGCCAAGGGAATTTCCGCCGAGATCGAAGAAGTTATCCTGCAAGCCGACGGGCCGGACATTGAGGACCTTTTCCCAAAGTTTGATCAGTTGCAGATCCAGCGAGTCCCGGGACGTAGCGGAGGCCGGCCCAGCTCCTGCGTTCGAGCGCGCCGGCGCGGGCAGCCCCTTGCGATCTACTTTCCCGTTGGGCGTCAGCGGAAAACGGTCCAGCGTGATGATGGCCGCGGGCACCATGTATTCCGGCAGCTTGGCGCGGAGATATCCTCTCACTTCGGCGGGGTCAATGGTAATTCCCGGCTTGGCCACTACATACCCGGCCAGCCGCTTTTCACCGGGAGTATCTTCCCGAACGATCACGATGCACAAATCGACTCCGGGGTACTCCTGCAGCCGGGCTTCAATCTCTCCGAGCTCGATCCGGTAGCCTTGCACCTTCACTTGAAAATCTTCCCGGCCCAGGAACTCGATGGTGCCATCAGGAAGAAACCGGCCGAGGTCGCCCGTGCGGTACAGGCGTTCGCCGTTTGCGGGATTCACAACAAAGCTGGCGTTGGTTTTTTGTTCGTCGTGCAGGTAGCCTTTCGCCAGACCGACGCCGCCGATGTAGAGCTGTCCCGGCACCCAGGCGGGGCACGGCCCGAAATCCTGTTTCATCACATGAAAACTCTGGTTGAGCATGGCCTTGCCGTAGGGAATGCTCTTCCAATTCGGATCCACTTTTCCGACCGGGAAAAGGATCGACCAGATCGAAGCCTCGGTCGCTCCACCGAGACTGACGACCTTCGCCTTGGGCAGAACGCGGCGGATCTGGTCGGGCAATCCCAGCGGAATCCAGTCTCCGCTCATCATGACCAGGCGCAAGGAATCGCCGAGCAGTTCCGGCTTCCCGGCCTGGTCCACCAGCAATTGCATGAGGGCGGGCACTGTATCCCAAATAGTAACACGTTCCTGAAGAATTAACTCGGCCCAGTGATTGGCGTCGTAGGCGAGGTCCGCGGCAGGCATCACAATGGTCCCGCCTGCCGCCAATAATCCGAACACGTCGTACACCGAAAGATCGAAGCTGAGGCGGGAAACGGCCAGGACGCGGTCTTGCGGGCCGACCCCAAATCTTTGGTTGATGTCCAGCACCGTGTTCAGCGCGCCGCGGTGGTCGATCATCACGCCTTTCGGAACTCCCGTGGAACCCGAGGTGTAAATGACGTAGGCGAGGTCTTCCGGCTTTTGCCGCCGCCGGTCTTGCGGGGCGGTTTCGTCCGCCGGCTTCAGCTGATCGACCTCGAACACTTCGACGTTTTCGGGCAGGCTCAGCCGGTTTCGCACCGCGGACTGCGTTAAAGCGACTTTCACCTTGGCATGTTCCAGCAGATAGCGCTGGCGTTCCGCCGGCAATTCCGGATCAATAGGCAGATACGCCGCGCCTGCAAAGTGAATCCCCAGAACGGCAACGATCTGCTCCCAGCCCTTCTCCATCATGACGGCAACGAACTCGTTCGGCTTTAACTGGCAGCGCAGCAATTCCTGCTCGATCCGGCAGGCGTAACGGTAAGCCTCCAGGTAGGTGAGCCGCCGCTTCGGCGTGCAAACCGCGATCTGCCCGGGGCGTTCCGCGACCTGCTTGAGAAAAGGAGTGTGCAGCAAGTCGGCGGTCAGGGGAGCTGTGGTGCTGTTCGCTGCTTCGCGCAAGGCTATTTGCGCATTCGGGATCAGGCGTCGCGCATTTTCCGCAAGGGATCGCTGCCAGGCGGTGTCGTCGGCGGCCAGATCTCCCAACAAACGCTGGAAGGCTTCAAACATACCGTCCAAGAGGGCCACAGGAAAAAGATCTTCCACTGCGTCCCAGTTGATCCGCAGCGAGCCGTGTTCTTCATAGACCATGCAGTCGAGGTACACCTGGGGCGTCTGTGTGATGGCATAGACGTTTTTGCCCAGCCGGCTTAGCCACGTGGCTCCATCGTCCTGTTCGCCAAGATTCAGGAGGCTGGTGAAAACGACGGGCATGAGGGCCGTGGGCCCGACGCGCTGAAAGCGCGCCATCTCCCGCATCACCTGAATTCCGCTGAAGTAGCGGTGATCCAGGTCCTGCCAGAGCCTTTCCTGTTGCTGTTGCAGGCGCGCCGCGAAGGCGGGGGGCTTGGAATTATCCACCTCGAGCAGGTTGACCGAGGTGAAGTCCCCGATGATGGAATTGGATTCCGGGTGCAAGGGCAGACGATTGAACAAAGTGAGATTCAGCGTGAAACGCGGATTTTTGCTCCAGAGGGCCAGCACTTCCGCATAGGCCGCCAGCAAAGTGCCCACAGGCGTCGAATGAAACCGCGCGGCTTTTTCTTTCAGGTTCCGCCAGGCCTCGGGTTCCAGGCACGCGGAGCGGCGCTTGAATTCAGGCCGAACAATCGAAGAGGGATTCTTCTCCAGGGGCAGTTCCGGCGACGGCGGAAACATGGGAATGCGGCTCGTCCAATATTCCCGCGACTCGCGAAATAGTTCAGTCTGCTCAAGAGAGACGAGGGCCTGCAAATAATCCCGGAAGGAAAGCTCCAGGGGCGGGAGGCTCGACTCGGGGTGATGATAAAGCTGCATCAGTTCCCGAAACACAATTTCAAAACTGCGGCCGTCGGCAATCAACAAATCCGTGCTGATGTGCAGGCGGCTGGTTTTCGCGTCCAGCAGCGACACGCAAAATTCAAACAGCGGCCACTGGTCCGACGCATGGACCTGGTGGGACATGCGGGCCCGGATGGAATCCAACCGGGCGGCTGCCGCGGCCGCATCCAGCTTGCGCAGATCGGTTACTTTGATTTCGTACTGCGTCCCGGAAGAAAGTATCTGCTGGCGGCCCTCCGGCAAAACGATGCAGCGGAGCATTTCATGGCGGTCGATGATTCTCTGTAAAGCGGTTTGAAAACGTTCCCGGTCCCAATCTTCCATATCCACTTCGGCATAGCCGTGACAGGAGATGTTTCCGAGTTCGATTCCTTCCGACCGGCCGATCAAATAGGCTTGCTGCAGATCGGTCAAGGGAAATGGTTCAAAGCGATTCTGCACATCCGGTCGCACCGCGGGCAGACCCACGTCTTTCTTCGGGGCGGCTTGCCGCTTGGCCGAAGCCAAACGCAGCGCCAGCTGCCTTCGCTCTTCAGGGGTAAGGCTACTTAATTTGCTTGCCAGGCTCACGGGATTCCTTTACCTCAGTCCACCAATAGTTCACAGGGATGGTTATTTTTACTTGGCCGTCAGGCGAGCTCCCTGTTCTTGATTAGTTCGGCCAGCATGCTTTCCAGCAGGCCCGCGTCCGCCTGCTCCACCACCATCTCTTCGATTCTCTTGGCCTGCTCGCTGAGCACGGGATATTGCACAAACATCTGCAACGGAAAATCCACGTGGAATTCCTGCTGGCTCTTGAAGGCGATCTTCAAAGCCGCCAGGGAATGGCCGCCCAGATGGAAGAAATTGTCCTCGCGGCAAATTTGGCTGCGGCCCAGCGCTTCGGCCCAGGCCATCGCGAGAATCTGCTCGAACTCCCCGCATGGTTCTTCGCCCGCTCCCGCGGAAATGTTGGCGGGGAGCGAAATGGGCGGCAGCGCATTGCGATCAATCTTTCCGTTCGCGGTGAGAGGCAGGCTCTCCAGTTGGATGAAGTGAGACGGCACCATGTAATTGGGAAGCGCCGCTTCGAGCGCGCCGCGAAGCAAGTTCGTGTCCACGGAGCTCCCGGCCTTGGCGACAAAAAAGGCGGCCAGAATTTTGTCCGCGTGCCGGTCCTCGCGCGCCACGACCACGGCCTGCTCGACGCCGGGCTGTTGCTCGAGAGCGGCCTCGATTTCGCCCAGCTCAATTCGAAACCCGCGAATTTTTACTTGAAAGTCCGCGCGGCCCACGAACTCCAGATTTCCATCGGGCAGGAAACGCGCCAAGTCGCCGGTGCGGTAGAGACGGCCTCCGGGGCGGAACGGATCGCTTACAAATCGTTCAGCCGTCAGGCCCGGCCGGTTCAGATATCCGCGGACGACCCCATCTCCCCCGATGAGCAGATTGCCGATTCCGCCGGGAGGAACCAATTGAAGCTGGGAATCGAGAACATAGACCTGCGTATTCACAATGGGCTTGCCGATCGGAATGCTGTTCCGCTCTTCCTGAACGCGATACACGGTGGACCAGATGGCCGTCTCGGTCGGCCCGTACATGTTGTAGATTTCGCCGGAGAACGACTGGCGAAGCGAAGCGATGAGCGAAGCGGGAAGCGCCTCGCCGCCGACCAGAATTTTTTCCAGCTTGCCGAGGGCGTTGAGGGATGGCGGGTCGGAAGTCAGGGCGCGCAGAAGCGACGGCGTCAATTGCAGGTGCGTGACGCCATGCCGGAGAATCTGCGCCGGGATCTTGTCCGAATTCCCTTCAGTATGAATCACGACCTTGAATCCGCGCGTGAGCGTCCAGAGCAGTTCGAGCGCGGAGATGTCGAAGGAGATGCTGGTCACGGCCAGCCAGGCGCCGGGCTCGACGCCGATGATTCGATCCATGCCGGCGAAGAAATTAACCACGTTGCGGTGCTCGACCATGACGCCTTTGGGCTTGCCGGTCGAACCCGAAGTGTAGATGACGTAGGCCAGATTATTTTTATTGGCGGAAGCGGGCGCCGCGGCGGAACTCTGCGCGGCGATCGCACTGGCGTCGCCGTCGAGCGAAATGACGCGCGCCGGGCTGGCCGGCAGGCCCGCGCGAATCTCGTCATTTGTAAGGATGAAACCCAAATGAGAGTCTTCGATCACCAGGGCAATGCGCGCGCTGGGGTAGCTGGGATCAATCGGCACGTAGGCCCCGGCCGCCTTCAGCACGCCCAGCATTGCTACTACCATCTCGATAGATCGCTGGAGATAAATGCCCGCGAGCACGTCGGGGCCGATGCCCAACCCCTTCAAGTGATGGGCGAGTTGGTTTGCCCGCCGGTTCAGCTCGCCATAGGTTATTTCTTGCTGCTCGAACACCAGCGCCGCTTGATTCGGCGTCCGCGCAGCCTGCTCTTCAATCAACTGGTGCAGGCAGAGAGATTTCGCGGGAAGATCGGCGGCCGTGTTGTTCCAATCCGCCAGCAGTTGCCGCCGCTCGGCGTCAGGCAGCATGGGCAATTCGGATATGCTCTGGTTCGGATTGGCAACGCCTGCCTCCAGAAGCCTCGAGTAGTAGCCGGCCAGGCGACGGATGGTGGCCGGTTCGAACAGATCGGTGCTGTACTCGATCAATCCTTCTAGGCCTTTATCGTTTTCGGAAAGTATCATCGACAGATCGAATTTTGATGTGCCGGTCTCCAGCTCCTGATTGCCGGAGGCCTTGGAAACCCGGGACACCCCCTCCGAGTTGTGGAGAATGAACATCACCTGGAACAGCGGCATGCGGCTCGGATCGCGGTCCGGGGCGAGTTCGGCCACCAAGCGTTCGAACGGAAGGTCCGGATGGGCGTAGGCGCCCAGGGCGCGTTCCCGCACCTGCTGCACCAGGGATAGAAAATTCTGGCGGTCATTGAATTTCGCGCGCAACAGCACAGTGTTCAGAAATAAACCGATCAGGCTCTGAGTTTCGCTGTGCGTCCTGCCGGAAATCGGCGTGCCGACGACGATGTCATCCTGTCCGGTGTAGCGGTGCAGCAAGGCCATGAACCCGGCTTCCAGAATCATGAACAATGTGGCCTGCTGCTCCCGGCCCATGGTTTTCAGCTGCTCCAGCAGCTTTCCGGGCAGCTGGAAAGTTTCCGTGGCGCCACGGAAGGTTTGCGTGGCGGGGCGCGGCTTGTCGGCGGGCAATTCCAGGACGGATGGAGCCCCGGCCAATTCGTTCTTCCAGTAGGAAGTCTGGTTTTCCAGCAATTCTCCTTCTATCCACTCACGCTGCCAGCCGGCAAAATCGGCAAATTGGATGGGCAAATCAGGCAGAGGGGAAGGCCGCCCCGCTGAAAAGGCTTCATAAAGGCGCTTGATTTCCTCGTGAAACACTTCCATCGACCATTCATCGGCGAGAATGTGGTGGGTGGTAACCAGCAGGCGGTGCTCGCGAGCGGAAAAGTGAACCACGGTCGCGCGAAGCAGCGGGGCTTTTGACAAATCGAACGGTTTTCTTCCCTGCTCGCGCACCAGGCGCGCCCATTCCCGCGCGCGCTCGTGCTCCGGCAGCGAGCTGAGGTCCAGATCCTTCAGCGCAAGGTCCATCTTCGGCAAAACGGTTTGCACAGGCTGTCCGCCGCTGTGGGAAAATTCCGTGCGCAGAATTTCATGGCGGCGCACCAGTTCCTGCACGGCTCTGCGCATCGCGTCGGCGTTGTACTGTCCGTGGAAGTCCACCGCATCGTTTATGTTGTAAACGGGGCTGCCCGGGGCGAGATGGTTGAGGAACCACAGCTGCTCCTGCGCGAAGGAAAGTAGAGCCGGGCCGGAGGGCTTGCGGCGCCCAATCCGCTGCACGGTTCTTGGACTCTTGGCTGCATTGATTATCTTTGACAAGCCGGCGATGGTGGGATTTTCAAAAAGCGTCTGGAACGTTATGTCCATTGCGAACACATCCCGAATCCGCGACACAGCCCGGATAGCCAGCAAGGAATGGCCGCCTAAATCGAAGAAATCGTTGTCGATCCCGATGTTGTCGACCTTCAACAGTTCCGTCCAAATCAGTGCCAGAGCTTTCTGCGTTTCGGTTTGCGGCCGGACAAAATCGCCGGTTGGTTGTTGCGCATTCTCGTAAGCGGGCTTGGGAAGCGCTTTGCGGTCGATCTTCCCGTTCGGCGTTAGAGGCAAATTCTCCAGCCACACCGCGTACAGAGGGACCATGTACTCCGGCAGCTCTTTCGCCAGGTGCCCGCGCACTTCGGCCACCGACAGCGGCTGATCGCTCACGTAATAGGCGACGAGGCGGTCGACGCCGGCATCATCCTTCGAGGCCTTCTCCGCGGCGGAATGGACCACGTCGACGACGCACTCGCGGACTCCGGAAAGCGATCGCAGGCGCGCTTCGATCTCGCCGAGTTCAATGCGCATTCCGCCGATTTTCACTTGAAAATCCGCGCGGCCCAGGAATTCCATGCGGCCGTCGGCGCTCCAGCGAGCGATGTCGCCGGTTTTGTAAAGGCGCAGGGACTGTGGCTTGGTGCGAGAGGATCGCAGCTCCGGCCGGTTTTGCCGCGGATCTTCCGCGGTTAGAAATTTCTGTTCGGTGAGTTCCGGCCGGTTCAGATAGCCGCGCGCCAAGCCATCCCCGGCCAGGTACATCTCGCCTGTGACGCCCGTGGGCACGGGATTGAGACGATCGTCGAGAATGTACACGCCGGAATTGGCTGCCGGGACTCCAATCGGCACCGACAGTCCGCGATCTTTTTCCGCATCGAAGAGGTGAATCATGCAGCCGACGGTGGCTTCCGTGGGGCCATACTCGTTGTAAATTTCCACGCGCCGGCCGAATTTCCTGGTGATTTCGAGCGCCAGTTCGGTCTTGAAATCTTCTCCGCCGACGATCAGCCTGCGAATTCTGGTGGCGCCAAGGTCCAGGTCTTTGATCATGGCCAAATGCGACGGCGTCAGCTTTACGATATCGGCGGCCTTATCCTCGACGACTTTGAGGACCACCAATCCGTGTACACCCGGATCCTCGCGGTACACCACGATGCGGCCACCGGAAATCAGGGGCGTAAAGATCGAGGTGACGGTTAAATCGAATGCCGGCGAGGAGAAAAGCGGCCAGGTGAGGCGCTCGCCCTGGCCATACGACTGGTTGGCCCACGAGATGTAATTCACCAGGCTGTGGTGCTCGATCAAAACGCCCTTGGGCTTTCCAGTGGAGCCTGAAGTGTAAATGACGTAGGCCGGATTGCCGGGAGAGGCCGCGGGCTCGGGATTTGCAGTGGCGTATCGATCGATCTGGGAAAAATCGCTATCCAGCGATACCACTTCGGCCGCATTGCGGGGAAGGTCGTTGGCCATCCCCGAATGAGTGACCAATACCGGTAACGCTCCGCCCGCGGCAACTCCCTCTGAAATATCCTGCAGGATAAACGCTAGGCGTTCTTTCGGCGTGCTGGCGGGATCAACCGGGACGTAAGCAGCCCCGGCCTTGAGCACGCCGAGTATGGCGCAAACCACTTCGATCGAATGCTCCATGTAGAGCGTGACGAGACGCTCCGGGCAGACGCCCATAGCCCGCAGATGCGCGGCCATCTGGTTGGCGCGCTCGTTCAGTTGGCTGTAACTCAGCGATCGATCGCCTAGCCGGAGGGCTTCGTCGTTCGGAGTGCTCAGGACCTGAGCTTCAAACAGCTCGACGATCGTTTTACGCTTGGGGTAGGCCACGCTAGATTTATTAAAATCAATGACAAAAGACTGATACTCGCGCTCGGTCAGAGCAGTGACCGAAGTAGCAAGGGTATTAGTTCTGTTTCCAGCCTCTTTGCTCATCCTGGACACCTTAGAGGGCCTTCCGCGTTCCCAAATTTCAGCGCACCGTTGAACTTACAAAGGGCCAGCCTGGGACTTACCTTCGTAACTTGACAGGTCCTCAAGCCAGTTTGCTGTACGCACCCATCCTCGCCACATAAGAAATCTCAAAACCGATCGCGAGGCGAGCCTGAAGACTTATCGCGGACGGTCCCTCAAACAATCTCGGCACCGGGCGAGGCGATCGGCTCGCCCGTCACACTTGGGCCACAGCGGTTCAAAAGGGAACACATCGGGGGATTGGTGAGCAATTATCATTCCGTTGGGAGGTGAAGGTGCCTAACTAAGTCCTTTTGTTTCAATAAATAATCAAGAATCACAGCGTCCATGGACAGAGGCTTTAGGTATTCTTAATGGCCAGGTGGAAATTGCTTACCATATGGTGCTATGGGATTGCCCACAAATCCTCTTTCTGATTGGTAGGTAGCCTTCGAATGCTGGGCAAGGCAAAATTAGAGGTGCGCCTGATTGGCAAGCGCACCTCGAGGTTGACAGGCATCCTTCCGAGCGCAGCCGCTATAGCAGGCCGGACTGCGTCAGTTTCACTGCGGTATTTGTGGTCAGGGTGCCGAAATAGACGCTGTCCGCCTGGGCTGTACCAGTCCCATTGTTGTCCACGATAATGCCGCTCGTACCGGCGCCTTCGGTCGCGCTACTTTCGAGTGCGAACGGGGACGTGGTGCCATTGCTGACATTAAAAGAAACGAGATTGCCACCAATAGAATTGGTGAGAACACTCTCAAATAAACGATCCTGGACTCCGTCGAAAAACGTGGTGGCAGGGGAAAATTCAAACGGGTTGATTCCAAACGCTTGTACGGTTCCAGCGCCGCCATTCATAACGTGAAGACCAGCGAAGCCTACTGCCCAAAGCGACGAGTGGGTATTGGTGGCGTCCAGCGCCAAAGCGAATATCCGCCAAGTACAACCCGCGGCTTGAGGGGTGCAGGAAAAATAATCCTCGTTGAAAGTTGGAGAATGAAGATTAAATTTTCCGGCTGAACCCAGGCTCGCCGTGACGCTGGAACTCAAGTTTGTCGGGGCCTGGACTAGAACTGAGGTCGTTCCGTTATTTCCGCTCACGGCATAGACGAATCCGTTCACTACATCCGCGAGCGGTGGATCGACAATTCCTCCATCCACCCCGCCATTTCCAACCGTCACGGGCCCGAATATGGTTCCCGTAGGGGTAATACCATAGAGCTTGCCGTCCGCACATCCTACATAGACGTTCCCGCCAGGGCCTACTATCGGGCCCGTCAGGGCCGCCGCACAAACGCTGAGCGTGCCTGTGTTTGCGCTGCCACCGCTGGTTGGCCAGGAGAGGTCCAGGCTCGGGGCTGCGGTCACCCCGACTGTACAGGACATGGTGCAAAAGACATTCTTGATACGGAACAACGTGCCGGTGTCGTTGCCGACGTAGGCCACGTCCTGGTTGTATTCAACGAAGG
This sequence comes from uncultured Acidobacteriota bacterium, assembly GCA_963813185.1. Lineage (GTDB taxonomy): Bacteria > Acidobacteriota > Terriglobia > Acidiferrales > UBA7541 > Palsa-360. The sequence continues at coordinate 51,157 of CAWEYA010000001.1, forward strand.
GAGAAGAAAGCGTATCGCTGGCTGCCCCCAGGGTCAGGTCTGTTACAGTTCCAGTGCCTCCAGCTGGAGCTACAGCGGAAAATGGGGCAATGAGCACTTTGGGCGTCAAGACATTCTGACCATTGGCTGCGTTCAGTCCATCCCCACTTTTCCAGGCCAGGACGTGAAAATGAGCCGCCCCCGCGGCCGTTTCGACGAAAGCGACCTTGGTTCCATCAATCGAAAGAGCGGGAGAAGTCACAACCTTGCCGCCCGCGCCGTTGATATCGTAGGACCACAACGTAGTCGCTTGAAGGGGGTTATCTGCGGTGGCCACGGGCGCGCGACCGTTACAAAAGCCCGCTGCGCCGCTGCCAACAGTGATCGCTACACCGGCATTGGTGGCCGTGGCCGCGACTGCCAGAGTGAGGCTCGTGGCGGGAGGGCCGCCGGCGACGTTGGCGATCGTGTCGCCAATAGGTATACCTGTGCCGGAGATTGGCTGACCTATGTCCGCCGCGGTGACGGCGGGGCCTCCCGCCGTAATCGTGACTGTTGTAGTGCTATTAGTGCTTCCGGTTATGACCTTCGACCCGCCGCTATAGAGGTTTTTAAGGGCTACGATGTTCGGTTGAGTTGCGCTGCCGGTTGCGTTCACGGGAAACACAGCGAAATCGGCGCAGGTCGGCGCGGCACTAGGATCGAAACCAAATTTTGCAGGAAACATGCCCGCCGCCGTCGTCCCGAGTCCCAGACTGATACTCCAGTCGCGGTGCATGGCGGTTGTTGCAAGGTGGGGATGCCGCCGGGCGTAAAAACGGCGCCAATCCTTCCGTGACTGCTCCTGCCAGCTGAGGATGGCTCGGGGATCGCGCTGCGCGTCGATCAAGCCCTGTAAGGGGCCGAAGCGAGGGTAGAGCGCATGGCGCCCGCTCCAGTCCTGCACGATGCCGTTGGGATGGGCGGCCGTTTCACCCTTTTCATTGTCTCTGTCCCCGTCTCGGTCCCTGTCTCTGTCTTGCCCGTGGGCCGGCAAGCCAAACAGACTCAGCACGCAAAGCACAGACAAAGCTACGTTAAATGCGGAAAATATTTTTCGCACGATGCCTCTCCAATCGATTCAGGCCGGAAGCCGGCCAATGGCGATATTGCTCGCCCAACTTTATCAAGCAGCGCGCCGGGACTTTAGCAGTACCTTGGAGCGGGATTCGTTGAATATAATAACTATATGAGCAATGACGGATATTAATCGATAGGTTAAAGGCCGAGCCGGAAAAGGAACTTGGGTCTGGGCGCTCGGCGGAGCTGTACGCGCCGCTGGCGTTCGGCGGCCGGAGTGGTATCATCCCGCCGGGCTCCTCCGCCAGCGGAAAAAGGCGGAGGGACGGGCCGCGCCTTGCTTCATAAAACGGCGCGCTACCGCTAGCCCAAAAGCCCGTGGGATTCATTCCGGCAGCAAGGAGACAAATCAAATGAGACGCTTCTTTGCGCGCGCGCTCGCCGCAGGCTTGTTGTTTGGCGTGGGTTTGCTTGCTCTATCCACCCGTCCGCTGGCCGCTGCGGACGACACGGCCACGTTCCGCCAGGCGGACAAGAGTTTGACCGAGGCCCTCGCCAAGGGCGACGCCAAGGCAGTCGGCGCTCTGCTGGATGAACGCTTCCAGTGGGTCGAGGCCAACGGCAAAATCCATACGAAGGGGCAGGTCCTCGAAGATCTGGCCCAGTTTGCGGCCGACAGCGAAGGCGCGTTGGACGTGCGGACCGTGGATTTTCTCGGCCAGGTCGAGCGTGTGCTCGGAATTCACCACAACCAGCGCTTTGCTCACCTCTGGGTGAAGAATCCCGCGGGCTGGCAGGCGTTCGTCTATCTGAACATCCCTATCCCGGCGGAGAGGCCGGATTACGCGGCGCAGCCCGGCCCTCCCAGCGAGGCCGACAAGGTCTGCGAAAATCCCTGTAAGACGCTGCCCTACAAGCCTGAAAATACAGTGGAGGAAGGGGCCCTGGCCACCTGGTATCGTTTGAAGAACGACGAATGGCATCCGAACCCGGAAGATTGGGCCGCCCATGCCGACGAGAATCATGAAACCCTCACGCCACGCAGTGACATGCCCAAATTGCAGCATGTCGTGGAAATAGCCGAGCAACGCAAACTGTACGGAGAGAACGGCGGCTCCGGAGGTACGGCGGTCCAGTCCATGCGCATGTTTGAGTTTGGCAATGTCGTGATCATGCAGACATTTCAAGGGCGAAACCCCGCCGCGAAACCGACCAGTTGGAACCTGCGGGTGTTTCTGAATCGCGGTGATGGCTGGAAAATAGCCTTGAGCGCGCAGACGAATATTACATAACGGCTCTCGATAGTTATATTTGTGGGTCGCGGCTTCAGCCGCGACGTTCAGGAGCTTGACAAAAAGGGCTTTAGAGTCTGTGTGGGGACTCGATTTCAAATAGGGCAGCGGCTAAAGCCGAACTGATTCTGGGCACTTTACGGCACGGCTGAAGCCGTGCCCCACAAAGATATGCCAGTTGTCACACAGACTCTTTAGCCCCTGAAGGCGGGTTGAGTTCTGTTTGCTTCCTGTCTTGATTTGACGCACCGGAAGTTTGCGGTGAAATGCCGATGAAAATGATTCGACTCTCTTCACGGCTGAGGGTAGCCGCTGCGGCTCTCGCCGCAGCCGGCGTTTTCGTTGCTGCGGCGGGATTATTTCATTCGCACCCGGCTGCTTTGCAGGCGCAGGGGCAGAATGTCGTCTGGAGCGACCGGGAGAAACCCATCGCGGAGCAGATCGGCGGTCTGCGCGCATTGCCGGATGATGTAAGGGGGCAGGCAACGAAAAAACTGGCGCTTGAAATACGGCAGCTGCCCGTGACGCCGAATAAGCTGCGCCTGGCGAACAGCCTGGCGATGCTCTCCACCGAAGGAGACTTCGGCCACGAAATGTTGCAGGAGGTAGCGGCGACATTGGCCGCCGCGCTGCGCGAACAGCCGCTTCCGGCGGAGAAGGGCCAGCCTCCCCGGCCCTACGTCGAACTCGCCGAACTCGTGCGCTACGAACACGTTCAAGCGACGCTGGACGATCCGCAATTCGCCGCGGCCATCTCCAAGATTGAAGCGGACAACGGACGCCGCGAACTGGCTGACTTCACCCTGACGGATTTGGGCGGGAATACGTGGACCTTGAAGGAGCAGCGCGGCAAGGTCGTGGTGTTGAATTTCTGGGCCACCTGGTGCCCGCCCTGCCGCAAGGAAATGCCTGACCTCGAGAAGCTCTATCAGCAATTCAAGGATCAAGGCCTGGTGATCCTGGCCATCTCCGACGAAGACGCAGGCAAAGTGAAGCCTTTCATCGCGCAGCAAAAGGTCACGTATCCCATACTGCTCGATCCCGGACGAAAGGTGAACGAACTCTTCCAGATTGAAGGAATACCCAAGACTTTCGTCTACGATCGCCCCGGAAAACTGGTCGCGCAGTCGATCGACATGCGAACCCGAAGACAGTTTCTGGAAATGCTGGCGCAGGCAGGATTGAAGTAAAGCTTAGCCTATATTTCTTACAAATCCGCGGAAGATCCATCGCGAATTCAATAAATGTTGGTACAGTGTGACTCCGCCATGCTTGCGAGCCGCGATATGAATGACGTCAGTAACATTCTTGATCACTTCCGGGTATCTGCGCGCTCAGTATGGAACACCGCCTTTTGGCCTGATGCCGACTTTCGAAATTGGGATTCGGCCGAGCAGTTCGATGAGATTCAACGGATACTCTTTAGCGAACTCGTCCTGGCAAAGTTGCGGAAAGAATGGCCCGCGCGCGACATCTTCCGAATTCCTATCCCGTTTCTCCAAATCGTGCCATCGAGTGAGTGCGTACCGATCATGATTCAGAATCCACGGCCCGATAGACCTAGCGGCTACTGGGATCACCCGGTGAAACAGATCACCACGGGGGAAGCCGAGTTACATTTTCTTGAGTGCTTCGACTGGAATCGCTTGGATTATTTGGATTTCCGCTATTACAAGGTACAAATCGCAAGATTCGATGCCCGACCCGAGCTTGTCGGCCGCGAAGCGCTCATCGATAGACAGCACTCCGTTGTTCATTTGGCGGGCGAGTGACAATTTATTCGGGCGGCTGGGCTACAGTTTGCAGACGATCGAATTCATTGGGCTTTAGCGATAAGCGTCTTTGCGGTGGCGGACTGCAGTGATTTCGATTTTATTGTCTTCTTTGTGATCGAAGAACACCCGATAGTCGCCGCAGCGCAGGCGCATGCCGGCGAGCGGAGGCTTCAACTTTTTCACATCACCGAATCGATCGGTCAGAAAGCGACTCAGGCAGTAGAGAATCTGAAGGGCCTGATCGCGATCAATGGCCCGGAGATCGGCGCGGGCTTCCGGCGACCAGAGAGGCCCCATGCGCTGCGGGGCGGGCGGTTCCGTCATTTACTCAGGCCGAACTCGCGCAGGATCTCTTCGTGAGGGATGCCTTCGCCTCGATCAAGTGACTTGCGGGCGCGGTCCAGCGCCGCGGCGGTTTCGGGTGTGATTTCTTCTTCTTCCACGGGCGCGTTGGCGAGGGCGGCGGGATCGAGCATGGCCTCAAGCAGACCGACCACCGCGGAGAGCTGCGTCGGCGGAAGGCGTTCTATCAGTTCGTGAGCTTGCTTTTTTTCGTTGCCGATATCCTGTGCCATTTAATAATCTCCGAGCAGCTACTCCACTCAGATTTTTCGTCACCAAACCAAGGCCACGCAAGCTGGACCCAAAACTTCATTATGGCTATTGTAATTGATTTTTGCGTGTGCCGCATCCCCTCACTTTTTGTGTGGGTGAGGGATTTGGTCCTGTACCCGTTAGGGGCAGGCTAAGCGCCAGCCAACCCGGGTCACTTTTTCAAGGCCGGCTCATTGAAATTTTATGGCCGGTTCCGCTTGGCAGGATAATGTCTCCGGTCATTTGCTTGCCATCGGGCGAAAGTTTCCCAAGAAAATTCACTTGATCGGAGGTAAGGCCTGTGACTATGCCACCAGCCGCTACCACTACGTCCCGAAATTGAAGGTTCATGGATACAGAGGGGTCGGCCACCGTGAGCAAGCCGTTGGAAGACGCCGAAAAGGAAAATGCCGCGGGCAACGAACGGCCATCCGCCAGGATGATTGTGCCCTTCCAATCGCCCACGATGGATTGGGAGGATCCCGATTCCACCGTGGCCTCTGCGGCCTTGGTCCCTTTGGCGCCTACTTTCTTTTCGAACTCGTCGAACTTCACCCGGGTGTCTTCGCAGATGTATTCCATGATGTTCCAGCTGGGCTTCAAGATGTATTTTCGCTGGGTCTTCAAGATGGCCGTGTAGGCCTGCGGGTCCTCGAGGGTGATGTCGATCATCAGCGTGTCGTGATCCACTCGCCGCATGCGCTCCACAAGGTGCAATGCTTCGGAATGCGGGTGCCCTGCAACATCCAGCCAGGTCTGGTCGTTGAAGCCGGTGGAATCGACCACCAGGGTGTCTCCCTCCCATTTGCCGGTGGAGTCGCCCATCCAGGTCGGGTTCGCGTCTTTCACATGTTCCCTGCCGTCGGTGAAAATCTGGCGCACGAAGTGGCCGTATTCAAAAAACATGATCGCGCGGCCCTGAACCTGAAGGATTTCCACCGGGTAGGCATGGGTGTAAATGTTCGGGACGCCGGGGGGGAGGCACTCAGAATTTGGGTCGTTGGAGGTGAGCGCCGTGTATTCGCCGCCGATCGGATGGTTGCTCTTGAATTTCTCCTGGCCCCAGGCGGTGAGAGGAAGGGTGTTTAAGTGCTGGCCTTGCGCGTCGGTCCAGATGAAGTTGAACGTGTTTACCGAGGACGGATACCAGACTCCGGTCAAATCCCCGGTACGCGGCGTCTTCTGGCTCCCCGTTGGATTTTGCGCCAACAGGGGGGACGAAAATAAGAGCAGCACTGCACTCGCGAGCGAAACGATCCTTGGAATTCTCATTTGGAGGAATCCGGGGGCAAGACGGTTCCAGGGAGTTCGTGACCGTCGGGGAAGACCAATTTTTTCACCTGCATGCCTTTTTCGCCGTTCTTGGCCGGAGCGCCGATGATGGTGACCTGGTCGCCGGGCTTTAGGGTGCTCCTGCTCCAGCCTCTTCTCGACAGAAGATTCGGGCTGGGGAGTTCGCCCTGCCATTCACTGGTCTTGCCGCTGTCGTCCTTCACGGTGAAGGTAACCAATGTGTGCGGATTGACGAACTGGAGTTCCTTCACCGTTGCACTCAGGGTGACGATTTTGGTCATGTCATATTCCGTGGCGCCGTGGTGCGCGAAGAGGGGGAGGGAGATCAGCAAAAAGCCGATCGTTAATGCGGCACGCGCGAGTCGCTCACTTTTCATGCAACCTCCGGAACGGTATCGAGCTGGACCGGCTTTCGTTTAAGAATTTACCGGGCTTGATCGTTTGCCAATAGTCTTTGCTCATTCGTAGAATTCCCTCATGCTTATCGCGACTAACGCCGCAGTGTCAATCCTTTTTCATCTTGTGCGGCTGAGTCAACTCGCCATCTTCCGGCGCTGAAAGCGCCGCAGGAAGCCAGCCCAGGGCAACGCCCTGGGTTTCGGGATGGATATAGTGAGGCCCGCCCTGAAAGGGCGCGGGAAGCATCCGCCCTTTCAGGGCGGACGACGATATTTGTGAATGATCCCCGGGGCGTTGCCCCGGGCTGGCATCCTCCGCGCCGTCGGCGCGACAAAGCGACCGCTTTTTCAGGCAGAGGAAACCACCAGGAAGCAATATATGAGATAACCTCTTGTGGACCGATTATCTTGCGCGCTTCGGCGGACCGATTCCAAGCTTCGCTTACGCGCAAACGGGAAAAATCAGCCATCGGATTACTCGACGTTTGAGGAGCAAAGGGATGAGCGAAACTGCAAAGGCTGCGGCGAGCCAGCCGCTCGTTGAGATCGCAAAAATTGTGGAATTTGTCACGAGGGCGCTGGTGGCCGCGGGGATTCCCGCAGAAGACGCCGGGCAGGTGGCCGCTCTGATGGCCGAGGCGGACGCGCGCGGAGGGGACGCGCACGGCGTGTTCCGCCTGCCGCAGTACGTGAAGCAGATTCAAAGCGGCGCCGTCAATCCCCGGCCCAATATACAAATCGTGAAGAGCCAGGCCGGCACGGCTCTCGTGGACGGCGATAACGCCCTCGGCCATCTGGTCATGAAGCGCGCCACAGACTTGGCGATCGAAAAGGCGCGGCAATGTGGCGTCGCCTGGGTCGGCACGCGCCGCAGCAATCATGCGGGCCCGGCGCAGCTTTATCCGCGAATGATCGCGGCGCTGGACATGATCGGGTTGTATTTCTGCGTGGGCAACGCCAATCTTGTGCCTCCGTGGGGCGGGACCGAAGTGCTGCTCAGCACGAATCCGATTGCCATCGCTGTGCCGGCCTCGCGACATCCGGTCATCTCGCTGGACATGGCCACGACGAACACCGCGTTCGGCAAAATCCGCCTGAAAGCGCAGCGTGGCGAGCCGATGCCGGAAGGCTGGATGATCGACCGGCAGGGAAAGCCTTTGACCGATCCGAAGCGCGCGAGCGAAGGTTTCCTTCTTCCGATCGGCGGGCCGAAAGGGTATGGCTTAGCGCTGATGATCGGCTTGCTGGCGGGGACGTTGAACGGCGCCGCGTTTGGCCGCGACGTGGTCGACTATACCGTGGATTCAAAAACGCCGAGCAACACGGGGCAATCCATCGTGGCGGCAAATATCGCGGCATTCGCGGACGTGCAGGCGTTCAAGGAGCACGTGGACGAAGTGTGGGATGTCATGAAGTCGTCTCCGACGCTGCCGGGTTTCGACGAGGTTCGGCTGCCCGGGGAGCGGTCAGAGCAAATTTACCGCGAGCGGATGGCGCATGGTGTTCCGCTCGGCGACTCACAACGCAAGGCTCTCGATGAACTTGCGGACCGCCTGAGTATTCAGCGACTGCAGTAACGGTGGTGCGGATTTTTTGTGGGCAAGTGGCGCATGCTTCAGCTTGCGGGGGTTAGTCCTTGCGAGGACCAAACCCCGCAAGCTGAAACATGCGCCACCAATCTGCGGTTGTCGCGCAGGAAGGGTCTCATTGCGCAGTGGTGATGCGGGCAATGCCTGCGCCGGCTGCGCGCCAGCGGCCTTGCACCTTGGCGAATACACGCATCACGCGGTACTGGCCATCGTAGTTGGTCTCACCCTGCTTGCCTCGAATCGTGGTTGTGTCCGTTAGAACCGCAACATCGAGCGACGCGTACCTTACTTGAATATCGCTGGACTGGATGGCCAGATCGCCGAGCTGGGTATTCGCGATCATGTCGACCTGCTGCTGTTTAGTCACGAGAAATCCACCGGGATGAATTTCCACAAAATTGTCGGCGAAGAGCCAGGCCGCGGTCTCGCCGTCGTGATTGTGCGCCGCATCGAGCCAAACGTGGTCCAGGATGGCGACCGTGCCGGCTACGTCCTCGCCGGCTGCAGCCGGTTTCTTGGGCGACTGGCCTAGCGCCACAGCGCCTGACGCGACCACCAAGAGAATCGTTAAGGCAACCACGTACGCACGCTTCATTGTGGTCCTCCTAAAAAGATCCCATCCAGGTTTGAATCCCAGGCCAAATCATTTCGCTGTATTCGGCGCCGAGAAAAATTCCATAGGAAACTTATTTTTTCGACAAGTCCGGATTCATCACCACGCCCGTCGCCTGCCAGGCGCCATTTTTCTTGATCACTACGCGGAAGACGTTGAACTCGCCGTCCATACTTTTACCCTTGCTGTCGTGGCCTTTGATCGTGGTGTGATCGGTCAGAATCGCCACGTTCCCAAAGACATGAACTTGAATGTTTTCGGGATCGAGCACCTGGAGCGTGGGGCGATCGGGGCCCCTGAGGATTCCGAGCCACTCCTTCTTTGTATAGGACTGGCCGTTGGCAAGCACCAGAACGTAACTGTCGGCGAAAAATTTTTCCAGGTAATCCAGGTCGCCGGTTCTTTCGGAATCGAGCCATTTGTGATCCAGCGCTTTCCAATCCTCCGCGGCGGCCGGCGCCGTGGCGTTTTTCGTTTGACTGAAGGCCAGCGGCGCGAAGCTCAGGATCAACGCCAACGCTCCCACATGAATTGGTCTCATCAGGAAATCTCCTCAACAAAGGCTGACCGCGCGAAGCTCCACATTGCGATCAAATCCTACTACAAGCCGGGAGCTCACCATTTGTGATTTTCAAAGGGTGGAACGCTGGCCGACTTCGCGGTCCACTCGGTGTACAATACCGCGCGGATATGGCGAAGCGGACTCAAGCGGAACTCGGGCGCAAGTTTCTCGAACTCCACCGCGGCCCAAAGATATTGGTCCTGCCGAACGCCTGGGATGTCGCGAGCGCGCGGATTTTTGAAGAGGCGGGATACCCGGCGATTGGAACAACGAGCGCCGGCGTCGCCAACTCCCTCGGCTACCCTGACGGTCAGAAAATTCCGCGCGGAGAAATGCTCGCCGTGGTGCGACGCATCGCCGAAGCCGTCGAGGTGCCCGTCACTGCCGACGTGGAGGCGGGCTTCGGAAGCACCCCCGGAGAGGTGGCGGACACGGCGCGAGAAGTGATCGCCGCCGGAGCCGTGGGAATGAACCTCGAAGACGGAACCGAGGAGAAACCCGATTTTCTCACGGACGTAAGCCGGCAGAACGAAATCATCCGCGCGGTGTTGGAGGCCGCCGCTGGCGCAGGTGTCCCCTTCGTGCTCAACGCGCGCACGGATATTTTTCTGTACGGCATCGGCCCGGCAAATACGCGGCTGGAGCGGGCCATCGATCGCCTGAACTCTTATCATGCGGCTGGGGCACAGTCGCTCTTCGCCCCCGGCGTGAAGGACGCGGAAACCATCGAGCAACTGGCGCTCGGAGTTGGCGGACGACTGAACATCCTGGCGACGGTTGGCACGCCGCCGGTTGCGGAGCTGCAGCGACTGGGCGTCACGCGAGTAAGCGTCGGGTCAGGACCGATGCGGGCTACGCTTGGTTTTCTGGGGCGCATGGCGCGCCAAATCCGTGACGAAGGCATCTTCACTTTGATGACCGAAGGTACGCTGCCGTACGCGGACGCAAATCTTTTGGTCCAACCCAATCGCAGCCGGTCTTGACCCGGTAACGCCAATCTCCCGATTGGCGTTTGCACGGCGCCAATCGGGAGATTGGCGTTCTCGGGAGAGGGCGAAATCATCCTGCTTGACCGGGCTGATCCTCAAGTTATACAAGAAGACAAGCTTGCAATCGTTCTTCGAGGTGCGATTTTGAAGACCAAGTCGTCTGTCACTCTTGGCCTGTCCTTTTTTTTGCTCTCCGTGTCGGCGCCCGTTTTTGCCCACCACGGATTCGCGGTCGAATTCGACAAGGATAATCCCCTCACGCTGACCGGAACTGTTACCAAGATGGAATTCATGAATCCGCATATTTATTTCTATCTGGATGTGAAGGGCCGGGACGGCAAAGTGGTGAACTGGGCTTTCGAGGGCGGCCCTCCTAACGTGATTTACCGGCAAGGTTGGCGAAAAGATACGTTGAAGCCGGGCGATGTGGTGACGGTCAAGGGATTTCGCGCCAAGGACGGCACGCATCTGGCGTCTTGCTCGACCGTCCAGCTTCCGGATGGACGTGAGGTCTCCGCCGGGACGGGAGGCGCCTCCAAGAATGCGTATGGCTCGGCAGCTGCCGCGGACGGCAAGAAGTAAACGGGGAGCAAGCAAAAAGTGGGACCAAAATCCAGCATGAAGAACTTTTCCCGGGCCCCAACCGTTTGCGCCGCGTCTTTGTTTTTTGTTTTGCCTTTGGTGATTGCATGCGGCAACCGCGCGGCGTCGGGGAATACTCAGGCGGCCACGCCGGACTTGAATGGAGTGTGGTCCGCCCCCTTCACGCCGGACATCTCAAAAGCCTTGGGGCATCAGCCTCCCTTCACGCCATACGGGGCCGCGCGATTCGCGAAAGAAGACGAGTTTGACGACCCGTTGACCAAATGCCTGCCGATCGGCCCGGCGCGCGGGATTCAGGCGGGAATCATGCCGTTCCAAATCGTGCAGACCCCTTCCGTTTTCACCATCCTGTTCGAGAACCAGCACACCTTTCGCATCATTTACACGGACGGACGCAGCCACCCAAAGGATGTGGACCCGACCTGGTTTGGAGACTCGATCGGCAAATGGGAGGGAGACACGCTGAAAGTGGACACGGTCGGGCTCGACGACAGGACCTGGCTGGACACGGCGGGGCACGAGCACAGCGACCAGCTGCATCTGGTCGAACGCTTCCAAAAGGTGGACAATAACAACATCAAGTGGACGGTCACATTCGAAGACCCCAAATTTTTCACGGAGCCGTGGTCCGTCACGTTGCCGATTGCGCGCCAGAATACGGAGATCATGTCGTACTCTTGCGAGGAGAACGAGAAGGACAGGGCCCATTTGCGGCGTGCAAAAAAATAAGTTGGATGGATTGCCGGCCGCCGATCTTGGCCTGCTTTATGAATACGTACGGGGAGCATGAAATGAATAAATATCGACAAAACTTTCTGATTTCGGTTGCCGCGCTGGTGCTGATTTCCGTCCCGGTCTTAGCGCACCACGGCAACGCCTCGTATGACAATGACCATCCCATCACGATCAAGGGAACCGTAACGGAATTTGCGTGGAGCAATCCGCATGTCCAGATTTATCTGGACGTGAAAGACGACAAGGGAAAAGTCGTGCACTGGAGCGTGGAAACTTTAAGCCCGGGGAAACTGGTGAGGGCCGGTTGGTCAAAGGACAGCGTGAAGGTTGCCGATCAAGTTTCCATTACTCTCATTCCGGCGAAGAGCGGAGCGCCCGTGGGCTTTCTCCACAAGCTCGTGCTTGCTAACGGTGAGGAGTTGGGGCTTCGGGAACTGGAGAACTGAAGGCGACTGACTCCACCTCAGGGTGATTGCGAGCAAATCGCCGGTCAGCCTGAAACGGAATCGAAGACCGGAACGTGAGTTAAGGGAGAATTTTCCAAATGCAAATACGCATGATGACAATAGCATGGGTTGCTTCGCTGGCGGCATTACTGGATTCGTCGGTGCTGATTCACGCTCAAATGCCCAGCCAGCAATCCTCTTCGGCGAGCAACAAATCTTCAGCGCCCGCCGATCCTCATGACTTGTCTGGAATGTGGGAATTTTTTGCCAACATCCCCGGCCAGGGTATTTATGCCACTCCCAGCAAAGAGCATCCTCCGATGACGCCCTGGGCAAAAGCGAAATACGATGAAGCCAAGCCCGGCTACGGGCCCAAAGCCCAGGGCGGCGGAAATGATCCGATTTTGAAGTGCAATCCGACCGGGATTCCGCGAATCCTCTTTTTCCCGCAGCCGTTTGAGATCTTTCAAAGCCCGGAACGCGTGTTCATGTTCTTCGAGCGCGACCATGCCTGGCGCCAAATCTGGACGGACGGGCGAACGCATCCCAAGGATCTGGAACCTACCTGGATGGGAGATTCGATCGGCAAATGGGAGGGTGACACCTTCGTCGTGGACACGGTCGGGTTCAACGACAAAAGCTGGCTGGATTTCTACGGCGATCCGCACAGTGAAGACATGCACCTGATCGAGCGCTACAAGCGCGTGGATCGCAACACCATGTCGCTCCAACTCGTCGTCGAGGACCCCAAGGCTTACACGGCCACTTGGGTGGGGGATATCAAGAGCTACAAGCTGCTGACGGGGAAGAAAGCGTATATGGAAGAGCTCTTCTGCATTCCGGAAGAAGAAGACGCGTTTACTAATCGGATCAGGATGCCCGCGGCGGGGCAGAATCCCAAGTAGCACACGCTTTAGAGTCCGTGTGGCAACTTCAAAATCTTTGTAGGGCACGGCTTCAGCCGTGCCGTAAAATATGCAAAATCAAAGCGGCTTCAGCCGCTGGCCTGCTCAAAACCGAATTGCCACACAGACTCTTTAGCCTGGGGGTATTCTCATTTTCAATCGCGGAAAAATCAAAACTCACACGCTGAAGCCTGTGCCACTTAAGTCTATTTCGCTAGATACATGTAGCCCACTGTGTTATTTCCGGGCGAAGCGAACCACATTCTTCCCTTCGGATCGTTGTTCAGTTCCCTCATTCCATTTCCCACTGCGGGAGCGGGATACTCGGTTATTTTTCCGGTGGCGGGATCCAGGCGGCCGACTGTGTCCATGATTCCGGAGGCGTACCAGACCTGGTTGGTCGTATCGATTCCGATGGGATACGGCGAGGGTTGTTCGCCGGGCAACTGGTATTCCTTGAAGGCGCCCGTTTCCGTGTCGAGGCGCACGATCTGTCCTCGGTCGTACTGGGCCAGCCAGCCGATTCCGTTGGCGTCGACTTGAAAGCGGCGGCGTGAACCGGGCTGCGGCGGCGGCGTCCACGTGGTTACTTTCTCCGTCTTGTAGTCCACCTTGAAAATTCTGCCCTGTCCGCCAACTTCGTCAAACCAGATGTTACCGGCCCTGTCGAGATTTGCACCGTACGTGTTGGGAGCGTCTTTTACTTCCGCGTAGGCTCCGGTCTTGGGATCGAAGCGGTAGGAGAACGGGCTGCCCGAAACCCACAAGATTCCGTTCGGATCTTCACGCACAGTGTTCATAGATTTGCCCGGCCCTTTGTATTTGGTTTGCTTGCCGGACTTGACGTCCACTTTCACCAGCGTTCCGCCCTCTTCCACGACCCACGCCGAAACTCCGTCGCGCGTCATCTGCACCGAGCGCGTGCCCACGCGCGGCGACTGGCTCTCCCACAAATATTCCTGCAGCTCTCCGGTATCTGGATTCAAGCGGCCGACGCCATTCACCGTCCCGAAATACGGGCACCAGATGTTGCCGTCTTTGTCCGGGTTGGCATCCCAGGTCATGCGTCCCGGCGGCATTTCGTACATGACGTACACGATCTTGAGAGCGTCATCGCTGAACTGCTTCATCCAATCCACATAGCCGGGAAGATCGGCCGGAGATTCGGGAAGCGCGCCCGGCCCGGTGCCGAAAATCTTGGCGGCGTAAGCCGCAAGTTCGTTGACGTCCTGGTCGCTCTTGATCGTGCCGTACACAACGCCGCCGCCGATTCTTGTAGACATCATGTCCTTGAGGGCGGCGCGCCAACCGTTCTCGTCGCGGCGGACATTGATAAACTGCTCGAACCCGTGGCAACTTGAACCGCACCGCGAAAACTTTTCTTTGCCCGGGCCTTCCGGGAACAGGTTAATTCCCTGAATGATCGGAATTTCGTCCCAGTGCACCATCTGCTTTTGCAGCGTCCAGTCGAAAGTGGCGTTTTGATTCGCGGCGAGGAAAATTCCGCTCTTGGCGTCGGACCGGTAGCCAACGGATCGCGCCTGAACCTGATAATTGCCGGCAGGCAGATTTTCAACGCGGTACGTCCCGTCGTTTCCGGAGAGCACGATGACCGTCACCCGGGTCTTGGCATTTCGAGCCTGCACGAATGCGGCGCGAAAGGGCGCGCCTTCCGGCCCAGTGACTTTGCCCGTGATCGTGGCCCCAAACGCCATCGAGGATATGAGACCTACCGCGCCCACGAAACCCAGGATCGTTCGAATTCTGAGTGGCTGCATAACTCCTCCTTGCAATGGCGAAAGACGCCGCACGATCCAGGACCTACACGCAACTCAACCTTAACCGCGTTGCATTGCCGCAGAGGCTATCAAACAGACGCGCCGACTGTCTATGGCGATCTGCCTTCCTTCTACTCCTCGGGGCACGGCCGGACGCCGCGCCACCGGGGCAAAACTCGAAATAGAGCAGGCTTTCGGGAACCCGAACAAGCTCTTATGAGCAGGATAAGACGTTTCAATTGGACTTGCACTTCGCGTCCCTCTACTCTGATCCTGCATCGAGAAGCAACTATCCTTACAAAAACCGAGCCGTGGGATAGAATCCTCACTGCATTCAAAGAAAAATTCCGGCTGATTTGTCGGACTCGGATGATATCGGCCGCGATGCCGGGTGCGGGTGCCCTGCAAACGAAGGGAGTCAATTCCGATGGCCAAGGCGAGGGAATTTACCGTAACGGTTGAAGACAAACCGGGCGCCCTGGGGAATTGTTTTGTCGGTCTGGCGGAGCGCGGCGTGAACATTCTGGCATTTCAATCATTTGTAGAGGAGCGCGAGAGCCTGGTCCGGTTCCTAACGGATAATCCGGCCGCCGCCAAGGCGATGCTGGGCAGCCTGCGCATGATCTTCGAAGAGACGGAGGTCGCCGTAATCAAAGTGGCGCACCGCCCGGGTGAGTTGGGACGCGCGGCCACGCGGTTGGGCGAAAGGCAGATCAACATTGACTACAGCTATTGCGGACAGGAGCCGGGCTCGGCGCAAGCGCTGCTGGTCTTCGGCGTTGACAACCTGAGCAAAGCGTCGGCGGCGCTGGATGAGCTAGCCGCCGAAACTAAGTAAAAAAATCCGAGTTCCAGGCATCCGGGAGCGCATCTCGCTCGAATCTTACTCGCCGACGACTGCCACGCCCTGAATTTCGATAAGAATCCCCGGCTGCGCGAAGTTTGAAACGGTAATCAACGCGCTGGCTGGAAACTTGCCGTCCGGAAACATTTCGTGGCGCAGTTTTATGAACGGATCGCCGTTGCGGGGATCGTTGATAAAGACGGTCATGGTCACCAGGTTTTGCAGGCTTCCGCCGCTGCGCTTCAAGGTGCGGTCCATCAATGCAAAATCCGTCCTTGCTTGTCCAAGGAAGTCGCCGACAAGCGACTTGCCGTTCAAGTCGGTGGTGGTAGTTTGGCCCGCGAGCCAAATGATTTTCCCGCCTCTCGTAACGACTGCCGGAGAGAAGGCGCGCTCCTTCTGAGTGGCGCTGCCTTCTAGATACTGCACGGAAGATGAAGATGCAGGTTGCTGCGGATCAGAGACGCCCTTGGCCCCTGTGAGCAGCCCGAGTCCAGTCCCAACTACGCCAATCAATCCAAGCACAAAGCGGCTCAATGTTGATACTCCCTTCTGTTGGAATTGACCGCCAAATCGCATGGCACGCGCGATGATACACCTGCCTGCCGGGCCTTCCGCATGGCCGATTTTGACGCCGACGTTTTTGATCACAGCAATGTCGGATTCATCCGCTGCGGCGTGATCGGGGCCACCACCACCGGCACGCAGGCGGTTTCAACCTTCGGCGATCTTGCGCGTTCGTAGACAAGTATTTGAAGAAACCGGGGATGTTGGCGTAGATCAGCGGTGAGCCAGGAGTCCCAAGATATTACGCAAAGTCAGTTGTGGGGCAAAGTGGCACGGACTTCAGTCTGTGTGCTTTTTTGTCCTGGCAAAAATCAAAATCTCACAGGCTGAAGCCTGTGCCACTTAATCCTGCTCGATCTTGATCCGCACAGGCTTGCCGGTCTTGAGACCGGCGGCTTGAAGTTCGTCCATGTAGATGCTGCAGCAATAGTAGCGCTCAGCGACGGGGAGGCCGGAGATGGGATCGCGTTCGAGCGTGACCAAAATCCTGTACTCGGGCCGCTTGCTCCAGCCCTGGCTTCGGACTTTTTCCGTCAGGTTGCCGGTCAAGACGACTTCGGGCTGGGGCTTGGGCCCGACAACGTTTTCGGAGTTCGGGTTTGGCCGGGTTTCGGCGTTGAGCGCCGCGGCCAGCGCGCGCGCAAGTTGCGTCGCGCCGATGGCTTCCGCCGACGCCGCAGGCTGTTGGGAGACTGGATCCGGTTGCGGGCGCCGCACCAGCGATTCGACATTCAGCTTTGCCGCCACTTCCTTCACGATTTCCGCGTCGATGACTTCCAATCCACGGTGGGAGCCTGCAAGCAAGGAATTGAAGGACAAATTATTGATGCTGCGAGGAACGCCGGCACTCGATTCCGCGATCTGCGCCAATGCCTCGGTCGTAAAGAGAAGGTTGCCGACCCAACCTGAAGCCAGCAGGCGGTGCTCGACGTACTCCGAGGTCTCCTCGGCGGTGAGCGGTTTCAAACTGGTAAGTACAGTGATGCGCTGGCGCAGTTGCACGAGGCTGGGCCTCATGAGCATTTCCGCCAATTGCGGCTGGCCGGCCAGAACGATCTGAATCAGCTTGGAATGGGTGGTTTCAAAATCGGAAAGCAGGCGAATCGTTTCCAGCACCGGCTCCTGCAAATTTTGCGCTTCGTCCACAATCAGGACGAATCGCCGCCCGCGCAGCATTTCTTCGAGCAGAGCCTGATTCAATGCGCGATGCATGGCGACGACGTCCATTCCGGTGTGATCCACTTCCAATTCATTCAAAATGAAACAAAGCAATTCACGCGAGCTGCACTGCGTCTGAAACAGGAACACCACACGCGCGTAATCGGTCAGCTCTTCCATCAGCTTATTCATCAGGGTCGTCTTGCCCATGCCGGGCTCGGCGACCAGCACCATGAATCCGCGAAAATTTTCGATCCCTTCCTTGAGCGATGCCAGCGCCTCGCGGTGCGACGAGGTGAAATAGAGATAAGCCGGGTCCGGCGTGACGTCGAAAGGCTGCTGCGGCAATCCGTAATACGAAAGCACATCTGTTCCCGCCGATTTTTTGGGGGCTGATTCAGCAAGCGGCGCGGGCGCAGCCATCGCGAATTCTTGCAGCGCGATCTGCTCGGCCCCACTTTCCTTCGTCGCGCCTCCCTCCACAACGTCGTGTGTTTCTAAAACATTTTCTTCCGCCGCGTGAAGATGCGTCGCAATGGCAATTTCCTGCGCGATTCGCTCCTCAATTTCGGCGTGAATCTGCAGAGCCGGCGAAGTGGGAGTAATTTCGGGGAGTGCCGGCGGCGTCGCCGGTCCGGACAGCGCGGAAATTTCGGCTGGCGCAATGGGCGCATGGTTCTCGAATGGGAACGGTGTGGAATCCATTTTCACCTCGTATGAAATGGGCAATGCCGGGTATACATGAGGCGCCGCCAAACGATTCGCGGCGATCCCTGGCGCCTTGGTTTTCGCTCTCTCGATGGGCGATTTTTCGAGACCTGCACTCCGCAGAAGTCCGGAAGGCCGGAGCGGGGTTGTCGCACGCCGCAATCTTTGCGCCGGTTTATTTCTCAGCGGGGGCCGGGTTGCGGGACGCAGAGGCGAAGGATAAAACATGTGAGGAGTTCTGTCCGACATTTTCCTTTTCCTCACCAATAGAACCAAAAGCACAAACAAAAACACGCAGGTCCCGTAAGCGACGTTGGTTTCGATTCCTGGAGTCAGCCAGTACACAGGTGGTATAAGGTCCTCAGAAACGGTTCATGACTAATTCAAAAGTTGGTCGCCTTGGTCTTCCCATCCGCTATTCAGAGGCCCAAGGACCCATGTGCGAAAAGCAGCGGCTCGTGAGGTTCGACTACAGTTCAATTGTAAACACAGAGTTTGAGAAAGACCGATAGGCGGCCCGCATCAAAATTTTTGGTATCAGGGTACTAGGACCAGGTCGGGATGGCTTAACTAGAATGTTTTCAGTATATTACAGCGAGACAATGTCCCATTCTGGCTGCGCTGCGTCCCGCGCAAATACCGAATTCTAGTTCCCAGGGTCTGAACGAGCCCCCACCGTTCCCGAAATCCTATGCTGGCCGCTCCCTTCCGGGTCTCGCTGCAAGTAGCTATCAGACCCGCCGCCGGACGCGAGGATGGCAGGTGGCCCCGGGGGCTTATGCTAGAATCTTGCACTTGAATTTCAGAGGTTGGTCAAGACCATGAAAATCAGTAGGGAAGATGTGTTGAAAGTGGCGGCTCTGGCGAATCTGGAGCTTTCCGACGCGGAAGTGAATACCTATCGGGGCCACCTCGACGATATTCTGACCTACATTGACAAGTTAAATGAGGTGGACACTTCGGGTGTTGAGCCGTTGACGCAAGTGGTTGCAGCCTCCGCGGATGATTCGGCTCTGCGGGAGGACGTCATCGTGCGCGCCGATGTGATCACGGAAGTGCTGCAGGGCGCGCCCGATCCCGAGGCGCCCTATTTCCGAGTCCCCCGGGTGATCGAAAAGTGAGCGCCTCGGCCACATGGACGATCCCCGAGGTCCGCGCGGCCCTCGATGCCCGCAAAATCTCGGCGCGCGAACTCGTCGAGGAGTTCTATTCGCGCATCAAGCAGCGCAACGCCGAACTCAACATTTTTCTGGCCCTCTCGCCAGAGCGCGCCTACGCCCAGGCGGACCGGATTGACGCCGCCATCGCCGCGGGGGACGCTCTACCCTCGCTGGCAGGCGTGCCTGTGGCCATAAAGGACGTCATCAGCACGCATGGCATCCCCACCACTTGCGGTTCGCGCATCCTGGAGGGCTACAGACCCCCCTATGACGCGACTGCCGTCACGCGCCTCGAACGCTCCGGCGCGATTATCCTCGGCAAAACGAATTGCGACGAATTTGCCATGGGGAGTTCGAACGAAAACTCCGCCTATGGGCCGGTGCGGAACCCCGTCGCGACCGATCATGTTCCCGGAGGCTCGAGCGGAGGCTCAGCGGCAGCGGTGGCCGCAAATCTGGCTGTGGCGGCTCTCGGCACCGACACGGGCGGATCGGTCCGTCAGCCGGGCTCGTTTTGCGGTGTCACAGCGCTTAACCCAAGTTACGGCCGAGTGTCTCGATACGGCTTGATCGCCTATGCCTCCTCACTCGATAGGATTGGCACATTTGCGCGCTCGGCTCGCGATGTCGCTACGTTGATGTCCGTCATCGCCGGGCGCGACCCGCACGATTCAACGTCGGCCTCCGTGCCCGTTCCTGATTACGCTGCGGGTCTCGGGCGGTCGCTGCATGGTTTGCGCATTGGCATTCCCGACGATTATTTCGGGGAGGGCATTGATCCTGAAGTTCGAAAGAAGATCGAGGCAGGAATTGCCTTGCTGGAAAAACTGGGTTGCCGGCGGGTGTCCATCCGCATGCCGAATACGGAATATGCCATCGCGGCGTACTACATCATCGCCACCGCCGAGGCCAGTTCCAATCTGGCGCGATACGACGGCGTGCGGTTTGGCCCGCGAGTTCCGGGCGCGACGCTGATCGAGATGTATCAAAAGACTCGGGGGCGAGGCTTCGGCGCCGAAGTGAAGCGGCGGATTGTCCTGGGCACCTACGTCCTGTCCGCCGGGTATTACGACGCGTACTATTTGAAGGGGCAGAAGGTTCGGTCATTGATCGCCCGGGATTTCCGCGAAGCGTTTGAAAAAGTTGACGCCATCGTGACACCCACGTCGCCTGTGCCCGCGTTCAGGCTGGGCGAGCGAACCGCAAATCCCTTGCAAATGTATCTCGCGGATATTTATACGGTTACAGGATCTCTGGCGGGGGTGCCGGGTATTTCCGTTCCTTCCGGAAAAACGTCCTCCGGCCTGCCTGTGGGACTGCAGATTTATGGGCCGGCTTTCGGAGAAGATCGCGTGCTGCATATGGCCCATGCGTTTGAACAGTCGGGGGGACGCGAATTGTAACGTCAAGATTCAAGTTGGGATTTCAGATCGAGGCCGGTGCGCATGCCTTATGTAGGAAGTGCACTACAAAACCCATATTGAATTTGTCGCAAAAACCCTGCCCGACGAACTGCAGAGCGTAACGAAGGAGCACAAATTTCCATAGGGCGGTACAAAAAATTGCACACTTTTTCGATTTTTGGTTTTGGGCGCCATCTCTCAAGAATGTTTCTTTTGCATTCTTAGTCCTGTTAAAGCTTTTGATTGGAAATGGTTGCAAATTTGGGTTGGCAAGGGAGCGCGCGATCAAGCAAACGGCAGAACTATTGCTGAGAATTAAGACCGGCGCAGTGTGATGATTTGCAATCTTGATGCTGTTGAACGCTGGTGTTCCGCGTGGAGGACGGCAGAGAATGATCACTGTTAAATCGACTCAGAAGCTTTTCACCGAGGACGAAATTTCCCACCTGACGGGAATATGCCTCGAGCATCTTCGCGTCGTTGCCCGCAGCAAACATCTTGGCTCCATCGTCCGCGCTGCCGGAGCCGCCGGGGGGCAGGCGGAACGCTGGCTATTCACGAGTGTGGATCTGAGTGTCCTTACCGCCCTGTGTCCCCGCTGCGAGCACTGAGGGCGGGCATTCCGCATCTCCAACGACAACTTGGGGCTGATTTTTAGTGGCACGGGTTTTCGCCTGTCGGGGTCGGGCCTTGGACGCACGAAAACCCGCAGGCTAAAGCCCGCGCCACTTAACCCCTGCCGTTGCGCGCGGGGCGGTGGAGCGTTATCCTCGCTTTATACGAAATAACCTGTCTGGCCTTGCCGGCATCGTAGAGGCAGTTAAGGAAGCGGGTCACTCGCGGATATCATGAAGTTCACAGCGCAAATCTCTGTCCTTCTCGCGGCTCTGCTTGCGGTTCTGCCAAACCTTTCGGGCACTCTTGCCAAGGCGCCATTGGCCGGGCAGCAGGACACGGACGCCAAAGCCCCTGGCACAGCGAGCCAAATCCCTGTTGCACTTCCCAAAGGCAAGAAGCTGATCCTGACAGACGGGACGTTTCAACTGGCGCGCGAATATACGCTGGAAGGCGACCGAGTGCGTTACTGGAGCGTTGAGCGGTCACAGTGGGAAGAAATTCCTAGGAATCTGGTGGACTGGGACGCCACGCACAAGGCCGAAGCGGAGCAGGTTTCCCATGACGCCGAACTAAAAGCCAAAATCCACGCTTCCCAAGTGGCCCAGCTCACCAAGGACATCAACGTCGACCGTAGCCTGGAAATCAAGCCGGGGCTGTTTCTGCCCGACGCGGTCGGTTTTTATGCGCTGGACCGCGACAAGCTCATTCGGGAAATGAAGCAGAGCGAGGCAGTAGTTAAGACGTCGACGGGCCGGGAAGTCGAAAAAATCATGAGCGGGGTGTCGCTTATCCCAGGCAAGAAAACCATGGAAATCCCCGGCGAGCGCGCGGCCATGCGGCTGAAAACGGCCGAGCCTGAATTCTTCATGCGTCCAGCCGACGCGCGCGAACCGCGCTTCCGGCTGCTGCGCGCGCAAGTCAAGGGAGGCCACCGCCTCATTGACAGCATCAGCGTCCGCTTCACGGGCGACGAGAAACACAACACCACCGACATCGAGATCCAGACATGGACTCCCGCTAGCGGCGTCTTCCGCTACACGGTCGACCAGCGCCTGGAGCCCGGCGAATACGCCTTCGTCGAAATGACCGCCGATGGGATCAATGGTTACGTCTGGGATTTCGGGATCGATTTGCCGGGAACGAAAGCAAAATAATTGACAGTGAACGCGAGGACCCCGCCCTTGCATAACGTCAAGGGCGGGGGTTCCGCGCGAGATTTTAAAAATTGGCCGGATCCCGGCGGCCCGACCGCCCCCGGTCCGCTCGTTCAGGGTTTTTCGGGCGATTTGCTTACCGACTTTTGCGCGTCAGGGTCTGAATTCGTGGGCCTCATGGCGACCACATCGTAAGTCCGCGTTTTCCCTTCACCATCTTCCGGGTCTCTTAGGTATACGCGGTTATTCTTGATCTTGAACTCAGCTTCGCGACCGACTTGTAAAAGTGCGGGATGTTTGTTGTCCGTGGGCCGGATTTCGTATTCCATTTCGTCGGTTCGCAGCAGGTATTGCGGGCATAATTTCTCATTGGAGTTCACGTGCGTTACTCCCACGGAAGCCCACAAGCTGCCCACGCCCGACAGGCCTCTTTGTTTCGCGCCACAAGACACTGCGTCCATATTCTCCAGCATTCCTCGATCGAGCCGTTCTTTCTTTTTAGCGTCAACCCTCATAGGAAACGCGGAAGCAAGCACCAGAGCCAGAATAAGTAAACCTTTGATATTCATAATGCCTCCCTGTGGAACTCTTCGCCCAGCACCGGCTCGCGACGAGCCGGCGATTGGTTGAACCGAGCGGCCACCTCGCGACAAAAAATTGCCTGACTCCCGCAATTGGGAAGGCCGGGTAACCGGCCTTCCCCAAGGCGGGTCAATCAACTCCTACTGCTTTGGTTTGGTGGTGTCACCGGTCGGAGCCGGAGTTATCTTGGGGGCTTGGGCGCCATTCTTTACGTTGAATTGTTGGGCTGATTTGATGAAGCTTTGCGGATCCTGCTTCATTTCTCCCCGCACGTCAGGATGAGTATCCAAATACGCCTGAAGTTCAGGATGGTTCTTCACGTAGACGTCGTTCTTGACCAGGGACGGATCCTTCGACACCTGTTTCGCGACGCTTGAATGGCCTCTGAGGAATTCTCCAAAGCTGGCCAAATGCTCACGGGTGGCGCCGCTATAGCCTGCGTCCTCATGACGGTCGAAGCGATTCTCTTGATGCA
This sequence comes from uncultured Acidobacteriota bacterium, assembly GCA_963813185.1. Classification (GTDB taxonomy): domain Bacteria; phylum Acidobacteriota; class Terriglobia; order Acidiferrales; family UBA7541; genus Palsa-360. Next base: position 74,436 of record CAWEYA010000001.1, read on the forward strand.
TGAAGGCGTTCGGGTTTTCTTTCATGCCCTCGCGAATCCCCGGGTGCTCCTGCAAATAGGCTTGCAGCGCGGGGTGGTTCTGGACGAATTCCTTGTTGTTTACGAGAGAAGGATTCTTGCGTAGCTGCTCGCCAATTTCGCGATGGCTGTCAGCGAATTGATCGAACCTGGCAACTTCCTTACGTGTGGTGTCGGTATCACGGCGTGCAGTATCGTTGTCGCGGTGCGTGGCGTCGTTGTCCCGGCGCGCGTTGTCATTGTCGTGGCGCATGGCATCGTTGTCTCGACGTGCATTTTCATCGTTGCCGCGTGTGGCGTCGTTGTCCCGGCGTGCGCTGTCATTGTCGCGGCGTGTGGCGTCGCTATCTTGACGTGCATTTTCATCGTTGCCGCGTGTGGCGTCGTTGTCCCGGCGTGCGCCGTCATTGTCCCGACGTGAGGCGTCGCTATCTTGACGTGCATTTTCATCGTTGCCGCGTGTGGCGTCGCTGTCCCGGCGTGCGCTGTCATTGTCGCGGCGTGTGGCGTCGCTATCTCGACGTGCGTTGTCATCGTCGCGGCGCGTGGCGTCGTTGTCCCGGCGTGCGCCGTCATTGTCCCGACGTGTGGCGTCGCTATCTTGACGCGCATTTTCATCGTTGCCGCGTGTGGCGTCGTTGTCCCGGCGTGCGCTGTCATTGTCGCGGCGTGTGGCGTCGCTATCTCGACGTGCATTTTCATCGTTGCCGCGCGTGGCGTCGTTGTCCCGGCGTGCGTTGTCATTGTCGCGGCGTGTGGCGTCGTTGTCCCGGCGTGCGTTGTCATTGTCGCGGCGTGCGTTGTCGGTGTCACGGCTTTCGGTGTCCCTGTCACGTCGCGTGGCGTCGTTTTCACGCGCTTCCTCATGACGGTCGAAGCGGTTTTCTTGCCGCATGAAAGCGTTCGGGTTTTCCCTGATCTCCTGGCGGAAGGCCGGGTGTTGCTGCAAATATGTCTGCAGCGCAGGGTGCTTCGCCAGAAATTCCTTGTCGTTTATAAGTGAGGAATTCTTGCGTAGCTGTTCGCCAATTTCCCGATGGCTGTCCAGGAATCGATCGAACTGCGCCAGCTCCTGGCGCGTCGTATCGTTATCCTGAGTTGGCTGATTGGCCTGAGAGGGCATAGATTGCGCTCTTACAGGTGCGCCGAGGAAGAACGCAACCGCCAGAGCCATTAACCACTGCAGATATTTCTTGAACTGCAATCGTTTCTTATTCATGCCAGGGCCTCCTAAGATGAATGTGCTGGCCATTGTGAGAAGTGCAATGAGTTTGCCAAACAGGGTTAAAAAAAAGCGCGTCCCGGCGCGGTTCAATGGGCTGCGAGGAAAAGCAAGAAGGCCTCAAACACTGTCTGGGAGGAAATTCTATACGACCGGGAAAAATCGTCATAGTTACAAAATTTCCATACAGGATAGCCCCTAGAAAAAAAACGCATCCAGGCGCAGAAAATCAGACTTTTCTTTCAATAGGCTGACCGGATATTTACTTACTTTTCTTGGATTTCACGCAGTGTTCCCGGAGAAGCCGGGGTTTCGCATTCTCTTTTTTGTTATCCGTTGTGGGGAAATCTGGTGAAGTATCCGAAAGACGTGATTAGGAGAAGTTGAACGCACAACTTGGCCGGGGAGACGGGTCTGATCGGGATCGATTGACGGAGCGATTCGGGAGACGAGGCGAAAACCCGCACCCTTGAACCCCGCAAGGATGCGGCACCCGAAAAATTAAGCCGGTGACGAGCTGGCGCACTGGGCGACAAGTGGGCGCGCAAGAAATGAATTATCCGCTTACGGCGAGCTGTTCTTCGGCTGGAGCATGTTAGGGGAAGGCAATTCGTTTAGAAGCGCCAGCAATTCCGTGATGCGGAATGGCTTCTGCAGGAAGCGGTTGCCTTTGCGATTGGCTTGTTCGCCGACAGCGGCGTCGACGAGGTCGCCGGTCATGAAAATGAAAAACGGGCGGGGACCGGAGCGGGCCGCCAAATTTTCCAGAATGCGATCGTGAAGGTCGAATCCGGAAGTCAGCTTCCCGGAGCCCGACTCCAAATTCAGATCGCACAAGATCACGTCGTACGAATTCCTGTTGGCGAGTTCCAGCGCTTGCTCGCCGGAGCCGGCGCGTTCCACCAGGCAGCCGCGGGCGCCCAGGCTATCCGTCACCATTTCGAGGATGCTTACCTCGTCATCGACAACCAGGATTTTCTTGCGTGAGGGCGCCGAAGCGGAAGATTCAGGAGGCGCCACGCGGGCGGCGCTCGCCGGAGTCGCGGCGGCAGGTTCGGCAATGGCCACGGACTCCGTGCAGACCGGCAGAGACACCGTGAAGACCGAGCCGCCATCGGGCAGCGGCTGCGCGGAAATATCGCCGTTGTGCTCGCGAATAATCGCCATGCAAATGCTGAGACCCAGGCCGGTGCCTCGACCGGGACGTTTGGTGGTGAAGAAGGGATCGAAAATGCGCGGCAACAACTCGCGGCGGATGCCGACGCCGTCATCCTGGAAAGTGATCAGCACGCGGTCGCCCACGACTCCCAAACGAATCCGCAGCGTGCCGCGCTCGCGCACTTCGTGAATGGCCTGCTCGGCGTTCACGATGAGATTCAGGAATACTTGAGTGAGCTGATTCGGATCGCCCATGACGGTGGGGAGATCGGGACGCGCGGCCAGGTCTACGTGAATATGGTTGGCGCGCAGGGAATGTTCGTGGAGTTGCAGGGTGCGCAGCAGCAAATCCGGCAAGTGCAGCAGGGTGTTGCGCGGAGTCGAGGGGCGCGAGAAAACCAGCAGGCTCTGCACGATGTGCGCGGCGCGGCGCGCCTGGCGATGAGCGAGGTCCAGTTGGCGGCTGGCGTTTTCGTCGGTGGACTGGTCGCGCAGCAATTCGGTAACGCCCAGAATGGCGGTCAGAGGATTGTTGAGTTCGTGGGCCACGCCGGCAATCATCTGGCCCATGGCTGCGAGCCGCTCCGACTGAATGAGCTGCTGCTGGAGCCGCTGCTGGTCGGTAATGTCGCGCGCCGAAGCGATCACGCCGGTGATGCGTCCTGTCTCGTCATGGAGCGGCCGCGCGGAGGCGCGGAACACGCGCCAGGCTCCGTTCTTATGCTGGGTGCGGTACTCGATCTGGGCTTCGGAGAGGCGCTTGTAAATCAAATCGTCGAACATTTCGAGCATCGCGGTCCGGTCCGCAGGATCGGTGCGGCCTCCCATTCTCTTTCCGATTAATTCCTCCGGCCGGAAACCAAGAATTTCGAAAATCTGGGGGCTGACAAAAGTGTACCGGCCCTCGGTGTCCAGGGCGATGACCAGATCGGGGAAGCTGTCCATCAGCCGGCCGGCGAATTCCTGTTCGCGGTGGAGGCGGCGCTCCATTTCGCGCTGCTCGGTGACATCCACAAAGGTTCCCTGGTAGCGCACAAACTTCCCGGCAGGATCGTGGATAACCGCGGTCGTGTGCAGGGTGACCACATCGCGCTCGTCCTTGCGGTGCTTCAGCGTGATTTCATGAGCGCGCAGGAATCCCAGATTTTTCAGCTGGTCTTGCTCTTCGGCGCGGTCCTCGGACTTTTTATACAACGACGCGATCTGGCGGTTGAGCAAGTCTTCCGGGTTTTCAAATCCCAGCATCTGCGCCAGCGCTGGATTGACCTCGGTAATGCGGTCGTCGACGGAAGCGAGGTAGACGCCTTCACGCAAGGTTTGAAACAGTTCCGTGAAGCGCGTTTCGCTTTCGCGCTCCTTGGTCACGTCACGAGCAAAGCCGCTGATGCCATGGACCACGTCGTCCCGCACAATGGCATGCAGGACGCAATCAAAATAGCGGATTTCTCCCGTCTGCTTCACGCGCGCGCGAACCACGCCGGTCCACCGCCGCCGTTGCATGAAGCGCGGGAGCCACTGCTCCAGGGCCTGCCGGTCGCTGGCTTCGGGGAGATCAAAGAAGTCGGCCACCGGGCGGCCCACGACGTCGGCAAAAGTGAGGTTGAGCAGGTTGGCACAGCTGCGGTTGACGGTGAGGACCCTGCCATCGTTGGAAATGGAAAATAAGAGGTCTTCGAAAGTATCGATCAGGTCGCGATAGCCTTGCTGGGATTTGCTGATCAGCGAAAAAAGTTGCTCCAGCTGGGTGGCATCGTGTCCCGCGTTCGTGCGCTGCTCGATGCCGCGGACGAGCCCTCGCAGCTCCGAGATTTCATTGGTCTTACTCCATGCGTAAACGACGAATAAGAACACCAGGATGACCAGCCCCACAGGCAACGCCTCAAGGTTGTGCGGCATAGCCAGGACGGACTGCCAGGAGACGGCGGCAAAAGCCAACGCTAAAGCGGTGAGGAGCAGCAGGGCGGCGCGCCAGACTCCGCGTTCCCGGCGGCTCAGGCGGTCACGTTGCGAGGGCGCCGAAGAGGATTCGGCCGGGGCATCCGCGCGGGGCGTGGAGTCTTTATTCATCAGGAAGTAGTGGCGGAAGGAGCCTCCAGCTAGGCGGGAGACCTGGGGGGCTGCCTTGCCAAGAAATTATGGCCGGGAACGCTGGCAGGAGCAACGCAAAGACCATGGCTGAATAGCGAAGTCGTCAACCCATCGTTCGGCGGATTTGGGAACAGCGTGGTTTCCAATAAATGATGCCCAGGGATTGATAGTCCTTCCCTACCTGATGTTTTGGTTTCCCTGATCGCAGGCCGATTGAAGGACTTTAGTCCCTATGCCTTCTGGATTGGTGCTATATAAAACAGTTATAGCCCTTCATGTTTTCACTTGAGGGCGGTACCGTTCATCAACCTTGGAGCATCCTACAGGGGAACCAACAACGGAGGGAAACATGGAGCACCGAAGACTGGGAAAGAATGGAGCGAAAGTTTCCGCGCTTGGGCTTGGCTGCATGGGAATGTCCTTTGCCTATGGGCCAGGGGATGATGAGGAATCGCTTCGAGTTCTTCGCCGGTATGTGGAGCTCGGCGGCAATTTCCTGGATACGGCCGAAATCTACGGTCCGTACAAGAACGAGGAATTGCTGGGGCGTTTCCTGCGCGAGGTTCCTCGCGACCGCGTCATCGTCGCGACCAAATTTGGCTTCCGTATCGATTCCGGAGGGATCCGGAGCGTCGATAGCTCGCCCGAAAATGTCCGCCGTGCGTGCGACGGGAGCCTTCAGCGGCTGGGCATCGAAACGATCGATCTGTATTACCAGCACCGCGTGGATCCGAAAGTTCCGATTGAGGAAACCGTCGGCGCAATGGCCGGGCTAATTTCGGCCGGAAAGGTCCGCATGATCGGACTGTCGGAAGCCGGTCCGGAAACGGTGCGGCGCGCGGCGAAAGTTCATCCGATTGCGGCGCTCCAAAGCGAGTACTCGCTGTGGTCGCGCGAAGTGGAGGCCAACGGCGTGCTTGCGACCTGCCGCGAACTTGGAATCACTTTCATTCCGTACAGCCCACTTGGCCGGGGATTCCTGACGGGCGCAATCCAGAAGCTAGAAGATCTCGACCCCACCGATTGGCGGCGCACGAATCCTCGCTTCGGAGAGAAGGCGCTGCAGGAAAACCTCAAGCTGGCTGCGGCCGTCAAAGAATTGGCCAGGGAAAAAGGTGCGACGCCTGCACAACTGGCGCTGGCCTGGGTGCTCGCCCAGGGCGAAGACATGGTGCCCATCCCGGGGACCAAGCGAGTTCGTTACCTGGAGGACAACATGGGGGCACTCCGGGTAAAGCTGACCGAGAGCGACCGCAAGAAGATTTCCGAGCGCCTGGCGCAGATTCCCGTCGTCGGAGAGCGTTACACACCCGAAATGATGGCCTTAGTACAGAGGGCCTGAGAAATTGAAAATGAGTTGAAGTGAAGATTGGCACTTTTTCTATGAATTAAGTCTCCGTGAGCTGCGTTTGTCAAATGAAAAGCGCCTCTTTTGAGGGCAACGCTACCTGGGGCCAAGAAACGTTTGTCCAAGCGACCGCCGCACGACTCTCCACGCCAGCACCAAGGAAGTAACGCAGAGGGCTGACCCTGCGGTCAACAATATCAGGACGAGTATGTCCCAGATGGGTCGATGCTTGTAGAGCCACGGGAAATCCATCGAGTGCAGTCCGTGATAGAGCCAGCGGTTCCAACGCGCATGGGAATTATAGCTTTGTACGATCCGAGCGGTTTTCGGATCGATATAGTATATCGACTGGTCCTTGTCGCTCAGTCGCACAAAAATTACCGGCAAGGGTCGCCGGCGCCGGCGATCCAGGTAGTAGGCTTCGTATTGGGTCACCAACCTTACTTCGCCGATTGTGTGGGGCTGGGCAGCTTTTCCGATTACATCAATGATCTTATTGCGGTCGTACTCTGCGGCCACTTCGCCGCGAACCGGAACGATGCGGCTCTGATTTTGCCCGCCGGTGACAAGGTACGCCGGCTCTCCGGCGAACAAATCAAGTTGCAGTTCCTTCACGCGAAAATCGCGCCCGAGCCGGGCCAGCGCTTCTCGCGGACCTTCGGTGAAATCCGCAAGGCGCAATGAGCCGCCGCGCAGCGCCTCGGTGAGACGAGCGCCTGTGCTATCCCAATTTTCCCCCTGCAACCTGGGGAATGGATCCATGGACAGCATCCCGCTGAAGGCCCAACTGCAAGCGAGCAGCCCGAAGATCAGGCCCAGAATCGCATGCCAGCGCTTCTGGCCGCTGTACGGCAAGCTCGACGGCGCTCCTTCGCGGCGGTATTGCTTTGACGGGGAGTACGTCGAAATGCCAATTAGAATTCCGCAGAGCGCCGCAACCGTTCCGAGGCCGGATGCCCAGATCACGATCCGTGCCCACGCGCTCGAATGCTTTCGCAATGGCGTGAAGTAGAGCCAGTGTGGAATAGCGCCGAAGTACGCGCCCATGCGGGAAGCGCGAGTCGTGTATTGCTCCACGTCGCCCGTCATGGTGGAAACGTATACTTGCTCGCCGTCCGGCCAACTGTACTTGCGCATGGGCCGGAGGTCTTGAAACTCTCCCGACACGGTCCACTGATCTTCTTCCATGTTCTCTTCCATCTTGGCGTCTGCCGGTGGCTGTCCGGTCCACGAGGAAGCGATCCGCAGGGTCAACTCAGGCGGAAATTCTTTCAGCGTCTGTCCGTCCACCGCAGAGACGATGGACTCCGCGTCGCCAAAACGGAATCTGTACGCCGGCCCACCGTCAAATGTGCCGAGCTTCACCTGGTCGGGCTGGAAATCCGTTTGTAGCCTCGCGTAGGCTTCCTGGGGAGAAAGACGAATCGCGGTCGCATCCAACACGGGCGCCCGGCTCAAACGGTCCGCCTCCGACACGGCGGGATAGTCCCAATACATCAGGACTATTCCGGATGCAAACCAGGTCAGGAAAAGCAGGCAGAGACTCACACCCATCCATCGATGGACAAAGATAAGCGCCTTCTTCAGTTGGGTTCCGGCGTGAAACATGGATGGAGGCCCGCCCCCGTCAGGCGCGGTCGATAATAGACGATTGCGGAGGATCAAGGCGCACAGCCTATCTCATCGGCGCCAA
>CAWEYA010000002.1:0-14794 GCA_963813185.1 uncultured Acidobacteriota bacterium
AAATTCAGCGGGGAGCGAGTCGATGCAAACGGCAGCACTCACCCCGAAGCCTTCACTGTCGAATATTGACGGAAAAGATTTATCCCCCAACGGGGGACCCCAGTGGGGCTGATACCCTCAATGTCAAACTTATCGACGCGAACCATATCGATTCCACGGGAAAGAAAGAAGGTAAGGTGGTCTCCACGGTGACAATAGTGGTCTCAAAAGACGGCAAAGTTATGACGATAACGTCCAAGGGTAAGAATGCGAAAGGTCAGTCTATCAACAACGTACTGGTCTACGATAAACAGTGAATCATATCGGTTGCGCGGTCATTGTCGATTGACAACAGAACTTGCACTGACCAGTTGGCCCAAGTCCTGTGAAACGGGATTATCGGAATGTGGGAATTTGCCCCAATTCGGCTCGAAGGCCACATTCCGATAAGGGGACTGGGTGGCCCCATCATGGTTTAATATTGGTTTCATGAGCGAAGAACCCTCCACTAGTCCTATCATTTCCACGCTTCTACAAGCCTTCCCGGACTTCTGCGGCCGTTGGGAAAAGCACCTCGCATGGTGGGGTGGAAAACCGGCCGGCTCCTACATGGATATGGCTGAATTTGTTCATTTCGTCGTCGAGGACGTATACGAAAAGGGAAATCTGGATGAGACACGCCGCATCTTCCAGCTCCTTGAGAAATCGCTTGTAGAAGCGAACCAAGAAACCAGAAACCTCATCGGTCTTGGCTTCTTTGAGACATTACAAAATTTCGCGTCTTGGCGATCCGGCGGAAATAAGGCATATGAACAATTTTTCGGCCCAATGTCCAAGCAAGTCTGGAGCGAACTCCAAGCGATGTGGGCAGGCAAGTCCAGCCTAATGGATGTCATCCGCGCAGAACAAAAAACAAAGGACCCGCGTTAAGTCCCTAGAAACGGTGCCGGCTCAACCGGTCGATGCAACATCCTATAACCAGTTGATCTGACAGTACTTCTCATCGAGAATCAATCAGTACGGCAGTGTTCAATCAGAACCTAAACAGGGCTTTTGTTTTGTTTGATATCGACGCCGGCTAACAAAATCAGCTTCTTAGGCTCTTACAAGAAGGCTTTGACCAGGTGTTGCAACGACCCATTGAGACCACCGGGATTATCGGAAACTAGCCTCTTACCGAAATTCTCTTATTATGTTGTGTGTACGCGGCCGGAAGCTAACCGTGGCTGCCGCCGCCGGAAAGTTCGCGGACGATAGAGCCCACGAAACTCTTGGCGTCGCCGAAGAGCATGAGGGTTTTGTCGAGGTAGTAGAGCGGGTTATCGATTCCGGCGAAGCCGGCGGCCATGCTGCGCTTGATGACCATCACCGTGTGCGCCTTATCCACGTCGAGAATGGGCATGCCGAAGATGGGACTTGTCGAATCCGTGCGCGCGGCAGGGTTCGTGACGTCATTCGCGCCGATGATCAGGGCCACGTCGGTCTGCGGGAATTCGCCGTTGATCTCGTCCATGTCGAGCAGCTTGTCGTAGGGGATGTCCGCTTCGGCCAGCAGCACGTTCATGTGGCCGGGCATGCGGCCCGCCACCGGGTGAATCGCGAATTTCACGTCGATGCCGCGCTTGGTCAGATTGTCGTAGAGTTCGCGGACTTTGTGTTGGGCCTGCGCCACGGCCATGCCGTAGCCGGGTACGATGACCACTTTGCTGGCCACGGCCAGAATTTCGGCAGCCTCTTCCGGCGACGCGCTGCGGACCGGCCGCGCTTCCTTGCCGCCCTTCGCGCTCGTTTGCTCCTGGCCGAATCCGCCGAAAAGCACGTTCGAGAACGAGCGGTTCATGGCCTTGGACATGTTGACGGAGAGAATCAAACCCGAAGCGCCATCCAAAGCCCCCGCGACGATCAGCAACTTGCTATCGAGCACGAATCCCATCGCCGAGGCGGAAAGCCCGGCATAGGCATTGAGCAGCGAAATCACCGTGGGCATGTCCGCGCCGCCGATCGGAATAATCATCATCACGCCAAACAGTAACGGGATCGCGAGGAGCGCCGGGAATAAGTAGGTGCGATCCGGATGAAACACAAGATAGATGGCCATGCCGATGGCGACGAGGAGCATACCCAGGTTGACGAAGTTTTGGCCCTTGAAAGTGATCGGGCGCTGCGGCAGGATTTCCTGCAGTTTTCCTGCGGCCATCAAGCTGCCTGTAAACGTGAGCGAGCCGAGAATCACTTCCATTGACAGAACCGACATCATGAACCTGGGCACCGCGGGCGCGCGCAGATAAAATTCGGCCGTGCCGACCAGCGTGACGCAACACGCTCCAAAGGCGTGGCTGAGCGCTGTCCGTTGCGGGACCGCGGTCATCTGCACTTTGCCGAGAGGAACGCCAATGATTGTCCCCAGCACCAGCGCGATGGCAACCCACTTGTAGTCCACGATGCTGCGGTTGAGCAATGTTCCCACGATCGCGAGGAGCATGCCGAGCTCGCCCGCCCAGACGCCGTGGCGCGCCGTGGTGGGCGAGCTCATCCACTTGAGCGACATCACGAACAGAGCGGTGGCAATGAGGTAGGTCAGTTCGATGATGGTGTCCGTTCCGGGGAAAGGAGTCATGGTTTCGGGCTGCGGCTCGCTTTGAACATTTTGAGCATGCGGTCGGTGATGAAGAAGCCGCCGACGACGTTGCTGGTCGCGGCGACAATGGCGATGGTACCAAGCACGGTGGAAAGCGTGGTCTTGTGTTCGCCCGCCAGGAGGATCGCTCCGACGACGGCGATGGCGTCGAGCGCATTCGTGAGAGACATGAGCGGCGTGTGCAGCAGCGGTGACACGCGGCGAATCACTTCCAGGCCAACGATCGCGGCCAGCATAAACACATAGAGGCTGGTGATCAGATCCATTTTCATCGTCAGGCTGTCTCCTTGTGCTGGGCCACGAGAGGCGGGAGAGAGAAAAATTCGCGCACGCGGGGATGAACGATTTCCCCTCCCATCGTCAGCAGCGTGCTTTGAATAATGTCGTCCTGCAGGTTGAGCTGTAATTTACCGTCCTTCACCAGCAAATTGAGAAACGCCGCGATGTTGCGCGCATACATCTGGCTGGCGTGGTGCGGCACGGTCGATGCGAAGTTGAAATATCCAATGATGGTGACGCCGTTAGCGACGATCTTTTCGCCGGCTTTCGAGAGTTCGCAGTTGCCTCCGCGCTCGGCGGCCAGGTCGACAATCACCGAACCCGGCGCCATGCCCTTGACCATGTCCGCGGTCACCAGCACCGGCGACTTCTTTCCCGGAACAACGGCGGCAGTGATGACAATGTCGCTCTCGGCAACAACTTTGCCAAGCAATTCGCGCTGGCGCCTGTAGAATTCCTCGTCCTGGGCCTTGGCATATCCGCTGGCGTCCTGCGCGTCCTTGGCTTCCAGGGGAAGTTCCACAAAACGCGCCCCCAGGCTCTGCACCTGTTCCTTGGCCGCGGGACGCAGATCGTAGGCGGAGACCACTGCTCCGAGCCTGCGCGCCGTGGCGATGGCCTGCAGCCCGGCAACGCCTGCGCCGATCACCAGGACTCGCGCGGGAGTGATGGTGCCCGCGGCCGTGGTCAGCATCGGGAGAATTTTCGGAAGCGTGTCCGCGGCGATGAGCACGGCTTTGTATCCGCAAATGGTGCCCATGGAAGAAAGCGCGTCCATGCTTTGCGCCCGCGTCGATCTGGGAATCAATTCCACGGAAAAAGAGGTTACGCCCGCATCCGCGATCTCTTGAACCGTAACGAGAGACCCGATGGGGCGCAGAAATCCGATCAGGATCTGATTGCGGCGAAGCAGCGGCAAATCGGCGCGGCCCGTCTGGTCGTTCGAGCCGTAGCAAAGCATCTGGATGATGATGTCCGCCGCCGCGAACAACTGGGCTCGATCCGCGATAATCTTCGCGCCCTTGGCGGCGTATTCGGCGTCAGGAAATCCCGCCGCGGCGCCCGCGCCGGCTTCGACCAGAATTTCCAGTCCCGCTTTCATAAGATTGGGAATGACGATGGGCACGAGCGCCACGCGCCGCTCTCCAGGATACGTTTCTCGCGGAACACCAACAATCATTCAGCCTCCACCAATTCTTCCCAATGGCATATCACACGCAGTATCGGCCATCTGGGACAATCGGTCTATCCTGCCCAATCCAAAATCGAGAATTTTCTTCGAGAGGGCCACGCCAGGAAATGAATGGCTTCCATGTAGCGGCCGACGTGGGTTCCCAGTCCGCTGCGATGGGCGCAATCGCGACGCAACCACTCACTTTGCATCTTACGGAAACACACGCCAGAGAAATGATTTTACATGCGAATTTGGGAATGTCCAATCGTAGATCGCAATGCGTTGATTCGATTGGGCGGATCGCAAAACTGTAAACGGCGGGATTGGCTTTTCCGGTACAATTTACCGGGTGTGCGCTGAGGGCGCGCGATGTGGTATGAGCAACTCCTACATGCAAGAGGCGATTCAGCGTGCTGTGGAGAACGTACGCTCGGGCCGAGGCGGGCCATTCGGCGCGATCGTGGTGAAGGACGGGTGTGTCATCGCGACCGGCACAAATTTGGTTACCTCGGCAAACGATCCCACGGCGCACGCGGAAGTGACCGCCATTCGCGAAGCATGCCGCGCGCTGGGCACGTTTCAGCTGACTGGCTGCGAGATCTACACGAGTTGCGAGCCCTGTCCGATGTGCCTGGGCGCCATTTATTGGGCGCGGCTGGACCGGGTCTATTTTGCGGCCACCGCGAGCGATGCCGCGGAAGCCGGATTCGATGACTCCTTTATCTACGATGAATTGAACCTCCCGCATGGCGAGCGCAAAATTCCGTTCGAGTCCATGATGCGGGAAGCGGGGCTCGAGCCTTTTCGCGAATGGGCGCGAAAAAGCGACCGCAAGCAGTACTGAAAGTCGGGACCGTCCGGCTGGCGCGATATTTTGTTTGAAGGATCTGGAAGACTCTGTAGCGCCCGCCTTCAGGCGGGCATCTGCTTGAATCTGCCTTTCGCGCCTGAAGGCGGGCGCTACACAAGCGCGGGAAAAAATGGAAGAGAAATTCTTTGGACACTCCGTCCTCCGAAAAGAGGGGCGCGAAAAAGTTACGGGCCGCGCCCGGTACGTGGACGACCTCGCCTTTCCGGAGATGCTTCACGGCGTGACCGTGCGCAGCAGCATCGCGCGAGGGCGCATCCGCGGCATCCACTTCGGCGACGGCATTCCGTGGAGCGAATTCACGGTCGTCACCGCCGCCGATATTCCGGGCAAAAACGAAATCGCCTTGATCGAACACGATCAGCCCTGCCTTGCCGCGGAATTCATCAACCACCCCGAAGAAGCGATCGTCCTGCTGGCGCATGCGGATCGATATTTGCTTGAGGAGGCGCGCCGCGCGGTACAAATCGATGTCGAGCCGCTCCCGGCAATTTTTTCGATCGAAGATTCCATCGCGAAACGCGCCGTAATTTTTGGAGAGGACAATGTCTTCAAGTCGTATCACGTGGAAAAGGGCAACGTCGATGCCGCATGGGCGCAGGCGGACATTATTGTCGAGCGCGAATATCGCACCGGGGCGCAAGAACAGCTCTACATCGAGAATCAGGGCATGATCGCGACGGCCAATCCCACGGATGGGGTGACCATCTGGGGATCGCTGCAGTGTCCCTATTACGTGCACAAGGCGCTGGTTACTTTGTTCGGCCTGCCCGCGGAAAAAATCCGCGTCATTCAAGCGGAAACGGGCGGTGGCTTCGGCGGCAAGGAAGAATATCCATCCATGATTGCGGGACACGCTGCCCTTCTGGCGTGGAAGTCCGGAAAGCGCGTGAAAATCATCTATGACCGCGCGGAGGACATGGCGGCAACCACCAAGCGCCATCCTTCGCGCACGCGACATCGCACCGGCGTCACGCGCGACGGCAAACTCGTCGCTATGGACATCGATTTTGTGATTGATGGGGGTGCGTACGCGACGCTTTCTTCCGTGGTGCTCTCGCGCGGCACGATTCATGCGGCCGGGCCTTACTTCTGCCCCAATGTGCGCGTCCAATCGCAGGCCGTGGCGACCAACGCCCCGCCGCACGGCGCATTTCGCGGCTTCGGCGCGCCGCAAAGTATTTTCGCGCTGGAGCGCCATCTGGATCAGGTGGCGCGCGCCTTGAATTTGACTCCTGAAGAGTTCCGGCGGCGAAATTTTATTCGCAAAGGCCAGACGACTGCCACCGGACAACTGATTCAGGAGGAAGTAAATTTCAATGCCCTGCTCGATCGCGCCTTCCGGGAAAGCGGCTATCACGCCAAGCGCGAGCGTTTCGCGCGAGAAAATCCCGGCGCGACGATCAAGCGCGGCATAGGCTTCTCCTCGTTCATGCACGGAGCGGGATTCACAGGCTCGGGAGAAGTGTATCTGGCCTCCGTAGTGGAACTCGAAGCGACGCGGGAAGGAATCGTCCGCGTTCTTGCCGCCAGCACCGAAATCGGCCAGGGGACGAACACGGTCTTTTCGCAGATTGCCGCGGATGCGCTCGGCATCGGTTACGATCGTATCGAAATCGCGCAGCCGGATACAGGCGCCGTGCCGAACAGCGGTCCGACCGTTGCCTCGCGCACTGCGATGGTCGTCGGCAATCTGGTGGAGACTGCGGCGCTCGGATTAAAACGAACCTTGGTGGACAGCGGCTTGCTCTGCGACGCGTGCACCGAGGATGAATTTGTCCGCGCATGCCGGCGCTACATCGAAACGCGCGGATCGCTGCGTTCGCGGAGCCAGTACGAACCTCCTCCCGGCCTGCTCTGGGACGACGCAACTTACAAGGGCGATGCTTACGGCACTTACGCGTGGGCCGTGTACGTGGCCGAAGTCGCTGTGGATACGGTGACGTTTGAGGCGCGCGTCACCGACTTTGTCGCCGTGCAGGAAGTCGGCAAGGTCATTCATCCCGTCCTCGCGGCAGGACAGATCGAGGGCGGCGTGGCGCAGGCCATCGGCATGGCCCTCTATGAAAACGTCGTCTGGAGCGAAGGGCGCATGGCCAATGGGCAGATGACCAACTACATCATGCCGACCGCCGCGGATATTCCTCCCATCCGAGTGTTTTTTGAGGAACAGCCGTATCCCTTCGGCCCGCACGGAGCAAAAGGCATCGGCGAGCTGCCGATGGATGGGCCGGCGCCGGCGATTGTAAACGCGATCGAAAATGCGACGGGAATTTGCGTGCGCGAGATTCCCGCCACGCCGGAAGTGTTGATGGAAGCCATGACGGAAGAGGTGGGGATTTTTGACTGAAACGTTCAACCGCATCGGCATTTCCTGCAACGTGAACGGTGAGCAGCGCCGCGTTCAAGCATTTCTCATGGAGCGCCTGCTGGATGTTCTGCGCGAGGAAATGCACCTGACCGGAACGAAAGAGGGCTGTGGCGAGGGCGAGTGCGGCGCGTGCGCGGTGCTCATGAATGGAGCCATCGTCAATAGTTGTCTCGTCCCCGCCATCGAGGCGGACGGAGCGGACATCCGCACCATCGAAGGAATGGCCCGGGGCAACCAGTTGAATTCCGTGCAGGAGGCGTTTCTGGCTTGTGGCGGCGCGCAGTGCGGCATTTGCACGCCGGGCATGGTCATCGCGTCCGTGGCACTCCTGGAACGGCATCCTCATCCCACCGACGCCGAAATTCGCGAAGGGCTGGCGGGAAATCTCTGCCGCTGCACCGGTTATCAGAGAATTTTCGCCGCAGTGGTGCGCGCCTGTGAATCGTCTGGTGACAAAAAGCCGGTGAGGCAATGAGGGCCTACATTCCCGCATATGATTTGCGTGTCCCGGCGAGTCTCTCGGAAGCGCTCGCCCTACTTTCTCGCGAGCCGGGGATTTGGCAGCCGTTCGCCGGCGGCACAGACCTGATGGTGCTGCTGGAAGCCGGAAAACTCTCCCACAAGCGTTTCTTGAGCGTCGCCAAACTGGATGATTTGCGCGGCATCGAATCGACCTCCGCCGACGTGACGTTAGGCGCGCTGACGACTTATTCGGAAATCCAGAAACACCGCGTCTTGCAGAAGGAATTTCCGCTGCTTTGCGCAGCGGCGCGCGAAACCGGCAGCATCGCCACGCAGAATCGCGGCACGATTGGCGGAAATATCGTGAATGCTTCCCCGGCGGCCGATTCTCCGCCCGCGCTGCTGGTCTACGATGCCGAAGTCGAGCTTGTTTCGGCGCGCGGAGTGCGCTGGCTGCCGTATCACGGCTTTCACACCGGGTACAAAACAATGCAGCTTGCGTCTGACGAATTGCTGCGCGCGGTGCGGCTGCCTCGCCGCGTGAAAAAGTGGCGGCAGTATTACCGGAAAGTGGGCACGCGCAAGGCGCAGGCGATCTCCAAGGTGTGCTTTGCCGGCGCGGCGCTCGTTGAAAACGGCGCCATCCGCGACGTGCGCATCGCGCTGGGAAGCGTTGCTCCCATCGTCTTGCGGGCCGTAAAAACAGAGGACGCTCTGTGCGGAAGCAAGGCCACGCCCACGGTCATCGCTGCAGCAATGGGAACACTCGCGCGAGAAATCGCGCCCATTGACGATATTCGCTCGACCGCGCGCTATCGCTTGCGCGTCGCGCAAAACTTGCTCGAAGAATTTCTCTCGCAGCTCGCGAAATGACCACCATCCACGCGATCCGCAGCAAGCGCGTCGTGACGCCGGAAGGAATTCGGGCGGCAACCGTGCACGTTCGCAACGGCGTGATCCAGGCAATCGCCGGTTACAACGATCTTCCTTCGGGAAAACATATTTACGATGCCAGAGAATCCGTCGTTATGCCCGGACTTGTGGACACGCATGTTCATATCAACGAGCCGGGACGCACCGATTGGGAGGGGTTCGAGACAGCAACGCGCGCGGCGGCGGCGGGTGGAGTGACCACGCTCATCGACATGCCGCTCAACAGCATTCCCGCCACGACTTCGGCATCGGCGCTCGAAATCAAGCGCACCGTGGCGCGCAAGAAATGCTGGGTAAACGTGGGCTTTTGGGGCGGCGTTGTGCCGGGAAACGCAAGCGAACTGCGCTCGCTGCATCGCGCGGGCGCGTTCGGCTTCAAGTGTTTTCTGGTGCCCTCAGGCGTGCCGGAATTTGCGCACGTCAACGAAGGCGATCTCCGGGCCGCATTGCCGGAACTCGCTGCGCTGGATGCTCCATTGCTGGTTCATGCCGAACTCCCGAATCGAATTGAGGAAGAAACCGCAAGACTTTCGAAGGCCGACCCGAAGAAGTACAGGACTTGGCTCTGGTCGCGGCCCCCAAGCGCGGAAACTACCGCAGTCGGGATGATGATCCGCCTCGCGCGTGAATTCAAAGCTCGAGTCCATATCGTTCATCTTTCTTCGGAGCTTTCGGTGCCGCTCATTCGGCGCGCAAAAAAGGAAGGTGTGCGGATTACGGCGGAAACGTGCCCGCATTACTTGTTTTTCTCTTCGGGCTCCGTCTGGAGCGGCAGGACGGAATTCAAATGCGCGCCTCCCATTCGGGATTCGCGAAACAAGAAACGGCTCTGGGCGGCGCTTTCTAAGCGTGTAATCGACTTCGTTGTGTCCGATCATTCGCCGTCCCCGCCGGCCATGAAATGTCTCGATACGGGTGACTTTTTCAAAGCCTGGGGCGGGATCAGCTCTTTGCAACTGGGTCTTCCAGCAATGTGGACGAAATCTCGAGGACGTAATCACTCCTTCCATGAATTAGCGCGCTGGCTGAGTGGCGGACCGGCGCAACTTGCAGGCCTCGAAAAGCACAAAGGCGCAATCGCCGTGGGATATGATGCCGACATGGTGGTCTGGAATTCCGAAAAACGTTTCTTGGTGAACGGCAAGATGCTGCACCACCGTCACAAATTGACGCCCTATCTGAACCAACGTTTGCGCGGCGTGGTGGAAGCAACTTTCCTGAACGGCGAAATGATCTATGATCGCGGGCGCTTCCTTGGCGCGCCGCGCGGAGCGCTCTTGCGGCGGGGCGAACGCTGATGGATTTCACCGAATACATCGATCTTGCCGCCGAGCGGCTGGGCGGCCGAGTGCTCGCGGCCAACGATGAGTTTTTTGCGCCGAAGGAAAATCTGCTGAAGGCTGCCGCTCCCGTCTGGATCGAGGGCAAATACACGGATGTCGGCAAGTGGATGGACGGCTGGGAAACGAGGCGCCGCAGAACGCCGGGCTACGACTGGTGCATCGTGAAATTGGGGCTTCCCGGCGTCATTCACGGCGTGGTCGTGGATACCTCCTATTTCAAAGGGAATTTTCCGGAACACTGCGAGCTCGAGTCGTGTGCGGTGGACGGCAACCCCGGCCTCGCTCAACTCGAGGACCACACCACGAAATGGAATACCATGTTGAAGAAGTCGCCGCTTGCTGGCGACACTCGAAATCCGTTTCCGCTCACGCCTTCGACCAGGGTCACGCACTTGCGTTTCAAAATTTATCCGGATGGCGGCGTGGCGCGCCTTCGCGTCCACGGCGAAGCCGTCCCGGACTGGCCGGCGCTCACCCGCGCAAGAGGTGAGATCGACCTCGCCGCCGTCGAGCACGGCGGCTGGGTGATTGTTTCGAGCGACATGTTCTTCGGCTCGCGCAACAACCTGATCCTGCCGGGCCGCTCGACCGGAATGCATGACGGCTGGGAAACGCGCCGCCGCCGCGGTCCCGGACACGACTGGTGCATCGTGCGCCTTGGCGCGCCCGGAAAAATCGGCCGCATCGAAGTCGATACCTCCAATTTCAAAGGCAATTTCCCAGAAAGCTGTTCGCTCGAAGTTTGCACGGCGCCGCGCGATCTCATCGATCCGGACTCGCTGGGCGCCCTTCCCTGGAAAGAAATATTGACGAGGACGAAGCTGCAAGCCGATTCCATGCACATCTACGAAAAAGAACTGCTGGATGCACGAGCAGTGACGCACGCGCGTTTTCACATTTACCCCGATGGCGGTGTGGCGCGGCTGCGCATCTTTGGAACCCTGGCGAAGATGGCGAGGTAACATGACGCTCGCGGAATTCAACGCGCTGCCCTCGGCTCAAGCGGAATCGCTGCTGACGGATTGTTGCGGCTCGGCGAAATGGGCCGCAAGTGTCGCCACGCGGCGGCCCTATACGAGCGTGGAAGCGCTCCAGAAAGCCGCCGACGCAATCTGGTGGAACCTCGAGCGCGCCGACTGGCTGGAAGCCTTCAGCCATCATCCACAGATTGGCGACAAACCCGCGAGCGGTTCAGAGTCCGCTCGCCGGTGGGCCGAGGGCGAACAGACCGGCGCGCGCGCGGCGACCGAGGATGTGAAGGCGCGCCTCGCCAGGGCCAATCGCGCCTATTTTGAAAAATTCGGCTACATTTACATCGTGTGCGCGACCGGCAAAACCGCAGAAGGAATGCTTGCGATTCTGAATCAACGCCTCCAGAATGACCTTCCGAGCGAACTCTCGATTGCGGCGGAACAGCAACGGTTGATTACGGGCATTCGCCTGGAAAAACTTCTGGCGAGCGAGCAGCGAACGTCATGAGCACGATTACAACCCACGTCCTAGACACTTCACGCGGCCGCCCGGCCGCGGACCTCAAGGTTGAATTGCACAAAAAATCAGGTGAGGACTGGAAATCCGTCGGTGCCGGCGTCACCGACGCAAACGGCCGCTGCAACGCGCTGCTGGGAGACGCCCTTCTGGCGGTAGGAACATACCGGCTTACGTTCCACGCAGGGAATTACTTTCACGCTCTGCATGTGGAATCGTTTTATTCCGACATTCCCATAATTTTTGAAGTGCGCGACGCGAGAATGCATTACCACGTGCCGCTTCTGATCAGTCCGTTTGGCTACTCCACGTATCGCGGCAGTTGAAGCGACAGCCCGGGTGTTTCACCGGGAATTCAGAATGATTGAGGGCGCCATGCTGAGCGACGATGGTGTGCCGTAGCGCCGGCGTCTCGCCGGCATTTTTTCTACTCGCGGCGCAGCGCAAAACCGCCGGCGTCTCGCCGGCGCCACAAAAACCTGCTTTCCTACTTTGTGTGATTTTTCAGGATTTTCAGAAACGACCCGTAATGTAACTCTTCAACTGTAACTCCCGTCAGGCGTTCAGCTTCCGCTTCGCTGATCGCTCCGCAATTGATCGCGCGCAGGAAAAAATTCAGCAAGCCCTGGCCGGTGGCGGCGTCGTCGAACACGTCGCCGATGAGCGTGGCCTTCGCCGCTTTCTCGACAAAATTCTTGAGGCGCGCGGCGGACGAATCGAGTCCTTCAAGAAAAAACGAAAATACTGCCGCGTAGCGCGTGGGCAACTGCGCAGGATGCAAGTCCCATCCCTGATAGTACGCGGAAACGAGCGAGTGCTGGATATGCCCATAGTGCAGCCGCCACGCGCCATGGACGGCTTCGCGATTTTCTTCCTGCTGCGCGCGTGTGAGTCGCTTGCCTTTTTCCGCGCGGTGAGGCGGCGCGGGGAGAACATTCGTTGCGCCATCGGAAAGCCAGATGCCCGTGCCGGCAAAAGCGACTTGCATCATGTGCTTGGCGAAGTCGCAGGCGGGATGGTCCATCACTTGATAGGCCGCGGTGATGCTGCAGCTTGCGGTGTAGTCATAGGTGCCAAAATGCGCGGCGATGCAACGGCCGCCCGCTGCGTCCAGGAAACGCGGCAAACTCGATTCCCCGCGTTCGTTCAGGATCGCCTGCGTCGTTTCGACCATCATCTCGAATCGCAGCGCGCCTTTTTCGAGGCCCAACGCGGGCTCCATGGCATCGAGCAAGCGCGCGAGCGCAGCCATCTGCTCGGGGATCACAACTTTCGGCAATGTGACCACAAAGTTTGCGGGAAGTCGTCCGCGCGTGGCTTCGCACATCGTGCTCAAGAACAGATCGAGCGTGCGGATGCTGCGCTCGCGCAATTCCGGCGAAAACGGTTTGAGGCGGATGCCGATAAACGGCGGCAACGAGCCTTCTCTGAAGCCCTTGGCCACTTCCTCGGCGGCAAGTTTGGCGTGCTGATCTTCTTCCGCGTCGGGCCGGTTCCCATAGCCATCCTCGAAGTCAATACGGAAATCCTCGACCGGCTCACGCTGCAATTTTTCAAGGACGCGGCTGTAGATCGCCTGCGCCATCCAGGCGGCACGGTTTTCGATCCGTAGTTTTTCAGGCGATTTGGCGAATTGCCGCTCGATCGCGGCGGACTGCTTGCCGGATTTTGGAAGCGCTCCCGCTCCCGGCAATCCGATCGCGCGCGCAAAGGTAAACGCATCCGGCGCGAATTCTCCAAGGGTCGCGAGGGCCACGTCGCCCAGCCGCCTGGAAATGCCCGCCCGAAACAAATGCGCTCCGCCGTACACGACGTGGACCGGCTGGCGCCGCCCCGTTTCGCCAGGATAGCGGTTCGCGAACGCGGCCGATGGCCCTTCCAGGATCCGCAATGCCGATTGAATAGCCGAGGGCGGCAACGAGGTTTTCATTTTCACAATCTTTCTGAAATTTATCTCGCGCCGCTTGCAGATTAGCGAAGACCTGCCGGGCGCACGCCGCCCATATTAAACGCGCGGTGCGCGAGATTCAATTTGGAAGCAAGGGAACAAAAAAACCATACGAACCAAGCCTGTAAGCAAACAACGAGGAATTCGCCCGGGTTCCCAACGTCAACAGAAATCCCCGCCTCTGAAGAGGCGGGCTACAGCAATTTCAAATTGCCTGAGTTCAATCCCGAGTAACGATTGTGCTGTAACCCGGGTCTTCAGACCCGGGGATTCTTGCAGCGTGAGGATGCTCCGTCGCGAACCGCGGCGCCCGCAGACCATAGAAAGCATTCCTCCGAACTCAGCCGCATGGGCAATTCGCAATTTAGCAAGGGGAAACTGGGATTGGCCGGAATAGAAATCCAGTACGCAGGCGGAATCACGGCGCGGAGGGAGACTCGGACATTCCGGCTGCGACCTGAAGGAGAAATTCGCAGTGCTGCCACATCTGGCAGCGGGAAGCAACCGCGATTCCCTCCCCCGAGCTATGCCGGAGAACTCATCGACCGCCGCTGCTGGAAACATTCGCGGCAGAAAACGGGCCGGCCCTGCGTCGGGCGGAAAGGAACTGTGGTTTCCTTTCCGCACTGCGAACAGGTCGTTTTGGTTTCCGCCCGCTGGAAGTTATTGGTACCCGGACCCGGGCTCTGAGAGCGCTTGGCTTTGCAGTCCTTGCACCGCTTGGGCTCGTTCTTGAAGCCCTTGTCGGCGAAAAACATCTGCTCGCCGGCGGTAAAGACAAACTCCTGACTGCATTCCGCACACTTCAGGACCTTATCGTGATATTCCATACGCTGCTCCGAGGCTCCACGCTGGTTGGAGAGCCCACGGCACCCCGGCCGCGTCAGATTTTGCTGGGATACGCCGGGGAAGAACGTGGGTCCCAATTCCGACTGGTCCGAGGGTGCTTTGGAAAATCCCGGGTCGTCTTGCCCGCCTGGGGGAACTTAGTCCTGTTCCCGCCGCTGCTTCTTGCGCAGCCGCTTGCGCGATAACGCTTGTTTCGCGCGGCGCTTTTCTCCAGGCTTCATGTAATAACTGTGTTTCTTAATTTCCTTGATGATGTCTTCCTGTTGCACTTTGCGTTTGAACCGGCGCAGCGCATTTTCCAGGGACTCACCTTCTTGAATGCTGACTTCAGCCAACTAGACTTCACCGTCCTTCCGATGCATGTGGCAATGATTACTATTAACCATAAGTGCTATGAGAGGTCCACTCGTTAGTAATGGCCTATTGGCACTCACTTCTAGCGGACCCGCCCACCGAAGTCAA
>CAWEYA010000003.1:0-39154 GCA_963813185.1 uncultured Acidobacteriota bacterium
TGAGCGAAAAGCAGATTCCCCGATTTGTTGGAAACATTAGTAGTTAGAAGTGAGGGAATGGAGCTGTTGGAGTCGAGTTCGGTGCGCCCAAGGCAGGCGCGCTACCAGGCTGCGCTACGCCCCGACATGAAGTGCCGTTCAATTCTAAGACACTTCCTCCAACGCGGCTACCTCAATCCCGATCGCGAAATAAGAAAGGGGCATCGGTACGCCTCAGCATTATCGCAACCCTGCTTCATTCGACAACAGCGGCATTTGCGGCCAGGCCATGCCGGCTTTGGCGGTGCTAGATTAAGTGCGGGCGGGGTGCCTGCATTTCTCGCGATACGAGCTTCTCCTGCCTAGGCCAGGTCTTTCGCCGGGGGCCGTTCTTGATCAAGATTCGTCTGCGCACGAAATTTCTGTTATCTCTTCTTGCGATAACCGCAGGATTAACAGCCGCCACGCTCCTCATTGTCAGTTACAACGTGCGCAGGCGGGTCCGGGAAAACATTCGCGCAGATGTGCGCAATTCCATAGCCAACTATCAGACTTTCCAGGCGCAGCAGGAAGAAGCCCTCACCCGTTCCGCGGCCTTGCTCGCCAACCTGCCCAACGTCCGCGCGCTCATGACCACCGAAGACGCGGCGACCATCGAGGACGCCTCCGCCGATGTGTGGAAGTTGAGCGGAAGCGACTTGCTGGTCCTGGCCAACCGCACGGGCCGAGTGGTTGCTCTGCGGGCCAGCGCGCCCGGTCTGGATTCTCCCACCGCGCAGGGGCTCCTGCGCCAGTCCCTCGATCGCAGCGAATCGACGGATTGGTGGTTCGGCGGCGGCCATTTGTACGAGGTGCGGATCCAGCCGATCTATTTTGGCTCGCCTTCGCAGAATATGACGGTTGGACTGCTCGCATTGGGGCACGAAGTGAATCAGCGCGCCGCGAGAGATTTTGCCGGCGTTGCCTCGAGCGAAGTGGCGTTCAACTTTGAAAGCAAGCCCGTCGCCAGCACGCTGACCCCCGCGCTGCAATCCGACCTGGCGCGCCGCATGCGCGAACCTGCGCAGAATCCCTCTGCCGGAGAGCAAGAAATTCAGCTTGGCTCCGAACTCTACCTGGCCGAGACCGTGAATCTTTCCGCGCAGCGCGCCCCGCTCGTTTCCTTGACCGTTCTGAAATCCTTTGACAAGGCCACCTTGTTCCTCGGCGGACTGAATCATGTTCTGATCGGCCTGGGCTTATTCAGCATTCTGGCGGGCAGCGCGCTTGTTTTCTGGATTTCCCACTCCTACACAAAGCCTCTGGCGGGCCTCGTAGCCGGCGTTCGCGCTCTAGGGCAGGGCGATTTCAGCTATCCGTTGGACACTCAGGGAGGCGACGAAGTCACGGAAGTCACCGACGCTTTTGTGCGCATGCGCGCGAGCCTAGAAAGCACGCAGCAGGAGCAAAAGCAACTCCAGGAACGATTGCGGCAGGCCCACAAAATGGAAGCCGTCGGCAGGCTGGCGGGCGGCGTCGCTCACGACTTCAATAATTTGCTGACCATCATCCGAGGCAACAGCGACCTGCTCAAGGACCGCGAAGGCTCGGACGCTTTTCACCAGAAATGTGTGGAACAGATTCAGAGGGCCGCGGGCCGCGCGGTTTCCATGACCCGCCAGTTGCTGGCCTTCAGCCGCATGCAGGTGCTGCAGCCCCGCGTGATGGACATGAACGGCGTCGTCTCGGAATTGGGCAAGATGCTCCCGCGCCTGATCGGCGAGCACATCGAGTACACATTCTTGCCCGATCCGAAACTTGCTCCGGTGAAAGCCGATCCGGGTCAAATCGAGCAGGTGGTCTTAAACCTTGCCGTCAATGCGCGCGATGCCATGCCCAGAGGCGGGAAGCTTTCGGTGCGCACGGCGAACATTTCGATCGACCAGGCGGAGGCCGCAAAACGCCCTCCCATGACTCCCGGCCAGTACATCTTGCTCTCCGTCAGCGACACGGGACATGGCATGGATGAGGCCACCAAAGCCCACATTTTCGAACCCTTCTTCACCACCAAGGAAATCGGCAAAGGAACCGGGCTGGGGCTGGCTACCGTCTACGGCGTCGTGAAGCAGAGCGGCGGCTTTATCTGGGTGGACACTACACCCGGCGTGGGCACGACGTTTGAAATTTACCTTCCCCAAGCCGCTGGAAAGGCGGCCAACGCCGACATGGAAGAAAAGCCCTCCGCGATTCCAGGCGGGACCGAGACGGTTCTCGTCGTCGAAGATGAAGCGGGCGTGCGCGAACTGGCCTGCCAATTCTTGCGTGTCAAAGGCTATACCGTGCTGGAAGCCGAGGGCGGACTGGAGGCGCTGGTTATCT
The DNA here is from genome assembly GCA_963813185.1 of uncultured Acidobacteriota bacterium. Taxonomy (GTDB): domain Bacteria; phylum Acidobacteriota; class Terriglobia; order Acidiferrales; family UBA7541; genus Palsa-360. Next base: position 2,338 of record CAWEYA010000003.1, read on the forward strand.
CTCGCAGCCATCCGGGCGTGATTCATCTTCTTTTGAGCGACATGATCATGCCCAAGATGAGCGGAGGCGAGCTCGCGGCCCAACTGAAAGCGGTCCGACCGGAGATCCGCGTCGCCTTCATGTCCGGATATTCCGAATTTTCCAGGGGAGACCTGGGCAAGGGATTTCCGGAAGCTCCCGTTCTGCAAAAGCCCTTTTCTCCGGCTTCCCTGGTCGAGATTGTCCGCGCAGCGCTCGCGCAGCCTTTGGCTGTTCCGGGCCGCCAGGGTAACGAACTCCACGTGATTTAGAAGCCCCGCAATTCTGCTCTGCTCTGCTTGGCGCCTTGAGGCATTATATTCGGGGCATTAAAGGAGGCAGATATGCAGGGCAAGAGCTACCCGAAATTAGGTGTAGGAATTTGTTTGGTTGCCGGTCTTCTATTGCCGTGCTCGGTTGAGGCGCAATCGCAGCAAGCGCGCAGCGCAGCCGCGTCCAGTCCATCTGCTTCTGAAGCGCCTGAAACGCCGGCCGAGATCCGCGCGCTCGCTGACCTGATTCGCGGTCTGCAGGACCAGGTGCAGACGCTCAACTCGCAGCTCGGCGACTTGCGCATGGAACAAGTGCGCGCGAGCCAGGAAGCGCGCGAGCTTCGCCGGGAGTTGGATGTCGTCAGAGATCAGGGTTCTCCTGCTTCGAGCGGTCCTTTGAATCCTTACTCGGCACCGACCGCAAAAGAATCCGTGGCGCAGCCCGCGCCGGCGGCTTCTCCTTCGACGCCCCAATCACAGACACCCGAAAGCCGCATCGCCAAATTGGAAGAAGACCAGCAAGTCATGGAAGGCAAGATCAACGACCAGTACCAGACCAAGGTCGAAAGCGGATCGAAGTACCGCCTGCGGCTTTCCGGCATCGTCCTAATGAATCTGTTCGAGAACCGCGGCACCGTGGACAACCTGGATTTTCCGGAAGTCGCCGAATCGCGCCTGGCCAATGAGCCGAACGCCTCCCCGGGTGCGTTCGCAGGAACGCTTCGCCAATCGCAAATCAGGCTGCAAGCCTTCGGCCCGGATGTAGCCGGCGCGCGCACCAGCGCCGATGTGAATCTGGATTTTGCCGGCGGGCTTGTGGACACCGCGAACGGCCCCACGATGGGAGTCCTTCGCATGCGCACCGGAGTTGTCCGGCTGGATTGGGCCAACACTTCCATCGTCGCCGGCCAGGACCGCCTGTTTTTTGCTCCGCTGGCACCCACGTCGCTCGCTAGCCTTGCCATTCCGCCGCTCTCCTATTCGGGGAATTTGTGGGCCTGGACGCCGCAAGTCCGCGTCGAACACCGCATCATGCTGTCGGATGTTTCTAGTCTTTCCATTCAAGGTGGAATTCTTGATAATGTCACGGGAGATTTACCACCCGATCGGTACATCCGCTACCCTACCTGGGGCGAGCAATCGGCACTGCCGGCGTATGCCGCGCGTGTTTCCTGGACCTATCGGATGTTTGGCCGGGACCTCACCGTGGGCGCCGGCGGATTCTATGGACGCCAGGATTGGGGATTCAGCCGTGGCGTCGACGGCTGGGCCGGAACTGCGGACCTGACGCTGCCTCTTGGCAAGCTTTTTGAGTTTACCGGAGCGTTCTATCGAGGCCGTGCCGTGGCCGGTCTTGGCGGAGGGATTGGACAAAGCGTGTTGCTCAACGGCCCCTTTGCCAACCCGGCTACCGCGTTTCGCGGCCTGGATTCGATGGGAGGCTGGGCGCAGTTGAAATTCAAGGTGAAATCCAATTTCGAGATCAACGGCGCCTTTGGCTCCGATAATCCTTTCGCCCATGAATTAAGGCAGTACAATGCCAATACCATCTATCCGGGATCCTATACGAGGAATCTCAGCCCACTCGTGAATTTCATCTACCAAATTCGCTCGGACATTCTCATCTCCACCGAATACCGTTTCTTGAAATCTTCGGTGCTCGACAGCGGCTCGTTCAGGGCCAATCAAGTCAACCTGAGCCTTGGGTATATTTTCTAGTGCGGTACGGTAAACAGATGCGGCAAATCGTGATCCTCATCTTCGTTTGTTTTGGGGCTTGCGCTTTGCTCGCTCAGACGACGCTGCCGCCCATCACGGTCAAGGTGGAAATCGTAAATTCTCATTCCGAGAAAGCGTCTTCGCCGGCAAAGCCAGCGGGCGATGCTTCGAATATCGTCGTCTGGCTCTCGCCGCTCGGCGCCTCTGCGGGCGCGTCCTTATCCTTTGCAACCGGCCATGCCGGGCCGCAAATCGCCCAGATCAATAAAAGTTTCGATCCGCACGTCCTGGTCATTCAGGTGGGAACGCCGGTCCAGTTTCCCAACAAGGATCCCTTCCTGCACAATGTTTTCTCGCTCTTCGATGGCAAACGATTCGACCTGGGATTTTATGAGGCGGGTTCCAGCAAGACGGTTCACTTTGACCGTCCTGGCGTGAGCTTTCTCTTCTGCAATATTCACCCGGAAATGAGCGGCGCGGTTGTTGCGGTCGACACGCCTTACTTCGGCATGTCGGATCGAAATGGCCGTGTGTCCATCCCGAATGTTCCCGATGGACGCTATCAGCTTAATGTATGGTATGAGCGCAGCCTGCCGGAAGACCTGAAAGCCGCAAGCCGCGCGGTGGCGATTTCCGATGCATCCCGAACACTCGAACCGGTTCGCGTCGTCGAGAATCCCAACTTCACTCTCGAACACAAAAACAAATATGGCCAGGACTACATCCCGCCCGCAAATTCCAGTCCGGTCTACAATCATCCCTGATCGCCGCGCGGAATGATTCCCGTAGAGCAGGCTTGAGCCTATGGGGTTTGGTCCTTGCAAGGACGAACCCCCACAGGCTCAAGCCTGCGCTGCGGGAATCATCCACTCCGGCGCGAGACTCTAGGTGATGATCTGAAAACACAGGTTACTTGCGTTTAGCTCGTCTGACCTTCGGAGAACTGCTCTTGCGTGCCGTCCTGGCCGATCTCCCCTTTTCGTCGATGCGGAACAGACGCACGCGGGAAATACGCGCATTCTCCTTCACCCGCAACTGCAGGACTCCGACCGTCAGCAGCAATTCCACCGGGTCCACGTGTCCGCGCACGAAAATAGGCACGTGCCACCCACCGGCGCGCAACAGACGGTCTTCAGGTTCGATCAAAGCGATCTGGTCTGGGGCAAGGTTGAGCGTTTCATTGCATTCGACGAAATAACTTTCCCGGTCCAAATCCCACCACAGATAATTGTCGTCCGGGCGAAGTTGATTCGGAGCAATTTCCACTTTCCCGGCAGGGGCGTATTCGCCGCCGCCGAAATCAAGTTTTCCCACCGGATCGACGGCATAAATCTTTCGCACCGTGAGATGCACGGAAACTCCATGCACCTGATATTTCGGATGGATGATCCCTGCAATATGGTTTGCCGCGTCCTTCCCGGACAAAATCTGCATGATCGGACTATATCCAACCGGGAACAGCCAGTCCACAACCGTGACGCCCCCATGCAGCGTAAAGGACAGCCCGGGAACGCCAATCTCCCGATCGGCGTTTTACACAGCGCCATTCAGGAGAATGGCGTTCCCGGTATAAATCTCCCGTCAGAAAAGCGTTCTAAACCGTTTTGTCTTTCGCGTAGCAAAGATTTTCAAGATTGCATTCGGCGCACCTGGGCTTGCGCGCCTGGCACACGCGCCGCCCATGCCAGATCATCTGGTGTGAAAACAAAATCCATTTGTCTTGCGGAATCACCTGCATCAAGTCCTGCTCAATTTTTTTCGGGTCCGTGTTCCGTGAAAGGTCCAGCCGGTTCGAGAGCCGGATCACGTGCGTGTCCACAACCACGCCGACCGCGATGCCGTAAGCCGTGCCCAGGACGACGTTGGACGTCTTGCGCGCCACCCCCGCCAGGGTCAGCAACTCCTCCATCGTGCGCGGCACTTCGCCGCCGAACTCTTCCACGATCTTTTTGCTCGCGCCCATGATGGACTTGGTCTTATTCCGAAAAAATCCGGTGGGCCGGATGTCCTGCTCGAGCTCCGCCGGATTCGCGTAGGCAAAATCTTTCGGCGTGCGGTACTTCACAAACAGCGTTTTCGTGACTTGATTGACGCGCTCGTCCGTGCATTGCGCCGAAAGGATCGTGGAAATCAGCAATTGAAACGCGGTGTGGTGCTCAAGCGCGCAGGTCACATTCGGATAAGCTTCATCCAATTTCTGCAGAATCGCCGCGACGCGCTGCGGACTCGTTCCCGCAGCCTTCGCAATCGCGCCGCCCGCCTGGGAGGCTTTCGCTTTTCGCGCGGGCGAGGGCGATTTCGATTTCTTCGCGGGTCGCGCGGCAATCTTTTTGGACTTGGCTTTTCGCTTTTTCATCGGCACGATTTCATTTCACCGCTTCTGCCGCAACCTGGCGCACGAATATAGCATACGTGCTTTAGTGGCACAGACTTCAGTCTGTGGGTTTTCCGAGTGATCTCGGCTGGCACGTGCGTCCCCACCTGGCTAACGGAGCTCCACAGACTGAAGTCCGTGCTACTAAAACCCTTGCGGCAACTCGACCTCTTTAGGCCGACCGCGCACCCAGAAGGAATTCGAGCGCCTTGTGGAACGCTTTCCCGCGATGGCTGTGCAGGTTTTTTTCTTCGCGCGAAATTTCGGCATACGTTTTTCCGAGGGCAGGGGAGTAGAAAATAGGATCGTATCCGAATCCGTCCTCCCCCCTGGGCTCCTCCAAAAGAATTCCCTCCGCCGATGAGGAAAACAGCCCGCGCATTCTACCCGATTCAGCCGCGGCCACCACGCAAACAAACCGCGCCTGCCGCTCCTCCCCATTTTTCCCGCGCATTTCGCCGAGCAATTTACGGATGCGGTCCGCGTCCGAAGCGTCCGGCCCGGCATAACGAGCGGAATGCACGCCCGGCGCGCCCCCCAGCGCCGGCACCACCAGCCCGGAATCATCCGCGATCATGACGCCCGGCGCAAACCGGCTGTAGTGCAACGCTTTTCCCGCCGCATTTTCCGCAAAGGTCGGCCAGATTTCCTCAAAAACAGGCAGCGCATCGAAATTGGGAATGAATGCAAGCTCGACAGAAGCGCCCGCCGGCTGGGCCAGCGCCCGATATTCGCGCAGCTTTCCCGGGTTCGAGGAAGCCACGAACAACCGTAGAGGCTTACCTGGCACGTGCACGGAAATCGGTTTGGACCAGCTTGGATTGATACTCGGTCATTCGGCGGATTCCCGCGGCAGCGAGCCCCAGCAGGTCCTGCAGCTCGGCGCCGCCAAACGGCTGCCCTTCGGCCGTGGCCTGGACCTCGACAAATTTTCCGCTCCCTGTCATCACCACGTTCATGTCGACCTCGGCGCGCGAATCTTCCTCATACGCGAGGTCCAGCAGCGCGACGCCTTCCACCACACCAACACTCGTGGCCGCGACGGAATCGACAAGCGGAACCGTCTTCAGTATCCCCGCAGCGACCAGCCGCTGCATCGCCAGCGCCAGCGCGATGTATGCGCCGGTAATCGAAGCGGTGCGCGTCCCGCCATCGGCCTGGATCACGTCGCAATCCAGCCACACGGTTCTTTCGCCCAGTTTTTCCTGGTCGATGATCGCGCGCAACGATCTCCCGATCAGCCGCTGAATTTCCAGAGTGCGCCCCGACGGCCTCCCGCGCATGGATTCGCGCGCCGTGCGCTGCTCGGTCGCGCGCGGAAGCATGCCGTACTCGCCGGTTACCCAGCCTTTGTCCTGGCCTTTCAAAAACGATGGGACGCCATCGTCCACGCTCGCCGTGCAAATCACCCGCGTGTTCCCAATCTCGATCAGCACGCTCCCTTCGGCGCTGGTAATAAAGTCCGGCGTCAATTTGACCGGGCGAATCTGATCGTGCGCGCGTCCATCGCTTCGCAAGTTTCCCCCTCGTGACATGGCGATGAGTTTGCCCGCCGCCAACGCCAGTGTCAACCTCAGACAATTGCAGACAGCGACTCATCTTCCGAAGGGCCAGAAATCGTTGACGGTTTTCGTAGCGCCGGCATCTTGCCGGCAATTTCCGAGTTCCAGAAGATGGGAGGAGCCGGCGGGACGCCGGCGCTACTTTCCTGAGCGCGACCGATGACATTGCTTCAAAAAATTGGTATTGTTCAGGTCAGTTCAGAAGTCATACAGAAATATTTATTCATGACTCAGAAGAGGTGCAATAACCATGACCAAACATGACGCATCTCGCCGCGCATTCTTAGTGCGCGCGGCGGTTGGCGCGGGAGCCGTTGCAGGAGCGGGTCTCGTCCCTGACGCGATCGCCCAGAATCACGAGCATATGGAAGGAGGCGCCGCACCTGCTGGGGCGCAGCACCCCACCGGCAGCGAGCACGGCGCGTTCTTCAACCACGCCGACGCCGCCACGATCGCCGCGTTCACCGAACGCCTCATGCCCAGCGCCCCGGACAAACCCGGAGCGCGCGACGCGGACGTCCTGAATTACATTGATCTTGCCCTCGCCGGCGCGTACGCCGAGCTGCAGGATTTCTACCGCCGCGGCCTTGCGCAACTCGAGGCCTACTGCCGCGGCACTCATAAAGAGCCATTCGTGCGCCTCAATCCTGAACAGCAGGACGAAGTCATCACGGCGCTCGAAACCGACAAAGCCACCGGTTTCACTTATCCCACGGCCCGCGAATTCTTCAACACGCTTCGCACGCACACGATGGAAGGCATGTTCGCCGACCCGCTTTACGGCGGCAACAAGGACTTCGCCGGCTGGCGGCTCGTCGGTTTTCCCGGCGCGCAAGCTGTGTTCACGCCGGCGGATCTGCAAAGCAAGCAAGCGTTTACGCGCGAGCCCATGATCGGCCTGCAAACCATCCCCAAGGGCGCGGCGGGGAGGGCATAAGCCATGGCCGTCGAAAAAACAGATGTCGTCATTGTCGGGATGGGCGCGGTTGGCGGAATCCTCGCGGCCGAGCTCGGCAAAGCGGGAATGAAAGTCACTGGTCTCGAACGCGGCCCGCGCCTGACCACCGCGGACTTCAACCCCCACGATGAGCTGCGTTATTTTCAGCGCCAGGATCTCCGCCCCAACTGGAAGCGCCAACCCGTCACCTGGCGCCCCAACACCGGCGTGCGCGCGCATCCGATGCCCATTCTGAATTACGGCAATCAAGCTGGCGGTGGCACGGTCCACTACGGCACGCTCTCCTGGCGCATGCATGAAGACGATTTCCGCGCCCGTTCGCAAACCATCGAGCGCTACGGCGCATCGGCCATCCCGCAGGATTCTTCGCTGGCCGACTGGCCGGTGACGTACGCCGACCTCGAACCTTTCTACGATCAAGCCGAGTACGAGCTGGGCGTCTCAGGCAAGGCCGGCAATTTGCAGGGCCGCAAAATTGACGGCGGCAACATTTTTGAAGCCCCGCGCAAGCGCGAGTATCCTCTTCCGGCCTTGCTCATGGATCAATCGGGCGTCCTGTTCGCGGAAGGCGCGCGCAAGCTGGGCTATCACCCGTTTTCCTCCCCGCGCGCGATTATTTCGCAGCCCTATCACGATCGAGCCAGCTGCACCTACTGCGGCTTTTGCCAATCCTTCGGCTGCCACGTCGGCGCGAAGTCCAGCATCCTCGTCACCAAGCTGCCGGAAGCCGACGCCACCGGCAATTTCGAGCTGCTCACCGGCGCCACGTGCTATCACGTGAATACCGACAACAGCGGCCGCGCCACCGGCGTGTCTTACTACGGCCCCGACGGTTCGGACAACACCATCGAGGCGGAGGTCGTGATTCTCGCTCCCTTCATTTACGACAACACGCGTCTTCTGCTGCTCTCCAAGACGGATAAATTCCCGAACGGCCTAGCGAATTCGAGCGGCCAGCTTGGCAAGCACGTCATGGCTCACATCATGGCCAAGGTGTTCGCCGCATACGACGATCGCTTCGTGAACATTTACATGGGCCCAAGCGCGCAGAAGCACACCTTCGACGATTTCAACGCCGATAATTTCGACCACAGCGGCCTGGGCTTCATTCGCGGCGCGCAAATCTCCATCGGTCCCGCCGATCTCGAGGCCGGCCCTATCGGCACCGCCATGAGCATGGACCCCCCTCCCGGCACGCCGAAATGGGGCGCGGCGTACCGCGATTTCTTCGCCAAGTATTTCGCCCGCTACGGCGCCATCAACGCGCAGACCGAAAACCTCGCCTACGCCGACCAGACCATCGATCTCGATCCCGACGTGCGCGATCAATGGGGGATGCCCGCGCCGCGCGTCACCTATGACTGGCGCCGTCCCAACGAGCGCGCCCGCGTCGAATTCCTGATGCAGAAGATGGAAGGCGTGGCTCACGCCATGGGCGCCACGCAGGTATGGCGTGGAGCCCTCAGTCCGGGCGCTCCGGGCGCGCATCATGAGGGCGGCACGCGCATGGGCAACGACCCGAAGACTTCGGTCGTGAACCGCTACGGCCAGACCTGGGACATCCCGAATCTCTTCTTGATCGGCAGCTCGACCTTTCCATCCATGAGCGGCTTCAATCCCACACTCACCATCCAGGCCCTTGCTTACATGAGCGCCGACGCCATCGTGAAGCGCTACAAGAGCAGGCCCGGCCCGTTGGTATAGCTGTGCCGGGATCCAAGTGGCACAGGCTTCAGCCTGTGGGGTTTGGTTGTGACAAGCGCGATCCCGATCCGGCCGACCGCCGAGTCCTAAACCCGCGCCCTCTGGCTAACTTGAACCTCTCATGCAGGTTTCGTAGCGCCCGCGTCCCGCCGGCATTTTGCGCTACGGCACGAGTTCAAAAATTGCCGGCGGGACGCAGGCGCTACGAAACCCGTGTCCTGTAGAGCATAAAGTCGCGCACACCCATCCAATCGCTTCATTCGTGGTGAGAAATCCTGGCTAATTAGCGCGGCCCTTGCTTTCCTGGCGCTGGAATTGTCGGCGCGGAGCTTGCAGGTTTAGTTCGCCCAGTGCCGTCCGCTGCGGGAGTTTTTCTTGAGGGCGTTGCCTTAGCTGGGGCCGGAGAGGCCGCACCCAAAGGCGAGGGAACCGCAAACAGCCCGTAAATGTCCAGATGCCCCGCGAGAGTTTCCGCCCCTTGCCCGTGAACGAGAATCTTCAGTTGCCGGATCCCGGTTCCGTTTGCGCCAAGAGTCTGCGCGACCGACTCCACCGCGAGTTGCTCGCTCAAAATCCCCGACGGCATCCCCGAAACAATTTCGTCCGAGAAGTCCGCGATGGCCGTCCCGTCCGGCTGAATGTAGAAAGCCAGCAAGTTTGCTTCCGCCGGGAGTGTCCGTTTCTCCGGAGCGGGCGCGCGAGCGATCAATGCAATCAGAAGTTGCTTGGACCGCAGCACGGGATCGGCGGAAAGCGGAAGCGAAATGGCCGTGGGCTCCAGCGAATTCGGGGAAGTTGTCGACAGCCAGAACATCTGCGCCTTCGCTTGCACGTCGGTCGGGGTAGAGATCGGTTCCTGCATCACTTCGCGCCGCGCCTGCTCATCGGTCCGGGGTGTATTGCGCAGCCGATGCACCGCCTCGCGCAATCCCGGCAGCGTGATGAGGCCCAGCACCACCATGGCGGTGAGGATCGCGATCGTCGTCTTGAGTCCCTTCGACAAAGCTTTACCTGCCTCCCATTTCATAGATCGTTCGAAACGCCGCGACCGCGCGCGCCACCCCGTCGGCCAGGCCCGGGCCCATCTGATCGAGCCGCGAGCGGTCCGGCAGGCTCACGCTCGATATTTCGATGGCCACGGCGGGCGCCCCCACCGTCCGCAATTGCCGCACGGGGGCTTCCAGGGGAGTTTCCGATGAGCCCTGAAAGCGCTGCGCCATCTGAATCTGGATCAGCTCTGCCAGCCTCCGGCTCTGATCAATGAAATTGAATTGCGCCCGGTCCCAAGGCAAAAGTCCCGCGTGCGGCGCCAGCGCGACATTTTGCGGTAACACTATGCGCGGCAGGGAATACACGCGCACCGTTCCGGGCTGGCCCGTGGAGGACACGTGCAGAGTGATGAATATATCCCGGCGCTGCGCGTTGGCCAATCTCGAACGGTCGTCGAAAGACGGATCGTCATTGGCCTGGCGCGTCATGATGACGCGCATTCCCTGGGCCTCCAGAGAAATGCGCAACAGCCGCGCATAGCTGAGCACAACGTCGCTCTCCGCGATGCCGGAAGATCCGCGCGCGCCAGGGTCCGCGCCGCCATGCGCCGGATCAAGAATCACGAGGCCTAAAGCTTTTTGCGGGGGAGGCGCCGGCTCGGCTGCGGGCTGCGCAGGCGCCGGGGCCGGAGGAGCTTGCTGCGGAATCGGAGCCGATGTCTGTGGCGCAGGCTGGACCGGCGTTGCCGGGGCCTGCGTGGTTTGCGCCTGCGCCGAAAATGCGTGGGAGGCCGCCATCATCCACAAGATCATCAAGCAAATCGGTTTGCCGGGCATTCCCACGAGGATACCAGAATCGTTCCCATCCTGAGAGATCCTCCGCGCAGTATTTCACTCGTGTTGCAGACTAAATGCCACCTCACAGGCAGTCTTTGTGGGTCGCTGCTTCAGAGGCCGGAAAAAGGTAGTTTAATGTCATCCCGAGCGAAGCGAGGGATCTGCTTTTTCGCCAATCGCAAGAAAAAAGCAGATTCCTCGGGCAATCCGCGCCCTCGGAATCACAAATTTGGAATTTTTCCGCAAACTGTTCAGCCGCGACAATCTGATGATTTCAAAACGTGGGCTTTATTGAGGGCTGCATTTCTAATGTCCTATGTGGATTGGCCGTTTTCAGCCATTTTTGAAGCCTTTTGGGCGGAAGGGGGCGGACATTACTTTTGCAGACATCAATAGCCCTTGAAGCGCCTTAGGTCACGATCCCATGCGCATAACTAAGATTACTATCAGTCAAAAACTACCGTCTTGTTCGCATACAACAGGACCCGGTGCTCCAGGTGCCAGCCGACCGCTCGCGAGAGAACTATTTTTTCAAGGTCGCGGCCCTTTTGCACCAGATCCTCAAGGGAATCGCGGTGCGAGATTCGCATGACGTCCTGTTCGATGATGGGGCCGTCATCCAGCGCCTCGGTCACGTAGTGGGCGGTCGCGCCGAGCAGTTTTACCCCGCGCTCAAACGCCTGCTGATGCGGCTTGGCGCCCACAAACGCGGGCAGAAATGAATGATGGATGTTGATGATTCGCTGCGGATAATAGGCGATGAATTCCGGAGACAATATTTGCATGTAACGCGCCAGGACGATTAAATCGACGCGATCCTGTTCGAGCAAGGCGCGCTGCCGCCGCTCGGTTTCCTGCTTGTTTTCCCGGGTCACTTCCATCACATGAAAGGGAACGCCGTAAAAATCCGCGTGGCGTTTCGCGTCGTGATGGTTGCTGATGATCAGAGGAATCTCGCACGCCAGTTCGCCCGTGTGCCAGCGATAGAGCAGGTCGACCAGGCAATGGTCGTACCTGGAAACGAACACCGCGACGCGCAGACGGTCGCTGGAAAGCGCGATCTGCCATTTCATGTTCATGCGGTCCGCAATCGGAGCGAAGTGCCGCGCGAAATCCCGCATCTCGATTTGGAAGCCGTCGAGGTCCCACTCGATGCGCGCGAGATAAAGGCCCAGATCCCGGACCATGTGCTGCTCGAAATGCAGAATATTTCCGCCCGCGCGGTAGATGAATTCCGCGAGCCCCGCGTCCAGCCCTTTTTGGTCCGGACACTGCACCCGCAGAATGGCGCTTCCATTCATGATTTCTCCCCGTTGCGAATCCAGGATTGTACCCGAAGATTTCTCCCGTGAGTCGGTTATCACTTCGAGTGCGCGGCAAAACGGGTGCTCATAAATTTTGTAAATGTGTTTCGAGCCGGCCCGCGAGCCACCCAATTCTTCGTGCCCCCCCGTGAACTCCCTATTGAAGGCCTTTCGCGATAAATGTCTCTGTAACCCGCGGCACCCTCATCGCCGATGATTCCGCCTATCGAGTCGAATATGTCGGACCCGATCGCGTCTTATTATCTTTTCCTCATGACTTTTTTACGCCCGTCCGTATATGTTCCTGGAGGCGCTTCAATGCCGATTCCCGATAAGCCGGCACACACGACGCGGAGTTGAAAAAGTGAGCTGAGATTCAAATCGAAGCGAGGGCACCAACCTTGTCCAAGTTAAATAATGCCATACGGTGGATCAGCTATGGTCTGGCGATCTTGGCGCTCGCCGCCGGCATCGCCTTACTCATCGGCGATGCAATATTCCGAGCTCTACCCGGGCTCCCGGCGGCGGCGATTTCATCCGCGCCGTTACTCCTGGTGGGCACATCGTTTCTGATCCTGCAACCGATCCTCCGCCCGGGATTTGCGGATCTGCTGAAAAACGGGCTCCTTGCGGCGACATTCTTGCTTTGGGGATTTATTCAATTCATGCCGCGGAATGCGGCATCCCTGTGGCTCGGCAACCTCGTGATCGTCCTTTACGTTTTGGATCTGGTTTGGGTGGTCCTCGGGACCAGGATTTCACATAAGAGAAATTGAGATTCGTATTTTTGGCGCGTTCACCGGGCGTTCCTAAGAATAGTAGCGCAAGATCCATTCCGCGACGCAGCACGGTTTTGCGCCGCCCTCCGTTTCGATGGTGATGCCAAACACCGCCTCAACGCTGCCGGATAACTCCCGGTAAGATTGCAAACTAACGCGCGCGCGAATCTTCCCGCCCGCGCGAACGGGCGCCGGAAAGCGAACGCGGTTCAGTCCGTAATTAATCGTCTGCCGCACGTCGCCCGGCAACTCGATCGCCTCCCTCATGAAATGGCTCATTAAGGACAGCGTCAGAAATCCGTGCGCGATCGCAGCGCCATAGGGAGATTCGCGCTTCGCGCGTTCCGGATCGACGTGAATCCATTGGTGATCTCCCGTCGCTTCTGCAAATTGCCGGATGCGCTCCTGCGTCACGGCCAGCCAGCCGGTTGTGGCGATTTCGCGGCCCACGTAATCTTTCAACGATTGCAAAGATTCGAGAACGAGGATGGGCATGGCATTCAGGATTGATATTGCGCAGGTCTTGCGGTTTGCGAAAAAATCCAAAGTACGGTCATTCCGGGGCCGCCGCGGCGGCCCCGGAATGACCATAGGAAATCCGCGCCGTATTACTTGGCCGGTTTCAGTTCCGCGTACAACTGCCCGACAAACCGGTCCGCCATCTTGTCCCCGTTCGGCGCGGCCGGAGGCACGTTTGCGTCGAATGCGGCCGAGGGATGCGCGGCAACCACCTCGTCCGCCGTCTTCCCCTGCTTCATGAGTTTGGCAACCTCGTTCCGCACGCCAATGATCATATCCCGATGCGCCATGACAGCAGTCCTATCGACTGTCGGTCCGTGGCCCGGAATAATTTTCGTATTCGGCCCGGCCAGAGCGACCACCTGTCCAAGCCCGGTGATCATTCCATCGAGGCTTCCGCCGTTCGCGCGATCGATGTTCGGATATCCGATCGAGCGGTAGAAATCGCCGGTCATAATCACGTCTGCGTTGTGAAAGTACACCATGGTGTCGCCGTCGGTGTGCGCCTTGCGGATGGGGATGAGGTCCACGGTTTCTCCGTTCATGTGAAACGTGACTTTGTTTTCATAAGTCACGACCGGAAGACCGACCTCCGGTGCGGGCGTCCCCGGCTGCCCGTTTGCGCCCGGGTTGGGATTCATCAGACGGTCTCGCAATTCGTCACGCGCGAAAATCGTCGCGCCCAGTTTTCCCATGTTTGCGTTGCCGCCGGTGTGATCGGGATGCACGTGCGTGTTGACCACAAAGCGAATGGGGTTAGGCGAAATTTTCTTGATTTCCGCCACGATCCGGTCGCTGAGCGGAGCGAATTGCGTGTCCACCATGAACGTCCCTTGCGGCCCCACCAGCACGCCGATCGTGCCGCCACGGCCGTCAATCGTGTAGAAATCGTCGGTGATCTTGTTCGACTTCACTACCGTCTTGCTGTCGTCCACGGGCGCCTGGGCGCGCGCCGATCCCGCTACGATCAGCGACACAGTCAACAAGGCCCCCGGCACTGCCAGGGCGCGTCGAATCCATGAATGTTTCATTGGCTTTTGCTCCTGATGAAAAAAGCGATTTTGACTTGGGTTGCTGTTCGAGAGTATATACCAATCACGCTTTGTGCCAATATCCGGGTGTGGGAAAACCTTTGGCTCGTTTGGAGGCTCCATGAAACCGCTTCCCGTGATCGCTTTGCTGGCCCTGCTGGCTGCGCCGGCATTTGCCCAGGAAGGGCCGAGCGTGCCGGCACTTCCCTTCGAATCGGTGCCGAATCCGCTGAAGTATTCCATCGATCAAAACTTGGGAGAAGTCCTCAGTGTGGCCGTGAACTCCAAAGGCCACATCATCGTCCTGAATCACCCCGGCACGGCGACGGCGGGTCCGGTCTACGGCAATGCCACAACGCAAATTTTTGAATTCGACGCCGACGGCAAATTTGTGCGTGAACTTGGCCGCGGCGTTTATGGTCTGGCCTACGCGCATTCCGTGCGCTTCGATAAGTACGACAACCTGTGGGTCGTGGATAAGGCGGCCATGTCCGTCGTCAAGTTCAATCCCGCCGGATACGTGGTCATGAACCTCGGGCGACGCGACGAAGGGCCGGACGAGCCCCGCTACCGCCATGCCGATCCCCCGCCCACTCCCGTGGACGGCTATTTCAACGGCTCAACCGACGTCGCCTGGGACAAGGACGACAATATCTACGTGGGTGACGGTTATTTCAATTCGCGCATCGCCAAGTTCGACAAGCATGGAAACTGGATCAAGCAATGGGGAGGTCCTGGAACGGGCGGAGTCCACGCCAACGAAAATCCCGGCCAGATCAAAAATCCCCACAACATCGGTATCGACCGCGACAGCAACGTGTATGTCGCCGATCGCGGCAACCGCCGCATTCAGGTGTTTGACCTGGATGGAAATTTCAAGAAGTTCATCTTCCTGAATGTGCCCTACGACAAGATGCGGCATCCAGTCCTGGGTAATTTGCCCGTAAATCGCCCGGACGAAACCGCCCCGTGGACCATCTGCATCACCAACACCACGCCGCAATATCTTTACACCACCGACGCCGAACCCGGCCGCCTCTACAAGCTTCAGTTGCCCGAAGGCAAGATCCTCGGCGCCTGGGGCGAATCCGGGCACGAACTTGGCGAACTCAGCTGGGCCCACGGCATCGCCTGCCCCTCCGACGATCTCCTCTACATCGCCGACATGAACAACTGGCGTGTGCAGAAACTGGTCACGAAGGGAAAAAAGTAGCGCACGCTTCAGAGCCTGAGTGCCAACTGCCAAATCTTTGTAGGGCATGGCTTTCAGCCGTGCCCTAACGATTGCAGAATCAATTCGGCTTTACAGGTTACGGAAAAATTCCAAAAGTGTCATTCCCAGGGCGCGGTTTGCCCGAGGAATCTGTCTTTTTCTTGGGTTTGGTGAAAAAAGCAGATCCCTCGCTTCGCTCGGGATGACATTAAACTACTTTTTCCCGCAGCCTCTTTAGCCGCTGGCGTGTTGGAAATCGAGTTGCAGCACGGGCTCTCCAGCTTGTGGGTTTTAGTCCTTGCAAGGACGAACCCCCGCATGCTGAAGCCCGCGCCACGAAGAAACGCAAACCCAAAAAAATGCGCCCCCGGCTCCTGAGAGCCGGGGGCGCATTGTATTTCAGAATCCCTACTGCCCGATTTCCAGGATCACGAACGATCCGGCGATCGGTGTGGGACGCGGCCGTGGATTGTCCGGCGTTGGCTGCCCCGCGGGTTTGAAGTCCGCGGTCTCCGTGTAGACGCGGTGCGTTGTAGGGTCCAGCGTCATCGTACGCGTGCCGGCTTGAGTGTTGATATTCCCGACGACGGTGTACTTGTCCGCTGAATCCTGGTGAATCACGGAAACGAAGCCGTCACGGCACGAGGCGAACGCCATCCCCGTACTCGGATCGTAGCCGTTGCCATCGGGATCGCCGCCAATCGGCGGGGAAGCAACCACTTTTCCATTCTCCGCGCTCACCACGACCATCACCTTGTCGCAGGCCACGAAAATCCGCTTATGAGCGCTATCGTAGGACATTGCGGAAGGCCCATCGCAGGGGGCAAGCGGCCACATACCTTTGATGGCGTAGGATTTCGTGTCGAATTCTTGTATGGAACTCTTGTCTTCGATGTTGACCCACATGTTTCCACTTCCGTCGAGAATGGCTTCTTCCGGCTTACCGGCGAGCTTAACTGTGCCGATGACCTTATCGGAGGTTGCGTCAATTACCGTCGAATCCGAGCTCTTGCCGTTAAATGTGAAGACGCGCTTAGTGGCGGCATCGTAGCGGATAGAATCAGGGTCTTTCCCGGGTATGGGGATGACCGAAGTGGCCTTGAGCGTCTTCAAGTCCACAACCGAAACCGTGTTGGCGTCTCCGTTGCTCGTAAATCCTTTGCCCAAATCCGTGGCCAGAGCGATGCCGTGAGAGTTCTTGGAATTGGCAATCTCAATGTCGCCCACCACTTTCCCGGTGGTGACATCCACTACCTGGAAGTGCGACCCGCGGGCGACATAGAGCCGGTGTGAGGGCGGGTCAATCAACAAGTAATCCCAGCCCCCGTCTCCCCCGATTTGCATTCTTTTAATGATCTTATAGCCGCCGGCCTGCGGAGCGGCATACGCAATCACGCCTGCAACGAGCGACAGCACAAGCATCGGGCTCGTCCGGCGCAACCATCCTGCGATATTTTTTCGTAACATGCGATTCATCTCCTTATGGTTTCTTTTGAGCAGAAAGTTCCGTACCTGGACCCGATTTAATAATACGTTTCACCCAGCCTTTAGTTTCGCTGCATCCGCACAGTCTTATCGCACAGCGACTGGAGTTCCGGCGGCCTCCACCGCTGCTTCCTTATCGCTCGTCAAATAATATTGAATCGCCGGTGTGATGATCAGCGACAGCACCATCGAAATCAGGATTCCGCCGATCACCGCGATCGCCAGAGGTTGCAGCATCTGCGAGCCCGCCCCCAGCGCGAGCGACAACGGTAGCATACCCGCCACCGCTGCCATAGCCGTCATGACAATGGGCCGAAGTCTTCGGCGGCCCGCCTGGACCATGGCCTCTTCTGCTGCGAACCCGACTCCTCGGAATTTCTGGTTAGCGTCGAGCAACAGGATACCGTTCTTGGCTACGATGCCCAGCACCATGATCAGTCCCATGAAGGACGCCACATTGAAATCGGTGCGCGTGATGTACAGCGCGAAAAACACGCCCGAAGTCGAAAGTATGGCCGAGGATAGAATCGCCAGCGGCGCCGAGAAGGACCGGAACTCGAACAGCAGCACGATGAAAATCAGCACCAGCGCCAGCAGCAACACCACCGCTAGGTCGTGGAACGATTTCTGCTGCTCCTTGTACGTGCCCCCGTAGGCCACTCGGATCGACGGGGGTAAGTGCAGATCGTTTACCGCCTTCTGCACCGCGGCCACTCCTCCGCCAAGGTCGATACCTTCGAGCCGCGCAATGACTTCCTTTTCCTGCTGCAAGTTATCACGGAGAATCTCGGTCTGGCCCGGCACTTCGGTAAACGTGGACACGGAACCGAGAGTGGCCGATCCGCCGTTCGCATTGACGATCATCGTGTTATTCATGGCTTCGAGCGAAGAGCGGCTCGAGGTCGGGTAACGAACGCGCAGAGTGTAGGGCTTGTCATTGATAATCATGGGCGCGGTGGCGGGCTCGCCGTCCACAATCGCGGCAGCCACCGTGGTCAGCTGGTCGGTGGTGAAGCCAGCCTTGGCTGCTGCCGCCGGATTCACGGTAAAGACCACGGCTGGGCCGCTCGTGGTGTTGTCAATTCCGTCTTCAATGTCCACGATGGGTTTCTTGTAATTGACCTGGATGCGGCCCAGTGCATCGGCCACCCTCGGCGCCCAGGCCGTCAGTTGATCCACGTCCGGCGAAAACAGCTGGACGACGATCGGCTGCGGCGCGCCGGTGAGGTCCGAAATCATGTCCTGAAGCACTTGCGTGAATTCAACGTCGAGAGATGGTTCCGCCGTCGTCACCTTGGAGCGGACGTCGGCGATGATGTCATCGATTTTGCGTCTCTTTCCGTCCCTCAGCTTCACCGCGATGTCGCCTGTATTGGGTTCCGTTACAGCGGCAAGTCCGAGCTGCAATCCGGTGCGCCGTGAGGTGTTCTCGACCTCGGGGACTGACTTGATGATATTTTCCACGTGCGTGATGACGCGATTGGTTTCCTGAAGCGAGCTCCCCGGCGGCATGACGTAGTCCAGGATAAAGCCGCCCTCGTCCATGTGGGGGAGCAGGTCCGTTCCAAGCTGGCGATAACACAAATAAGAAACCGCGATCAGGATCAGGCAAAACCCGCCGAGCCAAATCGGATGTTCGAGCGCGCGCCGCATCCAGCGCTCATAAAACACGATGATTTTCTCGAACAATCCGCCCCTAAGCGATTCTTCCTCCGCGGCCATCATGCGTCTCATGCGCTCGAATTCCGCATTTTCGGAATCCTCTTGCGGCGCACGTTCCGTGCCAGCGGCGGGTTCCTCTTGGCCGCGACGAATCAGGTAAACGCCCAGGTTCGTTGACCAGGTGAGCGCGAGAGCTAATGACGTCAACAGGGAGACGCTCATGGCAATGGCCAGCGCGCGGAAGAAGGTTCCGGTCACGCCCGTGATCGAAATCAAGGGCAGGAACACGACGATCGGGGTCAGCGTTGAACCGATCAAAGGAACAGTCAGTTCTTTGAGGGCGCTGTTGACCGCTTCGAGCCGCCCTTCTCCTCCATCGCGGTGCAGCACAATATTCTCGACGACCACGATCGCGTCGTCGATCACCAGCCCGCCTGCCGCCGCCAGGCCCCCGAGCGTCATCATGTTGAAGCTTTGTCCCAGGATCTTCATGGCAATGAAGGTAACGAAAATGGCCACGGGAATTACCAGGCCCGTCATCAGGGCCGTGCCAACGTCGCGCAAGAACAGCCAGATGATGAACCCGGCGAGCAGCAGGCCGATGATAATCGCGTCGCGCACGCTCCCGATCGACTCGCGCACGATGTTGGACTGATCGTAAAAGACGTTTAAATCTACGCCCGCGGGCAGTGTCGGACGGATCGCCTCGATTTCCTGGTGCACCAGGTTGGCGACTTCCACCGTGTTGCTTTCCGGCTGGCGGCTGATGCTCATGAGGACGGCTGGCTTTCCATTCGCCGTGACCACCGTGAAATTTGGCGCCGCGGAAGCCGTCACCACCCCCACGTCATGCACTCGAACAGGCGCGTCGCCCACATTCTTGATGACCATGTTGCCGATGTCTTCCGCGTTGTGGACCTGCGAATCGATCAGGCCAAGAAACAACTGGTGGTTGCGGCTCAGAAGGCCCGGCGAATCGACAATGTTGGTGTGATTGGCGGCATCCAGAATGTCCTGCACCGTCACGTGGGCGCGCAGCATCTTGGACGGATCGGGCGTCACTTGAAATTCCGGCTGCTGTCCTCCTTGCACCAGGACGGTCGCAACTCCATTGAGCCGGTTCAAGCGCGGCTTCATGTCATACGTCGCGATTTCCCAGAGTTGCGTTTGCGGGACTTTGTCGGACGTGAGGCTGTAGCCAAGAATCGGGAAGCTGGCGAAGTCCAGCCGGTGCGATTCGATCAGTGCCGTGGAGGGAAGCGTGCTTTGAATGCGCGCGATTGCGGAATTTACCAACTGCAGCGTCGTGATCATATCCACGTTCCAGTTGAACGATAAATCGATTTCGGCCGATCCCCGGCTGGTTATCGAGCGCACATCCTCGAGACCCGGCACGCTGTTCACCGCGTTTTCCAGCGGGCGCGTAATGGTGACTTCCATTTGCGCGATCGGCATCACGCCGTTGTCCACGCCCACGATAATGCGCGGAAAATTGGTCGCCGGGAAAACAGCGATGGGCAGCGAGAGCGCTTCATAAACTCCCACGACGGCCAGCGTCAAAATCAAAAAGATGATTGACTTGGAGTGCCGGGCAAACCAGTAGCGCGACTCCGGAGATGCAATTGGTGCGGAATGGCTGGGTGTTTTGTCAGACATGAGTTTCTACCTGTCGCAAAGTCATATGGGAAATGTTGGGAGCGATGGCCGCGCGCACTCCGCCCGCTTCATCCAGCCTGGCTCTGATGTGATTGGTCGTGAACATCACTATTCCTCTTCGTCTGGGATCTTTGGCGCCTGCACTTGGATCTTGGTTTTCGCCAGGACTGGGTCGTCTTCATTGGCCAGTTCGAACGCTCCCACAGTGACCACTCGCTCTCCGCCCGATAGCCCGTCGGTTACCTGCACCGTTTTGGCTTCCCCGTCGCGTATGCCCACCTTTACCTTCTTTTTGCTGGGTGCGTTGTCACTATCCAGAACGATGACCGTGTTAACTCCGTCTGTTGTGGTCAACAGGGCCGCTTGAGGGATCACAATTGCGTCCTTCACCGTTTCGGCCACCATGGCAACGCGCACGCTGGTTCCAGGCCGCAGGCTTCCTTTTGGATTGGGGGCTTGCACCCAAACCTCCACGGTCGTGCTGTTCGGATCCACTGCGGGGCTCACCAGGGAGACTTTGCCTTTAACCTGAACGAGTTGCCCCGGAATCGTAATCGTCGCGGGATCCCCCACTTTCAGACTCGCCGCCTCCAGCTGTGCGATGTGCGCGCGGGCCACCACTTGGGACAGGTCCATCACGGTGATAATCGGAGTGCCCGTGGCCGGTGTTTCCCCCGGATAGTAAGGACGGTCGGTAACAACACCGTCGATCGGGCTCTTAATCTGGGTGTAACTCACCTGGGCATTGGCGTTTTCCGTGTCCCCCTTTGCCGCGTCCCGCGCGCCCTCGGCCACTTTAAGGTCAAACTGTTTTTGCGCGAGGTCATAGGTATTCTTTGCCTGAGTCAAAGCGACGGAAGCGTCGTCCAAATCTCTCGCCGAAACCGCGCCTTCCTTGAACAGCGCGGCGCGGCCGTCATACAATTTCTGCGCCGAATCCAGGGATTGCTTGGCGAATTTCAGATCCTGAGCGCTCTTCTGCACCGTCATCTGGTAAGTGACCTCGGCTTGCGTGTAGCCGCCCTGGCTCTTCATAGCCGCCCCGGTCAAGTCCTGGTTCTCCAGCTCCCCGAGCAACTGCCCGGCCTTCACATGACTGCCTCTTTCCACATTCCATTTCTTGATCGAGGAGACGACCTTGGCCACGATCGCCG
Source organism: uncultured Acidobacteriota bacterium (assembly GCA_963813185.1). Classification (GTDB taxonomy): domain Bacteria; phylum Acidobacteriota; class Terriglobia; order Acidiferrales; family UBA7541; genus Palsa-360. Next base: position 23,574 of record CAWEYA010000003.1, read on the forward strand.
CTTGATCGCGCGGGTACAGCACCGCGTCCGTAACCACCTTGCGCTGGATCGGCTCCTTTTCCGCGGCGTCCACCTGCACCGTCACGGTCGGCGTTGCTTCGTCCGCTTTTTGTGTGCTGCAGCCTGAGAACAGGATGCCCGCAGCCATTAGTACAACGAATGAGCGGACCGGTCTGCCTGTTTCGATTTCATGTTTTTTAGGGCGGGCTCCCTGGCGAGCCGGCGCCATGCCTGTTATTAAAGGGAAAGACATTGTTTTGCTCCCATTCCTTGGATTGCTTTTGAGTTTTCCATCTTTCAGAAACTTCCCGTAAATGTCTGCAGTGTCGCCAACAGAGTGCGATAGCGCACTTGCGCGTCGGCATAGGCGTTCCTTGCCGTCACCAGCGCTGTTTCCGCGTCCACTACTTCGGTCGCAGGGGAAGCCCCTGCCTGATACCTCAGGGTAGTGAGACGCAGGCTCTCGGCCGCAAGTTCCGCCGTGGTGCGTGATTCATCCAGGGCCGCCCGTGCAATGAGCGCTTCGTCATAGTTGGCATAGAGTTCGCTGATATGCATACGCTGAGCCAGGCTCAATGCCGCTTTGGCGGATTCCTGTCTGTATTCCGCCTGATGCAGCTTGCTGCGCAACGTTCCCCAATCCCACACGGGCACTGTCAACGCCGCCGTAAGGAAATAACCAAGATTGGGAACGACTCCGACCGCCGGATCATTTTGCACCGATGCGCGAGTGCAACGAAGGGCAAAGCAATTCGCCTCAATCCCGTAATCCGTGTCCACCGTCAGAGTAGGCAGAAACGCAGTTTTCGCCAACTTAACGTCTAATTCCGCCTCCCGAGCCGTCTCCAGCGCAACTCGCAGATCGGGATTTTGCTTTTCGGCCATCGCTTGAACTTCCGGAAACGGCGGCAACGCCGGGGCGGAGTCGAGGTCGTCCACCACGCTGAAATTTTCATTGAAGTCGGGGAAAAGCATCACGGCCAGGCCCAGGCGAGTGTCTTCCATGGAAAACTTGGCTTCGTCGAACGCCTGCTTCTGGATGCGGTACTGAATCTCCGCCTTCAAGGCGTCGCTGTGCGGCGCTTGTCCCTGACGTTCCAGATCCCGCGTGATGTCCATGAAGCGTCTGGCCTGATCCAGCCCGGCCTGCGCGGTGGCGTATTTGCGCTGCGCGACCACCACAGCGTAATAACTCCTCGTGACGGTCACGCCCAAACCGCGGCGCGCTATTTCGGCCTTCGCATTGGCCAGAGCTTCCGCGGCTTTGGCGCGGGTATATCCCGTGCCCAGCAGAAGTCCCGGCGAAAGATCTTCGTGGTACACGCCCCAGGCGCGGTATACGTGAACACCGTCGTTGGTAACGTATCTTCCGTCGGAGATTTTTCCGCCATCGCCCTGCGTGCCCAGGTATTGTGTCGTCGCCGTAATCGACGGCAGCATGGCGTTTCTGGCCTGGATGCGATCTTCTCGCGCGCTCCTGGCATCATAGGTCGCGCCGAGTAGCGTCGGATCGAGTTTCCGCGCTCTCTCCAGCGCGTCCTGCAAAGTTATCGTAGTAGGTGGCGTCGCCTGGCCCGGTCCTGTCGGTTGCAGGAGCTTGACGTCGGATTCATCACTGGGCGCCTGAGAAGCGGCTTGCGCCGCAGCTCTTGAGATTGGGAAGATCAGTGCAACGGCCAAACCCAGTGCTATAACGGAAAAATGCCCGATCGATTTGAGCGAGCAGCTTTGGCGAAGAACTCGCCGCCCGTTAGACAAAAAAATATCCACAAGACCGAATGAATCACCCATGGAATCCATCTCCCCCGCTCCTGGCCGCAGCCGGCTGGATTCAACCCCGAGGGGGATGTCCAGCACCTGCTCCGAATGGCAGAATATAACCGTATCGAGCGACCTCGTGTCAAGCAAACCAGTGAAGCATAGCAATTTCACATGAAAATTATCTGAATAATTATTCCGCGCAGGCCTGCGGTATTTTGTCCGCAATTTCTTGCCGTCACTGAAATCCGGGAACGCCAATCTCCCGATTGGCGTGTTAGGTCACCCACGCCGCCAATCGGGAGATTGGCGTTCCCGTGAAAATCGCGCGCCGTTCAGGCTGCCTGCTCCGCCAGAGGTTGGCGGCGAACAAAACTCACCTCCATGCCCATAGGCGTCTTGATGATTTCGCAGGATTTGAAATCAGACTCGCCCGCGAGCGACGTCATTTGCTCTTCCGTATGCGCGCGCTTCAGCAGCATGTGCTTGAACGTGAATTTGGTCATCCAGGAGTTCGTCCGGCTGAGGCGCAGTCCATCCACGTAGGCCACGATTTCGTCCCAGGACGCGTCCTTGCGCAGATCAATGATGACGGCCCTGCCTCCCGGCTTCAGCACTCGATGCATTTCATTCAGCGCCTTCAGGGGTTCGGAAAAATTCTTGAAAGCCGCGCGGCAAATGATCAAGTCGAATAACCCATCCTCCAGAGGAATGTCCGACGCGCTGCCGTGAATAAAACGCGCCACCACGCCTTCGCGCTTCGCATATTGCGAAGCCATCCGCACAAAGGATTGGCTGATATCCAGCCCCGTGATCTTAAAAGGCCCGAGCTTTGCCAGAGCGACCGATAGATATCCCGGGCCGGGCGCGATTTCCAGCACGCGGGCATTGGCCGGTAGATCCTTTGCAAGTTCCCGGGCCAGGCGCTCAAATTCTCCGAGGTCCCTCCGCGTGATCTTGGCGTACCAGGAGGCCAGCCCGCCTTCCATGGAAATCCCGCGATACGGTTTTCTTGCCGATGCTTGCATGTCTATTTCTCCTTTCGTGGTCGACTAGCTGCTGGTGGTTTTCCTCTTTTTATTCTTGCGAATTGCGGCCGCAGGCGCTTGCTCCCTGCGCCCTTCCGCCTTCGCGGCCAGAAGCTGCTTGCGCATTTCCGTCCAGCCGCTGCGCAATTTGCGGTCGTCGCGTTTGAGATCGTCGAGCAAATCCGTGGAGAACGTGTATTCCGCGTCCGTAATGGCCCTGTAATACTCGCTCTCCAGCGAAAACAGGCGCGGCAGCTTCATGGCCCGGCATTTCCGCTCTTCCTCGTCGATTTCCTCGATCGTTTTTTCAAGAAGGCCGATGCGAATCTCCAGCAGCTCGATCACTTCCTCCGGCGGCAGGACGGGCAGCAGCGAAATCGCCGCTTCAAACATGGGGTACTCCTTGACCGGCGAACTCACCAGCTCCCGCATCCAATCGATCAATTCGGCCTCGCCCAGGGCCCTCAGCTCATAGACCGTCTTCACAGGGCGCCTGCCGTCCTTCAAGACTTCGCGGACGGCGATGAAATTTTCGCGCAGCAACTGTTCGATGACGGCGTAAAGCGCGCCGTAGTTCAGCCGGATGCTTCTCTCCTTGTGGCGTTGGCGCAGGGTGGTGGCCATTTCGTAGGGGTGCATGGGCCGTTCGTAGAGGAGGACGAGGATGGCCAGGGCCAAGGGGTTGGAAAACGCGCGTTTGGATTCGGCCGTCATATACTCTGGCCAGAATACTCTATTCAGATTACTCTGTACAGAGTATATGGGCCGCGCGCGCGGCGGGGGAGATTTCCGGGGGAGCGGAAGACGCGGACCGCCTGCCTCGAATTCCGGCATTGTGGCATGGGGGAGGCGGTCCTGCGTTCGGCCCGCCTCCTCCGCATGCCCGGCAGGATGCAGAGTTTTTCTTGCAGTTCAATCCGCGTTGGCCGGGCGAACTTTTCACTCACTTACATTCAAGATTGCTTTTTTGTTGTTCTGGCGCTGATTTTTGGCGAGACGCTTTCGAGCGCCTGGCGCGCCATCTTCACGTGATCTTCGAGCGTGGGCAGGGTTTGCGCGGCGAAGCTCTTGATCGAGGCGTCTTTGCCGTCGCTCGCTTCGCGGCGGAACGCGGCGATATCGGCTTCATGGACTCTCACCATATCGCGGGCGTAGGCGCGGTCAAACGCGCCCCCGGAAAGTCCGGAGAGGCGGGCATGGGCGGCTTTATGCTTTAGACATGAGGGGATTCCACGGGACGGATAAAGTTTGCTGTCCCAATCGGTGATCGGCGCTGAAAGCGCGTGGGAAAACTCCGGCTTTTCAGGGGACGAAAATACTTGGGGTCAAAACTTTCGGCTACCGGAGCGGATCAACTCTGCGCACCTCGATCGTCTCGGTTTGGGGGTCGAGGGTGCCGATGACTCGCACTTTTTGTCCTGCATAAGGTTCCACGAGTTCCGGTTTATCCAACCGGTAAACCTTGTCCTTGTTTTGGAGCACAAATCGGCCGCCGCGATTCTTGATGCAATATAAGGTGCAGTCCGTGGCGGTCTTTCCGACCGATTTCATCTTGAGCATTTCCTTGTGCGATTTATCAAGAGAATGGACATTCAGGTAGTGGTGTCATTCGAGGCGAAGGAATTAGGAAATACACTGATTTACGGGAATTATACGCTTGACTCCCTGGAGGATGAAAAATAAGCATAACTCAAACCCCACCTCTTTGTGGTCTTTTGCAGCCCAATCTGCGATATTCTAATCGCGGTAACCCATACTACACTTGGAGTCCGATCGTGCCCAGAGTAACGGACGATGCCTTGGATTGTGTTATTTACCTCTATCCAAGCGTTTCGGAAGCAGAGAAGGGCGAATCCGTAGGAGGCACCGGTTTTCTCGTGGGTATTTCCTTAGACGCACACAAGGACGCAGAAAATTGTTACGTCTACGCCATTACAAACAGTCATGTCGTCAGGGAGGGTAAATCCCCCGTAATCAGGTTGAAGTCCACAGACGGCGGGCATCAGATACTTAATAAGCCAATTAATGCGTGGGTTCATCATCCGCAAGCTGATGATGTGGCGGCATGTCTTGTTTCACCGCTACCTCCGAATACCATACGGAAATGGATAAACAAAGATATGTGGGCCACTCGTGAACTTGTAGAGCGATACGACATCGGACCCGGCGATGATGTCTGTATGATCGGCCGATTCATAAACCATGAAGGTAAACAGAAGAATCTCCCCTCTGTTCGGTTCGGAAATATTTCTATGATGCCTTGGGAGCCATTCATTCATCCGGCGCGGGGCATTCGCCAGGAGAGCTATATGATAGAGTGCCGTTCGTTGCCTGGTTATAGCGGCTCTCCCGTATTTGTTTACGAGTCGTCGCTTAATCTCGGGGTTCCGAGGAGGGAACCCTTGCCATTCCTGCTTTTAGGATTGGACTGGTGCCATCCATCCATTCCTGAGAAAGTTTGTGAGAAGGACGGAAAAACACCGGTTCCAGTGGGGTGGGTTGTTAATTCTAATAGCGGTATGGCGGGCGTTGTTCCTGCATGGAAAATAGAAGAGCTGCTTAACGAAGACCCTTTTAAAGCCACAAGAGAAGCCGGGGAAGATAGAATCAGAAAGATGAAGTAATCCGCTACTGTTATATTGGACTAGCTCTTCTCAGCTTTATTTTCTTCTGTTTCTTCTTTTTCCGTCCAGACCTATTTAGGAAGCGGTATGAGTTCATGAGAGCGAACCCCGCGTTACTTTTGTAGTTCGGGGGCAGTTGCCGTAGAGGATACAGTCTGCGCTGTCGCGGGAGTCGCAGGACTGGGCATTGCCGCAATCGCTTTGCAATAGGCTAATTCGGGATTCCGAGAGCACTCGGTATCTTGAAGTACGATGAGTTGGCCGCATGGTGTAACCTTCCCGCTGATAGGGCCAGTCCAAGCCTGATCTGGATGCGCCTTGCAGAATGTCCGAGCTGCCACAGCAAATGTCAGCATTTGATCCGCGTGTTGTGCCTTTAGCTGTGCGTTTGCCGCAGGCTGATACGCTTCATTCCAATTAAAGCAGGAGACGTTTTGTCCGTTGGGAAAGTTCCATGAGCCGTCGGGGTGCCCCGCACACCATTTATTGACGCGATGCTTGAGAATCGTATTGCCTATTGCGGAGCCTAGCGCAGCGCCTGCTGCTTTGCTGGATTCATTCATCTCGCGCTGTTGTTCCGCCCTTTGAGCATCCGTTGAACCAGTGCTGGTGGTGTTTGACGTGCAGTTAACCCACTGACTATTGACGTTGCAGTTTGTATCCGTCGTGCTGGTTTGCTGACCGAATGCCGACCCGGCTGTCAGCAAAACCAGAATACCAAGAACGTATTTCATTTCTTTTTCTCCCTTATACTTCATCTTTACAGACCGCGAACGCAGCAGGAAGCTGGCCGATGGTACAGGTGCGCCTGTCTTGTAAATGACAGTTATCATCAATCTACGGGCTGCTTAACACGGCTGCGCGGACGCCAGGTCCGCAAAATGGACTTGATCTCGGTGCGGCAAAAACGGAAGAACAATAAGACGTTTAACAGCACGCCCTTTATTTCAAGGATGATTTGGTGGAGTTTGCTGACGGATTCGGGACCAAGCATCGGGCACCCTCTCTTGCAGCTTCCGATTGGTCCAGCAACGAGCCGCCGCGCAGCATGGCTCCCGTGCTGGCCTGGGAGGGTCCGGTACCGATGGGCAGGATCAATGGATCGGTCTGAAGGTTTCGGATCCAGATGGGGTAGAGCCGCTCGTTGAATATTCCAAAGGGGGTCAGAAATCTTCCTACCGACACGGTCACGTAAGGGTTGGCTATGTAATCCACCTGGAGATAGTCAATGCTTTTCAGAACCTGGCCACGAAACGAGCTGCTCCCCGGCTGTTGGGTCATATCAGCTTCGAAAGTGGCGCGCGATTCGATCAGCCATCGATCTCCTAAGGGAACGAGGAGTACAGGGGCGATCAGAGGGCCCAGATGGGGTTGTCCTCCATTAAATGTGGCGATGAATCCGGTTCCCCCGATGATGACGGGCACGGGCTTGGGAGTATCGGGTTGATCCTGGGCGCGGAGAACAGGAACGGCAAGCAAAGTCAACAACGCGACAAGCAATAAAATTCGACAATGCCGGGAGAACAACGAATTTTGGCGCATTCCAGGCGTGCTGGGCATGCGTACACAACCAGTTTCGAAAACAGGACCAGCGAATTTTCCCACCTCAGCAACCCCACAATCGTCAGCCACCCGGCTACGTTTTTTATATGTTGAGGGGTCACCCGGAAGGGGTCAAGCGCAGTGGATTTGTTTTGCCGGAGTGATAATTAACGCAAGCGACACAATTCCTTTTCGAGCCAGGCAACCCAAGCCCATGTGCCCGGCGGACGCCGCAAAGGGTTCCTCACGGTTCCGGGCCAAGACTTGGGATCCACCGTGCGCTCCCCTTCTACGACCTTAGGCATTTGCATCACGCGAACGAAAATATTTTGACAGGTTTAGATTTATGAACTATAGCTAATACTGGCATTTTGTGAGGGCGGAGGAGTCTGCCCGGACAGGCGATTGCCGACAACAGGGGATACCATGAAAAATCAAAGCCGCATGCACACGCGCGTCACACTTCTGGCTACCGTCATGATTGGGATTGCTCTTCTCGTGGCGGGGAATTGGAGGCGGTCGCAGGCGGCGCCGGCTCAGGCGTCCTCCGGCAACGTCATGCACACCGATAATTTCCAGCGCTCGGCGCGCCTCGATACCTACAAGGTGATCGCCGACAGCGGCGCGGGCCGCGGCGAAAACATTTATTTCTACAAATGCTGGATGTGCCACAACCAGTACGCCAAGACCGGCCCATATCTGAAGGAGCTTTTTAAGCATTCGCAATTGATGTCCGGCGATCCCGTGACGGATGAAAATGTGGCCGCAAAAATCAAGGAGGGCGGGCCGGGGATGCCTGCTTTCGGCACGACTTTGAAGGACGCGGATGTAGCCGATCTGATCACTTACATCAAGGAAGGGAGGTGCTGCGTCGAGGGGGAAAATCCGGGACCGAATCCCTGGTATCGAGCGGCCACGCAAAAGTGGACGGTGCAAAACGGGTTGTCGGGTGGGGCCACGGGTACCGTCAAGATTCCGACGGGAGATTCGCCGGAGGGTGTTGGCGTGCAGCTGATCGCGCCGAATGGTGTGCGCACCACGGTGTATACCGACGCGCAGGGACGCTACGAATTTCCCAAGATGCAATCCGGGGATTACGTTTTGCGGATCCCGACTCCGCTTTTGTTCAAGCCTTACGTCGTAAATTCCGTGCACATTGATGGAGCTTCCAAGCTGGCCGATATCGTTTTGGAGAGGGTTTCCGACTCGGATGCGCTGCCGGCTACGCCGGAGATTGAACGCCAGCTCAGCGGCGCGGAATTGCTGTGGAATATGCCGGGCACGGCGCAGGAAAAGGCAACGCTGCAAAAGAATTGCTCCGCCTGCCATTCCTGGAACCAGATTTTCCGGAACCGCTATGATGAGCACAGCTGGGGCCTGATCGTCGACCGCATGACGCAATATTCCGGCACTTCGCTGGTGATTCGCATCAAGGGAACGACGACGACCGGCGGTGGAAACAATTCGGTCACCCGCCGCGACGGCACCTCGCCTGAGGAAGCCCAGACGCTGGTGAAGTTTCTGACACGTGTGCGCGGGCCCGAAGAGCAAGACGAGCCGCTACGCATGTTCCCGCGGCCGAGTGGCGGCGACACGCACGTCGTCGTCACCGAGTACGAATTGCCGCAATCGCTGCTCGCGCTGCACGACGCGCAGGGAGACTCAAAAGGAAACATCTGGTTCACGAGCCACAAGACCGACGTTGTCGGAAAGCTCGATCCTAAAACCGGCATCGTGACCGAATACACGATTCCACTCACTCCGAAGGGCATGCCCGGAACGCACGCGGTGCGGATCGACAAGAACGATATCCCGTGGTTTTCGGAGAACTGGAGCCACAATCTCAACAGGCTCGATCCCGCCACTGGAAAAGTGACGCAGGTGCACATTGAGGACGCGGTGCCTCTTAATGCGCCCGGCTTCGGCAATTTCTCTATGACTCCGGATGGCTACGTCTGGGACAGCCGCGACAACAACGTCCGGAAAATCGATCCGGAAACGGGGAAAGTGATTCAGCGCTTCCCCCTGCAGGCGAGCTTCAGCTACGACAATCTCATTTCCGCCGACGGAAAATATTACGGAGGGGGCGGGCTGCCAGCCTGGGGAAACACCATCGAGCGCATGGACCTGAGTACGGGTCAGTGGATTAACCAGAACTCGGGTGCGCACATGATGACGGCCAAGCGCGGCGGGTTCGATCCCTACGACAACCCTTGGTTCGGAGGGGGCGATGGCGCCCTGATCGAGCTGAATGCCAAGACGGGACTTGTCGAGGAGCACATTCCGCCGATCGCTCCGAGCCCGTACACGGACTTCTACGAAGCGCAGCCCGACGCAAACGGCGAGGTCTGGGCGGGCGTGCTGCACGGCCGGCAGATGGTCCGCTACAACCAGCACACCGGGGAGTGGCATGTCTACGAAATGCCCGAGCCGTTCACCTACGACCGCAGGACCTACATTGACAGCTCCACGCATCCAGTTACTGTGTGGTATGTTGACTATAATGGATATTTAGTGCGCGTTCAGCCCCGCGAGTAAACGATAGCTTTGGCAGAAGTCGCGGAGCGAGAGTCTTGCGGGCGGTCGCGCCTGCGCGGATACGAGCGTCTTACTTTTCCGCGTTCTAACGTGTTCATTGGGCGCAACTTCTTCCTGATGCGCCGCTAAAATTCGCCGTTAAATGCCGGCGGCGCTCCCAATTACGTCTACAAATTGTCCCATTTATATCCCTACGACTGTGACATTTTCTTGACCCTGATTTGACACCATTCCGGCCGAAAAAAGCCATTCTACCGTCCATCACCACAAGGAGGCGGTAGAGTGAAACGCAAAGTTTTGTTGTACTTTTGTAGCGTACTTCTGGCCGGATCAGGCTTGTTCGCCGAGAGCGCTTCGGCACAGACGAAAGCCTACCGGCAGACCAATCTCGCATCCAACGTTTCGGGGGTTGCCGCTAATAACGCGCCAAGCTTGGGCGATCCCTGGGCCATCACCTTCCTGCCGGGACGGCCATTTTTCGTCGCCGACAGCGGTTCCGGATCAATCAGCTCACTGAATTCTTCCGGCGTCCTGTCGGGCGCGGCGGCCGTACCGGTTTCTCCGGGAGGCATGAGCCGCGCGATGCCCACGGGCATCGCTTCCGACGCGAGCGGCGCATTCGGACCGGCGGACTCGCCCTTCCAGTACGTCGTGGTCACGCAAAATGGAACGATCGATGAATTTTCAACGCCCAACGGAAACGTTCCCGCGCAGGCGGCGCTTGTTAGGGATGACTCCGCAACGGGCGCGGTTTACACGGCGCTGGCATTGCTGTACCCCGATTGCTGCTCGCCGTTCGCGGCGGTCGCCGATTTCAATGACGGGACGATTCATACCTTCACGAACTCATTCGACTCGCTGGACCGGCCGAACGCCTTCCAGGATCCGAATCTTCCCGCGGGTTACGCACCGTACGGGATGCAGGTGATCGGCAACCAACTATTCGTTACGTATGCGGTGCAAGATTCCGCGAAGCACGGACCGGTGATCGGGGCTGGGAGCGGCGTCGTCAACGTTTTCGATACGCAGGGCAACTTCGTGCGCCGTTTTGCGACGGGCGGCAGCTTGAACGCCCCCTGGGGAATGGCTCTTGCCGGGGCAAATTTCGGCCCATTCAGCGGCGCCATTTTGATTGGCAACTTCGGCGATGGCACCATCAGCGCTTTCGACGCCGCTTCCGGGGATTTCCTCGGCCAGATCCGTAACGGAGACGGCAGCGTCATCGCGAATCCCGGAATGCGCGGCCTGGCATTTCGAGCGGACGGGCTAGCCGATGCGAACACGCTTTTCTTCACGGCGGACATCGCGAATGGCCAGGGCGGGCTGTTCGGAGCGATTACCACCGGCTTGGTCAGCGATACGAGAGCCTCTACCACCGCGGCGACGGCGGACTCAAGCGTCACGGTGAATGCCACAGTGGATGCGGGGCCAGGCAATCCGGGTGTGCCAAGCGGGACGGTGACGATTTCCGACGGGGGCGTTTCTCAAGGGACCGCGCCATTGGCAGGCGGCGCAGCGGCCTTCACGTTGCCTCCTGCGGGAACGGCGATGCACGTCATCGACGTACAATTCAGCGGTGACGCCACGTTCCTGCCGAGCAGTTCAAGGACAGAGATGCAAGTCGCCGGCGCGGAAACGACGGTCGCTCTGACGGCGCCCGCGAAGGCGGCCCACGGCTCTCCTGTGACATTGACGGCCATGATCCGTTCGATGGGGGGCACTCCCACAGGAAACGTCGCGTTTCACGACGGGAACGCCGGGCTCGGGTCGGTGGCATTAAACCCCATGGGCGTAGCCAGCCTCACGGTCAATACGCTCGCGGCCGGAACTCACTCGCTGACCGCTTCCTTCGTTGGAACCGGAGGATTTGCGGGCAGCATGTCTACACCGGTGACCACCGCTGTCTCCGCCGGGGCCGATTTCATGGTAGCCACAAATCCTTCGAGCGTAACCGTGGCGCACGGTCAATCGGCTCCGGTGATGGTGACGGTCACGCCGTCTGGAGGGTTTACAGGCAACGTCAGCTTATCCTGCGTGTCTGTTCCGGGCATCACGTGTATTTTTGGCTCATCGACTTTAGCGATCACCAGCGGAATGGCAAGCACCAACATGAATGTGAACACGGCTAGTACCGTCCCACGGTACGGGTTTCTGTGGCCTGGGAGCATCGGCTTGGGCAGCTTTCTCGCGGCATTCGCGCTTGTGGGTCTCCTGATGTGGCGGGGAGGCAGAATGGAACGGGCTCGCGTTCCGGTCTTGGCCACGGCCGCGGTGCTGGCAATCTTCGCGCTGTCGCTCACGCTGGTCGGCTGCGGATACGGCAATTCCTACATGCCTCCGCAGAATTCAGGCCCGGCTATGCTTACAGTCACCGCTCAATCAGGGAGCATTTCGCATACCGCGAACGTCAGCATTACGGTGCAATAGGGCGGCTCGGGAAAGTGAGCAGAAAGAGAAGTGTTTTTTAAGACGAGCAGGTGAAAAAAACGCAGCCGCTTCTCGCGTTCGCATTTCCTGGCTGCACAGGTTGCGGAAAAATTCCAAAAGTGTCATTCCCAGGGCGCGGTTTGCCGAGGGATCCGCTTTTTTCTTGGGATTGGCGAAAAAGCAGATCCCTCGCTTCGCTCGGGATGACATTAAACTACTTTTCTCCGCAGCCTCTGTAGCCGGGGCGAGAAGCGGCTTATTTCCAAAGAAGCTTTGAAGCGCTCACACCAATACTTCAGGGATTTCCAGCTTTTGTTTGCGAAAGGCCATTTCAAAGGCCTTGACGACGGTGGGATCGAAATCAGAGCCCATGTTTCTGACGATCTCGTCGCGTCCTTCCGCGGGTGACATCGCTTTGCGGTAGGGACGATCGCTGGTCATGGCGTCGAAAGCGTCCGCAACCGCGATAATCCGGGCTTCGATCGGAATATTCTCGCCCTTGGAAGGATGATGGCCGGAGCCGTCAAATTTGTCGTGATGCGCAAGAACAATGGGCAGAATGCGGCGAAGCGAGCCGCCCACCGGTTTGAGCATCATGACTCCCTTTTCCACGTGGGACTTCATTTCTTCCGTCTCGTTCTGATCGAGCCGCGCGGCTTTGTAAAGGATGTCGCGGCTGACTTCGAGTTTGCCAATATCGTGCAGCAAGGCCGCGGCGCGCACGTCCTCGATTTGCTGTTCAGGCAGGCGCATCTCGGCGGCAATGGTGGTGGCATAGACGGACACGCGATAAGAGTGGTTCTGCGTGAATTTGTCGTTCCCGATGAACTGATTCAGGATTTGCAGCACGCCGTAGTAAGTCTCCCGCAGTTCGCTGAGCCTCCGCTCACCAATCTCGTAGAGGCTTCCGGTCGCATACGCTGAAATGATCAAGAAACCTGCCCAGACACCCAGATCAGACCAGGCTAAGAGCCCTTGGGTCTTCCACTCAAAATTTCCTCCCAAGGCCGTAGGGTTCATCAAGTTGTCATCACACACGACAAAGAGGATGGAGGCCAGTGCCGCCTCCACAGCGCGGCGACGGCCAAAATAGTACGCCGCCATGAGTGTCGGAAGGTTGTAGAAGGTGAGAACCAGCCGCTGTCCGGCTATGAAGAAATTGACTACTCCTGCGGCGGCAATGATCGAGAGGATCAGGAGAAGTTCTTTGTTTATATCGCCGAGGCGCGAAATCCAATTGCGTTTCACAGTGCAACTCCTCACCCCGCTGGATAGTGATATCTTGAGACATGAATACCACTTGGTGATTATGGTGCCGAAATTGTTGTTCCAGGGCATTGGTACTTTGGTTTGTTGTGCTTGAAGTGTAAGCTCCCTCTTTGCCTGGCCGCCACGGGGCTGAGGTAGGCCTGGTCTTTCCCCTCCGAACCACCGGACTCCGCGAGCATGCTCCTTGTCTCGAAGGCAGGAGAAGCGTAAGATGCGCGGGCCGCAGTTCCAAATCGGAAAATCCGGTTGGCACAGGATTCGCTTTAGAGTATGTGGAGCGAAGGGGTCTAGCTAAAAAGGCACCGTTTTCCTAAGTGCACCGGGCCAGGAGAAAATCGATGTTGCGCATAAATGACGAAGCTCCCAATTTCACCGCCGAAACTTCGCAGGGGACCATCAACTTCCATGAATGGATGGGCGCCGGCTGGGCCATTTTGTTCTCACATCCCAAGGACTTTACCCCAGTATGCACCACGGAACTGGGTTATATGGCCGGGCTGCAGCCGGAATTCCAGAAACGCAATTGCAAAATCATCGGGCTAAGCGTGGATCCGGTGAGCAGCCACGCAAAGTGGGCCGCGGACATCGAAGAGACCCAGGGCCACAAGGTGAATTATCCGATGATCGGGGACCCCGGACTCAAGGTGGCAAAGCTTTATGACATGCTGCTAAAGGATCCAGGTTATACTTCCGAAGGCCGCACCGCAGCTACCAATGCCACGGTCCGCACCGTGTTCGTGATTGGGCTCGACAAGAAAGTCAAATTGATGCTGAGCTACCCGATGAGCACCGGCCGGAACTTCGACGAAGTGCTGCGCGTCCTGGATTCGATGCAGCTTACTGCCAAGCACCAGGTGTCAACGCCGGTGAACTGGAAGCCCGGCGAGGACGTGATCATCAGCGGCAATGTTTCCAATGATGAGGCCAAGGTGAAGTATCCCGGCGGATGGAAAGCGCCCAAGCCGTATATCCGAATTGTTCCTCAGCCCAAGTAGCAGTCCGCTTGCAAAGGAATTCCTAAGCGGTTTTCAAACAATTCTATCTTGGCGGTGCCTGGCGCACGCTTCCAACTGATAGGAGACGAAGCGACAGGCACGGCCGCCGTCGTCGACCCGCAACACGACGCGGACCAGTACATTGCCTAGAGTGGCACAGGCTGAAGGTCTGTGCCACTTAAGCAATTAAGATGCGGCTAGAACGGGCAATCCTCGTACAGGGTCCTGCATAACCGGTACGTGGACCACTCGTTTACCTTCCCGGATCGAATTCGCTCCAGGCTCCATTCCGTGCTCGAGGCGACATTGAAGGCCGCCGCGTCCGATACCTCAGGATGATAAATCCTGGAAATTTGCCACAGACCACGGCTCTACTCACCGTCACCCTTCGCGCGCGGATTGAACTAAAAATCTGTGCTTGACGATCCAAAGCGCGAGTTTGGGATCTACCCCATATTCCTCAGCCTGTGCCTGTATATAGCCCTTCACCTGCTGTGCGGTTGTTTTCCCGCCTGGCACGGACGCAGGATTCGCCGAAACGCTGGCCAGGCTCGCCGGGCGTGTCTGTTGGCTTTTATGGATAATTACCTTCACCGGGAGGGTGGAATTCCGCACACTTAGCGGGGCAACAATCTGCGAGCGCGGTTCAGTACCGTGCGCGGCAAAGGCGATAAGAGGCAGGGAATAGAAGGTGAGCCAGAGAAGCTGCTTGATCACGGTGGTCTGCATGGGAGATGGATTATACACAAAGGCGAACATAAAGCGAATCTTTTTTGTGGCCTGGAATCTTCAATGTCCGGGCGGCGGAGGATGGTTGAATGTCGCTGCTCAGACCAGGTCCACCTGTCATAGCGAGCGTGCCGGGCTTTTTAGCAATAGAAAGGGCATTAGAAACAGGTACGTCCCCGGGGGTGCTGGCAAGCGAGGATCCCCCTATGGGCCAGTGGAGTTGCTATCCAAATATTCGGCGGTCGGGTGACACGGCACTTACAAAGGGTTAAACCAGCCGCGCTGTCAACTGGCATCTGATTTCGTTCTGGTTAATGTTAGAATGGATTAGAGGGGGCGACACGGTTTCGACGGAAGCTGTCGCGACTCGAAGGCATGCCGGGCGCCACCTGCCCGCAATCGGGTGGAAAACTAGAATTGCCAACCAACAGTTGGCTATGGCTGCCTAGCTTAAACTAGGCCAGCTACGTTTCCCCGGGCTTCGCCTATGGGCCCGGTAAGAAACGTCACACAGTAGGCTGGCCGTCAAGTCTCTGTCCGGGGCGAGACGGCGAGAACCAATCGGGCTAGCCGGCTGCGTTTCTTGCTCATTCTGAGCGTGGCTGGCGAAACAAACGGAATTGAGCTAAGCATGTAGGCTTCGAGCCGTAGCGCTTTTCGGACGGGGGTTC
>CAWEYA010000004.1:0-22197 GCA_963813185.1 uncultured Acidobacteriota bacterium
GCGCAGCCTGGTAGCGCGCCTGCCTTGGGCGCAGGAGGCCTCCGGTTCAAATCCGGACGCCCCGACCATTTACTTCTTTGTTTACAATTCACTCTGCTTGCGGCTGGTTGCGCTGAAGGCTGAGCTTGGGTCCATTTGGGTCCAAATACGAGATACGAGCCTCTCGACGCTTTCCACTGCGCGACGTTGCTCTTCCGGGACCGCGCGCAAATAAATCTCGCGCGTGATCTCCGGTGTGGAATACCCTATGAGCGATTGCATCGTTCCCAGCGGCGGACCTACAATATCGAGCATCGTTGCATGGGTATGCCTCAGAAGGTCCCACGTGACACCAGGAAGCCCTAGCTTCTTCGCGGCAGTCCATCTCCGCCGAAGCAGACGGTGGGCTTGCCACACCGATGTGGGTGCCTGCCCAATGTCTACCGTGCCGGAACAATTGTGCCCGGGCGTGGCGGTGCGTCACGTCAGCCCAGCACGATGTTGACTTGATGCGCAGTGCCATCGTCAGCAAGTGGAATAATTGCAAGGTTGGCGAGGAACCTATCATCCAGGCTGACTGAAGCTACGCCGCGAGAAACGCCAGAAGGATTGTTCACTCGAATCTGGTAGGTGGCCGAACGATAGCGAAAATTGATGGAGTAGCTGGGCCAGTTTCGAGGGATGCAAGGATCAATGGAAAGCGTCGTGCCACGCACACGGAACCCGAGAATCCATTCCATGCCCGCCCGGTAGAGCCAACCTGCCGAGCCTGTGTACCAGGTCCATCCGCCTCTCCCGACGTGGGGAGGCTCGGCGTAAACATCACCCGCAACCACGTAGGGTTCTACTTTGTAGCGTTGCACGCTCGCACGTGAAGAAGTATGGGTGATTGGATTCAGCATCTGGAATAATTCGCAGGCCTTATCGCCGTCGCCGAGCTCCGCAAAGGCAATGACCGTCCAAGCGGCGGCATGGGAGTATTGGCCACCATTTTCCCGGATGCCGGGCACGTAACCCTTGATGTAGCCGGGGTCATGCGGTGTGCGGTCAAAGGGCGGAGTGAAGAGGAGAATCAGCCCCTCTGGACGGCGCACCAGTTGATGATCTACAGCGATCATCGCGCGCGACGCGCGGCCCGGTTCAGCAGCTCCGCTCATAACCCCCCAGGTCTGCGCGATCGAGTCGATCTTGCATTCCTCGTTTTCCACTGAGCCCAGGGGCGTGCCATCGTCGAAGTAAGCGCGCCGATACCAATCGCCATCCCAGCTATCGCGTTCGAGCGCCGCTTTCAACGCGCTCACGTGAAGGCGCCAGGCTTCGGCACGTTCGTGTTCGCCCCGCGAATCCGCAATTTTCGCAAACTCCCAAAGAATCGTGTGCAAGAACCAGGCTAGCCAAACGCTTTCTCCTTTGCCATGTTCGCCGACGCGATTCATGCCATCATTCCAATCGCCCGTGCCCATCAGTGGCAGGCCGTGACTGCCAACCGAGAGACTTCGGTCCAACGCACGGGCGCAATGCTCAAACAAGGTCCCTCGCTTCTCCGAAACGCGAGGCTCGAAATAGGATTCATTCTGGCCGTCGGCCAGCGTGTCCCCGGCGAGAAAAGGCACGACTTCGTCAAGCACAGCCGTTTCGCCGGTTGTTTCGATGAAGTGCGTGACGGCGTATGGCAGCCAAAGGAGATCGTCGGAGATACGGGTTCGCACGCCGCGCCCCGAGGGCGGGTGCCACCAATGTTGAACATCGCCTTCGACAAATTGCCGTGAGGCGGCGCGCAAAAGATGCTCGCGCGCGACTTTGCGGTTGGCGACGCATAAAGCCATCCCATCCTGGAGCTGGTCGCGGAAACCGTACGCGCCGCTTAGCTGATAGAACGCTGCACGCCCCCAGACACGAGACGCAAGCGTCTGGTACAGCAGCCAGCGATTCATGAGAATGTCCATGGCGGGCTCGGGAGTAGCGATCTGCACGGTGTTGAGCAGGTCGTCCCACTGGCCCTTCACTTCGGAAAGAATCGCGTTCAGGTTTGCGTTGCGATAGCGGACAATCAGTTCGCGCGCCTGCTCTCGATTTTCCGCTTGGCCCAAGAAAAACACGATTTCTGCGCTGGCACCGGCGCGCAGCTCAAGCAAAGTTTGCAATGCCGCGCAAGGATCGAGACCTGCCCCTACCTTACCAGAGAGCGGACCTCCTCGTTCGAGCGCTGCCGGACGCTCAAGCGACCCGTTGCGGCCAAGAAATTCTGTCCGGTCCCCGGTAAGTGATGTCTGGCTGCCTCGAAGATCCAGAAAAGCGATGCGCCCTCCGAATTCGCCTCCCCACGCACTCCTCACGAAGACCGCGCCCGTTTTCGAATCGAGCTCCGTAATGAGATAAGGCGACGAAGCGCTACGTGAACTTCCGAGCACCCATTCGGCATAACCGGTAATAGAAAGACGCCGCACGCGGCCGGAATCGTTCCGCAGCGTGAGGCGGGAAATCTTGATCGGGTCTGCTGAGGGCACGAATTGCAGCAGCTCGGCCAGAATTCCGTGTGAGCCGTGATGGAATCGACTATAACCTTGGCCGTGACAAGCAATGTATGGGGCGGTTTCATTGCGGATTGGCAGCGCTGTGGGACTCCATACCTCACCGGTGTTTTCGTCACGGATGTAGATGGCTTCGCCTGGAGGATCGGTGACCGGATCGTTGGACCACGGCGTGAGCTGATTTTCATGGCTGTTAAGCGACCATGTGTGCCCCGAGCCGGATTCAGATACGAGGAAACCGAAAGAGGGATTCGCAATCACGTTGATCCACGGCGCGGGGGTCCGCAAACTCTCTCCCAAAACTGTCACATATTCGCGGCCGGTGTCGGCGAATCCGCCGAGACCGTTGAAGAATTCGAGGGGGCGCTCGGGGAGCGCCACGTCCAAACGTTTGGCCTGGCGATGCTGGCTCGGGATGGGACGAATGACAGCTTCGGTTCGCTGGGACCGGTTGATCTGCTCAGACAACGTGCCGCGACGGCTAAGCAATACAGACCGCGCGACGGTCTGAAGCAACGCCCGCTCTTGCGGAGAGATGAGATCCGCGCGTAGAAGGAAAATGCTGCCGCGAACGTTGCTTGTGTCCGGAGAAAGCCGCAATCGACTGCCACGCACGAGACCCTCTAAAGCGACCTGTAATTCCTGCGCATACGAGGAAGACCTTTCATTGATGACAACCAGGTCGGCGGATAGCTGTTTCATAAGCCAGTATTCATGCGCACGCAATAATTGACGGACGATTTCGAGATCCTCTATTTCATCGATGCGCACCAAGACGATGGGTAAATCACCGGAGATTCCATGAGCCCAGAGCGCGGACCGCTCTAATGTATTGCGGCCCAAAACATCGGAAGTTGGACGTGAGGAAGCGTCAGAGTAAAGCACGGGGTTGGCGAGTCTTTGGAATAAGTGGGCCTCGTTGACGTCAATGCCCATGTGATGCAGTTGGACCTGTGCTTGTGTCCAAGCCAATGCCAGCGTGCGATCAACGGTAGTGGGTCCGCGATATTTATCTGCTAGTTCAATCACTTGCTCTCGAGTGGCTGCGACCATGGTGGCAAAAACAACGCGTGCTGTGGTTCCGGACGGAACCATTACCGTTCGCCTCATACTAATGACCGGGTCGAGTACGGAACCGACGGTGCTCGAAAGCGGCCGTCCATCGAGGATCGAGACAGGGTTGCGCACATTATGCCCACGCCCGATAAATCGCGAGCGGTCTGTCTCGAATTGCAGGTCACCGACAGTTTCACCCTCCACAGCGACCACCTGCGCTATCCAAACGGCAGTTTCTTTGTCGGATTGCCGGCGTCGCGTCGCCAGCAGCGCGCCGACTTCAGGGACAAATTCGGTCTGAACGAATAGGTTGGAAAACGCGGGATGAGCCTCATCGGCGCCCTGTGAAGTCAGGCAAAGCTCGGCGTATGAAGTAACCTGGATTTCGCGAGTACGCATGCCTAAATTGGTGATAGAGACGCGTCGAACCTCGGCGTCATCCTCGGGAGATACAACGATGTCAAACGTCGTGGTCAGCGAGCGGTCGCGCCTGACATATTCGGCCCGGTCCTCATGAAACGAAACTTCGTAAGAATCCGGCTCGTTACCGCTTGGTTGATACCCGGCGGACCAGAATTCGCCCGTCTGCGCATCCCGCAGAAAGATATAACTGCCCCAGCAATCGCGTGTGACATCCTCGCGCCATCTTGTGACGGCAATATTCCGCCAACGGCTGTAGCCTGAGCCCGCCGCCGTCAGCATCACAGCGTATCTCCCATTGGAAAGCAGATGCGTCCGCGGGATGGAGCTATGAGGAGTGGTAAATCGTCGCACCGACGGCGGAATAAGTTCACGAACATGGGCCGTGACGGATACTTCTTCCGCGCGCGGCCGGGCAACGAGCACGTCTCGCGGCGTGCGCTCTTGCAAGAGCAGTTCGGTGGCCTGCACCATGGGCTCAGCATGAAAGCGGCTGCACATTGCGCCGTCGTTCAGGAGGTTTGCAATGGCAATGAGTGACATTCCCTGATGATGCGCCAGGAACGCACGCACAACCGCCACCGTGTCACCTTCCGGCAAACGTGTGCTTGTATAATCCAGCGCTTCATAAAAGCCATACGCGCCGCTTCCGTTTGCCTCTTCCAGGCGACGAAAGTTTTGCAGCGCCGCAGCGGGATCAATCATGCACGCAAGAGCGGTGGCGTAGGGTGCAATGACCACATCCTCGCTGAGGCCGCGCTTGAGCCCCAGGCCGGGTACTCCAAAGCTGGAGTATTGATAATTGAGGTTAAGGTCACGCGCATTGTAGCCTGACTCGGAGACTCCCCAGGGCACGCCGCGCTCCGCGCCATATTCAATTTGACGCCGCACAATCAATCCGTAGGTCTGGCTCAGCAAACTTGCTTCCGGAGAACGCATCACAAGCGCAGGCATAAGGTATTCAAACATGGAGCCCGACCAAGAGATCAGGGCGGATCCGCGATCCACGGGCGTGAGGGCGCGCCCCAGGTGAAACCAGTGCGACGGCGGGGCTTCGCCTTTCGCAATGGCGACAAAACTTGCGAGGCGCGCTTCGGATGCGAGTAAGTCATAGCAGTTCGGATCCAGTGTTCCGTCCGCCACGCGATAACCAATCGAGAAGAGTTTGCGCGCTTCGTCGAACAGAAACCGGAATTCCATGGCCTGGACCATTCGGTCTGCTGTCTGAGCAATGACGGAGAGACGGCGAACGAGTGCAGTGGCCTCCACAGCCGAACGCCTCAACGCCTCGGCCAACTCATCGATTTGTGCGATCGTGTCCCGTTCTACTGAGAGACGATTCACCAGGCGAGCGCGCAACGCAGAAAGGTCCATGAGAATAGAATCGAATCTGTCAGGTGCGTCTGCCAGCTTGGGGACATCGCGGAGCGACTGTTCGATCGCCATGCCTTCGGGGGCCACTTCTCGCAGAGCTCTTGCCAGTCCGAGAATGCTTTTCGAGTCCAAGCGCGCCCACGGAATCAGGAGCTCCGCGTCCCGGACGTGGCTTTCGACACAAGCTTTGAAAGCATCGGCTGAAGTGCACAATTCAGATTCGAGATCGCCCCCATGCTCCTCCTCCAAAGCCTGAGCAATGTCTGCTACAGTCTGCGCGTGGCCGCGCCACTCCTTGAAACGGATCGCCCAACCTATGGAATCCACGGGTAACGGGTCCAGCGAGACCATCATGGCATCCACCGCATTGACAAGTTGTTTCCGGGTGACGATATGCGCGCGTGGCCTATCAGCGATTTTGACAAGCCTCTCGCGCAGCAACCGGCCTGAATCTTTCAATCCGGAGAGAACCTGAGGTCCGAGGGATGGTTTCTCCATCAGCTCCCTGCAACTGTTGCCGAGGGCTAACAAATGTCCGGCGAGATTTCCGCTGTCAACGGTCGAAACGTACTTGGGTTCGAGCGGGTGAAGGTCAAGCGTGTCATACCAGTTGTATAAGTGCCCGCGGAATAATTCCATCTGGCTCATGGTCGCCAGCGTTGCCTCCACGCGATCGGCCGATTCCAGGGTGCCTATCCATCCGAAGTCCCGTGCGCTAACCGTGGAAAGAAGATAGAGCCCGATATTCGTAGGCGAAGTCCGGTGGGCGACAACGGATTTCGGCGCTTCTTGAAAGTTGTCGGGAGGGAGCGCGTGGTCCTTCTCGGAAACGAAGGTCACAAAGAAATTCCATGTCCGGCGCGCAATTAAACGAAATGCCTCCTCGTCGGCCAGTGACAATCGATTTGCCCGGGGAGAGTGCGGTAGAGCGCTAATCCAGACTGCGACGGCAGGCGCCGCAACCCAGAGAACAATGAGCGGAGCTGCCGCAACCAAAGCCTGCATGTGTGTGTACACCAGAGCCGCAATCAGCAAAACGGCCACTACAACACCGCCGACCATGCGCTTATATGTCCCGGAATATTTTGATCCCGCCGAAAACTTAGACTGGGCGGCGGTCACCCACTCGAGCAAGTTCCTATGCGTGATAAACAAGCGGCCGAGGGTCCGCAGAATCGCGTCAGACATCAACCAGGCCTGGTATGCCAAAAATGTAAAGGACAAGCCAATCTGTGCCGCCCCGAGCCCCAGGTCACTTAACACTCCACGAATATGGCTTCGCAGGGAAATACCCCTTCGACGCGGGATGAGTCCGATAAAGAATGGCAGGAGCGCAGGGATTGCAACGGTGCCAAGAATGAATCGCATCCATACCCAGGGAGAAGCAAGTGGCAGAAGCCATCCCGCGACCAGGGTAAGAAGTGCGGTGGGTGCTGACAAAGTACGGCGCAGGTTGTCGACAATCTTCCAGCGGCCGATGATTGGGATCCTGATGGGATTTTGCTTTCCCCGTCCCGATCGGCCCCTTCCGAAAAGCCAGGGTAAGAGTTGCCAGTCACCGCGAGCCCAACGGTCCTGGCGTGCCGCAATGGCTTCATAACGCGAGGGAAATTCATCAAACAATTCAATGTCTGTGGCCAGGGCTACCCGGGCGAAAATGCCTTCAAAGAGATCATGGCTTAAGAGCGCATTTTCCGGCGCCTTGCCCGCTAGTGCGGCTTCAAAGGCATCGATATCGTAAATACCTTTTCCCGTGTAGGAGCCTTCCTGGAATAGATCCTGGTAAACATCCGAAACGGCCGATGAATACGGATCGATCCCGCCTGGGCCAGAAAAAATTCTTTGTGAGAGTGAACTCGGGTGATCAACAGGCAGCGAGGGAGTAATGCGCGGCTGCACGATGGCATAGCCCTCTACAACGCGCCCTTCGCGATCGCTCAACCTTGGCCGATTGAGAGGATGCGCCATGGTGCCGACCAAGCGAGCGGCGGCGCCCCGCGGCAGTCGCGTGTCCGCGTCGAGCGTGATTACATAGCGAACGCCAGCAAGGTTTGGTCGGAGGGTCCCAGCGATAGACACAAATGTGGTGTTCGTCGAGCCACGCAAAAGCTGGTTCAGTTCCTGCAACTTACCTCGCTTGCGCTCCCAGCCCATCCATTTTCCGTCGCACTCGTTCCACACGCGCTTGCGATGGAACAGAAAAAAACGTTCACCGCCGCCGGGCAAGGGACCATATTTTTTGTTCAGCCGGGCGACGCCATCCATTGCGCTGACCAGCAGATCCTCATCACCCGGCAAAGTTTCGCTCGGTGCGTCCAGCCAATCCGAGAGCAGAGCGAAGCGTAGGTCTCCATCAGGATTTGACAGGTAGTGAACTTCCAGGCGTTCGACGAGATCTGCAATTTCTTCCGGGGTGGTAAGCAGCGTGGGCATGACGACAATGGTTCGCAAGTCCTCGGGGATGCCGTCACGCAGTTCCATCCGCGGCAACCTTCGCGGCCCGAGGATGCCCATCACCGCGCGGTTGATCAGCGCGATTGCCAGATCCGAGGCTGGCACTGCGGCGAGCAAACCAAGGAGTAGGAGACCCCCCGGGGCAATACCGTCTTCGCGGGCATACCAGAGCGGCAAAGTAAGAATCAATGCGGTGACAAAGGCGATGGTGGCCAGATAGCCTGGGACCGCGGTTCGGACATAGAAACGGAGAAGCCAACGTTTCCAGGTAACGTGAAAACCAAGCTCACGCTCGAAGGACGGACGCCCCTTTGAGATCAGATGATAGCCAGGCTCCGCTTGACGTTCCGCGCAGATCTTGGTGGAGTTTCCCGGAACTTCACTCGAATCAAGGACTCTCTGCTTGACGCGCCGTACGACCCGTTTTGCAACTTCAATTTCCGAATGGCTCGATCCGCTTGAGAGATCTTCGATGGCGTGGCGGTAGTCATCTCGCGTAGAAAAATCCATATCGGCGAAATGGGTGTCGCTTCGTAGAATTTCATCGACAAGGCTGACGCTTTCGAAGAATTCCTGCCAGTCAAAGGCCGAAATCAAGCGCATGCTGGTAATGATGTTGCGGACCGAAACGCTCATGGCCCCTTGTTCCTGGTGTTCGGCGCGAACAATTTCATCGGCGTTTGTTCCCGCGAGGGCCAAACGCTGATCGAGCCAAAGCAGAACGGGGCCGACCTTAGGATCCAGATCCCGCAAGCGCTGTACAAGCTGTACCGCGAACGCCGTCTCCAAGGGAGCCTTCTCAAGCCTCTCGAGGGCCGGCAGAATTGCGGATTGTCCTCCCGGCCCGAGCAAGCTGTCGGCTAATGCGTCGGCTTCGTGGCGGGCCGCCCTGCTGCTTACCATTCGCTCGGCCATTCTGCGCAGATTTTCCACCAGCACCACGCGCAGGGTGATGGCCACTGCCCAGAGCTCTCCAATCGTGAGTGGTTGCACCCGCTGATACGCCGCCACAAAGCGGCGCAAGGCTTCAGGGTCGAATCGGCTATCCGTGTGCGCCACAAATGCCCAAGCTACCCCGAACACGCGTGGATAGCCCTGCAGGTGGCCCGAGGCGAGCTTGGGTAGCTTGCGGTAATAGCCTGCAGGCAGATCATCCTTGATCTCCCGAAGCTGCTCATCGACGATGTGGAAGTTGTCGACCAGCCACTCCGCTGCAGGTGTGATTGCGTGCTCATCTTGAATTGCACGGGCGATAAAGCGATAGGAATTCAGCAGTACGCGGCCGTTGTCTAATACCCTGGGGATAAGCGGGCGGCCACGGCTCATTTCCTCTGTGACCGTCTGCGCCGTCGCGAGGCTCTCGGCGTGTTGCTCAAGCCGCTCCAAACTGAACAGTTCGGAGCGTATCGGCACTTCCTGGTTAGGAAGTAGAATGGTCGAAGATTGACTCGTACTCATTTTGGAAATCAGCGACTGAGGTGCAAAAGGGGTGGCCGGCCCTGGTACGCTTTTTCAACGAAAGATAGAGGGCCGCAGTTGGCTTTGGAACGCTTCTGAACAAGCATAGCAGATGGCCATTGAGATATGGACACACATGAAATTGTCAAGCTCCGTTCTTCAATGTCCAAAGATCGGCAAGAAGATGTGGGGCGCGGCAAGGGTGACGACTAGGAACTCATCCCCTTCGCCCGGTTATATGGCCCACTCTTTTAGGGATTTTAGCGAGACACTGGCCATTCAGGCGTCATGTCTGCTGCATATCAGAAAGCTAGTGTAACGGACATGGATTTTGCCAAGACACTTTAGCGTTAGTACATCCCTCCCATGCCGCCGTGGCCCGCGCCTACCGCAGCCGCCTTTTCTTCCCCCTTGAAATCGGCAATCAAGGCCTCAGTGGTGAGCATCAATGCGGCGATGGATGCGGCGTTTTGCAGCGCCAAGCGTGTAACCTTGGCCGGATCGATCACTCCAGCCTTGAGCATGTCCCCGAATTCGCCCGTCTCCGCGTTGAAACCGAAGTTATCATCCTTCGAGTCGCACACGCGTCTTACAATCACCGCGCCTTCATGGCCGGCGTTGAGGGCAATTTGACGTATGGGTTCTTCGAGGGCGCGCTTTACAATGTTCACGCCCGTGGCTTCATCATCAAGGAGCTTCAACTTATCGAGCACTGGAATGCAGCGAAGCAATGCAACACCGCCGCCGGGAACGATGCCTTCCTCAACTGCGGCACGAGTGGCATGCATGGCGTCTTCGACACGAGCCTTCTTTTCCTTCAGCTCGGTTTCGGTCGCCGCGCCTACTTTGATCACCGCAACGCCGCCCACCAGCTTCGCCAGCCGTTCCTGCAGCTTCTCTCCGTCATAGTCCGAAGTGGATTCCTCAATCTGAGCGCGGAGTTGCTTGATGCGGCTTTCGATTTCGCTGTTTTTCCCCGCGCCTTCGATAATCGTGGTGTTGTCCTTGTCGATGACTATCTTTTTTGTGTGGCCCAATTCTTCAATTTTCACGTTCTCGAGCTTGATTCCTAAATCCTCGGTGATGGCCTTGCCGCCAGTGAGAATCGCGATGTCTTCGAGCAAAGCCTTGCGGCGATCGCCGAAACCGGGCGCTTTCACTGCGGCGCATTTCAGGGTGCCCCGCAGCTTGTTCACTACCAAGGTTGCCAGGGCTTCGCCCTCAACGTCCTCGGAGAGGATCAACAAAGGGCTGCCAATCTTGGCAGTCTGTTCAAGCAACGGAAGCAAATCCTTCATCGAATTGATTTTTTTCTCGTGAATCAGGATGTGCGCGTCTTCTAGTACGCACTCCATTCGTTCCGGATCGGTAACGAAGTAGGGGGAAAGGTATCCCCGGTCAAATTGCATGCCTTCTACGATTTCGAGCGTGGTCTCCATGGTCCGCGATTCCTCGACGGTAATGACGCCGTCCTTGCCTACTTTCTTCATGGCGTCGGCGATGAGGTTGCCAACGAGCTTGTCGGTGTTTGCGCTGATGGAGCCGACTTGCGCGATCATGTCGCCCTTGACGTCGCGGGACAGTTTCTTGATCTCTGCAACGCAGGCTTCCACGGCTTTCTCAATGCCGCGCTTTAGCGACATCGGGCTTGCACCGGCTGCGACCGTGCGAACGCCTTCGCGGAAAATCGCCTGGGCCAGCACGGTCGCGGTGGTGGTGCCATCGCCGGCTACATCGGAGGTTTGTGACGCCACCTCACGCACCATCTAGGCGCCCATATTTTCGAGCGGATCTTGCAGCTCGATTTCCTTCGCCACGGTCACGCCATCCTTAGTGATAATTGGTGCGCCGAACTTCTTTTCGATCACGGCGTTGCGCCCCTTGGGGCCAAGCGTGATTTTTACGGCGTCGGCGAGAATATTGACTCCGCGCAGGATCGCTTGACGTGAATTCTCACCAGTTACAATTTGCTTTGCCATTGGGTTCCACCCTCCTGGGTGAATGTAAAAGCGTTATTCTTCCGGGCTTTTGGGCCGGACGACGACTACTTTTTGCCGGATGCCGCTTTTGCAATTCCGCTGAGCTTAGCCAGAATATCTTCCTCGCGGAGGATCAGATACTCCTGACCCTCCAGTGTGATGTCGTTGCCGGTATATTTGCCGAACAAGATTCGGTCGCCTGGCTTCACATCGAGGGGAACGCGTTTCCCCTTCTCGATCTTGCCGGCACCGACGGCGATCACTTCGCCTTCCTGGGGTTTTTCTTTGGCCGTGTCGGGGATGATGATGCCTCCCTTCGCGGTCTCTTTTTCTTCAAGACGCCTGACTAGAACCCTATCGTGCAGCGGTGCGATTTGAACTGACATTTCCGAACCTCCATGAAAATCGTCGTAAAGATTCCGGGAACAATCTCGTTCTTACCTTCCGCCAAGTTCAGGGACGAAGCGCCTTAATGTTTTTTTGCCGCTCTGCCTCCAGGTCAACGGCAGCCTGTTTTACGCGCGCGGCTTCTATCTGCGGCGCCTCTTGCTGTTCTAGCTTTGCGGATTCGGCGATGGCGGCCGCGGCTTGCGCATCCAATTGTTTAGCGAACATGACAACCGCGAATGTATCCGACATGGAAGACCGGAAGAGGTTCAGCGAATATTGCGGGTCTTCCCAGCGAGCGATCACCTTTTCCGTCGCCCCGTAGGCTTCGCTCGTCGGGAAATTCACTTCGGCAGCCGGCCGGGTAGCAGTTCCGTACTTGGCGGAGAGCATTCGTATCATGTCTTCGTTTGTGAGTCCCTTTACAGCATCATTGTCGTACGTCACCAGCATTCTGTAGAGCTCGCCATTGTAAAAGGAGAAAAGAACTTTCTGGACGGGTTCCGTTGGGCGGGAGGATTCAAAAGGCAGCGGCGGATACCAAGTGAGCTCCTGGATTAAAGCGGGCCTTTCGTGAATGACAATTACGCCGGCCGGCTTTTCCTCCGCTAACTTTGAAACGCTCGTCACATTCATCCCGAACGAAAAGTTCCGATATTTTGAAAGATCCTGCGCATAAATTATCGAATTACAAAGCAAAATCATGACGAACGGGATTGCTACACGGCGTATCATTTTCATCTGAGTTTCTCCTTCTCTGGCATTTTAGGCGGCGAAAAATCGCGCGTTTTTCCATGGCTGAGCGGATTCTTCCCCGAGTGGGAGCATGCTTTCCTGTATGTTACGCAGATGGAAAGACACTCTGGCATACGGCACTCCCAGGAAAGTCTTGAGCGCCACTCGCGTGATCTCGAAGGAATTGATGTTCTCGAACTTCAGACCAGCCTGGATTCGCTCAATTGCTTTGCGCATCGTTTTCTTTCCTTCGTGGCCGTACACCGTGACCCTGCTTTCTCCTGCGAAGTAGAGGAAGTGCCACCCGGTGTCATGAATTTTTCGATCCAATGCGTACCCATCAAGGCCTTGGACCGATCTCCACCCAGGCGAAAAGGATTCACTCTCGCATTTGAATGCCCCCGGGAAAACAGTGCCATCCCTGAACAAGACCGTGCCCGCGTGGATTGTTTCCAGCATAGGGATCTCCTGGCAAATCGCGTGTTCGTCGAAGCAGGACTTCGTCGAAAAGAGTCCGAGGTCCTGCTCCCACGTTACATTCGGAAAAACGCCCAGCGACAATCGTGACTACTTGTTTGACGCCTTCGCTGATTCGTTGTGCGGCGCGTTCTTCTGCAACACGCGGACAAGGTGCTGTCCGGATTCAGGAATGGAGGCTTTTCCGCCCAGCACGATTTCCTTGGCAGTGATCTTGCGGCCATAGATATCGGCGCTGGCGTCGTTATCGGGGCGAAGCGTGGAACCTTCGAGGGAGATGCCGGCAAACAAACCGCGGGAGCGGGAGTAGCTCAGGATTTCCGCACGCAGGTAGGCATCGGTATCCGCGGAGGCGTCGCGGCCCTTGGGACCGGCCGCGGCGGAAATATCGGCGCCGAGTTTAACTTTGCTGTCCAGAATGGAGGACGCGCCCCTTTCGTTCATGACTAGGAGAACGAGATCAGTCGCTTCGCCGCCGAGCTGAAAGCCGACGCTGGCGCCTTCGAGTGCATACATCGCGGGAGCGCCCCAGGGGCCATTGAAATGTTGCCCCGTCCGGCAAACCATTGCTCCTCGGCCGTAGCTCCCGCCGATCACGAATGCTGCCTTCAGAACGGATGGAAAAACAACAATGCATTCCGCTTTTGCGAGCAGCTCTTGCGGGATGTTGTCAGGTACATCCATGACTTCCTGCAATACAGTTCCGGAATTCTCCAAACGTTCTTGTTCCTTGTTTGCAGCGAATGCGGTACTTGCAATGAACATAATGCAGACACTAAGAGTCAATTTACGAAACATCGCGAACCTCCACTATCTTCTAGCTAGTTGATGAACTTCGATTGGTACCAAACTTTTCTTAAAGCAATGTGGATCAAAATTTCGGCCGGGAAGCAGGCAGTCAAATAACCTCGGACGACTGTGTTAGTTTTTTTGCTTCGCACCGATGACCAGCAAAGCAGCGCCGCTCAATAAAGCCAATCCCCCGACAATCGGCGGAAGCGAGACGTGCTCCGTATCGTCCCTCGTGGCGTGAATCGGGCCCACGTCGAGAACTTTTTCCTTGTGCGTATAGCTGAAACCCTGGTAGACGAGGGCAAGAATCCCCAGCACCGCCAGCAGAATTCCCAGCATAGTGATTGATTTCATCTTTTCGTCTCCGTAATCATCCAATCGCCCTTCGTCCCTGAATGACCTGGATCAGGAGGGTAACAACCGCCAGGACCAGCAAGATGTTGATGAACCCGCCTATCGTATAAGTTGTAACGAGCCCAAGTAACCACAACACAAGCAAGGCCACGAACATTGTCCAGAGCATTTAGGTCCTCCTCCCCAAAGGGATTCCACGCGGTTCGCTTCAGTCTCATCGCGAGGCCTTTTATCTGAAGATCCTTGTTGAAGGAGGGCTTTATTCCTGCTGCTATTTCCTCTTTCTGCTTTCCCCCGACAATGATCTTGGACCATGCGAACTTTCGCGTCTGTTCACTTGTGCACAGTCGCTTATCTTGCTGAGACATGTCATCGCGGCTCACGGTCTCACGTAAGCTGCGATCAGGCGTCGGGAAAAGGCGATCATGCTCCGCGACGCAGGCCTGGCCCAGATTGCCACCTGCACGCTGGCACACCAGACAAGCAGCGCACCAATCCCTACCAAGGCCAGAAGGAAGAAGGCCATGCTAAACAAGGTCAAGGCAGCCAGAAGCTCACGGACGTAATAGGAGTACAGACCAAGCCCTACAATTGTCATAATCAGTCCACACGTGTAGTCTCTAATCTTAATTTCACGCAATGAATCCCCTTTTCTTGTTCGACTTGTACTCAGACACTTTTTCCAAACGCGAGGAGTGGGCCAATATCGGCCCCGTCTGCGGCACTCCCGACGGGGCCACATCTTCCGTCATGCTACATCCCGAGCTTGCGAAATGTCTTTGCTAATCGTGGTCTGGATGGGCATGTCGCCAATTCCAGTAATTGGACTGCTCTCTCTTGCTAGACTTCGAGAATTCGTGGGACTTTTTGTGGTTGTTGGTCAGGTATACCCCCCAGGAGGCGTTTTCGCGATCATCCCAGTTGTGATAGTCCTTGTGGTGGGAATCATAGACTCGGACCTGTACGCCGTCGTCATTCGGTCCGGGGGCGGCCATAATGGTCATCGGCGCCGCAATGGCAGCTGCCAGGATTAGCGAACTGATGAAGCTGTTTGTAAAACGCATGTAGTTCCTCCAAACGTGCAATGCGATATCAGTTTTGGATCGACAAGAAGTCCGGGCAATTTCATCGGACCTCTAGTGACACTGACTGCCATCCATAAACTTGCAATCGGTAGGAACATCATGGGGGCATCGAAGGCGGGTGTCTGTCCTCTATTGCACGTATTACGAATATAGCGGCTTTTCACGCACTGAGGGTCAAAAAGAAGGATGGGTGCCAGACCCGTGGCTCACACTAATATTGAAGAGAGCCGGCCCGAAAAGGGCCTCCCGGAATGAATCTGGGTAGTGTCGATCAGGCCTGGCCGTTGTTTCGGGGTGGTTTGCCTTGGCCGTTGGGAGGATTTCCGTTTGATCGGTCAGGCTTCGCCGCATTCCAAACATATAGGAAGTTTTCGTGCGTGGCCGTCGCGACGTCGCGGGTGGATTTTCTCATAGCGCGGTTTAGCGCGGAACGAACATTCTCCTTGGAATCTCCGAGATCGGCCAAAGGGACCTAGAAGGCGACGCCTTCTCCAAGCTGGTCGAGGTCGCGCAGAATTGCCGTAACGATCTTATTGTGCGTGCCGTTTCGCGATCGAGGGACGTCCACCATGGCCATGGTCTTGAAGTGAGGCATCGCGGCTTTGGTCGCCAAATGGCCGGTCCAGAATAGAATCAAAATTACTAGAATGATCACGCTCACGCCACTAATGGGGCCAAATCCCCATCGTTTCCTGTGCGGCCAAATCGGGAGACTGCCCACCAGCACTACTAGAACAAATACCGCAAGAATTGCCATCAGAAACAATGTTTTCCTTCTCTCCTTGACCGGCCGACCTAGGCCGCATGCCCGGAGCGGCCGTAAAACGGAGTAGTCTTGACAGGAAGCAACTCTACGAGAGTGTAGATTCCCAGAGTAATGCCCAGCGGAATATCGGAGGCCGACAAAACCGCCGCAATGAGGGCGAGCTTGCGGCCCGACCGCTGCCCTCCGAGCAGTGCCAGTCCCGCAACGAACCCAACGAGGCTACAAACAGCCGACAAAACCATCATAATTGTGTATAGGAAATGAAAAATGTCCATCAGTGCAAAGGGGTCAGGTACACGGCTGAGCAGCGCGCCAAACATCAAGGTAGCAGTCCTGCCATAGATCAGCAGGCAGAGCAACATGATCACGCGAATAACTCCGTAAACGATCCAAAGGCTTCCCAAAGGTCGGAAATAACCGGTTGGGTTTGGGACAATGGGATCGTCTGAAGACCTAACAGCCTCCTTTGGATTTGAATGCCAGCCGTGAATCGACCTCGGCGTATGAACAGGTCTTTATAACGCGGAATAAGTGGACAGGCTGTTCAAATCTGAACACATGGATTGATGGGTCTTACGCAACGGGTTGCGACTAAGCAACGTTTTGGACCCGGTCGCAGAACTCCGGTCGACAAGCGGCCTTATCGGAACGTGACTTTCTGGCTCATGGCGCATTCTGGGCCACATTCCGATAAGGGCTTAGTAGGAAATGGAAAATGCAGGAGTCACGCGCTCTGTCTACGCGCTATCTCTGGTTCGCCGACCAACTCCTCAAAGAGCGTTCGGAAGTGAATCATGGCTTGGCGCAAGTCTTCGGTGCTGGCCTGGCCCCTCGCTTGAAGAAGAGCGCTTTTGTGAGCTACACGATAATTGTCGAGAACCAGTGGATGATCCACAGAAATATCTGCCGCACGCTGTTCAAAATCACTCACTGGATAGCCACGCGTGGACATCACATCGCCCAGCAGTCGGTCGGCGTCGGCTACCGCGCTTCCGGGGCCGTCAACGAATCGCGCCTGGATTCTGCCCCAGGAGTCGACAAAACGCGCCCGATCGCCGGAAGCAAGCGGCCGGATATGCAGGGCCTCCACTCGGTCCGCGCGCTTATCGAGCGCCGCTTCTGCCTGCCGCCGGCTCCCGCCTTCTTTCAGTGTGCGAGCATATTCGGCGCCACCAAATTGAGTGCGCAGCTTCTCCGTCCGGCGTTTTCGGCTGAAGAGCCAAATAGCAATGCCCGCAGCCACCATCACGAGAATTGCGATGACCACGACGATCTGTGTAGTGCTGATCTCCGATAAGTTCATGACCTGCCTCCAGTTTTCAGTCGATTCCTTGACGGGAATCTACGTGTCGTTCCGGCCCGGTTACGCAAAGATGCGCCCATCTCAGGGCTTCTCGATAACCTTTTCCAACTGGCCTATTTTCTTTTGGATTTTCCCCGCTATCTTTTCACCAATACCCTCGCCTTCTAAGCCGGGATTGTTCGTAAGTTGGCCCACCTTTTCCTTAATCTTGCCCTTCACTTCATGAGCCGTGCCTTTTGTTTGGTCCTCGGTACTTCGCTTCATGGTTTTCTCCTTTTGCACGATTCGATCCAGTCGTCGCGGCTACGAGCCGCCGGGGGTCGGCACATTTTCAACTGCAGTCAGTTTCACTTCAGATAGGGGTCGGGTGCGGGCTCCACCTGGAGACCGCTGGGATAAGGTCAACGTAACCCCCCGACCAGGTACACGACCAACAAGATCAACAGGACGGTTCCGACGACCCCCAGGCCGCCCCCTCTTCCCCATCTGGAGTAACCGTAATAGCCGCCGCCCCCGCCGAACAACAGAACCAGAAGAATAATTAGTAGTAGCATCGGAAGTCTCCTCTCAATTCAGAAACAACTACACGTGGCGCCCGCCAGAATTATTGTCAACGTCTTGCAGACAATTTCTACCACACGTAACTCATGTGGTTCGACAGACAGACGCGCTGGTGACCAAACGATCGAGCCCTTGAGGGCCTCGTCAATGCACGCGAGCTTCCGCGGCGATGACGACTTCTTCAACGGCGAGAATCAAATCCTTTCGGACATCCAGTTCCCATCCAGGCTGGATGCGAACGCGCACGTCGGCGGCAGATTCGCCAACAATACGGCAAGGCATTGGGACATGGCATTGGCGGATGACGACAAGCATAACCACCGGTTTACCGAACCAGGCAGAATACTTGGGCGAATATTCCTTCGTTCCCTCTGCGATCATGTTGGACAGCCTCCCATCTTTTGGGAGCGACTTCACCGAATGCGCGAGTACTTGTAGCGTATTCACAATCGACAGTCTGTTCAATTTGGAACAGCTGGCTCTCAGTACCTCGGCGACCGGCCTGGCTTTCAACTCCCCATCGTCGGCGATTCGAGGCCGAACAAATCCAATCCCGTAGATCGATGCGGAGTTGCGACGGGGGCGTCGGGGGGCGCCTGATTAACAACGCGTGGCATAATGCGGTCTACCGACGCGGGACAAGGCCGCGGTAAAATGCTGATTGGGTCAAAGCTTGGGTCCAATATGGGTCCAAGTATTGCCATATTATGTCCGAGACCGTGTACCTTGACGTAGAACAAAGCTAGACGGACCAACAAGATAGATTTTTTGCAACTGCCTTGGGCGCAGGAGGCCTCCGGTTCAAATCTGGACGCCCCGACCATCATGCATCTGTCGGTGCATGTTCCTTGAACTCGGTCGGGGAAAACCATGTGGGGGCGTTCGTTCCGGGGGCAGACCGGTCAATTCAAGATGTGCGATTTTCAATTTGAAAATTCAGATTTGAGATTCTGTCAGAGGGACAACGCCTCTCGGCTGATCCACAAGTTTATCTTGCCCGAAGTATTACCTTGTTGCGCAATTCCGAAACATAATCACGCTCCGGCGATCGGCGGGCGCTGAGTCGCGCAAGTTTACGGGTGCCGGCGATGGCTGGTTCAGAACGAGCTCGTCGCTCTATTTTTTCCGGCGAGGTCTTCGATCGAGAGCAGGATCATCTGCGATCCGCCGTGCGGTTCGATGCGGCGCGCGTTCAGGATCATGTGGCGTGGTCCCAAGTGCTGGAATTTGTGGCGCACTTCAAAACCGTCGATGCGCTTGTTGCGAGCGGTGATATCGTGAAGTAATTCGCGCAGCCTGGGGATGTCCCACTGGCGGTTGCCGAGATCGTAGATGAGGCGTCCATTGGTCTCCTCGGGCGAGACTTGGAAGGTTTGGTAAAACACGGGATTGGCCAGAGTGACGTGCAGGCCTTCGTCGAGCACCAGGATCGACTCGCGCGCATATTCAATGAGGGCTTCGGCGAACGTGCGAGTCTGATCCAGGGATCGCTTGAGGCTGTCAATGTCCTGAAAGCTGAGGACGGCGCCCTCGACCTTGTCTTCCCAGGTTTTGTAGGGCCGGGCGCGAAGCAAATACCATGGCCCGTCTTTCAGGCGCACTTCTCTTTCCTGGAACACGGTGCTTTCGATGGTCGTCGCGGCGGCCTGCTCGAGGTCGTCCGGTTCGAGGTTCGTGCGGATTTCGCCCAGCCGCCTGCCCACATCCCCGGGAAGCAAGTTCAACAATTTTTCGGCCGGGGGAGTGAAGCGCCGGATGCGCAGATCGTTGCCGACCATAACGACGGGGAGATTGACATTGGTCATGAGATTGAGCTGGTCGTTGTTGGCCTGGGTCAATTCGGCGTTGCTGTTTTGCAATTCCTCGTTGAGCGTGGAAAGTTCCTCGTTGCTGGACTGCAACTCTTCCTTGGTCGTTTCGAGTTCCTCATTGGTGCTCTGCAATTCTTCGTTGGCCGACAGAATTTCCGCGTTGGCCGACTTGAATTCTTCGAGAGTGGTTTCGTGTTCATCAATCAGCGTATGGAGCTGCTCGCGGAGGCGTTCCACTTCATGTTTAGTGCGCGCCAACTCCTCGGAAACTCTTCCCTTTTCGGTGTGCTTCTCGATCCGGCGCGAGCCGGCCGCGGTAACCAATACCGGCCGGACCGCGTCCTGAAAGGCGATGATGTACAAGCGTTCGCCGGCGGATGGCCCGCGCAAGGGAATTATTTCCATGTCAATCGAGCGCGTGCCGCCGTTGGAGGAGATGCGCAGGCCCTCTTTTCGCACGGCCTTGTTTTCTTTTCTGGCCCGGGTCAACGCGTCGCGGAGATCCACCTGCAAGTCTTCGTGGGCCATCTTCGAGAGGCTGAAGGTCGGATGGCCGCTGGCGGGCTCCAGATAGGGCCCGATCTTCCCGCGGAATTGCACGATTTCCATATCGCCATTTACGACGATGCTGCCGGGAACGAAACGGTGCGCCAGAGCGCGTTCCACTTCGCGATCCACATCAAATCCCGTATCCAGGATTTTCGGAGAATGGGCCGGTTCCAGACGCGGGACCGCATATTCCGGCCCGATGAAATGTGTGACCACCCGGGCGGTAGACCGTTTTTTCTGATAGATCTTGTTTTTCTTGTCCATCAGCGTGAACAGGTCCTCGAACGATCCCAGGCTTTCCGAGGGCCCCAGCATCAGATACCCGCGGGGTTTCAGGGCGTAGTAAAACGTGGGAATGGCGCGCTTCTGCAAGATGGGGCCGAAATAGATCAGCAAATTCCTGCAACTGATCAAGTCCAGATTGGAGAACGGCGGATCCTTGACCACATTCTGTTTCGCGAAAACGCACATTTCGCGGACGGATTTGTGAATCTGATATCCGCCGTCGCGCCGGACAAAGAAACGCTTGAGCCGCTCCGCGGAAATTCCCGAAGCCTCATTCGCCGCGTAGACGCCGCTGCGCGCGCGATCGAGGGCGAAATCGCTGATGTCCGTGGCGAAGATTTGCAGGGCCATTTGAGGAATAACGGGAATTTTGCGCCTCGCTTCGTGCGCCCACAGATATTCGAGAAGAATCATCGCCAGGGAGTAGACCTCTTGCCCGGTGGAGCAGCCGGGAATCCAAATGCGCAGCGGGCCGTCCTCGGGTTTGCGGTCCTGCAGGAGGCTCGGGAGAACTTTATCGCGAAGAGAATCAAACGCTCCCTCCTCGCGGAAAAACTCGGTGACGTGAATCAGAAGATCGCGGTACAAGGCATCGAGTCGTTGGGGTTGCGGTCGATGTGACGGAGATAATCCTTCAGCTTCAGCAGGTGGTGCAGGATCATGCGCCGCTTGATGCGCCGCTGCAGCGTGCTCTGCTTGTAATGCCTGAAGTCTACGCCCATGGATTTCTGCAACAGGGCGAATAGAGCGTCTATTTCCGACGGGGGCCCGGTCGCGTCGGGGTCCAGTGTCTCGGAGGGGATTTGGGCGGCATGGTTGCGGCGGCTGATCCGAGCCAGTTCCAGCGCCATGCTCTTGGGGGCAATACAAAATCGATGCTTCCTCCCCGGACCGCATTTCCCGGCATGTCATAGAATTTTGCGGACTTCTCATCCTGCGCAAAAGTAATTCCGCCGGCGAGCTTGATGGCAATGCACCCTTGCGTGCCATCCGAGGCGGTGCCCGACAAGATGATTCCGATGGCCTGATCGCCGGAGTCGCTCGCCAATGCCGCGAAGAAATAATCAATGGGAAGGTGCGGGCTCTGCGCTGCGTCGCGCTCGATCAGGTCAAATTTGCGGCCGGAAATCCCCATGGTCTTGTTCGGCGGGATCACATAAATGCGATCGCGCTCGATCGGCATGCGATCCATAACCTCCGCGATGGGAATTTTCGTGCAGTGGGAAAGAATCTCCGTTAAAACACTGTGATGAGCCGGATCGAGATGCGGAACGAGCACATAGGCCATCCCCGCTTTTTCCGGCAGACTGGCCAGCAATTCTTTGAACGCCTCCAGACCGCCGGCCGATGCGCCGATTCCAACGACGGGATATGAATATGCCTGGGACAGCCCGGTCGCGGAGCCTGCTGCGAAATTTTCTTATTAGGCTTTGCTACGTTTGGAGTAACGCGCCTTGCTCTTTTCACGGGGTTCTCGACACGCAAAATCGTGGCGCCTCGAAAAATCGAATGTGTTCTTTCCCTGCCAGTAGAATGATCAGACACCCTTGGACCATACCCCGTATGCTCTTACCGAGTCGTATAGTACATCAAAGCTATAAAAATTTCATGAAATCAACGCATCCATAGAGGGCAAAAAAATATGCGGAACTACATCCAAATAAGGACATTTATCTCACGAATATGGGACGCCCGCCTTCAGGCGGGCACCCCGGATTTAAAGCAAGTGCCCGCCTGAAGGCGTGCGCGCCATAAAACAAGACTAGAGTTGCAACACATGGTCTTCAGCCTGCGGGGTTTGGGGGTTGCAAGCCCGAATACCTACAGTCCGAAGTCTGTGC
>CAWEYA010000005.1:0-13334 GCA_963813185.1 uncultured Acidobacteriota bacterium
AGGATATGGATCATGGAACAAGTGGCACGGCTTTTGCGCTAATAGTCACGTAGCGAGTTTCCGTCTTTTTTGGTTTATTCGGATTGAAGGAGTCTATTCAAACGATGCTTGCGGATGAGGAGTCGCGCTTTCTTGGCAATCTCGTATGTGCGCTGAAAAGAAGTGTCAGTCTTGGCTCCAAGACGCAGCGATGAAAACGGCAGGACAAAATCTCGAATTTTTTCTCGCACTTCGGCAAACACCTGGTCATGCGTCAAGCCACGTTCCCTGTAGGAGGCCGCAGCCTTGGCCACTTCATATGCGTCTGCATTCGGGAGAGCAAAATAATAGCCGTTGGCCAACGGAAATATATACAGGGCGGAGAATGCTGTTCTCTTGGTTCCGTCATAGAAAGGATGATTTGAAACGAGGGAATGGAAAAGGGCGACGGCCTTTTCGAGAATCGTCGGATAAGCGTCTTCACCAAAGACAGTTTGGAATGGCTGGGAAGCAGCGGACTCAAGAAGGCTAATGTCGCGGCACCCCTTTGCGGACATCGCTCCTGCCTTGGCCCAAACCTGGGCGATCAGCTCGTCGTGGATATACTCCACATAGCGGGCGCCGAGCATGCAGAGGCGCACTCTATTCTTTGGCAAGGCGGTTCAAGCAGTCAAAGTACTGCGCAGCGACAAACACCAGCACGGGATCAGGTTTCTTTCCCTTCTTGGCGAGAGCTTTCCTGATCCGCGGCGAATTTTTCTCGACGCTTCTGGCTAGGTCACGAATTGCGCGACGGGTTTCTTCGCTCATTATGGGTATCTCTGTTCTCTGCTTCATAGAATACACCCAAAACGCAGCCTGGAGAAGTGCCGGGCGACATTGATGGGTCCATAGGTTAACCGATTGAATTAGGCAGCTTGTGCCTGATCCCACGCGGTTGAGAGAATCACGTCAATTTGCGGAATTGCGCGGAGAACGTGATGATGTCGCTCGTGGCCGACGACGGGTAGGCCGAGCCGCCGGTGAATTCCGCGCCGCTGGATCCGGTGGTGAAGCCGCGCATCTTCCAATTATTGGCCGCGGCGCCCTGCTGCATTTGATATTGATTGGGTGTGCCACCCTGCACGGTGAAGCTCGCCTGGACCGGCCCGTACGCGGGATCGGCCATGCTGGATTCGACGGTTTCGCCGCGCAGCGCAATTTGCCCGAGGAGCTGCGTCCAGTCGACGGTGTCGCCGCCCGTAGGGTAATTCCCCGAAAGATGCACCGCGCCAAAGGCATAAATTTGGGTCGCGCCCGGATCGATATCGGTAAGCGTAAGTGTGACAGACATGTTCTTCTCCTGTTTTTTGGTAGCACAGACTTCAGTCTGTGGGGTTTTGTCAATTTCGCCCAGCGTGCGCCACGTATACCTGCGTGAACCGAAAAGCGGCGCGCAGCTTGGACGGGGCGCCCCAGCCAAGATCAAATGGAAACCCACAGACTGAAGTCTGTGCTACTCGTACGCCGCGTCCGGAAACAAGCGTGGCTGGTGACCGGCGACTTGGTTTTCACCAGTCACCAATCACCAGCCACCATTCACGTTTTTCTTCCTAGTACCCATTCGGCCGCGCCAGCGAATCGATGAAGCTGCCGCTGCGCGGGGAGTCGTTCCACACCTGGAATCCGGTGTCGAAATAGAAGATGAAGGACGCGGAGATGCCGCCGCTGGCGCCATAAATCGGGAACACGGTTTGCCCGCCCACCTCGAAGAAATCAATGTCCTTCATCACCGCGCGGCCCCAGTGCGACAGGTCGAGAAAATCCACGCGCGTCTGATCGGCGTTCACCGAACTTTTGATCGGAATGCCGGACATCGTTTTCTTTCCGGAGAAGAGCATGTCCAGGTCGCTGGCGCGGCCTCCCGGCCCTTCTTTTACTATTTGGGAAACCGTGATGCCCAGATTTTCCCAGGCGTGTTCCTGCTCGACGCTGGTGTAGGCGATCAGTTTGCCGAGATGGTTGATGCCCAGCGCTTTGCGGACTTTGTTGATCGCCAGGCGCGCGTGGCCGGGAACCAGCGCGGCGTTGCCCGCATTGACGCGCGGCGTTTGCAATTGCTGCGGATATGTTGCGCGGTTGAGGTTGAGCCAGGTGCCGGTGGTGGCGTTGTTCTGATGATACTTGATGCCGAAGAGCGACACGGGCGAAGAGCCGGTCAGGCCGTCGTGTACGATCACGTCGTTGACGGACGTACCCGTAGGCACATTGTCCACGGTGATGGTTTGCGTCGAGGATATCGGATCGGCCGCGGTCACGCTGGTGACCACGCCGGCCGCGACGTTGCGGTTGGTCGTGAGCGTCGGATCGTAAATCTGAATCGTCTGCCCCACGTAGACCAGCGCCGCGCCCGTGGGCACGGCCATGGTGAACGTGTTGCTGGCGATCGCGCTGATCGTGCCCAGCACGCCGTTGCCGGCGGTCTGGATCACTTTGTCAAGGAAGGCGCGGAATTGCTTCATGCCGCTGGCGATTTCGCGTTTCACGGCATTTTCGATGGCCTTCTCGCGCGCGTTCGAGGCGTATTCGACGAGCTTGGTGATTTGCACCGCGAAACGGAAGAAAATCGGCGAGACTTGCGCCACGTCGTAGGTGCTGCCCGAGCCGAGTCCCAGGTCGCCGCCGTCGGCGCTGTAGCTGCCGGCCTTGCCGCCGGGGATGAGTTGCAAGGGCAAGCGCATGTTGCGCGAGCTGACTTTTTCGACGTCACCGCGTTGCTGGATCATGCTGAGCAGAACATCGTCGCGCTCGTAGAGCAGGGGCACTTTGTCGCGCACCTTCTCCAGTTGCAACGCGACGGTTTGTGCGTTGTTTTGTTGTGCCATGATGGCTCCTTGTTGTTATATGGGTATGAATGCAGGTAGTAGGTATGAAATCAGGATGGCTTGAGTCGGTCGGAAAGAAGTGGCTAGTGGCTAGTGGCGAGTGGCTAGCGATTTGAGAACCGTGAATCACTGCCCTGCGGTCCCGGAAAACCTCGGCGTAATTGAGTTTGGTTCTTAGCTAGCCACTAGCCACTCGTCACTGGCCACTCATCATCGCATTCCCAGAATTTCTTCGTCGCTCATCGACGCGTAGTTCACTTCGCGCGGCGACATTTGACGCAGGGGCATAGAGTCGAGCGAGCCGCCGGGTGCGGCGATATCGACGCGCGACGCCGCGACCGCTTGCCGCGCGGCTTTGGATCGCGCCGTGTTCAACACCGTGCTCGTCCATTCGCCGATGACGCGCCGTGCCACGCTGGGCACCAGCTGCTTGGCGCGTCCCGCGAGGAGCGCCGCGACGCGCTGCCGTTCCGCGCCGCCAAATCGCCGGTCGCGCAGCACGCCGGCGACCTGCTCGGAGAGCGTGCGGTCCGCCGCCAGCGCGCGATGCACTTCGTTGAAAATATCTTCGCCGATGCGCCGCGCGGCGCCCTCCGCCACTCCTTCGGGCATCACGCGCGCCAGAGTGTCGCCGATCGACCCGCGCACGTCGCGCGCGACAGCGTCGTTGGTAGCCCGCTCAAAGGCCGCGTAGGCCACAGGATCGAAATGCGGTGACTGGTTCGCCCTGAGCTCCTGCGAAGGGTGACTAGTGACTGGCTCGTCCAGAGCTCCTGCGAAGGGTGACTGGTGATTCGTGATTTGTGATTCGTGATTCGCGGCTAGTGACTGGCGATTTGTGATTCGTGATTCGTCCAACGCTGGCTGGGGCGAACTGCTGTAGCCCGGGTCTTTAGACCCGGGGATTACTTCAACGTTCGCGCCAACTTCCCCGCCCCTGAAGAGGCGGGCTACAGCGGGATTCCCTGACTCCTTGCCTCCTGTTTCCCTGCCTCCTGCCTCACTGCCTCGTGTCCCCATCCCAGCTAGAACTTTCGCCGCCTCGGCAAACATCGACCGAAACGCCGCCGGATTTGCGCGCGCCAGCTCCGCCACAACTTCCGACTGCGCCCGCGCATCGCCGGAAAAAATCGCCGCGTCGATCCTGTCCACGGACTGCGTCGCCTCGCGCAGCGTCAAAACGTCGCGCACACCTCCAGGCAACAATTCCTTGATCGCCCGCGCCTCCTCCGGAGAAGCAAACGCCGCGCGAAATTCCTGATGCTCGCGCCAAAGCTGCTGCGCCTCGCCGCCATGCTTCGGATCCGCCGCCAGCGTCGCCATCCACTCCGGCATCTGAGCGCTTGCCGTGGTTCCTTGAACGCTGTCATTCCGAGGGCCGTTTTTGCCCGAGGAATCTCTCTGCTGCCCCGCATCGCCGAGTTGCTCTGCTGGGCGGGCCTGCGCGCCGAAGCCGCCGTCGGGCGAAGGCGGGTCAATCCCCAAAATTTCTTCGTCCGTCAGGTACGCACCGCCCGTCGCGCCACTATTCGGCGCGCTCGCCGCAGGAGCGCCCGCCCCGCCTTGCCCCGCATCCGTCACAGCCCAATCCAGATCCACTTGCGTTGCACTATTCATCGCGGTCTCCATCTTCGTGAATCGAAAGGCCTGACTGAGCTCTCCCCAAGCAAAAGAAATCAGACGGGGTTCCTAATTCAACTTATTCTTAATTCAACCCAGCAAGTTAAAGTTTTAGCCTTAAAACATTAACTTGACCCTCTAAGTTAAAGGGTGCTTTAATATCGATTCAACGTGTTGCAAGCAAACGACTTCACGGCGAATTCCCCTGGCAAAGTCATTGAATTGCCCGGAGGGTATCCTGCTTTTGTGCCGAATCCGCTTCCACCGGTGATTCTATATGAGGGCAGGATCCTAGGGCTAATAGAGGAAGCCAATCGAGCTCTGGGATATCTCCATGGCAGTGCGCAAATATTGCCTAACCCTCACATGCTGATTCGGGTGTTTCAGCAGAGGGAGGCTTTGCTTTCGAGCCGAATTGAGGGAACTGTCGCTGACGCGCAGGATTTGCTTATTGCGGATATCGCGAAGCCAGAAACGCTCCCGCGGAATGTCCTTGAAGTCTACAATTACGTGGACGCTCTGAACTATGGTCTTGCGCAGTTGGAAAAGTTGCCCGTCTCTTTGCGATTGATGCGAGAGCTTCATGAGCGTTTGCTGCGCGGAGTTCGCGGACAGGAAATTAGGCTCGGTGAATTTCGCGATGTTCCCAACTATGTGGGTAAACCAGGCGGTTTTCAGAACGCACGGTACATTCCCCCGCCTGTGGCGGAGATGCATATATGTTTGGACCTTTTTGAAAAATTCATACATGAGGAATCACAGACGCCTGCTCTGGTACGGCTCGCCTTAATTCACTACCAGTTTGAAGCCATCCACCCGTTCCGTGATGGCAACGGTCGCATCGGGCGGCTACTTATTTCGTTGTTGCTGTGTTCCTGGAAATTGCTCCCCAAACCGCTCTTATATCTGAGCGCATATTTCGACAAGCACCGCGACGAGTATTTCGATCATCTCTTGCAAGTCAGTCGACACGGCGCATGGAATGATTGGGTCACGTTCTTCCTCCAAGGAGTTGCCGAACAGGCGAACGACGCGGTTGAGCGTTCCCGAAAGCTTCTCGATTTGCGCAATGAATACCACGCAAAAATGATTGCGGGGCGTTCCTCAGCGAAAACGATCAAGCTGATCGATCATCTGTTTGACTTGCCCGCCATGACTGTACCTCTGGCCCAAAAAACGCTTCGCATGTCTTACCCCGGTGCAGAGCACAATGTACAAAAACTCGTCGCCGCCGGAATCCTGCAGCCCGTCGAAGGAAAACATCATCCCAAACTCTACCGGGCGCCCGGGATTCTAGAATTAATTTCAGCCTGAATTCCGAAATTAAATAGCACTGTTTTGTCCTAACTCGGTTAAGTTTCAGTTGGATGAAAGAAACTTCGAGGAGGACAAAACAGTGCACTGGAAAAGTACCTCTCTTTGGTCCGGGAAGAAAGTGGAATTACGCGAGACCCCGCGTGCGGTGACGCCGTTCGGCGGGTTGGTGGTGTTTTTTGAGTTTCTTCGGCAGGTAGGGTATTGCGAAGCGGTGAAGCAACATCTGCCGTTTCGTCTCACTTCCCCCAACGCGATCGATCCGGTGCAGACCTTCACGGCATTTCTGCTTTCCGTGGTGGCCGGGGCGCGGCGGTTCGCACACACCAGTTTGCTGCGTGCCGACGTGGCCTTGCACGAACTGCTAGGGATTACTCGCTTTCCGGTGGACGACACCATTCGCAACCTGTTCAAGCGTTTTGGCCAAGGACAGTGCCAACGTTTTTTCTCCGGCTTGTGGAACTGGCAACTGCAGCGGCTGCCGGAATGTTCGTCCGGATATAGTTTGGATCTGGACTCGACCGTGTTCGAGCGCTACGGTCGGCAGCAGGGGGCGTTGCGCGGGCCCAACCCGCGCAAGCATGGACGGCCCTCGCATCATCCGCTGGTGGCGGTGTTGGCCGAAGCTCATTTTCTGTTGCACGGTTGGCTGCGCAGCGGCAACTGCGGTTCGGCCCGCGGCGCGGTGGAATTTCTTAAGGAGGCGCTGGCGCTGTTGCCGGAAAAACATGCTATTCGCGTGGTACGTGCCGATGCGGGCTTCTTTGACCAGCAATTGCTGGGGTTTTTGGAGCAACGCGGGTTGTCCTACATCGTCGTGGCCAGGCTGACGCGATGGCTGAAGCGGGAAGCGGCACGCGTCACCCAGTGGCGCTGTTTGGATGAGCACTACGCGGTGGGCGAATTTTCTTTGCAGCTGTTGGGCTGGGACTGCCCGCGCCGCTTCGTGGTCATCCGCGAACAACTGCGCGCCGAGCGAG
Organism: uncultured Acidobacteriota bacterium; assembly: GCA_963813185.1. GTDB lineage: Bacteria > Acidobacteriota > Terriglobia > Acidiferrales > UBA7541 > Palsa-360. The sequence goes on from CAWEYA010000005.1 coordinate 6,758, forward strand.
CCTCGCCGGGAAGAAGACTCCTGGAGGTTCCCGGCTATAGCTTCCGCGTCTTCGTCACCAACTTCGCTCTGCCACCGGAAGAAATCTGGCGCGACTACAACCGCCGGGCGGACATGGAAAATCGCATCGCCGAACTGAAACACGATCTGGCCGCCGATGATTTTTGCCTGCGCCAGTTCTTCGCCACCGAAGCCGCCTTTCGCAGCATTCTGTTGTTGTTCAATCTGCTCGGAGAATTTCAGCGCGCCTGCCGCTTCACCAGTTATCGCCAGCCCGCCACGCTGCGCGCCCAGGTTTTCCTCTGCGGCGCTCTGCTCGGCCGCGCCGGCCGCCGCTTGGTCCTGCACCTGTCCACTTCCTGGGGCGGCCTGCAGCAACGCATCCCACTGCTGGAAAACGTGTTAACTTACGGCGTCCCAACTTCGCCGAAGTTCAATCCGCAAACTGCTACCTGAACCCAAAATCGGGACGCAATCTTCCATGAAACCAACTTCAACTTCGGAATTCAGGTTCAGTATTCTGAGGACTTTCGGTCGAGGAAGCCTGCCGGGGATTGCCTTGCTCGGCATACGCCAGCCCGATCGCCCGCAAATGCGCTTCCGCGTGCGCGCGCACGTTGGCGAAGCCCGCGGGATTTTCGATGCGCGCGATTTGGCCGGCATCCGAATTGGCCCAGCGGCGGCACTCCTCGAGTTCCACCACATGATTATCGAAGAGTAAATCCACAGGGACGGAGGATTCAAGTAGCACAGACTTCAGTCTGTGGCCTTCCGTCACATGCTCCCGAGCCGCTCCCGATAGACTCGGGCCGTTCCCCGACAAATTTAAAGGGGCGCTTTCATCATTCGGACTTCCACAGACTGAAGTCTTTGCTACTGGAGCACTGGCCATCAACAAATCGATCTCCCGCAGCTGCTTGTTGCGCGAATCTTCGCCCGGAACGACCAGGTCCGACAATCCGAGCACGCCTTTCACGAAGCCGATGTTGGACGGATCGGCGAGGGCCTGCTGGATCATCGGGTCGGACGAGGCCATTAGTTGCTGCACCACGGCACGCTGTTGCGATTTCAAGCGCGGAAAAGTTTCGTCGCTTTCGGGATGCGCCTGGATGTTACCCTTCAAATCGGCCAGGCGAATCCAGCGCGACTCGAATTCACCGCCCGGGCCGAGAATGGGAATCTCCGCGTCCTCCGGACGATTTTTGCGGAAGCAGTCTACAGACAAGAGCATCACGTCCGCGTAAAAAGTTTTCAGGCGCCGCCACACCAATCCCAGGCGCCCAAGCGCCTGGTCGCGCGCCATGGCGTAGCCCGACGCGGTTTTCACCGATTCCATTTCGCCGCCAAACACGGCGGGAAAAAGTCCGGTAAGAAATTGCGCGACAGGCCCCATCAATTCCTGCTGATGGCGCACGAGGTCGGGCGGCACTTGCGCCGGGGCAGGTTGAAAAAATCCCGCCGCCAGAGGCTGACCGGGCCGGGCGCGCGCTGGATAATGCGCCGCAGGCTCGGCCGTTTGATTCGCGAGTGCGTCGAAATCGAGCACCTGCGGATCGGCGTAAATCGGCGGGATGCCGTACTCGTACGTTTCCGCCTGAATATTGGAAAGCGTGTTATAGCGCTCCTGAATCTGCACCAGCGAATCGCCCACGCTCGGCCGGTTCTGCCCGTCACCGGGAAGCGCGTGCATCACGCGCCAGCGGTCATCCATGGATTCGTTGCGCGATTCGCAGTACGTGTCGCCCGCGTAAGCCACATAGCAGCCGTCGGGAAACAGCGCCAGCAGCGCGTCACGCACGCTCTTGTCCTCGATCGCGTAGAACGACCACGGCCGTATCCAGGTCCGCGAAAACGTAATTAAATTAAACAGCGCGTCGCCAGGATGCGTCGTCGGCAATCCCTGCGCAATGGCCACGCGCGTCGCCCGCGCGTACACTTCGTCGGCCGATTGCGGCCCGCCCATCTGAATTTTATCTGCCGCGTGCGGGTAGCTGGCCTTGAGTTTCGCTCGATGCACTTCCATTGACCATTGCAGGTACGGATACTCGTGCATCTCGTTCGCCCACACGGGCGTGTTCAATTCCAGCCCGCCAACCACGGAAATTACTTCCTGCCCGTTGGCGACGCGCCGCACCCCGGTAATCAGCGGCACCGCCACGCGCGGCGCGGGTTTGAAATGTTCCGGCCCGAGCGAGGCCCCGCAGTTCTTGCAGATCACTGGTGGAAGCAGGGACGAGGTGACCGGTGACTGGTGACTAGTGACTGGTGAATTTTGATCCGTGATTTGTGATTCGTGCAAACCGGAGGGCGGCTGCGCCGAATTGCTGCAGCCCGGGTAATCAGACCCGGGGGTTTCTCGAGCATCAGCGGGAAATTCCCCGCCTCTGAAGACGCGGGCTACAGCAGAATTCCCTGCCTCCTTGCCTCCTGCTTCCGCGCTTCCTGCTTCCGTGCCTACTGTTTGCTCCGTGCCGCACTCGGGGCACACATAGGCGTCATCGCCTAGCGGGACGTAATGTTCCTCGATCACCGGCTCGTCGTGCGAACCGAAACGCTGTGCGTCGGCGACATAACGCACGTAGCCGCCGATTTTTCCGTCCGTCCACAAATAGAACGCCACGCCGGTGAGCAAATGCTGCACGCGATTGTTTTGCTCGACGAGATCGCACACCTCGGAAGCGGCGCGCGCCGCGGTGATGTCTCCTATGGCCTGCGCCGACTGCGGATAGAAGCGCGTAGCCGGCACGTCCTGGCTGAGTATGGAAATAAAGGAGAGGCCGAAGGCCTGATAGAGATTGGTGACAAACTGGTAGCGCGGCATTTCCGCCGCGGCGCTGTCATCGTAAATTTTCGATTCGTAGGGCAGGTGCCAGGTCATGTCCTGCGGATTCCACCACGCGTATTGCAAGCCCTGCCAGAACAGGCGCGCCTGGCGGATGCGGCGAATTTCGTGCCGCCGCGCGACGATGCCTTCTTCGCGATACTGCAGCACCAGCTCGCGCAGCGCATTCACTAGATCCGGCCGCAGTTCCTCGAGCCGCTCGTTGTTCGGCCCGAGCGCCTGCTTGGCCAGCGCTTCCTGCGAATTCGCCGCCGGCTGCTTGCCGTCAATGCCGAGCGGCAAGCCGCGCGCGGCAGTTACGCCCTGCGCGGACTGCGCGCCGCTTGCGGTAAATCCGCTGGCGGCGGAGGAACCGTCCAGCGGCGCAATGCTGCCGTCGTTCGGCGCTTCGTTCTCGCCGTTCAAGATGGCCATCTCATTCGCATCAGTGAGCTGAGTAGTCATGTTTTTAGTAGCACAGACTTCAGTCTGTGGGGTTCCATCAGATCTTGGCAATCGCGCAACAATTCATCTCGGCCCGGCATTTCATCCCTGCGCGGCAATCCGTCTCCCGAGTCAATTCTTCTCCATGCAAACGTCGTTAGCACTCTCGTTTCGGCCTGGGAGCATTTGCGGAACCCCACAGAGTGAAGTCTGTGCTACCGACTGTTGACGTTCCACGACGACTACGATAGAAGAGGTGCAGTGTTCGGACCCCGCGCGCTGCAACTACAGCCGCTCATTCTCAAAGCAAAACAGGAGGCACCATGCTAAGTGGATTGCTCTGGTGGGCTATCGTCGGTTTAATCGCCGGTTTTCTGGCCGGAAAAGTAATGAAGGGCGGCGGGTTCGGCGTGATCATGGACATCGTCATCGGCATCATCGGCGCCATAATTGGTGGATGGGTCTTCGGCCTGCTCGGAATTTTTGCCGGCGGACTAATCGGCTCCATCATCGTGGCCTTCGTCGGCGCCTGCATCCTGCTGTGGATCGTGCGCTTGATTAAGAAGGCGTAATTTCTCACTTTTCAGATGCGTTTTTCCCGGCCGCGAATTCCCTTTCGCGAGCGATCTGCGTCCAGGTGCGGCGGCGCACGGGAGCGAGGCCCACCGCGCCGCGCCGCGCGTCGTCCTCGGGCGAAATCGGCGGAAAACCCGCCGTCCCGAGCAGCGAATTCACCAGCGCGCGATTCTCCGCGCGCAGCCGCGCCGTTTCTTCCTCGAGAAGCAGCACGTAACGCCCGCGCGCATGCCGCGCGAGCCAAGCCAGTGTTGTTCGCCACATGGTTTTAAGTAGCACAGACTTCAGTCTGTGGGGTTCCGTCCAATTCGCCCGGGCCGCGCCACTTGCGGTTGCGATAACCAAAAAGCCACGCTGTGCTCGAGCGCCGCACGCGTGGCAAGATTAATTGGAAAGCCACAGACGAAGTCTGTGCTACTCAAGTTTGTTCTACTTTTCTCGCGCTCATGACTGTGCTATCGTGTCACGAATGATGACATTCTACAGGAGGAATCTGCCCCACTGGCATCCTCCGGAGCAAGACATTTTCATGACCTGGCGCCTCAAGGGTTCCCTTCCGGCGCATCTTCGTGAGATCTTCGCAAAAGACGACCCCGGGAAGCGCTTCCTGGCGCTCGACCGCGAGCTCGATCGCGGCGATGCCGGCCCGCTCTGGCTTCGCGATCCGCGTGTCGCTGCTTGCATTCTATCGGCGTTGCGCCGCGCACAGGAAAATCATCTTGCCGGCGTGCACGCTTACGCCGTCATGGCCAACCACGTTCACGTTTTGCTGACGCCCTACGCGCCCCTGGCGAAAATTGCGCGCCTGTTCAAGGGCGCGACTTCGCGCCAGGCGAATCTTCTCCTGGGCTTCACAAGAAGCCATTTCTGGCAGGATGAATCGTTCGATCACTGGGTGCGGAATCTGGCAGAGTGGCAGAAAATTCGCACGTACATTGAGAACAACCCGGTCGCGGCCAGGCTTGTTGCGCGCCCCGAGGATTGGCCGTGGTCCAGCGCTTCCCGCCCAATTAGGTAGCCAACCGCGCGCGCGCCTTGAGTAGCACAGACTTAAGTCTGTGGGGTTTCGTCAAATTCTCCCGGGCCGAGCCACGTGCGCAAGCGAGAACTGAATAGCGATGCGGCACTCGGGATGAGCTTCTGCCAAGATCAAATGGAACCCCCCAGACTGATGGGGTGAACCCCTCAGCTGAGACAAACTGGAACTAGCACACTTGCCATTCGATGGATTTTCCTTCTCAACCTGCGCCTTCTTCTTCAGGATGACGCCCGGCTGGTGAAGCGGAGGCGAGCTCTGCTGGAGAGCAACTCGCCGAGGAATAGCCGGCTGGAGACTCATCCCGACGATGAGCCGGGGGGCGGCTGTTCGGCCGCTCCCCGTTTCTGTTGTTTCGCTCATCGGACGGATAGATCTCCCCATGCCTGAAAAAACTCAGGGTCGCTCCCGCGCCAGGCCCCGTGGCGCTGGCATCGCGCTCGAACTCCTCCGGCGAACGGTAGCCCAGCGCCGAATGTAAACGGCGCCGATTGTAGTACTGTTCGATGAACTCCTCGATGTTCGCAAGCAAATGTTCCATATCCCGGTACTGGTTCGCGTAAATCTCTTCCCGCTTCAGCGTCTTCATAAAACTTTCGCAACTGGCGTTGTCATACGGATTCCCCGGACGGCTCATGCTCGCGATGATCCCATGCCGCTGCAAGACTTGGGCGTAGTCTCCGCACGCGTACTGCACGCCACGATCCGAGTGATGCACCAGTCCCGGCGGCGGTTGTCGCTCGGCGATGGCCTGTTCCAGCGCCGCGATCGGCAATCGAGCGGCCAGCGTGCGCTGCAGCGCCCATCCCACCACCTGGCGCGAAAACGCATCCAGCACCACCGCCAGATAGACGAACTCGTTCTGCAACCGAAGGTAGGTGATGTCGGAAACCCACAACTGATTGATCCCCGTCAGCTCCATGCGCCTGGCCAGATTCAGATGCACCGGAAACCGGTGATCGCTATCCGTGGTGGCCACGAACTCCCGCCGCCGCACCGCCAGCAGATTATCTTCCCCCAGGATCCGTAACACACGCTTGTGATTCACCGCCATCCCGCGACGACGCAACTCCGCCGTGATCCGCCGATACCCGTAGCGCCTCCGATGCTCCACGGCGATTTCCTGAATCGCCAACCGTGCCTGCATCTCTTCCTCCACCGGCGCCCGCTCCTGCAGAGAACGATAAAAACCCGCGCGGCTCACCCCCGCCAACTGACACATCCGCTCGATGCTTAGGCTGCCTTGCAAGGGCATCAACTCTTGGATTTCGTCGTAGACCCCTTCGCGCCAGTGAGTTCGCTGTTCCGGCGTCGAGCCTCGACTTTTTGCAAGGCACCTTTGAAAAAATTCACCTCCAGCGTCTTTTCCGCCAGCGCTTGCTTCAGCGCGCTGACTTCCTCGTGGAGTTCGGACTCACCGGAGCGGGCTGGCGCATCTTCGCCCCCATCCAATGCCTCCCCCTGCTCTCGCCAGTGGTACAGCAGTCGCCGATGCACGCCCAGTTCCTGCGACAACGCCACGATGTTGTCGCAGGTCTTTAGTCTCTCCACTGCCATTCGTCGGAACTTCTTCGTATACTTCCGCAACCGTTTCTTGGCCACTCGCAGCCCCTTTCCCTGCTAAGTGTGCCAGTTCCGTTTGTCTCAATATAGGGGTTCACTCCACTGAAGTCTGTGCTACTCAGAGCGTTCGTTACTTAC
>CAWEYA010000006.1:0-6136 GCA_963813185.1 uncultured Acidobacteriota bacterium
GAAGCTATTTCAAAACCCTCCGTAAGACGATCATGAAGCAGGCGATGTGAAAAAATCCACGATAGATCGTCAACGACCGATCATAGCGCACTGTCAGTCGCCGGTAGTTGCCGAGCCAGGAGAAGGTGCGCTCGACGATCCAGCGCCGCCGGTAGCGCCGCAGCGCTCGGCCATCTTGCGTAGGCGGTTTGCGCCGACCTTTGCGGTGTGGAACGATCGGTTCGATCCCGCGGCGACGCAGTTGTTTACGCAGCCCATCGCTATCGTAGCCACGGTCCATGATCACGCGCTCGGGTTTTTGTCGCGGTCTTCCCGGGCGATGCCGACGTCTTACGCGGATCGCGGCGAGGGTCGTCTCCGCGAGCTTGACTTCCGCCGGGGATGCAGAGTGAAGGTGGTCTCCCAAAGGAACACCCGCGCCGTCGACCACCACCATCCACTTCGTCCCCTTGCCCCGCTTGGTTTTTCCGACTGCGTCGCCCCCTTTTTGGCTGGAGCGAAACTGCCGTCCAGGAACGATTCACTCCATTTTAGTTGCTGTCGTTCGTTCAACTCGCTGAGAAACGCGCGCCAGATTTCCAGCCAAACTTCTTGCTCCTCCCAGTCCCGCAAGCGCCGCCAGCACGTCGCTGGTGAGGGGAACTCTTCGGGCAAATCACACCAGCGAGCCCCGCTACGCAAGATCCACAAAATGCCTTCCAGCACGTTGCGGTCGTCCTTCGGGGGCCGTCCACCCTTCGGACGCTTGGGCCGTTTCGGGAGCAAGGGCCGGATCATTTCCCACTGGGCGTCGGTCAGCAGTCGACCGTATCGCGCCATCGGTCCTCCCTCGGCGCTGCTGCCATTGCTTATCGCTTATTTCGGGAGAACCAACTACTGTAAAATCACAGCCCTGTACCCGGTTTTGAAACAGCTTCTAGTCTTTTTTCTGCGTGTTATTCAACACGGAATCCGGAATGATCAGGCGCTCGACGGGGCGGCCGCCGATGATGTGCGAGTCGATGATTTCGTCGACATCCGCGGGAGTCACGCCGCCGTACCAGACGGCGTCGGGATACACCACGACTGTTGGGCCGGCCTCGCACTGATCCAGGCACCCGGACTTATTCGCGCGAACCTTGCTGTTGGGAATGCCGCGCTCGCGCAACTTTTCCTTGAATACGCGGTGAAGTTCGGCCTCGCCTGAAGGGTTGCAGCAGCCGCGCGGGTTGTCGTCCGGTCGCTGATTGGTGCAGATGAAAATGTGTTTTTCAAACTTTGCCATGGGCCCTTTCGGAAATATCTCCTGAAGGACCCATTGTACACGGCCTTTGGTAGGACGGGCTTCAGCCTATCGGTTTTGATCTTGCTCGCGCTTACGAAAACCGACAGGCTGAAGCCCGTCCTACCAAATTCGTGTACTATTATCTTTCAGGGGAAACGGGTCAACGGCACGGCCATCGTCCGCGGGAGCAAATCATGAAGGCGCACTCGATTCGGGCCATCACCATTGCAACACTTTTGCTGGGGTTTTTCGTTGTCTGGAATGCGCGCGCGCAGCAGCCGCAGTCGCGCGGGCCGTCGACGGCCGAAGAGCGGACCCGTGCCGTCAAAGTTGCGCATGAACTCGAAGAGGATCCGCTTGCCAAGGATGCCAAGGACAATCGCGATTGGGTCATCCAATGGATCGTGGGTATTCCGGACATCACCGTGAATGTGTGCTTCGACTATTTCGGCAAGATGCCGGATCCTCCGCGCGGACATTCCAAGGAAATCGTCAGGCAGATGATCATCTCGAGCGCCGCGTTCATGATCGAGCACCCGGACAAAGCCAAGGACGAACAGGCCGTGGCCACGGCGGGTTTGCTCGGCTCGTTGAAAGCGTATCAGGCGATTCTCAAAGGGGATCCCGACGCGCGCTGGCCTTACGTGGATAAGATCATTCAGATGCGCGATCAGGGTAAGCTCGACGACTTCGTTTCCGACACTCGCCGAAAGTGCGCGCAGGATGAACAAGAACCAGACCCGGACACGATACGAGCGGCCCGTTGATTTTTTCTTTGCACCGCAGCTCGTCCGCCGCGGCGGACGAGTGTTTTCGGCCATTCGGGGAGAAAATCCCCGTGTCTGAAGACGCGGGCTGCAACAGCTTTCGCGGCAAATCGGGCGCGAAAAACCAGCGATGATTCTGCTCCTCGACAACTACGACTCGTTCACGTATAACCTCGCGCAGTTCCTTGGCCAGTTGGGCGGGAAACTAGAGGTGCATCGCAACGACCAGATTACTCTGGACGAAATCGCCGCGAAAAAGCCGGAGCGCATTGTGATTTCTCCGGGACCGGGCACGCCGGAAGATTCGGGCATTTGCGTGGACGTGATCCGGCGCTTCGCCGGGCAGATTCCCATCCTCGGCGTGTGCCTCGGCCATCAGGCCATCGGCTACGCATTCGGAGGGAAAGTCATCCGCGCGCCGGAAATCATGCACGGCAAAACCAGCCGCATCCATCACGACAATAAGACGGTCTTCCAGAATTTACCGCAGGATTTTGTCGCCACTCGCTATCACTCGCTGATCGTCGAGGAAAAATCGTTTCCCGCCGATCTGGAAATCTCCGCGAAAACCGACGGCATCATCATGGGCCTGCGCCACCGGAAAATGCAGGTCGAAGGCGTGCAGTTCCATCCTGAGTCCGTGCTCACCGATGTGGGAATGCAGCTCCTGAAGAATTTTCTGTCGCTTTAGATTTTGTGGCACAGGCTTCAGCCTGTGGGGTTTGGTGGGTGCAAGAGCTAAAACCCACAGGCTGAAGCCAGTTCTACTTCTTGCTACTTGTGCGCGAACTCAACGAGCGCGTCGAGTTTCTTGCGGGCTTCGCCGGAATCGATGGACCCGGCGGCAAGCTGTGCGCCTTCCAGAAAATCGGCGGCGCGGCCGGAGGCGACAATCGCGGCCGCGGCGTTGGCGACAACAATATCCCGCCGCGGACCGGCCTCGCCGGAAAGAATCGCCCGAATGAGGCTCGCGTTGTGCGCGGCGTCTCCTCCAGAAATCGCGTCAAGGGGCGCGCGCTCCAGGCCGAAATCTTCGGGCGTGACTTGATAGATGCGCACCACGTCGCGGCGCACGTCGCCAACCGAGGTCTCGCCGGACAGCGAAATTTCGTCCAGCCCGCCCGCGCCGTGCACGACGAACGCGCGCTCGACGTCCAGTTCGCTGAGCACCAGCGCCACTTTTTCCACCACCTTGTCCGAAAATACTCCGGCAATTTGCGCGCGTGCGCCGGCCGGATTCGTGAGCGGGCCGAGCAAGTTGAACGCGGTGCGTCCCAGGCGGCGGCGTGCGGGCATGGCGTGGCGCATGGCCGTGTGCAACGCGGGCGCATAGAGAAACCCGATCCCGATCTCGCGAATGGCGGCGCCGGCCCGCTCCGGGGGAACTTCGAGCGAAACTCCCAGCGCTTCGAGAACATCCGCCGAACCGCATCTCGACGAGATGGATCGGTTACCGTGCTTGGCGACGCGCACGCCGGCGCCGGCCGCCACGAATGCCGCCGCCGTCGAGATGTTGAATGTCCCCGAAGAATCGCCGCCGGTGCCGCAGGTGTCTACAAGCAGTTCATCGAGACGCGTTCCGTCCGCGAAAACCGGCGTTACATGGCGGCGCATCGCGCGGGCAAAGCCGACCAGCTCTCCGACCGTTTCACCTTTCGCGCGCAGCACGGTCAGCAGCGCGACGATGGCCTCATCGTTCGAGCGTCCGGAAAGAATCTCTTCCATCGCGAGTTCGGCTTCCTGGCGCGAAAGGTCCGAGCCCGCTTCCACTTTTTTGATGAGCGTATTCAGCATGGGTGGATGGCACTTAACCCAGGCCGGGGGCTCAATCGTGGCAGGGAACGCACGATAGCGTTGTTCCGAATTGGCATCCGTTGCGAAGTCAACTGGTTCCTTTCGCCTTGCCCGCTTCGAGTGTTCCCTATAAACTCTAAAGTTTCCAAAGTAACTAAATTCTAGCACTGATGGACGGACGATGAAGATCCACGAATATCAGGCAAAAGAAATTTTCAGGCGATTCGGCGTACCAACCCCTCGCGGAGAAATGGTCACGACGCCGGAGCAAGCGCGGGCCGTCGCTGAGCGGTTGGGGACGAAAATTGTCGTAGTGAAGGCGCAAATCCATGCGGGTGGGCGCGGCAAGGCGGGCGGCGTGAAACTGGCGAAATCCCCGGGGGAAGCGGCCGACCTAGCCAAGAAAATGATGGGCATGAAGCTGGTGACGCCTCAAACCGGGCCTGGCGGGCGCATCGTGCAGCGGTTGCTGATCGAGGAAGGCCTGGACATCAAGCGCGAACTTTACTTGAGCATTCTCGTCGATCGCGCGGTCGCCGCTCTAGTGATCATGGCGAGCACCGCGGGCGGCATGGAAATTGAGGAAGTGGCGCACAAGAATCCCGAGCTGATTTTGCGCGAGACGATTCTTCCGGCAACCGGCTTGCAGCCCTATCACACGCGCAAGCTGGCGTATGGACTGGGCCTTTCCGGCGATGTGGCCGCTGCGGCCGGGCCGTTCTTGCAGGCGCTCTACCGGGCGTTCACCGAAACCGACGCGTCGCTCGCTGAAATCAATCCGCTGATCGTGACCGGCGACGGCAAACTCGTCGCGCTCGACGCCAAGATGGCGTTTGACGACAACGCGCTCTACCGGCACAAGGACATTGTCGAATTGCGCGATCTGAACGAGGAAGATCCTCTCGAAGTCGAAGCGTCCACCTACAAGCTGAACTACATCAAGCTCGAAGGCAATGTCGGCTGCATGGTAAATGGCGCGGGCCTGGCCATGAGCACCATGGACATCATCAAATTGTCGGGCGGCTCCCCGGCAAATTTCCTGGATGTCGGTGGCGGCGCTTCGGCTGAACAGGTGAAGAACGCTTTCAAGATTCTGGTGAAAGACCCGAGCGTGAAGGGCGTGTTCATAAATATTTTCGGCGGAATCCTGCGATGCGACGTACTGGCGTCAGGCGTTGTGGCAGCGGCGAAGGAACTAAATCTGAAACTTCCAGTCGTCGTTCGTATGGAAGGGACGAACGTAGAGAAAGGACAGGAAATTTTGCGCAATTCGGGGTTGGGATTGACAATCGCGAACGACATGAGGGATGGCGCGCAGAAGGTTGTCGCACTTGCGGGGGGTGCGCGATGAGTGTTCTCATTAACGAAAAAACACGCGTCGTCGTGCAAGGCCTGACCGGGCGCGAAGGCGGCTTCCATGCGGGGCAGATGATCGAGTACGGCTCCAAAGTAGTTGCGGGCGTTACGCCGGGCAAAGGCGGCACGAAGCATGAGAATGTGCCGGTTTTCAACACCGTTTCGGATGCGGTTCGCGAAACGGGCGTGGACGCGTCCATTATTTTTGTGCCGCCGCCGTTTGCCGCGGACGCGATTCTAGAGGCCATCGACGCGAGCGTGCCGCTGGTTATTTGCATCACGGAAGGCATTCCCACGCTCGACATGGTTCGTGTGGCGGCTGCGCTGAAAAATTCCAAAACGCGGCTGATCGGGCCGAACTGCCCGGGAATTATCTCTCCGGGAAAATGCAAAATGGGAATCATGCCGGGGCGGATTCACAAGCAGGGAAACATCGGCGTCGTGAGCCGCAGCGGAACGCTGACCTACGAGGCCGTGCATCAACTGACGCAGCTTGGCATCGGCCAGTCCACCTGCATCGGCATCGGCGGCGATCCGATTATCGGCACGACGCACACCGACGCGATCAAGCTCTTCAACGAAGATCCGGAAACGCATGCCATCGTGATGATCGGCGAAATCGGCGGCGACGCGGAAGAGCAGGCTGCCGCCTACATCAAGGCCAACGTGAAAAAGCCCGTCGTCGGATTGATCGCCGGGCAGACCGCGCCTCCGGGACGCCGCATGGGCCACGCCGGCGCGATCATCAGTGGCGGCGCAGGCACCGCCGTCGAGAAATACAAAGCCATGGCTGCCGCGGGAATCATTACGATTCAGAGCCCCGCGGACATTGGAGTGACGCTCGCGGCGGCGATCAGGAAGTAGGGAGTCCGGTCTAGTGGCACAGGCTTCAGCCTGTGGATTTTGATTCTTGCATGAGCTAAACCGCACAGGCTGAAGCCTGTGCCACAAATAC
>CAWEYA010000007.1:0-84044 GCA_963813185.1 uncultured Acidobacteriota bacterium
CGTCTCAAAGGCCCAAGCGGAACTCAAGAGTTCATCATCTCCCCAGATACCTGGATCTGTAGCTGGAGAGAAGAACAGTCAGGATCGTGGCCATTAAACAGAAAACGCCGCGAAGATAAAATGCTCTAGTTCAGCAGATTTTGAGCACCAAAATGGAACCAGAATCACAGTTGCTGTCAAGCTACATCGTTGATACAGTCGTCAACGCGACGCCAGAAAAGCGGACAGGGAGAAAATCCATGTCGCGTCGATCTGGTCAGAATGGTTGCATTCAGGAGGACGGTAACTGGTACGTTGTTCGGTTCTGGAAGGATGTCGCGGGCCAAGAAAAAAGGCAGCGAATACGAGAGAGAATCTGCCCTATTTCCGGTCCCGGCAAACTCTCAGTATCCGAACGGAAACACAAGGCTAAGGAAATAATCGAGGCCAGCGGAGCCGATACCGCGGAGCATTTCGAAAAAGTTGTTCGTTCGAACCACGGCGTTACGTTTCGTGAACAGGCCGAGATTTGGTTGGAGCAGATGAAGAATCGCAAGCGCAAGCCGGTGGCTCCGTCTACGCTTGAGAACTGGGAACGCTGTTTGAGGAACTGGCTAAATCCGAACATCGGTGATATGCCTCTCGACTCCATCGGCAATCTTGCGTTGAGGAATCTCGGCGCAACGATGGTAAAGGGTCGGCTAGGCGCGTCGGCGATAAGGTCCTACACAAACGTGGTCAAGATGGTTGTAGCTTCGGCAGTCAATGAAGAAGGGGACGCACTCTTTCCCCGAAAATGGAACCACGACTTCATCGATCTACCTGAAGATAAAAATCCGAAACAGCCTACCCTGACCAGTAGTGCCGTGACCGCCATTGTCGCCGTACCAAAGGAGAAGTCTTACCGTATGCTCTATGCGCTCTGCGCATCTGCAGGATTGCGATTTGGTGAAGCGCTGGGGATCGACATAAGAAATATTTCCCCGGACTGCACCACGATCAAAATCTGTCAGAAGGCTTGGAGGGGACAGATTCACGATTACCTTAAGTCCGACAATGGCAAGCGTGAGATCGATTTACACCCCATGGTTGCGGCCATGCTAAAGGAGTTTGTTGGCGAGAGAAAGTCTGGTCTCCTGTTCTCCACTCGAACGGGCCGACAACTCTACCAGTCGAACATCCTGCGGCGTTCGCTGCATCTAATCTTGGTCAACCTCAAACAGCCGAAAACGGGCTGTCACGCATTCCGTCGTTTCCGCATTACATGGCTCCGCAAGAACTTGGTCCCCGAGGACCTCATCACGTTCTGGCATGGCCATGCGGGGAAGACGGTGACGGACAGTTATTCCAAGCTGAAGGACGACGCGGAGTTCCGCAAGCAAGTAGCCGAGAAAGTGGGCTTGGGCTTCGAACTCCCGTCCGAAAGAACCGTTGTTGGACCGAATGGACCGAAACTTGAAGTTGGACCAGTTGAAGAACTCGCTGTAAACTGTTGAGAATATATTGGTTGCACCGCATGGGCGTGTAGCTCAGCTGGGAGAGCACCTGCTTTGCAAGCAGGGGGTCGGCGGTTCGAACCCGCTCACGTCCACCAAATTCCCATGTAAAATGCATGGTTTGACGGGTGCCACTGTCGGGCGGGATTTGCTGTTTACCGTCGTTCAAACTTGGGACGAGTTGTGTCTTCCACAATAGTAGTACTTTCGCACTATGGCTGATCCTTCAAATCGGGAGTCACAATTGTCTGCACGGTCCTGGATGGCTGCAGTAGGCTTCCAGTTTGTCTGGAAGAAATCGCGGACTCGGCGAAATGACAACAAACTACTATCAGGCTGAGCAAGGGAAAAAACTATTCGGAATTGGTGTTTTGTTCTTCGCACAGGGTCTTAGCTGGTTCAGCTTCACCTCGCCGGGAGGCATTTTTACTCTCCGGCCGTTGAATATAGACGCTGCATTCTTACGTGGTGAAATTGTGATTGGGGCCATCGTGGCAGCGTACGGAATGCTTGTATGGCGGAGCGCATCTCGTAAACTCACCCTTGCGAACTACGTAATCATGTTATCTTGCGCGGCCGTTCTCCTCCCCTGCGTGTCCAAATTGTCCGAAAGGGTTTATTTTTTAGATCACCAGAGAAGGTTTTCGATTTTGAATGATCTTGGAGTCTCCGCCATCGAAATCACGATACTGATTTGTATCGTGGTTCTCGGTGGTTGGTGGGCCGACAGTACCTACATGCACTCTCGTTTTCTTAGATACATGGGATCCAGCCGATTCGTCAAATAGCTCCAACACCTATCGCCAAATCCTGGGAAGTCGGCTTGTATGAAGTGATCTCCGCGCCTGCCGCCAATTCTGGAAGGATTACGGGCAATCCGGAAACAACCGAATCGCTTTCGGATTGCCGCCGCTCTCCATATGCAACTCATTCCCGTTACGACGGTTGTCAGTTAAGTTTCTGGAGAGTTGCGGGTCATCGGGACGGTACCACGGGGATGGCTGGTCTTCGCGCGCATCGGTCAAGGGAAGAGCCCGGCGAGGCGTGCAGCGCCAAGGACTTGCAAGTTGACCGGACGTTTCTTATTGAAGTATTCTTCATCACTTGCGGCCGGAGCTTTCTTCGAGCGGTGCATCATGAACAACTTCGACCGAAATTCATCTCGAATACTCGCCTCAAGAAAGGAGCGTTATGCCTGGAAAAATCGATCCGCTCAATAAAAAACGATATGGTTCGGTAACTGCAATTCTGACGGTGACCGACGTGAAAGCGGCAGCCGCCTTTTATCAAAAAGCACTCGGCTTCGCCAAACGGGGGATCATGAATGGTCCGGACGGCAAGGCGATCCATGCCGAGCTGACCCTGCGCGGCACGACATTAATGTTAGGGCCGGAAATGCCGCAGATGGGTTCTCGCAGCGCGAAAACTATCGGCGCCTCGCCGACTAGTTTGTATCTGCTGACCCAGAATGTGGACAAGACGGTTGCCAAGGCCGTGAAGCTCGGCGGCACGACCAAAGGACCCGTGATGGATATGTTCTGGGGCGACCGCTGTGGAACGATTGTCGACCCCAATGGTTACATTTGGATGGTCGCTACTCACATTGCGCAACCCACACCGAAGGAAATGCAACAGAAAATGAAGGAACAAATGGCTAGCCAACAGGCAGCCCGCGCTGCCAGTGGCTCCTGAGTAGCTTCCTTCAAGCTCCGCTTTGTTTCATATGCCAAAGCGCTCCTGTCCGGCAGGAGGGCGACCGGGTTCGCCCGTAAAGTTTCACGACGCGTGTGCTGAACCCCGATTCAGACGCGAACCGTGGACAAAGATAACTCTGATGATCTCGAACTGACTGACCTCCGCGGCTGGCTTATTGCCGCATCTATACATGACGGAAAGGTTCCTCAATATTCTCGCCGGAAGGTTCTTTGACATCTCGCTCGAGTGATTTGGTGACCAGTTCCTTGGAATTAAGAGCAACTGCCAGCACCAAGGTAAGCACGATTCCACCAAAGAGAATGCCGAAGGCAAGATCCACAATGCCTGGAGCAATTTTGAGATGCTCCAGAGCCATGGCCACCGCCAGGACGATCACCAGCCATTTCACGCCCAGGCTTAACAAACGCGCATACTGGAGATTCAAGTTCACGGCTCCAATCAAAACGCTTCTTGCAAGAAAGCTGGCAATAATGCTGCCGACCAGCAAAACCAACATGGCGCCCACAATGTTGGGGACATAGGCGAACACGCTGCGAACGAGAAGGGATGTCGATTCGGCATCAAATGCCGCGATTCCAATCAAAAATCCCGCGAGGATGACAACGCAAGCGGTCGTTCGCGAAACCAAACGCGTCGGGCTGTTCATCGGCGACCACTCTTGGATGGATGCGAAACCCCAGCGGTTTAGCCGTTCGTCGAAGCGTATGCTGGCAAGCAGCCGGCGCACCACAATTGCAAGAACCCAGGCCAATACGAAAGAAATCAGCAGCGCCACGATGAGCGCCACCATTCCCGGCAACTGGTGTGCAAGCCCGGTGAGGAATTTCGTCGTCGACTGATCCAATGCTTGCTTGACTTGGTCCCACATACATCACCTCCGTTCTGAATCGCTACGGATTGAATCGGTCAGGCCACCGCCAACGAGCTATCAAGTACGGCTTGGCCGCTTCGTACGCGAGAGCCAGGCGCTCGATTCGTTGCTCGACACTCGTCGCTCCAGCCGTCTCTAATTCCCGCGCATAGGAGACGACCCATGCCAGGTACAGGGGTGTCATCGACCGCAGCAGGTGATCGCGATTGATCGTTCGCAGGCGATGCGCCAGCGCGAAGTCATAAACGATTCGCGCCCACAGTTCGTCGGGCATCTTGACCTGCTCCGGTGCCAGGCGGGACAATTTCCTAAGTTCCAGCAAAGTTGCAGGCGGAAGCACCAAACTCCATATCTCTTGAAGGTCGCGAACTCCCAAACGGAACGTTTCCACCATGCGGTTCAAATCCACGGTTCCCGTTTCTTGTGATTGAGGCTGACGTTCGCCGCGCGCCGGCACCGGAACGGAGCCGCGCGTTCTTTGCCAGCACGCGGCGCTTCGTTCCATTTCCAGAAAGATGGGCCCCATGACCTGGGCTACCAGAGAACTCATGTTCGTCCAATCCGTTGGCGGGTAGAGGCGCGCTCCCACGTGCACCTGGCATATTTGCAGGTTTTCGCACACGGCCACCGGCGCAAGCGATGCCAAAGGGTGCGACTGATTCGTCCCGGCGTTGGCATTCCGATTCATCCCCAGTATCTTCTGAGCCAGTTTTCGCGAAACGCCCACGTCCGGCCCGAATGGATTGTTAATTCTCTTTCCGTATAAACAGCGCGTAAGGGGATAGACGATGCCGCTGTTCAGAAAGCCCTGAAACATGCGGGGCGCGTAATAGGGCGCAACGAAGTCAAAATCCGATTCGAGCAGAGGGCCCAACATTTGACAAACCCATTGTGGCGACGCGCTCTCCATCTCGGAGGCAACGAAGCAGCACGCCCGAGCCCCCAGTTTCCCCGTCGCCGCGAAAAGCGATTGACACGCAATGGATATGCTCTGCAGAGGCGCCCCCAGAGGGTCCGGACCAACGGCAGACCAGGGCAGCAAGGAGAGCGAGGTATCCTCTTGTTGGGCGCTTTGAGCATTTGCCGCGGCCGTGTTGCTGGCGGAATCGCGCCGCAGAATCACGATTCGCGGGGGCCCGGGCAGGGCACGCAGCCCTTCGCACAGATTCATGAGGCCGTCCTGGCCGAGATCGGCGAGGACGCCCACCACGAGATCGGCGCTATCGATTTGCGCGGCCCTTTCCTGCGTTTGTTGCGGGATGGAGTCTACTTCCACCGTTCAATCCTCTATGGGTTCAGCTCGCTTCGCTTCATGCGCCGCTAAGGTAACCGCGTCTGGAACAATTCAAACTTGCAGCGACAGCATCCCCAACAGCGGGATGCGCACCCATCCGGGCCGGCTGTTCAATTCATAGAGTATTTCATACAGCGCCTTATCCAGCAGAAAGACATCCAGCAATTTCCTAAAGTCGGTGCTGTTCGCCGGGAGAAAAGCGGCGCCGCGGGCGGCGTCCCGATAGGCGCGCAGGAATTCCGCCGCCACGAACCGCTCCCACAGCTGCGCCCAGGGTTCCAGACGCGCAAGGTCCTCGGGATGCCGCGCCGTGTAATTAATCAGGGTCCCATACGCAGCATAACTGAAAGACCGCAACATGCCTGCCACATCCTTCAGCGGGCATTGCTTGGAGCGCCGGTACTCCAACGATCGGGCTGGTTCGCCTTCAAAATCCAGGATCACGAAATCGGTTTTTACGCGGAGGACTTGTCCAAGGTGGAAGTCCCCGTGAATTCGGATTCGCTGCGTTCGAAGATCATCGAATTTCACGTTGGCCAAATAATCCAGAATCCGGCGGCGCCGGCTCAGGACCGCAGCTGCAATATCAACTAATTCATCGGGCAAACGGGACACATGCTCCTTTAGCACATCGAAGACACCTGCGGCATGCCGGCGAGCGTCCGCAAGCTGAGTCTGGAGATCGTCAGGCGTCATGGGTTCGGGCGCGAATGCCGGATTGTCTGTCGGTGAAGCCAGCGCCAGGTGCAACTCAGCGGTGCGGCGCCCCAGCATCGCGGCAGACTCGAGATAAATGCCCACATGGTCGTGCGCGAGTTGAGAAGTGGGTCGTTCGGAAAGATCAAGCGGGTCACCAAGTTCGCCGCTTGCGTTTTCCGGAAACGTTCCCGCAGAACATGCCTCGTAGTAGCGGTCGAGCTCCTCGACCGTCCATTTCCAACCGTCGCCTTCATTGGCCACGAGGCCTTGCAGCATCGCGAGGATGGTCGGTTCCGTACCCACAGCCGGCACGTATTCGACCAACCCGGCAAACGGCGCTATTCCTTTGAAGCTTGTTTTCTCCGTCAGGTAACGGCCGATCTCACAATCCGGATTCACACCGGCTTCCAGCCGGCGGAACAACTTGAGGATGAACCGGTCTCCGAAGAGAATTGACGAATTGCTTTGCTCCGCCGAACCGCGCCGCACCTGCAGCGGCGCTTCCGCGGTTCTTAAAATTTCCCGAAAAGCCTTGCCGCGCAGACCCTGAACGTGGCCGTGGTGTGCTTCAAGTTTGCGGGCTTTTTCGATCAGCGAGAACATCGCCTCACACACCTTGTCGTCAAAAACTCCGTCGTGCAACAGGCCGCCTGCTCCCTTCGACACGATGGCGGCAATGCTGGCGTTGGGGGCAGCACGCCGCAATTCGTCTTCGGCCTCTCCAAACGTCATGGCCAGCGGCAATTGATACGTGTCCGACAATCCGCCATCGAACTGCACTTCAACCAGCGCCAGCGCTGAAGGTGAAGCGTCCAAATCAGCCCAATCCATAATTTTCGTCGTCTCGATGCTTCGAGACTTCCCCGCAAACCAGCGCTGCTTCGGCAGATACTCCGGAAGATCCACGTTTTCCAGCCGGGCACGGCTCGTGCCTTCGAGGAGGCTCTTCCAGCCCGGGGTCACGTCGAACGGTGCGTGTTCGACGAATTCCACGCCGGCATCGGCGGGTTCAGTCTTCCGCTGAAGCTCCAGCCAAAGGAAACTGTAGGGCGCCAAAGTAAGCCTGTACGGCTGACGCTCAACCGCGGGAAATTCCACGTACCCCAGCATCTCTACCGGAATCATGCCCTCCAATTTTGAAAGGTCCAGGTCCACCGGCTGGGCAAAACGAGAGAGATTGGCGACGCACAGAACCTGTTCGCCGTCATAGCCCCGGAGATACGCCAGAACTTTACGGTTGGCCGGGTTGAGAAACTCGATTGTGCCGCGTCCAAATACGCGGAAGAGTTTGCGCAAGGCAATCATGTTTCGCATCCAGTGAAAGAGCGAAGAGGTATCGCTCTGCTGGGCTTCGACGTTGATCGCTTCGTAACCCCAGACCGGATCCATGATGACCGGACTGTACAGCCGGGCAGGCGTCGCCGTGGAAAAGCCGGCGTTGCGGTCGGCATTCCACTGCATGGGAGTCCGAACGCTGTTGCGGTCTCCGAGATAAATGTTATCGCCCATTCCGATTTCGTCCCCGTAGTACAGGACAGGGGTGCCGGGAAAGGAAAGCAGCAGGCTGTTCAGCAGCTCGATTCGCCGGCGATTGTTGTCCACCAGCGGCGCCAGACGCCTGCGGATGCCCAGGTTGATGCGCATTCTGGGGTCCGCGCTATAGGCGAGATACATATAGTCCCGCTCATCATCGGTTACCATCTCCAGCGTCAGTTCATCGTGATTCCTCAGGAACAACCCCCATTGGCACGAATCAGGAATGGCCGGGGTCTGCGCGACGATGTCGGTAATCGGCAGCCGGTCCTCCTGGCGCAAGGCCATATAGATGCGCGGCATCAGCGGAAAATGAAATGCCATGTGGCATTCGTCGCCATCCCCGAAATACGGACGCACATCCGTTGGCCATTGATTGGCTTCCGCCAAAATCATTCGATTGGAATATCCAGCGTCAATTTCCTGCCGAAGCTTCTTGACTACCGCATGCGTTTCCGGAAGATTCTCGCAACTGGTGCCGTCGCGCTCGACCAGGTACGGGATCGCGTCCACACGCAGCGCATCCACGCCCATGTCCAGCCAATAACGCATGACCTTGACGATTTCTTCGATGACCCTGGGATTGTCAAAATTCAGGTCGGGCTGATGGGAAAAGAAACGATGCCAGTAATATTGCTTGGCGATTGGGTCCCATGTCCAGTTGGATCGTTCCGTGTCGGTGAAAATAACCCGGGCATCTTTGTACTTCTGATCAGTGTCGCTCCATACGTAGAAGTCGCGCTCCGGAGAATTCGGGGGAGCTTGACGCGCCGCTTGGAACCAGGGGTGCTGATCGGATGTGTGATTCACCACCAGCTCAATCATCACCTGCAAGTCGCGGTAGTGAGCCGCGTCCAAAAACGTTTGAAAATCCTCGATGGTGCCATACATCGGATGGACATTCAGGTAATCGGAAATGTCGTAGCCGTCGTCTTTGAGCGGCGAAGGAAAAAAAGGCAGCAGCCACAGGCAAGTGACGCCCAGATCTTGCAGATAATCCAATTTCTGCAGCAGTCCCGTAAAATCGCCGATTCCATCCGCATTGCTGTCCTTGAACGCGCGGACATGCAGTTCATAGATGACGGCATTTTGGTACCACAGAGGATCTGCTGCGCTGCCCGGCCGTTTTGCCATGATTCCTTTCTTTGCGCTTTACCTGGCGCCGTGAGATTCCGGATGGAACGCGACGATTCCAAGAGGGGGAAGCCTCAAGTTCAACGTGAAAGGCCGGGCATGCATCGGGAGCGGAATAGTTGCCAGACCGCCGAAATTTCCCTGTCCGCTTCCGCCATACAAAGGAGCGTCGCTGTTCAGCGCTTCTCTCCAGGCACCCTCCAGGGGAACGCCTACGCGGTAATTCTCTCGAACCACTGGAGTGAAATTACACACGAATAGGATTTGATCGTCCGCACTTGTTCCACGCCGGAGGAAGCTGATGACGCTCCGTTGCGAGTCCTTGCAATCGACCCACTCAAATCCGGCGGCATTAAAGTCAAATTCGTGCAGCGAAGACTGGCCGCGGTAAAGCGTATTGAGATCCCGCACCCAGCGCAGCAGTCCCGCGTGCAGTGGATTCTTCAGCAGCTCCCATTCGAGGCTCGCTTCATGATCCCACTCCGACCATTGCCCGAATTCATCACCCATGAATAGAAGCTTCTTCCCGGGATGGCCAAACATGTAACCGTAGAGAAGGCGCAGGTTCGCGAATCTCTGCCATTCGTCGCCGGGCATCTTCCGCAGCATGGAGCCCTTGCCGTAAACGACTTCATCGTGCGAGAAAGGCAGGACAAAATTCTCAGTAAACGCGTAAATCAGGCTGAAGGTGATCTGGTTGTGGTGGTAGCTGCGTAAGATCGGGTCTTGCGACATGTAGTCCAGCACGTCATGCATCCAACCCATGTTCCACTTGAACCCAAATCCGAGGCCTCCAAGGTAAATGGGGCGCGAAACTTGCGGCCAAGCGGTCGACTCTTCAGCGATCATCATCACATCTGGAAAGGTTTCGTAAACGCGTTCATTTACCGCCCTCAAAAAATGAATTGCCTCTAAATTTTCCTTCCCGCCAAAACGATTCGGGATCCATTCGCCTTCGCGCTTACCGTAGTCGAGATACAACATCGAAGCGACGGCATCGACTCGAAGGCCGTCGACGTGGTACTTATCGAACCAGAACAAGGCATTGCTGATCAGAAAGTTTTGTACCTCATTGCGGCCGTAATTGAAAACGAAAGTGTTCCAGTCCGGTTGTTCCCCCTGCTTTGGATCTGCGTGTTCGTAGAGGTGAGATCCATCAAAATAGCCGAGTCCTGCTTCATCTTTTGGAAAATGCGCAGGCACCCAATCCAGGATGACGCCGATCCCTCGTTGATGAAGGTAGTCGATGAGATACATGAAATCGGACGGCGTACCAAACCTGCTGGTCGGAGCAAAGTAACCGATGATTTGGTATCCCCAGGAACCATCAAACGGATGTTCCATGACAGGGAGAAGTTCGACATGCGTAAAACCAGCGTCGTGGACGTAATCGGCCAGGAGGGGAGCCATCTCGCGGTAGGTTAGCCAGCGGTTACTCTCATCGGGAACGCGCCTCCAGGAGCCCAGATGCACCTCATAAATGGAAATTGGAGAGTTGAGGGAATTATTTTTTGCCCGGTTCGCCATCCAGGAACTATCCAGCCAGGAATAATCTTGCAGATCCCACACGCGCGACGCGGTGCGAGGCCGAATTTCGGCGGCGAAACCATAGGGGTCGGCTTTATCGACCACATAGCGCCGATCCCGGGAAACCACATGATACTTATAGGCGGCGCCCGGTCCGATATCCGGAATGAAGCTTTCCCAAACACCCGCCGAACTGGGGCGCATGATGTCCGTCGAAGAATTCCAATGATTGAAGTCCCCGATAATTGAAACACGTTCGGCGTTCGGCGCCCAGACGGCAAACTGCACGCCACGACGGCCCTTTTTCTCGCTCAGGTGAGCGCCGAGTTTCTCGTACGCGCGGCTATGCGTGCCTTCAGCGAAGAGGTACAGATCGAATTCACTCAAGTTGGATTGCAACACGTGACCTCCTTTCCACATGCACACGCCTGATTGGGTTGGATCGATTCCTCTAAAGGTAATAGTCGAAATCTGTCTCCTTGCGTACCCAAGGGCGCACGTGCAGGATGTGTGCCGGAAGACTCTCCGGCAATAATTCTATATAGTTCCGTGCTCCTTGCCACAGGTAGCGGCCTTCGCCAAGCAAATCGTGAACCTCAAAGGCATGAGTTGCGTCGAGACCGAGTGATTGGAGATCGAGATCCACCCAACCTGCTTGCGGGTGGAATGCATCAAGATTCACGATGACCACGATAATGTTGGAAAGATCTTCCGTCGCTTTGCTGTAACAAATCAACGAGGGGTTATCGGTCCCGTGGAAACGCAGATTCCGATCGCTCTGAAGCGCGGGATTCTCTTTGCGTATCCGATTGATCCGGGCAATCAGATTTTTCAAGCTCCAGGCCGCATCAAGATCACGATGCTTGAGTTCGTACTTCTCCGAATTCAGGTATTCTTCGCTTCCCGGTTGGTAGGGAGCATTTTCGCACAATTCGTAGGCTGGCCCGTAGATTCCGTAGCTGGCCCCCAGCGTTGCAGCCAGAATAATTCGGATCATGAATGCTGGGCGTCCGCCGACCTGCAAGAATTCGGGCAAAATGTCCGGAGTATTCGGCCACAGGTTCGGCCGGAAATATTCCCGCACTTCGGAGTGCGTAAGTTCGTTGAAATAGTCGGTCAATTCCTGTTTGGTGTTGCGCCAAGAGAAATACGTGTAAGACTGGGAAAAACCGACTTTGGCAAGCCGGTACATCACCTGAGGCCTGGTGAAGGCTTCCGCGAGGAAGAGTACCTCCGGATCTTTCTCACTGATCTCTCGGATGAACCATTCCCAAAACGAAAACGGTTTCGTGTGCGGATTATCGACGCGAAAGATGCGCACTCCTTGTTTCATCCAAAAAAGAACAACGTCTCTTAACTCAATCCAGAGCGCATGCCATTCGGAATTTTCAAAATCGAGCGGGAAAATATCTTGATACAGCTTCGGCGGATTCTCGGCATATTGTATCGTGCCGTCCGGGCGCGTCCGAAACCACTCTCGATGCTGCTTGACGTAGGGATGATCCGGTGTGCATTGGAATGCAATATCGAGGGCGACCTCCAGTCCATATCGTTTGGCGCTGGAGATGAATTTCTTGAAATCTTCCAGCGTTCCCAACTGCGGATGAATGGAAGTATGGCCGCCCTCTTCAGAACCTATCGCCCAGGGGCTGCCCACATCATCTGGCAGCGCCGAAACGGAATTGTTTTTTCCCTTCCGGAAAGTTTTCCCGATCGGATGGATGGGCGGAAGATAGACAATATCGAAACCCATGGACGCAATATAGGGAAGCCTAGCCTCGCAATCGCGGAACGTTCCGTGCCGCCCAGTCTCAGGCGAGCATGATCGGGGAAATACCTCGTACCAGGTCGAGTATCGTGCCTTCTCACGATCCACCACAACGGCCAACCGCTTCTCATATTGAGTAGCGAGATGGTGCTCCGGGTAGCGTTGAGCAGCGTTGAGCAGTTCCGCGTCAAGCGCCGCATTCTTTCTCGACTCAATGTCCTTGTCGTCACGCATTCGGCGGATGGACCGGCGGAAGAAATCAGCGTGCTCGCCCGTGGCTTGCGCGGCCACCTCTTGTACGATCTGCGCGCCAATGATCAGTTCGGTGTGAACGTCCTGCCCAGCGTCGATTCGCTTTATCAAGTCCCCGCGCCACGTTTTGAAACGATCGATCCAGCCTTCTACCGTATAACCGTATCGTCCCACGCTCGGGACAGAAAACTCGCCCCGCCATCGATCGTTGCCAAGGGGCATCATCGGAGAAGATTGCACGGCTTTGTCATCTTCCCGCCAATACAAAAGCTGGCATGCGACCTGGTCATGGCCGTCCGCGAATACGCTTGCTTCCACGAGCACCTTTTCTCCGACCACTCGTTTTATCGGGAATTGCCCGCAATCGATTTGTGGCGAAAGTGATTCGATTACCACACGACGCCGCCCGTCCACTGGCTCTTCCGGCACGCGCAAAGCCCCCCTTTCCTGGTCATAGCATGCAATTAGTTTAAGGATACCTCTAAAATTATCTTCGAGGGCTGTTCTCCTAAATACTAGTGCAACTGGTAGGTCGCAAGGTCTCAATCTTTCGCTTCATTTTTCGGTTATTTTTGAAGTACTGGCGCGAATCCCGCATTCTGATAAAGCAAATCTTGCCAGGGCAGGCGGCTTATTCGCGCCACTGGCTAGGTGTCAGCCGTCGAGGTTCCGTTGGGAACCAGCAATGCTACCGGAAAATCCGCAAACAAGTCGCTCGCCGCCAGGAACGGATTGCCGCCGCCATGCCTGCTCTCGGTCGTCTTCGCGGTGAAGACATTGCGCCAGAAGTTCGGAGTTTCCGGTGACAGCTGTAGATGAGTGCCTTTCCAAAATTTTCCGGCTAGAGTTGTGTCTGCATCGTACGGAATATTCGTGACCCATCTCGGAATCACCATGATCGCCTGTTCTTCGCCGTGCCGTCTCAAGAAAGCAACGACGTGACGGGAACGCTCGCCGGCTACGTCGAGGGGAATAAATTCTCCTTCTCTGAACAACACTGGATACTCGCGCCGGCAGGCGAGCGCTTTCCACATCACAAATAGCTTCACGCGCCCGTCAGGCCATTGCGCCAGCAGGTCGCCGGCAATCCCCGCCGTCTCGAAATGTGCGCTGTCCACCAAAGCCTGAAGAGCGTCGGATCGACTTTGAAAGTCGACCGGCCGGCGGTTGTCGGGATCCACCAGGTGGCGATTCCAAAGTTCGGAGCCCTGATAAAAGTCCGGGACTCCAGGGCATGCGATCTTCAGCAAGGCCTGGCTTAGGCCATTGATCATGCCCGCGGGAGCCACTTTTTGCAGAAAACGCGCGACGCCGCACAAAAATGGCGAATTGTCCTGAGGAGAAAGAATCTCCTGAATGAAATTGTTCACCGCCAGTTCGTGAGACCTGTTCGGTTCCGTCCAGCGCGTATGCACCATAGCTTCCCGAATGGCTTTTGTGGCGTAATCCCGCAGGCGCTCCGAGGTAGAAGTCAACTCGGACCGCTCGGCAGGCCACACGCCCACTAGAGCTTGATAGATCAAATATTCCTCATTGGCATCGGGCACTTTGCGTCCATTGACGGATTGCTTGTGCGATTCATTTTCCTTTGACCACAGGGCAATTTCTTTCGCCCAATCGTCGGGAATCTCGGAGAGCACATTCAGCCGTGCGCGGACGTCCTCACTGAGCTTGGTATCATGGGTGGAAGTGGCATTCAGGGAATCCGGCCAATACCGTTGCCGCTCCCGAATAAATTCCACGAAGTCTTCCTGTCCCATAACTTTCGATGGTTCAGGATTTCCTCCGACTTCGTTCAAAGAAAGGAGAGGATAGTAAACGTATAGCGCTGTATCTTCGAGTCCTTTCGCCACGATAGGTCCGGTGAACTGTTGCCAGCGCATCACAAAGGCGAGACGTTCCTCGCGCTGGTCGGGAAGAATATGCGCAGGGTTCGCAAGGGTGAGCACGTCGCGCAGAAATGCGAAACCGTTCCGGCTCAGTTGCGGCCTCCGTTCGCCCGCTTCGTCGATGGCTCGCTCGATCATCAGCTTCGCGGAATCGGAGGCCTCGAGATTTCGAATATAGGTCCGGTAAACGGGAAAGCACGCCGTTACCTCTATCAAGGCATCCATCAACTCTGGACGCAAAATGTCCCTGGCGTAGCGATCGTGGGAAGCGAGGTCGGCCAGTTGGCGCCCGAGCGACCTCATTTCGACTCGCAGCAATGTATTCATGACGAGCTTTTTCTTCTCGTAGATCACATCGGAAAAATGGATGTCCTTGGAAATAAAATCGAAATATATTTTCTCCAGCTTGCGCGCGCCCGGCCGGCATACGAACAGGCCATTCGCCGCATTCAAGTACTCATAACCGGTTGTTCCGGAAACAGGCCAGTCTTCGGGCAGTGATTCGTTACCGATGAGAATCTTTTCGACCAGCAAATAAGAGGGCCCTGATCCGGGCGCTTGCGACGCGGCCAATCGCTCTTTCAGCTTGTTCAGGTAGCCTGCCGGGTCCCGCAATCCGTCGATATGATCAACCCGCAGACCTCGAATGGCCCCCTTTGCACAGAGATGGAAAATCTGATCGTGGGTCGCGTCAAAGACGAGCGGATCCTCAGCGCGAATTCCGACCAGGTCAGAGATAGTGAAAAAACGGCGGTAGTTGATGGCTTCATTCGGATCTTGCCAGTACGCCAGCCGGAAATTTTGTTCTCCCAAAAGATGTTCAAACGCGCACAGGCTGGCGGCATCGCCTGGCCGGCCATTGAAATTAGCGATGTTTTCATCGATAAAGGCTGCGATCCCGGGGTTTTCAGCCACCAGTCGCTGCAGCCGTTCACGAATCGCATCCAGCCGGACCCGTTTTTCGGCCTCCGCGGTTGATCGCGACGGTTCCGACAACGATGACAATGCGGCGACGATGCCCGAATACTCCTGAAAGGCGGACGACTCCTCGGACAATATGGTTTTCAGTTCCTCGATCCGGTGCTTGAGTACCCGGCGATAGGATCGAGGCATGAGCGGGAATATCAAATCGAAATACTGAACGAAGAATTTTCCGTTTTGGAAAAAGAGACGCAACTCGCCGCGGTCCAGGGTTTCACCGAACGAGCGCCCAAGCACGGGCAACAGCACTCTTCCTTCCAGATTTCGCGTGGGAGGACGCCAGTCAATATCGAAATAAGAGGCAAAAACCGATTCGCTGCCGTTTTCCAGAACGTCCATCCACCAGCGATTCTCGCTGCTGGCGGCCATGTGGTTCGGAACGATATCCAGAATCAGCCGCATTCCACATTCGATAAGTTTATTTTGCAGCTGCTCGAATTCGTTGCGGGTTCCGATGTCGGGATCGATCTGCGTAGGATCCGTCACGTCATAACCGTGCGTGCTCCCTTTGCGGCTCGTCAGAATCGGCGAAGCGTAGATATCCGTGATCCCGAGTTTCGCCAGATAATCAACGAGATTGATAGCGTCCGAGAGCCGGAAATCGGCATTCAATTGAAGCCGATACGTTGCGACAGGAGTTGAAAATTCAGACATGGTTTAGCTCAGGGTGTGAGGGTCCTCAGCCGTTCGCTCAGTCGAGTCAGTTCATCCCTCAAAACTGTGCCTGTCAAATCGCCATGGCGCTCTAGCCGAAACGAGCTGCGAAGAGACCGCGTCAACCGCTCATTCCAGTCATGATTTGGGAGGGCGGAGGTTTGGGCCTCAATTGCTTCAGAGGAAAAATTTACTCGCGGTGGTCGGTCGCAGTGACCATGCACGCGCACACACCTCATTTTCATATCGTACAGGGGATCGGACCTGCTGCGCTGTACCGGATTTGCTGTATAAATGGGCATGCTGGACAGGGCCGGCTAAGCCGCAGCTAACCCCCGGTATTCTATATTAACCTACGAGTAATTGCCCTATTTTCGAGTCCGTACATCGGACAAATTGAATTCGTACCCTGGTGAATTTGGTTCTGACTTGTCATGGGCTTATAAAGCAATCTTTTGAAGTGCGGGAACCGTACCATGCCGGCAAGCACCCTTCCTATTCATCACGGATATCCGTGGCCCTTGCCTTCATAGCTGAACACGACAAACGACTGGCCCGGTAGCGTAACGGCGTCCGTAGGACCCACCGATCGCGAGAAACGCTCGCTCGGTCCGAGCCACCGTGAGTCGGCTGAATGCAGTTCCGTGGTCCAGCGCACACTGCGCACGACAGAAGGCAGCTCAACCTCGCTTGTTCCGAAGTTGAAAATCATCAGTAGACGCCGGCCTCCCGCAGTCCTAATAACGGTTAGGATCGATTGCCTCTCGGTTTCTTTAATTTCCAAATCCGCGTCCGCACTTAAATGATTAGCCCGACGAAATCGGATCAACTCTTGATAGAAGAGCCGCAGGGCGCGATGCGGACCGGCTTCACCAAAGCGGTGCTGCAGCCTCGAATTCGCGAATGTTGCTTCGTCCTGAGGATCGGGCACTTCGTTGCTCCATCCGAACTCGGCGAATTCCTCGCGGCGACCTCGGCGAACGGCCTCGACCAGATCCTTGTCTCCGTGGCTCGTGAAATACAGGAACGGCGCCGGCTCCCCGTATTCTTCTCCCATGAACAGCAGCGGAACAAATGGCGAGAGCAAAGTCATCCCGGCGGCCAACTTTTGCGCCTCGAAGTTGACGAGCGTACTCAGGCGTTCGCCGCGCGCCCGGTTACCCACCTGATCGTGATTCTGGCTGCACACCACAAAATGTGAGCGAGGAATTCCGGCCGGAGAATTTCCATGCCGTCGGCGGCGAAACCTGGAATATTGCCCCTGATAAAACCATCCATCGCGTAGAACGCCGGCCAAATGGCCCACGCTGCCGAAATCGGCGTAATAGCGCTTCGTTTCGTGTGTGAGAAGCGTGTGCAAGGAGTGATGAAAATCATCACTCCATTGCGCGGGAAGTTCGTATCCGCCCTTTTCGCCCGGCAGCAAAATTCTTGCGTCGTTCAAATCGCTCTCCGCGATCAGGCGGAGTTCGCGTCCCAGTCTTTTACTTGCCAGCTCTATTTGTTTTTCGAGTTCCGCCAAAATATGAAAGGCGCCAAAGTCGAAGATTCCGTGAATCGCATCCAGCCGTAAAATATCAATGTGGTATTGTTCAAACCAGTAAATGGCGTTTTCGATGAAAAATTGACGGACAGGACCGCTCTCGGGCCCATCGTAATTAATGGCTTGCCCCCACGGCGTTTTATACCGGTCGCTGAAATAAGGTCCGAATTGGCCCAGGTAGTTTCCTTCCGGTCCCAGGTGGTTGTATACGACGTCCAAAGCTACGGCGAGCCCCTGGGCGTGGGCGGCGTTCACGAATCGTTGCAGCGCCAGCGGGCCTCCATAACTATTCTGGACGGCAAAAGGATAGACGCCGTCGTAGCCCCAATTGCGCGATCCGGGAAACTGGGCGACAGGCATCAGTTCGATCGTCGTTACTCCAAGATCGGCCAACTCGGCTAAATGCGAGCACGCGCCATCGAGTGATCCCTCTTCCGCATAAGTACCCACGTGGAGCTCGTAGAAGATGCTTTCCTCAAGGCTCGGTGCTCTCCAGTTGGCATCGGTCCACTGGAACGCGGCCAAGTTGACGAGTTCGGAAGGTCCATGAACACCTTCCGGCTGAAACCGTGAGGCGGGATCCGGGTATTCTTTTAAACCGTCGAGTTGATAGACGTAACGGGAGTTAGGCTCGATATCTCTCACGAGTACCTGATGGTAGCCAGAGTGATTCTTGTTCATCGGGACGAAACGATCGCGGGAACCGATGAGATGCACAGCAACCTTTTGCCTTCCGGGAGCCCACACTGAAAATTCCCAGGCTCCATCCGCTTGCCGGATGGCGCCCAGAGGCACGCGGCTATCTGTAGAGATCCAACTCATTGTCTATGGCTCGCGAAATAGATTCATGCAAATGTTAGCACCCGAACCGATAGTCTCTTACTCCAATTTGGAAAGGTCGTGGACTTTCGCCGCCCAGCAGGAACGGATCGTCGCCTGGAATTTTTCGATCGGAAGATATTCAAAGGGGTTGGAAAGTGCAGGATCGAAGTCTCCCTCCTCCTTGAGAATACGAGGTCTGCGGACGGTCAGAGAATCCCCGTAACTCACATCACCTAAATGACTTGTGAAATATTTTTCCCAAACAGTCCGCCTTCGGGGTTGGGGACGCCCGTCCGGCCAACGGAAAGTGTACATAAAAGCTGTTAGTCATATTTGGACACATACACCGCCAGTACTATTGCCAGCTATGCTTCCTGCTTGTTTTCATGGATATGTGACACCGATGAGTTTAACGGGGAATTTGCCGACGCCTTACGACGCGTCTTTCTGGACGCGCGTCAAGAACATCGAAAGGCGGCAGTGGTGGCTTTGGGCTTCGGCCATTGTTATCACGCTTCTGTTAACGGCTGGAATGGCCTCTTTCTCCTACCTGTTTGAGCAAACCGATCCCAATTTTTCGTTTACCGTACGGGGATCCGTTCGCGGCCTGGTTGCTCTGGTCTTTCTCTTCAATTTGTACACGATCTACCAGCAGGTCCAAATCCATCGTATTCGCAGGCAGCTGATGGATCAGGAACAAGTGTTTCGCTTGATTACCGAAAATGCCGAGGACTTGATCACGGTCGTGGATCGCGATGGCAAACGTCATTACGACAGCCCCGGGTACAGCAAGCTCGGTTATACGCGCGAGGAGCTCGGGGGATCGGCCGTCCCGACGCAAATCCATCCCGACGATCGCGAGGCGCTTATTGCCGCCAGGATAGAAACTTTTGAATCGGGCGTGGGTCCTCGCGTGGAATATCGCTTCCGCCGCAAGGATGGGGAGTGGCGCACGATGGAATCCACGCGCAGCCCGGTGCGAAACCATCGCGGCGAAATCGAGCAAGTCGTGATCGTCAGCCGCGACATCACCGAACGCAAACAGGCGGAAGAACTCCTCAGGCGGCGTGACGAGCAGCTACGCCAGTCACAAAAAATGGAAGCCATCGGGCGCCTGTCCGGAGGGATCGCTCACGATTTCAATAATTTGCTGGGCGTCATCATCGGCTATAGCGAATCGATTGAACTCCGTGCGGATCCCAGTGATCCGATGCGCAAAAGCGCCACCGAAATCCGCAAAGCCGGCGAGCGCGCTGCTTCCTTAACCCACCAGTTGCTTGCTTTCAGCCGCAAGCAGGTCTTGCAAGCCCAGATCCTCGATCTCAATACGCTGGTTATCGATATGGGAAAGATGCTCAAGCGCTTGATCGGCATGCATATCGAGCTGACTACCGAACTGGCCGCGGATTTGGGGCGGGTCAAGGTGGAGCAGAGTCAAATTGAACAGGTGATTTTGAACCTTGTGGTCAATGCCCGAGATGCAATGCCGGACGGCGGCAATCTGCTGATTGAAACTTCGAATCTGGATGTGGATGAACATCTTGCGAACAGCCTCCCCTTTCTTCAACCCGGGCCCTACGTCCTCCTCAAGGTGACCGATACGGGCAAAGGGATGGACGCCGATACCCAGCGGCATATTTTTGAGCCGTTCTTTACTACCAAGGAACCTGGAAAAGGAACAGGCTTGGGGCTCGCGACGGTCTACGGCGTGGTGAAGCAGAGCGGCGGCGGCGTGACCGTCGACTCCGCAACGGGAAAAGGGACCACATTCAAAATCTTTCTTCCGCAAACGGCGGAATCCGCAGGGCCTCCCCCTTTAGACGAGAGCTCTATGAGGGGGTCGACGGGGACTGGCACGATCCTCCTGGTGGAGGACGAGGAAGCCTTGCTGAACCTTACCGAGGAACGATTGAGGGAACGTGGGTACACCGTCTTGACGGCCCGCGATGGAGTACAGGCGCTGGAGCTGGCGCGTTCGTTCCATGGATCGATACATCTCCTTTTGACGGATGTCACGATGCCCAGAATGGGGGGTGTTTCGTTGGCGCGGTCCATCTCCGAATTGCGGCCGGGAATTCGCGTTGTGTTCATGACTGGCCATGCGGAGAAAGAAGCCTCCTATCGTGAAGCCTTGCTCTCCGGCGCGGAATCGATCCAGAAACCATTTACCCACAAACAGCTCATTCACGTGGTGCGGCAAGCCTTGGACGCGACCGTAGTCCATGTTCAAGATTGACCGGCTTTCCCCATACTCTCCCTGAAATTCATTCCGACGGAATAGAAAATAGATGTTGTTGTTTTTCCATACGCCGGCGTGTTACTTAATGACCGCGCGGTTTCGATTCATATGGACCACGGTGCGCCGGAACGCACGCCAGTTGAAGGAATCTCGTGGGGAGCGAGAATTTTAGTCTTTTCCGCGGCGCTACTCCCGAGGAAAGAATGGATGGTTCATCGGCCATGAAGAAGGAATCCGTTCTCCACGCGGTCAACTTTTCCGTCAATGTCCTCCTGATCTCCTCTGTATTGTTGACTTTGTTTGGCGTGGGTTGGGAGTATTCCACGCGCTGGTATCTGTCCGGATTCTCGAACGCGGTGCTTCCTTATTCCTCCTCACCGGCCACCAAAGTGGCCGCCATTCTCGGTTGGATGGAGCATGGGCCGGCCCGCGACACCGACTTCTACAGCGACGACTCGGAAGACCGCGATCCCGTCGACACCCTGAATTACAAAGAATTGCTCAGCGTCTGCGGAACCGGAACCAATGCATTTGTTAACCTTGCTACTGCCAGCGGAATCGAGGCGCGGCGCTTGCTCTTGTTGGACGCCCAGGGCCTGAACACCAGCCACGTCGTCGCCGAAGTTCATCTGGATGGCCGGTGGGTGATTGTCGATCCGGCGTTCCATACCATGTTGGCGGACAGCGCTGGCCACCTTCTAACCAAGGAAGAGTTGGCCCGCCCCGGTGTTTTGCAGGACGCCACGCGGAACCTGGCAGGTTACGATCCGGCCTACAATTACGAACACACCGCATTCATCCATTTTGCTCGCCTGCCGATTGTGGGACGTTTTCTTCAAAACAAATTGAATTCCGTTCTTCCCACTTGGCAGGAACGGATCAATTGGGCGGTGCTCGTCGAGCGGGAATCCAATACCACGCTCATTGCCGGCATTGTACTGCTATGCATCGCGATTTGTTTGCGGCGATTGACTTTTTGGTTCGGGCAAAAGATTTCCTTCATTCCGATGAGTCTCTGGGAACAATTGACGCACAGTGGAGTTGCATTGTTTTCCGCCCCTTCCTCCGCTAAACCGGAGAGAAACTCTCCCGCTGTGTGAAGTTCGTCTTGGCCACCGGAGCGAAGCGGCCTTTTTGCGGGGGCGTTTTTGCCGGGGCTTCTGATTTCGCGACTTAGAATTCATCACTCGCTGGCGGATTGACTTCCCGGATATGAGGGCGTAATTTTCGTTGCAAGGGGGATCTGATGGGAGGGTTTACAACCGGGTTGGTCGCAGGTTGTCTTCTCGGTGTTTGTGGAACCTTCTTGTTGCTTTCCCTCGGTGCGGCGTTTTCCGTGGAAAGGGTGCGTCTGTTTCAGCTCCGATCCCTCCCCGGGACTCTTCTTTCCACGATCGCTCTGCTCTTCATTGCGGCATTTTGCCATCGACTGAATATCGGCAAGGATGCATCCATGCTCCTTCTTTTGCTGACCGTTCTGGCCGTCTCCAAACTGGAAGGCTTGCTGAGCGGGCTCATTGCCACTGCCATTGCCGCGCTGATTTTGGGTTGGAACTTTCCGCCGATGGGCAATCTGGCGGTAAAAAGCTCCAGCGACCGGTTGGCCCTCGCGCTGTTTCTGCTGATCGCGACTCTTGGAAGCCGTTTGATTGGGCGGCGGGAAAAGTCCGCTTCGTAGACGTCTGTTTACCTGTATTATATAAATAATATTTAGTTAATATGTGGCTTTTTTGTGGCGATTCTTATGGCTTGATCGAGGGCTGCTTTTTCTGTCCCGGCCAGAGCGCGGGATTTCCCTTTGGCCAGTTGCCCCAGAATGAGTGGACCAATCGCCACGCGAATGAGCCGCAGAACTTCGATTCCCAAAGTTTCAAACATGCGGCGGATTTGGCGGTTCTTGCCTTCGTCGAGCACGACTTCCAGCCAGGTGTTTTTCTCGCCGGCGCGCAGCACGCGAGCCTGCTTGGCCCGCAGCACTTCCCCGCCGGACACCACGCCCTGCATGAGTTTTGCCGCCGGAATTTCGCCGGCCGGCGCGCCCACTTGTACGTGATAGGTCTTTTCCAGGTGAGAAACGGGATCGGAAATGCGCGCGGCCCATTCCGAATCATTCGTGAGCAGCAGGAGCCCCTCGCTCGCTTTGTCCAGCCGGCCTGCCGGGCCGACCCAAGGCAATTTTTCGTCCAGGACCGAGTAAACTGTCAGGCGGCCTTTTTCGTCGGAAGCCGTGGTGATCACCCCGCGCGGTTTGTTCAGCATCAGATAAATCCTGGATTCGGTCGTGACCGCGTTCCCGTTCACTTCTATTCGATCGCGCTGCAAACGCACGGGAGTCTCGGGATCGCGGCGCGTCACCCCGTTCAGCAGGACGCGGCCCGCACGAATCAGTTTTGCCGCTTGCGAGCGCGAACAAAAACCCAACTTTGATAGCGCCCTCGCCAGTCCTACTTGCCGTGACTCGGTGACTCGTCCCATTGTGGGCAGCTCCGGCGGGTATTCAGGAATTCAACCGTTTACTTTGGTCCTCGCTCCACTTATTTTCCAGCGCACATTCGCGGGAATCCGTTGCCACGACACCCGCGGAGAGTATAATCTCAACCGTATTAAGCTGCCTCTATCGGGCCGAGGAAATTCTATCGCTGCGAGGTAAGAAGTGTTCAACTCCTGCCAAGCGTTGATCGTGTCGTCGGATCCCCTTCAGCGTGAGAAGATCGAAGAAATCGCCCGGCACTTGGGGTTGCAATCCCTCAGTTGTGCTTCCCTGACAGACGCGCGCGCCCACATCGAGGGGCAAGCGTTTCAATTTGTGCTCTGCAGCGACGAATTGCCGGATTGCAATCTGCGCACTGCGGTGCGCGTTTTGACGTCCTCAACCGGAGGCGCTCCGGTGATTGTGCTTTCTCATCTCGCCGAATGGGATGCTTATATGAGAGCTTTGAGCGCCGGCGCGTTTGACTATATTGCCTGCCCTCCTGACCCGATGGAGACGGAACGAATCCTGCGGCTTGCCCTCGCGCAGAATCCTCCGCCATACCGGGCAACCCGCACGGCTGCCTGACTTGCCGATTGTGGGCGCAGAGATATACCTGGAAAAAGTTGAATTTCATATGCCCGATTCTCGAGCCTCGCGAGATCGCGTTTCCATGTTCTGATCCGCAGGGAGTTCAATCCCTTCTTGCACTGCATGGCGGAAACGTGCTTCTATTCCGCCCGTGAATCCCCTGTACATTCCATGGGACTTTGTCCTGATTCTCCTGTTTCTCGGCGTGGTCATTCCCTGGCGCGGCGCCGCTCGAATGAGGCGGCTCATGAGCAAGTCGGAACTGACCGCCGCCGATCGCCTTTCCCTCTACAAAAACACCATCTTCTTTCAGTGGCTTATTGTGGCGATTGTGGCCTTGCGGTCCCAGGCACGAGGAGTAAGCCCTGAAGAATTGGGTATTGCCGCGGACGATCCGTGGAGGATCGCGTGGATCAGTATCGCTCTGACGGGATTTCTTTGCATAAACCAGGTCGTCGGCCTGCGCAGAATTAACAAATTGCCGCAGGAAAAGCGCGGTCGTCTGTTCGCTATTACGGAAAAGATCATGCCGCAGAGCCGCAGGGAAACCTTAATCTACGCTATCCTGGCCTGCACGGCCGGAGTGTCCGAAGAATTTTTGTACCGCGGGTTTGTGTTCATGGCGTTTGTAAGGATGATCGTCAACTACGGACCGCCGAACGCCTTTGCCGTGATTTTATCGTCCACGTGGTTTTCGCTGGCGCATTTGTATCAAGGGAAACGGGGAATAATAACTACATTCGTAGTAGGAATAATCTTCGCCCTTATTCGAGTCTGGACAGGGAGCCTGATCCCCGCCATTGTTGCTCATATTGGTATTGATTTGGTCGTTGGGATATGCGCACCGAGATATCTCCGCCAGGCCTGAAAATATGCCACCCCCCCCCTCCATCGCAATTAGCACCCGGCAGATTCGCGAGACTCTCGCTCCCTTTGCGATTTCACCATCCGACGAGCAAATCGCCAGAATTCGTGATTATTTGGACGTTTTGCTGAGGTGGAATCGTTTAATTGGTCTTACTTCGATCACAGATCCAATTGAAATTGTGGGTCGGCACTTCGGCGAATCCATGTATGCTACAAAATTACTGCCTGTGGAAAACTGTCGGCTCGCCGACGTTGGAACTGGAGCCGGATTTCCAGGCCTGGCGCTCAAAATCGCGTGCCCCGGCATACAACTCACCTTGATTGAATCCAACAAGAAGAAATGCGCTTTTTTGTCCGAGGCTGTAAGAACCTTGGGATTTGCGGATGTCGAGATTCGTTCCGAAAGGTTTGAGCAAACGCGTCCGGAATCGGTTCAAGTCAATATCATCACCTCGCGCGCCGTCGGAGAATTTAAGCAGCTCCTTCGGTGGTCTGCACGCGCGCTCGTTCACCGCGGTCATCTGGTGCTTTGGGTGGGAGCCCAAGACTCGACCAGAATCGCGCGTACTTCAGGTTGGTCATGGCAACCCCCAGAGCGCATACCGGATTCTCAGCGTCGATTTATCCTCATCGGTCGGCCGATCGATGAACTCCCCCTGCGGCAATAAAGAAATCCCACTTTTGTTCCACGTGGAACATTTCCATAAGAATTCGTCGTGGGCGGTCTAATCTTGCAGCCTTGCAGTCTAACTCGGAAATCACTAATCGCTGCCTGCAGTAAGGCGAGAGAATCTGTGCAATAAGCTTGCTCCACGTGGAACATTTGTGTTCGAGTCCTCTGCAGGCACAGTATTCTGAAAGATTTCCGTTCCGCTGCCGAATCTATAAAAAATGCCCGGAGCAAACAGGGAGAGTTGGAGCAACGTTTTTGTTCCACGTGAAACAATTTGCATATCTTGTATTTGATGTGGTAGATTTCGCCGTCTGGGGGAGCCGAAGTGGGCCGCATTATCGCAGTTGCAAACCAAAAAGGCGGTGTCGGCAAGACGACAACTGCCATCAACTTGGCTGCCTCTCTCGCTCTATCCGAACAGCGAACACTCCTCGTTGATTGTGATCCCCAGGGCAACACAACAGCTGGAATTGGGTTTGCCAAGGATCCGGCCCGGCGCACACTCTACAACGCAATGATCCTTGGTGAACCTCTTGACAGGATCCTTCTGAAAACTCAAATTGAGGGGCTGGACCTTATCCCTGCCGATAAGAATCTGGTTGGTGCGGAAGTCGAATTGGTCGCAGCGGAGAATCGAGAGTATCAACTTAAAAATTTGCTCGCGCAGGTGAGAGAAAAATACGCGTATATCATTATGGATTGTCCTCCCGCGCTCGGCCTGCTCACTCTGAATGCTCTTACCGCCGCTGACTCGGTCTTGGTTCCAATTCAAACGGAATATCTAGCCCTCGAAGGCGTTTCAGAGCTTCTGGACACGCTCATGAGGATCCGCAGAACCTTAAACGCCAATCTTGCAATTGAGGGGATTGTCTTGACTATGTACGATGAGCGCACCACTTTATCGAAACAGGTGGCTTCGGATCTGCGCAGCTTCTTCGGCAGCCAGGTATTTGAATCCATCATACCGCGGAATGTCCGCTTGGCTGAAGCGCCCAGCCATGGGAAGCCAATTCACTTCTACGACATTCATAGTAGAGGCGCGGAAGCCTATACAAACCTTGCCAAGGAGGTGATCCTAAATGGCCAGAAACGCATTGGGAAGGGGGCTGGGGGCTCTGATTCGTGAAACGGAAGTTGCTCCGCAGGGTATCCCACCAACCGCACCCACAGGGGCAGCGACAGCCGCCGCGCCCGCGCATGTTGCCGCCGGGGGACCGCTGCAACTTGACATCGATCTGATCGATCCGAGTCCGTACCAGCCACGCACGCGATTTGCGGAGGCGGGAATAGATGAGTTGGCTCAGTCCATTCGGTCGAGCGGAATCATCCAGCCGCTGGTCGCGCGAAAGATCGGTTCAAGGTACCAGCTCATCGCGGGAGAGAGGAGATGGCGGGCTTCACAGCGTGCGCAACTTCTGCGCGTGCCGGTGGTCCTGCGTGAGGTGAGCGATGAACAGGCGCTCGAGCTTACGCTTGTGGAAAATATTCAGCGTGAGGATCTAAATCCCATCGAACAGGCCCGCGCTTTTGACCGGCTGATGGAGGAATTTCACCTCACGCAAGACGAAGTGGCGTCCAGGACTGGAAAGGACCGAGCCACCGTTGCAAATTCCGTCCGCCTTCTTTCGCTCGAAGCGCCGCTCCTCGAATGGATCGAAGAAGGCAAAATCACGGCAGGCCACGGCCGCGCGTTGCTCGCGGTCGAGGACCGAAAGCTGCGAAACGACCTGGCGCAAAAGGCCTCACGCGGCAAGCTGACGGTTCGGCAACTCGAACGGATGGCGACGCGGCGATCTCGCGGCCGTGGAGAACAACCGCTGGCGGAACCCGATGATCCGAATCGCCAGGCTGCGCTGGACGAATTGCAGAAACACGTCGGCACGCGCGTCACGCTGCACATGCCGACAAAGGGGCACGTCGGCCAGCTGATTCTTGAGTTTTATGACGAGGAACAACTGAATGGATTGTACGAGCGCCTGATGAATTAATACTACAATTGTAGCAGAATAGATTCTGAAGCCATACTGTAATCCCGGTCGGAAGTGCTAACTACGTCACCGGCTCTTGATTTTGCGATTCAAACATTCAACATTCAGGTAGAATCGTAATTCCCACAAAGTGAAGTTTCCCTGGGGGTATACCATGCAATGGCGAACAAAGGAACCAGGCAAGGACCCGCAGCAACATGAATTTACCGGCTTCCTCGACAAAGGCGTCCGTTTTGAGGGAACTCTGGAGGCCACCGGCGTGTTTCGCATTGACGCGCAACTTAAGGGAAACGTGATTTCCAGCCATAGCTTGATCCTGGGCGAAGGGGCGCGCGTAGAAGGGCAGATCGAAGGCAATCATGTAGTGATTGCCGGCAAATTTGACGGCGTCATCTTTGCGAAGGGCCGGGTCGAGATCCAAGCGAAAGGCGTGGTGACCGGCGAAGTTCATTCCCCTTGTCTGGTGATCGAGCCGGGCGGGATTTTCGACGGGCAATGCCACATGCTGGCGGCATCGGAGTCCACCAAGCCGCTGACGATACCCATTCGAGCTGGTAAGTAGCGATACGCCGCGCTGCGGCGCGCATCCAAGTCAGGATCACGAAACCTCATAGCAACTTGCCGTATGGATACGATCACGCACGGAATTGTGGGCGCGCTGGCTGGAAAGGCCCTTTTCGCTGGCCGCGACGTTCCGGCAGCATTTGCCGGCAGCGGCGAGTCCCGCGCGATGAGCTCTCCCACGGCCCGAGCGGCCATCGTTGCATGCACGCTGGGCGCAATGTTCCCCGATATTGACATCTTTGCCGGGCCGCTGGTTCGCAACCCGTTGGCGATCATGGAATGGCACCGCAACATCACTCACTCCGCGGTCATTCTGCCGTTATGGGCCTTGTTATTAACTGCAGTCTCAATACCGACTGCCCGCTGGCTCGA
This sequence comes from uncultured Acidobacteriota bacterium, assembly GCA_963813185.1. Lineage (GTDB taxonomy): Bacteria > Acidobacteriota > Terriglobia > Acidiferrales > UBA7541 > Palsa-360. The sequence continues at coordinate 27,923 of CAWEYA010000007.1, forward strand.
ATGGAAAGCGCCGCCGTTTTTAACGCTTTTCGCAATCTATGCGGTGGGAATCGCCACGCACATTTTTCTCGATCTGGTTACCAATTTCGGAACCATGGTTTGGAGCCCGCTGCGATATTCGCGTCCGGCCTGGGACTGGATTTTTATTATCGATCTGACGCTGACCGGGATCGCTCTCGTGCCGCAGTTTGCTGCGTGGTGCTACCGGGAACCGGGACAGTTCTGGCGCCGCGCGATTTGCGTGTGGGCCGCGCTCTCGACCGGCGCCATGGGAACTTATTGGTTCGCGCACGGCTCGGGATATGGATTTCCGATTGCGGTTGTGGGCGTCGTGAGCGCCATCTTCGCGGGCCTGATTTTCCTGCCGGCCGCTCAGGGCGCGGGTTTCCGCTGGACGCGGGCAAGCTGGTGCCGCGCAGGCCTGGCCGTATTGTGTGCTTACATCAGCCTAGCGGCTGCGGCGCACAACAAAGCTCTCGCGGATGTGAATCGACTCGCGGCCGCTCAACATTTGCAAGTGGAGAGCCTGGCGGCGCTTCCCCTGCCTCCGACGCTGACGCATTGGGTGGGGCTGGTGAGTACTTCGCAGGGCGTGTGGCGCACCACGATTCACGAACCGGGCGGCGCAGTCGAGAGCTCGGAGTTTTACACCGACGCGCAGTCCCGCGAATATATCGATCAAGCCAGGAAGCTGCGCGATGTGCAGGTTTTTCTCTGGTTCGCCCGGTACCCTGTGTGGCGCGTACGGCAGGGAGATGGGCAGCGAACCGTTATCGAAATTTCCGATTTGCGATTTTTCAGGGAAAATGTCCCGGACGCGGAGCCTGCGCCCCAGCCGTCAAAAGGCGTCGGTGGGTTGCGGCCCAGAGCGGCCGGATTCACCTTTCAAATCGTTTTCGATGCGGGGGGCCGCATTATTTCCCACGGTTTCAGGGAACCCGAATAGCGATCCTCCCTGAATGCTCTGGTAATATTAATTCGCGGGGTAAACCACAACTTGCCGTTCTTCGCCTGAGCCCTCGCTCTCACTGCGGACGCCCGGTTCTTCTTTCAAAACAAGATGCAGAATGCGGCGTTCTCGCGAGGACATGGCGTTGAAGCGGAATGGCGAGTGCGTTTCGCGGACGCGGCCGGCGGCAACGCGCGCGGAAAGCTTTAACTCTTCAATGCGGATGCCGCGGTAGCCGGCGGCGTCGAATCGAATGCGGCCGTAAAATTGAGGATCGAGCCAAAGCCAGCGCAAAGAAATATGTTCGAGCGCCAGAAGCAGCTCCGCATTGTGCTCCAGCAGCAAATCCTGATCGCGGCCCTTGAATTCGACGAGAATTTCGGGATTTTCGAGTTCTTTCGAGACAGCGGGCCCCGTGGCTCGAATTTCATACGTGAGGTGGAAGCGGCTTTTTTGAAGCAAGGTGTCAATGCAGCGGCGCAATTCCGCCGTGATGGCCGCATGATCGAGCTTTCCATCCACGATCAGGTTCGCGCGCGATGCAGGCGTCAAGATCACTCCCCCCCAGACTACATTGTTGCCAACAACACTATTTCTTTTTGCCGGAGCCCCGCGAAGGTTTCGGCGGGGGCGGCGCGGTCCGATAGAGATACCACTGCTGTCCGATTCCGACGATATTGCTAGTCAGGATATACACCGAGAGGCCGCTCGGATAAAGCGCAAACATTCCGCCAAAAATCAGCGGTGTCACGGCCATCATCTTAGCCTGGGCCGGGTCCATCCCCGGTGTGGGCGTCATCTTCTGCATGAAATACATGGAAATGGCCATCACAATGGGCAAAATAAAATACGGATCGTGCGCGGAAAGGTCGTGGATCCAGCCAAACCAGGGCGTGTGCCGGAGTTCGATGGTATTGGCCAACATGCGGTAGAGGCCGAACCAGATAGGCATCTGGATCAGCGTGGGCCAGCAACTGCCCAGTGGGTTGATGCCTTCGCGCGCGTACACGGCCATGACTTCCTTGTTCATTTCGGCCTTGCGTGGATCGCGCATCGAATATTTTTTGTATTTCTCCTGAATCGCTTTGACTTCTGGCGCGACTTTCTGCATTTTCTGCATCGCGCGCATGCTTTTCACTTTCAGCGGAAACATCACCATGTTGATGGCCACAGTGATCAAGACGATCGCCCAGCCGTAGTTGCTCACATACCGGTGCAGCCACATCAGGGAGTAAAACAACGGCTCGGCGATGAAGCCCCACCACCCGAATTGCACCAGGCTGTTCAGCGGCGGGCGCGTGGCCTTTAATCCGTCAATACTTTTGGGGCCGGCGTACACGCGGACATCTAGCGGCCCCGGCGTCGCCAGGCCCACTGCCACTTGAGGAACGATTTCCGTTTCGGTCTTGCCATCCGTCGTGGTTTCGTGCGAGTAGGTCCAGCCGGTCACCGTGAGCGGAATTTCGGCGAGATCGCCGCGCGCGGTGAAGGGCGGCAGAAACGCGGCGGCGAAATAAAGGTCCTCAATACCGGCGAAATCGAACGTGCCCGCAACGGGCGCGCGCGTTGTGGTCTGCCCGGGCTTGCCCAGATTTTTGGCCGCGAGCGTGTTGAGCTTTCCGGCGGCGCTCGCGAAGATCTGGATTTGCGCGGCAGCCCGATACGCGGTGATGTCGCCGAAACCGCCCGACCAAATGATGCTGTTTCTCAGCGGCGTTCCATCGAGCGTCGCCGTGGTCTTTACGTCGACGATGTAGGATTCGTTGAATTTCAGCTGCTTGGTAACTTCGAGATGCCCGTCGCTCCAGGCGAGCATGACTTCCGCCGGAGTGTGCAGGACGGCCCCGGGTTCAGCTGCTTTGCCCACCGATGTGATTTCAAACAGCGCGTTGTTTGCGCTCACTTCCTGTTGCGGATCGTCCAGCGCCAGAGAAAACGGCCAGCTCCCGGACTGCTGCGCGGCGTCGGGGTGGACCAAATCGAGCGTGCGCGGAGGTTTATTGTCGTCGGTGAATTGCTTGAGCTGCCAGCTTCGCACTACGCCGCCACGATTGGAAATCTGCACGCGATACAGGTCGCTTTCAATCACGATGGAACTTTCCGCGCTCGCGGCGCGCACGGACACAGGAGCGACAGGTGTCGCCGGTTTTTTCGCGGCAGGGGCGGAAGCGGGAGCAGTTCCCTGGGCCGGCGGCGAAACAGGATTTGTGGCCACCGCGGCAGGGTTGGCGGGAGGCTGTTGCGGCGGCTTGTTGAGGAGCGCCCAGCCCCCGAGCACAAACAGGCAAAGCACAACGGCCAGCAGAGTGCGCATTTCCGTCGACATTTCCTTGCGCTCGCTCACGAACGGACCTCTTTAGTGGCACAGGCTTCCGTCTGTGGGGGTTCCGATCTGTGGGCAAAAAACCCAGACAGGCTAAAGCCCGTCCTACTTTTTGGAAAATCGGCAGCATCAGGAACCAGATCCACGCCGCCCGGCGTAAACGGATGGCAGCGCGAGACGCGGCGCAGCGCGAGCCACGAACCGCGACGCGCGCCGTGGATTCGCACGGCCTCGGCGGCGTAATGCGAGCAGGAAGGATAAAACTTGCAGGCGCTCGGCATCAGCGCCGAAAAAAAAGATTGATACACGCGCACGGCAAAGAGCAGGGCGCGCGCCGCGAGGCTCATGTTTTCGGGCTCGCGCTGCGGATGCCGCGCAAGAGGCGCACGAGTTCCGCTTCCAGCGGCGCGAACGCCGCCTGCGCCACTGCGCTCTTCGGATGTATGACGATGTCCCATCCCCTGGGAATCTCCGTCCTGTTGCGCCGCAAAATTTCGCGGATGCGGCGCCGAATGCGGTTTCGCACCACTGCCCCGCCCAGCGCTTTTTTGATGCTGATCCCAAAGCGGCTGGCGCGGCCTGCCGCCGGCGCTCCGGCGGAAGAACTCTCGCGCGGAGGCTCCCGCCGGATGGCTTCCTTCGGTAGCGCTGTCTGCGCGCGGAAGAAAACGGAAAATTGAGGGCTCGAACGGCGTTGACCCGCGCCGTATACGGCTTCGTATTCCACGCGCTTCAGCAAGCGCATGGCACGGGGAAAACCCTGCCGCGGCTCGCTTGCCCGTCCCTGCCCGTCCCTGCCCGTCCGGCAGGCGGGCGGCAGGCGGGCGTCAGGCGGGCCTGCCCGTCCGTGGTCAGGCGGGCCTGTCCGTCCGGCAGGCGGGTCCGAATTTCTAGATGGGCGTAAGACGATGGCGTCCCTTTTTGCGTCGGGCCGCCAAAACTTTGCGGCCACCTGCAGTCTTCATGCGCGTGCGAAAACCGTGTGTTTTGTGGCGGCGGCGCACTTTCGGTTGAAACGTGCGTTTCGGCAAAGAACTCTCCCCCTCAGTCCCGGCAATTGGACCGAATCAAAACGTCTAGTGTAGTCGAGGCGTTCAGGGTGGTCAAGGATTGGAGAAGCGGAAAATAATTGATGTAGCCAGCGGGGCCAACTTCGCAATCGCATCGCAGGTGCGAATGACGCGCCTGAAGAAAATCGCCGCTGCAAAACCCACCACGGTTTCGCGATACAAGCGTCCCGGAATATTGCGTTGGGCGGCCGGTGCGGGGGTGCGGGCTCTACTTGGAGCCCGCCGAAAGAAAGCAGATTCTCCCTCGCACCGGCCGCGCCAACTAGAACGTGAGCTTCAAGCCGAGTTGCATCACGCGGCTGCTTCCTGAACCGATAAGCGGATTGCCGGCCGCGACGTCGGGCGTCGAGCACCCGCAGCCGAAAGCGAACCCGTTTCCCAAGCTTTTGCTCGGGTCAGCGCCTAAAAAGCTGGTGTTCGATGAGCCGTACGGGTTGGCGAAAATGGGGTGATTAAAAATGTTAAAGATCTCCCAACGGAACTCGGCGCCGAACCGCTCTTTGAATGTGAAGGTCTTGAATATCGAGAAATCCACATTCTTGAAGCCCGAGTCCCGGAACATGTTCCGACCCATGTTGCCGAAGGTTCCCATCGCGTTAGGAGTCATCACGGAGTTGCCGTCCCCGAAGCAGCCAGCGGCCACGAGATTGCTGGTGCCGGTAGCGCCATGGGTGCCCTGGGCATCTGCCGCGCACATCGCCGCCCACTTGGCGGTATTGGCAGTGGACGCGGGGATAGCGACAGTCGGATATGGGCCGCTTGTAGATGCACACGTGACACCGGAAGTGTCGTACGTCGTCCCGTTATCCACGAACCCTGAGCAATGCGGAATGGAGTTTGCGCTGGAACGGAAGTCGGCAGGGTTGCCGTTGAAATTCCAGCGATCGGTTAAGTCACCTAAACCGCTTTCGCCCGTGCTGAAATCGTCTGAGCCGTCAAACACGAGCCACGGCTGGGGGCTCTGAACGGTCACGATGGTGTTGAGCTTCCACCCTTCCAGCAACTGGGCATATCCTTTTTTCCCGGGAATGGCGTAACTGGCCGTGACCGTCAAACGGTGCCGAACGTCGAAGTCGCTGCTGGCGTACTCCGCTTGTTGATTCTGGCTATTCTGCGGAGGGAGTCCCTGAAAATTCAGGGAACCGTTGTCGAGGCCATGGCTGTAGGTGTAACCCAGCGGTGAAATCCAGCCCGTGAGAAGTCCGCTGGGTCAGGGTCGCCTGCAGACCGTTATAGATCGAATGGGCATGATTCGTTTGTTCGTTAATGATCTGCAGGTAGGGGAATTTGGCGTTGAAGGGACGCGATGCGCCGCTTGCGCACTGGGTGGGATCCGGATTTGGAACACACTGATTGACGTCGCTCATAGCCAGCAGGTTATAGCCGTGATTGCCGACGTAGCTCACATCCAACGACAGGTTGCTGCCGAAGGAGTGCTGCACGCCGAGGTTGTAATTCACAACGTAGGGGGTCTTGAGATTTGGATCCAACGCATAGAGCGGGCACGGCGAGGCTGCCGTGCAAGAGAGCGCGCCCTGCGGAAAAACAACGCCATTATTCCAGCCGACACATGCGCTAATGGCTGGATTACAGCCGAGCTGGGGTGCGTTGAAAGTGGCTTGGGCCAGATTGATCGTGCCGCCAAAGGTCTGACCATTACCCACGCCGCCCGGCCCCGGTTGCGCCGAACAAGTGCTTCCGACGGGCACAACCACATTGCAGGCGCCTGACGGGTCTTCGGCGATGTTGCCCAGTGAGTTGTTCGGGGGCCCGTTGTCCATGAAGGCCCTCGCAAAGAGCGTCGTGTACATGACGCTGGACCCGCCGCGGACCACAGTGGTCCCCTTGCCCGTGACATCCCAGGCAAAGCCCACGCGGGGCGAGACGTTTTTGTGATCGGGCTTCCAGAGACTCGGGCCTACGCCTGCCTCGCCCTGTTGAACGATTCCAGTCGAGGAATTCGGATCGAAGTTACCCAAGAGGTTGTTGACCTCTCGCATCGGTTGATTGTATTCGTAGCGCAGTCCCAGATTCACCATCAATCTCGGCTTGATGCGCCAGTCATCCTGAACGAACCCGGCGTAATGCATCCATTTCATCGTGCGGTTCCCGTTGCCCACGGTGACAGATCCTACGTTCGGGGTTCCGGCGAAGAAGTCTTCGAGTGGACTGGATCCGGAGAACGCCAAGCCACCCTTAAAATTGACATCAACGCCCCTGAAGTCTGTTGTGGTTTGATCGGCCTGGATGTGCGTAATCTCCGCGCCGAATTTGAGGGCGTGCGCGCCCCGCAAATACGAGACACTGTCCTGAAAATCGAAATACGGGCTGGGGCCGGTAATACCCGGGCGGGTACCATTGGGGTTGCCCAAGCCGCCGCCGAAACCATTAATCGTGATATTTGGCAACCCACCCCCTACCGTTACGCCCGTATTGAGGGGATAGCCCTTGCCACCACAACCGGAAGCAGTGCACGCAGTGCCCAAGGTTGAGCCGTCGGGGATGATGCCCTGGTCGCCGATGGTAAATCCCTGGGTAAGGCGGTCGTAGCCAAACCGGAATTCGTTCACCACATTGGAACTGGGGTTCCAAATCCAGTTCTCGACGGTCGACATCGAGCGGATAAAAATTCCGGATCCCCACAATGGATTCACCGTGGGGTGATCCTGGCCAAACGCTGCATAGTAGCCGGTCCAGAACATTCCGCTGATCCTGTTCTTGCTATTAATGGCGTAGTCCATTTTCCCAATCCCATTGTCGTTGCGATTGACGTTGGGGAATGTAGAGGCGTAGCTGGTCCCATTCGAAGGGGGGTTCAAGATGAGGCCGCCCGTACAGGTGGCGGTTAAGGGCGTTGGCTCGGTACATCCCAGCAGATTCTCACTGATCGTGCTCCGCGCGACGCCCGTTGCTTGCATCGCTTGGATCGCATCCACCATGCTGTTTGCCGGACCTCCTCCTGGGGCGGTTCCGGGCATTGAAAAGACAAATATGTTGCCAATCAAGGAACGCAGACCCTCATAGCCGCCTAAGTAGAAGAGTTTGTCTTTCATGATCGGTCCACTCACTACGGCGCCGAACTGCTTCAACTGGACCGGCAGCTTATCGCATCCAGAGAGGAGTGCCGCCTGGATGCAGGTTCCATTGATCGGCGCCGCGTTGAAAACATTGCGGGCGTCCCAGGCGTCAGTGCGGCCAAACGCGTAAGCCGAGCCGTGAAGATTGTTGGTTCCCGACCGGATTCCGACATTCACCACGGCGCCGGGCTTCCAGCCGTACTCCGCTTTCGGGTTTTCCTGGGTGTTGAATTCCTGGATGGCGTCGATGGGAATGATGGTCGCCGCATCGGTGAACGCACTCGGCGAATTGCCTACGGGACGGTTGTCATAGAAACTGACATTGATCACGCCATCCAACATCCAACCGGTTTCATCGGGGCGAATGTTGTTGGTACTCTGGCTCCAGGGAGAGCCTCCCGGCTGGACGAAGATACCCGGGCGCAGAGCCAGCAGATTCTGGTAGTTGCGGCCATTCAGGGGCATATCGTTGATGTCCGCGTTGTCGAGGGTTCCGCCCAGGGTGGCGTTAGTGGTCTCCACCAGCGGAATGGCTTCTGTGACCGTGATCGTCTGGGCTTGCTCGCCGGGCTGAACGGTCAGGTCAACTCGAACCTCCCTGCCTACTCCCACCTCCACATTCTGACGCTCGATCTTCTTGAAGCCTTTGGCCTCGGCGCGGACCGTATAGGTGCCGGGAATGAGCGTGGGAGCGTTATACGCCCCGGCCTCATCGGTGGTCAGCGTGCGCGCCACGCCTCTCTCCGTGTCTAAGACGGTTACCGTGGCGCCGGAGATGACGCCGCCGCTTTGGTCTGTAACGGTTCCGAGAATGCGTCCGAAATTGCCCTGTGAAAACAGCGGCAAACAAAACAGAAGCACTCCCATGGTGCCAACCAGCAAATGCAGCGTTTTCTGAAAACGAACACCCCAAGGTCTCCTGCTCGCGGAACGTAAGGAACTCATTTCTGGACCTCCGATCCAAAATAGTTAGTCTGGAATGTGACCCCGAACCTCACCCCTTGTCTGTTCCCAATTGCTGCACGGGGGAGAAACCTGCAAATGCAAGCTCCCGCCTTGCCGATTTGAACCCCCAGTGTCAGCCGGATGATTCCCAAATAATTAACAGCAGCCGTTGCGGGCCAAGCCAGTCCAGGCTTGGCGCCGATTTTACGAATTAGAATTAATTCCTATTCAATTAAACATGAGGCGCACCTGCGCCTCCGACCAGGGTAGGGCCGATCGCAATGTTTGCGATGACATGAGCGTAGCAGGGCAGTAAGTCCACTCGAGTACCCCACCCGATACTTCCTCACTTGGGGTGAGGTCTACGCCTTTCGAGAACGATTGTCAACCATAAATTATTGCCAGATGGGGGCTGACCTCCGTTCCTCATGAAGTTTGCGGAATCCAAACTGCCGTCGTGCGCGATTTGTCAGCGGCTTTCGCGAACGGCTGCATCGCAGCGCATGGATTTGCGGCGAAACAGCTGCCAATCATTCCCCTGGCTGCCTTTGAAACTAGCCACAGGAGCGGCGGAATCGTGATATTTCCTTTAGGCCCTTACCACAATGCACCCCGATGTTCTTCGACCATTTTAGGGGGTGGTCCATTTTTTGCCGCGCGAATCCGCTTTCGCGTTAAGGAGTGGTGGTGTTGACCATTTCGACTGCGAATTGTGTGTCAATATGCCCATACGGGTGTCCCATATTATGGGGCTCATGTGCTGACAGGATGTGATAACCCTCATGTTGTCAATGCGCGCCGTTTGGCATCCGCTGTGCCATCAAGAGAGCGATCCCTCCTGGGATGACGAGGTTCAACACGCAAGGAGGGGGGTTACTAAGCCGTCTGCAAAGGCCCGCTAGCAATTTTTTATTCGGTTCGAGATCGGTTACTCTTGAAGATTCCAATGACGCGAAGCGTAAAATTTGATGGACGACCGATCTGGGCGGAAGTAAGTCTGGGAGCGCTGACGCACAATCTGCGGGCGATCCGTGCGCACGTCAATCCCGCCCGTCCGGCAGGCGGGCCTGCGGACACGCGCGGGACGCGCCGGAAAGTTCTTGCGGTCATCAAGAGCAACGCCTACGGGCACGGGATCGTTCCTGTCGCGCGGGCCCTGTCGAAAGCCCGCGCCGACTGGTTCGGCGTGACTTGCTCCGCGGAGGGCGCCGAACTGCGCGAGAGCGGGATTCGCGAGCCGGTCCTGATTCTCACCGGCTTTTGGGCGGGCGAGGAAAAGCGCATTCTGGAAAATCACCTTACACCGGCGATCATGAGCGCCGACCAGCTGCGGCTCCTGGAAAAGGCGGCCGCGCAGCAGCGCAAGCCGCGCAAGCGGCCCTTTGATTTTCATCTCAAGATCGACACCGGGATGAACCGCCTGGGGATTCCGCCGTCGCAAATTCCGGCGTTCGCGCGCGCGCTCGGGGATTGCCGGCATCTGCGCCTGGCGGGTTCATTTACTCACATAGCATCATCGGAAGTGTTTACCACAGAACAAACTATCGAACAGGAAAAAACATTCGACGCGGCGCTGGCCTGCATGCGCTCCCTGGGACTCGATCCCGGCGTCGTGCACATGGCCAACAGCGCCGCCATCGTCAGCCGGCCTTCCACCTGGCGGGACATGGTTCGTCCCGGCGCGATTCTCTACGGCTACCATCAGTTTTTCGAGCCGTCCGAGCTGAATCCCGAGATGGAAGCGAAACTTCCCGTGCGGCCGGTGCTTTCGTTCCGCGCGCGGATTGTTTCGATCAAGGATCTGCCGCCGGGATCGCGCGTCGGATACAACGCGCGGTGGACGGCCTCGGTACCCTCTCGTGTGGCCGTACTTGCCGCGGGTTACGCGGACGGCCTTGTCCGCGTGCTTTCCAACAAAGGACGCGTGATCGTTCGCGGGGAACTCGCGCCCATCGTCGGCACGGTTTCGATGGACCTCACCACCGCCGACGTCACGGGAATTGCTTCCGCGCGCGTGGGCGACATCGCCACGATCTACGGCACCGACGGCCGCACGACGCAATCCGTGCCGGACGTGGCGAAGATTGCCAATACCGCCAGCGCGGATCTGCTTTGCGCGGTGGGAAAGCGCGTTCCCCGCTTTTACTTGCCTTGATTCTCTTAAAGCACGTGCATATACGTTGTTTGCGGCGGGCTTTTAGTAGCACAGACTTTGGGGTGAACCCCTCAGCTGAGACAAACTGGAACTAGCACACTTGCCATTCGATGGATTTTCCTTCTCAACCTGCGCCTTCTTCTTCAGGATGACGCCCGGCTGGTGAAGCGGAGGCGAGCTCTGCTGGAGAGCAACTCGCCGAGGAATAGCCGGCTGGAGACTCATCCCGACGATGAGCCGGGGGGCGGCTGTTCGGCCGCTCCCCGTTTCTGTTGTTTCGCTCATCGGACGGATAGATCTCCCCATGCCTGAAAAAACTCAGGGTCGCTCCCGCGCCAGGCCCCGTGGCGCTGGCATCGCGCTCGAACTCCTCCGGCGAACGGTAGCCCAGCGCCGAATGTAAACGGCGCCGATTGTAGTACTGTTCGATGAACTCCTCGATGTTCGCAAGCAAATGTTCCATATCCCGGTACTGGTTCGCGTAAATCTCTTCCCGCTTCAGCGTCTTCATAAAACTTTCGCAACTGGCGTTGTCATACGGATTCCCCGGACGGCTCATGCTCGCGATGATCCCATGCCGCTGCAAGACTTGGGCGTAGTCTCCGCACGCGTACTGCACGCCACGATCCGAGTGATGCACCAGTCCCGGCGGCGGTTGTCGCTCGGCGATGGCCTGTTCCAGCGCCGCGATCGGCAATCGAGCGGCCAGCGTGCGCTGCAGCGCCCATCCCACCACCTGGCGCGAAAACGCATCCAGCACCACCGCCAGATAGACGAACTCGTTCTGCAACCGAAGGTAGGTGATGTCGGAAACCCACAACTGATTGATCCCCGTCAGCTCCATGCGCCTGGCCAGATTCAGATGCACCGGAAACCGGTGATCGCTATCCGTGGTGGCCACGAACTCCCGCCGCCGCACCGCCAGCAGATTATCTTCCCCCAGGATCCGTAACACACGCTTGTGATTCACCGCCATCCCGCGACGACGCAACTCCGCCGTGATCCGCCGATACCCGTAGCGCCTCCGATGCTCCACGGCGATTTCCTGAATCGCCGACCGTGCCTGCATCTCTTCCTCCACCGGCGCCCGCTCCTGCAGAGAACGATAAAAACCCGCGCGGCTCACCCCCGCCAACTGACACATCCGCTCGATGCTTAGGCTGCCTTGCAAGGGCATCAACTCTTGGATTTCGTCGTAGACCCCTTCGCGCCAGTGAGTTCGCTGTTCCGGCGTCGAGCCTCGACTTTTTGCAAGGCACCTTTGAAAAAATTCACCTCCAGCGTCTTTTCCGCCAGCGCTTGCTTCAGCGCGCTGACTTCCTCGTGGAGTTCGGACTCACCGGAGCGGGCTGGCGCATCTTCGCCCCCATCCAATGCCTCCCCCTGCTCTCGCCAGTGGTACAGCAGTCGCCTATGCACGCCCAGTTCCTGCGACAACGCCACGATGTTGTCGCAGGTCTTTAGTCTCTCCACTGCCATTCGTCGGAACTTCTTCGTATACTTCCGCAACCGTTTCTTGGCCACTCGCAGCCCCTTTCCCTGCTAAGTGTGCCAGTTCCGTTTGTCTCAATATAGGGGTTCACTCCACTGAAGTCTGTGCTACTGGATTGTTACTGCGGCCTGGCGACTTCTACTGGCAGGGTGGCGGTGGCAGGCTTGATTCTACGGAGGACTTCGCTGGTCCACAATTTTTCGGTGAGCAGCGTGAGGAAACCGTTCTCGAAATCGCAGACCGCGCAGAATAAATAGTTTCGGAATGCGGCGTGATAGGCGTCCACGCCGCGCTCGGCCAATTCGCCTTCGACGGCGGGATCACCCGCGGCCAAGCGCGTTCCGGCGCGAGCGCCAAAAGTTTCTCCCGCGAATCGTTCCACGAGCCCCACGAGCGCGTCACCAGGCGGCGCGGGGATAACCAGCGAATGGCCCGAAGCCTTTTCTTCAAACGGCACCGCGTGCAGGCGGCAATAATCGCGCACGCGATCGAGATGGGAAAAAAAATCCAGAGCCCACGGTTCCGATCCAGGCAGGGCGCCCAGAGTAGCGGCCCACAGGCGCGCCGCATCCACTCCGCGCGCCGGCTCGCGGCTCTCGATTTCCACCAGATCGAGGCCGACCGCCTTGACGTCCGCCCCTAGATCGAGCGGCTCAATTTCCAATACGTATTGCAGGTCCGCCATACCGTACTCACGCGTCCGCCGAAGCGCTCTTGGCGAAACGCCTCTGGAAATCCGGCGATGCTTTGCGCGCCTCGAGCCAGTCGAAAAACGCGTCGGGTGTATCGAGCCACACTTTGAACCACATCATGATTTCTTCTTTCTCAGCGCGCTTTTCGGGCTCCACTTTGTGATTCCGCGCGATCATTTCCGCGCGGCGGCGGCCCATGCGCGCCACTTCCAGCACTCGTTCCACGGCGGCGCGTTCACCTTCTTCCTGAAATTTCCGGTATAGCTCGTCCAGGCGCATGAGGCACATCTCCGCATCCTCGAGATTCGCAAAATGGAGCAGGTCCTGGAATTCCTCCTCGTACTGCCCTTCCGTGTCCGCTTTGGTGGACCACACGATGCGCATGCCCGCGGTTTCCAGCACCCCCGCGATGTAATCGGCGGAAGTCTTTCCACCCGCGCCGAGGCGCGCCACCAGTTGCCGCCGGATTTGCTCGACTTCGGCTGGAGTGAACCGCGGCACGGAAAGCTCGCGCGCAATCTCCAGGATCAGTTCCTTTTTGGTGGGGTGCTCCGAATGTGTCATGGCGACGTCCTCACAGGCCTGGATTTTTGCATCTCCGGTGCTGGAGCTGGGGGTGGGCCGCCGGTGGATGGATTCCGCGACTCTTCTAGCAATTGCCGGTAACGCGCGACGTTACGATTATGCTCCTGAAGGGTCCTGCTGAAAAAGTGCCCGCCTTCGGTATTCGCCACAAAATAGAGATCGTCGGTGGGCGGCGGATCGAGGGCCGCGCGGAGAGCGGCCTCGCCCGGATTGGCGATGGGTCCAGGGGGCATTCCCCTGTTTCGATATGTGTTGTACGGAGAAGCGAAGTGTAAATCGCCGCTATCGAGTTTGCCCGTGTACTGCCCTACCAGGGCCAGCGCGTACGCCACGGTGGGATCGCACTGCAACGGTTGTCCGATGCGCAGCCGGTTTTCAAACACTCCCGCAACATGGGGTCGTTCTTCCGGGCGGGGAGTCTCGCGTTCCACTAGCGAAGCAAGCGTCACTGTTTCTTGAATGCTTTGGTGCGGCGGCGCGCCCGTAACGGGCAACGTCAGCCACTCTTGCCTGAATTTCTTGACCATTGCGGCGGTCATGTCCTTCCCCGTCATGTGCCGCGGGAACTCATAGGTTGCGGGAAAAAGAAATCCTTCGAGGCTGGGCGCGCCGGGAGCGATGTCGCGTATGGGCGAAGGATCGCGCGCGGCGACGAGAAATTCGTCGCGGGAGAGGAACCCTTCCTGAGCGGCAAGGTTCGCGATGTCGAACATCGTAAATCCCTCGGGGATTACGAATTCTTTTACGAACACCCGACCATTTACAATCGCGTCATACACGGCGAAGGCGGTCACCGGGCGGTCGAAGAAATACTCGCCGGCCTGCAGGGTGCGGCGCTCTTTCCGCCGGCACAAAAGCTCAAACGCGATCCGGCTGCGCACCACGCCATTTTCGGCGAGCAGGCGCGCGATCGTCCGTTGCGACGCCCCGCGCGGGAGGTCCACATAGACGCCGTCGCTCGCGAACCCCTGATACGGCTGATACAGAGCCAGATAGAGATATCCTGCCGCGAGAATCAGTAGAATCAGGAGGAAGAGAAATGCCCGGCGCATATCAGACTCGCGATCCGGCCCGCGCCTTCACCCGGTCCAGATAATCTCGCAGGATGATGGCGGCGGCGATGTTGTCGAGCGGCGTTTTTTTATTTGTGTCTCTAGGGCCGGAAGAGCCGCGGCGCGCGCGAGGATTGGAACCCATGCTCGTAAGCGTTTCGCGCGCTTCCCAGGAAGTGAGCCGCTCGTCCATCATTTCCACCGGAAGGCCCAGAGCTTTTTCGATGCGCGACGCAAAAGTTTTCGCTTCTTGCGACATCTCGCTGGGCGCGCCGTCCAGGTGCAACGGAAGTCCAACGACAACGCGGCGAACGCCTTCCTCTCGGACCAGTTCGCGCAGCCGGGCGAGATCGCGCCGGCGATTCATCCGGGTCCAGGTCGCGTAAGGCCGGGAGGTCAAGCCAAATTCATCCGAGAGAGCCAGGCCCAGTCTCTTTTTTCCGTAATCAATCGCCAGAATCACACCCGTAGCCGCGGGAATTGTCGTTAAGGACGAAGCGCGCAGGGGAATTGCCACGTCAATATTATAACTCGAAAGGAAGGCTTTTCTGAGGGTCTGGCATTAAGGCTGAGCAATAAAGACAACGTTCATAAGGCGCGGTTTCAGCAGCACAGCCACTCCCGGCTATGCGGGTTTTGCAATCCTCGACAGTGAATGGTTGCGCGAGGGTGGAGATAACCGCACAGGCAAAAGTGTCTGTGCTGCTCGAATCTCAAGGCATGCGCCCGCGCTCGCCCGATTCCCAGAGCGGCCATAGACCTTCCGTTTTCATTTGCTCTTCCAGGCCCGAGGCTTTCAACAAGGATTCGATCTCGGGGCGGGACTGGCGCGGACCAATCGGCTCAGCGCGTTCAGCAATGCCAAACGCAGTGACGGCAGCGATGGCTGTATTGCGCTTGAGTACCTGAATCTCCATTTTGTCGGCCTGCCTCGCAGCGCCGACGATATCCATGACCTGGCGACTCTTCTCCGGTGGCGCCGCAAGAAGTGTGGGTATTCCCTCCAAAATGAAATCCAGACTATATTTCTCAAGCGGCGCGTCGAGGGTATGGTGTGTGATCCCCATGGCGTAAATCGGCTGCAGGGCTTCCCGGACGCCAGATTCGATGTCATGCCTGCCATTCAGTGCGAAGCCGGTCACAGGATTCGCGGCAGCGTTGAGAATGACGGCAGCAGACGCGTGATCCAGGTCGTTGCGGTGCATTCGCACGTAGTCCCACGCGCCGTTCATGCGACGCTCCTCGTTTCCAAAAAGAACGAAGCGAATCGACCGCCGCGGGCGGATTCCGGTGAGTTGTATATCGCGGGCCGCCTCGATCACCAGCGCGGCATCATACGCTTCGTCCAAACTCGGAGTTGGGGAACCGAGGTGAGCGCCAAGCAATATCCATTCGTCGGGTTTCTCACGTCCGCGAATTTCGGCGATCACGGCTTCCCACTCTTGCGATTCCCCGGGAGATCCTTTCATGGGGACATTGGCTTTCTCCGCATGGGCTTCGACGTTGGCCTCACGAAATGCTTGGATGGCCCAGGTAATCGAAACGGGCTCCTTCGATGTGTGTAGCGTTTGCCATTTCACGGCGTCAATTAAGCGGTTCAAATTGCCGGCCAGAGGCGAGTCTCCTTCGGCGTTGGCAACAATTTTGGGCGCGACTTGCTCGCACAGGGATTCGCCGGTCGCGGAGCACGCCAGGACATTTGATTTCGCCGCATCGCGAATCCGCGCCAGCGGATCGGGCTCTGAGGGAGACAATTGCGCCAAGGCAGGAATTGCGCCCGCAAAAAACAGTGCTACACATAGGGCTGCTGAAAATTTAGCGGGCGCCATCGCGATTCGTCCTCAATCAAGGGCAGAAAAGGTGTCAGGGAATTATAGCCCAATTACAAAGATCGGTTTACGGCCTCTATACGGATTTTAGGATCGCGTCGGCGACGCCCGCGACGCGGACCATTTCCGCCACGTCGTGAACGCGGACGATGTGCGCCCCGCCGAGGATCGAGGCGGTCACGGTCGCGGCCGTCCCGAGCAGTCGCTCCTGGGGAGGAGCGCTTGGACCGTCCGGTCCCGCAAGGGCTTTGCCGAGAAATGCTTTTCGCGATGTGCCGATCACGATCGGGCAGCCCAAGTGCCCAAACTCGGGGAGCCGCGCGAGAATCTCGAAATTTTGCTCGTGCTTTTTTCCAAATCCGATTCCCGGATCGAGCAAGAGTTGGGTTTTGGCGAGCCCCGCGCGTCTCGCGCGCGCGACCGCTTCACGCAGGCCGGCCATCACGTCGCGGATGACATTGCGCGCGAAGGGACCTCGCTGCATTGTCTGCGGCGTTCCCCGCATGTGCATCAGGATCAACGGCGCGCGCGCGCGGCGCGCGACTTCGCCCATGCGCGAGTCCATCCGCAACCCTGAAACGTCGTTGACGATTTCTGCGCCGGCAGCCAGGGCCGCTTCCGCAACGTCTGCTCGCCGCGTGTCCACGGACATGGGAATGCGAAGCTTGCCGCGCAACACTTCCATAACGGGCAGAATGCGCCGAAGCTCCTCCTCGGCGATGATCGAAGCGGCGCCGGGGCGGGTCGATTCTCCGCCGATATCAAGGATGTCCGCGCCGTCGTGCTCGAGTTGCAAGGCGCGTGCGACGGCCGCTTCCGAATCGAGATACGCTCCGCCATCGGAAAAACTGTCCGGAGTGATGTTCAACACGCCCATGACCAGCGTGCGCTCGCCGAGGATCAGCGTGCGCGAACGAAGGCGCAGCCGAAATCGTTTGCGATGAAACATAGGGCTTCCATCATACAGAAAGATTCAAAACCGTCGCGACTGGACTTGGTGGCCGGAATTTTTCGCCCGCTTAGTAGCGCAGGCTTCAGCCTGTGGGGGTTCGTTTTTGCAAGGTCAAACCCCCACAGGCTGAAGCCTGCGCTACTGGCACTTCCGGAAAGCTAAACCCCGGAAGGCAGATTGGCATCTTAGCCTGTGTGGTACGATTGCTTCACGATTCGGAATTGCACTTCCAGAAAAAGCGCGCAGCAATGAATGGACGCAAGCGGACCAGGGGGAAGCAGGCTGAATGAAGGTGTCAGGGACGGTTTACAGAATATCCGCATGGTTGTGCGCGACGCTGACCGCGGCCTCGCTTTTTGCAACGGTCCAAGCCTCCATATCCCCGCAAACCGGCTGGACGCTCGATAACGTCCTCAAACAACTCGACACCCAGGCAGCCGGCTTCCAGAGCCTGACGGCGGATTTGGAGAGGACCAAGGTCACCGTCGTGGTCAACGACAAATCGACGGAATCCGGCCAGATTCTCGTGCGGCGCGACGACAAGATGCGCATCGAAGTGACGCAACCCGACGCGCGCACGATCCTCCGCGACGGCGACAATTTTTACATCTACAACCCGAAGATTCACCGCGTCGAGGAATACAATCTCGGAAAGAAAAAATCCGTCGTGGATCAATTCCTGCTGCTGGGCTTCGGGACTTCCGGAAGCTCGCTAAAAGAAAGTTACACGGTCACTCTGCAGGGCGAAGATACGCTCGACAACCGCAAAGTTCTTCTGCTGGAGCTTTTGCCGAAGACGGACGAGGTGCGCAAGCAGCTTTCCAAAATTCAGTTATGGTTGGATGAATCCACCTGGCTCTCGGTGCAGCAACAATTTTTTGAAACAGGATCGGGCGATTACTTCATCATCCGCTATCGGAACATCAATCGAAACGTGCGCATTCCGGATAACGAATTCAAACCTCACTGGCCGCACGGCACAACAAGAATCCAGCCGCAGGCATAGTTTTTCCTGCGCGTGCGTTCCATGGCAAATTTCGCGAGTTTTTGTGGCGCCCGTCCTGATTTTGTATCCTGGAGGCTTGGGGTTGCGATCGTTGCACACTCCTATTGGTTTGAGCGGTAGATTACGTCCTGAGGCCCCTGCACGTTTTTGAAATCCGCTGGGACCGTGAACAGCGAAGCATCAGGCTCCGACCGGACGACGTTTGTAAGCTTGAAAGTTTGCTCGCCCATTCGCGGGTCGGTCCGCTTGCTGTAGACAATCGTCTTCAAATCGGGCGACGTCCAAACTTCCGTGACAATGCTAATGGGCCGGTCATTCCCAATTTCTCCAGTGGGTATCGTGCGCGTCGTCCGCGCTCCATTCACCAGGACGCCTTCCATGGTTTGCGAGCCGAGAACTTGTGTGTTGACCTGGCCCTGATCATTATTCACGATAATCGTTTTTTGCATGGCTATCCCAGGCGGTGGTGGGCCGACATCAGGCATGGCTGTTCCCATTTGCATCAGGACCTTGCCGGGGCCGCCCGCTGGGCCGAAAGTGTTTATATTCGGGGGAAGCCCAGGCATTTTCATCGCCGTCTTGTCCGTCAAATTCAGCGTGTAAGCTGTCTGCGCGACGGGGTCCTGGATGAAAACGATGTGCGGCGCATCGGCGGCGGATAGATTTCCGATGGGCGGCAAGGACGCGTCCTGGCGCGTTCGGCCCTGCGAATCGCGCGCAATGTTTCCGGTGGTGGTTTGCGCGATATGAGTTCCGTCTTCTAGGGTCTGAATATTTTCATTGGTAATCGTGGCGGAATACGGCGCGCCCTGCACAGGAGCGCCGGGCCCTCGTCCAATCATACCCACGCCAAGCGTCGTCACGGGTCCAGCGGCCTGGCTTTGAAAGAAAACCGCATTTCCACTCTCTTGCGCGAAGACGCAGGATGAGGCCGTCAGAATCATTACCGGGATGAGTGCGCGTTTCATGGCTGTGTCGTTCTCCTTTCAAATGATGTTAGCCGCGGCCGCAGACGCAGGCGCTCGGCCGATCCATCCGCTGCGATGGTAAGGTCCGCGACGAAATGGATGCCTTCGGGAACAGCGCCCGGCGGAAACATTTCATCGGCGGGGATGGCGATCTGGATCATGGGCTCGTCCGGCAGGAAGTAGGCATTTTGCTTTTGCACGGGCGCTGCGCTTGCGTTTTGAATTTGCGCGGGCGCGATGACTTGCCGCCGACGAACTCTCCGGATCGTCGGACTCACGGAAGCGGGAGCCGCTGCAGCAACAATCGCCGGTGAGGCCGCCACCTCTGCTTGTTGCGCATGGAACGCGGGCGGTTCGAGGCGAGTGCGAGGCATCGCAAAGAACAGCGCTACAAGAGCAGCCACCGCACCTGCGGCAGATACCACCGGCGTCCAGCGAGGCGTTCCATGGCGCACGGTCGATGCCATCGCCGCATCGCAATATGCGTCAAAATCGAGGCTCACTCGTTTGCATGCGTCAGCGCCGCTCCGGCATTCGGCACAAATCACCAGATGCCGCTCCAACTCCGCGGCTTCCTCTGCCGGAAGCTCGCAGTCCAGCCATGCGATCAGTTTTCCAGAAAATTCACACATTGCATTTCTCCGCTAATTTTTTGATGGCGCGATCCACCGTGTCGTTCACGGTAGAGGTCGCAATTCCCAAAACTTCGCCAATTTCGCGATAACGCAATCCGTTGGCGCGTAGAAGCAGGCACTCTCGTTCGGACACGGTCAACACGCGAATCGCCTTTCCCAACTGCTGGAATTTCTCCTTCTCCAGCACAGCGCGTTCCGGCGTCGCCTCGTGCGAGACGCCGTCCATTTCCGCATCGCTCGCCGCGCTGAAATTCCGGTCGTACCGGTTCTGGCGGTTCCTGGCCTGATTGTGCGCCACGCGAAACAGCCAGCCTCGAATATTTTCCTGCGATCCGCCCGAGGCCAGGTGCCGGTGCAGGGACAGAAAAGCGTCTTGCACCACGTCCTGCGCTTCGTCGCTCGAGAGCCCGAGGCAGACCAAGTATCGAAGCAAAGGTTTGCGCAATTCGCGATACAGGGTCGTAGCCTCACACGCGCCGGTCGACAAGCGCGACAGTGGCAGCGCTAGGGGTGCGGCATCGCCGCTCATGGGTTCCTCGTCATCGCGCTTCTAAGTAAATAACAAGTGAGGGCTACGGATTTCCGGCTCGGCCTGCGTAAATCGATGCTTGCTCCCTGCGTTTGGTTAGCCAGGAGCGGGTGGGCGTAACTCTACATCTTCCGGGGTCTCAGCGCGTACCCGGCAGCAAAAAGAGGAATATGACAAAAGCCAGCACACTCAGGATGCTGCGCACCGCATGAAGTCGGCCCCAGCGCCGCAAGAGAGAACCCGCCTCTTCCGATCGCAAGTCGAGTTCCTCACTCTCCAAGCGTTTATTGGTGGGCAAAATTACGACTAGTGTAAACGGGATGATGAGCAGGAGAAGGAGCCCGCCGATAAGCCAGGCCAAACCCTTGTCAAACCACCACGATATGAGAGCCGCAAGAGAGCCGATCGCAGCGAGCGGCGCTTGCATCACGGTGCCTCGCTTGTAGCTGGGCCTCCATTCCGTTACAGCTAGCTCGATACCACAGGACAGTCTCGCGGGCTGCTCAACAACGTTGATGTACACGGCAGCACCGGCAAAAATCCCTGATGCGAGAGTCGCAACTATCTCCGGAACCACGCTCCAGTATATGCCGGACGCCGCTAAACCTGCGAATACGGTGTCGGTGTCAAGATCAGGTTTGTGATGTTGGAGACGATCGGCTCAAACGCGTATTTGGGCTGCGTCGAGTACGACTTCCAATCGTCGGAAGCGCGGAACGCGGCCCACTGTTTGTCGCGCGTGGCCAGGCTGTCAAAGCACAGCATGTAGGTCAAGTTCGGCAGGCGCGGGCCGATCAGCGTCTCGCTGTAAAAAATCTGCTCGAACCCGTTCTTGGCGAAAATATCCGCTTCGCCCGACTGCATCATTTCCACTTTGCGCCGGTGATCCTGGTCGGTCGCGCCTTCATAAATGCGCAACTCGAAAACGCGCGCGCCCTTTGAGGCGGCCGCTTTGGGCAGAACAAGATTCGGCCATTTCTCAAACGCCTGCAGGAATCTGCTTTCCATGCGGTCGAACGCAGGCTCCTTGGCGGGCGCGTTCAGAAAAGCCGCTCCGGCCTTCGTGTACTCGTCGTCCTTTACCAGGAGATTCTCGACCGTAGCCAGCTTCTCCGCCGATGTTCCCGGCATCAACACGTAGATCGAGGGCGTATCCGGCCCGATCGAAAGATCGAACACGCCAACGGGAGAAATCGACATTCGATTCAGCGCCGGAATCAGGGCGTCGCGGAAAAAATCGTCGCACATCTTCCTCTGCGGCCCAGCGTTGATGTGATACCGCCGGAGCTGGTAGAATTCCCGGCCTTTCGCCGTCATGTTTCCCTGGGCCGCTTCGAGCGCGCTTGCCGGAGCAGTGACCGCCAGCGCCGATGCCGCCAGCGAAGAAGCCAAAAATTTTCGCCGTTCCATGGAAATCCTCCCGTATGAATCGTTGCCTTCTCTTGGTTCCGGTATCGTCACACAATTCGTTTCCAGTGTCTATTCCTTGCGTAGGACAGGCTCTCGTGGTGAGCGAAGGCGAACCATCAGCCTGTCGCTTTGGTTTTTTTCCTAACCCACGCGGAACCCAGACAGACTAAAGTCCGTCCTACTTAGGCGCATCCGCCTGCGCCGATTCGCGCGCGCGGTCCAATATATAGGCGTGGATCAACCGAACCTGCGCCGGCGTAACATCCCCGGTGAACGATGGCATCCCGAATTCCCGCCGCGCGCCTCCCAGCACAATCTCCTCGAACATCTGGTGCGTTGTATCCGAAGCGTAGCGCAAGTCCGGCACCGATCCCCCGCTGACGGCTTCCCCGCCGTGGCATCGCGCGCAAGTATTCGCAAAGATTTTGCGGCCCTCTTCGATTTCGGCCTTGGAAGCCGCGAGCTTGAACGTGGGCATCGGAACGGGCTTGACCACATGCTCGTATGGAGGAATCGTCGCTGTACCTCCGAGCTTGAAGACCAATACCTTCCCAGGCCCCACGTTCCCTTTGCCGGCGGGCCGATTGCCGAGCACCTGCGGGCCGCCCCATCCGCTCTCAACCGCAATATATTGCGCCCCATCCACTGAAAAGGTCATCGGCGGAGCCGCGATCCCGACTCCTGCGTCGAACTCCCAGAGCGGTTTTCCGTCCGTGGCGCGGTATGCGGAGAGCTTGCCGTCGGCGTGGCCTTGAAACACGAGATTCCCGGCGGTGGCCAGCGTTCCTCCGCTTTTCGGATTGGGCAGGTCCACGTGCCATGCTTCCTTTTGCGCGACGGGATCCCAGGCAACCAGTCGTCCGGCGTCTTTGGTTTTGAGATACGCGTCACGCGCCGGTCCGCGGTAGGCCCGGTCGGACCCGGTGGTTTGATCGTGCAGGTTGATCTTCCAGTGGGGAATGATCGCGTGAAGCGAAGTGTCTTCGAGGACCGCGAGGTAGACCAGCCCGGTCGTAGGACTGAACGAGATGGGATGCCAGTTGTGCGCGCCTTCGGCCGACGGTTTCACCAGCGCCGCGTCCTTCAGTTGCCGCGCGGCAGGGTTCTCGATGGGACGTCCGTTCGGATCGATGCCCGTGGCCCAATTGACCGGGGCATATGCCTTAGCCGAAATGAATTTGCCGTTTTCCCGGTCGATCACGTAGAAAAACCCGTTCTTGTTCGCTTGCATGATCACGCGGCGCTGAGCCCCGTCGATGGTGAGCGTGGCCATCAGCAGCGGCTGCGTCGCGTCGTAGTCCCAGTTATCGCCCGGCGTCGTCTGGTAATGCCACGCCTGCTCTCCGTTATCGGCGTGGACCGCGACGATGGAAGCGACGTAGAGATTGTCTCCCTTGCCGCGCAGCTGGTCGTACCAGGGCGACGCGTTCCCCGTGCCGAAGTACACCAGGTCAAGTTCCGGATCGTAAACCATGGACTCCCAGGCGGTCCCGCCGCCCCCCGCTTTCCACCACTCGCCAGACCAGGTGGCCGCTGCGCGCTTCATCGCGTCGGATTCGAACGGCTTGGAGGGATCGCCCGGCACGGTATAGCTCCGCCAGGCCAGGTTGCCGGTCTCCGCATCGTACGCGGAGACATAGCCGCGCACGGGATACTCCGCGCCCGCATTTCCGATGAGCACGCGCCCCTTGGCGATGCGCGGCGCGGCGGTGATGGCGTAGCTCCCGTCCTTCGGCGTCGTCTGGACATCCCAGACCGGCGCGCCCGTCTTTTCGTCCAGCGCAATGAGCCGGCCGTCCAGCGTCGCTACATAGACGCGGCCTTTGTAGAGCGCGACGCCTCGATTGACCACGTCGCAGCACACATACTTCGCGTGATCTTTGGGCACTTTCGGATCGTAGTTCCACAGCAGCTTCCCTGTCCGCGCGTCGAATGCATAAACGATGCTCCACGCGCTCGTCGCATAGATCACTCCATCCTTGACGAGCGGCGTCGCTTCCACCCCGCGCAAGGTTTCGAGGTCGTAAGACCACACCAGGCCGAGCTTGCCGACGCTCTGTTCGTCAATCTGCTTGAGCGGGCTGAAGCGCTGCTCCGAATACGTGCGCCCATAGGTGATCCAATTCGCGGAATCCCCGTCCGCCGCGCGAAGCGCAGCGTCATCGACAACTTCTTGCTTGCGCGCGCACCCTGCGATCGCCAGGACCCAGATCGCCGCAGTTGCCAGTGCCAATCGCCGGGACAAATTCTGGCGCATCACTTCCTCCGCACAAAATTCCAAATTCGACCCTGCTCGGCAGGGTCTGTCATGTCAGGTAGCTGCCGCACTGATATGCCGCGCGGCAAGCCCATGTCAAGCTGTAATTTGCCTCCGAAGAATGTACTCCATCCTTCTGATTCAAACAGCTCCGATCGGTCGGAACTATTCCCAATGGAGAATGTCAAAATATTGGCGGGAAGGATTTACTTCGTGTTCTTGGAATCCTTGTAACCCTTCTTGGTGACTTCGGCGGCGCGCTGTTCCAGCGCGGCGCGGGTGAAGAGTTGCGGGGCGAGGTCGGAATTATATTTGCACTCGGTCAGGAAGGTCTGGGTCATCTTGCGGTCGTTGCGGGAGAATTCGACGCTCAGCGGAGATTTGACGCCGTTGAGCGCCATGTACTGCGTGTAACTGGTGATGTTTTCGGTGGTCACGCGAGTTTCGGGATCGCGTGTCGCCACCACCCAGCGCAGCGGCAGGTGCGTATATTTATCGATGGCCAGGCGCATCACGCGATGTTCGCTGTCGGTAAATTCGATCCATTCGGCTTCCTTCAAGTCAATCAAGTCGGTGCCCGCGTACTGCACTTCCACGCCGGGTTCGTTCATGCGCCGGCGCAGCATGTTGTTCATGCCGGAGGTCACTTGCTCGTTGAAATTCTTGATCAGGTCTTCGGGTTGTTCTGACACGCCGCTCTTGTCAAGCGACCAGCCCTCTTTCCCGTTGAACACGGTGATCATCGCGCCGCCATGCGTGATCAGCAGGTCGTCCGAACCGATCAGAAATCCCAGAATCGTGTGCTCGCCCTTGGTGAAATATTCCACGCGGTTCTTGTCCGGCAGCAACCACAGATCGCGGAACAGCGTAAAGCCCATCAAAGTTCCGGCTGTCCCGAACTGCGCGGTCCGCCCATCGCATTGGGTATCTCGCACATTCAGGTACACCTGCCCGCCGAGCGCGGTGATGACCTGCTGTAACAACTGCCTGGCCTTCGCGGCGCTCTGCTCCGGCAGCATTTCCTGCGCCGCCGCGGGCCTCCCACAGGTCCACGCCATACACAGCAACAAGAAGGTGCAGGCCATCGCCCGGAATATCAGTCGCACAAGGATAAAACCTCCACTTACATGGAAGACCTTACCGGCCGTAAAGGTTGCCAAGATTTTGTAGCGCCGGCGTCTCGCTTGTCCCGATGCAAGAGGGACCGGCAGTTTTTCTGATAAGCATGCCTGGCAAAGCAAGCCGGCCCCTCTTGCATCGGGACAAGCGAGACGCCGGCGCTACTTCTCAGCCCGCGCCAGCCGCGCAGCCGTGACCAGCTCGCGAAATAGCGCTTGCGCCAGCCCATCCGCCGGCATTCTTTCCGGATGCCATTGAACGCCCACCACCCAATTCGAATCATCCGCGCACTCGACTGCCTCAACCACGCCGTCCGGCGCCCGCCCCGTGATGCGCAGCCCGCGCCCCGGCTCCAGCACCGACTGGTGATGCCAGGAATTGACCTCCGCCTGGGCCACTCCCGAAATCGTCAATACGCGTCCGGGATCGAGACTTGCAGCGTGCATGGCGTCCGTCGCTTCGACTCCTCCGGGAAGCTCATCCTCCTCGGGACTGTGGCAGATCCTGGTGCCCAACTCGGTGGGGATGTCCTGCACCAGGCTGCCGCCGAGAAAAACATTCAGCGACTGAATTCCATAGCAGATGGCCAGGACGGGTTTGCCCGCGGCCAGCGCGTGTTCGAGCAAAGCGAAATCGGTTCGCTCGCGCGCGGCGTCGGGATCGGCGGCAGCCGGGTGGCGTTTCGCGCCATAGTGCGCCGGATCGACATCTGCGGGGCTCCCGGTCAGCAGGAACGCGTCCAGATTTTCCGCCTCGCGCTTTACGTTTTCCGAACCGGAGGCGAGAGAAAGCAACACACCCTCGCCGCCGGCGCTTTCCACGGCATGCAGGTATTTGTCGATTTTGGCGCGGAGGTTTGCAACTTCCTCCGCGGCGGTACGCCACGGTACGCCGATGCGCGGGCGGGAAATAACTTGTTGGGACATGGGAGAAGCCATCGTAGCATCGCGCAGCAACGCCAGCAATAAGAGCGCGCGCAACGTGTTCGAGTAGGACGGGCTTCAGCCTGTCGCTCTTCGATGAATCGCAAACGAAAATCCGACAGGCTGAAGGCCGTCCTACCTGGAGCCTAAGTCGCTGCGGCCGCGGAGGGCCCGGGCGACACCGGCGCCGCGGACTGAGGAATATTTTTGCGTCGCAGCAACTCGACGATCGCGTAATAGAGTTTGCTCCGCTGCTGGTGACGCTCGTTCGCGCGAGTCACGTAGCGCACCGCTATTTCAAATCCCAGGCCGGATGGTCGAACGCTGATCGCTGGGCCTGCTGAAAACGGCCGAACTCCGCGGGCGCTTCCCAACTCTCCCCATTCCTGTTCCGCAAGGCGCGCGTTCGCTTCGGTTTCCGCCGTCACGATCTTTTGAATCTCATTGGCGATGGGATACGGGTCCTGATCCACCGGAAGAGCGAGCAGCAATTCGTCCCAGAGCCATTGGCCGGAAGTGGAAAAATTGAAATAGTGCCCCTCGATGGCGTAGCTGTTGACGAATGTCACCCGGCGTCCCGTGGGATGCCCGGCGTCGTTCCAGTTGCCGGTTTCGAGCACCACTGTGTGAAACAGTCCGACTTCGACGACTTCGCCGCTCACCCCGTTGATTTCCACCCAATCACCTTGGCGAATTCCGTTTTTCCCCATGAGCACGAACCAGCCGAAAAATCCAACGATAAAATCCTTCATCGCCACAGTGAGCCCGGCGCCGGCCAGGGCCAGAACCGTCGCCATCTGGCTGGGCATGCCGAAAATAATCAGCAGAATCAGAATGGCGCCCACCGCGCGCGTGAAAATGTGCGCCACTGAGCGCAATGTCAGCAGTTTTTGTTGATCAGGTTCCACCCGCGCGAACATGCGCTCCAGAAGGTAGGTCGTCAGCAGCACCCCCAAGCCAATGCCCAGCATTAAGGCAAAGGAAATGAGGAGGCTGTGCAGCAGATCGCGGCGGCGCGAAGCCACCAGCGCGCTCCACCGCCCGTAGACTCCCGCGAGGTCCTGCTGATTGCGGATGCGGCTGTCTATGCCGGACGTTCTCTTCTGTAGCGCGGTCAGTGATTTAAAAGAAGAAATTGCCTCGCTGGTCTGGCGGGAGGGGGCAGATGGAGTGTTAGCCGAACTATTGCCGGAGGCGGTTCCCGCAGACGCGTCGGACAGATTTTTCTTCTGTTGTGACTGCGATTGTTCGAGTTGTTGTTCGAGCCGGTCATGCGTTTCAGTAAATTTGCCGACCGAAGCGGCCGAATCGCGCTGCTCCTGATTCAGGCGACCCACAAGCGAGTGCAGCGCATACATTGCCCGCGCGCGCGAGAGAAATGAATTGGCGCCCGGCACGGTCGAACTCGCCTGCCTTCCCACGATGCTAAGGTCCAGTTGACCGCGGCTACTCTGCTCCGAGGCGTTGTATTCATCGACCTTGCGCTGGATAGCGCTTTGGGGATCGCCTCCGGCCCGTTCCAAATCCTGGTGGGCATCGGCGAGTTCATCCTCAACTAATTCTTGCCGGCTCTTGGCCAGGTCGAGCTGCTGAGTGGGGGCTTCTTTCTGATTTTCCTTTGCGCCAGCCACAAGTTTGGTGAGGCGCGCAACCTCCGCACTCAACTCGGCGTCTTCCTGTTCGCTCTTTGATATCCGTTCAAGGACGGCCTTGATTTCTGGCGTGGAGGGAATTGGCTGAGAGGCTGCTGTGTAAAGCGCCGCGGCGAAAGCAAAATCAACTTCATGGTCGGCCTTCCGGAGCACGTCGCGCGCCAGGTCTTGCTCTTCTGGAGTGCCGGCGAGCATAGCGAGCGATTGGGCGGTGCGAAATTGCCGCAAGTCCACAGGTGATTGCGCGCTGTTCGATGGTGAAGAGGCCGGCGAGACTGTGCGGGCGCCCCACTCGGTGGTCACGACCAGGCCGGCTCCCGTGAGCACGAGAAGCGCGATCAATACAATTAGAATTGCGCGTTGGTTAGTTTGCATATGGCGTTCCCATTTCCCGCGCGTCCTCAACCACCCCCGACGACAGGAGAGTCCCCTAACGATTCACCACAAGTTACGCGCCGAGCCAGCGGCCCACTGGCTCCCACCCCTCGGAATGATCGCAAATCACTTTGACGGTCGCCATAATCGGGATGGCCAGGATCAATCCTAGCGCGCCCCAGAGCCATCCCCAGAATAACAAGGCCGCAGTGGCCGCGAGCGCATTCAAGTGGACGCGGCGTCCCACTATCGCGGGCATCAAGACGTTCAAGCCCACAATATGAAGAAACGTCAGCATGGCCGCAACCCCGAAATACGGGCCGACCGTGTTCCACTGCGCCAGTCCGATCAAGAACGGCGGAATCCAGGCCAGCACCGCGCCGAGGTACGGCACAAGATTGAACAGTCCCGAGGCGCATCCCAGCAGAAAGGGATAGTTCAAATGAATGATCAGGAAAAATCCCCAGCTCAACAACATCAGAAGGATGGCCACGAGGGCGTTGCCCGCCACAAAACTCCGGAGCATTAAGCTGACTTCGTCGAGTGCGCCCCGGACGCGCTCCTGATGTTCCTCCGGAAATAAATCAATGGTCGCTTTCCAGATGCGGCGTTTTGCGGCGAGCATGAAGAAAACCAGAAAAGGCACGAACGTGGCCACGACCAGTACGGAATACAACGATCCTACCCCGCGAAGCAGCCATTCGCGCACGGGGGCCGGCTCAACGGTGCGTAGTGGCGTCCGCCCTTTTTCCCCCGCCGGCGCGATCGCGTCGACTCCTTTTTCGACAGTAGCCATCCGTTTGTCGAACGCCGTGGTGACGTGCCGCAAGACGGCGCTGTAGCGCGGCCAGTCGGCAATAAATTGATCCGCTCGAAGCACCACGAGATAGCCCAAGCCCACAAAAATCGCGGTGACCGCAAGCAGCACCACCAGCGCGCCCAGCGCGCGCGGAATATAGATTCGCTCAAAGACGCCAACGACCGGATCGAGAAAATAGGCAATCAATACTGCGAGCAGCAAGGTGACCACGACCTCCGAGGCAAAGTACAAAAAGGCGAAGACGATCGCTGCCGCGATGATGCGTTGAGAAGGGTTCGACCGCGCCGTGACTTTGAGGTCTTCGATCCGCATATTCCCGCCGTTTTCAACATAGCACACCCCCGAATCCGGACAAACCGCGGCAAACTGCGGCTTGCCCCAGACAGCACGGCTGCGATACCGTAGACGGTACTACCATGCTCGCTGCCGCCCTCCCTGTAACGCCGCTGTCGCGCTTGGATTTCCGGGCTGTTCTGGACATTCTGATCATTGCGGCCCTGATTTATTATTTGTTGAAACTTTTGCGCGGGACCCGCGCGGTGCAAATGCTGGTGGCCATCGCGCTGCTTTTCGTTTTTTACCGCGGCGCGCAATGGGCGCGTCTGGAAATGGTCGAATGGCTGCTCACCACGATGCTGCCGTACGTGGCCATCGCTCTCATCATCCTCTTTCAACCGGAAATCCGCAGGGCCCTTTCGCGCGCCGGCCGCAATCTTTCCCTGATGAGATTTGCTTCGCACAATCCGAAGAGCACGTACGATGACATCGTCATGGCCGCTGAATATTTTTCTCAGAATCGCATCGGCGCGCTCATTGTTGTCGAGCGGCAGGCCGGGCTGCGCACTTATATTGAAAGCGGCATACCGCTGGACGCCAAGCTCTCCTATGATTTGCTGGTTTCCATTTTCCGCCCCGGCTCTCCTCTGCATGATGGCGCCGTCATTATTGAGGGATCCCGCGTGGCCGCGGCCGGCTGCTTCCTGCCGCTCTCTTTGAATCCCATGATCTCCAAACAACTGGGCACCCGCCATCGCGCCGCCATTGGAATCACCGAAGACAGCGACTGCCTGGTGGTGCTGACTTCCGAAGAAACCGGCTCGATCTCGGTCGCTTCCGCCGGGACCATCGAGACCAACCTTTCCCCCGAAGATTTGAGCGATCGCTTGCGCGAAATGGTTTCGCGCCGCCGCTCCACCATGGTTCTGCCTGCCGCGATTTCGCAGGCGCGAACTCCGGTGCGGAGATAGACCTTGGGTTTCCTGCGCAAGTACATTTTCGCCAACGCCGGCTTGAAGCTTCTGGCTTTGGCCATTTCGTTTCTGGTCTGGGCCACCTACACCTCCGAGCCCTACTCCGAGGTCGGCTTTCAGGTGCCGCTGGAGTTCACGACCATGCCCGCCCAACTGGAGATTTCCGGGGATGTGCCTACTGTGGTGCATATTCGCGTCCGCGGACGCTCGGCTCTCCTCCGCCGGATGATTCCGGCCGATCTGAACTTGCGTCTGGATTTGAAGGACGGGCAGCCAGGAGCCACAATCCTGCAAATCACTCCCGCAATGGTGGGGGCTCCCTTTGGCGCGACGGTCGTGCAAGTCGCCCCCACGGAAATCCACGTTACTCTTGTGCCGCGCCGCGAACCCGCTCCTCCCGCCGGATGACCGGGCGCGTGCTAGACTCTAAAATCAGAGGGCGAAGCGACCGCCCCGACCTTCCTGAACTATCATGACCAAGGAACTTTTCGGCACGGACGGCATTCGCGGCATTCCCGGCACGTACCCGCTGGACGACGCAACCCTTTACGGTGTCGCGCGGGCGCTGGGCAAGTATCTGCTGGAAGTCAGCCCCAAGCCGCGCGTCCTGATCGGCATGGATACGCGCGAATCGGGGCCTCACATCGCGGCGCAGCTTGCCGCCGGGCTTGCCGATGACGGCGTGGCGTTCCTATCCGCGGGCGTCATCACCACTCCCGGCGTCGCTTGCCTGGTTCGGCAGAATAAATTCTCCGCGGGAATGGTAATTTCCGCCTCGCACAATCCTTTTCATGACAATGGCGTGAAGCTTTTCGCCGGAACCGGGATGAAATTCCCCGATGACGTCGAGGAGCACCTCGAAACCGAAATTCACAGACACAAAGGCCGTGAAACCGCTCCGCATGGAGTTCCTGTCCCGGCCGATCTCTCGCTCGACGAAGAATATTTGGAATATCTGCGCGGGCGCGCCATCCCCGGAGCAAATCTCAAAGGATTGAAATTGGCGCTCGATTGCGCCAATGGCGCTGCCAGCCAGCTCGGTCCCGCCCTGTTCCGCTCCCTCGGCGCGGAAGTCATCGCCATTCACGACCAGCCGAACGGGCGCAATATCAACGACGGTTGCGGCTCGCTGCATCCGGAGAAGTTGCGGGAGAAAGTCCTCGAAACCGGGGCGGCGCTCGGCGTGGCGTTTGACGGCGATGCCGATCGCGCCATGTTCGTCAGCGCCGGCGGACGCCACGTGGACGGCGACGGAGTTCTGCTGGCCGCGGCGAGATATCTTAAATCGATTAGGCAACTGCGCGGCGGCCGCGTGATTGGCACGACGATGGCCAACCTGGGCCTGGAGCGGGTGCTCGACGCCGAGGGCCTGAGCCTCGCGCGTGTGCCCGTCGGCGACCGCTACGTTCTGGAAGAAATGCTGCGCAGCGGCGCAAACCTCGGCGGCGAGCAATCCGGCCACATCATTTTTCTCGACGACGCCACTACCGGCGACGGTCTACTCACGGCGCTCAAGATCGCCTGCCTCGTCGCGCTGCGCGGCCCGCTCGATGAACTCGTGCACGGCCTGAAAGTGTTTCCCCAGACCATCGTGAACGTGCAGGTAAAATCCAAACCTCCCCTGGAATCCCTACCCCTCGTTTCCGCCGCAATCGAAAAGGCCACCAATGCCCTGGGCGCCGCCGGACGAGTCGTGGTGCGCTATTCGGGCACCGAACCCAAAGCGCGGGTCATGGTCGAAGCTGAGCACGCCGAAGACGTTACTCTGTGGGCCGAAACACTGGCCTCCGCCATCCGCGCCGCCATTGGCACCTGAATTCTCCCAAAGACAGTAGCGGTTTGCGCCAAATTATGTGAAAAACTGTAGAAATATGGTCGTACAAGAGCACTTCATGGCCATTGAATTACCATATCTCTTTCAGTATCTATAGGTTAAGGGATTCCAAGGAGGCCTTCTGAATGTGGCAATCAGTTTGCACTTACTGATGCCAAGTGGTTTTGATTTTTCCCGGGGTGGTTAATGCGTTCCGGCTTGGTCCGGGCGGGGTGAAATGGGGTTTTGCTGAAAAGGGGCTCGGAGACGAGCCCCTTTCGTTTTTATCCCCACGGAGTTAGCCCGCCAATTTCCCTACCTCTCCCGCGTAGCCGCAATCCAAGCGAGCAATCAAGGTGGTGGGGAAACATGCCGGGGATTTTTGGTGAAATTGGGTGAGGCGCGCCGCTGCCCAACTGGCCTTTCCGCGAACGCCTGTGGAACATTGCCTGTTCCGCACCACTCCGCGGTGTGCGCGTTGACGCTTTTACCGGAGGCCCCTACCATAATAGTTATGCGGCCCACACTCCATGTCTAAAACCATCGACGAAGATATCGGGCAGCTTGAGAGAGAAATCCGCCAGCTGAAAATCGAGTACGAGCAATATTTCGGTGGCGGCAAGAAACGTCCGCCTGCGGACATCGAGTGGCGCATCGATACGCTGGTAAAGCGCTACAGCGACCGGGGCGCGCAGATGAACTACACCCAGCGATTCCGGTACGGCAATCTGGTGCAGATGTATACGAAATATCGCGAAATCTTCCGCAAACGAATGAAGCAAAAGGAAGAGGGCACGGTGCAGCGCCACTTCGGCGCCGCCGCCCGCGAGATTGAAGCAGAGCGGGCACAACGCCGCGCCAAAACGGAAAAATCGGACGCCGTGAATCTGCCCTTTACCGTCTCCTGGGAGGATCCCGATCACGAGAAGAAAAAAGTCGAGCTACTCTTCGCGGCGTTTCGCGAAGCGAAAGCAAAAGCGGGCGAAGATACCGAGCCCCTGACCATGGACGCCTTCCAGAAATTTGTCCGCCAAAAAACCGACCAGCTTAAAAAGCAAAAGGACGCGCACGAAGTCGAATACATTGTCACCGTCGAAGGCAATCACGCGCGTCTCAAGGCCCGCGTGAAATCCTGAAGATCAAATTTCCTCGTTGTAGTTTTCCAATGAAAAGCGTCACGCCTCGATGTACCAGGGCACATTGATCAGCACGATGTTGCGGCGGCCCTTCACCAAGAGCAGCGCCTTCAGCAATTCCGCGCGCTGGTTGTGCAGCGGGTAGTGGTACCAGTGCCGCTCGACCAGTTCCGGCACGATCACCGCGATTTGTCGCCCCGGATTTTTCGCTTCCACGTCCAGCACGTAATCCAGGATCGGCTTGATGACCAGCCGGTAGGGCGACGTCAGAGTCACCAGATTCGGCGGCGTGCCTCCCGCTCGCGCGACGGGTTCCTCCACCAATTGTTTCCAATTTTCCCGCAGGGCGTTGGTTTCCTCTTCCGTGCCCACGTGTAGCGCATGAATCTCCGGCGAAAGCGTCAACGCGAACTGCATCGCGCGCTGCGAGATCAGCGACCACGACTGAATGGGCACGATGACGATAAGCGGCCCGAGATTTTCGATCTGTAGCGGATGCGGGCAGCGAACTTCTTCCGCGACCAGATCGTAATGCCGGTGCACCCACATCATGGCGGACATCATCCCGCCAATCAGCAAAACGCTCACCCACGCTCCCGAGGTAAACTTCGCAACCAGAACGACCACCAGTGTGACGCCGGTGGCCACAGCCCCCAGCCCGTTGACGAGCATGCTGCGAACCGCGCCGCGGCCCGGGTTCCGGCGCCAGTGGCCCACCATTCCCGCTTGCGAAAGTGTGAACGCTAGAAACGCGCCGATCGCGAAGAGCGGAATCAGCCGGTCGGTCACGCCACGAAAGACAATCAGTAAAATTCCGGACAGCACGGCCAGCACATAAATTCCTTCCGAATAGACCAGGCGCCGTCCGCGATAGCCGAACGCGTGCGGCAGAAATCCGTCGTGCGCAACGGCCTTGCACAGGCGCGGAAAATCGGCAAACGCGGTGTTCGCCGAAAGCGAAAGTATCAGCAGCACGGACCCGATTGTGAAGTAATAAAACACTCCCCGGCCCGCCACCGCCGCGACCAGCAAGGAAATCACGCTCTGGTAGCCGGGCAGCCCCGGATCGGTGGCCTGAATGCCGTAGGCGCGAACCAGGTACGCGATGCCCGCGAGTAGAACCGCCAGAAGTCCGATGATCACGGTCAACGTTCGCTGCGCGTTTCGCACAGTCGGCTCGCGAAACGCGCGCACGCCGTTGCTGACGGCCTCCACGCCCGTCATGGCCGTGCACCCGTTTGAGAACACCTGCAGCAGCAACCACAGGCTCACCGCCACAGTCGCGGACGTCGCCGCGCTCCCAGGCGGCGCGACCACGGGAGCCGGATGCCCCGCTGCAAATACCGTTTTCGTGACGCCGATCAGGATGGCGCACAGCAGCGAGCCCAGAAACGCGTAGGTCGGAATCATAAAAAAAACGCCCGCCTCCCGAACCCCGCGCAAATTCACGATCGTGACGATCACCAGAATGCCCAGGCAAAGCGCCAGCGTGTGCGGCTGAAGCTGCGGCACCGCGGAAACCAGCGCCCCCACCCCGGCCGATATTCCCACCGCAGCAGTCAACACGTAGTCAAGCATCAGCGCCGCCGCGGCCAAGAGCCCGGGATACGTCCCCAAATTTTCCGACGCCACCGTGTAAGACCCGCCCCCGCCGGGATAAGCCGCGATAGTCTGCCGGTAAGAGAAATACACAATCGCCAGCAACACAATAATGCTGGCGCTCACCGGCACGATGTACGCCACACCCGCCGCCCCCAGCGGAATAAGCAGCGTCAGCGCCGCCTCCGGCCCATACGCCGCCGAACTCAGCGCATCGAGCCCGAAGATCGGAATCCCCGCGACGGCTCCGATCTGCTCTGCCCGCTCGTCGGACGTCGCCAGCGGCTTTCCCAGAAGTATGTCCACAAAAGACATGCGCCCTCCAAAGGATGGACGATGAGTGTAACGGGAGCCATTGGGAATTGGAATGAGTAAGCTGGGTGTGCACCGTTGAGAGAACGACCTGTGACCGAAAGACGTGGAGCCCAGTAGCATATCTGGAGAAGGCGAATAAGAAGCGAACAGACTTGACGTGGCGCCGCCTAAGGTTGAGAATTGGTAATGATGGATTCACGGCAATCACGCGTTCACCACTATGTGCCACGTTGGCATCAGAGGAGATTTCTTCCGTCAGGACATTCCACTTTTCACTATCTCGATTTGCACCCAACGATCGTGTACAGCGCGGGAGTCAGACACGAGAGGACACCTTTGCTAAAGTGGGGGCCCAATCGTTGCTTCTACAAAGATGAACTCTATACGCTAAGAGTTGGAGGCTTGAGCAGCGACCAAATCGAAACGGAATTCTTCGGGGCTATCGATAGGCGCGGCCAGGCGGCGGTTGAGGTGTTTGGCCGGTATGAAGGCTTACACTCCATTTTCGGGGGGCCGGGTCCGTTCCATGACTTGGTGGCGTATATGGGCGCCCAACGTTTTCGAACGCCCATGGGTCTCGATTGGTTGCGCGAGTCGCTCAGACTGCAGAGCCATAGCCAGACGCTCGTATCGATGCAGGGG
Source organism: uncultured Acidobacteriota bacterium (assembly GCA_963813185.1). Taxonomy (GTDB): domain Bacteria; phylum Acidobacteriota; class Terriglobia; order Acidiferrales; family UBA7541; genus Palsa-360. Next base: position 63,493 of record CAWEYA010000007.1, read on the forward strand.
TTGTTTCAGTTCCACACAACCATGTGGGCAGAAGGAATTTGGGAGATCGTCAGGGCGCGCAATTGTCCAACAAAGTTCATCGTGTCGGACAATCCGGTCACATTCTTCAATCGAATGGCATTTCCAAAGGCGCGGCCCTACCCTGAAGATGTTGGTCTCGAGAGGGTGGGAACCCGAACAATTTTCCCACTGAGCTTGGATGCGTGCCTCGTAGTCACTCATACACAGCTTGTGCGTGACCCCTGGGTGGATCCCTTCGCGTTGCGGCCTAACGCGCGCTCTTTCCAGCGAACGATGAAGAATCTCCAAAGCACGCAGTTCGGCCGCGAACTCGAAGAGGACGAGGTGCTACGCATCAACTTCATTCTTAAAAAGCGCGCCACAAGGTACATCGCAGCGGCTGAACAAAATTGGCTCTATCCCGAACGTCGAGTGTCAACGACCAGTTGGGCGAAGCTCGATGACGATTGGTTCTTGTTTCCCAATCTGTATAAAGTGCCATTCACGAGTGAAATTATAGTGGGTTGGAAGGATGGCTCGTCATGGGCAATGGACGAATACGGACGGCACCCGACGAATCCGAATTACCGAGATCAGGAGCTACATGAAAGAGAATGGGCAGCGCACATCCAGGCCCAAAAGGAATGGGCCAAAAAGCGCCTAGGGCGGTCGGTGGCCCACGTGGATAACTTTTGCCGCGAAGATGAAGTCAGCGACTCGATAATGCAGGACTATCTTGCTGAGGAAGGACTAATTCCGCCCCGTAAAATCAAGCCGGGCGTATCGGAGCAGCAAGTTGCCGGCGACAGGACCGATCAGACGGCAGATGCGGATCCAGATAGAGATGAACCGGCCGCCGCGAGACCAGTCTAGGACCGGTGGCCCGGCCTTTGTAGTTGAACTTTGCGTATCCTGCCCTTCGGTTTTGGAAAGGCAGGGCTGTTGGCTTGGCTCTATTATGGAGCCAGGACAAAGTGCTCTCTTCCCGATCTCCCCCTCCGCGCATACAATAGGCGTTTTGTTCTCATCCTTTGGAGGAATCTGTGCCTGTTGAACGCGCGCTGGTAAGTGTCTACGACAAGGCTGGGCTTGCGGAATTTGTGCGGCAACTGGCCGCGCGCGGGATCGAGATCGTTTCCACCGGCGGCACGGCTAAGCTGCTGCGCGAAGCGGGAATCGCTGTCCGCGATGTTTCCGACCTGACTGGATGGCCGGAGATGCTGGGCGGGCGCGTGAAGACATTGCACGCGAAAGTGCATGGCGGGATTTTATTCCGGCGCGGAGAGGCGGGCGATCGCGCGCAGACCGCCGAACACAAGATTGCGCCCATCGATCTTGTCGTCGTGAATCTTTATCCCTTTGAAGCGACCGCCGCGAAGCCGGACCTGACTCCGGAAGATTTAATCGAGAACATCGACATCGGCGGGCCGACCATGGTCCGTTCGGCCGCGAAAAATTTCGAGAGCGTTGCCGTGGTTACCGATCCTGCCGATTACTCCGCCGTCGCCGCCGAGATCACGGCGCACGGAGAAGTAAGTCTCGCGACGCGGCTGGAACTCGCGCGCAAGGCGTTCGCGCTCACCGCGCGCTACGACGGAAAAATTGCGACGGAACTCGAGCGCCTCACTGCACAAAGCGGACCGATCGAGCTGGGCCAGCGCCCGCTCTTGCCCGAGCGGCTGCATTTTGCCTACGCGCGACGGCAAGAGTTGCGCTACGGCGAAAATCCGCACCAGCGCGCGGCGCTATATGTTCCCGCGGGATCCGCAGCCAAAGGTCTCGCCGCCGCGCGCCAGCTCCAGGGTAAAGAGCTTTCCTACAACAATCTTGTAGACCTCGAAGCGGCCCTCGACCTCGCCATGGAATTTCGCCGCCCCGCGGCCGTCATCGTGAAGCACAACAATCCCTGCGGCACGGCCGAGCAGGAGACGTTGGCGGAAGCCTACATAAAAGCCCTGGCCTGCGATCCAGTTTCCGCGTATGGCGGCGTGATGGCGTTCAACCGCCCGCTCGACGCCGCCACCGCTGAGGAAGTTGCAAAACTTTTTGTCGAATGCATCGTCGCGCCAGGTTACGACCCGGCGGCGCTCGAAAAATTTGCGGCAAAAAAGAATTTGCGGCTGCTGCATCTTCCCTCATGGGACAACACCGCGCGTGAAGCCGATCTCGAGCTGAAGCGCATCTCCGGCGGCATCCTCGTGCAAGAGCAGGATCGCCACGAACTGGCCGAGAGCGATTTGAAAGTCGTCACTCGTCGCGCTCCCACGCGCGAGGAAATCGAGGCCCTGCTCTTTGGCTGGAAAGTCTGCAAGCACGTGAAATCCAACGCCATCGTCTTCGCGCTCGCGGGACAGACCGTGGGCATCGGCGCGGGTCAGATGAGCCGAGTTGACTCGGTGAAAATTGCCGTCATGAAAGCGCAATTGCCGCTGATGGGAAGCGTCGTGGCTTCGGACGCCTTTTTTCCTTTCCCCGATGGAGTTGAAGAAGCGGGAAAAGCCGGCGCCACCGCCGTGATTCAGCCAGGGGGCTCGGTTCGCGATGCGGACGTCATCGCCGCGGCAGACCGGCTGGGCATGGCCATGGTGTTCTGCGGCGTGCGACATTTCAGACACTGAGAGGACGGTTTGCCTGGGAACGCCAATCGGGAGATTGGCGTTCCCGGGAACCCAAGCGGCGTGCCGCGCATCCAAAGAAGTGGCAATAATGTACTGCGTAATTTTTCGTCGTCCCCCTGAGCCCCCCCGCGTCGGCGAGCGCGGTTCCGGAGAGGAAACCATATTCAGGATGCTTTTTGACTGTCGGCTTGGCCTGACGGATAATTCCGTTTGTGGGGAATGAATGAATACTGGCTGGTATCTCGGCGTACTTTCGCTTTTCCTACTTCTGGGCGGGACACGTGTGGACGCGCAGCAAGGCAAGAATAACTCGAATACCCAAGCGCCGTCCGGGACATCCTCTTCACAGGACGAAATCGCAACGCAGTCCGAAGCCTACTATGATTTTGTGATGGGGCATTACTACGCGCAAGAATTTCAAATCACCAGCCATTCGGACGACGCCAACAAGGCCATAGATTTCCTGAAGAAAGCCTTCACGCTCGACCCTTCCAGCCGCCAAATCGGCGACGAGCTTGCTGAAATCTACTACCAGTCCCAGAGGATTCGTGACGCGGTGACCGAGGCGAATTCGATCCTGGCCAGGGACCCGGACAATCTGCCGGCGCGGCGCCTGCTGGCGCGAATCTACGTGCGCACCCTCGGCGATCTGACCAACACCTCGGGGCAACGCGATACGCTCGCGCACGCCTCCGACCAATACCGCGAAATTCTTCGCCTCGATCCCGCCGACACGGACGCCGCGCTCTGGCTCGCGCGCCTGTACCGCTTGCAAAACGAACATGAAAAGGCGGAAGCCGTGCTGCGAGCCCTGCTCGCGCGGGAACCTGCCAATGAGAATGGCGTCGAGCAACTCACCCAGCTTTTGCTGGATGAAGGGAAATCGCAAGAGGCGGTTTCCTCCTTGCAAGCCATCCTGCAACGCGCGCCTACTCCCCGGCTGTGGGAATTGCTCGGCGACGCCTACAACCAGATTCACGATCTGCCCAACGCCGAGCAGGCCTATCGCAAGGCCGCCGACGCTCAGCCCGACGACATCAACCACCGCAAAGAGCTGGCGCAAACGCTGCTCACCGAAGAAAAATATCCCGAGGCCCTCGAACAATATCAGCGCCTGACGCAGATGGATTCCGACGATCCGGACAATTATCTCCGCCTCGCCGAAATTTTCCGCCAGTTGAAGCAACTCGATCGAGCCGAGCAAAATGTTTTGCTCGCCAAGCAGCGCGCGCCCAACAGTCTGGAAGTGACCTATTACGAAGCCTCGATTTATGAGGACGAGGGCCGCCTCGACGATTCCATCCGCGTCCTTTCCGACGCCGTGACGGCAGTGAAGACAGAATCCGAATTCACGCCGTCGCGCCGGCGCACCCTGGCCATCTTGTACCAGCAGCTCGGGCAGTTGTATCGCGAAACCAGCAATTACACGGCGGCCGTCAACACTTTTGAAGAAATGCTGCGCCTGGGAACCGAGGAAGACCGCCGCGCGCGCATCATGATTATTGACACCTACCGCGAGGCACGCGACATTTCCAAAGCCCTCGACGCCGCGCGCAAGGCCGCCGACGCTTATCCGAAGGACCGTCCCATCCTCATGTCACAGGCGCTTTTGCTGGGTGAAAATGCGCAGGCTGATTTGGCTGTTTCACACCTGCACGCCCTGCTGGACGGTTCCGCTGGCGATTTCGAGGTCCAGCTCGATATCGCGCAGGTCTACGAAGAAAGCAAACGCTGGGCGGATGCGGAACAGGCCATCCACGCCGCGCAAAAAATTCAGCCGGACTCCACCGGAAAGGAAATGTCCAGCTTCCTGATGGGCGCCATTTTTGAGCGCCAGAAAAAATATGACCAGGCCGAAGAGGAATTCCGGAAAGTGCTGAACGTGAACCCGCGCAATGCCTCGACGCTCAACTATTACGGCTACATGCTGGCGGACCGCGGAATCCGCCTGGAGGAGGCGGCCGACCTGATCAAACGCGCCCTCGCGGACGACCCGAACAACGCGGCCTATCAGGACAGCCTCGGCTGGGCTTACTTCAAACAGAACAAGCTAGACGAAGCGGAAGGATTGCTGCGCAAGGCGGCCACGCGCGAGAGCCACGATCCGACGATCCTCAGCCACTTGGGCGATGTGTACGCCAAGATGGGAAAAGACAGCCTCGCCGAGGCCCAGTGGCAGAAATCGCTTAACGAGTGGCACCGCGTCCTGCCCGCCGATTTCGACTCGGGAAAAATGGCGGAAGTCGAACAGAAAATTTCCGCGCTGAAACGCCGCCTCGCCCAGCAGAAAGCACCCGCCGACCCCAAGCCGTAGTAGCATATCCCCCCTATGAAATCGGTCCGCGTTCCCGCCCATGCCAAGGTCAATCTGCGCCTTGACGTCCTCGGGCGCCGCGCGGACGGCTATCACGAACTGCGCACGATCTACCAGGCCATCTCCCTGCACGATACACTGGAGCTGCAAACCGCGCGAGAACCAGGCATCGAACTGCGCATCGCCGGAAATTCTGAACTGGCCGGCGAACCGGGCCCGGACAACCTTGTCTACCGCGCCATTCAGGAACTTAGCCGCGAGATCGGGCTTCGGCAGGGAGTGCGAGCCGTGCTGACCAAGCGCGTTCCAGTGGGCCGCGGCCTGGGCGGCGGCTCGAGCGATGCCGCCGCGGCGCTGCTGGGCCTGCTGCGTCTGACCGGGAAGCGCATCGAAGCGGCGCGCTTGATGGAAATCGCGGCCGGCCTTGGCGCCGACGTTCCCTTTTTCCTTCACGGAGGCCGCGCGCTCGGAATTGGGCGCGGCGATGAAATTTACCCTTTGCCTGATTTGCCGCGCCGCCACGTGCTGGTGATTTCGCCGCGCGAAATTGCCGTGCCCACGAAGGACGCCTACCAGTGGTTGTCAGAAGAATTGACAAACAGCGCAGCCCCCACTAAACTTATGCGGTTCTGTGCTCTGTGCTGGAGCCCTCAGGGGGGCGCCCTCTCGAACGATTTTGAGGCTGCTGTCTTTCCCCGGTATCCCCGCTTGGCTGCGATCAAGAGGGAGTTGCTTCAGCAAGGAGCCGCAGAGGCCTCGCTGGCGGGTAGCGGTTCGGCGGTGTTTGGAGTCTATCAACACCCAGCGAAGGCGCGCCGGGCTGCCCGAGCGTTTCCGAAAGATCAGGTTTTTCTCTGCTCGACTCTCTCAAGGGCGGAGTACCGCCGAAAAATGGGCGGGCGCGATCTGGTCTGAAGGGCGCAGGCGCGCGAAGGGCCGCGAGTTCTGATTTGCTTCTCGTCAGATTCTTGTCAGAGCGAATTTGGTTCTTAGGAGGTCGGGACTTTAGTCCCGACGTTGCTGTCATGGATTTGACGGGCTTCAGCCCCTGAAGCTTCAGGGCCTGAAGGCCATTCAAACGGGCCCGGAGTCGTCCGACCTGAATGTCGGACCTCCTGTCAAACGCGCGAAGGAACGCAAAACTTGACCGACGACAAGTTCAAAATATTCTGCGGCAGCGCGAACCCGCGTTTGGCGGAAGATATTTGCCGGCACCTTGGCACCAAGCTGGGCGAGGCCAAGCTCGGCAAATTCAGCGACGGCGAAGTGTATTTTCAGATTTTGGAAAATGTGCGCGGCGCGGACGTTTTTGTCGTGCAGCCATGCTCGAACCCCGCGGATTTTCATCTGTTGGAACTGCTGATGATGATCGACGCGTTCAAGCGCGCGTCGGCGTGGCGCATCACCGCGGTCGTGCCCTACTACTGTTACGCGCGCCAGGACCGCAAGGACAAGCCGCGCGTGCCGATTTCCGCCAAGCTGGTCGCCGATCTAATGGAGACCGCCGGAGCGAATCGCGCGTTGACGCTGGATTTGCACGCCCCGCAGATTCAGGGCTATTTCAACGTGCCGGTGGACCACCTGTATGCTATGCCCGTGCTGGTCGAGTACTTCGAGAAGAAAAAAATCGGGAATCTGACCGTCGTTTCGCCCGATGCGGGAGGCGTGGAGCGCGCGCGCGCCTTCGCCAAAAAACTCAATTCGCCGCTGGCCATCGTGGATAAGCGCCGCGTGGATATTGACGTCAGCGAAGTGATGAACCTGATCGGAGACGTGCGCGGGCGCGCCACGCTGATTATCGACGACATCATTGATACCGCCGGCACGCTCGTGAAAACCGCCGAAGCCCTCTTGAAGGAAGGCGCCACGAAAGTGTACGCGGGCTGCACCCATGCGGTGCTTTCCGGCCCGGCCGTCGAGCGCATTTGCACCTCGCAAATCGAGGAAGTCATTGTCACCGATTCGGTGCCCCTGACCGAGGCCGCCAAAAGAGTTTCAAGGATCAAGGTGCTGAGCGTCGCCGAACTGCTCGCCCGCGGCATTCATTCGATCCACGAGGAGACTTCGATCAGCGAACTGTTTTTCTGACGGCCCGCGCCGCATGCTTGAGTGGTTTGCCGTAGCCCGCCTCTTCAGAGGCGGGGATTTTCGGCCCCTCGGCGAAAAACCGTCGCCTTTGAAGAGGCGAGCTACAACAGCCTGGAAAAAGATAGCAACTGCCGCGGGCCCGGCTCCGATAACGCTATACGATATTTGGAATTTCGATTGGAAATTCGTTCTAGAAATGGGGAAGGATTTATGGAACAGATCATTGTGGAAGCAGCGCCCCGGGAAACCAGGGGCAAAAATGCGGCGCGGCGCCTGCGCGTCTCCGGCACGGTTCCCGCCGTCCTCTATGGCGGCAAGGGAGGACCGCAGGCGCTCCAGGTGAATACCAAGCATGTGTCCGCGATCCTGCGCTCAGCCACGGGACACAACACCATTCTCACGGTGAAAACCAAGGACGGCGAGCATCCCGCCATCGTGAAGGAATATCAAGTCGACCCGGTCAAGGGCACGCTACTCCACGTGGACCTCTTGCGCGTCGCCATGGACGTACTCATGCGCGTGAAGGTTCCCGTGCACGTGTTTGGCGAAGCCCAGGGCGTGAAACTCCAGGGCGGCATCTTTGAAATGGTGACCCGCGAGGTTGAAATCGAATGCTTGCCCGCGGATATTCCAACCGAATTCCGGATGGACATTTCGCATTTGATGATGGGAATGCAGCTGCGCGCCTCGGACATCCAGCTCGATCCCCAAAAAATGAAGCTGATGACCGATCCTCAGCGCGTGCTCGCGCACGTCGTCGCTCTGCGCGTCGAGGAAGAGAAGCCCGCCGAGGCGGTTGCCGCGGATGCCGCAGCAGTGCCGGCCGAACCCGAGGTCATCAAGAAGGGCAAGAAGGAAACCGAAGAGGGCGAGGAAGGCGAAGAGGCCGCGCCTGCCGAGAAGGAAAAGAAGAAGTAGAGTGGGCAGGCCTTCAGTGCTTGCACGGGAACGCAAGAAAGTTTGTAGGGCACGGTTTCAACCGTGCCGTATCGCGGCTGAAATGAGAAAGGCTTTAGCCACTGGCTGTTCGGAGCGCACCTTGCGGCGGACCGCATGCGCCTGATCGTGGGCCTCGGCAATCCCGGCATCGAATACGCCTGGACGCCGCACAACTTGGGCTTTCTCGTCGTGGATGCGCTGGCCGAAGACGCCGGCATTCGCGTGACCCGGTCGGAAGCGAAATCGCTGGTGGGCTTGGGCCAGATTGCCGGGCACGAAGTGGTGCTCGCCAAACCGCAGACGATGATGAATCTGAGCGGCTTGGCGGTTCGAGAGCTGGCAAGCCGCGCCGAATGCGAGCCGTCCGAAATGATCGTCGTTTGCGACGACGTTGCGCTCCCCTGGGGGATGTTGCGCGTCCGCGAGCGCGGCACGGCGGGCGGCCATAACGGACTCAAATCCGTGATCGGCGCCCTCGGGACCACGGAATTTGTCCGCGTCCGTCTGGGCGTAAAGCCCGAGGAAATGCGCGGCGATCTGAAGGAGTACGTACTTCGCCAGATCCGCCGCGACGAAGAGGATCTGGTCGCCGAGGAGATCGAGCAGGGCGCCGAAGCCGTTAAAGTAATACTGGCGGTGGGAACGCAAAGCGCGATGAACCGCTTCAATCGCCGCGCTTCCCCGCAGGACGAGGAAGAATTGGAAGAGTAAACGCTGTCTCAGATTGAGGCTTTAAGGTCGTTGGAAGTCTTGTTGTCGGTAGGGTTTGTGGGTCGCGGCTTCAGCCGCGACATCAAGTCGCCAGCGAGATTGGGCTTTAGCCCCTGGCGGTTCAAGCAAGCCGCCACAGCAGTCGCTTGTGAGATTGAGTTCTAGAATGAAACCGAAAAGTCTGAGAAACGGAGTCGCAAAAAAATGGACGAACGCATATACGACCTGATCTTCATCTGCCGGCCGGCCACGCCGGAGGAAGAGGTCAACAAGATTGTGGCCACGCTCGAGCATTCCACCGGAGAGCATGGCGGCAAGATCGAGAAAACCGAGAAATGGGGCACGCGGCGTCTCGCCTACCGCGTGGCGAAACACCGCGAAGGATTTTTCGTGTACATGGTCGTGAAGAGCACGCAGGGCGATCTGATCAAGGAACTCGAGCGGCGCCTGAAGGTTTCCGACGCCGTCATCAAGTATCAAACCATTCGCCTTGACGAAGAACTGAAGCGCCAGCAGAAATTAGGGAAACATCGCGAGCGCCGCGCCAGCCGCCGCCCGCGCAAGCAAGCGCCCTCGGCGCCGCCGCAACCGCAGCAGCAAGTTCCCGCAGCCGCCGCCGAATAAGCAGCGGCCGCCAATTCGATTTCTACAGGGAAAGGATACACGATGTCCGATCAACCGGCACCACCAGCACCGCACGAAACACCCAGCCCGAGCCCCGCACCCCGCGCGGAAGGTCACACAGGAGGGCCCCCGCGCCGCTCCGAAGGCCACTCCGGAGGCGGAGGAGGACAGCGCCGCGAAGGCGGCGGCCCAGGCGGCCCCGGAGGACCGGGTGGCGGTCCCGGCGGCCCGCGCCGCGGCGGGAAGCGCCAGTATTTCCGCAAGAAGAAAGTCTGCCGCTTTTGCGTCGAGCACGTGGACTTCATCGACTACAAGAAAGTCGACATGCTCCAGCCGTTCGTGCAGGAGCGCGGCAAGATCCTGCCCCGCCGCATGACCGGCACCTGCTCGCGCCACCAGCGCTGGCTCGGCGAAGCCATCAAGCGTGCTCGCAATATCGCGCTCTTGCCCTTCGCGACGGAACTCTAAAGAAGGAAAAAGCTTTTAACACTGAGAACACGGAGGGCACAGAGAAAGAAACAGAGCAAAGAATTTAATAAAAACCGTCATCAATATACTGGTGGAAATCGTAATCCATCAGAATTGTTTTCTCAGCCTTTCTCTGTGCCCTCTGTGTTAAAGATTTTGACTATAGCATTTGCTGAGTTTGAGTTTGCGCAATACTTCAGGACGTAACCGAGAAGAGGACCGCCATGCAAATTATTCTGCAGGAAGACGTCGAGAAACTCGGAACGCGCGGCGAAGTCGTGGAAGTCGCCGCCGGCTACGCGCGCAATTATCTGCTGCCCCACAAGCTGGCGCTCGAAGCCTCGCCCGCCAACATCAAGCGCCTGGAAAAAATCCGCATCACGCTTTCCAAGCGCACCGCCACGGAAAAGGATGCGGCCCAGCAGCAGGCCGCCCTGCTCAACCAGGTGGCCGTGAAATTCGCGCGCAAGGCCGGCGACAACGACCAGTTGTTCGGTTCCGTGACCTCCGCCGATTTGGCGGATGCCCTGAAGGCCCAGGGCTTCGAGATTGACAAGCGCCGCATCCAGCTCGATGAGCCCATCAAGATCGTCGGCGAAAGAACCATCACCGTGAAGCTCGTCCACGGTGTCACCGCCGAATTCAAGGTGCTCGTCGAGAAAGAAGCGTAGGACGGGCTTCAGCCTGTCTGGTTTTGGTTGGCAGGCCCGCCCTAAATGCGACAGGCTGAAGAGTTCGCGTTGCAACTAGTAAATCTTTGTAGGGCACGGCTTCAGCCGTGCCGTGAAGTGCCCTAAATCAACGCGGCTTCAGCCGCTGGCTTGTTCAATATCGTATTGCCGCCCAGACTCTACAGCCTGTCTGGTTTTGGTTAAAGGGCCTGCCCTAAATGCGACAGGCTGAAGCCCGTCCTACATGTGATCCACACCTTTTCCACAACGGGGCTTGTCAAGCATTTTCGAAAAGTTATTCACAGGTCCACACGAATTCCACAGGGCGCAAAGATCCGTTTCGAGCTAAAATTCCCCCCTGTCGGCCACACTCGATCCCCGCTTTGCCTCTCCATGTGCAGTGCCGCGGGTTCGGGCTTTCTTTCGAGCGCGACTTGCAAAGGGACCATCAATTGAGCCAGGGAATCCTCAACCCCAGCGGAGGATGACATGACACCCGATTTGAACAGTCCAGTGGCTATTCTCGACAAAGAAATTGCAAAGTATCCGACCTATACGATCGAAACATTCGAGCTGTGCGATTGTTGTGGCGCCCGTTTCGGCATTGGCTATCACCAGGCGTGCAAGCACCACTCCGATGCTGCCGGTCAGCCGGACGAGGTCCCCAAAAAGCTGCGCGAAATGCTCGCCGAGGACCACGGGCACGATCGCAAGCACAAACTCTTCACCGAAATCTGGATCATTCCGACTTGGGAAAGTCCGGCAAGGTCGGCTCAAACCCGGACCAGGGTGTAAGGGCGCGATAGCAGCCTATTCGTCTTGCCCGCGCGATAAATCTTCCGGGGTAAGTGTTCGTAGTTCGCTTTTCGTCCACTGTTCGAATTGTTTTCCAGCATATCCACAAGTTTTTTTTTATCCACAAGCCACTAAAGGTTTCTTCGTTGTGACCCCTGAAAGGAGCGGCCATGATCCAATTGTATTTCAATTGAGATTTGCGCAGGGATTCTGGTTTGCACGGGCGGTTGACACCGGCGCCCCTGATAGGCGAAATTAAGGCGAACTTATAATGGCCACCGCAAGCACATCGCTGGAACGTCCCTTGCCTCACAACGTCGAGGCGGAGCGCAGCATTCTGGGCGCGATCCTGCTCGACAACAATGCCATCAATGCGGCCATCGAGAAGCTCAAGCCGGAAGATTTTTTCCACGATCATCACCGCCGCATTTACCAGCAGATGATCGCGCTCGGGGAAACGCAGCAGGCCATCGATCTCGTGACGCTGACCGAGCAGTTGCAGCGCAGCGGCGAACTGGAATCGGTCGGCGGCGCGGCCTACGTCTCGCAGTTGATGGACGGCGTGCCGCACATCACCAACGTCGAGCACTACGCCCGCATCGTGAAGGAGAAGGCGCTGCTGCGCGGCTTGATCCACGCGACCAGCGCGATTCAGCAGCAGGCCCTTGAAGCCGAGGAGGACGCCGACGCAATTCTGGATCGCGCCGAGTCCTCTATCTTTCAACTGGCCGAGGATCGCGTGCGCCTGGGCCTCGTCGGATTGCACGATGTGGTCACCGAAAGCCACGACCGCATCTCCCGAATCTACGAGGGAGGCCATCGCATCACGGGTCTCTCGACGGGTTACGACCTGCTCGACAATTTGACCTCGGGCCTGCAGCCATCCGAACTGATTATTCTGGCGGCGCGGCCTTCGATGGGGAAAACGGCCTTCGCGCTGAACCTTGCGGAAAACATCGGCGTACGCGGAAACAAGCCGGTCGCTATTTTCAGCCTGGAAATGTCCAAGGAATCTCTCCTGCTCCGCCTGCTTTCCGCCGACGCCAAGATTGACTCGCACAAATTCCGGACCGGCCATCTGAATCACGAGGACAAGGCCAGGATTCCCCGTTCGCTCAGCCACCTGTCCGAAGCGCCGCTGTGGATTGACGACGCGGGCTCCGCCACGGTCGTGGAAATGGGCGCGAAGCTGCGTCGATTGAAACGCGATAAAGGTCTTTCGCTGGTGGTGGTGGACTACCTGCAACTGGTTTCCGCGCGCGGGCGCTTCGGCAACCGCAACGAGGAAATCTCCAGCATCACACGCGGCCTCAAGGCCATGGCCAAGGAACTCAAGGTTCCCCTGCTGGTGCTGTCGCAGCTCACGCGCGCCCCGGAACGTGAAGACCGCGAGCCACGCCTCGCGGACCTGCGCGAATCGGGCGCCATCGAGCAGGATGCCGACGTCGTAATGTTCATTCACCGCCCCAACTTTTTCAAGAAATCCAGCGAAGTCACCATGGAGGAACGCGGAGAAACCGATCTGATCATCGCCAAGCAAAGAAACGGCCCCACCGATACGATCCGGTTTGTGTTTCAAGGCTCCTTCACGCGCTTTGAACAAAGAGCCCCCGACGCCTGGACCGAACCCGATTAACTATCCTCTGACGCCCACACATGTTTCGCTCCGGCAAGAGTGCTGGCACAATGGTGGCTCTAAGTGGGACGGGCTTCAGCCTGTCTGGTTTTGGATTGAACTGAGACGAAAAGCAGACAGGCTGAAGCCTGTCCTACATCTCCATGACCACGCGCATCGAAAAAGCGGCAATCCTCATTGTCGAAGACGAAGCCAAGATGCGCCGTCTTCTCGAATTGCAACTTGGCGAAGAAGGTTTCCTCGTGCACTCCGCGCCGGACGCGGAATCGGGCTTGCAACTCCTGGTGCGCGAAAAGCCCGATCTCGTGGTCACCGATTTGCGCCTGCCGGGAATGAGCGGCCTGGAATTTCTGCAGGCCGTGAAGCGCGCCAACGCCGCGCTCCCCGTCGTGGTGATGACCGCCTACGGCACGGTCGAATCAGCCGTCGAAGCCATGAAAGTCGGCGCCAGCAATTACGTCACGAAGCCGTTTTCCTTCGACGAGCTGGTGCTGGTGATTCGCAAGGAACTTGACACCCGCCGCCTGCGCGAGGAAAACCGCACGCTGCGCGAAGCGCTCGGCCGCCGCTACGCCTACACCAACATCGTCGCGCAGAGTGACAAAATGCAGGCCGTCCTCGTGATGGTCGAGCGCGTCGCTCCGACCAACTCGACGGTCCTCCTCGGCGGCGAAAGCGGCGTCGGAAAAGATCTGATCGCCCGCGCCATTCACGAACATTCGCACCGCGCTTCCGGCCCCTTCATCAAAATCAACAGCACCGCCATTCCGGAAAATCTTCTCGAAAGCGAGCTGTTCGGATATGAGAAGGGCGCGTTCTCCGGCGCCGCGGGAAGCAAGCCGGGAAAATTCGAGCTGGCCGACAAGGGCACGCTGTTTCTCGACGAAATCGGCGACGTGCCCGGCGCGATCCAGGTAAAACTCCTGCGCGTCCTGCAGGACCGCGAATTCGAGCGCCTGGGCGGAACAAAAACTCTCAAAGTGGATGTGCGCCTGGTCGCCGCCACGAACCGCGACCTTCGCGCCGCGCTCGAAGAGGGCACGTTTCGCGAAGACCTCTACTACCGCCTCAACGTCGTGGCCATCGACATCCCTCCGCTGCGCGAACACATGGAAGACGTTCCCGCGCTCGCCAATTTTTTTCTCGATCGCTACGCAAAAGAAGCTGGAAAAATCATCACCGCGATTACTCCCGAAGCGATGAAGCGTTTGATGGACTATCACTGGCCGGGAAACGTCCGCGAACTGCAAAACATCATCGAGCGCGGCGTCGCGCTTTCCTCCGCCGCGACGCTCGACGCCGCCGATATTTATCTCGACGATCCCGCCAAGCGTCCCCACGCGCCGGGCAGTTCCCCCTACGTTCTCCCCTCCGGTGTCACCCTCGAACAATGGGAAGACGAAGCCATCCGCGAAGCCCTCCGCCACGCCAACGGCAACAAGAGCCAGGCCGCACGAGCCCTCGGCCTTTCCCGCAACGCGCTCCGTTACCGCCTGTCGAAATTAGGCGTCCCCGATCCTCCGGACACGGAGAATTAACCCTCTAATTGGGGAATGGAACGGTAGGGCTCAATCGAGAGAAGAGGAAAGTCTCCGCCGCGCCTCTTCAAGTGAGACCGGTTTGACTTTTCCCGAATTCAGATCTTCCATTCGCCGGACGATTTCAGCGTCCTACGCGGCCCGAACGGATTCGTCTTTTGTTTCGTCCAGGCTCTCGATCAGAGAGCCTGCGAGTTCCGCACGCTCTGCAACGGGGAGATTGAGCGCCATCTTTAGCAGCTCCGATACCTCTCGAGTCATACTCCAATACATGTATCGAAAACAAAACGAGGAGCCTGGTAAAGTTGCGCTGGCTGAAAACCACCACCCCCGCACGAGAACCACCGGATTTCGTGCCGTGTGGGCCGAGTCCGTTGCTGCAAGTTTCTTGTATTCGATTGATAATAAGTAGCTTACAACAAATCTACGGCGGACCATAGTTTGGCCCCCGCCCTGCAACCATCTAACACGAGCGTGAGCATCAGTGGGCCTGAGCAGTTGTGGGAGGTCGGCCATGAAAAGCTATCTTGGGAGCCTGGGAACAGTTCTTATGGGCGGGGCGCTCTTTCTGGGAATGGGCGCGGGGGCTGGTGCGCAGGAAGCGCCGCCGGCTTCGCAGCAGCCCATGGAGATTCCGGCGCAATATCCGCCGCAGTCACAGGGAGGCCAGCAGCAGGCGCCGCAGAATGATCCCGGCGCGGCGCGCATCAGCTTCATCCACGGAGACGTCTCGACGCAGCACAACGGATCGAATGACTGGGTCGCGGCCACGCTGAATACGCCCGTGGTGAGTGGCGACCATGTCTCCACGGGGCCGAACGCGCGCGCCGAAATTCAACTGGATCACGCGAACATCCTTCGGATGGACGGCCAGTCCACGGCCAATGTCGTGAGCCTGGCGCGCAACCAACTACAGATTCAGATCGGGCAGGGCCTGGTGAATTACGACGTTTTGAAGAACAACGATTCTGGCGCGGAGATTGAAACGCCCAACGTTGCCATCCGCCCGCAAATGGGCGAAGGCAGCTTTCGCATCCAGGTAAACTCCGACAATGAAACCGTCGTTGATGTGCGCAGAGGCTCCGCGGAAATATCCACGCCGCAGGGAAGCACCCGCGTGGAGCGTGACCAGCGCATCACCATTCAAGGCAACGCGGACACCGCGCAGTATCAAATTTCCGGAGCGCCCGGCAGAGACGATTGGGACAAATGGAACGGCGACCGCGATCACGTGATCGAAAGCGCGGAGAGCTGGCAACACACAAATCCCAATTACACGGGAACGCAAGACTTGGATGCTTACGGCCATTGGAGAGACGTCCCTGACTACGGACAAGTCTGGTTTCCCAGCGATGGACCGGATTGGGCGCCGTATCGCGACGGCCGATGGGTGTATGAACCCTACTACGGCTGGACCTGGGTTTCCTACGAGCCCTGGGGCTGGGCACCCTATCATTACGGACGCTGGTTCGTTTATGGCGGGAACTGGGGCTGGTGGCCGGGACCGGTCTATGCCGGATACTATCCTGTCTGGGCGCCGGCTTATGTGTCCTTCTTCGGATTTGGCGGAGCAGGATGGGGAGTTAACTTCGGTTTCGGCGGCGGCTTCGGCAACATCGGCTGGCTGCCTTGCGGCCCGGGCGATCGCTTTTTCCCCTGGTACGGCCGCGGAATCAACCGCGTGAACGTCGTCAACATCACCAATATTCATAACAACTTCGGCGGAGTGAGTCCGTTGAGAGAAGGGCCGCACGGTTTCTCAAACGTCGATCGAGCGGTCAGCGACGCGCGCGTGCGCGGTGGAATCAGCTCGATGCAAAGCAATCAATTCGGCCGCGGGCGCGTGCCGTTGCAGCAGTCGAGGATCGACGCGGGTTCGTTCCGTAAAGCCAGCGTGATGACGGGAGCAAACCCTGTGTCGCCTTCGCGCGAGAGTTTCCGTCCGACGGACCGGCAAGTCAGCCCCGGCGCGATTCCGAGCCGCGCAAACAATAACCAGCGGTTCTTTAGCGGCAACGCTCGCCAAGGTGCATCGGTTCAGGCCGGGAATGGTGTGAACAACAATCGCGGCGGAAATCCCTCCAGCGGCCCAGTGCAACAAAATACGCTGCGGCCCGGATTCAACGGTTCGGGACAGACCAACAATGGCAATGTAAATCGGGGCAACGCGGCCGAGCTCTCATCGAGGCCGTTGTCCTCGCCGAATTCGGGGCAGCGTGGGATCACCCAGCCTTCATCGCAGCCGTCTCAGTCGATTCAATCCTCGCGGCCCGGATGGCACCCCTTTACGCCACCGTCAGGCCAGCCGCAATCAAACGGCGGCAGGACATTTGAAGGGCAAGGCGGACCTCAACCGCGATCGAACAATCCGCAATCGTCCGCGCCGCCGCGGCAATTTGAAAACAATTCGCGCGGCGGCATCAACAACGGCGGATCGAGCCGGCCAGCGCTCAATATGCATCAGCCAGTCGTGACGCCGCGCAACGGAAGCTCCTATTCCGGCCAACCAACGCCCAGCATGCCGAGCGGCGGCGGTAACGGAGGATATCGCGGTGGCCCGCCGAGCGGAGGCTCTTATTCCGGTCGGCCAGCGCCCAGCGCGCCCAGTGGCGGCGGTAACGGAGGATACCGGGGTGGCCCGCCAAGCGGAGGCTCCTACTCCGGTCGGGCAATGCCCAGCGCGCCGAGTGGCGGCGGCTCCGGAGGATACCGGGGTGGCCCGCCGAGCGGAGGTTCCTACTCCGGTCGGGCAATGCCCAGCGCGCCGAGTGGCGGCGGATCCCACGGCGGCGCACCGAGTGGAGGATCTCGAGGAGGCAGCTCCGCAGGCGGATCGCATGGCGGCTCTTCCGGTGGCGGACACAATAACCGCTAAAAAAATTTCCACCCCGTTTCACCCCACACCTCACTCACCGTCAGGAGGCTCCGCAAGGAGCCTCCTGTCCTCCCCCGGGCAATCGGGTGAAGATGGGAGAACAGGTTCTGCAAGACAGTATTCAGCTTGTAAACAGTGCAGGATTGAAGGTATTTCGCTTGCGGGCGAACAAGGCTTACGATCTTAGAGTAGGATCAGAGTTCACACCCAGCTCTCGAGACTGCGCATGTCGGAGGCACAAATCGCTATGCGAAAAACCATTTTCCTTTTCCCAATTTTAGTTTTTCTTACCGGATTCCTTTTTGCGTTTTCGTCTCCCGCATTGGCGGACGACGATCCGCCCGGAAGAGTGGCGCGCCTCAATTACATCCAGGGATCGGTCTCCTTCCAGCCCGGTGGCGAGACGGATTGGGTCCAGGCGAATCCCAACCGTCCTCTCACGACGGGCGACAGTCTCTGGGCCGACAGAGATTCTCGCGGCGAACTTCACCTCGGCAGCACTTCCATTCGCATCGGCAGCGAGACCGGCATTACCTTCCTGAATCTTGATGACCGCACCGTGCAAATTCAGTTGGCGCAAGGCTCGATGAACGTCCGCGTTCGCCGGCTTGAAGGCGGCGATGCGTTTGAGATTGACACACCGAATCTCGCGTTTACGCTCGCGCGCGCCGGCGAATATCGTGTCGATGTCGATCCCAATGGGAATGCGACATCCATCGCCGTGCGCCAAGGCGAAGGAGACGCCACAGGCGGCGGAAGCGAATACCATATGGATTCCGGCGACCAGGCAAGCTTCAGCGGGACCGACAGCCTAACCTACGACGGCGGGCAAGCCGGGCGTCTCGACGATTTTGACAACTGGTGCCGCTCCCGCGACGACCGCGAAGAGCGTTCCGAATCCGCCCGCTACGTCTCCCGTGACGTAATCGGCTACGACGACCTCGACGACAACGGCGAGTGGCGAGACGTGCCCGATTACGGACACGTCTGGTTTCCTACTCGCGTCGCTGCCGGATGGGCGCCGTACCGCTACGGACATTGGGTTTGGGTTGCGCCCTGGGGATGGACCTGGGTCGAAGACGAACCTTGGGGCTTTGCTCCATTTCACTACGGGCGCTGGGCGGAAGTCGGCGGAGGTTGGTGCTGGGTTCCGGGTCCTGTGGTTGTGCGCCCCGTGTATGCGCCGGCCCTGGTCGTCTTCGTCGGCGGACCGCGATTCGGCACGTCCGTGTCGTTCGGCGGTGGAGGGGGAGGCGTGGCGTGGTTCCCGCTTGGCCCGCGTGAAGTGTACGTTCCGCCTTATCGCACCAGTGTGCGTTACGTGCAAAACGTGAACGTAACGAATACAACGGTGAACGTCGTTAATGTCACGAATGTTTACAACAACGTGAATGTCAACAAGGTTACTTACATAAACCAGACTAATGTCAATGCGATCACCGCGGTCTCGCACGACACGTTCGTGAACGCGCGACCCGTGGCGGCTGCCAACGTTCGAGTTAATGCGCAGCAAATGCAAGGGGCGCAAATTCAGCGCAACATTGCGGTGGCGCCGGTGCAGAAAAGCGTAGTGGGCGCCGCCGCCGTCGCGACAGTCAAACCTCCGGCTGCGGTTATGCAGAGACAGGTAGTTGCCAAGGAGACGCCGGCTCCTCCGCGCGCCTCGTTCAACAGTAATATCGCTTCGCAACCGGGGAGGTCTTTCCGGCCGGCCGTCGCGCCAGGACAGCAACCGCAACAACAATTGCCAACGCGGCAGCAACAGGGACAACCACAATTTGGAAAGGCACAGCCGCCTCAGCAACAAACGTCTCAGCCTCTGATACAACAGCAACAACATCCACAGCTGCAGCAGCAACAACCGGCGCAACCGCAATTTGGAAAGCCGCAGCCGCCACCGCAACAAACGTCTCAGCCTCTGATACAACAGCAACAACATCCACAGCTGCAGCAGCAACAACCGGCGCAACCGCAATTTGGAAAGCCGCAGCCGCCGCCGCAGCAGACGTCTCAGCCTGTGATACAACAGCAACAACATCCACAGCTGCAGCAGCAGCAACCGGCGCAACCGCAATTTAGGAAGCCGCAGTCCCCCCAGCAACAGCCGCCTCAGCCGCAAATACAACAGCAGCAACCGCATCCGCAGGTGGACCAGACGCGGAGACCTCCCGAGCCGCAGAATCCGCCTGTGAGATTCGCTCCCCCTGCCCGGGCAACCGAGGACACATACCATCCACATCAATTTGAAAAACCGCAGGCAGCCGCTCCGCCGAGACCAGCCGCTCCCCCTCCGGCAGCGAAAGAACAGCCGAAGCCCCAGGAGCGCGGGCAGGAATCTAAGAAGCCCGATGATAAGCAGCGGAAATAACCTGGATCAATCTGACGGGGAAGCCATCGCATAAATGAGTTTTGTGGGTCGCGGCTTCAGCCGCGACATCAAGACGCAAAGGAATACAGTGCTTTAGCCCCCGGCGCCCCACTGAGTTTGGATGTCGTTTCATTTATGAGATGGCCTCGGGAACAATCCGGGCGCGCCTCGGAAAACTCGTTCAATTTTCGCGGCACGCCCTCGTTATTGTTTGGCTGGTTGCGGCGAGGCAGGATGAGGGTCACTTACGGCGGGCGCCTTGGCGCGGTCCGCTTTTTTGACGACCACGATATTCTCCAGGTAAACGTCGCTACCGTTCACCACTACATCCGCCGTAATCTTGTCTTCGGGTGACAGTGGAGAGAGCAGATTCGGGTTCTTCACCGAGTATCCCATAGTCATCGCCGCCATGAATCCGGGGATGTCTCCCGCATCCACAACTACCTGCTGCTTCGCCGTCTCCACGGAAACGACGCGACCATCGAGATGATACCTCTGTGGCCCTTCCGCCGGCTGTTGCGCCGGTTTCGAAGAGCCGCAACCGGCCAGCCCCGCCGAGAATGAAATTGCCGCCGCGACGATGACCTTTAGAAAAAATCCGCGTGCCTGGAACGCCGTGCGATACCGCATGTGCGCCGTCCTTTCGAGCTGCCCCGTTTGTCCGCGGTGAATCCGGATTATCCCGAGGCCGCCCGGTTAGAATACAGAAAATTTGGCCGAATCTGTACTGCAAACAAATCGTTTTCTTGACCCAATTCGCTCCCGCGATTCGCCGATTCATTTTTTCGTGCCGGAAAAGAACGAAACGCGGAAATGTAACAGGATGTTGGCGAACCCGCCTGGCAGCGTAGTAGAATCGAAATTACTTTGCCCGGTTCCCCGGTAGCTCAACGGTAGAGCATTCGGC
>CAWEYA010000008.1:0-1157137 GCA_963813185.1 uncultured Acidobacteriota bacterium
ATCGGACCCAATGGGCAGGAATGGATCTCGCTAGATGAGCTGCGGAAAAGGCATCGCAATTTCTTCTTCGAAGAAGGCTGGTGCCTTTGGGGGATTCACACAGAGCCGGAGTTCGGAATTGGACAGAGGGCGCTGCTCTTGCAAAGACAAGGTGGCGGATTCCTTTGGGACTGCGTCAGCTTGATCGATGCTAGTACGGTCGGACTTGTGAAGGCCCTTGGCGGGCTATCGGCGATTGCGGTTTCCCACCCGCACTATTACTCGTGCATGGTGGAGTGGAGTCGCGCATTTGGCGGCATTCCAATCTTTCTGCACGAGGCGGACCGCGAATGGGTGCAGCGTCCAGACTCCGCGATTGTGTTCTGGAAGGGTGAAACTCATCGGCTGAGTGACGATCTCACGCTGATTCGTGTGGGCGGACACTTCAGCGGCTTTCAGGCGCTTCACTGGGCTGCCGGCGAACATGGCAAAGGTTCGCTGCTGAGCGGTGACATGCCCCAAGTTTGTTCGGACCGGCGACATGTCAGCTTCATGTATAGCTACCCCAACTATATTCCTGTAGACGGTGCGACTGTGCGCGAGATTGTTCGCAAGCTTGAGCCTTACAAGTTTGCCAAATTGTATGGCGCGTGGCCGAATTTCGTCGTCTCTGGCGATCCGAAACTCGCATTGAAGCGCTCGGCCGAGCGCTACTTACGTGCTATCGGCGACTGCGCGCCTTTAGAAATCAGCCAGCACTCGGTGGTGTGACGTGATAGCCTGGGCCAAATACCGATAGTCCCGTTTCTCAAGACTTGGTCGGGAAGTCTGCAGTAGTCCACCGAGTTAGAATGGAGCTGAGGGAGCCGGTCAACTTCGCCAGATCGGTCAGCATTTCACCGCGAAGCCGCGTTCTGGCGAACTGGTGGAATTCTCTGTCCTCAATGGTTTGTCTCCTTACAGCTCGCCGTGAAACTATAAGGCAATTTGAATTTATCTCCCGATCAGGGTATATGCTCGCGGCGGTCGAACGACCAGACGGGCAACGACCCAAAAAGGAGAATCCACTATGAATCGCTTACTAGTTGGAGCGCTTGGCATCGCGGGAGCTGGCTTCTGGTTACTGACAGGAGCCAATGTCCGCTCTGCTCCTCAGCAACCCTCACCCTCCGTACAATACATTGAGGGTAACGCGTATCAAAAGCAGCGTGGTTACGCACCGGCGGTAGTTACCAAGGGCGGCAGGATTGTTTGGCTCGCAGGCCATAACGTGACGCCAGATGCAAACGGCAAGATCGTGGGCGACTTCCAGGCTCAGGCCCGGGAGGCTTTTGCGTTAATGGACCGCACCTTGAAAGCCAGCGGAGGAAGCCTTCAGAACCTGGTTACCATGACCATCTTTCTCAAGGATCCGCGTTATGGTGACGAGCTCCTCAAGGTGCGCCGCGAGATGTTTCCGGATGGCAAGTTCCCTTCAAGCACCTTGATTACGATTTCTGATTTTGCTCTGCCCGGGATTCTGATCGAAATGCAAGGCGTGGCGGTCATCGCTGACTAAGTATTGAGCGGAGATCCCGTGTTAAACCCGTGGCGACAGTGAGGATCCTGCGCCGATCTCTATCTTGCTCCGCGCCGACGCGGCAAAATGTATCTTCCTACAGCGGTAAAACATCAGTCGCCGGCGTTTTAAGGTTGTGCGCTCAGTTCGTTTTTCCCGTGGTTTTCGTTTTGTCGACCACGACGCGGCCCGCTTTCATCACCCAACGGAGTTTTCCCTTCTAGAAACCGCGGTGATGTCGGCTAGAGGATCGCCCTCAACAGCGACGATATCGGCGTAAAACCCCGGCGCAACGGCGCCGAGGCTATTCTCCATACCAAGCATGGCAGCAGGTTCGGTCGTAGCCGCCTTCAGCGCCTGCGCGGGCGTCATTCCCATCTTCACGAACCAGTCGAGCTCACGCATGTTCAAACCCCAGCCGTTGTAAACGGCATCCGAGCCGACGACCATGCGCGCGCCGGCCTGGAACGCTTTCTTCGCAGTCTCAAAATTGCGCTGGATGTAATCGAGCAGGCGCTCTTTCGCTCCAGGCGGAAAGTGGTAGACACTGTCGGCGTTCTCCAAGTAGTACTGGTTGTGATCGATCGTTGGCACGTAGTAAATATTCTTTTTGACGATTTCCGCAATCGTTCGATCGTCCATGTCCGTCGCATGTTCGAGCGAATCGACGCCCGCGCGAACCGCATCGCGCGCGCACGCCGGCCCGTAACAATGAATCGCGATTTTTTTCCCGAGCGCGTGCGTAGCGTCAACCGCCGCCTTCACTTCCTCGAATGTGAACGTCTGAAACCCGGTCACATCGTCGAAGCCCCCGGTCGATCCGTACATCTTCACCCAATCGGCCCCGGACGCGAGGACTTGCCGCACTGCATGGATGACACCATCCACTCCGTCGGCCATGATGCCGATGGGCGCGGGCGGCGCGGTGCTTCGAGTGATCCGAATTCCGAGGCCTGAGACAAACATGCGAGGGCCAATCATCTTGCCCATGTTTATCAGATCGCGCATCGCCAGATCTGTCCCATCTGGAGCATTCAAATTTCGGATTGTCGTCACGCCCGCCTCGAGCGCCTTCTGCGCGTTCTCCTGTGCAAGGAATACTGCGACTGCCGGATGGCGAGGAGGCTCGGAGCGCGGCGTGGTAATCCCGTCCCAGTACCACATGATGTGTGTATGCGCGTCGATCAAGCCCGGAACGCCAGTGTATCGGGAAAGATCGATGACGTCAGCTCCGCTGGGAATCGACGCATTGCCGCTTGTGACACTTCGCACGCGGTCGTCTTCCACAATCACGACGGCGTTAGTGATTACCCGTCCTGTCCCGTCCACCAATTTGCCGAACTTGATGGCCTTGGTTGCCGCGAAGACCGTCGAAGAGGTTAAGAAATACAAGACTAGCAACAACCTCGCACTACGCATGGGACCTCCTGAGACTTGACAAAGCGTTAGCGCTGGCAAAGGAACTGGCAAGCAAGCTATTGTATTGTCATCGAGAATAGAGTCGTTAACGACAATTTCAAAGTGTGAGTTCCCCAAGTCCTGTTAAGTCCGGTGGTCTCAATGGGTCGACGCAACACTTGCTCAAAGTCTTCTTGTAGGAGTCTACAAGGCTGATTTCGTTCGCGGGCGTCAATGTCAAACAAAACAAAGCTCTGTTTAGGTTCTGATTGAGTCCTGGCGTACAGATCGATTCTCGATGGGAAGTATTGTCAGATCAACCGATCAGATGGTGTTGCATCGATCGGTTGAGCTGGCAGAAACTTATCAGGATTTGGGACCGAGCAAGAATTTGCAGATGCGTGATACTCCGTCTAATTGAAGTTCATGGGACTCGATGTCAGCTATGCTCTGGAGCTAGCGATGGTTCGGTCCGCGACTTGGCAGAGACAACCGATGTGCCCGGTAAAGATGGAGCCCCATTCAACGAACGGATAGTCGCCTCGAACGGAGCTCCATCCCTGCAGCTGCGATGCACGGATCAATCAGACATCAATCTGAATCCCTGTGCCGAGGATTTGGAATGCACGGATTGCTTATCGGACCACCGCTGCTTTGGCCGAAGAACCAAGGCAAGTCTGGCGGGCCATACTCCGCATCACGTCCAAAATTGTTAATGTCGAGGCCGCTGAAATTACCGAATATCAGCGCGCAGTTTTGTTCATCGGGGTCCGCTCTGCCTGTAGCCAGCGCGTAAAATGGATAGAACCGTGCAGGGGCCGGTGGAACGACGCATCCCTCGCCGTTCGGTTGGCAATTTACCTCTGAGGCTAGAATTTCGGTTTCGAACTGAATGATTGGATAGGGCTGGTTATAGCCGCCTTCCTCGTCACTCGCGCTGAGGGGGCCTATGCCGCTACCGTTGACGGATTGGATTGCCACCGATGTGGCATTGTTGGTTGTGCCGTCAGGCCAGTCGAACCGGTAAGAGCTCCCATCAAAATCAAGGTCACCCCCTATCGCCAAGTCCAAGCAGCCAGCCACGGTGGGACCCGGGAAACACGGCGCATCGTCGGCGTCATGATCCCCCTTGACACCGGGTGTGAAGTGTCCGAGTTCGAACGCAAAATTGACGTTCCCTTGGAGGGCTGCCCAGGGGACAAAGTTTCCAAACTTCGCCGTGTCGAACTCCGGATGGAAGCTAAAGTTCGTTCCGGCGCAGGTGTTCGGATCTGTGGTTTGGTAGCCGTTGTGAGCGCTGGCTATCATGAACCCGGACTGGCCCGTCGTCAGATCCTCTATCTCAGTGCGTACTCCCCCGAACAGATCCCCCTCTACATCTCTGATCGTGATACGCAGCCGGTCACCTTGGTTCATCAGCAAGGTCTGAGCGTTTGGAGTGTTGCTCGAAACAGTCATAGTATTAGGACCGGGCGGACCTGTAGGGACCCCATTGCGCTGGATGAACGCAAAGTTCGTCGTCTCTCCGCAATTTGGATTTTGTTTGCCGTTGCTCATAATTTCCAGGCTGTTGATATGCAGCGAGGCGCACCAGTGAATCAGGTCGCAACTGATTTGGGTGATAAAGGGGGGATTCCCCGGAGGGTAGAACTGCATCTCAAGGAACGCAGATCCGGCAAGCTGAGGGGTATTTTCATCGCTATCGGGGATGCACGCTCCGTTGGGAAATGAACCGGGATCGCAGAGAGCCAGACCAAACCAGAAAGTGATGTAGTTCTCGAAAGACTGTGTTGCTGGCAAAGGATGCTCGCGCGGCAGAGTGATTTCCCACCTCATATTGTTGCCGGAATGACGAGCCAACGAATAGAAGCCAACGCTCGGCTCGTCATGCCCAATGTAGTGACCATTGTCATATCCGCGGCCGTATTCACTGCGAAAATCGGTGCAGCTGTCCTGCGGCCGGAGCGGCTTTTGAACCAGGCTGAAGCCATTGCAATCCAATCCGCCTACTCGATTGAACGACTGAGCTGGTGAAGACGAGCACACTATCAGTAGCGCCAAGGCCCCGCAAACGACAAACATCCCACGAACGAGTGACATGGCACACACCTCCTTCTGTCAATTGAGAAAACGCTGTCGAAAGGAACCGGCCCGTTAGATCGACTTTCAATGCGAGGACGCAGCACTTGTACTGTCAGGGGTGCGTGCGTGTCAAGTCCAATATTCCTAACGTTAATTTCTGTGCAAAGTGGAGGGCGGCGGCCATCTTTTTCGGGGTCATAACCCCGCGCGGAGCTGCGGTCGTTCAGGCTAATCAAGCTTCCCCGAGCGACTGGATTTCGACGTGGCCGGGATACGATACCGCAACGAACTCGGGGGCCAAGCCCTGTTAAACGGGATTATCGGAATGTGGGAATCCGCCGAAAAGCCATATTTCCATAAGCCAACTTCTCGGGACTTGGCCGATGGGATGGATGATTGAACCTTTTAGTCGAAGACTTCGTGAGGGAGTTATAGGTGGACTTGCTCGGATGCGTTTCTACCTAGAAATGTGCGGTGAATATGGATTTAGGTCCATTCACAGTGAGGAAGAATTTCCGGCAGGCTGAACAGAACTCGCTCTTCTCTGTGGCAACGCCGACCGTCCGCACTGCTCACGTATGAATCGGAACGCCGCTTGGCCAAAAGCTACTGTAGATGGCGCAGAACGACTTGGAGTTAACGCAGCGCCTTGTTCCGCAGCATTCTCAGTCCAATGACGCCGCACAATCTTGGTCATCCCGCCGCCGCACTCTCAATCAATGACCGCGAGGTTCTTCGAGTCGAAATGGAGGGCACAAGGACTTCTGCTTGAATGTCGATTAGGAAAAATTCATTCCCTGATTGCTCCGCCAACTCATGCATTTTTCGTTGAGCTTCGTACCGTCCGTGTACACAGGCACGCCACAGAGTGGAGCCGTCGGGGAATTTCTCGAATACGTCGAAGTCGCGCCGCATGTGGGGTACCTCGTTATTCTGTTATCCCGCAAAGCTTGTGCCGCCGAAGGTACAACCTTGCGGTTATCCGTGGATGCGCTGATTATCCACGATCTGGAAGGGTTGGGAATACGGCAATTACTGTATAAAACGCAATCATCCATAAAGTAAGAGCGCTGCGCACAGGCCACGTGGCCGCACGCAACGGACTCGGGTGAGGCCGGGAGAACGAGACTTGTGTCTCGTGCATAAGTGCCACCCTGGGATCAGTAGGTTCCACTTTCAGAAAAGAGGACTTTACTGGATTATGCATTTGGCCCAGACGCTTGCGGGAAAATGCTCTTACGCTGACAAAATTACCAGTGCTAGTACCCCTTCGAAATAAGCTGGAAGACACTACGTATCCAGCTGAGCCGCCGCCAATTAGCAATTAGTTCCTATGCTGGCAAGCGTTTTGCTCCAATTCATATCAGGAGAATTGAACTTGGTGAAAATGGACAACTCCGAATCATGAAGAACAGGTGGGTGAAATTCAAAGCAATTTAAGCGACTTGGGGATCGTATAGGAAATTTGGGCAGAGGAGGAAAAACGCCATGTTTAATGAGCTACTCGAGTCTTCATCAGAAAAGAAGAAGACCAACACAGGTTGGTCAGTGATTCTTTCAGCGATTGTTCAGATTTCGGCGCTTTTAGTACTGATTCTGATCCCGTTGATCTATACCCAGGCGCTTCCCAAAGCGATGCTTGCGACTTTACTCGTTGCACCTCCACCGCCCCCGCCTCCTCCTCCGCCACCGGTCAAGGAAATCATAAAGCCTGTGGCCCGGTTGATCCAGTCCGGAAAACTAATGCAACCGCGCGCCATCCCCAAGGATGTGGCCGTGTTTAAGGAAGCCGAACTTCCGCCCGACGTCGTCAATAACACCAATCAGAGCGGCGTGTTCGGCGGCATTCCCGGACAGGGGATCATGGCAGAAAACGGGCCTGTTCTGCCGCCGAAGCCCGCAGCCCCCGCTCGCATCAAGCAGGGCGGAGAGGTGACGGCAGCCTCGATCATCACCCAGACTCGCCCGGCTTATCCAGCCTTGGCGCGGCAGGCGCGTATTCAGGGCACGGTTGTTCTGCATGCGATTATCGACAAGGAAGGCAAAGTCGCGCAGCTCGAAGTCGTTTCCGGGCACCCACTGCTCGTGCAGTCGGCTATTGAGGCCGTGAAACAATGGCGATATAAACCCACGCAACTCAACGGCGATCCAGTTGAAGTTGACACAACGATTCAAGTCACATTCACAATGGGTGCTTAGTCCAGTACGGAAACTTGAGGGTCGGCCCCTGTTGGGCTAATTCACTACTGCTCCGATATGCAAAAACTTGGACAGGAGGGAAGGCAATGACTAAGAATAGAGTGCTACGAAATTTTTGCTCGATCGTCGTCTTATCTATGGCCGCATTGGCTTCAATCGCCATGTTTGCCGAGGGCTGCAACACTGTCGAGTCACCCAATCGCCAAGTCAGCGATCTGCAAATCACGACACAAGTAAAGGCAAAGCTCGCTTCGGATGTTCGTGCTTCCAGCTTGACGAATATCGATGTAAACACGACCAACGGTGTCGTTACGCTCGCCGGTCAGGTCGAAAGCGCGGATGTAAGGCATAGCGCAGAGAAAGTCACCGCCTCCGTGCCCGGCGTGGTGCGGGTCAACAACAATCTACAAGTGGACCCAGCTTCTGTGTCGATCGCTCACTGACCACGACACTTGCAATCCGCAAGTGGCGAACGACAGGGCTGCATTCAGCACGTCTGTCAGCGCAATGCGTTGAAATCTACTTCTTCACAAACTTCAATAAAGCCTGTCCGGCGACTTCGGCCACGTAAACGGCGCCGCTGGAATCGACTGCCACCCAATGCGGGGCATTGAGGCCCTCAACTCGATCCAATACCTTGCCGTCTTTCGTACCGATCGTTAGTCGGTTCTCGGGCGCGCCAGCAACCACATAAAGCATGTCGTCCTTGGTAATAAATATCGAGGCGGGCGCTCCAAACTGCGCCATTTGATCCAGGTATTTCCCGTCCTGATCGAACACTTGAATGCGCTTGTTCGTGCGGTCGGCCACATACAATCGGCCCTCCGAATCCATCGCAATGTTGTGCGGAAGGTTAAGCTCCCCCGGTCCGGCACCTTTCGTGCCCCAGCATTTAATGAACTTGCCGTCTTTGGAAAACTTCACGACCCGCGTATTGGTGCTTTCGCCGTCCGAAACGAAGATGTCCCCGTTCTTCCCGATGACCACATCGCTCGGACCATTCAATGCGTCCGTGGAGTCATTGTCACCGGCGACTCCCTTCTTGCCGAGGGTCATCAAAAGTTCTCCATCAGGGCTGTACTTGAATACCTGATCCCCTGTTTTGTCGGTGATCCAGATAAAACCGTCGCGGAGAACACGAAGTCCGTGTGCCGACATAAAAGTGTGTTCGCCCCACGACCTCAGGAACTTGCCGTTCGGGTCTATAACCATGACCATCGACGACATTGCACCAGCCTTTTCTCCTGGCTCAGACCGCTTGAATGCATAAATCGTGCCGTGCGAATCGATGTCTACGGCGGACATCACGCCCCATTGCATGCCCGGCGGAAGTTGAGCCCAATTTTCAACCAGTTGATATTTCTCGTCCGCCGCTCGTACTTTTGAGGGCCGCACTGTTGCTACCGCCACAACCGCCATGAGCACCATCGCCAAAGCCAAAACTGTTTTGTTTATTTCGCGCTGCATCTGAACCTCCTTGAATGTATGTAAATGCAAGCCATCGTATTTGCCCAGGAACTGCAGTTGCCCAGCAAGGATTCCGGAACCGCCAAGTAACTTGTTCCCGGGGTCCTTTCCCTGCGAAAAGTTACGTTGCCGAAGTACCATGTCTGCTGCTGCGCTGAACACCAGCAGTGGGTTGAACCACTTCGTCAGCGCCCCGGCTGCATCCCACAAGCCTTATAGGCTACCGCAGCCTCAGATGAAGAGAGGTAGCTCAAAAGCGCCTTGGCGGCCTCGGGCGATTTCGAATGCGCGGAAACGAAGCCCACAAGCGATGTCGGGGTCGAAATCTCTCTCGGCAGTGGCCCCACCACTTCCGCCCCGGGGTCGTTGACTTCGCTGGCGAAGCTCACTGCAAAATCGATGTCACCGTTGGTGAGCAAATGCATCAGGCTGACGCCTTTGATGCGCTTGACCTTGGGTTTCATCTCGTCGAAGATTCCGAGCTTCGTTAGCGTCTGGTCGAAGCTGACCCCGGCGGCACCTCCCAATCCTCCGGCCCCATCTGGGTAGGAGATATTTTTCGCGGCCAGAAGCAAATGTTTGACCGCGTCAGGCGTCGAAATATCGGGCTTGGGGTCGCCCTTCCGCACCACGACTACAATGGGAACGGTGGCAAGCGGCGTCTCACTGGTGTTGACGACGTTGCCGGAGTCGATCACATCCTGGTAAGGCGGCTGCACAATTGGCACGTCGAAAGGCTCGCCTTGAACGACTTGCTGGTGCGTTTTTCCACCGGAGCCGATGGTCACCTTGACTGGATGGCCGGACTTGTGTTCGAAGTCCGGCGCCATCCGGTCCATAGCGCACCTCATGCCGCCGGGCGCCACGAGAGTGACCTCCTGCGCGCGTACGGCGTTGGCATGGAATAGGGCCATGGCGATCACGGCTGACAAGAGTGAATATTTCACGGGTCTATCCTCCAATTGGGCGGTTTCCCGAGCATATACAATCGATCCTGACTATACATCACGCTTCGCAAGCACCATCGCACAAACTATTGCCACTTCGAAGTTGGCGGACAATCGCCCCTTCCCCGAGTGAAACCCGAGGGAGGGGCGAGTGAAATCTTAGAAACTGAGCTTGAGCGCCAACTGGATCTGACGCGAAGTTGTACTCGTACTGTCAATCAGACCAGCGCCGGTAACTGGATTTCCTAAGGCGTCAAAGATAACGTTGTGGTCCACAGGAGGACTGAGGTTGACCCGATTGGTGCAATTGAAACACTCCGCTCGGAACTGTAAGTTAGAAGCTTCCGAAATCTTCTTGATGGGAATGTTCTTGAACAAGGAAAAGTCAAGAGCAACCAGTCCCGGGCCAATGAGCGAATTCCGCCCGGCATCTCCGTATTGCGTGCTCGGGTTAGGCGGCGTAAAACATTCAACTTTAATATATTGGTTGGCATTGGCGAGGTTCACACCGGTCGCACAGCCCGACCCAGAAATCCGGTCAGGGTGCTGTTGAGTTTTCAGAGCATTCAGCGGATCGCCGGAGATGAGCACGGTGAACGGCCTGCCATTTTCTATGGTCAGGATCCCGCCGGCCTGCCAGTTACCCAAGACCGCTTTCAGGGGCGTTGCGAAGGATTTAGCTGTAGGTATGTTCCAGAGGTAATCAATCGTAATGTTGTTTCGAACATCGGTATCGGCCAAACTGCGCCTGCAGGCCTGGCAGAACCACAGAAGGCCTGTAACTGAATTCGTATACTGATCAGCGGCGACCGCCCCAGAGCCAATGTCAATATTCTTAGCCCAAGTGTAGTTGCCCTGAATCTGGAATCCGTGGCTCATTACCTTTCTAATTTGAACCTGGAGGGCATGATAACTGTACCAGCCGGCCCATTGCGCATACGACAGCGTGCCCGTGTTGGGATCGGGGCGAGCGTTGTTACCCACATCCTCGCTCGCAAACGAAATCTTGGGGCAGTAATTGATTGTGGCGCCCTGAGCAGTAACCATCGGCGTGAAGCCCCCAGGACAGGGCCATTGCAGAGTGCCGGGCATTGGCATGATGATATTGGCCGTTGACTGAATCCACAGATGTTCGCCACGTGAACCCACGTAACCGATCGTGATCGTCGTGTTCGGGGTAAGTTGATGTTCGATGTTGAGATTCCACTGCATGACCAATGGGCGCTTGGGATTAAAATCCATTAGATAGTAGCCCGCAGTGTTGGCTACACCGGCGTTGGCTTCTTGATTTGGAAACAAACCGACAAGCGAAGCTGGGCTATCAATGTTAAGTTTCTCGGCGAATGGCGACGAGGAGTCGAGTCCGGCCCCCATTTGAGCCGGCATGGGCAGCACGTCAAACATTCCAAAACCCGCGCGGACGGAAGTCTTACCGTTTTTGAATGGATCCCAGGCAAGGCCTATCCGAGGCTCCCAATCTCTCTTCGTAGGGTTCCTAAAATAAGGCGATCCCAGGAATGGAGCAGGGGGCGTCTTGGGCGTGCTGACCAACATCCGCAGGTTTGCTAACTTGCCATCGACTTCGTAAGGCACTTCCCCGAATTCGTAGCGCAGGCCCACATTGAAGGTGAGATTTGGGCGGAAGTGAATGTCATCCTGGATATAAGCCCCGGCAATCGCCATGCGTTCATATCGCGGAGACTCGGTGCCTAGCGCGTCGCTGCCAAAGGAAGCGGCGTGGTTGGACAGGAAATCCGGCAAACTATTGAACACCCAGCCGCCGCCCGGGCTGTCCAGGCCAAAGAATTTTTGCTGGATTCGCTCAACGTTCCCGCCCAGCTTCAAAGAGTGAATTCCCTTCGTCACGTAAAGGTTTTCGTAAATTTGATACGAATTCCAAATGAATTCAAAAGGAGAGGACACGACCGTGCCTCCCGAAAAGACGGTGTACGGGTCCACTTCCAGCGAGCCTGCTGGGTATCCAGGGTCAAAACCAAATTTAAGATCAGCCGCTGCCGGATTGGTCGGCGTCGCGCCATCAGGGGACGCCGTATTGTCGCGGTTGAAACCCAAC
Organism: uncultured Acidobacteriota bacterium; assembly: GCA_963813185.1. Classification (GTDB taxonomy): domain Bacteria; phylum Acidobacteriota; class Terriglobia; order Acidiferrales; family UBA7541; genus Palsa-360. The sequence goes on from CAWEYA010000008.1 coordinate 11,705, forward strand.
CGGAAGGAATTCAACCAATCCGGATTGAAAACGTGGTTCCATTCAAAGGCAACGGTCTGGCGCTTGCTATTATTCTGGATGAGTTTGTTGTTCATCTCATCCGGCTCGGTCTGGTGTGAATTGTCGAACAGATAGGTCCCGAAGATCCGATCCTTCGTTGAGAACGTGTGATCCACTTTACCGATCACGAAGTTCTCTCCTGTAACCTGGTGACCCGCAAAGCTGAAAATTCCCGTGGGACTGGCCGGCCAAAATGTCTTCAAATACAGCAGTGCATTGGGATCCGGGGTCCCCGCGATCGCTGCCTCCGCCGCGGCCACATCTGCCGGCGTAGGCACCGTAGCAACCAGAGTTGAACCCAGATTCTGTTTGACTCCTTCATAGTCCACAAAGAAGAAAGTCTTATCCTTCTGAATTGGGCCTCCGATGGAACCTCCATACTGGTTCCTCTGAAAAGGAGGTTTCGGATTGCCGTTAAGATCATCAATATAGTTTGCCGCATCCAGCGATTTGTTTCGTAGGAACTCATACGCCGTTCCGTGGAACTGGTTGGTGCCCGATTTGGTGATCGCGCTGATGACCCCGCCCGATGTACGTCCGTACTCCGCGGAATAATTTGTGGTGAGCACGGAAAACTCTCCCACAGCGTCGGTGCCTAGATTGCCTCCCAGCAAACTTCCCGGCCCCGCATTTGTATAGTTGTTGATATTGACGCCATCCATAAGGTAATTGTTCTGTTGGGGGCGGCCGCCGGCAATGCTCAATTCCAATCCCATGCCGCGCTTCGTCCTGTCGGTGCTGCTGATGTTGGGCTGGTTCCCCACCGTATGAACGCCTGGCTCCAATATCGCCAAGTCGGACCAGGAACGGCCATTCAGAGGGAGCTCCTCGACTTTCGCGGCATTGACCAGTCCGCCCACGGTGGCGTTAGCCAGATCCACTGTGGGGGCCTCGGTGGTTACTTCGATTTGCGTGGAAGTGTTCCCAACTTGCAGAGTCAGATTCAGGACGAGTTCCTGGCCGACCGTCAACGTAATCGCCTTGCGAACCAGAGTCGAGAAGCCTTCCGCGGAAGCACTGATGTCGTAGACTCCGGGCGAAATATTTGGCGCAGTGAAGATGCCGACCCCATTCGTGACAGCATTCGCGACGTTCCCGGTCGCCTCGTTCTGGAGAACAATCTTTACATTTGGAACCACGCCACCGGTGGGATCAACAACGGTCCCGGAAACCGTTGCCCCAACCATCTGGGCGGAAACTCTTGCGGGGAGCGACAAACCAAGTAGCGCTACAAAAGCTATCGCAAAACGGACACACGTATACTTAAACGCTTTTCGGGGCCTCATTCTAAAGACTCCTCTCTCGATTTAGGACTCCGACACGCACGCTGACCAACGACTATGCGTCACCTGGAAGCTGTTTCTTACTTGTCATGGTAGGTGCGAAGACTCACTCGTGGGCACACTGGTACTCCATACTTAAAACGATGTCAAGATAAATCGAAATTTGCCCTGTTGAATTTTCACAAATTGTGCATTTAACAAGAGGGCAGAGATTCGAGATTTGTAGAGAAATACAAGAAGCGCGGTCATGATCGCAAATGGCCGCGCGCACCGAGAATTTTGGTTGGTTGAGGAAAGGTCGCCACCGCTATCCAGCAAGGGCAGGCCTGAATATCCTGCGGAACGCGACGACTCCTCCCGATCGAGCCAAGAACTTCTCCTTCATGCCATTGGGAGAGGGTCATGCCAAATTGTTTGATGGCACGAAGAAACCGCTGACTTAGGGCAACATCGCTTGGAACAACCGCATGGTCCTCCTGCCTGGACGACCTACGCGTTTCCTCGTCCAAACGTCAATAGGATCCATGCGTCGCGCGCGGCACGCTATTTTGTCAGGGTTGCAGACGCCGACGAAACGTCCAGTGAGGCTAGATAGGCTGCAATCGCCATCATGTCGTCGGTCGTCAATTTGGAAACCACCGGCATCATCAGGCTCGCCCACTCCCCAGTTCGCTTGCCCTGCCGCATGTCATAAAGCTGGCGCACGAGGTAGCTGGGAGAGCGGCCCGCGAGTCCCGGCACCGAGCCCGTACCCATCAAATCCGCACCGTGGCAGGTCGCGCACTGAATCGTCTTGCCGCCGCCACCGCCCACCACTAGCTCAGAGCCCTTCTTGACGCTACCTTCAGGCACGTACGCGATAAATCCGGATCGGTCGTCGCGAAGTACTTCCATGGCTTCCACATCTTCCGGCGTTTCCACGATGCGATTGCCGATCGGTTCTTTCTCATCCCCTTTGACTCGGAGGAAGATGCCGTTTGCGATCTGCGTCTTCGGCACCAGGTTTGCTTCAACCACCCTGATCCACGGTGTCCATTTCATGGAGCTGAAGTATCGAGCTGCATCCTTCTTCTCATCGTCAGTCATCGATTTGGCGAACTGAATCATCTGATTCGTGTTGGCTTTTCTGGTGTCCGCGCTCATCCGGGCGCCAGTCTTGAACTCGTCCAACACCTGCAAGATATAAGTGTATGGGAGACCCGCGAGGTTCGTATTTACCGGACGGCCTTTGCCGTTGGGGTAATGGCAGAAGGAGCAGGCGGTCACGTTGGGTTTGTGGCCGTGAGCCACGATATCAGGCATCGTCGGGTGGTCCTCGGGATACCAATCGGCCGGGCCGGAATTATCGCGGATCTGCGTGAGCGTGAATGAAAACTTGCTGCCGGGAAGATGTCGCGGGACTCCGTTATCCGGTCCCCCGCGCGCATCGGAATCGGGGCGGTCAGCGCGCCGTCCCTCCTTGGTGTTATCGAAGCCATAAGCCCATGCCGGCAGATCGGAGGGCAATTCCTCTTGCTGTTCTGCTGCGGTGCGTATTTGAGCGGCTGAAGACGATGGCTTTGGCGCTTGCCCGGTGGAATCCTGAGCTGCTAGTGCTACCGGGAATATCATTACACCTGTGAAAAGCAACAGACGAGCGATTCTGTGAAAGAAATCCATCACTGGCCTCCCTGCTAGTTTATCTTGCGATAAGAACATTGTTTCTGTCATTCAAATTTCGTCGCCAAATGACCGTAATGGCAAACTGGAGCTGCCGCGAGGTCGTCGATATTGCATCAACTAGAAAATCAGTTTGAGCCCCAACTGGATGACACGGTTCGCGCCCGACCCCAACACGGGGTCGCCCGCTGCTTGGTCGGCAGTCTCATTGGCCGCGCCAAACGTATTACTCCCCACCGAAGGGTCGTTGTTCGCTAGGTGACCCGCATCCACAGAGCCGAAGACCGGATGGTTAAGGACGTTGAAGAACTCGGCTCGGAATTGTGCGGTCAGCCGCTCTTTGAATTTCCAGTTCTTGAGTATAGAGAAGTCCCAGGTGCGCAACGGCGCCTCGTTGAAGAGATTGCGGGCCGCAGTTCCGAAGCTGCCGAATTCCGGAGGTACAAGAACGGAACTACCCTTCATGTAACACCCGAATGAGTTCAGTTGCGCCATGCTGGCGTGGGCAATACATTGACTCGGAAACGGGGCCCCCCCCGCCAGGACCCCGGCGAAAAAGGGAATTCCGTTTGGATTTGCCTGAAAGTCATGGGTATTACCGAAGAAATTCCAAGTTTCACCATACGTGACGGGGTTGTTCACCTCGCCGGTTTGGCTGAAGTCGTTTGACATGTCCTGAGGGCTCCAAGGCGTGCCAGTCTGCAACGTCACGATGGAACCGATTTCCCAGCCCTCCAGGATTTGTCCGGGTGACTTCCTGGATGGCAGGGCATAGGTCAGGTCCAATGTGAAGTGATGCCGTATGTCGTAGTCGCTGTTTCCATATTGCAACCCGGGATTCGCGCTATCGAGGGGAACATTGGCGTCATTAGCGGACATGTCGTCGGTGGCGTGGCTATAAGTGTAAGCCGCCGTGAAGGAAAGCCCGTGGGAAGTCCGCTGCGTCAGAACAACTTGCATCGCATTGTAGTGGGACCTGTACATGTTCGACATGTAGTTGATGTACGACAGGTACTTAAATTGGGTTCCGTACGGCAGAGGCGTGCCCCCGCTACCCAAAGGCGGCGCGTTGAGGTCCTGCAACCCCAACAGCTTCACCCCGTGGTTGCCGAGATAAGCCACTTCCAGGGACAGGTTATTGGTGAGCATGCGTTGGACGTCGAGACTCCAACTGACGAAATACGGGATTCGCAGATTCCGCTCGAAGGCTGTGGTAGTGCAGGGCGCGCTGTCACTGCACTGCAACTGACCGCCACCGGGGAAGATGGGTGTTGCGCCGTTGCTCTGCCACGCAGTGCTCAAGGTTGACGTGTCCGGGCTGACGACGCCGCTTGCGATGGTGCCACTGTTCGGGATTGGGGCGCCCATCACACTGAGTTGCGCTCCCGTCGGTACATTACCGAGTTGATTCCTGATCTGATTGAGGGGCGGGAATTCATGCAATATGCTGGCGCCTGCGCGGATAACAGTCTTCCCGTTGCCCCTCACATCCCACGCGAGCCCTATGCGCGGGGAGAAATTGCTGTGATCACCGTTGTAGGCGGAATTCTCCCCGCTGCCGACCTGTACGAATCCGGTGGGAGTGTTCGGATCGAAGTTGCCCAGGAGGTTGTTTTCCTCCGTGAGGACCGTTTGCAGTTCGTAGCGCAGGCCGAGGTTCACGGTGAGTGTGGGCCGGACGCGATAGTCGTCTTGAATGAAGAGCGCGTAATCTTTGTCATGCATATTCCGGACGGGTTGTCCCACGAAAATGGAGGACCCTGACCCTACGTTTCCTTGAAGGAAATTCTCCAAGGCTGGCGTGGTGACGCCGGTGATGCTGTTGGTGGTTTTCTTAAAATTGATGCGGCCCTTAGGGTCGTGTACAGTGCCCCCAGTGGACCCCACGAGCGTCACCTCGCCACCGAACTTGAAAGCGTGTTTGCCGCGCAGATAGGAAATGTGATCGAGAAACTCCGTATAAGCACTCGGCCCCACGAACCGCGGCCAGTTTCCTCCTCCCAGGTTGGTGAAGCCTGAAATGTAGATGAGCGGGAGCCCGAAGAAAGTTGGATTGGTCACGCCCGTGTTGATTCCGTAGCCCGTCGGGAGTCCATTGGAAAGTCCCCACGGAGAGGCTGGGTTCGCATTGCGGTCAGCGGATAAATCAGGCGCATATACATGGGTGTAGCCAACCTTGAACTCATTTACCCAAGTGGAATTCGGAGTCCAGGTCCACGCCCCGGAGCCGACACGATTTTGGAAGGGAAGATTCGTCTCAGACCATGGCGCCGTAATTGCACCTGGATTGTCATCCCACTGCCCGTACCCCTGGCCGATGAAAAACATGCCACTCAGAGTGTTTTTCTCATTAGGATGATAGTCCACCTTTGCCAGCCCACTATACGTACTATTATTGTCAGACAGAGTGAACAAGCCGGAAGGAAAAACCGACTGCGGAGACAAAGGGAACTGGGTCCCCGGGTTTGTTGGGAAAAGATTTTCGAACGAAGCTGTGGCAAGAGAGGGTGTGCAACTGCCGGCCGGCAGGCCTGCTAGTTTGGCGCTAAGTGCATTCACATTGGCGCGACCCACCGCATTGCAGGCATCCACTATACTGAGACTCGTACTACCAATGGGGGCGTCGACTGGGGAGTTAATCACTGGCGTCACTCCCAAGTAAAGTTTCTGACCCTCGAAGCCCAGGAACCAGAAGATTTTGTCTTTCTTAAGGGGCCCACCGGCGGTAGCGCCGAATTGCTCGATGGAGAGCGGGGGGGGTGGCACGTTCGACGGCTGGAAGAAGTTCTTCGCGTTCCACGCGCCGTCGCGGCCATACGCGTAGGCCGAGCCGTGGAAAGTGTTGGTGCCCGACTTCAACCCCACGTTGACTTGCACGCCGGGCTTCCACCCAAATTCGGCCTTCGGAATTTGCTCGGTATTCATCTCCTGGATGGCGTCGAGGGGCAGGATCGTAGATGCATCTCCAGCCAGCGCGTAGCCGTTAATGACTTGCTGATTTGTGGCCCAATCGTAGTTGTTTACGCCGTCTACCAGGAAAAAGTTGTCATTTTCTCGCATGCCCATGGCGGTCTGTTTGGTGGCTCCCCCGCCAGGCGCGTTCACGAATCCCGGGCGCAGTGTAAGCAAGTTGATGTAGTTGCGGCCATTCAGCGGGATTTCACTGACCGTCCGGTTATCGATAGTGCCGGTTAGCGTTGCGGTGGTGGTCTCTATCAGTGGAAGCGCCTCGGTTACGGTAATCGCCTGGGTTTGCTCACCCGGTTGCAGCGTGACATCGGCGCGCGCATCCTGCCCTACACCTAATTCCATGCCGTTGCGAGTAAACGTCCTGAATCCTTTGAACTCCACGCGAAGCGAGTACGTATCAGGATCCAGATTTGGCGCCACGTACTCTCCCGCCGAGTCTGTGGTCAAAGTGCGCGAAACGTTTTTTTGCACATCGGTGACGGTCACAGTCGCGCCCGCAATCACGCCTCCGCCTTGATCCGTAACTGTGCCGAGCAGGCGCGCCTGATTGACCTGCGCGACCAAGAAACTCGGCAGAACGCACAGAGCGACAATAGCGCTCACGACTTCTGCCAACCGCGTTAACCGGGCCTTGAATGACGCCTGCAAGTGTGTACGCTTCATGCGGCCCCCCTCAGGTGCGGATTTGATTTGATAATGCCGAGTCTTCTTCGCGATGAGCTGGAGCGATAGCATAGGGAAATTTGAAAGTCAATTAGATTAAAAAACGCTTTGTGACATCAAATCTATTTAGAAATTTCACCATTCTCGACTCGGCGGAGCGGATACTCCAATGACACCAAAAATCCAAGGAAAATAAATACTTCTATGGAGTTATCAGAGAGGAAATTTCACGCACTAATTCAACCGGACACATCAAGTCTTAACGACATTCAGTATCATTCCAGTTGACTCCTAGGGACGTTGGGGGTAAGGTCCGGAACATATCAAATATAATTTGCGATAATCCTCGGGGCAAAATACAGCACGAAGACGATTTTCCACGCGCGACCTGACATGGGAGGCAAATCATGAGTCGTGTACTGAGCTTTCAAATCGGGCTCGTTTTACTTCTGGTGTGTTCGCTTGCGGGATGGATTGCCCGAGTGGAAGCAAGACAGGCGAGACAAGCTGGAAATGCAATGCAGATCAACTCGAGTGATATTGGCGGCGTGGTTTCCAGCTCGAAAGGCCCCGAAGCCGGAGTCTGGGTGATTGCGGAGACCACCGATCTTCCGACCAAATTTGTCAAGATCGTGGTTACCGATGATCAGGGACGCTACTTGCTTCCGGAACTGCCAAAAGCCACGTATCAGGTGTGGGTGCGGGGATACGGTCTTGTGGATTCGGAGGCAGTGCAAGGGACGCCCGGCAACATGCTCAACCTCACGGCGGTAATAGCACCGACACCGAAAGATGCCGCGAAATACTATCCGGCTGTGTACTGGCTTTCCTTAATCAAGGTGCCCGACAAGAGCGAGTTCCCCATGAAGCCCACGCCCATGCCTCCGTTCAAAGGAGAAACGGCTGGGCCAGGCCCGGCGGCGCCGAACGGGATTATGCCGATTGCGCAGCGGGAAGGCGCCGGCATGGCCAATCAACAAGCGGTGCCGAATGAGGAAGCGTTGGCGCTGCGCCCCATCGCCACTCAGGAGCAATGGATCGACGTCATGAAACAGGGTTGCCAACAATGCCACCAGATCGGCGATTATTTCACGCGCGATCTCACTCACCTGGCGCGATTCAATTTCAAATCTCCCGCGGAGGCTTGGGCGACGCGCATCCACTTCGGTCAGGCCGGCGCTGACCGCATGAGCGGCACGCTGCCCCGGTTCGTCGACCAGGAACGCGCTGTCAAAATGTTTACGGACTGGACGGACCGGATCGCGGCAGGCGAATTGCCCCCAACTCCTCCGCGTCCTGAAGGCATCGAGCGCAATCTGGTGATTTCGATGTGGGATTGGGGAAAGCCCTCGGGCCACCCGCATGACGAGATCAGCACGGACAAGCGTCATCCTACGGTGAACGCCAATGGCCCTGTTTACGGCGCCGATTTCAACGATGATGACCTTTTGTGGGTCGATCCTGTCAAGAATACCGCCGGCGCCATCCGGGTCCCGACCATCGCGGACCGCTCGACCATGAAACCGACCTGGCCGAAAAATATCTCTGCCCCGTCGCCATTCTACGGAAATGAAATTCTATGGAATGGTGTGGGTGGGCCGCATAACCCGATGATGGATGAGAAAGGGAGAGTTTGGGTAACGTCGAATATCCGGCCGGCCGAGAATCCCGATTTCTGCAAAGCGGGATCGGATTCCCCGTTTGCCCAATATTTCCCATTGAAGACGGCAGGCAAGCACGCCGCTGTCTACGATCCGGAGACAAAACGATTCACTCCCATCGACACCTGCTTTAACACGCATCATCTTCAATTCGGGTACGACAAGGACAACACCCTATTCTTCAGCGGACCCGGCGGACAGGCCTTCGGCTGGCTCAATACTCGGATCTATGACGAGACGGGAGATGCGAAAAAGGCCCAGGGATGGTGTCCGGCTTATCTCGATACCAAAGGCGACGGCAAGATTGACCCTTCCGTTGACAAGCGCATTCCTGTAAATGGCTACGGCGCCATCGTCAACCCCGCCGACGGCTCGATCTGGTTTGCCACCACCAATCCCACGCCGGGTCATCTGCTGCGCATGACTCTCGGCTCTAACCCACCGGCCACCTGCATGGCGGAGGTCTACGAACCGCCCTACTACAATTCCAAGGCGCCCGGCCTGTCCGGATATGCCCCGCGCGGCGTCGATCTAGATCGCAACGGCCTGATCTGGACGGCGCTTTCTGGTAGCGGTCAGCTTGCGAGCTTCGACCGGCGCAAATGCAAAGTGCTGAATGGACCCACGGCGACCGGCCAGCAATGCCCGGAAGGTTGGACGCTCTATACCGCGCCGGGACCCAAGATGAAAGGCGTAACGGATGAAAGCAGCGCCGATTTTGAATATTACAATTGGGTAGACCAATTCAATACGCTCGGCTTGGGCGAAAACATCCCGATTGTGACGGGCACCAGTTCGGATTCGCTGCAAGCGTTTAACCCCGCTACGAAAAAGTGGACGATTCTACGCGTGCCGTATCCGATGGGTTTCTTCTCCAGAGGAATGGATGGACGGATTGACAGTCCCAATGCCGGTTGGAAGGGTCGCGGGATCTGGGCGACCTACGGTGGGGATATGACCTGGCACATTGAAGGCGGCGCCGGCACCAAGAACAAACTCTTGAAGTTCCAAATTCGCCCGAGTCCTTTGGCTGACTAAATTGGCGATGGGTTGCGCTCCTTGTGGGAGCTATCTTGTGAGGGGCGCAGCTTGATTTGGAGTTGCCCGGCGTACTCTTCCCTGCTACCGTTGGATACTGTATTGACAATACCCATATAGATATCATGGCCCCCAAAGTTGCTTCTTGCAGCCCACCGATACCATGTGCCGGCCAAGTCATTCGATGGGATTCGGCCCCTTCATTGAGTGAAACAAAGTTACAGTCGCCAACGTAATCGTAGGCAGGCCATCCGTTCGTTGGTCAGGGTAGTGCCGTGCACACGCGCGGAATCGCCGCGCATCAGGAGCCTTCTATGAAAAAAGTGGCCATGATTTTTCTGAAAGCGCTTGGCGGCTTCGTCGCGCTGATCCTGCTGGCAATCGTCGCGTTCAATATCTATTTATCCACGCGACCCGCCGCCAAAACGATGAAAGCGGCGGGCAACATCTCCATTCCCGCACCATTTCGCGTGGGACGTGCGTTCATCGACTACATGACGATCAGCGGCTCGCGCCTTTATGCGGGGTACGCGAGCCATGGCCTGGTCGGTGTCGTGGACACCGCCACGAACGGGTCTGTAGCTACGATCGATGGCCTTACCAGAGTCCACGGTATCGCCGTCGTTGCGGACCGCAACCTCGGATTCGCTTCTTCCAGCGGCGATAATTTGGTGGGCGTATTCGATCTGGCCAGCAACAAGCTGCTGCAAAAAATTCCGGCGGGCGATGACCCGGACGCGATTATTTACGATGAGCAGGCGCATTTGGTCTACGTTGGCAATCATGACGGGAAAACGGGCATGCTGATCGATCCCGTAACACAGAAAGTGGTGGCCACCATTCCGCTCGGCGGACAGCCCGAATATCCGCAGGCTGATCCTGCGACGGGCCTGATCTATCAAAACCTCGAAGACACCAGCGAACTTGTAGTGATCGATCCGGCGAAACAAGCCGTGGTCAAGCGCTACAAACTCGATCCCGGCGATGGCCCCACAGGCCTTGCCCTCGACGCCGCTCACCACCGCCTCTTCAGTTCCACGGGCAACAGGAAGCTGATCGTGATGGACACGGAAACGGGAGCGATTGTCGCAGTTCTCCCCATCGGCGCGGGTGTCGATGGCGCGGGATATGATCCCGTCCTGCGCCGCGTCTACACGGCAAACGGCATCGGGACGATGACCGTCATCCAGCAGGATTCCCCGGATCAATACCATGTTCTCGAGAATGCCCCGACGCATTTTGGCGGGCATTCTCTCGTCGTGGACCCGGCCACGCACCGCGTCTACGTGGCCTACTTCGGATCGATCGCCGCGTACGATCCCGTGCCTTGAACGAAACGGGCCCGGCGTTCCGTGATTGGGAAGCAAATGTGGAGGCGCGTGTCCGGTGGTTCGCAGGAGTTTTCGCCGCTGACAGTGGGACTAGCCCCGCAAGGACAGTCACTTGACACCAACTACTTAAGCGCCTAGGCTTGCTTTATGGAAGTGAATCTCAATCCCGAACTCCAAGCAAAACTAGCCCGCATCGCCGCTGAAAATAACAGCGGGGCTGAGGATTATACTCGGCAGCTCATAGAGCATTACCTCGACCATGACGCGTGGTTCCGCGAAAAGGTTAAGAAGGGGCTGCGCCAACTTGACCAGAATGAGTTTATCACCCACGACGAAATTGGCGCTCGCATCGACCAGTTGTTCCGCTCGTAAATGCAGATTCGCTGGTCACCCGCCGCGTCCGAAGACCTGTTCCACATCGTTGAATTCATTCGTAGAGAGAATGCACCCGCTGCGCAACGCGTCGCCAAAACGATCTACGAGCACGTTGGTTCGCTGAGTTCCTTCCCCTATTTGGGTAGGCAAGGACGTGTGGAAGGGACGCGGGAAATGCCCGTGCCGTCGCTTCCCTTCATCGTCGTATATCGCGTGATTCAAGGCGCGGTTGAAATTGCTGGCGTAATTCACGGTGCGCAGCGATGGCCTCCACAGGACTGACTCGCGGGGCGCTATTCCTACGTCTGCTACAGCAACACCTATTGGACTGAACCAGCCAGTTACGCTGCTCAGTGTTGGTTTCAAACTTTTCCGGGGTGGTGCAATCGGTAGCACGCCTGCCTTTGGAAAAGGCGTGGACCAAATCTAAGGCGTTCCGGCCGTTGCAATTATCAAAAAGCATTACCCCGTTAAGCCGCCTCTTGGATTGCCCCCAGCGCAACACTTCTTGGGGGATTTGGAACGCCAAGGGGCACGGGGCGCGCCAAGCTTACTTATGCTAGTTCTCGGAAGACCAGTATATACTCCCTCAAGTTGGTACGCCGCTGTGGAGAAGTCTTACAGAATCTTCGCTGCCCTATCCGATGAGACCAACGTAGGTTGGATATGGTTCAGCTGTCCACCGCTTCCCACTCGCACCATCGTAAAAGTGCAACATCCCAAAAACCGACGTGTCGTCTACTGCGAGTCCCGCAAAATCGACCACAATTTTGTGAGGGAATACAATAAGTCGCCACGCACGAATATCGACAATTCGTGTGAAGCGTTGGTACTTAGCGAGTGGTATCGTAACGCCCTTGGTGGCTTTGCCACCAGTACGATGAGCGGAGATCAGGTCAGGCTCGACATCACACCGGCGAAATTTCCAGTCTGGAGGAGTCTCCGCGCCTGTTGCCACCACCCGGATATCGCGGTGCGCGTAGGCACACGGTTAGGAGTCTTGGGCACATGGCTGGGGATAGTCGGCCTAGTGGCCGCAATGCCGGAAAGCTGTTATCGCGTTCCCACCTTAATGACGGTTGCGGTCGTCGGTGCTATCTTCGGCATCCGTGCTTGTCTGGGAGTGCGGCCCCCAAAATCGTAGTGGCATGGCCCCGGCTCGCCCCCGTGTCACTTACCTGCTGTCGCGACCATATAAAAGACCCATACCCAGAGGCAAACCGAAAGCCCACCCGCTATGGCAATTGTTCTTCTAATCGTTAGCCAAGCTCCACCAAATCCCAAAGTCAAGCCGGACGCGGCCAGAGCTAGATACAAAGACACTTTAGTTAACTCGTAGATAGCCTTGCTGGGAAGGCTAAAGAGCTCACCGGCCAACCAGTCTGTAACAATCGCAGCCGTCACAAAAATCCCCAGCCGCTTGAAGCCTTCTAACCTGTTCTTTGCCCTTGCTTGTTTCCCGGATGTCGCCCGCTGTTTTTCTTGTCGAGCCGCGTCTTCTTCCCTAAATCGAAAACTGACTACGGCAGCCTCGTCCATCCCCCTTTTCTGCATTTCAGACTTCAATGCTTCTTGACCCAAAGGGAGTAGAGAATCTTTCTGGTTGGCTAGTCGCAAGAGTTCGTCATCGCTCATTTTCGAGTACGTTTCGCTGATGTCATTTACGTGTTGCACGGTCGCCTCCCCGCTGATTTTGCGGCGGACTGTACCACGGCCCCCCGGCGGGCCCGGATTCATTTCACGGGAATTTTTACAACGCGCGTATGCACTAGAAATTCTCGATTCTTGCCCGCCTGCCATTCATTGAAAATAATCTCACCACCGAAGAAGCACCGCTTATATCCGTCCCTGTAATTCACGTGGTGTGCCCCTTCCACGTGAGTACGTAGAGCTCCGCCTTTTCCACATTCACGTCCACAGATGAGGCATCTCGCACCGTGGCCCTTGCGAACTGCACCTTTCTTTCTTCTTGCCATTTTCAATTACACCTCGATTCCATTCTCTGGCTGTGGGTGGCACACGGCCAGCGGCTTGTGCGTGCGGATACCTTAATCAGTGATTGACGGATTGGGCACTAGGGAATGGCGTCCGTTTTCCGGCAATGACGGGTTAGAAAAGCCGGGTGCCCCACGCTTCGCGCCTCGCGAAGGGTGCGGTTTCGAATGTCCTGGAGTAACGAAGAAACCTAGCGTTTTGGATGTTCGGTTTTTTTCTTGCCCGGCGCGAGACTGCCGAGGACCTCTGCAATCTGCTGGGCCACTTTTCCCGTTTGGGCGAGGGTTTGAAATTGCTTGTAAACGTACGATGCGTCTCCTTGTTTCCGGGGCCCGACAGCGCGGACCACCACAAGCTTTTTCTCTTCGTAGATTCGGTAGATTACGCTTTGGGCCGCGAATTCGTGCTTCCAGTAAAGCTGAAGCGGAGAACGCAGAGGAAGTCCGTAACCTTGTGGATCCATCGCCAGTTTCTTCGTTAAGACTTTTTTGAGCTTATTTCTTATGCTCCCGTCCAGAGCCTTAACGTCCCCAAAGGCGTCGTCGGTGAACGCGATGGAATAACTGGCCTCGGCTCCCTTCAAGGTTCGCCAAAGACCTCTTCCATCGTGTGAAGACGGCCGGCGCTTACGTCCTCATCAATGGTTTCAGCGAGTTTCAGCAGGCGACTCGTAAGCTCGCGGTCGGCAAGGACTTCCAGCGTGGCGAGAATGGACTCGCGTTCACGCATCAAGGTATCCAACCACTCTTTGTCCACCAAATATTTCGATTCCTGCCTGCGATTCTCGATGAGTACAACTTTGCCGCCCTTTGCGGCTTTCATAAAAGCTTTCAGGCGGCCGCGAAGCCTTGTGGCGGACACTTTTCTTGCCGTTACAGCGCCGGCTTCAATCACAAATTTTCTCCAAACGTACGTTTAAACTCATATAACGTACGTTTATAGTATGGAGCTGGCATGGCCCCTTGTCAAGCGGCACAGCCCGCCCGGCCGATTCCCAAGGAACCGGGTTCGTGCTACATTTTACGTATGGAAATCACCGTGAAAATTCCAGAAGAATTGGCTGCTCAGGCTCGAGCGCGCGGGTTAAAGCTCGAAGTCTACGTCCAGGAGATCCTGGCACGACAGGCGGCGCGGGAAGGAACATCTCAGCCGAGCACCCCGGAGGAGATCCGCGCCTGGCTTGATTCGCTCGCGCAGTTCTCCGACAAGATTCCCCCGCTGCCTGAAGTCATCTCGCGCGAGTGGATTTACCAGGATCATAATTAGATGGCGATCGCCTCGTGTTTGGTCGACACGAACATCTTACTGCGAATCTCAAGACGCACCGATCCCCAGCACAAGCTTGTGGACGCTGCTCTTGCTCGGCTCGCCGGGCAAGGGACTACCCTTTATTTCACGCCTCAAGATATTGCGGAATTGTGGAACGCGATGACGCGGCCAATCGTCCGCAATGGTTTGGGTTTGTCCGTCACGGATGCCGACCTCGTCGTGCAAGCAATAGAGTCTGGGATGAATCTATTACCTGACAACGAGTCGGTCTACCGGGAGTGGCGGAGAATCGTCGTGCAATACAGCGTCTCGGGAGTTCAGGTGCACGATGCACGATTGGCGGCGGCCATGTATGTGCACCACGTGGACCACATCCTCACGTTGAATGTCACCGATTTCAGCCGCTTCACCGGCCTCACGGCGATGCATCCCAACGCCCCAATGGACTGATCCCACCACTTACGCTACTCTATCTTGGCCCTCAAACGTTTCCGGGGTAGTGCAATTGGTAGCACGCCAGCCTTTGGAGCTGGTTATCCTGGTTCGAGTCCAGGCCCCGGAGCCATTCTATTTGCATTGGCCGCGACTATGAATACACCCGACCTGGCCCTGGGCGCGATCTGGTACATCGTCTTTCTCTTCTCGACGACGTGCCACGAAGCCGCGCACGCCCTCGTCGCCAAGCTCGGCGGCGACTTGACCGCGGCCGAAGGCGGGCAGGTGACGCTCAACCCGATTCCGCACATTCGCCGCTCACCTTTTGGGATGGTCGTTGTGCCCATTCTTTCCTTCCTGGTGGGCGGCTGGATGATCGGCTGGGCCAGCGCGCCTTTCAATCCCGCTTGGCAACGGCAGTATCCGCGCCGCTCGGGGTGGATGGCGCTGGCGGGGCCGGCGGCCAACTTCACGCTCATGATTCTCGCGGGGATTGCCATTCGGATAGGCTTGGGGGCGGGCTACTTTCGGGAGCCGGAGTTCATCCGAGGTTACGCCAATCTGGTGTCACCGGCGAATGCGGGGGACCCGACATTTCTCACTTCTGCTCTGAGCATCCTATTCATTCTGAATCTGCTCCTGGGCACTTTCAATCTGCTGCCCGTGCCGCCGCTAGATGGCCACGCCGGGATCATGGTGGTTATGCCGGAAGGCGCCGCCCAGCGCTACCTCGACTGGGTGCAGCATTCCGGGAACTTCGCCTTGCTCGGTTTGATTATTGCCTGGTCGCTGTTCGACAGAATTTTCCAGCCCGTCTTTTTCTTTGCGCTGCGCACTCTCTACGCGGGAGTTCACGGCAGCTAGGCTGCGTGGCGCGCGACTTGGTGCATGAGAACAGTCGCCCAGCTCACTCTTTTGTTTCAAAATTGCACACCTGTCTCAATTTGTCCCTTCCTAGCCACGTCTTTCCATTAATACCACTTGCATAAATCCTTCCCTTTCAACATTTGAGAATTTTTAGACTCTGGCCCGTCGTCTGCATAAGACAGATGCGGGAGCGTGGTTTCGATGGGTAACTCATACAACTCCGCCAGCGATTATCGAATTGAAATTTCGGGCTGGGGGCTGGATAACAGCTTTTTCGCGGAGAGAACCGATTTGATTTGGACGCCTAGCGGTGAAAAGAAAGTGCAGTTGCATCGTGCGTTGCCGGAGGGAGCCATTGTCTTCATCCGATTGCTGAGCTCGGGACCCTCCAGTGGAAACGTTCCCGTCGCCTATAAGGTCCATAGTGTTGGGCCCATGGATTGTAACGGGTTGTGCAAGATGGGGCTGGCGCAATTGCACCCGCGCTCGAAGGAATCTTTGGCGGTAAAAAGTGCATCCAATGGCTTAGAGGATTTGCCAAGTGTCTGCGACGCGCGCGAAATCGAAGTGGAGTTGCAACGTGAGGAGGTCCTCCAATGAAACCAGATACGATGATGGCCACGACTCATGACCGGCTCGCCACTGGTGAGGAAGTTCGCCTCGCGACTTCCCCAACTCCCGACCGCATGCTGGAGCTATGCTATACGCATGGCAATTACTGCCAAATGGATTCGGACCTCGGAGGAATCATCCGGTACCCGGCGGAAGAATTCGAGTTTTTCGCTTACTTGAGCGAGATGGACGAAAGTGTCGCCAACTAGGTCGAAGACCGGCCTAAGGGAATCCGCCTTTGGCACAGGCCAAGGGGTTTCCTCCCCAAATTGGAACGGGTTTTTTGAATCGATTCTAGCCCTAGATGTCCATTCGAACCGGCCCACGCCTCCTGGCAAGAAATGATTTTGATCTACCCCGCCCTAATTGATTCTCTGCAGTGGACTTGCAATGGGTTCCATCCAGCTCTGATGCCCGGAAGATAATTTTCAAGTCCGACAAACTTGCCATATGTTTTTGGCATTGCCCTTGCCACTGATTCATCATGAACACTTTGACTGTACCTCCCAAAGAAGGCCACTTTGTTCGCGGCAGCTCCGACGAAGCCATGACGGTCTGTGTTTTGGATGACGAGTCCGGTATGGTTGAGATGCAGCAAGAATCCCTGCGCTGCCTCGGCTACAGCTCGATTGGCACGAGCGACCCCCATTACGCGCTCGAACTGATCGAGCAGGGCCGCGTGCGCGTGGTGATGTCCGACATTAAGATGCCGGGAATGGATGGCCTACAGTTCCTGGAGCAGGCGTTACACCGCGACCCGGGCGTTTACGTCGTGCTCATGACGGGTTATTACTCGCTGGAGAACGCCGTTGCAGCCGTAAAACGCGGCGCCTACGATTATGTCCCTAAGCCCGTTGACCGTTCGCGTCTTAAGAAATCCTTGGACGAACTGGCCGAGTCGTTCCACAAGCGGAAACGAATCCGCGGCCTGGAGCAGCAGCTTCTCGGCGACCTGGAGTTTCACGGAATCGTCGGGCGTAGCCCTGCCATTGTGGAAGTGTTCGAAATGGTACGCAAAGTGGCGCGGCACTATACCAACATTCTGTTGATTGGGGCAACGGGCGCCGGGAAAGAATTGATCGCCAAGGCCATTCACCAGATGAGCCCTGTAGCGCAACAGCGCTTCGCGGTTTGCAACTGCTCGGCGATGGTCGATACGCTGCTCGAAAGCCAGCTCTTCGGACATATGCGCGACGCCTTCACGGGCGCGACCGACACCCGCCCGGGTTTGTTCGAATACGCCAACGGAGGGACCGTTTTTATGGACGAAGTGGGAGAAACGTCGCTTCCCATGCAAGCCAAACTGCTGCGCGTGATCCAGAACCGGGAAATCCAGCGCGTCGGCTCTCCTGAAGTGCGCCGCGTGGACGTGAGGCTCATTGCCGCCACCAACCGTGACTTGCGCGCCGAGGTTCTGGCCGGGCGTTTCCGTGAGGATTTATTCTACCGCCTCAGCACCATCCAGATCCGCGTGCCCAGCCTGTCCGAGCGGCTGGACGATATTCCGTTGCTCATTCAATATTTCCTGAAAAAATACAATGAGGCCTACAGCAAACAGATAAAAGGCCTGACCAGAAAAGCCCAAACAATCCTGTACCAGCATGACTGGCCCGGCAACGTTCGCGAACTCGAAAACGTGATTTCCTGCGCGTGCCTTACCTCCGTGAATGACTTCATCGATACCGACGATCTGCCTGAAAATCTGCTGAAGCCCGCCGCCCAAAACGGGCGGGGCGCGGAGATCTGGCGGCCGCTCCCATTGGCGGAGGTCCGCCGCCAACATATCCGCCGTGTGCTCGAGGCCTGTGAAGGCAATCGCGTTCGGGCAGCTCAAATGCTCGGGATTGGACGCACCAGCTTGTACCGATTCCTGAAGCGGGCCGAGAAGAGGCCGGCAAATTCAGTCGGGATTTAATGCGGCTAAGAACTCAGAAATACTGAATTCCCTGTGGGATCGTAAATCATAGTTTCAGACAGGAACAAATTTCATTCTTTGGCACACTCTCCAAGGCACATTTGTCGCTAAGTCGCGCATTTTATTTGGCGGAAAATGTTCTTCACTGGCACGGCATTTGCATTTTTGTGCTAGTTGTGACCGAACCCAATATTTTGGACCTGACCAACAACCCTACTCGTCGCCCACCTACATAGCCTGCCAGAATCTTCACGTGGCGCGCTAGTTCCGACACGGGACTTGCGCGCCGCACCTCACCTCGAACTCCGAAGGTGAGGCTGGCGGGAGGCGACCATCCAGCGCACAGCAAATTTCCAGCGTCTCTCTTCGGAACAGGATTCCCTTTATGGAACGCCATAAAAAGCAAGTCCGGGGCTAAAGCCGCGTCCCACGGAGATCGCTCTTGAAGCCGTGTTCCAGCCTTTCCGCGGCGCCGGCGGCGGACGGAGAAGGAAGCGCGTGATTGTATGTGGTGGCTCGGAAGAGTATATTGCGGGCTTGTGCAGAGAGCGAAAAAACAATCCTGATTGAGGAGGATTTGCCATGGAATCCAATCCCACGATGAAGTTCTTCACGCGACGCGAAATGTTGCTGGCCGCGGCTGGCTTGACGGGAGGAGCGCTGGCGGCCCGGTTCTTTCCGGCGGCAATCGTGCATGCGGCAAGTCCAGGCTTTCCGCAGCAAGCGCCGGCGGGGGATCAAGTCGCCGCCATGCGCGCGCAATTCGCTGCGAATCCGATCCAACCGCAAAAGCTCGCGGACAACATCACGATGCTCTCCGGTCCGGGCGGAAATGTGGTGGTGCTGAATGGCGCGGATGGAAAATTGATGGGCGACACGTTCGTGCAGCCGGCGTGGCCGCATCTCAAGGATGCGCTGGACGCCATCGGGAAAACGCCGATCAAGACGGTGATTGACACGCACTGGCATTTCGATCACTCCGACAACAACGCGTCGCTGCGCGCCGCAGGGGCAACACTGGTCGCGCATGTGAACACCAAGAAACGGATGTCCGAAACGCATACGCTCGCCGTTCTGAACCTGACCTTCGCGCCTTCTCCGGCTGAGGCTCTGCCGCAGCAAACTTTCGCGCAGAGCCATAAGATAACGATGAATGGCGAAAACGTATCACTCGTACACATCCCGCCGGCGCACACGGATTCCGACATCTATCTTCATTTTGAGAAGGGCAATGTTCTGCAAACAGGCGACGTCTTCTTCAACGGCATTTATCCCTACATCGACGACGGGACCGGCGGGAGCGTCAGCGGCATGATCGCGGGCGCGACGAAACTATTGGCTGTCGCCGACAACAATACCAAAATCGTTCCCGGGCACGGCGCTCTCGGCAACAAAGCCGACCTCCTGAAATATCGCGACATGCTCGCGGAGGTTCGCGGGCGGCTCCAGAAACTGAAGTCCTCCGGCAAGTCCGTGCAGGAAGCGGTGGCCGCAAAACCTCTCGACGATCTCGATCCGGCCTGGGGCAAAGGATTGTTCAACAGCGACACATTCATCCAAATCGCTTACCCGGCGCTTTAGAATGGTTGAGTAGTACAGCTATCCGCCGCGGCGGAGCTGTGCGGTTTTGTGGGTCGCATAAGCCTCACGACTCACAATCAATCGCAAAAATCGCACAGGCAAGAGTGCCTGTGCCAATCAAACCGGGGCTGGCCCAACTTTTCCTGTCCAGCGGTTTTCTTTTTTCGCGCGCGGCGCTGTGCTAGACTGCGATGGCAGCCGCTTGCGAGTGGAGCGGCTGCCGATGCGTGGAACTTCGGGCTCTGTGCGACGAAGTCCCGCGAACCCCGCCAGGCCCGGAAGGGAGCAACGGTACCGGGATCGCTTCGTGTGCCGCGGAGTACCCGAAGTTCCTCTCATCTGCAGTACGCAGGAAATTTTCAGTTACGATTTGGATTGCAGCGGCTTTTCCGGTTTCTGTGTTTATTGTAGCCCGCCTCTGAAGAGGCGGGCTACAGCGAAGGGGCCAGGAATTCTCAGTGGCCCTCTGTGCTCCTCCGTGTTTTCTGTGTTAAGTTTTTGCTTTTCGGGTTTCAACAAATAGAGAGCGAGTCTCTTAGAGCATGAACTATCAAGTCATCGCGCGAAAATGGCGCCCGCAAACGTTTGCCGATGTAGTCGGGCAGAAGCACGTCACACGCACGCTCTCCAACGCCATTCAATCCGGGCGCGTCGCGCATGCCTACATTTTTTCCGGAGCGCGCGGCGTGGGCAAAACAACCACCGCGCGCATCCTGGCCAAGGCGCTCAACTGCGCGAAGGGGCCCGCCGCGGAACCCTGCAACGCGTGCGATTCGTGCCGTGAAATCGGTCTCGGGAATTCCCTGGACGTGATTGAAATCGACGCGGCCTCCAACCGCGGCATCGACCAGATTCGCGAATTGCGCGAGATGGTGCGCTACGCTCCCGCCGGCGGCCGCTACAAAGTCGTGATCCTCGACGAGGCGCACATGCTCACCGACGAAGCCTCAAACGCGCTGCTGAAAACGCTCGAGGAACCTCCCGACAAAGTCATCTTCGTGATGGCCACGACCGAACCGGAAAATCTGGCCGACACGATCCGTTCGCGCTCGCAGCATTTCCATTTTCGCGCGCTGTCGTTCGCTGAAATTTCCACAGCGCTGGAAGATATTTGCGCGAAGGAAAGCCTGACGGCGGAGCCGGGCGCTATCGGTGTGATGGCCCGCGCCGCGGAAGGCAGCTTGCGCGATGGGCTCTCGCTTCTCGAACAGGCGCGCGCTTATTGCGGCTCAAAAATTACGGACACGCAGGTTCGCGAACTGCTCGGCGTCGTCCCGGGAGAAATTCTGGACGAGTTGACCGGCGCGATCCAGGAGCGGTCGGCCGACCGCGTGCTCTCGCTCGTGCACAGCTTGCTCGCCGAGGGGCAAAACCTGCAGCATTTCTGCCGCGAAGCCATCGGCCATTTTCGCAATTTGCTTGTCGCGCGTGTGTGCGGCGCGGATTCCGAACTGATTGCCGCGCCCGCCGACGAGCGGCCGCGCTTGAAGAAAGCTTCCGAATTTTTCGGCGAGGAAGACCTCACCCGCTTTTTCCAGATCCTGCTGCACACCGACGAGGATCTTCGCCGCAAGCCGGATGCGCGGCTGCACCTGGAGATGGGCTTGCTGCGCATGGTGAACGCGGCGCGCCTCGCGCCGCTGGAAGAAATTCTTGCTGAACTTGATGGTGGAACTCGGGCAAATCCTGCGCCGACGCGATCCTCGAGCGCGCTGGCGCAAGCGCCATCCGCGGCGGGCGCAACCCCTCCTGCGGCGTATCCCACAGCAACATCGCAGGACGCTGCTGCGGCAACTGCGCCCGCGAGGGCGCAAGCCGCTCCCGCGCCGCGTCCGAAAAATGCGGCTCCCGTCCCCGCAGCGATGCCCGGCATGGTCGCGCGGTCCGCGGCCGCGGGCGACGGGCTCGTGGAGGCTCAAGTCGAGTCCATTAAGAACGCGATCCTCGCGCAGGAAAAATTTCTGGGCGAACTCGTGGGACACGCGTCGCGCTGGGAGATGAGCGGCGGCGAAGTGCGATTATTTTTCCCCACCGAGAACCGCGCCCTCGCGGAGATGTTGCAGGCGCGCGACCCTATGGAACGTTTACGCAACGTTGCCAGCCGCATCCTCGGCCAGACGGTGCGCGTCTGTGTTAAACTGGAGGCCGTGCAGGTGGGAGGAACAACTTCCAACGGCACGCGGGAATTGCGCGCCAAGTTCGAGCAAGATCCGATCGTGCGCGCGATGCTGGACCGATTCGGCGGGCAGATTTCCGACGTGAAACGCCGGGGCGAGGAGTAGACCATGGAAGTGAAAGCGCTGCAGCAGATTCTCACACAGTTTCGACAGATGCAGGAGGGCTTGCAGAAACAGGTCGAAACCGTGCAGGTGGAAGCCTCGGCCGGCGGCGGCATGGTCTCCGTCAAGATGAACGGCCAGAAACAACTCACCGAAATTCATATCGATCCCGAAGTTTTTTCCGGGAAAGATCAGGAATTGCTGCAGGACCTGGTGCGCGCAGCCGTGAACGAAGCCAGCCGCCGCGTGGATGAAGAACTCACCAACCAGATGAAAAACCTGACGGGCGGAATTCCGGGAATGGCAGGACTGAAAATTCCCGGCTTGTTTTAAGCCGCGCCCTTTGAGAATTTTTTGAAGCCAACACTGCGAGTGAATCTGGATTCTTTGACCCGCCTCACTCCGTCACGGAACAATTCACATGCCTGATTTCGCCGAGCCCGTCGAGCGGCTGATCGATCAACTGAAACGCCTGCCCGGCATTGGAGCGAAGACCGCGCAGCGCCTGGCGTTTCACATTCTGCGCACGGAGTCCGAAAGCGCGCTGGCGCTGGCCGACGCCATTCGCGACGCCAAGTTGAACATGCGGATTTGTTCGGTGTGCAACAACATCACCGACGTCGATCCTTGCCTCTACTGCGCGAGTTCGACGCGCAGCCGCAAAACCATCTGCGTGGTCGAAGAGCCGCACAACATCATGGCCATCGAAAAAACGCGCCAGTACAGCGGCCTGTATCACGTGCTGGGCGGAGCGCTCGCGCCACTGCGCGGCATCGGGCCCGATCAATTGCACTTGAAGAGCTTGATTACACGGCTCAAGGAAGGCACGGTCGAGGAAATTATTATCGCCACCAACCCCAACGCCGAAGGCGAGGCCACGGCCATGTACCTCTCGAAGCTCCTGAAGCCGCTCGGCGTGCGCGTGACCCGCATTGGCGTCGGAATTCCCGTGGGCGCGGACCTGGAATACGCTGACGAAGTCACCATGATGAAAGCCATGGAAGGCCGAAGAGACCTTTGAGAGGTTAGTAGGACGGGCTTCAGCCTGTCTGGTCTTGTGATCCCACGCTAATCAAAAGCGACAGGCTGAAGAGTCTGTGTGACAACTCGATATCGGACAGGTCAGCGGCTAAAGCCGCGATGATTCTGAACACTTTGCGGCACGGCTGAAGCCGTGCCCTACAAAGATTTAGAAGTTGCCACACAGACACTGAAGCCTGTCCTACTCGTGCGCCCTTCCCGCCATACACAAGGACTAAATCCGCAATCAATCGCCAGGCAGGGATCACAACTCCGCGGCGAAGGTGATACAGTAATTGCCATAAAGGATCATCTATTGGAAAGCGAACACCAAAAGCGGCTGCGGGCATCGCGCCGCGTGGTCATCAAGCTGGGCACGGGAATTGTGACGGGGGGCGACGGTCAATTTAACGCCAGCCATCTCGAGCCGGTGGCCCGCACGATTGCCCGCCTGAAGAAAGACGGCCGGCAAATTGTGCTGGTGTCTTCGGGCGCCGTGGGGTTGGGGCGCGGGCGGCTCGGGCTGCATCGCGACCGGTTGAACGACATGGTGATGCGCCAGGCGTGCGCGGCGGTGGGACAAAGTTTGCTGATGCACGAATATGAAAAACTTTTTCAGACGCATGGCGTTCAGCTCGCGCAGGTGCTGCTGACCGAGGGAGATTTCGTCGATCGCACGAAGTATTCCAATCTGCGGGAGACGATGGAAGCATTACTGAAGCTTGGCGTGCTGCCCATCGTCAATGAAAACGATACGGTCTCGACAGCTGAACTGGACTACCTGAACATTCGCGCGGGCGAACGGATCTTCAGCGACAACGATCGACTGGCAGCACTGGTGATGAGCCACATCGAAGCCGACTTGCTCGTTCTGCTCACGGACGTGGACGGATTGATGCAACTCGGGCCGCCCGCCTGCCGGACGGGCAGGTCCGGCTCGAAAGAGGCGGGCCTGCCCGCCCGGCAGGCAGGCGCGAAAATAATTCCTCTGGTGGAGGAAATCACGCCGGAATTGAAATCGCTCGCGTATGGTCCCTCCGAGGGAGGGCGCGGCGGCATGCTGACGAAACTCGAAGCGGCGGAAATTGCCATGCAGGCGGGCGGGGTCGCTGTGATTGCGAACGGCACGAAGCCGGACGCGCTTGGGCAAATTTTTGAAGGCGAACCCGCGGGCACGGTGTTTTTGTCGAAGACGCGGATGGCAGGAAAGCGGCGCTGGATCGCGTACGCCGCGGGGGTGCGCGGGCGCGTGATCGTCAACGCGGGAGCGCGCGAGGCGCTCACCGGCGGCAAGGCGAGCCTCCTGGCTTCCGGCGTCACGGGCGTCGAAGGAGAATTTGACGCGGCGGAAGTTGTGAGCATCGTGGACGCGGAGGGCGTCGAATTCGCGCGCGGGATTTCGGATTATTCGCGCGGCGACGCGCAAGGGATGATCGGAAACGGTTCGCACACGCCCGGGGGTGGCGGCCAAACGAGCAAGCGTGCAACTGTGCTCGTAAAGCGCGATAATATTGTTTTACTGGATCGCAAATGAGCGTGGTGCAAAAACAACTCGAAGCTTCCGACATCCATCATCTCATCCGCCGGGCGCGCAAAGCCGCGCATGTCCTGGCGACGCTTTCGGGCGAGCGCCGGAACGAAGCGCTCCTCGCCGCAGCCAACGCCATCGAAGCTCGCGCGGAAGAAATTCTGAGCGCGAACGAAAAGGATTGCGCGGCGGCGCAGCAGTCCGTCGAACGCGGCGAGCTATCGCGCGCGATGTTTGCGCGTTTGCGGACAACGGAGCGAGGCATCGCGGAAATGGCGGCGCGCGTGCGCGACGTCGCGCGCCTGCCCGACCCGCTGCACCGGCGCCTTTCAACAATGGAGCTGGACGATGATCTCGTTCTCCATAAGGAGACGTGCCCGCTGGGCGTTATCGGGGTTGTATTCGAGGCTCGCCCGGAGGTAGTCGTCCAAATCTCTTCCCTTGCTCTAAAGTCAGGCAATGCGGTTTGCCTCAAGGGCGGCGCGGAAGCAGCCGAATCCAATGCCATCCTCGTTTCCATTTGGCACGATGCGCTTTCGGCATTTCCCGATATTCCCGTCGATTCCGTGGTTTTGATCCATACGCGTGAAGACGTGGCGCAGATCCTCACGTTGCACGAAGAAATCGACTTGATCGTGCCGCGCGGTTCAGAGCAATTTGTCCGCTACGTCACCGAGAATAGCCGCATCCCCGTCTTGGGCCACGGCGAAGGCATCTGCCACGTCTACGTCCACGGCGACGCGGATTTACAAAAGGCCATTGATGTCGCCTACGATTCCAAAGTTCAATACCCTGCCGTGTGCAATGCCATGGAGACTTTGCTGGTCCACGAAGAAATCGCGCCGGTTTTCTTGCCGCGTATGATCGCGGAATTCGACAAAGCCGGAGTGGAAGTGCGCGGCTGCTCCAGGACTCAGGAATTGGCGCTGGGACAACACGTCATTCCCGCCACGGAAGAGGATTGGAAGAAGGAGTATTCCGACCTCATCGTTTCCATCAAAGTAGTGGATGGAGTCAACGAAGCCATCGAACACATCAACCGGTACGGTTCGCGGCATACCGAATCCATCGTGACGGAGAGCCATGATGTCGCTTCGCGCTTCATGGAGTTCGTCGACGCGGCCAATGTTTTTCAAAACGCCTCCACGCGATTCTCCGACGGTTTCCGTTACGGCCTGGGCGCGGAGGTCGGGATCAGCACCGGGAAACTGCACGCGCGCGGGCCAGTGGGGCTCGAAGGCCTCACGATTTACAAGTACAAACTTTTCGGCAAGGGTCAAACCGTGGCCAGCTACAGCAAGGGCCAGCGCACCTTTAAGCATCGCTCGATTGAAAGCTAAGCCAATCGATTCCTCGATGCCTGCGTAGCGATCTAACATCCTGCCGCAACTCATGCAAAATATCGTTCAAGGTGAGAAAATTCGGCGGTCGTATTGGTAGCGCCGGCGTCTCGCCGGCATCTTTCGCCGCTTGTTGAGTTCAGCAAAATTGCCGGCGAGACGCCGGCGCTACAAAACCCTGCACCTCTTTACTTAGTCAGAAGAATCTAGATTGGCCGACCGAAATCGTCCTGGGAGTTGAGGGGCTAACGCCAGCGGAAAAGCTTCAGCGCCAGGGCGAAGCAAATCACCAGCCAGAATGCGATGACGCCGACTTGCGGAGCCATCTGCGCCAAGTTCGAGCCTTGCAGCATGTTGGCGCGCAACGCGTCGATCACCGCGGTCAAGGGAAGCGCTTTGATGAACGGCTGCATCATGTCAGGAAATTTTTGAGAGGAGAAGAACACGCCGGACGCGATCCACATCGGCATCATTACAACGTTCATGAGGCCAGACGCCGCTTCAATCGTTCTGGCACGCGAGGCCAGCAAGAGTCCCAGCGCGCTGAAAGAAAGGGATGACAGGAGACAAAGTATTCCAAGATCGAGCAGCGAACCACGGACGGGCACGTGGAAAAGCAGAGCGCCGAATCCAACGAGCACTCCCACCTCGACCACCAGCATCAAAATCCGCGAGAGAAGGAACGAGAGCAAATAATAGGGCCGGGGCATGGGACTCGCCACCAGGCGCTTCAAAAGTTTTTTGCGCCGCGCATCCACGATCGCGAATCCCATCGACCAGATCGCGCTGCCCATCAGATTCATGCCCAGCAGTCCGGGAATCAGGAAATCGATGTAGCGCGAGCCGGCCTCGCGCATCAACTGGTCGGTGGTGGCCACCGGATCGACGCGTCCCGCCGCTTTCTGAATCGCTCGATCGGCAAGCAGACGCGCGGCGCGGCCTTCGGGATTGGTGTCGTCATACCGGTACTCGACCGCGCCACTCGATCCGGGCGCGGCGAGCAGCGCAACTTTTCCGGTACGCAATGCCTCTTGCGCAGCTTCCGAGTCCAGTTGCTGTACATCGAGGACCTCCTCTTGCCGAAGAGATTTCGCAAGCTCGGGGGTAGCCGCTGCGATTTTGAGCACATCCGCCGGGCGATTGCGGAAAGCGATGCCCAATCCCGCCGCAAGAAGGACGGGAAACACGAACACCCAGAACAAAGCCTCCGGCTCGCGCATAAATTCAAGGAACCGCACCAGGGTCAGTTGCACGAGCGGGTGGTCGGCGAGCGAATTCTCGCGAGGAGATTTCTTCTCGCCCGCGCCGGCGCGAACAGCGGGAATCGTGTTGTCACTCATCTCGCAAATGGCGTCCCGTCAAAGTCACGAAGACGTCCTCCAAAGTTGCCGAATGAGTGCGCAGCTCGGTGAGCGGAACATTTTGCCGCGTCAATTCCGCGAGCAGTGCCGGGACGGAAGTGTGCAGTTCGGCCACCTGCAGGAGCACAGCGCCATTCTCCGTGCGGACTTCCCGGACGCCTGCGATGCGGCGCAAGGCAGGCAAATCGAGCGCATGGGAAGCGCTGGCCGCCGTAAACTCCACCATTTGTTCCGCGCAAGTCGAGGCGATTAATTCGCGCGGCGTGCCGAGAGCGATCACCTTGCCGTGATCCATGATGGCCACGCGGTCGCAAAGGCGCTCGGCTTCGTCCATGTAGTGGGTGGTGAGCAGAATGGTGCGGCCGGACTCTTTGAACTCCTCGATCAATTCCCAGAGCTGGCGGCGCGCTTGTGGATCCAGACCCGTAGTGGGCTCATCGAGAAAAAGAAAGTCGGGATCGCCGACCAGGGCGCAGGCGAGAGCCAGCCGCTGTTTCTGGCCGCCGGAGAGATCGCCCACTCGGGAATTTTGTTTTTCTTCGAGCTGCACCCGCGCGATGACCTCGGAGGCTTGCGCTCCCTGCCGGAAAAAGCTGCGAAACAGGCGGACCGTTTCATGGACGGTGAGTTTCTCGGAGAGCTGGGTGTCCTGCAATTGAATTCCAAGACGCTGGCGGAGCTGCGCGGCGTCCGAACTCCACCGCCGGCCAAGCACTTCGACTTCGCCAGAATCCGGCGGCGTCAAACCCTCGCAGATTTCGACGGTGGTCGTTTTTCCTGCGCCATTCGGCCCGAGCAGGCCGAGGCACCCGCCCGCTTGCACTTCGAGGTCGAGGCCGTCGACGGCAACCACGTCCTTATACACTTTCCGCAGCTGGCGCACGCGTAGGGCCGATTTGGATACGATTTCCGGCATGGCGCAAGTATCGCGTCACGGGGCCGGACATTCAAGGCAGGATTGGAGAATGGTTTGAGTGGCGCGGGCTTCAGCCTGCGGGGTTTGGTCCTTGCAAGGTCGAACACCCGCAGGCTGAAGCCCACGCCACTCAATCATCCCCCCGATCGCAAGTTAAGCCAATCAGAAGCGATGAGCGCTAAAAAGCCGCCGGCCAATTGCGCAGCGACAAACCCGGGAACATCCACCGGGCGGATCCCGGCGAAAGTGTCGCTGAGGGAGCGGGCAATGGCCACGGCAGGATTCGCGAAGGACGTCGACGCCGTAAACCAATACGCGGCGACAATGTAAGCGGCCACAGCAAACGCCAGCCCATCGGAGGAAAATCGCGCGATCGTGCGGATCACCAGAAGCAGGCCAAAAGTCGCGACGAATTCACTGAACCATTGCGGCGCGCCAGTCCGAGCACGATGCGAAATGGAAAATGCGGGCAGGGCAAACATGAGGTTGGCGCACATCGTTCCGGCAATTCCTCCGCAGACTTGCGCCGGGACGTAGAGCCCCGCGTCTTTCGCGGTGATTCCTCCCCGAAGCGCTTCGGCCAAAGACACCACTGGATTCAAATGCGCGCCGGAAATCGGCCGGAACGCTAGAATCAATGCGGCCAGCGCCGCCCCGGTGGCCATCGTATTCGCCAGCAATGCGATGGCCACGTTTCCTCCGGCAAGGCGTTCGCCCATGATGCCGGAGCCGACGACAGCGGCGACGAGAAATCCCGTCCCCAGAAATTCCGCGGCGATGCGCCGAGAGAGGGAAAATTTCATCGCAGGCCTATGCGATCAATTTCTTTCTTGATCGCGAGTTGGCCGAGAGTGGAAAGAGGCAGGCACAGGAAGAGCGAGATTCTCCGGTCGAGAATCATGAAAGCCTCGCGGAAAGCGCGTTCGATTTGTTGGGGCGACCCTTGAACCGCGGCAGGGTCTGGCACTCCCCAATGCGCGGTCATGGGCTGGCCGGGCCACACGGGGCAAACTTCCTTGGCGGCGTTGTCGCACACGGTGAATACAAAATCCATTTGCGGCGCGCCGGGCTTTGCAAATTCATCCCAACGCTTGCTGCGAACGCCTTCCACGGGCATGCGCGCCAACTTGATCTGGCGCAGCGCCTCGGGGCGAACCTGCCCAGAAGGATGGCTGCCTGCGCTAAATGCGGCGAAGTTGGGCCGGCCCTTCCGATTGAGAATCGCCTCGGCCATGATCGAACGCGCGGAATTTCCAGTGCACAAGAAGAGGACGTTGTAGCGCTTGTCCATTTGAGTTACCTTTCGCGGGAATGGCCCCGCGTTAGGGCGTAGCAGGCGCGCAGCAATCGGGAGCGCAACACGATTTTCCCGCAACCGGCTTTTCAGGAAGGTTGTCCTGCAAGACGGCGAAGACTTCCCACTCGTTACCGTCGGGATCGCGGACCCAGGCCTTGTCCTGCAGCGCGTAACAGCACTCTTTTTTCATTTCGTCGCGAGGCAGCAATCCTCGCTCCTGCCAGATCTGGCGCATGGCCAGGACGTCAGCCGTCGATTCCACTTGAATTCCCAGGTGGGACAAAACGCCCTGCCCTGCCTCTGTTCCTTCATTCAAAGTAAAGTTGAGTGGCGGATTTGCCACATCAAATTTCGCGTATCCGGTGCGCACCTTGCAGGGCTCAATCCCGAAGAGCTTTCCGTAGAACTCGATGCTCGCACTGACGTCTTTCACGTGGATCGCGACGTGGGCCTTGCGGGCCTTCACTGCTTCCATTGCCATGTGTCCTCCCACCCGACAAAAATATATACGCTTGTGCGTATGCATTTACCGTACGCCTGGTTGCACATATCTGTCAAGCCATATATAATGGTCGCATGCCGAGGATTAAAAAAACGTTCCCGATCGATCTTCTCTTTCGCGCTCTGGCCGATCGCACGCGGCTGCGCCTCCTCAACCTGATTGCCAACAAGGAAATTTGCGTCTGCTACTTCGTGGAGATCCTCGGGATGAGCCAGCCAAAAATCTCGCGCCATTTGGCGTATCTCCGCCGCGCGGGCATCGTCGCCACTAGGCGTCAAGGGCGGTGGATGCACTACCGTCTCCTCGCGCCTGGCGATGCGGTCGCCTCGGCAATATTGAAAGAAACTTTGGCCCATTTGCGGCAGATGCCTGAAATGCAAGGCGATTTGGCGAAGCTCGAAACGAGCTGTTGTGACCCCGATTCCTCCGAGCTGCCGCGCCAGGCGCCGCAACCATTGATCCTCCCCATCGAAGCCCAGTAGCTGCGCCCAAACGTCACAAAATTGAATGAATGTAGTTTTGCCACGGCATTACGGAGTAGGTGTAGGTCCCGGCGTGCATGGCGGGCATGGGTATGCCATATCGGGGCATAACGGCCCACCTAAGAGGGCCGTAACCTTTACGAAATCTGCATTTCCAGTGTCTCGCCGCACGGGTTGCCGCAATGTTACGCTTTGAAACATACTTTTGGGAGACCCAATGGCGGAATCGAACCTCAATCCTGATGAGATCATAAAGAAGCGGCGCACGAAACGAATTATCCAAGCCGTTCCTCTCACAGTGACGGGTGTGGATGCCCTGGGCCGGCCCTTTCAGGAACGCACTTCCACGGTAACCATAAATTGTCAGGGATGTCGCTACCAATCGAAACACTACGTCCTGAAGAACATGTGGGTCACCCTGGACATCCCCCGTAATGAGCCCGGCCACCCGACGCGGACTGTCCGAGGCCGGGTCACCTGGATTCAGCGCCCACGGACCGTGCGCGAGTTGTTTCAAGTCGCTGTGGAGCTGGAGGTTTCCGGGAATGTTTGGGGGATCGCGTTTCCGCCGGCTGACTGGTTTCCATTCCCCGAATCGGGGTCCGTGCCCCAGGCGGAAATTCCAACCCCATCTGAGGCTCCTCAGAATGCCGGTGAGGAAGAAGATTGGTCCACGCCGGAAGTAATTCCCCCAGTGCAGACGCCCGGGCCCGAACCTGTTGAAAGCAATGTTCACGTCCTACCGCTCCCGGCCAGCGAAAATGAGCCCTTGCAATTCGCGCGGCAAATGGCGCGCATGGTTACTGAGGCCGAACAACAAATTCAGAGCACGGCACGTGAGACGGCGAATGAGGCGGTGGCCGCGGAGACCCGCATCCTGCTGACCGACCTGCACGCGCAGCTCGTGCAAGCAGCGAAAGAGTCGGCGGCGGCAGCCATTGCCGCGCACATCGAGGAGACGCAGCAGGAAACCCTCACTCACAGACAGAGCGAGCGGGAGGCCGTCCTGTCAGCCCTGCGTGAGGAATTGGCGCGTGAACGGAGCCAGCAGGCAAGCGATGCCCGGGTGCAGATTGACGCTCAGCTTGCCGAGGTCGAGCGCGTACGCCAGGCGGAATTCGAGCTGCGAATTCAGAATCAACTTCAGGCAGCCATCCAGAAATTGGAAGGCATGACTCAAGCCCTGGAAGCAAGAGAAAACGAGGCTCGAGTGGCCATCGAGCAGATGCAAATAAGCTCGGAGCAGGCTGCGACGAACGAACTGCGCCTCTGGCAGGAACAGATGGACCAGCGTTCCGCCGATGCCCAGGCAAGCCTTCTGGACATGGATCGCGCAACCCAGAGTTTGAGGGAACAGATCTCCGGCGCCGCGGCGATTGGAGAAGCGAGTTGGCGCGGGGCTCTCGATGCCGAGTTGGAATTGGCCACCAAGCGATGGCGCGAACGGACGGAAGCCTTGGTCGAGGAAGCGTCCCGGCATGCCGCCGAGAAGTTTGGGAAAAACGCCGAGGCCGCCGGGCGGCAGATTGAAAAGCAACTCGAGCAGCGGATCGCCGTCCTCGGTGACGCGAAATCCCAGATTGCCGCCGAGGCGGAAGACACGTTGGGCATGTTGCGCGGCGCCGTCAATCAGGAAATCGCCAAGGGCGAAGACATGCTATCGCAGTGGCAACAATCCGCAGCCCAGATGGAGGCGAAACACGGCGAATTATCGGCCTATGTCGAGGCTGCCTCCGAGAATTTGGCGCAACGCGGCCAAGTCATCCTCGAAGAGCAAAGCGGCGAGTTAACCCGCCAGGCGGAGTCGGTCAAGGCCGGGATGGCCGAACGGTTACAATCCACGCTGCAGGCCACAGGCCGCAAAACTGTGGAGGAGCTTGCGGGCGAGCTGCATCGGCGGCTCTCGCCGGAAATGGCCCGTGTCGAAGAAGCGGCGGGCAAGCTTAAATTCGATAGCGAGCAGGCGGAGAAAACTTTTGCCGAGCATCAGGAACGCGTCTGGCAGGCTTCCGACCGCAACCTGCAGGACACCGTAGCCCGGAGCAAGGAACTCCTCGCCCAGATCGAGTCGGAGTTCGGCGAATCGACGCGGGAAGCGATCTCCCGATGGACCAGCGAGCTGGAGTCCAAGGCCACCGAAACCTCGCAGGGCACTTTTGAGGCCCTCTACAAATCAGCCGAATGGTACGAGAAAAAAGTGCAGAATCAGATGCAAACGACCCTGCAGAAGGGCGTAGATCAGGCCGCGGCGCAATTGCGGGAAAAGGCCGCGGATTTGTCCGGCTTGTTCGCCAAGGAACTGGATCACTGCAGCCGGAGCTACGTCGAACACGCGCAACGACAGATACGCGAAAGCGCCAAGGACGCCGCCGAGCGGGCCTCCCAACAGATCGCGGACGGCGGCGATGCCGCTGCTACTCTCTTCCAGGACCGCGCCGAGACCCTGGCGCAAAAGCAACTCGAAGCCTACATTTCCAAAACGATAGCTGCGCTCGAACAGAATATCGCGAGCATGGAAGAGAACGGCGCGCAGATCCGCTCGAAGCTGGAAAGCGACGCCCGCGGCTTGGCTGCGGAGTTTCAGCGCGCTCTTTCCCAGCACATGCAACAAACCGTGGCGCAGGGCATTCAGGAACTCGCCTCTCAGATCGACCAGACCCGGGAAAATCTGCAAAAGGAATCTCAGGCGCTTCTGCGCCAGTTCGGGACTTCAATTGAGCCCCTGGGGACGGCCGCTATCGACGAGCATAAGAAGCGCCTGGACAATGCGTCGAATGCCTGGCTCCTGACCGTAGTGTCCAAGCTCAACCAACAGTCCGAGAGTATCGTCGCCGAGCTCGCCGAAGCTACCGAGAATAGGCTGAAGGCCGTCTGCAACAACGTGATATCTGAGATGAGCGCAACGGTGCGCCAGCGCATCGGGGGGGTTGCTTCGCCACTCGCTTCCCCTAACTCGCCGCCGTCCGCTGTCAACCCTCCGAAAGAACAAAAGTAGCTGAAGCCATCGAACCGGCTCCCTTTGCCATTCGATTTGTCCGGATTCCACAATGTATAGCCGAATTGCGTGCCGGCTCCAAAGGCACGACTCGAGCGGCGCAGTCAATACGCGGGCGCTCGGGATAAGGCCCGGCGATCTGATCCAGGATTCCTAAAAACTTGTCGCCCCTAATTCGTTTCCGCTATTCATGCTGGACCGAATGGAGAACGGGGTAACTGGCCACGGGGCAATTCCACATCAAATCCAGCAAGTTCCGTCCGAATCCGGGAGGATTCGGCATGCCCAGGAAAGGCTCGCCTGGCTTGTCCCCAACAGATGGAATTCAAAACCATGCCCCAAATTGGGACGTATTTCCACATGGCCTGTTCGCAATCGCTCGACGCCTGAACGGCGAAATGATACGCTTTGTGCCGACCGGCTGGGAGTGCATGTGGCTGAATCGAATCATCATCCCGAGCAGGAAGCTCAGAAGCGGCGCACGACGCGGATCGTGCAAGCCGTGCCGCTCACGGTTACGGGTATGGACGCACTCGGCCGTCCATTTCAGGAGCGCACTTCGACACTGATCATTAATTGCCACGGCGCCAGATACCAATCGAAACATTACGTCCTGAAAAATATGTGGGTGACGCTCGAAGTGCCCCACAACGAAGCCGGCCGCGAGGGCCGCAGTGTCCGGGGGCGCATCACATGGATTCAGCGCCCGAGGACGGTTCGCGAGCTGTTTCAGGTTGGAGTGGAGCTCGAAGTCAGCGGAAACGTTTGGGGAATTGCCTTCCCTCCGGCTGATTGGTTTCCTTTCCCTGAAACAGGTACCGTCCCCAGCCTGGAAATTCCCGCCCCGTCGGAAACTCCGCCAGCTGCACGCGAGGATGAAGATTGGTCCAGCCCGGAAATGCCCGCGGCGCGCGCGGCGGGGCCTGAACCCGTTGAGGACAACGTTCGCGTGCTTCCTTTGCCCGTCGGGACCGAACCCTCCGTGCAGCTAGCGCGGCAAGTGGCCCGGTTAGTTGCGGAAGCAAAGCAGCACCTTCAGGGTACGGTCCGCGAGAGCGCCGCTCAAGCGGTGGCTGCGGAAACTCGCCCACTGCTCGTCGCGCTACAGACCCAGTTGCAGGATGCCGCGGAAAAATCCGTGGCTGCGGCCGTGGCGGTGCAAATCGAAAAGGCACAGCAAGAAAGCCTGGAGCGCCTGCAGACCGAGCGGGAAACAGGCATGGCGGCCATACTCGAGCGATTGTCCAGCGAATTGGACCTGCGGCTCAGCAAGGCCCGGGAGCAGATTGACACGCAGCTTGCGGAAGTGGAGAGGACGCGGCGCGCCGATTTCGAACAGCAGATTGAGAACCGGGTCCAGTCGGCCATCCAGCAACTGGAATCCCTGAGAGGAGGCATCGGGACGAACCAGGACGAATTCAGGGCTGCTGTGGAACAGATGCGGGAATCGTCCGCGAAGGCCGCCGCGGACGAAATCCGGCGCTGGCAGGAATTGATGGACATGCGCACCGCGGATGCCCAGGCGCGCCTGGCGCAGATGGATCAGGCGGCCAGAAAGCTGGGAGAGCAGATCGCCGCCGCGACTGCCATCGGTGAGGTTGGATGGCGGGGGCTTCTCGAGACTGAACTGGCTGCCGCCAGCGCGCGATGGCAAGAAAAGTTGGACGGTTCGGTTGAGGAGGCGTCCCGGCGGGCGGCGGAACAACTTACCAGGAACAGCGAAGCCACCGCGGCTCAGATCGAGCGGGAACTTCAGCAGCGCATCAACTCCCTGGGCAAGGCGCATTCTCAAATCACTGCGCAAGCGGAGAGCGCGCTGGGGACGTTACGCGCCGCGATCAACAAGGAAGCCGCCAAAGGCGAAGCGGTGATTTCAGAGCTTCACGAATCTGTCGCGCAACTGGAAGCGAGGCGCGGCGAATTCTCAACGCTCGTTCAATCGGCGTCCGAGGAATGGGCGCGGCGTGGCGAGGCCATGCTCGAGGCACAAGGCCAGGAGATAAATCGCCGTGCGGAATCGGCCGTGGCAGGAATTGCCCAACGGATGCAGCCTATGCTCGAAACCGCCGGCCACGGGACCATTGAGAAGCTGGCCCGCGAACTGGAGCAGCGGTTCGCGCCGCAAATTGCCGGCGCTACGGAGGTTCTGGGCAAGCTCGCGATTGACTGCGAACAGGCCGAGAAGGCGGTCGCCGAGCATCAACAGCGAATCTGGCAAGTTTCTGAGCGCAGCCTGCAGGACACCGCGGCGCGCGGCAAAGAACTTCTGGGGCAGATCGAAAAGGATTTCGGCGAGTCGGCGCGCGCCGCGTCCGGAAGATGGCTCGGCGAACTGGAAACTAGGGCCACCGAAACTTCTCACAGCACGTTTGAAGCTCTCTTCAAATCGGCCGACTGGTACGAGAAAAAAATTCAAACCCAGATGCAAACGACGCTCGAGAAGGGGATCGAACAGACCGCTTCGCGCATGCGGGAAAAAGCCGCCGAAATGTCCGGCCTGTTTGCCAGCGAACTGGATCACTATAGCAGGAGCTACGTTGATCACGCGCAAGGCCAGATGCATGAAATCTCCCGCGAAGCCGCCGAGCGCGGCAGCCAGCAAATCAAGGAAGCGGGCGACGCTGCCGCCGCAATATTCACGGAACGCGCCGCGCAGCTCGGGCGCGAACAATTCGATGTCTATGCTTCCAAAACGAAAACGACGTTCGAACAGAATGCCGCGCAAATGGAAGCGAACGCCGGGCATATCCGCTCCCAGCTCGAAGCCGACGCGAGAAGCTTCGCCGTGGAGTTTCAGCGCGCTCTGTCAAAGCATGCGCAGCAATCCCTGACCCTCGGCAAGGAAGAGCTGGCCATCCAGGTCGATCAGGCCAAAGGGGCCCTTCTTGTCGAGTCACAGGCCCTGGAACGCCACTTCAAGACGTCGCTGAATGCGCAGGGAACCGATGCCATGGACGAGCACAAGCGGCGCCTTGAAAACGCGTCGAACTCCTGGCTGTTGACCACGGTAACCAAGCTGAATCAGCAGTCCGAAGGCCTCATCAACGAGTTGGCCGAAACCACCGATAAAAAGCTGAAATCTGTGTGCGGGAACGTTTTCTCCGAGATGGGCGAAACCCTTCACCAAAAACTCGCCGGGCTCAGCGCGCTTTTCGGAACGCCGGCGCCCGCGGCTTGGCCCGCCCCTGCCATCAATCCTACTGAAGAACAGAAATAGTAACTGGTTCGAAAGCCGCGCAGTGGTGTGCTCAACTTCAGGAAGCGGGCTTGCGATCATCTATGGATTCGCCCCGTTCCAGCAACGCCTGCAGCCAAACTAAAAGTCTCGGCCATCCGCTGTAGCTCCCTGCCAATTCGGGATGAGCGGCAAGTCCGGTGTGGCGAATTCTCACGAGGGTGCCCTGCTTGGTTGGTTCCAACTCCCAGCGAACCGTGGTTTTCACATCGCCCGTCCAGCTAGCGACCCACGATTGGACGATCAGGCGTGGCGGATCGATTTCCAGATACTCGCCAACCGCTTCAAATGCGCGCCCATCGGCGCTCACTCCCGCGTTGCGCCTCTTCCAACCAGGACGCCCGAACGCTCGTACGAAGTCGCTGGTCAGATTTTCGAATTGGCACGCACGGACTCGTGTTTGAATATTTCCATGCGCGGACGTTTGGACCGGGCATCGTGCTCGGGTTATCGTGAACGAATGGACCTGCGATCGCTTCCCAAAATAGAGCTGCATCTTCACCTGGACTGCTCGCTGAGCTTTCAGGCCGTTTCCGCCCTGGCACCTTCGGTCAGTCGCGAGGAGTATCAATGCGAATACATCGCGCCGGCGCGCTGCGCAAATCTTGCGGACTTCCTTTCCCGCGCGCCCAAGGGATTTCGGCTCATGCAGACAGAGGATGCGCTTCGCTTGGTAGCGGAAGATGTATTCCGGCAGCTCATCGACGATGGCGTAATTTATGCCGAGATCCGCTTTGCCCCGCTGCTGCATATGGAACGTGGCTTGAGTTCGGAGCGGGTCGTCTCGGTAGTAGAAAGGTCGGTCGACCACCTGATCCGCGAAACAGGGATGCAGGCCGGCCTGATCCTTTGCACGCTGAGGCATTTCACGGAAGCGCAGAGTTTGCTGACCGCGGAGTTAGTAGAAAAATTTCGCGGCAGCCGAGTCGTGGCGCTCGATCTTGCGGGTGATGAAGCCGGATTCCCACTAGACCCTCACGTTGGAGCGTATCGCTACGCGCGAGAGCACGGCCTGTTTCGCACCGCTCACGCCGGTGAAGGGCTTGGACCGGAGAGCGTGTGGGAAACGCTACACCTGCTCGACCCTCAGCGCATCGGCCACGGAACGCGCAGCATCGAAGATCCGAAACTGGTGGAGCATTTGTGCAGGAAACGCATTCATCTGGAGCTTTGCCCGTCGGCCAATGTCCAGATCATTCCTTCAATCGGAAGCATGGAGGAACATCCCATCGATCGCCTCTACCGCGCCGGCGTCTCTCTCAACGTCAACTCCGACAGCCGCATGCTTACTCCGACGACTTTGACCACGGAGTATGAATGCCTCCAGCGCATCTTTAAATGGAATGAACGGGATTTGTTGCGTACCAATCTTATGGGTTTGGACGCTGCGTTTGCCGATGACGGAGTGAAACAGCAGCCCAGGAAACGTTTTCTGGAAGCGTTCGGCAGAACAAATCTCCCCGCTTGACCGGTTCGGGAATTGATGGTGAGTCAGCTTCCGGTGAGCTCGTCTATCACTCGTGTGGAATACTTCTGAGTGCGCCACGAATCAAGGAAAAACCCAAGAAGTGCGCAGCTACTATGTCCTCGCATGCTCGATGCACGACCTGCTTGCGGACGAACGATAACAAGTCAGGGTTATCTGACCTCGTCTGCGCCTACGCCTTAAAGCGTGGTAGGAGTGCTAGTGCGTTATCTCGCCCGATAGCCTGCAGATCGGCCGCCGACAGCCCAACCTGTGTCATGCCGCCAACCGTCTCCGCGATGCGCACGAAAGGATAGTCCGCACCGAAGAGGACCTGCGATGTTGGGACGAGTTTCATCAGAGCGGCCATCGAAGGCGGATTGGCCGAACTCGCAATGTCGTAATAAAGTCTCTTCAACTCAAATTCGATGCCGTTTGGCATTTTGTCGACTAGGTCCTTAATTTCGGCGCTGTAATATGAGAGGCGGCCCGCCAGCATCGGAATCGTTCCGCCGGCATGAGAGAAAATGAATCGAATGCCCCGGAATCGCGCAAAAGAACCGGAAAAGAGCAGGCTGGTGATTGCCCGAGTCGTATCCTGGGGAACCTCGGTGAATACTGGCGGAATATTTGGCATTAGATTGCGACAGCAATTCGGCGCGGCAGGATGAAAGTAGACGAGGGCTTTGCGGCGATTGAGTTCGTCGAACACCGGCACGTAGGCGGGATCGCCGGGCCATTTATCACCGTAACTCGTCAAGAAGATGATTCCATCCGCTTTGAGCACATCCAGGGAGTACGCGATCTCCCTCAAGCTGCCTTCGGTATCGGGGAGCGGCACCGAAGCGAAAAAACCGAACCGGCCAGGGTAATCCCTTATTAGCTGTGCCGCGTATTCGTTGCATTTGCGCGCCAGAGTACGCGCCGATTGCGCATCCCCGAACCAAATTCCCGGAGTCGAAATAGAGGCGATGCTCGTTGCCACTCCGTTTTGGTCCATCTCGGCAAGCGCGTTTTGCGGCGACCAGTTCAGAATCCTAGCAGGCAAATAACCCTGCTGTTGTGTAATAAGCCGATCCCGCGCTTCGGCCAAGTACACCGGGGGCAAAATGTGGTGGTGCACATCTATCAGGCGCGGCTTAGGGGTGGGCCCGGATGTCTGCGCGATCAATGCCCGGCCTGGAACGAACGCACTTCCTCCGAGCGCTGCAAGCGCGACCAGAAACTCTCGTCTGGAACGGCCCCAAATGCCCGATTGACAAGCATGTAGCTGATTGTCACGCGTACCCACGATGAGACGGTCGCCGCCCTGGTATGCCATGCATTTCCTCCGCACAATCTAAGTGGGTTCTTTGCGGCCCAGTTTACTACAGAATTGTTTCTGGATATTTTCAACGACACCCATCGGAGGTCGCTCGGCGCGCTATCAGTATTTGGAGTAGTGGCCGTGGAAGGCATCTTGTTTCGAGCTTTCATGCAATCACTTCCAGATAATCGCCCAATCGGATTTATCGTCGTCCGTACGTTTTCGGTCCTGAAGGGCGTTGCCTGTATAATACCCGGATGCCGAACCGTGCCTATGCGAGTGTCTGGGTGCGCGACTTCAACGAGGAGAACATGCTCTCGCACTTTGAGCATTTCCTTGCTACCGCCCCGCTCGCTGCTTCTCCGCCAGGATTTACGGGAATGACGGTTCGAGCCGTGGATTTTACGGAGACGCCGCTCGAAGAATACGATTTGCGCGGCTACTTGACGACTCCTGCGGAGATCGTCAATCTTGCGAAAGAGCATCACTCGGGCGACGTCTCTTACGAAGTTGCGGCGCGCTGGGATCTGTGGATTCGCGACAAGGAATCGGCAAGCTGGAAACTTCAGCCCGAGCGCATGGATATTTTTTGTTACGGGCCCGAATACGATGGCTGCGTGTTTGCCGAATCGGGGCACTTCATGGCCGATCTCGGCTTCGAGCATCTGTTTACGGGGCACGCGGGGCTGCTCTCTGCTGGAAACGGGCGCGTCGCGGAGCCGCAGCATCCCGAAGAGGCGCGCTTTCTGATGTGGATGTCGCAGCCGCAGAATTTGCGCGAATATCAGGAGAAAACAAGGGAGAATATACAGAAGCTCATGGGCTGGATGCGCGCGGCGGAGGAGGCTGTGCCCGTGGAGCGCTTCCGATTGTGGTCGGAAGGAGAGGAAAACTTTGAAGCGCGGCTCGATGAAATTCTGGCTGTGCGCTAGCCTGGCGCTCGCCGCGGCGAGCGCCGCAGCAGCCGCAGGCGCGCGAATCATTCCTCGCAGCGCCGGGCAAAGCGCCATACGTCATACCAATGAAACGCAGCTGGCGGGATTGCGGCCGGGGCGCGACACCTTTACCGTGGCGGAGAAACGTTTCAAATCCAAGAATCTTATCGAGGAGCCGAACTCGAGTACCAAGGAATGGCGCGACGATTGTTCGGGGCGCTCGATTCGCCTGGAAGTCGACGCCAAGTCCGTGATCCAGAGCGTCACCATTACTACGCTCGGCATTCAAGAAGGAAAGTGCAGCGACCGGCGCCCGGATTTTCTGGATCCCAGAAATTGGCTGACCGGACTGGGCCTGCGCATGGGCGATTCGCAGGATCGCGTGGTAGGTTTATATGGTGAGCCGAATTCCAGCGGCCCGGCATCTAAAAACAGACAGGAACTGGAAATGATGTACTACCAATTTGACTGGGCCGGGTCGGACGTTCCCCAGGTGATGGAAATATTTTGCGCCCGTGATACGGGGCGGGTGGTCGAAATTACGCTGGCGTTCCCAAGCCTGTAGTGCGCCGACTGACGATGCAGATACAAGGACTGCGCACTGTGGCGGGAATGCTGTCGTGGATCATGGCGCTTAGCCTGGCGGGCTGCCGCACGGCACCTCCGGCGGCGTCCGCCGACATTGAGACTGAGGCTCAAAGCGCCGATAGACCGGACGAAGCTCGCGAAGTTGCGGATGCGTCCTTAGGCAAGCAGGCTGAAATCCTGGCCCGGGGAAATCTGGCGCAAAATGGGCGAGAGCAAGTGCTGGTCATCAATCGTTTTTCGGCGGGAGCGCAGGCAAGCAAGGAGAGCGCAAGCTCATCGCCGATTTTCGTGACGCGAGCAGCGATCCTTGAAAAGAATGACGGCAAGTGGGCCCAGGTCCTGCTTTGCGACGAGCATTTGAAAAACCCGAAGGGATATCTCGGGGGTTCCCCCGCGGCGCGCGTGAACGGCTGGCGATTGGAATACAGCCAGGATGAAAGGAATGGGTTGGAGATGAGATTCACGCCGGCGGAAAAGGTCGATGCTCTAAACGCGAACACGGAGGAACGTTCCAAGGCAAGGAATGCGACTTTGGATGTACGCTGGAACAAGAATGCGAAACGCTATCAGTCGTTCGACCAGTCTCATGAAAGGTATCTGAACGAGGTCCCGTCGTTGGAGACTCCACAGTCCACTCTCAGATGAGCGCAGCGGCAAATACCCTGTCAGGAGCGGTCCCGAAAACGGCGCACAGGCGCGTCTCCGGATGGGCGCAGCTCACGCGATTGTATCCGTACGTGGCGCGCCACAAAGCGGAAGTGCTGACCGGCCTGGTCACGCAAATCGGGATGGGGATTACCGGGACGATGCTGCCGCTGATTATCGGCG
Source organism: uncultured Acidobacteriota bacterium (assembly GCA_963813185.1). GTDB lineage: Bacteria > Acidobacteriota > Terriglobia > Acidiferrales > UBA7541 > Palsa-360. The sequence continues at coordinate 53,496 of CAWEYA010000008.1, forward strand.
CGATCGTGGATTGCATCAAGGGCGCGGAAGCTCCACTGGCGCAACTCGGACGGCTCACGCAGATTTCGCTGGGCTTCCTGCTTCCCTACTACCATCCGCGGGATGCTCGCACACTCGAAATTTTCTGCACGGCGCTGATCCTGATTTGCGCCCTGCAAGGAGTCTTTTCGTACTGGACGCGGCAAATCCTGATCGGGCTGTCGCGCGATATCGAATACGACCTGCGCAACGACCTGCTGGCCAAGCTGGTGGTGATGGAGCCGGAATTCTACGTGCGGAATCGCACGGGCGAACTGATGTCGCGCTGCACGAATGATCTGAACTCCGTGCGCATGGTGCTCGGTCCAGGGATCATGTACAGCGCCAACACGTTCGCGACCATGGTCCTCGCTGTGATTTTGATGTTCTGGATTTCAGCGACGCTCAGCGTGTATGTGCTCCTCCCTGTCCCTGTCGTGGCCGTCAGCGTATGGCTCTTCGGGCGGCAAATTCACGCGCTCTACGGAAAAATTCAGGCGTCCCTCGCCGTGCTTTCCGCGAAGGCCCAGGAAAATCTGGCCGGCGTGCGCGTGGTGCGCGCGTACGGGCAAGAGGAAGCGGAGATTCGCGGTTTTGACTCGCCCAACCGCGAGTACATCAACCGCAACCTGCGGCTCATCTACTTCTGGAGCCTGTTCATGCCGCTGCTCCAGATGCTGATCGGGCTCACGTTTATTCTGGTGCTCTGGCAGGGCGGACGGCTGGTCATCATGAGCCAGATCACGCTCGGCGAACTGATCGCGTTTTACACCTTCATGACTCGCCTGATTTTCCCGATGGTGGCGCTGGGATTCGTGACCAACATTTTTCAGCGCGGCGGCGCATCCATGGGCAGGCTGAACTACATCCTCGATTCCGAGCCGAAAATCAACGACGCCGCCGCGGTCCGCGACAAGGCAGGAGAAATCCGCGGCGAAATCGAATTCCGGAACCTGACCTTCACGTATCCCACGGTGCGAAGCGATACCGACGGAACCAAATCGAACGGATCGGCCGCGATCAACAAGCCCGTGCTTCAGGATATTTCCTTGTGCGTTCCGGCGGGCTCCATCCTTGCCATTGTCGGGCCCACCGGGAGCGGAAAATCCACGCTGGCTTCGCTGATTGCGCGTTTGTGGGAAGCGCCGCCGGGAACGCTGCTTGTGGATGGCCGCCCGATCCGCGAATGGCCGCTCGAGACTTTGCGGCGGGCCGTGGGATACGTGCCGCAGGACACGTTCCTGTTCAGCGAGACGCTGCGAGAAAACGTCGCTTTTGGCGTGGATAGCGCCACGGACGAAGAAATACACGACGCCGCCAACGTCGCCAGTATTGCAGCGGAAATCGGGGAGTTCCCCGCGCAATTCAACACCATGGTAGGAGAACGCGGGATCACGCTTTCGGGCGGCCAGAAGCAGCGCGCCGCCATTGCCCGCGCCGTGATTCGCGATCCCAAAATTCTGATTCTGGACGATTCCCTTTCCAGCGTGGATACGGGAACCGAAGAGCGCATCCTGAAGCGCCTGGACGCGATCCTGCGGCAACGCACAACCATATTAATTTCCCACCGCGTCTCGACCGTGCAGCACGCCGATCAGATCGTGGTCCTGCGGGATGGGCGCATCGTCGAGCGCGGCACGCACACGGAACTGCTGGCGCGCCGCGGCTATTACGCCGATCTGTACCAGAAGCAATTGCTCGAGGAAGAGTTGGAACGCGAATGAGCGACTTCCGCGAAGAGGAAGCTCTAGGCAAGGCTTACGACTCGCAGCTGATGCGGCGGCTGATGACCTATCTGCGGCCGTACAAGTGGAGCGTTGTCATCGCCGTGTTCCTGACCGTGCTGGTCGGGCCGCTCGAAGTGGTCGGGCCCTACCTGTTCGGCTTCGGCGTGGACAAATACATCGTTCCCGGTTCCAATCACGCGCTGGCCGTTTCCGACGCCTTGAGAGGAGTGAGCCTCGTATCGCTCGGCTTCCTTGCCGCTCTGCTGCTGAGCTTCGCGGTGCAATACCTGCAGGTCCGCATCATGCAGAATGTCGGCCAGCAAACGCTCTACGACCTGCGCCGCGACATTTTCGAGCGGCTGCAGCGCCTGCCGATGAGTTTCTTCGATCACAGCCCCGTGGGGCGCCTGGTGACGCGCGTCACGACGGACGTGGACGCGCTCAATGACCTCTTCGCCGCCGGAATCGCGGCAATGGCCAATGACGCCATTGTTCTGCTCTGCATCGGCGCGGTGATGATGAAAATGAATTGGCGGCTGGCGCTGGCCACGTTCGCGGTGCTGCCGCTGATCATGATTTCAACCTGGATCTTCCGCGACCGGGTGCGCGATGCCAACCGGCGGATCCGAACGGCCATCGCGCGGATCAACTCGTTCCTTCAGGAACACATCAGCGGCATGAGCATCGTGCAGATCTTCAACCGCGAGAAAAAATCGCAGGAACAATTCGCCGAATTGAATCGCATCCACATGGAGGCGTACAAGGACGCGATCACGGCCTTCGCCGTGTTCTTCCCAGCGGTCGAGCTGTTCAGCACGACGGCAATTGCGATTGTTTTCTGGTACGGCGGATTGCGGTCCCTCGCGGGCGTGGTGGACGTGGGCGTCCTCATCACATTCATGCAGTACGCGCAGCGCTTTTTCCGGCCCATCCAGGATTTGAGCGAAAAATTCAACATCCTGCAATCGGCCATGGCCGCCTGCGAGCGGATTTTCAAGCTGCTGGATGAGCCGCTGCCCGCGCCGCCTGCCGAAACTCCGCTGGCTCTTTCCGCTCCGCGCGGCGATATCGAATTCCGCAACGTGTGGTTCGCCTACCACGGCGGCGCGAACCCGCGCGAGGAAGACTGGGTCTTGCGCGACGTTTCCTTCCACATCGCTCCAGGCCAAACCCTCGCCATCGTCGGGCACACCGGCGCGGGAAAGACCACGCTCATCCAGCTTTTGTTGCGATTCTACGAAATTCAGCGTGGACAAATTCTGCTCGATGGCGTGGACATCCGCCGATACGACGTGCACCAATTGCGCCGGCAATTCGGCATTGTGTTGCAGGATCCGTTCCTGTTCACCGGGAGCCTGGAATCAAACGTCCGCCTGGGCGATGAAGACATCAGCCGCGCGCGGGTCGAGTCCGCGTTGCGCGAAGTGGGGCTGGGCTCCTTGCTGGACTCCTTGCCGGAGGGCGTGGAAACAAACGTCAGCGAACGCGGCGCGACTTTTTCCGTGGGGCAGCGTCAATTGATCAGCTTCGCGCGGGCGCTCGGGCACAATCCCCGCTTCCTGATTCTGGACGAAGCGACCTCGAGCGTGGACACCAAGACCGAGATCCTGATTCGAGAAGCGCTCGACCGGCTCCTCGAGGGCCGCACCGCCCTCGTCATCGCGCACCGGCTCAGCACCATTCAACACGCCGACCGCATTCTCGTTTTCCACAAAGGCAAACTGCGCGAGCAGGGTTCCCATCAGCAATTGCTGGCCGTACGCGGGATCTACTATCGCCTTTACCAGCTACAGTACAAAGATCAGGAGCTGCGCGCGTCCTTCGAGACGGCGGGAAGCGAAGCCGGCACGTCCGTGCCGGGGAACGATTAGCCTTTAGTAGCACAGGCACTCTTGCCTGTGCGGGTTTTGCGATCGTCGTTGGATCGGGTAGCCTGCACTTTTGACATACAAAACCACGCAGCCAAGAGTGGCTGTGCTACAAGATGCCCCCCACACAAATCCTCATCTCCGCCGGCGAGGCCTCGGGCGACATGTACGCGGCGCGGCTCGCGGAGGCCTTGCGCGCGCGGGCCGATGTCCAACTCTTTGGCATGGGCGGGACGCGCATGCGCGATGCCGGCGTCGAACTCGTTGCCGATTGCTCCGAAGTTTCGCTCGTAGGAATCGTAGAAATTGCCAAGAAATATCCCGCATTGAAGCGCGTGTGGAAGCGCCTGCTGGGCGAAGCGGCGCGCCGCAAACCGCGGCTCGCGATCCTCACCGATTTTCCGGGCTTCCATTTGCGCCTGGCGCGGGCCCTGAAACGACAGGGCGTGCAGAACGTCTACTTTGTGTGCCCGCAGTTCTGGGCCTGGAGGCCCTGGCGTGCAAACCTGGTGCGGCGGCGATTCGTTCGCGGGCTTTGCATTTTCCCGTTCGAAGAGGAATGGTACCGCGCGCGGGGCGTGAAAGCCGATTTCATCGGCCATCCGCTGGTGGGAAATGTGGCGGCGCAGAGGACGCGCGCGCAGTTTGCTGCGGATAGTGGACTGGACGCGAGCAAGCCGATTGTTACGCTTCTGCCGGGCAGCCGTTCCGGCGAAATAGCGCACCACATGCCCATATTGACGCAAGCCTGCCGTCTAATCCAAAAGGAGCGCAAGGTGCAATTCGTGTTGGCGCTGGCGCAAGGCGTAAAACAACCACAGATCATAAAATATTCGATGCCAGAGGTGGCCATGCACGTGGTGGAAGACGCGACCTACGACGCCCTGGGCGCGGCGGACGTGTCCATCGTGTCCAGCGGCACCGCGACGCTGGAAGCCGCGCTCCTGGACGCGCCCATGATTGTCGTTTATCGCCTCGCTCCGCTCACGGCTGCGATCGCTCGATGGCTGGTGCGCACGCCCAGGTTCGCCATGGTCAATCTGATTGCGGGCAAGCAGGTTGTGCCCGAACTGGTGCAGAAGGATTTCACACCTGAGCGCCTCGCGAGCGAGGCGCTTCGCCTGCTCGATTCGCCGGAAGCGCGCGCGGAGATGCGCCGGGGCCTCGCGGAAGTTCGCGAAAAGCTTGGCCCGCCGGGCGCAGTCGAACGCGCGGCCGACCTGATCGCAGGCATGTTGAATCCCAGGTAGCGCAGACTTACGAACCGCAAGCTGGGACTGGCAACTCATCGGGCCAAGTTGGTATCCTATTGTTTGTGTTGGATAGCCTCTGCCGAACAGAAAGGCACTTGAACTTCATGTCGAAATTTCGACTGCTCCTATTCCTGGCAGGGCTCGCAGGTCTCGCAGCGCCAGGCTGGACTCAATCGCCGGGAGCGCCGCAGGGCCCGGGGCGCCCCGTCGCGCCGGTTCAGACCATTTCCACCGCCGCGTTCCATGCAACGAATTACGAGGTTCGCGCTTCCCTCGATGCGGTCGGCCAAGTCATGAATGCGCAAGCGAAGGTTGACTTCGCGTCGAAAGAGGCCGGCCGGGTTGTGGACGTGGAACTTAATCAAAATCTGCGCGTCAATTCGGTTCGCGATGTCTCCGGGAAACCGGTGTCCTATGATCGGGACGACACCTCCGCCTTGAAATTGCACATCACGCTTGGCGATACAGTACCCGCCGGTGCAAAAGTTACGCTGCTTTTTGATTATGGCGGCCCCCTATCCAGCCGCATAAACGATCCCAATCAGGGCATGAGGATGGCTTACATAGCCAAGGATGGCGGATACTTGCTGCTTCCTTCGCGATGGTTTCCGCTGACCGATTTTCCCTCCAACCGATATACGGGTATTTTTCAAATCGAAGTGCCCGGAAACATGACCGTGGCGGGCACTGGCACATCGGCAGGCGCGCCGGAATCAGTCACTCCCAGACCTGCCGCGTCTCCCGCGCCCGCTCCTGCGCTGGGGAACGCACGGCATGCCGCGCCAGTATCGCCGATGAGTGCTCCTCCTCCTCCCTCGATGGAAAACGAACGCATGCTGTACACGTATCGAGTGGATAAGCCCGAGGCTGCTGGAACATTTGTCATCGCGCCGCTGCAGTTGAGCCCTCAGCGCGCGCAAGGCGCGACCTATTCCATCTACACGCCGCCCGCGGTGGCAAACACGGCGCCAGCTTATGCGGACGCGATTTCGCACGTCCTCGATTTCTACAATGATGAATTTGGCCCTCTGCCGCAGCCCGGGTTGACGCTCGCGCAACTTCCCGACGGCACGGTCGATGGGTTTGCAGCACCGGGTGTTTTGCTGCTGAGCGCGCGGCAATGGTCGGCCAAGCCAAACGAACGGCTGCTGGCGGATCTTGTTGCCCATCAATGGTGGGGCACGCAGGTCACGGCCGCTACGCCCTCCGATGTCTGGATCACGGATGGCCTCTCGCGTTATTCCGAGGGATTGTATGTCGAGCAAACTTCGGGCAAGGAGGGGCTGAACAAGGCGCTCGAGGATTTTGCGGTGGGCGCGCTGATGTTCGACGATTCCGCTCCGATCGCCTCCGCCGGTCGCCTGGAACCGGGAACCGAGGAATACCAATCGGTGGTGGTGAACAAGGGCGCGATGGTGTTTCACATGCTTCGCGCCATCATCGGCGATGCGAATTTCAGCGCCCTGTTGAAGGATTTTTATTCTCGCTATTCTGGCAAGCCCGCTCGCATTCAGGATTTCGAGCAACTGGCGGAGACGCGCCTGGCTCAGCCTGCGCCGGCCGAATTCAAGATGGGCAACACGCCCGCCGCTTCCGAACAGCCAGCCAGCCTGCGCCCTTTCTTCACTCAGTGGTTGCATTCGACCGGAGTCCCGGAATTTAACTTGGAATACGTGGTCTATCGCACCAAGAAAGGATTCCGGATCGTCGGCAAAGCGAAGCAGAATCTTGACGTCTTCCACATGGACGTCGAGGTGGAAGTCCAGACCGAGGGAAATCCCGAATTCAAGACGATCACGATTTCCGGGAAAGAGTCGCCGTTCACAGTGGAGACGTTCGGGCGGCCCAAGCCGAACGGAATTATTCTGGACCCGCACGATTACATTCTGAAATCGAGCCAGCGGCTGCGCGTGCGCGGAATCATCGCGCGCGGGGAATCGCTCGCCGAACTGGGCCGCTATTACGACGCGGTGCAACAATACCAAAAGGCGCTCGAGCAGGACCGCATGAATGCTCTCGCCGACTTCCGCATGGGCGAGGCGTTTTTCTACCAGCGGAATTATGCAGCCTCCGCGCAATCCTTCCGCGACGCGCTCGACGGAGCCACCGACTTGACCACGAAATGGACCGAGGTCTGGTCGCACATCTACCTGGGACGGATTTACGACATTCAGGGCGACCGCACGCGCGCCGTCAACGAATACAGCAAGGCCAAACAGACGGCGGATGATACCGGCGGGGCGCAAGCCGAAGCGGAAAAATCCCTGAAAAAAGCGTACAGCGAAGCCGGAGCTTAAGTAGCACAGGCTTTGGGGTGAACCCCTCAGCTGAGACAAACTGGAACTAGCACACTTGCCATTCGATGGATTTTCCTTCTCAACCTGCACCTTCTTCTTCAGGATGACGCCCGGCTGGTGAAGCGGAGGCGAGCTCTGCTGGAGAGCAACTCGCCGAGGAATAGCCGGCTGGAGACTCATCCCGACGATGAGCCGGGGGGCGGCTGTTCGGCCGCTCCCCGTTTCTGTTGTTTCGCTCATCGGACGGATAGATCTCCCCATGCCTGAAAAAACTCAGGGTCGCTCCCGCGCCAGGCCCCGTGGCGCTGGCATCGCGCTCGAACTCCTCCGGCGAACGGTAGCCTAGCGCCGAATGTAAACGGCGCCGATTGTAGTACTGTTCGATGAACTCCTCGATGTTCGCAAGCAAATGTTCCATATCCCGGTACTGGTTCGCGTAAATCTCTTCCCGCTTCAGCGTCTTCATAAAACTTTCGCAACTGGCGTTGTCATACGGATTCCCCGGACGGCTCATGCTCGCGATGATCCCATGCCGCTGCAAGACTTGGGCGTAGTCTCCGCACGCGTACTGCACGCCACGATCCGAGTGATGCACCAGTCCCGGCGGCGGTTGTCGCTCGGCGATGGCCTGTTCCAGCGCCGCGATCGGCAATCGAGCGGCCAGCGTGCGCTGCAGCGCCCATCCCACCACCTGGCGCGAAAACGCATCCAGCACCACCGCCAGATAGACGAACTCGTTCTGCAACCGAAGGTAGGTGATGTCGGAAACCCACAACTGATTGATCCCCGTCAGCTCCATGCGCCTGGCCAGATTCAGATGCACCGGAAACCGGTGATCGCTATCCGTGGTGGCCACGAACTCCCGCCGCCGCACCGCCAGCAGATTATCTTCCCCCAGGATCCGTAACACACGCTTGTGATTCACCGCCATCCCGCGACGACGCAACTCCGCCGTGATCCGCCGATACCCGTAGCGCCTCCGATGCTCCACGGCGATTTCCTGAATCGCCAACCGTGCCTGCATCTCTTCCTCCACCGGCGCCCGCTCCTGCAGAGAACGATAAAAACCCGCGCGGCTCACCCCCGCCAACTGACACATCCGCTCGATGCTTAGGCTGCCTTGCAAGGGCATCAACTCTTGGATTTCGTCGTAGACCCCTTCGCGCCAGTGAGTTCGCTGTTCCGGCGTCGAGCCTCGACTTTTTGCAAGGCACCTTTGAAAAAATTCACCTCCAGCGTCTTTTCCGCCAGCGCTTGCTTCAGCGCGCTGACTTCCTCGTGGAGTTCGGACTCACCGGAGCGGGCTGGCGCATCTTCGCCCCCATCCAATGCCTCCCCCTGCTCTCGCCAGTGGTACAGCAGTCGCCGATGCACGCCCAGTTCCTGCGACAACGCCACGATGTTGTCGCAGGTCTTTAGTCTCTCCACTGCCATTCGTCGGAACTTCTTCGTATACTTCCGCAACCGTTTCTTGGCCACTCGCAGCCCCTTTCCCTGCTAAGTGTGCCAGTTCCGTTTGTCTCAATATAGGGGTTCACTCCACTTCAGCCTGTGGGTTTTGATTTTCGGCGCACCCGCGAAAACCCCACAGGCTGAAGCCTGTGCGACTGGAAACCTCAATACCCGGACAATCCTGTGAGCCGCGGCGCCGCAATTCCCTTGTGCTGGACGAGGACTTGAAATTTCTCTCCCAACCCTTCCGGATGAATGAGGTTTTTCAGCAAGAGGCGGGCCCGCAGTTTTTCAACCTCCGTCTGGCCGGGTTCGTACAAATCCGCGAATTCATTTCTTCGTCCGAGCGCGACCAGAAATTGCGATTGCGTGACAAGACCTGTGCGAACGAGGCCCGCCCGCCGGCCCCACAAATCCAGCGCGGTGAAATTGACATGCGCGGTCAAATCTTGCTCGCCCGGCGCATCGAGAAGATTTTCCGATACGGCGTGATCGCGGTAGGCGAGCAGCGTGCCGCGATTGTGGTGTTCGCCGTACAAGGCGCGGGCTTCGTGGCCATAGTCAATGGTCAAAACAAAGCCGCGCTCCAGTGCGCGGCCCGCGCTTTCGATCCAATCACATGCTTCAAAACACACTTCCGCCTGCTGTCCTTCTTCCAGCGTAATTCCCTGCTCCTGAAAATATTGCTCCAGCCACCGGAAGGAGGGCTCGCCAAGCGCCTCGGTGAATCGCCCGGCCTCAAAACCGACGAAAATTTCGCGCAGCGCGCCGCGCTCCACTACCACGCGGTGCGCGGGCAGCGCATCCAGCAATTCGTTTGAAAAAATGCACCCCGCGGGGATCGCACGCGGGATTTCGCCGGCGCTTGAAACGCGCCCCGCTGCCGCGTGATCCGCGAGGCGCCCCGCGTGCTCGGCGCGGCGGGCGTTGGAACGCTCGACCGCAACATATTCGAGCGCCGCGTAAAATTCAGGGAGCTCCCGCGCGCTGAAATCCAGGATGTGGCCGGCGAGGCGGCCGACTCCGGCGCCTGATTCGGCGATGGCGAACGGGCGAGGCGAACCTAGCAGTTCCCACAATTCCGCAAATTGCCTGGCGAGCAGGCGGCCGAAAATCGGATGCACGTCAACGCTCGTGTAGTAGTCCCCGAAACGAGCGGCATTTGCGCGGGAGTAATAGCCGTGAGCGGGATGATACAGACACTCGCGCATGAATTCGGCGAAGGAAATCGGGCCACCGGCGCGAATGCGCTCGCTTAGAATTTTGGTGAGAGCGGTCGAGTGCTCCCCCGGCTCAGGCGGTTCGCCGCGGGCGCTGGATGCGGAGGAGGGGCCGGCCGTCATACGTCCTGGCGCTGCGGATTGCACGTAAACATCTCGATGATGAAATCGTGCAGGCAATCGTAGAGCTGCTTCTGAAAAATCCATGGAAATTGCTTGCTCTCAATTTCCCGCGGGCGGAGGAGAAACACGTAGGTATGCACCTGCGGCTCGGGCGGGGAATACTGGATCACCACTTCAACGCCTTCGGCAGCGGGGCGCGCGTCAAAGACGAAGAGTGGGTGCTCGTATTGGGCCAGCTCGGAGCGAACTTTTTCGGCGAGTGCGGTCATTTGCTTCCCGCCCCCGATGCGCCCTGCGATTCCCCGCCGGCGGCCATTTCCACGCGGGCTTTTTCAAATTCGGAAAGGGCCTGCGCGTCGAATAGAGCGAAATAAATTTTTTCGAGCGATGTAGGTTTTTTCAAATGTTCCACGGCTTCTCGCAGCATGATTCGGGCGCACTCCGGAATCGGAAAACCGGCGATTCCGGTGCCCACGGCGGGAAATGCGATCGAGCGCAGACCGCGCTCCGCCGCGATGCGCAAGGCGTGCGCCGTGGAGCTACGCAGCGCGCCCGCGGTGGTCGCTCCTCCCAGCTGCATGCTGGCCGCGTGGATCACAAAGCGCGCGCGCAGTTTGCCGCCCGTCGTGATGGCCGCGCCGCCGATGGGAATGCTGCCGATCGCGTCGCACTCCCGCTGGATTTCCTCCCCGCCCTTCCTGCGGATCGCGCCGGCCACGCCGCCGCCAAGCTGCAAATCATTGTTGGCGGCGTTGACGATGGCGTCGACGTCCATTTCCGTCAGGTCGCCTTGGAGGAGAACGATCTTTTCGCTGATGCTCATGTGCAGGCTTCGTTTCGATTTCACGGTTTACTTTGCAATACGTTTTAACGCTTCCTCATCGTAGCCCAGCACCATGTCGGCGCCGCGCAGGACGACCGGCCGCCGGATCAGATTGGGCTCGGCCGCCATCAATTGCAAGGCCTCTTCGCGCGCCGGCGGATTCTGGCCCATTTTTCGCGTGCGGTAGAGCTCGTTGCGCGTGTTCAGAAACATGCGATAATCCCGCTTGCCGATGAGTTCGTCGAGTTCCGTGATCGACAGCCGGTCCTTCCCGAGATCGCGCAAGTCCAGCTCCACTTTTCGTTTTTCCAGGAAAGCCTTGGCTTTGCGGCAGGTGGTGCAAGACGGCTTCTGCAGAAACTTGATTCTTACTTTTCCCATGTTTGTCACTCCTCAAAAACCGAAATCCGCCGGCGCTGTGAAAGCGTGCTCGCGGACCCCGAGATCAGCGATTCGAGCATCGCCTAATTGTTTCAAATAATCGGCCCGCGACGGAACTTTTAAGACCCAGCGCTCGAGCCAGCGCTCGAAATCCTCTTTCTTGCGCGACTGTTCGTGATACTCCGCAAAGAATGCATGATCCCGGCCATAATAACCCTGCACGGGCAAAGGATGCGCGCCCCACGGCTCGTGCACAACCGCAGCCACTAGAAAGCCGGGGATGAGCGTCCGGTTCGGATCGGAGGCAATTACTTCGGGCGAGACGATTTCCTCGGCCACGACGACGACCTTTCTCGCCGCGCGTGCTCCATCGATCGCCACTCCCAGATTGCCCCAAAGGTGCGAATTGCCGAACGCGTCGGCGCGCTGCACCGGCACGATGGCCACATCGGGGTGCAAAGCGCACACGGCAATGAGCCGGTCCTCATTCACCGGCGAAGTAAATTCGCGAAGATTGCCGTTGTTCTTGGGCAGATCGCTGCCAAGCGCGGCGTAAGTAGGGAGGAACGGCACGCCCAGCGCGGCGGCATGGAGCGCCATCGCCATCGTAAAATTCGTGTAGTCCAGCGTCTCCAGCGCGTTGGGAATCGCGTGCTCCACGGCCCGCCGGAAGCAATAGCCTACGCCCGACGAAGCGTTGCCCACCCATGCCGCCATCACGCCAGAAACGCAACCCGCTCCGATCATTTGATCGAACAGAATATCGGAAATGGGCCCCACCAGAGTCAGATCGCGGCGCCCTTGCCGGACGATTTCGTGCCCCGCCGAAAACGGAATCATTTGCTCAAGCTCTGCCCCCATCAGGACCGTAGATCCTGACGGCACATGCTCGTCGACCGCCTGCCGCATCGAAACCAATTTTGAGGGAGTCGCGCCCGTCATGTTTTCGTCCAAAAATGGTTGGGGTCAATTTCGCGGATGACGCCGAATTCGACTTCACTCGGTTCCGGCGTTTCGGCCAAATTGTCGCTCACGCGCAGCGTCCATCCCGTGCTGCCCAGCACCTCTTCCACGCGAATTCCCGGGTGAATGGATGCCAGGTAAGCTTCGCCGTCTTCAGCAAATCGCAGCACACCCATGGTAGTGATAATCGCCGAAGGGCCGGAACGCGCGGGCAGCCCTTGCGCGCGCCGCCACAAGCCGCCATTGCCATTCCCGGGCGAAGTAATGTGCCCGACGCGCGCCACCAATCGCTGTGAATCATGCGCGAGAATCACGACGGTGCGTTGCGCAAGGCACGCAATGTCGCAAGCGCCGCCCGAGCCCGGCAGCCGCACCGTTTGCCCATTCCTGCGGCCCCAGGTGGTGTTGAGATTGCCGAAGCGGTCGACTTCCGCCGCCCCGAGGAAGCCCACGTGTACTCGGCCTTGCTGCAGCAGTGACATCACGGAAATCATGTCTCCGCAATACGTGGCTTTGAACAAGTTGGGAGGATCGCCCATGGTGTACAGCAGCGTCGAGGCAGGCTCTTTGCGAATGATCCCGTTTTCAAAAAGACCTGTCGCGCGGGGCGCGTGCGTCCGTTTGGCAAGCGCAAATGCAATCATGGGCAAACGCATGCCGACGAAAACGAGTTCGCCGTCGCGGATTTCGCGCGCCGCGGCCGCCACCATCAGCTCGCCTCGCGAGAAGGAGCGTCGCGCCATATTGGAGGATGTCAGCCCTGACATGGAATGAAGCGGCCAATTCCGCGGCATGCTCGATACATTTTATGCCGCAGTCCCCGTTGGCCTAATTCGGCAATTTTTTGAGCACTTTGGCAAGCTGGCGGAAATATCGAAGCTTATGGGCGCGGCCGCTGGCGTTTTTCGCGCTCGTCGACGGCAACACAAATACCTGCGCGCCGTAGAGCCGCTCCTTTTGCAGACCCGGCTTGCACGGCCGCTGCGCGAAATTCTCAAAGGTACCCACGCCATTGAAGGCAATGACTTGCGGGGCGTACTGTTCGATTTTCTGAGCCAGCAGGATGCGCCCCTCGGCGAATTCCTCGCGCTTTAATTCCTCGATCCCGCGCGTGGGACGCTTGACCAGGTCGGTCAGCCCTATTCCGAATTCGATCATTCGTTTGTCGTCGCGGTGATCGAGCAGCTCGGGCACCACGCCGGAATCGTAAAGCAGAGGCCAGAATTCGTTTCCGCGGCCCGCGTAATAATGGCCCACGCGAGCCGAACGGTCGCCGGGATTGCACCCAACGATGATCAGTTTCATGCCGCTGCGTAAATAATCGGGCAAGGTTCGCATTTAAGCTCGAATAGGTCCGCACACTCCCAGAATCTATGCTTTGACCGAGCCTGCATATTCCGAAAAAATCCTACTGCATGCGCCGGGACGCGAAACTCAGGCATATCCCCTTTGAATGAAACCTACCAATTGTAGCATTGCGAGCCGTCCGGGCTACGCATGCCCTTTCCGCTCTGTGCTCTCACAAAGACTAAAAAACTTGAATCGACAAGGCTTGGCAGAGCATCCGAAGATGAGGGTCCGACCGGCAGGAAATGCAAAGGAGAACTATGGTACCCTGCCAAATGAGCGTGACTGGCCTCTTCGGGCAGCCGCCTGGAGCACACTGGATTTTGAGCGCCACCGACCCTAAACCTCTGGCTTCCGCAATCGTCCGCGATGACGAAGCGATATTGGTGTCCGCGGCCAAGGCGGGCGACACCGCCGCGTTTGAAGAGCTTGTGAACCGTTACGAGCGCAAGATTTTTCGCCTAGGAATGAACATCACGCAAAACCGCGAAGACGCCGAAGACGTGATGCAAGACGCGTTCCTGAAATCCTATCAGAACCTGGACCGCTTCCAGGGCGACTCCCGCTTTTACACCTGGCTCGTGCGCATCGCAGTCAACGAAGCCCTGATGAAATTGCGCAAGCGGCGCCCCAATCAGGTGTCTCTCGATGAACCGCTGACCGACAGCGACGGCGAAGATTCCGTCTTCCGTGAAATCGAGGATTGGGGACCGTCTCCCGAAAAAAAATTCGCCCAGGTTGAGCTCAACGAAATTCTCAACAGTGTGATCGGCGAACTCGATCCGATTTTCCGCGTCGCCTTTCTGCTGCGCGACGCGGAGGGTCTTTCCACGGAAGAGACCGCACAAATTCTGGGAATTTCATCGGCGGCGGTAAAATCGCGCCTCTTGCGGGCGCGGCTGAAACTCCGCCAAAAACTCAACAAGTACTTTCGACGGAGTGAAACGCAGTGAATTGCAAGAAAGTAATACTCGAATTGACGAGCTATCTCGACGGAATCCTCGACTCCAACATGCGATTGGATCTCGAGCAGCACCTCTCCCGTTGCACCGACTGCCGCCTGGTCGTCGACACCTGCCGCAAAACCATCCAGATTTTCTGCAACTCCGAACCTGTCCCTCTCCCCGAAGATGTCCGCCAGCGCCTGCACACTGCGCTCCTCGACCGCTTTCGCCGCAATGCCAAGAGCACATAGCATTCAAACCTATATTCTTGTTTCCTTCTGAAAATGGGCACAGAATAAGGCGCTCTTCGCAGCGGCATAACCTTTGTGCGGAATAAAGGCAGCGCCCTGCCTGGGAGGAAGTCGATGAAACGGGTCTTTCGATGGATGTTGCTTTCGGCTCCGGTCGTTTTTTCGCTTTGCGTGACGCCGCCGTCAAGCGCGCAGTCTGGCGTGAAAAGCGGGGAGTGGCGGACGTACGGAGGCGATCTTGCGAGCACGCGCTATTCGCCGCTCGATCAGATCAATGCGGACAACTTCAATAAACTTGCGATCGCCTGGCGCTTCAAGACAGACTCCCTGGGCCCGCGGCCTGAATTCAAGTTTGAATCGACGCCCCTGATGGTTCATGGAGTGCTCTATTCGACAGGCGGAACGCGAAGAGCGGTGGTGGCTCTGGACGCATCCACGGGGGAACTGCTCTGGATGCACAGCGAGAATGAGGGCGATCGCGGCGCCAACGCTCCCAGACAGCTATCGGGCCATGGCTTGGCCTATTGGACCGACGGCAAGGAAGAGCGAATCTTGTACGTCACGCCGGGTTACCGGCTCATCGCACTAAATGCAAAGACTGGCGTGCCCATTCCCAGCTTCGGCACCGGCGGCGTGGTCGATCTAAAAAAAGACGACGATCAGGAGATTGATCTGGTCACCGGAGAAGTCGGGCTTCATTCGACGCCTGTCGTGGCGCGCAACGTTGTGATCGTCGGAGCCGCGCACCTAACTGGGGGAGTACCGAGAAGCAGGAAAAACGTGAAGGGCTATGTCCGCGGATTTGATGTGCGCACCGGCAAGCGCCTTTGGATTTTCCACACCATCCCTCTTCCCAACGAATATGGAAACGATACCTGGTTAAAAGAGTCGTGGGCCTACACCGGAAATACCGGCGTCTGGGGACAGATTTCGGTGGATGAAAATCTCGGCCTGGTGTACTTGCCCGTCGAATTGCCGACGGGCGACTACTACGGAGGCGATCGCCCGGGGAAGGGTTTGTTTGGAGAGAGTTTGGTCGCGCTCGATTTGGAAACCGGGAAACGCAAGTGGCACTATCAGCTCGTCCATCACGGCTTGTGGGACATGGACATCCCTTGTGCTCCGATTCTCGCCGACATCACTATTAATGGCCGGACAGTGAAAGCCGTGGCGCAGCCAACCAAGCAGGCCTTCCTTTACGTTTTTAATCGCGAAAACGGCGAACCGATCTGGCCGATGGAAGAGCGCCCGGTTCCGCAAGGAGATGTGCCCGGCGAATGGTACTCCCCCACGCAGCCGTTTCCGACCAAGCCGCCTGCATTCGACAATCAGGGCGTTTCCAGCGATAGCCTGATCAACTTCACGCCAGAACTGCATGCGGAGGCCGAGAAACTTGTCTCGAAATATAGGATTGGCCCGCTGTTTACGCCGCCCTCGGTAAGCAAAGCCGATGGACCGCTGGCAACGATCGTGTCACCGGGAGCGCTCGGTGGCGCGAACTGGCCCGGCGGTTCGTACGATCCCGATACTCACATGTTGTACGTATATTCCCGAAGCGATATCTCCGCCCTCGGACTTGTTCCCTCGCCCGATCCAAAACTTTCGGATATGGAATATGTTCAAGGCACTGCCGGCCTATCCCCTCACGCGGGAAGACCCATGGGCGCGCCTCCTGTCCCCGCACCGAATCCCGAAAGTGGCGAGCCTGTTGTGACCGTCCGGGGATTGCCGCTATTGAAACCGCCGTATGGCCGCATCACGGCAATCAATCTGGACAAGGGTGAAATCGTATGGCAGATCGCGCATGGGGAAACGCCGGATAACGTCCGAAACAATCCCGCGCTCGCAGGCTTGACCATTCCGCGCACGGGAAGCGCAGGTTTGATCGGCGTGCTGACAACCAAGACGCTGGTCATCGCAGGGGAAGGTGTGAATGTAACGACGCCGTCCGGAATGCGTGGCGCGATGCTGCGCGCCTATGACAAGGCCACCGGCAATGACGCGGGCGCCGTTTATATGCCAGCGCCGCAGAGCGGATCGCCCATGTCGTACACGCTCAACGGTCAACAATACATCGTCATCGCCGTCAGCGGCCCCAACTACCCAGGCGAGCTAATCGCGTACCGCCTGCCGGCTAATTAATGTGCACGCGCACATCATCGAAACGCCCAACTCGTGGTGTGTTTCGTAATCTGAAATTTCAAATTTGAAATTTCCTGAACCCCGCCCTATCGCAAGCGCTGCACTTTGCTCGGAATCAATGCGCCCGCGCGGTTTGAATTTCCTCAGCTTCTCAAGTATTTATTGAAAAAGTCGAGAGTGCGCTGCCAGGCCAGCTTGGCGGCGGCTTCGTCATACCTCGGCGTCGTATCGTTGTGGAAGCCATGATTTGCGCCGTCATAAATGTACGCGGTGTAGGTAATGTGGTCGGCTTTCAGAGCCTCCTCCCACGCCGGCCATCCGCCTGTAATGCGACTGTCGAGCGACGCATAGTGAAGCAGTAGAGGCGCCTTGATCTTGGCTGTATCTTCGGCCGAGGGCTGGCCGCCGTAGAACGGAACCGCGGCGGCAAGGTCCGGCAAACGCACCGCCAGCTTATTCACCGTCGTTCCGCCAAAGCAGAAGCCTACCGCGCCCATCTTTCCTGTGCATTCCGGGCGCGCCTTTAGCCAGGCGTAAGAAGCGACAAAGTCTTCAAACATTTTGGCCTGATCTACTTTCGGGAAAAGCGCCGTGGCCTTTTCCTCGTCGCCGGGATAGCCGCCCAGGGAGGTAAGACCGTCCGGCGCAAACGCGACGAAATCAGCAACCGCCAAGCGTCGCGCCACATCTTCGATGTAGGGATTCAGTCCGCGATTTTCGTGAATGACCAGTACTCCGGGCAACTTCCCGGCAGCTTTCGCGGGGTGCGCATAATACCCCTTGATGCTGCCGTTGCCCTGCGGCGAGCTAACCGTCGCATATTCCGTTTTGATTCGAGCGTCATCCTTGGGAATCTGCTGCGCGAACGCGTAATTCGGGCGGAGGCTCTCCCAAATCGCCACGGCCGATACTCCGCCTACGGCATACTTATTCGCGCGGTCCAGAAATTCCCGGCGGTTGATGTCGCCGTGAACGTACTTGTCAAACTGGTCGAGCAACTCCTGCGGATAATCCGTCGCTTTTTTTCGGTCCATTTAATTTACTCCCTCGTTGTCGGCTTCAATTCTTGAGTACTGCACAATCTGACGCGGAGGATACCACCTTATTGATCTCTGAAAAAGCTTCCCGCTGTTCGCAACTCCCCGCGCAAGACCATCCACGTCATTTGCAACTCTGAACTGGTTGTCCTACCCCCAACATTCCCACGAACGCCTCCACACTCGTGTCGCATAAATTTGAACTCACGGGACCTTTTCGCGAATAGTGTAGAATAACTTCTTGCGCTTCAGGCCCTGTAGCCTGCCGCCCACAGAGGTCCTATGGCTCAAATCATCCAGACCATCGGCATTGCCAACGGAGGTGGTGACTGTCCCGGATTGAACGCCGTCATCCGCGGCGCGGTGCGCGGAGCGATTTTGGGGCATGGCTGGCGCGTCATTGGCATCAACGATGGCTTTGACGGGCTGATCTGGACCGAACGCACCATGCCTCTCACGGTGGAATCGATTGCGGGCATTTTGCCCCGCGGCGGGACGATCCTGGGCACAACGAATCGCGGAAATCCATTTCACTACATGGTGGACGAAGGCGGCAAAAAAGTTGAGCACGACTATTCACTTCGATGTTGCGAGAATGTGCGGAAACTGGGCATTGACGCCGTGATCGCGATCGGCGGCGACGGCACGCTCACCATCGCGCGCGATCTCGCGCGCCTGGGAATTCCGATTGTGGGAGTGCCCAAGACCATCGACAACGACCTCTCCGCCACAGAGGTCACTTTCGGCTTCGACACCGCGCTGCATGTCGCCACCGACGCGATCGACCGTCTGCACACCACCGCGGAATCGCACGGCCGGGTGATGGTCATAGAAGTCATGGGCCGGGATGCGGGATGGATCGCGCTGCACTCCGGACTGGCTGGCGGCGCGGATGTGATCTTGATCCCCGAGATTCCTTTCACCATAGAAACCGTGTGCGATAGGCTGCGCGAACGCGCCGCCACAGGAAAGAAATTCTCGATGGTCGTCGTGGCTGAGGGGATAAAATTGCCGGCGACCGATAGCCACGGGAACCCTTTTCCCACACCGCGTCCCGGACAAGTAGGTTTTGTTATTGGTGATACGATCCACACCATACTGAAGAAGGACGTCCGCGTCACCGTGTTGGGCCATATTCAACGCGGCGGATCGCCGAGTCCCTTTGACCGCATCCTGGCCACGCGATTTGGCGTCGAAGCCGTGGAGCTGGTTGCGCGCGGGGAATTCGGACGAATGGTTTGCCTCCGGGCCGGCGAAATTGAATCGGTCACCCTCGATGAGGCGGTCGGCGAAACGCGGCTGGTGGATCCAAAGGGAAGCATGGTTCGGACGGCGAGAGCCGTGGGCATTACTTTCGGAGATCAATAAATGATTTGGCGGATTGTGCGCAGCCGGGGATTTATTCCAATCGTCCTGATCCTCGCTGCCCTGCTCTACTGGAAATTGCATGCGGGCTCGCTGAAGGTCATCTCCGTCGGGTACGTGGGCGACCGCGACGTCATCCTCTGGAACACCCTCGCGCAAGTCCGTGAAGAAGTTGCCGAGGTGCATTACGGCGACCGCGTGGAAGTCGTGCGCGTGGAAGGGACGGCGGTGCAGGTGCGCGCGCCTTCGGGCACGATAGGCTGGATGCGCGATTCGCGGGAAATGATGGATTCTGACCTGTGGGGAAAGAGCGCCTCTTTGTTAGAGCGCGCGCGCACTCTCCCTGTCCAGGCGCGCGGGCGGACGAAAACCCTCAGCAACGTGCGCGTCGAACCCGGACGCGACGGCAAGCGCATCTTTCAGTTCGGACGAGGAACGCGCGTGTTGATTTTGCAACGGGCCGTGGCGGATGCCCCCGCGGGACCCGAGGAAAATTCGCCGGAAGAGAAGACCTCCGCCACGGAAGATCAAAAATCGAAGCCGGAAGCTTGGCTGCTCGTTCTGCGTGCTATTGATTCGCCGGCAAACGGCGATGGCGCTCTCGCCTCGGGGAATCTCCCGGCAAAAGTGAAGCCTGCGACGAGCGACGCAGTGAGTGCCGGACCCGGCGTCATCCAATCCGTCCCCGGGGCGGTGGGCGGCCAGGCAGGGCTCGTCGCCGGTTGGGTGCTGGCACGATTCATTGAGCTCGATTTGCCGGGCCCCGTGAAAGATTATGCCAGTTCCGCCGATTTGCATGTGGTGGCCTGGTTCGAACTGAATCGCGTCCCGGATGGCTCCGGCGGCGAAGCGCCTCAGTACCTGGTAGCGGGATCACGTGGCGGGGAGGGCCAGGCTTGCGACTTCACCATGCTGCGCGTCTACACTTGGGGCAAGGTGCGCAAGCGCTATGAAACCGCTTACGTGGAAAGCGACCTGTGCGGACGCCTGCCTATTCGCATCTCCAACGGCGAAAATGGTCCGGAATTCCATTTTCCCGATGTGGACGAAGGCGGCGCGGATAGAACCTATTCCATGTACCAGACAACCGTCCGCCGAGTGAAGAATACTCCCCCACATCGGCACGGCTCTCGGAATTGAGTAGGACGGGCTTCAGCCTGTCTTCCTGTGAAGCAGCTGCTCGGGGAAGTCTGGCAGGCCGAATGCTGTCTTCCTCGCCCTCTTCCCGCAAGCCATTCCCATCAGGTTCAAAATTTTTTGAACACTTTCCCAGTCAGCAACCCGCCACATCCGGAGGCGCGTGGTAATATCCTACTCGAAAAGTTCGCTTGAGTTCTGAACGCAAGTTTGCCGCATGGCGAAGACAAATTCCGATCCGATGAGATCGAAACTTTCTCAAGCTGCGCTGGTCGCGGTATTTTTCCTCGTTTCTTGCGGAAATCGCGTGAATCCGGCGCCGAAACCGCAACCTCCTCCGCCGTTTGAATTCCTCACCGCGTGGGGAGATAAAGGCCAGGGCCCGGGCCAACTCGACGCGCCCGTGGCTTTCGCGGCCGATTCACTCGGGAACGTTTTCTTTGCCGACCCAAACTCCGGCTTTGTTCACAAATTTGAATCGAGCGGCACTCCCCTGCAATCCTTTGAGGATACGCGCGTGCGTCACGCAGCGGGAATCGCGGTGGATTCCGGAGGCGCCATTTATGTCGCTGACGCGCAGCGAGGCGCCCTCCACGTCTTTTTCCCGGACGGAACATTCTTCCAAACCTGGCGGACCACTGCCCAGCGGCATTTTTCCGGCGCGATGGGTATCGGCACGGACGAAGAGGGCGCTCTCTATGTGCCCGATCCGGCAAACTCACGCGTCCTGAAGTTCAGCAATCGCGGGCGACTGGTAAAATCCTGGCCCGCTCCGCAAAAAGCGATTTCCCCGGACGAGCGGCCCTCGTGGATTTCCACGCAACCGGATAATTCGGTATTCGTCGCATATTTCAACACCGGGCGCATAGAGAAATTTTCTTCCGACGGCGTTTCGATGGCCATCTGGCCTGCCGCGAATACTCCGTCGGGAGAATCCGCTCCCATCAGCGGATTTGCCGTGGCGGGAGAGCTTGTATTCACAATGGCTGCTTCCTCCGCGGAGATTCATGTTTGGACGAAGGATGGGCAGCCTAAACTCGACGCGGACCTTGGCGCGAGCCTCGGCAAAATTGCCGCGCCTCAAATCGTCGTGACCCCTCATGCGGAGCTGCTGGTGTTCGATCCTTCCGCTCCCAAGGTATTTCGTTTCCGCATGCATCTGGATAGTAAGGAGCCAATATGACGCTGCTTCTTACCGAAGCCGACGTGCGTTCCCTTTTGACCATGCCCATCGCACTGGAAATCGTGGAAGAGTCCTTGCTGCAACAGGGGAACGGCGAGCTCGTCCTGCACCCGCGCCGCAGGATCAAGCTTCCGGACAACGCCCTCCTGCATTACATGGCGGCAGCCGACACGGCCCGGGGTTACATCGGCATGAAAATTTATACGGTCGTTCGCGGCGTCGCGCGATTCGTTTTGCCTCTTTTCCGGTCGGCGACGGGCGAGATGGCGGCGCTGATTGAGGCCGATGCGCTGGGCCAGCTTCGCACTGGCGCGGCCAGCGGCGTCGCGACGAAATATCTCGCGAATGCAAATGCGCGCACTGCGTGCATCATCGGCACCGGCTACCAGGCGCGGACGCAACTCGAGGCCGTTGCAGCCGTGCGGCGCCTGGAGCGCGTTCGCGCCTTCGGACGCGATCCCGAACGCCGCGAAAACTTTTGCCGCGAGATGAGTGAGCGGATCGGCGTCGCCGTCGAACCCATGCGCTCCGGCCAGGAAGCCGTGCAGGGCGCGGACATCGTCATCACCGCGACCTCCGCGACGAAAGTCGTGCTCGAAGGCGCGTGGCTCGCGCCCGGCATGCACATCAACGCCATGGGTGCGAATTGGCCGCAAAAACGCGAGCTCGACGCCGCGGCGGTCGCCTGCGCGGGCAAAATTGTGGTGGACTCCATCGAGCAATCCAAAATGGAAGCGGGCGATCTCATTCAGGCGTTCGGAGAAGATCAGTCACGATGGAACGCGGTGCAGGAGCTATCGCAAATCGTAGCCGACAAAGCCCCGGGCAGAATCAACGCCGATCAAATCACTTTGTTCAAATCGAATGGAATCGCAACCTGGGATCTGGCGGCCGCAGTGCGCGTTTACGAAATGGCTGTCGCGCGCCACGTCGGCCAGCCGATCCCCCTCTGGCAAACAGAACAACAGGCGTAGGGTTTTGTAGTGCAGGCTTCAGCCTGTAGGGGTTAGTCCTTGCAAGGACGAAACCACACAGGCCGAAGCCTGTGCCACTACTCTCTTTATGGAACGACGATCGTCGGGATGATTTTCTATTAGGACAATCGCTGAAAATCCGGTAAATCGTTTGCGCCGGCAACTCTGCTAGAATTGCGCGCGACAGGAGACGCACGAAATGCAATTTCTCGAAAAATTCAAGCCGCTGGGGCTGCTTGTCCTGCGCGTAGCGCTCGGCGCGAGTTTCCTCTTCCATGGATATCCGAAGCTGAGCGATCCGGCGCGCGCATTCAAATTATTTCAAGGATACGGCCTCCCGAGTTATTTCGCGTATATTTCGGGGATTCTGGAAGTGTTTGGAGGCGGATTGCTGATCGCCGGATTATTTACGCGCGGCGCGGCTCTGTTGCTGGCCATCGAGACGGCGCTGGTGCTCGGCCGATCCATCGTCACGTCAGGTAGTATTTATTCATTCGGGCGGTATGAAATGCCCCTGCTTTTGTGCGCAATGGCGCTGGCACTCGTCACCACGGGCGCGGGGGCAATTTCCATTGACGCTTTCACGTTCGAGTCAGCGGGCCGCAAATCCGCAAAAAAATCCAAGGCCAAGGATTGAGAGAACCGCGCGGCGTCTGATTTTTTTCTACGGCCTTCGGAAAACCAGGCAGCTGGCTATTATGTCGTGCAAAGCTTGCTTCTTCTCGGTGAATCCCGCAATCAGGTACCCAATAAAAAAAATGCCCGAAATTTGCCTGGCCAGATTACGAATCAACGCGCGCTGGATGCTGATGCGTTGGCCGTTCAGGTCCGTCACGTAGAGCTTCAAGATTCGCTTCCCGGGCGTAGCCTGCCAGCTCGAAGCCTCAAACAGCGTGTAGTAGAGACACCCAAGTAAAACTAACAGGACTATCACCAGGGGCGCGGGTTGCGGCATGGCGGTCAGTGAAGGAGGAGTGGTTGGAAGCAACTTCTCGAAAGTAGAGGGGAAAAAAGACGCACCTAAAACGAAAATAGCGGCGATGAGAATCGTATCGATGAAACACGCCACCGCCCGCAGCCAAAATCCCGCAAACGCCGGCCGCGCCGGCAACGCGGAAAGATCGTGGATTGCGGGAATAACCTGCGTAGCCGGGGCGCTTTGCGGAACGTACACAGGCCCGATTTGCGCGACGCTCACGGGAGTCTCGCATTGCGGGCAGACGCTGGCCCCCTCCGGGACCTCCGCCGCGCATTTTTCACAAGTTAGAATTGCAGCCCTCCAAGGCAAGCCCCAAGAAACCTAACGGCCGAAGATTCGCATTGCAACGCCTGGGAACGCCAATCTCCCGATTGGCGGATTTTGAGACGCCATTCAGAAGAATGGCGTTCCCGTGAGGAACGGGCGGTAAACCGGCGCTACCAAACCTGATCCGCGTCAATAGGCAAGCAATTCTCGAACAGCGGCGGCCAAATGGCCGCTTTGGGGAAGGATTTCATCCTCGAGTTTCGGCGCGTATGCGCAGAAAGTGTCCATCGCCGCAACGCGTCGCACTGGGGCGTCCAATTCATCAAATAGCTGGTCGGCGATGCGCGCGGCAATTTCGGCGCCGTAGCCCCACGAGAGCATGTCTTCATGGGCCACAATCACTCGATTGGTCTTCCGAACGCTCGCCGCAATCGCCTCCCAATCAAATGGCGAGAGCGAGCGAAGATCGATGATTTCCACGGATACGCCTTCACGCTCGAGTTGCGCCGCCGCGACTTCGGCGCGGTGAACGACGGCGCCGTAGGTGATGATGCTCGCGTCGCTCCCTTCCCGCACAACGCGCGCGCGCCCGAAGGGAATGGTGTAGTCCGGCCCCGGATAGGGAGACCGGTTGTAGGGCTGGCGGTACAGATGCTTGTGTTCCAGGAATAAAACCGGATCATCGCAGCGAATCGCCGTGCGCAA
Source organism: uncultured Acidobacteriota bacterium (assembly GCA_963813185.1). GTDB lineage: Bacteria > Acidobacteriota > Terriglobia > Acidiferrales > UBA7541 > Palsa-360. Next base: position 77,952 of record CAWEYA010000008.1, read on the forward strand.
CAAGCCGCAAAGATCGAGCGCCGTCGAAGGCATGACCACGCGGATCCCCGGAGTGTGCGTGAACAGCACTTCTCCGCTCTGGCTGTGATAAATCGCTCCGCCCGTCAGATATCCGCCGGTAGCCACGCGAATCACGGCGGGCGCCTTGAACGCCCCGTTCGAGCGCCAGCGAAATAACGATAGTTCGTTGCGCAACTGCATCATCGCCGGCCAGATGTAATCGAAGAACTGAATCTCCGCGACAGGTTTCAAGCCGCGAGCGGCCATGCCCAGCGCGCTGCCCACGATGCAGGCCTCCGCAATCGGCGTATTGAACACGCGCGCGTATCCGAATCTCCGCTGCAAGCCTACCGTGGCCTTGAATACGCCGCCCTTCCCTTTCAGACCCTTCAAATCTTCTTCGTTGCTGCAATCGGCCACGTCCTCGCCGAGTACGACAATCCTTTCGTCGCGCGCCATCTCATCGGCCAGCGTGGCCGAAACCATTTCCACCATGGTGCGCGGTTCGCCGGAAAAATCAGGAGCGGATTCAAAGCGGGAAGACGTGGGATCGATGTCGTGAGAATACTGATTTACAAGGATGGATTCCTTGGAGGGCGGCTCCGCAGCGAGCGCCTTGTCGGAGGATTCGCGAATTTCCAAGTCCACTTCCGCTTCGATTGCCTCCAATTCTTTTTCATCGACAATCCCCTCGCGCACCAAAAAAAGTCCAAACTTGGGAATGGGATCGCGCTGCGCCTCTTCCTCCCGCAAGGCGTCCGTTTTATACAGTTTCTCGTCGTCGGAAAGTGAATGCGAATAGGGGCGCGTAACCTGCGCGTGCACCAGCGCCGGACCCTTTCGCGCCCGGCAATATTCCGCGGCTCGTTGCACCACGGCGTAGCTCGCAAGGGGATCGCTGCCGTCGCATTCCTCCAAAAAAAGGCCGGGATAATTCGCCACGAGTTTCGCAACGCTCCCGCCCGCCGTCTGGAATTGCACCGGAACGGAAATCGCCCAGCCGTTATCTTCAATCAAAAAGAGAATGGGGAGTTGGCGCAGGCACGCGGAGTTCAAGCCCTCGAAAAATTCCCCTTCGCTGGTGGAACCGTCCCCGCCCGAGACGTACACAATTTCGTCCGCCTGGTGGCTCACATGTTCGCCGAGCGGCGCCTGCTGAGCCTGCTCCAGCGCCCGCGGAAATTTTTCGTAATATTGCGTGGCCTCGGCCATGCCCACGGCATGCGGGTATTGCATCCCGGTTGCGGAAGACCGCGGAAGGATATTCAGCCGGGGAATACCCCAGTGCGAAGGCATCTGGCGCCCGCCGGAGTTTGGATCATCCTTGGCTCCCACCGCCTCAAGGAACATTTCGAGCGGCGTGACACCCAGCATAAGGCAAAGAGCGCGGTCGCGATAATAGGGGTAGACCCAGTCGTGCCCCGGCCGGAGGATCAGCCCCGCGGCGGCCAAAACGCCCTCATGCCCCGCGCCGCTGATCTGGAAAAAAGTCTTGTTCTGGCGCTTCAGCTGAATTTCGCGGTCATCGATCCGCCGCGAAAGATACATGGTGCGGTAAATGCGAAGAAGATCCCCCCGAGACAGGCCTTGGTATCGGCTGGAGTCGATTTTCGCCGTCTTTTGGCGCGCCTGAACCGGCATCCGAATCACCTTGAGCTGAGCTAGGACAGCTAGTTTCGGAAGTACATCTCATTATATCCAAAGCCGCGCAGCAAGCGAATAAACCGCCCAACAATTTCTCCAAAAAGTAGCCAACCTGATAGCTCAGTGCCTTTGCGTCTATCAAAAAAATCGCGGCGAGCGTTCCATCCCAGGGTGTGGTGCTGGGATGGAATCGCTCAGCCGCGTTGTATGACGGCGCAACCGGGGGGGATGAGCGCCGACATATTGCAAGCGCACAACATCGCGGCAGCGAAGGCGCGCTGGCAATCTCTATAAATCCGTTGCGAACTCCTCTTCTTGCCAGGTGCGGCGTTTTGCCGAACCCTGCATGGCAACTAATGCTGCGCCGCCGGTGAAGCAGGAATCGGATCGGCGGACGCGGACGAAGCCGAGGCCATATCCAGCACAAACAGGCCTTCCGTAGCGGACGCCGCGACCAACTGGTTTCCCGCTTCCCGCGAGCGCAATGCGGAAATCGCGCTGTCCGCGGTAGGCCCGGTCATGCGTCCCCAGGTTTTCCCAGCGTCGCGGGAAAGGAACAACGTTCCCTTCGCCGTAGATACGACGACCGCATTTCGCACAGGGGCCAAATCGTCGATCAGGAGTTCCGAAAGATTTGCCTGATGCCAGGATTCGCCGGTATCGCGGGAAACGAAGACACCGTGGTCGCTCGCCAGCACGACGGTATTCTCATCCGTCGGATGGAGACGCAGCGAGCCTCGCGGTTCAAACGGCAGCGTCCGCGAGAACCAGGTCTTCCCGCCGTCGCCGGAGACTTCCAGTTGCCGGGAGGTAAGCGCCCAGACGTGAGAATCGCCATTCCCTGTGCGCACGGCGCGAATCGAGGTCGTGCTAACGCCGGAACCAACTGCCGCAGGCTGCTGTGAATGCGCGAGGGACACGGTGCTCCAATTGAGGCCCCGGTCACGCGAAACCATCAATCCATCTTCCGTGGCCGCATACCAGGCGTCATGGCCAAACGCCATGTCATTCACTTTGGCATGGAACGGAACCGTTGATTTTGTTGCTGCGGAAGCCGCGGAACTCGCTGGCGCTTTTGAAGCGGTATTTTTCGCGCTCGCCTCTGACACTTTCTTCACGTTGGCGGCGCGCCGCGCCTGCGTTGGAACGGTTTTTTCGCTGCCCTGATTGACCGGCACCCAGGAACTCTTGGAAGCATCATAGCGCAGCAGGCCTCCGGGACCCGGAGCCGCGAACCATCCGTCGGGAGAAGCGAAAATGTGGCGTGGCGGGCCGGATTTGAGCCCGGTGGCCAATGGGGTCCAAGTGCGCCCCGCGTCGTTGGTTTCGAGCAAAGGCTCAAAATTGCTGGTCAAGACCACCAGTGCTCGTTCCGGATGCTGTGGGTCAACTGCAGCATCCACAATGCGCCGGTGCGAGAATCCTTGGTTCGAGGCGCGGTAGGTTTGCCCGCCGTTGTCGCTCACCTGAATGCCCAGGCGTTCCGTGCCGAGAATCAGCCGGTCCGAATTTTCAGGATCAATGACCATCGAAAGAATGCTCCACGACACAGGCGTGATCAGGCGCCAGGTTGCGCCGTCGTCCGAGGTCTTCCAGAGGCCTTCGGTAGTCGCGGCATATACCGTAGCCGGGCGTTTCGGGTCCTGAAGGATGTGCACGGTTCGGCGGGAATCCTTGGGGATGCCCTTGAATTTGGTCCAATTAGCTCCGCCATCCGGACTGTGGTAAATGCCCGAGCAGGCGCTGGCAAAAACGTGCGAGGCATTGTTCTGATCGATGGTGATGCTCATCACATCCGAATCGTCCACCATTCCTTGATGGACTGGAGACCAGTTCTTCCCGCCATCGATGGTTTTCCAGGGCAGGTGATAAGTGCCAGCATAGATGATATTGGGATCATCCGGATCGATGGCGATCGAATCAAAATTGCGCAGGTCTTCGTGTTTCTCGGGAGAGATGCGGGCCCAGTGTTTTCCAGAGTCTTCGGAGCGATACACGCCATCGGTTGCGCCGGCTACAAGAAGATCGGGGTTGGATGGTGCCTGGGCAATGGCACGAACTACGAGTCCTTCAAGGCCAATGAGTTGCCAGGTATGGCCGGCGTCGCCGCTGCGGTAGACGCCACCGCCGTGGGAACTCAGCGTCCAGCTGGTGGCATACATTGTGTTCGCCGAGCGTTGGTCAACCAACAGGGACATAATCACGTCGTCGTGATGCTCGCCGATTCTTCCGAGCAACTCCCAGTGTTCTCCGGCATCACGGGAACCAAACACGTGCCCGTCTGAGGTGCCAAGGAAGAGCGTGCGTGCATTGCCGTGCACGGCTGCGAGGGATTGAACGTCTCCACCAGGGGGCCCAATCTGCCGCCAAGTTTGGGCGTTAACTGAAAATGACAGAAGGAGAGCGAAAACTACAAGCAATCCAGGGCGATAATGAGCCACACGCATGAGCACTCCTCCACTCGTTTCCACCGCCGGGGTCCACCGACAGGTTTACGCCATATCCGCCGACAAGGCGGCTGCGGGTCCACATAGAAGCCTATCGGCAAGATCGCAAATAAGACGCTGGTCAAAAGGACAGAATTGGGCCGGGGAAAATAGCCGTACGAACGGGCAAGCTGAAAATCGAGGACTTAGCGAGATTCGCAGGCGTGTAAAAATATTCTAACGACACAAATTACGATGCCAACGTACTGTAAGTTATAGTACGCACTGAAGATGTAAACAACTCCCGCTCCGTATAGAGTTTACTGAGCCTTGATTCGTTCGATACCTTGCCAAACCTACGCGATGGTTTCTATTTGTTGGGGTTTCTAGGATTTACGGAAAAATTGCCAGATCCTCTGTTTGGCTCTTGTTTTGCCATACCCACTGCGGGTTGCAATTTAGCCCTGGGAGGCGAACATGGGGATCCTGATCGTAAAGGTCTTGGCAACGTGGTCGTTAGTCGCCCTGGTAATGGGATTGGGTTTGGGGGCCGCCATTCGCAGAGCTGAACGTGTCCGCAGAGATGAGTTGCTGACCTGCGTATTTGCGTCCCTTGAGAGCTTGCAGGAATCCCGCGGCTAAGAATCCCGCTTCGGCCATGCCGCGAGCCCTGTCAATCCAACGCATCAAACAAGTCTGATGTAGCTTTGAACTCCGGTTCACCGGCTCGGATAATTTGGGGATTTGCGGTCTTGAAAGGCTCCTCCATAGGGATGCGCTCGATCCAGCGCTGGTGAGAGAGCTTTTCATGATCGGAAAAATCGAGGCGCACGATCAAGCGAATCTGCCCGGAACCGTCCGTTGCCGAATTGGACTTCGAAGAGGGCTCGTCTCCAGTTTTTGATTTCGCTGCCGGTTTGGCTTTCCCCTTTGCGCCGGATTTTGCCGCTTTTGCTTGCGCGGTTGGGGCGTCAACCGGTTTTCCTTCCGGCTCCTTGCGCTCAAATTTGACCTGGAGTTTTTTGTCCAGCCGGAAACCCTGCTTCCAGCCGTCAATTCGATGCCGCGCCTGCTGAGCGGCGTCTTCGTTGCCGCCAAAATCAAAAATCAAGAAGGAATGTGCCATGTTCAACATTTTGGTAGCCGACGCGCCGTGTGTCAAGACCGGATGGTTTGTTGGACAGCCACTCTTGGCTGTCCGCATTAGTCCTGCTAACGCTGCGCTGGACAGCCAAGAGTGGCTGTCCCACTAAACGAATTGACCCCGACCGCTTGTCAGCGCGGGCTCTAAGGGGTTATGCTTCGTCGATAAACTTGACCCGAGAGGCCGCTCAAAATTGCGCAACATCGCACGCAAACTCGCTGCCATAGCGGCTCTCCTGACATTGTTTCTGCCGGGTGTTTCCGCCCTCGCGGAAACTCTTGCCGCCTCCGCTTTGCCCGCTTGCTGCAACACGGCCTATTGCCCGGTGCACCATCGTCAAGTGCGCAATCTCGAGAGGGACAAAAGCAATTGCGCCACGATGAGCGTCCCTGGACAAGATGATTGCTCGATGCGGGCGTGCGACGCCGCGCCGAATCCGGCCATCGGAAGCGCCGCATTTGTCCTCGTGGCGCCCCTTGCACTTCGCGGCCCGGCTGTTGCGGAAGCCGCTGCTGTTTTGCCCTCGCAGTTCTTTGCTTGCGTTGCCGCTATCCCTTTGACTCCCCCTCCTCGCACCTTCCCGAGCTGACGGAACGATCCACATTGAAACTTAGTGCGTTCCACCGGATTACGTGCCGGTCAGATTGCCGTCGTCCGGCATTCAACTCGAGTGAGGGTGAAAATGAATCTCAGGAAATTTTTGATCTGCTCCGGAATTCTTTTGGCTTTCGGAGTTTGCACAGCGGCCTTTTTCCCCGCGCCCGCGCGCGCGGAAATTTTCGGAACCGTGCACGGCATCGTGCATGATCCGCAACACCGGCCGATTCCAGATGCCAATGTCGATCTAAAGGCGCAGCGATCGGATTGGGTGCAGCACCAGAAAACCAATGAGAGCGGCGAATTCGAGTTCAGCGCCGTGCCGCTCGGTGAATACACTGTTATCGTGACGGTCGCGAATTTTCGGACGGCGGTGCAAAGCGTCGTCGTCACCTCCGGATCGAGCCCCGTGTTGCACATTCCATTGGAGCTGGCGAGTCTCACAGAAAAAACAGTGGTCACCGGGGAACCTGTCAGCGCCTCCGTGGAATCCGCTACACCCACAACTCTTCTGAGCCGCCAGACAATCCAGGAGACCCCGGGGGCCGACCGCACCAATAGCCTGGCCATGATCACGGACTACATCCCGGGCGCCTACATTACCCACGACCAACTCCACATCCGCGGGGGACATCAGACGAGTTGGCTCGTGGATGGTGTGCCTGTTCCAAATACTAACATCGCCTCCAACCTCGGTCCGCAGATTGACCCTAAAGACATTGACTATATGGAAGTCAATCGTGGGAGCTACGGCGCAGAGTTTGGCGACAGGACTTATGGCGTGTTTAACATCGTGCCTCGCTCCGGTTTCGAACGCAACAACGAAGCGGAAGTGGTTCTCAGTGGAGGAAACTTTTACCAGACGAACGCGCAGCTAAGCTTTGGGAGTCACACCGAGCGTTTTGCCTACTACGCCAGTGTGAACGGGAATCGAAGCGATCTGGGCTTGCAGCCACCTGTTGCACAGGTGGTTCACGATGCCACGAATGGGTATGGAGGTTTCGTTTCTCTGATTTTCAATGTCGATCCCTCCAACCAACTCCGGCTCGCGACGTCGTTGCGCAAGGACTACTACCAAATCCCTTATGATCCCAACCCGAACGACATCGAGAACGCACCAATCGCCGAGAACGGCTTTGTGGCGCAGTACCCCAGCGTCGGGCTCCGCGATGGCCAACATGAAGGCGATGCGTTTGTGAACTTTTCATGGGTACACACTTTTAACACAAAAACACTCCTGACAATCTCACCCTTCTACCACTACAACAACGCCGATTTTGACAGTTCGCCGGGCGACGTGCCCATCGCCTCGACCGACCATCGCACTTCGACCTATGCAGGGGGCCAAGTGGCCTTCAACGCCAATTTCGCAAGAAACGATCTTCAGACTGGCTTGTACAGTTTCTACCAACACGATAACGAGCTCTTCGGAGCGATCTTCAACAACGGAAGCGGCAATCCGTCATTTACGGACCCTGAGCATCCTTCCGGGAGCGTAGTGGCTTACTTTTTGGATGACAAATTCAAGCCTCTTTCATGGCTGGCTCTCTCCGCTGGCTTGCGTCCCACCCATTTTTCCGGCGAATTTGGCGAGAGCGCAATCAGTCCGCGCTTCGGCGCCGCCGTAACAATTCCGCGCCTCAACTGGACCTTTCGCGCCTTCTACGGCCACTACTATCAAGCGCCGCCGCTGATTACCGTTTCCGGGCCATTGCTTCAGTTCTGCAGCGCCAACGGCTGCGGGTTCACCCCGCTTCACGGCGAGCGCGACGAAGAGCATCAGTTTGGCGTAATCATTCCTTATCGCGGATGGACGCTTGACGCCGACAACTTCAAAACAAACGCCCGCAATTTCTTCGATCACAGCTGCATCGGATCCGGGGCGTGCTTTCCCATCACGATTTCGCAGGCTGTCGTTCGCGGCTGGGAACTCACGCTTAGCTCACCCCGAATCGCGCATCGAGGAATAGTTCACGTTGCTTACTCGAATCAAATTGCGGAAGGCGCTTTGCCGATTACCGGTGGCTTGACGAATTTTTCGCCGCCCAGTCCGTTATTCCCCCTTGATCACGACCAGCGCAATACTCTCAATTTCGGCGGCGAAGTGACTCTTCCGTGGCAGTCCTACGCCTCCACGAATGTTTACTACGGCTCCGGCTTCAGCAACGCCTTTCCAGGGGCGCCATATCCAGGGGACCACTTGCCACAACACACGACCTTTGATCTTTCCTTCGGAAAGAATTTCGGCGATCGATTCTCCGCATCATTGCACGCGCTGAATGTGGCCAATCGCCGAGTGGATCTCGACAACAGCCAGACTTTCGGCGGCTTCCACAGGAATAATCCGCGCGAGATTTTCGTCGAACTGCGTTACCGGTTCCACTACTGAAAAGAAGGATTGGAACCACGGATGCACACAGATGAACACGGATAAAAACTGAGAAACAATCTAAATAACACGTTAAATAATGAGGTTTTCCGCTCTCTGCCTTGCCTTTTCTCCGCTATTATCCGTGTACATCTGTGTGCATGTGTGGTTCCCAAAAAAAAGAGCCGCGACTCAAGTCGCGGCTCCTTCTCTTTTTCTGCTCTGAGATTACGGAACCAGCGCGCTGACCTCCGCGGAGTTGGCGCTCTCGACATTGCTGGAATCGACTGAAGTGACGACGAAGAAGTAAGTTTGCCCGGCCTGCACGGCGGTATCCGTGTACGACGTTGCCGCTACCGGAGCACTGGTTAATTTTGTGTAAGGCCCGCCGGATTGCGTTGAGGAATACGCATTGTAGCCCACCACAGCGGAGGTGCTCGGCACCCAGGTCAATGCCACGGAGTGACTCACGGTTGTAACTCCTGTGCCTGAAAGCGAAATGGTGTCCGGCGAGTTTGTGGCATTGCTGGCGACGGTAATTTTGCCCGTCGCGCTGCCCGCCGCGGCCGGAGCAAAAGTTGCCGTCAAAGTCGCCGTCTGCCCCGGAGTCAGGATTATTCCGGACACGCCGGTCGCGTTGAAACCCGCTCCGGATACGGTGACATTGGAAATTGTGATGCTGGAATTTCCGGCGTTCGTGAGCGTGACCGACTGCGCGCTGCTGTTTGGCAAAGTGACATTGCCGAAGTTCAACGAAGACGCGCTGGAATTGAGAAGAAGGGTTGAAGCGGCCACGGTGAGCGTTGCTGGATTGCTCGTCGCGCTTCCGGCGGCGTTGCTCACAGAAACAGTGAACGTCGCGTTGTTGTCCGCAGACGTCTCGGCTGGAGTTGTGTACGTGGACGAGGTCGCTCCGCTGATCGCGGCGCCGTTCTTGCTCCACTGATACGTTATAGGCGCTGTGCCGGTAGCTGCAACGCTAAAGGAGGCCGTTTGTCCGGCGCCGATCTTCGCGCTTGCCGGCTGTGACGAAATTGTGGGTGCGACCGCAGATTTTGAAGAAGTAGAAGTAGAAGCAATGGCCAGCGTCACCGGAAACGCCATCGGTGAATTCGCTACGCCCGAGGCAGTAAGAATCACATGCCCGGTATAGCTGCCCGCCTGCATTCCGGCTGGATTCACGCCGAACTGCAGCACCACTCCGCCCCCTGCGGTCGTGCTGGACGTCGTGCTGATCGTAACCCACGGTTGGTCCACCGACAGCGTGAATGGCAACGGCCCCGGGGTTGTGTCGTTCACCTTGACGCTTTGCGTCGCTTGCCCCGCGCCCGCCTTCAATGAAAAAGTCAAGGAAGTGGGATTTGCGTAGATCACGTAATTCGTCGCCTGCATAACTGTCAGGACCGCATCTTGGCTTTGCACGGCGCCCAAATTGTTGCTTACCTCCGCCGTGAATCGCGCGTTGTTGTCCGAAACCGTTACCGGTGGAGTCGAGTACGAGGAAGACGTCGCGCTGCTGATCGCGACGCCGTTCTTTTTCCATTGATACTTCATCGGCGAGTTGCCGCTTGCCGTCACTGTAAATGTGGCGGCCTTTCCGGCAACCACCGTCTGGCCGGCCGGCTGCGTCAAGATCGCCGGGGCTCCGGCGTTGGTGCTGGATGTCACGGTCAGCGTCACCGGAAACGCCATCGGAGAATTCGCTACGCCGGAGGCAGTAAGAATCACATGCCCGGTATAACTGCCCGCCTGCAATCCGGCTGGATTCACGCCGAACTGCAGCACCACTCCGCCCCCTGCCGTCGTGCTGGACGTCGTGCTGATCGTAACCCACGGTTGGTCCACCGACAGCGTGAATGGCAACGGCCCCGGGGTTGTGTCGTTCACCTTGACGCTTTGCGTCGCTTGCCCCGCGCCCGCCTTCAATGAAAAAGACAAGGAAGCGGGATTTGCGTAGATCACGTAATTCCTTCCCTGCATAACTGTCAGGACCGCATCTTCGCTTTGCGCGGCGCCCAAATTGTTGCTTACCTCCGCCGTGAATCGCGCGTTGTTGTCCGAAACCGCTACCGGCGGAGTCGAGTACGACGAAAACGTCGCGCCGCTGATCGCGACGCCGTTCTTTTTCCATTGATACTTCATCGGCGAGTTGCCGCTTGCCGTCACTCTAAATGTAGCGGCTTTCCCGGCAACCACCGTCCGGCCGGCCGGCTGCGTCAAGATCGCCGGGGCTCCGGCGCTGGTGCTGGATGTCACGGTCAGCGTCACCGGAAACGCCATCGGAGAATTCGCTACGCCGGAGGCAGTAAGAATCACATGTCCGGTATAACTGCCCGCCTGCAATCCGGCCGGATTCACGCCGAACTGCAGCACCACTCCGCCCCCTGCGGTCGTGCTGGACGTTGCGCTGATGGTAACCCACGGCTGGTCCACCGATAGTGTGAAGGGCAATGGCCCCGGGGTTGTGTCGTTAACCTTGACGCTCTGCGTGACTGCCGCCCCGTCCATCGGTACTGAGAAAGACAATGATGTGGGATTTGCGTAGATTACGTAGTTCTTGGCATTTCTTGCGTGCGCCGTAGTGCCAAAATAAATTATTAATGTGACGATGATTGCAGCGCGGATGACTCTTTGCATGATTCCCCCGGTTTTTTTCATCTGAATCCCTGCTCCATGACGCGTACCGGGTCCCCAAGAACGCGCCGGTTCGCACTTTGTAGGTCAGAAAGGTCACGCTGAAAATCTCAGGAATTTGACCCACTGTCAGATTAGGTCTCTGCGAAATCCGCGCTCGACTGGTCGACAGACCAAATGAGGGACAGGTCCAAGACACGACCGTTGATACAGGTCGAGCCCGGCCTGGGGGCAAGGAAGCGAAACATTTTCCGGCAAAAAAAGTTTTGCAAAAATTCGAGACCTGCAGTGCGCATGCGGCAGAATTCGTTTGAAATTATCCGGAGCGCCCGGAAATCGTTTGAACCGCTCGGCCAGAAAGACCGTTGCGCGGCCCGCTGCAGCGTGGTAGCGTAGCGAAGAAAAGGCGAAGTGTGGAGGAGGCTGGCAGTGACTCAATCTCTGGCGGTACGGTCCACGAAGGAGTCGGTAACGCTCGCGCGCGTCCGGGAAATTGTCGAGCAATTTGCCGAGCGCGACCACCGCGGCGAAATCATTACCGCCGTGCACCATATCCCGGCGCGCGAGGCTAGGTTTGCGCCCATGCCAGAATGGGTGCGCGCGGAGTTGGCGCACGTTTATGCGGAAAAAGGCGTTGCGCAGCTGTATAGCCACCAGGCCCTGGCAGCGGAAGCCGTTCGGGAGGGACGCAACGTTGTGGTGGTTACGCCGACGGCATCCGGGAAGACGTTGTGCTACAACCTGCCGGTGCTGTCCGTGGTCCTTGAAAATCCTGACGCGCGCGCGCTGTACCTGTTTCCGACAAAAGCCCTGGCGCAGGATCAGCTCGCCGAGTTGCACGACTTGTCCGCCCGCCTCGACCATCGCTTCGGTGTCTTTACTTACGACGGCGATACACCCGCCGACGCGCGCAAGGCGATTCGCGAGCGCGGGCAAATCGTGTTATCGAATCCGGACATGCTGCACACCGGGATCCTGCCGCATCACACGCGCTGGCAGCGGCTATTCGAGAACTTGCGCTACGTGGTGCTGGACGAGTTGCATACCTATCGCGGCGTGTTCGGCAGCCACCTGGCCAACGTGCTGCGGCGGCTGCGGCGCATCGCGCGATTTTACGGCTCGAATCCGCAATTTGTTTGCTGCTCGGCAACGATCGCGAATCCAGGCGAGCTTGCTTCGCGCCTCGCGGAAACCGATTTTGATGTGATCGAAGAAAACGGCGCGCCCGCCGGAGAGAAATTTTTCGTTTTCTACAATCCGCCGGTGGTGAACCGTTTTCTGGGCATCCGCCGCAGCTATATCAACGAGTCGTCACGCGTCGCCCAGGAATTTCTGAAGCGAAACCTGCAGACCATCGTGTTCGCCAACTCGCGCCTTTACACCGAAGTCTTGCTCACCTATTTGCAGCAGGCCAACCCTGCTCAGCCCGGACATTCGCCCGCCATCCGCGGCTATCGGGGAGGCTACCTCCCCGGAGAGCGCCGCGAAATTGAGCACGGTTTGCGCGAGGGCCGCATTCGCGGCGTGGTCTCGACCAATGCGCTGGAGCTCGGGATCGACGTCGGCTCGCTCGACGCCACGATCATGGCGGGATATGCCGGCACCATTGCGTCCACGTGGCAGCGCGCGGGGCGCGCCGGGCGGCGCAGCGGTAGCTCTTGCGCCGTGCTGGTCGCTTCCTCGGCGCCGCTCGACCAATTCATCGTGCAGCATCCGGATTATTTTTTCGGCCGCTCGCCCGAACAAGCCTTCGTCCAGCCGGACAATCTGGAAATCCTGGTCAATCACCTGAAGTGCGCTGCGTTTGAATTGCCGATTTCGACAGGGGAAACTTTTGGAAGCGTGGATGTCTCCGAACTTTGCGGCCGGCTCGCCGAAGCGGGCTTCCTCCATCGCACCGGCGAACACTGGCACTGGACGCAGGAAGCCTATCCCGCGGACACCGTAAGCCTGCGCTCGGTCACGTCGGACAATTTCGTGATCGTGAATACCACGGAAGGCGCCGAAGTAATCGGCGAAGTGGATTTCTCGAGCGCGCTCACCACGGTTCACCCAAAAGCGATTTACCTTCACCAGGGACAGCAATTTCATGTGGAAGCGCTCAACTTCGAGGAACGGAAAGCGTATGTGAAGCGCGTCGATGTGGATTACTACACCGATGCGGTCCGCTACACGCAGGTCCGCGTGCTGGAATGCGCGGCCGGCGAGCGCATCGAAGCGGGTGGCGCCGACGCGCAGGCCGCGTGGTCCCACGGAGACGTGCTGGTTCGATCCCAGGTGATCGGCTTCAAAAAAATAAAATTCTTCACCAACGAAAATATTGGCGATGGAAAACTCGAATTGCCCGAAAACGAAATGCACACCACGGCTTTCTGGCTGACCCTCGAGCGCCGGCTCGTCGAATCGCTTCCCTTCTCCGTCAGCGACCGCCAGAGCGGCATGTTCGGCCTGCTCCACGCCCTGGAATCCATAGCCACGCTGCTGCTGATGTGCGATGCGCGCGACCTCGGCACATCCATTGGCGAGCGCCCGCCCTCGCCCGGTTCGGAAATCGAATGGGAAGAAGCGGCGAGCCCGGAAGCCATGGCCGCGCTTGCCGAAAAAGAATTCTTCGAGCCCAATTTATATCTCTATGACGCGTATCCCGGGGGCATCGGATTTTCCGAGCCGCTGTACCGGGCCCACGACATTCTGCTCGCTAAAACACGCGAGCTGATCGCTGCATGCCCATGCGAGAATGGATGCCCATCGTGCGTCGGCCCCGTGGGCGAACGAGGTGAGCGCGCCAAAGAAGCCGCCCTGGCAATCCTCTCCCGCCTCGGCGCATAAAAAAAGCGAGTGGAACCACAGATGAACACAAATAAACACTGATGAAAGAAGGAAAAAGCAAAACAACAGGGTAATGAGAACAAATTTCAATCATTCGCACCCTCCGTTCTATGTTTTTTTGCTTTTTCTTATCCGTGTTTATCTGTGTTCATCCGTGGTTTCATTTTCTGAGTCTTTACCTTGAGCAAAGACGACAAATTCGCGCGCATCGCCGCGTTGCGCCCCGCACGCAGGAAAGAAACTCCGGCCCCGCGCGTTTCGGAAGACGGCGCCGGAGCCGGAGGCGATCGTCTCGCGGAACTCCTCGGCGCGCGGATCAACCGGAATCATTACGGCGGACATTTATCCCTGCGGCAGTGGTACGCCACGCCTGAACTCTGCTCGCCGGATGCGCGCTCGCTTGGCCTTCTTCTGCCGCAATCCGCGGATGCGCAAGATTCCATGAAGGCCGCGACCGATCCCGAACAATGGCTGTTTCTGGATACGGAAACAACGGGCCTCGCGGGAGGCACTGGCACCTATGCGTTCCTGGTCGGCATCGCCTGGTGGGACGCGGGAGGGTTGCAGGTCGAGCAATTCTTCATGCGCGACCTCGACGAGGAGCATTCGCTGCTGCTCGAACTCTCCGAGCGCATGAAGCAACGGCCCGTGCTCGTGACATTCAACGGAAAAAGTTTCGACTGGCCGCTGCTGGAGACGCGCTATCGCATGACGCGGTCCGTCCCAGCTTTCTCTCCCAGATTGCATCTGGATCTGCTGCATCCGGCGCGGCAGCTTTGGCGGCTGCGGCTTGGTTCCGTGCGCCTCAGGGACCTTGAGCGGCATGTTCTGGGCGACGATAGCCGTTCCCTCAACTGGTCCCGCCACGACGACATCGATTCTTCGCTGATTCCGCAAATGTATTTCGATTATCTCCGCGGAGGGCCTGCCGAGCCGCTCGTGGGAATTTTCCGCCACAACCAGATGGACTTGCGCGGCCTGGCAGCGCTGGCGGGAAAAATTCTCGCGGTGCTCGACAGCGGAAATGGAATCGCGAATGCCGCGCAGGCGGAGACGCGCGATCCGATCGAGGTGCTAGGCCTCTCCCGAATCATGCGCAATCGCGGGCATTCCACACGCGCGCGCGAACTCTATGAGACCGCGCTGCGCTTTGGCTTGCCGCGCCCCGTGGAGCGCCTCGCGCAGCGGGAACTGGCTCAGCTGGCGAAACGCGAACTCGATTACCAGCGCGCCATTTCGCTCTGGGATGCGTTGCGCCAAGCGCCCGGCACGAGCAAGCGCACCCCATCACCACTGCTCGTGGAAGACGCGCAAAGAGCGCTCGAATCCGCTATGGAAGCCTCCGAGCAACTGGCAATTTACTACGAGCACCGTGTGAAAGAGCCTCAGCGCGCTCTCGATTTGGTACGCGCAGCCATCATAGAATTGCACGCTGCTCAGCGTGACAGAAAACTCCCCGAGGACCGCGCAAATAAAATACAAGCGCGCCTCGCCCGCCGTCTCGCTCGCCTGGACCGCTGCTGTGCACGTAAGTCTTCACTTGGTCTTTTGCATGCCGCGAATGAGGCGTTCGACGCGCGGCAGGAAAAGCCTGTCCGCTCCTAGTGTCACTGCGCCGTGGGCTGCGTGGGCCGACCGGCATCGGCAACCAAGCTCGGATAAATCGGAAACGCGGTTTCCTTGACGTGCGGCTCGCTCGGGTTCAACGGAACGACCGGTCCTGCCGGCCATCCCATTTCCATAGTCAGGCGATCGAACATGGCGCGGCTTCCGCCTTCCAGAACGAAACAATCGGAGTCCACGCAGCGAAGGAAGACGCCATCCTCGGGAGTGTCGAAGGAAAAGAAATTCGGGCGCCGCAACAAATTGGTCCGCTGGCTGTACTTCAGTTCTAAAATTTCGCTATAGGCCCCGAAAAAACGGGCTGCGTCGGCGTCGCTCCCGAGGCGAATGCGAAACTCCAGCAGCGTCCTCTTATTTTTTTGATTCTCGAAAATCGCGTAGCGATCGCCCGCCCAGGCGGCGGCCAGCGCGGTGGAACGGCTCTTGGGCAGAAATTGCTTTAGAATCTCCAGCACCCCGAATTCCCCCATGTTGTTTTCATCCAACCTTTTCCAGTCGGAGGTAACCACATCTTTGGTTGCCGGCAGGTCGATCTTGGCCGGGACAACTCCCCGCAAGTACAAATCGGGATGCATGATCTGCTGCGTGGAGGCCGGCGGCTTATCGAACACGCGATAGAAATCCGGCCATCCGTTCCCGGCCTTGAGCAAATGCTGCGTGAAAGAGATGCCGGCGAGATAAGGAAAAAGTAACTCGTCCTGCAACACCTTCGGGGCTTTGGAAAGTTCCGGGCTGCTGTCCAAATCGCCGATCAACATGGCCGGGTCGAAATCGCCAAGGTCCCGGATGCTCCCCTTACCGCCAAGCTCGTAATCGAGCATGGCGGCCATGGCCGAGCCTTCGATCACGGCGTCCCGGGCTAGTTCTCCGTCATCGTTGGGCTTTGCCGCGTTCGTCCATTTGTCGATATGAAAATGCTGGTCCTGCAGCGCGTGCGTCAATTCGTGCGACATGACCGGGCGCTCGTCGGCGGAAGTCGTCCAGTTGGCGATGAAAAATTCCTGGCTGTCCGGATCGTAGAGCCCGGCGATCTGCTCGGTCAGCACTTTGACGAGCACCTGGTCGAGGGGATAATCCTTGGGGAGCAGGCCGAATTTTTCCATGGTTTTCTGGTCCGCGTATCTTTTGTCGGCATCCTTGTCTTCATTCATTTTCTGCAACAGGTAGGCGCGAATTTCCTCTCGAGAGCGCATGCTTTTTTTCAGGGGAGAAAGAATCGGCAGGGAAATCAGCTTGCTCATTTCGGCCAGCACTTCATCGGCCGCCTGCGCGAATTCCTGGCTTTGCGCGGACGCGGGAGGCGGCATGGAAGCGGGCGGGGCAATTTTTTGCGCCGATACTCCTAATGCCAGGAATAGCGCAGCGACGATGCCGGCAAAGATTCGTTTCACGCGATCCGTCCCTTCCCTTGCGAGAGCCAAAACCAGATTAACATTTTGATGTGGATTTCGGACGATTGGATGTCGTGGGAGGGCAAGACTTGATAACCCTTGCGGCTGCCTGTTAACGACAACTCTTATTTCGCGGTCGGTTTTGACGGCGGCAAGTCTTCGGTTTCGATGCGCTTCCATTCTCCGGCTTGAAAGCGATAAACGTCGCGCGACATCTTGAGGCATTGCGATGGGTGATCCTCATCCACTTGGGAACAGTAGGCGAGGCGAAATCCGTTTTCGTCGGCCTCATAGCTGGATTGCTGGAGCAAATCCGAATTCCATAGGGCGGTCACGCCATGCCCATCAAACCGCCAGGCCGAAAACAGGCCCGTCGACAAATCATCCGTCCGCCCGGAAACCGTGACAAACACGGCCTCGGTTTTCGAGACGGGCACCAGCTCAAGGTCGCTGTCGAAAAAATCCTTCTGCACCAAATGATCGATCCTCGCGGCAAGAGCGTAACGTCCGGCGGAACCCGCATAGATTCGCACGGCTGCCGGTCCACCAAGACCGAAATTAACTACCATGGCAAAGGCCGCGGGATTACCTCCCAGTTTTTCGAGGCGGTAGTTCTCGCCCACCGGAGGATTGTGCGATGCGAGCCCCGCCAGGGCCCGATTCGCGTTGTCCAGGTTCGGCCCCGCCGGAAGATTCAAAACGGAAACAGCGATAGAATCCAGATAGGCGAGCGCTTTCTCCATCTGCGCTTCATTTTCTTCCCCGCCGCCCAGTCTGGCCGCGGAAAGATCGTCGGAGATTCTCTTAAATTCCGCGGTGGCATCGCCGCCGGTCTGCGCTTGTCCCCAAGCTGATAATGAGTTGGCACCGAAAATGACTAAGCCGACGAATATCAAGCCCCTGACCATCGCCGACCGGGCGCCGGAAGATTTCCTCGGTATCTGTAAAAAATAAAGTTCATTTGGGCCTCGACTCTAATACACTCAATGCTTGGGACGCAACAAGCGGGGGGATCCAGGCTCGAAACGCTTCTTCACGAAATGCCAATGTTTATTCTCATTGTGCATGAGCGCACGAACGCAAAATCTGGTTCGGCATTTTCAGAAAAGTTCCCGATGGCGCGGTGACCGAATTTAAGTGCAGAGAGTCTCTGGCTCTTTGCTTGTTTTTTGGCTAACAATTAAGCGGCGCGCGTTTTTTCCCTCGCGCGCAAGATGACTCGCTGCCGTAGCGGCGTTTGTTCTGGAAACATAACAGAAAGGTAGCTGATTCATGGCGATTCGGAGTTTGAGCCAACCGGGGGATCTTCCCGCTCCTGAGCTGCAGCCTGGCACCAGGCTGCGCAGGTCCCGCGAACGTCTCGGCCTGACCTATCGAGATGTGGAGCGAGCCAGTTATGAATTGGCCTGCCAGCGCGGGCGTCCGGAATTTATTGTTCACCTGAGCCGCCTGGCGGACATTGAAAATCGCGACGTAACTCCCAGTCTCTACAAGCTTTACGCACTGGCGGTGATCTATCACCTGCACCCAAAAGAGGTATGTGAGTGGTACGATGTGCCCTTTGAGGGCCATTTTTCCGACGGAAATCAACTGAGCGCCCCGAATACGCATCTTGCCGCGGCACCTGCCAAATTGCGCCTCCCCATTCGGTTTGATCCAGCCTTTGACCCGCGCCGCACGGATTTTCTTACGCGCATGGTGGAGCGCTGGGCAGATCTGGAAGGTACATTCTTCCACCAGCCCTCAAGATACCTGTATGGCTATGTCGGAGCGGATGATAAGAGAATGAATCCTCTCCTGCGCCCAGGGAGCTTGGTGCTGGTGGATCCCAAACTGCGGCAAGTCCAGAATTCCGGTTGGACGAACGAATATGAACGCCCCGTTTACTTCATTGAACTCCACGGGCAGTTTCGATGCTGCTGGTGCCAGCGCGAAAACGGGAACGTAATACTGGTCCCGCACCCTTTATCTTCTTGTGCGCCAGAGGTTTACCGTTATCCCGAGGAAGCGGAAATCGTGGGTCAAGTGGTGGGAGTGGCGATGCGATTGGGTCCTAGTTAGACTTCCTGGAAGAAAAAATCGCCAATAGAGCTGTCATGTTCGAACAAAACAGATCGTCGAGATAATCCGGCATGCCCTCCGGGCACATCCCCCGAAAACTGGGATTTTCACGCCAACTTTCCACTGCGTCCCAAAACTTGTCGCCCGCCGTGTCAAAACAGGCGCGTAAATCGCCCTCTTGTTTTTTCAAAGGCGTTTCCAGAATCCTGGAAAACAGCTCTTCGTGGCAGTGTGAAAGCGCCGCCTGGACAGCGTTCTCGGAATAGAGGCTGGTGAGGCCGTCGTGCTCATACCGGCCCGAGTTCGAGTCCTTCAATGAACTGACGTAATGGAGCCGTCCAAAATCGCTGGAAATGGCCGCCAGCGTTCGAGACGAAAAATCCTCGATAACCGCGCGACTTTGCTGGAAACGCTCCAGTGACTCCATAACTTCACCCGTTCCGATTTCTGAACTTTTTAGTCTGCAACCCTGTCCAGGCTGAAGCTTGCGTGTATCTAAGTGGCGACTCTGGAGGGTCATCCACCATGAAAAAAATTATCACCGCATCGTTTGTAGCAGCTCTTGCGTTGACCATGCTACTCCCTGTTGTTGGGCAAGTCAACGCTGCTTCGGTTAATCATTCCGTCTTGCGCCAGGGCGGCAGTCCTATCCCTCCTGGTGGCGGCGGCCACTTCCAAGGCGGCAGCCCTATCCCTCCTGGTGGCGGGGGCCACTAAGCTTTCGGGGGCCGGACCGGGCAGATTCGTTCGGGGACATTACCCGGCGAGTGAAGTCATCCTCTGTAGTATAATGAGGGCGGTCGGTCCGGACCCATGAATTCTCTTGAAAGCTTTCTCATTTGGTCCACTCTATCGTTCGAAATTGCACTTTGTGGATTTGTCTTTGCCCGGAAGGTGCAGAGGATTCTTCCGCTTTTTGCAGCTTACACGTGCGTGCTATTGACCTGCGGGATCGGTGTTTTGCTCACTTACGCGTATTTCGGATTTAGTTCCCTCAATTCGTATTATGCCTATTGGGGCTCCGTCCTCTTGAACGCAACTGCGCGTAGTCTTGCAATTGCGGAATTGTGCCGCTACGGGCTCCGTGCCTATCGAGGCATTTGGGCGCTCGTTTGGCGCGTCCTCTCAGCCCTGTCGATTCTCCTTCTCGCTCGTGCGGCTATGGACGCCTGGGGCCAGCCTGATCAGTTTGCTATATATGTGATGACTATCGATCGCGATCTCGCCCTTGGCTCGATTGTCATTCTTGCTGTCCTGTTACTCTTCCGAAATTACTATAGGATTGCCCTCGAACCTCTGCAAAGAGCAATCGCTGTCGGTATTTGTTTCATCTGCGCCGTCGACGTGGTCGGGAACACGATCTTTCGGAATCTCTTCACGGGCTATCTGTACTCCTGGTTCTTAACCAGCCAAAAGGCTCTTTGGCCTGCGTTGAAGCCCCAAGTACAGTACGTAAATGATATGTGGAGTGCGGTCCACCTTTTCTCCTTTATGTTTTCGATGGGAATCTGGTGTTTCGCGCTCCGAAAGCCATTGCCCGCGCCATCCGAGAGCCCCGTGCTACTGCCCTCCGAGGTCTATCGGGAAATGTCGCCGGCAATCAACATGCGTCTGGCCACTTTCAACGACCGACTGGTGGAGCTGCTGAAGCCATGAATGATCTAAGCATCGTCATTCTCCTTGCGTTGGCCCTCTCCGGGTTTCTCCTATGGCTCCTGCTCCCCAGGCATAAAGCGTCCAGAGCCGACGCCTCGTCTCTCCATTCCGATTTCAATGAAGCGCTCCCCACTGCAAGGCACTACGCCTATTTTCGCCAGATTCGCCAGGCGCTTTCCGCGGCAGACACCGAATACCTTGTGCATAATGCACCACCGCATGTGGCAAAGCAGGCGCTGCGCGAACGGCGCGCGGTGGCCCGGCGCTTCCTCGTGGGTCTGCACGAAGACTTTTCGAATCTCGCCAGGTTGGGCCGGATCATTGCGGCGCTGTCTCCGGAAGTCAGCCACAAGCAAGAGACAGAGCGGCTCATTCTGGGCCTGAAATTTCAAATTCTGTACGCGCTGGTGTGGTTGCGCCTGTCCACCGGCAATTTGCCGCTCGAGCAGCTAGAACATCTGACGGGATTGGTGGGAAGGCTCGCAACGCGCCTGGACACAGCCATGACGGAGATCAGTGCGCTATCGGCGGGCCGTCTTCCTGGAAGACTCGGCGCTTAAGGATCAGTCCCGCCGGATTTCGACTGACCAAACTCAGTTTCCGAGGGGTTGGTTCCTGACACAAGAAATCAGTTCCTTTGCCGATAACAGTGGTAATTGGCATACCTGATAGCGCAATCCAATCGCGGCAAGCTCCCCCGTTACGTATTTAGCACGTAAATTTTTAATTCGACACTTGGGCGTTTGCGGGGACCCACCCTGCCGTATAATTAGCTTCTTTGAGGCTTTAGGTGCCCAAGACCAAGATATTGATCGTGGACGACGAAGAGGCTATTCGGGAAGTCGTTTCGACCCTACTGGTGGCCCAGGGCTACGAGTGCTCTTCGGCCAGCAACGGCCTTCGGGCGCAGGAGTACCTCGCAACACATAGCGTAGACTTGGTCTTAAGCGACATGGTCATGCCGGAAATGGACGGCATGAAATTAGTCGAATGGCTTCACAAGGCCGAGCCGGATGTCCCCGTCATAATGGTCACGGCCAACGGGGAAATCTCCACGGCGCTGGAAGCGATCCGCCAAGGCGCTTATGACTACATCCTTAAACCGTTCGAAAAAGACCAGCTTTATATCGGCGTGCAGCGGGCTCTGGGGCACCGGCAACTGGTGCTTGAAAAAAGGGACTATCAGCGCAATCTGGAAAAGCTGGTCGAAGAGCGGACCGCGCAACTGCAAGGCGCTCTCGAGCAGCTTGAGCAGTCCTATGACGACACCCTGGAGGCCCTGGGTGGCGCTCTGGACTTAAAGGACGCCGAAACCGAAGGCCACTGCAAACGCGTGACGGCTTTCACCATCGCCATCGCCAAGGAGATGGGAGTGGAACCGGCGCTGCTGCCGCAAATTGCCCGCGCCGCATTTCTTCATGACATCGGCAAAATGGCGATTCCGGACCATATCCTGCGCAAGCCCGGGCCTCTCACGCCGGAAGAACGCGACATCATGCGCACCCATTGCGAAATCGGATACAACATGGTGAAGCGGATCCCCTTCCTCCGGGAAGCCGCTGAAATCGTCCTCTCCCACCAGGAATACTTTGACGGGACCGGGTATCCCCGCGGTTTGAGCGGAGAAGAAATTCCCCTGGGCGCCAGAATCTTCGCGGTCGCCGACGCTCTGGACGCGATGATATCTGACCGGGTGTATCGCAAAGCTTTGTCGATCCGGCATGCGCAAGAGGAAATCCAGCGATGCTCGGGATCGCAGTTCGACCCGAAGGTGGTCGAGGTGTTCGTCAAGATGCATTCCACGCTTTGGACCGAGCTGCGGGAAAACATCGGCACGCCGTACCGCCTTTCCCAATTAAAACCCGCTTGAGGAGCTTTACACCCGGCTGGAATTTCGCTTGAGGGTCTTGCGCAAGTTGCTCGCTGCCTGTAGTATCCTGCAGAAAAGGACAAACACAATGGCTCTGGTGCCGATCAAGACGGCTTCTACGACGGGATATTGCGACTGCATCCACGGCTGCTATGAACTAGCCAGCCTGCGCGACGAAGACACGGGCAAATCGTATTGTCCTCGCTGCGCCAAAGAACATCTCGAAATGAACGCCGGGATCGGTCTGCCCCAACCCGCGCCGTCAAAAATCTCCGCAAACTCGGGCTCGCCTGCGGCGACGCCTCATATTCCTCCCTCGGCCGATCCGCCGGGCCGGCTCCGGTAGCTTTGCGCACCCAAGATTCATCTCATCAAATCATTTGTCTAGCGAATCTGTGGTGGTGGGTCAGATTCAACCGATCCTCTGAAACAAAGGGCCTTTGAAAGTGGCATTTCGGCTGGAAATGCAGGGGTGCCTCCCTATATTGTAGAGCTGCCATGGTTGCGGCTATGGATACCGCGCTCTTATGAGAATGACGCACGCGGACTGGTTCTATTTTGCGAAGTCCATTATTGGAGCATTCGTTGTTTTCTATCTTGGAACTTGGTTTTTGGAATCAGGTCGAGCGGGTTCTTGGAGAGTGGCCCATGCCACGCTGTGGAAGAAGCCGAAAAAGTGGCAGCTGATCACGCTTGGTGTCCTCTGGGCCCTCATAATCATCGCATTCATTGCCGCGCTTTCAATTCGACGGTCAAACTGACCCACTACCGAAACTGGAGAGAGAGTGTGCCCCCCGGGCGCGCTGGTGTCATAATAGAGGGGTCCGGCGGGTCATCCGATGCCTCAGGCTACGACTTACGACATCTTCATGGACGGCTCCTGCTCGTTCTGCCGGTGGTCGCAAGCGAAGATCGAGCCTTACGATTCCGGCTCGCGGCTGCGATTTCTGGACTACAACGATCCCGCAGTGGCGGCGCAGGCCCCTTTTCCGCGCGCCGAACTGGACAATGAAATGCACGTTCGAACGCCCGACGGCTCGTGGCTGAAGGGATTCGCGGCATGGCTAGCCTTGCTGAAAGTGCTGCCGAAGCTCACCTGGTTAGGACGCTTCGCCAGTATGCCCCCAATGCGCTGGATGGGGCCTTCTGTGTACGCATTTATCGCCCGGCACCGTTACAGCCTTCCGGGAGCTCCCGCGCGCTGTGAGAGCGATTCTTGCGCGATTCCCGGGCACTCGTCCAAGTGACCCGCGCGCATGCGGCGCGTGATACGATATTCGCGCCGTGAAACTTCTCCCCACCTCCCGGGACCATTCGAATCCACAATGAACGCGCCGCCGCGCCCGTCCATGGAAATGATTCCGATGCTCGACCTGCGAGCGCAGTTCGAATCCATTGCTCCCGAGATTCGCGCCGCCGTTGAGGCGGTGCTGACGGCGCAGCAGTTCGTGCTCGGGCCGCAAGGCGAGGCGCTGGAGCGGGAAATCGCCGAGGCCAGCGGCGCGCGCTTCGGCGTTGGAGTCGCCTCTGGAACGGATGCGCTGGAACTCGGGCTTCATGCTTGCGG
The DNA here is from genome assembly GCA_963813185.1 of uncultured Acidobacteriota bacterium. Classification (GTDB taxonomy): domain Bacteria; phylum Acidobacteriota; class Terriglobia; order Acidiferrales; family UBA7541; genus Palsa-360. The sequence goes on from CAWEYA010000008.1 coordinate 101,762, forward strand.
CGTGAAGGCCGGAGACGAAGTGATCGTCCCGGCGTTTACGTTTATTGCCACGGGCAGCGCCGTCAGCGCCCTGGGCGCTCGCCCAGTGTTTGCGGACATCGAGCCGGCGACATTCAATCTCGATCCGGAGCAATTGGAAGGGCTGATTACTCCGCGCACGCGCGCGATTGTCGCTGTCCACCTGTTCGGCCTTGCGGCCGATATGGACCCGATTCTGGCGGTCGCGGAAAAGCACGGCATTCCCGTCATCGAAGACAACGCTCAATCCTTTGGCGCAACTTACAAGGGGCGGAAGACCGGCTCGATGGGGCGCCTCGGCTGCTTGAGTTTTTATCCCAGCAAGAACCTGGGCTCGTATGGCGATGCGGGGATGATCGTGACGAGCGATGAAAAGCTTGCGGCGCGTCTGCGCGCGCTGCGCGATCACGGGCAGGCGGGGCAATACCTCAGCACCGAGCGCGGCTGGAACAGCCGCCTGGATGAATTGCAGGCCGCGATCCTGCGCGTGAAATTACGACATCTGGCCGATTGGACGGCCACTCGCCAGGCGCACGCCCGGCTGTACGACGCCTTGTTGAAGGGTTTGCCCGGGATTGTTCCCCCGCACGCGCCTCGTGACAGAGAACATGTCTATTACCTGTATACGATACGGGTGGAGGGTCGCGCCGGAGGCTCTGTCAGGGGAAGCGACCGGGGGGATGAAACGCGCAGTGATGTCGTTCAGCAGCGCCTCAAGGAAGGCGGCGTCGCCAGCACGGTCTACTACCCGGTTCCGCTGCACTTGCAGCCGCTCTACGCCTCGCTCGGAGGAAAGCCCGGGGATTTGCGCGTCAGCGAGCGTGCCGCGCGCGAAGTGCTTTCCATTCCTCTGTACCCCGAGATGACGGAAGACCAGATCCAGCGCGTCGCGGAGGCCGTGCGCGACGCCGTCCGAGTAGCTGCTAGCTCAAGATCCGCTTTCCCATCCCGCTTGTATTCCTGCTTCGATATTGTCAGCGCCTGGGCGGCCCGGAGAGCAAAACAATGCTCGCTGGAATCAACTGAAAATGATAGTGTCACCGCCATCAATTCGCGATGATTGGCCAAACCATCTCGCATTATCGGATTCTGGAAAAGCACGGCGGCGGCGGGATGGGCGTGGTGTATGAGGCCGAAGACCTCAAGTTGCACCGCCATGTCGCGCTGAAGTTCCTGCCTGCGGAAATGGAGAACGATCCTGCTGCTCGCGAACGATCCAGCGGGAAGCCTTTGCCGCGTCGGCGCTCAATCATCCGAACATTTGCCCGATCTACGAGATCGACGAAGCGAACGGCAGCATTTCATCGCCATGGAATTGCTGCAAGGGCAGACGCTCAAGCACTTGATCCGAGGAAAGCCGCTCGAAATGGAAGAGGTCCTGGATTTGGGAGCGCAGGTGGCCGACGCTCTCGATGTAGCTCATGCGCAAGGAATCGTGCATCGTGACGTCAAACCTGCCAACATTTTTGTCACCAAGCGTGGGCACGCGAAGATTCTGGATTTTGGATTGGCGAAGCTGACGGCTCAGCCGAAGTCTGTTCCGCCAGGAATAGGACAAACAATGTCTACAGGAACGACAGAGGTTCCTGAGGAGCAACTGACCAGTCCCGGCACGAGGTTCGGCACGGTGGCCTACATGTCTCCCGAGCAGGCGCGAGGGCAAAAACTGGACGCACGGACGGACCTGTTCTCGTTTGGCGTGGTGCTGTACGAGATGGCGACCGGAAGACTGCCATTCCCAGGCAACACCTCGGCAAGCATCTTTGGAGCCATTCTCCACACGAGCACCGATTGCGCCAACACGCTTGAATCCGGAACTGCCTCCGAAGCTGGAAGAGATCATCAACAAGGCGTTGGAGAAGGATTGAAAGATGCGTTACGAGAGTGCGGCGGAAATACGGTCGGACTTGCAGCGGCTGAGGCGAGAAGCGACTCGCGAAGACTGTCAGGAGTGATACAGACACCGCCAGGCGGGCCGAGCAAACGATTGCCCTGGATCGCAGGAGCGACCCTGGTGGTGCTCGCTCTGGTAGGGGCGGCCTATTTCCTTTACCGGCAGCCTGCCAAACTCACGAACAAAGACACGATCGTTCTGGCCGACTTCACGAACACCACCGGCGATCCCGTGTTTGACGGCACTTTGCGGCAAGGACTTACGGCGAAGCTCGAGCAATCGGCGTTCACCGTAATGTAGGACCAGCATATCGCACAAACGCTGGACTTTGATGAGCCGCCGAAGCAGGCACGGCTGACGCAAGAACTGGCGCGCGCCGTTTGCCAACGCACCGAGAGCGCGGCCACCATTGAAGGCAACATTTCGAGTTTGGGCAGCCAGAGTCGTGGGCTGAAGGCGGTGAACGGCCGCAATGGCGAGGCTGTCGAGAGCAGAGTAACAGCCAATGCTACGAACAGGCCTGGCGGCTCTCCGGGAGGCAGCGACCAAGTGCGCGGAAAACTCGGCGAATCGTTCGGCTCAGTTCAGAAGTACGATGCTCTACCTGAGAACGTGACCACGCCGTCGCTCGAGGCGCTGCAGGCCTACACCCTCGGCAATCAAACAATAGACGTGGCAAACGACTACGCTGCCGGGATCCCCCTCTTCGAAAGGGCCGTTTCCCTGGATCCAAATTTCGCCTTGGCTTATTTGCGGTTGGGCCAGAGTTATCAACCCCTGAGTGAACTCGACCGCTCTGCCGAAAATACTCGCAAGGCTTACGAAATGCGGGAACGGACGAGCGAGAGCGAAAAGCTGGCCATTTCCTCATTCAAGCGCTGTTCGTCCCCGGAAATCTTGAGGCAACCCGCACTTCTTATCAGTTATGGACGCAAACCTACCCCCGTGATGAGGAGCCACAGGCTAACTTGTGGATCACTTATACCTTCATGGGAGATTACGAGAAAGGTGTGCCGTGGCGCTGGAGGTGAAGCATCAACCCCGGCAGCGGCAAAAACTATAATCTGGCCAATAGCTACCAGTGGATCGACCAACTCGATCAGAGCCAAGGCGACAGTACAGGAGAAGCATGCCCAAACTCGACTCACCTTGGCTTCCTCTGGTTCTTTACAGCGTGGATTTCCTTGCACACGACGCCGCCGCGATGGAACGGCAGGTCGCCAGCGAGACGGGGAAACCAGGAGTCGAGGATCAGATGCTCTTCCTGGAATCTGAAACTGCAGCATATAACGGCGAGTTCGCCAAGAGCCGCGAACTGACGCGCCGCGCCGCCGATTCTGCGCAACGAACCGATGAAAAAGAAACGGCGGCGGATTGTTATCAGGTGACGCCGGTCCGCGAAGCAGTAGTGGCAACATCGATTTCGCGAGGAAAGAAGCGCAAGCCGCTCTCGCGCAGGCAAGTGGCAGAGAGGCTGAGCCACTCTCGGCCATCGCACTCGGGCTGGCAGGCGATTCCGCGCAGGCCGAGCGATTAGCCGCCGATTTGGGCAAGCGCTTCCCGGAAGATACAATCGTGCGGTTAATTGCGGGCCGCAGATGTGCCGCTGTCGCGCTAGCGCAATGGCAAAGAGCCATCGACGCGCTGGCCGCGTCTGCCCCTTACGAATTGGGAGAAACCAATAGTTCCTTCACCTTTGCCCTCTATCCCGTTTACTTGCGCGGCGAAGCGGGCTTGGCAGCGAAGCAGGACGCCGCAGCGGTTACCGAGTTTCAGAAAATTCTCGACCATGCAGGAGTGGTTGGGAACGAGCCGATTGGCGCGCTGGCACATCTCGGGCTTGGGCGCGCGTACGCGATATCGGGCGACACCGCCAAGGCCCGTGCTGCGTATCAGGATTTCCTCGCACTTTGGAAAGACGCCGACCCCGATATCCCCATCCTGAAGGAAGCCAAGGCGGAGTACGCGAAGCTGCAGTGATCTCCTGCGTTCGGACCCGCGCTTCTACGATCTTCTACACCGGTTGAATCTGCAGCCATAGCCGGTGGGGTCCCGGGTCTTCACAGGCAGGAGTGCCTGCGCTACATGGACGATAATTTATGCCGTTGCGGAAACTGCGCGGCGGTAGAGCAGGAACATGACGCCAAGAAACAGGGTCAGCGCGGGAGTCAGTAAAGCAAGAATTCCATAATCGAGTGAGCGCTGGCCGGACGCGCCCAACGCGGAAGCCGACGCATAGCAGAGGGCACAGCCCTGGGCGAAGACGCCTTGCGCCGAAGCAAGAATCGCGAGTAGGGCCGCTAGAGCAAATTTAATGCGCATCTCAATTCCCTCCAAACGCTTTCCGACCGCCTGTCTATTCTACCTCAATGCGGCGCCATTTGAAGCAGCCGGAAGGCATCCGGGAAGAAAAAAATAAACATCATGCACAGGCAAAAAATCGTCGCCGGAATCAGCAATAGCACCAGGCTGAATTTTTCAAATTTCAAGTGCATGAAATAGGCCATGATCATCGCGGCTTTCACAACCGACAAACAGACCAGGACGGTCAGCATGACCGAAGGCCGCAATTCCTCGTATGCAAGAAAGACCTCCAGCCCAGTGATCACGACCAGACCGACCCAGATGGCAAAGTTCGTCCCGACGCTGGCCCCCGCGTGCGCTTCCGCAGCATGTGCTTCTGAGCTCATAGAATTGCTTTCTCCCGGATCGTCAAAATTAGTACTTCACCGACATCAGATAAATCATCGGGAACACAAACATCCAGACCAGGTCAACAAAGTGCCAATACAGCCCGTTTACTTCGACGTCCTCGGCCGAAAACTTGCCTCGCCCATAACCGATCGCCACAATCCCCAGGTAAATTACGCCGATCATGACGTGCGTCATATGCAGCCCGGTAATCCCGAAGAACACGGCGCCGAAAAGCGGGGTGCCTTCCGGGTTTCCCGCAATGGTGAAGTGCTCTTTGAAAATCATGTTCATCCACTCGGTCAAGTGCAGGCCAGTGAAGAGCAGCCCGCCCGCCATGGTCGCCACCATCCACATGACCGTTTTTTTTCGGTCGTTGCGCTGGGAGGCCATCACGGCCATGACCATGGTCAACGAACTTGCCAGCAACACCACGGTCATCGTCGTGGAGAAAGCGATGGCGGGAAAAATGGGAAACGGCCGCGGCCAATCGGGATTGGTGAGCCGCGAATAACTATACGTAATGAGCAGCGCCGAAAACGTAAGCGTATCGGAGACAATGAACAGCCACATCCCCAATTTCTTCGAGCCTATGGCGAAAGGAGACTTGCCGCCGGACCATGCCGAATCGAGGGCCACTTCCGTTTTTACATCATGCACGATTCACCGTCCCAGAGTTAGAAGTGCGAACAGGAAAATCCAAAGCCCATCCATGAAGTGCCAATAAATCAACGTCAGCTCCGCCGCCGTGGACTGCGTGATCCGTGAACGGCTCCACGGGCGGAACGTGACGTAGATCAAAGCCAGGATTCCGCCGGCGAGGTGCGCGCCGTGAGCGGCGGTCAAGAGATAGAAAAAGCTGCTACTCGGATTCGTCGCCAGCAACATTCCCGCAGCGGCTAGTTGGCGCCAGGCGATAATCTGCCCGGCCAGGAAAAGCAATCCGAGCCCGGTGGTCACCCACCACCAGGATTGGAACGCTTCCCGCTCGCCGCCCTCCAGTTTCTTACGCGCCACAATAATGGTGGCGCTACTTGCGAGCAGTATCGCTGTATTGAACCAGAGCACCCGGGGCAGCGGAGTGGTCTGCCAGTCCACGCCGAGCCCCTTGCGCACAATGTAGGAACTCGCCAGGGCCATGAAGAACATGACGATGGCGGCCAGGCCCAATTGGAGCGCGGTGAAATAAGCGCGGCGCGGTACGGGCCGCCGCGAACCGGAAGAATCTCCATCGTCGTCGCCCCCGGCGGGCGGAGGAGTCCCTCCGCCGTGACCGGCGTCTATAAGCTCGACATCATCTACAATTGTTCCCGGCATGGCATGCCCATGTGAGGGCTAGGCTTTGCGAACCAAATTCGGCGCGAGATGCTGCGGAATATAATCATCCGCCGCGCCGGGCACACTGAACTCATACGGGCCGTGGTACACGACCGGCTCCAGACCGCCAAAATTATCGTGCGGCGGCGGCGAAGGGATGGACCACTCAAGAGTCGTCGCATGCCAGGGATTTTCTTCCTTGGCTTCTTTCCCCGCAAACAGGCTCCAGATGATGTTGTATAGGAAGAGCAACTGCGCCGAGATCGTGAGAATCGCCCCAATTGTGATGAACACGTGGACGGGCTGCAGCTTCTGGAGGAACGTGACCGCGCTTGAGTCGAAGTAGCGCCGCGGATGTCCGGCGAGGCCCAGGAAGTGCATCGGCATGAAAATCCAATAGACGCCGATGAACGTAAGCCAGAAGTGGACTTTGCCGATTCCTTCATCCAGGAACCGGCCAAACATCTTTGGGAACCAAAAATACGCGCCTGCGAACATACCGAAAATCGCCGCCACACCCATGATCAAATGAAAGTGCGCGATAACGAAGTAGGTATCGTGCAGGTAGAGATCCAAAGACGGTTGCGCCAGGAACAGCCCCGAAAGTCCGCCGCTCACGAACAGCGACACGAAGCCGAGTGCGAACAGCATCGCGCAGGTGAATTGGATTTTGCCGCCCCAGAGCGTTCCCAGCCAATTGAACGTCTTAATCGCCGAGGGCACACCAATGGTCATGGTAAGAATCGAAAAGGCGAACGCCGAATAGGGGCTCATCCCGCTGACGAACATGTGATGGCCCCAGACGCAGAAACCGAGAAAGCCTATGCCGCAGACGGCCCCGACCATGGCGCGGTAACCGAATACCGGTTTGCGGGCAAACGTGGCGAGGACGTGCGAGGTCACGCCCATCCCCGGAAGAATTGCGATGTAAACCTCGGGATGGCCGAAGAACCAGAACAGGTGCTGCCATAACAGCGGGGAACCGCCTTTGTGCCACGTGATCACTTGGTCTGTGATCACCAGGCCGGTGGGAATGAAAAAGCTTGTGCCGGCAACGCGGTCGAGCAATAGCAATATGCACGCGGCCAGAAGGACGCCGAAAGCAAGCAGGCCAAGAATGGCGGTCACCAGCCAGGTCCAGCACGTCAGGGGAAGGCGTCCTAGGGTCATGCCCTTCGCGCGAAGATCGATCAGCGTCGTAATGAAGTTCAGCGCGCCCATCAGCGAGGCAGCACAAAAGATAGCCAACCCTACAATCCACAGCGTCTCGCCCGCACCTTGACCCGGACCGGCAATTTCGCCTAGGGCGCTCAATGGCGGGTACGAGGTCCATCCGCCAATCGGGGCGCCGGCAGCCACAAAAAATGCCGAAACCATCACCACCAGGGACAGAAACGTGGTCCAAAATGACAGCATATTGATGACCGGGAAGGCCATGTCGGCAGCCCCGATCTGAATGGGAAGGAAGTAGTTGCCGAATCCCGATTGCGGCGCCGTGGTCAGCACCATGAAGATCATAATCGTTCCGTGCATGGTCACCAGCGCCAGATATTGCTCCGGGGTCATGAGGCCGCCCTTGAAGAAAAACCAATGCGTGGTCGGCCAAGCCAGATGCAAGCGCATCAGGAGAGACAATCCCATGCCGAGGAACACAGAGAACAACGCCAGGCATATGTATTGAATCCCGATCACTTTGTGATCGATGCTGAAGATATACTTTCGTATGAAACCGGACGGAGGTTGATGTTGCCCGTGACCGCCGCCGTTTTCGTGAGTCACCATGTAGCCTCTCCTCAGAGTCTCTCTTCTCGCCCGATCCTGCTGCCTGCGAACGCGTCGTTTTACTGGTTGGCCGCTTCCTGATCCTTCATCCACTTCTCGAAGTCCGCCTCAGACATCACGGTGAGAATGCTGTGCATTCGATAATGTCCCAGGCCGCAGAGCTGCGCGCAAACAATTTCATAATCGCCGGGATCATTCGCGGTGAAGTGCATGTGAATTTCCATGCCGGGCACGGCGTCTTGCTTCAGCCGCAGTTCACGCACGAAGAAGCTATGCGTAACGTCCTGCGACCGGATAGTGAGCTCGACTTCGCGTCCCGACGGAACGACGATCACGGGGGAAACAATGTCGTCCTTTGATGCCGGATCGGTGGGATCGAGGCCCACCGGATTGCCGGTGGACGCGCTGACCAATTCCGGCTTCTCGCGCCCAAATTTTCCGTCGGGGCCGGCGTAGCGGAAATTCCAGACGAATTGCTGACCGGTGACTTCGATTTGCAGCGCGCCGGGAGCGGCGCCCATAAAGTGCACTTCCGCCCAGGCGTTTCGGGCGTACAAGCCGAGGCCGACGAACAATACGATCGTGGCAATCGTCCAGACAATTTCCATCGTGTTGTTGCCTTCAAAGGAGGCGGCCTTCTGCCCCTGATCGCGAAACTTGAAAATCGCGTAGGCGAGACCAAGCTGCGCGGCCACAAATACGATTCCTGTGATCAGGAGGGTGCGCATGAATTGCGCGTCGATTTCATGGCCGATGTCGTTGATCGGCGTAGGGAACCACCACACTTTCGCCCAGAAGATGTAAACGGTGACGACCGTCATGACTATGAGAAACACCGCAAAGGCAAGGGCAACAGAGGTGGAACCGCGTTCCATTCGTCTACTCAGCATCGTTTTCCGCTCCAGGATGTTGCGGGCCTGATTCCCGCAGGCCGAAATTTCCGCTCAATAAGCCCTTCGTGCCCGGCGAAATCAATGTCGATTGCCTGAACGGGACATCATATACATCCCGGAGGAAATTTCAACAAACTTTCTCGCTGGTATCGAAAAAATGGATCGTAAATGGTGAAGCGTTAACCAGGATGGCATAAAATACATGGAAACGACGAGAGAGGTGGACAAAAGGAGGGGTATGCGGAAAGCCGGTTTATTTTTCGGCGCATTTCTCGCGGCGCTGGCCGCCGGCGCGATTCCAAGCGAAGCCCAGCTTGCCAGTCCTGCCGCGAAGGCCGCATGCAAATTTGCGGATGGCAAGACGATCGCCGTGCGCTATTCCAGTCCGCGCATGCGCGGGCGCAAGATTTTCGGCGATCTGGTTCCGTTTGGAGAAGTTTGGCGCGCGGGGGCCGATGACGCGACTTCCTTTGTGCCGAATGGGGACGTCATCGTAGGTGGCAAGAATGTGCCCGCGGGCAAATACACTTTGTTCACGCTGCCCGCGCAAAACAAGTGGACCTTGATCATCAGCAAGCAAACGGGCGAATGGGGGATTCCTTATCCCGGCGAAAAATTTGATTTCGCGCGCATGGAAATGAAAGTTTCAAAGCTCCCGTCGCCGCTTGAGAACTTCACGATTTCCTTCGATCAGATGGGGACCGGTTGCACGATGAAAATGGATTGGGAGACGACTCGCGCTGCGGTGGACATTGCGGAGAAAAAATAGGTGTGGCGCGCAAATTGCTTTGATCTTTTAGTGGCGCAGGCTTTGGCTCGTGGGGTTTGGAACTTTCAGCTACGAACCCCCGCAGGCTGAAGCCCGCGCCACTTGGAATCTAATCTGAACCGCGGACGGCCGCGGAAGTGCGGGCGGCTTCGGCATCAGACTCTTCGACGATTTCACTTTCCCATTCGACCGTGATGCCGCGCCGAACGCTTTCCGATGCCGCGCAAAGTCCTTCGTGATGTTCCAGCGCGCGCTCGACCGTAGCACGCTTTTCCTTGGGCACTTTCAAACGGTAGCGCAGCTTAATGCCCGTCAGGATCATCTTGCCGTCCACATCTTCAATGCGGCCTTCGGCTTCGACCTGAAGCTTGTCGGGATTCGCGCTCACGCCGCGCGCCTCGAGAGCGCCGGCCACGGTTCCAGTCATGCAGCCGCCGACCGCCGCGACGATGTAATCGAGCGTGGAGGCCATGGGCTCGTCGGGGGAAAGCTTGAAATACTGGGCGATGCCGCCGTGAATTCCCATGCGCAGCGCGCCGGGAAAGCCTTCAATTTCGGCGCGCTTGATTTTGCTTTTTCCGGGTTCCTTGGAAATTTTCACTTTGGAGGTTTGAATCAACTTTCCCATTGGAGTTCCTTTCGGCACGAAATTTCGATCGCAATTTAAGAGAGCGCTTCCAGCAATTCCGTTGCAGACAGAGGCTGAGCCGCCTTCACAAAAGCCGTGAACAGACTGCGCGGGTCTGAGCCGTAAGAAATAGAGTACACCTTTTCCCGGAACAGTTTCCGGGAAAAGAGGCGAAAGTCCTCGTCAAATTCCTGCCGCGTGGCGGCGTTATTGGGAGCGACCAGGCGGTCATTGATGAAAATTTCGATGTCCTGCCCGTTAAAGCGGAATTTACCGCCGAGGCGAGGCTCCCCTTCCAATCGGCGGCAGGCCGTAAGCGCCGCGCGGGCGGCCTGCGTCAAGCGGTCCTGATTGCTGCCGTCGAGGGCGGCCTTGCGGTTGTAGCGAACGCCCAGACGGTTGCCGGTATTGTCGACGCTATAGTTTCCCTCGTGCCCGATCAGGACGATTCCCGGTCCCGCGGGAACGTGGGTGTAATCGGCAACATCAATCAACAGCTCATCGCCGTTTTGGTTTTCAATCCAACCGTGGAAGACCGGGATCAGCGGCTCGAGGCCGGCCTCGTTGGGATTCTGGACGAGGAGTTTTACATTGACGTGCTGAAATTGCATGCGTTGGGATCCCTTTTTCGCGGCGGGCGCGACGCTTCACTTTCGCCCCCGCGGGGGTGAATCGTTCCGTGTAAGAGGCGAGCCCGCGGGCCTGACTCAGACGGGCGCCGGCGCCGAAATTCGATTGTAGCAACTATGCGCAGCGTCAATAAAAAGTTGCGCCTCGTCGATCAAGTAGCGTGTCGAGTCCTGCGTGTAGGGCTCGCCTGATTTTTCCTGCGCGCTGAACAAGTAGTGAGCGAATTTGCCGCCGGCGAAAGGATCGAAGAATTTCTGCGTGTCGTAGAACCGCGCGCGGAATTCCTTGACGATTTGCGCCGGATCGTCCGCGACGGTCGAATACTCGATCTTCACCAGGGCTTTCGCGGCGCGCAACATGGATCGGTAGGCCGCCTGCCCCGCAGATTCGATTTGGCCGCCCTCCAGGGCCACCTGCGCCTCGAACAATTCCCTTTCGGCGGCGGCGAGATCAAACTCAACCGAGGACACTACTTCGCCGGCACATTCGCCGATGCCCATGTCGGACAATGTGTATTCCCGGGGATCGCCCCAATCCTGGAAGAACGAACGGTCCGACGAATCGGCGGGCGGGCGCGCCAGATCTTCGAGCATCTTTTTCAACTCAACTTTTCCGGTCCGCCCGATGAAATCCTTGAAACTCTCGCCGTTTTTGCGGTTGGCCGCGTAACGGTCCGTCAGGCGAGTCACGACTTCGGGAATATGTTTGGACGGGATGGCGATGACCGGGAGACCGTAGGAGGCGCCGTTGTGTTCCCATTCCCCGCCCAGAACCACCTGGAAGTGCGGAACAGCGTACCCGGACATTTTACGGCTGACGCCGTAAAAGCCCATGTCGGCCACGTGATGCTGGCCGCAGCTATTGAAGCAGCCGCTGATTTTGATATGCAATTTCACGACGGAATCGTCCAACTGGAAATTTTTCTCGCCGAGCCTTTTGCGCAACTCCGCCGCCAGCCCGCGCGAAGAGGAAATGCCCAGCTTGCAGGTGTCCGTGCCCGGGCAGGCGGCGATGTCCACGATGCTGCCCGCGCCAGGGGCGCCGAGTCCGGCGGCTTCCAGGGCCTTGTGCATTTCGACCAGGTCGCTCAGGCTGACCCAGCGAAGGACGATGTTTTGCTCCACCGTCGAGCGGATGGTTTCTTTGGTAAAGCGGCGCGCGATGTCCGCAAGAGACCGAAGTTGGTTTGAGGTAATGTCGCCCAGCGGAAGCGCGATGGTGACCACCGTGTAACCTTCTTGCTTCTGCGGCCGAGTGTTGGTCTTCACCCAGCGCTGGAAAGATTCCGAGCCCAGCAAAGGCGCTTTGCCGCCGGGGCGCAGAGGAGCCTCCTGGGATTTTTCGACGTCCACGATGAATTCCGTCCATCTCGGGTCCTGGGGCAGAATTTTTCGTTCTTCCAGCACCAATTCCTTGAATTTCTCGATGCCCAGATCCTGGACCAGGAACTTGATGCGCGCTCGGCTGCGATTTTTCTTCTCGCCCAGGCGCGCGAACACGCGGGAAATGGCCTGCGCGAGCGGCAACAATTCTTCCGGCGGAACAAACGTGTCGAACAGCTTGGCCTGATAGGGAACGGCGCCGAGGCCTCCGCCGACCGACACTTCAAAGCCGCGCTTCTCTTTTCCGTTCTCGATTCGCGTGACGGCGACCATGCCCATATCGTGCATGCTCGAGAGTCCGCAGGCATGCTGCGAGCATCCGCTGAAGGAGTGCTTGAATTTCCGCCCGAAATTCTGGGTATCGGGATGGCCCAGCAAAAATTTGGACAGGGCGCGGGAGTAGGGAGTGACGTCGAATTTTTCATCGGGGCAGACGCCCGAGTAGGGGCAGGCCGTCACGTTGCGGACGGAATTTCCGCAGGCCTCGCGCGTGGTGATGTTGGCGGCGGCCAGGCGGCGCATCACGCTGGGTGTGTCCTCAATGTGCACGTAATGAAGTTGGAAATCCTGCCGCGTGGTCACATGCGCGATGCCGTCGGAATACTCCTCGGCGAGGTCCGCCAGCGTCTCCAACTGGTCCGCGTTGAGCCCTCCCGCGGGGATCTTGATGCGCTGCATCCCCGGAGCATCCCACATGGTGTTCGGACCCTTGGTCAGTTCCCCGGAGGGATAGCCGAGCTGCTGAACCGTCTTGCCGTTGTGCCTTTGTCCGTTGTCATAGCGCTGGCCGTAAACTCCTCTGCGCAGCCGGGTTTCGGCGAACAGGCGCTCGTCAATCTTGCCCTGCTTGCGCAAGGCAATCTCCGTTTCGAAGATGTCTATTTCACGGGCCAGATGCTCCGGAATTTTTCCGGCGAGCCGCTCGGCCCAGAGAGAGTTCGAAACCTTCATCTAACGATTGCCTCCATTGCAAGGCGCCTTCATCCGCTGCCAGGCGGCAAGCGCTCTTGGGTTACTTTACAGCAATCCGACGTTGCCGCGCCCTGCTGGCGTCACGCCGGGGTTCAAAGCATTGCGCTCGAAAACAAAAAACCCACCGTCGGGCTGGTCACCGAGGTGGGCTGCCTGCGCTGCGATTTGTTGTTTCCCTATCGCGCGATTTCCCCACACGGCGGCGTACTGTTGCGGCAACAACAGATGCAGGGGCCGGTCTCTATTCCATAGCTCACGGGACTCTTTCTATCATACAGCGAGGCGAGAGAAAGTCAATTCGCGGAATGGTTTGGCGATGGGACGAGTCCGATCCCCGTCGTTACTTAGGCCGCAACTCCATAGCGGCAAGTCGGACCGGGCATCGGGACTGCCTAATCGTTTTTGGCGAAATTTTTTTCTTCGGCCGCATTCATTTCATCCAACAGGCGTCTAACAAGTTCTCCGGCAGGAAGCGCGCGGGCACGAGCGACGCCACAGCCCGCCCATAGAGAGAGGAATCCGCTTTCGCCCAGCTTTGCTGCGGCGGTACGCATGGCGCGAGTCAAAATATTCTGGCGCGGGTAGGGCAGAATGATGTCTTCCCTCCCTGCCAATTTATGGATGAAAGTATTCGCAAGCCCTCGGGCCGGGCGTCCGGAAAATGCCCGAGTGATGACCGTAGTGTCTTTTCGCGCGGCCAGGATCGCTTGCTTGTACGCCTCAGGCGCGCCGGACTCAGGGCACACCAGGAAGGCGGTGCCGAGCGCCGCGGCGGAGGCGCCGAGCTGTAGCACGCTCGCGAGATCGCGGCCATCCATAATTCCGCCGGAAGCAATCACCGGGAGCGGCACGCCGCTTCGGATTCCGCGCACAAGATCGTGAGTCGGGATCATGGAAGCCTCAAAGGATCCGGCAAAAGTGCCACGGTGCGCGCCCGCTTCGGCCCCCTGGGCTACGATTGCGTCGACGCCGGCCTCCGCCAGCATTTCAGCTTCTTGCACGGTCGTGGCTGTACCGAGGACTGCGATACGACGCGCCTGGAGACGCGCCATCGCGTCGCGGTCAGGGATGCCGAATGTGAAGCTGAAGATTGGCGCACCCGCATCCAGGACCGCTTCCAATTGCGCGGCAAACGGATCTGGCGGAAGTTGCGGCAGGACGGGAGCCGCCAGGCCGAGGGATTCATGGATTTCGGCAAGAACATCCATCATCGGGCCGGGATCCGGGTCCGTCTTCGTTCCATAGCCGCCGGCAAAAAGATTCACGTTAAACGGCTTGTTCGTGAGCGACTTGATTCGCCGGATGGCCGCGGTGATTTCGTCGGGTTTTAGATACGCAGCTCCCAGCGAACCGAGGCCGCCGGCGTTCGACACGGCTGCTACAAGTTCGGGCGTCGAGGGGCCTCCTCCCATGGGCCCCTGAATCACTGGATATTGAATGCCGAGTCTGTTTAGCAGATCGTCTTGCGGCACGGATTGTTTCCTTTCAAACTTTGCGGGAGATCCGGAGCTAGCCCGGCTGAATCATTTTAGCAGGCCCCGGGTTGCCTCACTCTGAAGAAGTGCATCCTGAAATTATTTTTCGGGGCCGTTCATCAGCAGGAAAGGAAGGGCAATGAGTTGAGTGTAATCGGATCGGATTTCATGTTGTGCCGTCCATGCTCAAACTTTCGGAGGCGGCAAGTGCAAACGATATTCACAAATCGAGCGAATTGTTGAAGATTGCTGCGCTGTCGTGCGGGAAGAAGGGTCGCCTGGTGGCTTCGCTTGAGAACGCCATTCTCCTGAACGGCGTCGCGCAATGCGCCAATCGGGAGATTGGCATTCCCGGGGGGCTAATGATTGTCGTGATCCTTATGTTCGTGGCGCCAGTTCCAATAGTCTTTCTGCTCGTCCTTGTTCAGTTTGTTGTAATCGCGATAGGACTCGTGGCGCTCGTTCCAATAGGTCCGATACGCGCCATCCTCATCGCGGTCCCAGGTATGGTAGTCGCTATGATATTCATCGTAGACGCGCACGCGACCGGCACAACCCGGACTCGCAACGGCAATCAGGAGACTTGGGGCTAGACATGTGGAGCAAAGAATTCGTTTGATTGGGAACATTATCGCAGCCCTCCGGGGATTTGCAGGAAGTAGAGTGATTTTCTCAACAGCTCCTCTCTTATATTCAACACAGAAATAAAAACAAAAGTTGCCATGCCAGGCAGCAAACCCTTCTAAATTCGGAGAGCGGCCACGCCCAGCGATTCGGTGCAACTGCCGGGCCAGACTGCCGAAAGGGCGCCATTTCCTCCAAGGCATTCATGCCCAGCGGGTTACAGCGAGGACAAGCAAGCGAATCTGGCTAATTTGCAGTACGCCGCGGCAATTCCTTGTTACCTCCTTTTGGATTTCCTGATTCTTTTCATCGCGTTGCCAAACGGTTTTGGCGAAGTGACCGTGGAGTGACATTCGGCATCTGAGTAGCTAACCAGCCTTGTGCCCGCGGCCGGACCCCCTCTCTCCACGCCGCGACTTCAAAATCAAACTCAATTTCCGGAGGCGCTATTCATGGCTCGAAGGCTGCTGATGCTGCTTGGACTGTTCTCCCTCTTTTCCATTTCGGCGAAGGCCCAGGGGATAGATTTGTTTGGCGGTTATAGTTACGAACGGCTGGGCACTTCCCCGGCGAGAAACCTGAGCGGGGTGGAAATCACGGGGCAATTTAAATTCACGAATTGGCTTGGCATCGCGGCGGACATGGACGGCCATTTCGGGTTGCCCTCCAAACTCGACGGCCGGACACTGCATTTCATGGCGGGACCCCAATTTTCTTTTCCCGCACGAATTTCTCCGTTCTTTCACGTATTGGCGGGCGTCGGACATGTTTCCGACAACGGAATTTCAAGCACGTCCTTCTCTGGGGCCTTCGGTGGCGGAATCGACTTGCACATTGCGCCGCTGATTTCCTGGCGAATCATTCAGGGGGATGACATTGTCACGAAGTACTTCGGCGGGGTGCAACACAGTGCCAGGGTGTCGACGGGACTGGTATTTCGTTTCTAGGGAGCGGTGGCGATGCGCGGTTGGCAAAATCCGTCGAAATGAAGTCAGGTGCGCGTGGTTACGTAGCGGCCCGGGTCGCGGCTCTTGAGGAGATGCCGCAGGCGGTCGCAGGCTCGCTCAAGGCAGTCGTAAAGTTCATCAACTTCCTTGGTTTCACTGGAGAGATTTCCCGCGTCAATATCGGCGACGAGTTCGTGGCAGAGGTTTGTGGCGCGGCGCACTCGGTCGGCCACGAGCATGGTGACGATTTCGCCGGCATCCCGGCCCTTGAGCTGAATTTCCCGCAACTGTTGAACCGCCAAGGCGGTGGTGCGAAGCGTATCGACCGTGTCGCGGAATTCGTTCAGCAAACGGAAGTCAATGCCTTCGGCCTGGAGCGATTTTTCAAGTTTTTGCAGTTCGACGCTGGTCTTTTTGACTTGCAGATTCACGCCCCAAAAGCTTTCGCTGGGGGTAATCAACTCGACGATAATGCCATGCGAGACGCCTTCCCTTGAATTCGGCGTGGCCAGCACACGGGCTTCGGCTGTTTCCGCGGAAAGAAAATTAGTGAGCGTAATCCGGCTGCCCACACTGGGGTAGAGCGTCATTTCCAGGAAACCACCGTTGGCATTGACTTGCTTTGCCACCGCCTTAATCAAAACGGGCACGCCCTCCGAATTGCGCCAACTCGCTTCGACCGGCACGGCGACCAGAAACCGGGAAGTCTTTCTCCGCTCCGCCTTCGATCCATCCGGAGTGGTTCCACGCCCGGTCATGATGGCTGATTTCCTTCTGTCCATGGGTCTATCTCTTCCTGTCGCTGATTCCTGCCTGCTTCGATGGGAATTGGTCCATTCAATCGCAGTTTAATCAAACGTCCTGAAAATTACTACTGTACGGAAGGACAGTAGGCAAGAATGGAAACTTTCCATGCGGCCGCGACATCCGGACGCGGCGAACGCGAGGGCGAGGCCCGAGCAATGTCAAAAATCTATTGCTCGGGTGGGGCAACTTCCAGATTGGTGCGCGCCGGAATGGGGCGATAGCCGCTGCGCGTGCGGATGCGATATTTTTTGAATTTGGGGTTGGTGATTTTCACGGAGATGGTGCGCCAGCCGCGATTGGGATTCGGCTGAGGGTAATAGCTCATAAAGTATAGATGCGCAAGGTCTTCCCGGATCGAGGAAAAGGCGTCGCGCTGGTCCTTCCAACTTTTCGCAAAGTAAGCCTCGCCGCCCGTACTGGCCGTCATGCGGGCAAAAACGGCGGCGGAAGCGGCGTCGAGTTTTGCTTCCCGCGTGCTAATCATGTAGATCGGGACGCCTTCGGACTGCGCCAATTCATCCACGTCTTCCGGAGAAACCATGCTGGAATTATCGGGGCCGTTGGAAAAGACGACGACCACTTTCCTGCCGGAATATTGCGCGGCATCTTTCAAAGTCATGAGCAGTGCGTTATAGAGCGCGGAATCATCGCCGTTGACGGTCTCGCGCACCCCCCGCAAAACTTGGGTGCGATCGGTGGTGAGCGACGCGGCGCGGTAGAAGTCGCGGCTGTAGGAATAAAAAGCGACTTGATAGGGATGGTCCAGCGAACGAACGAATTCCGCAATGGAATCCTGGGCAAAAACAAAGCCGCGCCCGCGGAACATATAATTGCTGGTGTCAAACAATATGAAAACGTTGGAGCCGCTCACCGATGAGGCGATTCCCGCGAGGGAACCCGTTGGAGTGCCTCCGCGCGGGGGATCCTTGCGCCTGTGCTCGATGGTTGGGTTGCCTCCCGGGTCCCTGGCCTGGCTGGAATCCTGAGAGGCTTCGAGCAAATTTTGCGGGCCTTCGTTTCCTTCCTCAAAGGTGGCGAGTTTCTGGGGAATTCCGTCCTCGGAAATGTCAAAATCCGAGGGGCGGAGAGTGGTCACGTAGTTTCCCTTGTCGTCCGTAACGGCCACGTTCAATTGCACCATGGAAACGACAACGCGAATGACGCTGCCGGCGTTGTCCTGCCCGCGGTCCTGAGCCGCCATCCAAACTCCCAATGTGGAGAGGATAATCAGAACGCCCAAGCCCGGAAATATGTATCGTTTAGCCATGATTCCCTCGTGTGCCCGCCCCGCGCATTTCTGCGAATGGGGATCTAAACTTGAAATCGCCACCAACTACCGCAAAACACTTCAAAGTCCGGCCGAAGACCCGCTCTTCGGCAAGCCCGCGATCTTGCCCTGCCGGAATTCTTCTCCGGTTTCCCGCATGGCGCGCAGAACGGCGGACCAATCTTCCAGATGCGAGGCGAAGGTTTGCTCGACCATGCGGCGGGTCAACTGGGGAACCAGCACGTTGAGCTTGACAGGCGAGTAGCCCATCTCATCCGCCAGGCGCCCCCAGTACAAATTTCCCGAATCCCAGGATTCTGCCATCAAACGGCTGGAATAATAAAGAAACGTGGGGATCGGCTTGATGTTCATCAGTTCGCGCCCATAACTTTGTGCCAGAGCAGGGTGAGGCACGCCAAAATCCTCGGAAATGCGCGCCACATTCGTCTCGGCCGGGAAGCGGGCTAACAGCTCGTCCAATTCCTTCCCTGCCGGTCCGGAGTTGCGCTTGTCGGAGTTAAATCTCTGGCGATATTCAGCCGCCAGGTAAAAGCTTTCCGCCGGGGCAATCAGGGCCAGGGCGTCGTCATCGCGCCCGGTCCGCAAAGCCGTCTCAACCTGCTCTAGTCTTTGAGGAAGCAGGCAATCGGTGAGGATACCGAGGACAGGCTCGCGCAGCTTCTCATCCTTGGCAGCGCCGGTCAGAAGCTCTTCACCTTCGCGTTGATACAACGCCACAGCATGCAACTCGTTGGGAGTGACGCTCCACCATCGCGGCAGAACCGCGCTGGTGATCAGACCCGGAACCAAATCTTCCCAGATGAGAGACTGAACATTTTTCGGAACGATGAAATCCTGCTCGACACGCGCTAGAGCATAGGGCAAATCGGCCATGGAGCCGATCAGGTGAGCGCCGCCGCTGGCCGTCCATCCGCGGCCAAAAATGCGCGGGGAGCGCCAAATCTGGTCGCTGGCGTTGGCGGCTTCGCCGGAATAATCGCCTCCGGAGAAATCGTGGGAGCGGACAAAGAGCGGGTTGTTGTGAATCATTTGGGCGCCGGGCGGCTCGTAATAGGCGTAGTTGAGTCCTACTAAAGTGTCACGTAAAAAAGGAGTAAGCAAGCCGTGCGCCTGGACCAATTCCGAAGGGCCGCCGGGGGCCTTGATGATTTTTATCAAATCGGTTCGCATCTGCAGGGCTGTGTGCCGGTTGCTGTAAAGTCCCGCTGCAAATTCGGTCCTCTCACTCTTGGTAAAAAGGGGCTTGGGCATCTCGAATTCGCGCAACTCCCCGGCCAGAGGGAGTAGCGCGTCCGCGGCTTCCTTCCCCTTGGCCATTTGGTCGAGGCCATCACCCAGGGAGATCAGCGTGTCCAGAGAAACCAGACGCTGATCGTCGATCACTTGACGCATTCTGCCGGCCATTTCGGATCGTAATTGTTGAGCCTCCCTGTTGTATTGCTCGGGACCGGCGAGCAAAGCAAAGATCTGGTCTTGCGGCAGATAGGTTTTGCCAGTGGAAGCGCGCAAGAGTTCGCTGAGGGCTGTCCTCCCGGCCGTATAGACCTGGTCCGACGAATGCAGTGCGCCGAAAGCGCTCAGGATTTTTTGCCAGGAATCGTTCAAGCGGGCGTCCGGAATCTGGCCTTGCCGGGCCAGGATTTGCCAAAGGCCGAGATTGGCCTGGAGCATCCCCAGGGCATCCGTCTTTGTGAGCCGGTCCGAAATTTGATTCAGACCTTCGGCCACGGCAAGAAATCGTGTGATGGACTCATTGTTCAACGCGTGGAATTCCGCAAACACGGGATACTGGTCGCCATAGAGCGGAAACTTTTCGGCCAGCAGGCGAGCCGTGGAAACATCGAGTTGCTCACCGGGAGCACGCCCGCGGTCGATCTCCGTCAACATCAGGAAATTGAAGACCGGCCCTTCGGGCATGGCATATCTGGAAACACCGACCATCCCTTCGACCACCTGTTCCGGATTGTTCCAGCCCGCGGCCTTGTCGCCCCATTCGCGAATGAGCTTGGAATCCGTTTTGCGACGCAGAACTTCCTTCCAGACGTCGACATTTCCCGGGATATGCGGCTGGCCGTTTGGTTCAACCTGGAGGCGCGCCTCCAGTAAGAACAGGGCAGGGTCCGGCCGAAAGGAATGCTTGGTTGGGAGTGGGTTTACATCGTGTCCGCGAAGCGCGTTGTAAAAACGTTCCAAGCGGCGAGGCGAGGTGAAATATGCCTGCTGGGTCTGGCTTACGCGGGTAAGCGTGTCAAAATACGATGCCAGCCATCCGCTGTCCTTGGTCAGAAGCCGGGAAACGAAATCGGCTGCAGACCTGGGACTGGCTCCCACCAGATCCTTCCAGGCGTTTTCCGCTGCCAGTCCACCTGGAACGAGTACTCTTCCCGATCGAACGCTGATCTGGCTGCCATAAAAATCCAGTACCGGCGCGCCTAGAATCAATTTCTTGGGGCCCAGAGATTTCCACAGGAACTCGGCCGTTTCGGTATCCATGCGGGACATTGACCAATACAAGCGGGCCAGGCCAGGATCGCGCAGGATCGAGTCCACCACGCCGCGGTTGGCATTCTTCTTGTTCTCCACCCAATCCGACGATTTGAAAAGCACGGGAACTTTTGTGGAGGTATAAGGCAACTCAAACGGGTTGCCTCCCCGCAGAGTCTCTTCAAGGTCCGCCAATGGAAACCCTGAATCAATCGTTAGAAATGCCCTGTTCGCGTCGGCGGTTTCGAGCGCGGCATCCGGTCCGCAGGATTGCGGGAGCCTGTAGCCGAGAATGACAAGAAGCGGCTTGGCCTCGTCGCAATTTGAAACATGAATTAAGCCGCCTTTACCTGCCAGGGATTCCAATTCCCGCGCTTGATCCATGTACCAATTTACGAGGACCAGGAATTCCGTCGGTTTGCCGGCTTGGTAGCCGCTCATGACGACGTTGCGCGCCAGCAGCGGCAGTACTTCATCCGGGGTGATCTTCTGGCTGATCGCTGCCATTCTTAAGAACGAACGCAGCGGCCCAGGGATAGCTACTTCCTCGGCGGTTGAGGTATCACTGGCATCTGACGATGGCGGCGGAGCAGAGACTTTCGAGCCGGGGCGTTGTGCCGGGGCTGGAGGCGCCGCGTCTAAGGCGCTCCCGCAAGATCCCCCGAGTACGACCAGGAGACCACAAAAGAGAAATACGGACAGGTTGCGATGAGATTTCATGGCCCAAACCTCCACCGACCATTGAAGAAGATGACTTTTGAAACCCTGGGCGGCGCGGAGGATTGCGGCGTAGCATTCCTCCTGGCGCGATGTTCCGATGGCTCGTCCGGACTTGGTGATTTGCACTCACCCAAACCTCAGCCGAAATCTGAATTGTGGTTCTGACCTTGGTCCCGGCGGGCCCTCTTTCCTTCCAACTCAGGCGTCCTATGCGTGCGAAGGATAGATCATCTTTCGGACCCCAGTCAATCCACCGCGGTTTCATGACAGGTATCGGCAAAAACCGCAGCGGGGTCAGTGCAAATCCATCAGGACTTGTTCCCAATCCAAAAACTGCGCGACGGTTTTCACCGGTAATGCGACTCAGAGCTTTCCAGCTCATCGTGTACTACCCCTTCCCGCGCGGCAGCCTTGCAAGGCCGTCACGGAAAAACTACTCAAAGCCTGGAATGCGCGAAAGGATCGTGCCTCCTGGGGCGGGGGGTACGGGGAAATGTACAGTAGAAAACAATTGGAATCAACAGCGCAGAAAAACCTGCGCGGGATTAGGCCGGAAGCGGCGCCAGTCCACAGTTACGGAGAAAACCGATTCACGCCTTGGAAATTTCTATTTTCCCGCGGCGGATCACTCGGCTGTGCTGAGGGATTGGAGCTGCGATTCCAATGTGGCGCAATACTCGCGTTCCGAGGCAAGCTCGGCCTGAAGTTTTTTAACCAAAGATTCCAGGCGTTTCAAATCCATGCGCAACTTCTGCAGCTCCTGAGCGTTGCCTCCGGGAGCGCGCATTTCGGCGGAGGGAGGAGGCGCCTGGGGAATGGCTCGAGGGGCGGCGGGCGGAGGCTCAGGGACTGCAACGCCCTTGGAAAAGGAACCGGCGGCGCCCTCAAAAAATTTACTGAGCGGGCTGACGGTCCCAATATTGTTCGGCGGGGACGACTGCGCCGGTTCGGGGCGATTCAAAAGTTTCTTAACGCGATCCACCAGTTCCTGCGGATGAAACGGCTTTCGAATCAGTTCGTCCGCTTTCACATCGTGGGCGCGTTCGGCAACTTGTTTGTTGACGACTCCCGACATCAGGAAAACCGGAGTCCCGCCCAACAGCGGGTGTTGCTTGATGAATTCACAAAGCTGGTAACCATCCTTGTCCGGCATGATGACATCGCTGATGACGGCGTCGGGCGCGGTCTGTTCGAACAAAGCGACGGCGGAAGACATGTCCGAGCAGGTCACCACATTAAAATTTTCACGGCGAAAGGCGATCTTGACCACCTCGCGCATGGTGGCGCTGTCGTCAATGAAATATACATTGGGTTTGGAACCTGGTTCGCGTGGGGCAATGTCGGTCATGATACTTCCCTTTCCGCCGGATGTCGGTTGGCCTCGTCAAACTCGCGCAGGGCGTCGAGGAGCAAATCCATCGAGCGCCGATGGACGGTGCGCTGATTGGCTTTGGCCCCGGCGACGAGTTTGTAAACTCCAATTCCTGATTGCTGGCAATCCTTGACGATCTGAATGACCGCTTCCTCGCCGGTCAGCCTGCCGCATTCGGCATGGTGGATTTCACCCGATTCAAAGAACAGAACGGCGTCGGTTTCGCCGGCATTGACGTGCAAAGCGCCGGTCTTTCGCGTCTGGTCCAGCATCTGTATGATGCCCGGCAAATCCAAATGCTCGAGGCTTCCGCTGAGAGATGTGTCGGTCGTCGAAAGCATTTCCGTGGGCTGGAAACCGTGACGGGAGCTGCGCAAAAAGGCGCGAATATGACTGGCGATGTCGGCGGGATTCCTTCGCCGGTCGATGTAATCGTCGCAGCCCGCGCGATAGGCCTCCAGCGGACCTTTCTCCGCGCTGTTGCCGAGGGCCATCAGCGGCGTGTTCGCCGTTTTCGGATCGCTGCGCAGAACGGGAACCATCTCGAAGGCACCCATTTCCCGAAGTTCGGTGGCGCAAAGAATGATGTCGGGCGGATTCCACTCAATCATGGTGAGCGCATAAGACGCCGCGGGGTGATGAAACACCTGAAAGCCTTCTTTCACGAGCGCCTCCGTCATGCGTTTGACAAAATAGACATTGCTGTCAATCAGCAGGACGCGCGGCGCGGCTACAACTTCGCTCACGACTTTGCCTCCGCCGCTGTGATTAAACCTTCTTCCATCTTTGCGCCGGCCTCGATGGCCTTCTCCAGATCCAGAATGTCGATCAGTTCGCCGTTGAGGTCCAGGCATCCAGTCACAAATTCGTCGTGCCCGGCCGAGGGGAACATGATTCCGGCCACCAGTTCGCATTCCCCTTGAACCGGGATCGCGCATCTCTCGGAAATGTTCGAGAGGCGCCTTTCCACAACCAGGAAAAATCGCGCCGGGGGAGACGCAGCGCCCAGGATGCCGGGTCCCAAATCCAGCACCGGAACAATTCGACCTCGCCGCAAGACGACGCTGGCAATCAGCGGCGTGGTGTGCGGAAAGGAATACAGAAACGGTGAGGCAATCAGCTCCGCGACAATATCGCGAGACAGCGCCACACGCCGCGCTCCTACATGAAAAACGACGAAGGAAGGGACCAGAGAGCTTTTTTCCGCGTTCATACCCGCTCTCTCTCCTTGCGCATCGACGCAGACTCCAGCAGGCCGGGATTCTGCTCTTCGATCTGTTGCAACTCCCGGGTGGTCAGAAATCCCAGGGGATTGGCTACGGGCAGGACCTTGCGGTCCAGCACCGTGAGGCCGCGATACCAGGTGCGTTCTTCCCCGCGGAAGGATTGCGGCAGCGCCAGGAGCACACGCATCTCGGCCATTTCTTCAATGCGGTCCACCAGCACGGCAACCGGCGCATCGCGCAAGATCAAGACCGTGGTTGGCCGGGACGGCGGCAGATGAAAATGCTCATAGCCGCTGACAACGTAGTAAGACCTGGCGTCGCGCTCCACGATGTGGCGGACTTTCCGCAGCACCGGGCGGTCCAGATCCACAACCGTTCCGCCCAGACTGTCCGTGTTCCGAATTTCCTGGATGGACGCCGCGGAGATTACAAAGCTGTATTCGGCAATCGAGAACACCGCGACCTGTTCCCGCCGCCGGGTGTCGCGCCGCGAAAGACTGGAATTGACCGGCTGCGTCATCGCGATCCTACGGGCTGGATCTGCCGGCAAATGGATTCCAGATATTTTTCAATCGCAGGATACATTTCGTTGATGCCGAGAACTTGATCCACTGCGCCGGTTCGAATGGCCTCGGCCGGCATCCCGAAGATGACGGAAGTCGCTTCATCCTGCGCCAGCACGCATCCCCGTGCCGCTTTGACGGCCTGAACACCGGCCGCGCCGTCATTGCCCATCCCGGTCAAAACGACGCCAATAACATTCGCGCCCCCATAAGCCGCGGCCGTCTCCAAGGCCACGTCTGCGCAGGGGCGGTAGCCGGAGATTCTGGGGCCATCGTCCAGCTTGATCCGACCTGTTAAGGAGATCCTCAGGTGGTGCGATCCAGGACAGACATAAATAGTTCCCGCCTGGAGCGGCTCATTGGCTTCGGCTTCCTTCACGCGAATCGAGGCGACCTCGGTAAGCTGCAAGCTCAGCTGCGAGGTGAATGTCGCCGGCATGTGCTGGACGAGAACGACGGCCGCCGGAAAATTCTTCGGGAAGCGCGGAATCAAGCGCATCAGGGTTGCCGGACCTCCTGTGGAGGCGGCGATCACGACCAGCGGAAGCCGCGCTTCGGAATTTGCAGCTTCCTTCATTGACGGCGTCTGAGATTTGGCTTCCACGCCCGCCGAGGGATCGTGCCGGGCGGCAGTGCGCACCACGCGGACCTTCGCGGCCATCTTGAGCTTGCCGAGGAGCTCTTCGCGCACGTTCTTCATGTCCAGATCAATGGCGCTGGAAGGTTTGGGGACAAAATCGATGGCGCCGAGTTCCAAGGCGCGCAGCGTGCTGGCGGCGCCCTGCCGCGATTCCGAGCTGACGATCAGAATTGGGCGCGGGTTCTGCGTCATGATGTGTTGCGTGGCTTCCAGACCGTCCATTCGCGGCATATTGAGATCCATGGTCACTACATCCGGCTGGAGAGACTGCGCCATGGTGATGGCTTCGCGACCGTCCTTGGCTTGCCCGACCACTTCCAGTTTCGGATCGCTGCGAATGAGCTCCTCGAGGACTTTCCGCATGTAAGCGGAATCGTCCACGATGAGCACTCGCGTCTTTTTTTCGACAGCTGCCATAATTAAGCCAGATCCAAAGCAGGCGCGGCGGGACGGCGCTGCCGCGCTGCGGAATTCATCAATTCATCCACCACCGCGAGGAGCTGTTCCTCCTGCACGGGTTTGGTCAGGAAAGACGCGGCGCCTTCTTTCATGGCGCGCTCACGATGCTTGGCGCCCGCTCTGGAGGTGACCACCAAAACGGGTATGCGGCGCGTCGCGGGATCCTGCCGCAGGTGGGTCATCAATTCGTAGCCGTTCATGCGCGGCATTTCAATATCGGTAATAACCAGATGACAACCCACCTGGGCGACCAGTTCCGCGGCCTCGAGGCCGTCGGAAGCCAGCTTCACGGAATAGCCGGCCTTTTCCAGAATTCTGCCGACGAATTTGCGGACGCTGATCGAGTCGTCCGCAATCACCACAACTTTTTCCGCAGCCGGCTCATCCACGGCAGCGGCGGGAATACTGCCGGAAGCGACCGCCAGGGCTCCGGGTCCGAAAATGCGAGCCGCGCTGGCGGAGGGAACGACCACGCCCACTTCCGCCGAGGTCGTGCCGGCCAGGCGGTTCACATCCACCAGGAGGATCAAACTGCCGTCGGTGGAAATTGTGGCGCCGGGGAAAAGTTTGACGCGGCGCAGGTACTGGCCCAGATTTTTGATGACCACTTCATCCTTGCCGAGAACTTCTTCGACGACCACGCCGACCTGGCGGCCCGCGGCTCTCACGATCACCATATTCATGTAGCCGTTGGTCGGCTCGATGGGAGGAAGAGCCAGAGCGGTGTCCAGCCGGACGACTTCCGTGACGACGCCGCGCACTCTGGTGAGCAATTTTCCGCCGACATCTTCGATTTCTTCCGGACGCAACCTGCGGATTTCTTCCACGACCGCGAGAGGCATGGCCAGAACGGTGGAGCCCGAGCGAATAAAAAGGGCTTGGGAAATAATGAGGGTGAGCGGGACTTTTACGCCGAAACACGTGCCTTTGCCTGCTTCGCTTTGGATTTCGATTTCGCCGTTCAAGGAGTGCACGTTGTTGCGGACCACGTCGAGTCCCACACCGCGGCCGGCAACTTCGTTCTTCGACGACGCCGTGGTGAACCCGGGATGAAACAGGAAGGCGCGCAATTCACCATCGGAAAGAAGTTCGGCTGCCGGGGTGGAAACCAAACCGGCGCGGACCGCGGTCTGGCGAATGCGGCCGTAATCCAGCCCGCCGCCGTCGTCCTGCACTTCGATGAACACGTGATTGCCGCGATGGAAAGCGCGCACGGTCACCTTGCCCCGCGCCGATTTGCCCGCTTGTTCGCGCGACGAGGCGTCTTCAATTCCATGTGCGATGGCATTGCGAACGAGGTGGATCAGGGGATCGGTGATCTGCTGCACGATGTTGTTGTCGAGCCGGGTGTCTTCTCCAACGAGTTCCAGATCCACGGACTTGCCGCAAACTTTGGCGGCGTCGCGCGCCGTGCGCGAGAGACGTGTGTACAGATTGCCGATCGGCACCATGCGCGCTTCCGTGATCTCATCCTGCAAATGGTGCCCCAGCTTGGTGAATTCATCGATATCCCCGCCCACGCGGCCGACAAATCCTCCGAGCTGCGAAAGCACTTCCGAGATATCGGCGGAAATTTCGGTCAGCGAGCGCGAGAGAATGTTGAAGTCGTCGTAGCGGTCCATTTCGAGGTCGGAAAAATCCAGCCAGCCGCCGGAGGGCGGCTCCTGGGAGCCTGGCGCGGGCCCAGCCGGTTTCCGCGGCCCGCCGGGACCGCCATCGGAATTGGAGATGCCGAGGCGGGTAAATTCGTATTTCTCCTGAAATTCGGCGACCTTGTCGGACAATCGCTTCCTGGAAATCCCGAGGACCTCGACGAGCTTTTTCAATTCCGCCATTCGTCCGACGAGGCGCGTTCGATTGATGACCAGCTCACCGACGCTGTTCATCATGTCATCGAGGCGCGAAAGAGAAATGCGAACGGACTTTGCCTGGGCGCCGCGTTCCCCTGGTTTTGCGGATCCGTCCGCTGAGGGATGCGCGGAAGCAGTCGGCGCGGCGTCCCCTTCGGAACCTTCGGGCCGGGCGCCCTCCCCGGCATTGGCGGCATCCTCCAGGAGTTCTTCAGGAACCCATTGCGCGATCCGCGCGAGCAGCGGGCCGACGGTGAGCCTCATCTCGCCGTCGCTGGCCCACTGCCGGTGCAGGAATTTTCGCAGGGCGTCGAGCGACTGCAGGCACACGTCCGTGATCTCCGGGCTGGAAGGCAACGCCCCATCACGAAGCAGCCCGATCAAATCCTCCAGGCGATGCGCCACGGCGCCCAAGCGGCGCAAACCCACTTGCGCCGCCGACCCCTTTATGGTGTGGACCGAACGGAAAAGCCGGTGAATCTCCTCCGTATCCGGCGTGGATTCCAGGCCCAGCAAGCATTGGGTTGCAATTTGCAAGTGCTCTTCCGCCTCCGGGATGAAGAAGTCCAACACTTCCCTGGGAACGTCATCGTCTTCGGGCAGATCGTCGGCGAGGTTGCTATCGGACAGCGGCGCAGAATCCTGTGCCTGCAGTCCGGCAACTGCTGGCATTTCGTCTTGCAGTGCAGAGGGCGAAACGGGCGCGCCTCCGAAGGCAAATGCGTAGCGGTGCTTGAAGGCCGCAATGTCATCGGCGGTTTCGCTTCCGTCGGAACTGATTTGCAGCAGGTCAAATTCAAGAACGGAGATCGCATCCGCCAGGAACTCGGTGAGCGGGCCGTACGTGTCGGGACTCAGTTGCGCTTTGCGGGCGTATTGAAAGACGTGCGCCAATCTCACGGCTATGTCCGAGAAGAGCGGAAAGCCCCAACGGCCTGAGGATTCGGCAAGTTCGTGGGCGGCATCGTAAAGCCGGGCGAGTTCATCGCTCGTGGAGGTGGGCTCCACGGGGAGAGCGGCGTATTCCCGAAGAAACTGCAGGCGCTCGGAGGCGTCCTGGAGAAATTGCTCGAGCGAATTGGAATCGAGGGGCGTCATGACCCGCTCCCCAGCGCCGCCGGTTTCAATTCGGTCTTCGTGGCAGGCGGCTTTACGTAGTACTGGCAATCTCCAAACACGGCCGTCTCGAACTTGACGGGAGCGGTTTTCATGGATTCGGAATGGCCGAGAAAGAAAAGGCCGCGCGGTTCGAGCGTGTCATAGAACCGCTGCAGCAGTTCGTTTCTCCGCTCTTCCGAGAAGTACATCAGGACGTTCATGCAAAAAATGCAGTCCATGCGGCCGACGTATACGGAACGCGCCAGATTCATGGTGGCAAACGAAATCATTTTGCGGAGGCGAGGTTTCACCTCCCAAGTGTTTCCCACTTTCTTGAAATGGGCCTCCAGCTGCATCGGCGTGACGTTGGCAAGACTGCGGCGCGCGTAGACGCCGCGCTCGGCAATCCGCAGAGCGTCGCGACTGATATCCGTTGCCAGGATTTCAATTTGCCACGCATCGGGAAACGGCAAGGTGTCCGCCAATGTGATGGCGATGGAGTAGGCTTCTTCGCCCGTCGAGCAGCCCGCGCTCCAAATCCTCAGCACGCGCGGCGTGCGCCACATGTTGCGGGCCTGAACCTCGGGAAGAACCACGCGTTCGAGTGCTTGAAAAACATCCGCGTAACGAAAGAAGGAAGTTTCCTGCGTCAGCAGGCTTCCGAGGAAACGGTCATATTCCACGTTGGAGTTGAGGATGCGGCGAAGCAGCGTGGCGCCGTTTGGATCGCCGCTGGAGCGCATGTATTCGTTCACCCGGGGGGCGAAGAACCGCTCTCGCGAGGCGTCGAACAAAATGGCCGACCGCTCTTCTATCAGCGTGCGAAGCTCATCGAGCTCCGAAGCGGTCACGGCAGCCGGTAGCGTGGATGATTTGTCCATGCGCGTTCCAGGGATCCTCAGGCCGGCACTCACGGGCCGGCGTCCGGTGGTTTACCGCCGCGCCTCGACGACGGCGGGCTCGCGCCGAACCGTAGGGGACGCGCCGTTGCCGTTGGACCGGAATTGCGACAAGGCATCGACGAGCTGTTCGGAGAGCTTCACCAGCGTGCCCACCGTGCCGGCCGCTTGCCGGGCGCTCTGCGAGGTCTGCCGCGTGATCCCGGAGATGATTTGCATGGCGTTGGCGACGCCTTCCGTGCCGCGCACCTGTTGTTTGGAAGCCAGCGAAATTTCCTGGACGAGTTCCGCGGATTGGCGAACGACGCTCGATATGGCCTCCAGCGCTTTTCCGGCTTGGTCCGCAAGGCCCGCGCCGACTTCAACTTCTTTGGTCCCCTCCTCCATGACGACGACCGCTTCGTTCGTCTCGGCCTGAATGGCTTTAATGAGCGCGGCGATATCTTTCGTGGCCGTGCGGGAGTGCTCGGCCAGTTTGCGAACTTCGTCGGCGACGACGGCGAACCCGCGGCCGGCCTCTCCGGCGCGCGCGGCTTCGATGGCGGCGTTGAGAGCCAGCAAGTTGGTCTGTTCGGTGATGTCGTTGATGACGTTGATGATTTCGGAGATTTCCAGGGAGCGATCGCCGAGCGACTTGATCTTGCGGGCAGTGGCCTGCACGGAAGATCGGATGCGCTGCATGCCGTCGAGCGTGTCGCGCACGGCGCGGTTGCCCTGTTCGGCGGCGTCCAGAGCGCGGCGCGCGGCTTCGGCGCTGGCTTCGGCGTTGTTGGAAACCTGTTTCATGGAAACCGTGAGCTCTTCCACGGCCGAGGAAGTATTGGTGATTTCCTGGTCCTGCTGTCCGGTGCCGGTATTCATTTCGTCGGTGGCCACGAGGATGCGGTTGGCATTGGTGGAGACTTCGACGGCGGCATTGCGGACGCGGTCGAGAACCGTCGTGAAATTATCTAACATAAAATTAATGGAGTCGGCAACATTGCCGAGCGCGTCGTTGGTGACCTTCCCGCGCAGCGTCAGGTCGCCCCGCGCCACCTGGTTGATCAGGTTCAGCAGGTCCGTGATGCTTTTCTGGAGCAGTTCCTGGGCTTCCTGGTTTCCATAGGCCTTGGCCACGCGCGCGGAGGTGCGGTTCAGGTTTTCCGCGATCACGCTGAACTCATCCTCCACCGGCACTTCCGCCTTGGCGCGTGAATCGCCCGCCGCGAACCGCTCGGAAAACGTAGAGAGGGCCTCGATCGGGTTGAGCACGCGGCGCGGCAGCGTCATCAGCAGCACCAGCGAGGTAAAGACCGCCACGCCCCCTGCAATCAAAAATTCCATGCCGGCGCTGCCCGAGGCTCCGCCCTGGAAAATCGAGGCGCCCCCCGCGTGCACGCCGGCTTCATAGGCCAGCCCCAACACGCCGAATAGGGCGATGGTGTTCCAAATGACAAGCATCCAAATTGTCGAACTCAAGCGGGTCTTCATGACTTCAAAACCTCCCTAATCTCGCTTTCACAGCGCCCTACTCTTCAGCAATTCCTGCGAAGCCTGAACATCGCCCGATTTAGATCACGGGCACGGGAAAAACTTGAATCAACTGGCGCAAATCCAGGACCAGGGCCAGCCGCTCCTCGTGCCGCAACATGGCGCGGCAGTGCGGCATGTCCGGCGGGGCCTGGTCGAGGAGCGATTCCGATGAAGCCGGGTAAGTCCCGATCACTTCGTCCGCGGCGATTCCCACATGCATATCTTCACTGTGATCGTCGCCGGCAAGTACGGCCACGATGACGCTGCGGGGCAAGAGTCCCGGCCGACGGCCTTCGGTGACGGCGATATCCACCGCGGGAATAATCGTGCCGCGCAAATTGAAAATGCCCATCAAGAACGGAGGACCGAGAGGCACGCGCGTCACCAGCGGCCAGTCGACCACCTCTTCCACTTCCAGCACGGGAAGACAAAACCTCTCGCGTCCGGCGCGAAAGACACAAAATTGCCGGGAAGGCGGGGCGTGCTCGCTCGATCCCGAAATCTCGGCCAGTTCCTCCGCCTGCAGATCCGGAGGGAGAGGATTCAAATAGGTTTCTTCCGGCATCAGGCCAACCGCCTTACTTCGCGCAAGAGATCGACAGGTTCAAACGGCTTCACTATGTATCCGTTGGCGCCCTGTTGTTCGGCCCAGTAGCGGTCGCTCGCGGTCGATTTTCCGCTCATCACAATGATCGGGATACTCTTGTACATTTGCGAGTTCTTGAGCGCCCGGCAGACCTGGAAACCATTGCGCTCCGGCATGACCACGTCCAGCAGAATAAGGCTGGGGCCCTCGGAATCGATGGTCTGCTCGATCTGGGAGGGATCGCTGATACCGATGGCGTGATAGCCTTCCTTCTCCAGAACGGATTGAATCAACCGCACCATGGCCATGGAATCGTCGACGATCAGAATCTTTTTCACCGATAAGGCCTCAATTCAAAATACGCCATCAAGAAGAAAGCAAGTGCAGCGCCACTCGTCCCAGTGAGGTTCTCAATCGAGCAACGCGCTCAAGCGGCTGAAACCGGGGCGTTTAGCGCCTATCCAAGGACAGCCGGTTCCCAGCAGTTTCGGCCATGTGCATCTCCGGCGTCTCAAGGTGAGATTTTCTCTCGCTCAATTCCATCTCATTCTCAATGGAAGAGAGACGCTGAACAATTTCATTCAACCGCAGCGCCATGGTGTGAATGGTGCGCACCTGTTCCCGGCAACTAGCCGGCAGAGGCTCCTCGGAGAGCAAAATCAGATCCGCGTTTCCGAGAAGAGAGGTGATGGCGTTGACCATTCCTGGGCGAGCCTCCAGTAAAGACTTGCCGAGAATGCCAAAACGTTTTTGCGAAAGATTCGCGATTTCCGCTTCGCGAGCGCGCGTCTCTGCTACCTTGCGGCGCAAGACCTCGCCTACGAGGGCAAATAGAATCCTGGGCCATCCGGGACATTCCGGAAGGAGGAGCCAATTGGCTCGGGCCGCGCGAACCACCTTCAGACTTTCCTCATCTCCGACCGCGCACACAACGGAATCGGGATGCAAGGCCGGCCCCGCGGGGAGCGCCGCGCACTTGCGCAAGGGCCCAATGACGATCATTTCGTAGCCGGAAGAACTGGCTTGCGGGCTGACGGCTGTGGAGACGGCGGTGATCGCCGGAGAATCATTCTCCATTCGCCAGCGGGCCGTCAAAGTCCGCACGAAATCGGAATCATCGGAAACGATCAGGATTTGCCCGGGAGTCATCGTTCCCCTTGTTTCAGCTCACTTCCCTTTTGGAGCTGTTCCGCTTCCTCCATCAGGGAGAGCAGCCGTTTGAGACTGATGCCCAGGTTGACGGCGCCGTCCGTTTTCATGGTTCGCTTAAGCTGATCCACGCGTTCCTGAAATCGCGGGATTTCCCCGCGCGCGTGGGCCACGGCCCGGTACAGTCCCCGGAAATCCATGAGGCGTTTCCGTCGTTCGATGGAAGTGGACAGCAAGGCGCGCGCAACGATGAGCCGCCGCAAATCTTCGGAATCCTGTCCGGAATCGCTGATAAACGCGGCCACTTCCCAGGCGGACAGTAAGATTCGGGCATTTTCCACTGTGACCGTGGTCATGGAGCGGCCTCGAACGACCGGGGTCGCAATCAATTGCTCCCAAATTTTTTCTTCCAAACTCTCGACATCAGCAACCCCAATGTCGGGAAGTGTTTGCTCCGGTGGTTTAGCCTTTTCCGTCGAAGGGGTATTGGACCGGGCGGCGATCTCTGCCTGACCCTGGGGTTTCCCGGTTGGAGGCGGCACTTCGGCAGCCACTGGATTGGGCGCCTGGCTCTTTTGCGGGGGCTCGATGCCGGCTTGCTCCTTAATGACATTTTCTTTCCGTACCGCGGGCGTGGAGGTTGGCCCGCCGGCCGGTACTGCGGGGCCCAGCGCATCCTCCAGGTCTTCCCGCAGGCACATTAATTGCTCGTAGGGTTTAAACGCGGAGCTCTGGCTGTAATCGTTTTGGAAGGGAGGCTTCCAGTGCTGGTGAAACTCTTGTAATTTCGAGAGGGGCTCTTTAGAGGAAAACCCCGCTCTCCT
This sequence comes from uncultured Acidobacteriota bacterium, assembly GCA_963813185.1. GTDB lineage: Bacteria > Acidobacteriota > Terriglobia > Acidiferrales > UBA7541 > Palsa-360. The sequence goes on from CAWEYA010000008.1 coordinate 135,261, forward strand.
GCAATCGACGGCCTTTACGCCGCGCTTTTCCAATTGATTGAGAGCCGCGCCGATCGCGCGCAGATCGGCATGAAGCCACTGGATGAAAGTCCGGCGCAGCAGGAAATTGAACCGGCAGATGGAGACCAGCGTGCCAGGATCATAAAATCTTTCCCCGACTTCCCCTTTTGCCAGTTTGCCTTGTTCCAATAAGCCCTGTTCCATGAGTTCGCGCAGGCTGCGGCATTGTTGCGACACTTCCAATATGCGATCGAGCGGTTTACAATCCTCTAGAGATCCCGGCTCCATTTCACCCAGCACGGGCTGCAGGATTTTCGCGACATCGGAAATTTCTATGCGCCCGGCGATCAAGTCCTGGGGCGCGCAAAGAACGAAATACTGGACCAGCAGCAAATCAATTTTGTCCCGGTCGGCGGGAAGTTTTTCCGGCTTGCAAAGATGGCGCTTCAGGAAAAGACGCAAGCCCTCTTCGCGGGCTACGGCAGGGGCGACCAGGAAATGCCGAAGGTGGACAGCTTGTAATTGACGGTCCACTTGATCCAGCCAGAGAAGATCGCGGTCGCGAGATTTTTTGTCGGACCACGAACCGAATTTTATGCCCATGGGATAGGGCCCGCCGGCGAGATCCAGCTGCCGCGACAACGCTTCGTAAATTGGATACAACCGCGTGAAATCCTCCCAAGTTTGAGGGATGAAAAGAGAAATTGCCTCCGGCTTTCCGGTGCGGCTCCGGTCTGTGGTAAGCGTTTTCACGATTAACCCTGAATGATCCAGTTGCGCACTTCGGAGGCGAAGCGAGCGGCGATGCCCCTGCGGCTGGCGCCATCCCGGACGGCCACAACTACGGCGTCGATCCTCAAAGACCGGTCGGAAGTCTCCAGACGAAGCTTGTCTGTCAATTCCAAAGGAAGCCGCGATTCGAAGAAAACCATCATGGACGTACCGAATTCGATCACAGTGCTCTCTTCCAGGACGTGGCCTTTCCCACGAGCTACGCTCACTAAAATCGAAATGCGCAGGGGCGTGGCGTTCGGGAACAGCTCAGCCAGGTTCCGCAATGCAGACTCGCTCTGGGGCGGGATTGTGCGAGTTGTCGTCTGGCGCATAATTCCGTCCAAGGGCTCCGTGGCGGCGAGAAAATCCTGGCTTCATTTTCCCGGTCGCCGGAGCGGAAACGTCCAGCAGGAGTAATGCAAGAGAACGACCAAAGGCGGGGGAAATCGGCAAGGCCACTAAAGAGAGCGTTTTGTTGGAGTTTGCACCACGCACATAATAGGAGCTTACAGCAAATCTCAGAATGCGACCTTTTGTCTCACCCGAAACGCGTGGCCGGGGCGGTTCCTATGAGAAAAATCGCGACGGAATGGACCGGCGGCAGCGTTCAAAACAGCCTGCGGAAAATCGCGCTCGGAATGACGGCAAGAGAGAATTTTTCAGCGAACGCTTCAGACTAAAATCTTGTAGCCGCGCTGATGTTCGGAAATTTGGTAGCGTTTGAGTTTGCGGTAAAGGGTCGCGCGGCTGATTCCCAATAGCTCGCCGGCCTTGGCCTTGTCGCCGTGCACCTTGTCAAACACGCGCTGGATCGTCAATCGTTCGAGTTCATCGAGCGCCACTGTGGAAGACGCGTCTGCTTCATCCGGCGCAGGCGGTGCGGCCTTGTTAATACCGTTGTCCTGGAGCATCGCGGGGGACAGATCAGACTCGTCAATGACTTTGCGATCACCGAGGGTCACCGCGCGGCTGATGGAATTCTCCAATTCGCGAACGTTGCCGGGCCAGTCATAGCGCATGAGCAGTTTCATGGCGGCGGATGTGAACTTGATGTTTTCGCCCTCCGCGTGGCGATCCAGAAAATATTGCGCCAGCATGGGAATGTCCGAGCGGCGCTCGCGCAAGGGCGGAAGAGTAATCGAAACTACGTTCAGCCGGAAAAAAAGATCCTTGCGAAATGCGCCCTCACGGATTGCGGATTCCAAATCGCGATTTGTGGCCGCAACCACGCGCACCTGCACGTGGACGCTTTCATTGCTTCCCACGGGCCGCACTTCTTTCTCCTGCAAGACGCGCAGAAGTTTGGCTTGCAGTTCCAGCGGCAATTCGCCGATTTCATCCAGAAAAATCGTGCCTCCGTCGGCCGCTTGAAACAGACCGATCTTGGATTTGGCCGCTCCCGTAAAGGCGCCTTTGGCATAGCCGAAAAGGTCGCTCTCCATCAGCGTGGGCACCAGGGCGCCGCAATCCACGGCCACGAGCGGCCGCTTGGCGAAGGTCCCGCGATAGTGGATGGCGCGCGCGACGAGTTCCTTGCCTGTCCCGCTTTCGCCGCAGATCAACACGGGAGTCCACGTGTCTTTCAGGCGGCTGATCATGCGCAAAATCTCGCGGATCTTGGCGGAGTCGCCGATGATCCCGTCCAGCTCCTGGTCCGTTTCGACGCGTTTCCGGAGGACATGGTTCTCCTGCACCAGCCGGATTTTTTCTTCCATGCGGCGAAGGAGCAAGCGGAGTTCCTCGACGCGGAACGGCTTCTGGATGTAGTCATACGCGCCTAATTTCATGGCTTCGACGGCGGACTCAATGGAGCCGTGGCCCGTCATGATGACGACTTCGGTCGCTGGCAGGCGCGACTTGATTTGGCGAAGCAGATCGGCGCCGGATAAGTTGGGCAGGCGCAGATCGGCAATGACAATGTCGGGCGGGATCGCGGGAGACTGGGCCAAGGCGGCTTCGGCGCTCTCCGCTTCCGAACAGAGATATTCGAGCGAACTGCCCACGGTCATGCACAAGCGGCGGATGCTTTGCTCGTCGTCCACGACGAGGAGCCGAATGCGCGAATCGTCCCTAGTCACCGATGTACTCCTTAAAAGAAAATGTGTCGCACTTCGGAAACTCCCGCGAATGCAAATAGAACAAAATTCACACTTCAGCCGGCATGCCGAGCGAGCTGATGGCGGCCGCCGGAAGACGGATCAAAAACGTGCACCCTTCGGCGTTGGCATTGTTGCGGCAAAGAATCTCGCCGTCATGAGCCTGGATGATCCCATAACAAATGCTGAGTCCGAGCCCCGTGCCCTTTCCGACCGGCTTGGTCGTAAAGAACGGCTCAAAAATTCGGTCCGGGTTTGAAATTCCCGGCCCGTTGTCGCGAATATGAATCTCCACATTTTCAGCACTAGCGAGCGTCTCGACTTCAATTCGGCCGTGGCGGCCGCACGGCTCGATGGCGTCGAACGCGTTATTGAGAATATTAAGAAAGACCTGCTCGATCTGGTGCGGATCGGCAACCACAACGGGAAGATTCTCGGCCAGACGCTCCAGGATCTCCACATTCCGGTTGGCCAATCCGTAGGACCGCAGCTTGAGAGTCTGCCGGAGCACGGCGTTAATCTGAACGAGTTCGCGTTGTGGGGGCATTTCCCTGGCGAAACGCAACATGTTCTGAACGATCAGGCGGGTTCGCTCCGCCTCCTGTAAAATTATGCCGAGATTTTCCCGGGCGAAGTCCGGGAGTTCAGGATTTTCAAGGAGAAGGTCGGTGAAGCCGACGATGCCGGACAGCGGGTTGTTTACTTCATGAGCCACGCCCGACACCAGTTGGCCGAGTGCGGCCATCTTCTCGGCGTGCGCGAGCTTGGCTTGCAGCAGAGAGGCTTCGGTGATGTCCGTCATTACCACCACGGCGCTATCCGGGTCTCCACTTTTCTCCCGCATCGAGCTGAGATGGACGACGAATCGCGTCACGTTCCCTTCCCGGCGGAGGAACGGAAGCTCTAGTCTCCGTACCGCGCCGTTCTCCAGGACTGTCCGCAACGCTTCCTGAAAAATGGGCCGGTGAGAAGTGTGAATCAACCGCGCGAGAGGCAGGCCCTGAAGCGCTTCCACCGAGTATCCAATCTCCGCGGCCCGGTGATTCACATAAGCGATGCATCCGGACGCGTCCAGCACGAGAATGATATTCTGCGTGTGATTCAGGATGCTCCAGTTGAAATCACGCTCGCGCCGAAGCGCGGCGCGCGAGTTCTTCTGATCGGTGATGTCCAGAATCAGCCCGCGATATTGAACGAGGTTTCCGCCCGTATCGCGAACCGCGCTCACATCAAGGAGAGCTTCCAACGGGCGGCCATTCTGTCTTCGCAATTCGGTTTCGCGGTTGCGCAGGACATCCGTATTCCGCAGTTCCTCCAGCAGATTGCCGCGCCCCTCAGGCGGCAGGAGATCTTCAAAAAGATTCCTGGTGAGAAGCTCTTCCCGACCGGCGCAGCCCAGCATTTGCACCAAAGCGTGATTGGCATCCACCATCCGGCCGCGCGGGTCGCAGAAAAAAGCCCCCTCTTGAATACTATCGAACAGGTCCCGGTAGCGCCGCTCCGCTTCCAACTTTTCGCGAATGTTGACAAGTACGTGAATCGTGTGCGGGTCGTCCCCGTCGTCTGGCGAGAATTTCGTCGTGGACACCAAGAAGCTGCCATCCGCCAGCAGTTCAAAGGGGCCTTCCACGCCCCCCGGTTGGTCCGAGCAGAGGAGGCAAAGTCCGGAGTTTTCTTCCGGCTTGGCTCCAAGCACTTCGTGAATCGGGTGGCCGATCAGCCTGGACGGATGGACCCCAAGCCGCGCGGCAAGCGGACGGTTGATTCGAACAATATTTCCGTCGGAGCTGTGAACGACAATCGAGTCCGGAATGGCATCAATGATTCGGACCCAGCGCTCCCGGGAACTATGCACTTGTTCGAACAGGCGCGCGTGTTCCAGCAGCCCGCCAAAACTGATGCCGAGGAGCGTTAGCCGTTGCAACAGTTCTTCGGAAGCTTCAGCCGTACCTAGCCATGCTGCCATGGCCGCACCGTTGGATTCTCCGTTGCTGAGAAACGGCACTGCAATCTGAAATGATCCGCCATCATCCTGCAGCCGAAGTGCTTCCTGCGACAAAACCCTACAGACCATCGCCTTCTGCATGCGTAGCGCCTCGGCAAGCGATTCTGTCGCGCTGGAGGGCGGGATTTCTCCTGGCTTTCCCCAAACTAAGGGCCCCGCGGATTCCAGGATCTGCCAGGCCCCTTGCCTGGAGACGCGGCAGCAGCAAACGCCAATCGCACCGAAGGATTCGCGTACCGTCCGGCAGAAAAGCCGAAATAATTCGTTTTGACTCAAGCCACAGGACTCAGAAGACAGACGGGCCAACAGAGTCTCAAAGGACAGGGGAGTCAGGTCCGGCAGATCGCGAACAGTCGTCGTGGCACTCATGGGTGTGTGCAATTTCCGATTACGTCCTTATGGCTGATACGTTTACCAATTATGAGATTTTTCTCACCTCGGTCAATGGAACTTCCGTTCTTTCTGGTGGGACGGTTACCTTGGTGCCAACAGCCATCGCAAATTGAGACGGGCCATCGCACGCCTCGATTAAGAGTGAGACAATTGACCAAGAAGGGAGAAGGCGCGACGAAACCGGAGATTTCCTGTAAGTCCATTATTTACAAACTGTTATGTGCCGAATCGGGCGAGTCCCAGGCGGCGGTGGGGAGCCAGGCCATCTGGTAAGGTTCGTGCATAAGAGGAAGTGCTGCAAATCTATTTGAGGTGATCTATGTCTCGATTTCACCGAATTTCATTCTTGTTCGCAACAATCGCCTTGGCAGCGGCAAGCATTGCGCTTGTGCCGGTCAAATCCCTTGCGCAGGATGGGGCCACTGGAGACGTCAAGGATCATGGCGGGCGAAAGGTGAAATCCTCGGTCAAGCCAGTTTATCCGGATGTAGCCCGCCAGATGCACATTACGGGCACGGTCCGTCTCGAAGCAGTCGTGGGCGCGGACGGCAAGGTGCGTGACACGCGCATCATTGGCGGAAGCCCCTTGCTGGCCCAGGAGGCCTCCGTGGCCGTGAAGAAATGGAAGTACGAAGAGGCTCCCAAAGAGACGGTCGAAACTGTCGAAGTTGTCTACCAGTAATCCGCCGAGCCGGCGCGACTACGTGAAGATCGATTCAAAGAATTGTGAGGCGATGGCAAATGAGCATTGGCAGGAAGCTGTATACCGGCTTTGGCTCGATTCTGGGGATTCTCGTACTGTTGTTCGTGGTCAGTTTCACGGCGAGCCATATCGAGCATACAGCAAGAAATACCGCGTCTGACGCACTGCAGAGTATTCAAACCATCGAAAAGATCCGCTTCCAGGTGATGCAGGGCGGGCTCGACCTGCGCAACTACCTTCTGAGCGGCGACCCGCGCATGGAAACGACAAAGGCTAACGATACCAAGACGCTGGAATCCACGCTGCGGGACGCGCGCGAAAGAGCGAACAACGACCAGCTGCGCGATCTCTATTCTTCCATCGAATCGAATCAACAAAGCTGGGATGATGAATTTGCCACACCTCTGATTGCCAAGCGCCATCAAGTGGACGCCGGCCAGACCACGGTGTCGGACCTTCAGATTATCTACCTGCAACGCTCAACGAACTCCTGGGTGGAGAAAAGCGTGACGGCTATGGACGAAGCCGAGCGCGGCATTCAGAAAGCGCTGGACAAATCGGAAGTATCGGCCAACACCTCCGCCAATATCAGTACCGTAGTCCTGTCTCTCGGAACGATCCTGGGGGCATTGATCGGGATGGTCGTGGCGTACCGGACTTCCTTGTCGATCACCCAGCCGCTGGCGGAGCTGATTGAGGTCACACGCGAGATCGCGGAGACCGGCGATCTGGACCAGAGCATCGACGTCCACCGGGACGATGAAATCGGTTCCCTGGCCAACCATTACCGCAACATGATGCACCACCTGAAAGAAATGGCCAACGCTTCCGCTGCGATCGCCGAAGGTCAATTGAATGTGACCGTCCGGCCGAGGTCAGCGCGCGACACCATGGCCAACGCATTTTTGCGCATGATTGAGGGACTCCGCGACCTGGCCATGAAGATACGGGACAGCGCCGCGGGCGTGGCCTCCGGTTCGAGCCAGATGGCCGGCGCCTCAGACGAATCCGCCAAGGTCAGCGTGGAAGCGGCCAGGGCCATCGATGAGGTCACCAGCACGATGCACGAAATGAGCATCAACGTGCAGAATGTGGTCAAGAGCACGCAGTCGCAGGCTTCCAGCGTCGCCGAGACTTCCGCTTCCATCGACCAGATGGTGGCGTCCATTCAGAGAGTGGCCGACACGTCGCGAACTCTCCTCGAAATTTGCCAGCGCTCACGGGAAGAAGTCCACACCGGCATCGAGACGATGGACAAGGCCACCCACGGCCTCACACGCACCAGTTCCGCCATTCGTTCTTCCGCGGACATCATCGATATCCTGGGCCGGCGAGCGGACGAAATCGGCAAGATCATCGGGGTCATTGACGACCTGGCCGAGCAGACCAATCTGCTGGCCTTGAACGCCGCGATCGAAGCCGCCAGAGCGGGTGAACACGGCCTCGGGTTCGCCGTGGTGGCCGAGGAAGTGCGCAAGCTGGCCGAGAAATCCACGCAGTCCACGAAGGAAATTTCCGACTTGATTCAGGGAATTCAGAAGGAAGCGCGCGAAGCCGTCGAGAACATGGAGAAGAGCACGAACATGGTTCAGCAGGGCCTGGAACTGGGCGGCGAGCTGAACCTAGCGCTCACCAAGATTTCCGACGTCGTCGGCGAGGTCTACAAATACGCCCAGCAAATCGGCGGAGCTACCAACGAACAATCCGCGGGCTCGACGCAGATTTCAAAGGCTACCTCGCGGCTCACCGAAATCACGCAGGAAATCAATTCGACCATTGAGGAACAGGCGACCGGAGTGCAATCGGTGGTTCGCGCGATGGAGAAGATGCGCGAGGTCGTCCAGCAGGCCACTTCCAGTTCCTCCCAGCTGGCAGCCATGGCGAAACACTCCTCAAAGCTGTCCCACAGGCTGATCGAGGTGGCGGACCTTTTCGTTCTCGATGAAGGCCACTCGCGGCCTAATGGCAAGGCATCCAAGCGAGTCTCCCGCGATGAACATTCCGATTCGGCTGAATTGGAAACCGAACTGGCGAGAGTCTGAACCTTGAGCAGAGGCATGGACAAACAATTGCAGATCGTCGGGCTGCGGATCGGCCGCGAAACGCTGGGGCTGCCCATTTCCCTGGTGCGAGAAATCGTTCGCGTACCCGAGATAACTCCGGTCCCGAACGCCCCCGATCACATCGAAGGCGTCATTAACCTGCGGGGCAAGATTATTGCGGTCGTAGACCTGAGCAAGCGCTTTGGCGAAGCCGCCATCGAACACAACTCGAAGAGCCGAATTGTCGTTGTGGAAATGGAAGAGCGGCTGGTGGGACTGCTGGTGAATTCCGCTTCCGAAGTGTTGCGGCTGGCGCCGTCGGAAATCGAGGCACCGCAAAACGTATTCCCCAATGAAGAGATGAACTACGTCACGGGAGTCGGCAAACTGAATGACCGGCTGATTATCCTGCTTGACCTTGGCCGGATTCTGCAACGCGTTGAATTGCCGCGGTTGAACGAGGTGGCGGAGCTTGCCGGCGTTTCGATGGGCGCTGAACCGTCCCGGCTGCGTTAATTACAGATTGGAATTCCGAGCGCCGGAGAATCATGTCCACACCCACACTACTTTCGTCCATTTCCCCGACCGATGCGGAAATAAAGCTCCTGCAAACTCTGGTCTACCAGGAATGCGGCATGTTTTTTGATGAGCGCCGCATTCATTTCCTGCGCGATCGCGTGCAACGGCGGCTGAAAGTCTGCCAGGCGGATTCTTTCTACAGTTACTATCGCCTGTTGACCAGCCGGGAGGGCAAGACAGAACTTACCGCGCTGCTGGAAAATTTGACTGTCAACGAAACCAGTTTTTTTCGAGCTAAACCGCAGCTTGAACTTTTCCAGAAAACGATACTCGAGCAGGTCCTGAACCGGAAACATGCGAATCGCGATTGGAGTTTGCGTGTGTGGAGCGCGGGCTGCTCGACGGGGCAAGAGCCCTACAGCCTGGCCATCCTGATCTGCGATGCCCTGGCTTACTACTATCTTCGAAACCCTGTGTCCGTCGAGATGCCTTCGCCAAAACCGATCGTCCCGCCCCCCTGGAAGGTCGAAGTAGTCGCCAGCGACATGAGTTATTCGGGGCTAGTGACGGCCCAGCAAGGCGTCTACAGCGATGCGCAATTGGAAACCGTCGACTACACCTCACGCTTGCGCTATTTCGATAAACTTGCGGACAAATATTCCGTCAAGCCGGCGCTGAAGAGCCTCATTCAATTTGATTTCCATAACTTGAAGACGGACTTCCTGCCCCGGCGCAACGACATTATTTTTTGCCGGAACGTCATGATCTATTTCGATGAAGCGGAACAAAAACGCTTGATCGAGAAGTTTTATCACTGCCTGAATCCCGAGGGATATCTGTTCGTGGGGCACGCGGAGAGCCTGTTCGGCTTGAGCACGAAATTCCGCATGATCCATTTGAACAACGCCACCGCCTATCAGCGGATCGAGACAAACGAGTGAACTTTTTTTCCGATGAACGCGCCGCGGAGCTTCGCGAACTCTTTTTTGAGAGTTCGCAAGATATTCTGCAGGAGCTGAACGAGGCGGGAATTTTGCTGGAAACCGACCCGGCAGATGCCGAGGCCCTGGCACGCGTCCGCCGGGCAGTCCACACGCTCAAAGGCGACGCTGCCGCCACCGGCTTCCGGCAGCTCAGCGAACTCGCTCACGAAATTGAAGATTTGTTGACGCCCGCGCTCGTCGTCGAGCGGGGAGAAGTGGTCGCCGAGATAGTGCTGTCCGCGGCGGACAGTTTTCACGCCATGCTTGGCGCGTTCCGCGGCAACCTGCAGCCTCCCGACATAACCGAACTTCGAGCGCACATTCGCTCACTGGCCGAGAGCCCCAAATCTGTGACCGGCTCCCAGCCATCCGAACACCGGCATGCGTGGCCTTACAAAGATCAGCAGAAAATTTTGCAAGCATTGCGCGGCAAACTGCCCGTCTATCACTTGAAACTTGGCATGAACTCGGCACTTCAAATGCCCGCTGCGGCATTGCAACTGGTTCGCGCGGCGCTCGAAAAATGCGGCACTGTTGTGGCGCAGGTTCCAGCCGGCGGAGTCACGCCGCAAACTCTGCCGGCGGTTCACGCAGCCCTTTCGAGTTCGCACCCGGTCGAGTGGATTCGCGCGCGATGCCATATTCCGAGCATTGTGTCGGACATTTCGATCGAGCCAATGAGTCTTACCGAAGGCGAGCCTCGCGATGCGCTCCAGGTCCTTCTGGAGGCTGAGACGGCTGCGGAAGCAATGTCCAAGCTCGCCTCCGAAATTGACCATTCCGATTCGCCCGCCGATGCTGCGCCGGGAGCTTCCAGCACGACTGGAGGAATGCTCGCTTCGACCGAAGCCTGGCTTCGCGTGGAAACAGGGCGCATCGACACAGTTATGAATCTGATCGGAGAATTGATCATCGGGAAATCGATGCTGCACCGGGCGATCAATGAGTTCGACCAGAGGTTCCCCAAGGATCCTTTGCGCAATCGCCTGGGCGATGTGCTGTCGTTCCAGTCGCGCGTCCTCGGCGAACTTCATAAATCGGTGATGAAGATCCGCATGGTGCCGGTCGAGCAGCTCTTTCGACGCCTGCCGCGCATCGTCCGGGACGTCTCTAAAATGCGCAAAAAGGAAATCGCCCTGGAAATGGCGGGCCAAAACACGGATTTGGATAAAAGCGTGCTCGACGCGCTGGCCGAGCCCATGGCCCATTTGGTGCGCAATGCCGCCGACCACGGCATCGAGACGCCCGAAGAACGTCTGGTGCATGGGAAGTCCGCCCGGGGGACCATCCGACTGGACGCCTACCATCAGGGGAATCAGGTGGTGATCGAAATTTCGGACGATGGACGCGGAATCAACCTCGATAAGCTGATGAGGAAGGCGGTAGAAACCGGAGTCGCGTCCCAGGAGGAGATCAACGCCCTGTCCCACGATGAAATCCTCAAGCTGATCTTCCACCCTGGGCTGACCACCGCCGAGGAAGTCACCGAAATCTCGGGCCGCGGCGTAGGCATGGACGTCGTAAAAAGCGTCATGGACCGTTTGAAAGGGAGGGTCGCGGTGGAAAGCGAGCCGGGGCGCGGCACGACCATTCAACTCATCGCGCCATTGACTCTGGCAAGCATCCAGGCGCTCATGTTCCGTGTGGAAAAACAACACTACGCGGTGCCGCTGGACGCCGTGATTGAGATCGCTCGAACGACCGACAGCGAGATTCACAAGATCGACGGCCACGAAGTAATTCGATTGCGGGACCAGGTCCTGAGCGTCGTGCGGCTGGACCAGCTCATCGCATTCACATCCACTTCGCAGAAGACGCGGCACTTCGTAGTGACGATCGCCGCAGGCAATCACCGGTTCGGATTGATCGTCGATGGCTTGGTGGGCGAGGAAGAACTCGTCATCAAGGCGTTTGAAGACCGCCTGGTGGCATCCGAACTTGTAAGCGGCGCCTCCATCCTCGGTGACGGAACAGTGGTGTTGATATTGAACGTACCGGCAGTGGTCTCGCACTTAGCCCAAAAGCGAGTCCACGAGGTGCAGGCATGAAGAGCTTAGTTCGAGTGTTGGTCGTGGACGATTCCGCGCTGATGCGGAAATTGATTCCACAATTATTGCAAGGCGATCGATCTATCGAGGTGGTGGGAACCGCGATGGATGGTTTGCTGGGGCTCAAAAAAATCAAGGAATTGAAGCCCGATGTCGTGACTCTTGATTTGGAAATGCCCAGGATGGACGGCCTCGATATGCTTCGCGAGATCGTCCGGCAATATTCCATTCCCGTCATCGTGGTCAGCAGTCACACCTCCAAGGGCGCGTATTCCGCCTTGAATGCGCTCACTCAGGGCGCGTTCGATTTTATCGCCAAGCCGACGGACGCATCCAAGGGCGGGCTGGAGCAAATCGCCAGGGAACTCGCAGTAAAAATTAAGGTGGCGGCGATCTCGGGTCCGCCCAAACAAACCTTCCACCCGGCGCCGATGGCCACGTCAACGACGAAACCGCACGCTACCAAGAGCCGGCTCTCGCGCGTTATCGCCATCGGTGTCTCGACCGGAGGACCGAATGCTCTGCATTACATTTGCTCGCAGCTCCCGGCGGATTTCACAGGCTGCTTGCTTATTGTTCAACATATGCCCGAAGGTTTCACCGGGATGTTCGCGCGGCGGTTGAACGATTGCTCCCTGATTCATGTGACCGAGGCTTTGTCGGGTGATCTTCTCGGGCCTGGCCGGGCTTTTGTCTGTCCCGGCAACCGCCATATGAAAATTCGGCGGACTCCGAAGGGAGAAATGGTGGTGCTCGTGGATCAGGCGCCGGTGAACGGCCACCGGCCTTCGGTGGACGTGTTGTTTCGCTCCGTCGCCAAGGAGCTCGGCAAAGAAAGCGCCGCGGTCCTCATGACCGGGATGGGCGACGATGGCGCCCATGCCATGCAAGCCGTGCAGGCGGCAGGCGGCGTTACCATCGCGCAGAGCTTGGATACCTGCGTCGTGGACAGTATGCCCCGCGCGGCGATCGAGGCCGGCTATGCCGGCCGCGTCGTTTCGCTGGAAGGACTTCCTGGTCTTTTACAATTCCTGTGTCAGGAAGAAGGTTCCGGGCCGCGGGCCCATTCCACGGAGCTTCAAACCCTCCGCGGAGAACGCTGAGGAGACAGTTTTTGAGAGGAGAAAGTCATCATGGAGTTTAAACCTCTAACCGGTGAAGACCAGCCGAAGATTCGTTTTCTAGTAGTCGACGACTCCGTCTTCGCGCGCAAGAACATTTGCAAGATGGTGGAAGCCTTCGGAGGAGAGATCGCCGGTGAAGCCAGCGACGGAGTCGCGGCCATCAGCAAATACAATGAAACCCGCCCGGACATTGTGTTGATGGACATCACCATGCCGAAAATGGAGGGCATCGAGGCGGTGGAGCACATCGTCCGCGATCACCCGGAAGCTTGCATCGTCATGGTTTCCTCCGTAGGTTACCAGGACAACATTCTTTCCGCCCTGCAGAAGGGCGCGCGGCACTTTGTGCAGAAACCTGTGAAGCCGGAAGCGTTCTACGAAATTATCCGCTACGTGCTGAGCGAAAATCCCGAGCCGGCGCCAACCCCTGCGGGAGAGGCACAATCATGAACATGGAACTCATCCAGCCGTTCATCAACTCGTTGGACGCCGTTCTCTCCGAAACCATGCGCTGCTCCCCGCGAATTGCGGACGTGACGATGGAGGATGGGAGCTACCAACGGACTGGAATCGCGGCACAAGTCATTCTCAGCGGCGATATCGAGGGACGCATCATTCTCGACATGGACGCAGCCGCCGCCGGCCAGGCGGGTTCCGATCTTTCCGAGATAGCCGGCCCGCCCACGGATGAAACCATTCGCGAGATCATCTGTGAGCTGACCAACATGGTGATCGGCAACTCCGTGACGCAATTAAACGACCGCGGGTTCAAATTTAGAGTGCATCCGCCTGAACTTTTCATGCTGGACGTGGGACCGTATGGGACCCTGGACAGGGAGACGGTTTTGCTCCGGTTTGAGCTGCCCAAAGGCGCCGTTTACCTGAACATCGCCGTTCACGAGAATTCGGACGCCATGGTCGGATCGCGAGCTTGAAAATTTCCCGGCCGACCGTACTGGCATTTACAACGCGCTGCGTGGTTTCCCTCCGTACCAGCTCGCATTTCCCAATCACATAGATATCGATCCTCAGAAGGCGTGTAACTGTCGATGGACTCGTTGCCAGTCGGGGAATGCGCGAGTCGGACGGGCTTCAGCCTGCCGGTTTTTTCTGCGGTTCCATCAAAAGAGGACAGGCTGAAGCCTACCCTACATCGAAAACTGCTTGGTTCCGGGATGTGGAGTCGCTATGCTGGCGGCTATGAAAATCGCTTTCATCGGGCTCGGTAGAATGGGGACGGGCATGGCGCGCAATTTGCTCCGCGCCGGGCACAACTTGGCGCTCTACAATCGCAGCCCCGAAAAGGCGGAGGCGCTTGCCGCCGGTGGGGCGCGCGTGGCAAGTTCTCCCGCGGATGCTTGCCGCGATGCGGAAGTTGCAATGACCATGGTTGCGGACGATCAAGCAGTCGAAGAGATTGTCTTCGGAAAGAATGGCATCGCTTCGGGCATGCAGAAAGATTGCATTCACGTTTCGCACAGCACGATCAGCACAGCGCTCGCTCGCAGATTGACCGCCGAACACGTTCACAGAAACCAGGGCTATCTCAGCGTGCCTGTTTTTGGCCGTCCGGAACAAGCGGAAAGCAAAAATCTGGTGGTGGTGGCGGCAGGGCCGAGTCAACTTGTGGAACGCTGCCGCCCGCTTTTTGACGCCATCGGCCGCCAGACATTCGTGGTCGGAACCGAGCCGTGGCAGGCGAACGTCGCTAAATTATGCGGCAATTTCATGATTAGCAGCGTGATTGAGGCGCTTGGCGAAGCCTACGCAACTTTGCGCAAAGCAGGGGTTGCTCCGCAATCGTTCCTCGAGATAATGAACGCTTTATTCGGATCGCAGGTCATCGCGAACTATGGGCGAATCGTGGCACAAGAACAATTCGAGCCGGCGGGATTTGCTTTGAAGCTGGGGTTGAAAGACGTCCGCCTGGTGCTGGCGGCGGCCGACGAGTGCGCTGCGCCGATGCCGCTGGCCAACATTGTTCACGACCATCTTCTCTCTGCGCTGGCGCAAGGCCAGGGAGAAATGGACTGGTCAAGCATGACGCAAGTAATTGCGCGCAACGCCGGACTGAAATCGAAATCTTAGGAAGGCTGTCGCGGGACACCGGCGCCCCGCTTGACCCATTGCAAGAGGGGACGGCGTTTTTGCGCCGTATGGAGATCGGAGAAACTGCCGGTCCCTCTTACATCGGGACAAGCGAGACGGCGGCACCACCCGGAGATTCTAAACATCGCTGCTTCCGTGCGATAAGGAGAATGAGACATGTCACTCGTGGATTTCGTCCCCACGCCCAAATTCGAGGAATACAAAGAACGGTTCAAGCAGCATTACAAACTGGAACGCCGCAAGGATGGCGTCATTCTCGCGCAAGCGCACACTGCGGGCGGCCCGATCCAGCTGAGCGTTGAAAATCATCGGTCCGTGGGCCAGCTATTCAAGACCATCGGCGCCGATCCTGAAAACGAAGTCATGATCTTCACCGGGTCGGGCGACGAGTTTATGATGGACGCGGATCCCGAAGGCTTCAAACTGGAACAAGAGGACCTGCAGCATTGGGCCTATGAATACGCCTATAAGGACGGTCGAATCAATGTCAGCTCACTGGTAAACGATCTGGAAATTCCAACCATCGGTGTGCTGAACGGCCCGGGTTTTCACACCGAAATTTGCCTGATGTGCGACATCACCATTTGCAGCGAAGACGCGGTCATATTCGATCTCCACTATGACATCGGCTCCGTTCCCGGAGACGGCATTCATAGCTGCTTCCTGGAGCTACTGGGCGTGAAGCGCGGAGCCTATGCTTTGCTCACGGGCCAGGCGATTGACGCGCAAAAGGCGCTCGAATACGGAATGGTCAATGAAGTCGTGCCGCGGGAAAAACTTCTGGATCGCGCCTGGAAGATTGCCGACCACATCATGACGCAGCCGCGCATCACGCGCCGCCTCACCACGCAGATCATACGGCGTCCCTGGAAAAAGAGGATTACGGACGACCTGGACGGCGGCTTCGGCATCCAGATGTTCGCGCACCTGGCCAAGAAGAAATCCATTCACAGCAGGAATCATATTGCCACGTCAGTCGCCTACGTGAAGGAAGGCAAGGAAAACAACATCAAATAGCAGCTGTGAGGGGTTTTCGTGGCGCCAGCGTCTCGCCGGCGATTTTTCCATTCTCCACACGTCGCAAAGACGCTGGCGGGACGCCGGCGCCACCTGCTAGTCTTTTGGATTCGTCGCAAAAATGGAAACCTCCGGCGCGAAGCCGCGATCGTCCATCTCCAACATTGATTTCACTACATAGGCGATGTCTTCCGCGCGCAGTTTGGTCGCATTCTCTTTTTGGGGCAACCCGGCCGTCGGGTAGAAATTTGTCAAGACTTCGCTTGGGTTGACCAGAAAAACCCGCACGTTGTGCTGGCGCAGCTCGGCTCGCCAACATTCGGTCATGCCGCGGAGGGCGAACTTGCTGCCGTAATACGCCGTTCCTTTCGGAGCGCCGCGCAGAGCGGCGGTGGAGGCGACATTCACGATGTTTCCGCGCTGCCGCTTTACGAAATGTTTGGCGGCTTCGCGGGCCATCAGCATCGCTCCCGTAACGTTTGTCGCAAACACGGCCTCGAATTCTTTACGGTCGAAATCCACGAGGTTTTTGAAAACGCCGCTGCCGGCATTGTTCACCAGAATGTCCAGATCGCCGAATTTATCGAGCACTTCACGGTACGTGCGCTCGACATCCGCCTCCACCGCCACGTCGGCCTGAATTGGATGCACGCCCAATTCTCGCGCCGTTTCCGCGAGCCGGCACTGGTCGCGTCCGGTGATGGCGACGCGGGCCCCGCTTGCGGCAAGTGATTGGGCAACGGCTCGTCCAATGCCGCTACTTCCTCCTGTGATCAATGCGATTGCGTTCTTGAGGTTCATCCTCTTCCCTCCCCTGAGTAGCAAACCTTGCGATCTTGCCACAGCCGGGCCGGCGGCGTCACTCCGTCTCAGGCGATGGGAGCGATTCGTCTTGATTTTGGATGAGGCAAACGACTGCCCGCGCAAAAATTGGGCGGCCTCTATATAACCAGCCAAAAATATGGCAGGTGGTGTTAAAACCTCCGGAGCGGGCGCGAGCCCCAGTGCCAATCAACTTCGTGGTGAATTGAAGCAAAGAGCTGTAGCAGAAAGGGGCCGCCGGCATCAAGTAACGAATGTGAGGATAAGGAACTCGACTGGGGCTGTACCAAATCCTGTTCGCACCCTCAGAATCCACGCAAACTCCTGCAACCCTCGCGCCTCAGCGCATCAAAATTCGCGGCAGGGACTCACTGAAGAGAATTTGTGCCAGGTCGATTTCGATGCGGCCGGCGGCTGGAGCCGCTTAGGTTTTGCATAGTCCGCGACAAGGCTGAAGCCGTGCCCTGCAAGGATTTGACAATTCCCTTGCAGGCTCTGAAGGCGGTCGAAATGCAAAGTATTCAAATCACACCCCGGTTACTCGCCCGTCTAATGCTCGAAACTCTCAAAGGCATGATTATCCTCGCAGACAAGTTCGAGGATGTCCCAAGCGGGGCGCAACTGGTAACGCAACTGTGCCGTCCAGGGCTTCGGGTAACTTTTGGGATCGTCAAATGTGAAGTCGACCTGCAGCGTCTTATCGTCCACTCGATGAATGCGCTCGACGATGTGCATCTGATCGCTTTCCGGGTGACCCAGACGATCCAGCCAAATCTTTCCGTTTAGGCCAATCGTATCGACGACGAGCGTGTCTCCTTCCCAGTGGCCGATGGAGTGGCCGTTGTATGTGGGAGTCAGGTCAGCAGGATGTTTGCGCCCGTCAGTAAAGATGTAGCGCACGGTGTGGTCATACTCGAACAGCTCGATCACTTCCTTGGGTGTCTGCATGATTTGCATGGGGAAGATTTGCATGTAAATGTACGGCATGCCCGGCGGGAAGCACTGGTATACCCTGTCCGTCGTTTCGTTGAGCTTGACGCCTCGCGGTCCCTGCGAGGGTTTCGCCGCGTTGAATTGCGCCTGTCCCCAAGGGGTCATCGGCGGGTCGCCCTTGCTGAACGATGCGAAATCATAATTGTTACGCAGCGCATCCCAGACTCCGGAAATGTCGTGGTTCGCGGCCGCATTTTCCGCCTTCGCCGCCGCAGGTCGGGCCGGCGTCTGGCCATTGCTCTGAGCGAGCAGAGCGGCGGAGAAGGTAAAGGCCGCCACGAGCGATAGTATCTCCACCGATGGCCGATTCCGCATTTGGTGAATCCTCCTTCAGGTTCACTCAAGAAACAGGATTTTCCGATTTATATTTCTGGACAGCGCATCGTACGCTTCCCCGGTCCCTGACACAACGAATTTGCCAGCACAACGTGCTGTACATTCGATTCCAGGAAATGAATTTTTATTCTTAGAGGAAGAAATGCGCTTGCGTTTTTATGATGCCGCGCCCTTGATTGACCGAACCGCGAGCCCGCCAAGAATCGCCACCGCCGCGAGAATCGCCGCCCACAGAACCGCCGGATGGCGTTCGGACCACGGGCGGTCGTCGGGACGCCCGGTATACCCGGTGTTTGCTTCTTCGGCGCCCAACTGCAATTGCGCCGCGCTCGCGTCAGCCTGGAATAGCTTCGCGTAATCGTACACCGGCGCGTTGAGTTTATCGTCGCCGTAATAAAGCCCCAGCGAGGCGCCCGCATCGGAATCAAAATAGATTCGGCGCTCGTATTGCTGCAGCCGGGCGCGCGTGATCCTGAGCGGCGCGTCGTCGCCATTGTGGATGACGGCGCGCAACTCTCCCCGGCCCGTTGTGCGCAGCGTGAGCCAAGTCTGCTCGACATCAATTATTTGTCCGTTGCGCTGCATGTGAATGCGGCTGATTTCGCCGGACCCGGCCGTTGAATCTTTGCCGGCTTGCATCTCCATCTCACGCTGGAAATTGCTCTGCGCCGGATCGATGGCAAGCGTCACGCGCTCGACTGGAACGTTTTCCGGAACGGCGAACGTCAAAATCGTATTTTTGCCCTCCTGGGTCTGCTTCGGTTCGCTGCCGAGGTCGCGCCACACCGCTTCTTGCGCGCGTTCGATTCCAGCCGACGCGCCACGGATGTCTGAAGGTTTCACAAGACCATCGATGGTGACCCGCAAGTACTTGTAAGTGCTCACAGGAATCTGGAGCGTGCTGTTGCGCCCCAGCTTTTCCACTGAAAGATCGAAAAGTGTGGTCGTCCCCAGGTTAGCCCACTGCTTGCCGTGGGAATCGTCCTGGCCTTCCACCCGCGCATGTGCGACGTAGTTTTTTGTCCCGACGGCCAAGGTAATGCGGTCATACTCGGACACACCCGCCATATCCAGGAGGCACTGCGTTTTTGCGCCGACAGCGCCCGGCTGCAGCAAGCGGACCGTTTTTTGCTCGGTCTTCAAGCTGCCCCACATCGTTCTCCTGGCGTAGGGGATTTCCTGGCCGGCCGCATAAAGGCGCAAGTCATCCAGATTGGGAAGGGCATGTTGCCATACAGTCTCGTCCACCACGGAGTAGTGCTGGCCTCTCACACTTGCCGCCCCGATTTGCCGCTGGTACTTGAAATAAGAGATCGCGGGACTTGTCGCCAGGAGAACAGCCAGTAACGCCCAAGTTGTCCGCGTCATTTCGCGCCCTGATCCGTTTCCTGCGGCGAATGCGCAGAAAGCCTGAGCCAGTCGCGTTGGTAAATAAACGAAATGCCGAGCAGCACCGCGCCGAGAGCGATGAAGCTCACAATCCGGTAACTGCCTCCGAGTTGGGAAACGTCGTACAGAAACACTTTGCAGATCGTGAACGCGATCAGGATCAGGGATTGCCAGCGCACAAACGACGAGCGCCTGCGAAAGCCGATGGTCATCAAGCCCGCGCCGTACACCAACCAGATCGCGGAATAACTGAAATCGCGGGCCAGGGTCGCCTCGCGATAGAATGATGCCAATCTTGCGCCCGACTGCATTTGGCGGTCGAAGTAATCCGAGGCTTCCAATGTCAGCGCGATAAGAGCCAGCAAATTTGCGCCGACCACGGCTGCGTCCAGGAAACTCATCTCCGCTTGCGAGGCGTGGTGTTTTCCCAACACCGCAATTCCACCGAGGATCGCGATGGCAACCGCATACGTCGCAAACCGCATGTTGAACAACAGCATTTCCGCGCGAATCTGGTCAAAGAAGAGCAGCCTGACAATTCCCAGCGCCAGCGCAAAGCTGGCGAAGTAGCGCAGAAAGTCAGCTCGCGCCGTGACGCTCAGCCACAACAACACGCCCGATTCAACCAGCCATCCAATCGTGATCCATTGCGCGTCCAGCTTCAGGGGAATAGCGATGGTGATGAACGCGACAGCAATGGCCACGTGCAAGAGATTGATGAAATTGGCATCCTCGAGGTTCAAACGATTTTTGACGGCGCTGCCGATGCCCAGATAAACAGCCGCAAGCGCCAGCGCAAACCAGGTGAGCGTGGTTTTCTCCTGTTCAAACATGGCGTAAAGCGCCAGGAAAAACGCCGCCGCGTTGAACAAGGGGAGGAACGTCAACGTGGTGGAGCGGCCGGAAGATTGCGTCGGCCGCGCGTCGCCGGCCGCGAGTGGAATCACCGCAAAAATGGCCGCAAACAATGCGGCGAACGCCACCGTAAGCGCACGCTGGTCGACGGAATAATATTCCGAATACCAGCCAAGGTAGAGAAAGATGGTGCCCGCAAAGCTTCCCCAGAGCAGGCGCCGCCACGGTTTGAAGATGGCCATGGTTAGAATCGCAAGGTCCAGCAACGCGACGTAGGAGAAGAGGACCGCCTCGTGATTCTGTCCCGTAGAGAGCAGCACAGGAGAGGAGAAGCCGCCCACCAGCGCAAAGCTCGCCAGCAATTCCGCATCCTGGCTCAAGGCGAGAGCGATGGTCGCCACGGTCACGGTGGCCATGGCCACAAAAGCTGCCCCCGCGGGAATCAGGTGATAAATTTGAAAGGCTCCCCACAGCGACAAATAAAGCGTGCCGATGCCAACTGCTTTTAGTGAATAGGAAAAGGTAGCGTAATTGCGTTTGCGGAAGCTCTCGCTCCACACTATGATCCCGATGCCCGCCAGCAAGCCGATCGTAATTCGCCCGCCTGGACCGACCCAGTTATTGTCGAAGGCAAATTTCAGAAAATAGGAAACTCCGATCAGCATCGCGACAATGCCGATTCGGTTGAGCCAATACTGTCCGATCTTTTTTTCCAGATCGTTGTCTTCGCGTTTTGCTCTTGAAGCGGACACATTGCCGGGTTGCCGGGGCGGCTGCGGCCTCTGCGAGAGTGCCGTCGTGGCGGGCGGGAGCGGCTGAGAGACTATCGGCGCAGCAGGAGATTGCAACATCGTTCCGCTGAGAGGCGGAGCCGGCGGTTGCGCTTGTTGCGCAGGGATGGCTTGCGGTTGCGCCGGGGAAGCGGCGACTATTCCTCGCTCCAGGGCGTAAACGCGTGCAGTCAAAGACGCAACTTGCGTTCTCAGCGCTTCAATTTCGTCTTCCGGGCGGGCCATGCGCGTACAGTAACCTATCTTGAATCCGGGGAGCAAAGAACTTGCTTTCGATGAACACATTCGGTTACACCGATTGCAGCGCAGCGATTTCGATTGAGTGGCGCGGGCTTCAGCCTGCGGGTTTTGCTCGAAGTATCGTCGTCATTGCTCCAAACAGGACCCGCAGGCTGAAGCCTGTGCTATCGGGCTCCGCATTTTTCTTTGATCAAGATATCCAGAAGGAATAGAAGAGGAAGCACAGCAGCGCACCCGCGGCAAGCAACACAAGTCCAGAAAAACGGCGCTTATGCAGGAAGAAAATCAGCGTAAGTCCGGTTAATTCTACCAGCGTCATCAGCGCGCCCGAAAAATCAATGACAGCGGACCACTTTTTCCCTGTGTCACGGCCTTTGTGCAAGTCGTTCAGAACAGCAACCAGATTGAATGGGCTGACCGACAGGTCAAACTTTCCAGTCTCGCGATCGATGGTCGCGTCCGCTTCGTATCCGGGGCCTTTAAACAAAACTTCGCATTGTTCTCCGTCCACGTGGAAATCGGATAGGGCTCCCCTGGTTCCGTAGGTGCGGTGAAAATAATTTACAAGTTCATCTTTGGCGACGGCGCCAGGATCGGAAATATTCACCCAGGCCTTGTTCAGGGTGCCGTGGTAACTGACCGGCCGTTGCCGGCTATCGAACCACTCGGCGTGATTCAAGGTGAGGCCGGTCACCGCGAAAAAAAGAAGAAGTGTGAAGCTAAGCATCGACAGATAGGTATGCAACCAGCGCGCGAGATGCGCGAAACGCCGTTTCCAATGCAAATATCGCGGGGCATGTAATGGCGTGCGCGAAGGATCGGCCGGATCCTCGCCGGGGCTATCGGGCAATTTTGTGGTAATCAAGGGTAGCCGACGCAATCTCTACATCGCCCGGAAGCTGGAACTGTTTGGGCGAGCCGTTGAAATCGATCTCCTGATGCATCAATTGATATGAGCCGTGCTCTCTTACCGCTTCGATCATCACGGTGTACTTACCGGCATTCACAAGTTTACCGAAATCGTCTCTGCCGTCCCATCTGAACGTATATTTGCCGGGAGGGCGAGTGGCGCTGGAAACCGAATTCATGACGTGCGTATCTTCACTCACGGATCGCGCGCTTTCTTCGCGGCTCCAGGCCCGCAATTCACGAAGGTATTTGTATTTCCCAAACCAAAGAGCGACCGTACGTACCGGAGCGTGTTCCTCATTCTCGATCCACACCGCAACATAGGGGCGGTGGACGCGGTACCCTTCGATAAGACTCAGTTCGATGGTGACGGCCAGTTCATATCTCTGGTCCCACGTTGAACTGCTGGACTGCGCAGCAACCTTCTTGTACGCCGCCACGGGACGCAACGCCGCTGCGCGCGATGCAGGCTTCGCTTCAAATGAACTCCACCCGGCGCTCACGATTCGCTCACCATTTTCCTTGACCAGGAGATATTCCACGCCCGGCATCGAAGCAATTAAACGAGAGCTTTCCTCAGGTGTGAGAATGGAAAGCGCGGTGGCCAGCGCGCCCGCTTGTGCCGGAGACGGCGCAATGACGGTGGAGCTGATAATTTCGTCCGCGGGCATGCCGTTGCGGGGATCAACAATGTGCGAAAAGTGGCGGCCTGCAATTTCCACGCCGCGCCGGTAATCTCCGCTGGTCGCCACGGCGCGGTCGTGGACGACGAGGCGCGCGATGGGAACGCCGTTTTCCGCATCCGATTTCGGATCGGATACGTCCACGGTCTCTCTCCAGTCGCCCCGCACCACGAGGTCCCCGCCGATGTTCACCACCAATCCCTGCGCGCCGGATGCACTGAGCGCCGTTTCAGCGGCGCGCCCGGCGATGTAGCTCTTCACGAACGAGTTCAGCGCAAGGGGTGCGTCGCTGGTATGGATCGCCGTACGATGGACAGAGTCGAGTTGCCAATGGACTCTGCGTACGCTGGCCACGGCGGCTTCCAATTCGAGGCGCGACGGAAGGCGTTTCTCCGCGGCAGCGCGCTTCCAAACTCGTGTGATTGTTTCGGCGGAAGCGTCGAGGGCTCCATGCGTCAGGCCGCGCCATTGATCGAACAAACTCAGAACTTCAAATAATTCGGGAGATATTCTGACGGGCTGGCCCATGGTGCGAAACCAATGGCTGAATTCGCTGTCCGGATCCCAGGAACTAAGCAGGTGCGACTCTCCGTCAATCTCCGCTAACACCGCCTTTTCGGCCTTTTCCGATTGCGCCGCGGTCGAGGCCTCGACTTTTATTTCCAGGGATGTGCCCAGAACATTTTCGTAGTGGAAGTCGTAAAGTTGCCCGGGTCCGGGACTAGGAGAAGATCCACCGTGGCACGGCGCCACGAGCAGAATCGCGCCCAGCAGGAACATGGATTTCATCGTTGACGTTCTCGACAAGCAATTCCCTCCGTCCTGCCTACCGGCCCGGAGGAGTTTACACCCGGAGACTCCTCCAGGCGAATTTCGCGACTCCTGTGCGCTAGCTTTGAAACGACCAGGCGAAGGGGTACGATATCTACCGGTTCACGATTATCGGAAACTGACGAAGGGCTCTAAAAGCTTCCATGGGTCTTTTTTTGCGCTGGCCGGTTATGAAGGCTTTGCGGAACCGCATTCGCCGCATTATTTCCACCGACCCGGTACGTCGAAAATTGAAGATGGACGTCCTTAAGACCGAGCGCCTGGTGCTGCGCAAGCTGGAACAAGATGACCTCAGAGATATCGTCGCCTGGGAAGATCTCCCCGGTACGCAGAGCGCTGAAATCCAAGGGAAAGAATTTCTTGCTTATTGCTTTCAGGAGTACCGGATTTGGGGCTTCGGTCCATGGGGGATATTGCTGAAGGAAACGGGGACGATTGTCGGCAATTGTGCTTTCCCTCACATCATTTTCGAAGAGCTATGCGGAGAGGTCAATTACTACATCGCTCCCCGCCATCGTGGAAAGGGGCTGGCTCCCGAAGCATTGAAGGCTCTCTTGCAATTCGGATTTGGGGACATCGGGCTGACTCGAATCCAGGCCCGATGCGAGCCGGACAATTTGAGTTCCGAACGGGTGATGCAGAAAGCGGGGATGAAGTTTGAAGGATTGATCGAGCAGGCTCCGTTTTCGAAAGACCAGGGTCCAAAACAGAAACTCTATGCGATTCTGCGGGAGGAATTCACTCTAGTAAACAATAGTGTAACTAGCTGTACGATTAATACTCCTGCAGGCTCTGATGGCCTCAGCTAGATTCCCGGTACGCCCCGCGCGAGCCATGAGGGCGAGCGGCGGCTTCTCGATAAAGGCAGAGGAAATCGCGCATGAAGTTCGCCCATTTTTCCCATGTTTGGCGCAAGCCGGGAATGACGCCGCACCAGCGTTACGAACAGCTGTGGCGCGAGCTTCAGTTATGCGACGAACTCGGCTTCGACTACGGTTTTTGCGTGGAGCATCACTTCCGCCCCGACGAGAGCTGGATGTCTTCTCCAAGCCTCTACGCTGTGGGAGCGGGCGCCCGGACGCGCCGCATGCGCATTGGGCCGATGGGTTACGTCGTCCCTCTCTACCATCCGTTGCGATTGGCGGAAGAGATCGCGATTGTCGATCAAATGCTTGGTGGCCGCATGGAACTGGGGCTCGTTCCCGGAATCGCTGCGGATTATTTTCGTCCGTTTGGCCTCGATTATGAGTTTCGCAAGTCCCCCACGCTCGAATTTGTGGATTACCTTCGCGCCGCCTACGGCGAGAAGCAGCCCTTCTCATTTCATGGCGACAATCACCATACCGATGAGGCGATCCTTTCCGTGCAGCCGCTTCAGAGCCCGCATCCGCCGATCTGGATGATGAGCCGTGATCCGCAGACACTCGAATTCTGCGCGAAAAACGGCATACATCCCGGCTATTTTCTGGTTTATCCCCGATCGGACGCCGCGCCACGTTACCGCAGGTTTCTGGAAGACTGGGAGAAAGCCGGCTGGCCGCACCAACCCAGAATCGCTTATTGCACCATTGTTTATGTGGATGAAACCGACGAGAAGGCTCTGGAGATTGGGCTTCAGCGGGCGAGCCGCGCCTATGAAGGTTTTTTGGCGGCACCGAAGCCTGGAGAAACATTCGAGGATCGTGTCCGCGCGCACGCCAAGAAATTCATAGGACGGGGCGAGGATGGCGCAGCCGTGTTGATGTCCAATCTGTTCGATCCGGATTTCCTCATGAAGCACGATCTCGTATTTATCGGTTCGCCTGAAACCGTTGCCAAGAAGCTTCGCGCGGCCGCTCAGTCCGGCATGTTCAATACTTTTATGGGCGAATTTAATTTTTCCGATTTGCCGGAGCCCGACCTGATGCGCTCGATACGCCTGTTTGGAGAGAAAGTAATTCCCGCGTTGCGCGAGTACGATCCGTTCTGATGCGGAATTTTGCGGGCAGGTCGTCCCCCCGGGGCGCAGACGCAACCGGCAGCCGTTTTTTCCGTTGAGAACTGCCAATTGGCAGCCAGCCGGTATACAATGCCGCACAATTCGCAGACCAGAACGCCAATCTGCCGGCAAGAGAGCGAGGTTCCGCGATTATGAAACGCAATGTGATTCGAATGTTCTTGGCTGCCGCCGCGGCGGTGCTGCTATTGGCTGCTCAAACTAAGGTCGCCGGGCAGAACGCTCCGTCTGCCCAGCACAAAGCGCAACCCCCGCGCTCGGTTAGACTTTACATATTTGATTGCGGCGTTCTCCACAATGCGGACATGGGCCGCTTCAATTTGAAAAAGGAAGATGTCAAGACCACGGACATGTCCATGGGCTGTTTTCTGATCGCGCATCCCAAAGGAAATTTGATTTGGGACACCGGAGCTATACCGGACGATTCCTGGACGCCGACTGGCCGCATGACCACGCAGCATGTCAAGCTTCCGGACGGGCAGGCGCGAGATGCGGATGTGGACAAAACCCTTCGTGGGCAGCTCGCGGAAATCGGCTACTCCCCATCTGACATCAACTACCTTGCGCTATCGCACTACCATTATGATCACACGGCCAACGCGAACGAGTTCGCTAGCGCCACGTGGCTTGTGCGGCAAGTCGAGCGAGACGCCATGTTCGGTGGAAAGTTTTCCGGCTCGCTGCAACCTTCGACGTTTTCTGCCTTACAGAAAAGCAAGACGATCATCATCAAGGAAGATGAATACGACGTGTTCGGCGACGGCAGCGTGATTATCAAATCCGCTCCCGGGCACACGCAGGGCCACCAGGTTTTGTACGTGAAGCTGGCCAAGACCGGCGGCGTCGTGCTGTCCGGCGATCTTTATCACTATCCGGCGGAGAAAACCCTGGATCGCGTCCCGACGTTCGAGTTCAGCCAGGAGCAGACTCGCGCAAGCCGGATGGCCGTCGACGCTTTCCTGAAAAAAACGGGCGCGCAGCTTTGGATCCAGCACGATTTCGAGGGCAACGCAAAACTGAGAAAATCGCCGCAGTTCTACGAGTAGGTCCATTATCCGCAAGAAAAGACATGTTTGGAGGAGGCACACATGAAAAGGATTCAGCCCGTCATTGCCGCAATCGCGCTGTCAATCATAGGCTCCTACATTACGCGGGCGCAGCAGCAAGCGCCCCCTCAGCCCATGAGCTTTTTTATCACCAGCGCGGGTTCCGGCAAGGGAGCCAATCTGGGCGGCCTGGCCGGAGCCGACCGGATTTGCCAGACGCTCGCTGCAGCGGCCGGCGGAGGGAACAAAACCTGGCACGCCTACCTCAGCACCAGCGCTGCCAACGGCCAACCTGCTGTGAATGCCCGTGATCGCATCGGCAATGGTCCCTGGTACAACGCCAAGGGCGAAAAGATAGCCAACGGCCTGGCCGATCTGCACGGAGACACCGCCGAACAGGCGCGTCTTGGTAACAATCTTGTAAAACTTTCGGCGCTGACTGAGAAAGGCAACATCGTCAACGGCCGAGGCGACAATCCCACCACGCACGACATGCTTACCGGCTCGCAGACCGATGGAAGGGCTTATACGGACGGCGCCGACCACACCTGCAACAACTGGACGAGCGAGGGCGCAGGCACCGCACAACTGGGCCATTCCGACCGCAATGGCGCCGGCAATACTTCGTGGAACTCGGCTCACCCAAGCCGGGGTTGCAGCCAGGATAATCTGGTGAGCACGGGCGGGGCGGGCTTGTTCTATTGCTTCGCCATCAACTGAAGCAATGCTCCGTCGCACAACTTTCCCGGAATCTCCACAGACCCGGCTTAGCCCGGCGCTCAGTTGACATTTGAGTGTTGCACGAAGAGTTTTCAAGAAATGTGTGCGCCGCGGGTTGAGAAATATTGCGTCCTCATTCCTTGCGGTTAGGGTTGTGGCTTATCCACGAATTCTACGAACGAAGAATTATTTTGGCTGTCTTGCACAACCGGAAAATGCTTGGCAGGGGATCTCGCAAGGAAAAATAGGAGATGGTGGATGGGTGCATAACACTGGCAACCCACTGCATGAACGTGAGCTCTCCGCGTTTCCTCAGCTCTAAGAACGCACGCCAGTCCCTTAACGGGTCCCACAGCCGCATACCTGTTTTGAAATCGGTTAGCGGCGGCTGTGAAATACCCACGATGCGGTTGTAAACAAAATTTCCCAGGTCAAACCCGGCCTTGGCGACGAGACTGTTACCCGCAGTGAATCGCGCGTTACACTCGATCAATTTTAACTGGCCATCGCGATCGTCGTATTTGAACTCGGCGTTGGCAAGCCCTTGAAGTCCGACTTGCCGAAACAGCTTGAGCGATAGTTCGCGCACCTGGTCGACTCGGTCCGTGATGTGGTAAGACGCCATACCCATGTTGATCGGATAACGGCGGATAATGCGTTTCGTGAAATCGAACAGCGCGTTTCCTTCTTCGTCCAGATACGTGTAATAACTGCAGCACTTGCTGTCCGGGCCGGGAATCTTCTCCACGAGTAGAGTTTCGACCTCTGCGCTTTCAGCCACGCGATAAGCTTCGAGAAGCCGGTCAAAATTGTCGGCCACGAAAAATTTCACTTTGAACTTTTTCTGAAAGACGTGCGACAGCTTTGGCTTGACGATCAGCGGATAGACAAGCTCACCGCGCAGGCGATGTATGTCTTCCTCCGACCGAACTTGCCAAAACAGGGGCGTCGCCACTCCCGCTTCTTTCGCCGCATTGTAAGTTGCCAGCTTGTCCAGCATCTTCAGCTGGGCGACGGGATTTGACAGGTCGAGCCGGAATCTTTCCTTGAGCGTTTCGCGGTTCAGGGCCATGATTTCGAGTTCGTCATCGCCTCCTGCCAGCAACACGCTTCCCTTCAAATTGTCGGAATCGTTTCCCGTTAGAAAACCCAAGGCCGACTGGGGATACGGTGCGTCCGCGGGCAAACGAATCGCTCGAACGTAGCGGCTAAATCGCGCGTCTTCCCACCGCTCATTGAGGACATAGACCGGAATGGATCGAGCCGCCAGGCTCAACCCCACCGCCAATGTAACAAAATATCCACCAAAGATGATTACCGGCGGAATCGGCGGGCAGGTACCAGGTTCGGCCATTTTGGCTTTCAGACTAGCAGCATCCACGAGCGTGCTCTAAACAACTCTTTAGAATGGGCACCGCCACACGACAGGGTCTACCCTGCTTGAAGTAGTGATAATGGAAGCCGGGTGTTGTGTTGACCTCAAGTATTTTACCACCGGCTTGCTCAAGTCCCTGACGAATGTCCGGCGTAATTACGTCGATGCCCGCAAGTCTGACTCCGATCAGCTCCGCCGCCCGGCTGCCAGCCGCGATTATGGACTCGCATACCTGATCCGCAACCGATTCGTTTTCTTCCGCCATGTTATCGTTGATTACGCCCTTAAGCACGACTCGCTGGCCATCCGCTGGCACAGACCGCCATGAGAAATTCTGCCGCGCCAGTGTCCGTTTCATGTCCGTATCATAGTAGAGAGTTACCTGGGCAAGCTCGTAGCCTGCATCGAGCCGTCGCTGATTGAGACCCTGGACTAATTGAGAAATGCTTGACTTGCCGTCTCCAAGAACTGTAGGAGGACATCGCTTCACGGCATCCAACAGTTGCCCATCGAGATACAGCAAACGAATCGTATCTCCTTTCACCTGTTCTTCTATGAGTGTTCTTGCGCTGTAACCGGCAGCGTTGACCGCGCCCCTGAGAAGTTGGCCGCGCGTTTCTATACCCGTTGTGACGCCATTTCCTCCGCTGGTGCCGTCTGAGGGTTTCACAACGCACAGCCGATGTTGAGCCAAAAATTCGTATGCCTTGTTCAGGTTGGTCAACGAAAACTCAGTATGGCTCGGCGTTGGCAGGCAGTTCGAGCGAAGGATCGCGTGGACAAGCGGTTTGTCGAGAGAGAGATACAATGTGACGGGGTCATCGAGCGTAGTGAAGTTATTGTGTACACTGGTGCTGACACCGTCGCGGCTGATTTTGAAAAGTTCTTTATCCAACACCTCAAACGTCGCGCCTAACTCGCCTGCTGCCTCGCGCCACACGTCTTCGTAAAATTGCGAGCGGTGGCTTCTCGCTTGGAACAATTGACTGCCAGCACTGCCGAGCATCGATTTCGCGCGCAAGGCAAAGCCACAAAGCTGCAACAACCTCGAGATATGAGGCAAGCGAAACTCCCTCCACCAAATTCTAAGGCGTCACCTCGAAGGCGCCACCCTGGTCATGGGTGGACCACTGCCCTTGATTCACAGAGGATCGTTCGAAGGGTCGAAGGCTTACTTCGTTTCGACTTCACCTTCATAAACCGGGCATTCTTGCTGTTTTAACAGTTCATCAACCCACGCGTTCGAGAACTCACCCCTGCGGACAGCCGCCAAGTACGTTTCCTGATGAGCCTTCTGGGCGTCCAGCCGCCGCAAGATATCTTCGGCGCATTCTTGCGGTATCAGGACGATCCCGGAAACGTCGGCAACAATCACGTCCCCAGGGCTAACCACAATGCCACCACACGAAATCGCGTAATTAATCTCGCCCGGGCCCCGATGCAACGGTCCGACAGGCGTAGTCCCGCGCGCGAAGACCGGAAAATCCAGATGCTCGATTCCGGGCATGTCTCGCACCAACCCATCCACGACAAACCCCGCGATCCCGCGGTGTTTGGCTTTTGTGCAGATGATGTCCCCGATCACGGCATTCATCCCGCGAACACCATGCGCATCCACAACAACTATATCGTTTGGCTTGGCAACATCCAGCGCCTTGTGAATCATGAGATTGTCGCCCGGAAATACGTGAACGGTGCACACCGGCCCACACAGCCGATGGCGCCTATTGGTTTGGCATTCAATGGCCGCATCGAGAGCGTACAGCCGGTTCAAAGCATCCGAGATCTCCGGAACTTCGTAGGCTTGGAAACGCTTCATCAACGCCGCATCTAATCTGGGAAAATCCATGCGGATGCGAAAACCGGGGCCTGGATACAAATCTGAAGATTTTGGCTTTAGCGCTTGCACTTCAAACCTCCGAAAATGTGCGTGATCGGCTCTCGAGCAGACAGGCTTTCGCCAGAGATTGAACGATCTTGCGGATGTCGGGTGGAGATCCCAATTCCACCTGATCCCACGGAATGCTGGCCATGAGTTGTAACAGTTCGCCGCCTTCGTGAGTCATGCCGAGTCGCAAATGCAAAGCTCGACCCATATGTTCGATGTCCTTTATCTCACCGGCACGGCGAGCGGCATGGCGGGGATATGTTACCAAGACGCGATCAATAATCGTCATCAAAGCAGGATAAAATTCATGACAGCTTTCGAAGAAAGAATCCAACATGTCAGCTTGCTCGGCCAGCGCACCGACCTCCAGGAAGAGTGCGACCAGGCCCTTGGCAATCCCTGACATCAGCAGTTTCAGACGGCTGGCCGATCCAATTTGCGCCCCCAGGCAATTCACTCGCACGAGACCTCGGCAAATCGCCTCGATACTTCCGGCCTTAGGGCCACTGATATGTAACAAGCCGAGATCTTCTAAACGCTGGGCCCCGCCGTTAAACGCCGCGTCCACCAACGGGATGTTCTGCTCGGCCATCATGTGGTCGATCTGCTCCAGTGCTTCCAGGCCGATTGAGTTCGCTTCCACGAAGACACCGCCTGGTGCGCGCATCTCATGGCAACTGATGTATTGCCGTGCCACATCGACAGCCGCTGAGGGTAACACGAGCGAAAAAACGATCTGGCTTTGCGCGACTACATCTTCCAGTCTCGGGAGTATTTCGATCCCAGACGATCGGGCCCGTTCTTCAGTGGCGTGGCTGCGGCCCTGACAAGTCGTGACCACCCGCATACCGCCCTTGCTCAACAATTTTCCAAATGCCGATCCCATTTCGCCACAATAGAGAATTCCCACCGTCACTGGAGTTGTAAGGTGCACTTACAAGCCTCTAGAGCCTGCAGATTCTATCCCCGACATAACGTATATCGTAGCACGACGTAACGCGACATTGTCAAAATGGGCCCGCTTCTTTGTTTCATAATAGACAATATCCGGGCTGCGCAAACCGCAGCTTTTTCCGATACGAAGCGGTTCAAATTCGACAATAACCCTAAATGCGCACACATAAGAGCATTTGAACCGCATGAAACCGGATTCCTCGATTTGGGTCTTGGCTTGCGCCTCTTATGCTTTCCCCGCTTCGGTACAACCATTTTGCCACCAGAGCAAGCCGCGCAGCAAATTGCGAGGCTGTGATAGCTAAGCTATGAGATACGAAACTCTCAGAATGTGGGCTTTAACTTTCAATGAGAATTTGCGTCGCTGCCCCCTTACCTCCCAATGCTGATGACTAAGTGTCCGTACGCTATGCCGGTGTCCGCGACGAACAGCTGCACAGGCGGCTGGAGATTCAGACCACGGCGGGCGCCCTTTTTGGAACAAAGTTAGAGCAATTGAAAATCCCCGCCTGAGGCTGCAGCGGATTATTATTCCAATAGTCGATCTAGTTAACCAGAACTGTAATAAACTCATTGGTATATTCGCGCTCCATGAAATGGCCGGCGTTATTCAGGACGAAAAACAGCGCTCTCGTGTTTTTCACGACGATGATGTCGAAGAGCGCCATCTCACCCTTCAGTTGTGCCGTAGCATCCGCCTCGATCCAGGCGAGCACGCCGTTCTTGCCGGCAACCATCAGCACCGGCATCCGCGACATGTTCTCCGACCTAATGCGGTCGAGCATTTTGTCACGATACGCCGCGGCAGCTTGCTACAATTCGCGCTAATACCTCGTGAGTTAACGGTTCAGCGGACTTGGGTCTTTGCTCCTTGAGAATGGGTACAACTATCCTGATTTCCCTATTGGGACTGCTGTCCCTCGCATCGTACGCTTCTGCCGCCCGCGGTGCAATCCATTCGCCTGTAAACGAATTCCCGCATGGAAAGTAGGGTTTTAGTAAACGGCGGCAGACGTGGGAGTAAGAAGACAAGCTAATTGCGGAGAAATTCCTCTTCGTTG
The DNA here is from genome assembly GCA_963813185.1 of uncultured Acidobacteriota bacterium. GTDB lineage: Bacteria > Acidobacteriota > Terriglobia > Acidiferrales > UBA7541 > Palsa-360. Next base: position 167,963 of record CAWEYA010000008.1, read on the forward strand.
CAAACCGGCATGTCCGGGGGAAAATCGAAGAGAGGAGAAATGGTGCGGAAGGGGGGATTCGAACCCCCACGCCTTACGGCGCCACCCCCTCAAGATGGTGCGTCTGCCAGTTCCGCCACTTCCGCACGGGGTGAGGTGAAACAAAAATTTGATGCGCGGCAAATGATCAGCCGCCGGATTCTGAACGGTCTAGCTTATTTCGAAGGCGAAGGCGCAGGCGCGGCCGGAGCAGGAGCGGCCGGGGCCGGCGCTGATGCCGGTGTCGTTGGAGCCGGAACCGCGGGCGCAGGCTGCTTTGACGTCTTCGAGAATTGTTGCAATACGGAGTTGCCGGCTGACGCCCGCGTCGTGTTTTGATGCATGGTCAACGCCATGGACGTAAGCATGAACATGATGGCGCACCACGTTGTGGCCTTGGAAAGAAATGTGGCCGCTCCGCGCGGGCCAAACGCCGTCTGGCTGCCCGCGCCACCGAAGGCGCCCGCCAAATCCGCCGCCTCGCCGCTTTGCAGCATGATCACGACAATCAAAAGTCCGCAGATGACGACGTGCAACGTCACCAGCATAAAATACACTTTCCAGCCGAGCGCGAGCAGGCCCAATCCCACAGCCAGCGAAATTGCCCATTTCACTTCTTTTGGCATTTCTTATCCCTTACTTTCAGAAGTTCACGATGGAAGCAAAAGCCTCCGCATTGAGACTTGCGCCGCCGACCAGCGCTCCGTCAATTTCCACGTGAGCCATCAATCCCTTGATGTTGTCGGGTTTGACGCTGCCGCCGTAGAGGATTCTCAAACCGGCAGCGCGTTCGGGAGTAAAACTTGCCGCCGCTTGCTGCCGCAAGAAGCGGTGCGCCTCGGCAGCCATTTCCGGCGTCGCCGTGCGGCCCGTGCCAATCGCCCAAACCGGCTCGTAAGCAAGGATGATACGCGAGAACTCCGCACCGGTCAACGCGGCTACGCCGCCGCTGAACTGGCGCGCGAGAACCTCCTCGGTCTTGCCGCCTTCCCGTTCGGCGAGCAATTCGCCCACGCACAGAATTGGAGTCAGGCCTGCCGCGAGCGACGCCTTGACTTTTCTATTGGCGCTCTCATCGCTCTCTCCGAAAAATTGCCGCCGTTCGGAATGCGCGACGATGACGGCGCGGCATCCCGCTTCAACCAGCATCGCGGCGGAAACTTCCCCGGTGAACGCCCCTTCGGGCTCCCCGTGCATATCTTGAGCGGCGATGGAAATCGCAGTTCCCTTCACGGCTTCCACGGCAGCCGCGAGCGCCGTAAAAGGTGGCGCAATGATGATGTCGCAATGAACGCAATCACGCACGAGCGGCGCGAGCGCCGAAAAATACGCGCGCGCTTCCGCCTGCGTCTTGTACATCTTCCAATTCCCCGCGATCACCGGTCGCCGCATCGCACCTCTTCTCCGCTGTTTTTTCTCTGCGCCCTCTGTGTTCTCAGTGCTAGATGGTCTTAAGGTTTTTCGGAAAGCGCTTCCACACCCGGCAATTTTCTGCCGCCCAAAAATTCCAGCGACGCGCCCCCGCCCGTCGAGATGTGGGAAACTTTGTCGGCGAGTCCGGCCGCGTGAATCGCGGCGACGGAATCTCCCCCGCCCACAATGGACGTGGCGCCCTTGGCCGTCGCCGCTGCCACCGCGCGCGCGATTTCCAGCGTGCCCTTGGCGAATGCGGGCATCTCGAACACGCCCATTGGGCCGTTCCACACAATTGTTTTCGCGCGGGCAAGCTCCGCGGAATATTTCGCGATGGTATCCGGTCCGATATCCAGTCCCATCCAGCCATCCGGCGTGGAAGTGACGCTCGTCGTTTGCGTCTTTGCGTCCGCCTTAAATGCGGCGCCCAGAACGTGGTCGGTCGGCAGCAGGAGCCGGAAATTTCGCTGCTTCGCGTCGGCGAGCAGCTTTCGCGCGAGGTCCAACTTGTCCGCCTCCACGAGAGAATTTCCGACGGGCAGCCCCTGCGATTTCAAAAACGTATACGCCATTCCGCCCCCGATGAGCATGGCATCCGCGACGCGCATCAGGTTTTCCACGACTTCAATTTTGTCGGACACCTTTGCGCCGCCTAGCGCCGCTACAAACGGCCGCTCGGGATTCGACAGCGCCTTGCCAAGATACGCCAGTTCGCGCTCCATGAGCAGTCCCGCCGCAGCCTGCTTTACGAAGCGTGTGATCCCCACCACCGAAGCGTGCGCGCGATGAGCAGAGCCGAAAGCGTCGCACACGAACAGGCCATCGCACAGCGCCGCCAACTGGCGCGAGAAATTTTCGTCATTGGCCTCTTCTTCGGCGTGATAACGCACATTTTCAAGCAATAGCACCCCGCCATTGGCAAGAGCGCGGCTCCTGGCTTCGGCCTCCGCGCCGACGCAATCCGAAGCAAAAGCCACAACCACGCCGAGCATTTCGGCAAGTTTCGCCGCCACGGGTTTCAAACTATATTTTGGATCGGGCTTTCCCTTGGGCCGCCCCAGGTGCGAAGCGAGGACAAGCCTTGCGCCGCGCTCGCGGGCAAATTCAATCGTCGGCAGAGTTTCGCGGATGCGCGTGTCGTCGACAACGCGCGCTCCTTCGAGCGGAACATTGAAATCCACGCGCATGAACACGCGTTTCCCGCTCATTTCCAGTTCGCGAATCGATAGTTTGTTCACGGCTTATGTCAGATGTCGCACAAGTTTAGAAGACTGAAACGTGAACTCAGCAACACCGCCAAGGAGGTCAGGGGCTAAAGCCCACGGACTTTGCCAAGCTGGATGTCGCGGCTGAAGCCGCGATCCACAAACTATTGCCGCGTGCCAGCATTCTGAAGGCCCAGCCATCACACGAATTGCGATTCACGAATCACCCGTCACATACTTCTACATCTTCGAAGCCAAGAGCGTGATCAAATCCCGGCAGCGGCTGGAATATCCCCACTCGTTGTCGTACCACGCAAGAACTTTGGCGCAGTTCGTTCCTACTGTGCGCGTATAGCCGGAATCCACAATCGAAGAATGCGGATTCCCGCGGAAGTCCGCGGAAACCAGTTCCTCCTCGGTGTATTCCAGAATGTTCTTCATGGGGCCATCGGCCGCGGTCTTCAGCGCAGCGTTCACGGAATTTACCGTCACGGGCTTTTCCGTGAAAACGGTCAGGTCGACGACGCTGACGTTCGGCGTAGGCACGCGGATGGAATAGCCGTCGAGTTTCCCTTTCAGCGCTGGGATGACCAGGTGCAGCGCCTTGGCCGCCCCGGTCGAGGTGGGAATCATGGAGAGCGCCGCAGCGCGCGCGCGTCGCAAATCCTTATGCGGCAAGTCGAGCAGCTTCTGGTCGTTCGTGTAGGAATGAATCGTCGTCATCGTGCCGCAAGAGATCCCAAATGTGTCCTGGATTACTTTCGCAACGGGAGCGAGACAATTCGTGGTGCAGGATGCGTTCGAGATGATGTGATGCTTGGCCGGGTCGTAAGATTTGTCGTTCACGCCGAGCACGACGGTCAAGTCCTCGTCCGTCGCGGGCGCCGAGATGATGACTTTTTTCACCGTGCCGCGCTTGTGCCTGGCCGCGTCGGAGGCCTTGGTAAATAGGCCTGTGGATTCAATCACAATTTCCGCGCCCACCGAAGGCCAGTCGATCTCGCCGGGATCTTTCGTCTTGAACACGCGAAAACTCTTGCCGTCCACGGCGATGGAATCGTCGGTGTGGGTCACCTTCTCGCGAAGATTGCCCAGGACGGAATCGTACTTCAGCAAATGCGCGAGAGTCAGCGAATCTGTGATGTCATTTACAGCGACGAATTCGATTGACGAATTTCCCAGCGACGCCCGCACGATGTTCCGCCCAATGCGCCCGAAACCGTTGATTCCCACTTTTATCGGCATGAATCCTCCGGAAGAGTAAATAGTGCAATCACTGCATAATCTCGATCACCTGCAAGAACCCGGTTGATGCGCAAAGAAATCGTGACGCGGTTCAAATCATCGGCCTTATTCTGCGGATATTTAACGCAATCGCTGTTGATCTCATCTCGGGGTTCGGACGAAATTATTCCGTCCCATCTTCTTCCTTCGCTCAGAATGCAATTTCAAGATGCTAGGGTGGCCATAACGAAAAGTCAAACCAGTTCGCCTTCTTGTTGTGTCAAAGAGTGATTGCCTTCATCAGTTTTTAGGGTTCTTTTTCAGTATCCCTTGCAGCACAAGAAGCTTGCCGTCAACCGGCCCTGTTTGCAGCCCCAGAATTGTGGCGACCAGAGGGTATACATCGATGTTTTCGAAGGGCGCCACCATCACGCCGGAGCGAATGTCCGGCCCAGCCGCAAAGAAAATCGCTTTCATGTTAGGCATCTGCCGGGGATCGTATCCGTGTCCGCCTCGAGGAGGCATCCTCGTGCCACCATTCGAATTTGGATCGTGCGTCACGATAGTGTACGGCCCCGTCGGCACGACGACCGGATCGCCTTCGCGAGGGTTCGAACTAAAGTGCAAATCCGCGGGGACCTGGGCGCGCCGGTAGACCTTGAAAGTGTCGCTCGCACCCTGCAGCGAATGATAGGCCTTGTCCGCATCTGCTTCCGACTTCGCGTATAGCAGGGCACCAGTAGTTTCGAATTGCGACAGGTCGGCCCATTTGTCGAGAATCACCCAGCCGCCATGTAATGTTTCCATGCCATGATCGGCAAGGACAATCAAATCGATGGGCAACCTCAAGGCGGCAATCCCGTCCGATAATTTTCCAATCATATCGTCGACGTGCCGGACAGCGTCGGCCGTCTCGGGCGCGTCCGGGCCGTAAACGTGGCCGGCGTGATCCGTATTCGGATAGTACAGCGCGATGAAATGGGGGCGTTTCTCCACCGGAAGCCGCAGCCAGGCGAGAACTTGCTCGACGCGCTTTTCGTCGGGGATACTTTCATCGTAGGGGGAGACGTAATAGCTGGGGCGTTTGCCTTGAATTTCGGCATCCGAAGTCGGCCAGAAAAAGCTTGCCGTGCGCATCCCCTGCTTCTCCGCCAGGACCCACAACGGTGTGCCGCTGTACCAGCTTCCGTCGACCGTAGTTTTCGGGTTGGTGTAAGAATAGCTTTCCCTGCGGGCGGGATCGTAGAAGGCATTCGCGACGATTCCATGATGGTCTGGGTAAAGGCCTGTCACGATTGCGTAGTGATTCGGGAACGTCACGGACGGGTACGACGGAAGCATTCCCTCGGGCGCGCTCGCGCCTCGCGCCGCCATGGCTCGCAGGTTTTTCGCGCCGTACTTGGTTGCATAGTCGTACCGAAATCCGTCGAGCGAAACGAGCACGACATAAGGTTTGGCCTGTTGCTCCGGGGTGTTTGGCGGATTCGGGGATTCGGTGACCGAGATGCCCGATTGCGCGGCGCAAGTCGCCGCCGTCAGGAACAGAAGCAGCAGGGCGGCCCACGCTCGCGTTCCCCACTCTCGCAGTGGTGAGGTTCGAGACTTGCGGTTCTGATTCATCGTTCCTCATTCCAAACGAGGATGAAACTTTACGCCCCACCTTTTGAAAATTACAAAGAGCAGGGCATGCAAAAACAATTCGAGCGTACTTTGATGAAATTTCAACTGGCCCGGGGACTACTGCGGATATTGGTGAACCTCGGTGACTTTGTCCCCTTCAAAACTCACGAATATTGTTTTGGCCGGCGGCGTGCCGTAAATCCAGTCTTCGATTTCGTTTCCGTCGGTCCCTTTTTCACGGACCTTGCGATCCGGCCGGCCCATCGCCGCTAGAACCATATCGTGATCCATGCCCACAACAGGTTGCTTGTCCTGAATCGCCTTCTGGATCTCGGGGGGCAAGGTCTCCACCCACTGCACGGCTGCGGAGTGCCGCTTCGAGAAATCGAGCACGCCGGAAAGAAAATGCTCCAAATCCTCGGCGGTCATGTCCGGCAAAGGTTTGTCAAAATCCAGATAGAGTGTGGCGCCCGCGTTTGTATTCACGGAGTTGGCTTGCGATGTCGTCATGGTCGGGACGCCGCCGACTTCCAAATGGATGCGGTCGCGCAGCCTGGTTTTCCCGCGGCCGCCGCCGTTGATTTCCACGATGACTTCCTTGTCCTTGAAATCCAGATTCGTGATCTGGGCACGGTCTCCCGGATTGATGGCGGAACCCGCCGAGGCGACAGCCATCCGGAGCGCGGTCTCATTGAGAGGAACGCCGGCTTTCATATGAAAGCCCTTTTTCCCGATGGGAATTGCTCTGACAACTTGCACAATTTCTCCGTCCACGTACCGAACAAGCGACAGGCGGGACATGGGCTGCAGGGTTGCGCCTTGGCCCTTGGTTGGCTGATCGGGATTGTCCGCGGGATTGTTATGCGCAGGCTGTCCTTGATCGCCGCTCTGCGGCGTTCCCTGCGAAACAGCCTGATCTTCGACCGACGAGAAATTCACAACTTGGTTTGGGGGGGTCGTGCGAAGCACTCCGGACGAATCCACGCTCAACAGGAGCGCCGCCGTCGCCATCATGGAGGCTAGCCGGTACATTCGGTACCTTCCCAGCCTATTTTAGCACTAAACCCAGGATGCGAGTGCGTTAACGATTTGGAGAAGCTTCCGCGCCGGATTGGAGGAGAACTCCTCCGCGATCGATCCGCAACGGCAGCAACTTTGCCCCCGCGGCTATGACGGCAGATTCGACGCGGGCGCGCGCGCCAGGTTCTATGACGAGGGTGACGCATCCGCCGCCCCCAGCGCCGCAGACTTTTCCGGCCAGCGCGCCCTGGCGGCGGGCCGAGGAGATCACTTTGTCGATCAGGGGCGTCGAAATGGTTCGAAGATTGCGGCGGCGGAAGTCCCACTCTTCGCGCACCAGGCGGCCAACCTCGTTCCACTCGCTCCGCTCGAGCGCGGCACGCAGCGCTTGCGCAATGATCGAGATTTTTTGCAGATTTTGCGAAACACGACGGTGGCCATCGATATGGCGCTTGAACACTTCCCAATTGTTGATGCCATGTTGCCGGGGCTTGCCTGTATAGCAAAGGACCAGCCGGCGCTCGAGTTCGTCGAGATCGCACGCAAGAGCTTCGCGCCGCTCACCGCCGGGCGCGAGCACGATCGCGGCAGCGCCGCCAAACGCCGGAGGGTAATGATCCTGGGTACCTGTGGGTACGCGAATGACGATGGCCTCGACATCGCGGCTGATGTGGATCCAGTTTTCATGGCGTAGTCCGGCGCCGGTCAACCGGTCCAGCGCGGCGCAGACGGCCACGGCCAAGGCGGAGGAACCGCCGATTCCCGCTCCAGCGGGGGCTTCCGAATCCGTGGTCAACGTGAACCCGCCCGCTGGACGGAAAACCAGGGCGAGTCGGGCGAGCAACGGCAGCTTATAGCTGCGCGCCCTACACAACGCTTCAAACGATGCGAACGACTCCTTGCGATTTGTGTCCCGCGAAACTAAAACGATGCGGCGAGAAGGCTCCGGCGCGGTCTCGATCACGCACGAGGCGTAGCGCGTGATGGCGCAATTGACGGTCAGCGCGCCTTCGTGAAACAGGTACAGCGGCCAGATGTCCAGCGTTCCCCCGGCCAGGTCAATCCGCGTCGGCGCTCTCGATTCGATTCTCACTTTGACTTGTTTCCTTCCTCCCGCTAGCCTCATGCTTCGCGCGGATCATCAGCTTCCGGCGATCATACCAGATGAATATAGTGACCCACTCCAATACGGAGCCGCGAGATTCCGTACTTGAACGATTTATGCTGGGCTTCGGCGGCGATTCTCTTCCCGGCGAACTTGCGGAATATCTCGCGCGCGGGCTCGCCGGAGTGGTTCTTTACCAGCGCAATTTCGCGAGCGCAGACCAACTTCAGAAACTTACCGCCGCAATCCGCCAGGCCGCCGGGCGCCCTGTACTGATCGGAATCGATCAGGAAGGCGGGAAGCGTTTCGCCCTTCGTGAGCCGTTCACGGCGTGGCCGTCGGCTGCGGAACTGGGACGATTGGGAGACCTCGATTCCACGGAGCATGTCGGCCGCGCGATTGCGACAGAATTGAGCGCCGTCGGATGCAATCTCAATTTCGCTCCGATGCTGGACCTGCACACCAATCCGGAAAGCCCTGTGACAAAGGATCGAAGCTTCGGCTCTGCTCCCGATCTCGTTGCCAGAATGGGGGCCGCGTTTCATCGTGGGTTGCGGCGCGGGGGAGTGCTCTCCTGTGCCAAGCATTTTCCCGGGCATGGCGACGCCGCGGTGGATCCGCATCTGGACTTGCCTGTTTTTGGAGGAACGATGGAAAGTTTGGAGTCGGCGGAACTTGTTCCCTTCGCCGCCGCGATTGCGGTAGGCGCGCCGCTGGTGATGACTGCGCACATCTTGCTCCCTCGAATCGATTCCGAAAATCCTGCCTCGCTTTCGCGCACGATTCTCGACGGCGTGTTGCGGCGCCGCTTGCGATTCGACGGCGTGATCCTGGCCGACGATCTAGGCATGGGAGCTATTGCGAAACGTTATGGCCCGGGAGAAGCAGCGGTGCAAACGCTCCGCGCGGGCACCGATGTCGCCATGCTATGCCATGACTGGTCTGCCGTGGCGCCTGCAATCGCCGCAACTAGGAGAGCGAAGGAGCAGGGGAGCTTCGACGAGGGCGAGTGGGGCGCATCTTTGAGGCGAATCGAGCGGGCCTGCGTTGAAGCGGAAGCGCCGGGGCCCAGGCCTTCGATCGACAATCTAGGATGCGAGGAAAATCGGCGGCTGGCGGAAGGAATTCGCGCCCGTTTGAAATGAAGTCTCTGTGTTCTCGCTTTTCTCCGTGTCCTCTGTGTTGAAGTAGTTCGGAAAAAACTTTGACATAGAGGACACGGTGAAAAGCGAGAACGCAGAGAAAACCAAAGAAGCGCGGAAATCTAATCTGACGATGTGACGGAGCGCGTAGCGGGGGAAGAAGCGCCGGACGCGGCGCTCTTGTTGGCTTCGACTCGTTCGTGCGCCAGGTGCGGCTCGAAGCAGCGCCGGCAGCGCGGCTCGTACATGCCGGCGGCGCCGACGACGATCAGGTCCTCCGAAGCGACCAGACGCTGCGTATGCACGGCGGGATTTCCGCACTGCACGCAGATGGCGAGCAATTTGGTGATTTCTTCGGCCACGGCAAGCAGGCGCGGCATGGGCTCGAAGGGGCGCCCGAGGTAATCGGTGTCGAGACCCGTGACGATCACGCGCTTGCCGGCGTCTGCCATGCGCATGCAAACGTCGACGAGCCCCTCCCCGAGGAACTGGCCTTCATCAATGCCCACGACTTCCGTCCGCGGCTGAACCATTTCGAAAACTTCAACCGCGTTTCTTACTACCTGCGACGGCAGCTCGAAACCGGAATGAGAAACGATGTCCGTTTGCGCGTAGCGCTGGTCGATGACCGGCTTGAAGATCTGCACACGCTGACGGGCGATCTCGGCGCGCTTCAAGCGACGGATCAATTCTTCGCTCTTGCCGGAAAACATGGGACCCACGATCACTTCGATCCAGCCCATGTTACCTTTTACGATGTCCACTTGATCTGATCTCCGATGGATGCCCAGCCGCAGATTAGCATACCGCGGCGCATCTCCGCCAAGCATCGTCCACAATCGAAGGCGAATCCGTGAGCAGATTATTTAATCTGCGTTCATCTGCGCTTCCCCCACGGCGGCTGGCTTACAAATTCTTACACTCGCCAGAGTGGCGCCTGCTTCTCTTTCCCGTAGCGTTCGAGGAGAAATTTTTTCAGATCATCTACGTTCGGAAACAGGCGGTCGGCGCATGCCAGCATCCAACCGCTGATTTCCTCCTGGGGTGCGTCTGTCACGAGATACACCGGAATTCCCCGGCGGTGAGCAAAAGTCAATTCGGCGGAAGTCCCGCCGGAAGAGAGCGCCGCGCCGTCGCCGCTCAAGCAACAGATAACGTAGTCGGCCTTGTTTTCCACGATATCCAGATCGTATTGAATGATCTTGCGGACCGCGCGGCGGAATCGCTCGACGTCCGTTTCCTTCCACTCCCGGAAGTGTCCGGCTTCTTCATCGGTGAGATTTTTCTTTTCGTCTTCGGCGGGATCGTAAACGCGATGCCCCAGATCATTGTGCAAAAAAGGGGTAAGTTTCCGGCGCCACAATTTACCGCCATCGGGCGCGAATTCTATCGGGCCGCATAGATAGGCGAGCATGGAGATCAGGCAAGGGCGAGACCAAGAAGGAATGGAGCGGCCGATGGGACTCGAACCCACGCCTGGACCTTGGCAAGGTCCCGTACTACCCCTATACTACGGCCGCCCAAATCATCGAAACTCTAACACGCCTGCGATTCGGCGACAAGATCTCCGAGGCATCCAAATTGCTAAGGGTCTTGCGAATACACCCGAAGTGCGACGCGGGTCCGGCCAGGCATCCTGGAAGGGCCCTAAATCAATGGGGTCACCCGACTTGCAACACTCGAGCGGTTTTTACGACGGGAGACTTACGTTGCCGCTCGGCAAATTTGGCGGCCTTTTCCCGGTCTGTATACACGCGGGCAAACCGTTCTCCGTCCTTGTAAAACACAGTCACCTGCCAATGCTTGTGTTTGCGACGCCGATCTTTTCCGAACTTGGTACGTTTTCGTGCGGTTTTGGTTTTGGCCATGGTTTGAATATCTCAATGAAGATTCGTGAGCACAAGTACCAATTCGGTCAATACTTTGCACGCAAGCAAATTATACTTCAATATCGCGTTGGTTGTATCAGTGAATGTTAAGTTACTGGAATTCAAGCGATCCCGCCGGCAGCGCCGACTCGTCTGCTGCCATCGGTTATTTGAAATCCATCGATCGCCAGACAAGTTGCATCCTCGAAACACACTCGCAAGGGATCAACCCACCTACTCAGCCAAGACCATCTTCATGGCATATGCAGTGGGCCGAGTCAACTTTTCTCTTGATTCGGGGACGATTTATTAATCCTTCATAAAGATCTGGCAGCCATTGGAATGCAAATGAACACGATCACAAATTTGGAGTTCTCCTGCCTCCTGCCGCAGAGTCTAATGAATGGAGGAGGAGCTTACAGTTGCCCCCGGACGCGGAAATCATGAAAGGCGGTCAATCGCATCCAAGTCTGACGCCCGGAAACTTAGCCGACATTTAACGCAGTGTTCGAGAAGCTTTTTAGGTGTTTCGTTCATCCCATATATGAACAAGACGGAACGAATTGTGATCAGGGAAAGCAAAAAGGGATTGGAGGTAAGGTGATTCAAGTCAGAGAAGGAGCGAGGATCGAGAACCCCAGAGAATACGAATCCGGCGCGGTCGAACACCTGCGGCAGTTGTTGGAGGCTGGCAGTCCGGCACAACTTGACGCGCGCCGCGAAAATTTCTATGAGATCGAAGGCTGCGGCGAAAACTACTACATTCACATATCGCCCATCAGCGGAAACGTGGTGTTATTGGCAAAATGGCTCCGCCAGTCAGAAGATTGTTGTCTCAGCGCAGGACGCCTCATCGCATAGGCCCAACTCCTGCGGTCTCCGGCCTTTTCGTTGCGACATAACATGATACACATCAACGGGTTGCGACGATATCAACGGTGGCGCAGCTCATTTCCAAAATTGGTCTTTCTTTGTGCAGCTCTTCGCCTCTGAATGGCAATGAAATCCAATGTCTCGGGTCTTGTCCTCGCTTTGGTGGATGGTGCCCGCCGTGCTTTTTGCAAACATTTCGCGAGCCTCATTGAGACAGTCTTAGCTGGGCCGGTTGACTGAGCGCCGCTGAGAAGTGAATGGTCACCGGCCATCGGTGACAAGCGCAGGCCCCCGCGTCCTCATCGCTGCAATCTTGTGGGTTCGACCAGACAAAAAAATAGGGCGAAACGGCGGTCGGCCGTCTCGCCCCGATGGATTACAGGCTGGTGACGTTCGCTGCCTGCAGGCCCTTAGGGCCGGAAGTAACTTCGAACTCAACCGCCTGGCCTTCGTTCAACGATTTGTACCCCTCCGCTTGAATCGCGGAGAAGTGGACAAAAATGTCCTCGCCGGACTGGCGCTGGATGAACCCGAATCCCTTGCTGGCATTGAACCACTTTACTGTTCCTTGTTCTTTCACGGTGTTTCCTTTTCACTGATTTGAGCTATTTGGTGCTTCTCGACCGCCTCCAGCCGTACAACAAAAAAAGGCTGCAAGTTTGTACTCGCAGCCCCTTTAAATCGAATCTAAAGGTTTCACAAGAGCAACAAACGCAAATTCACAGTATCACGGATCTGGATTTAAGCCTAACGATTTCCACAGGGCGTCCGCGTCCGCCGCCTCCGTGGGTTTGCTTATGCCTTGCGATGCTTAAAGGACTCGACTTGGCGCAGCCGCTTCTTAGCCTCCTTCAGGGTCTTGTAAGGTCCGCCAAGATTTCTCCCCTTGCTCGAAAGCACCTTGTATCCGCCTTTTACTTTTACGATCATTCGGATGCGTCGCCAGTCTGATTTTCCGCCTGAACCTTACTACGCCAAAATCATAACGCTGGTAGCAGGAGGGTTCAAATGCGCTGTTGGAGTTCGCGCTGCAACTCGTGTTGCCGAACGGGGGTCAGCTTCGCGCCATCTTGCGTGACGTAAAAAACGTCGGTCGCGGTCCCGCCCTCCGTGTCAATCAGGCCGACTTCGATATTGAAACTGTGCTCTGCAAATGTGGAGCTGATGTCGTACAAAAGACCTGGCCGGTCGAGCGCCACGATTTCGACGACAGTGCTGTGCGAGGAGCACTCGTTGTCCATGTGGATTCGCGTTTCCACGCTCACCTTCGGAGGCCGTTTTTCAGGCTGAAATTTTCTTTTCATCAGGGCGGCGACATCCAGGTCCCCGGAGATCGCGGCGATCAGTTGCTGCTTCAGCCGGATGATTTCCGACGGGTTGTGATCGAGCGTTTGAAACCGGTCGGAAAAACGCAGAGCGTCCAGAACAATCCCATTCCGATTTGCGCACGCGTCAGCCTTCAGAATATTCATGCCCCACGAAGAGATCGTCCCGACGACTTTCGTAAAGAGGAAGGGACGATCCTTGGTGACCAGGACAAGCTCATAGTACTGGTCCCGCTTGGTGATGCTGATTTCCGCCAGGGAATGTCCGAGCCGCCGGTACATCCGGTAATGAGCGGAAATTTCCACGGAAGAATGGGTCAGCATGTACCGGCGCGGAAAGCCATCCAGGAAATTCCGAAATCTCTCCGCCTCCACGGCGTCTTCGCCGGTTGGGATCAGCCGCTCGAGTTGCTGGGCATCTTCCCCTGCCAGATACATGCGCTGATCGTCCACGGAACGGTTGAGATAGTTTTCCGTTGCGGCGTAGAGCTGCCACAGCATCTCCGCCTTCCAGGAGGTCAGCGCTTCCGGATTCACTGCTTTGATGTCCGCGTAGGTGAAAAGCGTCAGCATTTTGAGATGCTCGGTGGTCCCGACGGCCTTGGCAAAATCGTGCACCGCTTCCGGATCGAAGATGTCACGCCGCAGCAGAGTGGCGGACATGCGCAGATGATTGGCGATCAGGAAAGTTACCGCCTCCCGCTCAAAAGTATCGAAGTGTAATCGCTCGAACACGCCTTTGACGGCTTCCAGGCTGCCTTCAACATGACTCTCGTTGGGCATGCCCTTACCAACGTCATGAAACAGCAGCGATAAATAGAGCAGTTCCGGGTGCTCGAGCGAAGAAAGAATGTCGCAGAAGCGGCGGTCGAGGTCGCCCTTTTTCGAGGCCAGGCTGTGCAGATTTTCAATGGTCACCAGGGAATGCTCATCGACCGTGTAGCGGTGATAGTAATCGCGGATCACAAGAGAATCGATGGCCTGAAATTCCTTGAAGAGCAAAACCAGCAAGCCGACGCGGTGCATCGCGCGAAGCGAAGACGCCGCATATGGCAAGACCAGAATATTTCGGAAGTACTCCCCCAAATCCGGCCCGGTGGAATTCCACTTCTGGATTCGCGGCAATGCGGCCTCAACCGCGTTTTCGGTTTCGGCGGTAAGCGCAAGATTGTGCCGCGCGACAAGTTCAAACAAGCGGAACATCACTCTGGGATCTTCCACGGAATCCGGCTGCCGCAGGAAAATTCGTTCGTCCACAACGCTGAAATCCGCGCTCGAAGGCGGGGACCGACGGGAATCCAGCCAGCGCATCCAAATCGACTTGGCGCGCGGGACTTCGTCAAACAGGACCGTCAATCTGTAAATGGCGCGCGCCTGGCGAAAATAGGCCCGCATCCACTCGTTGGGTGACGCGGTCCGGCCGCCATGAAGGCCGATGCCCCCGGCCGCCGCATCCGACTGCAATTCGTAAGTCAGCACATTGAGGTCGCGGCCCTGGCGGTAATGCAGGTAACACCGGACAGCATCGAGGAAATCGATCGCGTTCACGGCATCGGCGCGGAGCGGGAGCGGCAGGAGAGAAGCCGGATCTTTCCATTCGCGGGAACGTTTTATTTCCGCGATTTGCGCGAGCCAGCAAGCCACCTGATAATCGCGCAAGCCGCCGGGACCATCCTTGATGTTGGGTTCCAAGTGAAAAATCGTTTGGCCGTATTTCTGATGCCGCGCGCGGGCCAGGCCCGTGAGTTCCCGCATCAAGGTTTCAGATTCGCGAATCACCATCCCCGGAAGAACGCGTGACCGGAGACGCTCGTAGAGTTTTTCGTCGCCGCAAATATACCGGCAATCCAGAAGCGAAATGTTGAATTCGATATTGTTGCGATGAAGTTTCCCGCATTCGGAAAGCGTGCGCGTGGTGGGGCTGACGCGAAGATGCAAGTCCCAGAGAGCCTGGCTCAGCGGAGCGATGGCCTTGTTGCTGAGAAATTCTTCGTTCCCTTCCTTTGCGTACAGAAACAGGAGGTCGATATCCGAATACGGAAATAATCCCCGCCGCCCGTAACCACCCATAGCGGCGATGCAAAACCCTTCGATCGGACCGCTGCATGCCGTGACTTCATTCCAAAGCTCAGTGACCACGGAATCGATCAGCGCCGTGCGGTCGTGAACGGCCGCCTTCCCGTCGCCCACCTCTTCAAAGCGTTTTTGAATCCGCGCGGATTCTTCCGCGTACAATTCCTGCAAAGTGGAAGTGCGACTCTCGAGCTTCATATCCGGCTAACGAGGCCCCCGCCCGCTCTACGCTGAAAAATCCGAGGAATGCAAAGAAACGGTCGACCTTAAATTCCCGATTCCGGTTGGTTCGACTGGATCCGAAACTACAGCGCAGAGACTCCGCGCTCCTGGTTCCGTATGCGTATGGCTTGATCCACCTTGGAAACAAAAATCTTTCCGTCGCCGATTTTACCGGTCGACGCGCTTTGCAAAATCGCATCGATCGCGGCGTCCACTAAATTGTCCGGGATGACGATTTCAATTTTGATCTTTGGAAGGAGATCCACCGTGTATTCGCGCCCGCGATAGACTTCGGTGTGCCCCTTTTGCCGGCCATGCCCGCGCACATCGGAGATGGTCATGCCACCGATGCCCAGCTCCGTAAGCACTTCTTTCACAGCTTCAAACCTGGACGGCTGAACGATTGCCTCAAGCTTCGTCATCATCTTCTTGTCCTCAGAGTCGAACCGCAGATTCGATTCCTTGCTGCGTCACGGCAGCGCCCTACACTATAGGGCCATTCTACCCGGTAATTCCACTGGATGAATCCTCCGGGTTGACCGTCTGGGGCGTGAAGTACCTCGTTCATCTCCGGACAACGTAGAGTCTGGATCAATCCTTTTGCGCGGCTTCGGACTACGTGCGTTTCATTCGCGCAAAACCTAAACCTGGACAGGCTGAAGCCTATCCTACAAAAGACACTTCTGCCTGAAATTGACTGTCCGCCGCAAATTCTTTTCCTTGCTGGAATTCTCGCGCCGATGCGGGATGTACTGCTTCTATTCTTCTTACACAAAACCAAAACCCCAGAAACCGTTAGCGGGAGAGCCGTCTCCCCTGCGCGTCTCTCCCGCTTCCGGTTGTTCGCCCAATCTCAGAACATGAAGCCGGCTTCGATTGCGCCGCGCGGCTGGTTAAGCCTTGTGCCGTCAGGGCCAAAACCAAGTCCCGTGGTGGTGTCGAAGTTGGTGAGGTGAACGATGGAGAAGTCTCCGCGAAGGAAGAAGCCGTCCTTCGCCCAGGTCGGGGTCACGGTGAATGAAAACCCGCCACTACCCGGACCGTAGAGCAGGTTGGCCTCGCCAGTTGCAGTGCTTCCATTCGACTTGATGTATTCCGGCCGGACGGCCAGCGATACTCCATGTTTGAAATTGTAGTTGGCCAAGATAGCGCCGCCGTTCGTGTGCCCGCCCTCAAGAATCCCTATGCTCGGATTCGCCTTTACGTCGGTGTACTGGTAGTAGGGCATGATCATCCAACTCCCGTGGGAGTACATGTAGATGAGGTTGAAGATCATTTGGTTATTCTGGAGTCTCGGGGCTGCAAACGTGTTTCTGGCGTTCCCGTTGAAATTCCCGCCGCCCACAAAGGTCAGTGTGTTGGAGGAGTTGATTGCATAGGCCGCGGAGCCGGTCAGCCAATTATATTTGTTCGAGTAAAAACCATCGTTCCAACTGAACGCGAGCGTGAGCTTCTTGTACGTATCATTCAGTTGAATGCCCCGAGAGATGGCGTTCTCTTGATTCCAGAGAAGGCCGCGCTCGATGTTCATATTCTCAAAGTCGAACGTGTACTCTGCTCCGATGAGTGTAGGCAGCTCGCCGACCTCGACGTTGAAATTGCCCTTAACCAGCTTAATGTAGGCTGTCGGGAGCGGGCCCCACAACCCTGTCACCGTGTCAACCGTCCGAGTCCACGGAAGTCCCAACGCCGGTATATTGTAGGCGCCTCCTTGCAGATAGAATTGAAACACGCCGGTGGTCTTTTGGATGAAAACCTGCGCGTTACTGACGTCCACGTGCGTGGGCATGTCCGGCACGCCCCCTACCACAATATGATCCCCTTCTGTCCAACCCATGCCGCTCAGGATCCCTGTTACGTCTATCTTTCCAAACGGACCCGCGGCAATCTCATGAGGAATCCCCGTTGCGAGCGGTGCGGACATCGACGGACTCGGCAGAGGCATCGGGGCGGCCGCAGCAGGCGCCGTCGCCGGTGCCTGAGCTGGAGTCGCTGGGGCCGGGGTGCCTTGATCCTGTGGCACATCGGCTGGTGAAACAGCTGGCTCCAGATCCTTCTCCGCGGCCAATTGCGTATTCAGATCAGCCAACTCCGCCTTGAGAGCGTCGATGCGCTGTTGCAAATCCGCAGGGCTTGGAGCGGGGGAAGTAGTCGACGAACTGGCAGCACTCCTGGCTTCCGTCTCATTTCCGGCCCCTGACCCGCCTGCAGCTAAACGACCTCTTGCCTGGCTGGCTGGAGCCCCAAGTCCTGCCAACCCTAGTGCCAACAGACCTAAACACACCCCAAAAGTCTTATTCTTCATAGAATAATTGACTCCTTTTCCGCTGGTAGGCCGTTGCACGACAGACCCTGACCAGCGCGCGGAGTTTATGTTTTGTTAATCTCGCGGTCCAATTCATACTTTCTCTCTTAGCAATCAGGAATGTGGCGTCGACAAGACGAATCGTTTGTATTTGTTATAGAAATGGTCTTTATTGCTGGCGGCCTCCATTGGCTTTATCGATTGTTCGTTGCCGCCCCTGCATTTGCGTACCGCTGTAATTCCATTCGCCTGCGCCTATGTTCTTTATCTGTTTACCCGATTCGTACGGATTGTTTATGCCTCATTGACTCCTGGTTGTTTACATTCGTTTACATGAACGATGGATGCACTCACCACGATACTTTCGACTACCGCTGGCACGGTTTGTTAATGGTCCAAACCGGACGGCAGGATCGAAAACATCAAAGTGGATCTGTTCGTCGGGCCTTACCAAAGGAAAAAGACTACAAAGGAGCGACCATGAAAAAAGTAGCGATTTACGCGGGACTTTTCGCTGTTCTCGGCAGCCCGTTCGCGGCGTTGGCGGCACCGGCGGCCCAGTCGTCCATGAAGGCTGATTCAGACAGTGTGACCATCACCGGAAGAGTGAGCTGTTCCAGATTCGGCGGTGCTTCAGTCACTGCGCGCAAAGGGATGAGCGTCGCCCAGACCATCCAATATTGTGCTAACTCCATGGGCGGCAAATACACTCTTGTCTCCGGAAAACAGATCTTCTTCTTGACGGGAGACAGTAATGTACTCGCAAAAATGTCCGGTCAAACGGTTACGGTCGCCGGGCGTCTGGACACAAACGAAGCGGACCGACCTTCGTACGCGCTGATGGGCACAGTAGAAGCGACATCCGTCGCTCCTGCTAAGAACTAAGCGTCATGAAACAGAGGTCAGAGCGTTTCAGCCGGGACGTTCTTCGAGAAGAGAACGCACGGCCGAAACGCCTGATGACGGTCCCACGAGGGTAACTGTCAATCTGGCATTACGTCTGCTTCTGCTCCGCGGTGTTTCTCCCCCGTTGTCCTTTTGCCCCAAGTATCCGGGAATATGGCTTTGACAAGACGAATCACCCGAATTTGGAAAAGAAAGAAATGGTCTACTTTTTCTGGCGCGCTTCAAGTAGAGCCCGCACCTGTTTCTGACGGGGCCCGCTCATCGCTGCGCTATTGGATTCCCGTCTCTTGTTCTAGAAAGTCCTTCTGTGATATGAGAAAGCCATGAACCGCGTTCGCGCAATGATTCTGCTGTTTGCCCTTCTAGGGGGCACTGGGGCTGCCGTGGCGCAGGCGGCATGTAGTTCGTCGCAAGCGTGCTGCACAGGCGGGATGTGTCCCGTACACAGGACCCGCATAAGACTGCGTGGAAAGTCCCATTGTGACGGCATGCAAAGTTCAGGTTGCCTCTACACTATAGATAGCTCAGCCGCAATCAAGCACGTAATAGGGGGGCCGAGCGCCACGCATGCGGCAATTCTCCAGCCTCGGGGTGCCACGCCATCGCCCAATGACTCATGCATCGTCGCAAGCGGGTCCCCAACTAGGATTGCTTCAGGATGCGTCCCTTCCTCCGAACAGCCTCCTCGATGCGCAGACCAAAATAATTCCTAAGTGTCTTCAGTTGTTTAGATAAAGGAGTTAATTTTTCGTAAGGAGACCTTCTATGCGCTCGATTCGTGGTGTTCTTGTTTTAGCCAGTGAGTTGGCTTTGAGTGTAACACCATTCTTGGCGAAAAAAATGCCAGCAATTCAAAAGGAATTGGTTTCGAGTAGTTTCTCTAGCTTCACTGCCCAAGGCCAGACGGATGTGCCGGGGCCCGCTCCCGGTTCAACGCCCGCCGCAGCAGGGCAGGGCGCGCATATGGACCACAAACCAAAGCACGGAGGAACATTCTTCATGGCCTTGGATAACAAGCACCATTTGGAAGGGATTCTCGTCCCTCCGGGGACATTCCGGGTGTACCTCTATGACGACCATGCGAAGCCCTTAAAGGCAGAGGAAACCCGGCAGGCCAGTGGGACGGTACAAGTCGGAGAATCTGACGACGCCCCCAAAATCGACCTCGCTCCCGGAAGGAAAAAGGAAACGCTAGAGGCTAACTTGGGGAATGGAGTAAAATTTCCCGTGACCCTGACCCTACTTCTGCATCTACCCGGCATGGAACAGGATGCCAAACCGGAGTTGTTTAATTTTAAATTTCCGCAATTCACGGATGAGCGCGGGCCCGGAACCTGCCATCCCATGGCCAACATGCCGAACATGCACTGCTAATTCACTCGGGTGATTTTGATTTCAAAACTTTGGGAGAAACGCTTCTATGAAACGCGTTCCGGCTAAATGGATTGTAGTTGGCTCGGTTGTGTTATTGATCCTCATTCAAATCATTCAGCCGAGCCGGACGAACCCCTCCGCGGCCCCTTCGCGGAGTCTCGAAGCACACGTGGACGTGCCCCCGGAAGTGCAAACGGTTCTGAAACGCTCCTGCTACGATTGCCATTCCAACGGGACCGTATGGCCATGGTACAGCTACGTCGCGCCGGTTTCCTGGTACGTCGTTCATGACGTAAATACGGGAAGAGGGCATGTCAATTTTCAGAACTGGGAAGCGCAAGTGAATGAGCAGGAAGGAAAGGAACATTTAGGACTAATCTGCAAACTTGTTCGGAACGGGAACATGCCGCCGGCCGATTACCGCGTCATGCATAAGGGCTCGGACGTTTCGCCGGAGGAAACGAACGCGGTTTGCGCGTGGTCGCAAAAAGTTGGCACCGCTGAGGATTCCGATAAGAAGCCCGACTAGCGTTTCATTCCACCGGCAATTTCAACAGGCATAATGCAAGGTTGCCACTAAGCAAAGAGCGCCCGCCTTTGGGGCGCCGGCGTCTCGCCGGCAATTTTTCCAATCTCAACACAGAGCAAGAACGCCGGCGAGACTCCGGCGCCATGACACATCGCGCGCCAATCTATTCATAAAGCAGAACCGCGAGCCGATAATTGGAAAACCCAACCTTTGCGTCGCTGCGGCAGGCGCCCGCGACTGCGGAATGATATTTGCCGGTCTGGATTCTCTGTTCGAGAATGTCGGGAAAAGTTTGCAGATCGGTCGTCGCGTAATGCAGGACGAAGGATGGGACGTGACTTCCGGCGTAACCATTGTGCAGCAGACAGGAGCGGCGCGCGTCGCCGGTATAGCTCAGGAGGCGCAGTCCGCGCGATCGGAGCGTGGCGTTCACGATTCCCTCCTGCTCTTCCACGGAGATCTTTCCCGCAGCGAGTGAAAAATCTTCCACGGCAAAAAGAACACCGTTGCGCTCGGCCACGGCAATTCCCGCCGAATCGAGTTGGGTGTCCAGCAGATTTGCGCGGTGCGGCGGCGAATTCATCCACTGCCGGTGGATGCTCTCGGCGCTGGGTCCCTCGGCAACATTTTCCGCAAGAGAACTGAAGCGCGCGCCTGCTTGGGAAGCGCGCTCGGCCATTCCCGGCTCGCCGGGAAACTGGTGCGAAAGCGTGTTTTTCGAAGCCATGCGAAGCGCGTGTTGGCGAGCCGCTTCAGCCAGCGTGGCGCTCCATTTCAAGGGCGCAAGCCCTTGCGCAACGCGTTCATGATTCGCGGATTCAAATAAAATCTGCGCGGGGCCGGTGCCTTGCGCAAGTGCGGGCAGCAAAGAAAAAGTCAGAATGGCCGCGCTCACAGCGGCAAAGAGGGCGGCACGCCTCATAGAAATGCTACTCCACCATATCTAACACGGATCAGATTTATTTTACTCGGCTCAACGGCAGAATTTCTCAAATCATCCGATGAACAGCGGCGAAAGAGGACCTATGCCAGGTAGCGCCGGCATCCTGCCGGCAAGATTCCGGCGCTACTGGATGGCAAAACTTGTGTGGGAGAGCGGCGTTTTGGTTATCATGGAGAGCTTTGGAGAGGCCATGGAACCGGCTCTGGTGGATTTGAAAAATGTGCGGGTCATACGAGGCGACAACGTCGCGCTCGACGACTTCAGCCTGCGGATCAACGCCGGCGAACACGTGGCGATTCTGGGGCCGAACGGCTGCGGGAAATCGACGCTGATCAAGACCATTACGCGCGAGTGCTATCCGGTCATCCGCGAGCGCTCCTCCATGACCATCTTGGGCCAGTCGCGCTGGAACATTTTTGAGCTGCGCTCGGTCCTGGGCATCGTCTCGAATGATCTGATGCAGGACGTTACCGGCGAAACGAGCGGTCTCGAAGTGGTCCTCTCGGGCTTCTTCAGCAGCACGCGCATTTTCGACCATCAAACCGTCGAACCCTCGCAACGCAAACGCGCCAACGCGGTGCTGGAACGGATCGGAGTGCCGCACCTCGCCGACCGGCCCGTCGCGGAGATGTCCTCGGGCGAAGCCAAGCGCATATTGATCGCGCGGGCGCTGGTTCACGATCCACAAACGCTCCTATTCGACGAACCGAGCAACAGCCTGGACGTGTTCGCGCAGCACGGCCTACGGGAAACGATGCGCGAACTTGCGGAATCCGGAATTGGCATCGTGCTCGTAACGCATCATTTGTCCGATGTCATCCCGGAGATCGACCGCGTCGTTTTGATGAAGGACGGAAAAATTCAGGCGGACGGCCGGAAAAAAGATTTGCTGAATCCGCAGGAAATCTCGCATTTGTTCGGCATCTCCGTCGATATTACGCGGCGGGACGGCTACTACCATTTGTGGTGATAACTTCCAGCGAGAAGGAAAATCTACCTCAGCCCCGGCTCCCCATTAACCTAACCCAAGTTAGAACAATCACTTACAATGTCCCGCTTACTGGCACGCTATTTGCATATTACTTCTGATCCAGCCACAAACCAAATTTGGAGGTGCAATATGAAAAAGCTCGTGCTTTCGTTGGCCGGCGCGCTCTTAGTCTTCTCGGCTGCTCCTCGAGTAGCGTCCGCAACATCGCCTCCAGCTTCGATGCAGCAGCAATCCAAACAAAAAACGAAAATATTCTCAGGGACCATCGTGAAGAACGGGGACAATTTCGTATTGAGCGATGCGGCCAATAAGCTCTCCTACTTGCTGGACGATGCTGAAAAGGCCAGCCAATTTGAGGGGAAGAAGGTGAAGGTTACGGGTACCGTGGATGTCGCCAGCAACACGATCCACGTAGAGAGTATTCAGGAAATTGCTTGAGCGAACCTGATTTTAGCAGCGCTGGGGGGAGTCATATTGACGAGTCCCTCCGTGCGCCTTGGTTATACGCAGGAGTTTCGTAAAACGGTGCCGCAAAATTCTCTCAAGCAGCTCGGACCACTTGAGCGCGGCTCCCGTTCCTATACGGAATAAGAAACGTTGTCGTCGGAAGTGACCGTTGCTGTTCCATTGGAGGGCACTCCCGCTGCGGCGGCTGCCTCTTGCTGCACTTTCGTACCGCGGCGCATGGCCACAACTCCGGTCCGCACCATTTCGAGGATGCCGTAGGGGCGCAGCACTTTGAGCAGCCGGTCGATTTTTTCTTCGCTGCCGGTCATCTCGATGGTCAGCGAGTCGGTGTCGAAATCGACGACGCGCGCGCGAAACACATTGACGACCTCTAGGATATGGGAGCGTTCGTTGTGCGGCGCGGAAACCTTGATGATGGCCAAGTCGCGGCAAATCGAAGGTTTTCCGGTGATGTTCTCAACGAGCAACACATTCACGAGCTTGTAGAGATTGGCTTCGACGCGCAGCGCCTGGTCGCGGTCCGCATCCACCACAATCGTCATGCGCGAAACTTCGGGTCTTTCCGTGCGGCCCACGGTAAGTGAATCGATGTTGAAAGCGCGCCGGCGGAAGAGCGAGGCTACGCGCGTCAGTACGCCCGGCTTGTTTTCAACGTGCACCACAAATGTGTTTAGCATAGGTTTCTCACGCGTCCGCCGCCGTCTCCACAATCGGATTCGGACGGCGAATCATTTCGTGCAGCGCTGCGCCCGCAGCGACCATCGGGTAAACCGAATCTTCCTGCTCCACCTGGAAGTCGATCAGGACCGGTCCCTTGTGCTGGTGCGCCATTTCAACCGTGGGCACGACTTGGGAGCGCTGCGTCACGGCGATGGCCCGAATTCCAAAAGCGTCCGCGAGCTTCACGAAGTTGGGGCTTAGTATTGGAGAAGCTTCATAGTTGCGTTCGTAAAAAAATTCTTGCCACTGGCGAATCATACCCAGGTAGCCGTTGTTGATAATGGCGATATTGACTTTCAGATTTTCCTGCACCATCGTCGCCAGCTCGCACATCGTCATCTGAAAGCCGCCGTCGCCCACCACCACCCACACATCGGCTTCGGGGCGAGCGGCCTTCACGCCGATGGCGGCGGGCAACGCGAATCCCATGGTCCCGAGTCCGCCGGAGGTAATCAGCGTGCGGGGCTTCTCGTGCTTGTAATACTGGGCTTCCCACATCTGGTGCTGGCCCACGTCGGTGACGACGACCGTGTCTCTGGCCCGCGTTTCGTGCCACAGGTCGTTGATCACGTGGGCGGCATAGAGGTGGCCGTTATCGGGCAGGCCCTGAATGTCGCGCACCGCGACATCGCCTTTCAGCCGGTCAATATAGGCGAGCCACTCGTGGCGGTCCTGCGATTTGAGATTCGGCAATAGTTCACGCAGCACGCCTTTTAAATCGCCGATGAGCGCGACGTCCACCTTCACGTTCTTGTTGATTTCAGCGCGATCGATTTCGATATGGATTTTCTTGGCGTTCGGCGCGTAAGTCTTCAGATTGCCGGTAACGCGGTCATCGAAACGCATGCCGAAGGCGAGCAGCAAATCCGCTTCCTGGATCGTGGTATTCAGCCAGGCTTCGCCGTGCATGCCCATCATTCCCAAACTCAGCGGATGAGACGCCGGGAAGGCGCCGAGGCCGAGAAGTGTGAGTCCCACGGGGATATTTGCCTTTTCAGCGAACGTCCGCACTTCCTCCATGGCGCCGGATAAAATGATGCCGTGCCCCGCCAGAATCACCGGCCGCTTGGATTGGTGGATCAACTCGAGCGCCTTTTTGTACTCCTCCGGAGTCGGCGACAAATCGGGACGGTAGCCCGGCAACTGCGGCGCAACCGGCTTGCCGTCGAATTCGCAACTGGACTGCTGCGCGTCCTTGGTAATATCCACCAGTACCGGCCCAGGACGCCCGGACCTGGCGACATAGAAAGCTTCGCTGATCGTCTGCGCCACTTCGCTGGCGTGCGTAACGAGATAGTTGTGCTTTGTGACGGGCAATGTGACGCCCGTAATATCGGTCTCCTGAAACGCGTCCGATCCGATCAGCTTGCTCCCCACTTGGCCCGTAATACACACGATCGGAGAGGAATCGAGCATGGCTGTGGCGATGCCGGTAACCATATTCGTGGCGCCTGGCCCGGACGTGGCGATGGCCACACCGACGCGCCCGGAAGCGCGCGCGTAGCCGTCCGCCATGTGCGCGGCGCCCTGCTCGTGGCGGACGAGTACGTGATGTATGTTGCTGTACTTCAACGCGTCATAGGCGGGCAGAATCGCTCCGCCGGGATAGCCGAATACGGTCGTAACGCCCTGTTGTTCCAGACATTCCCAGAGAATTTGCGCGCCTGTCTTCATCATAAAATTATCCGCCTAACGCCAACATCCAACCCGGATTGAATACCAGCCCAAATACTACTCCCCCTGGCTCCCAACCGAGGCCTGACCGCAATAGGACAGCTGCTCCTGAAACTCTCGGATTCGAGGCAGCGATCACTCGGTCAGACCGAATTCCAGCACTGCCCGCTATAGTATAGGCGACTATTATACAAGAGAAACAAAATAAAGGGACTGCCGGATGCCAGGCGTCTCCCACCCGCGGTTCAGCTGCCCTGTAATGGCCTTCCTGGAAGGAAACCAGGCAGTTAATTCTTCGGCGTCACTACAGGCTTCGTACAATTTACCAAACGAAATTCTACTGGTATGTATGACACTGACCGCCCCTTCCGGCGTGGCGCGTGTATGGCGCGCCATTTTCGATCCCTTGTCTCGAGGGGGCAAAATGCGCGCGCAAATTAACAGGTGGAAACGCAGAGTCAGCCACTTGGTGACGTATGACGACCAACCCATCCTCGAGGCCAATGATTTCGGATCTCCCGGCTCGTCCGAACAGCGCGCGTAAACTGCACATCATCGTGACGCTCTTTGTCCTCATCTTATTCTGCTTTCTGGCGTTAGACAATTTCCGAATTCAAAATTTGACGGCCATTCGGTCCTATATGCAAGGCGAGGGGCTCTGGTCGAAGGCGCAAAAAGAAGCGGTCTTGGCACTGCGCCGTTATGGCCGGTCCTACAGCGAAGGAGACTTTCAGGACTATGTTACTTCGATCGCCATACCCCTGGGTGACAGGCAGGCCCGCATCGAGCTCGAAAAAAACATGCCCGACTTCGACGTTGTTTCCCGCGGCTTCTTGCAGGGTGGAAATCGCGCCGAAGATGTTCAAGGCATGGCTTTTCTATTCCGAAGATTCCGAAAAATTCGCTACATGTCTGAAGCGATCGATACGTGGACCCAGGGAGACCGCGATATCGTTCAAATTCAGGAGGCAGCCGCGGCCCTTCATTCCGAGATCCTCTCCGGGCGGAGGGACCCGGCGACGATCGAATCGCTTTCGGCCCGGATCGACAATATCGACAACCACCTGACCCCTCTAGAAAATCAATTCTCCGACAAGATGACTTTAGGGTCGCTGATGTTGTCCCATTATCTTTCCCTTTTCGTGTTCGGCTCTGCCGGCGTTTTGTTGGCTGCCGGGATCAGCTTCTCCCTCCATCTGTCGCGCCAAATCCAGAAGTCTGAGGTGGCGCTGGATGTGGCCAACGAGTCCCTGCAAAAAAGTGAACGGCGGTTTCGTT
Source organism: uncultured Acidobacteriota bacterium (assembly GCA_963813185.1). GTDB lineage: Bacteria > Acidobacteriota > Terriglobia > Acidiferrales > UBA7541 > Palsa-360. The sequence goes on from CAWEYA010000008.1 coordinate 194,259, forward strand.
CCCTTATGCGGGACCTTTCCGATGTCATTCTGGTTCTGGCATCCGACGGGACGCTGTACTACGCCAGCCATTCAGCCGGCCGGATTTTCGGTTATGCGTCTCCGGATCTGACAGGCCAGAATCTTTCCGTATTGATACATGAAGACGATCGGTTGCATTTCAAAAATTGCCTTGAAAAGGTCGCGACGCAAGAGGGCGGAACCTTCGCGACGGAATTTCGCTTGCTCCGAAAGGACGGAACCTGGATTAGCGTGGAGGCGACGGGCAACCCGATGTCGGACGATCCCTCCGCCGGAAGAACCTTGCTTACCTGCCGGGACGTCACGGAACGCCGGCGTCTGGAACATGACCTGGGGCAATCCCAGAAGATGGAAGCCATCGGTAGGCTCGCCGGAGGAATCGCTCATGACTTCAACAACATCTTGATGATCATCGGCGGGTACGCCGAGATCATTCTCAACCAGCTGCACCCTCAAGACCCGCTGCGCAAAAGCGCTGATCCCATTCTTAGCATCGTGGACCGGGGGTCGGCCCTTACAAAACGGCTCCTATCCTTCAGCCGCAAACAGGTCATGAATCCCCGCAACCTCGACATCAACGCAATTCTCGAGGACATCAGCAAGATTCTTCCGCGCTTGCTTGGGGAAGAAATCGAAACGGCTGTCCTGCCCGGAAGAGGGACGGGAATGATTTACGCCGACTACGTGCAACTCGAGCAGGTCTTGATTAACCTTGCGGTAAATGCGCGAGACGCGATGCCCCATGGAGGTGCGCTCACGATTGAGACCGCCAACATCGATTTCGACAGTTCGCATCCACCCTCCCCGCAGCTCATTCTGCCGGGAAGCTATGTGCTTCTCAAGATCACCGATACCGGCTGCGGCATGAATGCGGAAACCAAAAGCCATGTCTTCGAGCCTTTCTTTACTACGAAGGCCGAGGGTAAGGGAACAGGACTTGGGCTTTCCATTGTGTATGGCATTGTCAAGCGCAGCGGGGGCTACATCCTTTTCGAAAGTGAATTGAATGCCGGCACTACGGTAAAAATTTACTTCCCGCGCGTGGATGCGGCCCCGGACCAGCCCGGCGCCGCGATCGAACCGGTAAAGGTTGGGAAAGACTCAGGCATCGTGCTTCTCGTGGAAGATGAAGACCTGTTGCGCAATATGATTTGCGAATTCCTGACGAGCGGAGGATATACCGTCCTGGAAGCGTCCAGCGGGGCGGAGGCGATTGCCGCGATGGAGAGATTCGGGCAGCCCATTGACGTTCTGGTTACTGACGTCATACTCCCAAAAATCAGAGGCCCGGAACTGGCAGGGAAACTTCGCGAAAAAATCCCGGGCCTGAAAGTGATTTATATGTCCGGATACACGGATACTTCCCTGGTGCGTGACGGAATCCTCGAGGCCGGCACGATCCTTGTGCAGAAACCTTTCAAGCTCCACGAGTTGGCGCGAGTAATTCGCGAGGCCCTTTCCCGAGTTCAGCGCTGAATTGCGATGCCTTTCCTTTCTCTTCGCGTGCCGGCGATGCGCGGTGTCGGGGGACAGTCCAATGCAGAGAGAGTGAAATTCCTCAGTACGCCTCTGCTGGCGTAGAGGTTAGCAGAAGTTGAAACACCCGCAGCCTGGAATTCGATCAAAACGGACTCTAACAAGGCGCGCCACACAAGCGACACGAATCGTCAGTCTCGCGCGTCGGCCCAGTCCAGAATAACTTTCCCCGCTTCCCCGGTTCGCATGGCTTCGAAGCCTTTTTCATAGTCGCGCCAGGAAAAGCGGTGGGTGATGACCGGAGAAATGTCCAGGCCGGATTCGATCATGACGGTCATTTTGTACCAGGTCTCGAACATTTCGCGGCCGTAGATGCCCTTGATCGTGAGCATGTTGAAGATGACGCGTCTCCAGTCGATAGCGAGTTCGGCAGACGGAATTCCCAGCATGGCGATCTTGCCTCCGTGGCACATATTTTCCAGCATTTCGCGGAACGCATCCGGCGAGCCCGACATCTCAAGGCCAACATCGAAGCCCTCTCGCATCTCCAACTGGTTCTGGACGTCTCGCAGGCGCATCGTACGCGAATCCACGGTAACCGGGATGCCGGCTTTTTCCGCAAGCCGCAGGCGGTGTGGATTCACATCGGTGATGACCACGTGGCGCGCGCCGGAAAATCGCGCGACCACCGCGGCCATGACGCCGATCGGACCGGCGCCTGTGACCAAAACATCCTCGCCGAGCACGGGAAACGACAGCGCGGTGTGAACCGCATTTCCAAAAGGATCGAAAATGGCGGCAATCTCGCGCGCGACGGGGCGCGTATGCTTCCAGACGTTCATCATCGGAAGAATGACGTACTCGGCGAACGCGCCCGCGCGGTTCACTCCGACGCCTTGCGTGTGCGCGCACAAGTGACGCCGCCCCGCAAGACAATTGCGGCAGCGCCCGCAGACCACGTGCCCTTCCCCGCTGACCAGATCGCCGGGATGAAGATCCTCCACGTTGGACCCCACCTCCACGATCTCTCCGCAGAATTCATGGCCAACGATAAGTGGAATTTGAATTGTGGACCGCGCCCATTCGTTCCAATCGTAAATGTGCAAGTCGGTGCCGCAAATTCCCGCGCTAAGCACGCGAATCTTGACGTCGTTGATACCGGGTTCGGGCTCGGGAACATTTTCCAGCCAGAGACCCTGCGCGGCGCAGCTTTTAACCAGGGCTTTCATTCCGGATTTCCTCCAGCATTGTCAGCAGGTTCGTTATGAGAACATGACCATGAATGCCGGCTATTCGCGCTCCACCCGCTTCGGGACAGCGGAGGCAGGAGTCCTGGCCTTTTCCGGTCTGTGTCGCGATGCACCGTCAGCGGCTTTGGGTTTGCGGTTGGATTTTTCCATCTTGGACACGGCGTAGGCGAGAAGCCCGAACACATCGCTGAGGCCGCTGCGAACGCGTTCCCGCCAGTACTTGCCTTCCTGTCCGATATGGCGGTATTTCCTGTACCGGTTATCCAGAAGCTGGCGCATGGGAAGCTCGGTCAGCGGGCGGAGGGCAGCCAGCAAATGGTTCTTCAGTGTTTCCGCTGCGGCGGCAGGGTCGAGATGAGCGCCGCCTTCGGACTCCGGCACCACCGTGTCGATGATACCTAGAGAGTGAAGGTCTTGAGCAGTTAATTTCAGAACATCCGAGACGGCCTCAGCTTTGCCGGCATCGCGGTAAAGAATTGCGGCAGCCCCCTCCGGAGAAATCACGGAATAAATGGCGTGCTCGAGCATCAGGACGCAGTCGGCAACGCCCAGGGCCAGTGCGCCGCCGCTCCCTCCTTCCCCGATGATCGCGGAAACAATGGGGGTAGGCAGGTTGGCCATGGTGGCGAGATTGCGCGCCAGGGCAAACGCGATACCGTGATGTTCGGATTCGTAGTTCGCCTGCGCGTTCGGGCAATCCACCAGTGTGATGACGGGAATCCTGAACTTGGAGGCGAGCCTCATCAGACGCAGCGATTTGCGGTAGCCTTCGGAAAACGCCTTGCCGTCGTGCGAGGCGGCCTTTTCCTCGGGTGTGCCGCCGCGTTCCTGGCCAATCATGATAATGGTGTCGCCATTCAATTCGGCAATACCGCCGATGATGGCGGGGTCGTCACCGCTCCACCGGTCCCCATGAAGTTCCAGAAAGCGCGAGGCCATATGCGCGATGTAATACTTCGCGGTGGGGCGGCCCGTATGTCTGGCCAGGTTGACTTTTTGCCAGGCGGTAATATGCCTGGATTTTACGCGCGGCGGTAAATCCTTACTCCCCGGCTCCATGGCTTTGTTTCGCTTCAAATGGCCGATGAGATACGCCGTGACCGCGGTCAAATCCCGCCGCCCGATTACGAGATCGATTAATCCCGCCTTGAGCAGCGTTTCGGCCTGGTGCGAGTCCTTTGGCGGCGCCACGCCCGTTGTTTGCTCGATCACTCGAGGTCCGACAAATCCGATTTGAGCGCCCGGCTCGGCAATCAGGATGTCGCCGAGTGAAGCGAAGCTGGCCGTCACGCCGCCAAAGGTAGGGTCCGTTAAAATGGAGATAAAGGCGAGTCCCTGCCGGTCGTGCACGGAAGCGGCGGCCGCTACTTTGGCCATTTGCATCAGCGAGAACATGCCTTCCTGCACGCGCGCCCCGCCGCTAGCCGCCACGCTGACGAGCGGGATTCTGCGTTGCGTGGCCTCCTCGAAGGCATGAGCAATTTTTTCTCCTACCACAGAACCCATGGTGCCGCCCAAAAATGCAAAATCAAAAACGACCAACACCGCCTGGTGACCGCCGATTCGGCAAAATCCTGCGGTCACGGCTTCCCGGGCGCCGGTCTCCCGGCGAGCCTCCTGCAGACGAACGCGATAGGATTTGTGATCGGCGAATCGGAGTGGATCGACCGACACAAGCTCGCGGTCCAGTTCACGGAATGTCCCTTCATCGGCAAGCAATGCGATTCGCGCGCGCGAAGGCATGGACAAATAATGGCTGCATCCCGGACAGATGTAGAGGTTCGCTTCCAGCGCAGCCCTTGCGAGGACCGCGGCGCAACCGGGACACTTCAAGGTAGTGGGGATGGAGATTTTACCTCTCAGCATGATTTCCCTTCTCCCTGGTATCGACCGTATTCTGAAGCCAACGAGCGGAAGATGACACTCCGATTATCGCAGGTTCGGGCCCAGTCTTTGGATGAAAAATTGGCGACTGTGATTACTAAATCAGGGAGGCGGCCGGGAGGGGCGGAATTGGCGGGGCGCAGCAATAAGCAAGGAAAGGATTTAGCAGATGAGGTGGAATCGAAACTCTTGAGGGAGGAGGGCCGAATGTGGGTGTTCATTCGGCCCCAGGGTGGTCAGGATTGCTATCTGCTCACGGGTGAGATTAGGGGATGGACGGAACTTTGTCCAATTCATCGTTTTGATGGATTGGATCAGATTCCAGTGTGTCGAACTAGGATGGAACGGAGGTTGGTAGAGCGAACGGAAGGTCGCATCATTGCTTGTCACTAAGAGAGCTGAATATTTTCGCTTGACCATTACCGGACAGCTACGAATGCGCCGGAATCTTCGGGGGTCGCCGCGCTCGCTTGTGAATTCACGGATGCGGAAGCAAAACCAATTCCTTTTCCTTCCTTGGGAGCATACTCCGGAACAATTTCCCTGACCTTGTCGCGGATGGCGGCGTCACTACCTGTGGACATCGATTGGCGAAGTTCGCAAAGATGACGATTGAGATCGAGCCAATCCTCAGGCGTGCCGTGTATCCGCCCGATTTTTGCCGACGCGGTGGGATGAATTTTCTCGTTAGGATAGGAGAGTTCTTCAAAGAGTTTCTCGCCGGGGCGCAGGCCGGTAAAGCGGATGTCGATTTCTCGTTCGGACTTGCCCGAAAGTCGTATCAAGGTCTTCGCGAGGTCCAGAATGCACAACGGTCGTCCCATTTCGAGAAGTAAAGTATCGCCGTGAATTCCGATCGCAAATGCCTGGAGAACCAGTGAAACTGCCTCCCGCGTTGTCATGAAGAAACGCGTGACGTCCGGGTGCGTGATTGTGAGTTGCCGACGGTCGCGAATTTGTTTTTGAAGAATGGGAACAACACTCCCATTTGATCCCAGCACATTGCCGAATCGCACGGACACACAACGCGTGCGGCCTGGCGGACGGCAGGAAATCATCCGTTCTCCCACTCGCTTTGTGGCGCCCATGACGTTGGCCGGATTGACGGCCTTGTCCGAGGAGATGAGAACGAAGCTCGGACAATCGTTTTTCCGCGCGATTTCGAGAAATTGCAGGAGCGCAAAAATATTGTTCTTCACCGCATCGTAAACATTATTTTCCATCAGGGGCACATGTTTGTACGCCGCTGCGTGAAAAATGACGCCGGGCTTGTGCTCCGCCAGCACGCTTTGCGTCCTTTCGCGATCGCCAAAATCCGTGACGCAGAATACAATGCGGGTCTCCGGCGTTTGAGCCAACAACTCCATCTGCAGGTAGAAGACTGCGGTTTCGTTTCGGTCCAGGCATACGAGCTTTGCGGGATTGAAACGCAGCAGTTGGCGGCACAATTCCGATCCGATGGAGCCCGCGGCGCCTGTCACCAGGATGGTTTGCCCCTCAATTTGCTTTCGCACCGATTCCAAATCAATTTCCACCGGCTCCCTGCCCAGCAAATGCTCCAAATCGGCGTCTTGGAACGGCGCGAGGTCAAGACATCCATTTAGAATTCCTCGCAGCGATGGAACTGATTTGAAGCGTACTTGCGCCATCCTGCAAACTTCCACAAATCGGTGCATTTGATCCGGCGCGGCGGAAGGAACCGCAATCAAGATTTCCTCTACGGCAAATTTCTTCACGAGTTCGGCCAGGTCATCCACAGTTCCAAGAACCGGAATCCCAAGAATGGTCATTCCCACCTTCGATACATCATCGTCAACGCAACCAACTGCTTGATACCCGCTTCCGCGGAGCGCGATTTCCCGAAGCGTGGCTAGCGCACCCGCGCCGGCCCCGATCAAAATGACGTTCTTAGATACAGCTGTTTCTTCTTGGAGAGATTCCGCGACAACCCTTGAAAGAATCCGCACGCCCCCAAGAAAAAGGATACTTACCAGCGGTTCAAGAACGTAAATGTTTCGCGGAAAATCGGCATCACCAAGCACAAACCGTATGCAAAAAATGAAGAACAGCGAACCGATCACTGTGGCCTTCACTACGGCAACTGCGTCATCAATACCCGTGTAGCGCCACCATCCGTGCATCAGCCCGCAGCGAGTGATGGCAGCCAAGCGGATGGCCACCAGAATCAAGACCAAGGACAGCAGATGCCGCGGGTTCGGAAAATAAAAATTGAAACGCAGGACCCACGCGGTTAAAGCCCCACTCACAATAAGCAATCCCTGGAATAGAGCGATAATCCAAACCCGATATTTCAAAATGGCCCGCGGGATCGCCATGCTGCGGGAGCGATCCCACACCGAGCGGAGGGATGAATGAAGATTACCTCCATGCCAGGCGCTAGCGCTGAAAACACCCTGGAAACTCACGTGGAAGCCTTGGATGAAGTCCTCGAAATAATCTTGGGGAGCGATGGCGCCGGCAAATCGGAGCTTCGGTTTCTCCACACCATCGACGGAAGCTTGAACCCGAGGATAGTTCGGAAAAGAATATCCAGATCCGACGGGAAGGTGCGGGCCCTCGCATACTTCAACGACAATTGCAATTTGCGAGGCAGGATTTTTGTAATGTATTGTTCTTCGATAGATCCTTTGTGAAACAACTGCTCTTCATTGCGGAAGCTCAGGGACGCTGGATCGGTAATTCCCGGCGGAGTTTGCAAAAGCTCTTCATACTCATCTCGGAAAATTTCGACAAACCTCCGCATTTGCGGCCGGACTCCCACCAATTGCATTTCGCCCTTCAGAACGTTCACCAGTTGCGGCAATTCATCCAGTTTGTATTTCCGCAGAAAACGGCCAACTCGCGTAACTCGCGCATCCTCGGGCGCAGTCAGGGGACTCCCCGCAGAATTAAAAAACATGCTTCGAAATTTTAGGAGACGAAAATTCCGAAGCCCTTTCCCAACGCGGCACTGGGAAAAGAAAACTGGCCCCCCATCGTCGAGCTTGATCGCCACCGCAATCAGCGCAAATAACGGGGCCATGAAAGCAAGTCCTACCGACGCGCATGCGGCATCAAACGCCCGTCGCAGGGCTGGGCCTGTAACACGCAGCGCTCTCGGCGCCTCAAAACGCTTGCCCGGCTGCTTTGTCGTTTGTCCGAACCCTTTTCTGTGAAGAGCGCGCGCTTGAACGATCTCCGTGACGGCCTCAATGACGTCTTCCACATCCAGATCCGACATTCTTGTGTGCAGTGGCAGCGAAACCATTCGCTGATATTCGCGATAGGCAACTGGAAAGTCTTCCGCACGATAGCCGTATTTTTCACGGTAATACCGGTGCAAATGGATGGGAATGAAGTGGACGGAGCTGGCAATTTTGCGCGCGCCGAGTTGTTCGATGAATTCATTCCGAGAGATGTCCAAGCGGTCGAGGTTCAGGCGCAGGGCATATAAATGCCAGGCGTGGTCTACATGGGCTCGCTGAACAGGAATCTGCAACGACTCGAACTCGGAAAAAACTTCGTTGTATCGACAGGCGATTTCCTTTCGCCGCGCGTGGAACGCGGCAAGCTTGGCAAGCTGGTGAAGGCCGATGGCCGCCTGGATATCAGTCATGTTGTACTTGAATCCCGCGTGGAGTACTTCGTAGTGCCAGGACCCTCCCACGCCGTATCGCTTCCAGGCGTCCCGGCTCATGCCGTGCAGGCTCCAGGCCCGGGCTTGTTCAATGGCTTCCGCGAGACCGGCCAGCATGCCGCCTTCGGCAGTCGTTATGTTTTTCGTGGCGTAGAAAGAAAAACACGTTAGCACGGGAACTCCCCGGCACGCGCCTTGAGACCCGACAAGGCGGCCCTTATAGCGCGCCGGCAGGGCGTGCGCGGCATCTTCGATCACCGCCAAATTGTTTTTCCGCGCGATATCCAAGATGGCATCCATCTCGCACGGGTGCCCGTAGAGGTGAACGGGAATGATTGCTTTTAAACGATAGCTGCAATCCCGTGGTCCAGGGAGAGACTGGATGGCATCGCTCAATTTCTGCGGATCAAGGTTGAGAGTGTCCGGTTCCACGTCCACGAGAATGGGACGAGCCCCTGTTTGTTCGATCACATGAACCCCCGAGCAAAACGTCAGCGGCGTTGTGAGCACGGCATCCCCGGGACCGATTCCCTGGGCGACAAGAGCCAAATGCAAAGCCGAAGTGCAGGAATTTAATGCCAGGCAACTCGGTGCACCCACGGCTGCAGCGAAATCACGCTCGAAGCGTTGCGTCTTCGGTCCCGTAGTGATCCAGTCCGAGCGTAGGGCTTCCACGACTTCGGCGATTTCTTCTTCGCCAATATTGGGTGGGGAAAAAGGAAGAAAGGTTTTTCGCAATTCCAGATACCTCTGCTGGCGAGTCAAGAGCAAAATTGAATCGAATTGGAATCTATAATCCGGTGAGACTCAGCGCGTAATGGCCGTGAGAATTCTCCTCATAGGATTCGGGCGGTCCAAAGTTACGGGGCGATACAACAACGCCAGGACAAAACCGAGGGCGTAGGACATGTGATAGGTGGCAAAAACGACAGGAAGGGTTGGAAGGAACAGCCATCCTTTCTTTTTTGCGACCAAGAAAGCGGATGCAATAGATGCCATGAAATACATGCCGACGAAGGCTAACCACTGCGCAAGAAAAACGTTTCGCCACCAAATCGATCCGCAGAGGCTCGCTCCCGCCGCACAAAGCAGCAAGACGATCCCCACCAGCAATGACAAACCGGGCACAATATTTCGCCAGTTTGCAAGTCTACGGTGCTTGCGAATCACCGCAACTTTCCAGAACCCGTACTGAAAGTATTGCCAAAACAGCTCTGTTAAATTGCTTCTGGACCGGTACCAGGAAATGATTCTGGGCGACTGCCACACGATTCCCCCGCGGGACACGAGACGAACATTCAATTCATCGTCCTGGGCTCGGACCAGCTTTTCATCAAACACGCCAATGCGTTCCAGAGTGGACTTACGCCAGCAACCGTATGTCACCGTATCCACGGAGCCCTCATACTTCGGATTGTGAAATTTGGCTCCGCCGCTGACGAATGGCGCATGAAAAGCGTGCGCGATCGCCTGCGCCAAATAGCCGTGCGCGCGCGTCAATGCCGGGCCGCCCACATTGTCGGCATTGGTTTCCTGCAGCACTTCCACGCAGGTGCGCACGTAGTCTGCGGCGTACAGCGAGTGAGCGTCCATTCGTAGGATGATCTCTCCCCGGGCTTCGCGGATCACCCGATTCAGCCCAGTGGAAACTATTTGTTCCGGATTGTCGAGAACCCTGAGGGCCGCAAATTTCCTTTCAAATTCGCTCAGGACCAGCCGCGTTCCATCGTCGCTCATTCCGTCGGCGACCAGGACTTCCATTTCGATCTGGCCAAGTTCCTGGCGAAAGACGGAATCGAGAAACGCTTGAATGTGGCGGATTTCATTGCGGCACGGGACAACCACGGAGACATGGATGGCTTGGATTTGTTGCACGGATTTTCCCTTTCGCTCAGGACGACGTGGGGTCAAACAATCAGATTTTTTCGGAGACATGAAAATAAATCACAACTGTGGCGCGAATGGCTCGCACGCCACCGTACGCACCGCTTTCATGGCAATTTCCGGTTCATTCCCCTCGCACATGCCGACGACGACGACGGCGAGGGACAGCGCAATGGTGGGCAGTTTTTCCCAAAAGAGGGTGGGCAAGCCAAGACTCTCGAGACCCAGCGCAAGCATCAGCGCCAAGATCAACGCCCCATGGAATTGAAATTCCCGATTTCCGTAGAGAAACCATCCGGCGCGAACAAATTGAAACATGGCCGCCAGGAATAGACAAAGGCCGCCCAAGCCCAATTCAAGCCATATCGTCAGGTAATCATCATGCGCGCGCCCTTCGCTTCCGATAAGGCTCAAGTAGTTCATTTCCTGCCCAAATCCCTGGCCCAGGAAGGGCGCCGTTTGAATCGCTTGCAATGCCATGCCCCACCTTTCAAACCGGTGGCTGAAACCTTCCCCAGTTGTCACGTTCAAGGCGGTTGCATCCTCCACCAGGGGGCGGTCCAATGAACGCAGAATCAGGATGACGGCGAGACATCCTGCGGCGAACAAGACCACCCACTTCCAACGGCGCGCCAGGCAAAGAAACAGAAGAAATCCCGCCGCAATTCCAATGGTTGTGCCGCGCACAAACACCAGCGCGGGCACGAGCGCGAATCCCAGTGCGAGGCAGGGCCAAAGAATTTTGCTCGCCCGAGTTTTTGAAAAAATAATTCCACCAAGGCCGGCGCCGAAAACCAGCAAGACCGCGGCCTGGCCGATCGTATTGGGGTTCCATGTAGTGAAAGTGGCGGCGTCCTTCATTTCCTGGAAATTCGCAAAATCATTTGATGAACTCGCGCCGAGATGCATGAAAACCTGAATCGCCAGGGAAATCCCGGCACACATCAGGCCGGCGATGAAGAATTGGAGTCGTCTTTCCGATTGCACAAGTCGGGGGAGAACTAGAACGATGACGGCGCATCCGGCCATTTTGGCCGTCACATAGCCTTCGGGAGGCGTCCCCTTTGCCGATTCCACGGCGGCCGAAAACAGACAGGCCGCAAGGAAAAGGGTTTGCCACGCCAATATTTTTTTCTGGCCTTTTGAAGCGGCGGCCGGCACCCACAAAAAAGTGCGCGCCAAAAAGAGCAGGATCAAAACGTCGTCGAGGCGAATGTTGATCGTGGTGCCCAAAGGTAATGCAACGTCGGGAAATCCCAGCGCTAACGCGTAAAGGAACAGCCCATATTCGACCCTCGTCCAAAGAAACACGAGTCCGATCAGAATGGCTACGCCAATTTCAAAACAAAGCGTCGGTGGGGGATACATGGCGATTGCTTTTCATGCTGCTGAATACAGCACAAGGTTCAGCGGACAACTTCAATCCGCGCCTTTCTATGAATCACCCGCGCAGGCACGCCGCCCGCCATCGCAAACGGCGGAACGTTGTGCGTGGCCACGGAATTGGCCGCGAGGATAGCGCCGCATCCGATCAGGACACCCTTTGTGACCGTTGCATGGGCCGCGATCCACGATCCTTTGCAAATGCGAATCGGCGCAAGATTGCTCGGGCCGAACCTGTAGGACCCATCGATTGGCGTGTGGTCCCCGGAGACCAGAACGGCGTACGGCCCGATTTGCACTTCGTCCTCCAGGACAATTCCTCCCCAGGCGTGAAGCCAGCAGCCCGTGGCAATGAAGACATCGCTGCCGATTTCCAGGTGATTGGTAAAGTTGATAGCCACGTGGCGTGCTACCTGAAGATTTCCTCCGCAGCTCTTAAACGAAGGCCGCAGCAAGAAGCCGCGTAAACGCAGGACCGGCCGCAGATCGGGCAGCCAGCCAGTGGCCACCGTGATGAAATGGAACCAGAGATATTGGAGGACACGCATTTTCACGCTCCTACTCTTGCGGAACCACCGCTCCCTCCGCGGGCGATTTCCTATTTAGTTCTCGTAGCGCTTTGGCGATAAACCGATCCAGCGTTTGCTTGCGAGCTTCCATCAACCCATTGCGAATCAGCATACGGCGTAATTCGCCGTCCCTGATCACGCGTTCCATGGCCCGCGCCAAGACATGCGGCTTTTTGGGAGGGACGAGCAGCGCGTCGTATCCCTCCGTCACAGTTGTTGGCACGCCTCCGACCGTGGTCGAAATACAAGGCAAGCCGTTGGCCCGAGCCTCCACCAGGACGTGCGGCGTTCCCTCGGAAAGCGTTGGCAGAACAAATAGATCGGCGGCTCGCATGCGATCAAACAGTGGTTCGCCGTTCGGCACGTAGCCGGTCCAGCGGATGCGCTCGCGAATCCCTCGCGCGGCGGCAATGCCTTCCAGTCTCTTGCAGTAATCCGGAAATTCGCGCGGCCCCACAATTTCCAGCTCCCACCGCAGATTCTCATGGAGCTGGGAGACAGCCTCCAGCAGGTACTCGATTCCCTTCTCCGGACGAAGGAAGCCGACAAATAGGATTCGTATGACGGGACCCTGGCAGGTATCGCTACGAGAATAAAACTCGCTTTCCCGAATCGTGCTCGAAACGACCTCAATCGTTCTAGGCGATTCGTGAGCGCGCGCCAGTTCGCTGCCATTGCAAATCAATGCTCCATTGGTGAGCCACCGTCCAAGGCGCGTAAAGAGCCGGTCTTGTTGCGCGTAGAGAACGGCGAAAGTATCCAGCACAGGCCCTTTCCTGGTGCTGGCTCGAAGGAGAGTAATAGGATCGCCCACGATCCAATGGCAAATCGGTTTGCGCAATACCGCCGCGCAAAAATAAAGCACCGCAATGTAAGGGCACATTCCCCGGACGAACAGAATGTCCGCCCGTCGGCAAGTGCGAAAGTAGGCGCGAGCGATCCCGAAAAATTGGGGCAATGACTCTATGGTCGTGCCCCAGAGCGGTTGCGCAACGAATTCGAGATTCGCCGCATTCAGCGGACCGTCAAAGGGCGCGGGAGGAGCGCTATGCACGACTTTGGCGCAAACGACTACCTTTTCATAATGCTCCGCAAGCGCTTCGGCGACCCGCCCGGACGCCGCTTGCATGTAAATTTCCCCCGCATCGGAAAATGCAGGGACCGGAGTGACGTAACCGAGAATTCGATTCATGGTGAATTAGAAATTAGTTTCATGCAGGCGAGCGGGAATATCGCAGCCGCAATGCGGCCACCTGCTGGAAAAACAACCTGATATTTCGAGCGCCAAACGGCCAAAAATGAAGCGGCGAAATTCTCAGCCAGTTGGCTGCGGCGGCAACTAACGCCAGCACTTGCGTGCAAGCGCTCAACAACACCGCCCAGGCCATTCCCATGAGCCCATATCGCCGCAAGAAAAGCATCGCCGCGACCGCCACAACGCCGGTTCCCAGCAACTGGCTCACCAGCCCCGCGTAAGGACGTCCCGCGCCCCGCAGGCCTTGATTCAGAATGTTCGCCGAGGCCGCCAGGGAAGCAGCCAATGCCAAAACCACGCCAGGCCAAATGGCGCGAGAGAATTCGAATCCAAACAGGGGGACGACGAGGAACGGAATCAGGCAAGACAGTACCAGTCCCACCCCGCACGAAACCAGGGCGGATTGGCGAAACGTTTCCGTGATGATCTTCTCCTGGCTCCCGGTATTTCTCTCATTCGAAAGAACCGCGAAGGAAGTGATCCCCAACGCTTCGCCGAGGGAGGACTGCCCGTTGGCAAAGGCTCCGGCGACGGCATAAATTCCAGCGGCTTCGGCGTTGAGCAGGCTCACCACCAAAATCGTATCGAGTTGAAGCGATACGAGATTGCTGACGGTGGCCCCAAAATAGGGCAGGCCCTTTTGCAAGAGATGGCGGCATCCGCCAAGCCGTAATTTACCGGCAGCCAATGAATTCCTCTGAATCCAGAAACGCATGAGCAGGGCCAACAAATGGCTAGCGAGAAATGCCGATACGAACCATCGAACCTGGGTCCTTCGACTCACGCCGACGAAACCGATGAGAATGAGATAGAAAAGAAAGTAGGAAAACCGCAGAAGATTATAGCGGCGCCAGCGCATCCGGCCGTGCTCGATGGCCAGCAGGACTTGATTGAAAATGTCGATCGGAATTAGCAGCAGGCAAAACCGCGCCAGCGGACGCAAATACCTCCTGTCCGCGGGCAGCAGCAGCGGAATCAGGAAATACCCGGCCAGCAGAAACAGCGCAGCGGTAGCCAGCCCTACTGCGACTCCAATGGCAGCCCAATCGCACTCGCGTTCGGGATCCTTTGCGACTTCCCGCGCGAGAACCCAGTTGCAGCCCATCAACCCCAGATTGCTCAAAATTACGGGCCATAAAATGACCGTAGCAAGTTCGCCCCTGGCAACCGGTCCCAGCAATCGAGCGGTCAGAATGCCGGTCGCCGCGCCGCAAACCTGGATGATCAAGCTTGTGGAAAATGTTCCGAAATTGGCCTTGGAAAATATCACGCGCGATTGCGGGGACTATGCCGCGCCCGCCTCGGCTTTCGGGCGAGCACAGGCGTAATACGAGTAGTCATTCAATGAGGAGTCGAGATTATTTAGAACCACCCCAATCAGATTTGCGCCCACCGAGCGCGCCTGCGATTCCGCGTACTGCACGACTTGGCGGGGCGTTTCTCCGCCCTTTACGACGAGGAGCGTTGCGCCGACCATGCTGCCCAGGATACGGCTGTCTGCCCGGTTGAGAAGAGGTGGCGAGTCCAGGATGACGAAGCGATATGTCGTCATCGACTCTTGAATTAAGGCCCGCATCCGGTCCGAAGAAAGAAGTTCGGAGGGATTTTCAGGGATCGGTCCGCAATGCAGAACGTTCAGACGGCTGATCGGCGTAGGGTACACCATTTGTTGCCACGCGCCCTGCCCCCCCAGGTAGCTACTCAACTTCGAGCCCTTCTGAGGAAAATACTTTTGAATGCTTGGGCGGCGCATGTCGGCATCCACCAGGAGAACCGGCTGCCCGAGTTGCGCCAGGGAAAATGCCAGGTTCACGGCAACCGTGGTTTTTCCCTCACCGGGCTGCGCGCTGGTCACCAGAATGGAATTCGCAAAACGTCCCGAGGCCGAAAGTATCACCGAAGTCCGAAGTTCACGAAAAGCTTCTGAAAATGCCGACCCTTTGTGAATTCCCAGTTCGTTCCGGGGACGGTCTTCGATCAACGCGTCTCCCGGCGCCGTCCTCGAATTTGCCGGCCCGAAAATGAATTCCCGGTCCGCGGCAGTGATCCCTTTAAGCTTCTTTCCGTTCCGAGCGCTCATGCTGGGGATAAAGCCGAGGACCGGAACTCCCAAAAAGTGAAATACATCCTGGCTATAGCGAATCGTTTGATCCAAATGTTCCTTGAGAAACGCCATGCAAATCCCGAGTCCCAATCCAAGGAACGCAGCCAACCCTAAATTGAGAGGATAATTTGGAGCAATCGGCTTGTAAGGGACCGTTCCCGGATCCACAATCCGGATGTTGCTGGCTTTCAAACCTGCCGAGACGCCCGCTTCCTTGAGCCGTTCCAACAATCCTTCATACAATCCATTGTTGGTGTCCACCTCCCGGCTTAAGATTCCATACTGCACGGATTTTTCGGCAATCTGGTTGGCCTCCGCCTGTTTTTCCGCAAACGCCTGCCGCACCAATTTTTCGCGCCGGAGCGCGGCGAAGTAATCATTGCTGATTTTCTGCGCCGCGCGCCAGCGCTCTCTCTCCAGGGAACTTTGAATTTCGGCGATCTGGCTCTGCGTTTGCTTGACCTTCGGGTAGTTGTCGGTGAATGTAGCGGCAAGCTGGGCCTGCTCCCTCTGAAGATCCGCAAGCCGAAAAGTAAGGTCCTGCAACAATTTGTTATCAAGGACGCCGGGGAGCGAGCCGTATTCGCCGGATTGCACCAACCGGAAAATCGACTCCTTCTCCATGCGGTCGGCCTGCGCCCGCGTCAGCTCTTCCTGAACTTCGCGAACGCTCTGGTTGACGATGCTCTCCGCGTCCCCCTTTTCCGTTTCGAGAAAGAGGAGACCGTTGTCCGCGGCATATTTTTGCAGATCGTCTTCCGAGTTTTCGAGCTTGGCCTTCAGGTCACGCAATTGCTGGGAAAGCCACTCAGAAGCCTTTTGCGCGGCGTCCCAGCGAGCTTCGAGGTTTTTTTGGATGTAATTTTCAGCGACTGCATTCACGGTCCGCGCCGCCAATTCGGGGGCCTGCGAATCAAAGCGAATCTCGACAACGCGGCTGCGCCGGATCGGCCTGATATCTAAACGGCTCCGGAAACGCGTGAGGACGGTTTCCCGGACCGACAGGTCGGGCACAGCCGCGCTGTCCTTGGGGGGTGGGGGCGGAAACGCTGCAGCTGCACTCGCGGTCATGCTCCATGGCCAGGCGAGGGTGGATGGCAGAAATTCGGCCTGCCGGTCCAGGCCGAGTTGATGGATGACGCGTTCCGCCAAATCATCACTGGTGAGGACCTTGTACTGTGTTTCCAAATAGGCGTCGGAAACTTCATCCAGTAGAAACAGCTCTTGTGGATTGGCGACGCTGGGATTTTCTTTGTCGATTTCGATGAGCGCCTTGGCCTGGTACACCGGCTTTTCCTTGATGGATCCGGCGAGAACGGCCGCAAATAGCACCGAAAAAGCGGTCAGAACCGTCCAGCGGCGCTTTCGGATGACTCTCCACCAGGCCAAGAGATCGGGCGGCTTTTCCATCTGTGCCGGGAAGATTCCCCCCTGCATGGTGCGGCGCCGCTCCACACGAGCCTCACGCGGGGTAAACACTTCCATTTTGTTCTGGTCGTTGTCGCCCGGATTCACTCGTTCACCACCTATAGATCGCTACACCCGTAGCGGTCTGAAGAGCTGCTTCCGAACCTCGGTAAAACACGCTTTTCGCCGCGCTGTTGGGAACAAAAACGATGTCTTTTGGCTGCAGGAAGGCGTCAGGCTTCTTACCGGAAAGGATCTTGCCGAGGTTCATCGGGATTTCAGTGCGATCACCCGTAGACGGGTCCGTGCGGATGATTCGAGCCCGGCTGATCGCCGAAGTGTGCGTCGGGCCTTCGGCCAGGGCCAGCGCCTGCAACACGGAAATATTTTCGTTGTTCTGCAAGACAAAACCCCCCGGCTTCTGGACTTCTCCCACCACGTACACGATTCCGGCGCGCGGCACTTTGACGATGTCCCCGGGACGCACCGGCACATTTAAGGCGGAGTCAGCGGACTCCACCAATTTCTTGAGATTGACCTCTTCTATTTCACCGTTCTGTTGCGGCGGCTTGGGCTGTGAGTCGGGTTCTTTTGCCACCGCCACGCGTGGCGTCGCCGCCGGAGAGGTTGCTGCCTGCTCGGGATCCGGCCCTTGGGAATTGGCCGATTCGGAATACCCGGCGCCATGCATGATCAGCACGGTATCGCCCGCATCGTCCGCCAGGCCCTGGGCCATGGAAAGAACCTCGATCACGGTCTTCGTTCCGCGAAGCTGAAATACCCCCGGCATTTTCACCGCGCCCACAACGGAAACAGGATGGCTTTGTAATTCCTGAACGAAAACGCCGACGTGAGGATCCTTCATATAGGTCCGGCGCAGCAGCCCTTGCAAGACCGATTCGAGCTCTCCAGGCGGAAGTCCGGCCGCATGAACCGCACCCAGCAATTGGAGAGAAATCTCGCCATTGGCCGAGACGCGCGCGGCGCAATTCAATTCCGGCGCCTCGAAAACAGTGATGTTCAGCAAATCATCCGGGCCGATGCGGGATTCGCCGGCTCGGGATACCGTTCTTGCTGCGGCCAGATTTTCGCTCTGCTGCTGCAGGCGTTGATTGATCTCCGCGGAAGTTTGCGTTGGGGGCGAGGATTGGCTGCTTTTATTTGCAGCATTCTGGGCGAGCGCGGGGGTCGCAAACAGGAAAAGCGCTAGCCCAAGAATTGAGCGGATGCTGAAAAATGGTTCACGAATACGATTCATTTTCGCGCCGATCCGTCTGATTTCGAACCCGGCACGCCGAGTCGAATGCGGCGCCGCTTGCGCGCCGGGTATACCAAAGAACGCCGGCGAATCCAACACCGCGGTCACGTTGAATTGAAATAAGATAGGGTCCATTGGGTCGCTAGAATTGAGTTTTCGGCGCGAGTATCGCTCAGTCGGAAGCGAACCTCCGATGCGATGTCTTTAACATCGTGATGGGCCCAATTCTCTCCAAATTCAAAACATCGATCTCTACCGCAGCAGAGCGGCCCAGCATTTCCATGGAAACAACAAGCCGGGCCAGCCCCTTCTTGCGGACCAAAATCCCTTCCAGCCCCATCAGGGAGCCAGTTTTTACCCTTACTCGATCTCCGCACTGCAGATACGGGTGAGTTTCAACGTGCAGGCAACTTTCGATGATTTGCCTGACCGCAACCAGTTGAGTCTGCGGGACAATTGCCGGGCGCCCTCCCCAGGACACGATGTGAATAATTCCCGGCGTTTTTAGAATTTGAAGCTGCCGGTCCATTCCCTCACGGATAAACACATAACACGGGAACAAGGGGAGCAAGACCTGCTTGGCGCGGTCTTGCCATCGGCGGAGGGAGCGGTACAGCGGAAGATAAACCACATGATTCTTGTTCGAAAGCGCGAGCGCGACGCATTTCTCATGCTGATGGCGCGTCAAAAGGGCGTACCAATTGGGTGTGTCGGTCAAACTCTGAGTTTCCATTTCTAATTCCGCCATATGCATATGGCTCCGCCCTCTGACTTACAGGAGACCTTGACCTTAAATTGCATGGAAAGCTGTCTGGCAGGATCGCGCTGATTCGTCTTAGACTTCAGTGCGCCCTTCCCGCTTCTACGAGCGCACTTTCAGATTGGCCCGGCATGGTCATAAGGCCCCATTGATTTAGATCGTCGGTCACCACCGCAAAACCGCGGATCCAGGACTCGGAAGGAGATTGCTCCACCCGAATGACCCTCGCTCTTCCCGTGATGCGCATCTCGGCGTTCAAACCAGTAATGGTGGGAAGTAGGAGGTCGACCTGAATCGGGCATTCGGGCGGGGGTATCGTTGCCGTTAATATGAACGCGCCCTGCACGCTGACGTCGCGCGTGATCCCTTCCCCCTGAAAGCGCCTGTGATGCGCCCCCTCCCAGGAAAACACTGCAGGAGCATCGAGTCGGTAACGAAGTTCATTTCTCATTTCCATCGGCTCTCTCGCATCCCCGCCCGGCAAACGAATCCGCGGGCGCATTTAAATTTTCAGTACAAATGTGAGGCGCAAGATAAGCGTTCCTCCGCGGACCCGCAATGGGCAAGACGCCCTTACCCTCTTGCAATGACGCCTCGCCTGTCACTGTACGTGACAAGTGTACCGCCTCCAGCGCGCAAACACTGCCAAATCAGAGTCAATCGTACTCCGCAAGGCCGCCCGGGCACCACAACTACGGTTGGCACGAATAATGACATTTAGCAATAAAACAACTTGATTCAAGGGGTGATTTCGTATAGGCTGCGCGTCTCGGATTTCTCCCGGCGAGAAAGTGGATGAGCCAGGTGTCACAACCTCTCAACGGAAGCATACATGTCCTTATCGCGGATGCGGACCGCATGAGCGCGCATCTGATCGCGGATGGACTCGCGCGCGGGCGCAGTGACATCGTGGTGGTCGCCGTTTCCAACAGCTCCGACGAGACCATCCGGGAGCTGGAAAAAAGCCAGCCGGATATCGCTTTGATTAATGCCCACCTCGAAGATGGACGGATGAGGGGTTACCACGTCCTGCAGCACCTGCAACTGTTATCTCCAAAAACAGCTGCCATTATGTTAATTCCGGACTCCGATCGGGACCTGGTCGTGGATGCATTTCGAGGCGGCGCCAAGGGCGTCTTTTGCAGGCTGCATTCCATTAAATTGTTGTCGAAATGCATTCGAACCGTGCACGAAGG
This sequence comes from uncultured Acidobacteriota bacterium, assembly GCA_963813185.1. Taxonomy (GTDB): domain Bacteria; phylum Acidobacteriota; class Terriglobia; order Acidiferrales; family UBA7541; genus Palsa-360. Next base: position 214,342 of record CAWEYA010000008.1, read on the forward strand.
TCAGATCTGGGCCGACACCCGGAATCTGGCCTATATCCTGGAGTTCCTCACCCAGCTCAAGCCGCTGCGCCACATCAAACCCGGCGGCGGCATGACCCGGCTGACTCCTCGGGAAGCGGAAGTGGTCCATTTGCTGGCGGAGGGCCTAAGCACACGGGAAATCGGCCAAAAGCTGAGCCTCACCGAGCATACGATCCGAAACTACCTGTCCGCCATCTATGAGAAGCTCGGCGTCTCCAGCCGCGTCGAACTGGCCCTCTATGCCGTCGCGCGCGAGGACCTCAGTCGTCCAATCTAAGAATATGAAACCGGCGGTTCCTCCACCAAGGGTCATTTGTTTCTTATATATATAAATATCTTATTGAATAATTATCTTTGTGCGTCTGTATCCCGCCGGAAATCTAAACAATTATCTGAAACCTCCACGCAAACTACTTTATAGTGAGGCAATCCATATTGGCATGCACGCAACTGCCGGCAACGATCGAGGAGAAGAAACCGATGGGTCATTCAGCGCGGTACGAACGCGGGTTGGCAAAATTCGTGGAGATGTATGGAGACCGTACCAGGACATTTCTGGAGTCGCTTGAGGGGATTGCCCCGGATCTGGGAACGTATGTCATGGAATTCGGCTTCGGAGATATTCACAGCCGTCCCGGACTGAGCCTGCAATCTCGCGAAATCGCCACCGTCGCCGCGCTGACGGCGTTGGGCACGGCGGCGCCGCAGCTTCGCGCGCATATTGATGGCGCGCTGAATGTGGGATGCTCTGAACAAGAAGTGGTGGAGGTCATCATGCAGATGGCATTGTATGCGGGTTTTCCGGCGGCCATCAACGGAATTCAAGCCGCCCGTGAAGTGTTCCTCGAACGATCCAGGCAGAAATGACCGTCGGTGGATGTGCTCTTCCGGTCGGTCGCCGCAGTTTACGGCGCAAATGCGCTGGGCGTGATTCTGACCGGCATGAGAACTGATGGCTTGAAAGGTTGCGAAGCGCTTTGCGCAGCCGGCGCCTCTGTGATCGTCCAGGACGAGTCCAGAGCATGGTTCCGTCGCGCACCCTCCCGAAATCATTCCGATGAAATCGCCCGGTCCCGGTTGGTGGACGCGTATTGCGCGCGAAAAGACTATGCCGCGATTCTGAGCCTCCATAAAAAAGACGTAGGGATTACGGACCAAACGGATTTCGATACGATTCTGCGAATTGCGGAAAGCTTCGGGCAATCCGGAGCAGTCAATGAGGCCATCGCCCTAATTGAGTCCGCGCTGCGACCCCGGCCGGAAAATGGGCCGCTCTACCTCGCGCTTGCGGGATACTATCGGAAGGTTGGCGACATGGCGAAAGCTACGGAACTTGAAACCAAGGCCAAATCATACCTTGCGCCCTCCCCAACGCCATAAGTCGGATTGAATAAATACTTTCCTAATTTACGATTAGAATTCTCCTGGGTGTGCGTTAGTCGCGGGGTTTCGACGTTCTTCCATTTTCACTCTTTCGGCGACATGGTTGCCCGATTTTTCGAATTGCGGCATACAGGCTATTACCGATGCCGAATACAGAAATTTTGTTATTGATATCCAAGGAACTAAGGGATAGGGTGCACCCAGGTTTGGTCGTGTGTCCTAGCATTCCGCAGGGGGATTTGTCGTTTCAGCTTTTCTCATCCTTGAAGCTGCGACCCACGACAAAGAAAGAGAACTGGTTTGGGGGCCTGTCGTTCTAATGCGAGGGCTCGGGGAAGTTTTGCTTCCCTGCCACTGGCAACTTGGTCTGTTCCACGAGGAAGCGCACGCGCGCCAGGATGTCGAAACGCCCGTTCATTTAAGGGCGTGATCGGGTCAATCCAAAACTTTTGCTTGATAATTGAAAGATCTGAAGTTACAGTGCCACAAAAGCCTGCCAGCCTCGAAGCTCGGCAAACAAAGGGAGGATAGAATGAGAGCAAAATGCATTTGGTCCGCTTTGTTCCTTCTGCTGTTAGCTTTCGGTTCAGTTCGGTTGCCAGCCCAAGAAACAACCGGGGGGTTGCAGGGAACGCTCAAGGATCCGACTGGTGCTGTAGTACCTGGCGCGAAAGTAGAAGTTACAGGTACGACGCTGGTCGGCAACAAGGAGCTGCAAACGGACTCAAGCGGTTACTATCACTTCGCCAATCTTCCTCCGGGAACCTATAACATAACGGTTACAGCCAAAGGGTTCAAAGAGCTCAAGCGAGCAGGCGTAGCTGTGGGCGTTGGCCATTTGCCCACCGTCGATCTCACGCTAGAGATTGGAGCCGTCAGCGAACTTGTGGAGGTGGAGGCGACGGCTCCCGTGGTCGATGTCACGACAACGCAGAATTTGTCCAATGTGACCAACGACGTTATTGAGAACGTCCCTCATGGGTATTCCTATCAATCCGTGATCCAGTTCGCACCGATGGCCCGCAATGAACCTTTGGCTGGCTACACTCATCTCGGCATCGCAAGTGGCGGCACCGGGGGTTCCCTACCCGGCAGCACCGGCAACGGACTGCAAGTTGGTTACTCCATCGGCGGCTCGGGCGACTCAGAGAATAGCTACCTGGTGGAAGGCCAGGATACCGCTCAAAACTCGGGCGGCTATTCCAAGGCCAATGTGCCTTTCCAGTTCATCCAGGAAGTGGAGCTCAAGACCTCCGGGATCGAAGCCGAGTATGGAGGCGCACTGGGCGGCGTCGTCAACGTGATTATGAAGAAAGGGAGCAACCAGTTTCACGGCGAGTTCTTCACTAGCTATGAATCGGATGGGTTGGACTCTGACAACAACACCATCTACCTGCGCTATGATCCAAATTCGGCGGGCAATGCTGCTCTCGGTCAAGACGCCGCATCGCAGGAGTACAACCCCAAAAAGGATCACTTCCGCATCGTTCAGCCAGGCTTTACGATTGGCGGGCCGATTTTGAAGGACCGCCTGTGGTTCTTCGCAGGTTTTGCGCCTCAGTTCAATACTTTGGCTAAAACCGTCAACTTTGGCGCTCTAGACGGCGGTGCCGGTGAGCAGTACTTCACCCAGGACACGCAACAATACTATGGCACGGCTCGCCTGGACTTCGCCCTCACGCAAAAGATTCGCCTGTACGCTTCGTGGCTGTACCAGTACGCGCGTCAAACCGGGGCCAGCCTGACCAGCGCGACTAACCCACTCATATCCGATCCGGTACCTTCCGAGGCAGGTTTCCTGAACACGGCCACACTGAGTCCGTTGAGTGCCTATTCTCACGGTTTGGGTTGGTCGGCCCCCAATTCAACGTATAACTTCGGCGCTGACGTTTCCCTCACTCCGCAGATCGTATCAACGACGCGTTTCGGCTACTTCTTTGAGAATTATCATGATTTTGGCTGGCAAACCCAGACCCCGGACCTGCACTGGAACACCAGCGGTGTGGGAGCGAACGACAACTTGGGCAATGCCCTACCGGTTGCCTTGGCGCTCCCTCACGGCACGGATACGGCGGCGACTACACAGTCTCTGACGAGCTTCAACTCCAACAAGCACTATCAGGTTAACCAGGATGTGGCGTTCTTCAAAGGCGGCTGGCTGGGCGCTCACAATATCAAAGTCGGGTACCAACTCAACCATTTGACCAACACGATCTTTCAGGACTACAACGCGCCGTTTGCATTTATGAATCCTGGCGCCGGTGTTGGTTATAATCCGTTCACTGGCACCGGTATTGCCAACTGTGAAATTCTCCATGCCAAGTACGGTACTTGCGCCGGCCAGTATGGCTTTTTGCAGGTAGAGGACTTTGCGACCATTCTGCCCACACCCGCCAGCGACTGGAATCACGCCTTTTTCGTTCAAGATTCCTGGAATGTGGGCCACGGCCTAACCTTTAATGTGGGCCTGCGCATCGAGAAGGAAACCTTACCGGCTCCGGGCGGCGTAAATGTTAGCGCCATTAATTTCGGATGGGGCGACAAGATCGCGCCGCGCCTCGGAGTAGCGTGGGATCCAACCCGCACCGGCAAAATGAAGGTCTTCGCCAGCTACGGTGTGGTGAACGACGTTATGAAGCTTCTGCTCGCCCAGACTTCGTTCGGCGCGCAAGCATACGAGCTGTGCACATACGCTCTTGGTCCAAATGCCAGCGGAACCTTCAACCCCGCCGATATCAATCTAACCTTCGTGAACGGCCGCGCTTGCCCGACCGGTACCGCGACACAAGGAGCCAATTTCGCGAGCGGTTCAACCCCGAAATCCCTAGTGGACTCGGCGACCGGCGTTTCATTGATTGAAAATGTTAACTTCCGTCCCGCGGAACCGGTCGCGCCTGGCGTAAAGCCATACCGCCAACATGAATATGTCGTCGGCTGGGACTACGAAATCTCGCCGAGCTTGGCCCTCGAGGTGCGCTACGACCGCCGGCGTCTCGATCACGTGATTGAGGACGCATCCTTGGCCGACCCAACTTTGGGAGAAATATATACTGTCGTCAACCCCGGCGAGGGGGTGGACAGCACCCTTGACGGATATGCGGCCTACCTGCAATCCCTCGGGCAGGGCTTCCTTATTAACACGAGTCCGATTCCTTTCGAGTTCAATGGCTCTGGCACCTTCGGCACCTGCCCTACATGCCCGCCCATGCCCAAGGCAGTGCGTAACTACGACGGCCTGGAACTCCGGCTCACAAAGAAACCGAGCAAGCATTGGGCCGGAATGTTCAGTTACACCTGGAGCCGCCTCTGGGGCAACTACTCGGGCCTGACCACCACAGACCAAATAGATGGCGCCGCGACGGGACGCAACTCGCCCGACACCAGCCGCGCGTTCGATGAACCCTTTTATTACTTCGGGGCCAACGGCCAGTCGAACAACGGTCCTCTGCCGACCGATCGCCCCAATACGTTAAAGGGGAACGTCTATTATTCCCTGCCCTGGAAGGGCATGACGACAACGATCGGTCTCTTTCAGTTTGCCTACCAGGGCACCCCGGTCAGCTCCTACACCGACATACCCAACACTTTGGGCAATATCCCTCTCGAAGCCGTGTACCTCTTCGGTAGGGATAAGTGGTCGAACATAACCACGGATGCAAACGGGAATATCACGTTTGGCGCGCCCGTTGAGCGACGCACGCCGTGGTTCATGCAAACCGACCTGCAAGTGAAACATTCCTTCCACGTGAACAAGAACAACGAAGCCCAGATCCTCAGCTTTGCGGCAAACGTCACGAACATCCTCAACAACCACTCGGTCGTCCAGTACTATGCGGGCTTCGACTCGCTAAATTTCCAAACCCCCTTGGTTCCGGGACTGGTGAACGGGCAACCCGTCAGCCTCACTAGCGGTGCGGCTCTGTACAATGTGCTCGAGCACGGGTACAACCCGCAACAATGGGTCAATGGTAACGGCGGACAAGTTCCGCGGGTTATTGAGAGCTCGTGGTATGGCCAACCGTCGCAATATCAGCTATTGCGCAGTATGCGATTGGTTCTGAGTTTCACGTTCTAACCTAAACCGGAGACGGATCTGCCAGAGAGGGAGCCGGAGAGTCGGCTCCCTCTTTTTTTCGTTTCGGCGTGATCGCTCAATTTTTGGAAACGGGTAGGTCTAGGAAAGCCGGATTCGAGACGACGAACTGGTCAACACAGCAACGCCGTTTTTGCGTTGGCGCTGAGGATGCGGTCCACGTCACTCGCAGGCAGTCCTGCGTTGCTGATGTAATCCACGCACAGCTTGAAGGCGTCGTCGCGCCAAAACGGATAATCCGTCCCAAGCAAGAGGTGATCCGCGCCGAGCGTTTCCAGCGCGCACCGGAGCGCCGCCGGATTGCCGTTCACCGTGTCATACCAGAAATATTTTGCCTGGGCGCTGGGCGCCATGGCGGAGTCCGGCAGAAAATGATCCTGCAATTGATCGAGGCGAGCTGTGAGGAAGGGAACGAACCCGCCGAGGTGCGGCAGGATGATCTTGATGTCCGGAAAGCGGGACGGGAAATTCGCCTGCATGAATTGCAGCAGGCACACCGCGTCTTCGAGCGGCGCGCCGACCGGCCACACCAGGTGGTGGACTCGATCAGTGGCGATCCGAGGCTGCCGCCTGTTGGATGAATGAAGAGGACGGCCTTGCGGCGGTTGAGCTCCGCGAAAAAACCGTCGAAGGCCGGATCGGCGATGCTCTTTCCGAGAACCACCGTGCCGGCCGTGACACCGACCATGCCGAGGTCATCGAGCGCGCGGCTGGTTTCCTCGATCGACGCTTGCACGTGCGGCAGCGGAGCGCAGGCAAAGGCCGCAAAACGCTTCGGAAATTCGCGCACGATGCGCGCGTAAATATCATTGCCGAGCCTGGCCGCGTCCACTGCGTCGCTTTCCTTCGCGAAATAGGGGAGCTGGCCGGAGACGGAGAGAACCTGCATGTCCACTTTGGAACGGTCCATGTTGCGAAAGTGGTCTTCGAGGCCGCTGAAATCGGCGGAGCCCAGTTTCATCCTGCGGATTAAACCAGTGACGTGACTTCCGCCGTACGCGTCCAAACGGTCGAGGTACTCCGACGGAAAATAGTGCGCGTGAATATCGATCCTCACTGAATCCTTCCGGTGATTGAATTTTCGAGCGATGAGCAGGCGCGAGTATACAACGAGTGGTTTAGCAAGACAGCGTGCAATAAAAACTCCGCACTCGGTCAGGGCGTCTTCTTTGCGTTCAAAAAGATTTCAACAAATAGAACACAGTGGACACAGAGAAAAGATTTGAGCATTTTTAATTTTTTGCCGATAGAGAAGGGGTGAGCGAAAAAAGGACCGAGTTTAGGATTCCCCTGATGGCGCGGGTCGATATCTTGTGGGGGGACGAAGACGGAACTCCGCGCGTGGCGCCGGCGACGCTCGAAGACACGTCGCACCGTGGCATGAGCGTGCGAATTAAAAATGCGATTCGCGTTGGATCGCAAGTCACGGTCAAATGGGGAAGCGAACAGGACTCCGGCATCGTTACTAATTGCCGCCGCGAAAAGGCGGGCTACGTCTTGGGCATTCAGCGCGCTTGGGGCGAAGGCCACGATTGAGCGTGGGGTACACGTCTCCTCTTCGCCTGGCACCTGTCGTGTGTCCCGCCGCTAACCCACCATCGGCCTGAACCGGCGGGATGGCATTTCCGTGACAAATTAAAAATGGGCGGCTTTGTTGGCTTAGTGGCGCGGGCTTCAGCCTGCGGGAGTTCGTCCTTGCTAGGACCAAAACTCACGGGCCGAAGCCTGCGCTACTTCGCTGCCAAATAAAAATAACCCACTTTGTTGTTCGGCGAGGTGCCGTACCACATCCGGCCTTGCGAATCGCGGAAGAACTCGCGTATGGCAGGTTCCGGATGCGGAAACGGATACTCGATTACCTTTCCTGTCCTTGGATCGAAGCGGCCAATCAGGTCCATATTGTGGGAGTCATACCAAAGATAACCGTCGGCATCAAAACCCATGCCGTAAGGACTCGGGTCCGGGCCGGGCAGGGGAAATTCCTTGAAGGTTTGCGTCTTCGGATCGAACCGGGCCATTTTCCCCCCGCGAAATTCGCCGGAATAAATCATGCCGTCGGGGCCGATTTCCATGCGCCGAGGGTAAGCGTCTGGCGTCGGAAGACTCCACTGGGTAACCTTCAACGTTTTCCCATCCACTTTGCCGATCTTGCTGACCAGCGGGCTGGTAAACCAGGCGCCGCCATTGTTGTCCGGTTTGACGTCGTAGGCATACTCGCCTTCGACGAAGCGGGCGAACTTCCCGGTCTCGGGATCGAAGCGGACCAGCGGGACGCCGCTCGCCCATACCTTCCCGCTCGGATCGATCCGGATCGTGTGCTTCGACCCCCCGTCTTCGATTCCCTCTTTTCCAGGAAGATAGGCATCCTGATACTCGGTGATCAGTTGGGTCGAGGGATCCCATCGACCAACCCTGTTCGAGCCCTGCTCGGCGATCCAGACCGACCCGTCCGCCGAAGGCACGGCCGAATGGACCCCGCCAGTACCCGTGAATGGAATCGAGAAATCTTTCATCTCGCCAGTTTTCGGATCAAGCCGGGTGATTTTATTGGCCAAGCCAAAATCGGGAATCCACAGGTAACCGTTCTTGTCAGGAGCGGCGCTGAAGGGCATGCGGCTCGGCGCCGGCATGTCATATTCCACGTAGACGATGTTCATGGCTTCGCTGCTGAAGGGCCGCAGCGTCTTCTGATAGGCGGGCATGTCCGCGGGAGATTTCGGCAGGACGGAATCGGGCCCGAACAGGCTGTTCAGATAAGTGGCCACCTCTTCCGCATCCTGATCGCTGAAATTCGGGCCTAAAAAGATGCTGAAGTGCATGGCCTGGCGCATGAATGCGACGCGGTCCCGCCACCCGTCCAGGTCCCGCCGGACGGAAGCGATGCGGCTTTGAAATTGATGGCAGATGTTGCAATGTTCAAAAAGTAATTCTTTTCCTTTTGCGGGAGGCCAGAGTTGCGCCGCCTGGTATTTTGAAATTTCGTTCCAGCGCACCATGCCTTTCTGCAAAGTAAAATCGAGTGATGCATTTTGTTCGGCGGCAAGAATCACGGCGTTGCGAGCATCGGCGCGGAAGCCCGCGGCCCTGATCTGCACGCGATACTCCCCGGCGGCCAGGTCGGGAATCCGGTAGCGTCCCCGGCTGTCGGACAACACGATGACCGTGATTTTGGTTTTCGCGTTCTGCGCCTCGACAAACGCGCCCTGAAAAGGAGCGCCATCCACGCCATTTACTGTTCCGGTAATTATAGCCCCGTGTAATGCCGGTGCGAGGAAAAGTAACAAGCTGACCAGAGTCAAGAATTTGCCGTGTGGCCGCAAGAATCGCTCCTTTTTATTCCGTCGTTTACAGCGGGCTGACATGAAGCAACGCGAGGATCGCCGCTCCCGAATCGCTATGTCCAGCTAAGGTCGTGATTTTTGAGGGGCAAGGAACGAATCCGCTTGCCCGTTGCAGCGAAGATCGCATTGCACACCGCGGGTGCAACCCATCCGATTATTTCCTCGCCGATGCCGGCAATCGGGTCATCGGTTGCGCGGACCCAATGGACGCCAATCTCCGGCATCTCTGTCCTGCGCAACAAGGGGAAATCGTCAAAATTGCTCTGAGCGACGCGCCCTTTTTCGATCGTGATTTCCTGACGAAGAGCAGCCGCCAATCCCATCGAAACCTGCATTTCCACCTGCCGTTCAGCGGCCAATGGATTGACGAGGAATGGGCCGGTGTCCATGGCCACGTCAAACCGTTCCACACGGACCTCGCCCTTCTTGCTGACCGAGACGGTGGCCACTGCGGCGCAAATGGTGATCTCTTTTCGACTGAGCCGCCGGCTATCGCCAATCGCAATTCCCATTCCAGTTCCTGCGGGCAGTTGCCTGCCCCAGTCGGTCTTCTCTGCCACGGCGCTCAGCACTTGAATCCAGCTCTTGGAAAATCGAGAGTCCGGATTGGACTGAAGCAGCGCGCGCCTGTACTGATACGGATTCTTCCCCGCCGCATGAGCCAGCTCATCGACAAATGTTTCCAGGAAGAATTCGTTTTGAGACCTTCCCACGGATGTCCACGGGCCGGTCGGGACGTGCGTTTTCCGGAGGTGATAATCGAAAAGCTGATTCGGCACCTGATAAGGAAGCTGGTGCAAGCCACGGATAAGCTGTTCATCGCCCGGCTCAGGCATCCCGCCGTTACGCGTATGAGGTGCGAGGTTGCCCTCGGCCGCCACGAGCTTCGCGCCGAAGACGTCTTCATCCATCCCGACGACTCGAGTATGCCAAGAGAGAGGCATTCCGTCCGGTCCCAGTGCGGCGCGGAACCTCGACACACGCATCGGCCGATAGCAGCCGTGGCGCGTCGTTTCCTCCCGGCTCCAGATGACCTTTACGGGGCGCCCGTCCAACTGCTTGGCAATCGCGACGGCTTGACGCACGTCGTCCTGGTTTCCGCGCCGCCCAAACCCGCCGCCCAGGAAACAGTTGTGGAGATAAATATTCTCCACCGGAACTCCCGCTACTTTTGCCGCATCGATCGTGGCATTCTCAGGATCCTGCGACCCCACCCATATCTCCACTCGATCCGCGGTGACCTGGGCAGTGCAGTTGAATGGCTCCATCACGGTGTGATCCAAATAGGGAACTTCATAGACCGCCTCCACGACCCGCGAGGCGTTCTTGAGTACTGCTTCGGGATCTCCAACGTTGGTGACGACTTTGGCGCCGGGTTCATCCAGCACTGCGCGCGAAATCTGGAAGAAGCCTTCCGAATTGTCGCTGCCGTGGGTGCCTTCGTCCCACTCAATGGGCATGGCATCCAACGCTGTCCTCGCGTGCCAGTAGTTATCCGCCACCACCGCGACTCCCGCCTCGATGTCCTCGCCGCCGAACTCCACCACCGAATGAACTCCCGGCCGGTTCTTGACGGCGTCCGCGTCGTAGCGCTTCACCTTGCCCTTGAACACCGGCGATGCCTTCACCGCCGCATAGAGCATGCCCGGCACGCGCACGTCAATTCCGTAGGTGGCGCTGCCGTCTACTTTCAGAGGCGCATCCAGCAGCTTCGTCGGCTTTTTCATTAACGTGTATTGGTCCGGAGTCTTGATGTTGGGTTCTGCCGCCAACTTGATCGCAGCGGCTTTCTGCGCTACTTGACCGTAGCGGAGCGTGCGGCCCGTTGGCTTGTGAGTGATCACGCTTTCTTTCACCGTCAGCTCCGCCCTCGGCACGCCCCAGGTCTGTGCCGCCGCAGCCATCAGGCGCTCCCGCGCACTCGCGCCAGCTTGCTGCAAGTAGGGACGTCCCAGGCGCACCGAACTGCTTGAAGTAGTGTTCAACCGTTTGTACACCCTGTTTTCGCGGAAGTGACGATTGACGGATACATATTCCGCGCGCACTTTCGACCAGTCGCACTCCAGCTCCTCGGCGAGCATCTTGGCGCAGGAAGTGATCACGCCTTGACCCATTTCGGATTGCCCGACGCGTATGGTCACAGTGTCGTCCGGCGCGATCACAACCCATGGGCCGACCTCGATATCGGCTTTCCCTGCTAATGATTCCCAGGGCCGCGCGGAAATTTTGGCGGCATCGGCAGCCCATCGGGCGTCGCTTTTGGGAAAAGAGAGTCCCAACGCCAATCCCCCACCAACGGTAGCGACGGTGATCACGAATTCTCTCCGGCTCATTTCTCGATTCGTAGACATGCTCACCTCCAAAGAGACGCCTAGGCCTTCGCCGCGATTTGAGCGGCGCGGTGAATGGCCTGGCGGATGCGCAGATAGGTGCCGCAGCGGCAAAGGTTAGTGATTTCCCGCTCGATGTCAGCGTCGGTTGGGTTCGGCTTGTTCGTAAGCAGGGCGGCGGCTGCCATGATCTGTCCGGACTGGCAATACCCGCATTCCGGCACATCCCCTTCGCGCCAGGCGATTTGGGCCGGATGCTGAGCGTTCGGCGACAGGCCCTCGATGGTGGTGATTTCTTGACCCATCGCCTGACTTGCCGGGAAGACGCAGGACCGGACTGGCTTGCCGTTCAAATGAACGGTGCACGCCCCGCAAAGGGCCTTACCGCAACTAAACTTTGTTCCGGTAAGACCAATTGTGTCGCGGATGACCCACAAGAGAGGAGTCTCAGGTTCCACATCAATGCTATAAGTTTTTCGATTGACCTTAAGGGATAACATCGTGAAGACCTCCAAGTTCTATACAGGATCTCCCGCGATCGAAACAGCACCGGCCGGCGGAGAACCATTCAGCCCGATCTCCATTCCGGAATCCATGATTGCTGACGAATGTACACCAACTTCGTCGTTTTGGTTTAGCTGAGATTTCCATTTTGCCCGGAACTTGAACCTTCGCAGACCGCCGAATTACTTCGCCGTTGTCCTGTCTAACTAAAGTTGACACTTGCGGCCACCGGGCATATGTTCTTGCGCAAGGAACAAATCTAAATCGCAAGATGGGATCAAACTCATGAAACGAGATAAACAGGATACGAATGGTTTCTCGCGGCGGGATTTCATCAAGACAACTGCAACGGGCGCCGGCGCGGCCGCGCTCACCGGCTTTGGCGTCGAAGCGGCGAAGCCCGAGGGGAAACCCGCTCGTTGGGATAAGGAAGCGGACGTTGTCGTCATTGGGGCGGGAGCTACCGGGTTGCCCGCTGCGATTCAAGCGGCCGAAGGGGGCGCGTCCGTGATTTTGATCGACGCGAATACCGACGTCGGCGGGCATGCCATCTTGAGCGGCGGAAATATGGCTCTGGGCGGTGGCACCAGCCGTCAGAAAAAATATGGAGTGGTTGACTCGCCCGACCTGTTGTATTCGGACCTGACGGATTGGTCAGTCGTCGAACCCAACGGGTTTCCAGATTACCGGTACAACGACAAAGAAGTCATTCGCGCGTTCGCCGATGAGAGCGCCAAGACTTACGAATGGCTGCTCGAACATGGCGTCACTTTTGTGGAAAAAGCTCCGGACACCCTCGGCGGCCACGCCTGCGGCAACTCTGCTCCGAGGGAGAATCATGCCGCGCCGCTGGGCTTCACGCTCGTTCAGAATGGCGGCCCGCTTCCCGCCGATAAAGGGGCAACCAGCTCCTCGGGCGTTGGCCTCATCCGGCCTCTGGAAACCGCCGCCAGGAAACAGGGCGTGCAAATTCTCCTGCAACACAAGATGACGGGTATCGTCCGCGAGAATCCAAATTCGGGCAGGGTCCTAGGAATTTCGGCCACAAGCCAGGGCAAGACCGTGAACATACGCGCGCGCAAAGGCGTCATCATCGGGACAGGCGGACACAGCAGCAATGTGAACTTCCGCAGAATCTTCGATCCGCGCCTCACCGAAGAATACCAGGTGGCCGGCGAGCCCTGGTCCTTCCAGGATGCCAGCGGAGAAATTGCGGCCATGTCCATCGGCGCGTCGCTCTGGGGCGCGTTCAATCAATCCGGCGAATTTGGCCAGAATGTGACCAAGGCGGGATGGATCGGTTGCCAGTACGGCTACGTGAACCTGAGCTGGCAGCCGGACAGCCCTATTTTCGCCAAGGCCCGCGCCTCCGGCCTTTTTGTGAAGGATTACCAGGACGCGATCCTGGTGAACGTGGCGGGCCAGCGATTCTACGACGAGACGCAGGGCCAATTCCCCGCCAACAACTATAACTCGATCAAGTCATATATACCTAGAAGTTATCGTAACGCTGCAGATATCAAATACGAGACTTCCAATTTCATCAACGCGGCCCTGGCCGGTACCGAGGGTACCGCTGCGGGCGGCGGGCCGATCTGGGCCATCTTCGATTCCGAAGCGGTGAAGCGCGAAGGCTGGAAAGTTACGTCTCCCTACGTGGATTACGCGGAAGGATATTTTTTCTCCGCAGACACCGTCACGGAACTCGCCTCCAAAATTGCCAACAAGTTTCAAAAAAAGCCGATCCCTCCGAACGCGCTGCAAGACACGGTGACCCGCTACAACTCGTTTGTGGATGCCGGCAAGGACGCGGACTTCGGCAAACCCGCGCCGAAATATAAAATTCAAACGCCTCCCTTCTACGCCGCCTGGGCCACTCCCGTGATTCACGACACGCGCTCCGGCCTGCGCATCAATGCCAAATGCCAGGTAGTGGACCTCAACGGCGAAGTTATTCCCGGCCTGTATTGCGGAGGCGAGTCCGCAGGAGGATTCAGCATGCACGGCCTGGCAAGGTGCGCCGTGCAGGGCCGTATCGCGGGGAGAAATGCGGCTGCGGAGACATTGAAGGGATAGAGCCGCCCGCGTGACCCTCGCTGGTGGCAGTATTCAGCGGCTGATTCTTAATTAATTACGGGAAAGTGGCCGTCTGGCCCTCACGGCCGGCCTCGCCAGTCAAGCGGCTATTATAATTCATGAGCAAAAAACCGCGCCCTTCACAAGATATGCAGGCATGCGAAGCCTTTCTTGCCATGCAGCCATCGAGACGCGCTTTTCCGCGAAAGCCTCTTGTGCTAATCTCCCGCCCGGGGAAGGCGCCTCTAGCCGCGAGCGATCGCCGCGGCAGTTGCACGAGGAGGGACGGATGTCGAAGACTCGATCCTTGATTGTTGCATTCACTGCTCCTGCTTTGCTGGCTTCCTGCTTATTGCTGGCGCAGCAAAATCCCGCGCCGCGGCATCCCATGACATTCTTCGTGACCAGCGCCCCGATCGGCGACGGCGGCAATCTCGGCGGGCTCGCCGGAGCAGACGCGTACTGCCAGAAGTTGGCCACGGCAGTTGGCACGGGCAATCACACCTGGCACGCTTACCTCAGCACGCAGGCTCGCCCCGGACAGCCTGCCGTAAACGCGCGCGACCGCATCGGCACGGGTCCCTGGTACAACGTGAAAGGCGAGATGATCGCTCCGGACCTCGCCCACCTGCATGGTGACACGCTGGAACTGGCGCGCCTCGGCAACAATCTCAATAAGCTGACCGGGCTTACCGAGAAGGGCGAGACCGTTCCCGGCCTGTATGATTATGCCGACCCGCGGGACAACGATTGGGACTACGTTAAGACCACTCCCTTTTCCAACCGCCACGAAATGCTGACCGGTTCGCAACCGGACGGGCGGGCATTTACGGATACCCAGGACCACACCTGCAACAACTGGACCAGTAACAAGGACCCGGAACCAGGAACGGCAAATGGAAACCTGAATGCCCCCGACGGCAGGCCCAACGCCCAAATCGGCTTTCCCGACCGCAATGGCGGCGGGAACGGATCCTGGAACTCGTCCCATGGAACCCGTGGCTGCAGCCAGGAATCCTTGCCCAAGACTCACGGCGTCGGCATGTTCTACTGCTTCGCCATCAATTGATACAGCTGAGGAGCCCAGGATGCCCGAGAAACGATTTCTGCTAGCTGCATTGGCGCTCGTGATGCTGGCATCATGCTTGACGCTGGCCCAGGACGACGGCGGCCAGCGAGGCCGACCCCAACCGCAGCGCCACCCCATGACCTTTTTCGTGACTAGCGTGGGCCTCGGCAAAGGCGGCGATCTCGGCGGGCTCGCCGGAGCCGACGCGCACTGCCAGGCGCTGGCTACCGCCGTGGGCGCGGGCAATCACACCTGGCACGCCTACCTCAGCACCCAGGCTCGTGCCGGAGAGCCGGCCGTCAACGCGCGTGACCGCATCGGCACCGGACCCTGGTACAACACAACGCGGAGCCAACTGGGTCAGCCGCAGAACTCGATCATTTCCCAGGATCTCGGGGAACTTCATGGAGACACGCTCGTCCAGGCGCAGCGCGGCAGCAATCTTTTCAAGCAGTCCGCGCGTACCGAGAAGGGCGAGGTAGTCCACGGCGTAGGCGACCCGCCGCCGATCGAGCACGACATGCTGACAGGCTCACAGACTGACGGCCGCGCCTATGTCGATAAGGCCGACCACACCTGCAACAATTGGACCAGCAGCGGCCCGGGGTCCGCCCAAGTGGGTCATTCTGACCGCATCGGCAACGACAACGCATCGTGGAACTCCTCGCATGCCACTGCAGGCTGCAGCCAGGCCGCGCTGGAGAGCACGGGCGGCTCCGGCCTGTTTTATTGTTTCGCCGCCAATTGAGCGGCACGTGAAGTGATTGTTGCTGCGGATGGCGCAGCCTTTCCCGATTTTATTCTTGGCAGAGGATCACGTTTAGATGAGGCCACTCTATTACTTCGATGCTTAATGACCGGTCTAGTTTTTCCGGGTGGCCGACCCTTTCGGCTTCAAAAGGGTCGGGGTTTTGATGCTCCCTTCGATCCGTGGCCCACAAACTCATTTGAAAAACTAAACCCTCTGCCCCTTCGAAAAACCGAAGCTATGAAAAAACCCAGCCTCGGAAATGGCCTCAAAACTTTTTCTCAATTAGAGACCCTACAAACGATTATTCGCACCTCGGTATAGATTTTGTGTCACCCCAAAGACCCGTAAAAACATTGGCAAATGGGTTTTTTCACAGCTTCAAACCCGCGAAGGAGCGGCCACCCGGAAGTTAAACACCCTCTCAAAGGGTGGGCCACCCGCCCTATCCTGCCGGCTCAAGGAAAAGTTTTTGGAGAAATGGATCGTACTTGGCAGACGTTACCTCAAGTTCTGGCCTACGTTCTCTGGCCCATTCCACGATCAGTTTCCGATGGGATTCTACGGTATCCTTCCCGAGAATTATCCGAGTCAGCCATTTGGGATCAATCTGCACCGTGGGGCCCTGCCTACGTATTCCAACCAGTCGGACCTCTTCTTCGTTGCTCCATTCCTGTCGTTTGCAGAAAAACCAATATCCACTCCGATGCTCTCGATTCGTGACGTCCATCTTGGTGGATTCGCCATATATGACTTCCTTTGCATGCTGGAAAAAGGGGCCTTCGTTCAAAAACTCCAGGCAATATCCAGAGTGATGAGCCGCGTATCGGTCCCAGAGGCTTAGATTGTCATAGCGTTTCGACATGGAATACACGCGGTAGCCATCTAGTTCCCTGTTCATAATCGATGACAACTCTCGCATAAACCAGGCGACGCCGAGAAGTTTGATCTTGCCGGGCAACTTCTGTTTTTCTTGTTCATAGAGGTCGTTTGGAAGGCCCGGATTATCCTTTACGAAAGCATCGTGGAGGAACGAGGCAAGCTCCTCTTCCGACAAAGTTTCGAGCAGGGGTCTTCCGTCAACCGGATCGTTCAATTGAGGCAGGGTTGGCACGTATAGGCGGTGTTCAAGGATGATGGACCGGAGCCATTCAGGATGTTCCAAATTCGAGTATTTGTAGAAATGCGAAGCCGTCGATTTAACCGGCACAGGTATCTGCATTCACCCACCTCACTGCTGTGAAAACCGTAGTGACTCATCGCCTCGAAGCGTTGGCACGTTTGGCCAGCGATCCGAACCATTTTCCAGTGGGTTCCGTGGAAGATGGTTTCTTACTGGCTGCTCGGACGAGCAACTTGTTCACCGCGTCCTTCAATTCCGCCTTTTCTTTTAGAGCATGCGCCATTCGTTTGGCCAATTCAGTCAATACCAAACGTATCTCCCTGGCGCACTCAAGACATTCTGCGTCGGATCGCTCATGCAATCCATCGCTCAATGCGCCGTGAAGTAGAGAAAGAGGATTGTGACCCTCAATTTTCAAAGCAGACGGGATCGCCGCTTTGATCTTGTCAATCGCCGTACTGAACTGCGTTTCCTTCGACGCGGCGTCAAATAATTTCAGATCATCCTTCGACGCCTCCAATTTCTTGGCCACTTTCGCCATTTCCTGAATGATTCGGCCCTTTTGGTTTTCGACGACGCGCCGGTAATATGCGAAGGCGCCAATGCCCAGGCCGCGATTCTCGGCACGTCGACCGCTGAGGAAGATCTCCCGATCTGGTCCAATTAGAGAGATGACTCGCGCCGGAACTTGTGGGCCGAAGGCTGGCGTTTCTCCAATTTTGAGAACGGCACCAGAGGCTCCGTTAGGGTCAATTTTTACAACGAGCGCGAACGTTTTCGTTGTCATTCGACAATTTCGACAGATGTAACACCCAAACGAAAATTTCTGTTTTTCAGGCTCCAAATATGTATGGTCCCCGACGCGGGCAAAGGCCAGATTCCCCTTTCCCTCGCACTTTTCACTTCGACATGGTAGATGGATGTCATTCTCATTCAGAACGAATGACAATCCAACCATGGACACTACGCCATCTACGCGAAGTTCAGTATCTGGCGGGCATGTCTCAAGGAACTCTGCCAGCGAAATTTTCTTCTGTCTCTGTATCGCTGATGGGACAACGTCTGGCATGGCTCTTCCCTTTAATTAGACCTCAAATGGCGAGGCGGCAGCCCCGGGAGCGAAGCGCTTGCTAGCTGGGTTCCTGGTCAAACTGCTGACTCGGCACTGACACGGACGGAAGACCTTGCGCGACCAGGACAACCA
Source organism: uncultured Acidobacteriota bacterium (assembly GCA_963813185.1). Taxonomy (GTDB): domain Bacteria; phylum Acidobacteriota; class Terriglobia; order Acidiferrales; family UBA7541; genus Palsa-360. Next base: position 232,234 of record CAWEYA010000008.1, read on the forward strand.
TGATTGTATAACTCGCATAAACATCGGTGATTTGGTGAACCGGGCAGGACTTGAACCTGCAACCCGCTGATTAAGAGTCAGCTGCTCTACCATTGAGCTACCGGTCCACGAAGTTTTTATTTTACCATGACTGGACCATTTTTCCGGCTGACCGCGGCGCGCGCGATTTGCGTTCAATCCCGTAATTTTTCCGCGATTTCCTTGGCGACTTGCTTGGCGCGCTCGATTTCGTTTGGTTCCAGGGAGATCGCCGCGACGCGCGGATGGCCTCCCCCGCCGTATTGTTCCGCGAGGCTCGCCAGGTTGTCCTCGGCGGCGTCGGGATTCCAGGGATTTGAGCCAATCGAAATTTTCGCCCGCGTCGGCGAAGCCAGCACGCTCACCGTGTAGCGCGCAGCCGGATACAGCATGTAAGGAATAAATTTGTTGTAGCCGTCGATGTCCAGGTCGGTGATATCGAAATAGATCACGCCGCCGCGGACTTCGATGCGCTGGCGCAGCAATTCGATTGAACGGTGATGCTTGTCCAGCAGCGGGCCGAGATGCTTCGCCACGATGGGCAGTTGGATCATTTCCGCGAGCGGCCGCTCGGACAAGTCCGGAATGATTTTGGCGACCAGGCCTTCTTCCGGCGCGGCCTCGATCACCAGGGCCAGTTGCGTCGCAGGCTCCACGAGAGCCACGGCGGATTCCGGCGTGGGATATTGGGCGCCGTCAATGATATCTCCCCAGTAAATCAGCTCGGCAAGGGACTTCACGTTGAATCCGAATTGCGCGCTGGTCACGTCGCCCAGCAGCTTGGTGCAGGATTTGTAATCGGGGTTGTAGAACTTGTGGCCGCTGCGGTCCTGCCGAAAATGCTCGGCGTCGGCGGGAGTGAGGAACGCGCTCTGGTGATGGTCAAACCACCAGGTCACGCGCGGCGAGCTGGAGTATTTGAAATCGACGATGGCATTTTCATGGCCGTCAAACAGGGCTTCCGAGAACGGATGCCGCGCCTGATGCGTCATCCCCGTGAAATGAAACTCCGCTCCCGGCTGGATGCGCTCTCGAAAAAAGCGGTAGAAGACCGCCGCCGAGGCCGCGCCGTCGAAGCATCGGTCGTGAAAACACAATCGAACTTTGACCGGGTCCGCCACTCTCCGCCCTCGCTCCATCCCATTGCCGAACGCAAAAGCAGATGGAAAGCCCTAAAAGATGGACGGGACCGGCAAGAATGTCAAGATGAAAAGGAAGACGCACGAACCGTAAGGAGGGCAAAGGTCTGATTTGCAGCGCAATTGGACCTGGCCTGACATTTTTTTTTACAAGCTCCGAGGACTCACATCAAATCAGCAGCCCGGCGGCTCGCAAAGCTGCTCATTCTCCAGGGCAGTTGTGGGGGCACGACATGCCGTGCCCCTACAACCGCGACCCGGCCGAAAACTGCCTCAACGAAAGGAAGCTTCCTCTAATTTCCGGCAAAGCTTTTTGCAATGCCCGCTGCGACCGGCACCTCGAACTTCTCGTGCTGGTAGGCCTTCACCATGAGCAGGATCCAGAGGATGAACGCAACCAGGCTAATGAGGCTGTACAGCGCCCAACCCATCCCGAAAGCGCCGAATCCGCCCATCATCATGAACCCTGCACCAAAGGCAATCCCGATGACAATGTTAATGACGTGGAGCCCCCCGAACACCACGATCGATTGCGCCGCATGAAACCTTACAAACGGCCGCTTATCGATCAGGAAGAAAATGATCCCCGTGACCCAGCCAACCAGATAGCACAAGAATGCGGCTACATTTTCAGCCATCGCCGGCTGCGCACTTTGCGCTGGTTGCGCCACTGCCCCGCCGGATTGTGCCGCACCACATTTGGGGCAGAATCCCGCGCCCGCTGCCACTTCACTTCCGCACTTGCTGCAAAAGGCCATTGTGTTTCTCCCCTCTGGAAGTCGTTAGGGAAAGAACCCCCGTTCATGGCGCGAAGGCTATCACCGCTGCCTTCGCCGCACAAGCGCCGCTGTGTAAATCGCCGTGTAAACTCGAAGCGGGAAAGATTGCCGCCGGATCGCGCGCCGTTGTAGACTACTCTCGATCTTAGAAGATATCGCTGGCCAGGGGCTGTTAGCGCTAGCCTCGCGGCGAATGGGGTCAGCACGAAACGATGGAGACGCTGCTCAACCTCGTCTGGCTCGCAGTCACCGTGGCCGCAATTTGGCTGTGGCGATTCCGCTGGACTGTTTCACGGCGAAATCCGAGACACAGCACGCGAATGGAAGCGGTTGCCATGGTCTGCATCCTGGCCCTTCTGTTCCCGGTCATTTCCCTCACCGACGACCTGCACCCGGAAACTGTGGCTGTGGACGCAGCGTCAGGAAAACGCAATGCCTGCCTGATTGCGGCCAGCGCTTCCCACATGCGGTCCGCCACGGTAGGTTCCGGAACCCAATCGATCTTGGGGCTGAACTCGAGGCCCATCGCGGCAGTAAATTTAATCTTTTCAGAATTTGCTTCTACCTCTAAGTTACACAATTCAAGCTATTTAGCAAGCAATTCCCCTGGCCGGTCTCCCCCCTCTTTTCTGTAATCGATCACCACGCTTGCGTCGCCCTACCTGCCGGAAGCACGGCCGGACGGGGCGCCACTTCCTATTTTCACTTCCGACGAATGGGTTCTGAGGTCGCGAATTCGAACATGTGGCTTCGGACCTTTTCGATGCGCCAAGTTCAGAAAGCTTGGCTCGCACAGGCCTGAATAGAGAGGTAGAAATGAAAAAAATCTCATTCATTTGGATCCTGCTGGTGGCGCTTCTGCCTGCAATTGGGTGTGGCAAGCAAAATGCTGATCCGAAAGCGGAGGCGCCCCCGCCTGCGCAAGTGGAGCAAGAGCAGAATGGAGGCGTGGTCCAGGTCGATCATCCCGAACAGATTTCGCTGGTCACTGCGGTGGCGCGCAATTCCAGGCCGGAACTCGTTGTGACAGGCGTTGTAACTCCAGACGTTTCACGGAGCGTACCGGTCGTTTCGCTAGCCTCAGGGCGCGTCGTGGAAATTCGCGCTCGCCTGGGCGATACGGTCAAAAAGGACGACGTGCTGCTGAGGGTTCGCAGCAATGACATTTCCGGAGGCTATTCGGATTACCGCAAAGCCGTCGCCGACGAGGAACTCGCGCGCACGCAATATGAGCGCGCGGAAGATCTTCATGCCCATGGCGCCATTTCTATGAACGATCTTCAGGTAGCCCGAGATACGGAAGAAAAAGCCAAAGTGGATCTGGAGACCACAGCCGAACATCTCCGACTCCTGGGCAGCGATCCGGACAAGCCCAACGGCATCGTGGAAATCCACGCCCCTGTTTCTGGCGTAATTACTGATCAAGAAGTAACGGACGCGGCGCTGGTGCAAGCGTTTGGGCCCAACCCGTTCATGATTTCGGACTTGTCCTCAGTCTGGGTGGTCTGCGATGTGCACGAAAATGAACTGGCCAGCGTGCGCCTGGGCGATGCCGCCGAAATCCGCTTGAACGCTTATCCCGGCCAGCTTTTCAAAGGCACGATAAGCAACATCGGCGCCATTCTCGACCCCAATCTTCGGACGGCCAAGGTGCGCATGGAAGTGCGCAATCCGGGGATCATGCGCCTGGGCATGTTCGTAACGGCTACGTTCCGCGGGCAGAGGCAGGTTACGCACACCGTGATTCCGTCCACGGCGATCCTGCATCTCCACGACACCGACTGGGTCTTCGCCATCACGCCGGACAAAAAATTCCAGCGCGTGGAAATCGTGGCCGGCGCGTCGCTGCCCGGAGATTTGCAGGAAGTCGTCTCCGGCTTGCTGCCGGGAGCGCAAGTGGTTCGCAACGCGCTCACCTTGCAAAACATGGTGGACCAGTAAAATGATTCGCAAACTCGTCGATTTCGCTCTCGAGAACCGCTTCATGATGCTCGCTGCAGCGGTCCTCCTATTTGGGTGGGGCGCCATCTCGTTTCATCAGCTTCCCATCGAAGCGTATCCCGACGTGGCCGACAATTATGTGGAAATCATCACCCAGTGGCCGGGCATCTCGGCGGAGCAAATCGAGCAGCAAGTCACCATTCCCCTGGAAATCGCCATGAACGGCGTCCCGCACGTGGTTCACCTGCGCTCCTTTTCGCTGTTCGGGCTCTCGGACCTGAAGCTGATTTTCGACGATGAAGAGGAGAACGCCTGGAACCGCGAGAGGGTACTCGAGCGGCTTTCGCAGGTTCCCTTGCCTCCTGGAGTCTCGCCTCAAATGGGGACGGATTGGAGCCCGGTCGGCCAGATCTACTTCTTCACGCTGAAAAGCAGCAATCCGCAGTATGACGTGATGGATTTGAAATCCATCGAAGATTGGATTGTCGAGAAAAATTTCAAATCGGTCCCCGATATTGTCGATGTGTCCAGCTTCGGCGGACCCACGCGCGAGTATCAGGTTCGCTTGGATCCCACGAAGTTGATTTCCTACGGTCTCAGCATCGCCCAGGTGGAGCAGCAGCTCGCCAACAACAATATAAATGCGGGCGGCAGTTTCATCGAAGCCGGCCAGCAGCAAATCAATATCCGCGAAGTTGGATTGGTCCGAACCGTCCGTGATATCGAAAACACCGTACTCACTGCCAAGAATGGCACGGCGCTCCGAGTCAAGGATATTGCCGTCGTGGCCCAGGGCCCGAAAATTCGGCTCGGCCAATTTGCTCGCGCGATCCATCGCGAAGACGGGAAAATCATCGACAACGACGACGTGGTCTCGGGCATCGTGCTCCTGCGCAAAGGCGCGAATGCGGATGACGCGCTCGCGGGAATCCATGCCAAGGTGAAGGAATTGAACGACCGCATTTTGCCACCCGGCGTGAAAGTCGTTCCGTTCATCGACCGCAGTGATCTGGTGCACTTCACGACGCATACCGTCCTGCACAACCTCACCGAAGGCATCGTTCTGGTTGTGATCGTTCTCTTTCTGTTTGTCGGGAATGTCCGCGCCGCCATCATTGTCGCTCTTACCATTCCATTTGCGCTGTTGTTCGCCGCCACCTGCCTCAACTTGAAAGGCATTCCGGCAAACTTGCTCTCTCTGGGCGCGCTGGATTTTGGAATGGTTGTAGATGGCGCGGTAGTCATGGTTGAGAACATCGTCCGGCATATGACCCATCCAAAAAATTCGTCTCGAAACACGATGGACGTTGTGCGCGAAGCCGCCCATGAAGTGCAGAGGCCAGTCTTTTACGCCATCGCCATCATCATCACGGCTTATCTGCCTATTTTTACGCTGCAGCGAGTCGAGGGGAGGCTTTTCAGGCCTATGGCCTGGACCGTCGCATTTGCTCTCCTTGGGGCGCTGATTTTTTCGATGCTCATAGCGCCGGTGCTTTCGACGCTGCTGTTTCGCGAAGGGGTCAAGGAATGGCGCAATCCGGCCATGGCTTTCTTGACAGACCATTACCGCAAGGCCGTGCGGCATGCGATTGAACATCGCGGATTGACGGTGGGGGTGGGCCTGGCTGGATTAGCCCTGGCCATTTTCCTCGTTTCCAGCGGTGTTATTGGATCCGAGTTCTTGCCGCACCTGGACGAGGGCGCAATCTGGGTGCGCGGAACTCTTGCCTCCAGCGTCGGCCCCAGTGAATCGATCAAGATCGCCAACCAGGCTCGCACGCTGCTGTGCTCCTTCCCCGAGGTCCCGGAGTGCACCAGCCAGGTGGGACGTCCCGACGACGGGACCGACGCGACCGGGTTTTTCAACACGGAGTACTTCGTGGACCTGAAGCCCAAGGAAGAGTGGCGACCCGTCTTCCGCCAGGATAAGGACCGATTGATCGCCGCCATGAATCGCGAATTGGAAAAGATCCCCGGCGTAACGTGGGGCTTTTCTCAGCCCATTGAAGACAACATGGAAGAAGCGGTCAGCGGAGTGAAGGGCGAGCTGGCCACCAAAATTTATGGCGATGACCTGAAAGTTCTCGAGGAAAAAGCCGATCAGATCGTCAACGCGATGCAGCAGGTCAGGGGAATCGAGGACCTCGGGGTCTTTCGCGTCCTGGGCCAGCCCAACATTACCTTTGAGGTAAACCGCGAGCAGGCCGCGCGCTATCAAATCAACGTCACGGATATCCAGGACGCCATCCAGACAGCGGTGGGAGGGTCCGCTCTCACGCAGGTACTGCAAGGCGAACAGCGCTACGACCTGGTCTTGCGCTACCTCCCGCAATACCGCACCACCAAGGAAGCCCTGGAAGACATTCGCCTGCTCTCGCCATCGGGCCAGAGAGTTTCGCTCGCCGAGCTTTGCACGATCAAGGAGCAGGACGGCGGCTCGGAAATCTACCGCGAAGAAAACCAAAGGTACGTGGCCATCAAATACAGCGTGCGCGGCCGGGACCTCGGCGGCGCGGTTGAGGAAGCAATGCGCAAAGTGAACTCACAAGTACAGTTACCACGCGGATATCACATTGACTGGGAAGGCGAATACGAAAGCCAGAAGCGGGCCCAGGCGCGCCTGCTCATCATCGTCCCGCTGACCATTCTGATGATCTTCATGATTATCTACTCCATGTTCCGCTCTCCAAAATGGGCCGTGCTGATTCTCGCCACCGTGGCGATGGCCAGCGCCGGCGGGCTTTTGGCCCTCCTCCTCACGGGAACGCACTTCAGCGTTTCTTCCGGCGTTGGCTTCCTGGCGCTGTTCGGCGTCTCCGTCCAGACCGGCGTCATCATGCTCGAATACATCAACCAGCTTCGCGCGCTGGGCAACACGATCGAGGAGTCCGCGATCGATGGAGCCGTCCTGCGGCTGCGCCCCATCATGATGACCATGCTGGTGGCCACGCTGGGCTTGCTGCCGGCCGCGCTCTCGCACGCCATCGGATCCGATTCTCAACGGCCTTTCGCGATCGTTATCGTGGGAGGCTTGATGGTCAACCTGGCCATGAGCATTTTCATTTTGCCCACGCTATACGTGTGGCTCGCGAGAGAAGGCGACAAGCTGCCTGAGGCGGAGCCGAACTTCGAAGCGTGATGGGTTTTGCGGCGCATGCTTTAGCTTGCGGGGTTTGGTCATTGGAAGGACTAACCCCCGCAAGCTAAAGCATGCGCCACTTGGGTTCGGTTATACTGTCTGGCGTCGCGGAAGTGGCGGAATTGGCAGACGCGCCAGCCTTAGGAGCTGGTGGCCGAAAGGCCGTAGGGGTTCGAGTCCCTTCTTCCGCACCATCTCTTTTTCCCCAAGCCCTTTCGAACATTTATTCTTGCCAAGCGCCAGGTGCGAGTTGACGCGGCTGCTGGATTCCCCTATACTTTGCATTCGTCGTACCCCGCTCGCAGTTCTTTCCCGTTTCCTTTTTTTCCGGACCGAGAAGCGGCAAAGAGTAGAAGTGCGAACCTTAGGGCGGTTCCTGACTTATTTCGATCATCCGACAATGCAATCCGTGATCCCGAAGGCCTGACCATGAGTGAAGCAACATGCCGGCGCGAACTGGAATTGGAAATTCCCGCCGAGACCGTGCAAAAGGCAGTCGAACGCGTGGCGAAGGAATTTGCCCGCGTCGCGCGCGTCCCGGGATTTCGTCCTGGGAAGGCGCCCGTCACATTGATCCGCCGGCGCTTTGCCGATGACATCAAGAGTGAAGTGCTACAGTCCCTGGTGCCCGAGCAGATCGAGCGAGCGGTCACCGAAAACAAGCTGGTCCCGATCACGCGGCCGCAAGTCGATAAGGTCGACTTCGCGGAGTCCGGGCCGGTCAAGTTTCGCGCGACGTTCGAGGTCCTGCCCGAATTCGAGCTCGGACAATATAAGGACCTGGAAGTCGAAATCGACGATCTCAAGGTTGAAGACTCTGATGTCGATAAAGCCATTGAAGAGTTGCGCGACCGCGCCGCCAATTTCGTTCCCGTGGAGGGCCGGCCCATCGCCGACGGCGATTACGCTCAGCTCAAGCTGAAGGGCATCCCGGCGGGCGGCGGCGAGCCGCTCGAAGCCGAAAGCGTTCTGTGCCACGTGGGTGGCGAAGAAACCATGGCGCCGTTCAATGAAAATCTGCGCGGCGCGAACACTGGCGATCGCAAGAATTTTGACGTGATCTATCCTTCCGACTATCCCGATCCAAAGCTCCAGGGAAAAACATATACCTACGCGGTCGAAGTTCTGGGCATCAAAGAAAAGAAGCGGCCCGAGCTGACCGATGAATTCGCCAAGGACGTGAGCGAGGCGCAGACCCTGGAAGAGTTGCGCAAGAAGATGCGCGAAAATCTGGAAGCGGAGGGCTCGCGGCGTCAAAGCGATCAGACGCGGGAAAAGCTGCTCGCCCAAATCGTGAAGTCGCATGAGTTCCCTGTCCCCGAGGCGCTGGTCGAGCACCAGATGGACTCGCGCCTCGAACGCACGGTGAGGTCGCTGGCCTCGCAGGGCGTCGATCCGCGCGCGGTGAATGTGGACTGGGTGGCGCTGCGCAGCCGGCAAAAGGATCGCTCGATCGAGGATGTGAAGGCCGAGTTGCTGCTGGACCGAATCGCCACGAAGGAACATATCGACGTAAGCGATGAAGAACTGGAAAAAGAAATTAGCGCGATTGCCGAGAGGAGTGGCGAATCGGCCACAGCCGTGCGCGCGAACTTGACAAGGCAAGGGGCGCTGGATAGGATGAAATCTAAGATTCGGAGCGAAAAAACTCTGGATTGGCTCTGCAGCAATTCCCGGACCCGGACAAAAGCTAAGGAGAATTGAAGTGGTTCCGGCCGGGGTCCCTCGCACAACCTAAAAAATCCAATGAAGCAGACAGACGACATGGCTCCGTATGCGACAACGCTGATCCCGATGGTGGTCGAACAGACCAACCGCGGAGAACGCGCCTACGATATTTACTCACGGCTGCTCAAGGACAACATTATTTTCATCGGGACGCCGATTGACGACCACGTCGCCAATCTGGTGACCGCCCAGCTTCTATTTTTGGAAGCAGAAGATCCCGAAAAAGATATTTCTCTCTATATCAATTCCCCGGGCGGGTCGATCACCGCGGGAATGGCAATTTATGACACCATGCAGTTCGTGCGCCCGAGTGTCGTAACCATTTGCGTCGGCCAGGCCGCGTCCATCGCCGCGCTGCTCTTGACCGCCGGAGCGCCCAAGAAGCGCTTCTCCTTGCCCAACTCGCGCATCCTGATTCACCAGCCCTGGATGTCGGGATTGTCGGGGCAGGCCACCGATATCGATATTCACGCGAAAGAGATCTTGCGCATGCGCACCGTGATCAACTCCCTGCTGGCGCAACACAGCGGGCATCCGCTGGATACTCTGGAAAAAGACGTGGAGCGCGATTTCATCATGTCCGCGGCGCAAGCCAAGGATTACGGACTGATCGACGAAATTATTACCAAGCACCGCTAGCGTGTTCCAATCAGTTAGTATTAAGCTAACGCAGCGGTGTACGGAAGCTGCAAAGGGGCCTAGAATAATCCGCACGGGCAGGTATGCTACCTATGGCCGGCGGAGGGCGAAACGCCGTTGAGAAAACTCAGCACTGACGAACCACTGCGCTGTTCCTTCTGCCATAAAACGCAGGAGCAGGTCGAGAAGTTGATCAGCTCGCCCTCGGACTACCCGCGCGCCTATATCTGCAACGAGTGTGTGACGGTCTGCGAACAAATTCTCGAGGAAGAAAAGCGCGAACAGGCCAATCCCGTCAATAAGCGCCTGCCGCGCCCTCCGGAGATCAAGGCCTTTCTCGACGGTTACGTGATCGGCCAAGATAAAACCAAGAAGAAGCTGGCCGTCGCCGTCTACAACCACTACAAGCGCATCTTCCTGAACCGCCAGCCGGGCGACGTGGAATTGACCAAGTCCAACATCCTCCTCATCGGACCGACCGGAACCGGCAAGACGCTCCTGGCGCAGACGCTCTCGCGCATGCTGGACGTTCCCTTCGCCATCGTGGACGCCACCACGCTGACCGAAGCGGGATACGTCGGCGAGGACGTCGAGAACATCATCTTGAAGCTGTTGCAGGCGGCCGACGGAGACGTCACCAAGGCGCAGCAGGGGATCATCTACATCGACGAGATCGACAAGATTTCCAAGAAGGACGAGAACCCCTCCATCACCCGCGATGTCTCGGGTGAAGGCGTGCAGCAAGCCCTCTTGAAGATTCTCGAAGGGACCATCGCCAACGTCCCTCCGCAAGGCGGAAGAAAACACCCGCACCAGGAATTCACGCCCGTGGATACGACCAATATCCTGTTCATCTGCGGCGGCGCGTTTGTGGGCCTGGAGAAAACAATCGAGCGCCGGATCGGGCAGAAATCGCTCGGCTTCCACACCGATGCGCAGCCCACCACCGCGCAGCGCCGCAACATCGAACTCCTCAGCCAGGCCCAGCCTACCGACCTGATCCGCTACGGCCTGATTCCCGAATTCGTGGGCCGCTTGCCCGTCGTGGGCGTCCTGGGCGACCTGGACAAGGCCGCGCTGATGGAAATTCTGACGGAACCGAAAAACGCTCTCATCCGTCAATATCAGAGACTCTTTGAATTTGAGAACGTGCGCCTGCGGTTCTCCGACGATGCCCTCGAGACCGTTGCGGAGCTGGCCCTGCAACGAAAAGTCGGCGCCCGCGGGCTGCGCATGATTCTCGAAGACCTCATGCTCGAGCTCATGTACCACTTGCCCGCCCAGCGCAAACTCCGCGAATTTGTGGTGACCGGTGAAATGGTCCGCAGCCGGGAAATCAACTGGTCGCTGCTCGAAAAAGCGGGATGATGAAGGAGCCAGAGAAAATTACGGACCCCATGTTTAGCAGAGAAAAGACGGAATCCAAGCGCGTGCCCATGATGCCGGTGCGCGATCTGGTCATCTTCCCGCAGATGATGAACCCCTTCATTGTGGGACGCGAAAGTTCCCTGCGGGCTCTCGAAGAAGCCCTAGCCACGGACAAAAAGATCTTCCTGGCCACCCAGCACGACGCCTCGGTCGACGATCCCAAGCCCGACGAAATCTATTCCGTGGGCACCCTCGCCAATATCGTGCAAAGCGTGCGGTTGCCGGACGGAAACCTGCGGGTGTTGGTGGAAGGCGTCGAGCGCGCCAAGGCCGTGCAAATTTCCACTGAAGAGGGCTTTTTCCGCGCCACGCTGAAAGTGATTCCCAACAAGGCCGAGCCATCTCCGCAAATCGAGCAGGCGGTCACCAAGGTCACTGGGCTCTTTGAACAGTACGTGAAACTCTCGCAGAGCCTGAATTACGACACCATGATCGCCGCGACGCGCGTGGACGACCCCGCGAAACTCTCCGACACTATCGCGTCCAACCTGCAGATCCCCGTCGAGGAAAAGCAGGAACTCCTCGAAAATTTCGACCCGCTGGACCGGCTGACTCGCGTCGGCGAAATTCTGGAAAGCGAAATTGAAAAGCTCAACGTCGACCGTAACATCAACACCCGCGTGAAGCGCCAGATGGAACGGGCCCAGAAAGAGTATTACCTCAACGAAAAATTGAAGGCCATCCACAAGGAACTTGGGCGCGGCGAAAAGAACGAGCTCGAGGAACTCAAAAAGAAAATCGATACTTCCGGGATGCCCAAGGATGCCCTCGAGAAGGCCACCCAGGAATTGAAGCGTCTCGAAATGATGCCGCCGATGTCCGCGGAATCCACCGTGAGCCGGAATTACCTGGACTGGCTGCTCGCCGTGCCCTGGAAAAAAAGATCCAAGGAAATTCGCGACATCTCGCTCGCGGAAAAAATTCTTGAAGAAGACCATTACGGGCTGGACAAGATCAAAGAGCGCATCCTTGAGTTCCTAGCGGTGCGCCAACTGGTGAAGAATCCCCGCGGGTCGATTCTGTGTTTTGTCGGCCCTCCGGGCGTCGGCAAAACCTCGCTGGCCATGTCCATCGGGCGCGCCACGGGACGCAAATTTATTCGCGTCTCTCTCGGCGGCGTGCGCGATGAGGCGGAAATTCGCGGCCACCGGCGCACCTATATCGGCGCATTGCCCGGCCAGATCATCCAGATGATGAAAAAGGCCGGAACGGTCAATCCGATATTTGTGCTCGATGAAGTGGACAAGATGTCCACCGACTTTCGCGGCGACCCTTCGGCGGCGCTCATGGAAGTTCTCGACCCCGAGTTGAACAACGCTTTCACCGACCACTACCTCAACGTCGAGTACGACCTCTCAAAAGTCATGTTCGTCTGCACCGCCAACGTATTGCACACCATTCCCCAGCCCCTGCAGGATCGCATGGAAATCCTGCGCATCCCGGGCTATACGGAAGCCGAAAAGGCGCAGATCGCCAAGCGTTTCCTGGTGCGCAAGGCGCGGGAGTCCGCGGGTCTGGTGGAAACCAATCTCACCTTCACGGACGAAGCCATCTCCCACATTATCCGGCATTACACGCACGAAGCCGGCGTGCGCAGCCTGGAGCGCGAAATTTCCAGCATCTGCCGCAAGGTCGCCAGGCGCGTGGTAAAGGATGGAAAGCAGTACTCGATCAATGTCGCGCCCGAGGGGGTCGGCGAATTTCTCGGCGTCATTAAATACCGCGAAGTTTGGGCCGAAAAGAAGAACGAAATCGGCCTCACCACGGGTCTTGCCTGGACCGAGGTCGGCGGTTCGGTGCTCTCCACCGAAGCCACCATCATGCAGGGCAAGGGACGCCTGACGCTTACCGGAAAACTTGGCGACGTCATGCAGGAGTCGGCGCAGGCGGCCATGAGCTACGTCCGCTCGCGCACCGGAACCTTTGGCCTGCCGCGCGATTTTTACCGTCACCTGGACATCCACATGCACGTTCCCGAAGGCGCGATCCCCAAGGACGGTCCCTCGGCCGGAATTACGATCGCCACCTCTATTGTGAGCGCCCTCACGCGCATCCCGGTCCGCTGCGACGTGGCCATGACCGGGGAAATCACTCTCCGCGGCAAGGTCCTGCCGATCGGCGGAATGAAGGAAAAAATGCTGGCGGCGCACCGCGTCGGAATCCGCACCGTGATTCTGCCGAAAGACAATGAAAAGGATTTGGCGGACATTCCGGCGGAAATACAGGCCGACATGACCATACGGTTCGTCGAGAGCATGGACGAAGTTCTGGAAATCGCCTTGGAACGGCCTCTGACACCCGCAACGCACGACGCGGTCCCGGAAGTGGCGGCGAAGTTTGAAACAGAAACCGAGAGCGATCAAGAATTGACCAATTGAGGGAAACCTCGATTCCTCCGTCCCGATGAAACGCAATCGAATCAATCAGCGGGGTGCTTCGGGATATGGAACGCGGCTGTAATTCGTATCGCCCGTGATTTGAATTTCCAGTTTGGCTAACCCGGTCGGAAATCGAATAGCACCTTCGCGGTGTCCGCCGATGAGTACAATCCCGGCCTGAAAATCAGGCTTATCTCTATAGAGAATTAAGGAAATGAAAACGATGAGCATTAGTCTTGCGGAACTGAAAGAGAAAAACATTACCGATCTGGCGAAAATCGCCAAGGACCTGGCCATCCCGGGCTCCAGCGGCATGCGCAAGCAGGAGTTGATCTTCCAGATCTTGCGCGCCCAGACTGAGAAGAACGGCCTGATTTTCTCCGAAGGCGTCCTGGAATGCCTGCCCGACGGCTTCGGCTTCCTGCGCGCGCCGGAATACAATTACCTTCCCGGGCCGGATGATATTTACGTCTCGCCCTCGCAGATCCGGAAGTTTGACCTGCGAACCGGCGACACCGTTTCGGGTCAGGTCCGGCCGCCCAAGGACGGCGAGCGCTATTTCGCCCTCATCAAAGTCGAGGCCGTAAATTTCGAGGATCCCGAGGTCGCGCGAAATAAAATATTCTTCGACAACCTCACGCCGCTTTATCCCCAGGGCCGCCTGAAAATGGAAACAGTCCGGGAAAACCTGACGGGGCGCGTGCTGGACCTGCTCTGCCCGGTCGGAAAGGGCCAGCGCGGATTGATCGTTGCGCCGCCGCGCACCGGAAAAACCATGATGCTGCAGGCGTTCGCCAATTCCGTGACCACCAATCACCCGGAAGTCGCGCTGATCGTTCTCCTGATCGACGAGCGGCCGGAAGAAGTCACGGACATGCAGCGCACTGTGAAGGGAGAAGTCATCAGCTCGACCTTCGACGAGCCGCCGCAGCGCCACATCCAGGTCGCGGAAATGGTGCTCGAGAAAGCCAAACGCCTCGTCGAACACAAGCGCAACGTCGTGATCCTGCTCGATTCCGTCACGCGTCTCGCGCGCGCTTACAACGCCGTCACTCCTCCCTCGGGCAAAGTTCTCTCGGGCGGTATCGACGCCAACGCCCTGCAGCGCCCGCGGCGATTCTTCGCCGCCGCACGAAACGTCGAGGAGGGCGGCTCGCTCACCATTATCGCCACGGCCCTCATTGACACCGGCAGCCGCATGGACGACGTGATCTTCGAGGAATTCAAGGGCACCGGCAACATGGAAATCAACCTCGACCGCCGCCTGGTGGACAAACGCATTTTCCCGGCCATCGACATCAATCGCTCCGGCACCCGGAAAGAAGAATTGCTCATGCCGCCCGATGAACTCAATCGTGTGTGGGTCCTTCGCAAGGTGCTGAATCCCCTCTCGCCCGTCGAGGCCATGGAGTTGCTCCTGGGACGCCTCTCCAAGTCGAAGTCCAACGCCGAATTTCTTGCTTCCATGTCCAGCCCGAGCTAGGGCATTCGCCGCGGCTCCATCCCCCTTCCCTCTTGTGTAAGTGCTGAAGCGTTCGGCATTTTGTCGATCGAGAAGGGGGTTTCTCCATGAAATATCCGGCTCGCCAGTCCATCCTGATTCGAGCGCGTGAATTGGGCCATGGAACTGCGCCGCGCCGTCCGCATTCCGGTTGCCGCCTGAAGATTTTCAGTTTTTTCTGCTATTTAAAAAGTGTATTCCAACGCGCCGCAACAAGGCGCGCGCAGTTTGACTGCTTTCCACGAATTACAAATTACGATTCACGAATCGCCAATCACGATTTGCCGGGCGCCAATCACCCGACAGCCGCCTTCGCCTTTTCCTTCGCCAGCAGGACAATCACGCGCGCGGTTTCTTCCGCATCCATCGCCGTGTTGTCCACAACCACGGCGTCGGCGGCGCGCACAAGCGGGGACATCTCGCGCTCGCGGTCCCGCCGGTCGCGCTCGCGCACTTCGGCGAGGACTTTCTCAAATTCTCCCGGTTCGCCCATCTCTTCGAGTTCAAGCTGGCGGCGGCCGGCGCGCACTTCGGAGGAAGCATCGAGAAAAATCTTCAAGTCCGCGTGGGGAAATACAACCGATCCGATATCGCGTCCCTCCATTACCACGCCGCCCTCGTTGCCCGCGCGGCGCTGCTCGGCCACCATCGGGTGACGCACGCCGGGAACCACGGCCACCACCGATGCAGCGTGGGACACCTCTGGCGTGCGAATTGCCTCCGTGACGTCCTCGCCGTCGAGCAGTACGCGCAGCTTCCCGTCCCGCGGCGCGAGATCGATCCGCGCCGCGCCGGCGAGCGTTGCCAGGCGTTCCGGCGAATCCAGCGGCACGCCGTCGCGCAACGCTTTTAACCCCACGGCGCGGTACATCGCGCCGCTATCCAGATGCGTGTAGCCCAGCATCTCCGCCACGCGCCGCGCGACCGTGCTCTTGCCCGATCCCACCGGGCCATCGATGGCGATGATGAGTTTATCTTTCACGGGAAATTCAGATTCGCTTCATCACATTAGCCCTGCCAAATTCACTCCGTCAAATTCTCTTGAACGCGCGCTCGATTTCGCGCACCGAGTAGCGCAGCACGATCGGCCGGCCGTGCGGGCAGCTCATCGGCGCTTCCGTTTTCGCGAGCTCCCCGAGGAGCCACTCCATTTTTTCCTGGTCGAGCGGCATGTTCACTTTGATGGCCGCATGGCAGGAAGTTGAAGCCGCGATTTTCGCCTGCAGCGAATCCATCGAAATCGCCGCGTTTTCGCGCTCGGTTCCGTCGAGAATTTCCATCAGCAGCCGCTCCGCGTCCGCCGTGGCGATTCCGGCGGGCGCGGCGTGAATCGCCACACTGCGCGGCCCCATCTCGGCCACTTCGAAGCCGTTGGCGGTCAGCTCCTCGGCGATGCGTTCGAAAATCACGATTTGCCGCGGCGAAAGCTCCACGATCAACGGCACGAGCATCCGCTGCCCGGACAGCTGACCCTCGCGCCGCGCGCGCAGGTGCTGTTCGAACAGCACGCGCTCGTGCGCCACGTGCTGGTCGATGATCCACAGCCCCTCGCCGTTGACAGCCACGATGAAGCTCGAATTGACTTGCCCCACCGGCTTGAGTTCGGTCAGGCTCCCCGCGCTCGCCAGAGGTTCCGCATCGCTGAAATTCCCATCGGTCTCGGAAACCGATTCGCCGGCGATCGTTCCGATGCCGCTTTCGAACCGGAAGCGCTGCGGCTCCGGCCGCAAGGGCGCTCCGGTCAGTTCGAAATCGCCGGCGATCGCCGCGCCGGGCACGCTTGCCGCATCTATCGGCGTCCCGACTGCGGGAGGCCCACTCATTGGAGGCCCGCCCAGCGGCGGAATGACGGCACGCGGTAATCCGGCACTGGATTGGTTTGCGCCCGCAGCGGCGGCGACGGCTGTGGCGCCGTTTTGCAGTTCCTCCGCGCCCGTTACGGTCGGCACAACGCCGGCGAAGCTTGGAATCGGCCTGGCGCGCGATAGCGCCTGGCGGATCGAATCGCGCGTGAAGTCGTGCACGAATTGGGGGTGCCGGAAACGCACCTCGATTTTTGCCGGGTGGACGTTCACGTCCACTTCCTCGGCGGGCAAATCGAGAAACAGCAGCACCGCCGGAAACACCGTTGGCGGCAGCACATTGCGGTAGGCCTCGTGAATCGCGTGCAGGATCAGGCGGTCGCGCACCAGCCGCTTGTTTACGAATACGTAAATGCCGTTGCGGTTGCCGCGCTGCACCTCGGGCCGCGAAGCGAACCCGCGCACGACGAGTTCGGCGGCGCGCTCCTCGCTCGTGAGCTCCGCCTCGGTGATCGCCGCGCGCATGGGCGAGCGGGCTGGTAGAAGCTCAAACAGATCGTCGAGCGCCTGCCGCCCAAAAAGCTGGTAAACGCGCTCGGCCATCGTCTCCACCGCCGTCGCGTGGATGATTTCCTGCGTCGGCGTTTTCAGCACGAATTGTTTGTCGGGATGCGCGAGCGCGTAATGCGTGACAAGCGAGGCAATGTGCCCGAGTTCCGTGGTCTCCGACTTTAGGAAGTTGCGCCGCGCCGGCACGCAGTAAAAAAGATCGGCCACGCTGATCGTCGTCCCCGAAGGCAAACCCTCCGGGTTCACACCGACGAGTTTTCCGCCCGCAAATTCGACCCGCGTTCCGTCTTCTTCCTCGGATGCGCGCGTTTGCAAGAGCAGCCGCGAGACCGCAGCGATCGACGGCAGCGCCTCGCCGCGAAATCCGAGTGTCGCAATCGAAAGCAAATCGTCGGCCGTGCGCAGCTTCGAGGTCGCGTGCCGCTCAAACGCGAGCAGCGCATCGTCGTGAATCATCCCGCTCCCATCGTCGATCACGCGAATCATCCGCTTCCCGCCCGATTCCACTTCCACGCGAATCGACCGCGCCCCCGAGTCCAGTGCGTTTTCGAGCAGCTCTTTCACGACGGACGCAGGTCGCTCGACCACTTCGCCCGCGGCGATCTTGTTCGCGACGTTCTCAGCTAGTATGCGTATTCGCGTCATCTTTGCTCTTAGGAGGGCCGGGCTTCAGCCCGGCCGTAAGCGCTCCATTTTCTAGCGGGCTTTAGCCCCTGAAGCTCAAGATTTGAATTTCTCCGGGACTGGATCCAAAGCAAACTTCCCGCAGGCCGACCCGAACGGCCAATCTTCCGGTCGTTCCACTAACCGCGCCTGAACCGGATTCATTTGAATATACCCGACTTTCGTCCTGTAGTCTTCGCCGTCTCGAATCGTCCAGTCATGATACCCAACTTGCCAGATTTCCATATGATTCCCGGTCTGCCGGTGAATCTCGTGAGAGCTTCCCCCTTTGATAAGTTGCACGGCCTTTTCCAATGATGTCGTTTCACCAGGCGTCAGGAGAAGATGAAAATGATTCGGCATCACGACAAATTCATGCAACTGATAAGCGCCATTGTCACGGCAAGCGAGAATGCGGTGAACTAGGATCTCTGCAACTTGCGGCACGCGGAAAAGTTCGCGCCTCTCCCACGTGGCGGACGAAATGAAATAGGTGCGCCCAGGGCCAGTCCTATGAGGAAGCTTGCTCATCGGAGCTTCAGGGGCTAAAGCCCCCTTTCTTTCCGACCGTTACGTCAGGGCTGAAGCCCCGACCTCCGAAATCTTCTCCCGACAAAAGTTACTTTTCTTCGACTGGCTTCAGCTGGATGCCGAGCAGATCAAGCTGATCTTTATCCACATTGGATGGCGCGTCGGCCATCAAGTCCTGCGCCTTCGCCGTCTTTGGGAACGCGATCACTTCACGGATCGACTTTTCACCAGCGAGCAGCGCTACAACACGATCGAGGCCGAGCGCGATGCCGCCGTGCGGAGGCGTTCCGTATGTCAGTGCATCGAGGAAGAAGCCGAAGCGGGCGCGCCGCTGCTCCTCGCTCAGGCCCAGCATCTTGAACACGCGGTCCTGCAGCTCCTGCTGGTGAATTCGAATGCTGCCAGAGCCCAGCTCAACGCCGTTCAGCACCAGGTCATATCCTTTCGAACGCATGGAAAGGCGCACTTCGTCGGAGGGGTCTTCGAGTTTCGGAATGTCTTCCTCGACGATGCCCGTGAAGGGATGCTGTGCGCTGACGACCGCTTTTTCCGTGGGGCTCCATTCAAAAAGCGCGAAGCCGGTGATCCACAAGAATTCCCAGCGGTCCTTGGGAATGAGTTTTAACTGGCCGGCCAGCAGCAAACGCAATTGCCCGGCGATCAGCGCGGCAGCGTCCGTGCCGGGAATTTGTTCCTTGGCGCTGACGGCCAGGACGAGATCGCCGGGTTTCGCTTCCACGCTGGCGGCTATTTTCTTCAGCGTCTCCGCGCCAAGATTTTTTTCGAGAGGCGAAGCGACGCCCTCGGCCGTGACTTTCACCGTGTACAGGCCGCGCGCGCCAAGCGACTTCGCTTTCTCGGCGATTTCGTCGAGCTGCTTACGCGAAAATGTGGCCGCGCCGGGCGCGGCAAAGGCCTGCACGCTTCCTTCGATGTGCAGCTTCTCGCGAGCGGCAGCGAAAGGTTCGGTAATGTCGTGCAATTCCATCCCAAAGCGTAAGTCGGGCTTGTCGGAACCGTAGCGGCGGATGGCCTCTTTGTATTCCATGCGGCGGAACGGGCCCTTCACGGTGATTCCGGCGACGGCGCAGGCGCGCACCATCACATTTTCGATCACGCCAAACACCGTGTCCTGCGTGGGAAACGAAATTTCGAGATCGAGTTGCGTGAACTCCGGCTGCCGGTCGGCGCGCAGGTCTTCGTCGCGAAAACATTTGACGATCTGGAAGTAGCGGTCCATCCCGCCGATCATCAGGATCTGCTTGAAAATCTGCGGCGATTGCGGCAGCGCGTAAAATTGCCCGGGATGCACGCGGCTGGGCACGAGATAATCGCGCGCGCCTTCGGGCGTTGAGCGCGTGAGCATGGGCGTTTCGATTTCGTAGAAGCCCATCTCGTCCATGGTCTTGCGGATTTCGAGGATCACGCGGTGGCGCAGCGCGATATTCTGCCGCGGCTTCGTGCGCCGCAAATCGAGATAACGGAACCGCAGGCGAGACTCTTCGTTCGCAGTCAGGTCGTCTTCGACGACGAACGGAGGCGTCTTGGCCATGTTCAGGATGCGCAGCTCGCTGGCGATGATTTCCACTTCGCCGGATGTGAGTTCAGGATTTACTTTCTGCCGCTTCACCACGCGCCCGATTACGGCGACCACAAATTCCGAACGTAATTCCTCGGCGCGCGCGTGTGCCGCGGCGTGCAGCTCCTTGTTGAAAACAATCTGCGCAAGCCCCGAGCGGTCGCGCAAATCAATAAAAATGAGATTGCCGAGGTCGCGCCGCTTGTGCACCCAGCCCATCAGGACGACGTCTTTGTCGGCGTCCGCGGCGCGCAGATCCCCGCAATAGCGCGTGCGTTGCAGTGTTCCGAGTGAATCGAGCACGAGTCGTTTTTCCTTCCAGAAACACTATCCTCTTCAATGCTTGAAACGGCCTTCGCTGAGACGATCTTCGTCGAAGCAGTTCGCCACTGTCTTCGTGCCGATCAGCTTTGTGGGTCGCGGCTTCAGCCGCGACATTTGATCGTCTTAAAGCCCAGGGCTTTAGCCCATGAAGTAGCCAGGCCGAAAATTCCCCTTCCGAGTACACCGTCATTGTCGGACCTAAAGAGCCTGCGCGGCAACTCAATGCCGAAATAGCCTGCGGCTAAAGCCGGTCTGACCATCGCAAATTTATGTCACGGCTGAAGCCGTGACCCACAAATCGTTTCGGAGTCGGCTAGCTCCGCCAGCTAACTTCGATCATGCGCCGCTAGGCTGTGCGCGCTGCGCGCAAATACGAAAACAATTCCGCCTCAGCAAGTTTTTGCTGAGTGCCGTCGGAGAGGCGCTTCACTGTGACGACTCCAGCCGCCAGTTCATCATCTCCGACGATGACGGCGTGGCGCGTCTTCAATCGATCCGCGAGGCCCAGCGATTTGCCAAATTTCATCTCGACCGCGGGCAGTTCGACAACAAAACCCGCGTCGCGCAGACGCCGCGCAAGACCAATCGCCGCGGACTGCGCCGTCGCTCCAAACCACGCGAGATACACGTCAGGACCGCCTGCCTTGCCGGCAGGGCCGCCCTGCGTCTCGCCCTCTCCCGCTTCCTGCAGCGAAAGCACCAGCCGGTCGGTGCCGATGGCGAATCCGATCCCTTTTGTCGCGGCCGGACCGCCGAGTAATTCCACGAGACCATCATAGCGCCCGCCGCCGCAAACCGCATTCTGCGACCCGAGCCCCGGCGCCGTGATTTCAAATGTCGTGCGCATGTAGTAGTCAAGCCCGCGCACCAGCCGCCAGTTTTCCTGATACGCGATCCCCCGCAGCCCGAGCTGCCTTTTCACTTCGGCGTAGTGTTCGCGGCAGTTGTCACATAAATGTTCGGCAATTCTCGGCAGCTTCTCGATGATGGGTTGCTCGTGTTCTAGCTTCGAGTCCAGCACGCGCAGCGGATTCGTCTCAATGCGCCGCTGGCTGTCCGGCCCGAGTTGCTCGCGCACTTTTTGCAATTCCGCGCGCAATTTTTCGACGTAGGCAGGCCGGCAATTCTTGTCTCCGATGGAATTGATGTTGAGGACCGCGCCTTTCAGTTTGAGCCGCTCGAAAAGCTTCATCAACATCTCAATCACTTCCGCATCAATCCCCGGCGCATCCGAAGTCCCCAGCACTTCCGCGCCAATCTGATAGAACTGGCGATAGCGCCCCTTCTGCGGCCGCTCGCGCCGGAACATCGGCCCCATGTAGTACAGCTTCACATTCCCTGGCTGGACTTGCATCCCATGCTCAATATACGCGCGAACAACAGAGGCCGTTGCTTCTGGGCGCAGAGTCAACGAATCCCCGAATCCAAGCTGACGGACTCGATCCTTTATCTGTTCGCAACGGCCAAGGTCTAAGTATCGCCGCGACTTAATGAATTTCGGAGCATATCTATCAGGTAAACACATCATTGAAAACGTGCCGGTTCGTTCAATCGTTCAACGGTATGGTTCCCTTGTTGAAATGTTCTGCACCGATCACAGCGATCCTACCCTTCAGAAGACTAAAGTGCTTTCGGTTATCAAAACGTATCCTCCTGGCAGCGCTGCCAAGTAGCAACACCCTTCCGCAGCTCAGATAACTCTGTAGCCTCAAATCTTCCCAGGTGAACATCTCTTTTGAAATGATGTCAGTTTCCGCGCCAATGATCGCGCGAAAAGTTCCGTCTGCTCAAAAATTGGCAGACGAATTTCGGCGAAGCCAAAAGTGCCGAACACTTCGCGCGCGGTCTGCTCGACGCGATTCCACAGCGCAGACTCCGGCGGCAGAATATCGCGCACGCCTTTAATGGCTTGGAATGTTTGGCTTTATGCTGTGGAGAGGTCCTGGAAGTGGCTAGTGACTGGTGACTAGTGAACCTTCCAGGCTCCGCCGTAGTGCTGCGATCATTTTTTGCAGTTCGATGATCAAGCCGGCTGCGCTCTCCACATCTTTCTCCGAACAATACTTCATGTCGACACTCAACAAAAGTTGCGTTTCGAGTTCCGCAGCGAACGCTGGCATGAGATAGAAACTGCAAAAACTCGGCGTCCCGTGCCGAGCCTGTCCCTGAGCGAAGTAGGACAGGCACTGATATAGCCGGTGTCGGTTTTGAGACACAAGCCCAAATCGCTCATCTGTCGGGAATTTGGCAGTAAGTCCATAAACGCCTTTTGCGAGGGACATCCCTTTCTGCCAGACAAGCAGTTCCTTATAGTGCTTCGCGCTCACGCGATCGATCAACCCAGCGCCATTCTCCAAGACTAGCCACTAGGCCTTCCACCTTGTACGTTTCGGAATACTCCACGTAGCGATCCGCGTAGGCTTGGATGCTCGCCTGATCTTCGGGCGTGAGCGCACGCCTAAACTTCCCGGGATGGCCCATGAACAGACTGCCCGGCGGGACCACCGTGCCCTCGGGAACGAGCGTGCCCGCAGCCACAATCGAGCCCTCGCCGATGCGCGCGCCGTTCAGCAAGATCGCGCCCATGCCGATCAGGACGCGCGATTCGATGGTGCAGCCGTGCAGGATGGCGCCGTGGCCGACCGTCACGATGTCGGCCAATACCAAGGGATGCGTATCCTTGTACACGTGCAGGATCGAGCCGTCCTGAATATTGGTGCGCGCGCCGATGCGGATCCAGTTCACATCGCCGCGAATCACGGTGCACGGCCACACGCTCGAAAATTCACCGATGGAAACGTCGCCGATGACGACCGCCTGCGGATCGATGTAAGCCGACGCCGCAATTTGCGGCGTCCGCCCGTGATGGCTGCGAATCATGCGCACCTCTTCAGGGAGCGTCCCCTGTCCCACGAGAATTTGTTTGATTGGCGGTGGACGAGCACTTCAGGGGCTAAAGAGTTTGTGTGAGAACTAGGGTTGACGCGTCCCTTATACTGCAGCAGAGAGGAGACGCGATGGGCAAATTTTTGGATTACAACCCGGACCAAGCATATCTGCTGCCGCCGAGTGTGCGGGATGTGTTGGGTGAGGGGCATTTGTGTTTTTTTCTGCGGCGTGTGGTGGCGAAACTCAATCTGAACGCGTTTCGCGACGAATATGGGGTGGAAGGCGGGCAGGCCTACGCGCCGGAGATGCTGATTTCGGTTTGGCTGTACGCGTATGCGCTGGGGGTCACTGCCTCGCGACGGTTGGAGCAGCGCATTCGCGAAGACTTGGCATTTCGCTATTTGGCGGGCGGAGCGGCGCCAGATCACTGGACGCTGAACGATTTTGGCGGCGGCACGCCAAGGGGCTGAATGACTTGTTCACGCATGTGGTGGAGTTGGCGCGGGCCAGCGGGATGGGCAAGCTGGGCCATGTGGCCATCGACTCGACGCGCATTGCGGCCAACGCCTCGCGGGATCGCATCGACACCGAGCAAACGTTGCGCACTGCGCGAGCGCGGATTCGGCGAGAGATTCGCCGTTGGCAGAAGCAGTGCGACGCGGAGGACCCCAACGAAGGCGCGGGCAACGAGGTCAGCCGTGAAGCGCTGGCGCGGTGGGAGCAGCAAGGGGAAGAAATTCCGGCGCGGCTGGAGCGATTGCAGAAGTCGGGCCTGAAGAAAATTTCGCGCACCGATCCAGACAGCCGGTTTCTGCGCCAGCGGGACGGTTTCACGCTGGGCTACACGGGCACGCTGGCGGTCAGCGAAGATCATCTGATTGTGGGGCAGTGCGTGACGCAGGAGACCAACGACAACGGGTTGTTGCTGCCCATGCTGGATCAGGTGGAACAGCGGTGCGGGTCGAAAGTGCAACGTGTCAGCGCTGACAGCGGATTTTTTTCGGTGGAGAACTTGCAGACTTTGGAAGAACGCCAGATCGATGGCTACGTTCCGGACTCGAATTTGGCGCGCTACTTGAATCGCGGAGGACCGCTGCGCACGCGGACCAACGATCCGGCGCATCGTCGCATGCGGCGGAAACTGCGAGACCCGGCAGGCCGCGCGACCTATACCAAACGCAAAGCGATCATCGAACCGGTCTACGGAGTCTTGAAAGAGCAGCGAGGGATGAGGCGGTTCCGGAAGCGAGGCCTGGCCCAGGTGGCCGTTGAATGGGCTCTGGCCACCACCGCATACAACCTCACGCGCATGTGGCGCACTAGCTAGCCGCCGCGTGACAGGAGTTTTGTCGGAAACTATTGCAGTCACTGCCTTACGCTCCGATTTGACGCGCAAAATCATAGGGGTACCGAGTCGTAACACAGACTCTAAAGCCCCCTTAGGTGGCCATCTTTATGTCGCGGCTGAAGCCGCGACCCACAAATCTAGATGCATACCTATCACATACCAATCACATGCCAATCACAAACCAGTGAAGCTAACACACGCGTTCTCGACTGACAAGAAACGCCACGATCTTGCCCGCATTATTCGCGATTGTGCAAACGATACAGCAAAACGCCCACGATAGCCCCGAGCCCCACGGTGCCGAGAATGAACGGTCGAGCTACGGGAATTGCCACCCAAGCAAGGACAACCATCCCGATCGAAACGACGGCGCCAGCTTTCGTTCCAGGAACGGGCAAGTTCCCGAATGCCAGCCGCTGCGGCTGCGACCTGTGTCGAGTAGGAATTTGCTCGAACATGAGTCACCTCGAAAATCCCGCAGGAGCTGAAATTGAGACTCTCGCCCAGCCCGCAAACCTGAGTCACAAAACGCTCAATCAATTTCAACTACCGACCCGCGCGCGGCGGCCGGCTTCGCCTCCAAACGCGCGGCAACGGCGCGCGCCATCGCGTAGATGCTCTTCGCCCCAGGCGCATCCGGCCCGAGCAGCGCGACCGGCTTCCCGGTATCGCCGCCGATGCGGATTTGCGGATCGATTTCGATCTCGCCAAGCAATGGCACGCCGTACGTTTCCGCGATGCGCCGCCCTTCGCCGTGGCCGAAGACGTCAATGCGCCCCTGGCAGTGCGGGCAACTAAAAAAACTCATATTCTCGACAACCCCGAGAATGTCCACGTTGACCTGGCGAAACATTTCCATCGCTTTGCGCACATCGGCCAGCGCAACCGTTGACGGCGTCGTGACCAGCACAGCGCCCGTCACGGGCACGAGCTGAATCAACGAAAGCTGCACGTCGCCAGTGCCCGGAGGTAGATCGATGATCAAATAGTCGAGCTCGCCCCACAGGACGCTGCGCAGGAATTGCGTCATCACGCTGTGCAGCATCGGCCCGCGCCAGATCATGGGCTTGTCGCCCGGATTGAGCAGGCCCATCGAAATCATTTTCAGGCCCTGCACCACGACCGGAAGAATCTCCCGTTCGCTGAGCGCCTGCGGCTGTTCCTCGGTCCCCAGCATGATGGGCACGTTGGGGCCGTACACGTCCGCATCGAGCAATCCGACCGACGCGCCGAGGCGCTGGAGCGCAAGGGACAGATTGACGGCGACGGTGGTCTTTCCCACGCCACCCTTTCCACTCGCGACGGCGACCAGGTTTTTTACGCCCTGGATGGGCAATTTGGGCGGTTGGGGCATGGGGGGCGGCGGCATGGCTAGATTCTCCTGGATTAAGAAATTCTAAGGCTTCTCATTTTACAGCCCTCATTTTGAACGAGAAAGGCGCGTACGTCCACTAACGCAGGGGTACTGGCACCCGGCCTTCAGGACAGGCAGTTCCCCTTTGGCCACAATAAGGGCGTATGCCATTGTCCACTGAACGGACCCGCGCTAGGGTAAATAAGGAGCGGCGCAACCTGCCTGCGCCCGGTACGCGATGGAGCCAGCCAACACCAAGCAGACATCCGCGCGGGCCTTCATCCGCAGCCTCAACATTCTGCTCAAATATGCGCGGCTCTACAGTTTTGATCATGCGCGCACGACCGAGCAATTCAACACCGCCTGGAACGAATTGCACGCGGCGATCCCCGTCACCAATGAATCCGGCCTGCTGCTGGGGGCCACCGGCTCGCAAATATTGCTAGATGGCGTGCCCATCGAAGCGACACCTGCCGAGCGCAGCTTTGCACAATTGCTTTCCGCTGCCGGCCTCGCCAGCATTCAATTCACGTCGCGCGTTACAAGAGAAGACTTCGAACGGCTGGTGCGCGCTTTCCCGACGCAAAATACCAAGCCTTCGGTCCTGGCCGAGAATTTGAAAACAGCCCTGGCCGGCGTTCCGAATATTCGAATCAACGAAGTTCGCTTTATTGCGGAAGATGCTTCCAAGAGCGACGCCCTCGCCGCCGGTTTGCTCACCGCGCAAAGCCTCGGGGCCGACGCCCATTCGGTGAAGGACTGGCTCCGCGACCCGCAGAAACTGTTGCAGTTGATCGTCGCGGCCGAAGGGTCGCGCGGCGAATCAGGGGATGGCCCCGGCCCCGGCGGCGGTGCTGGAGGAGGAGCTACCGGAAGTGCAGGGCCCGGCAGCACCGCTGGCAACGCGGGAGTGGGATCGGGAGAAGGAAGCGTACCCGGTACCGGCAGCGGCGCAGGCGGTGGTGCACCTGTTGGCCAAAGCCCCTACTCTGGCGCAAGGCCAGGCAGCGAAGATCTTCAACACGGTGTGGAAACAGGCCCACCAGGAAGCGGAGGGCCAAACAGAGGCGGTCCCGGTGGTCTGGGCCCAGGCGGCTCCGGCGGCCGTGGCACGGGCAGTTTCCGCAGACCAAGTGATACTGGGAGCGGCATATCAGCCTGGAGTTCGAAAGACCAGGACATCCTGGGAATCCTGAAGCTGCTGACGCACCTGGGCCGCACCGTCACGGGCCAGGGCGAGAATATGCAGCCCGGCCCTCTGCAGGAGGAACTTGGCAAGCTTCCGGCGCAGTCTCAGGAGACGCTGCGGCAGGCGCTCGCAGCCGTGGCCGCGCAAGCGCCCGCAGTGAATTCGAAAGACCCCATGCTGTTGCGTCTGGCGGAACATCTTGCGATCAAGTTTGCGCTGGAGCGGTACGAGCGCGGCGAAGTGAAGGTCAACGCCGTGCGCCAGATGTTTGACAAGATGTCTCAGGAAATCGAAGGCCTGCGAAAAATCCTGGGCGTGCACGAGCAAAAATTGGCCGATGCGGGAGTCATCGTCGAATCGACCGCAGACTTGCTAGACCGGCAATTCTGGGCCGCGGTGCCGGAACGGGGCAAGCTCAGCGTGCTGACCTCGCCGGAGGCATGGTGCATTCCGGCGCGCAACCTCAAGCAGTACGTCGAGGAACTTATCCAGCGTGGCGATGAGAAAAATGCGCTGGCGATCCTGCAGAATTACGCCGCCTGCCTGCAAAGTCCGGAATTCGAGGCGCGGCGCCGGACAGCGATCGGCATCGCGGATATCGGCGAGGTGTACGCCTCGTTCAAGGGCCGCCCTCTCGCGCCCGCGATTAAGGTCGCAGGGGCGCAATTGAGCGTGGAGCGCGACGACAACTTGGAAGGGCTCATCAGTGCCGCGTTTGTGCGCCTGGCCCAGGAAGCGGGCTTGCGGCGGATGTTCCCCGCGCTGGTGCAATCGCTCGATACGCTGGATTCGGTGGAACACCAGAGGCCCGTGTTCGCGCAAAGCCTGCGTCCGCGCATCGGATTGGAAAAGCGCGTGCCGGAATTTATAGAAGATTCGTTGCGCGGCGACCACGCGCTGGAAGGATTGGAAATTTTGCTGCAACGCGTGCCGCGCAGCGCGGCGGAAAATTTGACTTCGCGTTTCAACCGGACCTCCAATCGCGCTGACATGCAGCGCCTGGTGGATCTGGCGGGCACAGTGGGAGAGGAATTGATGTCCTCCATGCGCGATACGCTTCGCTCCGGCTCCGCGAGTGAGGCAGCGGAAACCGGGGGACTGCTGAGCCGCCTCGATCCGTCGGTAATTTCACGTTGGTTGCCCGAACGCATTAACGAATGGCCGCGGCAAGCGCAAGACCGCATGGTGCGCCTGATCGCGATGGGCGGCGCGCCCGAGCGCGGAAGCTTGCTGGTCAGTTTGCTGCAGTTGCTGGATCCGGTTTTGTGGCCACTGGCCATCGACGAAATCGGATTGAGCGAAGACGCAAGCTCCACCATTACCTTATTACGGATGGCGGAAGACGACGCGAGCCGCTCGGTCCGGCCGTTCGTCCGGCTGAAAGCATTGGAAGCCCTCGGAAGGCTTAAGGCGCAAGAAGCCACGGAACTCTTGCGAGGCATCGCGGAGGGCCGCCACATGTTTCACTGGGCGCATCCGGGCGAACTGCGCCTGGCAGCCGTGCAGTCCCTCAAAAAGATCGATCCGAAATGGGCCGAGGATTTCGCCCCGCAAAGCGGGTTCAGCGACAAGGAACTGACTTTGGCGCCTCTCGATCCGCTGCCTAATGCAAAATATTTTCGCCGCCGGCGGTATCCTCGCGTGAGGCTGGCGCAACCCATCACGGCCTTCGCCACAGTGGGGCAGAATTCCTACCGGCTGGAAATCCGCGGGTTGAGCTTGAGCGGAGGAATCGCAGTCGGCGAAAAGCATCTGCCGCCGGGCACGCTGGTCTCGATGAGAATTGGTTCGGGCCTGCGCCCGATTCGCGCGCAGGTCCTGATGCGCGATGCTCGAGCCCAGGGACTCGGCTTTGAATTTGCCGACATGGATCTCGAGGAACGCGCGCGCCTCCGCAAACTTCTGCTCGAAAACAAGCCTTCGGCTTTTTACCAGGAAGAGGGCGCCCTCGCCCAGACGTCAGTTTAGCCTGCGGGTCTCACGAAAAATTCACAGATGCGTTGAACTGCGTTTCGTGCAACGGATAGAAAATTCGGGATGGATGTGTAGTGGCAGAGGCTTCAGCCTGTGGGGATTCGTCCTTGCAAGGACCAAAACCCACAGGCTGAATCCTGTGCCAATTAGCCCGACTTTCGTGCGGGACTCGCGCTCGCAGAACGCATAATTTCAATAAAACCCATGGGACTTAGCAGAGTACTTGCTGTGGCGACTCCGCCCATCAAGGCGCCCATGACTCCGAGCACTGCCGCATCCGCGCCGGTGAGGTATAGATTCCGGATGGGCGTTCTGGGCCTGAGCCAGGTTTTTCGAAACCTTTCGGGCGTCGCCGGATATCCGTAGATCGTTCCCGATGGCGCTCCCGTGAAGTATTCGAAGGAAAGGGGCGTGGCGAGTTCGGCGTAGGCTACGAGGTCCCGAAAGCCGGGGTGTTGCTTCTCCACGAAATCCAGCAGGGCTTGCGTTATGAGGCCCTTGGCCGATTCGTAGTCGGTTCCGCGGCGCCTCCAGGGCTCTTCGCGAAACGCCTCGAGAGTGCGGTAGGAAAAAGGCGCAACGATTTCTGCCGTGTGGCTGCGTGCCTGCGGATCCTTCAGCGAAGGAAACGAGAGGTACGCCATCGGGGCGTGGCCTTCCAGCATTTCATCCCGGCCGGCGCACATTTGATCGTGATCGAAGGAAGAGAAGATCCAATAATTTTCTCCCTGAAAACCCAATTCGCGAGGATCCCGCTTCAGCCCTAGAAACAGCTCCACGGCTTCCAAGCCCTCCGGAGGCGTTTCCAGTTCCGCGCGAAACGGAAGCGCCTCACCGGGCAACAGGCGCGTGAAGGTATTCCATGCTCCGGCGTCAGAAACTATGACCGGCGCGCGAAATTCCAGTCGAGGTTGCTCCTTTCCTTTCTTGGGCTGGACCTCCACGCCTACCGCCCGGCCGTTCTCCACAATAATTTTGGCAACCTCGTGCCCCGCCAGGAGTTCTCCCCCCGCTGCGCGAATCACGGAGCTTGCCGCCTTGGGAATTTCTCCCGCGCCGCCCGTGGGATACCATGCCCCCTCCAGGTAGTGGCTTACGATTATGGCGTGGGCCACAAAGGCGCTGCGGCCCGGAGGCAATCCGTAATCGGCCCACTGCGAAGCGAGGACGGCGCGAAGGCGCGGGTCGCGAATGTGGCTCTCCAAATATTGCTGCGTCGTTTGCAGCGCCGATTGTTCCGAAAGGCGATTGATGGTTCGCACGATCCAGCTCAGCGGTGGCGGCGTTACCATGCCCATAATGTGCCGGGTGAACCAGTTGGCGGCGCGTTTGATGTCGCGGAAGTATTCGCCGATCGCTCGCTTTTCCGCGGGGAATGCTTCTACGAGCGCACTCTCGAAATTTGCGCGGCCCTTTGGCACCTTCATAGTGAAGCCGGGATAAACGAAAACATCGTAGACGTCCGGCAAGGGCGACCAGTCCACGCGGCCATCGGTGATGAAATCGAACAGCTTGCGCCCGGTCATGCCTGGCCCCATTTCGCCTATGTAATGGACCCCGACGTCCCAGGACCAGCCGCCCGGGCGGCTGAAGGTGTGCGTGAATCCGCCGATTTTGAAATGGCGTTCGAGAACCAGGACGCGCCACTTCCGTAGTTTAGCCATGATGGCGGCGAAAGAAAGCGCGCCCATGCCGGAGCCGATGACGATGGCGTCGTAGGAAGGTCGGTTGGAGTTTCGTTTTTCGGGAATGCTTTCTTGCGCCATGAAGTCCTCCGTGCCCCTCAATGTGGACACTGACAACATTGTAGAGCGACGATGTTGCGTTTGTCAACATCCCGGCGTAAAATACTTGGGAGACCATGCCCCGCCACTCCTACCACCACGGCAACCTGCGCGAGGCCCTGCTTCAGGGGGCGCTCCGCGTCATCGCCGAATTGGGGCCGGCCGCCTTCACCCTCCGCGAAGTCGCGCGCCGTGCCGGCGTTTCGCACAACGCGCCCTACCGCCACTTTCGGGACAAAGACGCGCTCCTCGCCGCTGTCGCCGCGCAGGGATTCCGCGAGCTCACGCGCGCCATGCGCAATGCGGGTGAACGGAAATCGAATACATTGGACAGGCTCAAGCAATCCGGCCTGGCGTACGTGGCCTTCGCGGTGCGCAGGCCGGAGCACTTCACCGTGATGTTCGACGCCCCGGTCATCGCCTGCAAAGATCCCGAATATTTGCAGGCCTCGCAGGAAGCGTTCAACACGCTGGTGAATTACATCCGGAATTGTCAGGACGAAGGCCTGCTGCCGGCCGGAAACACCCTGGAGCGAACGCTCTATGCGTGGTCGCTCGTGCACGGCATCGCCAAACTTGCCGTCGCCGGCCGATTTCCATTTCGGACACAAGCCGGCATGCTGAAGTTTGCCAAGTTCGCCATCGACGAATCGGTCCGGGGCGCATGATCGAATCAGCCTCAGAGGCCGGAGACAATTCGGTAATTCTCGTGCGCTGGCTTGAATCGAAACGATGGGCAGGCCCACTTGCAAGGATTGCCTGCATGCGTCGAGGCATACAAAAAGCCACCATGCCAGCGGCGCTCTGATTTCAACGCTTTGGCATTGTTTTGTAGCCCTTGAGGTGTGCCAGGGCTTGGCGGGCGGCCGATTCAGCAGTCAGGCTGCTCCTCTTGATTTTCCCCATGAGCATCGCTCCCTGAATTGCGGCAATGCAGAAATCGGACAGTTCTTCGGGATTGGCCTTCCTGCTGAGCCGTCCCCTGGCCTTCTCCTTGACAAAAAAAGTAGTCAGTTTGTTTTTCACCAGTTCAAAAATGAGACTGAGGTCCTGGCGGATTAACTCGTCGTTCTCCGTCACTTCATTTCCGATGGTTCCAAATGGGCAGCCACGGGTCATCTGAAAACTTTTCTGCAGTTCAATCTGCGAGAAGAACCAGCGTTCCAGATCTTGCCAGGAGGCGATTTCATAGCTGAGAGGTGCGCCGCCTGACTGGATCGCCTCCAGATAACCTTGAAGGACTTCGTGTACGAGGCCATCCTTGCTCTTGAAATAGTGGTAGAACTGGCCCTTGCCGGTGCGAGAAGCTTCAATAATCTCATCCGGGCTGGTGGCACGAACACCTTGCTTGTGAAACAGGTCGGCAGCCGTCCTTTTGATCCTCTGTCTGGTTTCCTCGCCCCTCACAAACTTCTTCTGCATGGACCCTCCTCAATTGTACCTATAAGTACAAATATTGAAAAAGTTCCGGTCGAACGCAGCTGTTCTCCCGTTTTCATCCTGTACTTGATTTCTGCATTGCGTTCCCGTATCAATAGCAGCTCACAGCAGCGAGTTCCACAGAATCGCGGCTCTGCCCCCGTCCATGCAGTTGCACTCCCGGCCCAGAATTGTACCAACACGTTCCGATTCCGTCGAGCGTGGGAGGTACCGGCCATTCGTTCATTCAGAATCAAAAGGAGAGTGAAAATGCCTGTTCTGTTTATCGAAGCGCCTCAGGGCATCCGTCCGGAGGCGAAGAAAAATATGATGGAAAGAATCACGGCCGCAGTAGACGATGCCTACCACATCGGCGACACTTTGATTTTCCTTCGTGAATACCCAGCCGAGTTAGTTGCCATGGATGGGCGCCTCCAGTCGGAGAACCCAAAAATCCTGGAGGCTTTCAAAAAGATAAGTGCCGGCGCGTAGCGCCGGCTAATTGTTCGGAGTCTGGGGAAGCCGGTCCGCATCCATTGGCGCCGGCTTCTTAAGGCCGCGGGGGCCGTAGCTCGGCTTGCAAGCGGCAGAAATATGGATCGAATCGCCTTAGAGAGGAGAATGCGAACCATGGTCAATCTGGACAAAACAATTCTTGTAACCGGCGCCACCGGGCGGCAAGGCGGTGCGGTGATCCGTCACTTGTTGCCGAAGGGATGGAAACTACGCGCCCTCACTCGCAATCCCACGAACCACGCCGCCCAGGAATTGGCGCGCCAGGGAATCGAGTTGATCCAAGGTGATTTGGAAGATCCAGCCTCCCTCCCGGCGGCGCTGAAAGGCGCCTACGGTGTTTACAGCGTTCAAGATTTCTGGGCGGTAGGAGCAAGTCGCGAAATAGCTCAGGGAAAGAACCTCGCCGACGCCGCTAAAAAGGCGGGCGTCCAGCACTTTGTTTATAGCTCCGTCGGCGGAGCGGAACGCAAGACCGGCATTCCCCACTGGGAAAGCAAATGGGAGGTCGAAAAACACATCCGCAGCCTGGGCTTGCCCGCGACAGTCATCAGACCAGTCGCCTTCATGGAGAGCTACTACATTGATCAGGTAGAAATTGGAATACTGAAAGGCAAGTTCGCCGATCCCATCCGGGCCGACAAGCCATATCAAACGATTGCCACCGACGACATAGGAGCTTTCGTGGCCCTGGCCTTCGAGCGGCCAAATGAGTTCATAGGAAAGGAACTGGAAATCGCCGGAAGTGAGCTGACCAATGCCGAAGCCGCGAAAGTATTCAGCCGCGTCCTCGGCAAGGCGGTCAAATTTCAAAAGTTGCCGATGCTGCTCGTCAAACTCGTATTAGGCAAAGAGTTCTACGTGATGTTCCGCTGGTTCAATGAATCAGGATTCAAAGCGAATATACCGGGTCTTCGGCGAGCGTACCCGGAAGTCCGTCTGCACACGCTCGAGGAATGGTTGCGCGAAGAAGGATGGCACAAGCGCGCCAAGCATGTCCGGGCCCCCAAGAAGTAGCTCTTCACTTTAAAGATGGCCGGAGGCGAAGATGGAAGCCATGGAATTACACGACGATTTGTTCATGAAGATTTTCTGGGATGAGCGTACACGCATCATCGGCATCGATTGGAAAGATGCAACGTCTTCCATGACCGATGAAGATTTCAAAGCGGAACTGACGCTCTTCGCCGGGCAAGTCGAGAAGAAGAAGGCCCACGCGATCCTCGTCCAAGTTGCCAGTTTCCGCCATCGCCCGGGGCCCGGGCTGCAAAGTTGGCGCGTGCAGAATATTTCCACACGGTATAGCGCGGCGGGAGTGAAGCGATTCGCATTCTTATTCCCGCTGGGCGCGGAGATCCCTCCGATGATGGCCCAATCTTCCCTGGAAGAAAAGTTTCTCACACGTGCGTATGATAATCTGCAGCAAGCCGAGACCTGGCTGACCGCGAAGAGCGATTGACCGCGCTACGGAGTGGCAATGAAAACGAAGACGATCCGGCAACTCATCAGATTCCGGGCCTCCCCGCGAGAAGTATATGAAATACTTATGGACTCAAAGAAACATCAGTCGCTTTCCGGGGAAAAGGCGAGGATCAGCAGGAAAGTCGGAGGCGGGTTTATCGCCTGGAACGGCCATATTACCGGAATAAATCTGGCGTTGAAACCTGGAGAGAAAATCGTCCAGGCGTGGCGCGCCACGGCATGGTGGCCCGACCATTATTCCGTCGCCATCTTCGATATTCAGAAATCAAAAGGGGGCTCGCAGTTGCGATTTTCGCAGATCGGAATACCGCCCCGGAGGTATAGCGGGCATTACCGCGGTTGGATCGAGACGTATTGGACGCCCATGAAGGAAGTGTTTGCCAACGGCCGGGTCAGTGAGAAAACACGAGCAAGAGTTAAAACAAATCGAGAACAGCGGATTGAGTCTCAGCATTTCCGCAGGAAAATCTCGAACCAGGCTTAGCTCAAGCCGAGGGGTTTCCGCTGTGTTCCTCGAATAATTTCCTCCCTCCCGGGTGGCGCCGCTGCTGCTTCCGCAGGGCCGCGCAGGGAAAACCGAACCGTATAATCTGCTTTAAACTCGATTTTGCTCCGTGTTTCTCGGAAGGCTGTTTACTATAATTTCTTTAATAAGATACGACAGTCATGAAGCACGCGCCAAACGGCAAGGGAAGGCAGCCTACATGATCGACTTTCGCACCGGCAACAATCTCGATCTTGATGCGGTGATCGGCCTGTACCGCGCTTCGACGCTGGGCGAGCGCCGCCCGGTGGACGACGGTGAGCGCATGGCCGCGATGCTGCGCAACGCGAATCTCGTGGTGACAGCCTGGGACGGCAATTTACTTGTGGGAATCGCGCGATCGCTTACCGATTTCAGCTACGCCACGTATCTCTCCGACCTCGCGGTGCGCGTGTCTCACCAACGCTTGGGCATTGGCAAGGAACTGATCCGCCGGACGCAACAGGCCGGGGGGGCAGGCACGCGCCTGGTTTTGCTCGCGGCGCCTGCCGCGGTTGACTATTACCCGCACATCGGCTTCACACGGCACTCCAGCGCATGGACGCTCGGCCCAGGGGAATTTTTGCAATAGTTCGGATTTCAAGAAGTGGAAACGCGTAGTGAAAGATGAAAACGTGCGCGTCATGCGGAAGGCAGCAAAATATTTAACCGGCGTTCTTGCCGCGTTCACCGAATCGTTTCTTCCATTCGAGAAAGCGCCGCGGTCACTTCCGCCGGGCCGCGCAAGGAGAATTGGGCCCGCGTCGTCCGCCGATTGCCCACTAAAATTGAAATTCCCTTGCGCGTCGCGGCAAAGGCGGGCTCATCGGACAAATCATCCCCGAAATAAATCGGCAGCGCTCCGCGCATGGCGGACTCGTCGAGAAATTTCCTCACGGCCGCGCCTTTGTCGCCAATCGATAGGGGCGCGACTTCGACGTCGCGCAGGTTGATCATCATTTGCAGCGTATCGCGCAGCAGCGCCACGCGTTTTTTCAATTTCTCCCGCACCCGCCGCTGTGTCTCGCCGCTGGTGCCCTTTAAATGGACCGAGAAAGTGTTGCGCTTCGGTTCGATCCACACGCCGGGATATGCCGGCAGTTCCGTCAGCAATTCCACGAGCGTGCGAGCCAGCGTCACGCGCACGGGAAAGGGCACTTTCTTTTTTCCGTTGCTCTCCCACCCGTACAGGCCCATATATTTTACTTTGTCGATTCCGATGAAGTGCCGCAGCTCGGCGCGTTGCCTTCCGCTGATCACCGCGACGGTTACATTCCGGTGCCTCGCCAGCCTTCGTAGAACATCCCGGGTCCCGTCCTCCATACGCACAGCGTCCGGCGTCGGCGCGATTCGGACGAGTGTCCCGTCGAAATCAAGAAAGAATACCAGCCGCTTTTTTCCGCGAATGCGCTGGACGATGTGTTCCCACCGTGCGAATAGATGCGGTGTTGCGCTGCGCTTGCGGGTCATTGCGTCTGTGGCGCCTCCGTACGTTCGGCTCCTTCGATTCGGATCTCCGTCAGTTCGCTGAGCAAATGTGCTGCCCACCGGTAAATGTTGTGCTCTCTCACGGCGCGCCGCATCCATTGCATGCGCTTTGCTTGTTCCACCTCCGGCATTTCCAGCGCCTGGTGAATCGCTTCGGCCAGCTGCAAGACGTCATATGGGTTCACCAGCAACGCGTCGGTAAGCTCGCGCGCCGCTCCCGCAAACGTGCTGAGAATCAGCACGCCACGCCCGTCCTCGCGCGCGGCCACGAATTCCTTCGCCACCAGGTTCATCCCGTCATGCAGTGAAGTCACCATGCACACCGATGCGGCCCGGTAGTAACGCGAGATTTCCTCATGAGAGTGGTGCCTTTTCAAAAGGACAATCGGCTTCCATCTCCCGGAGTGAAACTTGGAGTTAATCCGCTCCGCTTCCGCGCTCACTTCCTCCAGGAAATTCTTGTACCGCACGATATCCGTGCGGCTGGGCGCCCCGATTTGCACCAGCGAGAATCTGCGCTGGTAGGCGGGATATTGCTCAAGGAATCGCTCGATCGCCCGGAACCTCTCCAGAATTCCTTTCGTGTAATCCACGCGATCCACTCCCACGCCAAGCAGAGATGCCTCGATGCCCAGCTCCTCGCAAATCGCCGCGCGTTCCGCTCCCGCGCTGCGGGGTTCCTCATCCAGGGGAGTGGGTTCCGGAAACGCCACGCTGATGGGATACGGCCGCACGCGGGTCAAGTGGCCGTTCCGGTTCACGGCAAAGCGGTCCCACTCCGTCAGAGCTTCCACGGCATGGTCCACGGTCTCCAGAAAATTATTGCAGTGCGTTTGAATGTGGAATCCGATCAAATCCGCGCCAAGCAAGCCGTCTACCAGTTCCCTCTGCCACGGGCAGATTCC
This sequence comes from uncultured Acidobacteriota bacterium, assembly GCA_963813185.1. Classification (GTDB taxonomy): domain Bacteria; phylum Acidobacteriota; class Terriglobia; order Acidiferrales; family UBA7541; genus Palsa-360. The sequence goes on from CAWEYA010000008.1 coordinate 269,261, forward strand.
AAACATTTCCGCATTCGGCCAGGGAATGTGCCAGAAAATCGCCACGCGCGCGTCCGGCCGCGCCTCCTTCACCATTCGCGGGAGCAAGGCGAAGTGATAGTCCTGCGCGAGGAGAATCGGCGATTGCGTGCCCTCCATTTCCTGTAATACTACGTCGGCAAACCGCCGATTAATTTGCTGGTAATAAATCCAATCTTCGGGACGGAAAACCGGCCGGGTGTGCGCGATGTGGCACAACGGCCAGAGTCCTTCGTTGGAAAATCCCTCGTAAAAGCCTCGGTCCTCCTCGTCCGTCATCCACACACGGCGCAGCGTGTAGCTCGGAAAATCCGGCGGGACGCGCAGCCTGTCATTCGCGTCCACGACCGCGCGATCCCCGCTGCCCGAGCCTGTGGCCACCCACGTCCCATTGCACGCCAGCAATACCGGCTCGAGCGCCGTCACTAGGCCGCTCGCCGGAACAATAACGTCGATCGATCCATCCTTATCGCTCAGCACGTGCATGTACGGTTCGCGGTTGGAAACAACAAAGAGCGGCGTCTCGTGAAGTCTCTCCCGCAGACTTACGCGCAGCCTTTCGCCCGTCCACAGCGATGCCCCAGTATCGCGCAATCTCGCTTCTTCTTCCGCCGTGGCTCGCGCCGTGTTCAAATCGCGCGCCAGGTGAGTGACCTCTTGGTGCAACTGATCGAAAATTTCTCCCTGCGGCAATCCTGGCGGGGCCTTGGATCCACTTGCGCCGCCGGTCCTCAGCGTGCGCAGCCAGTGGGCCGTGCGCTTGAGCGGCCGCATGAAGGTCCAGCGCACCAGGACCAGCGCCAATCCGGCGATCAGGATGGTCTGGACGAATGCATTCACCATGGAATCCCGCAGGGTATGCGCAACCTGCAAGTCGATGTAGCTGGTGTCGTGGAATAAAGCGAGGGCCCCTGCCAATTCGTCATTTCGGTGCAGCGGCACCGCATGAATGTGCAGCGCTACGACCTCTTCGTTTCCCGTTTTGTCCGTGCGCGTCTGGCGCACGAAGGCATCCTGTACCTGGTCCTTCCCGGCGGCAATTTGAACAACATCCGGCCAACTCTGGAAGATCGGCGCAATTCCAGGAGTGATCGCCAGCGTCCTGCCCGCCGCGTCGTATACGGCGACGCCTTTCAAGTGCTCGCGCTCGCTAAATCGTTCCACCAGCCGCTGCAAGGTCTTGTCCGGCGCGCGGTCCAGCAGAGGCTCCACACTTTCCTCAAAACCTTCGCCAAGAATTTCCGACCTGCGAGACAAATCACTCCTCAGGTTGCGCCGCTCCGTCCGCACCTGGTACCACGCGAATAGCACAGACACCACGGCCACGCTGACGATAAGGGGCAGGACCATTTTCAAGGCCGTGCGCATTGATACTCCTGTACTGTGATTCCCGGGAATGGGCCACGCCAAGCTGGGCGCGGGGGCCTAGATTATGTCAAATTGCCGTTCCGAAGGGTTCATGTTACGTCGAATTTGTCCGGGCGGCGTCCTCAATAACTTAATTTCTGTTTGGTCAAGACGGGCGCCATCGGAGCCGGACTGCAAACCAAGTTTCGCCGAATCGCTAAGCCACTGTTGATTCAATAGCTTGCAAGCCAGCCCTTTTTTCCTCAAACTCATATGCAGCTAACCTGCAGCGCCCCGCGACTGTGCAATTTTTCCCCTCCCGCACATGTCTTGCCCTACAAACTGATCTTCAATATTATAACCGCACCTCACCTCTATTTTGCCCGAAAAGAATTCGGGGTGTCCGTCAGGTGTTTTCTGGATTTCTGGCCGGGTCATGACTGTAAGAGGAAAAGTGAGGCTCGCCAAGCCGTTGTCTGGCAACCTGTCGTCGAGAAAACAGGAGGCGGCCGAGGATTAGGCATTCCAGTTCCGACGAATAAGACCCACATCGTTTCTCCGGAACTTCGTAGTGGTTACCATTGCCCCCTCAATAGGCAACAACTGGTTTTTGGGTCTTGGTGATGCGGAGGCGGCCCCCCCCTAATTCGACTGATTTAACGCCTACTGGCATTCGGTCTCTGTGCACGGCATCAGTAATCAATATGTCAATCCCATCCACTCACTAAAATAACTATGCGCCTGGGCTCGCCACTTCCCTGCCCTTATCAATGGGCATTTGACCCCGCTTTGTGGATCGCCCGCCTACTGAAATCGCGTAACAGGATATTGGCCTCTGCACAACCATCGCGTGTTCGATGCCATCTAAATTTTTGCGGGTTGGGGCGTGACAATCGTCCCGTGCAGGCCCACATACAGAGAGTGACAAATAAGGACTGCCGTTTCGGTTATGTTTGAATTCCGGCCGGCAAGATTTCTAAAGTGGAGGCTCCGACGAAAACAATGGACCAGACGACCAACTCGCGGCACGCCACTCGGACCTGTTGTAGACAGCCTCGCCAATCGCAACTCCATTTCATGTTGAGCGAAAAATCTTAGAGAAGGAGATTCATTTTGCTAAAGCTCACGATTCGCACAGTTCCGTTTCTAGTTCTGCTGCTGCTGTTCGGCGTCGATCAGGCAAGCGCGCAGGGGGTGAGTGCTTACTTTGGTGTAGGGAGCGCATTCGACAGCGCGGCCACACAATCCGGCTGTCCCACTGGCCAAATCACCGATCCGTTCGTCGGCGGGTGCGCGTCCGTGAACTCGATGGGCGGGGTCTTCGGCGTGTTTGGCGCGGACTTCATGATAAAGCCACACTTGGGAATCAATGGCGAATATTCTTTCCGTTTTGCTCAGTCCAACTACATGCCAAGTGAACAACTGAACGTCCGTCCTTCGTTTTACGATTTTAACGCCGTCTATCAACCGTCCTCGGGTGACAAGCGCATTGTCCCCGTGCTCGAAGCGGGTATCGGCGGCGCCAAAATGTCATTCTATGTCAGCCAGTCTGCCGGCACTTTGTTCAACCAGAGCCAATTTCTGGTCAGTTCCAATCACTTTCAAGTGCACGCCGCAGCGGGCGTGAAGCTGTACGTCAAATCGGACATTTTTATCAAGCCTCAGTTCGATTTCCACTGGGTCAGCAATTTGACAAATCAATATGGGCGCACCACTGTCCCAGGATTTACGGTCTCGATCGGTTATACGTTTGGCAGAAGTTAAACCGAACCGATTGCGTCGGTTGAAATCCGGGGCGCGGGAGAGGCGGGAGGGAAACCTCTGGGATTCAATTGCGGATTGGCTCCCGCGGAATCGAAATTTCCCGCCCCCTCCTGCGAATGCGGGTAAATCGAAAAGACCTGGCATTCCGATTAGCTTTGATCGGTCGAACAAAATTTCAACTCCCAACACTGCCTGCAAAACCGCAATCAAAAAAATGGCCGCCATATCGGCAATCACCCGCTTTGCACGACGATTGACGGACAAGGTACAATGAAATTTTGGGTAGGCGCGCGGCCTGCCACCGTGCTGGCCTGTCCCTCACTGCCCCGGGGTTAGCGAGCCCGCCTGCAGAACACGGCGCTGATAACAAAGAACGCCGAAGGATTGTGATGCGAGTCGATAGTCTGATCGACCAGGTAGTTGCCAAGTTCATAGGCACCAAACACGAGCGTGACCTCAAGGTGATTCAGCCTCTGGTCACCGCCATCAATGCGCTCGCGCCGGAGTTTGAGAAGCTCGGTGACGCCGAGCTTCTGGAGAAAACGGTGCAGCTCCGGGCCCAGGTGCAGGGGCGCCTCGGCGACCTCCCGCTGGAAGATCCTCAATTCAAGGAGCGCTGCAAGGAGGCGCTGGAACCGGCGCTGGTGCCAGCCTTCGCTCTGGTGCGCGAAATGGGCCGCCGGAAGCTCGGCATGCGCCACTTCGACGTGCAGTTGATCGGCGGCATTGTCCTAAATGAAGGCAAAATCGCCGAAATGAAAACGGGGGAAGGCAAGACGCTGGTGGCCACGCTTCCCGCGGTTCTGAACGCGCTGACCGGGCGGGGCGTGCACATCGTTACGGTAAACGATTACCTGGCCCGGCGCGACGCGGAGTGGATGAGCCCCATTTACCGCGCCCTGGGCATGACCGTCGGCGTGATCGTCCACGATTTGAGTGACGTCGAGCGGCGCGCGGCCTATGGCGCGGACATCACCTACGGCACGAACAACGAATTTGGATTCGATTATCTCCGCGACAACATGAAATTCGATCTCGCGGACTGCGTTCAGCGCGGCCATCACTTCGGAATCGTGGACGAAGTGGACTCCATCCTGATCGACGAGGCCCGCACTCCGCTGATCATCTCCGGCCCCGCCGAGGAATCCACCGACAAGTACTACCGCATCGACAAAATCATTCCGAAATTGATTCAGGACATCGACTATATCGTCGAGGAAAAACACAAGACCGCGACGCTCACCGAAGAAGGCGTCAGCAAAACCGAAAGGCTCCTGGGGCTCGGCAACATGTACGACCCCCAGCACATGGAAACGATTCACCACGTCTATCAGGCGCTACGCGCGCACACGCTTTATAAACGCGATGTCGAATATGTGGTCAAAAACGGCGAAGTCGTCATCATCGACGAATTCACCGGACGCGAAATGCCCGGCCGCCGCTGGTCGGACGGCCTGCACCAGGCCGTGGAAGCGAAAGAAGGCGTAAAGATCGAGCGTGAAAATCAGACCCTCGCGACAATTACCTTCCAGAATTATTTCCGCATGTACAAGAAGCTATCCGGCATGACCGGAACAGCGGAAACCGAGGCCACCGAGTTCAACAAGATTTACAAGCTGGATGTTTCGCTGATCCCCACCAACCGCCCGCTCCGCCGCGATGAATTTTCCGACGTGGTCTACCGCACGGCCGGAGAAAAGTACGAAGCCGTGGTCAACGGCATCCTGCAAGAGGATAACTCCCACGCGCACGGCATCCGGCAACTCCACGAATCCGGCCAGCCGGTGCTGGTCGGCACGATTTCCATCGAAAAATCGGAGCATTTGGCGAACCTGCTGAAAAAGGCGGGCATCCCGCACCAGGTCTTGAACGCGAAGCAGCATGAGCGCGAAGCAAAAGTCATCTCGCAGGCCGGGCGCAAAGGCGCGGTCACGGTTTCCACCAACATGGCGGGCCGCGGCACCGACATTCTACTGGGCGGCAATCCGGAAGCGATGACTCGCGAGCACTGCTTGCACGAAAGAATCGCGATTCCCTACATCTCTGCGCCAGCCGTAATCGGAGGTGAAGGTTCCGACGGCAACACCGCGCCCAACATGGTTTTATTCCAGCAGGAAGGCAAGATTTTTCAGGTTCCCGCGGAGCAATGGAAACCTATCTACGATATCTATGCCGAGCAATGCCGCGCGGAGCACGATGAAGTGATCGCTCTCGGCGGCTTGCACATTCTGGGCACCGAGCGCCACGAAGCCCGGCGCATCGACAATCAGCTTCGCGGGCGCGCCGGCCGCCAGGGCGACCCGGGCTCTTCGCGCTTTTTCCTTTCGCTGGAGGACGACCTGCTGCGCGTGTTCGGCGGAGAGCGCGTCAAGGCGCTGATGTACCGGCTGGGGATGACCGAGGGGATCCCCATCGAATCCAAGCTGATTTCACGCCGGATCGAAAACGCGCAGCAAGCCGTGGAAGCGCAAAACTTCGAGGCCCGCAAACATCTTCTTGAATACGACGACGTGATGAACAAGCAGCGCGAAACGATTTATTCGATTCGCCGCTCCGCCCTCGAGGGAAAAGAACAAAAAGATTACGCCCTGGGTATCGCGGACGATATTGCCCGAGAACTGGTGGATACCTATTGCCCCGCCAATGAGCACCCCGAAAAATGGAACGTCACCCAATTCGCCGCCGAAGTGCTGAACCAGTACGGCATTGACGTTAAGGCCGCCGGAATCGACGCAGGCAGGATGAATCACGCCGAACTGGCGGAGAAGCTTGTCGAGCGCGTAAAGGAACGCTATGCCGAAAAGGAAAAATTGTTCGGCGAGCAAATGATGCGCTGGCTCGAGCGGCGCATCATACTGGATATTGTCGACACCCAGTGGAAGGACCACCTGTTAACCCTCGATCACTTGAAGGAAGGCATCGGGCTGCGCGGTTATGGGCAGAAAGATCCGCTGGTCGAATTCAAAAAGGAAGCCTTCACGCTGTTTGAGGATATGATGGGGCGCATTGACACCGAGACTGTCCGCTACCTTTTCCTGGTCCAGCCCGCCCGCCCCGAAGACGAAGCCAGGGAAATCGAGCGCCGCCAGCGCCGGCAGCAGCAGGAAATGCAGCTGCAAGCGGGAGCAGCGCAAGCCGAGCAGCCCAAGCCCGTCCGCACCGGAGCAAAAGTGGGCCGAAATGAGCCGTGCCCTTGCGGGAGCGGAAAGAAATATAAGAAGTGCCACGGCGCGGCGGCTTAACCGGCCAGGCTTATCCCAGCAGGTTATCTATTTGCAGCGTTCCTCGCCAAGGCGGCGCTCTCGGCCGCAAAATAAAAAGCCAGCATTGAGCGAGGCTTCCTCGCTGAATACCCGCCTGCAAAAGGGGATTTTCGGGTCCCTTAAAAGTTGAGAATCAACCCGGTTCCGAAGGAATAATTGTTCGAATACGAGGGTCCTACATTCGTCCCGATGTAATCGCCCTGAATACGCCAGGAGAGGCGCCCGCCGGCGAGCTTGTAGTCCAATCCCCCGCCAGCCATGAACGCGGCGTGGGAATTGCTGCCAAAACTGGGCCCTTGCGTGAAGCGGAAGCGCTCCCAGCCGACAATCACATGGACCCAGGGCTCAAAGCGAGCCGTGTTACGCACGGAAAAGTGCGGTCCACCGCCAATGAAAAAAGACTTCGCGTCTATGCTGGAATTCGTCCCTGCGTGACCGAATCCAGCGATAGCCGTTCCTTCCACTGCAAACCAGTTACTAAAGTATCTGGCAACATCGGCCTGGTAGGCGAAGTCGTGAAACTTCAGGCCCCGGACATTGAATTGCATGTATTGGAACCCCACACCGATTTGCCATGGCTCGCGGTCCGCAGGAATGAGCGATGCAGGAGCGGCCGGCTCACCCGCGGTAGTGCTGGCATCGAGCGCCGCCGTAGTATCCTGTGCCGACGCTGTTAGCGATAAGCAAAAAAGCGCCGCGCATAGTACTGATAACTTGCGCATACGGATGACCCTCCTCGCATCCCAAGCTGCGACTGCTTCGGCCCAATCATCTTCGCCTCGGTTGCAGGCGGTGTCCATGCTAATCCGAACAAGCGTTTCCCGGCAAGTCAATACTGGTCGTGGCGGAGAAAAAGTTTTTTGCCTCCCCATGGCCACACTTCCCGTGGGGGGGCTTTGAAGCCCGGGTGAGCGCCCTATTTCATCGGGCTATAGTTGCACGCGCTTTCTGCTTGGGTTTTTGGCGTCAATCAGCCGCCCGTCCACCGCGGCGGGCAGGCGCCAGGCACGCCAAAACCGTGTTCATATGCGGACTCCGAAAAATCCAACTTTCTTCCGCCGACGGATAGATTCTACCCGCTGTGGCCGCCCATGCGAACTTGCCCCTTCCTGTGGCGGTTTCCAAACACTGGCAAAACAAGGTAGATGAATGGCTCCGCCAAGTTGGCAGCAGTCGTGCTCCTTGTAGAGGCATAACTTGAATCAACATTGAGGTGTGACTTATGACGACCTCCAGCCGCAATGGTTACGCCCCAGAAGGTGTGATTGACCTCTCTTCGAGCTTCGACAAACAGCGCCCACGCTTGGATGAATACCTCCTGGAATCCGGGCAAAAGCTAAGCGCAATTACTGACCTGGTTAACCGGGGAGAAGAGGTCGGCCGCGAATTGCACAGTTGGATGCTCGCTCAGGTGGACTTTGTCGTCGAAATCGTTAGCAACGAGAGCCTGGAATTAGGCGATGAAATGCGCTCGCATTTATTGCAATTCCTTTTGGCAGTGGCCAATTTGAACGAAGAAATTCGCCACCACGCTTCCCTGCGCCGCTAGGCGCATGGATGGGGTATTCATGCGGAACGCGGGCCTTCCCCTCCACTTGTCTGAGAGCCCACTCGGGTCCAAAATAAACCCAGGCAACTTGCATGTTGCCGACGGCTGCGGATTCACCCTTTCGGGTGCGATCTGCCCCACGCGGCGACTCGCCGTGAAATCACATATGACCATAGATAAAAATTCAGAAACGGCTGCGGATAAGCACTCCTCATCGGCGCACTTTGAAGTGACTCTGCCCGCCGACGTTACGGCCATTTCGCCCGTGGTGGGTTGGATCATGCGCTTGGTCGGCGAATTGGAGTATACAGAGGGCAAAGAATTTGAAATCGAGATGGCGTTGCGCGAAGCCCTGGCCAATGCAGTCCTGCACGGTTGCAAGGCCGATCCATCCCAGAAAGTCGAATGTTCCGTGACGGGCGATCGAGATCAAGGCATTCTGATCGTGGTTCGCGATCCGGGCGATGGGTTCGACCCTGCCTCCATCCCCTCGCCCACCGAGGATTCCAATCTGCATTCCGACCATGGCCGCGGCATTTTGCTGATCAACCAGCTTATGGATGAGGTGAAACACGAACGCAACGGAACTGTGATCCGTATGCGCAAATTTTAATCGCCATGCCAACCAACCTACCCACGAAGACTCCGGACGCGCCTCCCGACAAACCGCCGGAGAACAAGTTTGATCCGTTTCGGCCCGAAATGCCGAATATTCCCGGTGTGAGTCAGGCTTCCCTCCCGTCAAGACGGGGTCCCAGCGGCATCGATCAACAAAGTCTGTTGCAAATCGGAGGCATTGCCGCGGCTGTGATGTTGATCGTCGCTGCAAGCTTTTGGTGGGTCAAGAGAAGGCCGCAAGTGGCAGCCAAACTTTCCTCTACTGATGTGGAAGTCTCGGAACCGGCGGCGCCTATACCTCCGCTGCCAAGTTCTATGGTGGCAGTTCCGGAGGGCCCAACCGTGGCTGCAACCGCGGATCAACTTTCCAAACCGTGGGACTCGAAGAAATTCACGTTCGTGAAGCCTCTCACGCATCAAAATATCCAAGGCATGGTGATCCGGCTGCCGGGCGGAGGGCTCTGGGCCTTTGCCCTTCTAGAACCCTATGGCCGCTGTGAATTGGAATTCGTCACCGATCTCGGCAAGCTTGCCTCGAAATATAAATATTCCGCCAGCCACCCCATGGTCGTGAATCCTTGCGACAGCACCGTGTACGATCCCTTGAAAGTCGGCTCGATCGGAGGCGACACCTGGGCTCGCGGAGAAATCGTCCAGGGCGCCGGCATGCGGCCCCCCATTTCCATCGACGTAAAGGAGACCGGCCGCTCCATCATTGCCGATAACGTCGAGTAAGCGCCCTCAGCCCGGAACTCCAGCCAAGTGACTGGTGACTAGTAACTGGTGATTCGCTCGCGCGGAAGCGACACAATGTGATTCGTGATTTGTGATTCGTGTCTCGGGCAAGCCAGGAAGCGACGCCCTGCCCGACTCCGATTTGTACAGTTCGATGACAACCTCAGGAGGCCGGTTCTCCCCCCAGCTTGCAAAGACCTGGGCGTAGGCCGGCTTTTCACCAGTCACCAGTCACTAGTCACCAGTCACTACTCACCAGTCACCCGATGCGCACAAGCAGGCGTACATGATATAAAGGAAATACGCGGCTGTAGCTCAGCTGGATAGAGCGCGTGCCTCCGAAGCACGAGGTCGGGCGTTCGAGTCGCCCCAGCCGCACTACTCCAAACCCTCCGCCCCTTCGAACCCCCCGAAGGAGCGGCCACCCGGAAGATCAAAATCGTCTTAAAGGATGCGCCACCCGCCTGTCATACGGCGTGACAGACGGGGCACCCGAAGTTCAGAATCACTCAAAGCCCCGGCCACCCGCTACCTGTCATACGGCGTGACAGATGGGGCTCCCGAAGTTCAAAAAAACTCAAAGCCCGGGCCACCCGCCCTGAGAAGTCCCGTTATCGGAATGTGGCTTTTTGCGGTTTGGCCAGGGTGGCACGACGCACGATGACGCGCCTCCCAAAAAGAAAACTGCAAAGCGTGGAAGGCTTACTTCCTTTCAAGAGGCTCAAGAGCGGAAAGCTTCCTGGCTACGTGAGATTCAAAACGCAAGCCACCTGAATACACGATACAACGCTTCCCGACAGAGACACCGCAGGTAGGACAAGGGACGGAGGATATTTGTCTGCGGGTTAGGTCTCCCTTTTTCACAAAGCCAGATTGACTTAAAACCCCGCCGCAAGTCTGTTCCATTTTGGACACTGGCGTTCGTTTAGATATGGGGTTTGATTCCGGCTATTGCCCTATTGCCTTTCGACACGATCTCAAAGGAAGGAAACTGCAAACTGTGGCGTCAGAAAATAAAGACGGCATGACGCCATAGTGCCACCGTCGCCCGGATCATGCGCGAGGGGACTTCCTGTGGCCGCGTTCTGAGGCTGTAGGGGCTTATAGCAGGAGCGATACATAATCTTTTCGCCATAACGCCAGAGGGTTGGCAAAAAGGATGTCCAATGTGGAATGGCATTTGACACTACGAATCGTCGGAGCTAGTGTGTGTGTAACGTCCTCGATATTACGAGCCTGATAGGGTTATCGACGCTCCAAGCTGATTTGGAGGGGGCAGATGTTAACAACCGTGCTTCTCGCCGATGACAACGAGATTGTCCGTAAGGCAATCCTGCGTCTGCTCCAAGGCGATTCCGATATTCAGGTTTTGGCACAAGGTACCACCTTCGCTCAGACAATTGAGCTTGCATCTACACTACATCCGCAAGTCATCGTCCTAGACGTTCATATGAGTGATGAACGCGCTGTGACACCGGCCCAGCTCAAATCCGGCCTAATCGGTTCGCGGGTGCTGGCAATGTCGATTTGGAATGATGACGAAACGAAGTCTCTCGCGAAGACGATCGGAGCCGCCGCATTCCTGGACAAGTCGGAACTGGCCTCTGAGTTGATCCCTGCGATAAAACGAGACTCAGCTAATTAGTCGAACTCGTGAGTCTTTCAATCTCGTCAGCCAGAACGGTGAGTTGATCAGTCTTTGACAGAATGGAGGCCACACCCGCAGCGCGAGCCACAGGTATGGGAATTACGTCTTTATAGAGCGTCAAAAGTATGATTGGTGTGTTTGGCACAACTTCGTGCAGAATTTTCGCTGCTTGTAAGCCATTTGCGCGAGGCATCGAGAAATCTAGAACGATCAAGTCTGGCTTCAGCTCTTCACCTTTTTCAACTCCTTCCACGCCATCTGCTGCTTCGCCACAAACTTCGAAGCCGGGGTGAGACTCGATGAACAAGCGAAATAACCTTCTCGTTAGTGCGTTATCGTCAACGAGAAGAATACGCTTAGCCACAAAGAACTTCCGGTGAGGAGGTCAATGAGCCGGGGGAGCGCCTCAACGGCGCAAACGTACATCCGACACACCGATATGAGCAATACACAGTTCCACGTACTGAATACAGAGTGGTGTACAGTCTTTTCCTGCTTACACTTGCCGAAGGTTAGGACCGTGCGTGCTGCCTTCGGGGATTCGCGCCTCGGCGGGTGGCCCGGCCTTTCAGGTCGAATCTGATTTTGGAGTTGATTTTCAGGGTGGCCCATCCTTTGCGGCTCTCAGCAAAGGGTGGGAAGCTTCAAGGGTAGAGCCTTACTCGGGCCAGTCTCAAGGAACGCATCCCCGTAGACTTGTCACAAAATCGTCGAGAAAATTTCAAACATTGTCCACTCACGCGCACCACTCGATTTCTCGCGTCTTGCCCGTCTCCCAAATCATCGCGTCCGGCTTCCCTGCCGAATGGCTGAGAGCTACGAAAAGCTAAAGCAGCAGCCAGGACCGAGGGTCCACTTGAATGGGACGAAATTCACAGACAAGAGATGAAAAATTCGTTGCCCTTTCAAGAGCGCCCCGTAAGAGGCGAAGTTTCAACTTGCGCGAATCCGGTCCCTGATTTGGCGCGCCAGCTTTTCGATGTCTTCCGCCTTTTTGACCAGGGAAAGGGACAAGACATCGGTTTCCGGAGTCATGTCCGTTTCGTCCTTCAAGTCCTTGGCCAACTGCAGCAAACGGTCAACGTCGCGCCGCAAAGTTTTTTGGTCTTCCTTGAGATGCACCTTGGGATCGGCCCGCGGGGGGAGGGGCAAATCGTCCGGCCTTCCGGAACTGCTGGCATCGGGAATGCCTGGAATTTGGGGATTTGGAGAAGGGTTTTCACGCCGCTGGCCCTCGCCGCCGGCCAGCAGGGCGCGCGTTCCAGCCAGCATCGCGGCGAAGTCCGAAAGGAAGAATCTGCGTCCGGTATTCATAGGATTCTCCTGCGCCTATTTCCTTGGCGGCCACCCCTTATCTTGCGGCGAATCCCGTAGTACCATACTTGACTGCGGATATTATGACTCCAATCGTATTCAAATGGACGGATTTTGCGATCGCGGACGGCCTGCGTCTCGGCACGATATTGGTCATTGCCCTGGTCCTGAACCGGGTATTGCGTGTGCTGACTCGCCGTCTGATTCCAGCGGCCGGAGCCGAGGGCCTGGGTCGAATCGCGCGGATGCGCGAGCAGCACGTAAAAACCCTTTCCGGCTTGCTCTATAGCGCGGGAACCGCCATCATCGCCGTTGGCGCAATCCTTACCGCACTGCCTGTGTTCGGTTTTAATGTCACGCCCATCGCGGCTGTAGCGGGACTGGCAAGCCTGGCATTCGGCTTCGGCGCGCAGCATCTGGTTCGCGATCTCATCAACGGCTTTTTCATCATCATCGAAGATCAGTTTATTGTGGGGGAAACGGTCCAGATCGGAACCGTGACCGGACGCGTCGAGCATTTGACGCTGCGCCGCACCGTGATCCGCGATGTCCAGGGTGCGGTGGTTAGCATCCCCAATGGAGCGGTCTCGCAGGTCGCGAATCTCAGCCGTGACTGGGGCCAGGTGTTCGTGGACATCTCCATCCCGCCGGAGTCATCGGCCGATACGGCGCTGGCCGCGCTGGAACACGTCTGCGCCGAGCTGAGGGCCGATGCCTCGTGGTCGCCGGTCCTGGTGGACGGGCCGCGGGCGCTGGGAGTGGACTCGTTCGGAGCGGCTGGAGCGAACCTGCGGCTGCAGCTTCGCACCGTCCCGGGCCGCCAGGACGATGCCGCGCGTGAATTGCGCCGGCGGATTCAGAACCGCTTCGAGCAGGAACACATTCGCTGGGGTGGCGTGCAGCGCGTGGAGATTGTGGGGAACGAAACACTCCAGAGTTTCGCCGCGCGTTCGAATTCCTGAGGGGCCGGCCGCCGAGCTTTGGTCATTCCTTTTCAGACCCTTGCGAGGAGAGTTCCAGCGCATGTTGGCGCGCTTCCTCGTGTTCCGTCGCTCCTGCCATGACCGTGCGGTTTCGTCCTTCTTCCTTTGCCCGGTATAGAGCCGCATCGGCCATCTGCAGGATTTGGTTCGAAGTGTCTTCCGGCCAATCCGCGGTAGCCACTCCGCCGATGCTCATGGTAACTTTCAGAAAGCCCGCGGAGGTCGCCACGGGCCCGTGAAAAATCGCTTCCCGCAGCCGTTCGGACTTATTCCTTGTTTCCGCGCCATCGCAGCCGGGCAGGAGGATCAGAAACTCTTCGCCCCCATAACGGCCCACGGCGTCATAGGGCCGGACGCTCGCCTGCATTCTCTTGGTGATTTCCCGAAGAACGGCGTCTCCCGCCGCGTGTCCATAGGTGTCATTGACGGACTTGAAGTGATCCAGGTCCGCCATCAGAACGCCGAGGGAAATGCGCTCCCGCCGGGAGCGCCAGATTTCTTTTTCCAATGTTTCCAGGATGGCACCGCGGTTCCAAGTTTCCGTCAGGGCATCGTGAGTGGCCTTAAAGCGCATCCCTTCGCGGGCCTGCACGAGGCTGTCTTCCAACTGCAGAAGGCGCATTCCCACGCGCATGCGGGCCTTGAGTTCCTGCGGATTAAACGGCTTCGTCAGATAGTCGTCGGCGCCGGAGTCCAGGCCTTCCACCACGCTCTCCTTGGCGTCCTTGGCCGTCAACAAGAGAATGTAGGTGTAGGGCTCAGGCCGCTGCAGGCGCAGGGCGCGGCACACATCGACCCCGTTCCGGCCGGGCATCATCCAATCCAGCAGTGCCATGCGCGGAGCATCCGGAACTTTCAACTTTTCCCAGGCGGCGTCTCCGTCTTCCACGGAGACCACATCGTATCCCCACTTCGTCAGAAGACCCTGAAGCATGTGCCGCGATAACAACGTATCCTCGGCGATGAGAATCTTCATTTCGAAGCTCCTTGGCAAATTTCGGCAAGCGCCGGGAGCAGACGGCTCACCGCTCGCTCGACCTCCATAAAACTTTCCTTCGCGGATTCCGCGTCTTTGTTTTTTGCGTCTTTCTCGAGTTGCAGGGCCGCCGCGGCCGTGGCCTTCGCGGAGAGATTGCTCACCGCTCCTTTGAGGGAGTGCGCGGACATCTCCAGCGCGGCCATATCGCCGCTTTGCAGGGCTTCGCGCATGGCGGATAGCAGATGGGGCGCGCCTTCCTGGAACAAGCCGATCATTTCGGCGAGCAATTCCTGATCTCCCTCCACGCGTTCCAGCAGGGAAACACGGTCGATTTGCTCACCCGATTCTTGAGAATTATTCGTGACAGGGTTGTTCCCTTCCGATGACGTAAGGCATCGCTCGATTTCCGCGAACAGTCCGGCAGGCTGAATTGGCTTGGAAATGTAACCGTCCATTCCGCTCGCGAGGCACCTTTCCTTGTCACCTCGCATGGCATGCGCGGTCATGGCCAGGATAGGAACATGCCTTCCGGAATTCTTTTCACGCTCCCGAATGGCCGCCGTCGCTTCCATGCCATCCATCTCCGGCATCTGGATGTCCATTAGCACCACATCAAATCCAGGGATGCCGGCATTTTCCCAGGCCGCCAGCGCTTCGCGGCCTGTCGCGGCCAGGGTGACGCGATGACCGGCCTTCTCGAGCAGGCGGATGGCAAGCTTTTGGTTCACGGGATTGTCTTCGGAAAGCAAAATGTTGTGTGGACGACCCACGGGTTTTTTCGGAACAGGAATCGATGACTCGATCAATTGTTCCTCAACGACGCCCAGTCCCAGGGCTAAGAGGATGGCGTCGAGAAGCTCGGACTGGCCGACGGGCTTGATGAGGCATCGCTCCATACCGAGTTCGCGGCATCGCGCCGTATCCGCCAGAGGGCGGCTCGCGGAGAGCAACATGATCACCGCGCCGGCCAGTCCAGGATTCGATTGAATTCGCTGCAAAACCTGGAACCCGTCGATTTTGGGCATGTGCGCGTCCAGTAGGACGATCGGAAATGGCCGACCGGCTTTTTGCGCGGCTTCGAGCAGTTCCAGGGCCCCGGCGCCCCTGTCGGCGAGAGTCGGGTTCATGCGCCACTTCGTCAACATCTCCGCAAAAATGTTGCGGTCTACGGAGTTATTGTCCACGACGAGAACATTCAATCCCGGCAGGGACTGTTCGGCAATTCGTTCCTGGTCCGACTCGGGCGCGGTTCCCGGCTGGAAATTGCACGTAAAATGAAACGTGCTGCCCTTTCCGACTACGCTTTCGACCCACATGCGGCCACCCATCAATTCCGTGAGCTGGCGTGAAATCGTGAGGCCCAGGCCCGTCCCGCCAAAACGGCGCGTCGTGGACCCGTCCACCTGCGCAAAGGATTCGAAAATCAATTGTTGCTTTTCTAGGGGGATGCCCATGCCCGTATCCGAGACGGAGATGTGCAGGCGCACTTCTTCGCCCGCGCTGGGTTCCAACTGTGTATCCAGTATGATATTTCCCCCTTCAGTAAATTTAATGGCGTTGCCGACCAGGTTCACGACCAGCTGCCGCAACCGCGTGGGGTCTCCGATCAGGGTCTTGGGCACGGCCGGCGAGACGCGCGCGCAAATCTCCAGGGGTTTCTCGTCCGCCCGCTGAGCCAGCGTTTTCAAGATATCCCTGAACAAATCCCGAATCTCAAATTCGGTTTTCTCCAGTTCGAGTTTGCCCGCTTCAATCTTGGAAAAGTCCAGAATGTCGTTGATGACGTGCAGGAGACTATCGGCGGACGATTTGACCAGAGTGAGATAATCCCGCTGTTCGGGCGTCAAAGTGGTATCGAGCGCCAAGTCCGTCATTCCGATGATGCCATTCATAGGAGTGCGGATTTCGTGGCTCATGTTGGCCAGGAATTCGCTCTTGGCGCGGCTGCCGGCTTCGGCCGCTTCTTTGGCCTCCAAAAGCGCCGCCTGCGCGCGTTTGCGCTCGGTGATGTCCAAAAGCGTGACGACCGCTCCAACGGCCTCGCCTTCCTTGCGGATGGGGTAAGCCCAGAATTCCACCGGAAACTTTGTGCCATCAGCGCGCCAGAAAATTTCTTCATCCGAATGAATTCCTTCGCCCAATCTCAACGTAATGGCAATGTTGCACTCCTCTATGGGATAGGGAGTTCCATCCGCATGCGAATGGTGCATCACCTCGTGCATAAGCCTCCCTAAAAGGGCATCGACCTTTTCATAGCCCAGCAGTCGAAGGGTGGCTGGGTTGCAAAACGTGCATTTTCCTTCCCGATCGATTCCGAAGATCGCTTCGGCGGTGGAGTCCAGGAGCAGACGGATACGCCCCTCGCTTTCATGCAGTGCTTCCTGGGCGCGCTGGCGGTCCGCCACTTCCTGCTCCAGCTCGAGCGTGCGCTCGTCCACGCGCCGTTCGAGATCTTCGCCGGCGTGGCGTAATTCAGTGTCGCGATTCTGAATCTGCTCCAGCATCTCGTTAAAGCCGTCGATCAGGACGCCGACTTCGTCCTCCGAATGTTTCCCCGCCCGAATGGAATAATCCCTGGAGCTGGTCACCATCTTGGTGGTCCAGGCCAGCTCCAGGATCGGATTCGAGATGGGGCGTTGCAGGCGCCCGGCCATCGCGTACGCTCCGATGGAGACGACCGCGACGATCAGAGCGAAGAAGAACAAATAGCCGACCAAAAGCTGCTTGTACTCCAGCGTGTCTCCTTCCAGGAACACGGTGCCAACTCTCTCGCCTTGAAAATTGATCGCCTGGAAGATCAAGACGCGATTGGAGGTAAACCGGCTGGAATCGCTTTCCACTGGAGGCGCGGAAAATTCGCCCTTTGATTCGCCATGGTGATAAACGGCAAAAGGCTTTCCGTCACGATCGTAAATGACAGCCGACAGAATATGCGGCTTAGCCGCAAGGGCCCGCAGGATATCCTGCGCGGAGTTAGGATCTTTGAATGTAAGCGGCGCTGTGCTGTTGGTTCCCAGTATGTTCGCCAGGGCGTTCAAGTCCTCCAGGCGCAGTTCCTTGAATCGGTAGACACCGTATTCCGCGAACCCGGTCCCGGCCACGCACAGCGCCACCACCGTGTTGATCATGATCACCAGGGTGAGCTTGCGTCGCAGCGAAAGTTTACTGGTCCAATTCATCTTAGTTACGCGCGCTCGTTACCGCCGATCCGCGCGGCTACTCTCACTTGCCGGCTTCCTTGACTTCTCCTCCAACCACCTTTGCTAAGCTCAATAGCTTGGAGCTCAGTTTCAGCTTGGCCCGGCTGCTTGCATCCACGTTGATCGCGAAACGCACCCGGTCATTCTCATTCAGAAACTGGATCATCCCTCCGGCGTCGAGAAATCCTTCCATATCCGCCACGGTGATGACGCTCGATCCACGCAAGCTCGAAAGAATCACGGGGAGCCTTTTTCTTTCCGATGCGCTGATGAACAGGATGTGCGCACCGCGCAAATCTTCTCCAGCGCGGTAAGAGCGAATGACGAGATCGCGGCCCTGGACGGTCTTCCCGGTGACAACCTGCGGCAGGGCATTCCCAAACGGGTCGTCGCCAACTACGCCAATGACGAAGGGCGCGAGCGGATCGGCAAACGACTCGCTGGGGTACTCCACGAACTTGAGGAAGTTAAACAGGTAGGCAGCTTTGACCTGATATTCCGAGAGAGCGACCTGCGCGTGTCCCTGTGAAGCTGAAATCAGGTGTCCAGAAACGAAGCTCGCGAGAATAGTCGCGATTAACCATAAACGTGTCGAAGACTGCTGAGTTCGAACATGTGTGAATCGAGAATGGCATTTCGTCTCCATGGCAACTAGAACCTCCAGGTTACCTTTGTGTATCCGCTACGCTTAACCAGCGTAGATTCCAATCTTGATTGTTCGAATTCAAGGTGGCGGTCCCGAACAAGATTCTGCCCAAACAGACTAATGGAGAGCCCTTCTGTGCAGTTCCACGTCAATCCCGTATCCAGCCTTGTAAAGGAAGGCAATGCATCGAACATGGTGCGGTCCACAAAATACGCGGATGTATCCCAGGCCAGAGTTTTTGACACATCGACGTGCGACCGGACATAGGCATGCAGATGAGGGTCGCTCCCCTCCGTTTCAGCAATCGCTCCCGTGTCTTGGCTCGAAGGGCGCAGATGCATGTGAAACCGTTCGAATTCAAACCCCGGGCTGATGGTCCAGCGATCCGCCAGCTTCCAGTTGACGGCTATTTCAAGCCCATGTGCCTCTCCGTACATGAGGTTTTCGTACGTTGATGGCATGACAATGTGAACCGGCGGCGGCAAGGCCTCTAGAAATGCGGCCGCAGGTTCGGTCGTTTGTTCATTGCTGTAGGTGTTGTAATAGGCGGCAAAATCGACCGAGAGACGCGTGGAAACTGTGGTCCGATATCCCAATTCATAAGCGATCAGGTCCTCGTTCTTGTATAGAGGATTTCCTAGAACGCTCGATAGGATAGGAGTGCCGCCGGGTCCGGGCGAACTCCCATAATTGGCGCGGATTGAAATATCAACGCTGGAGGGCGTGCTGACCGCCCTTGAGACGGCTGCCCACAGCATGTGGTGCGCGCTGGGCGAAAAGGTCACGCGAGCGCTGGGCATTACGGCGAAGCCAGTGTAATAATTGTGCTCAAGCTTCGCGCCAACCGTAAGATAAAAGCGGTCGGGAACCAAAGCAATCTCATCCTGGATAAAGGAACTGAACAATTGAGAATTCAAATTGGCGGGATTTAGCGAAACTGCTAGGTTCCCTTGGGAGCGCGATGTCGAATATTCGTAGCCCAGCCCCCAGACGAAGTCCTGCCGTTCGCCCCAGGCGACGTGATGCTGAAAGTTAATGCTGAGTATTTTTCTTGCTTCAGTGACGGCATTCAGAAAATTATCGATCTTGTACGCGCTATAGGAAATGCCGAGTGTTGTGTCCGACCGCGTGGAGTTAGCGTGCTTCCAGACGGATTGCAGAAAACCACCCGATTGTCTTGAGTGCGTCGGAGCGTTCACCAATCCGGGGGACGTGACGGATGGTAGAAACACGACTGAATCCCCCTCCCGCCCGTTGAACAGGTCCCCTTGGATCATCAATGCATCCTTTTCCGAGAGAGTGCTATCGCTCCGAAAGCCACCCCGCAGAATGTGCCAGTCGTCCCCTCCGTCATGGCCCGTGGAATCCGGGAAGTGACCTTGATTGAAATATTTTGAATAAACGCGGATGTCGGTGCTCTTTCCCAGGCTGCCTCCATATTGTGCAGTCCCAAACCCCTGATCGATATTTCCCGCTCCGGCGACAACCATAGCCCCGCTCGTTTGGTCGGCCTTTTTGGTGATGATGTTAATGACCCCGTTGACCGCGTTCGTCCCCCAGGTAGCTCCACCTGGCCCGCGAATCACTTCGATTCTTTCGATATTTTCGAGCGGCAAATCCAGGAGATTCCAAAAGACGCCGCCAAAGGTTGGCGTGAACACGTTGCGTCCGTCGAGCAGCACCAAAAGCTCATCGCTAAGCTCGTTATTCAGCCCGCGGGAGCTGATAGCCCACGTATTGGAATTTATTTGAGCCACTTCTAATCCGGGAACCATTCGCAACAGATCGGGAATCTTCGTGGCGCCAGAACGGTGGATGTCCTCTTGAGTGATAACGAAGACCGCGGAAGCAGTCTGCGAGAGCTTCTGTTCTTTCGCCGAGACAGAAGTCACTTTGACATTCATAAGATCCTCGATATTCATCGTGGTCAGATCCACGCCCGGACCCGTACCGTGGTTAGACTTCTGTGCCAACATGGGAGCGCAACAAAGAAGCAGAGCCAGCGAAGAGCTCAGTAGCTTTGACAATTTTCTCATTCTTGAGAGCCTCCCTATCCATCCCGGTTGCCAGGCAACGAGGTTGGAATCAAAGTTGAAGCCTTCTCCGCAAAACTACTGCCTCAAACGTTGGAAGTTCTTCCGAGAAGTTCCCTTGGTGCATTTGCATTGGTCCTGCCAAACGGCCGGTGCCGGTCATGACCTAATTTCTTTTGTTTCAAAGAGTTGTAGGATTAGAAACCCCTTAAGGGGGGACTCTTTCCAGGGCCAGTTCCGAATCGGGTCTAGTCAAGGAGGTTTGACTCATTTTGGCGCAATCCCAAAGACCTTCTCGCGCCGGAGGCCACAGGTTCAGCGTGTTCGGCCACTCCCGCTGTCTGATGGCTGGCCGATCCTCAAAGTTCCTGTGGCCTGCGGCGGATCACTGTGATGGTCTTCGCGCTAGTATCTATACGCGTCTTCGGAACTCCGCCTCCGGCGGGACGCAAGGTTCTGGCAAAGCGCGGGATTGGAGTGAGGTCATGGACGTTCTGGTCAGAGAACGTGGAAATTGTGGCGGCGGTCTGCACGACGCTTTGCTGGCTGCCGCAGGCCGTGAAAATTATTCGCGAGAAGAGAACCGAGGGCATCTCGCTCATCACACAGAGCGTATTCACCTTCGGCGTTGCGCTTTGGGCAGCGTATGTCTTGCTCCTCAATAACCGGCCCATACTCTATGCCAACGGTGTGACTCTGGTTTTCGCGCTGGCCATACTGATTCTGAAGATTCGTTATCGTTGATTTTCGAAAGGGAGAAGGCGCGATTGCGGACATTTTTCCAACCCTGCGAATTTCGAAGCAAGGGAAGAATTTATTGAGGCGCGGGTGGGAGTTGAACCCGCTTCCACTATTGAAGACACGTAACTTACTCATTTTACGTTGCGCCCAATACGCCAAAAACGCCCAAAGTGCCAAACGGAGGTACACGGCGGGTACACGGAACACTGCGCTGCCAATGCTTCCGGCCTGTCTGCACCATGGCCAAATGCTAGAGCCGGCCCTGATTTCAGGTTCCAGAAATTTTGGGATTTATCAAAGCTGCTTAGACCCGGCCGGGGGCCCCACGTCCTCCGAAAAAAACGGTGAGATGTTTTGGCTTCTGCAGAATTGAGTGGAAAAAACTGCTGTTCAAGGGGGTACCAAGATAATTGCAATTTTCACACCACTTGAGGGAATCACCGGAATGCCCGCCCGGTCCGCCAACAGAACGAGAATTTCCTCGATTTTCGAGGTCTTTCCCAGTCCAACACTATCAATTCAGCGTAGGAAAATTCAGGCAGAGCAATCAGACTCTTAGGGGGCCTGATTGCGGGCTGCTGTCCAGTGGCCAAATCGCTTCCAAAATCGTTTAATCGACAGCGTGGTTCGGCCCGCAGAATCCCACATACCGATAAGGTCTTATCAGGAAGTGGAAAAGGCGCAGTCGAGCCACGCGCCTGAACACGCGGCAGAGCTACCAGACATGTTGCGCGGAAATTCCGATCCAGACCGTGTTTTGTAATTCAAATTATGGATTGAACTGGATCGCCTCTCTTCGCCCAGCGAATTGCACCTGAATCATTTGGTTATTGAGAATTTGAATTTCTGACTCGGGGGCCTTCGTCGTGAGGTGTGTCCAACTGCACGGAACTTTAGCTATCACTTTGCCGTCCTGTATGATTTGAAGTTCGCTTTGGCCTTCCTCCGCTCGAAACAGATAATTTCCGGCCTTAATTTGAGCACCTCCGATTGTCGTGGTTTCATGTAATTCCCATGACATCGAGTCCGAATGAGCCGCCCACACGGGTAAAGAAATTAGCGAAAACGCAAGAGCAGCGAGATATTTTCCCCTACTAAAACGCAATGACGCGACACCCGATTTGATTCTAGTCTTTAGGATCTTCATATTCATTTCCTCCTGAAAAATGCAGAACTTGGTGGTACCAAGTGTTTATGTCTTGGCCGGAGGGAATGCACGATTTCCGCGTTTTCTCTGATTGCTGACGAGTCTATGGCTGCTTGCAGTTGTCGCGGACTATCTTCAGGCTCGTCACAAGCAGATGATTTTGCGGCGAGGTGTCGCTTGAGGAGTTGCCGCCACTCGATTCCTTCGGGATTGTGCCGGTTACGGTGACTGTCTGCCCCACGTGCGGACCAAGCGGAACGGTCTTGCTGCGAAGATCCCACATTTTGCCGTCTTCATCCGTGATCATGAAGATGTTCGCGGTCGGGCTTTTCCCGAGACAGCCGGTCGCAGTGTGCGTCGAACCATCCGTATTGGCCTGATTGTCCTGCGTCAATGCAATGCCCGGAATGGCCATCATGATAATTGTAAGTGTTCCGATTACGAGCTTCAGGTTCATGGCTTCCCTCCGACTCATTCATTTCTGGAATTATGGAGGTCATGTGCCGAATCGCTGACCGCAAAGCCTCCGAGCCGAAAAGCAGTGCTCCCCTGATCGCACCAATCGCGCCTACCACAGAACCGGGCCCGGAGCAGGATGGTGCGCCAAGACCTGCGCGCCTTCTGAATGAAGGCGAGAATCTCAGCCGCGCAACACGCCTGGCGGAATATCGTGCTGCCGAGCGAGGTCGCTCAGTTCATCGAGCTGGCTTTGGACTTCCTGCACCTGCGCTTGGAGGTTTTCGACGCCCGCCGCAGGCGTCACTCCCGCGTTATCCTTGTCCAGGGCGAGGCCCGGCTCGGTAATCCGGTCGGCTGCCAGGGCGATTGCCGCTTGCTGCTCGCGCAGGGCAGCTTCGCGCTTGTCCAGCTCGACCTGAAGATCGGCGGCCTTATGGGCATACCATTCGGGATCGTCGAGCCTGGATGCGTAAACCGGGAAAGTGGTTTCGGATGGCGCCGCGGGTGCTTTCGTTGCTGGTTCCGCCAGTTTCTGGCCGACGATGGAAACCAGGCCGCGCGCGCTGAGCTGGTCCATATCGTCGTTCGTCCAGACTCTCTTGGGCTGATTTTGATTGCCTTGCGCGGAGCGAGGCTTCTCTGCGGCTTGTGAAGAACACGCAATCAACAAAGCAAGAATCGCCGCGAGCGGGAAAGGGTAATATCTCATTGTTCCTCCTCGGCTGGGACGGGTTCAAAAACACCTTGAGAGTAAGACCGACTTTGCGAAGCGGACTTCATCCCACGTTGCGAGGCGGTCCAAGGGTGCAAAAGATCTCTCCACACTAAGTCCCTAGGACTTTCTCCACCTGGCCGATTTTCTTTTGGAATTTCCCGCCTATCTTTTCGTCCTGGCCTTCGGCTTCCAAGTCGGGATTGTTCGTCAGTTGTCCCGCCTTCTCCTTAACTTTACCCTTCGCTTCGTGAACCTTGCCCGCCACCTCATCCTTAGTACTCGGCTTCATCCTGTTACCTCCTGTGAAAACATTTGAATTCTGGTGCGCGAGGTAAGCATCCTTCGATTTCACCACATGCCCAAATATCATGCTACGAAAATCTCACGCTCCACGAACAAGTTTAGAAGTCACTCACTCGTGATCGCGTCTTGAAGCCCTGGAGGCGCTAGTTCCCACGATAACGAGAGTATCCCCAGCCTCCGCCGCCGAGCAAAAACACAACGAGAAGAACGATCAAGATGGTTTCCATGTCTCTATCCTCACTTCTCAGAGGAATCTGGTTCGCCATACTTCCTCCGTAAGCAGCATCATAGAAGAGACGAAGCCGGATATCTGTTCACATTGACACACATTCGTGTTTCGTTTGCTTTTTCCGTATTGCGAAAGTTGCTCGCACTGGTAGAGATCGAGGATCTAACGATTGGCACTTTGCAGTACGCCAAAGTCGGCCGTTACTCGTGCAGGACAACACTCAGGAGGGATTCGTTGATGTGGATCTCGCCGTTGTATTTGATGAAGCCCAGTTTCCTGAATTTGTTCATGAAGAAATTGACTCGCGACCGTGTCGTGCCAATCGTCTCCGCCAGCATTTCTTGCGATACTTTGGGGAGCACCTTTTGAGGTTGGCCCGCCCCGCCAAAGCGCGAGCAGCAACAGGGTGCGCGCGAGCCGTTTCTCACTGGAATTGAAGAGTTGGTCTACCAGGTCCTCCTCGACTCGGAGATTTCGCGCAACCATGTGGGCTATGAAGCGGTCGGAGAATTCGTGTTCCTCGTGGAGCACGCGAATCATCTCGTTTCTCTCAATGAAGAGTACGGTGGTCGGCGCAATCGCGGTCGCAGTCGCCATACAAATGGACTGGCCCGCAAGGCATCCTTCCCCAAAAAAATCACCCGGTCCCAGATTCGCCACAACGGCTTCTTTGCCGGGCTCATTGACCACCGTAAGCCTCACACCGCCCTCTTGAATGTACATAACATACTTCGCGGGATCGCCCTGCGCGAACACGGTTTCTTTTCCTCGAAACTTGATTACCCTTCTTCCGAGACCGGTCGAGTCGTCGCAAACGCTCCCATTGCAATCAAAGCTGATGACCATCCAATTCTTTTGAAATTCATTGTTATTTCCCCAGTTTCAAACTACAGACCAATGCAAGGCACTCCAATCGGGCGTTATGTGTAGGTTGGTTCGATTGAAGGCTACCCCGATCTTCTTACGCTACCAGCATTAAACGATTTACCCCCGGTTTCGAATCAGTGCGCGTGCCCGTCTGAGATTTTGGACCTTGCCGTTGCCTTCGTGAAAGCCCCCCGCCAAGTGTGGTCGTTGGCCGGAGGCTTGACTTGGTTATCGCTTTCCGCAAGAAGTAGCAGTTCAAGCTGTTGCGTGTTTTCGCAAGCTTGGCCCGAAATTTGTGGGGGAACTATCTGCATCCTCTCTTGCCGATGTTTCAGTTAGTTCTTTCTCAGCCGCGAGCCAATCGGCCAAGTCGTTGCCAGGATGAAAGCCATGCTCCAAATAAATTTGGTAGGCTCTTAGCGTTATTTGTTCGCGAGTTGGCCCTTCCTTGTTTTCGTGATACATGTTTATATCTCTCTTTGCGAATCTGATCTAAACGATCTCCTGAATGGTCTCGATGTGAATCAAATTACTGGCCCCATCGATTGTTCCAGTGATCTTTACGTTCTGCCCTTCATACGGGCGTGCCCTATCCTGCTTGTCGAGCAAGTAATTAGCCTTGGTACTTGATTCACTCAGGACCAAGTTCTCGCCACTTTTCCGAATCGTGCCCGTGAATGTCTTGGCCTCGGGCTGCGCTTGCGTCTGAAGTGGAGATACCGTCAGTGCCGTGGATTGAACAGGGGCGGCCATCAGACCGAACAGCGTAATAAATCCGAACAGTGAGAGGAAAATCCGTTTCATACATCACCTCCCGTGGCCTGTAGCATTCAAGGAAGCATCAACCGTGCCAAGCTCATAGCTCATTTTAGGTCTTACTATCAACTCCTTAGCCATCGAGCTCCAGGTACCAGGATTGGGTCAATTCACCCGGTTTTCCGCCGCGATGACGACCTCTTCAACGGCTAAAATCAAATCCTTTCGGACATCCATCTCCCATCCAGGCTTTATGCGGACGCGTACGTCGGCGACAAATTCGCAAACAATACGGCAAGTCATTGGGATATAACTTTGGCGAAGAGCGACAAGCATAACCACCGGTTTACCGAACCGCGAAGAATACACGGGCGACAATTCCTTCGCTCCCTCTGACATCATATTGGACGGCCTCCCATCTCTTGGAATCGACTTCACGGGATGCACATGTATTTGTAGTGATGCCGCAATGAGAAATCTGTTCAAATCTGAACAGGTACTGCAAAGGCAGAACACTCCTGAAATTGAGGATGACGAGGCCGCAAGCGGTGTAGCCAAAGTGCACGGAAAGTAAGACAAGTGCAGTTGTGGGTGCTGTCAAGAAGCCCGCAACTGGGTCACTCCGACGACGCCTTGTGGAGTCTGCGGAGGTGTCCCTATCGCCAAATCCTGATGAACGGTCTTAATGGAATGTGGCCCAAGACCGCCAGTAGAACACCACAAACTTCCTGAACTCTACAGACCACACCAGCCTGACCTTTGGCGGACTGCCACGCGTTGCAATTAGCTTCCGTGAGATCGTGTGCTTGCCGTGTGCCGCCGGGTAACGCTTGTGATGGCACAACCACACCGTCACCCGGTGCGGACCGACACGGGCTGAACTTTGGCGCGTTCGGGCGTAGCGCAGTCCGCCACGCCCAATTTAATTTGCGCGCTGAGGAACTTTTCCTGACCCGGTTTGTTATCTATGATCTTGTGAATTGCCCTGGTGACCTGACTGATAGCCTGTCTCGTAAGCTTTCTGGTCGTCGTCTTTTTTGAAGTTCCTCTTCTTGGAGTGGTCACGGTTATGCGCGCTGTCATTGCGCCCATCGCGCATACCTACCTGGTAGTTCTTATTTTTCGAATAATCCTGGTCGTGCTGCTCCTGTGGTGACGGAGACGCTGCGACCCGTACCGTGCCTCCGGTGATACCGATACCCAGGGTCATCGCCACAATCCACACACATTGCTTCAAATTCAATCGCGCTCGCATATGGTCCACCATTCCTCTCATTGCTTATACCTCTTGGCATTCCACCTATCTATTCCTTACTTAATTTCATTCTAAGAGCACCTGAAGATCGACATCTGTCCCTTTTCGGACATATTTGTATTTTGTCCCGAATTCTCGATTTAGACATCGGACTCGCCCATCGCACGCATTTTCGCGCGTTCTTAGCGGCTATGTCCCGAAAAACGGGATTAACGGAATGTGTATGTTTACAAGCTAAAAATGTGCAAAATTGAACAGGCAGCAAACTCGGAGTTTGTGTATCTTACGCACCAGCGGATCCGGCTCGTCCCCGTCGTTCCCGCCATTGTTGTTTTTCTCTCTTAGCAGTTTTTCGGCAATTCACGGGTAATTTTCCGGCCACTGCGAGTCTTTGCAATGATTGCGTTCGCATCAGAGGGGGTTTGACATCGGTATCCACAAATCATTGATTCAGGCTGTGGAGCGAGACAAATGCTCCGCTGTGTAGCCAATGGATTCGAGTTTATTCCGGCCCATCCTCTGTCTCAACCCCCGGCCCCGGGTTTACAGCCCCCTGACGAACCCGGGGCCTTCCTTATTTCTGTCCCGAACATGTAGAAAATTTCCCGGATAGCCCGGTCTTCAATATCGGAGCTTGGTTCTGAGCCCAAGCCCCGAGAAACGGAGTTCTCGGAATGTGAGAATCAGCCTCATGGGACGCAAAAAGCCAGTTTCCGAGAAGAGGACTTATCAGGATTTGGCCTAGATTACACATAGCACTAACGGAAAGAGGCTATCGACCGTCATCCTTACCGATAAGACCTGTGGTCCTCGGCAGGTTATTGACGGGAAATCAGTTCCCATGCAGTACGTTAAAGCGGCTGATTGAGTAGCCCAGTGCGGCGCCTAAGAATACATCCGCGGGAAAATGGGACTGCAAGGTGACTCGCGAGAAACCTATTCCTCCAGCCACGCCATTGGCGATCCAGGGAACCCACCGATGGTTTTTATAGCGACGTGCAATAACTGTTGCTACTGCAAACGCCGCGATCGTGTGCCCGGAAGGGAAGCTACTGTCTACGATGGACTTGTTCCTGAAAAATGTGTCGGAAAATGGACCCTGCGGAGGAATGTCCGAGGGCCGAAGCCTTCGTGTTACTGCGTTTATGACGCCATAGACAACTATGCTGTCAGCGACTGCTTCTCCAGCAAACAGTGCTGTCTTCTCCGCATAGGGATGGCCGCTTGCCCGACCTATGATGTAGAACGCGGCTGGTACAAGACCGATCTCGAGAGAACTGGCTGTTCCACTCATCGCACTATTGAAGCCATGAAAAGTTGTTGTAGTCCGGAAATAGGAAACGTCATGCGGATCTGCGGCCAACAGCCCTGCCGTAACCCCGACGACCGCAATAGAGGGCAGCCAATGCCTCCCCTGCGAGAGCTTTGCCGGAAAAAGCCACAGATTTTTCTGATCATTGAGAAAGTTTGCGGGAAGGCGGCGCAAGGAAACGTCGCGCTCTCCCCCGGAGGCTCCCACTGTTTGTGCAGAATCTCCCGGCGTCGGGGATATCTCTGCTGACGCAGTCTCTTGACCACGGAGAACACCAGCGGTCAATATTGAACAACAGAGAAGGAATACCACGAGGATATGTCTCAAACGTGCATGGTGAATTTTCATGCCTCTATATCCTTTATCAGAAAGAGTCCGCAACCGTACGATCCTGGGAGATGCCTGCGGCGCATCGTAGTTGATGCCACCGCATGACACTGTTCAATAGAGAACAGGCAGATACCTAAGTCAATTTCTTCTTAGGTGGCCCTACTTAAGGCTCTCGGATACGGCGACTTTCAAGAGGTGGATTTCAGATGGGAAGGCCTTCCAACACTATGTCAAGATCGGCCCCTGTAGTTTGCCTGTGGTAGGCCACATTCCAATAAGACGTGGCCATTTCTATCGCCAATTCGGCTTGATAAATCGACTCAAGATAGGGGGAATTCACTATTGAGGGGGAACAGCCGCGACATGAGAACGCTTAAGCTTGGCCAACTCAGTAACAAAAAGCGGGTTATCGGGGAATTCCGCGACGAGTTCGCTAAGTTGAGCGCGAGCTACTTCTGGCTTTTTCTCGCGCAGGGCCGCCATCGCCAGCAGAATCTTCGCAAACGGCCGTAGATACCGGCCATGATCGGCGGCGATCTCGAGTTGCTGGATCCCCAATTTTTTGTCGCCGTGGATTCCAGCGAAGCCGAGGAAAAACTTCTTGATTCCCGGCAGACTCCCAATGATGAAATTCGCCGTGCCCAGGCCAAGATAGGCATCGGCAGCGTCCGGCGCGATCACCAACAGTTTCTTGGCGTACGTATCGGCTACGCCGATCATTTTCAGGCTGTCGAGCTGCTGCTTATCGATCAGGCTGGCATAATCGGCCTGCATACCCACGCTCAAGGCCATTGCGAACAGGGCGTTCGGGTCGTCCGGGTTTGACTTCAATTGCAGCTGCGCCAAGTCCTGCGCCTTTTTGTCCTTGGCGAAAAAGGCGGCGCGGAGGTCTGGGTCCGGTTTGAGAGGGATCTCGCCCAGAAAACGCTTGTCGTCCAGGAAAAACTCTGAGGTCAGGACGCCCTGCCGGTAGCACTCCTCAAACAGATACGCTGCCGCTTCCGCGGCACTTCCAAGCGGGTCTTCCGGATGAGCCCTCTGCAAGGCCTCAAACTGGTTGCGAGCTTCGTCAGGCTTTAGTTCGTAGAGAAGGTGAAAGCCGGTGTCGAGCTCCGGCACGTGCAATGCCTCAATTGGAGTCTGTGCGGAGGCTGCTGGTGCTGCTCGATCAAAAAATCCTGTCACAAGCGCGGTGCACAGAAGCGAAAAAATAAGTGAACGTGGCAGCGAAAACTGTATCGTGCAACTCGCAGATGCAGGCATCGGTTTCATGCTAAAACCGACAAGGAAGTCAGCATTATAAAATCCGTGCGTCTAAAGTATTGTTGTTTTCTCGCGCAAGTTGGAAGAGCTAGCCTACCCTCATTGTGCAGCTGAGCCAAGTCCTTCCATGAGAAGGCCGGTTGATGTCAAGGCACACTTTCGCTTTCTTTCTTTCCGCGAGTCTGTTCCCATTCAGCCAAGCCGCCTGATAAACGGAATGTGGGAATCAGGCCCCAAAAGGCGCAAAAAGCCACCTTCCGATAATCCCTGCCAGCTCAATCGGTCGATGCAACACCATCTGCTATAAATCATTTCTCTAAAGGTGGTGTTTATGACGCAACGGAGACGAGTGAGGCTGTCCGCGATCCAGCGGACCGACATGTGGAGCCGTTGGAAGGCGGGACAGTCGTTGCATGAGATTGGACGGGTCTTTGGCAAGGACCATGTATCCATTCAGTTTATGTTGGCGCAGCACGGCGGGATTGCTCCGGCCTCGCGTCGGCGCTCGCCTCTGACGCTAACGCTGGGAGAGCGAGAAAACATTTCTCGAGGGATCGCTTGCGGCTCGTCGATTCGCGAGATAGCCAAGGGGTTGCAGCAGGCCGTTTCGACGGTGAGCCGAGAGGTCGCCCGCCATGGCGGGCAACCTCTGTATCGAGCCAATGAAGCCGATCACCAGGCCTGGGAGTCGGCCTTGCGGCCCAAGCGGTGCCTTCTGGCTATCCATGTGAAGCTGCAAGAGATCGTTGCGGGTAAACTGATCCTGGACTGGTCGCCGGAACAAATTTCCGGATGGCTGAAGATGCAGTATCCCGAGGACGGGAGGATGCGCGTGTCCCACGAAACGATTTACCGCAGTCTGTTCATTCAAGCGCGCGGAGTGCTGAAGGAAGGGCTTATTCAGCATCTTCGCTTCAAGCGGCGAATTCGCCGCTCGCGGCACGCGCGTGATAGCGGACACCGCAGCGGTCAAATCGTGGATGCCATTTCCATTCGAGAAAGGCCCGCAGAAATCGAGGACCGTGCCATCCCCGGCCATTGGGAAGGCGATCTCATCGGCGGCACCAAGAACAGTCACATTGCAACGCTGGTGGAACGTCATTCGCGATTTACCATGCTGGTCAAGGTGTCCAGCAAAGATACGGCTACGGTGGTCGCCGCCCTGAGCCGGCACGTTCGCAAGCTGCCGGCATCTTTGCGGCGCTCGTTGACCTGGGATCGCGGGCTGGAGATGGCCCAGCACAAAAGCTTCACGGTAGACACGAAAGTGAAAGTCTACTTCTGTGACCGCAGAGCCCGTGGCAGCGCGGAACGAACGAAAACACCAACGGACTGCTGAGACAGTACTTTCCTAAAAGGACGGCTTCCGCATCGATGTAGTCGCTCTTGTTCGTCTGCACATAGGGCTTTACGTACTGAGCGGGCATCAAACGCACTTCGTGCCCTTGCGCTCGCAGTGCCCGCCCGAGGAAGTGTGCTCCACTACAGGCCTCCATCCCGATCAACCCCACTTGCAAATTCGTGGTGAAGGCCAGCAGTTGTGTGCGCGAACATCGCTTCCGTACTACCACCTGCCCACTTGCTTCCAAACCGACCAGATGAAACATCGTCTTACCCAAATCGATACCCAGCGCATGAATTTTCATGAGATGCCTCCTTGCCCCGCACTCTACAGCTTCTAGAGTTCCGCGGCGGACCATCCCATTAACTGGGAATTTCAGCCGGATGTGACTCGGGCGAGATTGCGATAACGCCGTTTATCGGGCACTTTGTTTGGGACTCTCCTTGAAATCTCGCATTGCACTGCCTAGGATGTGTCTTGGTCATAACGTGAAAATCGCAAATATCACCGATCTTTCAGAACTGGAAGTGGGTAATCCTGAAAACGACAATTAGGAGCACTCCATGAAACCGATGCTCAGGTTTTCCATTGCTGTTGTGACGGTCGGAATCTGTTTTCTCATGTTTTGCGGACAAACGCGGAATGATGTAGTTGCCGCCCAAGGAGGCAAAAAGGTGATGATGTACCGGTTCTATACGGGCAAAGATGGGCTGTCGCACGTGGAAAAGATTGAAGTGATGAATTTCGACCAAAATAACGTCGCCAACCTAATGGAAACGACAACGGGAGCTATGCTCCGCAGGTCAAAACCCGATGCACTCGGCGCGGATTTCGGAGCGTTCCATCCAGGACCGCGCCGGCAATATATTTTCGATCTTGCCGGCCATGAGGAGGTTGAATTTTCGGGAGGGGAGAGAATCACTCTAAATCCCGGAGACATAGAGCTCATTGAAGACCTCGCCCCGACCAAAGGCCACCGGAACCGCAACCTCGGACCTGAGGACCGTCTAGTGTTGTGGGTACCGATCGCCGATCAGACGGTGGTGCGTGATTCGATTTCGAAATAATCGTGACCTGTGTGCTGTGGCCCATTTCAGCGAGGTCCTGACAAGTCGGCTTATCGGAATCTGGCCCAGGTCCACAATCATGTGATGCTGGGCAACCAGAATTATGATTTTGGAGCACGCTGAATCATGGACTTGCGGGTGCCGCGAATACGAAGTTTCCGGGCAAGCCACGAAACCAGCCACAATGCTGAGATACTCCTGAGCTTCCAGACCGAAAGCGGCGAACTTGCAGACGGTCGATTGAGTCGGGCCCGTGCCGTATCAAAGGGTGCATACTCTTCCGGCCGCAGCTCGTTGAAAAAGCGAGACCGAACATTTACGGATTTGCGCACATCAAATCAATTCCTTTGGTACACGTGGCAAACCCGATTTTGACAAACATACATCTCTCCCAGAGTTGTGTTCCGTTCTCGATCCTAGCAGCTAACATCGCAGCCTCTCGGTTCATCGTGCCGCCGCTACTGACTAACAAGTCGAAGAACCAAATCAGGTTTATTGTGGACATTCGGCCGAGTTTGACCATGACTTGTGGTGTGATGGGAAGGTCGATACCGCAGCTGCATCGAAGGTCTCACGCTAGAAAATTGTGGGCATAGAGTGAAGGGAGTACTCAGCCGGTTCAACAGATCCCAAATCAAAGTGAATCCACTAAATCAAAATATTCCTTTTTTCTTAAGGCCCAACTATTGCGACCTACATATTCATACCCGTTTTTAATGAGGTCTTCACGCCGTGCCTTATCTTCAATGACTCTCATCATCGCATCCGTCAATGACTGAATATCACCCGATGTGAAAAATTCGACGACGGAGTCATCGAAGTAGAACGAGTCAATCTTCGTGCGTGAGATCACCACGGGTACTCCCTGGGACATGAATTCCATGATTTTGGTGCTGTAGGCTTCGTCTCCAAATGAATTAGCGCGCTTCGGAACAACTCCAAGATCAGCATTAGCCATCACTTCGGCTATTTGTTCGAGGGGTAGATATCCGAAAAACTTGACACAATCCGTCAGCCCTAATCGCTCGGTCAGACGCATCAACTTCGCTCTCTCTGTTCCGTCACCGTAAATGTGAAACTCTGCATTGGGCACTCTTTGTTTCACGGCAGCGAAAGCTCCGATTGCAAGGTCGATCCCCTGATGCCACTGGAAGGTACCAGGAAACAAAACAATGAACTTGCCGTCATTTCGGATACGCTGGCGACGGTAAAAAATAGCAGGATCAACGTGATTTACAAAAACCGAGGTCTTTTCTTTCGGAACGACTCGTGCAACCAGTTTTTTATGCCATAGATCATTCGATACGATGACGTGATCGACGAAGGCCGTAGCATTTTTCTCGATCGTTTTCAGTAACCGTACATACAGTCCGTCCTTTGTTGCTGAGAACTTGCTAGCAAACAACTCTGGAACGATATCGTGGATATCCAGGATGAGTTTCGCACCCGTCAGCTTGGGGTAAAGCCCGGCAAGCACCATAAAGTCGGGTGGATTGTGGATGTGAATCAGGTCGTATCGAATTCGATGGTGACGGCGCGCCAGAAGAACGGAGGAACTCGACAAGAATCGAATCAACCGCCATGCGTAGGTCCACTTGTGTCGCTCGTTGCGATTCCGGCTCTGGATACGATGGACGGTAACGCCGTTCATGGTCTCCATCCCCAGCGGGGAGTTCCCACGACTTAACGCAATCACATCCACCTGGTCGCCCCGCTTGGCGAGCGCCTCTGCGTATCGCCGCACACGGTTGTCATGTTCGTAGATGCTGTAGGTCAACATACAGATCTTCTTTCGGGAGTTCCGCGAAGATTTCGGCACGTTGGCACAATAGAAGCGGGCAGAATCGCGCGGCAGTGCTGACCAGAAGGTGCCGTCATATTTCTCTCGCGCGTAGCGCAGAAAGTCTTCGTAGTAAGAGACGGGGAATTCATCCCGGGCTCCCGCTCCTTGAAAACACATATAGTCCGGGTGGGTGTTCAGGAGTGCCATGCCGCCGCGCTCGGCAATCCAATCGAGCTTTTGTTTCCAGATATTGATGTTTGGCTCGCGAAGAACCAAGAATAAGGTGAAATCCTGTGGGAGCGTGTATGGAAGCTCCACATAGCCGGAACCCTGCGGGCCTGGTACCCAGAAAGGAAATATCGTTCCGACGCCATCCGGTTCGGGCTCAAACGGATCCGTATCGAACGTGGAAGCGTCGTATTCCACACCCAGTTGGTGGAGCCAAGTCAACCGGTGTTGCATCATTGGCGAACGAAATCCAGATGCGTTCCACAATTGAATATATTCCCTGATTCGTGCCGCCTTCGCGGCGAACTTGACCCTAGAATCGTAGAGCTTTCCATCATGCTCCAATCCGTGTACACCGACTTCGAATCCGTTTCGTTCCACCATCTCGTGGAACAACTCGTGGAGACGGTACTCCCACTCAGGAACAAAGTTAAACGATGAGCGAAAGCCATATTTCACTTCCAGGTTCATTAATCGTTCGACGCGGGCCAACCCTTTAATTCCTTCAACATCATGAGTCAAAATCAGCGCGAAGCGTTTGCCCTCAGGCCACCCCGGCCAGCCGTTAGGAACCGCTCCTGCTCTCTGGTCAATCGGCCATATGTCACCATAGGTGGCTCGCTTGTGGCGCGCTCGCAGTCGGCGCATGGCCATGCGGAGATGCCACGGAATGAATGGTTTGAACAGAAAATAGAACCTATTTAGGCGCATCCCGTTGTTTGCTACCCCACTAACCTGAACCACCTTGTGCAATTCTCAATATCGATCCAGATCCGTCCTTGTGTATCAATAGTCCGCTTTCGGATTCTTTGACTTGCCCCCAGCGCTTCGAATTTCAACTGTTGTTTCTGACATCGAGTCGCTCCGCACTCAAGCCGCGTTCACAGGCTGCGATGCTTTGCCCCGCCAGCCGCTCGTTCGATGTCAATCCCCATACATGTTCCCCGCCGGGATTGTGTCCAAGGATTCGCCAGACCATCCGATGCAAGTGCGATGGCGTTGATTGCAATCCTCGCACTTGCGGACAGAATCTGGAGTGCCGCAAGACGACGCACCTCGGAAACCCCCTTCCAGCCTAAAGCCGGAGCATGACTTGAGGGGCGGCAATTTCGTGGCCACTTCCCACAGTGCGTAGGAAATTGTTTCCGGGCTTAATCAAGGTGCTAGTCGCCGTTGTCGGCGGAAGGTGCCACTTTTGAGTGGTTTCAATTAGGGGAACTAAAAGCACTTTTGACTCAATCAAATAGCCAACATTCTTGGGTGTAGCCTTGGCGAATTTCAAAAGATTCAGCGTTAAATATCTCTGGCAAAATCCGGTTGGTTGATGGGCTCAGTACACCAGGTGTGGGGAGGCCTTCTCTTTTCGGAGTGACAAAATGTCACAAGGTTGGCTGAAGGTTCGACAAATTGTCCCTAATAAGTGAAGTTGACTGAGCACTGTTCAAGGGAAACGACGGATATAGATGGTTTACGCGGGGGTGTCTGGTACAAGGAAATCTGGCCTCCAACTTGCTCCTCTTCGTTTGCCCCTCATTGTGTAGGGGGTTTCCAGGCGACGTGAGGGCTGTGCTCATGCCGAAAATCGAATTCCAACAGAGCATCGAAGTCCTGGTGTATACGACAACATTGTTCGAGAGTGAGATCTCGCCAGCGCCAAGTTGCGACCCACGGACCTCAAGAGGCTTCCAAACGGACCAACGACATTCGCTCGCACTGTGCCGCTCGTGCCCGGCATGATTCGATTACCAGACGGCGACATCACTATTTCAGGAAGAGTGAGCATCGTGCAGCCAGCAGACCCACTACTAGGCACATTTGTCGGCGATCATCAACGGCATTTCCGGCTGGAATTTAAGGTGCTTCTGTTGTCTGGCGAAGACCAAAGGAGAGAGGTGCGAAGTGGGTGCCGCCGGTTCTGACATGCGCGACATACGAAGCAGCCTACGGGAAAGCGTTCATTATCACGGCAGAGTACGCAGTGTGGATGGGATTGGTGATACATTCAAAACGGACGTCATCATTGATAATCTGAGCGTGAACGGTCTCTACCTTCGGATTCCGTGGAATATCGAGCAAGGCTCCCAAACCTGCATTGCTCTCCCTCTATCCACCGACCTAGCTGACGTGTCGCACAAAATGGCAGTGACAACCCGAGGGGTGGCATTGCGCAGCGAGCCAAAATCCGACGGGAGCTGGGGTGTAGCCGTCGCGTTTGCGCGTTACCGCGTCCTTTAACGTACACTTAACATACGCTACCAATCACGCGTGACCACTATGACTGTTCTTGGAGATAGATCGAGGCGATCTCTTCGCACACCCCGCGCCGCGTGGGCCATCGCAATCGTGGTCTTTTCGGCAATTGTGGGAGTGCTCGTCGATTGGCGAGCACCAGGTCTGGAACTACAAGCTCGTGACTGGCTCATGCGCACGCGAGGGACGCTCGCCGCGCCAGACGACATCGTCATCGTGGCGATCGACGAGCCCAGTATCGCCCGGTTGGGCCGATTCCCGTGGGCACGGTCAACAATGGCGCGCGCGCTCGATGTCATCGCCCAAGGGCAACCGAAAGTCGTCGCACTAGACATTCTTTATAGCGAACCGACGATAGCACCGGATGACGAGGCGCTCGCAGCGGCTATCGCGCGTGCAGGCAATGTGGTTACCGCCGCGCAGCTCATAGACTCGGGTGACGAGTCGCGGCGCATCACTTGGCTGGAACCATTGCCCGCTATCAAAGGGGCATCCGCAGGCGTTGGGCACAGCA
Source organism: uncultured Acidobacteriota bacterium (assembly GCA_963813185.1). Lineage (GTDB taxonomy): Bacteria > Acidobacteriota > Terriglobia > Acidiferrales > UBA7541 > Palsa-360. The sequence goes on from CAWEYA010000008.1 coordinate 305,919, forward strand.
ATGTCTTAACCGATACCGATGGTGTAGCGCGTGAGCTGTTGCTCAATGAAGCAGACAACAGCGGAGTTGTTTTCAGAGCCCTCGCAGTCGAGACCGTCCGCGTAGGTGACGGAGTCACACCGGATCGCGTTCGCCAGGTGCCAGGTGGCTTGATTATTGGGGATCGGTCAATTCCGGCGCAGCCTGCCACTAACGCACCGATGGGCGTTCGCAGCAGCGGCGCACCAGCAACTAAAGTGCGCGCCGACCGAATGATCATCGATTATTTGGGTTCTACGGAATCATTCGCGCAATACACATACAGTTTTGCCGACGTGCTCGACGGTCGGTTGCCTCCGGAAAAGCTGCGCGCCAAAATCGTGCTCATCGGCGCCACAGCATCGTTGCTTGGTGACCACGTAGCCTCGCCATTTACACATCTGGAGAGCGCTGGCGGCAACCAGAACGGAACTTTGGTATCGGGCGTCCAAGTCCTTGCCAATTCCGTGGATACAATCCTGCGCGCGCGGTTCTACAGGGAAACTCCTGACTGGCTTGCGCTAGTATGCAGCGTGCTGGTGGCATCCCTGATCGTTGGACTTCTGGCGATCGCACAGGGCCGCTTCGAGACGATCAAACAGGCCGGTGCGTTGATTGTTATTCTTGCGGCGTTGTTGTTAAGTTCTTACGTTTCCTTCAAATACTGGCTAATTGTGCCGCCGCTCGTGCCGATGTTAGTTTCGTTTATCGTTGTGACACCACTCAATTTGTTCCGCCGGACGCTGGCTGCGAGCATGAATCTGGATTTATCCATTGCCGAATTGTCGCGCGAAGGCGAAGAATTTGCGCTTTCCCCGCGAGGGCTCTTGGTGCCTGATTTTTATCCCGTTCCCGCTGCTTTGATCGCGGAACTTGCCGGCGCAAGCTCCGTTGCAATCTTGGCGCAACTAAACGGCATGGATGGAACGACCGACTATCGCATTGTCGCCCAACATGGTCTTCCCCTAACGTTCGCAGAAGAAGGGTGGGTACCGCGCGGGACTGCATTAACGGTGGCTAGCGAATCGTCTTCTGCTGTAGGGGCGGTACACGAAGAACCAGCGACGAAATACTTTCAGACCCAGAAGGACACTGGCGAGGGATCCGCGATGCAAGCTTTGGCGCTCCGGCTTGGTCAGAATGAGGATTATCGGAGCGCGGATACCCTCTTTCTGGCGTATCCGCCTGGCCAACCACCCACCCGTGAATCACTGCTCCTCTGCGCGGAAATCGCGTCCGATTACATCGCTATCCTGAATGGCAGCCAGTTCCACCCGCAAATGGATGTATCCGGTGTGGAAGCTAATCTGCGCACTCAGCTTTGGCGGTTGCCGCATGGCATCGAGTGGAAGAGCCGGGCGCTTGCCACTCTGCAAGAGCGGTTGATGCAATGGTTGCGCTTCGTCGATCGAGCGCTGCGCTCCGTCGAAGATGGACTCGTCGTCGCTGGAATCGACGGGAACATTCTCTTTGCGAATCCGCGCGCGGCGCAAGTATTCGGCATATCGGAACACGCATTGCGCGGCAGTAACCTCTTTGCACGGCTCAATGATAGTGTAAAGGGTTTCGATAAGCGGGAAGCTTTGGTGCGGCTTTTGGTGGACCGCGCCCCGGTCGAGCGCGAACTCGCAATCGGCGGTTCTCCTGATCGGCGTTACACGATCCGGCTTTCACATGTCTCGGACGGACTGGGTGTTTCGGGTCGCCCGTTTGGTCTGGTAGCATCTTTTTCTGACGTCACAAAGCAGTATCAATTGCAGCAAATTAAGGACGATGTGATAGCCCTGGTTACTCACGAGTTGAGGACACCGCTGACCGCCATCCAGGGTTTCAGCGAACTTCTGTCAACGTTCGAACTGGACCTTGAACATCAGCGGAAGATGCATGTCGCGATCAATGAAGAAGCAAAGCGGCTAGCGCGTTTGATCGACGACTATTTGGACATTACCCGTCTTGAATCGGGAGCGCGGCCTCTTCGGCTGACTCCCGTGTACATCAATGAGCTCATCGAGCGTACCGTGTTATTACTAGACCCACTCGCGGGCCGTCGCGGCATCCGGCTCGTGCGGCGCTTCCTGGACGATTCTCCTTGCGTGCAAGTGGACTCCGACCTCATTGCCCGAGCGGTAACGAACCTAGTTGCGAATGCGATCAAGTTCGGTCCTACCGGAAGTAGGGTATTCATCACAATGCGTACGGGTAGAAGCATACTCATCATCGATGTGAGCGATGAGGGCCCCGGGATTCTTCCGGATGAACTCGTTCACATCTTTGAGAAGTTTTATCGTGTACCCAGCGTTGAAGGAGACGGACCGCCCGGTACCGGCCTCGGCCTGGCTCTGGTGCGCGAAATAGCGGAAATGCATCATGGCCGAGCCAGCGTGGAAAGTACCCATGGCAAGGGGTCAATTTTTACCTTATGCTTGCCGTTGCGTGATAAGCCTTCATGAACGGGCTGCTTCGTATATCGGGTGGCCGAGGGCGGTGCTTCTCACTGGGTGATTTTTCCGTTTTGCGTAAGGGATCACACCAGCATCGTTGAACCATGAGTACCAGTTATCACATCCTCGTTGCCGACGATGAGATATCGATCCGTTATCTCCTGCAAACGGGCTTGGAACTCAGCGGCTTTCGGGTGACCTGCGCGTCCAGCGGACGAGAAGCACTGGGTGTCGCGCGCACTGAACCGCTCGACGCCGTCATCAGCGATGTCTTCATGGCAGGCGGGGACGGTCTGGATCTTACGCGCGAACTCCGTGCCCTCAACCCGGCCATCACCATCATCCTTATGACGGCCCAAGGATCACTGGATGTTGCTGTAAGGGCGGTCGCTGAGGGTGCCAACGATTTCATCGCAAAGCCGTTTGAAGTTGCTCAAATTGCTGCTCTCTTGCGGCGTTACTTGGATGCGCGCCGTGAAGCCAGCGCGATCCCCGCGATCGACAGTGCCACGCTCGCCGACGAATTCTCAAAATCAGGATTGATTGGGCGCAGCGCTGCGATGGTAAAGGTTTACAAGCTGATTGCCCACGCCGCGCGCACGGATGCCACCGCACTGATTCTGGGGGAATCCGGGACCGGCAAGGAGCTCGTGGCGCGTGCAATTCATGACTTCAGCCGGAGGGCGGGCAAACCCTTCATCGCCGTAAATTGTTCAGGGTTGACGGACACACTGCTGGAGGCCGAACTCTTTGGCCACACAAAGGGATCGTTTACCGGCGCGGTTGCTGATCGCATGGGTCTGTTTGAAGCGGCGGAGGGTGGCACCCTTTTTCTGGACGAACTGGCTTCAACCAGCGCTGTTTTTCAGGCCAGCCTGCTCCGCGCTCTACAAACAGGCGAAGTGCGGCGGGTAGGATCGACGGAGACATGTCGCGTCAATGTTCGGGCCATCGGTTCGAGCAATACCCCACTCCAGGGTTTGGTGAACGCCGGTAGCTTCCGTTCAGACCTCTACTATCGTCTGAGCGTGCTCACAATCGAACTCGCACCCCTCCGTGAACGACCAGGAGATATACCGCTCCTCATTCGCCACTTTCTGCAACAGGCAAGTGGTCAATCTCAGCCGCTGCACCTCACGGAGGCGGCGATCAGCGCACTCCAAAGCTATCCGTTCCCCGGCAACGTGCGCGAACTGCAGAGCGCTCTGACGCGGGCCGTGGCGCTTTGCTCGGGAGGACCCATCACTCTCGACTGTCTCCCCCCACAGATCGCACATGTGGATACCGGCCGCTCGTCTCCAGCGGGAATAGATCAGTTGTCTGCCCTCGCGGCGGATCAACCAACGATGGAAGAACTGGAGCGCCGGTATCTGATCCTCACGCTCCGCCAGACGGGAGGCAATCGGCGCCGCGCAGCGGAATTACTCGGCCTGCACCCGCGCACGATTTACCGCTTAGCAAGAAAATACCAGCTCATCCCGCCCGGAGATGAAGGGCAAGAAACTGAGACCGATGCGGCCGCCGAAAGTGTTGACTGCTCTCACCAGGAAATTCCGGAGGACTATTGAGACCCTCCTTCTTTCTCTCCAAGCCCCCTTCCGGATGTGCCCAGTTCAAAGCGCTCTTCAGGATCCTGCTGTTTGGATTGTTTGCACAAGCCACAGTCCCGGCAGTCAACGCCCAAACTCCGCCTGTCGAAGCCCGTGTTGCAAGTGTTTCTGGCAGCACAATTCGGTCAAACACCACGACCCCCTCGCAGCCCCTCAAGAGCGGCAACCTGCTCGCACCTGGGGACGAGATTGACACGCGCGGAGGAGGGCACGTGGTCATTGAGCTGACCGATGGCAGCGTCGTCATCGTCCAGCCTGGCTCGCGTATCCTGTTTCAAGACTACAGTGCCGCGGGTTCGTTGTATGAGCTTTTTGGAATCCTGGTAGGGCGTGTTCGCTTCAAAATCAACCACTTCGGCGGGAAGCCCAATCCGTACCGAGTGAACAGCCCCACTGCATCGATCGCAGTTCGAGGCACTGACTTCAGCGTTGCCGTGCAGGGATCGGGTACAACAGAAGTGACCGTCTATGTCGGAGAGGTCGAGGTAACTAGCCTTAACGACCCGAGTCAGACTGTTATCGTTGGACCAGGGGACAGTGCGATTGTCCGCCCCAATACAGATATTCTCTTTTTCGTGGCGCGTGGCGAAGAACCTGGGCGCGATATGCATAGGGATGGGAGGAGGGACGCCATAGATGCCGCTGCCTTCTATGACCAGTACAGCAACAGTCTGATTGAATCCGCGGAAACTTCAGCGCCGGCGCGCTTCGCGGCCTTCTCGGATCCACATCTTGACAGCATTGAAAATCCGGCCTATGCGACGGAGTTTTCGACGGTGGATGGCCGGCTTTTGTTTCTGCCTTCCATGAGCAACGCGCCGCCTGTGAATACGAGTGGAGCCGTCTCCGGTTCCATTCCGGTGGTGCCTACTAGTTACAGCTTCTCCCCACAGGGGTCTTTCTTTGTGCCATTGCCCCAGACTCACACGGTCGTGGGCGGAAGTTTCACCGCTACGAATGGCGGGCTGCAGTCACTCTCTTTGAACGCGCAGAGCGCACACTCTGATTTTCCACTGGGTGTCACGTCTGTTTCGGGCTCAACAAAGACCACTTACATTACTGGATCGCTGATTGCGGCCCACACTTTCGGCAGCAACCAGCGCACGAGTCTCGGTCTCGCCTTCGTTCAGACGTGGGAGCGCGGATCGCTCATCAATGCCACGGCGCGAACAGACCAGACCGGCGGAGTTACGCCTCGAATGCAATTTAATTCAAGTTCGTCCGTTCGGGTCTCAGAGATCGACGCAGGTCTGACCCACGTTTTTTTTGGCGGGCACAAATTCGGCGTCGTGTATCGCTACGGCATCCTGTCCGCTGATGAGGCGGATAGTTTGTACACCCGGCACACCGTGCCGCCCGCGCCCGATTCAACCCTGAATAGCACTTCTTCATCCGAACTCGATGTGCGCCTGCGCGGTCCTATCACCCGCCGTCTGTTTTACGGCTTGGAAGCCGGTCTCCTCTTCGCCCACGAAGACGAGAAGGTGCTGCCCGCGGAGGGCGCTCGTGTCAGCGGGTTAGAGCTGACAAAGCGCGCCGTAGCGAGCGCTGGTCTGGGCTATGCCCCCAGCAGGCGTATCCTGCTCGCATTCGACATCTCCAGCGGCTTTTCTTGGACAAGAGACCGCCAGTCCTATACCCGCACGGGCAATCTGATGAAAGTTAGCAGCGATCCCATGAACTTCTGGTCTGCACATGTGGCGCTCCAGACGGATATCTGGCGGAGAATGTTTGCCAGTGCGTCCATACTTTCTGTCACCCAATCTAGTCAGAGCCAGCTGTTGGCGAGCAGTAGTGCCGAACAGGGTGTACCCAACAAAATTTCACGCGACTATTTCACTGACTATTCCTCGGATTTCGGAATCGGCTGGCGATTCTCGTCCCACTTTCTAGCTCAATATATCTATTCCACTGATTACGGCCTCACACCTCCCCGCCACACCATCATGTTGCGCTATAGCTTCCGCTCGGGTCGTGAATAAGCGGTCACTTTGGTTCGCAAAAATCCAAGACGGGTGTGAGATCGAGTATTTCGGGAGTGTAAACCATTTTGTAATTGCAAAAACATTTGTCCCTACGAATATTCCCTTCCGAGTCGTGAAAAGCTGCTCCGACACGGAAGCGAATAATTCTGATCGAGCTTTATATGCGCGATTCTTCATGACATTGGTGTGCGGGAGGTTGGTCGCAATGCGACAAAGCGCAGTTCCTCGTCAGGTTCAGGTTTTGGAGATTCCAGAACCGGGCTGATTAAGCTCCGCGACGCACATATGGTTAGCGGAGCTCGCCAACTTCGGGGAGCTCTATCATCCTACCGAATTGGGGGTTAAACAGCCCGGCGGATCAGCGCATCCATGTCGAGAGACAAGTGGCTGCGTGCTCATTCAAAGTATTCGGAATACAATTTCAAGGTGCGGCACAAGGCGGTTTCATTCAAGACGATCACGTGGTGCAAGCACTCGCGGCGAATCGAGCCAATCTGGCGTTTAATTTTGGCATTCTGCCACGGCGATCGCCGTGCGGTGAGGCCCCTCGAATTCCAAGATAAGTCGTCGCTTCACAGAACTTCTCTCCATAGATGCCATCGCGGTCGCGCAACAGATAGCGAGGCGCACTGTCCCAAGGAAAAGCTTCCTGAAGCTGTCGGGCAGTCCATTCTGCCGTGGGATTCGCTGTCACAGCAAAATAGTAGGACGCCGGAGAGCTTGCGAGAGAGTCGCAAGAACGAACAGAAGCCGGAACCTGATCGTCGGAAAAACAAAAAAGTCGGCAGAGACCAAGTCCTGCATGTGGTACTCCAGAAATGTCCGCCAATTCTGCGACGGCGGATTTCAGTAGGGTCGGGACCAACTCCTGGTAGGTCCGGTGGTCTCAATGGGTCGATGCAACACTTGCTGAAAGTCTTCTTGTATGAGTCTATGAAGCAGATTTCGTTCGCGGGCGTCAATTCAAACAAAACAAAAGCCCTGTGGTTCACGGAACTGAGAACTGGCCATCGCCGGCAGAGCAGCGTCACTATTCTGTTCAGGAAGTTGCTGCGTTGTGGCAGTTGAGCAAAGATTCGGTGCGCCGTCTTTTCAGGGATGAACCCGGCGTACTTGCAATCTCCCCACGGCAACGCCGAGGTAAGCGTTCTTACACAACGCTTCGAATCCCGCAATCAGTACTGGAACGGGTACACCATTAGATGTAACATGAAAGGTAATGACTACTTGTGTACTAAACGCAGCCCATGATTACAATTTACCGGCGGCACCAAATAGCCTGCGAGCACCGCGCCGAAGGCCGGAGCTATCGGCGGTGCCGTTGAGTGATTTGGGTGGACGGCACATTGGGTGGTGAGGAAATCCGAAAGTCTGTACGCACGCGTGATTGGCAGAAGGCCCAGGACATTGTGCGGCGGTGGGAAGCCGAGGGGCAACACAATACAAAAACTAAACAATCCAATCCGGCCATAACGGTCGATCAAGCGTGGCAAGATTTTCTGTCGGACATGTAAGCCCGCAACTTCCACATTTCCACAGTCCGCAAATACAAGGTGCTCTCCAAACGTATGCAGGACTTTGCGACCCGACGTAGTTTGCGGTTTCTTGTGCAATTTGATCTGGTCACTCTGCGGGGTTTCCGTAAGGAGTGGAAGGATGGCTCGCTTTCCAGTGCCAAGAAACTGGAACGACTGTGGGCCTTCTTCCGGTTCGCCCAGGAGAGCAAGTGGGTGGAGGACAATCCTGCATCCAAATTGAAAACACCAAAGGTCACACAACGGCCGACGCTCCCGTTCACACATGAGGAGATGCTCCGTTCCTTGGCAGCTCTAGATATTTTCTACGATCACATCGCACCTAGCAGCAGGAATAGTGCCCGCCGGCTTCGTGCGCTGGTGCTCGTACTTCGATATAGCGGGATGCGAATCGGGGACGCCGTAAAACTCACAATAGACAAAATCAACGGGAACAAGTTGTTCCTTTACACGCAAAAGACTGGCGTCCAAGTTTACACGGTGCTTCCTGATTTCGTAATTTAGGCGCTTGATGTTATTCCGCGAGTAACGCCGACACATTTTTTCTGGAATGGCACGGACACCCTGGATGGAGTCGATGGGAGTTGGCAAGGAAGACTACGAGAGCTGTTCCGGATTGCAAAAGTGAGTGGTGGACATGCTCACAGGTTCAGAGATACTTTTGCCACTGAATTGCTTCTAGCCGCCATCCCCCATCGAACGGGTCGCAATCTTGCTTGGCACCAAAGCCTGAAGGTGACCGAGAAGTATTACTCAGCTTGGACAGCGACCCGGCAGCGACGAGTGGAGGCCGATCTACAGCGGGCCTGGGAGCATGACCCAATCGTAATTCTTGAAACAAAGTGTACACAGAAGGTACACGGAAAACATGAAGCCGTTAACTGAAACAAAATACAGCTCTAATTTTGGAGGCGCGGGTGGGAGTTGAACCCACGAATGGAGGTTTTGCAGACCTCTCCCTTAGGCCTCTTGGGTACCGCGCCGGAGTTTAGAAGTATAGCGAATGTGCGGTCCTCTTGTCAGCGACCGCACCTTTCCGAGAAAATCCGCGTCTTATGATTCTCGCTTATCTTGATTGCGGAAAGCCACTTACTTGGCTCTATTAAGTGCGCAGGTATTTTGTGGCACCGGCATCTTGCCGGCGATTTTTCGGATCTCTGCACCATGCAAGGTCGCCGGGGGGCGCCGGCGCGACCAAACCGCGCACGACACGCTCCTTCCCCCGCGCATGATTAAGGAATTCTAAATCTCGCGGGGGCCTACATCGCTTCAGCGCGACGCCGCGGGCATGAGTTGCGCTTCGCGGATGAAGCGCGCGGATTCCTCGGGCGGCGTGGGACAGATATAGAATCCCGTGCCCCACTCGAAGCCGGCCACTTTGGTGAGCTTGGGAATGATTTCGATGTGCCAGTGGTAGTGTTCACTGGTTTCCTCGCCGATGGGCGAGGTGTGAATCATCAGGTTGTAAGCCGGGCGGTCAAGCACCACGTCGAGGCGCGCGAGATTGTCCTTGAGCGCTTTGGCCATGCCCGCATAGATGAGGCTCTGATGATTCTCGAATGCCGACGCGTGCTGCTTCGGCAATATCCACATTTCGAACGGAAAGCGCGGGGCGTAAGGAGCGAGGGTCACGAACAAATTCGTCTCGCTGATCACGCGCACGGCCGAATCGCGTTCTTGCCGGATCATGTCGCAGAATATGCAGCGCTCTTTGTCGTTGTAATAGTGGCGTGAATTGTCCACCTCCTCGCGCACGCGTTTGGGAACGATGGGCAGGGCGATCAATTGCGAGTGAGGATGCTCGAGCGATGCGCCAGCGGCTTCTCCGTGATTCTTGAAAATCAAAATGTAGCGGAAGCGCTTGTCGTTCTTGAGGTCCAGCATGCGGTCGCGGAAGGCCCAGAGCACGTCTTCGATCTGTTTTTCCGACATGGTTGCGAGCGTGCTACGATGGTCGGGCGTTTCGATGATGACTTCGTGCGCGCCGACGCCGTTCATCCGGTCGAAGAGCCCTTCGCCTTCCCTGTCCAAGTCTCCCTCGATGCCCAGCGCGGGGAATTTATTGGGAACCACGCGCACTTGCCAGCCCGGCGTGTTCGGCCCGCTGCCGTTGCGCCCGTATTGGAGCACCTCGGGCGGCGTCTTGGATTCATTCCCGTAACAAAACGGGCAGATTCCGATTCCCTTGATTTCCACACTCTCGCGCAAAAAATCCGACGGCCTCTTAGCGCGGTCCGTCGAAATAATCACCCATCTTCCAGTGATGGGATCCTTTCTTAACTCAGGCAACGATTCCTCCCGGCTGGTGAGACCACACAATGTAACATCGGACGCCGTCGAAAAAGGCTTATTTTAAGCCTTATCCGCCCGCTAAGTCTCGCGGAACGATCACAATCCTCATTGTGCGGCGAAAGCGCCCTTGTGGAGACGCACGACGGGACGCCGGCCGGGCGGGGCTTCAATCGCAAGGATGTCGAAACGGAACGGAGCCTTGGTGGCGCGGTACTCGCGGACAAACTGCCGGGCCATGCGCGAGAGGTGCCGCTGTTTTTCTGGCGTGACTGCGTCCTCGGGAGAACCGAACTCGTCGCGGGGCGAGGTTCGTGTTTTCACTTCGACGAAGGCGAGGGTCGCGCCATCGTACCCGACCAGATCAATTTCGCCTTTGACTCCGCGATAGGTAAAATTTCGCGCGATCATGACGTAACCGTTGCGCCGCAGAAACCAATAGGCATACGTCTCGCCGCGCACGCCGGTGTTTCGCGCCTTGCGGCCGGCCGCTGAGCGCGTCGGCGAAGCGGACGATTCTGCGAGGCCCTTGCGTGCGGCCCAATTCACCAAGCCGAACATGGCGCGCGCTAATATCGGCACGGCCTATTCCTCTCAGGCTTTCCTCTATGCCCTCTGTGTTCTCTGTGTTGAAAGCTTTGCATTTCGCACGGAATTGCTTTTAACACCGACGGCACAGAGAACACAGAGAACATTAAACCAGGATACTTTTTGATTCTAAGCCGACTTCTCTACTTCGCTGATGCAGGCTTCCAGCGTTTGCGCGGCAAAGGCTGCCTGTTCCTCGTCAACCAGCAACGGGGGTGCGATGCGGATTGTGTTTTCTCCGGCGCCCAGGAGGAGCAGTCCCTTCTCGAAGGCCAGGTCCACGATCGCTTCGCGTAGATCGCCGGCGCGCTCTTTGGTTTTCTGGTCGCGCACGATCTCGACGCCGATCATCAATCCTTTTCCGCGCACGTCGCCGACGATGCGGTGCCGCGCAGGCCAGTCGGCCATGCGGCCCACCAGAAATCCGCCGACGCGCCGCGCGTTCTCAATGTATTGCGCCTCCAGCAAATCCATGGTTACGAGCGCCGCGGCCACGCTCACGGGATTGCCGCCGAAGGTCGAGGCATGTGCGCCGGGCTTCCAGTCCATCAGGCTCGCGCGCGCGATCGTCGCGGAAAGCGGCATGCCCGAGGCGATACCCTTAGCCACGCAGAGAATGTCCGGTTCGATTCCGGCATGGTCGCAGGCCCACCATTTCCCGGTGCGGCCCATGCCGCTTTGCACTTCGTCGCATACCAGAAGAATGCCGTGCTTGCGGCAAATGCGCTGCAACTCGACGAGGAATTCCTTCGGCGCGGGAACGTATCCGCCTTCGCCTTGAATCGGTTCGATGAATATTGCAGCCACTTCATCGGGATCAACCATGCGCTTGAATATCTCGCGCTCCAGAAACGTCGCCGATTCGACGCAAGTGCAGGGCGAAGGATTGCCGTACGGGCAGCGATAAGAATTCGGATAGGGAATGTGAAACACGCCGGCGAGCAGGGCGCCGAATCCTTTGCGCTGTACGGCCTTGGACGCGGTGAGCGAAAGCGAGCCGAGCGTGCGCCCGTGAAAGCAGCCATGAAACGCGATGATTTTATCGCGTCGCGTATGGTATCGCGCCAGTTTGATGGCCGCTTCGATGGCTTCCGTGCCCGAATTGCCGAAATAAACTTTCTTGGCTTCCTTGCCGGGAGCCACGGCAGCGAGCCGCTCCGCCAGGTCCACCATGTTCGGCAAATAGAAATCCGTGCCGGAAATATGAATCAACTCGGCGGCCTGTCTTTGAATGGCTTCGACAACTTGGGGGTGGCAGTGTCCCGTCGAGACGACGGCGATGCCCGCGGCAAAATCCAGAAATAGGTTGCCGTCCACGTCCTCGACCATCGCGCCGCGGCCTGACTTCGCAACCATCGGATAGCCGCGCGTGTAGGAGGGCGAAATAAATTGCGTATCGCGCGCGATCACTTGCCTGGCTTTCGGACCGGGAAGAGGCGTCAACAGAATAGGCAACTTGGCTTCGCTCATAATCACGCCCACAGATTTCTCCACGAGGGACCTCCACCGGGTGTCCTTTCGGGCCACGACCCGGACAACGCAGAATATGTGTGTCTCTCTCCTGGATCGTGCACTCCGGCGTCTCGGGCATGTCGATCGAAAGAGAGGGACCACTTACTAATTTACGCCGAACGAGGCGAGTCGTCGAGTGAAGGAAGGCGTGGATTGTTTACGCTTCGGAATCGTGCCGATTTACCTGCATTTCAGTAGGACGGGCTTCAGCCTGTCTGGTTTCGGGATAGTATGAGAGCGAAGATCTAAACCAGACAGGCTGAAGCCCGTCCTACTTGCGCTTCCAACGGACACCGCCGTCGCGGGAGTCTTCGAGAATGATTCCGCGCTCGGCCAGTTGGTCGCGAATGCGGTCGGAGGCCGCAAAATCACGGCGCTTGCGCGCGGCTTGGCGTTCGGCGACGAGGGCTTCCACTTCGGCGTCACTGAGGGTGGGGCCGTTGGGTGAAATACCGAGCGCGCTCAGTTTCTCCGCGTCGTCATCTCGCAGCACGGCAAAGATCGCGTCGAACATTTCCATTACTTCAAGCACCGGCGCGGCATCGCCCTTGCGGAACTCGCCGCGGTCCATCGCCGTATTGGCGTCGCGCACCAGATCGAAGATTGCCGCGAGCGCCTGTGCAGTGTTGAGGTCGTCCGCCAGGCCGCGGTCAAACTCTTCCTTCGCTTTTGCGGCGCGCCCCGCCATCGTTGGAGAAGATCCCTCCGGAAATTTCTCCGCGCGAAGTCGTGAAACAAAATTCCTCAGGCGCTCCACGGAACTCGCCGCGCCCTGCAAACTCTCCGGCGTGAAATTCAACTGGCGGCGGTAGGGCACGGAAGCCAGCAAAAATCGAATGGAAGACGGCTTGTGCCCGTGGGAAAACAGCTCGCGCAGCGTCGCGAAGTTCCCCTGCGACTTGGACATTTTTTCGTGATCGATCAGCAGGTGCTCGGCATGAAGCCAGTAGCGCACGAATTTCTTACCGGTGGCCGCTTCGGATTCGGCGATTTCATTTTCGTGATGCGGAAAGGTCAAGTCCACGCCGCCGCTGTGAATGTCCAGCGTGTCACCCAAATACTTCAACGCCATGGCAGCGCACTCGATATGCCAACCGGGGCGTCCCGGTCCGATGGGTGTCTCCCAGAAATGCTCGCCGGGCTTGGGCGATTTCCATAAGGCGAAGTCCCGCGCATTGTCCTTGTCGTAGCGGTCCACGTCCACGCGCGCGCCGGTCTGCATCCCGGCCACGTCAATTTTTGAAAGTTTGCCGTAGCCAGGAAATTTCGCGATTCGGTAATAGGTCGAGCCCTCGCTGGTGTAGGTGAATCCCTTTGCTGTGAGGCGCTGGATCAGCTCCACCATGTCGTCGATATGCTCGGTGGCCCGCGCGATCTGTTCGGGAGGCTCCAGATTCAAGGCCCGCCGATCGTCCATATACGCTTGTATGTATTTGTCCGTGTACTCGCGAATGCTGACGCCCGCCGCCGCCGACTTCTGAATGATGCGATCGTCCACGTCGGTAAGATTCATCACCTGGACAACGCGGAAGCCTCTCACCTTCAGATACCGCCGCAGTACATCCTGAAACACAAACGTGCGGAAATTTCCGATGTGCGCGTAATCGTAAACCGTGGGTCCGCAGGTGTACGAGCGCACCTCGCCGGTGACCAGCGGAACGAACGGCTCCGTCTCGCCGGACATGGTGTTGTGAAAGCGAATCTCCGTCTTCGTGGTCCGCTCCCCGCTGCTCAGTGTAGGCTGCACGCTCATGGCAAACGCGTCATTTTAACCGACGCACGCAGATGTAGCAAAAGGTCTGTTGCGTTGGGGGCGCCCTACAAATTGAACGGGACAGAGGTGGGCGGATCGTAGCTCTTGTGCCAGAATGTCCAATGCCGGGGATTAAGCTGGATCATAATTGTACGTCTCAAGAATCTAGCAAGCAGTCTGATCCTAGCCACACAGCCTGTAAACTCCGGTAGTTGGTCTAACTAAGCCTCTCCCACTCAGAGAATGAAGTAGAAGAGGAACAGCGGAATGTCGGAAGACGAAGATCAGGAATTGCGAGACATTCGAGCGGAAGAAACTACGCGGGGCAGGAAGCAACCAAAGAACGCTCTATCGCTCGCGCGCCGCCGCATGATCGCTGAAATGGCGAGAATTCTGCAAGATCCGCGCTGCGACAAGGAAACCTATCTAGAAGTTATTCGCGCGTACGGGCTGCAAGAGGAGTCAGTCGAGTTTCATCAGCTCCTCGCTTTGTGGAGGAAGCGCCGCGGAAACGATTGACGACAACCCGATGCGCAGAACGAATTCGTCTGTCCTGTTCCTCAGCAGATAAAGTCTCCAGATGCCCCGCAACAATCTTGGTGAATTCCGAATTGAATTCCCGGGCCGAAATCTTCTTCTTCGTTGATTTCTTCTTGGGTCTCTTGGCCATGATTCTTCCTACGCATCCTCGAAGTCATCCTAATGATAGTACGTGGAAGAAGGCCGCGCAATGCACTGTGCCGGCCAAGTACCGATAAGTCAGACCTCGGAGTGCGGGCGTGCGGTCTATCGCTTATGCGATTGCGCGTAGTCGATGGCGAACTGCTTGAGGGTCGGGCTCGTCATGCCCAGCGCGGTTGCTTCCTTGGCGGCGCGGTCGACATCCCAATGATCGACCACCATTCGCTTGATAAACCACATCGTGGCCGCGCGCCCACCGCCCGCGCAGTGAATGAACGCCGGGTCGCTGCCCTTCGCCGTGATCGCTTCCAGAAACTTGTCGGCCACGGCGGGATCAGGCGCGGTGCTGCTGAAAGGCAGAGAGTAGTAGCGAATATCGGCGGCTTTCGCTGCTGCTTCTTCCTGTTCGAGGTTCGCGCCATCCTCGCTCGGCTGCCGCAAATTGATGATCGAGGCAAAACCAAATTTCTTGATTTCGGGAACCGCAGTGGCTTTAATCGCCCCGGAGCAGGCGACCGTGGTCTCTAGGCGATGGAAGTTTGTGATGCCATCGACGTTTTCTTTGGTTACCTCCTGCGCCCGGACCGGCGCCGCTGCCAGCCAGACACTGGAAATCAATGCCGCCGCAATCAGGAATTGTGATTTCATGGGGAGCCTCCTCTATCAGAAATCGCATTATGCGATGAACGGGTCGAATAAAGCTAGTCTTCAGTCTCCTAGTTAACTCGAGTTTCTCACAAGTAAGCATTCGGGCGCAGGTTTTTAGCGGCGCAAGCTTCAGCTTGTGGGGTTTGGCCCTTGCAAGGCCGAAACTCCGCAGGCTGAAGCCCGCGCCACTGGCCACAGATTTGTGTCCTTCGGATGCGATGGCTATAATAAGGGTGTGTGCTTAGAACTGGTTTCAGGCCAAGCCTATGATCGCTCCCGCACAAACCGAAAATCTAGCGTCCCTGGCGCATCTCGACCTGGAAAAGGAGATTGTGCGCCTGAAGCGCGAGATGAATGCCGTGATCCTGGCGCACTATTACCAGGATTCGGAGATTCAGGACCTCGCGGATTTTGTGGGCGATAGCCTGCAGCTCTCCCAGCAAGCGGCTTCCACCCAGGCGGACGTCATCGTCTTCGCCGGCGTGCTGTTCATGGCCGAAACGGCCAAAATCCTCAACCCAAGCAAACCCGTTCTGCTCCCTGACTTGAAAGCGGGCTGCTCGCTGGCCGACGGGTGCCCGGCCCCGCTCTTCAAGGCCTTTCGCGAACGTTACCCCGATCATGTGTCCATCACCTACATCAACTGCAGCGCCGAGGTCAAGGCGCTGAGTGACATCATCTGCACCTCGAGCAACGCCGAGAAAATCATCCGCCAGATCCCGCCCGAGCAGCCTATTTTGTTCGCGCCGGACCAGCACCTCGGGCGCTTCTTGATAAAGAAAACGGGCCGCGAAATGAGCCTCTGGCCCGGCAGCTGTATCGTCCACGAAATGTTTTCTGAGAAAAGCCTAGTGCAATTGAAGGAGCGGCACCCTGGGGCGCTCGTTATTGCGCATCCGGAGTGCCCGGAAGCCGTTTTGCGGCACGCGGATTACGTAGGATCGACGTCCAGCCTGCTGAATTACACGAAGCAAAGCCCGGCCACCGAATTTATCGTGGCCACGGAAAGCGGCATCCTGCACCAGATGGAGAAGGCCTGCCCGGAGAAAACATTCATCTCCGCTCCCGGTGAGGGCGGATGCTCCTGCAGCGAATGCCCGCACATGAAGCTGAACACGATGGAGAAACTCTACCTCTCGATGCGCGACCGGCAACCGGAAATCACGCTCGAAGAAAATTTACGCCAGCGCGCCTTGAAACCGATTCTCCGAATGCTGGAAATGAGTTAGCCTTCCTTCTTCCCCCATGTCTCCCTTACTCGACGCGTCCGCGTGCCACAATTTGCTGAGGTCTTTTCTCGCCGAAGATATTGGAACCGGCGACATCACCACGGAATCGACGATATCGGCCGCGCGGCGCGCCCGGGGCCAAGTCATCGCCAAAGCGCCGATGGTCCTGGCCGGGATTGAGTTGTTCATCGAGGTATTTCGTCTTTTGGACTCCACAACCAAAGCGGAGATCTTCTCCCGCGACGGTGAGGAAATTGCGCCGGGAAAAATTCCCGCCCAAGTAAACGCTTCGGCGCGCGCGCTTTTGACGGGCGAGCGCGTGGCCTTGAATCTCTTGCAGCGGCTCAGCGGGGTCGCGACGCTTACGCGCCGCTTCGTCCGCGCGATCGAAGGCACCAGCGCGGAGATTCTGGATACGCGAAAAACGACGCCGGGCCTGCGCGCCCTCGAAAAATACGCGGTCTGCGTGGGCGGCGGCAAAAACCACCGCAAGGACCTCGGCGAAGCCGTCCTGATCAAGGAAAACCATATTCGCCTGGCGGGAGGCGTTTCGGCGGCGCTCACCGCGGCGCAAGCGGCCAAGGGCCGCGCCCGGTGGATTGAAATCGAAGTCACAAACCTGGACGAATTACGCGCCGCGCTTGCGCACAGCCCCGATGTCATACTGCTCGACAACATGAGCCCATCCCTCGTGCGCCAGGCCGTGGGCGAGGTCCGCAAGCATGCCGCGCCGGGCAAGATTTGCACCGAAGCTTCCGGAGGAATCACGCTCGATAACGTGAGAGAATTCGCCGAAGCGGGCGTGGACTGGATCTCCGCGGGCGCGCTGACGCATTCGGCTCCGGCCGTGGATTTGAGTTTTGAGATTGAGCCGCTTGATTGAGGCGGCCGTGTTCGATTTGCTGTAGCCCGCGTCTCCAGACGCAGGGTTTTTTCGCATTAACTAGCAGAAGACACTCGCCTCTGAAGCGGCGCGCTACAGCACGGGAGATGATTTCGACAATCGCAGTTACGGCAATCAGAATGCATTCACGATGACCACTTCAACCCAAACCGACGTGCTCGTTATCGGCAGCGGCCTCGGCGGCCTGGCGGCGGCGTGGGACGCCGCCAAGCGCGGCTGCGAAGTCACTCTGCTTACGCGCGCCCACGAGCCCGAGGACAGCAATACGTACCGCGCGCAAGGCGGAATTATTTATCAGGGGCACTGCGAGCGGCCCGAGCAACTCGTGGAGGACATCCTCTCCGCCGGCGCAGGCCTCAGTTCCCCGGAAGCGGCCTCGCTGCTGAGCCTCGAAGGCCCGCGCCTAGTGAAAGAAATCCTGATCGACGAGCTGCACGTTCCGTTCGATCCCTCCCCGGAAAATCCCGGCGAGCTCGATCTGACTTCCGAGGCCGGCCATTCCATCCCGCGCATCATCCACTTCAAGGACCGCACCGGATACTCGATTGAGCGGGCTTTTTTTGAGAGGGTGCAGGCTCACCCGAAAGTAAAAGTGGTTGCAAACGCCACGGCGGTGGACTTGTTGACGGCGTCGCACCACTCGGTCCAACCGACCAACGTCTATCGTCCTTTAACCTGTGTCGGAGCATATGTGCTCGACCAGACCACAGGAAAAATCTTCTCCATTCTCGCCAAGGAAACTATTCTCGCGACGGGCGGCCTCGGCAGCGTCTTTCTGCATACTACGAATCCTCCAGGGGCGCGTGGCGACGGCATCGCCATGGCCTATCGCGCCGGGGCGCGTTGTATCAACATCCAATACGTCCAATTCCATCCGACCGCGCTCCTGGCCCCGGACGGCTGCTTCCTCATTTCGGAAACGGTGCGCGGCGAAGGCGGGCGGCTCGTGGATCGCCAAGGCCGCGAATTCATGCAGCGGTTTCATCCCGCCGGTTCGCTCGCTCCGCGCGACGTGGCCGCGCGCGCCATCTATCAAACCATGCTCGAATCGGGCGAACCTTGCGTCTATCTCGATATCACCCATAAACCCGCTGACCAGCTTCGCGAGCGATTCCCCGGCATCTACGCCGTCTGCATGGAGCGCGGGATCGACATGACGCGCGAACCGATCCCCGTGGTTCCCGCGGCGCATTACAGTTGCGGGGGAATCGCTACGGATGCGTGGGGAGGCACCACGGTGAATCGCCTGCGCGCCGTCGGCGAGGTCGCTTGCACCGGCTTGCATGGCGCGAATCGCCTTGCCAGCACTTCGCTGCTCGAATGTCTCGTATGGGGAACGCGCGCCGGCGAGCAAGCCGCCGAATGCATCCGGCACGGCAATGAGTTTTACTTTCCCCAGGTGGCCGATTGGCGTTACGAGAATGAACCCGCCGATCCCGCCCTCATTTCCCAGGACTGGCTGACGATCCAGCAAACCATGTGGAATTATGTCGGCCTGATCCGCAGTGAGAAAAGATTGAATCGCGCGATGCGCGTCTTGCGCGAACTGGACCTGGAAATCGCGCGCTTCTACGAAAAATGCGAAATCAGCGATTCCATCATCGGATTGCGCAACGGGATGCTCACCGCGCTCCTGATCCTCGAAGCCGCCGACCAGGCGCGCGAGAGCCGCGGCTGCCACTATCGCATCGACTGATTCCACGCGTGAGAAGCGCTCATTCATACGGCCTTCAGACAATTGCTTCGCGAGAAGGAAATCATCCACTTGGAGTCGGGTTGCGGAATGGTCCACTCGCGGTTGCCGCTAGTATTTAACCCTCTTGAGCGCAGCTTTATCGCCGGGGCCCGATGCCGCCGCCGCTTTCATCTTCCACTCGTTTACCGGGATGCGCGGCATGTCGAACAAATCCGACGTGCGGGCATACCATCCGCGGCCATGCATGCGGCCGAGCAATTTCAAATTCGGTGTATCGATGTAATACTTCGCCGCGTCGAGGACGAATTCGTCGCGGACATGCATGGCCACCACGCGGCCGAGTACCAGGCCGCTCTCGCCCAAATCGATGATTTGCATCAACTCACACTCGAGCGCGACGGGGCTCTCCGCAATGCGCGGAGGCTTCACCAGCGAGGAAGGCGCAGGCGTCAAGCCAGCCTGTTCCAGTTCGTTTATGCTGGAATCAAACTCGATTCCCGTGACATTCATCGCTTCAGCGTTTTCTTCCGAGACCAGATTCACAACGAACTCCCCGGTTTCGCGAATGTTGGCGCGGCTGTCCTTAGCTTGCCCCGGCTTTCGATTGCCGATACCAATTGCGACGATAGCTGGATCGCCCGAAAACACGTTAAAGAACGAAAAGGGCGCTGCATTGAGCACGCCCCTGGCGTCCTGGCTCACCACCCACGCGATCGGGCGCGGCGTCACCGTGGAGACCAGCAGTTTGTAACATTCCTTGCCTGGGATTTCCTTGAAGTCGAACAACATGGAGTACCCTCCCATGTCGGATTTGGGAATATAGCCTACAACAGGAACGAGGGGCTGACTACACAGGACTCGTGCAATTGCACGTCTGGCCAGGAAGTGCGCGCCGAGAGAGCCGCAGATGGACGGGCCTCCCCTTTTCAGGAAAGCGTCTGTCGCAGTACTTCCATTTGATGGCACGCAGAATACGTGCTACACGTATAATACGTGCATTCTTGCGGAGGGCCATTTGGCCAAGGTAAAGGACAGCGGCAAACAGAATTTGACCATTAGCCTGGACCGGCAAACGATTCGAAAGGCCAAGATCGTCGCTGCCAAGCGTTCCACCTCCATCAGCGGTTTGCTGGCCCGTCAAATTGAGATCCTCGTTGGCGAGGAAGAAGCCTACGAACGCGCCGAGCGGCAGGCCATGTTGTTGCTCGAACAAGGTTTTCATCTGGGCGGGGCCATTCAAGCCAGCCGTGATGAGTTACATGAGCGGTAAAACATTCATCGATACAAACGTTTTTATCTACGCACATGACATCGACGCAATAGCGAAAAACGAAATCGCCAAGGCGGCTCTGCGTGAGCTTTGGAGCGAGCGAACGGGCGTTCGTAGCATGCAAGTGCTCCAGGAATTCTACTTCAACGTCACGAGAAAGATTACGTCTCCTTTGTCCAAGGATTCGGCGCGCAGCGTGGTCAGCAGCTACGTGCCCTGGTGCATGGAAACTACTCCGGCTGAAATTTCCTCGGCATTCCGAATCGAGGACGAATCGCAAATTGGTTTTTGGGATGCGCTGATCCTATCCTCAGCCCTCAAGAGCGGAGCGACGCGAATTCTTTCGGAGGATTTGAACGCACGACAACGCATCGGCGGCATTCTTGTGGAGGACCCTTTCTTCGGTATTCACTGAGGCGTTCAGAATCAAATCCTGAGTTAATCTCGATTTGCATCCGGACCAGCCATACCCTATTCGCTTTAGAAAGATTCGCCGGCGATCCGGAAAAAACTGCTTGCCTGAACTGGCGCCTCTGTGGATCTTGCCGCGCCCAATCTGTGCAAATAGCTCACTCTGCAAGGCTTCCCGACTTCACCTACACTTTTTCGTTAAGTGGACCTCTGTGTGCACATTAGCCGGTGCCCTCCCATAACCCAGGAGGAACATACCCATGATTCGAAAGTTTCTGATTTTTGCTTCGCTTGCGGGCTTCTTGCTGGCCGTATCGACACAGGCCCATCCACCCTACCAGAATTCTAAATCGGACCAGCAGGCTCCCAAAGTGCATTCGGTTACAGGCAAAGTGACACAAGTGGAAACCGGGGGCAAAGCATTTTCAATTGATGTAAATCAGGGCAACGATAAGCGCCCGATGCGGTTCGTCGTTGACAAGAACACGACGGTACAAGGCCATGTAAGCACCGGCACAACGGCGAGCGTTGATTATCAGCCCGACGCAAGCGGCCAGTTCGTAGCTTTGACGGTCACGGAACAATCGGCAACCTCGCAGTAGCAAAGCATTGGTCCGAAGCAGCTCCAGGGGCGAAATCGGGTGTTTGAATAGAACTTGTGCTTGATTTCGCCCTTCCCCGCCGTTGAATCTTCCCACTGGGCTCACCCATGGTTGTCGGATACGCGCTTGCGGCTTTACTTCGAGCGTTACGCATGCTAATTTATTTTCCCGTAACCGCCATCGTAGCGCCAGGCGGCTGGGCCACTGCTAAACGACCCTTCAGCGATTTTGTCGCGGCTCGAACCCTCCCGAGTAAGCGGAATACGTTTCTGCCGATATGTACATATAGGGCTTGGTATAGGCAATTTTCTTGGGGCCAACCACCCAGCGCATAGACGGCGGAGGCCATAAAGGGGAAATCTTGCTCAAACTGCGCAAAGTCGAGCTCGTGGGTTTCAAATCGTTTTGCGAAAAGACGCATATTACCTTCAGCGGTGCAGGCCTCACCTGCATCATCGGCCCGAATGGCTGCGGCAAGTCTAATATCGTCGACGCTATTTCCTGGGTTCTGGGCGAGCAAAGCCACAAATCGCTTCGCGCCGAGCGCATGTCCGATTGCATTTTTAACGGGACGGCCAAGCGGCCGCCGCTGGGCCTCGCCGAAGTCACACTGACCCTTGTTGATCCGGAACTCGCGGAGGCGGCAGAGTTTGTGCTTGGACCTCAGCAGGTCGAACCTGCGGCGCCTGGGCCCACCGGCGTGCCTGACAACGCATATGGGGCGCCCGGAAGATCTTTCAGCCCGGAGATCACCGAGGGCACAGAGAAAGACGATGAGAATTCGGATCCTGCGGAAAGCGACACTCCCCAGGAAGCGCTCGCGGAAGGCGAAGGCACGAAAGAGCCGCCCTTTCTAAAAAAGAAGCGAGCGACGGCGGCAGAAAAGCACGCGATGCACGTGAAGCCCGGCGAAGTCGTTGTGGGGCGGCGCCTGTATCGTTCGGGGCAAAGCGAGTACCTCATCAATGGCCGCGTGGCCCGCTTGCGCGACATTCAGGATTTGTTCATGGGGATCGGGCTGGGCCCGGACTCTTACGCGATCATCGAGCAGGGCCGCATTGGCCAGATTCTCAGTTCCAAGCCCACCGACCGGCGCGCCATCATCGAAGAAGCCGCGGGCATCACGAAATTCAAGACCAAGCGGCGCCTCTCGGAAGCCAAACTGGAATCCTCCAAAATTAATCTTTCCCGAGTGAATGATATTTACGTCGAAGTGGAGAAGCAGCTTGCATCACTCAAGCGACAGGCTTCGAAGGCCCGCCGCTACGCGGAAATTCGCGAGCAGATGCGCGGCCTGTTGCGCCAGGTGCTGGCCAGCAAAGCCAAGGAACTGGACCTCGAGGCGGACCGGTTGGCCAGGCTCGTTGGTGGAATCTCACAGCAGGAATCCCAGGAAGCGCAATCGGTGAATCAACGGGAAGCGGAACAGGAGCGGCTATCTTCGCGCACCTACGAACTGGAAAGCGAGTTGCGGCAGCACCAGAACATCCTGGGACAAACGGCGCTGGAACTCGACCGCAGCGAGAATCGCATTCTTTTCAACCGCCAGCGAACCGCGGAATTGACCGGCCGGCTGCAGCAATTGGATGTTGAAATCGAACTGGGCGCGGCGCAAGCCGCGCAGGTCGAGGCCCGCTCTGCCGCGCATGGCGAGTCGGTCACGGCCATCCGGGGCGAGGTCGCGCGCGTGGAAGCGCTCCTGGCGAACCTGGCGGCGGCCACCGCTGAAATTTCAGGCGCGCATGACTCCGTGGAAGATCGCATTATCTCGCTGCGCCTCTCGGCCGCGGAACTCGGCGATGAACTGACGCGTTTGCATGGAGATCAGGCGCAGGCGGAACAAACTCTCGCGCATCAAATCGAGAGCGTCACGCGCTACGAGCGGCAGGAACAACAATTGCTCGAGGAATCCCTGCATCATCGCGACCGCGCGCAGGCCGCCGATCTGCACTGGCAATCCGTGCTGGAGCGCACGCAGAGACTGGAAGAGCTGGTGCGGACCGCGCAGGCTCGTATTGGCGACCTTCGCCACCAGCAGCGCGAAGCGGCCGCGCAGGCCGGGGCCACGCGCGATGCTCTCGCCAGCGGCCGCGCGCGGCGCGCATCGGTCGAGCAGATTTTGAATGAGCGTTCCTACACCGCGGATGCGGTCCAAAAACTATTCGCTTCGAGTCAAGGCGGCGATGAATCCGCGGGCTTCCGCGCCGTTGGCGTGCTCGCCGATTACGCCGAAGTCGGGCAGGAATATGAGAGCGCCATTGAACAATTTCTGCGCGACGAATTGGAGTACGTGGTCGTCGAAACTTTTGATGTAGCCCGGGCGGGCATTGCCATGCTGCGGGACGAAGTCGGCGGCCGCGCCACGTTCTTCGTGGATTCGCTGCGAAAATTGAATGTGCAGCCGAACGAGCCGGTCGTGCCTTTCGAGATTGAGCGCGAAACCGTTTCGCGACTCGACCGCCTCGTGGAGTTTCGCGATCCCCTGGGCCCGGCGGCCAAGCAGTTTCTGCCGCGGCTGCAATCGGCATTCCTCGTGGAACAATCCGCGGTGGCCGAGCGGCTGGCGCGCGAGAATCCCGCGTATTCTTTCGTGACGCCCGACGGCACGACCTATCAGGGACGCGTCGTCAGCGGCGGCCGGCCCTCGGAAGCGGGTCCTCTCGGCATGAAGCGCGAATTGCGTTCGCTGGATTCGGAAGTGTTGCAACTCGAGCGCGCCGCTTCGGAAGCGCAGGCGGCGCTGCATCACATTGAAGAAGAACTTCACGCCAGCGAAGTGACTCTCGAGCAAGCCGCGGCGCAGCACGTCGAATCGGAAAAACTCGCAATAGCGGCCACCTTGCAACGGGACCAGGCGCGCGGCGACATGGTGCGCCTCGGAATCGAACTGAGCGACTGTCAATCCGAGCTCGCTCGTTTGCGCAACGGCGCCGCCGTGGCCCAGCGGCGCGCCGAGGCTGCGCAACACCGGCGGGGCGAAGTTTCCAGCGCCAGGGCAGGGGCGGAACAGGAAATCGCCCAGGCCATGGAGCAGCAGATCACATTGCGGCAAACCGCGCAGGCCAGGCAGGAAGACCTGGCATCGCGACGCGCGGAGATGGCCGCGCTTGCCGAACGCCTTTCCAGCGCGGAGACGATCGCGGCGCGGATGGCCCACGAACTTCAGGAAATCATCGCGCGGCGCTCGGCGTTGGTCCTCCAACACGATTCGCTCGCCCAGGAACAAGAGGAGCTTGCGGCGCAAACCGCGG
Source organism: uncultured Acidobacteriota bacterium (assembly GCA_963813185.1). Lineage (GTDB taxonomy): Bacteria > Acidobacteriota > Terriglobia > Acidiferrales > UBA7541 > Palsa-360. The sequence goes on from CAWEYA010000008.1 coordinate 330,342, forward strand.
AGCATCACCGGCAAGTCGAATCGCTCCGCGCGGAGAAGGTGCGCCTCGAAGCCCGCGGCGCCGAGATGGAACGGGAGTTCGACGCCACGCGCGTGCGCTCCACCGACGTGGACGACACGCTGCGCATGGCCCGCCAAAAACTCGGCGATTTCCGCGAAGAGCGCAGCAAGCTCGAGATCGAGCGCGCCCGCAACGAGTCCGAACGCGAGCACCTGCGGCAATCCTGCGTCGAGGAACTGAACGCGCAGCCGGAAGATTTGATCGCCGAATTCCCCGCCCTCTTGACGGGCGAGGAGCTGCGCTCTTCCGACGCGCAGTATCACGAACTGAAAATGCGGGTCGAGTCCATGGGCCCGATCAACATGATGGCTCTCGAGGAATACAACGAATGCGAGCAGCGCTTCGATTTCCTGGGCCGCGAACGTGCCGACCTCCTGCAATCCATCTCGGACACCCAACAGGCCATCGCGGAACTCGACGAGGTTTGCAAACAGAAATTCGAGGAAGCCTTCTCGATCATCAATCAACAATTCGCCACGGCGTTCCACACGCTCTTCGGCGGCGGGACCGGCGAGATGCGGCTTTCCGAACCGGACAGCTCCGGCGAGCCGGGCATCGACGTGGTCGCGCAACCGCCGGGCAAGCGCCTGCAGAACGTGCTGCTGCTCTCGGGGGGCGAAAAAGCCATGACGGCTCTGGCGCTGCTGATCGCCATCTTCCGCTACCAGCCCAGCCCGTTCTGCATCCTGGACGAAGTGGATGCCCCGCTCGATGAAGCCAATGTCGGGCGCTTCACCAAACTCGTTTCGGAAATGAGTGCGGGCACCCAATTCATCGTCGTGACGCACAACCGGAAGACGATGGAGATGGCCTCGGTCCTGTACGGCGTAACGATGCAGGAGCCGGGCGTCTCAAAACTCGTCTCCGTCCGCTGGGACGAGCCCGCGGCCGCGCAAGCCGCAACCAACGCCGCGTAATTTGCCGCAGTGGCGCCGAAAATGAAAAAGGAGGGTCTTCTCTCCGTATTTTCTCTGTGTTCTCTGTGTTAAAGGTATTTGTCTCTCGCCCGTGAAGCGTACTCCAAGCTCCCGAAGCTCCCATGGGAAGTGAAAAACTTTGCACACCACTTTTATTTCTTCCCTTGAAAAAGTTTTCCACTTTTCGCTTTTCTTCTCCGTTGACATCGCTGAACCGTGGGCTAGAATGTCCGCCTCTCTGATGAGGTAGACTTCTTTTGGCTTCTCCAAAATTAAATACTGTCGTCTGGGAAACAAATCTCCCCGGAATTCACTTTCTGAATCGAGGGAAAGTGCGTGATTTGTACGAGGTGGGCGGCCAACTGCTGCTCATCGCCACGGATCGCCTTTCCGCTTTTGACGTGGTATTGCCCACGCCCATCCCGGACAAGGGCCGCGTGCTGACGCAGCTCTCGCTGTTCTGGTTCCACCTGCTTCGCGACGTCGTTCCGAATCACATCGTCACCGCAACGAATTTCCCGGCCGAGCTGGCCTCCTACCGCCCCCAGCTCGAGGGCCGCTCCATGCTTTGCCGGAGGACAAATCCTTTGCCGATCGAGTGCGTCGTGCGCGGGTACCTGTCAGGCTCGGGATGGAAGGATTATCGCGCCACCGGAAAAATCTGCGGCATCGCCCTGCCGCCGGGCCTGCGCGAATCCGAGCGCTTGCCGGAACCCATATTCACTCCTTCGACCAAAGCCACCGCGGGCCACGATGAAAACATCTCGTTCGACGACGCGGCCTCGCGCATCGGAGGAGAACTCGCCGAAAAAGTGCGCGCCATCAGCCTGGAAATTTACCAACGCGCCGCCGCATATGCCGAGCCCCGCGGAATTATTCTGGCGGACACGAAATTCGAATTTGGCCTGGTGGGAGAAAATTTGATTTGGATTGACGAGGCCTTGACCCCGGACTCCTCTCGTTTCTGGCCTGCGGACGGCTACCAGCCCGGCCGCACCCAGCCCTCTTACGACAAGCAATACGTGCGCGACTACCTCGAACGGATCGGGTGGAACAAGCAGGCGCCCGGCCCGGAACTGCCCCCCGACGTCGTCGCCGCGACCCGCGAAAAATACAGGGAAGCTTACCGGCAGTTAACGGGCCATGAACTCAGCTAGGCGCGCCTCCGGGATCCTCCGGCGGCGAACAACTCTTGTGCGGAGCGTGCTACGGTGAAGGAGCAATTGGAAACGCTGGTTGGCCTGATGGTGGATCGTGGAATCCAGTTCGACGAAGCGGTCAACGAATTTGAAAAGAAATTCATCAAGCGCGTGCTGGAACGTTTTCATGGCAACCAATCGCGCGCCGCGCGGCTGCTGGGAATTCACCGCAATACGCTCAGCCGCAAGATCGACCTGTATAAGCTGGATCATCGGCAGCGCCGGCAAAGGTGACAGGTGATTAGTGGCTGGTGGCTGGTGATTCGACGGCACGGAATGTCTGCACAGCGTGATATTTGTTTTGTCTTTTGTGCTTGGTGATTTATGTCTTGGCATATGGGATTTGGTCTCAATTTGAAATTTGAGATTTTTGAACCATTCACTCGTGCGCTGGATGCCCCCCCAAAAAACTACTTCCAAGGCTGCTGCTGCGGGCGGCGTGACGCAATTCCATATTTCAAAGAGTCCCGGAGGGACGGAAGAACGTAGCCCAATGCGGGAGTTGTCGGGGGAGCGCGGAGACCATTCAAACAAGCCCCACCAGGGGCGACACATGGACTCAGGCAAAATTATTCCGCTAGTTTCAATCGGAACTGCAGCCGTTTGTTGCAAGAAAATGGCCCCGGGAATTTCCCGGGGCCATTTGTTTTCTCGAAGTGCTCGAAGATTAATTTCCTGAAGGAGCCTTTTTGGCGGGAGCTTTCTTAGCCGGGCCCTTCTTGGCTGGTCCCTTCTCTTCCGGCAAGTCTTCCATGTTGATTTTAGCCTTATCCCACGTCAGCATAAAGGGAGTTTGCGTATATCCGGTTAAGGTGCCGGTAAACCGAACCACGGCGTCTTTCTCCAGACGCTTGGCTTCAGGCTGGCCATCGACCTTCACGGTCATGTTGGCCATGGTGGCCGCCTCGATTTCTTCCGGAGTGGCGCCGCGGAAAACTTTCAGCGTCACGGTATCGCCATCCACCATTGGCGGCTCCATCACGCGAACTCCAACGTCCGGATACTCCAGGCCGCAACTGGCAAGCCACATGGTCTTGCCCCCATCGCCTCCGCCCATCAGAGCGGGAATGAAGTTCGCCGTGTCGTCACGCGCCTTCTGCAATTCGGCGGCGCTCGGAACATTCAACGTGGCGGGTTTATCCGAGGAACTGGCGGAAAGCGTGAGGAGTTCGTTCATTTGGTCATCCACAAGCTTGTCGCAGGCTGGTTGCTGGTACCGAATGATTTGGTTTTTCAGATAGGCCCGCACTTGCGCATCGTTCGGGATCTTCAAATTTATGGCGCGGGCGAGTTCCCAGAAACCATCCGTGCCCATCGGCGGAGTCATCTGCAAATACACAATGCCGAGACGGTAGTGAGTAACGGGATCATCGGGGGTGATGGATAGGACCGTCTTGTAGTAGCCGGCGGCAGCGGCGTAATCCTTCATGCTCGTCGACGCGAGTGCGGCCACCGCGTTAAACAGAACCTTGACGCCCTTCTTTTGCGTCTCGAACTGATCCGCCGGCACGTTGTCCGGCTTCTTCAAATCTTCCAGGGCCTTGAGGCCAGCGAGGGAGGCGTCCCGCGCCTTGGTCAGCGCATCCGGAGTTTGCAGCGCCTTGTCGGAGATTCCCAGATAAAATGCTTGGGCCCGGGTGTAGTACGCTTCGAGGCGTCCGGTGGCGTCAATCTTGTCCCCCAGCGCGATCATCCGGTCGGCGTACTCAATGGCTTGGGCGAAGTTCTTCAGCGCCATGTAGGTCGAGTAATAGTCGCGATAGATGTACGGCATCAACGTGGAGTTGTTGTATTGCTTCACAAAATCATCGAGCATTTTGACTTTTTGCTGAGGATTCTGCTCCGCATCCGCCGCTTTGTACGCGTTATATTCAGGCAGGGTGTAACCAGGCTTTGCCTGATCCTGTGGCGCCCTCGCTGCGGCCCACATTTTCCCCGCGCCAGATCCCATTCCCAGCGCGATCCATAACAGACCGGCGCCTGTCACAATCCACTTTCGTATCATCGGGTTCCAGCCTCCTCAGCAAAATTCAAAAAAATCGTTCGCCAGAAAAGTGTGCAAGAGTTTCTGCCGGCCCAAAGCTACCGGATTATAGGGAATCCCACTCCACGGCGCAAGCGATTCCCTCTTGCCTCCACGCCGGAGTCGCGGCTCGCCGAGTGGCTCCTTGCTCTGACCTCGCGGGCGCTAATGTTAAGATGGCAAACTCCGGACCAAGGAAGCCTGGGCAAAGAATATCATTACTCCCGGCAATAAAGGAGAACCAATGCCATCGCATGATGCTCTTGCAGGAAAGGTAGCGCTCATCACCGGCGCGAGCCGGGGAATCGGATTTGCCATCGCGCGCCGCCTGGGACGGATGGGCGCGCGCGTTTCGATTTGCGGGCGGGATCAGGCGAAGCTCGACCAATCGGCCTCCGGCCTTCGCGCCGAAGGTGTCGAGACATTGGCCGTGCGAGCGGACGTCACGCGCGGGGAGCAAATTTCCTCCCTGGTTCACCGCACGCAGCAGGAATTGGGACCGATCGACATTCTTGTGAATAACGCCGGAACCGGCATGTTTGGGCCCTTCCATGAATTCGGGGAAGCCGATTGGGACGCCTTGATGGACACCAACCTGAAGTCGATATTCCTGATGTGCCGCGCCGTCGCGCCGGAAATGATCCGCCGCCAGACAGGCCAGATCATCAACATCAGTTCGCTCGCGGGAAAAAGCACCTTCGCCAACGGCGCGATTTACTGCGCGTCGAAGTGGGGCCTCATGGGCCTCACCGGCAGCATGGCCGAGGACCTGCGCGGCTACGGCATCCGCGTGAGCGCGATCTGCCCGGGCTCGGTGGCCACGGAATTCCCGGGGCCGGGCGGCAAAAGCTCCTCGAAGAAACTCCAGCCGGACGACGTCGCCCACGCGGTGGCCGCCCTGGCCACGCAAGCCGAGGGCAGTTTCATCAGCGAAGTGCACATCCGCCCCACACGAAAGCCGTGACTCCGCGCAGGTTTTCTCTGTGCACCTCTGTGATCCTCTGCGTCCTCTATGTTAAAGGGTTTGCATTTCGAAAGGGCAAAGCTTTAACAGAGAGAACACGGAGGACACAGAGAACCATTCCCTCCAAAACATTCCTCTTGACAATAGTCGTTATAACGAGTATTGTTGCCTCATGCAACGACCCGCGAGAGCGAAACTCGAACCCCAGGCCGCACTCGAAGCCCGGGTCTTCGTCAGCCTCATGCGCGCCGCCAACGTCCTGGCCCGCGGAGCCGAGGCCCTGCTCAAGCCTTACAGCATTTCCGGAACCCAATACAACATCCTGCGCATCTTAAGAGGCGCAGGGGAAAAAGGCCTGGCCTGCTGCGAGGTCGGCTCCCGGCTCATCTCCCGCGATCCGGACATCACCCGCCTGCTGGACCGGATGGAATCCCGGGGATGGATCTCCCGCGCGCGGGAATCGCGGGACCGCCGGGTCGTCAAGACTCGCATCAGCGCGCAAGGATTGCGCCTGCTGGAAGAACTGCACAAGCCCGTACGCGAATTGCACCGCCGCCAGTTGCGCCACCTTCCCGCAAGGCAGCTCCGGCAACTCTCGAACTTGCTGGACCGCGCCCGCGAACCCCTGGAAGAGGCGGATTCATGCGATTGATTTTTTTGAGGCCCATTCTATTCATAGCGAGGAATCGCAATTAAGGAGGAACGAAGATGAACGCAACAGCCACCGCATCATCGCAGACCACCCCGTCAACCCGTTGGCAGCTTGATCCCGCACATTCGGCCGCGCACTTCAGCGTCCGGCATTTGATGATTTCGAACGTCCGGGGGGAATTCACCAAGCTCACCGGGAGCGCGCACATCAACCCGGCCGACCCGGCCAAGTCCACGGTCGAAGTAACGATTCAGGCCGGTTCCCTCAACACGCGAGAACCCCAGCGCGATGAACATCTCCGCAGCCCCGACTTTTTTGATGTGGCCAACTACCCGACCCTGACGTTCCAGTCCAAGCGAGTCGAGCCATTTGAAGCAGAGACTTTCAAGGTGACCGGCGATCTGACAATCCGTGGGGTCACCAAGCAAGTCACTTTCGATGTTGAGGGTCCCACACCTTCCGTGAAGGATCCCTGGGGCAATATCCGCGCCGGCGTTACGGCTTCGGCGAAGGTCAATCGCAAAGACTTCGGGCTCGTTTGGAATGCCCTGACCGAGGCGGGCGGAGTGGTGGTCGGCGATGAAGTCAAGATCACGATAGATGCGGAGTTGATCCAAGTGGCCCCCGCAGCCTGAGCCTTCGAAGGACGCAACGCCCGATGTTGCGGCGACCGACGCTTTGGCCGGGTGGGACTTCCCATCCGGCCAAATTTGTTCAAAGATATAAGCTCAAGTTCAAAGGCAAGTGGGTACGCCAGGCTCCGATCGCCGGCGCCACAGAGATAAAATGACTGAGACTCTCCAATTCGTCGTCCGGCACGGGTACATGCTGGTGTTCGCGTGGGTCTTTGTCGAACAGGCGGGCCTTCCGGTTCCTTCAGCGCCTCTGCTTCTGGCCGCGGGCGCGCTTTCGGGAATGCACCGGATGAATCTGGGGCTGGCCGTCGCATTCGCGGTGTTCGGTGCGGTGGCCAGCGATTCGATGTGGTACGAGATCGGGCGGCAGAAGGGCGTGCGCGTCCTTCAATTGATTTGCCGGATTTCGCTCGAACCCGACTCCTGCGTCCGGAGAACGCAGGTAAGCTTTGCGCGCAACGGACCGCGCGTGCTGCTGGGCGCCAAATTTATTCCTGGCTTGAACGCAATGGCCGCGCCCCTGGCGGGAATCATCAAGATGGGATGGCGGCGATTCCTGCTATTCGACACCATCGGGACGCTCGCCTGGGTGAGCGCTTTTGCGATCACCGGGTACGCGTTCAGCAGCGAACTCGAGCGCGTCGCTGCCAGGGCTGCCTACCTCGGGGAATGGTTGCTGGTCCTGCTGCTGGCCGCATTCGCGGGCTACATTCTCTGGAAATTCTACAATCGCCAAAAGTTCCTGCGCAAACTGAAGATTGCGCGGATCACTCCCGAAGAGCTGAAAGGAAAAATAGACGCGGGCGAGGACATCCTGGTGGTCGACCTGCGCCACTCGCTCGACTTCGACGCAAACCCGGAAACAATTCCCGGCGCACTTCACATCGATGCCGCCGAGCTCGAGGAAGCCTTCGCAGTCATTCCCCGAGACAGGGAAATTGTTCTGTTTTGCGCCTGCCCCAATGAAGCGACCGCCGCCCGCCTCGCCCTCCTGCTGCGCAGCAAAGGGATCACGCAAATCCGCCCGCTCTCGGAAGGCTACGAAGGCTGGCGCAGCCGCGGCTTCCCCTTGAGCCTCGCCAAAGACGAAACCGGCAACGTCGAGCCTGCCAAAGCTTGACCCCCGGGAACGCCAATCTCCCGATTGGCGTTTTCCCCAGCGCCATTCAGGAAAATGTTGTTCGCAGGAAAAATGCGATCACAGCCGAGGAAGCACGATGCCCTGCTGCGCCTGGTACTTCCCCTTTTTATCTTTGTAGGAAATTTCGCAATCCTCGTCGGACTCGAAGAAAAGAACCTGGCACAGGCCTTCATTGGCGTAGATTTTTGCGGGCAGCGGAGTGGTATTGCTGATTTCGAGCGTGACGAAACCCTCCCATTCCGGCTCGAAGGGCGTCACGTTCACGATAATCCCGCAGCGCGCGTACGTCGATTTCCCCAGGCAGATGGTCAGGACGTTGCGCGGGATGCGGAAATATTCCACCGACCGCCCCAGGGCGAACGAGTTCGGCGGGATGAGGCAAACAGCCCCTTTGAACTCGACGAGTGATCGCGGATCAAAATGCTTGGGGTCTACGATGGTGGAATTCACATTCGTAAAAATACGAAATTCGTCGGCCACGCGGATGTCGTAGCCGTAGCTGGACACTCCATAACTGATGACCCCATCGCGGACCTGGCGGTCCTCAAACGGCTCGATCATCCTGTGTTCCAGCGCCATCTTGCGAATCCAACGATCCGGCTTTACCGACATCCAGGCCTCCTGCGCAGGGGTGCGGACTCTACGTGGAGCCCGCGAAAGCAACGTTGCAAAGACGCGCATCTTAACCGAGCGCGTCCGGCTTGACAACCCGCAACTGCATGTCTAGCATAGCTTGCCGTTGAATAGCAGGAGGCTGGTGTGATCAAGCTGGACATTGTGAACGCAGTGGTAAACAAGACCGGCGTGAGCCGGACCAAGGCGGAACAGGCCGTGGAAACCGTCTTTGAAGCCATGAAAAACGCTCTCGGCAAGGGCGAGCGCATTGAGTTGCGCCGCTTCGGTGTCTTCAACGTGCGCCCGCGCAAGACCGGCATCGGCCGCAATCCGCGCACCGGCCAGGAAGTCAGCATCCCGCCCGGCAAAGCGGTGCGCTTCAAGCCCGGCAAGGAACTGCAAACGCTCTGAACCCGCGACTCGCCGTTGAGTTTTTTCGTCGAACCTTTGGATCGGCGCCGTCATTCTTCCGCTCGCACGTGCGCGTGATGAAATACATCCTCAGTCCGGGACCGGGAGATTCTGCAATCCAAAATCTGCGCCGGACCTTGCAATCCCATGTTCCCCGGCTTATGTTATCGCTCGGTCGAAAATTGAAATACGAAAATTATGGCTTGGATCATCCGTTTCAACCTGCTCAGTTTCCTCAGCCGTTTTGAACAGGAGAAATACAATGCGCAATCGCAGGCAATTCCTGAAGGACGCAGCGGGAGTCTCCGCCGGAATGTTTTTCCTGGGAAGCGGTGCGCGTGGTTTGCCGGCGCAGGCGCCGACGCGGCAGGAGGGCGCCGTCATGAGGCGGGAAATCCGCATCGGCCAGCGCCGCGTCAAAACGGTGGATGTGCACAGCCATATCGCCTTGCCCGAAGCCGCAGACGTCTTAAAGGGCACGGCGCTGGAGAAACTCGCGGCGGGGGGACCGACGCGCCCCGGCACGAATCCGCATTCCCTGGGCTCCGAACGTTTGCAGACCATGGACGAAATGGGAATTGACATCCAAGTGGTCAGCATCAACGCTTTCTGGTACTCCGCCAATCGTGATTTGGCCCGCCGATTAATCGACGTGCAGAATCAAAAGCTGGCCGAGTTGTGCGCGGTTCACCCGGACCGATTCGTGGCGCTCGCCTCCGTGGCGCTGCAGTTTCCGGAACTCGCGGCCCAACAGATGGAAGACGCGATCAAGCACCTGGGAATGCGCGGTGCGGCGATTGGAGGAACTGTTGAAGGTCAGGAACTGTCTTCTCCCAAATTCGATCCGTTCTGGGCGAAGGCAGAGGAACTGCAGGCGCTGATCTTCATGCACCCCCAGGACAGCGCGGTGGCCACCGGAGTCGTCTCCCGTGTGCAAGGAAACGGCTTCCTGGAAAATGTCATTGGCAATCCGCTGGAGACCACCATTTTCCTCTCGCACTTGATTTTTGAAGGCACGCTGGACCGGTTTCCCAACTTGAAGATCTGCGCCGCTCATGGAGGGGGCTATTTGCCATCCTACAGCGGCCGAATGGATCAGGGCTGCCTGACTCTTCCTACGCGGTGCTCAAAGACCCTGCAAAAACGTCCGAGCGAATACTTGAAGCAGCTCTACTTCGACGCCATGGTTTTCACTCCCGAGGGGCTGCGGCATCTAATTTCCGTCGTTGGAGCAAGCCAGCTAGGTCTCGGCAGCGATTACCCATTCGCGTGGGAGGTTCACCCGGTCGATCACGTCCTGAACACGCCCGGACTGAGCGACAGTGATCGCGAAGCGATTCTCAGCGGCACAATGTCCAGGCTGTTAAGAATTCCGGCGTAGAACTGCGAATTTTTCTCTAGAGTGGGTAGAACGGTTATGGTGCGCGCAGGATGCGCAACTTGCGCGGGCGAATCGGCAAAATCAACTTGGCCTGCTACCCGGGCTCATGCATCCAATAATTTATGGCTGACCCGAGCGATTTCGAATCCACCCCCGCGGAAACCCTTACTCCGGTAGTGTCCGCCTGGGACCTGCCTCCCAACCCGTACTGGGAAAATCTGGAAGCCCGCAGGCAGCGCAGATCGCTGGCAATCGCCATTTTGCTCTTCGTGCTGACCTTGATTTCCACGCTGGCGGTGGGAACGCAATTCGCTTCTTCCTATGCCTCCGGGCGGACACCCAATATTAACGATCTCTTTTCCAACTTTACGGCCTTGCTGGCCCACCCGCAACTCTTGCTGGCTGGTGTCCCTTTTGCTTTCACGCTGATCGGAATTCTGCTGGCGCACGAATTGGGACATTTCTTTGCGTGCCGCTATTATGGGATTTCGGCAAGCTACCCCTATTTCATTCCGGCGCCCACGCTGATCGGCACACTTGGCGCTTTCATCCGCATCCGTTCTCCGATCTACAATCGGAAAGCACTCTTCGATGTGGGTCTCGCCGGGCCGGTTGTAGGATTCCTCTTCGCGGTTCCGGCTTTGGCGATTGCAATTTTCTATTCACGAGTGGTGCCGTTTTCGGAAGCCAGTACTCCGACGGTATTTGGGCACCCGCTGGTGATGCGCTTCCTTGTTGCCGCTCTGCGGCCCGGCGTAAGTTTGCGAAACCTGCTCCTGCATCCAGTCGGACAAGCGGCATGGGTCGGCTTGTTCGCGACGGCGCTGAACCTGCTTCCCGCCGGGCAGCTCGACGGCGGCCACATCCTCTACTCGGTGGCCGGCAAGTACCATAAAAAAATTACGATTGCAGTCGCATTGCTCTTGATTCCTCTCGGCAAGTTTTTCTGGGTCGGATGGTACATGTGGTCCATCTTGCTCCTGGCCATCGGCTTCCGCCACCCGCCGCTCCTCAATCGCTGGGAAAAGCTCGATCGCACGAGGCTCCTCTGGGCTGCCTTCGCCGTCCTCATGTTCATTTTGTGTTTCATGCCCATGCCGATCATGATCCGCGCCAACTAACATGCGACAGGATTGTCCTGTTCGATTCTCCCAAAGTTGGAAGAAGACCCGGGCTACAGCAGGCCGATTGTTGTAGCCCGCCTCTTCAGAGGCGGGGTTTTCTCGGCGATTAAATCGTCACCAGTCCGCTAAAACAAACTTAGCGGATCCACGTCCACCAGGACAGCCTTCCGCGGAATTCCCTTCTCTTCGTTGAACGCCAGCAATTCCGTGACGGCGCGCGTGAGCTGCGCGCGCTTGGTCGCCTTCAGCAAAAATTGGAAACGATACTCGCGCTTTAGCCGCGCGAGCGGCGCCGCGGCCGGACCCAACACTTTCACACCGCGCGATTCCTGAGGCGCGAGAAACGCGGAGAGCTGGCGCGACCAGCGGATGGCGTTCTCGATTTTCGTGTCGCGCACTAGTATGCTGGCCAGCGCCGTGAACGGCGGATAGTGCAACAGACGCCGGAATTGCACCTCCTTTTCAAAAAAAGTGAGATAGTCCTGCCGCGCGGCCAGTTGAATTGCGTAATGCTCCGGATAGTACGTTTCGACGAGCACTTCCCCCGGCAAGTCGCCGCGTCCGGCGCGGCCCGCGACTTGCGTCAGCAATTGAAACGTGCGCTCGGCGGCGCGAAAATCCGGCAGGCTCAGTTGCGTATCGGCGGAAACTACGCCGACGAGCGTGACCCGCTGAAAATCGTGTCCCTTCGCGACCATCTGCGTGCCCACGAGTATGTCGATTTTCCCCGTCGCGAAGTCGCCCAGCACCTGCTGGTACGCGCGTTTGGTGCGCACGGAGTCGCGGTCCAGCCGCGCCACCCTGGCGCCGGGAAATTTCTCGCGCAATTTTTCTTCGAGCTGTTCCGCGCCCGCGCCGAAAAAATAAACGTGCTCGGAATTGCACTTCGGGCAGCTCTCCGGTACACGCCGCGAGAACCCGCAGTAATGGCATTCCAGCCGTTCGCGCTGCTTGTGATAGGTCAGCGAAATACTGCAATTCTCGCACTGCACGCTCGCGCCGCAGGACCGGCAAATCACGAACCAGGAATACCCGCGGCGATTGATGAGGATGAGCGATTGGGTACCCTGCGCAAGCCGCGCGGCGATGGCTTCGCCGAGTTTCGAGGAAATTGGCCCGGCGTGATGCGTGGTCTTGAAATCCTCGCGCAGGTCGACGATTTCCACCGGCGCAAGCGGCCGGTTCTCCACGCGCGAATCCAGCTGAAGAAGATGGTATTTCCCCGACCGCGCATTCTGAAAACTTTCCAGCGAAGGCGTCGCTGAACCGAGCAGCGCGACCGCCCCTTCGAGTTTCGCGCGCACTACAGCCACGTCCCGGCCGTGATAGCGCGGCGTTTCTTCCTGCTTGTAGCTCGCCTCCTGCTCCTCATCGACCACAATCAATCCCAGATTTTCTACCGGCGCGAAAATGGCCGAGCGTGTTCCCACTACGACGCGCGCCTCGCCGCGCCGCACGCGCCACCATTCGCGCGCGCGTTCCACTTCCGGCAGCGCGCTGTGCAGCACCGCGACCCCCGCGCCGAACCGCGCCCGGAATAATCTGCCGCACCACAACGTCAGCGCGATCTCCGGAACCAGTATCAGCGCGCTCTTATTCTGCGCGAGCGCCGCTTCGACGGCGCCGAGATACACTTCCGTTTTCCCGCTGCCCGTAACGCCATAGAGGAGTCCCGCGGTAAAAACGCCTGAGCCGAGCCAGCCGCGAATCACTCCCAACTCCCGCTCCTGATCTTCATTCAGAATATTCGATGGTGGCGTGTAATCCGCGTCGAACAAATCTTCTTCGATGGCGAGCGGCTCTTCCCAGCATTTCAGTTTTTCCTGCCGGATCATCCGTTCGACGAACGTCCGCGAAACCCGGGCAAGTTTGGAAAGTTGAGGCAGCGGCAACGGGCCGCGTTCCTCCGCCAGAACGTGAAAGACGCGCGCTTCTTTTTCGGGCAGAGAGGCGCCGGCATCGTTCGCCGGCAATTGCCCGGAATGAGCGGCGTTCCACGCGACAATTCTCTGCACGCGCGCTTGGCGCCGCACCGCGACTTCGCGCGCTTCGAGCTGCTTGCGGCGCTGCAACCGCTCCGCCGCGGCTTCACCGCCGGGCAGCTTGCGCAAGCGGTCCGCGCGCACCGGCCGGCCCTCGATCTCCATCAGCGAAAGCAGCGCCATTTCCGCGACTTCGGATTCGCTGCGGTTCCCTGCCGCGTCCAGCTCGGCGCGGCGCGCGCGCCCGGCCTCTGTCATCAGATATTCGCGCTCGTGCCGCAGATCGATCTGCGGCGGCAGCATCGCCCGGAAAACTTCGCCGAGCGGCGCTACATAGTAGCCGCCCACCCAACGCCCCAGCTCCACGAGCTTCGGCGGCAGCGCCGGAATCGCATCGAGCGCCTCGACAATTTCCCTGATATTTTTTACGCGCGCGGGATCTGGCCGCCGGGCAGACACTTCCACGACTACTCCCGTCATGGCGCGATTGCGAAACGGCACAAGCACGCGGCTGCCCGAGCATACCGATCCGGCGAGACGCTCGGGAATCTCATACGTGAACAACGAACGCAGTGGAACCGGCAACGCGACTTCGCAATAAGCGGAAGACATGTCGGAGAAGTAGTGTAGCAGCAGAAACTCAAGTGAGCATTGCGGGGCCGGCCTGCCGGGGGCGGGTGAATTTCGTGGCGCCGGCGTCTCGCCGGCGTTTTCCGTCCTGTGTGGCGATGTGAAAAATCGCCGGCGGGACGCCGGCGCCACAAAATACAGTCAGCGTGAAGCTCTCTTTGGCTGCAAGCCGAGATGCGCCATCACTTTTTGCAAATCCTTCCAGACTTCACCTTTCGCATTCGGGTTGCGCAGCAAATAGGCCGGGTGATACGTGGCCAGCAACTTCGTGCCTCGATAATCGAACCATTCGCCCCGAAATCGCGAAATCGAGTCTTTGGTTTTCAAGAGCGCCTGCGCGGCGGTCAAGCCGAGACAAACAATGGCCTTCGGCGCGATCACATCCAGTTGCCGAAACAAATAGGGCGAGCAAGTCGCAACCTCGTCGTCCTCGGGCTTGCGGTTTTCCGGCGGGCGGCATTTCACCACGTTGCAAATATAAACCTGTTCGCGCGTGAGGCCCATGGCCTCGATCATCTGCGTCAGGAGTTTCCCGGCGCGGCCCACGAACGGCAGTCCTTGCATGTCTTCATCGTGGCCGGGTCCTTCCCCCACAAACACGAGTTCCGCGCGCGGATTTCCCGCGCCGAACACAATCTTGTTCCGCTGCTCATGCAGGCGGCAGCGCGTGCAGTCTCCAAGGTCTTCGCGGATCCGTTCCAGCGTATCGTTCTCAACGCGGTCGATAGCCTCAAACAGCGACGGCGCATTCATCACCGGAAGCACGGAAACAAGCGGCGCGATCTTCGGCGGCGTAGCGCCGGCGATCGGCGTCCGCACGAAAGGCACCGCCGCAGGCGCGTTTTCCGCCGCTCGTTTGATCACGCGTTTTCCCATGGTTCTCCGGTCGGTGTAAAAAGCACCGAGATTCAAATCGTCGTAGTAGCGCAACCAGGCTTCCAGTTTTTCGCGTGGTGTTTGCGTGGGGGAGGAATCCATCGGCGGGTCAGCGCGCGCGCTGCGTTGCGGCCGCTTGCCCCATCGTTTGCCGCAAGGCGCGCAATTGATCGAGGATGCGCTGCGCCGCGTCAATCTTGGGCATGCGCGGGTAAGCCTTCTCGCTTCCGTCGCGGAAATACAGGGTGATGACGTTCGTGTCGTGATCGAATCCCGCGCCCTCGGCCGTCACGTCATTGGCGACGATCAGATCGGCTTGCTTGGATTCCAATTTGGCTCGCGCATGCGCCGACACGTTCTCTGTCTCCGCGGCGAAGCCGATGAGCAAGCGATCGCCTTTGCCCAATGCAACGTCAGCGAGAATGTCCAGCGTGGATTCCAATTCTAAATTGAGGCGCCCATTCACCCGCTTCAACTTCTTGGTCTGCGGCGCCACGGGCCGGTAATCCGCCACCGCCGCCGCCATGATCAGCGCGGTCCCGCGCGGAAAATGCTCGAGCACCGCGCGGTGCATCTGCTCGGTCGTGCGCACGGAAACAAATTGGACGCCCTGGGGCGGATCGAGCCGCGTCGGCCCGCTGATCAAGATCACGCTTGCGCCGCGCCGGGCCGCGGCTTGCGCCAGCGCATAACCCATCTTGCCGGAGGAACGATTGGTCAAAAATCGCACCGGGTCCAAATCCTCGCATGTGGGCCCGGCCGTTACGATGATCGTTTCTTCCTGCAAGTCATGAGCGATTCCCAGGCGTGCCCGCACGGCAGCGGCAATGGCTTCGACGCTGGCCAAGCGTCCCGCGCCGGTCATTCCACAAGCAAGATAACCTTCCTCAGGCGCCACGACGTGAACGCCGCGCGCCCGCAGCGTCTCGACATTTTCCTGCGTCGCCGCGTGTTCCCACATGTTGACGTTCATGGCGGGGGCAACCACCACCGGCGCGGTCGTCGCCAAATACAGCGTGGTCAGAAAATCGTCCGAGACGCCGCGAGCCATTTTCGCGATCACGTTCGCCGTCGCCGGAGCCACCACCAGCAGGTCGATCCGCTGGGCCACTGCGATATGTTCGATCGCGCTTTCCACATTCGCGCCGGCGGATTCCTCGCCAAACATTTCGGTGATTACTTTTTGCCCGGTGAGCGCGGCAAACGTGAGAGGCGTGATGAATTCCTGCGCGCTTTTGGTCATCACCACTTGCACTTCGATGGCTTCCTGCTGGAGCTTGCGCACCAGTTCCGCCGCCTTGTAGGCGGCCACTCCCCCGGAAACTCCGAGTGCCACGCGCATAAAAAGTTTGCGGCGCTACTCCTTGCGCCGCCTCCCATCCTTGTCCAGCAAATCGCCCGGGATTTCAGGCAACTGATATTCGAGCACACCCGCGGTCAGCTCTTCAATCGCCACGCGGGTGGACTTGTGCGAGCGCGGATTGGCCACCAGTGGCGACGCTCCCATCATCAACTGCCTTGCGCGTCGCGCCGCCACCACTACAAATGCAAATTTGCTATCCGGTGCCTGACTCTCGGCCGTCATGAGATCGTTATCCTCCAAAAGATTCCAGTATTTTGCGTGCGCGCTCGCTCAAGCAACTGCGTAGACACCGCGCGGCCACCGTGATCGCCTGAATTTCGCGGCCGGCGCGCTCCACATCGTCGTTAACCACCAGAAAATCATACTCTGTGTACCGCTGAATTTCCTGCCGCGCCCGTTCCAGCCTGCGTCCGATCGCCTCTTCCGTGTCCTGCCCTCGCGCCCTTAACCGCCGTTCCAGGTCCTCCTTGGCGGGCGGAAGAATGAAGATGGCCACCGCATAAGGCAGTTCTTGCTTTACCTGCTCGGCGCCCTGCACGTCAATTTCGAGGACCAGGTCCAGCCCCTTGCACCGCGCCTCGTCAAGCCACCGGCGCGGCGTGCCGTACTGGTGCTTTCCGAAAACGCGGGCGTGTTCGAGAAACTCACCGGCGCGAACCCTGCGATCGAATTCCTCTTCGGAAATAAAATCATACCATTTTCCGGCGCTTTCCGTGGCGCGGGGAGGCCGCGTGGTGCAGGAAACAGAAAACATCGTGCCCGGCACTTCCAGCATTTTTTGCACCAGCGTGGATTTTCCCGACCCCGAAGGTCCGGAAACGATGAATACCAGTGGCTGCTGTGCCTGTGCCAGCGTCATTCGACGTTCTGCGCCTGTTCCCGCAGCTTCTCAATATCGGATTTCACTTCCAGCGCCAGGCCCGTGATCGCCAGGCCCTCCGACTCCACCCCCGGCGTCTTGGACAGCAGCGTGTTCGCTTCCCGCTGCATCTCCTGCAAAAGAAAATCGAGTTTCTTTCCCGCCTCGCCCGCGCCGGCCAGCAATTTTCCGAACTGTTCGACGTGGCTGCGAAGCCGGGCCAGTTCCTCGCTGACGTCGCTGCGTTCGGCCAAGAGCGCGGCCTCTTGCGCGAGGCGAATGGGATCGATCTGCACGCCTTTCAGAAGCTCTTCCAGGCGCTCCGCCAGGCGGCGCGCGATGGCGGGACGCACACGCTCGGAAAGCGTCTCGATTTCCGCCGTCCTCTCCGCGATCTGCCCCAGGATTCCCTGCATCTCCATCGTTAGCGCCTGCCCTTCGGACCGCCGCATGACCTCCAGCTTTTTCAGCGCCTGCTCCAGGCAGACATCCAACTGCTCGCCCAGATGCTCTTGCTTTTCCTCGCTCTGCAGTTCGCCGGCGGCGCCCGGCGCAGCAACCACGCCCGGCAGCCGGAAGAGCCCGACCAGGTCCGGCGCGGTTTTTACGCGGAACTGCTTGCGTAACCGCTCCACGGCTTTCATGTAGGATTCGACCAGCTCCTGATTGACTTCGATCGCGCCGGTCCCGCCCGGCTCGTAGTAAATGTTCACGTCCACATGGCCGCGCCGCAACCGGTTTCGAATGGCCGCCCGGATTCGCGGTTCGAACACTTCAAATCCGTCCGGCATCCGAAGATGCAGGTCCAGGAACCTGTGGTTCACGCTTCGCAGGTTGATCCGCACGGAGCTTCCGTCGCGCTCTACGCGGGCCTGCGCGAAGCCGGTCATCGAATAAATTCCAATAGGCGCCGCAGTGGCTTTCATCGATCGGCCTTTGGCGTGGGAGTCGCCGCATCTTCCACGTCCGCGAATTGCATTTCATAAAGGCGCGCGTAGATTCCGCCCCGCGCGAGGAGTTCCTGGTGCGTGCCCGTTTCCGCGATCGTGCCGTCCTCGATGACGATAATTTTGTCCGCGCGCCGGATCGTCGAAAGGCGGTGCGCAATGACGAATGCGGTGCGGTCCATCATCAGGTTGGAAAGCGCGCGCTGTACCAGCATTTCCGACTCGTAGTCCAGCTCGGAGGTGGCCTCATCCAGAATCAGGATGGGTGAATCCTTGAGGATCGCCCGGGCGATGGCGATGCGCTGCCGCTGCCCGCCGCTGAGGCGCTGCCCGCGGTCACCGAGCATGGTCTCGTAGCTTTGCGGCAATTCCAGGATGAAGTCGTGCGCCAGCGCCGCTTTGGCCGCGGCTTCCACACGATCTTTCGGCAGGCCCGGCCGCCCATAGCAGATATTGTTCCAGACCGTGTCGTTAAACAGAATGGTCTCCTGCGTGACGATGGCCATCTGTTCCCGCAAGGACCGCAGCGTGACTTCGCGCACGTCCACACCATCAATGCGCAGGGAGCCGGAGGTCACAGGGTAAAATCGCGGCAAGAGATTCACCAGCGTGGTTTTGCCCGCTCCGCTCGATCCGACGATGGCGATGACTTCGCCGGCGCGCGCCTCCAGCGAAATATTGTGCAGGATGGGCAGTTCCGGGTCGTAGCCGAAGCTCACTCGATCGTATTCCACGCTTCGTGAAAAGGGAGGCAGCGCGGGAAGCCCCGCTTCCGCGCCCGGCTCACCCGGGCTGGCAATGTACTCGAAAACTTTCGCCGTCGCTCCGAATGCCAGCTCGAATTGCTGGTAAACCGCGCCCAATCCCTTCACGGGTTCATAAGACTTGAACAACGCGTAGACAAACGTGACGAAAATTCCCGCGGTCATTACGCCCAACTTGATCTGCACGCGAGCGTACATCAGCACCAGCACGATCACCACGGCGCCCAACAGATCCATCAGGGGGGAAGTGGCCACCGTCGCGCGGATCCAGCGCATGTTCTCTCGCAACAATCGCCAAGCCGAGGCGCGGAACTTGCCAATCTCAAAATCCTCCATCCCGAACGCCTTCACCACCCGGTTCCCGCTGACCGTCTCTTCCAGAATCTGCGACAGCTCGCCAATGCCCGCCTGAATTTTCTCCGTGGAGCGGCGAATGCGTTTGCCCAGCGTCCTGACCGGCCAAACTACCATCGGCAGAAGAACCGTCGAGCCGAGCGTCATTTTCCAACTGGTGGCCAGCAACACGGCGAGCAAAAAAAACAGCGTGAAGATGTGCCGGAAACCAAGGGCCATATACTCCGAAATCGTGCTCCGCACGCGCTCCACGTCGTTGATGACCGTGGATAACAAGCGCCCGGTCGGATTGTCCTGGAAGAAGCCGATCGGCTGCCGGATCACTTTTGCGTACACCTGATTCCTGAGGTCCGTCACACCCGCGATCCCCGCGTTTTGCACCAGTAAATTGCCAAGAAATTCCGCGACGCCTTTGCCGATAAACAATAACAGGATGGCGATGGAGAAAAGTGTTCCCACACTATGAATCTGGGAGGGGAGGAAGGAGTTCAAATAAATCGATTCGCGTGTAAGCGGATTCTTGATCAAGAGGAGTCTGGAATCGGGAGCTTGAGGATTGAGCACGCGGTCAAAGATAGGAGCGATCATGAGCGCGATCAACCCTTCGGCCAGCCCCACTACGGAGAGGCACACGACCCCCACGGCGAGCCGTATCTTGTACGGCCAGACGTAACGCAGTAACCGGCCGAGTTCTTCTCGCTTCGTCAAAGAAATTACTGATCCCCTGTGATCTGCACGAATGCCGCGGGCTTTGTAACGCTACGAATCGCCCGCTCGTTTGTCAAGCCGCCACTCCATTGCACGCTCTGATCATTTGAGCGTCTTGGCATCTAGGTGGGCCGAGCTTCAGCTCGGCCATAGACGTTGCTCCTGATTGTCGGCTTTAGCCGCTGAAGCGTCAGCGGCTAAAGAGGCTGCGGAAAAAAGTAGTCTAATGTCATCCCGAGCGAAGCGAGGGATCTGCTTTTTCGCCAATCCCAAGAAAAAAGCAGATTCCTTGCGCAAACCGCGCCCTCGGAATGACACTTTTGGAATTTTTCCGCAACCTGCAATGCCCTTCAGTTGTCAACATTTTTTGGCGGGACTGAAGTCCCGGCCCCCTAAAAGCCCCTCCCTACTTGGCCAAGTCGCGGTGCACAACTTTGGAAGCATATCCCTTTTTGTGCAGTGTCTTGCGCACCGCTTCCGCAAGCGTCACCGAGCGATGACGCCCGCCCGTGCAGCCAAACGCAATTGTCAAATAGCTTTTCCCTTCTCGGATATAGTGCGGGATCAAATACGTCAGCAAGCCTTCGACGCGCCGCAAAAATTCCCCGGTTTGAGGAAATGACCGTATGTACCGCGCGACGCGCGGATCGCGCCCCGAATACTTGCGCAGCTTCGGAATAAAGTGCGGATTGGGCAGAAAGCGCACGTCAAACACCAGGTCGGCGTCGGCCGGAAGCCCGTGCCTGTATCCGAAGCTCACCAGCGAAACCATCATCGGCCGACGGTCGGTTTTCTGGAAGCGGCGGATGATGAACTGCCGCAATTCGTGCACATTGAATTTGGTCGTGTCGATGACCACGTCCGCCAACTTCCGGATCGGCTCCATCAATACCCGCTCGCGGCGCAGGCCCTCCAGCACCGGGCGGTCGTGCCCCAGAGGATGCGGCCGCCGCGTCTCGCTGAACCGGCGGAGCAACGCGTCCTCACTCGCTTCGATGAACACCAGCGTCGCCGGATTTTCATCGCGCAATTGCCGCAGCAGAGCGGGCAATTGTTCAAGCTGTCCGCCCTCGCGCGCATCCACCAGCAGCGCCGCGCGCTGGATTTCTCCGCCGGCCTGCATGTGCAACTCGCTGAACGTGGGAATCAGTGTGACGGGAAGATTATCAACGCAGTAAAAGCCCAGATCCTCGAAGGTTTTCAGAACGGTGCTCTTGCCCGAGCCGCTGAGGCCGGTGAGTACCACCAGTTGCCGGGCGTCGCGCGCGCTTCGCCGCTTCACGCGGGCCGGCCTACGCCTTGACCCGGCGCTGGTGTGTGCTGGGAATGCGGAGGTCTTCGCGGTACTTCGCGACGGTGCGCCGGGTGACGTGGATTCCGGCATCGTCCAGTTTTTTGGCGATCAAGTCGTCGGTGAGCGGGTGGGCCGTGTCTTCCTCGTCGATCATTTTTTTCACGAGGCGCTTCAGCGTCTGCAGCGACATGCTGCTGCCTTCCGGCCCGTTGACCGATTCCGAGAAGAACGACCGCAGCTCCAGGACTCCCTGCGGCGTGTGCGCGTACTTGCTCGATACCGCGCGGCTCACCGTGGACGGATGCACGCCCACTTCCTCGGCCACTTCCTTGATCATCATGGGCTTCAAATGGTCGGCGCCGTGGTCCAGATATTCATACTGCCGCTGAATGATGATCTGGCAGACCCGCAGGATAGTGTGCTTGCGCTGCTCGATACTTTTCATCAACTGCATCGCGGCGGTCACGCGTTCCTTGACGTAGTTGCGGACTTCACGGTCGGCCGCGTCTCGAGCGAGAAGCCGGCGGTACACGGGCGAAAGCCGCAGTTGCGGCACGTCGTCATCGTTCATGAACACTTGCCACTGATCGTCCACCTTGCGGAAATACACATCCGGCTCGACCAGGCGCGGCTGCGTCTTGTTGTAGCGTAGCCCCGGGCGCGGGTCGAGCTTCTTGATCACATCCACGGCGCGCTTAACGAGTTCCACCGGGCGGTTCAGGGCGCGCGCAATTTCTTTCAACTGGTTGGCCTGCAAAAGCCGCGCTAGCGGCGTCTCCGGGTTCAATTCCTCGGCCTCGCTCGCCGCCAGAGGACGCTTCGGCAAACATTCGGACACAATCTGCATGGCTAGTGCGTTTTGCCCGTCCAGCGTGCGCAGTTGCGTCAGCAGGCACTCCCGCAAATTGCGCGAAGCCACTCCCAGCGGGTCAAATTCCTGCACCACCGCCAGCGCTTCCTCGACGTCCTCCATCGAGTACTTTCCGTTTTGCGAAATCTCCTCGAGCGACGCGCTGAGGTAGCCGTTTTCATCGAGATTCCCGATGATCGCTTCGGCGATCTCGCGCACCACATCATTGCAAACCGTCACGCTCATCTGCCAGGCGAGATGCTCGGTCAGCCCCTGCGCCGAGGATAGGAACTTGTCAAAGGACGGCCGCTCGATGACTTCCTGTTCGCCGCGCTCCGGATTGCCGCCGCCGCTATCCAGATACTGGTTGAAAAACGAGGCCACATCGAATTCTTCAAACGGATTGGGAGCTTCTTTTTCGGGAATTTTTTCGGTTTCGGCTTTCAGGAAGGTTTCGTCGCTGTAGTCTTCGGGAGTAACGCTTTCTTCGGACAATTCCTCCAGCACCGGGTTCTCGATCATCTCCTGATTGATCATTTCCCGAAGCTCGAGACGGTTCAGCGCCAGCACGCTCACCATCTGGACCAGGCCAGGCGTAAGGATCTGCTTTTGCGCGACCCGAAGGTGAAGTTTTGGCTGGAGCCAGCTCATAGGCGTCAATCAATTCAAACGGAAATGATCACCGAGATAAACCCGGCGGACTTCGGAATTCGCGCTAAGCTCGGCCGGAGTCCCGGCTGCAAGAACTTTGCCGTTTTGTACGATGTAGGCGCGATGGGTTACGCTCAGGGTCTCGCGCACCTGGTGGTCGGTGACCAGGACGCCGATTCCCTCGCGGCTCAACTCGCTGATGATTTTCTGTATATCCACCACGGTCAAAGGGTCGATCCCCGAAAAGGGCTCGTCCAGCAGAATAAAGGCAGGCTCGAGCACCAACGACCGCGCGATCTCCAGCCGGCGTCTCTCGCCGCCCGAAAGCGTGTAAGCTCCATTGGATCGAACCGTTTCCAGCTTCATTTGCGCCAATAACTCCTCTAGCCGGTCGCGCTGTTGCTCCGATGTCAGAGGCAGCGTTTCCAGAACCGCAATCAGGTTTTCTTCGACCGTAAGCTGCCGGAAAACCGAAGGTTCTTGCGGCAAATAACTGATTCCGCTGCGGGCCCGGAGGTACATGGGGAGGTCGGTAATGTCGTCCCCGTTCAGCAGGACGCGCCCGGAATCCGGCCGGGCCAAACCTACCAGAATGTAGAACGTCGTTGTCTTCCCAGCGCCGTTGGGCCCTAGAAGCCCTACTACTTCACCCTGGCTGATCTCCAAGTCGAGGTCATCGACTACTTTTCGCCCTCGATACGATTTACTGAGCTCGACGGCCTGGAGCTTGAGCATGCCACATCATTTCTCGACCTGGTGCAGCGTCACTGTTTTCGAACCATCCGCCGAATCTACAACGATCCTATCATCAGCAAAATAGAAGGTCAATTGACGCCCCGTGGTGCTGTCGCCAGTTGAGCTATATAGAGTTGGCTTACCTTCCGAAAGAACAAACTTGCCTTCCGAGGCCGTGTATTCGGCCCGGTCCGAGGTTCCCCGCCGGTCCTCCTGCCGCACGGTCACAGCTCCGCTGGCTACGGACCGCGACAATTGTTTGGTGCCGCTTGCGGCACCACTGTCGGAAAAATAAAGATCAATCTGGTTGGCTTGGATCGAGCCTTGCTCAGAGTCAACGCGCGCGTCCTGCTCGATCCGGCCGCGCGACTCCGTCTCCCAATACGTCAGCAATCCACCGCGAACATGCCCCAATTGCGTGATGGGATGCGCAGCCTGGCCGGGTGCTTTTCTCGTCGGCGGCTTTGCTGTTTGGCTCGAAGATTGCCCCAGCGCCTCGCCCGGCTTCGGATTCCACGCCGCCTGAGGAAATACCCCGCGAACCTGCCCTTTTACCAACAAAATATGCGTTGGGCTGTCCAATTCTATCGTGTTCCCCTCGATCACCGACTGCCCCTGCCACAATCTTCCTTTGCCGGAGTAAACCGCATGCCCTCGCGCCGTGTCCGCGACGAGGTGTTCCGCCGCAATGTGCGCGGGCTCCTGCGCGAGATTGGAAATGCTGGCCGCCGCCGAGTTGGGGTGCATATCCGTGGTCAACACGTGGCCGTCGGCGCGCAAGGTATTGGTTCCTGGAGCGAAGGACAACGATTGCGCCGTAGTCCGCGTCGTGGCGTCTGAAAAAATCACGGAGCCATCCAGAGTGACCGTGTTAGTGCCGCGATCCAGACGCGCGCGGTCTCCCTGCCCCGCGCGCTGGGCATCATGGAAACGGACGTCCCCGGTCTGGTCGATGTTTGTCCATTCGCCCGCCTTGTCAAACTTCGCAATGAGTTCGCGCGATACCGTGGTCTGGTCGGGCGCGTCGCCAAGCTTGCGCGTCACTTCCACGCCGCCGGTGCTGGCCAGTTCCTGCAAGGTGTTTTGCCCGTCGAATTTCAGGCTCATCCGCTGGCCCGCCATTCGCGTCAGCTGCGGAACGGGATTACCTTTCACCAGGGCCACGCTTTGCCATTCGACGCGCGCCGGAGCGAGGGTGTTCACGCTTTCCATCAATGCCTGCCCGGGGCGGGAGCTGCTGGAAAAGTGGATTTCCAAGGCGTCGCTTTCCACGTAGCGCGTCCCCCCGTTGAATGAGGCGCTCGTGGAGGTCAGCGTGACACCGTTGCTTGCCGTCAGCAAGCGGGGCACGTTATCGCGCGTGGCCAGGTCCACCTGAACGCGTCCGGCATCGATTCCATCTCCGCCGACAGGAGTGTTGCGCGTGCCGTGCACGTTTCCCGTCGCCACGATGGATTCGATTGACCCGTCGGCTCTGAGCTGCGAGACAATCTCGTCGGCACTCAGCAAAAGCGGCCCTTGTGGACTCAAATCGTGCAATTGCGGATGGCCGCTGGCAACAAAGCGCCGCGCTTGAAAATAGGCATCCAGCTCCAGCAACATTTCCTGCGCGGTCAGCTCGTGCGTCACCTGCTGCGCATGGACATCGCCATCCACCCTCACGATTCGCGCCACGCGTTGAAAGGACATGCTTTCGCCCGACACGCGCACGATTTTTTCGTTCGTTTCATCGGGTTTTTCAGGAAGCGCGGCGGACGAAGTGGAAAGATTCAATGCAACGCCTTGAAGCAGCCGCAGCGTCCCACTGTTGGAATCGTAGCTCACGCCCTCGGCGCGCCCTTCTCCGGCCGGCCAGCGGAACGTGACCGGTTTGTCCGTGCGCGCCTCGCCGGTATCCCGGTCAAACGCCACAGCGGACGTCGTGACCTGGATGGCATTTGCGCTCGCCTGCGAGGCGCCGGCGGATTGCAGCCTGATTTGCACTTCCCCGGCGCAACTGATCTTCCCAGTGTTCGAAATAAAATCGCACGCCTTGGTGCGCAGCGTGTCGTTGCGCTCCCCTTTTTTCCCGTACACGCTGATGTCGACGTCTTCGAGGAGGTTCCGGCTGCCCTCCTTGAACTCCGTCGTGCGCGACGCCTTTACGGTATAAATCGTCCTCTGTCCATCGACTTTGGAGTACGAAAATTCGTTCGAACGTTGCTCGACCGTCGGCGGCACGGCCGGCGGCGCCTTCTTCGCCGCCTGGCGCGCCAGCCAGACATTACGCAGGTACACGCCGGCGACAACCACGGCCAGCAGCCCCGCCGCCGCGAGCGACCACCGCGCATACCTCTGTGCTTCGCTGTTGCGCATCGTTTCGAAAGCCTCGAAGGCTTAGACGCCGAGTATAGGGGACACGTTGGCAGCGGACAACTAGGGTGAGGGGTAGTGTATGGCGACGGCAAAATGCTCCCTCCACCCTTCCTGAGCGATTATTCCGTTGAGAGCGGCGATGCGCCGTGACGGGGCGAGCGGAACGGAGAGCTGGCACCTCTTATCGGAATGTGACTTCCGCCCCGGAATGGGTCCGAACCACAATCCGCAAAGCAAACGGTTTGATATGGCGGCCCGTAAAAGTCCGACCCACCCCTTTGTCGGTAGCAGTGCGGGCTAAGGAGCTGACCAGAGCACCTTCCGGTCCTTGCCGTAGAGGGTAACGGATGCGGCGGTCGTTTTCTTTGGCTGTTTACCCTTCGTGGCTTGCATTCCGTTCCCGATGCTCGTCGCGAAGCCGTCGGCGTCCGACATTTCGAGTGACGTTCCTTCCGGCGACACTTCCATGCGGGCCTGAATATCGGGGCGTGCGCCCACCAACGATAGCTGGGAGCCCATGCCTTCCAAAACGCTAAGTGAGAATCCCGCATGATGCTGGGGATCCGACAAAAGCATCATGGGTCCTTGGGGGCTGCTGTCATTCAAGGAAAGCGCGATCAGCGAGGTCCCGCTCTCGTCGAGCAGCTTGAAGACGGGCCCCGTGGCCGCCATTAATAGCTCTGCGCGGATTTTGCCGTTGCTGTCTTTCATGATAAAGCTTCCCGCCTCGATTTTGTCGGGCACCACCGGAGCTGCCGGTGCTGGTGTAGTGGCCGTTTTGCGCGGGCGCTTCGTCTGTCCCATCAAGCCTACCGACACCAGTGCGATCAGGCATGTAAGCGCCCCGCGCCGAAATAGTCGGTTTTGCCTCTCAAGTGTTTCGATCCGAACCTCCAACGGCTGCTTTTCCGGATGGCTGCTCATGGATCCTCCCGGAAACATTTTAATCGCAGCGTCGCTGCAGCAATACTGTGCGGTCCCTAGGTGAGACCGATTGTGAACTAGAGCGCATTGCACAGGCCTGTTGAATCGGCTAGATGCGATATTGATTTTGGCGAATACAGGACGGGTGGCCCAGCCTTTAATTTTGAATTTGCGGGTGTCCCATCTGTCACGACTCGTGACAGGTGGGTTTTTTGATTTTCGTTCCTTCATCGGAAACTGCGAATCCCCATTCGGACAGAGAAGGCGGAACCAAAGCCCCGCCCTTGAAAAGGCATCAAGGACAGGGCACCTCAAGTTCACAACCTTAATTCACAGCGGATGTATGGGAGTAGTGCAGGATCCCGCAGTGCAGAAGATTCTGCGGAATACCGAAGGGCGGGCCATCCGTCCTTACTCGGAGAAGAGACCTTCGTTTAGCGCGGTTCGGCTGAGTTCCAAGTAAGCCGCGACATCGGCAAGAATGGCGCTGAGGGTTCCCACTTTCAGTGCTTCATGAGCCGGGATGGTGATGTGATGTTCCGCGCCCTTGATTCTGGAAGGTAGGCGAAGGTGGCTGCCGGTTTGGCGGGTGATTTCGTAGCCATGACGCCGAAGCAGTTGCGCCAGATGGTGGCCGCTGAGGCCACGCGGCAGTCTCAAGCAGGGATGACCTCGTCCTTCACCAGATGGAGGCGGATAAGATTGGGTCTGTCCCTTTCATCAAAGTGGCAGCGTACGGCATCCTGTACTTTCTTCTTGAGTTCTTCGAGCGTTTCCGCTTCCGTGTAAATCGAGTGACTTAATGCTCGCGCTTCGAACCCGCCTTCGAGCGATTCCTGAACCGCGAAGATAATTTCACTTTGGGGTATTGGCTTTCTGCAAATCAATTATATCCCGGCGCGCCTGGCCGGCAACGGATCTTTTTCCCAAAGGAACAGGAAACCCGCCGACCGGTAGCACTTGTCTGAGGGAGGCCCGTCCGCGTGCCGGAATCTCGCAGATTGCCGTATACTCCTCCGGGCTTCAAAGCCGTATCGGAAACGTGTGGTCCATCAGAGGGGAAACGATGCTGACGCGACGCAATTTCGTAACGGGTGCCATTGCCTCAGGGGTGCTGCTGCGCACGGAAGGCGGCTTCGCGAAAGCTTCCCAACCGTCCACGGCAGTGAACTTTGAAATTCCGCCGCACGCCTGCGACTGCCACACTCATTTTTACGGCGATCATAAAGATTTCCCTCTTTCGCCCGCGCACTTGTATACGCCCGACGTCTTGCAGCCCGCGGAAATGTCGGCGCTGCACCGGGCGCTGCACATCGAGCGCGTGGTGATCGTCACGCCCAGTGTCTACGGCGCGAACAACAATGGCGCGACGCTCTTTGGCATGAAGGCGCGCGGCGCGACCGCCCGCGGCATCGCCGTCGTGGACGATAAAACTCCGGACAGCGACTTCGACGCCATGTACCGCGCAGGCATCCGCGGCGCGCGAATCATTTCCGGCGTTTCCGGCCCCACCGATCCCGCCGCCGCCCGCCCCATCTATCAGTCGGCGATGAACCGCTTCAAGAATCACAAATGGATGATCGAGCTGTATACGAACCTGGCGGTGATCTCGAACATCAAAGATTTGGTCCACTCTTCTCCGGTGCCGACCGTGTTCGATCATTTCGGCGGCGTGCAAGCCGATCTCGGCTTGCAGCAGCCTGGCTTCGCCGATCTCCTGGAACTGCTTCGCTCCGGCAGCGCCTACGTGAAAATTTCCGGCGCCTATCGCGCCTCCACCAAGGCCCCCGACTATCCCGACGTCGCGCCCTACGCCAAGGCCTTCATCGAAGCCAATCCCGATCGCGTCCTCTGGGGCACCGACTGGCCGCATCCCGCCGCCGCGCTTCCCGGCGGCAAACCGAGTGACCCGATGCCGGAGTTCCCCATCGACGATGGGCGCCTGCTCAACCAGCTCCCAGTCTGGGCGCCCGAACCGGCCATGCGCAAAAAAATCCTAGTCGACAATCCAGCGCGCCTGTACGGGTTCTAGCATGGGCGAACATATGGAAGTCGATAGCGAATTTGTTGCCACTCCCAACCAGCGGCGCATGATTACCGAAGTCCTCGACCGGCCGGCTCGCGTGATGCCAGAATTGGTTCGCCTATTTTTCGAACGGAAAAAAAAGGAATTCACCACCGAGAGCACAGAGGGCACAGAGTAAGAGAGGGCCGAGTGCCCCAGGCCTTGCGATTATCGAGTGACACGGGACTTCCCTTGACCGACCGTCTACTTCGATGGCTTGGGCACCGCAGGGGCTGCGATCCGGTTGGCAAATGATTGTTCCTCCGAGGGCACGCAAATCTCCTCGACCAATTCGTCCTTTGGCCGCAACTTCATAATTCTGTGAGGGCCGACGATGGGCTGGGTGTAGGCCTTTGGGTCGGTAACCGTAATGTCGTAGAGGATGGTGTCGTGGTCTATGCGGTGGTAGCGCTCGGTGACGCGCATGTCTTCGCTGTGCGGGTAGCCCGAGGAACCGAGCCACGTCTCATCAATGAAGCTGGCGGATTTGACGACGAAGGTGTCGTCTCCCTCCCAACGGCCAATCGCGTAGCCGTACCACGTCGGATCGGCATCCTTCGGAAGAGAACGGCCGTCGGTCCAGATCGAGCGATACTCGTGTTCGCGCTCGAAGAACTGGATCACGCGGCCGGGAACCTGAACGAACTCAAACGACGTGTACAGGAACATGACGCGCGGGAAACCCATCGGGTCGCATTGCAGGATGGGGTCATTGCCGCCTGGAGCGCGTTTTGGTCCGTAGCCGGGGCGTTCCGCGTCGTACCTCGCCTGCGCCCAGGGCGTCATCGGGGGAATCAGATTGTCGGGGGCGATGGGTTCCGAGGCGCCGGTACCTTCGTAGTGCCACACGCCGGACAAGTCGCGCTTCGGGGCGGGGGCCGGCGCGGCTTTCGGAGACGCTTGCTGCTTACCGGCGGCGGGGAGCACAGCGAACGACAGGGTAATTAGCGTTGCCAGCGCGCATTTTGCTCCAATAGGAATCGTCGGGCTCCTTCCTGCGGAGACGACTAGGAGAGGCTTCAGGCTGCTGCTCTCGCTGCTCACAGGCAGACCAAAACCGATAGGCTCAGACTATCCTAAAATCGCGGGTAGTTTTGATAAATCGATTTGCGGCAGTTTTCTCCAATTGAAAACGCAGCCACGTTTTCGCGCCAACGGCGCGGGGGATGCCAGCCCGGGGCAACGCCCCGGGTACTTGCCCAAATTTGATGTGCCGCCCTGAAAGGGCGGAGGATTCCTGCGCCCCTTCAGGGCGCGCCGCAATCGACCGATTCCGAAACCCAGGGCGTTGCCCTGGGCTAGCATCCACCGGCGCTTTCAGCGCCGGAAGATGCACATTGGGTTGAATTGTCGCAGGTTCCCTTGTAAATGCTCTCGCTTCTGCTAAGTCTGGAAATCGTGAGATTGCTTCTCATTATTTGGCGGGGTTGTTCGCGGCGGGTTCCCTGATTCTCTTTGCAAATTCATTTTCTTGCGACCATACGCAGGGCAGCTCTTCGATCTCTTCGTGCGGCTTGAGCTTCATGGTTTTCTGCGGCGCGACGATGGGTTTGGAGTACGCCTTCGGATCGGTCACCGTAATATTGTACAGGATGGTGTCGTGGTCGACGCGGCGGTAGCGCTCGGTGACTCGCATCTCTTCGCTGTGGGGAAAACCTGTGGGACCGAGCCAGGTCTTATCGTTGAAGCCAGCGGATTCGACGACGAAGGTGTCGTCCGCCTCCCAATGGCCTATGGCGTAGCCGAACCAGGTCGGGTCAGGATCGGTGGGCAGCGGGCGCCCATCGGTCCAGATGGGGCGCCATTCGTGTTCGCGCTCCCAGAACTGGAGCACGCGGTCGTGCAACTGAACGAGCTCGTTCGGCGTGGGCATGAACATGACGCGCGGGAAGCCGATCGGATCGCATTGCAGGATGGGGTCATTTCCGCCGGGAGCGCCTCTCGGTCCGTATCCGGGCTTCTCGGTGTCAAACCTCGCCTTCGCCCAGGGTGTCATGGGAGGCATATCTTTGTCGGGGACCATGCTGTCCGCGCCGCCGCCTCCCTGATATTGCCAGACGCCGGTAAGGTCGTGCTTCGGGGCGGGTGAGGATGCGGATTTCGAGGCGGCTTGCTGCGGAGCGGCCTGGGCGCGCGCGCCAGTCGAGAAGGCCAGCGCTGCCACGAAGGATGCCAGCAAATAAGTCAGCAGATGATTGGGACGGCTTCGCACCACGCGTCTCCTTCCGTTTGCGGAAAAATCGAGCTGAATCGCTGACTGTGCATCGAGCAATTGCGCAGCAAAAACCGCACAGGCAAGAGTGCCTGTGCTACGGCGACTACCGGATATCCATCTTCAACATGTGGCCGTCGGAGAACACGACTTTCCCCGATTTATTTCCGGAAAAGCCGACAGGCGCTCCGTTTTTTGCGGGAGCCAGGGTGATGGCAATTTGGTCGCCGGGCTTGACGGAAGTTCTGGTCCAGCTATTTCGGCGCAAAATGCCAGGGCTTTGGCTTTCGATGGCCCAATTCACGACTGCGCCCTTATCGTCCTTCACGTCCATAAAAATCTGGCAATGAGGATTGGCCCACACGAATTCCGTCACCGTCCCCGAGATGGTGACCCAATGTTCCTCGTCGTAGGCCGAATTACCGTGGTGCGCCCATAGCGGGCCGCCAACAGCAAGAAGTGCCGCCATCAAGACAATGGATGTTCCCAGCTTTAAATTCATGCCACACCCTCGCAAATCAAATCTTCCCGCTCGCCCCGGTTTCCCCGGCCGGGAGCCTGCTCCGCGCTCCTAAAGGTCGGGCAATTCCTTGCCGTCCGCGAGCACGATTTTTTTCAGGCGCAAAATATTCGCGCCGTTTTTGGATTTAAATCCAACGGCGGTGATGACGTCGCCGGTTTTCAGCGTGTTCTTATCCCAGTCGCCATTGCGGACGAGCATGGCCGGGCTTCGGGCCTCACAGGTCCATTTTTCGATTTCACCCTTGTCGTTTTTCGCGTCCAGAAAGATTTGAACGTGCGGGTTGATAAAAAGGAAGCTGGTCACGGTCGCTTTGACGCTCACGAGCTTATCCGTGTCGTAGTTCGTTTCTCCGTGATGCGCCAGGACCGGCACCGAGGCAAAAAGAGCGGAAGATAGAATGGCTAGGCAGAGCAGCAATTTTTTCATTCTGCAAACCTCCTGCAAATTGCGCGCCAAGTCAGGCACACGATTGCCGGGAACTTGATCGCTTGGAAAGTGACTGTAGGAAATATCCCATTGTGATTGCAGGCCTGTCAATCCTAAAGTCGCTACTTCGCTGGCTTGGTCTCGTTGTTTTCGATCTCGTTGAAGGTATCCTGGTCCTCGCAGAACAGTTCCGCCAGGGTCCACTTCGGCCGCAACAGAAAATCCAGGTGCGCAGTCCAGGGGTTGGTGTAGGCCTTGGGGTCCTCGACGGTGATGTCGTCCGTTAAATGGAAGTGGTTGGTCCGCCGGATGCGCTCGACGAGGTGCAATGCCTCGCTGTGCGGGTGGCCCACGCGGTCCAGCCAGGTCTTGTCGTTGAAATTTACAGTGTCGGCGACCAGCGTGTCTCCCTCCCAATGCCCGATCGAATCGCCCATCCACAAGGGGCCAAGAGTTTCGTCATGCTTGCGGCCGTCTGTAAAAATCTGATGGCGCACGGAATCGTACTCGAAAAGCATGATCACCTCGCCGGGCGTTTGAACGACCTGCATCGGAAAGGGATGCATGATAACACGAGGGTAACCTGGGGGAGTACAGGTATGGTAAATAGGGTCGTTCGTTTCCGCGAGGGGATAGGAACGAGTTCCGAAGGAGGATTTGGCGGCCTGATATTGCGCCTGGCCCCAGGCGGTCATGGGAGGCTCTTCGTCGCTGAGCTCATACATCCAGAACCGCTCCACGACGGTGAGCGGCCGGGGGCGGTCGAGCATCCACACCCCCGACAAGTCATGCGCCGAGTCCGTGCTCGAGGCCTGCGGCGCCGCGGCCGGCTGTTTGGTTTGCGCGATTGCCGCCGCCCAAAAACTCATCACAAGCACGAACCCCAACGCAATTCCTGGTAAATACTTTCGCATTTCGAAACTCCTCCCCAATAAACCGTAACCCATTTCCAACGGATTCATCGGCCGCGCCGACTACTTTGCCGGTGCTGCCGCATCCTTGTCGATGGTTTGGAAACTCTCCTCGTCCTCGCAAAACTGTTCCGCCAGAGTCCACTTCGGCTTCAGCACAAACGGCAAATGCGCGGTCCAGGGCTTGGTGTAGGCTTTGGGGTCCTCGATGGTGATGTCATCCACCAAATGGTCGTGATCCACCCGGCGAAAGCGCTCGACCACGTGGAGCGCGTCGCTGTGCGGGTGTCCCATGCGGTCCAGCCAGGTCTTGTCGTTGAAATTCACGGTGTCGGCAACCAGGGTGTCTCCTTCCCAATGCCCGATCGAGTCGCCCATCCAAAGGGGACCGAGAGCCGTGTCGTGCGGGCGGCCGTCGGTAAAAATCTGATGGCGCAGTGAGTCCCACTCGAAAAGCAGGATGACCTCGCCGGGGGTTTGAACAATTTGCATCGGCAACGGGTAAAGATAAGCAATCGGGAAGCCGATGGGAGCGCAAGTGTGGTAAAGGGGATCGGTTGTTTCCACGAGCGGAACCGCATGGGGTCCGAAAGAGGACTTGGCGGCATTAAATTTCGCCTGGGCCCAGGGCGTCATGGGAGGCGCCTCCGGTGTGAAGGTGTATGCCCAGTATCGCTCCTGCACCCTAATTAGCCGGGGATGGTCGTCAAACCACACGCCTGAGAGGTCGTGCGCCTGGTCGGGACTGGAGGGCGTGGGGGCCGCGGTTGGCTGTTTCGTTTGAGCGAATAACGTCGCTGAAAAACCGAACGCCGTCGCAAGCGCCAACGCAATTCCCAGTGGACGCTTTCGCATATCAAAACCCCTCCCTGGACTCACCGCGAATTTGCCCGTCTGCCACGGCGGACGGATAGTCGTTTCATAATTCCTCAGCCAAGTCGAGCTGCGGTGCGCCCCCTACTTTACCGGTGTTGCCGCATCCTTATCCATCGATGTGAAGCTGTCCTCATCCTCACAGAACTGTTCTGCCAGAGTCCACTTCGGTCTTAGCACAAATTCGATGTGCGTCGTCCAGGGTTTCGTATACGCCTTCAGATCTTCGATGGTGATTTCGTCCACCAGATGGTCGTGGTCCACGCGCCGGATACGCTCGATAACGTGAAGCTGATCGCTGTGCGGGTGTCCGATGCGGTCGAGCCAGGTTTTCTCGTTGAAATTTACAGTGTCGGCGACCAGCGTGTCTCCTTCCCAGTGCCCGATCGAATCGCCCATCCACAACGGGCCGAGAGCCGTGTCATGCGCGCGGCCGTCCGTAAAAATCTGGTGCCGCATGGAGTCGTACTCAAAAAGCATGATGACCTCGCCTGACGTCTGAACGATCTGCATCGGAAACGGATGCAGAAAAACACGCGGGAAGCCGGGAGGTGCGCAGGTGTGGTACAGCGGGTCGTTCGTTTCCGCCAGGGGATACGCTCTGGTTCCGAAGGAGGACTTGGTGGCATTGAATTGCGCCAGGCCCCAGGCGGTCATGGGAGGTTCCTCCGCGTTGAACTTAAATATCCAGTAGCGCTCATTGACGGTGGCCGGCCGGGGGCGCTCATCGAACCAGACCCCGGACAAGTCGTGCGGATCGAAGGGCGTCGAAGAAGCCGGCGCATCAGACGGCTTTTTGGTCTGCGCGGATGCCCACGAGGAGCAAGTCAAGACAATCACGAGCGGCAATATGACACCCAGTAGACGACTGCGCATTCCCAAACTCCTCCCGTTTCTAAAATTCCCATGTTCAAATTCAATTTGAATAAATTAAATCATACACTGCGGGAGTTCCGTGACGTCAAGGCTAATTCAGTGCCCGGCTGCGGTTTCGAATGATTTTCCACAAAAGCTTCGATCCCAAATCCCCACCGCTATTGACGGTGGAAGAATTTCTTGCTATTCAAGATTCATCGAGAGACTCCCAGCCCTCGAGCACGGGTGACGTAGGCCCCGTGGTCCTTGGCAATGCGTGCCACTGATTGCATTAGCACTCTGACCGCCAGCACCGTTTCCTACGCAACGCATAGGGCTGAAGGAGTGTTTAATGCCGGACGCGAGACCCGCCGTTGAATTCATTCGCTTCCACCGCGCCATTACCGACGAATTCAACGTGTGGATGATAAACCTGATCGGTGGCTATCACGCGATTAGGTACTCACTGCGCCTGCATGGGAAAAAGCGGAACACAGCGACTAAGGCGCGGACATCTGCGAGATGGTGAAACGATGAGCAAGTCGACGTATCCTTTAAAGTTACCCTTCTCCACCAAGAAAGCGGCGCAGCGGCCGGCAAAGGAAGATGGTGTGTCCCTGAACCAATGGATCGCCGTGGCCGTTGCGGAAAAAGTAGGTCTGGTGGAGACCGCGGCGGGATTTTTCAAGAGCCGCGCAAAAGGGGCGACGGGGAAAGGCTTGATGAAATTTCTTCATTGCGCGCCCAAAGTAGCGCCCGAGGCGAAGACTCGAAGCGGTAGAAACTGCCCCGGGGGAAAACCCCACCCTTGCATAAACCACAAGGATGGGGCCCCGGCAGAGAAAGCCCTACTTTACCTTCTCAAATACTGTCGTGTTGAGATTAATGTCCCAACCAAATTTTGGATTCGCGTTTCCCATGAACTTCATGTCGCAAGTGTAGGACCCTTTGCTCTTCAGTCTTAAACTTTTTCCGTCAAACTGATAGGTTTGCAAAAAGTTTTTCACATCCGGCTCAAAGCGCGCGATGGTGCAAGTATAGCCGGGAATAGACATGTCCACCTGCCAGACTATGAAACTTTTGTCCACGGAAAGCTGGATGACGGCGCGCGAAGCGTTGTAGTCCTTCGGATTGCTCGCCTTGCTGTTCCACTTTTTGTCCATCGAAGCGGTGTCGCCTTTCACGATCCCCGCCATGTCGTCCTCAGCCACCGGAAAAGAATAGAAATAAATTCGCACCCACGAATATCCCGGCGCGCCAAGCCTGGGCTCGATCGTGGCCACGGCCGTCGTTAAGGACATCGCATCGTTGCCCACGGAAAAGGTCGCCTGGGTATGAAATGAATTCGGATCGATGGAGACCGGCCCGGAGAGAACCGGACCGGCCAAGCACAAAACGAGAGGAGTGAAAATCCAAAGATAGCGCATCGAGTATTTGCTGCGCCTCAATTCAAATCCGACGGAACGAAATATCCCACTTCATTATTCGGGGCGGAGCCGTACCACATGCGGCCCTGGGCGTCGAGGAAGAATTCTTTCATCATGTTTTCGGAGTGCGCGTAGGGGTACTCAGTCACCTTGCCGGTTTTTGGATTGAGGCGGCCGATGACGTCCATCTCGTCGGACGAATACCAGATGTTGTGATCGCGGTCGATCCCGAGCGCGTAGGGAGTCGCGCTTGGTCCGGGCAATTCAAATTCCTTGAACGCCTGTGTCTTCGGATCGAACCGGCCGATTTTCCCGCTGCGATATTCCGCGAACCAGACAATGCCCTCCTCGTCAATTTCGATGCGCCGCGGCCAGCCGCCCTTGGTCGGCGGATCCCATTTTGTAACCTTCCCGGTATTCGCGTCGACCATGCCGATTTTTCCTTGCGGATAAAATTCCGCGAACCACACGTTGCCGTTCTTGTCGAGCTCGACGCCGTATGGCGAGAACGTGTCCGCAAAATGAGAAAACTCGTTGTTCTTGGGATCGTAGACCGTCAGATTGTTGAACACAGCCGTCCCCCAAACGCGCCCTTTCGAGTCGACCCGCACGGTGTGCTTCGACCCGCCGTCTTCGAGCCCTTCCATCCCCGGTTTGTACGTGTCTTGATATTCCGTGATGAGTTTCGTTTTGGGATCCCAGCGGCCGACTTTGTTGGCAGCCTGTTCGGAAAACCAAACGGTGCCGTCAGGGCCGGGAACGGCGGAATGAATCCCTGCGGCGAAGGAGTTGGGCGCGGTAAATTCCTGGATCGCTCCAGACTTGGGGTCGAGCCAGCCGATCGTATTCACCGAACCCATGTCGGGAATCCAGAGTTTGCCGTCTTTGTCCGGCGCGGCGCTGAAGGGCATGCGATTCGGGCCGGGCATGTCGTATTCGACGTAAGTGATTTTCAAGGCGTCATCGCTGACGGGGCGCAACGTCGCTTTGTACGCGGGCAAGTCGGCGGGAGATTTGGGGAGCTTGGCATCGGCGCCAAACGCGTCGTTCAAATAATTCGTGAGGATTGCGGCATCTTCCTCATTGATGTGATTGCCCAGGCGCGCGTGGCGCGTGGTGAGCATGTAGTTGACCGCTTGCGTCCAGCCGTCATGGTCGCGTTTCACCGCGGCCATGCGCGTCTGGAATCCGTGGCACGCAAAACAGTTCCCATTCAGGATGTCTTTGCCTTTTCCGGGAGGCAGCAGCGTCTTGCCTTGATACAAGGATAGGTCGGCCCAGTGAACCGTGCCCTGTTGCAGGGCGAAATCAAGCGAGGAAGAATCGCCCGCGGCGAGTTTCACGCCGCTGTGCGGATCGGCCTTGTATCCCGTGGCGGTCACGCGAACTTGATACTCGCCGGGCGGCAAATTTTGAATGTGGTAACGGCCCTGATTGTCGGACAGGACGTTCACGGAAATTTTGGATTGCACATTCTGGGCGCGCACGAATGCGCCGCGAAATGGCGCGCCGGAGGGATCCTTCACGACGCCGGAAACGTTCGCGCCCGTCGCGCCGTAGGCAAACGCGGCGCAGAAAATGACCAGTCCTACCGCACTCCAAAATCGATTCATGGATCGTCTCCCTCTTCGCTTCGCGATTTGCGAAGCGCTGACAGCCAGTCGGCGCGAGAATTGAATTTCGACCATGGGAACCTGTTTGTAGTCCGATCTCTCTTGCGCCAATTCTACCATGTCAAACGACGCTGCGACGCGCTAGGTTCTTGTAGCGCCGGCGTCCCGCCGGCAATTTCCCATCTTTATTGTAGAACCGAAAACCGCCGGCGAGACGCCGGCGCTACGATGCACCCCTTCCAGAATTGTTGGCCGCCTTTCTAGAAGCCAACTCAGAAATGAGTTTTGTGGGTCGCGGCTTTAGCCGCGACATCAAGACTTAAAGGACTACAGGGCTTTTAGCCCCTGGCGGCCCATCCAGTTTGGATGGCGTTTCATTTATTAGATGGCCTCTAGTGAGCTTGCATGCCTCTGGCTTTGATGGATGGCAGAGCGTCCGGCCCGGCCAAAAATTTAATCAGCGCGCTCGCGGCTGCGGGATTTTTTGCATTCGCACTGACAGCGGCGGAGAAGCGGACGTAGCCCTGAAACTCGTCAGGAAACGGCCCCAGCAGTTCGAGGCTTTTCACGGGAAGAATTTCGCTGACGAGCGTGATGCCAAAATCCGCTTTCCCCTCGGCAACGGCGGCGTTCGTTCCGTCGGAGGTATCAAACAACAGGGTCTTGGCTTTCATGGTGTCCGCGATGCCGAGCGTGTCCAGCATGCGCGTGATGTAAGGCGTGCTCGCGCCGGTGGGGCCGTAGGCGATGGCCTTGGCGCCAAGCAGCGCGCGCTTGATCGCCTCGGGAGTGCCGATGTCCGGCCTCGGCGCCCCCTTGCGAATGCCGATGCCCACGCCCACGCGGCTGATGGGCGTGCCCTCTCCGCCCGTCGTTTTCCCTTCCTTGCTCATTTGGGCGATGCTTTCCACGGTCACGATCACTACGTCGAAGGGTTCGCCCGCGTCAATTTCCTGCTTCAAAGCGGCGGTGGGACGGTATTCCGCCGAGATCGTGTGCCCGATCGCGCGCTCGCTTTGCGGGCGCAGATCTTCCACCACGGCTTTGATGCCGTTCGAGGCCAGCACGCGCACTTCGGCGGTCTGCGCCACCGCTCCATGCGAGAGTAAAAAAACACATGCCATCGCGATTGCCGCAATCGAACATTTTCGCATCTCGATTTTTCCTTTTTCGTCCTTGTTTTGTACCGCTTTCCTAGGTGTACGATATCACTAAGTGAGAAGCCAGCGAAAATAGCGTCCGCGTCTCCGCGTCGGAATCTCCTAAACTATCCTCAGCCAGTTTCCTAATTTGTCATTCGCTGGCTTATTGGCATCAGAAAGCCAAGCTGGCGAGGTATAATCATAGCGGTGAAACACAGTGAAAATGTCCTACCGGTTCCAAATCGAGATCGAGCGGGAAGTTGACGGTCGCTGGATCGCCGAGATCGCCAACCTTCCCGGCGTGATGGTCTATGGCAAGACCAAGCAAGAGGCAGTGCGATCAGCGAGAGCTCTGGCCCTGCGCATTCTTGCGGATCAGGTTGAGCGCGCCAAGTCATCTCCGACTCGGGAATTCAGCGTTTCCCTTGGAAGTGCGCGTTGAGCAACTGGCCCAGTACGAGAGCACGAAAAGTTTATCGCGCGTTGCTTTGTCTCGGTTGGGCGCCCAAACCCGGCAGCCGCAAAGGCTCATCTCACATTCAATAAGTCCACCCGAACAAGAGTAGCAGCTACACCTGGGCTTTTCACGATGACGTGGAGATTGGCCCCAACATGCTCCGCCGTATCGCCAAACACACTGGCCTCAAACCCGAAGATCTCTAGCGACACTACAACTTAGCGGATTGAACCGGTCTCGGTTTCCACAAACACTTCGTGTTCTAGGCCCAGGTCGCGCGCGGAAGGCGTAAGGATGGTCTTGCGTCCAATGAAGATTTTTTCGCTGCGCGTCATCGCGCGGCGCACATCGTTTTCGCTGACGAAGACTTGTATTTCGGTTGCTGTTTTTGCGGGAGGCCCGGGCTTATCGGTAATGGCTGTGGCCGGATTGGCAGGAAGGGGAGCTTGCGCAGTTTCGGATGTGGCCGAAGTGGTTGCGGCGGAAGTAATTGCAACCTGCGACTTGGAATTTGAAGGCGAACCAAAAAAGCGGCCCGCGATTTCGGCGGCGATGGACGACGGGCTGGGCGATTCTTTTGCTGTGGAAGCGGGAACGGGCGCAGGGCCAGGCATGGCTTTTGGCGCGCCGCTCCCGCGGGCGATCCCTTGCGCCGCAAGAACTTTCTCAACCACGCGCGCAATCGCCGCGCGATCCACGCCACCGATTGATCCCGTGGGCGCGGCCGAGGCTGGCTTCTTTTCCTCAGCCTTCGCAGCAGGTAAAGACGTCAGCGCGCTCGGCGCATTTTCCGGCACCGCCGGCACACTCGCTTCTTTCTGGACCGCTTCCGGCTCGGGCGAAATTGCGGCGCCCGCCATGCGTTGGTCCGCGGGGACGGTGCGGTGCTCGACGCCGCGCGATTCCCACGCGATGCGCTTCACGTTCATCAAATGTTGAGGGCCGATATTGTCCGAAGTGATGTTTCCGCCGGGCGCGCCGCAGCCGAGTGTCATCGCAGGAAAGAGGTTCGTCGAATAGCCGATCGAGCCGTGCACTGCCGCGGTGTTCACGACCACTCGAAACGCGGGCACGGCTTCGCCGAATTCCAGAATTGCCGAGCGGTTCTGCGAATGAATCGCGCAGGTGTGCCCAAGCCCGCCGAATTCCAGCAGCCGGCGGCATAGCGCGATTCCCGCCGCGAGGTTCTCCACGGCATAAAACGCCAGGATCGGCGACAATTTTTCCGCCGAGAGGGGGAATTCGCGCCCCACTTGTTCGGGAGCAAGGCGCGCGATGAGCACGCGAGTCGCGGGCGGCGCCTTTATGCCCGCCATTTCGGCAATCACGGTCGCAGCCCGGCCCACAATTTTTATATTCGGCGTGTGCGACCCCGGCAGAAATACCAGCCGCGCGACTTTTTCCATTTCTTGCGGAGAAAGAAAATACGCGCCCTGCTGCCGGCATTCCTCGAGCGCGCCTTCGCGCACCGCTTCTTCGACGACGACGGCCTGCTCGGAAGAACAAATCGTTCCGTAATCAAATGTTTTTCCCGCGAGGATATCCGCGACGGCCTTGCGCACGTCAGCGGTTCGTTCGATGAACGCAGGCACGTTGCCCGGACCAACTCCGTAGGCCGGCTTGCCCGAGCCGTACGCTGCGCGCACAAGGCCCGTGCCGCCCGTCGCCAGAATCACGCCGACCTCGGGCCGCCGCATCAACTCGCGTGTGCCCTCAAGCGTGGTGTGCTGCATGCACTGAATGAGGCCCTCCGGCGCGCCCGCGGTGAGCGCGGCGCGATCGAGCAGCGCGGCCGCCTGGCAAATGCACTTGATCGCGGAAGGATGTGGGCTGAGCACAATGGCATTCTGAGCTTTGATGGAAATCAGTGTTTTGTAAATGGCCGTTGAAGTTGGATTCGTGGAGGGAATCACCGCCGCGACCACGCCGACGGGCGACGCCATTTCGACAACCGCTTTTTCGCGGTCCTCGCGCAGAATCCCGACCGTGCGCATGCCGCGAATCGCGCGCGGCACGTCCACTGCGGCGAGCGTGTTCTTCACGATTTTATCGGGGACGTTGCCGAATCCCGTTTCTTCCACGGCCGTTCGCGCCAGCGGCTCCGCGTTTTCCGCGGCCGCTTTCGCGCAGGCTTCCACGATGGCGTCGACTTGTTCCTGGGAAAATGCCGCGAATTGCTTTTGTGCGGCGGCGGCTCGGGCCGCCAGTTCGCGGGCTTCTTGAATGGAGATGAGGTCGCGATCGCGCAGGCTCAAAACGCTTTACCTTCTCCTACAAACGTCGTTGCCGTAGCTCGCCCGTTTCCATGGCTCATCCGCCTCTGCAGCTCGCCCTCCGCTGTAGCTCGCTTCTTTAGAGGCGAGGATTTGCATTGCGGAAGGCCGGAAAATCCCCGCGTCTAAAGACGCGGGCTACAGCAAAATCAGGGCTGCTCGACGCAAATCAAACCCGCGTCCTCTACTTTTTCAATCCGGGCGGGGCCCCGCCTCCGGGCAAAATCTTTTCGACATGCTCATGCGGGCGCGGGATCACGTGCACGGAAACAAGTTCACCCACGCGCCGCGCGGCCGCCGCTCCGGCATCCGTCGCCGCTTTCACCGCTCCCACGTCTCCCCGCACCATCACCGTGACATATCCCGAGCCGATATATTCTTTGCCGATGAGGATGACGTTGGCGGCCTTCACCATGGCGTCCGCGGCTTCAATGGAAGCGACCAGGCCCTTGGTCTCAATCATCCCCAATGCTTCGTTGGACATGCGCTCCTCGTCTCGGCTGGTCCGGGACATCCACTCCATTCGCGCTGCGGCGTGCCACCGGGTGCGCTGAGACTAGCATGGCATAGCAGGTGAATCAAGAAGATGCGGGAGGATGGCCTTCACACTTCTGTGGAAATCGCGCCGCGGAATGATTTTATGTGGCCGGCAGGACGCCGATTTTTGCCGCGGCCACGCCGTTGCGCGTCGTGTTCTTGATCGCGTACATGGCTTCATCGGCCAGGTGCAGCAATTCCACCTTGGTCTTGGCGTCCGACGGGTACGACGCCACGCCGATGCTTGCCGTGAAGTGGATGTCCAGCCCTTCGGCGATCAGCCACTTCGTCTCTCCGATCAATTTGTGCAAGCGCCGGGCGACGACGAACGCGTTTTCCTTGGAAGCTTGCGGCAGCACGATCACAAATTCATCGCCGCCATAACGAAATGCGAAATCAATCCTGCGGCAGGCGCCCTTCACGATTTGCCCCACTTCGGCGAGAAGCTTGGATCCGATCAGGTGCCCGAACGTATCGTTGATGCCCTTGAAGTGATCGAGATCGATGAACACCACGGAGAATTCGTAGCCGTAGCGCTGCGAACGGTAAATTTCCGTTTCCAGAATGAAATCCATATGCCGCGCGTTGTACAGGCTGGTGCAGTCGTCGGTGATTGTCAGCTCATGGATGCGCTTCACGTGCCGCGCGTTTTCCAGAGCGATGGCGGCGAAATCCGCGAGGGCCTCGAGCAGCGCCAGATCGCGCTCCATGAAGCCTTGCCTCTCCACGCAATTAATCAGTTCGATAACACCCAGGCAATGGTCGCGGTATCGCACCGGCACGGCGACGATCGAGCGCGTCTCCATTTTTGTTTTTTCATCGACCTTGGCGAAAAATCGCGTGTCCTTGCTCACGTCTGGAACAATCACGGCTTCGTCGTTTTGCGCCACCCAGCCGGCGATTCCCTGCCCCATTTTAATTCGCACGTCCTTCAGCGCTTGCGCTCCCTTGCCCACCGCCAGCTCGAAATAAAGATCTTGCTTGACTTCATCGACCAGGAGAAGCGACCAGGTATCCGGGCGCAGAAATTCGTCGATTTTTTCCATGATGGTGCGAAGTACTTGATCGAGTTGCAGGGAGGATGTAAGCGCCTTGCCCAGCTCGTGGAAGATGGCGATTTCGCCCGCCTCGCGTTGTTCCCCGCGGACTGCCGTGTTGCGTCGCCGGTCGGTGCCAGAAAAGTTCTCAGTCGTGTTCACTGGAAGCCTTAGTGCCAGAATCTATCGTGGGTCACCCTCCAATCCATGGAAGGTGTTGGGGCACCAGAAATTATAGTCAGCTCTTGTCAATCTGTGCAACGCCGACTTCGTAGTTTGTTGCTCGAAAGTGACGAGCGCCCAGAACCGATGCCGCCGGCCTGGAACCTACCTCACGGATTCATACTTGGAGCAGAAACGGCAGGACTTACACAGTAAGCCTTCCGCCGTTCAACAATACAGCGTGGCATTCTCCGCGCCGTCGGCGCGACAGCGTGGCCGTGTTTTCCACCGGAGAATACTGCCGAAAGTTATTTACGAGATCACTTTGGATTTCCCATCGGATTGACACTCCCTTCCCGCCCGCCTATATTCGCTGAGACTGACGGACCGTTACAGAACAATGGCCACTGGTACTTTTGGCGAGAGTCTAAAACGCGAACGGGAAATGCGGGGCGTTACTCTGGAGGAAATTTCCGCCGCCACGCGCATTGCCACGCGCTTCCTGCGGGCCATCGAAGGTGAGCAGTGGGATCAGCTCCCCGGCGGCGTTTTCAATCGAGGATTCGTGCGAGCCGTGGCGCGGTATCTCGGGCTGGATGAGGAAAATATTGTTGCCGAATATACCTCGGCTGTCGGCGACCGCCAGACCGTTCCTGTGTGGACAGGCAGCCCTCCCGTGGTTACGCCGGAGCAACCCTGGCTGGCTTGGATCGCCTCCGTCGTCATCCTCCTTTTGCTGCTGGCTGGAGGCTGGTTCGGGACACGGCGCTTCCTGGCATGGCGAGCCGCAAAACGGGCGGCGCAGTCCGTCACGGTGAGTGCCGCTTCATCTCCCGCGTCCACTGGCGCGCCGCAGCAAACTTCAGCCGAGCCCGCTTTTCCAAACAGTGCCGCCCCGGCTGAAGACGCCCAGGATGCAACATCCACCGTCCCAGCCGCGGCCGCCGATTCCGCGCCCGCCGCTGTGCCGATTTCGCCCGCGAATGATCG
The DNA here is from genome assembly GCA_963813185.1 of uncultured Acidobacteriota bacterium. GTDB lineage: Bacteria > Acidobacteriota > Terriglobia > Acidiferrales > UBA7541 > Palsa-360. The sequence continues at coordinate 374,259 of CAWEYA010000008.1, forward strand.
TTTCGAACTAAAGATCGTGGCGGCCAAGAGAACCAAGGTCACTGTGAAGGCCGATAAAGATATGGTTTATGACGGGACCATGAAGCCCGGCGAAAATCACTTCTTCTCGGCCACGGACGATTTCCAGGTGTCCACTAAAGATGCGGGCGTGCTGCACCTGGAGTTGAACGGAAAGACTCTTGCTCCCATTGGCCCCGCGGGCCATGCGGTCAAAGTCACGCTCACGCGAGATGCTCTGAAGGGAGCCTCAGGAGGCGGAAATTAGCGCCGCGTTGCTGGAAGAAATTCGCTCGGGCCGCACGGCCCAGGAACGCAAGCTGGCCATTTGCGGCGAGGCGGCTGCTCTCGCGCCTGAAGACCGCGTGGAGACACTTTGCATTCTTGCCGCCGATTCCGATGCCGCGGTCCGCGAGAAGGCCGCGGAGGTGCTGGGGACTCAGCCGCTGAAGAATGTGCTCACCGCGCTCGCCCGGCCGGGTGGCGCCCCGGAAATGTTCGCCTACTGCGCCGCCGAGTTTCCTCGCAGACCCGGCGTGGCCGACGCGCTGGCCCAAAATCCCACCTGCCCCATCGAAATTCTTCGCCCGGTCATCCGTTTTCTCTCCGCCTCTGCCATTCAAGAGCTGTTCGAGGACCTCGACCGGCTGAGCACTTCCCCGACTCTGGTCGTCGCACTCATCGCCTGCGAAGTCATTAACGCAGATCAGCGCTTAATGCTGCTGGAGTTGCAGCGGACCGAACCGGAGCCCGTCGAAGCATTCATCGAGGCCATGGAAGCAGCCGAGCCGGACCAGGCCAAACGCGAAACGCTGCTGCAAAAATTGTCGCGCCTCCGTGTCGTCGAACGCGTGCAGCTCGCGCTCAAGGGCGGCCGCGGGGAGCGCCTCCTGCTGATCCGCGACCCCTGCAGGGTGGTGCAGCGCGCCGTCCTCCAATCTCCGCAGTTAAGCGAGCAGGAAGTGGAATCCTTCGCGAACATGGCCAGCCTGACCGACGAAACCCTTCGCCTGATCGCCGGCAACCGCAAGTATCGCAAGAACTACACCATTCTTCGGGCTCTGATGTTCAATCCCAAAACGCCGCTGGAAGTGACGCTCCACCTGCTCCCGCACATGAGGCCGCAAGAGATCAAATTCCTGACCACCAACAAGAACGTCGCCGACACCCTGCGCACCGCCGCCATGCGCCTTCAGCGCCAGCGCAGCGCGGAGCGCGGATCGTAGAGTGAATCGTGATTCGATAATTGTGATTCGTGAACTGTGATCCGCATTCGACCAGGCACCCGGCGGAATTCGTAATACTCAATTTCAGAATAAATTGACCAGGTTAGGGATTGATCCACATTCGATTCCGAACCATCAACCAGGACTCTTCACAAATCACGAATCACAACTCACAAAAACGAATCATCGAACGGCTTCGGCAAAAGCGCCGACATGCGATAGCGTTCCACTTTGCCATGCAGGTTCGCGAGGACCACTTGCGCGTCGCCGCAGAATTCCCACAGGATCTGGCGGCACGACCCGCAGGGCGGCGTGAGCGTATCCGTATCCGCGACCACGGCGACGGCGTCGAATCCGCGCTCGCCTTCGGAAATCGCCTTGAAGACCGCGACCCGCTCGGCGCACAGCGTCAAGCCGTAGGTGGCGTTCTCCACGTTGCAGCCGCTGAAAATTCTGCCGGATTTCGCGCGCACCGCGGCGCCCACGCGGAAATTGGAGTAGGGCGCATGCGCGTGCTCGCGCGCGGCGCGCGCCGCGGCGATCAAGGCATCAAAGCGCGCGTCCTGGCCGGCGTCTTGTTCGCTCATGGCAGGTCCTTATTCATGCGCGGAATTACGGCGCGCAGCAGGGCCACAAAATCCGCCTTCACGCGCTCGCCGGTTTCCATGACTTCCTCGGTGGTAATGGGCTGATCGAGAATTCCCGCAGCCATGTTGGTCACGCAGGAAATTCCCAGCACGCGAATTCCCAGTTGCGCGGCGGCAACCACTTCCGGCACGGTGGACATGCCCACGAGGTCCGCGCCGATCGCGCGCAAGTAGCGGATTTCCGCCGGCGTTTCGTAGCTCGGCCCGGTGAGCGCCGCGTAAATCCCCTCGGCAATTTCAGTGCCCAGCCGTTTCCCTTCCTGCAGCGCCGCCGCCTGGTACGGCTTCCAGTACACTTGCGTCATGTCGGGAAAGCGGTCGCCGAAATGCTCGTCGTTTGGCCCGATCAAGGGATTCGTGCCCTGAAGATTGATGTGGTCGTGCAAAACGACGAGACACCCTTGCTTGAAATTCGTATTGATTCCCCCCGCGGCGTTGGTGAGCAACACGGCGCGGATTCCCATCCGCGCCATCACGCGCATCGGGAAAATCACTTCGCGCATCGAGTAGCCTTCGTAGAAATGCACGCGACCCTGCATGACGGCCACCGGCACTTCCGCTACCTTGCCGATAACCATCCGCCCGGCGTGTCCGATGGCGGTCGATCTGGGAAAATGAGGAATGTTCTTGTAGTCGATGCGCGCCGCGCCCGCTATTTCGTTCGCGAATGCGCCCAAACCGCTGCCGAGCACCAGGCCAATCCGGGGACGCAGTTTTGTTTTCCCCAGGATAAATTTCGCCGCGCTCTCGGCGTGCACGAACTCCTGGCTCGGTTTCGTTTTCGCCGCTCCGGATGCGCTCATTTCAAAAACATCCCCACAATCGAGGCGGACATCAGATTCGCCATGGTCCCTGCGAGCATCGCGCGGATGCCGAATTTCGCCAGCTGCGATTTCAGATTCGGCGCCAGCGCCCCGATGCCCCCGATTTGAATTCCTATCGAGCTAAAGTTCGCAAATCCGCAGAGCGCGAACGTCGCGATCGTAAACGACCGCGGATCGAGCGCGCCTTTCATCGGACCGAGGTACGAAAAAGCGACCAGTTCATTGAGCACCATCCGCGTGCCCAGCAGATTTCCGATCTGCGAGCAGTCGTGCCACGGCACTCCGATAATGAACGCGACCGGTGCAAAGACCCACCCGAAGATTTGCTGCAGGCTCCCCGGAAACCACAGGATGCCGTGCCCGCCCAACCAGCCGTGCATTCCTCCCAGGATGCCGTTGGCGAGCGCGATCAGCGCCAGGAACGCGATGAGCATCGCCCCCACATTGATGGCCATGTTCAGACCTTCGCCGGTTCCGCGCGCGATGGCTGCAAGAAAGTTCGAGTCGTGCTCGACGTGTTCCATATTCACGACGCCCATGGTTTTCGGCTGCTCCGTCTCCGGAACCAGCATCTTGGAAACGAGCAGCGTTCCCGGCGCCGTCATGATCACCGCCGTCAGCAAGTGCCGCGCTTCCACTCCGAACGCGATATAGGCCACCATGATCCCGCCCGAAACGTGCGCCATCCCGCTGGTCATGATGGTCATCAACTCTGATTGCGTTAAGTCCGGCAGAAATGGCCGGATCGTGAGCGGCGCTTCGGTTTGTCCCATGAAAATACTCGCCGCGACGTTGAGGGACTCCGCGCCGCTCGCCCCCATGACCCACTGCATCACCCGCGCCGCCACGCGAATCACCACCTGCATCACGCCGAGGTAGTACAACAGCGCAAACAGCGACGCGATGAAAATAATGGCCGGCAAAACCTGAAACGCGAAGACGAATCCAATCGAGGATTGCTGCTTCCCTAACTCGCCAAATACAAATTCCGATCCTGCAAAGGCGTAGTCCAGCAGCTTGTTCACGGCGTCCCCGGCACGGGAAAAAAGCATCTGTCCGAACGTCCAATAGAACACCAGAAACGCGAAGCCGATCTGCAACCCAAGCCCCCAAATCACCATCTTCAGCTTGATCGCGCCCCGGTTGGTCGAAAACAAATAGGCCAGCCCAAGCATCGTCGCCAACCCCAGCACGCCCGTGAATCGGCCCATTCGACGCCACCTCGCATCCCGGCTCCAGTAGCACAGACTTCAGTCTGTGGGTTTCTGGCGCATACTCTCAGGCCCCGCCAGTTGAAACTACCTCAGCACCGGCGGACACTGCATTTACCGTTCCGGAATTGCCCGTCACATTAGCACGCCGAAGAACGACTCGGGATGTGGAAATCATGTTGTGCGGGATTCACAAACTACTTAGGACCGAAAGAGTGGACAACGAATAGGGATAGTAAGCCGCGATCGAAGCGCGGGGAGCGGCCTTGGAACTCACCCCGTGGTTCATAGCTTCTCGCCACGTGCAAGTTGTCCGCAAAGCAAGAAAGTCTTCGGATATTTTCCTTCGCCGCAGATTTTGAATGATCCGAAATCCTTATACCAGGCGCCCTCGGGAGCGGCAGGCTCCGATTCACGCCATACCTTTAGTTGATACAGGTCGTCGACGGTAATCTTCCGTTCGGCCAGTCTTTCAAAAAGGTGATCGTGCAAGGCAGGCGGCAAGTCCGTCCACTGAATCTTCGGCATTCACTCACCAAAGGTCATACGGGCGAGTAGTTCCTTGATCCGCTTCCGTTCGGAGGGGACGGATGTTGCGCTGAGCCGGTCGGCTAGTTCGAAAAATCTCGACTTTTCCGCTTCTTTCGACTCGATTCCTGTTTCGATCAATTCCACCAGGACACGGTTCGTGCTGGTCTTGCGATTCTTCGCCAGCGATCGCACGCGCCGGGCAAGGCGGGCGGGAAGTGACACGCTTTGACGGATGGGCTTCTCGGCAGTCGTCATGATGCAAGTTTACACCATATCACACCATTTTGCACCATTGACGTCACGGGCGAGAATGAATGCCGGACAACTCCATTCCCTCCCGAATCCCAGTTATGCGCCGATCACTCGATAAACGAGCGGAGGAAGGGATTTCGGTTTTTCGGGCTCGATGCGATACGCGGTTTCGGCGAGGCGCCGCGCTTCGGCGAGCCGGGCGTCGGAATTGTAGTGCAGCGTGCACACGGGCTCGTCGCGCTCCACCGCGTCGCCGATGCGCTTGTGAAACTCGAGGCCTACGGCCGGGTCGATCTGGTCTTCCTTCTTTTCCCGCCCGCCGCCCAGCACCACGCCGGCCACGCCGAGCTGTTCGCACTGGATGGATGCAACGTATCCGCCGGCGGGGCTGGCTACATCGAGAGTCTGCCGCGCGCGTGCCAGGCGCCGCGGATCGTCCACGACTCCCACATCCCCGCCCTGCAGCCTCACGATTTCCCGGAATTTTTCGCGCGCCCGGCCGGAGGCAATCAGCTCCGCGGCGAGATTCTTCCCTTCCTCCAGCGTCTTCACGCGTTCGCCAAGCAAAAACATCCAAGCCGCAAGCTCCAAGCAGAGCTTGCGCAGATCCGCCGGACCGCCGCCGGCCAGCACCTCGATCGACTCGGCGACTTCCATGGCATTCCCGGCCTTGCGCCCAAGCGGCTGATTCATGTCGGTCAGTAGCGCGACCACTTTTTTCCCCATGCGCTTCCCTGTCTCGACCAGCAATCCGGCCAGATTCTCCGCGTCCTCGATTTTTTTCATGAACGCGCCCGAACCGGTCTTCACATCGAGCACCAGCGCGTCAATCCCCTCGGCCAATTTCTTGCTCATGATGGAAGCGCAGATCAGCGCGGGGCTTTCGACCGTCCCGGTCACATCGCGCAACGCATAGATTTTCTTGTCGGCGGGCGCGATTTCGGCCGTTTGCCCGATCAGGGCGCACCCACAAGTCTCAAGGACATGCCGGAATTCGGCCAGCGTCAGATTCACATTAAATCCGGGAATGGATTCCAGCTTGTCGAGTGTGCCGCCGCTATGCCCCAGTCCGCGCCCGCTGATCATGGGCACTTTCAACCCGCCTGCCGCCACGATTGGTGCAATGACCAGGGAAGTTTTGTCGCCCACGCCCCCCGTGGAATGCTTATCCACCTTGCGCGCGGCCAGGTCGGAAAAGTCCAGGACGCGCCCCGAGTGCAGCATCGCTTCGGTGAGTGCGGCAATCTCAGGCCGGCTCATGCCGCGCAGCACGACTGCCATTAGCCAAGCCGACATCTGGTAATCAGGAATTTCGCCCAGTGTATACGAGGCAATGAGTTGTTGGATTTCCTCGGAAGTCAGTTCGCCAGAGTCCCGTTTGCGGCGGATCAGGTCAACGGCGCGCATGCGCTTGGGGGATCTATCGGCCGCTGCCGAGCGGGAAACGCCGGAGGCGCCCTGGAGCAACTCGAGGTGCGTGATCTCCGCTGGGCAGCGGAGTCTCCACGGCAGGACAATCGTACCGATGCCGCGGCTTACGTAGATTTGCGTCAGTCCCATTCTGTCCCAGCCGATCTTGTACCGCAGACGCTCCGGCGAGCGCCCGTACACGGTGCCAAGAAGGGGCAGGTTCACTTGCCCGCCGTGGGTGTGCCCGGAAAGAACCAGGCTCACGCCATGCCGTGATGCAAGATGGATCACCCGCGGATTGTGCGCCAGCAGAATCGTGGCTGCGTCGCGCGGAACTCCGCGCATGGCCCGCCGCAAATCCGCTCCGTACCCGTAATCGTCAACTCCAGCCAGGTACACGCACTCCCTGCCAAACCGCAGCGTAACGTGCCGGTTACGCAAGACATCTATGCGCTCGCGGCGCAACGCCAGTGTGATGGCATCGGGATCCACGCGGAAATCGTGGTTGCCCAGCACTGCGTACACCCCGTAACGCGCGCGAAGGCGGCCAAGCAGTTCCGCCGCCGGTCCGATATTCCGGCGGGAATACGTCACGAAATCTCCGGTGAGGGCGATGATGTCAGGATTCAGGCGGTTCGCCTGGCGCACCGCTTCGGAAAGCCATTCTTTTGGAAGGAAAAGCCCGTGATGAATGTCGGAAATTTGCACCACTCGCAAGCCGTGGAACGTGGTGGGTAGGCGATCCAGCCAGATGCGCTCCTCGTTGACCGTGAACCGCTCGCCGGGACGCCAGCGCTCGGAGGTTTCCAGAGCTGCGCCCGTGGAATATTGCTCGATCCCGCCGCGACGCCATCGGCCAATCCAGCGCGACAATTTGTCGCCGGCGCCCGAGCTCCCTGGAACCGGAAAAGTAAGACTGCTCCCCATCATCCCTCAGTAAATACGAAGCAACTTCCGTGAGCCTATCACCAGGTGGAAACTGCGTCAATGCAACGTTTTACAGGCACGTGCACAAAATGGAAATGGCCGAAAGGAAGCGTCCCAGGCCGCACGGAAATTATGGATCAGTTACGGAAGCGGGGTCTGCGACGCCGCGCGTTCCGCGATACTCGCCGCGACTTCCTTCATTTCCTCGTGCACTCGCCCGTTGGATGCCAATAGCTCCCTGTCTCCGAGCCTGTATGGCTGCCCATCGAACTGCGTCACCGTGCCGCCGGCCTCGCGCACCAGCAAAACGCCCGCGGCAGTGTCCCAGGTGTGCAAGCCAAATTCCCAGAAGCCTTCGAACCGGCCGCAGGCCACGGCTGCGAGGTCCATGGCGGCCGAACCGTCGCGGCGCACGCCGTGCGAGCGCAAGGTGAAATCCCAGTAGTAGCGAATGTTCGGGTTCTGCGCGCGCTTTACGCTGGGAAATCCTGTGGACAAAAGGCTCGTCGCCAGCTTTTCAATCCGGGACACTTCGATTTTCTTTTGGTTCAGGTAGGCCCCTTCTCCTTTGACTGCCGTGAAAAGTTCCCCGCTCACCGGTTGGAAAATTACGCCCGCGAGCAACTCCCCCGCCTCCTCAAGGCCAAGGGAAACCGCAAAACACGGGTAGCCATGAGCAAAATTGGTCGTGCCGTCGAGTGGATCGACGTGCCAGCGGAAAGGAGATTCGCTTTCCGTCCCCCCTCCCTCCTCGGCCACTATCGCGTGTTTCGGAAAATGGGTCCGCAGCCGCGCCACAATGGCCTGTTCAGACCGCCGGTCGGCCTGCGTCACAATATCAACTTCCCCCTTGTAGCTGATCTTGACCGGCCGGTCGAATTCCGCAAGTAGTATGGCTCCCGCCTCCCGCGCCGTCTCAATAGCCACATCCAAAAATGAATCCATGCGAATTCTCGATCCTCACTCCAAATCATGCCAGAGTTTGCGCCAGTTAAATAGGCGTGGTTTTATGTGCAAGCTAGCAGCTGGCAGGTCGTACGTGACAGGTTTTAGGGGATTAGGTGTTACGTGTTGGGGTTGGGGTTCAAATCTGAAATTTGAGATTCTATGATTTCAAATCACCTTGGATCTTGACCTTCGGGAGTTGGTCCACACGTTCCACGAATCACGAGTCACGAATCACAAGTCACGAATCACGAATGACGAGTCACAAATTACGAATCACGCTCTTCTCACTCCAGCCGCCCCCCCGAATAATACGCCTTCCTGCTGCGCACCTTGCACTCGCACTTCACACGGACTTCGAGCGCGCGGAAAGTTCCCGCAGGCGGCCGCGGATCGGGATAGTAGGCGATGCGGTACTGCGTGCGAAGTTCCCGGTCGATGAGGTCGAACATATCGCCGAGTTGTCCGAGGGTGTCCGGGAAATAGGTCGCGCCCCCGGTCGAGTCGGAGATCGTTTCGAGCGCGTGTTCGCCGGCCGTGTTGCGCCCGCCCTCGTTCTTCACCGCCCGCACTACGATGGTGTATAGGAGCGAATCGGCGCGCAGCGCGGCGCGCCGCGCGGTTTCGAAGTCGGCGCGGCTGGTCGTCTCCCCGGCGTCGGTGACCAGCACGATCGCGCGCCGCCGGCCCGCAGTGTTTTTCGTCAGCCCCTGCGAACCCAGAAAGATCGCGTCATACAGGGCCGTGCCGTCGCCCGGAACAATGCGCCGCAGCGCCGCTTGCAACGAGGGAACATTCGAGGAAAACGGCGCGAGCTGTGTTACCGCGTCGGCAAATTCGTAAACCGACAGGCGATCGGCGGGGCGCACCAGCTTCTGAATGAATCGAGAAGCCGCATCTTCCTCAAATTCCAGTTCCTTGATTTCGCTTAGGCTCGAATCAATCATCAGGGCCAGGTCCAGAGGCTGCTGCGTTTCCGGCTCGAACACCTCAATCTTTTGTTTGGCCCCTTCCTCGTACACCTCAAACTGGTCCGCTGTAAGGCCGAGCGCCGGACGCCCGTTGTTGTCCAGCACGCTGGCCAGCAGGCTGACGAGCGTGACCTCGGAGCGAATGCGCCCGCGCTGGTCCTGCTCATCCCCGCCGCGCGCCGCGACAGGCCTAAGCGCCGCCGTTGCAAGCAGCGCCAAAAGAGCACACGAGGATCCGAGCGCAATTGTGGCACGGAGGCAGCCGCTGCGACACCCCGCCAATGTCGCTAAAGATTTGTGACGGAATAAGCTGGGTAACGAAAGAATCGGCACAGAGATACGATTCCTGCGCCCGCGAAAAGGATTGCTCAGGCGGAAGGGATTTCTCCTTCGGCCCAGACCGCGCCGTCGCGGAAGAATTCCTTCTTCCAGATGGGCACGCTGCGCTTCAGGGTGTCGATGCCGAAGCGGCAGGCATCGAAGGCGGCGGCGCGGTGCGCCGAGCACACGGCGATCATGACCGAGGTCTCGCCGATTTCCAGCCGGCCCAGGCGATGAATCATTGCAAACCGGCGGATCGCGAATTTTTCGCGCATTTGCGCGCCAATTTCGCGCATTTTGGCGATGGCCATGGCTTCGTAGGCCTCATACTCCAGGTACAGCGTCGAGCGGCCCGCGGAATGATTGCGCACGATGCCTTCAAATACCACCACGGCGCCGTCGGACGGGGCCTTCAGTTGCGCCACAATTTCCGAAGTCTCGATCGGCGTTCGGACCAGGGCGCACAAATTTTCCTCGACCGCGGCGTCGGCGGGAATCGCGCCGCCGCTGACCGGAGGAAGAAACGCGACTTCGTCGCCCGCAGCGAGCGGGGCGCGCCACTCCGCGAATTCCTGATTCACCGATGCGGCGACCGATTCGCGGAACTTGGAAAGTTCAGGAAAATTTCTGCCATAGCGCTCGAACAAGTCCTCAACGCGCGCGCCTTCCGACACCTCCGCCTGCTCCTCCGCCTTGCCCACGATGTCTTTCAGCCGCCCGAAGAACAGCACACGCACACGCATCCGATTATTCTATCCGCGCGCGCAGGAAAGTTCCACCACGCGAATTCGAGCGTCACTGGATTTTGGGAGCCGATCGGCGTACATTTCCCTCGGGTCGAGGGCAAATCTAGGTCCGGGCTTCACGCTCAGGATTCAAATCTTGCAATCGCCGTATATTTGCAAACGAAGATTTCTGCCGATAAGTCCACCGAGGGGTGAAACAAACATGGCCAAAGTTTCGAGGCGTGGTCTGCTGCACATGAGCGCGGGAACGGCGGGAGCGCTGGGCATCTCGGCTTTGGCTACGGAATTTGGCGCAGTGGGCGCTTCCGCGAAAAGCGACCCGGAAAGCAGCGCCGGCAATCCGCAGGCGGCCGCGCCGGCCGCATCGGGAAATGAGCTGTTCTACAGGGACGAATGGCTTGGCGCGCCCTGGGTGAAGCCCGATACCGCCCTGCTGATCCACGGCAACGACGAATCGAGCGTTTCCTGGTTCGGATGGATCCCGCGAATGGCTCAGGAGTTTCGCCTCCTTCGCCCGGACTTGCCTGGATTTGGCAATTCTCCGATCCCGCAAAATTTTGAATGGTCCATGCCCAGCCTGGCAACCACGCTGGCGCATCTTCTCGACCGTCTTGGCGTGGAATCGGCGCACATCATCGGCGCCAAAACAGGAGGCGCGATTGGGATGCAGTTTGCCGCGGATTATCCGCAGCGAACACGCACGCTCACCATCGTCAGCGGCCCGGTGACCCGCGTGGCCGCAGGAATTGGGTTCTCCGCCCCGTCCTCCACTTCCCAGCAAAGAAGGCTCGGCACATCGGCGCCGAAAGAACTAGTTGAATATTGGGACATGCTGATGGGTTCGACGAAGCCGCAAACCAGAGCGGGCATCGCGAAAGTCGAAGCGGCGCTCAACATGGAAAGCGTCTTGCCGCGCATCGCCGCGCCAACGCTGGTGATCACATCTGACCGCAGCGCACTGCAATCCATCGAGACCGTCCTGCGCTACCAGCAGAAGATTGCCAACTCGCGCCTTCTGGTGCTTCCGAGCGACGCCTATCACGTCGCCGTCATCAAGCCCGACGAATGCGTATCCAACGTGCTCTCTTTCATTAAGGAATCGAAGCGCGGGGCCTAATACGCCGCCTGAAATCTTCGTTCTGCCGGGCTCTGCGCGTTCGGGCCTGTGCGTTGTAAACCGGCCGCAGGAAAATTTACCGCTCTTTTTCGGCGATAGCCCACAGCACACGCCCGAACGGCAATCCCAGGAGAGACCAAATTTGGCCCAGCGCGGCGGGCCCAACATCCTTGCGATGGCGCCACAATAGCGGGAAAAAGCGGCCATTTCGCTCGCGTCTCATGTGCATGAGCGCCGGCCGGAAATCCTCATCGATCACCTGGCATTCGAGAACGCGAAGCTCGCAGGCCGCCAGGGCCGATTGCAATTCGGCCTTCACGTATTCACGGTGATGCCCAGGATAGGGCGTCATCTGCGCCGTGCTTTCAAAAAAATAATCAAAAGGGTCGGCCACGCTGCCGCCGGTCAGAAGCCGGATTCGATTGTAGATGGAAGCCTGATTCGGGGTCGAAATGATGACGCACCCGCCGGGCTTCAGCACGCGGCGAATTTCTTCCAGCACGCGCTTCGGCGAATGAGGGTGATGCTCGATCACATCGAGATAAGTGACGTAATCGAAAGATTGGTCGGCAAACGGAAGGGGACTGGTGGTGATGTCGCACGGCCTGTAGTCCACGCCGCATTTCAATGACGCCTTGGCGAACTTCTCAAAAAAATCAGGAAGGTCCACCGCCGACGACCGCATTCCCAACCGCGCGGCGTAAATTACCAGCGAACCGATTTGCGCGCCAATATCGAGCAAGGCGGGAGAAATTTCGGGCGAACTGTGCTCCACAATGAACTGCAGAGTGCGAAGTTTAACCCCTGCCGCCGCGATGGAACTCAGAATCCAAGCTTCGCCCCGCGGATCGTTGGGACTTAATTCCTGCACGAGCGACTTTAGGACTTCGTCGAATCCTTCCAGTGTCGGGTTCGCTGGGGCTTGCGGCATAGCGCATGCAGAATAGCATTAAACAACTCAAAATTCGGGTCCCGCAGAGCGCCGAGCAACGTCCAGCTAAATCGTCGACCTTTTCAAAGCTTCCATAAGAATCGGCGCGGACGTTTCGGAAATTCAATTGACCTTGCCCGCATGCCCGCCGTAGCGTTGGAACATTTGCCGGGAGGCTTTCCAGATGCGCATTTTGGTTTCGGGATCGACGGGATTCCTGGGAACGGCGCTGGTCGAAACGCTGGAGGGGCAAGGGCATTCGATCGCGAGGATGGTGCGGCCGGGGACGTCGCGGAAAAGGGCAGCCGGGGGACGCTCGCAAACCGTTGCATGGGACCCGGTCGCGGGGCAATTCGACACGCCGTCCGCCGAAGGAGCGGAGGCGCTCATTCATCTCGCGGGCGCATCCATTGCCGGAGGGCGGTGGAACGCCTCGCACAAGGAGCTGCTGGGGACCAGCCGGATTGCGGCCACGCGGCACTTGATCGAATCGCTGGCAAAACTGCAGCGGCCGCCGCGCGTGATTGTAGCGGCGTCGGCCATCGGCTTTTACGGCAATCGCGGCGACGAAACTCTCACGGAGTCAAGCGTCCCGGGAAGCGATTTTCTCGCCGGGCTCTGCCGCGAATGGGAAGCGGAAACGGCTCGCGGCGCCGAATTCGGCGCGCGCGTAGTCAGCCTGCGGTTTGGAATCATCCTGGCGGCGCACGGCGGCGCGCTGCCTCGGATGGCATTGCCATTCAAGCTTGGCGCGGGCGGCCGCCTTGGCGATGGCCGGCAGTGGATGTCCTGGCTGACTCTCCGGGAAACCATCAGCATCATTCAATTTGCTCTCACCAGTTCGGGGCTCGCAGGACCCGTTAATGCCGTTACCCCAAATCCGGTTCGCAACGAAGACTTTACGCGTGTCCTCGCAAAAACATTGCACCGGCCGGCGCTGTTTCCCGCGCCCGCCTTCGCCCTACGGCTGGCGCTCGGAGAAATGGCGGACGCTCTGCTTCTCGTCAGCCAGAAGGTCATGCCGGCGAGGCTTGTGGATTCGGGATATACGTTCCTGCAACCCGACCTCGCGAGCGCGCTCGCGGAAGTGTTCCGAAAACAGGTTTGAGAGAAGGCGTTCTGTTCGAACGGAAATTATATTGTTTGAGGAAAATATGCCCGATTTTTCAGGAACGCAATTGACATCAAATGTGACACTTGTTAATATTCACAGTAGAAGAATTGTGGCCCGCTTCCCAGTCCCACCGCAAGGTTTTCGTGGCGCCAGCATCCCGCGAGCGAATTTGTTGACCACTGCACATTGAAAAGATCGCCGGCGAGACGCCGGCCCCACAACAATTCGCTCGCCATGCTCAAAGATCCAATTGCGCTGAGAGAGCCTCGAGATTCGACTCATCGACCAGGAGATCGGGAGTCTTCGCGGAAAACTCCGCCACTTCGTCGAAGGCCTGAAACAGGCGCATCTTGGCGAGCGCATATTCTTCCGTTCCGGTAAATTCCCTCCCGGTGCGCGCGGACCATTTTTCCAGGGCGTCTTTCCTCACAAAAATCCGCACCGGGAAGACGTGCTTGCGGTCCACCGAAACCATGTACGCATACTCGGTCCCCGCCGCCGCGCCGCGTTTGGATTTCTCCACTTGGTAAAAATAGTATTGGTACACGTAGCCCGTCGCGGCGGAATAGCTTTTAACGCGGTGCGCGGCTTCGGGACGGGGCATCCAAGGATTATTCAAGCCGAGGACAGCCGTGTCAACCATCAGCGGCCGGCCACCGAGGCAAACGCCCACAACACAAACGGGCGCGCTATGAAAACGCAATCTGCCCCAAAATGAATCACGTTTCCCGATTGTTTTTCCCAACTCGGCATTCGACCAGCTTCACTGCGCGATGAAAACGGCTGCGCAGGCACTCCATCCGCTCCGTGAATCCGGAAAATCGAAGATCAATAACGCACAGGTGGCGCGAGCTTTGTCTGAATACCTTGGAGCTGCAAACCCGAGCGGCAACATCCGCAGGGAACATATTTTTCTCCGTGCTCCACACTGGCACAACACGTGCAATTGCCGCTGCAATGGAAGGAAGCACGAAACTTCGCGGACGCCGCACCTTGTTTGGAACCTCGTTTCCGTGGCGTCTCGCGCTGCTTCTCGTCGCGTCCTTGCTGGGCTGTGGCGAACTAGTAGGCCCGCCACCGCCCCCTCCCCCGGTTATCGTGACGGTCGCGCCGGCGGCCGCGTCCGTCCCCCTGGGCGAGCCGCAAACATTCACCGCGACGGTCAGCAACACGACAAATACAGCCGTGAGTTGGAGCGTGAATGGAACACCCGGCGGGAATGCGACGGTTGGAACGGTCGACGCGGGCGGCGTCTACACGGCTCCTGCGAATCTTCCCGCGCCCGCTTCGGTGTCCGTACTGGCCACCAGCGCAGCGGACTCCTCCAAGACTTCGGCCTCGGTCGTCCAGATCGCGAGCGACATATCCGTTTCGGTTTCTCCCGAGGCGGCCCCGCTCGAACTCGGCGCCACCAGGCCGTTCTCAGCCACGGTGAATTCAGCCGGCAATCCCAATCGAGCCGTCACTTGGACTCTTTCCGGCAGCGGATGCACGGCAGCCGCGTGCGGAACCGTGGATTCCTCGGGGACGTACACGGCGCCGCAGATTCTTATTTCCCCGCCCGGCGTTTCCCTGACCGCCACAAGCGTGGCCGATCCATCCAAGAGAGCCACCGGGACCATTACCGTCACGAGTTCCTTTTCCCTGGCCGTGACTGGGCCGACGACGCTCACCGCCGGCGGCACCGACACCTTCGCGGCGACGCTCACGCCCGCAGCCAACTCGAATCCGAGCCGGGTGATTTCCTGGAGCGTTGCGGGGACCGGTTGCGCCGGCGCGGCCTGCGGGACGATTTCCCCGAGCGGCTTTTATGCCGCGCCTGCGATTCCACCTTCCCCAGCCACGGTGCAAATCTTGGCCACGCCGCAAGCCAACCCCTTGAAGGCAACCTCCGTTTCCCTTTTGATTCTTCCGGCCGTCAGGGTTTCGGTCTCGCCTTCGGCTGCCACGGTGGCGCTCGGCAACCAGCAATCATTTCAGGCCACCGTGACCGGAGCGCAGGATACGTCGGTCACCTGGGACGTCAATGGACTCGTCGATGGCAACCCCACGCTCGGCTCGATTCTCAATTCGCAAACCGCCCCGGACATCACCACGTACGCTGCCCCGCAAGCCATGCCGGCCGGCGGATCGGTGACCGTGCGCGCACGCAGCAATGCCAATCCGAACTTTTCCGCAAGCGCCACGATCACGTACACGGCCGCCGTCAGCGTTACTCTAACGCCTGCGAGCGCGACGCTCGCTGTCAGCCACAGGCAGACCTTCACTGCCCTGGTCAACAACACGCCCAATCAAAACGTGACCTGGCTGGTCAACGGAGTCGCAGGCGGAAATTTGGCGACCGGACAGTTGTGCGCCCAGGCGTCTAACCCTTGCCAGCCGGTTTCATCCAGCAACGGAGGCAGCGTCGATTATGTTGCGCCTGCGGGAGTGCCGTCTCCCGATCCTGTCACTATAACCGCGACGAGCCCGGCGATCACCACTCCGAGCGCTTCGGCAAGCGTCACGGTTTTGCCCCATGTTGTCGTCAGTGTGCAGCCGGGGAGCGTCACGATAGCAAGCACCGGGCAGCTGCGATTCGCCGCCACGGTTACGGGCACCGATAATCAGCAGGTAATCTGGTCGGTCACGGGGATAGGCTGCCCCAATGCAACGGCCTGCGGGTCCATTGATTCCACCGGGCTGTACACGGCGCCGCCCTCGCCTGTCCTGGTCGATGTTGTGGCCACAAGCTCCGAAGACATCACCCAATCGGGATCGGCAATCGTCACGATCGACAATAGCCCGGGCATTTTTTCTCTCGCTCCGACGAGCGCCTACGCGGGCTCGGCAGGCGGTTTTACTTTGCTGGTTACCGGGAACAATTTTTCTCCGTCCACTCCCGGTCCGGGTTCCATGATCCTTGTGACCGGCGCTCCCCGAGCCACCGCGTGCGCATCAAGTACCCAGTGCATCATTTCGCTGAACGCGGCCGACCTGCAATCCGCGGGAAACCTTTCGGTGCAACTGCAGAATCCCGACGGATTGCTTTCCAATTCGCAAACCTTCGTCGTGCTGGCGCCGGGCTCGGGGGCTGCCCCGATCCCGTTGACGCCGAGCGCGCCCTCGAGCACAGGCGATGACATCGTTGTGGTGGATCTCACCACTAACGGCGGATCGGGGGCCACCGGAAATGTCAGTTTGAACATCGGCGCAATCGGGGCCTTTTCCGTGGCGACTTCGGCCTGCCTGCTCGGCGGAAGTCCGGTGATCATTCAGCGCCCTGCTTCGGGAACGGGAACCGCGGACCTGTGCGTTTTTTCCGTGAGCGCCCTCGAACCGTCATTCACCTATACGATTGGCGGACCGCCAACGTTGGACATCACCGTCATCAATCGCGAGCCCCTGGGGCTGGGGATGCTGCACTTGACGCTGCAAGTCCCCGCCACGGCAGCCCCGGGCCCGCGAACTCTGTTTGTTGAAAATCCGGAGAAAGACAAGGCCGCCGGATCCGGCGCCATCGAGGTGCGTTGATGAGAACCAGAATGCGAATCATCCTTTCGTTTTTGACCGCAATCCTGTTCCTGCCCGGCACTCGCGCCACCACGCTCGCGCGGCTCAGCCTCGATCAACTGGCCGCTGGTTCCGACGCCGTGGCGCGCGTGCGCTGCGCGGGCGCCGAATCGCGCTGGGAAGACGGCTCCATCTGGACGGTGGCCACGTTCGAGGTCGTGGAAACCATGAAAGGAAATTTGCCGCGCGAACTTGCCATCCGCTTGCCGGGCGGACGCGTCGGGCATCTGATCTCCACCGTGGAGGGCACGCCCAAATTCCATCCGGGAGACGACGCCGTCGTTTTCCTGGAACGGTCAAGCGCGGGGGGATTCACCGTGGCCGGCTGGGTCGAGGGCACCTTCCGAATTTCGCGCGATCCGCGAACCGGCGGCGAAACCGTGACGCAGGATTCCAGCGCCCTTGCCGTATTCGACACGGCGACTCGCTCGTTCCGTCTCGAAGGCATCCACCGGATGCCGATCGAGGAGTTTCGCGCGCGCGTTGCCGCCACGGTCGCGCGCGGCGGGGAGAGAATTAGATGAGAGCAAATCGCCGCCGTAAATTCCGAATCACGCTTTCAGTTGGCGCCGCTTGCCTGCTCCTGTTGCAAATCACCGCCGCGTATACCGGAGCATACGATCTGGGAACGACGGTAGCGGACATGACGCTGGCCGCGTCGCAGTCGGGCGGAACTTCCTGCCCGCAATTCACGCGCTTCGACGTCTCCACGCCCGGATCCATTAATCGCCAGTGGAGCACGTCGCTCGGCGCGAGCCCCGTTACGATCCTGACGGCGAACCGTACCCCCGATGGACAACTGAACGAAATCGAAGCGGTGATTCAACAATCGCTCTCCGTGTGGACAGGCGTTTCCGGCACTTTGCTCGTGCCGTCCACGCTCGGCACGCTTCAACGCACCTCGACGACAGGGGCGTGCACGTCAGCCGACGGGTTCAATTCCATCTGCTTCGATCAGAATGACCCGGGCTTCGCCTTCGGTGTTCTGGCGTTCACGCGCGTCGTCTCGGCGGATTCCGTGGGCGAGCGGCTTCCTTCCGGTGGCGCGCCCTCCAAATCTGTCGGCGAGATCCTGGATGCGGATGTTTTGTTGCTGCCCGGCAATCCCAATACCACGTTCGCGACTCCCGCGGCGCTCCCCTCGAACCCGAACGCATACGACCTCGAATCCATCCTGACACACGAACTCGGGCACTCCTTCGGTTTCAATCATTCTGGCGTGTGGGGCGCGATGATGTTTCCCTTTGCCCCGGCGCCGGGCCAATTCACGGGCACAAGGCCCACCGCGCTGTCTCCCGATGCGCCGCTGTCAGACGACGATCGCACGGGACTCCGCGTCCTGTATCCCGACCCGTCCGACTCCGTACACATCGGCGCGATCAGCGGGCACGTCCTGCCCGCGAATCCTCTCGCTCTGCCCATTTCGCCCGCCGGTGTGACTGGCGTCTTTCCCGCGCAAGTGGTCGCCCTGGACAACGCAACTGGAACTGTAACCGCCGCCGTGATGGCCGGCTGGAGCTGCGGCGACCCCGGCCCGGCGCAATTCGACGGCACGTTTTCCCTGCAGCGATTGCCGGTAGGGACATCGCAGAGTTACCAGATTTACGCGGAGCCGCTCGACGGACCCGTCGTCCTCGGAAGCGTAATCTCCAATTTGACATCACTGTGCCGAAACGCGACGACCGATCCGGGCTGGCCCGCGCAGTACGCATGCACCGTTCCGGCATCGGCCGCGCCTTTTTCCGCGCGGATACGGCCGGGACCTTGAACTTTACGTACGCGGCGCATCGACCCGCTATATGAACGGCGCTCACCCCTAGAGGCAATAAGCCAATCATCCTACGTTGCAAAAGGAACAGGATCGAGTGCCGGAAGCCATTTGAAACTAAAGAAAATGAGGTAACCCGCCGACAAAACGATGGAGTGGAAGGAGTGTACCCAAAACTACATGTAATTTCACAGAAAGAGCCGGACTCGATTTGTACAGTTTCTACTCATACGGCCCTGGGAGGGGTTTCTACCAAGCCTTCTGAATGCCTGTAAAACATTCTTAATCAGCAGGTTGTGAGGGAATCGAAGCATGGCTTTTGAGTTGCTCTACCGTAGGTGCAACCTCTCAAGAACTTCCCAAGAGCGTGAAACAACTGGGGGACGTCCGCAATGACGCAAGCGCGAGAATACAGAGAAGGCCGGCAGTCGGGACCAGGATCTGCGCGTAAAAACCGCGGATACTCGCTGATCGAGGTCATTTTCGCGGTGGTAATCATCCTGATTCTGGCAGCTTTTGCAGTTCCACAGATGGGGGCGGTCATCTTTCAGTATCGCCTGCAGGGAGCGGTAGCCAGCGCCACCTGGGCCGTCCAATCCACCCGCTATCAGGCTCTGATGGCCGGTTTTCCCTATCAAGTGGTATTCAAGAAGGCGACAAACAACTATCAGATTCAGGATTTGCCTCCTGGGGCTGGCGCTTATGCAAACGTCGGCACCGCAGTCCCGCTTTCCGGTACAACGATTGCACTGAATCAAGATACAACGTTCAGGTTCTTGCCTAACGGGTCGGTGTCGGCGCCCACAGGGGCTCTCAATAATTTCACGATTACATATCATGGTTCTACGAAAACCATTACGGTGTCCACTTATGGAAACGTCAAAGTTATGTAAGGTGGCCCCTGCGAGGGGCTTCTCGCTAATAGAAACTTTGGTCGCGATGATGGTCCTGTCCATCGGGCTGGTTGCGCTGTGCAGTTTGGCGGCTCAAACGATGGTTGGCACGTCGCGCTCGGAGTTCATGTCTCTGGCGGCGGATCTGGCGACGGAAAAGCTAGAGGACTTGAGCCGCTGGCCCACCTTCAACACACCCTATTCACCCGACCCGAACATTTATGCCGCCGCGGGTTCGACCGCGGGTGACCTCGCTTCCGATAAGTCGGCCAACGTCACCTCGGGCGGGATTCCCACGGAACTAGTGAACTATTACGACGACGTGGAATTTTCCGATTCCAAAGGGGCGGTCTCGGAAACCGTGAGCCAGGTCGTCGGGGGAGTGACGAGCTGGAAGACGACATCCCACAATCCGGATGGATCGATTACTACTTCGACCAGCACCACCCAAACCGCCGCGGACAACGGCGCTATCGGGTTTCACCGCCGCTGGACCATTGAAATGGACCAGCCCGTCACGGGTTTGCGGCGCATCACCGTCCTGGTAACGATGGAAAACTCTTACCTGAAAGCCCCTGTAACGTTTCAGATGACGACGGTGCGCCCATGAAAACCATGAAAACAATGACCCGCAATCGCCGAGACCGAGGTTTTACGCTGGTGGAATTGCTCGTGGCCGGCGCCGTTTTTGTGCTCATCTGCGGCGCCGCTCTCTCTCTTTTCGCCACGCACGCGCCGATGTTCAACAAGCAGCAGAATCTGGCGGCCCTGAACATCCAGATCCGGAATGCCGTGGCGCAATTGCAACTCGACACGATCAATGCGGGGAGTGGATACTATCAGGGGACCAATGTACCCGAATTGCCGCTCGGCGTGACCATTCAGAACAACACAACTACGCCTTGCAATACCCCGGCCACGTTTACCTACGGCCCCAATTGCTTCGATCAGGTCAACATCATCAGCGCTGACCAAACCACACCGGCGTCGCATCCATCGAATGGCGCCGGCGGTTGCGCCCTCACGACCGGCTCCCCTATGTATGCGACCCCCGTAGCTCCGACGACCGTCGCGCAACTTGCCGCGGATTTCCATACTGGAGATCAACTTCTCCTGGTCAACGCAGCTAGCTCCCAAGTGAACACCGTCATACTCACCCAGAATGGGTCGGTCTCAGGCGCGAATGTTCAACTGAATTACAGTCCGACCGCCGCAAACGGAACGAACGCCGCAGACCCCGCCTTCATCGCCGTGAAGGTAAACAACAAACTGGGCACGTCTTTTTGCAGCGCGGATTGGGTCTTGAAAATCCTACCAATCTCTTACAAGGTGGACACCTCCACGCCGTCAAATCCAAAACTAATCCGAGAGCAGCCCAGCGGAATCACCGCCAACGACGTGGTTGTGTCCGAACAGATCATCGGATTCAAGGTCGGCGCGATGAATTGGAACTCGTGCACTCTGGGGTGCACTCCGGATGATGAACTCACTTACAATTACGATTCCAGCACGTATACCACATGTTGCACCACCCCAGGCGTGCTAACTCCACAGGGCTACAACTTCTCTTTAGTCCGATCCATTCAGTTGGAATTGATCGCGCGGACCAACCCGAATCCGGATCCCAGCTACGTGTACCGCAACGGGTTCGACGGAGGGCCGTATCAGATTCAAAGCGTTTCCGTCGTGGTGAATCCGCGCAACCTGACGATGAACAATCACTAAGGAAGGCGACCATGAGGATGACAAATATGACGCGCAACTCCAGCAGTCAAGAAGACACCCGCGTTCGATGCAAAGACTCGCGCGGTGTGGCCCTGATCACCACTCTGCTTCTGCTCACGGTGATGATCGCCATGACGCTTGGAATGGTCATTGCCGTCACCTCGGACACGCTGATTTCCCGCTATTACCAAACCTATCGTTCCTCGTTCTACGCGAGCGATTCCGGCGTGAACGTCGTGCGGCAGTACATGCTCAATCAGCTGGTATCGAACGCGACCGTGGCCGTCGGCACGGTATTTGCCGCCAACGCCGCGCCGCCGCTTTCGGGCACGGACGCTTCCACCACTTTGACGAATGCGTTGAACCTATACAGCTCCACCGGGGCGGCTTCCAACCGGCAAATCAATAGCGGGAAGGGAGCGAGTTCCTGGCCGGGCAATTTCTACGTTGTGAATGCTCAGGCGGGCACGCCGGGCACTACGCTCGCGGCGCCGAACTGCACGCCGGTCTTCAACCCTCCCAATGCCGGCACCGGAGTTGTGGCCCCCGCCGCAGGTCCCTACGATTGCGGCGCAAATTATCCCAAGTGCACAGGCGCATGCACAAATTTCGCAATCACGGATTTCCAATACCAATTCCCGTACTCGATCACCGCGTATGGCCAGTCGTCCGGAAATGGACAACAGCTCGTGGAAGACTCTGGACAGCTGGTCCTGAATATTCATGTCGCACCGACAGGTGGACAGGCCCAAAATTTCGCGGCGTGGGGCATGTTCATCGACCAATATACCCAGTGCGACGGCTCCACCCTGGTTCCGGGTACGATTAACGGCCCGGTCTTTACCAACGGGTCGTGGAACTTCGGCACCGGCGGCTCGTATATCTTCACCGACAAAATAGGGAGTGTCTCGCCCACGTTTGGCTACCAGTTCAGCGGCAGCTGTGATAAGTCCGCTGCCTTAAGCGACAAATCGGGCAACCAGACCATCGCTCCGACCTTTCAATCCGGCGTCACTCTTGGGGCGAATAAGGTTCCGTTGCCGACGGACAGCTTTAACCAGAAGGAAGCCGTGGTCGATGGGCAGGGAACGACCTGCGCCGGCACGGCGGGGTGTCCAAGCAACGCTACCTTGAATGCCGCCTTGCGGGACATCAACGGGAACCCCTATCCCGCGGCTGGCGCCGGCAGCGGCGTGTTTCTTGGCTATACCCAGACAGTCTCCGGCGGGGTCACAACGAACACCATGTCCGGGGGTGGGATCCTGGTCGAGGGGAACGCTGCCGTTACACTCACCTCGTCAACTTCCGGCGCCGACCCTGTTCAAGTTTACACAATCACCAATAATGGGACGACGACAACTGTGACGGTCGACAACACTGCCAAAACCACCACGGTCAAAGCCGGCGCGAAGACAACCGTCATCAGCGGCGTGCCGTCGGTCCAAGGCGGCGGTGAGGCATCGATGCTCTACGTGGATGGAAATATCAGTTCGCTCTCCGGCCCCGCTGCCGGCCCAGCAATCCAAGACGGTTATGCCACCACGGTGGCTGCGGCCAGCAATATTACGATCACCGGAAACATCCTTTACAAAACCGAGCCCGTCACCATGACCCAGAACCAGATCCCGAATACTCCCGCCGACACGCTGATTCCCGGCAACAACAACGGGCAGGTCCTCGGGATTTTCACCGCGAACGGAAACGTCAACTTGAATGTACCGACTTCAGGGCAGAATCTTGAGATTGACGCCTCCATTGCCACCATCTCCCAGGGCGGCAGCGGCGGGATCGTCAACATCGGCAATCCGATCAACACGCTGAATATTGTGGGCGGACGTATCCAGAACACCATCCAGAATATTAATTCCAGCACGCGAAACGTCCTTTTCGATCGGAGATTTGCCCAGGGCAACTTCGCGCCGCCGTGGTTTCCCTCCACGACGATTACAGGAACCCCGCAGGACTCCGTTACATCGGTTGTTCCCTCCGTGCAGCGAACGCAGTGGATCACTCCGCTCAGCTGAAGCACGGAATCGGGCCCATCACGCTTGACTGGATTAACCAATCGGGACGGCCCAGGCCGCCCCGATTGGTTTTGATTCGTCCATCGCGGGAATCTTATTTTCGTCCTCACTTACCTAACCGCGCTGAACTCATGGCCCCGACCGGATGCGCGCAGAGAAGGGAGCGGCCGGCGCCGGCACCGTGCAGGCGTATTGTGCCGGCCAGCCCGGAGTAGTTTCCGGACAGCACTTCCTGGCAACACACCCCGCATTTCCCGGATACGATCCGAGTCTCCTCTCGCTGTATCGAACGGAAACATCTATTTACTGATCGAATACTATTAATGAATTAGACCTTGGAGCCGCGGGGACGGAACGCAGCGGCCAAAGGTGTGACTTTATGTAACGCCCTTCCTATACCCTTACCTCCGGTAGCCTAAATTCTGGTCCAACCTATAGATTATCAATTACTTAATAAAAATGGGGATGGCCCTGATATTGCTGTATTAGAGGTGGAATTGAAGAGCAAGGACGAATTCGGGAACTGAAATTCAGGTACGCGCATGGGACAGACAAAGCGTCGCCTTAGCCGATCAGCGTAGCTTCTCGCGGAGTGATGATGGAATCGAACAAGCAAACTTTACCAAGCAGTTACTCTCCAGTCGGGGCATCTATCCCCGCATGTCCCGATGTGAATATGGAGGCGGTTCTTACTTCCATCGGGCCTTCGCTGTGCGCACGAGTCTCTCGATATCCTGTCGCGTGCAAGACGAAAACGAATCAGAGGGAACGCGGCTTTTCGATCGTCGAGTTGCTGATTGTCGTAGTCGTGGCCCTCATCCTCTCAGCCATGGCAATTCCCTCGGTAGTGAGCATCACGCGGAGCGCCAGGAATAATGCCGACGCGCGGGGAATCAGCGCCGCGCTGAACTTGGCACGGATGCGTGCGGCTGCCGATTTTACGCATACGCGCATTTACATGAATCTTACCGGCAACACTTATCACCTTGAGCTATGGAATAAGGCGAGCGCCTGCTGGCAGACCGATGGGGACACCAACGCCTGCACACAATCAACCAGCCCTGTGACTGCCTTGGCCTCCGGCGACACTTTCGGATTCGGTTCGATATCCGCGGGACCCACGGCGGCTACCAGTTCGATCGCTCAGGCGCCGCTTTGCACGGCTGGCGTCGCGGGCGCAAGCCCCGGCGCTACCACCGCCAATACCGCGTGTATCGAATTTAATTCGCGCTGCTTTCCGGTGGACAAAACCAACACGATCGTGGCCAGCGACGCGGTCTATATAACGGACAATCTGAAGTTCTATTCCGCTATCGCGGTGCCCATCTCTGGACAGCCGGCGTCTTATCGATACAACGGCTCGAGTTGGGCCCAATTTTAGCGCCAGAGAGCTTGGAAATATGGCCGGAGGATTCTTAAACATGCTTGGAATCAGCCCAAGGAAGAGATGCCGGAAGGATGCCGCGCGATCGCAACGCGGTATAGGTTTGGCCGAGGCCCTGGTGGCCGCCACAATTCTGATAGTCGTTGTCGTGGGACTTCTGCCCGTTTTCGTGTTCGGTATCCAAACCACGAACTCGCAGGGAGATGTCGCCACCAGGACCACAGAGTACGCGCAAGACAAAATGGAACAGTTGCTCACTCTAAGCGCGCAAAACCTATCCAGCGACGGCTTCAATGACGGAACCACCGATACCACGGTCTTTCCGAGTGTCACCAATGGGTCCACGGGATGCACCGGCACGGGAGCCAATATTTGCGGCCTGGGCGGTACGATGGCCGCTAGTTCGACGGTCGGATCCATTCCGCCCGCGGCGGCAGTCAAGTGGTTCGTCGATTATCTCGATGTCAACGGCAACCTCCTGACCAGTTCCACAGGAGCGTATTACACCCGGCAATGGCAGGTTTCGACCGACGCCACGGGAAATCTGAAGACCATCACCATAGTCGCCAGTTCCCTGCAGACGCTTGGCACGAGGGGAGTTGCCCCCTCCACCACGCTGGTTTGCGTCAAGGCAGCCGGACTATGAGCATCCCGCGAAAGGTGCCCAATATGTTTACGAATTCTGAGGACTGTCGACAATATGGCGGACAAGATCTGAGGACCCCTGCCGGGGCGCGCCCCGCCATGAAGAAGAAGCCCCTCGGGGATACGTGCAGGCGCCTGCGTTTCAGAGCCTCCCGTGCCACTTGCGGGGGGTTCTCGCTGGTCGAACTCCTGGCGAGCATAGTCGTAGTGTCCGTGATTATGGCGGCGATTGTTTCCGCCCTTTCCCAGTCTGAACAGGCCTATGGCTCAATCGAACTGCAGTCCGACATGTACGAAAACGTACGGGGCGCCGCAGAGTTGATGGCCCAGGAAGTCGGACAGGCCGGCGTATTGAGTTTGCCGGCGTCAACGCTCAGCGCGGGCGTGGCTGCCAGCGGAACCGCGCAAGCCGTGACCGTCTCCTCGACCACATCGATGTATGCGGGCGCAGGACAGACGGGCGAAGCGGTGTTGGTGGATGCAGGGAGCGCGAATGAAGAATTGGTATACATCACCGCCATCACCGGTTCCAAGATAACCGCCATTTTCACCAAGGCGCATGCCCTAGGCGCCCCCATCACCGTGCTGGGAGTTTTCCCCAACGGCATCGTCGTGCCCGGATCGACCGACGGTTCCACGTCCAACGCCGGGGCAGCGGTCAGCACCCTGAACCTTTTTGGTGATATCAACGCGGACGGCTCGCTGGTTTATGTCCGGTATACGTGCGACACCTCGGTGACGCCGGGAACCCTGACGCGGTCGGTCACTACGATCACCCCTGGCAGCACCACCATCAGCGCGGCGCAGACCTTGCTCTCCACGCTGATTCCGAACCCAGCCACTACGGCTTACCCGACTGGTGTGCCGTGTTTCCAATTTACAACCCAAACCGTGGGCACCCCCAGCAACACTTTCGTGACCAACGTCGGGTTAACCATCAGCGTGCGATCCTTGAAGGCCGACCCGAGAACGGGAGCGTACTTGACGATGACCAAGTCATTTCTAGACTTGGCGCCGCGCAATCTTTTGGCGGGTTATGAGTTGGCGAATGCGGCGCTTAACACTCGCCTGCAAGCTACGCCGTCGAATGTGACGGCATACTAACAGCCGCTGGGGCGCTGACCCCACGACGGCGGGAGGAAATTGAGTCATGGAAAAGCAAACGGCATATAAGCAATCGGAGCGGGGCGTTGCCCTGGTCTTCGCCTTGCTCTCGATTCTGGTGCTGAGCATCCTCGCTCTCGCCATCATGACCACTTCCCAGTCGCAGATCTGGACCTCTCTGAATTACCGTCTGATCGCGCAAGCGCGCTACGCGGCCGAGGCCGGGGTGCAGGAAACAATGAACTGGATTTCATCGGCCAGTTATACGGTTCCTTCCGCAACGGATCTAACCCATTACAACATGAACACGAATCCTGTAACGTTGACTTCCAACAACCTACCCGTGGTGCTCTCCTCGGTGACTACAGCTTCCAACTATTACGACTCCACCTCCACCGTCGTTTCCGGGTACGCGGCCGCGGCGCACGGATCCCTTCCGAATGAATCGAACGTCTCCTACGCGACCACCGCCAAGCTGCTGCGCATGGCCCCGGCAGGCGGCGCTTCGTGGTTGCCCGGAACCGGCGGTGTCGTGCAAACCTGGCAGATCACCTCCGTGGCCAGCATTTCCGGCCCGCGCAGCGGTTCGGTGCAGGTGGTCGAGACCTTCGAGCGCACGACCGAACCGGTGTTTCAGTACGGCCTCGAAGCGTTGGGAACGGGTTGCGGCGCGATTGACATGGCGGGGGGCGACTACACCGACAGTTATAATTCGACGACAGGCATTTACAGCGCACAAACGCCCGGAAACGGGGGAAGCATCGCCACGAATGGAAACGTCAACCTTGGCAAAACCGGCGGTCTCGCTGTGGTCAATGGAAATATCGGGACTCCCAACCCAACTGTCGGGGCTTGCCCTGGCAATGGGGTGACGGACGCAGGTACAAAAAACTACGGACAGGTCACCTCGATAAGTAAAATGACCGTCCCGCTTCCGTGGGGTTGCAAGGCCATGCCATGCTACCCACCGTCTGTCCCACCTCTGATCACCACTGCACAGAATATTAGTACGCAGTGCGCCGGTGGCGGTATTCCTGGTTGTACAAAAGGCACTCCTGGTTGTTCTGTCGCCCCGTGCACCACGATCAAGATTTCCCCCTATGGCGAATCGAGTGTGACTGCGAATGTCTATACACTCAATCCCGGGAACTATGGAAACCTGTCCATCGCCAATTCTGACGTCGTTCACCTCACCGCAGGGACATACAATGTAAACAGCGTGAATTTCGGCTCCATCGCGCAAAACTACAATGGCCAGTTCGTGCTGGATTCGGGCCCCGTGGTATTCAATCTTGTCGGAAACTGTGGGGGGGAGGATGTCCCTCGTACACTGAACCCTCAGGCTACTTGCCCACAGGCTGGGCCAATCCCCAAACCGCTGTGATCTATGGTGCCGGCTTTGCCGGCTTCAATGTGTGCGCCCTGGGCGTTGTGGCTCTAAAGCCGGGCGATGCTACCCACACCTACTGTGGCACGTCCACAACCCCGGGCGTCACCGCGATACCGTCTAACTTTCAGCTTGTTTACGGCGGAACCTATCTCGTCAGGGTTGGTGGAATGCCAAACGCCGCGGTGACCTACGCACCGGCGGCTTCCTACATTTCGCCTGGTGGCGCCGTCGGGTATTATGGAAGTATTATCGCCAGTCAGTTCGCCGATACTGCCGCGTCCCCTTTCCACTACGACACTGCAGAACAGAACGCCATATTGCAGATGGGACCGCTCCGGCCAGTTGGAGGCTTCAGTTGGAGCAAGTTCTAATCTCCAACTGGTGGACGAGGTCATTGAGCGGCGGGCTTCAAATGTTCTGCCTTCGAAATTTGAAAAGGCAGACAGGCCGAAGAGCCTGGGTGGTAACTCGGGTTTGATTTATGCGGAGCCAGCCTGAAAACGGATACGTGCTTGAATCTCGAATGCCCGTTTGAAGGCGGGCGCTACACAACCTCTCGAAATCCACGTTGCCACGCACGCTCTGAAGCCCATCCTACGTGGGACTGGCTTTTGAATCGAAAGCCTTCATGAAGGAAAGGATGGATTGCACAACGGTCTCGTCGCCGGCCGCAGTGTTGATCATGACGTGGTACACGGAACGGTCGGGCCACTCGACGTGAAAATATTTTTCGATGAAACCCGCCCGCTCGCGATCCACCGTATCCACAAGTTCCTGGGCTTCTCGCTCGCTTTTGCCGCGAGACAACAGGCGCCGCACCTTATCTTCCGTCGGGGCGTACAGAAACACGCGAAACGTGTCCGCGCGGCTGCTGAGAAAAAGTTGCGAACCCCTTCCAACGATGACGCAATTTCCTTTGCTCGCGGCATGCTGCACAACGCGCTCCGTCATCTTCATGATGTTTTCGCTGTCCACCAGGTTCAATTTGTGCGCGTTGATGCTCCCTTCGTAGCTCCCGCGCAAAAACGATTTGAACAGCCGGTAGTAAAGCGGGTCGGTGCGCTCCTCGCGCTGTTCCACAACAGCCTTGGAGCAATTCGCCAGGCGGGCGATTTCCTCCGTCAACAGGTGATCCCAGAGCTTCCAGCCAAGCTGGCCGGCAAGCCGCTGAGCGATTTCACCGCCGCCGCATCCGTATTCCCGTTCCACCGTGACGATTTTGATCATACCGTCTCCAGTACGCCGCTGCGACTCGCCCAAGGCCCATACTATGCCACTTTCTTTACTCCGCCACTACATGGCCCCCGCCGGGATCGTTCTTCTTCAGAACAAATGCCAGAAAGATCATGATGGCCGAGCCCACGGAAAGCACCATGAAGGTGTCAATATAGGCCGCTGCGCTGGCCTGGGCCTGAATGGACTGGTAGATTCTGGCGTAGGCCGCTATCCGCGCCGAGTGCTTGTCCAATCCGGAATTGGCCAGTTGCTGTGAAAGACCGCTGACCGCCCCTTGCAGGCCGGGATTGCCGGCGCGAATGTGCGCGGTGAGAATCTCCTGATGAAATTGCGAGCGCCGCGCAAGCAACGTGGTTACCAGCGAAGTTCCGACGCTGCTGCCGATATTGCGCATGAAATTGACGATACCGGAGACCGCGTTATTTTTCTCGGGCGGAATTCCAATGTAGGCCACCAGCGTAATCGGCACGAACAGAAACCCCATTCCGAATACTTGCGCGACGCGCAGCCACATGGCGGTACTGAACCCGATCTGCAAATCAATCCGTTTAGTCGAATAAAACATGGCCAGGGCCAGGCATAACCATCCGAAGGCGATCAGGCGCCGGGCCTGGATTTTCGTCGTTAAGGTTCCCATGATGGGCATTTCAATGAGCAGACACACCCCTCCCGCGGAAATCGCCAGCCCCGCGACTTGGGCCGTGTATCCCATCAACGTCTGAAGAAACAACGGCATGAGCACCAGGCTGCTGAACAGCATGATCCCGAGGGTGAACATCATCAGGTTGGAGCTGGCGAAGTTGAAACTCTTGAACAGGCGAACGTCCACAATCGGGGCCTTCTGATACCATTCCCAAATGATCAGCGCCACAAGGCAGACCGTGGCCGTCACGGCCAGCGTGGTGATGAATCGCGATCCGAACCAATCGTCCTCCTGGCCCTTGTCGAGCAGCACTTGCAAGGCGCCGACTCCCAGCGTCAACAATGCGATCCCGATGTAGTCCAGCTTGACGCCCGCGGCTTTTATGCGCGCCAAATAGGGCGGATCTTCGACGAATTGATAGACCAAAAATAGCGTCAAGATGCCCACCGGCAGATTGATGAAAAAAATCCAACGCCAGGAATAGTTGAAGGTGATCCAGCCGCCGAGGGTGGGACCAATCGTCGGCGCCGTAACGGCCGTGATGCCGTAGAGCGCAAAGGCCAGGCCGCGCTGTTGCGGCGGAAAGGTGTCCGCCAGAATGGCCTGCGCCATGGGCTGCAGGCCGCCGCCGCCCGCGCCCTGCAGCACGCGGAAGAAAAGCAAGAGGCCCAGGCTCGGCGCGATCCCGCACAGCAAGGAACTGATGGTGAACATGAACAGGCAAAGCGTGAAAAATCGCTTGCGTCCAATCGCGCCGGCCATCCAGCCGCTGATCGGCAGGACAATCGCGTTCGACACCAGGTAGGAAGTCAGCACCCAGGTGCTCTGGTCGTTGCTCGCACCCAGGTTTCCGGCCATGTACGGCAGGGCCACGTTGGCGATGCTGGTGTCGAGGACCTCCATGAACGCGGCCATGGCCACGACCACGGCGATCAGCCAGGGATTAAATTTCGGCCGCCAGATTTCCTGGTCGGCGGTGAGGGATGCGGCGGTGCTCATCGGATGTATACGTCGGGCACAACGTTCATGCCCGGCCGAAGCTGGTGATCCTGGTTTTCTCCCGGATCGAGAACAATTTTCACGGGGACGCGCTGAACAATTTTTACGTAATTGCCCGTGGCATTTTCCGGCGGCAGCAAGCTGAACAGCGGGCCGGTGGCCCCGGCAACGCTGTCCACGCGTCCTCTGAATGTTTTTCCGGTTGAATCCACGTGAATTTCGGATTTCTGGCCGACTTTCATTTGCCGAAGTTGCGTTTCTTTGAAGTTGGCGGTGATCCAAACTTCATCCAGGGGAACGACGGTGAGCAATTGCTGCCCGGGCTGAACATTGAGCCCTACCACGACCGTCTTGTTCACTTCGCCGCTGACGGGAGCGACAATTCGGGTGTATTGCAAGTTCAACTCCGCCTGTTCCAGGGCGGCGCGTTTTTGTTGCACATCGGCGATCGCGGCGCGGGCGCGAGCGCGGGTTGAGGACACTTGCTGCGGGCCGGTTTCGGCGGATTGCTGGCTCGCTTCGGATTGGCCCAGGCGGCTGCGCGCCTGCCGTACGGCTTGTTCCCCCGCGGCCACATTGTCGCGCGCGGCCGCAACATTCGCTGTGCTGGCTTTTGCCGCCGCCAGAGCCTGGTCGTACACTTGCTCGGCCACTTCCTGCTTGTCTACCAGCGCCTTGTAGCGGCGCAGGTCATCCTGCGCCTTCACATTATTCGCCTCGGCTGCATCCAATTGGGCCTGCGCGGCGGCGAGCTGCTTTTCGGAGTTTGCGATTCCGGCGCCCGCGTCTTCGACGCCGGATGCCGCGAACTTCAATTGGCTGGAGGTGTTCACGGTGGTGATCGGGACGTCAATATTCATGGATTGGGCGGTCGCTTCCGTGCTGGCAAGATTGGCTTTGGCCTGCTCGACTGCGACCTCGTAGTCCTTGGGATCGATCTCGACAAGCACCGCGCCCTTCTGCACGTACTGGTTGTCATCCACACTTACCTTGACCACGTAGCCGGAAACACGGGCGCTGACGGGATAGAGGTGAGCGTCCACTTGGGCGTCGTCGGTGGATTCGTAGCTTCCCAGATAGCGCCACAAGAACAGGCCGCCCGCGATCACCACGATAACGATCAGAACAATGAGAATGTTCCTGCGGCTATGCGAGCGCTTGTAGTGTGGACGTGACGGAGGAATCGAGGATTCCCTGCTTGGGTCAACCGGCAAATCAGCGGGATGCTCTTCAGCCATGGCTTATGTTTCCTTTGAAGTAATCCTTGGCGCCCTCGTTGGAATCCGTCAGGGCATGCGCCATCGGAGGTCCATTGTAAATGAAGCGCGCCAGCCGGGGGCGGATGTTCGTGGAGCCGCCGATACGCTGATTGGATGCTGCGATTCGCGGGAGGTTTCAACAAAGACGTTGGTAGCCCGGACGGGGGTCGAACCCGTAATCTTCGCCTTGAAAGGGCGACGAGTTAACCATTACTCTACCGGGCCACACGGAGTCGCGCGAGGCAAGCCTGGCGCTGGTAAATTCTAGCACACTCGCGCGTCTGGCATGGGCGCTTCGCGGGGATCGAAGAGGGAGTTTGCAGTTTACAGTTGAGAGTCGAGAGTTAGGAGTTCAGGGTTGAAAATTCAGCTTTCAAATTTGTAATGAAGCCATCTCATAAATGAAACGCCATCCAAACTGGATGGGCCGCCAGGGGCTAAAGGCCTGTATTTCTTCGCGTCTTGATGTCGCGGCTGAAGCCGCGACCCACAAAACTCATTTATGGGATGGCTTCATTTCAGATTTGAGGTTTGTGACTTCTGATCTGAATGCGGCGAGGCGCGGCCTGCGCGAATGGTTTTTCACGAAACACAAATCACAATTCACGAATCACGATTCACGAATCACGAGATCACGCCTTCCTCTCGTTGTGCTCCTCGAGCCAGGCCATTTGGATTGCCTCGAGCTTGCCCTCGTTGGACTGCTTGGGATCGCCCGCGAATCCGTCCAGGCCGGTGACCCATTTGTGCAGGTCCGTGTAGCGCACCGAGAGCGGGTCGGCGTCCGGATATTTTTCGGCGAGTTGAATTGCGATTTCTTCGGCGTCGTCCCAACCGAATGTGGCAGGCATAAGACATCTCCCTTTCTCGGTGCTGTTGCCAGATCAGGGCGAGGCGCTGTAGCTCGCCTCTTAAGAGGCGAGGCTTTTCTTCCTTTGTTGCGGGAAATCCCCGCCTCTGAAGAGGCGGGCTACAACAAAACAGAATCAACTG
Source organism: uncultured Acidobacteriota bacterium (assembly GCA_963813185.1). Lineage (GTDB taxonomy): Bacteria > Acidobacteriota > Terriglobia > Acidiferrales > UBA7541 > Palsa-360. The sequence continues at coordinate 407,044 of CAWEYA010000008.1, forward strand.
CACGAATGTTTGCGAATCGGTTTAGTGTTCCGCTTCCTTGGCGAAATTTTTATTCCACTCCGGGATTTCGACGACCAGGTCGCGCGTTCCGTCCGGCACGCACTGGCAAGCGAGGCGCGACTTTACTTCCAGGCCGGGCGCATCGTCGAGCTGATCGAGTTCGGCGTCGGTCGCTTCGTTGCAGGACTCGAGACCTTCGTGCACGATCACGTGGCAGGTCGAGCACGCGCACACGCCGCCGCAGGCGTGGTCGAGGCCCATGTGAAATCCCGTGGCGATATCCAGGATGCTTCCCGGCAGGCCCTCGCGCGCGTAGGGAACTTTTTCCGGGTCCACCTCGACTGTTTTGCCCTCGCGGACAAAGGTCACCTTGAATTTTTTCGTCGCGGGCGTGTACTTGACTTGTTCGATGTAGGGATTGCTGCCGCCCATGGTGTTCTCCTTCTTGGCTGCTCAAATCTTTGTGGCACAGGCTTCAGCCTGTGCGCTTCGCGTTACGGCAAACCTCACAGGCTGAAGCCTGTGCCACTAAACGTCGCCGACCTTCTTGCCTTCCAGGGCTGCTCCCAGGGCGCGGTTCATCATGCGCTCGGCGAGCGGCGTGGAGGCCTGGTTCAGCACGTCCACGAATGCGCGGATGCGTTTGTAATCCGTGCCGGCGAGGGCTTCGCGCAGCGCCGCGATGGCGCCGTCAATCGCGCGGCGCTCGTCGTCGGGCAATTCGCCCGGCGCTTCCGCCAGTTCGCGCGCCAGGGCTTTTTCCGTGAGATGCAGCACGCTTTCGGCTTCGTTGCGCGCCTCGATCAACTGGCGCTCGGAAAAATCCTGCTCGGCGAATTCGATCGATTCCTCGAGCATGCGTTCGACTTCGGCGTCGTCGAGCCCGTAGGTCGGCTGGACTTCGATGGAATGCTCCGTGCCGGCGCGCAGATCGCTCGCGGAAACTTGCAGGATGCCGCTCGCATCAATCAAAAATTTCACTTCAATGCGCGCGAGGCCCGCGGGGCCCGGCGGAACTTTAAGTTGAAATCGCGCGAGGGAGCGGCAATCCTTGGCCAGTTCGCGCTCGCCCTGCAGGACATGGATGTCTATTCCGGTCTGGTTCTCGACGCCGGTGGTAAACAGTTCCTGCGCGCTCGCCGGCACCGTCGAATTTCGCGGAATGATTTTCGCGACCACGCCGCCCATCGTTTCGATGCCCAGCGACAGCGGCGTGACGTCGAGCAGCAGCATGTCGTTCACACCGCCCTCGAGAATGTCGGCCTGCACGGCCGCGCCCAGGGCGACGACTTCGTCGGGGTTGAGCTCGGCGTGCGGGCGGCGCCCGAAGTATTGCTCGACGGTTTGGCGCACGAGGGGCACGCGCGTCGAGCCGCCGACCAGCACGACTTCCTCGATTTCCGCGGGCGTGAGCTTCGCATCCGCAAGAGCCTGCCGCACGGGGCCCATGGTGCGGTCCACGATGGGGCGAATCCAGCGCTCGTATTCCGCGCGCGAGATTTCGCGGAAATAGACGCCGCCATCGGGCAGAGGAAATTTGATCGTGGTCTTGTCTTCGCCGGAAAGTTCGTGCTTGGCGGCGATCAGGGCCTTGCGCAATTCCTGAACGGCTTCGGGGTGCGCGGCGAGTTCCACGCCGAGGCCGCGAATTTCTTCGCTCGCTACGCTCTGCAACATGTTGTCGATATCGTCGCCGCCCAGATGTGTGTCACCGTTGGTCGAGAGCACTTGATAGATGTCGCCATCGCTCGTCGAAATCAATTTCAGAGTTGAAATGTCAAATGTGCCGCCGCCGAAATCGTAGACGGCGACTTTGCCGCGCTTCTGTTCGTGCAGGCCGTAAGCGAGCGCCGCGGCGGTCGGTTCGTTCACCAGGCGCAGAACTTCGAGGCCGGCGAGGCGTCCGGCGTCGCGCGTGGCCTGGCGCTGCGCATCGTTGAAATAAGCGGGCACGGTGATGACCGCGCGCTCGACCGAATCCTGAAAAAATTCTTCGGCCCACATTTTCAGCTCGCGCAGGATGAACGCGGAAATTTCCGGCGGAGTAAAGACGCGGTCGCCAAGGCGCACACGGATTACGTTCTTGCTCGCCGGGTCGATACGAAAAGGGAAAATTTTCAATTCGCCCTGCACATCCGCGGGGCCGCGGCCCATCAGGCGCTTCACGGAATAAATCGTGCGCTCGGGCTGCGTCAAGAGGCGGCGCTGCGCGGCCTGGCCGACGACGATCGATCCGTCCGCATCCACGCTCACAACGGAAGGGCACAGCGGCGTGCCGTAAGGGCCCGGGATACACTTCGGCCGGCCTTCGCGCTTATCCTGATAAGCGATCAGGCTGTAGGTAGTGCCGAGATCGATGCCGACTGTTCGAGGCATTTGCTAACTGTTGTCTCCCTGGCTTCGTGATTCGTGATTTGTGATTCGTGAAACCCCCGCGACTGAGACGGTGCCATGGTTTCACGAGTCACGAATCACAAATCACGAATCACGCTGTTAATTCCTGGCGCACTCCGTTCACCAGATTCCTGATATACGAGCGGCGGTTCAGGACTTCGTTCATGCGCTCCATTGGTTTTTTCTTTGCAGCGTCATCTGCGGCGGAATCCAGGGTGGCGTCCCAATCCGAGGAGACACGCGCGAGTTCCCGGTCCACATCCGCGAGCGAAGATTCAAATTTGTGCTGCGCCGATTCGAGCTTGGCGCGCAGGCCCGCGAGCTGCGCCGCGTTTCCGCCGGAGGCGCGCGCTTCGCGCAGTTCGTCGAGCGACTCGTTCAGTTCAAACACCTCCTCGAGCAATTCGGGCGGCGCCTGCTGCTTTTTCTGGCCTTCCTTGCGCATGCCGGAGAGGCTGAGCAGGTACTCGACGCGCGCGACCGGATCACGCAGCGTGCGGTAGGCGTCATTCAATTGCGAAGAGAGGTCGAGTGAATGCTGGCGCTCGTCTTCCGTGGCACGCACGAAATGGTCGGGGTGCAGCTTCCAGGAGAGGGCGTGGAAGCGTTGCTCAAGTGTCGCCAGGTCTATCGTTAATTTCTGCGGCAGGCCGAAGAATGCGAAGTAATCGGCGCCTTTTGCCAGCGGCTGAATTTTTCCGCACGCCGGGCAGAATTGCGCGCCGGCTGTCGCTGCCGAGCAGCTCCAGCAATTTGCGGAGGTGGTCACGGTTGTGGATGGCGCGCTCATCGTATTGATCTCTTGGGTTGGGTCCAGTGGCGCACGCTTCGGCTTGCGGGGGTTGGCCCTTGCAAGAACCAAAACCCGCAAGCTGAAGCTTGCGCCACTCAAGGCAAAAAAAATGGCTGGCGGGCTCCCCATCCCGGCCAACCACGCGTTTCACTCGATTCGAGAGGAAGCCCTTGCTACGTTCCCTGAGTGCGAGTCCGGCACTACTTCGTGCAAAACCAGACAGGCTGTCCTTCGTTGCCCTCAGGATAAAAAGCCTGTCCTACTATGCCGTGAACGAACTGCCGCAGCCGCAACTGCGGGTGGCCTGCGGGTTCTGGAAAACGAAGCCGCGCCGCATCAGGTCTTCCTGATAGTCCAGCGTGGTGTCATTCAGGTAAAGGAAGCTCTTCGGGTCCACGAACAGCCGCGCGCCGTTTTCCTCGATCACTTTGTCGCGGTCGCGCGCCTGCGTCTCCAGACGCATCGCGTACGTCAGCCCGGAGCAGCCGCCGCCCTGAACGCCCACGCGCAGCCCGCCGGATTCCGCCGCCACGCCTTCCTTGGCGAGCAGTTCCTGAATTTTGGTTGCCGCTTTTTCGGTAACGTGAATCATATTTCGTTCCATTCAGCTTCTTTCCTGGACTGTGCCCTACCCCTCAGGGGCTAAAGCCCAGTGCCCCTTGGCACCGATTGTCGCGGCTGAAGCCGCGACCCACAAATCCCACCACATGCACAGTGCGAGAGGGATCTGCCGCGGGACTTCTAGTTGCCGACTGTCGTCGCGCTCGCCTCTGGCGTGGAAGTTTCTTTCTTTTTCTTCCAGTCCGCGATGGCGGCTTTGATGGCGTCCTCGGCGAGGACCGAACAGTGAATCTTCACGGGCGGAAGGCTCAACTCGCGCACGATGTCCGTGTTCGAGATGGCGAGCGCCTCCGCTACCGTCTTGCCTTTGACCCACTCGGTCGCGAGCGAAGAGCTGGCAATCGCCGAGCCGCAGCCGAAGGTCTTGAACTTGGCCTCCTCGATGACCTGCGTTTCGGGATTGATCTTCATCTGCAACCGCATGACGTCGCCGCATTCGGGCGCGCCAACGAGGCCCGTGCCCACATTCGGATCGTCCTTGGGCAGGCTGCCGACGTTTCGCGGGTGCTCGTAATGATCGACTACCTTATCGGAATAAGCCATTTCACTCCCCCTTCGATATTTGACGAATAAATCTCTTCCGGGATTCTTTTTAGTGTCCCGCCGAAGCTCCCCAATTCATCTTGCTGAGATCGACGCCTTCCTTGGCCATTTCGTAGAGCGGCGACAGTTCGCGCAGCCGCTGCACGACTTCGATCACGCGGCTGGTGACGTAATCCACTTCTTCCTGGGTGTTGAAGCGGCCCAGGCCGAAGCGGATCGAGGTGTGCGCCAGATCCTCGCCGACACCCAAGGCCTTAAGCACGTAGCTCGGTTCGAGCGTGGCCGAAGTGCAGGCCGAACCACTCGAAACGGCGACGTCGTTGATGCCCATCAGCAGGGATTCGCCTTCGACGAACGCGAAGCTGATGTTGATGTTGTGCGGCAGGCGATGGGTCATCGAGCCGTTGATATAGACTTCATCGAGCTTGGCGAAGATGGTGTCCTTCAAGCGGTCGCGCAGGCCGCGCAGGCGCGTGCTTTCCTCCGCCATTTCGCTCTGGCAAAGCTCGGCCGCTTTGCCGAAGCCGACGATGCCCGGCACGTTCAGCGTGCCCGAGCGCATGCCGCGCTCGTGCCCGCCGCCGTCAATCTGCGCGGAGAGTTGCACGCGCGGGTTGCGCCGGCGCACATAGAGCGCGCCGCAGCCCTTGGGGCCGTAAATTTTGTGCGCGGTGAGCGAAATCATGTCCAGGTTGTCTTTTTGCACGTCCACCGGAATTTTTCCGACAGCTTGCACGCCATCGGTGTGGAACAAGACGCCCTTTTCCTTGGCAATCTTGCCGATTTCCTGAATCGGCTGAACCACGCCGATTTCGTTGTTGGCGTACATGATGGTGATCAGAATTGTTTTCGCGGTGATGGCGCGGCGCAGATCGTCGAGGTCGATGCGCCCGTCCTTGGCCACGGGGAGATAGGTCACTTCGTAGCCGTACTTCTCGAGGCGCTTACAGGTATCGAGCACGGCTTTGTGCTCGGTGACCTGCGTGATGATGTGATTGCCCTTCTCGCGGTACATTTCCGCGGCGCCTTTGATCGCCAGGTTGTTGGACTCCGTGGCGCCGCTGGTGAAGATGATTTCCTTGGGCGTCGCGTTGATCAGACGGGCGATCTGGGCGCGAGCGCTCTCGACCGCTTCTTCAGCCGTCCAGCCAAAGGAGTGGTTGCGGCTCGCGGCGTTGCCGAACTTCTCGTGGAAGTAGGGCAGCATTGTTTCGACCACGCGCGGGTCCACCGGAGTGGTGGCGTGGTAATCCATGTAAATCGGCAGTTTAATGGCCATGCTTATATCTCCCGTCTCGAATTCTTTCGATCCCCTGACGCAAATTCTTAAAGCTCGTTTGGTACTTCCGTTTGTCAATCCGAGCGAAGCGAGGAGTCTGCAGTTCTCCTGAGCCGAAAGCAGATTCCTCGCTTCGCTCGGAATGACACGCTCTTATATCGACAACCCGACCAGTTCCGCGTCGGGCGAATCCTCGGCCATTTGCGAAATCGTGACCGAGCGCAACACCTGCGCAATACTTTCATTCACTCGCCGCAGCGGCTCGCGCACTGTGCACTTGGAACTCTGATCGCAGTTCCCGTGGTTGGTCACGCAAGAGGTGATCACCAGCGGCCCGTCCACGGCGTTGATTACATCGAGCGCCGAGATTTCCTTCGGGTGCCGTGCCAGTTGATACCCCCCGCTCGAACCGTGACGCGCCGTCAGAAGTCCATGCTTGGCCAGCCGTTGCAGAACCTTGGCCAGAAGCGGCGCGGAAATCCCGTACGCCACGGCTATATCGGACGCACTCTGCGACGGGTTGCCATGATGCGTCGCCAAGTGCCTGACGGCGATCAGGGCATAGTCCGCTTTCTTAGAGAGCTTTAACATTCGATATGCGACCAATCTAGTCGCACATAAATGATAATGCCAGTCCAGGGTCGATGTCAAGGGGTTAGATTCTCGGCAACTTCCAGCGGGCCAGCACCTTACATTACGACCAAATTGGTCGGGTTAGTCAAATTTGATGCAACGAAATGCCTATTTTGGGGGTTGATTGGCGGTTATGCGGGGGTGAACGGTCAAGCTACTTTCGGACGAATTCTAACATGGGTCCCGGGGCTGGGGAGGAGGCCTGGGAACGCCAATCGGGAGATTGGCGTTCCCAGGGGGGCACTTCCGCCGCTGCGGTACTGAGGGGAACTTAGTTCCCTGAGACAACTTCGACGAATCCCATGCGACCAGAGAGATTTCCGCTCCACCAGACGCGATTGGGATTATTGGGATCGATCTCCAGACGCCGGGGGTCGGATTCCGAATCGGGAAGCGGGAACTCGACCCATTCGCCTGTCTTGGGATTGAAGCGGGCGATCTTGTCCGCCATTTGTTCGCTTACCCAGATCAAGTTGTTCTTGCGGTCCACGGTGACGGAATACGTGCCGGGGGTTTCCGTTGGGGGAGCGAAGAACGTCATTTGTTTGGTTTCGTAATCGATCTTCATCAGCAGGCCGGCATTCCAAAGCCCGACCCACAGATCGCCACGCGCATCGTGGCTCATCCGGCGCGGGTAGGCGATGCCGTCGTAGGGGATCTTGTACTCCTCGACCTTGCCCGTGACCGGGTCGATTCGGGACATGCGGTCGGCCATATCCTCGGCCCACCACACGGAGCCGTCGCCGGCAACGGTGATGCCGTAGGCGCCATTGGGCTGCTGCGTGGCGAGGTAGGAGGGCGTGTCAAAAAACTTGAATTCCTTTGTGGACGTGTTGAGCATGCGCACCTGGTTTCCGGCCGTCTCCCAGATGGTGCCGTTCGGATGAATGAGCATCGAATTTCCACCCGCGTCGGCGCGGTTGTCCTTGGGCCAATCGTACGACGAGAATTTTCCTGTATTTACGTCGTAATCCAGCCAGCGATAATTCGGACCATCTGGAACCCACAATTGACCTTTGGCGTCGATCTGAAGGTTGCCGAGGACCTGGCCGTCGGGGGCGGCGACGCCGGCAGGGATGGAAACTTCGGTGTATTCGAGAGTTTTGGGATCCAGTTTGCCGAGCTTGCCCATCCGCTGGCTGACCCATCCGTTGCCGTGGGGATCGACGGCGACGTCATGCGGCTCCGATCCGAAACTGGTGTCCGAGATGTCGTATTGTACGGCCCGGTAATGCAGCGCCTTGCCTTCGAGCAGTGTGCGGGGCAGGCGGTCGTTGAGGTCGACCTGGCGCGTGGGAGCGAAGTTGGCGGAAAGATAATCGATGGCGAGCTTGGCTTCGTCGGCGGTTAGGTCCCGGATCTTTGCGGTTCGCATGCGGCCACGCATCCTGCGGACGGTGAACGCCCAGTTTTCGCGCGGCATGTGGAAGCCGACGAATCGCTCGGTGTCATGGCAAGTGGTGCAGCGAGCGGCGACGAGTTTTTTGCCGTCGCCTTCCGGCAATTCCTTCGAGACGTTGACCATCAGCGCTTCGGGGGTCTTCATGGGCCAGGCGCGCGGGAGCATCGTCCCCTGCTTGGCGGTCAGCGACAAATCCTGTTTCGCGGTCTTGCCATCCGCCACATCCACTGGCGCGGAAGCGCTGCTCTGATAGCCGCCACCGACGCCCTGAATCACGTACTGGCCGGCGGGCAGATTGTTCACGTTGTAGTGACCCTGCGCCTGGCTGATGACCATGAATTCGAGATGGCGGTCGTTGTTCTTCAGTTTCACGAACGCGCCTGTGACGGGTTTCCCGGAAGCGTCTTGCACGACGCCCTCGATGGTGGAGCTATTTTCCGCAGCCCATGCAAATTGGCCGCAAAGGAACAGCAAAGCAGCCGCGAAAATGATCGTGAAGTTCGATCGCGTTCCGTTGGATGTCATTCCCGATCTCCTTATTTTTCTCTCGCCGCGTGCGGAGGGCGAACAAGCAATGCCGGCCGGGCGCGCATGCGCAACAAGAGACATTCAAACTTTGAGTTTCGACCTGACTATTCGCGGAGTATACGCCAATTCCGATCTGTGGAACTCATGATTTTTAAGCGGGCGGTTAAGGGAGGTGAAGCGTGATTGGTGACTGGTGACTGGTGATGCCAATGCCATAAAGTCGCCGCGGGGACTTAGGAGTGACAAGAGATTGGAGATTGGAGATTGGAGATCTGAAATGGAGATTTGAAATTGGAGATTGGAGATTTGAAATTCGGAGTCTGGGATTTGAATTTTATTTCAAATTTTAAATTTGAAATTTCGGATTTCTTGAACATTCAAATTTCTGATTCGCGGAGGGCCTAACTTCCTCGTTGCGGCTTCCACTTTTTCAGGAATTCGAGGACGTCTTCGGGGCCGATTCGCACGGTGGACTCAAATTCTCCCTGCTTCTGGCTCACAATCAATTTTCCGTCCGGGTCCAGAATCGCCAGGCTTGGCACGCCCTTGTTGAGGGGGATTTGGTACTTGCCGGCGAGATCGAGATTCGCGTCGTAGTTGCCGACGTTAATGTGGATCACGTGGTAGTTGGCGCTGACGATCGGCGCAAACTCTTTGGAGCGAAACGTCGCGTCCAGCACGTGGCAGTCATAGCACCAGTTTCCGCCGAACACCAGGAGGACGCGCTTGTGGTCCTTGGCGGCCGCGGCGAGCGCCGAGGAAATTTCCGCTGGCGCTTCTTCCGGCGGCGGATAGAGCTGGATATTCGGCTTTGCCGGCTCGGGCAGGCGGCGGGATTCCTTGGCCGCGAGATCGCCGCGCTGCGTTGTGACGATTTTCCAATCGCCCAGCCTTTGCACCCAAATTTGAGAGCAGGAAACGACGGCGGAACTTTCTCCCGCGCCGGTCTTGAAGTTGGCTTCAATTCGCAGGACCAGCGCCATCACGCCGGGCTGCAGCGTTTTCGCCTCGAGAACTTTAGCGTCCAGATGATCGAGTCCTGCGGACTTGAGCGAGGCCCAGAATGTGGGTTCCTCGGAAGGATCGAGCGTCTCTCCCTTCGGGGTTTTAGTGCGGGCGGGAGGAGAAGTCATGTAGAGCGTCGAGAGGCCTGCTTTGTCGCCTGCAAGAACGGCCGCCTTCCAGTTGTCCAGCGGGTCGAAGGCGAACGATGGCGCAGTTGCGGAAGTCCTTTTCGCGCGGGCCTGCTGAGGCGCAGTCTGGGCAAAGCCAGCGGGTTGCCAACAAAGAAATAGGGCGGCGATGCAAGCGAGACGAACGGTTTTCATTGCTCCTCTTATCCGTTGCAGGAAATTAATTGTATCTTATCAAATCAATTGCCAATACTTTTTGATTTTCGAGGTTAGCGCGCCCTTCCGGCAATGTTCTCGGGACTTGTGTAATGAGAACTTTGAATTCTCTTCTGAATCACGCTTTCTTACCGAATTGTTGTCTCCAGGTAGGAAGAAGCGTATGCTTTGCGGACTATCAGTCAAACTTGCGGAATTCAGTCGAAATGTCGGCGAGGCGCTTCGATAATGCCAAAACGCTTCACGGCTTCAGTGATCGTTCTTGTTGCGGCAGCAACTTTCTTTCCACTGGCGTTTGCCCAAAATTCCCGGCCTCAGCAGTCCGCGGCGGCCAAAGATCGAAAAGCAGCGCCGGCCCCCGCTCCACCCCATGACATTTCCGGAACCTGGACGCCGGCCGATGGACCGAACGATGGAATCCAGCCTTACGGCGTGAAGGCTATGCCGAACGACGGGAAGCCGGAGCATCAACTGCCTTATACTCCACTCGGACTGGAAACTTACAAGTCGCACAAAGCGCTCATTGGAGTTGATGAGGTTCTTCCTACGGACTATAACGATCCGCGGGATAAATGCGAGCCGCTAGGGTTCCCCCGAACAGACCTTTATTATCTGAGGGACACTCAGATCTTTCAGAACGAATACAAAGTAGCGATCTTGTATCAATATGGGGAAGCATGGCGCGTGATCTGGACGGATGGGCGGCAACTCCCCAAATTAGTGGATGGCGCCGTGCTGGTAGGGAAGGAAGTTCGAGAGCAGCGCTTTTATGGCTACTCGGTCGGCAAATGGGTGGACGATACCACCCTCGTCGTCCAGACGATAGGGATGATGCCGGAGGACAGGGTCTGGCTGGATATTACGGGCCGTCCGATCAGCGACGCTGCGCGCGTGGAAGAACGCTTCCATCGCGTGAACCATGACCGCCTGGAACTGACGGTGACCATTGACGACCCGAAGATGTACACCAAACCTTGGATCGCCATGAACAAGTTTCCGATGCGGTTGGCAGATCCTCACCGGGATGTAATGGAGGTGTACTGCTCTCCGTCCGAGATGGAAAAATACGATAAATTATTTGCCAATCCCACGAGCGCACCGGCGAGTCCGCCGGGTGGCGATACACCTGGCCGATAGTTTGCGCTGATGCGCTCCAGTGTTGGGGCGTGTACTTCTTCCGAGACTTTTTGGGGATGCGGGTTCCAGGTCAGATATTCTTTGAAAGGAGGCAAATACAATGAGAATGAGGGCGATTTCGGTGTTTGCTCTGGCGGTCGGTCTCTTGGGCGTATCAATGCCCCTGTTTGCGCACCACGGGACCGCAGTATTTGACACGGACAAAACGCTCACGCTGAAGGGTAGCGTCACGGAATGGGACTGGTCCAATCCTCATTGCCTCCTTCAATTCGACGTAAAGAATGAAAGCGGCCAGTCGGTGCATTGGATTGCAGAGACGCAAAATCCCGCAAACATGGTCTACGCAGGTTTTGGGAAGGCATCTTTCAAACCTGGGGATGAAATTACCGTCACTTTGATGCCGACCAAAAATGGCCTGCCATACGGGCGAATTAAACAGGTCGTGCTCGCCAACGGCAAAACGTTAAACGCCAGTGGGGGAACAACAAGTGGGGATTCCTCCGACTCTTCGAGCGGCTCCAAATCGGGAAATTCCCCCAAGAAGTGAGCGTGGGTTAGTCCAAAAGAGGCCCAGTCCAGTGACGTAGTCTCCTTGGAATGTGAGCCATGGCCTGTTTTCTTGTTTCGTACTCTTGCGCAAAAAAGCCTCGGCCAGAAATTTCGCTCCCATCAATTCCCTTGCGTAATCGGCACCAATTTTCGCTACAATAATTCAGGCGGGCTCCAAGTAGAGCCCGCACCCGAGTTTGGAACCGAACGGACGCATGCGGACGAAACCATGAAAAATGTCCTGGCCATTTATCCGGGAACGTTTGACCCGGTGACCAACGGGCACCTCGATCTGATCGAGCGCGGCGCGAAGATATTTGACCGCCTGGTGGTCAGCATCTTGCGCAACCTCGACAAAGACCCGCTGTTCTCGATTGACGAGCGGACGGAGATGCTGCGCGAAGTGACACGGCCGTGGCCCAACGTCGAAGTCGACGTCTTCAGCGGGCTGCTGGTGGATTACGCGCGGCAGCGCGAGGCGAATGTGATCCTGCGCGGCATCCGCGCAGTTTCCGATTACGAGTACGAATTGCAGATGGCCATGATGAATCGCAAGCTCAATCCGAATGTGGAGACGGTTTTTATGATGCCGGCGGTGGCGTATAGCTACCTCAGTTCGCGGCTGGTTCGCGAAATCGCGCAACTGGGGGCGTCGATTACGAGCTTCGTGCCGCCGCTCGTGGAAGAGCGCCTGCGCGCTAAGATTCTTTAGCTTCAGCGGCTAAAGCCGCTTCGTGATCGGCCCGTTGCGGCCGGGCTAAAGCCCGGCCCTCCAAAACGAGCTCGAAAGCCGGCTCGAAATAGAAACTGGATCCAAAGGAGAGCTATCCCGTGCAACTCGCTGCCCGCGTTAATCGCATTTCCATTTCGCCGACTGCCGCTGTGCTGGCGGCGGCCGAAAAACTCCGCGCCCAGGGCGTGGACCTGGCCGACTTCGGCCCGGGCGAGCCGGACTTTCCGACTCCCGAGCACATCCAGCGCGCGGCGATTCGGGCGCTGCAGGAAGGGCGCACAAAATACACGCCGACGGCGGGGATCGGTCCGCTGCGCGAAGCGATCTGCAAGTGGCACGCGGCGCAGTTCGGCTCGTCCTATACGGTGCCGGAATGCGTCGTGACGGTGGGCGGCAAGCACGCTCTCTTCAATGCCTTCTGCGCGCTCTTGGAAAAGGGCGACGAGGTTTTGATCCCCGCGCCGTACTGGGTCACTTATCCGGACCAGGTACTGTACACAGGCGCAACGCCGGTGCCGGTGATGACCGATCCGTCCGACGGCTTTCGGCTGCGCGCCGAGATGGTTGCGCGCGCGATCACTCCGCGCACCAAATTGCTGATCGTCAATTCGCCGAGCAATCCGAGCGGCGCGGTCGTGCCGGCCGGTGAATTCGAGAAAATCTACGAAGTCTGCCGCGCGAAAAATATCTGGGTGATGACAGACGAGTGCTACTCGCACTTCGTTTACGGAAACGAAAAACCGTATTCGATCGCCAGCGTGCCGGGCTCAAAGCCTAACATCATTGTGGCCGGTTCGCTCTCGAAAACATTTTCCATGACGGGCTGGCGCGTGGGCTACGCCCTTGCGCCCGAGCCGCTGATTTCGGCGATGGTCAAGCTGCAAAGCCAGTCCACGTCGAACCCGACGTCGATCGCGCAATACGCGGCGCTCGAAGCGCTGACCGGGCCGATGGATTCGGTGGCGGCCATGCTCGCGGAATATGCGCGGCGGCGCGACCGCATCGTTTCCGGACTTCGCGCGATTCCCGGCGTGACTTGCGTCGAGCCCGGAGGAGCGTTCTACGCATTCCCGAGCGTGGCCGCGCATCTGGGCAACGGCGCCGCGGACTCGACGGCGCTCGCGAAAGTGCTTCTGGAAAAGCAGCATCTGGTGTGCGTCCCTGGCGACGCGTTCGGCACGCCGGGTTACATCCGGCTGTCCTACGCGACTTCCATTGAGCGCATCGAGGAAGGGCTGCGCCGTCTGGAGAAATTCTTTGCCCTGGCGGAAGCGGCCCGGTGAATTCGGAAACCAGCCGTTTGGGGCGAGCGCCCGCGCGTCTCGCCCCGATATTTGTGCCCCGCATTTGGGGAGCGCGCGACCTTTCTCCCCTGTTTCCGGAACGTCTCCATGAATCAGAACCCATCGGCGAAGCGTGGCTGACGGGCGGTGAATGCGCGTTTGCCACGGGCGAGTTTGCGGGACGCACGCTGGGCGAGGTGTGGCCTTCGCTGCCCGAGGAATGGACGGGGACGGGGCTGCGCGGGCTGCCGCGCATTCCGCTGCTCGTGAAATTTATTTTTCCGGAAGAAAAACTTTCCGTACAGGTGCATCCCGACGACGCGTATGCGGAGAAGCATGAGTCCGCGGCGGGCGGCGTAGGGAAAACGGAGATGTGGTACGTGGTCAGCGCGCGCGAGGGAGCGGCGGTGCGCGTGGGGCTGAATCCGAACGTGACGCGAGAGTCGTTTCAGCGCGCGGTGGTCGATGGCACCGCGGAGAAATGCCTTGCCAGCGTGGCGGTCCGCGCGGGCGACGCCGTTTTCGTGCCTGCCGGGACAGCGCACACGATTTGCCCCGGCGTGGTGCTTTGCGAAATTCAGCAGCAATCCGACATTACTTACCGCGTCTTCGATTACAACCGCGTGGGCGCCGACGGCAAGCCGCGCCCGCTGCACATCCGGCAGGCGCTGGAGGTGATGCAGTTCGGCGAGCAGAGCGGCGGGCTGTGCGATCCGGTGCGCATCACGCGCGGCGCGGTGAACGAAACGTTTTACGCGGCTTGCCGGCACTTCGCGACGGAGCGCTGGGAATTTCGCGAACGGATTGCCGCGGTCACTTCGCCGGAACGCTTCGACTTGCTCATTTTTCTGGAGGGCCAAGGACGCATCGAATTCGCCGGCGGCGAGGAATCCTACGCGCCGGCGGAAGTGTGGATGCTCCCTGCGGCGCTCGGCGCATACCAACTCGCGCCGGATTCTCCCACGACCCTGTTGCGGGCGTACGTGCCGGACTTGCACGGCTTCGTGCAACGGCTCACGGAAGAGCGCGTTGCGGAAGCGCAATGGTCGCGCGTGGTGCATCTGTGACTCGATGCCGTAGTATAAATGCGCTTTGTGGGTTGCGGCTTCAGCCGCGACATCCAGTACCAAGAGACGCCGGGCTTTAGAGTCTGTGTGACAACTCGATATCGGACAGGTCAGCGGCTAAAGCCGCGATGATTCTGAACACGTTGCGGCACGGCTGAAGCCGTGCCCTACAAAGATTTAGAAGTTGCCACACGGACTCTTTAGCCCCTGACCGGGAGAGCTCAGTGTACCCTGCAAGGTTGGTGCGGTGACTTCAAGAGACCAAAATCGGAACGCGCTCCCCGCGCATGCCATCATCCTTGCGGGAGGCCGCGGCACGCGCTTCTGGCCGCGGAGCCGCACGCGGACTCCGAAACAATTGCTTAACATCGTCGGCGGCGACACGATGCTCGAGCAAACCGGCGCGCGCCTTGCGCCTTTGTTTCCGCCATCGCGCCAGTGGGTGGTCACCAATTCCGAACAGGCGGCCGCGGTGCGAAAACAATTGCCGGGCGTCCCCGCTGCGCACATCCTCGCGGAGCCGATTGGCCGGAATACAGCGGCAGCGATCGGGCTCGCCGCCGCGCATTTATTGCACGGCGGATTGGGCAAGGAAAATGACGCGCTCATGGCCGTGCTTCCCGCGGATCATTACATTGCCAAGCCGGCGCGGTATCTGCGGATCGTGCGCGCCGCGTTGCACGTCGCGCATGCCGCGGGATCGCTGGTAGTGCTGGGCATTCCGCCGTCACGGCCCGAAACGGGCTACGGATACATCGAACGCACGAGCGGGAAAGCGGTGGATGCGGACGGCTTCCCTGTTTTTTCAGTGCGCCGATTCACGGAAAAGCCGGCGCTGCCGCTAGCGCGGAACTATGTGGCTTCCGGACGCTACTACTGGAACGCGGGAATGTTTTTCTGGCGGGTCTCGACGTTCCTCGGTAACCTCGAGAAATTTCTGCCGAAAACACATGACGCGCTGATGCGGCTGGCCGGAGAAATCGGGACGGCGCGCTATGCGCGCTCGCTCGCGCGCATTTATCCGCAGCTTGAAAACATTTCCGTGGACTACGCCGTCCTCGAGCCGGTCACGCGCCGCGCGTCGGCCCCCAGCGTTTTCGTCTTGCCGGCGGAAGTGGGGTGGAGCGACATCGGGTCGTGGGCCGCGGTGTACGAATTGCTCGCGCGCAAAGCCGGTGAAAATGTTTCCGGGGGAAAATTTGTTGCGCTCGACGCGCGGGGAAATTTTTTGTGGAGCCCGAAGAAATTTGTTGCCGCGGTCGGGATTCGCGATCTGGTCGTCGTGGAAACCGAAGACGCGCTGCTGCTCTGCCCGCGCGACCGCGCGCAAGACGTGGGCAAAATCGTGAAGTGGCTGGAGGCGGAGAAACTTTCACGATTTCTGTAATTTGGATTTTTTAGTAGGACGGGCTTTAGCCTGTCTGGGCTTCGTTCTGGAGTAACGGAAGGCGACAGGCTGAAGCCCGTCCTACATAAAGCCACATATGGTTAGCACAATTAAATTTGGGACGGACGGCTGGCGCGGCGTTATCGCCGACGATTTTACGATCGACAATGTGCGCAAGGTGGCGTGCGCGATTGCGCGGTACGTGGTGCGCGCGGAAAAGCCGGGGGCGGGCGTGCTCGTCGGTTACGACACACGCTACGGCTCCGAGCGGTTTGCGCGCGCGGCGGCGGAAGTGGTCTCGATGGCCGGGATGCCGGTGTGGATCGCGGAGAAGGCTTGCCCTTCGCCCGCGCTTTCGCTGCTGGTGAGGCAGCGCGGCGCGGCGGGCGGGATCATGATCACGGCGAGCCATAATCCTTACAAATGGAACGGCATGAAATTCAAGGCAAGCTACGGAAGTTCCGCGCTGCCCTCGATAGTGGCGCAAGTGGAAAAGGAACTGGCCGTGGTGCTGGCAAGCGGCGTGCCGCCATTGCCTCCGCAGCCCGATCGCATTCAAACCCTGGACATTCTTTCGGCTTATCTTGAGACCATCGATAAAATTGTGGACTGGGAACGAATTCGCGCCGCCAAGTCCCGGTTTGTGGTGGACCCGATGCACGGCGCGGCGCGGGGACTTCTGCGCGAGCTGATGACGCGGCACGGCATCGCCTGCGACGAAATTCGCGGCACGCGCGATCCTCTGTTTGGCGGCGTGAATCCAGAGCCCATTGAGCCCCACGTCGAAGCGCTGCGCCGCGCGGTCCTCGCCGGGAAATACGACGCCGGGCTGTGCGCGGACGGCGACGGCGACCGCATCGGCGCGATGGATCGCGACGGCACGTTCATCACGCCGCACCAGATTTTTTCGATCCTGCTGTGGCACCTGGCGGGCACGCGCGGGATTTCCGGCGACGTCGCGAAAACTTTTTCCTCGACGAAGATGCTCGACAAGATCGCGGAGAAATTCGGCCGCAAAGTATTCGAGACCCCCATCGGCTTCAAGTACATCTGCGAATTGATGCTGGAACGGGACATTCTGCTGGGCGGAGAAGAGTCGGGCGGCATCGGCACGAAACTATATCTTCCCGAGCGAGACGCCACCGTCATGGCCCTGCTGCTGGTGGAAGTGATGGCGTGGCACAAGAAATCTTTAGGCGAACTTGTCGCGCACCTGAGCGCGGAATTTGGCGAGTATCATTACGGGCGGATCGACCTGGAACTCAAGCCGGGACAAAAGGAGCGCGCCATCGAGCTTTTCAGCGGCACGAAAGTGAAGAGTGTGCTCGAATGGCCGGTTGTGCGCCGCGAAAACCTCGACGGGATCAAGTTGTATCTGGGCGACACCGGCTGGCTGCTGTTGCGCGCCTCGGGAACGGAGCCGATGTTGCGTGTATATTCGGAGACGCGGAGCGCCGCGGCGACACGAAAAATTTTAGAGGAAGCGCGCTCGATCGTGGAGCGTTTGTAAGTAGAACAGACTTTTCGTCTGTTGGGTTGTTTGCGGGAGGGACTCACAGAAAACCCGCAAGCTGAAGCTTGCGCTACGAGGACGCCGTTTTTTCACCGAACGATTTCGCGGCGGCGTCGAGTATTCCGTTGATGAAAGCGGAGGCATCTTCGGACGAAAATTTCTTGGCGAGTTCGACGGCTTCGTTGATCACGACGTTTGCGGGAGTGCTTGTCGCGCGCATTTCGGCGAGAGCCAGGCGAAGGATGGCGCGGTCGATGGCCGCCATGCGCTCGATGCGCCAGTTTTGAGCGAGCGAGGAGATGATAGGGTCGAGCTCTTCGGCGCGAGAGGCGGCGTTTTCAAAAAGCTGATTGGCGAATTCGCGCGTGGATTTCTGGGCCCGCGCGTTCTTCCAAAATCCTTCTTTAATTCGCGCCGGATCCTGTTGTCCCATTTCCCATTGGAATAGCATCTGCAGGGCGTACTCGCGGGATTTCCGGCGCAGTGTCATCTAGCGGCGTTTCCCGCGGGGAGAAGTCTTGCCGCTGCGCGAACCATCCGGCGCGCGCAGCTGGCGTGACAGGTTGGCCATTTCAATAGCGGCGAGACCCGCGTCGTAGCCTTTGTTTCCGCTCTTGAGCCCCGCGCGTTCGATGGCCTGCTCGAGCGTATCGCAGGTGAGCACGCAAAAAATAACGGGAATGCCGGTGTCGAGCTGCGCGAGCTGCACGCCGCGCGCCACTTCGCTGGCGACATAGTCAAAGTGCGCGGTCTCCCCGCGCAAAACGCAGCCGATGGCGACGACCGCATCGACGCGTCCGCCCGCGGCCAATTTTCTTGCGGTCAACGGAATTTCAAACGAGCCGGGAACGTGAACCACCATAATGTCATCCGCGCCGGCACCGGCAGCCTCGAGCGCGTCCAGGGCCCCCGCCAGCAGGCGATCGGTAATAAAACTGTTGAAGCGGCTGACCACCAGGGCGAACCGGAAGCCCGCGGCATTTACAGCCGCGCGAATTTCCTTTCCGTGAATGGGCTTGTTCATGAGAGTGAGATTCGGCGGCGCGTGTCCGCGTTACTTTCCGCGAAATTGCGGGGGCCGCTTTTCCAGAAACGCGCGCGTTCCTTCCCGCATGTCCTCGGTAGCAGCCAGCACGCCGAAGAGCGTCGTTTCGAGATACTGGCCCTCCGCGAGCGGCATTTCCGTTCCGCGCTCAATGGCTTCCATCGTGAACTTCACTGCAAGCGGCGCGTTGGCGACTATTTTTTTCGCCAGGGCCTCTGCCGCGGGCAGGAGATCGGCCGGATCGTACACGTGATTCACCAGGCCGATGCGCAGAGCCTCTTCCGCGGAAATCATCTCTCCGGTCAAGCAGAGTTCGTATGCGGCTCCCTTGCCGCACAAACGAGTGAGCCGCTGCGAGCCGCCATAGCCCGGCATGATGCCGAGCTTCACTTCCGGCTGCCCAAGCCTGGCCGTCCTGCTGGCCAGACGCATCGAGCAGGCCAGCGCGACTTCGCAACCGCCGCCGAGCGCGAAGCCATTGATGGCCGCGATCGACGGTTTCCCTATCGTCTCCAGCAAATGCAGAACACCTTGGCCAAACGCGGCCGTTTCCTTGCCGCTGACCGGCGTCTGCACGGCGAGCTCTGCGATGTCCGCGCCGGCCACAAACGATTTTTCCCCAGCGCCGGTCAGGATCAGCACGCGCATTTCGTCGTCCTCGCGCGCGGCGATCAGAATATCCCTCAGCTCTTCCATCGTTTTGCGGTTGAGAGCGTTCAACACCTTCGGGCGGTTGAATGTGATGAACCCGATGCCATCCCGCTTTTCATAGAGCAGGTTTTCGTAGGCCATCCGCATCCCTCAATTCTTCGCCATTTCGAGGGCAATGATTTCATTGCCGCCGCGCTTGCGAGCTTCCTCGAGGCCCGCTTCGACGCGGTTGATCAGGTCGGTGACGATGTCCTCATTGTCATAATCCTGACGAGAGACGGCCTCGGCCACGGCGACGCTCATGGTCAACTGCCCTCCATCCCATGGGGCGCGCAATCCGCCCAGCGATTTCTTCAATTTCTCGGCGAACATCTGCGCACCCGTGAGCGGCGTGTCCGGCAGAACCACCGCCAGGGCCCAGGAAGTGTACTTTATCGCGAGGTCGGTTTGGCGGACGATTGCTTGCACGGATTTTCCCAACTGCTCCATATAGCGGTCAAACGGCCCTTCTCCCTGCTGGCGGAGCAGTTCCGGGCCGCCATCGATCTGCAACAAAGCCAGGGCCAGAGGAATGCCCTGCGTACGAGCGCGCTGCGATTCGTGGAGCAGGCAATCGATATAGGAGCCGCGCGCCAGCAAACCGGTTTTTTCATCGGCCACGGCCAGAGTGCGCACGAGGGTGCGAAGGCGCGTATGGTGCACGCACATGAGCATTTGATCGCCGATGGATTGCAGGAAATAGGTTTCGTTGGGTTTCCAGGGGTGCGGTCCGGCAAAACCCACGATCATCATCCCCGCGGGAGATTGCGTTTCCGGATCCGTGAGCTGGACTCCCAGTGTCGTTTCCAACCCCATTTCCTTGAGAACGGGCGAGGCGGCGGCATCGAGCGGCAAACCACCGAGGGTGTCAGGAGCGGCGCGTTCCGTCAGGCCGATCAGGCGCACGACCTGGCTTCCGGAGGACGCCTCCAGACCGGAGGCGCAAAACTCCGAGGCCATTTGCGGCGGTTGCCCGGGAGGCCCTACCACCGCGAAGCAGCGCGCCGCCCGCAAATAATTACCTACGTCATTCACTGCCATCGAGAGCATGGCGCGCGGCGAAGGCTGGCGGAATACGTTTTGATTAATTTCCGAGATCTTTGCGAGATCGCGCAGAGTTTCGGGCGCATACGCTGACGCAGTGGAGGCGCGATTCGCGGGTTCTTCAACAGCCGCCCTGGGATGCTCGGCGGGCCTGCGCCGAACTCCGCCCGCCTCCGGCCACCAGTGCGCGGCTTCGAAGAGGCCTTGCAGGCGCTCGTTATTTTCTTCTTCCCCGGGAAACAGCTCCACGATTCGTTGCAGCCGCTCGACGGCTTTGGATTGGAGCGAGTACTGGACAAAAATTTCCGCCTGGACGAGCAGGTCCTCCAGCGTCTGCCCCGACTGAACTTCATCGAGAATGGCGGCCGACGGATCGCCGAATTTGGGTTGGTGTTGATCCCGAGCGGAACCTTCAGGGCGATGCGTCGCGGCATTGGACATCCGTGACTTTACACGGCTCAAGAAATCGTCACTCGCGCGGCCTTTCAGCAGGTCCACACGCCTCTGATTGCGCGAGTCGTAGGGATCAACATCGACGAGCTTCTCGAGCGCATCGCAGGCGCCGGGAATCTGATTATTCTCGATACTCAAATCAAACAGACGCGCCAGGGCGTCAAAATACTTCGACTCGCGATTGATTTCGCAGTACAGAGCGGCCCAGAACTCAGCCAAGCGCAACGACTTCGGGAACGCTTGCACCAGTTGGTCGACCGCGGATGCGAATTCCGATTCCCGCCGCGCTGCGAGCATGCGTTTCTTGGTGGCGGATAAAAGATCGACGGCTTTATCTTCCTGGCCGGCGCGAAGAAACTCGGTGACAAGAAGGAACAATTTTTCAGCCGAACCCACCGGCTGATTCGACAGGCGTTGCAGGACCGTGCGCGCATGGTCGAGCTGGCCGGAACGCATGAGGGCTTCGGCATAGGTCTCCAGGAACGTCGCGTCCTTTTCGGTTTCGGCGAGAGGAGCGAGCAAAGCAACAGCAGTGGCGGAGTCTCCCTTGCGCAACAGCGCCTGGGCGTACATCAGCGACGCGCTGCGATCGCTTGGCGCGAGCTCGTGCGCTTTTGCGAAAAGATCGAGCGCCTCATCTTCATTTTGAGTAGTGAGCTGCGCGGCTCTCAGGTATCCGAGGGAAGCGGCCGCCTGATTGCCCAGGCGCTCGGCCAAATCGGCCACGGCGATGTGACGGTCGCGATTTTCGGAATCGAGTTGCGCGATGCGCACAAAGCAGGCCAGCGCCTCTTCTCCCTTGCCGCTCAGTTCAAAGGCCAGGGCGGCGGAGGTGAATTGTTCGATGGCCTCTTCCGCGCGGTTTTGCTTTTGCAGAAGCAGGGCGAATCGCGAGACGCGCTCCGGAGGCTGCTGCTGCTGCTTCAAAAAGCGCACGTAAAGGGCGACCGCCTTGGGCTCTTCCCGCGGAGCCGTTAAACGGTCAAAGAGCATCCCGTAGTAAACGGCCGCCCGGTCCGGCCGGTTCTGCTTGGTGAAAAGGTCGCCGAGCGACTGCATGGATTCGAGGTGATTGGGAACGGCGGCGAGCACCGTTTGATAGCCCTCGATGGCCTCGTCAATGCGGCCCTTCTCGACGAAGCGCTTGGCCTTTTCCAGTTGTTTGATGATGTCCACGCTCATGCGGGCTCGGACAGTTTCCTCAGTGAAGTTGCGACCGCAGACTCGCGAATCGACATTTGCCAGGACAAAAACAACTATATACGGCTATGCCTTCGCGTGCCAGACCGATCGCGGCTGGGCTGCTCAATTCGGCAATTCCCTGCTGCTGCCTTGAATGGTCGCAGCTTAAGGGCTGGTTGGAGGAAGGCCACATTCCGATAAGGGGACTTTTCGGGACTTGGCTCCGATTCTGAATCGCTAACACTAGCGACGAAACAATTTCGGTTCCCCCTAAGGACCTCGAGATGTATAACGATGCCAATAGACATGTCGAGTTGTACAAAGGAAGAGATGACAATGATCATGCGAATACGACGACCTTATGTGGCTATCGCCTTGGTGCTCGCAATTCCGGCCTTATGCGCTCAGGAAGCACCCGCCCCACAGCCCGCAGCGACTGCAGCTAAGATGCCGGAGGCTAAGGCCAGCGAAACGACGCAGCCAAAGGAAGAATCTTCCACGACCGACCACATCATCCACCTCGGCGCACAAACTATTTCTTATAAAGCGGACGCCTCTACTACACTGCTGAAGAACGACAAAGACGAACCTGTGGCGAGCATCTTTTCCGTCGCTTATACACGCAGCGACGTCAAAGATCTGTCGCAGCGGCCAATAGCCTTCGTCTATAACGGTGGCCCCGGCGCGTCTTCCGCTTGGCTGCACGTAGGTGCGTTCGGGCCACGCCGCGTTGTCACTCAAAACGCTGCGCCCACCGGGCCCGGCCCCTATCACCTCACTGACAATGGAAATTGCCTGCTCGACAAAGCCGATCTCGTCTTCATTGATCCCGTAGGCACCGGGTTCAGCCGCGTCGTTGCTAAGGGCGACACCAAAGACTTCTGGGGCGTTGATCAGGACGTTAAATCATTCGCAGACTTTATGGGTATTTTCATCAGCCGAAACGGCCGCTGGAATTCACCTAAATTCCTGATCGGCGAAAGCTACGGTACGTTTCGGTCCGTCGCGCTTGCCAACTATCTGCAGTCGGAACGAGGAATCTACATTAACGGTATCGTCCTGATCTCCACGGGACTCGACTTTGGCACCATCGAGCCCAATCTCGGCGACGACCGCTCCTACATCTTCCACGTTCCGAGCTATGCTGCGGCTGCGTGGTACTACAAGATGCAGAAGAACCGCCCGAGTGATCTCAAGCCCTTGCTAAAAGACGCTCGGCAGTGGGCCTCCACTGATTACGCTGCGGCGCTGATGAAGGGCGACACGCTGAGCGATACCGAAAAGTCTCAGATCGCTAAGAGGCTCTCGGATTTCACTGGTCTTGCCGAAGAATACATTCTCAAAGCCAATTTGCGCGTAAAGCTTCAGCAGTTTAGAGCCGAACTTCAGCGAAGAGTAGGCCTCACCGTGGGCCGCTACGATTCGCGCTACTCGGCCCCCACCTACGATCTGCTCGCTGAATATGCGCAAGGTGATCCCTCATTCGAGGCTGTCGATGGGGCTTTTACAGCGGCGATCAACAGCTATCTGCGCCAAGACCTGAAATTCAATCCCGAACTGTTCTACGAAACCCTCAACGGAGATATTGCGCCCAAATGGGACTGGAAGCACAAAGGTACGAATCCGTTCGCGGTCAGTGTCGATAAGGATCTTGTCGAAGCCCTGATTACCAACCCTCGTTTGCAAGTGCAAACGGAAAATGGATGGTTCGACATGGCCACGCCTTTCTTCGCTACGGAATTCACCATGGACCATTTGCAGTTGCCGCCAGATCTCCGCAGCCATATCGATTTCAAGTATTACGATTCCGGTCACATGATCTATTTGAATGATCAGGAATTGCCGAAGCTCAAGGACAACATTTCAGGTTTGATCGACGCGACGACCAAGCCGCAGGGCAGCGCAAAGGAATAACTCACTAAAGACTCCGGGCTATTCAAGATATAAGTCCCGAGAAACGGGATTATCGGAATGTGGCTGGACCGCAAGCGGCTCATCAGATTGAGCTTTTCGCGCCCCAAAGTGACTTCGTCGTGTGGCACTGCCCATCCGGACGGTAGAATGTTCTTGTGAAACCTATCTCTTGGCGTGTGCAGTTGGGATTAGTTGCCTTGGGGTATGGCGCGGTTTTGGTGGTTGCGGCGACCTTGCTCTTCGGGCGGCACCTGCAGGAACTCAATTATCCCGCTGAGGCATCTGGTGGCATGTGGGCTGCTGGCGACGCATTCCTCCTGATCTTGATCGCCTGTCTCTTCATGGTCCCGACGGTCTCTCTAATCTGGGTCACTGCAAGGTTTGAGGCCCTCTATACAGCATATTCCAAATTCCTGTTGGGTCTCAGCCTGAGTGCGCCAGTTTGTCTGAGTGTGCTTTATCTCGGCGAAAATCGTGTGGGACAGAACTTAATCAATCTCTGTTTGTACAGGCTCATGTGGTTGCCTTTTATTCTTGTGGGAATGGGTATCAGCCGGTTGGTGGCCCGATTTGATCGAGCAAAGCGGTTTGCTTCATATGCGTTTCTGATCGAGGGGCTGACACTTGCAATTGCTGTTGCGTTGGTCATCCATTCATTGAGCGGATCCAGAAGCCATTGACGGAAGGGAACCGGCAGCATACGCAGAAGCAGTTCTCCTAGTTTCTTTCAAATGCGTCATTCAAATTTTCCGCCGCCCGCGCGGGATTCCGCCTGATAAACGGGATTATCGGAAATCGGGGTTTCACACGCTCCGCCGCGCCGCTTCCTGACTGCGGCCACTTGTGGCACACTGAATTGTTACGGAGCGATTCGAGCATCCTGCATAGCAACAAGTCGACACGCTGGCGCCCGTTAATCGCTTCGGACAAGAGAATTTTACCGGCGTTGGACTTCGCGCGCCGGCAGGCTGACTGATGGACCCACGTTTCGTCCGCAATTTTTGCATTATCGCGCACATTGACCACGGCAAGTCCACGCTGGCCGACCGCCTGCTTGAGCTGACGGGCGCGCTCAGCCAGCGCGAGATGAGCGCGCAGGTGCTGGACTCGATGGACCTGGAGCGCGAGCGGGGCATCACCATCAAGGCCAAGAGCATTCGTCTTCACTACAATGCAAAGGATGGAAACGAGTACCAGCTCAACCTGATCGACACGCCGGGTCACGTTGATTTTTCCTACGAAGTTTCCCGCGCGCTTTCCGCTTGCGAAGGCGCCCTGCTGGTGGTGGACGCCAGCCAGGGCGTCGAGGCGCAGACTGTCGCCAACACGTTCCTCGCGGCGCAGCACAATCTCACGATTATTCCCGTCATCAACAAGATCGATCTCCCCGCCGCGCAGCCCGACCAGGTGAAGGAGCAGATCGAAAATGTCCTTGCGATTCCCGCATCCGACGCGCTCTTGATCAGCGCCAAGAGCGGCCTCGGCGTGGAATCCGTGCTGGAAGCCGTGGTCGCGCGCGTTCCTCCTCCGACCGGCACTGCGGAAGCGCCGCTGCAGGCGCTGATTTTCGACTCGTGGTTTGATCCCTATCGCGGCGCTGTGATTCTGGTGCGGGTTATGAACGGGCGGATCACGCGGCACATGAAGATTCGCCTGTATTTCAACGACCAGGTGTATGAAGTCGAAGCGCTCGGCGCGCTGACTCCAAAACCCGTGGTCCTCGACGAACTCGTTGCCGGAGACGTCGGCTTCGTCGTCGCCAACATCAAGCAAGTGGCGGATGCGCGCGTGGGCGACACTGTCACCGATGCCGCGCGGCCCGCGCCGCAGTTGCCAGGATTTGAAGCCATCAAGCCCATGGTGTTCGCGGGCCTGTTTCCGGTGGTTGCCAGCGACTACGAAAATTTGCGCGACGCTCTCGGCAAACTGCAGCTGAATGACGCGGCGTTTTTCTACGAACCGGAAAATTCCGTGGCGCTCGGATTCGGCTTTCGCTGCGGATTTCTCGGCCTCTTGCACATGGAAATTGCGCAGGAGCGGCTGGAGCGCGAATTCGACATCAACCTGATTACCACCGCGCCCAGCGTGCGTTACAGGATCTCGACGACGGCCGGGGACGTCGTCGAAGTGGACAACCCGACGAAATTTCCGCCGCCCAACGAAATGGCCAAGATCGAAGAGCCGGTGATCACCGCGATGATCATCACGGCGGAAGATTCGGTCGGCTCGATTCTGAAGCTGTGCGAGGAAAAGCGCGGGGTGCAGAAAAATTTCGAGTACCTTTCGCCGCAGCGCGTGATGCTGACGTACGAGCTGCCGCTTAACGAAATCGTGCTCGATTTCTACGACCGGCTGAAGAGCGCGTCGCGCGGCTACGCGTCGCTCGACTATCACCTGGCGGGCTACAAGGAAGCCGATCTCGTGAAGCTGGACATACTCATCGGGGGCGAGCCGGTGGATGCGCTGGCGCTGGTGTGCCATCGCGAATTTTCTTACGAGCGCGGGCGAGAACTCGTCACGCGTTTGCGGAAGCTGATCCCGCGGCAGATGTTTGAAGTGCCGATCCAGGCCGCCATCGGCAGCCGCGTGATCGCGCGCGAAACCGTCGCAGCCATTCGCAAGAACGTGCTGGCCAAATGCTACGGCGGCGACATCACGCGCAAACGCAAATTGCTGGAGAAACAAAAAGAAGGAAAAAAGCGCATGAAGCGCGTTGGCCGCGTGGATATTCCGCAGGAAGCTTTCCTCGCGGTGCTGAAGGTTGCAAGCACTTCCGACGAATAGGTTTTAGTGGCGCACGCTTTAGCTTGCGGGTTTTGGACCTTGCAAGACCCAACCCCCGCAAGCTAAAGCATGCGCCACTAAAAGCCGTCCCTTCACATCTTCAGCGGAATTTGAATTAAGGCTTTGGAATTTCGCGGGTACGCACTTCCGCGCCCAGGCGGCCGCGGGCTAGCTGCACATTGACTTCGGCGCCTATGGAAACTTGCTCGGCGGCTCTCACCACGTTACCCGCGGCATCCGTGCAGATGGCGTAGCCGCGCTGCAGGACGCGCAGCGGGCTGCGCTCGTCGAGCTGCAAGCGCAGCCGCTCGAGGCGCTGGATCTTGCCGACGAGGTACCGCTCCATCTTCATGCCGAGATCCGCCGATCGCTGCACGAGGCGAAAGCCCAGGGTGCGGATGCGCGCGCGCAAATCGAACGAAGCGATGCGGGTCGCGGCAATCGTGTAGCGGTGGCGCAGCCGCTCGATGCGGCCTTCGAGCGCGACGCCGAGCCGCGAGGTCAGTTCGTCCGTCTGCTGCCGGTGATGGCGCAGCAAATCCTCGAGGCGGCGAAAGCCCATGTGTGTTGTCAGTTCTTTCAGATGATGCCGCCACTCCAGCAGAACGTATCTCATGCGCTGCGAAATTTTGTGTTCCAGTTCCGCGAGATGGCGCTGAAATTCCTGGCGCGATTGCACCACAATTTCCGCGGCGGCAGAGGGCGTCGAAGCGCGCACGTCCGCCACGAAGTCCGCGATGGTGAAGTCGGTTTCGTGCCCCACGCCGCTCACGATTGGGATCGTGCACGTGGCAATCGCGCGCGCCACCGATTCCTCGTTGAACGCCCAGAGATCTTCGATCGACCCGCCGCCGCGCGCGAGCAAAATGACGTCCACCGATTGTTTGCGGTTGAAATATTTCAGAGCTGCGGCGATTTCTTCCGCCGCTCCTTCGCCTTGCACGCGCACAGGGTAAACGATGAGGTGCAGATTCGGAAACCGCCGGCGCAGGATGCGAATGATGTCGCGCACGGCCGCGCCCCTCGGCGAAGTCACGACACCGATGCGCCGCGGCAACATGGGCAGCGGCTTCTTGCGCGCGACGTCGAAAAGCCCCTCGGCGTCGAGGCGCTTCTTGAGCTGCTCGAACGCCAGCTGCAGCGCGCCCACTCCCGACGGCTCGATGTGCTCGATGTAAATCTGATATTCGCCGCGCGGTTCGTACACGCTGATCGATCCGCGCACGATCAGCTTCAATCCATCCTCGGGCCGGAATTTCAGCCGCATCGCCTGCGCGCGAAAGCACACGCAGCGCACCTGCGCCTTCGAGTCTTTGAGCGTGAAATAGAGATGCCCGGACTGCGCGGGACGATAGTTGGAAACTTCACCCTCGACCCACAAATTCGAGAATTGCGCGGCCAGTACGCCGCTGATGCGCGCCGTCAGCTCCGCCACGCTCCAGATTTTTCGCTCCGGCGCGAGATTCAACTCGAATTGCTTTACCTTTTCAGCCATTGCACCAGCCACAGGATTAGCGTCAGCACCACGCTCAGCAGGATACACGTCACCACCGGGAAATAAAACGAGCCATGTTTTCCCTGAACCGCAATGTCGCCCGGCAAACGCCCGAGCCGCAATGGAAACTCTCCCCGCCGCGCAGCCAGCCACACCAGCGCCCCAACCGCCGCGAGCGCCGCGAGCGCCGCGCCCGCGAAGACCATTATTCGCCCGAGTTCGCGCATAGGTTCCACTGATTTCGATTCTACCCATTCGTGAGGCAGTGGGCCTGGGTTCTCGCGACTTAGTTGCATTAACTTTTATTTCTGGTTCAAGTAGGACGGGCTTCAGCCTGTCGCACGTGAAGTAGAACTACAAAACCAAACCCGGCAGGCTGAAGCCCGCCCTACTGAAAATACTCAGATTAATTCGTAGCCGGCGAAAAAATATCCAAGCTCAAAAGCCGCCGTGTCCGGAGCGTCCGAGCCGTGCGTGCAATTGTTGCCGATGCTGGTACCGAGGTCGCGGCGAATCGTGCCGGGCGCGGCCTTGGCGGGATCGGTGGCGCCCATCGTTTCGCGCCATTTCAGGATTGCGCCTTCTGCTTCGAGAGCGAGCACCACCACCTTGCCGGAACTCATGAATTCGGTCAGTTCCCCGAAAAAGGGCCGCGCGGTATGAACCGCGTAAAATCCCTCGGCCTCTTTCTTTGTCAGCCGCATCGATTTGATCGCGACGATTTGAAAACTGGCCTTTTGAATTCGTGAAACTATTTCCCCGGCGAGCCCGCGCCCGAAAGCGTCCGGCTTGATGATTGCTAACGTTCGTTCGATCGCCATTCAATATTTCTCCATGATCGTATTTGTGGCACAGGCTTCAGCCTGTGCGGTTTAGCTCATGCAAGAATCAAAATCCACAGGCTGAAGCCTGTGCCACTAGACCGGACTCCCTACTTCCTAATCGCCGCCGCGAGCGTCACTCCAATGTCCGCGGGGCTCTGAATCGTAATGATTCCCGCGGCAGCCATGGCTTTGTATTTCTCGACGGCGGTGCCTGCGCCGCCACTGATGATCGCGCCGGCGTGGCCCATGCGGCGTCCCGGAGGCGCGGTCTGCCCGGCGATCAATCCGACGACGGGCTTTTTCACGTTGGCCTTGATGTAGGCGGCAGCCTGCTCTTCCGCGTCGCCGCCGATTTCGCCGATCATCACGATGGCATGCGTTTCCGGATCTTCGTTGAAGAGCTTGATCGCGTCGGTGTGCGTCGTGCCGATAATCGGATCGCCGCCGATGCCGATGCAGGTGGACTGGCCGATGCCAAGCTGCGTCAGTTGATGCACGGCCTCGTAGGTCAGCGTTCCGCTGCGGCTCACGACGCCGATGTTTCCCTGCTTGTGAATCCGCCCCGGCATGATTCCCATTTTGCATTTTCCCGGAGAGATAATTCCCGGGCAGTTCGGCCCGATCAGCCGCGTTTTGGAATTTTTCAGCGCAGCCGCCACACGAACCATGTCGAGCGTGGGAATGCCTTCCGTGATGCAAATAACCAGCGGCACGCTCGCGTCGATGGCCTCTAGAATCGCGTCCGCGGCAAACGGCGGCGGCACAAAAATAATGGACGCGTCCACGCCCGTTTCGCGAACCGCATCCGAAACGGTGTTGAAAACCGGCACATTCTCATGCTTCGTGCCGCCTTTGCCCGGCGTAACGCCCGCAACTACTTTGGAGCCGTACTCGATCATCTGCCCCGCATGGAAGCCGCCTTCGCGCCCGGTCAGGCCTTGCACGACGACGCGTGTTTTTTCGTTAATGAGAACACTCATCGCGCACCCCCCGCAAGTGCGACAACCTTCTGCGCGCCATCCCTCATGTCGTTCGCGATTGTCAATCCCAACCCCGAATTGCGCAAAATTTCCTGTCCTTTCTCTACGTTCGTCCCTTCCATACGAACGACGACTGGAAGTTTCAGATTTAGTTCCTTCGCCGCTGCCACAACGCCTGACGCCAGTACGTCGCATCGCAGGATTCCGCCGAAAATATTTATGAACACGCCCTTCACGCTCGGGTCTTTCACCAGAATCTTGAAAGCGTTCTTCACCTGTTCAGCCGAAGCGCCGCCACCGACATCCAGGAAATTTGCCGGGGAGCCGCCCGACAATTTGATGATGTCCATGGTGCTCATGGCCAGGCCCGCGCCATTTACCATGCAGCCGACATTGCCTTCGAGCTTGATGTAGTTCAGCTTGTAGGTGGACGCTTCGACTTCGAGAGGATCTTCCTCGTTCAGATCGCGCAATTCGACAATGTCCTTGTGCCGGTAGAGCGCGTTGTCGTCAAACGCCATCTTGGCGTCGAGCGCGACGAGTTTGCCGTCGCCGGTCACGATCAGCGGATTGATTTCAGCGAGCGACGCGTCGGTTTCGGTGAACGCCCGGTAGAGCGCCTGCAAGAACGGCCCGGCCGCAGCGGCCACATCGCCGGAAAGGCCCAGTCCATACGCCAGCTTGCGCGTGTGATAGGGCTGCAAGCCGGTTGCCGGAAGAATCGTCTCGCGCAAAATCAGCTCGGGATTCTTGTGCGCCACTTCCTCAATTTCCATGCCGCCCGCGGTGCTCGCCATGATCACTAGAGCGGCGACCGCGCGATCGACGAGAATGCTCAAGTAAAGTTCGCGCTTGATGTCCAGGCCTTCCTCGATCAGCAACCGCTGCACGATGCGCCCGCCAGGCCCGGTTTGAGGCGTCACCAGCTTCATGCCCATCATTTTCTTGGCTAGGTCGGCCGCTTCCCCCGGGGATTTCGCCAGTTTCACGCCGCCCGCCTTGCCGCGCCCACCCGCATGGATTTGCGCCTTCACTACGACAATTTTCGTCCCCAACCGCTCAGCGACGGCCCGCGCTTGCTCCGGCGTCGTGACCATTTCTCCGCGAGGGGTTGGTACGCCGAATCGCCTGAAAATTTCTTTTGCCTGATATTCGTGGATCTTCATCGTCCGTCCATCAGTGCTAGAATTTAGTTACTTTGGAAACTTTAGAGTTTATAGGGAACACTCGAAGCGGGCAAGGCGAAAGGAACCAGTTGACTTCGCAACGGATGCCAATTCGGAACAACGCTATCGTGCGTTCCCTGCCACGATTGAGCCCCCGGCCTGGGTTAAGTGCCATCCACCCATGCTGAATACGCTCATCAAAAAAGTGGAAGCGGGCTCGGACCTTTCGCGCCAGGAAGCCGAACTCGCGATGGAAGAGATTCTTTCCGGACGCTCGAACGATGAGGCCATCGTCGCGCTGCTGACCGTGCTGCGCGCGAAAGGTGAAACGGTCGGAGAGCTGGTCGGCTTTGCCCGCGCGATGCGCCGCCATGTAACGCCGGTTTTCGCGGACGGAACGCGTCTCGATGAACTGCTTGTAGACACCTGCGGCACCGGCGGCGATTCTTCGGGGACATTCAACATCTCGACGGCGGCGGCATTCGTGGCGGCCGGCGCCGGCGTGCGCGTCGCCAAGCACGGTAACCGATCCATCTCGTCGAGATGCGGTTCGGCGGATGTTCTCGAAGCGCTGGGAGTTTCGCTCGAAGTTCCCCCGGAGCGGGCCGGCGCCGCCATTCGCGAGATCGGGATCGGGTTTCTCTATGCGCCCGCGTTGCACACGGCCATGCGCCACGCCATGCCCGCACGCCGCCGCCTGGGACGCACCGCGTTCAACTTGCTCGGCCCGCTCACGAATCCGGCCGGCGCACGCGCGCAAATTGCCGGAGTATTTTCGGACAAGGTGGTGGAAAAAGTGGCGCTGGTGCTCAGCGAACTGGACGTCGAGCGCGCGTTCGTCGTGCACGGCGCGGGCGGGCTGGACGAAATTTCGCTGTCCGGCGAGACCTCGGTTGGCGACGTGCGCCGCGACGTGGTGCGCATCTATCAAGTCACGCCCGAAGATTTCGGCCTGGAGCGCGCGCCCCTTGACGCGATTTCTGGAGGAGACGCCGCGCACAACGCGAGCCTCATTCGGGCGATTCTTTCCGGCGAGGCCGGTCCGCGGCGGGATATTGTTGTCGCCAACGCCGCGGCCGCGATTGTCGCCTCCGGCCGCGCCGCCGATTTTCTGGAAGGCGCACAGCTTGCCGCCGGGTCCATCGATTCCGGCGAAGCCCGCAAGAAACTCGACGCGCTCGTTGAGTTCGCGCACAAGTAGCAAGAAGTAGAACTGGCTTCAGCCTGTGGGTTTTAGCTCTTGCACCCACCAAACCCCACAGGCTGAAGCCTGTGCCACAAAATCTAAAGCGACAGAAAATTCTTCAGGAGCTGCATTCCCACATCGGTGAGCACGGACTCAGGATGGAACTGCACGCCTTCGACCTGCATTTTCCGGTGGCGCAGGCCCATGATGATGCCGTCGGTTTTCGCGGAGATTTCCAGATCGGCGGGAAACGATTTTTCCTCGACGATCAGCGAGTGATAGCGAGTGGCGACAAAATCCTGCGGTAAATTCTGGAAGACCGTCTTATTGTCGTGATGGATGCGGCTGGTTTTGCCGTGCATGATTTCCGGCGCGCGGATGACTTTCCCTCCGAATGCGTAGCCGATGGCCTGATGGCCGAGGCACACGCCGAGGATGGGAATCTGCCCGGCGAAGCGCCGGATCACGTCCACGCAAATGCCCGAATCTTCCGGCGTGCCCGGTCCCGGAGAAATCACAATGCGCTCCGGCTTTTTCGCGGCGATTTCGTCCAGAGTAATCTGGTCGTTGCGATGCACCTCTAGTTTCCCGCCCAACTGGCCAAGGAACTGCGCGAGGTTATACGTGAACGAGTCGTAGTTGTCGAGGAGCAGAATCATCGCTGGTTTTTCGCGCCCGATTTGCCGCGAAAGCTGTTGCAGCCCGCGTCTTCAGACACGGGGATTTTCTCCCCGAATGGCCGAAAACACTCGTCCGCCGCGGCGGACGAGCTGCGGTGCAAAGAAAAAATCAACGGGCCGCTCGTATCGTGTCCGGGTCTGGTTCTTGTTCATCCTGCGCGCACTTTCGGCGAGTGTCGGAAACGAAGTCGTCGAGCTTACCCTGATCGCGCATCTGAATGATCTTATCCACGTAAGGCCAGCGCGCGTCGGGATCCCCTTTGAGAATCGCCTGATACGCTTTCAACGAGCCGAGCAAACCCGCCGTGGCCACGGCCTGTTCGTCCTTGGCTTTGTCCGGGTGCTCGATCATGAACGCGGCGCTCGAGATGATCATCTGCCTGACGATTTCCTTGGAATGT
Source organism: uncultured Acidobacteriota bacterium (assembly GCA_963813185.1). Taxonomy (GTDB): domain Bacteria; phylum Acidobacteriota; class Terriglobia; order Acidiferrales; family UBA7541; genus Palsa-360. Next base: position 440,099 of record CAWEYA010000008.1, read on the forward strand.
CCGCGCGGAGGATCCGGCATCTTGCCGAAATAGTCGAAGCACACATTCACGGTGATGTCCGGAATACCCACGATCCATTGGATGACCCAATCGCGATTGTCCTTGGCATCCTTGGCAAGCGGATCCTCTTCGAGTTCATGCGCAACTTTGACGGCACGGGTCCGCTCTTCGGCCGTCGACGGCCCGCGCGACTGCGGCTGCTGCGCGCGCGCATTCCAGACAACGAAAAACCCCAGCAAAAGTGTTGCAATGGTGATGGCCCGAATCGAGTGCGCCTTCATGATTTGCTCCCGCGGACGATGGCCGTGCCGTTGACCCGTTTCCCCTGAAAGATAATAGTACACGAATTTGGTAGGACGGGCTTCAGCCTGTCGGTTTTCGTAAGCGCGAGCAAGATCAAAACCGATAGGCTGAAGCCCGTCCTACCAAAGGCCGTGTACAATGGGTCCTTCAGGAGATATTTCCGAAAGGGCCCATGGCAAAGTTTGAAAAACACATTTTCATCTGCACCAATCAGCGACCGGACGACAACCCGCGCGGCTGCTGCAACCCTTCAGGCGAGGCCGAACTTCACCGCGTATTCAAGGAAAAGTTGCGCGAGCGCGGCATTCCCAACAGCAAGGTTCGCGCGAATAAGTCCGGGTGCCTGGATCAGTGCGAGGCCGGCCCAACAGTCGTGGTGTATCCCGACGCCGTCTGGTACGGCGGCGTGACTCCCGCGGATGTCGACGAAATCATCGACTCGCACATCATCGGCGGCCGCCCCGTCGAGCGCCTGATCATTCCGGATTCCGTGTTGAATAACACGCAGAAAAAAGAAAGACTGTGATTTACATATTTTCTCCCGAAAAAAGCGAAAAGCAATAGCAGCAGAGCCAAGAGAGAACCACGCGATACTCACTCTGACCGACCCCATGAAATATCCCCCCCCCCGAAACAACCCACGACGGCCCCCCACCACCCCCCCCTACAACCCCCCCCCCCCCCCCCCCGCGCCCAAAAACCCCACCCCCCCCACCCCCCCCCCCCACAAACCCCCCCCCCCCCCCCCAAAAAACGACGCCCCACCAAAAAAAAAAAGAAAAAAAAAGGGCCCCCCCCCCCCCCCCCCCCCCCCCCCCCCCCCCCCCCCCCCCCCCCCCCCCCCCCCCCCCCCCCCCCCCCCCCCCCCCCCCCCCCCCCCCCCCCCCCCCCCCCCCCCCCCCCCCCCCCCCCCCCCCCCCCCCCCCCCCCCCCCCCCCCCCCCCCCCCCCCCCCCCCCCCCCTAAGCAGAGAACGCCAGCTTTTTGTAGCGCCGGCTTCTCGCCAGCTATTTTTCTGGTTTCCGCATAACACAAAGATGCCGGCGAGACGCCGGCGCTACAACACAGCTGCTAATTGACACTTGCACACGACCGTCGTAGGCTCGCGCCACGCTCAGGATGGAATCCAAATTCTGATCAGTCGGGAGGCCTCGATGAAAGCAAAAATGTGTCTTTTCGTGTTGTGCGTGCTGCTCGCTTCGCCTTCGTTCGCGCAACAAAATGTGCCGGAACTTTCCTTTGACTCCGTCCCCAATTTCTTCAAGCTTCCGCCGGGAATGAATTTCGGCGAGGTTCCCGGCGTGGCCGTCAATTCCAAAGGGCACGTGTTCGTTTTCACGCGATCCAACAGCGCGAACGGTCCGGCCTACGCGCCCGCAGCGGCGCAACTGTTTGAGTTCGGCCCGGACGGCGCGTTCCTTCGCGAAATCGGCAAGGGCCTTTACGCCTGGTCCGAAGCCCACAGCGTGCGCATCGATAAGGACGACAACATCTGGGCCATCGACAAAGGTTCCGACATGGTCATCAAATTCAACCAGGCAGGCCGCGTGGTCATGGTCTTCGGCCGGCGAGCCGAAGGAGCCGACGAAGAATCCAAGCCGTGGGGGCACCCCGATCCCCCACTTCCCGCCGCTGACGGACTCTTCCGCCAGCCCACTGACGTGGCCTGGGATTCCGAAGGCAACATCTACATTACCGATGGATACGTCAACTCGCGCGTCGCGAAATATGATAAAAATGGAGACTGGGTAAAATCCTGGGGCGAAAAGGGCACGGGGCCGGGACAATTTCGTCTGCCGCATTCGATTGTGGTGGACCGTAACAACAATCTCTACGTGGGCGACCGCAGCAACCGGCGCATTCAGGTGTTCGACACCGACGGAAAATTTCTGCGCATGTTCACGATTGACGTGCCGCCCGTTCCCGGAACGCACGCAACCAATGGCAACACTCCCACCGGCGAACGCCTCGCCGCTGTGATCGGCGCTCCCAATTCCATTTGCATCACACCCGGCCGCGAACAAGTGCTGTACGTCGGAGAAACCACTTACCCTGGCCGAATATTTAAGGTTTCGCTCGACGGAAAAGTGCTCGGCGTGATCGGCCGCTCAGGACGCCAGCTCAAACAGTTTTCGGGCGCTCATCAGCTCGCCTGCGCGTCGGAAAATGTGGTGTACGCGGCGGAAACTTCTAACTGGCGCGTGCAGAAATTAATTATTCATCCGCAGAAACCAACTGCGGCGGACTAAGTAGCACAGACACTCTTGCCTGTGCGGTTTTGCGGCACGCACGAGTGGCTGTGTTTCCAATTGCGATTGCAAAAAACGCACTGGCAAGAGTGCCCGTGCTACCCAACCCTTCTCGGAGTTCAGCGCACACGGATTTCAAGGGTCGCGCTCTTCGTGTGCCCGGCCCCGTCCTCGATCGTCAATGTGTAAGTTGTGTCCTTGCGCGGCGAAACGTGCACGCATCGGCTGTAAGCCGGCCAAACGGGCTCTTCCGCTTCCGGCTCGATCTTCACGACCTTCGCGTTGGACACACTATAACAAAGAGAGCTTTTCTCCCCAGCCCGAATGATCGGCGGGTTAGCGGCATAAACTAGGATGTCAAAGCGATTCCCGCCCATCATCTCAAAAGTCTGCTGATTCTGCGCACGCTGCTTTTCCGCCGCCTTCTCAGCAATGGATTGGTTCGCCTCCCAGCGTGAATAAAAAACCCATGCGACGTAGAGACCGACGAAAAGAAAAGCCAATACCGACGCGATCACGTAAAGTCGGTATCCGGTGCGGGGTCCAGGGACGGAATCATTCAACACAAAACACCATCCGGTATTTTCACTCAGTCATTTCGCGCGGAAAAATGAACGGGAGAATTGTTACTTCTTTCGATGGCTGAGCTTGGCGCCCCCTGGCGCGGGATCGTCGCCGCGGTGCGCGATCTCAAGCGCTGTGATCAGGGCTCGCGCTTTGTTCACCGTCTCCGTGTATTCCGTCTTGGGGACCGAGTCCGCGACGAGGCCTGCGCCGGCCTGCACGTAGGCCACGCCTTTCTTCACGACCATGGTGCGAATCGCGATGCAGGAATCCAGATTTCCCGTGAAGTCCAGATACAGGATCGCGCCGCCATAGATGCCGCGACGCGTAGGCTCAAGCTCGTCGATGATTTCCATGGCGCGGACTTTCGGCGCGCCCGAAAGCGTGCCTCCGGGAAAACAGGCGGCCAGCGCGTCGAAGCAGTCCACCTCTTCGCGCAAATGCCCGCGCAGACTGGAAACGAGGTGCATCACGTGCGAGTAGCGCTCGACAAACATCAGTTTCTCGACGCGCACTGTGCCGTATTCCGAAACGCGCCCCAGGTCGTTGCGCCCCAGATCGACGAGCATGATGTGCTCGGCCTGCTCCTTGGGATCGGCGGCCAGTTCGGCTTCCAATGCGGCGTCTTCTTTTTCATCGGCGCCACGCCGGCGTGTCCCGGCGATGGGCCGGTAAAACGCCTCGCGGCCCTGCACTTTCACGAGCATTTCAGGCGAGCTGCCAACTACAGCGAGATCGTTCAACTTCAGAAAATACATGTAAGGCGACGGGTTCACCACGCGCAACGACCGGTAAATCTCGAAGGGGTCGGCGTCGGTTTTCGCGGCGAAACGCTGGCTGATGGCCACTTGAAAAATGTCGCCCGCGCGAATGTATTCCTTAGATTTGTTCACTGCGGCGAGAAATTTGGCGCGCGAAAAATTCGATGTCACCTTGAGCGGGCGCGGCTTTCGGCGCCTCGGATGTTCCGAAGCCACGGGCAAAGCCAGACGGCGGCGGGTGGCCTGGATTTCCCGCACGGCCTGGTTGTATTTCGCGCGGAGGTTGCCTTCGCCCCCGGTAAACACGTTGCGCACGATCCAGACCCTGTGCCGGACGTGATCGAAGACGACGAGGCCCAGAAAAAACATCATCACGGCGTCATCCATTCCGACGTCGTCGCGCGTCGCGTCCGGAATGCGCTCGATGAGCCGGACCATGTCATACGCAAAATAGCCGATCGCTCCGGCGACAAGCGGCGGCAGGCCCGGCACGCGCACGGGACGATACCGCTCCACGCGGTTGCGCAAGTAATCGAGCGGATTCACCTGCACCCAGGACGTGCGGCTATCGCTTTCCAGCACGCACGCGCCGTTGACGTAGCGGAACACTTCGCTCGGGTTCGCGCCCACAAACGTATACCGCGCGATCTTCTCCCCGCCCTCGACGCTTTCGAGCAGGCAGGCGTACCGCGCGTTCTGCGCGAGCCGCAGATACGCGGAGACCGGCGTGAGCGTGTCGGCCGTAAAAGTGTCGTACACCGGCACAAGGTTGCCCTCCCGCGCGAGCTTGCTGAACGATTTGAAGTCCGGCTGGATCATAAATTTCCCAGCGAATCCCCGGCGCCGCAGGTCACGAGGGGCGCCCCTTTCATTTTTCTTCCCGAGCGAGCGCCGAAACCACCGCGCGGCGCATGGCGCTTTCCGGCGCGCGCTCGCCCGTCCAAATTTCGTATTGCGCGAAACCCTGCGCGAGAAACATTTCCACGCCGGAAATAACTTCGATGCCTTTGCGTCGCGCAAGACGCAACAATTCTGTTTCCCGCGGGCGGTAGACCATGTCCATGACGATCCGGCAATTCAGTTCCGCGCTGGAGAGCGGAGAGCCGCCGCGCGGGTGCATCCCGACTGGCGTGCAATTCACGATGGCATCGAAAAATTCATGCGCCAGACCGGCGCGCGCCACCACTTGCCCACCGACGGCGCGGGCCAGCGCGCGCGCGCTTTCCGGACGCCGCGCGCAAAGACATACGTTCGAGCCCGCCTGCGCCAGCGCGAACGCGGCCGCTCTCGCGGCGCCTCCCGCACCAAACAGCAGCACGCGGCTCCCCGCGAGGCGCATTCGCCGCTCCAGACTGCGCAGGACTCCGACGTAATCCGTATTGTACCCGTACAATCGCCCGCCGCCACGCACGACAACCGTGTTGACCGCGCCAATATGCGCAGCCAGCGGGTCGCAATCATCCAGAAACCGGAGTATCGCTTCCTTGTGCGGAATGGTGACCGAAAGGCCCGCGACTCCAAAACTCTTCATCGCGCCAAGAAACTCTCGCAGATTCCGAACCAGAAACGGCACAAAAACCGCGTCGAAATTGCGCGCGCGAAATGCCGTGTTGTGCAGCACCGGCGATAGCGAATGCCCGATGGGATCGCCGATTACGCCATAGACTCGCGTGCGCCGCGTGATCCGTTCGGCCCGATAAAGATCGGTCATCGCGCTCAGAGAGAGCTGGCCTGGCGCCGTGGCCTGCTCCACGGCTGCATACGCCAACGCGCTGCCCATGCGCAGCGAGAGGACCCGCCCGGCGAATCCGAATTCGCCCATGGGGATCGCGACGACATCGCGACGCTTCCGGGCTAATTCGCAGATGCGCCCGCTGTCAGATACGGAATGGCACTGCGCGGCGATCTTAATCGCATACCCGCCCGCTTGTTCCAGCCGGCGTACGATTCTTCGGAGATTGCGAGGCGTTCCGCGAAAATCATGGTACGACACCATTACGCGCGCGGAGGAAAGCTCACGCGCAAGTTTGCGCCTGGCCATACGCTTCGCCGTTTCAATTTCAACGTCGCACCAGCCGCAGCCGGAGCGGGCAGCCTGCGCCAGGATCTCGATTTGCTCTTCCCGGCTGCCTCGAAACAGCCCTCCACCTTCATGCCGCCGGCATGTGGCAATGAGCACGGCGCGCGGGCGCTCGCGGCGCAGCCAGGCCAAGAAAGTTTCCCGCTCTTTTGCGCCGCGGAGATAGTCCAGGCGCAATTCCAGAGTGCACGTCTTGCGCAGGCCCAGTCGGACCTGCAACCTCATCTCGCGCGCCGTTTCGGCGGCAACAACGCCGCATACGCGATCTTGTCCGAAGAGACTCCCCAAGCGCCCTCCACCCCCAGAAGCTAAGCTTTAGGCTTCTATCATGTGGGTGACAAATGTGTAAAGCGTCCCACCACGATTTCTTGACGGTCCAAGGGGCCGGTGCTAGCTTTGAAGAGCAGTATTGACCGGTGCGGGGATCTATAAAGTTGCGCGCGCAAGGAGCAGTTTCCATGCCCAAAAAGATCAGTTATCGCATTCTAACTATAGGACTTAGCGTGGGACTGAGCTTGCTGGTCTCCACCTTGGCTGCCAAAGCGCAAGAGTATGTCACGAATGCCCCAACGCAAGCCGACATATATTGCGCAGGTATAGTCAGCGACAAGCCGGTTCCGAACGAAACCTACGTAATTTCCGGCGAGGATTCCGCGGTAAGGGTCACCTTCCAGCAGGGGCAACTCATTTATATCAACCGGGGAGGGGAACAAGGAGTGAGGATCGGAGATCAGTTTGAAGTGGTCCGGCCGGTGCGCGATATGATGGCGGCAAATGCGTGGTTCAAGTACGAAACCATGTTGAGCCGCGCTATGGGCACCAGGTATGCGGATATCGGGCAGTTGCGTGTCGTGCATGTCGAGGCGAAAACTTCCACCGCGGAATTGACCTTGCGCTGCGATTTGGTGCAGCGTGGTGACATCGTGCGTCCGTTTGTTGCCCGGCCGGTTCCTCAGTTCCGTGCCGTGAAGCTCGATCCCTTTGCGGCGCCATCTGGAAAGAAAACCGCCATGGTTGTGTGCGCCAAGGATTACACGGTACTGAGCGGGCCTGGCGGAATCGTTTACGTCAACCTGGGAAGCGCGCAGGGCGTTCGCGTGGGAGATTACTTCCGCGTGTTCCGCTATCAGGGGACGCGCATCGAGAGAGTCGCTCAAGACTCCGGTTCAGCCTATAAGGTGTACGGGTTTGGAAGCACCCCGGTCGCCTATCAGTGGGACAATCTCCCGCGCCAGATAGTAGGCGAAGGCATCGTCGTGCGCACTGGGGCTAATTCCTCGACTGTTTTGGTGACCGCCGTGCGAGGGGGCCTCTTTATCGGCGATTACGTGGAATTGGAATAACGGCAGCCAGAGTTTCTGTCCGCAATCCGCACGAAAGAAAAAAGGATCTGATCCGCACGGCGAATCAGATCCTTTTAAATTTCCCGATAAAAAAACGCGCGCTGGCGAATCGAAGGCCCTGAGGCCGCCATATCACGATTCGGAAATTGTTCGCTCTCTCTTTTCCGAAAAAACTTCCGCGGTGAAGCCAAACACCTCCGTCGCGGAATCGCGCCAGGCATCGCGCGCCAAGCCGGCTTTAATACAGGTTTCCTCGAGTAATCGCTGCGCGGACCAATTCCGTTCCGTGGCCACTTGCGGAAGCAACAGGCCCCTGAAGGACCCGCGCGCCACGATAAGTCCATGCCGGCCCGTGACAATCGCTTCAGGGAGAATGCGTTCCGGAGCAGTCAAGACGGAGATTTCGATTTCCAGGCTGGCGACTTCATCGGCGCTTACGGGAGGGAAGCGCGAATCGTACAGCGCCGCGTTAATCGCCGACCGGGCGACAACGTCGGCGAGCGGGCCGGGATTCTCGACTTGCCCCACGCAGCCGCGCAGCGCTCCACCACGGTATAGGCTGACAAATGCTCCGCTAGGTTCTGAGAGTGCTGCGGGGAAAGCGGGGAAATCCGGGAGTCGATTCTCGAGGACGGCGCTTGCAATCGCACGCCGGGCAATCTCTACCAGCGCCAACCAATCGTCACTGGACAGTCGGGACATCCTGAGTATTCTTGCGGCGTTCGAGAATTCTGAGGTGACGCCGTTGTTTCACGCTGCCGTCGACACGGCCCCAAAACTTTTGAAAATACTGAAACGCGGAGACCACTGCGCTTCCCACTACCAGCCACAGCAGAATCACGTCGAGCGGCCGAATGATGGTGTGCTTGGCCGCCAGGATCACCGCGCAAACGGCGATCACTTGCAGCACCATTTTCGTTTTGCCCAGCGCGGAAGCCGGAATCGTAAACCCTTCGGCCGAAGCGATGTTGCGCAGCCCGAGAACCACAATCTCCCGCCCGATGATGATCACGGCCATCCAGCCGGGCACCAGGCGCATTTCCACGAGGGAAATAAACGCGGCGGAAATCAAAAGTTTGTCGGCGATGGGATCGAGAAGAATTCCGAGCGTGGTGACTTCGCTGCGACGCCGGGCGTAGTAGCCGTCCGCCCAATCCGTGGCGGCAGCCGCCAGAAGAATGAGCACGCCCCATTCGCCAAAATTAATCGTCACTCCCAAAAAAGCAATATTTGGTTCGCGGGTCAGAAGGATAACGACCAGCACCGGAATAAAGAAAATGCGGAGAATCGTCAGGCTGTTTGGCAGGTTCATGACGCACCCGGCGGGTTCCCTGCTCCTATTTGGACGTACACGCACAGTGGCGGCGCGTAACTCACTATAGACGCACCGATGCGAGCAGTCAACGATTGCTCAGAATGAGTTCCCAGGACGATCACGCGGCTCGTCTGCGTGCTTAACGCGCGCGACCGAGACCATGTACTCTTGTCCGGCGCGCACCCGCAAGGCTGTGCAAATCATGACTTTACAACCATCCGCAGGGGAAAGGCGTGAATTGCTTCATGATTCAGCAGTTATGTCTCTAAATACATGACAATAAAATAGTTATGCGTACTCGGGACGGCCATGATCCCTTAACAATCTGAATTCTCCTTTTTCTAGGTGCCCGAAGGGAAAGTGATTTCCACAGACATTTCCACAATTTGTGACCGCTAGGGATTGGGGTGGTTGTGTTCCTGCGGCGCGACATGCTGGGGCGTTCCCTCAGATATATGCGGCGATGCCCGAGAAAAACTAGACAGTGGCGTCCTGGGATGGTGATCTTGCAAATGCCCATGTAGAGCGTTGCCGCGGACACTGAATATCGTGAAATGAAACGGGCAAAGCACAATTAAGCGTGCGTTGACTCCGGACCGATTCTCAATTTGCGAGCTACGGATTCGGGAATTTCCGCCTCGATGGCCATGGCCGAGTCCTGCACTTCCGAATGCAGCACGCGGCCCAGGGCGTGCACGAGGGCGATGGCGCGTCCATTCGACAGCGGCAGCGTGAAGTGCAGATGCAGCACGGGATCGACGGGCATCGCTTCATCAATGCGGCTGAGCAACGCTTCCAGCCCTTCGCCGGTTAGACCAGAGACGCGCGAGGAATTGTGATTGCCATTCACAGATGCGGCTTCTTCCGGAGTGAGCCTGTCAATTTTGTTCAGCACGTGCAGGCGCAGCCGGTCCGCCACGCCCAGTTCCTTCAGAATTTTTTCCACTTCGGCGTCCTGTTCGGCGTGGTGCGGATTGGAGATGTCCGTGACGAGCAGAAGCAGCGCCGACTCCTGCACTTCTTCCAGAGTGGCGCGAAACGCGGTGATCAGTCCCGGCGGAAGGTCGCGAATAAATCCGACGGTATCGGAAAGGAGCACGCGGCGATTCGAGGGGAGGCGCACGGCGCGCACGGTCGGGTCGAGCGTGGCGAACATTTTCGAGGAAACCAGCACGCCGGCGCGGCTCAGCGAATTGAAGAGCGTCGATTTCCCGGCATTGGTATAGCCTACAAGCGCGACGGTCCCCAGCGGCACAGCCTGGCGCGTCTCGCGCCGCAGCGAACGCTGCTTGCGGACGGCCTCGATGGCTTTGGTGATCTTGCTGATTCGGTCGCGAATGCGCCGCCGGTCGGTTTCGAGTTTCTGCTCGCCGGGACCGCGCGTTCCGATTCCGCCGCCCAGCCTGGAAAGCTCTTTGGCGCTCCCGGCGAGGCGCGGCAAAGAATAGTTCAGTTGAGCGAGCTCGACCTGCAGCTGCCCCTCGCGGCTGCGCGCATGCCGCGCAAAAATATCCAGGATCAACTGCGTGCGATCAATCACGCGGCATTCGGTGCCCTTTTCGAGATTGCGCAACTGGGTTGGTGACAGATTGCGGTCAAATACGATGAGCGGCGCGTGGTGCAGATGCGCTTCGATTTTCACTTCCTCGATCTTGCCGCGCCCGATGACGGTGGCGGGATCGATTTTGTCGCGCATTTGAAAAATGTTGCCCGCGACTTGCGCGCCCGCGCTGCGGGCCAGTTCCGCGAGCTCTTCCAGCGACGCGCGTTCCGCATCGCCCGCATCAATCCCCGGCACATGCGAGGCCCGCTTCAGCCCCACACCCACCAGGAACACGCGCTCGTGGCTTTCTGTCGGACGTGTAGTCTTCATTCTGCGTTAACGATGGAAACAAATCGCAGACGGGGGACATGCGACGATAGGGACAATCTCACGCTCACATTATACACCCGGGACATATTCGCAACTAGACCGCTGCTCCGGAGCATAACCTTTTCGCCGTCCTCTGCTCATCTGCCGCGACAGTCGCCGGATTGTCGCCGAAGCTGGCGAGCCGGTGCTTAATGGGCGCCTTCCGGACCCGGTGAGCCGGAGTTGGCATAGCGGCACGCCGCCTGCGCCCGATGGCTTTCGTGACGCCAGCGAGCGTGACCGTGCCTTCGAGGCGCGCATGTAGTTCGCTTTATCAGATGGGTCCTTGTTGCTTGACATCAAGGGGAACTCGGCCACTGACAAATCCGCAAGCCTCGTCGAGCCGCAATGAGGAGCCATTTCGTAAATTTTCGCGCACACTTACCTGTTGTCGCACGCAGAAAGCTAACCTGGTCGACAGGAAATGAACGCGCATCTTCCGCTCTTAAATTGCCTCCAAAGCCGAAGCATGCGCTCTTTGCTTTCCCTTCACCACTAAGGACAGTGCAAGGTCGGCGGGGAGTTGCCGTCTGCCTCGTGACCAATCGCATCACAAAACACGTGATAGGTATAATCGCCGTAGCCCAAATCAGGCTTGAGGTCGAGTTCCAGCGTCCCTTTCGCTGGGACAACAAATGGAATATCGAAATTCTTATAGTCTGGGGGAGGACCAACAAAAAGCGATGCCGCCTCGAGGAGCCATATCCTAACCTTGTCACCGGTGTTATTCGTGAAACGGATATTCGGCAACCGCTTAGGTCCTATACCGATGTGGATTGCAGGGGGATTGACATAAACTCTGCCCCTGCCCGTTGAGTCCTTGATTGGCGGAGGGAGATCGACCGGCATATGCGAAGGTACTGCTGCTGTTCCGTTTGGCATTTCGCTTCTCCTTTTGTGAGCTGGAATTTGAAGAATCAGGACCTAGGGGCCGAACAAACCTGGGAACCTCGGGTCAAGCCGCAACCGCGTTAGCGCGGGCTCCTTTTCAATCAGATCGCGCGAGAACCCCCCCTTGATCGCCTTGGCAAGCCATTGCAAGGCAAGCTGGCGGTCTCCGAGCTGCTCGTAGATCGCGGACGCCTGGAACATGTTGGGAACGTCATCCGGAGCAAGGGCGAGAGCTTGCCGCAGCAGTTCCCGGGCGCGTTGCGGTTGGTTGAGATTGGAATACGCGTCGGCCAGCCGGAGTAGCAAGACGGGATCGCGAGGATTGACACGCAGTTGCCCGTCGGTCAGCGCCGCAGTTTGTTGGAAGGCAGCCCGTGCCTTCTGCAACTCACCGGACGCTTGGTACGCGCCCGCCAAATTGTGCCAGTCCGTCGAATCGCGACCGTTCAACTGGATCGCTTTTTCATAGTACCCAGCTGCCTCGGTATATTGACCCATGGTGTAATAGACCGCGCCTAGATTGGAGTAGGCCGCAGCGGAGGACTTGATGGCCACCGATTTCTCATACATTTTGGCCGCTTCCTCATAGCGCTTCTGGGAATAAGCAATGACACCCAGATTGCTGTAGCCCCGCGCATTGTCGGGTGTGAGCTCCACGACGCTTCGAAATTCCTTTTCCGCCTCAGCATAGCGGCCCAAGCGATAGTAGAATCCGCCCAAATCATTGTGCGTGCCCCAATAACCTGGGCGGACGGCAATGGCATTCATGTATGTAGATTCGGCGTCTTTCAATCTCCCCATCTGTTGGTAGGTGTTCGCCAATTCCCTGTAAGCGTCCGAATTGATCGGATCAAGAGCGAGTGCTTTCTGGAGATTTTGAACCGCCTCTTCATAATGTCCTGTCCCCGTATGGATCATCCCCAAGGTCACGTAGACCTGCGGCAGCTTGTCATTAAGCGCGATTGCGGCTGCGGAACTCTTGCTCGCTTCTTCCGCCCAGTGCGTGTCCTTGGTGAGATCGTAACTTCGCCAGTACGCTTCGCCTAACCCAGCTTCGACAAGCGCGTATTTGGGGTCCTGCTCGAGCGCGCGATTAAAAAGTGTAATGGCGGTATCAATATTTTGGGCAACTTCGTAGCGTTGCAAATAACCTCGGCCTTGCATGTAATATTCATAGGCGCTGGGGACCGTCGTCCCGCCTACGGCCAGGATTTGTTTGGCCTGGCTGGAAAGTTTCACATCCAGAAGCTCAGCTACCTCCAGCACGACCCCGTCTTGCAGCACCGAGATGTCGCCCGGCTCGGTATCGATTGTCTTCGACTTAAGCTGCAGCAATGTTTGTGGATCGACCAGATTGATGGTTAGCCTCACGCGATTTTCAGTGCGCTGCACGCTCCCGGTGATCGCCAAGGTGGCCCCGAATGTTTGCCGCGCCTCGCGGACGCTTACAATTCCCTCCCGAAGAACATCGGTGGAAGGGACTACTCGGATTGTCCGTTGGAATTGTTCCAATTGGCTGAGCTTGCTGCTCAAAATTTCCACCAACCCGTCGCAAAAGCCCTGATTTTCGGGATTATTACCGACGTTCGTGAAGGGAAGTACCACCAGCTGTTTCTCCGCGATCGGCGAGAGCGACTCGGGCCAGACGCGGGCCTTTTCCAGAAGGCGCGGCACGACCGCGATCAATCCAGCAACAACCAATGCGGCCGCCAGGGTTAATGGAAGCCATCGCGGGACGCGGCGAAGAACCGGCCTGGAGGTTAAGGGGAGTGAGGTCGTCCCTTCCGCAACAGAGAAATCGCGAATCTCTTTGAGCTTTTTGGCAAGTTCCTGGGTCGATGCATATCGCTTTCCCGGTTTTTTGGCCATGCATCGGCGAACGATGGCTTCGATGGCGGCAGGAACTTTTGGATTGAGGGAGGCAATGGGTTGTGGTTCGTCTTCGATGATTGCGGCCAGCGTTTGGGGTATGGTCTCGCGCTGAAATGGCCGCTTTCCGGTGGCCATTTCATAGAGTAGAGAGCCAAAAGAAAACTGATCGGAGTGAAAGTCCGTGGGAAGGCCGCTGGCCTGTTCTGGAGACATATAATCTATCGTCCCGAGAATCACTCCCTGTTCCGTGGCCGCGGTCTGTTCATCGGATGCCGGCCGTAGAAAACCGGGAGCCGGTTTACTCAACCCGAAATCCAGAATCTTCGTTAAGCCATCCTTCCGGATCATGACGTTCTTGGATTTCAAATCGCGGTGGACAATCCCACATGCATGCGCGACCGCTAGCCCGGCGCTTATTTGTATGGCAACGTCGAGCACATCGTGCGGCGGCATTGCTCCCGCGGACAGGATTTCTGCCAGGTCCTTTCCCTCTATGAGTTCCATGGCAATGTATACGGTGCGGCCTTCCTGTCCGACGTCGAAGATCGTGACGATATTGGGGTGATTAAGAGAAGCCAGCACGTGGGCCTCGCGCCGGAAGCGCATCAACAGGTTGGGGTCGTCCGCAAATGTGGGAGATACAACCTTGACCGCTACATCCCGATTGAGGCGAGTGTCGCGAGCCCGGTACACTTCTCCCATGCCTCCCGAACCCAGCGGCGCAAGAATTTCGTAAGAACCCAACACGGCACCGCACTTCAGAGCGCCACTTTCCATCGCGGCCGGCTCTAGAAAACCGCTGCCCCCCTGTTCGTGCGAGGCGATTAGCGACTCCACTTCCTTTCGCAGCGATTGCTCCGCGCAGGCATGATCGAGATACGCGGGACGGTCCCCGGGCTCCCGCTCGAGCGCCCCAGCGAGCACTTCCTTGACTCGTTGCCAGATATCGGGCGTCAATTGCCGGCTTCCTTCCGCTTCGTCTCCCTCTGAAGCTGCGCTCGCGCCGTGGCCCATTCGCGATTCACAGTTGCCTGCGAAATGCCGGGAAACAGCGCTCCACTCTGAAGTGTGTCATCGAGGCGTTCTTGGCAAAGATAGGGGCGAGCGAAGCGGCACAACTCGGCGTAAACCAGGGGAATCAGCTCTTCCCGAGCACTTTGATCGCCGTGCCCCCAGTTGTGGAGCAATTCATTAACCCGTTCGGCCGACGCTGGGCACATCGTTAGGCTCCCATCCGGGCCTGATTGCAGGGTTTTGCGCGACCATACCACTCGGATTACGGAAAGTATAGTGTTTTCCCCTTGGTACAACTTTCACGGCCACCAGGAGCGGCCCCCGACCCAATCGGCGGGTCAAGCCGCGAAAATTTCACAAATTTGTGACCCAAAGTTCCCTTCGTTTCCGCTTTATTAAGTGAAGGCGCGATGCGGACTCCAACCTTGGCAGCCGGAACGCACCGGCCAATCGATAAAGAAAGGAGAATGACAATGAAGGCCAAGACGATTCGACACGCAGTTGAGGTAAGGCTCTTCACAGCGGTTCTGCTTGCAACTTGCGCTTTTGTGGCCGCCGCGAACGCCCAAACATTTTCAGGCAGATTCACACTGCCGTTTGAAGCCCATTGGGGCAAAATCGTTCTGCCGGCGGGGAACTACACAATTAACTTGGACTCGCGGTACAATGTTGCGCTCCTGCGGACGGCAAACGGAAGAGCAGTCGGCTTTACCCCCATCCCGATCGTGTCCACGAGCGACAAAGGCGCCACGGCACTACTTGTCATGATTCGCGGGAACCAACGGATCATCCGTTCCCTCAATCTGCCGGCAAGTGGTGTCACATTGGTCTACCCACCGGCCACCGATGCGGAACGCGAAATGCTCGCCAAGGCTGACCAAGTACAAGCTGTGCCCGTGATCATGGCCGGGAAGTAAATTCTCAGCGCCCGCAGAGGGTGACTGTTCGAGCGAGGGGATGAGCCGCCAGGTCCATCCCCTCCCTATTTGCTGGGCAAACGTGCTCCGCCGCCCCGGGATCAGGCCAGGAGTGACAAGTCGCTCGCGAACATCGATTTTCAGGCCTGATGGGTTTACAACGAGGCTTCGGCCAGAATGAGCCGGTTGGCTACATTGAGTCAATCGGACGCAGGACCTGACATCGCGCGGGTATTCACTTGCCCTGTCGCCAGCTGTTCCGCGGCGGCGACAATTGCGGGATCGTCGCCGAAGCCGGGGAGCCAGTGCAGGAGGGGTTCCTTGCGGAACCAGGTGAGCTGGCGCTTGGCGTAGCGGCGCGTGGCCTGGGCAATAGCTTTGGTGGCCGCAGCGAGGGTGACGGTGCCTTCAAGATGAGCATGCAGTTCGCTGTATCCGATGAAGTCGAAGGGCTTTGAGTTTTGAGGAACGCCTTTGCGGACGAGGCCGGCAACTTCATCCAGCCAGCCGCGATCAAGCATGGTGTGCACTCGCCGCTCGATGCGGTCGTACAGCGCTGCACGCGGGGGCTGAAGACCGATCTTGATCGGATGGTAGCCTTTGAGGGGCGTTCGGCCTGCCCGGTGCACCTCCGAGAGTGGACGCCCCGTGAGCAGACAAACTTCGATGGCACGAATCATCTTGGGGCGGTCGCGAGAACCTATCCGCAACGAGGCTTCGGGATCGAGGCGCCTGCAAAACCCGGTGCAGATATTGCAGGCCGTGCGCATTGGCTCTGGCTTCGAGGCGCGCGCGCAGATCCTCCGAACGTGCCGGGGCGTCAGCCAGACCCTCGAGCAGGGCACGCAGATAGAGTCCAGTCCCGACGGTGAGAATGGGGAGACGCGCGCGTTGGCGCAAGTCTTCCAGAACTGCCACAGCTCGCGCCCGGTATTCGCCAGCGGTGAATGGGTAGTCTGGGTCGACTAGATCCAATAAGTGGTGCGGAACGCCCCGGCGTTCTTGCGGGGTGGGTTTGGACGTGCCGATATCAAACCCGCGATAGACTTGTGTGGAATCACAGGCCAGGACTTCGCCTTTTAATTTCCGGGCCAGCGCCACGGCCAGAAAGGATTTGCCGGAGGCGGTCGGCCCTACAACCGCGATAAGAGGGAGCGAAGCGCGCCCGGCTATGGCAAGTTCTTCGGCTGAGTCCGGCGTTAGCTTCGGAGCGGCGCTCATCACAGGTATTTCCAGTACCGGAGGACCAGATAAATCAAGCACAGCAACGCCAGCAGTAGAAACCCCGCCGCTTGTATGCGGGAGGGCCTCACTGGGCCGTTTGTGAGTTCAGGGGGATATTATACAGGAAAATGAACCTTAGCTCGATATAAGGGCCACTGAAGGCGGACGGCAGGGGCTCAAACGGCGTCGAAGTCCGTATGGAGGACATGGCGGCACGGTCCAAGGGCTCTTTGCCAGAACTGCCCATCATTACGGGCTCCTGCTCCGGGACGACGCCATTGCGCAAGATGCGAAATTGCAGCACCACCTTTCCCTTATCCCCCAGACGCGCGGATTCCGGCATCACGGAATACCAGTTGCGCTTTACGCTGGCCAGCACGCGGGCAATGTAGGTAGAAAAGTCTACGCCCTCGGTAGGCGTGAGCAGTTCCACCGCATTGCCGGCAAATCCTTGTCCTCCGCCTCCTCCGCCTCCGCCACCACCTCCGGGCGCGATTCTGCCAATGGCTCCTTCAGCGGTGGCGCTTTCCGACCCGCCGCCCTTCATGGCCTCTTGCATGGATTCCTGCAAAGCCTTTCCCGGAGAAAACCGTGGCAGCACCAGGCTGGGGGCAGCATCCGGGGGAGGAGTTTGCGGCCGGATGGGGCTCTCCGCAGGGTGCGGCAGCGACATGGGAGCGACCGGCGCGGCGGGCTTCGAGGGCGCCGGAGTCTCCCGCGGCGGCTCTGGTTGTGGCGGACCCGGCTCAACTTCGCGCGGGGGAGCCAATTTCCGCAGCAAGCGCGGATCGATCTTCATCACCGGGCTCTTTGGCAGCGGGGCCGAGGGCGCCTTCTCAATTCTATTCATGTCGGAAGGCAAATAAAGATTGGTGATGGTCCGCGCGATTTCCGCGTCCGAGGGCGGGTGGTACGGGAAAATTTTCGGCGCGAGCAAAACCAGCGAGATCACCACAAAGTGAAACACGATCGAAGCGACCCGCGCCACGGCGTTCCAGGCTTCCTTGCTGTCCACGACCGGCTTGGTCATGAGGTTGACTTCGCCAGTGGTGAGAACATCGGGATCGAGGACGTCGGGCAAATCCTGGATGGCCACGATCTGTTTCGGCACGAGTTTGGCTGCGTGCGCATCCTTGGGCACAGCCACGCGTGAATCCAATATCGTCAGCGGAACATAGCTGGGCGTTTTGCTGATCGCATCGAGGGGAGTGTTTGGCATATCGCGAGGAACGACGACGGCATCGCCAAGCACCTCCAGCTTGAAATAGGAGGGAATGGAGGAGTGTGGGTCGAGCACGAATTGCGGCAGATCCCGGGGCACAAGCGTGCGCGCATCAAGGTCTGAGCTCAATCGCCGGGGCGGCGCGTCCGAGGAAGCCACAATCGGCCGGGCATTTTTCGGAACTAAAATCCTTGGGATCATGGATTCGCCTGCGGGGCAACAAAGGCACCCAGTTGGACGCGCCGACCGTGCTCCAGGATGCCTGCCATAACCTGGTCGGCCAGCGCCAGGGCGCGCCGGCCCGCCGCGCCGTCCACGGCCGGGGCGCGGCGCGTGCGCACGGATTCCAGGAAGGCCCGCAATTCGGCCCGGAGGGGCTCTTCCCGCTCGGCGGGAAGGGCTGCAAAATCGAACTTGGGCTGCGGGCCGGGCTCCGCCACGCGCACGCGCAGCGCATCCTGGCGCGTGAAATCCACGGAAATATATTCGCGCTGCTGAAAGAAGCGCAATTTGCGCACCCGCTCGGTGGAGACGCGGCTGGCCGTGACATTGGCGACCGCGCCGGTGGCGAAGTCCAGGCGGGCGTGAGCGATGTCCACTTTGTCGGTCAGGACAGGAATTCCGATGGCCTTGATGTCCACGACGGGCGCATCGACCAGCGCGAGCAGGATGTCCAGGTCGTGAATCATGACATCGTAGACCACGTCGATGTCGAGGCTGCGCGGCGTGAAAACGCCCAGGCGGTGTACTTCAAAGTATAGTGGATGATTCAATACTGGAAGCACCGCCGCGATCGCGGGATTGAACCGCTCGAGGTGCCCAACTTGCAGGATGCGCCCGGCGCTCGCGGCTGCCGAGAGCAAATCATCCGCTTCGGCCAGCGAGGCGGCCATGGGCTTTTCCACCAGCACGTCTATGCCGAGTTCCAGCAAACGGCAGCCGACGCGCGCATGTTTGACGGTGGGCACGGCCACGCTTGCGGCGTCCACGCGCCCGGCGAGCGATTCGATATCCTGGAAAACTTTGGTGGAAAATTCGGCGGCAATCTGCCCGGCGCGCGCCGCGCTCGGATCCACGATGCCGATCAATTCAGCATCGGCAAGTTCGCGATACACGCGCGCATGATTGCGCCCGAAATCTCCGGCGCCTACCACCGCGACGCGAACTTTTTGTCCCAACTGAGTTGCGGAGCTCACAACTTCCCCTGTGCCGCCGGCCGTTCCGCCCCTCCGAAGGCGTCCAGCGGAAATGCTTCGATAGCGATCCCTGCGGCGTCCGCGGCTCCGATGACGCGCGCGCGGTCGAACAGCAGCGTGCGGCCCGCGTCCATCCCCAGCGCGGTTACGCGGCAGCGCTGCATCACTTCGACGGTTTTGAGGCCCACGACGGGTACATCGAATCGCATGTCCTGCCGAGGCTTGCTGACCTTGACCACGACCAGCGAACCGCCATCCGCGATGCGGGCGGCGCGTTCGATGGTTTCGTCCGTGCCCTCCATGGCTTCGACGGCCACGCAGGCGCGATCGCGAATCACCACGGTTTGGCCAAGGTCGAGGCCCGCAATCTGGCGCGCGATTTCCCGCCCGTAGGCAAAATCCTCCGCTTCATGCGCATCCGGCGCACGGTGCGTCAACACGCCCGGATCGGGGACCAGCGGCTTCAAGAACGAAGTCGAGTCCACCAGTTGCACGCCTTCCGATTCCAGCACGCGGGCGACGGCCCCGATCAGCGAATCCGTATTTTTCAGCGGTAACGAAAGCAGGAGCTTCGCCAGTTTCCAGTCCGGACGAATGGAGCTGAATATTTTATTGTGCTTCACCTGCCCGGCCATGACGGCGCGGGTGACGCCTTCCTCGTGCAGCAATTCCAGCGTGCGCGAAAGCTCGCCCAGGCTGACCCAATGCAAACGGGCCGCGATTTTTTCGAGATCCGGCGAAGCTTCTTCGCGAATGGCGATCACGGCCATTTCGATTCCCTGTTCGCGCGCCGCTTCCAGGACGAGAAACGGAAATTGCCCGTTGCCGGCAATTAATCCCCATCCGGCGGAAGCATCCGGGACAGGAGAGGAATGCGTAGGCGTCGAGGAATTCACTTGTGCAGGCCGCGCTCGGCCGATTCGATAAATTCCACGAGTTCCCGGACATCGGGCGAACCGTTGAGTTGCGCGCGAATCTGTTCGAGGGCCTGCGTGGTGTTGAGCTTGGAGCGAAGCAGGAGGCGAAAGGCGCTCTCGATGGTATCCAGACGCTGGCGATCGAATCCGCGGCGCTCGAGGCCGATGGTATTCACGCCGTAGCACTTGGTTTCGCGTTCAGTGACCACGCGCGAAAACGGCGGCACGTCCTGCGTGATAACGGTGCAGGCGCCGATGTAGGCGTAGCGGCCCACGCGGCAAAATTGGTGGACGGGGCTGAACGCTCCGACGTTCACGTAATCTTCCACCACCACGTGGCCGGCCAGCGTCGCGCCATTGGCAAACACCGTGTTGCTGCCGACGATGCAGTCATGGGCCACGTGCGAATAGGCCATGAAGAGATTGTCGTTTCCGATGCGCGTGGCGCCGCCTTGCGCCGTGCCGCGACTCACGGTGCAGAATTCACGAAAGCGGTTGCCGTCACCGATGATGAGCTCGGTGTGCTCGCCGCCGAATTTCAAATCCTGAGGGTCGCCGCCCACCGAAGAAAACGAATCGAAAATGTTCTTGCGTCCGATGCGCGCGGGACCGCGCACGACGGCATGCGGGTCGAGCACGCATTCGTCACCGAGCTCGACGCCGTCGCCCACGACGGCAAATGCGCCGATGCGGACATTTTGTCCGACGCGTGCGCTCGCGGTAAGGATCGCGCGGGAATCGATTTCACTCATCGCGCACACCAACCGTGTCGTCGGCGGAATCGCCGCTGGGCGCGGCTTCCGGCTCGCGGTCCACCAGCATGCAGCGCAGAACGGCTTCCGCCGCGAGATCGCCGTTAACTGTGGCCACGGCCTGCAGCTTGCAAAATTTTACTTTCCACTTGAGCACGGTCACTTCGATCCGTAACTGGTCTCCGGGCACCACCGGCCGTCGAAAGCGTGCCTCGTCCACGGCGGCCAGATAGAACAACTTCTTGTCTCTTTCGGGAATTTCCGAGAGGAGCAGCAAGCCACCGGTCTGCGCCATGCCCTCGATAATCAGGACCCCCGGCATGACGGGTTTCCCCGGGAAGTGCCCCTGAAAAAAACCTTCGTTGATGGAAACATTTTTCAAGGAAACGATGCGTTTGAGCCGCTCGATTTCGAGAACGGTATCCACCAACAGGAATGGATAACGGTGCGGTAGAATTTTCTGGATACCCGCGTTGTCGAGAATCATTTCATCGCCTCAATTTTCGCTGGGGTCCGCGCGAAAACATAGCCCACGCCGGTTTTGGCCGGTATCTATGCGCGGCCTGCGGCCGACTTCCGGCAAGGGACAAGTGTAGCCTATTCACTGGAATTATATGCGAAACGCGGCGCGCCGCAAACGCGGTTCGCCCGCAACGGTTCGGAAGATTCAGTAGGGCGGGCTTCAGCCTGCGGGGGATCGTCCTTGCATTGACTAAAACCCGCAGGCTGAAGCCCACGCTACTGCGACTGGGCAATATCTGTATTGCGCTGGGATGCGGATATCATGTTCTGGGCAAATGCTCGAAGGGCCTTGGCCCAGGAGCTGTCCGGGCCGTCCGGGGCAAGCTTGAGATACTCATCCAAATCGCTGACAACCGAGTGGTAATCTTTTTCGCGGCAATGTATGTTAGCGAGCAGAAGATGAGCATTCGGGAAATCTGTCTTTCGCTGCAGAGCTTCAAGGACGCTTTTCGCGGCATCTTCCATGCGGTTCGAGCCGAACAATGCCAAGGCCAAGTAAAAGTGGCCCTTCCAGGAATCGTGATCCAAATCCAAACCCTTGCGGATCACCGACTCGGCCTCGGCGAATTTTTCCTGGTCGTCGAGTATCGCGCCCAGTGCGATCAGCGGGTGGGCGTATTGGCCGCCACTCACTTCAATGGACTTCCGAAACGCCTGCTCTGCTTCCTGGACGTGCCATAACATCAGGTCCGCCGCACCCATTTTGTCATAGGCCTCGTAATACCCGGCATATTCCAGGACGGCGCGTTGGAAGTGCGGCAAGCTTCCGGCAGCGTCTCGATTTGCCAAGCGCACCATGCCCTGCTCGAAAGCATGCTGCGCCCGGGGCGGAATGCTCAATTCCCTGACAGAAACCGCATAGGTGGGATGCTGGGATTGCGCACTCGAGTGGAACGGCATGCACATCCATGCCAAGAGCAGGCCGATCGTCCGGAGCCTTGTTCTCATAGCAGTGAAGCCAAGGGCGGAGCAGTTCGCCCGCGACTTCCATTCTTTAACAGGATTTTAACCTATCTGTAACAGAATTGTAATAATTATCTGGGTCATTCGATATCTTTTGTCTTTCCGCCTCAAAATCCGATCAGCTTTTATATCGCTTCAAAAAGACGGGAATTCACAGAGTTGAATGCGGCGCGAAAGCACCGGCTTGCCAATTGCCGGATTCCTCGGGACCAGATTCAAAATCAGATCTCTACTGAGTTGCTCCCTTTCGGGCGCGTTGCTAGCATAGCGGCGCGATGATGGCGTCCCACCAGATGTTGCCGCTTGTGGAATGGCTGCGGCCGCGCGCTGCTGCGATGACGGGGCTCCTTGGGCAATTTGTGTGTGCGGAGTCGCCCAGCCTCGACAAGGCCGCTGTGGATCGCTTCGGGAAGATTGTGGCAGCAGAGTGGAGGCGGCGTGGAGCCAGGGTCACGCTTCTGCGGCGCAGTGAACGAGGCGATCACGTCCGTGCGGAGTGGAATCCTGCGGGAACTCGGGCCCGCGGGCAGATCCTTATTCTCGGGCATTTGGATACGGTGTACGGGATGGGGACTCTGGCTCGGACGCCGTTTCGATTGGCGCGAGGGCGCGCCTTTGGGCCGGGCGCGTTCGACATGAAGGGTGGACTGGTGATTGCGCTGTTTGCGGTCGACGCACTTACCGCGGCAGGCCGCAAGCCTGAGAAGCGAATCGTCTTCCTGTGGACAAGCGATGAAGAAATCGGCAGCGGAACTTCGCGCGCGGTGATTGAACGCGAGGCGCGGCGGAGCGAAGCCGTGGTGGTCCTCGAGCCTGCGTCGGGACCCGCTGGCTGCGTGAAAACGGGCCGCAAGGGCGTCGGCGAGATCGAGATCATTGTCACGGGCCGCGCGGCGCATGCGGGTCTCAATCCTGAAGCGGGCGTCAATGCGATCGAGGAAATCGCGCTGCAAATTGCGCGCATCTCGCGCTGGGACGAGCCGAGGCGCGGAATCACGGTGAATGCCGGAATGATCGAAGGCGGCACGCGCGCCAACGTGATTCCTGAGAAAGCCCGAGTCGTAGTGGACGTGCGCGCCGAGCGCGCCGGAGACATGCGCGCGCTCGAGCGGAGGTTTCACGCGCTCAGACCGATCCTGCGCGGGGCAAAACTGCAAATTCGCGGCGGGTTCAACCGGCCGCCGATGGAGAGGAAAACCAGCGCGGCGCTGTATGCCAGAGCGCGGGCCCTGGCCAAAGAAATGGGCGTCACCCTTGGCGAAGCCTACGTCGGCGGCGGATCGGACGGAAATTTTACGGCGGCGCTTGGAGTCCCGACACTCGATGGCCTGGGCGCCGTCGGCGAGAGTGCACACAGCCCGGACGAAAATATTCTCATTCGCGCTCTGCCAGAGCGCGCCGCGCTCCTTGCGGGCTTGCTCGCTACACTTTGATTTAAGAATCCCTAAAAGTAAGCCTTACGCAGGTAATGCTCGGTGGATAGCATCAGATCCGAATAATCCTCGCGGAGTACTGCGCGAATCGCATCTTCCGTGGAGGAACCTGCGGAGATGCGCTCGAGAATTCTCTCCATGTCGTCGACGCCGTTCTCGGTCATGATCGTCTCCACCACAGCGAGCGACCAGGCGTAGGCGTTGGAGGCCGCGTCCTTGGGCAAGGTCAACCACGAGGATTCGTAGGAGAGGAGAGAAATTTCCATGTGTTTTTCAAATTGCACGGAAAGTGTTCCGGCGTTGACCCGGCTGCGTTTTCCTTCCATGTATTGCGCGATGCCCTCCTGCAGCCAGACGGGGCATCGCCCCCCGGTCTTCTGGCCGACGAAGCTATGAGTCAGTTCGTGTTTCAGCACGCGCGCCAGTTCCGGGGTCATGGAAGTCAGGCCCTCGACCGGCACGCGTATGCGGCCATCGTTGAGAGCCCCCGACCAGCTTGGCGCGCGGGTGATGTCCATGAACGTTTGATTCGTGTACAGGATCACGCCAATGGGCTCAGGAGGGACGTAATTCAGGCTGGCGGAAATTTCATCGAACTCGGATTCCAGGGTCTTGAGGACGGCAGCGGCGAGTTCCGGAGCGGCTCCGCCGTTGTACTTCAGGCGAAAGTGAGTTGTTTCGCCTTCGTGATACTCCGCTTCTTCCCGGGCATCGCGCTCCGCCTTTTCGAGGGCGTGCTGGGTCTCCTCATCGGGCTTGATCTCCATGGCGCGTTTCCATTGCGTGACGGCGTCGGCGGCGCGGTTCAAGCCGTAATACGCCCAGCCGGAAAGTTTGGCCACATCGGCTGAGTCCGGATCGATTCGGCGGGCATGGTCAAGCAAGTCCGCCGCCGCGGAGTATTCGCTGCGCCTCAAATGAAGGTACGCGGATTCCAGTAGCAGTCCGGTGTTATCGGGGTCAAAACGCAGGCCGACATTATAGTGATCCACCGCCCGGGGGAAATCGCCCACGCTGATTTCGAATTGCGCGGCGGCGCTCTCCGCGGCAATGACGCGTGCTATGGCCGTGGGGGAAGGATTGGCGTTGGCCTCGGATTCGAGTTTCAAAAGCAATTCACTGTCAATGGAGCCGTCGCGCACAGCGGCGCTGGCCGCCGCGTCAATGGGGGCAGCCAGGGTGTTGGGCGGGGCAATGGGAAGGTTCGCGGCGCGATCCGAAGGGGTCCCAGCGGTGGAAATCGGTGACGAATCGTCGTGGACGACGCGATCGACGATGGAAATAGGAAAGCTGAACCGCCCGGCGGGAGTTTCGTAACTCACCTGGCCGTTTTCCTGAACTACATGGGTGGCGGTGATTTTTCTGCCGCTCTTCAGATAAATCGTATCGGCAAAGACACTGCCGGGAATAGTGGAGGCAAGGAATAAAACCGCGAAGGTCCGAAGGAGGCGCGCCGCGGAAAACCGCATCTTCTTATTTTACCAATAAGGCCGCGCAGCGCCCGGGACACCTTGCTACTTGATGCCCAATCTTGCTACAGAGGCGTGTCCTGCTTTCCAGGTACCAGTTTCCACGGAGGTCTTAACCCCGGGGGAAAAAAGGGCGGCCAGTTTGGGCCGCCCTGAAATTGCCTAAATTCTTTTGGAGATGTCACGCGGCGCCGGGGTGTCCCGGCTCACACGGTCATTTGGGAGCGTCCGGGCTGACGAGAGCACGCCAAATCACGATGCCCGTAACCGCAGCGATCACAGGGATCACAATCCATAGAAAATGATTGCGTGCAGTTGGGTGCGGAGCCTGCGGATTCGGTCCCGGGTCTTCGGTTTCCACTTCCATCCGGTAAGAGCTGCCCGCCTCAACGGTCTTTACTTCGTCGCCCATGGTGACTCGCATGGTGCCCCGGGTGCCCGTCAAAATTAATTCCGTCGGGCTGATCATGCTGATTTGACCGGAGGTTGCCTGCGAGTCCGCGGGACGAATCGTTGCGCCGTCCGCGATCAGTTGGAAAGTCTGACCCTCTGCTGAGGAAACAACCACTGTTCCACTGTTCAAATCGGCCGAGAAGCCGTTCGGGAATGAATGCACATCGGCGGTTGTGTTCTGGCGCAAAACCATTTGTCCGGATCCGAATCGGACACGAAGAGTCGAATTCGCGGGTGTTTGCAAGTGATCGCCGTCATAAATTGTCGCACCACTGGAAGTTACGCCCGCTCCTACATTGGCATTTTCAGCGGCCACAACCACACCCAGGGGAGCTGATGGTGAACCGGCAGGCGCCGCCAGGACTGGCGCCTCAATCATCACCAGGCTCATAGTTGCGATCAGAACAGCGGTAACCAGTTTGCTCACGAAAGCCTCCCAGAGGGCTTGAGCACTAAGAGTAAGAAGAAGAGGAGACCATGTCAACACGAAATTCACCTTAGAAGCGAAAATAGTTCCTTTCCGACCAAAATGATGGTGGGCGGAAAATCCCCTGAATCAGACTCTTCCAGCGTGCCGCGAACCCCTCAAGGGGCAATTCCCGCCGCCCGGAGTGAGGCATCCCGGATGGCTTTGAATTCGGCCCCGGGTTTCCATTCGGGCATACGCGGATCATTGGCCACACTGAATCCAACCAGGAAGTAGAGTTGGCTGTCCTCGACTGCCCCGCTCAGGTCCCAATCCGCCTGAATCTTGTCGGCGGGCTTGTGATACCTTTCGGCGGTATATTTTCGCCTCTCTTCAAGTCCCCAACCCTCAGGCTTGCCGATGAACTCCACGCCTTCATCCGGATCGAAAGCGGGAATGCCGTTTTTGGCAAATTCGAAATGGTCGGAGCGGTAGTAGTAACCTTTCTCGGGTTCGGGATCGAACTTTACGATTCGGCCTTGTCCCTGCGTCACAGAATCAATCACATCGTCCAGGGTGGACACGCCGCGGCCGATTTGCACGATGTCGCGCGTGCGCCCGTATACATTCATTCCGTCCATGTTGATGTCCAGCGCGGTGCGCGCGAGCGGATATATCGGATGCTCCACGTAGTATTGCGAGCCGAGCAGGCCCTGTTCTTCCGCAGTTACAGAGAGAAAAAGAATGGTCCGGCGCGGCGGCCTCGGAAGCGCCTTGTACGCGCGCGCCATTTCCAGCAGCGCGGCAGTGCCCGAGGCGTTGTCCACCGCGCCGTGATAAATTTTATCGCCATTCACTTCCGGGCCGATTCCGAAGTGATCCCAATGCGCCGTGTAGATGACGTAGGTATCTTTCAAGCCGGGATCGCTCCCAGTGAGTTTTGCGATCACGTTGTGTGAATCGATGTTCATCAGTGCGTTGTGGACGGTCAGCCTGGCGTGGATGCCGAGGGGGACAGGTTTGAAATCGCGGCGGGCGGCGGCGGCGGTCAGCTTGTCGAGATCCTGGCCGGAGGCGCGAAATAATTTCGTGGCGAAGTCCGAGGTGATCCAGCTTTCCATGGCGAGGCGCCCCATGTTTTTGTCGGGAGTGGCCAGGTCGAATTGCGTTCCGCTCCAGCTGTTGCGCACCACTTCCCAGGGATAGCCGGCGCGGTCGGTCTGGTGGATGATGACGCATCCGGCGGCGCCCAACTGCCCGGCTTTTTCAAATTTGTAGGTCCAGCGGCCGTAGTACGTCATGGCCGTGCCGCCGAAAGTTTTCGGATCGAGCTTGGAGGGATCCGCGGGATCGGGCACGGGCGGGTCGTTGATGAGCACAACAAGAATTTTGTTCTTTACGTCGGCACCCTTAAAATCGTCCCATTGAAATTCCGGTGCCTGCACGCCGTAGCCGACAAAAATCATGTCGGCATCGATCGCGGAGGTTTCCGTCACGCGCTTGGACCAGGCGACGAAATCGTCCTGAAATTTCGGTTCGAGAGTTTTTCCATGCCCCGTCAGCGTGAGCTTCATGCCGCTATCCGGAGTGATGCCGACGAGAGGCACGCTCTGCAAGTAAGTGCCGTCGAGATTGCCGGGTTCCAGGCCCGCGGAGCGATACTGGTCTTCGAGATATTTGATTGTGAGTTGCTCGCCCTTCGAGCCTGGACCGCGCCCTTCAAATTCATCCGAAGAAAGAGTGCGGATATGATTGAGGATGCGCTCGCCAGAAAAGGATGCCAGCGCCGCGGTGGGAGGACTCGGCCCGCGCGAACAGCCGGAGAGCGCGGCAATTGCCGCGACAGCAAGAATTGGTCTAAACCGATGATGCGATTTCACAAGCAGCATGGCTCTCTCCGTTGCGGCGCGAACAGAAGACTTCGATGTGCCGACACATATTATCTCTCGCAGCAGGAAGAGACAATGCGAGCGCAAATGCAGTAGCGCCGGCGTCCCACCGGCGTTTTGCAACTTGTGCAGGCCGGAAATTGAGCCGGCAAGATGCCGGCGCTACGAGGAGCTGAACAGGTTTGCAATCGGCGGGCGAGAGGCACACAATTCAGTGCGAGGTGTAATGTGGCTTCCCTCCAGCCGGGACAGGCAGTGCGCGTGAATCTCGCCGGAATGCAGGCTGGAGACGTCCTTTTCCACGCGGCCGTAACTGCCGCGGTCGGCCACATCGTGCGCCAAACTTCCGAAAATCCCCCGAAATATGTGATCAAGCTGCTCTTCTCATTCCGCGGAGTCACCGAGGTCGAAGTGCCGGAAGATCGCATCACTGCTACATGATCCGGCGGCAAATTTCGTTGAATTGTTTGCTTCCTACGTCACCCGATGTCCCGCGAAGGCCACTTCATCCGACCCGAGTGAGATAGAATAACGGGGCGCTTGGCGGCAGACTGTGCGCGAGGGCCACTTGATTCATCGGCTGATCTTTCATAACGACCGGATTGTTCCCGTTGACGAGGCGCGTCTTTCGCCCGGGCAGGCAGGGCTCCTGAATGGATGGGGCCTGTTCACGACGATACGCGTCTTTCAAGGCGAAGCGTTCGCTTACGAGCGCCACTGGCGGCGGCTCGAAAAAGACGCAGGGCGGATCCGGCTGCCTTTTCCCTTCGATCCGGCGAAAGTGCGGCGGCACCTCGGCGAATTGCTGGCCGCCAATCAAGTGGCCGAAGGCACGGCTCGAATTTACCTGATCTATAACCGCGTTGGGTTCTGGCAGAGCGGCGAGGCGCTGCCCGAGGTGGACTTAATTCTATGCTCGGCGGGACTTCCGGCATATTCGGCGGAAGCGCGCCTGGGCGTCGCCGAAAATGGCCGCCACGCGGCGTCGCCTTTGGCGGGCGTGAAAACCACGTCGTGGCTGAATAACGTGTGGCACCTTGCGGAGGCGCAAAAGGCGGCCTGGACCGAAGTGATTCTGCTGAACGAACGCGGCGAAGTGGCCGAGTGCACTTCCGCAAATATTTTTTGCGTGAAGGACGGCGCGATTTTCACGCCGCCACTTTCGTCAGGATGTCTCGAAGGCGTGACGCGCAGCGTGCTGCTGGAAATCGCTCCTCGCGCGGGCGTGACCATGAGCGAGAAGACGCTGACGCTCGGGGATTTCTATGCCGCGGACGAAGTGTTCATCACGTCCACCAATCGTAGCCTGCTCGGAGTGAGTGAAATTTCCGGACACCGGTATTCCGTAGTCGCTGGACCGGTTGTGCAGAAGCTGGAGAGAGCGTTCGAGGCCGCCATGCGCGAATATGTGAAAGTGGCGCGGGCTTCAGCCTGCGGGGGTGCGGCCTTGCAAGGACAAAAACCCGCAGGCTGAAGAGGCCGCTAAAAAAGTTCTCGCGGGATCTGTTGATGTAGCACAGCCACTCCTGGCTGTGCGATTTTTGCAGCGCTTTACAAAACCGCACAGCCAGGAGTGGCTGTGCTACATGTGCGGCTCCATCCCTTTGGCCTTCAGGACGGGCACGACCGCTGGCGCGGTGAGGAACTGCATCAACGCTTTGGCGCCTTCCGCGTCGTGCGGGTTCGCCGCAATGCCGCCCGCGAAATTTACGTAGCTTTGATAAGCGGGTGGAATCGGGCCGACAAGATCCACGCCTGGGAAAAACTGAATCTCGGGGATCAGCGAGATCACCAATTCCGTTTTGCCCCCGGCAACATTCATTTGCGGGCGCCCTGCCTCCGCATCGAGCATCAATCTGGGCTTGACGGCGTCCGTGATTCCCATGCGTGAAAACATGTCGTAAGTATGTGCGGCGCTGGCGCCGGTCGGATTGAAGCTGATGGATTTTGCGCTCAGCAAAGTTTTCTTCAACGCGTCCGGCGTGCTGATGTCTGGTTTCGCGGCCCCGGCGCGGACGCCCATTCCCAGCCCGGTGCGGGAAATATCCGCCCGCCCGCCGGCCGCGATTTTTCCCTGCTGGATCAAATCGTCCAGCACATCGGAGGTCAGAATCGCGGCGTCAAACGGTTCCCCCGTCTGAATTTTGTCTCTCAGATTTTTCGAGGAATCAAATTGCGCCGCGAGTTTGCGACCGATGGAATGCTCGATCTGCGGGGTGAGCTCCTCCACGACCGTCTTCATGCCGTCGGAGATCATGACGTGGAGGTCCGCCGTTTGCGCCGGCGTGCTGCGAGCGAACATGCTGAACAATCCGGCGCTCAGAGCCAGAACGATTGTGAGTGCGGTGCTGATTCTCCCGTTCACGATTTCCTCCGCGTTTTCCCGGATTGCACGTGATCTGGTAGCGCCGGCATCTTGCCGGCATTCTTCCAGCTAAACGATAAGGCAAAGAGCGGGTGAGACGCCGGCGCTACACTACCCATTTCCAATCGTCGCGCACTCACAAAGGCTGGTCAGGTCTGGCAATCGTTCGCCACATGTGCGCGACCGGGCTGCCGTCGTTTCCGAGCCCCTCTTTCGGCTGCTTGAAGTGGCGTCCGATGATATCAACAAATGGCTCGATGGAAACCGTGGCATTCGGATCGAAGGCGTACAAATCGTTCACCGTCACCAGACGCGCGTCCATGTACCACGGGTGCTTGCGAACCATCTCGTAGGTCGCTTCGATGTAGGGCGGAGGAACGTAATCGGCGCCAAATAGTTGCCGGTAGAGATCGGGGTACTCGTAGCCGACGGACGGGTCGGGATAATAACGTAGCGGCTGATGGTAGCGAATGGCGAAACTGACTTTTTCCGGGACGTAAAGCTCGAACAGTTGCGCGCCCCACCAGCCGTGGTCGGTGCGAATAATTTCCTGCACCACGTCGTGAAGCAGGCAGGCGAG
This sequence comes from uncultured Acidobacteriota bacterium, assembly GCA_963813185.1. Taxonomy (GTDB): domain Bacteria; phylum Acidobacteriota; class Terriglobia; order Acidiferrales; family UBA7541; genus Palsa-360. Next base: position 470,710 of record CAWEYA010000008.1, read on the forward strand.
AATAATTTCCTCGGTCATTCCGTTTTTCATCGCCAGGGCCGCGCTTTGCAGAACGTGGTTGGAGGTGTCCATGAAGCGCAGCTTGAAAAAATCGTAGAGCGTAGGATTGGAGGGCATCGGCGTAAGTCTTTTCACATTTTCGCCGGTGCGCGGAACGTACATGAACCCCACGCCTTCGCGGTATTTCCGCGTTTCGATGTTCGCCTCTACTTCAGCGACCGTAGGGTATTTCTCCGGTTTTATCTGGTCCCACGCGGGATCACCCGTTTTCGCGCGGTTAAGCTGCGCCATCATGTGGGATTCCAGGGCGTCGGCTCGCGCTTCGGAGTCCATCCGGCTGGCAGCTTCGGGGCCGCCGAGGCTGTCGAGAAAAGCTTTTTTGTCAATTTCCATGGAACCTCCCAGGCCCGGAATTCCGCTCTTCTTAATCTATATAAAACGGTAGACCCAGTGTTGAGTTGTGTCAACCGCGGTTCGGCCCATCAATTCTGCAAATGCGGCAAAGCCAACTTCGCGTTCTCGGCGACCCCGCATTTCTCAGTGCCATCTGTGTTATGAATTTGTGGCCGTCAAATCAAAGGCCAAGCCTTTAACACAGAGGACAAAGAGAAAACCAAGAGAAAACTGAAATTTCTTTTTGCTTGAAGGTCAGGCCAGGTCCTCGGGATGGACCGGCAGGCGGCGGACGCGTTTTCCTGTCGCGGCGAAAATCGCGTTGCACAGCGCGGGGGCGACCGGGGGCACGACAAATTCGCCGGCGCCGGTGGGCGGGAGATCACTGGGAATGATGTGGACCTCCACCTCGGGCATTTCATCGCAGCGCAACATTTTGTAGTCGTTGAAATTATTCTGCTGCACGCGCCCGCGGTCGATAGTGATGGCGCTGTAGAGCGCGGCTGTCAATCCGTAGACGATGGAGCTGCGAGCCTGCGCGTCAATGCTCGAGGGGTTCACGATTCGCCCACAATCTAGCGCGCAAACCACGCGGTGAACTTTCAGCGTGCGCGCCTCGCGATTCACCGAAATTTCGATGACGTGGGCAACGTAGCCGTCGTACGAGCTCACCAGGGCGATGCCGCGAAAACGGCCCGCGGGCAGCGGCTTGCCCCATCCCGCGTTTTGCGCGGCGCTTTCCAGGACGGCAAGGTGTCTCGGCGATTTCGCGAGCAAGCGGCGGCGCAGTTCGTAGGGATCCTTCTTCCCGGCCGTGGCAATTTCGTCGATAAAGCTCTCCAGGAAAAAACCGTTTTGCGAAGCGCCCACCGACCTCCAGAAGCCGATGGGTACGCTTGTATTTACCAGTTGATAATCAACCAGAATATTCGGAATCGCGTAGGGCACGCTGTCCAGGCTCTCCACGCTGCGACGATCGAAATTGTCCTTGAGCGGGCCGAACCGGGCCAGGAGCGACGGGGAAGAGACGCGGCTCGACCAGACCACCGGCCACCCGTCCGCGTCCAGCCCAGCCGTGCAGCGCGCGTGCGAAACCATGCGGTAGTAATCGTGCTGCATGTCGTCTTCGCGCGACCAGGTCACCTTGACCGGCGCGTTCATCGCCTTGGAAACTTCCACTGCTTCGCCGATGAAATCGGCTTCAAAACGGCGTCCGAATCCTCCGCCAAGAAAAGTTGTGTGAATGAAGACGGAATTTGTGCCAAGCCCCGTAATCCTGGCGGCTGTGGCCTGGGAACTGGTCTGGGCCTGCGTGGGGGCCCAAACGTCGCAGCGGTCCGAGCGGACGTGCGCGGTGCAGTTCTGTGGTTCCATGGTGGCGTGCGCGAGGAAAGGAACTTCGTAGTCGATTTCAATCTTCGTGGCCGCGGAAGCAAGTCCCGCTTCAACGTCGCCTTCCTTTCGGGCAACCGGGCCGGGCTTCGCAGCGGCCTCCGCCAGCTGTTTGCTGATGGCGGCGCTGGTGAGTTTGGCGTTCGGCCCTTCGTCCCATTGCATATCGAGCGCGCGGCGGCCCTGCATCGCCGTCCAAGTATTGTCGGCGATTACGGCGACGCCGCTCGAAATCTGGACCACGTCTTTCACCCCGGGAATTACTTTGGCTTTCGCGGCATCAAAGCTGGCGACTTTGCCGCCGAACACGGGGCAGCGCGCGACCACCGCGTAGAGCATTCCCGGCAGGCGCACGTCAATTCCATACTGGGCGCTGCCATTTACTTTTTCAGGAGTGTCGAGCCGCTTGGTGGACTTGCCAATCAAGTGGTACTCGCCCGGAGTCTTAAGGGGCACATTTTGGGGAACGGGGAGTTTTGCAGCTGCTTCCGCGAGGCTGCCATAGGTCAGGCGGCGCTTGGTCGAAGCATGCACGATCGTGCTGTTTTCCGCGCTGCACTCGGACGGGGCAACGCCCCACTTTTGCGCCGCGGCCTCGAGGAGCATGGCGCGCGCTGTCGCGCTGGCCTTGCGCAGCGGATCCCACGAAGTAGGAGTGCCGGAGCTGCCTCCCGTGCCCTGCGCGCCGAATCGCGGATTGAAGTAGACCTTTTCGGCAGGCGCGAATTCGGTGCGGACTTTTTTCCAATCGCAATCGAGTTCGTCGGCGGCAATCATAGCGAGACCCGTCAGGATGCTTTGGCCCATTTCCGATTTGTCGATAAGGATGGTTACCAGGTCGTCTGCGCCGACGTGGATCCAGGCGTTGAGGACCACGGGGGCGTCATTCGCCGCTGCTAATGATTCCAAATCGCCGTGAAAATAAAAACCAATCAGTAGACCGGCGGTCCCGCCAGCGCCCGTTTTGAGGAAGCTGCGGCGGTTCATGCCTGCTGCGTTGAGACTCATGCTATCCCTCCGGTCGCCTGAATGCCTCGAGCGCGCGAGTTTGCTTATCGCAGCTCGCCAGCGCGCGTTACTTGAATTTAGTGGAAATCGTATGGCTGCGGGTGGCTCATGTCAACAACGCAGCGCTCCTTCTTTCTCTGCGTTCTCGGTTTTCTCCGTGTACTCTGTCTTGAGCGTTTTGCGGCCGGAAAAGCAAAGTCAAAGGCTTTAACACAGAGGACACGGAGAAAAACGAGGACACGGAGAAATCAAGCATGTACTGAGGTCTTTCACTTGGGCGAGCGGAACTTTTTGGGTAGTGGGGGGTTGAGATTAGCAGGGATTGGGCGTATGAAATTGAAGATGGCAGGTTGAATGCGAATGCGAAACGACTTTGCCGCCAATCTGTCGATCGAGCCATGAAGCGATGGGCTGAAATCGTTGGTTCGGGACTGCTGGCCGGGATGTCTCTTGCGACGCTGGCTATGGCCGGGCCTCGCCGAGGTGGCGCGGAAATGTATTCCCCGCCTTTGCCGCCGGGGGCGAGTAACAAGAGCAGTGGGCACGCAGACTTCGCCGGCAAACTTCCGATCCGAGAATTGAACGAAGAAGAAGCCATCCTGCACGCCTTGAACCGGCTGGGATTCGGTCCGCGGCCGGGCCAAGTGGAACAAATTGAAAAGACGGGGCTCGAGAACTGGATTCAGGCGCAGCTCCATCCGGAAAATATCAGCGACCCGGTGGTGGAGGCGCGCCTCGCACAATTTCTGGCGCTGGGACTGAGCGCCGCCGGCCTTCTCGATCAATACCCGCCGCAGGACGTGGCCGCCAAGCAACTGGGGATGAGGGTCGACGAATACCAGAAGCGTTTGCAGGAACTGGCCAAGCAGCCGGGCGGGATGAATTCCCTGCCGTTCAAGGACCCCAATGAAATCGTAAACGAAGTGATGCAAGCGAAGATGGTCCGAGCGGTTTACAGCGAGCGGCAGCTGAGCGAACAACTTTCGGATTTCTGGTTCAACCATTTTAATATTTTTATCTACAAGGACACGGACCGCTGGTACCTGATCCCTTACGAACGGGACGCGATCCGCCCGCACGTGCTCGGAAAATTCCGCGATTTGCTGGAAGCGACGGCGAAGAGCCCAGCGATGCTTTACTATCTTGATAACTCTTCCAGCGCGGACCAGCACGCCTTTGACCGGCTGAAACTGCATCCGGCGCGCGCGCGACCGGGCGAAAAGCTGCCGCCGCTCGGCCCGCGGCGCGGGCTGAATGAAAATTATGGGCGCGAGCTGATGGAGTTGCACACGCTCGGCGTGGACGGCGGGTACAAGCAGGGAGACGTCGTCGAAGTCGCGCGCGCCTTCACGGGATGGACGATCGAGTCGCCGCGCGAAAATCCCGTCTTTTATTTCGAGGAGCGGATTCACGATCCCGATCCAAAGCGCGTGCTCGGAAAGAACATCAAGGGCGGCGGGATCAAGGACGGCGAGGAAGTCCTCGACCTGCTGGCGAAGGATGGGCACACGGCGCGGCATATTTCGCTGCAACTGGCGGAGCATTTTGTCTCGGACGATCCGCCTCCGGCGCTCGTCGCGCGCATGGCCAAGACTTTTGAAAAATCCAAAGGCGATATCCGTGCCGTGATGACGGCGATGATTTATTCTCCGGAGTTCTGGTCGCGGGCAGCGTTCCGCGCAAAGGTGAAAACGCCATTCGAGCTGGTGGCCTCCACGACGCGCGCGCTCGGCGCCGACGTGGACCAACCGCTGCAACTCGCGCAGTGGGTCTCGCGCATCGGCGAGCCGCTGTACCAGTGCCTGACGCCCAACGGCTACGCGGACAAGGCCGCGGCGTGGGTCAGCACCGGAGCGCTGCTGAACCGCGTGAATTTTGCGGTCGCTCTGACCAGCAACAAGGTGCGCGGCGCGCAAGTGGACATCAATTCCCTGGTGGGCGCGGACGTTGGAGCGAATCCTCATCTGGCGCTGGACCGGGTCGAAAGCGAGTTCCTGGCAGGACAAGTTTCCGACTCGACGCGCGAAACGCTGGAGAAGGAAATGACGGAGCCGCGAATCCTGGGCGCAAAGCTCGACGACCCGGTGACGCAAGTGAATGTCAGCCTCATTACCGGCCTGGTGCTGGGCTCGCCGGAATTTCAGAAGCGGTAAATTATTTAATCCTTGGAGCGACACGAGATGCTTTGTGGATGGAAGCTTCCCGATTTCGGATGAAATGGAGTAGCACAGGCACTCTTGCCTGTACGGTTTTGTAAGCTGCACGGACCAGGCGACACCAATGCGATCGCAAAACCGCACAGGCAAGAGTGCCTGTGCTACCAAAACCTCTCCATGATTGGCCAGAATTCCCGCACGCGCTTTGCGGATCGCTCTGCTAGAATCCGGGGCATGTCGCTCCCTGCGTTTCTTCGCTTCCGCTGTGGTCGCCGCTCGAATTGCGTGGTGTGTGCCGGACTGCTGCTTGTGATTCTTATATTTCTGGGAATTTTCGCCATCAAGGCGCAGGAAGGCGCACCCGCTCAGGCAAACGCCAAAGCTCAACCGGTCACTCAGAATCTTGTCATCGCGCCGAATCTGATGGAAGAAGTCGCGAAATTCAAGCCGGTGCGGATGCCGTTTGACTCCGCGCATCTTACGGCGCGCGAAAGGCAAATGGTTGGCAAACTGGTCGAGGCGTGCCAGAACCTGGAATCCATTTACTGGAGGCAAAGCGATCCTGAAGGGTTGAAGCTATATCAGGCGCTGGCCAGCAACCGCGATCCGAAAGAAATTGCGCTGCGCCGGTTTCTCCGAATCAACGGCAGCCGCTTTGACTTGATCAACAATAATGCGCCGTTCGTGGGGATCGCGCCGTGGCCCCCGGGCCGGGGACTCTACCCATCCGATATGACCCGCGAGGAGTTCGATCGTTATGTCGCGGCGCATCCGGATCAAAAACCCGTGCTGTATGACCCCTGGACCGTCGTTCGCCGCAAGGGCGCCGCGCTCGAAGCGATTCCCTATCATGTCGCTTACAAACAATGGGTCGATCCGGCGGCGAAAGCGCTGCGCGAGGCCGCCGACCTTTCCGACGATCTGACGTTTGCCAAATTTCTGCGCCTGCGCGCGGATGCGCTGCAGACCGACCAATATTTCGACAGCGACATTGCCTGGGTCAGCCTGGTCAATCCGAAATTCGATGTCATTTTTGCGCCGTACGAAACCTATCTCGACGATCTTCTTGGCGTGAAAACTTCATATGGCGCCGCCGTCCTGGTACGGAATGAGGTGGAAAGCCGCAAGCTCGACGTGTTCCAGAAATATGTGCCGGACATTCAGGACAGCCTGCCGCTCGCGGTCGAGGATCGGCCCTCGAAGCGCGGCCTTTTCTCTCCCATGGAAGTGATGGACGCGCCGTATCGCGCGGGCGATCTGCGCCACGGCTACCAGGCGGTGGCCGACAATCTGCCAAACGATCCGCGCATCCACGAACAAAAAGGCTCGAAGAAAATTTTCTTCAAGAATTTCATGGACGCGCGCGTGAATTACGTGATCTTGCCGATCGCCAAGCGCCTGCTGCGCGCCGACGAAGCCGCGCTCGCTTCCGCGGAAGGTTATCTGGCAAGCACGATGATGCATGAAATTTCGCACGGCCTGGGCCCCGCATTCGCGCGCACGTCCAGCGGGCGCCAGGACATTCGCGCAGCGATCGGGCCGGCGTATTCGGGCCTCGAAGAGGCGAAGGCAGATATCGTCGGCCTGTACGGCCTGAAATGGCTGGTGGACCGCGGCGATCTTCCCAAGGAAAAATTGAACGGATATTATGCCTCCGAAGTGGCAGGAATTTTCCGCACCGTGCGATTCGGCGTCGCCGAAGCGCATGGGCGCGCCGAAATTATGGAATTCAATTTCTATTCGGAACGCGGCGCGATCGCCCGCGACGCGGCTTCCGGCCGCTACGCGATTGATTTCGGCCGCATGCCGGAGGCCGTTGCGGCGCTGGCCAAGGAATTACTCGTGCAGGAAGCGACCGGAGACCGCGCCCGCGTAGAAGCCTGGTTTGCGAAGTACGGCGCGATTCCGCCGGAACTGGCGAAGGCGCTCGGAGCCGCTTCCGATGTGCCCGTGGATATCGATCCGATTTCGTCGTTTCCCGAACCCATGCGCTAGGATTTCATTTTGAAAATGAGAGGACGGTGAATCCGTATGGCCAACCAGAAACCGCAGAATCTCCAGAATCATGTCCGTGTCGTGCCGCCCTTCCACATGTTCGTCCTCCCCGTGTTCCTTCTCAATGCCGGCTGGTCTATTTACCATGTAGTTAAAGCCGGTATTTCGTTCGAGTCCATCCTCGGCGTGCTGATGGCCTTTGCGTTCCTTACGCTCGCTCTCTTTGCGCGCGTCTTTGCGCTGACGGTGCAGGACCGCGTCATTCGCCTGGAAATGCGCATGCGCCTCGCGGAAGTCTTGCCGGCGGAATTGCGGCCTCGCATTCCGGAATTCACCGTGGCGCAGCTGGTTTCGTTGCGGTTTGCCTGCGATGCGGAGCTTCCCGCCCTGGCGCGCAAAGTCCTCGCAGACAAGCTCGAGAATCGCAAGGCCATCAAGCAATTGGTGAAGGACTGGCAAGGGGATAATCTGCGGGCTTGAGTGGCACAGGCTTCAGCCTGTGGTTATTGATTTTTGCGAGCACAAAAGAAAAGTCACAGACCGAAGTTTGCGCTACTTACTACTTCGCCTGCGTATTTTCGGCGAAGCACCAGTGCACGAAATCCTTGCCGTAGCGGGCGGTCACGGATTCAGGAATATCTTTTTCCTGAAGCTGCTCAAATTGGAAGTTGATTTCGCCGTTGGGCTGCACGGTTCCGAGCAGCGACCCGTACACATTCACCAAAGCACCGTGCGCATCCGAGGAGTTCGGCGGCAGTGCATAGCGCACGGCTCCCGCGGTGCCCACGATCCATCCCGGCAGAACGCCGCCGTGCTGCTTCCAGTATTCCGTATTGAAGATTCCATCCATGTAGTAGTGCGAATGGCTTGCGAGCACATAGACGTGCTTGTGCGCCTCGTCCCGTGCGCGCAACAAATCGGCATAGACTCGCCGGCCACTTTCGGTGCCCGTGGGAGACTCGTTCATGCTGTGTCCGGCGGAAATGCTTTCAGGCAGCGCCTTGTGCATTCCAGTCACTATAGTGGTAACGGCTGTATTGGCGAGATCTTTTGCAAGCGTGCGCTCGAACCAGCTTAACTGGGCGGCGTCAAATTGATCGGCGGTTGCGCTATCGAGGTAGTAGAAGGCGACGCCTCGGTCGATCCAGTGAAAATAGGTCTTGAAGCGGTAATCCTTGGGATCGTCCTTCAGGCGCTGCGCGTGCAGCACCGGCGAATCCAGCCAATCCGCAAATTGCAGGAGGAAATCTTCGCGTGTTTTGTATGGTGGAACGGTCTCGTGATTTCCAATCCCCAGGAAAAATGGAATGGAACCGAAGGGGACGATTTGGCTTTCAATGTAATCGGGCCACTCGATGCTTCCGTATTCCGTGATGGAGAGGAGTTTGGCCAAGTGCTCGGGCTGGTGGGCAATATCTTCGTCAAAGTTGGTGGTCAGGCGCAGGTCGCCCAGATGCCAGTAAAACGCAGCCTGATTTTTCTTCGCCGTTTCCGCAATCCCAGGCATCACCACGTCGCCGCAATTACGGGAGTCGCCTGACGCCAGGAAACGCCAGGTTCCATTGGCGGGTTGTTGCGCGCTGGCGGCCTGCGGCGTCGCCGCTAGTGCATAAGCAATCAGGATCGCAAGCAATGCTCTGGGCATGATCATCTTCCCGAACCTCTTCCTCACCGGGTGAGGCTACTGGAACCCCGTTCCGTAGCACTTTACGAGCACAAGATTACACCTTTCACTGGCGGATTTTTATTACAGTTTGATGACTTGTGCCGCAGCGACTCGCGAGTAGCACAGGCACTCTTGCCTGTGCGGTTTTGTGGACTGCCCATACGTTGCCGTTTCACCCGGGAGAGCAAACACCGCACAGGCAAGAGTGCCTGTGTTACTTGCGCGATTCCGGCGATTTGCGGATGCGATAGACCTCGAGCGCGCCGGATGAGTAGACTCGCTCGGCGATTCCGGCAAGGGGCACGGAAAAGCGAGGCACGTCATATGCCCAGACGTAGTCGTAGTCCTTCTGGACCTGCTGCCAATCTGGCGGGTCGTCGTACCCAAGGCTCCAGAATCCATCGGGGGTGTAGGAGTTGAAGATGATGCGCATGGGCGTCTCGCCTGGCGCGTCCTTCAGGTACGGAGAGAACCAGTCGCGGCGGATTACTCCGTAGGCCCAGAAATGCGTGAAGGGGCGCTCGATGGGATCTTCGTCTCCTTCCACAATGGGCAGGACGAGGGCGCCGCGCGGCACGGCATTGAACGAGCGCGCGAGGTCGGCCAGTGCGGGCTGCGTTTCCTTGAAATGCTGCGCCACGCTCGCGGTGCGCGCGGCGAAAAGCAAAAGCGGGATCGCAGCGAGCATTCTTCCGCGCCGCCCCACGCGCGCCATGGACAGGATCGCCACAAACAAGAAAGGCAGCACGCGAATATCGAGGTCGGACGCTTCCTCGCCCCACATCCAGGGGATCACCCAGAAAAGGGCGAAGAAAAATCCGGCGATGGCCATCCATTTTCGATCCCATTGAAATTCAGGATTGCGCCACCAGGCCGCCAAGAACCACGCCGCAAGCGCGGCCAGAGAAAGCCAATCCAGCCAGGGCCAGTACCCGTGCAGGATCATGCCGAGCGAGTCCAGCTTGTCTTCCCATCCGTGAAAGACGATCTTGTTGGCGCTCAGTCCCACTCGTGAAGAGTGCAAATAAAACGCCACGCCCGGCAAGGCCAGCGCGCCGCTCCAAAGCCAGTCGCGAACGGGCCGCCGCGAAAGCGCGAGGTAGGCGACCACGATCAATCCAGCAATGGCGAAACCCAGTAGGTGCGCGAAATACGCCGCCGTGAATGCAGCGAGGGTTGCAGCCCATCGTCCGGTTCCCGGCTTCGCAAGCCAGCGCAGCCAAAATCCCAGCGCCAAAAATCCCAGCGCTATGCTCAGGTCGAAATTCAGAAATCCTTCGAGAAAAAAAACGTTGTAGGCGATCAGCAGCGGCCAAAAAGATGCGGTCTCCGCCTCTGGTTGCGCCTGGCGAAGAAAAAACCACACCGCGCCAGGCAGCGCGAGGGCGCACAGGCTGAGGAACACGCGCCCCGCCGTCTCAATCGGAAACAGCCGCACCAGGACGGCGAGCGAAGCGTCCATCCCCAGATAGGGATACGCGTCCCAATCAGAACGGTAAAACTTTCGGTAGGAAAAATTCGGATCGTTCAAGTGCGAGAGAACAAATGCGCGCGCCAGATGATTTGGATAATCGAGCAAAGGTGGAAACGCGGCGGTCCAGACGGGGGCGAGCAGCATCGCGGCCAGAATCAGGACACCGGTCAATCGAATAGCAGTGTTCGCGGAAAGCCAATGCGCCGGTGTGGCTTCCTCAGCATTCATGTAGCGCACCTAGCGGACAACCCAAATCAGCGGCACGAGGCCCAGCGCCGTCAGCCCGAGCATCAGGATGAGGCTCTGTCTGCCTGTCTTGCGATCGGCGAGCGCAAACGCGATAAACGCTTTGGCAAAATTATTGCTCGCCGCCGCAAGGATGACTCCCGTCACAGCGAGACTCATGGATGTCATTTTTCCCGCGGTCTGCGTGAGTCCCATGATGAACGGGTCCACAGGCGCTAGGCCGGAAATCACGGCCATGCCGTAAATTCCACCGTTGCCTAAGTGGATCAGCGCGAAATTAGTCGCCACAAGGACTACCAGGAATACCAGCCCCAACAAAAATGCGGAGCCCAACTCCAGCGGATTTCGCGTCGAATACGCGGGTTTTGTTTCCGTCGTGGGTGCGTCGGTCAAGCAGGACCACGCCCACCCGCCCGCGCTGCCAATCGCACCAAGGACGAGAAACGGAATCAGCAGGCGGTTCATAAGCTGTAAATTGAAAATACCGATCAGGGCAAGAAAACGGAAATACATCACTCCGGAGGCAATCAGGATGCCGCCCGCGTAAGTGTGCGGAGTCCCCGCCGTTTTCGCTTCTTTGGCCATGACCACGGTCGTGAACGTTGACGAATACAATCCTCCCAGCAAGGCCGAGAGTCTTATGCCGCCTTTTCCTTTCGACAGTTTCTGCAACAGGTAGCTGCCGTAGGACACGCCGCTAATGGCCACGACAATCAGCCACGCCTTGAACGGATTCACGGCGAACGGGCCGAAGTCCTTATTCGGTACGATCGGCAGGATGACGAAGGTCAGCAAAAGAAACTTCGTAAACGTCAGAATCTCGACGGCGGGAATTCTGGTTGTCAGGTTCTCGAGAAATTCTTTCAGTTCGAGCAGCAACATACTGACAATGGCGATGGTTGTGGCGATCCAAAATTGGTCGCGCGACACGAGCCCGCCGATCACGTACGTGATCAGCCCGGAGACTTCCGTGGTTACACCGGCTTCGTTGTAGGTTTGGAGTTTGTGCTGGTAGGAGAGCCAAAGGAACGCGCCAATGACGCCGAATCCAAACGTAAGAGGAAGCATTTGTTGGCCCGACAAAAGGGCCATCGCATAGCCGGTCAGCCCGATCAGGGGAAAGGTGCGAACCCCGCCGAAGGTGTAGCGCTGCCCCGCGGCGCGGTGTTCTTCGCGTTCCAGCCCAATCAGGAAACACAAGAAGAGCGTGAGGAGAATCTTGAAGCCTTCCGGCGGCATGAGTTGGAGGAGCTTATTGCTCACGGATTCGGCTCGGCGGCCCTTTCGCCACCGCGAGACTATCGGGAATCGCAGACAAACTCAATGCCGGAGTACGCTTTGAGTAGCACAGCCACTCTTGGCTGTGCGGTTTTTGCCATCGTAGTTGAGCCGGCTGCGCAAGGGCGGCCTACAAACCCTCACAGGCAAGAGGGCCTATGCTACTTGAGGTTCTCAGCGGGGCTTTCCGAAAGGGGCAGCCACACTTGAAACAGCGTGTCGCCTGGTTTTGAAGTGACTTGAATCGTACCGCGGTGCTTTTTCACGATGCGTTGCACGGTGTCGAGGCCGAGGCCGGTTCCTTCGCCCACTCCCTTGGTCGTGAAAAATGGCTCAAAGATGTGCGTCTGCACTTCGGGCGAAATTCCCGGGCCGTTGTCGCCGATTTCCACGACCACGCAGGAATCATCGCGATAGATGCGCACGTGCAGCTCGCCATTGCCGCCCATGGCGTCAATGGCGTTGTCAATGAGGTTGGTCCAAACCTGGTTGAGCTCGCTGCCAAAGGAATCCACCAGCAACGGGATGCGCTGATATTCGCGCTCGCACGGTCACCCCGCGCTTGAGCTTGTGATTCAGGATCGTGAGCGTGCTTTCCAGGCTCTTCACGATGTCCACGTTTTGCACGGGGGCCTGGTCCATGTACGTGTATTCCTTGATCGCCAGGACCAGGTCGGAAATGCGCGCGGCGCTGCTTTCGATTTCGTCGAGCAAGCTATACACCTCGGCGACCGCCGCGATTCGCACGAGCGCGGCGCGGGCGGTGCCGGGATCCAGCTCAGTAAAAAGCGACTCCAGCACCTCCGGGTGGATGTTGCGGTGCGCAAGCCCGGCCGCCAGCTGCCACAAATCGTTCTGCCCGTGGCTGCGAAGCAGCGAATCCAATTGCTCCTCGAGGTCGGACATGGCCAAGGTGTCCAGCGGAGGGTCCTTGTGCTGGATGATGGAGGCTTCCAGCTTTTCGATTTCCGCTTTCTGTGTGGCCGTGAGGTCGCGCCGCCCTAGTTCGTGGGCCGCATCGCGAATTTTTTGCAGGATTTCGCGCAACTGGCTGGAGGCGCGCCTGGCGGCGGAGGCGGGATTATTGAGTTCGTGAGCGAGCCCTGCGGAAAGCTTTCCGAGGGCCACGAGGCGGTCGCGCTGCTGTTCGCGGCGCGTGGTCTCGCGGACGCGGTCGGTCATCATGCCCACGAGGCGCTGAGTCAGCTCAGGCATTTTCTGCACTAGGTCTTGAAACTTCGACTCCGGGAATCGCAGGATGAGGCAGTCGCTCAGAGCGCGGGCGCCGAACGTGAACGTTTTCATTCTGGAAAAGGGCAGCCGCCCGGTCACCTGTCCGGCGTTTACGGTAATGATGACCGTCTCGCCGCCAATTTCACCACGTGCTTGAAGCTCTCCTTCGAGAAGGACAAACATTGCGTCCGCAGGAGTGCCCGGGTTAATCAGGATATCGCCCGCCTTGAAGCGCAGTTCTTCCACCTGGCTGAGGAACCATTCGATCTGATCGTCCGGAAGGTCCGCAAATGCAGGGACGCGCAGAAGCTGCGTTTTTTCGATCATTGGACTTTGCTCAAATATTGATGAATGAACTGCACGGCTACCGATCCTTCGCCAACTCCGGAAGCCACGCGCTTCACCGATCCGTGCCGCACGTCGCCCACGGCAAAAATGCCGGGGACGTTGGTTTCCAGCAAGAAGGGATCGCGCTCGAGAGTCCAGCCCTTGGGACGTTGCCCATCGGCGACGAGGTCGGGGCCTGTCAGCAGGAAACCGCGGTCGTCGCGCTCGACGACTCCTGCTAACCAATCGGTTCGCGGCAAAGCGCCAATAAAAATAAACACGGCGCTCGCAGGGACGCGTTCGATCTTGCCCGTATCCGAGCACAGGACGGAAATTTCCTCGAGGTGTGTATCGCCGTGCACCTCGGTCACGCTGGCGTGCGCCCAGACCGAAATTTTCGGCGTCTCGTTGATTTGATCGATCAGGTATTGCGACATGGTGCTGGAGAGAGAACTTCCGCGCACCAGGATGACTACTTTTTCCGCATACTTGGCGAAATTCATCGCGGCCTGCCCCGCCGAATTCGCGCCTCCCACCACATACACCGTTTCTCCCGCGTAGGAAATTGCTTCCGTCGCGCCGCCGCCATAGTAGACGCCCGCGCCCTGCAAGCGGTCGATCCCTGGGGCGTCGAGGCGCCGCCATTGCACTCCGGTGGCGATCATCAACGCGTGGCAGGAAAATTCGCTGCCGTCGGCCAGTTGAATGATCCGGTAAGGACCTTCTGTCCGAATTCCGGACGCTTCCGCGGCGATAATCTCCACTCCAAATCGCCGCGCCTGCACCACGGCGCGCCGGGCCAGGTCGCCGCCACTGAGGCCCGCCGGAAAGCCAAGATAATTTTCGATGCGCGAGCTCATGCCCGCCTGGCCGCCCGGCGCTTCGCGCTCGACCATCACCGTGTGCAAGCCTTCCGACGCTCCGTAGACTGCCGCAGCGAGACCCGCGGGCCCTCCGCCGATGATCGCCAAATCGTAGAAACTGGTTTGCGCGCGCGTGCGCAGGCCGACTTTTTGGGCCACTTGCGCAGGGGTGGATTCGAGGAGCTTCGTTCCGTCGGGGAAAAGAACGACCGGAAGACTTGTAGCCTCCGGTCCCAGATTTTCGAGCAGAAGCTTCGTCTCCGGATCGCTCGCGGAGATTTCCACGTCGATCCACTGGTAGGGAACGTGATTGCGCGCGAGGAAGTCGCGCAATTCGTACGAGCGGGGCGACCAGCGCGTGCCGAGGACGCGAATGCCGGAGTAGGCCGGATGGTGGGAGGCCTGCCAGTCTTCCAGCAAATCGTCCAATTGAGGATAAAGGTGCTCGGTGGGCGGGTCCCACGGCTTCATGAAAAAATAATGGATGCTGGCCTCATTGATGGCGCCGATCGCGGCGGTGGTGTCGGCGTAGGCGGTGAGCAGCGCGCGCTTGGCGTCCGGATAAATGCGCATGGCTTCCTGCAAGAAGTGCACGCCGTCAATGCGCGGCATACGCTGGTCGGCCAGGAGCAAGGCCACATTGTCGCTGCGGAGATTGAGCTGCTTCAAAAGATCGAGCGCGCTTTCGGGCGACCCGCTGCCGAGGACTCGATAATCCGCGCCATACTGCGAACGCAAGTCGCGTTCAATGGCCCGCAAAACATCCGCGTCGTCGTCCACGCTCAGTAAGATTGGTTTCGCCATGGTCGGTCTCACTTCTATGATGGAATCAATATTAAAATTGCGCGGCACCAGAGTAGCCTGATTGGATGCCCGAGCGAACCTTTGGTCGCAAGATTATACAGGAGCCAAGTAGCGCAGGCACTCTTGCCTGTGCGGGGTTTGCGAGTGTGATTGAATAGGTGGCGCATCGGCGGTCTAGGAAACCGCACAGGCAAGAGTGCCTGCGCTACTGGGACCGCGAAGATAACTCTACTCACAACAAAAGCGGAAGATACGCTACAGTAGGCGCGGCAAAACCCTGAAGAGTTCGCGATACCCCCGGCCATGATCGGAAAAACTATTTCGCATTATCGCATTTTGTCGCAACTCGGCGGCGGCGGGATGGGTGTGGTCTACGAAGCCGAAGACCTCAAACTGCGCCGCCATGTGGCGCTGAAATTTTTGCCTCCGGAAATGGAGAACGATCCCGCGGCTCGCGAGCGATTTCAGCGCGAAGCCTTTGCCGCCTCCGCACTCAACCACCCGAACATCTGCACGATTTACGAAATCGACGAAGCGGACGGCAAGCACTTCATCGCCATGGAATTGCTGGAAGGAAAAACGCTGAAGCATTTGCTCGCCGGAAAGCCTCTTCCTCTCGAACAAATACTGGAACTGGCGTTGGAAATTGCCGACGCGTTGGATGCAGCGCACGCAAAGGGGATCGTGCATCGCGACATCAAGCCCGCCAATATTTTCGTGACGGCTCGCGGGCAAGCGAAGATTCTGGACTTCGGTTTGGCCAAGGTGGGACGGCGAGACGACGACGGAGCAACGCTGGTCGGAGACGCGCAGCTGCCCACGGCGTCTGAAGAGGACTTGACCAGCCCGGGCGCGACGATGGGCACCGTCGCCTACATGTCTCCCGAACAAGCGCGTGGGGAAACGCTGGATGCGCGCACTGACTTGTTTTCGTTTGGCGTGGTGCTGTACGAAATGGCCACGGGCAAACTGCCGTTTCCGGGCGGCACGTCGGCGGTCATCTTCCATGCAATCCTCAGCCAGGATGCGGCCGCACCGCGCCAGCTGAATGCGCTCATCCCACCGAAGCTCGAAGAAATTATCCACAAGGCTTTGGAGAAGGACCGCAAGTTGCGCTATCAGAGCGCGGCGGATATGCGGGCCGACGTGGCACGCCTGAAACGCGACACGGATACGGGGCGCACAGCCGCGGCCGCGCCGGCCGCAGCACAGGCGCAGCGCCAGGCATGGTGGCGAAGCAAATCCGCAATCGGGAGCACCGCGGTTCTGCTCGTAGCTGCGCTCGTTGGTGCAGGATGGTTCTACAAGTCTCGCGCAAACCGCGGCGAGACAATTGACTCCGTTGCCGTGCTCCCCTTCGTGAACGCCAGCGCCGATCCGAACGCAGAGTACCTAAGCGACGGCATCACCGAGAGCCTGATCAACAGTTTATCGACGTTGCCACACCTCAAAGTGATGTCGCGTGACTCCGCGTTCATGTACAAGGGCAAGGACACCGATGCGCGAACGGTTGGGCAAACGCTGGGCGTGCGAGCCGTTCTCAAAGGCCGCGTGATGCAACGGGGCGACGATCTGGAAATCAGCGCCGAGCTCGTGGACGCCCGCGACAACAGCCACATCTGGGGCCAGCAGTACAGCCGGAAGGCGTCGGACATTTTCGCGTTGCAAGGCGACCTCGCGAAAGAGATCACCTCCATGCTGCGCATGCGCCTGACCGGCGAAGACGAAAAGCAGATGATGAAGAGTAACACCGCGAATCCCGAAGCTTATCA
This sequence comes from uncultured Acidobacteriota bacterium, assembly GCA_963813185.1. Taxonomy (GTDB): domain Bacteria; phylum Acidobacteriota; class Terriglobia; order Acidiferrales; family UBA7541; genus Palsa-360. Next base: position 487,317 of record CAWEYA010000008.1, read on the forward strand.
CCTCTACTTGCAAGGCCGCTTCTGGTGGAACAAGAGAACGGAAAGGGCGTTGAATAAGGGCATCGAGTATTTCCAGCAGGCGATCGCGAAGGATCCCAATTACGCCCTAGCTTATGCTGGATTGGCGGATAGCTACAATGTGCTTTCAGACTACGGTTTTGTTCCCCCGAAGGAGGCTTTTCCGCGAGCCAAGGAGGCCGCCCTGAAGGCGCTGGAACTTGACGGCAATTTGGCCGAAGCTCATGCCTCGTTGGGTTTTATCAAGACACATTATGACTGGGACCGATCAGGGGGCGAGAAAGAATTCCAGCGAGCCATTGAGCTCAACTCCGCATACGCCACCTCCCACCAATGGTATGGGGTCGCTTTGTGGCAGATGGGACGGCTTACAGAATCCGCTGCGGAGTTCAAACGAGCCCTGGAACTTGATCCGCTCTCGCTGGTCAATAATAGGAATCAGGGATGGCTATTTTACTTTGCGCGGCAGAATGACCAAGCGATCGAGCAATTGCGGAAGACACTAGAGATGGACCCAAACTTTGTCCTTACGCACAATTATCTGGGCAAGGCCTATCTCCAAAAATCCATGTACGCAGAAGGCGTCGCGGAGTGTGAAAAGGAATTGGCGATCTCCCCGAACAACACCTGGGCATTAGCGGTACTTGGGAACGCCTATGCAGTGGCCGACAAAAGAGCCGAGGCACAGAAGGTGCTCGATCAATTAAACGAGCTCTCGAAGCAGAAGTACGTTTCGCCGATTGCCGCGGCCCAAACCTATGTGGGGCTCGGTGAAAAAGACAAGGCCTTCGAGTGGCTGGAAAAAGCTTACGAGGATCGCTCTGCAGGAAGTTCGTTTGTAAAGGTTAAAGTGGATCCAGTCTGGGATCCGATGCGATCGGGCCCGCGCTTCGCCGATTTGCTGCGGCGGATGAATTTGCAGCCTTGAGTAACGTAAACACTCCGAGTAGCACAGGCTGAAGCCTGCGCCACTTGCTGTTTGAGTTGTGATATTGTTGCGGCCTCCATGGAACTGAACCTGCAAAATCAGAAGTTTGACGACATCGTGGTCGTTCGGTGCCAGGGACGCATTGTTGTGGGCGCCGAAATCACCTCGCTGCAGCAGGAACTGGAAAAACTAACAGTGCTGACCAAGAAAGTGGTTTTGCACGTCGGAGAAGTTACTTTCATCGACAGTGTCGGGCTGGGGGCTCTGGTTCGCCAGTTCGGCACGCTGCGGGCCAAGGGCGGCGATCTCAAGCTCTGCCAGGTGTCTCCTTTCCTTCTGCAAGTTCTCCAGGTCACCAACTTGCTTCGCATTTTCCCCATGCATGCGTCGGAAGCGGAAGCGATCCAGGCATTCTCCAAGGGCAAGCAATTTCAGGAAGAGACATTCGAATCTTCGAAAACGCGTATCGTCTGCATCGACCCCTCCCACGATTTGCTGGCGTATTTGAGCGCCTTGCTCAAACGTTCCGGCTACGAAGCCATCACTACACGGAACCCCTCCGATGCATTGCTGTTTATGAGAGTTACGAGGCCCCAGGTCCTGATTTGCGGACCGGGGATGCAAGCAAACGAGCCGGCTATGAAGAGATTTGCCGAGGCCAAACCAAAAGTGCAAATTCTGCACCTGCCTTCCGATTTTTCCACAGGGGAGGCGGGCCAGGCCGGAATGGACCTGGTCAGCCGCATCCGGCAACTGCTGTCGCTACAGCAATAATCGGCTAGGCCGAATTCGCCAAGCGGCTGTATCGAATGGCGTGCCGAGTGCATCCAATTGTTTGAAAGCTCGGAGTAGGAGTCCAAAGGAATAATAATGCCGGAACAAGATACGGTCCCGGTGGGAGCAATTCTCGATACCTGGTCAAATGATCCATGGTCCAACGGCCTGCAGATTGACGACCGGGAGGATATGGAGAAGCTGGCCATCCGCACCTGGAACAGCGAGTATGAGATCACCATCATTGAGGGGCGCAGCGGGGAAATTCTGCTTCGCGGCGGGCAATTCTTCCCGGAGTTGACGCCCGCGCGGTTGACCGGGGCCACGCTCGGAGGCAGCTTCTGCAAGATGCGCGGCATCTACGTCGGCTTCCGCATGGAAATCAACGCCAATGGGCAGCGCTTCGTAACCACGCCGGTCGAGTCCATCGGCGTGGTGCTCTGACGGTTTTGTAGCACAGGCACTCCTGCCTGTGCGGGGTTTGCGATCGCAGGGGAATCGGTGCATTATCGGCGGCCTTCAAAACACCACAGGTAAATGTGTTTGTGCTAAGGCTGCTTATGCGGTTTTAGCCATCGGAATTGAATCGGTGGCCTAAAGGCGGTCTGCAAAACCGCACTGGTAAGTGTTCGTGCGCTACAGCTTAGATTCATGCTAAAGTCACGAAAGGTGACTTTCAACTTCTATCGGCGAAACCTGCCCCATTGGCAACCGGAAAAGTGCACGATCTTTCTGACCTGGCGTTTGTACGGCTCTTTGCCGAAAGGCTCTGCGGAGCGACTTGGCAAATGGAGCAACGAACCTGGAAAGCAGTTTCTCCGCGCAGACCGAATGCTGGACGCGGCATCGAGCGGACCGCTTTGGCTGAATGATCCGGAAATCGCCGGCCATGCGCTGCGCGCGATCTATCGCGGCGCCGAAGTCGGGCACTACGTGTTGCGTGCCTACGTGATCATGCCCAATCATGTACACGTCTTGCTCGATCCGTTCGTTCCGCTCGACAAGCTTACCATCGGAATCAAGGGAGTCTCTGCGCGGGGCGCGAATGCCAGGCTCGGCCGTACGGGAAAACCGTTCTGGCAGGACGAATCGTTCGATCATTGGATTCGCGGCCCCGGTCAGTTTGCCCGAATCAACGCCTACATCGAAAACAATCCTGTGAAAGCACGTTTATGCGCGAACCCACAGGATTGGCCGTGGTCGAGCGCCCACAAGTAGCACAACGTAGCACAGGCAAACCTGCTTGTGCGGGGTTTGCAATCGTGTAGGAAGCGGTGGCTTCCTGGGGGTCTTCAAAACCGCACAGGCAAGAGTGCCTGTGCTACTTAAAACTCTAGCTCAGAGTGGAGCTGCCCATGAGGTACCTGTCGACCGCTACGGCCGCTTTGCGGCCTTCGGAGATGGCCCAGACGACCAGGGACTGGCCACGGCGCATGTCGCCCGCGGCGAAGACGCCAGGGACCGAACTCATATAGTCCGCGCCGGTGGCAATGTTGCTGCGCGCGTCGAGATTCACGCCCAGCTGTTCGATCATGCCCTGCTTTACGGGGCCGGTAAAACCGAGCGCGAGCAGGACGAGATCCGCCTCGATCACGGATTCCGTGCCGGGGATGGCCTCGAATTTGGGCGGCGGGCCGACGCGAATCGTGTGCAGCTGTTTCACGTTGCCGTTTTCGTCTCCTGTGAACTTCATCGTGTTGAGCGCCCAGTCGCGCTTGCCGCCCTCTTCATGCGCGCTCTCGGTGCGCAACTGCAGCGGCCATAGCGGCCAGGGAGTGCTGGGCGAGCGGTCCAGAGGCGGCATGGGCATGATTTCAAACTGGTGAATGGACTTGGCCTGATGGCGGTGGCAGGTGCCCAGGCAATCCGCGCCGGTGTCGCCGCCGCCGATGATCACGACGCGCTTGCCTGTGGCGCGAATCTGATCCGGAATCGTATCGCCCGCGACCACTTTATTCTGCTGCGGCAGGAACTGCATCGCGAAATAGATGCCCTTGAGCTCGCGCCCCGGAACGTTGAGGTCGCGCGGATTTTCCGCGCCGCCGGTAAGCACCACGGCGTCAAATTCCTTGCGCAAGTCTTGCGCGGGAATGCTGCCGCCCACGTGAGCGCTCGTTTGGAACCGGACCCCCTCGGCCATCATCTGTTCCAGGCGCCGGTCGAGCACTCGCTTTTCCAACTTGAAGTCCGGAATGCCGTAGCGCAGCAGGCCGCCGATGCGGTCGTTTTTTTCAAACAGCGTGACGTCGTGCCCCGCGCGATTCAGTTGCTGCGCGGCGGCCAGGCCCGACGGGCCGGAGCCGACCACGGCAATGCGCTTGCCGGTGCGCGTCTCGGGAATCTCCGGCTGGATCCAGCCTTCTTCCCAGGCGCGGTCCACAATACTCTTTTCTATTAACTTAATAGTAACTGGCGGCTCGCTGATCCCCAGCACGCAGGCCGCTTCGCACGGCGCCGGGCAGATGCGCCCGGTAAACTCGGGAAAATTATTGGTGGAGTGCAGGACGCGGATGGCGTCCTTCCAGCGGTCGCGATAGACCAGGTCGTTCCAGTCCGGAATGATATTGTTGACCGGGCAGCCGGTGTGGCAGAACGGAATGCCGCAATCCATGCAGCGCGCGCCCTGCACGCGCACTTTTTCTTCCGCGAACGGATGGTACACCTCGAAGTAATCGAGGACGCGCTCGGCGACGGGACGCCGCGCGGGCATTTCACGCGTGTATTCCTTGAAGCCGGTGACCTTACCCACGAATCACCTGCCCTTGCGCGTGCATCGTTCCGGCCTGTGCCGCCAGCACGCTCGCGGGGATTCGCGGAATGCCCAGGACGCGTTTGTATTCATGCGGAAATACCTTGATAAATTTCGGCAGCATCGCGTCCCAATGCTTCAAGATCCATTTTGCCTGCGGGCTATCGGTCAGCTCGGCGTGGCGCGCAACCAGGCCATGCACGGTCTCGACATCTTTCACATCAACGAGGGGTTCAAGGTCCACATCAACTCGATTGCAACACTCCGAAGCAAATTCGCCGGACTGGTCCAGAACGAAGGCGATGCCGCCGGTCATGCCCGCGGCGAAATTCCGCCCTGTTTTGCCCAGCACCACCACCATGCCGCGAGTCATGTATTCGCAGCCGTGATCGCCAACGCCTTCAACGACCGCCGTCGCGCCCGAATTGCGCACCGCGAATCGTTCCCCGGCCATGCCGTTGAAGAAGGCCTCGCCGCTCGTCGCGCCGTACAGGCACACATTGCCAATGAGAATATTTTCTTCAGGAACGAAATGCGAATTGCGCGGCGGATAAATGACGATTCTGCCGCCGGAAAGCCCCTTGCCGACGTAATCGTTGGCCTCGCCCTCCAGCGTCAGCGTCACTCCGGTGGCGAGGAAGGCGCCGAAACTTTGCCCCGCGCAGCCGTGGAACTGGATGCGAATGGTGTCGTCGGGCAAGCCCACGGAACCGTGGCGGCGCGCGATCCGGCCGCTTAACATTGCGCCAACGGTGCGGTGGACATTCCGAATCGGCAAATCGAGCGAGAGGGGCGCGAGCCGCTCGATAGCGTCGCTGGCCAGCTCGATCAGCTTCCCGTCGAGCGAGTCGTAGAGTCCGTGGTCCTGCGCCTGCGTGCAGCGCCTCCCCACGTGGCTGGGCATCGGCGGATTGTAAAGCACCGAGGAGAGATCGATCCCCTTCGCTTTCCAATGCTCCACGTCCACGCGCTGCGTAAGGCAATCCACGCGCCCAATCATTTCGTCGACTTTGCGGAAACCGAGCTGTGCCATGATCAGGCGCAGGTCTTCGGCCACATAAAACAGGAAATTAATCACGTGCTCGGGCTTGCCCGCGAACTTCTTGCGCAGCTCCGGGTCCTGCGTGGCAATGCCCACGGGGCAAGTGTTCAAATGGCACTTGCGCATCATGATGCAGCCCATGGTGACGAGCGGCGTGGTGGCGAATCCGAATTCTTCGGCGCCCAGGAGAGCGGCGATGGCCACGTCGCGCCCGGTCTGCAGCTTGCCGTCCACTTGCACGCGCACGCGGCTGCGCAGATCGTTCATCACCAGAACCTGCTGCGTCTCGGAAAGCCCAAGTTCCCAGGGTATTCCGGCGTGGCGGATCGAGCTGATCGGCGATGCGCCCGTCCCGCCATCGTAGCCGCTGATGAGGATCACGTCGGCGTGCGCCTTGGCCACGCCCGCCGCCACCGTGCCCACGCCCACTTCGGCGACGAGCTTCACGGAAATGCGCGCCTGCGGATTCACGTTTTTCAAATCGAAAATAAGCTGCGCCAGGTCCTCGATCGAATAAATGTCATGGTGAGGCGGCGGAGAAATCAGGCCCACGCCGGGGATCGAATGGCGCACTCGAGCGATCACGTCGTCCACTTTGTGGCCCGGCAATTGGCCGCCTTCGCCCGGCTTCGCGCCCTGGGCGATCTTGATCTGCAAGTCGTCCGCGTTAATCAGATAATTTGTCGTGACGCCGAAACGCGCCGAGGCCACCTGCTTGATCGCGCTGCGGCGCAGATCGCCGTTGGAGTCCGGATTGAAACGGGCCTCGTCCTCGCCGCCTTCGCCGGTGTTCGATTTTCCGCCGATGCGGTTCATGGCGATGGCCAGCGTTTCGTGCGCTTCCTTGCTGATCGAGCCGAAGGACATCGCTCCGGTCGCGAAGCGCTTCACGATCTCCGCGGCAGGCTCGACTTGATCCAGGGGGATGGGTGGGCCGGCCGCCTTGAACTCAAACATGCCGCGGAGCATTTGCAGGTCGCGATTTTGCTGATTGACAATGTCCGCGAATTCCCGGAAGCTCTCGAATTTTTCCTGCCGCACCGCGTGCTGCAGCTTGCTCACCGTTGTCGGGTTCAGCAGGTGGCGCTCGCCGCGCACGCGGTACTGATATTCCCCGCCGACGCGAAGTTCCATGTCCGAAAGGTGCGGCGGCTGCATCGCGAATTCATGCTTCATGATCGCTTCGCGGGCCAGCACTTCGATGCCGATGCCCTCGATGCGCGACGACGTTCCGGTAAAATATTTCTCAACGAGAGATTGATTGAGCCCCACGGTCTCGAAGATTTGCGCGCCCTGATAACTCTGCAGCGTGGAAATTCCCATCTTCGAGAATGTTTTCAGAAGCCCTTTGTCGATGGACTTCATGTAGCTTTTGAAAACTTTGTCCCAGGTGTACTCCGGCGGAAACGCTCCGGCCTTATGCAGATCCTCGAGCGTTTCAATCGCAAGATATGGATTCACCGCGCTCGCGCCGTAGCCCAGAAGCAACGCGAAATGCATCACCTCGCGCGGCTCGCCCGACTCGACGATCAAGGCCACCTGGTTGCGCGTTCCTTCGCGGATCAGGTGATTGTGGACGGCCGAAAGAGCCAGCAAAGACGGAATCGGCGCGTACTCGTGGTCCACGCCGCGGTCGGTCAAAATCAGCAGCGTGTAGCCGGACTTGATGGCCAGCGAAGCGCGGCGGCAAAGCGTTTCAATCGCTTCCTCGAGTTGCTTCTCGCCGCCCTCCACGCGGAATAGCATGGGCAGGCTGGTCGCCAGGAAGTTGCCCCAGCTCACGCGCCGCAGTTTCTCCAGCCGCCAATTGGAGATGACCGGATGGCGCAGCTTCAGCGTGTGGCAATTTTTCGGCGTCTCATCGAGGATGTTCCCTTCGCTTCCGATGTAGGAATTCAGGGACATCACCAGGCCTTCGCGGATCGAATCGATGGCCGGGTTGGTGACCTGCGCGAAGGTCTGCTTGAAATAACTGAAAAGCATTTGCGGCTTGTCGGACAAGCATGCCAGCGGCGTGTCAATTCCCATCGAGCCCACGGGCTCCTCGCCGCCGAGAGCGGATGGCAGGAGAATCGTTTTCAAATCTTCGTCCGTGTAGCCAAAGGCGCGTTGCCGCATACGGATCGTTTCGTGATTGGTCGGCAGAACGTGCGTCGGGCTCGGCAAATGGTCAAGCGTAATCTGGTTTTCCTTGAGCCACTGCGCGTACGGCTGCCGCGCGGCCAGTTGCTTTTTGACTTCTTCGTCCGTGATCAGCCGCTTCTGCTCCGTGTCCACGATAAAAATCCGGCCGGGCGCGAGCCTGCCCTTCATGCGGACTTCCTCGGGCTTGATCGAGAGCACTCCCGCTTCCGAGGCCAGAACCACAAGGCCATCGTTGGTGACCAGGAACCGGCCCGGGCGAAGCCCGTTGCGATCGAGCTTGGCGCCGATCACTCGACCGTCCGTGAAAGCCACCGCCGCCGGGCCGTCCCACGGCTCCATCAGCGAGGCGTGATATTCGTAGAACGCCTTGATGTCCTCGGGCATGGTGTCGTCGTGGTCCCAGGCTTCCGGAATCAGCATGGACATCACGTGAGGAAGCGTGCGCCCCGAAAGAGTGAGCATTTCCACGGCGTTGTCCAGCATGGCCGAATCGCTGCCGCCCGCGGTAATGATGGGCATCAGCTTCTTCATGTCCGCGCCAAACAGCGGAGAGGCCAGCACGGATTGCCGCGCGTACATCCAGTTCATGTTTCCGCGCAGAGTGTTGATTTCCCCGTTGTGGCAGATGTAGCGGTACGGGTGGGCCAGCTTCCAGCTCGGAAACGTATTCGTGGAAAAGCGCTGGTGCACGAGACACAGCGAGCTGGTCAGATCGGGATCCAGCAGCTCCTTGTAAAAATCGGTAATCTGCGGCGCGAGCAGCAATCCCTTGTAAATAATCGTGCGCGAAGATAGAGAAGGAATGTAGAAAAAATCTTTTTCCTTCAAGTCGGTTTCCGCAATGGCCGTCTCCGCGCGCTTGCGCACGACATACAGCTTGCGCTCCAGCGCGTCCTGATCCATTCCCAGACCATTGCGAATGAAAATCTGCTCGATGTAGGGTTGTGAAGCGCGCGCCAGGCGCCCGATGGTGTTGCCGTTGATCGGCGTATCGCGCCATCCGAGGACCGTCAAGCCCTCCTCGCGCGCAATTTTTTCTATGATCCCTTCGCAAATGAGCCGGTCATGCGTGTCCACCGGAAGAAAAACCATGCCCACACCGTATTCACCCGGCAAGGGCAGAGAAAAACCCAGGCTGCCCGCTTCGCGCTCGAAAAACGCGTGCGGGATCTGGATCAGAATTCCGGCGCCATCGCCGGTTTGCGGGTCGCACCCGCAAGCGCCGCGATGCGTCAGATTGATCAGAATCTGTATGCCCTTGAGGACGATGTCGTGCGACTTGCGGCCCTCGATGTTGGCGACAAATCCGATGCCGCAGGCGTCATGCTCATGCTCCGGGCGGTAAAGTCCCTGAGCAGGCGGCACGCCCCGAAATGGGTATAGCTCGCTCATATGAGCCGTAATTAACGATCCAGAAGCGGCAGAGCTAGCCGGCGAAACACATGCGTTCGACCCGACCGCATCGCATCAACCGCATTTCCTGGAACGCCAGAGCCTCCTTGAAGTAACCATTCAATCCAAAAATTTGATTTCGATTCCGGAGACTTCCTTATACTCACAGCCCCCATATAAAAAAGCGGCGCCTCATACACTTCGGCGACGTCCCCTGGTCGGGGTTCCGGAAAGTATCTATCTTACCATTGCCTCGGCCCGATTGTCCCCCCGGCATTTACCATCTAGATTTGCTATCCATCGCATAATTTTTTTGGATTGATTGCGGGTTGCCGCCGCGGTTCTGCTATAATTCCGGACTTCACTATGGATTTCGATCAACTTACCACCTTCATTGAAATTGCCAAACTCGGCAGCTTTTCGCGGGCCGGCCAAAAATTGTTCCGCTCGCAGCCTGCCGTCAGCGCGCAGGTGCGCCAGCTCGAGCAGGAATACGGCGAGAAGCTTTTCGACCGGGGACGCAAGTCCGTGCGACTGACCTCCGCGGGAGAGACCCTTTTTGAATACGCCGTGCGTATGGTGAATCTGCGCGCCGAATCCCTGCGCGCCGTGGCCGACAAAGCGACCACGCCTCGAGGAGTGCTGGCCCTCGGCGCCAATGAAGCCACGTGCCTGTACGTTTTGCCGGAGATTTTCGCGGAATATCACCGCCTCTACCCGTCCGTGCAGATCAGCATCTACCGGAACTTCAGCCACAAAGTTTTGCAAAAGGTCGAGGACGGGTCGATTGACGTCGGCATCGTGACGCTGCCCGCGAAATCGCCGAGCCTGAAGTTCCATCCGATTTTCCGCGACCGGGTTATGCTGATGGTCAATCCGCGCAATCCCCTGGCAAAACTCAAGACCGTTCGCATGAAGGATATTGCCGAGCAGCCCCTGATTTTCCCGCGGACGGGATACACGCGGCAGTTGCTCGACAAGCATTTCCGTCCGTATAGGCCGCAACTGCAGATCACCATGGAGCTGACCAGCGTGGGAATGATCAAGTGCTTCGTCGCGGCGGGCCTGGGCGTGTCGCTGATCAGCTCGAGCTTCGCGCGCAACGAGGTTCGCGCCGGCGAAGTGAAACTGATCCCCATTGCGGACGTGGAACTCTGGCGCGAGCTGGGAATCGTCTATCGCCGCGACCGCACGCTGCCGCGTTCCTCCGCGGCATTCATTGCCCTGGTGCGGCAACGCGCCGCGGAAAATCCCGACTTGGAAGTGGTTCAGCCCCGCAAGGTCGCCCGCGGCGGCGAGCCGGCCGCGCTCGCGTAGTCCGAGCAGCACAGGCACTCTTGCCTGTGCGGGCTTGTAGCCTGCACGTACGCCATCGACTCATCCTCACAATCGCAAAAACCGCGCAGGCAAGAGTGCCTGTGCTACCTATCGCACCGCGATCGGAGCGATGGTCGACCCTGTCCTCCCTTCGATTTTCAACGGCGTCATGAAGTATGCGGTTTTGTAGGCGTGCGCAGCGCGGCGCCAGCAAATCCGAATGACAACGCAAATATCATCACCCGAACCGGCAACTTCGCTCGCATGATTGCCTCCCGAATGTTCGTTCAGAATTCGCCCGAGTTTCTCACATGCGAGCGTTCACGCGCAGGCTTTTAGTGGCGCAGGCTTCAACCTGTGGGGATTCATTCTTGCAAGGCCAAACCCCCGCAAGCTGGAGCTCGCCCCACTGGAATCAATCGATTACGCCTGGCGGTCGCGCAGAAGGCGGATCACGTCCGGATCGGAATTCTTCGGCGGGGGGGCGTCCGCATCGGCGGGTTCGACGACGTCGCCCTCGCCCGTGGCGAGAAACAGATTGGCTTCGAGGCCGTGCTGCTTGTCATAGAGTTCACGATATCGCCCGGCGAGCGCGTAAAGCGATGCGTGCGTGCCGCGCTCGACAATTTTTCCGCCTTCGACGACCAGTATTTGATCCGCGCGGCGAATCGTGGACAGGCGATGGGCGATCACAAAAGTCGTGCGCCCGCGCATCAATTGCGCGAGGCCCTCCTGAATCAGCATTTCGGATTCGGAATCGAGGCTGGAAGTGGCTTCGTCCAGAATCAGGATGCGCGGATCGGCCAGAATCGCGCGCGCGATCGAAACGCGCTGGCGCTGCCCGCCGGAAAGTTTCACGCCGCGTTCGCCGATAATTGTGTCGTACGCTTCCGGAAAGCGTTCGGCGAATTCGTCCACGCGCGCGATCCGGCACGCCGCCAGAATTTCTTCCTCGCTGGCATAGGGCCTCGAAAACGCCACGTTCTCGCGAATCGTGCCGTCAAACAGGAACGACTCCTGCAAGACGACGCCCAGGCGTGTGCGGTAGGAATCGAGCCGCACCGTGGCCAGATCCACGCCGTCAACAAGGACGCGCCCGGAAATCGGCACGTGAAACGCCGCGACAAGTCCAATGATCGTGGATTTCCCCGAACCCGAAGAACCTACCAGGGCTGTCACCGTCCCCGGCTGGGAGCAGAAGCTTACCTCTTGCAGCACCGGCTTGCCGGGCTCGTAGGCAAAGCTGACGTTGTCGAAGGCCAGTTCGCCAATAATGTCCGGCAGCGTGACCGTGCGTCGCGGGTCTTCATCCTCGGGCCGTTCGTCGAGCACTTCCCGCGTGCGCTCAAGCCCCGCAACGGCTTCGGTCAGTTGCGTGCCAATCCCAACCACTTGAAACACCGGCGCGATCATGAACGCCAGAAACGCTGTGTAGCTCATGAATTGCCCGACCGTAATTTTCCCTCCGATGACCTGGTGCGCGCCCACCAACATCACCAGCGCCCCAACCACCCCGCCGAGCGCCGTCGTGGAAAAACTCATCATCGACATGGTCGTGAGCGATTTGATCACATTGTCGAGCAATCGCTGCACGCCCTTGGTGAATACGTCGTGCTCGCGCTCCTCCGCGTGATACCCCTTAACCACGCGCACGCCGGAAAGCGATTCCGTGAGCCGCCCGCTGACCTCGGCATTGATTTTTGCACGCTCGCGAAAGATCGGGCGCAAAATGCCGAAGGCCTTCCGCAGCCCCGCCATGCTGACAAGCAGTAGACCGGCGGCAAGGCCCGTCATCACCGGACTGATGCGCAGGAGCATATAGAGTGCGATGGCCGCCGTCAGCAAGCCTCCTAAAAATTCCACAAGCCCCGTACCGATTAAGTTCCGCACGCCTTCGACGTCGCTCATGATGCGCGACACAAGCGCGCCCGTCTTGTTCGCATCGTAATACGCGACCGGCAGGCGCCCCACATGTTCCTGCACTTTTCTCCGCAGCTCGGTGATCATCCGCTGCGCCGCTTTGGACAGAGTTTGCGTCAACGTGTAGGAAGTCACTCCTTGCAGAATCGTCGCGAGAAGCACTCCGCCCACCAGAGGCATCAAGAGCCGCGTCTGGTGGTGGATCATCACGTTGTCGACCAGATATTTCGTGGTGTAAGGGAGCGCCAGCCCTGAAACGCGATTGATGGCCATGAGCCCCAGACCAACCGCCAGCAAGCCCCGCCGCGGCCGCATCAGCGCCCAAATTTCCGGCAATTGATCCAAAACCCGCGTTGCTTTTTTCTTGCCCGCCTCGGCGGCATCTTCCCGCCCATGCCTCGAGCCATGCCCGCGCTCGGCGCGCGAAGCCATGCCGCGTTGCGACCCCATCCCTCCGAATCCGCCCGCCATCCTCATCTGTTAGCCATCTTAGAGGATTTGCCCCTCGTGCCGCCACTCGCCCGCGAAATAGCGCTGCATTCGTCTGCCGGGCCAACCGACCGATCGAACCACTCCTGGCATTTGCTTGAGATTGACAGACGTATTCGGTTCAGATGGCGGCAACATGCGGCAAGTCGCAGAAATCCATGTTACACGAGCAGGTGGCGCCCCGGCGCATGAGGCCGTATTGGAATATTAAAGAAGCCGATCTGCGGTTTGCCACTTGGCTGCGCGTCTTGTGATTTTTTTTTATACCCGTGAATGCGAGTCGCGTCGCATTTTATGCCCAATTTTTCCCTTGACACAGTTCAGACCCCCACCTAGATTGTGAATGGCTATTTGTTGGGAGACGGGGGGGTTACCGCCGTATCATAAGAAATCCCCTAAGCTTCTCGAATCATCGACGGCGGTCTGGTGTGCCCTCGCGCGGAACTAGGGGAAATATCGAACGAGTGAGGCGATACACATTGAATCAAAGACACGGGAACGAATATTGGATCAATCCCCTGCTCGAGCGACTCGATCTGGTCCGCGAAAATGAGGATCAACCCCGGGACGGCTACTGGAGACAAATCGAGGATTGCGAGCTGGTGGAGCGCGTCGGAAAACTCATCGTTGAAGTTAACCGGGCAGCCGGCTACCGCATCCTGGGAATGGTTGATTTTCTTCCTCCGCAAAAAAATATTCTGCGCGTTTCCTTTGAGCGGGGTCAGGTCAAACACAATTTGGAAGTCGTGATTCGGGCGAGTGGGATTTTCCTGATGTTCTCTACTACGAGACGCAATGCGACCGGATGGAGACGCTATTTTTCTACCTATACCGTGAGAAAAAATAACTCCACGCTTGTTTGGGAACAAATCATTCACCCGGGAGAAATATCGGAACAAAACATTCAGGCCTGGATTTCCTATCTTCTTTCAGGACTGGACAAGAAATTCAGACTGGATCAAATGCTGCACGCTTCCCTGGCCCCGGGCGCTGCCCTCAGCGAGAGTCTTCGAAAAGCTTCTGCCTAGTGAGATACACCGTTGGACTCAAGCCCCCGCCCCACTGTCGAAACCGCGGAGAAACGCAAGCCGTTACCGCCTTATCTAGAGGACCGTCGTTTGTCCAACCTCCTTGGCAAGGGGGTTGATATTTTGTTCTTATCACCAACCGCGCCGCGGGAACCGAAGTCTTACTTCGCCGCCCGCCGTTCCGGCCGGCACGGCAAATCCAAATATTTCTAAACGCCTTCTTAATTTCACTTGTAAGATGTCGCAGCTGAGGTTCGGCCTCCGGGTTCACGCGGCATGGTCTCTATAAGGGCGTCGCGGACACCGGAAGATACCGGCCGCGAGACGCTCGCGACGGAGTAATTCAAAATGTCCAAGCTTCGCTTATCGATGGCCTGCTGGAATTATGACCGCACGCGCGCCTTGCTCGAAGAGCGCATTCCCATCGACGGGATCGACCTGACCTACATCAACATCCCTGTTGAGGAAACTTTTTTTCGGATGATCCGCCACCGGGAATTTGACGTCGCCGAAATGTCTCTCTCCTCCTACACGCTTTCCTTGTTTCGCGATCCCAGGCCATTTGTCGCCATCCCTGTTTTTCCTTCCCGGTCTTTCCGGCACTCCTGCATCTTCATCAATCGCGACAGCGGCATCCGCGAGCCGAAGGACCTGATCGGAAAGCGCGTCGGCAATCCGGAATATCAACTGACCGCCTGCGTGTGGATTCGCGGCATTCTGAGCGACGAATACCATGTCCCGGTTTCCAGCGTCACGTATTTCCGCGGCGGCGAAGAAACGCCGGGTCGAACCGAAAAACAATCCGTTTCCCTTCCGCCGGAAATTCGCCTGGAAAATATTCCCGAGGACAAGACGCTTTCCCAGATGCTTCGCGACGGAGAAATCGACGCCATTTACTCGCCGCGAACTCCTTCCTGCATTTCGCAAGGCGCGGAGAGCGTCCGCCTCCTGTTCGAGGATTACGAAACGGTGGAGCGTGAATATTACCAGCGCACAAAAATTTTCCCGATCATGCACACCGTCGTCATCCGCCGTGAACTGTACGAAAAGCATCCCTGGATCGCGCAATCGCTTTATAAAGCTTTCGTCCTCGCGCAGCGCGAAGTCTATGAGGACCTGTACGAAACGGCGGCGCTGAAATTCATGCTGCCCTGGCTCATTCGCCACGCGGAAGACACGCGCAACTTGATGGGCAAGGATTTCTGGCCGTATGGCGTCGAGCCCAACCTGCATGGACTGAGCACGTTCCTGCGCTACTCCTACGAGCAGGGCCTGGCCAAGCGCTTGCTGACGCCGCGGGAGCTGTTTGTGCCGGAAGCGCTGGAAGCTTTTAAAATTTGAAATTGATTTGAAATCTCAAGCCTGAAATTTCAAATTCGTAACGCACGAGCTAAAAATGAAATCCCGGATTCGAGAAAAGGAATGCGAAATCTTAAATTTCCGATTTCAAATTTGAGATTTGAAATTGCGGCGCTGCGAAGAACGGCCCGAGGGAGAAACACCGAATGGCGGAAAGCGGACAGCCCAATACGCTTCGCTGGTGGGTGCTCGAGCGGGGAGATATCGACGCCACCGTTGCGCAGGTAGGCTTCAACGTGGCGCAGATGATTATTCCCGCATTCCTGCTCGTGCCGGTCGGCATCGCTATGGGATTCAGCGTAGGGCACCTGCTGCCGGGCTTTGCCCTGGGATTCTTTGCCGGCTCCATGGGTCTCACTGCGCTCGCCGTGGGCCTCGCGAAGCGCGAAGGGCGCACGAACGTCACGGCGCATGTCTACATCAACAATGTGCCCGGAATTATTGCTTACACGCTGTCGATCATGCTCCCTGTATATCTGCAAACGCGCGATCAGGAGCTGGCCTGGAGGGTTGGAGCCGCCGCGGTCGTGTGGACCGGGATCATCAAGCTCGTGGCGGCGCCGCTGGCCGGCACGATCCGCAAATATATTCCCAAGCCCGCGATGATGACGGTGTTCGGCGCGGCCATGTACACGTACCTTGCCATGGTCCTGCTGCAGCGCATCTTCGATCAGCCGCTCGTGGGAATTGTCGCGCTGGCCATCGTCGCGGCCGCGGTCCTGGCCAATGTTCCCATCACCAAATGGAGGATTCCTCCGTTCCTCGTCGCGTGGCTTGTGCCTCTCGCCATCGGATTGTCCATCGGCTACATTCATCCCGCCTGGAGCGGCTTTTCCCTGCAGCTTCCTTTCGTGCGAACTCCGGGCCCTCTGCAGGCAATGAGCCTGGCGATTCCTTATCTTTCCGTGATTGCGCCGATGTCGATTTACCAGGTGCTGCAGGACATCGCATCGGTGGAAGGGGCCAACTCCGCCGGGGACAATTACGACGCTCGCCTCGTGGTTGCTTGCGACGGCCTCGGAACTTTCTTGTGCGGCGCGGGCGGAAGCATCATCACACCCGTTGTCGCCGCGTTGCACCCGCCTTACAAAATGATGGGCGCGCGCATCGGGTTTTGCTTCTGGACAGCGGTGATTTTTCTGGCCGTGTTCATGAGCGGCATCTCGTTATTCATGGCCCAGCTTTTCCCCTGGGCGATTCTCGCGGCGATGATCGCATACGTGGCGATTGGAGTGGGCCGCGCGACGCTCCACCATGTGGATCACAAGTACATAAACGCCGTGCTCTTGGGTTTGGTTTTGCCCGCCGGAGCGGTCGTGGGCTCCGTCGTAAGTTCCGCATTGCCTGCGCTGAAGTTGTCAGCCGCAAATCCTGAAGTCCAGGCGGCCCTGAATCGCTCGATCTATTGGTCCTCGATTCAGGGACTCGGCAACGGATTTCTCTTCCTGGTGCTGGTCGTCTCCGCGCTCATCACAGAAATGATTGACCGGAATTTCGGACGGGCGGCTATCTGGTGCCTGATCGCCTCCGTCTTCTCCTGGTTCGGACTGATGCACTCTCCGATTCTGCATTGGGGCGCGCAGCCGATGTACGCAAGCGGCTGGCTGGCTGCGGCGTTCATCGTGTTCTCGGCACGCTGGTGGCGCGGCGATCTTGCGCCTGCCAACTAGTCCCCCGAACCTCCGGCGGCCGCGAAACAACCAGCGCTTGTAAGCCTTGTTCCACAGTGCTACAAAAAGTACATGGACAAGGCCGCTGCAGCCCTTTCGCCCGCCGAGTTTCGACGGCATCTTTTTTACGAAACTTCCCATTCGCCGTCACTCGCTGAACTCGTGGGTTACGAAAAAGCCAAGGAAATCGTCGATTTCTGTTTTATCGCCAACCCTTACTACCCGACGCCCGCGATGCTGCGCGATCTTCAGGACAATTTTCCCAACCTGATCAAGTCCTATCCGTCGAGCAATCCGGCCAACAGCCAAAAACATCTCGCGACCGTATTGCACGTGAATCCGGCCCACTTGATTATCGGGAATGGCGCGACCGAACTCATCGTGCTCATCAACACAACTTTGATCGACCGCATCGCCGTGCCGGTTCCGACCTTCGGCGAATACATCGAAAAACTCAAGGACCAGCGTGACGCCGAACTCTTTGCCCTGAATCCCGACGAACGATATACGCTCCATTTGCCGCGGTATCTGGATTGGGTGCGCAAGCGCGGCCTGAAGTCTCTGCTGATCATCAATCCCGGGAATCCTACGGGACAGGTTTTCTCCCTCGAAGAAATGATTGATTTCCTGAATCAGGCCAAGGACATGGAACTCGTGATTGTCGACGAATCGTTCATCGACTTTGCGGGCGATACGATTCCCAGCCTGCTTCACGTGGCCGGCCGGTTTTCCAACCTCTTACTGGTTCGCAGCATGAGCAAGCACTGCGGCATTCCCGGCCTGCGCCTCGGCTACTGCTACAGTGAAAATCTGTATATCCTGAACCACATGCGCCAATTCATTCCGACCTGGAACGTAAACACGCTGGCGCAATATTTCTTGTCGCTGCTCCCCGCCACCGACGCGGATTATCACCAAGGGCGCAAGCGCCTGATCGGCGATGTCCGCTGGCTGTACGATTCCCTCAAGGCAATCCGCGGTATTGATGTCTATCCCACGGGCGCCAATTTTGTTCTGTTCAAGATCGAAGGCGGCATGACCGCGGGGGAATTGCAAGGACTCTTGTTGAATGACCACAAGCTGTACGTCCGCGACTGCTCCAACAAGATCGGCATGGATCAGTACCACATCCGCGTCGCCTCGCAGGGGCGCGAAAAAGACGCCAGGCTGGTCGGCGCGCTCCAGACGCTCCTCCGATGAAACGTCCCGCGGTTCTCGTCGTCACCCGAAGGACAGTCCGAAAGAACAAGTACATCGACTACGTGGGTGAGTATCATCTCGCGCTGATGGTGCGCCTGAAAACGCTGCCGGTCATGGTGCCGGTAGTGGAGGGCGCGCGCGCTTGCCTCCCCGGCTATATGGCGGACATGCGAGGTCTCCTTCTGGTGGAGGGCGAAGACATCGAGCCAAAACATTTCAAGGCCACTCGCGAAAACTACAGACACCTCGAAAAAACGCACCCATTGAAGGACGAAATTGAAATCGAGCTGATCCGCTACGCTTTACGCAAAAATCTTCCCATTCTTGGCATTTGCCGCGGCTCGCAACTGCTTAACGTTGTCTGCGGGGGAACCTTATACGGCGACGTGCAGAAAGAAAAGAAAGCGCACCTGAAACACATCGATTTTGCCCACTACGATAGTTACCGGCATCCGATTTCCATTGTCGCCGGCAGCCCCCTAGAGAAGTGGTACAAAAGGAGTATCCTGCGCGTGGACAGCTATCATCACCAGGGAATTCGCGACCTCGCGCCGCGTTTCCGGCCGATGGCTTACGCGAAAGATGGACTAATCGAAGGCTACTACGACCCGAAAGAGAATTTTGTAGTTGGGCTGCAATTTCATCCGGAGCGCATGCTGGAGGAGCCCGCCGGAAACTGGCGCATCTGGAAGGCATTCGGGGCGGCCGTCAGGCGTGCGCGGTAGCACAGACTTCAGTCTGTGGGGTTCCGTCAAATTTCCCGGACCGACCGCGCGAGCCAAGATCAAGTGGAACCCCACAGACTGAAGTCTGTGCTCCTTGTCCTAGTCCCCCGCACGCAGCTTCTCACCCGCGAGATAAAAGTACCCCACCTTGTTGTTGGCCGGCGTGCCAAACCACATGCGCCCCTGCGCGTCGAGATAGAACTCCCGCATGGTGTTCTCCGCCTGCGGGAACGGATACTCGGTCACGCGGCCGCTCTTCGGGTCGAGATTCCCGATCACATCAAGATGCTCGGACGAATACCACAGCGTATGGTTCTTGTCGATCGCCAGCGCGTAGGGAGTAGTCTCCGGCCCCGGTAGCGTAAATTCCTTGAACGTTTCCGTCTTCGGATCAAATTGCCCAATCTTGCCCGCCTGAAATTCCGCAAACCAGATCGTCCCGTCGTTATCGATCTGAATGCGGCGAGGACGCGCGTCCGGCGTGGGCGGCTGCCACTTCGTCACCTGTAGCGTTTTCGCATCCACCTTCCCGATCTTTCCGTTGGGCACGAATTCCGCAAACCAGCAATTTCCATCCTTGTCGAGCGCCAGGCCGTACGCGGAAGGGATTTCCTTGATTTGCGTGAATTTTTGCGTCTTCGGATCGAAAACCGTGAGCGGCCCGCCTGTCGCCCAGACTCTTCCCTGCGCATCAATCCGCAGCGTGTGCTTGGATCCGCCAGCAATAGTTCCCTCTTTTCCTGGAACATACGCATCCTGATATTCGGTGATCGTTCGGGTCGCGGGATCCCAATGGCCCAGCTTGTTCGAGCCCTGCTCGGTCAGCCAGACGCTGCCGTCCGGCGCGGGTACCGCGGAGTGAATGGCGGCCGTACCGTGGTTCGGCACGGGATACTCCTGCACTTCTCCCGTTTTCGGATCGAGCCTGCCGATCTTGTTGGCGTCGCCGTAATACGGCATCCAGTAGCTGCCGTCTTTGTCCGGAAACGCGCTCCACGGCATGCGATTCGGGCCAGGCAATTCGTACTCGACGTAGACAATCTTCATCGCATCATCGTCGAAAGTCCGTACCAGTTCCTTGTATTTCGGCATTTCGGCCGGAGACTTCGGCAAAACAGATTCCTCGCCGAATAGCGAGTTGATGTAGGAAGCGACGTCCGCCGCATTCTGGTCGTTGAATGGGCTGCCAACTCCGCCCAGGAAAAAGTGCATCGATTCCTTCATGAAAGCGACGCGGTCCCGCCATCCCTCTTCATCGCGCCGCGCGGACGCCATGCGCGATTGAAACCCGTGGCAAGCGAAACATCTCCCCACAAGCAAATCCTTCCCCTTGGCTTCGGGGAACAGAACCTCGCCCTGATATTGGGAGAGATCGCTCCAGCGCACCATTCCCTTCTGCAGCGCAAAATCGTAGGAAGCATTCTGTTCCGCCGTCAAACTCACGTCGGTGCGCGATTCGGCGCGATAGCCCACGGCCTTCACCTGCACTTGATATTTGCCCGCGGGCAAATTCTCGATCCGGTAGCGGCCATCCTTGTCCGTCAACACGCTGACCAGGACACGCGTGCCCGTGTTCTGCGCTTGCACGAACGCGCCCCGGAAAGGAGCCCCGTCCGGACTTTTCACCGAACCGGTCACGGTCGCCGATTGGGCGAACGTGGCAAAAAACAGAACAGCGGTCAGCACACCGGCGAACTTGAAAGCTGATTTCATGGCTCCTCCTGTGACTCGTGGCGAAGGAATGTAGCCGCATTCTACCCCATTTTGGTAGCACAGGCACTCATGCCTGTGCGGTTTTGTAAACTGCACGTACGCCGCGGATTTAGCTAGGATCGCAAAAAGCGCGCACAGGAGTGCCTGTGCTACATAATTCACCGGCAGTATGTCCAGTGATGACTGTCAATCCACAAGGATAGGCATGCAAAGCACGGGCTCCACGTGGAAATCGAGCCGGTTGATTTCCTGCAGCGCGCAGCCCAGCATCGCGCTGCGAGCGGTTTCCAGAGTGATGATGAACGGCAGCGCCGAGTGCGGATATCCCGGCCGCTGCAACACCGCGTCGATGCCGATCCCATAGCGCGACAATACGGTGGCGACCGCCGCGATAATCCCGGGCCGATCTTTCACCACGAAGCGCAGATAATACGGCGCAGTGAATTCTCCGCTCACATCCTTCGGCGTCTCAATTTCGTGAAGGCTCCCGGATGGACTTGCTCCGCTGCGCGCGATTGAATACAAATCCGAAACTACGGCGACCGCGGTAGGATCTCCTCCCGCGCCGAAACCCGAAAATACCATTTGCCCCGCGTATTGCCCGGTAGCCATCACCAGATTCTTGCTCCCCTCGACGTGCGCCACGAGCGACGAAGCGGGAACCAGTGCGGGCCTCACAAACGCGCGCACGCTCAACCCGTCTTCCGTTTCTTTTTTGGCCAGGGAAATCTGCCGTATGGCGCAGCCCAATTCGCGCGCATAGGCAAAATCGACAGCCTCGACGGCGGAAATCGGCCAGCACGGAATCTGTTCGCTTAGCAATCGCACGCGCAGGCCGGCTTGCGCCAGGATCACCAGCTTGGCGCGCGCGTCATATCCTTCGACGTCATTCGCCGGATCGGCTTCGGCGTAGCCCAGTTCCTGCGCCTCTTTCAGCGCCGCTTCAAAGCTCGCGCCCGTCGCCTCCATTTTCGTCAGGATAAAATTGCAGGTGCCGTTGAGCACGCCCGCAATTTTGAAAAGGCGGTCTCCGGCCAAGCCGTCCTGAATCCCCATGATCGCCGGGATCCCCCCGGCAACCGACGCTCCAAATTCGAGGCGCCTGCCTGCCTCGCGCGCAACTTCAACAAGTTCCGGCCCGCTCTCGGCGATCAATTGCTTATTCGCCGTGACCACCGACTTTCCCGCGCGCAGAGCCTTGCGAATCCAATCGCCCGCGGGCTTCACTCCTCCGGCCAGCTCCACAAAAATGTCGATGTCCGAGGAAAGCACTTCGCTGATGCTTTCCGTCCAGCGCACGCTCGCGGGCACCCAGTCCACTTTTTTCCGCGACACTTCGCGATTGAAAATATGCGTCAGCTCAAACGTGCCGCTGGCTTCCTGGCAAAGCAATTTTGCGACGGACCGGCCCACTGTGCCGAACCCCGCAAGTGCAATCTTCAGCCTCTTCCGGCGGACCACCGGCTTCTTCGCGGGAATAGGTTTCGTTCGGGACTTGGATTTTGCCCGATTCGTTTTTGCCGCCAATGCCTCACCTCGCCGGGAACCCCGGGCCTTTCGGAGCGCATGGATTATAAGGTATTTTCAGGTAGGACGGGCTTCAGCCTGTCGGTTTTCAAAATCGGTGATTGACCCCCATAATAAAGTGACCCTCCAGGGCCACCGGGAATCCAATAACCAATGGCGCAGATTGACGAACGGCTGCCGCAAAATGTCGAAGGCGAATTCTTCGTTGACTCGAGCTGCATCGATTGCGACGCGTGCCGCCAGATTGCCCCGGCGAGTTTTCGCGATCACGGCGGCAAATCCAGCGTCTACCGCCAACCGCGGAATCCCGGCGAACTACATCGCGCGCTGATGGCGCTGGTGGCGTGCCCGACCGCTTCCATCGGGACGGTATCCCGCCGCAGCGCCCGCTCCGGCGTCGAAGCTTTTCCTGCCCACGTCGTGGATGACGTTTATTTTTGCGGCTTCACATCGGAATCCAGCTTCGGCGCGTGGTCGTACTTGATCGTGCGCCCGCAGGAGCAGGGCGGGAACGTTCTGGTCGATTCCCCGCGCTTCAACAATCCCCTCGCCAAACGCATCGAGCAAATGGGCGGCGTCAATCTCATGATCCTTTCGCATCGCGACGACATAGCCGATCACGTCAAATTTGCCGCTCATTTTCATTGCCCGCGCGTCATGCATGAGGCGGACGGCGCCGCCGCGCGCGGCATCGAGCGCGTTACTACGGGAACGGCTCCCCTGAAGATCGACAATGATCTCCTGCTCATCCCCACGCCCGGACACACTCGCGGCCACCAGGTTTTTCTGTATCGCGATAAAGTGCTGTTCACAGGCGATCATCTCGCATGGTCACCCGAACGCGAAACCTTGACGGCCTTCCGCGACGTCTGCTGGTATTCCTGGGCCGAGCAAACGCGCTCCATGGAAAAACTGCTCGCCTGCCAATTCGAATGGGTACTCCCAGGCCACGGCCGCATCGGCCACGGCTCCGCCGAGGAAATGCACAAGCATTTGGAGTTGTGCGTTACGCGAATGAAGAAAGAATAAATGCACTCGCGAGCTTTTGTAGCGCCGGCGTCTCGCCGGCTCTGCTAGATCGTTCCGAGGGTTGGAAAAAATGCCGGCGGTACGCCGGCGCTACAAAACCGCCGGCCGCAGTCCTGCAATTCCATCACACCCGTTCGAGCAAGGTCGCAATGCCCTGCCCCACTCCGATGCACATGGACGCCAGGGCGTAGCGCCCCTTGATGCGTTGCAGCTGCCGCGCAGCGGTTAACACTAATCTCGCGCCGCTCATTCCCAGCGGGTGGCCGAGCGCGATCGCGCCCCCATTGGGATTCACTTTTTCGCTGTTATCCGGCAATCCCAATTCCCGCGTAACGGCCAGCGCCTGCGCCGCGAACGCTTCGTTCAATTCGAACACCCCGACGTCTTCCATCGAAATCTTCCAGCGCTTGAGCAGCTTTCGAACCGCATAAATCGGCCCGATTCCCATGCAGTCCGGCTCGACGCCTGCGGTCGCCGCTCCCACAAAGCGCGCGATCGGCTTCAAGCCAAAGCTTGCGGCCGCTTCCTCCGAAGCCACAAACATGGCACAGGCGCCGTCATTGATGCCCGAAGAATTCCCGGCCGTTACGGTCCCGTTCTGCCGAAAGGGAGTGGGCAATTTGGCCAGCGCTTCAATGGTCGTATCCGGGCGAATGTGTTCGTCCTCGGAAACAGTCTTCACCGTACCCTTTGGGCCGGGAGTCAGTACCGGAACAATTTCCTCGGCGAAAATTCCGGCCCTCTGCGCCGCAGCGGCTTTTAGATGCGAGCGCAGCGCAAAGCAATCCTGCGCCGCGCGGTCGACCTTGTATTTTTCGGCGACGTTTTCCGCGGTCTCCGGCATGGATGCGTTCCCGTACAGTTGCACCATCCGTGGATTCGGAAAGCGCCAACCGATGGTGGTGTCGTAAATTTCCGCGGTGCGCGAGAAGGCAGCCGCGGCCTTGGGCATCACGAACGGCGCGCGGCTCATGCTTTCCACTCCACCCGCAATAGCCAGCGAAATCTCACCGGCGCCGATCGCGCGCGCCGCCACGGTGACCGCTTCCATCCCCGAACCGCACAGCCTGTTCACCGTCATCGCCGGCACAGTGTACGGAATGCCGCTGAGCAGCAACGCCATGCGGGCCACATTGCGATTGTCTTCCCCCGCCTGGTTCGTGCAGCCGAAAATTACTTCGTCGACCGATTCCCAGTCGCTCTTTTGAAACTCGTCGCGCAACGCCTTCAAAGGAATCGCCGCCAAATCATCCGTGCGCACCTGCGCCAGCGCGCCGCCGTAGCGGCCGATGGGCGTGCGCAATCCTTCGCAGACAAATGCGGCAGGCATTGCAGGCCGGCTCACTCCTTTGATGCGCCCCCGGCAGGCGGAATGGGCTTGGCTGGCGGAGCCGGCGGGGTCTCTTGAATGCTGACCAATTCCACTTCAAAAATAAGCGTGGCGTTCGGTCCGATGACGCCGCCCGCTCCTCGCTCTCCATAGGCTAAATTCGAGGGAACAAAGACTTGCCACTTGGAACCCACGGGCATGAGTTGCAGGACTTCCCTGAAACCGGGGATTACGTTTTTCACTTCAAAGGGCACTGGTTTCCCGGCTTTCGCCGAGCTGTCAAACTCGGTCCCATCTAGAAATGTCCCTTTGTAGTTGCACAGGACCGTGTCGCTTTCCGCCGGCTTCTTCCCTTGGCCTGCCGTCAGAATTTTGTATTGCAAACCATCAGCAAGCGCGACGACGCCGTCCTTCTTCGCATTTTCGGCCAGGAACGCGTCCCCTTTTGTCTTGTTTTCCGTCGCGGCAGCCTGCTGGGCTTGCATTTGCTTTTGCCGAATCTCTTGCTGCAGCGCCGTCATCACTTGACGCAGTTCTTCCTCGCTCATCTGCGGCTTTCCGCCCGAGAGCGCATCCTTCAGGCCCTGCATCATGATGGCAGGATCCACTTCGATCCCCTGGACCTTCACGCCCTTGCCCATTTCCATCCCGATCGCATAGCTGACTTTCTCTTTTTGTGTCTTGAACGCCGGAGCCTGTGCCGGCGCTTGCCCCGCGGTCGATTGCGCCGGTGCCGCCGCAGGCGCCTTTGCCGGCGGCGCCGCCGGCGCCTTCGCGGGCGCCTGCTGCGCCCTCACGCCGCAGGCCCACAGCCCCAGCGCCAAAACTGCCATCCCCATCCGCCTCATCCGCCCTCCTAGACTGACCGACGAGCATAAGTTTAGCGCCCATCTTCAACCCTAGACGGTACCCGATTGCCCCGCACCGCCGCAAGTTTTAGCGCGAGTGTTTCCGAAATGAAACTATGTTCATATTTGTTAAATTTATGTACATACGTGTTACAATAAGGATTGTGAGGTGATTACCGTGCGATCGGCGAAAGCACGAATTCGGCATAAACATTTCCGACTGGACTCGACCAAGATATCGCGTGCACAGAAACTTCTGCGCACCGATACCGAGACGGAGACGATTGAGCGTGCCCTCGATCTGGTACTTTCCGAGCATCGGCGAAACCAATTGGCCTGGGAAGCCAATGAGCGCTTCCTCGGAAGCGGAATCGAGATCAAAGATGTATATGGGAAGGCGACGGACTAAGTGAGCCCTGTTCTGTTCGATTCGTCTGTTTATATCACCGCTCTTCGAGGAGGGCGAAATGCTCTTGTCGCGCTTCGGCAACCAGAGTCGTCTGCTCCCGGATGGCTAAGTTCCGTCGTCCTCGAAGAATTGTACGCTGGGGCGGGTCTGAAGGAGCACGCAGCAGTGGATCGCCTGGAGCGAGATTTCGACAGGGCCCGGCGAATTCTAGTGCCAAATCTGGGCGACTGGATTCATACCGGGAAAGTGCTGGCGCGCCTGTCTGCAAAATATGGCTACGAACAGATTGGCCGGGGACGCCTCACCAATGACGCATTGATCGCCCTCAGTGCGGGCCGAGTAGGAGTAACTGTGATTACAGCTAATGCGCGTGACTTTGCGAGACTTGCCGAATTCCATTCGTTCGCATGGTCGGTTCTCTAGAAATTATCAGCTGGCCCGCTCCCCTCGTGCAAATCCGGGTTTTATGGCACAGTAGAGCCCTCTGATGGCCGAATCCGGGAACTCCTCTAACGCGGGGCGCATAGCCTTCACGTATCCTGACTTTTCCCTCTACCAGCTGGCTCGTTTTCTGATCGTCGCCGGCCTGGAGATGCAGTCGGTCGCGGTCGGCTGGCAAATTTACGAAATCACCAAGCGGCCACTCGATTTGGGCCTGGTCGGTCTGGCCCAATTCTCGCCGGGCATCCTGCTGTTTCTGGTCACGGGCCACGCGGCGGACGCGTTCAACCGGCGAAAATTGCTGATGGCCTGCTATGCGGGATTTGGCGTGTGCTCGGCGCTGTTGCTCTTCTATGCGCTGAGCGGACTGCGGACGGTATTGCCGATGTACGCCGTCGTGGTTCTGCTGGGCGTGGTGCGGTCGTTCAATAACCCGGCGAGCCGTTCGCTCGTGCCGATGATCATCCCCGAAGAACACCTGCAGAATGCCATCGCCTGGAACAGCTCCGTAAACCAGGCCGGGACGATTCTGGGCCCGTCTCTCGGCGGCCTTATTTATGCCGTCGCAAGAGGGCCCGCGGCGGTCTATACCGGCTCGATGCTGGCCTCGGCCGGAGCGGTTTTCCTTATGGCTCAAATCAAACTTCATGCCAAGCCGCGGCCCCGGCAACCGATTAACTTGAATTCGGTGATGGCAGGGCTCCGCTACATCCGGGAAAAGAAAATCATTTTGGGTTCCATTTCGCTGGATCTTTTCGCTGTGCTGCTCGGCGGCGCGGTGGCGCTTTTGCCCGTATTCGCCAGCGAAATCCTTCGAACCGGACCCTGGGGCCTGGGCCTCTTGCGCGCATCTCCCGCAATCGGCGCGGGCAGTATGGCCCTGCTCCTCGCGCACCGGCCCTTCCGCAGCCGCGCCGGTGTGACCATGCTCTGGTGCGTCGCGGGCTTTGGGGTCTTCACGATACTCTTTGGCGTCTCCCGAAGTTTGGTTCTGTCCATGCTGGCGCTGGTGCTGGTCGGGTCCATGGACACGGTCAGCGTCGTGGTTCGCACCACGCTGGTGCAGCTGGCCACGCCGGATGAAATGCGCGGGCGCGTGAGCGCCGTGGAAATGATCTTCATCGGCGCTTCCAACGAAATCGGCCAGTTCGAGTCGGGCCTCACGGCGCAATGGTTCGGCGCTGTTCCGGCCGTAATCATGGGCGGCGTCGGAACGCTGATCGTCACGGCGCTGTGGGCGTGGAATTTCCCCGAGTTGCGCCGCGTCGAAAAGCTCAGTTCCCTAAGGCTTTAAGAACCCTCTCGTGGGGCAGGCTCTTGTGGCGAGATCTGTGGATGCTCGGGCTGAGGAGAACGTTTTGGTCAGCGAAGTTTCTGAAACTCATCCGCTGAGATTCCGAGTTGCCGAAGAAGTTTGAAGAACAGCGGAGGTCCGATATCGCGGCCTCCATGAAGAGGAATTGTTACGGCCCGGCCGTCAGAATGATTCCATCGCTCGTGACTTCCTGTCTGGCGCGTGCGAGAGAAACCAAGTTTTCTTGCGGCGTTCTGAAATTCGCGCGCCGTCGCGCTAGGCATGCACTATTTCCGTCGTGTCGGAAGGGAGCGAGAGCCCTTTCTCGCGGTACTCCTCGGAAATCATCTGGAAGACGCCGTTTAGCTCTTCGAGCGCTTGCTCCCTGGTCGGCATCAGGGCGTAACATCCTGAAATGGCAGGGATTTCTGCCACCCAGGAACTGTCTTCCTGTCGGTAGAGCACAATTTTGTAGTCTTCAAAGGACATAGTTTGCCTCAGCTTTTGAATGAGTCTAGCATAGCGGGCCACCCACATCTATCCTTCACGGTGAGTGGCAGTGGGCAGTTTTGAAATCATATCTTTTTCTGGTTAGTTCTTGTGTAGAAATAGCCCGACAAGAATGACACAAAAGAAACAAGTGCAAGTGCAGTGGTCCACTTATCACGTGGGTGCCGCACCTGGTAGGAGACGTAAGGATGGTTTGTTACGGGGTCGCATGTCATGCTCGAATAGTTGAAACTGCCGTGATAAGCAGATAGGCATCGGTCAACCATCAATTCTTCACGTGAAAACCGAAAGGTGACAAAGACTAGAAAGGACGTAGCAACAAGTGCCATCAGCGAGAACCACCAACTCACTTTGTTTTTCACGGTGTGGCTCCAGTAGCTACGTCCCGACAACTCATTGGCGGCTATTTCTTTTCGAGCGCTTCGTTGAGAGCGGGGACAATTTCGAACAGATCTCCGACGATCCCGTAATCGGCGACTTCGAAAATCGGCGCGTTCTGGTCCTTGTTGATCGCTACGATTGTACGCGAACCCTTCATTCCCACCACATGCTGAATGGCTCCGCTGATTCCGATGGCAAGATACAACTTGGGCGCGACGGTCTGGCCCGAGCTGCCGATTTGGCGGTCCATGGGCAGCCAGCCCTCATCGCAGATGGGACGCGACGCGGCCAGTTCCCCCCCGAGGAGTTTCGCGAGCTTTTCGGCGAGAGGAATGTTTTCGGGAGCTTTGATGCCACGCCCGACGGCCACCAGGATGGGCGCCTGCGTAAGGTCCACGGCCTGTTTTGCTTCGCGAAATAATTCGAGCGGTTTCGTTCGAATCTGTTCCGATTTAAGATCCACGGAAATGGGCGTGACGGTCGCCTTCGACGCACCCTGCGCCACCAGATCCGCGCGAAACGCGCCCGCCTGGAACGTGGCAAACCATGGCGCAGCGCCTTCGAACACCACGTCTGCCGCCGTCTTGCCCTGAAACATCTGGCGCACAAAAATCAGCTTCCCGTTTTCATGGCGGTAGCCGACGCAGTCGCCGATCATGCCTTTGCCGAGCGAGGCGGCCAGCTTGGGCGCGAAATCGCGCACCTGGTAGGTGTGGGGCAAGAGCACCAAATCTGGCTTGGCCTGCGCGATCGTCTGCCGCAGCGCAGCGGCATACCCGTCGGGCGTGTACGCCGTGAGCAAGTCGTGCTCGACGAGGAGGACTTCATCGAGCTTGGTTGCCGCAAGCTCGCCGGTCAACGCTGCGACACCTTTGCCGATCACGACGGCAGCGAGGCGGCTCTTCGTTTCCGCGGCAATTTGTTGCGCCGCGGCCAGCGTTTCAAAGCTGGTCTTGTTCCACTGCGCGTCGCGCTGTTCGGTGATCAGGAGAATATTCATGATGGGCAACCACTTGTTGAAACTTATCGCAACCGCGATCTCAGTGGGTCGCGGCGACCGTCGTTGTTGTAGCCCGCCTCTTTAGAGGCGGGGTTCGTGCCGTTACGTCATTCCAGATTCCCCGCGTCTAAAGACGCGGGCTACAGCACCCGCGCTTCGTGCTTCAATTTTTCGATGAGCTTTGCGGCGGCCTCTTTCGGCGTGCCGGTTAGGAATTCGGTCTTCTTGGTTTTCGACGGCACGTAGATGCGCTCGATATGCTGAGTAGGCTGGTGCGTGACTCCGAGCGATTCGCGCGCAATCGTCGCGATTTCCTTTTTCTTTGCGGCCATGATGCCTTTGAGCGTGGCGTAGCGCACTTTGTTGATGCCGGACTGAATTGTCAGCACGGCGGGCATGGGCAGCTCGACCCACTGGAACCATCCGGCCTCGAGTTCCCGCTTCACGCGCAAGCCGTCGCCCTGCGCGTCAATCTGCATGATGATGGTGGCGTGTGGCCGGCCAAGAAGTTCAGCGAGAAGCACGCCCGTCTGCCCGAAGCCTTGATCTTCGCTCTGCAAGCCCGTCAGCACGAGGTCCGGCTTTTCGCGCTCGATGGCCGCAGCCAGCGATTTGGCCGCGCCGAGGGGATCGAGCGTGTGCGCCTTGTCCTCCGCGATGTGCACGCCGCGGTCGGCGCCCTTGGCCAGGGCTTCCTTGATCGTCTGCTTCACGCGCTCCGGGCCCATGGACACGGCGATCACTTCCCCGGTGTGTTTTTCCTTCAGGCGCAGGGCTTCCTCGAGCGCATAGCTGTCCGGCTCGTTCATCTCGAAGCCGATATCGGTTTCGCGGATCCAGCTTGCATCAGTGATAGCAAGAGGGGCGTCTTTGGCGGGCACTTGCTTGATGCAGACGACAATCTTCATCCGGACCCCTAGCCGTAGCACAGGCACTCTTGCCTGTGCGATTTTCTCAACCTTCGGACATCCATGGCACGATCGACGATCTACAAAACCCGCACAGGCAAGATTCCCTGTGCTACTTTACGGCACGGCTGAATCAGGATGCGGAAAAATTCCAAAAATATCATTCCGAGCGCGCGGTTTGCCCGAGGAATCTGCTTTTTTCTTGGGATTGGCGAAAAAGCAGATCCCTCGCTTCGCTCGGGATGACATTAAACTACATTTTTCCGCAGCCTCTGAAGACGTGCCCTAGAAAAATTTGACAGTTGCCATGAACGCACTTCATGCGCGCGGACTAATGAGAACTCCAGCGCTTGAACAGCAGCGCCGCGTTGGTGCCGCCAAAGCCGAAGGAATTCGACAGCGCATGCGCGACGGCCGCCTTGCGCATGTGATTCGGGATGTAGTCCAGATCGCATTCCGGGTCCGGCGTCTCCTGATTGATGGTGGGAGGCAGGACCTGATCGCGAAGCGCCAGCACGCTGATGCCGGCTTCCAGGCCGCCCGCGCCGCCGAGGAGATGTCCGGTCATGGACTTGGTCGAGCTGACGGCAATTTTCTTGGTATGTTCGCCGAAGACGCGCTTCATGGCCTTGGTTTCGATGGCGTCCCCGAGTGGCGTCGATGTGCCGTGGGCGTTGACGTAATCGATTTGGTGCGGCTCGAGCCTTGCGTCGCGTATGGCCGCGCGCATGACGCGGTACGCGCCGTCGCCGTTCGCCTCTGGCGCGGTGATGTGGTAGGCGTCGCCCGACATTCCGTATCCCACAATTTCGGCGAGAATTCGCGCGCCGCGCCGCTCGGCGTATTCGAGCGACTCCAGGATAAGAATTCCCGCGCCCTCGCCAATCACGAAGCCGTCGCGGTCGGCGTCAAACGGCCGGCTGGCGCGTTCCGGATGATCGTTCCGCGTCGAAAGCGCCTTCATCGCGGCGAATCCGCCCACGCCCATCGGCGTGATGGCCGCTTCGGACCCGCCGCAAATCATGACCTCCGCGTCGCCGTGCTGGATCATGCGGAAGGAATCTCCGACCGCGTGCGCGGAAGCGGAACAGGCCGTCGCGGTTGCCGAATTCGGCCCCTTCGCGCCGTAGCGGATGGAAATGTGCCCCGAAGCCAAGTTGATAATCGCCGCGGGAATGAAAAACGGTGAGATGCGTCCCGGGCCGCCGTGCAGAAGCTTGGAGTGCTCGCGTTCAATCACGTCGAATCCGCCGATTCCGCTGGCCACGTACACGCCGGTCAACTCCGCAATTTCCACTGTGATTTTCAATTCCGACATGCGCATGGCGAAATCCGTGGCAGCCAGCGCAAGCTGGATGAACCGGGCGATTTTCTTGAGCTCTTTTTTCTCGGCCCAGTGGAGAGGATCAAAGTCGCGGACTTCCCCGGCGATGGTGCAATCGAAGGCGGCGGCATCGAAATGGGAGATCGTGCGGATGCCGCTCTTGCCCGCCAGCAGATTCTTCCAGACCTCATCGGTGCCGATCCCCAGATCGCATACAAGACCTACACCCGTTACCACAACCCGGCGGCTCACTTGATTAACTCTCTCCTGGTGGTTTTGCAGCGGCCTCTGAATTACTTCTTGCCGTGCTTTTGGATGTAGTCGACCGCGTCCTTCACGGTGGCGATTTTTTCCGCGTCTTCGTCGGGAATCTCGATCCCAAAGGCCTCTTCAAAAGCCATCACCAATTCCACCGTGTCCAGGGAGTCCGCGCCCAAATCGTCCACAAAGGAGGCGGTGGCGGTTACCTCGGCTTCATCCACTCCAAGCTGTTCCACGATGATTTGTTTTACTCGTTCGTCGACACTGGCCATTCTGTTTTGCCTCCGATAATCGCTCTGTCCGGCTTCGTGTGGCTGGTTCCTTCACTGCTTTGGGTGTTGATTTTGAGCAGCCGACATTCTATGTACGGTCCCGCCCTAGGTCAACCTAACTCTGCCTGCGCGGGCTCAAGTTAGATACTCAATGAGTTGGTTGGCAGCCCCCTGCGCCCTGGCGGTCGAATAATTGTGCATAGGATTTCACGGCAAAGCAAACGCGTTGACGCCCGAGGTCACGATCACCACGTACTGCTTCCCATTGCGCCCCATATAGGTCATCGGGTTCGTGTGGCCTTCCGCGTCAAGCTTCGCTTCCCATAGCAGCTTGCCGGTCCGCGATTCAAACCCGCGAATACGCTTGTCGATGGTTCCGGCAATGAACACCAGCCCGCCGGCGGTGGCGATGGAACCGCCTTGCCCGAAGGCCCCTGTGTTATGGATTCCCTTGGCCTCCATCTCGTCGCTGGTGCCCAATGGGATGCGCCAGGCTATATCACCCGTGTTTGCGTTTACAGCCATTAATTCGGCCCACGGGGGTTTCTGGCAGGGCAGCTCCGTGTCCGGGTCCCAGAAGCGCGCGTTGAATGAGCCTTTCCCGAGGGGGCTGAATCGGCGGTATGGGACTTGATCGCCTTCGGGGGTCTTGTCCAATCGGCCCATGCCTCCGACGTTGCGCGAGTTTACGAACACATACCCCAGGTTGGGATCCACAGAAACACCGCCGTAATTGGGCCCACCCTGCTGGCCTGGGAAAATGACTCTGAATTCTTTGCTGCTGTAGGGGGTATAGGCACCTTCGCTGTGAATGCCGCCGATCTGGGCAACCAGATCACGGCAAAACTTCTCATGCTCGGGCTCACCGGTAAAGATCTCATCGGGTTTCATCCCCTGGCGTGCCAGCGGCGGAGGTTTCACCGGAAACGGCTGTGTTGGCGAAGATTGCTCGCCGGGGACATCACTTTGCGGGACGGGCCGCTCTTCCCATGGATAGATGGATTTACCCGTCTCACGGTCCAGGAAAAACATAAGCCCGGGTTTTGAGATCGCCACGACGGCCGGGATTTTCTTTCCGTCGCGCATCACGTCCATCAGCGATGGGGCCGCCTCGGCGTCATAGTCCCACACGTCGTGATGCGTTAACTGAAAGTACCAGCGGACCTTTCCGGTGTCGGCATCCAAGGCAACAATGGAAGAAGAATATAAATTCTGCCCGGGGCGCGCGCCGCCAAAATATTGGGCCGCGGGCTGGCCGATAGGCAGAAAAACCAGGCCACGTTCAGGATCAACCGTCGCGGCGCCCCAGTTCGCAGGCGATCCGGCGGTCATCCAATTGTCCTTCGGCCAGGTTTCATACCCGGCTTCGCCCGGATGAGGGATGGTGTGGAAAGTCCAAACCAACTTGCCAGTCCGGAGATCCCAGGCGCGTACATCCATGGCAGGGCCGTCGGGGTCGTCTTCCTTCCCCTGCGCTCCCGTGATGATCAGGTTGCGGTAGATGACTCCGGGAGAACTCATGTGATAAGGCGCGGTGGGAAATTTCTCAGTCACGCCAGTTCTTAAATCAACGATGCCTTCCTTGCCGAACCCCGGAACAAGTTTCCCAGTCTTAGCGTTAAGGGCGATCAGCCGTCCTTCGCTCGTCCCCGCGAAGATCGTAGGCGGATTGTCCTTATCCCCTTGCCAGTAGGTAACGCCACGAAGCGTGGCGTTCGCCTTGCTCAGATCGTATTTCCAGATTTCCTCGCCGCTCTCCGGTTCCAGCGCAACGATGGCGTGATTGACGGTTGGCGTGTACAGCATGCCGTCGACCATGATGGGCACGGCCTCAGTTGCCGCCGGCCCTTGCGTTGCGGAGTTGGGGCCGGCGGCATCGGAGGTAATACCGTACTGCCACGCTTTCCTGAGCTTCGATACATTTCCGGTATCAATCTGCTTGAGTGGGGAATAACGCCGGCCAGCCTGATCATAGCCATACGCCGGCCAATCTGTCTGGCCATGGGCGGCCGGAGCAAGGATGCCCGCGAGGAGAACGGTTGCAATGATTCTCATCGAATTCTCCAGATTTTGAGAGCTTGACCGAAAGTTTCAGTTCCGGCCCGGCGTATGCGCAAAGACCATGCGGCAGAGGGGTCGCGCTTTCAATCCCCCATTCGTTAGTTCTTTTCGGAATGGATTTGCGCCGCCATCTGTACTACAGGGTGACGACCCCGCAGGTCTTCTATCCCATCCGCAGGCCGCCGTTGACATCCAGCACCGTGCCGGTGATGTAGCCCGCTTCTTCGCTGGCCAGAAACACGATGGCTGCGGCGACTTCCGCGTCGCAACCCATGCGGCCGAGCGGTATTCGCGCGAGTAGAGCGTCCTTTACGTTTTGCGGCAACGGGTCGGTCATAGGAGAAACGACGAAGCCGGGTGCGACGGCGTTCACGGTGATATTGCGTGAAGCGATTTCCAGGGCCAGGGCGCGCGTCAAACCGATGAGGCCGGCCTTGGCGGCGACGTAATTGGCCTGCCCCGGATTGCCCGTCTCCGCGACCACCGAGGTTACGTTGATGATGCGGCCATAGCGGGCGCGCATCATGACGGTCATGGCTTGCTGCGCGCAGAGATGCGCGCCGGTCAAGTTCGTGCGCAGCACGGCGTCCCAGTCTTCGGCCTTCATGCGCACGGCCAATCCGTCGCGCGTAATTCCAGCGTTATTAACCAGGATGTCAAGCCGGCCGAATTTTTCGATGGCTTGGCGGAAGCCGGACTTCACCTGCTCGGCGTCGGCCACGTCCATCGCTACGGCCAGAGCTTCTCCGCCGGCTGCGACGATTTCCGCGACGACGCCCGCCAATTTTTCGGCGTTGCGCGCCGCGGCGGCGACCCGCGCGCCGGCCTGCGCCACGGCGATCGCCGTGGCGCGTCCGATTCCTTGCGACGCGCCAGTCACCAGAGCTACGCGATCTTTCAGGCTGAACATGGGATTTGTGTAGGACAGGCTTCAGCCTGTCTGGTTTTGATCTTGCAATAGTCCGAAAAAAAAGAAGACAGGCTGAAGCCTGTCCCACGTCTACGCTTCCGCGGATTCGGTCTGCGCCTGCGTGAGCCTCTCCAGGGTCGACCGCAGGGATTTTTCATCCTCCACGTTGAACACGTGTATCGAGCGGTCAATCTGCCGCAATAGCCCGGTGAGGACGCGCCCGGGCCCCACCTCGACAAAGGTGTTGACGCCCTGGTCGATCAACTCGCGCACGGATTCTTCCCAGCGAACCGGCAAAGTGACCTGGCGGATTAGCCCTTCGCGCGCCTCATCGCCGCTGCTGGTGAGCTCGGCGTCGGCATTGTTCACCAGGGGTACGCGTAACTTGTGGAACGCGGTGGCCCGCAGATCGGCCTCGAGTCGCACCGCCGCCGGCTGCATCAGCGAGCTGTGAAACGGAGCGGAAACGGGCAGCATCACGGCGCGCTTGGCGCCGCCCGCCGATGCGAGTTCCACGGCGCGCTTGACGGCCTCGGCATGGCCGGAAATTACGGTCTGCTCGGGGGAATTCAGATTTGCAGGAGCCACGACCTGTCCATCGGCCGCCTGCCGGCAGATTCCCGCGACCTGAGCGGGAGCCAATCCTAAAATCGCCGCCATCGCGCCCACGCCCTCGGGCACCGCCGATTGCATGTATTCCCCGCGATGCCGGACGAGGCGCACCGCGTCCGAGAAGTCCAGCCCGCCGGCCGCCACCAACGCGGAGATTTCGCCCAGGCTGTGTCCCGCCACAAAGGCCGGCTGCACTCCATTCTCGGCAAGCACGCGGTAAGTGGCCACGGAGGCGGTCAAAATCGCGGGCTGCGTGTTCGCCGTCAGCTTGAGAGCATCTTCGCTGCCGCTGAAGCACAGTTCGGAGACCGAGAATCCCAAGGCTCGGTCTGCTTCGTCAAACACACTCCGGGCTGCCGGATGGTTACCGGCTAGTTCCCTGCCCATGCCCGGGTATTGTGAGCCTTGCCCCGGAAACAAAAATGCTAATTTTCCCATTGAATGAACCGCCGTTTCGTCGCTTATGCTTCCACAGGGACAGGAATCGTGGCAAGTTCATGCTCGATTCTTTCGTTGACCCCGCCGCGCACCAGTTCCGTCGCCACCCGGATGGCATTCTTGATCGCCAGGGAATTCGAACTCCCATGTCCGATCACGGTCACGCCCTTCACCCCCAGCAAAGGAGCGCCACCGTACTCCGAGTAATCGATCTTCTTTCGAAAGCTCTTATAGGCCTTGCGAGAGAGCACGTACCCGACTTGAGAGGTTATGGTGCTCTGCAACGCTTCCTTCAGCATCGCCGCAATATGCTGCGCGACGCCCTCGCTGATCTTCAAAGCGATATTTCCGATGAACCCGTCACAAACGATGACGTCCACGGAGCCGTTGAAAATGTCGCGCCCCTCGACGTTTCCCATAAAATTCAACGTGGACAGCTTCAAACGGCTGAACGCCTCGCGAGTCAACTCGTTGCCCTTCGATTCTTCCTCGCCGATCGATAGCAGGGCCACTTTCGGCCGGCGCGTTCCGAAAATCGCCCGGTAGTAAATCTCCCCCATCACGGCGAATTGCACCAGGTGCGCGGGCTTGGAATCCACATTGGCGCCTACGTCGAGCAAAACTGCCGTTCCCCCGCGTGAGGTCGGAAAGGGCGCAGCCAGCGCCACCCGGTCCACCGAAGACAGCGTGCCAAGCCCAAATCGCGCCACGGCCATCACGGCGCCCGTATTCCCCGCGCTGACTAGGGCATCGGCCTGGCCGCCGCGCACCAGCTTGGTTGCGACGTGCGCCGAACTGTCCTTCTTTTTCCGAAAAGCTTGCGTGGGCGAGTCATCCATGGTGATAACCTCCGTTGCCGGAACGATTTCGATCGGCAACCCACGATGAGTGTGCTTCGCCAGCTCCTTCTTCAACTCCGGCACCAGGCCCACCAGGAGAATTCGAACACCCAAATCCCGCGCCGCATGCACTGCGCCCTCGACCTCAGGACGCGGGGCATGGTCTCCACCCATTGCATCTACGGCTATGGTGATCATTCAAACTCCGGTAGGGGAGCCGCACAAAGGACGTGCACGACCGGGCGTCAGGCCCCGGTGTCCACGACTTCCCGGCCTTTATAATAGCCACATTGCGGACAAGCCTGGTGAGGCTGTTTCATTTCATGACAGTTGGGGCATTTGGCAAGGGCCGGAGCCTTCAGATAATCATGAGCGCGTCGATTGTTCTTGCGCGCATGGGAATGACGCCGTTTTGGATTGGGCATACAAACTCCTTCTCGTGGCCCCAAATTGCATGAGGCATTCTATGGTGTTTCGCCTGGGAAACCTATTGCTTTTTGAACCAGTCCTGTTTCAGACGCGCCAGAGGCGCCATACGTGGATCGGCTGCGTGACTTTCACAGCGGCATTCCTCGTTATTCAAATTCACTCCACACTGGGGACACAGCCCGCGGCAATCGCTCCGGCAGATCGCTTTCATCGGCAAAGCCAGGAGAACTTGCTCGGCCAAAACATCGGCCAGGAACATTCCCTGGCCCTCAAAAAACGCAATTTCGGTATCGTCGAGCTTCAGGCGCTCCTCTTCTTCCTTGGTTATGGAAGTCAAAGGCTTGTAGAAGAGGTCAAATTCGCGGGCAATATCCTCATTAACGGGCTCCAGGCAGCGCGCGCACACCATTTCCAGGCGGGTATGCAGCTCTCCTGTGACGCGGATCTGCCCTTCTACCAATTCGGCTGTGGCGCGCACCTCAAGAGGCTCCGCTTGCCGGAAGTCGCCGGTGCGGTAGTCAACCGTCCCCGGGGCATAGCTTTTGCGGATGCGTATCTTGCGAACTGCCAGCTCATTGACGTCTAGGAACATCGATTTCCGCCGCTTACGCGGGGCTCCCTTGTCATTGCTGCAAAGTCCATTATATGTCCCGCCCGAGTGAAGTCAAGGAAGGCACTGTGCACATCGCTGCGCGTGATTCGAAACAGGCACGAGTGGGACGGGCTTCAGCCTGTCTGGTTTCTGTCACCGTTCCTACCCTGAATGCGACAGGCTGAAGCCCATCCTACGCGGTGCGCGCCGACTTTGTTCCGAGCAACTCCGCATGCAGGCGGAGTAAATAGTGGTCTGTCATCCCGGCGATGTAGTCGCACACGACTCGATGCTTGGGAGCGCGTTGCGCCAGCTCGGCGTAAGCTTTGGGCATTGCACCGGGATGCGAGACGTAAAAATCGAAAAGTTGGGCCAGCGCTTCCACCGAACGTTCGCGATCGAGCACAATTGTGGGATGGTCGTAAAGACGCGCCAGCAGGAATTTCTTGAGCACAGCGTTTTCCGAGGCCAGGGACGCGCTGAACCCCGCCAGGCGCCTCGGGGCGTGCCGTACGTCCTCGACGCTTCGTACTCCCGACGCCGTGACCGCGGATCGCGTGTTCTCGATCAAGCCGGTCGCCAGGTAGTCGAGCACGCGCTTGGCGGCCTCGTTGAATTTCAGTTTCTCGAGGCCCTGCGGGTGGCTGCGTTCGACTTCTTCATAAAATCGGGCGAACAGCGGCACCTCCGCGCAGATCATTCCAATGTCCAGCACGTGCGCTTCGTAGCCGTCATCGAGGTCCGCGGTGTTGTAGGCGATCTCGTCGACGAAATCGATCAGCTGGGCTTCGAGCGGCGGGCGCTGGTCGAGCAGATATTCCGAGAGCGCCGGAAATTGCGCCGCATCGTAATCGCGCGAATGTTTGACGATGCCTTCACGGACTTCAAACGTCAGATTCAGGCCGGGAAAATCCAGATAGCGCTGCTCGAATTGCTCGACGATTCGCAGCGCCTGCAAATTGTGATCGAAGATGTCCCCATGGGGGCGCAGCAGCTCATCGAGCTTGCGTTCTCCGGCGTGCCCGAAGGGCGGGTGCCCGATGTCGTGGGCGAGAGCCAATGCTTCGGCGAGATCGGCGTTGAGTGCCAGCGCGCCGGCGACGGTGCGTGCTATCTGCGCCACTTCCATCGTGTGCGTGAGGCGGTTGCGGAAATGATCGGAATAGCGCGTGGTGAAGA
The DNA here is from genome assembly GCA_963813185.1 of uncultured Acidobacteriota bacterium. Taxonomy (GTDB): domain Bacteria; phylum Acidobacteriota; class Terriglobia; order Acidiferrales; family UBA7541; genus Palsa-360. The sequence continues at coordinate 526,380 of CAWEYA010000008.1, forward strand.
CTTGCGTTTTTGCTTCGAGGCGGCGGAACGCGCGCGAATGAATCACGCGATCGCGGTCACGCGCGTAGTCATTGCGGTAGGGGTGAGGCGGCTCGGGATAACGCCGGCCGCGCGATTTCCCCGCATCCATCGCATAGGAGGCCAAGGCCATGGCTCGATTCTATGCCACGGCGTGGGCGGCGCCAAATGATTGCGGGTATTTGAGGCCGGCCGGTTTCATTCAAATGAGGAAATTGGGCCTGGCGTTACTTCTGGGATTGCGGTTGAGACCCATCCGGCTCGGGCTGCTCGAGGGTCGCGTCGACAATTCCGGTGAACGCGATGAAGTGGTGCTGAAATGTGGAAATGTCCGTAGCCAGCGCGCCATCAATGCCCAGAACTTGTCTGGCATAGCTCATGGACTTCTGGGCGCCGCTCGTTCCGCTGACTGCCATAGGACTCATCAGACCCTCGTCCAGCGCATCCAGGTCTCGAGCCAGCTCATTCAAATCAATCAACAGAAACAGGTCGAGCTTGAGCGTCTGTTTCTGCAAGAGCTTTTGGATTTCTTCGCGGGTACTTTCGAGCGATTGCAAACACCGCCCGTAGCTTCTTCCCAATTCCTGCTTCTCCTGAAGATCGAGACTCACGGATTTCACGTCCATCTTTTTCAGCTGCAACTCGGAACGATGCAGCTCCGAATCCAGGCGCCCCAGAAATGTGGCGAACTGCTCGTCGCTCATGAGGCGCAGGGCGACTGGCTTGGGCGGCGCCGTGGCGGCCTGGCCAGCGTCAAATTTCGTGGTGTGGGCGAATGCGGGTATGGTTGTTAGAAATGCGAATCCCGTGATGAGTAGCTTGCGCAGCATTTGCCAGTCCTCCCGACTCCCCCGGCTAAAGCGGCCGTCTTGGTCGCCATGCCTAGGCCAGTCCCCAGAGGATAAGAGGCAAACAGCGGGCCATCCGCGGAAGGCCAGGTAACGCGTCCAGCACAGATCAAGTAAAGCCAAGTAAATATGGGACTTAGATATGCTTTTTGGTTCCCCTTGATGTCCTGCGACGAGGATCTTAAGTGTCAAAACGGGCCAGATGCCAATAACTGTCACCTATTGGTACCGAAGATTGTCAGATCAGTCCTACTTACGACACTATTGAGGCGCCTGGCATTCAGGGGGTTAAGTGGCGCGGGCTTCAGCCTGCGGGTTGTGGTACATGCTAAGACGAACCCCCACAGGCTAAAGAATCTGTATGGCAACTCGATTTTGAACAGGCCAGCGGCTGAAACCACTTTGATTTCGCGTACTTTACGGCACGGCTTGAAGCCGTGCCCTACAAAGATTTAGAAGTTGCCGCACGAACTCTGATGCCCGCCCCACTCGCCGCAACATCCGCCTGATCAGGATAGCTCCCGCGCGAATCAGCCGCGTAATTAGGCGCAATTAATTCGATTTCATCGCCGGCATGGGCATGGAAACGAGCCCTTTGAACGCGAACTTCTGCACTCGCCTGCCGTCCTCCACTTCCGAGCTGTATAGATTACCTTTATTGTCAGTTGTCATATGATGAAGTACGTCGAACTCTCCGGGCGCTATGCCGGGCCGCCCGAACGAATCCAGGGCCTGCAACGTCTTGCGGTCGAACACCCAGATGCGCGCGGGGCTGCGGCTGGCGACGTACAGGAAGCGCTGCCCCGGATCGGCCGAGAAGGCCACGCTGGCGGCGGTGTTTCCGTTATTGCAGCCGGCTCCGGCGACAAGGCACCAGCGGTCGATCCATACCTGCGTTATGTATTTGCCCTCGGTCGTGAACACCTGCACGCGCTTGCCGCCGCGGTCGGCGACGTACACCAGCCCGTCGTTCGAGACTTTGACGCCGTGCACGGGCGGCACGAATTGCGACGGCCCGGGATCTTTGGGATCGAACCCCGTGGCCAGAGTGCGCGTGGCTTCCTCTTCAGCCGCCGCGGCCTTTGCGGCCTCGCCCGTCAAAGCCGGGGGGCGCGGAGGATCGTCCATCGGCGTGTTGCCGAACGCGCCCCACATGCGCTTGTACGCGCCGGTGTCCGCGTCGAACACGATGACGCGTTTGTTGCCGTAGCCGTCGGCCACAAAAATTTCATTGGTCTTGGGATAGACGTAGACGTCGGCAGGCCTCCACAGACTGGTGGTGTCCGCGTTAGACTTCTTTTGCGCGGCATGGCCGATCTGCATGATGAATTTGCCGTCTTTCGTGAACTTCAGGATCTGGTCGTCATTCCCGTTGCCGCTGATCCAAACATTCCCTTTGTAGTCCACTGTAATTCCGTGCTCGGTCGAGGGCCAGGTGTAACCCTCGCCAGACTGCCCGCCCCAGCCCTGAATATAGTTGCCCGCTGGATCGAACTCCATCACCGGCGGGCCCGTTTTCACGCCGGGCTTCACGGTGCGCGCGCGATGAAAGATCCAGATGTTGCCATCGGCGTCGCTCGCGGCGCTGGACACCTGGCCGAGCGTCCACCCATTCGGGATGTGCGGCCAGGATGGATCGACCACGAACTTCGGCACTTCCACTGTGTTGGCCGGAAGAGGCGGGGCCGCGGCGGTACGGCGTGATCCGGCAATCAGCAACGCCACCACCGCGGCCAAGATGATCACTGCGCTGAGGCACAATAATTTATGGCGGGCTGCCCTTGCCAGGTCAAGATCAGCAAGTGGACTGCGCGCCAGATTCCGCTTCACATCCATAATGAACCTCCTCTTCGGCTTTTACGCGGACCGCTCGGATCCAAACGGATCGACATCCGCGCAGGGAGTTTCCGGTTCTGACCATGGTCTGGTGCATCGTACGATTCTCCTGCCCCGGACACAATGAATTTGGCGTTGGGGGAGCGGCATGGTGGATGCAGGGTGTTGTCGGACAGCCACTGTTGGCTGTCCCTGAAAAAGCGGCGCGCGATTGCGCGGCACGACTGAGCCTTGAATTCATATGCGCTGGAGTGGAATTCGTAAGTGGATGCACCGGCTTGCGCCGATGCGTCTTCAGGGACAGCCAAGAGTGGCTGTCCTACACGCGAATTTTCGGGACGGGAGGTGTATAGTAAACTTCCGGCAGAATATTTTTAATCAGGGAGCTTCGATCATTGAATCGCAAGGCGTTGTCATGAAAAATAGACTAGTCCTGGCGTTTATCTTCTTGGTCAGCGCGTTCGCGGTTTCGCGGCCGCTTTTCGCGCACCATTCGAGCGCGGCGTATGACATGGAGCATCCGGTCAACATGAAGGGCGCCGTCAGTAATGTGGAATGGACCAATCCTCACGTCTTCATTTTCCTGGATGTGAAGGACGACAATGGAAACGTGGAGGAATGGCGGGTCGAAGGCAACAGCCCCAACATGCTGTTCCGTGTGGGTTGGAAGAAAGAAATGATCAAGACGGGAGATCCGCTGCAGGTGAACGGCGCTCCCGCCAAGAACGGATCAAAGGTCATGCGGCTGATCAGCCTCACATTGGCGAACGGCCAGAAGTTCGACGGGCAGGGATTCAAATAATTAATATTGCCTTGTAAATTGGGAGCGGGGTCCAGGGTGCGGAATTATTCCATTTTTTCAATTTCTGTGGCGGCGCTCGCCTTGCCGCTCATTATTTTCGCTCAGACCGCGCCGCATCCGGGACCCGCAAGAACGCGCGGTGTCTCGGCTGCCCCGGACTTTTCGGGCGTTTGGTTCATCGACGAATATCGCAGAAATATCCTGCCGCATGAGGACCCTCCCTTCCAGCCCTGGGCGGAGGCATTGTTCAAGGAACGCACTTTTCAAAACGAGCACCGTGGACCCGATTCGGGGCCGGACCCCACCGAGCGATGCATACCTCCGGGCATACCGCGGACCATGTTCCAACCGTTTCCGTGGGAGATCGTGCAGGCGCGCGACAGAGTGATCATGATTTTCGAGTACCAATCCTTGATCCGGCAAATTTTTACGGACGGGCGGGGACACCCGAAGGATCTCGAGCCCACTTATATGGGCAACGCGATCGGCAAATTTGAAGCGGGCACGCTGGTCATTGACACCATCGGGTTTAATGATAAGACCTGGCTGGACCCGATGGGCCTTCCACACTCCGACGCCATGCACGTCACCGAACACTTGCGCCGCGTGGACCACGACACTTTGGTGGACGAGTACACCATCGACGATCCGAAGGCATACACAAAACCATGGACCGCGCAGAGAACCTTCAAGCTGAAGCCCGACTGGCGGATTCAGGAGTACGTTTGCACGGAGAACAACAACGTTAAGTAAGACATTCGTGTTGTAGGCATTTTTGTTCAACTCAACATCCCGATGTCCCTATTCTTTCGTCGTTGAAACAACGAATCGATCTGTCGTAGCATCAACAATAGAATGATGATCAGGCGCATATTCGCTGGCGCGATCGTGGTGCTGCTGCTGTCGGTGTCCACATTGGCCGGCGCGTGCGATCTCTCCTGCGCGTTCGCTGCGATGAGCTCGGATTGCCATGCGGAGCGAACCGCGGCTCAAGACTCGGCGCCTGACGGCATGAACATGAATGGCATGAGCATGGCCGGAATGACGATGCCAGAGATCGGCGATAGCCCAGACCAACAAACGGTTTCTGCAGTTTCGCGGACAACTGCAGGTCATCCATCGATTGGCGAGATGGGGCCGTGCGAACGCCAGGCTTGTGATAACGACTCCACCGTCTCGGTAAAAGCCAGCCGATCTGTTGCCCCACAGCTCCATTCAATCCTGGCGTCTGCGGAAACTCCGCGCGCCGTAATTGCTCCGTCCTATTTTCATGATGCGCGTGATGACATTTCACATTATCGTCCCCTTGATGGAAGCTCGTTCCTCCTAAGTCTGCGCATTTAGAATCCCACCCGATCCCCTTCTCTCAACATTTCTCTGTGATCTCCGTGTCCTCTGTGTTGAACGCCTTTTTCTGGAAAGGCAAAAACTTTTAACACAGAGTGCACAGAGGGCACGGAGAAACCAACCATATCGATGCAACAGGAAACTCCCAGGGAGAAATTGTTTATGCGGCAGTGGATCGCAATAGGGGCATTGCTTCTGGCAATTCCGGCGCTGGCCGGAGCACAGCAAAACGGCAAGAAAGACGATGATATGCAGGGCATGCCCGGAATGGACGGCATGCAAATGCATGGAATGAAGATGGATGGAACTGAAATGATGACGATGCATCCGGAAACATTCCCGCAGGAAATCCTTCGCCACGCGGGATCGGGCACAAGCGCCGAGCCCGATTCCACTCCGGTTCCAATGCTAATGACGATGAAAGGCAAATGGACGTTGATGTTCCACGCGAATGCATTCGTGCTGGACGAGCAGCAATCGAGCCCGCGCGGCGGAAACAAATTTTTCTCGACGAACTGGTTCATGGGCATGGCGCGGCATTCGCTCGGGCCGGGCGTGTTTTCGGCGCGCGCGATGTTGAGCCTCGAGCCCGCGACCATCACAGGGCGCCAGTACCCGCTCCTCTTTCAGCTAGGCGAAACGGCTTTTGGAAAACCAATCGCGGACGGACAGCATCCGCACAATTTCTTCATGGAGATCGCTGCGCTGTACGATTTGAAACTAGGAAAAAATGGGTTGCTTTCCTTTTACGCCGCTCCCGTTGGCGACCCGGCCATCGGGCCGATCGCTTACCCGCACCGCGCGTCCGCGTCGGAAGATCCTCTGGCCGCGCTCGGACATCATCAGGAAGACTCGACGCACATCGCCGTGGACGTGATCACGGTGGACGCGACGTATCGCATCGCGCGAATTGAGGCCTCCGGCTTTCATGGACGCGAACCAAATGAAAATCGCTGGAATATCAGCCAGGGTAAAATCGATTCGTGGTCCGCCCGACTGACGATCCAGCCGGGAAAAAATTGGAGCGGGCAGTATTCGTACGGCCGCATCGCGAGTCCTGAGGCTCTCTTTCCCAATGAAAACCAGGAGCGCATGACGGCGTCGGTCATGTATAACCGCCCACTCCACATGGGCAATTGGGCCAGTTCGCTGATTTGGGGACGCACGAGGTCACTTGAAGACAATTCCAAATTCAACAGCTATACACTCGAATCGACACTGCGCTTTCTGACAAGCAACCATGCCTGGACGCGGATCGAAAATGCAGAACGCTCGAACGAGCTGCTCCTCGGCGAGAATCCGCTCCCGCCGAATTTCCTGGAGCAGCCGATTGGACGAGTCCAGGCCTACACGCTCGGCTACGATCGCGATATCGACGTGATTCCGCACGTTGCCACGGCCCTCGGCGCGCAAGTAACGGTCTATGGTGTGGGCCAAAATCTAAAACCTGTGTACGGCTCGCACCCCGCAGGGGTGGCCTTGTTCCTGCGTTTCCGCCCGTTTTCAGGGCAAGAAAGATAATCATGAAAATCCTGACAAAGGCGTCGTTGATTCTGCTAGCCATCGTGATCGGCACGGCCGGATTTGGAATAAAGCTAGTACGCCGAGGCTTCAGCGCGCGTGACAATCCGTCAGCCGTGGAGGCATATACCGCGAGAGCGGTTCGCAGACTCTCAATTCCTGCAGCCGCAAGAAGGGCTGCGAATCCTTTTCAAGCTACTCCCGATATCCTCAAACAAGCCCGGGAGCATTTCGCCGATCATTGCGCCATATGCCACGCCAACGACGGAAGCGGAAAAACCGAAATTGGCCAAAATCTCTATCCCAAAGCGCCCGATATGCGTTTACCTCAAACTCAAAACCTCACGGAAGGCGAGATCTACTACATCATCCATAGCGGAGTTCGCTTGACGGGAATGCCCGCTTGGGGTGAGGCGGACCGCGATCCTTATAGTTGGAAGCTCGCGCTATTCATTCGTCATCTGCCGCAACTCACGCCGCAAGAACAGAAGGACATGGAACGCTTCAACCCGACGAGCGAAATCGACCGTGAAGAGAAACTTCAAGAAGAAGAGTTTCTGAACGACGAGGATTCACCGAAAAAGAGACAAAATCTAAATCATTAAGGAGAAGAAAATGAATATCCGAATTGCAATGCTTATGACGTGCGCGTCCCTTTTGGCCGTCTTGACACTCGCACACAACGGGATGGAACACGTAATGGGTACGGTGAAGACTATTTCGTCAAATTCGGTCACGGTCGAAACTGCCGCGCAAGACCCAAAAACTATCATCATCGCACTTCTACCCTCAACTAAATTTCTGAAGAGCGGCGCGGACGCGTCTCTAAAGGACTTGAAGGTAGGCGACCGCGTAATGGTTGAAACCAAACGGAACGGCTCCGACAAGTTGGAAGCTGTCAGCGTCATGTTCGGTAAGCAGCCATCGCATGACGCGAGCAAATAGGACCTAAGGACTTTTCACACTAGGGGAATCTGGTGTAACAATGTGTAGGACTAACGCAATGAAGGAATTAATGCGCAACGGTAGCAGGCGCATCGGTGTCGCCACCGGCTCCCCTGTGAGAGGGTGCGGTCGCATAGAACTTTAGGTTTTTGCGTTGAGCAACTCTAAGCCCTGGTCGGCTTCTTCGGCTGCGTCAGGGAATTCCTGCTTGACCTGGTTGTAGAGCTTGGTCGCCTGCGCGGGATCGGACTTGCGGTAATAATCGGCGAGGGCTAGCATGGCCATGGGCTTGGGCACAAATACGCTGGGCTTATCCGCCAATTGCTTATACAGGGCCACGGCCTGCGAACCCTTGTTTTCCTGCTGGTAGACTCCGGCCAATTGGAATTTGGCGAGGCTGGCCAAATTTTCGTCGCCACCGGAAACGACCTGGTCAAGATTTTTCTCCGCGTTGGCATACTGCTTCAGTTGGACTTCCGAGAGGGCCGCGTAGTACCGCGCCATTTGTCCGGGTTTCGTGCGCCCGTATTGGCCGGCGACTGCGAGAAATTTCTTGTCGGCGTCGGTAAATTTATTTTTTTCGTCGAGGTAGGTAATTTCTGCTGGGTCAACCGGTTCGCCGCCGACGCGAATCCGGGCCTGGTAAATTTTCAGGGCATCGTCCAGCGCCGCGGAGGCCTTCGCCGTTTGCCGGCGCGCGTAGCTGTTCCAGCCAAACACCGCCAGCGCCACGATCAGCGCGGCCGTCACCACCATCCATAAAGCCTGTTGATGCGAAGCGACCGATTCGACTCCCGAGACTAATTTCTCCCGGATCTCGTCCTTCTTCAGATCCTTGCGCAAGATATGCTGCGCCACAGAGTCATCCCTCCAGTTCCGATTGAAGATTGGATATTAGCACGAAATTGATTGGGCCGGCCCGTTCGGCCGGAAAAGCGAAAGGGCCCTGCCCGGATCCGCCGGGCAAGGCCCTCAGAACACGTGTACCCGATTAGGAAGCAGCGGTGACGTTTTCAGCCTGATAGCCTTTGGGTCCCTGCTTGACCTCGAACTCGACCATCTGGCCTTCGTTCAGTGTCTTGTATCCGTCCATTTGAATGGCGGAGAAGTGAACGAACACGTCTTCGCCCGACTGGCGTTGAATGAAACCGTAGCCTTTTGATGCGTTAAACCACTTCACTACACCTTGTTCTCTGCTCAACTTAGTAGCTCCTCTATCTTGAGCGGTCGCTGTTTGCCGGGCGTAACGCCAGTCGGTGATAGAGATATGTCCGCCGTTACCGGTGACCCTTCCTCGTTCGTCCTGGCTTGCCAACGAGGTGTTGGACCGTAGCGGGCCTTCGAACACCTACGGAATTACAGATCCCACAAAAGCGGGCCATCAATACAACAAAATTCGGCGGCTGTCTAGAGAATTCCCCAATTGGGAATGGCTTAAAATGGGAGTTAGGGAACGGGCCGCGCGGGGGTTATTTCGTCTGGTTGCAAGGAAACCGCTGTCTAAGGCTGAAAACTCGCTACGGCCTGCGTTTCCTGGTTGTGAATGTCAAAAACCGTATATAACCGGGTGATTTGCAGGAGGTCGGTAACTTTCTTATTCAGATTCAGAAGCTTTATTTCCCCTCCCTCGCTTTTTATCAAACGGTATCCGCTCACTAGCTCGCCGAGCCCGGTGCTATCGATGTAGGTGATTCCGCCCAGATTCAACACGATTTTCTTGCGACCGCTGGCGAGGTTCCTTCGAATCATGTCGCGCAAGAGAGCGCTGCCTTCGCCCAGCGTGATGCGTCCGTCCATGTCGATCACCGTGACGTCTCCGATTTCGCGGCTGGTTGCTTTAAAGCTCATTACAGGCCCTTCCCGGCCATAGTTTTAGAACCGCAGTGAAACACGGAGCCCAGGGCTTGCCGATCGGCCGGTAGCTCAGCGCTTGTGGCGCTTGGCCATGACGAGTTCGGCGCCCCCAGCCGCGCTGCTGAGAACATCGACCTCATCCATGAATGCCTTCATCAAGAGCACGCCGCGGCCGGAATCGCCGAGGACATTCTCATCTTCCCGGGGGTCGGGCACATCCTCAATGCGAAACCCCGCGCCCTGGTCGACCACATGGATGACCAGCTTTTCTTCATGCAGCTCGAAGGTCACGTGAATTTTTCTCTCGCGGCGCTGTTTGTTGCCGTATTGAAAGGCGTTCATGACGCCTTCGTGCACGGCCAGGCCGATCTTGTATTGATCGTCTTCGCCAAATCCGGCCACGGCAGCGACACGCACACCTACTTCTTCGGCAAGAGCAATGCTCTCGATTAGCGTTTCCAGAACGACTTCAATCCGCTGAGGTTTTGAGGGCATCCAGCTGTCGGAACCCGCCTAGGGACGGTATGGGTAGCATAGCGCCGTCGAGTAAGTCAATCCAAGACATGCGGTTGAGATGAAAAATGCCGCGCGGTTTGTAGAGAAACCCGAATCGAAAAAATGATACGTTTGAAAGTTCGGAGCACGCATGGGTTCCTATCTCCTGCTCATCATCGCGGCGCTGGCGGCGGGGCTGATCAACTCAGTCGCGGGAGGAGGCATGTTTCTCACTTTTCCCGCGCTGGTGTTCACAGGAGTGCCGTCGATCATCGCCAATGCCTCGAGCACGACGGCCATCATTCCAGGAATCCTAGCGAGCGCGTGGGCCTACCGCGAGGATTTCCGGAAATCGGAGAACTTCCCGTTTCTGCCCTTGCTGATCGTGAGCGTTGCGGGCGGCATTGTGGGCGCGCTGCTTTTGCTTTACACGCCGCAGAGGACCTTCGACTCCGTCATCCCCTGGCTCATGCTGGCGGCGACATTACTGTTTACGTTTGGCGCCCGCATCACGCCAATTCTAAAGCGCGCAGTTCACATCGGCCCGGTAGCCGTCGTCGTCATTCAATTTTTCATCGCCATCTATGGCGGCTATTTTGGCGGGGCGATCGGAATCGTGATGCTGGCGACCTGGACCGTATTTGGTTTGACGGACATTCACGTCATGAATGCGAATCGGACTTTGATGGGGGCGGCGGCGAATAGCGTGGCCGCTTTATTATTCATCGTGGCGCGCAAGATCTGGTGGCCGCAAACCTTGGTGATGCTAGTGGCCGCCATCCTCGGCGGGTATATCGGCGCGCGTACTGCGAGGAAAGTGGACCCGCGCTACATTCGGGCGTTGGTTACAGTTGTTAGCGCGGGGATTACGATCGCGTTCTTCTTGCGGGGACATTAGTTTCGGCTGGCGGAGTTTCATGATCTGGCCCCACCCTGCTTGGAAAATGCCAAGATTTCGATCATAGCTGGAGTTATAATAACGCTTAATGAGTCCTTCGATCATTTAGGATGGGTCCTCAACCCCCGGTAGAAGGGAATGGCATGTCAAGGATAGATGAGATAAAGGCAAAGATCGAAAGTCTACCCAGTGAGGAGTTCGCGGAGATTTTTCGCTGGTTGTCGGAAAAGGACTGGGAGAAGTGGGACAAGGAAATTGAAGCGGACTCTAAGGCCGGGAGGCTCGATTTCCTGGTGCGTGAGGCCCGTAAAGAGAAGGCCAAGGGGAACCTCAAGGATGTGTGAATGCATCGCGCCAGTGGCCGCTTCTAGAATCTCTTTGCAAATCTGCCGGAAAGTGTTCAAGCCGTCTCCCGAAAAAACTTCGAACTTTTGAAAGACGACCCGTCGCATCCCTCGCTGCATTTCAAGAAAGTGGGAAACCTGTGGTCCGTGAGAGCAGGGCTCAATCACCGCGCGCTAGCAGTACAGGACGGTGCGGACTTCATCTGGGTTTGGATCGGCGCACATGACGAGTATAGGCGGCTGATCAAACAGCGGGGCTAATGCTAGGAAGCTTTCTCTTTCGCGTAAATCAGGAAATCCTCATACGGGCCCTTGAAGTCTTCGACGTGGCCGCCTTTGCATTGCCAGATGCGCGTGGCGACTTCGTCGATGACGTCGTGATCGTGCGTGACGAACAGCACGGTGCCGGGATATTTCTGCAATGCGATGTTGAGCGCATTGATGGCTTCCAGGTCCAGGTGGTTGGTGGGCTCATCCAGCACCAGGACGTTTGGTTTTTGCAGCATCAGCTTGCAGAAGATCATGCGGGCCGACTCGCCTCCGGAAAGCGCGCGCGTGGATTTTTCGGCGTCCTCGCCGCTGAAGAGCATCTGGCCGAGTACGCCGCGCAATTCCTGCTGCGAGGCCTTCGGGTCAAACTGGTGCAGCCACTCGATGAGCGTGGTGTTCTTGGCAATGGTATCGGTTGTGTCTTGCGCGAAATAACCTACGGCCACTTCGTGGCCCCACTTCACGTTCCCGGCGTCCGCTAAAAACACGCGGTCGGCGTCGTCGATATATCCCGGAGCGCTGCGAACGAACGACTTTAAAAGCGTCGTTTTGCCCGAGCCGTTTCGCCCGATGATCGCGATCTTTTCGCCGCGCTCTACATTCGCTGAAAACTTGTCGATGACGATATGGCTGCCGTAGGATTTCCTGAGGCTCTTGAATTCGAGCGGGTGGCGCCCGGAAGGATTCTTCATGTCAAAGCGTATGTACGGCCGGGCGATGTTGGACTTGGCCAGCTCCGAAGTCTGGATGCGCTCGACCTCTTTTTTGCGCGACATCACCTGGGAGGAGCGCGTGCCGGCCGAGAAGCGCGCGATGAATTCGTTGAGCTGCGCGATTTTCTTTTCGCGCACGGCGTTTTCCGATTCGATGCGCGAGCGAATCTGCGTCTTGGCCAAAACCATTTCGTCGTAACCGCCCGTGTACATGATCACCGTCTGGTAATCAATGTCGGCGGTATGCGTGCAGACGCTGTTCAGAAAATGGCGGTCGTGCGAGATGACGATCAGCACGCCCTGGTACTCAAGGAGGTAGTCCTGCAGCCAGTGGACGGAATCGAGGTCCAGGTGGTTGGTCGGCTCATCAAGCAGCAGCGCCGCGGGATTGCCGAACAGGGCTTGCGCGAGCAGGACGCGGACTTTTTGGCCGCCCTGCAGCTCGCCCATCTTGCGCTCGTGCAGCGTGGAATCGACGCCGAGGCCGTCCAGAAGGATCGCGGCGTCCGCTTCCGCGGTGTAGCCGCCTTCGTCGCCAACTACGCCTTCGAGTTCGCCGAGGCGCATGCCGTCCTTGTCGGTCAACTGCTCGTGAGGTTTGGCGTAAAGCACATCGCGTTCCTGGAGTGCCTTCCACAGCGGGGCGTTGCCCATGATGACCGTGTCGAGAACGCGAAATTCGTCGAAGGCGAACTGATCCTGCCGCAAAATACCCATCTTTTTGGGCCGCGAAACCGAACCTTTTGTCGGTTCGATATCTCCCTCCAAAATCTTCATCAGTGTGGTCTTGCCCGCGCCGTTGGGACCGGTGATCGCGTAGCGGCGCCCTTCGAGGAACGAACAGGTGACGTCCTCAAACAGGATCCTCGCGCCGTAGCGCATAGAGACGTTATTCAGCGAAAGCATATCTCTTCATTATAACTGGAAATCGCCGCGTCTGCTTGCTGACCGGGCCTTCGTGAGCGTATTCTGAACCATAGTGAAACCGTAATAGCGCGTGCTTTAGCCTCTGAGGGTTCGTCCTTGCAACGACCAAACCCCTCAGGTGGAATCCTGCGCTAGCAAGTTCGCTCGCGGTCCGAAGGTCGGACTTAGTCTACGTGCCGGAGATGACACAAATATGAACAAGCATGCGTGGGCGGTTGCGTTCGCCATCCTTCTTGCCGCTGCCATCACGCCGGCGGGCCAGTCCGAAAACACCAAGGCCAGCTCTTGGTCCGGCGTCATCGTCAACGGTTCGTGCAACCCCGATGAAGCCTTCGCCGAAGCCGCAAAATGCACCGCCCCAACTAGCGGCGCGGCCCTGGCGCTATATGACGATACGATCCGGCAAGTTTACGCGCTCGACCCGCAGGATCTGGCCAAAGGCCACTTGGGAGACAGCGTCACGGTTCAAGGCGCTCTGGACGGCAATGCAATTCACGTGGCTTCCCTCCAGATGTTTTCCGAGGTGGGACTCCGCCCGGGACAAAAAGCTCCAGACTTTTCCGCGCGCGACCAGTTTGGCAAAACGCAAACTCTCGATACGCTTCGAGGACCAAAGGGCACGGTGCTTCTTTTTTATCGCTCCGCCGATTGGTGCCCCTACTGCAAAGGCCAGCTCATTCAGTTGCAGGCGGCCAAGGAACGCTTTCAGAAACAAGGAATCGGGCTGGCAGGGATCAGCTATGACAGCGTGGAAATCCTGAAATATTTCGCCGACCGGCGCAAGATCGACTTCCCTCTTCTTTCCGATCCGGATTCCCAAATTATCCGGAAGTATCAAGTCTTGAATGCGGAAGCGGTGGGACCCAATGCTGGGATGGCCAGGCCGGGATATTTTTTCATCGACCCTGAAGGAATGATTCGGGAAAAATTTTTCGAGGCGAAATACCGCGAGCGGCTGACCGGCAATACGGTGCTCTCCAAATTGTTTCCGGAACTGGGCGAAGAAGTCAGCGATACCGTCGAAGCTCCGCACTTGCAGCTCAGCGTGGGACAATCGGACCGCGTGGCCGTTCCGGGCAATCTCGTGACGCTGACCGCCGAAGTGCGGCTCCCTCCCGATGTGCACGTGTATGCGCCGGGAACCAAGGGATACAAAACGGTCAAGCTCGTGATCGATCCCCTTCCTGATTTTGAAATTAGACAGGCCAGTTATCCCTCCGCGAAAATCCTGTATTTGCCGGCGATCAAGGAGCGCGTGCCCGTCTTTGAGGGCGCATTCCGAATCCGGCAGGAACTGAAAGTAAACTCCATGGCCGAATTCAGCGGCGCGCTGGGAGCGGACGGGAAAAAAGTAACGGTGAAGGGAAGCCTGGAATACCAGGCCTGCGACAGCAAGATTTGTTTCCTGCCGGCAACGGTGCCGGTCGAGTGGCAGTTCCAGATTTTGCCGCTCGATCGCCAGCGCGCCCCGGAAGACATCCGCCACAAGTAGAGTCCGTTATGAAGGCGTGCCAGGCGAATCCGTGCCAATGGGGGGCCTTACCAAAAAAATGAAAAGGGAGGCCGGAGACGCCCGCCTCCCTTTGCTTATGCTCCAAAACAGGCCAAGCGTGTCGGAGGTACGCTCGACCTTCCTCTATTATTTTATATCGCACTACGATATGTCAAATATAGTTTCCACCTGAGCAACAGGAACGGCGGGCTGCGGGCCTGCCTTGCATGGTTCGGAACCTCGGCGCGGCTGCACTTAAAGCTTTAACACAGAGAACACTGAGATAGGCCACAGAGAGCGCGGAGAATGAGCGGAGTTTGCGCCGCTTTCTCCGGTTTTCTCAGTGTTCTCTGTGTTAGGGATTTTTCCGGCGTTTTCAGGCCCAGTAGGTGCGGTCGAGGGTGCGGTATTGGATGGCCTCGCCGAGATGGCGCGTCTCCAGATTTTCCGACGCGTCCAGATCGGCGATCGTGCGGGCGACTTTCAGGATGCGGTCGTGGGCGCGGGCGGAAAGGCCCAGGCGGCCGATCGCGTTTTCCAGCATTTTTTCGCCTTCCTCGCTGATGGCGCAGTATTTGCGGATCAGTTTTGGCGGCATCTGCGCGTTCGAGAAGACTTTACGTTCGCCGGCATAGCGTTTGGACTGGCGCTCGCGCGCGCGAAGCACGCGTTCGCGAACCGCAGAGGAATCCTCGGAGGTTCCGTTCCCGCGCAATTCCTTGTATTTCACGGCGGGCACTTCGATATGGATGTCGATACGGTCAATCAAAGGCCCGGAAATTTTCGAGACGTAGCGCTGGATTTGCGGAGGCGAGCAGTGGCACTGGCGCGTCGGGTCGCCGAAAAATCCGCACGGGCAGGGGTTCATCGCGGCCGCCAGCATGAATCGAGCCGGGAAACGTCACCGAAGTCGCGGCGCGCGAAATGGTGACCGCGCCGTCCTCGAGCGGCTGGCGCATCACTTCGAGGACGTTGCGCTCGAACTCCGGCAATTCATCGAGAAAGAGAACGCCGTGGTGCCCGAGGGAAACTTCTCCCGGCCGCGGAATCGCGCCGCCGCCGATCAGGCCGGCGTCGCTGATGGTGTGGTGCGGCGCGCGAAACGGACGCGTGCCGACCAGGCCGCGCGCGTCGTCCAGGAGTCCCGCGACGCTGTGAATGCGCGTCGTTTCGATGGCTTCCTCGAGCGACATGGGCGGAAGGATCGTAGGGATGCGCTTGGCGAGCATCGTTTTTCCCGCGCCGGGCGGCCCGATAAAAATAATGTTGTGCCCGCCGGCGCAGGCGACTTCCAGGGCGCGCTTGGCGGCCTGCTGCCCGCGGACGTCGCGCATGTCCACCGCATATTGCGCGGCGTCGGCCAGCAGGGTGTTGGCGTCCACGCGCACCGGCGCGAACGATTCCGGCACGTTGACAAGGTCCACGGCCTGCGGCAGATTGCGCACCGCGAACACATCGATCCCTTCGACGACCGCGGCCTCGCGCGCATTGGCCTCCGGAACGACCACGGCCTTGATCTTGTGCTCGCGCGCCGCGAGCGCCGCCGAAAGAGATCCGCGCACCGAGCGAACTTGCCCGTCGAGCGAGAGTTCGCCGAGAAAAATGTATTGATCGAGCCGCTTGCCGAAAAACGCGCCTTCACAACCGAGAATCGAAAGCGCCATCGGGAGATCGAAGGCCGAGCCTTCCTTGCGAATGTCGGCGGGCGCCAGATTGACCGTGACGCTCTGAAATGGAAAGTCGTGCCCGCAATTTTTCAGCGCCGCCTTGATGCGTTCGCGGCTCTCCTTCACGGCGATGTCGGGCAGGCCGACGATATTGAAGTCGCCGGGCTTTCCCGAGCCGACGTCCACCTCGACTTCCATGAGGTAGGCGTCGATGCCGAACACCGCGGCGCTGAAGTTTTTGAAATGCATGTGTCATCGGAAGTGACAACTTCCGGTGGGCGCAAGAGTAACTCAAATGCTACATCGTTGCCAATGAAAAGGGAGCGCTGCTTGCCGCCTATCGAAAGACTTGTGAGGACCGGGATCGGAGTGGCACAGGCTTCAGCCTGTGGCTTTTGGTCCTTGCAAGCACTAACCCCCACAGGCTGAAGCCTGCGCTACTTGAAACTACTGCGAGTCTGCTGTATTCCCATGGGCGGCGAGATATGGCCGAAAATCATTCCAGACGCGGTCGATCGACTTCTGGTCCAAATCTTTTGATTCCGATTTGCCGGGATCCTTTTCGGAAAAAAGCTGGAGCGTGACTTTGCCGCAGGTTGGCGAGATCGCGTCGGGCGGATAGGAATAGATCCCGACGTAGGTTGCGTCGGTAACATTTACGAATGAGTTGTGTTCATTGACTACGGTAGCGGCTTTGCCGGGCTGGATGGGCTCGACTTCCTTCGCGCCGCAGAGAAGTTTCATTCTGTAGAAGTCGGTCCTGAACTTCAAGCGGGGGGCGTTGCTGGCGAACGGCTCGAGGGAGGGAGCCAATTCGCGGCCCAGTACGGAGATAAACGTCTCGCGCAATTGGGGCGCGGCTTGCACCAGCAGCACAGGCTTGAATTCCCCTGTGTACTCGGCCCATTCGTGCAAGTCCTGCAGCGGCTCGAACGTGTTCTGAGGGGATTCGTTGCGCTTCTTCGTTCTCTTGCCTTTTTCTTGAGCCGCCCTGCGTCCCACTTCTCCCTGGAGTTCGTATTCGAGCACAGGCGTCCCGAGCGCCACGTCGTAACCTCCCACCGTAAAAATGTATGGCTTGGTGTCGAACTTGGCCGGCGTGCTCCTTTCCTTTAAAGCATCCAGCGGATAAGGATCGCTGGGCTCTACGGGCAGCAGCCTCGCGCTGGGGAGTGAAGCGTCCTTCATTTTTTTTCTAGCCTGCGCCAGCACCGGCAAGGTCTGATCGATCCGCACAACGCCCGTCACGCCCGGGCCGTTTCCGCCCGGCACCAAAAATGTTGTGATTCCTATGACCTCGCCGAGCGAATTGAACAGAGGGCCGCCGGAATTGCCGTGATTAATGTTCACGTCGGAAATGATGGCGCGCGCTTCGACCTTGCTGACGATGCCGCTGGTGATGATTTTCTTCAGGCCCAGAGGGCTGCCGATCGTAAATACTCTCTCGCCCTCGACAGCAAGCTCGCGGCCCGGTTGTCGCCGTCGCGATCGGCGCGGCTGCTGCTCCGGGGAAGGCGCTGAGGTCGGCGTAGAGAACGGCAACGTCTCGATCCGCGTCATATGCCAGGACCTTCGCCGCAACCTTCCTTTTGGCATCGAACTGAACGGACATCAATTCCGATGGTCCGATCACGTGCTGGTTGGTCATGACCAGGCCTGCGGAGTCCACAATGAAACCCGTGCCCGAACCGATTTCGCTCCAGACGGTCACAACCGACTTTTGATACTTCTGAAACATCAGGGTAAGGTCATCCGCTTTGCGTGCGGGCTCGACAGAGGCCGGATCGGTGATTCGAGCGTTGTCGTTGCTCAGGTCTACGGAAACGGATTCACCGCTGACATTGATTTCCATCTCCCAGGCGTAATGGCGGCCCTGGAAATCCACGCCATGGGGCGTGGACATCCGGTATTTGCCAGGGGGCGCCAGAAATTCGGCCGTGCCCCCAAAATCGGTTTTCACCTCCTGTGAACTATCGGAATCGTTTGAATCCGCGGCAAATACGAGGGCGAGATGCGGGACGGGCTTTTGATTCAAGTCCTTGTCCACCAGGATGGCTCGCAGCTTTATTTGCGATTTCCCGACTTGTGAATGAACAGGCGCAACACAAAATAGGAGAGAGACTGCGGCGTAAAGCGCTTTTCTCATGGCCAGCACCTCGAGACACACAGAAGGCACTGGAGAGGGAGGGACAGAGTTTCTTGCGGCTGCGCCGTATTGTCAATCGGAATCAGCGAACGCACGGCTAACACCAGGGTTGTAACGTCATTGCTTAGCGAGGCGCGCCTTTGATTCGGTTCGCAACAAGCTAAGGGCGCTTACTGCACATCGAAGGTACGCAACACTTTACTGTGCCGGGAAGCTCTCCTATAGTGAAATCCGGCGTCGGGTCGGGCCATTCCTCCGATCGGGAAAGGATGTTCCATGCAAATTGGCGTCATTGTCTTTGTGGTGGCGGTGGTGATGTATCTGATGTACGCCTACAACGGCCTGGTGCGGCTGAAGGTGCAGTGCGACAACGCCTGGTCGGACATCGACGTGCAACTCAAGCGGCGCTACGACCTGATCCCCAACATCGTGGAAACGGTGAAGGGCTACGCCGCGCACGAGAAAGGCACGCTCGAAGGAGTAGTGGCGGCAAGGAATCAGGCCATGACGGCGCAGGGTCCGGCGGCCAAGGGAGAAGCGGAAGGCCTGCTGACCGGCGCGCTGCGGCAAGTGTTCGCGCTGGCCGAAGCGTATCCCCAATTGCGCGCGGTCGAGAGCTTCACGCAGTTGCAGGGCACGCTCAATCAGATTGAAGACACGCTGCAGAACGCGCGGCGCTACTACAACGCCGTGGTCCGCGATTTCAACACCATGATCGAGCAGTTCCCTTCCAACCTCGTCGCCGGGATGGGAAATTTCAAGGAACGCGAATTTTTCCAGCTCAGCGCTCCGGCCGAACGCGAAGCGCCCAAGGTCAGCTTCGGCGCGACGGGCGCCTAGCCGCGATGGTTTGTTCCACAAGGCGGGAACGCAAGCGAATGCAATTCCAGCGGCTGAAATCGGCATGTAATGCCCGCCTTCAGGCGGGCGCAGCGGATTCGAGCAAATGCCCGCCTGAAGGCGGGCGCTACAAAACCCTATACCGCGCTCTCCATCGCGCATCAGTAGTGGCCTTGCTCGTGATCGCGCTGGCCGCATCCGCTTCCGCGCGGCAGCTCAAAATCCAGAAATTTTCGGCGGAAATTTTCGTTCAGCCGGACGCCACGCTGGACGTGACCGAAACCATCCATGTGAATTTCATCGGCGTGTGGCACGGCCTGTACCGCACCATCCCCGTCGAATATGTAACGCCGCAGGGATTCAACTATTCGCTTTTCGTGAAGCTCAGGGGCGCAACCGATGCCGCGGATCAGCCCTGAAAGTCGAATCCTCGCGCCAAGGCCATTACCTTAAATGGAAAATTTACGTTGATGACGCGACCGACGCGGAGCGGACCATTCGGCTGCACTATCAGGTTCGCAACGGGCTGAAATTTTTTGAGGATCATGACGAACTCTACTGGAACGTAACCGGCGACGAGTGGGACGTCCCTGTCGGCGATGCCAGCGCGCAAATCCTGCTGCCGCAGGGCATAACCGGCCTCCGGACCAACGAATTCACCGGATCGTACCGCTCGCGCGGGCAGGACGCCGAGGTTACGGCATCGGATAACACCGTGGAAGTTTCCATGACGCGGCCGCTCTCGTTCCACGAAGGCCTGACCATCGTGGTCGGCTGGGATAAGGGCTTCGTGACCGAGCCTGGGAAAAGCGAATTGGTAAGCCAATTTCTCGCCAGCAATTGGCCTATCTTTATTCCCATACTCGTATTCCTGTTCATGTTCTGGCTGTGGTCCACTCGCGGGCGCGACCCGCGCGTGGGTCCGGTCGCCGTCCAGTATGCTCCCCCCGAAGGAATGAGCCCCGCGGAAGCCGGCACTCTGGTGGATGAGGACGCGGCGATGCGGGACATCACGGCCACGATTGTGGATCTGGCCGTGCGCGGATTCATCGTCATCGAAGAAAAGGATAAGTCGGGAATCATGGGTTTGCTTCACAACAAGGAATACGTCTTCCACTTGAAAAAGCCACCCAAGGAGTGGTCCGGCCTGAAGGCGCACGAATTGATGCTGCTCGCGGGAATCTTCTCGAACGGCGCGCTGGCCGACGTGGAACTTTCCAGCCTGCAGAACCAGTTTTACAAGAATCTTCCCACCATCAAGAACGGCATTTTCGACGCCCTGATGGAGCACGGCTATTTCCAACACCGTCCCGATTATGTGCGCAGCGGCTATGTCGCCGGAGGCGCGGTCATCGGCGTATTTTTCTTTTTGGCGGGCAACTGGCTCTCGCAAAAAACGGGAGTGGCGGCGTTGCCGTTTTTGGTCGCGGCGGTTCTTTCGGGTGGAATCATCGCCGGATTTGGATGGTTCATGCCGGCGCGCACCGCCGACGGAGCAAAAGCCCTGGCTGGCGTCCTGGGTTTCGAGGATTTTCTGACGCACGTCGAAGCCGATCGCATGGACCGGATCAACCAGACGCCGGAAACTTTCGAGAAGTTTCTGCCCTACGCGATGGCCCTGGGCGTGGAAAAAAAATGGGTCGGCGCATTTCAGAATATTTATTCGCAGCCGCCCTCGTGGTATCAGGGCGGCATCTACAATGGCGGATTTTATCCGATCATGTTCGTGAATAGCCTGGACAACATGACCACGCAAGCGAGTTCGGTGATGGCCTCGGCTCCCCGCAGCAGCGGCGGTTCGGGCTTCGGTGGCGGCGGATTTTCGGGCGGCGGTATGGGCGGCGGTGGCGGCGGCGGATTTTAGTTTGGGTTTTGTGGCGCGGGCTTCAGCCTGCGGGGGTTGGGCCTTGCAGGGACTAACCCCCGCAGGCTGAAGCCCGCGCCACTCACTTCTATTGCCTGCTGGAAAGCTCTTCGATCCGCGCGACAACCTTGCGGCCGTTCTCTTTCCGGTAGCTCACACGGACTTCATCCCCCAGAAATACTCCCCGCACGGGTGCGCTCAGCACAAACTCTTCCGCGGCGCCGCTTGTCTGCGAATTCGGCGTGAGGCTGATTTCATCTTCCGTCAAAGCCACGATCCTGCCGGTTGTAATTCCTCCGCTGCTGTCTCCGTTTTTAGGACTCGACGCCAGGAATCGCAGCCACCCGTAATCGCGGACCGATTCTTCGTGGAGATGGCCGCGCCACGACCCCATCACGTTGGCGCGATTGATGTAGCCCACCAGTTTCTGCGGGTCTTTGCGGTCGACGACCGGCAAACGGCCGATATTATTCTCCAGCATTTTCATTACGGCATCGAAGACGCGCTCGTCGGGGTATGCGACGACCAGGGAACGCGTGCCGGCGTCGAGCACGCTCAGATCGCCGGAAGGATCTGCCTGCAGCGCGCGCAGCAAATCGCCTTGCGTCACCAGCCCCTTCAAATGCCCTTCCGAATCCACGATGGGCAGGGCGTGGTGACGCGAGGTTTTCAGTTCTCCGTTTGCAAATCGCTCAGCGGCGACGCGGACACTTTCTTCCGGCACGACCGTGGCGACGTCGCGGGCCATGACTTCCTTGACCTTGAGCTGCTTGAGGGCGTTGCTTTCGTAGTCCTGATTCGTATGCAGCCCGCGGCGCGCCAACTTTTCCGTCATGATCGAGTTCGGCAGGTAGCGCAAGGCGATGGCGTAGGCGATCACGGACACGAGCATCAGCGGAAGCACCGCGTTGTAATCGCGAACGATCTCGAACGCGAACACGATGAACGCAAACGACGCGCGCGAGGCCGATCCGAACACGGCCGCCATCGCCACCAGCGCGCACGCGCCGGGGGACAAATGCGCGCTCGGAAATATATCGTTTACAACCATCGCAAACACGCCGCCCATCGCCGCGCTTGAAATAAACATCGGCGCAAGCAAACCCCCCGACGTTCCGGAGCCCAGGGAGAGCACCAGCGCAACCGCTTTGCAAAGCGCGACGAGAATCAGGAGTTTCAAAGCGAGGCTGTTGTTCAGAATGTCCCCCAGCGTGTCGTATCCCACGCCCAGCACTCGCGGCACGAAATATCCAATGATGCCCAGAGCCAGCGCGCCGATCGCGGGATGCCAGAGCTCGGGAACCGGCAAACGGTCAAAACCATCCTCGATGAAGTAGAGCGCCTTCGTAAACACGATGGCGGCGCCTCCGCACAGTACGCCAAGGACGAGGTAAAACGGCAGGGCGCGGGGAATCCCGAAATCCATCGCCTGCACGTGGAACATCGCGCCTGAGCCCATTAAGAACTGCCGAACGCTGGTCGCCAGAGTGGTGGCAATCACCAGGGGAACGAAGGAGCGCCCGCGAAATTCAAAGAGCAGAAGCTCGATCGCCAGGATGACTCCGGCAATGGGAGTGTTGAATGTCGCGGCCATCCCGGCGCCCGCCCCGCAGGCCAGCAAGACTTTGCGCTCCGCGGCAGTGGTCGAAACCAACTGGCCGATAAGCGAACCGAAGGCCCCGCCGGTTTGAATAATCGGTCCCTCGGCGCCGAAGGGGCCGCCGGTGCCGATCGCGATGGCCGCCGAGATGGGCTTGAGGATCGCCACTTTCGCCTCGATGCGGCTCTTGGACGTGAGCACCGCCTCCATCGCCTCCGGGATGCCATGCCCCTTAATTTTCGGCGAGCCGTACTTGGCCATGTACCCGACAATAATTCCGCCGATGACCGGAATGACGATCACCCACGGGCCGAGCTGGTGATTCGCCGGACTGCGAAATTGGAAGGACCAAACATGGTAGAAAGAAAGATTCGTGAAGAGTCCGATCAGGTTGTAGAGCAGAAACGCGACAATTCCGGCAATGATTCCCACGAGACCGCCCAGCAAAGATATGTAGCCGAGACGGAATCGGGCCAGAGCCTGGGCGCTTTCGGGGGACGCACTCGTCTGAGAAATGGAATTCAAAGTTTCGCATTCCTATATTGTGATTTCACGCCGCGCCCTTGCGCATCGAGAAGATATTCCGCGATGGATTCAACCGGCAGTTTGGGGGTTCATGACTCCGTCCTCGAATTCCTGGCCGCCCGCGTCGAGCGGATCACCGCTGTAAGTGAGCGGACCAGCGCCGGCGCGGCCGTGCGAAGCTCCGAGATCCGCTGCCTGGCCAGCCTGTTGAGAATTTTTTCGCCGCGCGGGGTCAGATGCAAAATCACCTGGCGGCGGTCGGCCCGCGACCTTTCCCGGCGCAGGAGCTGCCGGCGCTCGAGGCGATCCACCAGCTCCACGACGGTGTGATGGCGCAACTGCATGCGGTCGGCCAGCTCACGGATGCTGGGCTCGCGGCCGGGCGGCAATCCGCGCAAGGCCAGCATAAGCATGTACTGCTGCGGCTCCAGGCCCGCGTTGCGCGCCGCTTCCTCGCTGCCATTCAAATAAATCCGGATCCGGTAACGGAATTCCGCAAGGGCGCGAAATTCCGCCGAGGATATGGCTCCGATGGACACCGCCATATTATATCGCCCTCCGATATAAATGCCAAACCGATTTGACGCGACGTTTCTAATGAGCAACTTCGTCCGGCCCGGCAAGCCGCGCTCTCAGACGCCTTTCTCGGAATCGAGCAGAATCGTGACCGGCCCGTCGTTAACCAGTTCGACCTGCATGTGCGCCTGGAACACCCCGGTTTCCACCGGCACGCCGAGGCTGCGAATCGACCGGACAAATTCCTCGTAGAGGAGGCTGGCTTTCTCCGGCGGAGCGGCCTGAATATACGAAGGCCGGCGCCCTCCTCGCGTGTCTCCATACAGAGTGAATTGCGATACCAGCAGCGCGGAACCCCCGACGTCGAGCAGGGAGAGGTTCATCTTGCCCGCTTCATCGGAAAAAATTCGCAGATTGGCAATTTTCTCTGCAAGATATGTTGCGGATTCCGGATTGTCCGTCCGGCTGACGCCCAGCAACACCAGCAGGCCGGCGCCGATTTCTCCGGCGACCCGGCCCTCCACGGTGACGTTGGCGCGGGTAACACGCTGGATGACAGCGCGCACAATGACCCTCCGAACGCGGGATTTTAACCTGAACCACAGGAAATCCACAGATTCAATTTATTGTGCGAGTTCGGTCTTTGCGCGCGCGTAACACTTGTGTTAGAAAAGATTTCGTCGAGGTAGCCCAGACCTTGAAACTTGCCCTGATTGGCACGCACGGCGTCGGCAAAACCACGCTCGCCTACGAAATTTGCTCGCTGTTGAAGAAGGCCAACCACAATGTCGATCTCGTGACGGAAGTGGCGCGGCGTTCTCCTTTCCCCATCAATGAGGCAACCACTCTGGACGGGCAGCTCTGGATTTTGCACGCGCAGATTGCCAAGGAACTCGACACCTCCGCGCACGCGCATCACCTGATCTGCGACCGCTCCGTCTTGGATAATTACTGCTATCTGGTGAACAAATTTGGCAGGCAGCCGCAACTCGAGCAATGGCTCTCCTGGTGGCTGGAGAGCTATTCCCTGCTGGTTTCCGTTCCTCCCATGGCGGACGGTATTCCTCCCGACGGCTTCCGTTCGGAGAACCTTGAATTTCAGGATCGCATCCACGACCTGATCGGAGAGGTGCTGTCGGAACACCCGTTTTCCGTCCATCATAACCGCGTATTGTGGCTGGACCGGCGGGACCGCCGCGTCTGGGGCGAAATTATATTTGCGGCGGCCGCTCCCTTGCTTCGTCCCACACTTCTCGCAAAGGCAGTCGCAGCGCGCTAGATTACGGCGCGAACCGAAAATGGAACCACAGATTCACACGGATAAACACGGATAAAAGATAAGTAAAAACTTCAGGACTGAGTATTTCTGTTTCCGTGTTTATCCGTGTGCATCCGTGGTTTCAATTTCTTTACCGGGCCCCCGCGCGGAGCGGGCTGGCAGCGCGGGCAAAAATGGCTGCTCCTGCCCGCCACGATCATGCGCCGGATTTTGGCCTTGCAACGAAAACATGATTTCCCGGTACGCTGGTACACCCGGTGCTGGAACTGGAATTCGCCGCGGTTACCATCGGAATCGACATAATCGGAAATGGAGGAGCCGCGGGAACGAATTGCGTCAGCCAGCACCTGGCGGACTGCGCCATGAAGCCCGAGAAGCTGTTTCTTCGTCAGGTTTTCAGCGATACGCGCCGGATGCAGGCGCGCGCGGAACAAGCTCTCGTCCGCATAGATGTTGCCGATGCCACGCAAAACTTTTTGATCCAGAAGCAGCGCCTTGACGCGCGCGCGCCTCGATCCAAAATATCGGCAAAAATCCTCCGCGCTGATCTCAAGCGGCTCTATTCCCAGCTGCCCGGTGAATTCCGACAATCCTGATTGCGGAATGAGAAACATGCGGCCAAAGCGCCGGATGTCCGTGTAGCGCAATTCGCGGCCGTCGTCCAGACCAAAAAAAACGTGTGTGTGAGGGGCAGTGGATTCGCCGGAGTGGATTACGGTCAGCCGACCGGTCATTCCAAGGTGAATGACCAGGCAAAACTGTGGACCTGGCGCGCTCTGCGGGGCGCTCGACTCCAACTTGATACAGATAAACTTGCCCACCCGCGTTACGTTGGCAATCCGTGCTCCGGGAAGACGTTCCGCAATCTCCGCAGGATTGTCCACGAAGTCCGTCTTACCGAAGCGCACCTCGACAATGGCGCGGCCTGGCAACGACATGGATAATCCGCGCACAACCGTTTCAACCTCTGGGAGTTCAGGCATCGGGAAATCTCATTCAAAATAGCACATTTGATCTGTGCGCAATGGAAGCCCAACGGAGGAAAGATCTTGCAGGGATGAACTGGCAACCCTCTTTCCGAAAAGGGCTTTCACGGGTCACCAGTCACGAATCACAAGTAACGAAATCACGGCAGCGGCAGGCCCGGAGTGGCAACGATGCCCGCCATTCGCAGGATCTCCTGATATTCGTCTTCCGTGACCTGCGAAATAATCAGGCGCACGTTTTTCAGGAACTTGACCCTGCGCACGGCGGCGTTGTTCCGCAGTTCGTCCAGGGGAATCTGCCGGGGCAAGCGTTCCATGGCGCGGAGGTCCGCAACCATCATTTTCGACTCCCGGTCGTGGGGATCCGGGTAGGGATCGCGCGTGACCTCAGCTATGGCGTAGAGAGCCCTCTCGGGCGCGGAATGGTAGCAAAGCACACGGTCGCCCTTGCGCACCTGTTTCAGGGCGCGAATCGCGTCTGGACGCGTCCCAGCCCCCCTCCACATCTCCTTGCCCTTCACAAATAGCGTATCCCAGTGATATTGGTGCGGATTGACCGAAAAAATCCAATGCCCTCGCTTAGCCGGTGGGCGAATTGTCGTCAAACCGGGCAGCCTCCGAATGATGATCGTTCTCCGAGAATTGAGTCGGTCGGACACTATACACGGGACCTCGCCCGTTGTGCAAAAATTCATACATTCCCGGGTCATCCCTTTGATGGAAATAACCCGTGATTCATCAACTCTATAGAATTAGACGTGTGGGCAGCAAAATCGGACTCAACAGAATTCGGGGGGCTTAAAATTGCCGGATATAACGATTATGTGACTATTTTTGAATAACTTAGGTAGGAAACGATTCCCATCGAATCGCCCAATTAACCCGCTTCAATCCAGAGGTCCTCGCCGCGCACTTCAATGACGTACGTTTTGACCCCGATGGCTTGATTCATGACGAGTTTGCCGCTGGTCACATCGTACTGCCAGCCGTGCCAGGGGCACGTGACGGCGACTCCCTGGAGCTGACCCTGCCCCAGGGGGCCTCCGCGGTGCAAGCAGGTGTTATTCACTGCGTAGAACTTGTTTCCTATGTTAGCGATAGCAACAGTCAGGCCGTCGACCTGAAACTCCCGGATCGAGCCCGCCGGAATCTCATCTTTTCTTGCCGCGCGCACAAAACCCATTTGCATACTCCTTCTGCAGATTGTCGAAATTGTCTGGCTTTGTAGCTCGCCTGCAGCGGCAGGCGAGGGGTTCCTCAACTTCGCAGGAAAAGCCTGCGTCTAACCCTTCGCTAGCGCCCAGGGCAAAAGACGCGGGGTAAAACTGTTTCAGCGCGGCGATGGCGTCTGCGCGACCATCACGTTGCGCTTAAAGTCCTCTGCCATGCCCGGGTGCAGACGGATTTCCGTGGGCCGCTTGGCTAGTGACATCTGGTCGATCTTGTCCTGCAACTTCAGCAGAGCGTAGATCAGGCCCTCAGGCCGAGGCGGGCACCCGATGACGTAAACATCCACCGGAACGATCCGGTCGACCCCCTGGAGCACGGAATAAGCGTTAAAAGGCCCCCCAACGCTGGAGCAGGCACCCATGGAGATGCACCACTTGGGGTCGGGCATCTGATCCCAAACGCGCTTGAGCACCGGTGCCATCTTCAGGGTTACCGTGCCGGCCACAATCATCAGGTCCGATTGCCGCGGAGAGGGGCGAAAGACCTCGGCGCCGAAACGCGCAATGTCAAAGCGCGAGGTGGTCGAGGCGATCATCTCGATGGCGCAACAAGCCAGGCCAAAGGTCAGCGGCCAGATGGCGGACTTGCGCGCCCAGTTGAACACGTAGTCCACCGAAGAAATCATGAAGTTTTTTTCAAACCGCTGGTCGAGAACGCCCATGTGTCTCCTCGAGTCCCTTAGGAATGGGGAGTATATCTATCCGCGGCAAGGCGAGTCAAACGCCAACGCCAAGGTCCCCTACAACACAATAGAATATCACTTTGACGGGACCTCGCGCCGCTGCCTCACGGCATCGCTGCCTCCTGGCCGCCATTTCCTTTTCATTTTGTCCCATGAACAAGCAAAGCGCCCGTCTGGCGAAATGCTCGAAGCTGCGCGGCATCGTGAAACCACTCATCCGTGTAGGTTTCGGGAGTTGGAGTGGGGTCCGGAATTCGGCGATGGCAGATAGAGGTAAAGCCGGCTTGGCTGAAGAGCGCTTCCCATTCTCCGGCGCTCAGCAGATGCGTTGGCGTGGCAAGCACTTTTGCAAAATGGTGGGAATGCAAGTTCTCCAGATAGTAGTTGATTAAAATCCACGCCTTGCCGCCCTCGCGCAGGACGCGATGAATTTCGCGCAGGCCGCGTACCGGATCCGGCCAGTAATATGCCGATTCCACCGAAATTGCGTGCGTGAAGAAATTGGCGTCCCAGGGAATTTCGTCCACGCCGCCGATGACGAACATGGCATTCTCGACTTCTACGTAGTTGCGCCGCGCGCGGCGAACCATTTCGTCGGAAATGTCCATGCCGATCACGCGCCCTTCGGGAACGCGCTCGGCGATCAGGCGCACGAGCCAGCCCGCGCCGCTGCCTACATCGAGCACATTTTCGTCCGGCGCCAGCTTCATCTGGTCGAGGACCGGGAGGACGATGGGCAAATGGTCTTCTTCCATGCCTTCGCCTTGGCCGGACTCGGCCCAGCGGTTGAATTCTTCGCGTAACCGTTCATTGAATTCGGGACCTTGCGACATGAATTCTATCCAGGAAGAGACCTTGGTTGGTTTTGGTGGCGCGGGCTTCAGCCTGCGGGTTTTTGTCCTTGCAAGGACGAAACCCCGCAAGCTGAAGCATGCGCCACTTCCTGCTACTTCTCAATCCTCGCCAGCAATTCCACGAATTTCTGCTGGCGCTCGGATTGATCCTGCCCGCCGGCCGCTTCCGCCAGCTGCGTCACGTTCATCGAGCAGAATTTCGGGCCGCACATCGAGCAGAATTTCGCGTCCTTGTAAAAATCATCCGGCAGCGTTTCGTCATGCATGGCCTTCGCCGTCGCCGGATCGAGCGACAACTCGAACTGCTTGTTCCAATCGAACAGGAAACGCGCGTAGGACAGCGCATCGTCGCGGTCCCGCGCGCCCGGGCGGTGACGCGCCACGTCCGCCGCGTGCGCCGCGATCTTGTATGCGATCACGCCCTGCTTCACATCCTCGGCATTCGGCAAGCCCAGATGCTCTTTCGGCGTCACATAGCACAGCATGGACGCGCCGTGCCATCCGATCATCGCCGCTCCGATCGCGCTCGTGATGTGGTCGTACCCCGGAGCGATGTCGATCACCAAGGGACCCAGCGTGTAAAACGGAGCTTCGTGGCACAGATCCATTTCCTTTTTCACCTGCAGCTCGATCTGATCCATCGGGATGTGCCCCGGACCTTCGATCATCACCTGCACGTCGTGCTCCCACGCTTTCTTCGTCAACTCGCCCAGCACTTTCAGCTCCGCGAACTGCGCCGCGTCGCTGGCATCCGCCAGACACCCCGGCCTTAATCCGTCGCCCAGCGAAAAACTCACGTCGTGCTTCTTGAAAATCTTGCAGACGGCCTCGAAATTCTCGTACAGAAAATTTTCCTGCTTGTGCGTGTTCATCCAGTGCGCGAGTAGCGCCCCGCCGCGGCTCACGATCCCCGTGATGCGGTTCCGCACCAGCGGCACAAACTCGCGCAACACGCCCGCGTGGATCGTCATGTAATCCACGCCCTGCTCGGCCTGCTCCTCGATCACTTCCAGCATCAGGCCGATGCTCAGGTCTTCCGTGCGCTTCACCCGCGACAGCGCTTCGTAAATCGGCACCGTCCCGATCGGCACCGGCGACGCCGCGATGATCGCTTTACGAATCATCGGAATGTCCCCGCCCGTCGACAAGTCCATCACCGTGTCCGCGCCGTAGTGCACCGAGTGATGCAGCTTCTTCAGCTCTTCCTCAATGTGCGAGGTCGTCGCCGAGTTCCCGATATTCGAGTTGATCTTGCACTTGAAGGCCACGCCGATGCCCATCGGCTCCAGCGCCTTGTGATGGATGTTCGCGGGAATGATGGCGCGGCCGCGCGCCACTTCGCTGCGCACCAGTTCCGGCGCGATCTTCTCGCGCCGCGCCACGTAGTCCATCTCTTCCGTAACCACGCCTTTGCGCGCGTAGTGCATCTGCGACACATTTCTTGTGCCGTTGGCCGCCGCCGTTTCCGCCAACCGCTTCTCGATCCAAGCGTCTCGCACTGCCATCGTTCCCCCTGAAGAGTCTCCGCTCGCGGAGCGTCTCTCTCGACGCCGAATTATCGCACCGCCGTGCGCAGTCGGCAACCGCGACGCGAGTGGCACACGCTTCAGCCTGTGTGGGGTTTGATTTTCGCCGCGGAGAAAACCACACAGGCTGAAGCGTGTGCCACTTAAGCCGCGCGACGCAGGGTGATGAGTGTGATTTCCGGGGGGACGCCGAGGCGGACGGGGGCGCCGATCGTGCCGAGGCCGCGATTGACATAGATGCTGGAGGCGGGAGATTGCAGGCCGGCGGCCGATTGGGTAGCAGGAATTTCATTGTCTTCCAAATCAGACGGGGCATGAAGAGGCCTCTGGTAAAGGCCCGCGACATAGGGCGTGAGAAACTGCGCCGGGCTCCAGCGATGATCGAGAATTTCCACGCGCACCTGGCCGCCGTGCGTGTGTCCGGCAAGAGAAAGTTCGATGCCCAATTCGGCGGCGCGCGGAAACGAATTGGGATTGTGCGAGAGCAAAATATTGGGGACGTCACGCCGCACGAGCGAACCTACGCCGGCCAGCATCGGCAGACGATTTCCTTCGGGGTCCCGCTGGCGCTGGTAGTCCACGCCGAGCAGGTTGAATGCGCTTCCCTGCCAGCGCAACTCGGCGCGTTCGTGGCGGAGCAGCTTCATCCCGAATTTTTGAAAAAGTTCCTCGGACTTCTGCTCCGCTCGGGCATAGATCTCGTGGTTTCCGTTACAGCCCCAGACGCCCAGCGGCGCGCGCAGATGGGAGAGTTCGGCGATGCAATCTTCGAGCGGGTCCGTCCTGCTGGTCAGAAAATCGCCGGTGACAACGATGAGGTTGCCGCCCAATTCATTGGCCATGCCCACGGCCCGGCGTACCTGCGCGACGGGCATGTAAGACCCGATATGAATGTCGCTCACTTGCGCGATCCGCAGCCCGTCGAGAGCGGGGGGAAGATTGGCGACAGGAATTTCGACTTCGCGCACATCGAACCGGAATCGCTCCGCCACAAAACCGTAGGACGCGCTCACAAACGGCACCGCGCCCGCGATCACTCCGGCGGCTTGAAAGAAGTAGCGCCGGGAATGATTGATGCTTTCTGTGTGAGCGCCGCCCATCGATAGCGCCGGCGATGCGGCCGGAACCGCGGGCTTAACTGCGGAAGATGTCCGCAACCGCCGCCACAGCCATTCCGCGCCGGCGATAATTTTGATGAACAGGTAGGAAAAAATGGAGCTGGTCAGCCACAAACCGAAAAGCGCCGTCCACCACGAGCCGCGAGAGACGATCCCGCGCATGTTCCTGGCCACAGCCGCGAACGCCGCAACGGCGATCGCCGCAAGCGCCGCCATTAGCGCGCCGCGGATCGCTTTACGCAATGCCGGCCGATTGATCCGCCCCGCGAATCTCCACGCCCGCGCAAACCAATAGCGCTGCGAAAGAAAAGCCAAGGAGAGACCAGCGATAGCGACAAGAAGGCCAAAAAAAATCAGAACCCCATGCGGCATCAACCAATATCCCTCGCTAATATGATACCGCTTATGCGCCCTGGTTGCACGGAGACGCAGGAAGTGTTTCGCGGCGCCAACATGCGGTTGGCGAGGCAATAATGGAAGGTTAGATGAAACCGTAGGGGTTGAAACCCGGGAACGCCAATTCCCCGATTGGCGGAACGCGCGACGCCATTCGGGAGAATGGCGTTCCCAGGCGAGACGCGAGGCGCGAAAGCAATGTGATGACTCCTGCCGCGCCGCGGATTATTTCGCAGCGGGAGGCGGAGTAACCACCGCCGTCATTTTCCGGATCATGCCGTCGGACTTGCTCAAAACGTAGGCCTCGCCGTCGCCACCCATGGCGATGCGGATGTCCGCGCGGCCGCCGCCGTAAGGAACGCCCTCCGGGTCGGCTTTCGGTTGTTTGTGGTCGGGGTCCTGCCAACCGGTTGTAGCCGCGGCCGCTCCGGGCAGCACGCGATCCTGAGCAGCGGTTCCTCCCTTTTGCGCGTAGGTCTGGGCGACGATGTCAAACATCCGGCGCTTTGCAGCGGTTTGGCTGGAAGCGTCATTCGGATTTTTATACATGATTTGCAGTTCGTGAATTTGCGCCTGATGATTGCGCTGTCCGTGCGTGGCGATCATTTCGGCGAGATCGACGTAAAAAATCCGCCCGGTGGTCATGTCATTAAAAATAAATTTTCCACGCATCTGCGGCATCAGCTTTCCGCGGTACACGAATCCGCTGCCGATCGAGTCGCCCTCCCAATGGCTGTAAACGGCGGCCGGATAGATGGGCACGACCGGCTCTTCGATTCCGTCCACGTGCAGGAGGTCGCGATCGGGAAAAGCGACGGGCGGATTCTCCAGGCTGCCGGTCTTTCCTGCGTCGTCCACAAAAAGCTGTTCGTTGCCTTCGCGCTCCGGATATCCGTAATTGGCGCCCTTGGCGACGATGTCCACCTCTTCCCAATAGTGCAGGCCGATATCTATGACCAGGAAAGTCTTGGAAGCCGCGTCCCAATCGAAGCGGTGCGGGTGCCGCAGACCGTAGGCGTAAACTTCGGGGCGCGCGCCCAACACATTCAAGAATGGGTTGGGGTCCGGCCCGGTGGAAGGAATGCGGTAACGGCCGTTGGGACTGAGCATGTCCTTGGGACGCAAGGTAATGTCCGGAGTGATCCGCAAGATTTTCCCCAGCAGAGAATTGAGCTGCTGCGGAATGGTGTGCGAGGGGCCCGGCGTTTCTCCCTGGGCGCCGTCTCCCACGCCGATATAAAGATTGCCGTAATCGGCGCTGCCGGGCTTGGCAAGAGGATCGAAGATCGTATCGTCCACGGGATGGTTGCGGTCGTACCCGACGCGTAACAGTTCGCGGGCAGTGCCTTCAAAGGTGGCGTTGCGAATGTTGCTATCCGTCCATTCCACCAGGACCGACTCGAGGTGGACCGGGCCCGCGGGCGGATTCACCGGATCTGTTGTGGTATAGCCGGTGAGATTCAAGCTGGAGAGCTGCGTGTTGACCGGTGTCGCGGATCCGGGCAATTCGGGATTCTCCGTGTGCACTGTATAGAATTTTCCATTTTTTGCGTAGGCTGGATCGAAAGTGATGGAGACAATTCCAGTGGCGTTGCCTTTGTCGGAAGCGAATTTCGGGAACACATCCGTAAATTTGATGTAGGGCGTGAATTTCTTCGCCGCCGCATCGAGGATATAGAGCGTACCGCTCTGGTCGTTTACGAAAATGCGCGAGGAGGCCAGCGGGGCGTTTGCCGGCTCCGCTCTCATGGAGGAGACGCGGCCGAGTTGCAACTTGTAATCGATGGCCGATGAATTCGCGCCGGAGTGCGTCGCGTTGGAAATCGGCGGATTCGCGTAGTCTGCCAACAGGACCGCGGTGCCGTCCTTGCCTACCTGGGATTGCGAGGGATATTGCGCAAATGCGGCGGGCACGGCCGCGAGGAAACAGGCCAGCAATCCGAACCCCAGGCTAATTCTTGCCGATCGCATGACATCTTCATGTTTACTCGACATTATAAAAGGCTCCTTTTTCATCTAAGCGCAACTCAAGCGGCTGATCCAACTGCCGGCCAGGCGCGCAATCAGCGGGGACCTGATGCCCCAATCATCCATACTCGAGGGAATCGTCGAAGCTAAAATTAAGACGCCCAAGTTGGACTTTGAGTTTCAAAGCGCGTGCCCGCCCTGAATCAGATTCGCATTCTAACACCTGACTCTCGATCGAGCTTTCATTTTTCTGTTCGAGCCTTTGGCCGACCGAGCCTGAGAGCGGACAAATCGCCGGCGAGACGCTGGCGCCACTGGAAATAGAGCTTGAGGAACTTCAGCGTAAACTATAATTCACACTTCTTATTAAACTGAGTTAATATATGCCGCTAGTTCTGGTTAACGGATCTGAACCGGAATTAATAGTGATTCCCGCAACAAATGCTCGAACGTCCGCCGATGTGAAATCGCGAGATTCCACACCGAGGACGCACGCCACTTTCTCGAAGCTGATTCTCGCCGGTGTCATCGTTTTATTTCTTCCATGGTTTTCAGTGAAGGCATTCGCGCAGGGGGAAACGACGAGCGCGATTGTCGGGCAGGTGAGCGACGCGAGCGGCGCGGCGGTGCCCGGCGCCACGGTGACGATCCATGACACGGGGACCGGGCTGCAGCGAACCGCTACGACCGACGACTCGGGCCGATTCAACTTTCCGCAGCTTAAGCCGGGCACGTACACAGTCAGAGTGGAAGCACAGGGCTTCGAGCCACAGCAGAATGACGCTGTAACTTCCAGCCTGGGCCAGAAGCAGTCTGTCGATTTCATACTCAAGATCGCCCAAGCCAGAGAAAACATTGAAGTGAGCGGCGAAGCGGTGATTCTCAGCCCCGAGAATGCCAATACATCAACGTCGCTCAGCGCGCCCGCGCTGGAAAACCTTCCGAATCCCGGCGGCGACTTGACCTACCCTCTTCAGTTTGCCGCGGGCGCGCTCATTAATACGGCAGGCAGCAGCAATGACTTCGTCGGCGGAACGAATGGATACGGCAACGTGGAGTTCAATGGATTGCCCGCTCTCTCGAACGGGTACGTCGTCGATGGATTGGAGACAAACGACCCGCTGACGAATCTGAACAGCGGACTCTCGACAAACCTTGTCCTCGGGCTGAATTCGATCTCGGAAGTAACGGTCAATACGCTTTCCTACGCCGTCGATCAAGGACGGTATGGAGCGTCCCAGGTCGACTACGTTACCAAGTCCGGCTCCAATCGGTTCCACGGAAATCTCTACGAGTTGTGGAACGGCTCGAGATTGAACGCAGCCGACTATTTCACAAACGCGGTACCGGGGCGGCAGAAGCCGGGAGCCACAGTGAATCATTTTGGGGGTAGTTTGGGCGGCCCGATTATTCACGATAAATTGTTCTTTTTCTTCGATAGCGAATGGGTTCGCATCGCGCTTCCGATCGTCACGCCCACCGTCGTGCCGACCCCTTTATTTCAAGCCTATGTCATTAATAAACTCTCGTTCGGCGGGACGGGCCCGCTTACCGGCACCATTTACCCCGCCGCGCCCATTCAGGCGGTGAAGTTTTATCAAAAAATGTTCAATCTCTACGGAAACGTGAGCGGGACGTCAACCGCTGTCCTTGGCTGTCCCTTGAATGAAGATGGCAGCCAGGCGGCTGGCAATCCGCCGGATGGAAAGGGTTGCGCCAACAGTCAGAGCGTCTCGCATTCAAGCGACGATCATGAACAGATACAGACACTTCGAATCGATTACAACGTCAATGAGAATAATACAACCTGGTTTCGCGTTCAGACCGATACCGGCGTGCAAGCTGCTTTCACCGATCCGATCAATTCCCTGTTCGACTCCTTTTCTCCTCAACCGCTGTACTCCATCGCAGCGGGATATACCCACGTCTTTTCGCAGAATCTGGTGAATTACTTCAACCCGGGATTTTCGTGGTATGGGAGCCTATTCGGGCCTGCGGATTTTCAGAAAACTCTTGCCGCCTTTCCGGTCGTGCTGCAAGGCACCGGGGCGAATGCTTTCACGACGGTTGGGGGACTTGACAACACGTGGGTCCAGGGAAGGCGCGCTTCCCGTTTGTTTATCAACGACAATCTGGCCTGGAGCCATGGCGCGCACGAACTCCGCTTTGGAACCAATACCCGGATTTTTCGGCTGAACGACTATGACTTTGGGCAGGGAACGGTCCCGACTGTGACTTATAACACCCTGGAGCAATACCTCTATGGAATCGCATGGACGGCGACCAAGACTTTTCCCACGTCCGCGAACGAACCCTTCAACTTCCTCAATCTCGATCTCTACGCTCAGGACACTTGGAAGCTGACCAAGAACCTGACGTGGACCTTCGGGATACGAGATACATTGAATTCCAATCCGCTAAATCCGCATCAGCAAATCGCCCGGCTAAAGGGATCCTTCAATTCCATCTCGCATGATGTGAATCAGCCCTTGAACGCCGCGATCCAGACCGGTCTCGGTAACGTGTTTACCTCGACGCCCGTCGCGATATTGCAACCCAGAACGGCCATCGCCTGGGAGTTTGAGCCCAGAACTGTGCTGCGTGCCGGCTTCGGGATTTTCAGCGACATTTTGCCTGGCACCATCGCCGATGTGATCGGTTTCAACCCACCCTACGTCAAGACTTTCCAGGGGGGACTTAATGGAACCGTGGGTGGGAGGGCCATTGCGCCGGGAGTGCCCAACAGTGCGGTTGACGCGACGGTGGCCGCCAATCAGGCATTTAGTTCAGGATTTACACAGGGCCTGCTATCACTTCCTCCAGTCGCCATCACGGCGGTCCCGGATGGAAAACTTCACGCACCTTATTTCATGGAGTGGAGTCTTGGTTTAGAGCGTGAACTGGGAACGTCGGGAAGCCTCAAGGCGCAATACGTCGGAACGCGAGCTGTCAACCAGCCTTATTTGACGCAGGTGAACGGCTATCAAACCGTCTGCCCGGGCTGCTTTGCGCCATTCCCCTATGTGAACCCGGCCGATCCACAACGAACTGGCGTGGCCGATCCGCGATTCGGAGCGGTGACACAATTTTCCACCGGCGCAAACAGCTATTACGACGGGCTGCAGTTGACGGCGATGAAGCGCCTCGGACACGGTTTAATGGGACAAATCAACTATACCTGGAGCCGTTGCATGGACACGGTGTCCAACGGCGGGTTCCTGCAGTTCTCGGCGGGAGGAATTCTCTCGCCTCTCCCGGGAGAACTGGCGCGGAACTATGGCCCGTGCGACTACGATATCCGCGACAATCTCAACGCGCAGTACGTCTACCAATTGCCGTTGAAGATCCAAAATCGCTCGCTTGGCTTCGCACTGAATGGCTGGCAGGTATCGGGAACCGTGTTTTGGCATAGCGGGCTTCCCTTCTCTGTGCTGAGCACGCCGTATTCCGCCAATGGAAACGGCATTGTGAACGGCAGCGGGCCGCAATTCGCAAACGTGGTTCCCGGCGTGCCCCTCTATGACCATAAATTCATTCCCGGCGTCACACAGCCGGGCACGGTTCAGTGGCTGAATCCGAATGCATTTGTTTCGACTGTGGATCCAGGTACGGGCGCTTGCAACGGAGGCGACACGGCGGCGAATTGCCAATTTGGAACCCTCGGCCGCAACGCTTTGCGCGGCCCGCAATTCTTCTGGAGCGACTTCTACGTCACGAAGTGGTTCCCCGTGACCGAGCGAGTGAAGCTGCGGTTCGACGCCCAATTTTTCAATGTCTTCAACCACCCGAATTTTGCGCTTCCGAGCATGGTGCTCGCCGGCATTCCCGGAAAGGCGTCCACCTTGCCGGGATTCGGAGCAATCACATACACCACCTCTCCGCCAACTGGATTACTAGGTGTTGGTTTGGGCGGCGACAGCACGCCGCGAATGATCGCCTTTCAAGTTCGCATGGAGTTCTGAGACTTTTGGAACGCGGTGAGAGTTCGCATCTCGACGATCTGAGGGTGGGTCATCGACGAAACGAGGGCTGACTTCACGGCGCCTCTCGTGTCGCCGTGATCGATTCGATTTGAAATGGCCATCGACGCCCAGCAATGGTTATTAGTATTCTTGCTGGAGGTGGCCATGCCGATCGCAAGTCTCATTCTCCTCACCCTTCTTTCGGGAGCTCCCGCCCAAGCGTCTTCCAGCGCAACGATCAAAGCGAGCGGCCACACTTACGAGCTATTTTGCAGTCAAGAGGGTGAACTCATTCTTGTATCGGAAACGGGGCTCTGCGAGAAGACGGAATCCGGCGGGGTGCAGCGCTTCGAGATTCGCAACGAAGACGGGGAAGTGCAATTTTTTCAGGACGCGCCTGCCGGGAATCCATTCAGCTATGTGGGGATCTTCTCGATTGCCAATGCGGACAGAGAGATTCTCGACGTCGATACTTCTCAAGACGAAATTCACGGCAGCGGCCAGAGACCCGCGCATCTGATTTATTATTTTGATCCGACGCCCGCCGGTCTGGTGCCGTTCCAGCCGCCCCTGGTGGCCGTGGATGGCTTCGCGCATCTGAGTACGGGCATCGCGCTCTCGCGGACCTTCGATGCAGGCTTCTTTCAGTTTTCGGTGCTGCTGGATTTTAATGTGGCCGCTCACCGCATCGAGATCATGCCGGACCAGATTGCGTTTTCCGCCTTTCCTCCTCGCGGCCGGGATAAATCAGGGCCTTCTCCGGCCTCGGGCGGAATTGTTCTGTACAGCAATCATGACAATAGCTCACCCAAAGCGGCGTTCAGGATCGCGCCGGGCCACATAGTGACGTGGTGGCAATCTCTCAATCCGATCGAGAAACCGGCCTCAATTCAGTTGGTGACGATCCTCGCGGCCTGGGCGCCTGCCTCCCTGAAACCAGCCGACAATGCTCCTGACGGAGTGCAGATGGTCTACTTTGATTGGAACAATCTGTGGCTGCAAATTCAGGTGGATGGCCATACGGGCTGGATAAAAGGAACCAGCAGCTTTCGCACGATTGGTTTGGAGATGGCGAACGCGCAGCATTAGAGACGATTCGACGTTTCGCCAGCGGCGCGCGTCAGGCCAGTGACGGAGAATTTTGCGAATCGAGATCCATCCTACCTTACTGAACCACGATTTCCACGAAACACAACGAATGATGGATCTTCGCGTGCGTTGAAGTAATTTCGGAGTTGCGTCATCAAGCGTTGGGATACACTGACGGTATGGAATACCAGACAAGGCGATGGCTGCTTCGCATTCTTTTGACTCTTTCTCTTCTGCTCGGCCTTGAGGCCAGAACTGCCTCCGGACAAGAAAGCCGTCCTCCTGCTCTACCGGATTCAACACAGAATATTCCGGCGGGACAACAAGCCTCCCTCACCACAGGCCGAAGCGTGTCGGTGCGAAAGTTGCCGGGCAATATTCTGGAAGACGAGAAAGAAATCTTTTTGTTTCCGAAAGAGCTGGCCAAGGGAAAACACTGGTTGCCAACCGTGGGCGTGCTGGGAGGGACCGTGGCGCTGGTGGCCTCGGATCCGTATACGGCGCCAACGTTTCGCACGACGACGAGGTTCAATGGATTCAATCGTGGCCTCAGCGCCGTAAACACAGCGGCGTTCATTGCCGCTGTACCCGCCGCGATGTATGGAGTGGGTTGGCTGCGTAAGGATTCGTACGCGCAAGATACGGCTCTACTGGCTGGTGAAGCGGTGGCCGACGGATTTCTGCTCGATATTCCGTTCAAGGGGATTACGGGACGAAGGCTGCCGCTCAATTACATTGGAAGTGGGCCGTACTCGGACAGTTTTTTCAATGGGTCGCACAATCCGGTTAATTCCGGGGGATTCTATTCGGTGCACGCATTTGCGGCGACTGCTGTCGCAACCGTTATCGCACAGCGATACCGGAAGCATCGATGGGTACCCATAGTGGCGTATGGATTGGCCGGAGCGATCTGCTTTTCGAGAATCTCGCGCAGCGAGCACTTCCCGAGTGATGTTTTTTTTGGCGGAGCGATGGGATTTGTGATTGCCAAATACGCAGTGCTGCCCGCTCGAAATTGAAATCGATTCCTTCAAAGTCATCTCAAGCGGACGACAGGCTCATTTCTCCGGCGCGTAAACGGCGATGCATCCCTGTTTTTCGGGCAGACCGAAAAGAACATTGCATGCATCCGTCGGAGACGCCTGAGACGGAATCGCGATGGGAACGAATACGTGATTGTTTCCTCTGTAGGCCGCGACGGAGTGAGAGCCCGGGCCCGCGGGCAGATTGTAAAGAAGTTTTCCTGACTCGGCATCGATGACACTGAGGGTTGGCGTGGGGTTCTGGCCGCTCGGGGCATAGAATTGATTGTTGCCGGGGTTGTACCAGACTTCGTCCGCGCCGTGCGTATCCGCGACCGTCGTGATTATTTTCCCCGTCAGCGCATTCAAGATGATGAGCGGCCTACCGCCCCCGCAGCCAACCAGCAGGTGCTGCGATGGGCCAAGCGCCAGCCCCGAACCGCAATTCGGCGTCGAGTAGGTCGTCTCCACCACCGGCGACTTCGGCTTGCTCAGGTCGAGCACCGCAACCATGGAGCCCTCGC
This sequence comes from uncultured Acidobacteriota bacterium, assembly GCA_963813185.1. Taxonomy (GTDB): domain Bacteria; phylum Acidobacteriota; class Terriglobia; order Acidiferrales; family UBA7541; genus Palsa-360. Next base: position 566,484 of record CAWEYA010000008.1, read on the forward strand.
CCTTCCCCGGCACCGTCAGCAACATCCTGCCGCCTTTCAATCCCGGGTCCCACAGCGGCTGCTCCAATCCGCTGGCGTCGGGAAAAGGAATTTTACTCAGGACATCGTACGGCGCGTCGGAAGAAATAATGGTGGCAAAGGGAGGATGTTCTTCCGGATTACCCACCACGATGACGTGATCTTTCGGATCGAAGCCGATTTCGTCGGCGCGGCACACCGCGCCCGTGGAAATTGTCGCGGCGGGAGTCACGCCGGTAAAGGGAGGCTTGGCGCTGGACAGGTCAAACACTTTCACGGTGCCGTGCGCGTCGTCCGCCCAAAGATAGTTGTCAGGCGTGACCACGACGCCGTTCGGCCCCATTCCTTCGATTCGTCCGCACGGGTCGTCCGTTGCCGGCAAGCCGTGGAAACCGGAAATCCTTCCGAGGTACAAATTGTTTTCGGCGTCGATGACGTCCACGGCGGCGTTTCCGCCTTCCGCCAGGTAGTACCTCCCGCGGGCTGGGTCCACCCAGCTGATGTCAAAGCGAAGGGGATTGCCCGGTACCAGAATCGCGCCCACAAGTTTCAGGGGCTTCTGCATGCCGGCTCGCGAATGCGTCGCACTCGAAGATTTCTCAGGGCCTTTCTTTTGCTGCGGAGGGTGGGCATCCACGTTCAGGATCAAGGCTAGCGCCAACGCCACGAGAACGATGCCAAATGCCTGAAGCTTCATCGCAATCCTCCTCCGAACTCAAAACCAGGTTTTGAAGGCGACGTAATCCCGGCAAGTCTATACCGAAACCCGTATTCTTTGAAAAGCAGGACGGCAGTTTGCCTCAGAGTCGCGAGCGCAGTTGCTACGGCGGACTCGTTTCGGGAAATATTTCCTCGAAAGAATTGATTGCGTGGTGCGGGCCGGCTGGGCGCTCCGTGGACGGCGTCCGCACACAAAGCGCCGTCTGCATGCCTGCGTCACGGGCCGCGTCCAATTCTTTCGCCACGTCGGAAATGAACAGAATGTTCGGCAGCTCCAATGCGAGCGCCTTGGCAATCCGCGAATAACTTTCCGGCGCATTCTTGGGGCCGCTGGTGGTGTCAAAATACGCGCGTAGGAAGCGGGTCAAATCTCCGGCGGCGGTGCTTCCGAAAAGCAGCTTCTGCGCCAGCACGCTTCCGGAAGAAAAAATACCGAGAATCTTTCCCTGGCACGACCAGCGAGCCAGGGCCGCCGGCACATCGGGATACACTTCGCCGCGCAATTCTCCGGTTCGATAGCCCTCTTGCCAGATTTTTCCTTGCAGCGATTTCAAAGCGGAGCACTTGCTGTCGCGGTCGATCAACCATTCGCCGTAGGCAGCCGCGGACGCGAGCTCCGCGCCGGCAGGGTCATCCGACCAAGGCGGAGGATTTAGTTGTTCAGCCGCGTCCACACGATGCTGCCGGCGCAGCGCATCAACGTCTTCGCGAATGCCCAGCTCGCTTCCATGCTCCCGCAGAAATTGTTGCAACCTCTGGCGACCGAAGGGAAACAAAGTTCGGAAGACGAAATCAATGGGAGTGGTTGTGCCTTCGATGTCCAGCAGAATCGCTTGAATCGAATTTCCGCCGGATGGGAGGGCCAACGCTAGCTGACCGCCGGACGAGCAGGAAAGTAGGTTGGCCCGAAGCAGACCGGCTCGTACCCTTGATCGACGCCGCTCCCGGTGTAGTGCGGCGTCCAGCCGGCAGGATCCTGGAACAGGCGAATCGCGCGTATACAGCGGTCGGAGCACAGATCAAACCAATGGTGCGTTCCGAGCGGCACGCGAATCAGGTCCCCCGCCTCCACTTCAATCGCGACCACCGGTCCTTGTTTGGGATGAATGTGAAACACGCCCCTGCCTGCAAGGATGAAGCGAACTTCATCTTCATCGTGCCAGTGTTCGGTGTTGAATCTGGTCAGCATGGCGTCGAGGCCGGGCGTCTTCGGATTGACGTCGATGACGTCCGCAGTGACGTAGCCGCCGCGCGTTTTGAGCTCTTCGATCTTGGGCGCGTAGGCCGCAAGGATTTGCTCGGCGCCGGCGCCGGGCGGCAGTGACGCGCTCGGCTCCCAACGCTCGTAGTCAATGCCCATGCCCGCGAGGTAACAGGTGATTTCCCCCGCCTCGTTTAGAGAACGCTTCTCGTCTGGAAACCTAAGCAGAGCCATTGGATGCACTCCTCACGTTATTTCTAATTTGAAGCGCGATTCCTGTCAATCAAATGCAAGCCTGATCCCGTTCGTCAAAAAGCCAGCGTTGCCAGCTCTTCGGTAATCTGGATATTCGGCCAAGTCCAGCCATGGCAGCCACGGATGATGCCGCCCAGAGCAATCGGAAGAATACCAAGCCCACCACGAAAATTGCGGTAAGGACCGAGGCTATCGAGATGGATATATTCATGGAATTCCTCCTCGTTATTATACTTCGCTTCGGGACCGGCCAAGTATTTCCAATAGAAATTCAAGGACTTCCGCATGGCGCTGGGCTTCGGCCAAGTCCCGCCCCCAGGTGTAGAGCCCATGCCGGCGAAGCAGGAAGCCGTGAACAGCCGGGTCGGATTCCAGCAACGCGTGGACCTGCTCCGCCAGCCGAGCGATGTCCTGGCTATTCTCCAGGATAGGAAGAATTTCCCGGTGCTCGTGCGTGGGGACGCCGCGCAACCCTTTCAACATCTCGTAACCTTCGAGAGGCACGGCGCCATGGGCCGCAAAAGAGTCGGAAAGCAAAGTGCTCCAAAGCGAATGCGTATGCAAGACTGCGCCGGCCCCGCGAGCGCGCACGATGGCAAGGTGCAGTGGCGTCTCCGCGGAAGGCTGCCCGCTCCCGCGGACCACGCGCGACGTCTCGTCGATTTCCAGGAATTGCTCCGGGGCGAGCGCGCCTTTATCCAATCCCGTTGGCGTGATCGCCAGCCGCAGGGGCCGCTCGCTTACCACTGCGCTGAAATTTCCGCTCGTTCCGAACACCCAGCCGCGTTGATAGAAACTCCTTCCGATTTTCGCAAGTGCATCCGTGGAATTTTGAAAGCGAGCGCCCGATGCTTTCCGGCGGGAGCGCCGAGGCGGTTTGCTGGCGGAGCGTTTCCTGACTCGCGTCATGGCCCGGATTATCGCATGCCCAGCCCTTCAACGGAATTTCCGCGACGCCTCGGTTTGGAAGGCGGCGATCTCCGCTAAATTATCTTCGCGCCGCGAAGGCGCCTGTAGTATCAAGTGCGCAAGCGCGCGCACATCCGCGCGCAGATGGAGACAACGAGACATGACCACAGGATATCGCTGGTTCCGGGCAGGAGACCTGAACGGCTTCTTCGCACTGATGTTCGACAACGTCGCGAATCTCGTGATCCTTGCCAGCATTCTGACCGGCGCGTTCGGTTTCCCATTGCCGATCGTTTTGTACCGCATGGTTCCCGGCACCGCCATGGGCGTGCTGGCCGGCGATCTGTTCTACGCGTGGATGGCGGGCCGCCTCGCAAAGCAGACGGGTCGCGCCGATGTGACGGCGATGCCGCTCGGTCTGAACGCTCCCAGCATTTTCGGAATGTCCTTCGGCGTTCTGGGTCCCGCGTATCTGGCGACGCACGATGCGTATCTGGCGTGGAAGATGGGCATGGCCGTGACGGTGCTTGTGGGCGTGTTCAAGATTGCCCTCTCGTTTTTCGGCAATGCGGTTCGGCGGGCCCTGCCGCGAGCCGCGCTTCTAGGTTCAATTGGTGGAGCTGGCCTGGCGCTGATTGCCCTGCTGCCATTGCTGAAAGTGTACGCCGACCCGATTCCGGGTTTGCTGGCGTTCGGCGTCATCCTGGTCTCGCTGGTGGGCAACGTGAAGATCCCAGGGAAAGTGCCGGGAGCGCTGGCTTCCGCTCTGGTAGGCATCGCCGCTTTTCATCTTCTCCGCGCGGTGCACATCGTGAGCCCCATCGCGGCGCCGCCGTCTGGCGTTCCCGCGGCATTTCATTTGGCGTTCCCGTGGCCAACCGTGGCGTTCGTCGGCGGCCTTTCGCTGGCATGGGTGTACTTGCCAATTATTTTGCCATTCTCCCTGGCGACGGTTGTGGGAGGCATCGACAATACGGAGAGCGCCGCAGCCGCGGGAGATGCATATGACACGCGCGCCATTCTGCTCACCGAAGGCTTCTGCACTTTGCTGGCAGGCCTTTGTGGAGGTGTCGTGGAGAGCACGCCCTACATCGGCCATCCGGCCTACAAAGCGATGGGAGCAGGGGCAGGCTACGTGGTCTTGACCGGGCTGTTCATAGGACTCGGCGGCGTCCTTGGCTATCTGCCCTTCTTCGTGGCGTGGATTCCGGCGGCGGCGATTGCGCCAATCCTCGTCTACATTGGCCTCGAAGTTATCTCCCAGGCTTTTTTGGCGACGCCTGCGCGGCACGGCCTGGCGGTTGCGGTTTCGCTTTTGCCTTCTCTCGCGTTTCTGATCGCGCTGGAAGTGAATGCGGCGCTCGGAGCCGTCGGCGCACACGCGACTCAGTTGACTGGCGACGTTGGCGAAACGGTCCGCACAGTGATCCTGCTGGGCAATGGGTTCATTATTTCGGCTTTGATTTGGGGAGCGGCCACGGCCGAGCTGCTTGATCGCCGCTTCGGGCGCAGCGCCTGGTGCCTGGCGGCAGGCGCTTTGGCTTGCCTGTTTGGAGTCATCCACTCACCCGCGGCCGAGGGAACATTTGTCCTGCCCTGGCGCGCGGGCTCGCCGCTGCCCTGGCACTTTGCGTTCGGCTATCTGGGCGCGGCGTTGGTCGTCTGGGTGTCCAAGTTTTTCCCGAAGGGCGATCCAGGGCTTACTTCCGTTCACGAAGGTCTTGAGTAGCACAGCCACTCTTGGCTGTGCTACGCGGAAAGCACGACCGGCTTTTGCCTCAGCAGCGCCACGAGCGCGGCAGGATCAGTGACCGGCGGGCGGCACGTCGTGCCGACGCACACCAGAGCTTGCGCAACGTCAGCGCGAAGATGCGGCAGCGTTTCAGCTAATGCCGGCGCAAGTGCGTCCGGCGACGCCATGCGCTCGGGCGTGACTCGAAGCACGGCCTTGCCGAACCGGTAGACGGAGTTTGCGGCCGATTCGAGCGCCGCAGCCTGCGGATCTTCGCTCGCGCCGGTGATGACCACCTCGAATGGCCGGCGTGCGTGCAAGAGCGCAGCAAGTCCGTAGCTCGCGGCGTGAATCCCAAACTGCGGCGCAATGCCTGCGAATGCTTCAAGCGTCGCTTCCGCGCAAGCACGGTAGCGCGCGTCTCCGCTGTAGCCGTGCAGGCGGTCGAGCAGAATAGCCGCGGAGGAATTTGCGCCGGGCGTGGGGGAATCCTGCAGCGGCTTGCGGCGCAATTCTAGCCCGCCCATCGGCGGCGCGCCGGAAGCGCGGTCGAAAAAGCCGCCTCCTTGCGTATCAAAATATTCGGCGATGGCAAAATCCGCCGCGCGCCGGGCCGCGTCGAAATATTTCTTGTCGAGCGTCGCCTCATAGGCGTCGAGCAGAGCGATGCCCGCAAAAATTTGATCGTCGAGCGAACCTTCGAGGCGCGCGCCGCCCATGCGGTGCGCGAACCCGCGCGTGTCGCTCCAGGCTTCGCCGAGCATGCGATCGAGCGTTTTGAGCGCGAAGGCGCGGCACGCCTCGCCCTTCTCGCCGCCAAAGACCGCCGCCGCGTCGAGATACGCCGAAACAAACATCGCGTTCCAGGCCACGTAGAGTGTCGTGTCCACAAACGGCGCGGGCCGCGCCGCGCGCGCCGCCAGCAGTTTTTCCTTCGCGCTCGCCAGCGTCGCAACCACCGTACCTATATCCATGCCGCCGCTAATCGTCTTCGCCACGTCTGCGATGGAACGCGCGATCCACAAAACATTTTTCGCCGGATTGTGGTGCATCTCGCCGCGCGACTCGACGTCGTAGCGAAGCTCAACGACGCGCGCTTCTTCCGGCGCCAGCGCTGCGCGCACTTCGTCCTGCGTCCAGGTGAAATAGTCGCCGTCGTCGTCGAGGGTCTGGTCGGCGTCCTGGCTGGCGTAGAAACCGCCGCGCGACTGGTCCGAAAGCACCGCATTCGTCCAATCGACGATCCCCTCGGCTATTTCGCGGAACAACGGTTCGCGCGCAACCTGAAAACCGTGCAGAAAATTCTTCAGCAACTCCGAATTGTCGTACGACATTTTCTCGAAATGCGGCACGCACCAACGCTCGTCCACGGAATAGCGATGGAACCCGCCGGCCAGCTGGTCGTAGACGCCTCCCGAGCCCATTTTCTCCAGAGTGAATGCGGCAACTTCCAGCATCCGCGAGCCGCTGCCCGCCTGGTGGCATTCGAGAAGCAAATCGAGCGCCGCGGGATGCGGAAATTTCGGCGCGCGGCCAAATCCGCCGTTGCGCGAATCAAATAAACTCACGATGGACTCGGCCTGATCCTCCGCCACGCGCGAATCGAATTTTCCACGCCCGCCCGCAAATGTTTCCGCATTGGCCACCGCTTCGGCGAGGCGCGACGCGGCCTCCTCCACATCGGCGCGCTTGTCGCGAAATCCTGCGGCGACGGCTTCGAGAATGCGGCGGAATCCGGGACGCCCCATGGCGTCTTCCGGCGGAAAATAAGTGCCACCGAAAAACGGGCGGCCGTCGGGCAACAGAAATCCGGTGAGCGGCCAGCCGCCCTGTCCGGAAAGTGTGCTGATGGCGGCTTGGTAACGGGCGTCCACATCGGGCCGCTCGTCGCGATCCACTTTGACGGGAACGAAAAGCCGGTTGATGATCGCCGCCAGCTGCGGATTTTCGTAGCTTTCGCGGTCGATCACGTGGCACCAGTGGCACCAGACGGCGCCGATGTCGAGCAGGATGGGCTTGTCCTCGGCGCGCGCCCGAGCGAAGGCTTCCTCGCCCCACTCGTACCAGTCCACTTCCTGGTGCACGGCGGAGCGGAGATAAGGGCTGGCGGCTCGGGCGAGGCGGCCTTCGGATTTTTCGTTCACGCTATTCCTTCCCGGACGCTCGAGACGCGGCCGCGCGCAGATTATTTTTCGTTATTGGATCGGATGCTGTGGGCCGCTGTCTTCGGGATCGATCGGCTTGCGGCCGGAAAAACCTTCATCCTGGCGGTGATAAAAACGGATGCGGTCTTCGCCCAGCCGCCAGCACAGGTAGACCTCTTCCTCTTTGATCACGGATGGAAAATCCACCAGGCCCGAATCGAGGTCCTTTACGATGCAGCCGGTGGATTGGATGTGGTCGAGCGCGTCCTTGACTTTGACGACCACCCGGTTGAGGTCGGCGCGCATCCGGGCGGCCACGTCGTAATCGATGGTGACGCCGCCCATGATCTGAATGCGGTTGGCGATGGCGCTCAAGCTTTCTTCCAGGTCCGTCATCAGCCGGCGCCCTTCCATCGCGTCGATCAGCAGCGGCTCGACCTCGCGCCGGGCATGCTCGGCCTCCGAGAGGCTGAATAGTTTCGGTTCGTGTTCTTCGTGGTCCATGAATTGCGCCTGTGGAAGCCCTGGGACATGGGCAGCGCTTACTCCGTCCCATCCTGACTAACTTGGATGCGAGGCTGCCAGTCGCGGTTCCATTGTCATTCATTGCGGCGCGCATTTCCAGTGTAGACGCTGAGCGGCCGGAGGAGAATTCGGGTGCCGCACCCTTCACGACTTTTGTGAAGGGTGCGCGTTTTTCTCCCAGTCGCACAGGCACTCTTGCCTGTGCGATTTTGGCGATGGCCGGCGTGCCGAAAAGCGCACAGGCCAGATTGCCTGTGCTACAAAAAGCGTGATCCTGAAACGAATGTGGTAGAGTTTTGCCCCGATGCGCATCTTCGTTCTGGGAACCGGAGCAACCGGCTCTTATCTCGCACACCTGCTCACGCGGCAGGGGCACCAGGTCACTTGCGGCGACCGCGACCTCGACCGCGCTCGCCGGTTTCTGGGCAAGAAGAGCGCGATCCCGGTGGTGCAGGTCAACGCGCGGAACCTGTGGGGGATTGTGCGTGCCGCGAAGGGCTCGCAATTGCTGGTGAACGCCAGCGCCGCGGTCTTCAACGAAATCGTACTGCGGGCGGCGCTGCGGCTCCGCTGCCATTACCTGGACCTCAGCGCGCACCTCACGCGCAATCCGTTCAAGGCGGAACAGCTTCGCTTCGACAAACGTTTTCAGCAAAAGAATCGCGCCGCAGTGATCACCGCCGGCGCCGCGCCGGGTTTGACCAATCTGCTCGTGGCTCGCGCTTGCGCTTTCGTGGACTCGGTGGACGCGGTTTACATCCGCCTGTACGAAAGCACCGAAAGCGATGACCCCGTTTCGCAGTGGTCGGCGGAAGTCTCCTTCGATGAGGCCATTTCCCTTCCCCGCGTCGTGCGCCACGGCCGATTTCGATTTGGAAAGCGTTTCGGCGAGCGGGAAAAATTTCGCTTTCCACCGCCCATCGGCGAGGTGAACGTCGTTCTGGCCGCGCAGGATGAAGTTGGAACGGTCCCCTATTTTCTGAAGCTAAAAGAAATGGACGTAAAAATTGGCGGCAACGAAATTGACCGGCTGCGGCGCTGGTACCGGCAGGGCAAACTCTCCAAGTCGCGCGGACTGGTCGCGTCCCGATTCCCGAAAACGCCGAGTCCCCGGCAGGTGGCGCGCATGATTCGCCAAGGCAAACTACAAAATGCGAGGTTTGCCGCGGCCGTGATCGTGCGCGGCACGAAGCAGGATCGCCCGATGGAAATCCGCTCCGACGCCCTCTTCCCTTCGCTCTATCAAATCCGCCAGCGCGGACTGGCGCTCTCGCCCGTTTCGTACGCCACAGCCCAACTGGCTTCGCTCTTCATCAAGCATTTTCCGCGCGACTCGGCCGGGGTTTTTCCGGCAGGCGCGATCCCGCTGGAAGACAGGCAAGCGATTTTCAAGGATCTGAAGTCGCGGGACATCCGCGTGACCATGAAAATCACAAAGAAGAAACCCTCGGACGATGAAGAAGAGTTTTAGGTCGCGTCTGGGCACAGGCTTCAGCCTGTGTGGTTTTGACTTTGTCGCAGGCCGCGAAACCCACAGGCGGAAGCCTGTGCCACTCCCCGCCATTTAGGTCAAGGCCGAAAGCGTTCCCGTGGCAAGACCATCACTCAGGAGAAATCGCTTCCGCCTCTGCCTCAAGCGCGACACCGGTGGGATGTTCATCTCCTCTTTTCCTGCCCTGCGGGGGATGAATCAGAATGGGAAGGATGAGCGCAGCGGTCATGGTTCCCGCGATGAGATAGAGGGCCTGCGTGTAGTTCCCGTTGACCTGCCGCAGATATGCAAAGAGCAGCGGTCCAAAGACGGCGGCGAAAGCCCAGGGCAGCATCATCAGGCCGAAAATGGAGCCGACATCGCGAGGACCGAAATAGTCGGCGGCGAAGGCGGGAGTAATGCCATAGGCGCCCCCGTAACACATCACCAGGACGAATGTGACGATCGCCAGCAGAGTGAGGGAGTGAAGGCTGTGGTAGGTCCAGAACAACACCGCCTCGACAAGATACATGATGAAAAACGCGGTTTTCCGAGTGGTCAAGTCGGAGACCAAGGACCAAAAAATTCGACCGGCGCCGTTGCCCAGGGCCATCACGCCGACCAGGCCGGCCGCGGTGGCCACAGTGGCCTTCCCCATCTCCTGAAAAATGGGCGACGCCTGGGTAACGATCGACAAGCCCGACATGGTGTTGATCGACATCAGGAAGCAAATCGCCCACCATTGCCAGGTGCCCAACGCCTGGGCGAGCGTGTAGTCACGGTCGGAACGCTGCGAGACCTGCAAAGTAGAAGGCGTCCAACCGGCAGGCTTCCAGCCCTCGGGCGGATTTTGCATGAATGCGCCGGAGGCGACGGCCACCAGCGCGTAGGCAACTCCCAGGTATGCAAAGGTCGGCATCAGTCCCACATGCAGGATCAACCATCCCGCGGCCGGCGCGGAGAACAATGCTCCCGCGCCGAACCCGGCCACCGCAATTCCCGTAATCAGTCCCCGATGGTCGGGAAACCATTTCACCAGGACTGCTATCGGAACGATGTAGCCCATGCCCAGCCCAATTCCCCCAATGACTCCGTAGGTGAGATAGAGCCACCACAGCCTGTGGGCAGAAAAGCTCGCCAGGAAAACCCCTCCGCCCCAAAACAAGCCTGCTACCATAGCGACCACCCGGGGGCCTTTGCTTTTCATCCACAATCCGCCTACTACCGTGCTGCACCCCAGAAAAAACCAGCTGATCAGAAATACCCAAGTGATTTCCGTGATGCTCCAGCCGAATTCCTTGGAGAGAGGGATGCGAAAGACGCTCCATGCGTAAGCGGAGCCCAAGGCCATTTGCAGGCACACGCCGGCAATGGCCATCCACCAACGATTCAGTACGGGCATGGTTCCTCCACGGGCTTCTCCGCTTGCAGTTGCGAGAATGGCGGCCTGCGATCCGTTGCCCTGCAATTTCGCATTAAAGGGCCGCTTTGGCAACCCCCGCTTGCAAACACCACTCCTCCCAGGCGCGTCCCTGGCTCAGCGGCTGCCTATGAAGTTCGCCGGACTTGTCCACTTCCCCGGGCGAAAGATACGTGATCTCCTTGCCCATGGACATGGCCTTGATGAGGACCTCGGCGTTCAGGCGCAAATAGTTCGTTGTAAACACCGCGTCCGGAATCGATTTTCCGGCGATCACGCTGCCGTGGCCGCGCATCAGCGCCGCGCTGCCTTTGCCCACGGCTCGCGCCAGCGATTCTCCCATCTCATTGGACGTGACCAGCAGATCCGTGTCGCCGAATTCGTCGCGTATATCCCAGACAGGCACTTCGTGTCCAATGACGGCCGCGGAGTGAAGCGCCGGCCGCATCGCCGTTTTGGTAACGGCCAGCGGAAGGAGTTCATGCGCGTGATTGTGGCAGATGGCCATCACGTCCGGCCGCGCCTTGTAGATACACCCGTGTATATATCTTTCCTTATACTGGCTGAAGCCGCGAAGATCGACGGGCGTGCTGTCCAGATTGAATTCGAGGATGTCTTCTTTCGTCACGAGGCTGGGCGCGCGCGACCGGGACATGAAAAACCGCCGCGGATTTTCGGGGTTGCGCACGGTGACGTGCCCAAACGAATCGACGAGTTTCAGGTGCGCAACCACGCGGTTGGCGATCACCAATTCCGATATGGCCGCGCTGGCATCCACCGACGGTTTCCTCCCCGGCTCGACTTTCAAGGGTGAAAAGATGCAGGAAGTTTGCACGCAAGCGAAAGATACTGCAAGCCCTTAAGTAGCTGCTGAAGTGGCGCATGCTTCAGCTTGCGGGTTTTGGACCTTGCCAGAATTAACCCCCGCAAGCTGAAGCATGCGCCACTTAACCCGCTAATGGCAGCCGCAGGAGTTAGGCGAGCAGCCGCAACCGCCGGAAGCGGGTGCGGCGTTGGAAGATCTACTTCCGTTCGAGGATTTGCCCGCGCTGAATACGGAGAGTTGAAGGGTGTGACGCTTGCTCGCGCACTTCGGACATTCGACTTCCTGCCGTGGCGACATCACGATGCGCTCATACCGCGCCCGGCAATTATTGCAAACGTACTCGTAGATAGGCATAGCCCAATTGTAACCCCCATCTTCAGTAGTCGTAGCCCATCATGAAGATGATCCAAAAAGCCGCTGGCGTGACCAAACACCAGATTAGAAGTGGCCGCCTGATACTTCCTTTTCCCAGAGTGACAGCAGCGAGGGCAACAATCCAACTGAGAAGGCTTGCCCAATTCGCGATTGCCCATGGTAAAGACACACTCGTTGCAAAAGATTGTTCATCTGCCCGGAAACCAGAAAAAAAGAACGCTGTAACCATTAACTGACAGAGGGACGCAAGCACAACTCCAACCATAAGCAAACGTTCCCGCCACCCCTTCTTATTGGAATCCATTCTTAACTTGGCCCATGCCCGCCAGGCGTAATAAAGGCACATTGCAGAAGGAACCATAAAGGCTGTAATAAGAACTGCTATTCCGATGGACATCGGCGTTTCCTAAATAAATCGGCTCCGGTGAACCGGAGCCGATGGTGATCTGCCAGATTGGACAGGCCGCCTAGTCTTAGTCTCCGGCGACCTGCTCGGCCACTTCGGGCGTGGCTGCGGCGTTCCCGTTTCCCTTGGCGTTGCTGATGGTTACAGGAGCGACGGACGGAGTCGCTTTTTTGATGTCGGAGACCGAGCCGATTTGCACCACTTCCTGCGGGGCCTTCTTCAGCACCAGTTCTTCGTACATCTTGCGGACGCGGGCCTCTTCCTTCAGGAATTCGGCGCGGCGCCGGGCGCGATTCTCCTCGGCCGCGGTGTTGGGCACTTCGTGGTCGACGTGGCGGACGCGGGCGGCGTCCTCGGCATCGATCACCAGCGAGTGGTCGTAGGTCTCGAGGTTCACGGCCTTGCCCTTGGCGTAGATTTCGTGCTTGCCGTGCTCCTTATACCATTGTGCAACGGTAGCATTCTTGTACATATTCTCGATAATTTTGCGCCAGCCGATGCCCGTGTTGTACGCGCAGAAGGAAATTTCGCCCTGCTGCGTGGCGTACGGGATGATGCACATTTCGGTGCGGCGGAAATCGTAATTGAACAGGTCCTGGAACCACATCCCCGCGATCATCAGGAAATTCCAGGGATCGGTGCGGCGCTTCTTGGCGTCTTCAAAGGTGCGCTCCGGGCCCGCGGCGCCGTATTTCTGGCGCTGGTTTGGAGTCAGTCCCCAGGACTTGTCCATCTTCCTGAGCAAATCGATCAGGCGGAAAGTCGAGGGTGCGCCATAGGGGTTGTAATTCTTCAGCATGGCCAGCGCGAAGGTGAAATTGGAAAAGTTCTTGCCGCGAGCGGCGTCGGTGACCTTCTTGATGTCCTCGACAAGCTGCGGCACGTTGAGGAACTTCGGCACGGGCGCCCATTCCTTCGTATCTTTGTTGATTAGTACGCCGGTGCCCACGCCGCAATTGGGATGGCAGCCACAACTAACCGTGCCCCACTGGGCGTCAGGCCCGTGGGAGAGATCGGCAAAGGCGGAGAAAGTGCTGATCAGCGAAATTGGGAACCAGTCGCGAGTCGGCTCGATTTTGCCTACCTGCGCGCTGACGTCCTTGGCCAGATGGGACAGCGTGTAGCGCTGCTTCATGCGGCGCTCGGGAGTAATTTCCTCGTCGCGGCCGGTGAAGGAAACGGGCTGAAACGCCACAAAGGAGATTTTGTTCGGATTCTGCATGGCGAATTTTACGATGGCGCCCACCTGGTCGTTGTTCAGATTATTTACGATGGTGGTGACCAGAATGATCTCAATGCCCGCCGCGTGTATATTGTCTATGGCCCGGAGTTTCACGTCGAACAGATTGCCCACCTGGCGGTGGCTGTTGGCATCGTTGCCGATGCCGTCAAATTGCAGGTAGACATAGCGCAGGCCGGCTTCAAACGCCTTCTGGCAATATTCCTTGCTCTTGGCGAACTCGATGCCGTTGGTGGCCGCCTGCACGCTGTTGTATCCGATCTTGCGCGCGTAGCGGATGGCATCGAAGAACCGCGGGTGCATTGTTGGTTCGCCGCCGGAAAACTGCACAGACATTTGCCGCCGCGGCTTGATCTTCAGCGCGTTGTCCAGGATCTCCTGAATCTCTTCCCAGGAGAGCTCGTGAACGTAGCCCACCTGATTGGCGTCCATGAAGCAGGGATCGCACATCATATTGCAGCGGTTGGTGAGGTCTACGGTGAGCACGGAGCCGCGCCCGTACCGGACGGTGCTGGAGCCGTGCTTGTGCAGGTCCTCGTCGTTGTGGGCCGGAATGTCGCGGCCGGGGAAATTCTGCTCGATCCAGTTCAGGAATTTCGAGTCAATGGCCATCATGTCTTCGTAGCGGCCATGAATCGGGCATTCCTTGACCATCCAGACTTGCCCGTCGCGCTCAATAATCTGCGCCTTGATCTCGCCGACCTTTTCGTGCATCAGGTCGCGCCAATCCTTCTTGCCCTCGAAGATCGCATCGCGCGCGTCCTTGACGCAGCCCGGGCAGAGCGAGTCCGTTTGTCGTGGCCAGCCGAGTGTGGGTTTGGACTTTTCCCACGACTTCAGCAGCGGCTTGTCCGACCATTTGGGAGTGAAACTTGGGTTGGGATTGTACTTGTTAAAAATTTGGATAGCGTCAAAGGTAACACCGGCGGTCTTGCAAAGGACATAGTCCATTGCTTTCCATGCACGCGTACCTAATGTTTGAGCCATTTTTCACAGTCCTCCACAATCGCGATTCGAAAACGAAACCCTCAAAACCGAGCGGGAGCCCTCAGTTGACTATAACGGCCCCTAATATCAGATGAGCCTACCAAGAGCGCCGCTTCAGCGTCTAGGTAGACCTTTCCCACTGTTTACTTTGCACGTTTATGCCTGGAAACGTCCACAGGCTTGTACCAAAGGGGACAAAACGGGGCCTGAACGGCGATTTGGTGCAGCCAGCGGGAATGGCCCGGGAACGCGGTTTTGGCTCTTTATTTGAATTAAGATCCCGATACCCGCACTGCCTACCTCATCACATTGGGTTTCATACCTGAGCGGATCTGTCCAGCAAGGATTTCTGGTGCGTCCCAAGAGCCCTCAATCAGCATTTGGAATGAACAACTGCCAGAACAATCCCGTGTGGCCCCAGCCCCCCGCTGTTGAGATTTTCGTTCAAATCGGGCGACTTGAACCGGCGTGAGTAGAAGCAAAGTGCTTGAGATTTCCGCCTTAGCCCCTCCCATCCATGGCGCCCTAGTCAGAACCCGCCGGATTGTCACAGTCCCTCAATCCATCTGGCATTAAGGTTTGTGAGCAGAGGTACTCATTGCGTCCGCGAGCGCTACCCCCAGGGGTTTATGGTCCTCAGGAAGGAGGTCTCTCCGCGTTGTCGAGCATCCTATTGTAAATGAGGGTCATAGGCGGACCGACGGCATAGTGTGGCTCCGTGACGCCTTCGGAAAGGCGGCCTAAATGGGTAAAAACTCCCCCAGTACTCCTGTACCCCGCAAAATGGCTCCATCTGGCTATCGCCAAAAATCACCTCCCGGTTCAGACTGTTCTCATACACCCTACTGAATAAGCTCTAGGAGGCTAAATCTTATGAAGCATTGGTGGTGTATGGAATGTCAGGCAGAAGTGGGGTTAAGCAAACACGGCAAGTGTGGAAACTGCGATTCCGAGGCCGTGGACTTGCTCCCCAAAGATGACGACTTAACTTGTTCATCTTCAGAGACAAGCAAGAATTCGGACCCAGCCCCGACCTGTGCTTGAGCTGAGTTCGGAAGGTTGAAAAGAGATTAAGGCCAATTTAAGAAGGGAATGGAAAGGAGGCTAAGACCACGGCACAGCCCGGGGGGGACACTTAAGCGAACCGACGAAAAGGAGACAAACTCATGCAGACCAAGCTACGGGTTATAGGTTTAGTCGTCGTAGCGAGCCTGCTCTGGATATCCCCAACGTCTGCGGTATCCCAAAGGGCGAAGTCGCAAGACAAGGCAAAGAAGTTCAAAACTCAGTACATAGGAACTGCTTCCTGGTACGGGGAACAACACCAAGGGCGGAAAATGGCGAACGGCAAGCGATTTGACCGCCACAAACTAACGGCCGCGAGTTGGTATTTCCCGCTCGGAACGACGATCCGGGTGGTGAACGTTAAGAACGGAGAATCTGTGGTGGTGACAATAACGGACCGAGGACCCAATCTTCGCCTTCACCGGATCCTCGATCTGTCCGAAGCTGCAGCGCAACGCCTGGACTACGTGGGGCAGGGTCTGACCCCCGTTTTCCTCTACCCGCTGGCGTCTTTTGAGACGCAGGCCGCAGGTTTCGATTCAGGGTTGATCGAGGCGCCTGCCAGACAGAAGCCCGGCGAATTAGAGGCCAAAGCCTTCGCCGTGCCAATGTGAACTTTGGCACCCGCCTAAGAGCGCCAGGCAATTCCTCGGCGTAGGCGGCGCACACCAAACAATATCTCCCTGGCATTCCGCCAGGGCCTGCCAAGGATAGTAGTGGCTGGAGTGAACAGAGACTCTAGCCACGAGCCCGAGGAAGTGCGCGAAATCCGAAAACAATTGAAATCGTTTCTTCGAGCGCCATACGGCCCCATCGCGCCGAGGCGTGCATCCCGTACAGATCGTCGTATACTGGAGGGACCAATTTGGGGGAGCACGCCATGATCCGCCACATCAAGAGCGGGCAATCCGCCGAAGCGAAAGCCGAGAACAGCGCGCAGGTTCGCAAGACCGTTGAAGCAATCCTCGCGGATATTGCCGCCCGCGGGGAAATCGCTGTCCGCGAATATTCGGAAAAGTTTGACGAGTGGTCGCCCGTATCCTTCCGCCTTTCCGAAAGTGAAATAGCCGCGTGCATACGCGAGTTGCCGCAGCAGGTCGTGGACGATATTCGATTCGCGCAGGAACAGATCCGCAACTTTGCGTTGAAGCAGCGGGCCGCGCTGCAGGATGTGGAAGTGGAAACGATTCCCGGCGTCGTGCTGGGACACAAGAATATTCCGGTGAATTCGGTGGGGTGTTACGTTCCCGGGGGGCGGTATCCGATGGTCGCTTCCGCGCACATGAGCGTGGTGACAGCCAAGGCCGCGGGCGTGAAGCGCATCATTGCCAGCGCGCCTCCCACTGGCGGCAAACCGCACGCGGCCACGGTCGCGGCCATGCACTTTGGCGGAGCCGACGAAATTTACGCCTTCGGCGGCGTGCAGGCC
Organism: uncultured Acidobacteriota bacterium; assembly: GCA_963813185.1. Lineage (GTDB taxonomy): Bacteria > Acidobacteriota > Terriglobia > Acidiferrales > UBA7541 > Palsa-360. The sequence continues at coordinate 583,207 of CAWEYA010000008.1, forward strand.
GTCGCCGCCATGGCCCTGGGCACCGAAACGATCGCGCCTGTGGACATGCTGGTCGGGCCGGGCAATGCGTTCGTTGCCGAAGCCAAGCGCCAGCTCTTCGGGCGCGTTGGCATCGACTTGCTGGCCGGGCCGACCGAAACCCTCATTATCGCGGACGATAGCTGCGACGCCGAAATGGCCGCCGTCGATTTGATCGGACAGGCGGAGCACGGGCCGAGCAGCCCTGCTGTCCTGGTCACCAATTCCGCGAAGCTCGCGGCGGAAGTTCCGGCGGCGATTGAAAAGCTTTTCTCGTGGCTGCCGACGGCGGAAACCGCGCGGCAAGCCTGGCAGAATTGCGGCGAGATTATCGTTTGCGATACTGTTGACGAAATGGTTAAAGAGGCCGATCGAATCGCCTCCGAGCATGTTCAGGTGCTGACGCGCGATCCCGATTATTTCCTGAAGCACATGACCAATTTCGGCGCGCTGTTCCTGGGGCACCGCACCAACGTGGCTTTCGGCGACAAGGTGATCGGCACCAATCACACCCTGCCGACCATGAAGGCGGCGCGCTACACGGGCGGCTTGTGGGTCGGCAAATTCATCAAGACTTGCACCTACCAGCGCGTTCTCACGGATGAAGCCGCCGCGCTCGTCGGCGAATATTGCTCGCGCTTGTGCGCGCTGGAGGGCTTTGCCGCACACAAGGAGCAGGCCGACCTGCGCGTGCGGCGCTACGGCATGAAAGTGGTGGCCTAGCCGATGGCGACGCCGCGGAAAAAAGTCCAACCCAAGCAGATTCACCGCGAGCCGGTCCACGCCGGCGAAGATCGGCGAGAACTTGCTCATTCTGAACAGGTTAGCCGGGAACGAGCCGTGGCAGTAGTAATGGGTGGCGCGGGCAGCATGGGTACAGTTATCTGCGGCGCGCTCGCGCGTGAGGGCTTGCGCGTGGTGGTGGGTTACAACCGGTCCGCGCAAAAAGCCCAATCGCTGGCTGCCAGTTTGCCGGGGGAAGGGCATGCGGCGCTTCCGGCTCCGGTCACAGATACGGCGGGGCTTTCGGGATTGGCCGGCGAGATCGCTCGGCGCTACGGAGTCTGCGATGTCCTCGTGAATTGCGCGGGAGTCACGCGATTCGTGCCGCACGGCGATTTGGACGCGCTCGATGACGCCTTGATCGAAAACATACTTTCCACCAACGTGCGCGGCCCGTTCGCGACGGTGCGCGCGCTGCGACCTTTGCTCGAAAAAAGCAAGCTCCCCGGCGGCGCGGTAGTCGTCAACATTTCCTCGATCGCGGCGCTGACCGCGATGGGCAGCAACGTGATTTATTGCGCGTCAAAGGCGGCCGTCGACAACATGACGAAGTCGCTGGCGCGCGCGCTCGCGCCGAAGATTCGCGTCGTATCGGTCGCGCCCGGTGTGGTGGATAACGACTTCATCCGTTCGATGGACCCGCGGTGGCTGGAAGAGCAAGTGGGACGCACGCCGCTCAAGCGCCTCGCCGCGCCGGACGAAGTGGCCTCCGCGGTGATCGCCGCGATCAAGCACTTCACCTTCACTACCGGCGCAATCTTTGCCGTGGATGGCGGGCGGCCGCTAAGTTGAGTAGGACGGGCTTCAGCCTGTCTGATTTTTATTCCTTTCCCTTTTGGGGATCTAAATCAAAACCGACAGGCTGAAGCCTGTCCTACTTGCTTAATCCCACGGCAGGCCAACGTAATTTTCGGCTAGGGTTGTGCTTGCGGCGCGCGAACTGGTTACGTAGTCCAGCTCGGCGATCTGGCGGCGTCTGTCAAAGGCGGTGTCGGTGTCGAAGCGGTGGAGCATGGAGGTCATCCACCAGGAGAAGCGCTGGGCTTTCCAGACGCGGCGCAAGCAGGTTTCGGAATAGCGCTCGAGCAGATGAGTTTTTCCGGTCTTGTAAAATTCTGCGAAGGCTTTGGCCATAATGCGGACGTCAGCGACGGCGAGGTTGAGGCCTTTGGCGCCGGTCGGCGGGACGATGTGCGCGGCGTCGCCGGCCAGAAACATTTTGCCGTACTGCATGGGCTCGACGACGTAACTTCTCATGCTGGCGATGTTCTTCTGAAAGATGGGGCCTTCGCTCAGTTTCCAGTCGCCGTCGGCGGCGGTTCTCAGCCGCAATTCGCTCCAGATGCGATCGTCGGGCCAGGATTCGATGTCCTCATCGAAGGGCACCTGGAGATAGAGGCGGCTGATTTCGCGAGTGCGCATGGTCAGCAAAGCGAAGCCGCGCTCGCTGTAGGTATAAACCAGTTCGTCAGAAGAGGGCGGCGCCTGCGCCAGAATGCCCAGCCAGCCGAACGGGTACTCGCGCACAAATTCGGTGAGCACGCCCGCGGGGAAGCTGGGGCGGCAGATTCCGTGAAAGCCGTCGCAGCCGGCGATGAAGTCGCAGAGAAGTTCTTCCGGCTTGCCTCCCGCGCGAAAACGGATGGACGGTTTCGCGGAATCAAAGCCATGCACACTGACGTCGTTCACCTCAAAAAAAATCGGGAGGCCGGCTGCGAGCCGCGCGGCGACTAAATCTTTAATAACCTCCTGCTGCGCGTAGATCGTGACGGTCTTACCTCCGGTCAGGTCGTTAAAGTCGATGCGGTGGCCGCGGCGGTTGAAGCGCAGTTCGATGCCATGATGAGTAAGGCATTCGCGCTGGAGACGCTCTCCCACACCCGTTTCGATGAGCAGATCGACGGTGCCCTGTTCGAGCAGGCCCGCGCGGACACGCTCCTCGATGTATTTCCTGGTTCGCGTTTCGAGAACGACGGATTCGATTCCCTGCAGGTGCAGCAGGTGGGCGAGCACGAGTCCCGCCGGACCTGCGCCGACGATGCCGATTTGCGTGCGCACTTTTTTCCTTTCACGGCCCAGTAGCACAGCCATTCTTCATCCCGAGCCCCTGCGAGGGGCTGGCTGTGCGGTTTTCTCCATTTCAACCTGCTCTGACTAAATTGAAAATTGCAAAAACCGCACAGGCAAGAGTGCCTGTGCTACGAAAACCTGAGGCCATGCGCAGTTTAGACACACAAGATGCGGCTTGTCCACGGCGGGAAATGGGTAATTAAAAATTTTGCGGTAGGTGGCGCGAAAAGCCGCTGGTTATTCGTTTGAAATAGGCCGGAGGACCGCGACGGCAAAGTGCGCCAGGAGCGGCGCGCCCTCATCGAGCTGCAGCCAGCGCACGCCGCAATGGTCTTTCAGATATTTTCCGACGCGCGCTTCGTTGATGCCCAGATGTTCGGCGAGTTTTTCTTTCAGGTTCGCGCCTTCGCGGCTGCCTCGACCGCTGCGCAGCATGTTCCCGATGCCCACGCGCAGCGTCTGGCACGCTTCGGCGTAATAGTAGGTGGTCTGGTCCGTGTCCGTGATGAGGAAGACGCCGGGCCCGGCGGGCGCCTCGTCGGCCTGCTCGAGCGAATGGATCGAACAAGCCAGAAGGCGGCGAAGCTGAGATTCGAGTTGCGCCATGCGCGAGGAAAGCGCGGGATCGCCCGAGCGAACCCGCGCCGACGACAATGAGGATGCGGCGGGGGCGGACTCGTAGCCGCGCGCAGGTTCCGGCTCGCGCGCTCGAGATTCCGCAACCTCCGCGGATGCCGCCGGACGTGCCACTGGAAACGGGCGCGGTTCCGCGACACGGTCGAACATGGATGGCGGAGCAGGTGGCGCTGCCGGCGCTGCGGATGCGGGAGCAGGCGTGCGCACTCCCTTGTGGCGACCGCGCCCACCCCGGCGCCCGCGGCGTCTGCGGCGGTGGTCGGCAGGAGACTCCGTGGATTGCGCTGCGGTTGAGGCGGCTGCCGCCGGCGGCTGTTCGAATGCGGACTCTTGCTCGCCCTCGTTCATCTCAGGCCCGCTTTCGCTGGGCTGTTCTTCGGAAAATTCTGCAATGATCGGCTCCAATCGGGTCACTGGCTCTGCAACGGTCTCGCTGACGACTATGCCCGCGGTTGCCGCCGGCGCCGTGGGAATCGGGGCGCCCAGGCGGACGAGTCCCTCTTCCGCTTTTTGCTTCCATTGCGGGCGACGGAAACGCTCGGCGGCCGTGGTGAACCAGCGGACGGCTTCCGAAGTTGCCCCCGCCTTCTCATGAAGCTGCGCAAGCTCGAACGCCACCATGGCATCGTGGGTGCGTTCATACAATGCGGATAGCTGGCCGGGGGGATCCGCGCTGGTTCTCGCTTTGCGGATGCGGGCCTGAATTTGTCGCCAATCGCTCACTGGGCGGTATTGTAACAGCCACACGCATATGGAACCATAGCAACTCGCAGAAATGCCGCGAATGTGTTCCGGTTTAAGAGGCGCGGGCTTCAGCCTACGGGGGTTAGTGCTTGAAAGGACCAAAACCCACAGGCTGAAGCCCGCGCCACTAAATCCTCACTACGCGCTGGCCTGATTGAGAAACTCGATGGAATTGCGGTCCAGCGCGAGATCGACGGAGGAAATTAAATCCTTCAGCTGCTCCAGATTCGTCGCGCTTACGATAGGCGCGGTAATGCTGGGGCGCGCCAGCAGCCAGGCCAGAGAAATCCTGGCGGGAGTGGCGTTGTAATTCTTTGCGACCTGGTCCAGCGCGGCGAGAATTCTGAAACCGCGTTCGTTGAGATGCTTGGTTACGTTGCGTGCGCGGGGCTTCCCCACTGCGTCTTTTTCCGAACGGTATTTACCGGAGAGAAACCCGCCGGCCAAAGGAAAATAATTAATGACGCCAAGACCTTCTTTTTTACAGACTGGTTCGAGGTTGCTCTCGTATTCACCGCGTTCGATGAGGCTGTAGTTCGGCTGAAGAGTTTGATAAGCAGGCAGACCGGATTTCCTGCTGGTTTCCAGCGCGGCAGTAAGACGCTCCGCTTTGTGGTTGGAGGCTCCGATGGCTCTGACTTTGCCTTGCTGGATGAGTTCGGCGTAGGCCCCAAGAGTTTCTTCGAGCGGCGTGTCCAGGTCGTCGATGTGCGATTGAAACAGATCGATGTAATCCGTTCGCAGGCGCCGCAGGGAGTCTTCCGCGGAACGCAGGATGTGGGATTTGGAGAGACCTTTTTTTCCGTCGCCCATGTCCATGCCGACCTTGGTAGCGACGATGACTTTATTTCGATTTCCGCTCCGCTTCATCCATTCGCCGATAATGATTTCTGACTCTCCCCCAGTGTGGCCGGGTACCCACTTGGAATACATGTCCGCTGTGTCGACGGAATTGAATCCGGCGGCTACAAACGCATCCAGCAGCTTGAAAGACGTGGCTTGATCCACGGTCCAACCGAAAATGTTTCCTCCAAAAACAAGTGGAGCGATCTCCAGTCCGGTCTTGCCCAACTGGCGCTTCTTCATCTTCTTCCTTTCCTCGTCGACGCGCGTTTCTTACCACGATTTGGATGAAATACCGAGGCGGAAAGGTACACTCGCCAGTGGGACGGGCTTCGGCCTGTCCGCTCTTGAATTCCGCCGCCGCTTCTAAAATCAAAAGAAGACAGGCTGAAGCCCGTCCCACTAGAATCAACCCATGATGAACTCTCCTCTCGCGGCGCGGACTATCGAGCTCGCACGCGCATCAGGGTTTGATCTCTGCGGCATCGCTCCCGCCGCGGAGTTTCCCGAGCTCGGGCATCTGGAGGAGTGGCTGGAACGCGGACACGCGGGAGAATTGCGCTACCTGCATGATGCGCGGCGGCGTACGCCTGCGCAGGCGATGCAAGGCGCGCGCAGCGTGATCGTGTGCGCGCTCAACTACAACACGGCGCTTCCCTCCTCGATGGAGGCGCGCGCGCCATCCAGCCCGCAATCCAGTCCGCGCGGCTGGATCTCGCGCTATGCCTGGGGCGATGACTATCATCATGTGCTCGGCGAAAAGCTCGAAGCGCTGATTCAAAATTTGCGCGGTGAAATCACGCAGCCCTTCGAGGCGCGAGCCTATGTGGATACCGGCCCGATCGTCGAACGCGTCGCGGCGAAATATGCGGGGCTGGGCTGGCTGGCGAAGAACACCTGCCTCATCAACGAAGAGCTGGGTTCGTGGCTATTCCTCGGCGTGATCGTGACGTCGCTCGATCTCGCGGCGCCTCTGGACTCCGCGGAAACGCCGGCGCCTGACTTGTGCGGAAATTGCAGCCTGTGCATCGACGCGTGCCCGACGAGCGCCATCGTCGAGCCGTACGTTCTCGATGCGCGGCGCTGCATTTCCTATCTGACCATCGAGCTGCGAGGCGCGATTCCCCTCGAATTTCGCGAGCCCATCGGCCGGCACGTTTTCGGCTGCGACATCTGCCAGGACGTTTGCCCGTGGAATCGCGGCGCGCCCGCAACCGCGCTGCCGAATTTCCAGCCCCGTCGGCCTGAAGGGCGCTCGCTTTTTTCGCCGGACCTCGAATGGTTGATTTCGCTCAGCGAAGAGGAATTCCGCGCCGCATTCCGCCGGAGCCCGGTGAAGCGCGCGAAGTGGCGTGGCCTCGTGCGCAATGCGTGCGTTGCTCTTGGAAATTCCGGCCTGCGCCCCGGCGAGCCGCGCTACGGAGAAATCTGCGCGCGGCTCGCGGAATTGGCCGCGTCCGGCGACGCACTTCTTGCCGAGCATGCGCAGTGGGCGCTCGCCCGGCTCGGCTTCTCGGCCAATCTTCCACAGGCATTGCCCGCTCCGGTTGTGCCGCCCGGTGGTCAGAGTTAGAATGCATTTGCCCAGTGACACTGAGCCATCGTCCAAATTTAGCGAGGAGGTATCGATGTCACAGCAGGCTGCAACGTCACAAAAGGAGGGTCCTTTGGCCCACGTTCTTCCACCGCTCCCTTACCCCAGCGATTCGCTGGAGCCCTACATCGATAAGATGACCATGGAAATTCATCACGGGAAACACCACAACGCTTATGTCACAAACTTGAATAAGGCCCTCGAAGGAAATGCTGAACTGCAGGCCTTGTCGATCGATCAGCTCATGAAGAGCCTTGACAAGGTTCCCGAAAATATTCGTGCGGCCGTCCGGAACAACGGCGGCGGCCACTGGAATCACTCCATGTTTTGGAAGCTGATGAAGAAAGGCGGAGGCGGCGAACCCGCGGGCGTACTGGCGGACGCTATCAAGTCTGCCTTCGGCTCCTTCGCCGATTTCAAGACGAAATTCGCGGCAGCCGGAGTGGGACGGTTTGGTTCGGGCTGGGCCTGGCTGACCGTCAAGGGCGGCAAGCTGGCGATCGAATCCACGCCCAACCAGGACAATCCGCTGATGGCCGGCGGAAAAGCGATCCTTGGCCTGGACGTCTGGGAGCACGCCTACTACCTGAAATATCAAAACCGCCGCCCGGACTATATCGAGGCGTGGTGGAACGTCGTCAACTGGAACGAAGTCGCGAGCCATTACTCGGCAGCGAAATAGCCGATCCAACCGGAAATTCCGCCGGCGAATTGCATGGCGTCTCGCGCCGGTGCGGATTTCAATGCGTTCTGAAAAATCAGCGGCCCATCCGAAGATTGCTCCGGATGGGCCGATTGTTTTGTAGGACGGGCTTCAGCCTGCCTGGTTTTCCGCGCAAACTAATTCAAAAGCAGACAGGCTGAAGCCCGTCCTACTGGATCTACGTCGCAAACCGCTCACGCGCAAACATCGGCAAGAGGCGATTGCGCGTGCGAGCAGATTCTTTCGGCGGAGCGGCAGCCTTTTCGGGCGCGCTGGGCGCAGGCGCATCCTCCGGCGCCATTTGCTGCGTGCGGACCGGGAAGCCGAATAAACTCTCGGGAGAAATCTGTCCGGACGATGAAAGGGCAGGCACGCGGCCGAGCGACGCTTCGCGGCTGAGGGCCACGCGATCGGCAACTCCGAACTTTGCCAGCAAGGAAGACACGTGGAACTTCACCGTGCGTTCCGCAACATTAAGTTTCGAGGCGATTTCCTTGTTGGAGAGGCTTTGAAGAATGCAATCCAGCACTTCCTGTTCACGGCGGCTTACCTTGACGCCTGCCCCGAGGGCTCGCCCGGCGGCCAGAAGTTCCTGAGCGCGCTCCGCGGCGGCGTCCAGCAGAGACTCCTTGGGAACAACCATCAGTTCGTAATCTTCGGGCGCCTGGCCCCGCACCAGGCAGTGTACGGCCAGTAAACCGGCAATCTTTTCCACCGGCATGCTGCCGTTGGGCTCCGCCTCGACACGGAAACGCACCGCGCCGGAGGATCGCTCGCACAAAACGAAACTTTGCAGAGTTAATGCGGAATGTTGACCATGTGATTCCACGGACTGCTTTCGTCGATGTATCAGTGTTAGCCTCACAGTTATTAGTCCAAGCTGGGAAAAAGGACCAATTTAAATTTTATAAATTCAAACCGATTCAGCTTGGGCAATTTACGAAGCGTGGCTGCACATTCCGACCAAAACCACCAGCGGACCGGGGTAAGGATGGTCTCCGAGGACGAACTCTCGTCCCTGGCTTCTCCTCGGAAATACGCAAGCCATGCCTCTGGGCATGACCGGTCTATAGCTATGATTCAAAATGACACAAACTCCGTGCAAGCCACCTACCATCTGGGGCAGAAAAACATTGCACACATACGGAAGGAGTTGACCTGCATACGGCTACAGTGTTCACCTGACGCACGGTAGAGATTTCCATGTATCAGAAAAATTTTCATGAATAAACTGTTAAAAACTCCGTCGGGGGTCTGCGTGGCGTACAATGCCCCGTCAAGTTACCTGATGAAAAGGGGGGCGTTATGGCCTTTTCGATCGAAGGGGCGGTCTGGGGGGTCTCATTTGCGCTCTGGAGGCTGGATGTAGCGTTCGCCGCCAGCCCATCGAGTATTGAACAGATCTCTTTGCGCTGGATGCACATTGTCGCTGGGTTTCTCTGGTTGGGTTTCCTGTACTTTTTCGTCCTGGCAGTCGCTCCTACGTTAAAAGCGCTCAATCCCGCCACTCGCGCGATGGTATTTCCGGAAATCGCTTCCCGGGGATTATGGTGGCTGCGGTGGAGCGCCCTGGTCGGGTGGCTGGCGGGATTCCGCTATTTCATGATCCTGGCCAAGACCGACGCGGTCAACGCCGGGCGGCCCCATGCCTGGGTCGGGTGGATCGGGATTTGGCTGGCGTGCTGGTTCGCGGCGTTTGCCATCGAGATGGCGCTGCTCCGGGCCGGCGGCCCGCTGGGCAATCCGTGGGTCGCGGGCACGCTGGTGATTTTTGTCATGGCGGCGGTTTCCTGGCTGGTCGTTTCGCTTTTGGCGCAACCCGGAGCGGGCAACCGCACGCTCTGCATATCGATCGGCGGCGGGCTGGGAACGATCCTTTTCCTGAACGTCTGGGGCATCGCCTGGCGCTGTCAGAAGCGATTGATTGCCTGGACGCGCGCGGCCTCGGAGCAAGGAACGCCCATGCCGCCGGAAGCGGCAAATCTCGCGCGCCTGGCCACGCTCACCATGCAAATTAATTTCTGGCTGAGCTTTCCGATGATTTTTTTCATGGCCGCATCGGCGCACTTTCCGTTTCTATCCGGCGGGTAAGGCCCTCGCAAAATTCTTCGTGTCTTCGTTTTTCTCTGCGGGCTTTGTGTTGGACGACTTTCCGGAAAAAAACTCAACACAGAGAACGCAGAGAAAGACGAGGACACGGAGAGTGCTGCGCGTATTCAGCGCGTGAAGATGCGTGTTTGTCCTGGCGAGAGAAGCTCGTAGCGCACGCCGCGCCAGCGGATTTTCCGGCTGAACAAAGCCACCAGCGTGTTCCACAAAGCCAGGAACGGCGCGACCGCGGCAAGGAATGTCCAGATCCAACCGTCGGCCAGCAACTTGGTCTTCCATTCCGGAAGGACTTCCATGATCGCGGCCAGGCGCAGCACTCCGCGCCCCATGGAAAGGACCGGCGGGGCGATCGCCAGCAACAGCAACTGAATCGCGGGAACCCCTGCAAACAGATTGCTGAAAAAGAAACAAATCCCCATCAAGACAGCACCGCAATACAACGCGTGGGCCAAGCCACCCAGGAGCCACAATCTCGATTCGTAAACGCGCGCGATGATGATCTGCCGGTTGGTGAATTCGAGGAGCCCGGCCGCGTCACAATCAAAAATCGTGGGGACCATGCACTCCGGCGCGAACAGGATGGGGAGCCCGTATTGGCGCAACGCATGGGTGAGGGATAGGTCGTCGCTTACGGACCCGTTCCAGAAATCAAACACATTGCATTGCTCGAAGCGATCCCGGCGAATCGCCGTGCCGCCTCCCCAGCAGAGATTTCTTTGGTGCTCGCCGAGATACGTCGCGGCGGGCGCATTCCAGGCGGACGCCAGCGCGCTCCAGAATCCTCCGGTCTGCGGGAAAAACCAGCGAAACGTGGTCACCGCGCCGAGATTGGAATCCTCCAGCGGCGCCACCAGCCGCGCGAGCCAGCTCCGGCCGGGACGCCCGTCGGAATCCGCAAACGCATAGACATCGAATCCCTCCGTGGCCTGTAGAACCGCCGCGCGGAGGTTGTTCACTTTTTCTCCGCAACCGTTCGGCCGTCCGGCAATCACGATATGAATTTTGTGCTTGCTGGCCGCGGTGATGCGCTCGATGATTTTGCGCGCGGGGTCGTCGGCGCCGGCCATGGCGAAGAAAATTTCGTAATCCGGATAGTCAAAAGAAACGAGCGCGGAGATGTTTTGTTCCAGGCCTGGCTCGGCGCCCTTCACCGGGCAAAACAAGGCCACGCGCGGCGCGTAGAATCCCGCGTGGGCCCCGGCGCGCCGCTGCGCCAATCGAAGCCAGCCGAGCCCGTCCCAAAGATTGTACAGGCCCTGCAAAAGCTGTTCGAGGACGAGGAAGTAGAACAGTGTGAGCATCGCCAGCCTTACAACCGGGAGGTACAGGCCGGAGCATACCAGATAAATTTCGCCGCGTGGCCGGCGGATGGCCGGTTACTATCGCTCTGAGGCTAATCCGTACACAAGGAGAAACAGCCATGCCCGTACACGTGGAAACCATCATGGTGACGACGTCCCAGGAATTGCCCGGCTATCGCATCGTGCGGAATTATGGCATCGTGCGCGGCATCATTGTGCGGTCGCGCAGCCTGCTCGGCTCCATCGGGGCGGGACTCCAGACCATCATTGGTGGAAACATCACGATCCTGACCGAACTTTGCGAGAACACCCGCGAAGAAGCCTACGAATTGATGATGCAGCACGCCGCCGAGCACGGCGCAAACGCGGTCATCGCGATGCGCTATGACGCCACGGAAATCATGCAAGGTGTAACGGAAGTGCTCGCTTACGGCACCGCCGTGCAGGTGGAGCGCATTTCGTAGGGCATGATAAGTATTTCCTTGCCGTCGCGGCGGGACCACGCTACCCAAGCGTTCGCCGTAGAAATTTTCGCGCCAGCAGTCCTACGGCGCTGTGGAATTTTCGCGCCGCGCGCCGGGCCTGTTCCAGCATGGAGGGATCGAGCAACAATGCGACGCGCGCGATGAAGGGAGCCTCCTCTTCAGACTTCGCCATATTTTTTCGACCTTTCGCCGGCATGTTTTGCCGCGCGCTGAAATCCGAGTACAACGCAAGATCGCGCCGAAATTGCCTGCGATCGTCTCCCTCCCAATTTTGCGCGCGCGCCAGAGCGGCCAGCAGCTCGCGGAAAAAAGCGTCGATCGCTTCCGTTTCTTCCGTTTTTAATTTGCTCTCTTGCTTTCCGCCGTAAAAAGCCGGCAAGGCTTCGCGCACTTCCACAATCATGGCCAGGAGGATCTCCCGGCCAATCGTTTCGGCCAGTTCCCGCTCGCGTGCCGGCCCGCCGAGAATTCCGCGGCGGTCATGTTGAGCCACGTAGGCGGTCACGAAGCGATCGACCACGCGATCGCGTTCGATCGCCAGGAGCATGGTGTTCGCGAGCGCGCTTCCGTAAATTGGAAACAGCTTCCGTGCGCGTGGCATGGCCGAATCTTAACAGCAGGCGGCTACTGAGCGGCAGTCGGCTGCCTTGGAAGTTTCACTCCTGTATTCCGATCCTGGATCGTCCGCTTTGCGCAATCGTAATATGCGCGGGCAAAAACCGATGGACAGGCGTCCGCATGCCTGTGCTGTCAAAACTCGCTTTGCATCGAATTTTTCCGGGCGGGTGGCCCGGAAGAGACGGGTGTTAGGAGTTGTCTGACGTAGCCGGAGTCGGTTCAGTGAAGGCCCAATCTTCCGGCGGGAATGAGATGCGCCAAAAATCCGGGGAAGGGGTTAGAAATTCGATGCCGATCTGAGCCTTGCCCCCGGATGGCGGATATATAGTCGCCACACGGCACAATTGCTCTGCCTTGGTCGCGCGGTTCGTCATGCGCAGCTTTTGACCTTTTGACACTTTGCCGGCCAGGGAGATGAGCGCTCCATGCGCGTTCACGATCAGGGTATGCGTTTCCTCTTCGAATGATCTGTCTTTTGGAGCGTCTTCGGTGCGCACGGTAATACCCAGGCTCAGGATCACACGTTGACTGCGCCTGCGGCTTGCCTCGACCCCGCCTGGAATTGGACTGCCTGTAGACATGTAAGGCAATTCTACGGGAAGTACCCTATTCAGACAATAGGAAGCAAGGCCAGGGGACTCAATGAGTAACGAGATCGGGAGAGCGCCCGAAAGCGCTCGCGGGCCGCTTCAGACCAGAACGATTTTGTTGCGATGCCGCGCGATCCGGCGGGTGGCATTGCGGGTATCGACCACCAGTTGCGAGGCCTCTACAATCATGGAGTAATCGTAGCTGGTGTGATCGGTGGCGATGAGCACGCAGTCGTATGCGCCCAGAGACTTGTTGTCGATCGGCACGGATTTCATGCCCTGGAAATTATAGTGGCGCAGCTTGGGAATCTCCGGGAAGTGCGGATCGTTGTATTCCACCTTGGCCCCGCGAATCGTCAGCTGTTCGATGATTTTTAACGATGGCGACTCGCGCATGTCGTCCACGTCTTTCTTGTAGGCCACGCCCAGGACCATGATCCGTGAATTCTTCAACGATTTTTGACGTTCGTTCAGCGCGGCCGCCACCGAATCCACCACATGATACGGCATTGCCGTGTTCACTTCGCCGGCCAACTCGATGAAACGGGTCGCAAAATCGTACTCCCTGGCCTTCCAGGACAAATAATACGGGTCCACGGGAATGCAGTGGCCGCCGAGACCCGGCCCCGGATAAAACGGCATGAACCCGAAGGGTTTGGTGGCCGCCGCGTCAATCACTTCCCAGATGTCGATGCCCATGCGCATGCCCAGCATTTTTAGTTCGTTGACCAGCGCGATATTCACGCACCGAAAAATGTTTTCGAGCAGCTTGGTCATCTCCGCTGCCTGTGTGGAACTTACAGGAATGACCTTGGCCACGATCTGCGCGTACAGGGAACAGGCCGCGCGTCCCGACGGAGGATTCACTCCGCCGACGACCTTGGGAATCTGCGCCAGCCCGTATTGCTTGTTGCCGGGATCTTCGCGCTCGGGCGAAAATGCCAGAAAGAAATCCGTGCCGATCTGCTCATTATCCGGACCATGGGCGACCGGGCACTTCATCCCGGTCTCTTCCAGCACCGGCAGCACCAGTTCCTCGGTCGTTCCCGGATAGGTCGTCGATTCCAACACCACCAACTGGCCGCGCTGCAGGTTCGGGCGAATCGCCTGCGCCGTGTCTTCCACGAACGAAAGATCCGGCTCGCGCCGTTGATCCAGGGGCGTCGGCACGCAGATGATGATCGCGTCGACCTCCGCCAGCTTCGAAAAATCCGTGGTCGCCCCAAAATGCCTGGACTGCACGAACTGCTGAATCTTGTTCTGCGGAATATGCTGGATGTAAGTCTGTCCGCGGTTCAGCTTCTCGACTTTTACCGGGTCCGTATCAAACCCGGTGACACGATGCCCCGCTTCGGCAAATCGCAAGCCCAACGGCAGTCCCACGTACCCACAACCAATAATTCCGACGCGGAGTTGCGCGCCCTTGAAGTATTCCGGTTTGCGATCGGTAGGCATGGATGTCTTCTTCCGCTCCTGTCGAATTCCCATTTCCACGATGAACGAGCCGACTATAACAATTTTCTAATCGGCGCAATACTCGCTCGCGCCGCCTGTGTGCCCAGTTGCCAATCACGAATCGGGAACCGAAGCGCGGCAGGCGCGAACCTCAGGTGGTGGCACCGCGCTTTTGATAACATAGCAGGATGAGATCGGCCCGGCGGCGGACGCCAAATTTGCTCAGCAAATTGGAAACGTGAAATTTCACGGTTCGCTCGGAAATATTGAGCTTGGTTCCGATCTCTTTATTGGCCAGATTCTCGAGCAGCGAATTCAAAACTTCCTGTTCCCGGCGGCTCAAGTCGGCGGCGGTGTCCACCTTCAGGCGGCGGCTGTGCGATCCGGCCAGAACCGAATCGACAAACCCCGAAAGCACGGAACGCGGAACCCAGAATCCGCCGTTGGCCACCAGCGGAAGCGCGCGCGCCAGTTGCTCTCGCGCTTCGCCATAGCTGAGCAATCCTTTCGCGCCCATCTGCAGAAGCGTGTAGCTCTCCGCGGCGTCAAATTTTTCGGCGACCACGAGGATGCGCGCTTCGCTGTGATGGTCGAGAATATTGGAAAGCAGCGCTCCCGCCGCGGGCTTAGCCACATGCGCGTCCACAACGTAAACCGCGGCTCTGGGAATCGGCAAATGGCGCAAATCCGGTCCCAGCGTCGATTCCAAATGCTTGGAGACCGTTTTGAATTCGGGATTCGACAGCACGCGCTCGAATTCGCTGAGCACCAAGGGATGCGGCGAGAGCAGGCATACCTGCAAGGCGTTCTTTTTGGCCGTCTTTTTCACAGACTTCGAGATTATCGGAACCATGAATACGGAGCAAGGCTCGGTCAATAGGGAGTTGCGTAGACGCACAACGGTAACTGAATGGAGACCCAATCCCCCCAAAAGTGCCTTTACGGATAGAACATCAAAACTCCGAGCGGCGGGTGGTCCGGCATTTGATTTGGAATTTGAGGGCGCCCTCTCCTCGCGGCGACGAGGGCGAGGATATTTACTCGATTGTTGTGGGCCGGCGGGGTTCTTCTTAGGACACTCTTTCTCGTGGAATTTGGCTTCGGTAGTACCGAATAAATTACTATATAGGAAAGCAAGTTCTTATGCCTTCCAAACAGCAAGTTCGGAGATATCCGCGCGTGTCGCTGCCGAAAGGCGCGGTCGTGGCCTGGGAGCACTTGGGCAAGCGTAAAGTATCCTCCGCCATCGTTCTTGCGCTTGGGGGATTGTTTATCTCGACCTCGGAGCCTCCCCCGGCCGGAGATGTAATTAAGCTGGTTTTTGAAGTCCCTGGCGGCGACGTGCGCGCCCGCGCACTGGTGTGCTTTAGCCAGCCCGGCAAAGGAATGGGCATCGAGTTTACGGCCATGGGACAGGAGGCGCGCGCACGCTTGCACCGTTTGATCAAAACTCTTACCAGAATTTGAACCGTCTGCGAAGCCTTTCCGTGTCCCTTCCCTTCTACCGTCGTGCGAAGTCAAACACTTCCGACATCTCAGGGCAGGCCTCGTAGAATGAATTGCCAATCGCCGAGAGCTTGCGATGAGCAGGGCTCGTGTGAAAAAGGCCCTTTTCGCATTGTTCGTTTTTCTGGCCATCATTCAGATTTTCCAGCCCGGACGGACCAATCCCACCGTAGTGCCTTCCAGGTCCCTGGCCGCTCACGTCGACATCGCCGGGAAGGTCTACTCTGCCTTGATCCGCTCATGCGGAGATTGCCATACCAGCCAGACCCATTGGCCGTGGTACGGCCACGTTAGGCCGTTGTCGTGGGTAATCGCGGAAGATGTCAACGATGTCTGACGACACATGAATTTTGAGGATTGGGAGGCTCAGGAAGGTCCCAAAGAGGCGATTGACCGCCTTGTTGGTGTTTGCCAGGAAAACCAGAAAAGGGGTAGGCCTCCTTTTTCCTGTTGAGTTGTCCAGAAGCATATATGACTGAAACAAAAGGAGATATCATAAATCTGTGTTTGGTCGCAATCTTCTCGCTCGAGTCCCGTTGGATCGGGCATCCCCCCCCATAATCTGGCAATTTGAATCGCACCTCGGAACCCAGGTGTCCCCTTAGAGAAAAACATTTCACACCTTTCGAAATCACCGGAAGCTTTTGAGCTGCAAGGCGATGGTCGCTCCCGGGGTCACATATCTCGTAAGATGATGAAATGTAAGAAGATATACATGTATAGAATCTCTCTGGAGGGGGAAGGATTAATTCTATTCGCCAAATTAGTTTGGTTCATTGTGTGCATTTGATTAATGGGGGGCAGTGTCTATCTCCCCAATATCCGATCAAGACCAAGGCGACATGGCAACTACAGCTATTTCCAGGGCAGGGTTTGGTGACCGGACGGGGAATCTCCCGCCGGCGAACCTGATCTTCGGCCGTTCTGCATCCATGCAGACCGCAAGGCAAAAGATCGATAAAGTGGCCCAATCCGGCGTTCCGATACTTATTCAGGGTGACAGTGGCACGGGGAAAGGCTTGCTGGCCAGTTTTATTCACAACCTGTCGCCCAAGCCCGATGCTGCATTCGTCAAGGTAAACTGCGCGGCCATTCCCGGGGCGCTGCTCGAAAGCGAATTGTTCGGTTACGAAAAGGGCGCGTTCACCGGCGCGCACTCTGCCAAGCCCGGCCGAGTGGAATTGGCAGACGGCGGCACGCTTTTTCTCGATGGGATAGATGAAATTGACATGTCCCTGCAGGCCAAGTTACTTCAATTGCTGCAGGATGGGCAATTTTGCAGGATTGGCGGACAGGAAGACCGGCGCGTTCAACTCCGCGTTATTTGCGCGACCAATCGGCGGCTGGAACAGGAAATCGCCAATGGCAGATTTCGGCAAGATTTATTCTACCGAATCAATGTGGTGTGCATTGACCTCCCGCCACTGCGTTCGCGGGCGGAAGATATACCCGAACTGGTGGCCTATTTTTTGCAGATTCACAAAGCGCGGCATAACATGCAGGCAAGGCCTCTTTCGCCTGCCGCACTCCATTTGCTTGGCAAACATTCGTGGCCTGGCAATATTCGTGAATTGGAGAATCTGATTGAGCGATATGTGATCCTCGGTTCGGAAGACGCCATTTCCAGCGAAATCTTGAATTGGGAGCATACCCATACCACGCCGGAAATTCCGCTCGAAGGCCAGATCCATCTGAAGAAAGTGACTCGCCAAGCAGTCCACGACCTCGAGCGAAAGATCATTTTGAGCGTGTTGGAGGCGAATCGCTGGAACCGCAAACGAACTGCCATTGCACTGAAAATCAGCTACCGGGCCCTTCTCTACAAAATCCGCCGTGCCGGTTTGCCGTCTAAACGGGGCATGACTCCTCCGACAAGCGAAAGTGCTCCCCCGAAAGGCACGTAGGACTATTCGATTGAAAATGCCCAAATGCCCCACTCCGAATTGGGAATTGTTGAAAAGTTAGGGAACATTGTGGAAAGTTGCTTCCACCTGGCAGAATTCATCTCAAGACCCACGCAAGAAAACGAAACATTGGCACGTCGAAATATCTCCTTTAGTATGTGCAGAGTATGGGAGGCTGAGTCGAAGGACCACGTGGAGATGGAAATACATTTCCACAATGTGGTACTTGAAGACATCCCTTGGCGCGGGATGCGAGCCGCTGATTGCCGGCCTTAGCACCTCTTAACCTGAACTTAAATAAACACTTAAAGACATTCTAGATAATCCGATCCGGCGGAGCCGGGCATGGCCCGTACGTTGCTCTATGTTACAGAAGGCATGTGTGTGAGCTGAGCAACCTTCGTCTTTACTCTTTTTGAAGAGGTGCAATGGCAACTCGGGCGGACGAGAACCTTATATCGGTGGGCGTCCCTGATGTACGGGCGCGAACCTACCATTATTTCGTTCATAGCAAAAGCCCGGCCATGCGCGCCGTGGAGCGGACGATTGCCGATATTGCTTCCACGGAGATTCCAGTTCTATTAGTTGGGGAAAGCGGCACAGGCAAGGAAGTCGTGGCTCTGGAAATTCACCGTCTCTCCAGGCGGCGGGATGAGCCATTTGTGAAGTGCGGATGTTCCGGATTGACAGGAGATTTACTCTCAGCGCGCTTGCAGCGCGCGGAAAATATTTCCGTAGAGGAAACAGCGAGCAGCGGGTCATTGTTTTTGGACGGGATCAATTACCTGGAACCGGCCGCGCAAACGCGCCTGCTTGAACTTCTTCCCGACGGAAGCGGCACTCCGCCGCAAGGCTGCTACAGCATGCGCGTCATTTCTTCGACTACGCGAAACCTCGAGGAGGAGATGAAGGCCGGGCGATTCCGGGAGGAACTGTATTACCGGATTAACGGGGTTCACTTGCAATTGCCGCCGCTGCGGGATCGAAAAGAAGACATTCCCGCGTTACTGGAATTTTTCTTCCAGAAATATACTTCTCTGTTTGAGCGGCCGGAGCCGAAAGTCGGCGAAACGACGATGAGTTTGCTGCTGCGGCATTCCTGGCCCGGAAATATCCGACAATTGGAAAATGTCGTGCGAAAAATTGTGGCACTGGGAGATGAACACCTTGCCACGCACGACCTTACGGTTGAAAATAGCGCCAAGGCAGCGGACCCTTCGCTAGACAGTTCGAGAATTCCCGAACCCGGCAATTCGCAAGTCCCGTCTGGTTCCCTCAAGGAAGCGGCGCGGGCGGCTTCACGGGTAGCCGAGCGAGCCATGATTCTGAACCAACTCGAGCGGACGCACTGGAATCGAAAGAGGGCCGCGCGAGAGCTGCAAATTAGCTATAAAGCATTGCTCTATAAATTAAAGCAGTTGGGTCTGGACGGTTCCGACCGCCCGGAGGAGCAATGAGGAGGTCTGTGATGAACCGAACGAATCTTTTTTTTGCGGCAGTGATTTTACTCGCCAGCGCGGTGAACACGCCGGCGGCGTTCCAGGACAAGAAGGCCGGCAAGCAAGATCCGCCCGTCAACACGGCGCGGAACAGCGCTTCCGCCGGGAATGAAATCGGAACTGCGGTCATCCCTGCTACGACGGACCCGTCCTACGTGATCGGGCCGGAGGATGTGCTCGACGTTAATGTCTGGAAAGAGCCGGACATGACGCGTGTCGTGCCGGTTCGGCCCGACGGGAAAATAACGTTGCCGCTTATCAACGACGTGCAAGCGGCGGGTTCGACGCCGCAGGAGCTGGCCTCCGCCGTAACCGAGAAATTGCGCAAGTTCCTGACCGAGCCTCAGGTCACTGTGATCATCACGCAGATCAACAGCCAGCGCGTATTTGTGGTCGGCGAAGTACTTCGCGCCGGCGCATTTCCGTTAGTTCCGGGCACGACCGTATTACAGGCGCTGGCGAGCGCCGGTGGATTTACGACCTTTGCCAATGTGAAAAAAATCCACGTGATGCGCACCGTCAACGGCAAACATATCGAGATCCCCTTCAATTACCGCGAGGTTCTAAAGGGTGACAATCCGGACCAAAATATCAAACTGGAGCCGGGCGACACAGTCGTCGTCCCGTAAGAGGTGAAACCATGAAGAATTGGAAAACAAGCCGGGCCCTCGTTGTCGCTCTGGTGCTTTGCGCTACGGCGGCATACGCACAGGATCAAAAGCAGGATCCCTCGCCACTCGATCCGAATGCTCCGTTGCAGCCCCTGGATCCGAGGCCGAGCAGCGTATATCCGAATAAAACGCCTATCGGTGCGGCACGAGGTGTTACGGGGCCGTATAATCCCCAGCAATATGATCCGTCGCAGGTTACGCCCGACCAGAATACCCTTGCCGGAGCCACGCCATTCACGCTCGGCTCCCTGCAACACACCACCAATATTTTCGACCCAGCGATTACAATTTCACAACTCGGGGAAACCTTGCTCGACCCTGCGGGAAAAACGATCCTCGCCGGTGTATCCGTGGCCGGCGGGAGTCTAAATTTCGAACGCAACTGGAGCGAGTATCACTTTTCCACCGTTTATAACGGCGGTGAAACGTTCAACATGGGTTTCGGTGCACTAGGGACCACTTCCGGCCTATACGCCCCGCATTATCAATTCCACGATTTGATTGTGTCTCAGGAGGTGGATTGGGCCAGGTGGCATGTAATTCTTCGCGACGATTTTGCGGCCTCGCCCGGCGCAACATTTAGTGGCCAGGGCATGGGCGGACCCGGGCTGGCTTCCGAGTTTTCATCTGTGTTAAACAGTTCGCTGTACAGTTTCGCGCAGTCGTTCCAGCCTTCAGAATCCATCAATACCGGTATTGGGACGCGTTACCGGAACTCCATTCTCGGCCAACTGGAATATTCCTTCAGCCGCAGGTCGGCGTTAACTCTTTCTGGTTCCTATGGCCTGCTGCAATTCACCGGCACCGGTTACTTCAACAGCAGGATGGAGAACGCGCAGGCGGGCTACGATTACCTGCTCGATCCGTCAGATTCCTTCGCCATCCTCGGAAGCTTTGGCAGGATTGGTTATTCCGGGACGGTGAACTCCACGCTTGGGAGCGGGACTTCCACGGTGGACTACGTAGGCGCGCTGGCCTACGGAAGGAAAATCACAGGGCGTCTGGCGTTCCAGGTCGCCGCGGGACCGCAAGATATACTTTGGTCCACAGGGGGCGGAAATTTCCAGCTGGTGGTTGCTTCGGTCAACAGTGCGCTGACGTATGAGCGGCGCCGCAGTGGCGTTTCCTTCACTTTTGCGCGTGGCCTGAATGCCGGGTCAGGCGTGTTTCTGGGCGCGACGGGCAATACATTTAGGGGCACGGGGCACTATCAGTTCACGCGCTTCTGGTCGGGTTCGGTCAGCGGCGGGTATGCACTAAACGACAGCCTTCCCGCAGCGGGAGCCGCGACTATCCGATTCGACAACTGGTTCGCCGCGGCAAACCTGGGCCGGCAAGTCGGCGCGCACGCGCAGATCAATTTCAACTACGGCGCATCGGAACAGAAGAGTCCGGCCAACTGTCCGGTGGCCAGTTGCGGCATAGTAGGGCTTCAGCAAACTGTGGGATTGTCGGTAAATTGGCATCTGCGCGCGATAGGAGAGACGACCCGTTAATCCGATGCGCATGAAAACGAGAATTCCAGCGATCGTGCCGTGTATTCTGTCCCTGAGGTCATTGCATGTATAAGAAGTTCTTCGGACTCAAAGAGAATCCGTTTAACGTCAATCCGGACCCGCGCTATCTTTACCTGACGCCGAACACGCAGGAAGCGCTGGCCTGCTTGACCTACGGAATTGAGACCCGCAAGGGCTTTATCCTCCTGACCGGCGAAGTCGGAACGGGCAAGACCACGCTTATTAACAAGCTGCTGGAATGGCTGCACAAGGAGCGCGTTTTCACCGCCTTCGTTTTCAACCCGCGACTCAGCGTCTCCCAATTTTTCGATTTCATGATGGCCGATTTCGGCATCCCCTGCGAATCGCGCCAGAAAGGCCAGATGCTGCTGAAATTAAATCAGTGGCTGCTGGATCGCTATCAGGCCGGGGAACGCGCCGTGCTGGTCGTGGATGAGGCGCAGAATCTTTCGCCGCAAATGCTCGAGGAAATCCGGCTGCTGACGAACCTGGAGACTTCCACCGAAAAGCTGTTGCAGATCGTTCTCGCGGGCCAGCCCGAACTCGAACAAAAGCTCAACCAGCCGCAGCTCCGGCAGCTCCGGCAGCGCATCACGCTGCGGGCCAAGACGCGCCAGCTCACTCTCGAGGAAACTCAGGGATACATCCAGGAGCGCATGCGCATCGCGGGAGCGGAAAATCCCGATATTTTCAGTCCGGAAGCGATCGTGGCGGTCCACCGTTTTGCGCGCGGGATTCCCCGGGTCACGAATCTGCTCTGCGAACACGCGCTGGTGAGTTCGTTCGCGGATCAGAAGAATCCCGTGCCCGCCGAGATCGTGGAAGATGTTGCGCGCGACTTCGATTTGCACATCGTCGACCCGCTCGCGCAGGCGCCGCCACCGGTCCCCGCGCTGACGCCCCCCTCCACGGGCGAATCAAATGGCGATCATCCGCTCTTAATCGAATCGCTTTTGCAGGCGCTGAACACGCTGGTCGACCGCCTCAACCAGGCCGAAGCCCGCGTCGAATCCGACACGGAACGTAAAACCTGAAGGATTTTGTTTGGGTTCAGCTATTGAAGTGTTTCGGATAGAAGTTCAATCAAACAAATTGAATCGGATGATGCACCACAGCGTGGAGACGCCGTCGCGCCAGGTGATTTTCTTGCCTTCCGCGTAGGTGCGGCCGGCATAGGAAATGGAAACCTCGTAGATCCGCCAGTTGCCCTTGGATATTTTGGCGGTGATTTCAGGTTCAAAACCGAAGCGGTTGGATTCGATCTTGATGTTCTGCAGAACTTCGCGGCGAAAAACTTTGTAGCAGGTCTCCATGTCGGTGAGTTTCAGGTTGGTGAAGACATCGGAGAGCAGCGTCAGAAACTTGTTGCCGGCGTAGTGCCAGAAATAGTGGACGCGTTGCGGGCCGCCCAGGAATCGCGAGCCGTAGACCACGTCGGCCTTTTCCTCAAGGATCGGCTCGAGGAGTTTTCCGTAATCCCTGGGGTCATATTCGAGATCGGCGTCCTGCACCAGCACGACGTCTCCCGTGGCCGCCTCGAAGGCCCGCCGCAGCGCGGCTCCCTTTCCGCCGTTTTGGGGCTGAAAGAGGAAGCGGATATTTTCGAGCGACAGGCGCGCCTTGCCGTTCTGCACGGAGACTTCGCGCTGGCCTTGCGATTGCGCCTTCTCAAAATCCTCCAGCAGGCCGCGAGTGCCGTCCGTGGATTTATCGTCGACGAGGAGGATTTCCTTTTCAATCGGCGATGCCTGCACGCGCAGGAGCACTTCCTCGATAAAAGCTCGTTCGTTATACACCGGGATTACGACGGACACCTTCATGCGTCTGCACGCTTCTCGATCGGGATTTTGAGTAGGACGGGCTTCAGCCTGTCTCCGCTGCTAGGAGCACGAATACAAAAGCAGACCGGCTGAAGCCCGTCCTACTGATTCGGACCACATCATCGAATACGGGTGCAAGGAACGCAAATGAATTGGATGCGGGGCCGGTTACTGGATGCCGGTTGTCCATGGCGTTTCGTCAGGATTGGCGCGCCCGGGGATAGCATCCCCGGAGCGCGTTCCAGCGGATCAACAGCAGCTCCAGCAACATTTGGATTCCGTCCGCCGCCACTTTCACCTTTGTCGCGGAGTCGTGGGACCAGCGCACGGGAATCTCCGCGACCTTCAGCCCATGGCGTTTTGCCAGAAAGAGGATTTCAGGGTCGAAACCGAAACGCCCAATCCGTTGCTGCTCAAAAATAATCCGCGCCCGTCCCCTGCGAAAGGCCTTGAATCCGCATTGCGTGTCGGAAAATTCAATGCCCATGATCCAGCGCACCATCAAGTTGAAAAAAATTCCCGCCTGCTCGCGGATCACGGATTGGTGGACTTCGATGAGGCTGCGGTCCACCGCGCGGGAGCCAATGGCGGCGTCAAAGCCCTGCTCCCTAATGGCTGCAAATAACTTGTCGGCTTCCTCGATGGGGGTGGAAAGGTCCGCATCGGTAAAAAGCGCGATTTCCCCACGAGCTTCCAGCATGCCGTGGCGCACGCTGAATCCCTTTCCCCGGTTGGCCTTGTTCGAGACCTGGCGCAGCCCGGAATATTTTTGCTGGTAGGCGAATGCGACCTCGGCTGTCGCGTCGGAGGACCCGTCATCCACGACGATAATTTCAGCACGGTAGGGCCGGGTCTCTAAATAGGCTACGACGCAATCGAGTGTCTTCGGCAGGCGACCTTCCTCGTTGTATGCGGGGATAACGATGGAAAGGTCCAGCGTCGGCGAATTCATTTGCGATGGCGCCGCGCGAATCGCGCGGCATGCGGAACGCCCCCCACGGGCGGGATTATATCGTCTGAAGAAGGATTCGTCTATGAAGTGTCAGCGCTGAAGCGGCAGCGAACTTGAATATGCGCGGATTCAAACGACGGGGATCATTTCAATAGAACGGCGTTGCAGCGGGGAACGAATTGTTATTGCGAATATAGAGAGGGAGGAGGGTTTTCAGAGATTGCGGCCCGCATATCTGCGGAACGGGCGGCGGGCGTTGACACAAGAACGGCTTTGGCTCGGGGGCCTTGAATTTCGCAATCGACTCCAACCCCCACAGGCTGAAGCCTGTGCCACTCATGGGCACGTTGCGATTCCCTTATGAAAGAGAGATAGAAGAATTATTGAGTAGAAGGATCGGTACGAATAATTTCGTACCGCTCAATGACCGCGGCGACGCCGACGCGCGCGGAGCCGTTTTCCGGCTGCTTGTCGACTCGAACCACTTTTCCCATGGCGCGAATGAAAACTTCCGAACCGCGGGTGACTTCGGAGGGCAAAGTGAGCGTAATGTCGAGCTCCGCACCGGCGCCCAGGTCCTGGTCAATTGTGAAGTAAACACCGCGTGTGGAAATGTCGCGTGTCTTTCCGTTGCGTGAGGTGATTTCTTTCTCGACTGGCATGCGAATAATGACCGGCAAAGACAGGTCATATCGCCGCGCGGTTCGACGTTCCGTCATCTTCTTCCCCCGGACCCCTGTTTTGTACTCGCTTGCCCCCTCGCCAAATCAGGAATGCTGGCCATTGAGGTTTCCAAGCGGTAGTGCAATTCCGTACACGGCTTGGATCCTGCCGGCAATCAGAGACGTATCGGTTTCTGAATGTCCCGGTCAAGATCCGATCATTCAAGTCTATTCATTTCATTCCAGCTCTTGAACCACACCTCCGAAGATCTGCAAGGGGACACGGAAAAATCAGCCGAAACCTCACTTTACTTGTTTTGAATCCAGTCTTGGAAACGAGGGGGTCCGTTTATACGCGGTGCCGTACCAGGTTTCCCAATCTGATATTACACCCTGAGCGAATCTTGTTACAGGAAATACGGCAAAAATCAGCGCCATGAATGAGCTCTGTATTGTAGGTACTAGGCTCTCTAGCCGTGCTTGCCGGCTGGCGCAAGATCCGTCGGAGCGGAGCCGGAATTGGAAATTCCCGCTCCCCCCGCACCCTCTTTTTTACTGCTCGCGCGCGCCGGGCGGCCGGAATCCAGTCCAAACTGGCGAATCTTGTAGAGCAGCGCCTTGTAACTGATTCCCAGCATCTTGGCCGCATCCTTACGGCACCAATGAGTTTTTTCGAGAGCGTCTGCGATCGCTTCCATTTCGGCTTCATCCTTCAGGCTGCGCACCAAAGCTTTCAAGCCCTGCTCGCGCACGGGCGCGGGCTCTTCTCTCGGAGAAATCCGCTGGCGCGTGGCGGACATTTCCAACAGTTCGCGGAAGCTGCCTTCATCATCTTCCAAGATGACATAGCGCTTTACGAAATTCTCGAGTTCGCGAAGATTTCCGGGCCAGGGATAACGCACGGCAGCTTCCATCAAATGCTGGGAAGGAACCATGGGCACCTTGTTGAATTTCTCGCTGTATTTCTGCAGGAAATGGCGGAAGAGCAGCGGGATTTCCGAGGCTCTTTCGCGCAGCGGAGGCACGTTGATGGAGAGCACGTTCAGGCGGTAGTACAAGTCTTCGCGGAGGCGGCCCGATTTCATCGCTTCCTGAATCTCCACATTGGTTGCGGCCAGGACGCGCACATCCACATCAATCAATTGACGGCCGCCCAGGCGCGAAAACTGGTGGTCCTGGAGGACATGCAGGAGCTTGGCCTGCAAATGGGGGCTCATTTCCGCGATTTCATCGAGGAAGATCGTTCCCCTGGTGGCCAGCTCAAACTTGCCGGGTTTAGAGCGCACCGCGCCGGTAAAGGCACCCTGCTCAAATCCGAATAATTCGGATTCAAGCAACTCCCCGGGGAGCGCGGCGCAATTCACTTTGATGAAAGGTTGGTTGCGGCGCGTCGACCGCATGTGAATCATGCGCGCGACAACTTCTTTTCCAACTCCGCTCTCCCCATAAATGAATACGGGGACGTCGACGGGAGCGATTTGCAGGATCTGCTGGCGAATCCTGACCATTTGCGGACTAGCTGCCAGGAAGCACAAGTCTTCCGTGATCTTGTCGCAGTATTCGCGCAACGCTTTGTTTTCCGCGCGCAGCTGCTGTTTTTGTCGGCACTTGAGCATGGCCACGTCGAGCTCGGCTTTTTCAAACGGCTTGGTGAGGTAATCTTGCGCGCCCAAGCGAATGGCCTCGACGACGGTGCCCACTTCGTTGGAGCAGGAAAGCATGACGATGTTCAGCGACCGGTCAATCTGCATGAGCTGCTTCAAAGTCTCGAGCCCATTCAATTCCGGCATGAGGATGTCCAGGATGATGAAGTCCGGACGGTCGCCGGCTTCGATCTTCTGAATGGCCTCCGGACCGGAGGTCACGGCTTCGACCTGGTACCCGTCCACTTCGAGCAGTGTGCCCAGATACTTTCGTATGCTGGGTTCGTCGTCCACAACCAGGATTCTTTCCTTATCGGCCATTTGTCCCACCTTCGTCGTGCCAAAATTTCATTATGTATTGTCTATCGGCAGCAGGAACGTAAAGGTACAGCCCCGCCGCGGTTCGCTCTCCACCCAAATTTTGCCGCGATGCGCTTGCACCAGCCGTTTGGCAATCGCCAGACCCAGGCCCATACCCGAGGAGGTGCGGTCCACGCGCACGAAATCCTCGAAAATTTCCTGGTGATGCTCGGAGGCGATCCCAGGACCTGAATCCGATACGGATACTTTGATGCAATTGGGATGCTGGATGCGCTCGCGCCGGCGATCCTGAGTCTGCATTTCCTCGGCCGACCGGCGTTCCCAGAAGTAGAGCTCCGCGCGGAAGGTGACATTCCCTCCCGCGGGCGTGTGCTTCAGCGAATTATCCAGCAGATTGGCAACGGTCTGCTGCACTTTCTGGTAATCGAATTTGAAAATCGGGATGTCGGTATTCAGAAACGTATCGAGACGCACATGCTTGCGCACAAACGCCTCGTGCCAGCGCGTCGCGAGTTCGCTCAAGCAATCCCGCAAATCATTTTCGCGCAGATGCAGGACCAGCTTGCCGCTCTCCAGCGCCGAATAATTCAGGAACATGGAGACCAAGCGGACCAGACGCTCGCAGCTTTCTTTCGATTCCTGCAAGATGTCCCGCTGCTTGTCGGTCAATTTGCCGAGCGAACCCGAAAGGAGCAAATCGTAATAACCTTTGATCACGGCCAGGGGAGTCTTCAATTCGTGCGCGGCCGACGCCAGAAACACTGTCTTTTGGCGATTTACTTCCTGGAGGCGCAAATAAGCGGCGAGCAGGTTCCGATAAGTAATCTCCCGTTCCTGAAGCAATTCCTGCACGGTATGCTGCGCGGTCTTGGCTTGGCCCTGAACCATGCGCTTTTCCGCATCTTCTATCCGCACGACGAGCCAGTCCGCTTCCGGCAGCCACTGGATGCGGGCGACAGCCGCGCCCCCGCAGCAATCGAATTTCGAATCGATCTGCTGTTCTCCAGCCTCGATCCGATCCGCAATCATGCTGGGATTCATTCGCAGCAGGTCGGAAAACAAATTGAAATTCGATTCGAGCGAGAAACCGTGAGACTCCAGGCGTTGCTTCCCCGGCGCGTTGGCTTGCAGGATCCGTCCGGACCGGTCGGAGATTAGAATCGGGTCTTCCAGCAAATCGAGAAGACCTGCGATCACGTTCGCTGGGATCGCTTCATTGCCCGGTAACTCGATAACGGGACTGCGTTTCAACTGGGTCTCCTCGGGACACTTGTCCGCTTTGTCGGAAGCGGAGAATTCCATTTGATTCACTTCGGCTTTTCAGCGGGAAACCATTCGGATACTGTCAAAACCCGGCCGCGCTGTCAATGGTAAATGGGTTCTATTTTGCACAATTGTAGTAAACCACTCGCCATATAGGGTGGGAGGAATGTGGAAAACAATTTACCCGAGGCAAAGACGCACGTAACTGATTGTATTGTAAGGACTTGCTGTCTGCTAGTTTTTGGAGGAGGCTGGCAATCGATATGCATCCTTTTTGGGGGTACTAGTGCGAAGGTACTAGGTTCTTGTGCGTGGGAAATTACTTTCCTACAAAATTTTGATCTCAGAAAGAAAAAGCATGCGCTTAACCCCCGCTGAGCGTCGGCGGTCGCAGCGGATTCATGTGCAGATACCTATGTTCGTCCGAGGGACGGACTCCGCAGGATCGGAATTTCTCGATCTCACGAAGACACTTGATATCAGCGCTACCGGAGCGTATCTTGCCAGCCCTCGCGCGATCCGCACGAATCAGGTCGTGAATTTGACGATTCCCGCACCCTCTTCTCCTTCAACAGTGTTGCCGTCAGAAACACCTCCGATCCGCGCGCGCGTGCGCCGCCATCGCACCGAAGACGGAATTCATTTATTGGGGGTAGAATTTTTGAAGGCGCTGGATTAGCAATCGGGTAACGGTTGAGAGGGAAACTGCGGTTACACAATATCCCCAAAGAGTATGCAAAGAATTGCACCTTGCTCCCAATTGCGCCCAACGGATATGATTCTGGCCGGGCCAGGAAGTTCTTACCCCTTAAGAGTCAATGTATTACAAGGATTTGATTTATTCGCTATGGTGCGCGGCTATGGCAGTTCCCGTGCACTTGCTTGTTTAGACTCGATCTCCGCGCCCGTCCCGCGTTGGGGTATCCTGGAAGTTTGACTGCTTAACGGCACATTTGATGGCGCAAACTGGTGACCCCAACCCACCACGTTGGTCCGCCGAGGAGTCTTTCCTCGAGTTACTAACGGATACCCTCGAAGCCATGGACCGGCCCAGCCGCGGGCAATTCTTGCAGCGGTTTTTCCGTTCAATTGCGCAGATTGAATTAACAGAAACGCAAAGTCTCGATTATTGGGACCAGACGCTGGCGCGCAAGCGAGAACTTTCCGAAAGCGTCGGAAAAAGAGTGGCGTTGCAGGCAGCCCTGGTGGATGTGCTGGCGTCCGCAGGCCAGCTGCGCTTGCCGATTCTGTTGGAGTACGAGGAACTTCGGAAGCTTCAAATCAATGCCACCACCGACCCCTTGACGACGCTTTATAACCGGCGTTTTTTCGAGGATTACTTTGAGAAAGAACTCAACCGGTCGATGCGCTATAACCATAAACTCGCGCTCGTCGTTTTTGACCTGCATCGATTCAAGGAAGTGAACGACCGGTTCGGGCATCCACAAGGGGATGCATTGCTGCAGATGGCGGCGGCAACGCTGCGGAAATCCTTACGTACTTCAGACTATGCGTTTCGCATCGGTGGAGATGAGTTCGCACTCCTGCTCCCGCAATCCGACACGGAACAGGCGGCCGCATTGAGTCGCCGTTTACGCGCCGCTTACTCACTTTCCATCGAGCCTCTAAATCTAGGTATTCCACTGGCGCTGGATTATGGCCTCGCCGTCTATCCCGAAGACGGCGAGTTGCAGGAAGTTCTAATCCGCGTGGCAGATGAGAGGCTTTATCAGCTCAAGAACGGAACGCGCTCGACCGCGCCGCAGCGGCCGGCCGGAATGACCTCTCATACGGCGGTCGTGGAACCAAAGCCGGAAGTAGCCGCTCCCGTTGCGCCCCCGGTCCAACCACCTCTGGGCGGCGAAGTGAAAAAAACAGGCGCGGAGCAGCGGCGGTGGGAGCGAGTTTCTCTGGCGAATACGCATGCCTATGCGCTGATCGGCGAGGGCGTAGAACGCACGGCCCGCGTGCTGGATTTGGGCTATGGCGGGGTGGGCCTGGAGACTTCGCGCCCGGAAGAATTCGGTGAAGCCTTTCACGCCGTGCTGCACGTGCCGATTTTGCCCCCGGTGCGGGTCAGCTTGCGCCGAGTTTACGTAAAGCAGACAGCCTCCGGCATGACGCGCATCGGCTGTTCTTTCGTTACTTAGCTCTTAATTCTGACTAAAGTCCTGATCGATAGAACGCAAGCCGACAATTCCGCGAAGTGCGTGGAGTTTTCGTGAGGCCGGCAAGATGCCGGCGCCACCAAAGACCCGCGCAGCATTCATCCGGCGATTTGTTGTTTCAGGGCGCGAGATCGAAACAGAAGCGCCTGCTGCACGCGTGCCAGTCCCAATCCCCACCGCAATTCCGCTTGCTGCGCCGAGCTTCCTTCCGCGACCAGGCGAATGCTCAGGCAAAATCCCTGCCGGTTTTCAGCCGTGAAATCGCAAGGAGAAATACGCAGCACCGCGCGGACAGCGTCTGCCGTGTCCCGTTCGAGGAGCTCTTTCAAACCGGAAGCGAGGCCCGCATAATTTTTCCGCTCCCAATTGAGAGCAGTCGCCGCAAACACGATTTTCGCATGCGAGGCAAATTCGTAAGCGGAGCCGGCGGAAACTGTGGCCGGCGAATCGGATTTGGTGGCCGCTCCGGCCGTGGCGAAAATCGATTCCGCGCCGCTTACGAAGGTCAGGAAATTGCGGAGCGGCAAGTATTGCCGCGCCTCGGCTATTTTTTCGATGTCCTGGGGATTCGCGCGAAGGTCCAAATAGTTTTTCTCCGGCGGGAATACCGGCACCGGCTCATTGCCTTCGGCTTCGTCGACAATCTCGACACGCACGAGCGAATCCCCGACTTTTCCAAGGGTAGGAATCGAGCGATATCAGCCCTTATTCCAGATTCTGATGCAGTCGCTCGTCGTAAGGGCTGCCGAGCATGGGATCGATTTGCTGGCGGAACTGCCGCGTATGCGCGGCGGCTACGTGCTCGTCAAAGGCTTTCTGGCTCTGCCAGACTTCGATGATTGAAATGTGGTTGGGGCGCGACACTTGCGCGCCGGCTTCAATTCGCACGATGCCCTTGTCCTTACGGGAATCCACGACATATTGCTGCACCAATTTTGTGCCCGCGGCCGTGGACGGCGGCACGATGTCGACATGCGTCACAACATAGATCCTGTCATGCGCCGCCGCCTCCTGGGCAAGCGCGCGTCCCGCGAGGCCGCAGGAGGCCAGAATCAACACAGCGCAGATGCGAAGCAACGGCAACTGCATGGAATTTACTTTCGATCGGATCGGCATTTCCTCCACCTCCCGGAAAGTTGGTTGCGTCATGGATGAATCGTTTGAGCCCGGCTGTGCATCAAACGAATTCCCAACCCGCATGTATATCATGTTGGCAGGGGTTGCAGAATCACGTATGATAGAAAATTGTCCGCTGACCAAGCGACGCGACTGTAGCCCCGGCGCATGACCGGGAGCCGCGCAGACCGGCCAGCCGGCGGGAGACCTTCCATGAAACCGAATATCCATCCGGACTACCACCCGGTAACCGTGCATTGCGCCTGCGGGCACACCTTCCCCACGCGATCGACGATGAAGGGCGAATTTCTGCGCGTCGAAATCTGCTCGAACTGCCACCCGTTCTTTACGGGCAAGCAGAAGCTGGTCGATACGGCGGGCCGCGTGGAGCGCTTCACGAAGAAATACGAAAAGGCAGCCGAAGCGCAGCAAGCCATCAAAGACGCCAACAAGAAGAAGCGATAAGGGCCAGAGGATTTGCGTCCGCACTCGCACGCGGCTATTCCGAATTTGCGGCGCGGTGTAGAATGTCGCGCGAGACATGGCCGCTCAACCGATGACTTCCCCGCAGCCGGATCGCGTGCCGTTTGAAGCCGCTGCGCCACGCGTCACCCTGCGCAATCACTTCGCGCATCCCTACGATTCGGCCATTGCCGCGGCGCGCACCTGCTACGCGCCGCGCCTGATCGGGCCGGAAGAAATCACCGACAAGCAGCGCCTGCAAATCGGGGCGTCCACCTTTTACGGCGGCCATCACACCGTCTACCAGCACGCGCACTTTGAATTTGGCCTCGAAAACGTCAGCCGGCAATTTGTCTGGTCATTCCTGCACGCGCATCCGTTCTACAACTCCGAACAGCAGAGCCAGCGGTACGTGCGGCTGGATCACGTGCTGGCCTATTTGCCGCCCGAAATACCCGGATTCGGCCCGGCCGAGCGCGCGATTTACGAAGACGCGATTGCGCGCGCGTGGAGTTATTACCGCGAACTGACCGCGCTCTTGCAGGGCGACGCCCGGGAAATTCTTGGCGACATCTGGCACATCGGCCCTATGTCTCACGCCAAGCGCGTGCAAAAAGTTGACCGGCAAGCCGAGAAACGCGCGATCGAAGTGGCGCGCTACGTCCTGCCCGTCGCGGCGGCGACCACGATGGTGCACACGCTTTCCGGCATCGTGCTGCATCGCCTGTGGCGCATGGCTGCGGCGTCGGACACGCCGGCCGAGGCGCGCGCAGTGATTGGCGGGATGGTCGAGCGCGTGCGCGAGATCGACCCGCAGTTTTTTGATCGCTTTGACAATGCGCCGATGGACCAGGAGGAAATGCCGGAGTGGTCGCGCACTCATTCCACGGGCACTTCCGCTGCAAACGGTGCTGGCCCCGAACTTCGAGGGGAAGAGTTCGTGAGGGAATTCGATGCGCGCCTTGCCGGGCGCGTCTCGCTGCTCACCGATTATTCTCCGCACGCGCCTCACGTTGTTGCGGATGCCTATCGCGCTGTCCTGGGCCTCATCGAGAGCGCTTGCCCGGACGAAGAGGCGATCGACCGGCTGCTCAATCCGGCGCGCAACGCGTATCGCCTGGAAACGCTCAACATCGGCGTGCACGCGCCGATCATGCGCGCACTGCAGCACGCGAATTTCACGTTCGCGAAAAAAATCAGCCACACCGCGGACAGCCAGGACCAGCGCCACCGCATGGTGCCCGGTTCGCGGCCGCTGCTGATGCTGACGGATACGCGCTCGCCGGACTTCGTCGTCCCCATGCTGATCGCCGGAAACGCGCGCGCCCGCGAAGTCTACGAACGCGCCATGGCCGACGCCTGGGCGGCGAAAAACGAACTACTCGACCGCGGCGCGCCGCGCGAAATCGCGCTGTATCTCTTGCCGAACGCGAAAGCCATTCGCCTGGTCGAAACCGGCTCGCTTCTGCACCTCTTGCACAAGTGGACCATGCGAACCTGCTTCAACGCGCAGGAGGAGATTTACCAGGCCTCGATGGAAGAGGTCGAGCAGGTCCGCGCCGCGCTTCCTGCGCTTGGAAAATACCTCGGCCCGCCGTGCTACATCCGCGCCGGGATCGCCACGCCGATCTGCACGGAAGGCTCGCACTTCTGCGGCGTGAAAGTCTGGCAGGAATTTCCAAAAATCGAGCGGCGAATTTGAATGGCGCGCGTCTGATAGGCTGATGACGCGCCGCGGCAGCCTCGTCTATTACCTCGCCTCGTGGATCATGCGGGGGATTTTTTCTCACTGTCGCGATGTATTTGCAGGAACGGGCTTCGCCTGAGGGAATAGGGATCGGCCCATCCGGCGCGGGCGCCGCGATCATAACCACGTATTTCCTGGTGCTGGTTTTTTGCGCTTTTCTTTCGGTTGTGTTTGCGTTTTTGCTGCGGCTTTCCATGGGCTGGCTGCATGCCGAGAGCCTCTGGCAGTGGGCGCTGGCCGGGGCCGTTCTCGCCGTGCCGATGACCTGGGGGGTGCGCTGGGCGTCTCGAGCGACGGACGTTGCCGGTCTGGAAGGCGCGGGCCGCCAGATCGCCGTTTTACTTTTTCTCGGCGTGCGCGGCATTGCCGAACATCACCCGTTCCTCGGGTTGCCCGTGGCTGCGTTGACCGCGGTGGTCCTCTTCTTGATTCATCGCGCTTTTAAGTAGGACGGGCTTCAGCCTGTCTGCCTTTGAATTTTCAAACTTAAAACCAGACAGGCTGAAGCCCGTCCTACTCAAATCGCAATTCGCATATCTCAAATCTGAAATTTCAGATTTCAATTTCCAATCTCTAACCTGCTGCAATTAGCTTCGCCAGCGCAGCGTCACCGGCCCGTCGAGCGGATGCGCCATCGGCGTGCCCGTTTGCTGCGACGCGAGATATGCCGCCTTCAACTGGAAATACCAGCGCGCCTGCCGGTCGGCGTCGTCGATCAGCATCATGCGTGGCTGCACTTTCAGGCCCGGCTGCTGCCGCTGGATCACGTCTTGATCCTGCGCGATGAAGCGGTTGCCAAAAAATCTTAGGAACGGCGTCACAGGGAACCAGCGGAACAGGTTCCACGCCGCGACAAAATCCAGGCGGCACAGGTCGCGCCGGATCGGCGTGACCGTCGTGCGGTTTGTGAACCAGTACGCGCCGCAGCGCACTTGCTCGGTGCGCATGTTCGGCAGCACAAAATCGATCTGCGTCGTGACTTCATCGCCGTAAAAGCGCAGCAGCTTGTACGGGCCGCTGTTGGCCGAAGGCGCGTGCGAACTCATGCGAAAGCCTTGCGGAATCGGCTCGAATGTTTTCTGTTTTTCGCGGATGCTGCGGCGGCTGCGCCACCACCACGATTGGTGCACGAACGGGCCGTGCGCAGGGTCCATCAGGCCGACGATGCCTGTGTCCATGCTGCAGGTGAGATCGGCGGTGAGATGCGCGATGCGGTAACGCGTGCTGAATTTCGGCAACTCGGGAGCGGGTGCGATCATCGCGCGATCCACGGAGCGGCCCTCGGGATTCGCCAGATACACCCAAACGTAGCCGTCGCGCTCCTCGCACGGAAAACTGCCCGCATAGATGCGGTCGCACTGCAGCTTGGAATCCGCCGTGATCGAGGGAATCTCGCGGCACTGTCCCGTATGCGCGTCAAAGCGCCAGCCGTGATACGTGCACTCGACGGTCTCTCCGTCGCACGATCCCGCCGAAAGCGGAAACGCGCGGTGCGGGCAAACATCGCGCAGCGCAAACGCTTTCCCGGCGGCGTCGCGCCCAAGCACGAGCGGCACTTCCATCCGCATCGAAGTCACGAGCGCGCGCCCACGAAGTTCGTCGCTGCGCAGCGCCGGATACCAGAAACCCCACAGCAGTTCGCCGTCGATGCTTGATGCCGTTGTGCCGGGGATCAGTTGCGTTTGGTTCATCGCCACACGTAATCGCACGCCTATGATATACCGATAGTACTCAGTCTCAGCCTCGCATGACTATTGTGTCAGATAGGAATCCGCATCACTTCAGACGGCCAAATTTTTCGCTTCATAGTGATACGATCGGTAAAGAAATAAGCTGACGTCTGTTTTGCGCTTTGCATCTCCCGCCAGAGAGGAGAATACAGTGAAAATTGTCAAGTTCGATCCTAATCTGCCCACTCTGGAGGGAGATCCAAAGCGCCAGAAGAAATCAGCCCGACGAGAACGCGCGAACCGATTCAGATTTCGCAGTTTGGATGGCTGTGACATTACACCTAAAGCATGGTTGAATATGTGGGCTGCTCTGTATCCAACGAGTAAGTACGGTACCGAACATGACAAACTAATCGCGAAACCCGAGCCGCTTTCAGCCGCATACTTTGTGCGAATCGGTAAATGGAAAGACGCTGCACAAGCCGAGAGTAAGTGGAAGCCGAATGTCGCGATGGTGGCTTATCAAATTTGGATGGATGCGGCTTCAAAACCGCCAAGATGCCCGGACGAGAGTCAAGTAGCCGATTTCTTGCGGGATTGGTCTGACAGAAAGTACATCAATGATTATGGAAGCTGTGAACGGGAGATGCACTTTGGGTTGTCCCGTGCAACCACTTTGGCCTATTTCATCAGCGAAGGGCGTTTCCCTATTTTCGACTCGCGCGTAAGAAAAGCAATGATGCGTTTGCTCGGCAGTCCTGTTCCGAACAGCGTACCTTGGTATGTGGATTCATTCCGTCCGCTCTTCCGAGAAATCGTCGCACTTGCTGCTGCCGAAAATGGGCGAACTGTAGACAAGGCGCTTTTCTCATACGGTGGCCAGATCGGTCAATTTGAAGATTGACCAAGTACGGGGCCGTCGGGCCCGATTGCTTTTCTGGTGAATTCAGATTACGCTGATGTCAGACAATAAGATGTTCTCTGCGTTCTATTAGCCGCAACCCCTTCCGGATCCCGCCACGCGGGGTCGCCGCAGGAATCTGTTCTCTCGAAACGAAGGTCTAACTCCGATTGGAATTCTATTTGATAGGTGGAAGCCATGGCAGGGTTAACGCTGTACGAAAAGCTCGATCAGATCGAACACCGCTACGTCGAAATGACAGCGGAGCTTTCTTCGCCGGAAATCCTGAACGATTCGGCGAATTACCAGAAGCTCGCGCGGCGGCATGCGGAACTTTCCGAGATGGTTGAAAAATACCGCGAGTGGAAGCAGCTCGACAAAGGCCTCGCGGAAGCGAAGCAGATGGCCATCGAAGCGGATGACCCGGAGATGAAGCTCCTCGCGCAGGAGGAAGAGAAGCAGCTCGCCGAGCGCAAGGAAGCGGTCGAGCGCGAGCTGAAATTCCTGCTGCTGCCGAAGGATCCGAACGACGAGAAAAACGTGATCGTGGAAATCCGCGCTGGAACGGGCGGCGACGAAGCGGCGCTGTTTGCGGGTGAACTCTTCCGCATGTACTCGCGCTACGCGGAGGCGCAGGGCTGGAAAGTGGAAATCCTCGAAAGTTCGCCGAGTTCGCTCGGCGGCTTGAAGCAAGTGGTCGCGTCGATCCAGGGAAAAAAAGTTTACTCGAAGCTGAAATTTGAGAGCGGCGTGCACCGCGTGCAGCGCGTGCCGGCCACCGAGCAGCAGGGGCGCATTCACACGTCGGCGGCGACGGTCGCCGTGTTGCCCGAGGCCGACGAAATCGACATCAAAATCGAAGCGAAGGACCTGCGCATCGACACGTTCTGCTCCTCGGGGCCGGGGGGACAATCGGTAAACACGACATATTCAGCGGTGCGCATCACGCATATTCCGTCTGGCCTGGTCGTATCGCAGCAGGACGAAAAATCGCAAATCAAGAATCGCGCCAAAGCCATGCGCGTGTTGCGCGCGCGGCTGTACGAAATGGAGCAGGCCAAGCAGCACGAGGCCATTGCCGCTGAGCGGCTCGGCCAGATCAAGACCGGCGACCGCTCGGAAAAAATCCGCACCTACAATTTTCCGCAAAATCGGGTCACCGACCATCGCATTGGCCTGACGCTGCACCAGCTCACCGAAGTGATGGACGGAAAACTCGGCCCGTTCGTCGACGCGCTGGTGACGCACTTCGAAGCCGAGCGCCTGAAGCAGGAGTTAGTCGAGGCGTAGTGGTGATTCTGATCTTGTGGCGCCACTGGAAATCTAGCAAGCCAGCGGCTAAAGCCGATTCATTTCGCGAATCTGAACGGCACGGCTTAAAGAGGCTGCGGAAAAAAGTAGTTTAATGTCATCCCGAGCGAAGCGAGGGATCTGCTTTTTCACCAATCCCAAGAAAAAAGCAGATTCCTCGGGCAAACCGCGCCCTCGGAATGACACTTTTGGAATTTTTCCGCAACCTGTTAAAGCCGTGCCCTACAAAGCTAGCAATTGACAGGCAGACTTGTAAGAACGCTGGAAGGTTCCGTTGAAGTTGATTTGTGGGTCACGGCTATTGCCGTGACATTAGTCTCGAACAATAAAGGGGCTTCAACCCCTGAAGCTATTACGGATAGAGGGTTGGATTGATGTCGCACCACTCACCAATCACCAGCCACAAGTCACTTGCGGTTGCACTTCGCGACGGCATCGCGCAACTCGAACGCGAGCACGTACCTTCCGCCGCGCTGGCCGCGGAATTGCTCCTGATGCACACGCTCGGGCAAAACAGAGCATGGCTCTACGCGAATCCGGAACAGGAACTCGCCGCCGCCGCGCGCCAGCAATATTTTTCCCTGATTGCCCGGCGCGCGAGCGGAATTCCGACGCAGCACCTCACCGGCAATCAGGAATTCTGGTGTCTGGATTTCGAGGTCACGCCCGACGTCCTGATTCCCCGCCCTGAAACCGAGCATGTGATTGAAGTTGCACTTGAGCGCCTTGGGATCGATTCTGGCGATGGCTCGTCCGGTCGCAAGGAATCATTTCGCATCGCGGACGTGGGCACTGGGTCCGGCTGCATCGCGATCGCGCTGGCGCACGAATTGCCCGCCGCGCAAATCGTCGCCACGGACATATCCGCCGCCGCTCTCGAAGTCGCGCGCCGTAACGCCGCACGGCACGGCGTCGCGTCGCGCATCGATTTCGTCGAATGCAATCTGCTGGATTTTCTCCTACACAAATCACAGGTCACGGATCATGAGTTACGCTCCCTCGATCTCATCGTCAGCAACCCGCCGTACATCGGCCACCACGAAGCGGCGACGCTGCCGCGCGAAGTCCGCGAGCATGAGCCCGCCGTCGCGCTTTTTGGCGGGGAAACCGGGACGGAAATCTACCCGCCGCTCGTCGCGCAAGCGGCAAGATTGCTCAAACCCGGCGGCATTTTGGTGGTGGAGCTTGGTCACAACTCCGCCGGGCACGTCTCGCGCCTGCTCGCCCCTCCGGATTGGACCAGCGTCGCCATCACCAACGATCTTGCAGGAATTCCACGTATCGCATCCGCGCAGCGCAATTCCAATGGAACATCATCGATGGAATAGCCATAATAATATTGTGGCGACCTGACTGCGGACCAATCCGCCGGCCAGTCAATTTCCGAGAAGGGTCAGGTAGCACAGGCACTCTTGCCTGTGCGGTTTTTAAGATTGTCGCCGTGTTGGCAGATTGCGCGTACGACTTACAAGCCCGCACAGGCAAGAGTGCCTGTGCTACCAAACCCCTCTCCCAAATTGGCGATGCGAGCAAGCTACAACCCTCTCCGATATCCTTACCTCCACTTCCTTAACTTCCTCAGCCGCCTATTCTTCTGCGCTAGTATTGTTGGCGCGGAGCGAACATGGACGAGACCAAGAATCCCTGGACTGTGCTTAAACGGGCGACGGTGTACGAAAACGAATGGATTTGCGTGGAGCACCACGAAGTTTTGGGTCCCTCGGGCAAGCCGGGCCTGTATGGGACGGTTCATTTCAAGAATCAGGCCACGGGCGTCGTCCCAATCGACGAAAATGGAAATGTCATCCTGGTGGGACAGTACCGGTTTCCTCTCCGCGCTTACAGCTGGGAAATTCCCGAGGGCGGCGGATCGCATTCGGTCGCGGCTCTCCAATCCGCGCAGAGGGAACTGCGCGAGGAGTGCGGCCTGTCCGCCAAGCGCTGGATCGAAATTCTGGGAATGGACCTTTCCAACAGCGTGTCGGACGAACGCAGCACAGCGTTCCTGGCGTGGGAACTTTCCGAAGCCGACGGTCAGCCGGATGAAACGGAAAAGCTGCAGGTTGCGCGCGTGCCCTTCTGGGAGGCGATCGAGCGAGTCAAGCGAGGAGAGATCCGCGACGCGATCAGCGTCGCGGCCCTCGTTCGAGTGGCTCTCATGGCATTGCAGGGAGAATTGCCGGAACAAATTGCCAGGGCGATTGGCGGCCAAAAAGGAACTTAAACCCCGAACGCTCTTTGGCCCCAACCGGCAGGCTGCGGAAGGCCTAACCTTCTTTGAGTTCGCACACGGAATGGAATATTTTCCTTTTGGATGCCGCGGGCGCGTATGGTTTCCAGCCGTTTTCTCAGCCGAATGGGATCCATGCCCGCGGAGGAGCAAACAGCCTTGAAATCCTTGTTGTCGTTAAAGAGGAATTGCTCTGCTTTACGGCTAAAACTCAATGGCCCGCAGATCCATTCTTCCAACGATTTAGTGATCACGGCACGCCACAGTCTTTCTTCCGCCGTGCCCCGATCTTGAATTTGCAAGATGGAACTTTTAAACATGGTCTTGGCCCCCAGTTCAAAGTTGTGAACGGCTGAGTGCATTGAGGGGAGCAGGTCATGTGCCACAACTCCATTCTGACCAGAAAGAAATGGCGCCTGGAGCATTGAATCCCGGGGATTGGATCGGGATTGTTCGGAATGCGCGGTTTGGGAGGATGCCGCATATTATCTCTTTAATCACCAAAATCATTTTTGACAGATTTTGGTGCAGCGAAAGGCCGCGCCAATCCCGCGAAAACACAGGAAATAGCGGGAATTTTTGCCAGCGCGATGGAGAATTTACAAAAATGAAACAGAGGTTCCCGATGGACATGGAATTCCTTGATGTCACAAGAGTGAACGCCCTGGGGACCGGCGATGGTGCCGCTTAACCTTCACCCGCCGGCTTTTCGAGGCCTGGAACGCGGTCAATGCTCCGGCTATTCATTTCCCGGCGGTACTTCTCGAGTCCCGCGGACCCCAGTTTTTGTGACCACGCGGAAAGCTGGCTGCGCTGCCCTTCGTATTCAAAAAGTGGAACGCCGAATCCGCAAGAATCGGCGATGCGCGAAATTTCTATCAAAATGACCGCCCTGGCGCCGTCATGCGCGGGGAATCGGGCCGCCAGAGACGGAAATTCGGGATGACCCAGCTCGATTACCGTGCCCCGGCCATACAGGCGCAGAATTTTCGGCGGCCCTTGAAAATTGCAGAACATCAGGACGATCCGTCCGTTCTCTTTGAGATGAGAGACGGTCTCAATCCCGCTGCCGGTCAGGTCCAGGTAGGCAATGGTCGACGGCCCCAAAATTCGCAACGTATCGAGCCCTTTCGGCGACACGTTGA
Organism: uncultured Acidobacteriota bacterium; assembly: GCA_963813185.1. Taxonomy (GTDB): domain Bacteria; phylum Acidobacteriota; class Terriglobia; order Acidiferrales; family UBA7541; genus Palsa-360. The sequence continues at coordinate 623,664 of CAWEYA010000008.1, forward strand.
CATGACCCTCGGGATCGAGCGGCGCCGACCCTACGAAGAAAAGCGGCTGAGCTTCGATAAATCTCCTGACGGAATCGTCAATCGCCGGAAAAAGTTTTCCCACGGGATCACTCCTGGCCCTTATCGAAGCATTGCCTTCAGCGGAATAACACTTGCAGGCGCTAACACCCTCATTTAGTGAAGTTTACCGAGCCAGTAGATCCTCAGAGGTTTGAGCATGGATAGGGACGCGGCCGTCTACCATGGGCGTGCGGGTTGGAGGTGAAAATTTGTTGAATCTGCCCGTCCGCGAGTGTGTTCGTGAGGCATTCCGCATTCCGCATGCCGACGCCCGGCGTCACTAAGCGGGGCGTCCGTTTCCTCGGAAACCTTATCCGCGTGGCATACCAAAAAAATGGTGCGCATGGTTTAGGCATGCGCACCAAGGGCAATTGTTAACTGAGCCAGGAGGCAGATGACCGCGATTCTCGAAAACGCTCTCGCGCAGAATCTGCCTCTTCTCCCAGACTTCTATTCCACCGCCGATGACCAACGCATTCCGAAGGCGACCGTCGGTTTGTAGAATTCGCGCTGAATCGGATAGCTCGGGCTGCCCTGGTAGAAGCCGAACACTTCGTTGCTCAGGTTCAATCCGTAGGCAAAGAAGCTCAGGTTCTTGTAGATGCGGTAGCTGCCCTGAATATCGAACTGGGTGTGAGCGTACAAGTAGACGTCGCCGGTGGGGCCGTGGATTCCCAGAATTGGATCCGCGTCCGTTGGCGCATCGGTGTGCTGGTAGTTGTAACCGAAGATGCTGGTGTCGTTGTGGCTCACGCCGAAACGCATCGAGAAGCGGGCCTTGTCGTAGGTGAAGCCCAGGTTCCAGGTGTTGGGTGCTTCGCGGGGCAGAGTCGGATGATCGATTCTACCCGGCCCACCCGGCGTGGAGGGTGAGAAATTCGACGGGAAATTCACCTGGGACTGTGCGCGGCCGTAGTTTGCAGCGACACCAAATCCACTCAAGAGCCCAGGCAAGAAAGAAAAGCGCTGCTCCCAAGCCGCCTCGAAGCCGTACACGTAGGCACTCGGGCCATTTACGGATTGGGCCAGTTTATATCCGCCCAAGTTGGGGAAGTTGGGGTCCGCTGGCCCGATGAGGCTTATCGTCGGATAGATCGGGTCGTAAAGCTGCTTGTAATAAAACCCCGCCTGCAAGATTCCCAGCGGCTGAAAGAAGTGTTCCACGAGTACGTCGTAGTTGTTGGACTTCGTGGGAATTAGCGACGCGTTGCCGAGCGTTACCTGCTTGGGGCTTGCATTGGGGTCCACAATCTGGGCGGGAACGAGATCTCCGATATTCGGCCGGGCAAGCCCTCTGGAATAGACCACGCGTAAGTCCGTATCTGGTTTGATTTGATACTGGACCTCCGCGCTCGGCAGAGCGTTGAAGTAGCTTCCTGATTGGTTAAAGCTGCAGATCGAAACGGTTACACTCGGGCACGCCGGAATCGAAGCCGGAACGACGAGATTGCCGGAGCTATCTACAATCGTCGCATCAACGTGATGCGTCGTGAAGTCCTCTTTGGTGCCATCGAATCGGACGCCGGCCTGGAAGCGAAATTTTCCAATCGTAATCGCGTCTTGGACGAATCCGGCGTAGATGCGCTCGTTCGAATCAAAAAAAGCGCCCTCGTTTTTCTGAACGCTGGCCAATTGTTGGAAGTTACCTGCTGATATGAGACCTGCCTGAGCCGCTTGGAGGATCTTGTTGTAATCAGAGGTCGGCCCGTAGCCCCCGAAGTAGCCGTCGTAGTAGGTTGGGTTCGTATAGGTTCCTTGAACCTGAGACAACGTAAACAAACCCGTGGAACCAGCGTTATAGTTACTATCCAATTCGTGCTGATACCCGTGCGAGTTTCGCACCTTCACGCCCATTTGGAACGTGCTCAGGTGCGAGTGGACGCTGTATCTTCGTGCATACGTGGCGGCGCCCTGGAAATTGAGCGTCGTGGCAATGTAACTGTTCAAACTCGTCTTGGAGACCGTGTATTGCGTTGGGTCATAGATGTTGGTGCCGTCCTGAGCTACGAACTTTGGCCGCAGGGGGTCACTCGTGTTGAGGGCTAGATCTGCGCCCGTCGGTCCAGGTTGAAGGTTTCCAGATGTGTCGTAGCTGGCAGTCGGTCCGTTGAAGTTGGTGGTCATAAAGTCTTGACCACCAATGTTATGCCCGCGCGAGCCTGCGAATTCATAAGTAATCAGGTTCGCTCCGAAGTCGTGCCTGGCGCCAATCAAAATGCTGTAGAGCTGTTGATCGGGGCGCCGAATGTAGTGCCGGTATTGGTAATTACCCGGTGAACAGGGATTGCTGCCCGGTTTCGTTACGTCGGCTGCCTGGTTGACGGCGACACAATCTTGCGCGTTATCATACGTGACAGTCGAGCCGTTCACCGCTTTGACAGTGTTGCCTGCATTCGGCGTATACACCCACACATCACCGTAGTCGTGGAAATCAGAATACATCCCCTTGACGTACACATTTGACCCCGGGCTCAGGTTGTAGTCGATTCCCGTATCAAATCCGTAGCGGGTGCGGTAATACGCATAGGACCGCTCGTCCTCGGTTGTGAATTGCGCGATCGACTTTCCCGTCGCGGGATCGGTCGCGGTTCCGGGCGCTGGTTCGAGATCGTTGATCCCGCGGTTATTGCGGTCCCACGTCCCTCCGAGCAGGAAACCAAGTTTCCCCTGAGCGCCGAAGCGCTGGCCATACGTACCGTCGAACTCGCCAAGCGTGCGACCGCCCTGGATCGGTGTGTATCCCCCGGACCCTCCGAAATCGAACGCTGGTTTGTTCGAGGAGGCCGTCTTGGTCACGAGATTGACGGTGCCGCCGATACCGTCCGCGTCCATGTCTGCTGAAAGGGTCTTGAACACTTCGATGCGTTCCACCAGATTCGTCGGAACCGAATCGAGCTTGATGTTGCGGACGGTTCCCTCGACGGAAGGCACGTTCACCCCATTAATCGTCGAGTTCGTGAGGCGGGGTTCCATGCTGCGGATTTGAACGTATTTTCCTTCGCCTTCGTCGCGCTCAAGGGTCACGCTGGGAGCGCGGCCGACCGCATCGGCGATGTTTGTATTGGGCAAACTGGTGATTTCCTTTAGGGGCAGCACTTGCACGATATGGTCATCCGTGCGCTCAATGTTGATCGCTTCCGCCTGCCCCTCTAAACGCTCCGCGGTAACCATCACCTGGTCGGTCACACCGGCAACCTTCAAGACCGCATCCACACTTGCTGTCTGTCCCGCGTTCACCGTTACGGTGTTCGTGAATTCCGAGAGTCCAACATAGGACACTGTCAATGTGTATTGGCCCGCGGCGACATCCGTGAATCTGAATTGCCCCTGGTCGTCCGACGCAGCTCGTTTTCCCGTCGGCTGAATTTCAACCAGAGCGCCCGTCAATACCGCATTTGCCGAGTCTCTCACCGTCCCGGCGACCGTTCCTCTGCCTTCCTGAGCTGCGGCGGAATGCGGCGAGAGGGTGTTGAACAGAATTCCCACCAGAAAAAATGAATAGATAATTTTACGCATACACAAATCCTCCGATCAAGACTTTCACAGCCCGATTTTGCCGAGTCTCCAATTTTTTCAACTGAGCGATCCCACCTACGACACCCCGTGCCTAAATCTCAAGGTCCCACTGTAAATTCGAGGGCTGGGAAAAACTCAACTTGCGCTCCGAAGGAAAAGAACTAATGGAGGAAGATAGTTTGGAATTGTGAATGGTGTGTGACAGGGAAATGAAATCCGTATGAAGCGGACCGCTACGCCATTTGAATAGGAAGGTGCTGGGTTAGAGTCCGCGGCTGTGTCAAGTCTTCGCTATTCATTCGCCCGGGTGTATAGTAGCGGCCACGAACCATGCCGAAGCTCGCCACTTTCCGAGCCAAGCGCGATTCCGCCACGGCGGATTCTTCGTCCTCCACATCCTCCACTTCCTTGCCTTCCTCCACTTCCATCCTTCACGTCGATATGGACGCGTTTTTCGTCTCGGTAGAGCTACTGGACCGGCCCGAGCTGCGCGGCAAACCTGTCGTCGTGGGAGGCAAGCCGGATCAGCGCGGCATTGTCTCCACGGCAAGTTACGAGGCGCGAAAATACGGAATTCATTCGGCGATGCCGCTGCGCACGGCGGGACGTTTGTGCCCGCACGCCATTTTTCTCGAACCGCGGCATCATCTCTACTCCAAGTGGAGCGACCGGGTCGCGGCGATCCTCGGAAAATATTCTCCGGTCGTGGAAATGGCTTCGGTGGACGAGGCTTACCTGGACCTCGCCGGGACGGAGCGCCTGCAAGGCCCGCCGCTGGCGGCAGCGGATGCGCTGCTGCGCGAAATTACGGCGACGACCGGACTGCCGTGTTCCGCGGGCCTGGCGCGCACGCGGCTCGTCGCCAAAGTGGCCAGCGATCAGGCCAAGCCACGCGGCCTGGTCTGGGTTCCCGCCGAAAGCGAGGAAGCGTTTCTCGCGCCTCTGGACGTGCGGCGCATCCCCGGAATCGGCAGGGTCACCGAAGCGGCTCTCAAGGCGGCGGGCATCGAAAAGGTTGGACAGCTGGCCGCCACTGCGCGCGAAAAACTTGAGCAGAATTTTGGCCGCTGGGGCACAGCGCTGTACCGCAAAGCGCGCGGCGGGGACACCTATGAATTTTTCGTGGATGCTGAGCCGAAATCCATTTCGCACAATCGCACATTCATGGAGGACACGCAGGACCGCGCCGCGCTCGACGCCACGCTGAGCTTGCTGTGCCAGAAAGCGATGAAGCGGCTGCGCGAAGCGGGACTGAGCGCTCGCGTAGTCACGGTCACGATCCGGTACGCAGGGTTTGAAACCATCACTCGCGCTCAAACCCTTCGCGAGCCTACGCATCTCGACCCCATCGTTTTCGAAACTGTGAAGAAATTATTCGAGCGCCACTGCGACCGCACCCGAAAAGTGAGACTCGTCGGCGTGGCGCTCTCTTCGTTCACGCACGGCGGCGAGCAACTCGATTTGTTCGACGCGCCGCGCCGCGAAAAACTCGATCGCCTGGCGCAAGCCACCGATGCTTTACGCGAACGCTTCGGATTTTCCAAGATTCAGTTCGGCGGCTCGATGACGAAAGCGCGCCAGGAAAAGAAAGAAGATTGAAAAATATGCAAATGGAAGGCCTAACGAATCTGGGTGAGAAATTGGATTCGGTTCTTGTAGCGCCCGCCGTCAGGCGGGCATCTGCTTGCCCCTAATGTGCCCGCCTGAAGGCGGCGCTACAAATTGCTGCGACAGGCATCGAAAAAAGGAAATTGCGCAGGCGCTAAACCCACTCCCCGGCGCGCATCACAGTCTCCGAATCACCCGCCACGCGGATGCCATCGACATCAATGCGGTTCGATCCGATCATCCAGTCGACGTGAATCAGACTGCTATTTGCGCCGCGCGAGGCCAGTTGTTCCGGGGTGAGGCTGTCACCGTCTTTCAAACAGCTGCTGTAGGCCTGACCCAGGGCAATGTGGCAGGCGGCGTTCTCGTCGAACAGGGTATTCATGAAGAGCACGCCGCTCGACGCAATCGGCGACAAGTGCGGCACGAGAGAAACTTCGCCGAGCCGCCGCGCTCCTTCGTCCGTCTCGATCATGCGCTGCAAGACCTGGTTGCCCCGCGCGGCGTGGGCCTGCACAATTTTCCCAGCCTCGAACCGCACGGAGATTTCTTCGATCATCGTGCCCTGATATGACAGCGGCTTGGTGCTGGTCACGTGTCCTTCGACGCGGTCTTTGTGCGGTGTGGTGAAAACTTCTTCGGTGGGCATATTCGCAATGCAATACAGCCCATTCCCCGCAGTTGTGCCTCCGCCGAGCCACAGGTGACCATCGGAAAGTCCGACGCTCAGGTCCGTGCCGGGTCCGCGGAAATGCAACGCCGAATAGCGCTTCTCGTTCAGCCGGCTACAGCGAGCATGCAGGTTGGCGTCGTGTTCTTTCCACGAAGCCACCGGATCGAGTTGGCCCGAAACGCGCGAGGCGGCGAAAATGAGTCTCCAAAGACGGGCCAGTGCTTCGTCCTGCGAGAGATCGGGGGACACGGCCGCCGCCCACGCGGGGGTTGCGCAAGCCACGATCGTCCAATTGATTTCGTGGCGCGTAATCAGTTCCAGGGCCGGGCGGTAGGCTTTGGACATGGAGCGATTCGCACGGCTCACCTTTTCCGGATCTTCCTTCGAGAGCAGTGACGGATCGCCGCCGGTAATCGCCAGCCGCGCCGCGCCGTTCCGGAACGCTTGGGCCATGCCCTCGTAAAGCCAAGACGCTGCGGCGTCAAAGCTCGCGTCCGAACCATTGCGGAAGCGAAGCAAAGCGGACTCTTCGTCCGTAAACAACGTGGTGACCAGCCTGGCGCCCGCCTTATAGGCATGTTCCGTGATGCGGCGCGCGAGAGGAATCGCATCCAGCGTTGCGGTCATCACCAGCTCTTGTCCGGGCGCAAGCCCCAGTCCGACGCGCACCGCGACATCGGCCAGGCGGTCGAGATTTCTTTCAAATTCATGTGTCTGGGCATATTGCCCTTTGGAAGACTCTGTGGTCGTGGTCATGTATCTAATTATTACGCCGGGAACAGCGCGTTGACAATGCGCACAAAAACAAGAAGCCACTCCGGGTTAGCATCGCAGGAATTCTTTGTCCATCGCGCCGACTGGCGCATAATTCAAGAATGACTCCACGCCAACTGGCCGAACAAATCTGCACTACGCTGCGCCAAGAGAAGCAGCAGGCGTTTCTGGTGGGCGGATGCGTGCGCGATCTGGTGCTGGGCCGCGAGCCAGCGGATTACGACGTTTGCACGGACGCGCGCCCGGACCGCGTGCAGGAACTTTTTCCGAATAGCCTCGCCGTCGGCGCGAAATTCGGCGTGATCCTTGTGGTTGATGATGGAGCGCAAGTTGAGGTGGCCACGTTTCGCTCCGACATTGGCTACTCCGATGGCCGCCATCCGGATCACGTGGTCTATTCGGATTCGCCGCGGGAAGACGTTCGGCGTCGCGATTTCACGATCAACGGATTATTGATGGACCCGGCTACGGGCGAAGTTCTCGACTTTGTCGAAGGACGCGCCGATTTGCGCACAGGCATCGTGCGCGCAATCGGCGAACCGCGTCAGCGTTTCGCGGAAGATAAATTGCGCATGATGCGGGCCGTGCGATTCGCCGCGCGATTCGGCTTCCGGATTGAACTAGAAACAATGGCGGCGGCGCAGAGCCTGGCCGCGCAAATTACGCAAGTTTCATCCGAACGCATTCGTGATGAACTGACCAAGCTGCTGACCGAGGGCGCCGCGCGCCGCGGATTCGAGCTGCTGGAGGAAATCGGATTGCTCGCCGTGGTGCTCCCTGACATTGCGCGGATGAAGGGCGTCGAGCAGCCGCCACAATATCATCCGGAAGGCGATGTGTGGATTCACACGCGCATGATGCTCGAAATGCTGCAGCCTAATTGCTCCCCGACGCTGGCATGGGGTGTGCTTCTGCACGATGTGGGCAAGCCGCCAACCTTTTCCCCGGCGACCGGGCCGGGCACTCGTATCCGCTTCGACGGTCACGTGGAGGTCGGCGCCCGTATGGCCGAACACATCTGCCGCGCCCTGCGCTTCTCGAATGAGAATACCGAGCAGATCGAAGCCCTGGTAGCCAATCATCTCCGCTTCAAGGATGTCCACGAGATGCGCACCGCCACGCTCAAGCGATTTGTGCGCCTGCCGCGATTTGAGGAACACCTGGAATTGCACCGCCTCGATTGCCTTTCAAGCCACAGAAATCTCGATGCCTATACCTTCGTACAGCGGTTTCTTGTGGAAACTCCGCCCGAAAAAGTGTATCCCCCTAAGCTGGTCACAGGCGATGATCTTAAGAGAATGGGCTTGACCCCAGGACCCCGATTCAGGGCAATCCTGCTGGCCGTAGAAGAGGCCCAGCTCGAAGGACGCCTTCAGGACCGGGAAAGCGCCCTTCAGTTTGCGCGGTCCATCTGCCGGCCTTGAGCTAAACCGGGGGGTTCTTTCCCCTGGCAGCCTTACATAGATTCTGCCCCCGATTCCTGTGGGCTCACGAGGTTTCCGATCTTGCCGATGTGAGCTATACGCGGAGGAATAGCGGGGGCGAGAATGCGGATTTGGGGTCGTACTGTTACTAAAGTATTTATTTTTATTGTCTTACCAAAGATTTTAATGGTTACTCGGCAATTTCAAACCCTTTAGTGGCACACACTAAAGGTTGTTGCTAATCGGCATATTTCTTCATGGTATCTTTTGGGTTGGTCCTGCATCTAACCTAAGTGTCGAGCATTGATGTGGTTGTTTGCGGTATGAATTCAAGGGGGACCAAATGAGCGAAAAGTCGATTCCAATTCCGAAAGAGCTTCCGATTCTGCCCGTTCGGGATACGGTGTTGTTTCCGGGAGGCGTTCAGCCTCTGACCGTCGGGCGCGAGGGCTCGCTGGCTCTGCTCAACTCCCTGCACGGAGACGAAAAACTGCTTGGAATCGTGGCGCAGCACGATCCCCGAGTCGAAGAGCCCGCCGCAGCGGACCTGCATATGGTCGGCACGGCCGCGAAAATCCATAAGTTAGTGCGAATGCCCAACGGGAACGTTGTTGTTTTCCTGGAAGGCCTGCAACGGATTCGTGTGGTGGAACTTATCAGCTTCCGGCCTTTCCTGACGGCGCGCGTCGAAATCCAGCCGGATCTTGTCGGCGATCAGGACGCGGAATTAATGGCCCTGGAACGCAACGCCCGCGAACTGTTCCGCGACGTAGTGGCGCGTTCCCCGCAACTCTCCGATGATTTGCAGACTGCGGCATTGAATATCGAAGACCCGGTTCGCCTGGCCGATTTCATCGCTGCGAACTTGCCCTCCCTTCCCACGTTACTTCGCCAGGAACTTTTGGAGACGGCCGATGTGCGGCGCCGCCTCGAAACCCTGATTCGCGAACTCTCCAAGGAGTTGGAAGTCCTGGAGCTTCGCAACAAGATTCAGGAGCAAGTGCAGGAGCAGGTCAGCCAGAGCCAGCGCGAGTACTTGCTGCGCGAGCAGCTCAAGGCGATTCACAAGGAACTGGGCGAATCCGACGACGGCCAGGCCGAGATCGACGAGCTCCGCGAAAAGCTCGAAAAATCCGGCATGTCCGCTGAGGCGCGCAAGGAGTGCGAGCGAGAGTTGAAACGCCTCGCGAAAATGACTCCGGCATCCGCCGAGTACATGGTCGCGCGAACCTATCTGGAATGGATGACCTCGCTTCCCTGGATGAAATCCTCGGGGGTGGAAGAGATAGACATCGCGAAGGGGCAAGCCATTTTGGATGAGGACCACTACGACCTGGAAAAGGTGAAAGAACGGATCCTCGATTACCTTGCGGTGAAGAAACTCAAGCCCGGCATGAAGGGGCCGATCCTGTGCTTCCTTGGGCCGCCAGGCGTGGGGAAAACGTCGCTCGGGAAATCGATTGCACGGGCGCTGGGCCGCAAGTTCGTGCGCATCTCGATGGGCGGTATGCACGACGAAGCGGAAATTCGCGGCCACCGCCGGACGTATATCGGCGCGCTGCCCGGACAAATCATCCAGGGAATTCGCCGCGCCGAAACCAACGATCCGGTTTTCATGCTGGACGAAGTGGACAAGCTCGGGCGCGATTTCCGGGGCGATCCATCGGCGGCGTTGATGGAAGTGCTCGATCCGGAGCAGAACGCATCGTTCCGCGATCACTATCTGGACGTGCCATTTGATTTGTCCAAGGTGCTTTTCATCGCCACGGCCAACATGATCGACCCGGTTCCGGAGCCGCTGCGCGATCGTATGGAAATTATCGAACTCGCCGGCTATATCGAGGTGGAGAAGGTCCACATCGCCAACAAGTACCTGATTCCCAAGCAGGCCAATGAGCACGGGATCAAGATCGGCGATCAAATCGAATTCACCGATGACGGCTTGCGCGAGATTATTCACAGCTACACGCGCGAAGCCGGCGTGCGGAACCTTGAACGAGAAATCGCCACGTTGATCCGCAAGCAGGCGCGGCGCATCGCCGAGGGCAAGACCCAGAAGCTCGTGGTCACGCCCGAAGTGGTGCACGAAGCGTTAGGCGTGCCGAAGTTTCGCGCCGAACGGGAAGTTGAAGAACGCGTCAAGACGCCCGGCGTTTCGGTCGGACTCGTCTGGACGCCCGCCGGCGGCGACATCGTCTTCATCGAAGCCAGCCGCATGCGAGGCGGAAAGCAGTTCACCATGACCGGTCACCTGGGCGAAGTGATGCAGGAGTCGATGACGGCGGCGTTGACGTGGGTGCGCGCCAACGCGGAGCGCTATGACATCGATCCCGACTTCTTCCGCAAGCAGGATATTCACATTCACGTCCCGTCGGGAGCGGTGCCAAAGGATGGTCCTTCGGCGGGCGTGGCAATGGTCAACGCGCTGGTGAGCCTGCTCTCCGGCCGGGCCATCCGCCCGCGCGTGGCCATGACGGGCGAGATTTCGCTCTCCGGCATCGTTCTGCCGGTCGGCGGGATCAAGGAAAAAGTGCTCGGGGCCAAACGCGCGGGAATCCGCGAGGTGATTTTGCCCGCGGAGAATGAGCCAAACTTGAAGGAGGACCTGCAGCCGCACATGCTCGATGGAATGCAAATTCATTTCGTGCACACGGTGGATCAGGCCCTGGAGATTGCGCTCTCCAAGCCTGCTCCCGTCGCGGCAGGGTTAAAAAAGGGGCAGTTGCCGCCGGTAGGACCTGCGCCGGTGGTGCCTCCAGTGCACTGATCGAATACAGCAAGAAAAAAGAAGCAAAAAGGCCAGGCTGTCATATGTAGAGCCGGGCCTTTTGTTTTTGTGGCGCGGGCTTCAGCCTGCGGGTTTTAGTCGAGGCAAGGCTGAATGCCTGGTCAGGGCAAATGCGTAAGTTCAATTCGGGCCGTGCCGATTGGGATTTCGGCCTCAACGAGGACCGGCGTGTGGGCCGCGTCCCGGGTTACCCACAGCCAAAACCGCGTGTCCGTCAATTCCTTGCCGTGATCGTACAATAAGAGGGAGATGCGAAATGCGGGGAAATTTCCGGCAGGGACGCTGACGTTTCCTTGCGGCGTATCAATTCGCGCCACGACGTCATAGAGGCGCCGGCCATCGAATACGGGAACTCGCAACTCCGGTGTGCGCTGCCAATCCGCGGCGCGCAAATTATATAGAAAACTGATGGCGTCGCGCGTTCCCGGGGTAACGCGAATCGCGGTGGCATCGCTCGGGGCCGGATCGCCTTCAGTCGTCATGCGATACAAATTCGTTTGCGCCTTCCCTTGTTCGTGGAGGTACATCTCGAATTGCAGGGAGAACAGGTTGGCAGCGGAGGTGTAGGAATCGAACTGATCGTCAATGGCGTAGAGCGCGCGCGTAGTATCCATGGTGTGAGCGGTGGCGCGGAAATGCCAGGCGGGATGCCCGAAGAAATTGCGCTGTTCGACGACCGTGGTCTCGATCTTGGCGGCATTCACCGCGTATTTTGAAAACAGGACGCGGTATGCGAGAATTTCACCCGGCTGAAATGGAACCGGAACAGTTACTGGCGCTGCGGAAGGCGCAGGAGATTTCGCGCGTTTCTTCGAGGGTTTGGATTGCTGCGCTAGTCCGATGGAAGTGAACACCAGCGCCACCGCCAGCAGCGGCGCAACGGAAGCGAAGCGATGGAGCTTTGCGCGTGTCCTCAACAATGGATTGGTTCGGAGCGGCGAAGCCGGGTCGCGCCCTCCCTTTCCAGCATGCAAACTTAGACGTCGTGACTCCGCCCAGGGGGCACGCTATATTCAGGGTACAGAAAAAAGCGTCCGGACACCAGATGTGTCGGGCCTGGTGTTTAGATGCGTGCCGCGGCCACTGCGTGATTGGGAAACACGTGAAATCCGCCGCCGCGCTGTCCCGGATCGGTGTTCAAGTGGGGCAGCCACTCTTGGCTGTCCGCTTTTGCGCAGCCAGGACTGCGCGGGACAGCCAAGAGCGGCTGCCCTACCAAGCCACATCAGGAGTGAATGAATGCGCTATCTAGTAACCGGCGGTGCGGGATTCATCGGCTCGAATACCGTGGATGAATTGGTGCGGCGCGGCCACGATGTCGCGGTACTGGACGATTTGTCTGCCGGCAAAGCCGCAAACCTTGAAAACGTAAAACCAAAAATCAAATTATTTCAAGAGAGCATCACGAATTTGGAAACCCTGGCCGAAGCATGCCGCGGCGTGGACCGGGTGATTCACCTGGCGGCGCAGACGTCCGTCCCGCGTTCGGTAAAGGACCCGATCGAGACAAATCGGATCAACGTGGAAGGCACTCTGCATGTCCTGGTGGCGGCTCGCGATGCGAAAGTAAAGCGCGTGGTTTTTGCCAGCTCTTGCTCCGTCTACGGAAAAACTTCTGCCCTGCCGATTCCGGAGAGCACTCCCCTCGCGCCGATTTCCCCCTACGGCCTTACCAAGCAGGTGGGCGAAGCCTATGGCCGCGTGTTTCAAGAACTCTACGGGCTCGAGTTTGTCTCGCTCCGTTATTTTAACGTGTTCGGACCGAGGCAAGATCCCGGTTCCGCATATTCCGGAGTCCTGTCGCTGTTTAACGCGGCTCTGCTGGCGGGAATGCAACCCACTGTTTACGGCGACGGCGAGCAATCGCGCGACTTTGTCTACGTGCAAAACGTCGTGGAAGCAAATTTGCTCGCCGCCGAAGCAAAAGGCGCGCCCGGCCTCGCCTTCAACATCGGCACTGGAGACCGCACCACATTGAATCAAACTCTCGCGCTACTCGAAAAAATTACGGGCCGTCCCGCCCACGCGAAATATGCAGCGCCCCGCGAAGGAGACATCCGCGATTCGCAAGCGGACATCAGTCTCGCGCGCCAAGCGCTCGGCTATAATCCGTGCTTCGGATTTGAAGAAGGATTAAAGCGCACCTGGGATTGGTTTTGCGCCACCCAGAATGCGCCGAGCCATTCTTGACGGCGCGTGCAGCAACTTAGCCCATCCCATCAGCACCGAGCTGCGAGACGATGCGATAGTGCGAGATGGTTTGGCCGATCATCGTTGAAATCATTTCCCTGGCGGAAATTTGCGGCGAATCTCGTCGAAGAAATTGAAGATGAAGCTGACCTTGTTCACCGCAGTGGTCTGTTCCGTGCCCGGGGCCTTCAACACGGCGAAGCGTTTGCCGTCGGGGTGTAGGTCGAAATTATAGGTGCCTATCCCGCGTTCGGTGAACTGGCCGGGCGACCAGAGTTGGGGTTTATCAGCATGGAAGGAGTCGTCGGAAGCGGTGTAGGTAACTACCATGATCTTGCTGTCCACGGTTCGATAAAAAAGCTCCTTGCCGTTGCGCGACCACTTGGGATAGGTGCCGGCACCGGTGGAAACCTGCCACTTGCCACCCGGGCCGGGGAAAGGCCGAACGTACACTTCGTAGCTACCGGATTCGTTGGACACGTAAGCGATCCAGCGGCCATCGGGCGAGAAGGCGGGCTCCGCCTCCGTGAAAACGCTGTTCACGAACGGCTTCGGCTCCCCGGGCTTCCAGCCGGACTTCTCATCGCCTTCGATGGGCATAGTCATGACGTCAACGCCAGTGCTGGGGTTTATCTCGTGGAACGCTAAAAACTTGCCGTCGGGCCGCCAGGACAATGCGTACTGAGGGTTCTTGCTTTCCGTGAGGCGCTGGGCGGCTCCGGCGCCATCGGCGCGTATCCACCAGAGGTTATACGCACCGCTTTTCTCCCGCGAAGAATAGACGATCCTCTTCCCGTCAGGCGTCCAGACAGGGTATGCATTCGCTTCGCCTGCAAAAGTCATGCGAGTGAGCGCGTCACGCTCCCACTCGTACACCCAGATGTCCCGCCTCTTGGCGTCACCGATGTCCAAAGCCAAACGCTTTCCGTCAGGGGAGAGTGCGGGATTGCGGTAGTCTCCCGGAGTTTCACGGAGGGGCGTGAATTTTCCCTCGCGGTCCATCCAGTAGATGGAAACGTTTACCCCGCCGCTGCGGCCCGGGACATACGCGAGGCTTCCGGTTTCGGAAAACGAGAATTGCGCCCCGGCATAGAGGGGAACAGTGAGCACGCCTTCAAGGATCGGCGCCGGCTGCCCGGTCACCTCCAGCCGCTTCAGATCGAACGGCACGGCAAATAGTGTGCCTTCGTGCATATAGACCACCTGCCCGCTGGGCAGATAGCGGGCATAGAAGCCGCCGTGCAGTAGCTTCTTTCGCTGTCCGGAAGCCGTCGAGTACGAGACGATATCCGCGTCATCAAAGGCTCCAACGGTTCCACCCGTGTCAGAGGACGTGAATAGCACGGTCTTGCTCCCGGGCAGAACCTGGGGCCAACGCTGAGTGTTTTCACTTGTCTGCTTATCGAGAGTGGCCAGAGGTTGGGGTGTACCTCCCGCCGGGGAGACTTTGAATAAGGTCCCTCGGTTATCGGGTGTAAAAACGATTGAGCCGTCATCGCCCCAGCTTCCGCCGCGGTCATTGGTAACATCACAAAGAGTAGCCGCCGCGCCGCCCTGCACTGAGATCTTCTTCAGCTTGCTGTCGGCGAAGAAGCCGATCCATTGGCCATCAGGCGAAAAGAAGGGGTCGCGGGCATTCTCGGTCCCGGAAAGCACGGCGGCCTGTAATTGGTCAAGCGAGCGGATGTAAATGCGCTGCTTCTGGTCAGAACCGGTTGCGACAAGAGCTAGTCGCGTGCCATCCGGGGAAAGGATCGTGGAAGCGCCGAATTCGATATACAAACTTGCGTCCACGCCGATTTCCGCGCTCAGGCGCATCGGCTGCGGCGGCTTTGGTGCGCGCAGCACGAAGCCGATGGCGAAAGCAATTGTCGTCACGATGAAGACCAACGCTGCCGCCCAGGCTGCTCGTTCTCGCCAGCCTCTCCTCGCTGGGGCAGTGGTGAGTGCAGCCATAATTGCTGGAGCGGCCAGTGCCTCTTGAATTTCGATCTGGGCGTCACCGGCATCGCGCAAACGAAGCCGCTTGTCCTTTTGTAAGCAATGCCGAAGCAGATCGCGCACTTTCATTGGCGTCGCAGCGGGCAATGCTTGCCAGTCGGGTTCGGCTCTAACCACGGCAGCCAAGATGTCGGTCACGTCCTCGCCGTGAAACGTCTGCTTTCCTGTGAGCAACTCGTAGAGTACACATCCAAATGCCCAAATGTCCGTGCGCTTGTCCACGGCCTTGCCCCGTGCCTGCTCCGGTGACATGTACGCCGCTGTGCCGAGAATTACTCCCTGCATCGTCGCCGCCATACTCAGCGTAGGCGAATTGCTAATGTCTTCATTCGCTGCGTCACCCGCGAATGCCTTCGCCAACCCGAAATCCAACACTTTGACCTTGCCTTCCGGCGTCACCTTCACGTTGGCGGGTTTCAGATCGCGGTGAATGATGCCTTTCTCGTGCGCGGCTTCCAGCGCCTCGGCAATCTGCTTCGCAATGGCGAGAGCTTCTTCGACAGGAACCGCCCCATCTCGCTTAATGCGCTCGGCCAGCGTTTCGCCGGGAACGAGTTCCATCACCAGACATGTCACGCCGCCGGATTGCTCCAGCCCGTAGATCGTTGCGATGTTCGCGTGATTCAGCGCCGCCAGCATCCGCGCTTCGCGCTGAAAGCGGGACAGCCGCTCCGGATCATTCACGAAGTTTGCTGGAAGGACTTTGATCGCTACGTCGCGGCCGAGTTTGGTGTCGTGCGCGCGATACACCTCGCCCATGCCGCCCGCGCCAATCTGCGCGAGCACTTCGTACGAGCCGAGACGTGTGCCGGCCGCGATGGTCATTTCTTCAACCCCGCGGTCCAATTGAGGACAACGGTGATGGGAGCTGAGGCCGATTGCTCTGAGGCTGTGTTGATCAGGAACCGATGGCCGTCGGCGGAAACGGCGAACGTGGAGATCGAACCGATCGAGTTCGTCTGAAACAGCGGCCGGACCGCGCCAACCTCAAAGCTTGAGCCTTTGCCGTTTACTGCCGCCGCCATCAACTTGTTATCGGGAGCAAGGTAGAAGATTTCAGCGCCATCGCGCCGCCATCGGGGCGAACTGCCGCCGGCAGTCGAGATCTCCCATTTCCCACCAGGACCGGGGAAGGGGGCAACATAGATTTCGGTTCTGCCAGACTCGGTTGAACTGTATGCGACCCACCGGCCGTCGGGAGAGAACTGAGCAAACAGAACGACGTACTTCACATTCGTATCTAGAAACGGAAACGGCTTCCGGTCTCCAGATACCGGCAAAACAAACAAATTGAAGTTTGTCGAAGCACCAGCGCTGCGATAGAGAATAAACCGCCCATCCGGAGACCAACTCAAAGGAAACTTGTCAAAATTGTCGACGAGCAATGGTTCCTCAGCACCGGCGCCATTGGATGCCTTCTGATACAGGTCGAAATGCCCCTTTTGGCGTGAGTTGAAACCGACCCGGTCGCCGTCCGGCGACCAGATCGACAAAAGCGCGCCTTCGCCGAACGTGAAGCGCGTTGGCAGGCCGCGCGCCAAGTCATAAACCCAGATGTCTACCGTATTGCCCGCCTGTGCTGGCTTGTTGTCTAAAAGCCGTTTTCCATCTGGAGAGAGCTCAGGATTGGCATATGCAGTTGAATCTCCGAGCACGCCGATCTGCTTGCCGGTGCGGTCAAACCACAATAGTTGCGTGTCACCCGTTCCCCGCCCCGATTGATAAGCCAAAACGCCATTCTCTGAGGCTGAGAAAAGCCCGTAGGGATTCACAGGTCCTTGAGTCTGAATCGATTCGGCAATCGGAAATACATCTCCAGTCAGTACCAAGCCCCGCGTGTCAAACCGCTGCGCCATAAGCGTCTGATCGCGTAGGAATAGCAGATGGCCTTGGCTATACACGACATTCGTTGAATCGGCGTTCAACAACAGCTTCCGGTCGGTGGAATCCAGTGAAGCCAGGTAAGCCGGCCCTCCTTGGCCCGACACGCCCGTACGGTAGAGAAAGTGCCGGCCATCGGGCAGGAAGGCTGGCCGGACATGGATGACATCACTTGGACTGAGCTTCGTGGCTGGGGCAGGCGTCCCTCCCGACGCGGATACTTTCTCAAGTGCGGAAAAAGGAGTCGGACTAAAGACGATGACTCCATCACGACTCCACGCTCCACCACCCCCGCCGGACGCGTCGCACAACGTAATGGGCGGACCGCCTGACACTTCGATCTTCTTGAGTTTTCCGTCCGCGAAGAATCCGAGAAACCGGCTGTCAGGGGACCAGAATGGGCGCAAGGCGCCTTCCGTTCCGGCCAGAGCTTGCGCAGTGAGCGTATCGAGCGAGCGGATCCAGAGGAGAGATTTTCCGTCTGCGCTTGTGGCCGCGAAGGCAATCCGACGGCCATCGGGCGAAACCGCGAGGGGGGCTGCCGGCGCCCCCGTTGCAGCTAATTGCCGTGCCAAAGTCCACGTCTCCGGCGGGGAGACGAAAAAGCGGACTGACTGCGTCTCCTCCGGGGCGCGCTGGAAATACGCGAATGCGCCTCCGGCCAGCGCCATGACAAGCAGGGCAACCGCGGCCGACCAAACAAGGCGCTCACCACGATTATGCTGGGCCACTGCCGGCGCAACCAAACCAACTGGCGAGCCTCCTTCGGAAATCCACTTCAATTCGTCGCAGAGGTCCTTCGGAGTCTGCCATCTGTTCTCAACTTCCTTGGCCAAACATTTTTTCACAACGCGATCCAGCGCCGGAGGCGTCATCGGCTGCAGCGAAGCCATTGACGGCGGTTCGGTTTCCAAAATTTTGGCCATCACACTGGCAGAGGTCTTGCCTTCAAATGCTTTCCTTCCTGTGGCCATTTCGTAGACCACGGCACCGAACGAGAAAATATCTGTGCGAGCATCCACTTCTTTGGATTCGACTTGCTCCGGTGCCATGTATTGCAACGTGCCGAGGATTGTTCCCTCGCCTGTGATTGCGCTCTTCATCGTCGGAAGCTGCGAATCCGGAATGGCTGGAGCGCCTTCCTGTTTCAGTTTCGCCAAACCGAAATCCAGCAGCTTCGTCCCCGACTTGGTCAGCATGATGTTGCCAGGCTTCAGATCGCGGTGCGTTATACCTTTTCGGTTGGCCTTGTCGAGCGCGTCGGCAATTTCGATGGCGTAATGCAGCACTTGCTCCAGCGGCAGCGCGCCTTTCTGTAAACGCTGCGCGAGCGTCTCGCCTTCGAGATACTCCATCACCAGATAATCAATGCCATCTTGTTGGCCGATGTCGTGGAGCGTGCAGATGTGCGGATGGTTCAGGCTGGCGATGGTGCGGGCTTCGCGCTCAAAACGCTCACGCAACTCTGAACGATCTGCAAGATGAGTGGGTAGAACTTTGATGGCAACAATTCGATCGAGGCGGGTATCACGGGCTTTGTAAACCTCGCCCATCCCACCCGCACCGATCGCGGAGAGAATTTCGTAAGGCCCTAGACGTCTGCCAGGGAGGATCGCCATGGGCTCCCGCCTAATTAGAGTTGGCAGAGTATAACGCAAGGAATACAGGGAAAAATCGATTTAAAAGCAATACTGTCCGGCAAGGGCTTGATGGGCTCGAACTAACGCGGCGCTTGGACGGGAGGTCCGGAAAGGTGAGGAAGCAGCTCGGTCAGATTGTCGACGAGCAAGTCCGGCGGATACTCGGTGAAGCGGTGGCTGCCAAAACCGTACGTCACGGCGCAAACCCAGGTGCCGGAATTGCGCGCGGTCTGCACATCGACTTCAGAATCTCCGACAATCATCGCCTGCGCGGGCGCAGCGCCGAAATCGCGCAGGATGGAATCGACGCCCATCGGGTCAGGCTTCTTGCGCTTGAAGCTGTTGCCGCCATACACAAAGCGAAAATGGTCGGCCACGCCCAGCTCCTGGATGATGCTGCGGCTGACGCGCACGGGCTTGTTGGTGTAGACAGCCATTGGCATGCCTTTTAGCGCGTCGAGCGTTTCGCGGACGCCGGGATACAAAGCGGTATTGTCCAGTTTGTGCGCGGAATAATACTTGATGAAGAATTCCAGGCCGAACGAGCAATCTTCTTCGGAGGCGTCGCTGCCGAGGGCCCGCGCAATCAGGGCGGGAGCGCCTTGCCCGACATAGCTGAAAATCTGCTCGTGCGGGAGCGGAGTTCGGCCCAGTTCCGCAAGGGTCGCGTTGACCGAAAGGGCCAGGTCGAGTTTGGAATCGATCAGCGTGCCGTCCAGATCGAAGATCAGCGCGCGGACTTCGGAGAAACTGGTGATGGGGTCCCCCTTGAAACTCAAGCCGCCGGGCTTTTGCCATGCAGGCGCCGCCATTTATTTATTGCCATTGCGAATCGGGCGGCGTGCGGGTTTGCCTTGGCCGTGCAAAGGCAGACATGCTGAAGCCCGTCCTACTCAAATCTTGTGCGGCCTTCCTTGAAATATTAATTGTAATATAGGGGATTGCGTTTCATGCGGGCGAAAGTATCCGAGTGGACTGAATCGGAAACGTGCGTTGCTGCGTGATTTTTCAAACAGGGGGAAGTGCGAATGGCAGAGATTTTTCCGTTTCGAGCGTACCGGTACAACACGGCACTCGTGGATCCGGCCAAAGTGCTGACGCAACCCTATGACAAGATCACGCCGGCCATGGCGGAGAAATACGCGGCCGCCAGCCCGTACAATTTGATACCGGTCGAGAAAGGGAAATCGCGGCCTTCCGACACGCCGGCGGACAATGTTTACACGCGGGCCGCTGGAAAACTCGACGAGTGGATTCGGAGCGGAGTGATCGTGCAGGACGCAACGCCTTCGCTCTACGCGTATTTTCAGGAATACACGGTGCCTGGGACGAGTGAGCGGCGCGTGCGTAAGGGCTTTATTGCCGCTGTGCGGATCGAGGACTACTCGGCGGGCGTGGTCTTCCGGCACGAACAAACTCTGTCCGGACCCAAGGCGGACCGGCTGGAATTGCTGCGGCACACAGAGATGCATACCGGGCAGCTTTTCATGCTGTACAGCGACCACGCAGCGCGCATTGATGCCCTGCTCGACGCGGCTGCCCGATCCAAGGCGGAAGTTGAAATCCGCGACGAGTACGACGTGGCGCATAAATTGTGGCTCTTGACCGACGCGAAAACTCTCGAGACCATCCGGAGCGAAATGGCGGACAAGAAACTCGTGATCGCGGACGGACACCATCGCTACGAAACGGCGCTGGCCTACCGGGACGAACGCCGCGCCCGCACGGGCTGCGTGGATCCCAACGCCCCGTACGAAAAAGTGATGATGACACTGTTCAACACGGCAGGCAAAGGACTGACGATCCTGCCGACGCATCGCGTGGTTGCCAACGTTCCGAATTTTTCTTTCGCAGGATTCCGCGCCGCGCTGGCGAACGCGTTCGATCTGAACTCGTATCCCTTTAACGGAAGCGCGGAACGTTCGCGGGCCTACGAACAGTTTCGGCGCGATCTGGTGGGCGGCTTGGTGCAACGGGCCATCGGCGCCTACGCCGGCGGCGGCGCGTTCCATATTTTTGTGCTGAAGAAGGAAGCGAATCTTGAGGTTCTGCTGCCGGGGGTTTCACCGGCGCAGCGGCAGCTGGACATTGTCCTGCTGCACCGGCTGATTCTCGAGCGCGGGCTGAACATCACGCAGGACGCGGTGAAGGCGGAGAAAAACATCACTTACGAGCGCGAAATGGACACGGCCATCGCCGAAGTGGACTCCGGCCGCGCCCAGATTTGCTTTTTGCTGAATCCAGTCAGCGTGGAGACTGTGGCAGAGATGGCCATGGGCGGCGAAGTCCTGCCGCAAAAATCCACGGATTTCTTCCCCAAGCTGATGAGCGGCATCACGATGTACCGGCTGAAAGATTGAAATCGAAGAGAGTCCTGTGGGCGTGGGCCAATTCGAGCCCGTGGCGGGCTTTCCATTCGCTCCTGCCGCTCGAGGCCAGCCCGCGGGGATGCACAATATTCCCACGCCATCCATCTTCACCTATGCCAGTCTGGGAAGTAATGCATCATGAAAATGATCTCGAAAATTTGTTGAATCATGTTGACCTTAGAGTCTTTGCTTCTTATTGTGATGGTGCCATTGTTCGCGCCGGGTAGGCAGTTTTTTGGGGGCACGTTGATCTTGGAATACCCAATTCGCGAGCGGCGATTTGGGAGAAGACCTCATACATTCCTGCTTTGCCGCAACTCTTCGCGGCTCGCGTTCCATCGCGGGCTCGGACAAACTGCTTCATGGGTGAGTTCATTATGCGAATCAGGAGAAGTTGGCAAGAGGGGAGAAATGAAGCGTGGAATAAATCGAGTACGGCCCGCACTGTTGCTTGTGGCTGTACTGATTTCGGGCGCCGCACGGGCTCAGACAAGTAATGGGACACTCTTGGGATCGGTCGTTGATCCTAGCGGCGCCGTGTTGCCCAGGGCGAGCGTATCCGCCGTGAGTTCGCAATACGGCCAGACCCATGAAACGCGCACGGACTCGGTCGGAACCTACCGTCTGGAAAGTTTGCAGCCCGGAGTTTATGCCGTGACCATTTCCGCGCCAGGATTTGAAACCCGTACTGTCATGGAAGTCGTCATCAACGGGTCCCTGGCAACGACCATCAACGGTAAGCTGAAACTGGCCGCAGCCCAGCAAACCATCGAGGTGCAAGCTGCAGCGGGGCAAGTGATTGACGCGCAATC
Source organism: uncultured Acidobacteriota bacterium (assembly GCA_963813185.1). GTDB lineage: Bacteria > Acidobacteriota > Terriglobia > Acidiferrales > UBA7541 > Palsa-360. Next base: position 645,400 of record CAWEYA010000008.1, read on the forward strand.
CGGGCAGCTTGGGGAAAACATCAGCCCTCAGGAAATTACGCAACTGCCTTTTAAAAGTCTGAATACCGCCGAATTGGCGATGACTCTGCCGGGAGTTCACGATACACCCCAGGGTCAGGGAGCGGTGAACACAGATTTCACGAACGGGATCGCATTTTCCGTGAACGGCACTCGCCCGCGAGCCAACAATTTCCTGATCGACGGCCAGGATGACAACGATTACGCCATTGCCGGACAGGCCTACCAGCCGATCAACGCAGGCGCAATCCAGGAAATCACGATTCTGACAAACGCGTACAGCGCCGAGTACGGCCGCGGTGGCGGGTCCGTCACCAACTATATTTACAAGAGTGGCACCAACAATTTTCACGTAGACTTGTGGGAAATCAACCGGAACTCCGCGGTGGCGGCCATCCCGGCTCAAGTTGCGGTCGCGAATACCGTCACCAAGAACCCTTATGACAACCAGAATACTTTCGGGTTTGACGCGGGCGGCCCGGTGAATAGGGATAAGCTCTTCGTTTTCGGCGCCGCCCAATGGAACCGCGAACGCTCAGAGGCCACGGGGCCGGTAATTAATTTGCCGACGGCGGCAGGCGTCGCGACGCTGAAGTCACTGGAGCCGAATGCCAATATTTCGCTGTTCTTGAATGCGATCGGACCGCTCGTTTCAACAGCGGTGTTCCCCAATACGACCAATATCGCGCTCGGAAACGGGCGTCCCAGCGTGGAGATCGGGCTTTTCCAGTTGCAGAACGTCAGCACCGTTGCCGACTTCGTGGATTGGAACTACCGGATGGATTGGCACTTCACGGACCACGACACACTGACTGGAAGCGTCATTCGGGACACCGGTACGATGGTTCCAGAATCGGCAGCGGCTTTGCCAACCTTTGAAACGCAATTTAGTGGACCCGCAGAGATATTTCGCGGCCAATGGGTTCGAACTATATCTCCAAAGCTCGTCAACGAATTGCGGTTGTCGTATACGAACATTGATTTTTCATTTCCCCTGACGCCGGCGACGCTTGCCGGACCTCTAGCCAATATTCCTTCCATCAGTTTTGGTACGGACATCAATTTCCCGTCCATCGGGGTCGCGAGCAACTTTCCGCAAGGGCGAGCGCACAACACCTGGCAGGTCCAAGAGGCGCTCAGCTTTGCGGCCGGGCGCCAGACGATCAAGGGCGGGGTGGACATCACGGTACTCAGCCTTCACGATACGCTCCCGCTGAATACGCGCGGTTCGATTAATTATAATTCTGGCGGAGGGTTTAGCTCTCTTGGAAATTTTATTGACGACTTTACAGGCGCGGATCCGGGGACAATCTCCAAGGGTTTTGGCAATCCGGACTTGAATTCAAGCGCCACGATGTTTTCGCCCTACCTCGAGGACACCTGGAGGGTCAGGAACAACCTGACGCTGAGCATGGGCCTGCGCTATGAATACTGGGGCGCTCTGGCGAATGGACTGGCCTTCCCGGCATTCAATACGAATGTGGGAGTGGGTCTGCCGAACGCTACAGATCCGTCGTTCACCATCGATCCGGCCAAGTTTGACAGTTTGTTCTCATTCAGACAGATCCCGGACAAAAGAAATTTCGCGCCGCGTCTCGGCCTGGCCTACACACCGCATTGGGGCCGGTTTCTGTTCGGGGACGGCAAGACCGTGCTGCGCGCCGGATACGGAATTTTTTACGACGGGCTGTATACAAATATCGCCGACGATTCCGCGGAATCGCAACCAAACTCTTTGGGCGGCAACATTCCCTCGCCGTCGGGGCGCGGCCAGCCAAACGCATCCACATTTCCGGGGATTGCGCCAAAACTCAACCCCAAGCTTTTCATCCAGTCCATGGCCAGCAACCTGCACAATCCCCTTACGCAACAGTGGAACGCGGACGTGCAGCGGGAATTGCCGCTGGGCCTCGTACTGACGCTTGCTTACGTGGGCACCCGGGCCGAGCACCTCTTTGCCACTCAGGATTTCAATCCACAAGTCTTTGGCGTTCCGGCAAACCACAATTTTGGAGTATTCGGCGTTATTACAAACGCCGCGGACTCCTGGTACAACTCGGGTCAGGCCGAGGTGGAGCGAAGGATTCACACTCTGGTTTTGCGGGCAGCCTATACGTATTCGAAGTTCTTCGACGACTCTTCGGAAATAAACCTGACGACCGGCACAAGTACCTATTCGCAAATCCTGACTAATCAGAGGTCGGATTGGGGGCCTTCGGCGTTTGACCAGCTCCACCGGTTTACCGCGGCCTACGTTTGGCAGGTTCCTTACTTTCGCCGTAATGCATTCCTTCGAGCGTTGACCGACGAATGGAATTGGACGGGGATCGCCACGATCGAATCTGGAACGCCGAACACGGTGGTGGTCGGCTTCGACAATATTGGCAACGGCCACCCGAATGCCCGGCCCGACCTGGGCAACGTATCAGCCCCGCTCAATTCTCTGGGGATCGACGGCGGGGACTTCGGCGAACCGGGCTTCGTTTCCGGGAAGTACTACGATTTTCATTGCTGGGTCAACCGCGTTTTTTTTGGGAGCAAGACTCCTTGTCCCATCGAACCAGCCGACACGTTTCATTTCGTGGTTCCGAATCACCGTCCCGGGAATGTGGGGCGCAATTCGCTCTTTGGGCCGGGGCAGATTTACTTCGACACCGCCATTCAACGCGATTTTCCCATCCATTTATGGAAGCTCGAGAATCAGACGCTCGAATTCCGGGCCGACTTGTTCAATGCTTTCAACCACCCTAATCTGTACACACCCACGTACACAATGATGGACGCTAATTTCAACAATACGGCCATCACGGTCAACGGCGGGAGACAAATAAAATTCTGGCTGAAATATTCGTTCTAGGCAGGTTATTTCACGCAGGATTTGGATTTTTGCAGCTACTGCGGGCAACGAGTTCGGCGCGCGCGATCTATTGTGGCGCCGGCGTCTCGCCGACGTTTTCCAGGGTGTGGAGATCGGAAAAATCGCCGGCGGGACGCCGGCGCCACGATAAAGCCACCGGACACCTGTATGATTGGGAAAAGGCGGGAGGAAATCGATCGCCGCTGGTGCGGGGCCAGCGGCGATATGAGAATTTTTATGTGGGGGATTACTTGGAAAAACTGGCGACGGCCGCCGCTTCCGTAGGAAATACATCAAACACGGTGACCAGCTTGGTCACCTGCAGGATTTCCTGAAATTTCGCGCCGAGATGGCACAGCTTCAGGGACGCGCCTTGACCTCGCGCGCTGGTGTGCGAGGCCACCAGGGCGCCCAGCCCCGAGCTATCGATATAGGTGACGTTGTTCATGTTGAGGACGATCTTTTTTTGGCCGGAGGCCAGCAGCGACTTCACCTTTTCGCGCAGCGCGTTGCTCTCTTCACCAAGCACAATGCGCCCCTCCATCGCCACCACTACTACTCCATCGACTACTCGATCCGTCATTTTCAGTGCCACGGTCTATCCTCCTGACTTAAGCATTCTTGTGAACTTGAATTTTCAGCGCCGGGAAAAGTCGCCCTCAGTAATAGTCCGAGCAAGACAGGTAATACCCGCACTTCCTGCAAACGAGCTTGCAACGCATCGGTTCCAGCCGCTCCGAACATGCCGGGCAGAAACTGATGGGCTGGTCAGCAGCGCGTTGCTGCTCGCCGGAATCCGCGCGAACCGCGCGGTGATTTGCATCTACTTGTTGCATAGTTCGCTCCACGGCCCGAAGGTTATAGCACAACCTGAGTAACGTGGGAAGAAACAAACCGCTGTCCGCCCCTGACCAGGGCAGCCTCTAGAAATCCCACCCAAAGCAAGGCAGGAAGGTGTAGTGTTGATAGCACGGCAGGCTGGGGCAGATCCTCATATCTGGCGTGTTGATAGCTGCAACCGCGGCAACCCGAAGCGCATCTGATTTGGTAGGGACGAGCGCATGATCTCGAAACTCCACCTTTTCGCAGCGGCACTGGCAGGGGTTCTGGTTTGCTCCGTGGCCGGCGCGCAGGTGCGCACCGAAGTTACTTCTGCGCCGCGGCCGACCGGGCATGCAATGCCCGCTGCGAAGGCATCCCCAAATTCGACTCGCAATTCCCCGGCGGCGCCCCAATCAAGCCAGCAAGCTCGTGTGAATCAAATTTCGCCGCGGGGACGAATCACTTCGGGGTTTGCTCCAGATGCAGATTCGTTCAGCTTCGACGATACCTCTGGCGTGCCCGGGCTGGGATTCGATTACCCGCACCTGGCGGCGATCAGCGGGGCGCTTCGCAACAATCCTTCCATGCACTTCCGGCACCATGACTTTCGTGGGCAGGGTTCTTTCGTGCCAATCTTATTTGGCGGATACCCCTACTACTATGATGAGACGGGCTACGATCAACCAGAGCAACAAGCGGCGCAGCCATCGCAGCCTCAGCCGCAGATCATCGTGATTCAGCAGCCGGCGCCGGCCCAACAGAATGCGGACACAGGAAGCGGCGCGGGAAATCCATCCGCCTCATTGTCCGCGCCCCAAGCGGACGTGCCCATCCCTGATGTGGGTAATTTCATTCTTGTCCGGCGAGACGGGCGCTTATTGTTCGCGTCCGTATTCTCCGTTGTCGGGTCGCAAGTGCAGTACGTTACCCCGGAAGGGATTCGGCGCACTCTCGCGATTTCCGACCTCGATGCCCTCGCCACGCAGCAGATGAATGAGGCCCGCGGGACTACGGTAGAGATTCACAACTGACCTGCCAGAATTCAGTCTCAAAATTTCCTTTTTCCGGCGACGTGTGTGGCGGCTTCTGGCGGCGTTGGCTTCTGTGTTGGGGGGCGTCCTGGGATGGACCAAAAACCGCAAGCTGAAGCATGCGCCACTAAACTTTCCGATTATTTCGAGGTTTGCATGGGGTGGGGCATGATGTAGCTGGTTTCGTGCGGCAGGCCGGCGCGCTCGAATTGCACGGTGATGTGCGTGATGTGGAAATCCTGATCGAGCTTGGCGCAAACTGCCTGAAGGATTTTTTCGCTTTCGTCCATGTGCATGTCCGGAATGCGCGCGTGGCAGGACAGCGCCACCATATCCGTCCCGATCGTCCAGACATGAATGTCGTGGACTTCCTGCACTCCCTTGACGCTCAGGATGGAACGCGCCACGGACTCGAGTTGAATCCCTTTCGGCAGGCCCTCGAGCAAGATGTTGCCGGCCTCCTGCAGGAGGCCCTTGGTGGACCAGAGCACCATCGCGGCGATGGCCACGCCGATTAGCGGATCGAGCCACTGCGTTCCCGTCATTCGAATGGCGATGGCTCCCGCCAAAATTCCGATGTTCGAAATCGCGTCGCCGAAATTGTGAATCAGCAGGCTGCGCAGATTTAAATCGCGCCGGCTGCTCACGAGGGCGATCGTAATCCCGCCGTTGATGGCCAGGGCCAGGAGCGATACGCCGATCATCCAGCTTTCGTGGACGGCGATGGGATGAAGGAATCGTTCGAACGCCTCATAGAAAAGGCCAAGCGACACCAGGACCAGCAAAATTGCGTTGGTAAATGCGGCCAGAACTCCGGCGCGTTGATAGCCATAGGTGCGTTCGTGGTCCGCGGGGCGCGCGGCCCAGTGCAGAGCGATCCAGGAAATCAGCAGCGTGGGAATGTCGGAAAGATTGTGGAGCGCGTCGCTGACCAGGGAGATGGAATGCCCCAGGTAGCCGCCCAGAAGCTCGGCCACGACCAGAAAGAGGGTTGCGGCCACAGCTCCGGCAAGCACCCCGCTGGTCATTTGCGCGGAAGGGTGCGAATGGCCGGCTGAATGATCGTGGCCATGCGCATGGACGTGCATCGGCCCCATTGTACCGGGAGTTGCGCCCGGAGGGACAGTTGAACGTTGGCGGGACACAACTTAGTGACGCGTATAATTCACGCACATCGGCGCCGGAAGATAATTGACTTACCCGGAAGCGCTCCCTAGTATTAAACGATCATCGATTCGAGCTCCTGTGCCATCCACCCACTCCATCGTAGCGGAACCAGCGGCAAAGCCGTCGCGCAAGGTTGCCCCTGAACAGGTGGCCACCCTGCGGTTCTGGGGTGTGCGCGGATCGACTCCCACGGTGGATAAAGCCACGTGGCGCTACGGCGGCAACACGGCGTGCGTGGAGCTGACAACTCCCGTGGGGGCGCGCGTCATTCTGGATTGCGGGACCGGACTGCGCATGCTGGGGCGGCATTTGGAAGCGGCGCGGGAATCTGTGAAGCAAGAGCCGCACATTTTTGTTACGCACTATCACTGGGACCACATCCAGGGCATCCCGTTTTTTTCCCCCTTGTACGCGGAACAAAACCGTTTCCATTTTTACAGCTTCCGGTCCGAGTATCTGGGAGCGGGCAGCCTGAAGCGCGTGTTCGAGGCGCAGATGGCGTATCCGTATTTTCCAGTGGACCTCAACGCCATGTGCGCGAGACGGGAATTTACAGAGGTGAGCGGCGGAGACCAGATCAGCCTGCCGGGCGCACACGTAACGGCGCGCTGGCTGCACCATCCGCAAGGGTGCCTGGGCTTTCGTTTTGAAACTTCCGCCGGAACCGTGGTGTATGCCACGGACAATGAGCCGGGCAATCCAACACTGGATAAAAGTTTGCGGGAACTTGCCGCGGGCGCGGATATCTTCATCAACGACGCGCAGTTTACTCCCGATCAGCTGGCCACCACGCGCAAGGGATGGGGCCACTCCTCCTGGCTGGAAGGCGTGAAAATCGCGGAGGATGTGGGAGTGAAAAACCTGGTGCTGTTTCACCATGACCCGGATTCCGCCGACAAAGCCGTGGATTACATTTTGCGCGACGCGCGCGGCAGATTTGCGAATGTGTGGGCCGCGGCCGAGGGGATGGTGATGACGCTTAGCCAGGACGATGTCGACGTGGTCATCCCAGAGTCGCGCGAAGGCCTACGGCGCGACGCGCATTTCCGGGCGCGCGTCAGCGGCCAGACTGAAACGGGCCGCGCCTTCGAAGAAGAAACCGTGATCAGCGATTTGACTTTGCACGGCGCGCTCATCTACCTGGACCACAGCCCGAAGCTGCAATCCGAACTGCAAGTCCTGCTCGACAATCCCGGCATTGACGGCTCTTCCAACAGCCCGCTGCGCCTGCGGGGCTACGTCGTGCGCATCGAAGCGCAAGAGGATAAAGATCGCACCGCGGTCGGGATTGTCTTTACGGAATAAGTGAAAAGATCGAAGCGCGCTGCTGGGGCGCATTCACGCTGGACGAAAACCCGCACTCTTGAAAGTCAAAGGGTGAGGCACCGAAAAATTCAAAATTCTGGAAATCCACAAACCCTTAAAGTCCACGCGCGTTTCGGTGGTCGAGGTGTAGTCTCGCAGCTTGCTCGGGCCAGAAACACCATACTCAATACTGGTCCTTGATATGGTATAATTTGCATTGTGGAAAGAGCGCGCAAGATCACTGTAGAAGTGCCGTCGGAACTTCTCGAGAAGGCGCAAAGAGCGAGTGGCACCGGCATTACGCAAACCATCCGGACAGGACTGCAGCTCGTTGCCGCAACGCGGACCTATGCTCGTCTGCGCCAGTTTCGAGGCAAGGTTCGCTTTAGCAAGACGGCAGCGGGACTGAAAGCGGACCGATGATTGCTGTCGATACGAGCACCTGGGTTGCATATTTAGAAGGCGGCGAGGGCGAAGATGCGCAACTGCTCGACCAGGCGCTGGAAAACCGGCAGGTCGTGATGGCGCCTGTGGTGCTCACCGAACTGCTCAGCGATCCGCAGATTCCCTCAGGCGTTGCCAAAACGCTCTTGGAAATACCCCTGATCGAGATCGAATCCGGATTCTGGCAGAGGGCGGGAATATTGCGCGCAAGAGTGCTGGCCAAGCGGCGCAGGGCCCGTCTCGGCGATGCTCTGATTGCGCAATGCTGCCTCGACAGGGGTATTTCCCTCCTCACGCGAGATCGTGACTTCCGTACGTTTGCCCAAGCTGCAGGCCTCGATCTTGTGATCGACTCCTGAAACGATTTTGCCGACGCGGTTGATCGACGGGGGCCCGGGTGTCGGAATTTCAGGCGTGCGCTGCTCGGCCGCTTCCACGCTGGACGAAAACCCGCATTCTTGAAAGTCAAATGGTGCGGCACCCTAAAGCCCCTTCGCTAAGCCAGTGCGATCCTGCTCGGGTTTGCACCACTTACCGATGACCCGTCACCAATCACCCGTCACCAGTCACGATTTTTCTTCTTCGTTTGAATGCTTGACAATTTAACGAGGCGCGCTCTAATAGCTCCGAACGCGAATCAAATCTGAAATTTCAAATTTGAAATTTTAGGAAGACCATTTGGGGGAGGGTGTAATGAGAATGGTAAACAAATCGGCCGGAATACTTTCAGCCCTGGCTTTCGTGCTTGCGATCCGCGGCGGCGCGCAAGAAAAGCCAAAGGATGTTCCGGTAGTTCCTCCCTTCACATCGGTTCCGACATTTTCTACGGCCAATATCGCGCGCCAGGGGCATTTCTATGTGGGCGGGAAATGGGTGGGCAAGCCGGGCCAGGAAGTGATGCGCGGGGCCATGTACGTGGAAACTTGGGTGCCGAGAAAGATTCGTTACAAGTATCCGATCCTGTTCGTGCAGTCGGGCGGCGGGGAGACCAATGTCGCCCTGCTGCAAACGCCGGACGGGCGGCCCGGGTGGGCCTACGATTTTGTCAACCGGGGGTACACGGTTTACATGATGGATCTTCCGGCGCGAGGGCGTTCGGCCTATGTGCCGGGCGTTGACGGCGACTTGCTTCCGCCGCGGTCCGGTCCCTTGATGGAGGAGGTCTGGTCGGGGGCGCGCCCGCCATCGACTCCGCAGAGCAGTTGGCCGCAGGCTACCAAGCACACGCAGTGGCCGGGCGATGGGCCGAACAAAGGAAAAATGGGCGACCCGATTTTCGATTACTTCGCCAAGACCGACTCGCAGGCTCCAACGGGCAGGGACATGGAACAGCTTTCCGCGGACGACATTGTGGCGCTCGTGGATTTAATTCACGAGCCGGTTGTCCTGCTGCTGCACTCGGGCGTGTCGCCATCCGGATGGCTGGCCGCCGATGCCCGGCCAAAGCTGGTCAAGGGCATCATCGCGGCAGAGCCGGTCGCGCCGCCCATCGAAAATGCCGAAAGAGGCGGGACGGGGCCGGGCCGAGTTTGGGGGCTGACCAACATGCCGATCACTTACGATCCGCCGATCAAGAGCGCCTCCGAGCTGCAAACCGTCCGCGAGGAAAAAGCGGAAGGGCCGGACCTCATCCCATGCTGGGTTCAGAAAGAGCCGGCGCATAAGCTCATCAACCTGAAGGGCATTCCGGTTCTCAATGTGTCCGGTGAGGCGAGTTATCACCGCCCTTACGCCCACTGCGTGGCCAAGTGGCTCAATCAAGCAGGTGTAAAGACCACCTTCGTGAAGCTTGAAGATGTGGGGATACGCGGGAACGGGCACCAGTTCATGTCCGAAAAGAATAGCGCGGAAATTTCCAAGTTCTTCATGGACTGGCTGGAGAAGAACGTGCCCTGAATTCAGGATGCGTGATCACGGAATTACCAGAACGAAACTTTTCCCGCGCGCTTGGAGGTTCGCCATGCCAAAACTTCGGTGGCTTCTTTTCGCGATTTTGATTAGCGCGTGTCCAAGCGTATCGGGGCAGACTTACGACGTGATCATTCGAGGCGGGCACGTCATTGACGGCGCGGGAAATCCCTGGATCAAGGCCGATGTCGGAATTCGCGCCGGTCACATTGCCCGAATCGGGCGTCTCGAAGGCGCGCAGGCCGCGCGCGTGATCGACGCCACCGGCCAGGTGGTCACGCCGGGCTTCATCGACATGCACACGCACTCCGAATATGTGCTGCTCTACGACGGAAACGCGCAGAGCAAGATTCGGCAGGGCGTCACAACGGAAGTGTTCGGCGAAGCCACTTCGCCGGGACCGATTGAGGGACCGGGGATTGAGCCCAATCTAGAGCTGCTCAAGCCGCTTCGGATCGACCTGACCTGGAACAACCTCGACGGATATTTCCAGCGCCTTCTGAAAACCCGAAGCTCCGTCAATGTGGCTTCCTACGTATCGGCGTGCCAGGTGCGTTACGACGTGGTTGGGTTCGAGAACCGGCCGCCGACCGCGGATGAAATGGAAAAGATGCGCCGGTTGGTTGCATCGTCCATGGAGCAAGGCGCCGTAGGTCTGGCGGACGCGCTCGAGGCGACTTGCGGATACGCGAAAACCGACGAGCTGATCGAAGAAGCCAAGGTCGTCGCGAAATACGGCGCCATTTACGGGACACACTTGCGCGGCGAGGGAGACACTGTGCTGGACTCCATCCGCGAAGCGATCGAGATTGGGGAAAAAGCGAATGTCCCCGTGGAAATTTTCCATATCAAGGTGGCGGGTTCCAATAACTGGGGACGCATGCCGGAGCTCGTCGCGCTCATAAATTCCGCTCGCGCCCGCGGCGTGGACATCAATGCCAATCAATATCCCTACATCGCGGCAAACCATCCAACACTTCCGCTTTTGCCTCCGTGGGCTCTCGAAGGCGGACTAGACAAGACCATGGAGCGCTTGCTGGATCCGCAGCTCCGCCTGCGCATCAGGCACGACATCGAAAACGGGCTGCCCGACTGGAACTCAAACTATGTCCGGCAATCCGGCGGGTGGCGGGGGATCGTGATCGGTGCTACGCACACGGAAAAGAATGCATCGCTCCCCGGCAAGAACCTCGAAGAAATCGGGCGCATCCGCGAGAAGGACCCGGCCGACGCGTTTTTCGACCTGCTGGTGGAAGAGCACGGCCAGGTGACGTGCCTGCCCTTCATGATGAACGAGAAAGATGTGCAGACCGCGCTGCGCGAGCCCTGGGTGGACATTGCCTCGGATGGCTCTTCGCTTAGCACGGAGGGATTGCTTAGCGCGGGCCATCCACATCCCCGAAACTTTGGAACGTTTCCAAGAATCCTGGGCCACTACGTGCGCGACGAGAAGGTTTTGACGCTGGAGGATGGGGTGCGCCGCATGACCTCGCTACCCGCCCAACGGCTCGGCCTGAAGGACCGCGGCCTGCTGCGGGAAGGATACTGGGCGGACGTTGTCGTGTTCGATCCCAATCGGATCAGCGACACGGCCACGTTCGCTAGTCCGAAACAATATCCTGCGGGGATCAATTACGTCATGGTCAACGGCCGCGTGGTGATTGATGGGGGAAATCATACCGGCGAGCGGCCCGGCATGGTGCTGCGAGGACCGGGATACCGAGGAAACTGAATAGCGAAAAGAGCTGACAGTTAAGTCTAAAAAAAACCGCACCCTTAAAAGGCAAGGGTGCGGCACCCGAAAATTAAAGCTGTTCAGAAACTACGAATCAGCGCCCTGTTAGTCGAGCGGTTCGATCTTAACGATCGCGGCGCCGTGGTTGCTGCCCGTCCAGATGGTGGCGGGAGTGGTGGAATCGTCGGCGAAGACGCGGCGCATGTTGGTATCGAACGGCATGAGATATTCGGTGTCCTGGCCGGTCTTGGGATCGATCTTCGCGAGACGGTCCGTGCTCATGCCACCAGTATAGAGGTTCCCACTCTTGTCCCAGGTCACGTAGTACGGGCCGGACCAGGGAATCGAGAGCGGCCATTCCGTAATTTTCTTGGTCTCGGGATCGAGCATGCCGATCTTGTTGGCTTGATATTCGCCGAAGAAGGCGCGGTCCTGGGCATCCGTGCGGATCCGGCGCGGCCGGGAATTCGGAGTGGGCGTCTGGAACCAATCGACTTTTCCAGTCTTGGAGTCGATCCGGCCAATGTAGTCGGTCGCGAAGTCGGTAAAGTACAAGTTGTTGTGCGAGTCGGAATCGATCCCGTAGATCGTGCCGCGGCGGCTGTCGGGCAACTGTTTCATCGGTTCAAAGCGCTCGTAGTTGCCGGTCTTGACGTCGAGGCGGAAAATGTCGTAGTGGCCGGCGCTGTCCGTCCAGATTTTTCCGTCCACGTCGTAGCGCATGCCGAGCATGTTGGGCTGAGCCGCCTCATCGTTCCATTGCGCGGGCAGGCTGAAAGTCTTGATCGTCTCGGTCTTGCGGTCGAACTTGGCGAGGGCGCCCTGGTACATCATGCCCGCCCACATATCGCCGGCTTTGTCTTCTTCAATGTCGAGCAAGCCCTGCGGGTACCCGGCCTTGAGCTGCGGCACCGGATATTCCTTGAGCGCGCCGGTCTTGGGATCGAGTTTACCGATGAACATTTCGCCGAAATCGGTGTACCAGACCATGCCGTGTTCGTCGACGATCACGTCATGAGGCTCGATCGTGGGGCGCGGGAGATCGTACTCGGTGATGATCACGTGCGTGGCCTTGCCCGTGGGGCGCGGCAGCGTCTTGAAGTGGTACTCCCACTGCGAGACGGAACTCAGGTTGACCGTCGAAAGAAATTCGGCGTTTTTGCGATACTGTTCCGGATCGCCGCCGCGATTCTGCTCGACGCGCCGCTGGGGCTTGATCGGCTGGCTCACCTGAGCGTAGCCCATCATGCGCGTGATCACCTGGGTGAATTCGTCCGCATCATGCGTGGACTGGACGATGCGCTGCAGCGTGTGGCAACTGACACAGTTCATCAGGAAGACTTTCTGTTCATCCGTGCCGGGCATGCTCATCAACCACTCGGCGTTCGTCAGTTGAGGGACCATGTTCTTGGCCTTGACCAGCTTGAGGTCGCTTGTCGCCGGTTTCTGCGCGGCCAGATCCACCGTTGCAGGGGCTTCGAGGTTGTAGCCGACGGCGCGAATCTTCAAAGTGTAGTGGCCAGGATCGAGGCGGCTCGCCGGAAAACTGAAATGCCCTTTGTCATCGCTGATCACGCTGACCGTGATCGTCGATCCATCCTTCTTGGCGCTGACCACGACGCCTTCCATCGGGCCTTCGTCTTGCGAGCTCACTTGCCCCACGAGCGCCGGCGGACCCAGCGGGTCGGCCGCGGCGGATACGATCCTGGGCGCCGAATAAAAGACGGCGAGAACCAGGCTAACTACGGCAATCAGCATCATAAATCTTGTTCGCATTGTTCCCTCTCTGGCGCAGAAATCGCAATCGAGCAAGCTGCACATTCATTCCGACCACTTCAAACATTGCTGATACGGCGTGAAAAAGCGAAACGAATCACTCCTGAACGCGCCTGTTGACTGTCCGGCTGAACAGCAATATACACCAAACCGCTTGCACAGGGAACGGGGTACTCCCGTTTGCATCCAGAGTGTTGAGTAGCACGGGCATTCTTGCCTATGGTACTAAAACCCGCTCTGAATCAAATCTTTCGCAACTAGTCAATCCTGCGCTACGTGGTGATCGCGGCGTACGCTACAATAGCAAATGGCTTCACGAGACATGCCGGACTCCGCTCCCACTACGGCTGATATCGCATCTGCAGCGACTCCCGCGCCCGGCGCTGCCGGGAAAGGGCGGGCTGCGGGCGCGTTCCGCGCGCTGAGGCATCGGAATTTCAAACTATTTTTCGGCGGGCAGATTATTTCCCTGGTCGGGACCTGGATGCAGACGGTCGCGCAGGCCTGGCTCATTTACCGGTTGACGGGTTCGTCGGTGCTTCTCGGCGTGCTCGGATTTGTGGGCCAGATTCCGATTTTTTTACTCTCGCCGCTCGCGGGACTCGCGGCCGACCGCTGGCCGCGGCGCCGCGTGGTGATCGCCACGCAAACCGCTTCGATGGTGCTGGCGTTCATTCTGGCGGCGCTGACGATGACCGGGCGCATTAGCGTTTGGGAAATCATTGTCCTGGCCACGATGCTGGGCATCGCAAACGCTTTCGACGTGCCGGCGCGGCAATCGTTCCTGATCGAGATGGTGGGGCGCGAGGATTTGCTGAACGCGATCGCGCTGAACTCCTCGATGTTCAACGGCGCGCGCGTGGCGGGACCTGCGATTGCCGGCGTCGTGGTGGCGCTTGTCGGCGAAGGCTGGTGCTTCTTGCTAAACGGCGTGAGCTATTTCGCCGTGATCGCGGGCCTCTTCATGATGCGCATTAAAAAGACGACGCAGGTACACGACGGCGCCGCGCCCCTTGAAAAATTGCGCGAAGGATTTCGATTCGTGCGGTATACGAAACCGATTCGCGCCCTGCTGGTGCTCGTGGCCATCGTAAGCTTCATGGCGCTGTCTTACACCGTACTGATGCCGATCTTCGCCGACAGGATTCTGCACGGCGGAGTGAATGCCTACGGCACCTTGATGGGCGCTGTGGGAGTGGGAGCGATGTTCGGCGCGCTGGCGCTGGCGATGCGTCAGGAATTGCGCGGGCTGGGGAAAATCGTGGCGTATTCGGCGACGGGGTTGGGCGCTTCGCTAGTCCTGTTCAGCGCGTCCCACTGGTATTGGCTCTCGTTTGCGATTCTGGTCGTTTCCGGATTCACGATGATGATGCAATTTACCGCCACCAACACGCTGATTCAGGCGATGGTGCCGGACCAGCTTCGCGGGCGAGTGATGTCGATCTACTCGATGATGTTTCTGGGCATGTCGCCGCTGGGCTCGCTTCTGGCCGGCGCGCTGGCGGACCACATTGGCGCGCCGGTAACGGTGGCGGTCGGCGGACTGGCCAGTTGCCTCGGCGGGCTCGCCTTTGCGCGTAAGTGGCCCTCCATGCGCGGCCCGGCGCGCGATCTCGTTGCCGCGCAAGGCATGATGGCGCCCGCGGCGAAGCCGGAAGAATCAGGACCGCCGTCGTAACAAATGCACGTGCGCAGTAGCGCCGGCGTCTCGCCGGCTTTTTTTGGAGATGTAAGGAATAAGGATAAATCTGCCGGCGAGACACCGACTCTACTTTAACCCTGCGCTCGTTGCATTGGAATTGGGAATGGGCGGCGGTGACCGCGGCCGCGCCCTCCGTTACCGAAGTGCTCTCGAAGACCCGTTGAATAATGCCCACACCTTGCCAAACGCACAATTGCATAACCCACGCCGTTTGAATATCTTCGCAATGTTGGGGCGAGAAATGAGCGATAGGTGTTCCATTTTAGTATGTTTGCAGCGCGATATCGACTCGATATAGGCTGGAAATATAAGCAGACAGGGTACGGAGTCGCGTTATTTAGATAGAGGTCTTTAGACATTGCCTGTGAATTGTTTACGCTTCATTTACCTGGTTAATACTATCGTTTATGTGTTGACGGACATCTCAGCCGCCCCTGGAATAGACGTGTGAAATGAGCATAGAACATATCTTGGTGGTGGACGACGAACCGCAGATTCGGCGCGTCATGCGCACGACACTTGTGGCACAGGGCTACGAAGTTTCAGACGCTCGTTCGGGAGATGAGGCTCTGGAACTCGTCCGCTCCGAAAAGTACGATTTGGTATTGCTGGATGTAAATATGCCGGGCATTTCCGGCATACAAACGTGCCGTGAGATTCGGCTCGGGTCCGACCTCCCCATTATCATGCTTACGGTGCGCGGCGCGGAAAGAGACAAAGTTCAAGCGCTCGACGCTGGCGCCGATGGCTATTTGACGAAGCCATTCAGCATGTCCGAATTACTGGCGCGGATCCGCGCCGTTCTTAGGCGGACGAGCTTCCCCACTGGAACGGGAGATAAGTTACTCAAATTGGGCGAGGTCGAAATCGATTTTGATGCGCGGAGGATCATCGCTGGAGACCAGCAGATTCGCCTGACAACAAAGGAATTCGATCTGATCTATTATCTTGCCGCACATCCGAACAAGACAATTACGCATCGGGAACTCCTGCAAGCAGTGTGGGGTCCCGACTACGGAGGTGAACAGGAATATCTGCGCGTGTTCGTGAATCGTTTGCGAAAAAAAATTGAACCATCGCCGAGTTCCCCCAAGTATTTGCTTACAGAACCTTGGGTTGGGTACCGTTTGGAATTGGCGAAGTAACGGTGCACCAGCGCAAATCAACAGGAGTCCCACAAGATCAGTAGGAATTAGCAACATCTTCGCTATACGCCCTTCGCGACAGTCTCGCCTGGCAAACTGAAGGTAAAGACCGAACCACGCCCCACTTCGCTGGCGACTTCGATTGTTCCACCATGGGCTTCGACAATCGCCCTTGCGACTGCCTGGCCCATCCCTGTTCCGGGGACTCGGTGCCGTTGGTGTTTACCGCGGTAAAACTTGTCGAAGATCTGGCCAATCTCCAATTTCTCGATACCTGGCCCTATATCCGTGACATGAAATAGAACCGCGCCGTCTTTTTCTTCCGTGGAAATCGTAATCGGCTCTCCCGGCGAAGAATACAGATCTGCATTGCGGATCAAATGTCCCAACACCTTTCTCGTCCAGAACAAATCGCAATGCACCCTCGCGTCCTTTTGCGGCAATTCCGTCCGGATTGGACGCCCCTTCTGGACGCTTTCGCAATCGTCAAGCGCCGCGGCAATCAACTCGCTCACAAAGAGCGGCGCGGGTTGAAGCTTGACCTCACCGGCTTCCAGTTGAGCCATCTCGATCGCCTGGCCAATCACTCGATTGATCCTGTCGCACTCCTCATCGATGACAATAAGTAATTCTCCGCGTTGACGCTTGTTGAATCTCAAGTCCTCCAGCAGGCTGGTGGCCGCCGCTTTGATGGACGTTAAAGGTGTCTTGAAGTCATGCGCGATTGCGTCCAGCAGGACCGACTTGAGCCGTTCGCTCTCCCGCGCTGCTTCGGTTTTTCCCAGGAGCTCGATTGCTTGCGCCCGATCAATTGCCGCCGCAATCAGTGTGCCAATCGCATCCAGAGTTTGGTCCGACAACATCGGCCCGGAAATGGCAAAGCTGGCCATGATTTCTTCACCGAGACGTACTGGCCTAAACCAAATTCCATGTTCGAGGTCTGCTTCACATTTCCCGCCGGCCAGAACCGCGTTCATCCGGGCTTCATCGAGTTCCATTGAGGCAGACCCTGATCGAACTATCGTTTGCTGTCCAGCAAGACGCAGCGCCGCGGAACGTGCATGAAATAATTCGACGATTTGCATTGGGATTTTGTGCAACAACTCCAGAGGGTTCCTCGCGCTGAGTAAAAGCTGACTGAACCCGTACAGCCGATCGATTTCATTGCGCTGTCGAGTTGCCTCTCGCGCCTGGCGTCGCGCGCGAGCGGAGAGATTACTGCCAATCACTGCCGTAATGAGAAACGAAACAAGAGCCACCCAATCTTGTGGATCGTTGATGTTGAGCGTACCGACAGGCGGCAAAAAGAAGTAATCGACGCACATCGTGGCGGCCACGGACATAAAGATGGAAACTCCAAGGCCCCAAATTGCGGAAGCGAAGAGAATTGCAAGCAGGTAGGTCAAGACAATCGTCGTTTCCTTGAATGGTAAGAATTCACGACGGTAGAACAATGTAATGAGGGTGATAGCCGCGATGCCCGCTACGTAGCGGCCAAGCTCGGAAGTTAATTTTCTCTGCACGTTTTCATTCTCGCGTGGAGCCTTGCATTCAAAACAAATTGGGACCTTGGGTGCAAGTCGTCAATTTTATCTACGGAATCTAGACAATTTGTTTATGCGTTGTTTCCCTAGCCCCGGAGACCTTATCAAGGAAGGCCATGGATTGCCGAGAAGCGAAGAACAGAGGGATCTCTGTTTCTCTATAACAGAGATTCCTCGCTTCGCTTGATATTGCCCAGGAAGGAATCTTCGCTTCCAGGGCCGGCAGCCTTTGTGCGCGTGATCCTCCGTTTGGACCGAGGGACCTGAACGTGGTTTCCTGCTGTCCTAAGTTCCTAAACAGCAGAAGACAATTGACACTCCCTATCATAGTTTGTTCCAAAATGGGTCACCCCATTGGACTTGTATCAGAAATTTCTTTCGAGTGCATATACCGCCGTTTACTTCGCCCGTACAGTTTGTTTATGTCCTGTTGATGTTTGGCGTTCTAACCTAGCGGGGTGATTTTCTACTGTACGAACGTTTATGGTTTGGATATCAGGCAGGTTGTGAGCAAGCTCACAGTCTACTTTGTTCTTGTGGAACCCGGCCTTTCGCCAAGCGGTGAAAAATAGAATTGCCTCTGCGCGCTGACACAAAAATAAGTTGGCGGACAGAGACGGAGGACAGTTGGCTTCGTCGCCCATATCCACGCGGTTCAATCCGAGAATGGGAATGAACAAACAGGAAGGGCGCGTATTAGTGGTTGATGACGACCCACAGATTCGCCGCGTCATGCGGACCACGCTCGAGGCAAAGGGTTTCGTCATCGATGAGGCCGGATCAGGCGAACAAGCTCTGGAGTTCGCTCGTACCGAGAAATACGATTTGATACTACTCGACATTAACCTGCCCGGGAAAACGGGCATAGAGATTTGCCGGGAGATCCATACGTCGTCCCCTTCGCCCATCATCATGCTTACCGTCCGCGACGCTAGTGAGGACAAGATCGAGGCACTGGATGCCGGAGCCTGCGATTATCTGACGAAGCCCTTTGCCATGGGAGAGCTGCTCGCCCGGATTCGGGCAGTAATGAGGAGGACCCCATCTTCTGGATTCTCCGGAGTAACCGTTCTGAAATTGGATGACGTTGAAATCAATTTTGAGTCGCGCCGCGTCATTGTGGCAGGAACACAGGTTCGGCTGACATCAAAAGAATTTGACCTCCTCCTCTATCTTGCTACTCACCGCAATAGGACGATCCCTCACCGGGAACTGCTCCGGGAAGTTTGGGGCGCGGAGCATGTGGACGAAAGAAAATACTTGCGCGTCTTCATTAATCGGTTGAGGAAGAAGATTGAGGCTTCCCCGCGAGAGCCTAAATTCTTGTTAACAGGACCATTTGTAGGGTACCGCCTCCAATCGCCCGAGTAGTTTCTATCCATTGCGCCTCCTTTACTTTGCCCGTTTACCCGATTCGTACGGTTTGTTTATGCATCGTTGACTTATGGTTGTTTACATTTGTTTACGTGAACGATGAACGCATCTGCGACGGGAGTTTTGGACATCGTCGAAATTAGATGTCAATTGCTCAAGTCAGAGCGGCGCGGTCGAAATCACCCAAGCGGGTCTGTTCATCGGAATGTTAGGTAAGCAAAAACTACAAAGGAGCCACGATGAAAAAATTAGCGATTTACGCAGGGCTTTTTGCTGTTCTTGTCGTGCTGCTTGCGCCCTTGACGGCAAAGGCGGCCCAGTCCTCCGCGAAAGTTGAAGCGAATGCCGTCAGCATCACAGGGAAAGTGAGCTGTTCGAGATACGGTATTGGTTCGATCACTGCGCGTAAAGGCATGAGTGTCGCACAGACCATCCAATACTGTGTTAACTTCCAAGGCGGCGTTTATACCCTTGTCGCCGGAAAACAGATCTTCCGCTTGACGGGAGATACCAACCTGCTCGCCAAGTTGTCGGGTCAAACGGTAGCGGTTGCCGGGCATGTTAGCCCGGAGGAGCCATCGACTACGTATGCGTTGATGGGGACTTTACAAGCGACCTCCATCGCTCCTGCTAAGAACTGAAGGTTATGAGAAAACTGCCAGAGCGTTTCAGCCGGGGCGTTCTCCAAGAAGAGAACGCGCGGCCGAAACGCCCAAGGCCGGTCCTCCAAGAATAACCGGCGATTCGGGATCACCCCTGCTTCTCATTCGCAGTGCTACTCCTCCTGCAATTCTTCTCCCCTCAACTTCAATTCCTTTGAACAAGTCATTTGAGGAACCAATCGCGATCGGCATCCTGGCGGAGTCCGGAAGGGTTCGAGAATTCGGATCGCCCTCGTCCGAATCCTGTCCTTTTGGTTCGATCTTCGCAAAACGCGAATTGAAACCAGCGAATCAAATAGGAATCCTTCGTGGCGATATTAATCTCCGTTTACTAAAATAGCGCAGATCGTTTATGCGTTCCTTACCTTCCGCAAACTAATTTGGATGCATGAACGTCAAGGATGAAAAGGACGTCGAACCGCCCTTATTACAGGGGAACTCAGACCAGGGCAAGGCGGGAACGTTCAATAAATATAGGCGGGCCGGTACGAAATGTGCCGCAGCGAAAACCGAAGTGAAGGGAAACTGTTCGACGGATATCAATTTGTTTATGTCTGGCAATCAAAGTTTCAATCAATCCCTTTATGCGCCGTTGACGCGGGCTCCCCTAGCTTGCAGGCCAGCAGTTTACTTTAAGAGGAAGGTGTATATGAAACGAAGACCGATTTTGCGGGGCATATTATCGGCCGGGGGGGTAGTTCAGCTGGCCTTGTTCTTGTGCACCGCACCATTGCATGCGCAATCAGGATTGGTTCCAGGAATGGAAGACCCGGTGAGTGGTCATGGTCCAACTACATTCAATGATAGGACACCGAAACCGGAACAGCATGTCTTGACGGCGGACCACGCTCCTGGCGAGGTAAAGGGGGTCACGCGGTACCCGAGTGGTTTACCCATGGCTGGGGCACACGTTGTCATCCTCAACGCGGATGTGGATGTGGAGCGCACCACCGTCAGCGCCGAAGATGGCAGCTATACGTTCAAGAATCTGAAACCGGGCCATTATCAAATGAGCGCCAAGATCGATGGGTATGCACCGTCTGGGGTTGTGACTGTCGACGTAATTCCGGGACAGAGCGTTAATTCTGATATCTCACTCAAATTAATTCGCAGCGCGTCCATACCAGCCAGAAGCTCCGGGAGCGGATACAGACCCTATAACGGGGACTTTCGCGCAGAGCCGGCCAGCCTGCGCGTAGCTGATCCTCAGCCGGCAGGCGAATCGTCTGCGGAAGGGACGGTTCCATCCGCAGAAGCAACGAGCCCTGCGGCGATGAGCGTTTCACCCAAGACTGCCGAGAGCCCAGCCAGCCAACCGATCCCCGCTGCAGTTATCGACGAACTTACGGCCATGCGAAAGCGGATCGACGAGCTGGAGTCGGAATTGAAGGGTCATGTGGCGACAGATCAACCGGCAGCGGAAACGCCGGCAGCGGCTGTCGCCCCGATAGCGGCCCCTCAAGATCAGGCGGCTGCGACTCCCAAACTAGCCCCGGGACAATATTTGGCGACGGGGGGAACTGCTACCTACTTCAAGGGCGACACTGACATTCCGGAGCACCCGGCTGGTTGGGACCCGTTTTCTTACGCGGACTGGACGTGGCTGAACGCCAATGGCCGCGCGCATGACAGCCCGTGGTCTTCAAAATATTTTACCCCTGAATTCAGGGCTGACGTCAATTACTCGGACGATTTCAACCATCCGAGAGACAACTCGTTGGGCGGCTCGACCGAGACCTTCCGATCCAACGAATGGCAATTAGAACAGTTGAGCCTCGGCGGCGACATTCGCATTGGCCACATTCGCGGCAGGATCTTGACGATGTTCGGAATGTTCGCCACCACAACGCCGCGTAATGACGGCAGCGTCTCGCGCGGCCAATGGGACCTAGCGAACGCTTACCGTTATATTTCGGAAGGATGGGGGGGGTACCACTGGGATAACGTAGGTCATGGGCTGAACGTCGATGCGGGAATCTTCGTGTCGTACATCGGCCTGTTCAGTTACTACAACTTTGACAACTGGGCCTACCAACCTTCCTACGTTTCCTCCAACACGCCATGGTTCTTCAACGGCTTGCGCATCCAGTATTTCCCCACTGCCAAGCTGAAGATCGAGCCCTGGATCATAAATGGATGGCAATCTTACGCCAGGTTCAACAGTAAGCCTGGATTGGGGGGCCAAATCATGTGGCGCCCGAAGCCCTGGCTCGCGATGGTATTTAACAATTACGGCATGGGCACCGATGTACTCGGATCTCCGGGAACGTCGCGTATCCATACAGACGACAGCGTCGAGATCAGGGAATACAACAATCCGAGTGGATTCCTTGACATGGCGGCCATGTCGATCACGGGCGATTTGGGTTGCCAATACGGCGGCGGCCAAAATTGCTTCAACGACAAAAACGGCGGAATTAAGACCTCTTTCCTGGGGTTCATGGTCTACGAGCGCCTCCAGTTTAAGCATGACCTTTACGGCATTACCCTCGGCGGGGGCCAAATGAGCAATCCGGGTCGGTATCTGACCCTGATCCCGCCGATCAACGGCGCGAACGGGATTACCGGCACGCCTTATTTTACGGAGAATCTCGGCGATAAAGCCCACATGTATGATGCCACTGCAACGTTCGATTACATGCCCTCCCAGTGGCTTACTTTCCGCTGGGAAATGGGTTATCGCCACTCGGATGTGCCGTACTGGTCGGGCCGAGGGGGAATCACGCCTCCCAATGGGAATAATGCCTTCGCCAATACAGGGGCTCCCGGCAGCTATGTATGCACCAACGGTGTGTCATCTGCCGTTTCCACTTTCGCACCGTCAGGGGCCGGATTCTTCCAGAGTTCATCGGTTACACCCTTGGGTGATAACCTCGGGCCACAAAACAGCGGAGGACCAGTTGATCAAAGCTGCGCCACTCAAATGGGGAGCAGCGCCTGGCACGCATGGGCGCCAGACCTTCGCCACAGCCAGATCGTAGCTACCTTCGCGATCATGACGAGATTCTAACGCAACGCGCCGTGGCCACATCGAGGATCGAAAAAATGCGATTCAACTTGGGGCCAATGACCAACCAACTTACGGCAATCGGGAATTCAATGCAGAGTTCTGTTGCACTTGATTCTCAGGGAGTCGAGGCCGCCACGGCGGCCTCAACTCGCGCCGGTCACAAAGAGGCCGAGGAAGAACGGTTGAGGAATCATCGCAGTCCGTCCCACCGGCGGAATTGGAGCAAAGTGAGCATTCTGGTCGCGGATCTAGTTGAGTTGAATTTTGAATTTGGCCGAAACAAAAATTCAATGGGTGTTTTTACGATTCGCTTACGACGTGTTTATCAAGACTGATCTATCAAGGATTCTATGTATTTCGTCCTTTTAGTTGGAGCTCTCAACCTAATGCGTTGGATGATGTGCGCGGCGAATTGCTTCGTGAATACGCTGCCGCGCCGACCCGGAATCGGTGACCTGCGCTTTCAACGCACTCAACAAATTCGATGAAGATATGTTCAAGCTCCGGATTCATGCGCGGCCAGGACGCCGCTTGGGCTGCGGGCCTGTTCTTGATATTGGCGCTATGCGCCGCCGCCCTGGATCGCGCTCCCGGCTCAAACCGCAGTTCGCATCGCACAGGCGCAAGAGCCCGCCTCTTCGCTACCGGCGGACCTGCAAATTTCGTCTCGAACAGTCATTCCGAAGTCAGAAATTATTTCATGGGCTACGCCGGCGATCACAGCCTGGATGATGCGACCGTGATCGAGCAACCCTCCGCAGGTTACACCAAGTACGTAGTTCAATTGCATCTCGCCTCCGGCGCCGAGCAGTCCGTCATAGTTAGGGCTCCTCCCGGTGGACTTCAAGTCGAGATGCACGACATGACGGGAGATAAAATTCCCAACAACGTCGTGCTAACACCGGCGCTGGTTCGGTGGCTTCCCACTGTCCTCGTGAATGACGGCCACGAACATTTTGAGGTCGCCGTAGCGAGCGCAGACCCGAGCTCCTTTTCGTCGACTGAGGATCTGGGCTCGCGAAGGCGCGATTCTCAGATGTTCGCGTTTTTGATGTCGTCGGGTTTCAAAACAGCCCACCTTCCAAATAGTAGAAGGCCGTTTGACCCGCAGTTGCGGGAATGCCTTTTTCCCTCTTTCACTCAAACGGTTCCGAATCGTTTGAGCCGCGCATCGAGTTCGGGAAGGGCCCCACCCCTCGTAACAGTGATATAGCGCACGAAATGAATTGGTGCGCCAGGTATGTGTGTGAAGAGGGCGCGCGATTTCGCGCCAGCACGAATACTCGTGCGTCGATTCCTGTAAAGGGACCGAACGTTTGACGCGGAGGATTAGACTTTATGTTCATGAAAATAAAAAGTGTAGATCTGGGATTCCTTGCCATCTCCCTGGCGTCCCTGCTGGCCCTTGGCGGCTGCGGAAAAGGGCAAGGAGATGTTGCGGCTCAAGAAGCGCCGCCGCCCCAACAGGTGATTCAGGGCGTGGACGTCACGCTGTTCTCGGTGGAACATCCCGAACAGTATCCGCCTGTAACGGCCACCCGATACGAAGCTCCGTCGCAACTCGTCGCCACGGGGGTCGTGCTTCCGGACATTTCGCGGAGTGTGCCGGTGATTACGCTTGCTTCCGGCCGCGTAGTCGATATCCGCGCGCGCCTCGGCGACACCGTCCAAAAAGACCAGGTCCTGTTGCGAGTTCGCAGCGATGACGTTGCAGTAGGATTCGACGCCTACCGCAAGGCGGTCGCCGATGAACTCCTGGCCCGAAAACAGTTGGAACGAACAAAGGACCTGTATGCACACGGCGCCATGGCGCAGCAAGACCTTGAGGTTGCGCAAGACAATGAAGATGACGCCAAGACCACTCTCGATACCGCGACCGAGCATCTTCGGCTCCTGGGCAACGATCCTGACAAGCCCAACGGAATCGTGGACATCATGGCGCCCATCTCGGGCGTCATCACCGATCAGGAAGTGACCAACGCGGCGAGCGTGCAGGCCTATTCTTCGCCGAACCCGTTCACGATTTCCGATTTGACCACCGTTTGGGTCGTTTGCGACGTCTACGAAAACGATATGGCTAATGTGCGTATTGGTGAAAGTGCTGACATAAAGCTGAACGCTTTTCCAAACCGGATGATCAAAGGCAAGGTAAGCAACATCGGAGCGATTCTCGATCCGAACATTCGCACGGCCAAGGTTCGCCTACAAGTGCCCAACACAGGCGAATTCATGAGGCCGGGCATGTTCGCAACAGCCACTTTCTACAGCCTCGACAAAAAAACCTATACGATCGTGCCATCGTCCGCGATCCTGCACTTGCACGATCGCGATTGGGTTTTCATCCCCACGCAGGAGAAAATTCCGCCGCACTCAAGTGACCAGCGGCGCGCAATTGTCGAACAACATGCAAGAGATTTTGAGCGGTCTGCAGCCGGGCCAGCAGGTCGTGTCCAATGCGGGCACGATCCAAAATGCAATCGAACAATGAGTGACGGGTCTCGGAGGCAAAGGAGACAAGCGATGATTCGCAAACTCGTTGATTTCGCGCTCAATAACCGGTTCGTGGTGATCACCGCTGCGATAGTTCTATTGGTGGCTTGGGGAGCGAGGTCTGGCCTTCCACGACATGCCGGTCGAGGCGTATCCCGATATTGCCGACAATTACGTGACGATTATCAGCCTTTGGCCCGGTCGTTCCGCCGAGGAAGTCGAGCAGCAAGTCAGCATCCCCATTGAAATTCAAATGGGCGGACTTGCACACCTGGCGACCATGCGATCCGAATCCCTCTTCGGGCTGTCGTTCATGACGTTGGTCTTTGATGATTCCTCCATCAACGACTGGAACCGCGCGAAGGTCCTCGAAAGACTGACTCTGGTTTCGATGCCTCCCGGCGTTCAGCCTCAAATTGGAACCGACTGGAGCCTGACGGGCCAGATTTATTGGTACACGATCCGAAGCACGAATCCCAGTTACGACCTGATGGAACAACGATCCATCGAAGACTGGGTCCTGTATAAGCAATTCAAGACGGTTCCCAATGTTGTGGACGTAAGCGACTTTGGAGGCACCGCGCGCGAATACCAGGTGCGGGTCGATCCAACCAAGCTCATCTCTTACGGATTAAGCATCGGCCAGGTGGAACAACAGCTCGAAATCAACAACGTCAACGCTGGCGGCAGCTTCATCGAGATTGGTTTGCAGCAAATGAATGTCCGAGCGCTCGGCCTCTATCGCACCTTGCAAGATATTGAAAATACCGTTTTGACTACTAAGAGTGGGACGGCGATCCGCGTCAAGGACATTGCAGTCGTCGAGATGGGCCCCAGAATTCGATTAGGACACATGGCGCGAGCAACCCATCGCGCAGACGGCGTGATCGTCGACGAACCCGACGTCATCCAAGGTAGCGTGCTGATGCTGAAAGGCGCGGAGGAAGGGCCCACGCTCGACCGCATTCACAAGAAAGTGGACGAGCTCAATAACCGCATCCTGCCCGAAGGCGTGAAGATCATTCCCATGCTGGACCGCAGTGACCTGCTCCACTACACCCTGGATACCGTGCTGCACAACCTTGGCGAAGGAATGATCCTGGTTACAATCATCCTCTTGCTGTTCCTTGGGAACATTCGCGCCGCCATAATCGTCGCCATCACAATTCCCTTCTCCTTGATGTTCGCTTCGATCTGGCTCGATTTGAGCAAAATTCCCGCCAACCTTCTCTCGCTCGGCGCACTGGATTTCGGAATGATGGTAGATGGCGCCGTTGTCATGGTGGAGAACATAGTCCGGCACTTGAACCGGAGGAACAAACCGCCCGAATCTGCCGCCAACGGCACCCCTCCCGGACGGATTACGATGATCATTAAATCGCCGGCGGAAGCCATACGCGAGGCATGCCATGAAGTTCAACGGCCCGTATTCTTCGCTATCGCCATAATCATCACCGCGTACATGCCGATCTTCACGCTGCAACGCGTGGAGGGGAAATTATTCAAGCCCATGGCGTGGACGGTCGCGTTCGCCCTGCTCGGCGCTATGACCTATGCCATCCTTGTCGCCCCTGTTCTGAGCAGTTGGCTATTCAGCAAAGGAGTAAAGGAGTGGCACAACCCAGTAATTATCTGGCTGACAAATTGGTATCGCGGAGCTGTCCGGAAAGCCATCGAGTTTCGTTGGTTGACCATCGGCGTGGGACTGGCTGGATTTGCGGTTGCCATGTTCCTGACGTTTAGCGGCATTATCGGTGCGGAATTCTTGCCGCACCTGAACGAAGGAGCCATTTGGGCCCGCGGTGCAATGGCGAACAGCACAAGCCTCACAGAAGGAGAGCGTTTCGCCACCCAATGCCGACATATCTTCGCTTCGTTCCCCGAAGTCACTACAGTTGTCTCGCAAGCCGGGGCGCCCGACGACGGTACCGATACGGGAGGCTTCGGCAATACTGAGTATTTCGTGGACTTGAAGCCCAAGGAGAAATGGCGGCCCGTTTTTCATCAAGACAAAGATGAGCTGATTGCTGCGATGAATCGCGAGCTTGCGAAATTTCCGGGCGCGTTCTGGAATTTCTCGCAGCCGATTGAAGATAACGTGGATGAGACTCTGACCGGCACGAAGGGCGGGCTGGCAGCCAAGCTATACGGACCGGACTTGGACGTTCTGGAGGCCAAGGGCGAAGAGATCAAGGAAGTGATGTCCCACATTCAAGGGATCCACGATCTTGGACTTCAACGCGATACCGGCGAGCCGAATCTCAATATTACCGTCGATCGTCAAGCAACTGCGCGGTTCGGCATCAATGTAGCCGACGTGCAAGACGCCATCCAAACAGCCGTCGGCGGCTTCTCCATCGGCCAGGTCCTGCAGGGAGAGGCAGTCTATAACCTAACCGCACGTTATCAGAAATCTTATCGTGACACGAAAGAGGCCATTCAGGACATTCGCATTCTTAGCCCCTCGGGCGAGCGGGTATCTCTGGCGCAAGTGGCGAAAGTGGAGGTCAAAGACGGCGCGTACGACATCTACCGCGAAAACGGCTCACGCTATGTCGCCATCCGTTTCGAGGTGCGTGACCGGGACCTTGGGTCCACCGTGCAGGACGCTATAACCCAGATCGAAAAGAATGTGAAGCTGCCAAGAGGCTACGAACTCCAGTGGGCGGGGGAATATGAAAGCGAGAAGCGGGCGGAAGCCAGACTCCTTATTATCATTCCCATCACCATCTTGATCATCTTCGTAATTCTCTACATCATGTTTCGTTCCGCCAAATGGGCGACACTGATCCTCGTCACGGTGGCTATGGCGCGTGTCGGGGGCCTGGTGGCTCTCTTGGTTACGCATACGTTTTTCAGCGTGGCTTCGGGCGTCGGTTTTCTGGCTCTTTTCGGCGTTTCAGTGCAAACGGGCGTCATCATGCTCGAATACATCAACCAACTCCGCGCACATGGCCACACGGTTGTCGATGCCGCGGTGGAGGGCGCGGTTCTGCGGTTGCGTCCCATCATGATCACCATGCTCGTCGCGACATTCGGCCTTTTGCCGGCGGCTTTCTCGCATGCCATCGGGTCGGATTCTCAACGCCCCTTTGCAATCGTAATCGTGGGAGGATTGATTGCCGACCTGGTCATGAGTATCTTCATCCTGCCCACGCTCTACGTTTGGTTTGCGAGCGATGGCGACACGCTGCCGGAACCGGAGGCGAACTTTGAAGTCTAACCGAATGACTCGTAGCACTTGGATAATCTACGCCGGACTGGCCGTTTGCACTTTGTTCAGTTTTATCCTCAGCACACCCCCGGCATTCGGCCAGGCCCCGAGCGGCCCCGTGAGGATCACGCTGGACGAAGCCGTTCAGCTGGCGCTCCAGCACAATCACAATATCCTCGCGGCTCGAACGGCGATCGACCAGAGCTTGGCGATGGAAATAACGGCCAACCTGCGCCCGAATCCAGTTCTGTTCACCGACTGGGAATATTTGCCGCTCTGGTCGCCGGAAAAGCAAAATCCCGGCCTGTATACCGGCGTGTCCACCCCAGATTATCTGAAGAATAATACCGAAGGTGATATCGGCCTCAGCTACTTGATCGAGCGCGGCCACAAGCGTCAGGCCCGCTATCAGGCGGCGAAAGATATAACGGCCCAGACGCGTTCGCTGGTCGCGGACAATGAGCGCGGCCTGACCTATCAAGTGGCCACTCTGTTCACCAACGTGCAGTTGGCCGAATCCACGATCGATCTCGCGCAGCAGGATTTGAAAAGCTTTCAGCAGACCGTGGATATCGGCGAATTCCAATTCAAAGCCGGCGGCATCAGCGAGGATGACTACCTCAAGATCGAGCTGCAGCTCCTGCAATTCGAGGCCGATTTGGAGCAGGCGCAACTCGCTCGCCAGCAGGGACTGTCCGACTTGCGGCAACTGCTCGGTTACGAATCCGTGTCCGCCGATTACGACGTGGCGGAAGCGTTCGATTACTTGCCGCTAAAAGCGAATCTCGAAGACTTGCAAATGAAGGCCATCCAAAATCGGCCGGACCTCCGCGCAGCGGTACAAGGCGTGACCGCTGCGAATAGCGGATACGCGCTGGCCAAAGCCGATGCAAAACAGGATCTGACCGTTCAGGGAAACTACTCCCACGTCAACGGCATCAATGCCGCCACGGTTTACGCCAGCATCCCGCTCGCCATTTTTAACCGCAATCAGGGCGAAATCGCGCGGACCCGCTCCGTCATCACGCAAATGCAGGAACAGCAGGCCTTCACCAATGGACAGGTAATGACCGACGTGAAGGACGCCTATGAGGGAGTGAAATCCAACGATAGATTGGTGATGTTGTACATGGGCAAGTATCGGGACGTCGCAAAGAAGTCCCGGGACATCGCCGATTACGCCTACCATCGGGGCGGCATCGCCCTCATCGATTTCCTGGACGCGGAGCGCAGCTATCGCGCCGAAGAACTCGGCTACCGCCAGACGCTCGCTTCTTACCTGCTGGCACTCGAGCAGCTTCGTGAAGCCGTTGGCGCCAGGAACTTGCCGTGATTCGAAATGCAGCCATCCCTGAACAAGAATTTGGTCCGGCCAAACGAGGATCGAGTCAATAAAGTTCGGCGAATTGACTCACGCGACAGCAGCACCGAGGAGCGAGGTAGATGACTAAACAAGAAGTTCGCGCCTGGATCGAGGAAACTGGCGTGATTGCCGCGGTTCGCGAACGGTCGAAGGAGAATGCCCTCTTTGCGGCTGAGGCAGTTTTTCAAGGTGGGATTCCCGTTGTGGAAATCGCGCTCACCGTGCCGCAAGCCACGACGGTCATCTCCCAATTGGTGAAGAGCATTCCCGGTATTGTTGTGGGGGCGGGCAGTGTGACGAGACCTGACGCCGCACTTCAAAGCCTGGATGCGGGTGCGCAATTCCTTACCAGCGACGGATTTCATCCCACCGTAATCGAGTTCGGGGCGAAGCGGAACGTGGTCGTGATTCCAGGGACGCTGACGCCTACGGAGGTCATCAGCGCTTGGGAGACGAATGCCGATTTCGTCAAGGTCGTACCCTGCGCCCAGCTTGGCGGTCCAACCTATATCGCATCCCTGCATGCCATGTTTCCCGACATTCCGCTGATTGCCTCAGGTGGCGTGGATCAGCTGAGCGCCTCCAAATTGGTCCTGGCTGGTGCTATCGCACTCGGCGTGGGCCGTGAATTGATCCCACGAGAGGCAATCCAGCATCGGCAGGCCGCTCGCATTGGGGAACTGGCACGCAGGTTCCTGGACTTCGTGAAAAGCGGCAAGGCTCACCTGGCAGCCTATACGAGACGATCTTAGCAAGGGGATTGAAAATCTAAGTGTAAAGGCGCAGAAGAATAGAGCCATTGGTCGCAAGATCTACAAATAGCTTCGGTCATCAAGATCGAGGTCTTGCTGGCCAGGAATTTTGAAAATCTCGCAGACCCCGCCGCAGGAAGTCAGGGTAACAGGAACATCAGCTCAGAACGAAGGCGAACTCAATGGTAAGAGCCCGGGTCTTGCTTGCCATGCCCAAGTCTAGATTAGGGCAGAGTCAACAAGTCGTAAAGAAATTCTCATCATTCCATTTATCGTGGCGCGAACAGCGAAGAAATTGAGTGTCACCACATTCGTCCTGAAGATCCACGTGGAATTGCCTGCCTGTAAACCTTTTATTTTCACCTATTCTCGCGATCCGCAGAGCCGGGAGGATGAGACCAGGATTGGATTTCTGAATGTTACGGACATAAACAATAAATAAATCCATTGGCCAGACGAAGGTATATCCTATTCCCGTACTCGTCACAATCCAAGGACCCCGGCGCAAGCTGGCGAGTGCGGAGAGAGATCAATGAACCGTAAAGACATTTGTGCCCAAATCCAAGCAATTGGCATCATCCCTTCCGTTCGCGTTCCGTCCGCGGAGGATGCCCGCTTCGCCGCAGAAAATGTTTTTCAAGGCGGAATTCCGATCGTGGAAATCGCCATGACCGCACCCGGGGCCGTTCAAGTGATTTCTGACCTCGCAAAGAGCGCGCCGGAAATGATAGTCGGCGCGGGAAGCGTTCTGGATGCGGAAACAGCGCGTCGGTGCGTCGATGCGGGTGCAAAGTTCCTGACAACAGACGGCCTCATTCCGGAAATCGTGGAATACTCCACGTTGAAAGATACCGTCGTATTTCCCGGGGCATTGACGCCAACTGAAGTAATCACCGCCTGGCGTGCCGGTTCGGATTTTGTGAAAGTGGTCCCATGCGCCGCGGTCGGGGGCGAGAATTATCTCAGGGCCCTGAAGTCTTGTCTGCCTCAAGTACCACTCATTGCGGCGGGCGGAGTAAACCAGCAGACTGCGGCCGGATATATATTGGCCGGAGCGGCCGCTCTTGGCATCGGCGAGGCGTTAATTCCCGCGGAAGCGATCGCTCTTGGTCAGTCACGCCGCATTCGTGAATTGGCGCGCAGGTTTCTGAGCTTTGTGGAGATGGCTCGCCGTGAAAACGGAACGAAGGTCAATGAGTTTGTCTTGAATCAAGCCCCTGTTTTGGCTTTGAAAGAAGCATAGGGCCGATTGCCAATTCTAAAACCGGACTTGTTATTCAGACGGAAATCGAACCCGCAATCTTTACCTTGAAAGGTCGAAGGTTCAATCAGTTACTCTGCCGGGCCACTCAAAAACAAGCAGGGCTGATATTACGATCTCTTCGTTTCTTTTTTCGGAAATATAGTTCACTCTCTCATCAGTTCATCATTGAATGCGCGCCCTTCTATCCCTGCTCGGGAAGACACGCTCGCTGCAGTCGAGCGAATAAACGCCCTTATCGTTGCTTCGAATAGCACCAAACTAACACCAGCGATTGAGGGCCAGAAGTCAGGATCGACGATGGTGCAGCAAGTTTCGTTTTCGCTTATAGTTACACGTGCGGGCCTGTAGCTCAGCTGGTTAGAGCAGCGGACTCATAACACAGGCGACTCTTTTGATTGGTTCTGAAAATTCTGGACTCTACTATATTCCTCAACGAGATACAACAACCCCGAG
Organism: uncultured Acidobacteriota bacterium; assembly: GCA_963813185.1. GTDB lineage: Bacteria > Acidobacteriota > Terriglobia > Acidiferrales > UBA7541 > Palsa-360. The sequence goes on from CAWEYA010000008.1 coordinate 677,436, forward strand.
TTGAACCGTTTGTACCCGATTTGATCCGATCTGAACCGATAACTACTACGAATTTACTACAGTGATTTGCTTCCGGATTTGGGCTGAATCGCGATTCGGGCCACATTCCGATAAGGTATCAGGATGTGGCAGCGAGCAAAAAATTGCAGGTGTGTAAGTGCCTGACAGAGTTATACTCTGCCAACTCTAAGTTGGCGGGAGCCCATGGCGATTCTCCCCGGCAGACGTTTAGGGCCTTACGAAATTCTCTCCGCTATCGGTGCGGGTGGAATGGGCGAGGTGTATAAAGCCCGCGATACCCGTCTCGACCGAACCGTCGCGATAAAAGTTCTCCCCGCTCATCTCGCCGACCGACCTGAATTGCGCGAGCGATTCGAGCGCGAGGCAAAGACGATTGCCAGCCTGAATCATCCGCACATCTGCACGCTCTACGATACTGGCCATCAAGACGAAATTGATTTCCTCGTGATGGAATATATCGAGGGCGAGACGCTCGCTCAGCGGCTGCTCAAAGGTTCACTGCCGGTGGAGATGGTATTGCAGTACGCGATTGAGATTTCCGATGCGCTCGACAAGGCCCATCGCAAAGGCGTGACGCACCGCGATCTGAAGCCCGGCAACATCATGCTCACCAAGACGGGGACGAAGCTATTGGACTTTGGCCTCGCAAAATTGCGACAAGATACGGTCGCAGCCACTCCGCTTTCACAGGCTCCTACTGCAAACGACGCCCTCACGGCTCAAGGGACGATTCTCGGTACTCTTCAATACATGGCTCCGGAGCAATTGGAAGCCAAGGAAGCCGACGCCCGGACTGATATTTTCGCCTTCGGTGTGGTCGTCTACGAGATGGCGACGGGCAAGAAGGCATTTGCGGGCAAGAGCCAGGCAAGCGTGATCTCCGCAATCATGTCGTCCGATCCGCAGCCAATTTCATCGCTTCAACCGATGACGCCGCCTGCGCTGGATCGTGTTGTTAAGAGATGTCTTGCGAAAGAGCCCGACGAACGGTGGCAGAGCGGAGCCGACCTGACGAATGAGTTGAAGTGGATCGCAGAGCAAGGACCGCAGGCTGAAATGCCAGCACCTGGCATCGCCAGGCGTAAAGTCAGGGAAAAGGTGACTTGGTCATTAATGGCTACGGCCCTTGTAGTTGCGGTGCTGGCCCTGGCAATTTTCTACTTCCGCAAGACTCCCGTAGAAGTTCGGCCCGTTCGCTTCACGATCAGCCCTCCCGAAAAAGAAAGCTTTCCCGTGCTTGGCAACACGCCTAACCTGCTCAGCGTTTCACCGGACGGGAGCAAGGTGGCATTCGTAGCAGTAGACTCTGGAGGCCATTCGATGATTTGGATATGCGATCTCGATTCTCACATCGCGCAGCCGCTTGCGGGAACGGACAACGGGAATGCACCTTTCTGGTCTCCAGATAGCCGCTTCATTGCTTTTTCCGCTGATGGAGCTCTCAAGAAGGTGGCCGTTGCGGGAGGTCCCCCTCAAACCTTGACGGCTGTTCCTGGCTCTAGCATGGGAACGTGGAACCGGGATGGAGTCATTTTGTTCGGAACGTTTGGCGGGAGTGGAATTCTTCGTGTGTCCTCCGCGGGCGGCTCGGCAACTCCAGTCACTACTCTCGACGCATCCCGCCAGCAGGACTTTCATGTCTGGCCGGACTTCTTGCCGGACGGGAGACACTTTCTCTACCTAGCCCATAGCACGGATATTGGAAAGAGCGCCATCTACATTGGGTCCATCGATTCGAAAGAGATGAAGCTCCTTCTGAACGCCAACTCCTCCATTTTGTATAGCCCCCCCGGTTATCTGCTGTTTGTTCGGGCTGGGACCTTGCTAGCCCAACCTTTCGACGGTGATCGCCTGGAACTAAAGGGCGACGCTTTTCCCATCGCCGAGGGCGTGCAATTCAATCGCGTTAACGGCAGGGCCGCCGTTGCCGTATCGGAAAACGGTGTATTGGCCTATCGAGTGGTACCTACGAACGCTCAGATAAAGCTTGTGTGGGTGGATCGGAAAGGGGCAGAGCAGCCGCTGCCCGCTCCACCTCACGCCTATCGAAACCCAAGGCTCTCCCCCGATGGCCAGCGTGTGGCCGTTACGATTGACGAATTGGGAAGTCAGGAGTGGCTTTTGAATATCGGTCGGGGCACTTTGACACGGCTGACGTTCGACGGGAGCTACAACGGCGGGACGGCATGGACTCCCGACGGCAAGCGGATTGCGTTTGGAACGGATAGAGCGGGGGCGCGGAACCTTTTCTGGCAACTTGCGGATGGCAGCGGGGGCGTGGAGCGTTTAACAACGAGCGACCGCACCCAAGTTGCCAGTTCCTGGTCCCCGGACGGGCAGACGCTGGCCTACGAGGAATCAGCGCCCGGAACTGGTTTCGACATATGGGTGTTTCGGCTGAGCGACCATAAGGCCCAGCCATTTCTGCAAACGCGGTTTAATGAAATCGCCCCTCGGTTTTCACCCGATGGCCGCTGGCTCGCCTATGCTTCGGATGAATCGGGCCGCTACGAAATATACGTACAGCCATATCCGGGCCCTGGTGGTAAATGGCAAATATCGACGGATGGGGGCACGGAACCTGTTTGGACGCGCAACGGAGAACTGTTCTACCGGAATGGAGACAAGATGATGGCCGTGGAAACGAACACTAAGTCGACCTTTTCCGCGGACAAGCCGAAGGTGCTTTTCGAGGGGCAATATGCCACCTATCAATCATTGCCTGCCTACGATGTCACGCCCGATGGCCAACGTTTCCTGTTAACGAAGACCGGTGAGCAGGGGGCAGGCGAAATCACCGTCGTAGTGAACTGGCTTGAAGAGTTGAAGCAGAAAGCTCCCACCGGGAAAAATTGAATCCAACGTTGTTGGCGGGTGGCCCACCCTTTCGCGCGTTTTATATTGACATGTCCTCACAGTTGGATGATACCACTCCAGTACGTCAACACCGAGGAACTGGTCTAGCCTTTCCGGGGCGGGTGGCCCACCCTTCGGAGTTTTTCCTCCCGACAACATCCGCATGGATGATACCACTCCAGTACGTCAACGCCGAGGAACTGGTTTGGCTTTTTCGGGTGGCCGGCCCTTTCGGTTTTAAAGGGTCGGGGTTTCGACTTCTCTTTCGTTCCGTGGCCAACAAACTCATTCGCCGGTGCAGTGAGTTTCGTTTTCGCTTATAGTTACACGTGCGGGCCTGTAGCTCAGCTGGTTAGAGCAGCGGACTCATAATCCGTCGGTCCCAGGTTCAAATCCTGGCGGGCCCACCAACCCCTTAAGGTCCAACCCGGAGACATGGGTAACAGAACGTACCGGCTACATGGGTAACACTTTTGGGCCGAAGGGATTTTCCAGCGGTTCTAACACGCGCGTCTCCAGATCGAAGTATCCCAGATCATAATCCATAAAGCTCACCAGCCAGATATCGTCGTGGACTTCTTTGATGCCGACGGCTTGGCCGGCGAAGACCGTGCTGAAATTGATTTTCTTGTGCCCGAGGCAGATGCGGCCGCAGTGGGTGACCACGATGGTTTTGTCGTGGAAGGGATAGTCGATATGGGGCAGTCCGTGATAAGTGCGAGTCGAAGGCTGACAGACCTCCGCGGGGCATTTCATGTTCCAGGCTTCGTGAGGACGTTCGTTGTTGTAGATTTCGATGAAGTCGTCGAAGCGGGCCTGCTGCTGAAGGAAGTTTGCAGCGGCTGGCTTGGTGGCTTCTTTCTTCCAGGTGAGATGCATACGTTCATGACGGCCGTTTTGCTGCGGATGGCCAGGCTGGATGCGTTCAATGCCAATACCCAGCCGGAGCGACCAGACCGCGAGATTGAACAGGCTCGCAAGAAGTTGCCAAAGATCAGGAATGGCAGGAAAAAGAAAAAGGATTGAATTAAGCGGGACGCGCTGGTGCTTCTAACACCGGCGCGCCCCCAACCAAGTCGCCTACATAGGAGGCACCATGGCTCCAAAGAGTCTACAACAGGCCGCGATTTATGGCCGGGTCAGTACTGTCACAAACCAGAGTACGGAAATGCAAGTCAGAGATCTTCGACAGCTTGCAGACCGTCGCGGTTTTGAAGTCCTGCATGAATACCTAGATGAAGGATTCAGCGGGGCGAAAAGTTCGCGACCGGCACTCGATAAGATGCTCGCCGATGCCAAACGGGGAAAGTTCCGCATCCTACTGGTGTGGAAGCTCGATCGACTCGGGAGATCGCTAGCGCACCTAGTCCGCCTCCTCGAAGATTTACGCGCCTGGGATGTTGAGCTTGTCTCATTCTCCGAGGGGCTCGACTTCACCACCACGACGGGAAAGCTGCTCTATCAAATGCTTTCGGCCTTCTCTGAGTTTGAACGCGACTGTATACGCGAACGGGTCAGGTCCGGCCTTCGGAACGCCAGGGTAAAGGGCAAGCGCCTTGGAAGGCCGCGGGTATTTGCGGATGCTCCTAGAATTGCCACTCTGCGCGCACAAGGACGCTCTTGGCGCGAAATCGTGTCAGAAACGGGAGTCAGTAAGGGGTCCGCCCAGCGCGCCCTTTCTAGCTTGCCCAAAATCATATGATTTGTAGACGGCCGCTTCGCTGGCTAGAACTGCCTGATTCCGGGAAAGTTATTCGTTGCTCTGTTGGTTTATGGGCCGGCACCTGATTAAGATCTACTGTACGATCCCCGCAGCCCTGAGCTTAATCACAACCTCTCCAGTCGTGGCCGGCGACGGCGCCTGGCAGCAACCTAATTATGTCATGTAAGAATGGTGTCATTGACAACCTGACCATCCCTGCACCTGGAGAAGCCAGTCCCAGCCTAACCGCTTCAATTCTGGGCATTTGCCGCGCACGTGACAGCACCAATGTTTTCTTGGTTCGGGTGATTGAAACGTAGAACAGTCTCTTTTGTTCTTCAATGTATTCAGCGTCAGTGCCCGGGTATTCCTCGCGCCTTTGTCCTGGCAGCGCCTCGTTGCAAACCCCAAGAATGTACACGTGGTCAGCTGTTACACCTTTCGCTCCCCATAAAGTTGCGACCTTGATATCACACGGAGTCTCCTCTATGAACTCTTCTCTGGTCCCAACAGCATACCGCAATCTCCTAGCTACCGTTTTCAAGTGTTGGGCTGCAGGGTCGCGGCCGTTTCTCTCCATGCTTTCCGTTACTATGGCCCGAGCTGTAGTCCGCAAGAGGTTCATATCAAGTCGTGCCGTGTCCGGCTCTTGGTAATCCCGTCCTATCCAATTGTCTGCTCCAAACAGGGTTCCGATTATTTCTTCGGGTGAAGCATCGGCAGGGCACAATCGTCCTTTCAAATCCAAATATCGCTGAGCCCTGTCCCAAAGTATCGATCCGCCAGTACCACGTCTCAAGATACGAGGCTGAGCAACCAGCACTCGTATGTGAGCCTCTGTGATGAAGTCCTCAGACGAACGTAGGAATTGCAAATATGCCTCCGAATTCCGGCGTGGAGCCTTATACCCAGTTCCTGTCATAGAAGTTTCGTAGCCAAGCCATGCTCTCCACGTTGGCGCATCCGGATCTGCGACAAGGCAGAAAAATAAGAACGCCTCTCGTACTGCCCATGTTTCAAGAATGCTCTCCGAGAAGCTGAGTTCGACTCGCACCTCCGGGTCTATCTCGGCAAGCCGGTCTCTGAACCAATAGCCAAACTTGCGTCGGGTAGTCATAACAAGGTGGTGATCGTTCGGATGTCTTCTAAAATTCTCCGCAACCGCGCGGGCCATCCCTTCAGCTTCTTCCTGAGGTGATTCCCAGATCACTTGATGTATGTTTGCCGGAATCTCACTGATCGCCGTCATTTCCTGAGCATCCGCCAAAGCCATGAGGCGATTCGCTGCATTTACGATTGTGGAGGGGCAGCGTTGGCACTGCTGCATGGGTATATCAACAATATCGTCTGGATCCGCTACCAGATCTGCAATTCTGGAAAGTCCCTGCAATTCATTTCCTCGAAACCGATAGATCGATTGTCGTGGGTCGCCAAGGGCAACGATTTGTCCTCCATCACGCCTTAGCCTGAACATCAGTTCTTGCTCACCCGGCGTGAGGTCCTGAAATTCGTCGACGATTATGTGTTCGTAATGCAGATCAGGGAGATCCCCACCGGTAAGGCAACCTAGCAAGAGACCCGGCAGGTCGCTAAGCAATTGAGCATGGTGCCGGGTAAGCCATTCCCGAACAGCCTGCCATAGTGCGATGTGGTCCTCCACGCGTGCTTCGTGATCGCGTAAAGCCTGATCGGCATCATCAAAGCTGTCGTAATTGGCTTCTAACTGCGCATGGCTCGTCAAAACGTCGTAGATCATGCCTTCACGTTCGTGAGGAAGAATTATTCTCAAATCCATTCCAATGACTTGCAAACATAGAGCATGGATCGTCCGAATCGTAGGCGCCCCTTCGTGCTCGAACGTGCTAAGGCGGGCCTGAATCTCGGTCTCAAGTTGTTTTGCTATCACGCGATTAAAAGCGACTACCAGCACGTTCCGTCCATGAACCGCCAATCCTTCGGGGTGGAGAATTCGTTCGACGCGCCGAACGAGGCCAAAAGTCTTTCCTGTCCCAGGTCCTGCTTCAACCCTTATCGTCGAGGCGTCAAGCTCAATGAGAGGCAGAACCTGCTCTCCTCGCACGCCCTCTTTCCATGAAGGACACATAGCTAATATTCTACTACCATAGAATGGACAAAGGTTATGGAGAAACTTCTATAATCTTGTGGTAAGCTCCCGTCGACTGGTCACGTGATGAATCCCATCGAGATTCAGACGCAACTGTTCGATCCAACTTCAGGCCTTGCTGAAAGAATTGGCCGCGACATTGGATCATTCAGCACTGCTCTGCTTTCAGTGACTGGGTCCGGCGAGAACGAGGAGCTACGTCTCTGTGGTTCAGGATCCTTGGTATCAGTGGGGGGCACAGCTTACATCCTTTCTGCCACACACGTCTGGAAAAAGATGGAAAGCGCCGCCGGGGTCGGTATCACGCTCGATCAGGAGGACGTAGACCATAGATTCTTTATCCGAACGGGGGCGATCATTCCGTACGGCCCAGAGTTGGTCTCTGATCGAGACCCATGGGGCCCGGACATGAAATTGCTCAAAATCCCTTCTGAGGATGCCGAGAAACTGAGAGGGAGCAAACGATTTTACCCGCTTACTTTGGACCTGCCGGAGCCTCCAAATCTGAGTTCACTTGAAATCTGGATGCTAATGGGCTCGCCCGCCGAACAGAGCGCAAGATTGCCAAAGCACGTAAGTCTCACAATGAATGGAATCTTCGCCACAATTCGCAGCGAATACAATTTCGGCGGACTAGACTATCTAGACTTGGATATGGACACCACATTTCCCGGAATCCCCAAGCGGTTTTTCGGCGTAAGTGGAGGTGGATTATGGAGTGTTCTTCTCTACGGGTCTCCCGAAGGCCAGATTCGTTGGATTCCGACTTTGGTCGGCATGGCATGTTGGCAGCTACCGCTTCAAGACCACATTCGCCCAGTCCGGTGCCTTGGCGCGAAAAGCATTCGTAGTTTGATTTCCCAAATCGACCAAGTTTAAGGGATGCGTGCAGATTTCTTGTAGTATTTGTAGAGATTGTCTCGATAGGGGCGGTTGCAACACCGCTGTTGGGGGGTTGTGAGATAGGATATTTTTCAATTCCCGCCGCCACTACCCACGCACTCCTGATTGGTCACGATTAGGAAATACGAGGGCATTGCGGGACTAAGGTGACGCGGAGAGTGCGTCCCATCTCAAAAACATCTGTTTGTGGGCATGGAAACTTACCGACTTTGGCTTCTGTTTTTCAAGTACTTGCGGGCGCTGTTGAATTGGGGTTATTGGGCAACGCCGGAAAAGCCGGCCAGATTGCGCTGAATCAAAGGGTCCTACCGATTGCCCCGCCAAGGCCCAGAAAACACTAACTCGATTTGCCCCGATTTCGCGCGTATCAAACCATGTGTTTTGATACGAACCCAGGATACGCAGCTAAGTCTTCTCGGCGTTTCCAAGCCAGAGTCCGACGAAATTTTCACGGCCACTAGCGCCTTTGAGCCGAAAAGCAAGGCATTCGGCACAAGCACTGAGCTCTTTTTGGGAACGGGCTAGTTCAATTTCGCAAATGCGTCGTCATGGACATCCGCTACGCCGCCGAGGATTCGCCCTGCATCCACCGCAGCTCTGTCTGCGTCCCACATGGTTGTTTGGATTTGTTTGAGAAGCCTTCGGGGTGCGGCGTTCGGGGCCACTGAGTATTCCCTTTGCAGCTCGTACGCCAACGCCGCTTTATATTCCTGAATCGTTGAAAGAAGCCGCTCGGCGAGTCCATAAAATCGCTCCACTTGCTCTACAATTGTATAGTCAAAGTTCCCGAGCGTACCTGCGTTGGCACGATAGACCGCAAAGAACTCGGCTGTTGGCGTCAACGCGATGACTCCCACGCAGCGGATGCGGCGCGCTGGCGCTCGAAACTCGCATTCTCTGGTATGCTTTTACTGAGACTTCTCATGCGAGGGCTCACGTGATATCGGGAGGTTCCTGTGGCCAGCAGTCATCGCCGAACTTTCCTGAAGGCCAGTACCTCTGAATCGCTTCAGCCCATCTCGCGGATTTCCTTGCCGCAGACTGAAGGTGTTTGCCATGCAGCTCCGGATCGGTTACGAACTAATTTATAGTTTTCCACAGCCCACGCCGATCATCCTGGTCGTGAACATCCACTATTCGCGGGCCTCCGACATTGTCGTCCCCGATCGCCTTACCGTCGAGCCACCCATTCCTATCACCGGCTTCCGCGACGTCTTCGGAAACTGGTGCCACCGCCTCCTCGCGCCTGCGGGCCGCCTCCGCCTGGCCACCGACGGGGTAATCAGAGATAGCGGCCAGCTAGAAGAGACTGTGTCCGCTGCCGGGCAGGACTCCGTACAGGATCTGCCCGAAGAAACACTCGCGTTCCTGTTGGGCAGTCGCTATTGTGAGACCGATTTGCTGTCTCAGGCAGCCTGGCAGCTCTTCAGCGGCACGACTCCGGGATACCTGCGCGTGCAAGCAATCTGCGATTACGTTCATAACCATATTGCTTTCAACTACCAGAATGCACGCGCCACCCGCAGCGCCGTGGAGGTTTTCAACGAACGGACCGGCGTCTGCCGCGACTACGCGCACCTTGCCATCGCCTTCTGTCGCTGCATGAATATTCCGGCGCGATACTGCACCGGCTATCTGGGCGATGTAGGAACGCCACCTCCTTTCCCCCCGGGCGATTTCGCGACGTGGTTCGAGGCCTGGATCGGCGGCCGCTGGCACATTTTCGACCCGCGCAACAATGTGCCGCGCATTGGCCGCGTCCTGATGGCGCGAGGCCGCGATGCGTCCGATGTCGCGATCGCCACGACGTTCGGGCCCAGCACCCTGGAGAGCTTCAGGGTCTGGACTGATGAGATTCCAGATGGCGAGATTCCGGGAACAGCCGACTGATGTCATTTCTCACAGCGTACCACTCCACTGTCTACCGTTACCGTGAGCCCGTCAGTCTCGGCGAACATCGCATGATGTTCCGCCCGCGTGCGAGTCACGACCTGAGGTTGATTCGGACCAACCTGGTCATCACGCCGCAACCCGCTCATTTGCGCTGGCTGCACGATCCTTTCGATAACTCTGTCGCCGTCGCCACTTTTGAGGGGACCACAACCGAACTCCACTTCGAAAGCACCGTGACGCTTGAACATTTTGAGATCTCAATGCTGGAGTATCCGCTTGAGGATTACGCGCGGACGTATCCTTTCCGCTATTCCGACGAGGACCTCCCTACTCTTGTGCGCGCCCTGGCTCCTCACTACCAGGGCGAGAGCGTGTCCAAATGGGCATTGCAGTTTCTCGATCCATCGGAAACTACCGGCACCATGAAAATTCTTCGCGGCATGACCCGCGGCATTCGCGAACAGTTCATCTACACCCGCCGCATTGAGAAAGGCGTGCAGACTCCGGAGGAGACGTTGCGGAAGCAGCACGGGAGTTGCCGGGATTTTGCGGTCCTGATGATGGAGGCTTGTAGATCATTGGGTATCGCGGCGCGGTTTGTCAGCGGTTACATCTTCGTGCCCAATAGTTCCGGCCAAGCAGGCGGCGGTGCCACACACGCATGGATGCAGGCATATCTACCCGGCGCCGGTTGGATCGATTTCGATCCCACCAACTGCATTATCGGAAATCGTAATCTCATTCGCGTCGCCGTTGCGTGGGATCCCAATTACGCGCTTCCCTTGTGGGGCACCTACTCGGGTCCCCGTGGCGCCTTCCTCGGCATGGACGTCACGGTGAAAGTAACCGAAGCGGTTGGATGACGACTGACCTGACGGCCCCTCCAATCCTTCGCCCGCAGCCTCTTTCCTATCCCCTCAATTAAATCTTTGAATTAGGCGGCGGAGCGCTTGTCTGCCAAAATCCATGTGGAAATTTCCTTCTCAAAAAGCGTCTCAAAAGTCCGACATGAAATTCGACACTTATCAAACCGACGGTTTCCATGATGAGATGTTTGACGAGAACGGAGTGGCGCGTCCCGAAGCGAGTCTGCTGCTCGAAACCATCCAATCCCTCGATGAGGGCCAATTGGAGCGCTGCCAGCGAGCCGCCGAGCGTCTGCTGTTGCAGTTGGGCATCACCTTCAACGTCTACGGCGACTCCTCCGGGACCGAGCGCGTTTTTCCTTTCGACCTTATCCCGCGGATCGTGCGGGCAGAGGAATGGGAATGGATCGAGCGCGGCCTAAAGCAGCGCATCCACGCCCTCAACGCCTTTATCAACGACATCTACCATGACCAGAAGATCCTCAAGGACAAGATCATCCCCGAGGAAGTCATTCGTTCGGCCACTTTTTACCGCGCGCAATGCATGGGCATCAACCCGCCGGGCGGAGTATGGTGCCACATCAGTGGCACCGATTTGGTCCGTCACGGCGACGGCCAAATCTATGTGCTGGAGGACAATCTCCGGGTACCGTCTGGAGTCTCCTATGTACTTGAAAATAGGGATTTAATGAAGCGGACGTTTCCGCAGGTTTTTGAAGGCCTGCAGGTTCGTCCGATAGACGACTATCCGAGCAAATTACTGGAGACGTTAAGTTCGATTGCACCCCATGGCTCGCCCGATAACCCGACCGTAGTGCTGCTCACGCCGGGAATCTACAATTCCGCGTACTTCGAACATAGCTTTCTGGCCCAGAAGATGGGCATTCAATTGGTCGAGGGCCGCGACTTAGTGGTCCAGGATCAAATTGTGTGGATGCGCACCACCCAAGGCCTGCGCAAAGTGGACGTGATCTATCGCCGCATTGATGACGATTTCCTTGATCCCAAGATCTTCCGTGCGGACTCTTTATTGGGCTTACCCGGCTTGGTGGACGCCTATCGCGCGGGCCATGTCTCGCTCGCTAACGCGCCGGGCAACGGCGTGGCGGATGACAAAGTAGTGTACGCCTACGTGCCGGACATGATTCGTTACTATGAGGGGGAAGAACCGATCCTGCAAAATGTGCCCACCTTCCTTTGCTGGCGCGGTCAGGACCGTCAGCACGTTTTGCAGAACCTGGACAAGCTGGTGGTCAAGGCTGCGAATGAAAGCGGCGGGTACGGCATGCTCGTCGGGCCGCAGTCCACCGCCGAGCAGCGCGCAGAATTTCACGACAAGATCACGGCTAACCCGCGCAACTACATCGCCCAGCCGACGCTTGCGCTGTCACGGGTTCCGACCTTGATCGACAATCATTTGGAAGGGCGGCACGTGGATCTTCGCCCCTATATTCTCTATGGCAAAGAAATCAATGTGCTTCCGGGCGGATTGACGCGGGTGGCTCTGCGCAAAGGCTCGCTGGTGGTAAACTCCTCACAAGGTGGCGGCAGCAAGGACACTTGGGTATTAGCGGCCACGCCAGGAGGCGTGTTGTGAGGGGCACCAACCGGCCGCTGCTCAGCAGGGTCGCCGATTCGGTTTATTGGATGGGGCGTTACATGGAACGCGCTGAGAACGTGGCCCGATTCATCGGTGTGAACCTGAATCTGCAATTGGATCTGCCACTGGACCCCGCGCAGCAGTGGCAGCCGCTGATCGACACCAGCGGGGACACTGAGGTGTTCCGCAAGCGATATGGTAAAGCCAGACAGGGTAGCGTGATCGAATTTCTGGCGTACGACGCCGGCAACCCAAATTCGATCTATTCCTGCCTGACCGCCGGGCGCGAAAACGCACGCTCGGTGCGCGAAACCATCTCGTCGGAAATGTGGACACAGGTTAATAGCATGTATCTACAACTTCAGTCCCAGCGCGAAATGCCGGACCCGGAGTGGTTGCCGGAAATATTCCGTAACATCCGGTTGGGATGCCACTTGTTCCAGGGAATTACCGACGCCACCATGACGCACAGCGAGGCGTGGCATTTCCTACGTCTCGGGCGCAAAATGGAGCGTGCCGATAAGACCTCACGCATCCTGGATGTGAAATACTTCATGCTGCTGCCTTCGCTGCGCGATGTGGGGACTCCGTATGACGATATCCAATGGTCGGCGGTGTTGCGCTCGGTAAGTGGATTTGAAATGTACCGAAAGAAGTATGGGCGCGTGACTCCCCCCGATATCGTCGAGTTCCTGGTGCTCGACCGCGAATTCCCGCGCTCGATCCACTACTGCATCCGTTCGGCCGATGAATCGCTGCACGCCATCACCGGCGTGCCTATGGGATCGTATCGATATCCTTCGGAGCAGCATATCGGCCTGCTACACTCCGAGCTGGATTTCACTTCGGTCGATTCGATCTTCCGGCTGGGCCTGCATGAATATCTGGATGGGTTGCAAGTCAAAATGAATCAGATCGACAATGGCGTCCTGAGAGATTTCATGGCGCGCAATTCGGCCGAGCTGCCCGCGCAGACACAGTCACATGCTCAAACCGGAAGCAGCCGATAATGGGAATCCGCGTCGCGCTGCACCATAAGATGGTTTACGTGTACGACCGTTTCGTGACCCTCTCACCGCAGACCGTGCGTCTGCGCCCGGCACCGCACACGCGCACCCCTGTGCTCAGCTATTCACTGCGCATTGAGCCGCAAGAGCATTTCCTCAACTGGCAACAAGACCCGCAGGGCAATTTCCTGGCGCGTGTGGTATTCCCAAAACCTACGCGTGAATTCTCCGTGGAAGTGGACCTGGTCGCGGAGACGACGATCATCAATCCGTTCGATTTCTTCCTGGAGCCGAGCGCCGAGAACATGCCCTTCTCCTACGATGCCGCTTTACAAAAGGAATTGGCGCCCTTTCGGGCGACGGCTCCCCCCGGGCCGCTCTTGAAAGAATTCGTGGATTCGATCGACCGGACGGAGATGCGCACTATCGATTTTCTGGTCGCGCTGAATCAACGCCTGCAGAAGGCGACCCGCTACGTGATCCGCCTAGAACCCGGCGTGCAAACGCCTGAGCAGACCCTCGAACTGGTTAGCGGATCCTGCCGCGATTCCGGTTATTTACTGGTGCAGATCCTACGCCAATTGGGTTATGCGGCGCGGTTCGTCTCCGGCTATCTGATTCAACTCAAGCCGGACGTGAAACCGCTGGAAGGCCCGGAGGGTCCGAGAGAAGACTTCACGGATCTGCACGCGTGGACGGAAGTTTATCTGCCGGGCGCGGGCTGGGTGGGTCTCGATCCCACCTCCGGATTGTTCGCCGGTGAAGGGCACATCCCTCTGGCGGCCACTCCGGAGCCGCACTCCGCCGCGCCGGTTTCGGGGTTGGTGAGTTCCTCCGAAGTCGAGTTCCGCCACGAGATGAAGGTCACGCGCATTCACGAAGACCCGCGCGTCACCAAGCCCTACACGGATGCGCAATGGAACCGCATCCTCGAACTCGGCGAGCGCATCGACGCCGATCTCACGGCCGGCGACGTGCGGCTCACCATGGGAGGGGAACCTACTTTTGTCTCCATCGACGACATGGACGGCGAAGAGTGGACTACCGCCGCAAGTGGCCCCACCAAGAAACGCCTGGCGGGCAAGCTACTCTCTCGCTTGCGCGAGAAGTTTGCACCTGGCGGCCTGCTGAATTTCGGACAAGGCAAGTGGTATCCAGGTGAATCGCTGCCGCGCTGGGCCTATGCGTGTTATTGGCGGACCGACGGCCTGCCCTTGTGGCGCGATCCGCACTGGTTGGCGGATCCGGAGCGCAATTACGGCTACGGCATGGATCACGCCCAGCGCTTCGCCGGCGAATTGACGCGGCGCCTGGGCATTTCCGCCGATTACGTGATTCCCGCCTTCGAAGACCCGGTGGTCTACAGCCAAAAGGAACGTCTGCTGCCGGTGAATGTCGATACCAAGGGCAACAAGATCGACCCTCCGGAGGACAGCACGCGGCTGCGCAGCGTCTTTGAGAGGGGGCTTGAGCAACCGGTTGGTTTCGTCCTGCCGCTCGAACGCACGCATAGGGAGTGGCAGACCAGCTTGTGGAAACTCCGGATGGAGCACCTGTTCTTGGTCCCCGGTGATTCGCCGGTGGGACTCCGCCTGCCTTTGCAGAGCCTGCCTTGGGAACCGCTCGAGGAGCGGCAGAAGGTGTCGCCAATCGATCCCATGGCACCCGCGTCCCCGTTGCCCGTGCCGAAGCCAGCCCCGCCAGCCACCAGTGCGCGCAGGGTCGCGCAGGTACTGAGGAAGGCGGCTTCGTCAACCGCCATTTCCACTACATATCTGGTCCGAACGGCGCTCGCGGTCGAGCCGCGCGAGGGCCGTCTGTGCGTATTCCTGCCTCCGCTCACTTCGGCCGAAGATTACGTGGAACTGGCCAGTGCAATTGAGGACACGGCCGCGCGGCTGGAGATGCCTGTGGTGCTGGAGGGCTATCCGCCGCCTTACGATCCGCGCCTGGAATCCATCAAGATTACTCCTGACCCGGGGGTGATCGAAGTCAATGTCCATCCGGCCAAGAGCTGGCGTGAAGTGGTGGACAACACCACCACTCTTTACGAACTCGCGCGCCTCTCACGCCTGGGCACCGAAAAATTCATGCTGGATGGGCGCCACACCGGCACGGGTGGCGGCAATCATCTGGTGCTAGGCGCGGCGGCTCCGGAAGACAGCCCGTTTCTGCGCCGTCCGGATCTGCTCAAGAGCTTCGTCGGCTACTGGCTGAATCACCCTTCTTTGTCATATCTCTTTTCCGGCGTGTTCATAGGCCCCACCAGCCAAGCGCCACGCGTGGATGAAACGCGCGCCGACGGGGTGTATGAACTGGAGATCGCATTCAGCCTGCTGGATGGCGCCGTAGGGGATGCGGCGCCCTGGCTGGTCGATCGCATTTTCCGCAACTTGCTTGTCGACGTCACTGGCAACACGCATCGCGCCGAATTCTGCATCGACAAACTGTATTCGCCGGATAGCGCCGCTGGTCGGCTGGGCTTGCTCGAAATGCGCGCCTTCGAAATGCCACCGCACGCGCGGATGAGTCTGGCGCAGCAGGTCCTGGTGCGAGCGTTTACGGCGTGGTTCTGGAAGCAGCCCTTTCAGGACAAGCCGGTCCGCTGGGGCACACGCCTGCATGATTGGTTCATGCTGCCCTACGGGATAGAGCGGGATTTCCAGCGCGTGATCGAGAATCTGCAGAAGGCGGGATACGCGATAGTGGCCGAATGGTTCGCGCCTTTCTTCGAATTCCGCTTCCCGGTGTACGGAACTGTGTGCTATGAAGGCGTCGAGATCGAACTGCGGCAAGCCATTGAACCCTGGTACGTGCTGGGTGAAGAACCGGGCGCAGGCGGTACCACTCGTTTCGTCGATTCCTCGGTCGAGCGCCTGCAAGTGCGCGTGAAGGGCCTCATCCCGGAGCGCTACACAGTCACATGCAACGGACGGCGCCTGCCGCTCAAAGCCACCGGCACGAATGGCGAGTTCGTGAGCGGCGTCCGTTACCGTGCCTGGCAACCCCCGCAATGCCTGCACCCGACGATCCCGGTGCACGCGCCGCTGGTCATCGATCTGGTCGACCTGGCGGTGGGCCGTTCGATGGGAGGCTGCACGTATCACGTGGCGCATCCGGGCGGGCGGAGCTACGACACCTTCGCGGTAAACTCAAATGAGGCGGAGGCGCGGCGCAGAGCGCGTTTTTTCGCGTTTGGACACTCGCCGGGCCCCATGAACGTGCCCCCAGTTGAAGAAAATCCGGAGTTTCCGACCACGCTGGACTTGCGGGTGCAAACCAGAAGATCCGTCGCGCGTGGATTCGGGAAATGAAGCGCACTACGCTCAATACGCCCAAGTCGCACGAACGTGAATGGCGGTACCAGCCTGGTGACGGACACTGGGACGAGGCCCTGCGTCCTTCCGGCTTTCCGCGCCGGCACTGGCGTGGCCTCATGGTTTCGCTGGGCCAGCTGGGCTTCCGGCAGCTCAGCCAGCGATGGCGGATGGGGCAGCAACTCATTCAGACCAACGGCGTCACCTACAACGTCTATGGCGATCCCCAAGGCAAGGAGCGGCCGTGGCTGATGGACCCCATACCGCTGGTAATCGGGGCGGCGGAGTGGACCCACATCGAGCGCTCCATCACACAGCGGGCCACGCTGCTCAATTCCATGCTGGGCGATCTGTATGGCCTCAAGAAACTGATGGCGGACCATTCGCTTCCGCCCGCGATGCTGTTCGCCAGCCCACATTTTCTTCGCGCTTGCACCGGCATCGTTCCTCCTAGCGGCGTCTACCTGCACTCCTACGCGGCCGATTTGGCGCGTTCGCCGGATGGCACCTGGTGGGTGATCGCCGACCGCACGCAAGCGCCTTCGGGCATTGGATATGCCCTTGAGAACCGCCTTGTGAGCGCGCGCACACTGCCTTCGGTCTTCAGCCAGTGCGATGTGCGGCAACTGGCGCGCTTTTTCGAGGCCCAGCGCGACGCCTTACTGGCTCTGGCGCCAAATCACAGGAGCAATCCGCGTATCGTGCTGCTCACGCCCGGTCCGCATAACGAAACGTACTTCGAACATTCCTTCCTGGCGCGCCACTGGGGCTTCCCTCTGGTGGAAGGCGAGGATTTAACAGTTCGCGAAAATCGCGTGTTCCTCAAAACCCTCGCCGGCCTGGAGCCGGTCGACCTGATTCTGCGCCGTACGGACGATAGCTTCTGCGATCCGTTGGAACTATGCGGCGATTCGCTTCTCGGCGTCCCCGGCCTGGTTCAAGCGGCGCGCTCGGGCCACGTCGCGATCGCCAACGCATTGGGCAGCGGATTGATGGAGACGGCCTCCTACATGGCCTTCCTGCCGGCGCTTTGCTGCCACCTGCTGGGCGAGGACCTGCGGATGCCCTCCGTCGCCACCTGGTGGTGCGGCGATGAAGCGCCGCGGCGCTATGTCCTCGAACATCTGGAACAATTGGTGATCAAGCCGGCGTTTCCGCGGTTCGGGCAACGTGTTGAGTTTCCCGCCTCCATGGACACTGCGGCACGCGAGGATCTGGCCCGACGCATCGCCGCGCGGCCGGAGCAGTTCGTGGCGCAGGAACAGGTAGCGCTGTCGACGGCGCCGGTGCGCACCGAACACGGACTCGCCGCGCGGCACGTTGTGCTGCGCGTGTTTGCCGCCTGGGACGGAACCTCCTACACCATCATGCCAGGCGGCCTGACGCGCGTCTCCACTGAAGATCGCTCGTTGGTTGTCTCCATGCAATTGGGTGGCGGCAGCAAGGACACTTTAGTTTTGGGCGCCAGCAACGAAGCGCCAGTGTCTCCGCGAGCCGCCTTGCCGCCCCTGACCACTCCACGCAGTTCTGGCGAGCTCCCTAGCCGGGTTGCCGACAACTTGTTCTGGCTGGGCCGTTACGCGGAGCGCGTCGAGGCCGGCGTGCGGCTGGTGCGAGCTCTGCTGCCCGGACTGTCCAGTGAGGAAGATTTCGGGCGCACGGCTTCCCTGGAGACCATCGTGCATTTGGTTTCCGGACTGGGTTATCTGCCCGAAGAACTGATCCATTCCTCGCTGGCACAGCAGCGCTGGCAAGTGGAGACCCTACTCACGAGCATGGTCTTCGACCCTTCGCGCAGTTCCGTCATCGGTCGGGGCCTGAAACATATCCGGCGTGTTACGTGGCCCTTGAAGGAACGCCTGTCGCAGGATACCTGGCGTGTGCTGCAGCAACTGGAGACGGATTTTTCGACCACGCCGCCGCCCAATTCGGAGCAGCGTCTGGTGGTGGCCATGAATCTATTGGACCACGCCATTGTCACGCTCTCGGCGTTTGCGGGATTGCTCATGGAGAGCACTACACGCGGCTACGGCTGGCGGTTTCTCGATATCGGACGCCGACTCGAGCGCGCCTTGCAGATGGCGGGATGGTTGCGCGTGGGCATCGCACAGGCTCCTTTTGAAAACGAGCCATACCTCGACGTATTGCTGCAGATCGCCGACAGTTCCATCACCTACCGGACTCGTTACCTCACGACTTTGCGCACCGAATACGTGCTGGAACTGCTTCTGGCGGATGAGGCGAATCCACGCTCGGTGGCCTTCCAGGTGGCAACTTTGCTCGATCATGTCGAGAACCTGCCGTGGCGCATAAGCGGCGAAACCAGACCCCTCGAGTATGAGATGGCATCGCGGATTCCCGACACCATCCGGCGCGCCCAAATGGAGGATCTGGCGACACGTGATGCGCAAGGCAATATGGGCCCGCTCGAAGAACTGATGGGGTTGCTCAAGACCGACCTGTACGATCTCTCGGATGCGCTCACGGCCCGCTACTTGAGCCATCTGACGCCTTCGCGGCTGACCACTTCTTTCTAGAGGAAAGCATGGTTTATCAGGCCACCCACATCACGCGCTACCGCTACCAGTCGCCGGTGTCGCAGAGTCTGAGCGAGACGCGGCTAACGCCGCGCACGTTCCCCAGGCAAACACTCCATGAGTCCCGCATTCATATTCAGCCCGAACCGGCGGTTCTCGAACACCGCAGGGACTACTTCGGCAACGATGTCACCACCTTCGCCGTGTTTAAGACTCACGACCATTTTTCGGCCACCGCTATCAGTGTCGTCGAAGTCGATCCGAAGCCGTGGGAGATGATTCCCGCGATCTCCTGGGAAGCCACTCGCGATCAAATCGCGGGGCAATCCGACGCGGCTCTGCTCGATCCTTACGAGTTCATTTTCGATTCGCCCTATGTGACGGCGGCGCCCGAACTCGCCGATTACGCGGGATCCACCTTCATCCCCGGCCGGCCCCTGGTTGACGCCATAACCGAACTTTCACACCGCATCCACGCCGAATTCCGCTACGAACCGAAGTCCACGTCGATCGATATGCCGCTGCTCGAAGTCCTTGGTAACCGGCGCGGCGTGTGCCAGGATTTCGCGCACATCATGATCGGCGCGCTACGCTCGCTGCGCTTGCCCGCGCGGTACGTCAGCGGCTACCTGCGCAGCGGCGCCGCGTATCAAGGCGCGGACGCATCGCACGCCTGGGTATCGGTGTTCGTTCCGGGCAGCGGTTGGCTGGATTTCGATCCCACCAATGACGTCCGTCCATCCGACGGCCACGTCACGCTCGGCTGGGGCCGCGACTACGGCGATGTGACGCCCGTCAAAGGCATCGCGCTGGGCGGTGGCAAACAGATCGTCGAGGTGGAGGTGCGTGTCGAACCCATCAGCCTCCCGGCGTCACTTGGGTGACCGGCGCGCCGGTCGTTGCCGCCTACGCGACGACGGCACGTTGTCTCTACATGCCGGTGCCATTTATCCCGGCCGTCGATCTCGAAAAGCGCACGATAGCAAACCCGCCTCGCTAGAGCATTTCCATAAATGATATAGCTTGTCGGAAATGAAATTGTGTGGCAGAGTGTGGGCTATGACACCCATACCTGTCCCCGTACGTCGCCGCGTGCTCCAACTCTACGAACGAGGTAAGAGCACTCGTGAGATTGCCCAATTCTTCGGTTTTTGTGTGGCGGCGGTGCGACGGGTGCGCCAGCAGTTTCGGCAGCGCGGCACGCTGCAACCGCGGACTCATTGCAGTGGGCGTCGCACGCTACTGACCCAGGAACGGAAACAGCGGCTGCAAGAGTTGCTGACCGAGCAGCCCGACGCCACGCTGGCCGAGTTGGGCGCCCGCATGGACCGGTCCTTCCGAACTTCCACGATGGATTTATGGCTTCGGCAGATGGGCTGGAAGTATAAAAAAAACTCTGGTCGCCGCCGAACAAAACCGACCGGACGTGGCCGAAAAAAGAGCTCGCTGGCATGAACAGTTGGCGCACGAGCCCGTCACCGGACTGGTGTTCGTGGATGAAAGCGGGGCGAATACGCAAATGACGCGCTGGCGCGGCCGTGCCCTCGGAGGCCGAAGACTGGTGGCCCGCGTCCCGCACGGAAGCTATCAAACCAGCATGCTGATCTCCTGCATACGCTGGGAGGGTCCTTGCGCCCCTTGGCTGTTTGAAGGCCCCATGAACGGCGCAATGTTTTTGGCCTGGGTGGAGCAAGGACTAACGCCCACCTTGCGAGCAGGCGACCTGGTGATCCTGGACAATCTGGCGACGCACAAAATCCGCGGAGTCCGCGAAGCCATCCAGTCTAGGGGCGCGCGGCTGCTCTATCTGCCGCCCTATTCTCCCGATTTCAATCCCATCGAAGCGATGTGGAGCAAGATCAAGCAAATCCTTCGCAGTCACGCTCCGCGGACGGAAAGCGAGTTATTCGTGGCTGCCAAAGCGGCGTTCCAAGCCATCTCACTCATCGACTGCAGGGGCTTCTTTTTTAGCGCCAAGTAGGCTACATAATTTATGGAAATGCTCTAGTTCGCAACCTGTAAAAAAGTTTTA
The DNA here is from genome assembly GCA_963813185.1 of uncultured Acidobacteriota bacterium. Classification (GTDB taxonomy): domain Bacteria; phylum Acidobacteriota; class Terriglobia; order Acidiferrales; family UBA7541; genus Palsa-360. Next base: position 698,295 of record CAWEYA010000008.1, read on the forward strand.
ATCCGGAGCACTCCCGACAGTCTGCCATCGCCCTCGTTCAAGCCAGCGTATCTTCCACGTTGCGTGGAATACAAACATGAATGGTTGGGGGAAGATGGCAAAATGGAAATTACCACCTATGTGATGAAAGCTTCTGAAGATATCTATGGCCGGCGACCTCAACAAGGCAGTGGTGGCCATTGAAGTCGCTAACGTAAACACCACTCAACTCGTAGGGGAAACGTGCCGGCTCTACTTTGATTCCTACCCCCTAAAGCTGCTGATTTTGGGCGACAGGAAGGTGCCTGCCGAGGGAAAGAAACAGTGCGAAAACCTGTTGGCAAAGATGTTCGGACAAGATGATATTCGCTGCACTCCGGCGCGTGTCGCCAGGTTTGATGAAGACTCCTTCATAGAAGCTGCACTGAGTGACTTGCTGTTGGTTGCATAGTGGTGGTGACAAGACGTGGCAGCTGGCCGCACGATCTCCTCGTTGACGGCCCTCTCGGGGAATAGGCGTGTCGAAGGTCCGTATCAAAGGAAATGGTTTGGGACGGGCAAATCCATAAGAATTCGTCCTCGTTTTTTCAACAAGTTGCAGCCACCGATTTGCGGACCCTTTGATACACGGTTGGGTGGCTCCCCTCGACCGCCTGCGCCTTCCGATTGAAATTGAGTGAGTACCTGTGTGTCGTCCGGGTATAACACCTTGCCCAGAAACCTCAATTTCATATTCCTCGTAACTGCATGATTCGACGTGCCTCAATTCCGCAGTTTCGTTTGCCCACAAACACATGATTTTGGGCCAGGGCCACATTCCGATAACGCCGTTTCCCAGGACTTGGCCCAGGACTGAGAGGCTATTGGCGGCTGCACTGAATTTAGTTTTTTCCGGTAGGAACTTTCTGCTTCAACTCTTCGGTCCAGTTGAGCACGACATTGATGGGCGCGGGTGCCTGCGCCTGTTCCGGGGCCTTGAGCATCAAGAAGCGCTGGCCATCCGGGGAGACGTCGTAATCAGGGAATGATCTTGGCGTGGTTAAATAGGGTCCCTCGAACAGCATTTTCGGTTTGCCTGCGGAAAATGTTGATTGCGCGCTGTAATCCGCCGCCATCATTTTCTGGCCGTCACGGAAAAACAGCTCGCGGCCCTTCGGATTCCACACCGGCTCGGTGCCGCCTTCGGTGGAAACTTGCCATTTGCCGCCCGGTCCTGGGTATGGCCGGACGTAAATCTCGTATCGGCCAGACTCATTTGAAGCGTAAGCGATCCAGTGGCCGTCGGGCGAAAACCGAGGCGCAGTCTCATACAATGGGCCCTCTTCGAAGAGACGAGGCTTACGATCCTTAAGCGACAAAATCCAAATTTTCCGTACCACTCGATCTTCCGTAAGAACCAACTCCTGCCCGTCCGGAGACCAAGAACCGGGAACATTGTTCGCGCTCAGCTCGCTGCTCGTCAGCTCCTCCGCGGCGCCGCTCCCGTCCGCAGGCTGCCAAAAAAGGCGATTTCTATTCCCCTTAAAAACGATCCGCTTGCCATCAGGTGTCCAGACGGGATCAACATTGCCTGTCCCCTCGAATGTCAATCGGGTCAAGGCGTCCCGGGACAGATCGTAAATCCAGATTTGGCCCTCTGCTTCTTCAATCCCGACGGCCAAGCGCTTTCCATCGGGAGATAGCCTCGGTATCACGTAATTGTGTGCTGGAGCCATAATGCGCTGCTCGGTTCCGTTGCGACTCACCCAGACGAGCGTTAGGGCAGCCGCTCCTCCTCCCTCGCGGTAGGCCAACACACCGTTGTCGGAAGTCGTAAAAGCTGCCTTGCCAGTGATCTGGACAGCTTGTACGCCTTCTGTAATGGGAACTGCTTCGCCCCCAAGTTGCAGGCGCGATGCATCAAATGGCTCTGCCATCAGCGTCCCTTGACGGGTGAATAGCAAGTATCCGGGTGAAGCATAGATGGCGTCTGTGGTGTTATTCAGAATCAGCTTTCTCTCATTGGAATCCAGGGATGCGGAGTAGATCGCGCCTTGCCCTGGCGCAGTGTTAAACGCCAAAAATAGGAAGTGATTCCCGTCGGGGAGAAACTGAGGCCACAAATGAGCCACTTCGGACCGCGAGGTGTCAATGGTTGTGACTGGAGAGGAAGCGCCACCGGATTCAGAGACTCGGTTGATCGTCTCTGACTTGATATTCGCAGTAAATAGAATGACTCCTTCCCGGCTCCAAGTTCCTCCAGTACTTGAGGCCCCGGCGGTATTTGATGATGGTGCGTCCGCCAGAGTTTGGGCAGGTCCTCCGGATATGGCAATTTTCTTCAGCTTCGCGCCGGCAAAAAAGCCCACAAAGTGGCCATCGGGCGACCAAAAGGGCTGGCTTGCACCCTCCGTTCCTGGTAGCGCCTGGGCTGTCGGGGAGTCCATGGACCGAATCCAGAGTTGCACGCCGGGGCCATTCCCAGCGACAAACGCCAATTTGCTCCCGTCGGGAGAGATACTGAGGAAGGCTGGGTTTCGTTCAAACGGCGCTTTCTCTGGTGGCCCAACAGTGAAGCGAACCGCATGTGTAGCGGCAGGCGTCGAGCGACGCACATACAGCACCGCCCCTGCAATGGCCACAATTGCAACGGCGAATGCTGCTAACCAGGGAAGATGCTTTTTCCATGTTGGCTCCGACGCGGTCGGGACTGGGATCCCTGCTTTGGAGCCGCCGTCGGAAATCCATTTCAGTTCCCGGCACAGATCGCTGGCCGTTTGCCACCGATCATCGGGATCTTTTGCGAGGCAGGTCTGCACCACGCGGTCCAGTTGCGGCGGCGTCATCGGCTGCAGCGAAGAAATCGACGGGGGATCCACTTCCAGAATTTTGGCCATCACGCTGGTCGAAGTTTTTCCCTGAAATGCTCTTTTACCCGTCGCCATTTCGTAGACCACCGCGCCGAACGAAAAAATGTCCGTGCGGGCGTCCACTTCTTTGGCTTCGACTTGCTCCGGCGCCATGTATTGCAACGTGCCCAGGATTGTTCCTTCACCTGTAACTCCACCCTTCATTGTCGCAAGCTGCGATTCCGGAGTGGCCGGGGCCACATCCTGCTTGAGCTTCGCCAAACCAAAGTCCAACAGCTTCGTCCCCGTCTTGGTGAGCATGATGTTGCCGGGCTTCAGATCACGATGCGTGATGCCCTTGCGATGCGCCTTGTCCAGCGCGTCAGCGATTTCGATCGCGTATTGCAACACCTGCTGGATCGGCAGAGGACCTCTCTGCAATCGCTGCGCGAGCGTCTCGCCCTCGATATGTTCCATCACCAGAAAATCAATGTCGTCTTGATGCCCAGTATCGTAGAGCGTGCAGATGTGCGGATGATTCAGGCTGGCGATGGTTTTTGCTTCGCGCTCGAAGCGTTCGCGCAATTCCGCGCGTTCAGCGAGATGAGTGGGCAAAACCTTGATGGCAACGATTCGATCGAGGCGCGTATCACGGGCTTTGTACACTTCGCCCATTCCACCCGCACCGATAGGGGAAAGAATTTCGTAGGGCCCTAGACGTCTGCCTGGAAGGATCGCCATAGGCTCCACTCATTTGGAGTGGGCAGAGTATAACCCCGTCTGGCCGTATTTAGGGAGAGGTAGAGACAATTGGGGAGCCAAGTCCCGTGAAGTCGTGCCAGCTCAACCGGTCGATGCAACACCATCTGCTATAAATCATTTCTCTAAAGGTGGTGTTTATGACGCAACGGAGACGAGTGAGGCTGTCCGCGATCCAGCGGACCGACATGTGGAGCCGTTGGAAGGCGGGACAGTCGTTGCATGAGATTGGACGGGTCTTTGGCAAGGACCATGTATCCATTCAGTTTATGTTGGCGCAGCACGGCGGGATTGCTCCGGCCTCGCGTCGGCGCTCGCCTCTGACGCTAACGCTGGGAGAGCGAGAAAACATTTCTCGAGGGATCGCTTGCGGCTCGTCGATTCGCGAGATAGCCAAGGGGTTGCAGCGGGCCGTTTCGACGGTGAGCCGAGAGGTCGCCCGCCATGGCGGGCGACCTCTGTATCGAGCCAATGAAGCCGATCACCAGGCCTGGGAGTCGGCCTTGCGGCCCAAGCGGTGCCTTCTGGCTATCCATGTGAAGCTGCAAGAGATCGTTGCGGGTAAACTGATCCTGGACTGGTCGCCGGAACAAATTTCCGGATGGCTGAAGATGCAGTATCCCGAGGACGGGAGGATGCGCGTGTCCCACGAAACGATTTACCGCAGTCTGTTCATTCAAGCGCGCGGAGTGCTGAAGGAAGGGCTTATTCAGCATCTTCGCTTCAAGCGGCGAATTCGCCGCTCGCGGCACGCGCGTGATAGCGGACACCGCAGCGGTCAAATCGTGGATGCCATTTCCATTCGAGAAAGGCCCGCAGAAATCGAGGACCGTGCCATCCCCGGCCATTGGGAAGGCGATCTCATCGGCGGCACCAAGAACAGTCACATTGCAACGCTGGTGGAACGTCATTCGCGATTTACCATGCTGGTCAAGGTGTCCAGCAAAGATACGGCTACGGTGGTCGCCGCCCTGAGCCGGCACGTTCGCAAGCTGCCGGCATCTTTGCGGCGCTCGTTGACCTGGGATCGCGGGCTGGAGATGGCCCAGCACAAAAGCTTCACGGTAGACACGAAAGTGAAAGTCTACTTCTGTGACCGCAGAGCCCGTGGCAGCGCGGAACGAACGAAAACACCAACGGACTGCTGAGACAGTACTCTCCTAAAAGGACGGACTTGTCTGGTTTCACTCAATCTGATTTAGACAAGGTTGCAATGCGTTTAAATCAGCGTCCACGAAAGACTTTGGGATTTGAAACGCCAGCAAATAGACTGCAGGCGAGTGTTGCAGCGACCCATTGAGACCACCTGACTCATCAGGACTTGGCCGCACTGCGATCCGGAGTTTCACGCGAGATGCGGGAACTTCCCAAGAAAAGTCAGACTCACCGGTGAGCAAATGTCGTTTGGAGATAACTTCCAGGTAGCCGACCATCCGGGAGTTATCGGGTGGTGGCTCGAATCGAAATGACCAGCGCGCCCCCTTCTACGGCTGTCCGACACGCAACCAGCCAAGATTATCCGGAAGAGGTATCATTCTTCGCAATCTTGTGAGCGTGATGTCGTGCCGGTTGAAAACCTAGCCTGAATTAAGCCTGTTCCTAACAGATGATTTGACCCAGGAAAGGGTCGGCCCCGATCGTGCCACACAATTCGCTGAGATAGGCAGGGGAACTGACGCGGGCCAACTGGGCCCGAGCTTCGCGGGTTCGCTCCTCAATGTTGAAATCACACACGGTCGATGGGAATGTCCCCGCCTGCTGAAACTTGTCCAAGGCCGCGACGTGGCGACGCCAGAGCGCTGTATCGCGCTCCTGCTTCACTCGCAGCCGTTGCTGATACCAGTCGCTTCGGAACACAGCTTCGCGTTCAAAAAGCTCCCGGAAACTCGGATCGTCGAGCTTCATCTCTTCATAGGTGCCATGGGCCATGATATGCAGGAGCGCTTTCAGGGGAGGACACGCAGCTTCCACGCTGCCGTCCTCAAAATAGTTCAGGGCCACGCGGCGCTGCGCTTCCACAATGGCATCCACACCGGCGGCGAACAATTCGAGGCTTTGTTTTTCCGGCCGGAGCATTTCCTCGGTGAATACTGCATCGGGTGTTTCGAACAGGCGCCCTAGAAAGCGGTCGGCAAACAACGTGGTAATACGGTACCCCAATCGGCTCGCGAGAACCGTTCGGCCGCCAAACTGAAAATCCTCGATGCATTCGAGTAGGCCCTCCGAGATCATGAAACGCGGGTCGCGCTCGTGGACTCGCATGCGGCACCAAATCTCCGGAACGAGCATGGTGATGTCATGGTCCACGCGAATTTGCGGTCCGACGTAGCCCGCAGAAGTTGTGAAGCCTGCATATCCAGTCAGGATGGCGGACAACAGGGCGTTGTTCAAGTCTACCACCGGCCACAGCGCATTGAACGGCGCTTTCGTGAGGGCACCCTCGCTGCCGAATCCGGTGGTCGATGGCGATTTGCCCGTCAGACTCGAAATAAATTCCATGAACAGTTCAGGGAGTTCCTGATAGTGGATCGGGTTGTAAACGGCCAGCGAGGGCAGACCAATCTCGGGGTCGGGTGGACTGTTTCTGCGCCCCGCCAGTACTGCGTTCACCGGGAAGTGGACGGGCTTATTAGCAGGTATCTCCCTTTCCAAGCGTGCCGCAATCTCCGCCAAATGCGTCTCGCGCGGATTCTCATGATCTGGGCGTTTTTGCAAGTACCTGGGATTTTTCGATGGCTTTCCATCAACCACCCTGGGATGCGCAGACGAAACAATGTAAGCAGTAGGCACTCGGGCGACAAAGCCTTCGAGCAACCTCTTCATTGGGTTTGTGAACGTGTCGAATTCAGCGACGTGACCGGCGATTTTGGCAGCCTGCTCGACGGTAAACGGCTCGTAGTTGCTCAAGAATGTCCCAGGGCTTGCGATATCTGCTTCGGCTTGCTTGTCTGCACCGCGACGAATCGCATCATCAGGCCGCTGAAAGAGCAAAGTTTCACAATTCACAACGAGTTTGACGCTAGGATCGGCGTATTCCGCGTCGAGGCCGCTCAACCTTTCGCGCAGTAACACGACCGAAGCGGTAATATCGTCCTCGACTTGAACTTTGTAAGCGGGATGAAAATCGGGCCGTAATTTGTAAATGCGCCAGGAACCATCCTGATCGTAACCAACCCGCAGGTAGTAGTTCACGAGCTTTTGATTGTCGAACTTCAACTCGTGCCCAGGAAGTCCGTTGACCCGGTCGACCGCAAAGTGCTCGCGCCAGTTCTCTCCCCATTCTGACCGGTAGTAGCGCTTCACGGTAAACAATAGTTCGCGAATCGGGTAAGGCAATGCGCGGATCCAGGCGTTATGTTCGTCCTTGTACTCAGGTGTCGGCGTGAAGAGCTGAATGACCGATCCCATGGTTCGCTCCGGACTCAAGATCGGCCGTTGCGCCCGCTTATCGGGAGGACGGTCCTTGTAAATCTCCGCAAAATCCTTGTTGAGTATCTCAGCTACCTGCTCAATATCGTGTTGATAGTCGCCCACAAAGACCGGCCCTTCGAGGATTACGCTGGAGATCGATTTCGAGATCTCTGACTTGCCGCCGCCCGAAACGGTACAAGGTTTGTGACAAAGCGTTCCCCGCGGACGCGCACCGACGAGCCTCCATGCCGAGCCGCCCGATTGCTTCTCCATTCGCAGCCGGAAACCATTGGGGAGCACGTAGGTGGTATCGGCGCGAAGCGCCAGGTGACCACCTTCGCCCTCGCTTTTCCATTGGACCGAGCCTTGACGAACGCTAAACTCGGAATTTTCGGGCACATACACGATATCCGGGTAGCGCCGGTCGACCGCATGGCCTTCTGGTCTCCGCTCGACGAGTGGTCCTAGGAGATCCATGGCTTCTCGGAAACCGGCCTTTTTCAAGCTCACCGCATTGGCCGCGCAAAAGTCTTGTCCTAGGACATAGGTGGCATACGCGATTGCACCGCCTGCGTGCTCTTCCTCGCAAAGCCCATACAAGTTGGCGGCGAAGCTGATCTGCGTCTTCACTTCTTTCTTGCAATAGCCGTAGTAGTTATCGGCGATAATCGTGACCATCACGCCGCGCTCATCCCGACACGCTACCTTGAACGCTCCGCCCTCGTTGTAAGGCTCGTCTGGATCGCGCCAACACATTCCGTCCCGGCGTTGGCGTTCCGTAGCATCTCTCTCGTGCGGGAGCCCCACGTCTTTCTTTTTGATGCCGGCCAGATGCGGCGCCACAATCACGCAGCCGGTGTGCCCGGTCCAGTGCATCACGTCGAGGGCGGCATCGTTCTCCGGCAGATACGGATCGCCCGCATTTCCAAAAATGCTTTCGACGAAGTCCAGATTGCTTATCAAGCTCCCAGGCGCGAAGAACCGGATTTCCATCGTCTTTTGCGGGTCTCGTTCGGTTGCGGGACAAACAATCGGCCGCAGCAGGAGGGACACAAAATGCCGGACAGCTTCATCCCGATCGGCGCCGAATGGCAGCGTCATCAAGTCTGCCGGAGGGTTGAACGCCGCAGCTAACAACACGGCGAAAGCTTTCTTTGGCACCGACTGCTTGTCCGCCGGAACCGGCAAGCCGCCTTCTACGATATGAAAACTTCCCTGGGTGGTGCGCCGGTCACTCTTTGGATTGTGCAGAATTCCCTGGGGCACACGGTAGGACTGCAGGTACGGCGAGCTAAGAGTGTCGCTGCTTTGTGGCAAAGACATCACGCGCGCGAGCCCCGGCCGGTCCAGCAAAAACGTGTTGCCGGGAATCTGCGCCGCGACGCGCGGACACACATCTTTCAAATGATCATCCAGAAACGCCTGAATTCGCCGGTCTGCGGGACACAGCAGATTCCCGAGCATCAAGTCCTTTTGGTTATAGTTCCGAAGGAGCAGGCGGGCGATCTCGAGAAATGCGGAGTCGTTATAGCGGCTTGTAGGATGACCCAAGGCGGCCAGTTTGAGGTCGATGTAACGCACAACCTCAGCTTCTGGCGCAATGCCCTCGGTCCTAGGTTTGGGTGGATTTGCGGGGAGACGGCTGTGTAATGGGTGTGCCATCCCAAATGATATCATGGCTTCTCAAACCTCCGCCAAGCGATTCTCCATCATGAATGGTAGTCATCGACTGTAGGACAGGCCATAGTTCCCGATTAACGGGCTAACCGGAAGTAATCCCCGGCCTGAACCGAATAAGTCCGAACAAACGGGTCTTATCGGAATGTGGCCCACCACCGACGATCAAGTCCATGGCGTGCACTTGCGATTACTGGTAGAGTTTCTGCGAAAGTCAAAAACTGGCGAGCGGTAAAGAGGGGGGCGGCCACGCGAGCCGCCCTTTGAATTTTAGGGAAGCCAAAAGTTGCCACCGCCGCGGCCGTGCGGCTCAGGCCTTTCCGCAGCTAAGAGTCAGACACCTTCTTGCGCCGCTTCTTCGGTCGACGCGAAAACGTCTGGATACCACGGCTCGGGGCGGTTAGAGCGACTACGGCCGTAAGTAGCCTCGAACATCCGCTCGAAAGCGCTGCGAATGACAAGCGCACCGCCCTCTGACGCGTACCGCAATTTGTTACACGCTCGGCATCCCCAATTCGATGACACGGCGCTGCTGGTGAACCGTCCGCCTGGCTTCCATCCGTACAACCCTCGTCGCGGAATCTGACAGGAGGGGCATATGAGAAACCGCGCCCTTCCGCCTTTTCGCGGGAGCGGTCGCAAGACCGTGCGAATGAAATTGGTCATCCCATCTTTGCGCCTGATCTCGACTGCTCCACCATCACCATCGGGCGCGACGTGGACAGCTTCCTGCACCGTGTCATCCGAGCGGCTCTTCCAAACCATGAGGTACGGAATTTTCTGTGGATCGTCCAACACCCGAGCCACAGCCCACGCTGGCAGGAGCGGCACATGTTCGCAGTTGATTCTGCGCCCGAAAAAGCGTCCGTCTGCGCCTTGCTGGGCGCGTGTGCCCCGCCTCACCATCAATTCCCCGTAAGAATCAAACTAAGCGCTTTATTCTCAGCGAATCGGTTTTGAAAAACCATTGAATTCGTTTGAAAAAGGCTCAAATGGACCTGCTTGTTTTCAATAACTTACGAATCTCATTTCCATCTAATTTCCTCCTCAAAACGCACAAACCCGCATAAACACTGAGGTTTTCGCGGTTTCGGCCCTCTTTGATAAACGCACTTTAATCAAAGAAATCAAAGAGGGCGCGCGCCAAGCGCTTGAGAGATGGCGGTCGCCGCTTGGTCGTCCGTGACGCGAAAATACTCGCACGCGGGGTGAATTGAATTTGCGGCCAGGCCACTGCAATTTAAACCGACTCAATGCTTTGCGTGACAGTCCTGCGCTCCAACATGTGAGGGAGTCGCACGTGCGTTGGCGGGCCAACGGCTCCGGCATGTTTCATGACAATGCGCCAAAAGTGTCTGCACTCGATGGGGAAAGGGCTTTGATTACCGAAAAACAATCAAAATATGCAACAGAACAACGAACTGTAACCCGCCGCTCCGAATGTCGTCTGCTCATGGCATTGCCCTTCGATGATTCATCTCCGCCGGGCAACACGTTTCAGTGGGCTGCTGCATTATGGTGCAACGGGATACAGGTTCAGATACAGGTTCAACTTGGGCACAACCTCGGGCACAGAACCCACCCAAATACCGTGCTACATCGTGATCCATCATGCAGGGAGATGATAGACGGACCAACTACATAGCGTTTCTGGAACAATCCGTCGGTCCCAGGTTCAAATCCTGGCGGGCCCATCAACGATTCAAAAACACTTAGTCCCTTTTTTGCTTTTTCAGGAATTCGCTCATGGTCGGAATTTTTGCCCGGACACCAACGGCACTTCGAGGAATTCTCCATGCCGCCGAAGTGGAGTGATGACTCGCATCTGTCGCGACTCTGGGACTTTACTTAGGATCAAGCGGCAACCCCCGCGGGAGAAATGCGCAAGGGCTCGCCAGAGGATGCCGGTGTCATTTCGTAATTCCAAGAAGAGATGCGCAGATGCTAGTTGACGGGCATCTGCGTGCGGGTCTTCTCATTCGTACACAGAAAATCCCGATAGGAACAAAGCTCATTCAGCAAATCCGTTGACTCCGACAGGATTTTTGCTTTTTCCGTTTCGCCGGCGAACAAGATGATGACGTCGTCGCGGCCTGGACTCATGCTCAAGACAAATGGGTACTGGCTAAATGGCTTCCCGCCTATGTCCGCGTCTTTAACATTCGGGGCGTAAAACATATAGTGAGGCATGTTCATGGTAAAAGGGTCCACCACTTTTGAATCTCCGAAGGTGCGCATGATGGGAGCAAGCATGTAGGCAATTCCGGCCCTGGCGGGATTGGGGTAAGCTGCAGTCCCAAATCTCTTGGTAACTTCCGTGTGAACTTGCTTGGCTTCCACCCCTTGGGCCCTCAATTCGGCGGCGTAAAAATAATCTTGCAAAAGTGTCTTCGAGCCTTCAGCGTCGTAACAAACCGGCCAATAAATATCGTCCCGAAACGGCCGTACCGTATACTGCCAATCGCTCCGCACGACGATGCAGGTCATCCCGTTCGTTCCTTTTTTGTTCGGAACGTATCCTTTGGCCGGGTCCAATATGAAAGTCGTTGCGCCATCCCTCAAATGTGGGGGCAGAGCGCTCAACGCGTAGCGCAGTTCCAATGATTCCGGCATTCGTTCCAATTTCGCGGGTGAAGAACCGGCATTTGTGTCCGCCGGCTTGGTTTGCGCCAGACTAATCACACTCGCAAGCATGCCCAGGACCGCAATATGCGCTAAAAATTTCATGATCCCCTTCCACGTTTCGGAATGTCCTGGAAATGTGCCGGGAACGAGAGCCATGGGCTTCCCTTAATTGTCGGCCAGCAGAGTATACCGCCGTCCGGCTCTTCCCTGGGAGATTCAGAGATCATTACGGAGCCAAGTCCCCAAAAGAAGTTTGTCTCACAAATATCCGCAGCGAGACACGTGTTTAGGTGTAGCATAGCGCGCTTCGAGTGGAAAATGTGGCAATCTAGGTCAAAACCGTCCGGGCATGTCCCGGTTGGATGTCCAGTTCCGAGAGGAGATTCATTACATGAAACGTTCCTCGACACTGTTTTCTTTGTTCGTACTTAGTGTTTTGATGGTCATGGGAACGCTGCAGATCCATGCCCAGTTCGGCCCTCCCAGCCCGGAGAGGCAGGCCGCCATCGCGAAGCAACTTGCCCTTGAGGCTGACACTCCGAAGTTACAGATCACCGAAGAAGTTCTCCCCCTCGTCATCCCTGATCATACGATCGGCGAAACGGAAGGGGTTTCCATGAATTCAAAAGGCCACCTGTTTGTATACTCGCGCACTGGCAAGGGCGGAAGTTCGCGGGGCGGGACGGCCGCTGAACTGTTCGAGTTCGACCAAAATCAGAAGTTCGTCAAACTGTGGGGGCCGGATAACTACGCCGCGTCGTTCGCGCACTCCGTCCGCGTCGATAAGGACGACAACGTGTGGATGGTCGATGAGGGCTCCGGAATGATCGTCAAGTTCGACCCGAATGCCAACGTCAAAATGGTGCTCGGTCGAAAACCCGAGGCGATCGATTATCTGGAGCGCTACTTGGAACGCGGTGAAAAGGTGAGCGAGCGCTATCCGGTCGGAACGATGGGAACATTCAACCGGGAAACCGACGTCGCCTGGGATCCGCAGGACAATATGTACGTGAGCGATGGCTATGGCAACTCGCGTGTCGTCAAGATAGCGAAGGACGGCACTTGGGTGAAGACGGTAGGAACTCATGGTTCCGGCGACAATCAGTTCAGCACGCCGCATGGCATCGCTGCGGACGCGCAGGGCAACGTCTATGTCGCCGACCGCGGCAACTTCCGCATCCAGGTTTATGACTACGATCTTAACTTCAAGAAATCAATCGGCGGCGTAGGCGCGCCTTGGAGCGTCCAAGTCACGCCCAAGTACATCTACAGCGGCGATGGGACAGGCAAAATCTACCGGCTGGATCACGAAGGAAAGCTGCTCGGTTGGGCGCAGACCGGCCTGGGCCAGGGCCAGACGGGTTGCATAATCCACGAGATCCACGCCGTGTCCGACAACGTCATCATTAGAGGTTCCTGTTCCGAATGGAATGTGGAGAAGATCACTTTCAAGTAGCACTCACTTTGCCGACGGGGCTCGAACCTTTGGCTCGAGCCCCTGAACTTCTGCTCCGCCTCCGCAATACTTAACCTTCGGCTACACAGAACTGTTTTGTCACTGGCCTGCGTGCATTTACCGGCGAATTCCCGCATAGCGACAACTCCGATGCTCAGGGTCTATCCAATTGAACCCTGCTCATGGGCCAAATTCATTGTTTCTCGGAAAGGAGAAGCGTACGATGCGCGAAGCGAGCACATCAAATTGGAATTTCTGTCGGAGAAGTAGGTATGAATAGAAGATTCATAGCGGCTGCAGCCATCCTGTGCTCCGTAGTGATCGGAAATTCAATGGGGGCTTCAGGTCAAGACATGTCGAAGCCACAATACGCAGGCAACAACCTGATGCGACCCGAAAATTATCGCGAGTGGGTCTATCTCTCCTCCGGCCTTGGAATGAACTACAACCCGACGGCGGCCGAGCCGGAAAGATTCACAAACGTATTCGTCCCGCAATGGGCTTACCGGCAATTCCTCTCCACCGGCAAGTGGCCCGATAAAACAATGTTTGCTTTGGAGGATCGCGCGGCCGAGAGCAAAGGCTCGATCAATAAAACAGGCCATTTCCAGACCAACCTCGCGGGATTGGCCTTTGAAGTTAAGGACGAGAGCAGGTTTGCGGAAAAGTGGGCTTACTTCGGATTTTCAGAAGATGCAAAAACGGCTGAGGCCAAGCCGAAACAACAATGCTGGCAATGCCACAATGACCATGCGGCTGTGGAAAACACCTTCGTCCAGTTTTATCCAACACTGAAGCCGATTGCACAAAAGTTTGGAACCTACCGGAAGGAAGCGGAAACGGTTACGCCCCAGCGCTAACTAGCAGGCAGCCCGGGTAGCGATCTTATCGGGATGGCGCCTTTTGTCCCGCGCTTGATTCGGCCTACATTCCAATAAGTCCGCGTGGTATATAGTTGGTCGGCCTTGGGAGCAAATCGGCAGAAAATTGAAAGGCGGCAAATCCATGAGATTTCCATTCCCGAAGCTGCTCGTTTATTTGTTTTGTGCCGTCGGGCTATCGAGCGCGCTGACGTTGGCGCAACAACCAGTGCAGAACGCGGGCGCGTCAAAGGCCCCGCTTTATAACACAGCGAAACAAAAGCTCCTCGAAGGCAAGCAAGTTTTCAGCTTCACCCAGACGACATTCGACCCGGATGGCTATTGCGAAAAGGCGAAGCATTACGACTTCACTTGGTTTGAAATGCAACACAGCACACTGGAGTTCAAGGATATCGAAAAAATGATCGCAGCATGTCCGCACGCCGGCGCCACTCCGATGATTCGGTTGCCGGACGCCCAGGAATGGCACATCCAGCATACAACTGACATCGGCGCGCTCGGCGTCATTGTTCCCACGGTCGACGATGTGGACAGAGCACGGGAAGCGGCGAAGTGGTCGCACTATCCTCCGGCTGGGCGACGCAGCCAGGGCGCCGGGCAAGCCGCGAGCCTTTGGGGCATCAACGGAGTCAACTACCGCCAAACCATCAACGACAACATGCTGGTGGTGATCATGATCGAGACGCCCACTGGGGTTGCAAATGCCTTTGACATCGCATCCGTGCCCGGCGTGGATGTCATTATCATTGGGAACAACGACCTCAGCTCGTTTTCGGGCTTCGCGCAGACCGATGACCGGTACCATCAGTTGGTCCAGAAAGTTCACGACGACACCCTGAGGGCGGGCAAGATCTTCGGTCAGGCCAATGCCATGTACGCGAAGGGCCCTTATAGCAAGGATTCCATATTTTTCCAGAACGGCCCATCAAACGATGGTTGGACGCCGCCGACTGGCGGAGGCCGCACCACTGTCAATCCGAATGCCCCGCCGAAGGGCGAAGAGCCTTAGAAACCCTTGCGATTAAGAAAAGTAAGTTTAAGAGGCCGTCGAGCCGGCCACCGCAAATGAAGATGTGTGCGAATTTCCTTCGCAGAATTTGACTGCCCGTTCCATAAAACTTCCCTTTCGAATTCACAACCTCCGCCGTTAGACCCCGCATCTCGGGAACTGGCTTAAAAGGGAGTTGCTATTGCCGGCCGCGCCGGATTCCTTTCATCCCGGTTGGTACGCGGCGATTCAATTCATTAAACCATTTCAGCACAAGATTACTGCCGCTCACGCGTGCGGAGTGCTTCCCTTCGCGCTTGCCCAACTTTACTTCTTTAGTACAGGGTTCACATACCCGTGCTGCAGGACCTTTTTCAGATCCGGCCGTATGCTCAGGTACGTGACGTGGTCGGGGATGGCCGAAAATCCATGCGGCACGCCCTCCGGGATAACGATAATGTCGCCCGTCTTGATTTGATGGCTCGTGTATCCCACCATTGTTCCGCTGCAAGATGGGCCGTTCAGAATTGTTGTCACTTCGGCGTCTGGTGCTGATCGCCTCCCGTTGACGACGCTGCCCCCGGTGATCAGGGTCGCGCTACCTGATATGACGACGTAGCTTTCGGCCGTATCATCGTGGAAGATGCCGGTGGGACCTGTCGCTCCGGGACGTTGCTCGCCGCATGCCGGCGCGGGGTTTGCCGCCGTCGCGCCGGCTCCGGCATTGCCACCACCCGCCATGGCTCCGCGGTGGATCACAGCGACCCCGAGTTGGTACTTATCCATGTCAATCACCCGGAGAGTATTATCCGGGATGGCGCGCTTGGTATCGGCCGAGTGCTTCAACACGGCCTTGACGTCTTCGTCGCTGATGTACACGCCATCCTTCGGTGCTTGAGCCAAAGCAACTGCCGGATACGCCGCAATGAACAATGCCAGGATTTGCAGGGCCTTGTTTTTCATGTGTTTCTCCTTAACGAATTCGCAGGATCATTTCACTTCGACGATCTCAATCGCAACTCGATCGGGTCCCTCAATCATGGCCGCCCGTGTATTCCCCCAAGCGTGAATCTCTTCCAGGAACTTGATACCCTCGCCCTTCAACCGGGCCACAGTCGAATCCAGATCCGAAACGCTGAGAGCCCAGTGATCGACGATATGCCCGCGCGGGCTGACCAGGCCGCCACCGGGCCACGGCCGGATCAAAATATTAATGTCGTCAAAAAGGACGCTCCCGGACGGCTCGCGAACAAAGCCAGGAGACTTTGCGAACGAAGGCCATGTCGGCGGACTGTACAGCTGTTTGCAGTCCCCGCCGTCCATTGTCACGGGCGCGCCGCCGGTACCCTGCGGATGGGTCGCACCAAGGTGGGTGACATACCATCGGATCGCGCAAATCGGGTGCTCATGGTACATGTGAACGTGGTTGAAGCGTTCCACCGTGCCGCTTTGAGCGTTCTCAATCATCGCGTCGTCCGGGCCTCGCAGATACCCGAAGCCCCCCTGCCTGGTCGGCTGAACGCCTTTGGCTCGCATTTCGAGGATCTGCTCCTGCGTTGGCAGACCTGGCAAGGTATCGCTGGACATGTCCACGAGCTTGCCGTCGGCGGCGTCCCACATCTGTGCGATTTTCAGGCCCTTTGCATGGAACTCTTCATTGTATTTGCGCGAATCCGGAGTGTTCCACCCGAAATGCCACACCGAGGATTGAGGCCCATTGAGCTCCGTCAGAGGCGGTGTGTTGACCTTCGTAAAAAGCAGATAGACGTTGCCTGTTTTGACTGCCTCGTATCCATTGAAAGTTGTCTTGGTAGTCGACATTGGAAATGGTTTTAAGTAGTACTCGGCCGCAGCCTTTGGGTTTGCGGAATTCAGGTGGACGTGATGGAAATGCATCGGCGCGACTGTGGCCGGCGCCTGGGCGAAGACGGGCCGATTCGCCGTTGTGGAAAATGTGATTAGGAAGACAATCGTGCTAAAGAGGCGATTCCGCATTCTGAAACTCCTTCCGAGATTCATCAGTGGGCAGCGATCACACCGCTCTTCGCCGTGCGGGGACCTGTCTTGCACCAACCGGTTCTAAGCGAGACGGAGCGTTCAAAACTTGGCGATCCGATGCTCTTACCTCGCCAGGGGATCGGGACGCATCTGGACCTTGACAACCTTGTCCTTGGTGCCTTTGCCGCCTTCCATGTGCCACGGCGTATTTGGGTTGTAACTTGTCCAGAAGCCGCGGCCTTTCCACCCGGTCTTGGGGTTGTCGATCCGCCCTTGCATTGACCGCGTGTAATACCCCAATGGATAGGGAATGCGGATGGTCACAAATTGACCGGTTTTTGGAACCAGCGCAACCATCGCGTCGGAATTGACAGCCCCCGTCATCGGCACATCGTTTCCAAGGCCCAAAACACCTTGGCGGTCAACGAAGATCAGGTAGTTCAGATCGGAATTGATTCCTGACACGCCTTGAAAGGTCGGGCCGGGCTTATGGTGGATCGTCCAGCCCTCCGGACAATGCTGGCCTGTAGCGGTCGGCCCATTCAGTACCTTGCACTTGCGGCGATCGAAGGAGGTTATATAGTCGGTCGCGCGCCAGTTCTGCCAAACCACACCATTGCTATCCACGGAAACGCCCCCCGCGCTAAATAACGGCGGGTCCTTTTGTGGTGGCGTATAGACTTCCGCCTTACTCGTTTCAGGAGGATTTGAGCCCCGCTCCAGGCGCACCAGCGTGTTTTCTTTCAGGCCAATCCCCGAGCACCACACACTGCCGTCTACCGGGCTGACAGAAATCGAGTAGCAACCGAAAGTGATGCGGTGGTCCTTCGTAGGATCGATTGGCTCGTTCGGCTCGGTCCACGGCTTGGTGATCTTGCCGTCACCGTTGGTGTCCAGCACGCCGGGGATCCAACCTTGCGAGGCTTCGTCATTGTGGGTTTTGTCCCACACCGCCGTATTGACCCACCCCACAGAACCATTCTGTCCGAAGAACAAGCTGCCATCGGCGCCGAACTCGTTGTGGTCCGTCGTAAAGCACGTGTCGATCTCGGAAAACTCTTTCTTCTCCGGATCGTACACCGCAACTTCTTTCGTGGAACGCGCCATGGGAAAGTACTGGGCAAACTTATTGCTCGATCCTGCCTTGCAAAAATCGGGCTGTTTTCCTCCGTCGGAAGCGGTGTCTCCGCCCCGGTCTCTGCTTGCGAACCAGACACGCCCCACCTGGTCCACCGCCGCGCTGCGCGGTTGCGCGGCCGCCAGCCAAATGTTCTCATCGCCCCAATACGGAGAAGGCATCTCCATGGACCCGAGCGGCACCGCCTGCGATGGGATTTTTGTTTCGGAGGCCACATTTTTGATCGGGTCGAGCCACACCAGGGAATTGCCGCTGGTCATGACTCCGAACACCGGCCCATTCGGGTTGACCATCGGATTCCGCAAATCGCTGGCTGCTTCATCGTGCATGTAATTTGTCGCTGTGCCCCAGTCCCACAGGGTAAGAACAATGTTGCGCTCGACGCCGCTCGGGCGCGGAGGGGCTTCCTTCGGGTACTCGCCCGCGGCAATGCGATCGGTCCAATCAGCGAATAGGGAATGCTGCTCCCCCATCGAAACATAGGAGGCGGCCATGTTTGCGCCCACAGGGCCCGACTTGGTCCGGCGCTCCCAGGCTTCTGTACTATTTTTGAAGGGACCAAAGTCCTTCGTCGTGGCGGGAATCTCGCGCGTGGCTTTGTCCCCAAGCTGATGACAATTCATGCAGAGCTTTACTCTGCCGGCCACCTCAACGGGCGTTAGCTTGCCGCTTGGAATTTTCACCAGGCTCAACCAGTAATTGGCCGGATAAATCTGCGCGGCCGCCCGCCCGTCGGGCGCCACCACGGCCTTTAGTTCGAGGTGTTGGCCGGGCTTCGACGGCACGCGCGCCGAATCCACCAGCCCGTAGCCTCTCACAAACACTTGGTAATTTGCCGTTGGTAGCTCGGGCAGCGCGTAGCGGCCCTGATCGTCGGTTACCACGACCTTGGCATATTTCGTCGGCAGGTCTGTTGTTTCGGCGATCACCCACACACCCGCTTCGGGACCTTTCTCGCTTGTGACAACGCCTTCAATGTAATCGGCTGCACCCGCCGCCGCACCTCCGCGGCTTTCCGTAGCGACCAGCCACGTAAGACAAAACGCCAGGGACAACGCAAGCATTCCAAGAATACGGCTGCTCTTGCTCTTCATCATTTCGGCCTCCACTAGCGCGGCATCTCGATCTTTTGCAGGAATTTCTGATTGACTTCTGGGATGACCGACAATGTACAGCTTGACCGGCTAAGTGCGCAATACTCCAGTCAGATTTTTGAGTGGTGCGTCTTTCTTGGGGCAGCTGAAAATTCGCAAGACCAAGCTCTGACTCTTTCCTGACATATTTCCTTGTCGCTTTCTCTTCCCTATTCTCGCCCGGCATCGAAATCAATGGCCGTCTTCAACTCGCCCATCGTGAACAGTAAACATTTGCCCGCAACAGAAGTCGTAATTTGTTGCAATTGCTCTAGTAGCTCAGTAAGTGCAGCACTACCGAAGTAATTTGCACGATTCATCGAGGTGATTTAGCGAAACTCATAGATATAGTTATTCCCTCGCCCGCTGTTGTGCGGTAGATTATGCATATTATTAAGGAGATTCCGCCCTACATTCCTGGGAAGGTACTATGAGCAAACGCAAGCGTGATATTTCCCGCAGGCAATTTCTCGAAGGCACCGGCGCAGTTCTTGCCGTGGCAAGCGCGGGGCCCGCGCTCAAGGTGGATCTGTCCGCCGCGAACCCGCCAATGACCGATGATGGGGCATCCGGTGTGCCCAGCACAGCGATTCGACTCGTGGTGAATGGCACCGAGCATCAACTAAACGTGGAAGATCGTTGGACTCTCGCCGAACTGCTGCGCGATCATATCGGCCTGACGGGCACGAAGATCGGTTGCGACCGCGGCGAATGCGGAGCCTGCACAGTGTTGCTGGACGGCAAGCCCGTCTACTCCTGCAGCAATCTGGCGGTCTGGGCCGATGGGCGAGAAGTCCAGACAGTCGAAGGCCTTGCCCACGGTGAGCAGCTCGATCCGCTGCAGCAAGCGTTCGTAGAACATGACGGCCCTCAGTGCGGCTTTTGCACATCCGGGCAGCTCATGAGCGCCAAAGGATTGCTCTCGCACAATCCTCATCCGACACCGCACGAGGTCCAGGCGGCCATGACCGGCAACATTTGCCGCTGCTCCAACTACAACCGCTACGTGGAAGCTGTGTTGGCAGCGGCCACCACAATGAACGCTACGGCGTCTAAAAGTAATTCGGGCCGCTCGCCAGCCGCGACCAAGTCGAGTGCGGAAGTCCCCGCCACAAAGGGCCGGCGAAATACAGCGGTTTCCACTACTGGTGCGGGAGGTGCGCGATGAGCCGGCTGCCCACTCTGGCTTCACTCAAGACGGTCGGCCACTCCACCCCACGCATTGACGCTGTAGAACGCGTCACGGGGAAGGCTACCTACAGCGGCGACGTCCACCTCACCGGGATGCTTTATGCGCGAATACTGCGCAGCCCTCATGCTCACGCTCAAATTCGCAAGATTGATGTCTCCAAGGCCCAGGCGCTTCCTGGCGTCAAGTTGGTCCTGACGCACGAGAACTGCACTGTCGTTTGGGGTGCGGGCTCAGTCTCCGGCGGGAGACAATACGTTGACGAAATCAAGAAAATCACGCGCCATAAACGCTATGTCTTCAACAACCCGGTGCGCTTTTACGGGGAACCTGTAGCAGCGGTAGCCGCGACCAATCGGCATATCGCGGAAGAGGCTGTACGACTCATCACCGTGGAATACGACGCTCTTCCTTTCGTGCTCGATCAGGAAGAAGCCCTGCGCCCGGAAAGCGTCAAGATCTGGCCGGAGGGTAATATCTCGCTCGATGCCAAGAACGAGCCCAAACCGGAGGTTTACCGCCGCGGAGACGTCGAGGAAGCCTTCCGCACAGCAGACCACGTCTTCGAGGATCGCTACACCACAACCTACGTACACAACGCGCAGATGGAGCCGCGTGTTTGCGTCGCCAGCTGGGAAGGGGACAAGCTGACTCTGTATACCCCGACCCAGGGCACCTCGAATTGCCGCCATGACATGGCCAGAGATTTGGGGATTCCCGACGAGAAAGTGCGCGTCATCTGCAAATACATGGGCGGCGGATTCGGCAACAAGAACCAGAATCAGGACGCCGATCTCATTACCGCAATGCTGGCTAAGGAAACTGGCGCGCCGGTGAAGCTGGAGCTTTCGCGCAAGGAAGATTTTATTGGTGTGCACGGCCGCTGGCCGACGACGCAGTACTACAAAGTTGGCGTCAGCAACGACGGCACGCTCCAGGCGCTTCAGTTGCGCGCTTATAGCGGCATGGGGCCGTACCGCAAGAATTCCGGGGGTATCGCTGGGGTCGAGCTTTACCAGTGCCCCAATGTTGAGAGCACCGTTTATCCCATGTATACCAACCGGGCGGTTTCCGGAAATTACCGGGCGCCGGAATTTCCTCAAGGCTTCTTCGGCATCCAGTCGATGATGGACGACGTCGCCTACAAAATGAAAATGGATCCGGTCGAGTTCGTTCTGAAGAACATGACGCGAAAGTCGAATGACGAGGTGCCCTACTCGAATTACACACTTGAGGAGTGTATCCGCCGCGGAGCAGAAGCCTTCGAATGGAAAAAGCGCTGGCATGCGCCGGGGGCGGAGGCAGGAGCGATCAAACGCGGCGCTGGCATGTCCTTCATGACCATTCGGTCGCCTCTGGGTCAGAGCAGCGCGGTGATTCGGCTCGATTCCAATGGAAGGTATACCGTGTTCGTCGGGGTTACCGATATAGGAGCCGGCGCTAAAACCACGATGAGTATGATCGCGGCCGAGGCGCTGGATGTTCCGCTTTCGGATGTGGACCTCGTGTGGGGTGACACCGACCGTTGCCCGTTCTCGGTGGGCGAATCAGGCAGCCGCACCACGGACATGACCGGGTATGCCGTCATCGAGGCTGCACGTGATCTCAAGCGCCAGATTGCGGAGAAAGGATTGCCGAAGGGCGAGAACGCGCTGATCGCTTCCGCTTCGCCGAATCCGAAGTCAGAGGGGAAGGTCCGCAAAGCGTTTGGTGCGCACTTTGTGGAAGTGGAAGTAGACACGGAACTCGGGCGCGTGCGCGTACTCAAATACGTGGCCGTGCATGATTCCGGTCGTATCATGAATCCATTGACAGCAACCAGCCAGGTCAAAGGAGGAGCGACGCAGGGCATCGGCATGGCACTGCACGAGGATCTGATCTACGACCGGAGTAGTGGACAGCCTCTTACCGCCGGTTATTACGGCGCGCGGATTATGACCCACCTCGATGCGCCCGAGATTGAGGTGATCTTCGTCGAGAGCGACGACGGATATGGCCCCTTTGGCGCCAAGTGCATCGGCGAAGCTGGGATCGTTCACGCCGTTGCTGCCGTCGGCAACGCCGTCTTCAATTCCATTGGCCGGCGCATCAAGGATTTGCCGATTACGCGCGACAAAATTCTGGGGGCAATGGCATGAAAACCTTCGCCAACAAGAACCCGCAGACTCTGGAGCAGGCAGTTTCCTTCGCGCAGCAGGCGCGAAAAGATGGGCTGACGCCGTCACTGGTCGGCGGCGGCAGCGATCTTCTGGGAATGGTGAAAGAATTTATTGTTAGGCCGGACGTGCTGGTTAACCTGAAAACGATCAAGGGAATGGACCAGGTGTCGCCGACGGCGGCCGGCGTAAACATCGGCGGTCTCATCACACTCGATACTCTTGGCCGCCATCCTTTAATCCGAAGCCAGTACTCGGTGCTGGCCGAAGCGGCCGAAACGGTAGCGACGCCGCAAATTCGTAATGTTGGCACCTTGGCCGGCAACGTTTGCCAGCGCCCGTGGTGCTGGTATTTCCGTAATGGTTTTCCGTGCCTCAAAAATGGCGGCGACACTTGTTTTTCCATCGTGGGCGATAACCGGTTCCACGCGATTTTTGGAGGCGGGCCCAGCTACATCGTCAACCCGTCGGACACTGCTCCTGCGCTGGTTGCGCTCGACGCGAGGTTCAGGATCGTTGGACCTTCGGGCGAACGTGTAGTGCCGGCGGCTGACTTCTTCATTTTGCCTCAGAAGGACGCCACAAAAGAAAATGTCCTGGCCGCCGATGAAGTGCTCGCTGGCGTGCAATTGGCGCCCACGCATGCCGGCAGGCGGAGCACCTATAACAAGGTGCTCGACCGTGAAGCATGGACGCACGCTATTGTCAGCGCGGCTGTGGTGCTCGACATGGACAAGGAAATCTGCCAGAGAGCGCGACTCGTGTTGGGCGGTGTCGCGCCGATTCCGTGGCGTCTGCCGAACGTCGAGCGTCTGCTCACCGGCCGGCGCATTACTCCGGAACTCGCGGCCAGGGCTGGCGATGCAGCGATCGTGGGAGCTCAGAAGCTCTCCAGGAATGCCTACAAACTGCCAATGACGAAAGCGCTCGTCCGGCGCACCGTGCTGGCGCTCGCGACGCGTGCATAAAGACAGCCAACTTCTTTCATCCTGGTGCGAATCTTGAATCGACGCGACTTGCTCTTGCTCGGAATTAATCGAAGGAGTCGCTCGGTCGAACTTTCTTGCGAGCGGCTTTACATGAAGTTCTGCGACTCGCAGCTGGACAACTCCACGCAGGAACTGTTTGAACGTCTCGAAATGGAATTGCGAGGCATTGACGATCTCCGGCTGGTCGACACAGCCTGGCTGACGTCCCAGGTATTTAGAGATCAACTCGAGCCGCTTTTGATTTCTGTCCGCGCCCGCGGCGGGCGAGTCACGCATTCCAGCGAATCACAAAAGAGCTCAAAGCAGTTGTGAAAAGGCGCTATCGGCCACCCGCCGCATCCCAGAGCGGCGTTTTCTTGAGGGATGAACATGAACCCGTCTAATAAAACATCATCAAAGCCGCGTGACCTGCCCGAGTTTTTGTAATACGTCGAGTGAAAGAATCCACAGGAACGGCAACACTGGCAAATATTTCCTCGTTCCAATCGCGGGGCGGTACGACCCGCGGGGATCCAAATTGAATTCGCTGTCATTGAGTTTTTTTAACGATCCTATCGTGGCTTGCCAGGGGTAACTCTCTCACACCGCTGACCCCTGTTCGCAGTAAGACTTTAGTAAGATGGACCTTATGAAAGACCTGGACACCATAGTATGGCGCAAGGAGCGAGGCTACGAGCAGAAACCGGAAGCGGTCCTGCTTTACTGCCCTAACTGGATTACATCCGGGAAACTAAAAGGGATCCTGCACCTGTATGAGCTGAGTTCCTCGGAGCCACTCGCAAACACGATCCTGGTGGCCGGCGAGACGAAGATTCTCGGCCTGGTCGTCAGGCAGTGGCGGGAAGTGCTGAGCACCGTGGAATGCACGGATGTTCGAGGGGCCTTATTTGAATCGCGTAAGCCTTCCGCCGAGGAATTGGCTCGGGCTTTTCTCAATTTGGAGGATCTGGACCAGGTCATCGCCCGCATGAACACGCGATGGTTTGTGAAGCTGCTTGCAACGGATTGCGTCTCCGTCGTGTTTCAACCGCTCATTTCCGTGGCGACCAGCGGTTGCGTGGCCTGTGAGTGTCTGGTCCGTGGCGACCGGGAGGGCGTGGAAGTCGGGGCTGAGGGGATGCTCTCTACAGCTCGAATACTTGGAATGTCGCATGAACTTGACATTGCTGCGTGGCGCGCGGCGCTCAAGCAGGGTCGCAACCTGATGAAAAAAGGCGTGGCCTTGTTCCTGAATTTCACCCCGAGCTCGATGCACAATTCGGAATTTGACGTCAAGAAGACCAAGGCCATGTGTCAGGAGATGGGTGTGGACATCTCGCAGTTGGTTTTCGAGGTGACCGAAGCAGAGAAAGTCAACGACTTCGATTTTCTCAAGCGAGTGATGCAAGAGTATCGAGCGGAGGGTGCGAAAGTGGCGTTGGACGATTTAGGCAGCGGTTATTCCTCAATTCTCCGTCTGGCGGAACTTAAGCCCGATTATGTCAAGCTCGATCAGAGATTGGTGCACGGCGCTTATGGGGACTACCTTCGCTCCGTGCTTCTAAAAGCAGTCACCGAAGCGGCCCACAAACTGAATATTCGTGTGGTTGCCGAGGGCGTGGAAACCGAAGATGACTTGAGGTTTTGCGTCGAAATCGGCGCGGACATCGCGCAAGGTTATTTCCTGGCACGCCCCGCGGAAGTTGCCCTCACAGTGTCCTCGGAAGCATTGCAAATGCTGGAACAATGCCGCGCAGAAAGCCATCCAGTGGCGCGCTAGCGGCCCTCGTATTCTAGACGTCGTTCGCTTCCCGGTTTCTGCCTGCGAACAAGTGGGCAAACTTGCCTATAATGAACAAACTTAAAGGTAATTTCAGGACAAAGGCTTTCAGGACGATTGGATGCCCCCTTACCAGCCCAAAATGAGACTGCCGATTCCCAGACATCCGCTAGGCAGTTCCTCGATCCGTACTACCCTGCAGACGCCTTCGAACTTTAGGCTGGGGATGGTTACCCGCACCTCCATCCCAATGCGATAGTGGCGGCAACGAACTGTAAAGTATAGGCCCTCGCGAGAGATGTCCACGACGGTTGCGGTCTCTTCTGTGATTTCCGGTTCCATGCAGGAGATGTGTATTGTTTTCATCAAGGTGAGGCGATCGTGCGTTCGGCGATCTTCCGCCGAAAGGTTGGCATTGACGATTTCCTCGAAGCTTTGTGGTCGTGTCAATGGATCCAAGGGAACCCCCGCTCTCATGGCACTTTATTGGGCAAGAAAGCCACGAACAATGGTACACAAGTCCCTATTTGGTGGACAGGTCGTACCATGCGAATCGTAGCTTTCCAGAGGTCATAGAAAGCCAAGGACTTGCATAGGGATTGAAATCTATGAGCCTGCCGATCCCAGATTTAGTTACCGGGCATATATATCAATCGGAAACAGGTTCGGCTGAACGGATTTCTACAAATGTTTGCGTGCGATAAGATAATTCATTGTCCGGCCATGATTGTGTCTCTTTGACCGCGGGAGCAAAGTTTCCGATAGCAAGCCCTAAGGGGCCAATCTCCAGGATCGCGGGGAATTGTTAGTGATTCCCCGCCACCAATACGGTTCATGCCCACCACATGGCAAATCGGGGATCAAATTGAAGGCCGCTGGGAGATCTTTAACATTCTCGGAGGCGGAGCGGGCGTAGTCTACATCGTCTATGACCATGCATTTCGGGAGTCCTTCGCGGCCAAGACGTTTCGTGACGAGATCTTCGCCCGCAGTCCTCTCATTGCCGCGCGTTTCGAGCGCGAGGCCCAGGCCTGGGTCAAATTGGATATTCACCCGAACATTGCCGAGGCCCGGATGGTCGAGAAGATCGAGAACAAGCCTTTCCTGTTCCTGGAATATGTGAGCGGCGGAGATCTGGCATCCTGGATTGGCACACCTCGATTGACAGAAGATCTCTCCCAGGTGCTGCTGTTCGCGGTTCAGTTTTGCGATGGAATGATTCACGCATTAAAAAAGGGAATTCGGGCGCACCGGGACATCAAGCCGCGCAATTGCCTGATCACCACAGATGGCGTTCTGAAGGTGACGGACTTCGGACTGGCGAAACTGCTGGAAGATGACTTCGCAGCGGATCCATCGAATGTACGGACTCAAGATTTTGACCTGTCCATGACGACCATGGGAACTTGCACGCACATGGCGCCAGAACAATTCAGGAATGCGAGACACGTTGACCTGAGGGCAGACATTTATTCCTTCGGGGTAATGCTGTTTCAAATGGTTTCGGGCGACCTCCCGTTCAAGGGAGATAACTGGAAAGACCTCGAACAAATGCATATGACGCAGCGCCCACCTCTTTTGGCTTGCGGCGAGCCGCAACTTGCTCAGTTGATTCAGACCTGCCTGGAGAAAGACCCGCGCAACCGCATGTCGGATTTCAAACAGATTCGGGAGCGGTTGAGCGCCATTTATCAAAAAATGGTGGGCGCCCCACCTCCGGAAGCGGCCCAGGGAGCTGTTCTGACTTCGATTCAATGGAACAACAAGGGATCCAGCCTGGACAACCTGGGCATGCGCAGGGAATCCATCGCTTGTTACGATTCCGCCATTCGATTGAATCCTAAGTTTGCTTCTCCCTGGTTCAATAAAGGCGTGGCGCTGTTTGGGTCCGGCCAACCGCAGGATGCCCTCACCTGCTATGAGCGTGCCATCGTACTGGATCCAAATTCGGAGAAGACCTGGTCCAATAAAGGCGTGGCATTGAAAACGATGGGAAAAACTGCCGAAGCCATTGCTTGTTATGACCGCGCTCTGGCCATTAATCCGCGTTATCCCAATGCCTGGGTTAACAAAGGAGTGATTCTAAGAACGTTGGGCAAGACAGAGGAGGCTTTGGCTTGCAATGAACGCGCTCTGCGGCTAAACCCGAGAGACGAAAACGCCTGGACGAACAAGGGAAACATTCTCTATACGCTCCGTCGCCCGGCAGAGGCCCTGGAGTGCTACGAACGAGCGCTTGCATTGAATTCCAGGCTGGACC
The DNA here is from genome assembly GCA_963813185.1 of uncultured Acidobacteriota bacterium. Taxonomy (GTDB): domain Bacteria; phylum Acidobacteriota; class Terriglobia; order Acidiferrales; family UBA7541; genus Palsa-360. The sequence continues at coordinate 725,521 of CAWEYA010000008.1, forward strand.
TCACCTGGATGAACAAGGGCATGGCGCTCAATGCGCTGGGAAAAAACGATGCGGCGCTGGACGCCTACAGCAAGGCCGCGCAGATCAACCCTCAACTGGACCGGGCCTGGTTTTTGCGGGGAATGACACTTATGAATGCGTTTCAACGATATGAAGAGGCACTTCCCTATTTTGAGGAGGCCGCCCGCCTGGGTTTGAAAGAGGCCAGCGAGCAGGCGGCATTTTGTCAAACTGCCCTCAGCAGGCGATGAGATTCCAGATGAATTCCCTCCCATCACCAACAGTTCAAAAGGTCCTGGTTGTGGAAGATGACCCGGACATTCAGAAGGTGATACGCATGAGTTTGAGGCACGGGGGAGTGAATGACGTGGTTCTCACCGGCGACGGCCGGGAGTGCCTGGCCGCCGTGAATCGCGTGAGACCCGACCTGATCTTGCTCGATGTTTCCATGCCCCATCTGGACGGCTATCAGACTTGTGTCCTGTTGAAAGCGAATCCGGAAACGAAATCCATTCCTGTGATCTTCCTGACCGCGAAGGTACAGGCGCAAGAAGCGGAAATTGGGATGAAGTCGGGAGCGCTGGGCTACTTGAGCAAGCCATTCGATCCGTTGACCCTGCATGAACAAATCCTGGCACTCCTGGCGAAGGGAGCCGCGCGCGGGAATCCATGAACGATTCGTCATCCACCAGCATCCTCGATTCGCTGACTTCGGGAATTCTGGCCGTTGATCTGGATAGTCGCGTCCTTTTTGTGAGCGCCGCTCTGTGCCGCCGCCTGGGCATAGATCGAGACGCCTGGCTTGGAAAACCAGCAGCGGGACTGTTTGGCCGGGCAAACCCGCGCATCTCCGCAAAACGTTCTGCCTTATACCGCCTCGATCCTCGGCGGGATGGCCCAAAGTCCGAGTATAGGGAAATCGAGTGGAGCGACGGCAACCGGATCGTGCATTTGCGCGAAGATAGCTCGCCCCTATATGACCAGGCGGGGCAGTTGACTGGCCGACTATTCGCCTATCACGATTTGAGTTGGGAGAAGACGATTGATCAGATGAAATCGGAGTTTATCTCCGTCGCATCCCACGAGCTGCGCACGCCGATGACTTCGATCAAGGGCTCGGTTGACTTGATCCTCGGGGGCTGCGCCGGAGAAGTCAGCTCGGAGGCCCTGGAACTTCTTGAAGTTGCGCACTCCGCGTGCGATCGGATGATCCGGCTCATCAACAATATTTTAGACCTGTCTAAGATTGAAGCGGGGCAAATTCAGTTGAATCTCGAATGGATTGACCTGGCGATAGTAGTGGACCGTTCTTTGCGCAGCTTGAATGCGCTGGCGGGCCAAGCCGGAATCAAATTGAAGCAAAATTTTCCGAATGGCCTTCCTCCCGTGGAAGCCGACAGGGACCGCATTGAACAAGTGATTACAAATCTGGTATCCAACGCGATCAAGTTTTCTCCCGCCAACGGGGAAGTTGAAATTTGTCTCTCCGCCGACAACGGGTGGATTCGGTGCAGTGTCTCCGACCAGGGCTGCGGCATAGCGGAGAAGGACCTGAGCAGAATATTCGGCAAGTTTCAGCAGGCAGGACTGCCGCAACGAGGCGCAGGGACAGGATTGGGTTTAGCCATCACCTATGCGCTGGTAACCGAACACAAGGGGAAAATCTGGGCGGAAAGTCGAATCGGTGAGGGTTCTCGCTTTGTATTTTGTCTCCCCGTGGCCGTTCGCCGCGAAGCCTGAGATTCGCCTGATCAGCTGTTCACAAGGACAGAGCCGAGGTGAAGCACCAGTTCTTCGAAGCGTTTCTCGTGCGATTTGCCGCCGACTCGCAGAGTCCGTCCCCGCTTGGAATCAAAAAGAACCACTCCGATGGGAACGTCCACCTTCGGCTCCCGATTTTCCGAAGAAATCAATCGATTGAATTCGGCAGACACGGATTCCGATTGGATCATTTGTTGGAACGGAAGCAGGAAAAGGAAATGGCTTTTCCGGATGGAGCGATTGAATCGAGTAATCACGACCTCTGAATAATTTGCGAACTTCTTAGCCGCTGCCGGGTCCAGAACCGGAAAAGCGCGCGCCCCCACGCAAAAATGGGAAGACCAGGAAACACATTGCAGTCCCCATTCAAATCCCTCCAGTGCCACTTCTTCCCAGGAGAAGTCTTTGTGATCGGACTGGAGTTGGGTGCGAAGTTGTTTTGAGAACTCGCGCAGCAGGGTTAACTCGGCATCGTGCGACGGTTGGACGCGGTGGCTTGCAGCCGACTTTGGCGACGTCTTTTTCCCCGGTTTCGCCGGACGATGAACTGTGCTCCCGGTAAGGGTGCTCAGGATTCGCAACTGGTCATCGTATTCGCGCCTGCGTGTCGCATCCGACAGGACAGCATAAGCCCCATTCAGCTCCGCCATGCGCACGGAGAGCGCCTTCTTCTCCGCTTCCGTGGAGTTGGTGTTGTGATCGGGATGGTTTTCGCGGGCCAGGCGCCGGTAAGCGAGTTTTATGGACTCCGGCGAAGCTTCGTGATCCAGCCCCAGAATGGCGTAATAATCGTCCAAATTAGACTCCGTACGTTCTGCGAAGCAGTCGAGTCACGCGAGCCAGGAATTCGGGAATGGCAAAAGGCTTACTCATGAAATCATCCGTGCCAACCAGATAACCTTGCGTTCGGTTTTCCTGGTCGCTATTCGCCGTCAACATCAGGATAGGCAGAAACGCAGTGCGAATGTCTTTGCGCAACTGGTCACAGACCGCAAATCCGTCCATTCCCGGCATTTTCAGATCGAGGATCGCCAAATCCGCGCCCATGGACTCGATCACTTGCAGAGCCTGATTTCCATCGGACGCCGTGAAGACTTCCACATCAATGGGCAACTGCCGAAGAGCGGCCGCCACCACTTTGAGGATATTTTCATCGTCGTCGGCAATCACAATCTTGGGAAGCTTTGGCGCAGGCAACTGTGCGGCGGGCGGCTTTCTCTCGTTCACCGGCGTGCTGGACGGGGGTAAAAGGTGTTGGACGGGCTCCGACGGTTTCGGGTTCGCATCCACGACGGCTTCCACGGTCATGGCAGTGGAGCAATACGGACACAAGGCCCATTCCTGATTGAGATCCTGACCGCAGGCTTGGCATGTCTTCCTCAGAGTAAACGCGCAATAAGGACAGCTCTTGAACTCGCGATTGACGACGGAACCGCATTTAGGACAGGGAAATGATTCGTCGGCCACAATTTCGATGACGCGGAACAACTCGTCCGGGTTTGTCTCGCCTTGGCACGCTTTGATAATGCCATCTTCCAGCAGCGTTTTTGAACCCGCTACCGCTGCGGCTCGTCGTAGGGCGCTTTCGGTGGCCTTCTGGCGAATGAGCTCCTTCATGGAGGTGGTTATGCGAAGCATTTCGTAGATGCCCAAGCGCCCCGTGTACCCGGCCTTGCGGCACGCCTGGCAGCCTTTTCCTCGATAGAAGACCTGCCCCGGGTCTTCAACACGCAATTTTTGGATTACTTCGGGCGCCGGCGCGTAGGCTTCCCTGCACTGCAGGCAGACTCGTCGCGCCAGTCGCTGGGCCACGATCAAACTCAAGGAGGTGCTGATCAAGGACCGGTCAACGCCCAGGTCCAGAAGACGGACGATGGCTCCGAACGCATCATCGGTGTGCAGCGTGCTCAGCACAAGGTGGCCCGTGTTTGCCGCCTGGAAGGCTATTTCGGCTGTTTCCAAGTCGCGGATTTCACCGATCAGGATCACGTCGGGATCTTGCCGCAAGATGGACCGCAAGGTTCCGGCGAATGTCAGGCCGGCGCGGGTATTTACCTGGACCTGATTGATCCCCTCTAACTGGTATTCCACCGGGTCTTCGACGGTAACAATGTTGATTTCCGAGGAGCGGCGTTTCGCGATCATCGAATACAGCGTTGTCGTCTTCCCCGAACCCGTAGGACCCGTCAACAAAATCATGCCCTGGGGTTGGCTGAGACAATCCGCCAGCGTCGAGTATTGCCAATCGGAAAATCCCATGGACTCCAAATCCGGGATGGACATGGTGCCCAAAACTCTGATCACAACTTTTTCGCCGAAAAGAGAAGGCAGCGTAGAAACCCGCAGATCGGCGGATTTATTTTGGAGCTTGGCTTTGAACCGTCCGTCTTGCGGCGCCCGGCGCTCCGCGATATCGAGAGAAGAAAGGATTTTGATGCGCGAGACCAAGGGAAGATGCAGCCACTTGGGTACATCAATGTACTCTCTCAGGACGCCGTCTATCCGCATGCGAACCTGCAAACAGTTCAGCGTCGGCTCGAGGTGCACATCGCTGGCCTGCGACCGGATGGCTTCCTGCAGAATTAAATTGCACATTTTCACGACAGGGACCTGATCCGCAGCGCTTCTGGCATCTACCCGGTCCAGATTCAATTTGTCCGAATCATCGGCGAGAATTGTGAAGTCGACGCTGTCTGTTACCTGGGAGAGGAACTCCTGCATGAGTTCGTCGGTGCGGTACATTTCCTCAATGCCGTCGAGAATTTCAGCCCGTGTAGCAACCACCGGCTGAACCGTAAAGCCTGAGACGAATTGCACGTCCTGGATGGCGTCATAATCGGCCGGATTGGCCATGGCCATCACGAGCTTGGCTCCCTCGATTTTTAGAGGCAGGCATTGATGCTTCAGCGCGATTTTCTCGCTGATCGCTTTGGCCGCATCGGCATCAATGGTCAGGCTGGCAATCCGCACCCGAGGAACTTTCAGCCAATCTGCAAATCCCTGAGCAAGGCCTTCCTCCGAGAATCCCTTTTGATCCAGGAGAAATTCGCCAAGAGATATGCCTTTTTGCCGAGCCAACACGATGCCTTGCTCGATCTCGTTCCGTTGGATAACGGTACGCTGCAGGGCAACGGTTTCGACATTCTTGGCTGTCATTGCCAACTCCCGCGGCGTGCCGCAGTCCACTCGGCCAGGAATCTAAATGAGCGCCGCCATACAACTAGGGTCATCTCTCCATGCTAGCGGGTCCACATCCAGTGGCACAACCACATTCGGCGAGCGAGTTATACTCCTATGCACCTTCACGTTGCGCCGCGTGGTCCATCCACGCTCACTTTCGGAAAAAGCAACTTTGCTCGGCTCCATTGAAAAACTTGTTCCTTCGCGCTCGAAGAAACGGAGTGCATTGCGCGGGAGTGTATTCAGGATTCGTTTCCTATCCCTCCTCCAACATTCAAAATCGGCTTATCTACAGAGCTCTGTAACCCTCCCTAAGGGCCAATCTTCACCTGTACGACGGGCCAAGTTATCGTTTAGAGCCAAATTCGGGCACACAGGACTGGCAGCACTCTCCGCCTGGCAAACTCGATCCAGGAGAATTATGCGGCCCCGAGTCTTGCCTCTAACTCTGTGGATGCTGGTGGCGCTGCTTGGCCCGTTTGCTCCCGCCTCCTCGGCGCAGGATGATTCTCCCGGAGTGCGTCTATTGAATGCCGCTGAGGGTCTGACCCTCGTCAACACTGCCACAGAACAACGAGCGAAGGCGGGGCGGAAGCCAGACTGCTCTCACCTCGTGCACCAGATTTATGTGTTGTCCGGTTTCCCCTACCCTTACGCGAGTTCCTTTGATCTTTACAATGGCATCGATAATTTCCGGCGTATTTCCACGCCGCGTCCGGGCGACTTGGTAGTTTGGCGCGGGCATGTGGGGATCGTTACCGATGCCGCCGAGCACACCTTCTACAGCTCGGTTAGTTCGGGTTTGCGCACAGAGTATTACGACAGCGAATACTGGAAAGCGCAAGGCCGCCCACGCTTTTACCGTTATGTTCGGTCGGTCCCCGCGGGACTCACTGCCGGCAATGCCTCTGCGCCCGTCAAAGATGAAGTGGCCCAGACCGGGGCCACAGTCGTGCCTGTGCGCAAAGAAATTGCCGATGCGCCAACAGCCGGTGCTAGCTTGCCGGCAAAAGCAGTGTCGCCTGCACTTTCAACTATTCCAACTTCACCCTTGAACCACCCCGTGGCGCTTCCTTCCAGCATATTGGTTGTAGCCGCCGGGAACTGGCCGACCGAAGAAGAGATAGGAGAAGCCATATCGGAATTCAATAGCGGCGCCGGCAATCTGCTGCGCGGCTGGCCTGCTGCAACTCCCAAGCGCGTCGTTATGGTCTACGACCAACTCCGTGTGAAACGCGTTGATCTGAAGCGCGACCGGGGACAGGTTAACGCCGAGGTTGAAGGGAGACTTTCGATCGGGGGCAAAGAGATCGAAGGACAACGCCGCACCGAAAAAATGGTCTGCGAACTCCGCCACACACCGCAGGGTTGGCAATTGCAGGTGCCTGCCAATCGCGCCTACGTGCCTCGCGATGTCGCCATTCGCATCTTGGCCGGGCAACTGGCGTTTCTGACGCAAAACCAAGCCGCCCCCAACGACCCGGATCGCTCTCTGCGCCAGCAAAGTGAGATCGTTCACGCTTTAGGATTCCTTTTCGACGCGAACTAGTCCGGGAAGCATCCTCCATCTAGCTTCACTCCTCAGGAATAATTGCAGCCTGGAATGCGGACTCAGGAAAACTGATTTTGTGCGCGCCAGCTCTTGGAACGCAGGATCAAGCGATGTCCTGACTCGTGTTGCTCAGCCACATGCAAAATCTCAGATCGTGGAGCATTGAAAAGTGGAGAGCCCGCCCCCAGCACGTCTGCCCGAGGGCCTGCGCGAGGCTCGCCTGGCGCAAACGGTTTCCTCTTCTGAATGCATAACATTTGTGGTAGATAAGGAGAGAGCAAATCACCCAGGGACCACTGCCCGACCATGGATGCGAAAGGATTCGATGCGGACCAGCTTCATCGACCGGTTATTGTTGCCCATCATTGTGGGCCTTAGCACGGTCGTCGGTGTGTTGATCCTGTGCCAACGCTTGCTTACCAAGCAGGCCGCCGATATCCAAACGACAACCCAGGCGCAGGCTTTGTTTGTAACCAACAAAATAGAGTCGGATTTGGGTGAGCGCCTCCTGCCGCTCGAACTACTGGGAGAGCGGTGGCAGGTACACAGCAAGGACGAAAATGCGGATTTGGAATCCGACGCCTCGCTGGTAATGAGCCGTTACCCTGTCTACCAGGCGATTTCGTGGATCGACCCGAAGTTCAATTTGCGGTGGGTGTCGCCTCGGTGGGGAAGTGAAGCAAGCATAGGCACGAATCTTTGGACCGATGCGCAAACGCTTACGGCGCTGCGAGCCGCTGCGGATAGCGGCCGCGTAACCGTAACGCGAACCGTCAAATTGCAAAACGGCAAGGTGGGTCTGCTGGTATGCGTGCCCGTCTATCCAGAGGAAAAGCTTGACGGCTTTATCGTTGGTGTGTTGGCCTATCAGGAACTCCTGGACTCAATGCTGCAAAGCGTGGCGCTGGATTATTGGGTGGCGGTGTACGACGACAACCAGGAAATATACCGCCGCACAGGAGCCACTCCTCAGGGAGAAAGGCCCTGGGCAGAAGATGCGAATGTCGCCTTTCGACAGCTTTCCTGGAAGGTGCAAGTCTGGCCGAAGCCTGAAACGCTGGCGTATGCGCGATCACCGCTCCCGCGTGTGACGCTTGTCGGCGGCATCTTTCTAGCTGGCCTTCTGGCGTTCGCTGTTTTTATGGCTGAGTCAGCGCATCTTCAGGCCCGGCAAGTGGAAGCTACCAACGAGGAACTGAAACGGGAGATTGCCAACCGCAAGCAAACCGAGGAAACGCTGCGTCAAGCGCAGAAAATGGAGGCGGTCGGGCGGCTGGCGGGCGGCGTGGCCCATAACTTTAATAACTTGCTGATGGTCATACGCGGGCATGCCGCGCTTTCGCTGAATCGGGTTGGTTCCGACCACCCGATGCGCCGGGAACTAGGCGAGATTGTGAAGACGACCGACCGGGCGTCCTCCTTAACCCGCCAACTGTTAGCCTTCAGCCGCAAGCAGATGCTGCAACTGCGAGTGCTGGATCTCAATACCCTGGTGAATCAGATGGCGGAACTGTTGCCGCCTGTGATGGGCGAAGACATTCACCTGGTCATGGATCTCGATCCTCAGCTTGGACGGGTGAAGACTGACGCCGCGCAGATGGAACAAGTCATCATGAATCTGGTGTTCAACGCGCGGGATGCCATGCCGGCCGGCGGCGATCTGACAATCACCACTGCGAACACCTATCTGGACGAGGCCTGGGTGCGTCTGTACCCCGGAGTTCGGCCCGGACCGCATGTAGTCCTGGCAGTCCGCGATACAGGGCATGGAATGGACGAGGACACTCAAGCACGTATGTTCGATCCCTTTTTCACCACGAAGGAACGGAACAAGGGGACCGGCCTGGGTCTTTCAACTGTCTATGGGACGATCAACCAAAGCGGAGGCACCGTCACCGTATCGAGCAAGCCCGGCGAGGGTACGACAATACAAATTTTCCTTCCGCGCGTCGAAGAAACCGTACAGACAGTTGAACAGACGGAAGAAGCTCCCAAAGCTTCCAACGGCGAGGAAACGATCCTGGTCGTCGAAGATGACGATGCCGTCCGCCGCATGACGCGCGAGTTTCTGACGATAAAGGGTTATACCGTAAAGGAAGCGCGAAGCGGCGCGGAGGCGATCGAATTCGTGGGGAACCACGCGGAACCCATCGATTTGGTGCTCACCGATGTCATCATGCCGGGGATGAAGGGGCGAGAATTGGGCGGGCGTCTGACCGCCCTGCGAACCGACCTTAAGATCCTTTACATGTCTGCCCACACGGAGGATACTGTGATGGATCTGGACATGATAGCCCCTGGAACGGCGTTCATCGAGAAGCCCTTCAGTCCGGAGGAACTGGCGTCGAAGGTGCGGGAAGTGCTGATCGCCAATAAGGAAGACCACACTTCCGGGTCCGCGGGCCGGGGATAACAAAACTTGCTTTCGGAGTGGGGAGGGCGGTATCCTATAGCTCCTGCTTGATTTACTTTTTCTCAAGCCGGGGCCTCACCTCTCTTCACGAGAGGGTTTGCAAGTGTCGGCGGTTCATTGGCCTGGCGTTTTGAGGTTGGGGGAGCTGCCGAGTCGGGGTAATATAATTCAACGAGATCCGACCGGCTGAACATGAACATCGTTCTGCCGAAACGGACAGCACATATGACTCCCACGGAAGGTGCCGGTAGATCGGATTTATTTACAATCTAGAGGCTGTCGAATGTTCGCGTGGAAACGAGCCGTCAATAGATGACATCCGTGAGACACCGCGCGCACGAAAACGTTCTGATGATTGGTAGCCTGATCCTGCTTGGCTATCTGATTGCCACTCCTATTTTTGAAAAGTGGAACGCAACGACTGGGCTGCCTCAGTTGCATGAGCAGACGGTTTCCGCGGCAACCATCGTCAAGGTCTGGGCCTTCAAGAAAACTGGATTGTATTATTGTCCCGATAGCCATCTTTACGGAAAATTCAAACCGGGGATGTACATGATGCAGGACGATGCCCTGGAGCGCGGGTATCGGCCCGCCGCCCAAGAGCCTTGCCGATAAGATCCTCCGTGTCTTATTTCAATCCTTAATTCCAACCTTCAATCAGCATTCGCTGGCAAACTCATGCTCCGCCGATCCCGGGTTCAACACCCGGCGGGCGCGCCCAATAAATTGCGCCTCATGAAAATGGAATGGAATACCTTGGGGTTCACCGGGAGATGCTCAGCCTCTTAATTTTCGGAAGGAATTTCGCAAGTTTTCCACGAGCAATTGCGGTTGTTCCCAGCACGCGAAATGCCCTCCTCGCGGCATTTTTGTGTACTGGATCAAATTGAAATTTCGCTGGAGCACGCTTTGGGGCGGATCCAAGGTGGGCAGCTCGCGGGGAAAGGAAGCGAACGCGGTCGGCACGTTCACTCTTCCGGTTAAGCTGGAAATTTCGTCCACTCTGCCGCGGTAAAACCACACGGATGTGGCGATGGTATCCGTGACCAGGTAAATCATCACGTTCGTTAGCACCTGGTCTTTCGTGAACACGGGCTCGCGCTCGTTTGGCGAATCGCTCCAGATCTTCAGTTTTTCGGCAATCCACGCGGCCGTACCGAGCGGGTTGTCCGTGAGAGCGAACGCCACGGTCTGCGGCTTATGTTGTTGTTCGTTGTAATAGTCCCTTTCCAAAGCGACAAAGGCATTTACAGTTCGCACCCACTCGCGTTCCTGTTCCGTCTGTTCCGCTTCGGGAGGCGGCGGAACTCCAACTCCGTTGAAGTGGATGCCCAGGAGCGAATCCGGGAATTGATGGGCCAGCTGATTCGTGACCCCGCTTCCCACGTCTCCTCCCTGCGAGCCGTACTTCGCGTACCCCAGCACCTCAGTCATGAGCCGGTTCCAGAGCGTGGCTGTGGTGGACAGGCCGATCGGTTTGGACTTGGGCTTTGAGGAAAAACCAAATCCCGGCACCGAAGGGACAACCACGTCGAAAGCGTCCTCGGGCGAGCCTCCAAAACGCGCGGGATCGGTCAGCGGCCCGATTGCTTCCAGAAACTCGAAGACAGAACCCGGCCAGCCGTGGGTAAGGATCAGCGGGACAGGCTTCGGACCGCGTCCCTTGACATGATAAAAGTGAATATCGAAATCTCCGACCCGCGCGAGAAATTGAGGGTAGCGGTTTAAGTTTGCTTCCGCTTTCCGCCAATCAAATTGCTTCGTCCAATACGCGGCCAAAGCCTTCATGTAGTCCCAGTTGGCGCCGTAGCGCCAGTCACTCGCCTCCAACCGGTCTGGCCAGCGCGTTTCACGCACGCGGTTGAGAATGCGGTCGATGCTTGCTTGCGGAATTTCCACGCGAAACGGCCGCGGCGCGCCGCCGGGGACTTGCGCATCAACCCGTGTTTCCGCCAGCAACGGAAGGCTGCCCGCCGCAAGAAAAGTTCCCAGCAGCGCGCGGCGCGACAGGTGCGTTGTTGCATCGAATTCCATGTTCAGCTCCTCCCCGGGAACGCCAATCTCCTGATTGGCTTCTTTACCTCCGCCAATCGGGAGATTGGCGTTCCCGGGGTTATTTTCCGAGTTGGCCATGGGATACCTCGTTGAAGGGCTATTGAGGGCTGATAATAACTTAAGTTAGATTGTCTGCAGCCATGAAAAATTGCATTGGCTTGGGCACAGTGGAGATTCTCTGTAACCATGGTCTGGAGGCCCTCACACGAAATTCCAAAAACATCCAGTGCAGCCAAAGAAAACAACTAGAGCGAAAAACTTTTCTGGAGTTAAATGTTTACTGAAGTTCCGTTGATTGGCGCGCGGAAAACAGACGAAATTATTTGACACTAAATGGGTGCGTGTGGTTTCCTCAAGTACGGCACAATTTAGCCAAGAAATGAGCCCTCACCGGAAACTGGATACCGGTGAACCCAGTATTCTAACGTTCAAGAGGTGTGACATGCAGGCCAAACGGGCGATTCATTTCGCCATGATTTCCGGTTTTTTCGCGATCGCCGCGCCGCTGTTCGCTCACCACGGAAATTCGGCATACGACATGTCGAAGTCGGTCCCCATGAAAGCGACGGTAACGAAATTCGAGTACAGCAATCCTCATACGCAGATCTACTACGACGCGACGGATGACAAGGGCAACGTCGAACACTGGGTCGCTGAAACTACCAATCCGGCCATGCTGAACAGGGTTGGCTGGAGCAGGGAGAGCCTCAAACCCGGGGACCAGGTCGTCCTGTTCGTCAATCCCAATAAGGTTGGTGCGAAGGTCACTTTTCTGCAAAAGGTCGTGTTCCCTGATGGCAAGGAATTGACGACGGCGAAAGCGTTTTAGCCGTCCGGTTGCCGCGAAAAGCGTGGAACTGCCGTAGATTGGCGCGTGTGACCGATGCGAGCTCCGAAAGTCTTTTCATGCTTGCGCAAAACGTGTAAGGGAATTCCTGAAATCGCTGGGATTTCGCAATCGACTTGGAGAGTTTAAGATGCGTCACCAGTGGACGGGTTTGTTTGGCGTGTGTCTAGCCCTATTCGCTTTCTCGCCGATTGCGTTTACTCAGGCAAGCCAGCCATCGGAAATGAAAAAGGCGCCTGCCGCAAGCTCCGCGGGAAGCCAGGCCCTTTCCCACGATCTGTCTGGAGTTTGGATGCAATACGATGACGGGACAGCCCCAGGCTTCGCCCGCATGAATGGCGTCGACGATCGAACCCGGCCTCCGTTGACGCCCTGGGGACAGGCCAGGTTCGACGCCGCCAAGCCTCTGATGGGACCGAGAGCCGTGGGAGGCCAGGAGGATAGCGCGGCCTTGCACTGCGAGCCAAGCGGTCCGCCGCAACTTCTTATTCTTCCCAATCCTATGGAGATCGTCCAGATTCCGGGCAGAATGTTCATGTTCTTCGAGGAGTACCACATCTGGCGCACGATCTGGACCGACGGCCGGCCGCTGCCCAAGGATCCCGACCCCAGCTGGCTGGGGTACTCGGTTGGCCATTGGGAGGGCGACACGTTCGTGGTCGACACGATTGGATTCAATGACAAAGTGTGGGCCGATCTATCCGGGAACCCGCGCAGCGAAAAGATGCACCTGACGGAGCGCTACCGGCGATTGAATCATGACACTCTGCAGCAGCAGATCACCATTGACGATCCCAAGTCGTACACGAAGGTCTGGGTCAGCCCCCCAAAACTCCACAAACTGGAGCCAAAATGGGAGATCGCGGAGTGGTTTTGCGCTTCGAGCGAATTACAGACCTACGACCAGGATGTTAGAAAACCGTCGGGCGGGAAATCAACCGAGCCCGGGAAATAGAAAAGCTGCAGGAAAAATACTGGAGGTAAAGGAAGTGAAGGAAGCAAAGGATGAAACCTCTCGCGCCCGTTTGAGGCTGGACGATTTTTCCGTTCCTCAGCTTCCTCTACTTCCTCAACCTCCTTCAGTTCCGTTTCTTCGGCGAGAGTTTCTTGACATTCGACTCGCAGGCGTAATCGTTGTCATTGCAGCCATACTCTCCTTCGCGCCGATTCTTTCCGCTCAAACGCCGGGAACGCCACAGGCACCAGCCGCGACTGCTGCCCTGTCGCACGATCTGTCCGGAGTTTGGATGCAGTATCGGGACGGCGATGTGCCTGGAACTCCCGGCATGAATGGCGTGAATGAAAAATTTCGTCCTCCCTTGACGCCGTGGGGGCAAGCGAGATTCGATTCCGCGAAACCCTTGTCGGGGGCCAAGGCCGTTGCGGGCAAGGAAGACAATTCCGCCTTGCGCTGCGAGCCGAGCGGGCCTCCGCAAGTTCTTGTCCTTCCTAATCCATGGGAGATCGTTCAGATTCCCGGCCGTGTGTTCATGTTCTTCGAGGAGCAACACATTTGGCGCACCATCTGGGCGGACGGGCGGCCGCTCCCCAAGGATCCCGACCCGAGCTGGCTTGGGTATTCGGTCGGGCATTGGGAAGGCGACACGTTCGTCGTCGAAACGATCGGCTTCAATGACAAGGAGTGGGTCGATCTGTATGGAAATCCGCGGACTTCCACGACCCGCCTGACTGAGCGCTACCGGCGATTGAATCACGACACGCTCGAACAGCAGATCATCATTGAGGACCCCAAGGTGTACACGAAGCCGTGGGTGAGTCCTCCCAAACTCCACAAGCTGGAGCCGGGATGGGAAATCGCGGAGTGGTTCTGCGTGCTGGACGAAAACAAGGATTATGACCAGGTCGTGCGTAAACCTGCAGGCGTCGCGCCCGCGTCCAAATAGCCGCTGATTTCAATTACGAATATGCGAATTTGATGTGACCAGGGGAATCATCGATAAAAATGAAGACTCCAAACGGGGACAATCGATTCAACTCAAGATATTCTTACAAGGAAACACATAACGCGAAAGGGCAATGGCATTGGCATTTCTACAGGCTGAGTGCGGGCGTCACGCGAGGATCCACGGGGACTTTCACCAGGATTTTTATTTGCGCCCTGGCGCTTGCACTTATCCCCCTTTTGCGGATCGCAGCTCAATCCGCGCAGCCATGGCATCTCCCGGATATTCCGTGGGCGTTTCCTATACGGGATAAAGTTCAACCCGTTCTGGATGACAGGAGCGGGCCGATTCATGTCCCGGGCAGCGCCAAAATCTACACTCAGGATCAGATTGACGACATCCAGAATCCGCCGGACTGGTTTCCCGATGAGCACGCGCCGATGCCGAGGGTGGTCGCGCGCGGGGCCGATGGAGGTGTGCTCGGATGCGCTTCCTGCCACCTGGGATCCGGACTCGGCCATCCGGAATCCGCGAATCTGGCCGGCGTTTCGGCGGCCTACATCCTGCGCCAGCTTGCCGACTTCAAGGCCGGAAACAGGATGGGCGAAGCGATGAACGATATGGCCAAAAACCTGTCCGAGGAGGATGCCAAGCAAGCCGCGGAATGGTTTGCGGCGCTCAAACCGAAAGTGTGGCAAAAAGTTATCGAAACCGACCGCGCGCCGAAAACTTTTGTTAACGAGCATCTGATGCGCATGCCGCTGCCCGGCGGCGGCGACGAGCCGATCGGCAACCGGATCATCGAGTTGCCCCAGGATATCGCCCGGGCGGAGAGCCGCGATCCACATTCCGGATTTATTGCCTACGTTCCGAAGGGCAGCCTGGCCAAAGGCAAGGAATTTGTCACCACTGGCGGCGGAGGAAAAACGATTCAATGCGCGATCTGCCACGGCCCTTCGCTCAGCGGCCTGGGTGAGGTCCCCGCGATTGCAGGACATTCTCCGATGTATCTTTTCCGCCAGCTCTACTACTTCAAGGATGGCTCGCGCCACGGCTCGATGGGCGTGCTGATGAAAGGCGTCGTCGCGCAAATTACGCAGGACGACATGCTGGCCATAGCCGCCTACGTCGGCTCACTGACGCCTGGGAGCGAAGAGAGTTCCTCGACAGCGCCAGCCGGTCAGACATCCCCAAGTCTTGCACTGGGGGCAACCGATCAGAAGGCCGCCAAGTAACGCCCTTTAACAGGCTATTCTTGACCGGACGCGGCGTTCGGGCTAGGTTAGGGATTGAGCCGCAAGGAGAGCAACAGTCATGACCGGGATTCAATTTCTGACCGACGAGAAAGGCCGCAAAGTGGCCGTGCAGATCGACCTTCGCAAACACGGGGCGCTCTGGGAGGATTTCTACGACGGCATAGTTTCAGAGCGGCGGCGCAAGGAGAAAGGCGTTCCCTTCGAAACCGTCAAAGCCGATCTGATCAAGCGCGGACGCCTGCGTGGCTAAGTATGCGGTCGACACCAAACCTTCCGCGCGGAGGGAGCTCGAGAAGCTGAGTAACAGCCTCATTGCGCGTTTGGTGCCGAAGATCGAAGGCCTGGCTGCCGATCCAAGACCGACTGGCTGCAGGAAACTGCGCGGTTACAAAGATCTCTGGCGCATCCGCGTCGGGAATTACCGTGTCGTGTACATCATCGATGACGACCGCAAGATGGTAAGCGTAACCCGCATCGCCCACCGCAAAGATGTCTATGAATAGTGAAAAAGCGCAGGTCCTTTCCGCAGCGCACGAACCGCAGGCCGCCCTGCTTTTTAAGTCGATACCGAAAACCGCAAAGTAACGGCGACCTTCTGAGCGAGCTATTGTTTTTCGGGGTTTCGCGAAGCCACGTAGGCAGCCAATGAGATTATATCGTCCTGGGTCAAGTTGGCGACCACGCCCTTCATCAGCTGGTCCAAATCGCTGTTGCGATCGCCCACCTGAAACCCGGCCAACTGGCGAACGATGTAGTTTGGCGAATGCCCTGCGATCCTGGGCACAGGGCCCAGGCCCGTGAGCGCGGGACCGTGACAAGCGATGCAGGCAGTCGTTTTCCCTCCGCCACCCGTCATGACTAATGCCTCGCCCTTGGCAATGCTGCCTGGCGGTACGTAGGCGACGAATCCGGTGTGCGGATCCCGGCAGGTCACCAGCGCGGGATCCTCCGGCACTTCGATAATCCGGGAACCGATAGGTTCCATTTTGCCGCCTGGGCGCACGTAGCGCCGGCGCCCTTCATTCATGTATGTTTCCGGGACCATATCGGTCTCGACGACCCGGATCCAGCGGCGCGGCTTCTGGCTCGCAAAATAGGCGGCCGCTTCTTTCACGTCCTCTTCCGTCATGCCCTTGGCGATTTCGCTCATGCGGTGGCGCGGGTCCGTCCGCAAGCCCTGCTGAAAATCGTGGAGCTGCGTCATCATGTAATCGGCGGTCAGGCCGGTGAGATTGGCCGATTCAGGATGTCCGCTTCCCGAGGCAAGGTGGCAAGACGCGCAGCCGGGTGTGGCCTTCCCCTCCCCGCTGGCGACAACCTTTGGGAACGGCATGTGCTCGTCGGGATACCAGTCCGGAGGATGGTAGATATCGTCGATCTGCCCCTGTGTGTACGATTTTGAGCTGCCCGGAACGTGTTTGACGACGCTGTTGTCCTCGGGCGGAAAATCCGGGGAAGGTTCGGGAAACGCCCAGGAAAGGTCCATGCCGTCCAGCCATCGAGAATCGGGAGGCGGGCCTCCAAACGCCGGAACAAAGAACAGGGCCAGCGCCATTGCCAAAACAACAGTCCTCATGAAACCTCTCCCCAAAATCATTTTGCCGGTCCTGTCAATGGCGGGTTCCTGGGTGGGGATCCCTATTGCGGAGTCCCTGGCTCATTGTCCTGCGAAAGAACCGTTCCCGTACACTATATACGAATTCAGACATGATTTAGTTTCGCTGTAAAGGATCGATTTAGTTCGGCGTGCGCCGTTTTGCGATTTTTGTAGGACAGCCACTCTTGGCTGTCCCGCACGGTATCCGAATGACAAAAGCGGACAGCCAGGAGTGGCTGTCCTACAAAATGCGTTTGGTGGCCTTCTTGGAAACAGGCGGCGTCGGCAGCCAACTTTCTCCCCGCTGGAGAATGAAAATATGTTGAAGCGAATACCATGCGCCGGTCGCTTCCCGCGCAGGGCTAGGCTCGTTCTCATGAAGTTCATAGCGCGCCACGAGTGCGCGGGTCACGCCGAATTGCGAGTCGGTCTCGAGGTGGGGATCGTCCGGGGAATAGATCTGCGACGTGATGGTCTTAAAGCCGGGCTTGTAAATCAGGAAATGCAGGTGCGCCGGCCGAAAGTTGTGCCGCTTCTGAGCATTCAAGAGAGCGCCCACCGGGCCGTTCACCGGTATGGGATATCCTGACGGCTTGATGCTTCGGAAGCTGAATTCGCCGTTGGCGTCGGTAGTAAACTTGCCGCGCAGGTTCATCTCCGCCTGCTCGGGATCCTGGCTCTCATAGAGGCCGACGGGAGAGGCGTGCCAGACATCCACCTCGGCTGCGGCCACCGGCCTGTCTTCCGGATCGCGCACCCAGCCTTTGAAGAATAACGCCGGCCCGGGAGTCGGAGATCGCAGGAGCGATCCGCCATTCTCCGTTCTCGGCGACTCCGCTCTCCAAAACGGTCCCAGGAGATTGGCCGAGCTTTCGGTGGCCGCGTTGGGGCCGTTGTTCATGAGGCAGACCAGGGTGGAGAGTCCCAGCGTTCCGGCCATCAGCCTAACTTCGTTGTGGCTCTCCGTCGTAAGCTGTCCCAGCGCCGCGACATAGTTAATTGCCTGGTTAAATTCCTTTTCTGTTAATTTAACTTCGCGCGCGAACCCGTGCAGGTGCCGCACCAGGCACGCCAGGATCTCCTTGGTGCGCGCTTCCGGCGTGCGCTTCATCTCGTCGAGCACCGCTTGCGTGACCTGTTCCAGGTTTTCGATGATCATTGAGCTCGGGCTCCGATGGAAGGAGTTTGAGGAGGTTGAGGAAATAAAGGAAGTAGAGGAACGGAAAAATCGTCTGCACACAAATGCAAGTGCAACGTCTTATCCTTTACTTCCTTCACTTCCTTTACTTCCCTTCTGTTCCGGTTCGTCTATTTAGGCGCGGTCGAAATTCCACCGGCAGGTTTCCTGATCACGTCACTGTACGCATTCTCTTCTTCTATAACGCAGAACCACTCCGCGATTTCCCAGGCCGTCTCGAGCTTGTGGAGTTTGGGGGGATTCACCCAAACTTTTGTGTAGGCCTTGGGATCGTCCATGGTGATTTGCATTTCCAAAGTGTCATGATTCAGCCGCCGGTAGCGTTCCGTGAGATGCATCTTGTCGCTGCGCGGACTGCCGTAGACATCGACCCAGAGCTTGTCGTTGAAACCAATCGTATCGACTTCGAATGTGTCGCCATCCCACTTCCCTACCGAATATCCCATCCAGGAGGGATCGGGATCTTTGGGCAGCGCTCGCCCGTCGGTCCAGATGGTGCGCCAAACGTGTCCCAGCTCAAAGAACATGAACACCCTGCCGGGGATTTGAACGATCTCGAACGGGTTGGGAAGATTGAGAACTCTCGGAGGGCCGTCCGGGTCGCAGTGCAAGGTAGGGGCATTCTCCAGGCCTGCAACGGCCGTGGGTCCCTGCATGGGTCTCGCGGCATCGAACCGCGCCTGTCCCCAAGGCGTAAAAGGAGGGCGAAATCTTTCATCAATGGCATTCATGCCGGGGACGCCGGGTGAGGGGCCGTCCGGATACTGCATCCAAACTCCAGACAGATCGTGAGAGATGGGCGCGGCCGGGTCTTGAGTTTTTGTTGGCTCGGTTGGTTTAACGGTCTGCGCGGACATGGTTGGCGCCCAAGCCAGTACCGCCGCGAAGATAGCTAGGGAGCCCGCGAGCCGCAGCGCTAAAACTTTTTGCCGCAAATCGCGGTTGGTAGTTTGACGGTCCTCAAGGGTTCGCTTCATAGGCAAAGAAGTCCGATGCTTCATCGGTTTTTCCCTTCCAGTTTTTGCCGTCAGGCTCAGGAGCAGCGCGGGAACGCCGAGGTTCAGAAATGTCCCCCTAAAATTATACGACGTCTTGGCGAGGAACTATAGGTCCGCCATTCATTCAAATCAAATTTTGAGGCACCCTGGGAACGCCAATCTCCCGATTGGCGGGTTTAAAGCCGCCAATCGGGAGATTGGTGTTCCCAGGTATCACCCCCCGATAGTCCGGATGGCCAGGTCCGAACCTAGCCGAATGGCGGATGTAAGCACACCGAGATGTGCGGCATCCTGGCTCAGGAGGTTCAGAACATGTCCACAGAACTGATCGATTTATCCAATGCACTGTCCCGGGAAACCGACCGCGCCGCAGCGAGCATCGTCGCCGTTCACACGGAGGCACGCGGATCTTCGAGCGGCGTGGTTTGGCGCAACGGGATAATCGTAACCGCGGAGCATGCACTGCGCCGCGATGAAGAAATTCAGGTGACCCTGCCGGATGGCCGTGTCGTGCCCGCTGCGCTCGCAGGCCGCGATGCGTCCACGGACCTGGCCGTTCTAAAATGCGCCGAAGCCGCCTCGCCTGTGGCGGAAATCAGCGACGCCGCCACGATCAAGCCCGGCAGCCTGGTGCTCGTGGTGGGACGGACGCGCGCCAGCGGGCCGGTAGCCGCACTGGGCGCCGTGAGCCTTGTTGCTCCGGAGCGGCGCACCTGGATTGGCGCGCCTCTCTCGCCCTACGTACGGCTTGACGTCGGACTGCAGCCGACCGCAGTGGGCGGCGCGGTCATCGATGCGTACGGCCGCGCGATCGGCATGGCCACGCCGCGCTTCGCCCGCTTCGGCGCGATTGCCGTTCCTGCATCCGCGGTGAACCGCGTTGCCGATGCCCTGCTGCGAACAGGACACATTCCCCATGGCTATCTGGGCGTTGGACTGTATCCAATCCGGTTACCCGATGCGCTTCGCCAAACGCTGCAGCGGAACGAGAAAACTGCCGCCATGGTCATCGAAGTGGAGCCGGACGGCCCGGCGCACAAAGCTGGCATCACGATCGGCGATCTGCTGATCTCCTTCGGCGCGCATGCGATCACGCGTGTGGAGGACGTGCACGCGCAACTTGCCGCGGAGGCAATCGGCAAGCCGGTTGTGGTCAAATTGGTTCGTGGCGGCGCCGCGCAGGAAGCGAGTATCGTCGTCGGCGAGCGCCCGCACGGAGGGAAATAACATGGCCGTTCCGGGATTTGGCGAAATCGCGGAGCAGTTGCGCCGCTCGACCGTCCTCATCCAATCGGGCGGCCACGGCGCGGGCTCCGGAGTCATCTGGTCCAGCGAAGGACTGGTTGTGACCAACGCGCACGTCGTTCGCGGCGGGCGCGTAAACGTTCAGCTTTGGGATGGCCGCGAATTCGACGCGACCGTCGGTTCGCGCGACGCGCGCCGCGATCTTGCGCAACTGCGCATTGACGCGGCCAACTTGCCCGCCGCGTCCGCCGCCGATTCCTCCGAATTGCGCCCCGGCGAAATTGCCATCGCCATCGGCAATCCCATGGGTTTCGTCGGCGCGCTGGCTACCGGAGTGATTCACGCGGTGGGCCCGCTTCGCGGCTTGGGGCCGCAATCCTGGGTGCAGGCGGATGTGCGCCTCGCGCCAGGCAATTCGGGCGGACCGCTGGCCAACGCGCACGGAAGCGTCGTGGGCATTAACACGATGGTCGCGGGCCGCCTGGCGCTGGCCATTCCGAGTAACGCTGTGCGCGATTTTCTTTCCACGGGTCCGGCCAATGCCTGGCTCGGCGTCACACTTCATCCGACTCTCATTCCGCGATCTGCAAGTGCAGGCAAAACGTTCGGGCTTGTAGTTCTCGAAGTCGAGCCCGGCAGCCCGGCGGATTTGGCGTCGCTCCTGCCCGGCGACATTTTGCTGGGCACGGAAGAGAAATCCTTTACGGCAATCGAGGATCTCGCGGCCGCGTTGCAGGGCGGTGGCCCGCGGGTCGCGCGCATTGAATTTCTGCGCGGCGACTACACGAGAATCCGCCGAGTCGCCGTGCAGCTCGGAGCCTCATTAGCGGCAAGGAGTCCTGTGGCGGCGTGATTCGCGTTTTCATCGTCGCCGCTTCCCCGCTGGCTCGAGCCGGATTGGAAAATCTCCTGGCAGCCCGCGATGTCGAGGTTGTAGGCAGCACAGCGACAATAGAAATTCTGGCGGACCAGCTTTCCGACTCGGCACCCGATGTGGTTCTCTTCGACGCATCCGGTGAGCCGCTTGAGCCGGTGATGGGATCGATCTTCGCGTCGGGATTGGCGTCGGATGTCGCCGTCGCCATCCTTGCGGATGGCATGACTCCCGCAGCTTCGGCGGAGGCGCTGCGCGCGGGCATTCGCGCGGCGCTGCCCGGCGATATTTCTCCGGAGCAACTCATCGCTGCGTTGCAAGCTGTGGCGAGCGGGCTCCTGGTCCTGCACCCATCCCATGCCGAGGAGGGACTCGCGGCGGGCTCTGCCCCGGCTCGCGCCCTGGACGAGCTTGCCGAATCCCTGACCAGCCGGGAACTCGAAGTTCTGCAGATGCTCGCCGCCGGCCTGAGCAACAAAGAAATCGCCGCGCGGTTGAATATTTCCGAACACACGGTGAAATTCCACGTGGCGTCCATCCTGGGCAAGCTTGGCGCCGCAAGCCGCACTGAGGCAGTGTCCCTCGGCATCCGCCGCGGTTTGGTTTTGCTCTAGACCTGGGAACGCCAATCTCACGATTGGCAGCTGCCCCCGACGCCAATCGGGAGATTGGCGTTCCCGGGACTTATTCTTCGGCGACAACCGCGGAGGCCAGGAAAGACTGCGACAAATGATCGCCCCACGCTTCCTTCACTTCAAGGGCGATTGCATAGGGAAGATACCGGTCCAGATCTTCTTGCGCGCTGCCTGCAGGGTTCAGGCGGTCCAGCTTGTCCCGATCCACCTTTTCCAGGAACTGGCGGAAACCCGCGATTTGATCCGACACTTGCCGGCCGAGCGGCGATTTGCGCTTCAGGCGCGGCCCCCACCCGAGATTGATCAGCAGAAACGCCACAAGCATCAGGGAAAAAGAAAGGGAGACGCCCGAAGCCACAGTTTTCAACAGGTACACAATCACCGCGGCGAATATGGAAAATGCAGCCGAGCCCGGAAGCAATTTGATCCAGCCTGTCCCCGCGCGCACGGCGTTTTTCCAGGCCGAGGCGAACGAAAACTCGATCATCATCCCCATCGTCAACCCCATGAAGAGCACCCAGAGCGTGGTGAAAACCGCGGCAGAAGTGTCGCGGCCGCGCGCCATGACGGCCAGCGCCAGAGCGGACACAAATGTGGCCAGGACGCCCAGCGCTATGATTCCCGAATGCCGCGTGAAATATTTTTTGCCGAGCTGATTGGCCAGTTCATCGTGAATGTGAGCAACGTAGCGGCCATTCTGCGCAGCGTTGCGCTCGTCCATTGCGCCGGTCAAGACAATTTCGGGGCCGTCTTCAAATAAAAGTGCGAGGACGAAATTCTCCTCGGGCGCAAGAGCGGCCTCGGAAGCGCGATCGCTCATCAAACGCGACAGTTTATATTTTCCGTGATCCGAATCCACGTGAATGCATCCGTGAACTGCAAGTTGCGCAATCACGGCGGCGAACGAGCGCCCATCGGTGATTCCCGAGGCGATATAGCGCGCGGCGGCCGGAGAAATTCCCTCGGGCGGCTCATAGCGCGCGACAACCACGCCCGGCTTGGGATCCGGCCCAATCCACACCCAGGCGATCAAGTAATATAGGAACAGCAGCGCGGGTGCGACCAGCACCCCACCTTCGCGGCGCAGAAATACGAACTTCGGCATGTGGATGAAGCCGGACGGCCAGGTGACGGCCAGACTCAGGCTCTGGCGCGGGTTCATGTTCGTGGCTCGATAGACGATTGCGCCGGAGGCGTCATCGACCCGCTCGAGTGTGTTTTCAGACCGGCGAGGAAAACTCCCGCCGAGTCCGCCTACTCGCGGTTCGACCTCGATTTTTTCGCCTGGGACAGCTTCGGGCAAATGGACGGCAAGGATCGCTTCCGCAATCGGAACAGTGCGCTCAGAGCCCACGGCATTCCAGTAAAGCGTGTCGCGCCCAGCGCCCGAAATCATCGCCCAATCGACGGTATAGCGAATCACGAAGCGGTGCTCGCCCGAATCGAGCTGCACGTTGCGCTCCCCGATGGAAAGCTGCGCATAGCCGTAGCGTTTGCCCAACTCGTACTTGACGCGTTGACTGTCCTCAGTCACTTCCAGAATCTTCACGCGAATGCCGTTGTCCTTTTGGTATGTGCCCACATAGCGCGTATCCCACCGGTCCGTTAGGGAGATAGGCAAGTCGCGCTGGAAGCCGTGTTTGTAAAAGGATGAGGCATTGCGGACGGCAATTTCTTCGCGGACTTCAAGAGTGGCGTTTTCGCGAACAGTTACGTCTGCGCGGAAAAATGTGATGCCGGGCCGCGCCCCGTTGTCTGCGCTGGCAATCCGGCAGACGCAAGAAGCGGCAAGGAAAAGCAAGGAGGTGAGTAAGCGGCGGCGCACGTTTGCCTCGGGATTCAACGAAAGACGGTACACACTATGGTACGCGGAAAAGGCAGCATGCCTGGCGGGTTATGCGGTGCCGTGTCGCCAGTCATACACCCCGTCTCCAGCCAAACGTCTGAGGAGGACGGGATGAGAATTCCTAAATAAGCCTCATATTCTCATGTATTTGTGGCTGGCACCCAGGTCGAGAGGGGTGCCGGGGCCCATTTTGGGGAGGCCCCCGCTATCTTCCAGTTAACTCACCAGAAACGAATGTGGCTTTTGCGCCCCTGTTTTGTTATAAGCGAAGGGTCCAGTTTAGTGCCGGGATACCACCTGCCCGGGACTGAATTCGGGACCTCATGGAGATTGGGTCATGAGTTTTATGCACGTACTAAAAGGTGCGAAGCAGGGATTTGTGTCTACCCATGGGCAAAGGCTTGCCCACTTCCCATTCCTATATTTACGCCAAACATCCGTCGCGAA
Source organism: uncultured Acidobacteriota bacterium (assembly GCA_963813185.1). Lineage (GTDB taxonomy): Bacteria > Acidobacteriota > Terriglobia > Acidiferrales > UBA7541 > Palsa-360. The sequence continues at coordinate 749,329 of CAWEYA010000008.1, forward strand.
TCACACGACTTTCACGCAGAATGTCGGGATCATGGAACTTAATTAGATCAAGGAAAATTTTGAGGGAGTAAGGAGGAAATTCATGGCGACCGCGGTTACTCACTACACTTCCTATAAAGCGCGCCCCTTTACCAGGGAACAGCGGGAAAAAACCACGATTCTGTTCGGCGGGCTGACCTGGAAGCACGAGCGGCTGGTCCAGGGCGTGTTCAATAATTTGAATTACAACGCCAAGCCGCTGCCCAATATCGCGCGTGCGGACCTGGACGCGGGCAAGGAATTGATCGACACCGGCGCGTGCTGCCCCACCATCTTTACCACGGGCAGCCTGGTGAATTTCCTGAAGAACGAAGTGGCCGTCAACGGGAAGCAAAAGACTCTGGATGACTACGTCTTCCTGACTGCCGGCGCCTGCGGTCCCTGCCGGTTCGGCCAATACCACGAATCCTATGAGATGGCCCTCGACGGCATGGGGCTGAAGGATTTCCGCCTCTTCCTGCTGGCGCAGGATCAACTGGATCAGGCGCCCGAAAAGCCCGGCGGGCTGGAAATCAATATGCACCTGAGCCTGGGCATTGTGTGGGCCATTTTGGTGGGCGACATCCTCACGGACATGGAGTACCTAACTCGTCCTTATGAGGTCACGCCCGGGCAAACCGACGCGGTCCTGAAAGAAAGCGCGGATTATCTCTTTGAGGTATTCCAGAAGCGGCCGCTGCGCGACAACAAGTACGGGATGCTGGCGTGGCATTTCCTGTCCGGCTATTTTGCGGATGCGCTGCGCGTGGTGCGGAAGAAATTTGACGCGATCGAAGTCGACCGCCTGCAAGTGAAGCCGAAAGTGAAAATTACCGGCGAATTCTGGCTGCAGACCCACGAAGGCGACGGCAACTACAACATCAAGCGATGGCTCGAATCGGAAGGCTCGGAAGTGATGCCGCCTCCTGTGGCCGTGTGGCTGGGCTACCTGTTGCACACTCCGCTGTGGCGCCTGTCCGCGAAGCCTACCATTGACCGCAAAATCCGTATGAAGATGGCCATGATTCGCGGACTCGAGAAACTCTACGTCGGGACCTACAACCGGTTCCGCAAGGCGATGGCTTATGTGCCGCACGAGTTGCCGGATCAGGAAGAGCTGAAGCAACTGGCTTCGCCGTTCTTCCACCACGAATTGCGCGGCGGCGAAGGGCACATGCTTATCGGCAAGGCCCTCCACGCGCATCTCCATAAGTCTGCCAACATGACCTGTGAGCTTTCGCCGTATTCCTGCATGCCCAACACGATGTCCCAGGGCGCCATGGCCAACGTGCTGGGGCGGCATCCCGACCTGCTCTACGCTCCCATCGAAATTAAGGGTGACGCCGAAGTCCACGCGCTTTCCCGGTGCCAGATGATTCTGACGGAAGCGAAAAAGCGTTCGCAGTCCGAATTCGTGGAAGCGATGGCCAAGACCGGACTGACGCTGGAAAAAATTCGGCAGATCGAAGAAAAGAATCCGAAAGTAAAGAAGGCGACGTATCGTATCCCGCATTACGGGTATGCGTCCACGGCGGCCAATTACGCTCTCCACCTCGCCGGCTTGCGGGCGAACTAGTTCCGGAAAATTCAATACGCCGGCGGCTGGAAGAATCGGCCGCCGGAGACAACGAACGGAATCACCGAGGACTACTCAATGGCTGACGGGAGTTTTGTCAAGATCGCACCGCTCATGCGGGAACCGGGCGTGATGGAAATCAAGACGCCGGAGAAGCTGGCGCCCAGCGCGAATGGCGCCATGATCTGCGGCGTTGACGTGGGCAGCACCACGGTCAAATACGTCCTCGCTTCGCCGTCCGGCGAAGTGCTCTCCCAGGCCTACGAGCGTCACAATACGAAGCAGGGGGAAAAAGTCCTGCAGTTTTTGTCGCGGCTGGAGGCGCAGCACGGTTTGACGCCGCAGCGCGATCGCATCTTCTTGACCGGCTCGGGAGCCGGCTTGATCGCTCCCGTCGTGGGCGCCAAAGTAATTCAGGAGGTCGTGGCGGTGGCGGCCAGCGTCGAGCGGCTGCACCCGGATGTGCGTTTCGTCAGCGAGATCGGTGGAGAAGATATGAAGACCATCTTCTTCAACGGCAACGGGACGACCAAGAGCAAACAGGTCCTGATGCAAAGCGCCTGCTCGGGCGGCACCGGCACGTTCATTGAGAAAACGGCGCGCAAACTGCAGATTGCTCCGGAAGCGCTTTCCGAAATGCGCTACACGGGGCTTACGCTGCACAAGATCAGCAGCAAGTGCGGGATCTTTGCGGAAGCGGATGCCAACACCTTGCTGAAGGCCGGCGTCACTGTCGACGAAATCATCGCTTCCCTATTCGAGGCCGTCGTCTACCAAAACCTCGCCACGCTGACGCGCGGGAACACCCCGTCGCCCGAAGTCCTGTTGCTCGGCGGGCCGAATCTGTTCTTCAAGGGGCTGCAAGAGGCCTGGAGGCTGCACCTCACGCACATCTGGAAGGAAAGAAAAATCCAGATGCCCAACGGCAAGCCGCCCGAGGAATACATCACCGTGCCGAAGGACGCGCTGTACTACGCGGCGCTGGGGTGCATCGAAGTGGCCCTCGGCGAGCCGCATACGGTCGGAATTTACCAGGGCACGAAAAAGCTGCAATGGTGGATCGAAGAGGGCCAGTACGAAGAGAAGAAAAAACAGGGCCGCGGCGGGCTGAGCGACAATGAAGAGAATTTGAGGACGTTCATTGACGTGTATTCCAAGATGGACGCAACTTCGAGCGCAAATATCGTGGCGAAAACGGCCAACGCGACGGTAGAGAAGAAAAAACTGGATCGTGTTCTGGTGGGCTGCGATTTTGGCTCGACCACGGCGAAGGCCGTCTGCCTTTCGCCTGAAAAGGAACTGCTCTTCTCCTGCTACGCACTGAGCAAAGGCAATCCCATCGAAGACGCGAAAAGTTTGTTCCGCCAGCTTCGCGAAGCCATAGGCGACGGCGAAATCCTGGGACTCGGAATCACCGGTTACGGGAAGGATTTGCTCAAAGGCATCCTGGGCGCGGATTGCGGCGTAGTGGAAACGATCGCGCACGCGTCCGCCGGGCTGCATTACTTTCCCGACGCCGATTGCATATGCGACGTCGGCGGCGTTGACGTCAAGATTATGATCCTGAAAAACGGGACCGTCAGCGACTTCCGCTTGAACTCGCAATGCTCTTCGGGCAATGGCGCTTTCCTGCAGGGCGTCGCCGAACGCTTTGGCATTCCCCTGAGCGAGATGGCCGACAAAGCGTTCCTGGCGCAGGCCATGCCACAGCTTTCGATGGGATGCGGCGTTTTCCTGCAAAGCGACATCGTCAACCAGCAGCGCAAGGGCTGGCAGGCGGAGGAAATTCTCGCCGCGCTGTGCTCGATCCTACCCCTGAACGTGTGGATCTATGCGGGCGGGATGAACAACCTCAACCAGGTGGGCAAGAAATTTATCCTGCAGGGCGGCACGCACAAGAATCTGGCCGTAGTGAAAACGCAGGTCGATTTCATCCGCTCGAAAGTTCCCGACGCCAACGTCGTTGTGCATCCCTATTCCGGAGAGGCCGGCGCGATCGGCGCGGCGCTGGTTTCCCTGGACTGGTGGGAAAAGGGCGGCCGCAGCCAGTTTCGCGGCTTCGACGTGATCGAAAAACTGACGTATTCCACGACGACCACGAAAGAAACGGTGTGCACCTGGTGCCCGGTAAATTGCCAGCGCAGTTTCATCGACGTCCAGTTGCCCGGTGGGATGGGCCGGGAGTGGAGCAAAGTTCCATTGTCCCTCGGATGGGAGCGCGTCATCGTGAACAACTCCTGTCCCAAGGGGCTCGTCGAGGATTTGAACGAAATGAAAGTGATCAAGGCTGGAATCGAGAAAACCAAGAATGCGTTTCCCAACATTGCCGACATGGTTCGCAAAGAAGGCTTCCGCCGAGTGTCCGCCTCCGCCTAAGGACCGCTCGCGAGTCCGCGTGGGGATTCCCAAGGTCCTGAACATGTGGAGCACCCACCAGTTCTGGGTCGCGTTTCTTCGCGAAATCGGGATCGCCTCCGAAAACATCGTGTTCAGCTCGGACACTTCCGAGGAGCAGGGCCGCGAGTTTGGAAAAGGCCGCGGTACGGTGGACTGCTGCTATCCCGTGAAGGCCATGAGCGGGCATTACGGTGAATTGATATTCGGTCAGAAACGGAAAGTGAATGTCATCCTGAGCCCCATGATCTACTCGCTGCCGTCGTTCATGCGAGGGCACGTTTCGGAAACTCTGGCCTGCACGCGGGTGATGGCCGGGCCGGAAAATATCCGCGCGGGCTTCGTGAAGGAAAGCGATGTGTTCGCCGACAACGGGATCCAGTACGCCGCTCCGTTTGTGAACATGGCCGAGCCGGAAATGGTTCCGAAGCAAATGTACGATTGCCTGAAGGATGTGTTCGACATCGACATGGCGGAAACGCAGCGCGCGGTGGATGCGGGATACAAGGCCCTGCGCGAATTCAATCAAAAGGCGCGCGACGAAACGAGAAAAATCCTGGCCTGGTGCGCGCGAGAGAGCAAACCGTGCGTCCTCGTGCTGGGACGCCCGTATCACATGGACCCGGGAATCGGGCACGAGATCGAAGCCGATTTGCAGGCCCACGGCTATCCCATCGTCTGGCTGCAATATCTTCCGATTGACGACGATCTCCTCAACTGGATTTTCGGAGAAGAGGTGAAAGCGAAGAAAATCCGCTCGCCGCTCGATATCTCCGACGTATGGACTTCGTCCAACAGCAGCAACACCAATGAAATTCTGTGGGGCGCGAAATTCGCGACGCGCTTCCCGTGGATCACCTGCGTGCTGCGGCTCTCGAGTTATGAATGCGGCATGGATCAGCCGACCTACACGCCCACGCAAAAAATCGTGGAAGCCACCGGCACGTTATTCTTCAAGTTTGGCGACCTGGATTCCACGAAACCGGCCGGCAGCATCCGCATACGAATCGAGACTATCGTCCACTACCTGGCGAAATATTCGGACACCATCATTCAGAGGAAATTGGCCCTCTTGCCTCCCGATTGCCCGCTCCTCCAGGAAAAACAAGGTAAAGAGGAGAAAGCACTGGCTGGCGTAGCCGGAAGCGATTAGCGCAAGTGTAGTTGAGATTTCGTGGCGCCGGCAGGATGCCGGCGCTACAAATTCTTCGGCGCAATTTGCAATTTATCTTCCCGCTTCGCCGCCGTGAATTCGCCCCTGCAGGCCCACCGATCCTGCAAGCCAGTCAAAGATCGGAAGGAACACATTGAAGCGGTTTGAGTCCTGCGCGTGATGCAGCAGGTGGTGGCGCACCGCCGGACGCAGCCACTTCGGCAGCCATCCGCCCATGTGCATGCGCCAGTGAATTTCTTCAAACGCGACGTAGTAAATCGCGAAGCCCACGAACACGCCCGCGGTCCAGCCGTCGCGGAAAATCCACTGCAGAAACAAGAAAGGCGCGCCGTTTGCGAAAAAAAGCGCGACCACTCCCCAGGGATTACTGGAAAAGTTGACATAGCGGGCCGCTTCCGGCGAATTCAGCGTGGCGTGATGCACGATATGCTGCTCGCGGAAAAATCCGCGGGGCCCGTGCAATATGAATCGGTGCAGGCAATACTCGAACCCGTTGGCGTAGAAAAAACCGAGCGCGAAGCCGCCAAAAATGCCCAGCATGGAATGCGGGAAAAACCAGAGGGAGATACCCGCCATGATGGCCCCAGAGGAAGCCGCGGCCACGAGGTTTTTGCGCTTGATTCTCAACCCCTGGGCTTTGGTCTCCGACCGAATTGCCTCATCGGAAGGCATACTCGAAACACGCTAGCGCCTTTCCTGCTTTGCCGCAAGCGCGCAGGTCCGGGATGTGGCACAGGCTACAGAGTCTGTGTGACAACTCGATATCGGACAGGTCAGCGGCTAAAGCCGCGATGATTCTGAACACGTTGCGGCACGGCTGAAGCCGTGCCCTACAAATATTTAGAAGTTGCCACACGGACTCTACAGCCTGTGGGGGTACTTGCGAGGACTAAACCCCACAGGCTGAAGCGTGTGCCACTGGTGAGAAATGACGTCTAATTTCCGGAATGCGCAGGCACGAGGAGCTGCGACGCCTTGGGACTCTCGGAACCCACTCGCGTCAGGTAAATCATGAAGGGAGTGATTTCAAACGGCATCTTCTCGCGATCCGCGACGCTTCCCACGGCCTGGGCCTTCAGCAGGGCCAGGGAATCGCTCCAGGGGTCCAGCTTGACGCGGCCGCCCAGGGGCAGCGCGACGATGTGCCTTGCCGATTCCCCTTCGCCCGTTTTTGCGGCCACGGAGAGTTTCAGCAATCCGGCATCGCCCACGCGCGGGCTGATCAAATTCGGTATCTCGCGGGCGCGACCCACCAGCTCGGCCATGAACATTTCCGCGGTCCCAAGCTGATCCTTGTATGGCGAATTTTTCAAGAGCTCCGTGGCCCGGGCGGTGGCCGCGGCATCCTCTTCCGGCTTGCGCTCGAAGTCGAAATGCTCAAACATTTTCTTGTCGTCGAATTGCAGGCGGTCGTAAAAAGCGAGGCGCGTGTCGGGCATCTTCTGCTTGGTCAGGATGTATCCCATTTCCTTGGCCAGCATGGCCGCGAGGCTGGCTTCATCCGGCAGGACGTCGATCAATCCGCGGCTCAGCACAATGGTATGCCCCATGGAAAAAGATTCGATGGTGGAGGTCATCAACACGCGGCATTGAATTTCGGGTTCGACGTCAAGATTGTTGGTGACTTCCAGATTGTTCACCACCGTTTGCAAAATCTTGTCGATCTCGCCTCTTGGCGCGACGAGGCCCGATTTTTCCAGCTTCTCAAGAGTGTTGTCGTCCGCCTGCTGGTACCAGGCTCGCTGCTCCTGCACGGGGGATAGATCGTTGCTGGTCTTCGATTGATCGATCACCGGCGAAGTGGATTCGATCAGCACCTGGCTGAGCTCCTGCTCCTGGCGGGACCGTCCCGCGTCATATCCCCAGAGCCGCGTCTGCGCCTTGTAGGTTTGGCCTTTGACAACCGGGAGCGCAGCCACATTCTCCTCGGAATAAATAAACGCGGGCAGCCAGAGATTCGGGCCGGCGTTTACGCGCCAACTGTCAAAATGGAAATTCAGATTGGAATATTCGTGGCCGGAGTAGGAGCCGTTGAATCGAACGATGGTGTACTCCTGGTCCTCGACCCAGATGCGCCCGACGAAGCGGCCTTTGCCGGACTTTTTCTTGGGAGTTACGTCAAAGACGAGCGTGCGCACTTCCCCGAGGAATTCGCGGCGGACGTAATCGAAATTGTAGTTCTGCGTATTCAGGCCGCTGTTGTCGAGATAAATCATTTGCAGGAAACCGTCGGGCAGAAACTCCGTGCCAAAATCAAAAAGCTTGCTCATGCTGGCAAACATGTGGTGGACCGAACCGTCGTTGGGCGAGGGAAGCGGCTTGAGATCAAGCCCCTTGGCAAATTGCGCGCGGCCGATGAAGTAGTGGTCGCCGTCGGGGACCCAGCTCCCGTCGTTTTCCGTGATCCTGACTTTCTGGATGTACGTTTCCACCAGGGGAGAGTGCTGCCGAATCATGGCCATTTCCTGGGCTTCGCGGGAAGTCACTTTGGACACCACCTGGTCCAGAGCCCCCACGGGCGGAAGCGATTGCTCTTGCGCGGCGAGAGGCGCGGAACAAAACACTACGGCCATAACCAAAAATTTCAAGCTACGCATGGCGTTCATCCCCCTGAAAACCCAGGCCTCGCGGAAAGCCTCCAAGGCCAAAAACCAGAGCCGCAAAACTCTTGAATAGTATTCTTGCGCACGCCGCTTGCCATACAATCGAAAATCAAATCATTCCAGCGAAAGGAATTAGAGGCATTCTGTACATGGAGCCATGTAAGACTTTCGCCCGGGCTGAAGAATTGTCTCTGATGGGCGGCTTCCATCGTCCGGTTTTGTAGCCGAAGGGAGCCATGGGCGAAGCATTCGCAAAGATTTTGAAAACGAGATCAATGCCCTCTCACAGCTCCATTAATTTCCAAAGTCTTGCCCAGTAGGACTTGGACCCGCTCCTGGTGGAAGGTGTGGCCGGACGGATCGCGCAGTTCGATGGTGTGGTTTCCCGGGCGAAGCGGAAATTTCTTCAGTTTTCCGGCGGTTCCGGCGTAGCCGCCGTCGACATAGACCAGGGTATCTTTGGCCACGTTCTCAATCTTGACTTCGCCACGATTGGGAATGGCCGCATAACCGTACGGATAACCCCAGCCCCAACCATACGGGCCGTACCAACCCCATCCAGGGCCATACCAGCTCCATCCCGGCCCATAAACCCCGACGAATCCTCCACGGAAATGCGCCGATGCAGCCGGCACGAGGAAAAATAGCGACAACAGGGCAATCGCGGACATTTTGAAGAGTCGGGACATGGCGTTGCCCTCCCTTCCGGGTCCCAACGGCAGGCCCAATACATAATTTCTCTTTAACTTAGATGCTTCCACAGGACGTAGCCGTTGTCCGCCGCCGGTGGCACAGACTTCAGTTTGGGGGGTTGATGCCTGCAAACACTACCCTCCACCGGCGGAAGCCTGTGCTACTAAGGGCAATTCGTGGTAGAGTTTGCCAAGGAGCTTCCTCCATGAAACGCCTCCGATTGGGTTTGTCGATTTTCCTGAGCATCTTTCCGCTCACTGCGCGCGGGCAGCAAGCAAACACAGAGAACCCGCTGAATGATGTCCAGAAGCTGGGGCAACGCGTCTTCCAGCAACGCTGCGGCATCTGCCATGCCCCGGCGAGGGCTGGATTTCAAATGTATGGACCGTTCCTCTACAAGGACCTCATTAACGGGAGCGAAGAGGCGATCAAGGAGATCATCCGGAGCGGATCGACCAAGATGCCCGGATTCAAGTCCGGTTTGCAACCGTCGGAGATTGACGCGATTGTCGAATATTTGAAAACGGTGCCGAAACCGCCGAAGAGCACGGAACCGGCCACCGGCGGCACCATGGGTCCACTCGACTAGCAAAAAGGAGAGCCTTCAATGCATCGCACACAAGCTCATGCGTTCCTGAAATTAATCGGCGCCGCCCTCGTGGCGTTTGCGCTGGTGACGATTCTTCCCCTGACGGCTCACGCGGCTCCGGACGGCGCGCTGCTGGCCGGAACGGTGAAATCGGCGGCGGGCCCGAAGTTGAGCGGCGTGACTGTCTCCGCGAAGATGGACGGCACCACGATCACCACATCCGTGTTCACGGACGAAGAGGGCGCTTACTATTTTCCGGCCATGAACGCGGGGCATTATGACGTGTGGGCGCAGGCGGACGGTTTCGAGATCGCGCGCGGCGCCGTGGACCTCGCGGCCACGAAGCATCATGATTTTGTTTTGAAAGCGACGAACGACTTCGCGCAGCAATTGTCGGGGGACCAGATGCTCGCGTCGCTGCCCGACCAGACGCCCGACGACCGCAGGCTGAAGCGCGTCTTCCGGAACAGCTGCACCAGCTGCCATCAGCCCAATTACATTCTGCAGAACAAGTTTGACGAGCAGGGCTGGACCGCGATTATGGAAGTCATGAAGCGGGTGAATGTGGCCGGCGGCTATCTGGGCCCGAACAGTCCGATCGCAGCTTCGATTGACTTTCACGAGAAGGAACTTGCAACGTACCTCGCGCGGGCTCGTGGACCGGAACAGAGCGACATGAAGTTTAAGTTGCGTCCGCGTCCGACGGGGGATGCGGCGCGAGTTGTTTTCACCGAGTATGACGTGCCGCTGTTTGGACCGAACGACGCTCCTAAAAAATATGCCACCAATAATGGAAGCGATTGGTCGCTGGGCACGCCTTCATCCTTCTTCGGCCAGCACGGAGTGCACGACGCGCAGGCCGATCTGGACGGCAACATCTGGTTTTCCGTGAACGTTCCGAACCCGTACGCGAGCCTTGGACGCGTGGATGCCAAAACGGGCGAGACGAAATTCTTCCGCGTGGACGGCATGCATGGGCTGGCTGCCAACGGACATGGAGCCATGCGCGACGCGCACGGCCACATTTGGTTCAACATCTCTCCCGCCGAAGAAAAAGGTCCGGGACGATTGATCGATGTCGATCCAGCGGCGCAAACCCTTCAGGTCTACACGCCCCCGAACACGATGGAAGGGCCGACGCCCGTCGCCGGAACCGTGGATGTGGACGGCAAGGGCAAGATCTGGGCTTCCACGTACCACGGAGCGTCGCGTTTCGATCCCGTGACCAAGGAATTCACGGAATACAAATCGCCCACGTTTAAAAATTCGGACGGAATCGGAAACACTTACGGGCTGACCGCGGACGGCGACGGCAATGGCTGGTGGGCCGAAATGAATCTCGACATCGTGGCCAAGACCGACCTCGAAACTGGAAAAGTCAGCGAAATCAAAATTCCTCCGGTGCCGGGAGTGAAGGATCAGTTTTCTGCGGATGAGGTGAAGATGTACGAAGCGGCCGGATCGACCTGGAATACGTCCAAGCCGTGGGCCGAAGGTCCGCGCAGGATGGGTGCTGACAAACAGGGCCACGTGGTTTGGGTTTGCGACTGGTGGGGCGGAAGCCTCGCCAAGATTGACACGCAGACGCTTGGAGTGACCATCGTTCCCCTACCCAGGCCGGACGTTCAGGAACCGTACCAGGCCGCGGTGGACAAGGACCACAACGTGTGGGTCAACCTGATGAATTCGGACGAAGTAATCAAATACGATCCGAAGACATCCCAGTGGACCGAATATCCTTTCCCGACTCTCGGAGCCGAAACGCGCTACGTTTCCCTGCTCGAACGCAACGGCAAGATGGAAATCATTCTGCCGTACTCCCGGGCGCGAAGGGTTGCGCGCATGAGCTTCCGCAGCAAGGAAGACATCCAAGCGCTGAAGCAGCAAGTGCAGCAACAGGAGCAAGCGCGGGCGCAGTAAACTCAAGAAATTAAGCCCGGCGCGGACCGATTTTCTTCTTACTGTTGAGCAAGGGGAAAGCTTGTTCTGATCGTTGACACCGCATGGCATGTGGTGTACGGTCCAGCGCAAAGGCGCGTTGAATTCTGGAATCGAGCATCTTTGCGTGAGGTGAACGATGGCCACTCTCTCAGCCAGCGGGCCGCGGTTCGGCAAGACTCCTTTATTTTTTAACACCAGAAACCGAAATAGCTGCTCCCGAAGCGGGACCGTGCCAATGCGATGGCTGTTTCTCGCCGGAGTGATTCTTTTTTCATCGTTGGCCGTTGCGCAGAACGCGCCGCAGGTGACGGGAGTCGATCCTGAGTCGGGCAAAGTGAACGACACCGTGACTGTGTCCGGAAGCAATTTAGGGAAGGCGGTTGTTTCTTCGGTGTTTCTTTCCGACGACAAGAATGATTACAAAGCCGTGATCGTAGAGCAGAGCGACGATAAAATCACTCTGAAGGTGCCTCAAGTCAAGGCGGGCGCTTACAACATCTCCGTTCAAGTAGGCGACAAACTCTTCATCAAGCCTGTGAAATTTAAAGTCGAATAGTAAAGGAAAGTAGCGCGGGATCGCCTCCGTTTGATCCCCGCAGTGAACTGTGACTGGTGTTGGGTGACTGGTGATTCTCGACCTTGCGTCAATCCCCGTTTTAGCGAGCTACCAATGTAAAAGCTTGGCAGCCGTTTCGCCCCACTACCTCACGCAGCCATCCATGAAATATCGTCCTCAATAACACGGCCCAAAGGTGATGTAAAGACAGGTTGTCTTGGAGGGTGAAAAGCGCCTAGGGACGTGCGTAAACGCAGAGTCTTCGTCCACCCTGCCCCTGGGAGGTGACAAACTGACAGAAGAAACCCGTAAAATATTGATAATAGTGCACTTATTTTATATAGCCGGCGCTCAATTGCTTGACCAGGTTCATTGGAGACCCTGTACTAGGACTATCAATACCAACGTCTGACCAATTTGGCACTTCCGCTTTATTGGTGTCGCCGTTTGTTTTTGGGAAAGTGCAAGTGTCAACGGAAAACGATTTCCTGAAGACGAGGAGGCACCCGGTGAATTCGAACAAAATATCCCTAGTCGCCATATTCGGCTTGCTAGTTCTCCTTGGGGCTAATCGCGCAGCCGCGCAGGTACCGGAATGGAGAGCAGCTACCACGGCAGCCGCCGCCGCCAGCCAGCGCGGCGAATACACGCTCGCGCAAACAATGTATAAGCAAGCGATCGAGATCCAGGTGAAGACTCTGGGCGCTGACAACTCCAAAGTCGCCATCACCCTCAATAATCTGGCCGTCTCCTACCAGGACCAATCCATGTACCCCCAGGCGGAACAAGCCTACCGGCAAGCCCTGGCCATTCTGGAGAAGGATCCGCGCCAGAAAGATTCGACCGGTTTTACGTTGAATAATCTCGCGGCTCTGTATCATGACGAAGGCCTGGATGCCAAAGCCGAACCGCTCTACACGCGTGCACTGGCGATCTGGGGAAAGTTGGGACCGAAAGAGAACGCCAACGAAGCCATCACTGCAATCGGCTTGGCCGGCATTTATCACTCCTGGAACCAGGATGCCAGCTCTGAACCGCTCTACCTGCGAGCCCTGGCAATCTGGGATAAGCGAGGCAAATCAGAGAGCACGGAATCGGCCGAGGCGATGTTCCACGTGGGAGAGATTTACCGCTCCAAGAGCAACAATGCAGCCGCCGGACCGATGTTCGCCCACGCGCTGGCGATCTGGGAAAACTCCGGGCAGATGGAGGGCGCGGAAGCGATTGCGGCGCAATCCACTCTCGGAGAAATTTACAGGGCCGCGGGAAAGTACGCGGAAGCCGAGCCTCTGCTCGAACGGGCATTGAAAGCCACGGAAGAAAAGATGGGGCCGGATCATCTCAACGTCGCCGCCAGCCTGAATAATCTGGCGCTGCTCTATTACTGCGAATCCAAATATGACGCGGCCGATCCGCTTTACAAGAGAGCGCTGGAAATTCGCGAGAAGAATCTGGGGCAGGATGACCCTGCCGTGCAACAAACGATGCGATATTACGCCGCGCTGCTCCGCCAGGAAGGCCACATGCCGGAAGCGCGGAAATTGGAAGCTGATGCCGCCAGGACCGGAGTCGCCCACTTCTGAAGAACCGGGTGCGGCCCGCCCCGGGCGGGCCGCATCGACATTTCCGGTGTATCGCTTCATGGAATGATCCCGCCCGTCTATTTCAAAAAAATATTTTTCTCAGTCCCAAGAAGACAGACCTGTTCCGTGCGCGTCACCTCTTCGAAAACCAGCCTGGCCGTCGAGACGGCGGAAGCGCATAAGGCGCAGAGCCACGTGATCTTTTTTGTAAAATTTCTTCGACGAAGTGCGCCGGCGCACGGCGACTTAGGCTCCCAAATGATTGGCAGATCCCTTCTGCTCTGAAGAGAATTCAAGATTGCTGTGTCTGCTCCCGGCGCACTGGCGCGAGCTTCCAATAACTCTGCCAACCAAACCCGATTGAACTCGAGAAACGGGATCGTCAAAGAATTATGCGCGATTCAGTGAACCGAATTTGACACCGGATACCGCCGAGCATATAGTTTTGCGCAAAGTTTAAAGTTGAAATCGGAAATTTGGCTGGACCAGTGCCTTGCGCGTCCGGCCGCCGGATGAGCTTGGACGTTCAGGAGGCGCGAAAAAGGGATGAACGATTCCGTCAAAGCCGTCGAAGTTAAATCGCCCGAGATGCTCAAGCTGATTGATAAGGATACGAGCGTCGAGAAACTTTGCACAGGCTTCTGGTTCACCGAAGGCCCTATCTGGAACCCGAAGGAGCAATGCCTGTACTTCAGCGACATGCCCGGCGACGTGCGCCGCCGCTGGAGCGCCGCGGATGGCGTGAAAGAGGTTCGCAAACCGAGTAACAAATGCAACGGCATGACCTATGACGCTGCGGGCAATTTGTATGTCTGCGAGCACGTCACCAGCTCCCTGGTGATGGAGACTCCGTCCGGCGAACGCAAAGTGCTCGCGTCTCACTGGCAGGGAAAAGAACTCAACAGCCCCAACGACGTGGTGCTTCGCTCCGACAAATCCATTTATTTCAGCGATCCTTCGTATGGCCGGATGCCGGTCTTTGGCCTGGAACGCAAGCAGGATCTGGGCTTTCAGGGCCTTTTCCGAATTTCGCCCGATGGAAAACTGCATCTGGAGGCCGATGACTTTGGCCAGACCAACGGCGTGTGCTTTTCGCCGGATGAAAAAATTCTGTACGTGAACGATTCCCCGCGCGCACACATCCGCGCGTTTGATGTGGCCCGCGACGGTTCACTCAGCAATAGCCGCATCTTCGCGGAAAAAATAGGCGACGGCGTCCTGGAACACGGCATCGTCGACGGAATGAAAGTCGATGAGCGCGGCAATATCTACGTCACCGGCCCGCGCGGCATTTGGGTATTAAGTCCCTCCGCAGAACATCTGGGCGTGGTCCGCATGCCCGAGCATGCCGGAAATCTGAACTGGGGCGGGCGCAACTGGGACGAGCTGTACTGCGCCTGCTCGACTTCGATTTATCGCGTGAAGATGAAAGTTAAAGGAAATCCCGTCGCATACATGAGTATGCGCTAAGAGGAAACATGGCCGACCGCAAGCTCCATGCGCGAAAGACGGCGCTGATCATTCAGGATTTGCAAAACGACGTCATTACCGAGGGCGGCGCGTTCGCCTCTTCCGGCGCGCCTGCCCATGCGAAAAAGCAAAATGTAGTTGAGAATGTGAAAAAATTGGCCGCCGCGATGCGCAAGGCCGGCGGGATTGTGATTCACATCCATTACATTGTCGAGCCGGGCGCGCCAGGGCTCAAGTTGAACGCGCCTCTGTTTCGCGGCCTGGCTGAAAGTAAGGCCGTGGTGCGGGGAACGTGGGGGGCGGCGCCGGTCGAAGGCCTCGAGCCTCAAAAGGGCGACGTGGTCATCGAGAAGATGCGCATGAACGGATTTCACGGCACCAAGCTCGATACGATTTTGCAAGGACATGGGATCGATTCCCTGGTGATCACCGGGGCCTGGACCAATTTCTCCATCGAGCACACGGCGCGGCATGGCGCCGATTCCGGTTATGAAGTAGTTGTGGCGACCGACGGAACATCCACCATCAACGACGAGTGGCAAAACGCGGGAATTAATTTTGCTCTTCAAAATATCGCCGACCGCTTGAGTTGCGAAGAGATCATTCGGGCTCTTACCTAGACAGGGGTGACCACCTCGCCGCGATCCACAACAAAACCCAACTTCAGCGGCTAAAGTGGCTGCGGAAAAACTCGCAACGAGTCATTCCGAAGGGCTGGGTTTGCCCGAGGAATCTGTTTTTTCTTGAATTTGGCGACGAAAAGCAGATCCCTCGCTTCGCTCGGGATGACAAAAAAGCACTTTTTCCGCAGCCTGTAGAGCCGATTATTAAGGCGAATCCATACGGCCGGGCTGAAGCCCGGCCCTCCAACACGAGCTTACATTTGTCACGCGCCACAAAGAATTCACGTCTTGCTATGATAGAGAGTGCATGACTTTTCCTCTTGAGACTTCCATCGTCGTTTCTTCGGAAGATGAACGCGCGTTGATCGTTCACGTCCTCGCAAGATTTGGGGCAAACCAAAAGGAATGCTCGATTCAAGCGGACGTTTTGACGGAAGCGGATCTGCGCGGCCACCATTCCCACGGATTGCAACGCTTGCCGGTTTTGGCGGCTCGCATTAAGAAACGGCTGATCCGCGTCAATGTCGATCCCGAGTACATTTGGACTGCGGATTCCGTGCTGAGCGTGGATGGAAGAGATGGCTTGGGGCCATTTGTTGCAGAGTCCGGGTTGGAAAGGGCGAGGCCCGTGCTGGAACAACGGGGAATCGTCGCGGTGGCGATTCGGAACAGCAGCCACCTAGGAATGATCGGGTACTACTGCGAGAAGAGAGCGCGCGAAGGCCTCATCTGCCTGGCGATGACGGAAAGCGAAGCGCTCGTTCATGCGCATGGCGGCACAAAAGCGCTCGTCGGCACGAACCCGATCGCCATCGGCATTCCGAGCCAGCCGGCGCCGTTCGTATTTGATATGGCCACTTCCACGAGCGCGATCGGCAAAATCTATGCCAGCAAGCATCGCGGCGAGCCCATACCTCTTGGATGGGCGATCGATGCCGAAGGAAATCCGACCACCAGTCCGGATGACGCTTTGAAAGGCTCGCTCACTCCCGCGGCCGGAGCCAAAGGCTACGGTCTTGGCATTTCCATTGGAATCCTGGCCGGACTTTTGCCGGGAGGCGAGATCGGGCGGCGGGTGCTCGGCACTCTGGACACGGAGTTTCGCTGTACCAAGGGAGATTTTTTTATTTTGTTAAACCCCGCAGCCTTTGCCGGCGGACCCACACTCGCGAGCGGGGTTGCATCCTACCTCGACGAGCTTCGCCATTCGCCGCCACAGAAGGGTTGCGAGAGTGTTATCGTACCCGGAGACCGGGCGCGAACGCTTCGAGAAGAGCGTTTACGCTCCGGAATACCTCTACCCAAGGAAGTATGGCTCGCGGCAGAAAGGCTCAAGGATGAGTTCTGAGGGCAGCAATCCTGTCTGGGGATTTTCGACGGCAGGCAGAATATTTTTTGGATGGGGCGCCGCGAGCGTTTTGCGGGATGTGGCTCGCGAATTCGGTCGTCGAGTATTTGTTTGCACCGACCAGAATATAGTCAAAGCAG
The DNA here is from genome assembly GCA_963813185.1 of uncultured Acidobacteriota bacterium. GTDB lineage: Bacteria > Acidobacteriota > Terriglobia > Acidiferrales > UBA7541 > Palsa-360. The sequence continues at coordinate 766,037 of CAWEYA010000008.1, forward strand.
GAATCTGTGAAACAGTGGTGGGGCATCTATCGCACGGGATAGCGGAAGCGAAAATCTTTGACGAAGGGAAACCGGAAGTCGATCGCCGGACGATCGAGTGGGCCACAACAGTGGCCCGGGCCTATTCGCCAAATGTGGTAATCGGTTTAGGCGGCGGCAGCAACCTGGACTTGGCCAAAGCAGTGGCGCTTCTGGTCAAGTATCCTGGCCCACTTTCCACCTACTATGGCGAAAATAAAGTTCCCGGCCCGATTGCTCCGGTCGTCGCGGTTCCCACAACCGCGGGCACCGGATCGGAAGTAAGTCCAGTCGCCGTGGTCGCCGACCCTGAACGCGAGATGAAGGTGGGCATCGCGTCTCGCGCGCTGATTCCGAAGTGGGCCATCGTGGATCCCGCGCTGACGGTTTCCTGTCCAGCAAATGTGACAGCCCATTCCGGCATGGACGCGCTCGCGCACGCGATCGAATCCTTCTGCGCTAAGGTACGAACCGATTGTTTTCCGCACGCGATTTTCGTCGGCAAAAATCCGATGTCGGACGTTCTCGCGACCAATGCAATATCCGCAATCGCAAAATTCCTTCCGACGGCGGTAGCCCAACCAAATGACCGCGCGGCGAGGCAGGAGATGGCACTGGCCAGTCTCCTCGCGGGAATGGCTTTCTCAGCCGCGGGAACGGCGGCCGTTCACGCGTTGCAATATCCTGTAGGAGAAGCGACGCACACGCCGCACGGCTTGGGAAATGCCGTCCTCTTGCCTACGGTGATGAGAAGCATCACGCCTTCGCGCATCGCGGAAATGGCATACATTGCGCGCAGTTTGGATCCGAACCTCAAATCGAAGCCCGATGCAGATGCCGCCGCTCTGGCCGCTGGACTCGTCGAGGAGCTTGCCGCGAAAGTTGGAATCCCGAAAGGCTTGCGCGCATTGGGCGTAAAACAAGAGCAGCTCCCGCAGCTTTCGCAGATGGCGTCCACAGTTCGGCGGCTGCTCGACAACAGCCCCGTTCCCTTCGACGAAAACGATCTGCTGCGTCTTTTGCAAGAGGCTTTCTAAGAGTCTCGAATCATCGCTGCCTGCCGTGGATACACCTGCCCATTCTGTTCACTCATTTCGCTGCGCCAGAAATCGCTTGACGTATAACGCGTAACGTAGTATGCTTTACGTGTGATCCAGAGCTTCAGCTCCAAGGAAACGGAAGAGCTCTTTCATTACCAGCACAGCGAGCGTTTTCGCGCCATCGAGCGCGTTGCCTTACGGAAGTTGCTCCAGCTTCATGCAGCGACGGAGTTGCGCATTTTGGCGTCGCCGCCCGGAAATCAACTGGAAGCCTTGCGAGGCGATCGTAAAGGGCAGCACTCAATTCGGATAAACGATCAATGGCGAATCTGTTTTGTTTGGCGCGGCGGCAATTGTTACGGAGTGGAAATCGTCGATTATCACTAGAGCTCATTGTATAACCTCGATGATTTGTTAGATCCATCGGGCCGAAATTGGGATTTGCGACCGCCACTAGAAGGGAACGGGGAAAAAGATGAACAAGTCGGACGCATTGTTGCCTCCGGTCCATCCGGGTGAAGTTCTCCGGGAAGACTTCATGAGGCCGCTGGGGTTGAGTGTTAACAAGCTCGCGCTGGAACTGCATGTGCCCGCTACTCGCATCGGTGAAATTGTGCACGAACGCCGCCGGATTACGGCGGAGACCGCTCTGCGACTCGCGCGATTCTTCCGCACCAACGCTGAGTTCTGGCTCAATCTGCAGAATTTTTATGATCTGGAAGTATCCAGACGCTCCGGCAAGGTCTCTGAAATCGAGCGCCAGGTGCAACCATCGCCAACTCTGGCTTCCTGATTGTTTCGGGTGTATAAGGATGCCCACCGGGATGGTCAGAGCAGAATTTGCAACGGATTGTGAGGGAGCGGCCCCATGAGTAAGGACAGAAAAATAGTGGCTTTCGGCTTCGCGGCAGGCCTGTGCCTTTTGGTGTTGTTTAGTGCGCGAGGCGCGCAGACGCAGAACGCCCCGAAGTACAAAGTAGATGCCGACTGGCCGAAGCCCTTGCCGAACAAGTGGAAGATGGGCGGGGTCACAGGATTGGCCGTGGACAAGGACGACAACGTTTGGGTGCACGATCGCCCGAACGATCTGACCGATATTGAGCTCGAGGCCGAGCTTACTCCTCCGATTGCCGATTGCTGCGTCCGGCCTCCTTCCATGATCCACATTGACAAGGAAGGCAACGTCATCGGCTCCTTCGACCCTCCGCAAGGGCACGGGATGACGGTGGACAGCAAGGGATTCATTTATCTGGGGAACGTGGTCAATGGAATGGGCAACGTGCGCAAGTACGATCCAAAAACCGGCGCGCTTGTCGCCGAATTGCCGCACACGCCGGAAATGCCGCCGGGAGGCGGTGGCGGCGATGCCGCTCCGGACACGCCGCGCGTCCCAGGCCACGGAAGCAAGGGGCCCGTCGCGGGATTTTTGCCGAGCGAGCGCCCTAAGATCACTCCCGAGGAGCGCGCGGCGCGCGACGCGGCCACAGCCGCTTTCCGCGCGAAATATCCCCCGACGACACCCATGATCGTGGGAGGGATCGAAGAGGTTCGGCTGGACGAGCCGGTCCATGAACTTTACGCGGCCGACAATTACCTGGGCGGGCGCGTGATGGTGTTTGACATGGATACTTTCCAATTCAAAAGGGGTTGGGGCGCCTACGGACACAAGCTGTCGGAAATCACTACCGATGACAAAGACCGGGCTTACACGCCGGGCGGGCCGGAGCCAAAGGAGTTCAGGGGCCACCTCACACTGAATGTTTCCCGCGACGGAATGGTCTACGCGGCCGACCGCATGGCAAACCGCATTCATGTGACCACGAAAGACGGAAAATTCGTGAAGGAATTCGTCATGGCCCCGTGGACTGGCGTGGGCGGTTCGACCGGTGGCGTGATGTTCTCCCCTGACAAACAGCAACTGTTTCTGTTTATTTCCGATCTGACCAACAATCACATCTGGTTCCTGAACCGCGAAGATGGCAAGGTGGTCGGCCAGTTGGGCAGCATGGGCGAGAACGCGGGCCAGTTCTACGGGCTGCATATGATCGCCACTGACTCCAAAGGCGACATCTATACGGGTGAAGTGTTTGGCGGCGAGCGGGTGCAAAGATTCGTCCCGATTAAATAAAAAGTTAAGTACTTAATTGTATGATATATAGGGACCTTCTCAACCGGATGACACGCCATTCAGTTTGCGCGCCCGGTTAGCCCAAATATGCTTCGCCGGGCGCGCATCCCAGGATTCCCCCCGGCGCGCAATTATTTCCCCTGATTAGTGATGAAAACTCCCGTGGGCTTGCCCGTTGGCCCGCACAACCCCAATCCACTGCGTAGACTCAAATATTGAGGGATAGAGATAAGGCATGCCATAGGGCTATAACTGTGAGTTCTACGAAAATGGGCGCAGGCAAGAAATCATTGGATCAAAGCGTCCGCATCCCGGCCGATGGCAGCGGTGGCTTCGTCTGGCTAAGCCTGTTCGTCCTGCTTTTGGCCTTCCCGGCTCTGGCGCAGTCCCAGCAGACGCCGCCAGAGACCGCAGCCAGCCTCGGCCAGCAGCTTCCCGTTCCGCAATTGCCGGGGAGCATCAGCGGAATTGTTTTGGATCCAAGCGGAGCGGCTGTGGGGAAAGCTCGGGTGGAACTTAAACTCGAAGACCAGACCACAAACCAAGAGGCGCTATCCGGCGACGATGGGCAATTCTCATTTGCCAACATCCCTCCCGGGCCATTTCAACTCACCATTGCGGCGGAGGGTTTCGCGGCGCAAACGTTGTCTGGAGTCCTGCATGAGGGAGAGATGTACAACGCCCCGCGGACCGCGTTGGCACTGGCGACCAAAAAGACCGATGTGCGGGTTGAGGTGCCTCGTGTGGAGGTGGCGGAAGAGCAGATCAAGGAGGAAGAGAAGCAGCGCGTGCTCGGCATCATCCCAAATTTCTACGTCAGTTACGTTCCGGATGCCGCTCCGCTCAGCTCGAAGCAAAAGTTCGAGCTGGCCTGGAAAGTCACTGTGGACCCAGTCACCTTCGTGGTGACCGGGGCCATTGCGGGACTCCAGCAGGCCAATAATTCTTTTCGCGGGTACGGGCAAGATGCGCAAGGTTACGGAAAACGATACGGCGCGGACTACGCCAACGTGGTGACGAGCAACTTCATCGGAAACGCTATCCTGCCGTCCCTTCTGAAACAGGATCCGCGCTATTTTTACAAGGGAAGCGGAAGCACTCGCTCACGCATCCTCTATGCGATCGCCAATTCCGTGATTTGCAAGGGCGACAACGGACGCTGGCAGCCAAATTATTCCGACATTCTCGGAAGCCTCGCCGCGGGTGGGATCTCAAATCTCTACTATCCGGCGCAGGATCGCAATGGGGCGAAATTGACGTTTGAAAACGCGGCGATCGGAATTGGGGCAACCGCGGCGGCCAATCTTCTTCAAGAATTTGTGATTCGCAAATTGACGTCGAATGTTCGCAGCCACGATCCGGCCAAGCCTTAATGCACGGCCAGCCAGGGCAAGCGCGTTTGGGCTTTGCGGCGATTGCCCTCATTCGCCCGGAGTTAAATTCTCGGCAACTACGCAAATGAAAAACCAGGCTTAAGTCGGGGAAATTTGAGATCATACATATCTGCTGAAAGAAGAGGCGAATTAAGACGATGGTTTCAAAAGACAGGCGCGCTACTCCGCGATTCCAAGCCAAGCCGGAGAATCGTATCATTTACGGCGAACGATCCGCGCCCATACGGGACTTAAGTCTGGAGGGCGTTTTCGTCCTCGACCCGGATCCCCTTCCTGTTGGATCGGAAATTACGTTCACGCTGCGGGCCGGGCAGACGGACATCACGCTGGAGGGGATTGTCCGGCATTCCACTGTAGATGCGGGCATGGGAATTCAATTCACCAGCCTGTCCGCTGTATCGAAAAGACGGTTGATCATACATATCGCCAGTCTAGTAGCGGCACCTAGCCAGATGGTGGAGACTTAAACGCAGAGACTCGCAGTTCTCCGCCCGCCATGAACAGCCCTCCTGATTCATCCGACCCACGGAAGCGACGTTAAAGCGGCTTCCGATCTCTTTACAAACGCTGGCGGGACACGTAAAGTTTGATCATCCACGAGAAGCATGGAGGTAGCGGGATGAAGCACAAAACGTCAGCCATTGTACTGATGGTTCTCGCTTGCGGCTTCCTTTCAACGGCCGTTTTCGCGCATCACGGCGCCTCGCGGTGGGACACGGATGCGTGGGGGACCATCACCGGAACGGTCAAGGAATTCGATTGGCAGAATCCCCACCCCTTGCTGCTCGTCGACGTGAAAACCGACAAGGGCGACGTGGAAACCTGGGCCGTGGAATTTCACCCGCCGAATGTCATGAGCCGCGGCGTCGGATGGAATCACAGCACATTCAAGGCTGGGGACCAGGTCACGATTTACGGGCACCCTGAAAAAAAGAGCGTTCCCATAGTCAACGGGATGAAAAGCCTGAGGCCTGTGAAGGTCACCATGCCCGGCGGTCAAGTCGTCACCGTCGATCCTCCCGGGTACTGACCGCTCCTCATTTTGGTTAAGCCGTCTGCAGCGCAGCCGCGGATGGACAGGGCTGGCAACAAAGCACGATTTCCCCGGGGCGGTGCGCGAAACTAGTAAGGACAGAGTCATTCGAATGAAAAAGCTTGCGCCGATCCCGATCCTGAGTACTTCGGCAGTGCTGGTGTTGTCGCTCGGGCTGCTGCCGCGCCTTGCGCCTGAGCTGCACGCGGCGCACCCGCAAGCGGCAGCCTCCGCGCCTGACCTGACCGGAATTTGGTCTCCGCCGAGAACGCCCAAGGGTTTCTTGCCGTATAACTTTTCTCCCGAAGCGCCTCCCCCAATGCAACCGTGGGCTGCGAAGCGATGCGAGCTGGTGGGTTGCGGAACAGGGCCGCTCGGCCGCGCCAATGACGACAATATGGATCCGTATCTGACCAGCTGCGCCCCGTACGGCATTCCCCGCCTGATGAACCACGTTGGACCGTTCGAAATTTTGCAGAGCAAGAATCGTGTGCTCATGCTCTTCGAAACAGGCAACGCGATTCGCCAGATTTGGATGGACGGGCGAGGCCATCCGGAGGACCTGGATCCTTCCTGGATGGGGCATGCGATCGGCCACTGGGAGGGCACGACGCTGGTCGTTGACACCGTCGGCCTGACCGAGAAGAGCTGGCTCGACACTGCGGGCCATCCGCACAGCGACGCGCTGCACGTCGTCGAGCGCATTCGCCGCGTGGATCACGACACGCTCGAGAACACGCTCACCTTCGACGACCCGAAAACATATACGCGGACTTGGACGTCCACCATCATCTACAAATTACGCCCGGATTGGTCGCTGAAGGAAGACATCGTCTGCGAAGACAAAATCCTGATGGATCTGAAAGCCAAAAAAGAAAAAGTCTATCCGTACCAGCCCTACCCCATGAATTTTCCGGTGGAAGCGATTCCGCTGCCCGACGTTGCCAATGCAAAATAGAATATGTTCAAGTGGGGCCGTGCGGCGCCGGCATACGCTCTCGTGTGCACGGAGTTACCGGCAGTGTTCTGAATTGAAAATTGTCACGACGGTATTGATATTTAGGAGATCGGGGCTTCAGCCACGACGTTCGGGTTTTGACATGCCTGGGCTTTAGCCCCTGAAGCTTCACGGCCTAAAGGCCCTATTCATGCGCCGCTGGTTGTCCGACCTAAAGGTCGGACCTCCCGAACGGCAACATCAAATTCGGCTGTCGGAGATAACCTGAAATTAGGATAATACCCACTTGCACTGAAACTTGCCTAGGCCGCCAAGAATAATGTCCCCACTCTTTCAGAAATCCAAATCGATCTCGATTCTGGTTGCCACGGCGTTTTTCATGGAAAACCTGGACGGCACGGTCATCGCCACGGCGCTGCCGCAGATGGGCGTGTCGTTCCACACCAACCCGGTCGACCTCAACATTGGCATGACGGCCTATTTGCTGATGCTCGCCGTGTTCATTCCGATCAGCGGATGGGTGGCGGACCGGGTCGGGGCGCGAACGGTTTTTGTTTCCGCCATCGCGATTTTTACGGCTTCTTCCGTCCTGTGCGGGCTCAGCAATGGCATTTGGACATTCACCGGGGCGCGTGTGATTCAGGGCATCGGCGGCGCGATGATGATGCCTGTCGGGCGGCTGGTCGTTTTGCGCACCACGGAAAAGCACAATTTAATCGACGCGATCACGTTCATTACCTGGCCGGGACTCATCGCGCCCGTGGTGGGCCCTCCGCTTGGCGGCTTTATCACGACGTACGCATCGTGGCATTGGATTTTTTTCCTGAATGTGCCGCTCGGTATTATCGGCATGGCGCTCTCTTCGCGCATCATTCCGAATCTAAGGGAAGATCACGTAAAACCGTTTGATTGGATAGGATTTGTGCTGAGCGCCTCGGCTTGCGTGAGCTTCGTTTACGGCATGGAGCTGGTGGGCCGCGAATCGGCGCACTGGAAGCCGACAGCAGCCTACCTTATTGCCGGGTGCGTCCTGGGCGTGTTCTCCGTGCTTCATCTTCTGCGCTCGCCGGCGCCTCTTTTAAATCTCGATCTCCTGAAAATTAAGACGTTTGCGATCTCTTTGCAAGGCGGATCGCTCTTTCGAATTGCGATCAGCGTGTCTCCATTCCTCCTGCCGCTTATGTTTCAGGTCGGCTTTGGACTGAACGCGTTTCAGTCGGGCCTCCTGATGCTCGGCCTCTTCACCGGCAATTTGCTCATGAAAATCGTGGTGACGCCCATTCTCCGGAGGTTCGGATTCCGCACAGTGCTGACGACGAACGGTATCCTAAACGCGATCTTGATGGCGGGCTGCGCCCTGCTGTTTCCTCAGACCGCAAAGAGCATCGCGCTTTTAATCTTGTTTGTGAACGGCCTGTCCCGCTCGATGCAGTTTACGGCGGTGGGCACTCTGGCCTTTGCGGACATCGCCAAGCCGGACATGAGCTCCGCCACCACCTTCTTCAGCATGATCACGCAAATGTCGATGGGCATGGGCGTGGCTGTGGGCGCGATTGCACTGCGTATCGGTGGATTCCTGGACGGCAATTCAGCGGGCGCTCCGACCACGAAGGAGTTTCATATTGCGTTCCTGCTCGTCGCGATTTTGAGCGTCGTGGCGACGCTCGACTGTTTCCTCCTCGCCCCGGACGCGGGCGCGACGGTCAGCGGACATCGGCTGGACCCAATGCCCGACAAAACATCAGCAGCCACTTGATCGCGGGCCGGGTGCATGAGGTGGGTCAATTTGGCAGGCGTTATTGGAATGTGGCAATCCGCTCTCTCGGAGGCGCAAAAAGCCACATTCCGAGAAGCGGACTTCACGGGACTTGGCCTGCAATCACATCCCGCTGCTTACCAAATGGTGATAGACATTGACTGGGGTTCGGCTTAACATACCGCGATCTTCACACGTCCCAAGGCCCCCAACTAGTCCACGGTTCTAAGTGAATTATTTCAGGTGAAATTTAAGGAGAGACTTTGATGAAGAGATTTTTCACGATTTTCAGCGTTGTTGTTCTGGTTTTTGCTGGCGCGGGATTGATGTTTGCCCAAACTGACGCACACATGGGAACTTGGAAACTGAACGTTGCAAAATCCAAGTTTGCCCCCGGCCCCCCAATCAAGAGCGAAACACGAACCTACGAACCGACTGGTGATGGCTACAAATTCAGCGGGGAGCGAGTCGATGCAGACGGCAGCACTCACCCAGAAGCCTTCACTGTCAAATATGACGGAAAAGATTATCCCACAACGGGGGACCCCAGTGGGGCTGATACCCTCAATGTCAAACTTATCGACGCGAACCATATCGATTCCACGGGAAAGAAAGAAGGTAAGGTGGTCTCCACGGTGACAATAGTGGTCTCAAAAGACGGCAAAGTTATGACGATAACGTCCAAGGGTAAGAATGCGAAAGGTCAGTCTATCAACAACGTACTGGTCTACGATAAACAGTGAATCATATCGGTTGCGCGGTCATTGTCGATTGACAACAGAACTTGCACTGACCAGTTGGCCCAAGTCCTGTGAAACGGGATTATCGGAATGTGGGAATTTGCCCCAATTCGGCTCGAAGGCCACATTCCGATAAGGGGACTGGGTGGCCCCATCATGGTTTAATATTGGTTTCATGAGCGAAGAACCCTCCACTAGTCCTATCATTTCCACGCTTCTACAAGCCTTCCCGGACTTCTGCGGCCGTTGGGAAAAGCACCTCGCATGGTGGGGTGGAAAACCGGCCGGCTCCTACATGGATATGGCTGAATTTGTTCATTTCGTCGTCGAGGACGTATACGAAAAGGGAAATCTCGATGAGACACGCCGCATCTTCCAGCTCCTTGAGAAATCGCTTGTAGAAGCGAACCAAGAAACCAGAAACCTCATCGGTCTTGGCTTCTTTGAGACATTACAAAATTTCGCGTCTTGGCGATCCGGCGGAAATAAGGCATATGAACAATTTTTCGGCCCAATGTCCAAGCAAGTCTGGAGCGAACTCCAAGCGATGTGGGCAGGCAAGTCCAGCCTAATGGATGTCATCCGCGCAGAACAAAAAACAAAGGACCCGCGTTAAGTCCCTAGAAACGGTGCCGGCTCAACCGGTCGATGCAACATCCTATAACCAGTTGATCTGACAGTACTTCTCATCGAGAATCAATCAGTACGGCAGTGTTCAATCAGAACCTAAACAGGGCTTTTGTTTTGTTTGATATCGACGCCGGCTAACAAAATCAGCTTCTTAGGCTCTTACAAGAAGGCTTTGACCAGGTGTTGCAACGACCCATTGAGACCACCGGGATTATCGGAAACTAGCCTCTTACCGAAATTCTCTTATTATGTTGTGTGTACGCGGCCGGAAGCTAACCGTGGCTGCCGCCGCCGGAAAGTTCGCGGACGATAGAGCCCACGAAACTCTTGGCGTCGCCGAAGAGCATGAGGGTTTTGTCGAGGTAGTAGAGCGGGTTATCGATTCCGGCGAAGCCGGCGGCCATGCTGCGCTTGATGACCATCACCGTGTGCGCCTTATCCACGTCGAGAATGGGCATGCCGAAGATGGGACTTGTCGAATCCGTGCGCGCGGCAGGGTTCGTGACGTCATTCGCGCCGATGATCAGGGCCACGTCGGTCTGCGGGAATTCGCCGTTGATCTCGTCCATGTCGAGCAGCTTGTCGTAGGGGATGTCCGCTTCGGCCAGCAGCACGTTCATGTGGCCGGGCATGCGGCCCGCCACCGGGTGAATCGCGAATTTCACGTCGATGCCGCGCTTGGTCAGATTGTCGTAGAGTTCGCGGACTTTGTGTTGGGCCTGCGCCACGGCCATGCCGTAGCCGGGTACGATGACCACTTTGCTGGCCACGGCCAGAATTTCGGCAGCCTCTTCCGGCGACGCGCTGCGGACCGGCCGCGCTTCCTTGCCGCCCTTCGCGCTCGTTTGCTCCTGGCCGAATCCGCCGAAAAGCACGTTCGAGAACGAGCGGTTCATGGCCTTGGACATGTTGACGGAGAGAATCAAACCCGAAGCGCCATCCAAAGCCCCCGCGACGATCAGCAACTTGCTATCGAGCACGAATCCCATCGCCGAGGCGGAAAGCCCGGCATAGGCATTGAGCAGCGAAATCACCGTGGGCATGTCCGCGCCGCCGATCGGAATAATCATCATCACGCCAAACAGTAACGGGATCGCGAGGAGCGCCGGGAATAAGTAGGTGCGATCCGGATGAAACACAAGATAGATGGCCATGCCGATGGCGACGAGGAGCATACCCAGGTTGACGAAGTTTTGGCCCTTGAAAGTGATCGGGCGCTGCGGCAGGATTTCCTGCAGTTTTCCTGCGGCCATCAAGCTGCCTGTAAACGTGAGCGAGCCGAGAATCACTTCCATTGACAGAACCGACATCATGAACCTGGGCACCGCGGGCGCGCGCAGATAAAATTCGGCCGTGCCGACCAGCGTGACGCAACACGCTCCAAAGGCGTGGCTGAGCGCTGTCCGTTGCGGGACCGCGGTCATCTGCACTTTGCCGAGAGGAACGCCAATGATTGTCCCCAGCACCAGCGCGATGGCAACCCACTTGTAGTCCACGATGCTGCGGTTGAGCAATGTTCCCACGATCGCGAGGAGCATGCCGAGCTCGCCCGCCCAGACGCCGTGGCGCGCCGTGGTGGGCGAGCTCATCCACTTGAGCGACATCACGAACAGAGCGGTGGCAATGAGGTAGGTCAGTTCGATGATGGTGTCCGTTCCGGGGAAAGGAGTCATGGTTTCGGGCTGCGGCTCGCTTTGAACATTTTGAGCATGCGGTCGGTGATGAAGAAGCCGCCGACGACGTTGCTGGTCGCGGCGACAATGGCGATGGTACCAAGCACGGTGGAAAGCGTGGTCTTGTGTTCGCCCGCCAGGAGGATCGCTCCGACGACGGCGATGGCGTCGAGCGCATTCGTGAGAGACATGAGCGGCGTGTGCAGCAGCGGTGACACGCGGCGAATCACTTCCAGGCCAACGATCGCGGCCAGCATAAACACATAGAGGCTGGTGATCAGATCCATTTTCATCGTCAGGCTGTCTCCTTGTGCTGGGCCACGAGAGGCGGGAGAGAGAAAAATTCGCGCACGCGGGGATGAACGATTTCCCCTCCCATCGTCAGCAGCGTGCTTTGAATAATGTCGTCCTGCAGGTTGAGCTGTAATTTACCGTCCTTCACCAGCAAATTGAGAAACGCCGCGATGTTGCGCGCATACATCTGGCTGGCGTGGTGCGGCACGGTCGATGCGAAGTTGAAATATCCAATGATGGTGACGCCGTTAGCGACGATCTTTTCGCCGGCTTTCGAGAGTTCGCAGTTGCCTCCGCGCTCGGCGGCCAGGTCGACAATCACCGAACCCGGCGCCATGCCCTTGACCATGTCCGCGGTCACCAGCACCGGCGACTTCTTTCCCGGAACAACGGCGGCAGTGATGACAATGTCGCTCTCGGCAACAACTTTGCCAAGCAATTCGCGCTGGCGCCTGTAGAATTCCTCGTCCTGGGCCTTGGCATATCCGCTGGCGTCCTGCGCGTCCTTGGCTTCCAGGGGAAGTTCCACAAAACGCGCCCCCAGGCTCTGCACCTGTTCCTTGGCCGCGGGACGCAGATCGTAGGCGGAGACCACTGCTCCGAGCCTGCGCGCCGTGGCGATGGCCTGCAGCCCGGCAACGCCTGCGCCGATCACCAGGACTCGCGCGGGAGTGATGGTGCCCGCGGCCGTGGTCAGCATCGGGAGAATTTTCGGAAGCGTGTCCGCGGCGATGAGCACGGCTTTGTATCCGCAAATGGTGCCCATGGAAGAAAGCGCGTCCATGCTTTGCGCCCGCGTCGATCTGGGAATCAATTCCACGGAAAAAGAGGTTACGCCCGCATCCGCGATCTCTTGAACCGTAACGAGAGACCCGATGGGGCGCAGAAATCCGATCAGGATCTGATTGCGGCGAAGCAGCGGCAAATCGGCGCGGCCCGTCTGGTCGTTCGAGCCGTAGCAAAGCATCTGGATGATGATGTCCGCCGCCGCGAACAACTGGGCTCGATCCGCGATAATCTTCGCGCCCTTGGCGGCGTATTCGGCGTCAGGAAATCCCGCCGCGGCGCCCGCGCCGGCTTCGACCAGAATTTCCAGTCCCGCTTTCATAAGATTGGGAATGACGATGGGCACGAGCGCCACGCGCCGCTCTCCAGGATACGTTTCTCGCGGAACACCAACAATCATTCAGCCTCCACCAATTCTTCCCAATGGCATATCACACGCAGTATCGGCCATCTGGGACAATCGGTCTATCCTGCCCAATCCAAAATCGAGAATTTTCTTCGAGAGGGCCACGCCAGGAAATGAATGGCTTCCATGTAGCGGCCGACGTGGGTTCCCAGTCCGCTGCGATGGGCGCAATCGCGACGCAACCACTCACTTTGCATCTTACGGAAACACACGCCAGAGAAATGATTTTACATGCGAATTTGGGAATGTCCAATCGTAGATCGCAATGCGTTGATTCGATTGGGCGGATCGCAAAACTGTAAACGGCGGGATTGGCTTTTCCGGTACAATTTACCGGGTGTGCGCTGAGGGCGCGCGATGTGGTATGAGCAACTCCTACATGCAAGAGGCGATTCAGCGTGCTGTGGAGAACGTACGCTCGGGCCGAGGCGGGCCATTCGGCGCGATCGTGGTGAAGGACGGGTGTGTCATCGCGACCGGCACAAATTTGGTTACCTCGGCAAACGATCCCACGGCGCACGCGGAAGTGACCGCCATTCGCGAAGCATGCCGCGCGCTGGGCACGTTTCAGCTGACTGGCTGCGAGATCTACACGAGTTGCGAGCCCTGTCCGATGTGCCTGGGCGCCATTTATTGGGCGCGGCTGGACCGGGTCTATTTTGCGGCCACCGCGAGCGATGCCGCGGAAGCCGGATTCGATGACTCCTTTATCTACGATGAATTGAACCTCCCGCATGGCGAGCGCAAAATTCCGTTCGAGTCCATGATGCGGGAAGCGGGGCTCGAGCCTTTTCGCGAATGGGCGCGAAAAAGCGACCGCAAGCAGTACTGAAAGTCGGGACCGTCCGGCTGGCGCGATATTTTGTTTGAAGGATCTGGAAGACTCTGTAGCGCCCGCCTTCAGGCGGGCATCTGCTTGAATCTGCCTTTCGCGCCTGAAGGCGGGCGCTACACAAGCGCGGGAAAAAATGGAAGAGAAATTCTTTGGACACTCCGTCCTCCGAAAAGAGGGGCGCGAAAAAGTTACGGGCCGCGCCCGGTACGTGGACGACCTCGCCTTTCCGGAGATGCTTCACGGCGTGACCGTGCGCAGCAGCATCGCGCGAGGGCGCATCCGCGGCATCCACTTCGGCGACGGCATTCCGTGGAGCGAATTCACGGTCGTCACCGCCGCCGATATTCCGGGCAAAAACGAAATCGCCTTGATCGAACACGATCAGCCCTGCCTTGCCGCGGAATTCATCAACCACCCCGAAGAAGCGATCGTCCTGCTGGCGCATGCGGATCGATATTTGCTTGAGGAGGCGCGCCGCGCGGTACAAATCGATGTCGAGCCGCTCCCGGCAATTTTTTCGATCGAAGATTCCATCGCGAAACGCGCCGTAATTTTTGGAGAGGACAATGTCTTCAAGTCGTATCACGTGGAAAAGGGCGACGTCGATGCCGCATGGGCGCAGGCGGACATTATTGTCGAGCGCGAATATCGCACCGGGGCGCAAGAACAGCTCTACATCGAGAATCAGGGCATGATCGCGACGGCCAATCCCACGGATGGGGTGACCATCTGGGGATCGCTGCAGTGTCCCTATTACGTGCACAAGGCGCTGGTTACTTTGTTCGGCCTGCCCGCGGAAAAAATCCGCGTCATTCAAGCGGAAACGGGCGGTGGCTTCGGCGGCAAGGAAGAATATCCATCCATGATTGCGGGACACGCTGCCCTTCTGGCGTGGAAGTCCGGAAAGCGCGTGAAAATCATCTATGACCGCGCGGAGGACATGGCGGCAACCACCAAGCGCCATCCTTCGCGCACGCGACATCGCACCGGCGTCACGCGCGACGGCAAACTCGTCGCTATGGACATCGATTTTGTGATTGATGGGGGTGCGTACGCGACGCTTTCTTCCGTGGTGCTCTCGCGCGGCACGATTCATGCGGCCGGGCCTTACTTCTGCCCCAATGTGCGCGTCCAATCGCAGGCCGTGGCGACCAACGCCCCGCCGCACGGCGCATTTCGCGGCTTCGGCGCGCCGCAAAGTATTTTCGCGCTGGAGCGCCATCTGGATCAGGTGGCGCGCGCCTTGAATTTGACTCCTGAAGAGTTCCGGCGGCGAAATTTTATTCGCAAAGGCCAGACGACTGCCACCGGACAACTGATTCAGGAGGAAGTAAATTTCAATGCCCTGCTCGATCGCGCCTTCCGGGAAAGCGGCTATCACGCCAAGCGCGAGCGTTTCGCGCGAGAAAATCCCGGCGCGACGATCAAGCGCGGCATAGGCTTCTCCTCGTTCATGCACGGAGCGGGATTCACAGGCTCGGGAGAAGTGTATCTGGCCTCCGTAGTGGAACTCGAAGCGACGCGGGAAGGAATCGTCCGCGTTCTTGCCGCCAGCACCGAAATCGGCCAGGGGACGAACACGGTCTTTTCGCAGATTGCCGCGGATGCGCTCGGCATCGGTTACGATCGTATCGAAATCGCGCAGCCGGATACAGGCGCCGTGCCGAACAGCGGTCCGACCGTTGCCTCGCGCACTGCGATGGTCGTCGGCAATCTGGTGGAGACTGCGGCGCTCGGATTAAAACGAACCTTGGTGGACAGCGGCTTGCTCTGCGACGCGTGCACCGAGGATGAATTTGTCCGCGCATGCCGGCGCTACATCGAAACGCGCGGATCGCTGCGTTCGCGGAGCCAGTACGAACCTCCTCCCGGCCTGCTCTGGGACGACGCAACTTACAAGGGCGATGCTTACGGCACTTACGCGTGGGCCGTGTACGTGGCCGAAGTCGCTGTGGATACGGTGACGTTTGAGGCGCGCGTCACCGACTTTGTCGCCGTGCAGGAAGTCGGCAAGGTCATTCATCCCGTGCTCGCGGCGGGACAGATCGAGGGCGGCGTGGCGCAGGCCATCGGCATGGCCCTCTATGAAAACGTCGTCTGGCGCGAAGGGCGCATGGCCAATGGGCAGATGACCAACTACATCATGCCGACCGCCGCGGATATTCCTCCCATCCGAGTGTTTTTTGAGGAACAGCCGTATCCCTTCGGCCCGCACGGAGCAAAAGGCATCGGCGAGCTGCCGATGGATGGGCCGGCGCCGGCGATTGTAAACGCGATCGAAAATGCGACGGGAATTTGCGTGCGCGAAATTCCCGCCACGCCGGAAGTGTTGATGGAGGCCATGACGGAAGAGGTGGGGATTTTTGACTGAAACGTTCAACCGCATCGGCATTTCCTGCAACGTGAACGGTGAGCAGCGCCGCGTTCAAGCATTTCCCATGGAGCGCCTGCTGGATGTTCTGCGCGAGGAAATGCAGCTGACCGGAACGAAAGAGGGCTGTGGTGAGGGCGAGTGCGGCGCGTGCGCGGTGCTCATGAATGGAGCCATCGTCAATAGTTGTCTCGTCCCCGCCATCGAGGCGGACG
Source organism: uncultured Acidobacteriota bacterium (assembly GCA_963813185.1). Classification (GTDB taxonomy): domain Bacteria; phylum Acidobacteriota; class Terriglobia; order Acidiferrales; family UBA7541; genus Palsa-360. The sequence continues at coordinate 782,314 of CAWEYA010000008.1, forward strand.
GAGCGGACATCCGCACCATCGAAGGAATGGCCCGGGGCGACCAGTTGAATTCCGTGCAGGAGGCGTTTCTGGCTTGTGGCGGCGCGCAGTGCGGCATTTGCACGCCGGGCATGGTCATTGCGTCCGTGGCACTCCTGGAACGGCATCCTCATCCCACCGACGCCGAAATTCGCGAAGGGCTGGCGGGAAATCTCTGCCGCTGCACCGGCTATCAGAAAATTTTCGCCGCAGTGGTGCGCGCCTGTGAATCGTCTGGTGACAAAAAGCCGGTGAGGCAATGAGGGCCTACATTCCCGCATATGATTTGCGTGTCCCGGCGAGTCTCTCGGAAGCGCTCGCCCTACTTTCTCGCGAGCCGGGGATTTGGCAGCCGTTCGCCGGCGGCACAGACCTGATGGTGCTGCTGGAAGCCGGAAAACTTTCCCACAAGCGTTTCTTGAGCGTCGCCAAATTGGATGATTTGCGCGGCATCGAATCGACCTCCGCCGACGTGACGTTAGGCGCGCTGACGACTTATTCGGAAATCCAGAAACACCGCGTCTTGCAGAAGGAATTTCCGCTGCTTTGCGCGGCGGCGCGCGAAACCGGCAGCATCGCCACGCAGAATCGCGGCACGATTGGCGGAAATATCGTGAATGCTTCCCCGGCGGCCGATTCTCCGCCCGCGCTGCTGGTCTACGATGCCGAAGTCGAGCTTGTTTCGGCGCGCGGAGTGCGCTGGCTGCCGTATCACGGCTTTCACACCGGGTACAAAACAATGCAGCTTGCGTCTGACGAATTGCTGCGCGCGGTGCGGCTGCCTCGCCGCGTGAAAAAGTGGCGGCAGTATTACCGGAAAGTGGGCACGCGCAAGGCGCAGGCGATCTCCAAGGTGTGCTTTGCCGGCGCGGCGCTCGTTGAAAACGGCGCAATTCGCGACGTGCGCATCGCGCTGGGAAGCGTTGCTCCCATCGTCTTGCGGGCCGTAAAAACAGAGGACGCTCTGTGCGGAAGCAAGGCCACGCCCGCGGTCATCGCTGCAGCAATGGAAACACTCGCGCGAGAAATCGCGCCCATTGACGATATTCGCTCGACCGCGCGCTATCGCTTGCGCGTCGCGCAAAACCTGCTCGAAGAATTTCTCTCGCAGCTCGCGAAATGACCACCATCCACGCGATCCGCAGCAAACGCGTCGTGACGCCGGAAGGAATTCGGGCGGCGACCGTGCACGTTCGCAACGGCGTGATCCAGGCAATCGCCGGTTACAACGATCTTCCTTCGGGAAAACATATTTACGATGCCAGAGAATCCGTCGTTATGCCCGGACTTGTGGACACGCATGTTCATATCAACGAGCCGGGACGCACCGATTGGGAGGGGTTCGAGACAGCGACGCGCGCGGCGGCGGCGGGTGGAGTGACCACGCTCATCGACATGCCGCTCAACAGCATTCCCGCCACGACTTCGGCATCGGCGCTCGAAATCAAGCGCACCGCGGCGCGCAAGAAATGCTGGGTAAACGTGGGCTTTTGGGGCGGCGTTGTGCCGGGAAACGCAAGCGAACTGCGCTCGCTGCATCGCGCGGGCGCGTTCGGCTTCAAGTGTTTTCTGGTGCCCTCAGGCGTGCCGGAATTTGCGCACGTCAACGAAGGCGATCTCCGGGCCGCATTGCCGGAACTCGCTGCGCTGGATGCTCCATTGCTGGTTCATGCCGAACTCCCGGATCGAATTGAGGAAGAAACCGCAAGACTTGCGAAGGCCGACCCGAAGAAGTACAGGACTTGGCTCTGGTCGCGGCCCCCAAGCGCGGAAACTACCGCAGTCGGGATGATGATCCGCCTCGCGCGTGAATTCAAAGCTCGGGTCCATATCGTTCATCTTTCTTCGGAGCTTTCGGTGCCGCTCATTCGGCGCGCAAAAAAGGAAGGTGTGCGGATTACCGCGGAAACATGCCCGCATTACTTGTTTTTCTCTTCGGGCTCCGTCTGGAGCGGCAGGACGGAATTCAAATGCGCGCCTCCCATTCGGGATTCGCGAAACAAGAAACGGCTCTGGGCGGCGCTTTCTAAGCGTGTAATCGACTTCGTTGTGTCCGATCATTCGCCGTCCCCGCCGGCCATGAAATGTCTCGATACGGGTGACTTTTTCAAAGCCTGGGGCGGGATCAGCTCTTTGCAACTGGGTCTTCCGGCAATGTGGACGAAATCTCGAGGACGTAATCACTCCTTCCATGAATTAGCGCGCTGGCTGAGTGGCGGACCGGCGCAACTTGCAGGCCTCGAAAAGCACAAAGGCGCAATCGCCGTGGGATATGATGCCGACATGGTGGTCTGGAATTCCGAAAAACGTTTCTTGGTGAACGGCAAGATGCTGCACCACCGTCACAAATTGACGCCCTATCTGAACCAACATTTGCGCGGCGTGGTGGAAGCAACTTTCCTGAACGGCGAAATGATCTATGATCGCGGGCGCTTCCTTGGCGCGCCGCGCGGAGCGCTCTTGCGGCGGGGCGAACGCTGATGGATTTCACCGAATACATCGATCTTGCCGCCGAGCGGCTGGGCGGCCGAGTGCTCGCCGCCAACGATGAGTTTTTTGCGCCGAAGGAAAATCTGCTGAAGGCTGCCGCTCCCGTCTGGATCGAGGGCAAATACACGGATGTCGGCAAGTGGATGGACGGCTGGGAAACGAGGCGCCGCAGAACGCCGGGCTACGACTGGTGCATCGTGAAATTGGGGCTTCCCGGCGTCATTCACGGCGTGGTCGTGGATACCTCCTATTTCAAAGGGAATTTTCCGGAACACTGCGAGCTCGAGTCGTGTGCGGTGGACGGCGACCCCGGCCTCGCTCAACTCGAGGACCACACCACGAAATGGAATACCATGTTGAAGAAGTCGCCGCTTGCTGGCGACACTCGAAATCCGTTTCCGCTCACGCCTTCGACCAGGGTCACGCACTTGCGTTTCAAAATTTATCCGGATGGCGGCGTGGCGCGCCTTCGCGTCCACGGCGAAGCCGTCCCGGACTGGCCGGCGCTCACCCGCGCAAGAGGTGAGATCGACCTCGCCGCCGTCGAGCACGGCGGCTGGGTGATTGTTTCGAGCGACATGTTCTTCGGCTCGCGCAACAACCTGATCCTGCCGGGCCGCTCGACCGGAATGCATGACGGCTGGGAAACGCGCCGCCGCCGCGGTCCCGGACACGACTGGTGCATCGTGCGCCTTGGCGCGCCCGGAAAAATCGGCCGCATCGAAGTCGATACCTCCAATTTCAAAGGCAATTTCCCAGAAAGCTGTTCGCTCGAAGTTTGCACGGCGCCGCGCGATCTCATCGATCCGGACTCGCTGGGCGCCCTTCCCTGGAAAGAAATATTGACGAGGACGAAGCTGCAAGCCGATTCCATGCACATCTACGAAAAAGAACTGCTGGATGCACGAGCAGTGACGCACGCGCGTTTTCACATTTACCCCGATGGCGGTGTGGCGCGGCTGCGCATCTTTGGAACCCTGGCGAAGATGGCGAGGTAACATGACGCTCGCGGAATTCAACGCGCTGCCCTCGGCTCAAGCGGAATCGCTGCTGACGGATTGTTGCGGCTCGGCGAAATGGGCCGCAAGTGTCGCCACGCGGCGGCCCTATACGAGCGTGGAAGCGCTCCAGAAAGCCGCCGACGCAATCTGGTGGAACCTCGAGCGCGCCGACTGGCTGGAAGCCTTCAGCCATCATCCACAGATTGGCGACAAACCCGCGAGCGGTTCAGAGTCCGCTCGCCGGTGGGCCGAGGGCGAACAGACCGGCGCGCGCGCGGCGACCGAGGATGTGAAGGCGCGCCTCGCCAGGGCCAATCGCGCCTATTTTGAAAAATTCGGCTACATTTACATCGTGTGCGCGACCGGCAAAACCGCAGAAGGAATGCTTGCGATTCTGAATCAACGCCTCCAGAATGACCTTCCGAGCGAACTCTCGATTGCGGCGGAACAGCAACGGTTGATTACGGGCATTCGCCTGGAAAAACTTCTGGCGAGCGAGCAGCGAACGTCATGAGCACGATTACAACCCACGTCCTAGACACTTCACGCGGCCGCCCGGCCGCGGACCTCAAGGTTGAATTGCACAAAAAATCAGGTGAGGACTGGAAATCCGTCGGTGCCGGCGTCACCGACGCAAACGGCCGCTGCAACGCGCTGCTGGGAGACGCCCTTCTGGCGGTAGGAACATACCGGCTTACGTTCCACGCAGGGAATTACTTTCACGCTCTGCATGTGGAATCGTTTTATTCCGACATTCCCATAATTTTTGAAGTGCGCGACGCGAGAATGCATTACCACGTGCCGCTTCTGATCAGTCCGTTTGGCTACTCCACGTATCGCGGCAGTTGAAGCGACAGCCCGGGTGTTTCACCGGGAATTCAGAATGATTGAGGGCGCCATGCTGAGCGACGATGGTGTGCCGTAGCGCCGGCGTCTCGCCGGCATTTTTTCTACTCGCGGCGCAGCGCAAAACCGCCGGCGTCTCGCCGGCGCCACAAAAACCTGCTTTCCTACTTTGTGTGATTTTTCAGGATTTTCAGAAACGACCCGTAATGTAACTCTTCAACTGTAACTCCCGTCAGGCGTTCAGCTTCCGCTTCGCTGATCGCTCCGCAATTGATCGCGCGCAGGAAAAAATTCAGCAAGCCCTGGCCGGTGGCGGCGTCGTCGAACACGTCGCCGATGAGCGTGGCCTTCGCCGCTTTCTCGACAAAATTCTTGAGGCGCGCGGCGGACGAATCGAGTCCTTCAAGAAAAAACGAAAATACTGCCGCGTAGCGCGTGGGCAACTGCGCAGGATGCAAGTCCCATCCCTGATAGTACGCGGAAACGAGCGAGTGCTGGATATGCCCATAGTGCAGCCGCCACGCGCCATGGACGGCTTCGCGATTTTCTTCCTGCTGCGCGCGTGTGAGTCGCTTGCCTTTTTCCGCGCGGTGAGGCGGCGCGGGGAGAACATTCGTTGCGCCATCGGAAAGCCAGATGCCCGTGCCGGCAAAAGCGACTTGCATCATGTGCTTGGCGAAGTCGCAGGCGGGATGGTCCATCACTTGATAGGCCGCGGTGATGCTGCAGCTTGCGGTGTAGTCATAGGTGCCAAAATGCGCGGCGATGCAACGGCCGCCCGCTGCGTCCAGGAAACGCGGCAAACTCGATTCCCCGCGTTCGTTCAGGATCGCCTGCGTCGTTTCGACCATCATCTCGAATCGCAGCGCGCCTTTTTCGAGGCCCAACGCGGGCTCCATGGCATCGAGCAAGCGCGCGAGCGCAGCCATCTGCTCGGGGATCACAACTTTCGGCAATGTGACCACAAAGTTTGCGGGAAGTCGTCCGCGCGTGGCTTCGCACATCGTGCTCAAGAACAGATCGAGCGTGCGGATGCTGCGCTCGCGCAATTCCGGCGAAAACGGTTTGAGGCGGATGCCGATAAACGGCGGCAACGAGCCTTCTCTGAAGCCCTTGGCCACTTCCTCGGCGGCAAGTTTGGCGTGCTGATCTTCTTCCGCGTCGGGCCGGTTCCCATAGCCATCCTCGAAGTCAATACGGAAATCCTCGACCGGCTCACGCTGCAATTTTTCAAGGACGCGGCTGTAGATCGCCTGCGCCATCCAGGCGGCACGGTTTTCGATCCGTAGTTTTTCAGGCGATTTGGCGAATTGCCGCTCGATCGCGGCGGACTGCTTGCCGGATTTTGGAAGCGCTCCCGCTCCCGGCAATCCGATCGCGCGCGCAAAGGTAAACGCATCCGGCGCGAATTCTCCAAGGGTCGCGAGGGCCACGTCGCCCAGCCGCCTGGAAATGCCCGCCCGAAACAAATGCGCTCCGCCGTACACGACGTGGACCGGCTGGCGCCGCCCCGTTTCGCCAGGATAGCGGTTCGCGAACGCGGCCGATGGCCCTTCCAGGATCCGCAATGCCGATTGAATAGCCGAGGGCGGCAACGAGGTTTTCATTTTCACAATCTTTCTGAAATTTATCTCGCGCCGCTTGCAGATTAGCGAAGACCTGCCGGGCGCACGCCGCCCATATTAAACGCGCGGTGCGCGAGATTCAATTTGGAAGCAAGGGAACAAAAAAACCATACGAACCAAGCCTGTAAGCAAACAACGAGGAATTCGCCCGGGTTCCCGACGTCAACAGAAATCCCCGCCTCTGAAGAGGCGGGCTACAGCAATTTCAAATTGCCTGAGTTCAATCCCGAGTAACGATTGTGCTGTAACCCGGGTCTTCAGACCCGGGGATTCTTGCAGCGTGAGGATGCTCCGTCGCGAACCGCGGCGCCCGCAGACCATAGAAAGCATTCCTCCGAACTCAGCCGCATGGGCAATTCGCAATTTAGCAAGGGGAAACTGGGATTGGCCGGAATAGAAATCCAGTACGCAGGCGGAATCACGGCGCGGAGGGAGACTCGGACATTCCGGCTGCGACCTGAAGGAGAAATTCGCAGTGCTGCCACATCTGGCAGCGGGAAGCAACCGCGATTCCCTCCCCCGAGCTATGCCGGAGAACTCATCGACCGCCGCTGCTGGAAACATTCGCGGCAGAAAACGGGCCGGCCCTGCGTCGGGCGGAAAGGAACTGTGGTTTCCTTTCCGCACTGCGAACAGGTCGTTTTGGTTTCCGCCCGCTGGAAGTTATTGGTACCCGGACCCGGGCTCTGAGAGCGCTTGGCTTTGCAGTCCTTGCACCGCTTGGGCTCGTTCTTGAAGCCCTTGTCGGCGAAAAACATCTGCTCGCCGGCGGTAAAGACAAACTCCTGACTGCATTCCGCACACTTCAGGACCTTATCGTGATATTCCATACGCTGCTCCGAGGCTCCACGCTGGTTGGAGAGCCCACGGCACCCCGGCCGCGTCAGATTTTGCTGGGATACGCCGGGGAAGAACGTGGGTCCCAATTCCGACTGGTCCGAGGGTGCTTTGGAAAATCCCGGGTCGTCTTGCCCGCCTGGGGGAACTTAGTCCTGTTCCCGCCGCTGCTTCTTGCGCAGCCGCTTGCGCGATAACGCTTGTTTCGCGCGGCGCTTTTCTCCAGGCTTCATGTAATAACTGTGTTTCTTAATTTCCTTGATGATGTCTTCCTGTTGCACTTTGCGTTTGAACCGGCGCAGCGCATTTTCCAGGGACTCACCTTCTTGAATGCTGACTTCAGCCAACTAGACTTCACCGTCCTTCCGATGCATGTGGCAATGATTACTATTAACCATAAGTGCTATGAGAGGTCCACTCGTTAGTAATGGCCTATTGGCACTCACTTCTAGCGGACCCGCCCACCGAAGTCAAGCGTTGTTTTTACCCGTCCGCCCCGGGGTGGGTCTGGCCCGGGACAGGGCTGTATGGGACTTTCCGGCGTACCTGCTAGAATATCGGTGCACCTGCCCCCGCACCCGGCAGTTCGGGTAGGGCAGAAAGATGCGCTCATGTCCCTGATGCGCGATGCGATCGGCGTTCTGTTGGCCGGCGGCCAGGGCGAACGGCTATGGCCGCTCACACGCGACCGGGCCAAGCCGGCTGTTCCCTTCGGCGGCGTCTACCGCATTATCGACATCACGCTTTCCAACTGCATCAATAGCGATCTCCGCCGCGTCTTTGTTCTGACGCAGTACAAAGCGCTTTCTCTCAACCGGCACACCCGGCAGGGCTGGTCGCAACTTCTGGGCCTCGGCGAATTCATCGAAGTCCTGCCCCCGCAGATGCGCGTTTCCACGAATTGGTACCTGGGAACCGCCGACGCCGTTTACCAGAACATTTATTCCATTGGCAGCGAGCACTCCCGCTACGTCATCATTCTTTCCGGCGACCACATCTACAAAATGAACTACCAGAAAATGCTGCAGCAGCATGTGGATTCCGGCGCCGACGTGACCGTGGCCACGTTTGAGGTTCCTTCGCTGGAAGCCGTCGGCCGTTTCGGCGTGATTGAAACCGACGCCAATTGGCGAATCGTCGGGTTCGAGGAAAAGCCCGTGGCGCCGAAGCGTTCGCACCTTCATCCCGACATGGTCAACGCTTCCATGGGCGTCTACGTCTTCAATACGCAACTCCTGATTCCGGCTCTCCTCGCGGACGCCGAAGACCCCAATTCCAAGCACGATTTCGGCCGCGATATTTTGCCCCGCATCTACTCGAAATACCGCGTGTACGCCTATAACTTCATCGATGAAAATAAAGTCGGCGCGCAATATTGGCGCGACGTGGGCACTATCGAGGCTTACTATGAAGCAAACATGGACCTGGTGTCCGTTTCACCCGTTTTCAACCTGTATGACAAAACCTGGCCCATCCGCACCTGGCAGCACCAATATCCGCCGCTCAAAACCGTGTTCGCCGACCCCAAGCGCATGGGCGTGGCCCTGGATTCCATGGTGGGCGGTGGTTCGATCATTTCAGGTGGGCGCGTTAATCGCTCCGTGCTGGGCTACGATGTGCGGACCAACAGCTACTCCGACGTCGAAAATTCGATCCTGTTTAATCATGTCAATATCGGACGCCACGCCCGCGTGCGAAACGCCATCATCGACCGCCACGTCACTGTTCCCGAGCACGCCGAGATTGGCTACGACCTCGAAGCCGACCGCCAACGCTACCATGTCACCGAAAGCGGAATCGTCGTCGTCGTCCGTGAAGAATCCATGATCGAGGAGCCGGAGTGAGAGTGCTGGAAGTTAGAAATTAGAAGCTAGAAGTCAGAAATCAGGAGTTAACCACGCTTGGCGGGTGCGGTTTGCTCTTAACTGTTACCTGTCAACTGTCAACTCGTAACTCTCGACTCTCTTATCCGTGTTCATTAGTGATTTCATCGGTTTGGACTCTTTCTCCAGGAGGCGGCATGTCGACGAAAATCGCGCGGGTTCTTGGCAGGCAGATCATTGATTCGCGCGGCAACCCCACCGTGGAAGCGGATGTCATCCTTTTAGGCGGCACACTTGGCCGCGCCGCGGTGCCCTCGGGCGCATCCACCGGCGAACACGAAGCCATCGAATTGCGCGACGGTGACAAATCGCGCTATCTCGGCAAAGGCGTCCTCAAGGCCGTCGCCCATGTGAATGGCGAGATCGCTCGCGCCGTCACCGGCCTCAATGCCTCGGACCAGGGCGCGCTCGACCGCCGCATGATCGAAACCGACGGCTCGCCGAATAAAGGAAATCTCGGCGCCAACGCGATCCTCGCCGTTTCCATGGCCGCAGCGCGCGCGGCCGCAGCGGCGGCGCGCCAGCCGTTGTACAAATATCTCTCGCGGTATTCGACTGACCCTTCCGGCAACACGCTTCCCGTGCCGATGATGAACATTTTGAATGGCGGCGCGCACGCCGACAATTCCGTGGACTTTCAGGAATTCATGGCCATGCCCGTGGGCGCTAAGACGTTCGATGAAGCCTTGCGCATGGGCGTGGAAGTTTTCCATCGCCTGAAAGCGGTCCTGCACAAGCGCGGCTATTCCACCGCGGTCGGCGACGAAGGCGGCTTCGCACCCAACCTGAAATCGAATGACGAAGCCATCGAAGTCATTCTGGAAGCCATCGCGGCTGCCGGCTACAAGCCCGGCGAGCACGTGGCCATCGCCCTCGATCCCGCCTCGAGCGAGTTCTACGACAAGGCCAGCGGGAAATATATTTTCAAAAAGTCCGACAAATCCGCGCGCACTTCCGAGCAGATGACCAAGTTTTATGCCGATTGGGTCCGTCAATTCCCCATCGTCTCCATCGAAGATGGTCTCGCCGAAGATGACTGGCAGGGGTGGAAGCATCTGACCGCCGAGCTTGGCGGAAAGACGCAACTCGTCGGCGACGACTTGTTCGTAACGAACACGGCGCGCCTGCAGCGCGGCATCACCGAAAAAATCGGCAACGCCATCCTGATCAAGCTCAACCAGATTGGCACCGTCACCGAAACCATCGAAGCCATCGAAATGGCGCGCAAGGCCGGCTACGCCTCCATCGTCTCGCACCGTTCCGGTGAAACCGAAGACACCTTCATCGCCGATTTGGTCGTGGCCATGGGCACGGGCCAAATCAAGACCGGCTCCGCCTCCCGCACCGACCGCGTCGCCAAGTACAACCAGCTCCTGCGGATAGAGGAAGAGCTAGGCTCCGCCGCAAAGTTCCCTGGGCGCGCCGCAGTCGCCCGAAAATAGACATGATGCGCTTTGTTACGAATCGAACGTATACTTGGTCTGTATGATAAAAGTATCCTTTAGCGCAGATGCTGATCTGATTGAACGGGCACGATTGGTCGCCCGCTCCCAGAAGAAAACCCTGAACGCCGCATTCCGCGAATGGCTCGTCCAATTCACTCAGCAAGCCATCAGTGCCGAGGAATTCGATTCCCTCATGAAGCGACTCCGACGCCACGTTCGCTCGGCCGGTCCTTATACGCGCGATGAAATGAATGGACGCTAGTCCGGAATTCAGGGGTAGCTCGCTGTGTAGCGCCCGCCTTCAGGCGGGCATCCGGTTGAGTGGAAAGCGCCTGGATAAGAGCGAGCCCTGGATTTTTCCGAAATGGAATTTACCCGCAAAGCACACCGACTAGACCCGCGGGACTACGTCGGACAGAAATGGTCCTTCGTAACGATGTGCTGCGACAATCGGAAACCCATTTTTCTCAACAGCGATAGAGCCACCTGGATAGTTGGGATGCTGCGAACCGAATCCCTACTTCACCAATTTCTAGTGGACGCATATTGCGTCATGCCGGACCATCTGCATTTTCTGGTGTTTGGGAAGGCGCCAGCCAGTAATCTGCTCGTGCTCGCCAAGAGCTTTAAACAGAAAACCGCCTACGTCCATCAACAAGAAACAGGTGTGCGGCTATGGCAGAAGAACTACTACGATCATGTTCTTTGCACGAATGAAGTATCTAACCACGTAGCGGCCTACATTTGGATGAACCCTGTGCGGAAAGTACTTTGTAAAAACTTTGAGGAGTACCCATTTTCTGGGTCGTTCATACGGCCTTGGAAGGGTTCGCCCCTGGTTGCGGATTGGACGCCGCCGTGGAAGCAACGCCAGGTGCCCGCCTGAAGGCGGGCGCTACATTGAGAAACTCGTTCCGTGTATCCTTAACGCCTATGCCAAAACGACCAAAACCGATTGTGTTGACCGTGCTCGATGGATGGGGCTACCGCGCCGAAACCAAGGGCAACGCTATTGCCCTCGCGCGAAAACCGAATTACGACCGCATGCTGAAGGATTTTCCGAACACGCTGATCCAGACCTCCGGTCCCTACGTCGGCTTGCCCGGTGGGCAAATGGGCAACAGCGAAGTCGGCCACATGAACATGGGCGCGGGGCGCATCATCCACATGGACATCACGCGCATCGACTTGATGATCGCCAGCGGCGAATTTTTCAAGCAGCCGCTGCTCGTCGAAGCCATGGACCGGGGCCGCGCGCGTAATCTGCACCTCCTGGGCCTCTTAAGTGATGGCGGCGTGCACTCGCACATGCAGCACCTGTTTGCGCTTCTGAAGATGGCGCGCGAGCTGCACGTCGAGCGCGTTTTCATCCACTGCTTCACGGATGGGCGCGACACGCCCCCGCACAGCGGCGTCGAATACATCCAGCAACTGCAGCAGAAAATCCGCGAAATCGGCTGCGGGCAGATCGCGTCCCTCACCGGCCGCTACTACGCCATGGACCGCGACAACCGCTGGGAACGCCTCGAGCGCGCCTATCGCGCCGGGGTCCACGGCGATGCCCCTGTAAAATCCGCCGACCCGGTCGAAGCGATGCACCACAGCTACGAACGCGGCGTGACCGACGAGTTCGTCGAGCCCATCGTGATCGCACCGAGCGCTTCCCCGTCCGCGCCTCCTGCCGGGCCGATTCGCGACGATGACGCCGTGATTTTCTTCAACTTTCGCGCCGACCGCGCCCGCCAGATGACGCGCGCCATCGCCGAGCCGGGCTTCAAGGAATTTGCGGACACTAATCGCCCGTCGAATCTTTTCTATGTCGCCATGACGCAGTACGACAAAGCCTGGCCGTGGCTCCGTTACGTGATCGCGCCGGAAAAAATCGCGCACATCCTGGCGCAGGTTTTCGCCGATCAAAACCTAAAAAACCTTCGTTGCGCCGAAACTGAAAAATACGCGCACGTCACCTATTTTTTCAATGGCGGCGTCGAAAAGCCCTTCGGCGGCGAAGAGCGAATTCTAGTCCCCTCGCCCAAAGTTCCCACGTACGATTTGAAACCGGAAATGAGCGCAGCGGGCATTGCGGACACGGTCGTGAAGGCCGTCGAGAAAGGCGACTTCGACGCCGTGGTCATGAATTTCGCCAACGCCGATATGGTAGGGCACACCGGCAACCTTGAAGCCGCGATCAAGGCCGTAGAAGCGGTGGACGATTGCCTGGGCCGCATCCGCCAGGTCCTGCAGCCGCGCGGCGGCGCCTGGATTGTCACCGCCGACCACGGAAATGCCGAAACCATGATCGACCCAGCCACCGGCGGCCCTCATACCTACCACACCACCAATCCCGTCCCATTGATCCTCGCAACGGAGGATGGCACCGGCCCACTATCGCCCGGCGGCTCGCTGCGCGATATAGCCCCCACTCTGCTCGGCGTACTAGGCCTTCCCGTGCCTCCGGAAATGACCGGCCGCGATCTGCGCATGAAGAAGAAGTGATTGGTAATTGGTGACTGGTGATTCGCGGCTCGTGATTTGTGACTCGCTGGCCATGAGCCTTGACAAAGGACAACTCGTGACTGGCACAAAACCGTGACGCACGGTTTTGAATTCAAATTTCTTAAATTTCAAACCTCAAATTTGAAATTTCAGATTTGAGAACTAAAAATCTGAACCCAGAATTTATGATTTGAAATCGGCCTTAAGATTGTAATTTCAATTGCTAATTTCGGATTCCGGCAAGACGTTCTCCCCGCTACGATTTAGAATTTTTTCAAAGATGGCGGGGATTTCAAAGATGGCGCGGTTTTCCATCGCGGCGGTGCGCGCGCGGAATTGCGCCAGCTCGCCCGGCTTCAGCAATTCCGCCACGGCGCCCGCCACCTGGCGGTGGCTGCGCACCACGATGCCGACTTCCTTTTCGCGCACCCACTGGGCGTTGTAGCGCTCCTGCGGCAGCGTCCACGCGTTGCAATCGATGATCACGGGCAAGTGCCTGGAAAGAGCTTCGCTGATGCTCCCCGGCCCGGGCTTGCCGATAAAAAAATCCGAGAGCGCCATGAAGTACGGGATTTGCGTGGTGAAGCCCTCCACGTGAATGGGAATCCGCGTCGGTTCCCGCCGCAGGGCCTCCGCCAATTTTTCATTCCGGCCGCAAATCAGGATGAGCTGCACCGGCAAGGAAGACCGGTTAATCTGCCTCAAAATGTCCAGCATTTTTGAGGTGCCGTATCCGCCGAATAGAACAATGCCGGTTGGCAGGTCTGGATGGAGGCCGAGTTTTTTCCGCTCGGCCGCCCGGTCGACCGCGCTGGACTCATAGAAGCGCGGGTGAAGGATCATCCCGGAAGTCTGAAAAACGGTGCCATTTTCATGCCCGAGCGCGCGAGCCTGCTCGACGGCGTGGTCTGTTCCACAGACAACGTATTGCGACCCGCTCTCGATCCAGAAATGCTTCGGATAGTCCGCGAGGTCGGTCAGGACCGTGACAAAGGGCCGCCCCGGGAACGCCCTCTCAAAACTTTCCTGCAAAGCCCGGTTAAAGTGCGGCACCAGCGATACCACCATGTCCGCCGGATGCTCCTTCCAGAACTGTTCGAGCACCCGCACCGAGGGCCCATGGTACGTCCGCACCACAAGCTGCAAAACGCGCATGAGCTGTGGGCTGCCAAGCGTCCACCCGTTGCGCAGCATCTTGTTGTACATGTCCTGAATGCGAATTCCGGTCATCTTGCGGAGGATATCCAGCGGGTCGAGGACTTCCTGAAGGTTCACCAGGGACACATCCAGCGGGAGGCCTTGCCGCTCGATTTGCACCTGCAAAGCCGTGGCGGCGTTGCGGTGGCCCCCTCCTGCGTCAAAGAAAACAAGGTGGATGCGCCGTCTTCGGACCTGGGAGCCGGGCATTCCGTCTGCCATCTAGCGTCGCACCTCCTCGCGCGTTAACCCATTTGTGGTCAATTAGTAACAAACGATTCTTACAATCTGTTCAACATCGCGTAACAAGTCAGCAAAGTCTTTTTGCGAGACTTTTCCACAATGAGATGCGATCTGCACGTCCACTCGCTTCACTCAGGAACCCTGCCTGTCGCTATCTTGCGCCACTTTTTTATGGAAAGCTACAGCGCACCGAGAGACGTCTACTCCACGCTGCGCCAGCGCGGCATGGACCTGGTCACACTAACCGATCACGACTCCATCGGCGGAGCGGAAGACCTGCGCCGCTATCCGGATTTCTTTGTCAGCGAAGAGGCCACCTGCACCATGCCGAGCGGAACGCAGGCCCACGTCGGCGTCTATGACATCACCGAACGCCAGCACATTGAAATCAGCCGCCGACGAAACGATATGATCCGCCTGCTCGCCTACCTTTCAGAACAGCGCCTCTTTTTCACGATAAATCACGTATTTTCTTCCCTGACCGGGCGGCGCGACATGGACGACTTCGAATGGTTTTCCGGATACTTTCCCGCCGTGGAGGCGCTGAACGGCCAGATGTTAACCCGCGCCAACCAGCAGGCCGCCGAGTTTGCCTGGAAGCGGTGCAAGACGCAGGTGGCTGGAAGCGACGCGCACGCCCTGGCCTCGGTGGGCACGGCGTACACCGAAGTGCCGGGCGCGCGCAGCAAGGAAGAATTTTTCGCCGGCCTGCGCGCTGGAAACGGCCGGCTCTGCGGCGAATCGGGCGGCTACTGGAAATTGACGCGCGACATTCTACTGCTCTGCGCCGAGATGATGCGCGAAGAGCGCTGGACCGTGTTGCTCGCGCCGCTGGTCGCCCTGGTCCCCGCGGGAGTCGCTGTCGACTATTTCGTCGATTTGGATTTTGTCCGCCGCTGGGGCGCGTCCATCAACGGTCCCCGGCCCGCGCCTAAGGATTTTCTTGGGACGCTGCCTGTGCGTGAGAAGCAGATGGCGTAGCAGGTGGCACAGGCTTCAGCCTGTGGGTTTCATCCCTGCGTGAACTAAACCACACAGGCTGAAGCCTGTGCCACCCGACCCGGCATCTGCGCGGAAGGATTCGCAGCTCGCGGAAATGAGGTGCAATCATGACCGCTCGAAGAATGGTCTGGGAGTTCATCCAAGCCCGCGACCACCAAGTCATGAGGAAGGTGCATCGCTGGCGCCCGCCGCGCTGGCTGCGCTTTTGGATGATCGCCTCGACGCGTTTGGGAGACGGCTGGGTCTGGTATTCCGTCGGGATCGCCTTGCTCCTATTTGGAGGCGATATGCGCTTTGTGGCCTTTGCCTCCAGCGCGGCGGCCGAAGCCGCGACCGTTGTGTTGTTTCGTTTGATCAAAAAGGCCAGCAAGAGAAAACGGCCGTGCCATCTCGAGTCGCATTGCTGGGCGAATGTCCTCCCGCCCGACCAGTTTTCCTTCCCCTCGGGCCATGCGATGAGCGCCTTCGCCATCGCCATCCCCTTGTGCATCTTCTATCCGCAAATGCAAGCGGCCCTGCTGGCCCTGTCGGTCAGCATCGCCGTGTCGCGCGTAATTCTGGGAATGCATTTCGTGAGTGATGTAGTGGTGGGATCCCTGCTGGGAGCGGGGCTGGGATACGGCGCCTATTTGCTCATCCGATAGAGAACGTCATCAAATTATTTTGATGAATGGGTTCTCTCCGCCTTGCTCTGGGTCCTCTGTGTAAAAAGCCTTTGCCTTTGTTCTCGCCTTTGCTTAAGACGCAATCCGCTCGAAAATCCCAGCCGCGCCCATCCCCCCGCCAATGCACATCGTGACCATCCCGTAGCGCGCCTTGCGTCGTTCCAGTTCCCGCAGGATGGACGCCGTAAGCTTCGCCCCGGTGCACCCGAGCGGATGCCCGAGAGCGATTGCGCCGCCATTGGGATTCACGCGCGCAGGGTCAACCCCTGCCTCATGAATCACCGCAAGCGACTGCACGGCAAACGCTTCGTTCAGCTCAATCACGTCAATCTGATCGAGCTTCAAACCGGTAAGTTTCAGCACCTTGGGTATCGCATACGCAGGCCCGATGCCCATAATCTCCGCCGGCACTCCAGCCGTGGCGAAACCGAGGAAGCGCGCGAGAGGTTTCGCCCCCAGCGCGCTGGCCCGTTCTGCGCTCATCACGATCGTCGCCGCCGCCCCATCGCTGGTCTGCGAACTGTTCCCGGCCGTAGTCGTACCGCGCGCATGAAATGCGGGCTTGAGCTTGGCCAGGGCCTCCATGCTGGTATCCGCGCGCGGCCCTTCATCCACTTCGAAAACAGCCATAGTTGTCTTGGCTTTCGCGGCGCGTCCATTCACAGCGTTGGCGACGACCGTGGTCTGCACTTCGATCGGCACAATCTCGTCCTTGAACTTGCCCGCGGCAATCGCGGCCAGCGCTTTCCTGTGGCTGGCGAGCGAAAACTCATCGGCCTTTTCGCGCGTGATGCCATATTTCTTGGCCACGTTTTCCGCGGTAAGTCCCATGCTGAGATAGGCATCCGGGTAGTGGTCCATCAGCCAGGGATTCGGGGAGACCTTGTTGCCGCCCATGGGAATCATGCTCATGGATTCCGTGCCGCCCGCCAGAATGACCTCGGCGTGGCCGACCATAATGCGCTCGGCAGCCATGGCAATTGCCTGCAAGCCCGAGGAGCAAAACCTGTTGATCGTCATGGCCGGAACTTCCGGCGGCAGCCCGGCGCGCTGGCTGGCGATCCGCGCGACGTTCATCCCCGCTTCGCCCTCCGGCATGGCGCAGCCCAGGATCACGTCCTCAATGTCCTTGGGATCGAGCCCCGGCACGCGGCGAATGGCTTCCTGCATGGCGATGGCGGCAAGGTCATCCGGCCGCGTCGCGCGCAGCGTGCCCTTGAACGCCTTCCCGACCGGCGTGCGGACTGAACTGACGATGACGGCTTCTCTCATGTTGTGACTCGATTCTGTTGACTGAAAATTTGTGACTGGCGACACGTGCATCGTGACCCGTACCCGTGCCGCCATCTATTTCGATTGGATGCTCGTTCGACAGAAAAAGCAACTCGCGGCTGAGCTTGACAGCACTACTGATTACTGCTCCCGCTTCGTAGATGCGCATGGAGGACAGGAAACCTTCGGCGTATACCCCTTGAATGTGAACTTGTAAGCGCCCGCGCCTCCACTATGTCCGTCGGCACCACTGAGCTCGGCCTGGACGGCGTAGACGTTGCCTTCATGATCGACATTGATCAGGTGGCCTGGAGGATCCCCTTGCGGCGAACCAATGTTGAATGAACCAAGGACCTCGAGGGTTCTACGATTCAAGACGTAGACGTCCGGTGCCCCCGAAACATACAAAAATCGTTGCTCCGGATCGGGGGAGAATGCCACAGACCTTGCCTGCAAAGGGAACTTGCTGTCGGCGCCGACAAACTGCTCAGCGACGAATTTCCCCTCGGGCGTGAACACCTGTACCCGCTTATTCCCCCGATCGGCCACGTAGGCGAGCCCGTCGTTCGAAAGCTTTATGTCGTGCGGCAATGCAAATTGCTGGTACGTCGACCATATACCGCACACCATGGGGCACAATTCGGTAGGCTTGGAAGGTTCGACGACAGGACGCTGATCCTTATCGAGCGGCTTGTTGCCATAAGCACCCCACATGCGTTTGAATTTTCCCGTATCCGCGTCATACACCATAATGCGGCTGTTCCCGTAGCCGTCGCTCACAAAGACTTCGTTGGTCTTGGGATAGACACGGACACTGGTTCCTCCCTTGAGGACCTCGGTGGCATTACTGCCGGTCTGGCCGCTCTGGCCGATGGCCATTACAAATTTGCCGTCCCTCGTAAACTTGAGCACCTGGTTGTCGTTCGGAAGGCTCGCTGGGTTGTTCATCTTGCCGTCCGCGTTGCCCAGGATCCACACGAAGCCCTTGTAGTCCACGGTGATGCTGTGCTCGTTGGACGGCCATTGATATCCGGGCCCGCTTTCCCCGCCCCAGGCCTGGATGAAGTTGCCTTCGTTGTCGAACTCCATGACGGGCGGAGCCGGAATGGAAACGAGATCCGGCGGCGTGGACCGGGGATGCGCCAGACTGTGCGGGCGGCTAAGAATCCAAATGTGATCTTGAGCGTCTACAGCGACATCGGACCCGAATCCCATCCTCCACTTCGAAGGAACCTTCGGGAAGGTAAGGTCTTT
The DNA here is from genome assembly GCA_963813185.1 of uncultured Acidobacteriota bacterium. Lineage (GTDB taxonomy): Bacteria > Acidobacteriota > Terriglobia > Acidiferrales > UBA7541 > Palsa-360. The sequence goes on from CAWEYA010000008.1 coordinate 800,588, forward strand.
TTCGAATTGAGGCAAACCGCCCTCTCCGATGTGCGGGGCCTGCGCCGACGCCGCCTGTCCGAAGACGGGCTTGGTTGAGTGTGGAATCACCCACAGCAAAACGATCCCGGCAAAAATGAAAACGATCCAGCCGTTCCGTTTCATGGGTTTTCTCCTTTAGGCGTCTTGCGAACGTGCAACGAAAAACAGAAATTACGTTTTTTGCTTTCCGGCTGCGGAGAGTATACAGCCGTTTGTTCCCAACCCACGCGGCCGTGTGCAGTTATTCTGTGAGGCATCCTGCAGGATGTCTCATGCCAAATCAATGCGAAATTCCCCGGGTCTAAAGACCCCGGCTACAACAGTTCGTTGCGCGGCCTGCGCCGATCCTGTTTGTTGTAGCACGCCTCTTCAGAGGCGGGGATTTTCCTGCCACCCTCCCAGCCGCAAAATGCGTCCCGGACTTTCCGGCGATACCCGCGTGCTATGCTAGCGGATCTCAATTCCATGCGCCGCCGCCGCACATTGATCACATCGCCGCTCAAATGGCAGATGACTGCTCTGCCCGTGGCTCATCCCGCCGTGCCTGTCATTGCCGAGCGCGGAGGCACGCAGCTGCGCACGCCAAAACCGGTGATCGTGGTCGATACCCGCGAGCAGAATCCATTTTCGTTCGAACGCTTCGGAGGATGGTTTTCCGGGATCGAAAAGAGGCCGCTGGAAATCGGCGACTACTCGATTGCCGGGCTGGAAGATATATGCGTCGTCGAGCGCAAGGACCTGAGCGACCTGGTGCGCTCGTTCCACGTGGAACGTCCCGTCTTCGTCGGGCGCCTGCGGCGCATGAGCGCGTTTCCCGACCGCCTGCTGGTCATCACCTCCGCTCTGAGCCAGGTGAAATCGCGCTACGAACACAGCCCCGCGAACCCGAACCAGATCACGCAGTCGCTGATCGCCACGGTCGCGGGACTTCGAGTACCCTTCCTGTGCGTTGAAACGCACGAACTCGGCGAAGAAATCGTCGCCTCCTACTTGTACCAGGTCCACCTCTACCGCTGGCTCGAATCAAACGGCCACGGCCGACGCCTCGCCGATGATGATTTGTGATGCATGGACCGGCGACGTTCAGCATGGAGTAGCACCGCCGCTCTTGGCTGTGCGATTTTGTAGGCTCACACGCAGGCACGCGAAGCAATCGCGATACCAAAACCCGCACAGCCAGGAGGGGCTGTGCTACTTCCACAATGAAGCTTTGAAATCAAGTTAGAACAAGCTAGAATTACATCAATATGGTACGACTCTTGTCCAAGAATCAGAGCCGACTCCCCGAAATTGCCTTTACAGCCCAAGTTTGGAAAGAGGGTACCACCTTCGTGAGCTATTCTCCGGAACTGGATGTTTCGAGCTGCGGCGATTCCGTCGCACAAGCTCGTGCGCGCTTGCGTGAGGCGGTAAGCCTGTTCCTGGAAGAGTGTTCGCGAAGAGGGACGCTGGAAGCAATTCTCGCTGAATCAGGTTTTGAGAAGCGCGGCAAAAGCTACCACCCGCGCCGGATCATCGCCCGCGCTAAATTCCGGCTGGCAGTTCCGCTCGCTTCCTAAGAATCTACGCACGCCGCGTATCAATCCAGTTCACTACCGCAAGCTTGTGCGCGTATTGGAAGTGGAAGGATTTACGCTCGCGCGCGAACGTGGAGACCACATGGTGTTCACGAAATCCGGAATTGAACGGCCCGCCGTTGTTCCACGTTACGACCAGTTGCCCGTATTCATCATCATGAACGTTCTGCGCACTGCAAAGATTTCGCGAGACCGTTACCTCGAACTTCTAGATCAAGTCTGAAGCTCTCAAAGAAAACAAACGCAAATTCATTAATTCCGGAGCGGCTTTCCTGTTTTGAGGGTGTGGGCGATGCGCTCCTGGGTTTTGCGTTCGCCGCAGAGGGAGACGAAGGCTTCGCGCTCCAGGTCGAGGAGGTACTGTTCGCTGACGAGTTGGGACGACGTGAGCGCGCCGCCGGCCAGGATGTGGCCGAGTTTGCGCGCGACCAATGCATCGTATTCCGATATATATTCGCCGCGCAACATCATGTGCACGGCGAGTTTCGCGGCGGCGCTGAATTCTTCGCCGAGGACGCGGATCGACGGCTCGCCGGGCGCGGGCGCCGTTTGCCGCCATTCGCCGCGGACCAAACCGAGCGCGGTTTGCTTGGCGTCGGCAATCAGGCGGTCGAGATTCATGGCCACGAGGTCGGCGCGGCGCAGGTAGCCGAGCTCGCGCGCTTCTTCGCCGCTCGTCGAAACCTTGGCCATGGCGATGTTTTCAAACACGGGCTTGAGCGCGTGGAAGAGGTCGATGTCCTCTTCGCCTTCGGCGCGTTCGTTGGCGCGCAGGATCATTTCCTTGGTGCCGCCGCCGGCGGGGATCAGTCCGACGCCCGTTTCCACGAGGCCGATGTAAGCTTCCGCCGAGGCGTGGATGCGGGTGCCGTGCAGCACGACTTCGCAGCCGCCGCCAAGCGCGAGGCCCTGCGGCGCAACGACTACCGGCTTCGGCGAGTGCTTGATGGCCAGCGTGGTGTTCTGGAATTGCCGCACGGCGAGGTGCAGGTCGTCCCACTCCTGCTCCTGCGCGGTCATCAGGATGAGCATCAGGTTTGCGCCGGCGGAAAAATTCTCGCCCTGATTGGCGATGACCATGGCGTCGAATTCGGCGCGCAGGCGGGTAAGGCCCTTGAGAATCATTGCCAGCAAGTCACCGCCGATGGCATTCATCTTGGAGTGAAATTCGCAGCACACCACGCCGTCGCCCAGATCGATCAGGCTCGCGCCGGAATTTTTCTCGATTTCCCTGGAGCGCTCCTTGAGCGATTTCAAAAGAATAATTCCCTCGGACTGCGGCGCGGGTTGGTAGGACTTGCCTGCAAGATCGAAATAGGACGTCGCGCCCTGCGCCGATTGATAAAACGATTTTTTCCCTGAAGAAAGAAGTTCCGTGACGAGCGGCGGCAGCGCGTTGCCCTCTTTTTCCAACTGCCTGGCCATGGGCTCGACGCCGATGGTGTCCCAGGCCTCGAACGGCCCGAGTTCCCAGACAAATCCCCAGCGCATGGCGCGGTCCACATCCACGATGGAGTCGGCAATTTCGGGCACACGGCGCGCGGCGTAGAGGCACATGCCGGAGATCACTCCCCAGATGAATTTCTGCGCCTTGTCGCCTTCCTTTCCTTCGAGCGCGGGGCCGGCCAGCATGCGCAGCCGCGCGCGCGTGTCCTCGATGGCTTTTCCCGCTTCGATGGAAGCGAAGCGCGCCTTCTGCTGCGGGCGGTACTCCATTTTCGCGGGATCGAGCGTGAGGATCTCAGATTCGCCGCCGGACTTTTTCACGCGCTTGTAAAAGCCGCTGCCCGTTTTGTCGCCGATCCAGCCGCGGCGGGCCATCTCCTCGAGGAGCGGCGGCACGCGGTAGATTTCGCGCGATTCGTCGTTGGGAATATTTTCGTGGATGTTGCGAATCACGTGGAGAAGAACATCGATGCCGACGATATCGGCGAGGCGAAACGTCGCCGACCTCGGCCAACCTAGAGCGGGACCCGTGCAGGCGTCCACTTCCTCAAAGGTCATGCCGAGTTCGTTCATCAGCCGGATGGCATTCAGCATGGAGAAAGTGCCGATGCGGTTGCCGATGAAATTCGGCGTATCCTTGGCGACCACCACGCCCTTGCCCAGTTTGTGGTCGCAGAAATCAGCGAGCGTTTCGATCACCTCGGGGCGCGTCGCCGTTCCCGGAATAATTTCGACGAGCTTTAGATAACGCGGCGGATTAAAGAAATGCGTCCCCGCCCAGTGCTGCTGCCATTCTTCGGGCATGCCTTCCGCGATGCTGCGCACGGGCAGGCCGGAGGTATTGGTGGTGACGATCGTGCCGGGCTTGCGGATTTGCGCGACGCGCGCGAGCAGCGCGCGCTTGATTTGGAGATTTTCGGCGACGACTTCGATAATCCAGTCCGCGTCGGCGCAAAGTTTCAAGTCGTCTTCGAAGTTGCCGGTAACGATGCGATTCTCGAGGCCGCGCGTGAAAAATGCGGCCGGCCTGGCCTTCACGGCTGCGCCAAGGCCTGCGCGGACAATACGGTTACGAACTTCAGGGCTCGCGAGGGTCAGCCCGCGCTTCTGCTCTTCGGGCGTAAGGTCCGCCGGCGCGATGTCCAGGAGCGCGCAAGACACCCCGGCATTGGCGATGTGCGCGGCGATGCGCGCGCCCATGGTGCCCGCGCCCAAGACCACGACCTTTTCAATCGCTCTCTTGACCATATCTGTTACGTTAGGCCCGAGACCTATGCGTTGAATCCCTTGCGATCACGTTTTTGTAGGACAGCCACATCGGATCGACTCGGGCGCCCATGCAGGTTACAGAAGCGACAATCCGGGGTCAACGAGAAACACCAGGCACCCATTTTGGGGTTAACCTTGTATTATTCCAACAATGATCGAAAGTAATACAAAGAAGGTCCTGACCTGGCTTCAGAGCGCGGTGGGGCGCGTTCGCGAATTCGCCTATGCCGAGCCAACCGGGCCCCCGACGGAGCGGCCCCGCATTGGAGTCTCTCTGAGCGGAGGCTTCGCGCGCGGCATCGCCCATCTGGGCGTCCTGCGCGTGCTCCAGGAGGAAGGTATCCCCGTTGATTATCTGACGGGAACCAGCGCGGGAGCTCTCCTGGCCATTTCCTATGCCAGCGGCCACACCATTCCGGAAATCGTACGGCAGGCGCGGGCCACTCGATTCAAGGACTTCGGCAGTTGGAAGCTCTCCTGGTTGGGGCTGGCCTCGAATCAAAAGCTGGAACACTACCCCCGCAAATTTCTGGGCGTGAGCACGTTCGCGGATTTGAAGATTCCGCTGGCCATCGCGGCGACCGATCTGGCCACGGGGGAGGCGGTTTATTTCTCTCACGGGCAGCTGGGCCCGGCTTTGCGAGCGTCGTGCGCGTATCCCGGCATGTTTGTGCCGGTCGAGATCGAGGGCCGCATGCTGGTGGACGGATTTCTCGCCGCGCCTGTTCCGGTCGATGCCGCGCGGAGCATTGGCGCGGACATTGTAATCGCCGTGTTCCTCGAAGCGGCCAACAGCCGCAAGCCTTCCAGTATTGTGGACGTGATCGGCCTTTCCTTTGCCATTCTGCAGCGGCACGCGGACCTCGAATGGAGGCGCAGGGCCGACATCATCATTGAACCGGTCGTGAAAGATTTTCTATGGGATGATTTCGAAAGGACCTCCGAATTGATCGCCGCGGGCGAAACGGCCGCTCGCGCCGCGCTGCCCAAAATCCGCGCCGTGATCGCGGCCAAATCCGGCAAGGAAACTTCCGAGGTGAATTCAGGCGGAGTTTGAAAAGCCCGGGAATGGGAGCAATTGTGTCACGCCTCCCGAATTTCCCGGGAACGCCAATCTCCCGATTGGCGTTGCAAGCGACGCCATTCAGGAGAATGGCGTTCCCGGGCAACATCTCATAACGATTCTTCATCCAGAAAAACGGAACGGCCGGGCCCGGTGAATTGCGCGCCGAGCCTGGCCTGCCGCAGGAGCCCTCCAATCAAAATCAAGAAACCGGCGATTGTTTTCCGAACCTTCTAGCTAGAAAACGAATCGCGCAAGTAAGTACAGAGTGTTGTTGGAACTGGCATTGCGTCCGGCACCATCGTAGTTTGTTGCGGCTCCGTTGAAGCGTGTGTAACCGGTGTACTGCAACGTGAGGCCGATGTTCTGAACGGGCCACCAGGAGATATTGGCGATGTATCCGGCACTTCGAGGGTCACCGTTCGCATTGCCGGTCAATGGAGCGCCGGGCGGAAAAATATTCGGGTCGGGCGTTCCGTCGAGGTTGAAATATCCGATGGTGCCCGAGTATTTGTCGCCGAGATGATACTCCGCGTTGGCCTGGACGGTATTGAGATGATGCCGGATAAGCGTATCTCCCGGAATGCCGCCGGCCGTAGCGACGAGAGATGAATTTTCGCGGATATAGGTGCCGCGGATCGAGAGCACGTCGCCCCTGAACTGAGGAATTGTCCGGTCGTACTGGAAATCGGCCGCCCAATCGGTGTAGCCGTCTTCCAAGCCAGTGATTCCTCCCGGCGTCGATTTCATGTGGATACCGTAGGTGCCGACCTCGAGATTGTTGTTTTTCGAATTTTGCTGCCAGGCCAAGCGCCAATACGGGGCAACGCCACGAATGTTGATGGCTGCGCCCAGTCCGGTATTAGGCTGCGGTGCACCGATGTGTGCCGAGCGGTAGATGGTTCCTGCAATATACAGGTGATTGTCCCACATGGCGTATCCACCGAGTCCGGCAACGTCTTGCGCCAATCCTCCATTGATGATCGCGCCGGCACTTGGCCCCGGCGCCCAATCACTGCTCACCCATGGGAAGCCCCATGCCGGAGTGCTGTTCCAAAGGTCCTCCAAGGTGGGATTGTTGTTCAGTGTGATCCCGAACGCGAGGTCCTTCTTGAATAGCTTGGTGGCATTGGCATAGCGGATGTCGGAGTTATCCCAGGTGAAGTGGTCACCCTGGCTTGAATAGGTCACCTGTACGAAGCTGCCCACATGCGTGGCCCAAGCGCCTGCTAAGAAGAGCGAGGCCTGCTGGGGAAATTCAAAACTGCCGTTCTGGGCCGGCGCGGTGCCCCCGCCGGTCTGGGGCACTGGTTGTGGTGATTTCAGATTCGTGAAGGAAGTATCGAATAATACTGAAAGCGGGAAGGACTCCAGAATGTTAAGGCTACTCGTGTTTCCCTTGCCGGGGGAAGTGACGGTAGGTTTACCGGTCATGGTATAGCCGTTCAGCTTGAACGCTCGTCCAAGCGGCGTCAGTTCCGGCGGCATATAGTGACACGACTTGCACGGGAAACCGGTCTGGCGCGCGTAGCTGGGGATTGCGGAGGCCGTGGGCCCTTCGAGGAATAGACTAAGAAAGAGTGCGATGATTGAGCAAATCAAAATCGACGGGCGGAAGTATATTTTTTGACCGTTCATGCTTGTTTCTCACCTTCCTTTTCAACGTTCCAGATTCCTAGAATCGACACAACTCTCCTCGAGCGGCTTCGGGGCCGCTGGCTTGGACGGCATGGTTGTCCTGCCTGCGGGCCCGACTTTTAGAAGTAGTGGCGGCTAGTTCCGCGGCCGCCGGAACAGGGACTTCAACTTGGTTTCTTGGCGCCCGCCGCTTTTTTGCCAAACCCGCGGATGATGGGAATCAAACTGTCAATCTGCGCCTTGTTCAGGGTTCCTCCGAAAGGAGGCATATTCCCCTTCCCCTGTTCAATTTGCGTGTGCATTTCGGCGTCCGTCAGCTTCTTGGCTTCGGGAGCACCCAAATCCTTGGCCCCGACCGCCTTACCGACGACCGTATTGCCGGTCCCATCGGGGCCGTGGCACTTGGCGCAGTTGGTGTCAAAAAGTTTCTGGGCGTCGGACTGCGCCGCCGCCAAATGAGGGAAAGCGAACAGAAACAACGGGAGTAATGCGATGGCGCAAAGTCTGTGCTTCTTGCTGATTCTTTCAAACATTTTTCCCTCGCAAAGTGTTGAGAATTGCAAACCTTAGAGCGCGCAAGGACATTAATGGCACAGGTACCGGTATTTCACCTGTGACAAACCGCACAGGCATTTGTGACATATGTGACAAAGAGCCTGTGAACGGCCGCACGGGCTGTAAGACACGTTGCCTGCCAGATCCATCGCGCGCCCACCTGCAAACATTACCTCTCTTGGCCGTATGCTGGAAACGAAATTTAGTGCTCGTTTCCTTTTATCGGCTTCCAACGGCTGTAGCTTTACTGAATACAGTTTCGAAAGCGCACAAAATCGGGAAGTTGTCCGGCGGCACAACGGCGATGCCGATAACTTGCGTTTGCTTCTTCCCTGCCTTAGAATTTTCTCTTCGGTGTGTATTTGCAATTTGAATTGGTGCGCTGTTCCGTTCCAGCCTAATAGTCTTCCGCTGGCATACCGAAAAATTTGGAGGAGGGTACGTGTCGACGCCCCTTGAACAGTGGGTGGATTCGGTAGCGCGCATGACGCGCCCCGGGCAAATTCAGTGGTGCGATGGGTCGGAAGAGGAAGCGGGCCGCATCGAGGATCAATTGGTTCGCGAGGGCAGCACGTTTCCTCTCAATGAAAAGACCTACCCCAACTGTTTGCTTCACCGCAGCGATCCAAGCGATGTTGCCCGCACGGAAAAAGTGACCTACATCTGCACGCGCAACCGCGAAGACGCCGGACCCACGAACAACTGGATTGCTCCCGCGGAAGCGAAACAGACGATGAGCGCATTATTCGACGGCTCGATGAAGGGCCGGACGATGTACGTTGTTCCCTACATCCTGGGTCCCGCCGCTTCGCCGCAGAGCCGCATCGGTGTCGAAATCACCGACAGCGCCTATGTCGTTGCAAGCATGCGCATCATGTCCCGAATGGGAAAAGTCGCGCTGGACCGCCTGGGCAGTTCCTCGGATTTTGTTCCAGGGCTGCATTCGCTGGGGGATCTGAGTCCCGATCGCCGCTTGATTGCACACTTCCAGGAAGAAAAACTGATCTGGAGCATCGGCTCCGGGTACGGCGGCAACGCGCTACTCGGCAAAAAGTGTTTCGCCTTGCGCATCGCGAGTTGGATGGCGCGCGAACAAGGCTGGATGGCCGAGCACATGCTAATTCTGGGCCTGGAATCGCCCTCGGGAAAAGTTACTTACATGGCGGCCGCGTTTCCGAGCGCCTGCGGCAAGACCAACCTCTCCATGATGGTTTCGGCGCTGGAAAACGAAGGCTACCGCGTGTGGACCGTGGGTGACGACATTGCCTGGATGCAGGTCGGCCCGGACGGCTACCTGCACGCGATCAATCCCGAAGCCGGTTTTTTCGGCGTGGCTCCCGGCACGAATGAAAAGACCAATCCGAATGTGATGACGGCGGTGCGCAAGAATACCATCTTCACCAATGTTGGCCTGACTTCGCAATGCGAGCCCTGGTGGGAAGGCATGAGTGACGACGCGCCTTCCGGCATGATGGATTGGCAGGGCCGCGCGTGGACGCCATCGAACGGTCCCGCTGCGCAAGCGAATTCACGTTACACCGTGCCGGCGGTTCAGGCGCCTTCCATTTCTCCGCACTGGGAGGACCCGGCCGGAGTGCCTATCTCCGCGTTCATTTTTGGCGGCCGCCGCGCCCGCCTGGCTCCGCTCGTGTACGAAGCGATGAACTGGCAGCACGGCGTCTACGTCGCTGCGACCATGGCGTCGGAAACGACTGCGGCGATCACCGGAGCCGTGGGCGTCCCGCGGCGCGACCCGATGGCCATGCTTCCTTTCTGCGGCTACAACATGGGCGATTATTTTGGGCACTGGCTCCAAATGGGGAAAAAGATCCCTCATCCGCCGAAGATTTTCCATGTGAATTGGTTCCGCAAAGGCGCCGACGGAAAATTCTTGTGGCCGGGTTATGGTGAAAATGCCCGCGTCCTGAAGTGGATGCTCGAACGCATTGAAGGAAAGGCCGCGGCGACGGAAACTCCCATTGGCGCCGTACCCGCTCCCAATGCGATTACGCTCGACGGCATCAACGTGCCCCGCGAAACCATGAACGAACTGTTGCGCGTCGAGACCGCGGACTGGACCAAGGAACATGCCGACACCGGAGATTTCTTAAAGAAATTCGGCGATCGCTTGCCGAAAGAGATCCGCGAGGAACACAATCGCCTCGGCGAGCGCCTCCAGCGTACGGCCGCCGTCCCAAAATAGGGGCTTGCCTGGCCACGGTGAGTCACGGTAAGTGACAGCCAGCGGGCCATACCATTTCAAATTGAAACTCGGCAGATTGACTCGCCAATTTTAAATCTCTGCTTAATACAAGTTCAGCTTGTCTTTGATTTTTCCCGCTGCTAATATCCGCCTCTTGCTAATACCTTTGCGATTGAGCATGCGCAGAATTCAAATTTCCGTTCCGCTTCGACTCGCGTTTTGTGCGTTGTTGCTCTGGATCGGCGGACTGAGCCTCTCGGGATGCCGCCTGGGCGCAACGGACGCGGCCACTCGAGGCCGAGAAGTTTTCGAGACGTGCGTCCCGTGTCACAATGCGGACGGATCGGGAAATTCTACGGTCGGCGCCCCGAATATTGCCGGAATGAAAGAGTGGTACGTCGAAGAGCAGCTGGAAAACTTTCGATCCGGCGTTCGCGGGACGCATTTTAGCGACGTCGAAGGCCTGCGCATGAGGCCGATGGCACTCAGCTTGACGTCGGAAGAGGACGTCAAGGCTGTGGCTCATTACGTGGAGACTCTGCCACCCGTCCGCCACGCATCGTCAATTCCGGGCGATCCAAAAGCTGGAGAGGCCCTGTACGCAACTTGCAGCGCTTGCCATGGCGATACGGGCGCCGGGAATCAGGACTTGAAAGCGCCGCGAATTGCCGGAGTGGACGACTGGTACCTCGCTACGGAGCTGAGAAAATTCAGGAGCGGCGTTCGCGGCACGAGTCCCAAGGATACTGGGGGCCGGTTGATGCGCCCCATGACGCGCGGGCTTGCCGGCGAAGACGCGATTCGGAATGTGATCGCCTACGCCGAGACGCTGAAACCCTAGGCCCGAATGACGAGAGACGACCATCCCGTGGATCATGCCGAGACTTCGCCCGATCAAGTGGCCAAGACCGTTTTTTGGACCATCGCGCTTTCCACCTTGGCTTTTGTTGCAGGAGTCATAATTTTAATCCGGTAGCTGGAGCCCCCATGCTGGAGCGGTATGCAACGGCAGCTTCGACCTACGCACATTGGATCGATTATCAATTCCTGTTGATCGCGGTGCTGGTCGGTTTTTGGCTGATCCTGGCGGAAGCCGTGATGTTTTGGCTGATCTTCAAATTCCGCGCGAAGGACGGGCGCCCAACGCTGTACATCACCGGAGAAGAGCCGCATCAAACGCGGTGGATCACGATTCCCCACCTTGTGGTCATTCTTTGCGACATCGTCATCATCGTTCCCGCGATCCTGGTCTGGTACAACATCAAGCAGGTCCTGCCTCCTGCCGACGAGACCGTGAGAGTGATCGCCCAGCAATGGGCGTGGAGTTTCCAGCAAGCGGGCCCTGACGGCGTGATGGACACGGCCGATGATATTCGCACGGTGGGCGAGCTGCATGTAAAGGTGAACACGACGTATCACTTCCAGCTGATGTCTCGCGATGTGGTGCACAGTTTTGCCGTTCCGGCCTTCCGCCTCAAGCAAGATGCCTTGCCCGGCCGCACTATTACCGGATGGTTTCGCCCCAATCGCGTTGGCACCTACGATATTCAATGCACGCAGATGTGCGGCATCGGCCACGCGTTGATGGCCGGCCGAATTATCGTTGAGACTCCGCAGGCTCACGCCGCCTGGTTGTTGCGCAATTCGAGCCCGTCTGTGGCCGAGCAGCAAACTCCGCCCGCAGCCGCAATGGACGCGGCCATGGCCATGGCGGAGGTTCGGCAATGAGCACGGAAGTTCAACACGCCGAGCCGGGAATTTTTCGGAAGTACTTCTTTTCTACAGATCACAAGATGATCGCCATGCAGTATTTGTTTACGGGCATGGCCATGGCCTTGATTGGAGGCTTCTTCTCCTACGTGTTCCGCATGCAATTGGGTTTTCCCAACCAGCATGTCCCCGGCTACGGAATCGTTACGCCGGGCAAATACAACGCGCTCGTCACCATGCACGGCAGCATCATGATCTTCTGGGTGGCGATGCCTGTGCTGATCGCCGCATTTGGAAATTTTCTGATCCCGCTGATGGTCGGATGCGACGATATGGCCTTTCCGCGAATCAATCGCTTTTCCTACCAGATTTTCTTGTTGAGCGCCCTGGTCCTTCTCTCGTCCTTTTTGGTAAAGGGCGGACCGTTCGGCGGCGCGTGGACCGCGTATCCTCCGCTCTCGGCAAGCGGCGCTTTTAACTTGACGCCGGTCGGCGCCACGCTTTGGCTTCTCGCTGTCGTGCTGGAATTTGTCGCGTTTTTGCTGGGCGGGATCAATTTCACCGTGACCACGATGAACAGCCGGGCGCCGGGCATGAAAATGTACGACATCCCGCTGGTCGTCTGGATGATCGTGCTGGCCAGCGTCATCTTCATGGCTTCGGTGGGGCCCTTGGTCGCCGGCGCGGTCATGCTACTGTTTGATCAGACGATGTCCACGGGTTTCTACGATCCCACGCGCGGCGGCGACCCGCTCTTGTGGCAGCATCTTTTCTGGTTCTTCGGCCATCCCGAGGTGTACGTGGTCTTGCTTCCGGCCATGGGGATTGTGGCCGATGTGATCGCCGTGTTTGCCCGCAAAAAAATTTTTGGCTACAAGACTGTCCTCTACACGACATGGGCCGTCGGATTCCTCAGCTTCGTGGTGTGGGCGCACCACCAATTTGTGGCGGGCATTGACCCGCGCATGGCCAATATTTTTTCGGTCACAACGCTGCTGATTTCCGTTCCCATCACGGAAATGGTGTTCCTGTATATCGCCACGCTCTACGGCGGATCGATTCATCTGGACACGCCCATGCTCTGGGCTTTGGCATTCATTGCGGAGTTCATGATCGGGGGAGTGACGGGAATTTTCCTGGGTTCTTCCGGCACGGACATTTATCTTCACGATACGTATTTTGTCATCGCTCATTTCCACTATACGTTCGTCCCCATCGCGATTATCGCCGTGTATGCCGGATTGACTTTTTGGTATCCGAAAATGTTCGGCCGCATGCTCAATGAAACCCTGGGGAAAATACATTTCTGGGGCACAGTCATTCCTTTCAATGTAATTTTCATCCCGCTGTTCATCACCGGCACCGCCGGAGATCAGCGGCGCGTGTACAGCTACGCACAGTTCGCGGAGCAATCGCGGCCCGCGCTGCAACATCTGCGCACCACCTCCACGATCGCGCTGCTCGTCATGCTGTCGTTTCAATTTGTATTTCTCTTCAATTTTGTCTGGAGCCTGCACAAAGGCAAGAGCGCCGGCGCCAATCCGTGGCGGTCGAATACCCTCGAGTGGACGGTCCCCTCGCCGCCGCCGCACGGCAATTTTGCCGAACTGCCGACAGTGTACCGCGGCCCTTATGAATATGGATTGCCGGGGCGGGCGGATGACTTTTTCCCGCAGAACGTTCCCGATTAGGTCTTCGGAGACCAGGACACATGAGCGCAACCGCCAAGCCAATTGCCAATACTCGAAGCGCCACGGGAATTCCCACCGCCCGTTTGATTACCTGGTGGGTGATTGCCTCGGAAATCGTGATCTTCGGCGGCTTGCTGGCCTCCTACGTGATGCACCGGATTGGGCATCCGGAATGGGCCGAATCCGCTTCGCACACGCTGACCTGGGCGGGGGCGTTTAACACGTTCGTGCTGCTCACATCCAGCTTGTGCGCTGTGCTGGCGCACAAGGCTGCGGACGCGCATGACGGTCCGCGTGCCGCGAAATTACTGCGCCTGACTTCCCTCGGCGGATTGATTTTCCTGTGCGTCAAGGCCTACGAATGGACGATCGACATCCGCGAAGGGTTCGTGCTTTCCTCCGGCGGCTTCTGGTCGTTCTATTACACGCTGGCCGGGCTGCACGGCCTTCACGTCCTTGCGGGAATGATCATCATGCTGATCGTTGCGGCGGACGCGGCGAAAAATCAGGAATTGCAGCGCGTGGAATGTATCGGGCTGTACTGGCATTTTGTGGACATCGTTTGGATTTTTCTGTTCCCGTTGCTGTACATCGCGCGGTGAAGAGAGCCCCGATGGAGAGCCAGGACGAGGAATCATGACGACTGAAGCTCACGTTCAGCATCCCAACTACGTCAAGGTCTGGGCCATCCTGGTCGCCCTGCTCGCCGTGAGCGTCGTCGGCTCCATGTCCCATGTTCGCGTTGTGCTTCTTGTCGCGGCCTTTGGAGTTGCAGTGGTCAAAGCGTATCTGGTCGCCAAGAATTTTATGCACGTCACCGTGGAAAAGCGCTGGGTGCCGTATCTCTTGATCATGTGCCTCCTCTTCATCGCGATTCTATTCGCAGGCGTAGCCCCTGACGTGATGAAGCACAGCGGCGTGAATTGGAGCAACCCTTCGGCCAATCGGCCGGTGGAATCGGGAGCGGCGGCGAAACGTGAGTAGCCCAACTACAACTCTGGAACCTCGACTGGCCCGTCCCAATCCAGATGCTGGGAATCGCCTGCCCAACTCCGTTCTGGCCATGATTATTTTTGTGGTCGCTGAAATCATGTTTTTTGCGGCGCTTATGAGCGCGCACACCATCGCGCGCGCCACGGTGCTGGGAGGCGTGTGGCCTCCCGCCGGCCAGCCGCGCCTGCCGGTGGAACGTACAGCGTTTAACACGGCGATCCTGCTCCTCAGCGGCGCTCTTTTGTTCATCGCCAACCGCCGCGCGCGCGCCGGTTACGAAAAGGCGCGTCCCTATGTGGCGGGCGCTATCGCCACGGGAATCGCCTTTGTGCTGCTGCAGGGAGTGGAATGGGTCGCGCTCCTCCGCGAAGGCCTGACGATGCAATCCAGCACGCACGGCGCGTTTTTCTATCTGATCGTCGGCGCGCACGCGCTCCACGCCGTAGTCGCCATCGCCGTGCTGACAGCGATCTATTTCCCGATGCGCTGCGGCACACTCGCTCGGTCGACTTTCGCGGCCACGCAGGTGTTCTGGTATTTCGTCGTCTTGCTATGGCCGGTAATCTACTTGCGCGTATATTTGTGAGGATTTATGCGAAGTCCAAATTTTGCAAAACGTTTCGTCATCAGCGCGGCTGCCGCCTCGCTGATCCCCGGCGCAGCCTGGGCCTGCCCCGCCTGCATGGTGGGCGACCCCAAAACCGCCGCCACCTACTTCGGAATGACCGTGGTCATGAGCGCGCTGCCGATTCTGCTCGTCTGCGGAGTTGGATATTGGTTGTGGCGGCGGCATTCGTAGGATGGGCTTCAGCCTGTCTGCCTTTTGCCCAAGCGAAAATCAAAACCTGACAGGCTGAAGCCCGTCCTACTTACAAAACGGACTGAATTTCTTCGTCAATCGAGATGTGCGTCTGGTCGAAACCATTGATGCTGTAGGCGGGGCCCGAAACCTGGCTGAAGTGAAAGTAGCGGCTGATGTGGTAGTCCTCGTCGAACACGCCGAAAATGCGTTCGACCTCGCTGCGTTCCAGGCCGAAATCCGCGAGCGGCGCAAGGAACGCAAAGCCGCCCGCAATGGCCAGATATTTGTCGACAATTTGGTGCAATGTCATTGTTTATTATGGGCTGCAAGTACAGCCCGCACCCGGCGTTCAAATCCAGACGTACGCGCCGGAATCCCCGTAGGGCGCGTTGACGTAAAACAGATTGGCCTCCGCGATTTCTCCCAGGACCTCGCACAATTTCGCGCCGCCGTGCTTAGCGCAGAAGAGCGCCCCGGGCGATGCCGCGATCCGCTCGGTCTGGTCCAGGCTGGAAACTTCACGCCGCGAAATCCACAGCCAGGTTGCCGGCTTGCCGCATTCGCTGCACTCGCCTTCCAGTTCTTCCAAACGGGTCAAAATCGCGGCGGCGACTTCGGAGCGGAGGCCGGCCGCGGCGAAATCCTCGCGGCCCAGGAAAAAATATTGCGTGAAACTCCCGCCGTCCGGCTCAAACGCCACGACGCGGCTGGGGCAAGCCGCCAACTCCGGCTCCAGCAAGACAGCCAGGCAATCATAGCAAACGGAAACTTCCGGCCGCGCGGGGTGGCGGCGCAACCTGGCTTTGCCGCGCAGGTACAGGGTATCCGGGATGAACGTGGCCATCCAGTGGTGTCCGTTCTCCAGATGGACGCACTCCGCGGGCCAGCGCATCAGCCGCGCCCACAAGCTGCGCGAACGCGGACGGATCGAGATTCCCGGATAGGCCTGGTCCACGTTGAGGCGCGCCATAACGCGGCGATGTTACCAGAATCCGGGGCACCCCTAGAAAAAATCCGCTATGATGAGGTGACGTGGCGCATGCTTCAGCTTGCGGGGTTTGGTCCAAGCAAGGCCTAAACCCCGCAAGCTGAAGCATGCGCCACGAAAAACACCTCGCGACCACGGTGTCGTTGCTCAGGCCTGCGAGACATACAAATCATTCATTTCAAATTTTAGGAGGCTTCATGCCGATTGCCGTAGGACAGCCCGCTCCCGACTTCACCCTGAAAGACCAATCGCAAAAGGAAATCAAGCTTTCCGACTTTGCGGGCAAGCGCAACGTCGTCCTGATCTTTTACCCGCTCGATTTCAGCCCGGTCTGCACCAACGAGCACGCCTGCTTCGTCAATGATTTGAAGCAATTTGAAAAGCTGGACGCGCAGGTCCTCGGCCTGAGTGTGGATAGCGCCTGGGCGCACAAGGCCTTTGCCGAAAAGATGGGGATCACCTATCCGCTCCTCGCCGATTTTCATCCGAGGGGCGCCGTAGCCGATAAATTCGGCGTATACCTCCCGGAAAAAGGGATCACCGGCCGGGCCATCGCCATCATCAACAAGGCTGGGAAAATCGCCTGGTTCAAGAATTACGATATTCCGGTGGTGCCGGACATGAAGGAAGTCTCGCAGGCGCTGGCTGCGGTCAAGTAAGAGGGGAAATCCGGGCGCGGTTGCGATTTGGTGAAAATCTCGCGGACGCCGCGCCCTCGTTTTGCCCGTTTCGTACGGCTTGTTACTTCTTGTTGGCGTCCTTCGTAAGCTTGCGGATGTAGCCCACCAGTTCCCAGCGTTCCTTGTCCGACAGGGTATCTTTCCAGGATGGCATCGGGCCGCGGCCATTCGACATTTTCCAGAACAGCGCGCCATCGGTCTCCGCGGCCATCAACTTAGCGTCGGTGAAGTTCGCCGGTTTCACTTTGATGGTCTTGGCGCCGGGGCCGTCTCCCACGCCCTTTTCGCCGTGGCAAAGCACGCAATTATCCGTGAAGAGTTGCTCCCCTTCGGCCAAAGTTTCCGGAGTGGGCGGGAATGGATTCTTCACTTTCTTTGCGTCATCCGGCGCGACCCAGGGCACGGGCGCTGTTTCCTGAGCTGCCTGGCGTCCAAAGGCAAAGCTGCACATTCCAAGCACGAGGCCGGCGCCAATCGCGCGAGCCAACCACAAAGAAGCTCCCTTGCTCAATCCACTCATTCCCATGTCTCCATTTGAACCGAGATTTGGCGAGGCATCAAAAATTCTGCCATAAGACAGCGCAGATTTCACCTGCTAAACCTGCCGCTACCCATTTCGATGCGTAATAGAGGCTCCAAGATGGAAGGTGGGTGGTGTCACCCTGGGAACGCCAATCGGGAGATTGGCGTTCCCAGGTTTCACTTCAAATCTTGCCCCCAAATGTGAGCCAGAGGAGCGCCGCGTTGAGGAGAATGATGGCTGCAGCCAGGAACCAGCCGAATATCGCCGTGACCGGACCATTCGTGAATTCGCCCATTTTAGAGCGATCGCCGGTAAATTGAATCAGGGGCACGACTGCAAACGGCAATTGGAAGCTCAAAATTACCTGGCTCAGGATGAGCAGCGAAGTCGCGCGCCCCTCGCCCATGAAGCCGATGACGATCGCCGCCGGAATAATGGCCATCGACCGCGTAATCAGCCGCCGTAGCCAGGGCTTCAATCGCCAATGCAGAAATCCCTCCATGACAATCTGACCGGCGAGCGTTCCCGTGAGCGTCGAGTTCTGTCCCGAGCAGAGCAGCGCTCCGGCAAACAGCACGCTGGCGAGGCTGGCGCCCAGCACCGGGGTCAGCAGTTGGTACGCCTGGCTGATGTCCGCCACATCGTTCATGCCGCGCACATGAAACGCCGCCGCGCCCAGAACCAGGATGGCCGCGTTGATGAACAGCGAAAATCCCAGCGCCAGCGTGGAATCGAGCGTGGCGAAGCGGACCGCCTCCCGTTTTCCTGATGAATCCAGTTTGAAGGCGCGCGTTTGCACGATGCTGGAATGGAGATACAAATTGTGCGGCATCACGGTCGCGCCTAGAATTCCGATCGCCAGATAAAGCATGTCGCGGTTCTTCAAAATCTCGGCCGTCGGAAGAAAACCTCGCGCCGCTTCAATCCACAGCGGCCGCGCGAAGAAAATTTCGTACGCGAAGCACGCGCCGATGGTCATGATCAGGGTGATGACCAGCGTCTCGAGCACCCGGAAACCACGGCCCTGCAGCGCCAGGACCAGCAGCACATCAAAGCCTGTAAGCAACACGCCGGCGAGCAGCGGCAGTCCGAACAGCAGCTTCAGCGCCACCGCGGACCCGAGCACTTCCGCCAGATCGCACGCCGCAATCGCAATTTCGCAGAGGACCCAAAGCACCGCCGTCGTCCGCCGCGAATAATGCTCGCGGCAAGCCTGCGCGAGATCGCGGCCGGTGGCAATTCCGAGCTTCGCGGAAAGCGCCTGCAGAAAAATGGCCATAAGGCTGGAAATCAACACGGCGCTGAGCAGCGTGTAGCCATACCGGGAGCCGCCCCCCAGATCCGTCGCCCAGTTCCCTGGATCCATGTAACCGACGGCGACCAGGTAGCCTGGCCCCGCAAACGCAATCATTTTCCGGAGAAAGGAGGAGCCCGCCAGGATGGGAACGCTTCGGTAGGACTCCGGAAGCGACGGAGAAACTGCTTCCGGGTGAAGACCGGTATGCGCTACGGACGAAGCTTCTTCCGGATTTCCGGCGCGTGAGGCCGAGTCTGCGGAGGCTGGGGTTAGGGGCAACACGGGTATAGTTAACCTAGATAAATATCTCAGATAAACTAGCATTAATGCTGCGGTGAGTCAATCTGTTTGCAGCGTACGTGTACACTGAAATCTACAGGTTGTGTTGTGGCGCCGGCGGGACGCCGGCACCACAAAATCCCTCGAAACCTGCGCGCACGTTGCTCCTGCCCACGTCCCGAAGAATGTGTTAGTGTCGAAAATGAAACGGAGGAACCCATGGCGCAACCGAGTGGCGAGCAGGTGCAAGTCCAGATCAAAGCGGATGAGAAGGAATTAGTCGGACAATTTTCCAACCTGGTGATGTTTCACCACACGGCGGAAGAATTCACGGTGCATTTCATCTACGTGTTTCCGAATGTGCCGCAGGGCAAGCTGGTTTCGAGCGTGATCGTCAGTCCGGGGCACGCCAAACGAATCTTGCGGGCGCTCGAAGAAAATGTTAGGCGCTACGAAATGCAGTTCGGCCCCATCCGCGAAGTCCCCGAGCCGACCCCTGTCCCCAATGTGGGTTTCGTGCAGTAGGACGAAGCTTGGCGCGCCTCCCTCTCGGCACGGATAGTATCCGCCGGGAAGCCGCAACATCAACATGCGACATGCTCCTTTGGAGCGAACGCTGCACGCCCTCGAGAAATTACGTCTGCGCGGTGGGGCAGTTCCCATGTCGAAACATCGTGAGTGAAGTCCCCTTCCCGCCAGAAATAGTCATGCTAAATTAGACTCGATGGCGATCATGGCCAGACTTCAGGCCCCGGCTGAACGGGGGCATGCAGTGGAATAGTGGAGATCGAACCCGCAGGATCCGATGAAAGCCGCTTGCTCGAGTTGTGGCGCCCAGCATTCTCTACCAGACAAGCAATTGGCGGGTCTCCCCCGCGTGCAATTCAAGTGTGCCAAGTGCGGGGAAAATACCGTGATCGAAATTCCGCCCAGCCCTGACGCGACTCAGGTGCTGTCGCCCCTGCCGGGGTTTGCGCGCAGCGCGGGCGCGCCCTGGCTTGCGGGAAGCGGCGGCGCCGATGAGAGTTCCCTGCATCTGCCCAAAGGAAAGGCCATAGCGCTCTCCGTGATCGCAGGCCCCGCGCGCGGCCTTGTCTATCAAGTGGGGAAACCTCGCGTTGTCCTGGGAAGGGCTGACGCCGATATCGTCATCAATGACAAAGAGATTTCACGCTGGCATTGCGCCATTGAAATCAAGGGTGACATCATCCGCTTGCGTGATATGGATTCGACCAATGGCACCTACTTTGGCGAAGAGCGCGTCCGCGTCGCGGAGCTGAAACACCTGTCCGAATTCCGCATTGGCACTTCCGTGGTTCTGGTAAGCGTCACCCCGAATCTCGCTGCGCCGCGTTGACCTCCGCGCGTTTCCAATCGGATTGCGCGGGAACTACAGCCCATATATACATCCAAACGGAAACCAACGCGGCTCGCGATTGACACGGCGGGGCTGGACGGCTAGTCTTCGGGCAAAATAGAAGGGGGAAAATGTTCGCCTGGCGCAACCTGGCTCTTCGTGTGCCTATTCTTAAACACTGGCACCAAGGTCGCGCCGATGTGTTTGTCGTCGGAGACATTGTTATCGAAGCCCCCAAACCGCCGGTCTCTAAAAGCGTGCGCAAAGCTCTACGGAACAATGAATATGAAACCGCCGAAATCTATCTCGTGCGCCAATTGGTGCGCCCGGCGAACACTGTTCTGGATCTGGGATCCGGGCTGGGCTTAACGTCGATTGCAGCGGCAAAAGCTTCGGGCAACGGGCGAGTCGTGGGTTACGAAGCGGATCCCGTCATTGCTCCTCTCGCGGAAATAAATGTCCGGAGAAATGGCGTGCAAGTGGAAATCCGGAACAAAGCGATCGCCAAGGAAAAAGGCGCTTGCGCGTTTCATGTCCATCGTAGTTTTCCGGCCTCATCCGTTTTTCCATCCAGGAAATCAAGAAAGATTCTGATTGAGGCCGATGCCTTTCAGGACGTGGTGGATGAGATACGGCCCGCTGTGATTGTCTGCGATATCGAAGGCATTGAAAAAGAAGTTTTCGCCGGCGCGAATCTGCCATCGGTCCAGCGATTGATCATGGAAGTCCACCCCCAGGTAATTGGTTTGCCCGGTGTACTCAAGTGTGTTCAAGAGCTGACTGCCTCGGGATTTTCTTTGATGGAATCCCTGTGTTTCCGGCAAGTGCTGGTCTTTGATCGCGATGGCTCCTCTTCCTCCATCGAGCCGTTTCAATCGGATCGTCGGACGGGTGGAAAAACGACGGCATCACAAAGCGCGGATATGTCATAATTTCAGCCCGCGCCCGTAGATTTCGTGCAAACCAGAGTTTCGGATTCCCGATGACCCCTGTGACTGCGATCCTGATTTCATTCAATGAGGAATTGGACCTGCCGCGCGCGCTCGCCTCGCTTGCGGGAATTGCCGACGAAATCATTTTGGTGGACTCCGGCTCGACGGACCGGACCTGCGAAATCGCTAGGGAACATGGCGCCCGCGTGTATACCCGCAAACTGGACGGCTTTGCCGCGCAAAAGAACTTCGCTGCTTCCTTCTCCTCAAACGACTGGCTTGTATCCATCGACTGCGACGAGGAATTGAGCCCCGAACTGCGTTCCTCGATGCTCGCGTGGAAGCAGCAAACCCCCGACAAAAACGCGTACGCCTTCCCGCGCATGACGAATTATCTTGGTGGATGGATCCGTCATTGCGGCTGGTATCCCGATTACAAAGTATTCCTCTATCGGCGCGATAAGGGCAAGTTTGTCGGCGCGCTGCATGAGCGCGTCGAAGCGGAAGGACCGGCCGGCCGGCTGCAAGGCCATCTTTACCACTACACCGTGCGTTCCTTTGCCGAGCACAAAGCCAAGGTGGAAGCCTATACCAATAGGGCGGCCGAAGACATGTTCGCGCAGGGCCGCAGGAGTTGGCGCGCCGCGATGATCGTTGCTCCTCCCTGGACTTTCTTCCAGAAGCTGGTGTTCCAGCTGGGCGTGCTCGACGGGTGGCGCGGCTGGTTGATCGCCTGGATGTCCGCGAAATATATCTACGCCAAGTACCGAAAACTGGGCCGGCTGCGCATGGGCCAGAAACTGACGGAGCGATCGTGGCCGAATCCCGGCGAGGCTTGAGCGTGCGCCCGCTGGTGGTGGACCTTGGCCGGGACTTTCGTGGCGGACAGGATCAGGCGCTTCTGCTGTTGCGAGGTTTGCTCAAGCGCGGGCACACTCCCGAATTGATCACGGTTCGAGATTCTTTGCTGGCCCGCCGGGCGAGAGAGGCGGGTGTCACTGTCCATGATGTTCCCCCAAGAGGCCGGCGCCTGACCGCCTTTCTAACGATCCGGCGGCTGTTGCGAAGGCGCCAAGCAGAAGTCGTGCATGCCAACGAACCTCACGCGCTAACGTCCGCGTGGCTGGCGCGGGCGCACCGCTTCGTTCCCCTGATTGTCTCGCGGCGCGTGGAACTGCCGCTGTCGCCAGATTCACTTTCCCTGGCGCGATATCGCGCGGCCGGCCGCGTCGTCGCGGTATCGGATTTCGTCGAGAAATCCATGCTCGGCAGCGGCTTGTCTGTGGACCGCATGGAAGTGATTTTCGTGGGCGTGGAAATACCGGCGGCGGTTTCGCCGGGGGAGCGTGGCCTGGCGCGCAAGCGTTTCGCGATTCCGCAGGAGAGCGTTTGCCTCAGCAATGTTGCGGCATTCGTGCCTGAAAAAGGCCACGTGCTCCTGCTGCACGCTCTTGCGCAGTTGCGCGCGCAGTTTCCACAATGCGTCCTGCTCCTCGCGGGAGCGGGCCCGGAACAGGCCAGGCTGCAGACACTCGTTCGGCAACTCGGGCTCGACGGCGTTGTGAAGGTTCCGGGTTTTGTTTCCGACGTCGAAAGCGTATATGCCGCAACCGATCTCTTCGTTTTTCCGTCGCACCAGGAACCGCTGGCTTGCGCCATGCTTTCGGCCATGGCGTATGGACTTCCGGTCGTGGCCTTCGATCGGGGCGGAAATCCCGAAGCAATTGAGGACGGCAAGAACGGCATTTTAGTGAAGGAACTCGAACCAACTCCATTGGCGGCAGCCATCGCACGCCTCGTCACGCATCCCGATGAAGCAGCCCATCTCGGCCGTGCGGCTCGCGAAACCGCCATAGCCCGCTTTTCCGAGGACCGAATGACGGAGGCAACGCTGCGCTTGTACGAACAACTCATGGCAGCCCGCGGCAGTTTGAATTCGCGGTGTTGAAGGTGGCGGTGCGGGTTTAAGGGTCTAAGGGTTTAAGCGGCTTTGAGAAGCGTGAGAGTCTTAGGCCGTATGTGCCGCCCCTGCCGGGGCTTCCAACAATTACGCGCTTCTTGTCACCGGGCAACGGGATTTCAGTAGTACGAGTCACGAAATACTTGTCACGAATCACGATTCACGAACCAAGATTCACGGTTCACGATTCACGAATCACAAATCACGAATCACCCTTCGATGGTTGAGGCAACCTCGAAGCAAGTGAATCACCAGTCACTGGTCACTAATCACCAGTCACCAGTCACTCGTCACGTTTTCTCCCTAAAACGCCAAAAGCGCCTGTCATCCCGTTCCCGCGGAATGTCAGGCGCCTCTGGGTAAAACTTTACGCCAGTTGTTTGCCTTCGCGTGTCCCTCCTATCCTTGCAGCGGTTTCCCTGAGCCGACTGGGGCGTTAACCACCCACCGGCCACTGGGCTCTAGGAACTCAAGTCCGATGACAAACCCTTCGCGGTGCGGCCGGCAGTAGGCCACGCGCGCCAGGGTACGGAAATCGCCGGGCAGCGATTCGAAGTGCAGCGTTTCGTTGTGCCGCCAGCGGCGCACGCTGGGGACCCGCGCCCCGCGTGAACTGACGTCCTCCGTAAACGTCGTCTCCATATGGGAGGCGGATTGGAGCCCGGAAATATGAACTGCCACCGTCATCGGAATCCTTTTTTCGAGTCGTTCGACAGGAAATGTTTGCGGCATCGTTTCCCTCAGTAATCCGTCGCGCTCTCCGCTGCGGCGGACTGGCACCCGGTTTTCTTTACAAACAGGCCGCTATACGCGCCAGCGCCCGAATCCCGTCCGGCCGTCGTTTCATTCCGTACAGGGCCCGGTCCGCGGCATCAAACAGCGAGTCAATCGTTTCCCCGTCACGCGGAAAAACGGCGGCGCCCACGCTCACCGTCACGTGCGGGTGTTCTCCGTCCTTAGCCAGGCGCTCGCAAATGCGCCGGCTTACCGAGGCGGCCGCTTCCTCTCCCGCTTCCGGCAACACCACGGCAAATTCATCGCCGCCATAGCGCGCCGCGGTGTCCATGGCGCGGGAATGGATTCGAAGTACGCTGGCTAGGCGGCAGATGGCGCGGCTGCCGACCAGGTGCCCGTGCAGGTCATTGATCACCTTCAGACCGTCTAGGTCGAGCAGCAGGACGGCAAACGGGCGGCCGGTGCGGCGCGAGCGCTGCATTTCCGTTTCCATGACATTGATCAGCGTCCGGTAGTTCGAAAGGCCGGTCAGCGAGTCCGTCACGGCGAGCAGGCGGACCTGATCGAACAATCGCGCGTTGTCCAGCAGCGCCCCGCCCAAGACGATGGCATAGCTGCCTACTTTCAGGAATTGCGCTACAGTGAATGGCGCGTCGAGCAACCTCTCGGACTGCGCCGCCAGGAGATGGCAAGCTACGTTCATCCACAGGGCCAGGCAAAACGCGCGGTCGACCGGGGAGGCGTGACGCCGCATTCTGCGGCCAAATCCAATCGCGGCAATGGCAAATAGAACCGCCGGCAGAAGATCTCCAGGCCTGGCCAGCAGCGCTTTGGGGTGCATGGCGAGTTCCAGGGGAGACCCGAAATATGCGGCGCTGGTCATATAGGCCACCACGACGACCACAAGAAGCGCTATCGCTATCTCCCGCCCCGGCTCGCGCGAATTCGGCACACGCCGTTCCACCACAAGCGCGGCAATCAGCACCAATGCCAGCAATGTCCGGCTCACCATCCACGGCAAAGGCACGCGCATCTGACTGAAAGCGCTGGAAGCCAAAACGTCATAGAAATTGAATGTTGCGACTGTTTCGATCACCCCGGAAAGCACGAATCCGAAAGCAAGTATCAGAGTCAGACGGTCGTGCGTGCCGCGAAATCGCACCAGGGCATTCGCGGCGAACGTGAAGCACAGCAGGCTGCCGACAATTTGCAGGTAGGAATACAGTATGGGCTCAGAGGAAAAGGGAAGGTGGCGCAGCCAGGCAGCCAAAGCCAGAACCGCGACCCCGCCGGTAATCCCCAAGAGCCACCGGAGGCGCCAAGTCCAAGACCGAATTTGATTCCACACGCTCACTGCTCCCCCAGTTCAGCAGTTCCATGGGCCCCATTTCGAAGTGCATAACACAAGGGAGCAAGTTCAGAGCCTTTTTAGAAGAGATCTGCCCACTTTTGTATGCTGTTGAAAATACATGACTTGAATGTTCGGCACGTGGGATGACGCTCCGAGGCGGAAATACTGTTCCCTGAGAATCGGTAGAAATGTAACCGGGACTCCAACGGCCTTCCCAATCCGGCACACACTAGTGCCTAATTTGACACTACCCAAGCGACTGGTTTGGGGCTGGATTAGGAATTTATAATCTTGATGGCGTTGGCTTTAGCCCCGGGAACGCCGATCTCCCGATTGGCGTCGTCAGAACCGCCAATCGGGAGATCGGCGTTCCCGTGCGGTGTCATCATTCGTGACTCAAGTCGGACTTGGCTGGGAATAGGCGTCAAGCCTTGGGCGGTGGTGGTGGAAGGTCCCGGGCTTGCTGCTTGTCCTGGAATCCTGCTGTCTTGTGAGACCCATCGCAAAAGGGCTTATTCGCGGAGTGGCCGCAACGGCAAAGCGCCACGGCGGTCCGGCCGCCGAGGCCGTACGGCTTTCCTTCCATGTCGACGAGTTCGACTTCCCCTTCGACGCGCAAAGGGCCGTCATTGCGGACGGTGATTTTTGTTGGTGGCATTTGCGCTCCAAGATGCCGGACTGGGCGCCCCGGCGAGGCCGCTGGCTGCGCAGGAAAGCGGAGCCCGCAAACTTCTTTTAGTATTTCGGCATCCTCGGATCGACTTCATCCGCCCAAGCCAGAACGCCGCCCTTCAGGTTCCACAGTTTTTTGAAACCGGCCGTTTGCAGGAAATGGATGGCGTCGGCCGAGCGCTTTCCGCTGCGGCAGTGCACCACCATCTCGACGGAACTGTCCAGCTCGTTCACGCGGCGGGGCAGCTCCCCGAGCGGAATTAACTTCCCATTTAAGTTACAGATCTGATATTCATGCGGCTCGCGCACGTCCAGGATGAACAGCTTTTCGCCGCGGTCCTGCCGCCTCTTTAACTCCGTCGCCGTAATTTCAGGAATACCGTCGGTCATTGCAGGGGCCTCCTCACCTCGAATTCCGCAAAATTCCTCATAATCGATCAGTTTGGTAATCGTTCGGTGCTCGCCGCACATGGGGCAATCCGGATTCCTCTTCAACTTCAATTCGCGAAAGCGCATGGCCAGGGCGTCGAACAGCAGCAGCCGTCCAACCAGCGGCTCTCCCGCGCCCAGAATCAGCTTGATGGTTTCCATGGCCTGAATCGAGCCGACGATTCCGGGAAGCACGCCCAGCACACCGCCCTCCGCGCACGATGGCACCAGTCCCGGCGGAGGCGGTTCGGGATACAAGCAGCGATAGCACGGCCCGCCCGGGTATCCGAAGACGGTCGCCTGTCCCTCGAACCGGAAAATCGAGCCATAGACATTCGGTTTGCCCAGCAGCACGCAGGCATCGTTGACCAGAAAACGCGTCGGGAAATTATCGGTGCCGTCCACGATGATGTCGTAATCGCGGAATAATTCGAGCGCATTATCGCTGGTCAGCCGCGTTTCGTACGACACGATGTCAATCGCCGGATTGAGCGCCGAAAGGCGCGCTTTGGCGGCTTCCGACTTGGGCTTCCCAACGTCTGCCGTGGTGAACGTCACCTGGCGCTGCAGATTCGACGAATCGACAACGTCGAAGTCCACAAGACCCAGATGTCCCACGCCTGCGGCGGCCAGATACAGTCCGAGCGGCGCCCCGAGGCCTCCCGTGCCGATGGTCAGCACGCGGGCGCGCTTCAGCTTGAGCTGACCCTCCATGCCCACCTCCGGCATGATCAGGTGCCGGCTGTAGCGCTGGATTTCTTCCCTGGAAAGCTTTACTTCCTGTTGCTGCAATGTGTCAGTCGGAATTGCCACGGACGATCTCCTCTAAATTCTTAGACCTCAAAGCGTTTTCATTCCGAGACAGTTTTCGGGCAAGGCTCGGAACCCCCGGCGATGGAGGGCACAATGCTGATCGTGTCGCCATCCTTGGTGCGTGTGTTCTCCTTGTCCAGGAAACGGATGTCCTCGTCGTTCAAGTATACGTTCACAAAGCTGCGAATTTTTCCGTCATCGGTAAAAAGATGCTTGCGCAAATCGGAAAAAGTATCCGTCAGGCTGCCGAGCGCCTCGCCCACCGTAGCCGCGCCGCACTCAATGCTGGACTGCTTTCCGGTAAATTGGCGAAGCGGCGTCGGAATCATAACCTTTACGGCCATACGGTCTGTTCCTCCTTGCTGGACTCAATCGGCGGCACACGGACCGCGATAAACATATCCTGCGAAGCGTGGAGCACCCCTGATAAGCCATTACATCGGATGCGCGGGCAGCAACTCAGGGTTCAACCGGGGAACTCAGCCCTAGTTCCCCAGTCCCGCAACCCGTTCCGGAACAACTACTTCCGGTTGAAACTTGGAGCGGTCATCCTCTAATTGCCAGGACGTCAAATCCTTGGGGACGCCGGCGTCCACGCTCACAATCACGTAGCTGTACCACGGCCAGGCATGCTCGCGGTCGAACTCGCTTGGCCGGGCAGGATGATCCGGGTGGGAATGATACCACCCCAGCAGGTCGAGTCCACGCTCGGCTGCGGCGCGTTCGGCCGCGCGAAAATCTTCCGGCGTAATCGAAAAGCGGTTGCGGGGGGAATCGTCGCGCCGGTTGATCAGCGGAAAGAGGGCGCGCACTTCCCGCCCCGCGGCGTCGTTATCCGTTCCAAGCATCGCGCCGCAACACTCGTGCGGATAATCCTTCGCGCCGTGATCGCGGATTTCCTGTTCCAGATTTTTTGCCAGCAGTAGCATAGAGTGTCACTTTTTCTGAATAGCCAGTTTGGCAGCGCTCAAACTAAAACGCCAGCGGCTAAAGCCGCTTTGGCGCCCGGCTTAATGTCACGGCTGAAGCCGTGACCCACAAAGATACACTTGTTTACAGCTTGCTCTTTTCTTGAATCGTCTGCAAAAAACGATCGCTTTCGGGTCATGCCTTTAGGCATGACATTAAGCCGTGTTCTCTTCAGGGGTTTTAACCCCTGAAGAGAGTTCCCCGCACAAATTGTCAAACTTCGTCCCAGAAGCGTTCGCTCAAATATTTTGTGCCGGAATCCGGGAAAATCGTCACGATCACGGCATGCTGGTCCGGGCCGAGAGAAGCGGCAACACGGAAACAACCCTCGAGGGCGGCGGCGGCGCTGGGGCTCAGCAGCAATCCCTCTTCCCGCGCGGCCCTCTTGACCAAGCGATAGGCCTCTTCCGTCCCAACTTCCAGATTGGCATCGGCGAGCGTCGCGTCATAAATCTTCGGCACAATGGCCGTGGCCATGTGCTTCCAACCTTCCAGTCCGTGAAAGGAAGCGTCGGGCTGCAAGCTGATGCAGCGAATCTTGGGATTCAATTCCTTGAGGCGCCGCGTGGTGCCCACAAAAGTTCCGCTGGTGCCGAGCCCGGCCACGAAATGTGTGATGCGTCCGGCGGTCTGGTCCCAGATTTCGTTGCCCGTGGTTTTGTAATGGGCGCGCCAATTGGAGGGATTTCCGTACTGATCGAGATAAAAATATTTGCCGGGCTCGGCGGTGATAATTTCACGCGCGCGCAAAATCGCGCCGTCGGAGCCTTCATCTCCCGGTGTGATGACCAACTCGGCGCCAAAGGCCTTGAGAATTTTCTTGCGCTCTTCGCTGGCGCTCGCAGGCAAGCACAGCTTCACGCGATAGCCGAGGGCCGCGGCGATCATGGCGTAGGCTATCCCGGTATTTCCGCTGGTCGCGTCCAGGATGGTCTGTCCCGGCTTCAGTTGACCCGAGCGTTCCGCCTCGCGAATCATTTCCAGCGCCGGCCGATCCTTTACCGAGCCGCCCGGATTGAACCATTCCGCCTTGCCATAAAATTCCACATTCGGATAATTCGGGCCGAGGCGCTCCAGACGCAAGAGCGGCGTATTTCCGATACAATCGAGCACGTTACGGCCAATGGTTTCCGTGTTCGCCGGCGCTTCGGCCCAAAGCGGCTTTTTTGCTGTGTTCATGTGTCGAGGTATTCTCCGTCCTCTGCCACAACGCCTGCCGAAAGTTTTTACGAGAGACAAAAAGCCATGCCCGCATCCTATAGCTGCCGGAGCCGCTCTATCGTATCCAGCTAATTTAGCATAACCTTCGCCAATTCTTCCCGGCGCGGGAGGGACGATTTGGAGAAAAGTGCGGTGGCGGTTACCCGAGGCCATGGGGCGCCATGCCGCGCATCAGACGTTAAGGTCTCTCGAACATCCTCCGCGGCCCTCCGCATTTCTCCGTGTTCTCCGTGTTGTGCTTTTCGGATTTAGCACAGAGGACACGGAGAAATGCGGAGGACCAAAGAGAGATCGAACTGCCGCCCACTGACTTTCGCCTTTACACCTCAGCGCGCCCCCCGTATTCTTAAAATCTATGTGGAATGTGAAAGATAAATTCCCGGCCAAGTTGATGGACAGCTTGTCCAGCATCGGCTTCCTTGTCAGCAGCACGGGCGGCGTGATGCGCGTCGAAAAGTACGGCTGCGGCGCGGAATTTCGACGCACCTCCGACGAACACTACACCATGACGATTCTCCCGACCGTCCTGCTCAACGGCCAATTCGTCCGCCTGTGGGACGCCGGCTACCAAAAATTTCTGCTCACCGACGACGGCAGAAAATTTCCCGCGCACGCCGAGCAGCTCGTCAACATGCGCAAATTCAACGAAGAGCTGAGAACCGCGCTCGGCGTCCCCACGTATTACAACGAAGCCCTCGGCTCCACCTCGCTCGTCTCCGTCTACGACCGAGTCAAAGGCCGCGTAGGCGATATCCCCGATAAAACCGTCGGCGTGAAACCAACCGGCAGCCACTAAGGCGCGATTCCTACAACGTTTCCCTGGCAGGCGGAGTGACAGTGGCCCAGCGCTCGGCGATCTTGTTTCCCTCGAAGCGCCACAGCACGAAGCCGTGAAACTGCATCTTGTTGCCGGATGCGGGATCTGTCCAGCGCCAGATGTTGCGGCACACCACTTTGTCGCCTTCGCCAATCATGTCTTCAATCGTCAGGTGCAGGTCCGGCATGGCTTTGTACATGGCCATCATCATTTGTTCGTCGCCCTCGACGCTGGTGGGTTTGCCGCCTGGACCGTCGTGTTCGTAAAAATCCGCCGTCATATTCTTCCGGATTACTGCAGCGTTTCGCTTGTTGACAAAATCCTCGAAGTGTTCTCTGACAAACTCTTTCATTTGCTCCGGCGATAAGTGCGTTGCCATTGTTCACCCCCGAACGAGAATCGCACTTGATTTCTGAGCATCAAATTCGAGCATTGCACACTAAGGCGGTCAGACATAAATTATAGGACGGTCGGCGGAATCCACGAATGGAGAAAGAGTGAAACATGAAAGTCGGAATCCTAGGATCGGGAGACGTTGGAAAAACGCTCGCTGCCGGTTTTCTCAAGCATGGTCATGACGTCACGATAGGCACGCGCACGCCTGACAAGCTTGCGGAGTGGGGACAAAAGAACCCGCGCGGCCACATTGCCAGCTTCGATGATGCTGCGAAGTTCGCCGAAGTGGTCGTCCTGGCGGTCAAAGGCACAGTGGCGCGGGACGCCCTGCTCTCTGCTGGTGCTGCCAACCTTGCCGGAAAAATTGTCATCGACGCGACCAATCCTATCGCGGACGCCCCACCTGTGAACGGAGTATTGAAGTACTTCACCGATCTGAACGAATCCTTGATGGAACGTCTGCAGCGGGAGTTTGCAGGCGCGCGCTTTGTGAAGGCTTTCAACTCGGTCGGCGCCCCGTGCATGGTGAATCCGCAATTCACTGGAACGCCCACCATGTTCATTTGCGGAAACGACGACGTGGCGAAGAAAGCCGTGTCTGGAATTCTCGCGCAGTTTGGCTGGGAAACGGCCGATATGGGCAAGGCCGAAGCGGCGCGAGCCATCGAACCGCTGTGCATGCTCTGGTGCATTCCCGGTTTCCTTCGCAACGACTGGTTTCATGCTTTCAAGTTGTTCGTATAGGACGTTTCGATGAGCTGCCCGGCGGGGTTAGTCATCACTAACTCTCTCAAGCGCCGGCGTCGCGCAACTGGCGGCGGAATTGAGCAGGATCGACGCGGTGCTTAGCGGCTTTTCGCGCGCCTAGGAAAATGACCGGGACGTCGTAGTCGTAGCGGGCGCGGAGTTCAGGATCTTCGTCGATGTTGATTTCGGTGAGGCGCGCGTTGAACTCTTTCAGGAGGGGTGCGATTTGCGCCTTGGCCTCTTCGCAGAGATGGCAGCCGGGGCGCGAGTAAATCGTCACATCGCGAGGCGCGGCGAGTTGCAGGCGGCCGTCTTCGGTGCGCGCATAAGTGCCCGGCGCTTCTCCAGGGCGCAACCATCCTCGCTCAACCAACTGCGACACGGCGCCATTCACATTCGCGGGGTCTCCCATGTCGGCAAGAGATCGGGCGTCCAGGGCGTCGAAGGCGGCGAGAATTTTTTGTTCCAGCGCGTCCATAGCTGGAATAATTTGTATCCCATTTTGATCCACAGCGGAAGCATCTCGAGCCGCGTCCCAAGTCGTTCTTCTCTGTGCCCCTCTGTGTTCTCTGTGTTAAAAGCTCTTCCGGTTTTAACAAAATCAAAAGCGCAACGCAGAGAACACTGAGGTGCGCAGAGAAAACCGGAGACGCCTGGGCAAGCGATTGCAACCCGGATGAAACAACTCTATGGAGGGTCCGGCGTTGCGGCTTGTGTTGCGGCGGCGCGCGTGGTACATGGGAAGGACGAAATTATGTGAGGTTTGAAATTCATGGCCGACGCCATTGCGTTGATTGACGATTTATTTTTTCTGGCCAAGGTGCACGAGACCGCGAAACATACGGGCGTCACTTTGGAAACCGCGGCGACCGGCGAGCAACTCCTGAAAGCGGCGGCGGAGAGCCCGGCGGCGCTCATCCTGGTGGACTTGAACGCGAAGCAAGGGGCGCTCGATGCAGTCGAGCGTCTTTGTGCAGCGAATGGCGCGGCGAACGTCCCAGGCAACCCGCGGCGCGTGATTGCGTTTCTATCTCATGTGCAGACGGATCTGGCGGAACGCGCGCGCGCGGCGGGTTGCGCGGAGGTCATGCCGCGATCCAAGTTCACGCAGAATCTCGCCGAAATATTGCGCGGAGCGAAATCGTGAAGAGCAGCGCCGGTAGGACGGGCTTCAGCCTGTCTGGTTTTGATTTTGCGCGCGGCGTTAAAAAACCAGACAGGCTGAAGCCTGTCCTACTGGCGCTCGCGGCCATCGTAGCGTCCTCATCTGCAAAAGCAGGCGGGGCGCAGCAACAAGTAAATGCAAACCCTGAGACAGCGCTTTCCGACGC
Source organism: uncultured Acidobacteriota bacterium (assembly GCA_963813185.1). Taxonomy (GTDB): domain Bacteria; phylum Acidobacteriota; class Terriglobia; order Acidiferrales; family UBA7541; genus Palsa-360. The sequence goes on from CAWEYA010000008.1 coordinate 833,053, forward strand.
GCTGACCGCGGCCTGCCGCCAGGACTCCCCGGCTTTCGCAAATTCCCTGACGGCTGACAACGCCGCCGCCTTCCGGGCGCTTCCCGGCGCGCAACGCACCGCGATGATGAAGCGCTTTGTGCTGCTCGACGAACCCGGAAGGGTGTTGCTTTCCACAGGCAGCAACGGCCAAAAGATCGTGCGCTGCGAGAGCCCGAGCTACTCCACGGAAATGCGCCTCGGCGAGACGCGCGTGCGCGAAAATCTCGCCTACGTGCCGATGGAAATCCCGATCTCCGGGCAGGACTCGCGGAAAATCACGTTTGGCCTGGTGCGCGAAGGCGGAAACTGGAAACTTCTCTCGGTGGGACTCATCCTGCTCGACGTCCCCGCGATGGCCAGGCAATGGGAGCAGGCCGATCTGGACGCAAGCGAAGACAACGCGATTGCCGATTTGCGTTCCGTGGCGACAGCGCTGGACACCTACCGCCGCGCTTACGGAAAATTACCCGATACGCTCACCGTGCTGGGCCCCGCGCCGCCAAACGGAGTTTCACCGGAAGCAGCCAGCCTGCTCGACGCCGATCTGGCCACAGGAAACAAGGACGGCTACACGATCCGGTACACCCTGAAACCCGCGGGCGGCAATTTGCCAGAAGAGGAAGCAAATAAAGCAGAGACTTTCTCCTTGGCCTCATCCCCCAAGGAATACGGCAAGTCAGGCCGGCGGTCGTTTTTTCTGGACTCGTCGGGGATCTTGCGGGGCGCCGACAAGCAAGGCGCCGTCGCAACCACCACCGATCCGCGCATCGGACCCTTCTGACCCCTCGCGTTTGCGTCACAGATGCGGAAGTATCTTCTTGCCCCTCAATCCGTACCCGGGCCACAATAAGATTACCCTTCCGATATCCGCGCAGGAATGCGTGCGGAATCCCATTCCCAATGGAATGCCGGCGCAAGAGTGTAATCCGCGCCTCTGAGAGCAAAATGGCCGAACGCTCTGACATGCCGATAGTGTTCCCTGCTCCATCACAGGGAGAGACGCCGGCGCGCCCAAATTCCGAGCGACGGACCGGCGTACGATATCCCTTTACAGCAACTGCGGAAGTTTCCGACATTCGTTCGCAGGCACGCTTGACAGGGCGCTGCTCCGATCTGGGCTACGGCGGCTGTTATGTGGATACGATCTCTCCCATGGCGGTCGGCTCCGCAGTGCGGATCCGCATTGAGCGGGACCCGCACGATTTTCAAGCGACGGGAATCGTCGCCTATGCGCACGTATCCCTGGGAATGGGCCTCGCGTTCACCGAAATCAAGGACAAGTATCGGGGCGTATTGCACTCCTGGATCGCGGAAGTGAGCGGCAATCAGTCTCCCAAACTCGAAGTACCCACGGCGGTGGCTGAGACAGGGGACTACGATTCGATCGCGAACCTGCGGCAAGTCCTTAACGAATTCATCAATTTGATGGTCCGCAAGAAAACGATCACGGAAAATGATGCGGCTGGATTATTGCGCCAACTATTTCGCTGAATTTGCCCGTCGCTTTTTTCGACACTTCCACTTTGCTCAAACTTTGACGGCGACGACAGGGGTGGCACCGATGGCACCTTTGGCGATAACATGGCAGGTTCAGCCATGGCCCCTGCCCTCCGCCCTAAGTTTTTGCGAATCGTTTTGGCCGCGCCATTCTTGCTGCCAGCCGCGACAGGCTGGGCGGCATCGTCTCCGGGGGCGGCTGCAATTTCCAGCGCGAATCCCACCACAACTGCGCAGATATCGGTCACGGAGTCGCCTCTTCCTGTTTTTGAAATGCACAGCGGTTTTTGGGTGAACTTGCATCACTTTCTCTATCTTCAGGCGCGCCTGCTGAAAAGCAATTCGTCCTCCCCGGAAACAGGCAGAGGGGCGGCGCAGCCGGACGAGCTCCCCGTATCGCTCGTCGATTTCCCGGAGGCCGATATCCGCGCCTGGCAGGATGCGGTCGCGTTTTACTCGAGTGATTTGGCGCGCCGCGACCTTCTGCTTAACGGCGACATGGAAATCATCAACAATCAATTGTCCGCGTTGGAGGCATGCCCCGATCTGGAAGGAAAAACTACGCCATTGTGCAAATCCGGGTTGCGGCAAGATCTAGTCCTAGCCCTGGAACGCGCCGCGCCCGTTTATCGCGCGCACTGGTGGCCCCTGCAGGATCGCGCCAACCGGGAATGGATCACCCAGGTGGCGCCGATGATCCAGAAAATGGGCGTGGAACTTTCCGGCCAACTCGCGGACGTGTACCAGAGGCCCTGGCCATCGCAGCGGTTGCGCGTGGACGTGGTTTGGTACGGAGGCCCGTTCGGCGCGTACACTTCGCTCGATCCGATACATGTCACGATTTCCAGCCACGATCCGCGCAATCGCGGTGTATACGGATTTGAAGTGCTGTTTCACGAGGCATCTCACGCGCTGGCCGGCGCCGTGACCGCGGCGATCGCTCGCGATTTCCGCGAGCGCGACAAACCCATTCCACGGGACTTCTGGCACGCGTTGCTCTTCTACACCACCGGAGAAATCGTTCGCCGCGACGTGGAATACGGCTCTATGATTTTGACTTACGAACAAACTAACGGCTCCTCGGCATACCTGCCCTACGCCGCGCGCTTCGGACTGTATTCCGGATCGTGGGAACACTTTCGCGGATTGCTGGACCTTTACTGGCTGCCTTACCTCGACGGAAAGGTTTCCTTTGACACCGCCATGGCGCGCCTGGCAGCGGATATGTAGGCCGGGTGTTGCCGCGAAACGCGCGTTCCGTCAGCCCATCCAGGCGCGGCAACAATATTCCATCGCAAATTGAGTCCGGTGCCGCGCACAATTTACTCTTACAAACGTCTCGCTCCAGAACATATTGACTCCGATTTCTATTCCGGTAGGACCAGATTACCCCTTCGGAACTATAATTGGCATCACGGCAGCGCGTTCTACTTTTGCGTTCTGAGTTCGCAAACAACTCATGATTCCCTCTCATGAAACATGATTCCGCGTGACTCGAGTTTTAGCGGGATCTTGATTCGACGAAGAAATTAACCTCTTCGCAATGACAGCGACGTCTCGTCGAGGCATCTTAGGGGGATATCGCTCGTGAATCCAAGCGTTTCTCGCGCTGTTGCGATTCGTTCCCATCGACCAGGCATCCACTCTTTCGCAGCGGTTGATCCTTCCGAGCAGCTTCGGATTGAAACAGTTTGGCGGGGCTTGTTCGTCAGAATCGTTATCACCTTGCTCCTGGCGGCGAGATTTGGTTGGGCGGGAACTCCCCAGAGCAGGCAGGAAACTCCACAACAATAGAAATTTTTCAGCCTGGAACAACTCGGAGATGTCGCGGTTACGAGGTGTCAGGCACAGCTGCATTTTCCAAAATGGCGGCAGTTCGACCCGATTTGCGAGTCCTATTTTCGACCGGCTATACGGCGGAAGCGGCGTTCCTGAATTCCCTGACGGAACAAGGCGCTGTCATCTTGCAGAAGCCATACAGCTTGAAAAGCCTTAGCCAACATGTACGGGCCGTCCTAGACCGCCCTCGAACCACCTTTGTCGCCACTACTCCCAGCGAAATACATTAAGTAGCTTTGCGGACATTCCCACTCTGACAGACCTCCTGGAGACAAAAGAACCCCGTCGGGAGCGGGCCGCTAGCGCAATTGTCCGGCAACCCCGAGTATGCTACCCTTCTGCACTCAAAAGTGCGGCTTCCTCATAGGTGGAATCCGCCTCAGATGTCCCTCTCTGTGATGTGGGTGTGGCGTCGGCTTTCCTGTGACTCCTGTGTGCCTGTCAAATGAACAGGCCGGAGTGACTTTGTGGTTGCCTGACCGACTTTGAAGAAAAGGCCAAAAGGGAGAGTTCGCAGAACGCAATGCCGACGAAACCAGCAACCGGCAAGGACACAGAGATAAAACTGGCGCATTCGCCGGATTCCGACGATGCCTTCATGTTTTACGGTCTGGCGACGCAGAAGGTACGCACGCCCGGGCTAAAATTCTCGCACGTACTCGCCGATATCGAGACGCTCAATCAGGCCGCCAGCCATGAAATCTATGATGTGACGGCATTCAGCTTCGGCGCCTATCCGTATTTGAGGGACAAGTACGTGCTGCTCGATTGCGGGGCGAGCTTTGGCGAAGGCTACGGGCCGATCGTCGTATCCCAGCACCCCATGAAGCGGGTTGACCTGCCGAAGTGCAGAATCGCCGTGCCGGGGCTGCAAACCTCCGCCTATTTGACGCTGCGGCTTTTCGAGCCGCGCGTTGAGCCCGTGGTCATGGCTTTCGATCAAATTCTGGATGCGGTGAAAAACGCCGTGGTCGACGCGGGTTTACTGATCCATGAAGGGCAACTGTTTTTCTCCCAGATGGGGCTGCACAAAGTCGTCGACCTGGGGCAATGGTGGGTTGAACAGACCGGGCTACCTCTGCCGCTTGGCGGCAATGCAGTGCGGCGCGCCCTGGGGCGAACGATTGGCCTGCAGGTCGGGCGCGCCATCCGCGAGAGCGTGTCCTACGCCCTGGACCATCGCGAAGCGGCCGTCAACTACGCCATGCAATTCGCGCGCGACATGGAACCCGAGCTGGCCGACAAATTTATCGGGATGTATGTGAACAAGTGGACGCTGGGCTACGGCCAGCGCGGCCGCCAGGCCGTTCACGAATTTCTGAAACGCGGCGTCGACGCCGGATTGATTCCCGGCCCTCCAGACGCCGAATTTTTACTCGAAGAGTAATGTCTCGAAAACACTAGCTCCCAGGTTCCAGATTGAGTTTCTTTGCCGCCGCGTGGCAGGCGATGGCCTGCCTTGACGCGCACCGGGGCATCGCTTAGAGTCGTTGTTCGTTCCATGAAACTGAGCAGGGCCCGCACATTGTGACCATGCAACGCGTTCTCTCCACATATCTTTTTGTAAACAAGAAACTGACGGCTGCCCTGGTGGGCGAAGCGGCGCGCGCGGGAGTCTCCGCGATCGAGCTGTTTTGCTCGCGCGGGCATTTCGATTACCGCTCGGCCGAGGATGCGCACGAACTGGCTTCCTGGCTCGCGGGAAATAATCTGACGCTCCATTCCATCCATTCGCCGACCACGCGCGATTTCCAACTCACGCGTGAAAGCGGTGCGCCACTATCAATATGCGATCCGGAGCGGTTGCGCCGCCAGGAGGCCGTGGACGAAATCAAGCGCGCGCTGGACCTGGTGGAACACATTCCTTTCCGCTACTGCGTTCAGCACGTGGCGCGGCAGCGCGATATTCCCGATGACCGGAAGTGGGACGCGGCGTTCAGTTCTCTCGAACACTTGTCGCTCTTTGCGCGCCAGCGCGGCGTCACTCTGGCGATTGAAAATACGCCGGGCGAGATGGCCACTCCCGTGAACCTGAAAAATTTTCTGGAGCAGACGCGCCTCGCCAGCGTGAAGATTTGCTTCGACGCCGGGCATGCGCATCTCGAGGGCGGCGCCCCGGCCGCGCTGGAAATCGTCCGCGATTTCGTCGTGACAACGCACATACATGACAATCGCGGCGAGCGTGACGACCATCTCCTTCCCTACGAGGGAAGCATCGACTGGAGCGCTACGCTTGCGGCGCTGCCCACTGATGCGCCGATCGTCCTCGAATTGAAAGAACCGGCAGCGGCTGCCGGCTCCGTCGAGTTGGCGGCATTCGCGGAAACACTGCGCGGTGTCCAAACGGTATTTGAAAAATTTGATGAGGAGCGGGGTTCGTAGCGCAGGCTTCAACCTGTGGGTTTTAGTTGCTGCGAGATCGATCCAGCTTGAACGAAACCCCACAGGCTGAAGCCTGTGCCACTTGACTCGAAACAGTTTATGCAAGGAGTGAAACCGAAACAGATGCCGAATGTCACCATTCAGGATGTGGGGAAACACGACGGCCAGGTCGTCACCCTGCAAGGCTGGCTGTACAACTTGCGCGAAGCCGGCAAATTGCTTTTTCCGATTTTCCGCGACGGCACGGGAACGATCCAGGGCGTCGTGTCACTCAAAGACCAGCCGGCGGCATTTGAATCCTTGCGCGGCCTGACGCAGGAATCCAGCGTGATTGTCACGGGGCGCATCCACACCGATCAGCGCGCGCCCGGCGGTTTTGAAATCCAGATAACCGCGATCGAAGTGGTGCAGCGCGTTCCTGACGATAAACCTTATCCGATCCAGCTCAAGGAACACGGCGTCGATTTCCTGCTGGATCACCGCCATCTGTGGATTCGCACGCCGCGCCAGGCGGCCATCCTGCGCATTCGTGCACAGGCCGTGCGAGCCGGGCACGAATACATGGACACGCAAGGCTATGTGCTGACCGAAGCGCCCATATTCACGCCCGCGTCCTGCGAAGGCACGACGACTCTATTCGAAGTGCAATACATCGATGACGAAAAAGCCTACCTCACGCAATCCGGCCAGCTCTACGTCGAAGCGACGGCCATGGCGCTCGGCAAGGTTTATACTTTCGGGCCGACGTTCCGCGCGGAAAAATCCAAGACACGCCGGCACCTCACCGAATTCTGGATGCTCGAACCCGAAGCCGCGTACTCGCACCTCGAAGATATGATGACGCTCGGCGAAGGCCTGGTCAGCCACATCGTGCAATCGGTGCTCAAGAATCGCGCTCGGGAACTTGAAACGATTGGGCGGGATACTTCCAAACTCGCGAGCGTCAAAGCTCCTTTTCCGCGTATTACTTATGACGAAGCGATTAAAATTTTGCAGCAGCGCGGAAATCCGGCGAAATGGGGCGACGACTTCGGCGGCGACGAGGAAACGATTCTCTCCAGCGCCTACGACCGCCCGGTGATGGTGCATCGTTATCCCGCCGCGATGAAGGCGTTCTACATGCAGCCGGACCCGCAGCGGCCCGATCTGGCGCTGGGATTCGACATGCTCGCTCCCGAGGGCTACGGCGAAATCATCGGCGGCGGCGAACGCGTCGCCGACTACGATCTGCTCCTGAAGCGCCTCCGCGAAAACAATCTGCCGGAGGAAGCTTTCGGCTGGTATCTGGACCTGCGCTGCTACGGCAGCGTCCCTCACGCTGGCTTCGGCCTGGGCCTGGAACGCACGGTAGCCTGGATTTGCGGAACTGAGCACATTCGCGAAGTCATTCCCTTCCCCCGCATGATCTACCGCGTGTACCCTTAATCACGCCGCTATCCCGCCCACGTGGGGCGAGCCGGACTGGCCGCAAAAATGGCGCAAAAAATTCGGATCATCGGAGTGCCGATGGATCTCGGCCAGAGCCGCCGCGGGGTGGACATGGGCCCCTCGGCGTTGCGCGTGGCCGGCCTGCAAACGCGGCTAAAGTCGCTGGGCCACACGGTCGAAGATATCGGCAACATGAGCGTGAAGCAGCCCGAAGAGCAGCACTACGGCGAAAAGCGCGCCAAGTATCTGAACGAAATTGCCGAAACCTGCCGCGGCCTGGCGGAGATGACGGAGCGATCGCTCTCGGAAGGTTTTTTTCCGCTGGTGCTCGGCGGAGACCACTCCATTGCGGTGGGCTCGTGTTCGGGAGTATCGAATTTTTTCCGCGGGCAATCGAAACGAGTCGGCTATTTGTGGCTGGACGCGCACGGTGACATGAATACCCCGGACAGCTCGCCCTCGGGCAATATCCACGGGATGCCGCTCGCGGCCATCATCGGCTACGGCGCGCCGGAACTTGTGGACTTGCTTGGCTATAAGCCGAAGGTCGAGCCGCGCAATGTCTGCTTGGTTGGCGTGCGCGATCTGGATCCCAAGGAGCGCCGCTTGATCAAGGAATCGGGCGTGCACGTATTCACCATGCGCGATATTGATGAGCGAGGGATGCGCGACGTGATGAGCGAAGCGCTGCGCTTCGTGAGTGACGATACCGACGGCGTGGCCGTCAGCCTCGATCTGGATTTTGTCGACCCCGACGACGCGCCCGGCGTGGGCACGCCGGTGCGCGGCGGCGTAACGTATCGCGAAGCGCATCTGGCGCTGGAAATGATCGCGGACAGCGAAGCCATGGTATCGCTCGAAATCGTGGAAATTAATCCGGTGATCGATTTGCATAACCAGACGGCCTTGCTGGGCGTTGAAATGGTGCTTTCCGGTTTGGGTAAGAAGATCTTGTAGCGCATGCTTCAGCTTGCGGGGGTTAGTCCTGGCAAGGACCAAAACCCGCAAGCTGAAGCATGCGCCACAGGAAATCGGCGCCCTAACGGATCACATCTCTCATGACCACAGAAAAAAAGCGGCTACGAATTGGCATTCTATTCGGCGGGCGTTCAGGCGAACACGAAGTCTCGCTGATCTCGGCGGCGTCGGTCATTTCCGCTCTCGACCCGGGAAAATACGAAGTGGTGCCCATCGGCATCTCCAAGGACGGCCGCTGGCTCGCTGGAACCGCGGCGCACAAAATGCTGCCGCCGTTCACGGAGAGCGCAGACGGTAAACCGGCGCTCGGCGAAGTGCTGCGCACGGGCGAAAGCGTGATGCTCTCCGCCGATCCCAATGTGGCCGCGCTCGTTCCTGCGAACAATTCAAGGGCGGACGCATTGCGCGTGGACGTGGTATTTCCCGTGCTGCACGGCACGTTTGGCGAGGATGGCGCGGTTCAGGGCCTGCTCGATCTTGCCGGGCTTCCCTACGTCGGTTCGGGCGTACTGGGCTCTGCCGTCGGCATGGACAAAGATGTGCAGAAGAGGTTGTTCCTGCAGGCCAAACTGCCGGTGGGAGATTTTCTGGCGGTTCCTCGCGCGGAGTGGGAAAAATCGCGAGGCAAAGTTCTCCGCGAGATCCGCAAAAAATTCCGTTTCCCCGTTTTCGTGAAGCCGGCAGCGCTCGGAAGTTCGGTCGGCATGACCAAGGCGCACGACGCGAAAGAACTCGCGACGGCCATGGACTTCGCCGGCGAATTCGGACAAAAAATTATGGTGGAGCGCGCCATCCGCGGCCGTGAAATCGAACTTTCTGTTCTGGGCAACGAAGAACCGAAAGCGTCCATTCCAGGCGAAATCGTTCCGCACCGCGAATTCTACGATTACGAGGCGAAATATCTCGAGGAAGGCACCCGCCTCCTGATTCCCGCGAAGCTCTCAAAAACTCAGGTGAAAAAATTCCAGGATTATGCCGTCCGCGCCTTCCGCGCGCTCGAATGCTTGGGCATGGCCCGCGTGGACTTTTTCCTCGAGCATCGCACCGGAAAAATTCTCCTGAACGAGATCAACACCATCCCCGGATTCACCTCCATCAGCATGTACCCGAAACTCTGGGAAGCTTCCGGCCTGCCCTACCGCCGGCTGCTCGACCGCCTGATCGAACTCGCGCTTGCGCAACATCGCGAACGGCAGCGCACAAAATACACAATCGAGCTTCCGGCTGCTGCATCGCCTGGAGCGCTCGAATAGGGCAAGTTCAAGCGGCGCCCAAATAATTCGTCTTGTACCAATCGGCGATTTCGCTCCCGGTTGCGAGCCACACTTCCTGGCGTGACGCGATGTGCGCGAGCGCCTGCGCGAAATATTTGCTACGGTGCGGATGGCCAATGAGGAACGGATGCAGTGAGATCGCCATCACGCGCCCGGATTTCGCGCCATCTTCATACAGCCCGTCAAATTGGTCGCAAATCATGCGGCCGAACGTCTCGCCGCTTTGGTGATGATCGAGGAAGACAGGAATGTCGTTGATCTCAAGCGAATAAGGCATGGAAAGCATGGTTCCAGTCTTGACGCGCATCGGATAGGGCTGCTCGTCATTCACCCAATTCGCCACATACTCGATTTTATTTTCGGCGAGGATGTCGAGCGTGCGGTGCGACTCGGAGAGCGCCGGGCTGAGCCAGCCGCGCGGATGCGCGCCGGTAGCTTTCGTGATGGTGCCGACGACGTGGGCGATGAGCGCGCGTTCCTCCTCCTCGGATTGTTTGTTGATGAGTGTGGAATTATTCGTGCCGTGGCCCATCCACTCCCATCCCAGGCGGTTACCCTCCTCGAGGATGCGGGAGTAGCGGTCGCAAACATCCGAATTGAGCGCGACCGTGGCCCTGACGCCGTGGCGTTGCATGACTTCCATCATTCGCCAGACGCCCACGCGCACGCCGTAGTCGCGCCAGGAATAATTCAGCACGTCGGGAACGAGGCTGGTGGTGACTTGCGTGAGCGAAGTGGAGGGCCGGTCGAAAAGAAAATGCTCGATGTTGGGAATCACCCAGACGGCGACGCGCGCGCCCTTGGGCCAGCGCAACGGCTTGCGGTCCACAATCGGGGAATAGGGAAATCGGCCATGGTCTTGCGGATTCCCTGAAGGCGGTTCGGGCATTCGGATTTTCCCCTGAGAATCAGTTCCCTGCGCGGCCTGGCGCAGCGGCGGCGCGTAAGGCGTTCAAGTATTGCAACGTCTCTGCAAGCGAAACGACATCCGCGTATTTGGCGTTCAAATCAAACAGGCTTTGATCGTGCGCCGCCTGCGAGCGGTCGCCCACGGCCTCTCGCACCACCATCGGGCGAAAACCGATCTGGCAGGCATCCACAGCCGAGGCGCGCACACAGCCGCTCGTGGTGCAGCCGGTGATGATCAGTGTATCGACCTGGCGAACAAGCAGACGCGAAACAAGATCGGTCCCGAAAAAACAGGAGGCATATTTTTTGACCAGCAGCGAATCCGTCTTCCGGAAGTCAAGCCGCGGGTCGATCTGCACGCCTTCGGTCCCGGCGCGCAAGGTGGCCGATCCTTTCTGCTTCATCCCAAAGATTCCCGCATCTCGCAGATTTTCATCCTCGTAGGAAACCGTCGAGAAGATGACCGGCGCTTCGCGATCGTGCGCCGCGCGCAACAGTTGCTGGATCGCTTCGATCTGTTTGTCCAGGTTCGAGCCGAGCGTCATCCCGGGGTTCGTGAACGCCTTGGCCATGTCCACGACAAGAAGCGCCGGCCGCTGCCCGAATCCAAGTTTTTGTCCAAAGCCTCTTTGCTGAAAGAATTCAGCGTCCGATGGAACCGCGTTCGGTGACGTCATAGTATCTCCTCCCATATCGTGCCGGGAACTGTAGCCGAAGGGAAAGTCTGAATACAAGGTGTTCAAGACCTTGAGCAGCCGGTTATGGTTCCTATTCTGCATACTGGCACAATTCGCCCTCGGGTCTGCTGTATAGGTACTAGAACCCAAGTCCCAAACAAGATGGCTCTTTCCGCTCATTGAGTTTCGGGCCTTCCATTGAGAAACTTAAGTGCAAATCATGCGGACAATCTAAGTCGGAGTAGGAATCATGATTACTCACAACCCCCTCCACGGATCCGGGCGAGCGGATTTCCCGCACCCGGCTCTTGCCTCAGGTGACGACGCCCATGCGGCGCAGGGGATAAGGATGATAGGAACGCACCGGAGGCAGCCAGCGGGCCACGAGACGCCGCAAGCGATCCAGGGGAAGTCGGCCGTTCTGGCTGCGACGCGAAAGCGTGCGATACCAGTGCCAACCCACCTGGGACCGGAAGGTCTGCAGCGCGGGGCGATTCATGGGCACACCGTAGTAGCGGAAATGCCCACCCACCACCGACCGAAGCCACTGGCCCACTTCCGGGATGGGATCATGCATGCGCCGCCGAAGTTCGGCTTTCACCTCACCCAGCTTCGCTTGCATCCTTTTGCGGATCGTCTGCCGCAACACCGTATACATTCCGTTGCTTCTCTTCTTCACGCAGATGTGCGTAAAGCCGAGAAAGTTGAACGTCTCCGGTTTCCCTTCTCCGCGCTTCTGCCGGTTCTGGATCGCGAACGGACCAAACTCCAGCAGCCGCGTTTTCTCGGGATGCAGCTCCAGGTGGAACTTCTTCATGCGTTCCGTAAGTTCCGCCCGAAACTGTTCGGCATCCGCTTTGCCATGAAATCCAACCACGATGTCGTCTGCAAAGCGCACGACGATTACATCGCCGTGCGCCCGCTTTCGACGCCACGCTTGGACCCACAGATCGAATACGTAGTGAAGGTAAACATTGGCCAGAAGCGGCGAAGCACTTCCGCCCTGGGGCGTCCCTTCCTCCACTGGTATTCGTTTCCCATCCTCCAGCACGCCGGCGTTGAGCCATTTCTGGATCAACCGCACGACGCGCCGATCTGCTATCCGGTGCTCGATGAATTTCACAAGCCATTCGTGGGAAAGCCCGTCGAAGAACCCGCGAATATCCAGATCGAGCACCCAGTTCACCTTTCTCGTCAGCAGTCCCGTGTACAGCGCATCCAGCGCTTGGTGCTGGCTGCGTCCTGGCCGGAACCCGTACGAGAAACCCAGAAAGTCCGTTTCGTAGACGGCGTTCAGCACCTCGACCGCCGCGCGCTGGACGATCTTGTCTTCCAGCGCCGTTACTCCGAGCGGTCTCTGCCGCCCGTCGGCCTTCGGTATGTACACCCTACGCACCGGCTTCGCTCGGTACGCTCCTCGCTTCAGCCTTTCGGAAAGGTCTTGGAGATTCGTTCCCAGTTCCTCGCCGTAGTGCCGCCAGGTCTCTCCGTCCACACCTGGCGCAGCTTCCTTCTTGAGACTGAAGTAGGCCCTGCGCAGTGTGTCCAGGTTGTAGATGTGGTGCAGGAGCGCCGTGAACCGCAACTTCTTATCCTTTGCTGCTGCTTGACGTACCCGCCCGAGCGCACTGGGCGCGTTGCTCCGGCTCTGTATCCGGGACGCGTTTTGCTCTGGCAGGTTCCCTTTGGCCAAACCCCTTCCCTCCGTCCCCTCCGCCGCCGGTTGTCCGGCCTTGTTCGGGGACTTCTCAGGTACAGTGGGTCTGTCCGACTTCCCAAATCCGTTCGTCATCGGCGTACATCCTTAGACTTCCCGATGCGTCCCGTGGCAACTGCGGCCCTGGGCGGACCTGGGATCTCCCGGTTCCCGCGCGAGGTGTCTACGTACGTGCTCGGGGTCTCTGACCGCGCGGGACTCTGGCACACCTCGCGATATCGGTGCACCCGATGGGGCCTTCCGCTTCTCCTGACAGCGTCGGCGTCCCGGAGGAAGGTTCTTACGCGGCTCAATACCCGGCCCGCACGTTCCCCTGTCAACGCTTCGACGCCGCCCTCGCGAGCGGCTCCGCATGACTCGGGGCCGATGTGGGTCGCTACTTCACATTCGTATGACTTTTTCATTCACTACACCTCGCCGGTTTGACCGGCGCACCAGGAGAAACGACATTGAAGAAGCTGACTCTCTGGCAATTCGCGGCCCTGATATTCATCCTGGCCTTGATCTCGCCTGGAATCACTTGGGCCGACGTTTCCAAACAGACGAAGGAATCCCTGGATAAATTGCTGTTGGGCAAGGAAGTCAAGCCGCTGGTCGAAATGCCTGCCACCAAGGAAGGGCTGGATGTTTACTTTATCGCTCCGCACGGCAAGCGTGTGGACGAGCGAGGGCTCGATCTTGGCGCCATGAGCAAGGAACTGAAGTCCAAAGGCGTGGGCGTCGAGGCTCAGCAATGGGAGACCATTACCGACGTGAAGGTGGACGGCGACCATGTCGAAATTCATTTGGGCGGCGGCGGCGAAGGACGCCGCGGCGCCAATCACGCCAACAAGGTTGGCGCAGGCTACCTGCGCGCCGGAGGTTCCCGGGTGAATTTCCGCTACTTGACGAGCGTGACCGACAACGAACTTGAGGCGTCGGCATTTCTCAATTTCATGTCACGTGTTCTCGATGTGAGCAAGCTTAAAATGGAAGAGACCGCGAAGGCCTTCCCGCTGGCAATTAAGAATGCGATCGCTGCCAAGACCGTGGTCGAAGGTATGACCTACCAGATGGTGCAGTTGAGCTTCGGCGATCCGGAACAGAAAAAAATCAATGAAACGACCGACAGCTCATTTTCCGAAACCTGGTTCTATTTGAAAGACGGTCATCGCTGGGTGCTCACCTTCACCAACGGCACGGTGAGCAAAGTTCAGACGTATTGAAACCCTTGAGCAGTTGCGGCGCCCTTCACGATTTTTCGTGAAGGGCGCCGCACACCATAATCAGAAACTCTCCAAAGCAGCATCCATTCTTGCACGACATAAACTCGCCTTGTTGAAGCTGGCCCTTTCCTTCGGTTCTCTTTCTGGCGACATGGCGCCATGCGCTAGTCTATAATGGCGCGTTCAGAAACGCCTGACTCAGGAATTTGCCGATGCTTTCGATTCGCCCCGCCACCGTCAATGACGCCGCGCTCTTGGCCGCGATGATCCGCGAATTAGCGGAGTTTGAGCATCTTGCGCACGAGATGAGCACGACGGAGGGAGACCTCGCGCGTGACGGCTTCGGCCCCAGCCCGAAATTCCGCGCCGTCATTGCGCAATGGGACGGCGAACCCGTAGGGTACGCCGTGTTCTTCGAGTTTTATTCCACGTTTCAGGGACGCGCCGGATTGTTTTTGGACGATATTTTTGTGCGGCCCGCGTTTCGCAAGCATGGCATCGGCACGGCTCTGATCAAACATGTCGCCGGAATCGCCTGGCGGGAAAAATACTTTTGCATGCGCTGGGAAGTTCTGGACTGGAACAAGCAGGCCATTGATTTCTACAACAACCTCGGCGCGGCCTTTCTGGAAGAGTGGAAGCCGGTGATGCTCATCGGCGAGGCCCTCGAAGCGGCAGCCAAGGGTACCTCCTAAGCCTTTTCCCTTCACTGAACTGTCCCCGCTCTACTTTTCATTTACTGGTTCCCTGCAATATTTTTGTCCCTCAAACGTCTTCATTTGTAGCGGGTGCGGGCATTACTTGAAGCCCGCCGTGATAATGGACAAGGCAGCAAGCACATACTGGCTCATGGCTGAGCAAGATCAGCGCCTCACCGAGACGATCGGCCGGGAACAGGGCCGCCTGCGCAATTTCATCCGCAGGCGCGTCGCCGATGAGGCCGAAGCGGAAGACATCTTGCAGGACGTCTTCTACGAACTCATCGAAGCCTACCGGCTGATGAAGCCCATCGAGCAGGTGGGTGCGTGGCTGTATCGCGTGGCCCGCAACCGGATCATCGACGCCTTCCGGAAGAAAAAGCCGCAGCCGTTTTTGCTTGAAAAAGATCCGGACGCCGAGGGCGGCGACGCGCTATCGCTCGAAGAATTGCTGCCGTCGCCCGATGCGGGACCAGAGGCCACTTATGCGCGAAGCATCCTGCTCGAAGAACTTGACGCGGCGCTCGATGAACTCCCGAAAGTGCAGCGCGAAGTTTTCCTCGCGCATGAATTCGAGGGGTTCAGCTTCAAGGAAATTTCCGAGGAAACGGGAGTCGGCGTCAACACTTTGCTCTCTCGCAAACATCACGCTGTTCTTTATCTTCGGCGGCGGCTGCAGTCCATCTACGACGATTTTGTAGGCAAATGAGGAGAATGCACATGAGAGGAAGAAGGATTTCCCGGGTTTTGAAAGTCGTGGCCATCGTAATCGTGGCCTTCGCGGTCTTCGGTTTCGTGGTCACGCAGTTGTGGAACTATCTGATGCCGGGGCTGTTCGGGCTTCACGCCATCACCTTCTGGCAGGCCGTAGGACTGATGGTCCTGGGGCGCCTCCTATTCGGAGGATTCCGGCCCGGGCGCGGCGGGTTCGGCTGGCGGGGCGAGATGAAGCGGCGCTGGGAACAGATGACGCCCGAGGAGCGCGAGAAATTCCGCGAAGGCATGCGCGGCCGCTGCGAGCAACGCAGCACGCCGGCGCCTGAGCCGAACCATTAGCATAGATTTTTTCCTACGATTGGAGAGGGTTTGCGTGGCTCATGCTTTAGCTTGCGGGTGTTTGGCCTTGCTGGGACTTAACCCCGCAAGCTAAAGCATGCGCCACTCCAACCCGCACTGGAATGAACACGCAGCTTGCCGCAACTTCTTGTGGCCGCGGAATTCGTACCCTAAACTAGCTCGTCAACCAGATATGATACTGCCCGCACGCACACGCGGCCACGCACTATGAAAATGTCCAAATTTTTTGTGTTTGTCGGCGTGTTGTTTGCCCTCGCCGTGGTGGTGTACCTGACGACCACGCCGCGGGGAAAAGAAATCCCTCTCACCGGCATCGTCACCGGCAACGACGTGATTGTGAGCTCGCAAATCGCCGGCCGCATGATCCGCCTCAGCGTGGATGAAGGCTCGGAAATCCACAAGGGAGACTTGATCGCGGAAGTTGACCCGGCGGAATGGATCACGGCGCGCGATTCCGCCGAAGCCAATACCCGCATGCTGGAGAACAAAGTGAAATCCGCGGCGGGCACGCGCAGCTGGACCGACGACCAAACCAGCGCTTCGGTGCGCCAGGCCCAGGCGACTCTCACTTCCACGCGTTCTCAGCTGGCGCAAGCCCAGGCCAATCTTTGGCGCGATCAAACCACGTATAAGCGCACGCAGAGTTTATTCGACGCCGGCGTGGCTGCCGCGCAAGACCGCGACCTGGCGCTGGCGGCCATGCAAGCCTCCGACGCGGCCGTCAAGTCCCTGGAGGATCAGGTCCGCGCGGCGGAAGCGCAAGTCGCCGTGGCGACTGCCAACCGCAAGCAGCTCGACGTTCAGCAAAGCGATCTCGCCGCCACGCGCGCCCAGCTGCAGCAGGCGCGCGCGGACAAGGCCACGGCCGACGTGCGTCTCGGGTACACAAAAATTTTCGCGCCGCTGGACGGCATCGTCTCCGTTCGCGCCGCGCGGCAAGGCGAGGTGATTCAGGTGGGTGAGCCGATCGTGACCGTCCTGGACGTTGACCATCTCTGGGTGCAGGCGGATGTGGAGGAGACTTACATTGATCGAGTCGGCCTCAAGCAGCAGATTAAAATTCGCCTTCCTTCCGGCAACATCCTCGACGGCACCGTGATTTTCAAGGGCGTGGAAAGCGATTTCGCCACCCAGCGGGACGTCAGCCGCACCAAGCGCGACATCAAGACGTTTGAAATCAAAGTGGCCGTCCCCAACTCAGGACGAACTCTAATGTCCGGGATGACCGCAACAGTGCTGTTGCCTCCGCTTCCGTCAGAGCAAAGCTGGTGGCTCCGATTGTAGAGCCCGTGCGCCTCGTCGAATGAACCAAGGAATCATTGTGGGTCACGGCTTCAGCCGTGACATGAGCGGTCTGGTTCAGACCGGCTTCAGCCGCTGAGCTTTTGGATTAGAAGTTGACAAGCGAAAATCGTCAGCGGCTAAAGCCGGGTTGAAAGCGTCACCTTTCTTCACGGCTGAAGCAGTGACCCACAAGGAATTCCGTGTCCCGCATATTATCTGAAGGTTGTTCGCCTGAGTGATTCATGAATACAGCCGATACCAACGCGATTGCAGTCACCAAATTGAAAAAGCAATTTGGCGATTTCGTGGCCGTGAAGGAAGTGAGCTTCACAGTGCACACTGGAGAAATTTTCGGCCTGCTGGGGCCGAACGGCGCGGGAAAAACCACGCTGATTCGCATGATGACTACGCTGACGCCGCCAACGTCCGGTTCGGCCGAAGTGGGCGGGCACAACGTGGTCACCGATGCCGACGGCGTTCGCCACGCCATTGGCGTGATCCCCCAGGCGCTCACCTCCGATCCGGAATTGACCGCGCGCGAAAACATGATGATCCACGCGAAGCTCTATGGACTGACGAGCTCCCAGCGCGCGAAATTGATCCCGCAGCTGCTGGAATCCGTAGGGCTCACCGAGTTCGCCGACAAATTGGTCGGCAGCTTTTCGGGCGGCATGCGCAGGCGCCTGGAAATCGCACGGGGCCTGGTGCACTCGCCCAAAATCATGTTTCTCGATGAGCCGACTACGGGCCTCGATCCGGTTTCGCGCACGGCGGTGTGGGAAATGATCAGCAAGTTGAAAGAATCCGCGGGCCTGACCATTTTGCTCACGACGCATTACATGGACGAAGCCGACAAGTTGTGCGACCGGATTGCCATCGTGGATCATGGCGTGCTCGTGGCCCTCGATACGCCCGCCAAACTGAAGGACAGCGTGCCGGTCGTCGATATCGTGGAAGCGGAATTCGACAATCCGCCCGCGGATTGGAATGCGTCCTTGGAAAAACTCGGAGGAGTCGCCAGCGTGGCCGATCACGACGCCACCATTCACATCTCAACGACCAGCGGCCCGCTCACCGTGCGCGAGCTGATGGACCTGGCGCGCGACCGCGGCGTCAACGTCCGGCGCGTTTCCGTGCAGGGCACTACCCTGGACGACGTGTTCCTGTACTACACGGGACGCCAACTCCGCGACGCCGCCTCCGAAACCGTGCGGCGCGACGTCAGCCATCTGTACAAATAAGGGACGCCCTGAAACCCATGAAGGTTCAGCGTATCTCCGCCATCATTGAACGCGACATGCGCAAATTCTTCCGCAGTCCCGCGCTGATGATGAGCTCCATGATTTTTCCCCTGATGCAACTCATCGTGCTCGGTTACGCATTCGGCGGAAAAATCAAGGGGATCAAAATCGCGGTGGTGGACGAGGACCGCACGGCCTACTCGCGCGACCTCCGCGAGCGCTTCGGCGCCATCGTGGCCGGGCCGCAAACCATGCAGGTGGAGAGCTACAACTCGGTTTCCGACGCCATCGTGGACTTGCGCGCGGGATTTGTCCGCGCTGTGGTTTACATTCCCGTGGATTATTCACGGCGCGTCGACCAGGGAAACCGTCCGCGCATCGCCTTCATCGAGGACAACACCGACAATTTCGTCACTTCCGAAATTCTCACCCGCATGCAGGATCTGGTGAAGGACATCAACCAGGGACTGAACCCATTCCAGCCGGGCCAGCGCCTGACGGTGCCGTTGCCGCGCCTCAATCCCCTCGTGGACTTGCAAGTCGTCGAACTGTATCCGTACATCGAGTACATCAAGTATTTGCTTTCGGGCTCGATTGCCATGTCCGTCTTCATCGTGGCGATGATCGGCGGGGGCATCACCTTCATCGACGACAAATCGCGCGGCCTGCATGAGGGTTATCTGGTCACGCCGATCACCAAAAGCGAGCTGATTCTGGGACTCATTTTTTCCGGAGCGATCAAGGGACTGATGGCGGGAACGACGATCACACTCATCGGCGGCCTGATTGCCGGCATCGACCGCCTGTGGGACCCCGTGCGGTTGCTCTATCTCATGTTTGTGCTTGGTACGACTTCGGTGGCCATGATCAGCTTCATGTTTCTGCTGATGGTCCGCGTCAGCGATCCACTTGTGCCGCGCGCCATGTTTGGCGTGCTGAATACCTTGCTTTACTTTCCTTCGGGCGCCATTTATCCCGTCGAGGGATTTCCGGTCTGGCTGCGATGGATTTCCTACATCGATCCGTTCACGTATGCCGTTCACGCGCTCAAGGCGCTGCTCCTGAAAAATACCGGATTCCCGGGCATCTATTCGGATATTCTTATCCTGTCCGGATTTTCCGTTGTGCTGGTGGCCCTGTCCGTCGCTTTCTTCAAGAGGCAGATCTAGAATGCGAGAAGGAGAAACGTTCATGGGACTACTCGACGCCGGCGCCGAAGAACCCCACTCGAAGGCCTTGCGCTATGTCGTCAGCGCAGTGGCTCTGGCTCTCTTGCTTGGCGCGAGCCTGTGGTATTTCCTGCGCTACACCACGGAAAAGCGCACGGTCGACCGATTCATGCATGCCGTCGTGGCGGGAGATTCGCAGCAGGCCTACCAGATCTGGCATCCGCATCCGGGTTTTTCCTATGAAGACTTCCTCAGTTTTTGGGGACCGAACGGCTATTATAGCCCGATCAAAACTTTTCGGCTGGAGAGCGCGGAAGTCCCGCCCAAGGGGGGCACTGGCGTGGTGATCGTGGTTGAGATTAGCGCCTACGATCCATTTCCCAAAGCGGAAGAGACGGTGAAGTCCGCTCAAAACCGCGAAGTGCAGCTCTGGGTCGAGCGCTCCGACCAGTCGATGAGCTTCCCCCCGCCGTAATTAGGACGGGCTTCAGCCTGTCGCTTTTCTGTTGTGTTGGGACAGCGATCGGAAGCCTGACAGGCTGAAGCCCGTCCTACCTGAGATCGCGCACGGCAGAAAACAACTCGCCCGGAGTAACTGTCGATGTGCCGAGTTTTCCCACCACCACACCCGCCCCCGCACTGGCCAGAATCGCGGCCTCGCGAATCGGAACGCGGGCTGCGACCGCGAGCGCAAGCACAGAAAGCACCGTATCGCCCGCGCCGGTCACGTCGAACACCTGCCGCCCGTGCGCGGAGCGATCGACGCCCGCTTGCCCCACGCGCGCGTAGCTGACTTCGCTGCTGGTCGCCGAAACATGAAAACTTTTTGGCGACGTGTCTTCAAACACATTTAGCCCTTCACGGCCGCGCGTGATCACGACTGCGGAACATCCGAAATGCGCCAAGAGCGCCCGTCCCGCCTCCTCGACGGAGTTATCGTCTTCAAGTGTGCGACTGACAAAAAACCGGGCCTCCTTTGCATTGCACACAATCAGGTTCGCGCCGCGATAGGACAATAACCGCGACTCCTTTGGCTTGACCAGCGCGGGCACGCCGCGGCGATGGCACTCCGTCAACACGCGATCCGCAAGAGAGTCGGTGACCACTCCTTTGTCATAGTCCGACACGACCAGCGCGTCGAGACGCGGGAGCGCGGCCTTGATCGCGCGCACCAAGCGGTCTTCCAGAGCACGGCCGAGTGGCTCGCGCCGCTCGCGGTCCACGCGCACGATCTGCTGATGCTTGGCGACAATGCGGGTTTTCACAGTCGTGAGGCGCGACGAGTCCGCCGCCACGCCCTTCGCCGTCATTCCCGCTGCTGCGACAAGCGACTGGATCTCCCGCCCTTCTTCATCCTCGCCGACCACGCCAAACGGAAACACTGTGGCGCCGAGCGCGGCAAGATTCCGGGCCACGTTTCCCGCGCCGCCCAGTACCTGGCTTTCGTTCGCAAAGTCCACCACGGGAACCGGAGCCTCGGGCGAGAGCCGCGTGGCCGAACCCCACACGTAGCGGTCCAGCATGAAATCGCCCGCCACGCCGATTCTCCGCCCGCGAAGGGCCTTTGCAAAACGCGTGAGTTTTCGGTTGTCGACGGTCATGTACGGGGGAAGACGGCGCGTGGGTCTCGGCGACTTCCGCGCCAGCAAAGTCGCAAAATCGTGTTTGACATACGCCCGCACTCTAGCAGAGACGATTTGTCCGGAGCAACTCCCGCGACGTTTTCCGTATTTTCCCAATCTTTAAAATGGGTCTGCGCGCCAAAGCAGCAGAGAGGGAGCGCCGGTTCCCCGGGAACGCCAATCTCCCGATTGGCGAGTTGGGTGACGCCAATCGGGAGATTGGCGTTCCCGGGCGGAACCTCAATCATAGCCGGATTACTCACAATCCCTTTGCTTTGCGAAACGCGCGAGCGACATCAGCGGGATCGCGATGCTCGCCATCGACCGCGTAATTCATGAGGCGCATTTCGTCCACGGATATTTTTCCGGCGAGCGCGCCGAGCGCATCGCGCACTTCGGGATGCTTTTCCAGCGTCGCGCGGCGCACCAGAGGCACGGCCTCGTACGGCGGGAAAAAATGGCGGTCGTCCTCGAGCACGGACATGTGCAGCGAGGCGATCACTCCATCGGTCGAGTTCCCGGCCACCAGGTCCACCTGCTTGTCCGCCAGCGCGCGGTACAACAAGCCGAGGTCAAGTATTCGTGGCGCTCCGGCAAAATGGAGGCCGTAAGCCGCGACCCAGCCGCGATAGCCGTCCGGCCGCTCCATGAATTCGTAGCCGAACCCCGCGCGCCATTTCGGGGCGTAAGGCGCGATGTCGGAAATCGTGCGGAGATGCAGCTTGTCCGCGTCGTCGCCGCGCACCACCATTGCGAACGTATTGTTAAAGCCCAGAGGCGGCATCACCTCCACGTTGAAGCGCGCGCGATATTCCTCCTGTACGCGGCGCAGTACTTCCGCAGGATCACTCTGAATCGGATCTTTTAGGACGGCCGTGAGCGCCGTGCCCGTGTATTCCGGATAGAGGTCAATCTTTCCCGACACCAGCCCATCGTGACAAATAAATGTTCCGCCGAGATTCAGCCGCCTCTCCACTCGCAGCGCCGAATGCGCTTCGATCTGTTGCGCAAACAATTCCCCGAGGACAATCTGCTCGGTGAAATTTTTTGACCCCACCACAATGGATTCCCCGCCGCGTTTTCCGCAGCCGCCTGCGAACAGCAATACGAAAACACAAAGTAACAGCGGCGCGAATCCGCACTTCGCAGGTTTTTCGTGGCGCCGGCGTCCCGCCGGCGTTTTTGCGCTATGTGGATTCAGAAAAATCGCCGGCGGGACGCCGGCGCTACAAGGCACCGATGAGAAGTTTCCACTCATCTCTTGGCGCTGCTCCGCTGGAAATATCCCAATCCGGAATCGGCCGCGATGGCCAGGAATGCGGCAGGAATTGCGCCCGCTAGAATGACCTGGTTGTTGACCATTGCCAGTCCGCGAAAAATAAATACTCCCAGGCCCCCGGCGCCTATGGCGGCCGCAATCGTGGTTATGCCAATGCAGATCGCGGTCGCCACTCGAATCCCCGCCAGCAAAACGGGCGCGGCCAGCGGCAATTGCACTTGCCAAAGCACCTGCCTCGGAGTCATCCCCATCCCTCGAGCGGACTCGATCACCGCCGGATCGACCGCCGCGATCCCGGTGCATGTATTCCGCAGAATGGGCAACAGGGCGTACATCGAAAGCGCGACGATGGCCGTGCTGGCACCGATGCCGCCGATCCAGGGGACCGGTATCAGAAACCCAAACAGCGCCAGGCTCGGGATTGTCTGCACGACGTTGGCGGCTCCGATTACCCACCGCTGCAGTTTGGTGCGGCTGACCAACGCGACTCCCAGGGGCAATCCAACGGCGAGCGCAATCGCCATCGACGAGCCGACCAACCCAATGTGCTCCATAGACCGTTCGAACACCTCGCTTCGATTCCGCAACAGGAATTCGTAAAAGTTCATTTCGCCCCCTCGTGCGCTGCGCCCGGATGCAGCGACGCGGCGAATGCGTGGATCTCCGGTTCTGTGGCCTTAAGAAATTCCGCTGGGGCATACACCCCAACCAATCGGCCTTGATCGAGCAGAGCGATCCGCGTGCCCAGGAACAGGGCCTCTCGTACGTCGTGCGTAACGAACACGATCGTCTTTTGGAGCCGCAGCGCCAGCGCCCGAAATTCTCTCTGCAGGTCGGCACGCGTGATTGGATCGAGCGCGCCGAAAGGTTCGTCCATGAGCAGGATCGGAGGGTCCGCGGCCAGCGCTCGCGCCACCCCCACGCGTTGCTTCTGGCCGCCCGAGAGCTCGGAGGGGCGGCGTTCCGCGAACTCCTCAGGCGGCAGGCCCACCAGCGCTAGCATCTCTCGCACCCGGGCCCGGATTCTCTCTTCCGGCCATCGCTCCAGCCGGGGCACCAGTCCAACGTTCCGCTCCACCGTCCAATGCGGGAATAACCCGGCGTCCTGTATGACGTATCCGATCCCGCGGCGCAGCTGGATGGGGTCCCAGGAGCCGCTGGGACGCCCTGTGATCAAGATTTCGCCTTCGGTGGGCTCCAGGAGCCGGTTAATGAGCTTTAACGTCGTGGTCTTGCCGGAACCGCTGCGGCCAAGCAAGACGAGCGTTTCGCCTCGCGCCACGCTAAGATTCAGCCCGGAAATCAGGAGTGCGCCGGACGGCAGTCGGTAGCTGGCGGCTCGGAACTCCAGGGCGTATCCAACCTGGAATCTGTCACTTAGAGAAGTCACGCGGGAATGCCTCCAGGCCCCGAAAAGCGGGCTCATTGGTCCTACCGAAAAGCATGCATTGACTTCCCACTTTGGAGCATCTAAGCAATGGTCTCATAGAGCGTCCCGGAGTCTTTCCGCCGGGATTCCCAGCCCGCTGCTGAGCGAATCAGTTGCCCAGGAGAAATTCATGGATCCGGCTGCAGTGGCGCCATATTCCCAGGTCAATCAACTCCATGCACGCCTTCAAGCGGCGCGCGCCCGCAGCGAAGAACTGTTCAAAATAGTACGCCCCGCAGCACTTTACGACCGCCCGGTCCCGGAGCGCCACCGGATTATTTTTTATCTCGGGCACCTGGAAGCCTTTGACTGGAATCTACTTCGTGAAGCCTTGGGCCTTACTTCCTTCGACCCGGAATTTGACAAGCTTTTCGCCTTTGGCATCGACCCGGTGGGCGGAGGCTTGCCAACGGATCAGCCCAAGGATTGGCCGTCGGCGGACCGAGTTCGGGAATACAACAAGCGACTCCGCGAGAAGTTGGATGGGGCGATTCGGACAGGCGGCGCGAAAGACCCGAGTCTGGCATGTCTCGAACACGGCCGCCTTCTCGAAGTCGCCATCGAACACCGCCTGATGCACGCCGAAACTCTCTGCTACATGCTGCACCAGTTGCCCGTGGACCGCAAATTCAGTCAGCCTCTGGCAAAGGAGCTTTCACCTCCGCCGCGAGAGTTGCACTGCGTGGAAATTCCGGCTGGAACGGCCACGTTGGGCCTCGCTCGCAGCGAAGACGGTCCGTTTGGTTGGGACAATGAGTTCGCGGAGCATCGCGTTGAAGTCCCCGCATTTGGGATTGATGCCTACAACGTAACCAACAGAGACTACTTGCAGTTCGTGCGAGACGCGGGCTATGAACGCCGCAACCTTTGGAGCGATTCCGGTTGGGAATGGATTACTTCACAGGAGCACAGCTATCCCTCGTTTTGGATTCCCAACGGAGACTCCTGGTGCTATCGCACCATGTTTGCGGAAATTTCTCTGCCGCTCGACTGGCCAGTGTTCGTCAGCCACGATGAGGCTTCAGCGTATGCGCGCTGGGCGGGAAAGGAACTTCCGAGCGAAGCGGAATGGCATCGCGCCGCACTCGGCACGCGCGGCGGCAGCGAACGCGCCTACCCTTGGGGCGCGGAAGCGCCGGCCGCGCGGCATGGGAATTTTGATTTTCAGCGCTGGGATCCGGTTCCGGCAGGATCCCATCCCGAAGGGAACAGCGACTTCGGCGTCGCCGATCTGGTGGGGAACGGCTGGGAATGGACGCGCACGCCGTTTGCGGCATTTCCGGGGTTCCAGCCATTTTCGTTTTATCCGGGATATTCCGCGAATTTTTTCGATGGGAAGCATTTTGTGATGAAGGGTGGCTCGCCGCGCACGGCCGCATGCATGCTGCGCCGGTCGTTCCGCAACTGGTTCCAGCCGCATTACCCGTACGTGTACGCTGCATTTCGCTGCGTCGAGCACTGACGCCCGCGGAAAGAATCGAGGATAAGCAATGGCTACTGCGGTGATCGCTCAGCATTCGAGGCCCGATCTTGCCGGAGACGTCCGCGCCGGATTGTGCCGTCCCGGACAAAAAGAGCTTCCTTCAAAATATCTCTATGACGAAATAGGCTCGGCGCTATTTGAAGTGGTCAGCGTGCTGCCCGAATATGGTTTGACGCGCGCCGATGAGCGGCTCTTGCAGCGCCATGCAGCGGACATCGTCACGCGCCTGCAGCCGCCGGTCCTGGTGGCGGAACTGGGAAGCGGCAGCGGCAAAAAAACGCGCTGGCTGCTGGAAGCCCTGGCGCGGCAACAGTGCACCACTTACTGCCCGATTGAAATCTCGCCCACCGCGCTGGCGCGCTGTGAAAATGAATTGGGGCAGATTGAATGCATCAGCATCGTCGGATTCGAGCGGCCATATCTGGACGGCCTCCTGGCCGCCGCGGCCCGGCGCAACGAGAATGATCAACTGCTGGTGCTGTTTCTCGGCAGCACGATCGGCAATTTCGACCGGGATGCCGCCGAGCGTTTCCTCACCGAGGTGCGCCGCATTCTTTTTCGCGGCGACGCGCTACTGCTCGGCACGGATCTCGAAAAGCCGCTCCCGCAATTGCTCGCAGCCTACGACGATCCCCTCGGAGTCACGGCCTCGTTCAACCTGAATCTTCTCGCGCGCATCAACCGCGAACTGGGCGCGGATTTCGACCTCGCGTCCTTCCGGCACGAAGCGCGCTACAACATCCCGCACCAGCGCGTGGAAATGCATTTGCACTCGATACGCGATCAGATCGTCACAATCCCCCGCTCGCGGTGCACCATATCTTTCCAGGAAAACGAAACCATCTGGACGGAAAGCTCGCACAAATACCGCGCCGAAGATATTTCAGCGATGGCGCGGCGCAACGGCTTTCGTTGCGACTCGCAGTGGATTGATACCGAGTGGCCCTTTGCGGAAAGTCTGCTGATTGCGGAGTGACGCCCGGTGGCGTGGGCTTCAGCCTGCGGGGTTTGGTCCTTGCAAGGACAAAACCACACAGGCTGAAGCATATGCCACTCAGACGCTTCGCGCCGCCGACACATGCAAGACAGTTTCAGCGCTCCAGGGTTCCGCGGGACCGAGCGCCACATTCCACACGCCCAGAATTTGCGAGCCCTGGTAGACTCGTTCAAACCCTTCTTCGGATTCCGAAACCGTTTCGATCGGCGAGATCCACAATTGCTTTGCCCCGCGCGCTTCGATATCCAAGGCCACGTTCTGCCATTCATCCGCGAGGCGCACTTGCGGCCCGTCCACCACGCCGCTCCACTCCAAGGGTTTGCGTTCACCCCCAAATTCGATATAGCGGTCCGGAACATTGGGCGCCAGAAGATTGGTCACTATTTCCAATCCTACGGTGAACTGCGAGGGGCCCGCGGGGCCGGGGTTTGGAGGCGCGGACCGTTTCGGCGCAAGTTCGATACGGCAGCGAACGTCGAAGCCCTGCGCATGATTTTCAAATTGCAATACCTTCGTCGCGCGCAGAACGCATTTTGGATCCACCTCCGCAATCACCTGACGCAGCGGCGCTTCCAGATGGAGGCGAATCTCGTGCGCCGTTGCGCGTTCAACCCGGTAGTCGCCGCCCGCAAACGCGGCGCTTTCTTCGAGACGCAGGGCTGCAAAGTCCGCGTGTGTTTTCCCGGGCGCAAAAAGCAGGAGCCGGAAAGCGTTTCGCGCCCAACGATCGTATTTCAGGTGTTTTTCGAGCCCCGGTTCCTTGGCCAGCGTCTGCTCGTGAATCGAGGCGACTTTGCCGGCGAACTGGGCGGCATTCTGCAACTTGGAATGGTAGGCCTCGACGCGCCGCTGAAGTGAATTGATCAGCGTCACGGCACTGGGGCGAAAATCCAGAACCGCCAGCGAGCCGCCGTCGGAAGGTTTGATCACGACCGCGAATTTAGGCGAAGTAATTTCGATTTCTTCCCTGCCGTCGGCGTCGAAATCGAGCTGCGTCATCGCCTGATAAGGCTTGACGCCGTGGTGGAGGGAGTCGGCAATGGTCTCGGCGCGGACCAACTCGCGCCACAATTCCGTCCTCAGATGCGGCGCGTAGAGGCCGCCGAAAATTCCATGCCAGTAGGCGTCATTGCATTGCGAGCGCATCAGATGCGTGATCGCTTTGGCGCGGCGCAGCGTTCCCTTGGCGCTTTTTTTCAAGCCCTTCCCGCCGCCGCAGCGCAGTTTCGAGGAAACCCGCAGCATCTTTTTGTGCAGCAGATTGGCTTCGGCATACTTGCTGAAAAACCCGCGCCAGAACCCGCCACGCAGGAATCGCCGCACATCGGGCCGGTCCGAAAATTCGCCAAGCAGGGCGTGAAATTTCTGGCGTACCGAAGTAGGCAATACCCATTCCATCATCTCCGTGTACGACGCCGTCGGCAGGTCCACGCGGCCAAGCGGGGCGTGCGTTGCCAGCGCTTCCCCCGGCGGAACCATTTCCACCCACTCCTGGTTGGCATCCATGGCGGTGAAGAACCGGTCCAGCCAGCCGTCGCGATAGCAATGTTCGTAGGTGTGCGGCCAGCCGCCAAATTTTTCCATGTCGTCGCCCATGCAAGCCATCCCGCCCGGATGATCGTTGGCGGACCGGCGAAGGAACGCGACGCTGTCCTCGACGGTGCCGAAGGGAAGCAGATAGCGCAGATCCTGCAGTCCGGGAATCACCTTCACCGTTTTGCCGCATTCCTCGGCGATGTAATAGCCGAACAGCTCCGGAATCTCGCGCCCCGCCGTAAGAAAGTGGCTGTCGTCGACCAGGGTGTATTCCGCTCCCGCTTCGGCGAGCACGGCGGGCAATTGAGGCTCCCACACGCGTTCGGCAAGCCATGCTCCCGCGGGCCGTTTCCCAAAATGATCTTCGATATAATGGCTCAGACGCCGAATCTGCTCGATCCGATCTTCGTAAGGAATGGCGATTAGAATCGGCTCGTAAAATCCTCCGCTCACGACCTCCACCTGGCCGCGCGCCGCGAGTGCGCCAATGCGCTGGATATATTCGGGATGCCTTTCGGCCAGCCATTCCAGGAGCGGGCCGGAATAGTGCAGGCCTAAACGGACGCGCGGGTGGCGCGCCACGCATTCGACAAAAGGCAGGTAGGAACGCTCATAGGTGCGTTCCATTACCTCGTCAAAATTGCCGACGGGTTGATGCGCATGAATGAGCAAAACCAAGTTGAATTTCGACAAGCCAGAACCTCGCGGCCGAGCAGCCTATCCATGATAGCGCGGGTAGTCATTCAGGGAGAAATTCAAATGCGAGATATGTCACGATCACGTAGTGCGACGCTTGTATGCACGCCAAGCTACGTTCTCATCCGTCTGATAAGATGCCGTACTCTGCGTTGTGAATGACGCCAGGTTCAAAAACTCGAATGGATCCACGCGAAAAAGATCGGCTCTATCAAAAAGGACTTGAAGCGTTTAATTCCGCTCATTTTTACGACGCCCACGAACATTGGGAAGAGGTGTGGCTGGAGACGCCGAACCCGGACAAAAAGTTTCTGCAGGGTTTGATTCAGGTTGCCGCGGCGTTTCATCACTATTCCCGGGCGAATTTGCTGGGAACTCGAAACTTGCTTCAGGAGGGGCTGCTCAAGCTCGATTCTTTTCCGGAAGTTCATGGAGGGCTTGAAATTGAGGAGTTGCGCGGGGCTGTTCGTGAATGGCTCGACGCGCTGGACGGCGGTGAAATTCCCGCAGGCAGGAAACCCCCGAGGATCGGCCGGCAGGCGAAGTAGCGCGCGATTCAGCTTGCGGGGTTGAGTCCTTGCAGGCCTAACCCCCGCAAGCTGAAGCGTGCGCCACTAAAGGCCCGCCACGGGCGCGCCCGAACTCCGTTTAAACAGTCGGGGCAGAAATCGCGGCTTTTCTCCCATGCTTATGCGATAGGCGGGGTTCGACATGAGGAAGCCGTCTTCGACTTTGAGCCTGCGCCGCAGAATTTCCAGATCTCCCAGCGTACCGACAATCGCCGTGATCCACGCCGTGTGAATCATGGGCAGTGAAAAAATCTCAATCACCACGGCCACATAATTCGGATGCCGCACCCAGCGATAAGGCCCTGAACTCACGACTCCCACGCGCGAAGATTCCATCACCTCCACGTTCCAGTGCCCCGCCAGCGTTCGGATTACCCACCAGCGAAGAAGATTGGCCAGGACGAACAGCAAAGCCATCGCAAGGGCCAGCGCGGGAATCAGAGGGCGATGAAGAAACAGAACTTCGGCCCCTGCGCACACCAGGACGCCGCCATGCAAGAAAACCATCCAACGAAAATGAGGTTCGGGAATTTTGCGAACGCCCTGTTTTTCGAGCTGCCGCTGATTGCGGCGCGAAATTCCTAATTCCGCAAGCCGCCCGATTCCGACGAGCACCAGCAGGCAAAGATAGGCGAACGTCATGGCCATTGCAGCAGGAGCATCTCCGCCGTGAATCCCGGGCCGAAGGCCATCAGGAGCCCGTAGCTCCCCGACGGCATTTCTTTTTGAACCAGCCATTCGTTCAAGATGAAAAGAACGCTGGCGCTCGAAAGGTTGCCGTACCGGCGCAAGATGTCCCAGGAAATTTCCGTGTCGGAGCGGTCCAAACCCAATTCCTCCTGCATGAAGGACAACAGCTTTTGTCCGCCCGGATGCAGGAGAAACGCGGAAATATCATCGCGCCGCAGACCCTGGCGCGCCAAAAAGCCTTCCGCTAGATCCTTGACCTTTTCCCGGATCAGCTCAGGCACGTCCTTGGAAAGGACAATGTGGAATCCGGAATCGCGCAGATCGAAACCCATCGCGGCGAGCGAATTGGGAAACAGGAAACACTCGGAGGCCAAAATGCGCGGCCCGGGCGCTTCGCGGCCTGTGACCACCACCCCCGCCGCGCCGTCGCCAAACAAAACGGCGGAAATCAAATTTGCCTGGGAAATGTCCCTGCGCTGAAAGGTGAGCGTGGGCAGCTCGACCGAGATCAAAAGAGCCGTGCGATCCGGAAACGCGGACAGATATTCCCAGGTGTGCGCGAGGCCCGCGGCGCCCGCCGCGCAGCCAAGCTCCGTGACCGGCAGGCGCCGCACATCCGGGCGAAATCCCATGATCGTTGCGAGATGGGCATCGAGCGAAGGGATCATTACGCCCGTGCACGACACGGTAACCAGCAGATCCACGTCGGCAGGCGTCATACCGGCTTGCGCCAACGAGCGCTCGGCCACCTGCATGCCAAGTTCGATGGACTTTTCCTGATATTCCGCGTTGATCTGCGCCAGCGGACGAGGCTCGATCGTATATTCCGGTGGAAACACACTGTAACGCTGATCGATCGCCGAATTGTCGATCACTTCGCGAATGGCATCCAGCCTCGCGCCGTCCAGCGAAAAAACGCCGCCGATGCGGTTTTTCACGATTTCACGCGACAACACGTGCGGCGGGACGGCCGTCGCGGTCCCTGCGATGGTGGCCACCGCCGGCACGATTTTATTCTTGATCCTGGCTTGCGGGTCTTGCCGGCTGGCCAATACTTCTTCTACCTCTATAGATTTCGGCCTTCGGGTAAATAACACTGTGACGCTCCTCCGGCTCCGGTTAGGAATTCTCGCGGTGAAAGAGACCGCGCGCCAGACTTCAAACCACAATGTGTGGGATGCTGGTTCCCGCCGGCAGGTGCCGAGGAAATTGAAAAAATGCTCTCAATCCCGCCGCCTCTTCAACTGTCGAACCAGGAAGCGCTCCAACTTCCCAAAAAAACGCGGCGCCCTTGCTGCGCTAAGGGAGCGCCGCACGAAAAACTGTCCGACAAGTTGCCGTTTTCGGACGGTCTGGGTCAGCCTTGCTTGGTGTACCAGTCCGCGTTAATCGGTGTAAAGTGGGCCCACTTCTCCGGCAAATCCTCCAAAGCAAAAATCGCCGTCACCGGGCAGACCGGTACGCAGGCGCCACAGTCGATACATTCCACCGGGCTGATGTAGAGTTGCGGCTCGGACTCGAATTTGGGTTCATCTTTCCGCGGATGAATGCAATCGACGGGGCAAACGTCGACGCAGGCGGTGTCCTTCGTACCGATACAGGGCTCAGCAATTACGTACGCCATCGTGACTCTCCTTCAAGGGATAACTATAGCTTAAAAAAACCAATTACCAGCTTACATTGGCATGGAAAGAATCGGTTTATATCACCAAAGCAGCCACTGCACAAGCCAGTTTCTCCTCGCAAAAAGTATAGCACGTCCAATGGCGCGGGCTTCTGCTTGCGGGGTTTGGTCCTAGTGAGTCTCGTCGGAGATCAAAACGGCCGCGCCTTGCAGCTTGCCGCTTCGCAACTGGTCTAACGCCTCGTTGGCCTGTTCGAGCGCGAACGGCTGGGTCGTCGTGCGCACCGGGACTTTGGGCGCGATATTCATGAATTCCGCGGCATCTTTGCGCGTCAGGTTCGCGACCGAACACACCGACCGCTCTCCCCACAGCAACTCGTAGGGAAACGAGGGGATATCGCTCATGTGGATGCCGCCGCAAACGACCGTCCCTCCCTTGCGGACGGCAGCCAGCGCGGCGGGCACCAGAGCGCCAACGGGCGCAAAAATAATCGCCGCGTCCAGCTCGTCCGGGGGACGCTCCTCGGATGCTCCTGCCCAGGCCGCGCCCAGCCCTTTGGCAAATCGTTGCGCCTCTTCGTCCCCCGCACGCGTGAAGGCGTACACGCTGCGGCCTTGATGCCGGGCCACCTGAGCGATGATGTGCGCCGCGGCGCCGAAGCCGTAGATGCCCAGGCGTTTTGCGTCACCCGCGCGCACGAGCGAGCGGTAACCGATCAAGCCGGCGCACAGCAGTGGCGCGGCCCCGGCGTCGGAATAGGATTCGGGAATCGGGACGCAGTAGCGTTCGTCGGCAACGGTGAATTCGGCGTAGCCGCCGTCCAGCGTATAGCCGGTGAAGAGCGCCTTCGGGCACAAATTTTCATTGCCCGCGCGGCAATAGGAGCATTCGCCGTCCGTCCAGCCAAGCCACGGCACGCCGACGCGCTGCCCAACGGATAGCAGGCTCGCACTCTTTCCCAAGCGCATCACGCGCCCTACAATTTCATGGCCGAGGATGAGAGGAAGCTTGGGGTTCGGTAATTCGCCGTCCAGCACATGCAGATCGGTGCGGCACACGGCGCAGGCAAGCACTTTGATTAAAACCTCGCGGTCCCGAGGTTCGGGCACGGGGCCATCGCGTAGAGAAAGGGGCTTGCCCGGTTGCTCGAGAATCATCGCGCGCATGAGTTTATTTTGGCTTATTCAGGGCGCCCTTCAAATCGGTTTTTCTAGGCGGACGGCGCGGCTCCGCGAAGGAAATTCTTCGCAAAGAAAACTAAGTTCGCGGGACGCTCCGCAAGGCGCCGCATGAAATACGGAAACCAATCCTTGCCAAAAGGGATGTACACGCGCACGCGATAGCCCTGCCGCACCAGGCGGGTCTGCAAATCCGTCCGAATTCCGTAGAGCATCTGAAATTCAAATTTATCCTTGGTGATATTTTGCTCGGCTGCAAAGCGGATCGCGCCTTCTATCATCTTCGGGTCGTGCGTGGCCAGGGCGTGGTAGGTTCCGCTGGGGAGCAGGATCTTCATCAGCTTGTTGAAATTTGCGTCGACATCTTTCTTGCGGCGAAAGGCGATCCTTGAAGGCTCCTTGTAGGCCCCTTTAACGAGGCGAATGCGGCAGCCGATGCGCAGCAAATCGCGAATGTCCTCTTCGCTGCGGTAGAGATACGCCTGAATGACGGTTCCCACCGCGGCCGATTCCGCGCGGGCCTGCTTGACGATGCGCAGCGTGCGATCGGTGTAGGCCGAGCCCTCCATGTCCACGCGCACAAAATTTCCGAGTTCTTCCGCGCGGCGCGCGACGATACGCAACTGCTCGGCGCAAAATTCGCCGCCGAGATCGAGACCCAGATGCGTCAGCTTGAGCGAGACATTGGCCTCGACGCCCGCCGCCGCGATCTGTTCCAAGGCCTCCGTGTAAGACGCGCGCGCGCGTTCCGCATCCTCGCGCGTCACCACGTTTTCGCCCAGGTGATCCAGGCTCGCGGTCATTCCGGCCTTGTTGCTGGCTCGCGCCGCTTCGATGGCGGGCGCGAGTTCCTCGCCGGGGACGAAGCGTCGCGCCATGCGGCGCGTGGCGCCATGGGAAGTAATCCAGCGGCGAAGCCGGGTGCTTTTGGCCAGTTCGAGCAGCAGCGCGCGTAACATGGAATCTTTGCCGGCAAGGCCCTGAAATGCGCAGCGATTTCAGCGGTCCGGATGGGCCTCGAGAAATTTCTCGGCGTCCATCGCGGCCATGCAGCCGGAGCCGGCGGCGGTCACGGCCTGCTTGTAGTGATGGTCCTGCACGTCGCCGGCGGCAAACACGCCGGGAATCTTGGTCTGGCTGCCGTGATGGGTGATGAGATAACCGTTCTCGTCCATGTCGAGTTTGCCGCGAAAGACCTTGGTGTTGGGCACATGGCCGATGGCGATAAACACGCCTTCCACGTCCAGCTTCGAAGCTTGGTTGGTTTCGGTGTTGCGCAGGGTGACATATTCCACGCCGCCCTTGGTCACATCCGAAATGTCTTCGACCACCACCGGAGTGACGAATTGAATTTTTTCATTGGCGCGCGCGCGATCGACCATGATTTTTGACGCGCGAAATTCCTTGCGCCGGTGCACCAGGTAAACCTTGCTGGCGAAGCGCGAAAGAAAATTGGCTTCCTCCATGGCCGAGTCGCCGCCGCCGACAACCGCGATGTCCTTGCCGCGGAAGAAATATCCGTCGCAAGTCGCGCATGTGGAGACGCCGTAGCCGATGAGCTTGCGCTCGGACTCGAGGCCTATGAGACGCGCGGTCGCGCCCGCGGCGACGATCAACGAAAGTGTCTCGTACGTGTCGTTGCCCGCCGTAATTTTGAACGGCCGCTTGCTCAAATCCACGTCCGTGATCGCGCCGGACTTGAATTCCGCGCCGAAGCGCTGCGCCTGTTTCCGAATGTTTTCAATCAAATCCGGGCCGAGAATCCCGTCTGGGAATCCGGGAAAATTCTCGACCATCGTGGTGAGCGATAGCTGTCCGCCGGGCTCAAAGCCGTCGATCACGATGGGTTTCAGGTTGGCGCGCCCGGCATAGATGGCGGCCGTCAGCCCGGCGCAACCGCTCCCGATGATAATGACGTTGTTCAAGTGTTCTTCTCCCTGCCTTTTATTGGATTCGCCAGCACGACGCCGCGATGCAACCCGCGAAGGACGAAAGTTTAGCACTCCCGCGCGCGAGCGCGCTTCGATAAAATCGCAGCGCTCCATTTTCGCGGGCAACGCTGGCCTCTCCGCCCGGAATGGGCGATAATGCCAGCGCATTTTGCTACCCACAGGAGGTGGTCTTGAGCCGCGCACCAGGCACCTATGCCGTGTTCGATACTTCGCAGGGGACGATCGTCGTCCGCCTGTTTGAAAAAGAAGCTCCGCAGACCGTCGAGAATTTCGTCGGCCTCGCGGAAGGCACCAAGGAATTCAAGGACCCCAAGACCGGGCAAAAAGTGAAGCGCCCTTTTTACGACGGCCTCATTTTCCATCGCGTGATTCCGCAATTTATGATTCAGGGAGGATGTCCCCTCGGAACGGGAACCGGCGATCCCGGCTATCGTTTCGGCGACGAATTTCATCCGTCTCTGAAGCACGACAAACCGGGAAAACTCTCCATGGCTAACGCGGGGCCGGGCACAAATGGAAGCCAATTTTTCATCACCGTGGCGCCCACGCCCTGGCTCGATAACAAGCACACCATCTTTGGCGAGGTGGTCGAAGGGATGGATGTGGCCACGAAAATTTCAGAGTTGCCGCGCGGAGCGAACGACAAGCCGAAGCAGGCCGTGGAATTGAAATCCGTGCGGATTGAAAAGGCATAACCGGGCAGACGCCAGCATGCTAAACCCGGCCAACTTGTTCCGGATGATGACCGAGTTTATTTTCATCCTGCTCGGTGGATTTTTGGTCTGGGTCGGTTTGAGCGGCCGCCTCGACCCCGGAAATTTTAACCCGCGCGGCCCCGCCTGGCTGGGCCTCGGCGCCGTCTTGATCTACTGGGGGGCCCGCACGTGGGCCAAAACGGCGCGCGCCGCGCGGACAGCGGATCGCGCCGCCGCGCAAGTGGGCGGGGCATCGCTGATCCTGGTTGGATTGACCATGTTGTCGCTCGCGTTTGTGGAATTTCGCCTTGTGGGAATCATATTTGCAGCCGCCGGAATGATTTTGGCGCTGCGCGGCATCCTGGCCGCGGTGCTGTCGCTGCGGGGGGGCTAGTCTTCGTCCAATTCACGCAAGCCGGAGGAAAATTCCATGCTCAAGGAATTCAAGGAATTTGCGATGCGTGGGAATGTGGCCGACATGGCCGTCGGGATCATTATCGGCGCGGCGTTCGGGCAAATCGTCAATTCGTTTGTGCAGGATATCATGATGCCGCCGATCGGGAGGCTGGTCGGCCACGTCGATTTTTCAAATCTTTTTGTGAGCCTTTCCGGAACGCATTACGACACCATCGCGGCGGCCAAGGCGGCGGGCGCCGCGACGCTGAACTATGGCGTCTTTCTGAACACCATCATCAATTTTCTGATCGTGGCGTTCGCCGTATTCCTTCTGGTGCGCCAGGTCAATCGTCTCGTGCCGAAACCCGCTCCCGCGGCCGCGCCCGCGACGCGCGATTGCCCCTATTGCCTGAGCGCCGTGCCGGTCAAGGCGACCAGGTGCCCGCATTGCACGTCGGAACTTCGGCCCGCGTAAGGCGCGATTCCAAGTGGCGCATGCTTTAGCTTGCGGGTTTTCGACTCCGGTTGCGAGCAGAAACCCCGCAAGCTAAAGCATGCGCCACTACTGCTTGGTGTGGGCGGCTTTATTTTTATTTATGTGTTCTTTCAGGCGGGCGACTACCTGGGCTTCCTGGCCATTCTCCAATTCATTCAGGACTTCATCGAGGGCAAAGTGAACCACGTCGTGATGGTGAAGTTCGTCCGGAGCAACCAGGTCGCTGAAGCGCAGCCAGAGACGGTGCACGAGCCGCACCTCGTTGGAAGTGAGGTTCGGCGCATGCGGACCCAACAGATAGAATTCGCGCTGTCCCCCCGGCGTGAAGATTTCCAGGTTAAATTGCGGGCGCGGATCGGGGAGTTGTTCCCAGGCCATGCCAATTTCCCTGGCTTCCTCCGCCAGCGACACCTTTCCCGACCGCCCGAGGACGATAGTGCTTGCCTCGAGCTTCACCGCGGCGTTCAGGATGCCGCTCCACAGGTCATTGGCGGACACGACGGCCAAACGAATCGGCTTGCCGCGCTTTTCCGCGAGAGATAACGCTTTAGTAAATAGGAATTGCTCGATGCTGCCGAACAACTGCTCGGCTTCGAGTTCGCTCGAGCCCGCGGCCGACCGCCGCAGGAGGCGTACGTGCATTACCACAATGTCGCGGCGATCGGGCCGGACGCGGTCGAGCACCGCCTGCAGGTGGTATAAAGCATGGTAGTTGCTCACCGGCACCAGAACGCTCCCGGGCCGCACGCCCACGGATTGCCGCGTGAGTTCTTCCCGCGCCGCGACATTGAACTGATCCATTTCCACGTGCGCCCCGCCGCGGTTTCTTTGCGTAACTCGCTCGGATACCGAGAACACGCCGAACATCACGATTGAAAAACTCAGTCCTGCCACCGTGGCCTCGGGTTTTGTGAAGAGGTTCACGACCGCGATGAGAAAAAGGATCAGCGTGATCAGCGCCAGTCCGAGCGGCACATCCCTGCCCACCAGGCGGAAGTTCAGCGGTACGCGGTATTCCCGGTCCTCGCGATGCGTGTAGCGCATCACCAGCACCGCCACGCCCTGCATTGTGAAACTCCAGATCACGCCGAACGCGTACAGGTTCGCCAGAAACGTCACGTCTCCGCGGCTCGCCAGGATCGTCAGGATCTGAAATCCGACGACCATGTTGATAATCCGGTGCGAGGTCCCAAACCGCCGATGCGGCTGCCGGAACCAGTCCGTCAGCACGCCGTCTTCGGAGACGCGGTTCAGGACACCATTGGAACCGACGATGGCCGTGTTCACGGCGCCCGCCAGAATCAGCGTTCCCACGGCGACGACAAACACATGGAACACCAGGCGCAGCGCAAAAGGCCCCGCCAGGTTCATCGACAATCCGCCGATCAGATTCTCGAGGTAGGCCTTCCGCGTTCCGTCCGGGATGATCATGACTGCGAAAAACGAAACGAGCGAAGTGAAAAGCAGGCTGTAGAGGAAAATAATGAGGCCCGCTTTCTTGAGGTTGCGCAGCTTCGGCGCCTCGATCTCTCGGTACACCTGCGCGAGCGATTCTTCCCCGCTCATGGCCAGAACGGAATGCCCGATGCCCACAAACACGGCGATCATCGGAATCAGGCGCACGATCTGGTGTCCGTACAGCCAGCCGAGAGACCTCTGATCGAGATGAATGTTGCGGGGCGTGGGAAACGGAGGAAGATGCGCGCCGCGAACCCAGATCGTGTACGTGCACCAGACGATCAGGACGACCACCATCACCGTGGTTACCTGCATGATTTTCAGGGCCTTGTCGCTGGACTCATGAACTCCCTTGATGTTCTCCCACCAGAAGAAGAGCGTGACCAGGACCGCGAAGAACGCCGCGGTCGAATTCTCGGAAAGCACGAGGCCCGTGTGAAAGTAGGCGAACAACTCGTTGA
Source organism: uncultured Acidobacteriota bacterium (assembly GCA_963813185.1). Taxonomy (GTDB): domain Bacteria; phylum Acidobacteriota; class Terriglobia; order Acidiferrales; family UBA7541; genus Palsa-360. The sequence goes on from CAWEYA010000008.1 coordinate 871,011, forward strand.
GCAGGCCGGCCAGGTATTGCCCCGCGGAAACGCCGCTGATCGGGCCCGTCAGAATGTAATCGAACATCAGCGCCGAGACGGAAAATTTCGCGAGCGTGCCCCCCAGCGCTTCCTTAACCACGCGGTACACGCCGCCGCGCACGAACATGCTGCAGCTTTCTACATACACGGCGCGCACGCAGTAGGAGAACAACATGACCCCGAGAATGAACCAGGGCGCCGACTTGCCGATGAAACTTTCCGACTCGCCCCCGGCGTAATAGGCGGAAGAGGCCAGGTCGTTCAAGACAATGGCGGCCGCGCGCCAAAAAGAGATGAACGTCAGCATGGCCGTCGTGGCCACAATGACGCGTGGCACGGTTATCAGGGGGGAGAGTTCCGGGCTTTGGCCCGCAGGTGTCGAGGACATGAGACGTAAAGAAAATATAAAGATTTCATTATGGCATCTTTATGTGGCACCGTCCACAAAAAGAGGGCTCGGCAGCAAATTACTTTCATTTAAAAATGGAACACCGTCGCGAATTTTAGGGATCGGAACGGGGGCCGTGAGGGGCTGCTAAAAAATTCGGTTTACGGATATGTCGCGCCCGCCTTCAGGCGGGCATCGGTCGACTCTAAAATGCCAACTGAAAGGTTTGCGCTACAAGAGCCGCGCGCCGCTGGCACGGCTATTGACTTGAGCGGCCCTGCATATTCTGGGGAATCTCGGCGATCGATTTGCCGATCGCCTCAAGATAGCTTCGCGTATAGCCTTCGAGGCCCGTCGCAAATTCGCGGGAAACCTCCGCGGCTCTTTCTTGCAGAGTGCTGGCCATTTCATTCCCCGCGGATGCAAGGAGCGAGTTCGCATTGTCCTGCGCTGCTTTTTCGAAGTTTTGATAAAGTTTCTGCAGGGTTTCATTGGTCTTGGCGGTATGCGCCGTGGTGTTTTTTTCCAAATCTTCCAGGGCTTTGGCCAAACTTTCGTTGGTGGTGAAGGCCAGCTGGTTTTCGAGTCCCGCAAAAATTGCCTCGGACTCCTTCCTCAAGGCAGTTCCAGCGCCATTCAGTCTCTGCAGGGAATCCTTTGCTTCCGTGAGAACCGGCACCACCTGGTCGCGAAGGCGCGACATAAAACGGTCCACCGCCTGGCTGCGCGTGGCTTCCATGTTATGCTGCGCACGCTCGATCGCGGTGGCCGTCAAGCCATCCAGGTGCTTGCTCACTTCCTGGACTTGAGACAGCATGTGCTGCCGGACGGTCTCCATATCTTGCTCAATCTTCTTCCTCCAGACCGCGTAACTATTTCGGGCGCCGGCTTCATTCGCTTCGCTCAGCTCCTTTATGACCTGGCGGACGATCACCTCCCTGGAGGCCGATATCGCGGACTGGATAGCCTTGATTGCTTCGCTTCGAAGCTGGCCACGAAACTCTTCCATTAACCGGCCCTTCTCCGTGAGGAGAGCGGCGGATGCGGCTTCCGATGCCATGGCTTGAATTTGTTCTCCCAGGCCGACCATCAATTGCGCAAGCGGCGCAATGGGAGACGCGGCGGCTTCTTTTCTATCGAGCCGGGAGACCCGATCCAAGCCGACGTCAGGCGCTGTGACGATGGATTGCTCTTTCCGGGTCACGACCTTCAGTTCTCGCCCAGAGGCCGTAGAATCATTCACTTCCGGGACCTGCGGCGAAAACCAATCGGCCGGGGGAGAGGCGATTCCCCAGATGTTTCCGGCGATCTCCAGCTCCACGGCAATCTGGAAAGTCCGCTCCTTGCTGGCCCCGATCTTTTGCGCCCATTTCACTTGCGCCCGATTGGAACATGCTGCCGTGCCATTATTTGGCAGTTTGATTTCCAGGTACACGGTTTCGCCCTGAATGACCTCATGTTTCGATTGGTAGGAGCAGCCGTGGCAACTGATCGACAGGGTCGAGACCTGCTCCTGATAGGGCTCTCGCAAGGCGCCCACGCCTTGCACAATGATTGGTACGGCTTGATCAATGCGGGTACTTCGACGCCTTCTTGCGTATACGGCCTGTTGGGGTGACACGGGATCCTCCGGAGGGGCTGAAGCAAAATGATACGTGAGAATGGGACAAGGCGTCCGGCCAACGGGAAAGGCGTGTAGCCGAGGAGTTACCACCTATTGCGGGCGTTCCAAGCGCAGGCTTACAGGTCGGGTTGTGCCCGATATTCTCGGGCGCATTCCTCGCAGGGGCAAATGCTTCTCAAGAAATCGAAGCTGTAGATTCCGGTCGCGTGGCCGTCGTTAAAATCAATTTGCAAGGCGTAGTTGCCGACGGCGTGCGCCGACTTTGCCGCCAGCTTCGGTTTGTACATGGGGAGCAGCGGCGAACTCGGCGGCGCGGCCGCGACGCGCGCGGCATTTTCTTTTTTCAATTGCTGGTCTTTCTCCTGCCCCTGCGCCTTTTTCTGCCGCTCGTCGTTGCACATGGCGCAGGGACATTCTTGGCGGAGATAGGCGAAGTCGTAGTGGCTGGCGTGGCCGTCGGCCCAGGTGATGTCGACTCCTTTTCCGGAAGACACGTGCACTTTCACGCTGGCCGGTTTTCTTCGCGCATCGATGGGAATGGGCATGGCTCGGCTACGTTATTCCTTTGCCAGCGAGGGAGCGCTGATTCGGGCCAGGCGGCCGTGTTCGAGTTCCACGCGGCGGTCGGCAAGGTTCCCGAGGGCCTGCGAATGGGTCACGACAAGAATCGTGTGACCCGCGTCATGCAGATCGTGCAACAGTTTCAGGACGATCACTTCGTTGGCCTCATCTAAATTGCCGGTGGGCTCGTCGGCGAGGATCAGTTTCGGCTGATTGATCAGGGCGCGCGCGATGGCTACGCGTTGTTGCTCGCCGCCGGAAAGCTCCGCGGGGACGTGATTCAACCGGTCGCTGAGGCCCACCCGGCACAGCGCCTCCGCAGCCTCTTTTTCATCCGTGATACTGTGAAAATACTGGGCCAGCATGACATTTTCCAGGGCCGTGAGATAAGGGACCAGATGAAATTGCTGAAACACGAAGCCGATTTTATCGGCGCGGTAGCGCGTCAATTCGCGTTCGCCTAGATTGCCGATTTCCAGGCCGTCAACGACGACGCGGCCCGCGCTCGGATGATCGAGCCCGCCGAGAATGTTGATGAGCGTGGTCTTGCCGGAGCCGGAAGGGCCCATGATGGCGATCCATTCGCCCGCCTCCACTTCGAAACTCACACGGTCGAGCGCGCGAATTTCGCCGAAGCGCTTATCGAGTTGCTCGACCTGGACCAGCGGCGCCATCATTCTCCTCGCAAAATTTCCGCCGGGCTCACGCGCCCCAGAAGGCGCAGGGGAAACGCTCCGGCCAGGGCCACGCCGATCGTTAACGCGATAGTGATGGGCAAGACTTCCAGGCGCGCCGAAATGGCCACGCCGAAAATGCGTTCGCCCATCCATCGGGCCAGCACAACGCCAAGCAGAAAACCGAGCACGCCGCCCACCGCGCCGAGCGTCCCCGCTTCAACGAGAAACAAACGCATGATGCGCTGGACCGATCCCCCGAGCGCTTTCATGAGGCCAACGTCCCGCCGACGCTCCATGGCCAGAGCCGCCATCGAAGCCAGCACGCCGAGCATCGAGAGAATCAGAATCAGCGCAATAGTCCAGAAAATCAAACCGCGAATCCGCCCAAGGATTGTTCCTTCGGCGGCGGCGATTTGACGCACGGGCCGCACATCGAGGCCGGGCAAATTGTCCGCAAACCTGCGCGTGACCCCTTCGATCTCCGCGGGCGTTCCTGCAACGCTCATTTGCACCAGGCTCACGCGGCCGGAAAGCCCTGCCAGGGCCTGCGCGGAATCAAGGTTGGTGAGAATTTGATTGTCTTCGGCGCCGCCGGTGGTAACGATTCCCGCGACGGTAAGGGAAATGTCGTGGTCGCCGGATCGCAACTGCACAGAACTGCCGGGCGCGAGTCCCAGCTGGCGCGCGGCGGTGAAGCCGACGAGGCAGTGTTCGTGGTCGTCGCGAGAAAAAACCCAGCCGCCCTCCAGCTTCCACCAGGAATTCATTTTGGCCACCTGGTCAAACCAGGTTCCCGCCAGAATGACTGGCTGCGAACCGGAATTCGCGGCCACATAAAGATAAGGCGCGGTGGCGACAATCTGCGAGATATGCAATGCGGCAACGCGATCCAGAACGGCGGCGTCCGCAAGGGCGGCTTCACTTCCGCCGGCTGGAGGAGCGATGACCACATTTGCGCCCAGCGTGCGGAATTCCTGGGTCAGCTTTCGCTCCGCATCCAGATTCACATTGAGCAGCGCGGAACAGACCGCTGCCCCGCTCGTCAGCGCAATCAGGGCCACGGAAAGCCGGCCCCGGCTGGCGCCGAGCAATTTCCATAAAATTCGCAGGAACATCGAGCGGCTGGGCACGCTCTCAATCTCCCCGCAACACGGGAGCGGGATCGACGCGTGAGGCACGTCCAAGCGGCAGGAGACTCCCCAGCAGCGCGACCACCGCCGCGAGGACTAAAACGATCGGAAGCAGAATCCAGCGAAGCGCGGGAGCAACGCCAAAAATTCCAATGCCCAGGGCGCGCGCCAGCAAAACTCCCAGCGCGTATCCCAGAACGCCGCCGACCAGCGCGAGAAATAATTGCTCGGCCACAAAAAATGCGCCGACGGCGCGGCGGGTCGCGCCCAGCGCCTTCATCAATCCGATTTCCGCGCGCCGCTCGAGTACCGTCGTCGCGGACGTCGCGCCCACCGCGAGGGCCGCCGCGAATAAAGCGGCAATCGTCACGATCCACATCAGGCCGCTGACGCGTGTCAAAATTCGTCCCTCGCCCTCGGCGACTTGCCGGATGGCGCGCACTTCTACTCCCGGAAGTTGCTGCTGAATCTGGTGCGAGATTGAGGAGATGTACGGGCTGCAATACCAGCGGTCGTATTCGACCGGTGTCATCGTCGCGGGATCGCGCTCGGAGAAGGCGTCCGCGGGTTTCGTGAGCGCGCTCACCAGCAAGCGCCGGTACTGGCCGGGGCGGCTTGCCAAATCCTGCGCGATTTCCAATGGCGCGAGGATGGAGTTGTCTTCGCGGCCCCCGGTGGAAAGGATGCCCGTGATCGTCAGCGCGTGCGAGCGGCCGCCTGCATCGACTTTAACTCTGCTTCCGGCATGCAAATTCAAACGCTGCGCGAGCGCAACGCCCGCCAGGGCTTCCTCGGCAGCATCCGAAAACCATCGGCCGTCGACGCGCCACCACGGATCAGTAGCGGAAATTCCCGTCGTGAACGCGCTGCCGTCGGGAACTGGAACAGAGTGGCTGTACCACGTGCCGATCAATTCCTCGTCAGAATTTGCTTGTGAACCGCCGGACGCGATCGTCACAGGAACATCGAGAAATGGCGCAAATCCCATCACGTTGTTGCGCCAGAAAATTGTTTTTAATTTCCCGAGATCGCCCGCGGGTAAGTAGGCGCCGGCGTCGACCGGCCGGTAATCGACTCCGCCAATCTCCAGCGGCAGCGTGTCCGATGCGGGCGTGACGAGCAGATTCGCGCCGAGCGAACGGAATTCCCGCGCCAGGCGGTCTCCCACATCGAGAGCCACCTCCAGCGTGGCCGTGGCAATCGCCATGCCCAGCGCCAGCGCCGCCGCCGTAAGCACTTTCCGGCGCGGCTTTCGCGTGAAGGATTCGCTGACGATTCGAAGAAACATAATCCGTCGTCTCTCGAAGCTAGCTCACAAAATATCTTTGTGGGTCGCGGCTTCCGCCGCGACAATCAAAGGTCTGATACCCCTGGCCGTTAGAGCCCGTGTGTGGACTGCGCAATTGGACCGAAAGCGGCTAAAGCCGATCTGATTTTGCAGACCTTACGTCGTGGCCAAAGCCACGATCCACAAACAATTTCGAGTTCTCACGCAGGTTCTTTAGCCACCGATGTCCGAACAAACTTGGCTCGTCGCCGGTCAATGAAACGGGTTCAGCTATTGTGAGACCCGGTTCCTGGCTTCGGCCAGCTTGGAAACGTCGATGACCAGCGCGCCGCTCTCCGTTCGCGAGGGGACGCCAACGGGATTGCATCCGCCCGCTTCCCCAATCGTCGGAATATAAATGGCGGAAGCGCAGTTGCGGCACACGACGTTCGAACCATCCTGGCGGTACCCGGCGGTGCCGCAAATCAGGCAGGCGTCCAGCGCGGTGCCCCAACTTCCGTTCGGCTTGCGAATCACGAGGAAGCGCAAGCTCGTTCCGCTGGCGTCCACGCTGTAAATGTGAAGGTTCGCGTCGCTGATCTCGGCGAGGGGGATTCGAACTGCTCCGTTATCCGCCTGGATCGAGCGGGCCTCGGTCGTCGCGGTCACGCGCGTGTACGCGAATTCCGCGGCCAGAATCAGGATGACAGCGGTGCAGGTGAACGCCGAAGCGAACGCCCAGCGGCGCTGCTTGCGCCGCTCCCATTCGAGCCGGCGGCGTTCCGCGGCGTCGGGCACATTCTCGGCCGCCCGGCCGCGTGCGGCCATCCATTCGCGCAGCACGAGAAGCGCCGCCGCGCCAAGAATCACGGTGAAAAAGAAAAACTCGTTCCGAACGATGGGACCGACGTAGGCCATCTCCACTCTGCTGGACGGCAGCCACATGGCTTCGCTCAATTCGTGAACGCCAGTCAGCGCCAGCTGCACGGCGACGATAATCAGAATCGTGCTGGTCGCGGAAAAAAATCTTCCGAGGGAAATTTTCAGCGTTCCCTGGAAAAAGAAGACTCCCACGGCGATCGCCATGGCCAGCCCCAGAGCTGTTCCAATCCAAACGGCTAGGCCTTCCGTGGAAAGTTCCACTGCCCGCAAAATCAGCGCGAGCTCGGCGCCCTCGCGAACCACCATCAGGAAAACGAATGTGGCCAGGCCAATCCCCGCGGACAACTCGGATTTCGCCGCGTGTTTTTCGACGTGTTTTTCGATTTCTTTTTTCAGGTGCCGCGCCACGCGGTTCATCCAGAAAATCATGGTGACCACAAAAACGGCCGCGATGAGAAGCAGCAACCCTTCGAATCCGTCCTCGCTGACCTTCCAGCGCTCCAGCGCGATGGCCACGGCCAGGCTGGAAACCGTCGCGGCGACGACGCCTCCCCACACCCAGCGCACCAGATTGGAGCGTCCGGTGCGATTCAGATAGACAAGTACGATGCCGACAACCAGGGCGGCTTCGACACCTTCACGTAGTGCGATGAGGAAAGCAGAGAGCAAAATTCAATCCTTCAGCGTGGCGTTCCGGCGTCACGCTTCGCTTCAGCACGCAGTCTTCGGAGGCGCGACATGCCGTGCCGCTACAGCAGCGACCGTTGCGCGCAAAGTCCAACCCCGCGCAAAATGTGGCCCAAAGGGGGGCACCCTCTAGTTGCAACTCATTCGCAACTGGAAATACAAGTGTACACGGCCCCTCGGCCTTGGGTCAAGTTTACAAGTTTCTACCCCGCCGCATCCCCGGACGGTAGAATATGCATCTACATGATTCTAGCCATGATTCAGCACCGGTGTCACCTTGCAATTCGCCGCTACATGGACCGAAGGGTTTCGCTTGCGAGGCGCTTGGCGGCCATTTCATTTGCGGGCTTGCTCCTGGTGGCCCCGGCACTCCCCCAGTCTTCGAGTTCCACTTCGTCGCCCGCTGCGGCGCCCCCCCAGACCAAGGCGCCATCCATGCCTCCTCCCCAGCCGGACAAAGGCCGCGCCCAGAAGGCCTTCCAGGCAGGCCGCCGCGCGGAACAATCCAGCGACTGGAAGGCGGAGTTTGCCGCATATTCCGAAGCGGCCACCTACGATCCATCAAACCGGGAGTACAAAATCCTGAAGGAACATGCGCGGTTTCAAGTTGTTCAATCGCTCGTCGATGGCGCGGAACGGCTGGCCATTGCCGGAAATATCCCCGGCGCGCGCGAACAACTGACCCAGGCGCTGGAGATCGATCCGACCTACGTCGTGGCGCGGGAGCGCCTTGCGGAATTGACGCCAAGCCCGGCGGAGACCGAAGTGCCAAAGGGCCCTCGCCTCGGTGGATTGCCCCGCCTGATTCTCAATCCGGGAACCCAGGCATTCGATTATCGCGGCACGACTCGCGGCGCCTACGAGGAAATCGGGAAGCAATTCGGCGTGAAGATGGTTTTTGACGGCGATTTGCCCGACCGCTCGATTCGGTTCCAGGTTCCGGCACTGGACTTCGACACGGCGGTGATGGTCCTTTCGCGGCAGACCAGGACGTTCACGCGAGTTGTGGATCCGCATACGATGTTCGTCACCGAAGACAGCCCGCAAAAAGTGCGGGAGTACGCCCTCGAGATAGAAAAAGAACTGCTGCTCCCGGCATCGGTCACCACGGAAGAGATGAACGAAGAAGTCCGGATGATTCGCGAGATGACCGGCATCGCGCGGACACAACTGAATACCGCGACGCGCACGCTCACCGTGCGCAGCACTGAGCAAAACGTGGCCCTCGCGCAAGCCCTTCTCGGACAGATCGAGCAGCCCCGCGGCGAATTGATGCTGGATATCGAAATCCTGGAACTCGACCGCACTTTTGCAAACCAACTGGGAGTCACGCCGCCCAGCTCGTCGAGCGTGTTTGCTCTTACCTTGCCGGAAATCCAGCAGCTCCAGGCAGCGCAGAATAACGGCACTCTAATTCAAATCCTGCAAAGCATTTTCGGCAAGAGCGCCGTGAGCTCGGCAACGGGCTCCGCGCTTCCCGCGTTGATCGCGTTCGGCGGTGGAAAAACTATTTTTCTCGCCACCATGCCGGGCTTTACGGCGAATTTCAGCACGGCACTCAACACGGTGCACAGCGCCCAGCGTGTTTTGCTGCGCGCACAGAACGGCAAGCCCGCGACGTTCTTTGTCGGCGACCGTTACCCCATTGATCTGGGTTTACTTTCTTCGGATTTGAACTCGACCTCCACGGCGCTTTCGCAGGCGCTCGGCCAGGCGCTGCTTGCGGGCGTAACTCTTCCGCGAACGGATTACTCCACCGGCCTTAATAGCGGCCCGGCCGCGCTGACCCTGGCTGTCTTCAATAATACGGGTGGCCATGAGGATATCGCCGTCGCCAATCAGACGAATAGCACGGTTTCGATCTTACCGGGGAACGGCGACGGCACGTTTTCGGCGGTGCCAGCTTCCTGCGCTGCTCCGTCGTCCGCGTGCATTCCGATTCCGGGAGTCGTTTCGGGCACGGTCACAACGGCTGCATCCCCCTCGGCCATCGCCGTGGGCGATTTCAATGATGACGGCAACATGGACATTGCCGTAACCGACGTGGCCAATAGTCGAGTAATGATTCTACTTGGAAAAGGGGATGGCACGTTCCAGACGCCCGTGGCTTATGCGACGGGGAGTCATCCCGTTGCACTCGTGGCACAGGATTTTGACGGCGACGGACAACCCGACCTTGCCGTCGTCAATCAGGGTGACAAGACCACCCCCAGCACCGTGTCGATCTTGCTCGGCAATAAGACTGGCGGCAAACAAGATGGAACCTTCGCCGCCAAGGTCGATTATCCCGTGGGCGTGGATCCGAGCGCCATTACCACAGCCGATTTCAATGGGGATGGCAGTGTGGATTTGGCGGTGGCGAACCACGCGACTGGCAGCGGCGGCGACGGTACTGTCTCCGTATTGCTGGGCAAAGGCGACGGTACGTTTGGCGCGCAGACAACTTTTTCCACAGGGAACGGGCCAGCGGGCATCGCCACGGCGGATTTCAACGGTGACGGGCACGCCGATCTGTCCGTGGCGAACCACTCCGACAGCACTGTTTCGATTTTGCTCAACAAGGGCGACGGCACAGGCACGTTTTTCGCGCACACGGATTTCGCCACCGGGTCAGGTCCGGCCGGAATTATTGCCGCGAACTTCACCGGCACGAATACGGATCTCGCCGTTGCGGACGAAACGGCGCCCAATGTAGATGTCCTGATCGGAAATGGGGACGGAACTTTTACCGCCCCTATCTCCTTGCCCACGGGAAACTCACCCGTTGCTTTGGCGGGCGCTGATTTGAATGCTGACGGCACGATAGATCTTGTTACAGCCAACAGCGGGTCGAGTACCGTGACTGTTACGCTCAATACCCTGCAGCCCTCGTCGAATTTATCGTCGGGCCAAACCGCCTATCCATCGGCCGAGTATGAGGACTTGGGATTGAAGGTAAAGGCCACGCCGCGTCTCCATGCCGATAATGAGGTTACTCTGCAGCTTCAATTCGACATCAAGAGCCTTACCGGCTCGAGCATCAACGGCATTCCCATCCTGAGCAACCGCCAAATCGAACAGACGATCCGCCTGCGCGAAAACGAAACTTCGGTTCTGTCCGGCCTCCTGCAGTCGAACCAAATAGGAAGCACCAGCGGATTGCCTTGGACCTCGACGGTCCCGGGAATCGGCTTATTGACCGGCGAGGACACCACGAATATCCAGCGATCGGAATTGCTCATCCTGGTCACCCCCCGCGCCTTGCGCCTGCCTCAGCACGATGTTCCGGCAGTCTATGCCGGACGCGGAGAGCCCGCCACGCCGCCAGCAGCGCCACCCGGGCTAGCCCCACCCAATCCGATCCAGCCGCCGCAGGGAGGGCGAGCACCATTTGGTCCAGGAGTTCAGCCCGGCCAGGCGCCTGGGAATGTCGGGCAGCCCCAACAGCAACCACAACAGCAACCACAGCAACCGCCGCCGCAACAGCAGTGATCCTTTCGAATTCCAAAATTGACGCGGAAAGCGGGCCTGGAACTCTGGGAACGCCAATCTCCCGATTGGCGGATCGCAAAACGCCATTCGGGAGAATGGCGTTCCCAGGATCACCGCCAGACTTAGTTTAAATGTGATTGACCGGCGTGAAGCAGGCCGGCCGCAACGGACTTAGGCGGTTAGAAAATTAAGCCTGCGGGCGGGCCCACGGAAGTGTGGAATTGGCAAACGCGATTTTCCCGCGCAACAGATGGTACACATACGCGCCCAGGCAAAATTTCCCAAACAAGAGCGCCCCAAACGCGATCACCAGGAATGCTTCAAGGATCCAGGCCGCCATCGTCCAGCCAGCCAAAAGCGCCGCGCCTGCCAGCAGCAGGAAGGCCGCCGCCATGCCTTGCGCAAATGCGCGCGGGGCGGGCGCAGGGGCAAGCAGCGTCTTGCCGCGAGGCCCGGCGATCACGCGGTTGTAAAACATCTCAAATGGATTCCACTTCGGAAACGCAACATTCCACCAGAGCATCGCGGAAAGCACAAAAAAGAAGACGGGAGATTGCAGAACAATTGCGACGACGACCAGCGGCCCCATGATCCTGGGCTGAAAATACAGCCCGGAAAAGTGCATGTCGCAAACGGAATCCGCCTCTTCGACAAAGCCCTGCTGCTTCATGAAATTTCTGACGGTAGGGGAAATCATCTCAAGTTATTGGATGAAGGAGCGGCGCAAAAGGGCTCTACTCCATCTGTCGGCGAACTCGTTCAGGGGAACCGCATCGTTATCCAGGACGGTGGGCCCGCGTGTTCAGCTGGTCTTAAAATTATCGAGGCGGGGCGGCATTTCCAGAAACGCCCGCATCACGTGCCAGAACAATTCACGGTTAATTCCCAACGAAAGGGAATGCGCCAGTCCGGGCAAGATGATGAATTGCCGGTCCGGAATGACCAGTTTCGTATAAAAACTGATGAGATCCACTTCGGTCGCGATTCCGTCATATTCGCCGCGCACGATCAGCAACGGCGAACGGATTTTGAGCGGGTCGACGATCGGCAGGCTGGTGGTCATGTCCAGATACGTTCCCGTCGGGATGTCATTGCCGAACTTCATTTCCGCGTCGGCCAGTGCTTCCCCGACAGCCGGGTCGGAAGTGCCGGGCTTGTCGCGCGTGAAAATGCTGCGAATCATGTCGCGGTCGCGCGGGCGCCGGTTGTGCGTTCGGTAAAATTCCACCTGCTTGGCCCGATCGGTCAGCGTGGGCGAACCTTCGCCGGTGTAGGTGAATGCCGCCAGAACCAACCGGTCGATGAGTTCCGGATGAGACATGGCGAACGCGCCGGCGCGCAATGCGCCAGAAGACTCGCCAAAGACATGGAACCGCTGCCGCCCCGTCTCCCGAGCCACTACCGGAATCGCCGCCTTCAGATCCTCGACGCCGTCGGCGACGTTGGAATTGCCCTCGGTCCGCGACGATTTTCCGTAGCCCTCAAAATCCATCGTCCAGACGTCATATCCGTACCTCGCAAACGCGTTCATCATCGAATATTCGCCGCGCCCCGGAACGGTCACGTCGAACGTCGTAGAAGACATCGAAGACCCATGGACGAGGAACAGCACAGGCAGCGCCGGCTTGCCCGCTTGCGGCGCGCCCACACGTTTCCGAAACATGTAGAGCTTGACGTCGCCTTTCTGCGCCCAGTATTCATTGCTCCATATTTTGTCGTTCGCCGCGTCCGTTTTTTCCCTCGCGCCCGCGGGTTGCGCGAAGGCCTCGGCAGCGGCACTCGAAAGAGCGAGCCCGCCGGCGATTGCAGGCGCAGCCCCCAATAGAAAATTTCGGCGAGACGCACGGCCATTTGAAGAAGACATGGTTGCCTCCGGGGTTTTTCCATCTAAATGGTGAGCTTACGATACTCTCTTCAGCATGATTTTCACAATACCGACGATTTAGCTTGTCGCTTGGCGGCGGGAGGAGTGATTTTCAAGCCAGGGGATGTCGCCAACGCAAGCCGGGGAACCTCGCATAATCGCGGTCCGCAGTGATCCATTCCGCTCCTGATTCTATTGCGAGCGCGGCAAAATAGGCGTCGGTCACGAGAGCGCCTTTTGCGCCTGCCGCCCGGCACAGGCGATCAAAAATCTCCCAGTGCTGCTCACCGGGAGAAATAAGAAAGCAGGAATCGTGCCGGCGCAGTTGGCCTGCATAATCGAGCGCGCGTTCGATAGGTGTCGGGTCGGGATAGATTCGCGGGTGCGTTACAATCCGGACGAACGCGGACAGAGCCAATTCCGAGATTCCGAGGCCCTGGCCCGAATCCATCGCGTCTTCAAGCCACCGCCTATATTTCTCGTGATCCCCGGCATCGTCGCGGTGGGCATAAACCAGGATGTTAACGTCGAGGAGGATCAATGATTCCGTCCATGATATCGAGCAGAGTTGCCGAGTTGCTTATGTCGATGCCCGGGAATGTGCCGCCCTTCCCATAAGTGATCAATCTGGTCTTTTTCTTCTGGGGCTTCCGTGGGCGCTTGCTCAATGTCGCTCGAAGGGCATTTGCAATGATCTCGGTCAAGGTGGTCTTCGAATCCAGCGCGGCCTTCTTCGCCTGCAAGACAAGCTCATCAGGCAGATTGATGGTAGTCCTCATATGCTTAAGCATACGCAGAATGCATTCCCCTGTCAACAAGAACACGAAGTCAGCCCAGGCACGTTCGGCCCATAAACCTCTCGGCTATAGCGGGTTGCGCTGCCAATTTGCGTAATTAATGGCCTGGACAGAAAATTTCGCATCCTGAAGCCGAAAGGCAAAGCTCAATAAGTGGACGAGACCGCAGATGATGAGAGCGCTCTTGAATTCGTGCTGCTGAAGTCGCTCCAGCCAGAGTTCTTCCCTCTTTGCGTGCACATCCAGAATCTGCCAATTCGCAAAAGCCACGCTTGGAGGCGACCCGATCATGTTCGGTTCACTGGAATTGGAGGGAATGCCCAAATCCGGACGCTCCGCTTTCGCCGGGTCAATATCCACGTAATGGCCGAAGGGGAGTTGTTCGAGCGCCAATTTTTCTGCAATTGTGGGCCCGAGCCCTGACGCCTCTTCAAAAATAAAATCAATTCCCTCGGAAATCATCAATTTGTTGAGCAGCGCAACATACATCGGGTCGTGTACGTTTCCGAGTCGTTTCTCCGCGCCCTGAACAACATGAAGCGTCGCAAGAACTGTGACGCGTGGACCCATATCTGCACTCCGCGTTTTGAGTTGATGCCTTATTTGATCGACGTTCGGCCCTTCCCTAGATTACATTCTTGGCAGGTTGTTTGAAGATTTTCGATGATAGTCTTTCCACCGTCCACAACTGATGTGACATGGTCCGCGTGAAGTTCAACATTCAGTTGAGTTGCCGGGCTTCTCCCACACAAAACACATCGAAAGCGATCTCTCAAGAAGACTCGGAATCTCAGCCCGGGTCGGACCTCACGGCAATCCTCTTCTCGCCGGGCAATGGGAGCTGCGCGCGAACTGCTTGATACATCTTCACGAACTTCGGGTATTGAAAGTGTAGGTAAGGGTGTCTCAGCATTGGCCTAATCCACAAACGCTTTTAGAGCTTTGCGCCATGTCCCCCACCTCACAATGTAAGCCTTGGGCCCGACGACTGACGGCGCCTTTTTCATCTCGTTGTGTTGGGGTTGTCTTCCGTAATGCGTCCAAACGTTCGCGAGGTTTTCCATACATTGCTCATCGGTGTAGCGGCTTCCGACGCGTGGCAGTGCGTCCAAGTGCAACAATCCAGCGGCTGTCAGAGCCTGCCTCCACGTCCCGAAACGCCGAATGACGGAATCGTAAGAGACCTTGGGTTTAAGGCGCCGAAAAGAAGCTGCGCTAAAGGGTCCGGTACTGTGCAGTGCTGCAGTCCGTCGAATCACTTCGATGATTGCCTCATTGCTATACTCATCTAGAGATTCGGTTTGAGTAAGATGGGATAGTCCAGCTGCCCTCAAAGCTCCCCTCCAAGAACCAAAACGATTCAGGACAGTTTGATAGGACACCTTTTGATTCAGTCGGGAGAATGATCCGATTGTAAGTCGGGCGCCTTGATGCAGAGCAGCGACTCGCCGGATTTCACTGAGAATGGCTTCGTCAGAATCGTCTGACAAGAAGTCGAGTTCGAATCGACTCATCGGCTCCGATTATTGAACGAATAAGTTCATTTGACAAGAATTACACCGAATCGGTTAGTGTATAAACTCGGAGTTTCAAAAACAAAAACGGCCCGCCACGATTACTCATAGCGGGCCGTTCTGAAAATTATCCTGGCAGCGACCTACGTTCCCACACAGTTACCCGTGCAGTATCATCGGCCCAGCGGGGCTTAACTTCCGTGTTCGGGATGGGAACGGGTGTGACCCCCGCGGTATGACCACCAGGAAAACTGGAAGTTGGAGATTGGAGGCTTGAGGTTAGAAAAGCAAAACCTCAAGCCCCACCATCCAACTTTGCAACTGAATAGGCTTTTGTTTTCTGCAAATTCTTCTCGACCATGAGCTTGTCGTTAGACTGCCGTCTCCGAGAAATGATCGGAGGGTGACAGTTTGGGAAAGTTTTATGGTCAAGCCGAACGAGCGATTAGTATGGGTCAGCTACGCGTATTGCTACGCTTCCACCTCCCACCTATCAAGGTCGTAGTCTTCGACCGCTCTTCTTAGACGGCCGCAGCCGTCTTGGGAGACCTTATCTCGAGGCAAGCTTCATGCTTAGATGCATTCAGCATTTATCTTTTCCGGACTTCGCTACCGAGCTATGCCACTGGCGTGACAACTCGTTCACAAGGGGTCCGTCCATCCCGGTCCTCTCGTACTAGGGACAGCTCCTCTCAAGTCTCCTGCGCCCACACCAGATAGGGACCGAACTGTCTCGCGACGTTCTGAACCCAGCTCACGTACCGCTTTAATAGGCGAACAGCCTAACCCTTGGGACCTTCTACAGCCCCAGGATGCGATGAGCCGACATCGAGGTGCCAAACCTAAGCGTCGATGTGAACTCTTGGCTTAGATCAGCCTGTTATCCCCGGCGTACCTTTTATCCGTTGAGCGATGACCCTTCCACGCGGGATCACCGGATCACTAGACCCAGCTTTCGCTTCTGCTTGACCTGTGTGTCTCGCAGTTAATCCGGCTTATGCTCTTGCACTCCACAGCGGGTTTCCAATCCGCTTGAGCCGAACTTTGGGCGCCTCCGTTACATTTTGGGAGGCGACCGCCCCAGTCAAACTACCCGTCTGGCTATGTCTCCCGGCCCGTCGAGGGCCGTAGGTTAGAGCGACAGAACAATCAGGGTGGTATTTCACTGTTGCCTCCCCTCCAGCCGAAACCAGAGGATCAAAGGCTCCCACCTATGCTACGCAGATCGTCCCGTTACTCACAGCCAGAGTGCAGTAAAGGTGCACGGGGTCTTTCCGTCTAGGTGCGGGCATCCGGCGTCTTCACCGGAACCACAAATTCGCCGAGTCACTCGCCAAGACAGTCGCTCTATCGTTACACCATTCGTGCAGGTCGGAACTTACCCGACAAGGAATTTCGCTACCTTAGGACCGTTATAGTTACGGCCGCCGTTCACCGGGGCTTCAGTTCAGGCCTTCGTTCCCTTGCGGGAGCTGAGCCCTTGCTTTAACCTTCCGGCACCGGGCAGGTGTCACCCCCTATACGTCGTATTCGACTTAGCAGAGAGCTGTGTTTTTGTTAAACAGTCGCAGAGCGCGTTTCGCTGCGGCCGCTTCGGGCTATAAACCCTACAGCGGCACCCCTTCTCCCGAAGTTACGGGGTTAATGTGCCTAGTTCCTGAGCGAGTGTTCTCTCGAGCGCCTGTGGATATTGTCCTTGTCTACCTGTGTCGGTTTGTGGTACGGGCACCTAGCGTACTCCTTAGAGGTTTTTCCAGGCAGCGTGAAATCCAGAACTTTGCGACCGTGTGGTCTCGTCGCATGTCTCACCGTTGAATGACCCCGTGGATTTGCCTGCGGGATCCGGCTTACACATGCCAATCGGGACATCCATCACCCGACTTCTGTATCCTTCTGCGTCACCCCATCGTGTTAACGTTCGCTAGGTGGGACAGGAATGTTGACCTGTTGTCCATCAGCTACGCCTCTCGGCCTCACCTTAGGACCCGCCTAACCCTGAGCGGATTAACCTTCCTCAGGAAACCGTAGACTTTCGGCGACACGAGTTCTCATCGTGTTTATCGCTACTTATGCCGGCAGGGTCTCTTCCGTGGCGTTGAGTAGTCCTCTCGGTCTACCTTCAGACTCCACAGAATGCTCCCCTACCAAATCTAGAGGTTCGAGTTTAGATGTTAGAAGTTTGAAAAAACCAGAATCGGAAGATTTAGCGCCACACCTGAATCAGCTTGTTGATGCCTTTGCCGATTTCTGTGTTTTCTTGCGCTAATTTTTTGTGCTGATCTTCCTGGAGACATCCCAAGTCCCTTACGAGGTCGAGAATTACGTTGACCTCATTGTTGGAACCTAGTGCGATGACCAGAAATCGTTTGAAATCTTCTGGTGAAATCTTTCTCCCATAGCCTTCCGCTATGTTGATGGGGACCGAAGTAGCCGCGCGTCGCAGTTGCGAACCAAGCTCCCGGCGCTCCTGCACAGGGAACTTCAGTGTGATCTTGTGGATCTCCAGCGCTAAATCATAACTGCGTTGGTAAATTCGCAAGTCTCGATAACTGGCGATGGCTGTCTGCTTCTGTTTCTCCATCCAACTTCTAACCTCTTAACTCGAACCTCTAGAATTCCTAAGCTTCGGTGACAGACTTGAGCCCCGTTGGATTGTCGGTGCATGATCGCTTGACCAGTGAGCTGTTACGCTTTCTTTAAAGGATGGCTGCTTCTAAGCCAACCTCCTGGCTGTCCGAGCGATCACACTTCCTTTCCCACTTAGTCTGTACTTAGGGACCTTAGCTGTAGATCTGGGTTCTTTCCCTCTCGACCACGAAGCTTATCCCTCGTAGTCTCACTCCCGTATATTTGTCCGCGGCATTCGCAGTTTGATTGGATTCGGTAACCTTGGTTGGTCCCTAGTCCATTCAGAGCTCTACCACCGCGGCAATTGATACGAGGCTGCCCCTAAAGGCATTTCGGGGAGAACGAGCTATCACGGAATTTGATTAGCCTTTCACCCCTACCCTCAGTTCATCGGAGCGATTTTCAACTCACAACCGTTCGGCCCTCCAGTGGCGTTTAAGCCACCTTCAGCCTGACCAAGGGTAGATCATCCCGCTTCGCGTCTATTCCCACATACTATTCGCCCTATTCGGACTCGCTTTCGCTACGGCTCGCTTGCGCTTAACCTCGCATGTGAGAATAACTAGCCGGCTCATTAAGCAAGAGGCACGCCATCAGGCATTCAGCCGGGCGAACCCGGAGATAGCCCTTTGACTGCTTGTAAGCATACGGTTTCAGGTTCTATTTCACTCCCCTCGCAGGGGTGCTTTTCACCTTTCCCTCACGGTACTAGTTCACTATCGGTCGCCAGAGAGTATTTAGCCTTGGAGAGTGGTCTCCCCAGCTTCCCACGGGATTTCGCGTGTCCCGTGGTACTCAGGATATCGCTTCGAGTCCGGTAAGCTTTCGGTTACGTGGCTATCACACTCTGTGGCCCCGCTTTCCAGCAGGTTCACCTAGCCTCCGGATTGGTAACTCTACTCATGCGATCCTACAACCCCGCTGTGTAAACACAACGGTTTGGGCTCTTCCGATTTCGCTCGCCGCTACTTTCGGAATCTCTGTTAGATTTATTTTCCACCAGGTACTGAGATGGTTCACTTCCCTGGGTTGACTCGTACCAGCCTATGGATTCAGCCGGCCGTAACGTGAGTTCATCACGTTGGGTTTCCCCATTCGGACATCCCCGGGTCAAAGCCTGCTTGCGGCTCACCGAGGCTTATCGCAGCTTGCCACGTCCTTCATCGTCTTCTGGCGCCAAGGCATCCACCGTACGCCCTTAGTAGCTTAACCATAAAACTTACCCAAGCCGTCACGCTCATTCCCACTAAGAGGAATGAACGCCCCGGGCAGCACCGCGGCGAAAATTTCGCCGTCGCACTGGTCCGGAAGGCAATTGAGCAAGCTCGCCTTTCCACAATTTGCTCTGCTCGAGCAGAATTTGCAGATTTCGCACCACGCCTTGCATTCGTGCGAATGCAAAACGCGATACGAAATGCCAGCCTATTCAGTTGTCAAAGATCCTTGCGTCCTGAAACTCCGGACCATCCCGCTCCCGGCGGAACGCTCACCCCATCTACAACGAGGCAAAGCAATAAAAAACCCGGCGTCGAGCGCCGGGCCAAGCCGTCCGCATATAACCGGACGGGTTCGCGCGATGCTCGACTAATTTGCTATCCTGAGTTCGTAATTGACCTCACTTGCGACAGGTCTCTCGTAACTCTGAACGCCCCTGACAATCACAGCACGACCACAACTATTCGCCAGACGAATGGAGAGTATATCAGAATCTTCTCACTCGTCAAGCGGTCGTTTTCACAAGTGTGAGAATCTTGTGAATATCCGGAGCTGGGCGAATAAAAAGCGCAGGAACATTGCGCCGCACACGCTGGATGTCCAGGAATTCCGCCCGTTCCCTTACATCTTGGCAATTGTGCCGCAGGCGATTCGCGCGCCGGCGTTTCCCGCGGGATCGCTCTTCAGGTCGTCGGGCATCGCGTGGATCACCAGGGCCGTGCCGCCGTTCGTGAAGATGGAATGAGGGTCATCGCCCATGGTGACGCCGGGCGCGACAATTGTCGTCTTCACCGTGCCGTCCGCCCCCACAGTAATATTCGGCATGTCGCCCGCATGCGGCCCTTCCGGATTCTCCAGGCCGTGATGCTTCATGTCAGGATTCAGGTGGCCGCCGGCCGTTGTGAACGCCGGCCCTTCGCACTTGGCCACTGCGTGAACATGAATCCCGTGCACGCCCGGCGGAAGACTGGTCAGGTTGAGGCGAATGCTCACGCCTTGCGGCGCGGGCGAAAATTCCGCCGTGCCGACGCTGTTGCCCATCCCGTCGTGCAGCTCCGCCTTGGCGGTCTTCTGCGCCGCCGCGGAAAATGCCGTTGAAATTACCAGTGCCGCTGTGATTGCAATCAATTTGTGTAGTCGCATAGTATGTGCAGTATACCCCAATCCGAGTTCAATTTTTCCATCGAAAATCAAATAACACGCGCTTCGGTATGTGGGTGTGTGTATCGCGCGCGAAAGTCAAACCCCACTGGCTGAAGCCTGCGCTACTTTTTAATTGTACCCATTCGATGTGATCGTCAGCGGCACGGCATCCCAGGTAAGCCCCGCGGGCATTTGCAACAGCGTGTTGCCCTCCATGTCGAGGAAAATGCCTTCGAGCGTCCCCTTCAATTCCTTACCATTTTTTCCATTCTCAATATGAAATCGGAGCGTGAGGTTTTCCGTACCGACCGTTGTTCCCTTGCTCACTGGCGGATCCAAGAGATTCGCAATCATGTGCGCGACGAAATTTCCGTGCCCTTCGCTGACCCACGTCCCGACAAACCCCGTCTCGACAAACGCTCTGTTCCCGAAATTTGCGCCAGTCACATAAACCGACGGTCCGGCCTCGATCGCGACGCCGCCCGGCAGGAAACTCAAAAGGTTGTGCCGCACCGCCGTCGTACCCGGCGCCCGGCGCGTGCCCCTCCATGAACCGATCAAGCTCGCCGAAGAATCATCGTCCGCCCGGCTCGCCCTCGACCCCGCAAAAAAGCACGCAAGCACGACAAGCACACCCAACGCCGCCAAACCTCGAATCCCACGAGTCCACATTTTTTCTTGCCTCCGAAGCTGCACAAGAAATTGACAACAGGGAGTCACCCGCTCCCCTGTAACACAAATATATATTTGAATCGCACGGATTGGGAAAGGATTTTAAGTAGGAATGTTGCTCTTCTAATCGAATCTCAAACAGGGGTTGATCCGGGTTGCCCCCGTCAATTGAGTTAAGGACAGGCGAGCACGGAATCAAACCCTCCGCCACTTTAGCCACGGCGGGCGAAGGGCCGGCCACCCGGAAGATCAAAGCGGCCTCAAAGGGTGCGCCACCCGGCAAACCTTTCTTGACTTCAATTACAGCTGCGGGTCAGTTTTTCATTGATTGAAATTCGAAGAGCGGAGCTCGCGCGGCGCGCGTGCTTGCAAAAACCAAGCGGCCAGCCCGGGCTGAGTGGGGCTGGCCGCTTACGGTCTGGAGGGGTCTTCTTTGTGCCTACTGCTGTGGCGCCTTGCCGCTGGCGGCGTTGGCAGCGGCCGCAGCTTTTGAATCCGCCGCGATTCCGCCGTTGGGTGTAGCGGCGCTGCTGTTGGAGTTGACCTGGCGGGTCAGGTAGAGCATGAACGGAGTGACTTCAAACGGCATCTTCTCGCGTTCCGCCACCGTTCCCACGGGCTTGGCTTTCAACATTTCCAGCTTATCGCTCCAGGGGTCCATCTTGACGCGGCCGCCGAGCGGCAACGCGACAACTGGAGACGTGGCGGTCTTCGACTTATCGTCGGCCGGAGCATTGGCGCCCGGCGGCTGAGACATCGGCGCGGCAGAGGCCATGGACATGCTTACCGGAACGCGATCACCCAGGTGCGGGCTGATCAGGTTGGGGATGTCCTTCTGTCGAGTTTCGAGGGCATCCATGAAGAGCTTGGCCGTGGAGAGCTGTTCCTTGTACGGCGACATCTGCAGGAGTTCGTTGGCCTTGACGTTGGCCGCATCTTCTTCGGCCTGAGTGCGCGCGAAGCCGAAGTGGCGGAAGGTGTCCTTCTCATCAAACAGCAGGCGATCGAAGAAGGCGTACTGTCCGTCAATGCGATGGCCAAGCACGACGTGAGACAATTCGTGAGCAACCATGGTGGCCAGGCTGGCTTCATCGGGCAGCACATCGATCAAGCCGCGGCTGAACACGATGGTGTGGCCGATGGCAAACGATTCCAGCGTCGAAGTCAGCAGCACGCGGCAGCGGATTTCGGGCTGGACGTCCAGGTTGTTGGTCACCTCGAGATTGTTGACGACGGTTTCGAGGACCTTGTCCACTTCGCCCTCGGGCGCGAGCAAACCGAGGCGCTCGAGGCGGTCCACGACGTTGTCTTCCGCCTGGCGGTCCCAGTTGCGTTGCGCCATTACGGGATTGATATCGTTCGCCGTCGTGGTCTGGTCCTTGATCGGCATCTGCGATTCGATCAGGATCTTGCTGAGCTCCTGCTCCTGCGCGGAGTGGCCGAGGTTGTAGCCCCACAGCCGGGTCTGCGCCTTGAAGGAGAGCCGTTTGGACATGGCAAAATTCAAGTCCGACTCTTCGCTGTAGATGAAGGCCGGCAGCCACAGGTTCGGGCCGGTATTCACGCGCCAGCTGTCAAAATGGAAGTAGTAATTGGTGCGCGAGCTGCCGCTGTACGCGCCGTTGAACCGGACGATGTGAAAGTCCTGGTCCTCGACCCAGATGCGGCCGGAGAAGCGTCCCTTGCCGGCCTTGGCCAGGGGCGTGACGTCGAACACCAGGGTGCGTACTTCGCCGAGAAATTCGCGGCGGACATAGTCAAACTTGTAGTGCTGCTTGTCGAAGCCGTTGGTGTCCAGGTAAATCATTTGCAGGAAACCCTGCGGCAAATACTCCATGGACAGAGACAGCATGTTGCCGAGGCCGCTGAATATTTTCCTCTTGCCGCCGCGGGAATCACTGCCGTCGGTCAGGGGATCGAGATCGACACCCTTGGCAAGCACCGCGCGGCCGAGAAAATATTTGTCGCCGGCCGGAACGGAGCCAAGATTGTTGTCTCCCCTGAGGTTCTGAATGTAGGTTTCCACCAGCGGCGTAAAAGGCTTGAGTGAATTCATCTCCGTCTGTTCCGTGCTGATGATGCGATCCACAATCTGGTCCAAAGCGCTGTTGGGTGTATCAGCCGCTCGTAGCGGGAGAGCACTCAGCGCCAGGACCACCAACACCGTCTTGATAATGCGCATATCCCCTCCGAACCTAAGTTAAAAGTCAGTATGCGATTTGAAACACGATATGAACCACCGCTGGAAAGTCGACCGGATGACCGTTCGAAAGCGCGGGCTTGTACTTGATTTGTTGCGCAGCCCGCATGGCCGCCTCGTCCAGACCGTGGCCCAGGCCCTTGACTACCCGATTCACTTGCACCTCACCGCCCGATGCCGGAAACACCACCTCCAGCAGAACCTCGCCTTCCAGGTTCAGCTTGATCGCTTCCGCCGAATACACCGGCTTCGGTTTGGCCAAGATCACAACCGGCTCAACAGCCGGTGCGTCGTCCATTTTCTTCTTCGGAGCTATGGGCACTACATCATTGGAGTTGGCGAATCCAGTGGATTGAACCGTTCCGCCGCGCTTGGTGCCGCCCGCCGGCGGAACCGCGATGCCATTGCCGAATCCTGTGCTGGCAATAATTCCACGCTGGCCAGTGGCGCCGCCGGAGCCGTTGCCATAGCCAGGTCCGGGAGGCAACGCGGGATTTCCAAATTGCCCGATATTAGCTCTCTTATTGGGATCGCTCGGCCCGGCTACACCGTTGGGATCGCCGAATCCGCCGGTTTGAACTTTTTCGACGGGCGTTGGTTTGGTGATGGTCGGAACTGCCGAGCTGCCGCTTCCCATGAGGCCGGTCTTCACCGGTTCGCGCGGGCGGGCCGGCTGGGCCGGTTCCACCTTAAGGTTCAAAGGCTGAAACGTGTCGTTGACCTTGGGGAGCTCGGCCTCGACTTGACGCGGCTTCGGCTTGGGCGCCTCGATTTTGGGCTTAAAGTATTTTGCAACATCCAGCTTGGGTGGTTCTTTCCGTTCCACTGGAGGAGGCGGAGGCTGCACCTTGGCTACTTTGGGAGGAGCTGGAGGCTTCGGTTTCGGCGGCTCTGGAATATCGAGCGGCGGACCCTCCAGGTTGGTCACCACGAACATGGCCTTGGGAATCATCTGCTGAGGAAACAGCAGAGGTAGCGTAACGACTAAAGCCACCAGGATGATCTGAACAACTAAGCTCGTCCCCATGGCGCTCATGCGCGGCTTGGTTTCAGGCAAAAGTGAAAAACGCGCGCTCACAGGCTTGGTTCCCACCATGGCTTT
Organism: uncultured Acidobacteriota bacterium; assembly: GCA_963813185.1. GTDB lineage: Bacteria > Acidobacteriota > Terriglobia > Acidiferrales > UBA7541 > Palsa-360. The sequence continues at coordinate 894,854 of CAWEYA010000008.1, forward strand.
CCATGCTTGTGGGTTTTGACCGGACGATGGGGATGCGGGGCGAAGCCGGAGACTCCCCCGCGTGAATTGCTGTGTCATCGTTGTCATATCGTCACGTCGCCTATCTTTTGGATTCCGAGCGCGTAGGGACAGCTATGAACCTGTGATTAGACAGGAGCGAGGCTGGCGCTGCCGCGTACGGTATAAATGTACTGGCATCGGCTGGGGGTCTGAATAGAACTTTTGTACTACTGTTTCTTAACAGCCACCTGAACGGACGGCCACCTGGGGGGGCAGATGGAGAGGAGCATCGACATCGGCTTGGAGGTGCTTTAACCATGGACCGATCAAGCCTGATTCACCTCGTAGAATAGGCGCGATGATGCCGCAAAGTGTAGCACCGCGACCCATCCAGAGACAAGAACCCTGTACCGGGATAAAGGTTGCTTGGGCTGCCTGCGAACCTACGAGACGGCTGGTTCCGGAAGCCCCTGGTACAGCGTATTTCCCAATTACGCCGGCTTTCAAGTAGGATGATCCCGTCCATATGCAGCCGATTGTCATCCACGCCGACCGGGCATTCACTCCATTCGAAGAAATTTCCGATGCCCTGGTGGTCGTGCAGGACAGCAAGATAGCTGCCGTAGGCCGGAGGGGGAAAGTCGACTTGCCGCGCGGCGCGCGTGAAATCACCGCGGACGGAAAAACCGTCGTGCCGGGCTTTGTCGACGTCCACATACACGGAGCCGGTGGCCACGACGTGATGGAGGGCACCCGCGAGGCGCTCGAACTCGTTACAGTGACGGTCGCGGCGCACGGCACGACTTCCCTGGTGGCCACGACTGTAACGGCCAGCGAAAAGGAAACGCGCGACAGCGTTGCGGGCATCGCCCACTTTATCCTCAATACCAGCCAATATCCTGCCCGCGAACTCTCCGCGGAAATCCTGGGGATCCATTTTGAGGGACCGTTCATCAGCCCGGCGCGCCGGGGAGTGCACCCGGCAAAGTGGATCGTGGCTCCCTCCCCGGAGCTGCTCGCGCAACTTCTCGGGGAAGCGCGCGGAACCGCGCAAATTCTGACTCTCGCGCCTGAGTTGCCCGGCGCTCTCGAATTAATTGCCGCGGCGCGCCAGGCCGGCCTGGTCGTGTCGCTCGGGCACACGGACGCCACGTACGAGCAAGCTCAGGCCGCCATTGCGTCGGGCGCCAGCCACGCCGCGCACGTCTTCAACGCCATGCGTCCTTTTTCGCACCGCGGAACGGGCGTAATCGGCGCGGTGCTGACTTCGCCCAAAGTGAGCGCCGAGCTGATCGCGGACGGAGTACACGTGGACGAGGCGGCGATGCGGATGCTGGTCGAGTTAAAAACGCCGGAGCGCGTGATCCTGGTGAGCGATGGCATATCCGCCACCGGAATGCCCGACGGGAAGTACCAACTGGGGATGTTTGAAGTGAAGGTCTCGGGAGGAGTGGCCCGCAATGCGGAGGGCAAGCTTGCGGGAAGCACGCTCACGCTGGACCGCGCGCTGCGGAATATGGTTGCGCTCGGCGTCCCCCTCGCTTCGGCGCTGCGAATGGTGACCGTGAACCCGGCGCGGCAAATCGGATTGGGAGCGCGCAAGGGCGTGCTCGCCCCGGGCGCGGACGCGGACCTGGTTTTCCTGGACGACCAACTCGAAATTTCCGGCGTGATGACGCGGGGAGCGGGTCTGGCTTTCACTTGATTTTCTCTGTGTCCTATGTGTTGAAAGGTTTGCCTTAACGCCGGGAAACCATTTAACACAGAGGGCACGGAGAAAAGCTTACTTTTTCATGGAAATATTCAATTCCGAGGAAAGCTGGTAGGGATCGAACGGGCTGCAGGCAAAAAAGCGGTCGCCGACCTTGATCGTGGGCACCTTTCTGCGGCCTTCATTGACCTCAAGCACCAGATCTTCGGCGTCAGGCTCTTCGTCAATATTCACCTCGACGAAGTTTACGCCGCGATCCTTCAAAAATTGTTTGGCGCGGTGGCAATCCACGCACCAGCTAGTGCAGTACATTGTAATTTCATCCATACCCGATTAGATGGTACCGCTCCGTGCAGGGATTCGAGGCGAGCTTAGTGTGACCCTGACGCCGATGAGGTAACGGAAGATGTGCTGACCCTCGCCGCGACTTGCAGCCGCACTTGAGCGCGCTGGAGCGATTCCTCCGCGCGTTTCCAATCCACGTTGGGATCGTTGAGCGTCGCCAGACGCTTCAGGGCGCGGTCGCGGGCAGCCTCGGCGCGCGCCACGTTGATCTCTTCCGCGCGCTCCGCGCTGTCCGCCAGCACGATCACGCGATCGGAAAGGACTTCCACGAAACCGCCGATCGCCGTGCAGGAAACCACGCGATTGCCGACGTGATAGCTCAGTTCGCCGATCCCTATTTCCGCCAGCAGCGGCGTGTGCCCCGGCAGCACGCCAATGTACCCGCCCAGCACCGGGATCTGCGCCTCGCTCACCGCTTCGCGCACCACTTGCCGCGCTGGTGTGACCACTTCGAGTTGGAATGTGTCAGCCATTGTTCGTCGAGATTCGTGAATCGTGATTTGTGATTCGTGACTCAAAACCGCGCCCAGCCGGGGACTTGGTTTTCACGAAGTACCAATCACGAATCACAAATCACGTCCTCAGGCGGTCGCCGCCATTTTCTCGGCCTTCTCGCGCGCTTCTTCGATGGTTCCGACCATATAGAACGCCTGCTCGGGGAGATCGTCGTGCTTGCCTTCGACGATTTCCTTGAAGGCGCGGACGTTGTCGGCGATTTTCACGTACTTGCCTTCGAGGCCCGTAAACTGCTGTGCTACGAACATCGGTTGCGACAGGAATTTCTCGATTTTTCGCGCGCGCGCCACGGACTGCTTGTCTTCGTCGGAAAGTTCCTCGATGCCCAGAATCGCGATGATGTCCTGCAAATCCTTGTAGCGCTGCAGGACGCCCTTCACGGCGCGAGCGGTATTGTAGTGGTCTTCGCCAACGATGCGCGGATCGAGAATGCGCGAGTAGCTGGCCAGCGGATCGACGGCGGGATAAATGCCGCGCTCGACGATCTGCCGGCTGAGGTTGGTGGTGGCGTCGAGGTGCGAAAACGTGGCGGCCGGCGCGGGATCCGTGTAATCGTCGGCGGGCACATAAATCGCCTGCACCGAGGTGATCGAACCGTGCTTGGTGGAAGTGATGCGCTCCTGCAGCTCGCCGATCTCGGTGTTCAGGTTCGGCTGGTATCCCACAGCCGAGGGCATTCTGCCGAGCAGCGCGGAAACTTCCGAGCCCGCCTGCACGAACCGGAAAATATTATCGATGAAAAGCAAGACGTCCAGGCCTTCTTCATCGCGGAAATATTCCGCGACGGTCAGGCCGGTCAAGCCCACGCGCAGGCGTGCGCCGGGGGGTTCGGTCATCTGCCCGTAGATCAGCGCCGCGCGCGATTTCTCCGAATTGCCGGGAACGACCACGCCCGATTCCTGCATTTCCAGCCACAGGTCGTTTCCTTCGCGCGTGCGCTCGCCCACGCCGGCGAACACGGACACGCCGCCATGCTTCATGGCCACGTTGTGGATCAGCTCCTGAATAAGAACTGTTTTGCCGACGCCCGCGCCGCCGAACAGGCCGATTTTGCCGCCCTTCAGGTACGGTTCGAACAGGTCCACAACCTTGATGCCCGTTTCGAACATTTCCAGTTCCGTCGATTGGTCCACGAGCGACGGCGCGGGACGATGGATGGGATACCGCTTGTCCGTTTGAACCGGCCCGAGGCCATCCACAGGCTCGCCCAGCACGTTCATCACGCGCCCCAATGTCGCGCGGCCCACGGGCACCGCAATCGGTCCGCCGAGATCGACCGCCCTCATGCCTCGCACGACGCCCTCGGTCGCGGTCATCGCCACGGCGCGCACGCGGCCCTCGCCCAGATGCTGCGCGACCTCGGCAACGATATTGATCTTCTCGGGCCCCTCAAAACCTTCGCTGGTAATGTGCACCGCGTTGTGAATTTCCGGCAAGTGGTGCTCCGGAAATTGAACGTCGATCACAGGCCCGATGACCTGGATGACGGTGCCGATGTTGCCTGTTTCGTGTTGCGCCATGTGTGCTCCTCGGTGCGTGAATCGTGATTCGATTGTCGTGATTTGTAATTCGTGATTCGTAATTCGTGAAACCCTTAAGTTCCCATCGTTCCAATTCGATTCTTCAGTGATCGGCCAAGCGCGTTGATCAACTGTCCGACCGAATCGCAGCGGCTGTCCATGGTTTCAAATTCGGCCGGCGAAATGTGGTTCAAGTCTCGGCTCAGGATCAGGAAATATCGCGTCTCTTCCAGCTCTCCCCTTGATATCTGCAAACAACGCAAAAGTTCTTTTGTGGTGCGTCGGCCAAATCCTTCTGCAATGTTTGCAGAAACCGAAGCGGCCGACCGTCGCAATTGCGAGACGATCCCAAATTGTTCTGACCGAGGGAACCTTTCGCTCAGTCGATATGTGGCAAGCGTCAGTTCGTGCGCTTTCTGCCAAACCGTCAATTCCGAAAACCTATTGATCTTCACAGCGCCTGCCGCACAAACCACGAATCACAAATCACGATTCACGAATCACGACTCTCACCCTGCCGACGCCGCCCCGCTCACCACTTCGATGATCTCGCGGGTGATCGCGGCTTGACGGACCTTGTTCATGTGCAGCGTCAGCGCGTCGATCACGTCGGAGGCGTTGCTGGTAGCCGATTCCATGGCCGTCATGCGGGCGGCGTGTTCGGCCGCGGAGCTTTCGGCAATCATGCGGTAAATCTGCATTTCGACGTAGCGCGGGACCAGCTTGCTGAAAATTTCCGCCGCGGGCTGCTCGTAGATGTAGTCCACCGTGTCAGCGGCAGAGGTTGGCGCTGCGCCTTTGTCGTGCTCGCCGAGCGCCGAGCGCTCCAGTGGCAAAAGTTTTTCCACGCGCAGCGTCTGCATCATCACGTTTTTGAATTCGTTGTAGATCAGGTAGACGGAATCGGCGCCGCCCGCCTCGTAGGCCTTCATGACTTCGGCGGCAATTTCGCGGACCTTGACGAGATCGGCGCGCGAGGTCACGTCCACATATTCACTGGCGATTTTCCAGGAGCGCTTGCGGAAGGCATCGCGGCTTTTTTTCGAGATAGCGATGACTTCCACGGATTGGCCGCTTTTTTCACGCAAGAAATCGAACGCGCGCCGCAACACGTTGGCGTTGAAGGCGCCGCACAAGCCGCGTTCGCCGGCGGTGACCAGCGCCAGCACGCGCTCTTCGGGGCGCTGCGCTAGCATCGGAAATTGTTCGGGATTCTCGATGCGCGACATCGCCGAGCGCAGAATTTCGCGGATGCCACTGGCGTACGGCCGCAACGATACCGCCGTCTCCTGCGCGCGCCGCAGCCGGGCCGCGGCGATGAATTTCATCGCCCGCGTAATCTGCTGCGTATTCTTGACCGAACGAATCCGCCGCCGGAAATCGAGAAGTGTGGGCATCGAATGGGTTCCGTTACGGGATTAAGCGCGGACCGCCGCCGCGCTGGCCTGGAATTGCTCCTTGTATTCCCCGATCGCGCGCTTCAGTTCCGGGCGCGCCTCATCGGTAATCTGTTTTTTCTGGGCGATCTGCACCAGCAGCGAGCTGAAGCGAGTCCGCACAAACTCGATCAGCCCTTTCTCGAAGCGCTGGATGTCGGCGACGGCCACGTCGTCGACCAGGCCGCTCGTTCCCGCGAAAATCACGAGCACTTGCTCTTCCACCGCCAGCGGCGAAAATTGCCCCTGCTTCAGAATTTCCGTCAGCCGCTGACCGCGCGCCAGCTGCGCCTGCGTGGCCTTGTCGAGTTGGTCGGAACCAAATTGCGCGAAGGCCGCAAGTTCGCGGTATTGCGCGAGGTCCAAGCGCAACGAGCCGGCCACCTGCCGCACGGCCTTGATCTGAGCGTTGCCGCCGACGCGGCTCACCGAAAGGCCAACGTTGATCGCGGGGCGGATACCGCTATTGAACAAATCCGCTTCGAGATAAATTTGTCCGTCGGTGATTGAAATCACATTGGTGGGAATGTACGCGGAGACGTCGCCCGCCTGCGTCTCGATGACCGGCAGCGCCGTCAGAGATCCCGCGCCCAGCTTGTCGTTCAGCTTCGCGGCGCGTTCCAGCAGGCGCGAGTGCAAATAGAACACGTCGCCCGGAAACGCTTCGCGGCCGGGAGGCCGCCGCAGGAGCAGGGAGATTTCGCGGTAAGCCTGCGCGTGCTTGGAAAGATCATCGTAGAAGCAGACGGCGTGCCGCTTGGAGTCCCGGAAATACTCGCCCATGGCGCAGGCCGCATAGGGGGCGATGTATTGCAAGGTGGCCGGCTCGGTGGCCGACGCCGCGACGACGATGGTGTAGTCCATGGCGCCCGCATCCGTGAGGACCTTCACCATCTGCGCGATGGTCGAGCGCTTCTGCCCGATGGCGCAGTAGATGCAGATCATGTCACCGCCCTTCTGGTTCAGGATGGTGTCCAGAATGATGGCGGTCTTTCCCGTCTGGCGGTCGCCGATGATCAGCTCGCGCTGACCGCGGCCGATCGGAATCATCGAGTCAATCGCCTTGATGCCGGTTTGCAGCGGCTCTCGCACAGGCTGACGGTCCACGACCCCGGGCGCGATGCGCTCGATCGGAATGCGCTGACTTGTGGAGATGGGACCTTTGCCGTCGAGAGGGACTCCCAGCGGATTGACCACGCGGCCGACCATGGCTTCGCCCACCGGTGCGGACATGATCGTGCCCGTGCGCTTGACCGTGTCGCCTTCCTGCACTAGCGTGTATTCGCCCAGTAGCACGGCGCCTACCTGGTCCTCTTCGAGGTTCAGGGCGATACCGAACACATCGTGCGGGAACGACAGCATCTCGCCGGACATCGCTTTTTCCAGGCCGTACACACGCGCGATGCCGTCGCCCACGGAGATGACCGTGCCCACTTCTTCGACGGCCACGGCCTGCTCGTAGTTGGCGATCTGCGCCTTCAGTATCTTTGTAATTTCATCCGCTTTGATTGATGCCATTCCCCACTCCTATTCCGAAATCATCCGAGCACGCATGCGTTCCAGTTGCGTGCGTACCGAGCCGTCATAGACAGTCGAACCGATGCGCACAACGGCGCCGCCGATGAGGGCCGCATCCGTCGTGAATTGCGCCTGCACTTTATCCCCGGTCAGTTTCCCGAGGGCCGCGCCCAATTCTTCGCGCTCTGTTGTGGTCAATTCCGTGGCCGAAGTTACCAGGGCTTGCGTGATTCCCTGGCGGGCATCCAGCAACCTGCTGAAGGCCTGCTCGATTTCTATCAACATGCCGGCGCGCCGCTGATCCACAATCACGAACAGATAGTTGCGCAAGGTGCGGCTGGCGCCCATGCGCGTGACGATCTGGTCGATCGCGGCATGCTTGGCCGCTCGCGCGATCGAGGGATTCGAGAGGAACGCGTGCAACTCCGGCGACTCGCGAACCAGCGCCGCGAATTCCGAGAGTTCCCGCTTGACCTGATCGGCTTGCTTGTTTTCGAGCGCGACATCCACCAGCGCGCCCGCATACCGCTCCGCCAGCGCTTTCAATTCGCGCCCCTTCCGAGTTCGCTGAGAAATGACTGGAACATTCTTGCGCGAATCTCCGCATTCATCATGGAACTTACCAGGGCGGCCGCGCGCTCCACCGCCAGGGACGCCGCGATCTCGCGCACCTGCTGCTGCGCGGCGCGTTCGGATGCGGCCAGTTCCTCACGGGCCGCGGAAGCGATCTTTTCGATTTCTGCCTGGCCGGAGGCGCGCAGGCGTTCGGATTCCGCGGCCCAATTCCGCCGCGCTTCCTCGCGCATTTCCGCCACATCGCGATCGAGCCGGGCGACTTTTGTTTCGACTTCGTGCAACTCGCGATCGGCCTCCGCTTTGGCGGCCGTGGCTTCCACGATGCTCGCCGCGATCTCCTTCGCGTTGCCGCGGAAAAATGCGCCTCCATGCTTTGCAATCAGGTAGGCGATACCGCCAAAAACGATCAGGAAGTTGAGCCAGCGAAAAATCAAGCCTGCGGTGGAATCGGCGGGATCGGACTCGGCGCCCTCCGCGGCAAGCGCGGGCAGCGCCAGGAAAAAGATAATCAGGAGAGCTGCGGAAGAGGACGCCAGGAGGCAGCGGAAGGATTTCATCGCGTCCCCTTGCCCTGGGAACCGGCCGGTCCGGAAGGGCGGCCCGCGAGAACGGCTTCCGCAATATCATTCGCCAGATCGCCGCTGGATCGCTCCAGTTCCACTCGCGCCGCCTTCACATCCGCCGCAATTCCCTTTTTCGCTTCCTGGAGCGCGGTCTGGGCGGTGGCTCGCGCGGCATTGATGGTGGCCTGGCGTTCTTCCAGGGTGCGCCGCCGCAGGGATTCCTGCTCGGCAAAAACTTCAGCCCGGGCTTTCTTCACCGTTTCGGTATAGACGCGCTGTTTTTCGTGGGCCGCCACGCGGCTGGTTTCCGCTTCGATCCGCGCGCCTTCCGCGCGCTTGTGACGTTCGGAGAGCACCCTCTCCATGGGCTTGAAAAAACTCCAGCGCAGGAAGATATAGAAAAGAAAAACGATAATGACCGTGGGAACAGCCGCCAGAAACAATCCGCCGAGTTGGTTAACGATCTCCACTGATTATGCTAAGGCACCCGAACATGCCCGCCAATTTTCATCTCCGGAATACTTGATTCGCACACCCACCCCTGCAGACAATTCCTGTCTGAATAAAGGAGTGATTTTATAGCATCCGAGCAGATTTCACGCAAGTCCAACAGGGGAGCGTGTCGTTTATTACAAATCATGGACGCGCCGCACCGCGAGAGCAGCAAGGTTACCATTCGTCTGACATCTTACCTCCGCCTGAACCCTGTTTGCTATCGTCCGCTTGCTGGGGCCAAACCGGGCGCGCTAGAATGAATCGCGCGACGGGTTTGGCTGTTCCATTCTGAACTTGGCTTGCCCCGCCAACCCTTTCTCTCGTGCGACATGCCACAAGGAGCTTTTGATGCCCGCGTTTCCCGGCGTGGATTTTCTCGACTTTGATTCGCTCCTCAATGACGAAGAATTGCTGGCCCGGAAAACGGCGCGGCAGTTTGTCGACGACCACGTCGTTCCCATCATCGAAAAACATAATCGCGAAGCGACTTTTCCGATGGAGCTGGTGCCGAAACTGGGTGAGCTGGGATTTTTTGGCGCAAGCCTCGAAGGATACGGATGCGCGGGAATGTCCAATGTGGCCTACGGCCTGGTGACGCAGGAACTGGAGCGCGGCGACTCCGGCCTGCGCAGCTTCGTTTCCGTGCAGAGCGCCCTGGTGATGTATCCCATCCACTCGTACGGCTCGCCGGCGCAGAAGGAGAAGTGGCTGCCGCGCTTGCAAAGCGGAAAAGCGGTGGGATGTTTCGGCCTTACCGAGCCGCAATTTGGTTCCAACCCCGGCGGCATGTTGACGCGGGCCGTGAAGCGCGGCGATCGCTATGTTCTCAATGGCGAAAAAATGTGGATCACCAACGGGTCGATCGCGGACGTCGCGCTCATCTGGGCGAAATGCGAGGACGACAAGATTCGCGGCTTCCTGGTGGAAAAAGGCGCCAAAGGCTTCAAAGCCTGGGATGTGCACGGGAAGCTTTCGCTTCGCGCTTCGGTCACTTCGGGATTGGCGATGAACGATTGCGAGATTCCCGCTGAGAATGTGCTTCCCGGGGTGGCGGGCTTGAAAGGTCCTCTCAGTTGCCTGACGCAGGCGCGCTACGGCATCGGCTGGGGAGCGATCGGCGCGGCCATGGCGTGTTATGACACGGCGTTGCAATACGCGAAGACGCGCAAACAATTCCAGAATAAGCCCATCGCGTCGCACCAGCTGGTGCAGGACAAGCTCGTCTTCATGATCACGGAAATTTCCAAAGCGCAGCTGCTGGCGCTGCACGTGGGCCGGAGAAAAGACCAGGGCCGCGTGGATCCCACGCACGTCTCCATGCTGAAGATGAACAACGTGTGGATGGCTATGGAAACGGCGCGCAAGGCGCGCGATATTCTGGGCGCCAACGGCATCGTCGACGATTACTGCATCATGCGCCACATGAACAATCTCGAATCGGTGTACACCTACGAGGGCACGCATGATATTCATCGCCTCGTCATAGGCGAGCGGATTACGGGCATTCCCGCGTATTTCTGAATTGGAGGAGGACCTGATGTTTCGCAACAGCGGCGGCTCCGCGCACGTCCTTCCGTTTCTGTGGCACGCCATTTTCCTGGCGGCCTTCCTGGTTGCGGCGGTTGTGGCGCCCGCATCGGGCCAGGAAAAAGCAAAAATCCGAACGATCACCGCATTCATTCGCCTGGACTCTGGCCAATACAAGCAGCAAATTACGGACACCTTGACGATGTTGCGCAACGCCAAGGCCCGCTACGGATTGGCCGGCTATGAAGTGCAAACCATTCGCATCACCACGCAGCCATTTCCGGAATACACGCATGGCATGTCGAAACAGGCGACGCTGGCGCTCTTTCACGATCTCGATGCCTTGGCCAAACAAGAAAACGTTTCGATCAGCATCGGGCCCGCCTTGATGAACGACAAGGACGATCCCGGGCAAGCGGAGCTTCTCGAAGAGATTTTGGGACTGACGAGCAAATTGTACGGCAGCGTGGCCATTGCCGGGAACGATGGCGTCCACTGGAAATCCGTTCACGCCGCGGCGGGAATAATAAAATATCTCGAGGATCATGGCGACAAGGGCCTCGGAAATTTTCGATTTGCGGCCATTGCCAGCGTGCAGGCCTACACGCCCTTTTACCCTGCTTCTTATCATGAGGGCCTGGGACATCAGTTTGCGATCGCTCTCGAGTCCGCGAACGTGGTTGCGGCTGTGATGGCCGTGCAGCGCGACACGGAAGTGACGCGACAGGCATTGATCTCCGAACTGGGCTTGCAGGCTCGGTCCGTGGAAGACGTCGCCAGCAAGATCGATCAGGACACGGGCTGGACGTACATGGGTCTCGACCTTTCTCCCGCCCCCATGAAATATGCGTCGATCGGGTCGGCGGTGGCTGGATTTACGGGCGGCCGATTCGGCACCAGCGGAACGCTGACCGCCGTGGCCACGATTACCTCGGCGTTGCGCGACATCTCCGTGAAAAAAGTGGGCTACTCCGGCGTGATGATGCCGGTGATGGAAGACACGCGCCTGGCGCAACTCTGGGGCGAGGGCGCGCTTACGATGGACCAGCTCCTGGCCTATTCCGCGGTCTGCGGCACGGGGCTGGACACAATTCCCTTGCCGGGAGAAGTCACTACCCAGCAATTGGAACGCATCCTCGGCGACGTGGCCACGCTTTCCGTGAAATTATCCAAGCCGCTCAGCGCGCGCCTGCTGCCCGTTGCGGGCGCCAAGGCCGGCGACCAGACCTCGTTTGACGATCCCAACTTGGTGAATACAGTCATCCAGCCGCTGCCGTGACTGCGCTGCGTGAATAGGTTTTACAACAACTTACAAGACACGCCGGGACTGCCAAACGCCGCGCAAGTCATATAAGACATACCAAACTGTGGGTTGAGTTGTGGGTTGGGAATTTTTAGGGAAAACTGGCCGGGACCTGCGATGAAGCTAGTCGGCGCGCTTGCTGCTCGACCGCCGGGGCTTCGGCTTGGTCTTCTTTACGACCACATGCGTTGGGCCCTTGAGATTGAGCGCCACTGCAGCGCGGATGAGATCCTTCAAGGCCGCCTCATCGACCTTCTCGCCTTCGTGGATGTCGATGGCGCGCCTGACATTCCCGTCGAGGCTGGAGTTGAATAGGCCTGCAGGGTCCTTCAACGCAGCTCCCTTGGCAAATGTCATCTTGACGACGTTCTTGTACGTCTCTCCCGTGCACACGATGCCGCCGTGGGAAAAGACGGGAGTCCCCGCCGATGTCGGCTTCACCCACTTCCACTCTTCGACGATCTCAGGGTCTGCCTCGTATATGATTTCGCGCACTTTCGCGAGCGTCTTCCCTCGCCAGTCCCCAAGTTCCTTGATCTTCGCATCGATGATTGCAGCGGCGGATTCCACCGGGACGGGCTTTTTCATGTGCACCTCCGATTTCAGCTCAGGGTAGCTTGTCGAAAAAGAGATAAACGGCGGCGATTCGGCCGTCGCGCGCAATGATGAAATCAGTCCCGGCGTAAGCTGGCGCCTCGCCAGGGCGGCCCGATACCCATGGGACGCGTCCGCCATTGCCACATTCCTCGGGTTTTGCAATTAGCTGATATCGAAAGTCAGGGTGAGTAGCCCTGATCTCGCCCGCGATGCGATCGATCTCGTCGCGGCCACGATAGACGCCCTTGCTTGGGTCGTAGAACACGCCATCTTCAGTGTAGAGCTCGTCGATGGCCGCGCGTCGGCGCGCCGGGTCGTTTTCACCGAAGACGTCTTGAAGATTGCGGGGCAGCAAGGTCGATATGCTGTGGGACATGGCTTGTCTCCTCTTGGCATGGAGTGCGGCCACTATTCGATGAGAAAATCATGGCGGCAGATTCCACCGGGATGGTGTTTTTCATGTTTAGCTCCAACTCTCGTTGACCCTGAGCGGCGAAGGGCTTGCCCTGAGGGACGAAGGGCACCTAATTTAGCTGCGTTCAGCGTAACCTTCAACCTCCGCAAGCGGAAGCCTCTGGTTCGATAGCAGTTCGGAAAGATGGTGGCAACCCGCGTGCGGGCTTAATAGAAATGATTGGAATAATGTTGAATGCATGAATCTATCCGTCTCATAAGTCCCTTACGGCGGTTTGCTCGGTTTCGGGCATGACTTCCGGATTGCCCGTATTTCGTTACTTTGGGGGTCTTTAATCGAGTAGACTCAACCCACTCGATCCTATGCCACTATCCGCTGGTACAAAACTCGGCACGTACGAGGTCGTATCCGCCATTGGCGCAGGCGGCATGGGCGAAGTCTATCAAGCGCACGACACCAAGCTCGGGCGCGATGTAGCGATCAAAGTTCTGCCGGAAGCATTCGCCCAAGATCCTGAAAAACTTTCTCGTTTCCAACGCGAAGCGAAACTACTCGCATCGCTGAATCACCCAAACATCGCAACGATCCACGGCCTCGAAGATTCCAACGGGACAAGCTACCTCGTGATGGAGTTGGTGTCGGGCGAGAATCTAGCTGAGAGAGTCAGGCGAGACGGAGCGGTTCCGGTTGAAGAATCTCTCACGATAGCGAAACAGATCGCTGAAGCCCTTGAAGCGGCCCACGAAAAAGGCATCATTCACCGCGACTTGAAACCTGCAAACGTGAAGCTGACGCCCGAAGGAAGAGCCAAAGTGTTGGACTTCGGCTTGGCGAAGGCATTCGCAGGCGACACATCAACGGAAGACATGAGCAATTCTCCGACGCTGAGCATGGCTGCGACAATGCAGGGAGTAATTCTCGGTACTGCGGCTTACATGAGTCCCGAGCAGGCGCGCGGGAAAAACGTCAACAAGGCGACGGACATCTTTGCCTTCGGTGCGGTGCTGTATGAGTTGCTGACCGGGGAGGCGGCATTTCACGGCGAAGATGTGGCTGGCATTCTGGGTGCGGTGTTGCGAGTGGAACCCGACTGGAGCCAATTGCCAGAAGCTACTCCAACCGCGATCCGCACACTTTTGCGTCGTTGCCTAAGGAAAGACAAGCGGCAGCGTATCTCAGACGCAACTGACGTTCGGATCGAGATTGAAGATGCGATTGCGGCGCCAAAAGATTCCGGTGCAACGCAGACTGCTCCAGTATCCACGAGCAAGCCGCTGTTGGCGGTCGGTGCAGTAGCCGCTGCACTGGCAATCATCGCGGTCGTCACGTCGGGTGCGTGGTGGCGTGCGACGCGGCCCGTTGAGCGTCCACTGGTGCGGCTGGACGTTGACCTCGGCCCTGACGTTTCGCTTGGCTCTCCACAGGGCACCGACACGATCCTTTCGCCTGACGGCACGCGGCTGGTGTACGTGTCGCAAAATCGGCTCTTTACCCGACGGCTCGATCAGCCCAATGCCACTGAGCTTGCAGGAACGCAAGGGGCATGGGCTCCTTTCTTCTCGCCGGACGGGCAGTGGGTCGCTTTCTTCACTATAGGAAAGTTGCAAAAGATTTCGGTGGAGGGCGGCTCGGCAATCACCTTGTGCAACGCAGTTAATGGCCGGGGCGGCACTTGGGGCGAAGATGGCAACATCATCGCGATGCTCAGCATCAATGGCGGCTTGTCGCGGATTCCTTCCGCTGGAGGTCCGCCAACGCCACTGACCAACTTACAGAGCGGAGAAGCCACCCACCGTTGGCCGCAAATCCTGCCGGGAGGCAAGGCGGTGCTGTTCACGGCTAGCACGTCGGGGGTTGGGTTCGACGGAGCCAACATCGAAGTGATGTCTTTGGCGGATCACCGCATGAAAACGCTCGTGCGAGGCGGCACGTTCGGGCGGTATTTGCCCAGCGGGCATCTGATTTACGTGAACCGGGGCACGCTGTTTGCCGTACCGTTCGACATGGATCGGCTGGAGGTACGCGGGACGCCTTCGCCAGTACTTGACCAAGTCGGCTCCAACGCCGGACAGGGTTCGGCACAGTTCGATTTCTCCCAAACTGGAACGCTGATTTACCGCAGCGTCGGAGTGACGGGAGGCGGACTCTTCACTATTGCTTGGTTGGATGGCTCGGGGAAGGTGCAGCCACTGTTAGCCAAGCCGGGCGATTATGTGAATCCCAGCCTATCGCCCGACGGCCAGCGGCTGGCCGTGGATGTCGCGGAGGGATCGGGCACAAACACGTGGGTCTACGACTGGCAGCGTGACACGATGACGCGGTTGACTTTCACTGGATCAATCCTTCCAGTGTGGAGTCCGGACGGCCGGTACATCGCGTTCGATGCTCCGGGAGAAGGCATGTCTGTGATCCGTTCCGACGGAGCGGGCAAGCCGCAACTCTTGACTCCGAGCAAGACTGTTCAGCTTCCGTGGTCCTTCGCGCCCGACGGAAAGCGGCTGGCGTTCTTCGAACTAAGTTCCGGGACTGGATTTGATCTATGGACCGTACCGCTGGAGAGCGATAGCGCGGGTCTACGCGCCGGAAAGCCGGAAGTTTTCTTGCAAACACCGGCCGGTGAATTGGCTCCTTCTTTTTCACCCGACGGGCGGTGGATGGCTTATTATTCCAACGAGTCGGGAATCAACCAAGTTTACGTTCGAGCTTTTCCGGACAAAAGCGGCAAGTGGCAAATCTCGAATAGCGGTGGCTCGCTCCCGATGTGGTCGCGCACCGGACACGAGCTATTTTTCGAGACTTTGGATAGACACATCATGGTGACGGCGTACGCGGTGAAGGGCGATTCCTTCGTGGCCGACAAACCGCGGATGTGGTCCGACAAGCAACTCGGGGACCCCGCCAATAGGAAGAACTTCGACCTCGCGCCCGACGGCAAGCGCATCGTCGCGTTAATGCCAGTCGAGACAGCGGAAGCGCAGAAGGCGCAGAACCAAGTGACCTTCCTAATGAACTTTTCCGACGAACTACGACGCAAGGTTCCAATCGGCAAGTAACTGCAATCGCGCTTAACCCTGCAAATATTCAATAAAAATCAGCGTTTTCAGGTACGTTGACCGGATAGCGTATGTATCGTCGGCAAACCGGAAGTTATCGTCCGAAAGAGGACAAACCGGCCCGTAAGGGATTTATGAGATAGGTTATGCACGACCACCGCAAATTCAAGGTCACCGTCAACGGGAGGACAGGTCGCACAGCCAGCCTTTCCGAACGTCTGCGAAGGTACGTTACGTCAAATCCCGCCTCACCGACAACGCGGCGGCGGGCAACACCTACAACGTCGCCGACATGGCCTCGCTCCTGGCAGGCCGTGCGCAATGCGCTCGCTGGCGTGGCCTGCAGGCGGCGCCAGAAGCAGTACGAGAGCCCCCAGAGCAGGCCAGTGGCCGCCGCCCAGCCCCAACGCCTCCGGGCCATCGCCCACCGAGAGGTGGGCGATGAGCGCCGAGGCGAGGTCGATGGCGAAGCCGGCGTAGGCCCACTCATTGAGCCGCGCCGGCACCGGGGCAAGTATCAGCACCACGCCGAGGAGCTTGGCCCACGAGAGCTCCACCCGGAAGTAGGCGGGGAAGCCGAGGTGGGTGAACGCCTCCGCCACCTGCGGCAGGAGCAGTTGCGCGTAGGCGGTGAAGCTCATCTGCAAGCAGAATGGCGCGGTGATGATCCAAATATGACGCGGGCTGCCCTTCGAAACTCAGGGTGAACAAGCGCAGCCCGCACCCGTAGACGATATTTCGGCGGGCTCCAATCGGTTTTACAACAACTAAGGGAAAGGCGGAGAAATTAGTACCGCGGGATTCACTACGTTGATCGGCGCGCCGGCGCAGTAAGCGGCGATTTGGTCGAAGATTTCGGCGAATTGAACTTCGTACTCATCCCGCGTCACGTATCCGATGTGCGGGGTGCACACGACGTTTTTCATGCCGAGCAGCGGGTAACTCGTGTCCACTAGCGGCTCCTCCTCGAAAACGTCAACCGCCGCCATTCCCGGACGCCCCTGTTGCAAAGCGCGCGCTAGAGCCCCCGGTTCGATGAGCGGCGCGCGGCTGGTATTTACGAGCAGCGCTGTGGGCTTCATAAGCGCCAGGTCAGCCGCGGTCAAGATTCCGCGAGTCGCGGTGTACAGGCGCAGGTGCAACGAAATCACATCGCACTCTTCGAAGAACGCCTCTTTGCTGCGAGCAGCGGAGTAACCGTCCGCCCGGGCCCGTTCCCGCGCCTCTTCGCCTGACCACACGAGTACTTTCATCCCGAATGCATTGCCATAGCCTGCAACCACGCTTCCAATTCGGCCGTAACCATAAATTCCCAGTGTTTTTCCACGCAACGTGTCGCCGACTCCAATTTGCCAGGTTCCGGCTTTCAGCGAAGCCATCTGTTGCGGGATCTGGCGCATGGCGGAAAGAATCAGTCCCCAGGTCAATTCGGCGGCCGCGTAACAAGGCGTCCCCGCATGTTGGCTGGAAGAGACAATCACGCCATGCCGGGTGCTAGCATCGATATCGATGTGCGGGTAAACGCTGCGCTGGCTGATGAGCTTCAGTCTGTTCAGCCGCTCCAGCAAGGGCGCTTGAATCTTGGTGCGCTCCCGTATCAGCACCAAGACTTCTGTACCCTTCAGGCGCTCCGCCAACTGGTCCACATCCTGCACATGATCGTTCCAGACTTGGACCTCGTGGTCCTTTAGTTTCTGGAAGCAGGCCAGCGTTCGCAGAGTATCGAAGTAGTCGTCGAGAATCGTGACCTTCATATCGAGCGCACCGACATCATGAAGTTCCCAACGCGCAATGATTTGTGCTGCCCCAGAAGTGCGGCCAAAATGGTGTTGATCATGAGTATTCCTGCCTCTGTCCCCTGAATATATCTTACCTGCGGCGCATGCCGATTGGCTAAGGCCAAGGGGAGCCGGCAAGCTCGCATAAATTTCGGCCTCCATGGAAGGCTCCCATGCAACTTTATCGAGTTTGACTCATATAGTGGAGTAAGATAGACTCAGTTCATGAGTAAACGGCTGCAAGTTCTTCTGAAGGAACCTGAATATCGAGAGATTCGGCAAGCGGCGCGTGCGCGCAATTTGTCGGTGGCCGAATGGGTTCGCCAGGCACTTCGTCTGGTTCGCCTCAACGAGCCTTCCGGTAGCGCGGACAAAAAAATCAAGGCCGTCCGCGCAGCGGTGCGATACGAATTTCCGACAGCGGACATTGATCAAATGCTGGCGGAGATTGAGCGCGGGTATGGCGTGGGTAAAAACCCGTGATTCTGGTCGACTCGAATGTCCCCATGTATATGGTGGGCGGCCCTCATGTTCACAAATCCGACGCCCAAAGACTGCTCGAAAAGTTTATCAGCGAGCGACAGAGCCTGGTCACGGATGCGGAAGTCCTACAAGAGATACTGCACCTCTTCGGAGCGATCCAGCGGCGCGACGCCATTCAGCCGGCTTTCAATGCCCTGCTCGGCGTCGTTGACGAGGTATTGCCGGTTGACCGGGTTGCAGTGGAGCGGGCCAAAGAAATCGTGCTGGGGTATTCGGGGTTGTCCGCGCGTGATGCTGTTCACCTTGCCGTGATGGAGTATCACGGAATCGACCGAATCTTGAGTTTTGATTCAGGGTTCGACCAATTTCCAGGAGTTACTCGTTTGTCCTAAAGTCAGGGTAAAACAACCGTGCGTCGTGAAACGCATGGAGGATATTCCTCTCCCGGAACTGAGTAGCTCTCAATGTTCCAATTCTCGGGAAGTCCAACGAACTAGACCCTTCCGGACAAAGAAACTTTGAACACAATCGGAAGTTAGTAGCGCTAGGTGCATCGCGCCGCTTGGTTTAGGATAGGTTATGTTCTAGCCGTGCCGCGCGCGGCAACCGGGTCCGAACGCGCGCCTGATCCGAAAAATCCCAGTGAGCGGGAGTTCTGATGGAAATTGAACTGAGTCTGGAATTTTTGCGCGTTGTCGAACAAGCGGCCATTGAATCGGCCAAGACCATGGGCCGGGGAGACGGCCACCTGGCCGACCAGGCGGCCGTCAGCGCCATGCGCAGGGTGATGGACGAAGTGCCCATGGACGGCACCATCGTCATCGGCGAGGGCGAACGCGACGAGGCTCCCATGCTTTTCATCGGCGAAAAAATCGGCGCCGCGCAGCACGTCCGCGGATTTAACTTTCCCGCCGTGGACATCGCCGTCGATCCGCTCGAAGGCACCAACCTATGCGCCACGGGGGCGCCCGGCTCGATCACCGTGCTCGCTGCCAGCGAAAAGGGCGGATTGCTTCACGCTCCCGATCTGTACATGGAAAAAATCATTGTGGGACCGTCCTGCAAGGGCGCTGTGGATCTGGATGCGCCCGTCGCCGACAATTTGGGCGCGATTGCCAAGCGTCTCGATCGCGACATCGAAGATTTGGTCGTGATTGTCCTCGACCGGCCGCGCCACGAAAAACTGATCGCGGATATTCGCGCTACCGGCGCGCGCATTCGCCTGATTGGCGATGGAGACCTCTCCGCCGGCATTTCCGCCGCGGTCATCGGTATAGGAGTGCACGCGGTCATGGGCATCGGCGGCGCTCCCGAAGGTGTGCTGACCGCGGCCGCGCTGCGCTGCCTGAACGGAGAAATTCTGGCGCGCCTGGTGGTGTCCAAGCCCGAGCATGAAGAGCGCCTGGCCAAGATGGGAATTAAAGACGGCAAACGCATTTATCGCACCGAAGACCTCGCGCCCGGCAAGAAAATCATTTTCGCCTGCACCGGCGTAACCGAAGGGAACCTGTTGCGCGGCGTGCGCTTCTTCGGCGAAGGCATCCGCACGCACTCGCTGGTTGTCACACTGGACGAACGCCAGGTGCGCTTCATCGATACGGTCACCCTGGATAAGCGCCCTGACGTAAAAGTGCGTTTCGCGTAGAAAGAATATCCTCTTCTGTGTTGCTGGTTTTTGCGGAGGCTGAAGTGAGTTGCCGGACAATCGGCTACTTCGCGGGCCTGCTCTTCGCCAGCATGTTGCCTTCCGGCAGCCTGTTCGGGCAGGGCGTGTGCGATCGGGGAAATGGCCCTCTGAACCCTGCGCGGCCTTCGGGGATTACACCTGCTGAAATTATTCAGAAATTTGCCGCCAAGGAAGCCACCTTCAAAACGGCGCGGGATCGTTATGGGTACACCTTGAATGTAACCGTGCAAACTCTGGACAACTACGGCCGGGTGGACGGTGAATATCAGCAGATTTCGGAGATCACCGTGAACGACAGCGGCCGGCGCGTGGAAAAGACGACCTTCGCTCCGCAGAGCACTCTCCGAAGGCTATCCCTCTCTCAGGATGATCTGGACGACATCCGCGAACGGCTGCCCTTTCCGCTCACCCCGGAAGAGTTGCCGCGCTTCTCGGTCTCGTATTCCGGGCGGCAACGCGTGGACGAGCTCGATACTTTCGTCTTCGACGTGTCTCCCAAGAACGCAAAAAAGAAACGAAGCTCTTCGAAGGCCGCATTTGGGTGGACGATCAGGACCTCATGATTGTGAAAACTTGCGGCAAACCCCGGGAAGATGAAAACGCCAACTCCACAAAGAAAAATGCCGTCATCAACCTCACGCCGATGTTTGTGACCTACCGGGAACAGTTTGGAGGCCAATTCTGGTTTCCCACGTACTCGCGCGCCGATGAGATTTTGCGGTTCCCCAGAAACTACGTCCATGTGCGCGAGGTTGTAAAATACTCCAACTACGCGCCATTGGCCCGAAAGTAGATGTGGGCTACGTTCGCATCCCTAGCCGAGGTGAAGTTGTTGCACCTCGTTCACATCGCCACTCTGGACAAGCGTCCTGACGTAGAAATTCCTTTCGCGTAAACTAGTGTCATGACCGCTCCGCGGGAAATGCGGACCGCCCGCCTGCTGCTGCGCTCTTTCGTGCGAGAAGACGCGTCCGCTCTTGTGCGTCTCGCCGGGGCAACAGAAATCGCCGCCACGACTATGCGGATTCCGCACCCCTACGCTGAGGACGATGCCCGAAGTTTCCTTGCCGCCGCCAAGGAAGATTTCCTCGCCGGGCGTTCCGTCTCCTTTGCCATCTCGATCTTGCCCGGGGACGAACTCTGTGGTGCGGTGGGACTCCACATCGCGGAGACGCACCGGCGCGCGGAATTGGGCTATTGGATAGGTGTGCCATTTTGGGGCAGAGGATACGCCACAGAGGCTGCGCATACCGCGGTCGCGTTCGGTTTTGAGACCCTTCGCCTGAACAGGATCTACGCTCACCACTTTGCAGGAAATACTGCCTCCCAGCGCGTGCTCGAAAAAATTGGAATGCGCCACGAAGGCCGTTCCCGGCAACACATCCAGAAATGGGATCGTTTCGTGGACCTGGAGAATTACGGCCTGCTGGCGGAGGATTTTCGGCGAGGCGAGCCCGCTCGCCGTAGCGATGATTCTCGCGAAGGCGAGTGAACACGTAACGACGCGAACCCTCCCGAAGAGAAAGAGTTCGCGCCGTTCTGTATGGATTTCTGTATTGGACCGACTACCGGTGGCTCATCGCGGCTGGATGCATCCGGCGCGCCAGTTGTTCCACTCGAGAAGGCTGAGGCTGTGCTAAGGGACGCACAACCCCGTTGCCGGTGGAGACGTGGTCGCTGATCGCGGCCAGGCGCTTCAGGATCGATTGCCACTGCTCCCAGTCGAGCTGCCGCAGGAACGGCCGCAACCCCTGAATGAATGGATCCTCCAGGAGAGCTTCGCCGTTCGTTTCCGGAACAAAGAAGCGGTTCAAGCCGACGCCGAGCGCTTCGGAAATCTTTTCGAGCGTTCCGAGGCTGGGCGTCATTTGTCCGCTTTCGATCCGGGACAGGTACGACCGCGATACGCGCGAGCGCGCCTGGAGCTGGCTCTGCGTCATCCCGCGCGATTCGCGCAACTGCCGGATGCGTTGACCAATATTCTCCACCGTCTCGCGGTTCGGCCACTTCTCGAAGAGTTGCCGGTCGTCGCCCGGAAGCTCCTGCGGCTCGGGAGGAGGAATTAGAAATTCCACCTTGGGCGGCAGCAAGCGCAGGCACCGGCGGCAATTCCCCGTGCGGGTGCGATACTGCACGAGCCCGCAGGTTTTGCAACGGATCACTTCACGATCAAGGTCGATGTCCACGGCAACCTTATTTCCGTTTGTTCCGTTCATTACATTCGTGCTGTTTTGTTCCGACACCGGTGCTCCTCGCAGACTATTCCGGCATGCGGATGAGAGGGACTTCGTACGTGGGGAAGGCAGCAGCTGGCGCGAACGACATCATGGGGGTATCCGCTTCCTGTGTCAAGTAGTTTTTCCATTTCAATAACCAAATCGGTCAAATCTGAAAATCCATTAGCCGGAATTTCGATCTAGGACTACCGAGAGGCGGAATCCTTAACCCAAGAGAATCAAATCTGTTATCTCAATCGAACAAGCCTAATAAAAACACTCCGACTGCGCCTATTCAAGGTTGCACGCTTTGGCCGCAAGCATTTCGGAGGGGTGCAGCCAACACCATTATGGCGTAAACCGGGATAAGGTCACGAATTGCGCCTTCAAGACTGCGCTTCGTCCGGGGCGGACAGGTTATCCACGACTTTCCGGACACCTTCAACGGATTGCGCTGTCTTTTCCGCCAGCAGCTTTTCCGCACGGGAAGTAACGTTGCCGGTCAGAGTGACCGTTCCGTTGTTTGCAAGGATTTGTACGGTCTTCAAGGAGATCGCTTTGGTCGAGTACAGTTCAAACTCGACGCGGTGGGCAAGTTTCTCATCTACGCTCTCCGGGTTTGTCTGCGCGTTTGCTGCGCTCAGATTGTCTGTTACGCCTTGCACGCCCGTAACTTGCCATGCGATTTGCTCGGCCCGATTTTTCTGAGCGGCCGTCTCGACCGTTCCGCTTAGAGTCACCGTTCGATTTTTTACATCCGTCGCGATGTGTTTCTCAGCCAGGTCGCTATTTTGCGAGAGATTCTGGCTGACCAGAGTCTTGATCTCCAGATCGGCTATTCGTTCGCCGAGGCCCTCGGTTTCAGGGTTGCGCGCCGTCGATGGATTGATGCCTAGATTGTTGTGCACTTCCTTGACGCCTGACGTATCCAGCGCAATTGCCCCTGCCACCGCCTTGATTTGTTCCGATGGCACCTGGCCATCTAACGTCACTTCCGCTTGGGTTGTCTCGACTTTAATGTCGAAGGGAGATACATGTTTGGACAGCAACAGCGCAGTTCGCACCCTGGATGTTGTCGTCGCATCCTGCGTCGATTCTTGTAAAGAGTGGAATGCATTCTGAACCGACGCGTTTCTAGCAAAAAGATAATACGCGGCCCCTAAAACCACGGCCAAAAGAAGGAGCAAGGTAAACAGCCTGCCGGCCCCTCTTTGATGATTTCTTGAATTCTTCACGTCTTTTCTCCTCTGCCACATTGTTCCTGGGGGCGTTAAACCGCGGGTAGGTCGGGACTCTCCTCCGATTCCAACCTGGAGGGAAGCTCGGATCTACGCTGGCGCCACCCTTTCGCTTTGTTTGGCTCCAAAGATCAACATTAGCTTGCCTAGCTTGGCTAGGCACATGATGGACCCGGTGGGATCGGTTGTCTGTTCAGATCAGGACACTTTCGCATCTACGGAAAATGCCCGTTTTGAAGTTCCGAATAGCTGACCGTTTGCGCAAGAGCATGCAGAATGAGTTGCTAAGCCCTCGACTACGCCGTTGAGGACACCCCGACCGAACAGTCCGGCGGGAGGGCAAAGGTTGCGGTATCCTTGCCGAGGTGAAGCAGGACAGCCACTCTTTATCCCAAGCCCCTGCGACGGGATGGCTGTCCCCTCAAGGTAAGGATAGCGGGAGGCTTTTGCCCTATATTTCCTGCCTCAGGAGAAAACAATGCCAACAAGGGATGACGCTTTGACCCTTTTATGCGAATACACGCAAAACGAAAGTTTGCGCAAACACGCGCTGGCCGTCGAGGCCTGCGTACGCGCCTACGCGCGAAAGTCCGGCGCCGAGGAAGAACTCTGGGGCCTCACCGCCTTGCTGCACGACTTCGATTACGAACGCTGGCCGAATGACGCCCACAGCCCCACGGAAGAACATCCCGCGGGCGGATCGGCGATCCTGCGCGAACGCGGCTACCCGGAGGAAATGATTCGCGCCATCGTTTCGCACGCCGACTACTGCAACGTCCCGCGCGGAACTCCGCTCGAACATACCCTGTTTGCATGCGACGAACTTGCTGGCTTCCTTACCGCGTGCGCCCTGATCAAACCGGGCAAGAGCATTTTTGAGGTCGAACCCGATTCGGTGAAGCGCAAGCTCAAGGACAAAGCATTCGCGCGCGGCGTGAATCGCGACGACGTGCGCAAAGGCGCAGAAGAACTGGCCATCCCCATCGAGGAACACATCGCTTTCTGCATCGCCGCCATGCGCGAAGTTGCGGACGCTCTAGGCTTGCGCGGAAACCAAGCTGCGGGGGCCTCCTAAAGTGGCGCGGGCTTCAGCCTGCGGGGTTTTGGCCGAGCAAGATTCAAACCCCGCAGGCTGAAGCCCGCGCTACTGCAAGGCGAACCGCCGTCTGCCGCTTTCGGTAAGCCGACTTCCAGTGTTATTTTGAGGACCGACGCGGCCCTGTTATTATTAGCTCCCAGAAGAATTAGGCAGAGAAAACATGCAGATATTCCCGATTACGCGGCGAAAGACCTATGGCGTCAAGGTCGGCCAATTTCAGGTGGGCGGCGGCGCGCCGGTCGTGGTCCAGTCGATGACCAACACGGATACGGCGGACATTGCCGGGACGGTGGCGCAGTGCAAGGAGCTGGCCGACGCCGGCTCGGAGTTGGTGCGCATCACGGTGAACATGCCGGAGTCGGCGGCGACGGTCGCGGAAATTGTGGCGCGGCTGCGCGATCTGGGGTGCACCGCGCCAATCATCGGCGATTTTCACTACAACGGGCACGTCCTGCTGACGAAATTTCCCGGGTGCGCGCGGGCCCTGGACAAATACCGCATCAATCCCGGCAACGTGGGCGCGGGCGCGCGCCGCGACGAGCAGTTTTCGACGATTTGCAAAGTGGCTGTGGACAACGGCAAACCGGTGCGCATCGGCGTCAATGGCGGCTCGCTCAATCAAGAGCTGGTGATGCGTAAGATGCAGGAGAATACCGACCGCGACCTCGGCCTCGACTCCGAAGAGATCATCAACAACTGCATGGTGCAGTCCGCCATCGAATCGACCGAACTCGCGCTCGAGTGCGGACTGCGCCGCGACCAGATCATCATTTCCTGCAAGGTTTCCAAGCCGCAAAACCTCATCAAGGTATACCGCGACCTCTCCCGCAAAACCGAGCAGCCTCTGCATCTGGGCCTGACCGAAGCGGGCATGGGCACGAAGGGCATCGTGTGGTCCTCGGCGGCGATCGGTATTCTGCTGCAGGAAGGCATCGGCGACACGATTCGCATTTCGCTGACCCCGCGCCCCGGCGGCGACCGCCGCGAGGAAGTGTACGCCGCGTGCGAGCTGCTGCAGTCGCTCGGCCTGCGCTCGTTCGCACCCAGCGTGACCGCTTGCCCAGGCTGCGGGCGCACCACTAGCACCACGTTTCAGGAACTCGCCGAGCGCATTCAAGGCTACATCCGCGACAGCATGCCGCAGTGGAAGCAGCAGTACGAAGGCGTCGAGGACATGACGCTCGCCGTGATGGGCTGCATCGTCAACGGCCCCGGCGAATCCAAAGCCGCCAACATCGGCATCAGCCTCCCCGGCACCGGAGAAGAGCCCAGCTGCCCCGTCTACATCGACGGGAAAAAATATGTCACGCTGCACGGCAACTACGACGAGCTGTCCGCTGCGTTCCGCAAGCTCGTGGATGATTACATCCAATCAAAATACGCGCCGCGCTCTGCCGCGCCTACTGCAGCTTCCTCCAGTCGGCCTTAGGACGTTTACCTTTCTGGTTCTGATTCACTTTGTTATCCTGGATTATCAAGGCGCGAGTGTTATCTAATCGTGGAAGGATGGCTTGAAGCTCCTGCAGCATAGGCTGTCCAACCTCTTGCAGGACTGCGTCGACGAAGTCAACATTGCCAAGCAGCGCAAGGACCGGACTGCGCACGGCTTCAAGCGGAAGCGGTCGATTATCACAAATGCCCGACAGCACCGGCATCGGAGGCGGGTTCAATGGACCCGTAAGAATTCTTTTTGGCTCAATTGGGCTAATGGTGACCGTTTTTCTCTTTGCGTACCTTGAATTCAAATTCAGCGACGTAGCACTGTATGCCCAATTGCGTGTCACGGCAGTTTTTCTGATGTCCCGCCTCCCTGATGTCTATTCTTCTTGATTGACAGGGTTGAACCCACCGACACTTGGTGAACGTAGTCCCGATCGTGGATGACTCACGTTTGCGACTAACAAGAAGGACTTTCCGGCGGACATCGCCATGTCGTCAGGTACGGAGGGCGCTGCCTCGCAGCTGGGATTGCCCGGCAAAGCACTACAGTAAACGTCATCAAGCGCCCTAGCTTACGGATTCCCGCTAAGAAGACGCACCAGATGTACCAAGTTCGCGGCAAACGGTTGCCGGCCTCGAAGTCAATAAGAGGATCAACGTTCGATCGGAGTACCGCCAGAAGGTACGGCCGAGGTCGATAGCCTCGTGAAGAATGGGACATTCCAAATCCTTGGCGCGACACACAAGGACGGACAAGCGGTAGTGGAAGAGCGGCCAGGCACGCTGAACGAGCTCCACGGCATGCTGGGATTTATCGACAGCATCGGCGTCTACAACAACACTCACACGTCGGATGCCCGACCCGATAAGAGGTCATCGAACGAAAAAGTCTATCGAGAGTTCTTGATCTACAGCACGTTCTACGCAGCTCAGGCCCCGTGGTATCTGCGAGGCGTAGACCGACAACGGCTATCTTGCGCATGGATCCGAGCTGCGGCGGAGTTCCCTGCGCTCGCGAGGTGCTGCCGGACAAAAGATTCGTCTAAAGGTCAGGCTCTACGAGATCCCAGATCAGGCATAGGCGAATCTTGACCTCAAGGACTCGCCATAAAGGCTCCGAGCAATTTCCTCCCGCGCACGAGAGCGACAAGGATTTAACGTTTATGGACTAACACCGCCGGTGGTCATCTTGAACGCAACACGATTGCGAATAGCCTCTTCGGGGCACGATAAAGAGTGTCTCGAAGGTAGCGCCTACCGGAGCCGAGCCTTTTGTTCACGTCATCAAGAACCTCTACGCTGTGCCGACGCCATTTGGAGCAGCTGCGTCTCCCTCGAAGATCGAGGATTTTTTCGATGCTTCTATCGCGGCGCTGGTCGACGGTAAGACTCAATTCGGCGATGACTCGATAAGAAGGGCTCAGTAAGATGGGCTATGGGGGCGTCGAGAATCCGAACTGAGCTCATCGGCCACACCTCAATGTGAACAACCAGTTGCCAGAAACCAGAAAGAGCCCGGCCAAGGCTGCGAAACTGCCCCATTTCGGCGAGCGAGATTCGTTTCTCGGCTTATCCTCATTTGGTTGTACACTAGAGACGTCCCCGCCGAGGAGGAATCATGCGGAACTACTCTTTCCCATTCGCGGCGGCGCTTGCTTTGCTCATCGCCTTTTCTTCCCGAGCTGCAGAGAAGCCCCGCCCCGCGCAAGGCGATCAAAAACAGCCCAACAAAGTCTGGACCAACGACGATATGGAGCAGCTCCGCGCCCGCGGCCTGATTTCCATCGTCGGCCAGGAAGCGACGGAACCGGCGGCGCAAGCGCCTGCCCGGCCGGCCGAAACGACCTATCCAGTTTATGAGTCCAGGCTTGACGATCCCGAATGGTATGCCGAAAATGCGGCCGATCTTCAGGCTGAGCTCGACCGGCGTGTCGCGGACCTTCAACAGGAGCAGGAAGCGTTGGCTCTGGCCAAGGATCGCATCACCCAGCCCGGTGTGGCCATGGACAAGCCCTCCATCGGCGTGACGCCTGACGCGGCTCTCGCCTTACTTGAAGCGCAGGTCAGCGATGTCCAAAACCAGCTCGATGACCTGAGCGAACTCGCGCGGCAGCATAATATTCCGCCGGGCGTACTGCGCAGCTGAACTGTGGGAAGGGCTTTCAGAGGGCCGATATGTCGGAGGTGTTTCACTGGCATCGAAACCGGTACGTCGCTAAGCCATGTTCGAAACCAGTCGTCCTCCGGTCGCGCTACCCTGGTCCCGATTGCTTGGAAGGATTATTCGGACTTGCCGGGGGATTGGCTCCTGCCTCAACGGTTGGGCTTCCCGGCAAGCTCTTCCCGCCATTTCCACCGAGGTAACGCATCGCCGTGGCAGCAAGGCCATCCAGCGCGCCTCCTCCGTTCGATCCGCTGGCGACGAGAATGTCCGGAACAAATTTCATGCTGCCATCGGCCAGCGCCGTGATGACGTTGACAAGAGCTGTCGCGTTTGAACCGAGTGCGCGCACTTGCGCCTCGTACCCGCGAGCTCTGGCCAATCCGACTGCCTCCACTTCGGCGCCCTTGGCCGTGCCGGTCTGGCGAATAAACTCCGCTTCGCCACGCGCTTCTTCCGTTCGCGCGTTCGCATCGTTCGTCTTGATGTCCACGCCTACTTTTGATTTGGCCAAGTCGGCCTGCATTTCCGCCGTGCCCTTGGCGTTTTCCATGGCGATGCGTTCTTCCTGCGAGGCGCGCTGCTTGCGATAGGTTTCAATCTCCTGGTTGGCGATTTCGCGCTGGGTCAGAACTTTGACGAGGTCCTGGGGCAGAACCACATCCTGGATGTAAACGCCGCGCGTCTCGACACGGTACTGGTCCAGCTGATCCTTGATGTGCTTGAACGCCTCCTCTTGCACTTGCTGGCGCGTTTCGATGAAGCGGATGGCGGGCATGCTCTGCAATTTGTCACGGAAATGATTGCCTACGGCGGCCTGCAAAACTTCGTTCACCAGATTCATCATGGTTCCGACCATGGAAATCACGCGCGGCGCGTTGGTATCCGGCACGTGAATTTGCACTTGCAGATCGATGGCGAAGACGAAGCCTTCGTTGCTCTTGGCGACGATCTGCTTCAATTGCGCGTCGAGATTGTGCGCCGCCGATACCTCATCGGCCCAATTCAAAGTCAGAATGGAAGTCGGGACAATTTCCGCCTGGTAGCAGCGCGGGTTGAGCGGATATTTTCCGGTGCGCAGCGCTTCTTGCCAGATGCCGCGATGGCCCGGCCGAACCAGCGTTCCGAATTTGAAATCCGATCCGGAAGTGTCGTGCGTCGGCAATCCAACATATGCTTTGATCACGGCGACCTGGCCTTGCTGCACCACCAGCATCCACACCAGCTCGACGCTGACCAGAAACGGATTCAGCGCATAGGCGCCGTATAGAAGAGGGTCGTGCTGCAGGCCGATGCGCCCACCGCTGTCCAGAAACGCCTGAAAATCCTGATAATTATTGTGCAGATTGTTTTTGTTTCCGAGCAACACTTCGATAATGTCACCGTCGGTTGCGTTCGCGGTTTCCATTTTATCGAGGTCTGCGAATCCACCCAGACGGCTGGCGATGTCACCCGAGGGAAGGGGGTCGCCTTCAAACACCGTCACGATGCCTACCATATCGAGCAACGAGCCGTCCTTTCCAGTCGCCTTCGGCTCGATGCGCATCAGATTGAGCTGCTCCGGACGCAAACCGAACGCCTCTGGCGTCAGAGTTTCATTCTTGCCCGCTCGCGATCGAAGTTCTGGCGATACCGGAAGCCCATAGACCTTGCTCTTGGTAATCACTAGAAAACCTACGGGATGAACCGGAGCCAGTGTGCCCGGGGGGAATACCGGGCGCTGAACTCCCTTTTGGCCTCCGTTGGTGACAAAGGAACGCAGGTCCGAGAAGTTTGCGAACGCTCTCTTGTAAATGGCGGATTTCGCCCCGATCGGCAGGGGGGAGCCCACCTGGGCGATGACCACTCCAATCTCACCGGCGGGAACCTGCACCCACGGATACATGTGAACTTCATAAAGCAGCCACGGCTTCCAGCGGCGTCCCGCCATCAGGAGATCGGCCTGGTAGCCCGCTTCGCCGTGAAAGGCGATCGGATTGTCATCCTTCAGCTTTCGCAATCCGAAGCGCTTCATGACCAGGCCTACTTCCGTCGGCCCGACGACGCGAACCGACATCCACAAATAAAAAGCGATGAGCAAGATGGATGCAGAAAGAAAAGGGTGCTCCAGGATGAGTAACATGGTGGTAACTCCTCTCGGGGTTAACTGCGATGCTGCGACACGGCCAGAGGTCTTGTCAAGCGAATCGGGGTGAAGCGCCTGGCAGCGCCACCGCGGCCAAATTATTTATGGCGCAGAGCCCGGCAGGGGCGACACAAGGCCTAGCCTGCTCGAACAGCATTCCTGTTGGGAGAATTGTAGAAATTTGCTAGCGAGTCCAAGTCTGGGTAAGTGGCTCAGCATGGACCGCTGGGCTTTGGAGCCGTACCAGATTCTTGAGTGGGCAAACTCTGCGGGTTGGGCACCGGATACGGGGTTGTGCCAGCCAGATTCGCTACACATTGCTGGATCTGGGGAATTCCTGCGGGCGTGGATGACACATTAGTCGCCTGATCCGGCGCTGCAAAGTTAAATGCACTGGTGAGATCCCCCACCGCAGCACGGCGCCACGCGCTCAGATTCGGCACTTCAGCGCCAAATCGCGTCTCCAGAAATCGCAGCACCGATGTGTGATCGAAGAGATCCGATGAAACAAAACCGCCACGACTGAATGGCGAGAGGATGAGCATCGGTACACGAAAACCCAAACCAATGGGACCACTGCCGGCCACTGTTGGGTCCGTCACGGCAGGTACGATGTATTCACCCGGCGTTCCGAGGTGCGCGGTCGGCGGTGGAACGTGGTCAAAGAATCCACCATTTTCATCATACGTGACGAAAAAGGCCGTCTTTGCCCATTGCGCGGGATTGGCAGTCAAGGCGTTCAGCATCGCGAACAAGGTGCTTTCACCAAAAAGTGAAGGGGCTGGGGGATGGTCGGAGTCAACTATGGACGCTATCACCCAAGAGACCTGCGGTAGGTTTCCGGACAAGGCATCCGCCACAAAATCAGTGGGAAACTGCGGCCCAAACGCGTTTTGATAGAGCGACGACGCGGGATCCTGAAAATTCTTGAAGTACGACAGAACATTGTCCGACAAAATGCCGTTAAGAATGGTGGCATCAGGCGGCGAATATACCTTCCAGGAAATACCGCGAGCCTGAAGCTGTTCCGGCATCGTGGTGTATGTCAAGTGCCCATAGAATGAAGGACGATTTACACCGAGGGTTTGAAGTAAAGGTCCACCATTCTTTCCTTCGGGGTCAATCGAAGCCGCCATGGTGTAAAGGCGGTTTGGGTCCGTAGGACCCATAACCGAACAGAAATAATTGTCGCAGATCGTGAATGCATCCGCGACGGCATAGTAGTAGGGAATGTCCACGCGAGTGTAGTAGCCCATGGTCAGGACGGCGTCATTGGAGTCGATAGGCAGGCGAGAGTTCACAAATCCGTCCATTGCGCCGTTGTTCCAGCTCTGGTGCTGCGGCACCCAGGCATGGGTGATGTCATGCGTGCACGCCGCATTCGTCGTGGCAGTGTCCAGATGGAATGGCTGTAATACGCCGATCGGCGAGTTGGCCGAATCGGGCTGCTGGAACGCAGGACTTTGGTCCGAAAACCCGCGCACGCCGCGATAGCTCCCAAAATAGTGGTCGAAGGACCGATTTTCCTGGATGAAAATGACGACATGTTCGATATCCGTCAACTTGCTGCCGCAACCGGAAGGACCGGGAGAAGGATTGGAATTAAAGCCGAGCAGCGCCGCAACCATGTAAGAGCAGCGCCCCCAACTCGGTAGCGGCTGCGGCTCCGCCGAGTTTCAATAGTTCGCGGCGCGAAATATTACGAAGAGACATTAGGACCTTTCCTGGACTCAGGTAGGGGGGATTACAGTATACCCTGAATCGCAGGCAGGCCGCTTAAGTGTCTCCTATAAGACCTTACGTCGTTTTAGTTCTGATCCGCGTGGAAGTCAGAATTGCCGAAATGATCGCCGGGCATGTTGTAGATGGTTCTGCGATCGTTGAAGCGACTGCTGCCATTCCAGACCGACGGGTAATATGGAGAAGGGCCGCAGTAACCGCTCCATCCCCAGCCGGGTCCTTGGAAATTCACGACAGCATTGCAAGCGGGCCACACCGGGGCCGGGGCGAATCCGAAACCTATGCCAAACCCTCCTGGGCTGTAACCAGAATCAACTCCTGCGGAGTCGCCCTGGCCGTACCCGTTCGAGCCGAGTCCGGAACCCAACCAGCGCGCAGCCAATGAAATTGCGCTTCCTGCGAGGAGGCCCCCTTCGAGGATGCCTCCTCCTCCCAAGACCGATGTCCCCAAATGTAGCAAGCCACCAAATAATAAGTTGGGGAGCAGCGACACACCCGATCCAAGAAGCGAATTTGAGAAGCCCGAAACGCCAAAGCCAGAGTTTCCGAAACCGAAACTGGCGAAATCCCCGCTCCCGAAGCGGCTGGAGCTTCCGAAATTCGTCATCGAGCGGCCGCCCGAAAAAGACGAGAACGACGAAAACCGCGACGTTGCCGGCGTATTTGAAAAACGATACGAGTCAAATCTCCCACGAAAGGCGTGCAGGTCCGATGAATTCGCGCGACTCGCCGCAGAAAAGGAATTTTCTGAAACATTCCTCCCAAAAGATCCATTTCTTGAATTTCCAAACGAATGCCACTGGCCGCCAACTCCTGCATTGTTTCCATAATCGCGAGCCATCTCCGCCCTGCCACTGCCACCAGAGTTGCCGAAGGAACGCCAAGCGCCGGCCGGAGGGTTCACTGAAATGTGCGCCAATCCAGTCGTCGACCGGGAGCCCGAGTTACCAAACGACTGCCACCGGCCTCCGCCCATGGCGATCCCTGGAGTGCGTGCCGAACCAAGCGTCGACCGGAAGCCCGAGTTTCCAGACGACTGCCACCCGCCCATGGCGCTGCGTGAACCTCGCGCTGCTGCCTGCGAAGCTCCTGAGTAACCAAAACTGTGTGAGTTTCCCGATGAGCTGAAGTTTCCTCTTCCGAATGCGGAACCGCGCTCGAAATTGCCTGACACGGATGAAGAAAACCCTCCGGGTCTTGCGTTTGAACCGCGACTCATTCGTCCCATGTTCATGTTTCCCCCGCCCAGCCGAGCGGACGACATTGTCTTCCCGCCGTGAGAACCGCCGTAAGATTGTCCGCCCCCGCGGAAACTGGAGTGGCCTCCGCCGTGGAAGCTGTTACTTCCATGAGATATCCCTCCACGTGAGCCTCCGCCTCCACGTGAGCCTCCGCCCCCACGTGAGCCTCCGCCTCCATGTGAGCCTCCGCCTCCATGTGAGGCTCCACCGCCGTGAGACCCCGAACCGCGCTTGGCAGACGCGGACTTCGGCGCAAAAGCAAGGACCAGCGCTACGACAAAGGTCAGAAAGATTTTCAAAATGGCAGGTTTTATCATTTCAGCCTTCTCCACTCGGCGTCAACGCACCGGCTCCGCGCGATACAGCTTCACGGTGTTAAAAATAGTGGAAACAATCAGCATGAGTGACATCCCCGCAATGGCGATGATCCCTCCCACGTCGAAGATTCGGTAAGGCGAGCCGGAGATCCGCGCATCCGGATGAAGCCACAGCGCCACATTTCCGAGCGCCAGCAGTATCCGGATTTCCGTGGGGCCAAATTTCGCGAAGGAGAGTCGAAAGGTTCCCACCGTGTACGTCGCCAGATAGACTTCGACCGAGAGCATCAGGAAGGCCACAAACATTCCCAGCGCGATCCTCCAGTCGACCATGCCCGAGATCGCCAGCCCCCCCATCAAGAAGAATCCGCCGAACGTATCGATCATGTGATCGACGTAGAAACCGTACCGGGGCCTCTGGCGGTTGCGAAGACGCGCGAGTGTCCCGTCCAGGCTGTCGCCAAACCAATTCAGCGCCAGAAAAAACGTGGCGAGAAGCAGGCCCGCGGGGTGGGTTCGCGCGAGCGCGTAGCTCGCGCCGGCCAGAAACATGGCAACGAAACCAATGAGCGTCAGGTGATCGGAATTCACCCGCTCCGGCAGCCTCGCGGCCAGCCACGCGAGGGCCTTGCGCTCGGCCGCCGCCGTGAAGCTCTGCTGAAGTCGGAGCGCATTCTTGAACGGAACGCGTTTCGGAGTCTTCCGAAACGGGATTTCCAGCGCAGCGAGCGGAGTCGCGGCGATTTGCGTTCCTTCTTCTGTCATGATCGGCCTCCTGTTGCAGCGACCAAGCGTGTTCTATTGCGAAGCATGCAAACCTCCGCGCAGAACCTCGGAGCGCGTGGACTGCAGCGTAAATTCGAGCGACTCTTTTGGAACGCT
Organism: uncultured Acidobacteriota bacterium; assembly: GCA_963813185.1. Classification (GTDB taxonomy): domain Bacteria; phylum Acidobacteriota; class Terriglobia; order Acidiferrales; family UBA7541; genus Palsa-360. The sequence goes on from CAWEYA010000008.1 coordinate 928,836, forward strand.
CTGGACAAAGGGCCCGACCAGCCAATTCAGCCCGGTGGGAATGTCCCGCGTCAGGGAAACCGCTTCGCACTGAACGTACACGCCGCGGCCTGTATCGAAATAACGCCAGTACGAATTGAGCCGCCACAGATATCCGCCGTCTTTTCCCGGCGGCAATTCATGCTCGTCCGGTTCACCCGCGTCTTCGACCTGCGCAATTCGCGTGCTGTAGGAGTTGCTGTAAGCGTGAGTGGCGTCGATAAAATGGCGATGCACCTGGTAATCGGTGTCGAGGATGATCGTGATCACCTTCTTTTTCCTCAAGCGGTAGTGGACTTTGAAATCGTCGCCACTCTGCTCCACCTTCTTCGATTGCGCGACTTCCGGCTTGTAGTACTCCGAATGGCGGTCGTAATCCTCAACTACTGCGAGCACCTGAGCGAGCGAAGCACCCGGGATGAAAACCGTCCCCACCCAGTGATGAATGAGAGCGCCTGGCGTGGAGGAATGGCCCGAAGGATCCGGGGTCTGCAGCCTCGCCGAAATCACTTCGCCTCGCTGCAACCGGGCATAGGCTTCGCTGCGGCGCGATTCCGGCAGGCCATCGGCCCACAGAAACACGCCGCCCGGCGCCAATTCGCCCTGCATGCGCATTTCGGTGAGGCGCACGGACTGATCGAATCCTTGAGCGGCTTCCGGCCTTAGTTCCGCTGCACCAGCCGGAGGGGGCGCAACCATCAGGCAAAACACCAGTGCCCATCGCAGGCGGAATAGAAATCGGTTTCGAATGGTTGCCTCCTTGTGCAGCGCGAGATTGCCCGAGAACGTGGAACGCTTGCAATGCACGATAGCTCAATTCCAGTCCAATCCCGATCATTCCGTAAGTGCAATAAAGATTTAGTCTTATCACTATAGATCATCTAAAATGAGGTCGCATGCGATGGGTGAGCAAGTGGCAATTCCCGAACCGACCAATCAAAAATCGATTTTCCGTTTCGGCTTGTACGAGCTGGACGGCAGCACGGGCGAATTGCGCAAAGAGGGCAAGGCGCGCCCGCGCGTCCAGGGGCAGCCGCTCGAAGTTCTCTTGCACCTCCTCGCCCGACCCGGCGACGTGGTGACGCGGGAAGAATTGCGGCAGCAGCTTTGGCCCGCCGACACATTCGTTGATTACGACCACAGCCTCAACACGGCGGTAAACAAGCTGCGCGACGCTCTCAGCGATTCGGCTGAAAATCCGCGGTTCATTCAGACGGTTCCGCGCCGCGGCTACCGCTTTGTCGCCCCCGTGGAAGTCGTCGCGGATGGCGCGCCGGGTCTCGCGGAATCCAAACCGAAGACCGGCCCTGGCGCGGAAACTCCGGCAGCCGTTCCCAGCGAGAACCGCAACTTCGGGCTCAGCGATGCGGGAGATCTTCCCGAAGCGCCGCGCCGCGTCGTGCAAGTACTTTTTTCGCTCATTCAAGTCATGTACCTCTCCTTTTACGTCATCTCGCTGGCATTGCTGCAGTGGGTGGAACCGGTGCTCTCCGAGGCGGTTCAGCATACGAAGTGGCTCCTCGCGCTGCTGATCGTGACCGCGCTGGTCGGAATTCCCATCCGTTTGTATCTGTTTTCCGCCGCCATTCTTGGATACCGCGGTTTGCCGGTGAAATTCCTGCGCTTATTCCCCTTTGTCCTTCCGCTCGATGAACTATGGGCGCTGGCGCCGTTTCTGCTGGTGGATGAAATCGGTATTGGCCTGGCACTTGCCGCGACGGCGGCGCTGGTCTACCTGCCCTTTTCGCAGCGCAGCCTGATGCTGATGCGTAGCGGCAACCCCAGGCGAGTTGAAAATATCTGATGGGCCCCTTGTTCCCAGAAATCGCAGGATTTGGCGTCGCGATGTCTTTGCAGTAAGCTTCGCTTCGACAGCCTGCCGGGGCGGCGGGCAAAATACGAAAGTCAGGTGCAGCGATGCGACGTACGGTGATGATGGGGGCGCTCATTGTCTCCCTGTTTGGACTCGTCTCTACGGGCGCGGAGGACGAGCCGCTCCAAGGTTTCACTCGAACAAGTTCCGCGGCCGAACGCGATTGGGAGGCGAAATTTCGGGCCCTTCCGAGTCCCGACAACCAGCGCGAATACATGCGCCGGCTGAGCGCACACCCGCACAATGTCGGATCGGCTTACGACAAGGAAAATGCGGAGTGGATTCTCTCGAAATTTAAGGAATGGGGCTGGGACGCCAAGATCGAAACGTTCACTGTTCTGTTCCCCACGCCCAAGGAACGCGTGCTCGAGATGGTCGCGCCCACGCACTTCACGGCAAAATTGCAGGAGCCGCCGCTCCCCGTGGATCCCACCAGCAGCCAGCAGAGCGAGCAGCTGCCAAGTTACAACGCGTACTCGATTGATGGAGACGTGACGGCGCCGCTGGTTTTCGTCAACTACGGCCTGCCCAAGGACTACGAGGAACTGGACCGGCTGGGAATTTCCGTAAAGGGCGCCATCGTCATTGCCAAGTACGGCAATTCCTGGCGCGGGATCAAGCCCAAGGTCGCCGCGGAGCACGGCGCGATTGGCTGCCTGATCTATTCCGATCCCGCTGACGACGGCTATGCCGTGGACAATGTTTTCCCGCAAGGTCCCATGCGACCTTCCGACGGCGTGCAGCGCGGCAGCGTCATGGATTTTCCGTCTTCCAGCCCGGGCGACCCCTTGACTCCGGGCGTAGGCGCCACTCCCGAGGCCAAGCGTCTGGCGATCAAGGATGCGCCCAGTCTCACCAAGATTCCCGACCTGCCCATCTCCTACGGCGACGCGCAGCCGCTGCTGGCTGCCCTCGAGGGACCGATGGCGCCCAAGGAATGGCGCGGCGGCCTGCCGATCACTTATCACGTGGGCCCCGGGAAAACGAAAGTTCATCTCAAGGTGAATTTTAATTGGGACATGAAGGAAATCTACGACGTGATCGCGCGAATTCCGGGAGCGCAGTTCCCTGAGGAATGGGTGATTCGCGGCAATCACCACGACGCCTGGGTAAACGGCGCACAAGACCCGACGTCGGGCCAAGTGGCCCTACTGGAAGAGGCGCGCGCGCTCGGAGAATTGGTGAAGCAGGGATGGCGCCCCAAGCGCACCATTATTTATTGCGCCTGGGATGGCGAGGAGCCCATGCTGCTCGGCTCGACCGAGTGGGTCGAGGCGCACGACAAGGAGCTCGCGCAACATGCCGTGGCTTACATCAACAGCGACGCCACCGGGCGCGGATATCTCCAAGTGGAAGGTTCCCACACGCTGGAGCACCTGGTGAATGACATCGCTCGCGACATACAGGATCCGGAAACGAAACTTGCCATTTGGAATCGCTCCAAATTGCGCCGGATCGAGCAAGCCAGAACGGAGGATGATCGCAAGGAATTGCGGCAGCGCGCCGATCTGCGCATTGAAGCGCTGGGCTCAGGTTCCGACTACACCGCGTTCCTCGATCACATCGGCGTCGCTTCCATGGATCTGAGATACGGGGGCGAGGGCGATGCAGGTATTTACCATTCTGCCTACGACGATTTCTACTGGTACACGCACTTCTCCGACACCGACTTTGTCTACGGGCGCGCGCTTTCGCAGACCGGCGGCACGGCCGTCCTGCGACTGGCCAATGCCGATCTGCTTCCTTTTGAATTCACGGACCTCGCCGACACCATTCACCTCTATCAGAAGCAGCTGAAAAAGCTGGCGGACGACAAGAGGGGAGAAATCATCGAGCGAAACAAGGAAATCGAGGAAGGCCTGTTCACCGCCACCGATGACCCTCGCCGTCCCAAGGTCCCTCCGCGCCACGAGGACGTTCCCCCCTTCCTGAATTTCGCCCCGCTCGACAACGCCGCCGATACACTCACGCACAGCGCGGAACGCTATCGTGCGGCGATCCAGAAGGCGTGGCCCGCCGGCCTTTCCGCCGCCACGCTGCAAGATCTGAATCAGAAACTGATGGCCAGCGAACGCCGCCTGACCACGCCGGAAGGTGTTCTGCGCCGCCCCTGGTACAAACATATGATTTACGCGCCCGGTGTGTATTCCGGCTACGGCGTCAAGACGCTGCCCGGTATTCGAGAGGCCATCGAAGAAAATCGTTGGGCCGAGGCCGATTCGGAAATCCAGCGCGTCGCGACCGTCCTCAACAACGAGAGCGCGCTGATCATTGCCGCGGCGGCGGAGGTGGAACAAGCCGTTCGTTAATTGGATTCCTGCAATCGCTGGTCTTCTGTTCGTGTCTTTTTCGCTGCGACGTTGTCGAGGGAGCGAAATTTAGACAGTGCGGGACGCCCTCCTGGGGCGGAGGGAAGAAAAGAGATGCGATCGAAACTGATGATTGCCGCGACTTGCGCCGTCGCGATCGGCCTTATTCCGCAGGCATCTGTCCGTCCCGGCCCCGCGGCCGCAGCGCAGAGCCCGGCGGAAACGGTTGCCGATCCAGCAAAAATTCTCGTGGATCGGCTCGACCTGGAACGGTATAAGGCCATGATCAAAGGGCTGACGCAGTTCGGCGATCGAAAGCAGGGGACCGATCGCAATCGTAGGGCCCTTGACTGGATCGAAGCCCAACTCAAAAGTTACGGTTGCGCAAATATCGAGCGCCTCAAGTACGACTACCAGCTTCCCTCTCCCGATACGCGCAACACCATGGCGAATACCGCGGGAGGGCCGGGCACGCCTACGCCGCCCACGGCCATTGCCGTCGGGGGAGGACGGCCGAGGGGCCTGCGCGTTCCCACCGGAGTGAACAATGATCCGAACGCCCAACCGGATCCGAAGCTCCGCCAACTCAATTCCCAGCCGCCAATACCCGGACCACGGGAAGAAATCTATTGCACCAAAGCCGGCGTCACGCACCCCGACGAAATGTACATCCTGGCCGCCCACTTTGACGGCATCGGCTGGGGCGAGGCCGCCAACGACGATGGATCGGGCACCGCGCTGGTGATGGAGCTGGCCCGCATTTTGTCCGGCCCGGACGTGCAGACCGATCGTTCGATTCGTTTTATTTTTTGGAACAATGAGGAAACAGGACTTAACGGCAGTGCCGCCTATGTCGAGCAGCGCAAGGACCTTCAAGGCAAAGAAATTCCGCCGGGATCAGGCCGGTATCCTGAGCCGAAATGGCTGGGAATGATTCAGCACGACATGATGCTGTTCGATCATGGCATGCCCCACGAGGATGGCACGCTGAGCAAGGAGCAGCGCCCCGAAGCAGATTTCAATGTTGAATTCCAGTTGAATTCGAAATTCGCGGTCCAGTCGCAAGCTCTGGCCTGGACGCTCGAGCAAGCCGATGAAAAATACGCAACGGATTATCCGGCAACCATCGGCAGCCACATGACCAATACCGATTCATCGTCTTTCATGAACGAAGTGGCCGCAATCAGCGTGCGGGAAAACGAGCGCGGCACCCAGATCGGCAACGGCTGGGACCCGCAGTGGCATCAGCCCACCGACCTCTATGCGACCTACAACGACAAGGATTTTCGCCTTGGCTTGAACGCGGCGCAGACGACTCTGGCAGCCACGGCGCATTTGGCCGGCGCAAACTTAAAAACCGTAAATCCCCCGGCTCGTTAGAAAGTCGCCTCGCGCTCGCCGGAACGCAGAGCGGCCGGCGCGTCCTGCGGTTGACACGGCGGGGCAGGAGGACTAGTCTTCCGGACGATGGGGGCAGCTCAAGGCGGAAATTGCAGATGGATTTCACCCGCCCCAGGATTTACTCGAGTCACACGAGCGTATTGACAGGTGAACGCAAGCGATCGAGTTCGTGATTTTCTTCGGCTAAGAATCAGCCTCTCGATTTACATCAGCTGGAACGGAAGGTAACATTGGCCACCCCATCCATCGCCAGGACCCAACCGGAGGTGCATATGTTCGCGAGGGTCTGGAGGGTTACTATCCTCCCCGGAAAAATGGACGATTTTTTAGCTTTTACCAATGGCATTTTGCCGATCCTGCAACGACATCGTGGATTTTGCGGCATGCTTGCGCTGCGAAGCGGCCCAGGAGAAAGATTAGAAGTAACCGTACTTTCCATGTGGACCTCGCTGGAAGCACTACAGGACAGCGAGACCCCCGAGTATCGGGAAGCACTCGTCAAATTCCTGGCCCTTTGCGAACATCGTCCCTTCATGCGCGAAGAAGAAGTAATGATGAGCGAATTCCCCTCCAAGGATCCGGACGACACGGTCACGAGGTTCTAGCGCCGTTCCACTTTTTGCTCTGAAATTCCGAATCTTTCAAAGCGGACAGCAAGTGGAGCGCTTATGTTCTGGCGCGCGCAAATTGTTTGCGGAGGCCGCGGGCGGTATAATTTGCGTCGATTTAAGAAATCGGCGTCGCAATCCGGGGCCAGGCTTGCCGGCGATTCCCGCTGCACGCTTGCATCCTGTACGCTTCACGGCACTGCGCTCGAACCAACTTGGGGGCAATTTTATGGCGAAGATTTTCCTCAGCGCGCTTCTGGGATTCCTTCTGGCATTTCCATTGGCGGCGCAGACGGGCCAGCAGGCTCCGCCTAAAGACCTTTCCGCCTGGCTGCGCAATTCCTATGGCGTGAATCGGAAATTCATCGCCCGCACCGCGGAGAAGATGCCCGAGCAGTTTTACGGCCTGCGTCCCGGCGCGCAGCCGGAGGTCCGCACGTTCGGACAGCTGATTGGACACTTGGCCAACTTTAATTTCCGCTGGTGTTCGGATGCCAAGGGTGAAAAGAATCCCATGGAAGAAACGGATTTTGAAAAGGTCACCGCAAAACCCGACCTCATAAAGGCCCTGAACAGCGCATTGACTTACTGCGATGGCGCGTATGCCATGCTTACGGATGCCAATTCCATGGACCTGGTGCAAGGCACGAGGGATGACGGAACGAAAGTACCGGTGTTGCGAATCAGCCGGCTGATCTCGAATCTCGCGCACAACAACGAACACTACGGCAACCTCGTCACTTACATGCGGATCAAGAGCATCGTCCCGCCGTCTTCCGAGCCGCGCTAATTCCCGCGCGGGCCGCTGACACACGCCCCGGAAACGTGCTATGTTGCGCCGCGAAGAAACATACTGCTCTATTGAAACTGGGAGGAAATGAGCATGGCCAATCGCGCTTCCGGAAACTTCGAAACGCCCGCAGATTTAGGCAACCCAAATGGAAAACTCTTCGATTCGAGCGCCTCGCGCAGGAAAATCCTGAAGGCGTTGGCCATCGCCGGAGCGGGCGCAATTCTTCCTGGGAGCGGCGCTGGCAAAGGGTTGTTCGCGCAGGTCACATCGCCATCCGTCCGCGCGCTGCCCGGCCGGATTGATGTGCACCACCACTTGTTTCCGCCGTTTTACATCAAGGGCATGGAAGAACAAATGCGCTCCGACGGATTCAAACCCAGGCCTTGGACTCCCGCCGTATCCATTGACATGATGGACAAACACGGAATCGCCACGGCCTTCGTGTCGCCCGTCCAGCGCCTGGTGATGGATTCCATGAGCGATCGCAGCGAAAAAGGACGCAGCCTGGCCCGGCAGAACAACGAATATGGCGCGCAGATGGTCAAGGATTATCCCGGCCGATTCGGAAACTTCGCGGCGCTGCCCTTGCCCGACACGGATGGCAGCCTGAAAGAAATCGCATATGCGCTGGACGTGTTGAAAGCGGACGGCATCGCTCTGTGGACCAGCTACATGGACAAGTGGCTGGGCGATCCTTCCTTTGCGCCGGTCTACGAAGAATTGAACCGCCGCAACGCGGTGGTTTTTGTCCATCCCGCGCGTGCCTCCTGCTGCCGCGGTCTTCCAGGACAGTCCGGGATCATCGAATATGACATTGACACGGCGCGCGCCATTGACAGCCTTCTCTATGACGGAACTTTGGCGAAAAATCCGAATATCCGTTTTATCTTTTCGCACTCCGGCGGAGCGTTTCCGGTGCTCGCGGCGCGCATCATCGATGATTTTCCCAAGAATCGCGCCGACAAAGTGCCGCACGGCGTGGACTATGAATTCAAGAAGCTTTATTTCGACACCGCGCACGCGGGCCGCGCTCCCGCCCTCGACGCCCTGAAAGACATCGTGCCAGTCTCGCAGATCCTGTACGGCAGCGACGCGCCCATCCGGAATTACGAATTGACCGACGAATGGCTCGTCCAGTACGCCGGCTTTTCGGAAGACGATTGGAAGGCCATCAATCGCGGCAACGCCGAACGGTTGTTTCCGCGCCTGAAAGCATAAGTCGCGGGTACGTTTTTTCAATCCACCCCACGGCAGGTCATGCCGAAATTTGCGCGGCGGTTCAAGTAGCACAGGCACTCTTGCCTGTGCGGTTTTTGCGATCGTCGCTACGTCGGTAGCCTTCTCAGTCGGCTCACAAAACCGCACACCAAGAGTGCCTGTGCTACCCGGACTCCTCCGCTACCTATTCAGCGACAGCACCCGCGCTCAAAAAAACCAGGCTTCGGAGGTTGAAGTTTGAGCATGCCACGCCGTCGAGGATTTGCAGGACGCGTTTTCATGCAAAATCATCTGGTCCTCTCCGGCCCTCAACGGCACCTTTCGATGCGTGCAAGGGAATCAGGTATACTTAAAATGTGCAGGGAGGTGGCAAAGCAATGCCTCCACCTTCAACTTTTTCGGAAGGGTTTCCTGCATGCTGCCGCTGATCCTGCTCGCTGCGTCACTCCTGCATTCACAACAGGCATCCATGGAATGTGTCGACACGGGCGCCAACATCGCCGCCACAGAGACCCAGGAGGTACGCGGACCGCGCGGCGCCACCGCGGTGCTCAAGGTTTCCACGGCTGACGATCACGGCAAGAACTCTCATGACTGCATGGCGGACTACAAGCTTGTGGTCACTCCCGCCACTGGCAACGCTCCGGTGGAGATCGATTTCCTCGCTTCGGATGGCGATTACGGGCGAACTTTGTCGCTGCGTCTCGCTGGTTTCTCGCAGGACGGCAAGCGCGTGCTCGGAATTCTCGCCGAAGGCGGCAAGTATTCAACGACGTTCCTCTTCGACTACCATGCGGGCGACGCCCAGGCGCCGATCGTTGACCTCCAGGCGCTGTTCAAGCGCGTTGCACCGCCAGGCTGCATCCAGACGTTGGAGGTCATCGGCACCATGGCGAACGGCGCGATTGTCTTGGAGTCAAATTCCGAGAAGGCCTGCGGCTCGAGCCGCCGCTGGCTCGTCGGCTCCGCCGGCAGCAAAGCGCAGGCCCTTCCGCCGGGAGCTGCGATTCTGGGCCTCTATGAATCCAAAGGTGGCGCACAATAGTCTAGGCGCGGCGCTTTTCAACTTTTGGGATATCGTTCACGTAGCGAGGATGCTGTCTGAAAGCTTCGTGCTCTGATTTTCAGGTGGACTGCGGGATGTGAGGGCTGCTTTTTCTTCTTCGGATTGCGCCGCGCGATCTTCAAGCCGAAATAGCTCCGCTCAGATTTGTTCATCTTCCTTCCCATAATGTATTGGAAGAGGCGATTGAGAGAAATCTCCTTCTTCTTTCGCTTGCCGCGATTCTTGGAGCGTCGCTTCAAATTAAGGGCCCTTCGTTTACTTTGGCGCTTCCCTTTCTTGACCAGCCGCAGCCTGGCGAGGAAGACTACTCAATGTGCGCCCGATCCTCGCCGCGAGTCTTCCAGAACAGCCTCAATGAGTCAGCCCGCGAACACTGTACTATATAACTATTTACTTAGTATATTGTGGTTGAAACGGAAAATCAAAGGCCATCGTGCAATTCCTGGATAAGGGAAACTATATTGCTGTATATCGGGGATCCCCTGATTCAGAAGAATTGCGAAATTGCTAAGGAGTTCCCCGAGATGTCCGAGGATGAGGGCTGCCTCATTTGCACGGAACGGAAGTGGAAACACCGCGGCCGTGAGTGAGTCACAGCCGCGACACAAGAAAGCAGAGACCCAGCGATTGGCTCGATGAACGTTGGTTCACTTTCGCTTTCTCCCCGCCTTTTTGGTCGCTTTTCTATGGCCCTTTTTGTGGGCGGCCTTCCGCGCAACGCGGCCGCGCCGCTTGCTGATATTCTCCACGATCTTGCTGAGCTCGCGCCTCAACGCGTCTTCAATGATCTTCGACCGGCGTTCCCTGCGAGCGACGCGGCTGATGTACGAGGGGTCCAAATCAAGCTGACGAGCCACCCGATGGTAAAGCCCCCTGATAAGAGAGGCCAAGTCATAGGGAGCGCGTGTAAAAGTGACATTTTTCGTTGAGCGCGATGCACGTTGCCGCTTGCGATCCAAGGAACGTGGTGCTTTTCTGCTACTCATGGGAGCCTCCACACACGGTACCAGGGGAAGCCACTCTTCGTCGTTGGTACTATACGAGTAAACCGGGGAGATTGCTTTGATATATACCATAGATATTGCAAAGGGCGATTCGGTTTAGCGCGCCTGCTCCTAACATCGTTTGAGCATACTTCGGACACGAGTGGCCAAAGCCCAGCGGAAGAAAAACCGAATAGTGCGGGCTACTAATACGAGCGGTCATCTACGGCGGTCGATCAGGAGTCGCTGCACCCTCAGCGCATCGCGCTCCCACGCTGTATGCGATGCAATTCCAGCGCCGAGGTCTAGCTATTACTTACGATCGCGCAGACCGGGAACCTGCCATAGAACTCGGGAAGCTCTGTACCTTTTCGAACCCAAAAAGAGGCGGCCTTGCCAGCTTCTTCAAGAATGGCCGGTGGCGAGGTAGGTGAAAATGGACCTTCGAAAATCGTCCAACGCGCGAGGATGCGAAGGCGTCCCTGCTTACGCTTGCCTTGTAGCGGACTAACGGTCTCGCAAACTCGAAATTGACTGACGAAGAACAATTTGGTTCAGCCGGAGGGGCCCCGGGTGTATAAGGGTGCCCATTCGAGATCTCAAAATAGAAATCCAAGACTTTGGTTCTTAAGTTGATTTTCTGAGAGCGAGGAAAACGTATGGCGCGAAAACTCTGCATTCTCGTGGGAATGTTCCTCCTGTTCGCGGGAAGCGCTTCCGCGCAGACGGTGGATGCCCGGAAAGCCTTGGAGGCATCTGCAAAGGCCATGGGCCTTGCCAACCTGAAGTCGATTCAATACTCGGCGAGCGGCTGGTTCTCCCAAATCGGCCAGACCTACGGGCTTGCCGAGGACTGGCCGCACTATGAAGTTTCGGACTACACGCGCGTGATCGACTACGACGCGAAATGGTCGCGCGAGGATTACACCCGCAGGCAGGGGAAGTATCCGCTGCTCGGCAGAACTCCGATGCCGGAGCAACATGTCACGTCCATACTGAGCGGCAACTACGCCTGGGACATGCAGGGGGAAGTGCCGGTGCCGCTCACGCGGATGTACCTGGACGGCGTGCCGTACTCCGACCTGCGGCAAATGGAGATTGTGCTGACCCCGCACGGGTTTTTGAAAGCGGCGCTGGCGGCAACCGATGCGACTGCGATCTCGTTGCCCATTATAGGAGCATCGGACATCGGCCTCTCGCAGTTTGGCAGAAAGGTGACGATCGTCTCCTTCACCATGGGAAAATACAAGTTCAATGGAACGATCAACGACCAGAATCTGGTCGAGCTGGTGGACACCTGGTTTCCCAATCCCATGTATGGCGACATGGACTACGAGATGCGCTATACGAAATACAAAAATTTCGGCGCCATCATGTTTCCCGGGCAGATCCATGTGCACCAGGGCGACCCCAGGCTGAATCCAGCGCATAATTACTATGAGATTACTATAACGGATGTGAAAGAAAACGTAGCGGTGACCCCGATGGCGGTGCCCGAGGCGGTGCGCGCGGCGACGCCGCCGCCGGTCAAAGTGGAAAGCCAGAAGCTCGCGGACGGCGTCTGGCTCCTCGGCGGCGGATCCCACAACAGCGTGCTCGTCGAATTCAACGATTTCGTCGCGGTGGTCGAAGCGCCGCAGAACGAGGCGCGGTCGCTCGCGGTGATCGCGGAAGTAAACCGGCTGGTTCCGAACAAGCCGATCCGGTACCTGGTCAATACGCACCACCATATGGATCACGCCGGCGGTCTCCGCACTTATCTTTCGCAAGGCACGACCATCGTGACCCACGAATCCAACAAGCAGTATTACCTCGACATCATGTTCTACCCGGCGCCGAGAACGCTGCAGCCGGATCGCCTGGCGATCTTCAGCCCGATGTACATGATCAGCAGGCGGCCCGCTCCGATTGACACGGTGGGCGGAGACACGCGCGGCGAAGGAAAATACGTGGTGACCGACGGCGCGCGCCTGATGGAAATCATGCATGTGCAGGACATGGCCTACGAATTAGGGGACCCGTCATACAGCCAGGGCAATCACAGCGCCGATATGCTGATGGCCTATCTGCCAAAAGAAAAAATCTTGGTAAACGCGGACCTGTATTCGCCGCCGCAGCCCGGAGCGCAGCCGCCCGCGCCAACTCCCGGCATGCTCACGCTGTATCAGAACATATTGAAGCTGAAGCTCAACGTCGCGCAGCACGTGCCCATCCACGGGCGCGCCGGGACGAATGATGAGTTTGTGAAGATTGTCAGTAAAACTCCATAGCGGCGAATAAGGGATCGAGCGCTGCAAGGAAAAACTGGCCAGGATCGCACACCATGCGGACCTCTGCCGCCGGTTGACATGGCTTGCACTCCGTGTGTACCGTGTCGGAATGTCAACTAAACCTGTTGAATTTACCGGCGCGAATGCCCCGGCCGGCGTGGTGATCGAGCGGGCCGGCGACGTCCTGAATTTCACGTTGAACAATTCCGGGCATGAAAATGAAGTGACTGGCGCGATGTTTGACGCGATGCTCGCGGAACTTCGCCGCGAGGCAGCGCATCCTAGCGCGCGAGTCTTGCGCATTCGCGCGCACGGCAAGGTTTTCTGCACCGGGCGCGAGCGCGCGGGGCGGGACGCTGCGGCGATCCATTACGAATCCGCGCGCCTCATCGAATTCAAGCGCGCCTTGCGTGTTTCTGCGCTGATCAGCGTCGCGGAAGTGCAGGGCGACGCGTTCGGCTTCGGTTTTGGACTGGCGATTGTGTGCGATTTCGTCTATGTCGCCGAGAGCGCGGCCCTGGCTTTCCCCGAAATGAAATTCGGCCTTGCACCGGCCGCGATCATGGCGTACCTGGGCGAGTACGCTCTGCCGCGTTTTGCGTTTCCTCTCGTTCTATTTGGGGATCCCATCACGCCGCAGCAAGCGCTGCAAATCGGCCTTGTCTCGCACGTGAGCCCGGCGAGGCGCCTCGCCTCAGACGTCGATGCCATCGTCGAGCGCATCCTGCGCCTCGATCCCAACGCCGCGCGGAACTGCAAGGAATTTTTCCAGACGGCGCAACAGAATTCATTTGACCAGAACTGCCGCTTGGCCACGGAAGCCTTGACGGTGGGCAGCCTGGCCGTGCTTTCGAGGCAGAAGTGAGCCGCCCGTGGCCGTAAACGCAGGAGCGCGACTCGACCGGTTGCCGATTTCCTTGTTCCATCGCCGGATCATGTGGCTGATCGGCGCGGGAATGTTCTTCGACGGCTTCGATATTTACCTTGCGGGAATCGTCCTCGGCGCCACGGTCAAAAGCGGCTTCTCCACGGTCGCGCAGAATGGGTACTTTGTCTCGGTGACTTTTGTGGGGATGACGCTGGGGTCGTTTGTGACCGGATTCCTCGGCGACCGGTTCGGGCGCCGCTTTACTTATCAGTCGAATCTGGCCATCTTCGGATTTGCATCCATCGCTGCCGCCTTTGCGCCCTCCATGTTGGTTTTAATCTTGATCCAGTCCTTCATCGGGTTTGGATTGGGGGCCGAAAATGTAGTTGGCTATTCGACATTAACGGAATTCGTACCCCCGCAATCCCGCGGCAAATGGCTGGGCTTCATGACCGTCTTCGTCGTCACCGGCTTGCCGGTTGCCGCGCTGCTCGGAAGACTCATCATCCCGAGACTCGGATGGCGCACCATGTTTGTCCTGGGCGGCCTCGGCGCGCTGGTCGTCTGGTACTTGCGGAAAAAATTGCCGGAATCGCCTCGCTGGCTCGAATCCGTCGGAAAGACCGAAGAAGCCGAGGCCCTGCTGCAGTCGATCGAAGCCGAAGTTTCGCTGCAACATTCCCCTCTGCCGCCGGCAAGGCTTTCGATCCTGGTAAAACAATCCCGGGATCTCGCTTCGCTGCTCGGCCCCACGATTTTCCCGCGCATGATTTTGGGATCGATTTCTCTGATCGTCATCAACAGCCTGCTCTACGGATTTGTGACCTGGCTGCCGACGTTTTTTGTTCAGCAGGGGCTCAGCATCGCCAGGTCGTTTAATTATTCTCTGGTGATGGCCCTCGGTGCGCCGATCGGGTCCGCGATCGGCGCGTTCACCGCCGACTCCTGGGGACGCAAGCCCACGATCGTCGGCGCTTCCCTGCTCACTATTCTGATTGGAAGCTTTTATCCATTTATCCAAAATCCCGCTATATTGATGGTGACGGGCTTCCTGCTGATCGTTCCGATTTACGTCCTCGTGGCGCTGCTGTTTGCGATCTACATCCCGGAGCTTTTTCCGACCGAAGTGCGGCTGCGTGCGTCGGGAATCTGCAACACGTTCGGGCGCGGCGCGATCATTTTTACCTCCTTCCTGGTCGTCGCGCTTTTCAAATCGCACGGCGTCGGCGGCGTCCTGGTTTTCATGATCGGGTTGCTGGTCGTGGAGATTTTGGTTGTCCTCGCGCTCGGTGTCGAACCGAAAAGGCGGCGGCTCGAGGAAATCGAGGTGGAGCCGTCAGCCACTCCCTTCCCTGTCGGGGTGCGAAATCCATGAGCGTCCTGCCCATCACCTACGACGCGCAGCTCTTCATCGACGGTGAATTCACCGATGCCGCGAGCGGCAAGACGATGGACATCGTCAACCCGGCCACAGGCGTCGTGATCGGGCGCCTGGCCGATGCCGGCGCAAGCGATGTAGACCGCGCCGTGACAGCCGCGCAGCGCGCCTTCGACGATGGAAAATGGAGCAGGGCGCCGGTCCACGAGCGCGCCCGCGTACTCAACCGCTTCGCCGACTTGTTCGAGGCCGACCTGGAAGCGTTCTACAAGTTAGAGACGCTCAACAATGGCCGCCCGATTGTCGAAACGCGGGCACAGATCTCGCGCCTACCGCAGTTCTACCGCTATTTTGCGGCGCTGGCCCTTACGCGCCGCAGTGACGTGATCCCGGTCGAAGGTTCGTACCTGTGTTACACGGAGCGTGTGCCGCTCGGCGTTGTCGCGCTCATGACGTCCTTCAACCATCCGTTGATGATCCTTTCCAAGAGTCTGGCACCGGCGCTCGCGACGGGCAACAGCGTGGTCATCAAGCCCTCCGAGCAGACGCCGCTCACGACCATCCGGCTCGTCGAGCTTCTGGATCGCGCCGGAGTGCCCAAGGGCGTCGTCAACGTGGTCAACGGCGCAGGCGCCGAATCGGGGGCCGCGCTTGCCTCGCATCCAAAAGTTCGAAGAGTCACCTTCACGGGAAGCACGGAAGTCGGCCGCTCGATCGGCGCCGCGGCCGCGCGCAATTTCGCGGCGGCCACGCTGGAGCTGGGCGGCAAGGGCGCTGTGATCATTTTCGATGACATGGAGATGGAGCGCGCCGTGAACGGCGCGGCCTTCGCCGCGTTCATCGCCGCGGGGCAGACCTGCGTGTGCGGTTCGCGCATCCTCGTTCAGCGCTCCCTGTACGCGCCGTTCCTGGAACGCTTTCGAACGAAAGCCGCGGCGATCCGTCTGGGCGATCCCGCAGACGCGCGCACGCAGCTGGGGCCGGTGATTTCCGAAAAATCGCGGCGCCGCATTCTGGCGATGCTCGAGCGCGCCACGGCCGCGGGCGCAAAGTTGCTGACGGGCGGCAAGGCGGCTTCCGGCAGATTGCCAGCCGGATTTTTCATCGAGCCGACGGTGCTCTGCGATGCCGACCCTCGCTCCGAGATCGCGCAGGAGGAAGTTTTCGGGCCAGTGACCGTGGTCATGCCGTTCGAAGACGAAGCCGACGCGATTCGCATAGCCAATGACACGCGATTCGGCCTGGCCGCATCGGTTTGGACCCGCAACGTCGCCCGCGCTCACCGCGTGGCCGGCCGGCTGTTTTTCGGCATGGTCTGGGTGAATGACCATCACCGGCTCGACCCTGCATCGCCGTGGGGAGGCTTCAAGGACAGCGGCGTGGGCCGCGAGACGGGCGTCGAGTCATTCGATCAGTTCACCGAGGTGCGCGCCGTCACGGTGAATACGAGCGGCGAGACGCTGGACTGGTACCAAAAAGACGGCGCTCCGAAACGCCTCAACTAAATCATTTTGAGGATTGGCGAAATGAGAACTCCCATCGCGAAATTCATCCGAGCCGCGCTTGCCGCCATCGTCGCGATCGCCGCGGCCTTGCCGGCGCGGGCCCAAAACGCCGACACCATTCTGGTGAACGGCAAGATCCTGACGGTCGACCGCCAATTTTCGACTCGCGAAGCCGTGGCCATTCGCGACGGCAAAATCACGGCGGTGGGAAGCAACTCGGAAGCTCGAAAACAGGCGGGGCCGAAGACGCGAGTGATCGATCTGCAGGGGCGCACGGTAATTCCCGGCTTCATCGATTCCCATATCCACGCGATCCGAGCGGGGCAAACGTTTACGACCGAGGTGAACTGGGTGGGCGCAGCCTCCATTGCCGAGGCCATGAGCCGGATCCATGAAGCATCGCTGGCCAAGAAGCCGGGCTCCTGGCTGATCGTCGCGGGCGGCTGGCACGCGGAGCAATTCAAAGAAAAGCGCAGGCCAACGCAGGCGGACCTCGTGGCGGCGGCGCCGAACAATCCTGTCTACGTGCAGCAAGATTACGACTGGGAAGTGATGACGCCCGCGGGCTTCAAAGCCATGGGGATTAACAGCGAGGCCGATCTGCCGCGTCCGGGTAAATTTGAAAGAGACGCGAGCGGCAATCCAACGGGAGCGATTGAAGATGGCGGCGGCTTTGATGTTGCCATCGCCCTGTTTGAAAAGCTTCCGCATCCGACTTTCAATGAGCAAGTCGAGGGAACGAAGAAATTTTTCAGCGAGTTGAACCGGCTGGGCTTGACCGGAGTGGGCGATCCCGGCGGGAATAATCTCAATCCTGAAAACTATCAGCCCCTCTTCCAGATCTGGCGGCAGCACCAATTGACGCTGCGGATTGCCTATAGTTTGTGCGGCCCGACTTCCGGAAAGGAATTTGAAGAGTTGAAGAGCTTGACGCAAATGCTGCCGCAGGGTTTTGGCGACGACATGTTGAAATTCAACGGTCTCGGGGAACGCGTCACCTGGGGCATGAACAACAACGACCATCCGACTGCCGAGGACAAGGAGAAGTATTACCAGATCGTCCGCTGGGCAGCCCAGCAGGGAATTCCGGTCACGATGCATTGGCCGAAGGACGAAACCGCGGACACGCTGCTCTCCATTTATGAGCGCGTGAATGGGGAATTTCCCATCACGAATTTGCGCTGGTCGGTCGCTCATTTGACAAATGCGTCGCCCCAGAATTTGCGGCGAATGAAGGCGCTGGGCGTAGGCTGGACCATCCAGCGTCCGAATGCCGCATCGGTGGAAAACGCCAAGGAACTCGGCGTGAACATGGGCGCCGGGACCGACGCGCATCGCGTGGCCTCCTACAATCCATTCACGGCGCTCGAATGGTCGCTCGTGGACAGCAAGAACGCGGGCGGCGTGCAGCGCGGACCGGAGCAAACGCCGACGCGCGAGGACGCGCTTCGCGCCTACACCATCGGCAGCGCCTGGTTTTCATTCGACGAAAACAAACGAGGTTCGCTCGAGCCGGGAAAACTTGCCGACCTTGCTGTTCTGACGAAGGACTACATGACGGTGCCAGTGGCCGAGATCGGCGGCATCGAATCGCTGCTCACCATGGTCGGCGGAAAAATCGTATATGCGGCCAGGCCATTCGCACGTCTTGAAAACGGCGCTGAGAGTTCCACCCGTTAGTGGTATAAGGGAACCTTTCAGGAGAATGGACGATGAAAAATTCAGACGCACCGGTAACGGGTTCCGCTCTCGGAAGGCGAGACTTTTTGAAAATCGGCGCCGGCGGCGCGATGATCACCGCGCTTCCCGCCGGCCTGGCTGCGCAGACCAAAGAGAAAGGCGTGGACTGGTGGGATGCCAAGCCAGGGAAGGCTGGAGTGGGAAAACCGGTCGCGATTGACTGCCACGCGCACTGGTCGCCAGAGCCTTACAACAAGGCGTTGGCTGAACTTGGCAACCCGCTCGTCAATCCCTACCCGCTCAATTACGATCTCGAAAAGCGGTTGCAGTGGATGGACGAGCATGGCGTGCTGATGCATTGCTTGACGCTGTCCGGCTCGATGCCGTGGCAATGGACGTCGGCGGAACAAGGCGCGCATCTCGCCCAGATCATCAATGATGTGGGAATTGAAGTGCACCAGAAGCATCCCGACCGCTTTGTTCTGGGCGTCGAGATGCCCATTCGCGATCCGCAGCTGGCGCTGAAGGAATTGAACCGCGTCGCGGGCAAGCCGGGCGTGCGCGCCGTCCACCTGCCGGACTCGATCGAGCGTCACGATTACATCATCCATCCGAACTTTGCGCCGGTCCTCGCGCGGATCGAGGAATTGGGGCTCCCGATTATTTTTCATCAGATGGATGGGGTGCCCAATAATTACGGAGCCGACAGAGTTTCCGGGCCGCCCAATCTGGCGGCGGGGCTCGATGCGCCCACCGACCACACTGTATTAGCAACTAAGTTAATGATGTCCGGTATACTGGACAAATATTCAAAGCTGGAGATTGTGTTGCCGCACGCGGGAGGCGCCTTCCCCTATCTTGCCGGCAGGATCGAACATTTCTTCTCGCACTTCAACGATCAGCGTGTCCCGCTGGCGCGCCCGTTCCGGGAATACCTGCGGCGCTTCTATTACGACTATCTGATCTACTATCCGGAGGCGTTCCAGTTCCTCGTCACGATGGTCGGGACGGATCGCATAGTCGTGGGCACGGATATTTTCGCCGCGCAGGATGTGCAGTATCCGAGCCTTGTCCTTGACCAGTTTAATTACCCGGCCGCGGATCGCGAGCGCATCTTGAAGGGAAACGCCATCAAGCTTTTGCATCTGTAGCGTGAGTAGCGCGGGCTTCAGCCTGCGGGGGTTGAATTGTGAGGCGCGTATGCCCGGTGATAACCAAACCCCGCAGGCTGAAGCCCGCGCTACTGGGCGCTATCGACCGCCCACCATCTTGAATTTCTGAATGCGCTTGCCCGTGCCCACCTCGGTGACGTAAATATTGCCCCTCGAATCCACCGCCAGGAAATGCGCGTAAGTAAATTCCCCCACCTGGTGCCCCGGGCGACCGAAACTTGACAGGATCTGCCCGCTGGCGCGATCGAGGATATCGATCTTCTCGTTGTCCTGATTGACCACGTACATGTACTTCTGCCCCGGATCGCGGGAAAAGCCGACCCACACAGCCGAACCTAAAGCGCCGGAATGGTGCTCCGGACCCGCCGGGAGCTTGGACATTTGTTCGAACTCGACCGGGATGTTCTTTTGAAAGTTGCCCATCTGATCGAACACTTGAATGCGGTGGCCCCTCCTGTCGCACACGTAGACCAAACCGTTGTTGCCCAGGGCTACGCAGTGCAGCACAGGCACGAATGCGTCGCCGGTCTCCGCCTCGGTGCGGTGCAAATCCCATTGGCGCAGGAACTGCCCGGCGCGATCGAACACCGCAATGCGGTGGTTGCCGCCGGGCGTTTCACCGTCGGCTACGTAAATGTCGCCATTCTTGGGATCGATCGCAATGCCCGCGGGTTTGAAGAACCCGGCGTGGCTGGAGTTCAGGGCTTTCCCTTTGGCCGTGCCGTCGGAAGAATCGACCACACCCTGCTTGCCGATCTGGAGCAGGAGTTTACTCCCGTCGTGCGAGTATTTCTGCACGATGCCGTCGCCCGTGCCGGTCACCCAAAGGTTGTTCTCCGCGTCCACCGCGCAGCCGTGGGGGTTGTTTGGCGTCGTGTCGGGATCGCCGAAGGAATTCACCACGTTGCCGTCGGGATCGAACTCAATCACCACGGGCGCCTGATGGCCGGCGTCGAGGTCGTTGTCCGTCAAATCGCCCCGGTTCAGGATGAACACATGGTCCCGGGAGTCAATGCACAGGCCGCCGATGCCCCCGGTCACCCAGAGATTCGGCAACGGCTTGGGCCAGGAAGGATCGACTTCGAACTTGGGATATTTGCTCTGCGCGTTCATTGGAGCGGAACAGAAGAATGCTAGTGCGATGGCCAGTCCTGCGCACACCGCTGCTATTCGAACGAAACTCGGCTTCTTTTTCATATCGTCCCTTTTCGCTAAATCAAAAGGCTGAGGCTTCGCCCGGAACCACCAACGTTGACATTTTTTTAAGAAGCATCTCCGCTTGAACAGGACCGCTGCAAATGATACCAGCATTCGAACGCTGGAGTGGATTGCGGCCCATCACGCTGTGATTTTCTCACGCCAATCCTGATCGGTGGAGCGCAGGCCAACGACCGGGAAATGGACGCTGGTTTTTCGTGGCGCCGGCGCCTCGCCGGCGCTGCAACACATCGCGCACAGTGCACATGGCGTGGCGTGCCTGCCATGTGTTTTGGCGAGAAAATCGGACCGGCGGAAAATCTGGACTGATGCGTTCTATGTAGAGGCGGGCGGGTGTATATTCCCGGTCGGCTTGGGAATGAATTGGAAATCGCGGCTTGCGATTTGGAGGGCGTGTCATGGCCAGCACCAATGGATGGATGAAGACGCTTTTATTTTCGAGCGGTATTGGAATGCTTGCGCTTGGTGTGTGCCTCGCGGCACAGGGGCAGGCGCCTCCCGCATACAAAGTCGACGCCTCCTGGCCAAAACAATTGCCCAACAATTGGATCATGGGGCAGGTCGGCGGGATGGCCGTCGACCGGCAAGATCATATCTGGGTGCTGCAGCGTCCGGGCTCGAACACGAAAGATGATCTCGGCGCGGCGCAAACTCCTCCCGTTTCCGAATGCTGCGTTTCCGCGCCGCCGATCCTCGTGTTCGATGCCGAAGGCAATCTTCTCAAGTCCTGGGGCGGGCCGGGCTCCGGCTATGACTGGCCGGGTTCGGAGCATAGCATTTTCGTCGATCAAGCCGGGAACGTCTGGATTACCGGAAACGGCGCCAAAGACCGGCAGGCGATCAAGCTCACGAGCGATGGAAAATTCATTTTGGAAATTGGCCACCCTTCCGCAGCGCCCATGAATAATTCGGACACCACCATTCTAGGCCGGCCGGCGGGAATGGACGTGGACGAAAAGGCGCACGAAATTTATTTTGCCGATGGGTATCTCAACCGGCGAGTCATCGTGTTTGACTCCGAAACGGGCGCCTTCAAACGAATGTGGGGCGCCTACGGCAAAGCGCCGAGCGATGCCGATCTTGTGCCGTACTCTCCTGGAGACAAGCCCAGCCAGCTGTTCCGGAATCCGCTCCATGCAGTCCACATCTCGCAGGACGGCTTCGTGTATGTGTGCGATCGAGTGAACGACAGAATTCAGGTCTTCACGAAAGAAGGCAAGTTCGTGAAGGAATTCATTCTGCGGCCCGAGACGCTGGGCAATGGATCGGCCTACGATCTTGCGTTTTCGCATGACCCGGCCCAGAAATATTTGCTCGTCGCCGATGGCGAAAATAATGTGATCTGGACGCTGCTGCGAAGCGACGGTTCCGTCCAGGGCACGACAGGCCATGCCGGACGCGGCGCGGGCCAGTTCCACCACGTGCACGCCATCGTTTCCGATTCAAAAGGTAACCTGTACACGGGCGAGGTCGAAACCGGCAGAAGAGTTCAGAGGTTTACGCTACTCCGCGGGAGCACGGCGCATTGAGTGCGGCTTAGACTTGGCAAGATTCAGTCGGATTGTTCCACCTGGATGCGTTATAATAAACAGATTGAGCACTGTCGCCGCATTCATCGGGTGGGAATTGTGTTCAGTCCACCTTTTTAGGTGCGCAAAGAAGTGTATATGCGAAAAATCAAAAAGAAGATCCTGACGGATAAGGCTGAACGACCGATCGCGGTCCAAATCGAATACGCCGATTGGCTGGAGATCGAACGCTCTCTGAATTTACAGGACATGGAACCACAGAACACTGATTTGTCCAACTACGAGGGGATTATTACGCTTTCTGAGGAGCCCCTCGGATATCAGTCGCGCATCCGGCAAGAATGGTCTTGAAAAGCGTCCTGGACACCAATGCGATTCTCTATCTTCTCGGCGGCAAGCTGGCGCAACCCCTCCCGACCTGCCAATATTTCATTTCGGTAATTTCGGAGATGGAATTACTTTCCTACCCCCTGCTGGACGAGGCTGCGCAGACCAAAATTGAGAGCTTTCTATCGGAAATTACGATAGTAGGTCTAAGCGATCCGGTGAAAAAGGTGGCCATTCGGCTGCGCCGCGAACACCAACTAAAACTGCCGGACGCGATAGTGGCTGCAACGGCTCTAGGTCTTGGGGCAACTTTGATCACAAACGATGCAAGGCTACTCCGGCTCCCGAGTCTTTCAACTCAAGAACTCAGACTGAAGTAATCACTCACAGAATAGACCGTCTTCAAGAATACCTGGCTTCACTGCAATTTTTGGGAATTATATACTTAACTTCTCTATGAAGACAGCAAAGGAGATAGATCAATGAAAAACGCTGTTTCAAACTACTGGCAGGAGTGTATTTCAACTGCTTTGGAAGATTCTGGATTGGCGGCCACCACAGAACAAATCCGAGAAATTGCGGATGCAGTACGAGTGGCTCACGAATGCTACGGACAGGCGTTTCATCAACCTGAGAACCCCCTTATCGGAGAAGTAGTTACGCTGAAACGTAAACTGACAGAAGAGCAGAACAAAGTATTTTGTCGTGAGTGTTTGGGAACTGGGAGAATAACTAGCCTCGGGCCATATCATTCTTCAAATAGTGAATGTATGAAATGTTGACGAGCGGGGAAGTTAAGTATATAATTCTCCAATTTTTGGATGCGACAGGAAAATAAAACTGTGCAAGCCAACTACATGTGGTCTTTCATATTAAATACAGCGTGCGCCTTGCTATGGACGTACGTCGCGACGTCGTACGCCTCTTGCGGAGTGAGGCTGTCAGGATCGGTTTGCGGCATGTTGTGCTGCACGAACGCAGCCATCTTGGGGATTTGATGCATGCCGGCGCCGTCGCTGTACGCGTCCGGACCCCAGAGGGCCGGGATCGCGGGAGGTTTTCCTGCGCCGTCCACACCGTGGCAAAGGGCGCATTGTTGCGCATAGATCTGGCTCCCCTTCGCAGCGTCTCCGTTCAGTTCAGGAAGATCGACGAGCCCTCGTCCCGGAAACGGCTTTCCGGTCACTTGATCCTTGGAGAGCCATTGCGCGTAAGCGACTAGCCCCGTCATCTCCGGACCGTCATTTGGGAGACGATGTCCAAATTCACTGCGCTGGAAGCATTGCTGGATGCGCTCTTCGAAGGTGATGACGGTTTTTTCGCGGTCGCGATACATCGGGAACATACCAGGCAGGCCCACCATCGGCATGCCCTTGGAAACTGTGCCGCCATCAATATGGCAATGCGCGCAGCTCATCTTGTTGCCGACGTAGCGCTCCGCATACTTCGGCGTCTCATTGAAAACGTGCAGGCCCAGGCGAATGCTGTCGCCCAGCGGCCCGGCTGGGATCGTCGCAGGGTCCGGCGCGACCCAGGCCTTTGAGTAGTCAGGAGCCTGCGGGGTCCGCGGCGCGCCAAAGCTGATCGAGCTTGACGAAAATAAAATGAGGGCGGAAAAAGCCAAAGCGATGATCAAGCCGCATCGCATGGAGATCACTCGAGTCATGAACATCCTCCCCAGGCCCGGTGAAATGGCGATCCCATAGCCTTTATTCTACCGCTTTCGCGTTTCCGGAGTGTAGTGCGATCCGAGGTACTGGATAATTTTTCAGGCAGCGTCCTCGGGAATCGAGGCGCCGGCAAACAAAATCTCGTCGTTTTGGCTATCCCGCGGTCATGTAACTGTAGTGTCCGTCGCCCTGCAGCAGAGCGAGCGCCGACGCTAATGCCGGAACGAGGAGGACGCCTGGCTGGATATGGGCCTGGATGTCCTTCACGACTTCCTCCGGCGGCGCAGTCAAATTTTTCATCTTGATGAGCGCGCGCGCCGCCTCTTCAATGGAAGAGTGGCAACTCAAAAACTTCACGCCCCGCGCCTGCAAGCCCTGAACGCTGAAGTCCTGTGCTGCGGAATCCGGGTTGCTGGGATCGTCGGAGGTGTACTTCAGGGACGGGCCGGCCTTGCTCGGATAATAAAAGTTGCGCACGGCGGGCTCCCCGGTCTTGGGATCGTTCTCCTTCGCCCATTCGCCGATGCGGTACTTCTGCCAGACGTAGTCGGTGTAATTCACCATGTTGGCCGGCCCGTTGAGCGCGCAGACAATTTGGATCTGGTCGGCGGGGACGCCGGCCCCGAACCGAAGGCCGTTGAGAGAGTTCTTGGCGTTCTTCAGGAACCTGCCATCGTTGATGCCAAAGCCGTGGATCGCCTGCTTGATTCGCTTAGGTGAATGCGTCAACGCGTCGAACTCGGCGGCCTGCCAATCGGGTTTTTGCCACACGTATTGGGCGCGCACCGGTTCGTTCCACATCGTTGTGGCAGCCGCGGCGACGGCTCCGCCCAACAAGGTTCGGCGTGAAAATTCGCTCATGGATTTTTCTCCTTTGGTCGCACCGGCACAAAAGCGACCGTCCGATTTTCGGCTGGCATGAATCATACGCTTGAATATCCGGCATCGTCCACCGTATGACGCGGGGTGCGACTCCTCGAGCAGCCGCCTTCGATCGACCCGGAAATGTGATATGTTTTGTCCAGTCAACGGAGGACGCTGATGAAAATTCGAGGCTCGTTCAGTGCGATTGGGTTTGCCATTCTGATCCTCGTTTCCCCGCTTTTTGCTCAAACCGGCGGCAAAGAAACCAAAGTGATGATTCGCGCGATCGCCCGCGACGCCAAAGTCATTGGAACTCACGTGGGCGGCGCGCGAATTACAGTCAAGGATGCCGCAACCGGCGAAATTCTGGCGCAAGGGATTCAGCAAGGCGGGACGGGCGATACGGACGTGATCATGAAAAAGCCGCACACGAGGGGAATGACGGTGTTCAGCGCCGGGGACGCATCCGGGTACCTCGCCGTGCTGCACCTGGATAAGCCAACCGTCGTGGAGATATCGGCGGAGGGGCCGCTCGGCAATGCGCAGGCAACGCAACGTTCGTCGAAGACACTTCTCCTCGTGCCGGGCGAAGATGTGCTGGGCGAAGGGATTTTGCTGGAGATTCACGGCTTCATCGTGACTGCGCTGGCGCCGCTGCAAGATGCCAAGGTCAAGGCAGGATCGCCTTTTGAAGTTCGCGCCACGGTTACGATGGCCTGTGGGTGCCCGACGGAGCCGGACGGCCTGTGGGACGCCAACAAGATTCATGTGGTCGCGCGGCTACTGCGGGAGGGCAAAGTGGAATCGGAAATCCCGATGACGTATGCAGGGGCGCAGAACACGTTTCATGTGGACGTGCCGGTCACCGCGCCGGGACCGCTGGAATTGCAAGTGCTCGCGCTGGATCCGGGGAGCGCCAATTTCGGGATGATGCGGGAAGCTGTGGCTATCGTTCCCTAGAAATTGTCGCGTTGTCATGCAGGGGATTCGCGCGGGAAATTCAACTGTTCGCTCTAGACCGCAACTTTTGCCGCATTGGGTGTTTTTAGTGGCGCAGGCTTCAGCCCGTGGGTTGGGGCCATGCAAGGACAAACCCCACAGGCTGAAGCCTGTGCCACTCAGTCCCGGGAGATGGCATGGAGCGCGCTCCGACTGTCAGCGAAATTATCGACCGGCGGCCCATGAGCCGCTATCAAATCTGGACCATGGCCTTGTGCGGCATGGTCATCGTGCTCGACGGCTTTGACACGCAGAGTATCGGTTTCCTCGCGCCCTCCATGGCCGATACCCTGCACATCCCGATCAAAACCTTCGGCCCCATATTCGTTGCCGCGCTGATCGGTTTGATGATCTCTTCCATGCTGTCCGGCCCAATCGCCGACCGCTGGGGCCGGAAATGGCCGATCGTTGCTTGCACGTTGATCTTTGGCATGTTCGCGATGTTCACGCCCCGTTGCACTACGTTTGACCAGTTGCTGGCCTGCCGGTTCCTGACTGGACTCGGACTCGGCGGCGCGCTATCCAATTCCGTGGCGCTGATGTCTGAATACGCGCCGAAACGCCTGCTGGCCGTCATCGTGAGCATCATGTTCTGCGGGATGCCGACCGGGGCCGTCCTGGCAACTCGGGTGAGCGCGGTGATGCTTCCGCGCTGGGGCTGGCAATCGGTCTTCTACGCGGGAGGAGTCTTGCCGCTCACGCTGGCGCTGCTGCTGATCGCGATCCTGCCCGAATCGGTGCGCTTCCTGGAAGTTTCCGGAGCGGAGCAGCGGAAAATCTCAAAAATTCTGGCGCGCATTTCGCCCGAACTCGGCCAAGCGGCCGTGTCCCGCTCCCAGCATCAGGATCAGCGCAGAAACGCTCCAGTCATCAGCTTGTTCACGGAAGGCCGCGCGGCCGGAACGATCCTGCTTTGGATTCCCTTTTTCATGAATCTTTTGATGTTGTATTTCGTCGTGTTCTGGCTGCCGGCACTGCTTCGCCAGACCGGCAAACCCGTTTCCGCGGGCGCCACGGCGATCATGTTGTTCAGCGTCGCAGGGATTGCCGGATCCTTCGTCGAGGGGAACCTGATGAATCGCTGGGGCGCGTTCACGGTTTTGCTGACGGAGTTCCTCTGCACCACGCTGCTCATCATTTCGCTGGCATACTCGAATTCGTTTCCGCTCACGATGGCGATCACGTTCGTTCTGGGTTTCGCGGTGCAAGGTGCGCAGGGAGGCCTGTCCGCGGTCGCTGCCACGTTCTATCCGACCTCGATCCGCTCCACGGGAATCGGCTGGTGCCTCGGCGTCGGACGCATCGGTTCGATTGTGGGCCCCATGCTGGGCGGCGTGATGTTGAAGCTGGATTGGAGTCCGCGCGAAATTTTTCTGGCCGGATCGATTCCGGCTCTGTGCGCCGCGGCGGCAACTTTCCTGAGCCTGCGGCTGCGGAGCAATTTGCCGGCGGAGCAGACGCGAGCCGGGATCGTGGAAGAATCCGCCTTATCGCATTAATCTGAACTCCTCACGAGGGAATTAGAATCTTGCAACCCAATAGTGAAATGACCGTGTCACGCATGGCTGTGTAGCGCCGGCGCTACAAAATCCTGCATTCCACAGCGCATCCGCGGAATCCCATTCGCTGAACAATATCTCTCACCGGCTTGCGCCCCGCCACAGCCCTCGAAACTCTTCGATTGTGCCGGGGCCGTAACCCGCGTAATGGTTGTTGGCGAACGCCAGAATCTGAATTTTCCGCTCGTGAACTTTCTTCAATACCTCGACCCACTCGCCCAGGTCGGCTGTCCGGTTCACGATGATCTTGTCCCACGTTTTCGTTTTTTCCTCGATGCCCTTGCGGTCGCCGAGCCACCGCACATAGGCAAAATCCGCGGTAATCGGGTCAAAGCGATCGAATAGCTGCTTGGGATGCGGCATCCACGCATGGTCCACGAGCGCGAGCGCAACATGGCGTTCCCTTAGCGCTTCAACGAATGCGGGCACCAGCCAATTTTTTTGCGGATTTCCAATGCAAATCGATATCCCTTGGGAATTTTTCTTACAAACGGCACGAGACGCGCGAGGAATTCGTTCACGCCCGCAAACGCCTTCTTGTTGAAATATCCAAACTGAAACAGCAAGGGCCCCAGTTTTTCGCCGAGGCAGTCCATGGCCTTCAGAAAATCGCGAAAATCCTCGTCGCAATCCACCAGCGCTTTTTCGTGCGTGATGATCTGCGGAACTTTTGCCGCAAACATAAATCCCGGCGGAGTTTTCGCGTACCAGCCCTTCACGGTGGAAATCGCAGGCGTGCGGTAGAATGTGTTGTCCAATTCCACGGTATCGAATTTTGTGGCGTAGTAGCTCAGATAGTCGGCAGGTTTCATCCCTGCGGGATAGAACGCGCCTTCCCAGCCAGCCGCGGTGAACGCCGACGTGCCCAGACGAATCTCTGCTTCGGAGGCCATAAGCGGCGATTCTAGCCCACTCCCTTGTCCACTCAAAATGCACGTTGCCGACGGCGCAGTCCAAGTTTCTAGCTTTCTCCCCCAATCGAATATTGATATGCAATTGAGGAGGTCCGACCTTTAGGTCGGACACCTATCGAAGCGTGATCAAGGCCTTTAGGCCCTGAAGCTTCAGGGGCTAAAGAGTCCGTGTGGCCACTTCTAAATCTTTGTAGGGCACGGCTTCAGCCGTGCCGCAAAGTGTTCAGAATCATCGCGGCTTTAGCCGCTGACCTGTCCGATATCGAGTTGTCACACAGACTCTAAAGCCCATCAATGCGGACGACCGAACGTCGGGGCTGAAGCCCCGACCTCCTAAAGATCAGAACAATCACGGTGATTTTCAAGCAGCGATGAACTTTACTGCTCCTGGCAGTGGCCCGTCTTCCACACTCGATCGAAAAACGATTGCGCGGTGGGATCGACGGGGAGATCGCCCAGATAGACGGGCTGCTCGCCCTTCAGGTCCACGACGACCATTTTGCCGCTGTGATTGTGAAAGGTGAAGCGCAGGGCGGGTTCGCCATCCGCCGGGTCCACGGGAACAAAATGCCCATCCTGGCAATGAAAGCGGCCGCCGAAAGCGTAGCCGGAAAAGCCGCTGGCGGACTGGTCCAGGGGCATGTCTCCCGCCGGACGATAGAGCAGGCTATCGCCCCCCCAATCGAGGGTTCCGGATGCGCCGGATTTCAAATGGAACGTCAAGGACTCCACAACCTTGGGCGGCGAAGGCGGCTTTACTTTGTCCGGCAATTCCACGTAGGGAGTCGTCACGATGGGGGCCGGTGGCGGGACAGGCGGCGCGGACTTCGCAATTTCCGAAGGGTTCACAGGGACGTCAATGGCGCCGGTCAGACCGGAGGAGACATCGAGAACCACGAAGCGGACTCTCCGGGTGTCTGCGGCCGACTTAAAGACAATGTGGTCGGGAATGCCGGCGGACTGCCAGCTTCGGAATACTTCTGCAGAGACTGTCTTTGTCA
The DNA here is from genome assembly GCA_963813185.1 of uncultured Acidobacteriota bacterium. Lineage (GTDB taxonomy): Bacteria > Acidobacteriota > Terriglobia > Acidiferrales > UBA7541 > Palsa-360. The sequence goes on from CAWEYA010000008.1 coordinate 958,059, forward strand.
ACTCTTTCTCATTGAATTTAAAAATCGTATCCTTTTGACCAAACTCGCAGTCCGCCATCCGCACATTCAAGCTGTACATGTCGCCCACTTGGGCGGAAGTCAGCCCCGCCGCCGAAATCATGAGCATATATTGCAGGCCGCCTTGCGGATTTTCGGATGGATTGGGAGGAAGAGGTTGCACGGTCATCGGGATGGCCGTCGAGGGCAAAAGGTCGGCGCAAGCCTGGCGCAGACGATCCTCCGGCTGCTGTTTTTTCGCGAGCGACGCCGCATCCAACGCATAGTAACCCCGGCGATAGGTGAGTTTTACTCCTGGCCGCGAAGTCTTCACCAAAATTTTGTGAAACCTGCCGTCCCAATTTACGTTTTGCGGGTAGAACGACAATTCGTAGTAAGAGGAACTGTCTTTCAGGGCCGTCATAACGCACCCAGCCAGGTCATTGCTGTTCTTACAAGCCTTGCCCCCGGTGTCCTGGGCGAGCTCATCCATGGTCCCTTGATCTTGCAATCGTTCTGCGTCTTCGTGGTTCAGGCGGGCGGCCACCTTGGGCCCGGTCATCATCCTCTGGGGCATGTTTATATTCTGGGAAGCCGATAAGGCCTGATTGGCCTGGAGCCCGAGAACGTCCATGGGGTATACGGCCACCTGGGCATCCGTGAGGGAGTTGGCAACCGTTTTGACTTGATCGGTGAAATCCCGGATGCCTGCAAACGAATTGTTGCCTGTGTCCGGGTCGGGGGCGATGGAAATCGGAAAGGATTCCGAAACCCAGATCAAATTCTTGCGGCCGGGGATGCCGCTGAGGTATTGGCCGATTTGGGCTAGGGCTCCGAGAGTTTCCTTCGCGCGGAGATCGAAAGTCATGGCGTACTCTTCCTTCTCATAATCCTGCAACTCGCCGAGGGCCGGGGCTATCCCAAGGCCCACGCCGATGCCGCCAGTGTTCTTCAGGAAGTCGTTGGAGGCGCTGTCGGGGTCGTCGCGCGGGTACTTCATGGTCGTGGTTCCCGACACGGCCTGATCCAGGGCAGCGCGCAAAAGTCTTCCGTCACTGGTAAAGCCCTGCAGGATTTTCAACGAACTTCCGAGAAGAAAAACCGCGATCGGAGTGTCCTGCGGAAGCGTCCTCAACAGCTGGAGCATGTGAGCATGGCCTTGCTGCTGGCTGGCTGTCTGCGTGTTCAGGCTATCCACCAGCAACACTGTTGGCGGAATCTTTAATTGTGCGAGCGGTAATTGATTTGATAACAGATTCGCGCGCCCGCGAATAGCGGCGGATTCATCAGCGGGGCCCGCGGCCTTCATCTTTTCAAAATATTCAAAGTGCTCGATCTTTTGCTGCGCTTTGTGCTCCTCAAAAATCTGCAGATCCTCCGGCTTGAGGTCGCGCACCGGATCTCCATGGGGATCCGTGGCAGTGACGTCGAGCGTCACGAGCCGCGTAGTGACCTTCAACACGTAGCCTGACTGCGAGGAGCCCGGCTGCTGCGCGGGCGGCGAGGATGGCGCGGATTGAGGCGCAGCTCGATCGGCAATAAACATTGCCGAGGTCAGGCACAATAAACCGGCAATTGCAAATGACCACTTGGCGGGCATGGCGCCTCCGCTTCAGCGAACTTCCTGCGATGGTACCGGAGAGGTTATCTTACCTGACATATCCGCTCCAAGGCCACGACTCACGCAAAAAGGAGCGAATTGCAGGTCATTTGCTCTGGCCAAGCTCCGGCATCCGTGGCAAGCTGTGGGGATGGGAAACAAAGACGCACCAAAACGAGAAAAGAAGAAACCGAAAAAGCCGAAAACCTGATCGCGAAGAAGCTGGGTAATCCGCGGCGCGCATCGTCAGTGAGCCCACGCACAAGGCACGGCAATCACAGCGCGGCGGGTTACGCAGCCCTAGCGTTCGAGAGGGTTCAGGCGCCCCGACCTTTGCCTCCCGCGAAGGCTGGGTTTTTTGACTTTGAGCTGCTGATTCGCCGCTTCAAGCAAATCAGCGCGGATTTGTGTTCCTCCATGGCGCACGCAAACCTGCTTTGGCAATAGTGCGGGCAGGTATCTCAGCAGAAAGCACATAACTGGTGTTCATGGCGCGAAATTTCAATCCGGGAAACCATGCACTTTTCTGCTGGACAACTCAACTTCAGGGAATAATCATCTAAAGGCTCATAAGCATAAGTGATCTCTTTTGGGTCTGATTCCCTGGCTGTTGCGGAGTGGCGGACACAGACGGACTAGGAGCAAGAAATATGATCTCCAAAATGGCAGGCAAGAAAAACCGGGTTTCCTCAATGCTCTTGATAATAGCGGGCTCAGGACTGGCGTTGTGCGCGGGCGCGTGGCCCGTGGCGGCCCAGCAAAATCAACCTGATCAACCTGGCGAAGTGCAAGATACGGTCGGACAACCGGCTTCTCAGGTTCAGGGGCAACCCGACACGCCTGCGCAACAACAGCCCGACGCACAAGCCGAGGGACAACCGAACCAAGCCGTGCCTCCACAGACGCTGACCTTGCCTGCGGGGACCGTGGTTCGAGTGCGCGTCGATGAATGGCTTTCGACCGATCGCAATCTGACCGGCGATAATTTCAACGCCGTCCTCAGTGAGCCGATCGTTGTGAATGGATGGGTCGTGGCGCGGCGCGGCCAGGCGCAAACGGGGCGCGTCTCCCTGGTAAATAAAAGTCACGGTGGCGGAGCTTCACAGTTGGGAGTTGATTTGCCCGAGCTGACCCTGGTCGACGGCCAGCAATTGCCTCTTCAGACGCAGCTGTTCCAGACTTCGGCCGGCACTTCCCATGACCGCGACGCGGCCGTCATTGGCACGACGACTGCCGTGGGAGCCGTGATTGGCGCCATTGCAGGCCGTGGAACGGGCGCTGCCATCGGCGCGGGAGTCGGCGCAACCGCCGGAATTATCGGCGTGATGTCCACGCCGGGCAAACCGACCGTGATTCCGCCGGAAACAGTCCTTTCCTTCCGCTTGCAGGCGCCTGTGACGATCTCGACCCAGAATAGCCAATTTGCATTTCAACCAGTCACGCAAGCGGATTATGATTCGCGCTCAGCGCAAGGCCGCTCGCACACGAACAGGCCGGCCCCGCCGCGCCCGCCTTACCCTTACTATCCCTATGCCTACCCCTATGCGTATGGTTATCCGTATCCGTACGGTTTTTATGCACAGCCGTTTTTCGGTTTTGGATATTACGGAGGCTATGGCAGGTTTGGCGGCTTCCGGCGGTAGGGAGCGCAACAATAGTTTGTGGGTCACGGCTTCAGCCGTGACATTCAGTACACTCAATCAACAGGGCTTTAGCCCCTGACTTATTGGATCAGGAACGTTACTTCACTTTTTAAGTGAACGCCCGTTCCAATTGCAGATCCTATCCTGCAAACGCGCGGCGCGTTGCCTCTTCCGTCTCGCGCACCGCCGTGATGGTTCGCCAGGCCCGCAGGGTTTCTCCGACCGTCCAGGCCTGCGCGATGCATCCGTTCGGCGTGAACGGCGGATCCCCGTCAAAAATCTCGCTGGCGGTGCCGAGCCCGGCGGCCTGGATGTGGCCGAACATAGGTTCCAGAAAAGACATCGCCTCGCCGGCATTGCCGTAGACCCGCAAGTGAGCCAGCGCGAATGCACCGAGGAGCCAACCCCACACCGTGCCCTGGTGATAGGCTTCGTCACGTTCTTCGGAGCTTCCGGCGTAGCGTCCACGGTACGCTGTTTCGTTCCGCCCGAGGCTGCGAAGGCCGAAGGAAGTCAGCAGTTCTCTCGCGCATACATCCACGACGGCGCGTTGCTGTTCCGGGGTCAGAGCAGTTACTGGCAGCGAGACCGCCAGAATCTGATTGGGCCGCAGCGCGGCATCTTTGCCGTCGGGGCTCCCGGGGGCGTCGATCACATCAAAACAAAATTTCTTCTCGGCGTTCCAGAATCGCGCGAAGCACGCTCGAGTGCGGGCCGCCAGCGCTTCGTACCGAGCGGCGTCCCGGCCCAGGGCTCGCGCGAATTGCGCCATCGCTTCCGCGGCATTGAGCCACAAAGCATTGACCTCGATAGGTTTTCCAATGCGCGGAGTCACCACGCGATCGCCGATCTTCACATCCATCCAGGTGAGTTGCACGCCCGCTTCACCGGCATAGAGCAACCCGTCGGCCGGATCGACGTGGATGTTGTAGCGTGTGCCGCGCACGTGTGCGTCGATTATGCCGGCCAGCGCGGGATACAATTCGTTCAGCACTCCGATATCACTGGTGGCTTCAAAATACTGGCGCACCGCCTCGAAGTACCACAGCGTGGCATCCACCGTGTTGTAAACAGGGGCTTCCCCCCCGCTCGGAAATTGGTTGGGCAGCATGCCTTCACTCACGAAGCGAGAGAAAGTTCGCAGGATGTTGCGGGCCAGCCACGGACGCCCGGTCGCGAGGCACAGTCCCGGGAGCGCGATCATGGTGTCCCGGCCCCAGTCGCTGAACCAGGGATATCCGGCCAGGATCGTCTTCGCATCCGCCGCGCCAGGGAGCGGGCGCGCCGCAACGAACTGGTGCGCCGCAAGAACAAGTTGCTGGATGGCGGGAGAAGCGGCGCGGGCAGTTGCGCCGTTGGCCGCGAAGAACCGGTCGAGGAGCGCGCTCGTTTCGCTCTGGCGCTTGGCCAGCGCCACATCGCCGTTGAGAGGAGGCGCCGCCGCGGTGCTGGCTACAATGGTTAGCGATCTTCCCGGTGCAATCGTGGCGCGCAGCTCTCCCGCGAAAAAGTAGTCCGTGCCGTCCGGAAGCCCGCGGGCCCGCTCGGCGGCGAGGTCGAAATTGCGGTACCAATCCTTGGCAGGTAACGCCGTCGCCGCGTTGCTCAGGACATAAAAAGGCGTTGCGCCCTCGAAAGGCAGCACTTGCAATCCGTGCTCGACCTGCGTGACCTCCATGGGCTGAGTCCGCCCGGCGGTCACGCAGTGCTCCTCGCCATAATCCGCCAACACTTTGATTGACAATTCAACAGCGGAGCTGGCGCGCACCAGCCGGTACAGAATGTACGTGGTATTCGCGCCGGAGGGCATGAAGATGCGCTTTTCGAGCAGCGCATCGGCCAAAGCGAAAGTCCACACGGGGGTCGCTCCCTCCAAGTGGAATCGCTCGATGTTGCGGTAGCCTTCCGGAGACACCGTGCCGTCCGCCCAACGATTGGTGAAAAGCTCAAACTCTTCGGACCCGAAGCGGGCCGTTTCATCGAGCTTCGCCACTAGGAGCTTGCGGCCGAGTGGCGGTTGCAGCGCGGCGACCAGCAGGCCGTGATAGCAGCGCGTCTGCAGGCCCGCGATCGTGCCGAAGGCGTAGCCGCCGATGCCGTTGGTCACCAGCCACTCGCGCGATTCCGCGGCCGGCAGGTCGCCGCAAATTTCGCGGCCGAAATCGACCGGGGAAACAAAGGTGCGCGCGGAACGGGCGGTTGGTAACTTCACAAGGGAATCATGGGGCCATCGCGGGGTTTTGAGCCAGGAAAAAATGGGGCTTCTCGCAAGGAAATCCGAGGGCCTAAGTTGCGGAGATTTTAGCGCACGGAATGACGTTCAAACCCGCGAGATATTCGCGGAGCGTCCTGAAATCAATAGGCTTGGTAAAGCAGGTATCACAGCCTGCCTCCCCGATTCTCTTCAACTCCTTGAATGACCCTAACCCGGTCACGGCGGCAATCGGCAGGTGCGCAAGATGCTTTTGTTTTCGCGCCCAGTGGACGAGCGTGAGGCCGTTCTCCCTTCCCAAGTGAATATCCAGAAGAACCACGTGCGGCATGGGTTCCGCGGCGATACTTACGAAACCTTCTTCCAGAGTCTCCGCAAGGATTGCTTCGTGGCCTTCGGATTCAAGCCAGTCCTTGAGGAGCTCTCGAAATTGGGGATCGTCCTCCACCACGAGAATCCGTTGCCTCATTCAGTTTCCTTTAGACGGCATCGAGCCGTGGTCGTCGAATCGCGCGCCCAAAAACGGCACACGTTTACGGTCATACTATCGTCCTAACGGAATAAGTCTTGAATCCGACCGCCTCTGCCGGGATGGGTAGAGTCGGAATTAATTTGGAACATCTCGTTGACGCTATTTCGGATTGAGTCGGACAACGGGGATGGGCTCGGCATTCTCCGCGCCCGATTCCAGCTTAGTGGCCCACTGCGAGAGATGATCGAGAGAAGCTTCGTGCGTCCGGTCGAGATGCAGGGGCGTAATGGAAGCCGCGCCTTCAAAGATCGCCGCGTAGTCGCTTTTCGGATCGATTCCTTCGATGTGTTCCTGTTCGAGGAGCCAGTAGAAGCTGCGCCCGCGCGGGTCGGTGCCTTCCTGCAAGATGTTGCGCGTAACTTTCTTGGATTGGCGCGTAGGGCGCACGCTGCCGTTCCAGACCAGCGGCACATTTACATTGAGAAGAACGCCGTCCGGCATGCCCTCGGCCAGCGCCAGCACCGCCAGATCCCGCGTGAATTTGGCGGCCTGCACGAAGCGGAATCCCCTGCCCTTATGCGCCACCGACACGGCGATCGCCGGAATGTGATTGATCGCCGCTTCCATTGCCGCGCCCACCGTCCCGGAATAAAAAATGTTTTCGCCCAGATTCCCGCCGCGATTGATCCCGGAAATCACCAGGTCCGGCCGGTTGGGCAGCAGTTTATTCAGCGCCAGGATCACCGAATCCGCCGGCGTGCCCTCGACCGCCCATTCGCGCTCCGCAATCTGCTCCCAAAAGATCGGCTGCCGCAGCGTGAGCGACTGCGCCGACGCGCTGCGCTCGTGGCTCGGCGCGACCACGCTGATCGTCCCCAACCCTTCGACGGCGTGGACGAGCGCGCGCAAGCCTTCCGCTTGGATGCCGTCGTCATTAGTAATCAGAATGTGCGCCATAAATTTTCAGTGGGACGGGCTTTTTACCCTGAGCAATCCGGAAGGGCAGCCTGTCTGGTTTTGATTCTCGTTAGTTCAAAACGGCGGACAAGCTGAAGCCCGTCCTACTCGTTGGGTAGCCTATTCCGTACAGGCCCGGGAAAGTTTCCGTATGCCGCTCTCTGCGCGCGAGGGAAAGAAACTGGTCACCCAATTCGCACTTTACCAGCCTGACCAGCTTCGTCCCGCCCAGCCTTAGCATTTTAACAATAAGAGGAACGGGGCAACAAGGCAGCGAGAATGAGTGGTTTCCTGGTATGCGATGCGCGAACGGTGTGCCCAAAAAAGAGGAAGTACAAAAAATGGTCGGGACGACTGGATTTGAACCAGCGACCTCACGCACCCCAAGCGTGCGCGCTACCAGGCTGCGCTACGTCCCGACTGTCTGCGTTACCTTGCGCTGCTGTAGCCCGCCTCTTCAGAGGCGGGGTTTTTGCCCTGATTGAGCGAAAACCCTCGCCTCTGAAGAGGCAAGCTACAGTGCGGCAACGGACCTTCAGCGTATCACTCGGATTCGAGGACCGTCAACAAGGAGCGCAACGAGTCGCGCAGGTCGAGCAAGGTCTTGCGGTTGAGCGGTGCGAGTTGCGGAGACATGGCTTGCGGCGCGGGATCTCCGCCGTGCCATTCGGCCTCCGCTTCGGCGGCGGCGCCGTTCGTGCCGTTCGCTCCCTGCGCCTGATCGCGCAGGTGTCGCCGCGCGCCCGCAATCGTAAAACCTTCATCGTACAAGAGGCGCTTGATCGTGAAGACAATCTCGATGTCTTCGCGGCGATACAGCCGGTGCCCCTTGGGGCTCTTGACCGGCTGCAGCATCGGAAATTCCGTTTCCCAATAGCGCAGCACAAACGGCTTCGTGGAAGTCAGGCGGCTGACTTCGCCGATCCGGAACAGGCTCTTGTCCGGAACGGCCGATTCGGAATGTCCGTTTCCTTCGATGGCTTCCATCGCTTTTGGTCCTCACCCGGCTCAGGCCCTAATCCTAATCCGTTTCTGGCAGGTGTCAACGCTTCAGTAGGACGGGCTTTTTACCCTGAGCAGTCCGGAAGGGCAGCCTGTTGGTTTTCCGGTTGCAGCACGATGGCAAAACCGACAGGCTGAAGAGTCCGTGTGGCAACTTCTAAATCTTTGTAGGGCACGGCTTCAGCCGTGCCGCAAAGTGTTCAGAATCATCGCGGCTTTAGCCGCTGACCTGTCCGATATCGAGTTGTCACACAGACTCTGAAGCGTGTCCTACTTTTTAGGTGTCAACGCCCTACGTCGCCGTCCTCGTGCGGCCGGACGGGCGCGCTCCCCGCTCGCGCCTTTCCTTCAGGCGCTGGAGGAATCGAATGGGCGCCCCGGTGAAATCAAAACTCTTACGCAGCAGGTTCTCGAGAAACCGCTCGTAGCTGAAATGCAGGCGCTTCGACTGATTGGTGAACAAAATAAACGTCGGCGGCGAAGCGGCTGCCTGCGTGACGTAGTAGATTTTCACGCGGCGCGCGGCCGGCGAAGTTCCGCGATCGAGATCCACTTTCTCCAACCAGCGGTTCAGTTCGCCCGTCGAAATGCGCCTGCGGCGCGCGTCGGCGACGCGGTCGATCAGATCGAATAATTTTTCGGTGCGCTCCCCGGTCTTGGCGGAGACAAACACGATGGGCGCGTAATCGAGAAATTTAAATCGCGTCCGCACGATTTTTTCGTAGTCCTCGACGAGTTGCGCGGGATCGACTCTGCCCGTCACCGCTTTCTTGCGCACCACCGAAGTGTGCTTGCGGCTTCGCGTGCGGGCTCTGCCTGCTCGTCCTGACGCAGGAAGGGCATCTTGCCGAAAGGAAGATTCCGCCACATGCGCCTTCGTTCCCTGGTGTTCCAATTCGCGCGCGGCCTTTTCCGCGGCGGCTTCGAGCGCCAGGTCCCACTTGTTCATCACGATGATTACCGAGCGGCCGGACTCCTCCGCATATCCTGCGATGTTGGCATCGTTCGCTGTGACTCCCAGGCTGGCGTCGACAATGAGCAGCGCGACGTCGGCTTGTTCCAGGTGACGCCGCGCCATCATCACGCTCATTTTTTCGGCGACAAGATTCGTCTTGCCCTTGCGGCGAATTCCGGCCGTATCCACAAAGCGGTACGTGCGACCGCCGTGTTGCACCACCGTGTCCACAGCGTCGCGCGTCGTCCCGGGAATATCCGAAACGATGGACCGCTCCACGCCCGCGAGGCGATTGAGCATCGTGGATTTCCCCACGTTGGGTCGCCCAATGATCGCCACATTCACTTGCTCGTCTTGCTTGTCTTGCTTCTCGGGCGTAGGCGCTTCCTCTTCGACCGGCCCGGAGGCGCCGAGACGCGACGTGATCGCTTCCAGCAGCGTGTCAAATCCGTAACCGTGTTCCGCCGACACCGGAAACACGTCGTTCGAAAGCCCATAAAACGGCGCCGCAAGCGATTCCTGCATTTGCGTATCAACTTTGTTCGCCAGAATCGCCAGCGGCTTGCCCGTGCGCCTCAACAGCCGCGCCAACTCAGCATCGAGCGGCGTCAGCCCCGCACGCACGTCCACAACCAGCAAAAGCTGCGACGCGCCTTCAATGGCCAATTGCGCCTGGCGAAGAATTTCGCGCGGAATAGCGGCCTTGTCGTCCGGCACGATCCCGCCCGTGTCAACAACCTCGAATGCGCGCCCCTGCCAGGCCGCCGTCCCATAGATGCGGTCGCGCGTGATCCCCGGTTCGTCCGTGACGATCGAGCGCCGCGTGCCCGTCAGCCGGTTGAAAATCGTGGATTTGCCGACATTGGGCCGGCCAACAATCACTATAGATGGCAATTTTTCATTCATGGGGGACACAACGAACCTAAAGTGAGCGGCTCGGAGGCTTCTACTGTAACGCACAGTTCGTGGAAACAGAAGCTCCGTAAAGAAGCATGCCCTCTCCGTCCCGGAAAACACGGGACGGAGAGGCCTCTACAAAACCTTCAACCGTTGGTGGCAGTTGATTTTGTAGAGGCCGCCCGCTTTTGGGGCGGGCAGCTGTTCGTTCTCGCCAGCGCCAAACTGAGACTCTACGCGTGCCCCCTACGCGTTGCGTCCGCTCGCCCCGAGAGCTAGCATGGATTCATGACCAGGGCGAAGGAATTCTATTGCGATAGTCCGGCTCTTGCGAGCGAGGATGAAGACGAAAAAACGCTCACGGCAATTGGCGAGGGTGTCCGCGACGCCGAAGCCGGCCGAACCACTTCCATCGAAGAAGCCCGCAAGCTCTTGCACAAATGGGTATCGCCGAAATTCTGACGGCTAAGCACGGACTGGGTCGGTTTGCTTCAGTGAGGGAAGGCCCTTGATGGCCTTTCCCGCTTTCTGTTGAGCGAGGCGCAGTTCGTAAAGATTCTGCAGATTGAGCCAGAATTCCGGGCTGGTGCCGAAGAAATGGGCGAGTCGCAGCGCGGTGTCTCCAGTAACGGCGCGTTGTCCGTTCAGAATTTGGGTGATTCGGTTCGTGGGCACATCGAGATTGCGCGCAAGTTCCGCGGCGCTCATACCGAGCGTTTGAAGCTCTTCGGATAAATGTTCGCCGGGATGAATCGCAGTTACTGCCATTGCCATCTCCTAGTGATAATCCACGATTTCGACGTTGGTCGGGCCGGGCGACCCCTCTGGCCATTCAAAGCAAATACGCCACTGATCGTTAATGCGAATGCTGTATTGGCCTCTGCGGTCCCCTTTAAGCGCCTCAAACCGGTTCCCTGGCAAGCGGGCGAGGTCGGAGAGGACCGTGGCGGCTTCTAGCCGGTCCAACTGCAGGCGCGCCGGGCGCTCGATGCCCGAGAACGCCTTGACGCGTTCTCCCTCTGCGAAGTCTTTCGTTCGCTTGTCCCGATAGCCGGCGATCATGCAAAGGATACCGTAGATTACGCGTTACGTCAAGCGTAACGATCCGGTTTTTAGGGCAGGTTCTCGATCTTGCGCGCGTCGCCGGTGAGCTGCAGGATATGCATCCCCGTGTTGGCGCGATCGACGATGTAGATATAGCCGCGGTCATCCACTTCCACATTGTTGGTTTGGATGGCGATCTTGCACTTCTGGTCGTCGCCGGTGCCCACGCAGCGCTTGTCGGTCTTGTCGGTGATCGCGGGAATGTAGTAGGCGATTTCCTTGGGGTTGTATGGATCGCGCACGTCGACCGCTCGCACGCCGGCGTTGAAGTAAGCCACGAAGATAATGCGCTTGTAGAATACGGACGTCATGCTCTCGTTCGTCGAGTGCGTGCCGAAGCGCCCGCCGCGGCTGCAGAAATTGCCGCTCGGTTCGGGCACGTAGTATGTCGAGACGCCGAAGATTTTCGCTTCGGTAGTAATGTCGAGGATGTGCATCATCTGCTCGGGGGCGTGGCACTCATTGTCCGTGGTCTCTCCGACAATCACGAGGAAGTCCCGCTTGCTGATGGCCGGGCCATATTTCGCGAGGGTGGGCACATCCACTCCAATCAGCGGGAAGGTCGTGTGCGCACCCAGGTCAGGCGGCAGATCGAGCCGCGCGACCATGGGCGATTCCAGATTGGCGTCCGTCGGTTCCTTGGGACCATGAATCAGCTTATCGCGGTCCAGAATTTCGATCATGCCGTTACCGTTCGTGCCGTAGCCCGCGTAGATGCGATTGCCCTTTGGCCCTGTGGAAATCGCGCCGTGCATGTCGGTAGGCACCGGGCCGGTGGCGTTAGGTTGCTGGCCTGGCAGTCCAAAATTGCGAATGAATTGCGGCTCCGACGGATCGCCCATGTCGTAGACCTGCCCCATGCGCTTCGTGCGCCAGCCGGGCGCGCCGGAAACGAGGTATGCGATGCCGGAATCGCACTCCCACCAACTCTTATGCGTATCGCGCAAGCCGCTTTCGACCACGGTCAGACGGCTCGGCTTTGCGGGATCGGACACATCCCAGACTTCGTGGGAGGCAGTGCCGCGCGCGCGCAGCAAATACACCTTGTTCTTGCTGGCGCGCGGCAATTCGCTGCCATCGCACACGCGTGTCATCTGCGCGCCGCCGGACTCACCCGGGCCCGGGGTGCGCGGGTCGCCGGGAATGTGCGCGAGATATTTCGGATTCTTCGGATCGGTCACGTCCACGAGGGACGTGCCATTGTCTTCCATCTGTCCCGTCAAGGTGTTCATCGCCGTGCCGCCGTGATGCCCGATGTAGGCGATCCAGCGATTGCCCTGCTTGTGGATCGTCGGCTGATAAGCGCTGCGCCCCTGCAAATCGTTGTAGCCGACCAGCTCCATGTTCTTGCTCTCAGGCTTAGCCTGAGCGAACGCGTTCACCGCCGCGTATCCCGCAAGCAAAATACCCAGCGCAATAACGCCGGCCTTTCCATTCCGCACGCGAGGTTTACACAACATGTGTCCTCCCCTTTCGAGTCCGCAGCGTGACGCGCATGCGCGAAGAATTGCGCAGACCCAATTCCAATTTTGCCGAATCTTGGTTCCCGCCAGGGATGCCCGGGCTGAGAGTGTACACCTGAACCCGATTCCCACGTGCAACTTCGAGTCTGATACAGTGCTCTCAGCGACCGCCAGGTGCGGGCTCTACGCACCTTCGCCAAAGCGCTTTAGCGCCTCGGCGACTTGGAGCCCGCCGCAATAGTGTCCGACGCACGGTCGGGCCGGAGCGTTTCATGCATGAAATATTTCACCCCAATGCCGCGTAATACCTGATGGATGCGAGGAGAAATCCCGAGGGCATGAGCCCTGCGGAACAGGCTGTTGCCCAAGAGCGGATCGTCCTGGCCAAGGCCGGAAACGCGGAAGCCTGGGGCGAACTGTATCGCCAGTACGCGCCGGCGATTTTCCGTTTTTGCCGCCGGACGATGCCCACTCGCGAGGATGCTGAAGACGCCACCATGGATATTTTCGTGAAAGTACGGCAGAAACTTTCGCAGTATGACGCCAGCCGCCCGTTCAGCGCCTGGTTGTACACCGTGGCCGCGAATCATTGTTGGGACCTGTTGCGGCGGAGAAAGCTGCGACAGGACCTGGAGACCGGCGAAGTCGAGAACATGCCCCTCGAGCACCCCGATCCCGGGCAACTCGAACAGCTGATCGAGCGCCGCACCGGCCAGGAAATGCGGCGCGCGCTGGACAAGCTGCCGGCGCGCTCGCGCATGGCTCTCGTGCTTCGCTACTACGCGGAAATGAGCTATGACGACATCGCTTCAACGCTGGGAGTGCGCCGGACATTTGTCGGCGTGGTGCTGTTGCGCGCGCGCCACCAGTTGCGCGAGATTCTCGAAGGGCAAGGCGGCGCGAAGCTCGCCGCGGGAGGTGCGGCATGAATCATTATGACGAAATGGCGTGCCTGCTCTATCTCGAAGGGCAACTCGATCCGGCGCGCTCGCGAGAGCTGGCCGCGCACATCGCGGAGTGCGCCCCTTGCCGCGATCTACTTCACGCCCTGCAGCACGAAACGATTTTGCTTTCGAGCGCGCTGACCGAGGACAACGAATCCATGCCCGCGCGCCTCGCCAGCGAGCAGGTGCGAAGTTTGCCGTCTTGGGTCTGGACGCTGGCGTTCGGGGCTTTTGCCGCGGGCGCATACTGGTTTTGGACCGATGGAATCGGCCCCTGGTTCGACCAATTGAGCAATGCGGGCTTCGGCGGGACGGATGTGTTCAGCATGATCTTGTTCAGCGGAGCTTTCTGGGAAGGATGGAGCGACATGATTGACGCGATGCAAATTGGGGCGTTGATATTGGTGGCGGTCGTAGCGATCGGATGGATCCGGCGCCGCCTGCGGCGTTCCGTGGCGATTGCCGTGGTCATGTCGGCGCTGCTGTTCGCGCTGGCGCTGCCTCCGCAGGCCGCGGCGGCGGATGTGCGCCGCGCGCAATCGATTTCCGTTCCGGCGGGCGAAACGGTTCACAATGACCTGATTGCCACAGGCGGTTCGGTGAGAATCGAAGGCACGGTGGAAGGTGACGTCATCGCGTTCACGCGCGACCTCGCCGTAACAGGCCACGTCACCGGTGACGTCATCGCGTTTGCCGAAGAGGCGGTTATCGACGGAATCGTGGACGGCAATGTGCGCGTGTTTTCGCGCGGGGCCGTCCTGCAAGGGACGGTCGGTAAGAACGTCTCGGCATTTGGGAGATCGGTCGATCTGATCTCCAAAGCAAACATCGGCGGCGGAATGATCGTGCTCGCGGGCGAAATGGACTTGGACGGCAAGATCCAGCGCGACCTGCTGGGATTGGTTGGCAGATCCAATTTGGATGGCCTGATTGGCGGGCAGGCGTGGGTACACGGAGGCAGCCTCATGGTAGAGTCCACCGCGGAAATTCGCGGGCCGGCCACGTTTGAGGGCCCCCAACAACCTGTTATAGAGGCGGGAGCCAAACTGGCAAGCCCGATTCGAACGGAAATCACGCAGGACGTTCGGCGGACCAGACGGTCAACGGCACGCGTCGCCATCCGCGCAATTGTCAGTTACGGAGCGGCTCTGGCGGTCGGGATTTTGCTACTGGTCATCTTCCCTGGTTTTTTTAGCGCCACGTTGCATGAGGCAGGCAAGATTGGCCTGCCCATCGGGATTGGGGCGCTGGCGCTGATTACAGGCGCGTTCCTGCTGGTTCTCGGAATACTTCTGTTGATTGTTGGCATAGGAGCGGGAGTGGCGGGAGTGATGGCCTACGCGCCGATTCTGTATGTTGCGCAAGTGTTTGTCGGCTCATGGCTCGGGAACAGGGTTATGGGCCAGCCGCCGGCTGTCACCAGCGCAGTGGTCGGCCGAATGGCTGTGGGCCTGCTGATCCTGCGCGTCGCGGGGCTCATTCCGTTTCTTGGAGGGCTAGTGTGGCTGGCGGTTCTGCTTTGGGGGACCGGCGCGGTCCTGCTGGGCTTCTACAGAATGTCGCGCGCGGAGAGCGCACCGAATGCGCCGCTTCCCGCGTAAATCACTGGACGCGCTTCACGGGCCGGGATGTGCGGGGCGCGCTTCGCGGAACAATTCACTTTTGCGGATTGGGATGCGCCGTCAGGCTAGGGTTTCACGACGACCTTAGTCGCCACGAGGGTTCGACCCCCGCTGACGTTGAATAGCGGCCCGCGCACCGACACCAATTCACCAATCACTATATCCGAAGAAACGATCGTCTTTCCGACCTCGAAATAAATCGTCGGCGGGGACACGGACGTTTGCGCTGTGATTGTTGCGACGCTGTGTCCCGAAAAGAGTGAGGGCAGATTTTTTAGAATTATGTTTGGCAGTCCGGTTTGTACCGTTGCAGTCACGCGAGTCGAACGCAAGCGCACGCGATCCGCCTTGATCAGACTTGAGGTCGAAGCGCTATTGCGCCGTATCGAAACCTGCTGGCCTACGGCCAAATCCGCGGGCGTGGCGAAAAGAAAACCCGCGGTGCTCACCGTGAGGTTATCCGCATGAACGAGATCAATGTCAAACACCGTCTGGGGAGTGGAATACTGCACGGCTATGTGCTGTCCGATGCTCAATCCTGAGACCGTCGCGGACATGGTCTGGATCACCATATCAAATGGCGACGATCCCCCATTCGTGCCGGTGATCATGCCCTCGACTTCCGTGTCGCTGTTGTCCGCGTCCTCGAAGACGATGTTCCGGGCCAGAATCGATCCGTCGGATTGGATGGCGATATCCACACTGAGAATCTGATTGTTCTGCAGGCACGGGAATCCCGGCGATGAACACACGAGGGCGGGAAACTGAAAGAACGTCGATGTACTGTCCACCTTCAAGGAATACTTTCCCGCCGCGTTCGTCAGCGTGAAGGTATTGCTCGACGCGTTGAGGTTTCCGATTTGACCCACGACGTCCTCCGCGCCGACCGGAGGCGCTCCGGACACTGCGGGCGTGAAGGGCGTAACAGTCGTCCCGGCGCTGAAGTCCTCGCCCAGCGACGCGGTCAACAAACTGTCCAGGCTCACGTCAATCAGGAGTCCCGTGGTGCTATTGGCAGAAATCGAGAACGCCGTCAATGGAATATTCGCCGACATGGTCGTAGCGGCCGGGACAATTGTACAGATGGAACCCACGGCGCAGCCTGCGATAGTGGCCGCCGTATCGTTTTCAAAAGTGAGCGAAGGGTTCGCAAAAGTCAGAGTCACAGACGTGTAATTTACCGCGGGAATTTTGGCGGCCGTGGAAAGGTACGCAACATCGGTCTGAAGGCGCGCCAGGTCCACCGTTGCCGATCCGGAGAACAAGGATACGTTTCCGGGAGTCAACGTCGCCCCCGTGAGCGTTACCTGGGCCGAAAGTATGCTCACCAGCGAGGGAGGTGTATCGGTCATTGCCATGACGACCGACGAGTTCCCGTTGTTTTGGGGCCCCGAGCCAAACTGACTATTGCCGCCGCAGCCCGCAAGCGCCACAGAGAAAGCCAGGACTGTAATTGCCCAGATCAATCGAATTCTAAACATGTTACCCCGGTGACGTTGGTCGACCCGGCACGCAGGCACACAATCCCCGCTGCTCTCTGCCAGGCTGGATGCTTTGTTGGCACCCTTAAAGCTAGCACAGAGCATGGTTTGAGGCGCGCAAATCCAATCGCTCGGTTCACAAAGAGTCTCTAGCCCGAGGGGCAGGCCCTCGTAGCACGGGTTAAACCCTCGGGCTTTGGTCCTTGCAAGGTCTAACCCCGGCGGGCTAAAGCCCGCGCCAATTGGCCCCGTAATAGGAACGGCGTCCCAGCGCTGCCGGGACGCCGTTCTCTCCATGGTTTGCTTGCTTGTGCGATTTACTGGGCCTGGGCGGTGGTGAGCAGGAGGAGCTGCGTGCCACTATCCAGGTGGACGTTCTTCGTTGCGGAAACGATCATGGATCCCTGCGTCGCGCTCGATGCCGCGGAGTCGATCGAAAGGCCTTCCATGCCGAATACGCCGCTGCTGTTAGACGCCAGCCGGCCGGTCGAGGTCAGCCCGCCCACGGCGCCTGTAGAGCGCGTAACCGTGTTCAGCGAACCTCCGGCAGTGGCGGGAACCGAACTGGCCGTATTCATGACGGAGCCCGTGGCTGCGCCAGCCGTGGTGCCCGCGGTCGAGGCTAGGCCGCCTGCAAGCCCGCCACCGCTCCGCGCCATTCCTTGCCCCGAGGCCATCCCGCTGCCCGAAGCCACGATGTCATCGGCGCCTGTTGAGGCCGCCGCTGCGGTTTGCGCAGCCGCCAGAGCCTGAATGGAAGCGTTAAATGGAACTTCCTGACCGTTTTTCAAAATGGCATGATCGAACATAATGCCAAGCTGGGATTGCGTCTGCCCCTTGGATCGCGCCTGAGCTTGCGTAACATGTCCGACGAGGCGCGTGCCCTTCTTCAGCACGACCTTGCCATCCTGTTTGACGTCTTCCGCGGCGCGCGCTTCCACTTCGTCGCCGGGTTTGCTCCTCTTTGCGTCAAGAGAAGTGGCCAGTGTCGAGTCGATCTTTGAGCCGTTGGAAATGCTTGCGGAATTGTTTCCCTCTTTGGCGATTGCCGAGGCCGACGACGCAGCCGCTGCCGAGCCGCTGCCGGAAGCACGCGCCCCAGGCTTGCTCGCTTGCGCTGCGGTCTGGGATTGCGTCGAGGCGCTTGCTTGGCCCGAGGCCGATGTTTGCGCAGCCGTAGCCCAAGCACCCAGCATCGCAATTGCAAGTAATGAAAATATCTGTTTCATATGGATGATTCCTCCCGTAGGCTGAGATCTATAATTCTAGCCGCTGTGGTTCTATTAGCAATTACTACTTGAAAGGACAATGGCCAAAAGAGCAATCCCATCGCCAAGGAATAACTCCTTAATTGTCATAGGATTAGAAAATACGTCGGTGGTTCGCGCCGCCGCGGGTCGAGTCATTTCTAGATAGTCGAGCAATTTCTACGGAGGTAAGAATCTTCCACTTTTTGCCCTCGAGCGATGAGCAGAAAGCGAAGAAAAAGAGAAGTTAGACCAGATCCAATCCTTGCCCCACTTTCGCGATGATCGCACTGGCTTGCTCCAGCTCCGCGCGCTTGTGCGTCGCCGTCACCATGGCGCGCAGCCGCGCCTTGCCTTCAGGAACCGTGGGAAATCCAACCGCGGGAATGTAGACGCCTGCGTCGTACAGGCGGCGCGAGAATTCAAACGCCTTCGCCCCTTCTCCCACGTGAATGGGCGTGATGGGTGTTTGCGTCGCGCCGATGGAAAATCCGAGTTTTTTCAGTCGGCGCTGGAAGAATTTCGTATTCAACCAGAGTTTCTTGAGCAGCTTCTCGCCGTCTGGGGAATCGAGCAAAGTGAACGCCGCCTGGCACGTGGCGACCACCGAAGGGGGGTGCCCGGTCGAAAAAAGAAAAGGGCGCGCGCGGTGGTAGAGAAAATCGATCAATTCGCGCGAGCCGCAAACGTATCCGCCCATGGCGCCGACCGCTTTGCTGAGCGTACCGACCTGAATGTGAACGCGTCCGTGGCAAGCGAGATGGTCCACCGTGCCGCGCCCGCCGCGGCCGAGCACGCCGGAAGAATGCGCGTCATCCACCATCATGATGCAGTGGAATTTTTCGGCGAGTGTGCACAATTCCGGGAGCGGAGCGATGTCGCCGTCCATCGAGAACACGCCATCTGTGATGAGCAACTTGTGGCCGGGCCAGCTTTCGGTTTCCTTGCATAGGCGCTCGCAATCGGCGACGTCCTTGTGTTTGAACACTTTGATGGTTGCGCGTGAAAGGCGGCAGCCGTCAATGATGGACGCGTGATTCAGCTCGTCGGAAAGAATTAAATCGTCTTTGCCCAGGATCGCCGCGACGGTTCCCGCATTGGCCGTGAAGCCGGACTGAAACACTACGCACGCTTCCGTTTCTTTGAACCTGGCGATCTGCTCTTCGAGAGCCATGTGCAGGTCCATGGTGCCGGCGATGGTGCGCACGGCTCCCGCGCCCACCCCGTGCGTGCGGATCGCTTCGATGGCGGTGCGGCGCAGCGCCTTGTGCGTGGTCAGCCCGAGGTAGTTGTTTGAGCTGAGATTGATGACATTTTTGCCATCGAATTGAGCGACGGGTTTTTGCTCGCCTTCGAGCACACGCAGGCGAAAATGCAGGCCCTTGGCTTCGAGGTCGGCGAGTTGCTCGTGCAAGAAGGATAGCGGGTTGGGATCCATTGCGGTTCCAGTCCGTATTTCTCATAGCAATTCTGATCAATGCTACAAGTCAAAACAATGATCGCAGATCTTATAGCGCCGGCGAGACACCGGCGCCACCAAACCATTTCCCGCCGCTCGCTGCAATGCTTGCCGCCATTCAAAAGCTCTATTGTACGCGCTCGAAGGTATAGCCCGAAGCCTCCAGCGCTGCGGTCAAGTCAGCGACGTGCTCCGGCCCGCGGGTTTCCATGGTGATGTCGATGACAGCGTCTCCCAGCACCACGCCGTAATAAGCGCGGTCATACATCGTTTCCACGATGTTGGCCTTCTGGTCGGCGATCACACCGGCGAGTTTTTGCAGCGCGCCGGGATGATCGGGCAAATGGATCCGCAGGCGGACCAGGCGGCCGTCCTTGACGAGCCCACGCCGGATGATCAGCGACAGCAGCGAGACGTCAATATTTCCCGCGCTTACCAGAACCCCGAGCTTCTTTCCGTGATTCGGAGTCTTCCGGTTGAGGAGAGCAGCGGTCGCGGCCGCGCCTGCGCCTTCGGCGAGCATTTTTTCCTTTTCGAGCAGTTGCAGAATCGCGCTGGCGATTTCTTCCTCATCCACGAGCACGATTTCGTCCACGTATTTTTGGACCAGTGGAAACGTCAGCGTTCCCGCGGAGCGCACGGCAATTCCGTCCGCGATGGTTTTGTTCGCGGGCAGAGTGACGAGCTCATTTTTTTCCAGCGCCGCTTTCATCGAAGCGAGCCTGGAGGATTGCACGCCGATCACTTTGATTTTTGGATTGGTCTCCTTCACCGCGCAGGCCACGCCCGCGATCAGCCCGCCGCCGCCCACGGGAATGATTAGTGCGTCGAGGTCGCCGTGCTGCTCCAGCATTTCGAGGCCGAGCGTTCCCTGCCCCGCGATCACGGCCTCGTCGTCAAACGGATGAACGAACGTAAGCCCGAACTTTTTGGAGCGGCGAACGGCTTCCTCGCAGGCCTCGTCGTAATTCGCGCCCGCCAGAATCACTTCCGCTCCGTAGCCGCGCGTGGCGGATACTTTCACGAGCGGCGTCGTCAGCGGCATGCAGATCTGGGCCTTGATGCCGCGTTTCATCGCGTGATACGCGACCGCCTGCGCGTGATTTCCCGCCGAGGCCGCGATCACGCCGCGGCGGCGCTCCTCCTCCGAGAGCAGAAGAATCTTGTTCAGCGCGCCGCGCTCCTTGAACGCGCCCGTCATCTGCAAATTTTCCAGCTTCAGGAAAACCGAGTTTCCCGTTTGCTGCGAAAATTTTTCGGAGTGCACAAAGGGCGTAACCACAATCGAGCCCCGGATGCGTTCCTGCGCATCCTTGATCGAGCGCAGCGTCACCATCAGCAAAATCCTGAAAGTTGTTTTTTAGTCATCGAAAACGGCTCTGTCCGGCTCCATGCGTTCACCGGCTCCCCTGTCGCAATCCACCCGGGCGAGAAACGCTATAGCATTACATAACCGGCAGGCTTAGGCCAACGGGTTCCCTCGCGTTACAGCTCAGAACACGTTCCCTTGTGTCTCTTCATGCCTGACAGTATTATTTTTAAGGAAACCCAAAATGTCTGAAACGCGAATACCCAACGGGCTATTTTTCGCCATTGTTCTGGCGGCGATTGCGCAGTGTGTCCACGATTTTCCGCTGCTGCCGGATCGCCTGGCGTCGCACTTTGGCGCTTCCGGAATGCCCAACGGCTGGATGACCAAGCAGCAATTTTTCATTACTTATGCCGCGATGGTTCTGCCGGCTCTTTTCGTCGAATTCTGGGTGTCGCGCGGGATCGCGAAAAAACCCGACGACAAGCTCCGGCTGCCGAACAAGGAATACTGGCTGGCCCCCGGGCGCCGCGCTGAAACTTTCGCGTATTTCGATAGTTTCTTTGCCTGGTACGGATGCGCGTTGCTATTCGTTGAAGCGTTCGCGATGGGCCTGGCCATGCGGGCCAACTTCGATGCTCGGCCGCAGCTCCCGACCGGCCCCATGGTTTCCGTCATCGCCGGTTTCATTCTCTTCAATGTCGCAGCAGTAATCGCAATGATGCGCCGGTTTTCAGCCCCGCAATAAAGCGGAGCGCGCGGCAAAGATATTCCTTATGCAGCGACGGCCGTCCCGCGGTAGCGGCGGACGCGGATTTTCCTTTGGCGTTTGCGGGTGCGCGCTATGTCATAGGCAGACTGGATGCGCATCAGCGTGTCCATTTTCGGACCAAAGGCCTTTTCGATCCTCAAGGCCATTTCTCCCGACAAGCCGGCTTTGGCATTCAAGAGACTTGATAACGCCGGGCGGGAAACTCGAAGAATTTTCGCGGCAGCCGTCACGGAAAGGCCAAGCGGCTCTATGATTTCTGTCCGGATCAACTCGCCAGGGTGCGGTGGATTGAACATCGGCATATTTTTTCTCCTTAATTTTAGTGATAATCTTCAAAATTCACGTCACAGATTTTGTGTTTGGCGTTGTCGATCCAGAAAGTCAATCGCCAATTCCGCGTAACGTGCAGGCTCCACGTGCCTTTCCGGCTGCCAGTCAATGGGTGCGCTTTCCACACTGGCATATTCCGCAGTTCGCCCGCTTCTCCCATGGCTTCGAGATAGACAATCATTTTCCGCAGTTTGTCCAGGCAGGAAGGCGGCAATCCCTTGGGATCGCCCTCCTCATAAAAGCGCTTCAATCCCTTATGGACAAGGTTTCGTATCTGCACTCTTCCAGTGTAGCCTGTAGCTTTACACTAGTCAATTACTGCAAGGTGGACAGCAGGGCTGCATACAATCCTCGGCCTGGATATTCTGGCGCGGCAACCATGCATCCGCTACAATCGCGCCCGGGCCCGTTGCTGTGCTTTGCGCGCACGGCGGGACAGGAGTTCCGTTTGAGCGTCAGCGAGAGACTCAAGGAAATCCGCGAGGGGTTCGAGCCCGCCTTCTGGGTCGCGAACATCAGTGAAATTTTTGAGCGGCTTTCCTATTACGGCGCGTTTTCCTCGCTCGCCAATTACCTGCACGAATCGCTGAATATCCCCACCGAACAAACCGGATCGCTCGCAGGACTATTCGGCGGAATGGTCTGGTTCCTCGCCATCCTGGGAGGGGCGGTGGCGGACCGGCTCGGTTTCCGGCGGGCGCTTTCGCTCGCCTATCTGATTCTGGCGGGCTCGTATTTCCTGCTGGGCTCGCTGGGAGCGGCGTGGATGGCGCCGGTGCGGGCCGCGGTGCCGCTGCTCGTCCTCGTGGCCTTCGTTCTGGTTCTCCCTGCTCTTGGGATCTCGATGGTGAAACCGAGCGTGGTGGGAACCACCGCGCGAGCGTCGCGCGAAAATGTGCGGTCGATCGGATATTCGATTTACTACACGCTCGTGAATATCGGCGGAGCGGCGGGGCCGTACATCGCGTCGTGGGCTCACCGGCATCTGGGAGTCGAAAACGTTTTCCGCATCTCCGCGCTGAGCGTCCTGCTGATGTTTTTTGCCGTGCTCCTGTTTTTTAAGGAGCCGCGGCGCTCCGGCGAAGTTCAAACGGCAAGCTTGGCCGAAACGGCGCGAAATTTATTTACCGTAATGACGAATCCGCGCTTCATGGTCTTTCTGCTGATTTTTTCCGGCTATTGGATTGTTTACTGGCAGTTATTTATCATATTGCCAATATATATCCACGGCTTCATCGATCCGCATGCGGATGTGGAATTGATTCTTGTCACCGGTCCCCTAACCGTCATTTGCCTGCAATTTCTGGTCACCTACTTGACGCAAAAAATCCCCGCCTTCCAGGCCATTACGCTGGGGACATTGATCTCGGCGCTGGGCTGGCTCATTGTCGCGTCACACCCTGCAGTATGGGCCGTGGTGCTGTCCATTTTCGTCATCGCCCTCGGGGAGATCGTGCTTTCGCCGCGCTATTACGAATATGTTTCGCGCCTGGCTCCCCCCGGCCAGCAGGGAACCTACATGGGCTTTGCATTTGTGCCCATCGGAATCGGATCGCTCGCGGGAGGTTGGCTGGGCGGCCGGCTGATGCATCACTACGGGGAAGTCGTGCAGCGCCCCGCGCAAGTCTGGTGGGCCATCACCGGAATCGGGATTGGCACGACGCTGCTGATGTGGCTGTATCACTTTGTTGTAAAGACGGAGCTGCCTGAGACGACCCCGTAGTTCGCACTTCTCAAGAGCGCCGGGCGGATTTGCCCGGAAACTTCAAGTCGATCTATCGAATCGCGTTTGATGGAAGATCTTGTGTGGCGCAGGCCTCAGCCTGTGGGTATTGGAGCTCGCATGGACTAACCCCCACAGGCTGAAGCCTGCGCCACTGAGTAACGGAAAGACGACATTCTTCAAATAACGCCTGCGAAATCGCCTCGCTTCCCCCGCATGATTGGCAATAGATGAAAGAACGTCTCCTCGTCGGATTGCTGCTGGCCGCCGTGGCGCTGGTTTACGGCAACACGCTGGTAAACCAGTTCGCCATGGACGATGAACTCTACATCATGCGCAATGCGCAGGTGACAGATCCTTCCCTGCACAGGCTGTTCTCGCTGAGCCAATTCAGCAACGTGTTTCGGCCGGTCACCTTCGCCACCCTGGCGCTGAATTGGGCGCTCAGCGGAGCGGAGCCACTCGGATACCATCTTCTTAATCTAATCCTTCATGCGGGCGTAACCTGGCTGCTTTATATATTGTTGCAAGGCTTGCTCGGATACTCTCCTGAAGGAAAAACCGTGGCGTTTGTCGCCGCGCTGTTGTATGCCGTGCATCCCATTCATACCGAAGCTGTGACGTGGGCCGTGGGGCGCGCGGAGCTGCTTGCCGCCGGGTTTCTCTTTGCGGGATGGATTCTGCACTTGCGCGACCGGCCGATCGAATCGCTCGGCTGCTTTGGGCTGGCGATGCTGTCGAAAGAATCAGCCGTGGCGTTTTTCCCTCTGGTGCTCCTCGGCGATTTTGCGATTGGCAAGTGGAAGCCGCACCTTCGATACACGCTGGCCGCCGGCCTCACCTTGCTCTACCTAGGGATTCTGTGGGAAGTACAAGGAGGCCGTCTCGGTCGGCCAGAAATTTCAATGGTTGATAATCCGCTTGCCTATCTTCCTGCTGGATGGAGAATTCTGAATGCACTGCGGGTGGGGTGGAAATACGTCGCCCTTCAGATTTATCCCGCAGTGCTTTCGTGCGACTATTCCTTCAACCAAATCCCGCTTTACCGGGATTGGCGCCACACGCTGCCTGCAGCGCTTGCCGCCGCCGCAGCCGCAGGCGCTTGGATTTGGGCGCTTCGGAAGCGGCACGCGGGATGGGCCCTCGCGGGCGGCATTTATTTTGCGGGCTTTGCGGCATCGGCGAATATCCTGGTGCCCACAGGAACGATCCTGGGCGAGCGGCTGGCCTATCTTCCGTCCGCGGGATTTTGTCTTTTGCTGGCGCTGGGCTGGAACGAGCTTCGACTCAAAAAAGAGATGCTGGCCTGGGGATTACTTGGCGCGGTAGTTTTGGTCCTTTCCGCGCGGACGGTGGTGCGAAACCGGGACTGGAAGGACGCTTTTGCGCTCTACTCCTCCGCGGTGCGGGCCGTGCCGAACGACTCCAAAATGCATGCCAATCTCGCTGGCCAGTATTTCATTCGCAATCAACTCGATTTGGCCGCGGGGGAATACCAAATCGCATTGCGCATCCTTCCCGATTCTCCCGACACGCTGGCGTCTTATTCGGCGCTTGAATTACAGCGGGGCAACTATCAGTCTGCCGGCGCGATGATGGAAAAGGCGTTGAGTATGAGCGGAAGGAACAATATCAATTACGATTTCATGGTTGTAACCTTTGCGGCGATCCTGATAAAAACGAACCACGCCGACTGGGCTCTTGCAAATCTAAACCGCGAAATCGCGGAGTCGCCCCTGTACGCCCCGGCCTGGTTGGCGCGCGCCGAACTTCACTTTCAGCAAGGTGAATTCGCGGCGGCGCGCGAAGACGCGCAGATGGGGCTGCGCCTCGCTCCGGGCGATCCGCATGCGCAGGAAGTTTTGCGGCGGGTGGAGGCTTCTGCTCCCCCCGCGCCTCACATTTGAAATTCAAAACTGCCCGCCTGAAGGCGGGCGCTACGTGAGAATCTCCGCCGCCAGGGAGACAACCTGCTCGGCGATGGCCAGGCTAGAGGTCAGGCCGGGCGACTCGATGCCGATCAACTGGATGGCGCGGGGCGCAGTTACATCGCGCATAATAACGAAATCAGCGATACCGTCGTGGCCGGGCGGCACCAGCTTTGCCCGGATTCCTGAGTAGGCGAGCTGCATATCGGCGGCTTCGATTTCGGGCAGCATGGACTTCGCGCGGCGCACGAACTCCTCGACGGGCAGGCGGTTTCTCTCGTAATCGTTTTTCTCCGCAACGTAATCCGCCGTCGGGCCGACGAGCACCGTGTCCCAAAGCGTGCGTGTCAGGTGAACGCCGAGGCTGAGGCCGTCGGCGTGGGGAAGCGGATAGACCAGATTGTTGATGAGGTGCGATTTGGCGCGCACCAGCTCGCAGTATTCTCCGCGCACGGGATAGATGCGATAGTTGCGGTTTCCAGCCATTGCGGCGATTTCGTCCGCGTAGAGCCCCGCGCAATTGATCACGCAGCGCGCTTCAATGGTTTCCTCGTTGCGTTCCCCGCCTTCAGCGGCATCGCCCTCGACGAGTGTTACAGCGATTGAGTCGGCGCGCGAATCGAGCTGCACGACGCGCGTGCGCGTGAGCAGGCTTGCTCCCTGGTCCGTGGCCATGCGGGCGAGCGTTTTGATCAGGTCTTCGGCGGAGACGATGCCGGTCGAAGGCACTAAGAGCGCAGCGGCGGCTTCGATGTGAGGCTCGCGGGCGCGCACCGCGGCGCGGTCCACCATGCGCAGACCCACGACGCCGTTGGCGCGCCCGTTTTCGGCCAAGTGTTCAAGCTGCGCTTCCTGTTTCGCGTCATGGGCCACCACGAGCTTGCCGCAATTCCGGTACGGCACGAGGTGCGCGGCGCAGAATTCGTAGAGCATGCGGTTGCCCGCCACGCACAGCCGCGCTTTGAGCGAGCCTGGCGGATAGTAGATGCCCGAATGGATCACGCCGCTGTTGCGCGTGCTCGCGCCCATGCCCAGCCTGGGCATTTGCTCGACCAGAAATACATCGGTCCAGCGCCGCGAAACCGCGCGCGCCACCGCGCAACCCACGACGCCGCCTCCGATGATGACAATGTTGGCTCGATCCACAGCGAACAGGATACCGGATGCCGGAGGCCGGAGGCCAGAGACTGGAGGTTAGAAGTTGGAGATTAGAGGCTGGAGGGAGGGCACGAGAGATAGGACCGGCGAGGCACTGAGGTAAAGAAATGCCGCGGGGGAGTTTCGGGGATGGGATTTGAGATGTGAATTTGAAATTACAAATTTGTGATTTGAGAGTTGTGACGCGGGATATGTGATCTGTGTTGTGAATTTTCAAATCTGAAATTTCAGAATTGAGATTTCAGTTTTCAGATTTCAGATTTGAACATTCAGATTTGAGATTGGAAAGGCTCTGGAGACAAGAACAAAGAGCCTGCTGATCCAGATCGGTGTAAGAATGTATTTTTGGTTTGAAACGTGCGCGCCAGGGTGTAGAAATATGCCTTGCCTGAATCCCATTTAAACGATTGGACACTTCGGAGGAATTCGATGACCGGGAAATCCATTTGGAAAGCTGCGTTTGCGTTCGCCGCGGCGGTTTTGCTGGCGGGAAATTTTTCTGCGCTGTCCGCGCAAACACGGCCGGAGGCGCCGCCTTTCGACGCCGCGCGCATGACCATGCAGCCTCCGCCGCCCGAGGGAGTCGCCATTCGCGCCGGGCGCCTGTTTGATCCGCGCACGGGAACGAACCTTGCGAACCAGTTGATCGTGATTCAGGGTGACCGCATCACGGACGTGGGTCCGGCGGACCGCGTGAAAGTTCCCGCGGGCGCGCGTGTGATCGACCTGAGCAGCGCGACGGTCCTGCCGGGGCTCATCGACCGGCACGTGCACCTGATGCAGGACCATGAGCCCAACGATGCGCGCGCGCTACTGGTGGGACAGCATTACGCGCTGGCGGATTTATATGCCGGCTTTACGACCCTCCAGGACATGAATTCACCCTTCACCTATGCCACGGTCGAATTGCGCGACGCCATCAATAAAGGCGTGATCGTCGGCCCGAGGTTGCAGGTCACCGGACCGGCGCTCAATCCAAGAGGCGCCACCTACTATCCGGCGCCATCGGAGCCGGGCGTGTTTGGCCAGGCGCCCGGCATGCCGGTCTGGCAAAACACGCAGGACATCAATTCACCGTGGCTGGCTCGCGCCGCGGTTCGCGATCATTCACATTACGGGACTGACTGGATCAAGATTTACGAGACGGAAGACTATGAAGGAAGCGGATACCCCGTGCCCTCGGGCGGGGGAGCGTTCATGCCGGACGGCAAGATGATCACCGTGCCGTCGATTTCGCTGGAGGAAAACCAGGCCATCGTCGATGAGGCGCACAAGCGAGGATTGAAAGTAGCCTGCCACGCGTACGGCGGCGAAGGATTGCGCAACTGTCTCGCCGCGGGCGTCGACCTGCCCATCCATGTGATCGTCGGCGTTACCGGCGCACCGGGGCTCGATGACGAAACCATTCGGCTGTTCAAAGTGCCTCTGCCGGACGGAACGCTCCGCCCCGTGAATCAAACCCTGTGGGACTTGGCGGGGCCGCTTGACACGATCGATCTAAAAGTAAGCGGAGGGAAAACTTCGCGGTTTCGCCTGACCGAGCTGAGTTTCAAGAGGCTGGTGTCCGCGGGAATTACGCAAATCTTCGGGAGCGGAGCGTACACCGTGGGACACGGCGTGCAAGCCTACCAATTCCCAATTTATGTGAAGTGGGGAATGTCGCCCACGCAAGCGCTGCGGATGGCCACGAGCGACGCCGCTGAAACTCTCAACTATGATCTGGGCAAGCAAATCGGTTACGTCGAAAAAGGAAAGTTCGCCGACCTCGTCGCCGTTTCCGGCAACCCGCTCGAGGACATCAGCGAGATGGAACGCGTGAAATTCGTGATGAAGGGCGGCGTGGTATTCCGCAATGATTTGGCGAAGTAGCGAAGCGCGGTTTTTATGTCCGTGCGATGCGGAACAGGCTGCGGAAAAACTCCCCCACCATTTCGTCTTTTCGAGCGAAGCGAGGAATCTCTTTTACTTTTCCTGGGCTCAAACAGAGGAAAGATTCCTCGCTTCGCCCGGAATGATGAAATTGATTAACTACTCCTTCAGCCGCCAGGGAAACCAGCCTGTTTAAAAATTGAAACGGGCGGGTCAGCTTTTCTTGCTGTCCCGCCCGTTTATGTGTTTCTAACTGTCATCTCCAAGGGCAGCCGGAGATGAACTTTAGTTTTTTCAAGTCAGCGGCCGGTCCGACTCCGTCGGACCGGCCGAACCTGACTAGAAGGTTAGTTTCAGACCAAGTTGGACAGCCCGGTTGGAGCCCGATCCGACGAGTGGATTTCCCGCGGCGAAGTCCGGCGTGAGGCCAGAGAAGCCGAGTCCACCACCAGCCTCGATTCCGTTTCCGGAATTGACGAAGCTGGATGCGCCATAGGGGTTCGCGGCGACGGGGTGATTGAGAATGTTAAAGCCCTCGACTCGGAACTGAACACGAAATCGCTCCTTGAACGTGAAGTTCTTGAAGAGCGACATGTCCCAATCCTTGAACCCTGAGTCGCGGAAGATGTTGCGGCCCATATTTCCGAACTGCCCCAGCGCAGGCGGTGTAAGGAACCCCTTCCCATCCGCGGAGGCGTAGCAGCCGAATGATTTGAGAGTCGCCAAGACGCCGTCTGCTAAGCACCCGCTGATCGCCGCCGCGTTGGAGGCAAAGGCTGGCCCACCACCGTAAATGTTTGCAATCGTGCACGTAACGCCGGGTTGTGAGGGGTTAGAGGTGCCGTCAAAACCGCTACAGTACGGAATGCTGTTTTTGCCGGATGGAAAACTCGAGGCAGGGCCCGTGATGTTCCAGCGATCAGCTTTTTCCCCAGTTCCGCTGATCAGGTCCCCTGGGGGCCCGGGTTGAATACCGTCTGCCACATTCCACGGCTGAGCGGTTTGAATGTTGACGATGGTGTTGATCTCCCATCCTTCGAGTAACTGGGCAAATCCCTTGATGCCGGGAATGTCATACGTAGCAGTAAATGTAAACCGGTGGCGGACGTCGAAGTCGCTGCTGGCATATTCCGCCGCTACGTCGGTGCTGTTCTGCGGCAGCCCAGTGAAGCGATTCAATGAGCCGTTGTCGAGACCGTGAGCATAAGTGTAGCCGGCATTAAACGATAGTCCGTGAGACATCCTCTTGGTCACGCTCAACTGAAGGCCGTCATACCTGGAATGGGCGAGATTCGAGGCGAAATTGATGAACCCTAGGTACGGGAACTTCGAGTATAACGGCCGGGCTTCTTGTGTCGCCAGACCATTCTCGGGCTGCCCCGCGCTATTGAGTGTAACGACACCTGGACCGCCTTTGCATGCTTCGGCCAACTGCGACACCGTCAGCGAATTCAGGCAGTAGGCCGCGCCCACGGGGGCCTGGTTGATGTCCCGAAAATTCAACAGTCTTTCACCCTTATTGCCGACATAGCCGACTTCGACCGAGAGGTTGGGGCCGAAGCTGTGTGTGACACTAAGGTTATAGTTAATCACGAGAGGGCTGCGAAGATTTGGGTCGACGCCCATGATGTCGCAGGGAGCCGCGTTAGTGCCGAGGCCATCTCCGCATTGCGCCTTGGTGACTGGGAAAATCGTATTCTGGCCGCCACCGCAAGCCAAAGTGTGCGCCGGACCCGTGGTGACCGTTGGATCCCAGCAGAGCGAATTAGGTGCAAAGCTTACGCCGCTGAGGCCAATCGTTCCCCCACCGTTTGTGGGGCACGGGCTCTGCCCGGCCAGCCCTGAACATTGGAATATAGCAGCCGTCGGAACCGCTGCCAGACTGGTTGTACCGTTATTCTCAAGGCCGAATTCCCCGTCCCAAGTCAGAAGCGGGAACGACGTGTGAATCAGGCTGGCCCCCGCGCGGATCACGGTAGTGCCCTTGCCATTTAAGTCATATGCGAACCCGATGCGCGGCTCGAACCCGGTGTGGTCCCCCTTCCACAGAGTTGGGTGCCCAACGGAACCCTCCTGTATCATCCCGACACTGGGATCAAAACTGCCGATCGGGTTGCCGGAAGTTTTCATCGGTGATGAGTATTCGTAGCGCAGGCCCAAATTGATAATCAGTTTCTGGGTTACGCGCCAATCGTCCTGAACAAAGCCGGCGTAGTTCGACCAGTGCGCCTGGATGGACGGGTCGCCCGCGAGAAGAAGATTTCCTTGGCCTGCCGGAGTTCCGGCGAGAAAATCTTCGAGCCCAGAGGAAGTGCCAAATGCCTGTCCACCTGTGAACGACAATTGGCCACGCGCACCGGCCCCGATCGAGCTGTCAGCCTCGATCTTGGTGTACTCGACCCCGAACTTGAGCGAGTGTTTGCCCTTTAGGTAAGAGAGACTCTCCTGAAAGTCGTAGTATGGATTCGGGCTGTTGTACTGGGGCCGGTTCAGTGTGGTACCCAGGGTCTGGCCAGGGCCGAAACCGCTGATCACGATATTCGGAAATCCCCCCACCTTCGAACCGGTGTTTATAAAGCTATATTGACCTGTTCCATTTGCTAAATCGACCGCGTCGATGGGAACAAAGTTGAAGGATACACGGTCGTAGCCGAAGCGCAGTTCGTTCACAATGGTCGAGTTAGGGGTGTAAACCCAGCTACCCACTGTCGTTAGCGCCTTAATGGGAGCATTATCGGTGAACAAGGTATTCACAAACGGGTGGTCTTGCCCCACAGACTCGTAGCGACCCATGATGAACGTGCCGAAGATCGAATTTTTTTCGTTCGGGTGGAAGTCGATTTTGGCAATTCCGTTGTCGCTCTGATTGACGTTAGGAAACGGACTGAGAAAGGTATTTGACCCGTTAAACGGCAGCAGGCCGGGCTTGCCAGCAGGGCCAGTGCCATAACTGATGTTCAAACTGTCGGGGGCGCCGGCAGCGCAAGAAATCGCTGGGCTTATTGTGCATCCCACAGTGTTCAGACTTACCGTGCTTATCGGGACACCGTGCGCCTGAAGATCCGCGATGGCATCCGGAATGCTTGAGGCTGGGCCCCCTCCCGCAGCGTTGTTAGGAATGGTTGCCGTTAGGTCGGAGCCGATGGACGAACGCGCGCCCTCGTAGCCCGCAAAATAGAAGAGCTTGTCTTTCTTAATCGGTCCGCCTACCACGCCGCCAAACTGCTTCAATTGCACCGGTATCTTATTGCAGACGGAAACATTGGAGGGACTAAGGCCGCATACCCCGTTGATTGGCGCGATGTTGAAGTAATTGCGGGCGTCCCACCCATCCACTCGGCCAAAGGCATAAGCCGAGCCATGAATCTGGTTCGTTCCCGACTTGACTCCCACATTGACCACGGCGCCGGGTTTCCAGCCATATTCCGCTTTAGGATTTTCCATGAGGTTGAATTCCTGGATGGCGTCGATGGGCAGAATGATCGCCGCATCCATGAATGGACTGGGCATGCCGGCGACGGGGCGGGTATCGAAGAAGTTGGCATTGATCACGCCGTCGACCATCCAGACGGATTCGTCAGGGCGGACGCCATTCGTGCTCTGCGTCCACGGTCCGCCGCCGGGTTGGAGCATAACGCCCGGGCGCAAACCCATCAAATTCTGGTAGTCGCGGCCATTCAAGGGCAGGTCAGCAATGTCCGCGGTCTCGAGCGTGCCGCCCAAGGTGGCGTTCGTGGTCTCCACCAGCGGAACGGATTCGGTGACTGTGACAGTCTGGTTTTGCTCGCCGGGCTGAGCGGTAAAGTCCACTCGAACTTCGTGGCCCACTTCGACCACAACGTTCTGCCGCTCGAGCTTCTTGAATCCTGTGGCCCCGGCACGAACCGTGTAGTTGCCGGGAGTCAGGTTGGGAGCGTTATATACCCCCGCATCATCCGTGGTGAGCGTTCGAATGACGCCCCTCTCGGTGTCAATGACGGTTACCGTGGCGCCCGATATGACGCCGCCGCTTTGGTCGGTGACCGTTCCGAGAATTCGTCCGGCACTGCCTTGTGAAAACGCAGGCACACAAAGCAAAAGGACCGCAAATAAGCCACCCAGCAATTGCACGGCACTCTTCGTCCGCGCACCCCAACATCTTTCGCATATCGCTATGACTGAATTCATTTCTGGACCTCCTGTCCAATAACTGTCCAAAGAGTCGCTTCCGATTCTGGCCCCGTACCCCACCCGTGGTTAGGTTCCCCTATGCTTAAACCCCGGAAAAACCAAAAAGAAACTTTGGCATTTCCGGGTTGCGGCTCCATGAATTCCGACACCGCACGGTTACGGATGCAACGTCCCCTACGCCCCCGCCAAATACAAGTTCAGGATAAAAGTGAATAGCTCCGGAGGGTTGCACGCCGCACGATCCGCGACAGATCGCGAGTTGCGCAGGCAGCATTTCTGGTAGAGTTCAACCCCGAACAACATTTACCACCCCCCAAATCAACACCACCCTATTGGATAAACAGTAACGCCCCCATTGGATGGAGTTCCACCACTCTTAACTGTGGCCCGGATTCTTATGCGTTGTGCGCGCTGAGTCAAGCGGTTTTTTTGTAAAATTCTAAGCTGGGTATGGGGGGATTCGTTTACATTTCCCAAGCGCCTGGAACCCGCTACCAGTGCTATAACCCTGCACCTCAATACTTTAGCTCTATTTGAGGCGGGAAGGGCCGGGCGAAAGCCCTGGATTCCAGCCTTGGCGGACCGGGGTCAAAAAGCGGACCAAAATTCGTCGCGCTGGGCGAAGAATTATCGAAACCGTACGGCAGCGTCCTGGAACCGGCCGTCGGTGCGCAGCCTGCTACTCGGCGGCGCCCAGGGGAAGGAAGTACTGCGTGCCCTTTACCGGCTCCTGCAGGCGGCGCAGGAGTTGCTGCAGGTCGGCGTTGCGCTCGACGAAATCGATTTCCGAGGTATTGATGACCAGCAAGTCCGACGCGGAGTAGCGGAAGAAAAAATGCTCGTAGGCGCGGACGACTTCGTCGAGGTAGGCCCGCGAGATCTGTTTTTCCGCGGGGGATTTTTTCTTGGCGATGCGGTCGCGCAGGACTTCGGGAGTGGCCTGGAGATAGATTACCAGATCGGGCGGTTTCAGGGCGGCCGCGAACATTTCAAAGTACCGCTCATAGAGCTTCAACTCTTCGTTATCGAGATTGATGTAAGCGAAGATCTTGTCCTTCTCAAATAGAAAATCGGAAACCAGTGGCGCCGCGTCGCTCTGTTGCACCTCGATAAGGCGGCGGTGCCGTTCGAACAGGAAATACAACTGCGCGCGGAAGGCGGAGCCGGGCTTTTCCCGGTAGAAATCGGCGAGGAAGGGATTGTCTTCCGGATCGAACACACGCCGGGCATGCAGGCGATCGGCCAGGTTACGGGCCAGGGTGGATTTGCCCACGCGGATCGGCCCTTCGATGGCGATGGAACGAGGCGGCTCGAAGGCGGGGGCCGGCTGAGGGGCGGCGGAAGAAGGTCTCGGCATGGCCCGGGATTATAGCCGAATGTCCGGTGATTTCAGCTCCTCACCTTGGGAAAAAGCCCCCGATGTCGTTCCGAGCGGAGCGAGGAATGGCAGCGAATTGAGTCTTTCCGCAAGCGGCCAAAAAAGAAGCGGTCAGGCGAGTTTGGTGGTGTTGCTGCGAGAAGGCGAGGCCACACTGCGGGGAGGGAATGGAAAAGCGGCGGGGATGGCGGGAAGCTCGATGCGGAACGTCGCGCCCCCTTCCGGCCGGTTGTAACAGGAGATTTGTCCGCCCTGATCGCGGATCAGGCCGTAGCAAATGCTCAATCCCAGCCCTGTGCCCTTTCCGACCGGCTTGGTCGTGTAGAAGGGGTCAAACACGAGATGGGGATTGCGCATGCCGGGTCCGGTGTCAGAGAAAAGGATGACGACTTTGTCCTTCTCCAGCAGCGTGCGCACCGTAAGAGTGCCGCCGGAATCTTGCATGGCATAAACGGCGTTATTAATAATATTGGTGAAAACTTGGAGCAACTGGTTCATGTCCGCGCGAACTTCCGGGATGCCGGCGCCGGCTTGCACCTCGATGCGGATGTTTTTGTCGCGAAGATCAAAACGGCGAAATTGCGCGGAGGTGTTGACGATCGCATTGATATCGACGGGCGTGCGCTGTTCGCTGGGCACCTGGCGGGCAAAGCTGAGCAGATTGTTCACCAGCGTCTTGGTGCGTTGCGCCTGATCGCGAATTTTTTCGGCGAGGCCTCTCGCTTTTTCGCCGACGGAGGAATCGTCGGCGAGCAATTCGGAATATCCCAGAATGGCCGTAAGCGGGTTGTTGATTTCGTGCGCGGCGCCCCCGACGAGCTGCCCGATCGAAGCTAGTTTCTCCGATTGCACGAACTGCATCTGCAGCCGCTTCAGATTGTCGAGGGATTCCTGCGAGGCGCGCAGCAACCGGATTCGCTCACGGTCCACCAGTTCATGGCGCAGGAAGGCCAGAAGACCCAGAGGAAAGACCGCGCCGAGCGTAACTAAAATACGGAACTCGTGCACCGCCATAGGCGCCCGGCTAACCAGAACGGACCAGAAGGCGATTAAGGGAAGCGAAAGCAACGCCAAACGCGCCAGGCGCGATGGCCAGCGCGTTTCGCCGGCGGAATTGTTTTCTGCCGTTCGCTCGGTCGCGGGCCGCAACGGAAATTTTGCCGCCTCTTCGCGATTTTGGTAAGCAAGAACACCCACGGTTCCTAACCAGAGAAAAGAAATCAGCAGCGGCAGATCGTACAAACTGCCCCGCGAATAGGTGCCCCGTCCAGCCACCATCTGAACGGCCAATAATCGAACTACATAGAGGGTCCTGGAAGCCGCCAGGTGAGCGTAGATACGCCGCCAGTAGCCGGTGGCTTGGGTGAAAAGGTAGGCAGCCCCACCGACGAGTACGACGTTCTGAAGAAGCGAGATGGCGCTGAACGCTTGGATGTACTGCCTGCTGTCAACCACAATGTATTGCCAAGGGACCACGGCGAAGGCGTAGAGGAAGAGCCACCAGCAGAGAATCAACCCAAAGTCCACATACCCATACACCATCTTGCGGTCATCCAGACGCATATGCGGTCGCACGGCCAGAGCGGCAATCATGGGAATGGCGTGGAGGTAAAAAACCAAGTCGACGTTGAAATGATATCCGTTGAAGAGATACGGGGTGTGCTGGTGCTGGTAGATCTCGAGATACGTCCAGATCGCCTGGCCCACCAACCAAAGGGAACTGCCCAGAGCGAGCAGCATCCAAAAGGCTCTCTTGCGCCAGTCCGTGCTAACGGCATTGATCAGCAGCGCCCCGTTGACGAGGAGAGGCACCAGGCAAAGAAGGATGTCCGCCAGCGAGGTCCGGGCCGCGCCCGCGGGTATCCACTCGCAAATGGCGATGTAACCCCCCAGCAAGACGAACCAGGCGGCGACACCCCACGCGACTCGCGAAGAAGGCTTCATACTACGAGAGGTCGTTCACTCTAGCATGCGCAAGAGACATGATGCAGATATTGAAGGACAGTTATGGCGAAAGAATTATCATCCGGAACTCGCTTGGTGTGGAGCAGCGCCACCGTTTGATTGCGGACCCTAGCGTTTGCCTTACTTCGAGTTTGCCGCGGACGGGAGCGTTTTCTCGAGCCAACGGGACATCACGGCGGCAATCTCCATGTTGTTCTTTTCCAGCATCATCATGTGCCCGTTGCCGTGGATGCCGATGTCCTCCAGTTTGATCCAGGTGGCATGGACGCCCGCTTGTTCCAGATACTTGACCGTGCAGTGGTCATACCCTCGGTGATATGACGATTCCGACGTCAGAATCAGGATGGGCATTTTTTGAAGATTTGGAAGCTGGCGCGCCGGCGATTTTTGCACCCAGCAGCGGGTTACATCCGGTCCGTCGGGCTGGTCTTGACGGACAATCGCGAGATCCGAATGGCTCGCGGCGGGTGGAGAATAGGTGAGCGGACCGGCCGTGATTCCCCAAGGCCGCTGCTCCTCGGAATCGCGAAACCACTCGGGCGCGGCGATGTTTTCCACATTGTAAAAAGGCGGTCCGCTGGGCTCTACCGCGACGATCGCTTTCACCCGGCCAGGCTGCGCGTCGGCCACGGGCCAGCCTGTCGCTCCGGATTGAGAGTGAGTCAGCAGGATCGCAGGGCCGATCTTCTCGATTAGCGCGAGAATACCCTCGGCGCTGAGCTCTTGCTGAAGGGGAAAACTGGCCATTGCCTGCACCTGCGATGCGAAGAACTGATCGAAGATCGGATCGCCCGGAGTGCCCTTGCCCGGCCACTGCGTGTGAAGATGCGCTTGCGGCCAATGGTTGTAATTCTCAATCGCCGTGAAGCGCTGCTGCACGAAATCCAGACTCGGGGTTGTTTGTGCGCCATAGAGGCTCTCCAGATAGGCGCTGCGGCCCCGGCCGGCCTGATCCACCACATAGATCGCGTAGCCTTGGCGCAAGAAAAATTGCGCCCAGCCTTCGCGGCCGTCGGGCGTTCCGGTGAAATTGGTTCCGGTCTGGGCTCCGCCGTGAATGAA
This sequence comes from uncultured Acidobacteriota bacterium, assembly GCA_963813185.1. GTDB lineage: Bacteria > Acidobacteriota > Terriglobia > Acidiferrales > UBA7541 > Palsa-360. Next base: position 994,778 of record CAWEYA010000008.1, read on the forward strand.
AACGATCGGGTACAGATGCGTCCGGTGGAGCAGGAATCTGGAATTCCGCGTAGATCTGTCCGCTCATTATTTTCGCATCTTTGACAGTCGAATATTTCCCACCCGCGAATACGTAGCCTTCCCGAGCAATTTCCAATGGCGGCAAATTCTGCTCCGAAGTCGCGGGCTGATTCGCCGCGAGCGATGATGCGCGCAGATCCTCGCGAGACTGCGGGGACGCCCATCCTCCGATTGCGAATCCCAGCATCGCAACCGAAAGAAAAACGACGGCGCGTTTCGATTTGTCTGATTGATTCCTCATCGCTGCGTCCTCCGTCATGGCGCATTCGTAGGACAGCCACTCTTGGCTGGCCGGGTAAACCATGCTGGTATTGTGCGGGACAGCCAAGAGTGGCTGTCCTACAAGAATCCCGAACGTAAGCCAATTGGCCCACTTCAACTGAGTTGGTCTTTTTCCGATGCCCGAGAGACTACACCCGCTTTGACCCGATGGCACTATTTTTGAAGTTGGAAAATATTAGATGGCTCGCGTTCGCCAAGCCGCCTTGGAAGGAATAAAATGGGCGCTATGGCGGAAACCAGTGCTCAGGCAAAGCTCCAGGTCGAAGACGCGCGCGCGGATTTCGTGGCGCGTTTCCCCGGCTACAATCAGACGGCCTTGCTGGACGAATTGCGCGCGACAGAATACCGCCGCCTGGACGAACGCGGCCTGGTCTACCTCGATTACACGGGCGGTTCCTTGTACGCGGAATCGCAGTTGCAAAAGCACTTTGACCTTTTGCGCTCCGGCGTTTTAGGCAATCCGCATTCCGCCAATCCAACTTCGGCGACCACAACGGATCACGTCGAACGCACCCGCCGATTCATACTGAGCTACTTCAATGCGCGCACGGAAGATTACATCCTCGTCTTCACCCAAAACGCTTCGGCAGCGCTTAAGCTCGTGGGCGAATCTTTTCCTTTTGCGCCGGGAAGCCGCTGCCTGCTCACCTTCGACAATCACAACTCCGTAAATGGAATTCGTGAATTCGCGCGCGCCAAAGGGGCCTCGATCTGCTACGCACCGCTGGTGATGCCGGAACTGCGTTTGGATATTGCGCGGCTCAATCCTTTGCTGGACGAAGCCGACTCCGCCCGCGCCAATCTGTTTGCTTTCCCGGCGCAGTCCAACTTCTCAGGCGTAAAACATCCGCTCGACATCGTCGCGAAAGCGCAGAACAAAGGATGGAGCGTGCTGCTCGACGCGGCCGCCTTTGTTCCCACCAGCCGCCTGGACCTCTCGGCCCTGCAGCCGGATTTCGTAACGCTCTCCTTTTACAAAATGTTCGGCCATCCGACAGGCGTGGGCGCATTGCTCATCCGGCGATCCGCTTTGACGAATCTGAAGCGCCCATGGTTCGCCGGCGGAACCGTAAATTTCGCTTCGGTCCAGGGACAGGCGCACGTGCTTTCACCGAATGAAGCCGCGTTCGAGGACGGCACGCTCAACTATCTATCGATCCCCGCCGTGGAAATCGGATTGCTCCACCTGCAGTCCATCGGTATCGAGACCATCGCGGAACGCGTGCGCTGCCTCACGGGATGGCTGTTGGAGGAGTTGCTCGCCTTGCGCCACGCCAATGGCCGCGCGATGGTGCGCATCTACGGTCCGGCAAACACCCAAGCGCGCGGCGGAACCGTGACGCTCAATCTCTACGACCCGCAGGGACACTTGCTGGATTACCGGCGCGTCGAGGAACTCGCGGGCGCCGAAAACATTTCCTTGCGCACGGGATGCTTCTGCAATCCCGGCGCAGGAGAGATGGCGGAAGGCTTGACCGAAGAAGATATGCGCGCCGGTTTCACGATGGGCGCCGAAATCAACCTGCTGAGTTTCGTCCGCTTGATGCAGGAACGCGGGCACAAAAGCGCCGGCGCCATCCGCGCTTCCATTGGCCTCGCTACAAATTTTGCGGATGTCTGGCGCTTCCTGCGCTTCATCGCCGGCTTCCGCGACCAGACGCGCCTGACCATCGGAGACGTCAGCTTCGACATTGAGTCCTGCCGCATCATCCGCGACGGAAGTTAGCCTGCAAGTGGCACAGGCTTCAGCCTGTGGGGTTTCGTCCCTGCAAGGCCTAACCCCACAGACTGACGCCTGTGCCACTAAAACCACGTGATTCGCGACGGTAGCTGGCTCGCCTGCAGTTCGGAGTAGGTGCGTCGTCTGTCGCGGCTATGCATCCAATGCCATTGACCAAATCAAGGGGGACGACATGCTGAGGGTTGGAATTATCGCGGGGAGCACGCGACCGGGACGAAGGGCTGCGGCAGTTACAAAGTGGGTGTACGACATCCTGAAGAGCCGCCAGGACGCGCAGTTCGAGATCGTGGACCTTGAGGATTACAAGTTGCCGCTCCTGGATGAGCCGGTGCCGCCCTCGCGGCGCCAGTACAGCAAGGCGCACACGATGGCGTGGAGCGCGAAGATCGACTCGCTTGATGCTTTCATTTTCGTCACACCGGAGTACAACCACGGCACATCGGCAGCGTTAAAGAACGCCATCGATTTTCTCTTCCATGAGTGGGGCAACAAGTCCGCCGGATTTGTGGGCTATGGCGGCTCAGGGGGTATTCGTGCTGTGGAGAGCCTCCGGCTGGTGATGGGTGAACTCAAGGTTGCTGATGTCCGCGCGCAAGTCGCGCTTTCTTTACACACAGACTTTGAAAACTTCACGACCTTTAAACCGCATGAGAAACATGACAAGGCCGTGCACGCCATGGCGGACGAAGTAATCGCCTGGGGCGGAGCGCTGAAAGGCCTGAGGGAGGCCGGAGGAAAGCCTGCTGCGTAAATCCACGCCTGCACAAGAAATACCGAGTTTCAAAGCCGCGCCGCTAAAACAGGTAAGTAGCGTGCGCTAACAGTGGCGGAGGGGGAGGGATTCGAACCCCCGAGACCCTTTCGGGCCCAACGGTTTTCAAGACCGCCGGTTTCAACCGCTCACCCACCCCTCCGGTCCTGCCAGTTTAACTGGCCAGGCCCTAACCTTCCAAGAACGAAGACTGGGGCACCCTCAAAGGGTTACGCAATCTATGGTCTTTGGTCCGCCCACGGGTTGATCAGCAACACACCGGTAGGCGCGAAGTGTTCGGTATTCCTGGTCATGACGTGAAGGCCGTGACGCCGTGCTGTAGCCGCAATCAGGCCGTCACTTGCGGGAACAATCTTACCGGCTTTCTGCGCCGCGGCTGTGAGTTCTCCCCAGGTATGGCTGGTCTCGAGATCGACCGGCAGGATTCGGTCGGCGTAATACCGTTCGAGGGCCTGCAACCACGCCTGGAGGTCGCGTTTGATCTTGCTTTCCTTGAGAAGGGCAATCCCTTTGGCGGCTTCACCGATGGATACGACGCTGACAAACAGGTTATCGCTTTCGAGAGCTTCCACCGCGCGGCGGACGCCGGGATGCCCTTTGGGACGCCGCAGTTCCGAAAGCACGCAAGTATCGAGCAGGACTCTCAAAACTTCACTTCTCGCATGGGGGAGTGATCACGGGTAAGATTCAGCTTTTCGAGACTTGGCCCTTCGCCCATGAGAAATTCCTTGAAGCCGGGACGTTTTCCTGTGAGCTTTTCGTAGTCGCGCTCCGCCACCACAACGACAGCGTCATCGTGACGGCGGACGCGCTGCGGCCCCTCGGCGAGCGCGCGGGTAACCAGTTCACTGAAGCGGTTTTTTGCATCGGCCAGTCGCCACTCCATGGTCTCCTCCTTGGCTAGATTGTCTAGCTATTATAAGCCTTTTTATGATACTGGGTCAACGGCAAGATCATTCCAAAAACCGGGAATAAGAGTCGCGCACCGTGAAAAACCAAACCAGTCGTTCGATGTTGAAGTATGGAAGTGGTATGATCTCACCGTGAACGTCCATCAACAGTAAAAACGCTGAAGGGTCTGCGACCCGCCTTTACTTACCGAGCGGTTTCATGGGCTGGATACTCACAACCGCATCCATGGCACGTCTGAATAGATCCACTATCCCAATCTCTGATTAGCAGGATGGCGCACCGATGACACGTCCGAAACTTATTTTGAAGAAAAATGACAAACGAAAGTTGAGAGGTGATTGCCTTCGCTACTCTAATATCTGTCACTGCATAATGATAAATCGGGCGCCCACCTGAATCCAATTCCCCAACCTTTTGGACTACCCCAGACTCGGTCCATTGTCGAATCTTGTTACGGGCTGAATTGACATCGATCTTGAACACTTCATTGGCAACATAACTAGCCGTAAAGTCCAATCGGCCTACTTTCACAAGGTCTCGGAACACTTGAGGTTGGATGATTTCCTGAGCGCGCCTTGTGGAGAATTTAACAATTCCTTGCACAACAGCATCGACTTCAATGGTGGTGGAATTTGGATTGATTTGTAATTGCTCTGTAAGAATTTCTTGGCACACGCGGATCATGTCACGAGGCGAACCTTGCGCAAATAAAACCACGAGATAGTGAAGGGGTTCGGCCAGCCCTGCATTCGTAAGGTCACTTAGATCATGCACTTTGCCATTACTGAAAGCCTCAAGGCGCCGTGAAAGCATGGCGGTCAAGTCACTTTGAGTCCAAGAGAGCTCAAACTGCTCCAGCCTATCGGGGCGCGCGTATTCTTGATAACGGGACATAAGTAAATCCCACAAGAAAAATTTGAAACCGGTGCTTTTAATTTGCAGCAATTCCAAATCCCTGATTAATGGTTTGACTAGGTTGAACGACAGTTCCGCGTTATTCCCCGTTTCGGCCGTTTCATCAACTTTATCAATCAGAACATACACCGCTTTGAACCCTATACTTTTCAGCAGATCACGAACGAGCTCAAAGTGAGATTTCTGCGCCCGAGTTACTTTTTCATGGGTACCCACGTGCGATAAATCCACCTTGCCGTGAGGAATACCCTTTGCAGTGAGCGCCGTCGAAAAAAGCGAACTCACAGGTGCCGACCATTCCCTTAGAAATTCCTTTACTTTTGCAGAAAGAGTCTTAAGGGAGTTCAGAGCTTCAATCGCTTCGAATCTTGTTGTTCTTGATAAATAATACTGGCATAGCAAATCGATTTGATCACGCTCGAGCTTTGTGAACGATGGAGCCAAGATGCCTCGCGAATGATACTCAAGAAGAAATCCCAGGAGAGCGAGCTCGACAATATTCCGCAGATGGTACTCCACGCTAAGCGATTCTAGGTCGACGCCCGCAAGTCTCTCAAAGCGATCGTAGGTAATTACGAACACGTCAGCTGTCAAGGCTTTGTATTCGATCATTCGCCTTTGAGCACTCTTACCTCCGCCGCGAGGAGCAAAAACTACTTGAGACTTAGGGAACTCGGGGTCACCCCAAACTGAATTAAAATACGGAGGCGGAACAAAATAAGTTTGCAGATGTTCTTCCTCATCCGCATTAGTGAACTGAAACGGATTCTCGACGAAGCCGAGCGTATTTAGGAATTCTCTCAGTGCCACTGTGACTCTCCTTGATAGCTTTAATGTTAGCATATAGAAAACTGCATTTAGGCATAAACCGCGGCTGGTTATTGTCTCGGCTAAGGCAGCAGAGCATCACGAGCGCGCGGCACGACACCACAAGGAAGGCCGGGTGGCCCGGGCTTTGGGTGATTTTGAAGTGGCGGGTGCCCCGTTCTTCGTAGTGGGAAGGGCGGGGCCTTTGCCGACCTCATCCCTGCCGGAATCTCATTCGGAGCCTTCCTACCCGTTAAACGGCGCCACAAGCGTGGCGTGTCCGGTGATGTGTCCGTCCATGGCGTTCAGCACGTCGGCGCGCGTGGCCGTGGCGGGCAGATCGAGCTTCTGGTCGAGGGCGAATAATTCGAACGCGTAGTGGTGCGCCACCGCGAAATCCTGCGGCAGGCACGGGGGACCGTATGCGAGTTCGAAGCGAGAAAATAATTCACTGCATAAACGCGCGTGTACCGAAACAGGTTGCGGAAGACGGCTCCGAAGAAAACAAATTGGTTCACTCATGACGATTTCAGGTGTATAAATTGCCCATCTGGGCGGTCAAAACGGAAATCGTTGGAATCGCTCTTGCCCCCGGTTGGTCGTTTAAAACGGGTTTCGTCCCGCACAAGAATACGGAGGAGCGCCATGAGAAGCAAGTTTGCGGCCATTTCCTTCGCAGTGGTTTGCCTGTTGGCCGTTTCCATTCCGCTTTTCGCGCACCACGGCTACGCGGCCTACGACACGGATCGAAAGGTCACACTCAAGGGGACCGTGACGCGGTGGATCTGGTCCAACCCGCATTGCATGATTCAGCTCGACGTAAGCGATGACAGCGGCCACGTTGTGCATTGGATCGCCGAGACGGAAAATCCCACCACCATGAGCCGCAATGGCTGGACCGACAAATCCATAAAGGTCGGGGAGCAAATTACAGTCATTGTGCTGCCGGTCAAGAATGGCAACCCTGCCGGGCGCATCCTCGAAGTTATCCTCGCAAGCGGCGAGAAGCTGCCCGGCCGCGTGAACCCGGCCACCCAGGTCAAGCCGGATGAATCTGCGACGCCGTGAGGAGCCGCACACGAACGCTAATCCGTGGAAAGGGTTCGCACCATGCTAAAGCATCGGGAGCGTGCTGCACTTGTTTATCCTGAGCTTCGAAGGGCAGCCCGCCGAAACTTTGTCGCCCCGGAAATTGTATTGGCAGTATTGATATTCTCGCCCCTCGTGCGCTCTCAGACCCTCCCGCCGGGCGGGCAGGCCCGCCTGCCGGACCCGCCTGCCGGACGGGCAGGCCCGCCTGCCGGGCAGGCGGGCGGGCAGGCGGATAAGCCGAGGTCGCCAGCCCCTACGGCCCCCGGTCTCGACGGTTGGGGCCGGCCCATAATCCCACTCGCGAAGGATCGCAAGGCAGACCCTGCTCCGCGACATGACATTTCCGGAATTTGGGAGCAACCGGACCAGAGCGGAAACCAGGTACTCGGCGCGAAGGCGGCGCCGGAAGACGGCAAGCCGGAACATCGATTGCCCTACACTCCTCTGGGGCTGGAAGCGTTGAAACGCACGAAGCCAGGCAATGGAATTCGAAGCGTTCTCCCAACGGAGTCGGATGATCCCGTATACTCCTGTGATCCCCAGGGATTTCCTCGCGTAGACCTTCATGAATTAAGAACCACTCAGATCCTTCAGACGCCCCAGAACGTGACCGTCCTGTACCAATTCAACAGGATTTGGCGAGTCATCTGGACCGACGGCCGGGAACTCCCCAAGGATCCCGAACCGCGGTGGTTCGGATATTCTGTAGGAAAGTGGGTTGATGATTACACGCTGGTCGTCGAGACCGTCGGAACGGATGAGAGGACCTGGATCGATCGAGCCGGCCGGCCGCATAGCGCCGATCTGCGCGTGGAGGAGCGGTTCCACCGCCTGGATCACGATCACTTGGAACTGACCGTGACGATTGACGATCCGAAAATGTATACCAAGCCTTGGGTCGCCCTCGACAAGTTCATTTTAGAGCTCCAGCCGTCCAGTTTCGATGTCCGCGAGATGATTTGTTCGCCGTCGGAGTATGAGGAGTACAACAAATTGATAGGCAGCACCGCCAGCGATAAAGAAAGCCACTAGGGTAACAAAAGAATTTCAATAGTGAAGACCGGGCTCCTTCAAAGGCAAACCTCTCCTACTCTCAAACAATGTTGTCTGCTTTGTTGTTGGCTCTACACTTTTGGCCCGCGTCAAGCTGGATCGTTCAGTCCACCCGCCTGCAACGAAAACAATTTGGTACACTGGGAATGATTTCCGGTGTATAAATTGCGCATCCGGGCGGTTAAAACGAAAATCACAGGAATCGCTCCTGCCCTCGGACAGGCGTGCCGGATTGAATGTTGTCCCGCAAAAAAATTTGGAGAAGCGCTATGATAAAAAAGCTCAGGATTATTTCCTTCGCGGTTATCGGGCTAGTGGCGGTTTCCGTTCCGCTGTTCGCGCATCACGGCAACGCGGCGTACGATGCGGAGAAATCGGTCACCGTGAAGGGAACCGTGACGGACTATATTTGGTCCAATCCCCACGTGTTCGTGAAACTCGACGGCAAAGACGACAATGGCAACGTGGTGCATTGGATTGTCGAAGGTCAGAATCCAGTCTCCATGACTCAGATCGGCTGGACCAAAAATACATTCAAGGCCGGGGATGTAGTCGAAATTGATGCCATGCCGGCCAAGAACGGCAACCCGATCGCGTTCCTGGGGGGTGCCAGCCCAACCGCCCCGAGAAAGCGCATTGTGATCAATGGCAAACAGTTCCAATAGGAATCGCTGGACCCGGGGCCCTTGCCGCAGCGGGTAGCGGGGCGCGCCGATCGTATTCGGGTCTGTGATTTCGACGGCCATCGCCGCGTATAGATTTGCAGAGTTGGGATCGAAGTTGCCGGAGGCATTTCGGAAATGTACAAGCGTATGGCGATCTCGGTAGTTGGCCTGCTTGCAGGTTTGACGCTTTCTCCCGTTCTGGGCGCGCAAACTGCTCCCTCCAAAGCGGCGGGACAAGAGGCGAAGCCGGACAAATGGAACACCCTCCCGCCGATCAAACCCGCGTACGCCGGGAAGAAGTCAGCCCCGGCTCCGCGCCGTGACCTGTCTGGGGTATGGGACGCTGCTGAGGCGGACGGTGGACGCCAACCCAGCGGCGCGTTAGAGCATCCGGCACTGATAAAACCCCGGGGAGAGGGCATCGAAGGGGGGCAACCCGACGAGACGGGCATCATGCGCCCTCTGCATTACACGCCTGCGGGCCTCGAAGCGCTCAAGGCCAACAAGCCCTCTGGACCCGGTGTCAGACAAGTCCCCGCCGCGCTTTCCAATGATCCAATGGACCAGTGCGACCCGGTCGGGTTCCCGCGGATGGAACTTTATGAACTCAGGACCATCGAGCTCCTTCAGAATGCAAACCAGGTGATTTACTTAAATCAATACTTTGGTAACTTCCGCGTCATCTGGACGGATGGGCGGGAACTCCCCAAAGACCCGGACCCGCGGTGGAACGGCTACTCCGTCGGAAAATGGGTGGACGACTACACCTTCGTGGTCGAGACAACCGGGCTGAATCCCAGAAGCTGGCTGGATCACGCGGGGCGCCCGCATAGCGATGAATTGCGCGTCGAGGAACGCTTTCACCGGGTGGACCATGACAACATGGAGCTCACGGTCACGATCATCGACCCGAAGATGTATACCGAGCCCTGGATTGGCCTGAACAAGTTCCCTCTACACTTGCAGGCCCCAGACTTCGATATGCAGGAGTTCATCTGCTCACCAATCGACTTTGCGGAATATAAGAAGCAGGTTGAGGACGAGGTCGTTCCTTCGTCCGAAAAGAAGTAGCTCACGCGAATCCCCCATACCACTTAGAGGTCCTGGAGAGCTCTCGTACTGGAAAGACCCTCGCTCCGCTTAAAACACTCGGAACCAGGTTTGTGACATTCAGGCATGTAAAGAATGAATGACACACTGTCACCATATTGTGACTCAAGTGTCACCAATCGTGCCAACTTCAGCTGTCCGTAAAGAATTGAAAGTCCGGCTATCTGATGGCTGGCAAAGGGGTTTCGTTGAATCTTCTGTCAAATGGAAAACTGGCGATTTCGCGTTTCACTACCGCAGGTTTCTATCGCTCACGCATCACGCAAAGTGCAAAACGGGGTTTTCGCTCAGTAGGTGACCGACCAGCACACCACGGTCATGGTCAGGACCAGCAGCAGCAGTCCCAAACTGACCATGCTTAGTGCCTTCCCATGCCCCAGCAGGAAATCGCGCGATTCTGCGTTGACGCACAGGAGCACAATGACGACCAGCACCACGCCCCACGCCAGTAGCGCGGGCACGCCCGGATACTTTCCAATCATCTCCAAGAATTGTCCTGGCGGCTGCCCGGCAGGGACCCACCACGGCAGCATCGGCGCCAGCCCCGCGGCCAGTGAAAAGGTGAGCAGTTTCCTCGTGAACCATCCCTTGACCTTCGGCTTGGCCTCATTCCAAACGAAATAGTCCCACGCGAGCAAGGCAACCGCGATCGGCACCCAGCCATACAAAGCGGCCCTGTGGTCGAACCACAGCCATGCCCGGAACACCAGGCGCGAGTGCCCTCCTGCGGCCAGCCGTGGCAGCAACAGCAGCCCCACCAATGCATTGCAAAGCACCGCGACCAGCAGCGTCGCCAGGCTCATCAGCTGAAACCAGTGGCGCGTCGCGGCCACATGGCAGCGCCCGCACACGGATTGTTTGGGTAGAAAGTTGGAACCGCAGCGATCGCAGAACACGTTTTCCCTCCCACGGTGCTGGTGTGGGCCTACGGTGCTCCAGCGTCAGACTACGCCAAACACGTCCGATAAAACTACTGGTCGGACGTTCAGTAAAACGAGAGGCCAGTCCCGCCCGTCCTTCCGGCCAGTTCCGATTTCCCGCAGCCGCCAATCGCTCCCCTCGCGGCGAAGGTACATCTGCGAGCCCATGAGATTGGTGCTTTGATTCATCAACTAGTTGGTCGTAGCGCATGACACGACATTGTGAAGCGGTGCGGATTTTCCGCAACTGGCATTCCCAAATGCGTGTCACGCGGTATCCTAGAGCACGAAGAGTTCTCGAGGTCGCAGTGTCCCTTCGCTTGTTTCTGGCTATTTTTGCTGCCCAATAGGTTCGGTTAGTCCGCGGAGTGTGGCCGCAGCGCGGACAACCGTGGAAAAAGCATCCATCGACGAAAATGGCAACCCGTTTCTCAGGAAAGTAAAAGTCCGCGTTGCCAGGAGCATCCTTTTGCGTGCAATTTGCCACCGGCGAGCTAACGTTCGAACTGAGAATTCCCCAGCTGCAATGCGGTCGTCCTGTTGCCGAAGGAGCGAATCGCACGCATATTTTCGCTCCTGGCTTTGCTGACAGGGTTTTTTGTTTTTGGCATTTCAAGCTGGTGTAGAATCGTGGCCCATAATGGCGATAACTACTGAAAACGTCGACATCTCGCATCTGCACTTCGATCCACAGAATCCTCGTTTGCCCGAGGATCTTGCGGACGACCAGCGAAAAATCTTTCGGTTCCTAGTTGACGATATCGGAATCGAAGACGTGCTGAACTCGCTAGCCGCATCTGGTGTGATCATCGGTGATCCAATGATCGCTCGTCCAGCTGAGCGTCGGGGCGAGTATTACATAATAGAAGGCAATCGTCGACTGGCGGCATTGAAGCTTTTGAACGGCGAAAAGATAGGCGACGGCCAGCCCGAATCGGCGCTCCCAAACGTAGCCCCGGAAATAGCAGGAACACTCAGGCAAGCGACGATTCAATTGGGGTGGGATCAGGATCAACTGGACGCTTACCTCGGGTACAAACATGTAACCGCAGCCCGCGAATGGGCGCCTGAAGCAAAAGCAAAGTTTGTCGTTACAAAATGCAAGGGCGACTTCTCGGATGAGGCTCTCGCCAAGTTTGCCCGGCGACTAGGTACAAACCTGCCGACGCTCCGTCGATGGCTTATCGCATACTTGGCATTGAAACAGGCCGAATAGGCGGGGAAGTTCGATCCCGAAGACGCATACCAGAAGCGATACTTCGGAACATTTTATACGCTGCTCGGGAGCCAGCAAGTTCAAGATTTCCTTGCCCTCAAGTCCGGTGCATTGACCACAACTCCAGTGCCGGCGGACCACATGGACCAATTGGTGGAATTGATCAGTTGGGTGGTCGGCACAAAAAAATCTCCACCTTTGGTGAACAGTCGCTCTCAGCAGAAATTCGATGCCGTTCTAGCAAGCCCCGGCGCGCTGCGCTATTTCCGGTCGAAGAAAAATCTGGAAGGGGCACTCTTATATACGGAATTCAATTCAGGGGAGATTGCAGAAAAGCTCCAAACCGCCGCCTATACGATCGAGGAATGCCTCCCGAAGGTATTCGATGTCAGAGAAGACTCTAAGGTTATTTCCGCAATCGAAAACCTTGACCGTGCCTTTGAGAAACTCAAGCTGAACACCGCGGTTCAGACAGGAAATAAAAAGAAGTGAAGAGCATTGTGGAATTTGCCGACATCATTGAATTTCAGGCGTGGGCCTCTACGAGGCCTGCCACCCAAAGCGCGATAGAGGAACAGCTTGAGAGTGCTCTCGCTGATGAAGATAAGCCACAAAAGGAACGAATCGCGCAGAATGTATTGGATGAGTTCCAAAATCGCCAAAAGATGCTAGGGACTGCTTACCCATTTAAGACTGACGGCTCAAAGCTTGAACTCGCCCATGCTGAGCCAGCAACTACGACATATCTGTTTTGTCTCGGTCTCAGTTTGTTGCCAGCCTCAGAGATTCAGAATGAACAAAGGGCGCTTCAATTTGAATCAGTTGTGATGGACGCAGCGAGTAGGTTCTTCGGGGGCCGCGCGCTACGAATAGGCGCCCCTTGGAAATGCGACGACATCCCAGATTATGCGAGCCTTCTTGACAAAGTAATCGAGCTGATTCCCAACCTCGGAGAAAAGCTCAGAGTCGCTGCACCTGATGGAGGCGACGCAGGCTGGGACGTGCTGATTGTGAAGAACTTTTGTGACAACCTGATCCCGAGGTTCATCGCTCTAGGAAATTGTGCGACGGGCCGGACAGACTGGAAAAGAAAAGGCATGGAGACACAACCCACGCTTTTCTGGAGCTATTTTCAGAGCGATCATCGAAGTGTTTTCATGACGTTCTTTGCAGTCCCTTTCACGATGGACGAGGATGCGAGGCTGAGAAAACTCTCCCCGACAGCGCTCACACTAGATCGCTTTCGGATCTGTGAGTATGCACCCAACGTCCTGATACCGGAGATCGCTGTCTGGATCGAGGGGCAACGCCAGCACGCTCTTGAGGTGCCGCTCAACTGAGCTATCACCAGATTGAGTTTAGACCACGTACTACAGCCGCGAATAAAGGGGGCGGGACAGCGTTTCCTATCATTTGAAAGCGCTCCCTAATCTTCCCTCTCTTCCACTTGAAAGATCGAGGGAAGCCCTGCAATAAGGCGCACTCCCGATAAGAGAGGCGTCGGGCGCGGCCCTTCCGCGTAAACTTCCAGTGATCAGTGTTAACCCGTCGCAAAGGTGGACTCAGAGGATGGAGGGGAACGTGGCGCCAGTGCCCGACTATGCACGGACTCTGCCTGTTCCAAGGGAGACGCCTCTTTCGGGAGAGATAATACCAATGGAAAGCTTCCTTGTTGAATTCGCCGTGCGGCCAACGAGGTAAATGTCCAATGGCTTCTCGTTGCGAAACGAACGGGCGCCTCCCCGACCCGTGCGTCGACTCAGGGAAGGTGTATTCGACGTTGATATCGGATCGAACCCCCACGAGAAACACACGGCGTCTGTGCTGGGCGACGCCGAAGTCTCGCGCATTGAGCACCCGCCACTTCACCCTGTAGCCTGCTAGTCGGTAGCGAAGTAGCTGATTGTCGAAGAGAGACCGGCTTTCTCCGTACGCCATTAGTTGACATTCTCCACGACGAACGCCTTCGGCTTGACTCTCCTCAAAACCCTGTCGAATTCGCGGTAGAGGTAGTTGACCGACTCGTTCCACTTCCTCTTGCCACCTTGGCTGTACCCCTGGCAAGGATAACAACCTACTAGGAGATCCGCCCTTGGAAACCTCTTGAAGCGCGCGATGTCGCCCGTTTTAATGCGCGGATTGCGGATATTGTCCCTGTAGGTTTCGCAGGCAGGCTCCCATATATCATTCGCCCAAACTATCTTGTACCCTGAACGCTGCAAGGCTAGGTCGGAACCGCCGCAGCCGCTGAATAAGGAGATCGCTCTCGGCTTGCCCATATGTGTGTGGGTCGGTCTGATTTTACGCATAAAAGTGTCAGTGTCAAACGATCATTATTCTCGTACCTGCTAGTGCCTCCAATTGATCCGAGGCACGAGCGAATCTCCAAGCGCCACCGCGCGTGTCACCTAATTAGCTAGTTTGATATATTTGGTACAACCTTTAATTTTGCGGAATGGGCAGCACCCGGATGCGCAGGGGCGCACCCGTAACCAATACGAATCGGAGACGCGACAACCATCGGGAAGTTCCCGCGCATCTAAGCTAGTGTGGAATTGTAGTTTGACGGATGCCGCAGTTGGAGCGGGGCGCGTAGATGATCTTGGGGCTGGTCGTGGCGATCCTGGGGGCGGTGGGCGTGGCGCTGCTGCTTCGTCCCTGGCCTTTTTTTCTTCCTCCTGAAGAATCCGATTCCTATCATGACCGGAACGTGGCGGTGGAATTCGTAAAATGGGTCGAGCGGCAGGCGCTGGCGCGCGGATTGAGCGTGCGCGGCGTGGCGCGGCCCGTGCCGCTCGAATGCAAGAAGTGCGGAAAGTCCTCCAACTATTTCGTTTATCCCGATGAAGTTTGCGAACGCTGCTGGCGCGCCACCCTCAAGCCGGTTTCAACTCCCGCCAAAGAACACCGGCCGTAACCTGAATTTCTCCTACGATGACGTAGCGCCCGCCTTCAGGCGGGCATCTGCTTGATTCAAAAATGCCAACCCGGAAGTTGACGCTACGCGAGCACGGTAACGCAGTACAATGATCCGCCGTGGAGGTCACATTCAAATGGAAGTTTTTCTGACCGGCGCTACTGGATATATCGGAAGTGCTGTCGCGGAAGCGTTGCAGAAAGCGGGGCACAAAGTAACGGGCCTCGCGCGCACGCCCGAAAAAGCAAAACAGCTGGAGGCGCGCGGAATCCGCGCCTGCATCGGCGATCTGCTGAAGACGGAGACGATTGCCGCGCCGGCGCGCGCCGCCGAAGGCGTAATCCATACGGCCAGCACCAACGATGCCAACTCCGCGCAAGCGGACGCGGGCGCGGTGCGCGCGATTCTCAAAGCCCTCGAAGGCACCAGGAAACCGTTCGTCTACACCAGCGGCGTGTGGGTGCTGGGCTCGACCGGAGACAAAGTTGCCGACGAGAACACGCCGCTGAATCCCACTCCGCTCGTCGCGCACCGTCCGGCCGTTGAACAGGAAGTCCTTGGATACAAAGACCGCGGCGTGCGCGCGATCGTGATCCGCCCAGCGCTGGTCTACGGCCGGGGAGGAAGCATTCCAAAAATGATCGCGCAGTCCGCGCGCGAGACCGGAGCGGCGCGCTACGTCGGAGACGGCCAGAACCGCTGGCCGTTCGTGGAGGTCGGCGACCTGGCGCAGCTTTACGTCCTCGCCCTCGAGAAAGCCGCGCCGGGATCGCTCTATCACGCGGCCCACGGGCCCTCCTTCCGGGTTCGCGAAGTGGCCGAAGCCGCGAGCATCGGAGCGGGAGCGAACGGCAAGACGCAAGCGGTGCCGCTCGAGGAGGCGCGAAAAACTATGGGAGCATTTGCGGACGCGCTGGTCCTCGATCAGCAGGTCGGCTGCGAGAAGGCGGTGAAGGAACTGGGTTGGTCACCGCGCGCGGCGTCGGTGCTGCAGGATCTAAAAACCGGTTCGTACGCGCGTTGAGCGGAGCCCGGGCCGCATAGCTAACCGAATTTCCGCTCATCTTCCGTTCGATCCGGATGGCGCGCCTGGCCGGCCGATTTGCCAGGCCGGATTCTCCGGAAGATTCCACCCAGCCACCAGCAAAAGAACGCTTCCGAAAAAAAGGAGCAAGTAAACCGCTCGCTGTTTGCTATTCACGTTTTTATCCTTGATGCCGCGCAGGACCCGGGGCTGGGGATGGAGAGAACTGCTTAGCGGCGCGACGATGCGTGCGCCCGTTTGGCCAGATCACGCGATCGTTCCCTTCACGCTCGGAGGTTTCACCAAAGCCGTGGCAGCGGAAGCTCTCTTATCTCGATCCGGCTCCGGCTTTTTCCTTTCAACGTCCAAACATGGACAAACCCAGGGGTTTTTCCGGGGCGGTATCCAAGGAAGGCTGAGTTTGAGATTCGCGCGCGCTGGCCAGGCGCTCGAGCGCATCCGCAATGCGTCGAAGATGAAAGGCCATCACTTCGGTTTCATCGGATCTTCTGATCGTGACGAAAAACTTGCGGCTTAAAAGAGTCGAAATCCATAACACCAGAAGAGCGGCCACTACGGCTGCCGCCGCGATCACCCAGCCCAATTGAAAAGAAACGACCGAATGAAGAAATGACATTGCGAACTCCTTCCCGGGCGGGCTGATCCGAAACTACCACCGATCACGGCTCTCGCGCAACAGGGGAGAAGGGACGTCGCGGTCAGTAATGTTGCGCCGACTGCAGACACGGCCGCAACGCGCCGGGATTTTCTTGATTTTAGAGTCAAGTGCGCAGTCGCGGGAATTAGATTGTCTTTATGCCAGTTTAGGCATAGAGAGGGACAACGCAACATGGCTAAGGCAATCAAAATAGTGCAAGGCAGCGGGAATGTGTTCGCGGACATCGGTCTGCCAAATCCGGAGGAGCGCCTCGCAAAGGCCGATCTCGCGATTCGCATCGCCTCAACCATCCGCGCACGCCGTCTAACCCAGGCTCGCGCAGCCCGCATCTTGAAGATCGATCAGCCGAAGGTCTCGCGTCTCTTGCGCGGGCGGCTTTCCGGCTTCTCCACGGAACGTCTCATGCACTTCTTGACGCTGCTCGGCCGCGACATTGAAATCGTTGTCAAGGCCGCGCCGCGCTCACGCCGTCAAGGCCGCCTACGCGTCACGGCTACGGGGTAAACGATAAAGACTCAGCCCGCGAGCGCGGCGGTAAGGCGGCTCATGTCGGACGCGTTTTCAAGGGACTTCACGAGTTCGATGACCGATGCGGCCTTTTGCGCGGGCCATTTGGCGAATTCAGCGTTGGCTCGGAACTTGTCGGCCACTTCCTCATAGGTCATGGGATTTTCGGGACTTCCTTTGGCGGGTTCGGTGCGGCCTGAAATCACTCGGCCGTCTTTCATGTAAATTTTGAGGAAGCTTTGCTCGACCAGCATGGCTTGCAGCGAAGCGCCCTGAAGCTCCAGCTTGTTGTATTCAGGGTCCACGTAATACCGCACGCGGCGGATCATGTCCTGCACATCCGGGCGCTGCACCACGGCGTCGGTGAACGAGGCGAGCGTGGCCTTGCGCTCGATCAGCAGGATGCTCATGGCATATTCCATGCTGAATTTTCCCTGCAGGCCGGTCGTGGGGTGGTGCTGAAAGAGCGTGTTGTAATTGCTCTTGTTCCCTGCAACCTCCACCTTTTCAACGTCCGCGGCTTTGATGTCGTTCTTCTGAATGAGGCGCAACATTTCGTCCATCACCTGCTGCTGGATCGTGCCGCACGGAAATCGCTTTATCAAATCCCCGGGAGAAGCGAACATCCACGGCTTGCCCAGGCGATCTACGATCACCTTCGGGTCAAATCCTCCGCCCACCTGGAAAAACCCGAGCGGCGCTTCCAGGATATCCGGCGCGGCCGTCCAACCGATGGCCGCCAGGTCCGCGGCGACACTGCCGCTTTCACCGGCGTGTCCGGCGTGAAACGGCTTGGTCATGGAGCCGAAATTATCGCGCAGGCCGCTGGCTTCGGACCCGGCGATGGCCAGCGCGATGGCGGTCTGCTCCGCATTCAGGCCGCGCAGTTTCGCGCACGCCGAGGCGCTGCCGAAAGTTCCGATGGTGCCTGTGGTGTGATAGCCGTCCTGCTGGTGGCGGGGAGAGACCGCGTCGCCAATCTTGTTTGCGACTTCGACGCCCACATGGAAGGCGAGCATCAGGTCTTTGCCGCTCCTGCGGTCCAATTCGCAGAGCGCGAAGGAAGGCGGAAGAGTGGGCGCCGCGACATGCAGCGCCGAGCCGGTGTCGTCGTAATCATCCGCATGGATGGAGATGCCGTTGGCCAGCGCCGCGAAGCGCGGATGGACTTTCATTTTCGTTCCGACGACGCTGGAGCTTCCCCCGCACGGGCCGAGCGACTCGATGTATTGCCGGATGCGCGGGCCCGAGGTGGAGGCGGATCCGGCCAGCGCCAGGCCGAATCCGTCCAGAATAGTTTTCTTGCCGAGGGCGATCACGTTTTCGGGGATGTCCTCATATTTCGTGTTCACGATAAATTCGGAGACGTATTTGGTCAGCCCCGGCGCCTTGGGCAATTCTTCCGCGGGACTTGCGAAAGCTTCCACGCGTTCCCCACGCAGCGCGAGTCCAGCGAGCGCGAAAGATGTCTTGCAGAAATCACGTCGAATCATTGGAGGTCTCCAATAGAACGGGCCACAGAGCCTGTATGATTACTTTCAAATCTTTGCAGGGCACGGCTTCAGTGGCTGTGCAAAAAAAGTAGTTCAATGTCATCCCGAGCGAAGTGAGGGATCTGCTTTTTCGCCAATACCAAGAAAAAAGCAGATTCCTCGGGCAAACCGCGCCCTCGGAATAACACTTTTGGACTTTTCCTGCAACCTGTTCAGACGTTGGCCTGTTCAAAATTGAGTTGCCACACATGCTCTTCAGCCTGTTGGGTTTCAATTTTCACTGGCGGCCAATTGCAACAGTCCGCCTCGGCGGAATGTTCTGCTACCAGCACGTATCACAACTCCTGCGACACATGCCGCAATCCTATCACTTACGATTCTGAATCCCGTGCGTTACTATTTTCTCGTGTGGAAGCGGGATCGTGATGCCGCTCGAGGCGAGCCCAGCGTTTTTTTCATATCGAAAGGAGAATCGTAACATGCGGTTCATAAAATTAATCCTCATGCTGGCGATCTTGACCGCGGCTCCCGCGTTTGCGCGGGCGTCCCAGATGTCCTACCCCGAGGGCCAGCTCGACCAATTGGTTTCGCGCATCGCGCTTTACCCGGACCCGCTCGTGGCGCAAATTCTCGCGGGCGCGACCTATCCCGACCAGATTCGCGATGCCGAGCGCTGGGCCGATGAGCATCATTACCTCCACGGACAGGCTCTGGCCAACGCGATCCAGGAGGATCAGCTCCCCTGGGATCCCAGCGTGCAGGCGCTCTTGCCGTTTCCATCCGTGCTGGAAATGATGGCCTCGGACATGAATTGGACCACCGACCTCGGAAACGCGTTTCTGTCGCAGCAGCAGGAGGTGATGGAGGCGATCCAAAGAGAGCGGCGGAAGGCTCGTGACTACGGATATCTTCGGAGTAACGGCCAGATTGTCGTCGGCGGCGGGCCGTACATCACGATTATGCCGGCCAACCCTGCTTTCGTCGTGGTGCCGTCCTACGACCCGCGAATCGTTTTCTTTCCGCCGCGGCCCGGATTCATCGTGGGGGGCGGAATTCGTTTCGGCTTTGGCGTGACCATCGGAGGATTTTTCAGGCCGTGGGGTTGGGGACCAGCCTATGATCGGTTTGATTGGGGCAGGCACGACGTCTTCATTAACAATGCCCGCTGGGGACGCACCTGGGTCAACCGCGGCCAATACGTTCATTCTTACGAAGGCGTCCGGCGATTTGGCCCGGCCGAGCGCGCCCCGGAGCGGCACGAGGTGCACGAGCGCTCCGAGCGCGAACGCGGCGATGCGCGGGAAGGACGCACGGAGCACGAGGAGCATCACGGCGGCGGGGACCATGGCCACGATCGCGGCGATGATCACGGCCATCGGTAATGGTTGAGCTGGAGATGGAAATCCAGAACGTCAGCGGCTAAAGCCGAACTGAGTAAGTCGGCCTAATGTCACGGCTGAAGCCGTGACTCACAAACAAGTGGACGGCTCTTAGTCAAATTAGCTAATCCCGTAAGCTTTGTGGGTCGTGCCTTCAGGCACGACAAAAAGGCTGTGCTCTCTTCAGGGGTTTTAACCCCTGAAGGCCAAGGGCGACTGCGGTTAGTTTCAGCGGCCTAGTCACCTAATACCGTCCGATCAAGCCGCGCCTTGCCTTTTCCGGTTCGCCCACGCGAGCCCAACAATCCCCGCGATCACTAGAATCCCACCGCGCACCGCCCAACGAGGTTGCCCGCTCATTGAACTGCCAAGCATGACATTCATTCCCTGCAGTATCCAGATGCTGCCAATTAGCACCAGCAGCACGCCGACAATGTTCAGGACAATTTTCATGTTCCCTCCCAAACCAGGACGAAATATCTCGCCTGGTTATGCTCGTTGCAGCAAAGGTCGCAGCTCGCGGATGTCCTTCACAGTCTCGAGGCTCAGCAATTTTTCGATGAGGGCGCCGCACTTGGTTGCGCCGAGAACGGGAACGATGAGGTCGCGCGCTTTGGCGACCACCTCTTCGCGGTTCATGGGATTTTCGGGAGTGCCGCGCACGGATTCAACGCGCTCGGTCAGCTTGGTTCCGTCGTTGAGCGTGACTTCGACGATGGCCACGCGCTTAGGGATGAGTTTTTCGAGTTCCTCGTCGCCGATGAGCTGCACCTTGGCCCGCACGCGGAGAACTTCGGGGTCCTGCATGCGCGGCTTGTCGTGCGCCGCTTTGAAGGAAGCGGTCTTGTCGAGGATCATGACCGCGACCATGTGTTGCAGGCAAATGTCCGGCATCTCGCGATTGTTCACGGTGTAGGCGGCGCTGGTGGCGGCGCGCACGAGAACTTGCTTCACCTCGGCCGGCTCGAAGGGATGCTTCTCCATAATCAGTTGCAGCGCGTCCAGCGGCGATTGGATGGGGCCGCCAGTCGTCCATCTCTTCAGCGTGGTCATGGTCACTTCGTAGCGCTCGCCGAGGCCGTCGACCATTTTTGCGGGATCGGCTTTGGGATTGTAGGTCAGGACGAAATTGTCGGGGCCAGACATAACATCGGTAACTGCCGTCCAGCCCAGGTCCACCATCAGGGCGGCGTTCACGCCGTTGCGGGCGCTGCTTCCGCCGAACACAAATCCCTTCTCGATGTGGTCGGTGTCGCGCCGCCACGTAGCGAAGCCGGCTCCCGCCTGCTGAGCCGCGTAATCGACGAGCCAGCGCATCTGCTGGGCGTTCAGACCGAGCGCGCAGCCGGCGGCTGCCGCGGCGCCGAAGGTTCCCACCAAGATGTGCGTGTCTTTGATAATGGGACCTGTGCCGACAGTCTGAAACGCCCGCATGCCGATGTCGTACCCGAGCGCCACGGCTCGCGTGAAGTGCTGCCCGCTGATCCCGGCCTTTTCGCCGATCGCCAGCGTCGCCGGCACGATGGCGCTGCCCGGATGCGCTCCTCCGCCGGTATAGTCGTCATCTGTTTCATCGGAATGGGCGAGTTCCCCGTTGACGATGGCCGCCTCGATCGGTCCAAGGAGGACATCCGAGGCGACGACCGTGCAAATATTGGGGCCGCCATAAGCGTGCGCAAATTTCAGGGCCATGCGCCCGGGGGGAAGCTCGGAGCCTGAAATCATTGCAGCAAAAGTATCAAGGATGTGGTGCTTGGTTTCTTGCAGTACTTTTTCGGGTAGCGAGGAGTTGCGGGCTTCGCTCATGTAGGCGCTGAGCTTGAGCATCATCGGGCTGATGTCTTCGGCGGCCAAATCCACGCCGCCCGGGAGAGCGGCGGCAGCGAGGGCCCACGCCGCGCGTTGCATCAGGTCGCGGCGCGTCAAATTCATTTTGATGTTTCCGAGCGGAGTTTGCGCATCTCGATCGCGTCGCATGAAGATTCTCCCGCAATTCTAACTTGTAGTTTTCGTCCCGGCCCGCATCGCGCGAATTGCTGCGTGGAGGCATTGTAACTGATATTCCTGCTGCGAGCGCGCCGGAACCGGGTCATTTTGAAAAATGGGAGCCTGCGAAAATCAGGCAGGCAGCTCTCCGCCGTTCCGCGCGACGATTCTCAGGTTTGCAGTGGTATCATCCCATGCGCAAATGACACCAAATCGAATCCCGCTGACACCAAATCAAGTCCGCGGGTTCTGGGCGGCATGGGGCGGATGGGTCCTGGACGGCATGGATTCCTTCATCTATGCCCTCGTTCTCGTTCCGGCGCTGCGCGACTTGCTGCCGCGCTCGGGAATTCCGGCGACGACCGCCAATATCGGATACTACGGCGGCGTTTTGTTCGCCTTGTTCCTGGTTGGATGGGGAATGGCGCTGCTTTGGGGGCCGGTCGCCGACCGGTTTGGGCGCGTGCGCACCTTGATGCTCACCATACTTTGTTTTTCGGTTTTTACTTTGTTGAGCGCGTTTGCGACGAATATTTGGATTCTCGCCGCGCTTCGGCTCCTTGCCGGAATCGGCATCGGCGGAGAGTGGGGGATTGGCGCGACGCTGATCTCGGAAGAGTGGCCGGAAGAGCGCCGGACCATGGGCGCGGGCATGATGCACACGGGCTATTACTTCGGATTTTTTCTGGCCGCCCTGGCCAATTATTTCATCGGCAGCCGGTTCGGCTGGAGATGGATGTTCGTTGTCGGCGGCCTGCCGGCGCTACTCTTGATCGTAATTCGCAAAGGGATGAGCGAACCTGCCCGCTGGGAAGCCAAGCGCGGACCGCTGGCCCAGAAATTGACGATGAGGCGCACCTTCTTACAAATCTTCTCGCCGCGCTATCGCCTCCGCACATTTCTCAATCTCATGTACCAGCTGGTCTCCACGATTGGTTTGTGGGCGGCTTCGGTGTACGTGCCCGCGGCGATCTCCTATCTTGCCGCGAGGGCGGGCCATTCCTCTTTTCAAGCGGCGCGCCTAGCGTCCTATGGCACGGCGATCCTTTCCATCGGAACGATCCTGGGCGCTTTGAGCGTGCCGGGCATTGCTGACCGGCTGGGGCGCAGAATCAACCAGGCGATTTTCTATTCGCTTGATGTTGGTAGTCATCGTGGTGACGTTCGGATACGTTTTCTACCTGCAGACGGACGCGCTGCGATGGTTTTTTGTTTGCCTCTTTTTCCTGGGGATTGGCGGAGCGAATTACACCGTATATTCTTTCTGGCTGCCCGAGCAGTATGAAACCGAATGCCGCGCCAGCGCGCTGGCGTTCGCGCAAAACGTGGGACGTTTCGCCGGCGCCGGCGCCACGTTTCTGGTCGGAGTTGGAGTGCGCCATTTTCAAACGCTGGGCATTCCCGTGGCGCTCACTGCGTCAGCTTTCGTCGTCGGACTCTTGCTTCTTCCCTTCGGCGTCGAGACCAAGGGCAAACCTTTGCCCGCCTGAGGCAGCAAGAAAAATGATTGAGGACGGACAATGACACCGGAACGCGACGCGCAATCAAAAAGTGAAATCCGCGACGGAATGAGGATCGATTGGGATGCGCCGATCCCCATGGATGACGGCATCGTCTTGCGCGCCGACGTTTTCCGGCCGGCGAAAGATGGCCGCTATCCCGTCTTACTGACGTACGGGCCGTATGCAAAAGGCCTCGCCTTTCAGGATGGCTACCCCGACGCCTGGCAAACCATGGCGCGGGAACATCCCGATGTGGTGGCGGGGTCGACCAACCTCTATCAAAACTGGGAAGTGGTGGACCCTGAGAAGTGGGTGCCACACGGCTACGCCTGCGTGCGTGTGGACAGCCGCGGTTGCGGACGCTCCCCCGGCTATGTCGATCCATTTTCACCGCGGGAAACGCGCGACTTCGCCGCATGCATCGCCTGGGCCGGCGAACAGCCGTGGGGCAGCGGCAAGGTCGGCCTCACCGGGATCTCATATTACGGAATCAACCAGTGGCAGGTGGCCACGCTGCAGCCGCCGCATTTGGCGGCGATGTGCGTCTGGGAAGGAGCGGCGGAATGGTACCGCGATACTTCGCATCACGGCGGGATTTATTGCACGTTCTGGGCAAACTGGTATGACATGCAAGTCAAGACAGTACAACACGGGTTGGGAACGCGGGGACCGCGCAGCCGAGCGACCGGCGACTTGGTGTGCGGGCCGGAAACATTAACCGACGCGGAGCTGGCTGCCAACCGTTGTAATTTCGGCGCCGATCTCCTCGCGCATCCGCTCGATGACGATTACAGCAAGGGCCGTTCGCCAGATTGGTCCAAGGTGAACGTGCCGCTCCTCTCCGCCGCGAATTGGGGCGGTCAGGGATTGCATCCGCGGGGCAATTTCGAGGGCTTTATGCGGGCCGCATCCAGGCAAAAGTGGCTCGAGGTCCACGGGATCGAACACTGGACTCATTTCTATACCGATTATGGCCGTGAGCTGCAGAAACGCTTTTTCGATCACTTTTTAAAGGGCGAAAAAAATGGCTGGGACCGCGAGCCGCGCGTGCTGTTGCAGGTTCGCCGTCTCGATCGCTTTGAGGAGCGCGTGGAGAAGGAATGGCCGCTGGCCCGCACGCAATGGACGAAATATTATTTCGATTTTGCAAGCGGCGGGCTTGTTACGCAACCGCCGGCGGAGCAGGCGAGCCATCCCTTTGACGCGATGGGTGACGGCTTCACGCTGATGACACCGCCACTGGCGTCCGAAACTGAAATTACGGGTCCATCAGCGGTGAAACTATTTCTTTCCTCGAGCGCCGAAGACGCCGATATTTTCGCCGTCCTTCGCGTTTTTTCACCGGACCTGAAGGAGATTGTTTTTCAAGGAGCGATTGACCCGCACACGCCGGTGGGCCAGGGGTGGCTGCGCGCTTCGCACCGGAAGCTTGATCCAGTCCTCTCGAAGCCGTGGCGCCCGTATCATACGCATGACAAAGTGCAGCCTCTCCAGCCTGGAGTGCCGGTGGAATTGGACGTGGAGATATGGCCGACCAGCGTTGTGGTCCCGGCAGGTTACCGAATCGCGCTCACGATCCGCGGCAAGGATTACGAGCACGCGTGCAGGGGCGGAAAACTTTCCAACTTCAAAAATGAGCTTCGAGGCTGCGGACCTTTTCTGCACGACGATCCTGCAGATCGCCCAAAGAAAATTTTTGCGGGCGTAACTACTCTTCACAGCGAAAAAAACCGGCAACCATTTTTACTGCTCTCCATAATTCCAAAGAAGTAATCGAGGGTCGTTGTAGCGCCGGCGTCCCGCCGGCAGTATTGTGCCGCGACACGAGTACAAAAATTGCCGGCGGGACGCCCGCGCGGCAAACCCGCGCGGCCAAATCTAATTTGGAGGAAATCGTAATTCAAGATGCATCCGCTACGGGATTTCGCAGTTGGCTAAGTGATTTGTAGGAATGGCCGAAGCTCAAGAATATTTTTCACATTTTCCAGGGCGAGCAATTTGTCGATGATGTTCCCCGCGTTTGCGGCGCCGAGAACGGGCGCCATCAGCTCGCGCGCCTTCCGCACAACTTCCTCGCGCGTCATCGGATTCGATGGAGTGCCGCGCACGGCCGTGACGTGCTCGCTGAGTTTCGCGCCATCGGCCAGCGTGATCTCGACGATGGCCTCGCGGCGGGGCAGGGCACGCTGGAGTTCCTCGTCGTCGAGGACGAGATTCACTTTAGCCCGCACGCGCAGGATTGCCGGATCCTGCATCCTCGCCTTTTCGTGCGCCGATTTGAACGTCGCGGTTCTATCGATCAGCATAACCGCGACCATGTGCTGCAGGCAGATATCCGGCATTTCGCGGTTGTTCACGACGGACCCCTGCGTCCTGGCCACATGGACGGTCACCTGCTGCACATCGTCCGCCGTGAAAGGCCGCCGCTTCAGCAGGATTTCCAGCGCGTCGAGCGGCGCCTGGATGGGCGCTCCCACAGTCCATTTCTTGATGTCGGTGGCGGCGATTTCGTAGCGTTCGCCGAGTTTTTCCACGAGGCCCCCCGGATTCGCTTGCGGCGCGTAGGCCAGGAAAAAATTGTCGGCTCCGGAGAAAACGTCATCGACTCCAGTCCAACCCGATTGAACCAAAAGGGCGGAGGTGACGCCGCCGCGCGCCGGCATCCCGGCGTAAACGAATCCCTTCTCGATGTGTTGCGTATCGCGCTGCCACGCGGCGATGCCGGAGGATTGCTGCGCCGTGTAATCGAGCACCCAGCGCATTTGCTGGGGATTGAGATTCGCCGCGCTGGCCGCGGCCGCGGCGGCGCCGAAAATTCCCATGGTGCTGTGCGTGCTCCTGTGTTCCTCGGTCTGGATGGATGCGCCGCCCATGGTCAGCACGACGCGCGTCCCGACATCGTAGCCGAGCACGATCGCGCGAAGGAATTGCGCGCCATCTATACCGAATTTCTCGCCGGCCGCCAGCGCCGCCGGGACGACGGCCACGCCGGGATGCGCGAGCGTCGGGGCGTGCGCGTCGTCCGTCTCATCGGAATGGCCGAGCACGCCATTTACAAGCGCCGCTTCCATGGGACCGCACAGCATATTCGAGCAGAGGACTGTGGAAATTTTCTCGCCGCCGTAGTTCCTGGCAAACTTGAGGGCCGCTTGTCCGGGCACCAGTTCCGAGCCGGAAACCATGGCGGCGAATGTGTCCAGGATGTGGTGCTTGGCTTTTTCAGTTACTTCGTCCGGCAACGCGCGATTGCGCGCTTCGCTCATGTAGGAACTGAGCCGGGCCATCGCGGGGCTGACGGAATCCTCAGCCAGCGCCGGCACGCGCGAAAGTCCCGCGGCCGCGACCGCCCAGCCTGCGCGTTGCAACAAGCCGCGGCGGCTCAGGTACCAGCCGTTATTTTGCGCCGGTAAGCGCCCGATCCGGTCAAGTTGCATGCTCGGTCTCCTTCCCGTTCCCATTGCGATTTCTAATGAGACTGTTGTCGCGCGAGAATGGATGTGGGTGCATTGTAACTGAAATAGGTCTCGCGATCTTAACCGGCATTTTTGGTGTTGGGTCCGGCTACGATTCTAGTAGGACAGCCACTCTTGGCCGTCCGCGTTCGCCCTGCTGAGACCGCGAGGGACACGCAGGAGTGGCTGTCCTACAAATTACATCGGCTCCCGGTGGTAAATTTTATTCGTTCTCCAAATCGCGGCGTTACATATGGTGGTAATGTGGTGTCCTCACATCTTCAGGGAGCGCCATGAGCTACGTTGAAAAGCACCTCATCGAAGGAGAGACGATTATCTACGAGACGCGCCTGCATTGGGTCGTGCTCGTCGGGCCCATTCTGCTCGCTGTTCTTTTCGGTTTGCCGGGACTGGGAATGTTCATACTCTCCGGCCGGACCGCGGGCGACAAAACCGTTACATCCGAATCCCTGATCATCCTCGGAGCGGCCTTTTTCGCCGTGGCGCTTATTTTTATCGTCCGTGGCGTTCTGGTGAGGAACGCAACGGAAATGACGGTGACCAACAAGCGCGTGTTTGTCAAAGTGGGACTCGCCGCGCGAAGAACGATCGAGCTGCTTCTTTCGAGAGTGGAAAGCATCGGCGTCGAAGAAAGCGTGATGGGGAGAATGCTCGGCTATGGCACGGTGATCGTCCACGGAACAGGTGGCACGCCCGAGGTCTTCAACAGGATGGCCCACCCGCTCGAATTCAGGACGCAAGTGCAGCAGCAGATCGAAAAGTCACAGGCAAGCCCGCGCTAGATTGAACGTCCATCGCCGTGCATAGGATTCCCTGACCGGATGCGGTAGCGCACGCTGAAATTTTCACCATCCTCATTTCGCGCAATTCTTAAAAAATTCTAATCATCACTGATTGTATGTGAGTTATGGCCAGGCCCCAACGCAGAAATTTAGTATGCAGAAATCTTTTTGTGTGTCGTTCCGGGATTCAGGTGGCGATTCCACTTGACGCCGCCCGGACACAAGCACATTCTAATTATGTAAGTTGGAAGTAAATCCGGCAGCTGTTACGCATTCCTGCTCTCCCCTTCCCAGATTGCGTCGAGATTGGTGTCCAGATCTCTGTTCAAAATGAGAAACACCAGGCTCCTCTAAATCTCGCAGATAGCACCGGCCGGGAGAAGTCAATGCCGTGGCGCGACTGGCCGCGAGAGACAATTTCGAGCTCGTCAGCGGCAAATAACCGGATCATGAAAATCGAAACGATTAGTGAATTCCGCAACCAGACTGGAGGGCGCGGCTCGTCGCGAAGTGGACCGCCCACGCGAGCATTGGTCGTCGGAGATGAAGAAGCCACGTGCGCGCTCATCAAAGAAACCCTGGGGGCGGCGAACATAGATGCTGTGACCATGACAACAAGCGCGGAGGCCGCCGATCAGTTCCAGGAGCAGAAGTTTGATGTGATTCTTGTGGACCTGTGCGCGCCGCCGGTGGACCCTTCCAACTTGGTGCGTGGAATTCGCCAATCCGGTTTCAACCAGAAAACCCCGATCATCATGATCAGCGACGATCTGAGGCCGGCTGCACTCTCGGAAGGCTTCCTTGCCGGGGCCAGTTTTTTTATTTACAAGCCGGTCGATCGAGCGCACCTGATGAGCTTGATCCGTGTAACCCAGGTGGCGGTCGAGCATGAGAAGCGCAGATTCCGGCGCGTCCCCGTGCATGCCAAGGTTCGACTCAAATGCGGCGATAGAAGCGTGGAAGGCGAAACAATTGATCTTAGCCTGAACGGCGCTTTGGTTCGAGCTCCGCATATTTTCCCGATTGGCTCTCCAGTGGAAGTCAGCCTGTTCCTTCTTTCTGGAAGACCCCCAGTTGCCGGGCTGGGGTCCATCATGCGCATCGTGGAGGGCAACCAAATGGGCATTCAACTCGAGCCCTTGCCCGCCGCCGATAACGGACGATTGCAGGAATATCTATTGCCCTTCACCGGCAGCGATGGCCTTCCAAAAAGATAACCGCGATTGTCAATAAAACAATTTTAAGAATGGCTAGCTCGGGCGGACCGTGGCTGTCGGTGCGGGCCAATCGGCGGGAACGAAATCAACCCCCCAGAAATGCGGCGCGGGGGTGAGGAATTCGACGCCGACGCGCTGGCCTTTGTCGGTGGCCTCGCCGAGAAAGACGACGCGGGATTCCTGCTCTTCCTGCGTAAAGGGATTAGTGAGGACGAGGATGGCATCGATGGCCAGCGGCTGGCTCACATACATCAGGCCGCCGTGCGCGTTGATCACGATGGTTTCGCAGGCTTCGCGGAAGCGGCGACTGTCGGAATTCTTTCCCGCCACCACCACCCGCACCCGCATGAAAACCCGGGAACTGCGCCGAACCTTATCGTAATCGTCTTCGGGCATGGTAAGTCTATGCTGCGGCACTTCCCTGGCGGCGTCAACGGGACAGTCCTCGATGTGTTCCGGCTCTGCAACGCCGGTGGGATGTCGCGCCAGTCTTGCGGCCGGCCGGCGTGATTCTATATGCCCGGGAATGGATTACGCGCTATCATCTCGCGTGATATTCAGCGTAACTTGCATTTCCAGGGGACCGCACATGACCTTGACCGAATACATCGATTCCAAGCGCGAAGAACACCTGAACGAACTCAACGAATTTTTGCGGATTCCCAGCGTCAGCGCGCAATCCGAGCACAAGCCGGACATCGAGCGCGCCGCGAAATGGGTCGCCGAAAAATTGCGCGCGGCGGGCCTCGACAACGTCGAAATCCTGCCGACGAAAATGCATCCACTCGTTTATGGCGAATCGCTGCGCGCGCCCGGCAAACCGACCATCCTGTTCTACGGCCATTACGACGTGCAGCCGGCCGAGCCCCTGGACCTGTGGACCTCGCCGGCATTTGAACCCACCATTCGCGCCGGGAATCTGTACGCCCGCGGCTCGGCCGACGACAAGGGGCAGGTGCACATCCATATTCGCGCGCTCGATGCCATTCTGAAAACGGCGGGCAAGCTGCCCATCAATTTGAAAGTGATGATCGAAGGGGAAGAAGAAGTCGGCAGCGTGAGCCTGTGGGAATTCGTGAATGCAAACAGAGCGCGGCTGAAGGCCGACGCGCTGGTGGTCTCCGACACCGGGATGCTCGCGCGCGGCGTGCCTTCGATCACCTACGCGCTGCGCGGACTGAATTACTACCAGATCGAAATTACCGGGCCGGCGCAGGACCTGCACTCGGGCATCTTCGGCGGCGCGGTGCCAAACCCGATCACCATCCTGTGCGAATTGTTTGCCAGGCTGCACGACAAGAATTTACGCGTGGCGATTCCCGGCTTTTACGACGATGTCGCAAAACTATCCAAAGCCGAGCGCAAAGCGCTCCAATCGCTGCCGTGGAAGGCCAACGATTTCCGCAAGACGGTGGGCGCGCCGGGACTCAGCGGGGAAAAGGGATTTTCGATCATCGAGCAACTCGGGGCGCGTCCGACGCTGGAGCTCAACGGAATCTGGGGCGGCTACACGGGCGAAGGCTCGAAGACGGTCATCCCCTCCAAGGCGTTTGCGAAATTTTCGACGCGCCTGGTGCCCAATCAGAATGCGGAGAAAATCACGCGCCTCGTCGAGCGTCATATCCGCAAGCTGCTGCCGAAAACGGTGAAGTTCAAGCTCGACGTGCACAGCCAGGGCAACGCTTGGGCCGCGCCGTACACGCACCCATTTTTCGAGGTCGCGCACAATGCGCTGGAGAAGGGGTTCGGCAAACGGGCCGTGTTCATCCGGGAGGGCGGCTCCATTCCGTTCGTCACGCAGATGTATGACACGTTCAAGGTGCCGTGCATTCTTTTAGGTTTTGGCCTGCCGGACGAAAACGCGCATGCGCCGGACGAACACATTGCCCTTGAAAATTATTTCGGCGGAATCAAGGCCGTGGCGCAGTTTTATGTGGGATTGGGAAGCTTGTAGCGAATCGAGAAGCACCGGCACTTTTGCCTGTGCGCTTTTTGCGAGCGCCGCCGCGACGGTTGCCCCTGCGTGTGGTTTACAAAACCGCGCAGGCAAGAGTGCCGGTGCTACCGGCCTCCGAAGCATCCAGCACAGTTCAAGCGACTAAGATCAAAGTGTCGAAAGCGACGCCTGCCGCCCGCGCGCAAATTCCTCCAGCGTGGCGTTCGCCGCGGCGACGATTCCCAGCGCCTCGGAAACCGCTTCCAGTTTCGCGCCGGGCACGACCACATACATTTCGTCCGCGCCGAGGTTGGTGTACACGCGATTCCCTATGCAGGCGAGCGTCGAAACAGTTCCGTGCGCCAGCGCCGCGGGAAGCGCCATGCACGACGGCCGGCCAAGCAGCGGCAACGTACCGCCCGCGCCCGCCCGGAGGGAGGCTTCGTTCAGCAGCATGGCTGCCGAAGCCTTGCACGCAAAGAGCACAACGCTCGGCGCGACAGGCGCGTCCCCGAGCGGCGCGAAAACAATCGCCGCGGTCTCCTTGGGAAGGCGCGGAATGCCTGGAACTTCTTCCGGCCGCACGTAGCCGAGATTGAACATCATGCCCAGCATCGTTTCAGTCTCCTGAATGCGGTCGGGCGGAAGCTGGACGTTGTGCGTGTAGGCTCCCACGGCGCAGTTAAAGTGATCCGCCGGAACAGTGTAGAAGGTGCGGCCCGCGGCAGCCAGCCGCCAGAAACTGCAGCCGGCAGGCTCGCTGCCGGAAAACTTGGCAACGCCCGCAGGCTCCGCGTCAAGAAATGTGACAGCCACAGGGCGCCGGCCGAGCGCCAACCGCGCCGCGAATCGAATTTCAAGTTCTTCCCAGTTCACCATGAATGCTCCTTGCTCGAAAATGAACAGCAAGAGTAGCACACCCGCGGCCCCGGAGGGCGCAACGCTGGAAGCCGCGTCAAATCTGGGTTTTTATATGTTTTTTCTTGCGTTGCGCGGGCTTCGCCCGTATAGTGCTCGCCGTGCGTGGCTCGCACGCTTCGCAGGGTGCGGCCACATTCGCAGTCTCAATTCTGAGGAGGAGATAGAAACTAGATGGCAAAACCACTGAGCAAGTCCAAGATTGTCTCGCACGTCGCCGAAAAAGTTGGCACGTCCAAGAAGGTCGCCGCGCAGTTCTTTGAAGAACTATTCAAGCTGGCGGTCAAGGAAGCCAAGGGCGGCGCGGGCAAGTTCGTCATCCCGAACATCGGACGCGTCGTGAAGGCGCACCGCAAGGCGCGCATGGGCCGCAATCCGCAAACCGGCGAAGCGATCAAGATCAAGGCGAAAACCGTAGTTCGTCTTCGCGCCGCGAAGGCGCTTAAGGACGCGGTTCTCGGATAAGACGCGCTTCGCAAACTGGAATTTTCGAGGAAACTTAAGGGCTGGGTGTATCGCCATCGTTCCGAAGCCGCTCTGGCGGTTGCCGGGACGTGGCATATCCCGCCGATTCACTCAGCAGCATCCCTAAACTTCGCAGTGTTACTCTCACTGCTTTTCTGCCCCGGGCCCGGCCCTCCGGGGCATTTTTAGTAGGACGGGCTTCAGCCTGTCTTCTTTTTTGCACCCACAAAATCCTGAACCAGACAGGCTGAAGCCCGTCCTACTCCAGGGTAGCTTTTTGGACTGTCTGGCTTTTCATAAATCCGTGCGTTTCTCCCCCCTGCTGGGCTATCTTTGAGTTGTGATCGCTGACAACCAGAATATCGTATCGCGATATGTCTAACGGCGCGCCTGATGACAACGCGGTACGAAGGGAACCATCCGTGAGCGAGCGCGGCATTCCCGTCAGGGACACGCCGGTTCCTGCTCCAACGGAATACGCGAACGGCTCGGGTCTCCAGTGGCTGAGCTCCCGGGCGCGTTCGTTCACTCTTTCCGAAGGCAATCTTTTCCTGTTGCTGGCGATCCTGATTGGAATGTTCTCCGGAATGGCCGTGGTTTGTTTCCGCGTCGCCATCGAGTGGGTTCGCCTCGGCCTTCTCGGCTCCACGCTCGCACCGTCGCATTTGCGGGTTTTATTGGTGCCCGCGGGAGCCGGGCTGGTCGTCGGTTTTCTAGTCCAAAAATTCTTCCCCGGCGCTCGCGGCAGCGGCGTGAATCAGACTAAGGCTGCCGTTTACGTATTCGACGGGTACGTGCCCTTCCGGACCGTCATTGGAAAATTTATCACCTGTTCGCTGGCTATCGGCAGCGGCCAATCGTTGGGTCCCGAAGATCCATCCCTGCAGATGGGAGCGGGAATCGCTTCCGCGCTCGGCAGGCGCTGGAAACTTTCCCGGGACAAGCTGAGGCTGCTTGCTCCCGTGGGCGCGGCCGCGGGCCTCGCCGCTGCGTTCAACGCGCCCATTTCCGCGGTCTTGTTTGTGATCGAGGAAGTGATCGGCACGTGGAGCGCAAGCGCCCTGGGAGCGATCGTGCTTGCGGCGGTTTCCAGCGCCGTGGTCATGCGCTCCTTTCTGGGCGGCGAGCCCATGTTCCGCGTCCCCGCATACACCCTCGCCCATCCCGCCGAATTGCTCGCCTATGCCGTGCTGGGAGTCGTCAGCGGAATTCTTTCCCTCGCCTTCACGAAAATTATTGCCTACTTCCGGCCAAAGCTCCGCGCTTTGCCCGAGTGGACGTACTACTTGCAACCGGCGGTTGCGGGACTACTGATCGGTTTTATCGGGCTGCGACTTCCGCAGTCCATGGGGACGGGCTATCCCTACATTGACCAGGCTCTGCGTAGCCAGTACACCTGGCAAATTCTGGCCATTCTCGGATTCGCGAAAATATTGACGACAAGCTTGTCATTTGTGAGCGGCACGCCGGGAGGAATGTTCGCGCCGGTGTTATTTATCGGGGCGATGATTGGCGGAGCGATCGGCGGGCTCGAGCATCACTTCTTCCCGCAAGTCACCGCGACCGTGGCTCCGTTCGCTCTGGTCGGCATGGGAACTTTCTTCGCGGGGTTCCTGCGCGTTCCGATCACTTCCGTGTTCATGGTCGTCGAAACCTCGGGGAGCTATTCCATCGTCCTGCCGGTGATGATCTCCAACACCATCGCCTATTTGATTTCCCGCAAGTATCAGGACGTCGCGCTGTTTGATCTTCTGGCCAAACAGGACGATATGGAATTGCCTTCGATGGAGGAACAGCGCGAGCAGATCGTCCTGCGCGTCGAGGATGCCATGCGGAAACCGGATTTAACGCCGTTACAGGCAAGCGACACGCTCGCCCGCGCTCTGGAAATAGCGGAGGCATCAACGGAAGAAGCCCTGCTGGTGCGTTTTCCAACGGGCCGGTGGGCGGGAATCGCCAGAAAAGATTTGCCCGCAATGTCTTCGGCGCACCCCAAGGAGACACACCTGCGCGAGGTTTTGTCCACCGCCCGCTTGCCCATCCTGCATCCCGATCAGCGCCTGGATGACGCCTTGCGATTCATTCAAGGCCATGCGCTTTTGCCCGTGGTCAGCCGCGCGGGCTCTCGCAAGTTGGAGGGAGTCCTTTCGCTTCCGGACATTCTGACCGCGTACCAAAGGAGGTCCTGAAATTTTCCAGTAGCACAGGCACTCTTGCCTGTAGGGGGTTTGCGACCGTCGTGATGTAGGCAACCCGCGAATACGGTTTCCAAATCCACGCAGACAGGAGTGGCTATGCTGCCAAAATCACCGCGCCAAATCCGATGCAAACACCAGCCGGACGCCCTGCCGCTCCGCCTCGGGCAACTTTTCGTTGAGCACCTCCAGCGTTTCCGGATGCGGATGGCCGATTGCCAGGGCCGAGCCTTTTTCCCGGGCATCGCGAATGGCCAGCGCAAATTGTTTTCGGACCGCCGGCACCGCTTGCTCGTCGTCGAGAAACACGTTGCGCCGGGCGGCTGCGACGCCCGCCGCGTGCGCCGCCGTTTCCGCGACGGTGGCCGCAGTCGTGCGGCTGTCGATAAAAAATAAATTGCGTTCGTGCAACAAAGGCATCAACTCGTCCATGAGTTTTTGGTCGGCGGTGCCGAGCGAGCCTTCGTGATTGTTGACTCCCGCGGCATAAGGGACAGTGTCCAGCATGGCTGCGAACGTTTTTTCTACTTCGGCCGAAGCCATTCCGGGATGCAACTCGATCGCTTCGTCCCTGTCCCCCGCATTCGAGGCCATAGGCAGATGGAGCATCACTTGAAACCCGCGCCGGTGCGCTTCCTCGGCGATTTCGCCGGAGTTCGCTTCGTGGGGAAGCACCGAGATGGTCAGCGGATATGCGATCTTGAACAGAGAGTCCGCCTGCGCGCGATCGTTTCCGAGATCATCGATCACGATGGCAAGTTGCGGGCCCGCGGGCGCCGGGGGCGCGGCCTCTGCCTGTGGCAGTGGCGTAATGAGGTGGATCGATTGGGTGCGCCGGCCATCCATCAGGTAGTCGAAGCGTTCCAGGCCGGGGGCTCCGGGGCGCGCGACGCGCTGCAAGTGGTGAAACTCCGCGACGCGCGCAAGTTCGGCTTGAATGGCCTCCTCCGCGGTCCGGTCGGGCACGCCAACCGCAGTGAGGGGCACGGTAATGTAAATGTGGTCGGCGGCGAGCGCCTGTTGTTTGCCCGGCTGGCGTACGGCGTATTCGGGCCGCATGCCCACTTCTGCTCGTCCGCCGCTCGCGTTTCGCGCGGCAAAGACAAATTCACGAGTGATGTTCCGGATTCCCACGTTTGACGCTGGCGCGGATTTTTTCCT
This sequence comes from uncultured Acidobacteriota bacterium, assembly GCA_963813185.1. GTDB lineage: Bacteria > Acidobacteriota > Terriglobia > Acidiferrales > UBA7541 > Palsa-360. Next base: position 1,029,957 of record CAWEYA010000008.1, read on the forward strand.
GCAGCCTGCCGTGGAAAATAGAGCGGCGGCACAGAAGAAAAACAGGATGATACGCAGCGGGGGAGTTTGTGCGGCGAGTGGGCCGAGCGCGTGCGATCGGCGATTCACACTTCAAGCAGCCTTTTGGGCCTCGCCGCCTTTGAGCAGATCGAGAGCCTTGTTGTAAACCGGATCATCCGCCTTGGGCAACTGGCCGGGACCTAGCGGAGCCTCATCCTCGGTATCAGAGGGTTCAGCGGAGGGATCGACCGCCTTCGGGCGCACCTCCACCGTGGGAGCCACGCCTTCCTCCACGATGGATTTGCCGTCAGGCGCTGAATAAAACGCAACCGTGAGGATTAGCGCTCCGCCGTCGTCCAGCGGGATAATTTTTTGTTCGGAAGCGGATCCGAAAGTGCGTTCACCTACCAGATCGCCGCGCTTATTTCCCTTGATCGCTCCGGCAAGGACTTCCGCCGCGCCCGAAGTGCTCGGCGAAATCAAGACCTCCACAGTGGAGTGCCAAACGGCCTTGTCCGCCTCGGCATTGAAATCCTTGTGCGATACGGTTTGCCCTTCGAGAGAGGCGATCTTCCCGGAAGTCAGGAAAAGTTGAGCGGCCACCACGGCTTCGCTGATATCGCCGCGCGTGCAATCGCGCAGGTCGAGCAGCAGCTTGTGCAGGCCCTGCTTGTCGAATTGCGCCAGTTTGTCGCGCAGCTCCGCCACGTCCAATGCTTCGATCGCGGGTAAGCGCACGTATGCCACATCGTCGCCGACGCGATCCGCCACAATGTGCTGCGGGCCGATCACCGTGCGATTGATGCTGACGTCCTGGGGCTCCGTCTTTCCGCGACGGATCACCGCCACTTTCACCGGAGTCCCGGGAGCGCCCTGCAAGAGAGCGTTGGCCTGCCCGACGGACATATCGCGCGTGGCGAATCCGCCGATGGATTCCAGAATTTCGCCGCTGCGCATCGCCGCCTTCGCAGCCGGACCGTCCGGAACAACCGAGACAATCACGATGTAGCCGTACCGCTTCGATACCGTCATGCCCACTTCGCCGTGCAAGGCATTCTTTGTTCGGTCTCGATAATCGGCGTATTCACGCGGGCTCAAGTAACCGGACAGGGGATCCAGCGATTCCAGCAGTCCGTGCATCGCCCCGGATGTCACCACGGCCATGTTGGGCTCATCCACGTAATCTTCCTGAATGTGCTGTACCACCTCGCCGAAGACGCTCAACGAGCGGTAAGATTTGTCGTCGTTCGTTTTGCCGAGCACATAGCCCAGACCGACATAGAGAAATACGACGACGGAGAGTGTGACGACGGATATTCTAGCGAGGCGGCTCATCGTTGTTATAGGCCTCATACGCGAAGATAAAATCCTGACTATGATAGCACGACTCGCGTACTTGACGCGCGGCGATTCTCGGAGGATTGCTTAAGAGGGCTCGCCGGTTTCGCAGTGCGGGGCCACGGCGCGGTTAGTAAGGTGTAATCTTCTCAATTGGCGTGAGATAGGTTTGGGAGATGCGGTCCTGCCAGCAGAGTTGGTCTTCATCCCAGAGCGCCCATACAAAGCCCAGAAAGCAGGTGCCCGCGGAGATTAAATATCCGAAGCTTCTCCAAACCATCTGGCGCGACGTGGGTATGCCGCCGTCAAAGGTGACGACGCGCAAGCCGCGAAGCATCATGCCCGGCGTCGAGCCGCCGAAAACCGTGAACAGCGCGAAATACTGGGCGTAGAAAAGCGCAAATGTGGCCCCCGCCACGGTTATGTCAAGTTTGTTAAAACCGATATGCCCGCCCAGAACGGTAAAGAGCGCAAGCATTCCACCGTAACTGAACACCAGCAGCCCTGCGTCCACGATCGCCGCCCTGCGCCGCTCGGAGAGCGAAGCCACAGCATACAAGTGCGCATGCGACAACCCTGCGCCAGAGGGTGAAGTAGCCCGCCAGGGGACATTGCCCCCAGTAGAAGCACTCTCCAGTGTGGGAATCGATATTTCGAATCGCTCATGGCGAAGCGTGCGCGAGGCTTGTGGATGTTTGGCAGGCGACGGCGAGGAAACCTGTGTCCTGGCGCTGGAAGATTCAGGCGCGGATGACGAAGCGGATTCAAAGGGCAGCGCCGTTTGTAAATCGGCGGGCGCGCCTCCGCGCCGGCGGGCGCGATAATCCTGAAGCCTGCTGGAAACCTCGCGCCGCCATTCCGGTTCAACGGCCAGGCTGCCTTCGGTAGGAGTGGCAAGTCGGCGCGAAACGGGCGAGCGTCCGAGGGCGCCCAAAGGGGCGTCACAGAAACAGCACAGGTCGGACGAGTCGCCGTTAACGGCGCCGCAATGCTGACAAGTTTTTATCACCGTTCCGTTTTGCGCTGCGGACGTCTCGCCGAACGGAAGTCGGGAGTCGAAAACATTCTACCAGCAGAGCGCCTCCGCGAAAAGCTTTGCATCCGTGTGTCACGAATTGGGTACCCCGGGCAGCCCCCGCGTGCCAATTGCAATCTATACAGATTGCGGAAAACTTAAAGACCGATCGTGCTCAGCGAAATGAGGTATCGCATTGTTATTGACTCAAAGCCACGGACAGATTCCTCGCTTCGCTCGGAATGACAACGTGAGGATCTTTTTCGGCAAACTGAATAGCTAATGAAAATGGCCTGAGCCGATTGGCCGTCAGGGGTGCGGACTCTCTCTCTTCACAGAAGATTTCAAGTGAATCGTGGACCCCGCTGGAATCATTGTAAGCCTTCGGAGGGAGTGCTAGGCTAACGAGCTATTTTCATTCCACCCCTTCCAGGCTCCTCTTTCCCCTGGTTGCTGGGCGTCGCCAACTCATGGAATTTTTTCATAAATTCGGAATCGCATGCCGGGGGCGCGTCCTACTTCTTGCTTTCACCACCAGTCTCTTCGCGCTTCACGGAGCCGCCGCGCAGGAAATCATTCCGGCAACCTCTCCCGGCCAGGCCAGCGTGCGCCTGGAAGCCGACCAGCAACGCAAGGAAGGAGACCTCTACCTCGCCGACGGCAATGTCGAAATCCAATACAGGAACCTTCGTTTGCGCGCCGACCACGTGCAGTACGACACGAAGACCTACAGAGCCACGGCCCGCGGCCACGTAATCTTCGACGCGGACACGCAACACCTCACGGCGGATTCCGCTGATTTCAACGTGCAAAGCGGAGAAGGCCTGTTCGAGCACGTGCGCGGCGAAGTCACGGTGGAACACAAGCAAAACACAAACATGCTGGTTTCGCCGAATCCACTGGTCTTCGAAGCGCAGGAAGTTCGGCGGGTCGACCCGCGCACCTACTGGATCGAGCATGCCTGGCTGACCGTCTGCGAACCGGACAAGCCCAGTTGGAAGTTTTTCACCGCACATGCCACGCTAAATGTGGATCGCACGGTCGCCATGGTCAACGCCAACTTCCGGATGTTCCGCATCCCGCTCCTGTACTTTCCTTACGCGTCGGTGCCGGCGGGGCGCAATCTGCGGAAGTCCGGCCTGTTGATCCCGGAATTCGCCGACACTTCGGTCAAAGGATTCATCTTTGGCGACGGCTACTATTGGGCGCCCAGGGATTGGGCCGATCTCTCTCTCGGTGCGGCCTATCTCAGCCGGCGCGGATGGCAACAAAACATCGAGCTTCGCGCCAAGCCCTGGGAGAACGTTTCGATTGCGGCAAGATATTTCGGCGTGATCGACCGAGGATTACCGGCGCCGGTGCTGAACGCCGCAGGAATGCCGGTGCTGGATTCCTCCGGCAATCCGGAAACGGCGCTGGAGAGCCAGGGCGGCCATACGGCGCAATTCCAACTGGACGCGCAGCTGCGCGACGGCTGGCGCGCGGTCGCGGATTTCAAGCAGCTCACCTCGCTGATCTTTCAATTGGCGTTTGCGCCGACTTTCGGCGAAGCGGTGAATTCCGAGGTACGCAACGCGGGATTCCTGACGAATAATACTCAAGGGTTCAGCGTCGATTTCGCCGCGACCAGTTATAAGAACTTCGTAAACGCCCAGCCGCAAGTCAGCGCCGACGTTCGCGCCGCGCCGGAGGCTCGCTTCAGCTCGGTCGACCAGGCCCCGTGGAAAAAACTGCCGATTTATTTCGGTTTCGATATGTTCGCCGGCACCGTGCACCGCGACGATGAAAATCTGGTTACCAACCCCACGACGGGAGTGCAAACCGTCCAGCCGGGCATTTCCACTTCAGCGTTTGTGGAGCGCTCTGAAGTAGCTCCGCGGGTCGTGGTGCCCCTGCGCTGGGGACCCTGGATAGGAGTAACGACCAGCTTTACCGCGCGCGCCACGAGCTACGGCGCTCAACTCGTCGGAGGCTCGCTCTCGGATGAACTGTCGCACCGCACCACCGGCGAGTTGAACGTCGACCTTCGGCCTCCCACGTTCGAGCGCGTCTGGGAATCGACCGGCGGAAAATGGAAGCATACGATCGAACCGGAGATTGATTACAACTACGTGGGGGGCGTGAATCAATTCGACCGCATTGTGCTCTTTGACGAAGATGAAACGCTCACCAACACCAGTGATTTCGTGTATTCCATCACGCAGCGCCTGTTCCACCGTGGCGGAATCGGCCAGGCGGAGGAACTGGTCACCTGGAAGGTCACGCAAGCGTACTACTTTGACCCGACCTTCGGCGGCGCGCTCACTCCCGGAACGCGCAATGTTTTTCAGGCGCTCGATTCGATCACCCCGTTCGCTTTCGCGAATGAGCCGCGCCACTTTTCTCCGGTCAACAGCGACCTGGTCATCACGCCTGGCGGCAGATACGATGCCGAGGTCCGGCTGGATTACGACACCGTGCGCCACAGGATCACCACGGCGGAGACGCTTCTGAAAATTCGCCCGACTGAAAATCTCAGCTTCTCCGTGGCGCATTTTTCCATCGACAACACGGCCGGCCCGCCGCCCAATAACGCGGTGTTGCAACCGCCCGCGAATCAAATTCGGACGCAGGTGGGATATGGCGAATCGAACCGCCGCGGCTGGAGCACTCAGGCGGGCGTCGGCTACGACGTCAAGCAGAACATCTTGCAGAACGAATTCGTCGAAGTGAGCTATAACGGGTCCTGCTGCGGAATTTCGCTGGAATACCGCCGCCTTTCGCTGGGCGAGATTCGCACGGAAAATCAATTTCGTGTTTCGCTGAACATTGCGAACATCGGAACGTTCGGAAATTTGCGCCGCGTGGAGAAACTCTACTGACCATGAAGAATGAAGAATCGCTCGCGTTCGCCACGATCGAGGAACTCGCCGCGCTGCTGGCAAAACGCAAAATTTCCGCGGTCGAGCTGACCGAGCTTTTTCTGCGCCGCATCGAGCGCCAAAATTCCGCCCTGAACGCTTTCTTGACGGTTACCGCCGAGCGCGCGCTCGCAGCGGCGCGTCGCGCGGAAAAACGGCTGCTCCGCCGCCGCAGTTTGCGGCGCGAAGATTTCCCGCTCCTCGGCATACCGATCACGCTCAAGGACAACATTTGGACGCGCGGAATCCGCTCCACCGCGGGGTCGAAAATTTTGCGCGATTTCATTCCGTCAGAGGATTCAACGGTTGCGCGAAAACTGGCCCGCGCGGGAGCCATCCTTCTTGGCAAAACAAATTTGAACGAATTTGCTTACGGAATTACCGGCGGCAACGCGCATTACGGCCCCGTGCATAATCCGTGGGCGCTGGAACGGATTCCCGGCGGCTCGAGCGCCGGCTCCGCCGCGGCGATTGCCGCGGGTCTTTGCACGGCTTCCATTGGCACGGACACGGGCGGCTCGATCCGCGTGCCCTCCTCCTTTTGCGGAACCGTCGGACTGAAACCGACTTTCGGGCGCGTCAGCGTTTTCGGAACCATGCCGCTCTCTCCCTCGTTCGACCATGTGGGACCGATAGCTCGCAGCGTGGGGGATGCTGCGCTGCTGCTTGGTGTGATCGCCGGGCGCGATCCGCTGGATCCAACTTCCTCGCCGAAGGCCGTGGAGGATTATCGCGTCGCGCTGCGAAAGTCGATGCGCAAATTTCGACTGGGACGCCCGCGCGAACACTATTGGGAGAAGCTGGATCCCGAGGTGCGCCGCGCCGCCGAAGGCGCCATAAGCGCGATGGAAAAGCGCGGGGCCGTGGTGAAGGAAGTTTCCCTGCCGCACCTTAAGGAATCGCGGGACGCGGCGGCCGACATTTCGCTCGCCGAAGCTCTGCACGTTCACGAAGCGGCCGGGTATTTCCCGCAGCGTGCCGCAGATTACAGCGAAGAAGTGCGCCGGCGGATTGAAGCGGGCGCGAAAGTACCGGCCAATCGGTATCTGGCTGGATTTGATGTGCAAAAGTGTTTGCTTGCTGAATTTAGCGCGGCCTTCCAAACCGTTGACGTAATCGTTGCTCCCACGGTTCCAGTCCCCGCTCCGCCAATCGGCGCGGAATCCGTTAAAATTGATGGAGAAGAAATCGATACGCGTCGCGTGCTCGTCGGACATTCCCGGCCGGCCAATTTCACAGGCCTTCCCGCGATTTCCATCCCCTGCGGATTTACGCGCGAGGGCCTGCCCATCGGCTTGCAATTGATCGGCCGAGCTTTCGATGAAGCGACGCTCTTGCGCATTGCGTTATCCTACGAGAGCAAGCACGATTGGGGCTCGCGCCACCCCCGCGTCGAGTAGTTGAGCCCCGGGAACGTGAATGTCCCGATAGGCGTCTTTACCCCCGCCAATCGGGAGATTGGCATTCCCGGACGAAACAAGCCGCTTGCCGCTCAAAATTAACCCACCGCCAAGAAATCCCCCGAGCGGACGCATAGTTATGTGAAAATAGAGAATGGGTTGAATCGTTGGCGGGCTTGCAGCCGTCTGACCTAATGATGCATCAAATGGTTTGCGCCATCCTTCGCCGGAGATAATTTCGTCCGATGCAAGTATCGATCCTTTACGCCTTCATAGCGGGAATAATTTCGTTCCTGTCACCCTGCGTGCTGCCGCTGGTGCCGGGATACGTCTCGATGCTCTCGGGCATCGGGGTCGAGCAACTTCGCACGGGGCAGCCGGCGCGGAACAGTCTGTTCGCTTCGTCGCTAGCGTTTGTCTCGGGATTCTCCGTGGTCTTCATCAGTTTCGGCGCATCGGCCAGCGCCGTGGGGCAGTTTTTGCTGCAGCATAAGGCGCTGATGGGGCCTGTCGCCGGGGCCGTCATCGTTCTCTTCGGCCTGCATCTGGTTGGCTGGCTGATCAAGCTGCCCGTGAATGCTGGCCTCGTGATCGGTGGTGTGCTGGCGTTTGGCGCCGCGATCCTTTGGCGGCGATATGGGACCGAAACTGTCGGCCCCGCCGACCTGTTTGGCTCCGTACAGCTGCTTTCCGTCGCGCTTATTTTCCTGGCCGGTCCGTCGTTGACGCGCTGGCTCAACCGCGACGTGCGCTTCCACAATCTCGGCAGTCAAACGGCAGAAGAAGCCAAGGCCGGCGGCGCACTTTCCGGCGTGACCAGCGGCTTCCTTCTGGGCTTCGCCTTTGCCTTTGGCTGGACGCCGTGCATCGGTCCGATTCTTGCCGCCGTCCTGGTGCTGGCCGCCAACACGCAGACAATTTCTCGCGGCGTTTTTCTGCTGGCCGTATATTCGGCGGGTCTGGCAGTGCCCTTCCTTCTCACTGCGATTGGCATCAACCAGTTTTTGCGTTTTTACCAGCGATTCCGCCGCCACCTGCATACGGTGGAAGTCTTGAGCGGCGTGCTTCTGTTGTTCGTGGGAGGGCTGATTTTTTTGAACCGCCTGACTTGGCTATCGGGTAAACTGGGCTTTCTGAACAAGTTTGCGCTGTAACATGTGCGGGCTGTACTTGGAGCCCGCAGGAAAGAAGTGCGAATATGAAAAAGGGCGTATTTATTGCCGCGGGAGTGATTGCCTTGCTGGCCGTCATGGTCTGGGCGGACCACAGATTCCCGGCGGCCGGCGCGCCATCCGCGAGCGCGCCCGCAAAACCGACCGATGCCCCAACGGTCATCCTGAAGGATCTCAACGACAAGGATGTGACCCTCCAGCAATATAAGGGTGAGGTGGTCCTGGTGAACTTCTGGGCGACCTGGTGCGAGCCTTGCAAAGTGGAAATCCCATGGATGATCGAATTCCAGCAGAAGTACAGCCCGCGCGGCTTCACCATCCTGGGAGTTTCCATGGACGAAGACGGCAAAAAAGCCATCGAACCCTTTCTCGAAAAACAACGCTTTGATGTGAACGGCCAAAAAGAGGCGATGAGCTATCCGATCCTGCTCGGCAACGACACCATTGGGGAAAAATTCGGCGGGATCCTGGGCCTCCCCACCAGCATGCTCTTCACCCGCGACGGCAAAAAGGTCAAGACCATCGTGGGCCTGGTCAATCACGACGATATTTCCAAAGCCATCGAAAGCCTGCTGTAACCTTATCTCACATTCCCATACGTGCTTTTTTCAGCTCGCCATGTGAAATAATAGAGGTCTGGCGCGAAGCGCATGAAGACTCGACTCCGCCATTTGCGCGAACCGATCGGCGTGGCCCTGGAAACGCTGCGCGCGCACAAGATGCGCTCGTTTCTGATGCTGCTGGGGATCGTGCTGTCCGTTTCCACGCTGATCATGGTCGTGGCATTGATCTCCGGAGTGAACCTCTACGTGGCCAACCGCATCGCCAACCTCGGGGCTAACGTATTCCTGGTTCTGCGCTTCCCGATCATCACGGATATGACCGAGTTCGTGAAGGCCACCCGGCGGAACAAACCGATTACCTGGGACGAGTACATTTTTTTGCGCGATAACTCGAAGCTCGCCCTGCGCGTCGGCGCCCAGGCCAATCGCCTGGGCCGCACCAAGGCCAACGGCCAGACGGTCGAAGACACGACCATCTACGGTGTGACCGCGAATATCGGCGATATGAAAACCGAAGGCCCCGCGTCGGGGCGCTATATCACGGACACCGACAATGAACACCGCTCGCTCGTCGCGCTGATCGGCACGGACATCGCGGAAAAACTCTTTCCCGGCGTCGACCCCATTGGCAAGGAACTCAATGTGGACGGGCGTCCTTACGAAGTGGTCGGAGTCGGAAAACCGATCGGCACGGTGCTGGGCCAGACGCAGGACAATTACGTCTATATTCCGATTGAGACGTGGATGAAATTCTATGCCACGAGCACGACCAGCCTGGCGATCAACGTGCAATCGCGCGGCCCGGACTGGATGTCGCGCACGCAAGAGGAATCTCGGACGCTGATGCGCGCTCGCCGCCACCAGAATCCCGGCGATCTTGACAATTTCGGCGTCCTGGACGGCGGGTCGCTGGTGGATTTATTCAAGCGGATCACCGGCGCGCTGGCGGCTTCGATGGTGGGAATGGTTGCGGTATTCCTGGTGATTGGCGGCGTGGTGATTATGAACGTGATGCTGGCGACGGTGACCGAACGCACGCGCGAAATCGGCCTGCGCAAGTCCTTGGGCGCGCGCCGCGTGGACATTCTCCTGCAGTTCCTGACCGAAACGGCAGTCATGTCCACGATCGGCGGGGCGATCGGCGTCGCCCTGGCCTACGTGTTTGCGCTGGTTATCGCCGCCAACACGCCCGTGCCGATGCACGTGCCCGTTTCGGCGGTGATCATTGCCCTGGGCGTTTCGACCGCCGTTGGTGTTTTCTTTGGGCTGTATCCGGCGAGCAAGGCCGCGAACTTGAGTCCGATCGAAGCGCTGCGACAGGAAACCTGATCCAAGGTCCAAAATCCATGCGAATCTCTCTCGGCGAAAACGCGAGGATGGCTCTGGACACGCTCCGGGAGAATAAGCTGCGCTCGTTTCTCACCGTGCTGGGCGTGGTCATCGGGATCACCGCGCTCATCACCGTCGCCTCCATCCTCGTGGGCTTCTATGCGGATGTCACGGTTTACCTGAATGACTTCGGCGCAAATACCATCTGGATTTTCAAAGTATCCCCCGGGATCAACACCGGACGAATGACCGCCGAACAGCGCAACCGCAAGCCCTTGACCTACGAAGACGCCCAGGCGATCCGGGAGCAATGCCCGGCGGTGCAGGAAGTGTCCGTGTCGGTATTTAAGCGCATCTATGACCTGAATCGCCAGCCCGACGTCACCGCGCGCTACAAGGACAAGGAAGTCAGCGGCCTGAATTATTCGGGGTCGGACGTCAACTATCCGGATGTTTACAACACCAAACCCTACATCGGCCGCTATTTCACGGAAGCGGAAGATTTGCACCGCGAGGACGTTGCCGTCATCGGCTACGATCTCGGCAAAACATTTTTCCCGGACAGTGAAGCGGTGGATAAAATCATCTACGTCGAAGGATTTCCCTACCGCGTCATCGGCGTATTCGAGCATCGCAAAGGCCAGCTCTTCCAGAATCCTCCGGTGGAAAAGCAGGTGCTCGTTCCCTATCATACTTACCGCAAGCATCATCCCGCCGACGACGAGCACTTCATCGGCGCCGTGGCCGCTCCCGGAAAAATGGCGGAAGCCAAGGACGAGATCAGCGCGGTCTTGCGGCGCACCCGCCACGTTCCCTATTCGGCGCCGGAAAATTTCGGCATGTCTTCCGCGGAGGAAATAGCCAATCAGTTCAAACAGATCACGGGTTCGGTTGCATTGCTGACCGCCGTGGTCAGCTCGATCGGCTTGCTCGTGGGCGGAGTCGGCGTGATGAACATTATGTTGATGTCGGTCACGCAGCGCACGCGGGAAATCGGCGTGCGAAAAGCGATAGGCGCGCGCCGCCGCGACGTCGTCTGGCAATTTCTTACGGAAGCGGTGGTGCTCACTGGAGCGGGTGGAGTCATTGGCGTGCTGTTGGGAATCGGCATTAGCCTGCTCATCCACGCATTCTTGCCCAGATTGCCTTCGGCTGTGCCGCTGTGGGCGGTGCTTCTGGCGGTACTCGTTTCCATGACCGTCGGTCTTTTCTTCGGCATCTACCCGGCGGTGAAGGCCGCGCGGCTCGACCCGGTGGACGCGCTCCGCTATGAGTAAGTGGTGGATTTGGAGCTAGAAAAAGACGAAACAAGTAAACCTAGACTTGTAAGTAAGGTAAGAATGTACAGCACGAGGTTGCACTCCCTTACCACACTCGCGAATGCATCAACGATGTTCGGCGCGTATTCGAAGATCCACCCCGTCACAGTTCTGATCATAACGATGCCAATGATAAATCGCTCCGGCAGGCACCTGGAAATCCTAAATTAGGACTGGGAAAAGCACAATTGACCACAGAACAATGCGAAAAAGAAGGTCATAGAGACTGATCTCTACAAACGGTTTGCCCAATTCCCTCCAACTCAAAAACACCTCTAGCGTGAAGAAACCCACTAAAAATTCTGCGACCCGTGTGTTCTTGATCGCACAAATTCGCGCGTGAACCTCATTATCGGGTTTGCTTGGTGTAATTGTGAGTTTCAAAAGTGCGCTGTTATAGGTGGTTCTGGCGGTCTCACCGAGGAGTCCGAGTCTAATGAGTCGCGTCGCTACCCAAAGCGCAAACAGTCCATAGAGCACAAGACGGAATTGATGTTTCTGAGTCTCCCGGTCACTAGAAATCCAACCAAACACCCAACTTGGTATCAGGCGCATCCGGTCGAGAAAGATTACTGCGACACCAGCGCCACCGAGAAGGAGGCCGATCCCCAAGCCCCAAAGAATTTCCGTCAACCAACTGTAGGCAGACCGCGCCCGGGGGCGGTCTTGAGATGCCTCGGACAATTTGGAGGGGTCAGTCATTTGAGCTGATTCTATATTGAATGTGAGGCACTCGAACGACTTGTTTGACGCAACTTCCGAGATCTTAGATCCTGCGAAACTTGCGCCAGCCGAGTATGCCATCTCCTTGCTCGCCCAACAGCTTCGCGGTACCCTGTATTCAACATGGATGAACAATTATTTAAGAAACGATGTGACGCGGCCTTTGAATCCTTGCGCCGCCGCCTTCAAGAAGTCGGTGATGAGCGTGGATTCGAGGTTGAGGGTGGAAGCGGCAAACTCGAAGTCCTGTTTGAGGACGCGGACGAAACCAGATTCGTTATCAGCCCGAACACGCCGGTGCGCCAGATTTGGATTTCGGCGCTGACCACCAGTTTCAAGCTGTCGTGGTCGGACCCGGCGGGAACTTTCGTCCTGGATAAAACGGGTGAGACGCTGATGCAGCTCATGGGCCGCATTCTCACGGAGCAGCTTGGCAGTCCTGTGACTGTCTAAACTTATATGAACCAGCCCCTAGAAAGCGCTTTGCGATTCTTCGCGCAGCGCGCTAGCCAGACAGCGAAGGCTTGCGCCAATCGTCTGCCGCGCCTGTTTGCGCGGATTGCTTTCCTGTCGCTGGCCGTCTTGGCCGTCAATGCGACTGCGCAGGACAACGCCTTCCCGCCCGCGGCCAGCGTGCTACAGCCGCAGGCTTACGTATCGTTGCAGCCGGTACCGCGCGGCCGCGCCTTTCAGATCGCGGTGGTCGCAAAAATTTCTCCGGGCTTCCATATCAACGCGCACATGCCTTCGGAGGACTATCTAATTCCCACAAAAGTGATGGCGGATCTTTCTCCCGGAGTGTTCCTCGTCGAAACGACATATCCGCGCGGAGTGATGCGCGCGTTCCGATTTTCGAAGACGCCGCTGCGCGTTTACGAAGGCTCCTTCACGGTGCTGATGAAACTTCGCGCGAACGGATCCGCGCCGCTCGGCCCGCAAAAAATTGGCCTTACGGTTGGCTATCAGGCTTGCAATCAGGACGCTTGCCTGCCGCCAACGAAAGTTCCGGTGACAGCGGACCTGGAAATCGGCGCAGTGGACGCGGCTCCCCATCCCGTCCACACGGATATTTTCTCTGCGCCTTCCAAGTAGGACGGGCTTAAGCCTGTCTGGTTTTCGTGTGTATGCCGATGAAAGTGCGACAGGCTAAAGCCCGTCCTACTCAACAAAACTTTTCGAGAACGGAATCAGCGCGCACCGAAGGCTTCGACGGCGCGGCGCAGGCGGCCGACCACGCGCTCCTGCCCGAGCACCAGCATCGTTTCAAACAGCGGCGGCGCCACTGCCTGACCCACAATCGCCACGCGCGTGGCGTTGATCAACAGACCGGCCTTTACGCCTTCGGCGGCGGCGAGCTCGCGCAGCGAGTGGTCGCAAGCGTCGTGATTCCAATCGCGTAGCGCCGCCAGAGCGTCCGCAAGTTTGGCGAGCATCGCGCCCAGACGCTCGTCCTTCCAGAATTTCTCGCGGGCCTGCGGATCAAACTCGAACGAATCGCTGAAAAACGCGCGGGACCACGTCGAAAAATCCGGCAGCAAACGCGTCCGAGGACGCAACAAGTCCACGGTTTTGGAAAACCACTCGCGCTTTTCGCCCGCCCATTCCGGCTGCCACAGCTTGGAGCGCTCCAGTTCGCCCTGCACGGCGGGAAGTAATTCATCGATTGGCAGTTTCTGCAGATATTGCGTGTTGAACCATTCCAGCTTGGGACGGTCGAAAACGGCGTTCGTGCGGCTCACGCCTTCGAGCGAAAACCGCGCAATGATTTCAGCGGTCCGCATGAATTCTTCATTTCCCGCCGACCATCCGAGCAGCGCCAGAAAATTTCGAAACGCCTCGGGCAGAAAACCTTCGTCGCGATACGATCCCACGCTCGTCGCGCCATGGCGCTTTGATAACCGCGTGCGGTCCGGCCCCAGAATCAGCGGGACGTGGGCAAAAATAGGCGGCGCGGCGCCGAGCGCACGATACAGCAGCGCCTGCTTAGGCGTGTTGGAGATGTGATCGGAACCGCGAATCACGTGCGTGATGCGCATGTCGATGTCGTCCACGACGGCGCTCAATTGATACGTTGGCCCGCCCCGCGCCTGCCCTTCCTTGGGCGAGCGCAAAAGAACGAAATCTTCGATCTCCTCATTCGACACTTCGCGCGGACCAAAAACGGCGTCCTCGAATTGGGTGATCGCGCCGAGCGGGACGCGGAAACGAATCGCCGCATTTTCCGCGTTGAGTCCCGGCTTGCCTTCGCGGCACGCGCAGCGAGTGATGCGGCGCGGGCCCTGCTCTTTTTTGGCGTCCTCGGTTTCCTCGACCGCATCGCCGCCCGCATATTTTTCCGGCGGGCACTCGCAATAGTAGGCCGCGCCCGAAGCGGCCAGCTTGAGCGCCGCTTCCCGATGCAAATCCAGGCGCTGCGATTGAAAGTAGGGACCCTCGTCCCAATCGACGCCGAGCCATCGTAGGCCGTCCAGGATTCCCTCCACCAGTTCCGGGCGATTGCGTTCGACGTCCGTGTCTTCGATCCGCAGCACCATCGTGCCGCCCCGGCCGCGCGCGAACACCCAGTTGAAGAGCGCGGTGCGCGCACCTCCCACGTGCAAATAGCCCGTCGGCGAGGGTGCGAACCGCACACGAATTTCGCCAGCCGGCTTCCCCGGCGCGTTCGAAGTCGTGGACATGCTACTTAAAAAGGCCTCTCCGATGAATGAAAAACACTTCATCTTAGCCGAACCGTCTCAGGAAGGCGAGCCACCGCATCGGGCGATCTCAAGGCTCCAGAAAAAGATAAAGGTCAATTCCCAGTTAAGAAATGGTGTGTCCGATCTCTCACGTGCCTTGTTCCCGACTGGTACCCCCGTACCCTTGACCGCTTGGAAATGCGTCCCTTATAGTCGCGAAAGTGGGAATTTTCTGGGGAGGGTGTGGTGTATCTGTCGCCGGTGGGCGCATTCTCGGGGGATGACAGGCGGCGTGGATTGCTGGGGCGGAATCTAATCTCTTCACCTTTCGTTGCCGACAATTTCATTCTAATTGAGAGGGATTTGCGAATTGCGTCTCTGGCTGCGCATTTGAATTGATGACTCCGGAAAGCATTATTGCGATCACTCTGCTGGCCACCTCGGCATTGACTTCGGGTTTCTTCGCCTACATGCACAGCTTGCGGCGCCAGGCATACTTAATGCTTTGGAGCGCCGGGTGGTGCCTGCTCGCTCTGCACTACCTCAGCCCCGCCCTCGAAACCTGGATTGTGGTCGCATCGTGGCAATCCGCGGTTGATGAATGGTTGCTGGCTGCGGCGGCGCTGCTGTTTTTCAGCACGGCCCAGGTGTACACCAATTCCGAGCCGTGGGCCCGCCCGCAAATCGCCGCCGGCGGAGTTTTCGCATTGTGGTCAGCCGCCTATTATCTGCATGAGGTCAGAATCTCGCCGCAACTTGGCGTGGCCTTCGTGCTTGCTTTAATCGCCTGGATCTTCTACCAGGAGAGCCGGCGTCACGAAACCTTTGCGGACTTGCTGCTGGCCGCCTCGTTCCTCAGTTGGAGCGCTATCCTGATCGGGGAACTTCTGCTCCGTTCCCACATCGTCAATTCGCTGCGCGCGCTGGAGCTTCTGCCCCAGCTGTTTGCGGCGGCCTTGATGGTGATGGGACTGTACGAAGAGGAAAAGCGCCGCGTCGAGCAGAACATGCTGGCGCTTTCCAATGTGAACCTGGCCACTTCCAGTTTTGTCGGCCCGGAAATTCAACAAATGCTTTCGCAAGCTTTGGAGCGCGTACTGAGTGTTGTGCGCATGCCCTCCGGCGTGCTTTTCCTGCATCACGGACATCCGAAGGGACCCATTTCCGTCGTCGCCGTCGGCTTGGCGGAAAATTTCTGCGCCATCGCCCAAGAAGAGGGCCTGGACGATCATCTCGTGGATATGGTATCGCGCCTGGGCGGGCTAGTCGTATTCCGCGACCTCGGGCGCGACGCCTCCTGGGCCGCTTTGGAAGGCGAGGAAGCTTTCCGGCGTTTCCGGCAGCTTGCGATCAGCCAGAATCTGCGCACGGTCGTGGGAATTAGCTTGCAAGCCAAGGACCAGGCGTTCGGCGTATTGTTCCTGGGCACCTCCGAAAGCCGGCGGTTGACCTCGGCCGAGCTTCGCCTCCTGCTGGCGCTCGGCCATCAGATCGGAATGGCCGTCGAAAATAGCTATCTCGTCCAGCAGTCCGCGCGCCGCACGCAAGAGCTCCATATGCTGAACGAAATCGGCCGGGCGCTGAGCTCTACCCTGGATCCGGACACGCTCTTCGAGACGATACTGGCCGAAATCAAACGCCTGTTTGACGTGAACCACTTCTGCGTCGCGCTGCACGACACGAGCCGCAATGAAATTACTCTTGAAGTTGAAGTGCACGACGGCGAAGTTCTGCCCAAAAGGTCCCGGCCATTTGGCGGAAACCTGGTGATTGAATACCTGATGCGCACGCGCCAGCCTATTCTGATCCGGGAAAATTACCGCGAGGAAATGCGCAAGCTCGGTCTCGAAGCGGAGAATTCGCACGAAGGAAGTTTTTGCGGCGTGCCTCTGCTGCTGTATGAGCGGCCCATCGGGGCCATGGTCCTGCAGAGTCCCCAGGAACGCGCCCTCGATAGCGGGCATCTGGAAATGATGCGCGTGCTGGCCAGCGAAGCGGTCATCGCCCTGGAAAATGCGCGTTTGTTTCGTGAAGAGCGGGCCAAATCGCGCCGCCTGGCGCTGTTCAATAATATTTCGCGCAATATCATTACGACGCTCAATCCGGATGAAATGCTCGCCAAGATCGCGGAAGAATTGGAACAAGTGCTCGACTACTCTCACATGGGTATCGGCCTGCTCGATTATTCGGCCAAGGAAATTGTGATCAACGCCGAAGCGGGACCTCGCAAGGGCGCCCTGGGACGCCGGCTGGGCCTGGACGGCAATATCGTCGGGCGCGTCGCACGCACGGGACAGGTGGAGAGCGTGTCCTACGACGCGCATCACCCCGGGATTGAGCCGGTGCTCGAGGGTTCTCAATCCGCGATTGCGCTGCCGATCGTTTACGCCGACCAGTTGCATGGGATTTTGTATATGGAGACTGACAAGGCCTACAACTTCACGCAGGAGGAAGTCGTGTTCCTGGGCACGCTGGCCGACCTGATTTCCGGCGCCCTCCACAGCGCGCTTTCGTTCCAGAAAGCGCAGGAACAGGCCATCACCGACGGCATGACCGGGTTGAAAACCCATCGCTTCTTCATGGAGGCGCTTTCGGCGGAATGGAAGCGCTCGACGCGCGCGGGACGCTCCTTCTCGCTGGTGCTGATGGATCTGGACCGCTTCAAATTCGTCAACGATTTCTATGGACATTTGGACGGCGACCTCGTGCTGCAGCGCGTGGCCAACATTCTCGAGATGAATTGCCGCCGATCCGATGTAGTGGCGCGCTATGGCGGCGACGAGTTCGTCGTCCTGATGCCCGAAACGGACTCAACGCAAAGCCACCAGCTGGCCGCAAAACTGCGCTCCTGGATTTGCTCCGACCCCGTTCTGCGCGAGAAAAACGTAACCTCCAGTTTTGGCGTCGCAACGTTTCCGCTGAACGGATCAACTCCCGAGGAACTGATTCAGGTCGCCGATGCTTCGATGTATCTATCAAAGCATCAGGGCGGCAACGCCGTTTCCACCGCGGATCAATTCAACCCGGATGATTCCAAGCAATGGAAACGCGACGTCCTTGACGCCTACCTCGGTGTCACGCTCAAGCGCCTCTTCGCCACCGGCCCTGACTCGTTTGTGGAAATCTACAGCCGGATCGAACAGTTCGCCAGGTCGCTCGCCGAAACCGAACCCGGCTCGAATGGCCCGGGCAATCATGAACTGTCAAGATCCTCCGGCGAAATGCACTACGAGCCGCTGCCTCCCATCGTGATGGACACGCTCACGTCGCTGGCGCTCGCCGTCGATGCCAAGGATCAATTTACCCAGGGCCACTCCCACAAGGTTTCCAGCTATGCTGTCTTGATCGCCGAAGCCATCGGCCTGCAAGGCCCTGAAATCGAAGAAGTGCGGCTGGGCGGCATCCTGCATGACGTTGGAAAAGTCGGAATCGTGGAATCGATATTGAACAAAAACGGCCCGCTCAATCCCGATGAGTGGGAAATGATGAAGCGCCACGTGGACTATGGAGCCAAGCTCCTCGAACCGCTGCGGGGAACCGAGCGAGTTCGCGAAATGGTCGCCCATCATCACGAATTCTTCGACGGCTCAGGATATCCGCAGGGACTTGCCGGCGGCCAGATTCCGGTTGGCGCGCGAATCATCGCGATTGCCGACGCCTACGACACCATCACCTCTGAGCGGACCTACAAGAAAGCGCGCACCCCCGAAGAAGCGTTCCAGGAACTCGATCGTTGTGGCAATGCGCAATTTGATCCCGAGTTAGTGCGGAAGTTTATCTCCCGTTTGCGTGAATTGCCCAATCCCCTCATCCAGAATCCTGTCCCTGCTCAGGAGCCCGAAGTCTTCCATTAGATCCAGTAGGACGGGCTCAAGCCTGTCTGCCGTTGACATCTGCCACCTCCCGTTAAGATTATAACCAGACAGCCTGAAGCCGGTCCTACCGGTGCGACCCGGAAAGTGACAGCCACAGCAGGCTTGTTTCGCCGCCTTCGATTGCGTAGAATCGCGATTCTTCTAGCGGAGACCAACTAGCCATACGGAGAAAGAATGGCCAGGCGCATTGCTGCGAAAATTACCGGTGTGAGCGGGTACGTCCCGCCCCGGGTAATGTCCAATGCCGATTTGGAGAAGCTGGTGGAAACCGACGATGCCTGGATTCGGGAGCGCACCGGCATCCGGGAACGCCACGTCGCCGACAAGGGCGTCGGCGCCTCTGACCTGGCCACGGCTGCCGCCCGCCAGCTCCTGAAATGCAAAAACGTGCCCGCCTCGGAAATCGACCTGATCGTGGTTGCCAGCGTCACGCCGGACATGATGTTCCCCGCGACCGCCTGCCTGGTGCAAAACAATCTGGGCGCCACGCGCGCCTGGGGATTCGATCTTTCGGCGGCCTGTTGCGGATTTCTCTACGGTCTCACGGTCGGCGCCCAATTTATTGGAGCCGGCACTCAAAAAAAAGCACTGGTCATCGGCAGCGACGTGATGACTTCCATTCTGGATTATCAGGATCGCGCAACCTGCGTGTTGTTTGGGGACGGCGCGGGCGCCGTCCTGCTGGAGCCCGCCGACCGCGAGGACGAAGGCATTCTCGACTTCGTGCATGATGTTGATGGCTCCGGTGGAAAATTTCTGTACATGCCCGGCGGCGGATCGCTGCACCCCTCTTCGCACGAAACCGTGGACAAGAAAATGCACTACGTCCATCAGGAGGGCGCTCAGGTCTTCAAATACGCCGTGCGCCGCATGGCGGATCTGGCCTGCGAGATGCTCGAACGAAACGGATTCACGAGCAAAGACCTGGCGCTGGTTGTACCGCATCAGGCCAACTTGCGGATCATTCGCGCCATGCAGGAGCGGCTCGGTTTGGACGACGAGAGAATTATGGTGAACATCGACCGCTACGGAAATACAACCGCGGGCACCATACCCCTGGGACTGCGCGACGCCGTCGACGAGGGGCGCCTCAAAAAGGGGGATCTCGTTTTACTCGTCGCCGTCGGCGCGGGATATACCTCGGGTGGAATTCTCCTGCGTTGGGCTTACTAGTTGGAAGCTCCCATACTCAGCACGCGCTAAGCGTTTCCAATTTACATCCCCCGGACTTGGGCGGCGTAAACCATATTTCGCTCCAGGTGCTGCTCCATCAGGACTGCTGCGTACCGCGCGCAAGTGGCCATTTCGGCATCGGCCCATCCTCCCATCATGGGGATGATATTGCCAAGCGTCTTGACGGCAGAGTAATACGCGCAAATGGCCTTGAAACACTCATTCTGGCCGCACAGGTCGGGAGACAAGTCTTTTAAAATTATAATGTTACGGAAGTCCTGGGGCCTAATCCCTTTTTGGCCGATCCCGGCTGCCACACGAATTCGCTCCGAGATTGCGTGCGCCGCAATTCCGGAGATGGTCGCCCGCCAGTAAGAGAGCACCAGCAGCGCGAAAGCAACCAGCGAAACCGAGATTATAGTGGCCGCAACCATGCGCGATCATCCTCAGGATGACAGTTTCATTTTCATTCACCCACCCGCATGGAGCAATGGATGCCTGGTACTAACCTTTTATGCCTCCAGTACCAGG
Organism: uncultured Acidobacteriota bacterium; assembly: GCA_963813185.1. Classification (GTDB taxonomy): domain Bacteria; phylum Acidobacteriota; class Terriglobia; order Acidiferrales; family UBA7541; genus Palsa-360. The sequence continues at coordinate 1,049,973 of CAWEYA010000008.1, forward strand.
GGAGAGGGCAAAAGGGCCAATCAATTGGGTAAAAATTACCCAAATTGGGCGTCGGGCCTAGGACCCAGAAGCAAATATTTCTATTCATGTACCCAATTGAAACAAACCCAATTCAGGGAACAGATGGCACTCGGAGTCTCTGCCTGCCGGTCAAATTGGGCCTCCGGAATGACGGGTTTGGATCTGACAGACCGGATGTTCCCGCGGGATTTATAGACTATGAAATATCCGTCCTTCTGTTTCCCTTACTCTGGTTGAAATCAGCGCGGAGGTATACGGTAGATCTGCTTTGAATTCGTTTCCTCGCAATCGTATTCACGGATTTCGATTCTCCATTGCGGCTCACCCCACTCGGGAAAAAATCGTTGTTTCCACGCGTAACCTTCATCACGCATCCTGAGACGCGACGATATGGAACCGCATGACTGATCCAGTTGTCGAGCCACGTCATCGATTGATGTATTCCCTGGATCGCGCCCGCCTCGAACCAGGATCATTTTTCCGCTCGTCGGATGTCCCGCGGCAAGCCAGCCCTCGGAGGAAAACACCTGAGGATGCCTCACTGACTCGGGAAGCACGCCCTCGAATCTCCATTGCCCATTCTGATTGGGCGCGGGAAGAAAATAAGTGAGATAAAATAGGAACGAAGGATGGTCGGCGATCACTGTTGCCCCGCCGCGAACCTTCGCAGCCGCATCGCTCGCAACTTCCCGCCACGGTTCGATGAATCGAGGCGCGGAATAATAACGCCGAGAATAAATTCCGTACCACCCGACCGCGCCTATCATCAGAAGCGCCGCAGCCAGGGCGAACGTCGCCCAGCGGGGTTTCGCCGTCTCAATTGCGACACCGACCGGTAACAAGACCCAGGGAGAGAGCATGAGTAGATACTTCGTCTTGAGGATTCCGATCAAGGCCATCACGACGATCAAGAACGCGCTGTATAACAAAAATCGCCGCGCGGCACGCGGGAGCCACCACATGACCAACACCACGCAAAGCAGCACTGCGAGTCCCGTAGGAACGCTCAGCCACCAATACCAGGGAGCCACCGATTCGCTTACGAAAAGTGAAAATACGCTAAAGGCCATGTTCGCAAGGATCGTAAGGGCTCCTTGATGCGGGTCCATCCCACTCGAAAGCTCCGCGCGGAACGCTGAAAGGAGAGGAACAAAAGAAACGCATAACAGCGCTGCGGTTCCGATGAGAGCTTTGTGAGTCGCAACAGGTTCTTTAGATCGCGTCCGGAGAAGCTGATCCGTCGCAAGGCACGCGAGAATGGCCCAGCCGAAATAATTTGTCCAAACTAAGCTTGCGCAGAACAGAAAGAGTACGAGCCAACGTCCAAAAGACTGGTCCTCGAGATACTTGAAATAAGACAACGTCAAGCCGGCGACCAACAAGAACGAAAACGAGTACCAAGTCGCCGCCCGGCCGAAATGAAAACCGAAAGGCCATAGGACCCCAACCCAAATGACGGCAATGCCGCTAGACGGCCCCGTCAAATGGCGGCTGGCACGGCCCAGCAGCAAAAGTCCCGCCAGAAAAAAAAGAATGGACGGAATCCGTAAATAATCGAAATTTCCTCCTGTCCAGCGCAGCCAAAAATGAAGAATGATGTCATGGAGAGGAGGGTGCTCGTGCTGTCCGGCACCCGAAAGGAATAGGCCGAGCGTTGCTCGCACCGGACTAGTAGCAGCGCCCAGGATTTTGGCTTCGTCATCAATGATCGTCACGGAGTTGTTGGTGGTGACCAAACCGATGCCCAGTAACAACAGCGGAACCGCTTGCTGGACGATTTCACTTGGCTTGCGCAGGCGGGCCGGCATGATTAATCCTGGCTTGGGCGCAGCGGGAAGCCCGCCCAGGCGTTGAAGAGGCCCAGTGTTTCGCGCACCACGTCCAGACCGTCCCGCGTGTGCCGCCACCAATGTGAGCCGTCATAGAGGTCATCGTTGGGGTGGCGCACGATCATGCGCAGTTCGGAACCCACTAGTTTCCGCCAGATCGTGCGGACACGGCGCGTATGGGGTTTTGAAGTCACAATAATCGCGGAGTGGAGATCCATGTTGTGGAGTTCCTGCGCAATCTGGCGAACCTCTTCCTCCGTGTTCGCATCCGCGTGCTCCAAAATCCGAATGGAGTCCGGAGGAACTCCCTTCGCGATCAAAACTTTCTCGTTATAAAAATCCTCGCCCAGATAGGCAATCTTCATGGCCTTCAAATCATCCACGGGAGAAGTCGGAGGAGAGATCCAGACCTTGTCCGCGTAACCGGCCTTATAGACTCGCGCGGCTTCGACGGCGCGTTCCGGAAGGCGCCCGCTCAGGACCACGATCACGTCCGCATGAACAAGCGGATCCTCTACGACGAGCCAATTCCCGACGGTTAAAAACAATGTCGCCGCGGCGCCCGCGAGCGCGACGATGATTGCGCCGGGAATCAGCCAGCGGCGCATTCTCGATATGGATTCAATCAAAATTCCGCCTCATCGCGCGCCGCGCCCCAGGGAACGAATCGCGCATTCCTCAAGTACGACGGGCCCCTTCCTCAGGTTCGTGGAGCGTCGTGGTAAAAAATAAATTATAGTGCCGCTTGGTGCAGTCCTCGCAGCGAAAAGGCCGCAGCAAAAGAAACGGCAGAATGAGCAATTCAAAAAGTCCGCGCCGGTGCGAACGGCGAACGTCAAAGCTTTTGCAGGAGGGACAGCAACGCAGCAAAAAAAATCGGTCATGGGACATGGCCATAGAGCGGACTTGGCATCCTAACCCGCTGTCCATTCGCGGTCAATCGGCGCTACTGATTCCCTTCGCTTTCGGAGTGGCCGTGCGGAACACCTACAAATACGCGACGGATGCGCCGGACCAGATTGTGTGCCGAATGCCTACGAAACTGATGTGAAGTTCAGCGTGGCCGTGCGTTTTGACAGTGTGAGAGAATACACAGACAAGAAGAAATGCAAACATCCGGAAAGAGGCGACATGGAGAGGCCATCCAAATGCGCGCGGTAGTCACGGGGGGAGCGGGGTTTCTTGGGTCGCACCTGTGCGACTGTCTCATCGATCGCGGCTGGGAAGTTCTGGCGATCGACAATCTGGTCACCGGCACAGCCACGAACGTGCGCCACCTCGAAGCGCACCCTCGATTCCGGATCATCCAGCATGATGTCACGAAGTTTATCGATGTTCCGGGCCCGGTCGATTACGTTCTTCATTTCGCTTCGCCGGCAAGCCCGGTCGACTATCTGAAGCTCCCTATCCAAACTCTGAAAGTGGGTTCGCTCGGAACTCACAATACCCTGGGACTGGCTTTGGCGAAAAACGCCAAGTATTTCCTCGCGTCCACGTCCGAGTGTTACGGCGACCCGCACGTCAGCCCGCAGCCGGAAACGTATTGGGGCAATGTAAATACGGTCGGCCCGCGCGGCGTTTATGATGAAGCCAAGCGTTTTGCGGAAGCCATGGTAATGGCCTACCACCGGGCGAAAGGGCTGGACACACACATCGTCCGCATCTTTAACACGTACGGGCCGCGCATGCGCCTCAATGACGGCCGCGCCCTGCCTAATTTCGTTCATCAGGCGCTGAACGGGCAGCCCATCACCGTTTACGGCACAGGAAAACAGACGCGCAGTTTCTGCTATGTCTCCGATTTGATTGATGGAATCTACCGCCTGATGACGTCCGACGAGCATGAACCAACCAACATCGGAAATCCTCATGAAATAACGATTCTTGAATTCGCCGAACGGATTCGCACCTTGCTCGGCGTGACCACCCCCATAGTCTTCGAACCCTTGCCCCAGGATGACCCCAAGCAGCGTTGCCCGGACATTTCCAAGGCGCGCCGCCTGTTAGGCTGGGAACCAAAAGTTGATTTGGAAGAAGGGCTGCGGCGGACGCTGGAGTCATTCAAGAAGCAGTTTGCGGAGACGAAAACACGCTAGCCGGTAGAGTGACACAGACCGCGGAGCCTCTGTAGTAACCCTGTCTTGGTTTACGTCGCGACCGCCTTTGGGCGGGCATCGCAGATTCAAGAGTATGCTCGCATGAAGGCGGGCGCTACAAAACGTGCTAAATTTGACTTCCTACACAAACTCCTGAGCCTGTCTTCCTATTCCGCCGTTACGGCGACGACGTCAGGCCGACCGAAGCTCATATATTCGAATCCCAGATCTCTCATCTCCGCCGGGCGCAGCATGTTCCGACCGTCGATCACCAGCGGGCGCGCCATTTCCTTGCGCACGCGCTTCCAATCCAGGCGCCGGAACTGCTCCCATTCGGTGAGCACCAGCAACGCATCGGCTCCTCGCGCCACTTCGTAGGGGTCCGCGCTATAGTGCAAATTCGGAAACACACCGCGCGCCCGCTCCATGGCCTCCGGATCGGTCGCGCGAACTTCCGCGCCTTCCGCCAGGAGACGCCGGATCACTTCAATGGCGGGCGCCAGCCGAATGTCGTCCGTGTTCGGCTTGAACGCGATTCCCAGGACTCCGATTTGTTTTCCCTTCATCACCCACAGCGCCTTTTTTACTTTCTCCAAGAGGCGGTCCACCTGCTGCTTGTTCACCCGCTCGGCTTCCTTCAATAATCCGAAATCCACGCCGGCGCGATCGGCCAGCTTGATGAACGCCTGTATATCTTTCGGTAAACAAAATCCGCCGAATCCTAGCCCCGCTTTCAGAAACTGCCCGCCGATTCGCGGATCGAGGCCCACGGCGCGCGTCACTTCCTCCACATTCCCTCCCAGCCGCTCGCACAAATCCGCCAGCACGTTGGCGTACGAAATTTTCAGCCCCAAAAACGAATTGGACGCGTGCTTGATGAGCTCTGCGCTGGCAATCGTGGTCACCACAAAATCCGGCGTAGCCGCCGGCGGGCAATTCGGCTGGTGCACTGGGCAGCGGTAGCGCCCTTCGAGAATCGGCCGGTACAGCTCGCGCAATTGCTGCTCGCTTTCCTTCTCCTCGACGCCGATCACGATCCGGTCCGGATGGAAGAAATCCTCCACCGCGGTCCCTTCACGCAAAAATTCCGGATTCGAGGCCACGCGAAACTTGGCGCCGGAATTCTTCGCATACACCTCAAGCGCCCGCTTGAGTTGCTCGCCGGTCTGCGCCGGCACGGTGCTCTTTTCGATCACCAGCTTCGGTGTGCGAGACTCCTTCGCGATCATCCGCGCCACATTGTCGATCGCAGACAGGTCCGCTTCCCCCGTCTCGGTCGGCGGAGTCCCCACGCAAATGAAAACCACGTCTGCTTCGCGCACGGCTCCCGCGCCATCGGCCGTGAACCGCAATCGTCCTTCGCGCACCACGCTCTCCAGCACCTTGTCCAGATGGGGCTCGTAGATTGGAATTTTCCCCGCCTGCAGCGTGGCGATCCTCGCGCTGTCGTTGTCCGTCGCCACAACTTCGTGCCCCGCTTCGGCCAGGCAGCTCCCCGACACGAGGCCCACGTACCCGCAGCCAATCACCGCTAGTTTCACGCTTCTTCTCCCTTTCCGAATAGGCTCATTAATTCCTTTGCCGACGGGCCTAGATATTTTCGCTTATTGCGCTGCCCAACAAAAGATGATTTCTGCCGATATCTGCGAGATAAGCACTGTGCTAGGTTTTCGCAAGCGAGAAACTTCCGATCACTAGCGCATCGACCCCGGAACAAAAATAGCTGCGCACCGCATCCCGCGGCGAAACCACCAGAGGCTCGCCGAACAAATTGAAGGACGTATTCACCAGCATGGGCGCGGGGGCAAACTGGCCAAACCGCTCCAGCAGCCGCCAAAGAAGCGGGTTCGCGGCGCGCTCCACCACATGCAAACGGACGCGTCCGCCAGGGAGAAGAAATTCTTCGAGCAGGCGGGCCGCTTCCGGTTTGGCAATGCCCAGTGTGGCCATAAATCGCGCGGAGGGGGAATAGTCGAAATAATCGGCGGCGCGCTCGGCCAAGACGGAAATGGCAAACGGGCGGAACCCCTCGCGATGCTTCACAAATTCATTCAGGTTTTCCTTGACGTAAGCGGCCCAGGGAGAAGCCAGGAGGCTGCGATTGCCGAGAGCGCGAGGCCCGAATTCCGCTGCGCCGTGGAACCATCCCACAATTTTTCCTGCGGCGAGCAGCTGGATGGTTTCCTCCAGCCGCTGATCGTCTCCCACATGGAAGCGGTAGCGCGCTTTGCAATTGTCGAGGACTTGCTTGATGTCCTGGCTGGAATAACTTGGGCCCCAGTCGAGTTTTTCGACGGCAGCCTGGCGCGGTTTTTTTTGAATTTGATGGCGCACGTACCATGCCGCGCCGGGCGCGGTGCCTTCATTTCCCGCGGCGGGCTGAACGAAAACGCGGTCGAAGCCCGTGTTCCGCTCCACGTGCGAGACCACCACCGGATTCAGAAACAATCCGCCCGCCAGGCACAGCGACTTTGCGCCAGTCTGCTTGCGGTACCGCTCGGCCAGTTCCGCGGCGATCGCGCCACACGCCTGCTGCACGCTCGCAGCCAACTGCTTGCGCAACGCATCCGCAATCGGCGGGCGCGGCGAACCCGTCTCAGCGGCCTTGCCGATGGCTGGGTCTACGCCAACAGCCCGATAGAACTTGGGAGACAACGCGATGTGACCGGCAAGGCCGGCGTTGAAGTACCGCGTGGCGAGGCGCGGCAATTTTCCCGGCGCGCGGCGCAGCATCTCCAGAAACAATGACTCGAATGCGGGATCGCCCTCGAGGCCCAGCCACTGCGTCTTGTGTTCGTCAGCATGCGGCGTGAAGCCGATCAAATCCGTGATCTGCGAAAAAATCCAGGCCGGCGAATGCGGAAATGGAATCGATTCGAGAACGCGCAGGCGGTTGCCTTCGCCGAGCGCAATCAAGCCGGAGCGCCCGTCGCCCTGCTCGTCAAGGGTAAGCACCAAAGCCCTGTCGGCGTCGGATGGGTAGAAGGCGCTTGCGGCGTGGCAAAGGTGATGTTCGAGGTGCAGAACTTTCAGGTGCGGTGATTCGCCCAGCGTTTCAAGCAAACGCCCGTTGTTGAGTTCGCGCCCCAGTTCGCCGAGCGCTTTCGTCTGATAGTAGCCGCTGGGAACCGGCGCAAAGGGCGTCAGCTTTGCGCGCATCCAGGCTTGGCGCACCCAGGTGCGCACCGGCCGGCTGGCCACCGCCACGCATTCCACGCCGCCCCACCCGGTCCCCGCGCGCTCCAGGCAAAAGCGAATCGCCTCTCGCGGAATTCCCGCCACTGTGCGCCTGCGTACGAGCTTGCTCTCCTCCATGGCGGCGAGCATACCTTCGTCGGAAAGCAGCGCAGCGGCGGAATCGTGAGCGAGGCTGGAAAGGCCCAGGATGTTCACAGGAATCCCCTGTTAACTGCGATTTGCGTTTCGCCCCCCAATTGTGCGGTCAAGCAGCACAGGCACGCTTGCCTGTGCGTTTTTCGCGACTATCGCGCATCAACGACGCGAGCAACAACCGACAAAGCAGCACGGGCAAGAGTGCCTGTGCTACGAAAAGCTCTCACGCACTGCGACCATTGCTAGAATTGCGTGCCAATCAGGCAGCGTCGTGGAGTTTACCCGTGGAAGGCGTTTGCGTCTATGCGCAGGAAAAGGTCAGCCGCGATTTTTGGGGAGGATGGAACCGCCGGAGAGCAGCCCGCGCAGAGCGAGCAGGAGGAGGCGTGGCTGGCTCAAGGCAATGTTCCAGAGAACGCGCGAGGCTTCGTCACGCGTGTACTGGCTGAGCGAGCGGCGCGTCGAGTCGTTCATGAGATCGACCAGGCGGCTGTAGTCCGCTTGCTTGAATTGATGAATCGTCTTGCGAATGAGCAGGTGCAGATCGAGTTCGCGGCGCAGCGAACGCAGCTCGCGGCTTTCCCCGCCATTCATGATCGATTCCGTGACTCCGATCGCGCCGCGAAATCCGGTGACGATCCCGCCCACCGTCGAAACTTTCACTTGCCCGGCGGCATCGCCCACCAGGAACACGCGTCCCGCACCAACGCGCCGCTCGACCGGAGTCCACCGGTCGTACACCGGGATTCGCGCGCCCTGGTAACCAAGCGCCGTGAACCCGCGCTTCTCCATGAAGCGCTCGAGGCAGCGGCGGGTTTCCTGGCCGTCCTCGCCGATCAAACCTAAAACTGCGCGCTCGTTCGATTCCGGGATCAGCCAGTAGAAGTACGGGGTATCGTCCGGCACGAACCAGACGCGCACCGAATGGGGCGACATGTCCGCGGGCACGCGCACGATGGCCTGAACGAGGGGAACGGTGGGCTGGCGGGGCCATCCGGCGCTTTGGGCCACGCGCGACAGCGCGCCGTCGGCGCCGACCACCACGTCGGCGTGCAGTTCCTCAACGCGGGCGTCCTGGAGGCGCTCGACATTTACGCGCAAGCCATTTCCATTGCTTTGCAGATTCACGAATCGATTCCCGAAGGAAATTTTCGCGCCATGACTTTGCGCGTCCGCGGCGAGGTCACGGATCAGTCGGGACCTTTCAATTATCAGGTCCGGGCGATCCAGGGGAATCTGGGCGGCGCGGCCGTCGGTGAACAATTCAAATTTGCGGATTTCGTTGACGACGGAGGTCTCGCCGACCTGCCCCAGCAGGGTGCGCATGTGGCTCGTCACGATGAGCGTGCGGGGAGTCGGGTCAAGCTGGTCGGACCGTTCGAGCACTTCCACCGCGCATCCGGCCCGCGCCAGAAGTGATGCTGTAAAAAAACCCGAAGCGGACCCGCCGATCACAGCAACCTGTGGCCCGGACTTAGTTCCTTGCTGCCTGTTAATTCCTCGCTGCAGTGTGACCTTCCCGCGCTCCAACTTGCTAGAGCACGCCGGAAACGCATCGACGTGGAAGCGCTTGCATTCTCAAAGCTATAGACGATATACGAAGGCTGGCGTCCAAGCACGGCCGCCTATCTTCCCCCGACGCGCGACGAGAATATCCTAAAACCGGAATCCGCGGATATCCCTTCACCTGGCCGAAACGGCGAGAGAGCAGTATAGCCAAACCGGGACGTTAGGCAAAGTGGAAGGCGACACCGGTCAATAAACTGTTTGGATCCAGGTTGGACTGGCGGGGCGAAGACGCTTATCATTTATGATCGAGCTTGCCAGTGACGCGATCTATTGCTCGGCTTGCGGCGGAAAAGGATGCCAGTGGTTCCCACATTGATTTCCCTTCAGGTAGGCGTTCCACGGAACGTCACTCGGGATGGCCAGGAGGTTTTGACGGGCATCTTCAAAACACCCGTGGAAAAGCGCGTGCGGATGCGCGCCCTGAATCTCGATGGGGACCGTCAGGCCGACCTGTCCGTTCATGGCGGACCGAATAAGGCGGTGTACACCTATCCCTCCGAGCATTATCCCTACTGGAAGAACGAACTGCCGGGCGTGGATTTTCCGTGGGGAGTGTTCGGAGAAAACCTCACCACTTCGGGCTTGCTTGAAAGCGCCGTGTGTATCGGAGACCGCTTCACCATCGGCACGGCGGAAGTGGTCGTGACCCAGCCGCGCCTTCCGTGCTTCAAAATGAACCTGAAATTTGATCGCGACGATATGGTCAAGCGTTTCCTGGCCAGCCGCCGCACCGGGTTTTATCTTCGCGTCCTCCGCGAAGGAGAAGTCGCCGCGGGCGACGAAATTATTCCGGTCCATCAGGACGAGAATCGAGTATCTGTGCTGGACGCTTTGCGCCTGCATCTCCATGAATCGGTTCCGAGGGATTTGCGCAACCGCGCCCTCCAGGTGGAATACCTCTCGCCATCCTGGCGCAAGGAATTCAGCGAGCAGGTTTAGACCTCGCGGCAGGGATCAAGTGGCACGGGCGGCGAGAAAAAATTTCAGGGGGAAAAGATGAAGGTGAATGTGGGCCTGATTGGGCTTGGCCGGCTCGGGCGCGTTTATGCGCGTGACCTGGCATCACGCGTCGCGGGCGTGCGCCTCGCGGCCTTGGCCGACACGAATGCCAAGCTCGCGGAGGAAACAGCGCGTGAACTGGACGTGCCGCGATGGTACCCGGATCCGCTCGCCATGCTGGACGATCCAGGCGTCGACGCGGCCATTATCGTCAGTCCCACCGACACGCACACCGCACTCGCCGTCGCCGCCCTTGGCCGCGGCAAGGCCGTGTTTTGCGAAAAGCCTCCGGCATTGTCGCTCAGCCAAACGGAAAAGATGAAAGACGCGCTCGCGCGCGCGAATGGCTTCCTGCAAATGGGCTTCATGCGGCGCTTCGACTCGGGCTACGCCGCCGCCAAGAAAAAGGTCGAAGAGGGTTTGATCGGAACACCCATCGTGTTCAAGTCTTCCTCGCGCGATCCCTTCCGGCCTTCCTTGGAGTACGCGAACCCCAAGAGCAGCGGAGGCATGATCGTCGATATGGGCATTCACGATTTCGACCTGGCGCGCTGGTACATGGGCGAGGTCGCGACGGTCACCGCGGTCGGCGGAACTCTCGCGTTCCCGGAACTCAATGAAGTCGGCGATATTGACAACGCCATCGTCACGCTCACATTCGAGAGCGGCCGTATCGGCGTCGTCGATCTCAGCCGCAGCGGCATCTACGGATACGACATCTTCGGCGAAATCCTGGGCACAACGGGAACGCTGCGAATCGGATACCTTCGCGAGACGCCGCTCTTAGTTATGACCAAGAATCAGGTCGCACACGACACCGTCCCGTTTTTCATGGAACGATTCCGCGACGCCTACCCGGCCCAGCTTCAGAACTTCGCCGACAATCTCCGGAACGATCGCGAGCCCCCCATTACGATTGACGATGCGATGGAAACGCTGCGCATCGCGCTGGCGGCTACGCGCGCGCAGGCGACCGGGAAGGTGGTTTCGTTACGGGATGTGGATTTGTAAGCGTGGATCGTGTGTGGCTGACGGAAAATCCCTACCCTGCATGATAAAATCGGCCCCCCGGCCGGACGACAAAATGGACTACAGCGACACATACGCAAGGATGACAGACGATGAATTACTAAATGTGGCTGCCAACTTTCACACGCTGCTACCAGAGGGACAATCAGCAATCACCGCGGAGCTTGAAAGAAGAAACCTCACGCAGGAGGACGTGAAGGAGTACCAACAGCATCTCGCAACCGTCAAACCCGGAGACTTCCCTGGAAAAGAAACCTTCGTCGCTAGGTCTTTTAACGGCTTCGGAACTGGTATTTACGGAATGCGAGAGTTCTGGCCTGACGGTTCTTTCATCGCTACCAAGTGGGTAGTCTTTCTCTGGATTCCCGCTATCCCTGTCAGGAGCATGAGGCTGCGAAAAATTGGACGTGCGGGGGCATTCTCGACCTCATATCAAATCTATGCAGACGAAAGATTGCATTGGAAGCAGGTGCTTTGCGTCTACGCCATTGTTGCTGTCGCATTATTGCTCTTTATATTGTGTCTTAGGGGTCTCTACCCGGATGAAGTTTTGCTAGGATTGTATTTAGCCCTAATCGGGGCAGTTTGGCTGTTGCGTAGAAAGGCCAGAGCACGGAGTGAGATTCCTAACGCGAAAGGCCGAATATGAAAAAAGTCGAGTGGGATGGCCAGTTGCCAAATGGCCCTCACATCAATTACTCCATTGAACCCAGTGCGGATCCACTATGGAGAATCACGGCGCAAGCCCATGGCAGCATGATCCTTTACCAAGCTACCGTCAAAGGGCCAATCACGAAGCAAGAAGTAGAAGCACATTTTCGCGACGATCTGATGAAAGAGCTTGCGGCGAGAAGGGGCTAAACGGAGTACGGAAATAGTCACGGGTCGTCCAACCCCTTAGCTGGGTGCCCTGTTCTTTGTGGTTTTCAAAGGGCGGGGGTTTAGATTTCACAATTCCGGGATCAAAAAATTGGGATGCCTTTCGTCGGCAGGAAAACTACTTGCGGGTTTGGCGTTCGTAAGGCGCGCGTTCGAGGAAACCAACCGCTCCGTCGTGAGCGCTGGCGGCAGCATATCTTTGCCCAAAAGAATCTCATGACAGGCCAGGAACATCACCATCGCGTCGAGTGGTTGCATTGGTTTGCGCGCGCCGCAGTGTGGACAGATTAAGTAGGCTCGGCCGCGCGACTACTTTGTCGTCAAGTTTTTCTGGCTCATCCGAGTTGTCGCCATCCCGATTCCCATTCAATTCCGTGCTGCTCGAGCAGCCCGCGAAGATAGTTGCATTCGGTAAACTTCTTAACTAGCTGGGTACGACTTCGCATCATCTCTTCGGTTTCGTCTCGCTTGAAAAAGCTGATCGCCAATTTGACGATTGAGAGCACGAGCAGGACGGGTATCCCCAACACCGTCACCTGCAGGACTAGCCTCGCCATTGGGAAACCGACTGCCATCACCATCAATGAGAATAGTGCAGCCATCACTTTTCCTCCTCTTGACTTCCTCCCCGACCTACAGGTGCGGCGAGTAATTTCTCCAAACGGACGCGAATCAGTTCCCGTCGAGCGGCGTCTGCTTTGGTGAATGCGTTATTTTCCAATCGGAACGACTGACCCACCCGCCGTGCCCCGCAAACCAGCGGCATCTTCGTTAAAGAATTGCTCGCCGAGATGGTGCCGCCAAAGGAATGCATTCATTCTGTCCGCCACGAGTGCCAATGCAGCACTCACTACATTGCGATAGTGCTCCACATTTGGTGGGTCAATCTTCGCACAGGCGGTCATCTCGTAGACCCAAGACAGCATCGTCCCTGCGAGAATTTTCTGGGTTCCGTCGGTCGATGACATCTTCGCCATGTACTGGGGCTCGTCGGCACGGCATTGCGTCACCGTGTAACTGAAATCGGCAGGTTTGGTCTGTGCCGATACTCCGACCGCCGAAAGTAAAATCAACGCTATCGATGCGATTGCAATTTTCATTTCGTCTCCGTGATGCTGCCCGACTTCGCGGTGTCGGATACCATCGACAAAAGCAACTATCTCTTCTGATTGCGATAGTGCGCCCACACAAGTCCGATGACCAGCAGCCACAGCCATAGGTCGGCGAGAGTGCCGCCGATAAATTCGCCCACCCCTTCGGCTCCGCCGTGGGGCATGAAGAAATGAAAAAAATTCCGCACCAGCACCATAATTACGAATGCCCAGCCGATGCCTTCGAGTGTAGACGATTTAGTTTTCATGCCGCCCGACTGCTCGCGAGAACTTGCTTTGCCTGCTTGATATGATGACAGCCTGCGCGACGAAACAGGAAGTGCTCACATGAGCACATCCAACTGCGTCCCTGCTTCGTGACGGTGTGTTTGACGAGATTAGGACGTGAAACTGATTGCAAGGTGCCGGGTGCCCCTACCCTTGTGAATTTCAAAGGGTGGGGGTTTAGATTTCACAATACCGCGTACGCAGTTTCAAGTAACAGACCGCCAATCTTACGTCTTGCGGGCCTGACGTTCGCACGGCGCGCGTTCGAGCAAACCGACTGCGCCGAGCACGGCCACGCCGGCGAGAGCGGCGACCGCATACGTAGGCCCCGCAGCGAGATGGCTGATGGCTCGGGGACCGGGCGGGTGGAATATGCGAATCGGCGCCGCTTGAAATACACATCCTAGATGTGTATATTCGTTCTGGAGCCGAATGGAGGCGCTCCTACGATGTATTTCCGCATCAATATCACCTTGCCGGAAGAAACGATTCGACTCATCGACCGCGTCTGCCAAAAGGGCAATCGAAGCCGCCTGATCGACAAAGCGGTGAAGCGTTACGTGACCGACGCGCGCCGCGCGAACCTGAGGAAACTCCTGAAAGAAGGAGCGTTGCGCCGAGCGGAACGCGATCTTCGTTTGGCCGAAGAGTCGTTTTTCCTGGATGAAGAGGCATGGCACACAAACGGGCGGTGAATTACCCCAGGCGCGGTGAAGTGTACCTCGTGAATTTTGATCCCGTGATCGGCGCTGAAATCAGAAAGACACGGCCAGCTCTGATCCTGCAGAATGATATCGCGAATCGCCATAGTCCTTTGACCATCGTGGCCGCCATTACGTCTCAATTCGAGGAACCGCTCTATCCCACTGAGGTTCTTTTGACGGCGGGCGAAGGCGGGACCACGAGAGATTCGGTGATCCTCCTTAACCAAATCCGCTCGGTGGATAAGCGGCGCCTCGCGCGACGACTGGGGACGATCCGTTCCCAGTCGATGCGCCGCGTGGATCGATCCCTTCAGATCAGCCTCGGGTTGATATCGATTTAGAATTCGACACTGAGATACTATGCGGCAAGCTTGTTTTTCGGCGTTTGTCGCTCATAGGGTGCGCGTTCGAGTAAGCCAACTGCGCCGAGCACGGTCACGCCTGCGAGAGCGGCCACCGCATACGCAGGCCCTGCGGTCAAATGGCTGATCGCCAAGGCTAGGAGGCCGAAAAAAGCGCCGAGGGCGTACATCAGCAAAACGGCGGTGCGCTGGCTCTTGAAAAGGTTCGAGAGGCGGTGCGCGGTGTGGTCTTTTCCGGGAGTAGTAAAAGGGATGAAGCCGCGGCGGGAGCGGGAAATGGAAATCAGCGTGGTGTCGAAGATCGTCGAGCCAAGAATGAAAACGGGGATCAGCCACGCGGCGTTGTGACCGGCGGCAACCACCGGCCGCAACTTCAGCGCCAGCGTGGCCATCAGGAAGCCGAGGAACATCGCGCCGCCGTCCCCCATGAAAATTTTCGCAGGCTTGAAATTCCAGCGCAGAAATCCGGCGGCGGCTCCCAGGACCGCGGCGGCCATGGTGCTGACGAGGAGCTGGCCACTTTCGAGCGCGAAGATGGCGAAGAAAAGTGAAGCCATCGCCGCGACACCCGCGCAAAGCCCATCCATGTGATCCAGAATGCTGAAAGATGCGGTGATCCCGACGACCCAAACCAAGGTCAGCGCCGTGTCCGCCCAAATGCCCGGCGTTCCCGGCCAGATGTTGGAGAAAACCTGAGCGCGGATGCCCGAGGCGAGCAGGATGACGGCTGCGGCGGGCATGGCCCCGAAAAGCTTAATTTGATGATGGAGCAGGCCACGGTCGTCCAATATTCCGACAACGGCGACGAGCGTCGCGCCTGCATAAATTCCGATCACTTGCGTCAGAGCCGGACCATCCATGGACACCAGCAGCGCAATCAGCACGCCCAGATAAATCGCCAGGCCGCCGAGCAGCGGCATCGGCTGTACGTGTACTTTGCGCGGGCCGGGATGATCCACCATCCCGACGCGAAGCGCCAGTTGCCGCACCGGAACGGTGAGCCCCATGGAGGCAATCAAGCCAACGGCAAATGCAATCAGGCTCGTATTCATGAAAGGACCGGATTCAGCGCCCGGCCGGCATCCTCTTGAAATTGCCTTCTACACTTACACGCCCATGATCTTTGTAATCCCAATCGCTAGTGCGTTTCAAGCCTTTGCGGAAGGTCAGTGATCCGCATCTACATTGGTCAGTTCCCTATGGCTCGTCGCGGACACAAAGTGGAATGTCCGGCCTGCTCACTTCTGCAGCACGCCAATACCGTAAAGTCTTTCGGGGTGAGTCATGTATTCCTTGTGGGCATAGCTAGCCTTGATCGTGTCCCAAAATGCTTTCACCTGAGTTTCCCCGTAATTCCCGGCCACATCATGAAATACGATGAGGCCGCCGGAACGGACCAGCGGCGAATACATTTCCCAATCCTGTTTGACCCCTTGATGCGTATGATCGCCATCGATGAACAAGAGGTCAATCGGGCGCCCCGAAAGCAGCCGTTTCGTTTCCTCGAGCGTCGACTCGCTGTGAGAGCTGGCCCTCATCAAGTGCAACTTCTGGCGCTCCTGCGCGAATCGCCGATAGATGGGAGCCCGAAAAGGCGAATAACCGCCCCCAAATTTGCCTCCCGGCAAATCGATGCTGACGAGAATCGCATCCGGCCGGGCCAGCCGAGCCCAAAGATATAAGGTCCCACCCCTGTGAGTGCCAATCTCAAGTACCGCTTGCGGATTCAGTCTTCTCACTTCTTCCAGCAGCGGCACAAATTCCTCCGCGACCTGGAACGGATAAAGGAAGCCATCGCAATATTTGGCCGTTTCCGCCAGCATTTCCTCAGGCCGGTCGATCAGCGAGGCGGTCAGGCGATTCAGCTCTGCGATTCCCGTGTATGCTTTCACATATCGTGCTGTCCGAGCGATTGGACCCATCTACGCCGAAGACCTCCGGCTTCCTCCGGGAAGCTTACAATTGCCTGCGTCATTCGCGAACTAACTCCTCGAGCGTCTCCGAGAAAATTTTCAGCTGCTTCACTTTATCATAGGAAAAAGCGCTCTCCCGAGCGCGGCGCGCCATGGATTGCAATTGTTCCGAGTCGTGCAACACGCTGCGGATGGCTTCCGCGACGCGGTTCGGATCGTCCGGATCGGCGGCCATGCCGCAGCCGGTCCGCCGGATAATCCGCACCACGTCGCTTTCTTCCGGAGCCACTCCCAACACAGGCCGCCCCGCGGCCAGCGTGGGATACAACTTGCTCGGCACGACGACGCCTTCCAGCCCTCTCTTGACCGTAACGACGTGCATGTCGCCGGAAGAAAGCACCAATGGCACATCGCCTGCCGGGCGAAACGGCAGGAAGCGAATCGCGCGGCATCCCTGAGCCATGGCCTCGACTTGCGCCTTCATCGCCCCCTCGCCTATAAACACCAGCCCCACACCTTCGTTCTCTAATATTCGGACAGCGGAAATAAGCGTTTGCCACGCCCCATAGAAGCCTACATTCCCCGCATGCACCAGTACGAAACGGAAGTCGCCGCGAATTTCACGCGCCACCGAATTATCCGCGGAGGGCAACGTCTCCGGGATGACGATTCCGTCGCGGGAAACTACAACACGAACCGGATCGACTCCCTTGGCGACAATGCGATCGCGCATGTCCTCGCCCAGAACGATGACCCGCGCCGCGCGGCGCAGCGCCCAGCGATGCATCGCTTCCCAGCGCGCCGTGAAACTCCCCGGACGCACAATCGAGCCCCCCAAGGCCATGTCCGGATACAGGTCGCGAACGTTGTAAACGAATGGACGGCCGGAAAGACGCGCAACGAGAGCGCCGGCGATGCCTTCGATGGGCGGGTCGGTCATGGCCAGCACGATGTCCGAAGAGATGGAAAGCGCCCGCGGGATCGCCAGCGAGAGATACGTTAGATAATTCGAGACGCGACGGCGCATATGAAAGCGCGGATAAGCGGTCGAGCCAACGCGCTCGACAGCCAGATTGCCGCGGACTTCTCGCCGTAAAAAATAACGCGGATGACGCTCGACCGGATCGTAGCTTGGCCGCCCCGCCAGCACGGTCACGCGATGTTTCAACGCTAGCGCCTCCACGACCTGCGCGGCGAACTTGGCCGTGGCGCTGGTATCCGGCGGAAAATATTCGTTTAAAAGAAGAATATGCACAAGCTCATCCGGAGGGGAAAAGAACCCAGCGTCAAAACGAAATCACATTCATGCAAAACTGCAACACGCCGGGTCAGCGCGGCACCTCGGCCGATTCAGGTTTGCGGACCAGCATGTCCCCCAAAACCAGCACATCCATTTTGGTGCGCAGAAAACATTCGATGGCTTCCTCCGGCCGGCAAACGATAGGTTCGTTGTCGTTGAACGAAGTGTTCAGGACCACGGGCACGCCGGTAAGGTTGGCAAACTCGCGGATGAGCCCCCAATAGCGTGGGTTCGCTTCCTGGGAAACGGTCTGGAGGCGGCCCGTGCCGTCCACATGCGTGGGCGCGGGAATCTCCTCGCGTTTCTCGGGCCGCACGGAATAAGCCTGGGTCATAAATGGACAGGGATAGGATTTCTCGAAGTATTCTCCCGTGGATTCCGCGAGAACCGACGGAGCGAATGGCCGGAACATTTCCCGGTGCTTGATCCTGGCATTCAGAATATCTTTCATGTTCGGGCGGCGCGGGTCGGCGACAATGCTGCGATTTCCGAGCGCGCGCGGTCCCCATTCGGCCCGCCCTTGAAACCACCCGACGATCTTTCCGGCGGCGATTTCCTTCGCTGCTTCCTTGGCAATCTCTTTTTCGTGAAGCTCCAGAATTTCATGGCCTTCGCTTTGCAAGCGGCTGGCCAGGGCCGCCGCGCGCATCTGTTCCTGCGAATAGCCCGGCCCCCAGTAGGCGTTATCCATAACGAAAGAACGAGGCTGGCCGAGGATTTGATGATGAACGAAATAAGCCGCGCCGATCGCCAGTCCCGCATCCCCGGCGGCGGGTTGAACGAAAATTTGTTCGAATGGCGTCTGATCGAAAATTTTGCCGTTGGCCACGCAATTGAACGCCACCCCGCCGGCCAGGCAAACGGCCTTTTGCTTGGTTCGGGCGTGCAGGGCGCGAAGCATTTCGAATAAGACCTCTTCCAGACGCGCTTGCAGTGTGGCCGCGCCGTCGCGATGCGCCTTTTCGACTGGAGCCGCAGGATCGCGCGCCGGTCCCAGCCGCTCGGCCATATAGTCGGAAAACATGGCGCCCAGCTCGGGTGTCTTATTGGCTTCGCGCCAGGTCACCTCCGGGCCGGTGCGATGGTGTTTGAAATACTGGAGTCCCAGGCGGAAGCCAACGCCGCCGTTTGTGCGCACAATGTGGCGGAACTCATCCAGGTATGCAGGCTCGCCGTACGCGGCCAGGCCCATGACTTTGTATTCGTCGCCGAACTTGCGAAATCCCAGATATTGAGACACGGCCGTGTAATACATGCCCAAAGAATGGGGAAACGCAATCGCCCCGTCGACGTGCATGCGATTGCCTTGCCCGCTTCCCCACATGGTGCTGGCGAAATCGCCGAGCCCATCGGCGGACAGCAGCGCGGCCTGGTCGAATGGAGAAACGAAAAACGCGCTCGCCAGGTGCGCCTGGTGATGCTCGATGCGGTGATATTGGGCTCGAATTTTTTCCGGTGCGATCTCGAACGCCTGCCCCAGCGCTTCTGGAATTCCCGCGAACCGGCCCATCACTTTTACTCTTTCGGCGGCGAAGCTCGGCATCCTCATGGCGTAAAAAAGTTTTGTTCCCAGGCGCGCCCAGGGATTGCGCGGGATGGCAATGTGGTCCACTTCACCGATCGTAATGCCGGCGGAGTCCAGGCAGTAACGGATAGCCGCCGACGGGAATCCCGCCGCGTACTTCACCCGGTTAAAGCGTTCTTCTTCAACGGCGGCGATCAGGCGGCCGTCTGCAATGATCGCCGCCGAGGAATTGCCGTGGTAGGCATTGATACCCAGGATGTACATCCGGTGCGGTTTTCCTTTCCCTCATGGCCGCCGATTCGAGGCAGTCGCGGAATTCGCGCCGGCGTGAACGGCGTCCGCAGTCGAGGCTGGACGGTTCGCCGCATTCGACACATGACGGCGGACCCATTCATTGAGCACAAAAAGGCTCCAGGGGCGCGACCAGTTGGTCTGGCCGATGACGAAGTTCTGCCAGGCGCCAATTACGGCGCGTAGATTCAAGTACTCGCGCAATGGCGGCGTGAGGTTCGCCAAATCCTGCGATAGACGCACGCCGAGCGGCCCTCTGAGCCAAACATCCCACGGCAGAGTGAATGTTCGCTTGGATTGGCCGACGACTTCATCGGGCAGCAAATCGGAAAGCGCCTCGACTAACAAGGATTTCGGAACATCCGGCGTGTATTTCGCGCTCTTCGGCAACCGCCCGACAAATTCCACCAGGCGGTGGTCGAGGAACGGCACGCGGACTTCGAGAGAGCTGGCCATGCTGGCGGAGTCGGTGTCCCGCAGAAGCGTATTCACCATGTACGACTGCAATTCGAAACAGGAAACCGAAGTAAAGGAATCCAGGTGTGCGGCCTGCCGCGCCGTTTCTCGCATTCGCTCGCGCCAGGGATTTTCATGGCTGCGAGAATACTCGTCGGATTCGAAATAGGGGGCCAGAAGGCGCCGTACCCGGGAGGGAGTGAACAACAGCCGCGTGAAATAATATGCATGCGGGAAGTCCTCGGGGGAACGCCAGGCTGCCGCAGCCTTACGCACCGCGTCGCCGGCGGCAATCCTGACGGCCGCGCCGGCGGTCAGGCTGCGGAACGGGGCGGGAATCCATCGCCCGAGTCCGGCCACAAACGCGGCCCTCGGAGTGGATACAAATGTGGAATACCCTCCGAAGATCTCGTCGCTGCCCAGCCCCGATAGCGCCACTTTCAAACCGCTCTGGCGAGCGGCTCGCGACACAAAATAAGTATTCAGCCCGTCCATGGTCGGCTGGTCCAGTGACTTGACTGCATCCTCCACCTGAGCCACTAACATATCCGGGGTGAGGAGAACTTCCTGGTGGTTTGTCTTGAAGAGTTTTGCAGTTTCGCGCGAAACCCTGGATTCGCTGTACCTTTGCTCGGGAAAAATGACCGTAAAAGTGTGCAGATCGCTCTGGAAACGGCTGCCCAGCGCAACCAGGCTGGTGGAGTCCAGTCCGCTGGAAAGGAAAACTCCCAGCGGGACGTCTGCGATCAGATGTTCGCGGACGGTTTCTTCCAGCAGCGGGCGCAATAATTTTGCGGCTTCCCGCAAATTTTTCGGCTTCGGCCCTTCCTGCTGGAGCACGGCGTCGGAGTAAACCCAGTACGACTGTGGCGACGGTTTTGCCGGCGGGGCTTCGGCGGAAAAGGACAGGCAATGTCCGGGAGGAATAGACAAAACGCCCTCGACCAGGGTTGACGGCTCGGCCAGCGACCCAAACGTCAGGTAGGCTTCCAGAGAATCCGGCGCCAGCCGCGGCTGGAGCCGGCCGCAGGCCAGCAGCGAACGCACTTCGGAGGAAAACAGGAAAGCGCCGTCCGCGACCCCGTAATAGAGAGGCTTGATTCCCATCCGATCGCGCGCAAGAAAAATGCGCGCGCCGCGCGCCGCTTCTCCCGACGCGCCGGAGGAACGCGCATCCCAGATGGCGATGGCGAACATCCCGCGGAGTTCGCGCAAACAATTTTCGCCCCACTCCTCGTAGGAGTGGACGATGACCTCCGTATCCGAGTGAGTTCGGAACGCATGCCCGGCCCCTTCCAGCGTCTTGCGCAACTGCGGGAAGTTATAAATTTCACCGTTGAAAATTACCGCGACATCGCCTGTTTCGTTGAATACGGGTTGGTGTCCGCCAGGCAGGTCAATAATGCTGAGGCGGCGCATCCCGAGCGCCGCCGAAGGTGCGACCAAAAGCCCATCTTCATCTGGGCCGCGATGTTCCAGCGCCCCCATCATCCGGCGCGTTATTTCTTCGGCCAGTTCGGACTGCTGAATTCCAATGACGCCGCAGATTCCACACATTCCGTGGTACTTTACCGTGAACCTGCTCGCACTTCCACCCCTACCTGAAAAAGAATCTGCGCACCGTTGTAAGGGATTGATCCGCTTCCCGTCCGCGCAAGTTTTCGCAGCCGTGCCTGCCAACAGCGGAACGACGGGCCGCGCACAGGGCAGGAAGGAGTGCTATGGCAATATGTTGCTGACTGCCGGACGAGTCCCCTGCCAAACGCCTATGCCCACAGCCGCCGCGGTGCCAGTAATGATAACCACGAGGGGGGTAATCGGACGCGTCGCGGCGACGACTGCACCCTGGTTAGCCTTTCCCAGAATATCGGTGAGGTCCTTGGCGATCTGCGTTTCCTGAGGGGTTGCGGGAAACGGCCCTTCGAACGCTCCGGATCGCGAAATGCGCAGCTTATTGCCAGCAGTCACATTTACGGCCTGGCCGCTCAAAGTAGTGAAGCGCACTTCGCCTTCGAATACGATCAACTCCACGTAGTCGTTCGTAACCTCAAGCGATAAATCCGTACCCACCAGCCCCGCGACGCCTACAGGCGTGTGGATTTCGAATTTCGCTCCCGGGAGCGTCATTTTCGTGATTTTCCCGCGCAGGCGCCCCAGAATCAGGTCGAGAGAAGTCTGTTGCGCCTGGGCGTCGTGCTGCAGGATGCGCAGGGAGGAATCCGAACCCAAGTTCAGTTGCGATCCGTCCTTCAGCGTGACGTGCGCCCGGCCTGTGGGGCCGCTGCGCAGGCCGTCATTCCAGTAAACGTGGTCGGAAACCGAAGCAATGAGATGCTGCGACTCGCGGTCGATCTGTATTTGCGGGAGGAGGCGGGAAATTTGGCCGGCCTCTTGCCCGGCAGCGCCTTGAGCGGGAGAGACGTCTGCTCCCGCAAAGGCCAGAGTAGCTGTTTCGCCGGCGTGCAGCTTGTAAGGCGCGGCGCTCCCCACGGCCGTCAGATCGGCAGCGCCCGCAACGGCGGAAACCTGCGCGCGCATACCGCCCAGACGAATCTCCGCCGTACTCGGTATACCTTGAGACGCAGCGAGGTTCACCTGGAAAAACGGCCCGGAGATGGCGAGGGACTCTCCCCCGTCGGCGCGCACCTGAAGGCGCCCGTTGCGCAAATTCACGCCCCGGGATTCGACCACCAACTCAGTGTCCGGAGCCGCCAGGACTAAACCGTCCGCAAATCGCAAGGCAGCCGTGGAGTCCTCGCCCAAGCGGATGACGTCGCCGGGGAATAGAGTCGCGCCGGCGGGCATCGCCTTGCCATTCAATTTCGCATCCTTCCCAATAATGTTGGTCGCGGAAGCGGCCGAATCGCTCCCCGGCGTCGCTCCATAAGCCGACGAGCCAGGAGCCGCCGCGCAAAAAAGGATTCCGGCCAGCAAAAGCAGGAAGTCAGAATAGGAACGGCGGAGCAGCATCCCAGGACTGCGTATAATCCCCGTGCGGCGCCTCGAACGCGTTCGTGAGAACGATTTCATGGTTTCCACCACCGATAAAAGCCAAGTTTGCATCTGTCAGTTCCAGTACCAGACACCGGCACTATATTCAATAATTGGGTCAAATCTCTGGCGGAAAAGTGTTGATGTAGTGCATGAGTTAACAGGTGCTATGGCCTGTATTGAGACGTCCGTATTTGGCTGTTCGTTCGGGTGCGCTTGGATTGAGCGGGACAGCCAGAAGCGGCTGTCCAACCAAGCGAATGGACTCAGAGACGAGGGGTTGCCGGGAACCGCACACCCAGAGCACTCTCCGCCTCACGCAGTCATGGCCGGCGTATAATTTCTTTCGGAGAAAAAATCCATGAAGGGACTCATCGGTTTGCTGGTCATTGCCGGGATCGGCCTCGGCATTTACATGTACAGTTTGAAGCAAATGGCGCCGGGCCCCGGCATGGTGGTGACGCAAAACATCAGCGTGGTGGGCGTGAAAAACGACCTGGTGGCCATCGCCCAGGCCGAGCGCATGTATTTTGTGCAGAACGGCTCCTACACCGACCTGCCAACGCTCGCTTCCTCCGGCACGATGAACATCACGCGCACCAGCCGCGACGGCTACACATACTCGGCTGTGTCTTCCGGCAATACCTTTACCGTTACCGCCACATACACCCCGCCGCCGGTGGAAAATCCAGCGCACGTCACGCCGCCGCATTTCCCGACGTTCAGCATCGATCAAACCATGGAAGTCCACCAGGGCGACTGAGCCGGCAAGCGGATGGTGACTGGCGAAAACAAATTTTTACAAGACTTTACCAGGGCCACGAAGTTTCTGGTTTTTGCAGATTTCAAATCTCTAATCTCAATTTTCAAATCTCTAATCTCAAATCAGGTTTCTCATCGCCCTTGCAGCGACGCCGCGGCATCTCAAAACGCAATACGCTCAGACACGAATCGCGGCGGCGCCGTCTTGCTTGCTCCGATGCAAGAGGAGCCGGCAATTTTTCGATGTGAGGTAAGCCGGGAAAATCGACAGCGGGCCGCGGTTCAATTGGTCCGCAATTCGCTTATCCAGCGCTCCAGAACCGACTGATCGTGCTGCTCAATTTTAAGGAATGCGATACCCATCCCCTGTGCTCGAACCGAGGCCACACGTCCGGAGACCGCGACCTTCGCGCCCGAATGCACGATGGTGACCTGGACCTTCGTTCCCGGGTTCAATGGAGTTGGAGTAAGCACAAAACATCCACGCACGCTCAAATTACTGGTGCGGGCTGTCATTTGCCGTTCGGAATGCACATCGATGATCACTATGGCTGCAACAAATGGCTTTCGCAACGCGCGAGGGCGCTTAGCGATTTTCAATGTTGGCTCCCGTTAGATCGGTGAAGGCTCCGACTGCATTGCAGGTCTTGTACACGATCAAAAGCGATGCGTCAAGGCGGACAAAGCAATGGCGGCGCATGTCCGGTTTCCTCGTTGTCCGGGTGATGGCGGAACGCCAGAAATTAATCTGTGCAGTGGATCGTGTCGCGCCCGGCATGGGGGCTGATTGGAAGGAATTCGCAGTCATCCGGCACATCCATAACAGTTTACCCGAAGTTTCGCTACTCTCTTGATTGATAATTTGGCGCGGGCTCCCGTGGTTGTGAACGCAAGGCCGCATCCTGAAATTATGCCTTTCATTGAAAGGTACTGGCCCTCCATTCTGGCTTCCGAATGTCCCTGGCATGTTCATTTGGTAAGTAATTACTTCGCAACTCGCCCCACGGACGCCAATTCCGCACCCCCCACGGTTTGCTAACCTAATAGGGCTGCGAACAGCAAAGGAGTACATCATGCCCTACCAATCAAGCCGGCTGCCCATTTGCGCCAAAATAACTCGCCTCGACAGGTCCGTTTTGCTTGGCATCGCGCTCCTCGGCGTGCTCGGCCTGGGCGCCGCAAACGCGCGCGGACAAGCATCTCCGGCCAGCAGTTCCGGCGTATCCCGGACGGCTAAGGCTGTCACTTACCGGCGCGGCGGTGTCGCCAAGGCTTCCCTCCGGGGCACGAACTTGCTGCCCGCTGGCAGCGGCGAAGCCCAGGTCGAGAACAAGGGCAATCGCGTGGAAATCGATGTGACGTTCGAGGGCATGGAAGCGGCGACCAAGTTTGGCTTCGAGTACTTGACCTACGTCTTGTGGGCCGTTTCTCCGCAAGGCCGCGCCGTAAATCTCGGTGAAGTTCAGGTCAAGAACGGCGCCGCGCAGGTCAAGGCCATTACGGATATGCAGACGTTCGGAATGGTGGTGACCGCCGAGCCGTATTTCGCCGTTTCCCAGCCGGGAGATGCAGTGGTCCTTGAAAACGCGGCTGACGCGGGCGGCGAAAGCATCGGCGCCAAGTACGAGTTGGTTCCCCACGGCGTGTACTCTTCCTCCAACACAAAGATTGAGAACGTGATCTTCGGGATCGACCGCAAGACGCCGATTGAACTCTTCGAGGCGCGCAATGCGGTCCGCATCGCCAAAAATGCCGATGCCGGAAAATACGCGGCCTCCACGATCGCCAAAGCCGATCATCAGTTGCAAGAGGCGGAGGATGCCTACGGGCGCAAGAGCGATAAAAAAACCGTAATCTCCATGGCGCGAGACGCCGTACAGACCGCGGAAGAAGCGCGCGTAATCTCCGTGAAGCAGAAAGCCGAGGAGGAAGCCCAGGCTCAAGCCGACGCGGACAAGCAAGCGGCCGAGGAACGCACTGCGAAAGCGCGCGCCGACGCAGAAGACCAAGCCAATCGCCGGCAGGCAGCTGACCAGGCCCGCCTGCAAGCCGAACAGGCCAAGGCGGATGCGGAACGCATGAAGGAAGACGCCATGAAGGCTGCCGCCGATGCGGCCAAGGCCAAGGAAGATGCGGAGAGGGCGCGCCAGTCTGCGATTGCCGCTCAACAGTCGGCCCTCGCGCAAAAGCAGGCGGCGGAAGCCGAGGCGGAAAAAGCCGACATGCGCGCGCAACTCTTGGCGCAGTTGAACTCCATCCTGCAGACCAACGATTCCGCGCGAGGACTGATTGTAAACATGTCCGACGTGTTGTTTGACACCGGCAGCTTCACTCTGAAACCCGGCGCCAGGGAAAAACTCGCCAAGGTTTCAGGAATTTTGCTGGCGCATCCGGGATTGACCATGCAAATCGAAGGTCACACCGACAGCGTGGGCAGCGACGGATTCAACGCGCGGCTTTCGGAACAGCGCGCTGATTCTGTCAAGGATTTTCTGGGGGAACAGGGCGTTTCGCTCTCTTCCATCACCGCCCAGGGATTCGGCAAAGCGGAGCCTGTGGCGACGAACGACACTCCGGAAGGCCGGCAGCGCAATCGCCGCGTCGAAATTGTGGTCAACGGCGATGCCATCGGGTCCTCTGCCAGCGCGGCCGCTCGCCCAGCGAATCAAAACGCGACGCCGGAGAGCTCGACAAATCTTCCGCGTGATGTGGGATCGCAACCGCAAAAATAGCGCGTTTCCGGCGGCACCCGGGCCTGAAATTGGCACATCCAGCGATTTGATTTCCCCCGTAAATTTCCGTGCCGGATCGCTCATTCGAAAAAGCAAAAGGGGAAATCCCGGATTGGGATCGGTTTTCCATAAGCCGGCCGCTGTGGCTGTGGTTCCTCTGAATATACATTCTACTAAGTTCACTCCTCATCGGGCAAAACGGACAGAATCAGGGGCTCTACTGTCGCCGGGTCATCCCGGAGCTTGATGTACAAGAGCGTCCCATTCGGACGTGGAACGCTCAGCGTGGATTCCGGGAAGCCGATCGGAACGGATACCTCATGGGTGAATTGCGGGTCGGAGGCCACCGAATCGATCAGGAAAAGATTCGACCCGATCAGCCGGCATTGTTTGTCCGGGCTTCCGGGGCAGCGAACTTCCTTTAAGGTTGGAATCCGCACCAGGGTTGCGAGCGGCTGCCAATCTCCACTCTCACCGCCGGTTTCAACCGGTCGAAAGCGAAGAGGCCCGAAAGCCGACGGCCCAAAACTTTTGAGCGGATCGAGGACGGCCAGCACCGTTTCCGAGTTTTGTAAGATCAAAGTGCCGTCGGCTACGCTCAGCAGCACATGAAACGACTCGTCCAGGCTCGAAACTTCTATCTTTTCGGTGCGGGGAAAACTTTCCGGCACTTCCGACTTGAGAAAAAACGAAAGCCGCCCGTCTTGCGGAAGCGCATCTTGACCTTTCAATTGAACGGGAGAACGAGTGGCCCCGGGCTGGACGCTTTTGCTGATCAGTTCGACTTTCGGACGCGGATTTTCCACCGTCGTTTGCAAATCCAGAACGCGGCCGTCCTTCAAATCGACGTGCGCAATCAGGTTTTCGTTGGTCTGAAGGGCGGCAGCCGGCGGCGCGGATCCGGCAACGGCCAGCTGGAGCTCGTCTTTCTTTTCGGCGCGGGATAGTTTGGTCGGCACGAAGCGAATGCCTTTCAGTTCAAAACTGTTCACTTCATCCAGTCGCGTGCCCGTCAAAACGCCCTGCTGGTCGCCCGCATTGATTTTAAAACGATCCAGTTGGGCTGCCTCCGCATAGGTTGGCAAAACGAGTGGGTCCGAAGCGGCCAAGCCAAATTGTTTCACCATCAGCTTCACGGACCCGGAGGTCTCCTCTTTCAGAGGGATCTGAATTTCCAGCTCATCCGTCTTGAGCGTTTTCCAGTTTGCTTTGAGATCCGTGTGCTGGTTGTCCTGGACGGTCACCTCCTCCACGCACACGGCGCATTCGGAGTGTAAATGGAGCGTATCCACGCGGCCCACGATCAAGGCTCCTTGATCCGCGGGAGCGACACTCCATGTCGCCGGATGGGCGTTCCGCAAATGGAAAGCGGGCCCTTCGAAGGAGTCAAATCCCCAATTTCCGTGAAGTGTCCCGTTCACGTCCGAATCCAGGTTGGCGCTGACGAGCGCACGGCTGTCGATTACAAATCCTCCTCGAGCGGGGTCGGGTTTCGCGGGCAGGTCGGTCACGCTCCCGCCTTTTCCCATGATCCGAAGGACAAAATCATGCGCGATCTCCGTGGAAAATACCAAGGGAGCGCCATCTACGGGGAGAACCAGCGGCGCTTTTTCCAGGCACTGCACCTGTTCCGGGTTGACCGCACGAAGCGGTGGCAGTTGCGCGGCTTCCACCGCGGGCAGGCCCACAACCAGGACCGATTTTGGATTACGAAATGACGGCGGGTTATTGAGCCGAAGGTTCAGCTGCGAACCTTTTGGCACCGCGAGGGCGGGAATGTACTGGTAAGACGCCGTATGCAGGCTCCCCAGGATGCGCGCCAGATCCACGACCGCGCCCACGTAAGGGCTGTAAAATCCTCCCCCCGCCATCGACGTAGCACTGAGAGCTCCCATCAAATCCGAAGCCGGACCGGACGTCAGCGCCGCTACCATGGACTGGGTGTGCCCATCGTCCAAAACCAGCTGATCGGTATTTTGTGTCAGGCACGTGGATTGCTGCTCTGCAGGCCGTTCGAAGCATTGCTGGTCCAACTTGATGCCCAACGTCCGGGCAAGAAGGACGGATCGATCGTGCAGAGCTTTTGGCTCCAGGGCGGAACTGTCTTTTATTTCGTCGAGGTAGCGATCCGCCCGCGTGCGGTCCAAGCCTGCCTGATTCAGGTCCTGCGCCGCTCTTACGAAGACGCCAGGCTTGCTGCGGACGGCTGTTCGCAAGCCGCTGAAATCGCCACCCGTTTCGGGGGCTAAAAACAGGATGGCCTGCTGAGCGTCCTTTGGAACCGTGACGATAATCCCTTCCGCGATCATTTGTTTGTTCCATGTCTCCGCTCGGGTGAACCAGTCTTCCGGAGGCGGGTTGGTGGTGCCGCGCAGGAATGCAACGACCAGCAAATAATGGACTGCTTGGTCGCCGGGAAGGTCCACATGTATCCACAACCGGTCTGCGGGCAGCAGGTTAGGAACATCGGCAATACCGAGCGTCTTGCCGGCGCGAGTTACCTTGATTTCTATCTTTGGCCCGGTCAGATCGAAGGCATTATCCGGCCGCGCGAAGCCTGTCCCCACAACTCCCACCATGGAAATCGCCAGAGCCAGACCGTAAGACACCAACCTGGAATGAATCCGATGGAGCAACTTTCCGGCCGCCATATTATTCCTTTCTCCAAAGAATCGGCACGGGCGCAAAACCGTCAGGAAGCATGATTCGCAGAGATGATGAATGTGCCTTTGTTTGAGATAGACGGGCGGGCAACTGCGATTCTATCCATTAATGACTCCCGATTCACATCGAATTTATTTTGTTTGTTTCGCGAAGCTAATACCGGGAAATCCGCCGGGCACGCCTCGCTATTCGGAGGATGTTTCGCAATCGGCGAACCCTTCGCGGGACGAATTGCGATCCGTGCCCCGCGCGGAGGCTGTGCTAAAATGCTGTGTCGATGCACCCCCACCTAAAAGCACTCATTGAATTGCAAGCCGTTGATTTGCGTCTGATAGGAATTCGCGAGCGCTTGGCCCGGTTCCCAAAGCGCCTGGCGGAAGTGGAAGCGGGCGTTACGTCCGCGAAGCACCAGGTCGTTGCAGCCAAGGAGGCGCATACCACGGGCTTGAAGGAACGCAAGACGTTCGAGATGGACGTCGAGCAGTGGAAAGAGCGCGCCAAGAAATACCGGAACCAGAGCGCGGAGGTCAAGACCAACGAGGCTTATAAAGCCCTGCTGCACGAAATCCAGAATGCCGAAAACGAAGTGGCCAAGGCCGAGGACCGCCTGCTCGAACGCATGGTTTCCGGCGAGGAGTACGACCGGCAAGTGAAGGCCGCCGAGGCGGCTGTGAAGGAAATCGAAGCGGCGGCGGGCAAGGAACGCCACTCGATTCAAGCCGAGTACAACGCCACGCAAAAGGAATTGGCCGCCGCTGAGGCGGTGCGCGCCGCCGCGATTGCCGCTGTACCGGAAGATTTGGTAGACCACTACGAGCGCATCGCCAAGCGCCACGGGGGCATTGCCCTGGCGGAAATCCGCGGTGAAGGCTGCGGCCAGTGCGGCGTCCACATTCGCCCTCACGTGATCCAGCAATTGCAGCGGGACAGCAACGATGGTTTCTTCCACTGCGAGACGTGCACGCGCATCCTCTACTATGCCGATCACTCCACCGCGCCCGGCCCTCCGGCCGCTTCCGCGGCGACGTCCGTTGGCGACCCGCCAACTACGCCCGCCCGTGAAAGCTAGCTGAGCATTATCAATTTGATGATCAAACCCACTCACAAAGCGTCCGGAAAACTATTCGTCGAGCCTGAGACCCCCTCGGCGCGGCTCGAGGGCGCGCACACGGCTAATATTGACGGCGCGGCGCGCGGCAATCCCGGCCCGGCGGCTTATGGCGTGGTGATACGCCGGCCGGACGGCACGACGCATGAATCCCTTGGAAAATATATTGGCCGCCACACGAACAATGTCGCGGAATATTACGCGCTGATTGCGGCGCTGGATTATGCGGCGGCCAGCGGGATTCGGCGGCTTCGCGTGCTCAGCGATTCGCAATTGATCGTGAATCAGATCAAGGGCTTGTACAAAGTGAAGCATCCCGACCTGCGCGCCCTACACGAGCGCGCGAAGAAGCAAGCGGCGAGCCTGGAAGCTTTTACAATCCAGTACGTGCCGCGCGAACAGAACCGCGACGCCGACGACCTGGCCAACGCCGCTCTTGACAACACCAGCGGTGTGAAGCCGGCCTATAACTCCGCGCCGGCAAAGGTGGCGAGCCCGGCCAAGGTGCTTTATCTGGACGACTTGCACGTGGGCCAGAAATTTTCTTCTGGTAAGTACCGCATGGAAGCGGCACGGATCAAATCGTTCGCCGCGGAGTTTGATCCGCAGCCCTTTCACCTGGACGAAGAGGCCGCCCGGCACAGCGTCTTCGGCAAGCTCGCCGCAAGCGGCTGGCATACGGCGGCTGCCACGATGCGTCTTCTGGTAATGAGCGGCCTGCCGTTCGCCGGCGGACTTGCCGGCCTGGGCGGCGAAATCGCCTGGGCCAGACCGACGTTTCCCGGCGACACACTGCACGTTGAAAGTGAAATTCTCACGATCGTGCCGTCGCGATCCAAACCCGACCGGGGAGTTATTACCGTTCGGAGCGTCACCTTGAACCAAAAAGGCGAACAGGTGCAGGTATTAACAGCAAAAATTCTGGCGTTCACGCGTAAGGGTGACTCAGCGACAACAAATTGAATGTGAGCGAAGCGGTGCTGGGCTTCGCATTTTGCGTGGCGCATGCTTTAGCTTGCGGGGGTTGGTCCTTGCAATGTCCAAGAACCCGCAAGCTGAAGCATGCGCCACTTAAGAAGCGCGCTTCAGCACGTAGGAGCGGTACAGCGTGTCGCGTTGGGCGGGCATGTAGCCGGCATCTTGAATGATGCGGCGGAGTTCGCCTTCATTTGTGCGGTTGCGTACGCCGGCGGCGAAGACTACGTTTTCCTCAATCAGGATGCTGCCTACATCGTCGGCGCCGAATTGCAGACCCACCTGGCAAACCTTGATTCCCGGCGTAAGCCAGCTCGACTGGATGTGATCGAAGTTGTCTAGGTAGAGGCGGCTGATGGCCAGCGTCTTCAAGTAATCGACGGCGGTGGCTTGCGGGATTTTCTTCCCGAGCGGCGTGTTATCCGGCGCGAACATCCATGGAATGAACGCGGTGAAGCCGCCGGTATCTTCCTGTATGCGGCGCAGGCGCTCGAGGTGATTGACGCGGTGGCGGTACTCCTCGCCACAGCCGAACATCATGGTGGCGGTGGTGCGCATGCCGAGCGAATGGGCCACGCGGTGCATGTCTTCCCATTCGTCGGACGTGCACTTGAGGCGGGAGATGCGCGCGCGAATTTCGTCATCGAGAATTTCCGCGCCGCCGCCGGGGATGGAGTCAAGCCCCGCGGCCATGAGGCGGGTAATCGTCTCACGCACGCTCAGGCCTGAAACTTCCGCGATGCAGCCGATTTCCGGCGCGGAGAAACAGTGCAAGTGAACCTGCGGAAAGCGCTGTTTGAGAGAGCGCAGAAGATTTTCGTAATACTCGATGCGCAGATCCGGGTGCAGGCCGCCTTGCAGCAGGATGCCCGTGCCACCAAGCTCCAGCATCTCCGCGATCTTTTCGTAGATGGACTCGAACGAGAGCAGGTAGCCTTCCCTCGACCCCAGCGGGCGGTAAAACGCGCAGAACGAGCAATATTCGGTGCAGAAATTGGTGTAGTTGATGTTGCGGTCAATCTGATACGTGGCCACGCGCGGGTCAGTTTTCTTGCGGCGCACTTCCATCGCCGCCATGCCGATGCCCACCAGGTCGTCGGAGCGAAACAGGTCCAGCGCTTCTTGTTGTGTCAGTCCCATGGATGGATTTCTTTCTTATTTGCGGTTCCATTTGTAGCGCCCACCTTCAGGTGGGCACTCTGTGTTCAAGCAAATGCCCGCCTGAAGGCGGGCGCTGCAAAAACCTACCGCGCGACACTAACGCCGTTGACGAATTCCACCTCGCGCGCTCGCGGAATGAGTCCGGCCCGCTCGCACTCCTCATAATACCGCCGCAGGCCCGCCAGATTCTCCTCATCCAGCGAAAAATTAATGTTCTCAGTCAGATAGCGCTCGAGTTCGCGCGGGGGAAGTTCGAGCTTCAAGGCCGCGCCCTCGGCGATTTCGCCGATGCGCGCCAGGCCATAATCGCGCGAGGCCTGAAAATCCGCGGCGATTTCCGGCGTGATCGCGCCGCGCCGCGCCACCCAGATCGCCAGCACCGAGGGCAGCCCGGTCATCTCGCGCCACTGCTGCGCAATGTCATAGACAAACAAAGTTTCGATGCCCTTGATGGGCTGTTCGTCCTCGCCCCCGCAGCAACCGCAGCCATCTTCTTGCGGCACTTTGGCTTGCAGCGCATCCACGTTGAGCCGCAGGCGCAGCGCGGGATCGCCGATCAGGAGCGCGGCGTCGGCGCGAGCCAGCATTTTGTCCGGATCGGGCGGCATGTCGATGAATTCAGGATCGATATTCCAGTGTCGGCGGCAGAGAATCCGCGCCAGACCCACCGAGCTGCGCGAATTCGTATCCAGCGCAAAACTTTTGGCCATTTCGATCGGCGCTTTGGAAACGACCAGAAGGCTGCGCACTTCGTTCTTCGAGGCGATGGCCATTCCCGGCAGGGCCACGACGTCGTCCATGCGCTGGTATTCGATGGACGGGATGATGCCGATATCGGCGCGCCCGGCGCGCAAATCCTCAGCGCATTGCGAGGGCACGGCAAACAAAAGTTCATACTTGCCCGCCAGCGGCCCGTCGGTAAAACCCCAGACCAGCGGCGCGGTGTTCAGGAATTCCACGATGGAGATGCGCAATTTGCCCATATTCGCAGACGCCCAGGGACAATTGACTATAGCATAGCAGGGGCGGTGTCCCGCACGCTCGCAAAGAGAGTCCGGCGAGCATATCGTTTTACTCGGAAAAAGAGTTGCGAATGATTTTTTCGGATCATCTTTTTGCGGCGGAATATTTCCCTGCGTTTTGGAGAGTGTGACATTTTCCCGGGCAAGACTGCCAAAGGGTGTCTCAAATTGCGCAAAATGCTGCATTCCGTTTTTGCGCGAATGCCCAGATGTCATGTGTTTAGATCGTGATTCAGGAAGCCGGAAATGGAAGCCAACTTGCTACCAATTCAAGCAAGGCGGATTGGGCGCTGCGCTGCGGGGACGGCGGCCCCGAGAAATCGGGATCGTGAGCGCGCTCCCAACCGCCTCATTAATTTGAGCCCCGCCATTTTCAATGTATCCCCTATTGCCCGCGCCAACTGAATTTCAATAGTCGCTCCGTGCGCTGACTTTTCCGCAAGCTGCTCAGGCGATCCAGCTCTCGAAAGTTTCCCGTTCCTTCATGGAAACGCTAAATCTTTCCGCCAATTGTGCCGCGCCACCAGCCCAAAGTGCAAACGGCATGTACTCTTCAGCACAGGCTTGCGCCGCGGGCAAGCGAAGCCGGTGTACAATCAACGGCGTTTCAACCACAAAAGGGGAATTCCGGCTAAATCGGAAGTTCCGGCTGGATCGTGCCGAGGGTGTGATTCCGTCTATCGCCGGGGGAAGGAACTTCATGGCACCGAAGATCCCCATGATATTTGGACCGACGTTTTTGCTGTTCATTGCAGTGGTCTACGTCTACATGTCTTTGGCGCTCATGACCATCGCCACGAAGACGAATACGCCGAACGGCTGGCTCGCCTGGATTCCCATCGCCAACCTTTTCCTGACGCTCAATATCGCCCGGAAGCCCGTGTGGTGGTTCATCCTGATGCTGATCCCACTGGTCAACATCGTGGTCTTCATCCTCGTCTGGATGGGCATCGCCGAGGCGCGGCAAAAACCGAACTGGTGGGGCATATTGGTAATCGTGCCCTTGTTCGGTCTCATCGTCCCTGCCTATCTCGCCTGGTCCGATTGAGTCATTGTGCCGCCCGGAGGGAAACCCACGCATTTCTAGGCGCGGACTTCCCCTCTGCATCCCTGATGAGTTTTTCTGAAGTGTGAATCTTCCGGAAACTGGCCCGTCACGATAAAGAAGTTGAAACCGAAAAGCGTTACAGCCCCGGCGAGTTCATCAATGCCTTGCCCATACCAGCCATAGGAAAGCCAAAAGCATCGCTGATCTCCACTTCGCATATTGAGAGGCAGAATCTTACGATGCGTATTCAATTGCTTCGTTTCACACGGTTAACGAATGCTTTCTCGAAGAAACTTTCACACCTGAAAGCGGCTTGCGCGCTGCACTTTGCTTGGTTATAACTTCTGCCGGGTCCAATCGTCACTACGGGTGACTCCGGCAAGGGCGGCTAGAATCGTTGATAACCTCTGGGAAATACAGGATTTGCTGAATTAGACCGATCCAGGATTATAATATAGTAGCTTGGAGGGCATACTTATTTTCAGCAGAATTCACTCTGCCGCCCATGTTCTATCGTCGCCGCGCGTTAGTCCCATATGAGCATGCTATCGATATTGCATTTGAAGAAGAGCCCGTCTGTAGTGGTGTCGCGCGTTTCAAGAGCAATCGGCGGGCTAGTTGAGCTTATCGTACTTTCGTCTGTGATTGGCATTTTTGCCGCACCATTTCTCACACGAGTGTGGCCGTTTCACACAATTCTTAACGTGCGTAGAACAACTGCCATTATAGCTTCAGTACTTGGTATATTGGCGATACAGTTCTATGAGCGGATCAAAATTGAGAATACTAAAACCCACTTAAAGTTGGGCGAGAAAATTGCACCTTATTTCGGCCCCAAGATGCTTGAGACCTTCAGAACTTTGCAGGGATAAATCCATTTGGCTGAGAATATCGTTACGAGCGCCTTCTGGTCCTCATGCGACCACTGCGTCTACAGCAGAAGAAAAAGTAAGAGTCTGGATGCAGGTTGTTGTTAGTCTCTTAGTTTTGATTGCTGCGTTACTCTTGTTCTGTTTGCTCCGCATCGCCTACTGCAAACGCAAATAGATGAGAGCACAATGCGGCTAGCCTCCGGTTGGATCGGGGCTGTCATCGGTTATTGGCTCTCTTAAATTCTTAGACCTTCAAATGACACCACTACCGTTGATTGCAGCTTCTTGACTTCCACCTCGGCAAGGGGTTTACTTACGACAATTCAATCGGCTAGAAATGTAGGCTGAACAATATCATTCGATTCTACCTGGTAGCGGAGAATGAACTTGCCGCCCGCGTCCCAGGGACAATGGAACGGAGCGAAGCATGCGAGATCGCAGGGATTTCTTGAAGACCGTCGCGGGCGCGACGACTGGAATGTTATTGACGGGAAACGCGTTTGCCGGCTCCGCCCTTCAAGGGGGTCCGGCCGCGCCGGCGGCTCCCGGGAAGCGCCGGGAAGTGTCCATTGCTGGCCGCCGCGTGAAAGTCGTCGACGTGCACGCTCATTGCGTGATTCCGGAAGTGTGGGACATCGTCAAGGACACGCCCCTTGCCCCAAATGCAGGCCCTCGCGCCCGCGGACCGAACCTCATGGGACCGGACCGCCTCCGCGCGATCGATCAACTGGGCGTAGATGTTCAGGTTTTGAGTATCAACGGGTACTGGTTCTATGCCGCGGCGGACCGCGACCTGGCGGCCAAAATCGTCAGGCTTCACGATGAAAAACTCGCGGAATGGTGCGCCGCTCATCCCGACCGCTATATCTATCTTAGCTCGGTCGCCTTGCAGTTCCCCGACCTGGCGGCTGAACAGTTGGAGTACGCCGTCAAGAAACTGGGCGCGCGCGGCGCCGCAATCGGCGGGCACGTCCTGGGCGAAGATGTCTCATTGCCCAAGTACGATCCGTTCTGGGCCAAGGCGCAGGAACTTGGCGTCGTGGTTTTCATGCATCCCCAGGGCGCCGAGAATGTGCTGCAGAAAGATGCGCTTAAGGGAAAGGGCGATCTGGGCAATATCATCGGAAATCCCCTGGAAACCACGATTTTCCTCACGCGCATGATGTTTAACGGTGCTTTCGACCGCTTTCCCGGCTTGAAAATCTGCGCGGCTCACGGTGGCGGCTACCTGCCGTCCTATCTCGGGCGGACTGAAGTCGCCTGCGAGGTGCGGCCCAATGCCGATTGCGCGAACAAAAAACAACCGAGCGACTATCTGAAGAACCAGATTCTGGTCGACACGATCGTCATTTCCGAAGAGGGTTTGCGCCATCTCGTGACGGAAGTCGGCACAGGGCAGGTCGTCTTTGGAACCGATATGCCGTTCGTTTGGCATTCCAATGTGGATCTGATTCTGAACGCGCCGTTCCTCAGTGACGCGGAAAAGGAAGCGATCCTCGGCGGCACGCTGGTCAAGTTGCTGCGACTTTAAACCCAGCGGACCTTGGACAAGCCATTGCACGGGCATCTGTGAAAGAATATGGAGCGCCAACCAGAGATGTAAAGAAATGGACAAAATTTGCCAAACGTGTGCCCGAAGCAAGACTTCAGAGAACTTATCCATTCCGCCGTCTGATTGCGTGCCCGGAACGCCATTTCGATTCGGCGCGGCGGCGTTCGCGTTATTTCTGCTTTCCTGCCTGACGCCCAGTCTGTGCCATGCCCAAAGCCGTAACGTAGTCTGCCGCGGAGGCGCGGGCTATTTCGAAGCGGAGTTCCCCACCGGCGTTAAAGTGCGCGTTGGAGCGGCAAAGCTAGGGGAACTGGAGAATCGAGTTTGCGAATCAGCGCTCAGTTGGGGCGATCAGCGATTAGTGGTCTCAGACGCGGCTCCGGAGCTGGATGTCGATGCCTTCGGCGTGGATCTGGGCATGGGCGTGCCCGTCGTCGCGGTTCAATTGAAAAAATCGAAGGCCGAGTGCTGCATGGAATACAGAATTTATTCCCTGCGGGAACCGCCTGAGCTGCTTCGCAGCATTACTGGAGGACGGTCATTCAGCGCTGCGGACACCGATCTGGATGGCCGGGTCGAAATCTGGACGGACGACGCCGCCTCGGTGGAAGGTTTCGAGAGCCTGAAGTTGAGCGATCTGGATTTTGCGCCGCCGATCGTCCTGCGTTTTGTGCGCGGGCGATTGCTGGACGCAAGTTCCGAGTTCCGGCCCTATTTTGACCAGAAAATCGCTGCCGAGCGGGCCAAACTTACTCCCCAGGATCTTGGCGATTTCAAAATGAGCGACGGCAAGCTCGCGTCCGCTGCCGCTTTGCCGGCCGCCTGGCTGGCGCGCCTGCGAAGCGTAAAAGTGAGCGTGTTGGAAATCGTTTGGTCCTTCCTTTACAGCGGGCGTGAAGAGGAGGCTTGGCATTCCCTCGCCGAAATGTGGCCCGCCGCGGATATGGATCGGATTCGCGCCGCACTCTTGAACGCGCGCGCGCGCGGGATCCGCTCCCAAGTGGATGGCGTTTCAACGGCGGTTCCCTCTGGCCGGGAAATACCAGTGAAAATTTTCGACGGTACAACCACCGTGGCCCCATTGACAGGAGTGACGCCCAAAGGTGTGAAACCCAAATCGGAAATTACGCCGCCTGTAGCCATCCTGATGGAGCGGCCGCCTCCCGTGACTCCCTTGGAGATCGAGCTGGCGCAAACGGAGTCGACATTGGAGCTGGTGATTGATTCCGCGGGTAAAGTTCGCTCCGTCGAAGTGCGCGGAAACGTTCAAGCGATTGACGAGGGACTCATCAAGTCCACTTCAAACTGGAAATTCATCCCCGCGTACAACGCCGGCGAGCCCGTCGCTAGCCGGATTTTGCTGGGCGTGTCCTTGAAGCGGTGAGTTTCCGGATGGCAGGCCGTCGCAGGCAGGATTGAACTATGTGAGCCTTCTTGCGATGAAAGAAGACACACGGTAGACTTTCGCGTTTGAAGAAGCGCAGCCGGTCACCACACGAGGTTATAGCTCGCGCTGCCCTTCACTTGATCAACTGCAATGCGATGAATGTTTGCTGCTAGGAGAGCGCCATGGCCAAAGGATACTGGATTTGCTTTTACCGAACGATCTCAAACCCGGACGCGGTTGCCGAGTACGCGAAATTGGCGGGCCCCGCAATCCAAAGCGGCGGCGGCCGATTCCTGGGCCGAGGGCTGCCGGCAAAGACTTACGAAGCGGGGAAGAACATGCGAACCGTGGTGATCGAGTTCGACAGCGTGCAGAAGGCGACATCAACTTTTGAAAGCCCCGCGTACCAGGCGGCGTGTCGCGTGATTGATGGCGCTGCCGAGCGCGACATCCGGATTATTGAAGGGCTCGCCTGATCCTGATTTTCCGCAAACCGCCTGCACCTTTTCGATGCGCTCGGTAGATGCGTACACTTCGCCCGCCGACAGAACGAGTGGCACAGCCTGTGGGGGTTGGTCGCGGCTCGGTCGCTGTGCGTGCAACTAAAACTCACAGGTTGAAGCTTGCGCCACTTGACACGAATAGTGACAAAAGAGTAGCGTCACTGCTGCCGTGGAACTGGATGCTTCTCTCGATTGGCTGTCGCTATCGCTGACGCCGGGCCTCGGCTCGCGTCTCACCGGGAAATTACTGCGCGAATTCGGTTCCCCCGGAGAAGTTTTTCGCGCTTCCCTCACGGCACTCGAGGCGTGCCATCTTCCGGCCGCGCCCGCGCAGGCCATTCAATCCAAGCGCGCGCACAAGGACGCCGAAGAAGAACTTGCGCAAGTCCGCAAGCTGGGCTGCCGCCTGCTGAATTGGGACGAGCCGGAATATCCGCAGCGGCTGCTCGAGATCTACGATCCGCCTCCGCTGCTCTATGTCCGTGGAGACGCCGGCGTGCTGAACCGGCATTCGATTTCCATGGTGGGCACGCGCCGCCCGACGCCTTACGGCAATCAAGTGGCGGAACGTCTGGGGCATAACCTGGCCGAGCGCGGCCTGTCCATCGTCAGCGGCATGGCGCGAGGCATAGATAGCCTGGCGCACCAGGGCGCTTGCCGGGCCACGCGCGGGGCGCCGATCGGCGTGCTCGGCACGGGCGTGGACGTGATCTATCCGAAGGAGAACAGGAAATTGTTCGCGGAAGTGGAAAAGCGCGGCGCCCTGATCAGCGAATTTCCGTTGGGCACGCACCCCGCCCCCGAGAATTTTCCGGTGCGCAACCGCGTGGTCGCGGGGATTTCCTTGGGCGTGGTGGTGGTGCAGGGCGCGCAGTATTCCGGTTCGCTCATCACGGCGCGACTGGCAATGGAATTCGGGCGCGAAGTTTATGGCGTGCCCGGGAACATCACTGTGGACGTCAGCTTTGCCCCGAACCAGATGATCAAGCAAGGCGCCAAGCTGGTGACGTCCTGGGAAGACGTCATCGAGGAATTGCCGACGGAGATCCGCGCCGAATTGTTTCCCGTCGAGGCGACCACCAGCGCCGAGCGTGCATCCCTGATTGAGGAGGCGCTCTCTGCAGTGGAGAAGAAAATCTTCAGCCTGTTGGGGACGGACGAGTCGATTCACGTGGATGAGCTGGTGGAGAAGGCGGAATTGAACTCTTCGGAAGTTCTGGCGACGCTGTGCGAGATGGAAATGAAAGGGATGGTCAGGCAGCTACCGGGGAAGCAATTCATCAAAATCCTTTTATAGCGGCGACTCAGCCGGTGAGTCGGCGCGAAATGTCGAACGCAGAGATTACCCTCTAACTTATTGAAATTACACCACCTGCACCATTGTGCCGCAGCGCATAGAATCGAGAAGGACACAAGACGCATCTATCAAGCGTTGACAAACGGTGCGAACGAGGGCCACGCTAGGGGAACAGAAAGGGAAAAACGCACGCCACGGCGAGCGTTGGAGTCTACAAAAAAGTTATGGGAAGATCGCTGGTTATCGTCGAATCGCCCGCAAAAGCGAAGACGATTAACAAATACCTGGGTCGCAATTACACGGTCAAAGCCTCCTACGGGCATATCATGGACCTGCCCAAGAAGGTATTGGGCATTGATATCAAGCATGGATTTGCGCCTACTTATGAAGTCAATCCGGATAAAACAGGCGTCGTAACGCAACTGCAGAAAGCCGCCGCCACCGCCGATGCCGTCTACCTGGCGGGCGATCCGGACCGCGAAGGCGAAGCAATTTGCGCCCATCTGGCCGATGTGTTGAGCGGGCCCAAGCTCGAATTCATCACCGAAGAAGAAAAGGCGGTCGAGGAAACGAACGGGAACGGAAAGAAGGGCAAGAAGAAAGCCAAGAAGCCCGTCAAGAAAGCGGTCGCCAAGGGCAAACCCGTCATCGCTCGAAAAAATATTTTTCGGGTGATGTTCAACGAAATCACCTCCAAGGCGATCAAGGCGGCGTTCGAACATCCCGGCGAGATCAACGAAAACCTGGTGGACGCGCAGCAAGCGCGCCGCGTCCTGGACCGCCTGGTCGGCTACAAAATTTCACCGCTGCTGTGGGACAAAGTGCGCCGGGGACTTTCCGCCGGACGCGTGCAGACGGTGGCGCTGCGCCTGATTGTGGATCGAGAGGTCGAAATCCGCGCGTTCGTCCCGGTGGAATATTGGACCATCCATGCCATGCTGGCCGCGGGCGAGCCGCCCGCGTTCGAAGCAAAACTTACCAAATATAAGGGCGAGGATATTGAAGTCCACACCCAGGCCGAGGCGGATGCCATTGTGGCCGCGGCCGGAAAATCGCAATGGAAAGTGGCCGGCGTCACGCAGAAGGAAAAGCGCCGCTTCGCGCCACCTCCATTCACCACCTCAAAGCTGCAGCAAGCCGCCTACAATCGCCTGCGGTACACCGCCAAACGCACCATGGGCCTCGCGCAGCGGCTGTACGAGGGCGTGGAGCTTGGCCAGGAAGGCTCAGTTGCGCTGATCACTTACATGCGCACAGACTCGGTGCGAGTTTCAAATGATGCGCTCGACCAGGTGCGTGGCCTGATCGGCTCCCGCTATGGACAACCGTACCTGCCCGAAAAGCCGAATTTCTTCAAATCCAAGAAGGACGCGCAGGACGCGCACGAAGCCATTCGCCCGACCGATGCCGCCCGAACGCCTGAGGACGTAAGGCCTTTCCTGAGCGACGACATGTTCCGCCTGTACCAGCTGATCTGGCAGCGGTTTGTGGCCTCCCAGATGGTGCCGGCGGTGTTCGATCAGACGACAGTGGACGTGGCAGCGGGCGATTACACGTTTCGAGCCTCCGGCTCAGTCCAGAAATTCGATGGTTACCTGGCTGTTTACCAGGTGTCGGCGGAGGATGACGAAGATGCCGATGCGGACGCGAGCAAGGCTGTGTTGCCGCAGGTCGCGGAAGGCGAGACGCTGCGTCTTGAAACCGTGCGCCCCGATCAGCACTTTACGGAGCCGCCGCCGCGATACACCGAAGCAACCCTGGTGAAAGAGTTGGAAGAAAAAGGGATCGGCCGCCCTTCGACTTACGCTTCCATCATCTCGACGATCGTCGAGCGCGAATACGTCACCAAGGACCAGGGACGCTTTGCGCCGACGATGCTCGGGGAAAAAGTGAGTGTCCTTCTGGTGAAGAGCTTCGAGGATATTTTCGATGTGGGGTTCACGGCTCGCATGGAAGAGGAACTCGACGAAATCGAAGAGGGAAAACTTCCCTGGAAGAGGGCCGTCAAGGAATTCTACGGGCGTTTCGCGGCCGATCTGGAGCTGGCCAAGAGCGAGATGGAATCCTACAAAGCGGGGATTCCCACGGGACAAAAGTGCGAGAAGTGCGGTGAAGGCAAACTCCTGGAACGCATCAGCCGCCACGGCTTTTTCCTGGGCTGTTCGCGCTATCCGGATTGCGATTTCATTCGCGATCTCTCGCCGGAATTGCCTCCCGAGGGCGAGGATGGCGCGGCGAAGATTGAAGCCTGCGACAACTGCGGGCGCGAGATGGTGATCAAGCGCGGACGCTGGGGAATGTTTTTGGCTTGCACGGGGTATCCCGATTGCAAAACGACGCGCCGCTTGAAGGCCGGCACGCGCCGCGCGCTGCAGCCCGACGAACTGCTGGATGAAAAATGTCCCGAATGCGGCTCGCAACTGGTCAAGAAGCACGGCCAGTACGGCGAATTCACCGGCTGCACCGGCTATCCGAAATGCAAGTTCATCCGCGCCAAGACCCTGGGCATCAAGTGCCCGAAGTGCGAGGTGGGCGAACTGACGGAGAGGGTCGCCAGGAAGGGACGCAGGCGGGTCTTCTACGGGTGCAACAAATATCCGGCCTGCGATTTCACGACGCCGCACCTGCCGATCCCCGAGGCCTGCCCGAAATGCGGGGCGGCATTCATTGTGGAGAAGCGCGGCAAGCTGGGTGCGGTGAGAACCTGTATCAAAGAGGATTGTGATTGGGAAGCGGCTCTTCCGGAAGTCCCCGCGCCAGGCGTTCCCGAACCCGTGGGCACAGCCCAATCCTGAGCGCCTCCGCGGACTCGCCGCGTTTTCGTTTTCTCGAAAGGAACGCGGGCTCTTCCGTGCGCAGGCACGAAGCCGCAGAACCGGCGGCCGGGCAGGGGGAAAATGGACTCCGCGGTAAAGCAATTTTTGATTTATTTGCGTTCCGTGCGCAACGCGTCCCCGCACACGATCCGCAGCTACGATAATGACCTCGGGCAGTTCCTCACTTTCCTGACCCCGCCCGGCACGGCGATGCCCTCTCCCCAGGAAGTCACGCACCTGATGATCCGCGAATTCGTGGCGCACCTGCATGACCTGAAACTGGAAAAATCCTCGATTGCCCGGAAGCTCGCGGCGATCCGGTCGTTCTTCAAATTTGCGGTGCGGGAAGGGATGGTCATGCGGAACCCGGCGCGCATGGTGGCGACTCCCAAGCTGCCGAAGCGCATCCCCGCGGTTCTAAGTGCCGAGGATCTGAATGCATTTCTCGATAGCGTGACGCCGGGACCGGCACGCGGTTCCAGGCGCGGCAAACGGGGATCAGCGGACGACGACAGCCGCCTGATGGTCAAGCGCGACCGCGCGATCCTCGAGTTGCTGTACGCCTCAGGGCTTCGTGTCAGCGAACTCACCGGACTGAACCTTGTAGACGTGGACCGGAAGGAACTCATGCTGCGCGTGCG
The DNA here is from genome assembly GCA_963813185.1 of uncultured Acidobacteriota bacterium. GTDB lineage: Bacteria > Acidobacteriota > Terriglobia > Acidiferrales > UBA7541 > Palsa-360. Next base: position 1,093,189 of record CAWEYA010000008.1, read on the forward strand.
CGGCAAAGGGAACAAGGAACGCATCATCCCTTACGGCGGCAAAGCCGAACAGGCGCTCGCAGCGTATCAGCCCTTGCGCGAGGAAATGCTGCGCAAGGCCGGCGGACGCGGCGACCGGCAGGCCGTGTTTCTCAATCATCTGGGCACGCGGCTGACGCAGCGGTCGGTGGCGCGCATCGTCAAAAAATACGCGCGGCTGGCCAACGTGAATTGGGACTTGCACCCGCATTCGTTGCGGCACGCGTTCGCCACGCACTTGCTGGCCGATGGCGCGGACCTTCGCGCCATTCAGGAATTGCTGGGACACTCTTCGCTGTCCACCACGCAGCGGTACACGCATGCCACGATTCGCCAACTGATGGAGGTGTTTGACAAGGCGCACCCGCGCGCTTGAGTCTGCTTACGTGGCGCCGGCATCTGGCCGGCGAATTTTCCATTCTCCACACTGCACAAAATCGCCGGCGGGACGCCGGCGCCACAAACTGCGTGTGTCCCGGCCATATTTTCCAATCTATTGCGGGCCGATAATACTCCGGCGCCTTCCCGTTTGAAAAGTACATTTGCCGAGAAAGGCAGGCTGAGTTATTCTCTGCCAGCTTTGCCAGGGGTGAAATCCGGTGCGATGATGCTTCCCCGCTGCGCCGCGGGAGTATGGCGGATCAAAACACGAGCGGCGGCATAGTCGCAGGCAACGCGTCCTCATTGCCGGCCAAATCGAAATCGCACGCAAAGACGGAGACGGAACCTACAAGGAGAACACGGGCGAAATGAAATTCTTTCAAAGAAATACTTATTTCGTGCTGGGTTGGATCGTTTTTGCTTTGTTTGCCGCCCCCGCGGTGACTTTTGCGCAAACCGACGAGATCCAGGTATACGACGCCGAAATTGAGGACCAGGGCAAGTTTAATATCATGGTTCACAGCAATTTTACGCCCGCGGGGCGAATGACTCCCAATTTCCCCGGCGGCATCGCCGCCAATCGCTCGTTCAACGGCACGGCCGAGTGGGCTTACGGGGTTGCCGACTGGTTCGAGCAGGGACTTTATTTGCCGGTGTACACCATCTACTCCACGGGGCGCGGCGGGACGATTAACGGCTTCAAGCTACGCGAACTGTTCGTGCGGCCGCACGCTCACGACCATACTTTTTTTTACGGAGTGAATTTCGAGTTCAGCGTCAATTACTTGTACTGGGAATCCAAGAGGATTACCTCCGAGGTCCGGCCCATCGTGGGATTGCACCTGCACCCGGTGGACATCGTCTTCAATCCGATCGTGGATACGGACTACACCGGGGGATTTGGAAACCTCGAATTCGTTCCGGCAACGCGCGTAGCTTACAACTTCAATGACAAATGGGCCGCGGCACTCGAAGAGTATTCCGATGACGGTCCTCTGCGCAAATTCCTCCCGATGCATGACCAGTTCCACGAAGTCTGGGCGGTCATGGATCACAACACCAAGTGGCTGAACATCGAAACCGGCATCGGGGTCGGCGTGAGCCATGGGGCCGACAAATTGACTTTGAAGCTGATGCTTTCGCGCGATTTGAATTAAACACTCACTGCCTGCCATCGATTCGCACACGGGAAACATCGCCCATTTCCGCGCGTTTGAGAAGGAGGCTCCATGGCACTGCAAAGGCTGATTGAATACGGCGACGCGAGCCCGGAAGTTCGCGCCGTGTACGACGACATTCTTGCCACGCGCAAAACCGATTACATCAATAATTTCTGGAAGGCGCTGGCCAACGATCCCGCAACTCTCAAGCGCACCTGGGAATCCATCAAGCAGATTATGGCGCCCGGGGCGCTCGATCCGCTGACCAAGGAACTGATCTACATCGCCGTCAGCGTCACCAATCAATGCCCCTACTGCATCGCTTCGCACACCGCTTCCGCGGCGAGCAAAGGCATGACCGGCGAAATGTTCCACGAACTCATGGCTGTCGTGGGCATGGCCAATGAAACGAACCGGCTTGCAGCGGGGTACCAGGTGGAGATCGACGAGCGATTTAGGACGGCATAAGTTCAATTGTCCAGCGCGTGGCGCACGTTTCAGCCTGCGGGGTTTTTGCCACTCTGCGCAACGCAACAACAGTCATGTCAACCGCCCTCTACTGGGACTAAAACCCGCAAGCTGAAGCGTGCGCCACTTAATCTGATATAATTTCGCTTTATGGAACTCACAAGTATTATAAATTTGATCTGCTGGGCGTTCCCGTGTGAAATGGGCAGTGCGGGGGAGAACCATGGACATTGTACGCATTTTTGACACTACGCTCAGAGACGGGGAGCAGTCCCCGGGATTTTCCATGTCGGTGGCGGAGAAGGTCCGCATGGCCCGGCAGCTGGAATCGCTCGGCGTGGACATCATCGAGAGCGGCTTCCCCATCGCCTCGGCGGGAGACCTCGAGGGCGTGCGCGCGGTTTGCCGGGAAATTCGCAGCTGCACCGTGGCGGCTCTGGCGCGCGCGCGGCGCGATGATATTGACGCGGCGCTCGAAGGGCTGAAGGGAGCGGCGCATCCCCGGCTGCATACATTTCTCGCGACCTCGGACCTGCACCTGCATCACAAGCTGCGCCTGACGCGCGAAGAGGCGCTCGAAGCCATCTCCAGCAACGTGCGTTACGCGCGCGAGCGTTGCGCGGAAGTCGAATTTTCCGCCGAGGACGCGAGCCGCACCGATATTCATTATCTCTGTGAAGCGGTCGGACGGGCCGTGCGCGCCGGCGCCACGATCATCAATCTGCCGGACACGGTCGGCTACGCGGTGCCTGAGGAATACGGCGCCATGTTCCGCCGCGTGATCGAGTATCTGGACGGCGCGAACGGCGTCACGCTGAGCGCGCACTGCCACGATGACCTGGGCCTGGGCGTTGCCAATTCCCTGGCCGCGGTGCAGGCGGGCGTGCGCCAACTGGAGCTGACCATCAACGGCATCGGCGAGCGCGCTGGAAATGCGGCGCTCGAGGAAGTTGTTGTATTGCTGAGCGTGCGGCAGGGCACGCTGGGCGTAAACACCAACGTTCATCTCGATCAACTGTTTGCGGCCAGCCGCTTGCTGGTAGAAATTACGGGCGCGCCCCTGGCTCCCAACAAGGCCATCGTAGGCGCGAACGCATTCGCCCACGAAGCGGGCATTCACCAGGACGGCATCCTCAAGAATCCGCTCACCTACGAAATCATTTCCCCTGAAGCGGTCGGCGTTCCCAAGCGGCAGTTGGTCCTCGGCAAGCATTCCGGGCGCAATGCGCTGCGCGCGACGCTTGTCGATCTGGGCTACCAGCCCACGCGCGAAGAGCTCGACGAATGTTATAAGCGCGTAGTGACTCTGGCCGATGCGTCGAAAAACGTGAGCAATCGCGATTTGCTGGCCATCGCCCACCAGGTGATGCGCAAGCGCGGGAGCGAAACACCGGTCGGCGCTGAATAAATCGATCGCGGAGTGTTTTAGTGGCGCGCGCTTCAGCTTGCGGGTTTTAGGCCTTGCAAAGACCAACCCCCGCAAGCTGAAGCGTGCGCCACTTTCCTCTGGACAATTGACTTGGAATCATCTTCCATAGCTGCCATCTCAAAGATCCGAGGTGAACTTCCATGCGATTGAGGATGTCTTTATACGTAGCGGCGGCCATCCTTGTTCCCTTCTCGTTTGTGCGCGCGCAGCAAACGGCGCAGAAAAAGCCGCTGGACATTTATTTCCTGGACACCGAAGGCGGACAGGCCACGCTGTTCGTTTCTCCCTCGGGGCAATCCATGCTGGTGGACACGGGATTTCCCGGGAATCAAGGCGCGCCGCCCGCGGAAGCGAACGCTCCCGGAATTACGCGCGACGCGGACCGCATCATGGCGGTGTTGAAACTCGCGAATGTGGACGTCCTCGACTATATGGTGATCACGCACTTCCACGGGGACCACGTAGGCAACGCGGCCGAGCTCGCCCATCGTATTCCCATACGCCACTATGTGGACCATGGCCCGTACACGGTCGAAATGCAGCCGGGCCGCGACGCTGCCTTTCTGTCTTATTTGCCGGTTCGCGAACATGCGCACGTGACCGTGGCCAAGCCGGGCGACCGGATTCCCGTCGAGGGGCTCGATGTGCAAGTCGTTTCATCGGCCGGCGAAACGATCAGGGAGCCGATGGCGGGAGCGCCGGGAGCGGGAGCGCCCAACCCACTGTGCCGCGAGGCGAAATTGAAAGAACAGGACCCGACGCCGGAAAATTTTGAGTCGGTCGGAATCGTGGTGCGATACGGCGGCTTCCGGCTTGTCGATCTGGGCGACTTGACCTGGAATCAGGAGCACGCGCTGGCCTGCCCGAATAATCTGGTCGGCACGATGACCGTGTTTCACACCACGCGGCACGGAGATCCGCATGCCGGCGCGCCGCAATTCGTGGACGCCATCCGCGCGCGCGTCGCCGTCATGAACAACGGAGAAAGAAAAGGCGGCTCGCCCGAATACTGGCAAACCGTGCATGATGCGCCCGGGCTCGAGGATTTCTGGCAGATCCACCGCTCGGCGGCGGGCGGCGCGGACCACAATTCGGCGGAACAGTTCCTCGCGAACCTCAACGAAACCGATCACGGCCACTACATCAAGATGTCCGTGCGGGCCGACGGCAGTTTCACAATGACTAATGAGCGCACCGAGTTTACCAAAGAATATACTGCCCGCGGCGGGGCTCCTCGATAGATCGAATCAAGTTCAGAACCACGGCCTGCATATCAATGCGCGCCTGACCGCGCGCAAGTGTGGTTCGCCCTTTCTTCGGTTTCAGACAGGAAATCGTGAGATTCGATTCGAAGGCGACACGCTTGGCGCCGCAATCGTTCGAGGAAGCGACCAGCATGTGAAAATATATTACCATTGAGTAATTAACGCGAAGTAACATAAAGTTACAGTACTGTCCTTACCGAGTTGGCTTATCTGATACTTTTCGATCCTTGAGCCTCCCAAAACGGGCCGCCCTCCCCCCTGACACTTTCTGGCGTTTCCACCGCGTAACACTCTGAATGGATTGGGGTTACAAAATAATAGCCGAATTTGGCGAATTGCTTGCGCGCATTTCCAGTGGAATAAAACCGAATCCCGGGGAGGTTTTCCGCAGGAAAGGGAGCCACTAGAATATGCGCGACAGAAAGGTACTTTCCAAAGTATTCGCTGTCGTACTTATCACGCTTTTGGCGGGGACATGGAGAAACCTACGAGCGCAGGAGACCCATTTAGATGTGACGTCTAGTCCTTCGGGGGCGCACGTATCCGTAGACGGGATGGAAATCAGAAAGCTCACGCCCTTGCGCGTGGACCTGCGCATGGGAATGCATCAGGTGAAAGTCTTCATACCGAATTCCGACTGGAACCCGGACACCAGGACCGTGAATATTGTGCGGGGCGACAACGATCTTCATGTGACTCTGCAATCTGGGACGAGCGGAGGCGGAACCGGCACCCAGGGACCTGCTGGACCCATGGGGCCACAAGGGCCTGCGGGGCCTCCAGGACCAGCGGGGGCGGCAGGGCCAGCCGGTCCACAAGGAATTCAAGGCCCCAAGGGAGCTGCAGGACCTGCAGGACCTTCTGGTCCAGCCGGTCCCACGGGCTCCATGGGGCCAGCAGGGCCTGCGGGAGCCACCGGTCCTATGGGACCAGCAGGGCCCGCCGGGGTTGGGATCCAAGGTCCATCGGGGCCTACTGGTCCGCAGGGCAACCCGGGACCCCCAGGGCCTCCAGGACTTAACCGCTTACAAATCGCCACGTTGCATTGGTATCATGCCAATCAAACTGGTAATTCATTCCCGGTCGGTGCATCTCCTCAAGGTGTAGCCTTCGACGGCTCGAACATCTGGGTCGCAAACAATGGCAACAGGAATGTCACGGAGATCCGAGCGAGTGACGGTACGACCCTGGGGTCATTCTTTGCTGGAACGACCCCCTTTGGTGTTGCTTGTGACGGAGCCAATATTTGGGTAACCAACTTTGCCGACAACAGCGTCGTCGAACTGCAAGCCAGCAATGGCAATATTCTTAATACCTTTGCTAGTACAGGGAATGGCCCGGAGGGAATAGCCTTCGACGGCTCCAGCATCTGGGTTGCAAATAATGGCAGCAACAACCTCACGCGGCTTAGTGCCACCAACGGTTCACTTCTTGGCACAATTGCTGTCGGGACCAATCCTGTTGGCGTGGCTTTCGATGGCGCCAATATCTGGGCGGCTAACTTCGGCAGCAACAATGTCACTAAGGTTCGGGCCAGCGATGGCAGCGTCCTCGGGACCTTCAATGTCGGAACAGGCCCTTCAAACGTGGCCTTTGATGGCACGAACATTTGGGTGACGAACACGTCCGGCGGTGGCGTTACGGAACTTCAGGCGAGTGATGGGAGTGTCATCAACACTTTCTCCGCAGGGCCTGCTCCCCTGGGTATAGCTTTCGACGGGACCAACATCTGGGTAGCCAACTCATCGGGCAGCACCGTCACTGAACTTCGAGCCAGCGACGGTTCGATCGTGGGCACCTTCTCCGCCGGCAGCGGGCCTTCAGGAGTGGCCTTTGACGGCGTAAATATATGGGTAACGAACAAAAACGATAGCACGGCTTCAAAGCTCTAGCTCTCTAAACCGCTTTGGTTGCCGGTGCAGGCCCTGGCGCATGGCGCCAGGGCCTGCTTTTTGGTTGGCGTGACGTTCTAAAGCACACAGTTCTTCGCTGAATTCTTCAATTCTTTCGATATGCGCTTACGCTCTTCGAGAAGGCTTGTGGATCACGGCGAGCTGCCCTCTGGAATTGATAAAATATATCGGATCATACTGATTCATCGCGAGGGATGGAGATTGTTGTCCTTCTGAACTTTCGGCTTTCAGTAGCGCTCGGTCAGTAGGCCATTCCCGTCTTGGAAAATAAAGGTCCCGGAGTTTTTCCTTCGGCCGCGGCTTTGAGGCGGAACATCAGTTCCCCCCAGGTCGTGTTGCAGGCCACGAAATAGTCCGTCTCTGCCTGCCAATCGGCGTGCGTGAATCGAACGAGCGTCTGGCCTATTTGTTCCGCCAGATCGAAAAGCAGCCGCGTGCCGCTCCACTCCTTGCCGGATTGGCAGAGCCAGTGGGCCTGGCGCGGCGCGGCCATCTGGATGGGGTGAAGGCCGTACACGGTCGCGCGGTTGAAAAAACCAAGCTCCACATTGCCGCTGGCCTTGACCTCCGTTACGTCGGCGGCCCACCAGCGCGAAAATCCTTTCGCGGAAGCAACGAGGGGATGCACAATCTGTGGCGCCGCTGCGATCTGGATCGAGTGCTTGATGTCATGCATATGGAATCGCTCTCCTTTCAAAGTAACGAATTCAGCGGGAGCATGCAGAAGCGTGCTTTTCAGGGCCGCCTTGCTTTTTTTGGCTTTGACGGAGTTTTCTTCGGCTTCGCAGCCGGTGATTTCGGTTTGAGTGAAGCACCGTATTCAAAGGCCTTCGCAACCCAGGCGGTCAGTTCTTTCCTGTCCCGCAACACCGATGGCGGGACCGCCGCGTATTCCCGCATCGGACGTCCCGGCATGGGCTCAAAAATCTTCGTATTGTGAACTTTTAGAAATTCTTCGCGCGGACCCTCGGGCAGGCGAAGAATCATGGACTCCTGGAAGAGACCCATGAACATGTTTCCATTCACGAAGCCGGCAGGATAGCCGAACATCTTGCGCTGGACCGCGGGCGGACCGGGCATCAAAGTATCGAAAAGATCAATGAGCCCCTGAGAAGATTTTTGCCATTTCATGAAGGGCGCCTCATCTCGTTCGCCACGATTGGCTTAGTATCACTGCCTTGGTGCACTGGCAGATCAATAGAAATGTTTAGGCATCCATTTCTCGCGTCCCTCCGGGAGAAGATCGTAGAGATGCCAGACCGGAGAGAACGGATCGATCCCGCGATGGTGGCCGGGCGCGCGCGACATTTCTGTCGTGTAAGTGAAATAGATTTTGCCGCCGGGAGCGCGGCGGAAAACGCTGACGGCGGGGCGTTGCCCTTTTTCATCTTCCACAAAAAAATCGCGGTTGAACGTGTTGTCGTGGCTGGAGAGAAGGCGGATCTTGTCCCAGCCCCGGCGGCGGCCCCATTCCCTGAGGCGGCCGATCTCCACTTTGGCGACCAGCACGAAATTGACTTTATCGCTTACGTGCTGCGCGATTCCGGCATAGCCGTCAGCCCACATGTTGCACATCGGGCAAGGAAGCTTGTCGTTCGGACCCCACATCAGGTGATCGACGATCAGGCTGTCCTTGCCGGGAGCGAAGAGTTCAGAGAGACGTACATCTCGAAAATGCTCGGGCGATTCTTCGCGAAGATCGGATGGACCTTCGCGGAAATTATAGTCGGTTGCGACCAGCACGTCGGTTGGCAATTGCCTGCGTAGCGCAGCCACGCGTTCAGTCTGGTCCTTGAGCGCAATTTCCGCTTCCAGCAACTGGTTGCGAAGCTTTCGATATTCTTCGCTCTCGCCTTGGATCGTCACGTTCATGGCACGCACCTCCCGCAGAGTTTGAGAATGGTCGAGATTTTGTAGGACAGCCACACCCGGCTGTCCGCTTTTGGACTAGCAAGATCGCGGAGGACAGCCAAGAGTGGCTGTCCTACAAGATTCGAATCGCCGCGTAAATTATGCGAACGGGTTTTCGTCCGCGCTGGGGCCATAGATCGAGGGCACTGGCACTTCCAGCAACCTGAGATAGACGGAAAGTTGTCCGCGATGGTGATAGAAGTGGTTCATAAGAATGGAGCGAATAATCCCGATTCGCGGCGCAGAGAGCAACACCTTCCCGTCCTTTGTGAGCGTCCACATGGCCATCAATTGGGAATCGTTTAATTTCTTGAGCGTTCCCAGCGCGTCTGCGGTGCTTTGGGGGAACGCTTCAAGGATTTCCTTCCGGCTGCCGGGCTGCGGTTGTGAGATGTTCCCGATTTCGTGTGTGTCCTTGGAGATGATTTCAGCCAAACGGCCCTGACCCACGGCGATATGCATGGCGAGTTGACCGAGGGAAGAGGACCTGGGGTGCGGCTTCCAAGTCAGTTTGTCGGCCGGAACGCGATCCAGAACGCGTTGCGTGGTTTTTGCTTCCTGTTCAATCTCCATCAGTATTGAGTCAACGATTGCCATTTTTACTCCTTTTGTTATTTTCGAGACTTGAAATCAAATGTTTAACGGGCCTTGAAAATCCACTGAACTTACATGTTCAAATAATTCGCCAGCTGATTGATGCAACCAATCCATCCGTGCTCGTGCTTATCGCGTTGTTCCGCATTCGGCAAATGCTCGTGGGTGAGCAGGATTTCGGTCGACGGCCCCAAATCGCGAAACTCGATGGTGACCAGAGACTCCGACATATCCGGGTCATGCTCCCAAGACCAGGTGAAGGCGATTTTTTCGGGCGGCTTGATCTCCCGGTACGTTCCGCTCACGCGATGGACATTGCCCCCCTTATGATGCATCTCCACGCAATATTTTCCGCCCACGTGAAATTCGAGCACGGGCACGAGCGTGGAATATTCTTCGGAGGGAGCGAACCAGCGGCCCAGCTCGATCGGATCGGTCCAGGCGCGAAAGACTCTCTCGCGCGGCGCCTGAAAAGTTCGTCTCACTTTCAGGGTTGTTTCCGGAGATAGTTGTTCTTTGGCCATTCGGGAGCCTCCGCCGGCTACTGCGCCAGATAACGGTCGAGAGCGTCGAACTGCGTTTCCCAGAAGGCGCGGTATTGGGAAATCCAGATTTCGGCTTTCTTCAAGGGCCGCGCGGCGAGCCGGCAACGGCGCGTTCGCCCGAACTTTTTTTGCGTGACCAGGCCGGCTTTCTCAAGAACCCTTAAATGCTTCATCACGGCCGGCAGGCTCATGCGGTGAGGCCGAGCCAGCTCGGTGACGGAGGCCTGGCCGCGCGCCAGAGCCGAAACGATGGCGCGGCGCGTGGGGTCGGCCAGGGCTTGAAAGGTGGCGTCCAGTCCTCGATCATACTTAACCATTCGGTTTACTAATATACGGTCTCGCTCCCCCTGTCAAGCACGAATTTCGCGCCGCCCGGCGGAAGGAAAGTAACTAAAAGCTGCCCGCCCTCTATGCGGGCGGCCTCTACAAAACCTGACTCCAACAGGGCGGGACCGTTTTATAGTGGCCGTCCTGTCCCACTTCACGGTGCACGGTCACGGTGAACCACATTTTTCGGGACAGAGCGGGCTTATTCATGGTCAAGCCAGGTCATTGACGCGCCGGCGCACACTGACAGGGGGAATGATCCGGACTATACTATCTGGCCTTGGGCCGGCGCAAATCTGTTTCCTGCGTCCAGGCAACGGCACGGAAAAGGATTTTGCCGCGGCCCGCGACAAAACCATGACCATTCCAAAGAAAATTGTGCTTCTGCCGGGCGACGGCATCGGCCCTGAAATCATGCGGGCCGCCGTGCGCGTGTTGAAGGATTGCGCCGCGAAATTCGGGCGCGACTTTCGATTCGCCGAGTTCCCTTTCGGCGGCTGCGCCATCGACGCGACGGGCGAGCCACTCCCCGCGGAAACGCTCAAGGCTTGCAGGGCTGCCGACGCCATTCTTCTCGGAGCTATTGGCGGACCCAAGTGGGATGCCGTGCCCCTCGCCAAGCGCCCTGAAACCGGGTTGCTGGCGTTGCGCAAGGCGCTCCGATTGTACATCAACCTCCGCCCGATTGATTTGCATGCTCCGCTCCGGGGCCTTTCGCCGCTGCGAGCCGACCGCGCAAGCGACGTGCATATCGATTTTGTCCGCGAACTTGCGGGCGATGTTTACTTCGGCGAGCATCGGCTGGAAGCTGATCCGAGCGGAGAACGCGCCACCGACACAGGGGGGTATACGACGGGGGAAATCGAGCGCGTCGCGCAGTATGCTTTCGCGCGCGCGGAAACCAGGAAGGGCCGGGTCGCTTCCGTGGACAAGTCCAATGTCCTGGCCATGTCGCAACTGTGGCGTAAGACGGTCACCCGCCTGGCCGCGGATCATCCCAAGGTAAAGCTTGAACATTTGTATGTGGACAACGCCGCGATGCAACTCGTGCTCGCGCCCGCGCAGTTTGACGTGATCCTCACTTCAAATATGTTCGGCGACATTCTGACCGATCTCGCCGCGGCGCTGGCCGGCTCGATCGGCCTGATCCCCTCGATGAGCTGCGGGCCGGGCCCTTCGCTTTACGAACCGATTCACGGTTCCGCCCCCACACTGGCCGGGAAAGATGTCGCCAATCCCGTGGGCATGATTCTATCCGCCGCGATGATGCTGCGCGAAAGCTTCGGCATGAAGCGCGAGGCCGAATGGATCGAGTCCGCGGTGGACCGCGTGTTTGCGAGCGGAATTCGCACTCCCGACACGGTTGAGCCGGGCACGACCAAAGTCGGTTGCATTGAATTCGGCGAGCGCCTCCACGCTGAATTGTTGGAGACGGTCTCGCATCGCGGACAAGATGCCTAGCGGGAGCTTCCTTTCCTCACCAGTTTCTTGATCAGTTGAATCTGCCCGGCGTGATAGACATCGTGCATGGCGATGCCGGCGATCATCCGGCGCGCGGAAAATTTACTTCCCTTTGCGCGAAGATCCAGATTTTCAGGCTGAAATGACGAAACGACTTCTCTCAATAGTATATGTTCCCTGTTCAGAAGCGCCACGTCAGCGCGCCAGGCCTTTTCGGTCCGATCCACTGGCCGGGCAAACCAATTGCTCCCGGGAAGTGAAAATGATCCGCGTTTTTCCCCGGAAAGACGCCGCCTCACCGCATATTTCCAATAGGCAGCATGAACTACAATTTCCCAAATATTATGGCGCCCGGCTCTGGGAGGCCGCGCCGCTTCGCCCGCGGTAACGCCGCGAATCGAACCGCGAAGGTTGGGCCCGTGCCAGGCGGCCCGGTTGAAGGCTTCGTCTATCAATCCCAAGAGATGCTCAATTTCCCGATGCGCCATTGCTGCCCCGAAATTATGGCCTGTTCTGCCCGCCTTTTTGGCGAACTATAGCAGAAACCCGAGCGTCAGGAGCATCCTGGATGGGCAGGCGAAATAAAGCGGGGAGCACCCTCCATTCGACGGTGCTCCCCCGGAAACCCACGGTGTGAAGGGTAGAAGGATCCTCCTAGTGTCCGTCGTCGCCGAATTCCAACCCAGGAAGAACAGAAGTGAATTCCTTCCTGACGGCTTGCAAACTATTGGGGTCGAGTCCCAATGCTTTCAGGATGGTAGGAGCAACCTGAGCGGTTCGAACCGGACTCCCGATAGTCTTGGGTTCGAAACGCGGGTTCGATAGGAGCATCATCACGTTGGTATCGTCGTGAGCGAAACCGCCGTGCTCCATCAGCTTTCTGGCGCTTCCCGTGTAGATCACTCCAATGTTGGACTCGACGAAGATCTCCGGCGTGCGCGGGTCTCCGCTGGGGGGCAGACCAGGAGGATTGAACAACAAATTGAGGGCCGGACCGGCATAAATTTCACCAATCCCGGAAGTTGAAGCCTTCGCTTCCAGCATGGCGACCGCGTTGGAGGTCTGGCTGGAATCCGCAAGCCAAAGGAGCGAGAGATCGTCCTCGGTGGGTCCGATCTGGTTAACCTCGGAATCGGGAAGCAGAGAGGCAATGACCGCAGAGGGGGGCTGCCCGTTGGGAATAATACCCGGACCCGGGATCGGGAAGAAGCGGTTCGGATCGATTGGCGACTGGCCATGTTTCGCGGTGATGATGATGAGGGTCGAATCCAACCGGTCGCCGGCCTTCAGATGAGAAACCATTTCGCCAATGGACAAATCAACGAACTGGATTTCCTCCAGCAGAGAACTGGTGGGCGTTCCGATCGCGTCCTGATACCCTCCGGTTGGTCCGCTCACCTCAATTAGTTTCTGCCCGACGCTCACCGCTTGGAAGTTCATTCCAAAAATGGCAGGCACGGGAGCCGATTTCTTGCCATCGTGGGTTTTGCCGTCGATTTCGTTGAGAATCGCATTGACTTTCAGCGTGTCGTAGCACTGAATGTTTTCGAAGCCGCGCGTATAGTCGCTGGTGTCCGCCGTATCGTGAAGCGTCGAGCAGTCGATGCCCGTTGGGGTGGTCACGCCCGGCAAGACAACCACCGGCGAATTGACCTCCGGCGCATAGTAGTCATCGACGTTCGTGCCGTCACCAGGACCGGAAACCGATAGGTAGGAAGGATGCTTGTCGGACCATGCTGTGTAACCTCCCTTGCCATGAATGACCCCGTAAATCGTGTTTACCCTGACGAAGTTCCAGGGATAAACCGGCGCGCAGCCATTGCTGGGGTCGCGGGGCAATCTGGTGGGGTCGAGCGAGAGCGGGCCGCCATCAACGCCTGCCGGCGCTCCGCCGTTAAGCTGGTTTTTATTGAGACTGATGCCTTCGTCGTACTCCGTCCTCGTGCCGGTCGGCGGCGCACCCGACGTGCAGGAGGAGGGACTGCCGATTACTCCATTGCCTGTCGTATTCGCGGGCGGGTCCAGCGAGCGGTCATAGGCGACATCGTAGAATACGCCCATCGTGCTGGGAGAACCTCCGGTCACAAGGGTCATCAGCCCCGGAAAAGAATCGGAAGGCTTGGAAGTGGATACTCCCGTGTAGGTAACGCCGTGTCCGCCAAGCGCTGCAAGATTCGGGCAGTACGGCGCCCCGCTGTTAATGGTGGAAATACCGTTGGCACAGTTTTCGAAATCGAGCGCGTGCATGCCGTCAATACTGAGCAGCAGGACATGGCGAAACTTGCGGCCTTCGTGATCGTCGCCCTCGCTGTGACCATCCTTCGGTCCGGCGTAGACACTCGAAATGGTAAACAACATAAGCGATGCGGCCAAAATGTTAGCTTTCCACTTACTAGCCATTCCAATCCTCCTTGTGATTTTCTTTCAACGTACTTGCCCTTGCGGGGACTGCACTTTACTTATCAGATATTGAGCGCTGCATGAATCGCGCGTGAATGCTTGGTAAAAATCACAAGGAGGAAGTCGTCGCTTCCCTTTTCGCAATGAGGAGAATGATCGCATTGCCGCTAACGCGGGCTTTTCAGTAAGCGGAGATCCGAGGAATTGTCACTGTATACGCCACGGCGCGACCCCGGCTCTTATCTGCCGAGGTCGCGCCGACGACATGCTTTTAAGAATCGCTCTCTGCAGCTTGTGGTTAGTGGGAATCCCAATCACGATCGTGGCACTGATCTTGATGATCTTCATCGCGGTGATCGTCCCGGTCGTGCTTGGAAGTATCGACGAACACCATGCCTCCCGGATTTCCCAGGCCACTCACAATCGGGGTGATCACTCCGGTGGTCATGTCGAGCGTGCCGACGAACGGCCCTCCGTCCGCGGCCGTGTACGCCGTGCCCGGCACGAAAGCGTTTTTGCTGATTTTATAAACGGCGTTCAAAACTTTGTCGGCAAAGAGAATAAATCCCTCGCTCGAGGTGACAAAAGCGGTGTCATCGGTTTCAACGGAGGTCGGCACGCCGGACTTCAGATAGCTCAACGGCAAACGCAACACGCGCTGATTGGGGGACTCGGGATTGCTCACGATGATTAATTCATTATCGCCTTGGCTGTCCAGGACGATGTTGCCCAGAGGATCTAGTGTCATTGAGTCGGGATCCTGGAGGTTGAGCGGCACGGTTGCGTCCGTAGGTATATCGATGGCGCTGGCTTGGCCCGCGAGGACAGGCTCCACCTCAACGAGGTTCCCTTCCAGGTGATCGCTTACGAGGGCCGGGCCGGTGTTCGGATTATTCTTGGGGGCCGAGGCGCTAATATAGACCTTGCAGCCGCGGAATACCATGTCATCATATCCGCCGCCGTGGAGCGTGGGACCGAAAGTATAGAGCTTTTTGTGCTGCGTCTCGGTATTGATGATCACGAGATTGGCGTTGGCATCTTCATTCTGGAGCGCCCACAGGAGATGCGTGACCGGATCGACTTTTAGCCCGTCGTTGTGGCCGACCACTGTGTACGTGCGAACCACGCTCCCGTCCATTCTGTATTCCACGATTTGGTTACTTTTCCCGTCGGAACCGTCTGGCAGGTTGTTATCGCCGTATCCCACGAAGACGTGGCCGTCGAGCACGGCGATGGAATCTGGAGCACTTAACCCTGTAGGAGCGCTGGCAAATACAGTCAATTGATAGGGAGGCGTCGCAGTCTGCGCGAAAACCGGTCCGGCGATCATGCCGGAAGTCATCAGAACCGCCAACGCGAAGACAAGCGTTGTTACCTTCTTCATAAAATTCGGTCTCCATTTCTTGTGAGGTTTAGAAAACGTTATCAGACTAAGTCCTGAAGAAAACAGTTCAGTGAACGTGCGATGAACTTTTGACGACTACTCGCAGTTTCGTCCTGTCCTACCGCCGCTTCCCTGTGGGGGAAGGCGCAATTCTTCTTTGGCTACGCAGAATGGTGCGTAGGGCCAAGAAAATGAAAAAAGGTTGCCTGGGAAGCGCAGCCAACCACCCGCCAGCGCCAATTGCTCCCGGCAAATGGCAACCGCAATTGAGACGGGTCGCGAGGGGCATCCTGGATTGCACAATCAGGACCGCAAGCCCTTGCGATTCAGGGGCCGGGAGTGATAGGTTCAGTCTGGCCAGACTGGGTGATTCTTCTTTACGTCATTGGAGCGGAAGTCACCGTTGAGTAATCAGAGCGCCCAAAATAGTTCTAACAACGGCCATCGTGTTCCCGGGAGCATTCCTCTATCTCTCTCGCAGCCGGACCTGCATGCCTTGACGTTCTGGCGTGTGGAAGGGAGCCTGGTTGCGTTGGGGGCCGTCCGGCCTGTGGCCTACTTCACCTGGAATTCCCACACGTTTGCGGGGCGCTGGGCACGCCGGGGAGGAGCGCTAGCTCTGGCTCTGGTGCGGCCCTTCCTGTATGCAAGTAACCGGGTATTTGCCACGCGCGTCCTGCACACGCTCTTGTCCGGGGTGACCTGCGACCGTCTGGATTCCCTAGGCGAGGAATATTTCGAATACATCCTGAAAAAGCAACTGAGGGCGGAAGGGGTTGAGCAGCTGCGGGCTTGCGTGGCTGAAAAGGGCGTGGAGAATGTGGTGCTGGTCAGTCAGGGCCTGGACCACGTCATGCGGCCCCTGGCGCAATACCTGGGCGTTGCGCGTCTCGTTTCGAACAGGCTCGAATTTCGCAGCGGAATCGCCACGGGCCGGCTGCTCGACCCCGTAATTCGACCTCGAAGTCCAATCGCGCGGGCTTTTGAGCGCAGCGCCGACGGCCGTGTGCCGGCTGCCCGGCTATTGAGGAATCTCGGATTGACAGCCCATCCGGAGCGCCTGGAAAAGGCAATTCTGCCAGCCCAGCGCCCCCAGGCGCCGAACTCACGCGCCCTGGTCGTATTCGACGGGAAAAGACAAAGCGAACCCCTCTCGGTGCGGCGCACCCTCGAAGGGAAAAACATTCTCTTGATCGGCGTAACGGGGTTTATCGGAAAGGTATGGCTGGCGCAACTTTTGAACGAAGTCCCGCAGATCGGGAAGATCTACCTGCTGATCCGGCGCCAGCGCACAACGACCGCGCAGAAGCGCTTTGAGAAAATTTTCGAGGAATCACCCGTATTCGATCCGTTGCAGGAGAAGCTTGGCGAGCGTTTCACGGAATACGTCTCGGACCGAGTGGAAGTGATCGAGGGCGACGTGAGCCAGCCGGGACTGGGGATTGTCCTGGAGAAACGAGCGCAACTGGCGCGCAATCTGGACCTCGTCCTCAATAGTTCCGGTCTGACAGATTTCAATCCCGACCTGCGCGAAGCCCTGGCGAGCAATGTTGCGCCGGTCCTTCATCTGATTGAATTTCTTCGCGAATCGGATCACGCCGCACTGATGCACCTTTCGACCTGCTATGTGGTGGGAGGAAAAGACGGGCGAGTCCTCGAACAAGCGCAGCCGAATTACACGCCGCTGGGCGTGGCGGATTTCGACGCCGAGCACGAGTGGCACTCTTTGCACGAAGTGGTCGCGCATGCCGAAGCGCGGGCCGAGAGTCCGGAGATTACGGCGGCGCTTCGACGGCAGGCGCTGGGAAAACATCGCGGCAATGAGGAACCGGCGGGCCCCGAGCTGGAAAACCTCATACGCAAGAATCGCATGCGCTGGCTGCGCAATCGCCTGACGCGCGCGGGGACTCGGCGCGCGCGGCGCCTCGGCTGGCCCAATACATACACGCTTACCAAATCGCTTGCTGAATCCATGATCGTGCGTCGCGGGGCCGGGCTTCCAATTGCCATCGTGCGCCCCTCGATCGTGGAAACATCCACCGACCAGCCGTTTCGCGGCTGGAATGAAGGGATTAACACGTCGGCGCCGCTTTCCTATTTGCTGGGGACCTATTTTCGCCAGCTGCCGACCAACGAGCGCAAATGCCTGGACGTGATTCCCGTGGACATGGTGTGCCGCGGAATGACTCTGATCGGCGCCGCCCTCATCGCGCGGCGCCACGAAGCGATCTATCAACTGGCCACGTCCGCGAGCAATCCGTGCGACATGGGACGCTCCATCGAATTGACCGGGCTCGCGCATCGCAAACACTATCGCTCGCAGCAGAGCCTGGAGAACTGGATGCGAATGCAGTTCGACACGATTCCCGTTTCCAAGTCGCGCTACGAGAAATTTTCCGTTCCCGCGCAGAAGGCCGTGGTCAAGGGCATCAATCGCGCCGCTTCGGCGCTGCAGATGAAAAAACCGCCGTTGGCCCGGCAGGAGCGCGACCTCGCGCGCGTCGAAAAACTGATCGAGCTCTATGAGCCCTTCATTTTGCACAACGAGCAGGTCTTCGAAGCGCAGAATGTGCAGCTGCTCTCGGCGGCGCTTCCCCCGGAAGAGCAAGCGGCCTTTGGTTACGATCCCTCCGCCGTTGACTGGTGGGATTATTGGATTAACATTCATATTCCGGCCCTGCGCCGGTGGGTTTACCCGCTCATTGAAGGGCGTCCGATGGAAGAACGTCCGCGCCGCGCTTTCTCCTTGCAGCACGCCAGCAACGGAGCGGAACGCCCGGAAGATCTGCCCCGTGCAGGGGCGGCGTCAGGCGCGGGGACCCAAAAATAATCCATGGCCATCTTTCTGACCGGTTCGACCGGCTATATAGGCGCCCACGTCGCCTCCATCCTGCTGGAGCGGCACATGGACCGCTTAAATCTGCTGGTGCGGGCCAAGACGGAGCAGGAGGCGAACGAACGCCTATGGCGCGCGCTGCAATTGCACCTGGATTTTCCTCAACTCCAGGAAGCGCTGGAAACGCGCATTTCCGTTTTTCGCGGAGATCTCACGGAGCCGCGATTCGGGCTGGACAGGGCCGAATACACGCGCCTGGTGGGGACGACGGAGTCGGTGATTCATTGCGCGGCTTCGCTCAATCGCAAATCCGAAAAAAGCTGCCTCAACGTGAATTTGCGCGGCACTCTGGAAGTCGCGCAGCTCGCGCGGCGCGCGCACGATGCGCACGGCCTGCGGCGCTTCAGCCAAGTTTCCACAGTCGCGGTCGCGGGGCACCGCAGCCACGAAGTAGTCGGCGAGGACTCTTCCATCGATTGGAACCGCTCCGACTATGACCCGTATGCGCGCACGAAAAAATTCTGCGAGCACATGGTGCGGGAACTGCTCCCCGACGTTTCTCGAACCGTATTTCGTCCGAGCATCGTGCTCGGCGACAGCCGGCGCGCGGAAACTACGCAGTTCGATATGGTCCGCGCGTTTGTGTTCCTCGCGGGGTTGCCGGTTCTGCCTTTTCGTTCCACCGACCGGATCGATATCGTCGCGGTGGATTACGTGGCCGAATCCGTCGTCGCGCTGCACCAGAAACCGAACCCAGCTCATGAGATTTACCACCTCTCTTCGGGCACGCGTTCGGAAAGGTTTGGCCAGCTCACGCGCGCATTGGCCGAGGCAGCCGGAAAAATGGAGCCGCTGTATTGGCCGGGGCTCGAGCGGAATTTTTCGGCTGTCTTGAACTGGCTATCGAATTCTCGGGGCCCGGCTGGCCGCAGCGCTTCTTTGCTGAAAGTGTTTATGCCGTATCTCGTATGGGACACGGTGTTTGATAATTCGCGGGTTGTCGCCGAAATGGGCCGCGCGCCGGACCCGTTTTCCAAGTATTGCTACCCGCTGCTGCGATTCAGCCGCGACCAGCACTTTTCCTATCCCTACCGGCCATGGCCCGGCTCCGCCGGTTTCGTCCACGAGGACGTAGCGGCGGCCGGCGTGGGAGCCGCGCGGGAGTCACGCTCATGATGGACTTCATTCTGGAAGCTTGGACCAGCGCGTACATCGAACTCTCCAGCGCGCTTTGGAAGTTCGGCGCGGGACGTCCCTGGCAGCCCGGCGAAAAACTGAAACTCCTCTTTGCGGGTTACAACGGCACGCGCAATACGGGCTCGGACGTTCGCGTCGAGGAAATGCTGCGGCAGGTTCGGCGCGTTCTGGGCGAGGAAAATCTCGCCCTCAGCGTGATGTCCCAGAATCTGGACTGGAGCCGCGGGTATTTTGGCGATGCGCGCCAGATACACCTTCCGGACATCTACCCGCCGTTTCTGTTTCGCGAAGTGAGGCCGCATCACGGCGTAATCGCCTGCGAAGGGTCCATGTTCAAGAGCAAATTCGCGGATGCGCTCACTACCATGTTCATCGGCGCGCTGGGAATTGCTTCGGCTGAAAATAAATTATCGGTCGGCTATGGCGCGGAAGCGGGCCACATGAACCCGATGCTCGAGAAGATGTGCGCCCGCTATTGCCGTCGTTCCTTGATCATCACGAGAAACGAGGAATCGCAGGCAGTCCTCAGCAAACTGGGCGTGGCGAGCGAAGCAGGAACAGACACGGCATGGACTTTCGAGCCGCGCCCGCCTGAATACGGCCGCAGGGCGCTGGCCGACAAAGGGTGGGACGGTGAGACTCCGGTGTTGACGGTTTGCCCGATCAACCCGTTCTGGTGGCCGGTGACACCATCCACGCCGAAGTTTGTGGCGCACGCCTGCTTTGGCGCATACGAGAAAAGCCATTACCGCACGATTTATTTTCACAAATCGGGTTCCGCTGTGGATGCGGCATACAAGAAATATCTGGCAGCGCTGGCGCAGGGCGTGAAAGCATTTCGCAGCAAGCATCGCGTTTTTTTGATTCTCGTCGCAATGGAAAGCCTGGATACGAGAGCGTGTGACGAACTTGCCCCGCAACTGGGCGGCGCGCCGGTGTTCAGCGCCGATGATTACGACATGTACCAGATCGTGAGCATTTTGCGCTGGTCCAGCCTGATGGTTTCCTCGCGCTATCACGCAATTGTCACTTCGATGCCCGCCCTGGTGCCCTCGGCGGGAGTCACGATGGACGAGCGCATTCGCAATCTGATTCGGGAGCGCGGCCACGAACACTTACTTCTGACGGTGGAAGATCGTGATCTGGGAGAAAAACTCGCCGGGGTGATGGATCGCCTGGCTGCGGAAGTCGATTCTGTGCGGGAGGGCATCGCTCAGGCCGTCGTTCGCAATTTGAAAACCATGGCCCGCATGGGGGTATTCCTGGAGCGCGCGGTTCATCAGCAATACCCGGAATTCCCGGTGCGCTCGGGTGTGCGTAGCTGGGAAGAATACCTGCCGCCGATCAGCCCAAATCTCGGGCGGTTGCTCGAAACGTACGAGGGCGCAGCGGCGGCCACCGCGGGGGATTAGCCTCACAGTTGTGCGAGAATTTTGTGGCACGGGCTTCCGCCTGTGGGGGTTGGTTGAGCCAATGTGCGAGGTCCTCGTAACCAACCCCCGCAGGCTGAAGCCCGCGCCACTTAACACCATGAATTTCCTTGAAAATATTTTCTCGCGATTGCAGATAGCCGCAAACCGGGTGGTTCTAGCTGAAGCTAGTGCGGAAGGCGATCGAACAGCGACGGGCGCGGACTTGCTCGGCCAAATCGCCGCCGCGCGCGCCTTCCTGCGTGCTTCAGGACTGGCAAGGGGCGACCGCTGCGCGCTCGTCGCTCCGAATAGCATCCAGTGGACCGCGCTCGATCTTGCGATTATTGCGGAAGGACTCATCGCCGTTCCGATGTACGCCCGCCAAGCCGCGGGAGAATTGGCGGCGATGCTGCGCGACGCCGGGCCCGGCCTCGTTTGCTGCAGCGATCCGGCGCTTCGCGATGCGATCTCGGCGGCGTGGCCAGATGCGCAGCGATTTGTCTTGTTTGACGAAATTTTCAGCTCACGTCCGGCTTCGACAACGAATATGCCTCCCGCACCGGTCGTCCTTTCGGCGCAGGATACGGTCGCCATTTTGTACACGTCGGGAACTTCCGGCGAAGCCAAAGGCGTGATGCTGACCGTTGGCAACCTCGATCACATGCTTTCCTGCACCAAGGCGCGCCTCGATCAATTGATGGGGCCTCGCGATGTTCCAGACCTGGTTTTTCATTACACGCCGCTGTGCTTCGCTGCATCGTGGATTCTGTTGCTCTCGTGCCTGTCGCGGACGAGCGTCCTGACGTTTTCGACGGACCTCGCCAGGCTCGCCGACGAAATCCGCTCTGCTGCCCCAAACTACTTCCTCAACGTCCCGTTGCTGTTGGAACGAATGCGCGCCGCCATCAAAGACAATCTTCGCAAGCGCGGCGGGGCAATCGCGAAGATTTTTGACCGCGCGGAGGCAGCCTGGTTTCGGCTGGATGCGAAGACGCCGAAGGCGTGGGATTTTTTTTGGTTGGGACTCGCCGGCCTCGTGATTTTCCCCTCCATCCGCAAACGCCTGGGACCGAATCTTCGCGCGATGATTTGCGGCTCCGCGCCGCTCGCCCGGGAAACGCAGCTATTTTTCATGATGGTCGGAATACCAGTGCTGCAAGGGTACGGCCTCACCGAGACCACGGGCATATGCACTTTGGACGACCCGCGACACGTCGAGCCGGGCCGCGTCGGCCCCGCCATTCCGGGCATTGAGATGAAAGTTGGCGAAAACAGCGAAATTATTGTCCGCGGGCCGAATATTTTTGCCGGTTACTGGCGCCGCCCGGAGCAAACGGCCGCGGTGCTGCGCGATGGATGGTTTCATACCGGCGATCAGGGCGACGTGGATGCCAATGGGAATTGGCGCATCACGGGAAGGCTGAAAAATCTCATCATCCTAAATTCCGGACACAACATTGCGCCGGAGCCGATCGAGGAAGAAATATTCCGCGCGGTCCCCGGGGCGCGACAGGTCATGCTTGTAGGGAATGGCCGCAGTTTTCTTGCAGCAATCATCACAGGGGCGACCAATGGCGCGGATATTGATACCCATTTGGAGCGGGTGAATGCGCCGCAACCGCATTACCGCAAGATTCGCAGGTATCACGTCGCGCAAGAATTGTTTACCATCGAAAATGGCATGCTCACCGCGAACGGAAAGTTGCGGCGCGACACGATCGCCGCGCGCTTTGCGGCGGAGATTGAACGAATGTACGCAAAGCAAGAGTAGATGTGATTTTGGAGGTCGGACTTCAGTCCCGACATTGGCGTTCGCGCATTCACGGGCTTCAGCCCCTGAAGCTTCAGGGCCTAAAGGCCACTTTTATGCGACTCTGCTTGTCCGACCTGAAGGTCGGACCTCCTAAACATCAAACTCAAATTCAATTGCGTCAGATAGATCGAATCCAGGACTGGACAAGGTATCGAATCAGCGAAGGCTGAACGAATGGACGAATTCAAAGGAAAAACGCTCTCGTGGCGACTGGCCGACGGTGTTGTCGAGCTGGCGCTCGATCGGCCACCGGCCAACGAAATTGGCCTCGCCATGCTCGAGGATCTGGAGCGCTTCGCCTCTTCACTTCCGGCGCTCGAATCGAAGGCCAGCGCGATCATTTTTTACAGCAAGCAGAAGGCGGGCTTCTCTGCCGGCGCGGACCTGCGCGAACTGTATGAGCAGGCGCGGAAGATGGAAGTATCTTCGGCCGCGAAGGGGATCCGCGAATTCCTTGAAAGAATTCATGCGGTGCTCAACCGGCTGGACACTTCGCCGCTGACGACCATCGCCGCCGTTCACGGCGTATGTTTCGGCGGCGGGTTCGAGCTGGCGCTCGCGTGCGATCTGATCATCGCGGACAAGATGGCGCGATTCTGCTTTCCTGAATTGCGGTTGGGACTCATCCCCGGCTTCGGGGGGATTCCGCGGCTGAAGCGCGATATCGGCAACGCCATGGTGCGCGATCTGTTGCTCACCGGACGGAGCATCAATGCCAACAAGGCGCTTTCGGCGGGACTCGTGAGCCAGGTGGCCGCGGAAGGCGAAGCTCTGAGGCTCGCGCGCTCGACCGCCGCGCAGACGGTAAAATTCGACCGCGCGGCCGCCGCAGCCGCGAAGCGCTTCATCAAGCCGCTGCCCGCGGAAGAATTGCGCCGCGAAATCGACATATTCTGCGAGCTCTTTACGCGGCCGGCGGTCATGGAAGGCCTGCGCAAGTTCATGGAAAATACCGGTCCGTACCCGCATCAGCCGTGAACCCGGCTTGTAGGACAGCCACGCCTGGCTGTCCATCGCACATTTGCCTTGGTGAAAAGGGGACAGCCAAGAGTGGCTGTCCTACAAAAATCCGGCCAAATAGGCGACGGACCGAATCTTCCTGTAAAATGGAACCAATCATGAAAACGATCGAACAGACTACCGACGAAATCCTGAACCTTGCCGCCACTCATTTCAAATTTCCTCGCGCTGAGCTTCGAGCGGGCGACGATTTCTACAAGAAGCTGGGGATCGACAGCCTGCAGGCGCTCGAACTGCTCACGCGCCTCGAAAATCACTTTGGCGTGGAACTCCCGGACTACGAGGTACAAGGTGTCAGCGACTTTCATACTCTCGCGGCGCGCATCCAGGCAAGGCTCTGAACACCACGCACAATAAAACGATTCCACCGATGAATCCCTCATATAATCTTGCTTCTCTCTGTGTCTCTGTGTCTCCGTGCCTCAGCGGCAATTCTGATGCTTGATTTGGCGAAATACGATTCTCTGGGAGCGGCGCTTCGCGATGCGCTCGGGCGCTGGCCCGAGGAAGTCTGCCTGATCGAAGCGGACCGCGACGACGAGCGCTCTCGCCTCACCTACCGGCAGTTTGGCGAGGCCGCCGAGTCCGTGGCGGCAGCCCTCGAAGAATCGGGGTTTGCCGCGGGAGACCGAGCCGCGATCATCATGACCAATCAGCCCAAGTGGCTGATATCCGCGTATGCCGTGTTTTTCGCGGGAGGCGTGCTTGTTCCGCTGGATTACAAGCTCTCCGCGGGCGAACATCTTCAGTTGCTCGCGCATTCCAAAGCACAAATTCTATTCGTCGAATACCCGCTGTGGCGGGCGATCATGCAAGCGCCCGCGTTTCGCGCACACAAACTACGGACGGTAATCATGAGTGAAGCGCCGCCAAGTGCGGATCTCGCGGGCGGCGTGCGCTGGGAGGAATTTCGCGGGGCGCGAGCGGCGGTATTCCGGCCGCGCAAGCAAACGGACACGGCCTGCATCGTCTATTCGTCCGGCACAGGAGGCCACCCCAGGGGTTGCGTGCTGACGCATGACAACTATCTCGAACAGTGCGCCGCAGTGACGCCGGTTTTTCCGTTTTCGCCCGGCATGAGGTATTTGAGCATCATTCCCACCAATCACGCGATTGATTTCATGGGCGGCTTCCTTATGCCGTTCACGGGCGGCGGGACCGTCATTCATTTGCGCACGTTGCGGCCGGAATTTATCCGCGAAGCCTTCACGAAATATAAGATCACTTACATGGCGGTGGTGCCGCTGATCTTGAAAAATCTGCAGCGCGGCTTGCGCGAGAAATTCGCGGCGCTTCCGGCTGCCAAACGCAAAATGCTCGATGCGCTGATGGCGGTAAATCGCGCGCTCACGCGCGGGCGGCCGCGCCCCGGCCTGAGCCGCGCGCTGTTGAAGGACGTTCATAAGGCTTTTGGCGGCGGATTAAGAGCGTTACTCGTTGGCGGAGCATTTACCGAACCCGCGACGATTGAATTTTTTCATGATATCGGCATCCCCATTTATAACGGCTACGGTTGCACGGAGGCGTGCACCGCCATCACACTGAATGATCAGCGGCCCTTTCGACCTGACACTGTCGGCAAACCCGTGTGGGGGATGGAAATCCGCATCGTGGCGCCGGACGCGGACGGAATCGGCGAAGTGGCCGCGCGCAGCAAGACCGTGATGTCCGAGTATCTGGATGATCCGGAAATGACGGCGGAAACCATAGTCGATGGCTGGCTCATGACTGGCGACCTCGGCCGGGTCGACGCGACAGGCCACTTACAGCTTTTTGGACGCAAGAAAAACATGATCGTCACCGCCGAAGGAAAGAACATTTATCCGGAAGACATCGAAAATAATTTCGAGGGCATTGCAGTTAAAGAGTTCGGCGTGTTCGCAGCGAACTACATCTGGCCGCAGCACACTATGACCGGCGAGCAACTCGTGCTGGTGCTTCATCTTGAACCGGGACACACTGTAAATGATTCGCTGCGCAACGAACTTTCGCGGCGCAATATGCAACTGCTGAACTACAAGCGCGTCTCAGGTTTCCTGGTGTGGGATCAGGATTTCCCTCGCAATGCCGCGATGAAAGTCAGACGCGTCATCCTTGCCAGCCAGATCGGCAAGCAATTCGAGCGCAGTGCGGTGGTCACCCTGTGAACGAAGGGTATTTCACGATCGTGAATCCGGCAGCCGGCGGCGGGCGCTGCGGAAAGCTGGCCGCGCGCGCGCTGGACTGGCTCCGCGCGGCGGGCCTAGGCCTTGAGGTGCGCGAAACGCGCTCTCCCGGGGAGGCCACCGTGCTCGCGTGCGGCGCGTACGCCGAGGGCTATCGGAAATTCATCGCCGTGGGAGGCGACGGCACAAGCTTCGAAATCGTCAACGGACTTTTTCCGGGCGCAGCCACGGAAGGACGCGCCTCCCTCGGATTTCTTCCTCTCGGAACCGGAAATTCTTTTCTTCGAGACTTCGTAGAAAACGGGACGGACCTCGCGGAATTTGGAATCAAGGCCATCCTCGAACGTCGCGCGCGGCCCTGTGACGTCATCCGCCTGGACCATTCGGGCGGCTCGATTTATTACATCAATACGCTGAACATGGGTTTCGCCGCGGACGTCGCGACCTTGACCAATCGCCGGCTGAAATTTCTGGGCGAGCCCGGCTATCTCGCCGGAGTGCTCGTTTCCCTGGCGCGGCTGCGCCGCCGACCGTTTCCGCTGCGCGCGGATGGCGAGCGCGACGACCGGCGCTGCCTGTTCGTTGCCTTTAGCAATAGCAAGTACACCGGCGGTAAAATGATGATCGCGCCGCAAGCCTCCATTGACAGCGGCACGATTGAATATGTTCACTGGGGACCGATCGGCCGCCTGGGCCTGTTGCGAAATCTGCCGACGCTGTTTACCGGCGCGCACATCCGGCACCGAATGGCTTCTCGGCGCACGGCGGCGCGGATTGAATTCGATTTGAAGAATCCGGTCGACGTGGTCGTGGATGGGGAAGTGCTCACGCTCGAAGCCGAATCGCTGGAAGTTCTGCCCGGCACGCTCGATGTGATGGTATGAACGGGGAAAGCGAACAACCGATTCCCGCGCCCGCGACGGCAGAGACCGCCGGCGAGCAAGGTTTCCGCCGCGCGTGGGCCATCGCGCGGAGCACTTATCATTGGCTGCTCTCCGCCGTTTTTTTCTTTCCCGTGTGCAGCTTCCTCCTGTTCCTAGGCTCCATCATCGATCCTCGCAGAAATGACGGAGCACAACGCATGCTCTGCCGCGTGACCATGAAGCTTGCAGGCGCCAAGCTCGTCGTGCGGCGCGCGCCGGGTTTTGACCCCGAGCGGACCTGTTTTCTTCTCATCAATCACGTCAACCTGTTCGATCCGTTCGTCCTGTACGCCACGGTCCCGCAATTTTTCCGGGGATTGGAACTCGAATCGCACTTTCGGATTCCCGTGTACGGCTGGATGATGAAACGCTTCGGCAATGTTCCTGTGCCGGATGTCAACCGGCCTTCTGAACTCAAACGCATGTGGCGCCTGACTCGCGCGGCGCTCGATTCCGGAGTAAGCCTCGCCGTGTTCCCCGAAGGACAACGAACGAGGGACGGGCGAGTCGGGGCCTTCAAGGGCGGAGTGTTCCGCATGGCGTTGCAATTCGGAACGCCCATTGTTCCCGTCAGCATCGTCGGTTCGTTTGAATTCAACAAGAAGACAAGCTGGCTGATCCGGCCGGGAACTGTGACGGTGTACCTGCACGATGTGATTGAAACGAAGGATCTGCGGAAGGAAGATTTCGCCGCGCTGCGCGACCGCGTCCATACGATCGTTGCGGGACCGATCAACGAAGCCCTCAGCGGGGAGCGAACCGTACAAACACTACATCAGTCTTGAGCCTCGGGATCAAAGACCTGTAGATCGCACATTCGAGCAATCCTTGCCAATCGTTTATCAGCGACACCAAATTCGAATGATTCTCCCGCCCTACCGCGAAATCTCCCCAACCGAATTGTGTCTCTCAGCCAAAATGCGGCTGAGAGGTGGATGGCATCTCCGGCTTTTAGGTCGTACTGCTCAACAAGTTGGCTTATCGCCGACATGGTGCCGACGTCCAAATCCAGGACACTTAAGCTGAATAGCCAATCGCTTTCAAATTCTTCGCGGACTCTAGCGAGGTCCTGAGAGTTCAATTGTGCTGCCCGGAATTTCCTACCCAGTGACGAGTGTACCTCGGCGAAGCTTAGTCTAGATGTAAATATCCTTTCATCGCGATCGAATCGAGCTACAACGGCTTTGCTGCCCTTTTCAGAGGAGTACCTCTTGACGAGAGCTGATGCATCCAAGTAAAGCATCAGTCGCGATCTTCAAGGATAATTTTTGATAATGGCTTGCCCTTTAATCGAATGGGTTTGAACCGTTTGAACGGGCGCGTTCCCAGGCGCAAGTGTCCCTCGGCTTCCATCTGCTTTAGCACCTCATCCACACTTCTGCTTTCTCCCTCATTCGAGTCAGTAGGAACTATTCGCGCCACTGGTTTACCCCGGTCTGTAACGATGAGTGTTTCGCCCTTGCCGACCAATTTCAAGTACCGACCAAGACGATTCTTGAGTTCGCGGCTGCCGACAGTTTTCATGTAGCTACCTCAGCATGATTGTAGCTACATTGTCCCGCACCTGTCAATTTCAAAGAGCGACAGGAGGGACGGATTCAACACAATCAGCTCGCGAGTAGTTACAGCGAGAGGCGGATTCCGGGGAGCGTGCGGCCGGCCTTGGTTTCCTGCCAGGTATGGAGAATCCGGTGGATGACGGTAAGCGTTGCGACGATCGCGATGACCCAGAGCGCCGGGGCCATGCGGTTGAACAATCCGCCGATGATCAGCAGGACCATGCGCTCGGGACGCTCCATGAAGCCTACTTTGCAAAGAGGGATCAAGGATTCGGCGCGCGCGCGCGAATAGCTGACCATCACCGATCCGGCCGTCGCCACCGCCGAAAGAATGACGTAGGAGGTCCGCTCGGCCACGGCGTAGTACACCAGCAAACCAATGTACAGCGCCATGTCCGAGTAGCGGTCCAGCGTGGAATCGAAAAAAGCGCCGAACGCGGTCACGCGTTTCTCGCGACGCGCCACTTGGCCGTCAAGCATATCCAGAAACGCGGCAAAAAAAATTACCAGGGCCGCGGAACGGAATCTCCCGATGGCGAACAGGAAGGCCGCCCAACAGTTTACCAAAAGGCCGAAAAAGGTCAGCAGGTTCGGATTGATTCCTGTCGAGGCGACCACATCCACAATCTTTTCGAGCAGCCACCGGCCGCCCTCGCCAATTTTGCGTGTGATCATGACGTTGTGCGCCGTCGTCCCCCGCCGGCGCGAAGGAATGATACGCCAGCGACCCGCTTGGCCTCAAGTGCGGGAGGCTGCGCTTAGCTTGACTCCTAAAGGCGGCACGGCGTAATCTCCTCCATATTGTTTCATTTCCGCTCAGCCGGTACGGAAATTTTTGTGAGGAGGACGCTCAATGAAGCGACGGATTAGTCTACTTGCGGCCCTGGTTTTCGTGCTTGCCGCCGGAAGTGTGTTGCTGGCTCAAAGCAATCCCTTTGTGGGCACCTGGAAATTGAATCTCGCAAGTTCAAAATTTAATCCGGGACCGCCGCCGCAAAGCCAGACGCGGACCTGGGACGCCTCGGGAATGGTGATGGTCAATGGGGTCGGCGCCACAGGTAAGCCACTCTCCTACGGCTATTCGGTCAAGGGTGACGGCAAAGAGTCGCCAGTGATGGGAGCGATCCCTAATCATGCGGACATGATTTCCACCAAGAAAATCGACGCCAACACCTACGAAGCCAAATTTACGAAGGCCGGCAAAGCAATCGAGACCACCACGTTCAAGGTTTCCAATGGCGGCAAGACCTTGACCATACACGCCATGGGCAGCGCCGATGCGGGCTTTGTCGAGAACGTGCAGGTCTTGGAAAAGCAATAGAGGCCCTAAGCGCGCCCTTTTGTTTGAAAGACCTCAACAACCAAGGTCAACGGCGCCGCCTAGCGGCTTTGAGGAATCAAAAAACTTCCGGGAATTTTCCCATCGAGCGTAGTAAGCTGAGCGCCATTGGCTCTCGCCAGTTCCATAAGATGACCGTCAGTCGTCTGCTTTGGACTTTTGACCCACTTTGGAAGATGCGAGATGCCATGCCCGTCCGGAATGAACGCGCAGTGAATGGATTCGCTGGCTTTGAGCAGAAGTAATAATTCGCGCGCCTGAATCACCGAGAACCGGTATTGCTGAGCCTGACTTAACACCCGGACAAATCCCAGTTCCGTGATCGAGCAGGTAGCCAAGTCCGGGATCCCCTTTTTGGCCTGGCGTGCGACCCACGCCGCGACGCGCCCGTGGAATTCGTGGTGAAGCACGCCCAGCGCCAGAAGTGAATTCACATCCAGAAGATACCTCATGGAAAATCGGCCAGAATTTCGCGAACTTGTTCACTCGTCAGCCTGGCCGCATCCGTGCCGGCCGTAAGAACAGGCAACCCGGTGACATGATCCTTGACGATCCGCGCGCTTCCACGCCGCGGGCTCCGCGGGGTCAGAATGATGCGCTCGCCTTCCATTTCGGCATCGAGGGAATCACCCGGCTGAAGGCCGAGCCTGCGCCGGATCGGGCTGGGCAGAACCACTTGCCCCTTGGTGGAAACTTTCGCCCGCATGGTAAGACAATCTTACCTTATCGGGGATATGGCGGCAAGCCAGGCGAGGAACAGGTGTGTCCTTTATTGTTCAGTGCCCGCGTTCATCCATCCACTCGTACATCCGCCGTACTCCTCTCACTTCGGCGCCCGGTCCCTTGATTTGCGGGAAATCTCCGCTGTGCGATGTCATGTCGATCTTTTGCGCCGCCTCATCGGCGGTGAGCCCCTGTTTGCGAAGTTCGGTCACCTGTGACATGAAATCCTTCAGGTAGCCTTGATAGGCGGTGATCAGGGACTTTTCGTGGAACGGCACGCCATGTCCGGGCAGATCGGTGGCGAAATCCAGCTCTTTGAGCGCGTCCAGCGTCTTAATCCACTCATCGAACATCGCATCGCCCATGTAAGCAGGTTGAGTTTCCATCATGTCCCCGCTGCATGCGATTCGTTCTTTGGGCAGATAGACAATCGTGTCGCCCTGCGTATGCCCCCGCCCAAGAAAGAGCAGTTGAATTTCGCGCTGACCCTGATAGAGCGTCATTCTCGAGGAATACGTCATGGTGGGCGGGGTGGGCTTCAGCATCTTGAATTCTTCCCAGTCCGCCTGCTTTGCCGCGAGCTGCTTCTCCAGCGTGGTCCGCTTAGCAGGATCTTTCTCGTCGGCAATTTGTTTCTTGAGCGCATCGACTTGCATCGGCATGTTCGCCAGGGCCGACTTGAAGGGCTCGCGATGGATGATGTCGAGATCCGCGATGGCGTGCCGGACGTATTCGTGCCCGATGATTTGAACCTCCGGCCCGAAGATGGAATTCGCGTTGGTGTGATCCCAATGAAAATGTGTGTTGACCACCCATCGCACGGGCTTGTTCGTGATCAGCTTCATATCCTCCAGGAGGGCTCGCCCGGCGGCAGCCGTAGCCCCGGCGTCTACGAGGAACACGTCGTGATCCCCGACAATGATCGTGTGATTTCCACCCGTGGCCATCAAACTATTGGAAGTGGAGTAATACACGCCCTCCGCAATCTTCTCGAACGCGTAAACCTTGCCGGTGATAACGGGGCCACTGGACCGCGTCCCGCCTCCTCCCTGCCTCCCCGCTTGCGCTTCAAACGAAAACACTGCGAGAAAGGTGAGTGCCAGAGCTATTGCAACCACGCGCATTCTTGCTTTCATGCATCGCCTCCTGAAGATACGGCATGGACCCGCGGCGTTCTGAATTTCCCGTTTGGACTTTCGGCTGCCCGGAAATATACACCTTGCGGCCTCCGGCCAGATTGTGGAAATCAGACGCGGTCCGCTTCAAGTTGCCTGGGCCTTTAGCGAGCCTAATTCTTTTCTCGCCGGCCGCTCTCTACTTGACCCATTCCGCGCCAGACCGCTATCATGCTTGGAACTGTTTAGCGGTGGTATCCCCGTTGGGCCTGTAGCTCAGGTGGCTAGAGCGCGCCCCTGATAAGGGCGAGGTCGGTAGTTCAAGTCTACCCAGGCCCACCAATTTCACTGGTGATGGCATATTACTTTTATGTCTTGCGAAGCCGTACCACAGGCCGCTTCTATACGGGCCACACCGAAAATCTGACCCGGCGAGTCTTCCAGCATAATAACAATCGGACCGTGTCAATCAAAAATCGAGGACCGTGGGAGCTTTTCTATTCGGAGGAGTATCCTACGCGGAGCGAAGCCGCACAACGGGAACGAAACGTGAAAAGAATGAAAACCCACACCTATGTCGAAGAATTAGCTAGAGCGTCCCGATCGGATCGGGAAGGTCGGTAGTTCAAGTCTACCCAGGCTCACCAATTAATTCAGTAGTTTAGCGGGCGTGTCCGATTTAGCTTGCGAGACTTGGTGCACGTTTTGGTGCACACCCGCGTCAAGAACACTCTGCTCTGATTTCCTAACGATGCCATCCAAGGCGGCGCGCTTCGGCTGGCGGCATGGGCGAAGTGTATCAAGCGCACGACACCAAGCTTGGGCGCGACGTGGCGATCAAAGTTTTGCCCGAGGCGTTTGCGCATGACGCCGAACGACTGACTCGTTTCCAACGCGATGCGAAGATGTTGGCCGCTCTGAACCATCCAAACATCGCAACAATTTACGGACTCGAACAATCTCGTAGGACGAGTTATCTGGTCATGGAGTTGGTCTCGGGTGAGACGCTGGCGGAGCGAGTCGAACGAGAAGGCGCGGTTCCCATCGAAGAAGCGTTGGCCATCGCGAAGCAGATCGCAGAGGCACTGGAAGCTGCTCACGAGAAAGGAATCATTCATCGCGATTTGAAACCGGCGAATTTGAAGGTTACGCCCGAAGGCAAGGTAAAGGTATTGGACTTTGGATTGGCGAAAGCGTTCGAGGGCGACGCGACGAACATAGACATGGGCAATTCACCAACGCTGAGCAGAGCAGCGACGATGCAGGGAGTAATTCTAGGGACTGCAGCATACATGTCGCCGGAGCAGGCGCGGGGAAAATCAGTCGACAAGCGAACCGACATCTGGGCTTTCGGTTGTGTTTTGTATGAGTTGCTCTGCGGGCGCCCGGCATTCGAAGGCGAAGACGTAACGGAGATTCTGGCGGCGGTTGTAAAGATGGAACCGGACTGGAACCGGTTGCCCGAGAGCACGCCGCCAAGTATCCACACGCTGTTGCGGCGATGCTTGCGGAAAGACAAACGTCAGCGTTTGCCGGATGCGGCCGGCGTGCGGATCGAAATTGAGGACGAGGTTGCGAACCCGAGTGCTGCTACGGGTGCCGCCGCGCCGGAGAAGAGCTGGCAGCGCTCGATTCCGTTGAGCCTCGCCGCGCCGGTTGCGGCAATGTTGATGGTTGTCGTCGGCATTCTTGCCTGGATGCTGAAGCCTGCACTGCCGTCCCCGCCACAAAATTCTGCGCACGTGCAAGTCGGCCTGCCGCCAGGCAACCGGCTGCAGACCGTCAATCTTAATGTGGCTGTGTCTGCCGATGGGACCACGCTCGCGTACATCGGGATCCACGAAGGAGTCTCACAGCTTCATGTGCGAGCGCTGAATGCGCCCGAGGCCAAAGCAATTCCCGGCACAGAGGGTAGTTTCAGCCTGTTTTTCTCTCCGGATGGCCAATGGATCGGTTTCTTTGCTCAAGGCAAAATGAAAAAGGCTCCGGTCGCCGGCGGAGCGCCGCTCAGTGTGTGTGAGTCCGGGGTTGGCGGAGCTAGTTGGGGAACAGACGACACTATTGTCTTCTCCGACGGCGTCCATCTTTTGGGAGTCTCCGCCGCTGGCGGCAAGCCGAAGATCCTCACCACTCCCGACTTCGCCAAGGGTGAATACAGCCACCGCTACCCGCAAATCCTGCCGGGGGGCAAAGACGTCCTGTTCACTGCTCTCGATGGTTTCGGATGGGATGAAAGCCGAATCGAAGTGCTTCGGTTGGATACCGGCGAACGCCGCGTCCTGATTCGTGGCGGACATACCGGCCGCTTCCTCCCCTTTGGGCATCTGGTTTACTACCGGGCCGGAGCGCTCCTGGCCGTGCCATTCGATCTGGCTCACATTGAGGTTAAGGGCAACGCACCGGTAACTGTGGCCGATGGAGTCCTGCAGAACAACGGTACCACTGGCGCAGCATACGCAGTTTCTACGACGGGCGTACTGGCGTACGTCCCCGCCCTCGGTGCCCACCAGTTTGAGCAACGCCTGGTTTGGGTTGACAGGGGAGGAAAGATCGAACCGCTTGCGGCTGCTGCGCGGACCTATAGTAATGCTGCCTTGTCTCCCGATGGGCAGCATGTAGCCGTCAGCATCACGTCGAGTACAAGCGTGCTTTGGATTTACGATCTCACGCGAGGTTCGCTGACTCAGCTCACATCTGAGCAGAGCAGCAGCAGCAGCAACCCCCTCTGGACGCCAGATGGACGGCGCGTCGTCTATCGGAGCAACAAAGCAGGGATCTGGAATTTGTACTGGAGGCCAGCCGACGGCAGCGGCGCGGAGGAGCGGTTGACAACGAGCGACAATAGCGACACGCCCTATTCCTGGTCGCTCGACGGAAAGGTGCTGGCCTTTGCGAAAGGTAGTCATGACATTTGGATCTTGCCTCTAGGTGCGACCACAAGGCGCAGCCGTTCCTTCAAACACCGTCGATTTCAACTTCGCCGCAGTTTTCCCCCGACGGGCGTTGGCTGGCCTACATCTCGGAAGAGTCCGGAGGGGCGCAGGTGTACGTGCAACCCTATCCCGGGCGCGGCGGTAAATGGCAGGTTTCGACTGATGGGGTACGCTCCCGCAATGGAATCCGAATAGCCGGGAGCTCTTCTATCGCAATGGCGACACAATCATGGTGGTAGACGTGACTACCTCGCCGACGTTTAGCGCCGGTAAGCCCAGAATGCTCTACCAGGGTCCTGCGGGCGATGTTTCGCGCGACGCTCAGCGGTTCCTGGCGATGCAGCCCGTGGAGCCAGGACAGCCCCCGACGCAAATCATCGTGGTGCTGAACTGGTTTGAAGAGTTGAAGCAGAAGGTTCCCACGGCGAGGAAGTGAATCCAGTGTGGTCGGCGATAGCATCTCCCTCTCAGGCCAAGTCCCGAGAAACGGGAATATCGGAATGTGGCCCAAGCTTTCCTATCGAGTTCCGCCGCCCGTTCCACCTGTTCCGCCAGTACTGCCCGGCCCTGATGGCGCGGTGGGTGCTGGGCCGCTCGGGGGATTGGGGTTGTTCGGTCCGCTTGGCGGATTTGGGCTGTTCGGCCCGCTTGGGGGATTCGGATTGTTGGGACCGCTCGGCGGACTCTTTGGCGGCGCTTTACGATCATTGGGATTTTTAGGCTTCTTCGGAAGGTTGGGTTTGTCTGGATTATTGCTCCCCGGAGGGTTCGGCCCATTGGGGTTGTTCGGCGGATTGTTGGGGTTGTTGGGATCGTTAGGAGTCGGGTTGCCGGGTTGCAGCGAGCCTTGTATGCCCGCTGCACTCATATCAGATGCTCCAATGTCCAGCGGCACCGCAAAAGCTCCCATTGAAATCAATGCTAGTGGCCAGCGAACTCTTCGAAAATTCATTGTAATCTTCCTCTACTTCACTATAGAGAACGACGCCATTCTTAAATGTTCATAACAGCACAGACATTCATCCTGAATATCGTCATGATTGTGTTGGATTTAATGGAACGTGGCGGTCATGCCCTTCTCGGGGTGACTGCACACGGTAGTCCGGGTGGGCCTTTGCAGTTTGACCGCCTGGAAGCTGCCCTTCCCACCACATTCCATTGAAAGCCGCTAGACAACGGTTAGGAGACAACGATGTTCGGATACGGAATAATCGGTACGTTGGTGATTATTTGCTTGATTATTTATATCGTAAAGCGAGTCTAAGGAAACTTCAGGACGAACATTCGCAACCGTGCAGGATGGGACTGCGCCGCCTCTATCTCGGCGTCATGGTGGGTATATGTTGCATAAGACAAGTAAGAAAGAATCCGGCAACTCGACACGTGCCAGCGTCAAGAAGGAAATGGCGAAGCCACGCATGGCCAGGTCCGCAAGAATAGCGGAACTGAAATTAGATACTGCGCGAATTCCAGAACACCCGAGTACCACCATGCCCGGAACCGTCAAGAAAATTATCCCGTCTCCACGTCCGAGCCAGCCAGAAAAAGCACAGATTGCTATTGACGGGGCCGACCAACGACATCGAGATCTCCGCATTGAAAATACACTAGAGGCTGTTTCAAAACCGGGTACAGGGCTTTAATTTTACAGTAGTTGTCCTTCCCAAAGTGCGCGATAAGACGAGTTGGCAGCGCCAGGGGGAGGATCGATGGCGCGATACGGTCGGCTGTTGACCGACGCCCAGTGGGAAAAGATCCGGCCCTTGCTCCCGAAACGCCCCAAACGTCCGAAGGGCGGACGTCCCCCGCAGGACAACCGCAAAGTGTTGGAGGGGATTTTGTGGATTCTGCGCAGCGGGGCTCGCTGGTGCGATTTGCCCGACGAGTTCCCCTCACCGGCGACTTGCTGGCGGCGCTTGCGAGACTGGGAGGAGCAAGAAGTTTGGCTGGAAATCTGGCGCGTGTTTCTCAGCGAGCTGAACGAACGGCAGCAACTGAAATGGAGTGAATCGTTCCTGGACGGCAGTTTCGCTCCAGCAAAAAAAGGGGCGACGCCGTCGGAAAAACCAAGCGGGGTAAGGGGACGAAGTGGATGGTGGTGGTCGACGGCCAGGGTGTTCCTCTGGCAGACCACCTTCACTCTGCATCCCCGGCGGAGGTCAAGCTCGCGGCGACGACGCTCGCCGCGATCCGCGTAAGACGGCCGCATCACCCGGGAAGACCGCGGCAAAAACCCGAGCGCGTGATTATGGATCGCGGTTACGATAGCGACGGGCTGCGCCAACAACTGCGTCGCCGGGGGATCGAACCGATCGTCCCGCATCGCAAAGGTCGGCGCAAGCCGCCGACGCAAGATGGTCGAGCACTGCGGCGCTACAAGCGGCGCTGGATCGTCGAGCGCACGTTCGCCTGGCTGGGCAACTACCGGCGATTGACCGTGCGCCACGACCGCTCGCTGACGATCTATCACGGATTTTTTCATATCGCTTGCTTCATGATCGTGTTACGGAGGGTTTTGAAATAGCTTCTAACAGATGAACATGGCGATGATGTGAAGCTCAAAAAGGGTGCTCACGTCGAGGTTACCGTGACAGCCGAACCAAAGAAGTAACCGCCACAATTAACGAAACCGCCACCCGACTCGGCCTGAGACAGTCGGCCTAGGCCTTGATAGCCACAATTCATATTAGCCAAATAGCTAGGGCAGTGTTCCGGACTCCCAGAGCAATAAACGGGACCAATGGAGAAGACCGCAGATGACGACAAGCTTAATTCCACATCCGCGCATCGTTTCGCGAAACCAGTGGCTCGCCGAGCGGAATGAACTTCTGGCGCATGAAAAGGAACTCACCAAGCACTGCGACCGCGTGAATGCCGAACGGCGTCGGCTTCCCATGGTGAAGATCGAAAAGGACTATTTCTTCGAAGGCCCGAATGGGAGACAAACTCTCAAGGACCTCTTCGAGGGCCGCCCCCCAACTCATCGTCTATCACTTCATGTTCGACCCAACATGGGACAAGGGGTGCACAGGCTGCACGGGTTTGGTAGACGCTTTGGGCGATTTGTCGTTATTAAAGAAACGCGACACGACGTTCGTGGTGGTTTCTCGGGCCCCGCTGGCCAAGCTCGATGCCTATAAAGCGCAAAAAGGATGGAGCATCGCGTGGTTTTCCTCGTTTGGTAGCGATTTCAATTACGATTTTCACGTGACGCTCGACCCGAAGGTCGCGCCCGCCGAATACAACTATCGGAACAAGGTTGAGATGGCAGCAGCGGTGGGCCACCCGGTCCTTATGGAGGGTGAGGAGCACGGCCTAAGCGTCTTCTTCCGGCTCGACGACGACATTTTCCACACGTACTCGGCGTTCGCGCGCGGCACCGAATCGCTCACGGACGCTTATCGCCTCCTCGACACGACGCCATATGGGCGGCAGCAGGACTTTGAGGACTCGCCCCCCGGTTGGCCTCAGATGCCGACCTACGCATAGGTCGAGACAAAACTGACTATCGACAGACCAGCGCTCCGATGCTGGAGACGCTACCCTTCGCGCATAATTGGTTCCTGATCCCCAGATTCGATTCGTGATGTCCTCGGTACGGCGAACATATGGTCCTACCGGGGTACTGCGTCGAGTCAAAAATGTTCAAGTTCCGTACCCGATCCGGATAGCGCCTGATAAACGGACTTATCAGGATGTGGGAACCTGAAAGGCTCAGCAGGTCTCGTTTTCAGGTTCTGGAAATATTTAGATTTGCGCAGGACGGTTAGAACGCCGGGGTGCCCTCATTCACCCTTGGAAAAAACGGCGCGGCCAGCATGGTTTGCAGAACTGAATATCAAAAGTGATCTAAGCAAAAAGTCACAAGCTTGGTTTTTTCACATGAACTAATCACAATATCGGCCCGATCCGCTCACAGAGTGGTTTTTTCCCTCATTTTTCAGATCTTTTTCAGTCCGACACTATCAATTCAGCGTAGGACAATTCAGTCAGGTGCAATCAGACTCACGCGCGGCCTGATCGTGAACTCCGCCTCAGCGACCAAATCGCTTTCCAAATCGTTTAATCGACGGCGTGGTTCAGTCGGCGGAATCCGACATTCCGATAAGGGCTTCACGGGACTTGGCCCCACTGGCGCCCCACTATTTCAAACTGGCGATGATTTTACGTGAACTGCGACGCCTATTACTGCCCGTGGATTTTCTGGATTTTACGGGCTAGTTCGAAGTCGTCCTTCGTTAAGCCGCCGGCACTATGCGCTGATAAATCTATAATGACCTTGTTATACGCGTTAGACCAGTTCGGGTGATGATTCATTTTGTCGGCCGCAAGCGCGACTCGCTGCATGAACGCGAATGCCTGCGTGAAATCCTGGAATTCGAATTCGTGGTGCAGATTTCCTTTCACCACGTTCCAGCCATCGAGCTTGCGCAGCCCCGCTTTAAATTCCTGTTTTGATAACTTTCCTTTACTCATCGACCCACCTGTGCCTTCCGGCATCGTACGTTAAATTGATTCCTCATCTGGTGTTGTTGCTTCGCCTCAAGTAAATACAAGTGTTTCGTAACACTTCTCCTCTGCCCAGGATACTGGTCAATCGTGATTGCATCGCCGAACAACGCGGCAGGTGGTAATGATGACATTCAGACCAAAGCGATACAGTTCAATCTAGAACAGGAAGGATACAAAACTGCGCTTCTGTCAAAATACCGAGTCGTTCGTGGACAGGCTATCAGAGAGCTCACTGCGCAGCACACTCGGTCGAACCTGCCCGCGGTCGAGCTGAACGTTCTTAACCGTCGTTCACATGCCTGCGGAGGTAGCTGAGCTGGGCTGTCCTTTTTTTCACAGCCTTATATCTGATACTCTTGTTACAGTTAGGGTTACTCCGGTAGTACACGCAAAGAACCGGAATATCAGTCTCAAAAAAGCATCAATCCCAACACTCTATCCTGGAGGAAAGCCCTTGAAAGACGAAACGGTTATTGGAGGCGTTAAGAAGGTCTCTCGTTCCGAGCTTATCGAGTTGTTGAATCAAGACTTGGCGCGTGAATACCAGGCGATCATCACATACGTCGTCTATTCACAGGTCTTGAAGGGTGCTGAGTTCATGAACATCGCAGGGGAACTTGAGAAGCACGCGGCACAAGAACTGAGCCACGCACTCATCATTGCTAAGCAGATCGATTATCTTGGGGGTATGCCAACGGTTGAACCCAAAACCGTCCGGACATCAGAAAAAGCCAACGAGATGTTGCAGTTCGATCTCGAAAACGAAACTGAAACTATTCGGAATTATCGCGAGCGGGTTCGCCAATGCGAGGAGTTGGCTGAATATGCCATGGGCGAACAGATTCGCGAGATCTTGATCGACGAACAAGACCACCAAATCGCTCTGGCGACTGCTCTGGGCAAGAGCGTGCCAGCTCCGCACAGCACCAATAGTTAAAGATGAGGAATTCATGTCTAGGCATAATGCATAAAAGCACCAGGATTCCTGGCTGGCTCCCGATCATGGCGCTTGACTCCTACGAGGGTAGCAGCAATGGCTAAGAAGAATCTCGCGCAACTCCTCGTCGATACTCTTTTGGGGGCAGGGGTAAAGAGAGTTTACGGTCTTGCGGGTGACTCTCTCAATGGGATCACGGACGCAATTCGTGCCGATGGGACCATCAAATGGATTCATGTCCGGCACGAAGAAACGGCCGCATTTGCTGCTGGAGCGGAGGCGCATTTGACGGGGAGCCTAGCGGTGTGTGCGGGGAGCTGCGGCCCCGGGAACCTGCATTTAATCAATGGATTGTATGATGCGAACCGTAGCCGTGTACCGGTCCTCGCCATTGCAGCGCACATTCCGAGTTATGAAATCGGCAGCCAATATTTCCAGGAGACTCACCCAGAAAGCATTTTCCGTGAATGTAGTCACTACTG
The DNA here is from genome assembly GCA_963813185.1 of uncultured Acidobacteriota bacterium. Classification (GTDB taxonomy): domain Bacteria; phylum Acidobacteriota; class Terriglobia; order Acidiferrales; family UBA7541; genus Palsa-360. Next base: position 1,133,411 of record CAWEYA010000008.1, read on the forward strand.
CGAACTCGTTTCCCAAGCGGAGCAGATGCCGCGTGTCTTGGAGATCGCAATCCAAACAGCACTCGCAAAACGAGGCGTAGCGGTCGTCGTGCTTCCCGGCGATGTCGCCTTGCGCGAGGCAATCCATTCCAAGCCTCGCCTTCACTTTCCGGAGATCAATACGACGATACGACCTTCTGATGAAGAGATTGCCAATATCGCTGGCATTCTTAACGAGTCGCGGAAGATCACCATCCTTGGCGGTGCTGGGTGCGCGGGTGCACACACCGAATTGATGGAGCTAGCGGGGAAGTTGAAAGCACCTATCGTGCACGCGCTTCGCGGGAAGGAATTCATCGAGTATGACAATCCATTTGACGTAGGAATGACGGGTCTGCTCGGATTCTCTTCCGGCTATCGCGCCATGATGGACTGCGACACACTGTTGATGTTGGGTACCGATTTTCCTTACCAGCAATTCTATCCGGAGAAAGCAACGGTTATTCAAGTGGATATTCGCGGGGAACAAATCGGCCGGCGAACCAAGGTAGATTTAGGGGTGGTGGGTGACGTGAAAACAACTCTCCGCGCCCTTGTCCCCAATCTCACTGAAAAGAGGGATGACCGGCACCTTTCCGTTTCGATTCAGCACTATCAAAAAACTCGCAAAGAGCTGGATGACCTCGCAGTCGGTGAACCAGGCGAAAAGTCTATTCATCCACAGTATGTCGCAAAAGTGGTCAACGAACTCGCGGCGAAGGATGCGATCTTTACTTGCGACGTAGGCACGCCTACCATTTGGGCTGCGCGCTATCTCGCGATGAACGGTAAACGCCGGTTATTAGGATCTTTTTCTCACGGGTCAATGGCCAGTGCGCTCCCGCAGGCGATTGGCGCACAACTTGTTTACCCGGATCGCCAAGTGATTACCCTGTCTGGAGACGGCGGACTCGAAATGCTCCTGGGAGACTTGCTGTCGCTTCGACAACTCGACTTGCCTGTGAAGTTGATTGTCTTTGACAATAGTGCGCTGGGTTTCGTGGAACTCGAAATGAAAGCGGCCGGCATCCTTGATTTTGCGACGGACCTTCACAACCCAGATTTCGCGAAAATGGCCGAAGCCGCAGGTGTCCTCGGACTAAAGGCAAATGTGCCTGAGCAAGTCCGCCCCATGCTTGCCCAAGCCTTAAGCCACCCAGGACCAGCGCTCCTTGAAGTTGTAGTCAACCGCCAGGAACTTATACTGCCGCCGTCGGTTAAGATGGGCCAAGTAATGGGCTTCAGTCTTTTTATGACGAAGGCGGTACTCAACGGCCGGGGTAATGAGGTCATTGATCTTCTTAAGACCAACCTATTCTGAAAAACACTCCCCCTTTAGCTCATTTGTCACCGCTATCGCTCACCTTTTCCTGAGCCCCACCAGAGCTTGAAGAGCTGCTATTGGAACTGGGAATCTAATGCAGCATTCCTCGATTTGGCGCGTATACCGCGGAAAGTTGAGGGCTGCGGCGGCTATCGGAGCGACCCTCTGCAGATGGCCAGAATGGCTGTGCTGGAATAAAAAGCTACGCGAGTCTTTCCATGGTCAGCCGGTTGTATTTTTCCGCGAACTCTAACCCTAAAGGCCTCACGATAGCAACGGCGCGTTTTGCGCTTTCATCCTCCGGGTCATGGAGAACTAGAAATCCGCACCCTTGTTTTGCAAGCACGAGATACTCGTCAACCTTGGCAACTTCTTGACCGATCTGCGCCGGGCTTGTCGCCTGTTCCTCGCTTTTCTCTAGCTCTGCCATCACTTCATCTTTGCCGTAATGCGTAACGTTCCCTTGCGCGAACCCGTTTTTGAACAGCAATTTCCGCGCACGTTCGGCCTCGCCGTCGGTTGTGAACGCCATTACAACATGTCCCGTCGGACTAAATACTCCAAAAGACTTCGGAAATCGCATTTTTACGTCGGTTTTCATGACTCACCCCATTCGGAAATGTACTTCTCTCTCGCTTCAACCGCACTGCGTGTAACCGCCTTCGTTAATCGCGGTCTGGATAAGTGTGGCGATAATTCTAATAGTGCCGTTGTACGCTATGGTGCTGCCTTGTGTATACGACATAACTCCTGCGGTGTATCACCAAGCAATGTCTGTAGGCGCGGTCTTCGTGAGCGTCCCAGTGGTGGTAGTCATGATGGTCCCCGTCGTAGATTCGGACCTGGACCTCTTGAGCTTTGGCTTGGACCACAACGAGGGCTGGTGCAGCAATCGCAGCAGCCAGGAACAGCGAACGGATAAGGGGCCTTTATGTTGCATAAAGTAATTCTCCCCGCCCGAGATGCCCATTTTCGAAAACCCGGTAGCCATTACTATCCACCAGCGGTGTCACCCTGTATGTTCCATACAGCACGTATGTAAAAACAAGAATTCTGATTCCGCCGACTCCCGAATAACAGAATGTTGCCCGAAGCCAGTGCGGGACAAAAAGCCACATTCCGATAAGACTTCATGCGCCTTTCCCCCACTTGTGGTTCCCTTCCGAGTAGAAGTTTGACGCAGGGCTCAGCCTTTGCGACTACGGTCGGTTGATGGTGAGGCGACCAATTTAACCACTTCGTTAAAATGTGGCGGTGCGCCTATTACATTTGATAGGGCGGCTCTTTCGGATCATTAGGACCGGGCAGTGGCGTTGGATCCGGGTCTGGAGGAGGAAATCCGGGGTCGTCGGGACCGAGAGGGGATAGTTCTGGTCGGGGCGGCACGATTGTTGGTTCCTCAGGTCCCTGAATTCCGGGACCTGGAAGCTCGGGCTTTTCTCGCGGGTCGTTTGACATAGTCATGGATTAATTCATCATTTGCCCCGATGGGTGCAAGTTCAACGTATCCCGCCTAACAAGTACACGACCAATAGAATGAGCAGAACCGTTCCAACAATACCAAGGCCCCCACCTGTCCCCCATCTGGAGTACCCGTAATAGCCGCCTCCGCCGCCGAACAACAGCACCAGAAGAATAATCAGCAATATCATAACAAGTCTCCTTTCAGCTTGTGACCTAGGATTCGTGTCAAAGACTTCGCTGCGTTCGCGCCCTGGCAGTGAAACGCTCTGAAGCTCGATCCTTAAATCGGGCTATGGCTTGCCACTCGCCCCCATGACCAGCAAGACCACTCCTCCAGCCAATGCCAGGCCTCCAAGTATTGGAGGAAGGGGAATTCGCTCGTGAGTTTCTTTGGTGAGATGCACCGATCCCACATCAAGCACTTTTTTCTGACGTGTGTAGTTAATGCCTTGATAAGCCAGGACCAGTGCACCCAGAACGATTAACAAGATTCCAACCCAACTCATCGGTTTCATGTTTAAATGACCTCAATTAGGTAATCACGTTCCGAAGCGCTCCGACCCGATGAAGCTTTCAATATCCATAGGCTCCCTGACAGACCTCCTGCGGGCGGGATTGCGTTGTTCTCAATGAAACGCAAACCATCCAACGGCGATGGTAGACGCATCGGGATTCAGTATCTGTTCTGTTTTGATCACATGCCTATTCTTGACGCTGCGCACTAGGCTGAACCATTATGCGGATAGGTCCTTCCATGAGAAGGCCGGTGAGTGTCAAGTCGGTTTTTTCTTTTTCTGTTGGTTTTTCTTTTTCCTCTCTATAAGAGGTTTTGCATTTGAGCCAAGCCGCCTCTGTCGCCACCCTTCCATCCGCACTCTTGGTTGAGCGATTGTCGCTCGGTGCCAGTTGGGTGTACTCGATTCAGTAGGTGCTGCTACCTGAGAATCGACCTCTGTTCCCCCCCTTTTGAAGGGAACTGGTCCAGGACTTGTCGCAGTCACCTGATCTCGGCGGTCGAGCTCGGCTGTTTGGATAGCATCTCTCTTCCTACTTTTTTGCTCCTGTTTCTTTCTTTCTTCCTGCCTTTCCCAGTTTTTCACAGAGAAACTTCCAGCCAGGATCGCCCAGGAACGACGATCGCCAACTCCGTCGACCCCTAGCCTCCCCTGTTTTGTGGGGAGCTGTTCCCTCTAGGCCACGGCGCGCATCGCTTGGTGGCTGTTGCGCAGTGGTTCGTACACCTCTCCACCTACCCACAACCGATGCAGCAGCACCGCTAGCTTTCTCGCCACCGCAATAACGGCCCGCTTCTTTGCATTTTTCCCTCCTCGCGCCGCAAGTTTTAGTCCCCAACGCCGTAGATCACTGTCTTGTCCAAAGGGTCCCAGGATGTAGTGCGCCCCTTGCACCAGCAGGGTCCTCAAATAAGGGTCTCCTTCTTTACTGATGTGCATCTGCGGCTGGCTCTCTCCGGAGTCCCTGCGCCCAGGGCGCAACCCCAGAAAACAGCCGACCTCGCGACTCTTTGCGAACCGATGCGGATCTTCCAAGGTCAGGACAAACGTCAGCGCGATCTGCGTCCCTACCCCCTTCACCTGTTTGAGCCGCTCGACTTGCGGGTAGCTCTCCCTGGCGATTTTCTCCATCCGTGCGTCGTATTGCTTGATGCGCTCGTTCAGCGATTCGACTTCTTGCAGCAACGGCTCCAGAACCTCTCGCAACTCCACGCTCAATTCCGCGGCCAGCTCCCGACTCACTTGCTGCGTGCCACACTTGCGCAGCCGTTCCCCATAAGACTTCGCCAACCCTCGCGCCGCGTTCACCAGGGCGGTTCGTGCACTCACCAGTTCCGCCCGTGCCCGAATCACCGTCAGATGAATTTGTGCTTTCGCGCTGCGATGCCGCACCGGCCCCAATAGCTCAGGATCGATTCTTGCCAGCCGTGCCAGTGTCCGAGCATCGTGTCGATCATCTTTTCGCTTGCTCTTGCTGATCAATTGCACCTTTTGCGCGTGCGCCACCAGCACCTGGTGTCCCAGCTCCCTTAACAGCCGGCTGACCCAAGGGGAATGGGTTCCCGTCTCCAGGGCGATGAGACTTCGCGGTATGCTCTCCAATGTCTGCTTCATCGCTTCCGGTGTCGTCGGTAGTTTCTGTTCCAAAATGATTTGGCCCGCTTCCTCCAAAACGCAGTAGAACGACCAGCGATCGCCGAGGTCCAGACCAATCGTGAGTTTGTGTCCTTTGAACATCAGGTTTCCATTTACCCGAACAGTGCTAGTCTTTTTCATAGCCGGTCTCCCTTTCTTTGTGCCTTGAGCACGTCGAACATTGGGAGCGTATCGCATCCCGCCGGAGACCGGCCTTCTCATCCCATCTGAGAAACGGGGCGGTCTCAATGGGTCCATGCAACACTTGCTCAAAGTCTTCTTGTAGGAGTCTACGAAGCTGGTTTTGTTAGCGGGCGTCAATTCAAACAAAACAAAAGCCCTGTTTAGGTTCTGATTGAACACTGCCGTACTGATTGATTCTCGATGAGAAGTACTGTCAGATCAATTGGTTATAGGGGGTTGCATCGACCGGTTGAGCCGACAGGGACTATCGGAATGTGGGAATTCGCCCTACAATGAAGTCAGAGCTAAATCCCCAGAAGAGGACTGATCAAGGTCGGAACGAATTGGTCTACCTTTGAAACTTTAGAGTGTATAAACAGAGGGCAGCCATGGAGTCATCGCAATCTTTTGTAAATATCGCTCACGGAATCTCCGGTCTCAATGTTTTCGACCTTGCCATCGGGGAACGTGAGTGTGGTTCGTTCTGCGTACTTCCCATTGGGGGACAAAAGATAATGATACTGAATCATTTCGCTGTTTCCAAATTGTTGTTGGATCAGCCAATGGCTCTGGTTGTCAAAGAAATTATGGATAAGCTGCCGCTTCTGCTCATCACGAACGAAAGTAAGCTGCCCACCCTCATAGAAATAGTAACGAGCGGTGCCATCTGAATGGGCGATATCCGTCAGGAAGCCCGAGGAGCTGTAAGTGTAGTTTGTCCATGTTCCGTGACCATCGTCGGCTCGCACTATCCTGTCATGGTCGTCGTAAGCCAGCTTGATGGACGCCCCATCAGGTCCTCGAATCTCCTGCAAATTTCGCTTGGGATCACGAATTAGTTCTATCTTGCTGCCCGCTGAATCTGCCATTTCCATGGGCGCGCCTTGCGCCAGGTTCTTGGCGTTATACGACTCGGGAAAGTGAATCGTCGAGCCATCCTGCAATTGTGTCAACCACCCGTTTCCGTCCCAACGCTCAACTGCTTTGTAGAAGCTGTTGCCCATTTCCGACTGGCGATAAATCGCGTCGCTATAGCCACTGCCTTTCGAAACTCGTGGGAAATAAAGAAAGTCGCCATCTTCCAACAGGATGAACTGTTCAGTATAAGGATTCCGTGTGCCCAACGGGGCAATGTCGTACGGGTGATTGGCATTTAGTCCGAAGGCGTGAGACTTGTTGTTCGGAATCCAATCATCCGATGCATAAGTTCTCGTCAGCGGAAGATCGAACCCGGCCTCGCTGATTGACAAATCCGTCTGGCGCAAGATGAATTTACCTCGTCGTAGGTCTGTCTCGAAGCGATCCACCGATGTCCTGCTCGCGATCGACATTGGCATGGGTGTGACACAGCTTCCAACTTGGGGGACAGTGGTAGGGCTTGCTATTGCATAGACACACGGGAAATCACCATTCCAATGCGGTGCGGGTACGCCCGCGAAGATGTATTCAGGAATTCCAACAGCCTCGGTGTGGGTATTCACATAGGTATCCGGGCTGTATTCAACAATTCTGCCTGGAATTAGATCAGCCTGCTTCTTCAATTGGGGCATCATTACTTCAAGAGTTGTGAACTTCCACGGCCCAGTCTCCCTACCGCCTGATACTTGAACCGTCGCGTCGCCATTTGGGCCATGGACCGGAATACTAAGCTTGACTTCATGCCAACCGGTCTCATCCTGTCTAACCGTTCCGATGACCTTGCCTTGGATAGAAAGCGGCTTTCCGAGGAACTGCGTCATTTGGGGATTGGACTCGATTTGCTTTAGCACCTCTTGAGCCACGGCTTGGCGTTCGGTGTCTCGATGCGTAAAATACGTAACCGCAATCACTATGGCGATGGAAAGCAGCGCGGCTAGCATACCAAACTGAACCGACTTGCGATGGGATAAGGGCTGTGCTTGCGAGTGTCCGCAGAGAGGGCAGATTTCTCCGTGTTTCTTTGCATCCTTTAGCGACGCAACGAGAACATCATCAACAGCTTGATTGGCTTCGTCCAGTGTAGGATCGACAAGGGAGCCACAGCCTCGACAGTTCGACATTTGATTACCCCGATCCGAAGTAATGAGCTTAGATACGATGCCGTCACTTTCGAGGCTGCAATGGCCTCTTGCATCTCTTAACTACAGACTACACGTACTCAAAAGTGTAATCTAATAGGGCTATTGAGCCAAGTCCCGAGAAACCGCAGTATCGGGTTCTGTCCGTCACGCACCAGAAGATTCCCACATGTCGCGGTAGGGACGACCATCGCTGATCGCCCCCCGCACAGTTCCGTACGAGCGCGTTTACGCATACGGCTCTTACCAAGGATGAGTGGCGGCAAAGGCTGCTTGCCGCACACCGTGCAGTCCCTGGAACATGCTTTTGCCGCTCTGTGTCGGGTGCATGTGGGATTGACCGATGTTCTCCTCAGTCTGTGCCCTTCCCTCCCTGGCCTCCGCGGAAAGCTGCCCTTCCTTGTTCGGCTGGTTCACGGGTACTACGGCACAGTCCGACTTCTCCTGTACGTTCATGTCCGCCGTTCGGTTTATGGCCTTCGCGGACCGGTCTTGGTTTGTTGCCCAAGACGTGCAGGAGATCTCCCGGTTCTCGTGCATGTTGTGTCTCAGCGTGCGCGGGTTCTCAGACTACGCAGGACCGAGCAATCCACTCGCGATTATCGTGGTTGCTGTATTGCCTTCCTCCCATCGGAACGGAGTCGGCGTCCTGTTCCATCCGCTTTTCGAAGCTCAATAGCCCGGCCCACCGATACCTCTGACTACGCTTCAAGCGGTATCTCGCGACGCCGCCTGCAAGACTCGAGGCCAGGATGGATTCGCTGTTCCTTTCCTGTAGGGCTCTTTCATCCCCTACAACATGCCGGTTTATCCCGGCGCTCTCCGATAAGCGGACTTCACGGGACTTGGCTCCGTAATCGTCTCTAACTCTCCCCGAAAATAGTCAGATAGCGGTATACTCTTCCAACTCTAAGTTGGCGGGAGCCTATGGCGATCCTCCCCGGCAGACGTCTAGGGCTCTACGAAATCCTCTCCGCCGCGAATATATACTTCACTCCACAAGGATGTCCTAGGATGAGCACGTCGTTGCGGAGGCGCGAACTATGGACTTTCTGGCATTTCTCTCTGCCATTTCTATGGATTGGGTGTCAAAAATGAGTGGGGGGCGTCTGTTGCTCTATTAACTATAGGAGTTTTTTGGAAATGGGAAACTTTTCCAAAATGGGCGTTTTGGGTGGCCGCCGCAATTTGCTTTTTCTTGGCTTCGGCACGCGTATGGACAATAGAGCATCGCACGGCTCTTACAGCTAATGCAAAACTAGAACAACTAACCAAGCCAGATTTTAGGGTGTCCTTGGGTCAATCTATAGCTACATATGACTCTAGAAGCTATTGCACAACCCTCCGTAAGACGATCAGGAAGCAGGCAATATGAAAGAACGCGCCATAGATTGTGAGCGAGCGGTCGTAGCGCACGACCAATCGCCGGAAGTTTCCCAGCCAGGCGTTGGTCCGTTCTACAATCCATCGCCTCCGATAGCGCCGCAGCGCTCGGCCATCCTGCGTCGCGGGCCGAACGCGATTCTTTTTGTGCGGGCAAATCAACTCGATCCCGCGACGCTGCAAGCGCTTCCGCAGCGGATCGCTGTCATACGCTTTGTCGGCAATCACCCGTACTGGCTTCTGCCGGGGACGGCCCGCGCGATGACGCCGTCCTACCCGGATCGTCGCGAGCGTCGTTTCCGCGAGTTGGACTTCCGCCGGGGAGGCAGAGTGAAGGTAGTTTCCCAGAGGAAGACCGCGGCCGTCGACCACCACCATCCACTTCGTCCCCTTGCCCCGCTTGGTTTTTCCGACTCCGCAGCCCCTTTTTTCGCGGGGGCAAAACTCCCGTCCAGAAACGATTCGCTCCACTTCAATTGTTGGCGCTCGTTTAACTCGCCCAGAAACAACCGCCAGATGTTCAACCAAATGCCCCGCTCCTCCCAGTCTCTCAGCCGCCGCCAGCACGTCGAAGGATGCGGGAATTTCTCTGGCAGGTCCTGCCAGCGAGCCCCGCTCCGCAGAATCCACAAAATCCCTTCCAGTACGCGGCGGTTCTGGATCCACGGACGACCACCGTTGCGTTGTTTGGGCGGCTTGGGGAGCAAGGGCGCGATTTTCTTCCACTGCGCTTCGGTCAGCAACGGACCGGACCGCGCCATCGGCCCTCCTTCGGCGCTGCTGACTTTGCTTATCTCCCATTTCCGAATACTCAACCATAGTCATTTCAATGGCTTGTTCTAAGTTGTGCAACAGCTTCTAAGAGAGATTTTACGCTCTGGCTTCCGATAGTTACCATTGTTAATAGAGGTGCTCCGAGCGCAGTAATTCGCTGGCAGGCACATTATAAGTCTTCGAGTTTAGATCAGGATGCGACGGTCGGGCGTCTTATTAATGAAAGCCTGGCAATTAGAGTCACTGGCAGTTTAGATATAATTGTCCGTTCTGAAGATACTATCAATATGCGGACAGGTCCGGTTGCTCAAGGTGATTACATTGAGGGCCGATTACCAGTAACTATTCCCGGAAATCGCTTAAGAGAAATAAACCAAAATACTTTAATTTCCGTAACTATATACGATTATTTGAGTAATTCTTACAAAGCAGAGTTTCGGGGTAAAGAGGAACAACAAATTCAGATAACTCCAGGAGAAGCAGGAAAGCTAAAATCTAAAAATTAAGAAGCATCCTGCTCTCTGCCTGTAAGTTTTTTATATTCGAGATTTGAAGACGTAATCAATTTCAAGATCGTATCTCGGAATAGATTAGAATTCTTGCGATTGTTGAATCGAAAACTCATTTCTTCGAGATAGGAAGCTAGATGCTTTGCACTGATATGATGCCACGTTCCGCGAACTCTCCGCTTGAACAGCGAGAATGCGTTTTCGATGGTGTTCGTGTGGGTGTCGCCCATCACATAGATTTGTTTCGAGTGATTGATTGTCTTATGTTTTCTGGACGACATGCCCCCTCTCTTGATTGCGGATGGATAAGACAGGTAATCGTCGGTAAAGATTACCTCTGCATCTTCACTGACATTTTCGCGGATGTATTTGGCAAGTGTCTTGGCCTTCACATCCTTGGAATGAAACAATCGGAGTTCCCCATTACGCTGGCGAATCCCGATCACGATTTCCTTGTCTTTTGGGCGTCCGGGTTTGTGACCTCTTCCGCCAACGTAAGTTTCATCCATCTCAACTTGTCCGTCGAGTTTTGGTTTGTCCGCTTCGATCATCGCGGCCCGGATGCGATGGCAGAGATACCACGCGGTCTTGTAGGTCTTGATTCCGAGCGACCGTTGAATCTGGCAGGCCGACATGCCTTTCTTGGCTTCACAGAGCAACACGGTAGCAAGAAACCACGTCACAAGCGGGAGATGCGTATCATGGAAGATGGTATCCACGGTCACGCTGAATTGGTATTCGCATGAGGCACACAAGAACTGCTCGCGCTTCGGGAGACGATAGACTTTCTCCGCTTTACAGTGCGGGCAAGCTACGACGTTCGGCCAGCGCAGAGATTCGAGGTAGGCACGGCATTTTGATTCGTCACCAAATTTATCCATCATTCCGACGAGGTTCACATTCATGTCTGCCATAAGTCACCCCAAAAAGAAAAAGAAGCACCCGAAGGACATGACAACGGACGAGGCGATGCGGCATCTATTTACACGCAAAGGCCACTCGCTGGTTAAGAAGCATGTCCGGGATGTAGAGCGTTCGAGCACGAAGAAAGGGTAAAAGAATGGCGTGGTGGTGTCAAGTATATAATCGCTATAGCGGGCATGTTTCACCAGCCTCCCGCCCGTCTTCACCAGCCGCTGCTGGAGACTCGTCAAAGACCAGTTCCCGATTCTTTGCGGCAAAGCCAGGCGCCGCCAAAGGTTTCCCAGGTTATAGGCAATGAGGGTCAGCCACAGCCGCACCTCGTTCGACCGGAACCGTTGACAACTGATCCGCGTCATCTTCACTGCCTGCTTTCCTTCTTTGATCCATTGCTCCGCCGTGCCCCCGCTTATTGTAGAACCGCACGACCGCCCGGCTCGGCAGCTCCAGGTTGCTTACGATGAAGCCCGCAAGGAGGAATAGCTCCCCGGCGTGAAACTCGACCTTCGCCACGGCCCGACGCGCCGTCCTCCAACCAGCCTTTAGAGCGATTCTCGCTCGCTCCCACGGGGCTAATTCAACCCGGTCAGGTCAGCGCCCAAGGGGGAAAAGGGCAATTTAATTGCCTATATTTGAACCTTATTTTCCACAGCAGGAAAAAAACCACGTTTGCGCGCTCAGACAGGTTAGCATTGGCTATTGAAACTAAATAACTTACGGGGGCCTGAAACGGCTCTTTTGGCGGATATTGGAACAACATATGCTTCTGACGGGATGGGCGTCCTTGAACAAACTCTCATGCCTACTCCCCAAAATTATGACCCAATCCACGCTTGAACAAAAAAATAACCCCGGCTCCCAGGTGGCTGTCGTTGCCTACCAATCACCGTGGATGGATGATGAACTGCGCATCTTTCGTAAGACAGTTCGTCGGTTCATCCAAGAACAATTTGTGCCCCACCAAGCCCGCTGGCGCGAACAGCACCACCCTGACCCCGAAGCATGGATGGAGATGGGCAAGGTGGGCATCTTGCTCCCCGACTTTCCTCAAGAATATGGCGGGGGAGGCGGCACATTTGCCCATGAAACCGTCGTAAACGAGGAACTCGCGTTCGCGGGAGTTCACTTTGGTTGCAGTATCCAAAGTATTGTCGGTCACTACATCCTTTCGTACGGCACCGAGGAACAGAAACGCAACTGGCTTCCGCGCATGGGCCGTGGCGAATTAGTTGCCGCCATCGCGATGACGGAACCCTCGGCGGGCTCCGATCTGGCGGGGATTAAAACGACCGCTCGCCGTGCGGGCGATTACTACGTCATTAATGGATCCAAGACTTTCATTACGAATGCTTTCCACGCCAGCCTTGTATGCGTCGCGGTGAAGACCGATCCAAAAGAATCCGGTCTGAAAGGCGTCTCTCTCATCGTCGTGGAATCGAAGAATCTTCCGGGGTATCGCGTTGGCTCCGCTTTCGACAAAGTTGGCATGAACGGGTTGGACACCTGCGAAATATTCTTCGACGATGTCCAGGTTCCAGCCTCGAATCTGCTTGGCTCCGAGGGCAAGGGTTTCAATCAGATGGTTCAACAGTTGCCCTATGAGCGCCTAACCATTGGCGTCGGCGCGGTTGCCATGGCGGAGCAAGCCGTGGCCATTACAACCAAGTACGTGAAAAATCGCACCGCGTTCGGCAAGTCGTTGATCGATTTTCAGAATACGCGTTTCAAGCTGGCCCAATGCAAGACGGAAGTTCATATTGGCCGCGTTTTTCTCGACAACTGCATTGAACGATTCATGGCTGGCAAACTGGATGCGGTAACGGCAGCGATGGCCAAGTATTGGCTCACCGAATGCCAGTGTCGCGTCATCGACGAGTGCGTTCAATTGCATGGCGGCTACGGTTACATGAACGAGTATCCAATCGCGCGTATGTGGACCGATAGCCGCGTGCAGCGAATTTATGCCGGCACCAACGAAATTATGAAGGAGTTGATTGGGTGGTCGTTGTGAATCTGATTTGCAGGCAAAGTGAGATTAATCCGACCCGAGGAACCCCCGACAAATGGCACAAGTAAGTATGAAAGATCTAGATAACGATGCTGCAATTGCGCTTGGTCCTGACCAGGACATTGCCACGGCGCCCACGCCCAGGGATGCAGAACAGCAGCTACTTCTGGAATGGAATAACACAGCGGTGGAATACCGTGAAAAGAACCTCTGTTTGCACAAGTTGTTCGAGGAACAGGTCGGGCGAACTCCCAATCGGATGGCGTTGGCATTCGAACAGAACAACCTAACTTACAGCGAACTGAATCGTCGTTCGGACCAACTGGCACTTCTCCTGAAAAACCTTGGGGCTGGGCCCGAGGTCCTGGTGGGACTCTTCATCGAACGATCGCTGAACATGGTGGTCGGGATGTTGGGCATCCTGAAGGCCGGGGCTGCTTATTTGCCGATCGACACTTTCTATCCTAACGAGAGAATTGCTTTCATGCTCGGCGACGCCAAGGCCAAATTGCTGGTCACGCAAACCAATCTTTCGCAAAATTTGCCAGTCGGTACCTCACAGACCATTTATCTGGATTCGCTCGATTGGTCCAATCAGCAAAGCGTCCCGCAAGAAGGTTTTCCATGCGACTCTGCAAATCTTGCCTACGTGATCTATACGAGCGGCTCAACGGGTCGCCCAAAGGGTGTGGGAATCGAACATAGAAATATTGTCAATTATGTCCTGGGCGTTTCGGAAATGTTGGGGTTCCAGCCAGGCATGAATCACGCTATGGTGTCGACGGTCGCCGCTGACCTCGGCAATACTGTCATTTTCCCGGCGCTGACGACGGGGGGCTGCCTGCATGTCATCTCGCAGAAGAGAGCCGAGAGCCAGGCCATGCTCTCGGATTACTTTGAACGCGAGAGTATCGACGTCTTAAAGATTGTGCCATCCCATCTGGCAGCGTTGCAGAGCGGTAGAAATCCGGAACGAGCGATGCCGAAGAGACGCCTGATCCTGGGTGGGGAGGCCTCACGTCTGGATTGGATCGAGCGACTGCGAGCGTTTGCCCCGGGCTGCGAGATTTACAACCACTACGGTCCCACCGAAACAACGGTCGGAGTACTGACCTATTATGTTGAGCCGAGCCTGCCGGCTACGCGATCTGGCACGCTTCCTTTAGGCAAACCCCTACCCAACAGCCGAATCTATCTGCTCGATGACAGTAAGCAGCCCGTGCCCGTCGGTGTCGAAGGCGAACTTTACATCGGTGGCTCCGGGGTAACCAGGGGATATCTAAACCGCCCCGAACTCACGGCTGAAAAATTCGCCCCCGATTCATTTAATCCGAATCCTAATGGGCGCATGTATCGCACCGGCGATCTGGCGCGCTATCTACCGGACGGAAATATCGAGTTCTGCGGCCGTATTGACGATCAAGTCAAGATTCATGGCTACCGCATCGAACTCGGTGAAATCGAAGGGGCTCTGCGAGAGCAGAGCGGCGTCAGAGAGGCATTGGTCCTGGCGAGTGAAGACGGGTCCGGTAGTAAGCAGTTGGTCGCGTATGTGATTCCAAAGCGCGCGAGTCAACCGCTTTGGGGGAACAGTCCGCTTTACGAGTTGCCTGATGGCTCACCCGTCGCGCATCTGAACAGGAGCGAGACCGATTATGCCTATAGCGAGATTTTTGTGCGGCAAGCGTACCTCCGGCACGGAATCACAATACGGGATGGGGACTGCATTGTTGATGTAGGTGCGCGAATTGGCCTATTTGAGGTTTTTGCCGGCCGGCTGGCGCGAAATTTGCGGATTCTTTGCTTTGAAGCCGATCCCGCCGCATTTGCGTGCCTGAGCGCGAATGCAGAAGCGTGGGCCGCAGCGGCGCGATGCCTGTCCTATGAACATAGTCCCGCTTGCGAAAATGATTCCGCAGAAGCGGAATTCTTCGGCGCGTTGAGAGGCTCATCCGGGACGCGCGATGACGTCGCAGCGTCGCGCGAGGCACAACTTGAATCGGGCAATGAGCTCATTGCTGCTGAGATCGGTACCTTGGGCGATTCTCCGCTCGAAGTGGAACCGAAGTCTGCCCGACATCAAACCGTATGGGGCGCTATCGAAACAGAGGGGATTGACCGCATCGACCTTTTGAAGATCACCGTACAGGAAGATGAATTGGATGTACTGAAGGAACTCAGTCCGGAGCATTGGCTTAGAATTCGCCAGTTGGTTGTCCGAGTAGATCGTCGAGAGAATCTGGAATCAGTTACAGCACTGCTGAAGCAACATCAATATGAGGTCCTCGTCGAAGACGGGCCATCTTTCGGGGAATCTCAACTCTCTTACGTCTACGCGATTCGGCCTTCGGCGACGTTACGTTTGGTGCAGCAAGCACCGGGTACGCAGGTCCGTTCGATACCTTCGCCGGATCAGGAGATCCTTACCCCCGCGACATTGCGCAAGAATTTGCAAGAGCGCCTTCCGCAATATATGGTGCCGGCGGCACTTGTCCTCATGCAGAAGTTTCCGCTGACGTCGAACGGAAAAATTGACCGCAAAGCGCTACCCCCATTCACTCACGAGACTGCCCAGGTCTCCCATGATTTTGTGGGCCCGCGGAATGAAACCGAGAGGGCACTCGCCGCGATTTGGGCTGAATTGTTAAAGGTGGAGCGAGTTGGAGTCAATGATAGTTTCTTTGACTTGGGCGGGCACTCCTTGCTCGCAATCAAAACCGTGTCGCGGATCAGAGATGCGTTCGACGTAGACCTTCCGGCCCAAATTATATTCGAGCACTCCACCATCGCGGGAATAGCGAATTTCCTAAGCAAGGCAGAGGGTTTCGGCGGAAAGATTCAACGGATTGAACGCCGCAAAGAGGGCGGGCCATATCTACTATCTTCCTCGCAGGAACAGCTCTGGTTCCTGAACCAACTGGCGCCCCGCAGCCCGGTTTACAACGTCGTCGACTTGATCCCACTGGGAGAAACTTTCGTTCCCGATGCGCTCCGAAAGGCCGTAAAAGAGTTGGTGCGTCGCCACGAGATACTGCGCACCGCATTTTCTTTCCGCGACGGGCGCCCCGTGCAAGTCGTCATGCCAGCGGCGGATGTGCCGCTTTCAGATCTCGATCTGAGTCCCATGCCCGAACCGGAGCGGGAAAGCGAATGGGTGCGGGTGGTGCACGAAGAGGGGCGCAAACCCTTCGACTTATCTCAGATCCCGCTGCTGCGGGGAACAGTCGTTCATCGGTCCCGCCACGAACACAAACTGCTGCTGGTGATCCACCACATCATTGCTGACGAATGGTCAATGGAACTTTTTCACAAGGAGTTGACTTTGCTCTATGAGGCCTTTTCTCTTGGGCGGTCACCGTCCTTGCCGGAATTGCCGATCCAATACGCTGATTTCGCGTGCTGGCAGCGCGACGGGCTACAGGACGAAGTGTTGCAGGAGCAGATTGCGTATTGGAGGGAAGACCTGTTGGGGGCTGCCCCAATCTTGGAACTGGCCACGGACAAACCGCGCCCTGCGACGCAAAGTTTTCGCGGTGCGACTGAAGTCTTTCGCTTGCCTGAGAATTTATTACAGCCACTGAAGTCCCTAGGCCGGCAGGAACAAGCAACACTATTCATGACTTTGGAAGCTGGTTTTGCTGCATTGCTGAACCGTTACACCG
The DNA here is from genome assembly GCA_963813185.1 of uncultured Acidobacteriota bacterium. GTDB lineage: Bacteria > Acidobacteriota > Terriglobia > Acidiferrales > UBA7541 > Palsa-360. Next base: position 1,149,864 of record CAWEYA010000008.1, read on the forward strand.
GACAGAACGACATCTTGGTTGGAACTCCCATCTCCGGTCGGACGCACAGTGAAACCGAGTCGCTGATAGGCTGCTTCCTCAACACCATCGTCTTGCGCGCTCGCTTCACCGAGGATCTGACGTTCCGGTCTTTGCTGAAACAGACGCGAGCGCGTGCGCTCAGTGCCTTCGCGCATGCGGACCTTCCATTCAAGCGTCTCGTCACCGAATTGGCTCCGGAGCGCGATCCCAGCAGATCCCCTCTATTCCAAGTGATGTTTATTCTGCACGACCCCGACGGAGTCTCCGAAGTATCGAAGGTTTCCGGGAAGCACCAGTTGGAGACCGGCACATCGAAATTTGACCTGACGCTCTTTATTTCAGAGACGAAAAACGGTCTCGAAGGATTGATCGAGTACAGTACCGATCTATTCGAAGCCGACACCATTCGGCGATTCTGCAAGCACTACACCACGCTGCTGCAGGCGGTCGCTTCCAACCCGGATCAGAGTGTGTCGAAGTTGCCTGTCCTTGCCAACGCCGAACGGCAGCAATTGCTGGTCACCTGGAACGACACAGCCGTTGAATATCCGGGAAGAGACCTCTGTTTGTATCAATTGCTAGAAGAGCAAGCCCAGCGAACTCCAGATCGGGTTGCGCTTGTACTCGGCCAGGAAAGTTTAACCTACGATGAACTCAATCGTCGCGCCAACCAACTCGCGCACCACCTAAGAAAACTGGGCGTTGAACCCGGTGTGCTGGTCGGGCTTTGCGTCGAGCGTTCGCTGGACATGTTGACGGGAATTCTTGGCGTCTTGAAATGCGGCGGTGCATACGTACCTCTCGATCCTTCGTTTCCACAGAACCGCCTTGCCTACATGATCGATGACAGCCAGATGAATGTGCTGTTGACTCATCGCGGTCTTGAACAGAAACTGCCGGTTCGACCGCAAGTGGTTGTCCACCTGGATACTGATTGGCATGAGATCGCGAACGAAAGTACGGCGGTTCCCGATTGGCCCGGCATCAGCGGGCAGAGTCTTGCTTACGTGCTGTACACGTCGGGTTCAACTGGCAAGCCGAAGGGCGTAGAGATCTCACATTCCGCCATTGTGAACTTCCTGCTCTCCATGCTGCGGAAACCTGGCTTCAGCGCCAACGACACGCTGCTGGCAGTCACGACACTCTCCTTCGACATTGCGGGACTGGAGCTCTTTCTCCCACTGATTTGCGGAGGGAAAATTGTTATCGCAAGCCGTGAAGAGACCCAGGATCCCGTGCGGCTAGCGAAACTGATACACGACTCGGCGTGCACCGTACTGCAGGCTACGCCGGCAACCTGGCGCGCGCTGATTCATACAGGTTGGAGAGGTTCAAGGAAACTCAAAGTGCTTTGTGGCGGCGAAGCCCTGCTGCCCGATCTGGCGAGGGATCTGTTACCGCGGTGCGCAGAGTTGTGGAACATGTATGGGCCTACAGAGACTACCGTCTGGTCTACGATCCATAAGGTTACGTCGGTGGACGGTGTGGTGCCGATCGGCCGACCGATTGCAAATACCCAAGTCTACGTACTTGATGCGCGGCGTAATCTCGTGCCGCCTGGAAATGTGGGGGAGCTGTACATTGGTGGCGATGGCTTGGCGCGAGGTTACTTGCACCGCGAAGCTTTGTCGCGGGAACGTTTTGTGTCCAGCCCGTTTGTGCCAAATGCACGACTTTATCGCACGGGTGACCTCGCACGATGGCTGCCTGACGGAACTCTTGAATGCCTGGGACGAGCGGATAACCAGGTGAAGGTCCGGGGTTTTCGCATCGAACTCGGCGAGATTGAAACAATCCTTAACTCTCACCCGTCGATTCGACAATGCGCAGTGGTTGCGCGCGAGGATACCCCGGATGACAAGCAGCTGGTTGCCTATTTTGAAACCCAGAAAGTGCCGGCCCCAACGGCTTCCGAATTGCGCGCCTACGTGGAGAAAGACCTTCCAGTCTTCATGATCCCCTCGGTCTTTGTCGGCATGGAGAAGGTGCCTTTGACCCCGAACGGCAAAGTGGACCGCAAGGCCTTGCCCGCACCGACTCAACGAGTTTCTGTAGAGAACGTCTTCGTTGCGCCCCGAGACGCCACCGAGCAGTTGCTCTCCCAGATCTGGGCGAAAGCTCTGAAGGTGAACCGCGTGGCGCCGCACGACAACTTTTTCGAATTGGGTGGCCATTCTCTGTTAGCGGTTCGCGTCACGGTTGAGATTGAGAAACTCACCAAGATACGTTTACCGCTGGCTACGTTTTTGCAAGCTCCCACCATTGCTGATCTGGCAGAAATCCTTCGTAAGGAGCACTGGACGCCATCATGGTCGTCGCTGGTTCCGCTTCGGCAGTCAGGAGGGAAGCCGCCGCTTTTTCTTATGCACGCTCATGGCGGCAACGTACTGGAGTACCACGCCTTGGCGAACCTGTTGGGCCCTGATCAGCCGGTTTATGCCTTTCAATCCCGCGGTCTCGATGGAAATATTCCGCGGAATTTGACGTTAGAAAAGATGGCTTCCGCCTATATCGAGGAGTTGAGAAGTCTTCAACCGGAAGGACCATATTTCTTGGGTGGATTTTGTTTCGGTGGGCTGCTGGCCCTGGAAGCTGCCCAACAACTCACGGCCGCCGGACAAAAGGTTGCGTCTCTCATCCTGATTCAAACAATGCACCCAGCCGCTTTTTGCTTCAAGCCGACCGTTCCGGCCTTCCTCCGATGGTGGTACTGCGTGACCAAGCGGATCGATCTGGAGCGCGAGAACCGAACTCACGCAGGAAACGGCTACGTCGCGGAGAGGTTCCGGCGGGCATGGGAGATGGCCCGTGCCCGCGTTGCGATTGTCCTCGACAACCTAACCGGGAAAAGTCTCGCAAATCCATCAGGCTTGCCAGAGATGTATATCTTCAAAGCCATCAGCCTAGAAAACGGTAAAGCGCTAAGGAAGTATCAGCCCCGTCTATATGCCGGGGACGTCACTCTGTTCCGCGCCAGCAATCAGCTAACCGGGCTAGTTGCTGACGAGTATTTGGGCTGGAAGACTTTTTTTAATGGCCCATTCGAAGTGTGTGAGGTTCCGGGGCATCAGCAGAATCTCATGCTGGAGCCCAATGTTAGACGGGTTGCAAGCGCGGTGAATGACCGGTTGAAAATCGCCCAGCAACGATGCGGAGCTAAGGCCCGATGAGGAGCGATCCAATCACCGAGTTCGCGCCGGCGCCCCAAGAAGACCGCAACGGGGAGTGCGGAAATAAGTCTCCTCGGTCTGGGAACGTTCTGAGCTGGGAAGAAACTCTTTCGCGCGCGCCTCACCATTCTCTCTACAAGAGCATGGTGGCGGAACTGGCGGAGTACCTTTCGGAACAGCCCGACACAGTTGCCGCGTCATGCGAGGCGGGTCGTGTCTCCGTTGCAGAGGAATGGAAGGCTCGACAACTCGGCAAAGAAAGCCCGCCCTCTGATGTGGTGGACTTTTATCGGACCACGACGAGTTATTTATTCGATTTGACTACCTTCAATTCAGAGTACCCCCACATAGCCACGCTGGAATCTCTGGTCGAGATAAGCCGAAAACGGGAACTTCGCAAAGTTCTCGACTTCGGATCGGGCATCGGATCGGTTGGGCTCTTCTTCGCCCTCAACGGAATGGAGGTTACGTTGGCGGATGTTTCTGAGCCCCTAATGGAATACGCGGCTTGGCGGTTCAAAGCTAGAGATCTAAAACTGAGACTCATCAATCTGAATCGCGAAGAATTGCCCAAAGACACTTTTGATGTCGTGACAGCTTTTGACGTGCTTGAGCATTTGCCACGTCCCGCGGACACCTTGCGGACACTTGCCACGGCAATGAAGTCGGGCGGAGTAATCGCTCTGAACGTCGAAGAAGCTGAAGCAAACTTCCCTCAACATATCGCCACGTATGAAGAGGTTTTCTCTACTGTCGCGGCTGCCGGGTTTCACCGGCTGCAATTCCTCGGCAAGACCGAAGTCTTCAAGCGGGTGGAGCGCGGCCCAATTTCTACTGCTTGGCATTCGTTTTGGGGCAAAGTCTGGTATAGATTCTTGTACCGCAAGGTGATTTCCGTCCTTGATGCCCTTGAGATTAAGAAGACGGTGCGAAGGTGGATAAAGGGTCCAAAAGGTTAGTTCGCTTGCATGGTGCGGAAGCAGCCAGTCGTTCAGCTCACTACGAGAACCGACGAATTTGCTATGAAGATCCGATTCAGCATTCTGATGCCGGCATTCAACCGGGAGAAATATGTCGGCCAAGCGGTCGACTCGGTTTTGTCCCAGACCTTCACCGATTTCGAGTTACTTGTGATCGACGACGGGTCCACGGACAAAACACTAGAAGTGCTTCAATCCTACGGAGCACAGATCAAGTTGCTTCAACAAGCCAACCATGGGCCGGAGGTCGCTCGCAACAAGGCGGCTGACGTGGCTCAGGGAGAGTACCTGGTTCTGCTAGACAGCGATGATCTTCTCCTGCCTTGTGCATTGGCAACCTATGATCGGATTATCCGGACCTTTGAATCCCCGCCGCTTATCATTGGCGGGATGACCGATTTTCAGGACGGACAATCCGTTTCCGGCGACTCACAACCATCATCTTCAATCAAGGTTCTGAAGTATCGCGATTACCTGTCGAAAGATGTGAAGCTCGCTCTTTCCAGCAGCCGGATTGTCATTCGGAAATCCGTATTCGATGAGGTGGGGGGTCTTCGCAAAACAACCCCGGCGACGTTCCATCTCGACAGTCTCAACCTCATTTTGAAAGTCGGCATTTACGGGCCGTGCATGGTCGTCCAACAGCCTTGCACGGTTGCGTATCGGCACCACGAAGCAAACTCCATCCGGAGTTTGGCACCTATAGCGGACGGAATTCTCGTACTGGCTCGCTCTGAATCTCAAGGCCAATACCCCGGAGGAAGAAAGCGCCGCCGCGACCGATACGCTTGTATCGGCGCAATCGCTTTGTCATGGGCCATAAGTTATTGCTTGCGAGCAAGGCGCTGGAAACTGGCGCTTAGACTTCTCTGGGGAACTGCGCCAATGGCACTGGCTGCAGTATGGAAGAAGGCCTTGACGCGTTGGCGAAAACGCGTTCAGCCGGTTGTCTTATCCGAACAAGGATCGCTTAACTGAATATTGGACCGCAGACCGCAGAAGTCGGTACCGTCACGCAATCGACGAGGGTTACGCTTATTGTGCGGTAGCCCCTCCTTCAGCAAGTCGATTCCTATCCGACGCTGCCCAGCCCAAGGGTTGATTTGTTGGATGGCGCAACCACCCGCTATTCCTCTTCTTCCTTACTGGGATTTTGCGCACGCAAGAGACGTGGTTCCACTGCCCGCATTCGCTGTTTCTCGCGTGGGAAAGATTTGAGAAAGAATCTAGTTACCGAATTGCCCGTTAAATCGCATAGAATCAACGGGTCGTCTGTTTTGGCACGTTCTCATAACCCGAAGGCCGTTGGTTCAAATCCAACTCCCGTTACCGGCCATCTTGACTGCATTGGCAGTTATGGAGTTTGCGACTCAAGCTCCGCCTTTTCGTATGAGAGAGACTGCCACTGGAAGGGTGAGGCGAAACCGGTTTTTTATGGGGCAATGAGGGCTCCCCGCAAACTTAGCGCGCTCGTAAACAAAGACAATTTTCCGGAAAATCTCTTCCCTACTGCAGAAGTTCTCCAGACGCCGCTGCGTATCCACCGCGTATCCACATTGGGCATTTTGATCGTTTTGGCGGTTTAAGCCTTTTGTATGCTCAATAACTTGCGCGTTTTCAACGTGAGTAGGCGGTTCGAGTCTCACCGCCGGCACCATTCAATTTACGGCGGGCTTGCAACCCCTTCATCTCCTCTATCGCTCCCCCCTGCGCTTCCAGTCCCTGGCTATGCAATACACTAAATATACGCGGTCAGGCACAACGCCGGAATCCATGCCACCCGGTACACTGAGCGTTTTCGTGGCTTTTGGCGGTTTAACTTTTTTATGCTATCAATAACCCGCGTGGTTCATGGTTGGTGGCGGGTTTGAGTGTCACCGCCGGCGCCAGTCGTTCCAATGTCAGATGTGATTCGATCAAGTTACGCGGGCGAGTCACTTGGCTTCGCTGGCGTGACTGGCGACTTGCTTCCATTGGCCTCCAATCTTGACGAACGTGTCGGTGCCGATGACTGTTTTAGCGCGATGTTCACCGTTCATCATCGCGTCATACGTGTCTTTGTAGGTTGCCACCGCGGTGTCTCCATATACGCGAACTTTGAGGTCAAATATCTTCTCACTGTTGGTTTTGTTATGCGCCGGGTCGCTCGCCATTTTCAATATATCGGCTTTTGTAAACCATATACCTCCGCTATCGCCGCCAGACCAATCATCGGCCAAGACCTTTTCGTAAAAAGCTTTGTCATTTGCCAAGTCAGCCTTGACGCCGTCATTTTCGAGTTTGGTTATCATGGCTGCAGCGTCAGACTTGGCTGTCGTTTGCGCCATGGTCACTGCCGCAGTGGATGCCGCGAGGACGATTAAGATCCAATACAAGCGATTCTTCATTTTCATCTTGCCTCCTCATTTTCCATTAGAGTCTTCGAGACCTGGCTACAGAGGGAAATTCCTGGGAGCGAAATCTACCACGGCGGAACAGGGCGCAGCAAGGAGCACGGGGAAATTCATATCGTCGCGCCGGCCAGACTCTGGCAGCGACATGTAGCCGGCGAACCTCGTCAAAATCGTTCTTATCGGTCGTAGCGTCACGTATAATCACGAGCTTGCGCGTTCACGATAGAAGCAGGCGGATTGGGGCTCGCCGCATGCACTATTGGTTCTTTGCATCCATCTCGCATATCCCGCGTTTCGGAGGGGGCAGACTTTGGCAAAAATCACTGGTGGCCGATTCGTCGCGGAATTTCTGAATGCCCAGGGCGTTACCGCATTCTTTTTCGTCCCGACCATGCTCAGCCGCGCCCTCGCCGAAATGGATAATATGCCCATCAAGCGCGTCTTGACTCACGGCGAGAAGGCCGCCGCATACATGGCGGACGGCTACGCGCGCGCTTCGGGGCGTCCCGGCATCTGCGCGGCCCAGGCCGTGGGCCGGCGAATCTGGCGGCGGGCCTGCGCGACGCGTACATGGGGCACAGCCCGGTGATCGCTCTGACGGGCGGCCGCTGGGGCCATCAGAAATACAAAATCAATTACCAGGAGATGGATGATTTCCCCATCTTCACGCAGGTGACGAAAGCGAATATTCAGGTGGACAGCGTGGGCCG
>CAWEYA010000009.1:0-21043 GCA_963813185.1 uncultured Acidobacteriota bacterium
GGTGTAAATCAAACTCGTCCCCGAAGGGTTAACCTTCATCACTCTTACAGCGCCCGAAGCAGTGGTAACCCCCATTACAAACGTGTCTCCGGAGGCGTCCGTAGCCAGGCCCGCCGTCAGGAAGTATGAACTCGTGATAAACGTCTGGTGATCGAGGACCGGATCGATAACAAGAGGCTTCGAGCGGTCATAGTTTTCAATCTCAAACCCGATCTCGTTCTTATCGAGGAAGATAAATCGAGCATGCAGAGTTTGTCGGGCGCTCTCGCTGAGCTGATAAACCTCCGGCACATGGAAAATCAAATCCCCATCCGGGCACGAAAGGACCAAACTGCCGTTCCCATCTAGTGACAGCTTGTTAGTTCCAGTAACGCGTAGGCGGATCGTATGGTAGTCCGCGCCGGGGGCAACGAGGAAGTCGTGCTCAAGGTGTTGGCCATTCCCATAAAATGCTACATCGATGCCTGGATAGAGATTCGTATAGGTCACCCGCCCAAAGTTAGGTACATGAGTCTGCCAGCCAAAGGGGTCACGACCTATTAAGTAATTGGATTGGCCAGCCCTTCGATCCGAAGCGGAAATCCCGGCATTCGGAGAAGCACCCGTAAAGTCCAGTTTCACGGTTGCGCTTTTTCCTGTTTGGCCGTGCAACGACAAATTGATGCCTAATGAACGAATTTCAACGTCCACGTTGCCGGCGCGGGCAACGAATCGTGCGGACGGGCTTGCTTGGCCATAGTTAGGCTCGAAATTGATTGGAATTCTTGCAATCGAGGCTGCAGTTTGCGCCTCTTCTAATGGTTGACCATAGGAAGGAGTGGGGCCACAAAACACAAGCATCCCAGCAGTAAGTGAGAAAATTACAATAAGGCGGTTGGGCATGGATCTAGTTTCTAGATAAGATATCTCATATAATATCATAAATAAGAATTACTCAAGTTAAAAATATTTAGTTCCTAACTCTAGTGATGCTCGGTCGCGGAAACGCTGGGCGGGACATGCACGCGCAGCCTGGGGAGGGCAGTTTCCAAGCGCGCCAGCGTTACGAAACGCGGGAATGGGCACACGGGCCCGCTGTCACATGCTCACCTTGTGGCGCGGGGCCCGACGACCGCTATATTTGGCCTGGGGGGGTGTAACTTTTGCGCGCCCTATATCCTATCCCCCCACGACATTGACCCCATTCTTGGACGTTCCTACACTCGGCAGTCCGTACACTGTGCCGATCCAGGCTGTAGCCGCATCCGCCCCCTTGTGCTCTACCCAATCGTGTTCTGCCAACCCAAACCAGGCTGTAATCTGGAGAAAACTCCGGTTTTGAACGGCCTCGACAATGGTCCGACAACCTCCAACGGAGCCCGAGGCGGAACGAAAATTAGCTGCTAGGTGTTTGGGGCCTGAAATGAAGGGGTATCGGCAAGTCTACGAAATTCTCCAAAGGAATTACCGGCGCAGATAGCTCTCTTTGCCTATATAGGCTGCGCCTTCCTCGTCCTGCTCAAGAACCAAAAGTTGGTGCACAATTTGGTGCACACCGATTTAACTTTGCCTCCCAATTCGTAGTCTCGCGTCACTAATGGGATTATGGACTAAACGTATGCAGGTACTACCAGATAGCAGTATCTCACCGCGAGTATTAGAATTTCCGAGCACAACTGATAAGGGCGAGGTCGGTAGTTCAAGTCTACCCAGGCCCACCAGTTCTAGAAGTTGGAAGCTGGAAGTTGGAGGCTGGAAAAACCCCGTATTTTTTCACCAGACTTGCACGAGGGCTACTTCGGCGTTCCCTTGCACTTTGCCAAACCGTCGCTTTATCACCGTCAAATAGCGCCTGTCCACTCGCCCGAAATTTGGCTTAGTGCCCTACCGGTCAGTGCGGATGGCTCTGTTCCATTTCGTAACGAATTAGGGCGAGAGTTCGATAAACGGCATGCACGAATTTTCCGTAGGGCGCGGAAATGAACAGGGCCGCGATGCACGCCAGGTGCAGCACCAGAATGCTTCCCATTGCCGATGTGCTGCGCAGGATCAGCGTCAGCATTCCGGTCAGCGCCGTGAGGCCGAGCGTGACCAGAAAAACGTAGTCCATACCGGAAGCGGCCGGCGCCGCGGGCTGGCGATCGCTTTGCAATTTGTAGTAGATCAGGCCGCCCGTTCCGATGAGGAGCGCCACGCCGCCCAGGCTGCCAAAAATCACGGGCGCGCTGGTGAGCGAATAAGGCGGAAGGATATGGAAAATATCCTGGTACACGAATGCCAATGTCGTGGAAACAAAATCCGCGGCGAATCCCCAGAACGTGAGCGAGTGATAGATGCGGCGAACCGGGGAAGGCCGCTCGTCCGGATAGAAGCATCCGGGACCGCCGCCCTTTAGATATCGCAATCCGAGCGCCGCTGCCACAGCCGCGGCCAGCGATTTCCAATCGCCGCGTTCGTTCAGCAGGCCGCGGGTTTCCGACCAGAAGCGCGCGCCGCCGCGCAACCACACGGCGATTCCGTAAAAGAACAGAATCAGCGCGCCCGCCACCATCGCGAGGTATGGCACGACTTCGTAAAACGCGCCGGGACCGGGATGAACGCCGAACAAATTTTCCGAAGAAATGAACAGCAGCGCGAGAACGGCGACGAGCGCGGCCATGCCGGCGGCCAAATAGATGGTCACGCTGCGATTTTTGAAAGCGCGCCCGAGAAAAGCGGGCCAGCTCCAGCGGCGATACGTTTCGATCCGCGACTCCGCCAAAATTTGCGGAATGTTGATCGCGAATTCGTGCGGCGGCGTGTACATGCACGCGTAGTAGCAGGCGCGGCAGTCGTGGCAAAGATTGGAAAGATAAAAAACGTCGCCCTGCTTGAAATCGCGCCGCGTTTCAATCGCGCGGAAGACGGGGCAGTAGCCTTCGCAATAACGGCACGCGTTGCAGATGACCAGCTGGCGGCCGGCTTCCTGAATGACGTCAAGCCCGGGCATTGGCCGCCGCCTCCCTGCCCGCGAGCCTGCCGAACACGGAGCCGATCGTCAGGCCGAAGCCTCCGAGATAGCCCTTCGTCAGGATGTTGCCGGACATGATTTCTCCCGCCGCGAATACATTCTGAAACGCCCGCCCGCTTTGATCGACGACGCGCGCGCGTTCGTCCACCGTGACTCCCATGTAGGTGAACGTGATTCCCGGCCGCAGCGGCAGGCCATAAAACGGCGGCCGATCAATCGGAATCGCCCAGTTGCTCTTCGGCGGCGTGATGCCGCGCGTGCAGTTGCCGTCCAGGCGGTCCATGCGCAGCTCCGTGTTTCCGGCGGCCGCGCGATTGTATTCCGTGACGGTGTTCGACGAACGTGCCAGGATCAAGGCCAAGCTGGCGGAGCCAGCGCTTCGAGCGTATCGGCCTGGTACGGCTTGAACATCGGCGGGAGGAACCGGTCAATCGCTTTTGCGTCCACAATGCCGTAAGCAATCTGTTCCGGCTGACCGGCAATCAGCGTCCCCCAGATCGCGTAACGCTTGGGCCAGATTTCTTCGCCTTCATCGTAAAAGCGCCGCGCGTCCCGGTTCACGACAATGCCGAAAGGGACTACGTCGAGCCGCGTCACGATGCCGCCGTCAAATTTCGGCGCGCGCGCATCGACGGCAATCGCATGAAAACCTTTCGGATCGCCGATCGACTTCGCGCCGTGTTTCATCAGCGCGGCGAGCAGCGTGCCGTCATTGTAAGGCGTGCCGCGAATAATAAAATTGTCGGCCGCATCGCCCCAATGCCGCTTCAGCCATTCGATATTCGCTTCGTAACCGCCGGCGGCAACGACCACGGCGCGCGCGCGGATCAGCTCTCCGCCGTTTTCGTTTTTGAGCCGCACCGCGTCGAACCGATTGTTCTCGATGACCAGGTCTTCCACCAGCGCGTTGTAGCGCACGTCAATTCCCATGCGCGCCGCTGTCTGGTAATACGTGTTCAGCAGCGCCTTGCCGCCTCCTAGAAACCAGCGGTTCGTTCGCCCCAAATGCAGCGTGCCCGCGAGCGGCTGTTGCCAGTGCACCCCGTGCGCGCTCATCCATCCGGGCAGAGAACTCGATTCGCGTATCGCCAGCTTGGCAAGATCGAGATTCGCGGGGCCGCCCGTCACGCCAATCAGATCCTGCAGATGTTCCTCTTCGGAGTACGGCCCGGAAAAAAATTGGTCGGCGGCGGCGTGCGAGCAGCGGATATTGCGCGTGTGCCGCGTGTTCCCGCCGCGCAAATGCTCCGGCGAACGCTCGAGCACAAGCACGCGGCACCCCGCTTCACGCGCCGCGAGCGCCGCGCACAGCGCAGCGTTCCCGCCTCCCACGACGATTGACGTCGTAGCTCTCCGACATGCCTCTCCTGCAGAAAAAATTCCTGCAATTGAATTTGCTGCGTGCGATTGGAAGTATACCCCAGCCGAGAGGCGCCACCTTCGAGCTTGGGTTGCGATTCGGGTTTTGGGTTTTGAGTTTTGGGTGCCCCATCCTTGCGCCCTTGGCAAGGGGGGTTGATTCTTGATCCAGGTAGTCGTTTCCCGTGAATCGGACTCGTACGGAATTGACCTGAAGGTGTGGAACAGTCTGAACAAGCCCTACCCTTCCAAAAACGGGAAGGATGGGGCACCCGAAAGAACCAAACCCATCACGCGATGAAGGCGGACCGCAGTGATATCATCCCGTCATGAGCGTTCACCCGCAGGAGAGCGCGGCAGGCCGGCCCACCCGCCAGGAAGAGCTCAACAAATCCCTGGTTGAGCAGGCATTTCAAGACGTGTTCGCATCCGACGCGTTCGATGAAGGCGCGATTGCCCGCTACTTCAGTCCCCGCTACGTGCAGAAGACCGACGGACGTACGCTCGATTTTCCGGGGTTTGTCGCTCACGTTCGCGAACTCAAGTGCACGCTCAAGAACGTCAAGATCACGTTCGAGCGCATGGTTGCGGAGGGCGCGAACGTCGTCAGCATCCACCGCGCCGAAGCCGAGAAGGTCGCGGGCGGCAGGATTTCCGTCCGCGTATTCGCTCTGTTCGTGATCGAAGACGGCAAGATCGTCCTCTGCGACGAGCTGACCCGTCTCGAGCAGGGCGCCGCCGAGGATCGCGACTTGGCCTCCCGCATGTGAGCGTTCTCCAACAGGAAAGAGCCAGAACACGGGCCACTGGCCTTTAAGGTGGACCGCCCGAAATTCAGCCTCGCACTCCGACTCGGCCGGCCGCTCGCGCAGTTCGCTCTTGGAAGTACTGTGCCCAGCCCGAATCGTAGGAGTTCACACGGTCGCCGTAGATTCCTCTGTAACGCTCAATTATTTCTGGATGGCTCTGGTTTAAGACGATGGTCACGCTGCAAGTGTTTCCGGCGGAATCGGCGCGTTGCAATAGCTCTCGGATGCTTTTGTCATCAGGGTTCAGGGAAAATCCAGCAAAGACAATCTCGCGGGAATGGCTCAAGGTTTGTCTTGCTCTCTCCCAAATAGCCTTGAGTGCAATGTCGTTTGGGATTTTCTCTCCAACGAGTGGAACGAAAACCGCGTTTCGTCGTTTTCCCCCGCAGCCGCTGCACTTCCCGCGCCCCATAATGGCATCTTCAGCGCCGTGGTCATAGATTCGTTCTAGAAGATATTTGTGACAGTCCTCGCAGCGACTCCAACTCATTGAACCATACAGCTTCAAGAGCAAAAGTTTATTGCGCTTGCCGTCCAGTCGAGGACCAGCGGAGGCCAGTGGTAGGCAAAAGTGATCTGGGACTCCGTAATCAATTATGCCCGAGTCGCCGTTTCCGACCGGGGCGAAGTGAAAGTTCTCGGCATCCCACTCGACGACTGTATCGTAATTCGTTGTCAGAATGGGATGACTGGAATCTAGACTCTCTTTTAGCCAAGGATGAAGGCAACCGGGCCAGCCCTCTATTCTGAGCTTCCGGAAGAGACAGATCTCGAGGTTTTCGCGCGGGAGGATGGGTAATTCCAGACATATTTGCTCAAAAGGGATCTGCCGCTTCATGTGAGGCCAGCGTTCATCGGATACATACTGTTCGACATTCTCGATGGCCAGGTCGGAACCAATCGGCGAACCTCGCCGGTCAAGGAGGTACTCCAGAGTCATTTCGCTCGCAAGGGGCAATGCAGGGTAGAAAGCCTTTGACGCCCCCGCTCCCACGAAATAAGTGGTCTCTATTGCCATGAATTCAGGATGGGGATCGTTGGCCCGGACGTTAAGAGCGTGGATGAGGTTCGGTGCCCCACGCGTCGGGCTTAAATATGCTGCGTTCGATCTCGTTCTTCCTAGATCAAAATTGCTGACCGGATTGAAAGTGACGGCATGATACAAGACAAAATGAAAAGTCAACCGACACCGGAAATCAGTCGTGCTGTTCCAAGATGTCTCGGGCTACTTCCACAATTGCCACGCTCCCTGCACACGGGCGTTTCTAGCCCATAATTTCTCGGCGATTGCTGATAGACTCCCAAAATCTGTTGCCGGAATCTACTTCCTCTCTAACATTGGAGACGATCCGATGGACACGTCAAACTCCGAACTGCAATCCCTCGCTGCCCGGTTGGAAAGGCTCGAAAAACAATATCACTGGCTCATGTCCGAAGTTGTGACGGAGAAGCTTGCTCTCGTGGACAGCGATGGAAAAACGAGAGCGACTCTGCACATGACAGAGGAAGTGCCAAGTCTCATCCTTTACGACTCGAATGGGAACGTGCGCGCGATCCTGAGAGTAAGCGCAGAAGGGCCATCTCTCCATCTTTTGGATTCGAGGACAAAAGCAGGTCTGGAACTGAGTGTGGGTGAGGCTGGCCCAGACGTATCTCTCTTCGACGCAAACGGAAAGCAGCGTCTTTCCCTGGACATAGCTCCGCATGAGTCCGGTCTGCCAGGTCTGACCATGCGCGACCCGAATGGTAAGCCCAGTGTTGTCGCGAGAGCGCTTGAGAATAGCCCAGGCGTATGTCTGTTTGACACGAAAAACCCGGACGGAAACACAAGCGTGCAGATCACCATGGGGAGCGAGGGGCCAAGTCTGATCTGCGTCAAAGAAGGCAAAGTGCTTTGGTCTGCCCCCTAAGGGGCCCAATGCTTGCGATTTTTCGATCGGCGCGCCGCAAATGAAGCCCCTAGCCTTCCCACGCGTTGGGCGCCAGCGCCTCGATGTCGCTCAACACTTCAACCACCGCCGGGCGGCCGCTCGAAATGGCTCGGTCCAGAGCGGAGCGCAATTCGCCTGGTTTTGTGACTCGAATTCCCAGCCCGCCCATGCTCTCCGCAATCACGGCGAAGTTGATTTTCGAGAAATGCCACATTTCGCCCTGTTTCTTTGACGGTTTTCCGCCGTAGGCGTGGCGGAAAATTGTGGTTTCCTGATTGAGGGAATTGTTGTTGTTGACGACCGTCACGGTGGGAATCCCGCAGCGCACCGCGGTTTCCAGTTCCTGCAGGTGATACCAGAAGCCGCCGTCGCCCGTGAAGCAGACCACCGGTTTTTTGGGCATCGCGACTTTCGCGCCCAGGGACGCGGGGAAAGCCCAGCCCAGGGAGCCGGCGGCGCGAATAAAATCCCACGGCTTCGAAACCCAGAGTTGCTGCGCCGACCACATGCCCGCGTGGCCCGTGTCGCAGACGACGATGGCGTCGCGCGGCAGCCAGTCTCCTACTTCTTTCAAGATCCGTTCCGGGCGCATCGGCTCGGCGTCGGAATCCCGCAGCGGCTTCACTTCCGCGCGCCATTCTTTCACCGCCGCGCTCGTTTGCTCGATCCACTTGGCGTTGCGCGTCCCTTTGCCGGCGCTGCCAACAGTTTCGTTCAAGGCATTGAGGGCCACTTTCGCGTCGCCCAGCAGCGAGACTGCGTTCGGATAATTCCTTCCCAAATCGCTCGCGTCAATTCCAATCTGAATGACGGGCGTGCCCGCCGCTGGAATTTTCCAGAAGTGAGTGACTTGTCCGGCGGTCTGGCTCCCGATGTAAAGAACGAGATCGGCGCGCATTAGGACTTTATTTGTGCAGGAGCGCGAGTAGGTGCCCGGAACTCCGATATAAAGCGGATTATTCTCCGGAACAAGGGCCATTGCATTCAGCGAAGTCGCCACGGGAATCGAAAGAGTTTTCGCAAGTTTCAAAACTTCCGGTCCGGCGCCCGACAAGCGCGCGCCGCCGCCCACGACAATCACTGGCCGCTTGGCCTTTTTCAGAATACGCGCCGCCTCGGCCACGCGCGCCGCCTCCGGCGCGGGCCGGTAAGCGGGAACGCGCGCGAATGTTTCTTCGGCAATCACCTTCAAGTCGGCCACATCGTGCTCAATGTCGCCTTCCTTTCCCGCGAACAGCAAATTTACCGGCGCGGGCGTGCCGGTGGTAGCCTCGCGAAATGCCTGCCGCAAGAGGTCAGGCAAGCGGCCCACGCTGTCCACCTGAAAATTCGCTTTCGTCACCTGCGTGAAGATGGGGAAATCATCCATCTCCTGGTAATTGATTTTGTATTTCTGATGGCCCCAGCGGCCGCCCGTCAGAGCGATCACCGGGCTGTGCCCCATGTACGCGTCGCGCAGGCCCGCCGCCAGATTCGCCGCGCCCACGGCCTGGGCCGCGCAGATGCCGGGACGCCCCGAAGCGCGCGCGTAGCCGTCCGCCATGTATGCGGCGGCCTTCTCGCCGTGAGTCAAGACGCGCTTGATGGGCATATTATCCATTTCGGCGAGGGCGCGGCTGAGCATGGTCGGGACGAAAAAGAATGCGGTAACGCCCTGGGCATTCAGAAATTCCGCGACGAATCGGCCACCAGTGATTTTTGCCAAAGTCTGCCCCCTCCGAAACGCGGGATATGCGAGATGGATGCAAAGAACCAATAGTGCATGCGGCGAGCCCCAATCCGCCTGCTTCTATCGTGAACGCGCAAGCTCGTGATTATACGTGACGCTACGACCGATAAGAACGATTTTGACGAGGTTCGCCGGCTACATGTCGCTGCCAGAGTCTGGCCGGCGCGACGATATGAATTTCCCCGTGCTCCTTGCTGCGCCCTGTTCCGCCGTGGTAGATTTCGCTCCCAGGAATTTCCCTCTGTAGCCAGGTCTCGAAGACTCTAATGGAAAATGAGGAGGCAAGATGAAAATGAAGAATCGCTTGTATTGGATCTTAATCGTCCTCGCGGCATCCACTGCGGCAGTGACCATGGCGCAAACGACAGCCAAGTCTGACGCTGCAGCCATGATAACCAAACTCGAAAATGACGGCGTCAAGGCTGACTTGGCAAATGACAAAGCTTTTTACGAAAAGGTCTTGGCCGATGATTGGTCTGGCGGCGATAGCGGAGGTATATGGTTTACAAAAGCCGATATATTGAAAATGGCGAGCGACCCGGCGCATAACAAAACCAACAGTGAGAAGATATTTGACCTCAAAGTTCGCGTATATGGAGACACCGCGGTGGCAACCTACAAAGACACGTATGACGCGATGATGAACGGTGAACATCGCGCTAAAACAGTCATCGGCACCGACACGTTCGTCAAGATTGGAGGCCAATGGAAGCAAGTCGCCAGTCACGCCAGCGAAGCCAAGTGACTCGCCCGCGTAACTTGATCGAATCACATCTGACATTGGAACGACTGGCGCCGGCGGTGACACTCAAACCCGCCACCAACCATGAACCACGCGGGTTATTGATAGCATAAAAAAGTTAAACCGCCAAAAGCCACGAAAACGCTCAGTGTACCGGGTGGCATGGATTCCGGCGTTGTGCCTGACCGCGTATATTTAGTGTATTGCATAGCCAGGGACTGGAAGCGCAGGGGGGAGCGATAGAGGAGATGAAGGGGTTGCAAGCCCGCCGTAAATTGAATGGTGCCGGCGGTGAGACTCGAACCGCCTACTCACGTTGAAAACGCGCAAGTTATTGAGCATACAAAAGGCTTAAACCGCCAAAACGATCAAAATGCCCAATGTGGATACGCGGTGGATACGCAGCGGCGTCTGGAGAACTTCTGCAGTAGGGAAGAGATTTTCCGGAAAATTGTCTTTGTTTACGAGCGCGCTAAGTTTGCGGGGAGCCCTCATTGCCCCATAAAAAACCGGTTTCGCCTCACCCTTCCAGTGGCAGTCTCTCTCATACGAAAAGGCGGAGCTTGAGTCGCAAACTCCATAACTGCCAATGCAGTCAAGATGGCCGGTAACGGGAGTTGGATTTGAACCAACGGCCTTCGGGTTATGAGAACGTGCCAAAACAGACGACCCGTTGATTCTATGCGATTTAACGGGCAATTCGGTAACTAGATTCTTTCTCAAATCTTTCCCACGCGAGAAACAGCGAATGCGGGCAGTGGAACCACGTCTCTTGCGTGCGCAAAATCCCAGTAAGGAAGAAGAGGAATAGCGGGTGGTTGCGCCATCCAACAAATCAACCCTTGGGCTGGGCAGCGTCGGATAGGAATCGACTTGCTGAAGGAGGGGCTACCGCACAATAAGCGTAACCCTCGTCGATTGCGTGACGGTACCGACTTCTGCGGTCTGCGGTCCAATATTCAGTTAAGCGATCCTTGTTCGGATAAGACAACCGGCTGAACGCGTTTTCGCCAACGCGTCAAGGCCTTCTTCCATACTGCAGCCAGTGCCATTGGCGCAGTTCCCCAGAGAAGTCTAAGCGCCAGTTTCCAGCGCCTTGCTCGCAAGCAATAACTTATGGCCCATGACAAAGCGATTGCGCCGATACAAGCGTATCGGTCGCGGCGGCGCTTTCTTCCTCCGGGGTATTGGCCTTGAGATTCAGAGCGAGCCAGTACGAGAATTCCGTCCGCTATAGGTGCCAAACTCCGGATGGAGTTTGCTTCGTGGTGCCGATACGCAACCGTGCAAGGCTGTTGGACGACCATGCACGGCCCGTAAATGCCGACTTTCAAAATGAGGTTGAGACTGTCGAGATGGAACGTCGCCGGGGTTGTTTTGCGAAGACCCCCCACCTCATCGAATACGGATTTCCGAATGACAATCCGGCTGCTGGAAAGAGCGAGCTTCACATCTTTCGACAGGTAATCGCGATACTTCAGAACCTTGATTGAAGATGATGGTTGTGAGTCGCCGGAAACGGATTGTCCGTCCTGAAAATCGGTCATCCCGCCAATGATAAGCGGCGGGGATTCAAAGGTCCGGATAATCCGATCATAGGTTGCCAATGCACAAGGCAGGAGAAGATCATCGCTGTCTAGCAGAACCAGGTACTCTCCCTGAGCCACGTCAGCCGCCTTGTTGCGAGCGACCTCCGGCCCATGGTTGGCTTGTTGAAGCAACTTGATCTGTGCTCCGTAGGATTGAAGCACTTCTAGTGTTTTGTCCGTGGACCCGTCGTCGATCACAAGTAACTCGAAATCGGTGAAGGTCTGGGACAAAACCGAGTCGACCGCTTGGCCGACATATTTCTCCCGGTTGAATGCCGGCATCAGAATGCTGAATCGGATCTTCATAGCAAATTCGTCGGTTCTCGTAGTGAGCTGAACGACTGGCTGCTTCCGCACCATGCAAGCGAACTAACCTTTTGGACCCTTTATCCACCTTCGCACCGTCTTCTTAATCTCAAGGGCATCAAGGACGGAAATCACCTTGCGGTACAAGAATCTATACCAGACTTTGCCCCAAAACGAATGCCAAGCAGTAGAAATTGGGCCGCGCTCCACCCGCTTGAAGACTTCGGTCTTGCCGAGGAATTGCAGCCGGTGAAACCCGGCAGCCGCGACAGTAGAGAAAACCTCTTCATACGTGGCGATATGTTGAGGGAAGTTTGCTTCAGCTTCTTCGACGTTCAGAGCGATTACTCCGCCCGACTTCATTGCCGTGGCAAGTGTCCGCAAGGTGTCCGCGGGACGTGGCAAATGCTCAAGCACGTCAAAAGCTGTCACGACATCAAAAGTGTCTTTGGGCAATTCTTCGCGATTCAGATTGATGAGTCTCAGTTTTAGATCTCTAGCTTTGAACCGCCAAGCCGCGTATTCCATTAGGGGCTCAGAAACATCCGCCAACGTAACCTCCATTCCGTTGAGGGCGAAGAAGAGCCCAACCGATCCGATGCCCGATCCGAAGTCGAGAACTTTGCGAAGTTCCCGTTTTCGGCTTATCTCGACCAGAGATTCCAGCGTGGCTATGTGGGGGTACTCTGAATTGAAGGTAGTCAAATCGAATAAATAACTCGTCGTGGTCCGATAAAAGTCCACCACATCAGAGGGCGGGCTTTCTTTGCCGAGTTGTCGAGCCTTCCATTCCTCTGCAACGGAGACACGACCCGCCTCGCATGACGCGGCAACTGTGTCGGGCTGTTCCGAAAGGTACTCCGCCAGTTCCGCCACCATGCTCTTGTAGAGAGAATGGTGAGGCGCGCGCGAAAGAGTTTCTTCCCAGCTCAGAACGTTCCCAGACCGAGGAGACTTATTTCCGCACTCCCCGTTGCGGTCTTCTTGGGGCGCCGGCGCGAACTCGGTGATTGGATCGCTCCTCATCGGGCCTTAGCTCCGCATCGTTGCTGGGCGATTTTCAACCGGTCATTCACCGCGCTTGCAACCCGTCTAACATTGGGCTCCAGCATGAGATTCTGCTGATGCCCCGGAACCTCACACACTTCGAATGGGCCATTAAAAAAAGTCTTCCAGCCCAAATACTCGTCAGCAACTAGCCCGGTTAGCTGATTGCTGGCGCGGAACAGAGTGACGTCCCCGGCATATAGACGGGGCTGATACTTCCTTAGCGCTTTACCGTTTTCTAGGCTGATGGCTTTGAAGATATACATCTCTGGCAAGCCTGATGGATTTGCGAGACTTTTCCCGGTTAGGTTGTCGAGGACAATCGCAACGCGGGCACGGGCCATCTCCCATGCCCGCCGGAACCTCTCCGCGACGTAGCCGTTTCCTGCGTGAGTTCGGTTCTCGCGCTCCAGATCGATCCGCTTGGTCACGCAGTACCACCATCGGAGGAAGGCCGGAACGGTCGGCTTGAAGCAAAAAGCGGCTGGGTGCATTGTTTGAATCAGGATGAGAGACGCAACCTTTTGTCCGGCGGCCGTGAGTTGTTGGGCAGCTTCCAGGGCCAGCAGCCCACCGAAACAAAATCCACCCAAGAAATATGGTCCTTCCGGTTGAAGACTTCTCAACTCCTCGATATAGGCGGAAGCCATCTTTTCTAACGTCAAATTCCGCGGAATATTTCCATCGAGACCGCGGGATTGAAAGGCATAAACCGGCTGATCAGGGCCCAACAGGTTCGCCAAGGCGTGGTACTCCAGTACGTTGCCGCCATGAGCGTGCATAAGAAAAAGCGGCGGCTTCCCTCCTGACTGCCGAAGCGGAACCAGCGACGACCATGATGGCGTCCAGTGCTCCTTACGAAGGATTTCTGCCAGATCAGCAATGGTGGGAGCTTGCAAAAACGTAGCCAGCGGTAAACGTATCTTGGTGAGTTTCTCAATCTCAACCGTGACGCGAACCGCTAACAGAGAATGGCCACCCAATTCGAAAAAGTTGTCGTGCGGCGCCACGCGGTTCACCTTCAGAGCTTTCGCCCAGATCTGGGAGAGCAACTGCTCGGTGGCGTCTCGGGGCGCAACGAAGACGTTCTCTACAGAAACTCGTTGAGTCGGTGCGGGCAAGGCCTTGCGGTCCACTTTGCCGTTCGGGGTCAAAGGCACCTTCTCCATGCCGACAAAGACCGAGGGGATCATGAAGACTGGAAGGTCTTTCTCCACGTAGGCGCGCAATTCGGAAGCCGTTGGGGCCGGCACTTTCTGGGTTTCAAAATAGGCAACCAGCTGCTTGTCATCCGGGGTATCCTCGCGCGCAACCACTGCGCATTGTCGAATCGACGGGTGAGAGTTAAGGATTGTTTCAATCTCGCCGAGTTCGATGCGAAAACCCCGGACCTTCACCTGGTTATCCGCTCGTCCCAGGCATTCAAGAGTTCCGTCAGGCAGCCATCGTGCGAGGTCACCCGTGCGATAAAGTCGTGCATTTGGCACAAACGGGCTGGACACAAAACGTTCCCGCGACAAAGCTTCGCGGTGCAAGTAACCTCGCGCCAAGCCATCGCCACCAATGTACAGCTCCCCCACATTTCCAGGCGGCACGAGATTACGCCGCGCATCAAGTACGTAGACTTGGGTATTTGCAATCGGTCGGCCGATCGGCACCACACCGTCCACCGACGTAACCTTATGGATCGTAGACCAGACGGTAGTCTCTGTAGGCCCATACATGTTCCACAACTCTGCGCACCGCGGTAACAGATCCCTCGCCAGATCGGGCAGCAGGGCTTCGCCGCCACAAAGCACTTTGAGTTTCCTTGAACCTCTCCAACCTGTATGAATCAGCGCGCGCCAGGTTGCCGGCGTAGCCTGCAGTACGGTGCACGCCGAGTCGTGTATCAGTTTCGCTAGCCGCACGGGATCCTGGGTCTCTTCACGGCTTGCGATAACAATTTTCCCTCCGCAAATCAGTGGGAGAAAGAGCTCCAGTCCCGCAATGTCGAAGGAGAGTGTCGTGACTGCCAGCAGCGTGTCGTTGGCGCTGAAGCCAGGTTTCCGCAGCATGGAGAGCAGGAAGTTCACAATGGCGGAATGTGAGATCTCTACGCCCTTCGGCTTGCCAGTTGAACCCGACGTGTACAGCACGTAAGCAAGACTCTGCCCGCTGATGCCGGGCCAATCGGGAACCGCCGTACTTTCGTTCGCGATCTCATGCCAATCAGTATCCAGGTGGACAACCACTTGCGGTCGAACCGGCAGTTTCTGTTCAAGACCGCGATGAGTCAACAGCACATTCATCTGGCTGTCATCGATCATGTAGGCAAGGCGGTTCTGTGGAAACGAAGGATCGAGAGGTACGTATGCACCGCCGCATTTCAAGACGCCAAGAATTCCCGTCAACATGTCCAGCGAACGCTCGACGCAAAGCCCGACCAGCACACCGGGTTCAACGCCCAGTTTTCTTAGGTGGTGCGCGAGTTGGTTGGCGCGACGATTGAGTTCATCGTAGGTTAAACTTTCCTGGCCGAGTACAAGCGCAACCCGATCTGGAGTTCGCTGGGCTTGCTCTTCTAGCAATTGATACAAACAGAGGTCTCTTCCCGGATATTCAACGGCTGTGTCGTTCCAGGTGACCAGCAATTGCTGCCGTTCGGCGTTGGCAAGGACAGGCAACTTCGACACACTCTGATCCGGGTTGGAAGCGACCGCCTGCAGCAGCGTGGTGTAGTGCTTGCAGAATCGCCGAATGGTGTCGGCTTCGAATAGATCGGTACTGTACTCGATCAATCCTTCGAGACCGTTTTTCGTCTCTGAAATAAAGAGCGTCAGGTCAAATTTCGATGTGCCGGTCTCCAACTGGTGCTTCCCGGAAACCTTCGATACTTCGGAGACTCCGTCGGGGTCGTGCAGAATAAACATCACTTGGAATAGAGGGGATCTGCTGGGATCGCGCTCCGGAGCCAATTCGGTGACGAGACGCTTGAATGGAAGGTCCGCATGCGCGAAGGCACTGAGCGCACGCGCTCGCGTCTGTTTCAGCAAAGACCGGAACGTCAGATCCTCGGTGAAGCGAGCGCGCAAGACGATGGTGTTGAGGAAGCAGCCTATCAGCGACTCGGTTTCACTGTGCGTCCGACCGGAGATGGGAGTTCCAACCAAGATGTCGTTCTGTCCGGTGTAACGGTTCAGCAATGCAGCAAAACCAGCTTCCAAAGTCATGAATAGTGTTGCTTGTTCCTGCCGGCCTAGGGACTTCAGTGGCTGTAATAAATTCTCAGGCAAGCGAAAGACTTCAGTCGCACCGCGAAAACTTTGCGTCGCAGGGCGCGGTTTGTCCGTGGCCAGTTCCAAGATTGGGGCAGCCCCCAACAGGTCTTCCCTCCAATACGCAATCTGCTCCTGCAACACTTCGTCCTGTAGCCCGTCGCGCTGCCAGCACGCGAAATCAGCGTATTGGATCGGCAATTCCGGCAAGGACGGTGACCGCCCAAGAGAAAAGGCCTCATAGAGCAAAGTCAACTCCTTGTGAAAAAGTTCCATTGACCATTCGTCAGCAATGATGTGGTGGATCACCAGCAGCAGTTTGTGTTCGTGGCGGGACCGATGAACGACTGTTCCCCGCAGCAGCGGGATCTGAGATAAGTCGAAGGGTTTGCGCCCCTCTTCGTGCACCACCCGCACCCATTCGCTTTCCCGCTCCGGTTCGGGCATGGGACTCAGATCGAGATCTGAAAGCGGCACATCCGCCGCTGGCATGACGACTTGCACGGGGCGCCCGTCGCGGAAAGAAAATGCGGTGCGCAGTATCTCGTGGCGACGCACCAACTCTTTTACGGCCTTTCGGAGCGCATCGGGAACGAAAGTTTCTCCCAGTGGGATCAAGTCGACGACGTTGTAAACCGGGCTGCGGGGCGCCAGTTGGTTCAGGAACCAGAGCTGTTCCTGCGAGGAAGATAGTAGATATGGCCCGCCCTCTTTGCGGCGTTCAATCCGTTGAATCTTTCCGCCGAAACCCTCTGCCTTGCTTAGGAAATTCGCTATTCCCGCGATGGTGGAGTGCTCGAATATAATTTGGGCCGGAAGGTCTACGTCGAACGCATCTCTGATCCGCGACACGGTTTTGATTGCGAGCAAGGAGTGCCCGCCCAAGTCAAAGAAACTATCATTGACTCCAACTCGCTCCACCTTTAACAATTCAGCCCAAATCGCGGCGAGTGCCCTCTCGGTTTCATTCCGCGGGCCCACAAAATCATGGGAGACCTGGGCAGTCTCGTGAGTGAATGGGGGTAGCGCTTTGCGGTCAATTTTTCCGTTCAACGTCAGCGGAAACTTCTGCATGAGGACAAGTGCCGCCGGCACCATATATTGCGGAAGGCGCTCTTGCAAATTCTTGCGCAATGTCGCGGGGGTAAGGATCTCCTGATCCGGCGAAGGTATCGAACGGACCTGCGTACCCGGTGCTTGCTGCACCAAACGTAACGTCGCCGAAGGCCGAATCGCGTAGACGTAAGAGAGTTGAGATTCCCCGAAAGATGGCCCGTCTTCGACGAGGACCTCATATTGATGTTGCTTCAGCAGTGCTGTAACTGATTCCAGATTCTCTCGACGATCTACTCGGACAACCAACTGGCGAATTCTAAGCCAATGCTCCGGACTGAGTTCCTTCAGTACATCCAATTCATCTTCCTGTACGGTGATCTTCAAAAGGTCGATGCGGTCAATCCCCTCTGTTTCGATAGCGCCCCATACGGTTTGATGTCGGGCAGACTTCGGTTCCACTTCGAGCGGAGAATCGCCCAAGGTACCGATCTCAGCAGCAATGAGCTCATTGCCCGATTCAAGTTGTGCCTCGCGCGACGCTGCGACGTCATCGCGCGTCCCGGATGAGCCTCTCAACGCGCCGAAGAATTCCGCTTCTGCGGAATCATTTTCGCAAGCGGGACTATGTTCATAGGACAGGCATCGCGCCGCTGCGGCCCACGCTTCTGCATTCGCGCTCAGGCACGCAAATGCGGCGGGATCGGCTTCAAAGCAAAGAATCCGCAAATTTCGCGCCAGCCGGCCGGCAAAAACCTCAAATAGGCCAATTCGCGCACCTACATCAACAATGCAGTCCCCATCCCGTATTGTGATTCCGTGCCGGAGGTACGCTTGCCGCACAAAAATCTCGCTATAGGCATAATCGGTCTCGCTCCTGTTCAGATGCGCGACGGGTGAGCCATCAGGCAACTCGTAAAGCGGACTGTTCCCCCAAAGCGGTTGACTCGCGCGCTTTGGAATCACATACGCGACCAACTGCTTACTACCGGACCCGTCTTCACTCGCCAGGACCAATGCCTCTCTGACGCCGCTCTGCTCTCGCAGAGCCCCTTCGATTTCACCGAGTTCGATGCGGTAGCCATGAATCTTGACTTGATCGTCAATACGGCCGCAGAACTCGATATTTCCGTCCGGTAGATAGCGCGCCAGATCGCCGGTGCGATACATGCGCCCATTAGGATTCGGATTAAATGAATCGGGGGCGAATTTTTCAGCCGTGAGTTCGGGGCGGTTTAGATATCCCCTGGTTACCCCGGAGCCACCGATGTAAAGTTCGCCTTCGACACCGACGGGCACGGGCTGCTTACTGTCATCGAGCAGATAGATTCGGCTGTTGGGTAGGGGTTTGCCTAAAGGAAGCGTGCCAGATCGCGTAGCCGGCAGGCTCGGCTCAACATAATAGGTCAGTACTCCGACCGTTGTTTCGGTGGGACCGTAGTGGTTGTAAATCTCGCAGCCCGGGGCAAACGCTCGCAGTCGCTCGATCCAATCCAGACGTGAGGCCTCCCCACCCAGGATCAGGCGTCTCTTCGGCATCGCTCGTTCCGGATTTCTACCGCTCTGCAACGCTGCCAGATGGGATGGCACAATCTTTAAACGTCGATACTCTCGCGTTCAAAGTAATCCGAGAGCATGGCCTGGCTCTCGGCTCTCTTCTGCGAGATGACATGCAGGCAGCCCCCCGTCGTCAGCGCCGGGAAAATGACAGTATTGCCGAGGTCAGCGGCGACCGTCGACACCATAGCGTGATTCATGCCTGGCTGGAACCCCAACATTTCCGAAACGCCCAGGACATAATTGACAATATTTCTATGTTCGATTCCCACACCCTTTGGGCGACCCGTTGAGCCGCTCGTATAGATCACGTAGGCAAGATTTGCAGAGTCGCATGGAAAACCTTCTTGCGGGACGCTTTGCTGATTGGACCAATCGAGCGAATCCAGATAAATGGTCTGTGAGGTACCGACTGGCAAATTTTGCGAAAGATTGGTTTGCGTGACCAGCAATTTGGCCTTGGCGTCGCCGAGCATGAAAGCAATTCTCTCGTTAGGATAGAAAGTGTCGATCGGCAAATAAGCAGCCCCGGCCTTCAGGATGCCCAACATCCCGACCACCATGTTCAGCGATCGTTCGATGAAG
Source organism: uncultured Acidobacteriota bacterium (assembly GCA_963813185.1). Classification (GTDB taxonomy): domain Bacteria; phylum Acidobacteriota; class Terriglobia; order Acidiferrales; family UBA7541; genus Palsa-360. Next base: position 18,954 of record CAWEYA010000009.1, read on the forward strand.
AGTCCCACCAGGACCTCGGGCCCAGCCCCAAGGTTTTTCAGGAGAAGTGCCAGTTGGTCCGAACGACGATTCAGTTCGCTGTAAGTTAGGTTGTTCTGTTCGAATGCCAACGCCATCCGATTGGGAGTTCGCCCGACCTGTTCCTCGAACAACTTGTGCAAACAGAGGTTCTTTTCACGGTATTCCACCGCTGTGTTATTCCATTCCAGAAGTAGCTGCTGTTCTGCATCCCTGGGCGTGGGCGCCGTGGCAATGTCCTGGTCAGGACCAAGCGCAATTGCAGCATCGTTATCTAGATCTTTCATACTTACTTGTGCCATTTGTCGGGGGTTCCTCGGGTCGGATTAATCTCACTTTGCCTGCAAATCAGATTCACAACGACCACCCAATCAACTCCTTCATAATTTCGTTGGTGCCGGCATAAATTCGCTGCACGCGGCTATCGGTCCACATACGCGCGATTGGATACTCGTTCATGTAACCGTAGCCGCCATGCAATTGAACGCACTCGTCGATGACGCGACACTGGCATTCGGTGAGCCAATACTTGGCCATCGCTGCCGTTACCGCATCCAGTTTGCCAGCCATGAATCGTTCAATGCAGTTGTCGAGAAAAACGCGGCCAATATGAACTTCCGTCTTGCATTGGGCCAGCTTGAAACGCGTATTCTGAAAATCGATCAACGACTTGCCGAACGCGGTGCGATTTTTCACGTACTTGGTTGTAATGGCCACGGCTTGCTCCGCCATGGCAACCGCGCCGACGCCAATGGTTAGGCGCTCATAGGGCAACTGTTGAACCATCTGATTGAAACCCTTGCCCTCGGAGCCAAGCAGATTCGAGGCTGGAACCTGGACATCGTCGAAGAATATTTCGCAGGTGTCCAACCCGTTCATGCCAACTTTGTCGAAAGCGGAGCCAACGCGATACCCCGGAAGATTCTTCGATTCCACGACGATGAGAGAGACGCCTTTCAGACCGGATTCTTTTGGATCGGTCTTCACCGCGACGCATACAAGGCTGGCGTGGAAAGCATTCGTAATGAAAGTCTTGGATCCATTAATGACGTAGTAATCGCCCGCACGGCGAGCGGTCGTTTTAATCCCCGCCAGATCGGAGCCCGCCGAGGGTTCCGTCATCGCGATGGCGGCAACTAATTCGCCACGGCCCATGCGCGGAAGCCAGTTGCGTTTCTGTTCCTCGGTGCCGTACGAAAGGATGTCAGTGTCCGACAATGCTTTGGATGCTGGAACCGAAGTGAACTCCCGCGACAGCGAGTTCCTCGTTCACAACGGTTTCATGGGCAAAGGTTCCGCCTCCGCCGCCATATTCTCAGGAAAGTCGGGAAGCAAGATGCGGCACCTGCCCATCGCCATCCATGCCTCGGCGTCCGGGCGGTGCTGTTCCCGCCAGCGGGCTTGATTCGGCACGAACTGCTCGTGGATAAATTGTCGGATCTGCATTTACGAAAGATCCGGAGTTCGTCGTCCATCCACGGTGATCGGTAGGCAACGACAGCCACCTGGGGACCGGGGTTATTTTTTTGTTCAAGCGTGGATTGGGTCATAATTTTCGGGGGAGTAGGCATGAGAGTTTGTTCAAGGACGCCCATCCCGTCAGAAGCATATGTTGTTCCAATATCCGCCAAAAGAGCCGTTTCAGGCCCCCGTAAGCTATTTCGTTTCAATAGCCAATGCTAACCTGTCTGAGCGCGCAAACGTGGTTTTTTTCCTGCTGTGGAAAATAAGGTTCAAATATCAGGCAATTAAATTGCCCTTTTCCCCCTTGGGCGCTGACCTGACCGGGTTGAATTAGACCCGTGGGAGCGAGCGAGAATCGCTCTAAAGGCTGGTTGGAGGACGGCGCGTCGGGCCGTGGCGAAGGTCGAGTTTCACGCCGGGGAGCTATTCCTCCTTGCGGGCTTCATCGTAAGCAACCTGGAGCTGCCGAGCCGGGCGGTCGTGCGGTTCTACAATAAGCGGGGGCACGGCGGAGCAATGGATCAAAGAAGGAAAGCAGGCAGTGAAGATGACGCGGATCAGTTGTCAACGGTTCCGGTCGAACGAGGTGCGGCTGTGGCTGACCCTCA
>CAWEYA010000010.1:0-327650 GCA_963813185.1 uncultured Acidobacteriota bacterium
CGAGCTTACGGGTTTTTACAACTCTGCTTAGCTTCTCGCAAGTCATCAGCGGAGTATTTTGGTTCCATAATTACGACGCGCCCACCCTTTTTCTGGACATTGCGCACATCATTGTCGGTCAGCCGGCCATGAAATGTTGCTCCAGCTGGAAACTTTCCCTCCACATATTGAAATTGTTTGCCGCGGATGCCAAAGGAATACATGTGGCTGGTGACTTGGTCAGCTGGCCCCATTCGTTTCAGAATGACGCATTCAGTATCAGAACTTGTCCCCGCAAAGAGCGCAGGGGCCGCAGAGGGCGGCGTTGTCGTAGGACCTATGACGGCAGCTTGGACAACAGGAGGTGCAGATGCACCACCCGGAGCCTGTACCATAGCAAGAATCACACCATCAGCGACCCCACTAGTCTTAAGCTGTGACAATGCGGCCGGTGAGGTGTCAAATTTGGAAATGCTGGACTTGATTTTAGCCACGAGAACGTCGGAAGGAAGGCCAACTTTGGTCATGCTCACGATGTCACTGTTGGACAATGCGCTTGTGGGCGCAGAGCTTGTTGGCATGATGGGTGTTATTGTGGCAACCGTCGTTGGAGTAGAGTGCTGCTCAGGCCTTCGTTCTAGAGAAATGGGATCATTGACCGCAGGGTTCGGTGTGGCAATCGAAACTGGGTTTTTCTGCCCCGCCTTACTTACTTGTGAGGTGGGGCGTTGAATACCGCTGCAGTTTACATATCCCAATGGCTCGTTTTCGCCAAGCAGTTGTATATGACACCATTCAATACCTAAGGCTTCAACTTCAACTAGAATTTTGACGTGTACGCCCTTGGTTAAGATGGTAACCGTACGACTGGTAGAAGAGGGGTGGGCGTAGACTTTCAAGTTGTCTGATGACACGGGGCCTTGCGAACTGGTGTCTGGAGCGGCCAGAGCCGTTCCAAGAAATGAAAAGAACACAATAGCAATCACGAACATCTTGCTGCGTAGGCCTTTCAGATTATCCGAACGATACATTGGACACTCCTCTTCGCCACGCTCACGCTGTAAAACCAAACAGAAGATTCATAATGCTGTCCGGTCTAGACCCACACAGATAAGCGACCATACGATTCCAGGTATCCAGTGCGACCTGCACTTCAACGTAGCAGTCCCCGATAAGATTATTCGTGGGCCGTTTCCTGCGTAGGTTTGCTCATAAACCAGAGTTTGAAAGGAGACATAGGGAGAATATCTCCGTCCCCGATTGTAGACACTCTCCCCTGTCTTTACACCAAGGCGCTTCCTGCGCTCGTACTCGGTTTATCCACCAAAATGCGTAAATTAAACCACATACGAGTATGCTGCCTCGGAATCTTCAGGGGCTGGATCCAGAGTTAAAGAGCAATTCCCGTGCCGATGCCCGCTCGAAATTCAAACAGTCTCTTTGCCATCGCACACGCTGAAAATACCCTGCCTGACAGCCTCATCATGATGCGTTCGACAGGTCCCATAACCTAGAGGAACACTGCCACGCAATGCAATCGCCTTCTTGGGAGGTGCGTCGAAGGGCGGCGTGCCATCTATGGAGCTGGGGACCTATGCTATTCTGGTGGTTCCTCTCGCGCATTGGAGTTGACTACAATAAGCAAAACATCTAAGAGCAACCACCACTGGCGGGTCGCGATTCTTATCGTGGCTCTGTTCATCGGTATGCCCGCGTGGGCAAATACACTCGACCAGGGGATACAGCAATCGTTCCAAGAGATCGTTAATCTTGGAACCGACTTAAAACAATTGGCAAGCACCCAAGCGACACGAGCGGAATGCGGCACATCGGACTTCACTTTTCACGAGCTAAGAGCGCAGCCTGCAGGGTATGGCTTCACCAGAATCACGGGCCGCATAACCAACCACTGCGCAGAGGCTAAAGGTGCGCAAATTAAGATCACGACTTACAACCGCGCTGGAGATCTCATTTCGGAAGACGATTTCTGGCCAGCAAGCATCAACAATATCCCTGCAAATTCCGAATTCCCCTTTGAATGGCTACACACGAAACAAGTCTTCGCCAAGTTCACGGTGACGATCATATCCGTCAAGTCATGGCCTGAGACACTGGCGCAGCGTATTCTTTTAGACCGTGAGCCTGCCAATGCTCTCACACCCTCAAATTAAGCTCTGACGTGCTTGATTTTTCGTTGACACGTCCCAGCGAAGAGCGGAAGATTCCCTAGGCAAGACAGAGCAAAGCAAAATTGAACATGCGCCGCGCTTGAGGCGATATCCCCCCTTGGCGCGGCGCTTTTATTTTGCGCAGTACATCTACACTTCGGATTGCCTTCCGGTGAGGAGTGTCGAAGGGCGGAAATGCCTCTAACCTTCTAGTCCGGTCTTGTATACCGAAACTTTGCGGCAATCTCTTCATCAACGCTCGTCTCCACGCTGGCGACTTTATTGCGTTCCACTTCATTCCGCAGCGCAGCCGCAAGTTCTGGCGATATCCCACACGTCATGAAAAGATCTTCGGCTGCGTCAAGGTCCTTTGCTGTGACTGGAGATTCGTTTCCGCCTCCGATGTCTGCTAGGAACACCAGACGCACCGTGCCATCGGGAAACATATCGACCGTTAGCGTGCCGGGGATTTTTGCCATGACGGGCGTATTTTAGCATGTTGCGACCCGGCGATTTTTGCTTGATGCGAATTGATGCTGCCTCCGCACGCTCGTTATGTCCGCACCTGAAGCGGTAACCCCGTGCCGTAACCCTCCCACAGCCTTAAAACACGGTCACCAGAGGCCCGTTGCGCGAACTTTGGGGTGATCCTGGCAGTGTGCCCTCGGGCCGTGGTACCGTTGGCCGTGCGTGGTAGAATCTGCACCGAGGCCCAGCGATGCTCGGCGAGCATTATGTTGTGATGACGGTGAAATGTCCGCGCTGTAAGACTAAGCAGAAGATTCATGTTGCTGTCCGGCCCGGTCCCACACAGATAGACGACCAGACGATTCCATGCATCCAGTGCGACAATCATTTCAAGGTAAAGATTCCCGATAGGATTGTGGGCGGACCGTTCCCGTATAGCTTGGCGATCAGCTTCTTTGAGGCGCGTCAATCGTTGGGAGCGTATCGCATCCCGCCGGAGACCGGCCTTCTCATCCCATCTGTGTACCCCGCGACAGAATTTGGCGGTTCGTATCGCTGGAGACAAGCCAGCGTGCGCTTTCGAATATGTTCGATTTGGAACAGACGCAGATGTGCTAAAGGAGTTTCAATGGGTTATAGTGGATGACGTTTCGAGCGTAAGGGATGGAGAAGAAGGTGTGTTTCACTTAATCTGGTATGTTTTTATTGGTCTAATCGCGGGAGTCATTGCGAAATCGGTGATGCACGTACACATAACGATCTTCTGGACGATCGTGCTCGGCATCATTGGATCGATCCTCGGTGGCGCTGTTACCCACATGTTTGCGCGCCCGACAAACGAACGATATCATCCCGCCGGTCTGATTTTTTCCACACTGGGCGCGATCCTGATTCTCTTCATCTGTTATAAACTGAATATTCATTTTCCCACACCTAACCTCTCATTCCGATAGGACGATCCTGACTACACCGCTGTGTTGGCGGACGGCTTGCCGCCACTGTTTCTGCTGGTGACTATGTCTGGACCTCAGTTACTGGGAAGGCCCCGCTTATCGGGACCTATTCACCGAGCCACCGCAATCCCTTCGTGTTGGATTGGTGTTGGCTCTCAGCCTCTGCCATAGGACGTTCCAAACATTGCTCGATCGCAGCTTAGAAATAGGCGGAATACTAAGTCTAGCGGTTGTCAGTAGGCGAAGGGCGACGCTATAGCGGCCATCTTGGAGGGCTTTTCTCCGCACAACTTCGGCGATGTAATCCCGATTTATCGCGCTGGGGTGACGGGAATATGGAAATGTTACAAGCAGTCGCATTCGCTCGCAGAAGACAGCGTTGTCAGCCTGAAAAGAGAGCCCGTCGCGGCAAGAGTCATCCGTCAGGATAATGATTTCGAAGTATTCAGGTTCGGGTTCAAAAGGGCGGACAAGAATGAAACACGAGAGCCTGACTCTTGCTTTGCGGCGGCGTTCACGCGAAGGCTCAAAGACTGAGTCGATGAACGGTGCCGATTTGGTCTTTATTTGTCGTTGTTGCATACCTTCCGGCACGCCTGCGAACCAGGGTCGACCGGTTCTATACTCGGCGGATTGGATTACTTGCTACGATCTCGATCTCTCGAGGCCGTCGTCCCCGCAAGGTCCCCAACCCGCAGCGATAATCATCGCAGCGGCGCCTTGCTGCCTCAATGGAACGCAGGATTCAAATTTTCCGGTACCCTGGTTGTAGTACTGGGCTTTAAGTCCGCCCCAAGGAGAAATAGGCAGTGCCGTGCTCCAAAACTCCGCAAAGTGATTTGGGAATGCGGTCGACAGCCAGTCGTGAGCTATCCTGACTCGGATCGTTTCCCGTCCGCGCGTGACAGGCTAATTATTTCTTCTTTCCGAATCGGTCCAGGAAGGCCTTCTTCCTACGATCAAAAATTCCGTGGACATCTGCCGTAATGATAGGCTCGTTCGCTGTTCCGCTAACCAGCATCGGTACTCCGTTGGTTCGGGCTCCGGTCTCTCGAGCCTGCAGAGTCGTCCAGTTTTGTAAGTAGACCGGCACCGATTTTCCGCGATTCCTTGCGCCGCAATTACTTTCACGCTAAGCGCAAAGTCGAGGTCACTCGTTGGCTGACACTCTGCCGCTGCCCGTTATCACACCAATCGTAGGGATGACGAGCGTAAATGTCATCTACCTGGGTGCCCTCGTTTGTAATCCGCAAATTCGCTTGTAGGTTGTCGATACGTGTTGTATCGCCTGTCTTTATCCTGCTCAGCGCTGCAATGCCGCGGATCCTCGATCCGAGATCAAAGCCTATTTCGCGTGTATTGTTTAGCTGTATCGGTCCTGTAATTATCAGGGCATTCGCAAGACCGGTAAAGTTCAGCGCAATATCCAGCGTGCCTCCCTTCAGGATGGCTCCGTTAGGCAATTTTATTCCCGCTGCAGTCATGCGCGCTTGCAACTCATCGATCGGCAATTTCTGGCCGGTCATCTTCAGATTCAACAACGGATTTTCGCTTCGCAAGTGATACGTTCCGCTCAGGCCAATCGCCACAGGACTTCCATCGGCCGCGGACGTATTGGTCAGCGTCGCTGTCACTTTGAAATCGAGATTATTTCTGGAATCGATGGAGCCGCTACCAACCAGATTGCCAAGCGACGGAACGACAGCGATAAGATGGTCGGCTTTGAGACCATCAGGAACCATTCGCACGTTGGTCGTGAGCTTCTCGATTTGCAGATCCTTGCCGGTCTGGATCCCCGTTAGCGAAGAAATCGCGGACATCTTTGACCCGAGATCGAAACCGGTAAGTTTCGCGCCGAACAGACCCACATTGCCGGTAGTGACAAGTTTGTTGGTCGGGCCGGTGAGATTGAGATTTGCGTTCAGCGTGCCACTTTGAAGTGTGGCGCCTTTGGGAAGAATGATGCCGAGGGCGGGCAGGAAAGATTCAAGATCCTTTGCGGGCATATCTTGACCGTCGAGCTTGATGTTGAGGACGGTTTCCTCAGCCGATCTGGTAGGTGCCGGCGAGATGCGCTGAAGCATTGCCGATCTTCAGCGTGGACGGATTCAGGACGCCCGTGTTCTTGCTCAGGTCATACTTGGTGCTGAAATCAACGACCACAGGCTCCGAGGCCGGTGAACCGCCGGCGATCAGCAGTGCTTTGGACAATTTGGCTGTGCCTTTGGTTTCGACTTCTCCGTTCTGCGAGCTAAGAGTCTCATCGAGATCAAGGAGGCCTCCGAGTCCCAGGGAAGGATCGAGGAAACCAGTCGACGCGAGGTTGAGAGAACTGACGTTGAGCTTGGCGTTGACGGGAGTGAGCGAGGCATTGGTTCGATCGACGGGACCGACATTACCATCGAATTTGAATTTACCTCCGCCTGGCAGATCAGCAGTGACGACGACGGAAAACCTGGTAGCCATGGACACATCGGAAGCCGAGATACTGACGTGATCGTAGGTGCTCCGCTTCTGCGAGTTCGTCGAGCCGATGTTGATCTGGCCGTCCTTGAGCTCAAGCTTCTTGATCGATAGGCTGGCGGTCGAAGTCGGAGAACTGGAGGACTTGGCAGGGTCCGAGTCTCGTCGGTGCGCCTTGGCCGAGGAACCACCTAGCGAGGAATAGTTCCACTGGCCTGCGGCGTTCCGAATGAGCGTGACTTGCGGGTTCTGAATGGTGATACCCGTGACGTTGAGCGTTTTGGAAAAGATCAGCGGCATAAGTTCAACGCCAACCTTCAAGGATTTCGCGGTGAGGAAAGGGGACGGGCTGAACCTGGGATCATCGCCAATAGAGAGATCTTCGCGCCGCGAGCGATCTACTGAAGAGTGACAGCCTGAGATTGCCAAGCGTGACTTTGCGTCCGAGTGCGGCTGAGGCTTTCTCCTCAATACTCGGCCGAAACTGATTGCCCGGAATTAGAAATGGCACGAGCAGTAGCACAAGAACGAAGATTCCGATGCTGACGAGGATGATGCGAAGTTTACGGTTCATAACGACCTTCGCTGAGTACATGCGTGGCCCAATGATGAGAGAGAACGATCATAACACAGTGACGAATATGGGATGTTCTGAGGTCCGCATCGAGGAATGCGAGAATGTCTCGATTAGATGATCGAGGGACAATTGTCTTCCCATTGAAGCCGCACCGAGAACGGGGCGCACGGATCATTTGTGTCAGCGCCGCCCGTGCCCATCAAATCTATTCAGTTTGATTCGGAATTGAGATAATCTCGTCGGCTTGCCGCATCGCATCAAAGCTAATCTCAAACTTCACATATTCCGGAGGGCGTACACTTGGGATGACACTTACAGTTTTAAATGTGTCAGTGCTCCCAAATCTACCGCAACTCTAGGCTGAATCTTTGCACCAGAGCAGGGCGTCCGCTCGCGCAGGTGTCGTACAAGAGGAGCGCCTCGCCTGGCGCACGTGTTCGGTGCTAAAGCGCGAGCTGATTCTGCCGCAAATTGAATTGATGCTCTTCGCCGATCAAGGACCCAGAAAATAAGAGGAAAATCCGCTTGGCCCGCAAACCAGTGGCTGGCGTGGTTACTCTTCTGATTTAGAGGATAACGACGCACGAAACTTCGGTACCTTTGCATCGACAATTGCGCGAGGATCAATATTGGATTCCATCCTTAGTTGTGATCTTGTCGGCGAGGTAAGGTGAGGGCGGCAACTGTGGTCACTCCTAATGAGTCCCCCCTGTCGGAATGTGGGAGCCAGTACCAAGAACCGCATCTTAGTCAGGTCTTCTCAGCTGTGGTTGGGTCGATGATGGACTTGATTTCCGATACGCGATTGACGGGGAAACCGCCTAGGCGGGCATGTTCCCGCACCATTTGCTCGTTTGGCGCAATATACACGCAATAAATCTTGTCGCAGGTAACGTAGCTGTGGACCCATTGAATTTCAGGCCCTAGATTGCGAAGAACCGAACAGGATTTTTCGGAGATGGCCTGGAGTTGCTGTTGCGACATACCGGAAGCGCCGGGGATCTCTCGTTCGATTAAGAATTTAGGCATTTCGCATCCTCCGTGCGAACTGGCCTAGCATACGGTGAGCCACGTGCTTTTGGTATCTTTTTCGATTCCCCCGAGAGCTGCCTTCTCCGCCTCAGTGGTCACCCAAAACCGGCCAATGAGGGTCACCTGAAAACCGGCCAACGATAAAACCCGGGACATTGACTCTGACGAGAGGGCCTATAGCCTCCGTCAGCATGAGCAATGTCTTGAGCGAAGAGAAGAAACAACAAGTTATCGCACTGGGGAAGCTCGGATGGCCGTTACGGCGCATCGAGCAAGCCACTGGTGTGCGTCGAGAAACAGCAGGCACTTACCTGAAAGCGGCCGGGATCGCGGTGCGACCGCCGGGTGCCTGGGGACGGCGAGCGCCGGCAAAACCGGCCAATGAGGTGACCACCGACCCGGCGGATTCAAAACCGGCCAACGAGGTGACCACCGACTTTAGCCCGCCAATTTCACCTCCAACTGGCAACCAGGATCGGATCACCAGTGCCTGCGAGCCGTACCGCGAACTGATCGAGCAGGGACTCGGTCGTGGTCGCAATGCCATGGCCATCTGGCAGGACCTGGTTTCCGATCACGGCTTTCCCCGCGGCTACCAGACCGTGAAGCGTTTTGTTCACAAGCTTCGCGGATCCACAGCGCCTCAAGCCGTAGGGATCATCCAGACCGCAGCCGGAGAAGAAGCCCAGGTCGATTACGGATCGGGTCCGATGGTTCGCGACCCGCAGAGCGGAAAATACCGACGAACGCGACTGTTCGTGCTGACTCTGGGCTACAGCCGCAAGTCGGTGCGGCTGCTGATCTGGCGTTCCAGTTCCCGTGTCTGGGCCGAACTCCATGAGAAAGCGTTTCGTCGACTCGGTGGGTGTCCTCGCGTCTGGTGGTTCTCGATAATCTTCGCGAGGGAGTCATCGTTGCGGACATCTACGATCCCACTCTCAATCCACTCTTTCGGGATGTGCTCGCACACTACGGTGTCGTGGCCATGCCCTGCCGGATTAAAGATCCCGATCGAAAAGGAAAAGTGGAAGCAGGTGTCGGACACGCACAGAAGACTCCGCTCAAAGGTCTGCGCTTCGAGAGTCTGGAGGAAGCGCAAGCTTATCTGGATCGTTGGGAAGAGCGCTGGGCAGATACGCGTATTCATGGCACCACGAAACGGCAAGTGGCAGCCATGTTCGCCGAGGAAAAACCATCCTTGCTTCCTCTGCCGCTCGAACCCTTCCGCTACTACCAGTATGGAGAACGCGTCGTTCATCTCGACGGCTGTGTAGAAGTCGAAGCTGCCTATTACGGATTACCACCGGGATGGATCGGGCGAAGCGTCAAAGTGCAATGGGATGCGCTGCACGTGCGCATCCTGCATCCCGGTACGAATCAACTTCTCCGCGAGCACATCCGCCAGAAACGCGGCTGGTATCGCATCAAGAGCGAAGACTACCCAAAGAAAATGCCGTTCAGTACCGCTCAGCTGTTGCGTCGAGCGGGCCGTGCCGGAACCCAGATCGGCGTGCTGTGCGTGGCCATCTATCAGCGACAAGGCGAGGCTGGCATTCGCCGCATCCTGGGGGTCCTCTCCTTGGCCAAGAAATACGGTACGGCGGCGGTCGAAGATGCCTGTGCTGCGGCCCTCGAGATCGGTGTGCCGGAGTATCGCTTCGTGCGCCGTTATCTCGAGCGCCGCCCACAACTGACTCTCCGGCAAGTCGATCCGCTGATCCGTGAACTCACCGAGTATCGCGACTTCATCAATCTCAAACTCAAGGAGCAACCAGAATGAATCTGATCGAACTCAATCGTGCGTTACGACAACTGCGCCTCGGCGGCATCGCTGCCGTACTCGAGACGCGTCTGCACCAGGCCCAGGCGGAACCGATGGCCCCCATCGACTTCCTCTCCTGCCTGGTATCGGACGAACTCACTCGCCGCAGCGACCGACTGCTGGAGCGACGAAGAAAACAAGCGCAGTTTCGCGATCCGCAGAAAACCCTCGACAACTTCGATTTCAACTTCAATAAAAAGATGAATCGAAGCCTGGTCTTCGATCTGGCGACAGCAGCGTTCATCGCTCGCCATGAAGACGCACTTTTTCTAGGTCCACCCGGCACTGGCAAGAGTCACTTGGCCCAGGCCATCGGACAAGCGGTGATCGGCCAGGGCTATCGCGTGCTCTACCGCGAGGCCCACAAGCTGCTTGAGGAAATCGCCGAATCCACCATCGACGGAACTCGCAAGGAGCATATGGAACTCCTGGCCACCGTGCCGCTGCTCATCATCGATGATCTGGGAATGCGCAAGTTAGCGCCCACAGCGGCAGAAGAACTGCTGGAGATCGTGATGCGTCGTCACGAACGCGCCAGCACGCTACTGACTTCCAACCGCCCTGTGGAAGACTGGGGCAAACTGCTCGGAGACAGCGCCGCCGTCACCGCCATGCTCGACCGCCTGCTACACCACGGTCACATCCTGAAATGCGGACCACGGAGCTGGAGAACGAAAACAGACTTGCCTGAGCAGGAGAAACTAGGATAAAAGAACTAAGTCCCGGGCCAAATCCGTTGGCCGGTTTTGACCTGACCCCATTGGCCGCTTTTGACCTGACCCCTGAGGCCGAAACTGCCTTTTGGGGCCTCAGGAAACCATGCGGCCACATTACGATAATCCCTGCCAGCTCAACCGGTCGATGCAACACCATCTAACCAATTGATCCGACAATGCTTCCTTTAGGGAACCGACTTGTAAGGCTGTACTCAATCAGAACCTAAACAGGGCTTTGTTTTGATTGAATCAACGCCGGCGAATGAAATCACCCTCGTAGACTCGCATAAAAAGACTTTCAGCAAGTGTTGCGTCGACCCATTGAGACCACCCCGTTTTATCGGGACTTAGCCGTCAGAACCCCGCCGATCTCGCTGGGCCTGTTCTGGTGGCAAATTCGTTGCGTTGAGGTCAGGAGAAGCGTACGATGCGCAAATCAGAGGTCTATATCGGAAATTTAGGCTAAATTCTGCGCGGAAGGGAAACCATGCTGCGTACAATCGTGATCATTCTGTTAGTGCTTTTCCTTCTCGGTGCGTTGCCTAGTTGGCCGTATAGTGCGCGTTGGGGATACTATCCGAGTGGCGGAGTAGGATTGATCTTGATCATTGTTATCATCCTGTTTCTTTTAGACGCGATATAACTATAACTGCGACTGCTATACGCATTCTGGACCCTTCGACGCGCCTCCCAAGAAGAAAATTGCGAAATGCAGAAGTGCTGCACAAAATAAAAGCGCCGGGCCAAGGGGTATATGGCCTCCAGCGCGGCGCATATTCAATTTTGCCTTGCTCTGTCTTGCCTCTACAATCTTCTGCCCTTCGCTGGGACGTGTCAACGAAAAATCAAGTGGTTGGCTTGTCTCCCAAGTCGTGGTCTAGAGGCTCCAGTATGCGCATGCTAAAATACGCCTGTCATGGCGAAAATTCCTGGCAAGTTAATGGTCGATATGTTTAGCGATCGGACTAATTGAGAGGGGCTGTTCGGAGATGGGCTTTCAACCAATCGAAAACTACGCTGTGATCGGCAATATGCGGTCGATTGCTCTTGTGAGCGTGGACGGTTCAATCGATTTCTTGTGTTATCCGGATTTCGATTCGCCTACAGTGTTTGCGGCTCTGCTCGATGATGAGCGGGGCGGACGTTTTCAGATTCAACCGCAACTTGCGAACCCGCGGATACGCCAGCTTTACTTGCCGGAAACGAACATCCTGCTCACCCGTTTTCTTGCGGACGAAGGTGTCGCCGAGCTGACCGACTATATGCCCATTGCGGCAGACGGGAAAGAGCCGAATGAAATCGTTCGAACCGTGTCAGTTGTCAGGGGGAAGGTACAGTTCAAGATGTGCTGCAGGCCCCGGTTTCATTATGCGGCGTCTGAACACACTGCAAAAATCAGAGACTCCTGCGCCGTATTCTTTCCGGCCAACGATGCGTGTCCGCCGATGGCGCTGTATTCCGCCGTTTCGTTGGTGCAGGAATCGCACGATGCAACTGCGCAGTTCGGCCTGACAGCTGGTGAGACCGCGAGCTTCATCTTTGGCGGAGTTCGGCCCCAGGGGCAGCAACCGGAAATGGAGTTCATAGAGCAGCGCTTTCAGGACACAGTTCGTTTTTGGAAGCGATGGATCGCGAAATCGAAATACAGGGGGCGATGGCGGGAAATGGTGAATCGCTCCGCGCTGATGCTTAAGTTGCTCATCAGCCGCGAGCATGGTTCGCTGATTGCAGCGCCTACATTTTCACTTCCGGAAAATATCGGCGGGGTACGCAATTGGGATTATCGCTTCACCTGGTTGCGGGATGCATCATTCACACTCTATGCGCTGATCAGGCTGGGTTTTGTGGATGAAGCTGAAGCTTTCATCGACTGGCTCAAAGATCGGCTGAGCGGTGATGCCGAGCGAGGACCGTTGCAACCCATGTACGGAAATGACGGCAGGCAGAAACTCGATGAACTTACGCTCGACCATTTGCGGGGATATGAAAATTCGCGGCCGGTCCGTATCGGAAACGCTGCCTATCAACAGCTACAACTGGATATTTATGGTGCAATGATGGATTCGATTTACCTGGCCAATAAATATGGCGACCCGATTTCAAACGCCGGCTGGCAGGAGGTTCTCGACATGTTGGCGTGGCTGGCGAAAAACTGGCAGCGGCCCGATGAAGGAATATGGGAAGTGCGAGGCGGTCCACGAGAATTCCTGCATTCACGCCTCATGTGCTGGGTGGCGTTCGACCGGGCGTTGCGGCTGGCGCAGAAACGCTCGCTTTCGTGTCCAGTCGATGCGTGGTTGCGAACGCGAGACGAGATTCGAACGGACATATTCACGAAATTCTGGGATAACGATTTGCAGTCGTTTGTGCAATCGAAGGGGGCAAAGGACCTGGATGCTGCGGTGCTCTTGATGCCCTTGATGCGGTTCATCAGTCCGGTGGACCCAATGTGGCTTTCGACGATGCGAGCGGTCGAGGAATATTTGATCGAAGACACACTGGTTCGCCGATACGAAGCGGAGCGCACCCATGTGGACGGGCTCCCAGGGGGCGAGGGCTGCTTCACGGCCTGCTCGTTTTGGTATGTCGAGTGCTTGGCTCGCGCCGGTGAGTTAGATAAGGCGCAGTTGCTGTTTGAAAAGCTTTTGGGATACGCCAATCATGTTGGATTGTACTCAGAGGAACTTGGACGGAACGGCCGACATCTTGGAAATTTTCCGCAAGCATTTACACATCTGGCGCTCATCAGCGCGGCAACATATCTGGACAGGGTCCTCTCCGGAACAGACGATGCTGTGTGGCGTTAGCACGAAATTGAGATTTCTGGGAATTGCTTAGTGTGCGCAGTCGGCAACGTCTTGCTAAGTCCGGAGAATCGCTTTTCGGATTCCATGACAGCAGTATCGAACAGAAACCCACATTCCGAGAAGCAGGACTTCTCGGGACTTGGCTCGAATCAAAGCGCAGGGCTCATACAAGACCCACACAACTTCGCTCTCGGAGCCCTCAGTGGTTTCCTACAGTTCGCGCATGGCGGTCCATACATGGACAACACATGATGATTGATAGTATTCAGGTCTGTTTCGTGGAAGCCAGTGATTCGTTCATATTCGCGCAGGAGTGGCTCAAACATCGCTTCCCAAGTGCCGCCTTCCGAAACAGCCGAATCCCACAGGCAGCGAGTCAAGAATTCGGATTACAAAATCGTGGCAGCGTTGACCAACCGTACAGCATTCGCCTGAGTCGCTTGGACTTTTGCCTGTACCGAAAGACATCCCTTCCGACCGCGCTTCTAACGTAAAGGTGATCAAATTTTGGGAATTACCCACCCGTTCCAAGGAGCAAAACATGCCAGAAGAAGAGGTTATCCGACGAGCGGAACGCGATAAGCGAGAAGGCAAGTCCGCGAGCACGCAGGCCGGCGAATTCGTCCGTGAAGAAATGCATCACGTGAGGGAAGGAAAGCATGGAGCAAGATCACCACAGCAGGCGATCGCAATTGGTTTGTCCAAAGCGCGGCGTGCGGGCGTGAAATTGCCAGCGCCGAAGCGTGGCAAGACCTCCGACCGCACGCGTAGACAGGCTTTCCACGAGCTGAGCCGAGGACGCTCTTCTCGCGGTCGGATGCCTTCCAAAAGGCGGTCACGCGCCACCCGGCGCGCGCTGCAACGAGAAGGACACTCTGCAGCAAGTCCACGGGCGCTCGGACGTCACGCACATTCGGCGGCTCGACGCCGCGGCCGTCGATCGCTTCACAGCGCTGCCGTGAAGGCAGTACGCACAAAAGGACGCGCCGGACTGAGGGCAGCTGCGCGCAAAGCTGTGCGCACACGAGCGAAACACCGCAAAGCCGCTTAGCCATGCACACGTGCCGAACGCGACTGGTTTTCCCGCAGCGTGGACGCTAAGAAAATCTTTTGCCACGGGAACTTCGTACACGAACAGCTACAACAAAATACAGATCAAGATGCCAACGATCCAGCTGAATGTTGTGGAACGCGGTTTGTTGTGCTGGCTCACGGTGAATATTGCCGACTCGCTCAAGCGCCAGCATGCTGCATAATGTGTCACCATAGGGGTATGGGAAGCCGGCTTATCGTCGTTTCGAATCGCCTTCCGCTGACCTTACGGAAGACCGAAGGAGGCTGGGCGACGGAACGAAGGTCAGGCGGGCTGGCCACTGCAATGAACCCTCTTCTGCGAAAAAGTGGGGGCGACTGGATCGGTTGGCCCGGCGGTAGCGTGGAGGATGACGACGAAGAGCGCCGCGCGATTCTTCAGGGTTGGGAGCAGACGGAGCGGTGCATCTCAGTCGAGTTCCCCGCCGAAATCGCTACGCGATTTTACGAAGGCTATGCGAATCAATGTCTCTGGCCCGTGTTTCACAGCTTTCCATCCCAACTGAAATTCGACGCCAAAGATTGGGATGCATATGTGGAAGCAAATCGGATCTTCTGCAAGGCGGTCGTGCTTCGTCACCAGCCAGGCGATTTAGTTTGGGTGCATGACTATCATTTAATGCTGCTTCCGCAGATGCTGCGTGACGAACTGCCCGATGCGGCCATTGGCTTTTTTCTGCACATTCCTTTCCCTTCCAGTGACATTTTCCCAATCCTGCCCCGGCGCGAGGACCTACTGCAGGGCTTGCTCGGAGCCGATCTGGTGGCTTTTCAGACTCACGGACACTTGCAACAATTTCGTTCTGCGCTACTCCGAGTGCTCGGAGTGGAAAGCAAGATCAATAAAGTACCCATAGGGGCGCGTGTAATGCGCCTCGAAGCGCTCCCCATCGGAATAGCCCCAGAAGAGTACACAGGGCTGCTTGCCAATGATCAGAAAACGGCGCGCTACTATGCCGAATGGGTTGAGCGTTATAGAGGACGAAAGGTGGTGCTTGCAGTTGATCGATTAGATTATACCAAAGGCGTCCCTCAGCGGTTGCGGGCATACGCCGGGTTACTCAAATCTTCTTCGGAACTAAAGGACAGAGTCATCTTGATTCAAATTGCCGTGCCGACTAGAGAAGGAATCGAGTCATACCAGGACCTACGCACCGAGGTCAACCAACTCGTTGGTGAAATTAACGGGAAACTCGGGACACCCGATTGGACGCCCGTCGTGTACATCAACCGCGCCATCGAACGAGAGGAACTGGTAGCACTGTATAAGTTGGCAGATGTGTGTTGGGTAGGGCCGCTACGCGATGGTATGAACCTGGTAGCAAAAGAGTATGTGGCCTGCAAAGGTGATGGAAGGGGAGTTCTCACCTTGAGCGAATTTGCCGGCGCCGCAGCCGAAATGGGTGAAGCCTTGATGATTAATCCGTTCGACGAGGAACGGACAGCGCTATCGGTAGAACGTGCATTGACGCTTGATGAGCGAGAGCGGCAACTGCGCATGCGGGCGCTCCACAGCAGAGTCCTGCGCAACAACGTTTTCAATTGGGGAGACCGTTTCTTGACGTCACTAGAAGAGGCCGCATCAGCGCGCGGGCGATATGCCGATACCCAACCCAAGAGGCTCAGTCCGGCGGACCTCGCAGCTGCCTATAAACAGGCGCAGCGCCGTCTCCTGATTTTGGACTACGACGGTACGCTCGTACCGTTTGCGAAGAAATTGTCCCCGGTTTAGTTGAAAGTGGCGGCTCTCGACTTCGGGCACCTTACGCGACCTGTTCCTGCTGAGTCAATGACGGATTCAGTTTGCGCTGCAAGATTTCCAGATCTCGGAAACCTTTCACTCGCCGGAATTTCCTTTCCGCTTCGAGCAGTCCGGTTGCGGTCCAGCGCAGCGCGTGGTCCCCGGCTCGCCAGCGTTTCACGTTCCGTGCCACGCGCTCGACAGTGGAAAGGCACGACTCGATGGGATTGCTCGAAGCCAACGTTTGCCGCAACAGCGTTCCCACGCCCAGCCGGTGCACCGTGAGGGTTTCCTCCAGGCCTTCTTCCAGGCTGTGCGCTGCGCTGGGATTGATGCGCTCCAGTTGCCGGAAGATTTTCCCGAGTTCCGCTTTGGCCTCCACGTAGCTGGTCATCGCGTACGCATTGCGGATTCTTCGATCCGTATCGCCCTGGGCGCTCTTCGGCAAATGCTCTTTCACGTTCCGCCGCTTGTGAATCTGGCAGCGCTGCACTTCGGCGCGCCCCCCGAACACTCGTTCGATCCCGGCGCGCAGAGCCTTGGCCCCGTCGATCACGAACAAGTAGCGTCTCTCTGGGTGAAGGCCGCGTGCCACCAGGTCTTCCAGCAGTTCTTTGACCACGATGGTGTTCTCCGTCGCGCCCTGCCAGAGTCCCAACACCTGCTTTTTCCCACTGCTTTCGATGCCCAGCGCCACGACTAGCACCTGCTTGCCGAGATGAATCCCGTCGATCAAGATCGCCACCAGATCGAGTTCCTCCAGTTTTTTCTCATAGAGCTTTTTCAGTTGTGCCGCGCTGGCCTGCACGAACTGGCGGCTCACGCTGGACTTCTCAATCCCATAGCCGGACAGGACGCTGTCCACCGCACGGTGATAGTTCCGCGAGGTTAGCCCGGCCACGATTCCTTCCCGCACCGCCCGCTGCCGTCGACCGTCGTGTTGCAGCCGCGCGTAACTGTCCAGCTGCACTTCTTCCCCTTGACGCGTGCGCACCCGCGGACGCTGGACCGCCACTTTCTGCCCGGCAAACACCACGTAGCCCGATTGCTGACCCCATCGCAAGCAACTCGACCCCGGATCCGGTTGGTGGCGCGGCCCTACGCGTCGCATCACTTCGTCCTCGATCACGGCCCGAATGATCTTCAACCCCGCCAGCCCGGTCAGGTGTTCGACCTCGGGCTGCAACTCCTCCCACACCTCCACCAGCGGTAGCGGTAACCGCACCGCCACTTCTTTGCTCCCCAGCACCTCGAACTTCTTCGTGGACTTCTTCCCACTGCTCTGGTATCTGTCGGCCATAGCGGCTCTCCTCTCTAAAAAGAGTTCTCATCCCGGACTCTATCCGAGTCCGGGCCGAGAGCCGCTACTTCCTTCTTCAGGTTTCAACTAAAGGCGGGACAACTTCGTTTGCGAATCATCCAGAACAAGTAGTGCCGCCACCTAGTTTGACGCAACTTCTGAGAGCACTTGCCTCGGACTCGAAGAATTGCGTGGCGCTGATATCGGGTCGGCAGGCTGAAAACTTGGATCGGTGGTTTGGAGCGATTGAAAGCATGTGGCTCATAGCAGAGAACGGTGCCGAACTGAAATCGCCACACTCGAATTCGTGGGAACCCTTATGCGCGCAGGCTGCCACCGAGTGGAAAGCTACCGTGATGCCGATTTTGGAGCATTTCGTTGATCGCACACCAGGCAGTTTCATTGAAGAAAAGAAATATTCTGTCGTATTGCACTATCGGATGGCCGAGCCCGAATTCGGTGAGTGGCTGGCGAACGAACTTGTCTCAATGCTCGAAGCGATGTTGGCCGAGACCGAACTTAGAGCATTTCGCGGAGAGAAGATCATCGAGGTAATGCCTGTATCGCTAAATAAGGGGGAAGGCTTTGAACGTATCCTTGCCGCTCAACCTGAACCCGATTTTCTATTCGCCGCTGGTGACGATCGTACCGATGAAGATTTGTTTGAACGTATAAGAGACGAAGCCTGGACTGTGCATGTAGGCTCAGGTCCTACTAAAGCAGCATTCTCAGTGCCGAATTTCGAAAGTATCCGGAAATTACTGGCGATGTTCGTTGGAGCCGGCCCACACTAAATCCATGTTCGGGATTCGCTGGGCAACAGCTTTGAAAGGACCACGAGCCGAATTCTCGGGTCCAAGCGGTTCCCCAAGACAAAAAACATGAAGGTATTCGAGAAGGAATCTCGCAAATCCTTCGACATGGGCGGGCCATCCCCATCATTGTAATGTGGGAATCCACGCCGTCCGCACCGAAAGCCGGATTCTTCGAACCGCCCATTACTTGCAATAACTTACGCAAAATCAACACATAGCATGTGTCAATGACGTCACCTACGTCACCGTCGGCAGGAATCATTGCACGATTTTTGCACGTCGCCCAAAAGCGCAACCCCTGCTGCTAAACCACCGTCATTTCGATTGAGAGCCTTTCGGATTCAAGTAAGGCGCTCGTCATATTCCTTTGATCTCCTCCTGTCAACGAAAAGCGCAGGATCGATTAAGTCACAGAAAACGAATCCAGTACCTTTATAGGTATTTCTGCTATCGGTACACATAAAACCCCGGAAAGCCGCTGGAATCGTCTGGAAACGGCGGGAAACGCTATTTTGGCGGCTGTCCGAAGCACTTTAGAGTGACTGGAAGCCGTCAAAATCCGGCATTGGACGCTACTTAGTGTCAACCCTCACGGAGATGTTCGAACTCTGCTTTGAGACAGGGCGAGTAGGTGCAGCGTACTTTACACATCAATTTGAGCGGAATTCCCGTTTTAACCTTTCCGCCTAGCCCTTCCTGCCCGGATTCACCGTTCAACAACGAAAGATACCTACAGCGTCGAAGCGAAAGGTAGCCATTTCTCCGGCCCATTCTGCACCACGTTGTAATCGGCACCGGGAAGTTGCTGATTAGGCGGGTTCAGAGCAAGGACTTTGACGTTTGGATATTTCGCCTTGAGCCAATCAACCATTTCTTTTCTCGTCTGTTCGGGTTCTGCATGGCCCACGTTGAAGAGCATAAGATCGGGGGCTGACCCACGCTAAGGAGAGCTTTTGCCGCTTCGTTGCCAATCACGGAGATTATTCCATAATGTTTTGACCCGGTTTGTAAGGGACTTCACGGATTGACTTCCTTTCCGTTTGTTCGAGAATGCGTTAAGGAGGGAAAGATGATCAAAAAGGTGAAGGCCGGGTACAAAGTGGTTTCCGAGAAAGGCAAAAACCTGGGCGGGGCGTATAAGAGCAAGGCGGCGGCGCAAAGGCGTTTGCGCCAGGTAGAATTCTTCAAACATCGCAAGGGTTAGCTCATGCCGACATTCCAATAGAAGACAGCGTACATGGCCGCGGCGAGTAAGGAGGCAACTAGCAATGATTGACCGAATGCAATTCGTAGAAGGCGATCCCCGGCATTACACAGCGAAACTCAAGCAGATGCTATCGGGGATCATCGAGCATGCCAGACAAGATGTAGGCAAGGTCAGTGATCCAAAGGCTCAGGCTCTGTTTGAGACCACTGCGGAAGTCCTCAGTGGATTGGAGAAAGCTTTTGAGGACTTCGAGCAACGCGCGAAGCCTGCCTGGAAGACGTCGGCCGCTAAGCGGCAGTGATTCCTGCTGAATTCAGCGTGAACAAAAACGAATTCGTATCGTGTTCAGCCAATTCAGAGTGCCGGCTAAAGAGCTTCATGACACAGCTTATCTTCCGACTTCTGGTTGGTGGGACAATTGTCTCTTTGTTTGCCGTATTTGGGGACATATTGAAGCCAAAAAGCTTCGCGGGATTGTTAGGTGCGGCACCGTCAGTAGCGCTTGCCACGCTTGGGCTGAGGATTCTGGCTGATGGAAAAATCTACGCAGCCACGCAGGCCCGGTCGATGATCGTCGGTCCCGTGGTATACGCATTCATTTCTTGCCGCCTGATCTGATGATGATATATCGGATTCCCATCCCCTTTGCGACAGTCGGCCCAATTGGCTTGTCAGGCTGCCAGCAGCCCCGAGGGCCAGCTCAGCTAGCAACCATTCTCCTCGCGTAGTTCACTCCCGTAGCAGTAGAAATCTTTGCTCGCTATTCGGCAATTCTTTCCGTACTGCGTTTCCGGTAGGGACGCATTTTGAGCCAGCGTTTTTCGAGTGAATATGCAGGACAGGGTTGGCAATAAACTTGCACTTGTGCCTTCGTGCTTTCGTAAGAGGTGTTCTGTGGAACGCGAAGCCGACACATTCTCAAACCTTCTTTTATATCGCTGTCCATACGGCAAACTCATTGCATTGCCATTGGCATTTGCGCTGATGGGCCTGCTCGCGGCTCCCGTGCTCGCAACAGAGCTGAAGCCTGGAACCGCCAGTGCCTTTGACCGCTACGTTCAAGTCACCGAGGAGCGCATGGCGAAGGACCTCCACCAGGGTATCTTCCTCCGCATCGATGCTTTGCCGGAGGTGCAGCAGCAAGACGCATACGAACGCCTGCTGCGCGGTGAAGTCATCGTCGAACATATCAGCACGACCGAGAATGGCCGTGCGATCGACGCACCCCATGGCCTGATCCACGACTGGGCCGGTATTGTCTTTATTCCCGGCGCCACGTTAGCTCAGACAGTCGCCTTTTTACAGGACTATGATAATCATGCAAGCGTGTACGGCTCCACAATTCGGCGATCGAAAGTACTGGAGCGCGACGGCGACCACTTCAAAGTCTACGTGCGCAGCTACAGCAAACAGATCACGACCGTGGTTATGGACGCAATTCTAGATGACGTCTACACGGATGCGGGGTCGTCCGAAGTAATGAGCAAGTCTTATTCCACGCGTATCACGGAGGTCGCCGACGCGGGCGAACCCACCGAACACGAACTCTCTGTCGGGAACGACCACGGTTACGTGTGGCGTTACTATACTTACTGGCATCTCAGGGAACGCGACGGTGGCGTGTATGCCCAGTCGGAGTCCATCGCGTTGAGCCGAGCAGTCCCGGTTGCCCTTACATGGCTTATCAATCCACTAGTGAAGAGCGTTCCAAGAGGCCTCGTCTGCTCCAACTTGCTCGCCACCCGCAACGCAATCATCGGCGCCATGATCGCATCGAACGCCACGCACTCGACTCCAATCCGTAATTCCACATCGGTTTCTGCTGCAAGGCCAGCTTCTCTGCGCTCGGCACTGCCTCGCTAGACAAACTCCCACCAGGTCCAAACGAAGGGAATGCCAGATGACGATAAACGGACATCTCAAGACTTGGCTCGCGTGGAGGTGTAAAGTTGAGCGCAGAGGTGCTGCTCGAAGGAGAATCAGATCGCCGTAACGTATCGTTCGAGCCAGCTCGAATATCCAGATGTTAAGCACTTTCCAAACCATAATCGAAACCCTAGCGGGTTCGTTTTTTCTCGCAGTGGCAATCGTCTGCCTCTTGTGGCCCGAAAAGTTATATGAACATGCCCTAAGGCCTCAATATCGAAAATCCGATATAGGCGATGAACCGCTTCAGAATTTGCAGAGAAGGGGTTACGTCTGGACTGTGCGCATCATCGGAGTGATTGCTGCGATTATGTTTTTCTTTATTGTGATCCATGTTATATCGAGTAAGTCGATTGGTCACAGAGATACAACAAGGCCCGTCATAATTGTGCCGAATGAAGGGGAAGAAGAAAGGCATTAGATCAACCCGAGGCAATTGCCAAGTAATTGACTCAGGACGTCGCCCACGCGTTGGGGTTTGCGTTGGTTATCACAATGCGCCGGGACATCCCGATTTTGGCCCCTTCCGCTTCAACCCTTGCATCCAAGATCTGATTCCCCGAATCAGCCTTCCTCCATAAAACTGGCCGCGCCCGAACACTATGATTTCGACAGGCCCACGGAGCCAAGAGTGCCGTTGCCGGACGCTAGCCAACCTTTTCGGGAGAAGAACCATCTAAATTATTAGCCCGCTAATGTCGTTCAATCAGCGAATGACGAATTATAAATTAAAGAAGGACGACGATATGCGGCGATTACCTGGTTACGCTGCTTTGCTTCTCCTGGCAGCGGCGCTTATTGCCCCAGTGGCATTCACGGGTTGCTCTGCTCGAGCATCAGGGACGATAAAAGGGGCTAAAGCGACCGCACCCATAGATACAGGAACAGGCCAGGCAGGGAGTAATGTTCAGCAGCACGATGGGGCCGCTCAGGCCAGCCAGTAGGGAGCCCAAGTAGCCACCCGAACAGTCCTAGAAAATGCCTGCGGAGAAGAGGGCTCGGCCCGCCGGTCTTTCGAGCACTGAGGCTTGGGTGCCGCCGGCGGGCCAAGTTCCCTTGCGATCCGCATAGTGGAGACAGCTTACCCTCCGCACCCATTCGACCGGAATTTTCGTTTTGACCTTCACGCAAGCGTTTCTGCCTAAAAAATGTGCAATGAGTATTGATTTAGGTCCGTTCAAAATGAGGAAGAATTTCCGGCACGCTGAGCAGAACTCAGTGTTCTTTGTCGGAACGCCGCACCGCCCGCACTGGTTCTGCACATCGCGGAACACTCGTTCCTGCGTAGGGAGGGTAGAACGACCTAACGTTAGCGGAGTACTTTGTTCCGATGAACTCTCAGTGGAACCACGCCGCGCAATCTTAGTCATCCCACCACCGCTCTCCTAGTCAATGGCCGGGAGGTTCTTTGAGCCGAAACTGTCGGCAGAAGGTCTTCCGCCAAAATGTCAATTAAGAAAAATTCATTCCCTGAATGCTCCGCCAGCTCATACATTTTTCGTTGAGCTTCGTACCGTCCGTTGACACAGGCTCGCCAAAGAGTGGAACCATCGGGGAATTTCTCGAATACGTCGAAGTCGCGCCGCATGTGGGGGGTACCTCGTTATTCTTTTATCCCGCAAAGCTTTACCGCCGAAGGTATAACCTTGCGGTTATCCGTGGATACGTTAGTTATCCACAATCTGGAAGGGTAAGGAATACGACAATTAGTGTATAAAACGCAATCATCCCTACAGTAAGTCTGGTACGCAACAGGCCCCCTGGCCGCACGCAACGGACTCAGGTGAGCCTGAGAGTCCATGCCACGCGGCACCGTGCCGCGTTCGCATCGCGTGAGCGTGGAGCGGGTCGCGGTGCCAACGGTCGTTGTTATGCAATGGAACGCCGTCGTTTTCGATTGAGGCGGAGCACAAGATATGGGACGGTTCCCCAATGGCAAATCGTCAAAGAATCGAAGTTATCGAGTTGGCAATTACTGGATGAGAGTTCGCGTGGTTACCGACACGGTCACGCAAGAGCGTGTGCTCCCGGGGGATTTACGCTCGATGGTCAGCATCCTGAATTTGTGAAGAGAATGGGGCCGTACACCGTCTGGTCAATTGACGAGCCTTCATCTGACGAGCGCCGTTGTGCCTTTGAAACGGGCGCGATGCTCCTAGTTGAAGTTACCGACAGCGACTTGATCGCTGGAGCAAACCTGCAAGCTGCTGAATACGCCTCGAAGCACGCCTTGGAATGGTGGCCAGAAATCAGCGTGCCAGTGCGGACAAAGATCACGCAAATCATCAAAAACGCTTTCGAAGAAAAGGTTCCGTTCTCCGAAGTCATCTCTCGGATTCAGCAAGTGGGTGCATTCAGCGAGCCATGTGCCAAGCTGATAGCTGGCACGGAAATATCGCAGGCACAAGTCGGAGCGAACCTCGGAGCATGGAAAAAGACGGGCCTTGTCTCAAAGGTCAAATGGCTGGCAGTCGGTTACGATCCGTGCCCGGTGTGCAAGGGAAACGATGGCGAAATACGAAGCATCGGCACGAAATTCCCAAGCGGCCACGAGATACCTCTGGCGCATCCAGGGTGTTCTTGCATTCTGAGCGCCGTCCTGGAGAAATAAGGAGACTCCCGCCGGTGCGATCCATCAAACGGAGAATGCAGACCCTGCCAGCATCCCACCTGCTGAAGCTACTGCTCCGCCAGCCCCTTGAGGCGTTCGCCGTGTCCCTGGACCAGGAACACCACCACACTGTGCAATCTTCTTCCTGGGAGGCGCGTCGAAGGGCGGAAGGGTCATAGCCGGAACCAAACCCCGTATCTAAATGAACGCCAGTGTTCAAAATGGAACAGATTTGCGGCGGGGTTTTAAGTCAATGTGGCTTTGTGAAAAAGAAAGAGCTAAACCGCAAACAAATATCCTCCGTCCCTTGTCCTACCTGCGGTGTCGCTATCGGGAAGCGTTGTATCGTGTATTCAGGTGGCTTGCGTTTCGAAGCTCACGTAGCCAGGAAGCTTTCCGCTCTTGAGCCTCTTGAAAGGAAGTAAGCGTTCCACGCTTTGCAATTTTCTTTTTGGGAGGCGCGTCATTGTGCGTCGTGCTTCTAACCTTCTAGTCCGGTTTTGTGCGCCGAAACTTGGCAGCTATCTCTTCGTCAACGCCATATCCATGCTGGCAACTTTATTGCGTTCCACTTCATTCCGCAGCACAGCCGCAAGTTCTGGCGATAATCCACACGTCCATAAAGAGTGCCTCCGCTGCGTCAAGGTCCTTTGCTGTGACTGGGGATGCGTTCACGTTTCCGCCTCCGATGTCTGCAAGGAACACCAGACGCACCGTGCCATCGGGAAACATATCCACAATTAGCTTGCCGGGAATTTTCGCCATGACAGGCGTATTTTAGCATGTTGCGACCGGGCGATTTTTGCTTGATGCGAATTGATGCTGCCTCCGCACGCTCGTTATGTCCGCACCCGCAAGCAGTAATCCCGTGCCGCCCCACAGCCCTAAAACCCGTCACCAGAGGCGCGTGGCGAGTACTTCATCGCGATCCTGGCACACACTATGCCATAGGCCGTCATGCCGTTGGCCGTGCGTGGTAGAATCTGGATCTGAGGCCCAGCGATGCTTGGCGAGCGTTATGTTGTGATGCCGGTGGAATGCCCACGCTGTAAGACTAAGCAGAAGATCCATGTTGCTGTCCGTACCGGACCTTCACAGATGGCGGACGAGAGAATTTCCTGCATGAATTGCGACAATCCCTTCGATGTAGCGGTTCCCGATAAGATTATTCGCGGGCCGTTTCCGGCGTAGGTTGGCGATCACAAAAGAATTACTGGAAGTGGTTCAAGCCTCGACGATTTCGTTTCGGACCGCGTACCTCACCAAATCACTTACCGAGTGTATATCCAACTTTCGCATGATGTTGGCTCGGTGTGCCTCTGCTGTTTTGACACTGATGCCGAGCGACGAGGAAACTTCCTTGTTGCTCTTGCCTTCTGAAACTAGTTCCACGATTTCGCGCTCTCGTGAAGTCAATGTTTCTTTCGGCACGGGAAATGATGCTGGTCTCCGGAAATTCGTCAGCATCACTTCGGTAGCCTTGGATGTGAAAAATGGTTTGTGGTTCGCGAGGGCGTCGAGTGCAATGATCAGATCGCGATCAGAATCAGATTTCACCACGAAGCCGCGGACGCCAGCATCGAGAATTTCCCGTATCAGTTGATCTGAGTAATGCATCGATAGAATGAGAATTTCGCTGTCTCGGCGACAGCTTTCGTATCCTTCGGGCCGCCTCTAGTCCATTCAGTTCCGGCATGGAAATATCGAGGACCACAATATCAGGCTTTCGCTCCTCGGCTTTCGCGACCGCTTCGCGCCCGGAACGAGCTTCATCGCAAACATGCCACTCAGGTCGTGACTCGATCAGGGATTTGATTCCCCGCCTAACTACATCATGATCATCTGCGACCAAGATTCTTAAATTTTTCATGACATACCCCGACAATTTTCGTCGTGTAAAGGGCTGTTTCTGCTTGGCTCACTCCATTCTGAGACCACCGTCCTTTGCTTTCAGAGGGTAGTGTACATCTCAGGCTGGTGCTCATATTACAAAAAAATCTCCCTAATGTATTCAACCCGCAAAGACTGCCTCTCCCTCATAAGGTCTTCGTTCGCGTATACGAGGACAACGATCTCAATTTGCCCCCGATGAATCCGGCGACTTTCAGAAGCCTTTCTTGGGTCGTCGAGCATATACCTGGTCTTCGTCGCTGCATGACCCAGCACAAAATTCTCGTCACTTTATAAAATTGTGCCCATGAACGTCTCGGCCTCGGGCGGTGCTTGAGTTTGAAGTGCGACTAGTGAGAGGAAAGGAAGCTTCATGCATCACCTCCGATGGGCTGTACTTATTCAAGGACAATAGTCATACCAAGTCCGTACCTGATTAAAAGTAATTCTATCAATAGACTACATTGAGTTGTTCTCGTCGCCCTTCTGGGAATTGTTACGGCACTCGGAAGAATTGTTCGACCCGCCACATTTTCCAACCGATTGAATATTTTACGCGGCATTTGCCAGAAGCGGGGCGAAATCGGGATGTAAATGCTTTTTATTACGCGCCTTCCGATAATTTCCGGTCTGGCACGCAGGTTGCCGTATTCACCACGGACAGCACTAGATGGGAGCAGTCTCGAGGTTAACTAATGGACAGAAATAGAGAAAAAGCAATCAGCATTTTATTCGTTCTGGGCAGCATCCTGATCCTGATGACCACTTGGCACCTTCCCGAGGAGAAGTCGCTAGATGTGAAATGACGAGCCGAGGTGATCATTATCTCTGGCGTAGGCATGCGTCGCTCTGTCAGAAATATGCTTCTAATTGTGAAGGAGGTTTAGTCATGGCTGAAAATATAATTCCCAAAGCAAACTACTTCCTGTTGGGTTTGGGTATTGGATCGCTGATCGGCGTTCTGTTTGCGCCGAAATCCGGTGAGGAGACTCGCGAATCTTTGATGCAGAAAGCAAAGGAAGGAAGCGAGTTCGCTCGGAACAAAGTGCGAGAGCTGAAGGATCAAGCTGAAGAATTAATCGATCGCGGCAATCAAGTGGTCATGCGAAAGCAAGACCAAATTGCAACGGCAATCGACGCTGGCCGCGCGGCCTATCAACAGGAAAAATCGAAGGCGCATGTCGCTTGAATAGAAAACTGATTTCTGAAGATGTTTAGTTGTGCCACAGGCTTTTTCGACCAAAATCGGCTTCGGAAGGTGCGCAGGCCGGAGGTTTGGGTCAACGACCTCAAGCTGTCCGCAAAAATAGTAGATATCCACTCGCCGACTTCGAGCCACTGCGCAAAGCTATGTTTACCCTCACTCCCCAAATTCAACTCCAAGTGTGCCACTCGTAAGCGCTGGAAGCAGTTGACTTCCTCCTTCTCGATCCCGAGTTTCTCGAGATTCAGGTACGGGTTGCAACGATGGAAATTGCACTCTTGCATCCGCATTCCGGGTCCGGCCTGGAAGATGGAACCTTCCTTGCCACTGCCGACGTAGGCAGTGCCTAACTCAGCGACCGAGGATGGAGATCTACCTGTCAATATGCATTCTTCTCATCGGCATCTGCACATGCCCCCCCAAACGGAGTGTTCCGTTAGTGTGTACCTGTTTTACCCTATTGAAGTCTCCATTGCTCATATGTAAATTCGGCTAAATAGGTCGAACACCCGCCCGGACGAAACCTATGGTTGGTGGCAGACCACCGTGGTTCCTATGGAACGTGATCTCCAGATCTGGCTAATTATTGTTTTCCTTGCGTTACTTATCGCCATTCAGATTTTTGTCATCGCCTTCCTGATCCGCGTGTTAAACCTGCTAAAACCTACGCCGGGGAGTGCGGGAGTGCGCGACATCGCCGGGAAAGTTGTGGAAACAATGGAGGCTCTGAACAGGACGACAAAAACGACCAACGAATTTCTGACACAAATTAGGCCAACCGTTGAGCAAGCTGTAAGCGTTTCAAGACGGCAACTGTCTCGCGCGGACAAAGTAGTCGGCGAGTTTCTTAATGATGTGGAGCGAATCAATCAAACGGCTCACAACTTCGCCGCAGCCGTTAGCGTGTCATTCAGTGAAGTCCATGCCATCTCGGCTGGCGTACGCTCTGCGACGGCAACACTTTTCGGAAAAGCGAGTGATTCACACAAGAGGAAGCAGTGGTAGGTGTCCGATACCTTTTGCCAATCGTTCCCATTCTTTTTTTGTGCCTAGTACCCACACTTCAGACCCAGGAGATGGCCCCTAGTACCCTCTTCGACGGCCAACCCGTCAACGCGGTGGAACTGGTTGCCAGACCTACGCTGGACGCAGAATCCTTCAAACATCTTGTCAGCCAACAGACAGGACAACCCTATTCAAGCGATAAGATTCGAGAAAGCGTCGAAGCTCTTAAGGCTAGCGGCCAATTCACCGACGTGGAAGCGAGTGTACTTCCCGAGCAAGGTGGATTGCGCCTCAAATTCATCATGGAGCCTGCCTTTTACATCGGGGTGCTCGAATTTCCGGGAGCGGGAGCATTTAGCTATTCCCAGCTTTTGGGAGTGGTCCGATACCGTCCAGGGGAGGTTTACGAAAGGAATCAGGTCGAGGAGGCTATTCCGGCGCTGGAGCAATTCATGGCACAAGGCGGATATTTCGCCGCCAAGATTCAACCGGAAACTCAACTCGATGAACTTCATCAGTTAGTCGCAGTCCGCTACCGAATCACGCTGGGCAAAAAAGCGCGATATGGAAAAATCCAGATCGTCGGACCGCCGACCGATGTGGTTCAACGGCTGCAAAGTTCGTTGCATTCTCTTCGCGCGCGCTTACATGGGGCGAATCTCAAGGAGGGCAAGCGCTATGATTCCGAGCGCCTGCGTTCAGCGCAGCGCTTCTTGCGGGATTCTCTGGGCAGAGAGAACTATCTCTCCAGCGACGTCCAGCTACGGCCTCAGTACGACCCGAACACCAATCGTGCTGACCTCGATTTCGATGTCACTTTGGGTCCGACAGTTGTCGTTCGCGCAACTGGTGCGCGGGTTTCCAAGAAGACGTTGCACAGCCAAGTTCCTATTTATGAAGAAAATGCGGTAGACCAGGAGCTCGTGAATATTGGCGCGAGGAACATAACCTCTTACCTCCAAGGCAAAGGGTACTTTGAGGCCAAAGTTACTCCGAAAATGGAAACAGAGCCCTCTGAAACCACATTGACTTACATCATTGAGCGGGGTGGCCGACATCATGTCGCGGATGTCACCGTGATGGGAAATCATTCGTTTGATCAGGCCGCCCTGAAGGATCAAATCCTAGTGAAGAAGGCGCACTTTCTGTCACGCGGGATGTTCAGCGAAGTTCTCCTCCGAAAGACGGAAGCCAATCTGGATTCCTACTGGCATAACGCGGGTTACTTGGACGCGAAAACAACTTCGAGGGTCATTGATCGCGGTTCAAACATCCAGGTGACTTTTGAAATAAATGAAGGCGCGCGCGCCATTGTCGACTCGTTTCGAACGGAGGGTAATCTAACCCAGGACATCACCGCCCTGAGCGATGGAGACCTGCTAATCAAGCCGGGACAACCTTATTCACCCTACCGGGTCACGCAGGACAAAAACCGCATCCTGGCGTCATATTTGAACCTCGGATATCCGAATGCCACACTGCGGGCGGAGGCAGCCCCTGTCTCGCAGGATCCACACCGCGTCTCAGTCACATACATCATTGACGAAGGCCCTCGCGTGCGCGTAGCGGAGGTCGTCTATACCGGCCAGCAACATTCGCGCGTCGACCTGATCGCTCGGGCTGTCGACATTAAACCGGAATCGTACATGAGTGAGAATAAATTGCTCGAGGGCGAGAGCAACCTCTACAACTTGGGCGTATTTGACTGGGCGAACGTGTCTCCACGCCACCTGATTAGCCACCAAACCGATGAAGATGTAATTGTTCGGGTTCATGAGTCGAAACGCAATTCGTTGACGTATGGTGTGGGATTTGAGTCAACGCCACGCAGCGGAAGTCTTTCGACTGGGGTTTTAATCTTGCCGGGTCTCCCAACCGTCGGGCTGCCCCGCAATTTCACAATCATCGAAAAAACGATCATCAGCCCTTTGGGATCGATCTCGTATTCGCGGCTCAATCTTCGTGGCAGGGCAGAGACACTGTCCATTTCCGCCTTGGTATCTTCGTTGGATCAAAAAGGAACTTTATCGTATGGCGATCCACAGTTTCTAGATACAAACTGGAAATCACTGTTCAGTGCTTCTGCCGAACGCAACACCCAAAATCCGCTTTTTTCTGCTCGCACTGGACAGGCGCAGATCCAGCTCGAGAGGAGCCTGGATGCTGCGAAAACGCAGCGATTGCAGCTTCGCTATACGTTTGAACAGGCATCCCTCAATCATCTTCTGATACAAAATTTTGTACCCACGGAAGATTTGTCCACCCACTTGTCTACATTGTCGGCCTCCTATTTGCGAGACACGCGCGACAAGCCCCTCGATGCGCACAAGGGAATTTATCAGAGCCTGGATTTCCAGCTCAGCCCTAAAGCGCTGGGCTCGACCGACAACGTCGCGCGTTTTTTCGGTCAAGCTTCCTATTACAAGGAGGTTCGGCCCTGGCTAGTTTGGGCCAACAATGTTCGTTTGGGCCTGATCTCGTCGTTCGCAGGGAGTCACGTCCCGTTCGCAAACCACTTTTTCTCTGGAGGAGCGGACAGCTTGCGCGGATTCCCCTTGAACGGCGCCGGACCGCAGGCCAGCGCGCTATTGTGTACTGCCGAAAACAACCCCGCGAGTTGTACGGCCCAAATATCCGTTCCTACTGGTGGAAAGCAGCTCTTCGTTTTCAATTCCGAGGCACGCTTTCCAATCCCGATAAAAAAGGGCTTAGGCGGCGTGATTTTTTATGATGGCGGGAACGTATACCAGGCGATTAATTTTCATACGCTGGTTCAGAACTACAGTAACTCGATTGGTGTAGGCCTGCGATACCAGACGCCTATAGGACCGATACGAATCGATCTTGGTCGAAA
The DNA here is from genome assembly GCA_963813185.1 of uncultured Acidobacteriota bacterium. Classification (GTDB taxonomy): domain Bacteria; phylum Acidobacteriota; class Terriglobia; order Acidiferrales; family UBA7541; genus Palsa-360. Next base: position 30,631 of record CAWEYA010000010.1, read on the forward strand.
CTTGAATCCCGTTCCCGGGCTAAGGTCGACGCAGGTATTTGTAACGTTGGGACAGTCGTTTTGATCGAGGCCAAGCGCAGGCGGCTTAGGATTGAGTATGGTTTAAATAGGTCAATTTGGGGGAAGCTATGCCACATCTGAAACAAATTGGCCGTTCGATCTTGGTCTTGATTGTGTGCGCGTCATTTCTTCTAGGCGCTACGATTTCCCTCCTAAGTACCAACTTCGCTCATCGTTACGTTCTTGCTCTGATTCTGCAACGCTTCCAGGATGCAGTGGGGGCCCGCGTGGAGATACAGAATTTGTCGTTTCATCACACTAACTTAGGCGCGGATTTTTATGGAATTAGGGTACGTGGAACAGAGTCGGATCAGCAGGCGCCTCTGTTCGTAGCCGACCGCATTACGGTCGGTTTGGCGATCCATTTGTTTCAGCCGAAAAAGATTGATTTGCAAGAGATAGCCATAAGTCGCGCAGTGGTGCATTTAACCATCGACCCGAACGGAAAATCGAATCTGCCTCATTCGCGCAGTCCTGCCTCAGGAGAGTCTTCAAGCGTTTTCGACATGGCGATCAGCCATTTTGCTTTGACCAACTCAGAGATTTTCTATAACGATCGTCACGCGGTGGTGAATGCGGATGTCCGCGACGTGGATTCTGAGATTTCCTACTCTGCGCTGAAAAGGTCTTACGATGGCACGCTCAGTTATCGCGAGGCGCGCATCAACTATGGCTCGTTCGCTCCATTTACTCATGATCTGAGCGCCACATTCAGTGCCGGTCCGTCCGGACTAGCTTTGAGGTCCTTGATCGTGCAGAGCCGGGCGTCCTCAATCCGAGCCCATGGTCAGATGACGAACTACGCGGAACCTTCCTTCGATGGATCGTATGAGGCGAGGCTGTCTACAAGTGAGCTGAGCGCGTTGTTTAGGAACTCAGCGATTCCAGAAGGTCAAATCGATACGAACGGGACAGTTGCCTACAAAAGTCGAGCCGGCGAGCCAGCGATCAACGCATTGTCACTTTCCGGTACTTTAAGAGGGCGCTCCTTAAACGAGGTCCTTCCGGAGGTTCGTGCGAGCTTCCAAAGTGTCGCTGGGGAATATCACCTGATTCGAGGGAACCTCGAAGTTGGCAGCATAGAAGCAGGTGTGCTAGGCGGGCACGTCACCGGAAACCTCCTCATTTCACACCTGGCTGACGATGCTGCGGCTCGACTCGAAGTAAGCGTACAAGATGTCTCCTTATCGGCAGTGCAAGCTGCCGTGCGCACGGATCATGACCTTGGTTTTCAAACGAGCGGGAAGGTGGAGGGCAGGCTGGAGGTGACTTGGCATGGAAGTTTGATGGACCCGCAAATGTTCTCCGACGCGAAGATAACGGGCTCGATCACTTCTGCGTCCACAGCGAAGCAATCCTCGTTGTCATTTCCAATTGATGCGATGGCGCAAGTCACCTATGATGGACGAAAGCATTCCGCCGTCTTTCACAACGCTAGCCTGCATACGCCCCACAGCAACCTGACCCTTGAGGGCGGATTGGGTAGAAATACCGATCTAAGAGTTGAGGCTAGAAGTGATGACTTGCGAGAAATCGATCTTCTTGCCGTTGCTTTTCAGACAAACTCTTCCGTCGCTAGTGGAAAATTATCCGGCGCACCGCAACCCCTGGATCTTGTCGGCGCGGCGAATTTTAATGGCACGATAAGCGGGGAGCTGGAGGATCCCCGAATCGAAGGTGTGCTAAGCGGGACAGCCCTTCGTGTGCGCGGAATAAGCGTGCGAACATTCCGAACGAGCCTGCAGTTAAGCCGAAACGGCGTCGCCGCGCATCAAGGAGAAATCAGAACGGGTCTTCAAGCCGGCGCGAATTTTGATGTTTCACTGGCCTTGCGAGACTGGCATTTTGCCTCCGATGCCCCCGTGAATATTCATTTGAGCGCTGACAAATTGCCGGTATCAGATATCGAACAAATAGCCGGCCTTCCGTATCCGGTCAGCGGTCTCGTCTCCGCCAACCTTACCATAGGCGGAACACGAGAAAATCCGGACGCCCACGGAAATATAAGATTATCGGAGGCAACTGCTTGGGAACAGCCGATTCAGAGTTTGACGATTGGCTTACAGAATTCGGGAAATGATCTGCGCGTGACATTCGACTTGCGAATGCCCGCCGGGTCGGCGAATAGCACATTGGTATTTAACCCCAAGACCAGACAATATGAAGTCGAAGTTACAGCAATGGGCCTTCGGTTGGATCAAGTTCAATACTTTGAAGCTCACTCTCAGAGGGTAGCAGGGGTCATAAACGCCTCCGCCGAGGGCCGAGGTGACCTCAACGCGCCTCAGCTGGGAGTCGCCGTTGATGGACAACTTCAAATCGGAAACCAAAGGATCGACGGTTTCAGGGCGCAGGGAAGTGTCGCGAAACAGCGATCGGAGTTCACCCTGAATTGTAGCGTCTCCGGCGCAACGCTCCAAGCTCATGGCAACGTAAATCTAACCGGAGATTACGAAGCGACAGCGAACATAGACAGTCAAGTCATTCAGCTTGATTCGCTCCTTTCCACTTTCCTGCCTCAGACGAATACCGGACTTCACGGCCAAACCGAGCTTCATGCCACGCTCAGAGGTCCTTTGAAAGACGCCAATAGACTTGAGGCCCGCATTGAAATTCCTTCTTTGAGCTTAGGCTATTCGTCGTTTCAAATTGCCGCTGCTGAGCCGATTCGCGCTGATTACCGGCAAGGCGTCCTTGCCGTTCAACAAACAAGGTTCAAGGGCACCGGCACGGATCTTCGTGTAGAAGCTATTGTGCCACTTCAAAGCCCCTCCGGTTTGCGGGCTTCGGCGGATGGGAATATCGATCTGGAACTCCTGCAAATGTGGAATCCGCAATGGAAAAGCTCGGGTCAAATTACTCTGAACGTTGGCATTCAGGTAAGCCGCGCACATCCGGAACTGAATGGAAGGATAGGAGTTTCGAATGCAGGACTGACAGTCGAGAATTTACCTGCATTCGAAAAGATACGAGGCCAATTGGAAATAAGTGGAGAGCGGATTCAAGTTAAAGATTTAACGGGTCAAATAGGGGGAGGGAGTTTCGAGATTCACGGGTTCGCTGCTTATCAACCGAACGTCCGCTACAACTTGGCACTGACAGCCAAGGGAGTGCGAGTGCTTTACCCGGAGGGTATCCGATCGCAGCTCGATGCCGACCTAAACTTTACGGGGCAACCCAACAAGTCATATCTGGCCGGCCAAGTGGTAGTCAGCCACCTGTCCTTGACCCAATCTTTCGACTTGGCCAACTTCACCCAATTATTCGGAGGACCTTCTTCACCTGCCGCTGGAATGGCGGAGAACATCAATCTGAACGTCGGAGTTTCATCTAGCCGTGCTCTAGAGGTGTCGAGCAACCAGCTGAGCGTGCAAGGCACAGCGGATTTGCATTTGCAAGGCACGCTTGCGGAGCCTGTGTTGATTGGCCGAACCAACGTGACCGGGGGAGAACTATTTTTCAACGGCAAGCGCTTTCAGATACAGAATGCCACAATTGCCTTTGCCAATTCCGTGCGTACCGCGCCCGTGGCAAATCTCACGGCAACGACTACCGTTAGCCAGTTCAATCTCACCGTGAATCTCATGGGGCCGCTCGACAAACTGCGGACGACCTACACTTCCGATCCGCCGCTGTCCGAAGTTGATGTCATCAATCTTCTCATTACCGGCCACACGACGGCGCAGGCATCGTCCGTTTCGGCACAATCAGTCGTGGCAAGTCAAGTGGGCGGACAAGTGAGCAACCGCTTGGAAAAGTTGACTGGCATTTCTTCGTTGACGATTGACCCGCAGATCGGAGGGAATGAGGGGAACGCCGGGTCACGGCTGGCCATTCAACAGAGAGTGACGAAGAATCTATTCTTTACCTTTGCCACAGACGTCACAACCACCCAGGGAGCAGTGGTGCAAGTGGAATACCAAGTAACGCCGAAGTATTCCGTAAGCGCCATTCGTGACCAAACCGGGGGATATCAGATTGAAATCAAGTCGCACAAGACGTTTTGAGTCGTCGGCTCCGTTTCTAGTCGTACGATCTTCATCCCACTCTCTTAGACGGCTGTTCAGAGCAACGTATGAAAGTTGGAGCCGGGATAATGGTCCTCGGCTTGCCGCGGCCCTAGCCTACTATGCTCTCTTTTCGTTAGCGCCGCTTCTGATGATAACGATGGCAATTGCCGGTGCGATTTTGGGTGAGCGACCAGCCCATACGGCACTCGTGGCGCAGTTCTACGGGTTGGTTGGGCCAGCCGGTGCCACAGCCATCGAGGGTATCTTGCGGGATCTTCACAAACCAGGGGTGAGTACGCTCGCAGGTACCGTGGGAAGTGTACTCTTGCTAGTTGGCGCCTCGGCAGTTTTTGTAGAGTTGGAGGATGCGCTCAATACGATCTGGCAGGTGCAGAAGGTGACTAGCGACTTGCGCGCAATGATGGTAGATAGGCTGGTGGGTTTTGCCCTCATTATAGGAGCTGAGGTTCTGCTAATTGTTTCTGTATTTCTCGCCACTGCGGAGGTGACATTCGATCGAGTTGCGGCCGTTCCGTTGCCAGGTTTCAACCTCTCTCTTCGTTTCGCGGCTCTTTTCGCGTCGCTGATGACGACCACGTTGTTATTCGCGATGGTTTTCAAACTCTTACCCAGGACTTCCATCGAATGGGGAGACGTTGTGCCAGCCGCCATGGTAACCGCCGTGATGTTCGATGGAGGTAAGCTTCTCATCGTTCTGTATTTGGGAACGAGCAGCGTTATTTCTGAGTACGGGGCGGCAAGCTCTCTCGTCGTCGTTGTCGGGTGGATCTACTATTCGGCTTTGATCCTGTATTTCGGGGCTGAGTTCGCAAAGGTGTACACTCGAATATACGGTTCGGGGGCCCAGTTAGAGGTTCCCGATGTTAGATCCAGGCAGGCGCGTGCAGCCGGCCAGCAGCGCTGACAGAAATGCAAGACTTGAATTTCACCGGTTCCTAGAAGGCAGCATGCAAAGCAAGCTAGAGATTACTTCTCGCCCTTGATTTGAATGTTCCGATGATCCTATCTCATGGCCCTAGCTCAAAGGCACTATCAAGCATTATCCCTCGGAGCGTGCAGCCGTCGATCTTCGGCAACGTTCAGGGCTTCGGGGGAGTCGCAGGGGGAGAATGGCCCGTATCATTCGTCTGATTGTTCGATTCCTTCAAGCAATCCGTCATTTTAGAAATTGAATTTAGGAAGCCCACAACGGTTTTTGGCATTGTTGGAGCGGCGGCAATCTCATCTCCGTCGTTTAGAGGCGTACCACTGAATCCCCTTTCAATCTTCACGAACCTCTTCCCTAACAGTCCATCGGTGGCCAAGATTGCGGTGGAGTCGCTGCGAATCATTTCCCTGTCTCGCTTCTCAATGCGCAAAACCAACTCAATTCGTCGCTGGGGAGTCGCTGATTTTCCTGCAAGATTCCTTGCCTGCACGGTTCCCACGTCAAGGCCATCTACCCGTACCGATGCGCCGATGGGTAGGCTCGTAGCTTCCTCAATGTAGAGTTTCAGCCGATATTTAGGGCGGAAAAATCCTGACGACCAAAGATATGTGAGTACCAAAACTGTACAAATCCCGGCGACGAGAGCAACCCCGACTTTCAACAGCCGGTCTGAAATGCGAATCGTAATCTCCGCCATGGTTGTCCTCCCATAGGGCAATGGGCTAGTCTAACTTCCTTTTGTTTTGCCTAGGCACAGTTGTCGATCCAGATAGGTCATCGATGTTTCTGATGCGAAGTTCCCTCAGGGCCTTGCAAAGGAGTCGTGTGAGGAGCGAAGGCTCAATCCAGAGTTGAGTTACTGATCGCATCCCTAGAGCCTCTGCTTTTCTACTGGTGCTTTTCCAATTGCAGCGAGCGTGCGCCGTTTAGATCTGACTGCTCTTCTCTTAATCCTCTGCGACTCACAGCTACAGGATTGGTAAATAGAAGAGCATTTGGGATGAAGACTTCCCGACCTTCTTTCGTGATGACATGGGTTGCGCGGGTCTGAATATCATCGACATCTCCCTCGATCCCAATCACGCTGATCCAATCACCCAAGTGAAACGGTTCATTGATCATTAGAAGAATCCCAGCGAGAAAGTTCTGTAGGATGTTTTGGAACGCAAAGCCAATTGCGATGCTTCCAATACCGAGCGTCCGAATAAGGTCGCTCGCGTGAAACGATGGCGCGACGACTGAAAATGCGATGAGAAAACCCAATACAGAGACGGTTGTATGCGCAATCTGACCGAGCAACAATGCAACGCCTTGGCGCTTGCCCCAACGCACAGTGAAACGCCGTGTGAAGGATTTGCTTGCTGAAGCAAGAATCATGAAGATGGCAAAAATCACTGCTGCCAGGATGAGGTTTGGCAGAAGTGAAATGGAATCGTTGATGATTTTAATGCCGGTCTTCCAGGCAGCCGATAAGTCGATAGGCATGAAGCCCCTCCTGTCAATTCGTCATAGGGCTAGGCCTTAAGTTCAAGAGCAAGCGATTCCGTGCGCGGATGACTAACGGGGTCACCGACGCCGTCTACATCGAATATCACGATCCGGGTTGACGGCACCGTGCGCGAGGCTATCAAGACAGCGGGGACACGCTGGACCAGATTCTGGATTCTATCCGTTCGCTGCTTTCTTAATGCCTTGTCGCGATTTTTGGTGCACTCCTATAGACAGGCGTTCACCAGACTGAATCTCAATCGCCAAAAACTCATTGTTTGAATGCTCAGTCAATTCGTGGAGTTTGCGTTCAGCCTCGAATTTTCCAAACACGCACGTTCGCCAATTCATAGATCCATTGGGGAACTTCTCGAATATATCGAAATTGCGCAGGATCATTGTTTACCTCCGAAGCGAAAGCTTGATTAAGTTACGGACGCAACCTCTGGACCAATTTGACGACGGCGTAAGTTATTGAGAACAATAGATTGAACGCAGCGCATACATTGTTTACCGGAATCAAAAAAGAACTGGGGTGATGTAATTTTTCCTCGGTTAAATGGGCGAGGCTACCTAGCGTCAGAGGTGATCATTCCGCCCTTTGCAGCATCCTCGGTCCCGGCCAGGAACTCATACTTTTCAATCGCCATGGCCATGCCCGCTGTATCACCTGCCTTTAGTTCGCATCGTTGGATGCGGCCCTGGCAGCGTACTCTTGTCGGAGCCCCCAGAGTGATCTGTGTGGGCATTGCCATCTCCACTTCAACAGCGGTGCCTTCAGGGATTCCTGCGGGCAAAAAGAAGTACACTCCACCTGAACTCATATCTTGAGTTACAGTGTGGGCTTCGCGCTGTTCAGAGCCTTCCGTCCATCGAACAATTAGAGGCACCTCGAAGTTGAAGCGTTCAGCGTGGCGACGCTCCCTGAATGGCAAGGTCTCTCCCCCAGAGTGAGTATGGCAGTTGACCGATTATAATTTGATTAATCTTCCGTCTAGCAGATCGTAGAAAGAGGGCGGTCCAATGCGACAATCCCCATTGGTTGTTGTGACCCGGCGGCTAATCTTGTGCCAGTAGGCGCCATTCCGAGGATCGGCACTCGGATTGCTCTTTAATATCCTATATTATATGATACCTGTATAGGTAATACAGGGAGGGCGTCATGCCAAAGCCTAAGCAGCTCAGAGTTGCGATCTATGCACGCTGTTCCACGAATGAACAAAATGTCGGGATGCAGCTCTCAGAGCTCCGAGAGTTTTGCCAACACCGCAGCTGGAACGTTGCTGCCGAATTCGTGGACCGAGGCATATCGGGAGCAGAGGAGCGTTCGAGGCCGGAGTTGAATCGCCTGATGGCAGAAGCCCATCGGCGAAAATTCTCGGTCGTGGTTGTTTGGAAGTTCGACCGTTTCGCTAGGTCCGTTTCGCACCTCTTGAGGGCGCTGGAGACGTTCCGCTCCCTCGGAATTGAGTTCGTTTCGCTTTCGGAAGCGGTTGACACGACGACGCCGGCAGGCAAGATGGTGTTTACCGTTCTTGGGGCGGTTGCGGAACTGGAACGCAGTCTGATCGGCGAGCGCGTTCGAGCTGGTCTGCGAAACGCCAAAGCGAAAGGTACGAGACTGGGCAGGCCGCCGCTGCGGGAACTCAGCGCGGCGGAGATTCGGCAGCTCAGAAGCGACAGAAGACGGACCCGAACGAGTTTCAGCCTTCTCGCAAAGCGGTATGGGGCGAGTGTGTGGACCGCCTTCCAGCTCTGCAAGCGGACGCGTTAGGAATGTGTAAGTTTCAAACGTCGGATGGGGCTCATGGAAACCCTTGTTTTCCATAGGAAAATGAGGCTGGATTTGACTGGGTTTCCTAATGTAGTTGTTTTTATGATTCCGAAGCGACTTGCGGAAGCGCTGCAACGATCGGCGGTATGTAGAGGTGCGAAGAACCCATGCAGGCGAGTGCTAATTCCCACGGAGATTTTGAAAGGCCAGTGGCGGCAAGACCTATATCGCTCCGCGCGGGATTTCTCTCGCCGAGCAGTGACTCGGCTGCCCGGGCTGACTCGAAAGAGACAGCGGCTTCGCGGCAGGCGGATGCCGCTTTGAGGGAGGCGGAGTTGGGCAACACTGCCCTCACGTTGGCTCGCATCGGTGATGCTCACCGAGCCAAGGCGCTGGTCGAGGAACTGGAGAAGAAGTATCCGTCCGATACCACGTTGAAGCTCTGCTCTCTGCCTACCATCAGCGCCGCCATCGAGCTGAACAAACGTAATTCCTATCAAGAATTTGGAAGCCGCCGCTCCTTACGAGTTGGGAACATCGAGGAGCAGTGTTTTCGCACCCGCTCTATATCCCGTCTATGTGTGTGCGGAAGCGTATCTAGCCGTGCACCAGGGCAGCGAAGCCGCAGCCGAGTTTCAGAAAATCCTAGACGATCACGGAATTGTAATCAACGAACTCATCGGCGCCACTCGAGCATCTGCAAATCGGTTGAACCTACGCGCTTCAAGGCGGCACTACCAAGGCCCGCGCCGCGTATCAGGACTTCCGGGACCTGTGGAAAGACGCCGACACCGACAGTCCCATCCTGAAGGAAGCTAAGGCGGAGTACGCGGAGATGCAGAAATTTCTTCGGTAAGAAGAGTGACGTCCGCGTGCCGCCAGTGCGCGCCGAGATATTTCCCTCGGATAGAAAAGAAGCCAGAATCGTTGCGGCTGCGCGGCTGGAACAATGGGATTCTAATTTCGGCAATGCGGTGGGCGAGTGCGGATGATTTGCGTTGGATAGCGTGAACTTGCCCTGCTTTCAGAAATCATGTGGTTTCGGCCCTCGAAAGGCAGTCAGCTAAGACCTTGCCTTTTCAATCTCCGTTTAAGTAGCGAAAGTTGGACTTTCCGGCACAGTATTTAACCCATTTTTTCGTTATGGATCATCACTGGTGCGTCAGTAGCTCGATGAGGCGCTCCTCGAAGGCGTCGAGGTCGGCTCCGAGTTCGCGCGTCGCGCCCGTGTAGACGAGCTGCCCCTGGCAATGACGCTGATCTCGCTGCACAGGCTGCGGATCTCCTGCGCGTCGTGGCTACTGAGGAACGTCGTGACCTGCTCTTCGCGCGGCGAGATCGCGCAGGAGGTTCCACATCTCGCGCTTGGCGGGGAGGTCGAGGCCGCGCGTGGGCTCGTCGAGGAACAGCACTTTCGGACGGCCCATGAGCGCGCGCGCGATCTCGACACGCCGCTTCATGCCCGTGCTGTACGTGCCGATGAGCGCGTTGCGGAACTTTGCGGCCAAGCCCACATTGTCGAGGAGGCGCTCGACCTCGCCTGCAGGATCCGGCAGGTGGCGGATGCGGGCAAAGTACGAGAGATATTCGCGCGCCGTCCATGTCGATTGGCTCTCGCTCGTTTCGTCGCTTACCAGCCCGACGAGCCCGCGGACCGCGAGAGGCTCCTTCACGACGTCGTGCCCCCACAGCTTGGCCGTGCCCGCGGTCGGCGGGAGGAGCGTGGTGAGGACGCGGATGGTCGTCGTCTTGCCCGCGCCATTGAGCCCGAGGAATCCGTAGAGGTGCCCCTTCGGGATCTTCAACGTGACGTTGTCGACCGCAACGAAGTCCCCAAAGCGACGCGTGAGGCCGTCCGTCTCGATGGCGTAGTCTTTGGTGGCGCTCATCGAGTCCGCCTCCAGCGTGTAACGGCCGCGCCGAGACACATGAGGGGCAGGAGGGCGGAGGCGACGCCCATCTCGTAGATGGCGCTCGACACTTGTGCGTCGATGGCGCCACGAGCTTTGAACGTGCGCGTCTGGTTGTCTCCCGCGACGTGATACGTGGCCGTGACGTTAAGGGGATAGCGGTCGCCACCAATGTCCCATGGCTTGGTCGGGTCTAGAGTGACGGGGACGCGCGCGACCCAGCCCGTGACGACGTGGTGACCGTCAGCTGCTGCGGGCCCCAGGTCGTTTGCGTACGTGCGCGTCTCCAGGTGTTCCGCCAAGTCGGCGAGCGCGTTCGGGTCAGCCGTCGCTTCCAGCCCGTTCTCCCCGATGATCTGAATACCTAGGTCCGTGACGCGCTGGGTGGCATCGACGGGGAGGAGGAGCTGGAGGTCTTGCCGCGTGCGCTCATCGGTTCCCAAGGACGCCGTCATCTCGGTTGAGGATCGTGCTGCAGCAACGGGCGGGTGGTTGGCCGCCTGGCGGGGCCAAGGCCAGGCTGCTGCTGGCACGTGCGAAGAGCCCACGGATGGCTGGCGCGTTGTTCGCATGTGGTGCAGGGTTGTCGTAATTGGTGTCCGCAAGTATGACGGGAAGAAGAATGATCGCAACGATCATGAGCGTGATGGTCCATCGTTGGCTGCGTGTGGTTTCCCACGTTTCGACGCCTTGTGCGCGCAGGAAAACCCACCCGGCCAGGGCAAACGCGCCGGTCACGACGACCAGGAGACTAATCCACGTCAGGGTCGTCGTGGCGGGAATGCTGCCGGCCACCAGCGTGAACCCCAGCGCATTCTTGAGGAGCACCGCGGGACTCCCGAGCGTGAGGTGGCCGGTGCGGGTCGCGCCGTTGCCTTGTGCCACCATCAGTTCCTGGAGAGGGACGAGACCCGCATACGCGAGGAGGACGCCCATGCCAGTCGCGGTGGGCGCCGCAATGCTGCGGCCGATGAAGAGGACGCCGATCAGCGTGCCGACGGCGATGCTCGCGACGAGAATGCCGGCGGTCCAGATCAGGAATTTCCCCAAGAGGAGCGGCAGACCCACATGGTAAATGTATACGAGCATCATCGGAACGAGCGCGAGGTAGTAGGCCGCCTGCGAGCGTGAGGAGCACGAGGACTTTCGCCGTGAGCCAGTTACTTCGTTCGACGGGCGCGGTGAAGACGCTCTCGACGAAACGATTGGCTCGCGGACTCGCGATCGCGCCAGCCGCCAATGGGATGAAGGCAAGGGGAACGAGGCAGTACGCAATGATACCGTACCCGTCGAGCCAAGTGTCCTGCGTAGCGACCGTGGCGAGCCCGCCGACCGCCAGCAGGATGACGGCGGCACCGAGCCACGCGAAGCGACCGCGCATCGCGGCTTTGAGCTCTTCCATGTAGAGTCCAATTACGAAACCATTGATCACGTGTTACCTCCCGGTCGAAAGTTGCGGCCCGAACTATAAAAGTGAAGTGCGTTGTTACGGCAAGGCTTAAATGAAACCGTCGAAGTAGGTGACAGAATCTGCCTACATCCTCCTTCGGCCGATATTGAGTAGATACGTCAACAGAGCTCAATAAGTTTCACACATGAATTGGGTTAAACGGTTTTAATTAGCTTCTTCATAGAAACCCTCCGTCTTTCGCGAGAAGTGTGTGGGGACTCGAAGAAACGCGGGACCTAGGGGCGTTCCGACTCAAGTCGAGGATACGCTTCCAATAAAGAGCCGGAATTCCCGATTTCAACGGTCATCACGGATTACGATGAAGTTGAAAGCTAAGAAAGAATTTAGCGAAGCGACACCTGCGAGCATCAAGAAAGAAATGGCGTTATCGGTAAGTATGGTCCGCCGCAGAGTTGCAAGCGAAAAACCAAGAATGGCAACTGGTCTGCGCCAATGTATTTAGCCTTCAGTGGAGTCAGTGACTCCGGGCCATAATGGACGGTGGATTTCCTGTACAGCTTGAGTAGCCACGAAATAACTCAGGTGACCTCAGCAGGCATTTGGAATCGTGGTGAGGTTTACTCGGGCGGTCGGCACTTGGTGATCCCACCCCCATGCACTTCACCAGCAAAGAACGGGATGCCGAATCCGGCCTAGAGAATTTCGGATAAAGATATTTCAGCTCATCTGGCAGGTTCATGCATGCCGGGCACAGCAGAGGAGGCACCGATGAAGGCTCAGAGACTCTTGCTAATACTGTGCCCTTAAGCTCATACTCAGCCTCGGCCAACTAACGTGCCTGCACATCGGAGATCAAGTCCGCAAGGGCACTCCGCGGGGGAATATCGCAAAACCAAATGAGGAGGGCGTTTCTATGTCGCCAGTACGTAAGTTTCTAGGTGTACTGTGCTGCGCCAGCCTTCTTTACTTTGCGCTGTCGATTCTTTCTCCGGCCGCATCTCACGCCGCACCACAGGACTCGGGCTATCGCGTACTCCGGACCATACATCTTGGCGGCGAAGGCGAATGGGACTACGTAACAGTAGATGCGAATGCCCGGCGCGTCTACATCCCTCGCGAAACGCATATCATGGTGCTGGACGAGGACTCGGGCAAGCTCATCGCCGACATCCCGGGCATGAACGATGTGCATGGCGTGGCGGTTGCACCCGAATTCAACCGCGGGTTCGTGACCGGGAACAAGTCGGAGACCGAGGGCACCATCTACATTTTCGACTTAAAGACGCTGAAAGTCACTTCGTCGATCAAGTCGAGCAGCTTTGACACTGACTCACTCATCTATGACCCGGGAACCAAACGCGTCTTCGTCAACAACGGTGACGCGAATAACACGACAGCGTTTGATGCGGCAAGCCAGAAAGTTGTTGGCACCCTGGCGTTGCAACGGCAAGCCCGAGGCAGCGGTGGCCGACGGCAAAGGAAGCATCTTCCAGAATTTGGTGGATAAGGCTCAAGTGCTCGAATATGACGCGAAAACGCTGATCATCAAGAACAGGTTCCCGACTGCGCCGTGCGAGACACCCGTTGCCCTCACGATGGACAAGATCAACCGCCGCCTATACGTCGCTTGCCGGGGCAAAGGGGGCACCGCCCCGGGTGTGCTGGTGGTCATGAACGCGGACAACGGCAAAGTCGTTGCCTCGATGCCCATCGCAATCGGAGTGGATGGAGATGAATTTGATCCGGACACGGGCGACATGTTCGCCACTTGCCGGGACAGCGGAGACGGCAAGACCGGGGTAACCAAGATCTTCCACGCGGATTCACCTGATAAGATCCGTCTGGTCGCGGACGTCAAGACGATCTACGGGGCCCGTACCCTCGCGCTGGATCCGAAGACTCATCACATTTTCACCGTCGGCACGGAGAAAAACAATCCTGTGCCGCCCACGTCTAAGGATCCCAATCCCCGACCAAAACCTGTGCTCAGCACATTTGAACTTCTGGAAATCGGAAAATGAGCAGCCGCTAGGAAGCCGAAACTGGTTGGCCGTGGAGTTTGGCGCCCACCCGCCAGCAAGGCGGCTTTACTAGAGTCCGAGGTTGCAAAAGTGCGCCCTCGGGTTGAGTCCGCCCGAACCTGTTAGAAGATCAACTTCAGACCCAACTGGACCGCGCGGTTACCTCCGGTTCCGAGCACGGGGTTGCTGGCAGCTTGGTCAGGCGTGGCACAGCCACAGCCGAAATTGCCGATTGACGACGGATCGGCATAAACGCCGAGACCGAAGCCACTTGGCCCGCCATATGGATTCGTGAAGCTGGGATGGTTGAGAATGTTGAAGAACTCAGCGCGGAACTGGCTGGTGAGCCGTTCGCCAAACTTCCATCTCTTGGTCACCGATAAGTCCCAGTCGCGGAACCCCGAGTCACGGAAGGTATTGCGGCCCATTGTGCCGAAAGTCCCGAGGGCGGGGGGAATCATGGCCGAACCGCCTTTGGAGTAACAGCCGATCGCAAACATGCTGTTTTGCAGGGCGATGGTGCTGGCTGCCTTTTGACAAGGCTGCGGAAAGGCGGAAAGAGTGGTTCCGGTGAAGAAAGGAAGCGGGTTCGGACCCGAGGTGAAGTCAGCTGGATTCCCGAAGAAATCCCAGCGATCGGCAAACTCGCTGGTTCCGCTAATGTTGTCCGTTACATCGTTCGCGATCCAGGGCTGGCCGCTCTGCACCGTCACGAGGGAATTAAGCTCCCAACCCTGCAGGAGCTGCCCCGGCGATTTCATCCCCGGAAGGGCATAGGTCAGCGAAAAGGTGAAGCGATGTCTTATGTCGAAGTCGCTGCTCGCATATTCGAGGCTGGGATGCGTGCTGTCCTGGGGAAGGAATTGGCCGAGGTTATAGGAACCATCGTCGAGGGCATGGGAGTACGTGTAACCGGCGGTGAAGGACAGCCCATGAGCAGTCCGCTGGGTGAGGGTTGCCTGCAGGCCATTGTAATTGGATCGATAGAGGCTCGACAAAAAGGTGATGAACGACAGGAACGGGAACTTGCCATTGAACGGCAGGGCCGCTTGCACCAAGCTCGGATTGGAGTCGGCTGCGCCGGTGCAGGTGATGGGGGTGCCGTTATACGTCGGAATATTCGCCGCCGTGGAGATGAGGTTGGTGCTACACCACGCAATCTCACCTAGCTGAGTTCCGGCCAAGGTGCCCGCACCGGGAAACCCAGCGCCCACAGGAGCCTGGTTAATGTCTGTGATGCCATCCAACCTCGAACCATGGTTGCCTACGTAGGACACGCTCAAGGAGAGGTTATTCGTGAAGGCATGTTGAATACCGAAGGTCCAGTTGGTGACGTACGGGTTGCGGAAATTGCGGTCCATCACTGCGAGGTTGCAGGGCGCGGGATCTGGGACGGGATTGGGGTTCAATGAAGTCGGGGGCGGGGTCAGGCCGTCGCCGCACTGGACGGTGTTGGTTTGGAAGAGAGGAACAGTGGCGCTGTTGTGTTGCCAGTTCGATGCAAGCGACGAACTAGAACCGCCAGGAACGGTAACGCTGCTGACCGCGATCGTGCCGGTACCCTGTGTCGTCGTCGGTCCGGCAGTTCCTTGCTGACATGCCGCTGGGCATGTAATGAAGGCAGCTCCGGTGGGGACAGTAGTTATGCCGCCATTGCTGCCGTTTTGCGCGTTTCCTGCTACATTTGAAAACGTAAGCAGGGGCACAAGCGAATCAAAGACGATGCCGTATCCGGCGCGGATCACGGTCGTCCCGTTGCCCGAAATATCCCAGGCCACGCCCAAACGCGGCCCGAAATCCCTGTGATCGCCGTTATACGCGGAGCTGATCTGCTTGCCAACCTGTAGCAGTCCCTGACTGGGATCGAAACTGCCCAAAAGGTTGTTGGCTTCCTTTGTGGGGGCGGCATAGTCGTATCGCAGTCCAAGATTCAGAACCACTTTTCGAGTGACGCGCCAGTCATCCTGAACCGAGTCTGAATACACCCATTGGGTCAAGTGGCGGTGTGGGTCCCCAGCTAGAATGGACGCGGTTGTCGGGACTCCTGCCAGAAGGTCTTCGAGCGGTGTAGAGTTTGCGAAGTCCTGACCGCCATTGAAATGGATCGCACCTTTGCCCCCCACATATTGGGTCTCGTCAACTATATTTCGGCGGATCTCGCCGCCAAATTTGAGGGCGTGGCTGCCGTGCAAATACGAAACGTAGTCTAAAAACTGGTGGACCGTATCGGGTCCCTGAAAGAAGGGCCAGCCGGGACTGCCACCCAAGAAACTAAAGCCACCTTTAACGTAGATATTCGGCAATGAACCGACCTGCGGATTCGTCACGCCCGTGTAGATGCCATATTGTGACGCAGGCACGTTGGAATCGACCTGCTGGCTGTACCGGTTCATGTAAATGTAGCCAAACCGCGCAACATTCGCCCAACGCGAATTCGGGACCCAGGTCCAGTTGGTTCCCACCACGATAGGCTTGTTGTGCTGTATCGACCTCCACTGCGGCTGCAGGTAAGTGACGTCCTCGGCTGTGATGATGCCCTCGCTGCTGAAGAACATGCCAGACAATGCGTGGTGTTCGTTGATGTGGTAATCGAGCTTGGCAATGCCGTTGTCAGACCCGAATACGCTCGGGAAACCCTGGGGAAAGGCGGTTGAGGTTCCGTTGTTGGTTGGGTACAGGCCCCCGGTGCACTTGTACGTGCCATCGGTCCACGCGGTCGACGCGGTCGTCGGCAGTGGCGTCGGACAGCCGGTCAGGGTCAGGCTGAGCTGGCTGATGCCATTTCCAACCGTTGCTCCTCCAAGTACCAAGGCATGGAGGGCATCCGGGAAGCTATTCGCTGGATCGGCCGTCCCCGTGGCAGGAACTTGCGAAACTGCCTCGGGGACGGTCGCTCCGAACGAATTTCCCACCGTGTAGCGCTCACCCTCGTAACCCAGAAAGAAGAACAGCATGTCTCTCTTGATTGGCGCACCCACGGTGGCGCCGAACTGCTCGAGTGCCAGGGGCTTCTGTTCCTGCGGTGCTGGGTTGAAGAAGTTGCGCGCATCCCACGCGCTGTCCCGCCCAAAAGCAAAAGCGGTACCATGAAGATTGTTCGTACCTGACTTCACCCCAACGTTGACGATGGCCCCCGGCTTCCCTCCGTATTCCGCCTTCGGATTTTCCTCGATTTGGACTTCCTGAATAGCATCAATCGACAGGATCGTCGCCGCATCTCCAGCGACGCCCGGCCCATTGATAATCGTTAGGCCATTGAATGGGTTGTCGTTGGTCAAGCCGTCTATAATGTACTGGTTGTCCTCCGGACGGATGCCATCCGTACTTTGAGTCCATCCACCGCCGCCCGGGTAAATCATCATTCCCGGGTGCAGGGTAAGCAGGTTTTGATAATTACGGCCGTTCAAGGGCAAGTCGTTCAGCGTCTCGTTGCTAAGAGTTCCGCCGAGGGTCGCGTTTGTGGTTTCGATCATGGGGAGCTGTTCCGTGACGGTGACCGTCTGCGTATCCGCCCCAGGCTGGAGTGAGAAATCGACGCGAATGTCCTGGCCCACTTCCAATAAGATGTTCTCGCGTTCAACGTTCTTGAATCCCTTGAACTGGGCGCGGACTCTGTATGTGCCCGGGAGCAAATTGGGGGCGTTGTACTCTCCCGCTTCGTCCGTGATCAAGTCTCTCGAGATGGCTCTTTGCGTATCCGTGATGGTTATGGTGGCGCCGGCAATGGTACCGCCGCTTTGGTCGACAATGATTCCCAGAATGCGGCCTGAATTGCCCTGTGAAGACAGGGGAAGACAGATCAGAAACAACCCGAGACACGCGCCCAAAACCTCAATAACTTTCCTAATTCTGCTCCCAACCAATGTCTTGATCGTAGAAGATAAGCAATTCATGGGCGGCGCCTCTCTCTCAAATGTAAAGACAACACTAATGACCGATGGAGATCCACTTCTTAGATTCTGAATGATGGATAAATCTTCAGAGTAAAAAGGCGCCAACTTTTCTTATGATGGATGGCATTAATATTCGTCGCTAGCCAAATTGTCAAGCCATTTTTCGATGGCCGTCTTAGCTCCATAATTATGGTATCCCCTTAACGGTTACGTGAAAATGTCACCCTATGAGACCGGGGACATTTGCATTGAGGCCGAAAGAATTTCAACGAGTGGCTGTTTGCCTTCAGCGGAAATGGGAGCGGGTTGAGAGCACCGCTAAGCTACAGTTTATGAGTTTTGGGTTCACCCCGACCAGCGCTAGGATGCGCAGAAAGAAGAGGGGTGAACGATGAAGTCAGCAAATCCGAGCAGACCAGCAAGCCAGAGGGAGATTCCCCCGTACGTGGATCGTTGAAGTATCGCAATATACTCCAGTGAATAATCGCCGTGGCTGGGCCGCTTCACAATTGTAATTAATTGGCTTTCTCCGCTACGGGGGCGCGCGAGGCCACATAAGCAGCTATTGCCACCATGTCGTCTAGGTTCAATTGCGCAACGACTGCTTTCATCAGTTCGCCCATGACACTGGCACGAGCACCGGTCTGAAAGTCATGGAGTTGGCGGACGATGTAGATAGCGTCGCTTCCCGCTATCCTGGGCGCCGGGCCCAAGCCGGTTAGCGACGGACCATGGCAGGTCGAACAAGGAATCGTTTTGCCGGAACCGCCAGTCTTAACCAACTCCTCGCCTCTTGCGATGCTGCCAACCGGCACGTAATCGATAAATCCGGAGTGTGGATCTCGGCTAATTGCTCTCAACGGGTCTTGAGGCACGACGATGATGCGATTGCCAATCGGTTCGGTATTGCCACCCGGCAGTGCAGAACGCATGCGCCCTCCGTTGACGAAGGTCTTCGGCACGGTATCGGTTTCGACGACCTTTTCCCAAACGCTCGGTTTGAGGGTCGCAAACCACTCGCTGGCTTGCCGCGCGTCGTCTTCCGACAGGGACTTCGTGAATACGCTCATCATAAACCGTGCAGCAGGTGAGTCCTTTCTGGCGCCGCTCCTAAAGTCCGCTATTTGACGCATGGAATATTCAACAGAAAGCCCCGTGAGATTGGCGGATTCGGGATGACCCAGTCCCGATGCTAGATGGCAAACGGCGCATGCAGGCACCGCCGTTCCGCTCCCATGCTGAACGACCGACGGCATAGGGGCATGCTCGTCGGGAAACCAGTCCGGAGGATTGAAGCCATCATCTATCTGCGCCTGCGTGTAACTCTTGGCGCTGCCCGGTAGCTGTCTTACTGCGCCGCTATCCTCATCGCGGGGCGGAAGAACCTTGTCGGCGACTGGGAACGCCCATGTAGGGCGGTCTTTCTCGTATTCTGCAATTCGCTCCGCTCGCTCTTGTGGAGATTCCTTGCTCTTGTCTAGTTGCGCAGGCCCAGCTGCGAACCCAGGGAAAAAAAGCAAAGCAAACACCAGAATCCAAATGAAATTCCTCATGAAAACGCCCCCGCAGTTTGCAGGCTGCGGGGAGTCGGCATAACCATTACGGATCGCCTCAAGGACCCCGTCAGGCCAAAAAGAAACACAGTAAAAGTGGAATCCGCATGAAAAGACAATTCAAGTGGAGTTTCCAATTTTAACTTTCCTTTCGGTGAACTTATACACCGGTCTGCCTTATCGGATCAAGCTTGAATCGCCAGGGCATCTTTTGGTGTCCGCGCTGTTTCCCCACTTCCAAAGGGCTGATTTTGGCTCTCACCCACTGAGTGTCCACCTCCGGAGGGCTTATCGGGCGGCCGGGAAGTCACAATGGAAATTCCACTTTACCTCTTCCGAAATGAGGGGTACGCTGCTCGTAAAGCCTCACGTCGAGGCGCTAGTTGCAACATCATTTCATTCGTTCGATCAACACGGCAGTGAGGGTGATTCCTATTTTCTCAACCGCTGGATTAGCTCAAACTGCTCCGAAGCTAAAGCCTGACGCTGGAGGGAATCCGGTCAAACCACGTACACCGGACGGCAAACCGGATCTATCCGGTATCTGGGCGGGCCCAACCGAGCCTGGGGAAGAGGAGAATCTCCCAACGCAGCACGGATCTACGGCTCGCAATAGAAAAGACGCTCCAAGGTTTTTGACCCCCTGGGCGCAGGATCAGTTTGATTACGCCGTGAACCCGACAAAGGGAGTTAATGCTCACAGCGCAAGACTGGAATTCAATCTGAGTTTAGCCCACTTTGTTTCCTATAGCCCCGTTGAGCTCATCGCCGATGCCGGAGTTCCTCTTCCCTTCGTAATCCTTCAGACTCCTCGCGAGCTGATCATCCTCTACGAAACAGATGGCATGGTTCGCCAGATCTTCTCGGACGGGCGAGATCACCCGAAGTCCCTCGAACTTACCTGGGAGTGCAACTCGATTGGCCATTGGGAAGGGGACACACTCGTAGTGGACACCGACGAGCACGGTGTAACAAGAAAAGGAATAAATGAACAATCCAAAGAGCGCAAATCCCTGGGATTATTTGCAGCCTCGCGACATCGAGCGCTTTGGCAAGGTCATTCTGAACCAAGAGGAACAGACGCGATGGTGCCGGGCAATGTTGCTCGGCGGATTGTCCTACATGTGGGGCAAAGCGGAAGTGGTGCGCAGCCTCATCTACCAGAAGCTGGCGCTGCGCGAGGGAGATAAGGTTCTCCTGCTGGGCGAGGTCATTGAAGGATGTGGCTTCGCCGACGATGTCCGGGAGCGCATCGGGGCGAAGGGTGAAATCCGTGTCGTGGACATCACCGACCAAGCGCGGGATGCCTACGTCGCGGGGAGGCGCGGTTCAGGCGGACAACTCGCGACTTGGAGGTACAACTACACCGCTGAGGTTACGGATGAATATTTTGACTGCGTGGCGGTCCTTCAGGGAGTTCAGCACGCGGACGATTGGACGGAGGTCGGCAACGAACTCCTCAGGGTCATGAAGCCCGGTCGCAATATCGTACTTGCCGAGATCACTTATAGTCCGGAAACCATATTGAAAATCCAGTCGGACATGCACATCGAGTATTTATACGAGAAAATCTTTTCGAGAATCGGCTGGCAGATGGATCAGTTCCCATATTACAGCCCTAAGCAACTACAAGATGCCTTTGCTGATCTCGTCTCCGATCCCGGCGTATTCGTATGGAAGGGCGTCGAGGTCTTCTGGGGAACGAATTTAGCGCGGCGCGTCTAGCGGGCTGCTGCAAAATCTTAAGTGTCTGTTTGATGCGACGTGGAGGAGATCGTGGATCTTGGAACGGGTCGGCTCACGGCGAGCGAAATCATTGACAGCCAGCCCCTGAGCCGTTATCAAGCTGGTATCGTTGGACTGTGTGCGCTTGTTGTCGTTTTTGATGGCTTCGACGCGCAATGTATAGGGTTCCTTGCACCTCCAATCGCTAAGTCACTGGACATCCCACTCAAAGTCTTTGGTCCCGTTTTCGCCTCCGGGCTAATCGGCTTGATGATTTCTTCGATGACAGCGGGGCCGGTTGCCGACCGCTGGGGCCGGAAATGGCCGTTCGTGGCGTGCACATTCACGTTCGCGATATTTGCATTGCTTACCTCACGAGTCACCTCATTTGAACAATTGGTCATTCTTCGTTTCTTGACGGGTCTTGGCCTGGGTGGCGCGATACCGAACGCTTTTGCACTTGCATCCGAATACGTACCAAATCGATTAATGTCAGTTTCTGCGACCACACTTTCCGCCGCAATGCCGGTTGGCGCGCTTTCGGCCGGCTTGATCAGTTCCGTGATGCTTCCCAAGTGGGGCTGGCAATCCGTTTTTTATGTGGGCGGGATTCTGCCATTTATAGTCGCAGTCATTTTGATCGCCATGCTCCCTGAGTCGGTACGGTTCTTGAGCCTGCGGGGCGATGACCCAAGAAAGATTGCTCGAGTCATGGCGCACATTGCGCCCGAGCTTGCGGTTGCGCCTGACCATCTCCTGTTCTCACAAAGCGATCGGCGGAAAGATGTACCCGTGAAGTACCTGTTTACCGAGGGCCGCGCAATGGGGACGCTTCTATTGTGGATTCCTTACCTCATGAATCTGTTGTTGCTGTATTTCATCGTGAGCTGGCTGCCCGCACTCCTGAGGCAAAATGCGTTGCCCGTTTCGGCTGGCATCGCCGCAATTTCGGTCTTCAGCCTCGGTGGGATTATCGGCTCCGTTGGGCAGAGTCCTTTGATGAAGGGCTTCGGGTCCTATCCCTCTCTGCTGAGCGAATTCCTGTTTTGTGCAATTTGTATTGGGTTACTGGCTTTCAGCTCTGCTTCCTTCCCTGTCATGATCAGTCTGGTTTTTGTCTTAGGCTGCAGCGTCCAGGGTGCTCAAGCCGGTCTCAATGCTCTGATCATAGTCTTTTACCCGACGCCGATACGTTCTACGGGTATGGGTTGGGCTTCTGCGGTTGGACGCATCGGGTCGATCAGCGGTCCAGTACTTGGAGGCATCCTGCTAACTCTTTCATGGAACACGCGGCAGATTTTCCTCGCCGCAGTGATTCCCGCGCTTTGTGCGGCGGTTGCTGTCCTGCTCAGTAAACGGCTCCGGGGCAATTCGGATTTACATTTCAGGGCAGTGGATAGAGGGAGCGTAGTGAACGAAGAAGCCAAACCCAGCGTAGTGATTTCCTGAGTTAAATAAGATCACGATCGGAAGGCCGTGGAAGCGATCTTCCTTACACGTCTTCCGGATGGCACAGCAACGGAATTGCTGAGATTGTTCGTAAACCCGCTTCACCTCACCCGCGACGTTCTTTGGATTTGGCCAATCTGGATACTTTGCGCGAAGTTCCGTCGTTACATTCTTCCCCGCATCGTCCGCCGATACGCCTTGCTTCTAGAGCTCCAGAGCACGCGCCTGGAGTGTCAAAAAGTACGTACATTCTGTTCCTATCTGAGAAGCGTCCACGATCGCCGGACCGTGATCGGGCACGATGAAGCGTTGTGTAGAGCCTCCACTTGGTCCAGGATGGAGAGCCAAACGCTGAAGCATCGGCTCAGCGGAAAGCCTCTGCCGATGGAGCAGGCGTTGGAACTCGGCGCGGAGATCGCAGACGCTCTGGATGCCGCTCACTCGAAAGGGATCGTGCACCGAGACATCAAGCCCACGAACATTTTTGTGACGCAGCGCGGCCAAGCCAAGATTCTGGACTTTGGGTTAGCCAAGGTGGATGTGCGAGGGAAGGAAGCCGCAGGGGTTAGGGAGTCGCAAGTGCCGACAGTGGGAGCTTCGGAAGCAGACCTGACCAGTCCCGGCACTACGCTCGGAACCGTGGCCTACATGTCTCCGGAACAGGCGCGAGGGGAAGAGCTGGACGCGAGGACGGACCTGTTCTCTTTTGGTGCGGTGCTATATGAGATCACGACTGGCAAGCTGCCGTTTCAGGGCAACACGTCGGCGGTCATCTTCCACGCAATTCTCGGTGACACACCCACACCGCCTACTCGTTTCAATCTGGGGATGCCGACGGAGTTGGAGCGAATAATCGGCAAGGCGTTGGAAAAGGACCGCAAGCTGCGATATCAGAGCGCGGCGGAGAACCACAGAACAAGTTACCGGGCGCTTTCCGTGAGGGCGAAAGATTGCTTCGTTGACAGCTTAGCGAAAAGCACTCTGACATCATGTCTCGACCGCAAGGCAGCCCGTTTAAACACAGCGCGGAGTGCGTCCCAAAAGACTTGCGAAGTAGGGTGCTATGCGAGGGGCGAAGTAGGACAAAAATACACTTTTCTCGCACAGGCCGGTAGGCGAGAACAAAGCGAAATTAGTACCTCTGTAGGTATTTCTGCTATCGGTACACATAAAACACCGGAAAGCCGCTAGGATCGTCTAGGATTAGCGGGAAACAGCATTCTGGCAGCTGTTTAGTGCTGGTGAGATTGACTTGAAACCGTCAATTTCAGTCGTTCCGAGCGCCAAATGGCAATTCCGCTATCGCTCAGCTCTGGCGAACTCGGCGGTGCAAAATGCTTTCAGTACTGTAACGGGAATTTTTCGAAGTAGGAAATCTGTTTCTCATAGATTCGGGCGAATCAGCGTAGTTCAATAAAATCCACGCGCCGCTCACCTGATTCACATTTCGAGACGAAGGATTGCAGTCGGGAAAGTCTGCGGTCTACGTCCGCCATCAATCTTGCCCTTCTGGTTCGATTCGTTAGATCGCCGATTATTCCATGGTTGTCGCCCGAACCGCAGTGGAATCGAGAGAAATGCCGACGGGAAACCGCATGGCTCTTCTAGTCCAAGCCCCGAAGTAGCTCCGAAACCGTAATGCCCAGTCCCTTTGACACCGTCAGCAGAGTATCTAATCTAGGAATCCGCTCGGCACGTTCGAGGAGGCCAACTGCCGTGCGGTGTAATCCGCATCGATCGGCAAATTCTTCCTGCGACCACTTGCGTTGTTCTCGCAATTGTCGAATGCGGCGTCCAAGCGCCAGAAGAATGGGTCGCATCCTGGAGAGGATGTCGGTGCTCTGCGGATGCGTCTACAGACAAAACGTAGACAGACAACTGGTGTCTGTATATTATGCCTGCTTAATCATGAGCTGTTTACTAGGAGCCAGTGTCGCAAAGAAGCGTGAGCGACGAGTCGGAGCCTCCCATGCCCTACTGTTCAAAGTGTGGTACCCCAATCCAAGAATACTCTCGGTTCTGTTCTGGCTGTGCTGCCCCCGTCACTGCCTCGACGAATGAGCCGAGGATCACTGTCACCACAATCCAAGCTGGCCACAAGCGGAATGTGGGAAGTGCCATCGGCTACTGGATGGGACGCCACCCTCTGTGGACGATATTCCTTGCCATCCTGTTCTTGGGGTATTTGGGCACATCTATTTTCGATGAGAGGCGAGACCCAACCCCACATCCGGATGCAAAAACTGAGCCGTTGCAAAGCACGGCAAGCAATGAGGGCACAGCACCACAACCAACGCCAGCAGAGAGGTTCGCTGTCGATCTCAGGCAAACCCTTCGGACTAAATATCCTGACCTCGATGCCGGGGTCACCAATCATGTCTTGTCCTTGATATCAGATTCGTTCAAAAACGAAGCTGCTCAGGAGTCGCGCGTAAAGGAATTACTGAAGAACCGAACCGGTCTCTGCGAAAAGGAAATCTGGGCGATCAAGGTAGGCTATAGCAGCGAGGTATTTTCAGGTGATGAGGCAACGTCTTTGGAATGCCCAGAACAAAAGACAGCGCATGAGCGAGAGCTGGCGCCCAGACGTGAGAAATTTGCGGCTGAACTCAGTGACTCGAACACGCGCGTCACTGTCAACGGTGGAACCATCATATTCGATTCGGAACTGTTCTCTGACTTCGATGCACGGGCTGTGTTCGTCCAGTCGGAGATAAACACTCCGGCTTACAAGAAGGTCTACTGCGACTTGGAGTTGTCGCGTATGCAGCTGACATATCGAGCGAACACAATGACAACCGTACCGATTGCCTGTAACTAAAACTTGGTGATTGCACTCGCCAACGTCTGGCGTCCTGGGATAGCGCGCCCAAATGCGTCAAGACACGTCAATTGAGATTCCCACACTTTCCAGTGCACGGCCGATCTACGTGCCCGCAAATTGCGTGCGCCAAAACGCACCCAAACGCGAAGGAAGCATGTTTAAACGAGCGTCTTGTGCGGCCCCTTAACCATTAATAGACACCAAGCTAACTACAGTATGACATTTAAACAGCAGTTGAGACCACAGCAAACACAGTAAAGTGTACGGGTAATGGTGAAGAATATGGTCGTGGCAAAGCAGAACAGCTGATCTGAAGCATCTCCCACAGCTCTCCGTCTCTCTCATTAGCCACATTTCACCTGTATCGCGGCCTTTTTCGCTTCTCTTCATGCCGGACCGCCATATCCTGTTTTAACGTCTCGCGGAACTCATTTCGATTGCCGATTCTCGGCGGCATTTGCTGATACGTTTAAACACTTCCTGCGCTCCATCAGTTGCTTTTGGGCATTAGCAACGTGCTGCCTGACCTCCCGAACCTACCACGTCTTTCGACGTCTAAAAGAAATCATCTCGCTTCCCACTCTGGGCGGTATGCCTGATACGCTTAAACACTTGCCCCGTGCTCTTTGAGCCGGCTCCTGAATGAGCGACCCACACATGAGCAAAACATTCCGAGCGTTTCGCACTCGGCTTCAGGAATTGATTACCTCTCCGGCTCTCGGTGAGCCTCCGAACTCTGGCCCAAACAAACCGGGTGCGGCAAGCAAAGAACTAAGCAGGACGAAGCTCTTAGGCCAGCTCACTAGCGTCGACTTTTGCAAGACAATGTATACCTTGTCCGAAGAATACTGCCGATTGCAAACCGAGAGACCCAAGGTGGCTGCAGTCGGGCGCCGGATGCGGCCTATGATTCGGCGATATGTGAACGGCATGAAACGCCTGAAAGCTTGCGTGCAACAGTTGGCCGATTTCAACGAACGATACCCGGACTTGTCGGGCCTAAGCGGCCCAGGCATAAGGCAGACGATTCGCTCTGCAGTTGACTTTATTGAGACAGCCGTAAAACAACTTGAACGGCAGAGAGGGATACTCGCGGCCAGAGTGCATCCGAAGCTTAGGGGCAAGGCTGAGCAAACTGAATGGAACTTGCTCTTCAAGGAATATGACTATGATTTGGAGAAGTTGGGCGTTAAAGCAGCCGATCAGTGGTTTTGGACTAACGTAAATGACGCCATCCTTGAATTCATCGGAGAGAACAGGTTAGCGAACATATCAGCGATGACAAGATTTAAGCTCATTGCAGCGATATCCGAAGCCGCTGGTCATGGCACAGTTCCACCTACGACGATCAAACAGTTCTTAGTCAAGCCTCGTCGCAAGTAAAACGAGCCGCTGTAACAAAATCCCCGCATAAAAAAAGAAGCCCACCGTTTTTGTTACAGGCCGCCACGGCAGCATTCTGTCAGAGTTCTCAGCCATGAGACAGAAGCTGACCACAGCACGGGCGAGCGGTCAAAGAAAGGATCCTTGCGTAGCCAAACTGGATCGCTTGCAAGGCTACTGCCACGATGACCCGACGACAGCCTTCTTCGACCACCCGCTGTTTCGGAGTGGGAAGAGTTGCCGCATCGAGAAAAGGAAACAGTTATATGGCCGCGCCCATCGGTTTCACAGCCGAACTTCGGGCATGGAGTTTTGTATCGAATCCAAGCCGAGAGAACCCTGGATTCCTCCATTTCGCATCACGCTCGTTGCAGACGATTTAACAGGGTTGCTGCCTCAAGAAGTTTTCGCCGTTCTTGAACTATTGCCACACAAATTCAAGCTGTCACTCGTCGAGCTGGCTTTTGACTTTAGCGGGCCCACTATTGATCGCAAATTTGTGCGCCTGTTCGGCCTCTTCGGGCGGAGCCAGCGCGTGCGATCCGGTGACAAAACGGATTATTGGGGCACCCGAAAAAGCGGCAAGCTCGTTAAGTCATACAACAAAATAGAGATCGGCGCTCATCGCGTTGAATTCGAATTCGGATCACGGTTCCTGCGGCGATATCACATCGACGATCCATTCGGGTTTCCAAAGCTCAACAGCTTAGTTCCCCGCAACCATTTCTACTTCGCAAAACTTGACGTTCCTAAGTTGACGGACCATCTTCGCCGTCGTGGCGTGAGCTGTGAAGAAGTTTCTCGCCATCTCCGGTGGCTCGATCCCTCCAAATGCAACATTGGCGCGGCTTTAGCTTACCTTCGAGAAGAGCGCCACATGACCAACGCTCGGCGGTTTTTGATCTCGTTGCGCGCAAATCGTTTCGTTCGTGAAGCGCTCGAAATATGGTGCCCGAAATGGGTCCGACCTCGGCACCCCCCGGATGAAAGCTCGCGGAAGAAGAAATGAAGATCGAGCATTCCATCCAACGCGCAAGACAATGCCCGGCCGATGGCAATGCTGCGAGTTCAATTGCTATTCCGAAGTTGCTCACCGCAGTTCAGGTTGCCGAGATAACTGGGCTATCGGTCGAAACCCTCGCCCAGTGGCGCAGCCAGAAGCGGGGCATTCCGTACGTGAAAGTCAGCCGCAATTGCGTACGATATCGACAAATGGACCTTGACCAGTGGGTTGGAGCGCATATAGTCCGCGTCGACGTAGAACCCTAACGTGAGGAGGACTTTGAGATGGGGATATACAAACGTGGAACAATCTGGTGGTATCGGTTTGAGTTTGGCGGTCGGCGATTCCAGGAGTCTTCTCACTCCAGCAATAAACACAAAGCCCAACTGATAGAAGCAAAGCGCAAAACGGATCTAGCTGACGGGCTCGCCGGCATTCGCCGCAAGGCCGCACCCCTGCGATTCGGCGAAGCCGTTCAGCGATTCCTTGAATGGTCCAAGTGCATGCACCGACCCAAAACACATGAAGCTCACAAGATGCACTGTGACACCCTAAAGCGCTTCTTCGGTGGGAAGTGGTTAGATCAGATAACGCCCGAGACTGTCGATCAGTTCAGGCTGAAACGGTTGCATGAGGAGCGCAAGAACGCAATCGATGGCAGCACCGTGTCACCTACAACTGTAAACCGGGCCCTTGAATCGCTTCGGTTGATTTTCAACCATCTGGAGCTTGAGAGTCCCACGCGGAAGGAAATGTTTTTCGATGAAGAGGAGAAGACGCGGGTTGTGGGCGTCCAGGAAGAATTGGCATATCTCCGCGAGACAAGCCAGCCATTGCGTGACATCGCGACCGTGATCTTACAGACGGGCATGCGTCCCGACGAAGTATTTCGGATGGAGGTTCGCAAGCTGGATTTTGGCCGCCGTACGATTTTCAATCCATCGGGAAAAACTAAGGCTGCCAAACGAACAATTCCGATGACTCATGAAGTATGCGAAATTCTCCAGCGCCGCTCAAAAGAAGCATGCGGCCGTTGGGTTTTCTCGTCGCCTGCAGGTCCGGGGCGGAAGGCAAAGCCTGATCATCCGATCAGAAGTGTTCGTAAGGCACACGATGCCGCGATACGGCGCGCCGGCATTCGAGAACATTTTCGGCTTTACGATTTAAGACATACATACGCAACCCGTGCCGCACAAGCCGGCGTAGATGTCCTCACGCTAGCCGCATTGCTCGGGCATAAGACTGTCGAAATGACAAAACGATATGTTCATCCGACGGACCAACACAAACGAGAAGCCGTCCACAAACTCGAAGCATACAATGCGGAACTGGTTTTCAATTACGCGGAATCGGTTTCAGGGTCACTACAAAAATCGCTACAGTAGGAGAAAGCGAGAGATGAAACTCAAACTCAACCTATTGAAAAGAATGGTCGGGGCGAGTGGATTTGAACCACCGGCCTCCTGGTCCCGAACCAGGCGCGCTAGCCAGGCTGCGCTACGCCCCGACGACACGCACTCAGGCGAGCTAAATAAACGGCCCGAATGGAATACTCAGAATAGCATAGCTCTGCGTGCGAACCTAGAGTGCGGTGGGCTTGCTCGAGACTCAATTAGGAGGTTGAATCAAACGGCTGCCCGCCCTCAAAACGGGCGGCCTCTACAAAACCCAACATCAACATGGCACAACGGTTTTGTAGCGGCGGTTCCGTCGCGCGTTTTCCGGGACGGAACGGGCATCTTTTAGGTCAAACTTTGTCACCATCAGGCGCTTCCGCATCGCACATGGCGCCGCATGTGATAAATCCGCCCTGCCCGTCCGAGCGCAGGCGCTGTGCTATAGTAATTTCCGCGAGGCAGAAATTCTCCGCATCCAGCAGGTAATCCTTTAAGCCGGGAGAGACGCGAACATACCTTCGCGCACACCAAGATGGCATTGACGGAACGCATCCAGAAAGATTTGACCGCGGCGATGATGTCCAAGGACGAACTGCGCCTGAGCGTGTTGCGCATGATCAAGTCCGCGCTCAAGTACAAAGAGGTCGAGAAAGTCCGTCCGCTGGAGGATGCCGAGGCGCTGCAAGTGCTCCAAACCCTCGTCAAGCAACGGCGCGAGTCGGTCGAGCAATTTGCCAAAGGCGGCCGGCAGGACCTCGCCGACAAGGAAACCAAGGAAATTGCCATCCTCGAAGCTTACCTGCCCGCGGGCGCATCCGATTCCGATATGAGCGCCGCGATCGAAGCCGCCATCGCGGAGACCGGCGCAACCTCGCCGAAAGCGATGGGCGCGGTGATCAAAGCGGCCAAAGCGCGCCTCGAAGGCAAGACAGTGGACGGGAAAACGTTGTCGGATCGCGTGAGAGAGCGCCTGTCCAAGATGGCGTAAACGAAAGTTGCGAGTTGACAGTCCAGAGTTGAGAGTGAATTCCTAATCTGTACACACACCGGTCTAGCAAGCCTCATCTCTCCCATATCGACTTTTCGGGCTCTCCCCGCGTATCCTCCGAGCGTGCCTTTGCCTGAAACCATTCCCGTTCGCTACACCGAGGAAGAAGCCGGATACGTGACCGTGCGTCCGCTTGTCCGGCAAACATTTCGCCTGGACGAACTCCTTGACATGATCCTCAGCGTCACGGGAAAAGATTTGGCGCGCGTCCGGCAACTCCTTCATTCCGGCACGGTCGTCTATCATTTCTATCGCTATTCCTGGGCCGGATTTGAGGCGGACGAAGCGGAACTGGCCGCCGCGCTGGCGCAATTTCCCGATGCCGATCCCTCCCGCCCATTTGCCCCCGGCCAGTGCTCTAACGCCGTATTTGACGACGCCGGCGCAATTCCCAGGCACCTGCTGGATCTGGACCGGGCGGCGGGCTCCCTCCGCCGTATATTTCGCGGGCAAAGTTTTTGGGAGCGCCTGATGGATATTGCCGCCCAGGAAAATCCGCCGTACCAAAAATATTCCTACTCGCGGCGAGCCGATCTTTACCGCCTTGATCTGGACGCGGAGAACACCGTGCTGATTGCTGACGCGGCAAATCGCTTGGCCACCAGAAAGCTGCGTGCCGCGTTGCGCGTATTGCCCGCGGCAGCGTGCATTCTGTTCGTTTGCCCGCGGTAGGAAAGTGGCGCACGCTTCAGCTTGCGGTGGTTAGTCCCTGTAAGAACCAACCCCCGCAAGCTGAAGCGTGCGCCACAATACCCTATGAGTCTTCTGCTACGCTCAACTCAAAATTCTCTCGAACCCCCAGCAATTTAAGCCATAATGCCGGGCGACTGCAGAGGCCCTTGCTTCTAGATTTTGCGAAGACGGGATTCGGAGCGGAATCGTTCGCGGAGGTGTTGCTTGGCCACTACCACTAAGCCCTGGAGTTCGACGGCGCCGCCGGCGGAGTTTCGCCCTTACGTGGACGCCTCGAGCACGCTGACGGAGTTCAGCTGGCGCGCGGTGATTCTGGGCGCGATTTTCGGCGCTCTATTCGGAGCGGTCTCCGTCTACGTGGGCCTGCGCGCCGGCCTCACGGTTTCCGCGTCCATTCCGATCTCCGTGCTTTCGATTTCCATCCTGCGCGCGTTCGGCAGGTCCACCATCCTCGAAAACAACATCGTGCAGACCACCGGCTCGGCGGGCGAATCGGTGGCGGCCGGAGTGATTTTCACTTTGCCCGCGCTGATCTTCATGGGCTTTTCGTTGAACACCGAATACTGGCGCGTCTTTTTTCTCGCGCTGATCGGCGGATGGCTTGGCGTGCTGTTCATGATCCCTCTTCGCCGCCAGCTCATCGTCAAGGAACACGGGAATCTGCTCTACCCGGAGGGAACGGCCTGCGCCGATGTGCTGGTCGCGGGCGAGCGCGGCGGCTCGTTTGCCAGCAGCGTGTTCTGGGGGCTGGGCATCGGCGGCATTTACACCTGGCTGAAGAACTCGATGCACATGTGGCCGGACCAGCCGGAATATCTTCCGAAGTGGCTGCCAGGCGCGTCTTTCCGCGGCGCTATCACCTCGGAATATCTCGGCGTGGGCTACATCATCGGGCCCAAAACCGCGGGCACCATTTTCGCGGGCGGCGTTTTTTCCTGGCTCGTGTTGATGCCCTCGATCCGTTTCTTCGGTCAAAATTTGACCGGGCCGCTTTATCCATCCACGATTCCCATCGCGCAAATGTCGCCGGACCAGTTGTGGTCCAGCTACGTTCGCCCCATCGGCGCGGGGGCCGTGGCCGCCGCCGGGCTGATCACGCTGCTGCGAACGCTACCGACGATTTTGAGCGCGCTCACCGCGGGCTTGAAGGACGTACGCGCCCAGCGCGCCGGCACGGCCGTGCAGGCCGACCGCCTCGAACGCGACCTGCCCATGAAGTTCGTGCTGGTCGGATCCATCGTCATCGTCGCCATGATGTGGGCGCTGTTGACGTTCAAACCGATTCCAGGCGCTAGCACCGGCATGTTTTCCAACCTCATGGCGGCGCTCCTGGTGATCGTTTTCGGCTTCCTGTTTGTGACGGTTTCGTGCCGCATCTGCGGGCTGATCGGCACATCGTCGAATCCTGTAAGCGGCATGACCATCGCCACGCTCATGGCCACCTGCGCGATGTTCTTGGTGGCGGGCTGGACGGGCGGCGCGTTTGCGGCGCTGGCCATCACCATTGGCGGCGTCGTGGCGATTGCGGCGGCCAATGCCGGAGCGACTTCGCAGGACCTCAAGACGGGTTTCCTCGTGGGCGCGACTCCGGTGCGGCAGCAGATCGGATTGATCGTCGGCGTGCTGGTGGCTTCGTTTTTTATCGGTCTGACGCTGATCGGCATGAACAAAGGCCTTGAAAAATACACGCCCAACCCGATTCCCATCAATCTCGCGCAGCTTCCCGATGGCGTGCAGGTGGAGACGCAGAATTACGAACACGCGGGCAAAACGTACGTGCTGGTGAACGCGCTCGGCTCCCAGGAAGTTCCCGACGGAAAATATCTCTACGATCCCGCGACCAGCCGGATCGAAATTCAGTGGGTGCAGGGAATCGGCAGCGATGCCGCTCCCGCTCCGCAGGCGCGCCTGATGGCCACGGTCATCAATGGCATCCTGACGCAGCGGCTGCCGTGGCGACTGATTTTTCTTGGCGTGTTTCTCGTCGTTGCCATCGAGCTGCTCGGCGTACGCTCGCTTTCGTTCGCCGTGGGCTCCTATCTTTCCATCGCCACAACCGCGGCGATCTTCGCGGGCGGGGCCGTGCGCTGGCTCGTCGAGCGCAACAAGACCAAGACCGCCGGATCCGAAAGCGAAGTCAGTCCCGGCGCGCTCTATTCCAGCGGATTGATCGCCGCGGGCGGCGTCGTGGGCCTGCTGGCCATCATTATCAAGCTCATGGAAATCCGCGGCTGGGTCACGCCCGACAAATTTAACGTCGGCGAAAAATGGATCGGGAGCCTCGCTACAAACGATTGGCTCGGCGTCGTGATGTTTCTGCTGCTGGCGTCGTCACTGTTCGTCTTTGCGCGCAGAAAGCTCGAGTAGCCCCAAGCACCCCAAGTGGCGCACGCTTCAGCTTGCGGGGGTTAGTCCTTGCAAGAACCAAACCCCGCAAGCTGAAGCGTGCGCCACCGAATTCCCGCATGATAAACTTCCGCCCATGAGCGAAAATCAGCCCACGCGCCGCGAAGTCCTCCTCGGAACGGCTGCTGCACTGCTCTTGAATGGCAGTCTGAAGGGCGAAGCCCCCGAATCTACGATTTGTTTCCTGAGCGCAATTGAGATGGCTCGCCTGATCCGCGCGAAAAAACTCTCGGCGCGCGAGGCATTGTCCGCGCACCTGAAACAAATCGAGCGAGTGAACCCGAAGGTGAATGCCATCGTAACTTTGGTGCCGGAAATGGCCGCCGGCGCCGCCGCCAAGGCCGATGAGATGCAGGCGCGCAATGAGACATTGGGCCCGCTGCACGGCCTGCCCGTCGCGCACAAGGACCTCTTGGAAACGCGCGGCATCCGCACCACATTTGGATCGCCGCTCTTTAAGGATTTCATTCCCACCGAAGACAACATCGTTGTCGAGCGCATGCGCCGCGCCGGCGCGATCATCATCGGCAAGACCAACACGCCTGAATTCGGAGCAGGGTCGCAGACGTTCAACAAAGTTTTCGGCGCGACGCGCAATCCCTACGACCTGACGAAGACATGCGGCGGGTCTTCCGGCGGCGCTGCCGTCAGTCTGGCCTGCGGACTCGCACCAGTTGTCAGCGGCTCCGATACCGGCGGTTCGTTACGCAACCCCGCGGCATTCTGTAACGTGGTCGGCTTCCGCCCTTCCGTCGGCCGCGTACCGAACCCCAAAGCCGCATTTGCCTGGTCCACGCTGAGCACTTCGGGATGTCTTGGGCGTTCCGTGGCCGATCTCGCCTACGTGCTGAGCACCATCGCCGGGCCGGATTCCCGTTCGCCGCTCTCCATCAACGAGCCTGGAGAACTTTTCGCGCGTCCGCTCGATCGCAGCTTCAAGGGCGTGCGCGTGGCCTGGTTCAAGGATCTGGGTGGAGTGCCCTTCGACCCGCGCGTGCGCGCCGTGGTGGACGGCCACAGGAAAACATTCGAATCCCTGGGCTGCATCGTCGACGAGGCCGAACCCGACTTCGCCCCCGCGGAAATCGCCTTTCGCGTCCTGCGCGCGCTTGGTTCAGCGAATGCCTACGGCGCGCAGTTGCATGACCACCCCGACGCTTTCAAGGACACGCTCAAGGGCGAGATTGAGGAAGGCCTGCGGCTGACGGGCATGGACGTAGCGCGCGGCGACGCCGCACATGGCCAGCTCTGGCGCAGTTTTCAAGCATTTTTGGAAAAGTACGAGTACTTCGTCCTGCCCACCACGCAATTACCCGCATTCGACGTTGACACGCCCTACCCCACCGAAATCGTCGGCGTGAAGTTCGACAACTACATCGACTGGATGAAGTCCTGCTGGTATATCTCGGCCACAGGCAATCCAGCCGCCTCCGTCCCGGGAGGTTTTACGCCGGAAGGACTCCCCGTTGGCGTGCAAATCGTCGGCCGCAACAAAGCGGATTTTTCCGTACTGCAAATGGCGCACGCCTTCGAACAGGCCACCGGCTTCGGCAAGAAGCGCCCGAGCATTGCTTAGATCAGGCCCAAGCGCAAGTCGCAGATTTGCGATCTAGAAAAACACCGCTGGGGAAACGCGGAATCGTTTACTCAATTTCTCGATGTGAGTTTTGTTGAGGCTGCGTTTTTTGTGCAGAACTTCGGAAACGATGCTTTCGGAGCCAAAGATCGGGACCAGGTCTTTTTGGCGAAGATCGTTCGTCTCCATCAACGAGCGGAGAACTTCCATCGGGGAAGCATCGGGGATGGGGTGATGCTCTTCCTCATAAGCTTCGATCAGAGTCATCAAAACTTCAGCATACTTCTCTTCTCCTCTCGTCGGATTTGCTTTGCTTGCCAGCCTGTCCAGAACAAAAAGGTATTCCTCATGCTGGCGCTCAGACGTAATCGGGGTTGGCGAGCCGACTACCAACGCGTATTTTTCGGATACTGCAATCATCCCTTTAGCCACTCTCTCTCGTCATACTCTGCGTGACTCAGAATGCGGCGGATGTAGACCAATCTCCACTTGTATTTGATTGTTGCGATCAACCTGCACCGGTTGTGGCTTATGTCAAACACCACAAATCGCCCGACCACGTCCGAGTTTCTCCAACTGTTCCTGACGTTGGCAAAGTTCTTCCAATCCGCGTTCTTGGCTACTTTGTACCACGCGTTTAGAGAAGCATCCCATTCGCTGTGGCCGGCAGCCGCTTCTCTGATCGCCTTCCTGCTGACGATCCGCATGAATAATCTTCGCATTTTGCGAAGTTCGCGTCAAGCGAAGAATTCAATTCCGAACGCACAGATGCGTATTGGTTTTCATGGGGGCATTCTTGCAACAATCAGGATTACTTCGGAGCAATTTCCAACCCCGCCTTGCGCAGACCATCGGCCAGGAGCTCGACGAATTCCGGGTACCATCGATTCGAGAGCTCCTGGCGCGCGTTCGTCGCATAGTCCGGCCTCACGGCCAGTAGCTCCCGCACGGCGTTGCTTGCCGCTTCCCGTTCGCCGAGTTGGGCATGGGCCGTCGCGAGGGCCAGGCTCGTCTGCCAGAAGCCGGGCATGTTGGCCTTGAGGGCAAAGTTCAGAGCGGTCCTGTAGTCGCCCTTGCGGTAAGCGTCGAAACAGGAAGGGAACCAATACCATCCGGGATGGTGGGGATTGAGACCTCTGGCACGCTCCACCAATGCGCATCCTCGCTCCCAGTCGCCCGTATACGCGGTGAAAATTCCGAGGTACGCGGCGGTGAATCCATCCATGGGGTTAAGCGCGATGGCCCGTTCCGCGGTGTTCCGGAAGGCCTGGTACTCCCGCCGGCAATATTGGGCCGAGGCCAGGGCATGATAGGCGAGATGATTCGATGGCGCGGCCTCGACGGCGCGCCGCGCGGCCGCGAACGCACGTCCTACGGGATCGGGGAGGACATTGAACCGATGCGTAAACTCCTCGCGGTACATCATCGACAACATGGCCCAGGCATCGGCATAACCCGGCGCTTGCTGGACGGCGTGCTCAAGACCAGCCCGCGCCGCGGCATGCTCTTCCGCACAGAGCCGCGGGAAGTGCGCGAAGCTTCGGAGTACGGCTTCGTACGGTGATAGTTGCTCGGGATCGCGGCTGCGCAGAGCTTCGCTCATCGTGTGCGGCAGAACGCCGTAAGTGTCTGCAACGGTAGAGACGATCCGGGGGACAACATTGTCCAGCAGTGCGAAGATATCTTCCGGGCGAAAGGTACGATCGAATGTCTCGGCCCAAAGATGGGCGCCGGAGCCTGCGTCGACCAATTGCACCGCGATGCGCAACATTGAGCCCGCCTGACGCAAACTCCCTTCCATCACGTAGCGCGCGCCGAGTTCCTTGCCTACGGATCGCACGTCGACAGCCTCACTCGCATATCGCAGAGTAGAGCCGCGGGCAATGACCCTGAGATATGAGAATCGCGACAGCCCGATTACGATCTCCTCGGATAGGCCCTCTGCCAGGGCGGTGACCTCTGCGTTGGAACCGTGGTACTTGAACGGCAGAACGGCAACCCAAAACCCCTCCCGGGCGCGGGCAGCCCCTGATTCACCTTCGATCCCGGTGGTCACGCTACGCAATCCGGTGCGAAGATCGCGCGCCGACGGAAAACGGTCTGCAGCGCTTTTCTTCAGGCAACGCTGGATCACCCCCTCTAAGCCTTCCGGCAATTCGGCCCGCATCTCCCTGACCGGCCGCGGCGTGTCGCGAAGGATCGCGGAGGCTAGCTCGGCCGCGGACTGTCCCTGGAAAGGTTTCTCACCGGTCGCCATTTCGTACAGCAGCGTGCCCAGCGAGAAGATGTCGGATCGATGGTCGACCAGGCGGCCTTCGACCTGTTCGGGAGACATATAGGCTGGAGTTCCCACGATCACGCCTATGCTGGTGTATTCGTCTGGGGCCAGCGTCTCGGCGCTGGAATTGGCCTCAAGGACTTCCCTTGCAAGGCCAAAGTCCAGCACCTTGACGCGCCCCTCGGTAGTCACCATTACATTGGCGGGCTTCAGGTCGCGATGGACGATGCCTTTCTCGTGGGCGGCGGCCAGCGCATCGGAAATCGCGGCGGCGAAGTCCAGGATGCGCTCGACGGGGAGACCGCCTTTCGGAATGTGCTGATGGAGCGGCCGGCCATCGACCAGCTCCATCGTGAGGAAGTGAACCCCGCCGACTTCCTCGAATGAGTGAATCGTGACGATGTTGGGATGATTGAGCGAAGCGAGCATCCTGGCTTCGTGTTGGAAGCGGGCCAGCCGTCTAGGGTCGTCCACGAATGCCGGCGGAAGGACTTTGATGGCCACGCTGCGGCCGAGCCTCGAATCTCCGGCCCGGTAGACATCGCCCATGCCGCCCGCGCCGAGGCGCGCGAGAATTTCGTAGGGTCCGAGACACGAGCCGATCGCCAACTCCTTCGCTTGCATGGCCGGCTGGGCGAGGAAACTCGTTTGTGCTTGCTCGTGCGAGGCAATGAGAGATTCCACTTCCCGGCGCAGGTCCGGTTCCGCGCAGGCCTGGTCCAGATAGGCAGGCCTTTCGCCGGGCGCCCGATCCAGGGCGCCGGCGAGCACTTTCTTGACTTCCTGCCAGCGTTCCGGCGTCACGCTCATTACTTTTTCCCAGTGGGAACTTTCTGTTTTAATTCTTCGAACCAGTTGAGCACGACATTGATTTGCGTAGCGGCCTGGTCTTGCCCTCCGGGCTTGAGCATCAAAAAGCGCTGGCCGTCGGGTGAGATATCGTAATTGGCGTTGGGGACCGGACTCGAACTTGGCTGGTACTGTCCCGTGAAAAGCACTTTCGGCTTGCCCGCGGAAAAGCTCGGCTGCGTGTTGATATCCACCGCCATCATCCTGTCTCGGCTGCGGTAGAATAACTCCCGACCGTTGGGATTCCACAACGGTTCTCCGCCGCCGTCCGTCGATATTTGCAACTTCCCGCCTGGACCCGGATAGGGCTGCGCGTAAATTTCATTACGGCCGGATTCATTCGAGACGTACACCAGCCATCGTCCGTCAGGGGAAAATTGTGCCGCTCCTTCGTTGAACGGTGTTGCAAGGAACTGTTCTACTTTGTGGTCAACCAAGTGCAACACCCCGATATCCTGTCCCGTGGAGGAAGTGCTATCATCGAAGGCCAGCAATTGCCCATTTGGAGACCAGGAATTCGGAGCACCACCGAGTTCCCTGAGCACTTCCGACCCGCCGCTGCCGTCGGCCGCTTGCCAGCGAAGGCCTTGACCGATGGATGTAAAAGCTATCCTCTTGCCTTCCCGTGTCCAATTTGGGTTAAAGTTCGTACTCCCCTGAAACGTCAGCCGGGTCAACGTGTCACGCGAAAGATTGTACAGCCACACTTGAGTTTCCTGCCCCTCGACGGCCACGGCCACTTCCTGGCCGTTTGGAGAAAGGCGTGGTCCCCGATAGGCCCGCGCAGGCGCGGCCACGGGCTGCTCGACTCCGCTGCGACTTACCCACATCAGCCTGCGTTGGGTCGCCTGAAAGCTCACAGGGACATAGACAAGCGCTCCTGTGCCTGAAAAGCTGTACTGCGCGGCTCCGCTGAACGTGGATTGCAGGACGCCTTCCTGCACGGGCACTGGCGCGCCTGTGACCGTGAGACTTTGTGCATCGAACGGAGCAGCCATCAGTGTTCCCCCTTGCGCGTAGACCAAGTGCCCGGAGGGCGCATAGCGTGGGTGGGTGCCGCCTTGTACCAGGTCCCGTCGTTCGCCCGACCCAACCGATTGGACTGAAATCTGTGCGTTATTCCAATTGCCGCCACCACGAAAGGCAGCAAAGAGTACTGCCCCACCGCTGGGCAAGAACTCTGGCCAGCGGTGGCTGTTCTCGTCTTTTTTTGCGAAACGAGTCAGCGGCTGCGTTGTGCCGCCCGCGTCGGAGACTTTTTGGATAGCTGAGCCCCTTGTGGGTGCGAAGACAATCATCCCCTGACTGCCCCAACTGGCCCCGCGAGGGTCCCCAGCATCGCCAAGACTTACCGCCTCTCCGCCGCCCACAGGGATCTTCTTCAGCTTTCCGTCCGCAAAAAACCCCAGCCATTTACCATCGGGCGAGAAGAAAGGCTGGACAGCTCCTGCAGTACCCGGAATGGGTTGAGCTTCCAAGTCCTCCAGTGAGCGAAGGTAAAGCTGCTGTCCACCCCCTTGGTGGGCGGCATAGACGAGGCGAGTGCCATCGGGAGAGAGGGCCACGGCAGTGCCAATCTCGAGACCCGCGAGCGGTTGGTTCGGAGGCAACGTAATTGCGATGCGTGAAACCGGTACCGAAATTATTGGGGAGGCGGATTTCCGGTTCCAGAGGACGATGCCGGTGACGGTCGCCAGTAGCAATAACGCGGCGCCCCACAGCAGTGCTCCTCGCCAGCGCCCGCCGATGTTTTTCGGCGCGGCAGGCGGTGCCGGGGTGGTCTGTGAGCCGGATTCGGCGATCCACTTCAATTCGTCGCAGACATCGCTGGCTGCCTGCCATCTTTTCTCCGGCTCCTTGGCGAGGCACTTCTTCACGGCGCGATCCAGCGCCCGAGGCGCCATGGGCTGAAGGGAAGAGATGGGCGGCGGGTCGTCTCTCAGAATCGCCCCAATCACGCTCGCCTGGCTGCCTCCTCCGAACGCTTTCTTGCCTGTGGCCATCTCGTACACCACAGCGCCGAAGGCAAAGATGTCCGTGCGCGCATTCACTTCTTTTCCTTCCAACTGTTCCGGCGCCATGTACAGCAGCGTGCCCACAATCGCTCCTTGCGCGGTGATGGCGTCGCGTTCCGTGGGACGCTCGGAGAGGGGTGTACCAGGAGCCGCTTCCTGCCGCAGTTTTGCCAATCCGAAATCGAGGAGCTTGGTTCCGGTCTTTGTGAGCATGATGTTGCCGGGTTTCAGATCGCGGTGGGTCACGCCTTGGTGGTGCGCTTTGTCCAGCGCGTCGGCAATTTCGACGGCGTACTGCAACACTTGCGTGAGCGGCAAGGGGCCTTTGGCAAGACGCTGCGCGAGCGTTTCGCCTTCGAGATACTCCATCACCAGAAATGCAACGCCGTCTTGCCGGCCGATGTCGAAGAGCGTGCAGATGTGCGCATGGTTCAGGCTGGCAATGGTGCGAGCTTCGCGATCCAAGCGTTCGCGAAGGTCGGCGCGATCGGCCAGATGAACCGGCAGAATCTTGATAGCCACGGTGCGATGGAGACGCGCGTCGCGGGCTTTGTAAACTTCACCCATGCCGCCCGCGCCGATGCGCGCGAGAATTTCGTAGGGCCCGAGAAGCGAGCCGATCGTTAGCTCCTTCGCTTGCACGGGGGGCTGGGTGAGGAAACTCGATTGTCCTTGTTCGTGCGCGGCGATTAGGGATTCCACTTCCCGGCGCAGGTCCGGTTCGGGGCAAGCCTGGTCAAGATAGGCAGGCCTCTGAGCGGGCGCCCGTTCCAGCGCGTCCGCGAACACTTTCTTGACTTCCTGCCAGCGTTCCGGCGTCAAGATCCCTCGTATCTCTTCAATTCGCGGCGCAACCAGGCGCGGGCAGTCACCCACTCCCGCTTTACGGTGGCCGGTGAAATCCCCAAGACGACAGCAGCCTCTTCGATGGAAAGTCCTCCAAAGAATCTCAGCTCGATGAGTCGAGCCTGCTGCGCGTCCAAGGCGGCGAGTTTGCCAAGGGCGTCATCAAGCGCGACCAGATCCATTCCCGGCGCCTGAGCCGGGGCAAGCTCCGGATTGAGAGAGAGCAGCGGAGCACCGGCGCCGCGCTTGGCGGCGGCGCGGTTGCGCGCATGATCGACCAGAATGTGCCGCATCAGCTGCGCGGCTACTCCAAAAAAGTGCGCGCGGTTTTGCCACTGCGGGGTTCCTTGGCGGACCAGGCGTAGATACGCTTCGTTGACCAGGGCGGCGCTCTCGAGGGTGTGATCGGGACGTTCGCCGCGCAAATGGCGGCGCGCTTGCCGGCGCAATTCGTTGTAAACCACGGGGATCAGCGCTTCCCGCGCTTCCTCGTTGCCCCGGCCCCAATCGGCGAGCAGCTTATTGATCCGTGTGGAGGAATCGGCGCCCATGTTTACTCTCCAGCAAAGATTCAGGCATCGGATGTTGACCCGGAAAGTAGCTCCCTGGGCAGATAAAGTCAACTTTCCCTGCGAGGGAATGCGAATCGGCTCGAGTCCGGGGTGCACGGCGACTCAAAAAAATCTTTGATTTAGGTGAGCCAGTTTGCCGCCGGTTCTCGCTTTATAGAGTGAAGGCACGATGCGGACTCCCACAATCCAGCAAACAAGCATCGCCTAAAGGAAAAGGAGAACGACCATGAAAATCTCGATTAGAAACCGACATTCGACCACGGTGAAACTGTTCCTGGGTCTTCTGATGGCCACTTGCTTGTACGCCGCCGCGGCAAGCGCTCAGCCGAGCTTCGTAGGCAAGTTCACACTGCCGTACGAAGTCCAGTGGAACCATGCCGTGCTCCCCGCCGGAGATTATTCCATCGAGGTGGCCGCGCAGGGCATGCCGGCCGTCCTGCGCTCGACGAGTACCGGCAAGTCGGTCTACACGAGCATACCGATCCCTGACAATAGCGAGAAGGGCCCCGCTGCCCTGACGATCACGACTCATGGAAACGACCGCCGAGTTCGTTCCGTGAACTTGCCCGCGATCGGCATGTCCTTGGTTTTCGATCCCCTCACCAAAACGGAACGCGAAATGTTCGCCAAGGCAGGACATATTGACGCCGTCCCGATGATCTCTGCCCGGAAGTAGATCCTGAAAACCCGCAGAACTCCAGGCATGTTGGAAGGGGGATGCACCGACAGGTTCATCCCCCTTTTGTTTTTAATAGAGGCACAAGTTTTTCGGAGGTCCGCGCCGCAAATTCCTGACGAGCTACGAATAATTCAGGATTTGCAAAGGCTTTCCGGACCATTCGGCGTAGAGTTGTTCGATGGTGCGGCTGACGGCGAACCCCCAGGAGAATTGGCGGTAATTTTTGAACCGGTCGGGGACGATGTAGCGCTCGACGGCTTCTTCAACGGGGACGCCGGCCTTGTAGGATTTTTCCGCCTGTTCGGCGAGGTCGTCAAAGCAGGAACGCATTTCCGCGACGCCTTCGAGGCCCATGATCTGCCCATGGCCCGGAACAAAGAGCGTGTTCTTATCGAAGGTCGCAAATTTGGCGAGCGTCGCGCGCCACCTGGAGACATAGCCATTGATGTTCACGGGGTATTGCCCGCCGGTAAGCAAGTCGCCTGTGTAGATCACGTTTTGCGCGGGAACGCGGTAAATCAGGTCGGTGTCCGTGTGGCCGATAAACGCTTCGACCACGACGGTGAGGCCGCCCAGATCAATCTCGATCGGCATCTTTGCAGGATCGAGCGCGTGATTGGGCAAAGCGAGGACCGTTTCGGTCACAGGCTTGTACATTCCAGTCATGCCTTCGATGTCGCTCTTGGCGTGTTCGCGCTGGCTGTCGGTCTTGGCTTCGCGCACGCGCTTCTCCCACGGTTCCAGGAAAGTGGCCAGATCTTCGCTCTGCCATTTGGGATACACGGCAGCCATGCGCGCCGGGACGTCGATGTGCGCCCAGATGGGAATTCCCGCGCCGCCATACACCGAATTTCCCAGCGTGTGGTCAAAGTGCCAGTGCGTATTGAGCGCCGCGCGCACCGGCACCTGGGTGACCGAGCGAAGGGTTTCGAGCTGAAAGGACGAGCCTGTGGTCGTCTGAAATCCCTCGACCATCAGCGCGGCGTCGCGGCCGATGATGAATCCGCCGTTGCAGCGCGCCTGCAGGCCCTTTGAGCGGTCGGCAATCGTGGCGTATAGGCCGTCGCCGATCTTTCGAATGGAAGCAAATCCCTTGTCGGCAAGGGGCTGCTTTGCGATGCGCGGATCATCCAGCAGCGGGCGGGCTAGCGCAGGCAGCGGTAGCGTGAATTTCGAGGCGGCGTACAGCGCTCCGAGCGACGATGCGCCCGTGAGGAAACGCCGCCGGGAAAACGAATCCGAGAAATTTTTCATGAGGATCTCCACAAATCTTGGGGAAGCATACTGGTTTCGCTGATCTCGGGCAATAAAGTTCTGGCTGGCGGGTTTAGTGGCACAGGCTTCAGCCTGTGGAAGTTAGTTAAGCCTGGCAAGGACAAAACCCACAGGGAAGTCTGTGCCATTGGAACTGCCGGCGCATGTTTCTGTCCTCAACGTGCGAAGAAACAACCACGCGCGAAACGAGTGATAGAAATTCGGGCTAGGACCGCTGAGGCTTCTTTATTCCGTCATAGAGGAGGATGGAAAGCACAACGAGTACCCACCAGGGAAATACTCCCATCCCGGGAATGGCTTCCATCGCCAACCCCGGCAGGAGAGCCCATCGCCGGCCGAAAATCAAAAAAAGAAGGAAGGCTGTGACCAGATCGAGCGCCCACTGGAAAGGCGGGGCAAACGTGATCCAAATGGAGAGGGCGTCTGAAACCGCGGCCACGCCGAAAGCGATAGCCATCTTCGCGCGGGTATGGCGCTTGAAAGGCGAGGTCGCCTCTGCCGGGGTCAACGTGATGGTCTTGCCGGATTCCATCGATTGCTTCCGTGCCCTCAACTGCGACGCGTCTGATGAACTCAAGATGATCGTGCCACGACTTCCGCCGAACTGCAAGCAAGCGAGCAGCCTTCAAGAATTGGACACAACGGCGCAAGAATCAAGTGTCTAGGCAATTCGTGCCTTGCTATAATTTTATCATCGCCCCAATTGCTTCGGAGGTTCAACAATGAGGAATAAAGCCTTAATTCGCTATCTTATGATCGCCGGTGTTCTGACTCTAATTGGTTGCCGAAATTCGGCGAACTCTCCTGATTCCAACACCTCTACCAGTGGGAATGCAGCTCCCGCGGCAGATGCAAACTCCAACGCCACGCAGAACTCTGCCGCGCAGAAAGCGTCGGATTCCACCCTGGCCCACCCCTTCACGCCAAAGCCGATCGTGGTGGCCGCGGGCACCGAATTAGTGGTCACAGCCGACCAGGCGGTCAGCTCGAAGGACAACAATTCCGGAGATCATTTTGAAGCCTCCCTTGCCGAGCCCGTCATTGTGGGCGACAGGGTCGTGATTCCCAAGGGAGCGAGGGCCACCGGAACCGTGACGGAGGCCAAATCCGCCGGCAGATTCAAGGGGAACGCGGCAATTTCAGTGACCCTCAGCTCCCTCAAAGTGAGCGGAGAAGAATATAAATTGCAAACGACCGAAGTGACGGAGGCAACCAAAGGACGCGGTAAGCGAACTGCGGAAGGCGCAGGCGGCGGCGCGGTCGTGGGAGCTCTCATCGGTGCGCTCGCAGGCG
Source organism: uncultured Acidobacteriota bacterium (assembly GCA_963813185.1). Lineage (GTDB taxonomy): Bacteria > Acidobacteriota > Terriglobia > Acidiferrales > UBA7541 > Palsa-360. Next base: position 75,011 of record CAWEYA010000010.1, read on the forward strand.
GCGGCAAAGGCGCGGCGATCGGCGCTGGGGCGGGAGCCGGAGCAGGCACGGCAGGGACTGCGATGACCGGCAAGCGCGACATCACCATCGGGGCCGAGACGAAACTTCGCTTCAAATTGAAGGACCCCCTGGAAATTAGAAAGAAATAGGCTAACCTGTTCCATTCGTGTCTCTTGACGCGGCGGGAGAGCGTCCGTTCTCCCGCCGCACTATTTTTCCCGGTGATTTCCGAGGGAAGTGTGGTATACTGCGTTTGCGCTTAATACATCGGTTGTTTGGTGTGGTTCCTCTGGCTAATGTTCGATTTGAGATAACCCCGCCTTTGATTTCCTCCGTGAGTCTTCAGCGTAATTCAAACTAGGACTGGCCATGCCAGTTGCTTGCCCATGCCGGGTGCGGGCTGTACTTTTACACTGAACGCTTCAAGTGAAGCGTGGAGCCTGCCAGAAATAAAGACCCGTGTGTGTGCCGCGACGGCTTCCGCCAGCAGAAAAGACAAAGATAGAAATGCAGAATTTTTCAGAACTACAGATTTCCAATTACACCAAGGAGCGGTTGTCGCTGGCCAAATTTGCGACGCCCACTCCGGTCCAGGCCGCGGCCATCCCGCAGGCGCTGGAAGGCAAGGACGTGCTCGCGACCGCGCAGACGGGAACCGGCAAGACGCTGGCGTTCCTCGTCCCGATCATCGAGCGCCTGCTTGCGCAGAAAGCCAAGGGAATCGAGGCGCTCGTGCTCGTTCCCACGCGCGAACTGGCCATGCAAGTCGTGGATCAGTACAACGCGTTGCGCGGGAAGCAATTGTCGCCCGCGGCGCTGGTCGTGGGCGGATTGCCCGAGGCCAAACAGCTTGCTGCGATCCGCGCGGGAGCGCGGCTCGTGGTCGCCACACCGGGACGCCTGGAAGACTACCTCGGACGCAACCTCTTCCATTTTCGCGCGCTGCAAGTGCTCGTCCTCGACGAGGCCGACCGCATGCTGGACATGGGATTCCTTCCTTCGATTCGCAGAATCGCAGCGGTGCTTCCCAAAGACCGCCAGACGCTCTGCTTCTCGGCTACGCTCGAGGCTTCCGTCGTGCATCTCGTGAAGGACTATATGAGAAACCCGGTGCGTCTCGCGTTTGGGTCCACTCTTAAACCCGCGGAGAATGTGCGCGTCCAGGCATTTGAAGTTTCCGGCGACCGCAAACAGCAAGTGCTGCAATACCTGCTCGAGAAGGAGTCCGGGCGATGCCTGGTCTTCGCGCGCACCAAGCGCGGAACCGACAAGCTGGCCCGCAACCTCAATCGCGAAGGGTTCGCCGCCGCCGTCATTCACGGCGACCGCTCGCAATCCCAGCGAACCGCGGCTCTCACAGGCTTTCAGCAGGGACGTTACCGCATCCTCGTGGCCACGGACGTCGCGGCTCGCGGCATACACGTGCAGGACATCGCGCATGTAATCAACTACGATCTGCCGGAAATCGCGGAGAACTTCATTCACCGCGTGGGCCGCACAGGCCGCGCGGGCAAGAGCGGAGTCGCTTCCACACTCTACGGCCGTGAGCAACGATCGGATCTGTTGCAGCTCGAGCGCACGCTCGGCATCCGCATGGAGCGAATGCAAGCCGACGGCAGCACCTTTCCCGAGAAGCAGGAACGCGCCGTCGCCGAACTAGTGCATCGCTTCCCGCTAGCGTCAGCATCGGGACCGATTTCGGGGATGGTCCGCCTTCCTGGCGAAGTCATGGAAGTCCAACTCGAAAATTAATTTTGGTTTTCATCCCCCTGCGGTCCGGACGTTTCGGGCCGCGGGGGGATTTTTTGTAGCACAGCCACTCTTGGCTGTGCGGGGTTTGCGATCGTCGATCGTGCATGCATGAATGAAATTCGCGAAAACCGCACAGCAAAGAATGGCTGTGCTACAAAGGCCCTCGCCGTCCGAGCTGAACCTTTCATCACTGGAGAAATAGTCAGCGTTTGCCCGCTTGTTCCCCAAATAAATCTACAAAATCGATTTTCCACGGAGCGTGGTCCACGTGGAGGAGCGCGACGGTGACCGGCAGATCGAAACGCCGCGGTCCGGCGCTTCCCGGATTGAGGAATAGAACGCCGCCCTGGTCCGCGCGAGCCGGCTTGTGCGAATGTCCGCTTACGACGATGTGAAATCCCGCCGCGACGGGATCAAGGTCGAGCGCGTGAACGTCGTGGAGCACGTAAATCGTGGCGGGAATCGTCTCGACGACTTCGGTTTCGGGAAGAGCCAGGGCCCAAGGTTCGGTATCCACGTTTCCCCGCACGGCAAAAACCGGGGCGAGAGTTTTCAGCGCTTCCAAAATTTCCGGATCGCCCACGTCGCCCGCATGAATGATCAGGTCCGAGCCCTCGAGGGCGCGAAGGGCCTGCGGGCGCAGCAACCCATGCGTGTCCGAGATCAGGCCAATCGTTCCGGGATTCAATCCTTTCGCCACGGTAGCACTATTCTAGCGGACAATCAGTTCGTGTAGCGCCCGCCTTCATGTGGGCATCCGGTAGTTTGCAAAATGCCAAGCTGAAAGTTGGCGCTGCACGCGCTGCAAAGGAACAACGCTGGCAGAGACGGCCAAATCTGGAGTACGATTCAGGGATTCAAGGCCGCGATGGTTGCGGGCCGAACTTCTATTTTTAATAAATGATTTAACCGGGAACACCGCGCAAGTGAGGAGTCCCATGCAACGTATTCCAAAAATACTGGCATTGGTGAGCGCGATCATTGCTCTTTCTACTCTCGCGCACGGCGCGACGATCACCGGCACGGTGAAAGGGCCGGACGGCGCGCCATTCAAAGGGGCGTTCGTACAGGCGCAGAACACCAGGACCAAAATCACCGTCAACGTGCTGTCTCACAAGGACGGCGGTTACCACCTCGAGGATTTGCCGGCCGGTGAATACGTGCTGCGGATTCGCGCCGTCGGCTATCAGGCCGATCCGCGCACGGGCGTGACGCTGGGGGCGAGCCAGGCCGCGTCCATGGATTGGGCGCTGAAACCCGCGACGGTTCGGTGGCGCGATCTTTGGCTCTATCAGGGCGAAAAGTTGATCCCCAATATTCGCGGCAAGGAAATGGTTTTCGGCCCCATGTCCAATTTCCGCGACGCGCCGTGCCAGATCTGCCACGGCTTTCAAACGCGCATGGCCAGCGTCTCTCGCGATCTGGAAGGCGCGAAGGACCGCGTGGATTACATGCGCACGAGAATGCATTACCTCCTCGCGCCCATGGTCAATGATGAGCAAGCCGATCGCGTAGCGTCCTTTATTGCGTCCGCGTTCGGCCCCGATTCCGCATTGCCAAAATCTCCCGCGGATTTGCCGGAATACAAAAATCTTGTGAAGACATTTGGCGACAATGCCATGAACATCGTCTACGTCGAGTACGACCTGCCCGGTCCGAACCGCATGCCCTGGAGCGCCGCGCCGGACAAAGAGGGCAACGTCTGGATGCCCTATTACGGCGGCGCCAACAAGATCGGCAAGCTCGATCCGGAAACGGGAAATGTAAAAGAATATGATGTGCCCAATCCAAATGCGGTTGGAATCCATTCCGCCTATCCCGGCCCCGACGGCAATGTGTGGCTGGGAGAATTTGGCATTAACAAGATCGGCAAATTCGATCCGAAAACAGAAAAGCTCACCGAGTATGCGGATGCCTACACTCCCGGCAAAGAGGGGCTGGTCGCCGGCGGCAGCAAGCACACCGTGCGGGCCGGCGCGGACGGAATTGCCTGGTCGAGTGGAGCGCGCATCAGCCGCCTCGATCCCAGGACAGGGAAGTTCACGGATTTCAGCGAACCGACCTACGGCGTCGAATTGGACAAAGACGGCAACTGCTGGTTCTCGGAATACAATGCGGTTGGCAAAATCGGGAAGATTGACGGGAAGACTCTGGAAGTAAAGACCTGGAATCCGCCGGGAAGCAATACCGTATATTCACGCAGGATCCAGATCGATTCGGAAGGGATTGTGTGGTTCAGCCAATCCGGCGCGGGACAAATCGGCCGGTTCGATCCTAAGACAGAAACATTTAAGAACTTCGCTTTGCCGGGACCCAATCCCAGCCCCTACGCGATGAACCTGGACCGCAACCACAACGTCTGGTATTCCTCGGAATACCTGGACGAAGTGGGCCGCTTGAGCACTACGACCGGCAAGGTGACCGAGTACCCGTTCCCTCATTCCGAGATTACGTCGCGGGAATATTTTCTCGATGCGCAGGGCCGCATGTGGTATGCGACGCCCTCGAATAACAAGGTGGGATATTTCTATCTGGCCGGACAGAGTGCCATGGCAAAAAGCGCTGGCCATTAGGAGAAGGTGCGACGATGGCGAATTTGAAAAGAATTTCAATTCTGTTGTTTGGCGGCTTAGGCGTCGTTCTCGTGCTCGTCGGAGTTTTTGCCTGGACGTCCTACGGCCAGTACGGCTACTCGAAATACACCAGTCCTCCGGCAAATGTGGCGGCCACCATTGCCGGCAAGAAGATCACGATTGAATACTACGCGCCCTCGATGCATGGACGGAAAATTATGGGTGGCCTCGTTCCGTTTGGCGAAGTCTGGTGCACCGGCGCGAATTGGGCGACCAAAATTTCGATCGAGGCGCCTCTGCAGATGGGCGCGCTGAAACTTCCCGCGGGAAGTTACAGCATCTGGACGCTGCCGAACGCGAATGAATGGACGCTGATCATCAACAAGCAGACCGGGCAGTTCCACAAGGACTACGATTCGTCCACCGATTTCGGCCGCACCAAGATGAATTTGAAAACGCTCCCCGCTCCCGTCGAAACGTTCAAGATCGAGCTGCGCTCCGACGGCGGAAACAAGGGCACGCTGGCGCTCGATTGGGAAACGACGGAAGCGTCCATGCCGTTTACAGTTTCGCCTTGAGTAGGACGGGCATTAGCCTGTCGCACTACCTGATCGAGCTGCACACCAAACCCGACAGGCTGAAGCCCGTCCTACTTGTTATTTCGGCGTGCCAAACGCCAGCCGCAAACCGGTGGAAAGAATCAGGTCATTTCGTTTGATACCTGTCGGCGTATTGCTCAGAAAATTATCATTCAAGCTGAATTGCCAGCCGAGCCATCTGCTGATCGCGGTCGACAGGACGGTATTGAACGTATACCGGTAGCCGCTGGGTCCGCTGAGATTCGGAAAATAGTTGAAAGTTTCACTAAAGGTGGAGCGGCTGCCGAGCTTCGTGCTGAACGCCTCCCCCACAATGGCCTCCGCATTTCTCTGCGTAACGGCCGGGAGGAGAGTCGTCGGCGGCGGAGGCGTGGGGTTCGGCAAGGAGTAGGCCCCAAAAAATTCCTGGTTGTAACCCGCTCCGGCAAAGACGTCGAACTGCGTGTTCTTCGTCTTGATCACGTGGCCTCCAACGCCGCCATCGATCACATTTTGCAAATCTAAATTCTGAAGCGCGTTGGAGTTAAAATCCGTGGCCGCAAACGCGAACCATCTCGGCCGGAAATTGATATCGGCGCGAACACCGCCCGTGATCTGGTGCGCAATCACCTGGCTTGGCGAAGTCGTATCGTTTTTCCCATACACCGCGGCGGTGTAAACCGTGATTTTGTCGCGATCCGTCTGGCGCACCGCCCTTGCCGCCAGATTGTAGGCGAGAGTGGCCGAATTTCCGCGCGTGACGCTCAGTCCGGTATCGAGCGCCCCGCTCCAGAAGTCGCCCAGGTGCGGGTGCTGCAATCGGTCCATCGCCGCGTCGTAGGCGGCTTCTTCCGAGTCGGAGCGTATCACCTGGACTGAATCCTTCGCGGCGGTCACCACTCCGGCGGTTGTCGTAGTGACCTGGATCTGTCCGTCCTTCGTGGCAACCGGCCCCACAACCATTTGTCCGCCCGCCAGGCCGACGTGCAGAGGCTGCGTGGAAGTGATGGCGTCAATCGCGGACCACTGGAAGGCCACGTCCCCCGCGGCCTCCGTCTTGAGGACGAGCGTTTTGGCGTCCGACTTGACGATGGTGCCCGTCAGGCGGTCTCCGTTTTTCAGAGAGACCTGATCCGCGAAGAGCGCGGGGCAGAGCAGGATCATAGCCGTCAGGACTAACAGAAAATTCCTCCGCGTGTTTCGCATAGTGTGTGTCCTTCCTCGAAAGAGGTTCTCCAATCCGCAGAAATGAAAGGCTGAGGTTTGCCGCGAGTTACGGCCGATGTATGGCGCAAACAATAAAAATCGGATTTCCCGATTTAGCCGGAAGCCCCCATCTTGATTTCCCGGCAGGCCGATAATGTATACCCGGCCCCACGAGGATGCAACGCTCCATTCATCCAGGCTTTGACGGGGTAACCCGAAGTGAAATCGTTAGCTCCCGAGGGAACGCCGTGCACTGGAGCAACTCAAGGACTTCTACTTAGAGCGTAGATTGCCGCGGGGAATCTAATTCCAATCGGTAAAGAGACTGATCGTAGATGGGAGCAAGGCGAAGACCCGAGCATGTTGGATTTCGGTATCCAGGTCTACGAAAAGCAGAGAAAAATGGTCGTGGCTGACGCGTCGGAGAGGAAAAAATGGTCTGTCATCGGCCTGCGACGCTTGATGAGAGAATCAAAACTAAGCCAAGAACCCGTTTCTAATGCTATCAAAGGTGAGCCGGTTCGTCGTCAAACCCTCTCAACGATCAGACAAGCGGCAAATAGGATTACAGGAGCCAGTTAGCGATAATCGGACTTCTGCTTCTGGTCATGAGCTGGGCGATATTGGCAGATTACGTCATAAAACCATCCCTGAAGCGTAATTCTTGCAGCCGTCCTAAAAATATTGGACGTGATTCAGATCATTGGAGCAGAATCGGTTTTTGCGACTGTCATTCGGAGGCAAGTGAATGAGCTGTCCTCGTGGAGATGCAGCACCTGATGAGCATACGAAGCTACGTCTTTTTGCTGTCTCCGGAGGCTACTGCCAAAACCCGACGTGCGAGCGATTATTGTTTGTTGATACTGGCTCCCGGCGCATCCACGTTGCCGAAATGGCTCATGTCTTTGCGGCGAGTGATACTGGCCCGCGAGGCAACGCCAAACTCTCGATAGCCGAGCGTGGCGCGTTCGACAACCTCATTTTGCTCTGCTCAGTTTGTCACACGATGATCGACAAGGCTGAGCAAGACTTCCCAGATCAGCTCCTCTTGGGTTGGAAGCGGAATCATGAAGAGCGTCTCGCAAGGATCTTCGGCGCGGTTCATTTCGGATCCCGCGCTGAGGTCTTTTCCGCCATTAACCCCATGATGCAAGAAAATCGGATCATTTTCGAGGAGTACGGCCCGGACCTAAGTTACCGAGAAGATCCCGAGAGCGAAACGGCCGCCACTTGGCAGCGCAGGATACGGGAGAGGATCATACCCAACAGTCGCCGTATTTTGGCTACTCTTGAAGCAAACAGGGACCATATGGTAGGGCAGGAAGCCAGAGTGTTAGAATTATTCCGACAGCACATCCACGATTTAGAAGCCAGACATTTTACGAATACCGTCGTTGGCCCTCAGCGCCGTTTTCCTCAAGAAATGAACGACATGATGAGGCCCTTGTAAATGACAAGATCTGCGGAACAAACCACAAGGTGGGTAGCCGGAAACATTTCCAAAATGCACGAGGTAAAAGAAGCCGAGGTGATCAGCCCTCATACGATCCAGATCACCAGAAAGAAGTATGAACCGTTTGTCGCTGCTATAATCTCCGTCCCTATCGTTACACCCGAAATTTTGCAGCCGCTATTGAGCGCAGATTCAAAGATTGAGATCGTAGCGAATGTCCCTAAGGAATCGCTATGGACTGGCAACGCCATTGAGGCAATAGCGTCTCAAAGTGTTGCGTTCGGGGGAATTTCAGACCTAATGTCCGCCGTTTCCCGTAAAAATGTAAGAGAGTACATACGTCGTGAATATGAGTTCGTGGAGCGTGGTCTGAAACAACATCACCGCGTCTCAGAGTTAAAGCGTGAGTTCGATAGAGTATACGTTGTTCTTCGGCCCGGCTTTCCGCCTCTAAGGTTTGTCATGCTCAATGAATATGAATTGACTGCCGATCATGTGCGAACCGCGAAGTCCCAATACGGCATCTTCGACACTGTTCTGCTTAACAACCCTAACGGCAAACCTACTTCTAGCGCCCTTCAGGTCGCAGAAAACATGGGGATTGAGATACTCAAATGGCGCGAGTTCCTTGGCCGTCTCAACCGCCCATGAGAGTCGACGAGGCGCTCGCAGAAATCCTGCAAGAGGCAAAACAGATCGCTCGTATCCTCCCAGGGACTTCGTGGTATGGCTTTGGATCCTATTTCAAGGGACAGCGTTCATTCGGCGACATCGACCTCCTTGTCGTTTGTCCATCAGCCGCAGATACTATTTTTATCAGGGCTAGGACAGCAGCCCTCTGCGCCCGGTGGCCCCTCCACCTTGTGATTATGACCGAAGCTGAGCAGAGCGAGACCGGCTTCGTAGCCTCCGAAGGCTGTGTGGTGCTTGTACCCCTGCCATCGCCCAGGTGATCAGGAACGAGACTGTATGTCGCCAACTCCCGAATTGTTGGGTTGTATCACTCTTCCCCGCTCTGTAACCTTACCCGTCCAAGCTTTGACTCCCGGCCTCGCCGCGCTTACACTCACACGAATGGGTTCGCGCTCGCGATATCCGGGGTCGTATGGTCCTCGCATCAGCTGGGGAGGGATGCTGACGCCTGCGATTCGCAACATCATCATCGCCTGCGCCTGCGTTTTTTTCATTCAGACCATCGTGAAGCTGGTTTTTCCTCCGGAATACACGGCGCTGTTCAATCACTTTTTCGGGCTGGTTCCCTGGTACGTCACGCGGCGGCTGTTTGTCTGGCAACTGGCGACCTATCTCTTTCTGCACGCCAGCATCTGGCATCTCCTGTTCAATATGCTGTTTCTGTATTTCTTCGGAATGGATTTGGAAAGGACCTGGGGAAAGCGGCGCTTTTACGAATATTATTTTTTGACGGGGATCGGCGCCGGCTGCATCAACGTCCTTATCAAAGCGATCCTCGACCCGCACGGGACCGGATTTTCCTTCACCATTCCCACGATCGGTGCATCGGGGGCAATTTACGGCGTGTTGATCGCCGCGGGAATCCTGTTTCCCGACCGCCAGGTGTGGCTGATCCCGTTTCCCATCATGATTCCGATGAAACTGCTCGTGGCCGGGTCCATCGCGATCGAATTCTTTCTTTCGCTGGAAGTCGGCGGGGACAACGTCAGCCACATCACGCATCTCGGCGGCGCTCTGGTGGGTTATCTGTATTTGCGGCGGGGATTATTTCTCTATCGTTTCCGGAACGATTATCTCGACTGGAAACGCCGGCGCGCGCGGCGCAAATTTGAAGTGTACATGCGCGATCATAAGAACGAGCCGCCGCATGATTCCGACGACCGCTGGGTGAATTAAGTAGCACAGCCACTCCTGGCTATGCGGTTTTGAGTCTAAAAGGCAGGCTAGCAGCCAAGTGACGATCGCAAAAACCGCACAGGCAAGAGTGCCTGTGCTACAAAATCGTTACTGACTACCGTTGCGGATTTTTTCCTCGTCGCATCCAATCACGTGAAATTTCATGAAGTTCGTGGTGCCGCCCACGAACAGCGGCGTCCCCGCCACAATCCCGACCACGTCCCCGCGCTCGACGAGATGCTCTTCGAGCAGCCGTTTTTCCGTGGACTGGATCAGGTCTTCGATGTTCTGCACCTTCTTTATCGTGCGCGGGAAGACGCCCCAGTTGAGTGAGAGGCGGCGGCGCGTCTCCTGAATCGTCGAGAAGGCGATAATCGGGCGGCGCGGGCGGTGCTTGGAAACCAGGCGCGCCGTGAAACCGGACTCGGTGAACACGGCGATCACCTTCATTTGCAATTCTTCCGAGGCGTGGCAAATCAGTTCGGACGCGGTTTCGGCGATGTTGAATTGCGCGGGTACCGGGCGAAGGATGTGCGCATTGTTGGCCTCCGCTTCCCGGATGATGCGGTCCATCATCTGCACGGCTTCCAGTGGATACGCGCCCGACGCGGTCTCGGCGGAAAGCATCAGGGCGTCGCTGCCGTCGAAGACGGCGTTGGCCACGTCGGAAGTTTCGGCGCGCGTGGGACGCGGGTTTTGCGTCATGGACTCGAGCATTTGCGTCGCCGTGATCACCGGGCGGCGCGCTTCGCAGGCCCTGGCGATGATCTGCTTTTGCACCACGGGCACTTTTTCCGGGCTCATCTCCACGCCCAGATCGCCGCGGGCCACCATCACTGCATCCGAGACGTAGAGAATTTCGTCCAGATTTTCAATGGCCTCGGGCTTTTCCAGCTTGGCGATTACAGGGAGGTCCTGCTTGGCGCGCGAGATGGCCTTCTTGGCGAGCAGCACGTCCTTCTCGCTGCGGACGAAACTCACGGCCACGAAATTCGCGCCGTGCTTCAATGCAAACAAAAGATCCTCGTGATCTTTTGGCGTGACGGCGGGGATTTTTAATTTTACCCCGGGTAAATTGATGCCCTTGTGCTCCCCAAGGAGTCCGCCGTTGACCACTTTGCACAGCACCGAAGTCGAAGTCGTCGAAAGCACCTGCAGCTCGATCAGGCCGTCGCCCAGCAAAATGCGATCGCCGCGCGATACGTCGCGGGCCATGCGCTTGTATGTCGTGCTCACCCCCGCGCTCGTCCCGACCACGGATTGGATCGAAATCGTAAAGCGTTGCCCGGTGACCAATTGCACCGGCTGTTTGTCTTTCAGCGCCCCCGTGCGGATTTTTGGCCCCTGAAGATCGGCGAGAATTCCGATCGGCTTCGAGAGGCGCGCGGAGGCTTCGCGCACCCGCTTGATCGTCCGCGCGTGATCTTCGTGCGTGCCGTGGGAGAAGTTGAGCCGGGCCACGTCCATCCCGGCGTGCATCAGCCGCACGATCATTTCGGAAGAGTTACTGGCCGGTCCCAGAGTGCATACAATTTTAGCGCTGCGAAAAATCATGGTATATGTCCAAACCCATTCTGCCTGGAGGGGGGTGAAATCTCTTCGGCCTACTTCGAGGAGGCGAAGTCGCTCACCACATGATATAGGAACACGACCCCCTTGTGGAAGCTATCCACCGGAATTCGTTCGTCGTCGCCATGCACGCGCGAGCTGTCATTTTCGATCATTGGAAAAGGTTCCAGGCCGTAGGCCTGAACTTTGTGCAAACGCAAGCTGGCGGAGTCCGTGGCGCCAGTGCCAAGCAGGGGCACCGTAATGGCGCCGGGAAATTCCTGCGGCGTGAGCCGTTCGATGGTTTTATACAACGGCGTCGTAAGGTCGGATGGAGGCGCGTTTTCGCCGGAATCCGGCGCGAGCTGAAACTTGATCTGCGGGTCATTGACGATCTTGACGAACTGGCTCATCAGCTCTTCGACGGAATGGCCGGGAAGCATTCTGATGTTCAGATTGGCGGTCGCTTCCGAGGGGACCACGTTCACTCGAACGCCGGCCTGCAACATCGTCGGCGCAATCGTATCGCGCAGCATCGAGTTCCACATCGGGCTTTCATCGGAGATATGTTTGACGGCAAGGTCGGCGCGCCCAGGCTGCTCGAGCGCGCGCATCCATTTGGCGATTTCGTCGTCCTCGATCTTTGCCAGTTGCTCGAAATAGCGCAGCGTGATGGTGCTGGGCACCGCCGGCACTTGATACGTACCCAATTTTTCAATGGCCGCGGCCAAATGGACCACCGCGTTGTCCGGCTTGGGCAGGGATCCGTGTCCTGAGGACCCCGTCGCAGTCACCGTGACGTTGTAGGCCACCTTTTCGCTGGCCTGCACGCCGACGTATTGCACCTTGCTGCCTTTCATCATCACGCGGCCGCCCTCGTTGAGGGCGTAGGCGCAGGCGATCTTGTCCCAATATTTCTGGATGGCCACCTTGATGCTGGCCGAGCCGCCTTGTTCTTCGTCATCGGTGGCCAGAAAAATGACGTCGCGCGCGATGTGCGCGTTGGTACGCTTGATTTCGACCATCGTGGCAATGTTGGCGGCCAGCATGGCCTTGTCGTCAATCGAGCCGCGGCCGTACATGTAGCCGTCACGAATGTTTGCCGCGAAGGGATCCACGGTCCATTTTTTTGCATCAACGCCCACGGTATCCTGGTGCGCGACGAGGAGCAGGGCGCTCGACGGGTCCGGGAGCGGACCGGCTTGTATGCGCGCGACCACGATGCTTCGCCCGGGAGCCATTTCCAGCACTTCGTTCGCGATGCCTTCTTTTTGGAAGATAGCCGAAATATATTTCGCCACGACGGCTTCGTTGCCCGGAGGATTCACCGAATTGATGCGGACCAAATCGCTGAGCCAGCCCTGGGCTTCATCGGCCAGCTTGCTGAGATCGGGCTTCGCCATGGGCGTTTGCGCCCGGGCGCCTGCGCTGGCGGCCAGGGCCAACGCGATGGTCAGGAATATCCGGCCTGCACAATGAAACATTGCTCGTTCCTCCGCGCGAAAATTGAGCCACATACGCATCCAATTCATCGTACCATGCACTATAGTGATGCAAGCCAGAGCTTACTGGTACATGTGCCGCGAACAAAACGTGTAACGGGTGCGGACTGACTCCCGGTGGAAATATTTTGAACATCCTTGGGCTATCTGGCAGCATCAATGCATTAGGGCGATCTCGTTCAGCCAGCCCGCGTAAGTGGCCAACGGGCGCTTTTTCCTGCGAAAATGTAGAGATTCCGTGAGGTTCGACAAGCCATGCATACGCTCCTACTCCGAAGACTGATCCTTAGCTTTCTCCTCTTCACGCTCTTCATTCCGCCCGGCGAACTCTCCGCCTGGGCGCAGGACAAGAATAAGGACAAGCAGGCGCCGCAGACCCAGACCGCTCCCGGATTTTCGATCTCCGTCACCGTACCCGTCGTGAGCGTGGACGTGGTGGTCACCGATAACAACGGAACTTATTTGAGGGACCTCAAGAAGGAGAATTTCCGGATCAGCGAGGACGGCACGGTGCAAACGATTACGAATTTCGCGCCCTCCGAAGCGCCCATCACCATTGTGCTGCTCCTGGAATTCAGCAAGCTGGGTTATCAATTTTTTACCTACAACGCCGTGAATTGGGCCGCGGGCTTTCTGGGCAATCTCAAACCGAATGACTGGGTCGCGCTGGAGACCTTCAACATGCGCTCCAACGTCGACGTGGATTTCACCCACGATCGCAACGAACTCCTGCAAGGTCTGTCCACCCTTTATTTCCCGCCTTTCAGCGAATCGAATATTTTCGACGCCCTTTCCGATGTCCTCGACCGCATCAAGGACGTCAAGGGCAAGAAAGCCGTTCTGGTGCTGGCTTCCGGAATCGATACCTTCAGCCGCATGACTCTTGACCAGACCTTGAAACGGATTCGCGAAACCGACGCCACCATTTTCACCGTCGGCGTGGCCGAACAGTTCTTCATCAATCAGGCCCCCGGCGCATTTGGCGAGCAGTTAACGTACATTCAGGCGCAGAACCAGCTCAAGACCTTTGCGGGGATGACGGGAGGCCGCTCGTGGCTCCCGCGCTTTGACGGCGAAATTCCGGGCATCATGCAGGAGGTGGCCCAAAGCCTGCGCAACCAGTACAGCATGGCCTATTCGCCAACCAACGAAACGCTCGACGGCAAGTACCGCAAAATCAAAGTAGAGCTGTTGGCCCCGGACGGCGGCCCGCTCACGGTCCTCGACCAGAAGGGGAAAAAGATCAAGTTTCAGGTGTACGCCCGGCAAGGCTACACGGCGCCGAAAACGAACGTCGACCCCACCACCAAGTAGCACGTATTTCATTATTTGATTAGTTGGTCGCGGCTTCAATACCGACACCAGAACGCCAGGAAAGATTGGGATTTAGCCCCTGAAACGCTGTGCACGCCCCGATTTTGGAAATATTGAAATGAGTTAAGGCTAAAGGGCACTCTGGATTCGGATCTTCGCCGCAAGCTCTCGCGCTCGATCGGCGCTGAGCGATAATTCCGCGTCCATTTCGGGATAAGGCGCGCCCTGGCGCGGGCGATAACTTTCCAGACCAACCCTCAACTGAGCCTCCGCGACGCGCACCCGCACAGCGTCCGCGCCAAGTTCAGACGCAATCTCTGCCGCCATCCGCACGGGAATTTTGTAGAGCAAGCCTTCCTCGTCGAGCACCAGGAACTGGTAATCGCGCGCGTCCTCATACCGCCCGCCCCGCACGCTTGGCATTTCCCCCTGAAACTGATACTCGTAGCGGCCCGTCGCCGTGCGAATCCGCGTCCAGCCGGGCTGTGTCACTTCTGCCATCGGTCCTTATTTCCTCTTCCGCAGTTTACGCCAGCCGCCACGAATCGCGACAGACCTGAGTTGCCTCCTCTCCGTTTGCAGATTTCCAAATTTTGATTTTCCCTGCCTGCTTAGTTATGCTCGCCACGTCATGGCGCCTGTCGAAGCGAGCCGGCCGTCCTTGCGTTTCAAATTTCTCTGGATCGCGCTGCTGCTGATTCTTCTATTTTGCTTCGGGGTCTATTCTCTTCGCTATGAGTTGCGCAGTTACGCTTTTCTGACGCAATTTCTCGACCCGCGCGCTTCCGGCCTTCTCGTGCGCCTGGAAAGTCACAGACTTGATACGCAGGAGGTCACACTCTACACGCCGCAAGGCCCCGTGCGGGCAAGGCTGTACGTGCCGCGCGGCGTTGCTCATCCTCCGGGCATGGTCCTCGTTCACGGGATTCATCACCTGGGGATCGACGAGCCTCGGCTCATGAATTTCGCGCGCGCGGCCGCGAGCGACGGATTTTCCGTCCTCACTCCGGAGATCGCCGCGCTGGCCGACTATCACGTCGACGGCGCATCGATCGCCACGATCGGGGAGTCCGCCGCCTGGCTGGAGCAGCGCATTGGTACAGGCTCGGTCACCATCGTGGGCGTGAGTTTCGCGGGGGGACTTTCTCTTCTCGCCGCGTGCGATCCGCGTTACGCCCCGCACATTCGCGCGCTCGTCCTGATGGGCGCCTACGACAATCTCGCCCGCGTGGTGCGATTTCTCGCCACCAGCCAGGCCGAACTCCCCGACGGTCGCATGGAGCCCTATGCCGCGCACGACTACGGCGCGGCCGTGTTTGTTTACTCCCACCTGGACCAATTTTTCCCCGCAGCCGATCTTCCCGTGGCGCACGACTCCTTGCGCGACTGGCTCTGGGAGCGCCCGGACGATGCGCGCGCGCTTTTTTCGCGGTTCGGTCCCGCGAGCCGCGCCACCATGGAAATTCTCATGGCCCGCCAAATCGACCGCTTGCGACCGAAATTATTGGAGGAGATTCAGGCCGACGATTCGCAATTCTCCGCGATTTCACCGGAGGGAAAACTCGGCGCTCTTCACACGCCGGTCTACGTTCTGCACGGCGCGACGGACGACATCATTCCCTCCACGGAGAGCCTCTGGCTGGAAAAGGAAATTCCCAAGCCGTACTTGCGCGCAGCGCTGATTACTCCCGCGTTTTCTCACGTCGATCCCGACAAACATGCGGTGTGGATCGATCAGTTGCGCCTGGTCGAGTTCCTGGCCGGCGTATTGCGCAATGCAGATTAGCCGCGCCAGGCGAGACGACTAGGCAATTTCAGAGAGCACTTCAATTTGCCGGACGCCGCGCATATAGCGCCGCGGCAATTTTGAGCATTTCTTCGCGGTCGGAAGCCAGCACATAGCCCCGTGCAATCAGCCTGTCCAGCGATTCGGCGTACAATTTCACGTAATTCGCCTGGCTCTCATATCTCTTCGTAAGTTCCTCCGCCGGGAACTGTTGCCACCCGCCCAGATTTCCGCACGTGGCGTCGATCGAAATGGTCACGACGGGCGGCAGCGAAACGGGAACCGGGCGGCCAACCGGGTGCTCTACATCCGGAAAGCGGACGCCGCCAAACGGTTGGGCGTTTTCGTCGACCAAGGGCACCGAGAGGCGCACACCCGGCAGCGGGTTAAAGTTCGGCATTCTCGATGAGGCGGGATCCAGCATAAAGAGCGTCGTCGGAGGCAGCTTCAGAGCCTGGCGAGCGGATGGAACGTCGAGTTCGTGCTCAAGTTCCAGGGTCACCGCGCGCAGGTATGCGCCGTGCGGAATGGGATTGAGGTCCACCGGCACGCCGCCGTTGCAGCGGCTGACGCGCGCGCTCCCGCCGCTCTGGTCGATCGGCGCCGGGGCGTGAGCGCTCGGCCAGTCGTAGCGGCGCATGCGCGGGTTTTTCGTGTCCACGTCGGTAAGGCTTGCGCGCAGGCGGTAAAAATCCGTGTAATTCGCGATGTCAATATAAAAGGGATCGCTCGCGTGCCCGCCTAAAATTTCCGAAGCGCGCAGCGGCTTCGCATCCGGTATGACGTAAGGAAATTGTTTCGATCCCGCCTCGGCTGCCAGCTGATTTAATGCCAGCCAATTGCCGGTTCCGTCGACTGCGATCGCGCCCTGGAAAACCACGCCGCCGTCGGAGGGATCTGCGTTAAATCCCTCCGCTAAAAATGTGTCGATGAAAAACCCGCTGAGGCTGATGCCGCCCAAGATGAGAGTGTGGTAGGTTCCGAAATCCACGGACGGTTTAGCGTCCAGTTGCGTGCGCCCGGCGAGCATGCGGCCAAAGTCGCGGATAATGACCTCGCCCACGCCCTCCGCCCTCATCGGAACACTCGCGGCGATCCCGGTTTGCCACTGCACCCGCGCGTAAGAGGTTCCATGCTCGAAAAGGAAGCCGTTTCCGGGGTCGCCCCCGTTGGTCGTAGCCGAGGGCGGTCCCGCCATCTCGATCTCGTGCAGCGTATTGAGGAAAACCGGCCTGCCGCGATTTTCCGCTTCGACCACGATCACGGAATTCGTTCCGGGCTTCTCCGGAGCGATAATTTCAAACTCAGACGTGTAGTCGTAGTTGCCGTCGGCGTCGTGCGTCAATTCATCGAAGCCGTATATGGTGTCCCGCGGCGCAACAATTCCAGAAACAGTTCCCCAGGTCCTTCGGAACGCAACTCCCCCGAAACTTCCCGCAGGCTGCGAGCCGGTAATCGCCACGCCCATGATCCTGGATTGCTGCCGCGATTCGGACCCTGCGGCGGTGCGGCTCTTTCCTGGCGACGCCGCGGACGGCATCGCCAAAATAAGAGAAAAACCAAAAACGGTTGCGTACACAACGATGCTTGTCAAACGGATTCGCTTCCAGCGCGGAATAAGCATTGACCGTTCCTTTAAATTTCAAGCTCTGGGAAGTATTATGCCAATCGGAAAATCAGTCTATACCAAGTTAGGCTTGCAGGCGAAAGTGATAACGCGGTGAGGCCTGCTGTTTTGATTTATGCACTTCCATCGCGCGTTCGATTTGCTCTGGCCCGGCAACCCCGCTACAATGGAGGTTCACGCCGCACCTGCCCAATCCGTCCCGTTTATCGAGAAAGGCACCATGGCTTCTAGAACCGTCTGGCATTTTGCGTATGGCAGCAACATGAACCGCGCTCAGATGCTCTCCCGCACCGGCAAAATTTTGGAAGAGCACAACGCGTCCCTGCCGAATTACGAAGTCCGCTTCAACAAAAAAGTTCGCGGCGGCACGGCCGGCGCGAACATTCAGCCCGCGCCGGGAAAAACCGTTCACGGCGTGCTCTACAAAATCGAAGAGGGCTCGATGCGTTCGTTGGACCGCTACGAAGGCGTCCCGGATCACTATCGCCGCATCGAAGTGCAGGTGACGCCCGAAGGCGGCCAACCCCTTCCGGCGCAGATCTACATCGCGCAAAAAGTGGAGAAAGGCTTGCGCCCGTCGACTCAATACCTGCAAGCGATGCTGGACGGCGCAGGCGAACACAACCTGCCGGCTTCGTATATTGGAGAGATCAAGACCGCTGCCGGCGCGGCCTGAAGTAGCACAGGCACTCTTGCCTGTGCGGTTTTTGCAATTGAAATTGACCCAGCACGTCAAGCGCAGCCTACGAAACCGCACAGGCAAGAGTGCCTGTGCTACCAAGGCCATTGAGGAGGGACCATGGCTACTACGTCTTTGCCGCGGGCCGCATCCCGCGGAGGCAGTTTCCTCGTGGAGTCCTGCACCCCGGAAGACGTTTTCTCTCCCGCTGAACTCACCGACGATCAGAAACTAATTGGCCAGACCGCGGAAGAGTTCGTTCGCAACGAAGTGGTACCCGTCATTCCCGACCTCGAGCAGCATAAACCTGGATTGATGGCGGAACTCCTGAAGAAGGCCGGAGAAATCGGCCTGCTGGGCGGTGGCGTGCCCGAGGAGTACGGCGGCGCGGGCCTGGACAAAGTTTCAACCGTGCAGCTGGCGGAAAGATTGTCCGCCTACGCGTCCTTTGGCGTGAGTCACGGCGGCCATTCGGGCATTGGCACGCTGCCGATCGTGTTCTTCGGAAACGAAGAGCAGAAGAAGAAATACTTGCCCATACTCGCGACGGGCGAAAAGCTTTCGGCCTACTGCCTGTCGGAACCGCAAGCGGGCTCGGACGCGCAAAATTCCCGCACCCGCGCCGTGCTCTCTCCCGATGGGAAGTCGTGGATCTTGAACGGGCAGAAAATGTGGATCACCAACGGCGGCTTTGCCGACGTGTATATCGTCTTTGCAAAAGTCGACGGCGAGAAATTTTCCTGTTTCATCGTCGAGCGCGGATTTCCGGGATTTTCCGCGGGCGCGGAAGAAAAAAAGATGGGCCTGAAGGGCAGTTCCACCACGGCCATCTTTTTCGAGAATTGCCAGGTGCCCAGGGAAAACCTGCTGCATGAAATCGGCCGCGGCCACATCGTGGCGTTCAACATTTTAAACGCCGGAAGATTTAGCCTGGGCGCGTATTGCACCGGAGGATCCAAGGGCACGCTGGAGACCGCGTCGAAGTACGCGAAAGAGCGAGTGGCCTTCGGCAAGCCCATCGCGGATTTCGGCCTGATTCGCGCCAAGCTCGCGGAAATGGCCATCCGGATATTCGCGGTGGAGTCCATGATTTACCGTTCCACGGGCCTCATGGACCGCGCCATCGAGGCGGCGGGCGACGGAGCGGACAAATCGCAGCAATCGATGAAAGTGTTCGAGGAATACGCCATCGAAAGCTCGATCAGCAAGGTCTACGGATCGGAGCTCCTGGATTTTGTGGTCGATGAAGCCGTTCAGATTTTCGGCGGTTACGGATTTCATGAGGACTATCCGGTCGCGCGCTCCTACCGCGACTCGCGCGTGAACCGCATTTTCGAGGGCACCAATGAAATCAACCGCATGCTCATCATCCAGATGCTGATGAAGCGCGCCACCTCGGGCGCCCTGCCGCTGATGCAGGCCGGAGCGAAGTTGCGCGAGGAAATCATGGCCGGCCCGTCGTTCGAGGAGCCTCCCGGAGGCGACTGGGCCGAAGAGGAGCGCATCCTGGCCGGAGTGAAGAAAGCCTTCTTGCTCGTGGCCGGCGCGGCGCTCGAAAAGTACCGCGAACGCCTTGCCGACCAGCAGGAAGTCGTCGCCGCGCTCTCCGACATCGTCATGGAATGTTACGCCATCGAATCATCGCTGCGGCGCGTGCAAAAGGCCGAAGCGGCGCGTGGCGCGGTATCAGCCGCCGTTATGGCGGACGCGGCCCGCGTGTTTCTGCACGACGCAACGGATCGGGTCGAAGTCGGCGCGCGAAGAGCCATGGCTGCGGTGCTTGAGGGAGACATGCTGCGCACCCAGCTCGCCGTCCTGCGCCGGTTCCTGAAACGCGAGCCCGCCGATACGGTAGCCATGCGCCAGCGCGTTGCCGCCGCTGTCCAGGCCGGCGACCGCTACCCGTTCGAGGGCCGCTGAGCCCAGTCCCCCAAACTCCCTATAAAGATTCGAACTGTGGCGGGATCCCGCTCCTTCCCAGGCTCCCGAGTACTTACGCCGCAATTACAGCCAACCGCGCAGGCCGGCGCCTATGAAAAAGGCAAGGATGCGCTCCCAATTCCTGTAGGATTATTTTTTCCATAGTACTAGTATTACTACGTCCTTGGTTCCACGGCCCATCCCACGCACGTACCATATGCAAGCGGGTCACTTAGGATTTAAACTGACCCTGTCTCTTCTGGGTGGCGAATTGCATCTAAGTATTAGTGTGGAGAGGGGGCCATCTCAGTGAAGGTCACTGGAGTATTGAGCGAGCAAAAAGCTCGAAAATGGTTGTGGATAGCGCTGGCGGCTTTTGTTGCGTTGCAAATCTACTTTGTGCAGGAAATGGTTGCCGCACTCATTCTGTTTACAGGCATTTTTATCGTTTGCGCCATGGCAGCCCTGGTTTTTTATCTGGTCGATCGGGCGAGCCGGTGGGGACTCGATGTGGCGGGACAGCAAGCAAAGCGTGCTTTGGTTGCAGCCGAGGAAATCAGTAAAAAGCAGCTCCGCCGTCCACGTTCAGAGCCTGCCCAGTAATCGCGCTGGCTTGATTCGAGCAGAGAAACAGGGCGGCTGCGGCAATTTCGTTGGCCGTCTGTCCCCGTCCCAGCAGGTTCGTATTCAAAAACCCCTTGAGCTGCTCCTCCTTGGAAACTCCCAGGCGTTCCGCCAGCGTTTGGCCTAAATCCTTTGACATCTTCGTTTCCGTGACCGGGCCGGGGCAGATCGCGTTTACCCGCACGCCTTTGCGGGCTGCTTCGGCGGCGGCGACGCGTGTCAGCCCCAGCATCCCTGACTTGGCTGCGGCATACGGTGATCCCCAGCCAAAGGCCGACTTCGCCGACAAGCTCGAAATATTCAGAATTACCCCTGAGCCGCGGGCGTACATTCCCGGCAGCACGAGGCGCGTCAGCAGGTAAGCGCCGCGCAGGTGCACCGCGATCACGCGATCCCACTCGGCTGGGCTGATTTCCTCGACCGGCTTCACGGGACCGTACTCTCCGGCGTTGTTCACCAGGATATCGACCCGGTCGAATTCGGATTCGGCCTCGTGGATAAGCCTCTCGCAGTGCTTTTCATCCGCAACGTCCGCCTCAACGGCCGCCGCGCGCCCGCCCGATTTGCGAACCTCCCCGGCCACCGCTTCGATTTCCGATCTTGTGCGCGCCGCGACCACCACCGCCGCCCCTTCCCCGGCAAATTTCAGCGCGATGGCGCGGCCAATCCCGCGCCCGCCACCGGTAACGACGGCAACTTTTTCACTCAACAACATTCAATCCCTCCGGAATAACTGGGCAGAATACCATTTACTTCCAGCATCTCAAAAGGAGGTATCCACAAGTCACGATTAGTGACTGTAAGTGGGCGCGAGGGGTGGTATGCTCCGTGGATGCGTGGCCATCCTCAGCGGCGGATTCCTAGTCCAGGCACCCTGCCAAAGTCATCTCTCCCGTGCTTGTTTTTCTTATTCCTGGCGGCCGCATTTTCTACTGGCTTTGTCCTGTTCGAAGCGCATGGACAGTCGCAGACTGAATCGCTGAGTCCGCCACAGGAACGCAACATTCCGCAAGAGTATCCGGCCAAATCTGCCGCCTCTGCTTCGGCGTCTGCAGGCGATCGGTTGCGCGAGCACTACCTGATGCTGGTGAACACCGCCGTGGCCGACCAAATGGACGCATCGAAGATCGCTCAATTTGACCGTTCCCCCTACGATGGCTTGGCTGTCTCCTTCGCAGACGCGTACGACACCTCCCCGGTGCTTTCGGCGCCCCTGATGCAAGCGCAAATGGCCGGCTGGAAGAAATCTACGGCTAAGGACATCTGGCCCTGGGTCTATCTGAACCGCCTGGTGGGCGCAAATGACGAGGAAGCGAATCCATATTCCAAAGTCCCTTACTTTCAGATGTTTCAGGGATTGGACTTGGACGGAAATGCAGGCGCGCGGAGCGATTTTCTGGAAAATTGGCGGAACGCGCTGCGCCTGGCCAGGAAGACTGGCGTTCCCGGAATCGTTTGCGATCTGGAGTTTTACAATAACTACAAGGCCTATGACGTGGCCGAGCTCGCGCACATGACATCCAGGCCGCAGCGAGAGGTTTTGATTCTGCTGAGGCAAGTCGGCGCGCGCATGGCCGATATATCCTCGGCAGAATATCCTGGCGCGAGTATATGGTTCTTGTTCACTGGCTTCACTCGCCTCGAGCGGAGTGGAATTGACGCCCGGCCGTACGCCCTCGCGGCCTCCTATATCGCCGAAGGCCTACTCGACGAAATTCAGCGGCAGCACCTTCCGATCCGCGTCTTGTCCGGCGGCGAAGTGGGCCTCGGCTATTGCCATACTTCCATTGATGATCTTCGCCAGGCAATCGAGAAGCGGGCCGTTGCCTTCGCGCCTCTCCTGCAGAAGTACAATGGCACGTTGGAGTTGGCCGGAACGATGGCTCTGTGGAGCGATCGGTCGGCAAAGAAGAGTTGGGCGGCCAATGGAGCTTGCGGAGCCTCGTCAGCCGCCACCGTTGAAGATCTCATCCCGTACATGGAACTACTGTTCCGGACGTACCGCTACAACTGGCTTTACGGCTCGCCCAATGGCGGGTATCTAGCGTTCCAGTCCGCGAGCGCATCCCGTTTTGGTGCCGCAATCGCGCAGGCGAAAGCCCGCGCGTACGGAGCAGCGGGCGAGCGGCCGAGGTTTTGAGATTGCGGTTGGCGGGCGATGCAAATATACGTTAGCCCCCGCATTTCCACCGACGGCCAGCGGTGCTTGATGCTCAAGCCTGCGGGGTCGGCCGGGACGGCCCAACGCAGATCAATATGGTGCTGAACTGTTTTGAAGAGCCGAGGCAGAAAGTCCCGACGGGAAAGAAGTGAATTCAGCGCAGCCGGCAATCGCCCCTCCCTCTTAGGCCAAGTCCCGATAAACAGCGTAACCGGAAGCCGACTAACAACGCCGGCTCTTGCATGCTGGGTTTTTGACGATATCCTTATAACCTGCAACGACCCAAAGATTCATCCACTGGAGGCAACAATGCCGAATCCCTGCCGCCGTGATTTCTTGAAGAATTCCATGGCTGCGGCGCTCGCGCCCGTCGCCGAAAAAGCATTGCTCGCTCCCGGCTTGCGCGGCGAGGCTGAGCCTGCGCAGCAGCCGCGCGAGGATTTTTTCAAAGGCTTTAAGATCGAACAGATCAAGACCTCGGGCGCGACCATCAATACCGTATCCGGTGGCAACCGAAATGGCCCGCCCGTGTTGCTGCTCCACGGCATTCCGGAAACTCATGTGCTGTGGCGCAAGGTCGCGCCTTCACTGGCGCAAGATTATTTCCTCGTAATGACGGATCTGCGCGGGTACGGTGACAGCGGCAAGCCGCCGGGTGGCGGAGATCACTTCGCCTACTCGAAGCGGGCGATGGCGCAGGATCAGGTGGAAGTGATGAAGCATCTGGGATTTGAGAAGTTTGCGCTGGTGGGCCATGATCGCGGCGGCCGCGCGGCGCACCGGTTGGCTCTGGATCATCCCGAGGTCCTCACCAAGCTGGTCATCCTGGACATCGTGCCGACCTATCTCCTGTATCAAGGGATCACCCAGGAGTTCGCCACGATCTTTTACCATTGGTTTCTTCTCGTTCAGCCCCCGCCATTTCCGGAGACGATGGTTGGCAATAGCGCTGAGTATTTTCTGAAGTGCACTTTGCTCTGGCTGGGGGGCAGCAAGATTACGGACCCGCTGCCGGACTGGATCGGGGCCGGAGTATTCCAGGAATACTTACGTACTTTCCGCAGCCCGGAAACGATCCATGCGATTTGCGAGGATTACCGGGCGGCCGCTTCCATTGATTTGGCGCACGATAAGGCGGATCTGGATAAGAAGATTCAGTGTCCGCTGCTGGTGCTGTGGTCTGAAAAGGGGCCGTTCCATCGCCTGTACAACGTCTTGCAGACCTGGCGGGACCGCGCTGTCCAGGCGCAGGGCCACGCGATGCCGACCGGCCATTTTCTTCCGGAACAGATGCCGGAGGAATTGACCCAGGAACTCAAAACATTTCTGCGGAGTTGAGGTTTTTGTGTCGCAGGCCTCAGCCTGTGGGGTTTGGTCCTTGCAAGTACTAACCCCCGCAAGCTGAAGCCTTCGCCACTGAGATACGACTGGAAGAGGTTGCAAGCCGGGCGCTTGTGGTATAAAACGTGTTCCGTCCCACGACCGAATCAAAATTGTTCTGTTCGCGGCCCGAGGCCAGGAGGAATCCGTGGCGTCTCGGCGCGGACGCGACCCGATTTGAGAACTTTGAGGAGGATTTGTGAGCCAAACCGTTAGTACCGCCGGCCCAATGGAAACTGTTTCCAGCCGGAAAACTTCCGACGTGGTGATCGCGTATACCATTTTGCGCTTGTCCTTTGGGGCCAATATCCTTCTGCACGGCGTTAGCCGCCTGCTCAACGGGCGCGCTGCGTTTCTGGCCTACTTGACCCACTACTTCGAGCACTCGCACCTGATACCGGCGAGCTCGTTGCCGGCGTTTGGCGCGGTGTTGCCGTGGGTCGAAACGACGCTGGGCTTGCTGTTGATGCTGGGGCTGTTTTCGCGATTTTCACTGATAGCGGGGGCCTTGGTCATGACGGCGCTGGTGATCGGGACAAACCTGGCGCAGGACTGGCTCGTCTCGGGCTTGCAGCTGATTTATTGTTTCCTTTATTATTATTTGCTTGTTCATGTGGAAAAAAACCGCATGTCCCTGGATTCCTGGATGGGAATCGGACGGCGCTAAATCGTTCAGGACAGAACTAAAACCCGCGCCCTTGAAGCCCGCAAGGGTGCGGCACCCGCCGGACCGAATTTCCATCTCAAATTTCTTGCTATCCGCAGGCCAGGATCTCGGGATGGCCCGGCACGATGAGTTTGTCCCCTCTGATTGCCAAGTCTTGGACAAATCGAATTGGCGTGCCGCTCTTTTGCGGTTATTAAGTATGTGCGTTTGCATGGGCTCATCATTTTAGGCGTCCCTGCGAACTCATGGGCCTTAATTTCAAAAGCCTCAGGCGGGTGCCCTGGCGTGCCCAGCGCGTATTGCACTGCGAGAAACTCGTTGCGGCAGCGTGGTTTGCGGGGCATGGAGCGGCGTGCTAGATTTTGATATTGGGTAAAATTCCTGCGATTGCTCCATGCCGATTCAGAGACCACCGCTCGCGCCGCGTCAAAAGACCTCGCACTTAGAGATCTATTGGAAAACCGTCACTTACCGCACCGTGGCCTTTTACATGCTGCTGGTTTTAGCCGTGGTGCTGGCCATTTTGTATTTGATTTTTCCAGAGACGTTTAGCGGGGCAATGACCAAGATTTCTCAAGCGATCGGCGCGGCCACGCCCACCACCACGGAACTGACCGCGAAGCAGGCCAAGTTCGTGAATTTGGACGGCCGCGTGCAGGTGAAGAAAGTGAATTCCGTGCAGTGGGTCACCGCGGATTACCGGATGGCGCTCGACAAGGGCGACTTGATCCAGACCGGCGGAGACGGCGCCGCGCGCGTCACGTTCGCCGATGGCACGACCTATACGGTGCAGTCGGACACGCTGGTAACGGTGGAGGAAAACTCGGTCGGGCGGGACAGCGAAACGCGCGTGGCAATGCATATAACCTCCGGCGCCGTGGACCTGGCCACCGGCACGTGGGAGTCTTCGAAATCAAAGGCCGAAGTTTCGTTCTCGAACGCGGTGGCCTCGGTACAGCAGAATAGCCGCGCGGCGGTGCGCAGCGATCCGAAGACGAGCGAAACGGAAATCACGGTGTCGGCCGGAACTGCCGAATTGGCGACCACCGACGGCCGTCAACACGTCGAGATTGGCCGATGGGAGCGCGTGACCGTGCCGCCGAGCGGGGGGACCGTGGTCAAGACCAATGTCCTTGCCCCTCCCGATTTGGCACAGCCTCTGAACCTGCAGCCCCTAATTGTACCGGACCCCAAGCACGCCCCGGTGCGATTCGAATGGAAACCTGTACCGGAAGCGGTCAGCTACGAGTTGCGCATCAGCACGACTTCCATGTTTTCCCGGATAGTGGAAGACCGGAAGGTGACGGGAACGTCCGCGGAGATAACCGGGTTTGACCAGGGTGATTACTTTTGGGACGTGCTGGCCACGGACCAGGAGAAGCGCGTGAGCGCCCCGAGTGATACCTTCAAGTTTACGCTCGCGACACAAGGCAAGGGCCAAGAGATGCTCCTGGAGGTCGGAAGCACGGCATTGCATGGTAACGTGGTGGAGATCACCGGGCGCACGGAGCCAGGGGCGGCGCTCATCATTAACGGAGAACAGGTAGCGGACGTACAGGGCGACGGCGTGTTCAAATATTTTACGGCGCCATTGGCGCGGGGCAGCCAGACCATCGTTCTGACCGGGCAGAACCGGAGGGGCGGCACGGCGATCAAGCGCATTGAGATTGTGATTCCATAGGCGGGCCGCCTTCGCCAAGGGGTTATGGCGTGTCGGCGACCCGCCGGAAAAATTTTAGGGAGGGGCAGCCGGGCAGCACCCCACCCGAGACGGCACTCAGCAGCCGCTCGAGCAGCCCGGCACTGAGGGAGTTATGTTGAATAACGGTTACAACCTGCGGTCGGTCTTTAGCTTGTTTTCTTCCGACCTGGCCATCGATTTGGGCACGGCCAACACGCTCGTGTACGCAAAGGGCAAAGGCATCGTGGTCAACGAGCCGTCGATCGTGGCCATCAACAAGAATAGCGCGGAAGTGGTGGCGGTGGGCAAGGAAGCCAAGGAGATGCTCGGGCGCACGCCGGGGAATGTGGTGGCCATCAAGCCGATGAAGGACGGCGTCATCGCGGATTTCAAGGTGACCGAGAAAATGCTCACATACTTCATCCAGAAGGCGCATAACCGGCGCATGCTGGTGCATCCGCGCATCGTGATCGGGGTGCCCAGCGAGATCACGCCGGTGGAAAAGCGCGCCGTGCAGGACTCAGCCTATCGCGCGCGGGCTAGCGAGGTCTACCTGGTAGAGCAGGCCATGGCCGCGGCGATCGGCGCGGGCCTGCCGATCGAAGAGCCTTCCGGAAACATGGTGGTGGATATCGGCGGGGGAACGACCGACATCGCCGTCATCTCCATGAGCGGCATTGTGTATTCACGGTCCGTGCGAGTGGCGGGGAATGAAATGGACGAGGCCGTTATGCAGTACCTGAAGCGCAAGTACAACCTGCTGGTGGGCGAACGCACGGCGGAACAGATCAAGATGGAGATCGGGTCGGCGTATCCGTTGGAAAAGCCTCTGACCATGGAAGTGAAAGGGCGCAACCTGATCGAGGGCGTGCCTCGCACAGTCACGATTGATGACAGCGAAATTCGCGAAGCACTTTCCGAATGCGTGGCCACGATTCTGAACGCCTGCCGCGTGGCGCTGGAGCGCACGCCGCCGGAGCTTTCCGCGGACATAAGCGACCGCGGAATCGTGCTCACCGGCGGAGGGGCGCTGCTCAAGAATCTGGATAAGCGCATCCGCGAGGAAACCGGGTTGCCGGTTTCCATTGCGGACGATCCGCTGGCATCGGTGGTGCTCGGGACGGGCAAAATGCTGAGCGATTTCCGGCTGTTGCGCTTGGTTTCTATTGATTGAGTTTGGGAGGCGGGCGCAATTCGCCGATCCGAACAGGCAGCAAAATTTTAGAAAGTTGACGTTCTTTTCCGATGATCGCAATTCCCTCGCGGCACAAATCTCTGACGTTGCTTGCGGGCGTCGTCGTCGCGCAGGTGCTGCTGCTGGCCGCGCAGATCAAGCGCGAGCGGCAGGTGCGGCTCATCCGCGTGTGGGCCGTGGAAATGATTTCGCCGCTGCAGCGCATCAGTTCCTGGACGGTCCAGGGCGCCGAACACGGCTGGGGCGGATATATCGGGCTGCGCAGCGCGCAGAAAGAAAACGACGCGATGCGCGCCGAGATGGACCGGCTCAAAGTGCGCAATGCCGA
This sequence comes from uncultured Acidobacteriota bacterium, assembly GCA_963813185.1. Taxonomy (GTDB): domain Bacteria; phylum Acidobacteriota; class Terriglobia; order Acidiferrales; family UBA7541; genus Palsa-360. The sequence goes on from CAWEYA010000010.1 coordinate 102,854, forward strand.
GCTGGAGGGCCGCGCGCTGGAAGCGGACCGGCTGGCCGCATTGCTCAATTTTCGCAGCGCGCATTCCGAAAATCCCATGATCGCCGCGCGGGTGATCGGCGGGAGCCCGGATTCCGGGAGTCAGGTCGTAAATATTGACCGAGGTTCGCGCGACGGCATTCGGCGCGACATGGGCGTCATCACGCCGGACGGCGTGGTCGGGAAAATCTTCGCCGTCTACCCGGATATTTCGCAGGTGCTGCTGCTGGGCGACAAAGATAGCGGCGTGGGCGCACTGCTGGCGGATACCCGCACGCAAGGGCCCGTCAAAGGAACGGGCGAGCCGCTGCTCTCCCTCGACTACATCAGCAGCGATGAAAAGGTTACGGCAGGAGAAGCGGTGCTGACATCCGGGCAGGACCGCATTTTTCCAAAAGACCTCCCCGTGGGCAAGGTGGTGGACTTTTCCTCGGACGCGAAGTCGCCTTTCATGAAGATTCGCGTGAAGCCGGCTGCCCATCTGGACCGACTGGAGGAAGTCCTGGTCTTGCAGACGCGGCAGGATCTGAATCTGAAAAAAACGCCGGATGCCGAAGCCTCCCCGGTCGCGCCTCCGGCCGCACGACCGGCACCGGCGGCTCGGGCGCTGCCGACAGAGCAGCCGTCCGTCGCGCATTGATCCAGGAAATGGGAATAGAAGCAGGAGAAGATGGAAAGCTCAGAAGTTTATATCGGGCCAGAGCCCCACATTGAAGTACACAAATACTACGGCGGCGTGGTACCGATTGCCGTGCTGCTGGCGCTGGTGGTGCAGGCGTTTTTCCCCGTGTACATCCGCTCCGCCAACTATCTTGAATTGCCTTTGCTGGTGACTCTGTACTTTGCGCTCAGCAAGCGCAATCCCTCTTCCGGTTTGCTGCTGGGCATGGTGGTGGGCTTGCTGCAGGATAGCCTGAGCCGCACGCCGTTGGGGCTTTACGGAATCGCAAAAACATTGGTGGGATACCTGGGCTCCTCGCTGGGGGCCCGGATCGACGTGGAACATCCCATTGCGCGGTTCCTGCTGACGGTGGCCTTTTACCTATTCCATCACGCCGTATTCACGCTGACGACGCGGTCCCTGCTGGCCCAACGGAATGAAAGCTACGTTACGGTTCCGATTCTGATCGCCACGCTTGTCAATGCCGTGATCGCCATCGGGTTGTTTCCGCTGCTGGACCGTTTCCGGAAACCGTCCTGAGTTTGGTGACGCAGAATTCAGGTGCGCAGGGTTCCCTCGGGGATCCCAGGCCGTGCCTGCTAGGCAAGATCACTCGGACCCCCACGGACTTAAGTCCGTGCTGCTGGGGGTATCCGATACGGTGCGCAAGCTGTTGCACACCCACGGTCCAAGTGATAGTGTGGACGGTGGTTAGGTGTGGAGAAAACCCGCAGGGTGTGCGGCGCTGAGGGCCGCACGGAGTCGCTTTGGCCTTCTCATTAATGAACGACAAACGGCTGCCCACGGAGCGGCTGGCCGTTGTTTCCTACGTCATCGTCGGGGTGATCGCGCTGCTGCTTTTTGGTTTTTGGAAGCTGCAGATCATTGATTCGGACCGCTATGCGCAAATGGCCGAACGCAATCGCGTGCGGTCGATTCCGATCATTGCCCCGCGCGGCTCGATGCTCGATCGGGAGGGCCGCGTCCTGGTGGACAACTATCCTTCCTTCAGCGTCCTGTTGTTGCGCGACGCTCCCGAACAAGTGGAGAAGCTATTGCCGCAGATTGCCGACGGCCTGGGCATGACGCTGGAGGACGTGAAGCAGCAGATCGAGGCGATGCGGGCCATGCCGAAATTCCAGCCCATCGTGATCAAGCCCGAAGCCAGCCCCTCCGATATCGCCTTCATCGAATCCCATCGCGTGGACATTCCCGTGCTCGAAATGCTGATGGTCCACCGGCGCCGCTATCCGCATGGAGATATGCTCGCCAATGCGGTTGGCTACGTGGGTGAAGTGAGCGCGGAACAGGTGGAGGCTTCCGATTCCAGCTTGAAACCTGGCGACATTGTCGGAAAAACAGGGCTCGAGCGCCAGTACAACGAAACTTTGATGGGCACGGACGGATTGCGGCGCGTGATCGTGAACAGCATTGGCAAGGAAGTAGGCCGGCTCGAACAGAAGGACGCCATTCCGGGGAAACCGATCCAACTGACGATCGACTACGATTTGCAAAACGTGGCGGACACCTACATGGCCGACAAAGAAGGGGCCGTGGTGGCCATGGATCCGCGCAACGGGGAAATTCTGGCGATGGTCAGCCGCCCCACGTTTGATCCCAACGATTTTGCGATCCGCATTCCTACGGCGGAATGGCAAGCGCTGAATTCGGATCCCCGGACGCCGTTGCTGAATCGCGCCATCCAGGGGCAGCTTGCCCCGGGGTCGGTTTTCAAGATTGTAATGTCCGCGGCGATGCTGGAATCGAAGGGTGTCCCGGCGAATTTCACCGCCATCTGCCCGGGACACGCAGAATTTTACGGAAGGATCTTCCACTGCTGGCGGCCTGCCGGACATGGCGTCGTCGATCTGCACAAGGCCATCGTGGATTCGTGCGACGTTTTCTTTTATACCCTCGGGCAGCGGCTGGGAATTGACGTGATCCATAAATACGGCACCGGCCTGGGCCTGGGCCGGCCCACGGGCATCGATTTGCCGGGAGAGCAAGCCGGTATAATGCCCTCGGAGGAATGGGTCCAGCGCGTGTACCACCATAAATGGTACGCGGGGGAAACAATTTCAGTGGCCATCGGACAGGGCGCCGTTACGGTCACTCCGCTGCAACTGGCGAGAATGATCGGCGCAGTGGCCAGCGGCGGCGACTTGCCGCAGCCGCACCTGCTGAAGAATCTCTCGACGAAGATGGATCGCTTTCCTCTGGCCGAGGATACGGTCGAGCAAGTCACGCAGGGAATGTATGGCGTCATCAATGAAGGCGGCACGGGATCGAGCTTGAAACTTCAGAACATAGAATTCTCCGGCAAGTCCGGCACGGCGCAGTTGATGAGCTACGGCGCGGGAAGCAAGTTGGGACAAAAAGGAAAAGAAACCAACGGGTGGTTCGTGGGCTACGCGCCGCGGCGCAATCCGGAGATCGTGGTTGCAGCGGTCATCCAGGGCAGCAGCGAACACGGGGGAACCACGGCAGGACCCGTGGTGCGCGATATTGTCAAAGCGTATTACGACAAGAAGAGCGGAATACAAATTCAGGAGTACACCGCGAAGGAAGGACGGCCCAAGGTGCTGCCGACTTCCGTGGACGATCCATCACTGACAGCGGATCCGCCCAGCCGGTAAGATTTCAATGCAGAAGGGCACGAGTATTCACGATTACGATTGGTGGCTGCTGGCGACGACGTTCGCCATCTGCGGCGTAGGCGTCCTCGAAATCTGGTCCGCGACGCATGCCAGCCACCTGGCGGGCATGCACACGCACCAGATGGAATGGGTCGGCCTGGGTTTCGTGCTGATGCTGCTGCTGTCGCGCGTGGACTACCACACCATCATGGATCAGGCTCCCCTTTTGTATCTGATCGCCATCGTCGCGCTGATTGCGGTTCTGGCCATGGGACACACTCGTTTCGGAGCCAAGCGCTGGCTGCCCATCCTGGGCGGGCTTTTGCAGGTGTCAGAATTAGTAAAGTTGATTATAATCGTGGTGCTGGCGCGGTTCTTTTCCGAGGTGCGGACGGAGGAACTCAGCCTGGTGGATTTGATCAAGGCCGCCGCGCTGATGGGGTTGCCGCTCGGATTGATCATGCTGCAGCCCGATCTGGGGACAGCGCTGGTGCTGGTGCCGCTCGCCGCCGTGGGGGCCTACCTGGCAGGATTGCAATGGAAGCATTCTCTGGCCATTGTGGCGCTGGCCGCCATCATGGTGCCGGTGGGTTATCATTTTCTTAAGCCCTATCAGAGAGAACGTGTTACAACATTCCTGCGCCCGGAAGAGGATCCCAAAGGCGCGGGATATCAGATCCTGCAATCCAAGATCGCCGTGGGGTCCGGCGGATTTTGGGGCAAGGGACTTGGCAACGGAAGCCAAAATCAATTGGGCTTCGTGCCGGTGCGGTATTCGGATTTTATCCTGGCGGCGCTCGCGGAAGAGCTCGGATTTGCGGGAGTCTTCGTTGCGCTGCTTTTGTATATGTTCCTGCTGTTGCGGCTGGTTCAGAACGCCCAGCGCGCGCACGATCGAGCGGGCATGTTTCTGATCATGGGCGTGACGGCAGTGTTGGGTTTCCATGTCTTGGTGAATGTGGCCATGGTGATCGGATTTATGCCGGTCACCGGAATTCCTCTGCCGTTGATGAGCTATGGCGGTTCGGCCACATTGTTCGTGTTTTTAGCATTAGGGCTGGTGATGAACGTGCGTATCCGGCGTTTCGTCAACTAAGCCGGTAGAATTGCTTTCCGGCCCGCGCCGCGCTGTGCAACGCGTGAACGGCCCGCCGGCAAGAGACAAAAATTTTGGAGCGAGGCAAGTGCCCAGCGGAAGAACCAATTTAATCCGAATTTCCCCGGCCGTCCCGCATCGCGGGACGCAGCGCACCCATTTGCATGCGGGCTTTCATTCGAGCCCGCGCCCGATGCGCAAGGCCGGAGTGCGGCCATGCCCTCCGAGGAGTTTTCATGTCGAAGGAGCTAGTGATCTCCGCGACCCCGCACGAAACGCGGGTCGCGATTATGGAAGATGGACAGCTTTGTGAAATTTACATTGAACGGGAAAAAGAATTTGCGTTAGTTGGAAGTCTTTACAAAGGCCGCGTCACCAGAGTTCTTCCGGGTATGCAGTCGGCCTTCGTTGACATCGGCCTCGATAGCGACGCCTTCCTGTACGTCAGCGATTTTCTGGAACATCTCGAGGAATACGATCACGTCGCACCCGTCGAGCCGCGGATCCACAAGCCGCAGCCTAGCAGCAGCGAAGTGTATCCGCCGACGACCAACGGCGGCATCATTCCTTCGCCCGTTCATGTCCCTGAACCGTTAGCGGCAGCGAGTCCCGTTGAGCCCGCAGAGGCTTTTGAGGCTCCTCCCGCTATCACGCCCCTCGAAGGCGAAACCTTTCAGGTTGCCGCCGCCGGCCAGCAGAATGCCACCGAAGGCGGCGTGCCGCCTGCTGCGCCGATGCAGCGCAGCCAGCGTCCGCCCTTTGAGCAGAGGAATGACCGCGACCGCGGGCGCGGCGGCTTTGGCAATCGCGGCGGACAGGGCGGCGGGCGCAACCGGCGCTGGGGGCGCCCCGACCGCGGACGCGGAGGGCGCGACCGCCGGCCCGGGCGCGATTTGCCGCCGTCCAAATACGCTTCTCCGGCGGATTCCAGACCGCGCGAGTCCCAGCCGTACGAAGCGCCTGCCGCGGATTTCGAGCCCGTCATCCTGCCGGGCGAGTCGCTCTCCAAATTCAAGGATCGCGTTCCGTCCGCGCCTGCGGCGCCTCCTGCCGAGCCTTCTTCGTTCGTCGGTGGAACTTCCGCCGCGCCGCCTGCGGCGCGGACTTTCACGGATGAAGAATTGTCGGCGGGATTGCCGGGCGCGCTCTACGCAAGCCGCCCCGCGGCCATTCCTGAAGAGCATGAAGCTCCGGTTGCGGAAGAGCGCGGCGAACCGTTTGCCGGCGCGCCGGAGTCTGTTGCATTTTCCTTGCCGGTGGCCGAAACAAGCCAAGCGGAGATCGCGGACGCGCATGCTCCGAATGGCGCAAGCCTCTCCGACGAAGACGTAACCTCGCTCGCCGAACAGCTGGCCGAAGCCAAGCATGAAGAAGCGCAGGCCGACGCAAAGGACCGCGCCGAAGCCATCGAAGCGGTGGCCGAAAAGTTTGTGGAACCCGCGGAACTCGAAGAGTTGCAGGAAGCGCTGGACAGCGATCAGGACACTGATCGAGAAAACGATCAGGACGCCGATCAGGAAAGCGATCGCGAAGACGACCACGAGGACGCGGCGGAGGAAGCCGACGCCATCGCCGACGAAATGCATGATGAAGCGATGGCCGCGGAGGCGTCTCCAGGACATGGGGAAGAACACCTAGTAGAACACGAAGAAGGACACGGAGAAGAGCACGGGGGAGAACACGCGGGGGAACACGCCCGAGTTGACGGAGAAGTTCACGAAGAATTCCACGAGGCTGCGGAAGCGCCGCAACCGGGCGAGGGCCAGCCTCCCACGAGCGCGCGCGTTTCCGAGCAGCCGCGCGCGCGCTTCCAGCGTCCCGTGCGCCGCGGAGGGCGGCCGCAGCGCGGGCGGCGTCCGGGCGGGCGTCCGCACCAGGCGCCGCAGCACGGGCACCCGAGGCACGAGCAGCACCGGCGTCCGCAGCTCATTTCCGAAATGCTGAAGGCGGGCGAGGAAATAATTGTTCAGATTGCAAAAGAACCGCTTGGTAAAAAAGGCGCGCGCATCACCAGCCATGTGGCGCTGCCCGGGCGCTTCCTCGTCTACATGCCCACGGTCGATCACGTCGGCGTGTCGCGGCGCATCGGCTCGGCCGAAGACCGCTCGCGCTTGCGGCGCCTGGTGAACGAAGCCAAGGGCACGTTTCCCGGCGGCTTCATCGTCCGCACCGCCGCCGCGGGAGCGACCGACGAGGAAATTCGCACCGACGTCGAGTTCCTCGGGCGCACCTGGGACACCATTCGCGCCACTTCCGAGCAGCGCCACGCGCCATCCTTGCTCCACCGCGACCTGAATCTCGTCGAGCGCATCCTGCGCGATTATCTGAGCGACGATTACGCCGCCATCTGGCTGGACAACGAAGAGGAATTCACCAAGGTGGTCGAATTCGTGGGCCGCTTCCAGCCGAAGATGGTCCCGCGCGTGAAGCTGTACACGAAAGAAGCGCCGATCTTCGAGGAATTCGGCATCCAGCAGGAACTGGACAAGGCGCTGCGCCCGAAGGTGTGGCTCAAGTCCGGCGGCTACATCGTCATCAACCACACGGAAGCGCTGGTGGCCATCGACGTCAACACCGGCAAATACGTGGGCCGCGGCTCGACGCGCCTCGAGGACACCATCGTCAAGACGAACCTCGAAGCGGTGAAGGAAATCGTGCGGCAAATCCGCCTGCGCGACCTCGGCGGCATCATCGTCGTGGACTTCATCGACATGGAAGAGCGCCGCAACCGCGAAAAAGTGCTGGCGTCGCTCGATCAGGCGTTGCAGCAGGACCGCGCGCCTTCGAAGGCGCTCGCGTTCAACGAATTCGGCCTGGTGTGCATCACGCGCAAACGCACCAAGCAAGCCCTGGAACGCGTCCTGTGCCAGCCCTGCCCGTACTGCACCGGCTCCGGCATGGTCAAGTCCATCCCCACGATTTGCTACGAGATTCAAACCGAAGCCAAAAAAATGGCCGCCGACCTGGACGCGCAAAACCTGACGCTGCGCGTCAACCCGGAAATCGCCAAGGCCCTGAAGACGCGCGAGTCCTCCCTGATCGAAGATCTCGAGCACTCCACGCGCAAGACCATCATCATTCAGTCGGACCCCACGCTGCATTGGGAGCAGTACGATATTTATTAGGTCAGAGTCTCGCAACTCCGAAAGCCCTCGCGCTTTGTAAAACAAAGCATGGGGCACCTGGCAATTATAAGATTCGCCGGGGGCGTTTCCCCCTGGTCATCCCATTTCTGGCGGGGTGGCTCCGGTGAGGTTTACAGCGCGAATGTGTTGTATATACGGAGGTCGCCCGACTTCCCGTTCTTGTCGTGAATTCTCCACGTCACCGTATACAGCACGTCTTCTCCCAGGGGATGTTTGAGCGTTTCCCGCGCCTGCTCAAAATGAACTGTCACATGGGAAATGTGCTTTGGCGCGCCGCCGGGTGCACCCTTCTTGGGCTTCTTTTTTGGTAACGAGACGATGAGCGGAATGTCCTCGATGACCTTGGTGTATAAATGAAGGAAGTGGGGCCATCCATCCTGGCCATTCCTCGTCAATGACGGAAGGTGGTAGGCCTTAAGAAACCGCGCAAGTTCCTGCTCAAAAGATCTCATCTTGGAGATTCGGTCGATCTCTCTCCTGAGCCCTGGTGGCAATTTGTGCAGTTCAGTGGCGTCCCGGAGGAGAGGGTGGGCGGCGTCGAACTGCCTGAGAATGGCTTTAGCGGCTGCGCGGTCCATACTGGAATGGAGCACCCAGTCGCAATGGAATCTCAGACTGGCGTACTGGTCTTCGACTTTGTCACGTTCGATGAGCTTTCTGATCCCGGCCAAAACGTAGACGACTTGGGCCTCCGTCGTAATGCCTGCGTCGAGTTCCGCTGTCATTTTGCCAGTTATATCAATCGTTGTCATCGCAGGCGCCTCAGGCATCTCTTCTTCTACACTTGTTACTGGGCCGACTTTGGATATTCATCCTCGCTGTCGGCAGTTTGCCTCGGATTTACAAAAATGCCTGTCGCCTGCTGAATCTTCCCTTTTGCCTCTACGTCCTTTGCAGTCCACTCGGGCTGCACTCGAAGACAGAAATCATACGAGCGGTTTTCCGCCTCGGTCGCAATTCCAATCACGCGTTTGATATCCTGGTGCACGCCGCGCGCAACAAAGCACATCAGCTCCAGCATCTCTCGGCGGGCTTTTCGAGGTTCTTCGCGGTCCTCCATGAAAAGGAAACAGTACGTGGTGTCTTCCAGTTTGGTGAGGCGGCGCATAATCGAATGGCCTGCCCCCCGAAATTCGCAATACGCCTCAAAGAAGCTCTTGGCGAGTATCCTTCGCTGGAAGCGATTAGGGCGGGCCAACTCGCGCGCAACCAGTTCGTACTTTGATGACGTTCCATCGTGGGCGCGGTCAATGATGCTGTCCCATCCGTAGCTGATGCGGTCCGCCTTTTTCTTTTCCTTAACCTGCTTCAGGCTTGTGAACTTAGGCCAGTTGGTTTCGTCTACGAGGATGTAGTCATAGTTGTCCATCCACGAAAAGTTGCGCCCCAGTTCCAGGTACCTTGCCAACAGATTCTCTTCGCCGCCCATCACCACCATCATTTTGTTCTTGTCGAAGGACTCTTTCCCGCGCAAGTAGGCGCAAAAGTCGGAAACGGTATCGAGCTCGGAGAGCGAAATGTCGGCGAATTCCCTTGTGAAGACGTGGATCTTTTTGTCTTTCACAAACTGAACGAACGGAAATGACTCTTCCCCTTCCCCCATCAGCGCAGAGATCAAATGGACCGACTTGATCCGGTCGGGGTCGAACCTTTCTTTTCCCCGCCGGGGATTCTCCAGCTCGATCGGCACCCGTAGGTCGAATAGGGACCGCCGCGCCCCGCTCAATTGCCGCAGGTTCTTATCGACTTCGGCCTTTTTGTACCTGCCGTGGTCGTCTGTCTTGAGGTCCTTTATTTGCCAGATGATGGCCGTGTCATCAAACACGACCAATAGGTCGCACAGTTCGTTCCCGTCGGGCTTCTTGGGATTCGGATAGCACCAGTCTGTCAGAAACGTTTTCGTCGCAACATTGTGGATTATCCCTTCGGCAAAGGCGCCCTTCTCGCGAAAGTAGTGTTTGGACCCCATGGGCGGGTGGCCCAGCCTTTGCTAGTTCTCCGGCGTTGGCGACGGATGCTCTTTTTGAGCCTTGACCCGACGCGCGGTATCGCCCAGTGATTCAGGTTGAGGATCCACTACTTGCATCGAAGGTTGAACGGCGGGCGTGGGTGTTGAGGTCGCTGTCACCGGTGTAGCGGACGCCTGCTGTTGAGAAGCGGCCGCGGGGGCCGGTGCGACTGGCGCTGGGTGCTCGATCCTCCCGCTCGTTTTCCAATCTGCTAGAATCGCAGCGCACGAGTCATTTGTCGAGTGCGAAACGGCCCGGGTCGTGTTGGACATCAGAAGATCGCCTCGACGGTTTGTCACCATCACTTGGTTGTTCTTGTGAATCAATCCATGGAACGCCTCGTGGTTCAGCCCCACGGTATAGTCCGCGTCCGTCGCGTTCAGTGTCACAATGACGTCCGGGCACTGTTTTGAGAAATCTTTGGCTAGTTCCATTGTCTGATCGTGAGCGCCCACCGTCGAATGGGACGAACCGACGAGCCAGGAATGCCCTCCGACCGCACTGCCATCAGTTCGGACATCAACATTTCCAGTTCCATTGATATAGACTCGCGGTTTCTCTTGCTGGCCGAATACTGCCGGCCCAATTATCAATGCTCCGGCCAACAGCAGGCTCTTGGCTCTCACAATGCTGTTCATTGGGGCGCCCTCCAATGATTAATTCTGACGGAGGCACAAGATCCCGTGAATGGTACTGTGTCGTGTTTGGAACCCCAAAGGGCGGCGGGGCGGGTGGCCCAGCCTTTGAGCGATTTTGAACTTACGGGTGGCGCACCCTTGTGGGGTTCAAGGATGCGGGTTTTCCGAACCTCGATTCTCCCTTTCCCGCAGGCCGATTCCGAACTGCTCTTTCTTCGCGCGCGGTGTGATCCGCACAAAAGAAAAACCGCACCCTTCACAAAAACCGAAGCTGTGAAAAAACCTATTTGCCAATGTTTTGCGGGTTTTTGGGATGATACAAAATGTATACCGAGCTGCGAATAATCGCTTGTAGGGCTTCTAATTGAGAAAAGTTATTGAGGACATTTCCGAGTTGGGGTTATTTCACAGCTTCAAAAACCGCGAAGAGTGCGGCACGCGAAAATTCACTCCCCCAAAGCTTGGCCCGCCCACCATTCGAAAGCGCCATCCCGGGCACAATCCAGATAGCAGAGAAAATCCTGGCAAGGATTGGCCGGCCTCTGGCACTAAACCCGAAACTGGCGCAGATGATGGTCCAGGTGCTGATACATCAAGACTGCCCATTCCACAGGAGTCAGCGGCCCGAAAAAGAAATGCGGATGCTTCGTGCATACCCCAGGCCCGCCTGTTGCAAAGAGGTCTATCGATTCGCGCAGCCGTTGCTTCTCCACCACAAAATCCCGTTCATCTGTCACCAGGCAGCTCTTCTCAGTCATCGAATTGCGGCGCATCGGTGTCCGGTTCCCGATCACCGACTTCTTCGCCAACCGCCCCAGCAGTCGTCCAATCAAGATTCGCGGCGGAGATACTTTCCCCATCGCCATCTCTATCGTCGCCGAGCAATGCGCCAGCATCTGGGCTGGATTCATCTTGCCCCACTGCCGCTCGCTTTCCGGCCTCAACTGCGCCATCCGCTCCTTCACTTCTTCCACCATCGCCGCTTCAAATAGATTTTTCACGCGGGATGGTGAAACTAGAGTGTCTCCGGTCATCATCGTCTCCTTAAACTTATCGCTCTGCCAACGGCCTTAACCTCGACTCTGATTATTAGTCGAACGAGAAGCAGCGAAATCGACACCATCAGTATCTTTCCGCCGCAATATTGGCGGGTGGCCCAGCCTTTGAGGGGTTTTGAACTTCCGGGTGGCGCACCCTTGAGGCGTTCAAGGGTACGTGTTTTCTGATCCTCGATTTTATCTTTCCTACTGGCCGATTCCGATTTGTCCGTTCCTCGCGCGCGGCGTATTCCGCATGGAAGAAAAACCCGCACCCTTCACAAAAACCGTGAAGAGTGCGGCGCCCGAAAATTCAACGCAACCCCCAAGCCTAGCCCACCCGCCCAGGAAGTTGCCCCACTTTGGTGAACAATATTCCGTCGGCGGCTAGCTTTTATTGACGACCTCAATATCGTGGCCGTCAGGATCAAGCACCCAGGTCGCATAATAACCTGGGTAGTATTCGAGACGAGCTTGAGGTGATGCCTTACTCTTTCCTCCAGCTGCTAAAGCGGCCTTGTAGAATGCATCTACTTCGGAATGGTCTTTCGCTACAAATCCAACGTGAACGGCCTGAGGATCGGGCTTCCCTTCTTTGAGCCAGAAAAAATGGCTCTTGCCAACACCAAAACCCTTCAAGTCTGGGTGTCCGTCTTTGCCTTCGTAGTCTGGAAGAGCTGTGATCCCAAGAGGCTTCAGAGCCTTAGCATAGAAAGCGACTGAACGCTTGAAGTCACTGACTGTGAGAATAACGTGGTCTATCATATTTTCCTTTCTGTCTTCGTTGGTGTCGACCTGCACGATCGATGGTTGTGGTCCAGCCTTTAAGCGGTTTTGAACTTACTGATTAGATGACGCTCTCTGATCCCCGATTCTCCCTTTCCCGATGGCCGATTTCGATTTGTCCTTTCTTCGCGCGCGGGGTATTCGCATGGAAGGAAAACCCGCCCCCTTCATAAAGGCATGAAGAATGCGGCACCTGAAAATTCAACCCACCCCAAAGCCTGGCCCACCCGCCTAGTGGCGCGGCTTGCCTCTTACAGAATCCCTTCTAGATCGCACAAATACGTGTTGACATGGCAGATTCAGTATCAATAGAGTCTCGCCAAAGACCGGGGAAAACGCAGTCCGAACGCCTACACGATCGTGCGTACCGGCTTTGAGGAGGGTTGACGTGAAGAAAGTTCTGATCATTTCGGGAACAGTCATGGGACTGATGCTGACGCTACCCGTGCAATCGCGCGCTCAACAGCAGGCGCGCTCGACGCCGGCAAAGCAAGCGGCCAGCGACCTCAAGGCGACCAGGGATATCAAAGTCATATCGAGTGCCGGCGCGCGTGCCTTGGCGGACGCGTGTTCCGCTTGGGCCGAGCAGAACAAGAAAATCGTGGCGATGGCGATTCTGGATTGGGGCGGCAATCTCATCGAGTCCCACGCCATGGAAGGCGCGCCGATGAATGCGATCGACACCGCGCTGTTGAAGGCCAAGTCGGCCTTGCGCTGGCGGCGCCCCACTTCGGAGACGAACAAGATGGTCCGGAGCGGCGAGAATTTGGCGCCGACCTTCATGCACGACTTCCCGCAACCGGGTGCGCTTCCTATCGTAGTCAACGGCCAAGTCATTGGCGCCATGGGCGTGTCGAGTGGGGACGGTGAGAAATGCGCCCAGGCGGCGATCGACGCGGTGTTCAACGGACAAGCGACCACTTCGGCACAGTAATTCGGGCGCAATCGTAGGAGTGGCGCGGAGGACGCAAAGCACTCTGGCGCTTCGAGCCGCACGCTCCGGCTTTGACAATGATCAAGGAGGGCGCCGATTATGGATCCGATTAGACGCAACATACTGGCAACGGGCGCCGCGGCGACGGCAATGGCCGCGGCTTCGGGCCTGTTTGCTCAACAGACTGGGCAAGGAGGAACTGCAATGTCCGTCTACGAAAAAGGCCCCGTTCGCATCCACTATGAAGAGGCCGGTTCCGGCTTCCCGTTGTTGCTCATTGCCGGCGGGGGATTGAATTCGACGATCTCCGGCTTGAATCGCGGCGATCCCTTTAACCCGATCGAGGAGTTCAAGGGAGAGTACCGCTGCATCGCGTCGGACCTGCGCAACGCCTACGACGGCCATTCCACCGGCCCGCTCGAGATCGACCGGCCGTGGGATGCATATACCGATGACCATCTCGGTGTGATGGATCACCTGGGCATCGGGAAATTCATGGTGCTGGGGTTCTGCATCGGCGGCCCTTTCATCTGGAACCTCTTGCGGCGGGCACCGGATCGAATTGTCGCAGCCGTGCTGGCGCAGCCCAGCGGGTCGCGTCCGGAGATGCGCGACCTTTTCTACGAAACCAATATGAAGGGCTGGGGTCCGGAAGTGGTCAAGCGCCGGCCCGACATCACCATGGAGATGGTCGACAAATTTTTGACCAAGATGTACCGCAGCAACCCCGACTTCGTCTTCACGGTGACACGCGATTTCGTGCGCCATTGCCAGACGCCCGTACTGATCCTGCCGGATGATATTCCGCCGCATCCGTACGCCGTCGCCATGGAGGCCGCGATGCTCGCGCCAAACGCCGAAGTGAGCATGTTCCCGTGGAAGGAGCCCAAGGAGCGGATTCCCCTGGCGGTGCGACAGATTCGCTCCTTCCTCCGGGCAAATCGCCCTGCTTCTGCTTAGACGGGCGTGTGGCCCAGCTATTGAGCGCCTTTGAACTTTGCGTACCGCATCCTTGTGGTGTTTCCGGGGTGCGGGTTTTGCGATCCTCGGTTCTCCCCTTCCTGCTGGCCGGTGTCGCGGACTTCAGTCTGCGGGTTTCCGATCGATGTTGGCTTGTGGGGCTTATACGGCTGGAACGAAACCCCACAGACTGCCCTTCGTAGATTTAGGGTGAAAAGTCTGTGCAACTGGGGCTATGGTGGCGCAGGCTTCAGCCAGTGGGGTTCGCATTTGCAAGGACCAAAACCCACAGGCTGAAGCCTGCGCCACCAAAACCCGCAACCTCCACAAGAGCTGTGAAGATTGCGGCACCCGAAAATTCAACCCAAACACGAAACCCCGGCCCACCCGCCCGAAGATTGGAAATGAATCTCATTTCCGATTTTAGCGCGGGCTCTCGGGAGGAGGGAGAGTTTGATATTCCTTGGGATGAGTAAATCAGCGATAATCGGGGACCCGATCAGGTGGGATTACAAGGAGGCCGCGTGGTGACAACTTCAAGAGTAATCCCAATTGTTGTTTCAATTGTCCTGGTCAGCCTGCCGGTTTCCGTCGGCAACGCTCAACAGCAGGCGAAGCCGACAAAAGCCGTGCAACTTGCAGGTCTGATAGGAGTGAAAAACAATACAAAGGGAAACCTTACAGTTGAGAACGGAAATCTCCATTTTACACATTCTAAGAGCGCCTCTGACTTGGCCGCGCCTTCCATGCAAGATGTTGTTACCGGGAGTGACAGTCAACGCGTAATTCGAGGAACGTTGGGCACGCTGAGCAGGTTTGGTCCTTATGGGTCTGGTCCTTTCTTGAGCTTGTTTCGCTCCAAGCTGGATACTCTAACAATTCAATACCGCGACGCCGATGGAGGACTTCATGGCGCGATCTTTACCACCCCTGCCGGCACAGCGGAAGTCATAAAGGACGAACTAATCGGCCTGGGCGCACGTACGAGCATCCCGACGCAAGGAGAGCCTGCCTCGGATCTTCCTCATCCCTCGGACGCGAAGGAGCCGTACTTGCAATCGCAGCCAAGACAGCCGGCGAGGATCAATGCATCCGCGATCACGGTCATGATGATCCAATCAGACGAAATTAAGCTACCCGCGGAATTTCAGGTCTCACTTTATGAAAACCTGATGCAGGAACTGCAGAAGAAGGGCGGCTTTCAGCACGTCTATCGCGAAGGCGATCGAAATTCCGCCGACGCTCCGAATCTCATTGTCTTCCACGGCACGGTTCGTGGATTCAAGAAAGGCAGTGAAATGGCGCGGGACGTTACCACTGTTGCGGGCGCGACCTCCATTCGCGTTCACTGCGAATTTACCGACAAGGACGGCCAATTGCTGCTGGCGCGCGACATCAGTGGAAGAGTCCGGTTCTTCGGAGGGAATCTCAAAGCTACTTATGACTTTGCCAAGAAAGCAACCAGTGTCGCGCATGAGAATGTTTCCGCAGTGGCACGTGGCCCAGCCATTTAACGGTTTTGAACTTTAGGGTGGCGCACCCTTGCTGTGTTCAAGGGCGCGGATTTTCTGATCCTCATTTCTGCCGTTTCCGTTGGCCGATTCCGATCTGCCCTTTCTTTGCGCGGGGTGGTCCGCAGGGAAGAAAAACCCGCCCCCTTCACAAGAGCGATGAAGAGTGCGCACCCGGAAAGGACAAAGACCCACAGTCTGGAGGCCAGCGCGGCCAAAATCCGCGGAAATTAGATTTGCGCTGCTACCGAGGCGGCCAAGTCTTGCGCTTGTTTTTCCCTCGCCGTACCAGGATCCTGTGAATTGACGCTGATGAAATAGCGAACGCTGCCTTTGAGGACGTGGATCGCGTGATTCTTATCGATGTCCGCGGAATCTCCGATGCCCGAGGGCTTCGAGGTGGCAGGGAACCAGGCCGACAATTTGTCGAAGGTCTCCTTGGCTTCCGCCGGCGATCGATCGACGTAAACGATGAGAGTGACTACTGAAGATCCGCTTTTCTGCCCGGTGAAGGCACAGTTCGTGCCGGCCGGCTGGCCTGCGTAAGCGGGCGGCGCGGCATTCTTTTGAGGGGCGCTGAACGGCTGGCCCAGCGTTTTTTGCAGTTGCTGAGTCGCGAGCAGGGAGCAAATGTCGGAAGGCAGATCCTTCGCTGTAACAGGATTCGCAGGGAATGCGAGGAGGAAGAATGCAAGCATCAGCGCAATAGGAAAATCGCAAAGTGGGAATCGCAGGAGTTTCATGGGAACCCCCCCTGATGCGGGATTTCGATTTGGACTGGCCGGGCGACTCATAATTTATAATTGATTCCTTCCGTTCGCAACGCTTCAGGTGGATTCTTGACTGCAACTTCAAAACCTTCGGCAACGACCGGGCCGACTGTCTGAATCTGGAATTTGACCCATATGACAAAAATGATTAGTTTCTTGAATCTGGAGTCTCCCAATGCCCCTGCTTAGCCCTCGTTCCTATCTTTTTGTTCCTGGAAATCGCCCGGATCGTTTTGCAAAGGCGTGCGCGGCCGGAGCCGACGCGGTGGTTCTCGATCTGGAGGATTCCGTCGCCGCCGGAGACAAATTGAAAGCGCGCGAGGCAGTGGCGGAGTGGCTCTCGGCTGCACAGCCTGTGCTGGTGCGCGTCAATACTTCGGAGAGCGAATGGTTTCGTGACGACTTGAGCTTGGGCCGGAAGCCGGGTATTGCAGGCGTCTTGTTGCCCAAGGCCGAACGAGTCGAAGAGATTCGACTAATTGCGGAAAATTTTGGCGCGGAGGTGCCCATCCTGCCGCAAATTGAAACGGCACGGGGGTTCCGGAACACGCTGGAATTGGCCGGCGCCAAACCTGTGCGGCGGCTGCTGTTTGGCTCCATTGATTTCCAGCTAGATCTCGGAATGGCTGCGGAGGAGGAGGAGCTATTGTATTTCCGTTCGCAGATCGTTCTAGATTCGCGACTGGCCGGGATTCAGCCCCCGGTGGATGGCGTCACCACGGACATAAATTCACCGGAGCGTGTGCGCGCCGACACGTTGCGCGCCAGGCGCCTGGGCTTCGGCGGAAAGATGTGCATTCATCCCAAACAAGTGCCGGTCGTCAACGAGTGTTTTACTCCCAGCGCGGAAGAAGAAGCGTGGGCCAGGCGGGTGGTGGAGGCGTCTGCGGCCGCGCGAGGCGCGGCGACGTCCGTGGATGGGAAGATGGTGGATCGTCCAGTGCTCGCCCGGGCAGAAGTCATTCTCGCGATGCTGGCGCAACTTCGCCCACGGTAATCGGGGGCCGGTAGGCGAGCCCTGGGTCTCTTTCCGGTGGCAAAGGGACCCGCCCTTCCAACGGCGCAGGACCGGGCAGGCAAACTTCAAAGACTTCGGCAATCTTCGAGCCACCCGCCAGGATCAGGTCACGCGTGCCGCTCCAGTTCAATGGTGGCCTTTGTGCGCGGAGTCTGGTGATTCTCATGTTGCCCAGGCGTTGCCTTTTTCTTCGTGTGTTTTTCTGGCCAGGGCATCCAGATGGATCTTCATCGCGCACGGGTCGCAGATGGTTTTCTCGGAGGGCTTGCCGCACACCTGGCAGATGCCCTTTGAGGACTTGGGCCGGGGCGCATGTACATCGGGCGAATTCACGCCTATCTCCTTTGCTTCCGCTCGCGGGTGGTCGCGAATTCTTTCCGCCCTGGGCGCTCTCGAGGGCCATCTTTATTATATCGCAATCGGATATGAATATATATCGCAAGACGATACTAATTGGGCGCAGGTGGACGGCTGAGCCGCTTGCGCCAGCCTCCGGGCCAGCGCGAATCCAAGCGTCCCCCGAATCGCCTACCAACTCCAATGGTGGACGAATAGTGGTGGTATCATCCGGTTGCGAATCCAGGTCCACTCAAAGAAACACGAACGGACCGGCCGCGGCCGGTCCTGCCTGAAACGTCTTCAAATCGGCGCGAAACACCGTAGCCGGGAAGCCGGTAAATTGGAGGAGCGAACCTTGAAATCCCCACTTTCGATACTAGTCGCAGCCGCTCTTGCAATGGCCATCCCGCTCAGCGCGGGAGCCCAAAGCGAAATCACTCTGCTGTCGCCCGATCCCATCAAGGCGACGCTTGAAAAGTTGGTTGGCGGCTTCGAAGCCAAGACGGGTACGCAGGTCAAAATCACTTATGGCACAGGCGTGAGCACACGGAAGACAGTTGCAAGCGGCCAGGCCCTGGACGTGTCGTTGCTGTTTGCGCCTTTTCCGGAAGCTCTCAAAACAGGGAACATCGACCCTAGCAGCGCGACGGTCATCGCGACACTCCGCCTGGCGCTCGCCGTGCAAAAGGGTGCGCCCAGGCCTGACATTTCGACTGCTGAGGCGGTCAAACGCACGCTCCTGAATGCGAAGTCGATCCTTTCCGTGGATCCGACTCAGGGGAGTGTCGGGGGGATCGCCCTGCTGACGCTTGACAAGCTCGGCATCACTGAACAGGTGAAGGCGAAAATCAAGTGGGTGCGGACCGGCGAAATCGTGCAGGAATCGGTCGCCAACGGCGAGGCTGAGATTGCCCTGGGCCCTTATCTCAGCGACATGCGCAACCCGGGGCTCGATGTCGTGGGGGCTTTGCCGCCCGAAGCTTCGACGCCTGTGAATATTACCGGGTTTTTGTCCACCAGCGTGAAAGATCCGAAAGCCGCCAGGGCGCTGCTGGACTATCTGTCATCACATGAAGTAGCGCCTATGTATGAGGCGGCGAAAATATTTCCGGCTCATTGAGGTGGTGTAGCACAGGCACTCTTGCCTGTGCGGTTTTGTAATCTGTAAATTATGGATACTGGCTCCGCAGCAATCGCAAAAACCGCACAGGCAAGAGTGCCTGTGCTACTGGATCCTGGCGCGATTGACTTGAAAGGTTGGCTGTCATATTCTCCGGTCAAATCAGTCACGCGGCAAAGGCCGGTTCGCGAGGTGCCGAATGAAAAGTAAGCGGCTGATGGCGTTAGCCTTGCTGGCTGGGGCTTTAACGGTTTGCGGGCCGCTGCTCGCGCATCACGGAGCTGCGGCATACGAGGACAAGATCGTTGTCCTGAAAGATGCCACGGTGACTAAATTCGTATGGTCCAATCCCCATAATATAGTCATGTTCGACGTGAAGGACGATAAAGGCGAGATCACTCACTGGGCCGGCGAAGCAGGCAGTCCCTCGGCGACCGGTCTTCTGGGCTGGAACAGGAATTCGCTGCAGCCGGGAGACGTTATCACCGTTTACATTTATCCCGCGAAATCCGGCAACCCTGTCGGGCGCCTCAACAAGATCGTGTTTGCCGACGGCAAGATTCTGAGGGATAGCCAGCTGGGGGGAGACAAGAAGGAGCAGTAAGGAAAACCTTGCAGTAATCATGCAGGATCCGTAAGAAAGCGCCCGTTTAGGCCTCCGGTGAAAACGCATGTCAATCCAATGGGGACGCATCTTACTCGCGGCTTTCCTGATGGAACTCGTCCTTTTTGCGATCGCGATCCCGCTCAACCTGAGCGGTAAAGGCCGAGTGGCGCTTTACGTTGTGCCTCCGATGGCGCTGATCGCCACATTCGCTATTACCATGTGACTCGGACGGGGAATTTCATCGAAGCTTGTTCTTCACGGCGTGCTCATTGGGATAGCAGGCACGCTCATGTATGTCGGTCTCACGAGAGGAAGTCCGGAACCGTGGCAATACATCGTCGCCAACGCGTTGAAGATTGTTGGCGGCGCCGCCGGCGGAATGGTTCTGGCGCGGCGGCGGCTGGTCACAACAAATTAGCCGCCGAAGGCCGAATATTTACAGGAGAACACTTGCAAAGCAAGCTGCTCTTGTTTCTGACTTTGTTCGGCGGCCTTTCCACGATTTACCGCCCCTTGAATGCCCACCACGGAAGCGCGTCTTACAAAACCGACAAAGTAGTGGTCATGAAGCAAGCCACGGTGACGAAATTCGTGTGGGCCAATCCCCATTCCATGCTCCTGTTCGACGTGAAAGACAACCACGGCAACACCGCCCACTGGGCCGGCGAAGCGGGCAGTCCGTCGGCGATTCGCCTCCTGGGTTGGAATAAAAATTCACTGCAGGCCGGGGACGTTATCACCGTTCAACTGTATCCCTCCAAATTCGAGAGCAATGTCGGGCGACTCGAGGAGGTCGTGCTTGCCGACGGCACGACGCTAAAGGATAGTCCGCGGGGGGACCGGGGAGTATTATCCAGATACTGAAGGTAGTCTGTTTCATAGGTTCGAGACGGTTTGTGAGCGGGCGCAGTGAAAGCGGCTCCGGCTTGTTTTGGAGCGGCGAGGGGGCCGAAATGAGAAATCTGTTTCAGTGCTGCGTCGTCAGTTTGGCGGGAGCGTTGGTGGCTTCGTCCTTGGCGTTTGCCCAGAGCTCTCCCAAACCAAATTTTGGCGGTCCCGAAGATTTATATGAAAAATTGGGAGACACCGGTTCCGGGGGCCCCGCGCCGCGCCGCGATTTGACCGGTTTTTGGGCCGGGAGAGTGGCCGCCAAGCTCAACGCCGTCCCTCCGATGACGCCCTGGGGACAGGAGCAGTTCCGCCTGCACAAGAGCAATGGGGAATATCCTGTCGCCGACTCCAACGATCCGATTAAAGGCTGCGACCCGCTCGGGTTCCCGCGCAACATGCTGTTCATGACCAGGGGCATCGTGTTCACCACCATGCCGGGCAAGACAATCGAGATGTCCGAGTACAACCGCATCTGGCGCGAAATCTGGACGGACGGGCGAGAGCTCCCCAAAAATGTGGGCGGGAGAACGGCCGACGCGCCCGATCCGCGGTGGTATGGATATTCGGTGGGACACTGGGAGGGGGACTACACTTTTGTCGTCAATACCGTAGGCAGCGACGAACGCACTTGGCTGGACAATGCCGGCCACCCGCACAGCATTAATCTGCGCGTCGAGGAACGTTACACGCGCGTGAATCATAACCACCTGGAAGTCACCATTAAGATTGACGATCCGAAGGCTTACACCCAGCCCTTCGTGATTACCAAGAGCGAGTTCACGTGGATTCCGGAACAGGACTTCGAAGAGGAGCTGTGCGTGCCGTCCGAGCAAGCCGAATATCTAAAACTAGTCGCCGAACCCGCAGCGCATAGTAAGAGCAAATAGGACGGGCTTCAGCCTGTCTGCTTTTGACTTTCTCAACATCAGAATCAAGATCAAAACCAGACAGGCTGAAGCCCGTCCTACTAATCCGTATCAAACCTCTGCTCTTTCCACGGGTCGCCGTACATGTGGTAGCCGTTTTGTTCCCAGAATCCGGGTTCGTCCTCGGCGGTGAGCGCGAAGCCGCGACACCATTTCACGCTCTTCCAAAAATACAGGTGAGGCACGACGAGGCGCAGAGGATAACCGTGCTCGGCGGAGAGCGGTTCGCCATCGTGTTCGAGGGCGAAAATTGTGTTGGGCTTCAGTAGATCTTCGAGAGGAAGATTGGCGGTGAATCCGTGCTCGCCGCGCACGATGGCGAAGCGCGCTGCGGGTTTCGGTGTGACAAGCTTCATCACTTCGGTGAACAGCACGCCCTTGAAGCTGTTGTCGAAGCGGCTCCAGCGCGTCACGCAATGAATGTCGCACTGAATTTCGGATCGCGGCAGCTTGTTGAATTCCTCCCACGTGAGCCGCACCGGTTTTTCGACCAGGCCATCAATGCGGAAATCCCAGGTGCACAGGTCGGCGCGAGGCACGTCGCCGTAATGCAGCACCGGCCACTTCAGCGTGAGCGATTGCCCGGGCGGCAAGCGGCCTTCGCTGCGGCGCTGTTGTTCGAGTTTTTTCCGTTCGCTGCCTTCGCCGAAAATCATCTTTCTTGCCCCCGGCCCGAGAAATTTTATTGTACCTGAAATTCGCGCCTGTCCAGACGCATCGCCGGGACAGTAGCGCCGGCGTCCCGCCGGCTCTGGCCTCTTCCAAAAAAACGCCGGCAAGATGCCGGCGCCACGTGCGGAACTCGCTGCATCGGCTGTGCTACCATAAACACGAGCAATGCTTTAGCAGCATGGGGAGCAACTGTGCCGGCGCGTATTCTCAATGGGATCACAATTCGAGACCAAATCTACGCCGAGCTCAAGCGGGAAATCGCTGATTTGGGCGCCCTTGGAATCCGTCCCGGGCTTGCGGCGGTGCTTGTAGGTGAGAACCCGGCGTCGCAGATTTATGTACGCAGCAAAATTGCGGCTTGCGAGCAACTGGGGCTGGGAAGCTGGCAGGTCATGCCGCCCGCCACGGTTACGACCGGCGAAATGCTCGCGCAGGTCGCGGAGCTGAACACACGCGACAACGTGGACGGAATTTTGGTGCAGCTTCCCCTGCCTTCGCAAGTGGACACGAAACGCGTGCTTGAAGCGGTGGATCCGGCGAAGGACGTGGACGGGTTTCATCCCGTAAATCTTGGACGGCTGGTCTCCGGCCGCGCAGGCCTGGTGGCCTGCACGCCGGCGGGGTGCATGGAAATTTTGCGGCGCAGCGGGATTCCGACCGAAGGAGCCGATGCCGTCGTCGTGGGGCGCAGCGATATTGTCGGAAAGCCGATGGCGCTGCTGCTGATGCATGCCAACGCGACGGTGACGATCTGCCACTCGAAGACGCGCGATTTGCCGGGCGTGGTGCGGCGAGCCGGCATTGTGATCGCAGCGATTGGCCGCGCGGCGATGATCGAGCCCGATTGGGTGCGGCCGGGTGCGACGGTGATTGACGTCGGCATCAATCGCATCGTCGATGCCGCTGAAGCGCGGCGTATCTTTGCAAATTTTCCGGCGAAACTCGCGCAATTCCACGAAAAAGGCCACGTGCTGGTTGGAGACGTTCATCCGGGCGTCGCGGAAGTGGCAGACGCGATTACGCCTGTGCCGGGCGGCGTAGGGCCGCTGACGATTGCCATGCTGATGAGCAACACCGTGAAAGCAGCGCGCATGCGGCGTGCCCGCGGACTCGCGGCGCCCGACAGCTTGACCGGTGCCGCTGCGGCCAAACCCTGATGCTGCGCGTGGGCCTGACCGGGGGAATCGCCACTGGAAAAACCACGGTGGTCGCGATGCTGCGCGAGCTAGGTTGCCGCGTGCTCGAAGCCGACAAGATCGCGCACCAGATGATCTTGCCCGGCGGCGCAGCATACGAAGAAGTAGTGCGCGAATTTGGCCGCGCCATCCTCACGCCGGAAGGCCTGGTGAACCGCCAAAAGCTTGGCGGCATCGTGTTCGCCGATCCGAAGCGTCTCGCGCGTTTGAACGCCATCGTGCACCCGCCGGTCCTCGAGGAGCAGAGCCGCCAGCTTGCCGCGATCGAACGGGCCGACCCGCATGCCATCGCCGTGGTGGAAGCCGCACTGCTGATTGAGGCTGGATTCGACAAGAAGCTGGAATGCCTGGTGGTTACCTGGTGCACGCCGGAGCAACAGCTGGCGCGGCTTACGCATTCCGGCTCGGGCCGTGGGCTGACAATCGAGCAAGCCCGGCAGCGCATCGCATCGCAAATGCCGCTTGAGGAAAAACGGCGCAGGGCCGATGAAGTGATTGATTGCTCGGGAACGCTCGAACATACCCGCGCGCAAGTGATCGCGCTCTTCGCCAAGCTCAAGGGGATGGAAAATGGGAATTCCAGAGAGAAGAGAGCGGGAAACTAGGCCTTGGGTTGCGACCCCAAATTGTCCAGCTTGTGTAGCGCTCGCCTTCAGGCGAGCAGCGCTCGAATCCAAGATGCCCGCATGAACGCGGGCGCTACAAAAACCTAACGCGAAACGCCGGATGGAGCACTTGGTAGCAGGAGGGAAATCGTCATGAGCGAAGGAAAAGACAGCCGGGGCGTCGTTCGTTTGCTGGCCCTGGGTTTGGCGCTCGTCCTGGGAGCGTACTGGGCGGGAAGCCGCTGGGGGCAGAGGCAGCCGCAAAACGTCGGAGCCGTGCCCGTCTCCTTCTCCGAACCAAAACCGGGAGAGCTGTTGGGCGAGGAGGCGATCTACGTCAAGATTTACAGTCAAGCCGCCCCGGCCGTGGCCAACATCGTGACGCGCACGCTCGAATATGATGTGTTCATGGAACCGGTGCCGGTGGAGGGTGCGGGTTCCGGATTCGTGATCGATCCGCGCGGATACATCCTGACGAATTTCCATGTGGTGCAGGGCGCGCAGAATATTTCTGTCACACTGGGAGACCGCTCGCATTACGACGCGAAATTCGTCGGCGCCGACGAGCGCAACGACATCGCGCTCGTCAAGATCGACCCGAAGGACAGAAAACTTCCCGCACTCACCATGGGCGATTCTGACAGCCTGCAAGTCGGCCAGCTCGTTCTGGCAATCGGAAATCCTTTCGGCTTTCAAAGCACGCTCACTACTGGAGTGGTCAGCGCGCTCGGCCGCACGGTGCAAACCGGCCAGACTACGGTGATCGACGGCGCCATTCAGACCGACGCCGCGATCAATCAGGGAAATTCAGGAGGCCCGCTCTTGAATTCGCACGGCGAAGTTATCGGAATCAACTCTGCGATTTACACGCCGTCCGGAACGACCGCCGGCATCGGGTTCGCCATTCCCATCAGCACGGCGCGGCAAATCGCGCAGGACTTGATTGCAGAAGGCCGCGTTCGCCGCGCCTCCATGGGAGTCGAGGCCCGCGTGCTTACTCCGCCCGTGGCGGAGGCGCTGCATTTGCCGGTTGACGAAGGCTTGCTGATCGAACGTGTCACGCCGGGCGGCCCGGCAGCGAAAGCGGGACTGCGAGGCGGCGACCGCCAGGCCATTCTCGGCCTGCGCAGGATTCTACTGGGCGGCGACGTGGTCACGGGAATCGATGGCCGTCCGATTACTGGACAAATGGATCTCAACCTCGCCCTAAATCGGAAACGCCCCGGCGATACGATAAAGGTGGAGTATTACCGCGGCGGGCAAAAGATGGAAGCGCAGGTGACGCTGAACGACGCAAGTAGGTAGCGCGCCTACGATGAAGGTTCAATATATCTCGGATTGAGTTTTTGATGAACTTTGACGTCCAATGCGGCCAAACGTTTACATCATCGCGGGTCCGAACGGCGCCGGCAAGACGACATTCGCTCAAGAGTTTCTGCCTCATTACGCCGATTGCGCAAATTTCATCAACGCGGATCTCATTGCGCAAGGCGTCTCCCCATTCTCGCCTGACGCTGCCGCGTTTCGGGCGGGAAGGCTCATGCTCGGTGAGATCGCTCTACGCGTCAGGAGGCGGGATGACTTTGGTTTTGAGACGACACTTTCGGGACTCAGCCATCTGAAGTTGATTCACAATCTTAGGAAGGGTGACTATCGGGTGCAGATATTCTATCTCTGGCTGCCGACCGTCGAACTGGCGCTCGATCGAGTAAGAGGAAGAGTTCTGAGAGGGGGGCACGACGTACCGGAAGTTGTCCTTCGTCGCCGGTTTAATCGGTCGATCAGGAACTTCATGAAGAATTATCGACTATTGGCAGATTTGTGGACGTTTTTCGACAACTCCGGCGAAACGCCGGAAATTGTCGCTTCCGATGCGGAACACAAACTTAGTATAATATCAGCTGACAAGTACAGAGACTTGGTTGCGCGTTATGGCGGAAAATGAGCAAACCTCCGGCAAATGTTCTGGAACTACCAATAATTGAGCGCGCTGAAATGGCCCTAAAGGCAGCCGTCGAAAAAGTGATGGAAGAACACGCCCGCGAAGGTCTTCCCGTCTACATTTGGCGTGACGGCAATGTCGTTGAAATTTCCGCGGAAGAACTAAGAACGCGTTACCCACGGAAACTACAGGAGTCTTGAATCCTCAAGAGTTCCATTGAATGCGTTCGCGTTCCCGATCTGCTTCCGTGAGCGAAAACCAGCTCTCTGCTACATCTCGCAGGCGCTCCAACATTTTTTGCATTTCCCGATGCTTTTTCTCGAGCCCCTCGTGATCGGTGTCTTTGGGCACCTCCAGCGTCGGTGCGATGATGAGAACGGCGCGCGTGTAAGGCTTCGGTATTTGCATCAGGTCCCAGGACTTTTTGAGTGTCCAAGCACGTTCCAGTCCGATGTGAAATAGAACAACCGGCCGGCCCGAGCGACGAGCCAGCATCACAGGGCCGGGCTTGGCCACATACCGCGGCCCGCGCGGCCCATCAATTGTAAAGCCGGAGTCGAATCCTTGCTCGAGCCCCCGGGCCATGACCGATAGCCCGCGCAATCCTCCGCGCGTCGAACTTCCCTGCGCTGTCATGTAACCCAATCTCTCAATCACCCGGCGTGTCCATTGCCCATCGAAATTCGTGGTGTTCATGAGCACGCCGTTGCGGTTTCGGAAATACCAGGTTGCCGGAATGATGCAGCGGTGCCAGAAGGCGTAGATGTACGGCAGGCCGGGCGTGTATTCGCGCCCCGCCTTCTGCCCGCCTAAAATTTCGAAACGAATGGTCGGCCCGAGCAATCGAATCATCGCCCAAACAACCCAACCGATGACCGGGATCAATGTGCGTTGGAAGCGATTGAGTTTTGGCAGCCGCGTGTCATAGTGAACCACGAGGCGCGGTTCTTCCTGTCCCGGCGGCGTTTTTACTTGTTCTGGCATGCGGTTATAGTATAAGTCGAAGAAGGTGTTAGGATAGCCTCACCACGCCCTTCAGGAAGTTGTAGGCAAATTTGCTTTCCCTAACGATCGAAAGGAAGCATTTGGCCACTTGGACGAAAATATGCGCCGCCGCATTGCTAGCGATTGTGGCAGCGCTCTCCATCCGGGAAGGCCATATTTCCGCGCAGGATTTTCCCGCTATCGTCGGACGAATTGAAGGCAATGACCTGGAAGTCGTAACCACTACTCCGTCGGGAATCGAAACGGACGCCGCGCCAACGGTAGTGGCCAGCGGCAGTGACGTCACGCTGCATTCCGGACGCGCGCTTCTTCTGCTGAACGCCGGCGGCGAAATCAGCATTTGCGGGCCCGCGCATTTCAAGTTGATCAAGTCCTCCGGAGCGGTGACGATGGCGCTTGATTACGGCCGCGTTCATCCATCATTAGTGACCCCGGACGGATTCACGATTTACACGCCGACGATTGTTGCGACGCCCATCGCGATTTCCGGAGGGCTCCGCGACATGACGGTGGGCCTCAGACAAGACGGCGAAATGTGCGTCCTCGCCGCGCACGGAGCCATGCGCGTGGAACCTCAGTTTTCCGACCAGAGCATGATCGTTCCGCAAGGCGGCACGGTGAGCCTCGCCGGAGGGCAAATTGATTCCCTTCACGCCGACGTCTCCGCCTGTTCGTGCGATTATCCACGCGCCCACATGGACCCTCCCAGGTCCGCGCCGCCTTCGCATTCCCAGGCGGATCGAGACTTCGGCGCACTCGCATCCCTCACACCCCCACTGCCGCCGAAGCGCAATAGAACCGAAAGTACTGCGCCGCCCTCCGCTTCCGCGGGGGAGCCTGTGTACACGGTGGTCATGCCGCCGCTCAGTTTCGACGCTAATTCTCCCGAACCTCCTCCCGACCCTGCCCCCGAAACCATTCTGCTGGTACGCGAAGTGCGGCTGCGCCCTTCAGCTATATTTCACGGGCACGTGAACCCCGCGCCTTCGCCGGCGGCCGAGCCGCCCGCTACTCCCGCGGCCCGCGCGCCCTACGACGACCGGCCCCCGGAATCGCAACCCAGTTTTCTGGATCGCGTGAAGAATTTCTTCCGCAGGCTGACGAGTTCGAGCGGGGGACCCTGCGCCGGAGCGGGTTGCAACAGCTAGCACGGAATTTTCTTTAGCGATCTTCGAGTCTGCAACCGTGCAAATTGGGCCAGGCTTGAGCCTGACCATGACGCCAACGTCTCGCCGCCGCAAAATACCTTCAAACGTAATTTACTCATTGAGTATTACAACTACAATTAGAATGGGCTTGAGGAAGATACGTCGGCCTCAGGTCATTATTGGTGACAAAAAACATTGACGTTTGTTTTGCATCATGGTACCTTCCGCCCCACTCTCCAGGAATTCATCCAAGTAGGCGGAGCTAATGCCCAGCCAGTTGGATTTGCATCCTGGGGAGTGTCTGCGGCGCGGCGTGTTCCCCGCGCCTCGCCAAGGAAGATGGCGCGGATTTCAGCGCATATTCTTTTTCGCATCGCTTCTATTCTGCGTGATATGCACAGCTTGCGGCGCCGTTGGCTACGGGCCGCCTCCACCGGTGACTGTCAACGTCACACCCAATTCGGCGCAGCCCTTTCAGGACGAAAAGTTGCAGTTCAATGCCACCGTGCAGAACGCATCGGACCCCGCCGTCAACTGGCAGGTGAACCAGACTGCCGGCGGGAATCCGATGGTGGGGATGATTGATTCGACCGGGCTTTACACAGCTCCTGCTTTGGTTCCAAATCCGCCGACCGTCACGGTCACTGCCGTCTTGCAGTCGGACTCGAGCAAGACGGGATCCTCCAGCGTAACCATTCTTGCGCTCAGCTCGATTACGGGACCGCTGGTGGTGTCGCCGGCCATTTCGAGTCTTACAACATCTCAGACATTGCAATTGCAAGTCTTGACGCCGGGGGTCGGCAACGGCGACGTGAGTTGGACGGCTGACGGCGGGACGATCACGCCCGGCGGGTTGTATACGCCTCCGAGTACGCAAGGCGCTTACACGGTGGAGGCGTCGTTGATTGCCAATCCGAATGCCGTCGGGACGGCGCAGGTCAACGTCACGAATTTTCCGGGCACGCTCACCTGGCGCAATGACAATTCACGTTCGGGCGTGAACAGCCAGGAATTGGCGCTCAATCCCACGACGGTCAATTCCTCCACATTTGGAAAACTATTTTCCTGCACCATCGATGGCTACGCCTACGCGCAGCCGCTCTACGTGCCCAATTTGGCGATCAGCGGAATTGGAACGCAAAACGTGATCCTCGTGGCTACAGAAAAGGATTCCGTGTACGCGTTTGATGCGGACGCCATTCCATGCAAACAGCTGTGGAAGACAAGCCTCATTCCACCTGGATCGCAGGCCATTGAAACTCCCATCCTGGGAGCCAGGAGCGCCAACATCGTCCCGTTCGTTGGAATTACCGGCACTCCTGTGATCGGCGGAAGTACACCCACTCTATATGTAGTTGCCGCAACTCAGGTCCCAGCACTCAACCCAATCTACAGCCAGCAACTCTATGCCCTGGATTTGACGACTGTACCGCAGGCAGTTCAGCCGCCTGGAGTAGAAATCACCTCGCTGGCAGGGCAATCACCCGCATTCTTTCCGTCGCATGAGAATCAACGGGCCGCTTTGCTTCTGGACAACGGAACCGTGTACATCGCCTTTGGCTCGAATGGCGTCCCCGGCGATTATCACGGCTGGTTATTCGCGTACGACGCCTCCACATTGCATCCAACCGGAAATTTCAACGTCACCCCCAACGCCGAGCAGGGAGGAATCTGGCAGAGCGGAGGCGGCCCGTCCGCCGATTTAAGCCACAACGTCTATATCGCGACAGGGGAAGGGCCGTTCGACGCGAATCGAGGCGGGATGAGCTACAGCGACAGTTACCTGCGTTTCGGACCGGCCGCAGGGTTGTCGATGGTCGCTGATTATTTTACTCCCTGCGATCAAGCGGCTCTCCAAACGGCGGGACTGGATGTTGGAGCCAGCGCGCCGGTTGTTGTGCAAAATTCCCCCTCGCAGCCTAATTTGCTGATTGGCGGTTCGAAAAGCGGCACGCTCTATGTCGTGAATCCTGACGATATGGGGAATTTTGACAGCAACTGTTCGAACGATTTACCTCCGCGCGTCCAAAGTGTTTCAGTCGGCGCCGGGGCGACGATTCTCAGCACACCGTTGTTTTGGAACGATCACGTCTACGTCGCGCCGGGGAATGGGTATCTCATGTCATTTCACATGTCTGGAGGAATTCTTGACTCCCCTCCGGTTACTCAATCACTGAAAACATTAGGCCCGCAGGGGGCGACGCCCGTTATTTCTTCGAACGGAGCGAGCAATGCCATTCTCTGGGTGATTGATTCGAGCGGGGTTCCGACGGGTGCGCCGGCCATCCTGCGGGCTTATGATCCGAATAACCTTTCGAACGAGATTTACAACAGCGCGGTCAACTCTTCGCGCGATCAGGCGGGCCCTGCTGTGAAATTCACGGTTCCAACAGTGGCCAATGGCAAGGTGCATGTCGGGACGCAGACGGAACTCGACGTGTACGGGCTGTTGCAGTGATTTTGGTGGAACACGCTTCAGCCTGTTTGCTTTTGAATTTTGCTAGCTCTACATGCAAACCAAACAGGCTGAAGCCTGTTCCACTTTACATCCCTTCGTAATTCGGGCCGCCGCCTCCTTCCGGAGGGACCCACGTAATGATTTCGTAGGGGTCGGCGATGTCGCAGGTCTTACAATGCACGCAGTTGGAGGCGTTGATTTTCAGGCGCGGCTGGCCCTTTTCCTGGACCATTTCGTAGACAGCGGCGGGACAGAAATACTGGCAGGGATTTCCGTACTCGGTCACGCATTTCGTAGCGCACACGTTCAGATCGGCGACGACCAGGTGACAGGGCTGGTCCTCTTCGTGCCGCGTGCCGGAATGATAGACGTCGGTCAGACGGTCGAAGGTCAGCGCTCCGTCGCCCTTGAACCTCTCCGGCGCCGGTCCCGATCCATTCAGCTGGCGATACTCCTCGTGCCCGGGTCGCGCCCGCATGGGATCGATGAGGCCGCGCCCGCCCGTGACAAATTGCAGTCCGGAGTGAAACAACCCTGCATAGAGGCCGTGGTGGAAGCCCTGATGAAAATTTCGCACGGCCCACAGCTCTTTTTTGATCCAGCTTTGCTCGATCTTGCGCGGAAACGCGGAGAGAGTTTTCGCGGAGGCATCGGCCGTTTTCAGAGCCTCGAAAACCGTTTCCGCGGCCAGCATACCGCTCTTGATCGCGGTGTGTATGCCCTTGAGCCGCTGCGAATTGAGCAGGCTTGCGGAATCGCCGATGATTAATCCGCCGTCCACGTACTGGCGGGGCATGGAATACCAGCCGCCGTAGGGGACGGTCTTCGCGCCGTAGCGCACCAGTTTGCCGCCTTCGAGAACGCGCTTGAGGAACGGATGCGTTTTGTATTTCTGAAACGCTTCATGCGGATCAAAACGCGGATCGTGATAATCGAGGCCCATCACCATGCCGGTCGAAACGCGATTGTTCGGCAGGCCGTAGATCCATCCTCCGCCATACATGCTGGAATCGAGCGGCCAGCCGAGTGTGTGCGCCACATATCCCGGTTTGATCCGTCCTGGCGGAACTTCCCAGAGCTCCTTGATCCCGATGCCGTAAACTTGCGGATTCAGGCCGTCGAGTTTCAGCCGGCTCATCATTTCTTTGGTGAGCGATCCGCGCGGGCCTTCGGCAAGAACAGTCACTTTTGCGCGCAACTCGTAGCCCGGCGTGTAGTTGTCCTTGGGCTTGCCTTCCTTGTCGACGCCTTTGTCCTCGGTGATCACGCCGGCGATGCCGCCGCCCTCGTAAATCAAATTTTTCCCTGCAAATTGCGTGAACAAATTTACCCCCGACTTTTCAACCAGGCCGCCGAGCCACTTGACCAGCTTGTTCAGCGAAATGATGTAGTTGCCGTGATTTCTCAGCGGGGGCGGCGTGATCGGCAATTTCCAAGCGCTCGCGGAAGTCAGAACGAACGCGGCGTCATCGGTCACGGGCGACTCGAGCGGCGCGGTCTTCTCCCAATCGGGCACGAGTTCGGCGAGGCCTCGCGGGTCCATCACCGCCCCCGAAAGCTGGTGCGCTCCGATTTCGCGTGCCTTTTCAAGGACGTTAATATTTTCAGGGGAAAGTTCGGGCTTGGCGCCGGCGGCGTTGTGCTGCGCAATCAAACGCGAGAGATGCAGCGCGCAGGCAAGCCCCGCAGGCGCCCGCGCCCACGATCAGAACATCCGCGTCCAGCCGCTCACGCTCGATAGGCATGTTCCAATCCTAGCAGAAGGATCGCGTTTGCCGGCGCGAGCGTTTGAGCGGTGTTTTTGCAGGGCAATAGAAGAGAAGCATCGCATACAGTGTTCTTGAAATTTCGCATCTGATTGCATTCTCTGTGCTTCTCTGTGTCCTCTGTGTTAAGCCTCTTCTGGCGAGTGGACCAAGGAAAAACCAATAACCTAACACAGAGAACGCAGAGGAGCACAGAGACCACGGAGGAGATGGAATCGAGAACGGCCTCTAATGGCTAATCCTTCGCAATTCCTCGCAGTGCGGCGTCTTGTGGAACCGGCTTTTCCGGGTTGGACCAATCGTAGAAACCTTTGCCGTTTTTCTTGCCGTACCAGCCGGCCATCACCATGCGCTTCAGCAAAGAGGGAGAGGCGAAGCGCTTTTCCTTGAATTCGTCGAACATTACATGAGTGATGTAGTACGTCGTATCCAGGCCGACGAAATCGAGCAGGGTAAACGGGCCCATGGGGTACCCGCAGCCGAGTTTCATTGATGCGTCGATATCGGCCACGGAGCCCACGCCTTCTTCGAGCGCGCGAATCGCATCCATCAAGTAGGGCAGCAGCAAGCGGTTGACGATGAAGCCGGTCTTGTCGCTGGTGCGCACCGCAACCTTCCCCAGTTTTTTCCCAAATTCGCAGGCGGTTTCAAATGTTTCATCGGTTGTCACGATGGTGCGCGCGACTTCCACCAGCTTCATGAGCGGCACGGGATTGAAAAAGTGCAGGCCCACGAACTGGCCAGGACGCTGCGTCGCGGTCATGATCTCTGTGATCGAGATCGAGGACGTATTGCTCGCAAAAATGGCCGAAGGCTTGACGATGGGATCGATGGCAGTGAACATCTTTCGCTTTTCGTCGAGATTTTCAATGACGGCTTCAACAATGAAATCGCAATCGGCGAGATCCTGTTTGCGCGTGGTGCCCTTCAGCCGCGCGAAGATCGAGTCCGCAGATTCAGCGAACGCGCCTCTGGCCGCGAGTTTGTCGAGCGACTTGCGGATGGCCGCAAAGCCTTTCTCAATGAATTTCACGTCGACTTCCAGAACGGTCACCTGAAATCCCGCTGTGGCCGACACCTGAGCGATTCCGGAACCCATCAGGCCGCAACCGAGCACGCCAACTTTTTTAATTTCCATTACGCAGCCCTCTTTTCGAGCGAAATTCGCGCAAAACAAACGGCGCTATCATAACTCAAAAGGTTCGATGGTTTTCGCGCCGCGATGTCGCCAATGGTTTCCGCCAACGCCGATGGTGAGGTTGTGTTTCATGGCGCTTCCGAGCGGTTCTTGCACTGCGCCAGGCTGGCGGGGGACGAACTTAACCTATAGGTTTTGTTACAATTTTTTGACAAATGTTCAACATTGCAAAGACATTTTCGCTCTGCGGCCGAAGTATTCTGGGGCTGGTCCGGGCGCGCAAGAGAGTGCCAGAGACGGCCAATTTCCTTCACTGCACAGGGGGAGATAAGCCCAATTCTCTGTACTCTTCCCGGCGGGGGCTGTGGGCGCGCCCGGGCATTTTTCTCGAAATTCCCACATAGATTCTGGAATTTTAAAGATTTGCTTGGCGATTCCATTTCGAACACGGTGACCGTCGAGCTGTCTGTGGAAAAACTCGAATAGCACAGCCACTCTTGGCTGTGCGGTTTTTTAAGCCTCGCACGCAGAGAATTCCAGCCAACGTCGATCGCCAACCCCGCACAGCCAGGAGTTGCTGTGCTACCAAAACCTGCTCCGAATTGGCGTTGCTGCGCGGGCGCTTTACGTCGCTACATTCTCAGGAATTTCATTCGCGGAGAGCTGCACTCTCGGCAATTTGACGAGGAAAGTTGTTCCGCTCGCCGAGGTGTTCTCGACTGAGACGGAGCCTCCGTGGTCGGCAATGATTTTGCTCACGATGGCGAGTCCCAGGCCCGTGCCATTGGCCTTTCCGGCGCTGACAAAGGGATCGAACAAATTGTTCCGGATGGCGACTGGAATTCCCGGCCCGTTGTCCGAGACGCGGATCTCGAATGTGTCCGCCGTGGATACGATATCGAACGCGATTCTTCCCCGTAGATTGGGGACGGCCTCGCAGGCGTTCACCGCCAGGTTGAGCAGCGCGCGCTCCATTTTTTTGGGATCAAAGACTCCCGCCATATTGCCCGCCGAGCGAATGGAAATTTCCCGGTCGCGCAATTCCGGGCGCGCGCGCGCGGCTTCGATGGCGCGGCGAACGCATTGATCCATGGAAGCGTTCACGGGGGAGATGTTGCGCTGTTCGCGCGCCAAATCGCGCAGGGAATCCAGCAATCCGGTCATCTCTTCCGAGGCGGTCTGAATTTCCCTGTACACTTCGTCCCGATTCAGCCTGAGTTTCTCCGCTTCGTATAGAAATTCGGCGTTCGCCACCAGGGCGGCCAGGTGATGGCGAAGATCGTGCGAGATGGAATTTGCGGCCCGGCCCACGGCGGCGACCCGCTCCGTATCAATCTGCTTTTTTTGAAACGCCAGCAATTCTCCGCGCATTTTGGAGAAGGATTCCGCGAGCTCCACAACTTCACTGCTTCCGCGCGGCGTAATCGAATAGGCGTAATCCCCGGCGGCAAGGGCGCGCACGCCGGCCACAAGATTGTCGAGAGGATGCGTAATCGTTCCCGAAACAAAGCGCAGAGAAAGAGACGCAAAGAAGATCGCCGCAAGACCCACCACCAGAATCGTGCGGTTCAGTTGGCGGAGAAAGGCCATGGGGCGAGTCAGGGAAATGAATACATAACACTCCACCGGCAACGGTGGATTGGCTTGCAGGGTAACTCTGGCCACCTGGAACGTGTCATTGCCCAGCGTTACCTCGGTCGTGCCTGTGCTGGGCAGGACTTCCCGGGCGAGAATGCGTCCTTGGATTACGGCCTCTTCTTCGGGCGAAAAAGTAGAAGCGATGATTCGATTGTCGGCGAGCAGCACGATTTTACTTTCGGCAACGAACCCGAGCTGCTCGGCAATCCTCGAATTGGTTTCGTATCCGATGGCCACAAGACCCAGAACCTTGGCGTTATTTCCAGTCCCCGCGAGGATCGGGCGGAGGAAGACCCAATACAGCCGCCCGCCCGAATACCACCAGGAGGAGCCCTGCCCTTCTCGTAAGGAGGTTCCCAGGGAACTTTCCGCCGCCTCTCGATCCAGCCCTTGCTTGGTGACGTCCAGCGCGACCACGCGGCCTGCCGGGTCAGCCAGCAGGAACAAGTCGCTCCCCGCGAGGCGCCAGAAAGGGGTGGACCCATCCTGGATGGTTGGCGCGTCCCGCGTGGTCATCAGCGCTTTCAAGGTGGGAATCTCGGCCAGCAGAGACGCCGTCCGGGACAATTGGATCTGCAATTCCCGCTGAACTGTTCCGAATTCCTGGAAGGACGCGTCCGTGCTGTATTTCACCTGATCGTCAATCTGCTTGCGAACGGTATGCCGAAGGATAAGGAGAATTGCGCCCGTCAAGGCGCAGATAATCAGCAGGGTGGAAAGCAAAAGTTGCGATTGCAACCGCAGGCGAGCCATCGAACTCTCCGCGAGTCGAACTAACCTTTTCTATTTCCGGCGGCACTGCCGAGGACGAATTTATAGCCCGCGCTGTGCACCGTTACAAAAAAGCGAGGACGCGCTGGATCGGTCTCAAGCTTCTGGCGAAGCCGGAGGATGTGGTTGTCCACTGTGCGGGTGGATGGATAGTTCTGATATCCCCAGACCTCGTTGAGCAATTCCTCGCGTGAAATCACGCGCTCGGACGTCCGTGAAAGAAATCGCAATAATTTAAATTCCTGCGCCGTCATACTGACCGGCTTGCCGGAGCGTTTGGCTTCCATGCTGGTAAAATCGATTTCCACCTCGCCAAAGGTCAACACATCGTGAGGGGAAGCCGCTTCGGCGCTCGCCCCGGCTTGTGACTTCGGCACATTGCGCCGCATCGCTCGGCGCACGCGCGCGAGCAGTTCCTTGGGGCTGAACGGCTTGGTGATGTAGTCATCCGCTCCCAATTCGAGAAGCACCACTTTGTCGTCAACGTCGGCATTGGCGCTCAAGACCACAATCGGCACCGAGGGCATCTCCGACTTGAAAGATCTGCAAAGCTCCTTGCCGGAAAGCCCGGGCAGCTTCAAGTCCAGGACCACCACATTGGGAGGCTCCTGGCGGAAACTCTCGAGACCCCCTACTCCATCCGAGGCGATCCGTACCTCCAGCGAGTCGGACTCGAACAGGCGCTGGAGCGTCCGCTGCATCGGGCGGCTGTCTTCAATGATCAGAACCGTTTCCATGGGTTGTACCTAGCCCAGAGAGTATACTTCGGGAGCCCGGTACAGAAGCAACTCGGTGACAAATTGTTGACAACTGCCGGGGTGGACGGCAAGCGGTAGGGTAGCCCATGCAGAATCTGCCTTGTCCGCGGCCGAATATTCAATCAAAGCGGCAATCGCTTGGCCGGGGAGGAAAATTTGGAGCGGAAAATCATCAACCCGTGGAAATGGCAGGACGCTCTGGGATTTGTACAAGGACACGAAGTGACCGGAAGCCAGCGCGTCCTCTATTGTGCGGGACAAGTTCCCGTCGACGCAGACGGCAAATCCGTCCACGTCGGCGACTTCCGCGGGCAACTCAATCGCACGATTGATAATCTCCAGCAGGTGCTCACCACGGCGGGGTTCGGCGTTTCAGATGTGGTCCGATTGAATTTCTACACGACCGATGTGGAGGGATTTTTAGCGAACCGCAATGTGATCCTGGAGCGGCTCGCGGGAGCTGGATGCCGGCACTCAAGCACGCTGCTCGGGGTGGCCCGCCTGGCGCGGCCCGAGTTTCTCATCGAGATCGAAGCTACCGCAGTTAAATGATTCCTCATTCTGTACGCGAACGAAGAGTCGGGTTTGATCCGTTTCCAGACTGCTCACGGATGCAACCGTCGAGCGCCAAATGGAAAGGCGCGCCCTGCAAAAAGCGATTGACAGGGCGCCAACAATTCAACTACAAAGCGCAGGCACACTTCCATTGCGTGCGGAAGCGGCTAAGCGTATAGTGTCGGCGGGCCAAACCAACCGGAGTGACCCTCCAAATTAATACGTGCGGCCGAATGAAAGATTTGGACGAGACCGCGCAAGCTCCGATCAACTTCGATCGCCGGACGGCTCCGCACTCCTGGAGCACGGCGAGAGAAGGAGGCAAAATGAAGTTTCAATCCAGGCGAGCGATCCTTTCTGCCGTGGGAACCATGGCCGTGTGCCTCCTGTGGACCCCCTGGGCACGCAGCCAATCCGCCATGGCTGGCGCGGATCAAAAGCCGCAAATGTCGGAAGATGCTTTCAAAAACATCCAGGTGCTCCGGGGAATTCCCGTGAACGAATTCATGGGGACGATGGGTTTCTTCGCCGCGTCACTAGGCATGAACTGCACGGACTGCCACGTCACGGAAAGTGCCGGCGACTGGAAGCGGTATGCCGATGACACTCCGCTGAAACAGACGGCGCGCAGGATGGTTCTGATGGAGAACCTCATCAACCGGTCCGACTTCGGCGCCACGCGATTGGTGACCTGTTACACCTGCCATCGCGGCGTCCAGCGCCCCGAAGTCACGCCAAGTCTGGCCGAGCAGTACGGGGCTCCGCCTCCGGATGATCCGGATCGAATTGAGGTTCTTCCGAATACTCCCGACACCTCTGCCGAGGC
This sequence comes from uncultured Acidobacteriota bacterium, assembly GCA_963813185.1. Taxonomy (GTDB): domain Bacteria; phylum Acidobacteriota; class Terriglobia; order Acidiferrales; family UBA7541; genus Palsa-360. The sequence continues at coordinate 140,435 of CAWEYA010000010.1, forward strand.
CGGGCAAATCCTTGACAAGTTTATTCAGGCCGTCGGCGGAGCACAGCAACTGTCCAAACTGAATAGCTTCACCGCGAAAGGAACTTACGCCGGGTTCGACACGGATTTTCGCAAAGTTCCGGCGGAAATTTTTGCCAAATCTCCGAATCAACTGACCATGACCAATCATTTGTCCGGGGGGGACGATACGACAACCTTCGACGGCCATGAGGGTTGGGTCGCGGCGGCGGACCGACCGGTGCCGCTGATCCTGCTTACAGGTGGAGAACTTGACGGCGCCAGGCTGGACGCGGAGCTCTCCTTTCCCGCGATGCTAAAGCAAGCCTTAACCAAATGGCACGCCGGCTTTCCGCCTGTCACAGTGGACGATCGCCCCGCACAAGTTGTGGAGGGGATCGCTGCCGGGGGAACTCATGTGAAGTTATTTTTTGACAAGCAGTCTGGACTGCTGTTACGGCAGACGCGCTTTATTGATACCAGGGTGGGCTTGATCCCCCTGCATATTGATTATTCCGATTATCGCGCCGTCTCCGGAGTCAAGATGCCCTTTAAATGGCAAGTGACGTGGGTGGACGGGCAATCGACTACGGAACTAACTGCTGTGCAACCGAACGCGGCAGTCGCGGCGGCAAAATTCGTGAAACCGGCTGGGGCTGCGGCGAAGTAGAACTGGCTACTGGGCCGTTTCCACGGCTTGAAGTTTGCCTGCAATCGTGATTGAATTTGCTATGAAGAGGGACCGCAGAGCGATTTTGGAGGCGTTTATGGCGAATAGGTTTCGTCCGCAAGTTCTCGCTTCGTTTGCTGTGATGGCTCTGTTTTCCGCGGCGGCGATGGCAGCGCCGTCTCCGCAAGGGCAGGAACAAAATAAAACTGCTCCGCCACATCCACTGGCTTGGGCGTACGCCGTACAGGATCCCCCCGCCACCCCTCCGCCTGCGCCAACGGATGACGCCGACGTCAAACAGATTCCGGGCAGCACTCAGTCCTTCACCATGAAGCAGATTCGCGATACCGGCAACCCCGTGGACTGGTTCCCGGGCGACCATCCACAGATGCCCACCATCGTGGCGCACCGCCGATCTCCGGGCGTGAACCCCTGGATCGGCAGCTGCGGTTTGTGCCATTACCCGAACGGCAAAGGCCGTCCTGAGAACGCCGGCGTCGCCGGTCTGCCTGCCGGCTATATCTTGGAGCAACTCGCCGACTTCAAGAATGGCGCGCGAAGAACCGCGGATCCCGGGAAGAGAAACACGGCTACAATGGCCGGGAACGCTTCCGGCATAACCGATGATGAAGCAAATGCCGCCGCCGAGTACTTTGCATCCATGAAGATGACACCGTGGATCAAAGTGGTTGAAGTGGAAACTGTGCCGAAGGTCAAGAACGTGGGAGGCTTTTACGTTCCCATAGAAGGATCAGAGACCGAGCCTATAGGTCAACGAATCCTGGAAATGCCGGTGGATCCCGAGGCTACTGAGAAGTATCGCAACCCGAGGTCCGGATGGACTGCATACGCTCCCATGGGCAGCATCAAGAGGGGCGAGGATTTGGTTGTTCGAGGCGGCGCGGGCAAGACCGTCGCGTGCGCCGCATGCCATGGCGAGGGTTTGAAGGGCAATGGCAATTTCCCGCCGCTCGCGGGACGTTCCCCCAGCTATCTCGCGCGCCAGCTCTACGATATACAGCAGTACACGCGCAACGGCCCGGGAACCCAGTTGATGCGCCCGGTCGTGCAGAATCTGACTCAGGATGACATTCTGGCGATCACGGCCTACCTGGCTTCGCTCGAGCCGTAGCGCTGGGGCCTGTTTCAGGCTGGGAATCGGTGGCTGTTGAAAAGCCGCGGCGTGAAAACTCGGTCCGGTGACTCGCAAGAGGTTCCCTTTCACTTCGGCAAGTACGATTAACGCCGATCAGGATAACCCCTCTTCCATGGTAAGAGAATTTTTTCAATTCTTGTCCAAACCCGAATCGTTACCTGAAGCCGGCGCGGTATTTTCAAGCCAACGCCATTCGGTGTATATTAATGGGCAAATTAGTAATGTCGAGGTTGGAACTTGTGGATTGCCAAAAAGGGCCCGGGAGATTTTGACCGGCCCTTCGAGAAAGGAATTTCACCATGGCGCGAATCTCGCTGAAAGTAAATGGCAAATCGAGAGTGGTCGACGCGGATCCGAACACGCCGCTGCTGTACGTCCTGCGCGATAACCTGTCGCTGCATGGCCCCCGGTTTGGCTGCGGCCTGGGGCAATGCGGGGCGTGCACGGTGCTCGTGGACGGCAGCACCATGCGCTCCTGCATGCTTCCGGCTTCCGCGGCGGAAAATAAAAACGTCACCACGCTGGAGGGATTGGGGAGCGTCGCTCATCCTCACGCGATCCAGGCGGCGTTCGTGGAAGAGCAGGCGGCGCAGTGCGGCTACTGCATGAACGGCATGGTGATGGGCGCCAAGGCCTTGCTCGACAAAAATCCTCATCCGACGGTCGCGGATATCAAGCGGTCATTGAACAGCTACATCTGCCGCTGCGGCACTCACCTGCGGGTCATCCGCGCGATCCAGCGCGTCGCAAATGCAAGCGTGAAAGCCTAACGAAGGAGAGCGAACATGGAAACCAAATCCATCTCCCGCAGAGATCTTCTCAAGGGCACAGGCGTACTGATCGTGGGCTTCAGCTTCTTCGGGCCGGCCGCGAGAGTGCTGGCCCAGGGCGAGGGCCTCTCCGTCGACGGCATGGACCCGACCGTGCTCGATTCCTGGCTGGCCATCTCGAAGGATGGCACGGTCACGGTATTTACGGGCAAGGTCGAACTCGGCACGGGCGTGGTGACCGCGCTGGCGCAGATAGTGGCCGAGGAACTCGACGTGTCCTTTAACAAAGTGTACATGGATTCAGGAGATACGGATAAGGCAGTGGACCAAGGAGTAACTGCAGCCGCCAGAACCGTCGAGCGCGGCGGCGTGCAGCTGCGCCAGGCTTCCGCGGCGGCGCGCCAGGAGTTGCTCAAGCTGGCCTCCGCGCGTCTGGATTCGCCCGTAGACAAGCTTACCGTAACCGACGGCGTGGTCAGCGGGGTCGGCAGCCCCGCCAGAAAGATCGCCTACGGAGATCTCCTCGGCGGCAAGCGCTTCAACATAAAAATCGTCGCCGCCGGCATCGGCTGGGACATGAAAGTGGCCCCGGAAGTTCCCGCCAAGAACTCCAAGGATTACAAGATTGTCGGAAAATCGATTCCGCGCGTGGATCTGCCGGAAAAATTCACAGGTGAGTTCGTCTACTCGCAGGATGCCAGCGTGCCGGGAATGCTTCACGGGCGCGTGGTGCGTCCGGCGACGTCCATTTCGGCGCCGGCGGGCATCGATGAAAGCTCGATCCAGAATATTCCGGGCGTAGTGAAAATTGTGCGCGAGGGAACCTTCGTCGGCGTGGTGGCGGAGACGGAGTGGGCGGCGATTCAGGCGGCCCGGACGCTGAAAGTAACTTGGTCCGAGGCAACGCTGAAAATGCCTTCCGGCCCGGACGAAGTATTCGATTATCTGAAGAACACCAAGAGCTTCAAGGACAATGTCGTCACCAACCGCGGCAATCTGGACGCCGCGCTCTCGAATGCGCAAAAGAAATACGAGGCCACTTATTACTGGCCGTTTCAATTGCACGGAATGATGGGTCCGCCCTGCGCCCTCGCGGATGTCCGGGGAGACAAAGCCACGATCTGGACCGGGACGCAGGGTCCGTTTCGAACGCGGGATTCCATTGCCAGGATGTTGAACATTCCGCCGAAAAACGTTCACCTTCTCTACCGCGAAGGTTCGGGCAGCTACGGGCGCCTGGAGACCGATGACGTGGCCGAAGACGCGGCCCTGATGTCCCGCGCCGTGGGCAAGCCGGTCCGCGTGCAATGGATGCGCGAGGATGAGCACGCCTGGGATCCCAAAGGGCCCGCCCAAATGCAAACCGTCCGCGCGGGCGTCGATGCGCAAGGCAAGGTAATCGCCTGGGATTTCATGGACCGGAGTTTCCCGTGGTCTGAATCGGATGCGAATCCCATGCTGGCGTCGAGCCAAATTGGCATGAAGCCGGCGGGTGCGGGATTCTTGAACGGCGCCGGAGGCGGAGGCCAGATCTACACGTTCGAAAATCAGAAAGTCCTGGCGGCGGACATCCCCTGGGTGCAGCAAGGCCAATGGCCCCTGCGAACCAGCAATCTTCGCGCGCCGGGCGATCTCGGTCGAGCCTTCGCAAGCGAATCCACGATCGATGAAATCGCGGCGGATCAGCACGCCGATCCGTTGCAGTTCCGGCTGCGCTACCTCACAAGCGACAAGCGGATTTCCGAAATTCTTGTCGCCACCGCCAAGAAAGCCGGCTGGACTGATCGCCCGTCGCCCGCTCCCGCATCCACGGGGACCAAGGCCATGGGCAGAGGCATCGCCGTGGCCAATCGCGCCAATACCATGACCGCGGCCGTCGCGGAAATCGAAGTCGACAAGACCACCGGCGATGTGACCGTAAAGAAAATTACACTGGGGCACGATTGCGGCTTGATCGTCAATCCCGATGGGCTGAAAAACCAAATCGAAGGAAACGTATTGCAAGCGGTGAGCCGGGCCCTCCTGGAAGAAGTGAAGTTCGACAAGACGGGCCAGAAGAATCTCGACTGGGACAGCTACCCGGTCATCCGCTTCGAGCAAATTCCGGACGTTGAGATCGTGCTCATTGACCGGCCGGAAATGCAGCCGCTGGGCGGAGGCGAGCCTTCCATCGTTCCGGTCACGGCCGCTATCGCCAACGCTATCTTTGACGCCACGGGCGCGCGCATGCGCCAGGTTCCGTTCACGCCGCAGCGCGTACTGAGCGCGCTCAAAACCTGAACGGCTAAAAGGCATCCTCACGCCGCGGTGGCGACATCTGCTGTGACATGCCGCTCCGCGCCGATCCCGGTTGCCGGCGCGAAACTATTTTGATGAATGAATCTTCTGATGTATGCTTTTGGTACCTGGTCCTTCTGATTAGCCACTTGGTTATTGATATGAGAATATTCCAACCCCGGAGGTTTTATCAACCATGATTATCGGCGACCGATTGCGAGTTCTGCGGGAACAGAAAAGATTCTCTCAAGGCGAAATTGAAAAGCGGACGGGCCTGCTCCGCTGCTATATTTCTCGAGTCGAAAACGGCCATACCGTGCCGGCGGTTGAAACGCTGGAAAAATTCGCCCGCGCCCTGGAAGTTCCTCTCTACCAGCTTTTTTACGATGGCGAAGAGCCGCCCAAACTGCCCATGCTCCCGAAGCGCAGGTCGGCAGGCGCTCTGGTGTGGGGCGATACCGGCAAGGACGCCCGGACGCTGGCGAAGTTCCGCCAACTGCTCAGCCGGACGGACGAAGAGGACCGGCGGCTGCTCCTGTTCATGGCGAAAAAAATGGTGAAGACGAAGACGTCGTGAGCGGCGGGGCTCACATTGCCAGGCTGCGCCCCAGGGCCTTACTTTTCCGTTAAACGATTGCCCGGCGGCAGGATTCCGCCAGCCCCGGCCTTGTTGAGTTATCTTGTCTCTGGGAGTGTGTACCCCTCCGCGTAAAACGTGACGGAGAGGTCGTACCAGTCCATATTCATCCCTTCCAGAACCCAACGAACTGCGGCGGCCGGATGCAAGCGGTTGGGACCGATGTATGTAGATTCGCCCATCGGCTTGCCGGAATGCTCCGTCCAATTGGTCCAGGATGCGGGAGAGGCCTCGCGTATCGCTTTCACATACTGCTTGTATTTCGTGTTGAGGGTGGTGCGATTTTTGGTTTCCATGACGTCGCACTCATTTGAATAATACGGATTGGCGGTCTGCGCGATGTAGCAAGGCATGGCTCCGGGCAAAGTCACGCTGGATGCATACGCGGTCGCGTCTCCAGAGCCGTGCGGGTCCTTGCGAATCGAGGCGAAATCATCGCCCCGGTGATCCAGGATTTGCTTTATCGATGCGGTAAGATCGTCCAGGGCAGACACGCCTGGACCAGCCAGCAATGCCAAAAATAGCGCAGCCCAGCTCGGAGATGCCCGTTTCATTTCACGCCCCCATATTCCGCATCAAGATGGATCGTCTGTGTCCGGCTGCACGACGATCAGCAGCACGATTCCCACGACCGTGAACATTCGGAACGCCTCTTCCTGACCATTCCACACTTTTGATTGCCACATGAGGAACCACTCCCCTCCAATGGACAGAAACGCGACCAGCCACATCAGCAGGCTGAGGGTCAGGCCCGCGATGGAAACTCGTTTGGCGCGATGATACGCCGCGGCCGTTCCACGCAGCGCCTGGGCCATGCGGAATCCGCCCCACCAGACCAAAAGCATCGTTATTGCTTCCCACGCGATGATCGAAAAGTAGAAAGCGGTATGCAGCAGCGGCGAGTGGATGGCGCGCCACATCCCGTTATTCCCCGGAAATGTGGAGTCCATCATCAATACGTGCCGCACGAATTCGTAGTCGGAGTCGTAATCCGTGATGTTGTTGAAGACTACCAGGGTATAAAAAACGGCCACGCCGAACACAAGTAACAATTTGGTTGCGCGAAGGGTCATGGCTTTGCCGGGTTTGAGAATGTCCGGAAGTAGGCGGTGAGGGCGGCCAGCGTGGCGTCATCGTAGCGCGGATTGCCGGGCATCTGCGCCTGCGGATACTTCGCCTGTGGCGGGCGAATGTAGGCGGCGAAATCTTTGGGCGATGACGCTGCAAGCGTCCCCAGGAACTCCCACGAACGGCCTGATTTCCGTCCTCCCTCGCGTCCCGCGTTATGGCAGCGAAAACAATTCTGCTCCGCGATGCGCAAGCCGTTCTGCGCTTCTCGGTCCTGCGCGTGCGGCCCGCGCGGAGCGATCATGCCGAAGACCGTTTTTTCGTCGCGAAATTCGAGCTGCACAACGCCCCACGGAATCTGCGCCTCGTCGGCGTGTGACAGAATCTTGAAACTGGGCGTGAATTTGGAGTTCGAAATCATGTAGGGCCCCATCTCGGAAGTGTGATCATCCGCTGCTTTGGGCCAGCCGGCAGGCGGCGCGCCATTCACTTCGAGCACCAACACGGGATGATGCGCCTCAAGGTAGGCGCGCGGATAGGGCGCTAGATAGCCGTCATCGCAGATCGCGATGACCATGTCCGAAGTCGAATTGGAGCCGAGCGCGCGCGCCAGATCTTCCAGCTTCACTCCACGAATCCTGACCGGACCCGTGAAGTTCGTGTCGTCCGTTACGGTGAAACTCACTTGGGGCATGGCCAAGGGTTCCTCGCGAGTGATGTAGCGCGTCGCTTCGGGCGGTAAGCCCGCGAGCGCGCCGCTCAGTTCGAGGTCCGAGGGAAACTGCCTCTTTTCGTGCAATCCAGGAAAAGATTGCGAACTTACTGTGACGAGGAGGAGCGCCGGGACGGCAAGGAGCCTGGTCCAAGAGGGCCGCATGGCACATCGTAGCTTACACTTGCCAAGAGGCAAGCGGAAATCTCGCGAGCGAATGTATATGTTAAACTGTCGCGATTCTTTTTTGATGGAGGTCGCCGGCATTTATGGCTGCGGGGATCGACGCGCGCCTCAAAGAGCTTGGCATCATTCTTCCGGCATTGCCTCAGTCCGGTGGGAACTATGTTCCGGCCAAGACAGTCGGGCAAATTGTGTATCTGGCCGGCGTAATTTCCATTCGCGCCGGCGAGGTGATTAGCGGAACCGCAGGCGCGGGGCGGACGATTCACGAAGGGTATGCTGCAGCGCGCGCGTGCGCGCTGATTCAATTGGCTGTTCTGACGGCTCACCTCGGCTCGCTCGACAAGGTGAAGAACATTGTGACAGTAAATGGGTACGTGAATGCCGTTCCCGGATTTCCGGATTCGCCCAAGGTGATCAACGGCGCGTCTGATCTTTTTGTCGAAATTTTTGGAGACGCGGGGCGGCATGTACGCGCGGCGATCGGCGTTCCGGCGTTGCCGCGCAACGCACTGGTCGAATTGCAAATGACGGTGGAGGTATAGGAAGGCCCATGGCCGAATATTCTCTCAGTGCCGAACCCACACATTCCCGATGGAACCGCGCGCTGAAGCCGCGCCTTCGGGTCGCCTCTGGAGACACCGTTCACCTGGAATGCGTGGATTCGAGCGGCGCGCAAGTCGGGCCGTCCACGACGCTCGCCGATTATTTAAAAATTGACCGCGACCGCATTCACGCGCTCACTGGACCGATTTTTGTCGAGGCGGCAGAGCCGGGGGACGTTCTTCAGGTCGACGTTCTGAAAGTCGCGCACAAAGGCTGGGGCTGGGCCAGCGTGGTGAGCGGCCTTGGTTTTCTGAAGCAACGCTTCGCGGAGCCATTTTTTTTCGTCTGGAAGCTGGAGGGAGAGGTGAGCAAGTCGATTGCGCCTGCCGTCGTGCCCTTGCGGCCGTTCTGCGGCGTGATGGGCGTGGCGCCCGCGGAGGACGGCGAATTTCGCACGCGGCCGCCGGGCATATTCGGCGGCAACATGGATGTGCGCCAGCTGTGCACCGGCGCTACGCTTTATTTGCCGGTGCTCAATCGCGGCGCGCTTTTTTCTGCGGGCGATGCGCACGCCGCCCAGGGCGACGGGGAAGTCAGCATTAACGGAATTGAATGCCCTGCCGATGTGACTTTGCGCTTCGAGGTGCACAAAAAGCGCGCGCTTCCCGGACCGATGATTGAAACTCCCGCGGCGCGGAAACTGGAATCCGATGCGGTGGGTGGCGAATGGGTTGTCGTCGAATCGTCGAGCGATGCCGTGGGCGCGGCTCGCGCGGCGACTTCACGCATGATCGATTTGCTGGCCGATCGCTGGGGCTTCAGCGCGGTTCACGCTTACCTCTTGTGCAGCGTGGCGATGAATCTGCGGCTGAGCCAGGTTGTGAACGAGCCGATCTTCACGGTATCGGCGGCGATCTCGAAGCAGATTCTGCCTGCAAGGAAGCTTTTCTGATTTGGTGGCACAGGCTTCAGCCTGTGTGGTTTTGATTGTTCACACGCTAAAAGCCCACAGGCTGAAGCCTGTGCCACTCATACGGATCCTACATGCGAATCAACGATCCTGAAATCATCGCCGAGCTGCAATCACTCTATCCAAAATACGAAGCTGCGCTCATGGCCAACGATGCGGAGACGCTGACTCGAATGTTCTGGGCATCGCCCCATGCGATGCGTTTCGGAGTCGGCGAAAATTTGTACGGGATCGAACAGATCGACGCATTCCGCAAAGGCCGCTCGCCCGCGAATCTGGCGCGGACCGCGATGCGGCTGGACATCGTCACATTCGGCCGCGATTTCGCCAGCATCACGCTGGAATTTGAGCGCGCGGTGGATGGAAACATAATTTCGGGGCGGCAAAGCCAGGTGTGGGTGCGTTTTCCCGAGGGCTGGCGGATTGTTTCCGCGCATGTCTCGGTTCTTAAGTAGGACAGGCTTCAATCTGTCTCCGCTGCGTCCGTGCGAGGACCAAAACCAGACAGGCTGAAGCCTGTCCTACTATTCCGCGCTTACGGAGACCGAAAGCATTTCCACGGGCGCCGCCGCGAAAGCGTCCTGCAATTCTTTTGCCGAAGAAAAAAGCTTTCCCTTGGCATGCCGCGCGGGAAATTGAAAACGGAGGGACGGCTCGGCGAACGGATAGGGATCCAAAACAAAGTGGCGGGCGCCAACCGAGCGCGCCTGGATGGGGACGTGCTTGCCCTGGCGGGTTGGCAGCGCATGCAGTAAATTCACCGGTTTTTGAAAATCCACGCAGGTGAGCAGAGAGAGATAGTCGTTGGCCTGCAGCAAGCGAAAGTGATCTAAAATTACATTATCATTCTTGTGTTCCGGCTTCCATTTCGGGCTCGACGCGATTTGCTTGCGCCAGGAATCTTGCAGCGCCTTCTGGCCTTCCAGGAATTTCTCAAACAGCGGCAATTGCTCCGGCAAAATGGTTGACCGGTCGGCGTGATCGTTCAGCAGGCTGTAAGTGTGCATGGATATGAGGAGCGCGGCATAGGGGTCTTCCGCCGCGATCTCGCGGACCGCGCGCTCGCGCACCGCCAAATAATCCACGAGGTCGATTTCCTCGAAGCCTGAATATTTGCCGACCAATTCTGTCGAGAACGCGCTGGGCTTGCCTTGCCTCGTGATTTGCGGAACGGCATCGCGCGCGGCCCAACCGTCGTCGTGGCGGGTGATCCCGCGTAAGACGTGTTCGCGCGGTTCCGGCGCCGGAAAAAGATCGTTGCCCCAGCGCCCGGCAAAAGCTCCCGCAAGCCGCGCGTGGTCGGGGTGCGTGACCAGCCACCATCCAGTTTCAGACTCGAGTCGCAGCATGTGCGTTCACCTCGCGAAATTCTGCCGCGTCACTCGGCCCCGTCGCCATGCGCCGTCATTCTGCTTCCGGGGCGCGGGCCGATTCGTGCCAGCGGTTCAGAAAATACCATTCCAAAAACATTACCAGAAACAGGAAGCCGAAGCCCAGCACGGTCGCGGCAAGCACCAGCGCAAATAAATAATCGGTCTGCAATTGCGTCGAAGCATACAGGATCGAATAGCCCAGGCCGCCCTCTCCGACGCGGCTCGAGCCGGCGAAGAGTTCGCCGGTAATCGCTCCGATCACCGCAATCCCGCTGGCGACACGGATGCCAACAAAAAGATCCGGGACTGCGTGGGGCAAGCGCAACTTGAAGAGCAACTGACGGCGCGAGGCGTTGTGCATCAGGAAAAGATTCACCAGATTTTCATCGACGCTGATGAGGCCCGCCGTGGTGTTCGCGATAATCGGCGCGAGTGAAATGATGAACGCGATCAGCGTCACCGCGGGGATTCCCGCTCCTACCCACATCAAGATCAAAGGAGCGACGGCGATTATGGGCACGGTTTGCAAGAGCAGCGTGTACGGGTAAAGCATCTTGCGCACCCAGCGGGATTGGGCGAAGAACAGCGCCACCAGTACGCCAACCGCGATGCTGGCCACGAGTCCGCCGGCGGATTCTTCCGCGGTGATGGCGAGGGAGTTCAGCAAGGAAGGGAGGCGAGCGCCCACAGCCAGCGCCACTGCCCAGGGCGAAGGCAGCATGAAGGGCGGCACGTGAAATACCCACAAGATCAGCTGCCAGAGCGCCACGAGCGCCGCGAAAACGGCGAGCGCGTTCAGCACCGTGATGGCGCGCTGCTTCATTGGCGAAGCGTCTCCCGCAAAGTGTGCGATACGCGCGCGACGATCGCGTCGAACTCCGGCGAATTGCGGATCGCGGACGCGCGTGGCATTGGCAGCTGCACTGGAAACTCCGCGTGGATTCGCCCCGGATTTGGTGCCAACACCACAATCCGGTCGGAAAGAAACACGGCTTCGGAAACAGAGTGGGTCACGAAGACCGCCGTCCAATTTTGCTCCGCGCGCAGCCGCAGGATCTCTTCATTCAGGCGATCGCGGGACATTTCATCGAGCGCCGCAAACGGTTCGTCCAGAAGCATCAGCCGCGGATTCGTCGCCAGCGCCCGCGCGATGGAGACGCGCATCTTCATTCCTCCAGACAACTCGCGCGGGTAGGACTTGGCCACATGATTGAGCCCCACGAGTTTGAGCAGTGAAGCAATCTCTTTTTCGCGCCGGGCGTTCGGCGCGTGCTCCAGCTCCAGGCCGAGTCCGATATTTTGTTTCACGGTGCGCCAGGGAAGCAAGGTCGCGTCCTGGAAGACGAAGGAAATGGTTTCCCTGGCGTTCAGCGGCGGCATCCCATCGACGCGTATCGTCCCGCTTGTCGGGACGGCCAGGCCGGCGATCAATTTGAGAATCGTGGATTTTCCGCAACCGGAGGGGCCGATGATGCTGACGAATTCCTGCTTGGCAACGGCCAGGTCGATCGATTGCAAAACCGCGTGAGCGTTTCCGTACTGCTTTGTGACGCCCGCGATCTCGATTTCCGGGACGCCCACGTTGGCGTTCATTCCGGCGCCTCGGACGCTGGAAGATAAAGAGCGGAAGGGCACTCTCGTCCGTGGAATACGAATTGTGTCGACCGCCGCCAATCCCAGGAAGTCGCCCGGCAGGCAGGGACATCGCTCCCCGGGTTTCGGTCGTAAAGCGGGAAGGCGCTGCCAGAGATTTCGAGCCGGATGCGGTCGCCCTTTTCAAAGCGGCACGAAGTAGGCTCAAGCGGAAAATCCCAGCGGTGAATCTTGTCCGCTGCGTATTCCGTTTTTGCAAAGAGGCGGCTGGACCGCGCGATTCCGATGCAAATGAATTCCGCCGCCCCGTTGGGCCTGGCGCGTACAAGTTTTGCGGTGAAGTCCGCGTTCTCCAGAGAAGTGGAGCAATAAAGAACGACGCGAGGAATGCCGAAAATCCACAACGGATTTTCAAGCGACTCCGTCGAATAAACCAACAAGTTATTTCCCAGTTCCAATGTGGCTTGATCGAACTGGCCTACCGCCGCGGCCGGCCCTCCGGGAGCGATGACGGGCACATCAGGATCGTTTATAAAAATATCGCGCGGCTCATCTGCAGTTGGGCTGACGATGGTGAGTGTTCCATTCCCTTTGCGCGAGTTCGCTCTGCCCTCGCTGTGAAGAAAAAGGGCGTAGTTTCCCTCGGTGGGAAAACTTGCCGATTCGCGCCAGCGATTTTCGCCCAGCACAAAATGGCGAACGCGCGGCTCTCCCTTATAGGTTCCGGAATCTTTTAACCAATGATCGAACCAGCGCAGCAGAATCGTATTCGTGTCGATGAGTGCCTCGGGGCCAAAGTCCGCCGTCCCGATCCGGTCTCCCCAAGGAATATGGACCCAGGGGCCGGCCAGCAGGTATTGGTGTTCACGCGCAAAATCGCTGCCCGCGGATTTGCTTAGGGCGACAAAGCCAACGACGCTGCCGCGGAGAAACATGTCATACCACCCCGAGATGTGCAGCGCAGGAACGCGGATTTTTTCAAACCGTAGGCTGACGTCGAGCGCGCTCCAGTAATCGCCGGGGGCATCGTGGTCGAGCCAGTCCAGCGCGTAGGAGGGAAGGCCTTCGCCGTGCAAGGCGGGATGCGCGCTTAGGGGCAGCACGCTCGTTTGCGATGCGAGTTGTGCCCAGGCTTGTTCGAGCCTGTCGCTTGCTTCGCGCAGCTTTTTCCGCCGCGCGTCCACCTTCAATAATTGCAATCCCCAACCGAGCGTAGACGCGAGGCGCAGGGCCCCGCCGTGATAAAACCAGCCGTGATACAAGTCGCCAGCCGTCATTCCGGGCGAGATGCATAGCAAGCCCTCGGGCTGTTCAGCCGCAGCCAGGAGTTGCGTCATGCCCTGGTAAGAGAAACCGTACATTCCGATGCGGCCGTTGGATTCGGGCCGAGTACGCAGCCACGCAATGGTTTCGGCGCCGTCGGCGCCTTCATGGCGAAAAGGGTAGAACTCGCCATCGGAATCGCCGCGGCCGCGAACGTCTTGAATGACGACGTTGTATCCATGGCGCGCAAACCAAATCGGATGGGCGAAGACAACGGTGGAGGCAATGTCGCGCCCGTAAGGCTGGCGCATCAGGAGTGTCGGTTGCGGGCTTGGGCCGGGAGGATAGTAGTGATCCGAAACCAGTTCCACGCCGTCGCGCATGCGGGCGCGGACGCCACGTTCCAGGCGGACGCCGTCGCCGCAATCGATCCATCCAGACGGGCTCATGGCGTGCGCGCATCCGGATAGCGAGCCATTTCTTCGAGCACAGCGGCCAGCCGCGTGGCCGCCTGTTCCAACCAGCGCGCGCCCTTTTCCGCAGTAGCAGGGCGCGGGTCGCCCATCACCCCGCTTGACGCGATATCGCGCGTGAGCCACGCAAAAGTGGCGGGGGCATTTTCCGGCAGCAGCGTGACCGGTTTGGAAATGTCCGCGATGTAGTTGGCGGTGTATGCGGAGCGATCCACCAACTCCGGCACGCTCGCCAGCAGGAAAGAGGTTTCGACTTCACCCGCGTGGAATCCGTAGGCGCGTTCCTGAGGGTCGAGGCCTTCGAACGAAATTCCACCGGAGCCGTGCAGCGCGAAAGTTCTGAGGCCGAATTCCGCGCGCAGGTCGCGGGACATGACATCAATCAGTGAAGTATTCCCGCCGTGTGTGTTGTAGAGAACGAGTTTGCGGAAGCCGGCCTTGGACAAGCTGGATCCGAGATCGCGCAAGACGGCCATGAATGTGTTGGCGCTGAGCGAAAGTGTTCCCGGGAACCCGATGTGCTCGTTGCTCTTGCCGTAATGCACGGGTGGCAGCGCGTACACAGGCAAATCGCGCTGCAATTTGCCGAGCGCGTGCCCGAGCAGCAGATTGTTGATCAGCGTGTCGGTTGCCAGAGGCAAATGGTGCCCATGCTGTTCGATGGCCGCGGTGGGAAGCACCAGAAGCGTGGACTCGCGCGGAAGCGCGTCCACTTGCTTCCAATTCAAATAGGCGAAGTTGCGCGCGTCCGGGATCCAGGTTTTCATTTCGTGGTTGCTCCCGCCGTCGCGGATTCCGAATGAAACGTGATCATCTTACCCGGATTGAGCAAACCTTTGGGGTCGTAGCGCAATTTGGCGAGAAGTTGCACGTTGTCGGGGCGATACCGCCCGCCTCCCTCCACATTGTTCACGTGCGGATTGGCCACCCACACTCCAATGGCGCGGCAGAAATCGATCATGTCGTTCAGGCGTTCCTCCGTAGTGTAGTACACGACAGGAATCGCGCCGGGAAACACGCGCCCATCGCCGCCTTTCATGAATTCCATATGAAATAAAATTTCCATTCCGAACCGCTCGCGCAATTGCCGCATCTGTTCGCGGGCAGTATCGGGGCTGAAGCCGCATTGCAAGTAAGTATAGGCTTCGTCCGATCTGATCGCCCACAGCGTCGTGTGATTCCAGGTGTAATCGGAAAGCAGCGGCCTCGCGTTGAGGCCGGGATACGCCCCGCTTTGAGTCACGATTCCGCCGGCGGCCCGCGCGGCGGTTTCCAGTTCGGCAAGCTGGTGGGAAGCGATCATAAAAAAAATCATCGTCTTGCCTTCCGGCGCGTATTGCAGAATCGGCGTGAAGAAAGACGGAATCGGCCACTCGAAAACAGTCACCAGCCGTTTGATCCACGCGTCGCCAGTGGCAATTTTCTCGCTGAAGTCGAAGGCAGCGCCGAAGGTGCCAAACGCCGCGATACACTGAGACCATTCCACGGCCGGTGTTAACGCGAGCCAAATGCGAGTGATGATGCCGTTGGTGCCCCAGGCATGGAGAATTTCGTGGACTGCTTCGCCTTCGTGGAGAACCACGCGCGGCTCTGATTCCATCGTGACGACTTCGATGGCGCGCACCGTTTGAAAATCGCGAAGGTTCCCGTGAGCGACCGTGCCAATTCCTCCCGAGCCGCCGCCAAGAAATCCGCCGACGGACGCCTTGATAATCGTCGAAGGATAGCAGCGCAGTTCCCAACCCGCCTTGCGCGCTTCATTCTCCAGGTCTCCCAGGCGCGCTCCCGGCTGGCAAACGGCCACGCCCTCCACTTGAATTTCCTCGATGCGATCCATGCGGCTGAGGTCCAGGACCACGCCGCCTTCGAGCGGTACCGCCTGGCCGTAATTGCCCGTGCCTGCGCCGCGCGCGGTCACAGGAAGATTGTTCAAGTAACAGTAGCGCAGAATTTTTTGAATTTCGGGCGCGCCAAGCGGCTGCACCACGACGTCGCCCACCTTGCCGTCGAGTTGGTTGCGAAGCACGGGCGAATACCAGTAGAAGTCGCGTGAGAGCTGCTCGACAATTTGCGGATTCAATATGACGCGAGAGGGATCGCCGGCCAGCGAACGAAGTTCGGCAATGTGCTTCGGGTCCATAGAAATCGGCTCGCGTCAAGATTCAGGATTTGCCGGACTTGTCCTTGCTCGTGCTCCAGGCCCGAAAAGCCTTTTGCATGTTCGGGTGCGTGAACAGCGAGTTGCACAATTCGCGCAATACCGGACCGTCCACGATGCAAGCCATGTCCGAACGCCGTGCGACTTCCCGCGCGGAAATATGAATTTGCAGGACGAAGCGGTTGGCATCCTCGATCGTCGCTCCAAAAACCACGCGGTCGAGCCCGGCCCACAGAGCATTGGCCATGCACATGGGGCACGGCTCGCAAGTGGAGTACATCGTAAACCCGGCCAGGGAGGGACGTTTCAGTTTTTTGCAGGCCAGCCGGACGGTGCGTGTTTCGGCATGGGCGCTCGGATCGCTTTCGCGCATAACCGCGTTGGTCGCGCGCATCAGCCGCTCGCCCGTGCGCGTGTTGACAATCAGCGCGCCGAAAGGCACCGGGCGCGCGGTCTTCAGGGAGCGCGCGGTGAACTCGAAAATCTCCCGCATGCGCCCTTCGTCCATCGCCGTGACGCGCGACCTTGCAGAAGCGGACAAAGCCATGCCGCAATTTATCACAATGCGGACCCGGCTCGCCTCGGGCCTTTATTCATTTTTTGCATGAGAACGATTCGGCCGCTTTCCGCGAAAGGCCGCGTGTTATTCTGCTTCCCAGACTCTGGAATGGATCAGCCGAAATGGCCAAATGTTTTTTCCGCAATTCGTGCGTCTTGATTTTCGCCGGCCTCTCCCTGCTGGGATGCCGGCACTCTGCCTCCGATAACGGTCTTACAAAAATAATCTTCCAGGCGGATTGGTATCCTCAACCCGAGCACGGAGGCTTCTATACCGCCCTGGCGAAGGGATATTACCAGGACGAAGGACTGGACGTGACGATCGTTCCCGGCGGCCCGTACATCTCGGTTGAGAAGCAGGTCTCCGCCGGGAGCGCGCAGTTTGGCATGGGATCTTCGGACAAGGTTCTCGAATCGAATGCGCAAGGACAAACGCTCGTCGCGGTAGCCGCCACGATGCAGCACGATCCGCAAGGCATCATGGTGCGAAAAGACTCGCCGATCCACTCGTTCTCCGATCTGAACGGCCATTCCGTGGCCATCAAGGTTGGCGAATCCACATGGTTTGAATTCGTGGTCAAGCGCTTCAAACTGGACAATGTTCACGTCGTTCCGGCGATGATGAATGTAGCCAATTTTGTCGCGGATCCGCAGTATATCCAGCAGGCTTTTGCGACGTCGGAGCCTTTTTTTGCCCACCAGGCCGGCGTTGAGACGCGCGTTCTCCTGGTCAGCGATGCCGGATACAGCCCCTACCGCGTGATGTACACAACGAGAGGTTACCTCCGGCAGCATCCCGAAATTGTCGTCAAGTTCGTCCGCGCATCCCTGAAGGGATGGAAGGATTATCTGAACGATCCGGCCGCCGCCCACGCCATGATCGCCAAACTCAACCCCGCGCTCAATGCCGAGTGGATGCAATTTACGTGGCAGCGATTGCGGGACGGCCATTTCGTCGCGGGAGAGGATCCGAGCGGCGCGCAGCTCGGCCAAATGGATCCAAAACGCTGGGCCACGATGTACGAACAGCTCGTGGATTTGAAAGTCATCGACAAACCATTCGATCCCACCACGGCCTACACGCTGCAATTTCTTCCGGTGCCGTAGAAGCTGGCATCGATCCCGGAACCTTATGTAATCACTTTGTCATGTAGTAGGCGCTCGCCAGCATCCGCTATTGTTTACAATTCTTTGACATTTCTCAGATTTTTCTGTGACACGCCATTCATAGCTCTTGCGTAGCCTCACCCCTTCGAACGTTGCACCTTAGTTCGATAGTTGGGAAATAGTCCCCACCCAAAAAATAATGCGCCGAAGTCTGCATGACCGGCGCTCCTACGAGAGGGGAGTCAAAATGAATCGCGAAAACGCCCAGATAAAACGAATCACGGACTCACAATTTTTCGCTTGTGGAAAAATGTTCGGCCTGTGGCAGGTATTTGCCGCGGCCATCGTTTGCAGCCTGCTTTGCACCGCCGTATTGCTGGCGGATGATGACGAACATCCGTTCCTTCCCGGTCCAACCCGAGTTGTATCGACCGTGCCTTCCAACGGGGATGGAAATCCGTACGGCGTGGCTTTCGTGCCCCGCAATTTCCCCGCGGGCGGGAAGGTAAGTCCCGGCGATGTCCTGGTGTCGAATTTCAACAACGCTCCTACCATGACAGGGGGGAATCTCCAGGGTACCGGTACCACTATCGTCGATGTGCCGCCCAACGGGCCGTTGACGCTATTTTTTCTAAGTAAAACTCCGACTGGTCTCACGACCGCGCTAAACATTCTGCGCGGGGGATTTGTCCTGGTCGGTAATTTCCCGTCAGCCACTGGCTTTTGCAAGGACGCAGGGCCGGGATCCATCATTGTGATCGACAAGGGCGGGAATTTCGTGTCGGCATACACGGATATTTCAGTTCAGGGTCCTTGGGATTCCGCGCTGTTTGACAGGGGCAGCAAGGCAAAATATTTCGTGGCCAACGCCAAGTCGGGGCAGATTGTGCGCTATGAATTGGATGTCAGTTCCTCCGGCGTCACCTTCAACAATCCCACAGTAATTGCTTCCGGTTATCAGCACGTTTGCGACAATGTCACATTCGTGGATGCGCCCACCGGCCTGGTCTATGACCAAGAGAAAGATGTTCTTTACGTGGCGTCTACCAAGGATAACGCCGTCTATGCGGTTCACGACGCGGGCGACCGCACTACCGACGGAGGTATCGGCACGCTCATTTACCAAGACGCGAAGCATCTTCACGGCGCCCTGGGATTGGCGATGGCGCCAAACGGGAACCTGCTCGTCACCAACAACGATAACATTAATATTGACCCGGCGCAGCCGAGTGAACTTGTCGAGTTCACCGTGGAAGGCGAGTTCGTGAAAGAGATTTCTCTTGATCCGACTCCCGGCGGGTCCTTCGGACTGGCCGTGGAGAGGCTGGGGAGAAAAGCCAGGCTTGCCGCGGTGGATGATAGTGTAAATCTGTTTGTGATTTGGACTTTGCAAGACCACGAAGAATAAGAAAACTGTTCGAGGCTTTGTCCACCAGACGACACCGCCCACGTCAGCCGGGTCGGGGCTGACGCGGGCGGATGATTTTGCATTTTCGCCCTCGCCGGAGAACCGAGGGGACTTGACGTTATCCCAGCTTTTGCTCCTGCAATTATTTCCCGTACACCAGCACTCTGAAATTTCCCGGCTTGGCTGTTGCCAGCGGGTGGGGCTGTTTTTCCGTTGGAGCGGGCGGCGGATTGAAATCCGAGGTGGTCAGAAAAACATTGTGGGTTTTCGGATCAACCTGCAACGTTTTGGCGCCGTACTCCGTCTTGATCGCCTCGACCTCGCTGAGCTTGTCGGGTGAATCTTCGTGATAAATGTGCATCATGCCTTCGCGCGTCGCCACGAACAGCATGCCTGTGGCAGGGTCATAAGCGTTCGCATCCACTCCGGCCGAAATTGGATACGACTGGATCACTTTTCCTGTGTCGGCGTCCATCATGATCACAAACTGCGGACCGCGTCCCGCGGAAAACAGTCGCCGGTTCTTTTGGTCTATCGCCATGGAAGTCGGACTCCCTGCCGGCGCCGTCGGCCAGCGCGCTTTGATGGCATTCGTGCGCGCGTCGATCGCGACCACATCATTTTTTTCCGGATTGTTGTCGTAGACCATGCCCTTGCCATCGACGGCCGGGAATTCTACCTTCCCGACCAAGTCAATATTCGTAATCACGGTTTCTTTCGCAGTATCAATGACGGTTGTATTGTGGCTGTCGCCGTTGAAAGTAAGAATGTGCTTGGTCACCGGCTCGTAGATGATTGCATCCGTGTCCAGCTGGCCGGTCTTCACCTTTCCCGTGACCTTCAAGGTCTTCAAATCGAAAATAACCACTTCTTGAACGGTGGAGCCGGGTTTGCCGTCACCGTCTGTGATATACCCTTTCCCCAGGTCCCTGGCCACGGCAACTCCGTGTGAGCGCGTCAGTCCTTCGATTTTGCCAACCACGGTGTAATCGTCGGCATTGAGAACTACGACCTCTGTACCGTGCGATACGAAAACGCGCCGTGCCGCCGCGTCCACCGTTATGTAATCGTAATACTCGCCGCCGCCGGCTGCCGGGGGCAATGAAATCGTCTTAAGCAAATGGTAGCCGGACGCTGCCGGCTTCGGCCGGGCATAGGAGCGCGACAAAAAACAAGCGCAGAACAATGCCAGGAAAAGACTCGCTGCAATTCGGCCCATCGTGGAAAACTTCATGAAAACGCTCCTTTGTAAGTAGTTTGCCGCGCAATTCGGGAATGCGTACAGGAATCAATCTACGTGCCGTGTTCTCTCGCCTTTCGATATTTTCGCAATCGCACCCCCTCGCTGGTCAAGTACAGCGGAAGGATTGCTTTCGGAAAATGTTTTCACTTGCGACTGGCATCCCGACTCTCGCCGCAATTCGTGTACCAGCGATTGACGGAAGCCAAAACCTATCAAGCCACGTCGTAAAGAATAGATTAAGCGGCGTCCAGAGCCTAGAAGCTGTTTCAAAACCGGGTACAGGGCTGTGATTTTACAGTAGTTGGTTCTCCCGAAATAAGCGATAAGCAATGGCAGCAGCGCCGAGGGAGGACCGATGGCGCGATACGGTCGACTGCTGACCGACGCCCAGTGGGAAATGATCCGGCCCTTGCTCCCGAAACGGCCCAAGCGTCCGAAGGGTGGACGGCCCCCGAAGGACGACCGCAACGTGCTGGAAGGCATTTTGTGGATCTTGCGTAGCGGGGCTCGCTGGTGTGATTTGCCCGAAGAGTTCCCCTCACCAGCGACGTGCTGGCGGCGCTTGCGGGACTGGGAGGAGCAAGAAGTTTGGCTGGAAATCTGGCGCGCGTTTCTCAGCGAGTTGAACGAACGACAGCAACTAAAATGGAGTGAATCGTTCCTGGACGGCAGTTTCGCTCCAGCCAAAAAGGGGGCGACGCAGTCGGAAAAACCAAGCGGGGCAAGGGGACGAAGTGGATGGTGGTGGTCGACGGCGCGGGTGTTCCTTTGGGAGACCACCTTCACTCTGCATCCCCGGCGGAAGTCAAGCTCGCGGAGACGACCCTCGCCGCGATCCGCGTAAGACGTTGGCATCGCCCGGGAAGACCGCGACAAAAACCCGAGCGCGTGATCATGGACCGTGGCTACGATAGCGATGGGCTGCGTAAACAACTGCGTCGCCGCGGGATCGAACCGATCGTTCCACACCGCAAAGGTCGGCGCAAACCGCCTACGCAAGATGGCCGAGCGCTGCGGCGCTACCGGCGGCGCTGGATCGTCGAGCGCACCTTCTCCTGGCTCGGCAACTACCGGCGACTGACAGTGCGCTATGATCGGTCGTTGACGATCTATCGTGGATTTTTTCACATCGCCTGCTTCATGATCGTCTTACGGAGGGTTTTGAAATAGCTTCTAGTAGTTTGCTGTGCAGGGCCCGAGCAACTGATTTTGCACCGTGACCTGCTGCCTCCCTCTCGGGATTGCCGAGTTGATTGTCCTTCCTGTCCACCCTCCAACTTCGATCATTCAACCTCTGGAACTGCTGGACCCGGGGAGGGTCTAGCCCCCACCGTCCGGTCCAGGAAAACATGCGACTCTCTTGACTGGTTTTGAAAATTCCGGAAGAAAGTGGCTCGGCGCCTCGCTGAAGAATGAATTACTTAGCAGCCACTTTCTTAAGAGAGAAAGGCCCTTCTAAAATATTCATGATTAGGCTGTAACTCCAACAAATCTGGATTGAAAGTGACACTTACTGGTAGAATCCATCCTCAGACAACCGCAGAGCTTGGCCAATACTGTCAGGTTTCTGTCAACTCTTCTCGGTCCAGGGTCAAGTCACCGTGCGCGAACGTGATTCCTATCCACGGATTGTTGCCGCGCGAAGCTCCACAAAATTGGGAGGCGCTAGTTATGTTCTCACTCAGAGTTAACGGGAAGATGTACTCCGTAGACGTGGAGCCGGAGACACCTCTGTTGTGGGTGATTCGGGATACGATCGGCCTGACCGGAACCAAGTACGGGTGCGGGATCGCACTGTGCGGTTCCTGTACGGTGCACGTGAATGGCAAGGCGGTGCGCTCCTGCATGGAGCCGGTAAGCCAGGCGGCGGGGAAAGATGTGACGACAATAGAAGGGCTGTCGCCAAACGCGCAGCATCCCTTGCAGGTGGCGTGGCGAGAAGGCGATGTGCCGGAGTGCGGGTATTGTCAGCCGGGACAGATCATGGCGGCTGCGGCGCTGCTGGCTAAGAACCGCAACCCCACCGACGCGGACATCATCAGCGAGATCACAAATCTTTGCCGCTGCGGGACCTACACGCGGATACGACAGGCGATTCACCGGGCGGCGCAGCTGGCAGTGAAGAGTTAAGCAGATCATTGGAGGGTTCTATGGCAATGACCAATGGAATGGACCGCAGAGAATTCATGGTGACGACGCTGACGGTTGGCGGAGGCTTCGCGTTGGCCCTGACATTTCCCCGGATTCCAGTGGAGGCGGCCGCCAATGCCGCAAAGATTCCGGACAAGCCGTGGGAATCGCTCGTGGGGAAGGGCGAGACCGAGATCAACCCTTGGCTCGTCGTCGCACCCGACGATACGGTCACCATCCGTGTCGCTCAAAGCGAAATGGGGCAAGCGACATTTACTTCCTGTTCAAAGATGATTTGCGAAGAGCTCGAATGCGACTGGTCCAAGGTGCGCGCGGAATATGCGTCCGCCAATCGCCACTTCCGCGAGAATAAAGTTTACGGGCGCATGGCAACAAATGCGAGCGGTGGCGTCCGCATGAGCCGCGAATACTTGCAGCAGGCGGGAGCCAGCGCGCGGGAGCGCCTGATGGCTGCGGCCGCCGACCAGTGGGCCGTGCCGCGCTCGGAGTTGACTGTTAAGGAGGGAATCATCACCCACACGCCGACGAGCCGAACGCTTCGCTACGGCCAAGTGGCCATGAAAGCCGCTGCGATCAAGCTGGCCGGAGAGCCAAAAATCAAGACACCGGACCAGTTTACGTTGATGAATAAGCCCACGCAGTTTCTCGAAACGCCCCTGCGCGTTGACGGCAGCGTGACGTATGGAATTGACGTGCGTCTTCCCGGCATGCTCTATGCCGCAGTCAAAGCGTCGCCGGTCTTCCTTGGGAAGGTAAAGAAATACGACGCCACGGGCGTCAAGAACCGGCCGGGTGTGCACTCGGTGGTCGAATTCGGCGGTCCGGATATTGAAGCGGGAGTCGCGGTAGTGGCCGACAGCTACTGGCATGCCAAGACAGCATTGGATCTTCTCCCGATTGAGTGGGACGAAGGCGCGCATGGCGAGGACACTTCGGAAAAGTTTCTCAAAATGGCCCGGGCGGCGCTGGATGAGCCGGGCGCTGAAGTCGTCGTGAAGAAGGGCGACCCTGATGCGGCGCTCAAAGGCGCCGCCAAGGTAGTTGATGCAGTGTACGAGTTGCCGTATTTGGATCACGCCTTTATGGAGCCGATGAATTGCACCGCTCACGTCACTGCCGATCGAGTAGACGTTTGGGCGGGAACGCAGAAGCCGGATGACGCGCTGCTTGATGCGGTGAAATTAACCGGCGTTCCCCAGCAGAACATTTACATCCACAATTGTTTCATTGGCGGTGGATTTGGCCGCCGCAACTACAACGACAACGTGCGGCAGGCAGTGATGATCGCCAAACAGGTAGACCGTCCTGTGAAAGTTGTCTGGAGCCGCGAGGAAACGACGCGCCACGGCTATTATCGCCCGATGCGCGTGGCCAGAATCCAGGCTGGCCTGGGGCCGGACGGCCTGCCCGTAGCCTGGATCAACCGCGTCATCGGCATCGACCAAAATCCCCCACAAGATACTGCTCAAACCGTTCGAGGATTGCACCAGATCCCCTATGCGATTCCCAACCAACGGTTCGACTATCATCTGCGACAGACGCACGTACCCACCGGGGTTTGGACATCGGTCGGCCGATCGCAGAACGAGTTTTATCTGGAAAGCTTCGTGGACGAGCTTGCCCATGCGGCCGGGAAAAACCCCTACGATTACCGGCGCGCTTTGATTGATGGCAACCCGGATTTCCCGCGCGCGAAGAGCTGGGTGAAAGTCCTGGATACAGCCGCTGAGAAGTCCGGCTGGGGAAAGAAACTGCCCGAGGGTACTGGCATGGGAATCGCCATCGGAGATGGCCGCCGGCCGGGCGTGAATGAAGTCACGATTTGCACGGTGGTCTCCACCGTGTCAGTCAGCAAGAAGGGCGAAGTTCGCGTGGAACGGTTCGATGTAGCGATGGACACCGGGCCGTTCTTGGTGAATCCGCTTGCCGCGGAACGGCAGATCGAAATGCAAATGGTGATGGGGCTTGCGGCTGTACTCCGCCAGGAAATCACCGTCGAGAAAGGGCGCGTCGTGCAGAGCAATTTCCACGACTATCCATTGTTGCAGGCGACGGAAATGCCGGAAATAAGAGTCCATTTTGTCCGCGCGACGGACGATCCGATTGTCGGGATCGGCGAAGAAGCTCTTGGATGGGTCGCCCCGTCTGTGTGCAATGCCATTTTCGCCGTCACGGGCAAGCGGATTCGTTCGCTGCCGCTCAAAAATCACAACCTCAGTGCGGGCTCTGCCTAACCGATAAATTCATAGGGCCAAAAGGCGTTCGGCCCGAGGCTCGCGTCGCACTGGCCCTACACTCCATGCTGAATTTCATCCCGGCTGCGCGAGGCTTGGTCTTCGACGTTGCGAATTTTGCGTATTCAAGAATCAATGCCGCCCTAAACCGGATTTCTCCCGGGAAATGCTCTGATCGGAATCTCGTCTCACCGCCACAACCGAAAAGCCACATTCCGATAACCCCCGTTTATCGGGCGGAATCCGGCAAGAGGCCAGCCGTAAAACCGTTTGGGCGGCTGCTTCTGGAGAATAAAGCGTATACTCTCGCCAGTTAGAAAGTGACCCTGGCAACCTTACAGAGGAGGTACTTATGAAACGATGGGCGACTGTGCTCGGATCGATTTTCCTGAGCGTTTTAGCGGCTTGGACTGTGTTTGCCCAAGGCGAGAATTATAGCGTGCGCACGTTGCCGCTCCCCGACAACAACGCGGGCGATGTTTCCATGGACTACATCACTTTCGACCCTAGCACCAACTCCGTTTGGGTGCCGGGAGGTAACACCGGTGCCGTCGACGTCATTGATGCCGCCACCGGCAACGTGAGGCAAATTCCCGGCTTTGCTACCAAGGAGGTGGAGGGCCGCAACGGCAAGCGCGTATTGGGTGCTAGTGGCGTCAGCGTCGGAGAAGGCGTCGTCTACATCGGCAACCGCGCAGACGCGAGCGTCTGTGCATTCGACTCCCGCACTTTGGCGCCCGGCGCCTGCGCCCACTTCGACTCTCCGACGGATGGCGTTGTCTATGTCGCTCCGACGAAGGAAGTCTGGGTGACTACCCCCGGTGACAAATCAATCCGGGTGGTCGACAGCAAGACAATGGAGCAAAAGGCGAAACTTACCTACGAGGGCAATCCCGAGGGATACGCGGTGGACGCCAAGCGAGGCCGTTTCTATACCAACATGGAAGATAAGGACCAAACTCTGGCCATCGATTTGAAAACTCACAAGACCCTGGCAACCTGGAACCCATCGTGCGGCAAAGAAGGGCCCCACGGCTTGAGGCTCGACGCGACGGACGGCCATTTGTTCGTGGCCTGCAGCACGCTGGCGGAGGTACTCGATGTCGGTCATGACGGCGCCGTTCTCTCGATGGTGGACACCGGCGATGGCGTCGATGACATTGACTATGCTCCTGCAACGCACATGCTATATGTGGGCGCTGCAAAGGCCGCGAAGCTCACCATCGCCCACGCGGACCAAAGCGGTCACCTCGTCAGCGTTGCGCAAGTGCCCACGCAGGCGGGCGCCCGCAATGCTGTGGTCACCAAAGACGGAACTGTCTACCTTGCGCACGCAGGCGTAAAACTAAGCGCACTCGTCGTCGTCTCGCCCAGCGGAAAGTAAGTTCCGCTATTTGAACAGTAGCCGCGCGTCAATTTTGCGGCTCTCATATCCTGGAGGCCAGTTACCGATAATCTTCGCTTATCGGAATGTGACTTTCGGCCTCATGGGGCAGATTCCCACATTCCGAGAATCCCGTTTCTCAAGCGGTATCCGTTTCATGCGGGGGATTACTTCCGGTTAAACCGTTAACCAGGACCCATCTGCTTTCTGATCGAGTGATTGAGCTAAATCACTCATATGCTGCTACGGCTCCTACGCGCCAAGAGACCCTGTGCTAGAATCCTTTCGAACTGCGGATCATGCTGCCGCTCGGAGTTGCACACACCGGGCATGATAATGAACAAGGAGGACGCCTACTATGGGTTTAACCAGACGCACCATACTGGCAGCGGGCGCCGCGGCCGCGGCAACGGCCGCGTTGCCGCGCGCATTTGCACAGCAGGCGAGCAATGGAGGAACTGGCAAGTTCTACGAAAAAGGCTCCGTTCGTATCTACTATGAGGAGGCCGGATCCGGTTTCCCGTTGATGCTGCTTCCCGGCGGGGGATTGAACTCCACCATTTCCTTCTTCACCGGCAACTCGCCCTTCAACGCCGTTCAAGAGTTCAAGGGACAGTATCGCTGCATCACAGCGGACCTGCGCAACGCCCCCAGCGGCCAGTCCACCGGCCCTGTCGAGGTCGACCGGCCGTGGGATTCCTATGCCGACGACCAGCTCGGTCTGATGGATCATCTGGGCATCGACAAGTTCATGGTGATGGGCTTCTGCATTGGCGGCCCTTTCATCTGGAGTCTCTTGAAGCGCGCCCCTGATCGTATTGCCGCGGCTGTGCTGGCGCAGCCCGTGGGGTGGCGTCCGGAGATGCGCGACCGAAAGTACCCGGGCGCATTTTGGACGACCTGGGGTCCGGCGCTGACCGCTAAGCGGCCCGAGATTTCGCTGCAGACGGCCGACCAATTTGTGACCAGGATGTTCGAAACCAATCCCGACTTTGTCTTCACCGTGACACGCGATTTCGTGCGTAGTTGCCAAAACCCGATCCTTGTCCTTCCGGACGATGTCCCCCCGCACCCTTACGCCGTCGCCATGGAGTGCGTGATGCTCGCGCCGAAAGCCGAAGTGAGCATCTTCCCTTGGAAAGAGCCCAAAGAGCGGATTCCGCTGGCAGTGCGCCAAATCCATTCCTTCCTCAAGGCGCATCAGCCTGCTTAGACCGCGGTGCCTATACGACAGGGCCGGTGTGGGTGCCAGTTTTACAATTCTGGGCCGTTGGACACCTGTCCACTTTTTTGAGGACCCTCGACTCTGCACCAAACCCCAAATTTGTAAGAGTAGTTGAACGATTCGCCGAAAGTTGATTCATCGTGAGAGTTTCAGAGCTTCGGTTCTCCGCTCTACTCTGGCAACTACGCGGTGCGAAAACCACTGCACGGGAATTTTGCGCCTTGACAACGCCTTCGTTCTCATCGACGGCCACCCGGAAAATATGAATCCCAATCTCGGCGTTAATTTGCCGCAACGCTATCATCCGCAGGTTACGGCGCTTCAATCGATAAGCTAGAAAGGGTGCGCCACCCGCCCAGGTCCTGAGAAGTCCGGATTATCGGAATGTGGCCCAGTAACTTATGTGAAACGAGCGTCCGTAATTTTGTCGGAAAGAATTCTCCGAAAATCACAGGCGTGTTGCGCAGAGCTATGCGCGACGGCCTGCAAAGGTACCGGATGGCCAGATCAGGAGTGCCGCTTGTTGTTAGCCCCTGTCAGGCTGCGAGTTGTACCAAAAGCGCGGCCCTACGTGACGTCCACGAGATAGCCTGAGACCGTCAGGTTAGGGCCACAGGCTCCGTCGGCTGAGTCCCGTTGCATCTGGATAGTCACGGTCGTCCCCGGATCAGCATAGACGCGCATCGGTTGGCTGGCGACGAACGTATCAGCCGCGTTGGGGGGTGGGATACTCCCTTGTGGAGTTACCGCCACATAGTGAAACGCCCCATTTCCCCCCACAGTGGTAAGGAGGATGATGAACAAGTGCTGACCGACCGGTACCGACCCGCTCCCCATTGAGACATACTCAATGACCAAGCGCTTTCCAGTGGGCACCGTGAACGACTGAAACACTTGTTGGGTGCCAGAGTTCATCGTAAACGGGAAGCCTATTTGGAAAGGTTGGCGGGCGGGGTTGTCCACATCGCGCACGAAGAGGGGGCTTGCGCTGGTATTTCCGCTGATGGTCACGTTCGGGGTGTTGCCAATGTTCACGTTGGGCATGGATCCGATATTCACCGTACCAGAAACAGGCAGGGGTGTGTTTGTGACGATGACCCGGTCTGGCCCCGGCGCCCCGGAAACGGGACGACTAGGAATAGTGCTCAGGGCCGCGACGAAAATTCCGAGTCCGAGGGCGATGAGAAAGAGTTTACCGAGTTTTTTCACAATGAGTCTCCTCTGTTATTTGAATTCCAGGGCGGCAGTGAAGTCTGTGGCGGAGACGAGGCACACAGGCCCGCTCAGTTTCCTGGCAACCGCGAAGCTGGTGGACGCGAATGCTAGCAACGGCAATGGTGCGAGTCAATGCGAATTCGCAGTATGAAGAAAGTATTCGGTGTTCAAACCGAAATTTCCGATTTGGTCCTGTGACTCGCGCATCGTACGCTTCTCCTGCGCTCGACACAACGAATTTGCCAGCAAAACTGACTGTCCCTGCGACATCGCCACCTTCTGGCGGCCAAATCCTGATAAACGGGGCGGTCTCAATGGGTCGTTGCAACACTTGCTGGTCGTCTTCATAAAGGAGCCTACGAGGCTGATTTCGTTCGCGAGCGTTGACTCAAATAGAACACTGCCCTGTTTAGGTTCTAATCGAGCACTGCCGTACAGATCGATTCTCGAGGGGAAGTAGTGTCAGATCAACCGATTAGATGGTGTTGCATCGACCGGTTGAGCTGGCACGGCTTATCGGAATGTGGCAAATTGAGCCAGTACTATGTCGTTGAGACCGGCGGCGTTGAATCGCCCGTTTCATAAACAAGGTCAGTTGACATTCAGGAGCCGATTGCAGTCCAATCCTGGGACGACGGGACCAAATTTCCGCTCGGGTTCCAAATGGAGACATGAAAATTATGTTGAACATTCGAAGAATCGTGCTGACAAGTCTGGGAGTCGTGGCGATCGGCTCGGTCTGGCATGGCAAAACCACTGCTCAGGAAAATTCATCCACCGGAGTGGTTACCGTCTTCGATCACGAGAAACTGGACGCGTCGTTTGCCAAAGCAATTTCCAATGGAGGCAGCGACGTTTTATGGAGCCGCACGTCCAGCAAAGGGACCTACAACGTCTCTACGCACAGCCGGGAGTCCGTGAAGGCAGCGTGCAAACCCGAGGGGTGCAGCCATACGGGCTTTACTGCCGTCGTGTATGTGGTGAGCGGTGCCGCGACTTTGGTCATCGGCGGCGCGGCCAAGGCTGCGGCGCCTGACAAGTTCGGCGGGCAATCCGTTCAGGGAGGCGAGTCGCATCGCATCAGCAAAGGGGACGTGATTATCGTTCCTCCCGACACGATCCATTGGTACAAGAACGTGGAAACACCGTTCCGCTACATTGAAGTGCCGGTTCCCTGATCGCGCTCTCGAATTTGAACATGCCTTTTAGGAGGTCCGACCTTTAGGTTGGACAATCAGCGACGCATGAGCGCGGCCTTCAGGCCCTGAAGCTTCAGCAGCTTAAGAGTACGTGTAGCAACTCCATTTTGAATGGGCCAGCGGCTGAAGCCGGGTTGAATTTCCGTACTTTACGGCACGGCTTGAACAGGCTGCGGAAAAAAGGTAGTTTAATGTCATCCCGAGCGAAGCGAGGGCTCTGCTTTTTCGCCAATCCCAAGAAAAAAGCAGATTCCTTGGGCAAACCGCGCCCTCGGAATGACACTTTTGGAATTT
The DNA here is from genome assembly GCA_963813185.1 of uncultured Acidobacteriota bacterium. Taxonomy (GTDB): domain Bacteria; phylum Acidobacteriota; class Terriglobia; order Acidiferrales; family UBA7541; genus Palsa-360. Next base: position 170,299 of record CAWEYA010000010.1, read on the forward strand.
TTCCGCAATCTGTGGAAGCCGTGCCCTACAATGATTTGCAATTCCCCTCACAGGCTCCGGAGCCCCGACCTCCTAACATCTCAGACTCTTCGCCACGACCTCGAATCGGGACAGTGCTCCATTCTCATCAGGGTTGACAGTCGCAGGGGCTCCGACTATCGTGAGCCTACTGTGAAAATCCTGGTGGTCGGAAGCGGAGGACGCGAGCACGCGATGGTCTGGCGGCTGCGTCAATCGCCGGAAGTGGAGAAAATCTGGTGCGCGCCGGGCAACGGCGGGATTGCGAGCGTCGCCGAATGTGTGCCCGTGGACGCCGGCGACGTGGCGGGACTCGTGTCACTCGCCGAGCGCCTCAAGCCGGACCTCACTGTGGTGGGGCCGGAAGCGCCGCTCGTCGCGGGGATCCGCAATAAATTTGAATGCCGCCACATGCGCCTCGTGGGCCCTTCGCAACGGGACGCGCGGCTCGAAGGAAGCAAGATTTACGCCAAGCAGTTCATGGACCGGTACGGCATCCCCACGCCTACTCTTTACGGCGATTTTGAATCCCCGACGGAAGCCATACGCGCGCTGGACGCTGTGGACTGGCCGGTGGTCGTGAAAGCCGATGGATTGTGCGGTGGCAAAGGCGTCCTCGTGGCGGAAAAGCGCGCGGAGGCTGAGTCGTTTATTCGCCGGCTCATGCAGAACCACGAACTCGGTCCCGGCGGCTCGCGCGTGCTGCTTGAACACGCGCTCAAGGGCGAAGAGCTTTCGTTCATCGTCCTGACGGACGGGCGGTCCTTCGTGCCCATGGCGCCGACGCGCGACCACAAGCGCGTCTTCGATGGCGACCGCGGACCCAACACCGGCGGAATGGGCGCGTACACCATGGACGGAATGATTGCGCCGAAATACGAATCCGTCATCATCAAGGACATCGTATGCCCGACCATTGCAGGACTTTCCGAGGAGGGAATTCCCTACACCGGGTTCTTGTATTTTGGCCTCATGCTGACCGCCAGCGGGCCCATGGTTCTCGAGTACAATTGCAGGATGGGCGATCCGGAAACGCAGCCCATCATGATGCGCATGGATTTCGATCTCGCGGCGGCATTGGAGGCGGTGGCGTCGCACAAGCTGGACAGGTTCAAGCCAGCATGGAAACCCGGCGCGAGCGTTTGCGTGGTCCTGGCGTCGGGCGGGTACCCGGGCTCCTTCGAGACGGGGAAAAAGATCACGGGATTGACGGAGGCGGAAAAGCTGCCAGGAGTATCCGTATTTCACGCGGGCACGAAGCGCGATGGCGATTCCGTTGTGACCAGCGGCGGGCGCGTGCTTGGCGTTACGGCGGCGGCTGATTCTCTCCCGCAGGCGATTCACAAAGCCTACGAGGCCGTGGACAGAATACATTTTGACGGCGCGCAGTGCCGCAGCGATATCGGCGCCAAAGGGGACCTGCGAACACGCCTTGCGGCGGAGGCGCCGCGTGGCTGAGATTCTGCACTTGTTTCAATGCCTAGCGCACGGCGAGCCCATGCGCGAATTCGAGGAAGTGTTTGCCGTAGAAAATAAAGGTTTGCAGGATTGCATTCACGGGCGCAGCGAGAGCATCCGTCAGGTTCTGCTGATGGATCAGGAGACGCTTGAGGAATTCGGAATCGCTCCGGGGCGGGCCAGGGAAAACATCACGACGCTCGGGATTGCGCTCGGCTCATTGCCTCTCGGGCAGCGGCTGCGCGCCGGCGAGGCGCTGCTTGAAGTCACGAAGCCGTGCACGCCGTGCCACCAGATGGACGAAATCCGCCAGGGCCTTCAGGAAGCGCTTCGCGGGCGGCGCGGCTTGTTGTGCCGCGTCGTCGAGCCCGGCCGCATCCGCCGGGGCGACCGCATTGAAATAGAAAAAAAGACGCGCGCGCCGCACTATAGCGGCGATGATTCCGTATCCGGCGTGTACTAATTCAACGAATCATCATACCAACCAGGGAGGCAGGGAACATTCATGGCCAGTGAAACGAAGAACAGCCGCAAGCCGCTTGTCGGAATCGTCATGGGGTCGGACACGGATTTGCCGGTGATGAGCGAAACGGCGAAGATGCTGGAAAAATTTGAAGTGCCGTACGAAATTGAAGTGACCTCGGCGCACCGTTCACCGGCGCGGACCCACGAATACGCTTCGACGGCGGTAGCACGAGGTTTGAAAGTCGTGATCGTCGCAGCGGGAGGCGCGGCGCATCTGGCGGGCGTCGTCGCTGCGGTCACGACGCTGCCCGTCGTCGCGGTACCGATGGCCACCACGGTGCTCTCTGGCATTGACTCCCTGCTTTCGAGCGTTCAAATGCCCGGCGGCGTGCCCGTGGCGGCCATGGCCATCGACAAACCCGGCGCCATCAACGCGGCCATTTTCGCAGCGGAAATTCTGGCCACTGCCGATCCGGATGTCGCCAAGCGGCTCACCACGTACAAGGAAGAACTCGCCAGATCGGTAGCCGAAAAAAGCGCGCGCGTGAAATTACAGTACGCCGGGAAAACCGGCTAGTCCGCGTTTTTTAGAACACAAAACTTTAAATGGGTTTCAGTGGCACAGGCTTTACAGGTTGCGGAAAAATTCCAAAAGTGTCATTCGGAGGGCGCGGTTTGCCCGAGGAATCTGCTTTTTTCTTGGGATTGGCGAAAAAGCAGATCCCTCGCTTCGCTCGGGATGACAGTAAACTACCTTTTTTCCGCAGCCTCTTCAGCCTGTCGTGTTTAGATTGGATCAACGTCAACTGCGACAGGCTGAAGCCCGTCCCACTCCGGCCTTGTTATTTTCTCGCGGCGGTGGTGGCGTGCCGCTCCTGCATCCGGCGGGTGAGGTGAGGAACAATGCCCAGGATGCGCTCGATGAGCATCAACTGGCCGCGATGGTGCATTTCATGTTCTTTCACGGAGAGAATCATATCGAAGCGGGTGCGGGCAGGCGGCGTTCCTCCGGGCGGCATCGTTATGACCTGGCCCAGGAAATTGTCGTCGAGCCCTTCCATCCACTTGGCCCACGTCTCGCCATCTTTGGTGAGCAGCGCGATGACCTGAGCTTTCGTGCGCGGAGTTTTTTCTTCCGCGATCATGCGCTGCATCAACGATGGGAAATCGAATCCCGCAAGAGTGGTGCGCCGCTCCTCGGCGTGGATTTTTTGTTGAAACGTCGGGGCCAGCGCGATGTGCGCGAGTAGCTCGCCAACGCTGCGCGTCTCCGGCATGGGCCTGAAATCGTACTTGTCTTCGGGAATGTCCTGGGCGATCGACAGCGTGTTCTTGCGGACCGTGCGAAAACTTTCTGCTAACTCCTTGCCGCCATAATAGTTCACCAGATTCTCCTTCGTTTAAGCTAAGTTTGATTTTCCATGAATAGGAAAGGGGAACAAGTCTAACACGGCGAAGTGCAAAGTTTAAGACACCTCGTAGGATCGGAAACGCGTCCCGCCGCGAGCACCTTCCCTACTTCTGCGTCGGAGCTTTCTGTTTCAAATCCGCGGACCAGTTCAGCACAACGTTGATTTCCTCCGGAGCCTGCCCACCGGTCTTCGCCAATAGGAAGCGTTGGCCATCGGGCGTGACGTCGTAGGCGGGCATTGTGTTGTACGTCGCGTAGTGTCTCTCGAAGAGCAATCTCGGCTTGTCCGAGGAAAAGGTCGACTTGGTGTTCGTCTCCACAGCCATCATCTTGTCTCCATTCCGGTAGAACAGTTCTCCGTTGTGTGCCCAGACGGGTTCCGTGCCGCCTTCCGTCGATATTTGCCATTTGCCGCCAGGGCCCGGATATGGCTGCACGTAAATTTCGTAGCGGCCCGACTCATCCGAGGCATAGGCGAGCCAGCGGCCATCGGGTGAAAACCGAGGGGCGATTTCATTAAACCGCGTTTGCAGAAATGGCTGGATCTTATGGTCACTCAACCGATATACCCATAGGTCGTAGCCCGCTCCCGGGGTGGCTTCCTCATAGGCCAGTGTCTGCCCGTCCGGGGACCAGGAACTTGCAATGTCACCACGGTCGCTCGTTGCCAAGCGCTCCGCGCCGCCGCTGCCGTCGGCCAGTTGCCAGAACAAGTTTCGCGGCCCCGCCCTATCCGTTCCAAACGCTAACCGCTTACTGTCGGGCGTCCAAGCCATGGCACCGTTGTAGCTGCCTTCGAACGTCACCCGGGTCAGCGTGCCCCGACCAATGTCCAAAAGCCATTCCTGGCTGCCCAATTCGTCGATCGTAACGGCCACACGCTGGCCATCGGGTGAAACTCGTGGGTTTCGATAGGCGTGCGGCGGCGCGGGCAGCGGCTGCTCGCCGCCTTTGCGGTCCACCCACACCAACTCGGTTTGAGCATTCGTAGGGGCCACTCGATAGGCCAGTACGCCGTTTTCCGAGACGGCGACGGCCGCCCCGCTGTTGCCGGGAGTGAATTGAACGCCCTCGGCAATGGGAAAAGCGTCTCCCTTTAGCTCCAGGCGATCTGCATCGAAAGGTTGGGCCAACAAGATCCCTGCCCGAACAAATAGCAGGTAGCCCGGCGGGCTGTAGAAAGCGGCAGAGGCGACGTTCAAAACGAGCTTCGTCTCTTTCGAATCGAGGGACCCCACGTAGATACCGGTATTTTCCGGATTCCGGCTATGAGCCAAATAGAGAAAGTGTCTTCCGTCTGGCAGGAAGTGCGGCCAGTCATGAAAGTCCTGTTGGCGGGATGCGTCGAGGGCAGTGACTGGAGTCGCCGAGCCACCCGCCGATGGGAGGCGAAGAATCGGACCCAGGCTAACCGGTGCAAACAAAATATCTCCATCCCGGTTCCACGCTCCCGTGCCAAAGCCAGCAAGATTCGTCAAGGTTTGGGGGGGGCCTCCAGCAACAGCCACCTTCTTGAGTACAGAATTAGCAGTAAAAGCAATGAAGCGACTATCCGGGGACCAGAATGGTCCAACCCCGTCGTCCGTACCGGGGAGTGGCTGAGCGATGTGGTAATCGAGGTCGCGTATCCAAAGCATGGAATGGCCCGTAGAGTCCACAGCGATGAATGCCAGCTTGTTGCCGTCCGGTGAGACACTGAGAAAGGCGGGCGCGAAGGCAAGCACGGGAAACCTTCCTTTTTCGGGAGGGTTGATCGTAAAACGAACGGCCCTCACTTCCATCGGAGGCCGGCGGAAGTAGAGAACTGCTGTGATGAGCGCCGCCGCAACGATGAGGGCAACCGCCGCCACCAACCAGCCTAGACCCTCGCGGACACCCCGTTTGGCTATACCACCAGTTGCCGGCACCGCCGCCTGTGATCCCTGTCCCTGCTCCGCGATCCATTTCAGTTCGTCGCATACATCGCTCGCCGCTTGCCATCTTTTCTCGGGTTCCTTGGCCAGACATTTCTTCACCAGGCGATCGAGGGCGGGCGGCGACACCGGCTGAAGGGATGAGATAGGCGGCGGGTCAGTCTCCAGAATCTTAGCGATCAAACTGGCCTGGCTCCTGCCTTCAAAGGCTTTCTTGCCGGTGGCCATTTCGTAGACCACCGCGCCGAAAGCGAAGATGTCGGTACGGGCATCTACCGGCCTGGCTTCCACTTGCTCGGGCGCCATGTACTGTAGCGTCCCCAGAATCGTTCCCTCGGCGGTCTCGCCGCCTTGTATGGTCGCAAGCTCCGAGAACGGAGTAGCGGGTTTTGATTCCTGCTGCAATTTGGCCAGGCCGAAGTCCAGCAACTTCGTGCCCGATTTTGTGAGCATGATGTTGCCCGGCTTGAGGTCGCGGTGCGTTATGCCGTTGCGGTGGGCTTTGTCCAGCGCATCCGAAATCTCAATCGCATATTGCAGCGCCTGCTCCATTGGCAGCGGGCCCTTCTTCAAGCGATCCGCCAGCGTTTCTCCCTCGAGGTACTCCATCACCAGATAGTCGATTCCATCCTGATGGCCGATGTCGAAGAGCGTGCAGATGTGCGGATGATTCAGGCCGGCGATGGTCCGCGCTTCGCGATCGAAGCGCTCGCGCAGGTCCGCGCGATCGGCCAGGTGCGCAGACAAAACTTTGATCGCCACGGTGCGGTCGAGCCGCGTGTCGCGGGCTTTATAGACCTCGCCCATGCCGCCCGCGCCGATCGCGGAGAGGATCTGATAGGGGCCCACCGTTTTTCCTGGAAGAATAGCCATGCTGGACTCGTCAAAGTTGCGCGCGGGGAGTATAACGCCGTTACCCGGTCAGGACAGACTTTTTTAGGGGCGTGTCGAAGATCAATGTAGAATGTATGCCATGAGCCCTACGGGGCTTCCACGGTCTGCCGGGATTACGCGGACTGTGGCATCCGGAATAAATAGGACCCGAGGTGAATATGCGGCGGCGAGTAGCGCTACCGGGCATGAGTGCCTTCGTTCTGATTCTGTTCTTTGCGTCTTCAATGGCCCTGCCTGCTACGGCAGGCCGGCCGCGCGACGGCGCCGCGGACACGCCAACTCCCGTCACGTACCGCGACGACCTGCAGCGCTCGTACCGGACCGACCATTATCTCGAGGTGGCGGAGAGCGGCGCGGACCGCGGAGAAAATATTTATTGGCATAAATGCTGGGCCTGCCATAACAAATATCAGCAGGCGGCTCCGACGCTCGAAGGCCTTTTCAACCATGCCGCTTTGATTACCGGAGTTCCCGTCACCGAAGAGAATGTGGCCGCGCACATCAAGAAGGGCGGGCCGGGGATGCCGTCGTTTGGGACGACTCTCTCCAATTCCGATGTGGCGGACGTAGTCGGCTATTTGCACAGCGCGAAGTGCTGCGTCGAGGGAGAACACCTTCCGGCCAATCCGTGGTACCGGTCGGAAACAAATAAATGGACGGTGCAGAGCGGTCTTTCCGGAGGCGCGGCCGGTATCGTGCGAGTGGCCAGCGGTGATTCACCTGAGGGGGTGATGGTGCAGCTCATTGCACCGAATGGCGTGCGCACCACGGTTTATGCGAATGAAGACGGGAAGTACGAATTTCCCAAGATGCAGGCCGGTTCCTACATTTTGCGCATCGCCAATCCGCTGGAATTCAAACCGTACTGGCGGGATTCGGTGCCAATCGACGGCGCCACGAAATTAGAAGAGATCGTGCTCGAGCGAATTTCCAAGACGCGCGCGCTGCCGGCCACGCCGGAAGTGGAAGCGCAGCTCAGCGGCGAGGAAATTTTGTGGAATCTTCCGGGCACGGTCGAGGAAAAAGAGGCGCTGCACAATACCTGCGCGCTGGGTTGCCATTCCTTCCAGCAGATTTTCAAGAACCGCTATGACGAGCGCAGCTGGGGCGTGCTGGTGGCGCGCATGCTGCATCGCGGGGGCGGCCCGCTGATCAACGATCCGCTCGAGCCGGTGAGCGAATCGGCGCTGGCCACCGACCGATTGCTCACCAAGTGGCTGGCGAAGGTTCGCGGGCCGGAGTCCGTGGACGGGCCGATGTACGCGTTCCCGCGGCTGACCGGGGAATCCAACCGGGTGGTGGTGACGGAATTCGAGCTGCCCCGCGCCCTGCAAAGCGCCCACGATGTTTACGGAGACGGTACCGGACATATTTGGTACACAAGCCACCTGAGCCGCTACTTTGGGAAACTGGACACGCGGACCGGCGTGGTGACGGAATACCAGGCGCCCCTGACGCCCGGCGCGCAGCCGGGCACGCATCACGTGTATGTCGAGAAGAATGGCGAAGTGCTCATTTCCGAGCCGTGGTCGCACAAACTGCTCAAGCTCGATCCTCGCAACGGGGAAATGGCGGAAGTGCCCGTCGCGGCGCCCTTCCCGATCAACTCCGCGGGGATGGCGGATTTCGACCTGACGCCGGATGGATTTGTGTGGGCCAGCATGGGCGGAGGATACGCCGCCGAAAAGATCGATCCCAAGACCGGGAAAATGGTGCAGAAATATCCGATGAAGGTTCCCTTCAGCTACGACGGCGTCATTTCGGAGGACGGAAATTTTTGGGCCGGCGGCGCGATTTCCGGGACTTTTGGAAATTCCGCCGAGCTTCTGGATATCCGCACCGGCGAAATGCTGAATTTGGATTCCGGGGATCGCCGTTCGGCTGGCCGCAGGGGCGGATTCGATCCGTATGGAAACGCGTGGTTCGGCGGCGAGAATGGAACCCTGGTCGAGCTGGACGCCAAGGCCAAGCGCATTCGAGAATTTTATCCCCCTGGGCCGGTCGAGCCTTATACGGATTTGTATTCGGTGGAACCCGACAAGAACGGCGAAGTGTGGGGCGGAGAATTGCACGGACGGGAGTTCCTGAGATTCAATCCGAAGACCGGCCAATGGACGGAATACGCGATGCCGGAGCCTTATTCGCATTCGCGCGCGGTTTGGGTTGACAAGTCCACAACTCCGACTACGGTTTGGTATGCCGACTACAGTACCGGCCGCATCGTCCGCATTCAGCCGATGGAGTGAGGCGCTAGTCCGAATATCGCACGGCGGTTGCAGCGTGAGTTCGAATTTTTTTAAACGTAAATTGGTGGCTCGGGTTTGGTAGCGCCGGCGTCCCGCCGGCAGGTTTACGCCGCTACGTGAGCGGAAAATTGCCGGCGAGCCGTCGGCGCTACCGAACCTCTTGTGATGAAGAATCAGCATGCCGTTTGTGTTTTAGCTGTACCCATTCGCACTTTTATGCAATCTAATGTACCTGGAGGTCCGGGATGTCCACTTTGACGCATGTGCCGAATGTTCCGCAGATTACCGACGATGCCGCCGATCCGGGATTGCGCGATGTGATCGAGCGCGCCAAAGTAACCAAAAGCCCGCCGCCGGCATGGTACCGGACGATGGGCCAGAACCCGGAGGTGGCCAAGGAGTTTGCGCGCTACTGGGACATGCTGCACCGCGGCGGCACCGTGCCTCACGAGATCAAGGAACTCGCGCGCATCCAGATCGCGCAGATCGTGGGCTGCGAATTCTGCGCGCGGCAAACTTCTCCGCTGGCCTCCTCCATCACCGAAGAGGAGAAGATGAGCTGCGCTTTGCCGAACTGGGAGCATCCCGACCCGAAGACTCGCGCCGCCCTGCACTACGCGCGCACGCTCACGCTTGATGACGGGAGAGACAAGGAAGTCTATGCGGAGCTCAAGAAATTTTACAGCAACGCGGAAATCATCGAGCTGTCGGCTTTCTTCTGCCTGACCGCCGGCGGCAACCGCATGGCCAAGAGCTGGAGCATCGAGGCGCATGGCGAAGTGCCGGCCATACCGAAGGGCGCCATGTCCATCCACGGAAATGAAGGCCCACGGACGTTGGGCCATTCTTCGCATGGAAGATAGTTAGAGCGCGAAGCTCCCGACCGTTATGAGGATGTTTGCTAGGGGAAGCGAGGGGAGCTTTAGAGCGACCAGCCGATGAGCTCCTCCAGAATTTCATTGCTTCCCGCGTAGATGCGTTGCACGCGGCTGTCCATCCACATGCGGGCGATCGGGTACTCCGTCATATAGCCGTAGCCGCCGAGCAATTGGAGGCACTCGTCCACGATGCGGCACTGGCATTCCGTCACCCAGTACTTGGCCATGGCGGCGGTCACGGGATCAAGCTGGCCGGCGATAAATCGCGCGATGCAATTGTCGATGAACACGCGGCCAATGTGCGCCTCCGTCTTGCATTGCGCCAGCTTGAAGCGCGCATTCTGAAATTCAATGAGCGTCTGGCCAAAGGCCTTGCGCTCTTTCGCGTACTTGATGGTGAGGGCCACGGCGCGTTCCGAGGTGGCCACCGCTCCCACGCCGATCATCAGGCGTTCGTAGCGCAATTGCTCCATCATCTGGGAAAAGCCCGCTCCCTCGGCCTTTCCCAGGAGATTCCCGGAGGGGACGCGCACATCGTCGAAGAAAAGTTCGCAGGTGTCGACCTCATGCATGCCCACTTTTTCCAGCGAGCTGCCAACGCGGTACCCCGCAAGATCTTTGGTCTCAGCCACAATCATGGAAAGGCCGCGAAAGCCGGCCGCTTTGGGATCGGTCTTCGCGGCCACGCAGACCAGGCCGGCATGCGAGCCATTGGTGATGAAAGTTTTTGAGCCGTTCAGGACGTAATCGCCGCCGTCGCGACGCGCAGTCGTCTTGATGGCTTGCAGGTCGGAGCCGGCCGATGGTTCGGTCATGGCGATCGCTCCGACGAGTTCCCCGTGCGCCAGGGCGGGCAGCCACTTCCGCTTTTGCTCCTCGCTTCCGTACTGCAGGATGTAGTGGGAGACGATGCTCTGAACGCCGCAACCGAAGTGCAGCCCCGCTTGCGCCAGTTCTTCCGTCACCACCGCCTGATGCGCGAACGAACCTCCCCCGCCGCCATATTCCTCGGGCACATCCGGAAGCAGGAGGCCGGTCTGGCCCGCCTGTTTCCAGGCTTCCGCGTCGGGGCGATGCTGTTCGCGCCACTTGGCCTGGCGCGGCAGGAATTCTTCTTGTAAAAACTCGCGGACGGTCTTGCGATACATCTGCAGTTCGTCGTTCATCCACGGCGATTCGTAGTTGGTCATGTGGGGCTAGAATTTTATCCCAGCAAAAATGAGTTCGCCAGCGCTCTGCCCTGGAATCGAACACTCGTGTTTCGTTTCCAGCAGGGTTCCGGTAGGATGCGGTACCAGTTATTTCCCTGGCCGCTTAAGATGATCGGCGAGCGGGACGGCGGCGCGCGGGCAGAGGGGAGCGGTGCGGCAAATTTCCTCCACGGAATACGGACGAATCGGGGACGACATCCACGTGTGGCAGGCGGCGCTGGACCGCGAGGAAAACTTTCTTCGGCAAGCGGAGGCGACTCTTTCGCAGGAGGAGAAGGCGCGGGCGGACCGATTCCACTTCGCGAACGACAGGAACCGGTTCGTCGTGGCGCGCGGCCTGCTTCGTGAATTGCTGGGCAGGTATCTTCAGAAAGCTCCGGCCGCCCTTGAGTTTTCCTATGGGCAGCATGGAAAACCTGCTCTCTCGGGAAGGGAGTCTTCGAGCGGACTCTGTTTTAATCTGTCGCACTCGGCCGGGCTGGCCGTGTATGCGATCGCAAAGGGACGAAATCTTGGGATTGACGTAGAGCATGTGCAGCCGGAATCCGCGGGCGATGATATTGCGCAGCATTATTTTTCAGCCCGGGAACTGAGCGATCTGCGAACGTTGCCGCCGGAAGCAAGAGTCGCGGGATTTTTCCATTGCTGGACGCGCAAAGAGGCTTATCTGAAAGCCACCGGGATGGGATTGCAGATCCCTCTGGACAGTTTTTCGGTGAGTGCTTTACCCGCGAAGCCCGCGGAGTTCCTCGGCGGCGTGGAAGCTAGGTGGCACATGGATGCTTTCCATCCCGCCGAAGGCTACGTGGCTGCGGTGGTATATGACGGCGCTCCAGGTTCCATCAAATATTTTTCCATCGATGCTCACTTAAAATAATTTGTCCGGAATTCTCGCGTCTTGAATTGCGCGGGACGTTGCCGCGCCAACGGCGCGGAGCATACCAGCCCGGGGCATCGCCCCGGGGAATCGTACTCACCCATCATTGTCGGCCCTGAAGGGGCGGAGGATTCCCTGCGCGCTTTCAGGGCTCGCAACAATCGATTGATTCCGATCCCCAGGGCGGTGCCCTGGGCTAGCATCCCGCCGCGCTTTCAGCGCGCGCACCTCCAACTGCGATCCAAAGCGGCTAGCTGTAATATGGCGCGCCCGGAAAGCAAAATCAGCTAACATATATGCCTGACTGGGCCGCGCAGACGCGCCCACGCGGGGACCTTCGATTTTTTGAATCGCAGGATTCCTGGGCGGAGGAAAAATGCAGAAGGTCAACATTGGAATCATAGGAACGGGATGGTGCGGGGGCATTCGCGCGGAAACGTGCGCCGCGAGCCCTTACGTGAGTGAACTGCACATCGCCGAAATCAAGGAGGCGCGCCTGAGGGAGGTGGCGGAGAAAACCAAGCCGGTCACGGCGACTATGGATTACCGCGCTCTCCTGAAGAACGACAAAATCAATGCCGTCATCGTGTCCGCGACGCCCGAAACGGTGCACTACCCGATGGCTAAGGAGACGCTGCTCGCGGGAAAACACCTGCTGCTCGAGAAGCCGATTTCGCTCACGCTGGCCGAGGCGGATGAACTGATCGATCTGGCGCGGTCCAAGTCGCTGCTCTTCACCATCGGATATTCGCAGCGCTTCAATCCCAAATTCGCCTACGTGAAGCGCTCGATCGCCGACGGCACGATCGGCCAGCCGGTCAGCGCCCTGGTGAGCCGCCACATCACCCGCAACCTCGGCAACAAAATCGGCGGGCGCATCAAGCTTTCGCCTGCCGCCATGGAAGCGACGCACGATATCGACTTTGTGCTGTGGTGCTTTGAGCCGCGAAAACCGGTGCGCGTGTACGCCCAGCTCGTCAACAAGATCATGCAGCCGACGCACGGCGTGCCGGATTGCGTCTGGATCATCGTGACGCTGGACGACGGCAGCGTTTTCACGATTGGCGCCGGCTGGGTGCTGCCGCCGGCGTATCCGAATTTTTCATCCACGTGGATCGAGATGGTTGGCAGCGAAGGCGCGATCATGGTGGACGATTCTCACCGCGACGTCAGCGTCAACACCATGAAGCGCGGCATCGAATTCCCGCTCTCCACCATGCCCGGCGAAAAAGTGGAGCACGTCTATGCGGGCCCGATGGAGGCTGAGACCATCCACTTTCTGGATTGCGTGGCCCGCGGCAAGCAGCCACTCGTCACGCCCGAGCACGCCCGCATGGTTATGCAGGTTTATCAGGCGGCGGACCAATCGGCCGAAGAAAATCGGCCGATTGATATCGTCTGGCCTCATGCGGAACGCAGAAGCGGTCAGAAGGAAACTGTTGGAGTTCGATCGAGCGCTCCTGCACGCGCTCAGGATTGATTTCAACTCACTGAATTAATTTCAACGCTACGCGCAATCCAGCTTCAAGGTTACGATGCAGGAGGTCCGACCTTCAGGTCGGACAACCAGTGCCGCATGAACAGGCCTTTAGGTCCTGAAGCTTCAGGGGCTAAAGAGTGTGGGTGAGTACTCAGTTTTTGTATGCTGTGACCACAATATTTTGTGGAAGACGGCACGCCTCTTTCAATTAGTGGCTACAAAAACTAGTTCTCACACAGACTCTAAAGCCCAGTGATGAGCCCGCACGAATGTCCGGGCTGAAGCCCGGACCTCCGAAGATCGCCAAGGGAAAGAATGCTGGACACGACTCCCACGTCCGCGTCTTCTAAAACCGCCATCCCCGAAATTGCTACATCCAAACCTACAAGAACCCGCTGGCTGGTCCTCGTCCTGATCAGTTTCATGTACCTGATCACGTACATGGATCGCAGCAATATTTCGGTCGCGCAGCCGGAAATCGCCAGACAATTTGGTCTCAGTAAAACCGCTATGGGCCTCGTCCTCGCCGCCTTTACGTGGGCCTACGCGCTTGGGCAAGTCCCTTCCGGGTGGTTTGGGGACCGCTTTGGTCCCAAGCGCGTGCTTACCGTCATCATGACGCTTTGGTCCGCGACCGCCGTGATGACTGGCGCGGCATTCGGCTTCGGTTCTCTGTTTGGCGCCCGCTTCCTTCTGGGACTGAGTGAATCCGGGGCATTTCCTGTTGCCAGCCGCGGAATGCAACTGTGGTTTCCGCGGGTCGAACGCGGCCGCATCCAAGGCACAACGCATTTCTTCAGCCGCTTCGCCGTAGCGGTCACCCCATTTATTGCCGGAAGTATTCTGCTCGCCTTTGGATGGCGCGCAATTTTCTACATTTTCGGCTGCCTGGGCGTTGTATGGGCGATTGTTTTCAGCGTCTTTTACCGCAACATTCCCGAGGACCACAAAGGCGTCAATCGGATGGAACTGGTCCGCATCCGAGGCCTCAACCCGGATGGAACCATTAAGCCGCCGGCGATCACCAGGCTCGCCACTCCCTGGAAACAAATCCTGCTCTCGCCAAACATGTGGTTCATCTCTCTCGGGTATTTCTGCTTTTTCTTTGGAACGAACTTCTACCTGACGTGGTATCCAACTTATCTGCGGGAACATCTGCACATGTCCATTCGCTCCCTGGGAATCTGGGGATCCGTTCCTTTGTTCGCGGGCATGGCCGGCGACATAACCGGCGGCTCGCTCTCCGATCTGATCTTTAAAACCACGGGAAAAGCCAAGTTGGCGCGCCGCGTTGTGGCCGCTCCGGGTTTTCTTCTGGCGAGCGTTTTCGTAATTCCCGCCGCGTTGACCGCGAACAAATTCAGCTCGATCGCGTGTTTGGCCGTATCTTTCTTCTTCCTCGAATGGGTGATCGGTCCTGCGTGGGCCGTCCCAATGGATGTGGGCGGTCAATTTAGCGGGACGGTTACGGGCGTGATGAACATGGTCGGCGCCCTTGGCGGAGCGTCCACAGCCATCGTCTACGGAAGTCTGTTCAACCGCGGTTTCTGGGTGGCGCCATTCCTGGTGAGTGCGGGCGTGATGCTCCTGGGCGCGCTGATCTGGACGTTTCTGATCAATCCGGAACTGTCCGTGGTCGAGGGCGCGATTCCGGATCTTGCCTCTGTCGCCGGCAGCGCTGGCTCAACCAAAACGTAGTGATGAACATTGAACCGTATTAGGGGATGAAGACAGATTGGGTAGTAGGATAGCCACTCTTGGCTGTCCCTTATAACGTTGGCAGGACGGCAGCGGACAGCCAGGAGTGGCTGTCCTACCAACTGCTTCATCTTGACGCTTGCAACAAGCGCGTGCTATCACGATGGAGCTGGATTGCAGAAATTTTTCAAGCAATTCCGATCCATTTCACGAGACAGGAGAAACACAATGACGCGGCGACGAATGGTTGCAGTGGCACTATCGGTCCTGGCCTTTTTTGCAATTGCGTGGCGCGCGGCCAGAAGCGCGGCGCCTCCGGAGAACGCCACGGACGAAATCCTGAAGGTAGATGAAGAGAGGAACCAGGCGCTGCAAAAGGGCGACGTCGCCACCCTGGATCGCATTTATTCAGACGATGTGGTGTACGCAAACGCCAGCGGCGCGCTCCTGACCAAGGCGCAACACCTCGCCGAACTCAAAGGCCGGACTCTGAATTTTCGATCTTTTAAGCACGAAAACGTTCAGGTGACCGTGCATGGCGATAGCGGTGTACTGACTGGGATCAGCAAATCCGTCGTGGAGTATCAAGGGTCGGTCTCCAGCAGCAACCGAAGATTTCTGAACGTCTTCAGCAAGAAGGACGGCCACTGGCTGGTCGTGGCGCACTTTGAAACGAACATTTCCGAAAAGCCATAATCCGAACGTCGAGACACCCGCGGAAATAGTGGTTTAAGTGGCGCGGGCTTCAGCCTGCGGGGGTTTGTCCTTGCAAGATCTAAAACCCGCAGGCTGAAGCCCGCGCCACTGGTGCTATTCGAGCGCCCGCAGTCCGGCGGCGGCGACTTGCTCGTCCTCGTGCGACTTGGCGCCTGAAACTCCCACGCCGCCAACGCATTCGCCCTGGTGCATGATCGGCAACCCGCCCTGCACGGCTACCCGTCCCGGAAACGCCACCGTTGCCGGCCGCTCCTTAACGATTTCTTCCAGGGCCTTGGTCGGAGTTCGCGTTGCGGCGGCCGTTTGCGCCTTGGCCGTGGCTATCGCGGCGCTTTGTCCCACCGCGCCGTCCAGCCGCTCGAGGTGAACCAGGAATCCGCCATCGTCCACGACTGCAATACTCACATTCCATTTATTTTTCGCCGCTTCGGCTTTGCATCCAGCCACGATTTTCTGCGCGTCGCCTGCCGCCAAACACATTTTGTTGCGCACTGGTTCTCCTTTTTTCAGATTCCGGCGCTGAAAGCGCCGGCGCATTCTAGCCTAGGGCAACGCCCTGGGTTTTGAAATTCATCGAAATTTGCGCGCCCTGAAAGGGCGCAGGAGCCCTCCGCCCTTTCAGGGCGGACGATGATGCTTGGCCACATTACCCGGGGCGTTGCCCCGGGCTGGTATCCTCCGCGCCGTTGGCGCGCTCACATGACCGTGTATTCAACCAGATGAAAGTGCCAAAACCAACTTCTGAAACGCCGTCTAGTTGCCCGCCCTCTCGTTGTTCGGCACATTTCCGTCCGGCTTGAAAGCGGTCAAGGTGTGCATGCGGATGCCTGCATACCAGAACGTGCCTTGTGCATCTTGCTCAATCTTAGGCGGATACAGACCGCCGAGACGCGTGCCGTTCGGTCCGGGATGTTCCCGGCCCATAATGTCCGGGAACGGTTCCGGAAAGTAGGTGTAAGTCCTGGTCTTTTGATCGAATCTGGCGAGGACGCCGTAGCTTCTGAGGGTCACCCAAATGTTGTCCTGGGCGTCAGCGTAGCATTCGTATCCTCCGCCTAGCTTGAACGGATCCTTGTACTCGGTGATCTTGCCTGTGTCCGGATCAAGCATTCCCAAAGCCTGACCGATGTGTTCGGAAAACCAGACCTTGCCTTTGGAGTCCACCGTAGGCCGGCGCGGCCCGGAGGGCTGCGTAGGTGTTGCGTAGACGGACCACTTGCCGGTCTTTGGATCGTAGCCCACGATCTTGTGAGAGGTCATGCCCACGGCCCAAACGCGATCCTTTTGATCGACGGTCATCCCGTAATAGTGGGCATTCGTGTCGCTCGGCGAGGGGTCCCATTCGGTGATCTTCTTAGTGATGGCGTCGAGCTTTCCGACTTTGCTTACACCCTGCATTTCCGTGAACCAGACGTTGCCTTTTGAATCCGATCGAATGGTGTGCGGGGTGCTGCGCGTCGGAGTCTCGTACTGGATGACCTTCCCGGTTTCGGGATCCAATTCGCCGATCGAGCTTTCGTCAATTTCGGCCGTGTACACGTGGCCGTCCTTGGCTTGCGTAATTCCGTGCGGGCCGAGCACCCGATGCCCGAGGTCAGGATTCGGAAGAATGAAAGTCTGGAAGCGCCCGGGATAATCGATCCGGTTTTTGTCCATGCCCTGGATCACGTCCATGCCCATTTCCGCCACATAGACTGTGGGCGAAATGCGGCTCGGCCAGACGTCATGGCTGGAAATCTCGCCGTCATCCTTTCCGGGAAGGGCGGGAGGCAGGTCATACTCGATATAAATGGCGCGGGAAAGGGCCGCTTCGTCCAGCTGTAGATCGTCCAGCTTCAGATCGCGGCGTTTCCCGCCTTCCGGAAAAATCTTCGAAAAATAGGCGATGATGGCGTCCCGCTTCTCTTGTGGGATCGCTGCGGGGTTCACCTGAGGGACACCGGTATGATTGACAGGGCTGGTGCCGTTCATATCAAACATGCGGCTCACGGCGGCTCCCCAAACATCCGCATTGCGTGCCCCGCCTCCCATTCGTTGCCAGGGGATATGCTCGTAACCGTGGCAGCCCATGCAATTGTTCATGAGGTAGTCGCGGGTCGGGCCGGGAGGAAAAAGGGTGTCGAAGTCCACCAGTTCGGCGAGCAACCTGTCGGGGCGGCCCACCAGGGCCACGTCGGCGGTCTTCGCATCTCCGGCCTTCAGCTCAATGCTGGGGCCCTTCGAATCAAATCCGTCTTGCAACGCCGACATCTGATAAGTGCCAGGGGGTAGATTATAAATTTGGTAGTGGCCCTTTTGGGTGAAGACCGTGTAAGTGATATGGCGCTCGGCGTCCCTCGCTCTTACGCGAACTGCGTAGAGCGCGGGAATATGGTTACCCGACGCTTCGCTTAAAGCGTAATCCCTGTTGGCTGTGACAGTTCCGGAGATTATGCCGCCTTGCGCTGATTGCGCTTGGACTGGCCCGCCTAGTCCCCACAACAACAATGCGCCTCCCATCAAAGTTCCCGCCGACCAGATCGCTCTTACCCGTGTGGTCATGACACACTCCCATTTCTAATTGGACGCCTGCGCCTGCTACCGGTTGCGGCAGAATTTCTCCGCGTATGGCTTTCATCATTCGTACACCACGACCCGCGGTCTCGTCAACTTGAACGCATGGCCTCAAGTTGCGCTCCGCTTCGTCGAGCATGTACAATTTTGCTTCAACTTCAGACGGAGCTGACATGATCCATACAGGACGCCACTTTCTCCAAATTCCAGGCCCTACCAACGTGCCGGATCGAATCTTGCGCGCGATGGATGCTCCGGTCATCGATCATCGCAGCGCGGAATTCGCGAGCCTGGGCAAGGAAGTTCTCGAAGGGATGAGGGGAATTTTTCAGACAGCCGGCCACGTGGTGATATATCCGGCTTCGGGGACAGGGGCGTGGGAAGCGGCGGTTGTAAATACTCTTTCTCCGGGCGATCGCGTGGTGCTCTTCGAGACGGGACATTTTTCCCATCTCTGGCGCGGGGTCGCGGAAAAATTCGGCATTCAGGTGGATTACGTGCCTGGCAACTGGCGCAGAGGGGCGAACGCGGCGGAACTGGAATCGCGCTTGGCTGCCGATCGCGACCACGCGATTAAAGCGGTAATGGTGGTGCACAACGAGACCTCGACCGGAGTGACCAGCCGCATCCCGGAGATTCGCCGCGCGCTCGATTCGGCGCGCCATCCGGCGCTGCTCCTGGTGGATACGATTTCTTCGCTGGCTTCGATCGACTACCGGCACGACGAATGGGGAGTCGACGTCACCATTGCCGGTTCGCAGAAAGGGCTGATGCTTCCCCCGGGCATGAGTTTCAACGCGCTTTCGGAGAAGGCCCTGCGCGCCGCCGAAAATGCCCGCTTGCCGCGTTCCTACTGGGACTGGCAGGAAATGTTGAAGCCCAATCGCAGCGGATTTTTTCCGTACACGCCGCCGACCAACCTTCTCTACGCCTTGCGCGAAGCGTTGCGGATGCTGCGGGAAGAAGGTCTCGCCAATGTTTTCCGGCGGCATGACCGCCACGCGGAAGCGGCGCGCGCGGCCGTCCGCGCCTGGGGACTTGAAATCGTTTGCGAAGAGCCCCGCGAATATTCCAGTTCGCTGACGGCGGTTTTCATGCCGGAAGGCCACGACGCAGACAAGTTGCGCGCCGTGATCCTGGAACATTTCGACATGTCTCTCGGAGCGGGCCTTTCCAAATTTGCCGGAAAAGTTTTCCGCATCGGACACCTCGGCAGCTTCAACGATTTGATGCTTGCGGGGACGCTGTGCGGAGTGGAAATGGGTCTGCGATTGGCAGGCGTGCCGCACAAGGAAGGCGGCGTGATGGCTGCGCTCAACTCACTCGCTACTTTGGATAGGAAATCTGAACCCGCCGCGACGGTCAGGTGAACGCCCCGGGTAATTGTAATAGGCAGTTAAACAAGCTCGATCCGCAGATCTCGTCCGACCGCCCGGGCCGCTTTGCATAAAGTTTGGAGTGTAACAGACGCGTACCCGGGGTCGAGCAAACGGTCAAGAGCCGCGCGACTTGTTTTCATGCGCCGCGCCATCTCCACCTTATTGATCTTTTTCTTCTTCATGGCATTCTGGACTTGCCAAGCAAGCACTTCTTTGAGGGCAGCAGCGCGTGTTTCCTCAAGAATTCCTTCCTCTTTCAGAAAATCATCGAGCGATGACCCAATGTGAGAGTTCTTTTTTTTCACGACGTCACCTCTCTCATGCGTTGTCTTGCCACATCGATCTCCTCAAGTGGCGTCTTCTGTGTCTTCTTGATAAAACCGTGGAGGGCGACAATCTTGTTCTCATGAAAACATACGATTAGCCGTGCAATCCTACGGCCCGGCAGCGATGAGCGGATTTCCCAGAGGCCGTTCTTCAAACTTCGAACTAGAGGCATTCCAACCGGCCATCCGAATTGCACTTGCATAAGGTCGAGTCCGATCACTTTACGATCTTCTTTGTCAAAACTGCGCAGCCACTCGAGAACAGGCTCCCGGCCCGCGGCTGTCCTGTAAAAGCGGACCGGGATTCGAAGAGGATGCTCGTCGGCCATCCCAGCTCACGACTCCATTGTGTACCAAAAAAGATACATTGTCCAGCGAAAATGTCGCCGATATGCCGAGTGCGCTGGCATTGATTCCCGCGCTATCGATTCGCCTGTTGCCACGGGCGTCGCAAGGACGCCTACGGGAGGTCCGGTCATTCCTGCGCCCCTGTCGATCACCGACTGCTCGGGATCGATCCAGAAGGCCCAGATGGCCGCGCCGACGAACAGCAGGCCGGCGGAGACGCCGAATGGAGCGACCCAGGAGCCTCGGGAGACGAGATAGCCGAACACCGTTGGGGAAAGCGCGCCGACGAATTGGCCGCCCATGTTCATCATGCCGGAGACGGTGCCGGAAAATTCGCCGCCGATGTCCATGGGGACGGCCCAGGCGGGACCGATGGTCATTTCGAGGAAGAACATGGCGGCTGTCAGGCAATAGACCGCGGTAAACGGATTTGCGGCCAACGCGGCGAATAATGTGAATGTCCCGCAACCGAGCATGGCCACGATGGCCACCGAGCGGCGGGCAAATTTGAGATTATTCGTCTTCACCAGCAACTTATCGGTCAGCCAGCCGCCGAAGGCGTCTCCTACCACGCCGGCCAGGAGCGGCATGGAAGCAAAGAGGCCCGTCTTGATCAGCGTGAATTTTCGGAATTCGACAAGGTAGGACGGCAGCCAGGAAAGAAAAAACCACAGGGAATAAATGTAAGCAGCGTACGCGCACATGACCGCCCACATGTTTCCATGCTTGAGCAGGATGCTCCATGGAACTTTCGGGCGCCTGGCGACGTTCGCTTGTTTGATTTCGCCTCTATCGTCGAGGCCGCGGATGCGAGTGAGTTCGGCGCGGCTCACCTTGGTGTGCTCCTCAGGCATGTTGCGATACACCAGCATGTAGAGAAGAGACCACATCAAACTGAGGACGCCGATCACGTAGAAGACCGATCGCCAGCCGTAATGAATCATGATCGCGACGGCGATGGGCGGGCCAATCGCCGCGCCAAAGCGGCTGGCGGCGTGGCTGATTCCCTGCACGAAGCCGCGTTCGTCCCGCGGATACCACATTTGCATGGCCCGCGTGGCGGTGGGAAACGCGCCCGCCTCCCCGACCCCCAGCAGGAAGCGAATGCCCCACAAGGAATAAAAGCCGGTGGCCAATGTGGTGAGCACGGCGATTACGGTGCGGTACGCCATGATGGTGGAAAGGACGCGCCGCGGTCCGAAGCGGTCGCCGAGCCATCCGCCGGGTACCTGGAAGAGCGCGTACGACCAGATGAAGGCGCTGAAGATCACTCCCATCGTGACCTTGCTGAAGCCGTATTCCTTCATGATGAGCGTGGCGGTGTTGGCGAGGCTCACGCGGTCCAAATACGTTATGAGGTACATCAAGCACAGGAGAAGCAGCACCACCCAACGCACGTGGCTTCGCCCGGACACGTCCAGCTTCTCCATTTCTGTACCTCCATCACGCAGCGGAAAATCAATCCCGAACGATTCTAATGGATTGCAGTCGTTCAGATATACACCGCGCCCTCACCGGCGGCAATCTTTTTTCGGCGCCGATGGTGGCTCAATATGACAGTTGACGTGCCCTCGCCGTCCCGAAGAAAACGGCACGGAGAGGCCTCTCCATGACCGCGTTGCGCAGTTGGTTTTGTAGCAGGCTGCGGAAAAATTCCAAATGTGTCATTCCGAGGGCGCGGTTTGCACGAGGAATCTGCTTTTTTCTTGGGATTGGCGAAAAAGCGGATCGCTCGCTTCGCTCGGGATGACATTAAACTACTTTTTTCCGCAGCCTCGTAGTGGCCGCCCGAGTTTGGGGCGGGCAGCTTTGCGCTTCTCCCTTGCCATGCGCGTGCGGGCGAGTCAGAATATCGTGCTGCGTCAACCTCGACAATGAGCACAGTGCAAATTTCGTCGCCGCTGCCACTCAGTTCGCACGCCAAGCCCGTGGATTCCTTCATGCGGGCGGGCGAACTTGAGAACGAACTGAAACGCGTGGTGAAAGGCGAGGTGCGCTTCGACCGCGGAAGCCGCGCGCTGTATTCGTCCGACGGCTCGAATTACCGCCAGATTCCGATCGGCCTCGTGGTTCCTCGCGATGATGACGACGTGATCGCGACGGTGGCCGCGTGCAGAAAATTTGGCGCGCCGGTCCTGCCGCGCGGCGCGGGCACAAGCCTTGCCGGGCAGACCTGCAACGTCGCCGTGATTCTGGACTTCACGAAATATATGAACAAAATTCTGGAGATCGACCCTGCGGGACAATTCGCGCGCGTCCAGCCCGGCGTCGTTCTCGATACGCTGCGCAGCCGGGCGGAGAAGAATCAGTTGACGTTCGGCCCCGATCCGTCCACGCATAGCCGCTGCACGCTCGGCGGAATGATTGGAAATAATTCCTGCGGCACGCATTCCTTGCTGGCCGGCAAAACGGTCGACAACGTCATCGAGCTGCGCATTTTGCTTTACGATGGCACGCAGATGACGGTGGGAGCTATTTCCGGCGAAGAGGACCTCGATGCCATCATCGCGCAGGGAGGGCGCCGCGGCGCGATCTACTCCACGCTGCGGGACATTCGCGACCAGTACGCCGGACTGATCCGCGCGAAGTATCCGAAAATTCCCCGGCGCGTTTCCGGCTATAACCTCGATCAATTGCTGCCGGAAAACGGGTTCAATGTGGCGAAATCGCTGGTCGGGACCGAGGGCACCTGCATGATCGTGCTCGAGGCCAAGCTGCGGCTGATCCAAAGTCCGCAGCACCGCTCGCTCGTCTGCCTGGGCTACCGCGATACGTTTTCCGCGGCCGACCATGTGCCGGAGATTTTGCCGTTGAAGCCCATCGGGCTCGAAGGGTTTGAGGGGAGCATCGTCGACGGCCTCAAGAAGAAAAAAGCTCCTAACCTGGAATTGATTCCGGAAGGGCGCGGTTTCCTGCTGGTGGAATTTGGTTCGAATGATCCACGCGAGGCCGACGAGGCCGCCAGCAAGCTGATCGAGCAGTTGAAACAGGCGGCCGATCCTCCCAACATGCGGCTCTACACCAAAGCCGAAGCGCGGCATGTCTGGAAGCTGCGCGAAGCCGGACCGCGCGCGGCCGCCGCCGCTCCGGGCTCTCCTCCCGAATGGGAAGGCTGGGACGACGCGGCTGTCCCGCCGGAAAAATTGGGCAACTACCTGCGCGACATACGGAAGCTGCTCGACGAATACCATTACCACACTTCGTTCTACGGCCATTTCGGGCATGGCTGCATTCACATGCGCGTGAGTTTCGATTTGCAGAGCGAAGAGGGAATCCGCAATTACATGGAGTTCGTCGAGCGCGCCGCCGATCTGGTGGTGAGCTATGGCGGCTCGCTCTCGGGCGAGCATGGCGACGGGCAATCGCGCGCGGCGTTGCTTCCAAAAATGTTTGGTCCCGAGCTGATCAAGGCATTTGCTGAATTCAAGTCCGCGTGGGACCCGGACAATAAGATGAATCCGAACAAGGTGGTCAACGCCTATCTGCCCACCGAGAATCTGCGGCTGGGAGCGGATTACAAACCGAACGATCCCAAAACATATTTTCAATTTCCGGATGACGACGGGTCTCTTGCCAAAGCCACGCTGCGATGCATCGGTCTCGGCGAGTGCCGCAAACACGACAGCGGTTCGATGTGCCCGAGCTACATGGTCACGCTCGAGGAAGAGCACAGCACGCGCGGGCGCGCGCACATGCTCTTTGAAGTGTTGCAGGGCGAAGTCGTGCGCGACGGCTGGAAGGACGAGCACGTCAAGAAAGCTCTGGACCTGTGCCTGGCGTGCAAGGCGTGCAAGTCGGAATGCCCGACCAACGTGGATGTGGCCACGTACAAGGCGGAATTTCTCGCCCATTATTATGAAAACAAGCGGCGCCCGCTGCATGCTTATGCCTTCGGAATGATCGACCGCTGGGCGCAGCTGGGGTCCAACGTTCCGCGGCTGGCCAACTTCTTCAGCAGCGCGCCGGGGTTCCGCCAACTCTTGCAGAGCGTTTTGCATCTGGCCCCGCAGCGCAAAATGCCCCAGCTGGCGCGTTCCACTTTCCAAAGTTGGGCCAGGAAGAAACGAGTTCCCGCTCTCGGAGGACGAACCGGACCTACGACAGCGCCCGGCAAAACAAACGTCATTTTATGGGCGGACACATTCAACAATTATTTTCATCCGGAGACCAGCCGGGCGGCTCTCGAAGTTTTGCAAAGCGCGGGCTTCAACGTGGCCGTCCCGCAAATTCATCTGTGTTGTGGAAGACCTCTGTACGATTTCGGTTTTCTGGACAGGGCCAAACAATACCTGGAACGAATTTTGAGCGTGATGAGCCCGCAAATCAATGCGGGCGTCCCGCTGGTGGTCCTGGAACCGAGTTGCGCCTCCGTATTCCGCGACGAACTCCGCAATCTGTTTCCAGTGGATGCGCGCGCCACAAAACTCAGAAGCCAGACGTTTCTTCTCAGCGAGTTTCTCGAGCGCCACGCTCCCGGATACATGCCGCCGAAGCTTTCAGCGAACGTGCTGTTGCACGGTCACTGCCATCACAAGTCGCTCATGGGGCTTGGCGCTGAAGAGTCCTTGTTGCGAAAGATGGGAGCGGATCTGCAGTCCATCGATTCCGGTTGCTGCGGAATGGCGGGCCCGTTTGGTTTCGAGAAGGGAAAATACGATGTGTCGCAGGCGGTGGGTGAACGCGTATTATTGCCGGCCGTGCGAAATTCGCCCGAGAACGCGCTGATCGTATCCGACGGGTTCAGTTGCCGGGAGCAGATTCTGCAATCCACGGGACGCCGGGCGATACACCTGGCCGAAGCCTTGCAACTTGGTATGAAGGACCAATAGGGTGTGGTAAGAAGTCATTTCATAAATTGGCGTCGAATCAAATTAATGAGCCTTCAGGGGCTAAAGCCCAAGGCTTACTTGCACTTGAATGTCGCGGCTGAAGCCGCGACTCACAAAGATTTTCATGTTGCGGGTTCTAGTGACGGTGGCCTGATTTTCAGGATGCAGCATTGAATATACTCTGGGCAGAATATTCTGGGTAGAGTAATTAGGGAGGCGACAATGAGGAACGGGAAAACCTTGCAAGGCCTGCTCATGCTTTTTGCGGGGCCGGCTATGGTCTTGTTGGCGGGATGCTATCCGGTTCAGGCACAAGTCCTGAAATATGAGGTAGATCCGACGTGGCCTAAGCCCTTGCCGGGCCTCATGGTCACCGGGCGGGCCGGCGGGATTTGCGTGGATGCGCAGGACCACATTTTCGAAGTGAACCGCGGCGACTTGCAGGACAAAGAAAAATTGGTGGGAACGCCGGCGCCGCCTGTCCTCGAATACGATTCCGACGGCAACCTGGTCAATACGTTTGGGGATTTTAAGACCGCGCCCGCTTCCATTCACGGCTGCATCGTGGACAAAGAGAACAACATTTATGTGGCCGGCAATGACGACGCGGTGGTTCAGAAATACACGCATGACGGCGGCAAGATGCTCATGCAGATCGGCACCAAAGGGCTTTTCGACAGCTCCACCGGCCTGATCACCGGCATCGCCATGAACCGCAGCAAGACGCTGCTGAATAAGCCGGCGGATATCGCGGTCGATCCAACCAACGGAGACATCTACATTGCCGACGGCTACGGGGATCATCGCATCGCCGTGTTTGACAAGGATGGAAAATTCCTGCGCCAGTTTGGCGAGCAGGCCACCAAGGAAGAATCCGCGGCGGGTGACGGCGGCAAGTTCATGGGCGTGGTGCATTGCGTGGTGATAGACAACAACGGCCTGGTGTATGTGTGCGACCGCCAGGGCAACCGGATTCAGGTGTTCGACAAGATGGGAAATTTCAAGAAGAGCATCTGGATCAAGTCAGGGCACGAAGAGACGCCGGACTCCTTGGGTACCGCATGGTGGCTGCGCTTTTCGCGCGATCCGGGGCAGAAATACATGATTGTTGCCGACGGGCGCAACGAGCTGGTCCATATTCTCGATCACGAAGGGAACGAAATCACCAAGTTCGGCCGCCCCGGGCATCAGCTCGGCGAATTCACGCATTGCCACACTCTGGATATCGACTCGAAGGGGAATATTTACGTCGCCGAAACGGATATCGGGCGGCGCGTGGATAAATTCAAGCTGGTGAAGTGAGCGGCCGCTAACAATCTGGAGGCAGCGCCCGGCTCCGGTCCTGGCTCGACGGCATGTGCATTCTTGAAGGCTGCGCCTGGGCTGGGTGGCAGGCCTCCGCTCAGCCATTCCTATCGCGTTTGACCCCTGGAATTCGCCGCAAAAGATCCGGTTTGAGAATTTCAACTTGCCGGAATTGTTTAAAGGAAACCTTAAGGTTGGCGATTTAGAATTAAGCGTGTGGCCGTCCGCCGAGGCGGACGGTTGACGCCAAACCGATACTTATGGCCGGGGGTGAAGTCCTGATCGCCGCCGCCGAAGACATCGTCAGTCATTTGGGGGTTCCAATGAAGAAACTTTTATTCATTTTTGCGTTGGTATTGGCCTGCGCTGCGCCGTCATCGGCCCAGGAAAAAGCGCCCCTCCGGCTGGTACAAACGATTGACGTGCCAGGCGCCAGGCACTGGGACCATTTCGGCGTGGACCTCAAGGGAAACCGGCTCTTTGTCAGCTCGGAGGAAGAACCGGCAGTTGAGGTTTTCGATCTGCGGACGAACAAGCATCTTCAATCCCTCACAGAGTTCAAGGAACCGCACAACGTGCTGCCTTTTCCGGATAGGAAACAAATCTACGTCGTGGATGGCGAGGCTTCCGAGATCAAGATCCTCGATTATGATTCTTACAAGCTGATCGGCCACATCGAGTTGACGATCGACTCGGATCCTATCGTGTACGATCCCGCCTCGAAATATCTCTACGTGGTCAACGGTGGACGCGAAGCGAAAACGCCAACTTGCAACATCAGCATCGTGGACACCACCACCGGGAAGAAACTGGCGGACATGACGCTGCAAACAAACCGGCTGGAATCGATGGCCATTGAAAAATCCAGTGCGCGCCTTTTTGTCAACATGACCGGGATTAATTCGATCGGGGTGGTGGACCGCGAGAAAAGAGCGGTCGTGCAGACGTGGCCGGTCACGGCGGGAAAGGACAATGTTCCGCTGCAGTATGACGAAGCCACGCACCGCTTGTTTCTAGCGACCAGGAAACCTTCCAAGTTTGTGGCCGTAAATGCGGATAACGGGAAGGAAGTCGTGAGTTTGGACGTAGCCGATTATGTGGACGATCTGGCTTTCGACGCCGCCCATCACCGCATTTATCTGCCCGGCGGGGGAGGAAACGGCGCGGTCTCCGTGGTCGAGCAGCATGGGGCGGACAATTACCAGGTGGTTGCAACGATTCCAACCAAGCCCGGGGCAAAGACTGCCCGGCTTGTGCCGGAGCTCAACAAGTATTACGTCGGGGTTCCGGGTAAAGACGCGACGCCGTCGCAGATACTTGTCTATGACGTTGCGCCTTGAGGTCATGACGTTGCGTTTTTAGTGGCGCATGCTTCAGCTTGTGGGGTTTGGGCCTTGCAAGTACTAACCCCCGCAAGCTGAAGCATGCGCCACTGGTGCGTCGCGATCGGCCGGATGAAGATTCAGAATGTTTTTCTTTGAAATTCGGATTTGGAGGGATGGAAAACCATGTCTGCTAAAAAATTGCTGGCGATTGGCGGGCTGCTAGTTTTTGCGTTTAACGGGAAGGTCAACGCACAGGAAAAGACGCCGATGAAACTGGTGGCGACAACGCCGCTGCCCGGTTTCACGGGCGACTTCGACCATTTTGCCGTGGACCTGAAGGGGAAGCGCTTGTTCCTTACCGCCGAAGACCACAAGACAGTGGAAGTGTTTGACCTCGACGGCAAGCGGATCAAGAGCATCGAGGGCTTCGATCAGCCTCACGCCATTTTGTTCATGCCCGACGTGGACAAGTTTATCGTGACCGACGGCGACGGCTTCGGCAGGGTGGAACTCGTCAGCGGTGAGGATTACAAGATCCTGGACACGATCAAACTTCCTCCGGGCGTGGACGGCGCGGTCTACAATCCGGTGAACAAGTATTACTACGTGGAAAGCGGAGGCGGCGAGAAGGGCGCACAGACCCACAAGATCAACATCATCGATAGCAGGGCGTTTAAACTGGTGGGAGACATCACGCTTCCGGGAACTCACTCGGAGGCCATGGCAATCACTCGCGACGGCAAGAAAATGTATGTGAACCTCTCGACACCGAAAGAGGTCGGCGTCGTGGATCTCGCTACGCGCGAACTCACTGCCCGGTGGCCCATCACGGGTGCGGAGACTCCCAATTCCATGGCCCTCGACGAGCCGAATCATCGCCTGTTTATCGCCACGCGCACTCCGCCAAAAGTCTTCGTCTTTGACACCGACACCGGCAAGATCGTAACGACTGCGCCTATTGCAGCTTTCAACGATGACATGTGGTTCGACGTGGCGCGCAAGCGGATTTATTTGTCAGGCTCGGAAACGACCACGGTCCTCGCGCAGAAGGACGCGGACCATTACGAGCTTGTCGCCGAGGTCAAGACTGGATTTCGCGCCAAGACTTCTCTCTACGTGCCGCAGCTGAATCGCTTCTACGCCGCCGTTTCAGGCAAGGGGAAGCCGGACGCGCAGCTGGCCGTCGAAGTTTTCGATGTGCTGCCCTGAGCGTGCCCGGGAACGGCATTCTCCTGAATGGCGTCAAGCAAAACGCCAATCGGGAGATTGGCGTTCCCGGGATTCAGCTGGCGGCGTGCCAGCCGCCGTCGACGAACAGCGTGTGGCCGGTGATGAAGTCTGAGGCTGGACTCGCCAGGAACACGGCAGCGCCGACCAGGTCGGAAGGCTCCGCAAATCGACCCAATTTGATTCTGCTCAACAATCGCTGTGCGCGCGCTTCGTTTTCGCGGAAGGAGCGGTTTGTGCTTTCCGTTAGCGTCGAGGTCGGCGCAATCGCATTGACGCGCACGCCCAGGGGCGCCCATTCGGTGGAGAGAGCGGCCGTGAGGTAGGAGACGCCGGCCTTGGCGGCGCCGTAAACGCTCTTGCCCATGTCGGTGCTCGCTGACCAGGTCGAACTGAGGTTGATTATCTTGCCGTAACCGCGTTCGATCATCAGGCGTCCCATGGCCTGGCAGCAGAAGAATGTTCCCTTGGCATGGATGTCCAGAAGCTTGTCCCAATCCTCTTCGGTGATATCGAGCGCGGGCTTGGTGAAGCCGAAACCCGCGCAATTGATCAGGACCAGGGCGAGATCGCCGCCCTTGATGAGCCTGTGCACTTCTTGCTCGATCGATCGAATGTCTTCGGTCTTGCTGACGTTGGCGCGGAGGACGTGGGCTCGGCCTCCGGCGGCTTCGATTGCGCTTTTCACTTCCAGTAATTTTTCGCGGGTGCGGCTCACTAAAACGACGTCGGCTCCTGAGCGCGAATAGGCGAGCGCGCACGCGCGGCCGATGCCGTCGCTCGCGCCGGTGATGACGGCAAGGCGGCCGTCGAGGCGGAAGGAAGGAAGCTCGCCCGGATTCGGCTTACTCGAATTCATCTCGTTCGTCGGCATCGGTCAATTCGGCTAAGGCTCAGGGCTAAAGCGACTGCGTGACAAACCCAAAATCCTTGTAGGGCACGGTTTCAACCGTGCCGTAACTCCGCTGGTCAAAAAGGCTTTAGCCGCTGGCAAATCGCCGTGCACGTTCGCTAAATGGCCCGGATCGTACAAAACGTCAGCGGCTAAAGCCGGGTCCATTAGGGCCGCTAGTGTCACGGCTGAAGCCGTGACCCACCAGGCTTCTCCCGCTGCGCACATGAAACTGCGATTGAAACAACTCGCACGGCCACCCCTGCAGGGGCTCGGGAAAAGGAGCGCCTTTTTCTACTAAGACTTACCTCGTGCGTCCCGTGGTGGTGTCCAGAGGATGGACGTCGTTGACGAGGCGTTCATCGAATGGATACGTTGTATATATATCGACGCCGTCGCGCGTGACGATGTGGTCGTTCTCCAGGCGGATGCCGCCGATGCCGGGCTTTCCCGCGTAGGGCTCGAGATTGAAGGCCATGCCTTCCTTGAGCACCACCGGCGCATCCTTCGAGGCGGGGCTGAAGTAGGGCGCCTCCCACGGGTTGACACCTGAACCATGGCCCAGGCTGTCGAGCACGTACGGGTCAGCCGCGGCGAAAACTTCGGCGTTGGTCGCGCCCGGGCGCACTTTGCCGCCGGCATTGAATAGCGCGTTGTAGCATTTCTGATGAAGGTCGCGCATTTCGGGAGTGGGCTTCACGTTGCCGCAAACCCAGGTGCGCGTCAGATCGCCCCAGTAACCGTTGTAGCCGGCGCCGACGTCCAGGATGACGAGGTCGCCGTTGCGGATAATCCGGTCGGAGGTGAAGCGGCGGTAGGGAGCGGTGTAGGGGCCGGAGCAGATGATGTTGGAGCACTGCGTCCACTCGCTGCCCATCGCCGTCATGGTTTCCCAGATGATGGCCAGAATTTCGCATTCCTTGATTCCGGGGCGCAGAGCCTGCAAGCCGCGGTGGAGCGCCGCCTCCGTGATGGCGTTGGCGATTTTGAGGCAGATGATTTCGTCCTGCGTTTTTATTTCTTTGGCGCGCATGAGCACGCTTTGATAGCCGTCGGCGAATTCGGTCTTGGGAAACACTTCGCGGATGGCTGCTTCCATATTCAGATCCCAAATGTCGACGCCGACTCGCTTGCCTTTGAGCGAGCCGACCAGGCCTTCGACCTGTTCGGCCCAGCGTTTCATGCCGATTTTTTCGCGGAAATTCGCGCGCGGGCGGATCTGGTCCGGGGTGAGCCAGGGCATGCGCAGCTTGCAGTGCTCGAAGTCCATGGTCCACAGGATCGGATCGTGAGTTCGCGACAACACCGTGACGGCATTTCCCATGATGAAGGCCGGGCCGAGATGATGGCGATAACCTGTCAGGTAGCGGGCGTCTTCGGTGCGGAATACAAACAGGGCATCCAGATCGGAGTTGTTGAGCGCGTCCTTGGCGCGCTGTAAACGTTCCCGCAGCATGCGCTGCGGATCAAAGCGCACTTCCCAATCAACCGGAATCATTCCAATATCAGACACAGCGTGTTCCTCCTTAAAATAAATGCACGCTTCCATTAGCATTATTAACCGGAGCGTGTCAAATTTGTGAGTCTTGAGTGGCACACGCTTCAGCCTGTGGGGGTTAGTAGGACAGCCACTCTTGGCTGTCCGCTTGAGCCCTGCCAGGACTGTCAGGGACAGCCAAGAGTGGCTGTCCTACTAAAATCCGATCGCAGCCAAATTGACCCGAGGCGAGGTGCATGAAGAAATGCCGGAGAAGAAATTGAAGATCGTCATCAGCGATCACCGTTTTCCGGACGTTGAGCAGGAGCGGCGCGCGGTGGAAGCTGCGAGGGGAACGCTGGTCATTGGGCAAGCTGTGAACGAAGAGCAAGTTGCGGACCTGTGCCGGGATGCGGATGGCGTGCTGACAGTGCGGGCGCCTATCACCAGGCGCGCGATCTACGGCATGGAGCGCTGCCGCATCATCGTGCGCTATGGAATTGGCGTGGACACGGTGGATGTGGCGGCGGCGACGGAACGCCGCATCATGGTGGCGAATGTTCCGGACTATTGCCTCGACGAAGTCTCCGACCATGCGCTTACTCTTCTGCTGATGCTCAGCCGGCAGATGATTCCCGCAATTGCGCTGGCCAGGGAAGACGCCTGGGCCATCGGTAAAATCCCGCCGTTGCAGCGGTTACGCGGGCAGACTTGCGGTCTCGTCGGCTGCGGGAGGATCGGCTCGCTGTTGGCGGGCAAAGTGTCGGCGCTGGGAATGAGTGTGATCATCTACGATCCCTATTTGAGCGAGACGCGCGCGGGCGAAATGGGCGCGGAGCTCGTCTCGCTCGACGCGCTGCTCACGCGCGCGGATTTTATTTCGTTGCACGCGCCGCTCAACGAAGGCACGCACCATCTGCTCGGTGAAGCAGCCTTCGCCAAGATGAAGAAAGCCGCGTCCATCATCAACACCGCGCGCGGCGGGCTGATCGATGAAGCTGCGCTTCTCGCCGCGCTCGATGCGGGAAAAATTTCCGGCGCGGCTCTGGATGTGCTGGAATCGGAGACCGCTGTGACGGCCATACGCAGCGCGCTCGTGCGCCATCCGAAAGTGATCGTGACGCCCCACACCGCATGGCTCAGCGAGCAAGCCCGCGCGACGCTTCAACTCCGGGCCATCGAGCAAGCCCTCGCTGGCCTCAGAGGAGAGACGCCTTATGGGCTGATCAATCGTGAACTCGCGAAGTGAAAACCGGGCGATTTGAGTGGGACAGGCTTCAGCCTGTCTGGTTTTGATTTTCGCGGGGCTCGGAAAGGCAGACAGGCTGAAGCCAGTTCTACTCGAAGCTAAATAACTTTCGGGGGGGCGCAGCTACATACAATATTCACAGCGGGTTCCCTTAGATGTTCTCAATTTTGGTAATCTCACTTGGGGCCGTCCGTCGCTCTTGCAAGTTTTTGCTCGATCTATTGGTGCAAACCGAGGTTCACCGCATTGCCAAACGAACTCCCGCGAAAAACGCCGGCGCTGAACCAGAAAATAGCGACCGAATCGGCCGCCAATTCGCCGCCGACCGCGGCCCAGCGGCCGAATCGCAAGCACGATGAGTTGCGGCTGCTGATCAATTCGCGAAATCCGATCATCACCGTGGAAACCACGGAAGAAGACCGCCTTCAAGACCTGTTGCTGACGATCGCAAAAGAGCTCGGTGTGCCGCTCTACACGTGGAGCGCGATCACGGGCCTTGCGAAATTCAGTGGGGCGACCATCTATGGCACGGACCAGCCCGAACAGGCGCTGGCGAACATCGCGCTGATCGGCAGCGATGCGATTTTTCTGCTCAAGGATTTTGCGCGCTATTGCGACAACGACCGGATCTGCCGCCGCGTGCGCGATTTGGCCGGCCCTTTTCGCGTGGTCCGGCGCTCCCTGGTGCTTACAGCGGCTTCGATGAAGCTGCCTCCCGAATTGGAAAGCGAGTCGGCGCCGTTTCAATTTGGATTGCCGGACGCGGACGATTTGCTCCCAGGGGTGCGGAAGGTTTTGGCGGACGCGAATCGGGAGGAAGGAATCCAGGTCGCGCTCGATGCCGCTTCCTTCGCGCAGCTGGCGCACAACCTTGTGGGCTTGCCGGAAGAAGAAGCCATACGAACTCTGCGCAAGTGCGTGTTGAAGCGCGGCAACGCGGACAGCGGACTGCTCGATGCCGTGCTGGATGCGAAGCGCGACGCCCTGCATTTGGAGGGGCCACTGGAATCCGTGCGACGCGATACATCCTTCACGGATGTTGCGGGCCTGAAGCGGCTGCGGGAATGGGTGGCGAAAAGACGAAGCGCATTGACGCCGGAAGGGCGGCGATTCGGGCTTGCGCCGCCGAAAGGCGTGCTGATCAGCGGAGTCCAGGGCTGCGGAAAAAGCCTTGCGGCGCGCGCCGTGGCGGGGGAATGGGGCGTCGAGCTGGCGCGGCTGGACGTGGGCGCGCTCTACGACAAGTATGTCGGAGAGAGCGAAAAGCGCCTGCACAAGGCACTGGAGCTGGCGGAAAAGCTGGCGCCAATCGTCCTATGGATCGATGAAATCGAGAAGGCGTTTGCTTCGGCGGGCACGAGTGGCGACGCCGATGGCGGTTTGTCGCAACGGCTTTTGGCGACTTTTCTGACGTGGATGCAGGATCGAGAGGGCGATGTATTCCTGGCGGCCACTTCCAACAATATTACGATATTGCCGCCGGAGATGACCCGCAAAGGACGGTTCGACGAAATTTTCTTCGTCGACCTGCCCAGTGCCGAAGTGCGCGCGGCGCTCTTCAGCCTGCATCTGAAGAAACGCGGAAGGAACGCGTCGGAGTTCGATGTTGCGGCGCTCGCAGCGGCGAGTGGAGGGTTTTCCGGGGCCGAGATCGAGCAGGCCATCGTCGCGGGCCTGTACACGGCTTTCGATCGGAAACAACAGCTCACCACGGCAATCTTGCTGGAGGAGATCCGTGGCACGCAGCCGCTCAGCGTGACTCGAGCGGAAGAGATTCAAGCCATAAGGGAATGGGCGAAGTCGCGCGCCGTGCCGGCGGATTAGTTGCATAGGGCGCGATTGGCTCGAACGGATATTCCATCGACTGATAGGGCAATTTTGGCTACCCGACGGTGGGCAACTTACAGGGACATTTGGTCCGGCCGCAAAGTCAACGCCAGACTTCCAGCGACGGCGGAAAGCAGCGAAATTTGAATTTCTCCGGCGAGGGCCCAGCCGGCGTGGCTGGCGATTCCGCCCATAAAGTAGCCGGCGGCTGCGGCGGCGGCGTAGAGGCTGGTCACGAACATACCTGAGGCGCGGCTGGACAGGCTGCTGCGCACGGCTTTCACGTGATAGGCGGCCAGGTTGACGTAGATCGTGCCGCTGCCGATTGCGCCATAGGCACAGGTCAGCATGGCGCGAGGTACGATGTCGGCCGATCCGTGGAAGCACAGGTAGCCGAGAGCAGCGATGCAGAAGAACGCGGCGCTTAACACGACTCGCGGCGAGAAGAGGTCGCCCAGCCAGCCGCCGAAGATGGAGAGCAGCGCTCCCGCGCCGTAAAAGCTGGCAACAAATCCCGCGGCCTTGGGCGTGTAGTGCAGCGCTTCGCGCAAATAGGTCGGATACATTCCCGTAAAACCAAAAAGAGAGAGACCGCCGAACACGCTGAGGATCGTCAAGATCACTGTGTTCCTGTTCAGGAGCGTGGGCGAACCCAAAAGATCGGTGCGGGCGTTGGCGGCGCGGTGGGTCTCGCTGAACCACGGGCGCACGGTCAAGGCGATCACTGCGATCATCACAAAACCGAAAAGCCCGAAAGCGATCATGGGGGCATGCCAGTTTCGATACGAAGTGAGCAGAAGGCCGCCGAGGATGGGGCCCGAAAACGCGCCGATGCCGAAGAAGACATTCATCGAGCCGATGGCGGCGGCGCGGTAGCCGACAAAATAGTTGGCGGCGATGGCGATCATCACCGTTAGCTGCATGGCTTCGCCGATGCCCGTCGCGGCGAGGTAGCCCAGCATGTCGGGGAATCCGAGCGCCAGAACGGTGAGCGCCGTGCCCGTGGAAAAGATTACGATTCCCAGTAGAAGAACCGTCTTGCGGGAAAAACGCGCGAGGAGATAGCCGGTGGGCAATCCCGCGACCGCCAGGCCCAGCGTGAAAATTGTGGTGAGGAGGCCGGTGTCGGAAAGCGAAAAGCCGTACTGCACGCGTACGTCGTGAGCGAGGAGCGGGAAAAGCTGGCGGTCCGCGGCGTTCACGCTGTAGGCGAGGAGCAGCACGCCGTACATCGCGATGGCAGCGGCGCGCGAGCCGGGCGGATCGGAGGCGGCGTTCAACGGTTCCGTGGATAATTGATCGCGAACTTTTTTCTCCTCGCGGGTTCCCGGCGAGAGTATACGCTACCAGGCGGGGTTATCGAACCGCGCCGCTCCGGATAAGAACCTCCGTAGCGTCAGTCATTCAATTGCGAGGATTTTGGGGAAGGGCTCGCATTTCTTAAGGGCCGTTGAGTGGAACGGACTTTCGCGCGTGTAGCTACGATCACTGCGGACGGCCAGCGGCTAAAGCCGGTTTATTTTCGGGCGGGTTACGGCACGGTTGAAACCGTGCCCCACAAAGATTATCGCTTCGCCGGACAGGCTCTTCAACCTGTTGGGTTTTCGCGCTGTGGGCCACCGCACGAAGTCCTGGCAGAAACCAAACAGGCTGAAGCGTGTTCTACCTTTTTCTCGATCAGGCCTTTTGCAGCACACTACGAAGTTCGCGGATATCCTTCACGTTTTCGAGACCGAAGATTTTGTCGATCAGGGTCGCGCAGCTCGCTTTGCCGAGGACCGGCTCGACCAGGTCGCGGCATTTCTGCGCAACCTCTTCGCGGGTCATCGGATTATCCACGGTGCCGCGCACGTCGGTGACGCGTTCGGACAGGACCGTTCCGTCGTTCAGCGTGATCTCCACGATAGCCTGGCGCGCCGGTTCCAGCTTCTCGAGCTCTTCGCTGGGGACGAGTTGCACTTTGGCGCGCACGCGGAGGACGTCCTGATCTTTCATGCGGGCCTTGTCATGCGCGGCGTGGAACGAAGCGGTTTTATCGAGGAGCATGACCGAAACCATGTGCTGCAGGCAAATGTCCGGCATCTCGCGATTGTCAACCACACGGGCCTCGGTGTTGGCCAGGCGCACGACGATCGACTTCACGTCGTCGGGATTCACGGGGCGCTTTTTCAGAATGTTGTACATGCAATCGAGCGGGGCCTGGATCGGCGATCCCACGGTCCATTTCTTGATGTTGGTCCGGGCAATCTCATAGCGCTCGCCGAGCTGCGATACCAGTTCCTCCTGATGCGCGTTGGGGGCGTAAGCCTGAAAATAATTATCGACGCCGGAGAAGATGTCGTCGATGCCGTCAAATCCGGCGTGAACCACCATGGCCGAGGTGACCCCATTGCGCGCGTTCATGCCCGCGAAGACGAAGGCTTTCTCGATGTGCTCGGTGTCGCGGTTCCACGCGCCGATGCCGGAGGATTGCTGGGCCGTGTAATCGAGCAGCCAGCGCATCTGTTGCGCGTTCAAGTTCGCGGCGCAGCCCGCCGCGGCCGCCGCCCCGAAAACGCTGGAGATGGCGTGCGTGCTTTTATGGCTGTTGTTGCGAAAATCGATCGCGCCGAAACTGATGGTCATGCGCGGCCCGACGTCGTAGCCCAGTGTCACGGCGCGCAAAAAGCGCGTGCCGTCGATGCCAAATTTTTCACCGGCCGCCAGAGTGGCGGGAACGACCGCGCAGCCGGGATGCGATTGCGAGAACTCGTTGGAGTCGTCGGTTTCATCGGAATGCGCCAGCATGCCGTTGATGAACGCGGCCTCCGGAGGGCTGGCGGTCATTTTCGAGGCCACGATGGTTGCAGTCTTGTCGGTGGTGAAGTCGCGGGCATAGGTAAATGCGGCGCGAGCCGGAGGCAGGTCGGAGCCTGAGATCATGGCGGCGAATGTATCGAGGATGTGGTGCTTGGCCTTCTCGACGACTTCATCCGGCAGGGTGCGGCCGCCGGCTTCGCTCATATAGGCGCTGAGCTTGGCCATCACGGGGCTGACGCTTTCGGCGGCAAATAATCCGCCGGGAAAGGCAGTGGCCGCGACGGTCCAGCCGGCTCGTTGAAGCAAGGTGCGCCGGCTAAGGCTTGCGCCATTTTTGGCCTGTGGAAGGTTGGCGTTTCGACGATGTCCCATACCATTTCCCTCACAATTTCTTTTTTGAATTTGGCTCAGAGACGCAGGAGCAGGTTCCTCTTGCTACCGAGCCGCCCGATTTGACGCTCGATCTCGTGAAAGGCGCATTTCCGATCCATCAAGACTTTCCGGTAGATTGAGCTCTGCTTCGGAAGTGTACCCCGCGAGTTATTTTGCGGCAAGCCGCTGTTCCGCCTTCAAGCGCCTTCGGCCAACACCTAGGCTTTCCATTTATCCGGGGAAACCCATGTATCCTGGCAACGGACATAATTGGGCTGAAGCAGGTGGTATTCCTTGCCCGTCTTCACCGATTTTGTTCCTAGCGCCCCGATCCAGGAAGATGCAATCGAACGCGGGTTCTGTGGCGCACGCAATGGATCCGTCCTGGGAGCCTTGCACGGTTGATTACGTTCGCCGGGCTTGCGACACCATATCAATCAGAACGGTCCTCGCTTCCGCCGCACTGCCCACTTCTCGTGAGAATGCAATGCGCGCGCCGCGCGTGCCGTCTGGAGTTTTCAACCGCACGTGAAAGCCGAGCCGGTCGACCGAAGTCATCGCCGCTTCCTGAGATTCAATTCCAGCAAATGCGCGGGCAAGCAGAGTGAGCGCTTCGCCATGGTCGGCATTCATGTGCTGGATGATGTCCGCTGCAACGTCGGCCAGCGGGTCCGGTTGCGCATGGTTATACTCCGCGGCGGAGACCCAGCCCATCACGCCGAAGCCGCCCACATAATAAATGTCCACTACGTCCATGCGGTAAAAGGAAAAGTCGTCAAAGTCCACCCAGTTTTTGCTGTTGGCATAACGCGCCAGGTAGAGTTTCCGTGCTTCGGCTATCTCCGCCTCAGGAATCGGCAGAACGTTTCCCAGCAAAGTGACCCTAGACGCCCCCAAGGGATCGCCGCCGGCGCCGGGCTGAGTCACTAGCAGGCTGGAGCGCGGGTCCGCCTGCAGATTTTGAGTGTGCATAGCCATCGTGCTGATGAGGAAGACAGGACGCCCGTTTTCGTCCAGCCCATAGGGCATCACGGATCCAAAAGGAAATCCCTGCTGTTTGCGTGAAAGCGTCGAAAGGGTGCCGATTCGACCAAGGTACAACAGCGTGCGCGCCCGCTCGTCAAAGGTAGGCTCGGCAACTGCGGGCTGGCTGCTCGCTGCGCCTGAGCCGGCGTGTTTCCCCGTCGGTGAAGAAGCCATTGCTGTTCTCCCTGCGGCCGCTGGGTGGATTCGATTTCAGGTCCGACTCTTACCACTGATCTCGCCGGCCCTAAGGTCGCCCAACCGATGTGATCCGCCCGATCACTTATGCGATTATGCCCGAGTGAAGACGTATGCGGAAGCGACCCCCTCCCTTCTCTGAGCCGGATAACGCTCGAGAAATGGACTTCTCATGACTTGGCACTGATTGATAGAATCCGCGCGAGGACGATATGAATGTGGGGTAAGCCTCCTTTCTCGATTGCAGACAATTGCGCGATAGATGTTCGCAATCTAGCTGCGTCGCGCCTGTGGTACAAGAAAAAACTCGGATTGCGCGAGGCGCCCAATGGTCGGGCGGAAGATTCCGGGCGACCCTTCGTGGACTTGCGCATTGCGGACAAAGATACGTTTATTTCACTGCTGGAGTTGAAATCCGGCGCGTCTCCCCAGAGCGCACAGGTCATCTTCTTCGCCAAGAATCTGGAAAAGGCAAAGCAGTGGTTGGAGGGGCGCGGAGTGTTCGTCGAGCCGATTACGACTGATTCAGGTGGAAACCGTTTCTTTCGGTTTCTGGATTTAGAAGGAAACGAGATTGAGGTGTGCATTGAGCCGGGATAGCGTCTTGTCGGAACGTGGCCCGACCCCTCCCCCTTTGGCAAAAAGCCGCCTTCCGATAAGACTTATCAGGAAGTGGCAGTCGGATCAATTTCGCGTGCTGCTCTTCTTGGGCTTAGCAAGCAGAACCCGGCGCTCCTCCTCTGTCATTTCCCGTTTGACTATGCCGAAGAATATTCGCTCGATGAGAGTCTTAGTTTTGCGTAATCCCTCTTTAGTCTTTTTCAAATCACGTCCCTCATTCATCTCCGCCCGCCGCGTCGCCAGTTTTCACAAACGGCAGCCGCATTTGCGACGAGAGCTTTCAGATCGCCGATTTTGGAGAAGACCGCGTCTATTCCGCAGGATAGAGCTTCCTTCTCCACGCGGAGATCGTGATCTGCGATCAGCAGGAAGATTGATAAGCCATGCAGTATCTTCCTGAGTTCTTGAGCGAGTTGCAATCCGTTCATTCCTGGCAAGAAAGAGTCCAAGATCGCAAGGATTGGCACAAAATGCCTTGCTCTAACAATTGCTTCACTGGCGCTTGCGGCTTCAACGAAAACGTCGAAGCTGGCATCCTGTTTTAGGAGCGCACGAAGAGTTGCCCTGAAAGTATCATCCTGGTCCACGATGAGTACTGTAAAAATGTTTACCTCCTGCAGCTAGATCGTGACTTTTAGTTTTCACGAAGCACTGCCCCATCATCTGCTGGCGGCGTCGCGGCATTGTTCATGAGACGTTGGACTATTGGTCGGTCGCAATCCCGAATATCACGTACTGCCAGACACGTAGTGGCTCGCCGGACTTGACTTTGTCGGATTTGACCGACACACTAGGAGAACCAACTCGGCCGGTTTCCTTCTCAACAAATTAGGGATCGTGGGAAATGTATGAACGAACCACCTCCCGATAGATTGGGCCTTGCAGAAGTTCTCAAAGAAATCTCTGTCCACGAGCATCTTTGCGTGATTTATGAGACGCGGGAGCAACAATTCTCTGTAGCAATTCCCTTTTTAAGAATCGGACTCGCGCGCGGCGAAAAGTGCCTGTACGTCGCCGATGAGAATCCAGCTGCGAGCATTTTAGATGCTATGAGAGGCCAAGGTGTTGACGTAGACACGCCGGTCGAAAAGGGCATGTTGGTGGTAGCGAACAAGGAGCGGGAATATCTGAGGAAGGGGCATTTCGATCCCGATGAGATGATCCTTTATTTGGCCGGAAATGTCAGGGAGGCGAAAGCGGCCGGGTTTCCAGCCTTTAGGTTCGCGGGCGAGATGACCTGGGCGCTCGGAGGCGATCTTGGCCCTGACCGCCTGATCGAATACGAAGCCCGCTTAAATCACTTTTTGAGCGAATACGATGCTGTTTGTCTCTGTCAATTCAATGACAAGCGATTTTCCCCGACAACGATCCTCCAGGTACTTCGCACGCATCCGCTGGTCGTGTACGGTGGTCACGTCTGCAAGAACCCGTACTACGTTCCGCCTGATGAGTTTCTCAAACCAAACCAGCCGGAGGCGGAAGTCAAGCGATGGCTCAACAACATCCAGAAGTATGAAATGGTTGAAAGGGCGCTCCGAACTGCCAGAGATGAGTGGGAACAGTCTTTTGATGCCATTCCCGATTTCGTTTGTATCTTGGATATGTCGGGTGCGATCCTTCGGGCGAATAGGTCAATGCGAGAGCGCTTTGAGCCGACCCACGGAAATTTGACTGGCCTCGATTATCGCAAGGTCTTTTGGGAGTCGATTCAGCAAGCTGGTACCCCATCCTGGGAGATCATACCTTCAACGGAAGCTCCCGTCTCCTTTGAGACTAGGCTGTCAACTTCCGACGGTTGGTATGCGGCGTCGGGTTATCCCTTATTCGACGATAAACATAAGCAGTGGGGCTCGATATTCATCGTACGCGACATCACTGAACGCAAGCAGGCCGAAGAAGCCCTTAGGTTGAGCGAGCGGGATCAGCGCCAGATAACCGCACAATTGGAGACAGAGCGCGCCCGTTTGGTCGAGGCTCAGGACGTGGCGAAAGTGGGAAGTTGGGAAGCGGATTTGCAGAGCTTGAATTTGATTTGGTCAGAGCAAACACATCGCATCTTTGAGACTGATCCGTCTCGTTTCCATCCGACCCGTTCAAAATTCCTAGAATTCGTTCATCCCGAGGACCGTGCGAAAGTGAATGCAGCCTTTCGGGCTTCCCTCGAGAAGCGGTCACCCTGTACGGTCGAATATCGGATCGTGACAGCGGCTGGCCGGGTGAAAATGATCGAGGAACGCTGGCGAGCTGTTCAAGATGAAGAAGGAAGAGCCGTTCGTCTGGCGGGCACTTGTCGCGACATCACCGAACGTGTGCGAGCCCGGGAAGAACTGCAGCGGCTTTCCGGTCGCCTCTTAAGGTTGCAGGACGAAGAGCGACACAAGATCGCTCGCGACCTGCATGATTCGACGGGGCAGGCCCTCGTGGTGCTCGCGGCCACACTCGGGCAGCTCCGCTATTTGATTCCTTCGTCGAATAGGAAAGCGCGCAAGCTCGTTTCAGAGAATCAGGCATTGGCCGATCAATGTATCCGTGAAATCCGCACTCTGGCTTACGTGTTGCACCCACCAATGCTGGACGAGTCCGGATTGGAAGACGCGATTCGTGACTACGTTGAAGGTTTCGCCGACCGAAGCGGAATCAAGGTAAAGTTGGATTTTTCAGGGGATTTGGGCCGATTGCCGCGGGATATGGAGCTATCTCTATTCAGAGTGGTGCAAGAAAGCCTGACGAATGTCCAACGCCACTCGGGCAGCCGCAAGGCAAGAATACGAATCGAGCGGGACCCGAAGCGCATCACGCTTGAAGTGAGCGATGAAGGGCGTAAAGCATCGGGTAACAGACGGAATCGAAGTCGGGAGTTCCGGTCGAAAACCGGGGTCGGGATTCCAAGTATGGACGAGCGGGTGAAACAAATCGGCGGACGAATGGAAATCAAATCCGGCAGCGAGGGAACAACGGTCCGCGTGACGGTCCCTGTAAATGAAGAGAGCTCCAAGAAAACTTCGGATTTTGGTCGCTGACGACCACGAGCTCGTCCGGCGCGGAATTTTGGGACTTCTCCGCGCCCAGCGCCGTTGGAAAATCGCCGGAGAAGCAGCCAACGGCCTGGAAGCGGTAGAACAAGCGAAGAGGTTAAGACCCGACGTAATTATCCTCGATATCGGGATGCCTACGTTTGATGGATTGGAGGCTACTCGTCAGATCCGGAAAGCGGCTCCGAAGACGGAGATAATCATCCTTACAATGCATGACTCAAACCAGATGGTCCGGCGCGTTTTGGAAGCCGGAGCTCGTGGCTATGTTTTGAAATCCGATTTGGCAGTTCACCTCGTGAAGGCCGTAGATGTGGTTTCGAAGGGTAAATTTTATCTAACGCCGAAAGTATCGGAGATTGTCCTTCAGAGTTTCCTCCGCACTGGAGGGGAATCTCAGCCAGCGGAGAGCTCCAAAGTCCTGCCAACTCCGCGAGAGACCGAAATCATTCGGCTTCTAGCGGTGGGGAAGGCCAATAAAATGATCGCAGCAGAACTTGGAATCGCAATCAGGACAGTGGAAACACACCGGGCCAAGATTATGCTGAAACTTGGTCTGCACTCGTTGACCGAACTGGTTCACTACGCGATTCGCCACAATTTGGTCTCGCCATAATCATCGTGATCCACTTGCCTTGACTTAAACCACTCAACCGAATCCCCCCAGAGACTGCAGTTTCGCAGACTGAAGACGAGCCCTGTTGAGGCTCAAGGCCATATCCTGCAGCAGAGGTATTTTGCTGCTTAGCTAGTTCGAACTAGAGCCGCGTCTCTTGGTAGTGCGGGCCATGATCTTAGAGAGCTTGCGTCTCAATGCATCTTCCACCAGTTTCGAGTCGCATTCCCCAAGAGCAACGCGGCTGACGTATGTGGGAATTGGGCCAGTCCGGCCCGCGGCCAAATTCCGATCAGCGATTGATGGAGCCCGGCCCAGATAGGGACGGGAGAAAGCGGTTGCCACGTCCGCATGAAGATTAAATCGCTGGGCCGCCGCTTTCTTGGGAGAGGACTTCTCTGGGCTTGGCTTTTTGAATCGGTTGTCGCTGGACGACAAGGGGCGACCTGCGTTACTGTCCGCAACATTGCTGAGAATTACCTTCGATCTTGCGAAACTCGTTGAATGGGATTTGCTCCAATGGTTTCTGAGCAATTCATTTGGAATCTGTGGAAGGAAGCAATGCATCCGAATCAGACCACTTTCCGTTTCTTGATGTATCCCTTCATCGCCTTGTCGGTTCTCATGATGGCAGGCGCCGTTTCTGCGCAAAGCGTTTGGCAGCCGCAAACGCCATTTCCCGCTCCACCAGCGGAATTTCTGGCTGCCGCCGCAA
The DNA here is from genome assembly GCA_963813185.1 of uncultured Acidobacteriota bacterium. Taxonomy (GTDB): domain Bacteria; phylum Acidobacteriota; class Terriglobia; order Acidiferrales; family UBA7541; genus Palsa-360. The sequence goes on from CAWEYA010000010.1 coordinate 213,678, forward strand.
GGGGCAAGCTTTATTTGTTTGGGGGGTTGGCGCCCAAGTTCGTGCCCCGCGGCCTGGTTTACGAGTATGATCCCGCCACCAGAGTCTGGACCGCGAAGAAACCGATGCCGCTGCCTTCGCATCATCTGGCATTGGCCGAGTACAACGGGAAAATCTACTCTTTTGGCGGGTTCAAGCTCCCGGCTTCGGGCGAAATCGCCTGGGAACCAATCGACAATTCCTGGGAATACGATCCGTCCACCGACACGTGGAAGCCGCTCAAACCGATGCCCTCCAAACGAGGGGGAGGCGCAGCGGCCGTGGTGAACGGGAAGATTTATGTGATCGGAGGAGCGGGGGTTCATCCTGGATCCAAGAATGCGCCGCTATTCTTAGGCCCCAACGGCACTCCTCATCGCTCCGTCGGCACGGTCGAGGAATACGACGTCGCTTCAGACACCTGGCGGGAACGCAGTTCGATGCCGACCGCGCGAAATCATTTCGTGGTCGCGTCCGTGGACGGAAAAATCTATGCCATCGGCGGACGGCTCGCTTCGGCGTTCGTCAGCCTGGGAAGCGACACCGACGTCGTTGAGGAATACGATCCGGCAACGGACCAGTGGGGTGTTCCCAGGGCCAGAATGTCCACGCCGCGCGCTTCGATGGTGTCGGCAGTTTACGGTGGGCGAATCTACATTGTGGGCGGGGAAATTCAAAGCAGCCAGGTGAGTGCCACGTATCGGACGGTGGAGGCTTACGAGCCCGCAACAAACCAATGGATCGTTCAGCAGCCGGCACCGTTGGGCCGGCAGCCGATCGCGGGGGATGTGATCGGCGATACGCTATACGTTGTCAGCGGGGATAATGGAGACCGCCCGTTGATCGGAGTAAGAGGACCGTCAGAGCCATTTCCGTTCGACGGTTTGCGCCTCAGCAGTTTCAAATAAATTCCCGCGCGGAAAATGACCGGATAGGTACCTCGAAACAATCTTTGGTCGGATGAAGCGTTCCGTCTAGTCCGGCCAATCGTCAATGCGAAGCCGGCAACAAAATCAAAAACTTCGGAATCAACACCTGGATGTCACGGCAGCCGTAGAGATTGCAGAGGCCCAGTTCGGAGTCGTCTGTGGGGGCGCGGAAAACGAGCCACGGGGTGACCTGGTCTTAATATCATCCGAGAAACGGTATGATCGGCGTGTGGCCCGAAGCCGGTGCGGGGCGCAAAATTATTTTTTCGGCGGCTGTTGCTGCTGTTGCGATGATCCTTCACCGAAGACCTGCGAGGGATCCTCTTGCAACTGCGTGTAGCCGGCGGGGATGTCAAACAGGCTGCCGTCGAGAGAAGAATCCGAGAATGAACTCACCTGCGTGGTTATTTCTATAAGCGCGTTGGGATTGGAGTTGGGATTGGGAGGCGGCGCGCCTGCCTGGTTCGACGACGCGGAGGAATTGTCCTGCTTTTTCTTGCCAAAGAGATTGCCGAGACTTTTCATCATGACGGCGGAGGGATTGTCGAGAGAAGTGCTGTCCGAGGAGTTGGTTGAGCTCGATGGTGGTGGGATTGACGGTTGCTGATTCTGCGCTGCGTTTGGTGAGCCCGCCTGCTGCCCGTCGGCGGTAGCGGCCATGGTCATGCTGACGTAGGAGAGCAGCGGAAAACCCTTGAGCGCGTCTGAATTCTGCTGCAGCTCGGACATGCCCTGCGCGACGCGGGGATCGATTTGGACGTTCATCGCCGGGAGCTTCATCCAGTTCACTTCCTGCGCCATTCGGCGGTAGAACTGCGCGAACTCCTGGTATCCGCTGACGCCTTTGGCAACGAAGGTGTCCATGTTCATAACGTAGGTCATGGTGGCGGAGTTGGGCTGGCCAGGTGGCGGCGCGTTGAGGCCGGTGGCGGTGGCTTGCATGGCGAGATCCATCTGGACTTTGGTTTCGTTGGTGGGCTGGTTCAGGATGACGCGGCTGCCCGTGCCAGGCGTGACGTGGATCGTAGGCGTGAGCTTGATCTGCGCGTCCTGCATTTGCTGCATCTGCTGCCTCTGCTGCGGATCCTGCTGCATCTGCTGCTGCATGCGTTGTTGCGCTTGCTCAATGGCGGCCTTGATCTCATCGAAAGTGGCCACGGCGTAGGTTTTCTTGTTGAGGTCGATGGCGATGACGCGGCGTCCGTCAAGGTCGATGATCTGCGCGGTGCCATCGGGGCGGTCGGTGCGTAGCCGGTTGCCCTTGAGGTAGTGCGTTGTGGTGGTCGGCTGCAGCGCCTGCTGCTCCTGCTTTTTGGCGTCGCCACGGGCGAAGACGGAGGCGAACTTAACCATGCCGACTAATGCGCCGCCGGTTACCTGCGACGTCTCCGTATATTTGAAGTCGGCGCGGACGGGAACGGTGGAGGCCAACAACAAGAGCGTGGCGAGCAGGGCCCGGAAAGTTCTCATGGCTTTCTCCTTCCTAAATTCAGTAGCATTTGCGCAGCATCAGACAGACGAGTCAGGCCGCCATTGATGGCGCAGCTCCGTCAAAAATTATTTGGGCATCAACGCGAACGTCCAGATGGAGCCGCCGGCCGGCACTTTACTCGCAGCGTAGCGAGTGGCAAGGCTGCCGCCGAGTCCCGACGCGATGGTCACATATTGCCGGCCCTTGTGGGTGTAAGTGATTGCCGTCGAATTGATGCTCGAGCTGGTCTTGAACTGCCAAAGCGTTTCGCCCGTGTTTTCGTCGAGCGCGATGAATTCACCCGTCAGTTTGCCGGTGAACAAAAGGCCGCCGCCGGTGGCGAGCGTACCGGCCGAACTGGGCAGATCGGTCAACGGGACCTCCCATTTCTTCTCGCCGGTAAGCGGATTGATGGCCGCGAAATGGCCGAGCACGTCCCCTGGCTTGGCTTCCGGGAACCTGCCGAGCACGCCGGTCGAGGGCCCGCCAGGAGCCGCCGGTTTCTGCGGCGCGAGCTGTTGTATACGTGGTACGTTCCACGTGCTCGCGTAGATCAGGCCCGTGTTCGGATCATACGCGATGGGCACCGCATTTGTGCCGCGCGACGGCCAGATTTCGACCTCCTCCCCGGCGAGAAAGCGTTTGTGTACGTCGGTCAACACGGGGCGGCCGGTGTCCGGGTCGATACTCGTGGCCCAGTTCACCTTGACGTACGGGTGAGCGGTGATCAGTTTGCAGTTAGTGCGGTCCAGCACATACAGGAAACCGTTCTTGTTGGTCTGCATCATTACTTTGCGGAGCTGGCCCCCTACCTGGACATCGGCGAGGACATTCTCATCCGTGCCGTCCACATCGTACAAATCGTTGGGCGTGTATTGATAGTAGCAAGCAATCTCGCCAGTCTTCGGCCGGATCGCGAGCACGCTGGACGTGTACAAGCTATCCAGATCCCCGCGAGGTCTGGGATCGTAAGGCTCGGCATTGCCCGTCCCCCAATAGACCAGATCGAGTTGAGGATCGTACGAACCGGAGCGCCACGTCGGACCTCCGCCTTGCGTCCAGGCGTCGCTATTCTTTGGCCAGGTCTCGGAACCGGGCTCGCCGGGCGCCGGAATGGTATATCTGCGCCACAGTTTCTTGCCTGTGTCGGGGTCCCAGCCGTCCAGGAAACCGCGCGTGGTGGACTCTCCGCCGGACACGCCGGAAATGAGCACGCCGTTGGCAATGATCGGCCCACCGGTGGCGTAGTAGCCATCGCTCAAATCGGCGAATTTCTGGTTCCAGATTTCTTCTCCCGTCTTCATGTCGAGTGCGAGCACGTGGTCATCGATCGTTACGCGAAAGAGTTTGCCGTTGTAAATCGTCGCCGCGCCTCTGTGGAATGCCGTGCGCCGGCTCTGCGGTTCGAGGTGCACTGGCGTGCGCCAGATCTGCTTGCCGGTTTCCACATCGATGGCGAAGCTCCATTTGCCGTTGATCACGTACATGACGCCGTTGTAAATAGTTGGCGCTGCCAGTTCGCCCTGGTCATTCATAAGGCTCGTGCTCCAGATGGGCACGAGGCGTTTGACATTTGATTTATTGATTTGCTTGAGAGAGCTGTAGCTTTTTCGGTCATAGCCCATGCTCTGGGTGGTGACGTTTTCGGTGTTCTTGCCGTCGTTGACCAGTTCTTCCGTGGTTTGCGCCAATCCCAGCACGGGCCAGAAAGCAATCAGAGTTGCAAACAGCCAAATTTTTACCATGAACGGCCTTCCTTGGTTGCAACCGGAATTTTCGATTTGCACTGCTGTCACGCGAATCCTACGCTTTTCCCGCCCTCGACACAAAGAATTTGCCACCTAAGCAGGCCCAGAGGGACCGCGAGATCTTGGCGAACCACTGGTTGTAACCGGCAACCCAGCACGACAGTGTGGTTGAATGCGAACCTTGCTTCGGAGGAGTACGAAGCAATGAGGTCTTCGACCGCGAATTGATAGGATTGCAGAGATTCTGGCGAAACCACAAAGTGCGAGTTCATTGGGTCGATGCAACACCGTCTAATCGGTTGATCCGATGATGCTTCCATGGGAAACCGGTCTGTCCGGCTGGACACAGTCAGAAACAAACAGGGCAGTGGTTCGTTTGGATCAACCCTCGCGAAAGAATTTCGCTTTAGAGACTCCTGCAAGTGAACTTCGAGCTGGTGTTGCTTCGACTCATTGAGACACCCCGTCTATCCGGAGCTGGCTATTGAACCATCTCAGACTTCTTCGTATTCACTAGAACCCCCGGTCTTCGGTTCGGCTGAAGGCAAGGCCACTGCTGGATAATATAAACTATTGAATCTTGTTCTGTTGAAACCCTCCGTTGGTCTAAGCCGTCCACTGGTCGGGAAGAAGGAGTCGGAAAACACATGGCCAAGAACATTAAGACTCAAAGTGATTGGGTCAATTCTTTACTCAAACAACAGAAGCTTGTCCTGCCCAACGAGGAAAATTCCGTCGATTTGAAACCTTGCTGGGCCCAGATAGAGGAATGTCAGATGCCGGAACGCATGCGGCAGATCGTAGCGGATATCAATAGAGCCGCGGGATTTTACATGCTGGAGCTGCAAGATTTTCTGCCACCGCAAACGACCATCCTAACCATTACGTTTTCCAAGCGGTTCGCCGAATACGTTTTGGAAATTGTCGCTCGCGATGGCGGCGCCGCAACAGTGGCATTCTATTCTCTGAGTAAAGTATTTGATCTTTGGGAGCATTACTTTCGGAATCAGTCGCGATCGAGAAAACCCTCGATTGCCCTTGAATTTGATATTTATCCGGCTGAGATTCAGAACGAGGACCTGCAGAGGTGGTTTTCCTATCTACTTTCAGGGTTCAAGAGCAAGTTAAAGCCCCATGCTTCACAACATACGTCTGAAAAAGAAAACAAGGAATTCAGCGCTGCTGCCCGTAAAAAATCGGCATAGGGATTGGAAAGCCAGGTCCAACTCCGGTTTCGAGCCTGATCCTGCAAGTTCCGTTTAATCTATTTCCTGTTGCGAAATATCTTCCACAAGCGCTAACGATGAGGAAGGTTGGTCTGGTCGTTCGCGTTTCCCTTGCCCACGGAATTGATAATAAGGACCAGGGCATTTTCGCAATTCACGGATTGGAGATTTGGTTGGAGAGAGGCCAACTAGCGACTTAGAAAGCTCTCCAAGCATGCGTGTAAACTCATCGGTTGAGAGAGCGGCCCTTCCCATACATTCTCTTCCAGGATCAGAGGCGGGCATCCAAATACAAATATCGTCCACTTCCAAACAAATAAATGCGCTTACTCGCCGCGCCTTTGAGGGCGTAGTCAGTCCAAGTCCTATGCCATCAGGCAGCAATGCCAGGCTCAGCACCAAATCATGCAGGTTCCACATCAATATCCGGCGGGCATCCGTTACGTTGCTGGCAAAGTCGCAACGAAAACCCCAGCGACGCAGTTGGATCGCCAGGGTTTGGTCATCAAAGAAACGTTGGCCCACAAGGAGAGCGTTCATGGAAGTTGTCGCAGCAAATGTCTACTTCGCGAGTGTAAGACTTTGCAGAACTGGTAATACGAATCACTTGAGTGATGTGTTCAACTAGGAAACCGTCGAACCGCTGAGCTTTGGCAACCGCAAACGCAACTAACAGCGTGGGCTGTTAGGGTCACTTGGTTACCGGCCCAACTCGCAGATGATCGGCAACCCCGAAGTTACTTTCCGCCGGCTGGCCAGGCATGTTAACTTCCGTGGCGCGCCAGGACTTATCCCCTTCTTGATCGGCCGAACAGAGCTGCACCAATCGGATGCGCGGCCATTTTAGAACGGGACCCGGTCATTATCCCGGTTCGCTCTAAGGAGGAAACATGAGAATCCCGGTGATTGGTTTGATCGTCTTGGGTATGGCGGTTTCCATCCCCTACGCACGGGGCCAAAACAATGCGCGCCCGACGATCGCGAATGAAGAGGACTTCCACCGCGCGTTGAAGGAGCTTTCCAACTGGGGACGATGGGGGGATGACGACGAACTTGGCGCCGCCAATCTGATCACGCCCGCGAAACGCAAGCAAGCTCTGGCCACGGCAAGGGAAGGCGTAACCATTTCCCTGGCACACGATGTCCCGCAGGAAAAAGCGGTGGATGCTCCGAATATTCTGGAGCGGACTCTGGGCAACGTAACTCCGACAGGCACGACCGATCGGTACCAATATACGGGCACGTATCACGGAGTGATTCACAGCCATCTGGATTCAGTGGACTGTCACATGATGGTCGACGGCAAAGGATACAACGGCCGGACCATGGAAGACATCAACGCTGCGGCAGGCTGCCCGAAAGGAAATATCAATGCGCTGAAAGATGGCGTGGTGACGCGAGCCATCCTCTTTGATGCGACGCGCCTGCCGGGGAAGGCCACTCCGCAAGGGTGGCTCGAGCCGGGCACGGCCATCCATAGGGAAGATCTGGAGGCTCTGGAAAAGCTGGAGCACGTGAAAGTGTCGCCAGGCGACGTCATCCTTCTCTACACTGGCCGATGGAAGCGGCGCGCCGCGCTGGGTCCCTGGCCAAACACCGCTGGATTCGCGGGCTATCACGCCGATGTCGCGTATTTCATAAAAGAACGCGGCGTTTCTTTCATCGCAGGTGACGGACCGAATGACGTTTCGCCCACGGGGTTTCCGCCGACGGTCACAAACCCTCTTCATCGCCTGGCGCTCGTCGCGATGGGCGTGGGCATTTTCGATAATCTGGATTTCGAAAGAGCCGTCGAGCATGCGAGGAAGTTGAATCGCTACGAGTTTCTGTTCTCGGCTGCCCCGCTGCGAATCGCTCTGGGAACGGGTTCGCCGCTTAATCCTTTGGCGATCTTCTGAACTGGGACGCGTCGCACGCTATCGGGGGAATTCAAATGTGCTGAGATTCGCGTTGGTTGGCTCGGTGGACTTTCGGAGAGTAAGGAAACAATTTCTTCCGTCAGCCGAGTTTCCAGTTTTCGCTTGACACCGAATCATTGGAGGAGTAACCCCGTAAATTGGGTGGTCTCGCCAGAATTGCTAAAAATCGATCTGAGAACGCAACGTGCATGGGGATTTAACACTGGTTCGCGCGGAGGATCTATGAATTCTTCTTGGTCGCAGTATGGAAAAACAATGACCTGTAATGTGGCGAAGGCGTTGAGGTTATTGGGCATCGGCGCAGCGCTCTTGCTGATCTGCCATCCCGCTTTTTCACAACTCAATTTGGGCCGCATTTTCGGGGACGTTACCGATCAAAGCGGCGGCGTCATTGCAGGCGCCACGGTGACGGTCCTGGACGTGGCCAGAGGCGTCTCGCGGACTTTGACCTCCGACAGCGCCGGAGAGTACTCGGCGCCCAGTCTGGTTCCCAGCACATATACGATCCGTGCCGAATTCAAAGGCTTCAAGACCCTCGAGCGCCAGAATGTCGTGTTGGGCGTCGGTCAGGACTTGCGTCTTGACTTAACGCTGCAGCCCGGTGACCAAGCGCAAACGGTCACTGTGTCTGAAGCATTGCCCATCATCGACACCACGAACGCCGTGATCTCCGCAACTCTGGAGACTGAGGCTATCAGTGAGCTGCCGATCAATGGCCGCTTATACACAAAACTGCTCGACTTTCAACCGGGATTGTCCGGAGCGCCCGGCGGCAATTCACCGACTTACTCCAGCAATGGCGCCGGCATCTTCGCGCAAGACTGGATGCTCGACGGTGTCGAGGATACCAACGCCTTCGCGTCCTCCGGGCCCTTGATCGGCGCAGCTACCAGTCAGGACGAGCAAACGATGCTGCCCATCGATGCGATTCAGGAAGTCAATGTCATTGCCAATAATCCACCCGCGCAATTTGGCTGGCAGCAGGGAGCCTTTGTGAACGTGGGGCTGAAGTCGGGCACCAACAGCCTTCATGGGACCGCTTACGCATTTGGGCGAGATCAAGCGCTGGATGCGAAGAATCCGTTCCTGAACGGCCCCCCGGTTCTCCCCAAGCAGGACGATTTCGTCGAGCAATTCGGTGCGTCCGTCGGCGGACCCATCAAGAAAGACAAACTTTTCTATTTCGCGAACTACGAAGGGTTTCGCTACACGGTTGGGGTACCGAACAACATATCGGTACCGAGTTCAGTTACCGGTGGGGGAGCGGGCGCCAGCCTCCCGGACACCATCAATAACATGGGCGGGAATAATGTTCCCGTGAGTCAACTGAGCTTGAATTTGGCGGGATGCGGCGCGACCCCGCTTGGGGCAAACGGCGTACCGACCGGGCCCGCAGTTTGCGATCCGACGAAAGGTGTATTCACGAACGGCAGTTCCAACACGACTGTTCCCAGGGCTCTGGACGACATTGGAACTTCCAACAATGTGGTTGGAAAAATCGACTACCACCTGAATGACCGCAACACTCTGAATGGGGAGTATTTCTTCGGCAACGCCAATGACAATTCCGCCGGAAATGGCGTACAGCCCTACTGGGTGAACGGCAATCACAACCGCACGCAAGCGTTTCGGGCAGTCTGGGTCTGGACCCCCAATTCCAGTTGGTTGAATGAAGCCCGGTTTGGGTATGACCGGTACGACTTAAAGGATTACAACGCGGAGTGCACGCAGAATTTGGGCCAGCCTGACTACGCCAAGGATTTCGGCTTCGTTTCTGGAGTAACCCCCCCCTCTCCGGAATGCGGATTCCCGATCGTCACGATTTCCGGCTTTACGGATTTGGGCGCCGGCGAATTCATAGCCGATCAATTGGTCTTCCAAAACACCTACCATTATTTGGACAGCGTTTCTTATACTCATGGCAAGCACCAGATCAAGTTCGGCGGCGAGTTCCACCACACTTTGTATAGCGGATATGGCGCACCAAGCTGTTGGGATGGCTGCATTCAGTTCACTGGGGCCGCTACAGGAACACCCCTCGAAGACTTCCTAAAGGGCGCGCCGACCAGCGGCACACTCTTCGTCGGGGGCGTGCAGACGATTGCCGGCTTCAATCGCTATGCCGGCTTCGTTCAGGACGACTGGCGGCTGACATCGAGATTGACACTGAACCTTGGACTACGCTATGAATTCGAGCCGCCGGTCCTGGAAAAAAACAACGCTTTTGGAAATTTCGATCCCAACACTCCCTCGGGAATGGTGCAGCAAAGCGGCGGGAATGCGCTGTACGATCCCGATTATCGCAATTTTGCGCCGCGCGTGGGCTTCGCGTGGGATATCACAGGTAAAGGTACAACTGTGCTTCACGCAGGCACGAGCTTCGTCTACGACACGATCCCTCTGGACGACCTGCTCACTTTCCAGGGCGCGAATCTTGCTTCCGTACCCACGGGCTATGCTTTGGTCAATCCTGACGGTACAAGCACTGTCCCCAGTCCCGGCACAATCAAGACGGGCACTGCCAGCATCGGGGGGCGCCCAACTGCAATCTAACTGGGCCCTCAATACACCCATCTTTCAATCCGGCGCAGGCGGCGCGCTGCAGTGCGGCAACGGTCTTGGTCAGGTGGACCCGACGGCCCCCACTGGCCCGTTGAACCCTGCTAATCCCCCGCCCTGTGGTCTTCAGGTAAAGCCCACCCATGCCCCGAGAAGCCGCATGACCACGTGGAACTTTGGCGTTGAGCACGCCTTCACAAATAGCCTCTCCTTCATGGTCTCGTATGTCGGCAACCACGCCTCGGGATTGCCCAACTATGTCAACATCAACCAGCCGACACCCGGCCCTTCCACGGGTGAACAGCTTCGGCAGCCCTTCTACAGCAAGTTTCCGTGGTTTGGACAAATCCTCGAGTATTCACCTGTCGGGTTTTCGAACTACAATGCGCTGCAATCCACGCTGGTCGGCCGGAATTACCACGGGCTGACCTTTCAGGCTGAATACACCTGGGCCCATTCCCTCAACACCCAAAACGGCGACAACTTTCCATATATCGAGGACAGCACAAACGTGCGCTCGACTTACGGCAACAGCACCGCCACGCCCTTCCACCATTTCGGCTTTACCGTGACTTACGCGGTTCCCACTATAAAAGCTCCGGCACAGTTGCTGGAAGGCTGGGAAATTAACACGGCTGTGAATGTGTTGAGCGCGGCAGCGTTTTACGCGACCGACCCGTTCACCGATCTCTCCGGGGTTGGCAATGGTTCGGGAGTCGAGCCACCTCCTTTCAATGGATCAAACTGGACTTTGGTGGGAAGAGCCGGCGACTTCAATACTCTCGGCCGTACTACGCAGACTCCTTGCTTCGGCATCCCAGGCAGCGGTTTTGGAAATTTCCCGGGATGCTCTACAACACTTCCTGCAGCGTGCATAACTGCGGCTACCAATGAACCTGTAAATGCCGCGATGAACCTCGCCGTGCCCGGCTCTTCGAGCGGACTGGCTTCACTCAATGCGTTTGGTTGCTACATGGAAGGCAACTCGGTGATCGTTCCACCGGCCCAGGGGACTTTCGGAACCATGGCCCGGAATGCGCTGCGCGGCGCACCTTTCCAGGAATGGGATCTGTCCGTATCCAAGAAAATAAAATTCACGGAACGGTTCAGCGCGCAGTTCCGGGCCGAGTTCTTCAACTTCCTGAATAGCCGTCAGTACCAGGTTCCCGGGTTTCCCAATACTGACCCCGGCATTCCGGCAATTTTCGGCCAAAGCACACAGGCGCCCAACGCGAACAACCCGATTAACGGGACCGGGGGGCCGCGCGAGGTGCAGCTGGGCTTGAAGATAATTTACTAGTCTATCAGTTTGCGATGTTAATTAATCGACGCTCGGCGCGCATCCGTCCACGAGCGAGGAACTGAAGGAGTGGGACAAGCCAGGTGCAAGCTAACGAAGCTGAAGTTCATCGAGGAAAGTTGATTCCGTGCGTTCCACACGAACGAGTTTGTCCCATCGCTCGTGAAGTTTCCGTTTGCATCATAGGAGAGCGATTTGCTTCCCCACTGCGTGAGTTGGTTGTCCACATTGTATGCCGCGCTGCTCATGGCTAGCGGCAGCCCTATCTGCGCGGTAGTGCCACCCATGCTCGTTCGTCGCCCCGCCATGTCGTAAGCATAACTCAGATTGCCGAGGACGTTCGAGTTCAAAGTGTAGTTGATCGCTGCCAACTGCGCGCCGAAATCGTAGTTGTAACTCATCGTCACACCGTTTGGCAACGTCAGGGACGTCCGCCGATTTGCGGCATCATAGGTGAAAGAAACTGACGTTGAGGTCCCCTGAGTGATCTGTGTCAACCGATTCGCGTTGTCGTAGGAATAGTTGACTGCTGATTGGTTCCCCGCTGTCATGCTGGTGCGTCGGCCCGCAGCGTCGTAAGTGTAGCCGACTATACCTTGCGGTGAGACCATGGAAGTTAACCGGCTAAGATTGTCGAACGTGGGTGTGATCGTCCCCGTGACCGAATCCACAACCTGCATCAGCCGGGTGCCACGGGTTATGGTGATTAGCTCGGCGGCGCCAGGTTGGTTTCGTTCTAAGACTAAGCAGGCGGTCACGATCTCATTGGAGCCGTACTTCCAAGACTAGACCTGTTTTGCGGAAACAAGTAGGCGCGGCGTGGGCGCTTTCCCATCTGTAGTTACCTTCCGCGGGCTGAGAATCCAAGATAAGTCAGACCGGCTGCGTGCACTCCAGGGACTTGTCGGGAGACTCGCAATCTGTTAAGAATCTCATTATTCTAGGGTGCTTCTCGCAGCGGCTACCAAATGAGAAATTGGCTCAGAGGTTCGATGGCTTGGATGGCGATGCTATTTGCCCTTTCGCCGGCCGCTGCGCCCTCCGTGGCCCAGGTTTCCTCTTACCGGGCGCCACGCACTACGGATGGGAAACCCGACTTGAACGGGATTTGGCAAGCCCTCAACACAGCGGATTGGGATTTGGAAGGCCATGCGGCAGCGGCGAGTCCGGTGGCCTCGTTGGGAGCGGTGTTTGCAACGCCGCCCGGACTGGGCGTCGTGGAGGGCGATGAGATTCCCTACTTGCCGGCGATGGCCGCGAAGAAAAAGGAGAATAAAGCGAATTGGACAAAGCTGGACCCAGAGGTCAAGTGTTATTTGCCCGGTGTGCCGCGCGCCACGTATCTGCCATACCCTTTTCAAATTGTCCAATCTCAGAACAGCGTTTTGATTTCCTATGAATACGCGGGGGCCGTTCGCGTCATCAATATGGGCGCGCCCACCAAGGCACCGGCCGATAGCTGGATGGGATGGTCCAACGGGCACTGGGAGGGCGAGACATTGGTGGTTGACGTGACCAGCCAAGTTGAAGATACCTGGTTCGACCGTTCCGGGAATTTCCATAGTGACGCTTTGCATGTGGTGGAGCGCTACACTCCCCGCAGCGCAGATACTCTCAATTATGAGGCCACCATCGAGGATCCGAAGGTTTTTTTGCGGCCCTGGAAGATCAGCATGCCGCTGTATCGCCGTGTGGAGAAGAACGCGCGGCTGCTGGAATACAAGTGCCCGGAATTCGCGGAGGAATTGCTCTATGGGCCTCTCCGCAAAAGAACCTCTAACTAGATTCACCAACAGGAGGGCTCCCATGATGCATCGCTCTCTCGCTTCGTCAATCGCTTTTGCGGTTGCGATCGCCACGTCGCTGATTGCGCAAACACTTGCCGCTGGACAGGCTCAGTCACCCGCGACAAAGGCAGCAGCCGCGAAGACAGCGCCTGAGTCAAAGGCTTGGGCGCCGCCGCTCACGCCGGACGGCAAGCCCGACCTCCAAGGAGTATGGAGCAATAATACCGTGACGCCTTTGGAACGACCGAAGGGGCTTGCCGGGAAAGAGTTCTATACCGAAGCGGAGTTAAAGGACCTTCAGAAGCAGGAACGCGAACGCCTTATGGTGACTGAAACGGAGGGCCAGCCGTCTGCTAACCACTCGGGGATAGAAGGCGCGGACCCGGACGACGTGCATTACGATTTCTCACAGTTCGGGCTCGACCGAGCCCAAGCCAAGCTCGCTTGGAGCCGGCGGACTTCGATCATCGTGGGTCCGGAGGGGACGATTCCTTCGTTGAATCCGGACGCTCGCAAGAGACTGGCTGAAATACGCGCCAAAGCCAAGGGACACGAGTTCGATGGCCCAGAGAATCTTCCCTTGGGCGCAAGGTGTATTGCCCGGGTGAACGTAGTGCCGTTGATTCCCTCGGCCTACAACAGCAATTTGCAAATTGTGCAGGGCGCCGGATACGTGGCCATTGAAACCGAAATGATTCATGATGTCCGTATCATTCCCACCGACGGCCGTGCGCATTTGCCTGCAAACATCCGCCAATGGTATGGCGACCCGGTTGGCCATTGGGAGGGAAATACGCTGGTGATCGACAGTACTAATTTCACCGACTTAAGTCCATTCAGAGGCGCCCAGAATCTGCATGTAATCGAACGGCTCACGCGAGTCGACCGAGACACCATCCTGTACCAGTTCACGGTGGAAGATCCGGGAATGTGGGCCAAACCGTGGTCTGGGGAATTGCTTATCACCAAGATTGACGGACAAATCTACGAGTATGCGTGTCATGAAGGGAATTATGGATTGGCCGATACCCTCCGTGGTGCGCGCGTGACCGAAGCGGATGCGGCGAACAAATCAGCGAAGTAGTGCGAGGACCTTAAGCGAAAGGAGTAACAGATGACGACGAAGCTATTTTTAGCAGTCGGTCTGCTTCTCGCGGCCGCGCCAGCATGGTCGCACCATGGGTTTGCGGCGGAATTCGATCAAACCAGGCCGCTCAAGCTGAAAGGGACGGTCACGAAGTGGGAAGTGAGCAATCCGCACTCCTGGATCCACATAGACGTAAAGGGCGAGGATGGCAAGGTGGTCAGCTGGATGATCGAGGGTGGCAGCCCCAACAATCTGTACAGACTCGGCCTAACAAAGGATTCCCTACCGACCGGTTCCGAGATCGTGGTCGATGGCTATCAAGCCAAGGACCACTCCAATCGGGCAGTGGGCAAGAGCGTCACGTTTGCCGACGGCAGAAGGCTTTTCCTCGGCCTGCAGGGACCGGAGGCTGAGCCTGACAAAAAATGAGCAGATCCACTTCGGCATTCGGGCCCGCGATCTTAGGGTGCAATTCCGGCGGCGCGTTAGAGGCTGGCGATGGTCGGAATTCAGGAGCTTGTGGCCATCGTCTTCGGCATATGATCGGGGAGAATTTTGATGGCCGCACAACGATTGCGGCTGGACCGGTGAGTTCTCTGTCGATAAGGTATCGATGACACGCGCCCGCCTGGGGCAACTATTTCGGCGGTGCCGCCACCGACGATGAGCTGGTGGTACTCGCTGGCAGCGCGAAAACGAACACGGCGTTGCCAGACTTTGGCTGGCGAATCTCCGGAGCCAACTCCGACGGAATCAGCGTGGACCAACTTCCGCCGCCAGTTCCCGCAGGCATGGCTATGTACTGCTTCCCTCTCGCTAGATACGTAATCGGGAACCCCTGCGCGGAAGTAAGCAAACGTGTCTGCCAAAGAATCTTTCCGGTGGTGGCATCGTAGGCGTACATGTGACGATCCCAATCGCCGCCGATTACCAGTCCTCCGGCGGTGGCGAGCGCGGCGGTATTCGACGGTGAGGCTGTGCGATGACGCCACAGAACTTTGCCGGTTCGGATATCCATGGCTAGGAATTGACCGAGGTTGCCGTCCGACTTTGGATATTTGTAGTCGTGGCGTTGGACTGGACCAACCCCACCCTCGCCGATTACCTTCTCTACTGGGCCGAAGGTGGCCCTTTCGCAATTCAGGGCCATGGGAATATACAACGCATTGGTTTGCGGGCTGTAAGCCATCGCACGCCAGTCCTTGAATCCGGCTGTGCTCGGACACATTTCGAGCTCCACACCGAGCTGCGGGACCTTCAGGTAGGTGACTTTGCCATTCTCTGGATCCACATTCACAATGTTCTGGTAGCCAAGATCAGTGGCGCGGATGAACTTGCCGCTGGTCCGGTCGAGCTGCCACAAAATGCCCAGCTTGCCCATCTCGAACACTGACTTGCGGCCGCCGGAGTCAATCAGAATGCGCTCGAACACTTCATCCATGTCTTGCGTTTCGCCAGGAAGGTGCTGGTAGTACCACTTTATTTTCCCCGTGTCCGGATCGAGCGCCAACGTCGAGTTGGTATAGAGCGCGTCGCCGTCGGTTCCGCGGGCCGCTCTAGCCCACGGTTTGGCCTGCGCCGTGCCCCAATAGACGGTGTTCGTTTCCGGATCGTAGCTGCCGGGGATCCACGCGTCACCACCCGCGCGGAATTCCAGTGGCAAGTCGCCCCAAGTGTCGCCGCCGGGCTCACCGGGACGGGCAACAGTCGATGTTCGCCAGACCTCCTTTCCGGTTTCCGCATCGTGCCCGGTGATGAAGCAGACGTCCTCTTTGTAGTGGGTGCACCCCGTCATACCCGCGATCACCTTGCCGCGAATGACGATTGGGCCGGAAGTGTATTCGTATCCCACTCCGTGATCGGCGACCTGCGTGTCCCACGCTAGCTTCCCGGACCGGGCGTCCACCGCGATGATACGAGCATTGCTCGTCGTTCCGAATATTTTGTCTCCGTAGATCGCGATGTTTCTTTGGACCCCGTTGCCCTCGCCGCCAGCCCCCGCAGGGCGGTATTCCCAAAGCAAGTCTCCCGTCGCGGCGTCTAACGCCTGGATGACGCCGTGCGGGTTCGGCAGGTACATGACCCCGTCGTGGACAAGTGGCGTAGCCTCCTGAGCGCCTGTGTTATCCATCGCCCACGACCAAGCGAGTTGAAGTCGCTGTACGTTCCGTGTGTTGATCTGATCGAGCGGGCTGTAACCCCACGCGTTGTCGGTGCGCCTCCAGTTCAGCCAATCGCCAGGAGCGGGATTGCGCAACATGGATTCTGTGACCGGGCGGAAATCTTTCACCTGCGCCTTGAGCCACAGGCTCGCCAGCAGAACGCTGATCAAAATCGAAAAAAGGAATCGCCGTGACATAGAGCTGACCTCCTTACGGGTGCTGTGATCGCTTAGCGCACGTCAGATTCTGATCGTCATGGGTCTCCCGCGATGTGGGACGGGCAGAGTATACCGCCAAGACGCAGTCTCAGGAGAAGCGTTGTTAACCCGAATGAATACTGTTGACGGTGGTCTAACGGAGCGGGTCTTTCGGGGCGGCTCAATCTTGATCGAACAGTTCTTGTATCTGCTTCCCTTGTTGGTGGATCTCCTCGGGGAGGTCAAAGTGTTCAAAGGCTTCGATGCACTTCCCGACGTAGTCGCCGGGATATTCAATAACGGAATCATCCCCAAACGACTGAAATTACAGGATAACTGACTTGGTCAGTCTCGTTTGCCTGATATATATTGGAGGCCAGTTGCATCTGGCGGTTATTGAAAAGTGGAACGCGCAGAGAAATCTGAATCCTGAAACGCCGCCCGAGTATCAGACGGGCCGCGACCCGCGAATGTTGCGGACGAGTTGACTAGATTGTGTTCAGGGCACGTCGAAACTCAAACGAAGTGACGAAATCGACTGACGAAGCCGTTTTCGCCGGCCAATGATGGAGTCGAAATGAAAAAAATTCTCAGTCTTGTGATTCTCGTGTTATTTGAGTGTGTCGCGCATGCGGCCCCGGACGGAAACATCGCCGGGAACGTCAAGGGGCCGGACGGCGCTCCTTTCAAAGCTGCGTTTGTACGCGCACAGAATATGCAAACCAAAATGATCACGAGCGTTTTGTCCAACGCTCAGGGAAAATATTTAGTAAATAATCTGGCTCCCGGAACGTACGACGTGTGGGCAACTTCCATGGAGTATAAGAGCGACCCCGCCAGGCGCAGCGGTATCAAGGTAGGCGACGGACAAATGGTAAGTCTAGATTTTACTCTGCAAAAGGGCACGGTCCAATGGAGCCAGCTCACCAGATACCAGGCCGGAATGCTCCTGCCCAAACCCACGTCGGAGCCGGAAGCGAAGGATCGAGACGTGCTCCTGCAAAACTGCTTTGGATGCCATGGGATGAGTAAGTGGGGAATGCGCGCCGACCACGATGGCTGGGCCAGCGCGATTGCCGTGATGCGCGTCGTGGGAGTCGCGGACATTAAGCCTGAAATCGCGGAGCAGGCCGCGAGTTATTTGGCCAGCGTCTTCGGTCCGGACTCCGAGACTCCTCCTTCTCCGATGCAATTGCCGGAATATAAATCCGTGCGTCAGGATCATGAGAGTTGGAGCGACGATGCCCTGAACATCATGTACGTGGATTATCAGTTGACCGGAGAACCCAAGGATCGTCCCGGAACAGGCCGGCCGGACAAGAATGGTTTCATCTGGCTGGAGATGGGCGGTGGCTTGGCGAAATTAAATCCGGAAACTGGTGAATTGAAAGTATTCCGGTTGGATGACCCGTCGCGGCCCTCCATTCATGAAGTGTTCCCCACTGCGGATGGCTCGTCGGTCTGGCTGACAATACAAGATCAAAACGCGCTTGTGCGATTCGACACGCACACGGAAAAGTTCGACCCCGTTTATAAGGATCAATGGGACGGGCCACGGCCCCGGCAAACTAACACGATTGCTCCCTGGCCTCAGTTCCGGAATAACGACGTCGAGACCATTGGCAGCGGTCCAAGAACCCATACGGCCGTGGCCGATCCGGCCGGAAATATCTGGGCCTCCGGCCGGCCGCTCAAAAAATTCGATATCGAAACGAAAAAATATACGAACTTCCCCGACGTTCCCGATACGTATGGAATTGCCGTGGACAAAGAAGGAAACATTTGGGCGGGAGAATTTACGGCCAGGGATTACCGCAAACTGGTTAAAGTGGACTCCAAGACAAATAAAGTAACCAAGTACAAACCGCCGAATACCGATGACCAATTGAATGGCGCTCCCCGGCGCGTAAAAGTTGATTCTCAAGGATACGTCTGGTGTGCCGATTATTTCGGCGGCAACCTCACGCGATTCGATCCCAAGACCGAAACCTTCAAGATTTTCAAGATACCGGGGCCGACCCCAACGCCGTACGGAATGGGAGTGGATCACAATGATGATGTCTGGTATACGTCGTTTTACACCGACGTCACCGGGAGACTCGACCCCAAGACCGGCAAGTTCACCGAATATCCTTCGCCCTACGGAGAAAGAAGTACGAGGGACCTGAACGAGGATTCCAGGGGAAGAATTTGGTTCGGAGCGGAAAACATATTCAGGGTGGGCTATATGCGACTGCGAACTCCATCCGAATTAGCGCCGATACAAGATATGAAATAGCAGGTTCCCGATCGGATCGCGATTTTTTTTGCATTCGAGTGAGCGTAAATCCTGAGAAGCCCACCTTATCGGAATGTGGCCCGCGAGTCGAGTTGGCCAAATTCACACATTCCGGTAAGGGCGTTTTCAGGCCCCATCCTAGTGTCGCCGCCAGAAATCAAGAAGCCAACAATTAAAATAGTCAAACTGGGTTATCATTCCGTCGCCAATCAAGGAGAAGAGAATAGCCATACCAATGAGAGAGGAACAATGAACCACAAAAGTTTGCTGCTCCTAATTCTGTTTGCAAGCTGTATGGTCGGCTGCAGCACGTACTCGCCAGACGCGGGCCACGAAGTGGTATTGGTCGATAAACCGTGGTTTTTTGGGCATGGTGGCATCGAATCTGAGTCCGTGAAAACTGGACGAACATACACCGCCCTTTCGACCGAAGGCATTGATGTATATATGCAGCCACAAAAATTGGAATCCGAATTGCCAGACACCATGACGCAAGACGGCGTGCCGATTACGTTTCACGCAATCATGGTATTACAGGTCGTCGATTCAGTGAGCCTTATCAAGAATTTCGGCCCGGACTGGTACAAGAACAACATGGAAGAGCCGTTCAAAACGATGATCAGGCAGGCCGTACGAAAGCGCGGTATGAACGAGACGGCTATCTCGACGACGGCGCTAGACGCGATTGATGCGGAGATACGCGACCAATTGATCGCGTTCATCAAGGACAAGAAATTGCCCGTTCAACTTTTGACAATGACTGTCGGTAAAGCTAACCCTCCAGATGCGATCAAAAATCAAAGAATTGAGACGGCAACGCAGGAGCAACGCATTCAGACCGAGAAGCAGACGAAACTTGCAGAGGATCAACGGCAGCAAGCGGAGCAGAGCCGCGCGAATGCTGACAACGCCTATCGTGAAGCCATGCACTTATCTCCAGAACAATTCATCCAACTGGAAACGATTAAGATGCAAAGGGAAGTTTGCGGAGGTAACGGGAAGGCAGGCTGCACATTCATCCAGAATGGATCAGCCGTTTCTACACTTAATTTGAAATAGGGGTCGAGTTCGATCGAAATTACCCGGCAAAAATAACATTCCAGACGATCCAGTGATCCGATGTTGCTGTTCAAACATCACACAGTGGACGTCCACGCCTGAGGAGACAATTATCGCCCGTACTCGTGAAATCGATCCCTAGTCGCGATAAGTCATATCGGAGTGTATGGCTTTTCGGCTCATGGGGCGGATTTCCACATTCCGATAACGCCGTTTCACAGGCCCTATCCGAGCCAGCGCAGTGCGCATATACTCGTATCAAGGTAGCGGAGGACATGTTGAGTGTATTTCACAGCCGGACGACGGCATTAGTGTTGGGATTGTGCGTGCTCTTTTTGGTTTCGCACAAAACCTGTGCTGCCCAAGACCTTTCCGACGCAGACAGTCCCCAGAACGGCGTTTTCCTCACTAAACTCGTCCAGCCAATTTATCCGCCATTGGCCCGAGCGGCACACATTACAGGAGATGTAGATCTAGTCCTCACTGTCCGAGCGGATGGTGTCGTTGATTCTGTAGTTGTGTCAAGTGGGCATCCACTGCTGAAAGAATCTGCGGTAACTAGCGCCCGACAATCTCAGTTTGAATGTCGGGGATGTACAGAGCAGTTTAATAAGTATCGACTAGTTTACACGTTTAATATCGAAGGCGAGTGCGAGTGTGAACCAAGAGAATCACCGTCAATCAAAAACGAACCACAGCAGGCTTATCCTCAATTTCCTGACACGCAACACCGTGTCACTGTAGTTGCTCAAGTTTTCTGCATCTGCGACCCAGCAGCTACATTCAGAGTCCGGTCTGTGAAATGTCTTTACCTTTGGAGATGCGGGTCCAAAAATTGAGTAGCTCCTCAAGTGGGTGAAGATTTCGGCCACCGCCTGATAAGTCGCGTTATCGTCATGTGGGATTTGCCAGATTCCCAGTTGACGATAATCCCGTTTCACAGGACTTGTCTCGGGCTCGTCCCCCAATCGGGAATTAAGAAGCGGGCGTGGTCTCCACCAAGGCAGCCTGAGCCGCGACGGTTTGCGTGTCTAAGTCGGTGAGACCGCGCCCAATGACGATCAAACGGTGGAAGAGAAATCCCATTACGATTTTGTTCAATTCCGGTCTTCGGACATTGTAAAAAACAATTGTCGCCAGTTCAGGGACGTGTCGCAGCTCAAAGTACAAACAATCCCCTCCGTAATACTCTCCGTGCTCTCCCATAAAGGCGTAGCCGACTCGTCCAACTAACCCAGCTCGTGCGCGAGAATAGATGGTGAAAGATGTTGCGCTACAACACTCGGCGTCTCTCATAACCCTTCTCTCGTCAATCCAGGCCACGAGTAACAGAAAGACGAGCAGGGGCGGATACACGCAGAACCAAAGCACAATGAATGAATATCGTGATGAAAAAACCGAATTGAGGTAACTAAACTTCGCTGGGCCACTTGCAGCGAGCAACACGAGAACTATCACCGACAGAAAGGTAGGCACAAACAATAGCCATAGCCTTGCAAGTTCGACTCTCACGGCCAAGAGATCGCTCTCTAAAATCGGGCGTCGATCTGCGTCAAATAGTCGCACGGCAGTGTGTACGTAATACACTTCCCTGCGCGGATGCATCAAGAAACCCACCAGTGCAGCCACGACGATGGCGAGCGCTATAGCACCTTCGAGGAAAGGCTCATACGGAGTGAACAGTAAGACTCCGGCAACAATCCCCACGACGGAGACAAGCAGAGCAGCTAAGAGTTCGAGTTCCATTTTCGATTCCGGAAGCGCGAAAGATAATAGCAAGAAGCGTGCGCATTCGAAATGGACTACACGAAGTACGGCCAAAAATCGGCGGTTGGTGAGTCGAAGCGGCATCGTGCCTGAGAAGTCGCGTTATCGGAATGTACGATTTGTCAGACCTCCAGTCACCTCGAATCAGGAGCTGTGGCCCCCCTAACAGGTCAGTGGTTTCAGAAGCTCAGAAGCTTGTGGTTCTAGTTTCGTGGTGTTAGTCTCCCGAAACATTAAGGGGGGCTACCATCGCTCCAGACACTATCGGGCCAGGAACAGAATCGTACACTCTTGGACCTCCGCTCCCGCAAGAGATGCCTAAACCACCTTTTCGCCCAAAAGTAGCGGGACGCATTGGGTTCTGGTTTAGCATATTTGCCGGAGCACTCGTTTCCGTCATCAGCTTGAGACGAATGGGACATCCACAGAAGGCAAAGAAGGTTATTTGGATCACTCTGTTAACCGCAACTATGGCGGCGACCGTCTTGATCATGATTCCTGATGCCCTCGGACGCTTGGTGGGACTCGGTATGGAAGTCGTGTGGTATATCGTTTTCCCCAAAATCCAGGATCAGGAATTCAGGCAATGGGAGGCCACTCATAACGATGTAATACCGTCCAACGGCTGGAAAGCGCTGGGCTGGGGTTTCCTCGGACTCGCGATGTTCCTTGTGGTTGGCGTAGCGATGGCGGTTCTACTGAGTGCGGTGGGAATTGCACCGCCGTGAAGTCACTTCTCATCCCAAGTCCCGTGAAGTCGCGTTCTCGGAATGTGGGATTTGCACCAAGTTCGACATGGGACACATTCCGCCCCGTTTATCAGGACCAATCCAACTCAGGTTGCGCTTGGCGGCTGTGGTGGAGAAAGAGTTCGATTTCGCCGCAGTTTTAGCCTTTTCCACCCTTTGACCAGAAGCCAGATTGCGGGCAAAATCAAAATCAGCCAAGGAATGATAGCGACAATTGTGGTGATAAGAGACGCAGTACTATCCGCCAGAATAGAGCCTGATTCACGTAAAGCATTCCAAACCTGGGCAAGTCCACCCCCGCTCTCATTAGCCCTTTCCACACGGAATGAAATCTCGACGGCGATCTTCTCAGTTTCGTTTGCTAATATTTTTCGCTGCGCTGTTTCACTATCCAATTCAGATTGAGTGTCAGTCAATTGCTTCTGAATTTCGACGAGATCTCTGACTGTCGCTGAGGGCTTCCCAAGCATAGCTCTGAGGCTGTCTCTGAAACTGGTGAGATTCTTGATTTTGGCGTCGGTATCTACGACTGCGGTCGTTTTATCTTCTCGTTCAGTAGTATGTTGGGCGATTTTGCCCAACTTCTCGACCTGCGCCAAGAGCTTATTTAGGTCCTCCGGGACAACGCGGAGGGATACGCTGCCCGACGGTACGGAATCGGCTGTCCTCGTTGTAATACTTGACGAAACAACCTCACACTGGATTGTGCTACAGAAGGCGACAGCCGACTCCCAAGATTTCTGGAGGTCCGACTCAGGCGTGATGACTTCGAGCCTATCGCGCTCCGCAATGTAACGCTGGGGCGGTGCCGCCAAATCGGAAAACGACCGCATCTGCGCTCTACGGGCTTCTTTGCTACAACCTGTTGCTATCAGCGTCAGCGCCGCGAATATCAAAGCCGCGAAGTTGCGATTCATGGCACACCCTTCTGCAATCACGTCGTGGTTGGAGGCAGCATACCTCAGCTAGATGCGGGACTGCTAAGGGAAGGTTAATTGTTCTCCCATCTAAATGGATGGCTGATTGGGGGCCAAGTCCTGTGAAGTCGTCTTATCGGAATGTGGCCCGCGCCTCGAATCGAGTCATATCTGGGCGGTGCACGCTTGTCACAGACTGAATTCTCCAGAAAATGTGGTCCAACAGGCGCGCTGAATTATCACGTTTTTATCACGTTCGGGCATTCTGCGAGGTCTCACCGACGTCTGAGGGCCCCAGATCTGGATGAAAACAGAGCAGAAACATGGTGGGGCTGGGGAGAGTCGAACTCCCGACCTACGGTTTAGGAAACCGCCGCTCTATCCATCTGAGCTACAGCCCCGTCATCAGGGTCCGGATAGTTTACATCCATCTCGGAGAAAGGTGCCGAACATTCCCAATCGCGCGATACCCGGCGGCCGCGGAACATTCGCCCCAGTTTCTTGCATTCAGATGGACCATTCGCTCGAACACCGGTCATGTGCGCGAGCGAAAAGAAAAACCCCTTCCATTTTGAATCCAATTACCACGGGAGGATTGCCACAATACCGGGTTGTGATATGCTTCTTACCACTTCGATGGTCAGGAGGCATTTGCCATGAAAAAAGCGTTACTGGTTTTCGCGGTTTCCATGCTGATTAGCTTGCCCGTTTTGGCTGCGCTCAAAGTTGGCGATAAGGCGCCCGATTTCTCGGCCCGCGGTTCGCTGGGAGGGAAAGAATTCGATTTTTCGCTGCAAGAGGCGCTGAAAAAAGGCCCGGTGGTGGTCTATTTCTTCCCTTCCGCTTACACCAAAGGCTGCGATCTGGAAGCGCATACATTTTCAACGGAGAAAGACAAATTCGATGCCGCCGGTGCCAGTATCATTGGCGTGTCGGCTGACAGCATCGCGCGACTCAACCGGTTTGCGGCCGACCCGGAATTTTGCGCCGGAAAATTTCCGGTAGCCTCCGATGCGGACAAGAAAATCGCCGCCTCCTACAATCTGGCAACGAACGCCGTAAAAGCCGGCCAGTTGGATGTGAAGGGTGACGCGATTGACCATGACTTTATCGAGCGCGAAACCTTCGTCATCGGCAAGGACCACAAGATCATCGCGGCGTTTTCATCAAAGGACGACGGCATTTCGCCAGATCAACACGTGGCGAAAGCATTGGCGATCGTGCAGCAGCTCGGGTCCAAGTAGCCGCGTTTCGGATCACCGAACAATGACGCGGTGTCGTAGCGCCGGCGCTACGAAAACCCGCGTACCCTTGTAATGTAAATTTGTAAAAGATTTTGATGCGCGCAATCGCGCACTTCTTCCAATCGAGAGCCGCGCCGTGTGTTGGTCCGGGCCGCTCATATGCTCATTTCACTTATCTGCCGGCTTGTGAAATTTTTGCCAGGCGTTTGCCCATATTCTGATTCCGGAAACGAATTTCGCCCCGGCAGCCTATGTATTGCTTGACTCCCCTGCCTGTTGAAGATCATTCCCCCTCCGGTCCGCGGCCCTTCGGCGGGCAAATGCGGGGGAAACATGGTAAAACAATAAGGCAAAACATCCGATATATCCGGTTGGATACGGCTGTTGAGCGAGCCGGGCCGGCATCATACTTTCTACGATTGGGACGGATCAAATCATGGCCATCGCGACGATTAATCCTACAACAGGACAAACAATCAAGAAATTTGAGGCGCTCACGGATTCACAGGTCGACCAGAAAATCCAGCGCGCTGCCGAATCATTTCCGAAATTTCGCAGACTATCATTCGCAGATCGCGGGCGAATGATGATGCGCGCAGCCGAGATCCTCGAGAGCGAAAAAGATTCCCTCGCACATCTCATGACTCTCGAAATGGGAAAGACTCTTCGTTCCGCCGTGGACGAAGCGGTCAAATGCGCCTGGGTTTGCCGTTACTATGCCGAGAATGCGGAGCGCTTTCTTGCCGACGAAGTGGTCGAGACGCCGGCGAGCCGCAGTTTCATTCGCTACCAGCCCATGGGCGTGGTCCTGGTGATCATGCCGTGGAACTATCCGTTCTGGCAGGCGTTCCGTTTTATCGCGCCGGGACTCATGGCGGGCAACGTAGGCCTGCTGAAGCACGCATCGAATGTGCCGCAATGCGCGATGAAAATAGAAGAGCTCCTGCTCAGGGCGGGCGTTCCTGAAGGAGTCTTCCAGACTCTTCTAGTCGGCTCCGGGAGCGTGGACAGAATTCTGGACGATCCTCGCATCGCCGCGGCAACCTTGACGGGAAGCGAAGGGGCCGGCGTAAAGGTCGGGACCGGCGCAGCGCAGAGAATCAAGAAAGTCGTGCTCGAACTGGGCGGCAGCGACCCCTTTATCGTCATGCCCAGCGCCAACCTGGAGGACGCCGTCGCGGTGGGCATCAAGGCTCGCGTGGCCAACAATGGACAATCCTGCATCGCGGCCAAGCGCTTCATCGTTCACGAACAAATCGCGGACAGCTTTCAGCGCGCGTTCGTTGCGAAGATGGAAAGCCTGAAAGTCGGCGATCCGTTCGATGAAAAAACAGACGTGGGACCCTTGGCGAATGCCGAAGCGGTTACTTCGCTCGACGCCGACGTCCGCAGTTCCATCAAAGCCGGCGCGAAAGTTCTGACCGGGGGCAAGCCGGCCGACCGCCCCGGAAGTTTCTATCTGCCCACCGTCTTGACGGATATTCCCAAAGATTCTCCGGCCTACAAGGAAGAGTTGTTCGGTCCGGTGGCCTCTATTTTCCGAGTGAAGAACTTGGATGAAGCGATTCGCGTCGCCAATGACAGCCGGTTCGGACTCGGAGCCAGCGCCTGGACCAACGACAAAAGCGAACAGGATCGATTTATCAACGAGCTCGAAGCCGGCATGGTCTTCATCAATCAAATGGTGTTTTCCGACCCGAGGGTTCCCTTCGGTGGGGTAAAGCGTTCAGGGGTGGGCCGCGAGCTGAGCACGTATGGGATTCGCGAATTCACGAATGTAAAGACAGTCTGGGTGAAGTAAGGCCAAAGGCGGTTAGGAGAAGAGGAAAAAGTTGCCCTTGCGCTCAGCCGTGCCCAGCGGTATAGTGGTATGACCACATGACCAGTACCTAAGTCTTTCTTTTTGAGAGATGCAGGTGCGGGGTATTTGTGAACTCGCTGGAGCGGCACAGCTTTGTATAAAGCTATTCAAACTTCGCGCCTCTACGAGCAAATCGTTAAACAGATTGAGGGCTCGATCCTTAATGGTGAACTGAGCGAAGGCAGCCAGCTTCCCGCTGAGCGCGACCTGGCCAAGCAGTTTGGCGTGAGCAGAACTGCCGTGCGCGAAGCCATCAAGGCGCTTCAAGAAAAGGGGCTGGTCGACGCGTTTCCGGGACGAGGAACATTCGTCACCAATGGAACGTCCAACTCGATGCGCCGTTACCTGGACCGACTTATCAAGAGCGGGGAACCGGACGGATGGGCCCACGTTGTAGAAATGCGGGAAATTCTGGAGCCGGAGATCGCGGCTTTGGCTGCGGTTCGCGCCTCGGATCAGGATCTCGCGACGATGCGAGAGGCTGTTGAGGTTATGGACACCGCGAATCGGGATTCCGACGCCTATATTGAGGCGGATCTCGATTTTCACCTGGCGCTGGGCGAGGCCGCGGCGAACCCTATCGTTCTATCGTTGATCGATTCCATCGTTGGTTTGCTGCGCGAACAGCGCCTGCGTATTTTCCAGGTCGGAGGCGGCCCGGAACGTGGGCAGTACCACCACAGGCGCATTCTCGAAGCCATCCAACGCCACGATGCGCCGGGGGCGCGCGCCGCCATGCAGGCTCATCTTTCTCAAGTGCGGGAAGATTCACGCAACACAACAGCCGTTGAACAGCCGGGCGCCTAAGGGCGATTTTGAGTCAGGAGACTTCATCGAATGGCGAATCTTGGTTTTGTGGGACTCGGAGTAATGGGCGGCAACATGGTCGCCCGGCTGCTCGACAAGGGACACAAGGTCACGGGCTACAACCGCACGCGCTCCAAGGCGCAGTGGCTGATCGATCGCGGGATGAAATGGGGTGATTCTCCGCGCGCGGTCAGCGCCGCGGCGGATTTTACGTTCTCGATGGTCACCAATGCCTCCGCGATTCACTCGATTACGGAAGGACCGGATGGAATTCTGGCGGGCCTTTGTGCAGGCAAGATTCTCATCGATATGAGTACTGTAAGTCCCGCTGTCAGCCGCGCGCTTGCGGCTGAGGTTCGAGAGAAGGGCGCCGACATGATTGACTCGCCTGTTTCCGGCAGCGTGGTGACTCTGCAGGAGGGAAAATTGTCGGTGATGGTTGGCGGACGCCGCGAAACGTTTGAACGGGCCAAGCCAGTGCTCCAGGACGTTGGCCCCAAGGTTACTTATGTTGGCGACAACGGCCTCGCCCTGGTGCTGAAGATTGCCACAAATTTGAGCCTCGCCGTGCAGATGCTGGCCTTCTGCGAAGGCGTTTTGCTGGCCGAAAAAAGCGGGGTTTCGCGCGAAACCGCGGTGGACGTGCTGACGCACAGCGCCATCGCCTCGCCCATGGTTCAATATCGCGGCCCTTTTGTGTTAAAAATGCCGGAAGAGGCCTGGTTCGACGTGAACATGATGCAGAAGGACATGCTTCTGGCGATGGAGATGGGGCGGCATCTGGATGTTCCCCTCCCCACGACGGCGGTGACCAACGAATTTCTGACGGCGGCGCGTGGCATGGGCCTGGTGAAGAAGGATTTCGCGGTGATGTTCGAGGTGCTAGCTCGAATGTCGGGGATAGGCAAATGAAAACGGAAAGCAAGCAAGCGGTGTCAAACGCGGGAAAAGGCAGCGAAAAGTGGCTGCGCATGTATCGCGGCATGCAAATGATCCGCCTATTCGAGGAGCAGGTGAATCAGTTGTACACGCGCGCAGTGATGCCGGGCCTGGCGCATCTGTACATCGGCGAGGAAGCGGTTGCAGTGGGAATTTGCGAGGCGCTGCATCGCGACGACTACATCACCAGCACGCATCGCGGGCACGGGCACTGCCTGGCTAAGGGCGCGTCGCCCGACCGGATGTTCGCCGAGCTCTTGGGGAAAGAAGCGGGGTATTGCCGGGGCAAGGGTGGATCGATGCACATCGCCGATCCGGCCAGCGGGAATTTGGGCGCCAATGCGATCGTCGGGGGAAGCGCGGGGATCGCAACGGGCGCGGCGTTTTCGGCCAAGTATCGCGGCACAAAGCAAGTGGCCGTGTGTTTTTTCGGAGAAGGAGCGCTCGGCCAGGGGCTGCTTTACGAAGTGATGAACCTCGCACGCCTTTGGAATTTGCCGGTGATTTATATTTGCGAAAACAATATGTACAACGAGTACACGCATTTTTCCGAAACGACGGCAGGCGAGATCCTGGCGCGGCCGGCGGCGTTTGGGATACCCGCGGAAAGCGTGGACGGTCAGGAAATCCGCGCGGTGCATGAGGTGGCCAGCCGCATGGTCGAGCAGGCGCGCGCGGGAAAAGGTCCCTCGTTTCTTTTGTGCAACACCTACCGGTATCACGGCCATCACGTCGGCGACGTCAGCCGCGATTACTACCGGGCCAAGCAAGAAGAACAGCAATGGCGAGCGGAGCGCGATCCGATCAAGATCTTGAGCAAGCGGCTCCTCAGCGAAAAGCTCGCGACGCAAGCGCGGCTCGACGAAATCGAAGCGCAAGCGAAAACTGAAATCGACGCGGCGGTTGCGTTCGCATTGCAGGCCCCGTATCCGGGAACGGATCAGGTGGGGGAGGACGTGTATGCCTGAAGTCGCCGTACGCGAATTGACCATGGCGGAAGCGGTGAGGGAAGCGCTGTCCGAAGAAATGCGCCGCGACCCGAGCGTGTTCGTCATGGGGGAAGACGTTGCCGAAGCGGGCACGCCGTTCAAAGTTCTGTCCGGGATGGTGGAAGAGTTCGGAAAAGCGCGCGTGATCGACACTCCGATTTCGGAACCGGGGTTCACCGGCATCGGTGTGGGCGCGGCGATGACGGGACTGCGTCCGGTCGTGGACATCATGTTCGGCGATTTTCTCACGCTGGTGATGGACCAACTGGTGAACCAGGCGGCAAAGGTGCACTATATGTCGGGAGGGGCGTGGAAAGTGCCGATGGTGCTGCGGACGACGCTCGGGGCGTCGCGCCGCTCGGCCGCGCAGCACTCGCAATCGCTGCAGGCGTGGCTCAGCCACGTGCCGGGACTTAAAGTGGCGCTCCCGTCGACGCCGTACGATGCCAAGGGGTTGCTGAAGACGGCCATTCGCGATGACAATCCCGTCATTTTTTTTGAAGACAAAATGATGTTCCGGCTCAAGGGCCCCGTGCCGGTGGAGGATTACGCAATTCCTTTCGGAGTGGCCGACATCAAGCGCGAAGGCGAAGACATCACCATCGTGGCCACCAGCAGCATGGTGCAAGTGGCGCTGGGTGCGGCGACGCTGCTCGAGGAAGCAGGGATCAGCGCGGAAGTCGTGGATCCGCGGACGACGTGGCCGCTCGATGAAAAAACCTTGATCGAATCGGCAAAGAAGACTTCGCGGGCGATTGTGCTCGACGAAGGCTACGAGAAATACGGCGTGACGGCAGAGATCGCTTCGGTGATCGCGACGGGCGCGTTCTACGATCTGGACGCGCCGGTGAAGCGCATCGGCGCGATGCATGTGCCCATTCCGTTTTCTCCGCCTCTCGAAGATGCTACGATTCCCACGGAGAAATCCGTCTTCGAAGCGGCCCGGGCGATGTGCAAGCGGTCGTAAACGGATTTTAGTGTTTGGATGGCGCATGCCAACTGTTTGTAGAGCACGGCTTCAGCCGTGCCGAAAGCCGGCCGGGACCGAGGCGGCTTTAGCCGCTGGCGTGTCGAAAATCAAACTGTTTTCCAGGCTCTCCAGCCGGTGAACATATTGCGTCGAAAGAGAAGAATACCGCAGGTCAATGAGAACCTGTGTGGCAGCATAATTTCGGACGAGCCAACAGCTAAAGCCGCAAAGATTCTGCGTACTTTCCGGCACGGCTGAAGCCGTGCCCTACAAAGATTTGGCGGCTAGAACACAGGCGCTAAAGCTTGTGCTACTTAAAGGCAGGGGGTGCACGATGGCATTACCGACACACGGCACGATGGCGGTGGACTGGGAAGAGCGCGTGGATTTTGACCGCTTGCGGCGCGAGCGGCTGGCGCGGGCCAAAGCGCTGCTGGCGAAATCCTCGATGGGCGCGCTGCTGTGCTTTGACATGAACAATGTGCGCTACATCACCTCGACGCACATCGGCACGTGGGCGCAGGACAAGAACAGCCGCTTCACCCTGCTGCCCCAGAACGACGAGCCGCTCATGTGGGATTTCGGTTCGGCGGCCAAGCATCACCGGTTGCACTGCTCGTGGCTCGGCGAGCGTTCGCAAGCGGGAATTCCGCTCTTGCGCGGCGCCATGTCTCCTGAAATGGGGCGCGCGGAAGACGTCGCCAAAAAAATCCGCAGAGAGTTGGAAAAGCGCGGCCTGCACAAGGAACCGTTGGGAGTCGACATCATCGAGCCGCCGATTCTTTTTGCGCTGCAGCGCGAAGGAATCACGGTAGTCGACGGGCAGCAAGTAATGTCCGACGCGCGCGTGATCAAGACGCAGGATGAAATCACGCTGTTGAACATGTCGGCGATGATGGTGGACGCCGCGTACCACGACCTGTATTGCGCGATGAAGCCCGGCCTGCGCGAGAATGAGGCCGTCGGGCTGGTCAGTAAAGTTCTTTACGATCTGGGCTCGGAATATGTTGAAGCGGTGAACGCGATTTCGGGCGAGCGCTGCAACCCGCACCCGCACGTTTTCTCGGATCGCGTGCTGCGGCCGGGCGACCCCGTGTATTACGACATCCTGCATTCCTACATGGGTTACCGCACGTGCTACTACCGGTGCTTCTCGATCGGTTACGCATCGCGCGTGATGGTGGACGCTTACAAGCGCTGCCGCGATTATCTCGATGCCGCGATTTCGCTGATTCGTCCCGGGCGCACGACCGCGGAAATTGCGGCCGTCTGGCCCAAGGCGCAGGAGTTCGGCTTCCCGGACGAGGAAGCGGCATTCGCGCTGCAATTCGGCCACGGGATTGGCCTGGCGATCTGGGAAAAGCCGGTGATCAGCCGGCTCGTATCGCTCGAGCATTCGCACGAGATCAAGCCGGGCATGGTGTTCGCGCTGGAGACGTTCTGGCCCGCCAGCGATGGCTGGAGCGCGGCGCGCATCGAGGAAGAAATCGTCGTCACCCCGACCGGGCACGAGGTCATCACGCGTTTCCCGGCGGAAAAACTTCTCGTTGCGGGCGCGCCTTACGTGACCGTTGACGGGCCGCTCGAAACCACGCGCGAGCACGATGCTCCGCCCGATCAGCACATCCTGGACATGGTCGAAGCCAGCGCCAGGACCGAAGGAATGAAAGTTTCCAAGTAACCGCTTCTCGCGTCATTCAGAAAAACATCATGGCTCATAGCATCGTTATGCCCGCGCTCGAAATGGCCCAGGAAACCGGCAAGCTCCTGTCCTGGCGAAAAAAGGAAGGCGATGCCATCGCCAAAGGCGAGCCTCTTCTTGACGTCGAAACCGACAAGGCCGTCGTGGAGATCGAATCGCCTGCCGAGGGAATCCTCGCGGGCGTCAAGGCGCAGGCGGGGGACGTCATACCGGTGGGCCAGACGATTGCCTGGATTGTGAACCCCGGCGAGAAGCCTCCGGTAGAAGAAGCTTCCTCTACCTCTGGCCGGCGGATGGACAGCAAGGCTGTTCCTGCTGCCGCGGCCCCAGCGAGTACTTCCGCCGCGCCGGCCGTTGCGCCTGCATCGAACGCCAGGATTTCACCGAAAGCGCGGCGGCTGGCGCGCGAGCATGGGGTGGACCTCGCTCGCGTGCGCGGGAGTGGGGGCGAAGGGGAAATTCTGGCGGAGGACATTCTGGCGTTTGTAGCTTCGCCCCCCGCGTCGGCTGGCGTGACTGCGCCTGCGCGATCCGAAAACCCGCAGGCTGAAGCCCGCGCCACTCAAACTCTCACCCAAGTGGCTCGGTTGATGGCTGAGCGGACTACGCAAAGTTGGACTTCCGCGCCGCATTTCTTTGTGACTCGCGACATTGATGCTGGGGCGCTGCTGTCTGCGCGCGAAAAATTCGGGCCAGCCATCGAGAAAGAACGTGGCGCGCGGCTGAGCCATACCGACTTGCTGGTCGCAGCGGTGGCGCGCGCGCTGGAAAAGCATCCGCTCGTAAATGCTAGCTGGACGGGCGATGGAATCCGCCTGCATCCGGAAATCAATGTCGGCGTCGCCATGGCGGTCGAGGGCGGAGTTGTGGTGGCGGCGATCCCCAGTGCAAACACGAAGAAGCTCGGCGAAATCGCCAAGATGCGGAGCGACCTCACCGAGCGCGCCCGCGCCGGGAAATTGCGGCCTGCGGACATCACCGGCGCAACCTTCACGATCAGCAATCTTGGCATGTACCAGGTGGACGCGTTTACCGCGATCATCGTCGCGCCGCAAGCCGCGATCCTGGCCGTGGGGCGCATCGCCGATCGCGTCGTGCCCGTCGACGGAAAACCGGGAATTCGCCCCTTGATCACGCTCACGCTCTCCTGCGATCACCGCGTCTTCGATGGAGCTCGCGCAGCTTTGTTCCTCAACGACCTCGCCGCTGCCATTGTTGAACCGGAAAAGCTCCTCTAGAAGTTTCACCACAAAAGGCATTCCATCCGGCCTTGTTAAGGCGTCAGGGGCCACAGCCCTTCCTTCTCAGGTACCTAATCGTTGCCGCTGAAGCCGCGACCCACAAAGACAGTTTATGAAGCGGCTTCTAGTGGTAGACTCCCAGAACCCGGGCAGACCTAATACCTGAAGTTCATTCGTTTGCGGCGCAATTCGGCCTCCGAGGGGCGCTCGACTCAAGGAGAATTAAAGATGAGCGATTCGATTGCAACAAATGCGACCCAGATCCGCCCGGGATCCTCCCCGCCCCCCAAAAAGAAACCGTTTTACATGACCCTCTGGGGCCAAGTGCTCATCGGAGTCACGCTGGCGATTATCTACGGATACATCAAGCCGGCGTCGGCGGTCAAAATGAAGCCGCTGGGCGACGGGTTTATCCGCCTAATCACCATGGTCATCACCCTGATCATTTTTTGCACGGTGGTCTCGGGCATCGCCGGCATGCAGAACTTGAAAAAGGTCGGACGAATCGGCGGCAAAGCGCTGCTATATTTTGAAATTGTGTCCACCATGGCGCTTTTTGCGGGGATGCTCGTGGGGAACGTGACGCATCCCGGTTCTGGCTTCAACGTGAATCCCGCGACGCTCGATGTCAAGGCCGTGGCGGATTACGCCGGCGCCGCCAGGCAGCAAAATGTGACGGAATTCCTGATGAACATCATCCCCACAACCATGGTTGACGCCTTCGCCCGGGGAAACATCCTGCAGGTGCTTTTGGTCGCAATTCTGTTCGGCTTCGCGCTTTCGCTGATTGGGGAAAGGGGGAAGCCCGTCGTCGTTTTTTTCGACTCGTTGACCCAGGCGGTATTCAGCATTGTCAACATGCTGATGTGGCTCGCCCCCATCGGCGCCTTTGGCGCGATGGCCTTTACCGTGGGCCGCTACGGCATCGCGTCGCTGGGGCCACTGGCAAAGCTAATCGCGATATTTTACGTCACATGCCTTGTGTTCGTCCTGGGGGTCATGGGCCTGATCGCATGGGCTTCCGGTTTCAGCATCTTCCAATTCCTCGTTTTCATTAAAGAGGAAATCGTCATCGTGTTGGCCACCAGCTCTTCGGATCCCGCCCTGCCCACGCTGATGGAAAAAATGGAAAAGCTGGGCTGCTCGAAATCGCTGGTCGGCCTGGTCGTGCCCACGGGGTACACGTTCAACACCGACGGCAGCAGCCTTTACATGACGATGGCGGCGCTGTTCGTGGCCCAGGCCACGAACATCCACTTGTCGTTCGGCCAGCAACTGACGATTTTCGCCGTGGCCGTGCTCACATCCAAGGGAGCCAGCGGCGTGACCGGGGCGGCTTTCATCGCCCTCGTCGCCACGCTCATGGTGATTCCCGACGTTCCCGTCGCGGGCATGGCGCTGCTCATCGGCATCGACCGCTTCATGAGCATGGCGCGCGCGACGGTTAACATGATCGGCAACGGCGTCGCCACGGTGGTGGTGGCGCGCTGGGAGCATGAACTGGACAAAGACGCGCTGCGGAAAAATTTGACACAGAGCTACACCCCTGCATTGTCAGAGTAGAAGTACGGCGTGGCGCCGGGGGTTTCGGCGGCGAATTCCGCGGCAAGATCCTATGGAAATCCACAAACTGAAGTCTGCGCTAATTGATCTTCGCTAGCGCGGCTCGGTAGTAGGAAAGATCGTAGTACTTCTCAGCAGCCGGCGCAGCGCCATTTCCCCCAGCCTCGATCTCCGCGCGCAGCTGCAAAGTCTTCTTGAGGCCCTCCGCGTCAAACGCAGCATCCTTCGCGTATCCGCCGTTCTGCACCATGGCGGCGTACCAGTCGCCGGCGGTCGCCTCATCCAAGTTCGACTCCTTCATCACCAGGTCGACCCGTACTTCGCCAAAATGCCGCGCGATTCCGCGATCATCACCGGAAGCGGCCGCGCCAGGCAGATGATCCGAATCTTTTGCGGTGCCGCCTGCTGCGCAAAAGAAGAAGTGCAGATCGCCAGCACTGCAATCGCCGCCGTTATGCAAGGCCGCGCCAATCTGAGAATTCGCTGAAAATGCGAATTCGGACCGGCATTAAGTAGCACAGGCACTCTTGCCTGTGCGGTTTTTGCCACCCCTTTTGGCAGCACATCGCAATGAACCGCAACAAACCCCGCACAGGCAGCAGTGCCTGTGCTACTCATCTCTTTCCGAATTCCGTTGAAATCGGGAAGCCCCGAAAATCCTGGGCAGATCCATCGTGACCACGGACGTACACTCATGATTTGTGTTTCTCCAACACATTCGCAGAATATTCCGGATTCCTGGTGCCCGGGGCGGGAGTCGAACCCGCACGCCCCGAAGGGCAAGGGATTTTAAGTCCCCCGCGTATGCCATTCCGCCACCCGGGCACAGGTCGTGTAAGCGTATCTCACGACTTCACATGCTGCAAGATTGGCCTACGTGCCGTGCTTGGCGGGTGATTGTTGTGTCCATCGATCTCTTGGTCTGGACCTCTATTCAGAGCGGCGTGCCGCACTCTTCACGGGTTTTGTGAAGGGCGCTGGTTTTTCCTTCACTTGGAAGAGCTCATGCACAGAAACGACAAATCGGAAACGGCCGTGTCGAAAAGCAAAGGGAGAAAAGAAAACCCAAACGCTTGAAAATCACAAGGGTGCGGCACCCTGGAATCAAAAGCCCGCAAACACTGGTGCGGTCGCTCTATTTCACGTTCTTGCGCATCCAGTCGTCGATGAACTTGATGACCACGTCGCTGTTTTTGTCGAGGAACATTTCGTGCATGTTGCCGTGGATGCCGACGTCTTCGAGACGCACAAATTCATCCTTCACGCCCGCTTGATTCAGCCACTTGGGAATGCAGGCGTCGAACACGCGGTGATAAGTGCCCTCTGCGGAGATGGACAGGATGCGCATGTTCGCCAGGCTCACCAATTTATGTACGGGTTCCTTCTGCAGGTAGCAAGGAACTTCGTCAGGCCGTTCCGATTTTTCTTCGAGATAGGTTTTCAAATCGTCGGGGCTGTTGACCGGCGGATCGTAGTGCATAGGCATGTTGGTGATTCCCCAGGCATTTCCAATCTTGCCCGTGTACTTCACCTTGGCGGTGTCTACGATTCCGATTTGCGGACCACCGGGCTCGATCGCCACCATGCCCGCCACGAGCTTGGGACGCTGGTCGGCGACGTTGAAGCCGATGCCGCCTCCCTGCGAATGAGTAATCAGGATCACAGGGCTTCCGATCTGATCGAGGAGCGCGACGCCAGCCGGCACGGCCAGTTCAGCCTGGGCGGAGATGAACTGCATCTGGCCTTTGATAAAATTATCGAAAACCGGATCGCCCATGGTGCCTTTCTTCGGCGAGTCGCTCGGCCACTGCGTGTACATCTTCATCCGCGGGAAATCCCCGCCGGACGGCACAGGGCCGGTCCAGATTTGCTCCAGTTCCAGCGCTGTGCGCAGGCCCAATTTGCCGTCCATGTCGGGGACGTAAGGCGAGCGCCCCCGCGCCGGGTAATCCACCATATAAACGACGTACCCTTGGTTAATCAGATAGTAAGCCCAGCCCGGCCGCCCGTCCGGCGTCTGCCGCCAGACCGCCCCGGTCTGACCGTTCCCGTGGAAAAATACGACGGGGTATTTTTGCTTGATCTGCTTCGGCACCATGACTTCGACATACATCGCGCCGTGCATCACTCTTTGCCCGGCGGCCCGGCATACTCTCCGCCCACGTAGAAAAAAGCCTCTCGCCCGACGTTTTCCATCGAAAACGTCGGAATCGAGGCGGGCGGCATGGCCGAGTTCTTCGAGTCGCTGGCTTGCGCGCCGTGCCGAAGATCGGCCACCGTCGCCACCGCCGCCAAAAACAAAATGGCCAGTCCTGCTCTTGCGATCCGGGAATTCATGATTTCCTCCATGGCGGTGATGAAATGGTTATGCTTTCAATCGTGGGAACAGCCGCTCGGCGTTTCCGCGATTGATCGCTTGTAAATCGCTCGGCGAGAATCCGAAATGGTCAAGGGGCCCCTCCGAGACCGGAAGGGGCACGATCGGGTAGTCGCTGCCGAAAAGTATTTGCGACGTGGGAACCACTTTGGTCAGCGCTGACAATGGCGCAGGGTACGTCGCGTGCGCAACGTCGAAGTACAGCTGCTTCACTTCCTCCATCATCTCGGCGGTTTCTTTCTCGGAGCGTTTTTCGGGCAAAGATTCGGTCACCCGGTTGGCGAGCACCGGCAGCGTTCCCCCGGAATGAGGAAAAATGAAACGGATATTTGGGTAACGGCGTAACGAATCGCTCTTCAAGTAGCTGACCACGGCCCGGGCAATATCGAAATCGTATTCCACAACGCTGTCAATCACGCCAGGCTGAAGGGAGCGGCAACAAATTGGCGGCGCGGAGTGAATAAAGATGATGGCCTTGCGGCGGTTGAGCTCCTCGTACACGGGAGCAAAGACCGGATCGCCGGGCCACTTGTCGGCGTAGCTCGTCCACAGGCCGATGCCGTCAGCTTTGAGCGTGTCGTACGCGTATTCAATTTCGCGGAGGCTGCCATCGGTGTCCGGCAGCGGTAGCGCCGCAAAATGTCCGAAGCGCCCGCGGTAATCCCTCACGAGTTGTTGCGAGTAGTCATTGTTCTGCCGCGCCAGTTTGCGCGCCCGCTCCGACTTGTCGGAGAGCGAATCCTGCACCACACGCGTCATCGGCGACAGCATCGAAGTGGCGATGCCGTTCTTATCCATCGTTTCAATGTGCAGAGCCGGAGTCCAGGTCGGAAGCGGGTGGCCGGTTGCAAGAATCTCTTTCTCCATTACCTTTGTGTAAAAGGGCGGCACGGTGTGGCTGTGCACGTCAATTCGGCCGAAGAGCGCACCGGCGGCGGGCATCGCGGCCTGCGCCAGCAAGCCGCTCGCGGGCAACACCGCGCTTGCTCCCGTCATCGCCAGCCATTGCAGAACTTCTCGCCGCGAAGCGCCGACGGCGGACCCGGAGCGCCCCTCATCTTTCCGGTCCAACCTCATCGCGATGTCTTTGCTCTCCGAGGTGGGATGTCTCATCGCCGCGCCCTCCGTTGACCCGTGATCTTAAATTTGTTTCCGGCCGAACCGCAATCTACACCTCGCCGCTCCTGCAAACAATGCGAAAGTAACGTTAACCTCGCATCGCCTGAATGGAGGGACAACCGCTCGTCGGTGCCGTGTTGAATCCCATCGGACGAAAAATTAGCAACGCGTCCGGCATTCGCCTACGGGTTAGTCCCGCCAGATCCACCTTGACATTTTTTGCGTAAAAATGGCACGCTCCCTGCAATCACTCCCTGCAAGATGATTTGCGGCACAGGAAAAAAAGAGGTTGCTCGTCTAGAGGGAAATTTCAAAGGAGGAACTTCCATGCTCGTCGTTCGCAACTGTTTCGTCGCCAAACCGGGAAATGCAAGCAAGCTCGCCGCCCAGGTGAAGGAAGCGGCGGCCTCGGGAAAATTTCCCCGGCACCGCGTTCTGACCGATTTGACCGGAGAATTTAACCGCGTCATTTTGGAATTCGAAGTCGCAAATATCACGGAATTCGAAAGCCAATTGAAGGACTACGGCACGAATGAAGTTTTCCGCGCGAAGATGAAGGGCTACACGGACCTGTACATTTCCGGCAGCCGCGAAATCATGCAGGTCGCCTAGATCGCGCGGGCTTCAGCCTGTGGCATGTGGTTCGCCGGCGGTTCTGGCGGACTTTTTGTCCCCATGTCGGCCACCAGTTCTCCCAAAGGCGCGAGCGTCGCGCCACAGGTTTACGTGGCGCCGGCGTCCCCCCGGCGCCACGACACGCCATCAGTCCCGCAAGCTTTTCGCAGCAGGAGACAGAAACAGCCCGTGCTCCAGAAAATCCAGGACGGCGCGGCGGCGCTGCTCGACGTTGCGGGGATTCCAGATATCGCGGTTCCAAATCTGGCTGGCCAGCTGCCCGGTTGCAAAATAGTACATAATCATTCCAAAGATAGTAAATACCATCTGGTCGGGGTCGACGGCGCGAAACTGCCCGCGCGCGATCCCCTCCCGGATCGTTTTCACCGCGCGTTTGTGCAAAGGACGGTGATGCGCCACCACCATCCAGTGCAACGGCCTGCGGTCCGCCATCATCTCGCGCTGGATCAGCCGAGGGTACGCGGGGTTGCGCATCACGAAATCAAAGGTCAAGTTCACGAGGGCTCGCACGCGCTCGGGCGGGTCCATCGAGAGCACGGCGGGAGATTCCATCTGCGCGGAAATTTGCGCGATCATCGTTTCAAGGACGAAGCGGTGCAGTTCTTCCTTGTTGCGAAAATAATAATACGGAAGGGCTTTGTTTACGCCAGCGACGCGCGCGATTTCATCCATGCGCGCTCCGGCGAGCCCCCGTTGCGCAAAAACTTTTCGAGCGGCCACCACAATGCGCCGGACCGTCTTGAATTGGCGGCCTTCGCGGAGAATCCGCCGTCCGATAGGCGACAGTTCCCAGTGCCGAACGAGATCCGTTTGAGATTTGAATGTTGTTTTGGATTTGGCCATTTTCTAACCGCAAAGGTGTAGTCCAAATGCAATCCAACGTCAAGGATTAAGAGGAAATTGCCGGCATGCATCGCGGCGCCGCAGCCGAATGTGCAGATTGCATTTCAACGCGGATCGCTCCTATGGCACAATGACGCCGAAGGGGAGTACCTGAAAATGTTCTGGCCATTCGTGAACGCCATCGAGCATTGCCGTCCCCGCATGATCCGGCGCATCGCTGTGCCGGCGATCGCCGCGACCTTTCTATTTGCGGTTCCTTCGACGAGAGCGCAAAACGCCGCGCCACAGGGCGAAAAGAGCGAAGCGGCTGCCGCGGGAAATGCGGAAACCGGCAAAAAGATTTTCATGAAAGACGGCTGCTATGAATGCCACGGCCGCGAGGGGCAAGGGGCGGCTCAAGCGTCTGGCCCGCGCATCGGGCCGCCACAACGTTTCATTCGCCCCTTCATCAAGTACGTCCGCCAACCGACCGGCCAGATGCCACCCTTCACCAAGGAAGTCATCTCTGACCAGGAACTCGCGGACATCTACGCCTATCTCCAATCAAGACCAAGACCTGCGTCTTCCAAGGACATTCCTCTGCTCAATCAGTAGTGGTCATCCCATTAATCGCTTCTTGACACTTTTCGCCGCTTCAAAACCCGACCGCGCAGTCGCGCCAACGGCGCGGAGGATGCAAGCCCGGGGCAACGCCCTGGGTTTCGTATTCAAATATTATCGACCGCCCTGAAGGGGCGGAGGACTCCCGCGCCCTTTCAGGGCGCACAACTTTCGATAGATTTCGAAACCCAGGGCGCTGCCCTGGGCTAGCATGCGGCGGCGCTTTCAGCGCCGGAGGCAGGTCATGAACCGGAAGTGGATTGGAAAACGTTCAGCGGGGTTCTGTGACAGCTTCGACCAGCGCCGGCTCGCCGCGCTTGACGACCTCTTTCGCGCGCAAGATCGCCGGGCCGAGGTCCTTCGGGTCCGTGATCGGGCCTTCGGAATAGACGCCCATGCCTTTGGCGACCATAGCAAAGTTGATGTTGGGGTCGGTGATGGTGGTCCCTATGGAAGCGCGATCGATGCCGCGGCTGCGACGGTCACACATGCGCTGCACGTGCATAACCTCCTGGTGATACGCGCGATTGTTGTGCATGACGCTGAGGAGCGGAATATGGTGGTGCGCCGAAGTCCACAGGACTCCCGGCGCGTACATCAAATCGCCGTCATTTTGGATCGTGACCGTTAGCCGGCCGTGTTTTTTGTTGGCCAGCGCGGCGCCAAGCGAGGCAGGCGCGCCGTAGCCGACGCCGAATCCGCCCGACGACCCAATGTACTGGTGAAACTTGTCAAAATTCCACAGGCGCAGCGGCCAGCGGTTCACCCACGGGGAAACTTCGCAGGCAAGGCACCAATCTTCATTGTTGATCGCGCCCCAGATTTCCGCGCACAGGCGCGCTGTCGTGATGGGGCTGGCATCCCAGCCGAAGGCCGCTTCATCGCGGGCGCGCCGAACGCTCCCTCATGCTGCGAGGCGAGTTTTTTTCCGCGATCCGCGAACGCCCTCTTGCGATCGTCCGTCAGCTGGCGCTTGACGGCCTCGATCAGTGACGGCAGCGTCGCTTCCGCATCGGCAGCCATGGCCAGGTCCACTTCAGTGTAGCGCTGGAAATCCTGATAGTTGCTCTTCATGTACAGATCGCTGGCGCTGATGCTGATGATTTTGGCATCCTGCTTGATGATCGGCGCCGACGTGCGGTGCAACTGATCGCGGTAAGAATGAATCGTGCCCCAGAAATTCAGCGCTTCCAGGCCCAGGATTACGTCCGCGCCGCCGATCACCGCGCGCGTGCGCTCAGTCTGATTCAAAGGATGCTGCGAAGGGAAATTCATGCGCGCGGCCAAATCCACGACGGGCGCCTGCAATAATTCGGCAAGCTCCACGGTGTATTTCAAGCCGTCGGCCGTGCGCGCGGTGCGCTCCAATAAAATGACTGGATTCTCCGCGGCGACCAGCATGCGCGCCGCCTCCGCGACCGAGCCCGAATCGCCCTGCGGCGGCATGGCGTGAGTGAGCTTCGGAATATGAAACTTAGCGTCGTCGGGAATCGCGCCTTCCTGCAGTTCCCCGTCCGCGACCAGCAGCACGGGCGCCATGGGCGGCGTCGTCGCGATTTTGTAGGCGCGCACGGCGGATTCCGCAAAATGATCGAGCGAAATCGGCACGTCATCCCATTTCAGGCAATCCCGCACAATCGCCGCGGCATCCTGAACGCTGTGGTCCCACTCGACTCCCGGGCGCCGGGAATTGATTTCCAGCGCATTGCCCGCGATCAGGTAAACCGGCACGCGATCGCAAAACGCGTTGTAGATGGCCATCGATCCGTGCTGCAATCCCACATCGCTGTGGAGAAAAACCGCCATGGGCTTGCCTTCGATTTTTGAATAACCGTGGGCCATGGCCACGGCCGATTCTTCGTGGCAGCAGGTGATGAACTCGGGCTTCTCGTTTCCACCGTAATTGATCACCGATTCGTGCAGCCCGCGGAAGCTCGATCCCGGATTGGAGGCCACGTACTCGATCCCCAGCGACTTGATCACGTCCACCATGAAGTCGGACCCGGAGCGGTTCTCGGTCAAAACATCGAGCACCGCGGGCGTCTCGGCCTCAAACTCTTTCGGCATGGGCGTTGCGGCGCCCGCACGCGAAATCCCGGCCTGTTGCGCGTCGGCAACCGCCGGAATCGCCGCGAGCGCGGCCGCGCCCGCCGCAGCGCCTTTCAAAAACTTGCGCCGATCAATCGCTTCTTTTTTGGGTTTTCGCATCGTAATTCCCGTTGATCTCGCCAGGAGATTTTATTCATCTCTATCGTTTTTCGGTCTGAATTGTCACCTTATGCCAGCGCCATAGGAGTGTCAAGCGCGCTTCGATTCCAATAGGCAAGAGAGACACGAGGATTATGAGGCGGAGAATAAATATGGCCAAAGCCCGGGAACGCCAATCTCCCGATTGGCGTTTTGCCTGACGCCATACAGGAGAATGTCGTTCCCGGGCCGCATCTCCAGGTAATTCTCCGGCTAGCCTGACCGGCAGGTTTGCAGCGAAAGGGTCTTGCCCATTCCTCTGGTGTCGGCGATCGGACGGCGCAAGCAATATATGATAATAAGTATTTATCCAATCAGTTAATATAACCGCTGATCCGCCCAAATTACGGATCAACGGTTTGGAAGCCGACGATTTGATCTTTGAATTTGCCTTCCGCGGCTCCCTAATGCAGGATGGATCAGGAGAAAAAGGCATTGAATTATTGACTCCAGACTTTGTCTTCCATGTCGAAAGGGAATCTCCCCGGTCTTTCCCGCAGAAGCCAGTCCGTTCCAGACACCCCGCCGTGTCCCGGCAAGTGACAATCTATTTCGACTGAGTTTTGAGCGAGCTTTTTGATTTTTTATTCGCTTGCAGAACTCTGCAAGCAACATTTCTAGGAGGCATCATGATCAGTGAGCAATATCTCTTTGTGGAAGACGTGTATACGGGCGGCAGGCCAAACAGCAGCGTGGTTTTGCCGCCGCCCAAAATTGCGCTGCAAAGCCGCGTTTTTGCCGAGGCCTTGCTTGAAAATTCCACGACGCGCCAGCGTCGAAGCCCGATGGATTGGGCCGTTTCTTTTTTCATCCATTTCGCCATCCTGCTCCTGCTGCTCTTTCTCCCGCTCTATTTCTCGCAAGGGATCGATATGAAGAGGATGGAAACAACGCTCCTGGTGGCGGCCATGCCACCAATGGCCGCGGCAGCGCCGCCTCCGCCGTCGGTGGCGCGCGTTGTCCGCTTGACCCCAAAAGTTTTCACGCCCGGGAAACTGACCGCGCCCATGTTTATTCCAAAGGCCGTTCCAGCGGCTTCCAGCGACTCAGCTCCGCCGCAGGAAGCATTTTCCGAAGCAATGGGCGCCTTGCCGGGCGGAGTCCCCGGTGGACTTATTGGTGGCATTACCGGCGGAGTGCCGGGGGTTACGGCTCCCGTAACGGCAGTGCCCGCCGTTGAAGGATCGAAACGGCCCGTGCGCATTGGCGGCGATGTAAAGGCGCCGCGACTAATCTACGGCCCAGCGGCGGTCTACCCAATCCTGGCGAGCCAGTCGCATGTCCACGGGATGGTCGTGATCGACGCCATTATTGATGAACACGGGAGTGTGGTCGAAGAAAAAGTCGTCAGCGGACATCCCTTGCTCATTCAGGCGGCGCTTAAAGCCGTTTCGGAAAGAAAATATGAACCCACGATCCTCGACGGAGTACCCACGCCGGTTGACCTTAGAGTTGAGGTCAACTTCCTGATGTAGTGACTCGCCACCTCCCGCCAATCACCTGCGCGCGGCCCGGCATCATGGCCGCGCGCAAGTCTCTCCGCCGCAGCTCGCTCGCGTCCCGCTTTCATAGTATGGGAGTTTGAAATCACCCGGCCCAATGTTTCAAGCCGGCCTGCGAATTGCAAAGACCATGATAAGAATTCCCATGATTCCCTGGACGCCTCTGTGTGACACTTGATGTCTGGCAACGAAAACCATGCTACGACCACCGCTCCAGCAGATTGTGGGCCGCGCCGCGCACTGGCGTTGTCCGAATTGCGGGCGCGGCCGGTTGTTTCGAGGCGTCTTTCGCATGCTGACGCACTGCCCGGAATGCGGGCTGTCCTATTTTCCCGAGCAGGGATACTACGTCGGGGCCATGATCATCAACTACGTGGCCACGACCGCTGTCGTCGTCGCGATTTTTCTTTTGTCCCTGCTGTTTCGGGATTTCACTACTCTTTCGACCAATTCCAAAATTCTGCTTTGGATGGTTTTTGCCACCGGCTTGTCCCTATCGCTCGTGCGGCATTCTTACAGCTTCTGGCTTGGAATCGATTTCTGGATCAAGCCGAGAAAACCGGACATACTCTCGACGGAAAATTTCTAGACGCCGTGGGCCAGCCTGGCGGCGACACCGAGGATCGCCCCGCCAAGCACTAACCACGCCGAATTGATTCGGAAGCGAAGCAGCAGCACCGCGCTGGCAATCGTAAGACCGATCGTCACCCAATCCACAATGGCCGCGCGCCCCAGTTGGTAGCTGACCGCCGCCATCAACGCGAGCGAGGCCACGTTCACTCCATCAAGAAAAGCGCCGGCCGTTGCGGAACGGCGAATCAGCGGAATCAGTGGCCCACTGATGGTCACGAGGATAAATGCCGGAAGGAAAATTCCAACCGTCGCGACAAGCGCGCCCTCCGGCCCCCGCAACAGGTAACCGAGAAAAGTAGCCGTGGTGAACACCGGTCCCGGCGTCACCTGCCCAATGGCGACGGCATCGACGAGTTGCGCGTCGGTCACCCACGCGCGATGCGCCACGAGATCGGCGCGCAAAAATGCCAGCAAAACATAACCGCTGCCGAATACGATCGAACCGATCTTCAGGAATACCAGGAACAGCGGCCACATAC
Source organism: uncultured Acidobacteriota bacterium (assembly GCA_963813185.1). Classification (GTDB taxonomy): domain Bacteria; phylum Acidobacteriota; class Terriglobia; order Acidiferrales; family UBA7541; genus Palsa-360. The sequence continues at coordinate 258,603 of CAWEYA010000010.1, forward strand.
CGGGAATCACCGCGGCCGCGCCTGTCGCTCCCGCCCACGGAAAAATTCGCGCGAGGCCCGTGCGGGCTCCGCGCCAAACGGACAGCATCGTCAGCGCCCCTGCCGCTTTGTGGCTCCCTTTCCGATTCCGCGAAAGCGCTTGCATGCCCGTAAGGATCGCGCCCGTTCCAAACAAAATGAGCAGAACATTCACTTGCGCGAAACTGAGCGCCACGCAGACCGTCCCCGCAATCGCCAGGATCCAGCTTTTGACGGCCGTGCGACCGAGTCCCCAGAGCGCTTGCACGATCACGGCAATCACCACCGGCTTGACGCCGTACAGCAGTGCCGCAATGGCAGGCAAGTGCCCAAAGCGCACGTACGCCCACGCAATGATTCCCACCAGGATTGCCGCCGGGGAAATAAAGCACGCGCCGCCGATGAGCAGCCCCGCCCAGCCGGCCCGCAAGTAGCCGATGTGGATAGCGAGTTCGCTGGAACTCGGTCCGGGAATCAGGTTGCTGGCGCCAAGGAGGTCAAGAAATTTTTCGCGCGAGAGCCATTTCCGGCGGCGAACCAGTTCATCTTCCATGATGGCGATATGCGCCGCCGGCCCGCCAAACGCGGTGACTCCCAGCCGCAGGAAAAAAAGCGCCAGTTCTTTCAGCGATCCGCGCTTGGCCGCGTCCGGTGTTCTTGTCTGGGATTGTTCGAGATCGGCCAACCTCACCTCGCGCTTCGATCGGCCCCGGTGTGCAACTTCTTAGGACGGTTTGGAGTGTAGCGCATTCCGAAGTCCGCATGACACAACTCCAACCTTGATCCGACCGCGCGGTTTTGGTGGCACAGGCTTCAGAGTCCGCGCGGCGCCTTCTAAATGTTTGTGGGGCACGGCTTCAGCCGTGCCGTAAGGCACGCAAATCAAAGCGGCTTTAGCCGCTAGCGTATTCAAAATTGAGTTGCCCAACATGCTCTTGAGCCTGTGAGAATCCCATTGGTATTGGAGCTTTCGATCAAGTGAAAGGGAAAAACCCACAGGCTGAAGCCTGCGCTACTAAATCTTCCAATTTTCAGCAGAATATATCGAGGAAATGCAAATCAGCGCGGATTCGCAGCGGCCATGTAGGGATTCAGATTTACCGCTCGCCAATCGCCGCGAATAATCGCCGCGCGAATCTGCGCGGGAGTCTTCCCTTTTTGCGTGAGCTGATAGGACAGTACCGCTTCCTTCTGGCAGATATCGCATTCCGCCCCGTGCGTGCCCACGAAGCAATCAAGCAAGCTCTTGTGCCCCGCGTGCCGGTCGCAATAGCAGTAGCAAGGCTGCTGGTACAAAACCGGCCCGATCTTCGCCGCCAGCGAATACACATTGCGATTTAGCGCATCCGGAAACTGCTTCGGATCGAGCGTAGCCGGAAACGGCGGCTTCAACGCATAAGCGTGGTAAGAGGGAATCCCCAGATCGGCCTGCCCCGGCATATCCATTTGCATTTGCTGACCCTGGGCATTCCAATCGGCGCCGAAAACCGGACGCAGTTGCGCTAACCCCGCGCTTACCAGCGTCAGGCTCATGGCGATTGCCGCTGCGGTGAATTTGCCGTGCATAAACCAGACCTCCGCGTCCAATGAAAACGGTAGCGCATCTTGCATACGCATGCAACACGGCAACCCTTCATCCAGGTAACCAGCGCGGCGCGCAGCCCGATTTCACTGAAGGGGCAGAATCTGCCAAGGAATCAGCCCGATCCGATTTCAGGAAACGCTTGGATCCGGTTCGGATGGTTCCGGCAATTCACCGGAAGTGCCGCCATCGGACTCGGCAGTGGATTCCGCGGCGGAAGGGAATGTTGCGGGCGCCGTTTCGGAAGAGGGCGTGGCGGGCACAGAAGCAGCAGGCGCGGAATCTCCGGCCCCGGCGGCTGCCGCAGCCGCTATTTCGAGGCGTGCCGACAACACATCCGCAAGCAAATCGATCAGCTTCCGCGCCCCTTGCCCGTCGGGGTCGAGGTCCGGGTCATAACCGGCTACTTCGAAGGCGGCCAGATTCGGCTGGCTGACAAATACGCGCAGCGCATCGCGCGCTTCGTTCAGGCTGAGGCCACCCTCGCCCGGGAAATTTGTCCACGGAAATTCTTCGCTGTTGATCACGTCCACATCGAAGTGCAGGACGAATTCGTGCTTGGCCGCGTGCACGCTCTCAAGCGCGAGGTGAGCGGCAGCAGCGGCGCCAACGGTCGACACTTCCAATGACGCATGCCGCCGCAGGGGTGACGCCGCGAGATACTGCTCCTCCGGGGCGTCCAGGCGCTCGAATCCGAACAAGGCCACGTCGGGTTCGCGGACCAGCGGCGGCTCGCCCCAGAAGCGCACCAGTTCCGGCGCGCCGCGTCCGATGACTTGCGAAATCACCATGCCGTCCACGCACCCCGAAGGCGTCGTCGCCGGCACGTTGAGATCGGCATCGCGGTCCACATAAATCAGGCTGACGTTGCGATAGTAGCGGCGCGTCCCGGCAATGGCCGCCAGGACAGATATGCAATCTCCGGTCAGGATGAGCGGAAGCGCGCCGGATTTTACCGCGACTTCGACGCGCGGGCGCAAATCGTTCAGCGATTTCAGGATCGCGGAAACATTTCTGGCACGCGGACGTTCGTCGTCTGGTTGGAAAAGATAGGTTGCCGTGTCGCCGTGATCGGTGACGTTAAACCCGGCGTTCTTCAGCCGATCCGCGATGCCGGCGGCGCGCAGCGCGGCAGGAGCGCGCTCGAGCCCTGTGCGGAGGGCCGCCGCGCTGGTGGCCGCGCCCAGCAGGGCAATATTCTTCGTCTGACGGGTGATCTTGACCGCCAAAGTCGCTCTCCTGATAGTGGAGACGATCTCCCCTGAATGCCCGCAACCCGCATAGCTATTTCGCTAAACGCCCCATTCCCTAATTCGAAGCCGGCGCGATGGTGGTCAGCTCGGACGGCAGAGTGAACCGCACATCTTCGCGGATCAGATCGAGATCGCGCTGATTCGTGTAGCCCAATCCGGCCAGGCGTTCGCTGACTTGCTCGACCAGAACTTCAGGCGCCGACGCGCCAGCGGTAAGGCCCACGCGGCGAATTCCTTCCAGCCATTTCGGGTCAATGTCCTTCGCGGAGTCAATCAATTCCGCCGCCACTCCCGAACGCTTGGCGACTTCCACGAGCCGGTTCGAGTTGGAACTGTTGGGCGAGCCGACCACAAGGATCAGTTCCACTTCGCGCGCCAACTGCTCGACCGCTTCCTGCCGGTTCTGCGTCGCGTAACAGATGTCGTCGGAAGCGGGCCCCTCGATCGAGGGAAACCTCTCGCGCAGCCGGGCCACAATTTCCTGCGTGTCGTAAAGGCTCAGCGTGGTCTGGGTCAGAAACGCCAGCCGGCTGGCGTCATTCACTTCGAGCGCGTTCACCGCTTCGACGCTGTCCACGACGACCGTTTGTTTGGGGGCCTCTCCCGAAGTGCCCACGATTTCCTGGTGATCGCGGTGGCCGATCAGGATAATTGTGCGGTTTTCGCGCGCGAACTTCAGCGCTTCGAGATGGACCTTGGTCACCAGCGGGCACGTCGCGTCAATTACGCGCAACTCGCGCAGCCGCGCTTCTTCGCGCGTCGTCGGGGGAACCCCGTGCGCGCTGAACACCAGCACGGAGCCGAGGGGCACTTCCTCGACCGTTTCGACGAAAATCGCGCCGTCGTGCCGCAGCTGCTCCACGACGTAGCGGTTGTGCACGATTTCGTGGTGGACGTACACCGGCGGCCCGTAGGCTTGCAGCGCCAACTCCACGATGTCCACGGCGCGCACCACGCCCGCGCAAAAACCGCGCGGCCGCACGCGGATCAAGCTCTTGCCTTCGTTCGGCGGTTGCATCTGGTTGCTCATCTAGCAGCCTCAAAAATGCCACACTAGATTATCACGGCGGGGGATGATTATGCGACCTTTTGGCGGGGTTGGTATTGATTCAAGTTGGTTCTGCATGGAGCAAACAGCTGCTTGCCCTGAGTACGAATGGCCCCTGCATAACCCGTTATCATCCCGGCAGGAGGGTTTTTTTGAGCCCGTTCCGTCCCTTCCACGGTGAACCGCGAATTCTGGGGCGGAACGGCCAATTTCAAGATCAAACGGAGCCATCGCTTTCATTCCGATTTTGTGGCCGGCGCTCACGCCAATCACCGCGCCCCGTCCAATTAAGATTAGAGATTGAGTGTATGTGCTCGGCTCCTCTATAATGCCTTGTTTTGCCACGGATGCGGCAACCGTCTGCTTTTCTGAATCAAGGGACATCCAGATAGCGTTGCGCGGGAGGATTTTCGGACGTGTGGGACGCTCTTCGTGAAAAAAAGATAGGCGTGCGGATCTTGCTCGGAATCGTCGTCGGGGTTCTGGGGATCGGCATGTTGTTATATCTTGTGCCGCAGGGCACCAACGATCTGAACGGTTCGGATATGGTCGCCCAGGTCGGGGGCCAGGCCATCTCAGTTGTCGATGTCCAGAACCAATTGAGCAAGAATACTCGCGGCAGCCAGGTTCCTCCCGCTCTCCAGCCGATCTATACGCAGCAGGCGCTCGACCAATTGATCGACGAGAAAATGCTGGCGCTCGAGGCCGACCGCATGGGCTTGCGTGTATCGGACGAGGAGCACGCCGACCTGTTGAAGAAGCTCGTGCCCACGGCGTTTACCGGCGACACCTTTATCGGTTACGACCGTTACAGCGCGGAAGTTCAGGCGCGCTTTCAGGTGAGCGTCCCGGAGTTTGAAGCGGAAGTGAAAAATGCCCTGTTGCAGCAGAAATTCCAGCAACTCGTGACCGATGGCGTCATGGCCAGCGACGATGAATTACGCGAGGAGTTCAAGCGCGAGAATGAGAAGATCAAACTCGAATACGTATTGATCAAACCGGACGAACTGCAATCCAAGGTGGAAGTTTCTGACGCGGACTTGGCCGCCTACTTCGACAAGAATAAAGCCCAGTACGTGGTCCCGGAACGCAGGACCGTGGATTATGCCATCCTGAGCCTCGCACAGCTTCGCCAGCGCACTCCTGTGACCGAGGACGACGAAAAAATCTACTACCAGAGCCACATCGATCAATACAAACTGGAAGATCGCGCGCACGTCGCCCACATTCTCTTCAAAACCGTGGGTATGACCGACGCCGAGGCCGCCGAAGTCAAGAAAAAAGCCGAGGACGTGCTCAACAAGGCCAAGCACGGCGGGAATTTCGCCGATCTGGCCAAGCAATACTCCGAGGACACTACCAAAGATAAGGGCGGCGACCTGGGATGGATCGTCCGGGGCCAGACGGTTCCTGAATTTGAAGCGGCGGCATTCAGCCTTCCCAAGGGATCGATTTCCGACCTGGTGAAGACACAGTACGGCTTCCACATCATTCAGGTGCTCGACCGCGAAACCGCTCGGACGCAGACCCTGGACGAAGTCAAGGCCACTATTGTCAATCAGTTGCAACAAGAAAAAGCGGAGCAGTTGGGCGAAACTATCTCCGCGCAAATCGCCGACGAAATCCGGCGCGGCGGCCGCGTCCCGATTGAAGATTTGGCCAAGAAATTCAATTTGACCACGGGAGAGGCCAAACTGGTCGAGGCCAATCAGCCCCTTCCGGAATTGGGGAACGCACCTGGGCTGATGGATAGCATCTTTCACCAGCGCGCGGGCGACGTGGGCGCGCCGATCCATACGGATCTTGGCTATGTCGTCCTTTCCGTGAAGGACGTTCAGCCGGCGCATCCCGCGACTCTGGCAGAGGTTCACGACCGCGTCGCCAGCGACTATAGGCATGGAAAAGCAGTGGATCTCGCTAAAACTCGCGCCGAAGATCTCGCCAAGCGCGCCAAGTCGGGTGAGAATTTTCCGGCTGCCGCCAAAGCCCTCGGTTTTGAAGTAAAAACTTCGGAACTCATCTCTCGAGCAGGTTCAATTCCCGACGTAGGCAGCGCCAAGCAATTCGCGGCTGCGTTCACTCTCCCTGCCGGCCAGGCCGGCGATCCCATTGCGCTCGCCCAAAACTGGGCCGTCTATCGTGTAGCGCAACACGATCCCGTCAGCCAGGACGATTTTGAAAAGCAGAAGGCTAAGATCGAAGAGAAAGTCTTGCAGCAGAAGCGGCAAACCGCTTACGAATTATTCCGCACCGCCCTCAAAGCGCGTCTCCAGCAGGAGGGCCAGCTACGTTTCAACGCGGACAATTTGAAACGTCTGATCAGTCCTGCATAGGTCTGTAAGTTACAGAAACTAAACGTGTTATTAATTTTTCCACAGGCCTTGCTTTCGCCCTCGGCCTAAGCTAGCATATTTGTGTCGGCAATCCTGGACCCTACGCCAGGGGACCAGGATTTTGACGCTGTCGCCTTCCCAGCGTGCATTGCTTCTTGCAGGTGTGGTTCTTCTAATTTAATTCCGATCGCGCCCCTTCAAGGGGCAACTAGCGATACGCGCTATCGAGGCCCAGATATCTCTTTCCCAAGGGTCAGATTTGGATGTCGCAACAAAGGTAAGTCAATGAGGTGCACTATGCCGGGGAAGCTGAATCATCGCAATGAGTACCAATGCACGATTGAAGTGAACCAGACGGGGAAGTACTGCGTGCGCGTTCGAGCCATATTCGCCCGTAAGGCCTGGATTCTTCCCGTTTATTTCCTTGCCTCCACGTTTGACCGCGCCATGCGCAAACTGGAACAAGCGCTGCAGTTCCTGCAGCAAAAGGAAGAGCGCCTGTGGTTCTGGGGCGTCGAATACTCGGACGATCCGAATTTTTCCGAGGAACTTGTCCGGGAAGTGGGGCTGCGACTCGATCGCCGCACCGAATTCCCGCGCCGGTCCGCGAACGTCGCCCTTACGCCGGAAAAGCCCGTTCCCGCCGTGTTGCTGGCACCGGTTCGCCGCGGGTTGGCTCATTCGATTGATGCCGGCCGGGTGAGCGCGGCGGGGAATTAGACCTTATTTTTCCCTCAGAATGACCTCGCCGTGGCCGATGGGCTGGTCGTTCAACCAGAGGCGATACTTGTAGGAGCCCGGGTTTGTGCCCGGGCGGGGCGGACCGCTTTGCAGTTGGCGTCCCAGCGGTGCCTGGAAGACGTTGGATTGGAACGGGCAGCGGTTGGGATCGAACTGGATCTTGAGATTGCCGGTGTCGGATAGCCACACAACCTGCTCATCCGGACTAATCACGACGATTTCGGGTAGTACACCCACCAGAACCAGCTTTTCCGACATGGATGCGCTTTCCTCCAGGGCCACGCGAAGATAGCACAGCGGACCGCAGACGCGCTCGGAGATTGTGTCCACCAGACCAAATCGGCGGCCAAGCCCAATTCCGTCGCGTGACCGATTTTCTCTGTGCTCTCTGTGTTAAACGTTTTTGACGTTTGTATGGCACTGGAACGCCGCAAAACCCTTCAACTCAGAGTGCACAGAGTACAGATTGAAAACTAGAGCTTAGATTTCGTTACCGCAATTTGCAGCTGCAAAGCAGTCGTGGATTGTTCACACAGAACCATTTTGGCGGTTGCGCGAGGGCGGGGAATCGCGCAAACTAGATGCTGGTCAGGAGTATATTTGAGAGAAATGCCCTGGAACGCGACTGGGGCGATCGCTTTATCCACCGAGCCATCTTCGATGGTCTGTGCTCTCCTCTCAGGGCACAGTTTTGTACGTGCCGGCAAGTAGCCGCGTGAAAGCTGAGGTTTGAGGTCATGATAAATCCGATGGAGGAATTGCGGCCGCCGACGAGGCTGATGCTCACGCCCGGCCCCTCGTGCTTAAGCCCGCGCGTGTATCGCGCGCTGGCGATGCCGATTGTGGGGCATGTCGATCCATGGTTTACCGAATTCATGGGCGGCGTTCAGGAGCTGATGCGCCGCATTTTCCAGACGAAGAACCATATAACATTCCCGATTTCCGCCTCTGGAACGGGCGGCATCGAAACGGCGGTGGTCAACGCCTTGGAGCCGGGGGATGAGGCGATTGTCTGCGTGAACGGCATGTTTTCCAATCGCATGGCGGATATCGCCGAGCGCACCGGGGCCAAGATTCACCGCGTTCCCGCCCCGCTTGGCCGGACCGTGGACCCGGAAGATGTACGCCGAGCCGGGCAAGGCCGGAAGATCAAGTTCGTAGGCCTGGCGCACGGGGAGACTTCGACCGGCGTGGTAACGAAGATCGAGCCATTTCGCAAGGTCGCCGATGAGCTGGGAGCGCTCTTGATCGTGGACAGTGTCGCCACGCTGGGCGGTGTCCCGCTCGATATCGACCACCAGAGGATCGATATCTGCTTCAGCGGAACGCAGAAAGCCATCAGCGCGCCTCCGGGGATGTCGCCGATTACGGTGAACGCGCGGGTTGAAGATATGCTGCGCAACCGCAAAACGAAGGTGCAGAGCTGGTATTTCGATCTCACCACCGTGATGAATTACTGGGGCAAGGAACGCACCTATCACCACACGCCGCCGATTCCCCTGATTTACGCGCTGCATGAGGCCATGCGGATGCTTCTGGAGGAGGGGCTGGAGGCCAGTTGGGAACGCCACCGGCAAAATCAGGCGGCGCTCATCGCCGGCCTGGAAGCGATGGGCATTCGCATCTTTGTCGAAAACCCGGAGGACCGCCTGACGACCGTCACGGCCGTCTGTATTCCCAGCGGCATTGACGGCGTAAAAACGCGCGTGCGCCTGCTGAATGAATTCAACATTGAAATCTCCGGAGGACTTGCGGATATCAAGGCGACCACGTGGCGGGTCGGCCTGATGGGATATTCCAGCCAGCGCGCCAATGTGTTGCTGTTCCTCGATGCGCTGGAGAGGGTCCTGCTCGACCAGGGCATGAAGCTACCCGTCGGGGCCGGGATCGCCGCCGCAGCCAGCAGCTATGCGCATGCCGAGCCTGTGACCGTCGGCCACGGAAAGTAGAAAATGAGCACTGGAATAGGCATTTCAAATCTGGGCGCGATGAACCAATTCGTGGGGGAGTTTGACGTGACCTCGCGGCTGACCGACCGGACGTATCACTGCCGGTTTTCGCACCTGTGGAACGGCATCGCGACGCGCCACAGCGACACGGTGGACACGAAGTTTCTGGTGGACGACAAGGGATCGATTGTCGGCCTCGCTCATCCCGGAATTGTGCAATTTACGGCCGAATCCGGCCGCGATCTTTCGGACCGCGAAGCCAGCTACGTCGCCGCGCAGTATCTGCGGGAGCAGCTCGAGCAGGAAGACGAGCGGCCGCTGTACGACGTTGCCGCGGCCGATGTTGTGCGCATCATTGGACAGCTCGGGATTAAGTGAACGTGATTCGTGAATCGTAATTTGTGAAGAGCCCGTGCCCACCGTTTTCCGTCTCTCTTGATTTTCTCTGTGTACTCCGTGCCCTCTGTGTTTAAGCCTTTTCCGTTTGAGCCGGAGAATCGCGATCACGCGTCGGAGAGAGATTCGTCAAAGCCGGCCGATGGCTCCGGCAACTCGCCGGACTCTAGGATCGCACCGCAGTCCAGGCATTCCACATATTCCGCGTCCGAATCCTTGGCAATGAGTTGCGTGCGGGAGTGGCGGCAGGACGCAGGGTCGTTCACAAGACTACTCCTAAGCTATCCGCATCATACCACGCGCACTGGCCTGCAAGACCGGGCTTAAATCGTGAAGGAACCCCCCAAAAAGTCCTGACCTGGGTTATAAGAGGAGCCTTGCAGTTGTTCGGCGGGCTTACAAATGGGGGATCTCGATCTACTGTGGCCCAAAGCGCAGAACATCGATTTAGCAACGTCTTATTCTACGGTGTAGTGCTGTGCCTGGCTTACCTCGTGTTTCTGGTCTTTCAACCGTTTTTGGTGCCACTCGGCTGGGCGGCGGTCTTTGGGGTTATCTTCTTTTCCCTGAACAAACATTTCGAACGGAAATGGGGCCGCACGCGGTCGGCCGTGCTGATCACCTTGGGCGTCACTCTGATCTTGATTGTTCCAGTGCTTTTGCTCGCCGCTATGTTTGTCCGTGAAGGGATCGCCGCTGCACGGGACATCCAGCTCGCAATGGAGAGTGGAGGGTATGGCTGGCTCAACCACGCTTGGGAATGGCTAGTTTCCCACATCGCGGCTCAAGGGGTCACTGTGGATTTGCCCGGCCTCGTGCGCCAGGGCGCCAGCAGGGCCGGGGAATACATGGCTACGGAACTCGGCCGGGTGATCCGGAACATTGTTTTATTCCTGTTCGAACTCTTTGTGATGCTCTTTGCGTTGTTCTATTTCCTTCGGGACGGAGAATCCATCCTGGAACGCCTCCGGCATTTCTTGCCGTTCGAAGAGACCATGACGGAGCGCATGCTGGGGGAGGCGCGTGAACTGATTTTCGCCAGCGTCACCACCAGCCTGGTGATCGCGGCGGTCCAGGGGATCATTTGCGGTGGGGCGTTTGCCATTGTGGGCTTGGGTTCGCCGGTTTTCTGGGGCGTGGTGATGGGATTCTTGTCCATGCTCCCGGTGGTGGGCGCATGGCCGGTGTGGATTCCCGCGGCGATCTGGCTGTTTTCCACGGGGCACGCGGGCCGCGCGATCCTCCTGATTGCCATTTGCGGCGCGCTGGGCGCGGCGATCGACAATATCCTGCGCCCTGTGCTGCTGGGAGGGCGCGCCTCGCTGAACGGATTGCTGGTATTCATCAGCGTGCTGGGCGGCATCGCCGTGTTTGGCGTGTTGGGAGTTGTTCTGGGACCGATCGTGGTGGCGACGGCCTTCGGGATTCTGGATGTGTATTCGGGAAATGAGGTGGCAGGTGGCGCGTCCGATACCTCTGTCCTGTAATGTGCCGATGGTGGAAATTGTGGTTACAGCGCCTATGCGCCTACCCTCTGGCCTGTGCTAGAGTAACGCGCCTGAGGTCAAGTAGGACAGGCTTCAGCCTGTCTCCAGCGATGTAGGATTGCAGTCAGGCAAGCGAAAACCAGACAGGCTGAAGCCCGTCCTACGGAAGAAGATTCAACGATGGCCAGTAAAACCATGACGTTGCTCGCCGGATTGCCTCCCGAAAAGCTTCGGTGGAAATGCGATCCGGCCAGCATTCCGTTTGCGACCACGGCGGAGGCCGAGCCGGTGAAGGAGTTGCTCGGGCAGGAGCGCGCTTTCCGCGCGCTGAAAATGGGCGTCGAGCTCAATGCGCCGGGATTCAATATTTTTGTGTGCGGGCTTGCGGGAACGAGTCGCGGCGGCACGATTACGCATTTGATCGATCAGATTCATCCTCCTGCGAAGGCTTCGCTCGATCGCTGCTACGTCAATAATTTCAAGAGCCCCGACCGGCCGCGCCTTCTGGCACTGCCGCGCGCGCAGGCCAACGGCTTCAAGAAAGATATGCAGAGCGGCATCGAATTCTTGCGGCGGCGGATTCCGCAAGTGTTCGAGGGCGAGCCCTTCCAGCGGCAAAAAGGGCGCATCGTGGACCGCTTCACCGTCCGCGAAAAAGAATTGATGGACGATTTCACGCGGCGCATCGCGCGCGAGCAATTCGCCCTGGGCCACATGCAGGTCGGGGCCGTCGCGCTGCCGGAAATTTTCCCGGTCCTCGAAGGGCAGATGGTGCCTATCGAAGACATCCCGAAAATGGTGCACGAAGGCAAACTGGAAACCGTGGCCGCCGAGGACCTGGAACGCAAGTACGAACAGTTCCGTCAGGAGTTCACCGTGGTGTACCGGAAGACGCTGACGCTGTCGCGCGAGCTGGCCAGCGAACTGAGCTACCTCGAGCAGGAAGCGGCTTCAGTGCTGGTCGACGGATTCATCGAGGAATTGAAGGAAAAATATTCGGGCGCCACGGTGGCGGAATATCTTGAAGAGGTGCGCCACAGCATCCTCGATAACCTCGAGCCGTTCAAGGAACGGGAAGGCGAGGAAGAGCCGGGTGGAGGGCCGCCTCCGCAAGATGGCAATCCAAAGTCTGCTTCAACCGAGCGCGATCCGTTCCGCGTGTACGGCGTCAATGTGATTCTCGCGCACAATGAAGAAGACAGCTCGCCCGTCATTTTTGAAACGACGCCGACGTACACGAATCTTTTCGGGACGATCCAGCGCAGCTATGACTCGCGCGGCGGCTGGAATTCGGATTTCGTGGATTTGCGCCCCGGGTCGCTGCTTCGCGCGGATGGCGGATTTCTGGTGATGTATGCGTACGACGCGCTGACGGAAGCCGGAGTGTGGCGCACGCTCAAACGCATGCTGAATCACTCGAAACTCGAGATTCAGCCGCTGGAAATGTTCTTTCCATTCGGAACTTCGGCGCTGAAGCCCGAGCCGATCGACATCGACGTGAAAATTATTTTGATCGGCGACCGGCACATGTACGAAATGTTGTACGAATTCGAGGAGGACTTCCGCAAAATTTTCAAGGTGCGCGTGGAGTTCGACGAGGAGATGGTGATGAGCGACGCGGTCGTGCGCCATTACGGCGACCGGCTGCGCCAGCTCTCCGAACAGGAGCACATCGGTCCCTTCGACCGCACCGCTGTCGCCAGCATGCTGGAGTACGGGGTGCGCCTGGCCGGGCGGAGGAACAAGGTGACGGCGCGATTTCCGGAGCTCGCGGACCTGGCCCGCGAAGCGGCGTACATCGCGCGGCAAGATGGCGCGGCACTCGTGAATGCGCTGCACGTTCGCCGCGCGCGCGAGGCGCGCATCGAGCGGCATAACCTCACCGAAACCAAGATCCGGGAAATGATCGAAGAGGGCACGCTGCTGATTGAAACCGACGGCACGCGCGTGGGGCAGGTCAATGGCCTGAGCGTTCTGGAAATCGGCGGCTACGCATTTGGCAAGCCTGTGCGCATCACGGCCTCGGCTGCGCTCGGCAAGACGGGACTGATCAACGTCGAGCGGGAAGCCAATCTGAGCGGCAGCTTTCACGACAAGGGCATGCAAATCATCGCCGGCTATCTGCGCACCAAGTTTGCGCAGGACAAGCCGCTCTCCCTGGCAGCCAGCATATGCTTCGAGCAATCCTACAGCGGCGTGGACGGTGACAGCGCCAGCTCGACGGAAATTTACGCGCTGCTTTCCGCGCTTTCCGGATTGCCCATTCGCCAGGATATTGCCGTGACCGGGTCGGTCAGCCAGCAGGGCGACATTCAGCCCATCGGCGGCGTCAACCAGAAGATTGAAGGGTTCTTTGACGTGTGCCGCGTGAAAACGGGGCTAACGGGGCGCCAGGGCGTGATGATTCCTTTCGAGAATATCGAAGACCTGATGCTGCGCGACGACGTGATCGACGCCGTTGCCGCGGGCAAATTTCACATCTTGCCGGTGACCACGTTGGAAGAAGGAATTGAAATTCTGACCGGCGTGAAAGCCGGGCGCCGCGATTCTAAAGGTGCGTTCGAGCCCAATACGGTGTACGCGAGCGTGGACCGGCGGCTTCACGAAATGGCCACAACCCTCAAGTCGTTCGAGTCGTAATAAATAATGTAAAAACTCAAGTAGCACAGGCACACTTGCCTGTGCGGTTTTGTATGTTGTACGCGCGGATGCCCGACCCATTGACGGTGCAAAACCCGCACAGGCAAGAGTGCCTGTGCAACTTACTGGGCGCGCGCGCTGCCTATGTCCTTCGGCGTGGAGAGGTAGCCGTTCACTTTGTCTTTGGTCACGTCGAAAACGACGATTTCATAGGGACGCGTCGCGCCTTTGATATAAAACTGCACCGGCTCGTCGGCGGTCTTGTCTTTTTTCTCGATGGTCTTATCGTCGGCGACGACCATGAGAGTGTATTTAAATTTCTTAGGGTCCGTCTTTGTCAGCGTCACTTGAATGGGGCCGACGTGCGTGGGGGTCTTGGACCTGGTCAGGTGCAACTCAAAGATATTGCGTTCGCCTGAACGTTTCAGTTGATCGAGTTCTTCCTGGTTGCGCGCGATCAAGCCGCTTTGCACGCCCAGATCGCCAACGGTGCTGGTGAGCTTGGCCTTGGTGGCTTCCAGGTCCTGCTTCGTCGCGCTGATATCGCCCTTCGCGCCGGTCAGGTCCGTGCTCACTTGTCCGATCTTGGTATCGGTGTCCTGCTTCACCTGGCCGATTTGCGCGGTGAGTTTATCGTCGGAATCTTTTTGAGATTGACGAATGTTCTGCGCGAGCGCGCGGGCCTGCGCCAGTTCGGCCTGCGTGAATCCGAGCTTTTGCGTCGTCACTTCCAACTGGCCCTTAAGATCGGCGACGCGCGAATTGGTTTGATCGATCTGCACGGAAAGGATCGCCTCTTTCGAATTGGCTTGAGCGAGGTCGGTCTCCAGCTTGGTTTTCGCGGCATTGCCCGCGTAGAGCAGATATCCAATGAGGACGAAGGCCGCGACGAACACGACGATAATCCAGCGCGGTGTAGGCGCCGCTTCGTAAAAATTGGTTTCGTTTCCACTCGGCTCGGGAACATTCGGGGAAATACTCATCACGTCTCCTTGGCGGCCCTTCTGGGACTGGCGACGCCATTTAAGTGTGATTATCGCCGAGCCGCAACGGGTTGTCTACGATTTGTGGGAGGGGCGTGTGTTTCTCGGCCAACGCGCTTCCACCGTCGTGGTCAAGCCGCCTCGCGGCGTGAATTCTCCGCGCACCACGCACCAGGCCGGATGAATGGCGTCCACGATGTCCCGCAGCATGCGATTGACGGCATTTTCATAAAAGATGCCCAGGCTGCGGTAAGCCAGCAGGTACATTTTCAGGGCCTTGAGTTCCAGGCATAACTTTTTCGGTTCGTATTCAATCGCGATCGTTCCATAGTCGGGCAATCCGGTTTTCGGGCACACGGAAGTGTACTCCGGGTAGCGCGTGACAATCCGGTAGCCCGGAAACTGGTTTGGCCAGGTATCTAGATGCGGAAGTTTTGCCTTGATCCCGGCGCGCGCATGTTCCGAAGTGTAGTCGGCCATCTAGTACCTCTCTTTGCATTGTACATGAGGACACAAATTCGCGTAGATGGAACTTGCAAGTAGAATAACTTTTCAAGTATTCTTTTTGAAGACTTCCCAGGGGTGAAGAGAATTTGTTATGCCCTGTCTGCCATAGCGACAGTCCCCGCCGTTCACGCAGACGCAGTGCCAAGGATTACCTGGCAGGAGTGGCAGGACTGCGTCCCTGGCGTTGCCGCGCTTGCGACTCTCGTTTTTTTGCCTGGGCGGCTCCCATCGGATATGTCTGGAACGTACATTGCGGAATGTGCGGCAATTTGGACTTGCAGCGCATTTCGAGCGAACATGGGATGGGCCTGTTCGCCTGGGCGTTTCGCCTGTTTCGCTTTCCCGCCTATCGGTGCGCTCCCTGCCGAAATCGCTTTTTTTCGCTTCGGTTTTACCGGCGCATCGTACCCTCGCAGCAACCCGTGGAATCCAGGGTGGAGTCTGAACCAGTCCCGCACTAACGGCGTTTTTCCCTCCAGAACATGGCGGAACCCGAAGGTTGACTTCCGTTGCGCGAAACGTATGATTGGCTAGTGGCGATGGAGTTCGCCTTATAACCGCTGTCCTTTTAGCCGGGCAGATGATGACTCCTGACAAGTTCCTTGTCGCGGAGCCATGTCCCCGGCGATGAGCAAATCGAGAGTGATCAGAATTCCCGGCCGCTGACGCGCGCAGCAGGCGCATTTTCCGTTTTACACGGATGATTGCGTACCATTCCGCCGTGGTTTGCGCTACTTTCTGGACGGCAAAAAATCGTAGGTGGCGAGACCATAAATGAATAAATACTGGGTGGTTGGCCTCGGAGGATTCCTGGGCTCGATTGCGCGATTCTGGCTGGGCGGATATATCAGCAATCGGATGGGAGTGCGCTTTCCGTACGGCACGTTTGTCATTAATATCAGCGGATCGTTTCTGGTCGGGCTGGTCGTGACCTTGCTCGCGGAACGAACGCATTGGAGCGCGAATTGGCGCTACCTGATACCCATCGGCTTCATCGGAGCGTACACGACATTTTCCGCATTCGAGTTCGAAACCTTTCAAAGTTTCCGGGACGGCGAACTATTCATTGCCTTCCTGAACGTGATCCTGAGCGTGACCATCGGATTCATCGCGGTGTGGCTGGGAGTCGTCACGGGGAGGTCGCTCGGATGAAACCGCGAAAACGGCGCCCGCTTCCAACAGGAATTAGTGAGAGGAAATGCTGAAACCAGGGCCGGCCAAGAAAGTTTGAATTTACTGCGGCGAGGACCAGCGGTACCACGGCCAGGCTCTCTATGCCTCGGCCCTCACCGCTTGATTCTTTCTCTTGTTCATATCAAAATGGAATTGGATTCGTTTGGGCCATTTGAATAAATAATGTTTGGGCAAGTGGGGGTTTCTACTACCGACCACGAAAATCACGGGAGGACTTGGCAGAGTGCGCACACCAAGAAATCATGTTTCGGGCTATTTAGTTCTTATGGCAGGTCTTGCCGGCATCGTCGGTCTCGGAATTTTAGCTTCGCCGCCGAGGAGCCATGCGCAGAACGCAACTCCGGCGGGAGATGCTTCGCTCGGCGCCCTGGTTCACCGGGTGCATGCGCTTCGTGCAGTCGCCCCGCGTCCGGCCGCCGCTCAGGACGCCGGACAAGCTGCTCCTCCTACCGCAGCGCCCGCCGCACCGAAGCCCGTGGAGTTGCCCGAGGGTGACGGCAAGCCTATTGCCACCGAGTATTGCCAGATGTGCCACAAGCTGACGAATTTGACGAAGGCGCACAAGAACCTGGATGACTGGGTGGACACAATCCACACCATGATCGACCGTGGCGCGAGCATCCCGGACGACAAGATAGACACCTTGGCGAAATATCTGGCCGCGAATTTTGGCCCCAAGGATGCTTCTGCTGCCGCGAATGCTCCAGCAGCAGCTCCCACCACACCGGCTCCTTCGCCGGACGCTGCGGCGCCAAGCGCCCCCGCGCCCACGGCTGCCAAGACCGTTGTGGAGTTGCCGGACGGCGACGGGAAAGCGATCGCCACGGAAAATTGCCAGGCCTGCCACAAGCTTACGAATCTGACCAAGGCGCACAAGAACCTGGACGATTGGAAAGACACCGTGCAGACCATGATCGATCGCGGGGCAAATGTCCCTGCGGATCGGGTCGATACTCTGGTTCAATATCTCGCCAAGAACTTTGGCCCTAAGGACGCGTCCGCGCCGGCGTCCTCCACACCGGCGCAATAATTTCTCGTCCGGGAGCGCCAATCTCCCGATTGGCGTTCCCGGGGTGTTTGCAGGCGCGGCTTGCGCCGGTGTTGTGTCCGTGCGAAAATTACTCCTCCTAAGTTTGCGCCAATCGCTCCAGGTGAAAGGCAGTTTTCAGAGTTCCGGCGGGCGTATGCGTATGGGTGGCGACGGCGATATCGTCTAAGGGTTAGGACGTGGCCCTCTCAAGGCCAAAATCCGGGTTCGAATCCCGGTATCGCTACCATTCCTGGAGAGCAACTGTCATCTACGGGATGGCGTAACCGGGGCTGGTTCGAATACGTCAATGGTGTCGAGCCGATTCATACAAACTGACAGGACAAATATGGCCATTCCTCATTCCTCGCAACTAAACGATACCGAGAGTCAAGCGGAACAGCACTCCCTCGGCGGCGGAACCGGAAAGCCGAAGAAGAGTGGGTGGCTGTGGGCACTCGTGCTGATCGTGCTGGCCGGCGGCGGGTATTACTACTATAAATCGCGTCCTTCTTCCGAGAGCAAGGCCGCGCCTGCGCCTGGGGCCAGGGCCGCCGGGCTGGGTTCGGTCTCGGTGGCCGTCACGGCTGCGATGAAGCAAAACGTGCCCTACTACCTTTCGGGCCTCGGGTCGGTGACCGCGTTTAACACGGTTACGGTGAAGAGCCGCGTGGATGGCGAGCTGCAAAAGGTCAATTTCAAGGAGGGGCAGTTCGTGCATGAAGGCGAACTCCTGGCCGAGATTGATCCCCGACCTTTCCAGGTGGCGCTGGAGCAAGTGGAAGGGCAACTCTTCCGTGATCAAGCGCAGTTGAACAATGCCCGGGTCGATTTCAAGCGCTATGACCAGCTGGCGAAAGAGGGCGTCATCGCATCGCAACAGGTGGACACGCAGAACGCCACGGTGGGGCAGCTGGAGGGCGCCGTGCGGGCCGACCAGGCGCAGATCGACAATGAAAAATTGCAGTTGACCTATTGCAAGATTACTGCGCCAATCACCGGCCGCGTCGGGCTGAGGCTTGTCGATCAGGGCAACATGATTCATGCCACGGACCCGAATGGCCTGGTGGTTATCACGCAAGTGCAGCCAATCGCAGTTCTCTTCACGCTGCCGGAAGACAACCTCCCGGAAGTTATCCAGCACATGAAGAACGAGGAGTTGGGCGTCCAAGCGTACAGCCGGGACGATCAGACCATGCTGGCGTCAGGCAAGCTTTTGACGGTGGACAATCAGATCGATCCCACCACAGGTACCGTTCGATTCAAGGCGGCTTTTGAAAATCGCGATTTGTCGCTTTGGCCGAATCAATTCGTAAATACTCGCTTGATGCTTGCCGTGCGCAAAAATGCCATCGTGGTGCCGTTGGCGGCCATTCAGCGCGGGACGCAGGGTTCGTACGTCTATACCGTGAAGGACGGCAAGGCGAACATGCAGTCAGTCAACGTGGATTTGACGCAGGGAAATATTGCCTTGATTGCATCGGGCATTTCGGCGGGCGATCAAGTGGTTGTGGACGGACAGGAACGGTTGCAGTCGGGCACTCCGGTGGAAGTGCATGATGCTTCGCCGAGCGGTTCCGGCGCGAGCCCTGCCGCCTTCCCGGCCCCCGGCAAAGATTCCAATCCATCCACCGCGCCGAAAAACAAACCACAGAGAAAACAAAGCTGATGAATCCTTCCCGGCCATTTATTCTGCGTCCGATCGCGACTTCACTGCTCATGGCGGCAATTTTACTCGCCGGGGCCGTGGCTTACCGGCAGCTCCCTGTTTCCGCGCTGCCGCAGGTGGACTATCCGACGATCCAGGTTCTCACGTTTTATCCGGGAGCCAGCCCCTCCGTGATGGCCTCATCGGTGACCACGCCGCTGGAGCGGCAATTCGGCCAGGTGCCCGGGCTCAATCAAATGACCTCGACGAGCTCCTTCGGGGCGTCGCTCATCACACTGCAATTTGTGCTCGATTTGAATATCGACGTAGCCGAACAGCAGGTGCAGGCGGCGATCAATGCCGCGACCACCTATCTCCCGACGAATCTTCCCAACCCGCCGATTTACAGCAAAACCAATCCCGCGGACACTCCTGTCCTTACCCTCGCTTTGACTGCCGAATCGCTGCCCTTGACGAAATTGGAGGACATGGCGGATACGGTTTTGTCGCAGAAAATCGCGCAATTGCCGGGAGTGGGACTCGTGAGCATCAGCGGCGGAGAGAAGCCTTCGGTGCGGATTCAGGCGAATCCGACGGCGCTGGCGTCCTACGGATTGAGCCTGGAAGATCTGCGGACGGCGCTGGGGCAGGCGAACGTCAACCAGGCCAAAGGAAATTTGGACAGCTCCCAACAGGCATTTACGATATGGGCGAATGACCAGTTGATGACAGCCGATGCGTACAAGCCCATCGTGATCAGCTACAAGAACGGCGCCCCGGTCCGCATCATGGACGTGGCCAACGTCATCGACAGCGCCGAAAACGTCAAATTGGCGGCCTGGCAAAACGACCGGCTCGCCGTGGTCGTCAACATTCAGAGGCAGCCGGGCGCGAACATCATCAACGTGGTGGACCGCATCAAGAACCTGCTGCCGCAGCTCAAAGCGTCGCTGCCTTCCTCGGTGCAGCTCTCCATTCTTACCGACCGCACCACCACCATCCGCTCTTCCGTGTCGGACGTGCAATTCGAGCTGATGCTGACCGTGGCGCTGGTTGTGCTCGTCATCTTTCTGTTTCTGCGCAGCCTTGCGGCCACCGCCATCCCCAGCGTGGCCGTGCCCCTTTCGCTGGTGGGCACTTTCGGCGTGATGTATTTGCTGGGATACAGTCTGGACAATTTGTCGCTGATGGCGCTCACGATTTCGACCGGGTTCGTGGTCGACGATGCCATCGTCATGATCGAAAATATCACGCGCTACATCGAAGAGGGCGACCCGCCGCTGGAGGCCGCGCTCAAAGGTTCCGAGCAAATCGGCTTCACCATTCTATCGCTCACGGTATCGCTGATCGCCGTGCTCATCCCGCTACTGTTCATGCAGGACGTGGTAGGCAGGCTGTTCCGGGAATTCGCCGTCACCCTGAGCGTGACGATTCTGGTTTCGGCAGTGGTTTCGCTGACGCTCACTCCCATGATGTGCTCGAAAATTTTGCGCCATCAGAAAGATTCGGAAAAGAGCTGGTTCTACCGGCTTTCGGAAAATTCATTGAATTGGATCATCGAGCAATACGCGAAGATCCTGCAATTTGTGTTGAAACATCAGCCGGCCACCCTGGTGGTCACGGCCGGAACCCTGGCGCTTACGATATTTCTGTTCCTGCTCATTCCCAAAGGATTTTTCCCCGTGCAGGATACCGGAGTGCTCCTGGGCATTTCGGAAGCTCCGGCAACGATTTCGTTTCCAGCCATGGGAGAACGCCAGCAGGCTCTTGCGAAAGTTATTTTGAAGGATCCCGATGTGGTCAGCCTTTCCTCATTCATCGGTGTTGACGGCGTCAACATGCTGCCGAACAGCGGGCGCATTCAAATCAACCTGAAATCGCGCGAAGAAAGAAAGGATGACGCGCCCGCGGTGATACGCCGCCTGCAAGCGAGCCTGAACGACGTGAAGGGAATCACGCTCTACCTGCAGCCCGTACAGGACCTGACCGTGGAAGACCGCATCAGCCGCACGCAATTCCAGTACACGATGGAAGACGCGGACGGGCAGGAACTTGCCGATTGGGTGCCAAAACTCATAGATAAGCTGAGAAACCTGCCGCAGTTAACCGATGTGGCCAGCGACCAGCAGGAGCGCGGCACGCAGGCTACTCTGGAGATCGATCGCGACACAGCGTCGCGGCTGGGAATCCTTCCGCAAGCCATCGATGACACGTTGTACGACGCGTTCGGCCAGCGGCAAGTCTCCACGATTTTCACGCAATTGAACCAGTACCACGTGGTCCTCGAAGTGAATCCGACCTTCCAGCAGGATCCCGATGCGCTCAAATCGATTTACGTGCGCTCGTCGAGTGGAATGCAGGTTCCGCTCAGCTCGTTCACCAAATACTCCTCGGAACTCGCTCCCATCGCCGTCAACCACCAGGGCCAATTCCCCGTGGTGACTCTGTCCTTCAACCTGAAACAAGGCGCTTCGCTCGGCCAGGCCGTGGACGCCATCAAGCAGGCGCAGCAGGATCTGGGGTTTCCCGCGAGCATCCACGCGGGATTCCAGGGAACGGCGCAAGCTTTCCAGGCCGCCCTGGCGAATGAGCCGATCCTGGTGCTGGCCGCTCTGGTGACCGTGTACATCGTTCTCGGCGTGCTCTATGAGAGCTACATTCATCCCATCACCATTCTTTCGACGCTGCCGTCGGCGGGTGTAGGCGCGCTTCTCGGCCTGCTGATTACACGCACCGACTTCAGCATCATTGCGCTCATAGGAATCATCCTGCTCATAGGAATCGTTCAGAAGAACGCCATCATGATGATCGACTTTGCGCTCGAAGCGGAACGCAAGGGCGGCAAGAATCCCGTGGATGCCATTTATCAAGCTTGCCTGTTGCGATTCCGCCCCATCCTCATGACCACTCTGGCCGCGATGCTGGGCGGATTGCCCCTGGCGCTGGGCGGCGGGACGGGCGCGGAATTGCGCAAGCCCCTGGGCATCGCCATCGTGGGCGGGTTGATCTTCAGTCAGGCGCTGACTCTGTTCACGACCCCGGTCGTTTATCTCGCTTTTGACCGGCTTGCCAAACGCCTCAGCCATAGGGCGACGATCGAAACCGCAGCCCAGGGCAATGCCCCCGCGGATTAAGTAGGACGGGCTTCAGCCTGTCTGCTTCCAGCTGTGCCAAACTAGATCAAAACCAGACAGGCTGAAGCCCGTCTTACCCGGCTCATTCGTCCAAAAATTTGTCTATCTTGCGGAGGACACGGTCGAACATGGCCGGCGTCAGGCGACCGGTCTGCGTATTTTGCTGGCTGGGATGATAAGCGGCAAACAGGCGAGGGAGATCGCCCGGCAGCGCAAAGCTCGCGCCGTGAGCGAATGGATATGGCGCGCGCGAGGCGATCCATCCTTGCCGCTTCAGCAAGTCGAGATACGTATTGAGGGCAATGCCGCCAAGCGCAAGAATAGCGCGCGGCTGGATCAACACGAGTTCCCGTTCGAGATAGGGCGTGCAGTTTTGGATTTCTTGAGGTAGGGGCTTGTTGGCGGGGGGCGCGCAGCGAATGGCCGCTGAGATGAGTGCGTCTTTCAGGATCAGCCCGTCATCGGCGCGTTTCGATTGTGACTGATTCGCGAACCCCGCGCGAAAGAGTCGCTCGAACAGAAAATCTCCCGAGCGGTCCCCGGTGAACATTCGCCCCGTGCGGTTGGCTCCGTGAGCGGCGGGCGCGAGGCCGATGATGACCAGGCGTGCGTGGGGATCGCCGAACGCCGGCACAGGCCGCCCCCAGTAGGTCCAGTCGCGATAGGCGCGCCGCTTGGTGCGCGCCACTCCCTCGCGATAGTGCACCAGGCGCGGGCACTTCCGGCAATTCATGATTTCACGCTCCAGGATGGTCAGTTCGTCTGGCGGCACGGCGGCTCCTGAAAAAGCTGAGGTACTTTCGAAACTCCGAGTTTGAAAATACAGGACGCCCCCCAGTTTTTCTACCATCCTCCGATTTGCCCGTTGGAAATTGATTTTCACCGCAAGATCCGGATAGCGCCCGCACAACGGTTCTGAGTATTGTGTTTAGGACGCGACTTAACTGCTCTTAAAGTGAGGTTGCGGCATTTGAATCCAAATTGGCTCGCGGGCCAATTTGGATTGCACGCCAATTTGGTTGGCAGCCAATTTGAGTCTGGTCTTGAGTCTGCCAATAGGCAAAATCGAAACATCGCAAGAGGCTGCGCTCGACGGAAAGGCATTCGGCGGCCCGGATCGGGGGATAAATGAAAATCAGAAACGCTGCTCTCAGCACGCTAATCTTACTGGCTGCGAGTTTCCCGCTTCAGGCCAAGAAGAATCCAGCGCGTCCTTTCTTCCTGCAGGCGCCCTTCACCATGAACGGGGCGGAAATTCCGCAAGGGATGTACCATCTGACACTGGAGTCCAGCAATTCGAGTGTACAGGTAACCTTGTGGAGGGAAGGCCAGTTCATCGCCACGGCTCGCGGCGTCTGGGTGAAGAGCGGAATGAAGTTCACAGGAAACACCGTCCTCTTACGAGTGAATCCGGACGGAACACGGTCACTTGTCGAGATTCGCCTGGCGGGCACCGCAAAAACGATTGTTCTCAACAATTCCGACGCCATCATCCAGGTGAGCGCAAAATAGGCGCAACAGGCACTGCCCTCCTGTTTCAGTCCGCTTGGAGGCGGTTCGCCAACCTATGACTTGAATCGTCAGGGCCGGGTGTGACTCATCTTTAAAGTAAAAATGCCCTCTCCAAGACCGCGTTTCGTGGACGCAGTTGGTTCTGTGCAGGCCGCTCGGTTTTGGGGCGGGCAGCCCTCCGCTTTATCGGCAATCCAAACTGATTCGTTTCTTTGAGTTCAGCGCGATTGACTCCCCTTCGGCCGGACGATAGCATGATGGTTTCCGATTTCGCATTGATTCGGTGCGGGAGACGCTTCCATGGCGGCAGAAACCAAATCCGGGACTGTGCTTGATCGCATCATTGAGGCCCGCCGCGCCGCGATTGCCCACCGCAAGAAATCCGTTCCGGAGACGGCGCTGCGTTTCGGGGTGAAACACGCGAAGCCCGTCCGCGATTTCGCCGCCGCACTGACGCGTGATTCTTTGAATGTGATTGCCGAACTCAAGAAGGCGTCGCCCTCGCGCGGCTTGATTCGCGCTGATTTCGACCCGGTGGCGCTGGCAAAGAGTCTCGAGGCCGCCGGAGCCGCGGCGCTCTCCGTGTTGACCGAAGAGGAATTTTTTCAGGGCGATTTGAAATACATGCGCGATGCGCGCGCGGCGGCGGGCCTCCCGGTGCTGCGCAAGGATTTCATCATTGATCCGTGGCAGGTGTGGGAGGCGCGCGCGACGGACGCCGATTCGTTTCTGTTGATTGTTGCGGGACTCGGCGATGCGCTCCTTGTCGAATTGCTTGCGCTCGGCCGCGAACTCGGAATGGAGCCGCTCGTCGAAGTCCACACGCGAGAAGAGTTGACGCGGGCTTTGGCCGCGGGGGCGCGCATTTTGGGAGTGAACAACCGCGACCTGCGCACGCTGGCAGTGCGCGTCGAAACGTCGGAAGAATTGATCGCGGCCATCCCCGACGAATGCGTCGCCGTGTGCGAATCCGGCCTGCGCACTCACGGCGATCTGGCGCGGCTTCGGTCCGCTGGTTTTGACGCGTTCCTCATCGGCGAGCATCTCATGGCCCAGCCGGACCCTGCGGCGGCGCTGCGCCAATTGCTGGGCGCTTGAAGTGGCACAGGCTTCAGCCTGTGGGGGTTCGTCCTTGCCGGGACCAAACCCCACAGGCTGAAGCCTGTGCCACCAAAATCCTATGCCGACTCGTGTTAAAATTTGCGGGATCACCACCTGGGACGACGCGCGCTTATCCGTTGACCTGGGGGCTTCCGCGCTCGGATTCAATTTTTATCCGCCCAGCCCGCGTGCCATCAGCCCCGCGGATGCGTGGAATATCATTCGGCGTCTGCCGCCGTTTGTGGAAGCGGTCGGCGTGTTTGTGAATTGGCCGCCGCTGGTGGTGGATGCGCTGGCGCGGGCGCTGCGGCTCGGTTCGGTGCAGCTGCACGGAGCGGAATCGCCCGCGGAAGTAGACGAACTGGCGCGCAAGCACGGCGTGATCAAGGCGGTCCAGGTGAAGCGAGGATTTCGCGCCGCTTCGCTGGCCCGCTACCGCGCGGCCGATGCCATACTGCTGGATGGATTCGCGCGCGGATTGCACGGCGGCACAGGCCGCACCTTGGATTGGAAATGGGCGCGCGCCGCGAGCCGTTATGGACGGATCATCCTGGCGGGCGGCCTGGCGCCCGAAAATATAGCCGAGGCCATTCGCGTCGCGCAGCCGTTCGCCGTGGATGTGGCCAGCGGCGTCGAAGCGCGGCCCGGCCGCAAGGATCCCGCGCGATTGCGCGCGCTGTTCGCTGCGGTGGATTCCGCGGGTAAGTGAATTGCTGTAGCTCACCGCTTTAGAGACGAGGATTTTCTGCGAGCAATCCGGAAATCCCCGCCTCTGAAGAGGCGAGCTACAGCAACGCGACTACTGCTCGATGGAAAAAAGGAATCGATGAGCACCGCAACACAAACCTGGCCGGACGCGAAGGGCCGCTTCGGTCCTTACGGCGGCCGCTACGTTCCGGAGACGCTGGTGGCGCCGCTCGAGGAACTCGAGCACGCTTACGACGCAGCGCGCAAAGACCCGAGTTTCCAGAAAGAACTCGACTACTTGCTCAAGAATTTTGCGGGGCGCCCCACGCCGCTGCAGTTTGCTTCGCGACTGACAGAACACTTGGGCGGCCCGCGCATCTACATCAAGCGCGAGGACCTGCTGCACACCGGCGCTCACAAAATTAACAATTGCATCGGCCAGGGATTGCTGGCCGTGCGCATGGGCAAGCGCCGCGTCATCGCGGAAACCGGCGCGGGGCAGCATGGAGTCGCCACGGCGACGGTTGCCGCGCGCCTGGGCCTCGAATGCGTGGTCTACATGGGCGTCGAGGACATGGAGCGTCAGCGGCTCAACGTCTTCCGCATGCGTTTGCTGGGGGCGGAAGTGGTGGGCGTGAATTCCGGAACGCGCACGCTCAAGGACGCCATCAATGAAGCGATGCGCGACTGGGTCACCAATGTGCGCACGACGCATTACTTGCTCGGCTCGGTTTTGGGAGCGCATCCGTATCCGATGATGGTGCGCGATTTTCATCGCGTGATCGGCGTCGAAGCGCGCGCGCAGATTTTGGAGGCTGAAAAGCGCTTGCCGGATTTGCTCGTCGCGTGCGTTGGAGGCGGTTCCAACGCGATTGGTTTGTTCCACGCATTTTTGAACGATGCGAGCGTGAAATTGCTGGGCGTGGAAGCGGGAGGGCGCGGCACGACGCTCGGCGAGCACGCCGCGCGCATGGCTGCGGCTGCAGGATACTCCGGCGCGCGGCCCGGCGTATTGCAGGGAACGTACTCCTACGTATTGCAGACGCCCGACGGACAAATTGCGACGACTCATTCCGTCTCGGCTGGCCTCGATTACCCTGCGATTGGCCCCGAGCACGCCTGGCTCGCCGACCGGCATCGCGCGGAGTATACGGCCGTGAGCGATGACGCCGCGGTCGCGGCGGCGCGCACGCTTGCGCGAATGGAGGGCATCATTCCCGCGCTCGAATCGGCGCACGCGCTCGCTGAATTGATCGAGCGCGCGCCGAAAATGTCCCGCGACGCGATCGTGATCCTGAATTTATCCGGACGAGGCGACAAGGATATGGAGATCCTCGCCCGGTACTTGTAGCTTTTTAGTGGCACAGGCTTCAGCCTGTGGGGTTTGCGGCCTGGGAACGCCAATCTCCCGATTGGCGATTTGCGTGACGCCAATCGGGAGATTGGCGTTCCCGGGCGTGGTAAGCCCCACAATGAAACTTGCGCCACCTTTCGGTCATGGCACATGCGACCACAACGATGACCAATCCCTCGCGCATCGCGCAGCGATTTGCCGAGCTGCGCCGCAAAGGCGAAATGGGCCTGATCGCCTATCTCACCGCGGGCGATCCGACCCTCGCCGCGACCGAGCAGTTCGTGCTCGCTCTGGCCGACGCAGGCGCGGACGTGGTCGAACTGGGCGTGCCGTTCAGCGATCCCGTGGCCGACGGCCCGGTGATCCAACGCGCGAGCGAACGCGCGCTGCGCAGCGGAACGACGCTAGCGGGCGTGATTTCGCTGGTGAAGACCCTGCGCGCTAAGACCGAAGTTCCGCTCGTTTTGTTCAGCTATTTCAATCCAGTCTTGCAAATGGGACTTGAGAAATTCGGCGATGCGGCGAAGGCTGCGGGCGCCGATGGCGTGTTGATCACCGACCTCACGCCCGAGGAAGCGGGCGACTATCGCGCGGCAATGTCTTCGCGCGGTCTGGACACGATTTTTCTGGCCGCGCCCACTTCCACCGACGAACGCCTGGCGCTCATCGCCAAAGCGACGAGCGGATTCCTGTATCTAATTTCGCGCACCGGCGTGACCGGAGCTAAGGACCAACTCGCCGACGAATTGCCGGCCCTGGCGCGGCGCGTGCGCCGCTTCACCGAGCTTCCCATTGCCATCGGTTTCGGCATTTCGCTGCCGGGACATGTCTCGTTGCTCGGTGGATTGGCCGACGCCGCCGTGGTCGGTTCGGCGTTAGTGGAAGAGATCGAGCGCTCCGGAAACGCGGACGCGGCCGCCTCGGCGCTGGGCGCGCGCGTCAAGTTGCTGAAAGGCGCGGCGGTGACCGGCATGAGCCGGCGGGAGCCACAGGCATGAGCGGGCCGGACAGGAGTGCCCCGGAAAAGAGTGTGCCTGATAAAAGCGTGGAAGACTGGCGCCGCAAAATTGATGAGATTGACCGGCGGCTGGTCGAGCTACTGAATGAACGCTCGCGCTGCGTCGTCGAAATCGGGCGCATCAAGCGAGCGTCGGGCGAAGCGCTCTATCAGCCGGACAGAGAGAAGCAAGTGCTCGATGGCGTGGCACACGCGAATCCCGGGCCGCTTCCGGATGCGGCGATTCGCCGCCTATTCGAGCGCATCCTGGATGAAGCGCGTTCGGTCGAACGCGCCGTGATGCACGCCGGCGACGGAAAAAAGGAAGGTTAGGCTCGCACGCGCAGTGCTTCAGGGGTTAAAACCCCTGAAGCAGAGACGGCCTTTATGTCATGCCTGAAGGCATGCCCCACAAAGCTCATAAGATTTTCGGTTGAAAAGTATCTTGTCAGCGTGTTCTGTGGGTCCAAGTTCTAGGTCCAGGCCTTGTCGGCCAAGGCTTGATGGATCCGAGGTTCGCTAGTCCAAGCTTTGTGGGTCGCGGCTTCAGCCGCGACAATCAATGCCTGGGAAATCTTGGGCTTTAGCCCCTGAAGTTCCGTCGAGCTTGTTTGGGTTACAGATTTTGGCTGATTTCTCGTTCTGTTAACAGGAACAGGAGTTGCAATGGTTGTCGTAATGCAAGAAGGCGCGAAAGAAGAACAGATCCAGCACGTGATCGACCGTCTGGTGTCGATGGGATTCGACATTCATCGCTCGACGGGCGCGTCGCAAACGGTTCTGGGCGCCGTGGGAGTTCCAGCTGGACTTCGATCCGCGGGACGTCGAAGTCCTCGACGGCGTGCGCGAAGTCGTGCGCATCACGCAGCCTTATAAACTGGCCAGCCGCGCGTTTCGCCCACAGGGGACCGTCGTCGCGCTGCCGCGCGGCGTGCGAATTGGCGGCGCGGAAGTTGTGGTTGCCGCGGGACCGTGTTCAGTGGAGACGCCTGAGCAAATCGGCGTCATTGCGGATCGCGTCGCGAAGGCCGGCGCAAAAATTCTTCGCGGCGGGGCGTTCAAGCCGCGCAGCTCGCCTTACAGTTTTCAGGGGCACGGCGAGAAAGCGCTGGTCATGTTGCGCGACGCGGCGGAAAAGAGCGGCTTGCTAGCGTGCAGCGAAGTGATGGATGCGTCGCAGATTCAATTGATGTTGCCCTATGTGGATATTTTCCAGGTTGGCGCGCGCAATATGCAAAATTATTTTCTGTTGCGGTCGCTTGGAACGGTCAGCAAGCCCGTTCTGCTGAAGCGGGGGATGTCCGCAACGATCGAAGAACTCTTGTTGAGCGCCGAGTACATCATGGCCGGCGGCAATCACAATGTGATCCTCTGCGAGCGCGGCATCCGCACGTTTGAAACCGCCACGCGCAACACGCTGGACATCGCCGCGATTCCCGTCATCAAGAAACTTTCGCACCTGCCGATTTTGGCCGACCCGTCGCATGGCACCGGAATTCGCGACAAAGTTCCGCCGATGGCGCGCGCCGCGGTCGCGGCCGGCGCCGACGGGCTGCTCCTCGAAGTGCACAACGATCCGGAGCACGCGCTTTCCGATGGCGCGCAATCGCTCTTCTTCGATCAATTTGAAAAACTCATGGCCGAGCTGCGCATCATCGCCCCCGCCGTCGGCCGGAACATCGCTTAAGCCATGGCCGCCTCTTTCCGCCGCGTGGCAATTGTTGGCACAGGATTGATCGGCGGTTCGTTCGCCCTCGCGCTTCGCAAATATTTTCCGGATTCGGTAGTCGTCGGCTGGGACAAAGCGCAAGTGCTGCGGCACGCAGTTGAACGCGGCGCCGTCCACGAAGCGATTCCCGACCTGTCCCGCGCCGTCGCCGGTGCGGACTTAGTTTATGTGGCATTGCCGGTGGGACATACCATCGAGCTGCTGCCGGAAATCGCGCGGCTGGCCCCGCCGAACGCGCTGGTCACGGATGCATCCAGCACCAAGCGATCGGTGTGCGATGTAGCGGCGGAATCATTCCGCAAAGGCAGGGCGCATTTTCTGGGCGGCCACCCGATGGCGGGAAAAGAGATCTCCGGGATCGCCGCTGCAGATGCAAATTTGTTTCGCGGATCAAAGTACGCGCTGATTCGCGCCTCAACGAAAGAAAATGCCGGCGGCGAAGGCGAACCGCGCGTCGCGGGATTCGTCGCGCTCATCGAAAAACTTGGCGCGGAGCCGGTGTGGCTGGACGCCGAATCGCATGACCGCGCCGCGGCGGTGGTTTCGCACTTGCCTCAACTTCTCTCCGTGGCGCTCGCGGGAGTGGTTCGCGGCCAGACGGACGAAACGGGTTTGCCGGTCACTCTGGCCGGCCGAGGTCTTCGCGACGCGCTGCGCCTGGCGGGAAGCCCGTATTCGGTGTGGCGTGATATTATTCTCACGAACAGCGACAATCTGGAGCGCGTGCTGGATCAAATGATCCAGGCCCTGGAACAAGTGCGGAGCGATCTGCGGACGCGCGCGCTCGAAGAGGAATTCTCCGCTGCCGGAGAACTGTACAAGATTCTGCGCGATTTGCAGTAAACTGTAATCATTAAATTATGCAAATATCCGGCACCATTGAAGGCATTGGATCTGCTGCCGGATTTGCTGTAGCACGCGTCTTCAGATGCGGGGTTTTTCTGCGTGTCTGGCGGAAAACCCTCGCTTCTAAAGAGGCGAGCTACAATACAAAGGGAGCCTGATTCCATGGATAAGCGCGTGGCCAACGCGGATGCGGCGATCGAAAAACTCTTCGACGGCGCCGTCATCCTCGCGGGCGGATTCGGAACCTGCGGCGTTCCGGAAAACCTCATTGCCGCCGTGCGCCGCAAGGGCACGAAAAATCTTACGGTGGCCTCGAATAACGCGGGCACGATGGACGCCGGCCTGGGCCTGCTGCTCCAGACGCATCAAATCAAAAAAATGATCGCCAGCTACGTCGGTGAAAACAAACTTTTCGAGCAGCAGGTGCTGAGCGGAGAGGTGGAGGTCGAACTCAATCCCCAGGGTACGCTCGCCGAACGCATGCGCGCGGCCGGCGCGGGAATTCCCGCCTTTTACACGCCCACCGGCGTGGGCACCATGATCGCGGAAGGAAAAGAAGTCCGCGAATTCAACGGCCGTAAATTTATTCTCGAGCGCGGCCTGCGCGGCGATTTTGCGTTCATCAAGGCGTGGAAAGGCGACCGCTGGGGAAATCTCATCTATCGCAAGACCGCCCGAAATTTCAATCCGGTCATGGCCACGGCCGCGGATTACGTGATCGCCGAAGTCGAAGAGATTGTCGAGCTGGGAGCCTTGCCCCCGGAGTCGGTGCACACTCCGGGAATTTTCGTGAACGCGATTTTTCAGGGCGTAAATTACGAAAAAAATATTGAAAAAAGAACAGTGAGAAAACGCCCATGACTCAAATGGTTTCAAATTCAGAAGGAAAGAAAATGGCTCCGTCCGAGGAGAGCAAACGGGAACTGATCGCCCGGCGCGTCGCGCAGGAGCTGCGCGACGGCTTCTATGTAAACCTCGGGATCGGCACGCCGACTCTGGTCGCCAACTACATTCCTGCGGGAATGGACGTCGTGCTGCAATCGGAAAACGGCATGCTCGGCGTCGGCCCGTTTCCCTACGAAGGCGAGGAAGACCCCGATCTGATCAATGCCGGCAAGGAAACGGTCACGGAAATTCCCGGGACGAGCTATTTTTCCAGTTCCGATTCGTTCGGCATGATTCGCGGCGCGCACGTGAACATGACCGTCCTCGGCGCCCTGCAAGTCGACGAGAAGGGCAACCTCGCCAACTGGGCGATCCCCGGCAAAATGCTGAAGGGCATGGGCGGCGCGATGGACCTCGTCGCCAGCTCGCCCTACGTGATCATCGCGATGGAGCATGCCACCAAGGACGGCAAGCCCAAAATTCTCAAGAAGTGCACTTTGCCTCTCACCGGCCTGGAGGTGGTGGACCTGATCGTGACCGAGCTGGCGGTCATTGCCGTCACGCCGGAGGGGCTGGTGCTGCGCGAAGTGGCGCCGGGCGTGACGCCCGCGGACGTGCAGAAACTGACCGAGCCGAAATTGCTCATTGCCGAAAATCTGAAAACGATTTCGTTGTAACACATAAGGAAACGAAGCTCCGCGCGCGGGGAGCGAAGCGAGCGCATCCTTGGAACCGAACTCCATCGTAATTGTGAGCCTGCACTCGCCCAAGGAAAAATTGTGGGGCTCCCTGGTCTCCATGAACTCTTCCGGCGTCACGCTGCGCGGCATCGATCTGAATTCGTTTGACGATTTCATCCGGCAGGTGATGGACCCGGAGGGAGAGCGCATCGGGCTTCCCACTCTATTTTTCCCGATGCAACGCATCGAGCGCATCGCGCTCGACGAACCGCACGGATCGATTCCTTCGCTTTCCGGGCGCTTCGAGCAGCGCGTGGGGCGCTCCTTGCGGGACTATCTTGCTCTATTCGTGTAAGCGGAAACGAAATCCCAAAATGGCCACTCGCGTCTTCACCGTCCCGAACCAGCTCACTTTTCTGCGGCTGGGATTCTTGCCGTTTTTTATTATGACCATCCATTACCGCCTGTACGGTCTGGCGCTCGCGATCTTGATCGTTGCCGGGCTGACGGATGGGCTGGACGGCATACTGGCGCGCTCGCTGAACCAGAAGACCGCGCTGGGCGCGTATCTCGATCCCATCGCGGACAAGCTGCTGTTGTCCTCTTCCTTCGTTGTCTTGGCGCTGAACCGGAAAATCAGTTGGTGGCTCGCCACGCTGGTGCTGAGCCGCGATGTTCTGCTCATGACGGCGGCCGCGGTGATCCTGGTGGTCGTCGGATACCGGCCCTTCCCTCCGAGCATTTGGGGCAAGGCCACCACGGCGCTGCAGATCCTGCTGGTGTTTGCCGTGGTCCTGCTGGCGGTTACGGATTGGGCCTGGCTGCAATTCGCCAGAAATATCATCGGCTATCTGGTCGCCGGCTTCACGGTCTTCTCCGGCTTTCATTATTGCTTCACGGTTGCCCGCCGGGTAAGCGAGCAGCAGCCCCAGTAGGACGGGCTTCAGCCTGTCTGGTTTTGATATCCGGTAGGTCGGAACGGAAGACAGGCTGAAGCCCGTCCTACAAAAATCCTCTACGCGCTCTGCAAATAATTCACGACCATGAAGGCGAAACTGACGGCAATGGCGATCCCCGCAGCCCAACCGAGAAAATCCGCGCGCCGCCTCTCGCTCAAGTCCGCGGGAGTCCGGTCCGGCATCAAGCGGCCGAGCAGATAACCCGATCGCGAGTCCTCCCATGTGCGCGAAATTGTCAGTCGACCGCTCGTCAAGAAACCCAAGAACGGCAAGATAGATCAGCCAGCGAATTAACGCGCTCCGCAGAGCCTGCGCGGCCATGCTCTTCCTGCCAGTAGTAGCCGCGAGGAGCACGCCGATAAGCCCCAGCAACGAGCCTGACGCGCCCACACTTAAGTGTCCCACCGAAGAACTTAGCAAGTATCCAGCCACGCCCGTCGCAACATACAAGAAGAGATATCGAGCCGACCCGTACAATTCCTCGACCATCGGCCCGATATCCATCAGCACCCACATGTTGAAACCAATGTGCAACAATCCGCCGTGAAGAAAGATTGCCGTTACGAATCGCCAGGGCTGGCTGATGTTGTAAGGTAGTGGAAGCGAAGCGCCCAAACGATAGTTGACCTGCGTGGCAATTCCTCCCAAGTTCATGATTCCGCCGCCCGCGCCGTCGCCACCCGAGAGTTTCATCGTGATGACAAACGACAGCGCATACATCACGCAGCAGATCGCCAGCACCACGTAAGTCACCGGCGAAGTCTGCGGCATCCAGCGGCCCAGCGAGCGGCTTGCGGCGGCGAAAGAAAACGTCATGTTCGCGCCGCACTGGTGGCACTTGGTGGCCGTCGCGCCGACCAGCGTCCCGCAGGCCGGGCAAAGCCGCGGGCGCAATTGTTTTGGCTCGGAGTGAAACATGGCCGCAATCTGGCTGCGCCAGCGGTCTAATTTGTAGCGCCATCGAACGGAAAGTGGCACGGCGTCTCCTTGCCCGAAAAATTTCGCATGCCTATAATAGCCGGAATCGCGCGCAGACGCGAAATTCGTCGCAATCGTGTTTTGGTCTTAAAGCATTTTGGTTGGAGTCCCGAAGGGACGGCAGATCGTAGCCCGCCTCGAAAGCGGTGGGAAATCATGAACGGGATAAACAGCAAGCCCCGGCTGGGGCGACACACGAGGTTTTCCCGCACGAATCTGGCTCACACCGGATTCCGAATCGTCCGTGAGAAAGTTGGAAAGGAAGCTCGTTGCAATTGCTCAAAAAAAAGCGGTGCCTGGGGTGACTGAACGACTGCCCGCTTGGCTGGCGCCGCTCCTGCATTCAGGCTCGCTGATTGCTCCGTTACTCTCCGCATTCCTTTTGGCCGGTTGCGCCGGCCGCCAGCCGATCACTACTGCTCCTCCCCCACCGCCTCCACCAACAGGATCCGCTCCCGCAAAGGCGCCGCCCCGGCCAGGTTCCGCGCCCGGCGCGCCGCAACCCCCGACCCGAACTTCGCCATTTGTGCCCGGCATGTTCGTCGAGGAAGGAACGGCCTCGTGGTACGGAATCCCGTTTAATGGACGCCGCGCGGCAAACGGCGAAATCTTCGACATGAATTCGCTCGTCGCCGCGCACCGCACGCTGCCGTTCGGAAGCATCCTGCGCGTCACAAACCTGAATAATGGCCGCGACGTCGAAGTGCGCGTAATTGACCGCGGCCCGTTCGTTGGCGACCGCATTCTCGATCTCGCGCGCGCCGCGGCAGTGGCGCTGGACATGATCGGCACCGGCACAGCTCCCGTGCGCATCGAATTGCTCTCCGGCCCGAATCCCGCCGTGGGAGACTTCACCGTGCAAATAGGCGCTTTCACGGACCGGGCGAACGCCGAGCGGCTGCGCGACCGCCTGCTCGCGCGCTATCAGCCGATTTTCATACAGGACTTATGCCGCACCGACGGGCCACTTCTACCGCGTGCGCGTCGGCCAAGTCCCCAGCCCGGATGCCGCGCAGGAGCTCGCCGCGCAGCTGAAAAATAGCGACGGATTTCAGACCTTCGTAATCCGCCTCGACCAGCCGGCTGGTCTTGAGATCAAGTAGACACGATGTAGGACTTTCAACTCTTAATCCTCAACTGTAAACTCTGAACTCGGGGTGCCCCTCATGGATGACTGCCTGTTTTGCAAAATCGGGAAAAAGGAAATACCGTCGAAACTGGTATACGAAGACGCGGACATTTTTGCCTTCGAGGATATCCAGCCGCAGGCGCCGAGCCACGTCCTCATCTGCCCGAGAAAGCATCTGGTCTCGCTATCGGATGCAACCGCGGAAGACACAGCCATGCTCGGCAAACTGCAACTCATCGCCGCGAAACTTGCAGGCGAGCGCAAACTGACGGCCGGCTATCGCACGGTACTGAATAACGGACGCGGCGCAGGCCAGTCGGTGTTCCACCTGCACCTGCATTTGCTAGGCGGCCGCGATTTTCGATGGCCGCCGGGGTAAGTAGGACACGTTTCAGCCTGTCTGCTTTTGACTTGCTTTGACACCCCAATAGATCAAAACCAGACAGGCTGAAGTCCGTCCTACTTGTGCGTCATGACGTAGACGCCGTCCCAATTTTCCTCGGGGCCTGCCACGAAATATTCCTTGCAACGATTCAGGTACATTCGCGCGGGGCCGTCATTGGGCCAGCGCTCCAGTAATTTTTCAAAGACGATTTGCGCATCCTGCCAGCGCCGCTCGCGGTAACACGCGCGCCCCTGCGCAAAAAATTCAAGATGTTGTTCCAGATCGGGCGCGTCGCCTTCCGGAGTGCCGCGCGCGGCAACCAGTTCGTACAGCGTGACCGGCTGCAATTTTCCCTTCACGCGGATGAGATCGAGTTCCCGGAAGATGAGGAGCGGATCTTCCACGGCCGCGTAAGTCGTATCGCTCAAGAGAATGTGCGTGGCGTATTCCTTGTTCAGTCCTTCAATGCGCGAAGAAAGGTTCACGATGTCGCCGAGCGCCGTGTACCCGTACCGCAGGGTCGAGCCCATATTGCCTACTGATGCGACCCCCGTGCATAGCCCCACGCCGATGTCCAGCACCGGCCTGCCCTCGGATCTCCATTTTTTCTGCATTTCCTTGAGCCGCGCGATCATTTCGAGAGCGGCGTGGCAACCCTCGGTCGCGTGGTTCCGGTCTTCAAACGGGGCGCCCCAGAACGCCATCACCGCGTCGCCGATGTATTTGTCGAGCGTGCCGTCGTGGCGGAAAACAATTTGCGTCATGTCCGTCAGATATTCGTTGAGCAGCGCGGCGAGTTCCTGCGCGTCCAGTTTTTCCGAAATGCTGGTAAACCCGCGCACGTCGCTGAACATCACGGTGATTTCCGTTTTCCGCGGCTTCACCAGATCGGGGTTTTCAAGCAGCCGGCGGATCACTTCCGGGCTCAGGTATTGCTGGAACGCGCCGCGCACGCGCCGCTTTTCTTTTTCCTCGACCAGCGCCCGATACACTGCGACAAAGCCCACGTTGGCGACCAGCGTTCCGGACGGAATAATGAAGTTCAGCCACCATCCATGCAAGAAGGCGTACCACACGCCAAATCCGAAGGGCACGAGCAGCAGGGCGCCGAAAAGCATCGATCGGGGCTGCGCCAGCGCCAGCCACAATCCGAGCGGCACGCCCATGAGAATGATCAGCAGCAAATCCACGGCAACCTGATTCGCCCCGCGCACTAGGAAATGCAGGTTCAGGATGTTGTCGATTAAATTCGCGTGGATCTCGACGCCCGGATAGCTGATCCCGCCAAACGGCGTCGAGCGTAAATCCCCGATTCCCGTCGCCGATGCGCCCACCAGGACAATTTTGCCTTTGAAGGTTCCCGCAGGAAATTTATGGCTAACCACGTCGGCGATCGAAACATACGGGTAGGTTGCGACATCACCTTCGTAATCGATCATCATTCGCCCGACGGCATCGGGCCGTATGATGAGCGAGGGGCCGAACTCGAGCGCCGTGACCCCCGTTTCGCTGAAATCGAGCACCATCTGCTGGTCGGGCAATCCCTGAAAGAGGCGCACGGCCTGCACGTCAAGCGAGCCGTAGAGGTCCCAGTCGTCAAGGTTTTTCGAGCGGCCGTAGGGAAGCACCAGCAGGGAATGGCGCACCACGCCGTCCGCGTCCGGCTCGACATTGAAAAATCCGGTCGCGCCGCGCCCGTTGCGCAGTGCGTCGCTGAGAATTTCAATATTGGCCTGCGTGCCTTTCGGCAGCAGATCGTACGGTTCGCCGAAACCCTGAATCAGATGCCGGAGGTCGCGCTGCCCGGTTTGCGGATTTGCAGCGCGCACTTGCGGGAATGGAAAATCGGCGAGAATATTGGCGTAGCGGTCCAGCGTCGTGTCATCAACACCCTTCAAGTCGTATTCGGAATACAGGAAGAAATTTCCCAGGACCACGTTTCCAAATCGCTCGATGGCCCGCGCAAATTGCTCGTCCCCGTCATATTCTTTCGACAGCCGGTCGAGATCCGCGATCACGCGCGGGTCCGTCCGCCCTCCCTGCTTTTGCCGCGCGATGACGGTTTGCCGCAGCTCGCGAATCGGCGCGGCGGTTTCGTCCGGCTTGCTGAATGTGATGTCGAAAGCCGCGACTTTCGCGCCATCCTCGCGCAGAGCATCGAGCGCGCGCGCGAAGTAGGTGCGCGAGAACGGCCAGCGGCCCAGAATTTCCTGCGAACGCTGATCGATGTCCACGATGATGATGCGCGGATCGGGATGCTTGTAGCGGTCCGGCCGCAGACGAAAGCGCAGGTCCAGCGCATCCAGCTCCAGCCGGCTGATGAAGGAAAACACAGCCGTCGGACGGTCGCCTATAAAGGTGTAAGCGTAAATCGTCAGCGCGAATGCGGTCAGCCCCACGCTGATGGCAAAGGGAACGCGCCGGCCCCACCACGCCCGCAACCATTCGCGCGGGACCTGCAAGGCGCGACGCGATTTACCGCCCGTGGAAGTTCCTGGCATGATGCGGGGATTGTATCTGAGGGCGCGGCGGAAGGTTAATCACGATATAAGAAATTGAGCCGCACGCGGCCAACTTCGATCAAGTCTCCATCCTTGAGTTTCGTCATGCCCTGGATGCTGATGCCGTTGATTTTCGGCACCTGGTTCCCGCGGCCCAGGTAGTAGCCGTCCTCGTGCTTGTTGATCTGCGCCGCTATTTCCGGCGTGAACCATCCGCGGAGCCGGACGGTGGCCATTTTGGAGTGGCCGATTACGGTCAGTTTGCCCGCGATACGGTATTCTTTTTGATCGGTGCGGCCCTTCAGCACGGTGAGCGTCGGGACGCGCGAACGTTCCGGGGAGATCTGGGATCGCTCGCCCGCCGCGGCAGCCGCCTCGAACAGCTTGCGGCGTTCGTGAGTATCCAGGATCATAGTTTCACTCACGCGCGGCGCCGGGGCTCTGCGCATCCCATCCGTCGGGACGGCCACGTCGTGCGCATGATCCACCAGGATTTCATGCTTGCCGATCAGGATGGCGTCGCCGTCCTTGAGCAAGGCGCGTTCGACGCGAATATCGTTTAAAAACGAACCGTTGAGGCTGTTCAAATCCTCGACCACCAGGGACCCGGCTTCGAGGTACACACGCGCGTGGTAATTAGAAACAGCTAAATTATCTATTTGAATATCATTGTCCGGAGCGCGCCCAATCGTCACCGGACGCGTTCCCAGGGGAACCTCTTTCAGCGCCGCGCTTTCAAATTTCAGGACCAGTCTGGACATGGCTCTTCTCTTCCGGTCGATGACTCCGCAGCCTTACCCGGAATGTCGGTTCCATATCTTCAGGCGCCGGAACACGCTTTCCGATTTATCGACGACGCGTAAAACGATCACGCTGACGTTATCCACGCCGCCGTTGTCGTTGGCCAGGTCGACCAGCCGCTCGACAGCTTCCTGGGCGGTCGCGCTGGTCAGAAGCGTGCTCGCGATTTCAGGGTCGCTGACCATCCGCGTCAGCCCGTCCGAGCAAAGCAGCACGAAATCCCCGACCAGCAAGATCTGTTCGTCCGTGTCGACCTCAACCGTGCTGCTGGTTCCCACCGCGCGCGTCAACACGCTTTGCATTTCGCTGGCGTCGGCTTCCTGCGGCGTCAGGATTCCCACACGCACTTTTTCGGCCACCAGGGAATGATCGGCTGTCAGTTGGTCCATCGAGCCGGCCCGCAGCAAATACGCCCGGCTATCTCCCACGTGCGCCAGGGACAGTCTTTGCCCCTCGATCCACGCGGCCACTACGGTTGCTCCCATGCCTCTCTGTTCGGAGTTCGAGGCCGCCGTCTCAAATACTTTCCGGTTCGCAAGATGGATCGCGCTGGCCAGGCGATTCGTCCGTTCGGAAACCTCTGGGCTGGATTCCCCGAAGATGGGAGTCGCCCGGCTGTTTTCAGACTGCCTGCAATGGGTCACGACCGTCTGAACGGCAAGTTTGCTTGCCACCTCGCCATGCGCTTCTCCGCCCATTCCGTCGGACAGCACATACAACTGCAGCGAGGGTTCGATCAAATAACAGTCTTCGTTGTTTTTTCGGACGCGCCCAAGGTCGGTGCGCGCGCCGGCTTCAATATGCAAAAGGCGCCTCAATCGGCTGGCGGTGAGGTCTCAGGCTTCTCAAACCTATAGACCAATTTCACACCGAACCTGTACCAGTACGGGACTCGATTATCCCGACGCTTACTGGTCCGCCGAAATTCAGACTAGCAAACTGGCAATGAGACCGCAATAGTCTGTGACGTAAGAAGTTACATCCTTTCAGCACACCCCGAGTTCTGACTCACTAGGCGCGACTTGCCAATTTCGATATACTGGTCGTAGCGGAGCAAGCAGAAATCCCACCCCTGCAGCATCCGCAACCTCTCACATGCGGCAACGCGCACAAATCTGGTATTTTGAGCACTCCCCGGCCGCACCACTTGCCCGTCCCTTGAGTCGCCGTTATGCGCTTCGAGCGCTGCCTCCTGCTTTGCCGGGCCGGCGGATTTCCGCAGCGGAGCTGGGTGATTTCCCTGTCGTATGTTTTGCCGATCTGGGGGCAGGCGACCTGATTGCCCTGCGGCGCCTCGTGCGGCGGGCCCCGCGCGTCCGGCTCATCGGCGTTTCGCGCAACGGCGCAAGCCAGAACCCCGCCGGTTGCTTCGCAACGCTTCCTCGCAAAGCCAATCCCTCCCTGGTTCGCAGGACGGTAGACGCCGCGGTTGCCAACATCGAGTTGGCGCAGCGGGAGCGTGCCGCGCGGGCCGAACTGGCGCGGGCCGAGCGCGAGATGGAGGAATTGAATCGCATCGGCATCGCCCTGTCGCAAACACGCGAAATTGGGGCGCTGCTTAATTTGATCCTCCTGAAGGCGCGTGAGATCACGGGCGCGGATGCAGGCTCTCTTTACCTTGTTGAGGAGACGCGCCCGGATGTTTTGTCCGCCGGCCCGTTCGAACGCCATCTCCGTTTTAAAATGACCCAAAACGACAGCGTGCAATTTCCCTTCGCCGAATTCGAACTCCCCCTCGAGGAGAATTCTCTTGCCGGGTATGCCGCGCTGCACGGCGAAGTAATCAACCTGCGCGATGCCCGGCGCATACCCCGCGATCGTCCTTACCGTTTCAACCCGCGCTACGATAAGGAAACCGGCTACCGTACCCGCTCCATGCTGACGCTTCCCATGAAGAATGGACGCGACGAAGTCATCGGCGTCCTGCAGCTCATCAACTGCAAACTTCATCCCAAATCGCGCCTCACGAGCGCGGAAGTTGTAGCCCGCGAGGTGCGCCCATTTTCCCCCCGGGCGGTCCGGCTGGCACTTTCTCTGGCCTCGCAGGCCGCCGTCGCCTACGAAAATGGCCACCTCTATCAGGACATTGAAAAGCTCTTCGAAGGCTTCGTCCAGGCATCCGTCAAGGCCATTGAACAGCGCGATCCCACGACTTCAGGCCATTCTTTGCGGGTCTCGGACATGACCGTCGGGCTTGCCGAGATTGTGGATCGTGTCGATACAGGCGCGTACGCCTCGATTCATTTCTCTCCCGAGCAAATGAAGGAGATCCGTTACGCCGCGCTCCTTCACGATTTCGGAAAAGTCGGCGTGCGCGAGGATGTGCTGATAAAGTCCAAGAAACTTTATCCGAAGCAAATCGACATCATCGCAAACCGCTTCGACTATCTCTACAAGGAGATGGAAGCGAACATGGAGCGCGAAAAGGTCCGGCTCCTGTTGGAGCTGGACCGGCCGGAGGCTTTGGCGCGGATCAAGAACCTTGAGGAGGTATACCGTCTCCGCAGGGCCCAGATGGAAAGCGGCTTCGAGGCCGTCCTTCAAGCCAACGAGCCGACTGTGCTTGCGAAGAGTGGGTTTGACGGTCTCTTCAAAATTGCCAGGCAGACCTACCGTGATCCGCGGGGCGTCGAGAGGCCGGTCCTCACGCCGGAAGAAGTCCGCTTCCTTTCCATTCCGAAGGGAAGCCTCAGCTCGGAGGAACGCCTCCAGATTGAATCCCACGTCGTTCATAGTTTCAATTTCTTGCTGCAGATTCCGTGGACCAAACAAATCCGCGAGATACCGCGCATTGTCCGAGCCCATCACGAAAAGTTGAATGG
The DNA here is from genome assembly GCA_963813185.1 of uncultured Acidobacteriota bacterium. GTDB lineage: Bacteria > Acidobacteriota > Terriglobia > Acidiferrales > UBA7541 > Palsa-360. Next base: position 299,909 of record CAWEYA010000010.1, read on the forward strand.
AACGGGTTACCCTTACAAACTGCGGAGCCATGAGATCCCCGTCCAGGCCAAGATCATGACGATTTGCGATATTTTCGACGCCCTGTCCGCCTCAGACCGGCCCTACAAAAAGGCTGTCGCCTCCGACCACGCACTCGGTATCCTCGAAATGTCCGTAAAAGGTAAGGAACTCGATCCGGAGTTGTATCGCCTGTTCCTCGAAGCAAAGATCTTCCACTTGGCAAACAATAGTTGAACGCGCCCCGTGATTTGCTCTCCGGAAGTCACTAGAAAGCAATCTGCAGCCTGCGCGTTGTGGCCAGGGCGTCCCGCCGTCGCTTTTTATTCTTTCAGAAATTAGATCACTCGGAATTCCCAACCTGCCGCGCAAACGCGGCGCTGAAACCCGGGAACGCCAATCTCCCGATTGGCGATTTCAACAACGCCATTTGGGAGAATGGCGTTCCCGGGAGTCCAATACGGGCAACACTTGGGTAGGGCAAGCAAAAAATATTCCCCCCTCCCGCCGATTTCTCTCTCTTGCCCCTGCCGCGGTAGAATTCCTGCTATGGGACGTGCGTGGGTTCGTCTTAGAGTGCCGGGCTGCAGCTTGGCTTTCCTCCTCCTGATGAGCGTGTGCACCACGCTCCCGGCGGCCCAACAACCGCCCAAATCACCCGCTTCCCCCGCACCGCGCCTGATCATCCTGCCTCCCAAAGTCATTGCCGGTGCTCAGGCCACGCTGGCAGTGCTCGATTCCCAGGGCCGTTTATTACCCAACATCGCGGTGGAACTCTCCGGAGGCCAGAAAGTCACGACCGACGCCACCGGGCGCGCGATGTTTAAGGGTATCGATCAACCGGGCGTAATCGTTGCAAAAGCTTCAGGCAATGGAATCACCGCGTCCGCGATTGTGGTGGCTGCGAAAGATTCCAGCCCGCACGTGGCGCCGGGTAAGCTCTCCGAAGTGGTCAAAGTGGATTCCTACCCGCACATTCTGGCCATCCACGACCGGTTTACTCTGGAAGGCTCCGGCTTCCGGGGAGCGGCGGACTCTAATCACGTCTATCTGTCCGACGATCCTTGCCTCGTCCTGGCGTCCTCGCCGGTTTCGCTTGTGGCGCTGCCTGGCCCGCGCGTCCCCGTTGGTGACGCCAACCTTCGCGTCACAGTGGCTGGCGTGGAGGCGGGGCAATTTCATGTTTCGGCGGTGATGCTCGAATTCAGCGGCCCCGCCGAAGCGGTGAATGCAGGTTCGACGGGGAAACTCATTGTGCGCGCGCATGGCACAACGGAGCCGCTCCTCCTTGAGGTTCGCAACGGATCGCCGGAAGTGATTCAACTGCCGAAAGGAAACGTGCAGCGCCTGAAAACTTCCGGCGGCGACCAGAATATCGCGCCGCTAGAAATGCAGTTCGTGACGGGCGGAAACTATTCGGTTTCGGCGAGGCTCATCTCTGCTGACGCAAGCCTGCCCGATCTGGAATCAGCCAGAAAACGCCTGGCCGAAGCCCGGGAAATCGCCTCCGGTGGCTGGCCCGCGCGGATCGATCAAGTTCTCTTGAAAATCGATAAGGCGCCGCAGGATTTGCCGCAAATCCGCGCCGAACTAAAGAGCATGCTGGATGATAACCCCGCTGCTCCGCTCGCCTCGCTGCTGGACTCCGCCTGGCGGGAACTCAACTAACCGCAATACTCACAATCCTGCATCGTTTTTTAGTGGCACACGCTTCAGCATGTGGATTTTGATTTTGCCTTCTCAGGAAACTCCACAGGCTGAAGCCTGTGCCACTCGCGGCATGGTAGAATCTCGTCCGCGGACGCTAAATTTCGCAAGCTCCTTCGCTCAAGGCGCCTTCATGACAGGAACCGGAATACTGATTGCCATCGCTTGCCTTGCGGCAGGTTTTGCAGTCGCCTGGGCCTTGGCCAACTCTTCGGCAGGCGCGGCGCGGCTGGAACTCGAGAGGCGGGCGGCAAATCTGGATGGCACGGTTCAAGAGTTAAAAAGACAAAACGACGCATTGCAGCAGGAATTGCGAGCTTCGCAGAAGAGAATTGAAGAGGAACAGAAGCTGCGCGCCGCCGCGGAGAAAGAGGCCGAGTCGCAACGGGCGAATCTAATCGAACAGAGGCGTTTGCTCGATGACGCCCAGGTGAAGCTTCGAGATGCATTCCAGGCGCTGGCCGGCGAGGCCCTGAAAGCCAGCAGCGACCAGTTCATGGAGCTCGCGAAGTCGAAGTTCGATTCCTTACAGAAAGAGGCCGAAGGGGATCTCGAGCAGCGCAAGATTTCAATCCAGTCCATGGTGGACCCGCTCGAAACGGCGCTGAAAGACCTGCGCTCGGAAGTGGCCCGCGTCGAATCCGCAAGACAGGAAGCGTACGGCAGCCTTCGCAGCGAGGTGCAACTCCTGGCCACTACCAATAAGGAATTGCGGGAGGAAACGGGGAGCCTGGTCAATTCCCTCAAGCAGCCGCAGATCAAAGGAAAGTGGGGCGAGCTGACTCTGAGGCGGGTTGTCGAGTTGGCGGGGATGTCTCCCCACTGCGATTTTCAGGAACAGCAATCGGTCGACACGGAAGAAGGCCGCTTGCGCCCGGATCTGATTGTCCATCTTCCGGGCGGCACGCAAATCGTGGTGGATGTAAAGGTCCCGCTGCACGCATTTTTCAAGGCTGTCAGCGCGCAGTCGGATGCGGAATACCGCGAAGCCATGATGCAGCATGCCGGCCTGGTCCGAGAGCACATCAAAGGTTTATCGGGGAAGGAATACTGGAAGCAATTTGAACCCACGCCGGAATTCGTCGTTCTTTTCGTTCCCGGGGAATCGTTTTTCAGCGCCGCGCTGGAGCAGGACCGCACGCTCATCGAGGACGCCATTGATAAACGCGTCGTTCTCGCCAGCCCCACAACGCTCATCGCCCTGCTGAGAGCGGTTGCTTACGGGTGGAAACAGCAACTGGTCGCAGAAAACGCGGAGCGCATCAAAGATCTCGGTAAGGAATTGTACGATCGCGTGGTGAAGTTCGCCGAGCACCTTTCGGAAATCGCCAAGGGTTTGGAACGCGCAAGCAAAGCGTACAACAATGCCGTGGCTTCTTTTGACAGCCGCCTGATTCCCTCCGCCCGCAAGTTTGGGGAGATGGGCGTCGGCAGCGCGGAAGTCCCGCAAATAGAGCCTGTCGAAACGTTTCCCCGGCCTTTGCTCTCCACCCCCAATTCCGAAGAAGATTGATGGAAGTTGTAGCGCCGGCGTCCCGCCGGCGCTAGGGAACCTCCGCGCCCGGTTGTTAGGAATTTGGGTTGTATCTCCGCGAGCAGATTGTCGCGAGAAATTAGGATTGATGAAATCTACTTGAGCAACTGCGTGACGATACGTCGCAGGCGCTCGCGGTCGCGCGGCTTCAGGTGGACGAATTCAACGCCGGCTCCAATCGCCGTGATGTTCCGCACGACGGCGGCGCATTGAATCTTGCGAAGCCCGATCCGAATTTCCAACTGCATGGAATCACCGGGCGCCAGGCGCTGATCGGTTTCCAGGAACGCTCCGCCAAGCGCGAGTGTACGAACCCGCGCGGACCCGCCGCGAGTTCCCGTGATAACAGCCGGCATCGGGTTCTGCAGGCGCGCGCGAAGGTATCGCCGAGGCCGTGAGTGTGTCACGCCGGGTTTCGACCGCTCGCTTTCCGCCAGCCGGGCGCGCGCGGAAGAGGACCGATTTTCCAGCTGGCTCAGCGCTTCTTCGGCCACGGAACGCAGCGCGGCCGGTTCGCCATGCGCCAGGCCGTTGCGCTGCCTTACCATGCGCAGCAAAAGCGGAGCGGCTTCCGTCACGCGCATCCTCCCAAGGGCTTCGATGGCTTTGATGCGGAAATAAATATCCCGCAGCGCCGCATGCTCGCCTTCCGCGATGAGAAGCAGCATGGGAACGGCCGCTGTCTCATTTGCAATTCCAAGGTGATCGATCATGCAGGGAACAACCATGGCGTGCGCTTCCGGTAGCGTAGCGAGAAAAGCTTGCGCCGTCGCCGCCACCACGGGTGGATTCGTCCACTTCATGAGTTCGGTCGCGGCAAGGTCCTGCAAACTCCATTCCCAGCTCGCCAGCGCCCTGGGTAGCGCGCCTGCCAGACGTTTCGGGTCCGCGGAAGCAAGCAGATGAATGGCGGTCGCGGTGCGTTGCCGCCGCGCCTCGTACAGACGGGTTTCCAGAGCGCCGAGCACCGGCTCGCCCGCTCCGTGAATTAGACGCACCATCGAGGGCAGAGAATTCAGGCCGTTGACCGCGGTCAGCAGCAAGCCCAGCCGGTCGATCAAGCGGTCCGGGCACCTCTTTACCAAGCGAGGAATGACCGGGTTGAGTGGCCGGGCGGAGAGCGCTTCGTCCACCAGATAGAGCCATTGCTCGTCGCTGAGAATGCGGCCGACGAGGGTCGAAATATGCGCGTGTTCGTCGTCCCGTGGCGCAGCTTCGAGCGTTTCGAGGATTCGCTCGAATTCGGCGTATTCGCGTTTCATCAGCGACGTGCGCGCCAACTTTTCGACCACCGCAGAAAGCAGTCCCGCGATTCCCGGCGAATTTTCCTGTAGAAGAGCCTGAACAATTCCTCGCCCGAAATCGGCTGCCGAGGAATGAGGCCACAATCGTTCCGTTTGCGGCGCGATTTCCGCCAGCCCCGCGGCCACGGCGCGGCGCGCCTTGCTCTCTTCCGATTCGAGGCAACGCGCATAGGCCAGCAGTACAGCGCGGCCTTCGCGCGCCGCCGCATCGGCTTTCTTTTTTTCGGCGGCCAGGGCCAGCGGTTCCAGGTAGCGAGACACCGCGCTCGCGGGCACGCACCAGGCGTCCCGGCTCCGCAAGGTCTTGCCTTTCACTCGGGCGGGCAGCGCGTTCCAGAATTTTTCGCATAAAGCGGAGACGCGCACTTCGTCGTGCTGCGACCCGCCCAGCCGGCTGTTTCCGGTGTTGTCAGCTTGGCCGCGCTCTTCGTCCAGGCGGACGAGCAAGGGCGCCAGCCCCGGCGGTGTTGTCCGGCTCGCATTGAATTCCTGATTCACAAATGCCAGGACCAACTCGTCCGACAGCCTCTCCAGATACGGCTTCAGTGTTTCTCCCTCGCGCGGCTTGACGTTCGAGACTCCGTACACAATCAGGGAAATGCAAAACTGCTCGCTTCCCGAAACAACGGAATGAAAGCGCCTGGCCATGTCTTCGGTCGTGGGCTGCATCTCCGGATCGTCGGGAGGCGCCAATTTTGCTAATACCCGCAACGTGGCGGCTATCTGCTCGAAGCTCGCCTCCGGCATCTTCCGCACCGCGCGAGAGTAAGAGGAATGTTGCGCCGCATTGTCGTAGGCCAGCACCGCGGACATCAGGCTCGCCAGCAACAGGGAATCGCGCCGCTCGGTGGGTATGTTGATGCGGATCCCGAGCACGCCGCGATTCCTGATCCAGTTGTCCCACAATTTTCGCGAGGCGGTATCGCCTGGACTGGCGCTGCGCGGAACCTGGCTGATTTCATGCGCCATTAAATCCAATTCGCCGACGTTGATGGGATGAGTGAACAGGATCGAACAGATGCCGCTGCGCAGAAGCTCTTCCGCAAGAGCGCGCAATTCGCCGCGGGTGTCATGCAGCAGCTCGCTGGCGCTGCCTTCCTGGCGTGGCAGGAGCATTCCCTTCGGCTCCACCGCTACCACCAGGGGTGAGCGCGCCGCCAGCGCGATGCGTAACTGTTGCTCCGTGGAGGCCAGGATTTCCATCAGTCGCGGATGGTTTCGTTGATACAGCCGCGCCGCCCCCAATAACACGCGGAATTGCCGGAGAAAGAAAATGATGGCAGTTTCGGCATTCGAAAAAGCCGGGCGAACTGGAACGACTTCCGCGGCGACAGGCTCCAATTTACGCGGCGCAATCGGAATGGCGTTTACAATTGGAACATCCTCACTGGGTTTGATCTTCGAATTGTCGAGGACTTTCATTCTGAAAGGGGTCCTTAGCTGAAATGGCGTAAGGTACCTGGACTTGCCGCAAACTGTCGATTCCAGGTTCGTTTATGCGGCAATTCTTATCTCACAGCATGCAATTGGGCAAACAGGTATCCACTTTGAAGAGCATGCCGCCTGCCGTCAGCATGTGCCTCCAAGCAGTTGAAAAAAAGCGGATTGCTCAGCCTCGGATGCCTAAGAATTAACAGAACCGGACGGACTGGATAGAATTGTTACAAAGGCGGGAGATGCGTTTATAGGAAGACAAAACCTTCAGCGACGCCTCTCACGCGCTCTGCCTATGCCCGAGGAAAATTTGTAAATACCACATATTACAAAGGTTGTTCTGTCGGCAGTGTTTCCGTCATTTGCATGGTCTGGCCCTGATTCACGACTACATTCCTGTGCGAGGTCCCAAACCCTCGGCGCACCAGGCGCACCTCATGTTCTCCCACTTGCAATTCCAATCGTGCCGGAGTGCGCAGGCCCGTCTCCGCACCGTCCACAAGAATTCTGGCGCCAGGCGGAGAGGAACGCACCCAAATCCAGCCCGCCGAAGCAGGCGCGGGAGTTCCCTTTCGGGTCCTCGGCATATCCGGTGTCGTCGATCACTCGAACCCCGGATGGAACCGTACGAAGGTGCTCCATAAGGGCACGGTGTTCGGCGAGGGTCAAAGAGCCGGAAAGTGTGAGAGCGCTTGCCGTAACCTGAATGGCAACTTTGTCGGCAAGCGGCTGGCCGGCTAATTCTGCGCGCAATTTCGATTCCAGCAGACGCGCCGGGGAAGGTCCCGCGGGAGGACCCGGCTTTTGCGACGCAACGGATTTATCGGCACTGCTGGTGGTCGCAAGAGCAGGTTCGGACGGCTTCACGGAGGTATCGGGGGCTGGCGGTACGGCCACCGGTTGCGGCACACTCCGCTGGGCGGGTTTTTCTACTGGCGCGGCAACGGTTGCCGGCGCGGTAGTCTGCGGCACGTCTTCGGATTGGGGTTCCGGTTTCGGATTGGTGCTCTCGCCGGTTGCCGGCTGCGGCGCGGTTGATGCTTTTGGCGGAATCGCCGGCGATTCCACGGGTTCGCGGGCGCGTTGCCACAAATCCAACAGAGGCGGGTAGACGCGATATCCCGAATAGCCAATAATTCCGAGCAAAATGAGCGTGAGCAGCAGGCCTCCGGGCCTTTTCTGGGCTTTCTCTTCTTCCATGACGGGCAACATGAATTGCGCTGACGGGTCCGGCGCAGTGGAGGCTGGCGTCGCCGGAACAGTAGCGATCCGAGGCAGTTGTGCGGCAGGGCGGCTCCTTCCCGGCGCGGGCTGCGAAGTGACCGGCGCCATCCTCAAGGTTGCGTCGGGGTCTCCCATTTCGTGGAAATTCTTCAATGCGTTCAGGAATTCATGGCAACTCTGGAACCGCGCGGCGGGCTCCTTCGCCAGAGCCCGAGTGATCACCGCCGAGAGACCTGGGTGAATGGAAGAGTCAAGCGACCTCGGCGGGATGGGCTCTTCATTGATAATTTTGTAAATGACCGTGGTGATGTTCTGCCCGGGAAACGGTTTTTCCCCGGTCATCAATTCGTACAAGATTACGCCCAGGGAAAAAATATCGGAGCGGCCGTCGACGGGCTTGCCCTTCACTTGTTCCGGCGACATGTAGGAGGGCGTCCCCATGACGTGCGCCGTCTGCGCGGTGCCGAATTGAAGAATCTTGGCGGTGCCGAAGTCGGTGATCTTGACGACGTCATCCGGAGTCAGCATGAGGTTCGCGGGTTTGATGTCGCGGTGCACGACATTATGCTGGTGCGCGAAATCGAGCGCGGAGCAGACCTGCTCCATCAGTTTCAAAACGCGGGACACAGGGAAGGGCTGGCGCGAATCGATGAGCGTCTGCAGGCTGCGCCCCTCCACGAACTCCATGGTGATATAGAAGAGCCCATCTTCCTCGCCGGCGTCGAAAACCACGACGATATTCGGGTGGGTCAGCAGGCCCGCCGCGCGCGCTTCGGTCTGGAACCGGCCGATCAATTCTTCGCGCGACAATCCCGTCCCGGCTTCGGACAGGCGCAATGTTTTCACCGCAACGTCCCGGCCGATCACGGGATCGAATCCGTGAAACACGACGCCCATGGCGCCGCGGCCCAATTCTTCACGCAGATCGTACCGGCCCGCTTTGGTTAGGGTGGTCACTTATGTTTGACGCGAGGGCGTACTGTGCCTGCCGGTTGACCCGGCTCAGTCTGGTCAGCAAGCAGCTCAGACGCGGAACTGGCGTAAATCCTAGAGTAATCAGGAAGTACTAGCGCCAGGTTAAAATGCCCCCGGGGGAACCGCCAGCACACCACGGCCTTCTCTTTGAACATAGCCTTCCGGCATGGGAGCGTCAACGCCGCAGAGGGACAGTGTTCCGGGATAGCAATGGCTGGGGCCTTTAGGAGGTCGGGGCGTCAGCCTCGATATCCATGCCTGCAGGTTTGCGGGCATTAGCCGCTGAAGCGTCAAGGCCTTTGAGCCTCGGCCATTCGTAGCTGTTCTTCTAAGTTATACTTCCTTCTTCATGGCAAGAAGGTTGAACTTCCTGAACGGCTACTGCAAATCCAAGTGTGAGAGATGTCGTGCAATCAGGACACAACTCTCAGCCTTGCGATGTGGCATCCCCCTCAATCCATGTGATATAAATTAGAAATACACGGGAAACCGAGGTGCAATCTCATGGGCAGGCAAACCAAGCCGGTAGTCGATCGCCGAAATTTTCTGAAGGGCGCGGCGGCAGGAGCAGCGGCGTTGGCGGCGGGACCAGCGGCGGGTGCGGCGCAGCCGGCTGATCTGAAGCGCACTGTTCCGTCTCCCATGTCTGCCGCGGCGGAAGTGGAAGTCCCTTCGGGCGCGGAGGTTTTGACCGCGGATCGCACCGGGTCGGACTTCATGGTGGATGTGATCAAGTCGCTGGGCTTTGAGTACGTTTGCGCGAATCCGGGATCGAGCTTTCGCGGCATTCACGAGTCGATCATTAACTATGGAGGTAACAAGAGCCCCGAGTTCATCACCTGCTGCCATGAAGAGTCCTCGGTGGCCATGGCGCACGGCTACTACAAAGTGGAGGGCAAGCCGCTGTTGGTCCTCGCGCATGGAACGGTCGGGTTGCAGCACGCCGCGATGGGTATTTACAACGCCTACTGCGACCGCGTCCCCGTATATGTGATTCTCGGGAACATCATCGATGTGACTAAGCGCGTGCCGGGCGTGGAGTGGTTCCACAGCGTGCAGGACGCGGCGGCGATGGTGCGCGATTTCACAAAGTGGGACGATCTGCCCATTTCGCTGGAGCATTTTGCGGAATCGGCGGCTCGCGCGTATCGCATCGCGATGACGCCGCCTACGCTGCCTGTCGTTCTCGTGGCGGATGGCGATCTGCAAGAAGCTCCGACCCCTTCCGACTTGAAAATCCGCCCCGCGAAATTGACCACCGAAATGCCGCCCGTGGGAGATTCCGGCTCCGTCGCCGAAGTAGCGCGGCTGCTGGTTGCGGCGGAGAATCCCGTCATTGTGGCCGACCGCACGGCGCGAACGCCCGCAGGTCTCGCGTGCCTGGTGGACCTGGCCGAGGCGCTGCAATGTTCGGTCGTCGATCAGGCCGGCCGCATGAACTTCCCCACGCGCCATCCGCTCAATCAATCCGACCGGGCCCGCGCGGCGGTGGGTGACGCGGACGTGATTCTGGGCCTCGATGTTGCCGATTTTTACGGCATCACGCACACCTACCGCGACCAGATCGAGCGTACTTCGCGGCCTGGCACGAAGCCGAATGCGAAGCTCATCACCATCAGCTCGGACGATCTCTACATCAAGGCGAACTACCAGGATTTCCAGCGCTTCAACGAAGTGGATATGGCCCTCGCGGCGGATTCGGAAGCCACGCTGCCTTCGCTGACCGAGGCGGTGAAGCGGCTCGCCACGGACGACCGCAAGCGCGCGTTTCAGGATCGCGGCGTGCGCCTCAAGGCCGCGCACTTGCAGGCGCTCGAGCGTTCGCGCGACGCGGCGGCCTTTGCCTGGGACGCGAGCCCGATCAGCACCGCGCGCCTGTGCATGGAGCTGTGGGGGCAAATTCAGAATGAGGATTGGTCGCTTGTCGGCGCCACCACGTTTGTCAGCAAGTGGCCGCAGCGGCTGTGGAATTTTGACAAGCATTACCAGTACATCGGCAACGCCGGGGGCTACGGAATCGGTTACAACGCTCCGGCAGCCACGGGCGCCGCGCTTGCCAATCGCAAACATGGGCGCCTGACAGTCAACATTCAGTGTGACGGCGACCTGATGTACGCCCCCGGTATTTTGTGGACCGCGGCGCACCACAAGATTCCCGTGTTGCACATCATGCACAATAACCGCGCGTATCATCAGGAAGTGATGCAGGTGCAAATCATGGCCGACCGCCACAGCCGCGGCATCGCCAACTGCGGCACCGGGACGACCATCACGGGCCCGGACGTGTCCTACGCCAAGCTCGCGGAGAGCATGGGCATGTACGGCGAAGGGCCAATCTCGGACCCCAAGGAACTCGGACCGGCGATCAAGCGCGCGATCGAAGTGGTGAAGCGCGGCGAGCCGGCCCTGGTGGATGTGGTCACGCAGCCCCGATAATTAAGATTGGATGACCGCGAAAAGGAGATGCGCGTGACGATTTGGGCTGAGCATCGAGCGGAAGCCAGTGCGGTACAACAAACGGATCTGAACCCAACCCAGACCGGTCCGATGAAACGATTCGTTGCGGTATTTCTTCTTATTTTTGCGGCGCTGCTATTTGGGTTTCCGGTCGCGCGGGCACAACAATCTTCCGACACTCCTCCCAACGGCAATGCGCAGAGCGGAAAAAAACTTTTCATGAGCGACGGCTGCTACGAGTGCCACGGCCGGCAAGGCCAGGGCGCGGCGCAAACCGGAGCGGCGCGCATCGGTCCTCCGCAGCTTTCATTCGAAGGATTCCAGAATTACGTTCGAAAGCCGACGAATCAAATGCCTCCCTACACCAGCAAAGCGCTTCCGGATCAGGACCTGAGCGATATCTACGCGTATCTAAAGTCGATTCCCATGCCGCCGAAAGGCAAAGACATTCCCCTGCTCAATAAATAGTGTGTTAACGTGAAAGAGTCATTGCGTGAGCCCAGTCAGAGGATTTCGTCCAATGACTGCAACGAAGACTGTCATTCACAATTGGCAACAAGACTCGAAATCAATTTGGAAATTCGGTGGTTTGACTTTCTGGAAGCTCGTTCGCCGTGTCTTACACGACGCCCAGGACAATGAAGTGTTCAAGCGAGCTTCCGGGCTCGCCTTTGACTTCCTGCTGGCCCTGTTTCCGATGCTGTTTATTCTACTGGCGGTGTTTGGTTTATTTACTTCCCACAGTCTTCAGTTGCGGATCAGCCTGCTGGCCTATTTCGCCGATTTACTCCCTGCACCCGCCTTTCAACTATTGAATTCGACAACACAAGAGCTCGCCGCAAATACCAGTGGGGAAAAGTTGACGATCGGCGTTGTCGCAGGACTTTGGCTTGTGTCCGGTGGGGTGGCTTCGATCATCGCATCGCTGAATGCGGCTTTTCGGATCAAGGAGTCACGGAGCTGGTTCAAAGTGCGCGCGATCGCTCTCGGCTTAACTCTGGTCATATCGATCTTAATTCTGGCAGCTTTGTGCATCGTTCTTGCGGGCGGGGACCTCGTCGATTGGCTGGGAAAAGAGCTTCACTTGGCATCCGCCCTGATTGCGTTCTGGAAGGCGTTGCAATGGCCAACCGCTATGTTGTTCGTGATGTTTTCTGACGCGCTGATTTATATTTTCGGACCGAACCTCCGGAAGAAGCGCTGGCATTTGATCACACCCGGTTCTGTCTTCGGTGCTGTATCGTGGGTGGTTGCGTCAGCGGGATTCCGTATTTACCTGCGCTATGTGAATAACTACAACGTGATTTTCGGGTCCCTCGGGGCGTTGGTCATTCTGATGATTTGGTTGTATGTGACAGGGCTAGCGTTCCTGATCGGCGGCGAAATCAACGCCAACATCGAACGCGCCGCTGTTGAAAATCCGAACCAATGAAAAATGAAATTTCGCCGGACGGTCGAGGCGGGACCAAGGCCGCAAAAGCTTTTAACACAGAGAACACAGAGTGCGCGGAGACTTCTGGCGTCGAGTCGGAGGTTTTCGCCAGTCACCGATTGCCAGTCACGGCTTCTTCCCCACGTTGTCGCTGATCAGGTCGCCCACCGCGATGGCCTGGCTGATCTGGTCGCGGAGATTTTTCATCTCCCCGGGCGCGTGGGACAACATCAGCGTGTTGGTGTTCGCCGAAGCGCCGATTTCCTTCAGCGTATCGAGATATTGCGTGAGCAGCACCAGAGTCATCACATCGCGCGCCGTCGTGCCCTCGACCACTTTTTGAAAATCCTCCACCGATTCCTTTAATCCGGCGATGATGGCTTTGCGTTGCGCGGCGATGCCTTCGCCCTGCAGGCGTTTGCTCTCCGCTTCCGCTTCGGCTTTTTTTACCGCGATGGTTTTTCCGCTTCGCCTTTCGCCAGGGCCGCTTCCTGTTCGCGCCGCGCGGCGTTGATTTCGTTCATGGCGGTCTTCACGCGGGCATCCGGCACAATGTCGGTGACCAGCGCGCGCACGATGGAGAAGCCGAAGTTTTCCATGGTGGCGTCGAGTTCATCCTTGACAGCCTTGGCGATCTGATCCTTTTCCAGATAAGCCTCGTCGAGCGCCAATTTCGGCACGTGGCCAAGAATGACGTTGTAGACGTACGACTCGATTTGCTTTTGCGGGTCGGTCAGCTTGTAGTACGCGTCGCTGACCTTGTCTGCAAGGACCTGGTATTGGACCGATACCGGGATAACCACGAAGACGTTGTCCTTGGTCTTTGTTTCGATCTTGAACGGGAGTTCTTGCACGCGCATGTCCACCCGGTGCACGGTCTCGGCGAACGGCAGTTTGAGAGATAGGCCAGGCCCGGCGATGCGGGAAAACTTGTTGAATCTTTCGACCACGCCGCGCTCGGCCGTGTTGATCGTGAAGAACGATCCAAGCAGCGCGCCCAGAATGATAAATACGATAAGGAGCACGAGTATCAAGATGATTATTGAGGCTGGGTTATCCATGGATCTCTCCTCCGCGGCAGGGAAGTCATCTCACAAGGAAGCTTTGGAAATCAAGACCGGCGCAGCATATCACCAGGAGCGCAACGCATGCGCGCCTATCGGAGAGGGAGCGATCCGCCCCGGATTGTGGTGTAATACGCGCTCCATGGTGAGAATCGGATGAGCGCCTGGGAAAAATGGAAGAGACGCCCGCAGATTGTCTGGCTGCGCAAAGCGCTTTTTCAAGTGCATCTGTGGACTGGAATCGGCCTCGGACTTTACATTTTGCTCATGAGCGTGACCGGCTCTGCGCTCGTCTTCCGCCGCGAAATGGTGAAGTCGCTGGCACGAGAGCCGCGTGTCGCTGCCGGTCCGGGCGCGCGGATGACCGAGGAGGAACTCAGGGAAGCGGCCAGGCGCGCGTATCCCGATTACCAAGTGGCCCGCGTCTCGCTGCGAAAAAATCCCGACCAAGCCGCGGAGATCTCACTGGAGCGGCGCGACAGGAAATTGCAGCGCCTGTTCAATCCCTACACGGGCGCCGATTTGGGCGATTCCATCCGATTCGGATTTCGCTTTGTGCTGTGGCTCGCGGACCTGCACGACAATCTTCTGCTGGCGCAGACGGGCCTCCTCATCAACGCCGTTGGAGGAATCTTCACCCTGCTGCTCGTTCTCACGGGCGCCGTCATTTGGTGGCCGGGGACGGAAACCTGGCGCCGTAGCCTCAGCTTCCGGTGGAAAACAAATCCCAAAGGATTTAACTGGACTTTGCACAGCGCGCTCGGATTTTGGACCCTAGCGTTCTCATTCATGTGGGCGCTCACGGGAATTTATCTCTCGATTCCGAGCAGGTTCAACGCCGTGGTCGATTTCCTGGAGCCGTTGAATGCGTCCAGCAAAAGACTTCGCTTTGGAGATCTGGTGTTGTCCTGGCTCGCGCAGGCGCATTTTGGGCGGTTCGCGGGCATTTGGGTGAAAATTATTTGGACGGTAGTCGGGCTTGCGCCCGCAGTCCTGTTCCTTACAGGGATGCTCATGTGGTGGAAACGTGTGCTCAGACCCTGGCTGGGACGAGGGGCGTTTGTCCCTTCGCAGATGCAGGAGATCGACGCAGCAGCCCGCTCCGAAAATTCTGTTCAAGCGCGTCCCTAGCAACTGTCAATCAGCGAAATGGTCGATCCGCCTCGATGTTTTCTCTGTGTTCTCTGTGGTGAAAGATTCTACGTTGTGCGTATCGCGGAAAAATTCAAGGGCTTTTAACACAGAGAACACAGAGGGGCACAGAGAAAACAAGGCGGAAGGCCGGGGCTTGCACCAGTCACTGGTCACCAGCCACCGCCTCACTGCAACTGCACGAGCGATTCCGGCGAGGACGGCGGAGCGGCGACGGGTTTCAGCGTTTGCGGCCCGCGCCAGTTGTCGACCACGGCGATCTGTTGCACGCAAGACACCGTGCACAGCGGCGCGCAATGTTTTTTCGTGAAGTATTCGCGGCGCAGATCTTCGGCCGTGTATTTTTCCAGCGGAATGGCAGGATAACCGCGCTGCTGCGAGCACCAGTGCACCAGCCCGTCCTCGCAGATGTAGAGATAGCGCGAGCCGGAGCGGCAGCGCCAGTCGTTCGTCTTGCCCTTGGCGATATTGTGCTGGAAGCCGTTGATGCGCGAAAACCCACGCTTGCCCATGGCCATGATTTCTTCGAAGATTTCGATCTCGCGCCCGCCAAGCGGTTTCAGTTGTCCCTGTCCGTCATGCAGAATGCCCACGGTGCTGGTGAAGCCCAATTCCTGCGCGCGGCGAGCAACTTGCAGCGCGTCCTCCGGATTTTTCACTCCGCTGCCCAGCACGGAATTGATGTTCACCTGAAACACGGCGTGGTCGGCGAGCAGCTTCAATTTCTGGTCGAGCACCTTGAGGCTTTTTTTCGAGACTTCATCGGGCACGGCGTTGTCGATGCTGATCTGCAAATATTCCAGTCCGGCGCGATTGAGGCGCTCGATGCGTTCGGCGGTGAGGAGATAACCGTTCGTGATCATCCCGGAAAGGATTCCGTTTTTGCGCATGCGCGCGATGATCAAGTCGAGTTCCGGATGCAAGAGCGGTTCGCCGCCGCTGATGGTGACGACCGCCGTGCCGAGTTCTCCCAGACGGTCGATCCGGCGAATCATTTCCGCCGTATCCACGGGCTTCGAGAAATCGTCGAATTCGTTGCAATAGGTGCAGGCCAGATTGCAGCGCCGGATCGGAATGATATGCACGAGCAGCGGATGCCGCGTGGAGACAAGTCCTTTCACGACGCCGCGCATTTCGCGCATACGCGTGCGCCAAGATCGCAATCGCCTCCGCGTTTTTGTGCTGAACGGCATGTCTAAACTATACAAGGATTTGCGGCGATTTTGAACCCACCAGCGATTCCGTCATGAGCACATTCCAACAACGGCGTGTGCCGCGATCGATGAACCTGAAGAGCTGTCATTGACCGTTCCTCATACGTTCGCCCTCCTAAGCATCTGCGCCTACTTCACTTGCCCGTAATTAGCTGTTTAATCACAAGGCCGATAGGGGGTTGCGCCATTTCGCGTTCGCTGCAGTACTATTGGAAGAACCTTCCTCTGTAGACCGCAGCTACAAGTAGGCGGAGCTAAGTCAGTGCGTTTTATGGAAACGAACAAGACGCCTGGAAAGCCGAATCCAATCTTCGGGGAACCTGACGCCGGAGTTCGCCGAGGCCGCAGCAGCGATTGGGCGGGCCTGGCGTGGGTGGCTCTTCTTGTTGGCGCGGTATTAACCATATTTATAAGATTGGAACATTTCTTCTTCCCTTCCTTGAATTCCGCGCAGCATCAGGCCGTGACGATTTGTGTGGGAACCTTCGCCGCGGTAGTGGGCACTTATTACTCGACGCGGAGGCTCGACCGGGTTATCTCGCTGCACGCCCAGGCGGAGAAAAAGCTGGCCCTCGAGCGCAATGTCCTGCGCACGGTGACCGACAACATTCCTGACAGCATCTTTGCCAAGGATATCGAAGGCCGCTACATGCTCGCGAATAAGGCTTTCGCGAAGCTTCACGGGGTGAAGTCCCCTGACGACCTATTGGGGAAAACCGCATTCGATTTGTTCCCGAAGGAGCGGGCCGTCGCCTTGCACACGGATGACCTCAACGTCATGAAATCGGGCGGGGCAGCGATCGAGTCGGAGCGAACGGCCGTGGACCCGGAAGGAAACGTAAAAGTACTTCAAACGACCAAAGTTCCCTTGATTGACACGAGCGACACGGTTGTGGGGATCGTTGGCCTGCACCGGGACATTACCCGGCGAAAAGAAGCGGAGCAAAAGTTGCGGCAGAGCGAGGCCAACTTGGCGGCTGCGCAGCGCATCGCCCATTTTGGAAGCGTCGAGGTCGATCTCGTCGACTTCGAGGAACCGGAAAAGAACCCGGTGCGTTGGTCTGATGAAGTGTATCGGATTCACGGCTATCAGCCCGGAGGTATCGAACCGTCCAGGCCGACTCTCTTCCGATTAGTTCATCCGGATGACAGGGAGCAAGTCCAGCGGGCGCTGAATCACGCCGTCCGTGAAGCCAAGCCATATGATATTGAATTCAGGGTAATACGTCCGGACGATTCCGTGCGAAGCATACACGGCCGCGGCGATATTATCTTCGATCCGAAAACCCATAAACCTGTGAGACTGGTGGGAAGCGTTCAGGATGTCACCGACCGCGTCGAAGCGGAAATCCAGCTGCACAATGCCAATCGGGACTTGGCTGAGAAAGTGCAGGAATTGGAGCAGCGCTCCAAGGAAATCCACCTCCTGAGCGAAATGGGAGGCCGGCTTCAGACATGTAAGGATGCGGAGGAGGCTTACGTCGAGATTGGCAATGTGGCGGAACAATTGTTTCCGAAATGGTCAGGCTCGCTGTGCATAACCAGCGCTTCCAGGACGGCGGTGGAGACCGTTGCCGATTGGGGTATTCCCGGCGGGGGAGAGCGAGTGTTTGGCCCGGACGACTGTTGGGCATTGCGTCAAGGCCAGCCGCAATCATTTCGGCGGGGGCAAAAGACAGCGCCTTGCCGCCACATCGATCCGGCGGATGTGATCGAGTCTCTCTGTGTCCCCTTCATGGCGCAAAATGAAGCGCTTGGAATTGTGAGTTTGCAGATGAGAACCAGCCAGGATCGAATGGAGCCCTTGCCTCGAACCTCCAGCGATGACGTCCGTCAGTTAGCGGGAGTGCTGGCCAAGCAGGTGGCTTGGGCGCTTGGGAATCTAAAATTAAAGGAGAGTCTTAAGAATCAATCGATTTGCGATCCGCTTACGGGACTCTTTAATCGCCGCTATATGGAGGAATCGCTGGAACGGGAGTTTAGCCGGGCCAATCGAAGCAAGACCACAGTCGCGATTATCATGATGGACATTGACCACTTCAAGCGGTTTAACGATACGTTTGGGCACCAGGCCGGAGACACGCTTCTTCGTTCCCTCGGAGATCTCTTGAAAAGGAACACGCGGGGCCAGGATATCGCCTGCCGTTACGGCGGAGAAGAGTTCGCGATTGTGCTCAGCGATTCCAATTTAGCCGGGGCTCTGCAAAGAGCCGGGATTCTGCGCCAGCAAGTAAAACAACTGAGCGTCGAATATGCCGGCCAGCTCCTGGGGGCCGTCAGCGTTTCGATCGGCGTGGCTCTCTTTCCGGACCACGGCACTACGATGGGCGACGTTCTGAGAGCTTCCGACCAGGCATTGTATTGCGCGAAACGCGAGGGGCGCGACCGCGTCTCGGCGTGGACCGCTGAAACAGTGGTCTGAGCGACTCAGAGTCGGTCCCTTATCCATCCCCGTTCTGATTTCTATTCCTAGGCAGAACAACCACGCGTTTTCCTGACCCGGCCAATTTGACCAGATTCGCATTACTCCTTGCCGGCGCATCAATCCGACGCAGTCATTGGCGAAAGCCCCGGTTCGATCCTGCCGAGACTCGCCAGACTTTCTTGGCGCGATTGCGTCAATCGGTCAAACCACGCGAGGCCCGGGAGCCTGCCGATGGTGGCATCGATTCGCGCGGCCACCTGGCCGCCCCGTGAATCGCCGAGGATGAAGCGGTTCATCCAGTCTACTTCTAAGTCGGGCTTCACGCCGCTGCCGACGGGTATCCAGAAATATTTAATCACGCCGGTAGTTAGGCGCTGCGCGGCACCTGGCTGAAGTCCATGTCGCTGACGTGCACTTTCTTGGGGTGTTGGACATAGCTATAGAGGTTGAAGTCCGGCATCGCGTCGTCGTCCTTACGGCACGTTGAATTTCCGTGCTATGAAACTCAATACGGAATTTCCGCGCCGTTGGATGAAGCGGCTTTGGGAGGATTGGCGGCATTGCCTTCGGTACGGAGGTTAGTGAAACGGTTAAAGGCAACAGGCTGAAGCCCGTTCTACCTTAAACCCACTGCCATGCAATGGAGCGGCTGCTTGATGTAGGATAGGTGGTATGGGTGAAACTAAATGGGGCTGTTTGCATTTGGGTGTTTGTCTGGGTGTTCCATCGGAGATTTTCCGGACGCTTCTGAGGTGAATTGCTTGCTTGCGCCCTACAAGGACAAGCGATCATGAAGTTGAAATGGGCCTCGAGAATTATCGCTCTGTCCCTCGGCGCTATCTTTTGAAGCGGAGTTCCGCATCCGGTGACGGCACAGGATCAGCCGCAGGAAGAATCCCATTCCCCTTCGGTTTGGTCGACCCTCAGAGAAGGAAAATTATCCGTCAATGTTCGGTATCGCTTCGAGGGTTTTGATCGCGACGGCCCGCCGTTCACCGCAACCTCCTACGCCTCCACGGTACGCCTTTCCGTGGGTTACGAGACGCCGTCCTTCCGTAAGAACTTCGGTTCGAACCCCGACAGGGTTGATGCGAACTATTACTTAGGGGAACTCGGCCCGGGCTGGCGCGGGTTAGGCGTCAAAGCTGGCTGCGCGTTTCTTTCCGGCCGCAGCGTAACCGACCTGCTGACCACGCCGTTGGCTCCCCCGTTCAACGGTTGGACGGACTTGTTCATCACCAATCCGGTAAAGGGCAACGTGAGCGGACTCGAAGCCCGGTATCTCAGCGCCAGCGGCCCCGTGCGATTCCTGGGCGGAACGCTGGCGACCGTAATCTTTTACGACTACCACTCGGACAACCTGCACATTCACTATGGCCGGGAATTGGATTCGGCTATGTCATATAAATTCAAGAGATTCCATAATCGCTGGGAAATCGGTTGGCGCTTCGGTCGCTATTGGGCGGACCAGTTGTTCTCGAACGCCCTGCGCACGTCGGTCTACACGAGTTTTACAATATAGTCGGGCGGTGCATCGCTTGAGGAGGGAAGAAATGCGAAATTGGGTGCTGAGCTTATGTATCGCGTTTGCTCTGCCTTGCATTGCATTCGCACAACGGCCGCCGGCGGCTGACAATGCGGCCCAGACCGCGCCGTCGCAAAATAAAACCTCTCATCCCAATCTGGCCGGCATGCTCGAAGCGAAAGTGAGGGCCGCGTGGGCAACATTCAAAAATAAAGACAAGGACGGCTACGCGGAATTTCTCACCGATGATTTCCAGGCCGTGGAATCCGACGGCGACGGGGAGCGCCCCAAGTCTCTGCTCCTCCGCGAAGTCGAGCAAAGCAAGTACACCGACTATTTGCTCCAGCTTTTCCAGGTTCAGGCGCTCGGGCCAAACTACGCTTTCGTCACCTACGAGTCCATCATACAATTCCCGCAAGGCTCGGCCACGCGCTACAGGAGAATTTTCATCGGCGAACTTTGGACCAAGCGCGACGGGCAATGGAAAATGATGCGTTACCAAGAGACTCCTGTTCGGTAGATTCGCCACTCCCAAAAAACGAAAGCCCGAATCCGCGAAAGTGAATCCGGGCTTCCGACCCTGAATGATTTCAGTGTTGTCAACTATTGGGACGCAAACACGCCGACGCAACCATTAGAGGCAAGCGATTGGCACAAGGGGCTCGCGCCCAGAGGTACGAAGATATGATTGGTGTTCGGATCGGCTGCGACGCTGTGGGAGAAGCCGGTTGTGGGCACGTTTTGCAGCCACTGCCGGGAGCGCGCGTCAATCACGCCCAGGACAGGACCAGGGATCATGTTGCTCGCTCCTAAGTAATACTTGCCGTCGCCGGGGTTGTACCATCCCTGATCCGCGCCTCCCACGAAGTTAATCGTAGAGAGAATGGCGCCGGTGGTTCCATTCATGATGTAGGTGGTTGGCGCGAACGTTCTTCCGTCATGCCCTGCACAAGTCACCAGGACATCCGTGCCGGGCCCAATGTCTACGCCGGTCGGCATGCAGTTCGGCACGGGGAAGCTGTTGATCACTGCCGGTCCATAAACTGTAGCGCCGCTGGATGTGGTGAACGCGTGGAAGGGATCGATTTCATCGATGCTCCCGACGGTGAGGTCGGCAGTTGAATTTCCGTTCGTCAGCAGGAAGTGACCTGTGTTTGGATTGAAAACGGATCCGCCTAATCCGGCGATGGCGATCGCTCCTACGCAACCCGCCGGCGTGCCGGGGCCTGGCGGGCAGAAAACGCCGCCAACTTGGGTTGCGGTGGTCGCAGTCAGCATGGGTCCGTGATGACAAGGAACATCCGGGTTGAACCCGGACGCATGGCCGGAGGCGCCAGATGGAACGGGCAGGCCGGGTACGCCGGGGGCAGGGCCGGCAAATTGGAGAGTGGGATCGGGGCAGGAGAATTTTTTTAGATTCGCGCCCTGGTCGTCGATCACCGGGCTGATGTCGTTTTGGGCCGCCCCGTCGTAATAAATCTGCCCAAGAATGCAGGAGGAGTAATTGGCGGGGAATGCGGGACTGCCGGGACTGTAAGGGATGGGTGCGACGCCGGGCCCGGGCGCGATTGTTTTGTAGGGCAGGCAGTGCTGCTGCGCCAATGTCCCGGTCTTGGTCACGATGCCGGTGGCGTCAACGATCGTGGCGAAGGGCAATCCCGGGTCGCCATTGATGACCAGAAAGAGAAAGCGCTTGCTGCCGTCCGGAGCGGTGATAAGGCCGCCGGTTGTCGATAATTCATCGGCGCGCATGTCACCGCACGTGGGGTCAGAGAACGCTCGCCCGCTGGCCGATTGTATGCACCCGGTAATGCCGTTGGGTAGCCCGTCATAATCCGGGGGCGTGCCGGTCACGATAGTGGCGACGACGGTGGGCGGGGTTGCCGGATTTGCAAGCGTCGCGGCCATGTCGAAGACCACGACGTTCGAGTCGCCATTGCCGGCAAACAGGAACTTTCCATCGGCCGAGGTTTCGACGCCGTTAGGACCCTGCAACGGGAATATATTATTGCCGCGTGGGCCGCAGCAAATGCCGCCCACGAATCCACCGAAATGGCCGTTCGCGCCAAAGAAACCGGGGAGGCGAAAGTTTCCGGTCTTGCATCCATAATGAGTGTAATTTCCCTGCGCCGTGGTGATGGGAGGAATGACTTGATTTCCGGCCGAATCCTGGAAACATATGCTGGCGTTGTTTCCGGATTCAACGATGGAACTGTCCCCGCCGATTGCAGACAGCGCGATGTTGTTGACCGTGTTGAACGCGGCAATATCGACGCCGACGGTATCCGCCACGTAGAACAGGCGGTTGGCCGGATCCACCCAACTAATATCGAAGAGGTTGAAAGGTCCACCGGGCGCGCCCGAGGCGCTGTGTCCGGGCACCGCCATCACATCGATTAAGCCAACCGTTCCGTTTATATCCGTACCGCAAACAGGACAGCCCGGCGGGCTGCTACTGCAACCCGTCGACACGGAGAGCAATCCGAAAAGGACGACAACGGCCAGACGCGGCGACGATTCCAAAATCATCGAGTCTCCTTTGAGTCAGATTACCTGGTATCAAATTCCACCCAATCAAAATCCATGCCCGATCTGCTGAAGAATCGGATTTATTCAACCCCGGAGCCGTTGCAGACAGACTCAGTAATACTCAAACATCAGATCAGAATCGGAACTGAATCCCTTCCAAAAACACAAAGTAATTCCGGGGCAAAATGCCCTGCACACTCGGATTCACTAGCTGATTGATGTTCAAGTCTGTACGGACAACAACCCAATAGTTGAGATACCAATTGAGCCCTGCGGTAATCTGATTGGTGTGGTCGCTGTACGTTGGGACGATTCCCCCCGTAAGCGGGCAAGCCGGAATTGTGAACGCATTACAAGTGGCGCCGGCAGCTCTTCCCTGCACCCAGGAATACCGGAACTTTAGCTGCCACGCGCCCCACCCTGGGCCGCCCGTCTCTCCCGGGGAATTCGGACCGATCAGCGAGTGCTTTATGCTCGGCATGGCATTGTCCGGCGTACTCTCGCCGGTCAGGAAATAGGTGACCACCCCATAGGCGCCCTTGCCTACGACGCCGGGAAGGGAATTGAATCCGACTCCGTCGTTGACGAAAGAGCCGATGCCGGTGCGTTTCTCCAAGATTTGCGTGTACTCACCGCGAACAGTCCATGGCCCGCTTAGCCACGAAAAAAAACCGTTATACCTCTGGATCCCGCCGTTGATCCGAAATTGAGGGAAGAAATTGTAGGTGTTGTCAGTCATCAGGCCGCTGAAGCTAAGCTCGTCGGCGAGAGCCTTGGACCGGCTGTGCTCGACGGAACCCCCTACGCCGAAGCCCTTCAGCCAGTTGTTTTCAGTTTGTTTCCAGGGAAAGAATCGAACCTTCCCGATGACTTCGGGCTCATTTGTCGTCCCATTTTGCAGAAGTCCCTGGCCATTGAAAAGGCCAACCCAGTATTGTGCGCGGCCGCCTGCCAAGCTGCCGTGAATATCGATGCCGGGAGCGCGGAAGGCGCCCGTTGCGTTCGGATACAGCACCGAGGAGACCGAAAGCGAATTGAATTCATAGGCGGTTTCTAGCCACAAAGCTTCTTGGGAGAACGGAACCCTGTACTGTCCGCCCATGATATTGAAAGAGGTCCAAGGCTTGAAATCTAGATACGCATCACGGATGGTAAGCGGGGACGCCGATTCGAAAAGAAATTCATAATCGAGCTGCTTCCCATAGCTGCCTTGAAGGCCGAATCTGGCGCGCTGGATGGCGAAAGTATCCGGAGGCGCGCCGTCACCTTTGTAGAAATTATAACGCGCGTTAAAGTATCCGATCGGCATGGCCGTAAAGCTGCCATCGGAACTCTTCAGGAAGAAATGTTCGCCGTTCCATCCAGGAACGATCGGGGAACCGCCACTCTCCTGCTGCTGACGCACAGCGGTCTGCTCCGGAAGAGCGTCGATAATCGAGGGAATAGGTGCGATCATAGGAGTGGCATCGGGCCGGCCGGAATCGAGCACCGCGTTGGCGGGCACGAGGCGCTCCTCAGCGGGCGCAGTCTTGCCACTGGCTTCTGCGAGCCGCTGAACGGCGATTTTTAATTCCGCCACCTCCTGACGCAGTTGCGCGACTTCTTCCTCGGTCGCGGCTGGGGAAACGGCTCTCGCTTGAGGCCCGGAAAGATCGTAATTCTGGGCGTAAATCAGCGGGGCAGGCGTGAGGAAACATATCCCAAGGAGCACGACGACCTTTGATGGCCAGCGCATTTGTGAGTTCTCCAAAAGCAAATTTGATGAGATCGGACGATGGTTGGATGACCCAATTCGGCCCGAGCGGTCCGACGATATAATATGGCAGTAAAATTCCACAAATGTTTTTTCTTTGGAAAACGTTAATCCACGCTGAGTGCTCCGTGCCGGATAAGTATTAAGGTAATTATTAACAAAAATTAAGTTGAAGCTCTCTTTCTTACAATTCACGCCTCTTTGTAGGAGATTTGCCATGCAATCGGGCGGCCGTCCGCCATTTGCAAGATAAGTCAGTCGGGAAGGAATAACAGGATGATCTCCGCGCTGCCGGCTTAAATCTAGCCGCCGCGGGTGTGCATTTCGAGGTGCGGATCCAGTCGAAGCTGTTCGATCCCGACCAGCACGCCACGCTGGCCTGTGGCGGCACGCAACTCCGCGCCGCGATCCGTGCGCGCGCGCCAGATCGTGGAAATGCGCGCGGAAAGCTCTCCGGGGGTAGCGCCTGCACGCAGCATTTGGCGGAGATCGATCCCGGCTTGCGCGTACAGGCAGAGATACCAGAACCCATCCGCGGTCAGGCGGCTGCGATCGCAACTCCTGCAGAACGGCGTCGTGGTCGAAGCGATGATGCCGAACACCGTGCCGTCCGGAAGCCGGAAACGCTCGGCGGGCGCGGAGGAATTTTCGTTGAGCGGCGAGATCGTTCCATAACGCTTACTTAGGCGGTCAAGCATTTCGGCGCGCGTAAAGACTTTTTCGACCGACCATTCAGTCGCGCCGCCGACGTCCATGTATTCGATGAAGCGGACTTCCGCTTCGAGGCTTCGGCCATATTCGATCAAGTCGCCGAGCTCGTCGTCATTCACGCCGCGCAACACGACGGTATCCAGCTTGAGCTTCGGAAAGCCCAATCGCCGCGCGGTGGCAATGCCCGCCAGCACTTGCGCATGCGTGTCGCGCCCCGCCAGCGCGGAAAACCTCTCTGGCCGCAGCGTGTCCAAGCTCAGCGTCACGCGATGCAACCCCGCCCCGCGCAAAGCTTCGCCTTGCTCGGCAAACAAAACGCCGTTGGTCGTGAGCGCAAGATCGCGAATGCGCGGATTCGCCGCCAACATGCGAACAAGCTGCGGCAGATCGCGGCGTAAGAGCGGCTCCCCCCCTGTGAGGCGCACGTCTTCCACGCCCAGCGACGTAAACACCTCAACCAGCCGCGCAATTTCCTCAAAGGTGAGCAATTCCTGCCGTGGCAGCCAGACGTATTCTTCCTGCGGCATGCAGTAGTTGCAGCGCAGGTTGCACCGGTCGGTAACCGAAACGCGCAGGCTGCGCAGAGGCCGGCCAAACCGGTCGGCAAGAGCGCCACCCGGAGACACTTCCGGGCGGATCTGAGCATCAGGAAGCATCCCTACATGTTAGGTTGTGTGTGCCGGGGCGTCAACCCTGTGAAACGTTATTCCAAGTGCTCGAAGAGCGCGGCCTTTGAAGAAATCTGCGCTTCCATTTCGGAGGCAATCTTCATTGCCAGTTTGGTGACCGAGGCTTCCGTCTGACCCGGTGCAGGTTTGAAGCCAATGCCCACTGCGCCGATAATTTTTCCTGTGGAATCGTGTAACGGGAGAGAAACGTCGAAGCCATCTTTTTCTTTTTCCACGACCGGTTTTCCGGTGCGCATCGGCTCGGAGTCCTCTTTCTCGCATTTTCCTCCGACGTCACTCTTGTCGGTTGAGGCGATCCCGATACAACCGCGGCTGGTATTTGCGGAAATGCCGATTTCATCTGATTCAGGGTGCTTTGCCAGGGTGGCTTCGACCAGATTCTGAGCGAAGGTCTTCCCCGGTTGCGTTTTCGTCTGCGTAGAGGAAAGGACCGGCAGCGCGGCAATAAAGAGCGCCACCCATAAAGCCGTTCTTACTAGAGCCGGCAAGGCTCGGATTCGCTGAGTTTCGTTCATTGCTTCCTCCTGTAAAATTCCTACCCCTCATCCTTGGCTTGCTCTTTGAGCTTGGCGATGACCGTGGGATCGGCAAGAGTCGTGGTATCGCCGAGGACGCGGCCCTCGGCGATGTCGCGCAGCAGGCGGCGCATGATCTTGGCGCTGCGCGTTTTAGGCAGCTCGGCGGTGAAGAAAATATCGTCGGGCTTGGCGATGGAGCCGATTTTCGCCGAGACGTGGTTTTTCAATTCATCTTTCAATTTATCGCTCGCCTGGATTCCTTCTTTCAGCGTAACGAAGGCGGAGATTCCCTGGCCTTTGATTTCGTGCGTTTTGCCGATTACCGCGGCCTCGGCGACCGAGGAGTGATCCACCAGCGCGCTCTCCACTTCATAGGTTGATATCCGATGTCCGGAAACGTTCATCACGTCGTCTACGCGGCCGAGCAGCCAGAAATAGCCGTCTTCGTCCACCTTGCAGCCGTCGCCGGTAAAATATTTTCCGGGATAGCGCGACCAGTAATTCTGCACGTAGCGATCCGGGTCGCCATAAACAGTTCGCAGCATCGAAGGCCACGGCTTGCTCAATACGAGGTAGCCGCCCCCGCCCGGCCCAACAGGGTTGCCGTCAGCATCTACTACTTCCGCAGCGACGCCTGGAAGCGGGCGCGTGGCCGATCCGGGTTTTGTTGCTGTCATTCCCGGCAGGGGAGAAATCATGATGCAGCCTGTTTCGGTCTGCCACCAGGTGTCGACGATGGGGCAGCGCCCGCGGCCGATGGTTTCGTTATACCAGATCCACGCCTCGGGATTGATCGGCTCGCCCACGGTTCCGATCAGCCGCAGCGAGGAAAGTTTGCGCTTTGCGGGAAATTCCTTACCCCAGCGCATGAACGTGCGAATCGCCGTCGGCGCTGTGTAGAAAATGTTGACGCCGTATTTGTCGATCAAATCCCAGAAGCGGCCGCGGTCGGGAAAGTCGGGCGTGCCCTCATACATGACGGTGGTCGTGCCATTGGCGAGCGGGCCGTACACGATGTAGGAGTGGCCGGTGACCCAGCCGATGTCAGCCGTGCACCAGTACACGTCGTCTTCCTTGATGTCGAAGACGTAGCGATGCGTGGTGCTCACGCCGACGAGATATCCGGCCGTTGTGTGCACGACGCCTTTCGGTTTTCCCGTCGTGCCGCTGGTGTAGAGGATGAACAGCATGTCCTCGGCGTCCATGGGCTCGGCGGCGCATTCGTCCGAGGCGTTTGCGACGATGTCGTGCCACCAGAGGTCGCGGCCCGGCTTCATGGAAATCGGCGCGGCCGTTTCGACACGATGGCCGACGCGTTCCACGACAACTACTTTTTCTATGGTCGGCGTTCCGGTCAGCGCATCGTCCACGCTGGCCTTGAGCGGCACCACGGTCCCGCGCCGCCACGCGCCGTCCGCGGTGATCAATACTTTCGCCTTGGCGTCGTTGATGCGTTCGCGCAGCGCTTCCGCCGAAAATCCGCCGAACACGACCGAATGCGCCGCGCCGATTTTCGCGCAGGCGAGCATGGCGATGGCCAGCTCGGGAACCATGCCCATGTAAATCGCGACGCGGTCGCCCTTGGCGACGCCCAGCGATTTCAGCGCGTTGGCAAAGCGGTTCACTTCGCGCTCGAGCATCCCGAACGTCAGCACGCGCGAGTCGCCCGGCTCGCCTTCCCAGATGATCGCCGCCTTGTTGCGCCGCGCCGAATGCGCGTGCCGGTCCACGCAGTTGTAAGTGACGTTGAGTTTCCCGCCCACGAACCACTTGGCCCATGGCGCTTTCCACTCCAGCACGCGCTGCCACGGAGTGAACCAGACCAGATTCTTCGCTTGTTCCGCCCAGAATCCTTCCGGGTCCTTCGCCGCGCGATCGTAAACCGCAGAATCGTTCCAGTTGGCGCGCCGCTTGAATTCCTCCGAAGGAGGAAATGTCCGGTGTTCATCGAGCAGTGCATCGAGGCTTTTTTCGCTCGGCAACGACATTTCGGCAAGACCCCGCGTATAAGATCAAGCCTATGGCGGCCCGCTGCGGCGGGCTATTCACCCTGACTTGTGCGCCTAGAATGTCGGAGGCGGGATGGGTTGTCAATGG
>CAWEYA010000011.1:0-18551 GCA_963813185.1 uncultured Acidobacteriota bacterium
CGATCACGGACGCGACGGCGCCGCCGAATCAATTGCCGCCGGACCTGCTCGTGCCCGTGAAATTGTGGGAGCGCGCCAACCTCAGTTCCAACGATTTCATCGAGATGACAGACCTCACCGGCCACGATGGCCTGCCGTCGGAGCCACAGGCGCTGACGCTGCGTTTCTGGGAATGGCGCGCGGACGGTTTGTATTTTCTCGGCGCCACGCGCGACACGCAAATTCGTTTGCGCTATCAAAAATCCTATCCCGACCTGTCCGATGCCACCAGCCCCGTGCTGATCCGCAACGCGCAGGAAGCGCTGGCCTACGCCGCCGCCGCGATGGCCGGCGCCGCCCGCGGCGCCCCGCAAGCCGAGCGCTGGGACATCGCCGCGAGCGACGCCCTCGAAGACCTGGTCGTGCGCGCCACGCAGCGCGAGCAGCAAACCGGCCGCCGGCGCAGGCCGTATTCCGCCCGCGCAGGGTTCGCGCCGCTGATCTGAGTGGCGCACGCTTCAGCTTGCGGCTTTTCCACAATTCGCTCCACCACTCAAACGGCGTGCAAGGACCAAATTCCGCAAGCTGAAGCTTGCGCCAATTAACCCATGAGCATCGCTGGAACCATCGACGCGCCGCTGGACTTGTTCGGCGGGCTCGTCACCGACATGGCTGCGGCCGATCTGCCGCAAGGGGTGTCGCCCGATTGCCGCAACGTCGCGTTTGTGCAGGGCGCGGTGAAAACGCGGCCCGGGCTTTTGTCGATCTATTCTCCGATCGCGGGGAATCCCACCGTCAACTATCTGAAAACTTTCACGCAGCCGAATCTGGCGAAGACGCTGCTGGCGATTGACTCGGCGGGAAAGCTGTGGGGCGAGAATTCTCCCGGCGTGTTGACGCAGATCGCCGCGGGGCTTACTGCGAATGCGGCGGCGAGTTCCACATCGCTCTTCAGCCGCGAATATATCGCGCAGCACGACGGCAACTTCGGCGTGGACATGCCGCGCCAGTACGACGGCGCCAATCTGGATCGCGTGAGCCAGATCGGGCCGGGCGCGGGACCGGCCATGGTCGCGGACGTTATCGCCAATATTTCCGCGATTTCGCGCAGCTCGAATGTGGTCACCGTGACCACGGCAACAGCGACGGGAATGCTCCCGACCGATCAGGTGGTCATCGCGGGCGTCACCGACACGACTTACAACGGAACTTTTCCGATCGCCTCGATCATCGATTCGCTGCATTTCACCTACGCGCAGACGGCGGCCAATTCGTCCTCGAGCGGCGGCACCGCCGCGCCGGTCGGCTCGATCAGCGCGGGCGTGCACCAGTGCGCGGTGATTTTCGTGACGCGGCAGGGCTACTTGACGCGGCCTTCGCCGCCAACCAGTTGGACGGCGGCCGGCGGCCGCCGCGCGAACGTGACCGGCATTCCCTCGGTCGGCACGCTGCCGAATGTCGTCGCGCGCATTCTGGCTTTTACCGGCGCGGGCGGCGATTTGTTTTTCTATACGACGGGGCTGGACGGCGCGCCGCAGATGCAGGTGTTCGACAACAGCGCCTCGTCGTTTATCGTGGATTTTTCGGACACGGCGCTGCTCGCGGGCATCGAAGCGGATTCGTTGTTCAATCTCGTGGAGCTCGGCGAATGCGCCGGCGTGATCGGCTATTCGGAGCGCCTGTTCTGGTGGGGCGAACGCAACAAGCAAAATAATTGGGAGAACCTCACGTTTGACGGCGGATTCGGCCTCGGCGGAAACAACGTGCCGCTCGGCTGGACTCCCGACGCGACGTTTTTTGCCGGCGGCAGCTTTGACACCACCGGCGAAGCGGTTTGGGGCGGCGACTACGCCATCCTCGGCGACGGCGCCACCGCGACGCGCGGGCTCATGACGCAAACCGCCGTCGCCGATTACAACGGCGTGCCGCGCCTGCAAGCGAATACGGGCTACTCGGCGCGCGTGCACGTGCGCATGACCGGCGTGCTGACGCAAGGCACTCTCCACGTGCACATTTACAGCGCGTCGCTGGGAATTTCAACCCCCGGCATTTCCGTTCCTGCCGCGCAAATCACCACCAGCGCGTGGAAAGAATTCATCGCGCCGATCACTCCGGCGCTGGGCTTCGCCACGATTCCGTCCGATTTGCTGCTGCGCATCTATGCCGACGGCACGCCCACGGCGGGCGCGGGATTCCTGGTCGACAACATCGAAATTTTTCCCACCGCACAGCCGTACAACACTTCGCTCGTGCGCGCGTCGTTCGCCGAGGATCCTGAAAGCTACGACGGCGTCAGCGGATTCATGAACGTGTCTGAAAACGACGGACAGACCGTGCGCGCCGCGTTTTTGCTGCGCGAGCGACTTTACTTCGTGAAGGACCGCTCGATCCACGTCACCGAGGACGACGGTGTGAACGAGCCCGCCTCCTGGGCAATCAACGAAGTGTCGCGCGCCGTCGGCACGCCCTCGGTCGCCGGCGTGGATGTGGGCGAGGACTGGGCCGTAATCGCCGGCCGCGCCGGCATGTACATTTTCGACGGCGGCGAGCCCATAAAAATTTCGCAGGAAATTCAACCGCTGTGGGACAGCATCAATTGGGCCGCCGGGCAAACGCTGTGGGTGCGCGTGGACACGCGCAACAAGCGCATCCTGTGCGGCGTGCCCACGGGCGCGGCTACCTCACCGAATCTGATTTTAGTTTTGGATTATCGCAGCCTCTCCAGCGCCGGCGAAATCGAATCGCTCGGCTCGGTCCTCTTTTCCACATTGTCGGGAAAACTCTACGCGGTAGGCCGCTCGCGCAAGTGGTGCCCGTGGACCATCGCCGCGAATTCGTGCACGCTCGCCGAACGCTCCGACGGCACCGCGCAAGTATTTCTAGGCAACGGCGCAGGCAACGGGAAAATCTACCAGCTTTCCGACACGCAATTGTCCGACGACGGCGCGGCCATCAATTCCTACTACACCACGTACTTTTTCCTGAGCCACGACCTCGAGCAGACCTACCAAGTCCGCGCGCACCGAAAACTTTTCGCCTACCTCACCATGTACGCCGAAGGAGCAGGAAACTTGAACCTCTCCGCCTTCGTCGACAACGAAGCTTATCCCACAGCGCTGACGCCGCTGCCATTGTCCTCGCCCGGCCCAAAAGATCTCGAGTTGCCAATCAATCTGCTAGGCGAACGCGTCGCTTTCCAGGTAGGGACGAATACTCCCAGCGCGTGGTTCAAGCTCGAGCGTTTCATCCCGTCACTCTTGCCGGATCCCTGGGCGCCTGTAAGAGGTGGGAATTAGGATTTTGTAGCACACAGCCCTGCCTGTCGGAAGGTTACAGACACAGTTTTGAAATACAAGCCGACTAGGAAAGAGAGACAATAAGACCAAGAGGACGCGAAATGGAACTTTTAAGAAGGGGCCTAAGTCATAGTAGAATAAGGAATAATGCCTCTTGATTTTCCAATATTTTTCCTTGACAATCGGTAGGGTAGTAGTAGAATGGCTTTGTAAGTTTGCTGGATTTTATCCAGCGCGTTCTCGGTTCCCTGAGCACAATAAGGGAAAACCAAAGGAGCCTAGCGATAGGCTCCTTTCGTTATTTAGGCCACAGGAGTTCACCTTTCGGCTCGCGTCTTTTCATAAAAGATGTGACTGGAACTAACAGCCTCTCCCCCATTCTTAGACAATAGAAGGTTTTATATTTGTGGCCGCTATGGGCGAACTGCTTTGTATAGACCTCATCCGCAGGAATTAATTGGCTATCATTCTTTCGGATGGAAATCGGCTGTCGGACGGTAGGAGTCAGCCAGCTTAATCTTTCTGCGCGGTACTGATCGGGGCTACTGAAATCGACTTCTGTGAGTAGCCCAGACTTTATCTTTTCCATAGATTGCAAAGGTTTGATTAATTTTGTGCCATCTTTGTTGTTCAATTTTATCAAATAGGCGAAGCGGCTGAGATCAAAAGCGACCTGATGCCCTCTAGGATCAAGTATTTCTCCACTGCACAGGTTCTCTTCGTACCAAGATATAAGTTGGAGTAGAGAATGGTTCTTTAGGAGAGCCGGAATAGTCCCGAGCGGGAATAACTTGGCCAATTGCGTGCGGAGGTCTTCGCTCATCCAACGGACAGTATAGATTAAATTGTAGATCACCCTTAGCCAATGTTGAAAATCGGCCAACTCGCGCAGATCAAGAGCGAATCGCCTTACGTGTACGAAGCGCTGACGCAGCTTGTCAACGGCGTAAACGCCGTGGGACGCGCCACCGGCGTCGATCCCTCGGGCTCGATCGCCGCGCCGTCGCCGGTCGGCAGCCTGAACGTCACCGCCGCCGACGGAA
Source organism: uncultured Acidobacteriota bacterium (assembly GCA_963813185.1). Lineage (GTDB taxonomy): Bacteria > Acidobacteriota > Terriglobia > Acidiferrales > UBA7541 > Palsa-360. The sequence continues at coordinate 4,319 of CAWEYA010000011.1, forward strand.
TTTTCGATCTGGCCATCACCGACAATTCCACGCTCAACCGCGGCATTTTTTATTTCGCCGAATCCGACACCTCGCCCGCGTTCAGCCAGCCCTACGTGCATTTTCTCGGCAGCTCGCGCAATTTGCGCGTGGCGCTCGGCAACCAGACGCTCTACTGGCGCGCCTACTCGCAATATCTCGGATCGGATACTTCCCAGCCGGTCACCTTCGGCTCGCCGCCCACCGCCATCGCGGGAGGCGGCACGGCCGCGGGCCCCGCGCTGCAGCCCTCCAGCGGCAGCGGCACCGCCTCCGGCAGCGAAGGCGGCTCCGGCTTCGGCCTGGTCGCGAAGAGCAGCAACCTCCCCGTGATTTTGCGCTAGGTTTAAGTGGCACACGCTTCAGCCTGTGTGCTTTTCCGTGAGACCTTGAGAATACGCCGCCTGAAAAAAATCAAACCCGCACAGGCTGAAGCGTGTGCCACTGGAACACCTTGCGCATCCGCGAATACACCCCGAATGATTTCGACGCGCTGCGCCGCATGCACGCCGCGCAAGGATTTGGCTACCCGTTCCCCGATCTGGACAGCCCGCTGTTCCTATCAAAATTAGTCCTGGAAGACGAACTCGAAAACTCGCTCGACGAAAACAGGGAAGACGAGGGCAGGGAAGAAGCGCATCGCAATTCCCCGCCGCAAGCAGCCGTGGGCGCAGCCCCGCCGCTCGACTCGACGCCGCGCGATCCGGACCCGCGCAACCGCCAGCCGCGCATCGCCATGGCCGTCCTCCTGCGCCTCACCGCCGAAGCCTACCTGCTGCACGATCCCGCCGCCGGCACGCCTCGCCAGCGCTGGCAGCGCTTCCTCGCCCTGCACGAAGCCGCGCAGCGCAGCTCCGCCGCCCGCGGCCTGGACGACGTCCAAGCCTTTCTCCCCCCGCGCATAGCCCGCGCCTTCGGCCGCCGCCTCGCCCGCCTCGGCTGGACGCAAGATCCGTGGCCGTGTTTTTCAAGAATCGTGACTAGTGACTAGTGACTAGTGAAAAGTGACTGGTGAAAACCGCTCTCCACAAACGTACTTCAAAGGCAAAGTGGCCATGTTTTTCATAATTTTCAAATCTCAAATTTCAATTCTCTCACCACAAATCACGACTCACGCCTTTCGTTTCACCAGTCACCAGTCACTAATCACCAGTCACGACATCGGAGGTGTCCCATGGGACGCGGCGCACAAGCCCAAACGCAGCAAATGATCGATCAGCAACTTTCCCAGCAAAACGCCATGAACCAGCAACTCTACGGCTCCAGCCAGGCGCTCGGCTCGCAAGCCGCGTCCGGCTACCAAAACCTGCTCGCCAATCCCGGCTACACGCCCGCGGAACAATCGGCGATCACCAATCTCTCCCAGTCGGCGCTGTCCTCCTCCTTTGACGCGCTCGCGCAAAACGCCGCCAACCGTGCCGCGCGCACGCGCAATTCCGCCGGCTACGGCGAGCTCATCGACTCCCTCGCGCGCACCCAGGGCCAGGACCAGGCCAACCTCGCGCAGCAAAATCAAATCGCCTTCGCCAACGCCGCGCGCTCCGGCACGCTCTCGGCCCTCTCCGGCCTCTCCGGCCTGTACGGCACCGACACAGGCCTGCTCGGCCGAGCCCTTGGCGTCCCCGCGCAGCTGCTCGACGCCAGCGCCCGCAACGCCGCCTCCAGCGGTTTCAACCTGGGCTTCGGCCCCGGCGGCCTCTCCTTCGGTTTTCGGGGCTAAGTAGCACAGCCACTCTTTACTCCGAGCCCCTGCGAGGGGCTGGCTGTGCGATTTTTGCAGCTGTGAACGAAGGCGCACAGCTCCGCCGCGGCGGATGGCCGTGCTACTCGACTGCCTCACTTCTTCCGCGGCCTGCCTAGCCACGGGCCTGTTCTAATTTGATTGGCCGCACTGACTCATTGCGTCTCCGTAAGCGTTCTCGGCCAGCACCGGTCGGAGTCTTGAAGTCCGCGCAATCGTGCACCACACATTTGCTTTCATCCCTCTGATGAAAAAGCACACAGACTAAAGTCCGTGCCACTCATCCCCGCGAACCTCAAAAGTGGAACACGCTTCAGCCTGTTTGCTTTTCCGCGCAATCTCTCACACCGCTCCGCCCGCCATCCCGAAGTTAGCGCAAAAATGGATCGCACCAAAATTTCAGTGCGCCAATGAAAACCTCACAGACCCGCCGCAGCGGGCCTGTGCTACCCACCCCCATGAACCCCTACTGGATCGTCGTCGGCTTCTCCTCCTGCCTGCAACTCTTCTTCTTCCTCCGCTGGCTGCACCGCCGCACGCGCGACGACGAAATTCGACGCGCCTTCGTCCGCGACATGGCCATCAACCACCTCCCGCACCTCTATCACGCCCTGCGCCAAATCGCCGACCACCTCGGCATCCAGCTAAAAGAGCCCCCGCACGTCCAGTTCCTGGAACTCAACGGCCGCGAAAGGCCGTGATTCGTGACCCGTGATTCGTAACCCGTGAAAATCTGATTGTGTTGTGCGCTGTTTCAGTTCACGGATTGCGTGTCGCTAGACACGGGTCACGGGCCACGAATCACGGATCACGTCCCCATGCCTCCAGAACCCGTCCCATCCGAAATCATCGACCTCGCCCGTCACATCGCGGTCGAACACGCCCTGGACCCCGCTCTCGTCTGCGCCGTCATCGAGCAGGAATCCGCCTGGAATCCCTGGGCCGTGCGCTACGAGCCCGGATTCCTGTCGCGCTACGTCGCCCCGCTGTACACCACGGGAAAAATCAGCGCCACGGAAGCCTACACGCGCGCCATGTCCTGGGGCCTGATGCAAGTGATGGGACAAGTGGCCCGAGAATTCGGCTTCCAGGAAACGTCGCTCTCCGAACTCTGCGATCCCTCCACCGGGATCGACTTCGGCTGCCGCATCCTCGCCGCCCGCCTGGCCCGCGCCAAAGGCAACGTCCCCGCCGCCCTGCTGGCATGGAACGGCGGCGCCAACGACAACTATCCCGCCGAAGTCCTGGCCCGCAAGCGCAATTATTCCTCCCGCCCCAAGTGAGCCGCCAGAAGCCGGGCGATGCATATTTCGCCCGCTCCACCGCCATCCGAAGCCACCAGCATTCCCGGCAGGGAAGTAGTCCCCATCGTCACCAACTTAACCCGCTCACGATTCCCGTATTCCCTCTCGCGAAATTTATATTCACGGATCTTCACTCCCTGATTTCCAATCCGAAATTTCAATCTCAAATTTTAAATTTCAAATCTCCAGACTCCAACTTCCAGCTTCCAACCTCCAGCACACCCCGATGAAGCCCACACTCGACATCATCCTATTCGTCGCCGCCTTGATCGTCGTAGCCCTCCTCGCCGATGCCTGGCGATCCGCTCGTCATGACTCCCAACAACTCGCCGCCACCCTGGCCGCGCAGAACACGCTCATCCAGCAAGCCGGCGATCGCGAGAAACTGCGCGACTCGCAGCTCGCCGCCGCCCTCGCCGCCATCCAAGCGCAAAAGCGCAGTGTCCACACCCCGCAAGAAGCCGCCAAACAACTCCCGACCGTCCTCCCCGATCTCCCGCTCCCCGTTTCCATTCACGATCCCAATCTAACCGCCCCGCTCCCGCCCGGAGAACCCGCGACGACCACCATCTCCATCCCCCAGCCCGACCTCGTCCCGCTCTACGACGGTCTGCAGGACTGCCGCGCCTGCGCCCTACAGGCAGACTCCCTGAAAAAAGACTTGTCCGACGAAAAATCGCGATCCGCGTCCCTCCAACACGAACGAGACGCCGCCATCGCTGCCGCCCACGGCGGAGCATTCTTCGTCCGGCTCAAGCGAGCCGCCAAATGGTTCGCCATCGGCCTGGCCACCGGAGCCGCCGTAGCAGCCGTCGCACACCACTAGCGAACGAGCTCGTCTCGCAACTCCAGAATTGTGGATCCACTTAACTCAGATCAAATGGAAGAGACTACGTTGCGGTAGGGAACTACGAGTAGGCCGCGATTTCCCCCCGGCGAAGCGAGGCGTGCCCTATCCTTTTTCTGCAAACCACTCCATCCCTGCAACAAAATGAATCCCCTGTCCGGCGCCCCCGAAACCCTGGCAAATCTTTATCCTTGTGAATTTTTCCAGGCCGCGGATTCACAAGCTGCTGCAAGATTCAAATTTTTGTCATCGCGTTCACGGTAAACGTTCACGGTGAATCGAGGCGCCCTGCGCGCCGCGGAATCTCTCTCTTCTTGAATCTAAACCGATGAGAAATCCCTCGCTTCGCTCGCAACGACAATAGCGCGCATCATTTCGCAACCTCTGCAGCCGTTCCGCACCGAAAAGAGAATCAACCAGACATGAGCCGTTGGCCCTCCCGGGATCGAGTTCTCACACAGGCTCTTCGCCCTCCGGTTTTCTCCCTGCAACTCCATCAAAGAGCGGCAAGCAAAACCACGAATATGCGCCCCGCCAAATCCTCGCATGCACCTGCATCGACCCACGCCGAAAGTCCCCCCGAATTCCGCCCTCACCCTTTGCGGAATAACTCACGGCTCTCTCTCCCATTCCCAGAGAAAGTCCTTATCGCGAATCCGGCAAGCACATGCCACTCTCCTCCACCCCCCCATCACCCGCAAAGTATTTCGCACCCCCCGAACCCCCGCAGCCCCCCCAAACATCGTGCATCCCCTCAACAGGCACTCCCCCGCCTCCGACCCGCCACCATCCTCTGCCCTCCACCCCGAAGTGCGATGCCGCCCCCCACATCCATCTATTTACCCCATCGAAAACGCCAATGAAAAACCCCCCATTCCCCCAGCACTAAAACCGCCCCTCCTGCCGCCCCACCCCGGCGTTCCAATCTATATCCCACAACCCCTCCGATTCCCTCTCCCCCCAGCCAGGAATGTACAAAAAAGTGACAAAAATTTCCAACATCACTCTTGACACAAATAGTCTTATAAGCTATATTATGTTTATATTGTGGGGTGGTTAAATGCGATGAATTGTTCTAGCGTGGATTTGTCGGGGCCGATGACTCGGCGGCTGTTTACGAACGTCGTGGGAGTGGCGGTAATGGTTAGGGCGTGACCTTCTTCGATGGTTTGCTTCACTTGATTGGCGGTTTCTGGGTTTATCATGCAGGCTCGATAGGCGTCTGGATTCAATCCTTGTTGATTTGCTAAATCTTGCAGCTTATCCGAGACGTTTAAAGGGGTAATTGCGTCTTGGGCGTCAAAGATGGCGTCGTGGATTTTCCAGAAGGCGGCGGGGCTTTGTTGGAAGGCGCACTGGCTGGCGATCGCGGCGGTCATAGCCCAGGGGTGAATGTCGGTTAGGGGGTAGTGCTTGAAGACCAGGCGGACCTCTGGATGGCGCGGTAGGAGATCTCTAAGAACTAAATCAAGTTGACGGCATGAGGGGCACTCGAAATCAGCGAACTCGATTAGAGTGATTTTGGCATCCTCGGGGCCCAGTGACGGTGAATTGCCAACGTGAAGTTTGGATCTGATTTCGGCGAAGGGGTCGACAGACATGTCTGTGAGCTCGCCTCGCAGTAGGAAATTGCCGGTTTTTGAGACGTAGACGACCGCAGTGTCGGACTGTCCTCCCATCGAGACGGTTACGGGAACTTGGAGCAAGTCGGCAATGGGCGAGGGTTTGGGCGGACCGACTTTGACGTCAAAGGCCGGGCCCCAGGCGTACAAATTCCTTAAATATTGCTCCACGCGGTTCTCAAGGGTTTCTGATTTCGTGTTTGGCGAATCGGCTGCTTTGGAACCTGGGGATTTTTCCTTTCCCGAGACCGTTTGAGCCACTGCAGGCAACCGGAAAACCGTAAGAAGTAAGAGGGCGCAAACGAACATTTTTCGGAACACGGTGGGGCTCCTCTCAGGGATTGAATTTTTGAACGATCGGAAAAGGGCGGCCCAGTCCAAAGGCCCGGGAGGTAATTTTCAGGCCGGGAGGGGCTTGCCTTCTTTTATATTCATTGCGGTCTACCTTGCCGGCGATGGAACGAACTAGGTCGAGATTCAGTTCACACTCGGCGGCTATTTCCTCGGGGCTTTTTACTTCTTCGATATAGGCCTTCAAGACGCGGTCCAGAACATCGTACGGAGGAAGGGAATCCTGATCCATCTGATTCGGGCGAAGCTCGGCGGATGGCGGCTTTTCGATGGAGGCGCGGGGGATTAGTTCCCTTTCGCGATTGATCAATTCTGCGAGTGCATAGACCATTGTTTTGGGGACGTCCGAAAGCATAGCCAGGCCGCCTGCCATGTCTCCGTAAAGAGTGCAATACCCTACCGCCATTTCCGATTTATTTCCTGTGCTAAGAACCATGGAGCCAAACTTGTTTGATAGTGCCATCAAATAATTGCCACGCACTCTCGCCTGAAGATTCTCCTCGGTCACGTCTTCCGGGCGGCCGCGGAAAGCGTCAGCGAGCAGGGCTCGATAGGACTGGAAGACGTCGGTAATGGGAATTGTCTGAAACTCGATTCCCAGATTCTCCGCTAGCCGCCGGGCATCGGCGCGACTTCCTTCGGAGGAGTATGGCCCGGGCATGGAAACGCCAAGGACATTTTCGCGGCCCAGGGCGGCGACGGCAACGGCGGCGACAACGGAGGAATCGATGCCTCCGCTGAGGCCCACGACAATCGAGTGGAAGCCAGACTTACAAACGTAGTCGCGAGTTCCGCAAATAAGGGCTTGCAGGACGAGATCGAGTTCGGTCGCAGGCTGGGGGTGAAGGTCGCCCGAGTTTGTATCGGTGTCAAAAATGACGAGGTCTTCCACGAAGGAACCGGCTTGAGCGGGGACACAGCCGTCGGGCAAGACCACGACGCTGCCTCCATCGAAAACCAAACTGTCATTCCCGCCAACCTGATTGACGTAGATGACTGGCCGGCCGTGCGACTTGGCCAGCGCGCGCAACATGTCCATGCGCAGGGCTCGCTTATCGATCGTGTAGGGGGAGCCGGAGATATTGATGATCAGGCCGGCGTTTTTGGCAATCAGTTCGGCGACAGGATCGCGCTCGTAAAGGGGCTTGGCCCAGAATGTTTTATCGTTCCAGATATCTTCGCAGATGGTGATGCCCAAATTTTGTCCGCCAAAGGAAAAAACATTTTGCGTCGCGGCGGGTTGAAAGTATCTGGATTCGTCGAACACATCGTAGGTGGGGAGCAGCATTTTGTGCTGGACGAACGCGATTTTTCCGTTGGCCAGGAGGGCCGCCGCGTTGGCAGCGGATTTTCCAGTCGATCCAGTTGCGCGGGCCGCGTAGCCAACGATGGAGGGAATCGGCAACTGTTTCGCCAGGCAAGCCAATTCCCTTTCGTTGCGGTCAATAAATTGAGGGCGCTCAATCAGGTCCATCGGCAGGTACCCGCAGAGACACAGTTCGGAGAAAACGGCCAAGTCCGCGCCGCGCTCGGCTGCGCGCCGGGCAAAATCCAAAATCCTGGCGGAATTTCCGGCGAAATCGCCGACGGTGGGATTTAACTGCGCGAGAGCGATTTTCATGAGCGGCCTATAGAATACGGGCCACGGTAACGCATTGCAACGAGTTCACGACGGTCCGCATAAACGGCGGATGAAAAAGAAAATGGGCCTGAGCGATGCCTCGCAAAGGCCCATGGGCAAAAGCGTCCGAAACGGGAAAGTATCGCGGCGTTCTTAAACGCTGAACGAACTGCCACAGCCGCAGGTACTCTTGACGTTCGGGTTATTAAACTTGAAGCCGGCGCCTTCCAGCGTCTCGATATAGTCGATGGAGACGCCTTCCAGGTACATTTCGCTCATCTGATCGACGAGGACTTTGAGTCCGTCGAATTCATAGACGTTGTCGGTTGGGTTCTCCGAGTTCTCAAACGCCATGTGATAGCTGAAGCCTGAGCAGCCTCCGCCTACGACGGCCACGCGGAGCGCCACAGGGGCGGGGTTCTGCTGGCCCATAATTTCTTTAACCTTCGTTGTCGCCACTGGAGTAACTGTAATCATTTCAGTGTTTTCACTCCCTGCCGGTTTCGGCGAAATTTCTTCCAGGAACATTATAACACAGGATGCAAGTGCTTGGCCTCGTACAGCAAATCCTGTCTTTCACTATACCCAATTTGATGCAGTGAATCGGCAGAAGTTTCGCTTGGGTGCATCCCCTGTGTCGCACTTGTATGGGCTTGATTCGAGGTTCGAAATTTTCCCATTACTTGCGTGGGGGCTACGGCATGTCGTCCCCGTCGGGACTTTCCGGATGATGGCAAAGGATTGCAATCATTCGATGGCGGTTTTCGACAAAGTTCGGGCTTTCCCTTAAGATGATTGAAACTATGACGCACAAAATTACTCTTCTTCCGGGGGACGGGATCGGGCCTGAAGTGGCGAATGCGGCCAGGCAAATAGTGGAGGCTTCGGGAGTTTCGGTGGATTGGGAAGTGTTCGCGGCGCCGCTTAAGGACGGCAAACGCGTGGGGGAATTTCCGCGCGAGCAAGCGGTGGAATCAGTGCGGCGCACGCACGTAGCATTGAAGGGGCCGATGGCCACTGCTGTCGCGGAAGGACCCCCGAGCATTAATGTGGCGCTTCGCAAGGAACTGGACCTCTATGCCAACCTGCGTCCGGTGCGCAATGTTGCCGGCGTTTCTTCCCGTTGGTCGGGTGTGGACCTGGTTATCGTACGGGAAAATACCGAGGATCTGTACGCGGGGCTCGAACACACGGTGGTTCCCGGCGTTGTAGAGAGTTTGAAGATTATTACGGAGCATGCTTCGACGCGCATCGCCCGGTTCGCCTTTGAATACGCGCGCAAGAATGGACGCAAGAAAATTCATGCGATCCACAAAGCCAACATCATGAAACTTTCCGACGGGCTTTTCCTCAATTCCATTCGCGCGGTGGCGAAAAAATATCCGGAGATAGAATATCGCGAACTGATTGTGGACAATGCGTGCATGCAATTGGTTATGAATCCGGCGCAGTTCGACGTTCTGCTGCTGCCGAATCTTTATGGGGACGTGGTCAGCGATCTCGCGGCTGGCTTGGTGGGAGGACTGGGTGTCGTGCCCAGCGGGAACATTGGAGATGTGGCTGCCTTGTTTGAAGCCGTTCACGGGACGGCGCCCGATATCGTCGGCAAAGGGATTGCCAATCCGACGGCCATCGTGATGTCGGCGGCCATGATGCTGAATTATTTGAACGAAGGGGACGCTTCACGCCGAATTCTTGGCGCTCTCGATAAAGTGTATCGTGAGGGAAAGCACACGACGCGCGACGTTGGGGGTACGGGGACGACGCAGGAGTTTACGCGGGCGGTGATTGAGGAAATGGGCGCGATTGGGTAGCACAGACTTTAGTCTGTGGGGTTCCATTTGATCTTGGCTAGCGCGCTTGGCCCGGGTTCTTGAACGGACACCCACAGACTGCCCTTCCTCCACTCAGGGTGAAAAGTCTCTGCTACTTAAAAACCTGCAGGGCGTTCTTCTGCTACTCCGAAGATTTTCTCCAGGGCCAAGCCTGCGCGGCCTAAAGTGCCCTCGTCGAAAAGGCGGCCAATCAGGGTGACACCGTGAGGGACGCGGCGCGGCGGGGTGAATTTAGGAAGCGGTTTTTTGGGATCCGGCGCCCAATCGCTGCGCGCGGTGGATACTTCGACGAAGCCGGCACGTAGCGTGAGCGAGGGATGGCCCGTGAAATTAGTGATGGTTAGCATTTCGTCGCGCAGCGAAGGCACCAGGAGCAAGTCCACGCCGGAGAAAACGCGAGCCATTTCCATAGCCACGCTGCGGCGGAAGCGGTCGGTCTGCACGAAGTCCACGGCCGAAAGAAAGCGCGACTGGCGGAAAATGTTTGGCCAGGCGTCGGGAACCTGAGCCTTCAACTGGTCAACGCCGTGGCTCAGCGTGAGCTCTTCAAAGGCGGCTGCCGCTTCAGCAAACAGGATAAGGTCCAGCGAGTCATAAGGCCAGTCAGGGATCGACACCTCAACTGGAACCATGCCCGCTTTCCGAACCGCGTCCAAGGCATTGCGGTCCACATCGGTTGCGGGGTTCTCTTTCATCCAGCCGGGAAAATATCCCACGCGCAGACCTTGCACGCTCGCGCCGGTGTCGAAATCAAGCTTGCTGGGCACGCTGGACAAGTCTCCGGGGTCCGGTCCGGAGATGGCGTGCAGCACCAACATGGCGTCCCCAACGCTGCGAGTCATCGGGCCAAGCTTGTCCAGCGACCAGCACAGAGTCATGGCCCCGGTGCGCGGCACGCGGCCGTAGGTGGGACGCAAACCGGTAATGCCGCAACGCATGGAGGGACTTACGATGCTGCCGTCCGTCTCGCTCCCGATCGCGAAGCCTACAAGTCCCGCCGCAGTGGCAGCGCCAGGGCCGGCGCTTGAACCAGACGATCCCTCTTCGAGCAGCCACGGGTTCATGGTTTGTCCGCCGAACCAGATATCGTTGAGCGCCAGAGCGCCCATGCTGAGCTTCGCAACTAGGACCGCGCCTGCGTCATTGAGGCGTTTCACCACTGCGGCGTCCGCTGTGGGAACGCGGTTTCGGAAGGGCTCGGCGCCGTACGTGGTGGCAATTCCTGCTGTGTCCAGGAGGTCCTTAGCGCCCCACGGGATGCCATGCAGCGGGCCGCGGTACTTCCCTGCTGCAATTTCGGCGTCGGCCTTCTTGGCTTGCGCCAGTGCGGAATCTCGCGCCAGGGTAATGACGCAGCGCAACTTGGGATCGAATTTCTCCAGGCGGTCGAGATAAATTTGCGTGAGCCGCACGGAGGTAAGTTTTCGCTGCTCCATCCAGCGCGAGAGCTGCGTCAGGGGCGCGAACGCAATTTCGTCATCCATTGCGGGCAACGATCCTGAGTCGATTGGTTTGAAGACGAAGCGGTCGCGCTCCGGGCCGCGCTTTTCGCCGGGCAGCACCGGATCCCAGCGCGACCAGGGGGCTAGCGACGGCTCCAGCGCAACCTTTCGAGGGCCGGTACGCCGTTCGTAAACCGCGGCGATGTTCATTCTCCAGCTTCCGGCCGCGAGGTCGCGTTCCGCGCTGGTCAGATTGACCTGCATGAGTTTCTCTGCTTCGGCAAAAGTTGCAGGCGACACTTCCGGTCCGGCGGGCGGCGAAGTGCCGAACGCGGGTGGCGCGCCGGGAGGAGCTTCCGCAACTTTTTGTGACTTGCTGCGGCATCCCGCAGCCGCTCCTAGCAAAGCAAGCGAAGAGCGCGTTAAGAATTCTCTGCGCGATTTTGACATTTCTCCTCCGAATAGGGCAGTGACTAGTGGCTAGTGAATGGTGACTAGTGGAAAACCCGTAGCAATCTGGGAGCTTGCCGTCGCCGGCGGTGTTCACTAGCCACTAGTCACTAATCACTAGTCACCGGTCACCAGTCACAATTCCTCGTCCTTCGTCTCGCGCGCGGCAAGCAGGCCGACGAATGTCAAGGCCGCTGCGCCGGTGAGGTAGTAGCCGACGTATTGTAGGCCGTAAGTCTTGGCCAGCCACGTGGCGATGTACGGCGCGAGCGAAGCGCCGAAAATACCGGCGAAGGTGAACGTCAGCGAACTGCCGGTGTAACGCACCGAAGTCGGAAAAAGTTCGGACAGCACCGTGCCAAGCGGGCCGTAGGTCAGGCCCATCAGGGAAAGGCCCACTGTCATCATCAGCACGGCTCCCGTCGTCCCGGCGAGAAACATGGGCGCCATGATCAGTCCGAATGCGCCGATGGCCGCGGTCACCCAGAGGAGCGTGCTGCGGCGTCCGCGTTCGGCGAGGATCGCGCCGATGGGAATAAAAACCGCGAAAAACACGATGGCGAAGAGCTGCATCACCAGAAACTTCTGGCGGCTGTAGCCAAGCGCAGTGGTGCCCCAGGACAATGCGAAGACCGTCATCAAATAAAAAATCACGAACGTTGCGAGCGCCACGAGCGTGCCCACCACCACTGTTCTGGGGTGTTCGCGAAACACGGTCAGCATGGGCACCTTCACGCGCTCCCTGCGGCTGAGGGCGTCGCGGAACACGGGCGTCTCGGTGATCGTCAACCGCACGTAGAGGCCGACGAGCACCAGCGCGGCGCTGGCCAGAAACGGAATGCGCCAACCGAAGGCGAAGAATTGCTGGTCGGTAAGCCATCTGGAGAGCGCCAGAAATATTCCGCCGGAAAAAAGGAATCCGGCAGGCGCGCCGAGCTGCGGAAACATGCCGTACCAGGCGCGCTTTCCCGGCGGCGCGTTCTCAATCGCCAGTAGTACCGCGCCTCCCCACTCGCCGCCGAGGCCCAGCCCCTGCCCAAAACGAAACAGCGCAAGCAGCGTCGGCGCTGCCACACCGATCGTGCCGTAAGTTGGCAGAGCGCCAATTGCAACTGTGGAGAGCCCCATGGTGAGGAGCGCGGCTACAAGTGTCGCCTTGCGTCCAACACGATCGCCGAAATGGCCGAACAGCGCCGAGCCGACAGGCCGCGCAAAAAACGCAATTGCAAAAGTCGCGAGCGAAGCGAGCGTCGCGGAGGCCGGGTCGGTCGACGGGAAAAACAATTTGGGGAATACAAGAACCGCGGCGGTCGCAAAAATGTAAAAGTCGAAGAACTCGATCGTCGTTCCGATCAGGCTCGCAAACAGCACCTGCGCAGGCTTGTTGATACCCACGCCCGCGCGGGGGTCCTCCTGGCTGACCGCAACACCGTTGTCGGGGGTTTCATTCAATGGGCTCCAGCTTACAACATGTGGGCCATTATTAGAATTGCCGAGCTCGGGGATTCGCGCCGTTGAATGCACTCGCGCAAGAGCAATTGTGAATGCGTTCCCACTCAGAGAGTCTCAATACTGATGACAAGTGCTTGATTAATCTTATTGTTTTCTTGCCACCGGTGGCGTGATGACACGGAACGTCTTGCCGCCATCAGTCGTCGAGAACAAATCGATTGAAGAGGTCCACCCGTTCTGATCATCTACGAAATAGATGTCGCCTAAACGCGGTCTTCCAGAAACGCTCGACGGAAGAACAGGTGAAATAACGTGACCTTCATTTTGAATTGTTACCTCCATCACAGGCCAATTAGAAACAGACCAAACAATATGGTTATCAACAAACGATGGATTTGCATGATAGGCGTCAAACTGAGAAAAGCGCCATGATCTGCCACCATCACGAGTAAAGCACGTGAAGAATCTGATGACGTATCCGGAGAGTTGTTGTTCAGCTACCGCGTACCCTTCTCGAGAATTCTTGAATCTCAACGAGACGAGGAAAGCATCCCCGGCCTGCAGTTCCTTAGGTACGGGAACTGAAACTGCATCCCAATGAACGCCACCATTGTGCGTTACCCACAGGTTCTCCATTTCATAATCAGGAATGCCGTCTGGATTTTCGAGGCCGCCAATCATCCAGCCTTCTCGAGGCGACGTGAATTGGAGCGGGCCAGGACCAGGGAGGTCGGGAAGGCGTTTCCAGGTTCGCCCGCCGTCCACTGTTTCTAGGAGGTAATTCAACTGAGAATTCATAATCGCCCAGTGCCACAGCATCCAACCATGCAGAGAATCGATAAAGAACAGTTGCGTCGGAAACGTGTAGTCGTCGTTCATATTGGACCTTGGTTGTTGCAATTGAAGTGTTTGCCAATTCTTTCCACCATCCTTGGTCGATAAGAGATAAAAGGGTGCGCCACTCACCTCGCTAAGGGCATCGGTTGAGAGAATCCATCCGTGAGAACGGTCCAGAAAAAAGACATTTCTCATGCTTAGTGTTGGCATCGGAGCGGGCGTAATCTCGCGCCAGTTCTTGCCGTCGTTATTGGTCCAGTAGAGGCGATCGTTTGTACAGTCTCCGTCATTAGTTGGATGGTCCATCGGTTGGGCTAATATGGCCCATCCTACGCCGGGCGAAATTAGCTTTGATTGCCGCACGTACGAGATGCAGCTTGGGTTAAACGTCGCGTTTTCTTGGGCAAAAACTTTGGAGGCCGAGATGAACAGTGCCAGGGAGAAGACGAGTCGCATCAAGAAGTATCGACTTTTTGTCACCAGCGTCCCCCTCCGAGCCCACAAATCCTGAAAGCATGTTGGAGTCTGTAACTGCCAGACAAACCCACGTCGAGGAGTGAATGCGCAAGTGAGAGACCGTTCGGCAAGATACGCTGTATGCGAGATTTACAGGCTTACCCCGGCTCCAGAACCGTGGCGCAACGGACATTCTGTGGCAAAGCAGACATACAATCAATTGACAACTTGAATCGGGTCAGCAAGAATATGTTTTA
>CAWEYA010000012.1:0-373257 GCA_963813185.1 uncultured Acidobacteriota bacterium
CGCACCCGCCCTCCAATGCCCAAACGCGCCAAAGAAAACGCGCAAGCCGTGGCTGCCGCAGCCCCGCAAATGGAACGGATGCAATCTCGTGACGATACGCCAGATTTGAAGAAGCCCACGATTGCCGAAATTTTCGGGCCGGGGGGCGCGATCGAAAAATACATGCCTGAAGGCTACGAACACCGGCCATCGCAGCTGGAGATGGCGGAACTGGTGGAGGCCGCGTTCCAGGAAAAGCGGCACCTGATTGTCGAGGCCGGAACAGGCACGGGCAAGACGCTGGCGTACCTGATTCCCGCGATCCGCAGCGGGCGGCGCGTGGTGATTTCGACGGCCACGAAATCGCTTCAAGAACAACTTTTCGAGAAGGACATTCCGTTCCTGCAGAAATATTTCGCGCCCAAATTGAAAGTGGCCGTAATGAAGGGGCGCGGAAATTTCCTGTGCCGCGAAAAAGTCTACCGCATGGCCGGCCAGCCCTCGCTCAAAGGCCTCGACGAACTGGACTGGTTCGCGCAGATCCGCGACTGGGAAAAAGTCACGGCCACGGGCGACCGCGCGGAACTTAATTTCCTGCCCGACGATTCGGATCTGTGGCAGCGCCTCGACGCGCGCCGCGACGCCTGCACCGGTTCCAAATGCCCGGAGTTCAACCGGTGTTTCCTGACGGCGATGCACCAGCGCGCCGCTGAGGCCGACCTGATCATCGTAAATCACCATCTTTTTTTCGCCGACCTGGCGCTCAAGCAGGACGACTTCGGCAGCGTACTTCCCGAATACGGCGCCGTGGTTTTCGACGAGGCGCACGAGATCGAAGATGTGGCCAGCGATTTTTTCGGCCGGCAGATTTCCAATTATCGTTTCGATGAGCTGGCGCGCGACGCCGAGATTGCCGCGCGCGTCACGCGAACAGGCGGCGCGGCGCTGCAAAAAAAGGTCGCGCGGATGCGCGAAAGATCCCGCAGTTATTTCGAGGCTTTCCCTGCGCGCGAGGGCCGCTTTCCTTTCGACAAGACGCAGCGCGCGGGCTTTCTCGAACAGAACCGCGAGGCCTACGACGCCCTGCTGAACGCGCTGAAAAGCCTGGAAGCGGAAATCGCCTCGCTTCCCTCAAAGCCCGAGGAACTGCTGAACATCGCCCGCCGCGCCATGGAACTGCGCGGCGAATTGAAATTCCTGTTCGAATCAAGCGAAGGGAACTACGTCTACTGGTTCGAACGCCGCCACAAGGGCGTGTTCGTCGCGGCGACACCGATCGACGTGAGCGCCCTCTTGCGCGAGCGCCTGTTCGAGCCCTTCGAAACGATTATTCTCACCTCGGCGACGCTGGCGGTCGAGGGGCGCTTCAATTTCCTGAAGCAGCGCCTCGGCATCACCCTGGCCGGCGAGCGCGTCCTGCCCTCGGAATTCGACTTTTCCGAACAGGCGCTGTTCTACATTCCCGCGACGCTGCCCGACGTGCGCGACGCGGCGTTTCCGGAGCGCGCGGCACAAGAAATTGTCCGGCTGCTCGAGATCACGCGCGGGCGCGCATTCTGCCTGTTCACCAGCTACAGCCAGCTGAACGATTTGTACGAGCGCGTGCGCACGCGCGTGCGCTTTCCTTTGCTGATCCAGGGCTCGGCGCCGCGCACTGCGCTGCTCGAAAAATTCCGGAACACGGAAGGCGCGGTGCTCTTCGCCACTTCGAGCTTCTGGCAGGGCGTGGACGTTCGCGGCGAGCAGCTTTCCTGCGTGATCGTGGACCGGCTGCCGTTCGCCGTGCCTTCGGACCCCATCGTCGCGGCGCGCGTCAAGGCGCTGCAGGAGGACGGCCGCAACGCCTTCGCCGAATACCAAGTGCCCGAAGCGGTTCTGGCGCTCAAGCAGGGCTTCGGGCGGTTGATCCGCTCGCGCACCGACCGCGGCGTGCTGGCCATTCTCGACAACCGCATCCAGCGCATGCAGTATGGTAAAATCTTCACGGAATCGCTTCCGGCATACGCGACCACCAGGGACATCGCCGCAGTCGAACGGTTCATGCAGAAATAGGGCTGGCCCGCAATGATCGCCATTCCGCAAAGCCGCGTGGTGCGGATATTAGTGGCGCATGCTTCAGCTTGCGGGGTTTAGGACTTGCAAGACTTAACCCCGCAAGCTGAAGCATGCGCCACTCTGACGGTCGAATTGTTTCGCTCATTTTTGATGAGATTTCCAGGGGAAGGTGATGTTTCAAATCAGCGTTGACGAAACTTTTTCCGCGGGCCATGCCCTGCGCGGTTACAAGGGGAAATGCGAAAATCCGCACGGACACAATTACAAAGTGCGAATCATTCTCGAAGGGTCCGGCCTCGATTCCATCGGCCTGCTGTATGATTTCACTCATCTGAAGCGCGTGATCCGCGACATCGTTGAGGGAGTGGACCACAAGTTCCTGAACGATCAGGCGCCCTTCGACGTGATCAATCCCTCAGCCGAAAATCTAGCCAAGTTTTTTTATGAAGAGACCTCGCGGCAGATGAGCGCAATGCCCAAGGGCGCGCGCATCTCCCGCGTCACGGTCTGGGAGACGGACACGACTTCGGCGACGTACTGGCCTTGATTGGATAATTTTTGCCATGAACCGCTCTTTCCTTATCATCATCCTGCCGGCCGTTGCCGTGGGCCTGGGCTACATTTTCATGTTTCATTGGCTCGGCTTCAGGCTGGAGCCATTCCGTTCTTTAGGCGCGGCCGTGGTGATCATTGCGGCGGTGATTCTGGTGCAGAGACGCCAGCGCCGTAAAGCCCCGCGCGGGAGCCGGTAGCGCCATCATGACGATCACGGAGATTTTCCGTTCCATACAGGGCGAAGGCACCCGGGCGGGCCTGCCCTGCATTTTCGTCCGGCTTACCGGATGCAACCTGCGCTGCACGTGGTGCGACACTGCTTACGCGTTTCACGGCGGAACGAAAATGAGCGTCGAAGAAGTCTTAGCGCGCGTGGAAGAGTTGTCTACCGTTTCGGCGCACAAGCATCCGGGAGATGCGGAGATTCCGCCGAAACTTTCGCTCGTCGAATTGACCGGAGGCGAGCCTCTGCTTCAGCCGGAAGTGATCCCGCTGTCTCAAAAACTTTTGGACATCGGCTATCGCGTCATGGTGGAAACCAGCGGTGAGCGCCCGGTGGCCGCGCTTCCGCGCGACGTCATCAAAATAGTGGACGTCAAATGCCCTGACTCCGGGGAACCGGACACGTTCCAAATGGAAAATTTGCAGGCGCTCGACTGCAAGGACGAAATCAAATTCGTGATCTCCGGCCGCCGCGATTATGAGTTCGCGCGCGATTTTTCGGCGCAGCACGGCCTGGCGCGGCGCGTCCATCAAGTGATATTTTCTCCGGTGCACGCCGACCCCGAGGGCGCCTGGCCGGGCATGAATGCCCAGGACCTAGCCGAGTGGATTTTGGCGGACGGTCTGCCGGTACGGCTAGGACTGCAGATTCATAAATTCATCTGGCATCCGGCCACTCGCGGCGTATAGACTTCGAGGTTCAGAATCGCATCCAACAAGAGAGGGAATCGTTTGTTCAAGCCATGAGTCAGAGACCCAAGGCAGTAGTCCTGTTGAGCGGAGGGATGGACTCCTGCGTCACGGCCTCGATTGCGCGCGAGACGCATGACCTGGCCCTGGTGCACGCGAGCTACGGCCAGCGCACCGAGCGGCGAGAGCGGCAAGCGTTTGACGAAATCGCCGATTTTTACGGCGTGCGCCAGCGCCTGGTGGTCCAGTTGGACCACTTCGCTCAAATCGGCGGCTCAGCCCTGACCGACGCCCGCATCGCCGTGCCGGAGGGGCCAACAGGAGCGCCAATTGGAGGGAACGAAATTCCCCCCACATACGTCCCATTTCGTAACGCGCATTTCCTTGCAGTTGCGGTAAGCTGGGCGGAGGTCATTGGGGCTACGGCGGTTTATATTGGCGCGGTCGCGGAAGACAGTTCCGGTTACCCGGACTGCCGGCCGGAATATTACCGCGTCTTTCAGCAGCTGGTGCGGGAAGGAACGCGCCCCGAAACTCATATCGAAATTGTTACTCCGGTCATAGGTATGAGAAAATGGGAAATCGTAAAGCGGGGCATGGAATTGGGCGCGCCGCTGGATCGAACCTGGTCCTGCTACCAGTTTGAAGATGCGGCCTGCGGCGCGTGCGATAGTTGCCGCCTGAGGCTCAGTGCATTTGCCGAATCAGGGATCGGCGATCCTATCGCCTATCGGGTCCGAGTTGAGAGATAATATCGAACCGTGCGGGCAACTCCCCGCGCGGATCTGCGTTGCTAGGAGGCAGTGAAGATCATGAACCGAATCAAAGCAATCAGGATGGCAGCCTTGTTCGCGCTGCTCGCCGGACCGCTGGCGGTATGGATGGCACCTGCCGCCTATGCGCAGAATGCCACGTTGTCGGGGACGGTATTGGATTTGACCGGCAAACCCTACCCCGACGTTACACTTGCTATCAAAAGCATTGAAACCAATAAAGAAATGGACGTTACCACCGATGCCAAGGGCCATTACTCGGCGCCTGGCTTGGCGGGTGGAACCTACAACGTCGACCTGAAGGCCAAAGACAAAGACCAGAAAGATATGCTTCTTTACCAGACGGGCTTGAAGCTTACGGCTGGCACTTCTCCTACTTTCGACATCAATTTGAAAGAACTTCAGGAACAGGGCAAACTCGCCGCCGTCGAGGCCGAAAGGAAGCGTCAAGAGGCGGAGGTGCAGTTTCAGGCGCTGAAGACCCACTACGATGCCGGCATTGCGGCGATCGATCAAATGAAAGCCGCCCAGACGAAACTGGCGCAGACTCCGAAAGACCAGCAGGATCCCGTGAAGGCCCAGATTACCCAGGCGGGAGGCACCGCTGTCACGGAGCTCTCCGCTGCCCTGGATTTGGAGAAGGCGGATGATCCAAACCGCCCCATCGTTTTGTCCCGGTTGGGTGAAGCTTACGAGAGCATGGGCAAGTGGCAAGAGGCTTCGGACACTTACCAGAAAGCCATTGCATTGAAGCCGGACGTTGCCGCCAATTATAACAACCTCGGGAATGACCTGGCGAAACTCGGGAAAGTGGATGATGCCCGAGCCGCTTATCAAAAATATGTCGATCTGAATCCGACGGATGCCGCGTTGGCGTGGCGCAATTTCGGAACCGTGCTGTATAACTCAAACCGCATGAAGGAATCCATCGAGCCGCTGCAAAAGGCCACCACGCTCGATCCGAAAAACGCGACGGCTTGGCTGCTTCTGGGGATCGCCATGGTCAACACCATGGAATTCAAGACCGAGGGCGACAAAATCACTCCCGTGATGCAGCCGGGCACAGTGGAAGCCTATCAGCACGCGATCGACCTCGATCCGAACGGGCCGATCGGCGCGCAGGCCAAGCAAGGTCTGGAATCCCTGCAGGCCATGGGCGTCGGGATCACCACGAAGGTTGGCGAGGCGCCTCCCAAGTCGAAGAAGAAGTAAAACCTCTCTTGCATGGAATGCGCGATGGGTCCGGCAAACCGGCCCCATCGCGCATTTTCATTTACTCCAAAACAAGCCCCATTACAAACTCCACCGCGAAACGGAAGTCTGCGCTCTCTCAATTGAACACCCTTAGTTCCCGGCTTGGACTTCCCAACAGGAATTAGAATTGTTGTAGCTGAATAGCCGAGTGAAGATAGTGTGCGGTAGCTCCAGCATCTTGCCGGTGATTTTTCTGATCTTCCCACATTGGAAAAAGGCCGGCGAGACGCCGGCCCTACCAAAATCTGCGAGACACTGCATGTTTATCCAAGGTTGGAATGAACCCATCTCATAAATGAGATTTGTGCGTCGCGGCTTCAGCCGCGACATCATGACACGAAGAAATACAGGGCTTTAGCCCCTGGTGGCCCATTGAATTCGGTTGGCGTTTCATTTAGGTGATGGCTTCATGTAAGGTGACGCTCTTTACGGGACCAGATGCGGGGCTATCAAGGTGATGAATTCGCGGGAAGTAACGATTTTAGTTTGTTTCCAGAACCTTGGGAAATGGCGCAGGTTGCCCGTCACGAGAAAATCGGCGCGTGCCGCATCCGCGCATTCCAGGAAAATGTTGTCATCAGGATCGCGCGTCACTCGAATTTGGCGTGAGGGAGAAACCAAGCGAGAGTTGTCTTTGATTCGCTGGAAAAATTGTTGCCGCAAGCCTTTGCGAATCTTGAGTTCGGGGCGCGATAAGACCATTCGATATTCCGAAAGAATGGGCGGCGATACAAATAGCCGCGCGGGGCGCGTCATTGCCAGTAAAAGCACGGTACGCTGCAATCCGTCCGGCCTGAGCGCCGCGGAAACGATGATATTCGTGTCCAGGACCAGCCGCAGCGAAAGCATCAGCGCTTTGATTTCTTAGCGCGCGCCGCTTCGATGATCCGGTCAATTTGGCGCGAGGAGAGTGCGTCCGTCCCCTTGCGTTTTGATTCCTCGCCAATGGCTTTCAGGATCTCGGGCTCGGGCGCGGCAAGGCGCACGTAGTCGCGAATGCTCAAAAGGATCGCCCTCGGCGTGCCGCGCTTCTCGATCACAAGTGAACGGCGCTCCTCATCAATCTGGCGCAGAAGCCTGCCGAAGTTTGTGCGAGCGTGTAAGGCAGAAACAACGATGGTTGCATTCTTCGCGGCTCTAGGCATCGAGGGAACTCCCCAGTTCAATAAATTGAACTGTACAGTTGATGTCGAGACTTGTCAACCACCCGGACGTTGCGCCGGCGTCCCACCGGCGATTTTGCGCCGTGTGAAGGCCAGAGTAATCGACGGCGAGACCCCGGCGCGACAGAACGCACGGTGCTCCTTGATATTCAAAGGGTTTGTGTCACGCTGATCAAGATTGGACTGAAAAATCAGAGTTAGAAATGGGTGAGCGTCCCGGTCATCTTCGTTCGCCGCAGTGCCCAAGAGAAAATCGCGAAAGAGACGGGCAGAAGAAAGGCAGCGAACAATAATAAACCCGCGATCGACGGCAGCAATTCGCGCAGGGAGGCATGGCCCAGAATCGCCGCCCGCATTCCTTCCAGGGAGTACGTAACCGGAATGAGCCGCGCCACGTATTGCAGCCACACCGGTAGGACGGAAACCGGATACAACATTCCTCCCAGCATGGAGGAAAGGCCAAGGATGGCCCAATGGAACGGATTGCCGCGCTTGAAGATCAGCAAATAGCTCGCGCTCAGGATGCCCAGCCCCGAAAACGCCAGAACGGACGCCCCCAGCACCAGCAATGCGCCCAGCCAATTGGCTCCCTGCAAGGGGAAGCCGAACAGCAGCGCGCCCCAGGCGATATAGATCGCCGTGCGCAACGAAAGCAACACGAACGGATACAGGCTTGATCCGGCCAGGATCACCGGGAGGGACGTCTGCGTCACCAGCAGATTTTCGAGCGTGCCGTTTTGCCGCGCTTCTTGCAGGCTGGCGTCAAAAGTGCTGAGCGCGACGCTCAAGTAATCGAAGAAAGCGATTCCCACCAGTGCGAAGGAGAAATAGTTCGCGCCGGGCGGGAGCGACCTCTGGAGTTTCGGGCTTTCCACAAACCGGGAGAGAAAGTAAAAACCGGCGGACTCGAACAACGCCTGGAAAATCTCAATCCCAAACGCGGCGCGATAGCTGCGCGCCACCGCAAAGTCCCGGCGAAACAAAAGCGCCAGTTTCCGGAGGGTCAGGGTAAATTGCGGCGAGTGCTTCATGGTGCTTCCCGTGACGCCCGGCGAGTCAGGATTTCCAGCGATTCCTCCAGAGTTTCGGCGCCGGTCGCGGATTTGAGACCGGCCAAGGTGTCGCAGGCGAGCATGAGCCCGTTGTCCAGCACCGCAACCCTGCCGGCGAGCTGTTCGACCTCGGCCAGCGTATGCGAAGCGAAAATCATCGTCGTGCCGTGCGCGCCAACAATGTCCCGCAGCAGGAATCTGCGGAATTCCGCGGCCGCCAGAGGATCCAGGCTGCGCGTGGGTTCATCAAGAATCAAGATCGAAGGCCGGTGAAGCATGGCGCGCGCCAAGCCCAGCCTGTGAACGTTTCCCGTGGAGAGCGTGCGCACCTGGCGGTCGAGCAACTCGCCGAGGCCAAACGGGCCGGTGATTTCCGCAATCCGTTTCGATGCCTCGTCTTCTGAAATGTTATTGAGTACGGCAAACAGCATGAGGTTTTCTTTCGCGCTAAGTCGCGAATAAAAGCAGGCATCCCCGCCGGTGTGATAGCCGATCCGTAGGCGGACCTTGGCAGGCTCGCGGGCGACATCAAAACCGCAGACCTGGGCGCGCCCGCGAGTAGGAATCAAGAGCGTGGTGAGGATTCGCAGGAGCGTTGATTTTCCCGCTCCATTGGCCCCGACCAAAGCCAGGACCTCGCCCGGCTTGACTTCGAACGAAATGCCGCGCAAGGCGGGGACCGTCAGCCGGGAGACGGGATGTAGCAGCGCCCGCCATCCGGAAGCCGCGGGAGGAAAATACTTTTCAACATTTTCGAGGCTGAGCGCGGAGTTTTTCACGAACCGCCGTTATATCCTTTCGAAACGTGTGAAACAAGACCCATCGGTCGACTAACATCACGCGGCAGCTGAGTGATGTTGCCGTTAGACCCCCCAAGCCGCTACAATCCCGGGTGTTGGCAGGCGCCGCCGCAATCAAAGCGGCCTGCTTGAGGGATTCGAACGCAGCCCGGCGCGCGAACTCTCTGGCACAGCCCCCCTCTGGATTTCAAAGGAAAGGGAGAACAAGTATGAGCGCAACGATTTCCGATCGTTCTGTCGTCGTAGCGGCCAAAGACCAGGTATCCTGCGACCTTGCCGGGGAAGCCGCGATCCTGAATATCAAGAACGGCGTTTACTACGGTCTCGATCCGGTCGGGGCGCGAATCTGGAACCTCATGCAGGAACCACGCGCGGTCGCCGAAATTCAAAACGCGATCACCAGCGAATATGACGTCGAGCCGGAACGCTGCGCCCGCGACTTGGTCGACCTTCTCGAAAAACTTCTCGCCGAAGGTTTGATCGAGGTGAAGGATGGATCCGGCGACTAACCGGCTTTCGCTTTTTCTGAAGCGCTCTCTCGATCTAAAATGAAGCGATCATTTTTCAGAAGCGCGCGAAGAAGACGTTTCAGCAAATTTCATCGCTCCTGGCCTAAGTGACGGAATCCTCCGCGAAATCTGCTACCTTCCAACGCGCACATGAATTCCGGCAAGTCCGATGAGAGCTTTACGAGAGATCGATGAACGAAGAGAATGAACCAAGGCCGGGAAAATGGCGCAGATACCGAAGGCGCCCGCCCGAAGATCGCAGGCTGATTCTGCGCGCCGCGCTCATTTTGCCTTTGACCGAGATCGGACTGCGTTTGTTCGGCTTCCGGCGGTGGAAGCAACTCATCGAGAAATTTTCGCGGCCGGCGCCGGCTCCCCAGTCTTTGCCGGCTGACTTGCAACGGGAGACGGCCCTGCGCGCCGCGCGCGCCGTTCGTTCCGTCGAACTGCACGGCCCGGCCAGTCCCAATTGCCTGGAGCGTTCGATGACGCTTTGGTGGCTGTTGCGCCACGAAGGCGTCGATCCTGAGCTGCGTATTGGCGCACGCAAGGAAGGCGGGAAATTCGAGGCGCATGCATGGGTCGAATTGGACGGGCAAGTATTGAATGACGGCGCGGAAGTCCATCAGCACTATGCGCGCTTCGACGCACCCATCGTCGCGGCGGCAGCGGAGTCGCACCCAGCCGGCAAGGCGGATTCACCGTGAGCGGGTTTGAGCGCCTGCTCCGGCTCGTCGGACAATCCGCTGAGTTCCGGTATGCCAAACAATCGCGCCCAGTTTTTTGCTCTGACAAGTTCAGCGGCGCCTTTCGGAATATAATGGAAAAATAACAGCGTGCAGAATTGCTTTCCGCTTGCTTTCGGCATGGGGTCGCGATAGTGCCATTGACTACTCCCGGAAAAGATGACGGCCTGTCCCGGCTGCATAGTGTACGGAGTAAACTTGAGTGACCGGGTTTGCTTGATATTATTCTCCCAGCCTTCCTTCCTGTATGCCTCTGCCACGGAGTCCGGCCAGGGTTGCACCTCGCTAAGATAGATCGGCCAGGGAGCTCCTTGATCGACGCAGAGGTCCAGAGTCCATTTTGCGCGTGGTGCGTCCATGTGCACGGCGCAAACTCCCTTCGAAGTGTATAAACTGAGGAAGTTATAACCCGCCTCGATTTGCTCTCCTACGGCTTTGCTTATCCACGGAACCGTTTGTCGCTGTAGTTCTGTAAAAAAGGGATGATCGTGCACCACGAAGCGCCCAAATTGCCGGGCCTCGTGCAGTTCCAGGTCTGTTGGCCGTAACGAAGCCGTGACGCGTCTGATTTCGGCAAGAGTGGCCTCTTCAAACGGCTGTTCGAGGAATTTCACCTTGAAATCCGCCCGCGTATGCGAAATACGAAACGCATCAACGAATGCCGGGAGCGCGTCCGGCCGCACCGACCGGATTATGGCTTTGGCTTCCTCATACTTTGACAGCCAAATCGAGTCGGGCCACGGATAAAGCTGACTATTTGAAGGCTGGGCTGCTTCCATTCCTACTGCGTCTTGATCCGCGCGGTCCGTCATCCCGTCCTCCGGAAACCTCGAATTCGCGTTAAATCAAAACCTGCGCTTCTTGCCCGGCTTTGCCATCCGAGCTGTCGATAAAATGTGAACATGATATTCTACTCCTGCGGAGATGATCCAGAGCAGACAGTTTCTCTTGCCTCAGGACGCCATGTGTAGACAATTTTCGTGGGTGCAGCGGTGAGCGGCTAT
Organism: uncultured Acidobacteriota bacterium; assembly: GCA_963813185.1. Taxonomy (GTDB): domain Bacteria; phylum Acidobacteriota; class Terriglobia; order Acidiferrales; family UBA7541; genus Palsa-360. Next base: position 10,803 of record CAWEYA010000012.1, read on the forward strand.
GTCGGAATTGTGAATTTTGATGGCGCTCCCGCGGATCCTCAATTGTTGCTGGACTTGACAAATTTCCTTTCTTTTCGCGGGCCGGATGCGCAGGAATTCTGGTGCGACGGCCCGGTGGGACTTGGACACTCGCTGCTGCAAATCTCAAGAGGGACTCTGCCGGAGAGACAACCCGCCCAACTCGATCGCCGCCTATGGATTGTTGCGGATACCCGGATCGACGCGCGCGACGAGCTGATTGGCAAATTGAAGTCGAATAGCCGCGCTGCGCACTCTCTCACCTTGCTCTCTTCCGATGCCGAACTGATCCTCCATGCCTACGATACCTGGGGCGATGCTTGTGTTGAACAATTGTTGGGTGATTTTTCGTTTGCGATTTGGGATGCGGCAAAGCGGCGTCTGTTTTGCGCCCGCGACCATTTCGGCGTCAAGCTGCTTTACTATTCCCGCATTGGCTCATCGATTGTTTTCAGCAACACGCTCAACTGCCTCCGGAAGCATCCCGCGGTTTCCGATCGGCTCAACGATTCGGCCATCGCCGATTTTCTACTGTTCGATTCCAATCAGGATCCCGCGACGACGACTTTTGCGGACATTCAGAGACTGCCGCCGGCGCACCGATTGACGTTTGAGCAGGGAACGCTTTCCACCCGGCGCTATTGGGAGCTGTCCGTTACTGCGCCCATTCACTATTCCCGGAACGAAGAATACGTCGAGCGGTTCCTCGATTTGGTTGACACCGCCGTTGGGGATCGATTGCGCACGGAGACCGCCGGCGTGCTGATGAGCGGTGGATTGGATTCCTCAACCGTGGCGGCCAGCGCCCGGCGAGTTTCCGCTGGCAATGGAAGGGCCTGCGGACTGCGCGCTTTCACCGAGGTTTACGACAGTCTGATTCCGCATGAAGAGCGCCATTATGCCAAACTGGTCGCGGACGCGCTCAAGATTCCCATCCAGTTCATGGTGAACGATGAGTGCCGACTGTTTGATCGAGCCGATCAACCGAGAAGTTCATCCCCGGAGCCCACGCATTCAGTCCTTGCGCATGCGGCGCTGAGTCATTTGCGCCAAGTCGCTGCCCATAGCCGCGTGGTTCTCACTGGGGACGGCGGGGATCCCGTATTCTCGGCCAGAATCTCGGTCCACTTCCGCCAGCTGTTAGCCAAGAGGCAGTTCGGCCGTGCCCTTGGCGACGCCGCCCGATACTTCACCGCGGAAAGAAGACTGTCGCGCCTCTATCTCCGCAGGCGCTGGAGGTTGCTGTTTCCCTCCGAAAAGCAGGCTCCCAGGTATCCGGAATGGCTGGCGGAAGACCTGGAAAAACGGCTTGGTTTACGTGATCGCTGGGAATCTTGGAGCCAGGCGAAGACACCGGAGGGGGCTTTTCGCCCGGAGGCTCATGCCGCGCTTGTTGATTCGACGTGGCCGAATATGTTTGAAGAGTTTGACGCTGGTTTGACGCGGATCCCTGTCGAGGCCCGCTTTCCCTTTTTCGATCTGCGTTTGGTAGATTTCCTGCTCGCGCTGCCAAGGCTCCCTTGGTGCTGCGATAAGCAATTGCTGAGGGAGGCGGGTCGCGGCGTCCTACCGGATGCCATACGTCTGCGTCGTAAGTCACCCCTACAGTCCGACCCACTGATAGCACTCCTCGAGCGCCCGGAATCCACGTGGGTGGACCATTTTGAATCGGGTCCCGAACTTGCGCGGTACGTGATTCGGGATCGCATACCGGCGGTCAGTGGAGAAACTGACGGCTGGACTGCATGGACCCACCTGCGGCCGCTGAGTCTGAATTTTTGGTTGCGTGAACGCACTCAATAAGGTAAGAACTATGGTGCTTGGGAGGTCTGTCTTGAGTGAACAAAAACCATTGACGGGTAAGAAGCCATATCAAGAGCCGAGCCTCCGGGTGTATGGCGATATTCGAATCTTGACGCAGGGCACGAACACGGTCGGAATGACTGTTGACGGCGTGCCACCAAGGAAGACTTGATCGCTGTCTGAGGAATTTTTGTCCGTAATCCACCTGGTATACGGTTTGCGGATTGAAGTTGACGTCCCTCTTCCCGGGCTTCCTGTTCAATCCGTTACTCAAGGAGTGGACGTACGGGTCCGCCTGAACGACGGATCTGTAATTCCGCCGGCAACTCCCGCGTCTACAGACAAGGTCCTTTACAACAGTTCAAACCTCGATGAGAAGGGACACACCACCTTGCGGGTAGTCCTGCTTGAAAGTGGCACGTCCTATGGTTTCTTCTACTGCGATGGAGCCCGCTTCACGATTGATAGCATGGGCCGCAACATCTCCGCATCCTGGCCGGAGAATTACACGCTTGAAGATGCTTGCACTTATCTGGTGGGCCCCGTAATTGCCTTTGCGCTCCAACTTCGAGGCGTAACTTGCCTGCACGCCAGCGCCATCGCGCTCGAAGATCGGGCCATAGCGCTGTTTGGCTTGGCAGGAGCGGGGAAATCAACCACCGCGGCGGCCTTTGCGCTCCGGGGGTATTCCGTCCTGGCGGATGATGTAGCAGTTCTTGCCGATCTGGGCGATCGCTTTCTGGTCCAGCCGGGTTATCCACGCATCAACCTGTGGCCGGATTCGGTTCGTACTCTGTTCGGAGCCGAGGATGTCCTGCCGCGGATCACGCCGACCTGGGGCAAACGATATTTGCCGCTCGATCACGACGGAAACCACTTCCAATCCAACCCGCTGCCCTTGGGTGCGATCTATATTCTCGGTGAACGCCAGGCGGGGCTGACCGAGCCCGTGATCGAGGACATGGTTGGAGGCGAGACGCTGATCACGCTCGCCGCCAATACCTACGTGAACTATCTTCTCGACAACGGTATGCGGGTGCGCGAGTTCGATGTCCTCAGCCGGTTGCTAGCGGGCGTGCCAGTGCGGCGCGTAAGGCCCGCTGCCGACCCCTCCCAGGTTTTCGCCCTTTGTGAAAGCATCGCGGCCGACGCCAAGCTGGTTGCGTTTTCCGGCGAGGCGAGAGCGGCACATGGATCGGATTGAAAATCCCCACGCCCCCGGCAATGTGTAGACCGGCTGGCCGAACTGTGGACAGCCGGCGCTTTCGTGCCATAAGATGAGTCCCAAGCGCGAACCGACCGATTCATGATTCCAGCGACTGCATGCTTGAGGTACCAACCCATCGAACGCGCCAGCGGGTTGACACAGGAAACCTTTCACCAACGCTTCCTCACAGGACTCGGCAAGCCCGCAATCCTCACGGACGCCATCGCTTCCTGGCCTGCTCTAGCTCGTTGGAGTTTTGAACTGTTCAAGACACGCTACGGCTCCGACGGCGTTACCCCCAGAACCTGGCTGAGTCCGGGCGGAACGAGGTTTGTGAAACTCATGAAGCTGAAAGACTAAATCGCATACCTCGACGCCCCGGGAGGGCCGGCGCCAGGTTTGTGGCTCGACAGAGAAACATTGCACCCGTCTCCGGGTCCCGCGGAGGCTTCCAAGTATCCTTTGTATCTTGCCTGGAATGTGTTTGCCCCGCACCCCGAGCTGCTGGAGGATGTCGAGATCAGCTCGAAATTCGTCGAGGATTTGCTGCCCCTTTTGCCGGCGACTTTCCGAAGGATTATGGATGGAGGGACGAGAAATTTCATTGCCGGAGTCATGATCGGCCCAAAGAATTCGCAAATCGGCCTGCACTACGATTTCCTGGACTCGCACGCCTATTTAGCTCAAGTTGTCGGCAGAAAGCGGTGTGTGCTTTTCTCCCCCGCGGATTCAGCCGCGCTTTATGAGGGAAAAGTAAATGTGGACGCTCCAGACTGGGAGAAATTTCCGCTGCTGAAAAATGTGACCGCTCATGAATGCACTCTCGAGCCGGGCGAACTGCTCTTTATTCCGTCCTGTTGGTGGCATCACGCGGTGTGCCTGGAAAAATCGATCACGGTGAACTACAATTTCTTCAATCGCGTGAACATGGCAGGTTATAGTACGCACCTCTTGCGAGAATTGCCTGCCCTGGTGGAAGGCATTGCGCAGCTTCCCGAAGAGCGAGCAGCACTGGGAATCCAATGGACCAGCCGAGGCTTCGATCTATCCGTTTCCGATAGACTTTGAACGGTTCCGCTGCCCGCTTCCTATCTTCGTCTATCTAATCGTCTTAGCCTTTCCGCCAGGGCATTCAAATAGTGAAGTAGAAGGTGCCCTGTTATAATCCGTCAACCATGAAGGTAGAACCCTATAGCTTATCCAGTTACGGGAAAATGATTTCTGACCGCATTCGCATCGGGGCCTATATGGATGCGCTTCGGGCCGTGATCCGCCCGGGTGCTGTCGTCATGGACATCGGCACGGGCCCTGGGATCATGGCCGTTCTGGCTTGTCAATTGGGCGCCAAGCGCGTCTATGCGATTGAACCAGGTGAAATTATTCAGTTGGCGCGGGAAATCGCGGCGGCCAACCAAGTTGTCGAAAAGATTGAATTCTTTGAGGACGTCTCCACAAACGTAACGATCCCCGAACGCGCGGACGTCATCGTCTCGGATCTGCGCGGCGTGCTGCCTTTCTACGCGCATCATATTCCTGCCATCGCGGACGCCCGGCTGCGCTTCCTTGCCCCGGGCGGAACATTGATCGGACGAGAAGACCGGGTTCGGGCCGCGGTGGTGCAAGCTCCGAAACGCTATTCCCTAATTGTCGGCGCGTGGGAACACGAATTGCCCGGCCAGGATCTGAGCCCGGCCCGCCGGAAAGCCGTGAACGAGATTTACAAAATGCTGGAGTCATCGGCGGTACTCATGACCCAACCCGAGCTGTGGGCGGTCTTGGACTACACGCGCGTTGAAGATCCCGACGTGGAAGGCAAGTTGACGTGGACCGTGAAACGAGACGGGATTGGGCACGGGATTGCAATTTGGTTCGATGCGGACCTGGCCGAGGGCATCGGTTTTTCGAACAACCCCAATTCTCCCGCAGGCATTTATGGCTCGATGTTTCTTCCCTGGCAAGAACCTGTGACACTCGTGGCGGGCCAAACAGTCCAAGTTCAACTTCAAGCGAAGGCGCTGGAGGATGACTATTTCTGGCGCTGGATCACTCAAATTGGCACTCCCGGCCAAACGGGAAAAATAGCGATCGAATTTGACCAGTCGCTATTGCAAGGAGCCGTGCTGTCTCCGGCCAAGCTCCTCAAGAGATCGTCCAAGTATATTCCACAGCTCTCGGAAGAGGGCCTCATGCGCCGGAGGGCTCTGGAGCTGATGGACGGGCGCGCTTCACTCGAAGAGATTGCGCGGCGCATGACCGCCGAGTATCCGCAACGATTTGCAAGATGGGAACAAGCACTCACTTTCGCTGGCGCGATTTCCAATGAGAATACCCGACAGGCTGGCGACTCTTCCCCGTGATTCCCGAGCGCGCCAGGGAAATTGAATCACGATTCCGGTTGTGCTTCCTTTTGAGTTTTCCTTTGACAAAAATTTGGCGGCAAATTTGAAAAGGCGCGAGAATGAGAGCCATGACGGAAGTAAGGAGCTGGCGAACTTGCGCTGGCGCGGCGCGCCCAGAATTGGAAATCAATCTGTGCTGCGGACGCGCGCTGCTCGATCCAGCGGCCAAGGAGCGCGTTCGTCTGCTCATACGGAATGGGCTGAATTGGCCCGATGTTTTGGCAATTGCCGACCGGCACCGCTTGTCTCCAGCCGTCTATGAGATTATCGCGGGCGCGGCGGGAGACTTGATTTCATCCGAACAATTGAATGTCCTGCGCCAGGCGACGGTGCGTTCCACGGCCGCCGGAATGGCTCTACTGCATGAATTGCTCCGATTGCATCAAATATTCGAGGCCGCCCCATTCCCGGTTATTCCCTACAAGGGGCCCGTGCTTGCCTGGGTTGCGTATGGAAGCTTTATTCGCCGCGAGTATTCGGATCTGGATTTTATCGTCGAACAAAAATACATTCCGGACACGGTCGCAACGCTGAAGTCAGCGGGTTATCGTCCGCAGTTCGATCCGCGGGAAGCGCATGCGGGGCAGGATGGATTTGCGCCGGGCCAATACATGTTCCTATCGCATCCACAAAAAATTATGGTTGAAATTCACACCGAGCGGACCCTGCGGTATTTTCCAACTCCCCTCGACTTACAGGATTTGACCGGCAGACTGATGACCGTCGAAATCGGCGGCCAGCGGCTTCGCACTTTTTCGATCGAGGACACGCTGGTGATGTTGTCCGTCCATGGCGCGAAACATTTTTGGGAACGGCTGGGTTGGGTGCTCGACATCGCTAAGTTGGCGGCGGTTCGGGAAGTGGATTGGACGTTGCTCGTGAGGATCGCGGCGAAAATGGAATCCACTCGCGTGGTCTTTTTGGGGCTCTACCTGGCTCACGACTTGTTTGATGCTCCCTTGCCGAGGCGATTGCTGGAAGAGATTAGCCGGGACCGCGCGGTTCGAGGCCTGGCGGAAAAAGTGTATCATCAATACGCGGGCGTTTCGGATCCCGGCGCGGGCGTATTGCCCCGCGCACTGTTCCGGTTTCGCTTGCGCGATGGAATCGGACCGGCGCTGCGCCACACTTTGCGCCTGGCCATGAGCCCGACCGAGAGCGACCGCCAGACCGTGCGCTTGCCTCGTTGGCTCAGTCCGCTTTACATGTTGGTCCGGCCATGGAGACTTCTGAGGGAATATGGATCCGGGCTGAAGCGCCGGTGACTAACGAAACTGGGGTAAGAGAGCCGGCGCAGGAAATTCGGCGGACGCAACTTGAGCTCAATAAATCATCCGTGCAGCATCCGGCAAGGAATGAGACGAACGCCAGGAGGAACGGGGATTTGATTCAACTGACTCGCAAGGGCGTTGTTCCCCGAACCGCCCTGGCGGGGTGGTTTCGATGGGAAAAGGGAAATGTGAATTTTCATGATGCCGCGCGCCAGCCGTCTCGAGTTTCACCGGCGAAGCAAGCGATCGTCGAAATGGAATCGGCCGCCACCGCTGCGCGGCGTCGCTAGTTCACGCCTGCCGCCCCGTTACTCCGCGATAATCTGTTGTCTCATGCGCTATGGCTCCTTCCTTTCCTCGGTTTTCAGTTGCGCATGGCCGGGCTTTCGTAGCAAATTATCCGCGCATGCGTGAAGGAACTGCCAATCCTGCCCGGCGGTGGACTGTTGCTGTCACGGTGATTGTGGCCGCGGCATGGTTCTGTTGCGCGGGCGGCAAACATGCGCTGGCGAACCACTACGCAGTATCATCAGACTTCAAAAATTGGGAACGCGCCTCTCGCATCGAGCCGGAGAACGCGGAGATCTGGTACAAATTGGCGCGTTTCCGCCAGCTCGATTTCGATAACGCGGACATTCCCCTGGCCATTTCCTATTACCGGCGCGCGATTCAGCTCAATGCGGCCTCGCCTTATTACAAGCTCGATCTCGCGGGCGCGCTCGAAATGGCGGGGAACATGGGCGAAGCGGACACGAACTTCCGAGCCGCCCAGGCTGCCTACCCGATTTCCGCCGAAGTTTCCTGGAAATATGGGAATTTTCTTCTTCGCCAGAACCGTTTACCCGAAGCGTACTCTGAAATTCACCGCGCCTTGGCTGTGGACGCAAGTCTGATTCCGCTTGCGGTGTCTCGAGTCTGGCATAGCGACCCGGATATCCACCTTCTGCTCGATCAGGTTTTGCCCGACACACCTGTGGCCTATTCGCAGGCGCTCGCCTTTCTGGTCGATGCGCAGGACCCCACCGCGTCGCTCGAGGTTTGGCGCCGCCTGATCGCCAAAGATCCGCACACGGAATGGAAATGGGCTTACGTGCTCACCGATATGCTGGTTAACAAGGAAAAATTCGAGGAAGCCGGAGCAGTTTGGCGCCAAGCCGTCGATTTGAACCCAGGCTTCGCACCCGCCTATGCGGGGAATTCACTCGTCTACGATGGCGGATTTGAGAGGGACGTCTCCGGAGGCGGATTCGGCTGGCGGCAAAAAAACGTGGGGGGTGCGGACTTCGATTTCGACATGAATGAGAAGCATTCCGGCAGCCGCTCCGCGCGACTGATATTTGATGGCACCAGGAATTTAGCGTACCAGGATTTATTTCAGTATGTTCTGGTTTCACCCGCCACCCGCTATCGTTTTCTGGGATTTCTTCGCACGGATCAAATCTCGTCCGAAAGCGGGATGCGATTTGAGATCCTGGATCCTAAAGACCAGCAGCATTTGGACGTGCTTACCCCGAATGAGACGGGAACCCTGCCGTGGACCCCCGAACAAGTTGATTTCACAACGGGGCCGCAATCGCACGTCATTCTCATTCGACTCGCGCGCAGACCGAGCGAGCGTTTAGATAACAAGCTTCGCGGCACGGTGTGGATCGACGATTTATCGATTGTGCCGGCAGCCGCCGCCGGTAACGCGACGCCTGGGCCGGGAAAGCATTAGACAAGATCGCACGATGCAAACTTGCGGCCCGGCAATTTCAGGACGGAGGGAATCGCTTCCAAATGCTGGATAATCGTTCCCGACCTGGAGTTCCAAGGATGGCGGCCTTCACCGTATCATGAACTTGAGCCTCATTCGTACCGGCATATGTGCTTTGGTGGCTTTCGCTGTGCTCGCTCACGGAGCGGTGGAACCTTGGTCGGAAGCCGTCCTTGAAATTGGAGCCGCTGTTTTGCTGCTGATCTGGGTCGCAAAGGCATTGAAGGACGGCGAATTGAAATTGGTTTGGAACCCATTGCTGTGGCCGCTGCTTGGTTTTTGGCTGGTGGCGGCGCTTCAGTTGATTCTGGGCATCACGGCGGTTCCATTCTTGACGCGAATCGAACTGCTAAAATATTCGGCGCTGCTGGCCTTATTTTTTCTTTTCGTGCAGGCGTACAGAACCCGGAGTCACTGGCGAAACTTCGTCTGGTTTTTGTTGAGCCTCGGATTTGCGGTTTCCCTATTCGCCATCCTGCAGCATTTTACGTTCAACGGAAAACTGTACTGGGTGCGCGAACTTCAGTACGGGGGCATCCCTTTTGGTCCCTATGTCAACCGGAATCATTTTGCCGGCCTGATGGAGCTGCTCATACCGCCCGGGCTGGCCATTCAAATCCTGGGCGCGGAACGGCGCGACCAATTGCCGTTATTGACCCTTTTCACCTTGCTGCCGATCGGAGCCTTGTTTCTGTCCGCTTCACGGGGCGGAATCATAAGCTTTGTGGCGCAAGTGGCTTTTCTCACAATTTTGATCGTTGCGCGCCGCAGAGAAAAAAAGATATTGGGAGCTGCCGCCTTAATTTTAACTCTGGCTGCCCTACTGGTTTCGTGGCTGGGAATCGGCGCCGCACTGGACCGATTCGCCTCTTATAAAAAACTGGAAACCAGCGAAGGGCGCCGGGCGGAAATGCTCCACGATAGTCTGCATATCTTTCAGGATCACCGGATCTGGGGAACGGGCATGGGTACCCTGCAGGAAGTCTTTCCACTTTACGAGACGGCATATGATGGTCTGGTCGTAAATCACAGCCACAATGATTACGCAGAGGCCCTTGCCGAAACGGGTGCTATCGGCGGCCTTTGTGGGCTCGTCTTTTTGGTCATGCTTTTTTGGATGCCCTGGAAGATTCTCAACGTGGAAGGCGATCCGCGAAGCTTTGCCTATCATGCAGGCGCCCTGGTTGCCTGCCTGGGGCTTCTGGTGCACGCGGGTGTGGACTTCAATTTTCATATTCCTTCGAACGCGCTGATCTTCTTGCTGCAATCTGCATTGGCCTCGTCCGTTTTCCCTGCTCTACCTTTGCCGCGCGGGCACTGAACCATTTTTCCTAACTCTTTTAAGATTGGACTCAGGCTGCGGACCGTTTCTAAAGCTCGAAAACTGAGTCCTTTTCTCCATGCGGAAACGAGCGGCATTGCCTCGAGTCCCCTAACGAAATGATGGATCGCCTCGGAAAGATGTACCGTTCCGGAACAACCTACCTTTTCATCAACAAATAGCCTTGACAGGGCAAAAGAGTCTGTATAATGGCACTCGCGTGGGGGAGTACCTATCTTGAGGAATCAAAGATGGCATGGCGCTTTGCGCCCAGCGCTCTACTTGTCTAGCCGGACGGCGCTTTTCCTTCTACTGGCTGTTCCATCGGTTTTCTCTCAACAACAAAAATCGCCGCCGGCATCGGAGTCGCTGTCCAAACCTATTAGTGTAGTCGCGTCTGAAACCAATGATCGTATCGCGCAGCTTGCGCTTGCATCGGATGTGAAGGGGGGCGATTACGTCATCGGGAGCGGTGATTTATTGGGAATCGAAGTATTTGATGTTCCTGAGCTTTCGCGTGACGTTCGCGTCAATGAAACGGGTTATATTTCCTTGCCGCTCATGCCTTCCAAGGTCCGGGCCGGAGGGCTCACGCCTTTTCAACTGCAGGACAAGCTTGCCGAGCTGTTGCAGACAAATGGACTGGTATCAACACCCCAGGTTAGTGTGTCTGTGAAGGAACAGCACAGCCAACCCATTACGGTGATCGGAGCAGTCAGAAACCCGATGGTGATCCAAGCGCTGCGAAAGATAACCCTCCTCCAGGCACTGTCGCAGGCTGGTGGCATCGCGGAAGATGCTGGCAGCTCCGTGATCGTTACACGTCCTGTGCCGGACGTTTCCAATTCGGCAGATCCGGGGGATGCTTCGGCGCCATCGACTCCTCAGATCTTTACGATCAATATGTCCGACGTTCTGGAATCCGGTGATGCGCGTTTCAACATTCCCATCATCGGGGGCGATGTTGTCTCCGTTCCCCGAGCCGGCATTATTTATGTAGTGGGTGCGGTAAGCCGCCCAGGCGGTTTCCTCTTGCAAAATGACCTGGACCACATGACCATGCTGAAGATGCTATCTCTCGCGGGTGGCACGACGAATACGGCGAAGATGAGAAATGCGGTCATCCTTCGAAAGAATCTCGATACCGGTAAGCGGGACCAGGTTCCAGTTGACTTGAAGAAGGTCATGAGTTTGAAGACGCAAGATGTTCAAATGCAAGCCAATGACATCCTTTTTGTGCCCGATAGTAACGGTTTGAGGGCGTTGCATCGCGCAGGCGACGTGGCCGTGGGCCTCACCTCAGGAGTCGCGCTGATTGCTGCCGGCCACATCTAGTCCAGCAATGGCCATATCGAACCGATTTATTCACTGGAGCCAGTGAAGATTTTATGGAAGAGACAAACAATCTAACTCCTCGAGAGCGCTTTAACACCACTCCGACAGAAGCTCTCCAGAATCGTTCCCCATTCCTCGCGCTGGACCTGATGCCGCGGGAACCGCACCTGCTTGACTACCTGCTCGTATTGCGGAAACACCAATGGCTGATCATTTTTTTCCTGCTCGCCGTGGTATCGATCGTGACTATTGCCACCTTCCGCATGCAACCCATCTACGAAGCTACGGCCAGAGTGGAGGTGGATCGCGACACTCCCAACGCATTTCGCTTCAACGAATCGGGGCAGGAGGCCGATTACTTCGATCTGGAGGATTACATCATCACGCAATCCAAGATTCTCCAGAGTGAAACCCTGGCCATGCAAACGGTCAAATCCATGGGCCTCGACCATCTTCCCCAATTTGGAGGCCGCCCCGAGAAACCGGACAAACCCGAGCCCGCAGGCAGCGATGCCAGCCTGAGCCGGCCGCCTGCCCTGGGCGCATTTCTTGGCGGCTTAAGCGTCAAGCGGGTGCCGAACTCCCGCTTGCTCGACGTGACGTTTGAGACCACCGATCCCGTCCTCTCGGCCCGCGTGGTGAATGCCCATTTGAACAACTTCATTGAGCAGAATTTTCGCAGCCGCTTTGAGGCGGCCACGCAGGCTTCCAATTGGATGGCCGGGCAATTGAACGAGATGAAGATCAAGGTCGAGAACGCCGAAGACGCGCGCCTGGAATATGAGCGCGAAAACCAGATCTGGACCATCGACGAAAAAAGCGATATCAGCACGCAGAAGCTGGGCGAACTTGAAAAAGAGCTGACCCAGGCGCAGGCCGACCGCATCAACAAGGAAGCCGTCTACCAGCTTGCGCAATCCGGGAATTACGACGCCATCGCTGCCGTGCGGGAAAGCGTTGTGATTCAGGATATTCTGAAACAGCAGACCATCTTGAGCGCGGCCTACACCGACGAGGTCAACCAGTACGGCCCCAAGTTCCCCAAGGTTTTACGTACCCAGGCGCAGCTCAAGGACCTCGATCAATTGATCACGCGCGAAAAATTGAATATCGGCAATCAGGTGGAGGCCGACTACCGTGGCGCGCGGCAGCGAGAGCTTCTCTTGAAGGAAGCTCTCGACGAACAGAAAGCCGCGGTGAACCAGACCGCCGAGAAGCTCGTCCAATACAACATACTGAAACGAGAGGCCGACACCAATAAACAGCTCTACGACGGCATGCTCCAGAAATTGAAGGAAGCGGGAATTACGGCGGGGCTTCGTTCATCCAATCTTCGAATCGTGGATCCTGCCTTGATTCCGGGCTATCCTTCCCGTCCCAACAAGACACGAAACATTTTGATGAGCATTGTGGTCGGCTTGATTGGGGGAATCGGCTTGTCACTTCTGCGCGAGTATCTCGATAATACTGTAAAGACTCCGGACGACGTCGAGACGCTGGCGCGCCTGCCTTCTCTCGCCGTCGTTCCCGCGCTGACCAACTCAAACGGGAAGCACCGCGGCCGTTTTTCAAAACTCCTGAAGACCCAGGTGGTAACTTCCAAGGAAGGCCGCGCCGAGCTGGTTTCGCACAACATGCCGCAATCGCAAATGTCTGAAGCATTTCGCGCGCTGCGCACGTCCTTGCTTCTGTCGCAGGCGGATCATCCTCCCCAGGTCATCCTAATGACCAGCGCGTTGCCCCGTGAAGGCAAGACCACTGCCGCGGTCAACCTGGCCGTGACCCTCGCTCAGCTGGGCGATAAGACCTTGTTGGTGGACGCCGATTTGCGCAAACCCGGTATCAATCGAGCCTTGAGTCTGGTCGACGGGAAACACGCCGGATTGAGTTCTTACCTTGCCGGCGTTTCTTCCCTGGATTTGATCACCGTGCCGCACCCGGCGATTACGAATCTCGACGCGATTCCGACTGGCCCAATTCCTCCCAATCCGGCCGATTTGCTTTCCTCGCGCCGGTTGACCGAACTCATTTCCGAACTCCGTACCCGGTATAAGTTTGTGGTGATCGATTCTCCTCCCGTCATGGCTGCCACGGACGCCGTTATTCTTTCCGTGCTAGTGGATGGGGTGCTAATGGTGGTGCGCAGCGGAGAGACCCCTAAGGAAGCCTTCACCCGCACGCGCGACCTGCTGGTCGGCGTGAAGTGCCACATGCTGGGCGTGGTGTTAAACGCCGTGGATGCCAGCTCGCCGGATTATTACTACTCCTATCGGTACTATCCCTATTCGTACGGCGGCTACGGCCGGGAAGAAGACACCAGGAAATCGCGAAAAGCCCGCCGGGCCGAAGAATCGGAATCGCAATTGGGCCAGGATTAATCGGTCTGGAGGACTCGCTTGGTTTATCTCATCACCGGCGGCGCAGGTTTCATCGGGTCTCACCTCGCGGAGCGTCTGCTCGAACGCGGCGACCATGTTCTTCTGCTGGATAATCTTTCCACCGGGAGCATGGAAAATATCCGACATCTCAAGAAGTATGACCGGATGCAATATTTTCTCGAACCGTTGGAAAATCGCCAGCTCCTGGCGGAACTGGTCGATGAGGCCGATATCATATTTCACCTGGCCGCCGCGGTGGGCGTTAAGCTGATCGTGGAAAGCCCGGTTAGAACGATTGAAACGAATGTGAACGGCACGCAGATGGTGCTGGAGGCGGCCTGCAGAAAACGAAAGCTGGTATTCGCCGCTTCGACCTCCGAGGTCTACGGAAAAAATACCAATTTTCCCTTTAAGGAAGACGCCGACCTGGTGCTCGGGCCGACCACCAAGGGCCGCTGGAGTTATGCCGCATCGAAGGCACTGGACGAGTTCCTCGCGCTTTCGTACTGGAAAGAGAAACGGCTGCCCGTAATCATTGCGCGGCTCTTCAACACCGTGGGACCCAGGCAAACCGGTCGCTACGGCATGGTTCTGCCCAATTTTGTGCGGCAAGCCCTGGAGGGAGCGCCCATCACGGTCTATGGAACAGGGCAGCAATCACGCTGCTTTTGCGACGTGCGGGATGTCGTGGAAGCGCTCTTGCGACTGGCCGCTACGGACAAGGCCGTGGGTGAAGTCGTCAACGTGGGCAACGATCATGAAGTCACTATCGAGGGTCTAGCACTCATGGTGAAAGAGCGAACGGGCAGTCCCTCTCCGATCGAATACATTCCCTACGACCAGGCCTATGAACCCGGCTTCGAGGACATGTTCCGCCGGGTCCCGTGCGTACAGAAGTTGGAGTCGCTCACGGGCTTCCGCCCCGAGACCCCTTTACCAGCGATAGTGGACCGGGTAGTATCTTACGTCGGGGCTAAACGTGCCGGGATAACACCCAGGATGTTCGAAATCCCCCCCGCGCGAAGCGACCGCGAGATGCGGGCCGAACAGGTGCGACCTCGACGGTAAAGATGAGTGATCCGCTCTTGAAGTCAACCACGTCACTCTCGGTTATTGTTCCCGCATATAATGAGCAACATCTCGTAGCGCCCAGTCTTGAGCGTCTGCTCTTGCTCGCAGAGTCTCCTTTCCTGGATCGCGTGAAGGTCATCGTCGTGGATGACGGCTCCTCGGACGAAACCCCCGCGGCTCTGGACCAATTCAGCCGTTCCCTGGCGGACTGGCCGGCGACCAAACTGGAGTGGGCTTTTATACGCCACGAATCGAACCAGGGGAAGGCCGCCGCGATTCACACGGGCCTCTCGTACGCCGACACGGAGTTAACTGTAATCCATGATGCGGACCTCGAGTATCATCCGCAGGACCTCATCAAAATGGTTAAGGTTTTCCTGCAGGAACCGGCGGACGCCGTTTTTGGCTCGCGTTTCCTGGCCGGCGATTACCGGCGGGTACTTTTCTTTCGCCACGAAATCGGCAACCGCTTGCTCACCCTGATGAGCAACATCGTTTCCGATCTCAACCTGACGGACATGGAGACCTGCTACAAAATGGTGCGGACTGATTTACTGAAGAGCATACCGCTCGTGGGCCGGGGCTTCGAGATCGAGCCTGAAATTACAATCAAGCTCGCCAAGCGGGCCGCAAGAATTTTTGAAGTTCCCATCCGGTACTCCGGCAGGACCTATCAGGAAGGAAAAAAAATAGGCGTGAAAGACGGTTTTCGCGCCATCGCCGCGATTATTCGCTTTGCTTGTTCCGACTACGTTTATTCCGAAGACGAATACGGCAGCCAGATTCTGGGAAGATTGAATCGCGCTCCTCGCTTCACGCATTGGATGGCCGATGTGATTCGACCGTTCATTGGCGAGCGGGTCCTGGAGATTGGGGCGGGCACGGGGAATTTGACGCTGCAATTGATTCCGCGAAAACTCTATTACGCCAGCGATATCAACCCTCACTATTTGACCTATTTGAAAAACTTGATTCCCGATCATCCTTATCTGCGCGTGGGCTATACCGATGGCGAGAAGCACGACTCCTATCCTTCGGACGAGAAATTCGATACCGTAATTTGCTTGAACGTGGTCGAGCATCTGGAGAATGATTTCGGGGCGTTGCGAAACATTCGTGATGCGCTGGAGGGAAATGGGCGCGCGATCGTTCTGGTCCCCTGCGGGCCTGGGCTGTACGGGACGTTGGATAAAGTCCTCGGGCATTATCGCCGCTACTCCAAAGCGCAATTCACGGAACTCGCCGCGCGGGCGGGCTTTCAACTTGAGGCCCTGCTGTCCTTCAATCGGTTTGGATCTCCCGCATGGTGGCTGAACGGGCGCTTGTTGCGCAGGAAGACCTTCGGTTTATGGCAGATTAAAATTCTGAATTTCTTGACACCCCTCGTCCGCGTCATTGATAGGTTCTTACCTCTTCCTCCCCTTTCGATTATTGCTGTTCTTAGAAAGCCACCGCTGGAAGCGGCCACTGATGCGGCGAATTCCTTGCGGCCGGAATCGGCCTTGCACGGGGCGGCGAAGTGACCATGGCATCGCCAGCTTTAGTTTCAGACGAGAGGAGAGGGGTGGATGTCGCCCGCGTCCGGGTCCATCTCTTCATTCTGTTCGCTGTGTTTGTCGCTACCCTGCCGCTTGTCAATCCTTTGGTGCATGGTGATGGAGTCGGGTACTACGCCTACCTGCGGGCTCCGATCATCCAACACAACTTGCGATTTGAAGAGGATTGGCACCATGCCAACCTCGGTTTCATGGAGGCGCGCGTTAACTCGGACAATCAACTCAAACCGAATCAGTATACAAATACTGGCTACATTGGTAATTTGTTCAGTGTCGGGCCCGCCATACTTTGGACCCCATTCTTTCTGTTGGCTCATACGACGGTTTTGGTTGCTGATTGGTCTGGCGCACAAATCCCTGCTGACGGTTTTTCGCTTCCGTATCGGGTCATGACGGCGGTTGGCACAGCATTTTACGGTTTTTGCGGACTTCTTCTGTCTTACTTGCTGGTCCGCAAGTTTCTGGATCCCCGATACGCGTTTCTCGCTACGCTGGGAATCTGGATGGGTAGTTCGTTGCCTGTTTACATGTATTTCAACCCATTTTGGTCGCACGCGCATTCCGCCTTTATCGTTTCCCTGTTTCTCTCGTACTGGGATCACACTCGTCCAAACCGGACCCTTGGACAGTGGGTCGTGTTGGGCTTGATTTCCGGTCTGCTAGTGGACGTCTACTTCGTGAACGGCGTATTTTTGCTTATCCCGTTTGTCGAATCCATCCACGCCTACGTGAGCGATCTCCGGCTGAAGGATACAGACGCGGTTCTGCATCGATTCGCCGTCAATTTAATGTATCTTACCGCTTTTGGCATCGCGATCTTGCCGACGCTGCTTACGCGCAGAATCATATTTGGCGGGATGCTGAAATTCGGCGCCTATACGGACCTGCCATGGAATTGGCACGCGCCATACTGGCGCTCAGTCCTGTTTTCATCTGATCACGGTATGTTGACCTGGACCCCTCTTTTGGGCCTCGCCCTACTTGGTCTATTCCTCCCTGGTCCCGGCAGTACGCGCATCAAAGCCTATCTCGCTCTCGCAGCGGGGGCCTTTTACTACGTCATCTCAAGTTACCCCTTTTGGGATGGGATGTCATCGTACGGGAACCGCTTTTTTATTTCATTGACTCCTGTATTTGTTTTTGGGCTGGCGCTTCTACTGGAGCGAGTCGGTGGGCTTTTTCGCTCTTTCCGGCTTGCCTATGCTAGCCAAGTCCTCGCGCTCGGGCTTTTTGTCCTGTGGAATCTTGCGTTTATCTTTCAGTGGGGCAGTCATATGATTCCGGTACGCGGGAAGATTGTCTGGAGCTCGATGGTCCACCAACAAGTCTACGATGTGCCGCTGCGCTCCACACACAGCGTTGAAACTTACTTCACCCGCCGTGGTGAGATGATGCAGCATATCGAGCAGCAAGACATCGAGCAGCAGCAAATTGGCCAGAAAGCAGAGGGACAGTGATGCCGACGGAAGTCGTCCAAGTTCAGGTGCCACCGGCGCAGCTCCTAGAAATCCCGGTCGTGCGCATCGAGGCGCGACGCCGCTGTCTTGCGCTCGATCTCAGTGAGCTCTGGGCCTACCGCGACTTGGTCTATTTTTTTGTATGGCGCGACATCAAAGTCCGCTACAAGCAAACCGTGATCGGCGCGGCTTGGGCAATCCTGCAGCCCGTACTCACGATGCTGGTGTTCAGTTTGTTTTTCGGAAAACTCGCCAAGATTCCGTCCCAGGGATTGCCGTATCCCA
This sequence comes from uncultured Acidobacteriota bacterium, assembly GCA_963813185.1. GTDB lineage: Bacteria > Acidobacteriota > Terriglobia > Acidiferrales > UBA7541 > Palsa-360. Next base: position 28,660 of record CAWEYA010000012.1, read on the forward strand.
TCTTCTACTACAGCGCGCTTCTGCCCTGGATGTATTTCGCCACCGCCATGCAGGCCGCGACAAACGTGGTCGTCGAGCAGCAGCGGGTGATCACGAAGATTTATTTTCCGCGCGTCGTTCTGCCCATCGCTTCGGTCATGGCGGGCCTCCTGGATTTCGCCATTTCATTCGCGGTGCTCCTCGTGCTGATGGCCGGCTACCACATCGTACCGACCGCAAGCGCCGTCCTCTGGCTGCCGTTCTTCACGTTGCTCGCCGTGCTGACGGCTTTGGGGGTCGGACTTTGGCTCTCCGCCCTCAACGCCATCTACCGCGACGTGCGCTACGTGGTCCCGTTTTTGGTTCAGTTCTGGATGTTCGCCTCGCCGGTCGCCTATCCCAGCTCGCTCGTGCCCGAAAAATGGCGCTGGCTCTACGGCCTGAATCCGATGGCTGGCGTCATCGAAGGGTTTCGCTGGGCTCTCACAGGACACGGCGAGCCGCCCAGCATCCTGCTGGCCGCGTCGTCGCTGGCCGTAGTGCTCTTGGTTTTGAGTGGACTGGTCTATTACCATGCCGTGGAAGGCGTCATTGCGGATGTGGTCTAACCGATGAGCGAGATTGCCATTGCCGCGGAGGGATTGGGAAAGCGCTATCGCATCGGCGCGCTGGCTCACCAAATGACCCTGGGTGAGCGGCTCACCCATCTGATGAAGGCCCCGGCGCGGTGGCTCGACCCGCGCAGCAACGGATCCTCCTCCGGCCACCATCCGGAGTTTTGGGCGCTGCGCGACGTTTCGTTCGAATTGCGAAAGGGCGAAGTCGTAGGCCTAATCGGGCGCAACGGCGCGGGGAAATCGACATTGCTCAAAATCCTCTCCCGCGTGACCCAGCCCACGGTTGGACGCGCCGAAATCCGCGGGAGGGTAGGCAGCCTACTCGAAGTCGGCACCGGCTTTCACCCGGAGCTCACCGGCCGGGAGAATACCTACCTCAACGGCGCGATCCTCGGCATGGGCAAAAAAGAAATCGACCGGAAATTCGATGGGATCGTCGCCTTCGCCGAAGTTGAGAATTTCATCGATACCCCGTTGAAACATTACAGCACCGGAATGCAAATGAGGCTGGCCTTCGCCGTCGCGGCTCACATGGAGCCTGAAACGCTCCTGGTCGATGAGGTCCTGGCGGTCGGCGACATCGCCTTCCAAAAAAAATGCCTGGGAAAAATGGGAGAAGTGGCGAGCGGCGGCCGTACCATCGTTTTTGTCAGCCATCAGCTCAATCAGATTCGACGGCTTTGCGAGAAGGTGATCTGGCTGGATCAGGGCAAGATTTTTCAGTCGGGGCCCACGCCGGAGGTGACTGGAGCGTATGAAGCATCTATGTCGCGGCGATCAGCAGTGCTCAAGGGCACCCAGGGTGCGCCGGACGTACGCAATGGTTTCGTTAGCTGGGAAATTGTCGAACCACGAAATGAGAAATCTAGCCTCCTGACTACGCTAGGACGCGTGAGGATAAAATTCGTTCTACAACTAGACAAGCCAATCGCCGACGGGCATCACGGAATCGCGTTGTTCAACTTTGAGCGCCAGCTGATTTGGGCTAGCGCTACAAATCACATGGAACTGGCGCCGGGAATCCACGAGTTTTACTATGATTTCCCGACTCTTCCCGTGCGTCCGGGGCTTTACAGTTGGGAAGTCAGCCTTTTTGATGGGGGACGGCAAGTTGACCTCTGGTCATGTGTTCCTGAAATGACAGTCGCGACAGAGATTCATCAGCACCCGGATGACCGGTGGAGCGGGGTCCTAAACCTGCCTTGCAAGACTTCCATAGAGCGAGGAGCTTTGCATGTCGAAGACGTTCATATTTGATACGCCAGAAACTCTCCGGTTTACACAGGCTCGACAACAATTTCTTCAAGGATTCCTGCCGAATCTAAAACAGAGTTTAGGGTTGGAGACTGCGATTGATGTCGGTTGCGGCCTGGGCGATTTTTCGCTTTACCTGCGGGACTTTGGATTTCGAGTGACCGCGTTGGATGGACGTAACGAAAATCTTGAAGAGGCGCAGCGGCGCGTCGAAAACGTCAGCTTCTACCAAGCGAACGTTGAAGATCAGTCTCTCCCAACATTGGGTTCCTTTGATCTTGTCCTATGTGTCGGATTGCTATACCACTTGGAAAATCCATTCCGCGCTATCCGGAATCTATTCGCCTTGACCGGGAAGGTCCTTATCGTTGAAAGCATGTGCATTCCGGACCGATCATCAATTCTCTATCTTATGGATGAAGCTAATCTCGACGACCAGGGCTTGAACTACGTAGCTTTTTACCCTTCCGAGAGCTGCCTGATTAAGATGTTTTACCGGGCGGGCTTTTCCTTTGTCTACCGCTTTCGTACATTCCCCGACCATCAGCAATTTCGGAAAACAGAGGACCGAAAGCGCTCTCGAACTATGTTGGTTGCGTCCCAAGTCACGCTAGATGAGCCGGCTCTTGCTTTGGCCGAAGAGCCGGGGAATAGTCAAGATCCCTGGCTCCTGAGATGGCCCGGCTTGAAGCGGAGGGTAATTAGTTTTCTGCGACGACCGTGGAATGAAAAGTTTCAAGCAGTACGACAGCGCTTGCGAGCATCCGTGTGACATTTTTTGGCTGGCTCTCGAGGGAGAATGAGATCCGCTGACGATTTGGTTCACTTCGCCGGGAGGGGACTCCGAAAGGCCGGCCGCTTGCTGATGGACTGGCGTTCGCTACGCGGGATCTGGTTCGACGTCGGCGCGTTCCGCTGCGACCATACTTATGGATTTGCGCTCTACAATCCGTCGCTTTGCGTGTTTGCATTTGAACCGAATTTGCAACTGGCGGCGAAGATGTTCGGCGGTTTGCCGAATATCGTTGTCGTTCCCATGGCGGTGGCCGAAACAGACGGGTGCGCGGAATTCAACATCACCGCGGCTCCCGCTTCCAGTTCGCTCTTGCCCATTAATGACGCGAATGCCAGCCGGTGGGTCGGCGGCCAGAGCATCAGCGTCGTGAGCCGGACGATCGTCCCGACGATCCGCTTGGACTCGTTCATGAATCTGGCGGGCATTCAAACCGTGGACTACCTCAAGATCGACGCGCAGGGAGCCGATCTCTCCGTGGTGAAATCACTCGGGGAGCGGCTGAAGGACCTGCGCAAGATTTATCTCGAGGTATCGGTCACTCCATTCCCCGTCTATCATGGTTCCGCCAGCAAAGGCGAAGTGGTCGAGTTCCTTGCGGCGCGGGGATTCGAACTCGTTGCGGTTGAGTCGCAGAGCAACGGTCAGGAAGAAAATCTCACTTTTGAAAATAGGGCCGCGAATGCCTAATTCGGATTATAGCTTTGGCGCCGCCTAAGAGACGACGATGGCTTTGGTGAAGGGACAATACGCGATGCCGGATCCTCTGCTGTCTCCGGGCACAAAGACTTTCCTGGAGAGTTTCGGCCTGGGCCGCTGGGGACTTCGCGCAGGCCGCGCGACTCGCCGGTTACTGAGAAACGTTCGCGATCCGGTCCAGCACAAGATTTGGATGGGCCAACTCGTTTTTCCGATAAGGAATTTGGTCCTTCGGAACCGGCCCATAACGATTTCCGCCGGCGATTTTTCCGTGCAAATGGTTCCCGAAGGTTCGACGGCGTGCGACAGTTGGACGGGGCTTCGCTGCGAGCGACAGGAAGTCTCGTTCATTCTGAGCGTGCTCGAGCCGGGAATGACATTCTTCGATGTCGGCGCAAATGCGGGCTTGTTTGCGGTCAGTGCAGCCACGAACATTGGGGGAGACAGAGTATTTGCATTCGAGCCGTGTTCTTCCACCTGCGAAATCCTGAAACAAAACCTGCGGCTCAATCGAGTTGCCAGCATCCACGTGGCACAAATTGCTCTTGGCGATTCGATTGGAGAAGGGATCTTGCAAGTCAACGAACGCGGCAAGGACGGCCTCAATACTCTGGGCCAAGCGAGCCATCCCGACAGTCACGTGATTGGTCAGGAAAGCGTTCAGATCAACACGCTGGACACCTTTATGAAGGAACAGGGCATTTCGCAGGTTGACGTGATGAAGGTGGATATCGAAGGCGCTGAGTTAATGCTGTTCCGCGGGGCGAAGGAGTTACTCCAGCGCGCAGACGCTCCCGTCATTTTGTACGAAGGATTCGGAAATCTTACCCGCGGGTTTGGTTACCATCCCGTCGAAATACTTTGGCTCCTCGAGTCTTGCGGATATGCCTTGTTTACACTGAACAGCGACACGGGCGAAATCTTTGAACTGAAACCCGACTACCAATACAATTCGATGGTGATCGCGGCAAAGCCCGGCAACGCAACTTATGAGAAGTTGCGGGTGGGCTTACGGTGAAAGTCGCATTCATCAAGCAACTGCTGGACGTCCACGGCCCGTGGTCAACCGTTCTGTGGAAAGACACAACGCCGCGCGGCCTATTCGATGTCTGGCCCGGGAAGGCGACATTTTGGGAGATGACGTGCTGTCTCGAGGCCGACTGGTATGTTATCCCCCAAAGGCTCTCGACGGACTACACTCGGGACGTCTTGCGGAGAACTCCGAACGGCGCGGAAGTGATCGCCCGGCACGTCGGCAGCATTGTGGATCCCGAGCGCATTCCCATTGGGAAGTATGATCTGATCATTACCTTCGACCCGATCTGGGACGCTCCCCCGGATTCGCCGACGCTGTTCGCTTACTTCATGGTCGAGCACTGGGATCGACGATACAACGATTCGTTACAGGTGCCTATCGGTCACTATGATTTGTTCCTGGCCCACATGATGGACGCCCGGAAATCGCTGGCATCTCTTCCACAAGCCTTGGCGTTTCCCTATCTTCGCGATCCGGACACGGTCCGAGCTGTCTTTCCCGCAGAGAAAGAGGACGCGATATGGGTCGACTTCCGCACGCTAACCACTCTTGGGATGGCTGAGGAGTATGGGACGTGGGTTTCTACAGGCCATGCGGCCGCAAAACGCCTGGAAGAAGCGCTACATCTTCCCGTTCGCTATAAAGGCACATTCAACGAAAACCCCTACGGCACCTCGGATCCTCCGGCCTGGGGCGACGCTGCTCGATACTTCGACGCGATGGCTCCGTGCCGGTATTATGTCGCGGTGGGAACGATCGCCGGAGCGGGACAGGCCCTGTGCGACGCCGCATCCCTGGGATGCCTTTGCATCGGACAGCAAGACAAGGCTTTTCATCGCCTGGTCTGCCATCCCGCCGCGCTTTGTGCGAGCATGATCGAGTTGCCGCGCCGCTTGCGGACGATTGCCGGCTCTGCGGAGTTACAACAGGAAATTCTGGCCCGGCAAGACGCAGCGTTGCGTGAGTTCTTCCAGCGACGCCCGGTTGCGCAATTGGAAGCTGCCATTTCGATGAAGGCGGGGAATCCGGCGACCGCACGGCGACACGGCTAGAATAGGAACTTACGCAAACACGATTTCGCGACGCGTGATACCGGAAGTGGGTGCAAGGAATGAGTAGGTAAAAGAGATTCCAAATGAAAAGCGCAATCATCACAGGTATTACCGGGCAAGACGGCTCTTATCTCGCGGAGCTGCTGCTTTCCAAAGGCTACGAGGTTCACGGCATCATCCGGCGCGCCAGCACGTTTAACACGGCGCGCATCGACCACATCTACCAGGACCCGCATCAGCCGGACGCGAAGCTCTTTCTGCATTACGGCAACCTGTCCAGCGCCGAGTGGGTGATGAATCTGATCTACAGTTATGCTCCGGACGAACTTTACCACCTGGCGGCGCAGAGCCACGTCCGCGTGAGCTTCGACATTCCGGAGTATACCGGTGATATCACCGGGCTGGGCACGACTCGTCTGCTCGAAGCGATCCGGAGGGCCGGCTCCAAGACGCGCTTCTACCAGGCCTCCAGTTCCGAGATGTTCGGCTCGGCCCCGCCTCCTCAAAGCGAAACCACTCCGTTTGAACCGCGCAGTCCGTACGCCGTCGCCAAGATGTACGCCTATTGGATGGCGCGGACTTACCGTGAAGGCTACAAGCTCTTTGCGAGCAATGGGATCTTGTTCAATCATGAAAGCCCGAGGCGCGGCGAAACTTTCGTCACTCGTAAAATTACGCGAGCCGTGGCGGCGATCCTAGCCGGTAAGCAGGATACACTCCTGCTGGGCAATCTGGAGGCGCGCCGAGATTGGGGATACGCCCCCGAATATGTGGAAGCGATCTGGGAAATGTTGCAGCGCGACACCGCAGACGACATCGTCATCGGCACGGGCGAAGCGCATTCCGTGCGCGAATTCCTGGAAGAAGCGTTTACCTACGCAGGGCTCGACTGGCGGAAGTACGTAAAATCCTCGGATAGGCACCTGCGGCCCCTCGAGGTAGATTGCCTGATTGCGGATACGCGGAAGGCACGGGAAAAACTCGGTTGGCGAACTCGCATCGGATTCGCCGAACTGGTGGCGATCATGGTTGACGCGGACATGGAAGCGGCTGGTCTTGTCGCGCCGGGACGAGGTAAAGCGATACTGGAAAAGAAATTCAACCGCTGGAATCACTGGCAAAACTCGGTGGTGCGCGTGATGGCGGCGCGCGAGGGACAGGCTTCACAGAGCTGAGGTGCGGGATGGGGTTCTGGGACAAACGGCGCGTGGTGGTGAGCGGCGGCCAGGGTTTTTTGGGATCCTTCGTCATCGAGATGCTGCGGTCAGAGGGCTGCCGGAACATCATCGCTCCGCGCAGCCGGGAATACGATCTGCGCGAAAAGTCCGAAGCGCTGCGGATCTATAAAGATGCCCGGCCGGACATTTTCATTCACCTTGCTGCGGTAGTGGGGGGGATCTACGCTAATCGCAAAAATCCCGGTAGATTTTTCTACGAAAATGCGGTGATGGGACTCAACGCGATCGAAGCGGGGCGTATTGCGGGCGTTGAAAAATTCGTTTGCGCCGGCACGATCTGTTCGTATCCAAAGTTTACTCCCGTCCCGTTCCTCGAAGAGAATTTCTGGAACGGCTATCCCGAGGAGACGAACGCCCCCTATGGGCTGGCCAAGAAAATGCTCCTCGTGCAGTTGCAAGCCTACCGGGAGCAATACGGTTTCAACGGCGTTTATCTGACTCCGGTCAATTTGTACGGCCCGCGCGATAACTTCGATCTGGAAAGCTCCCATGTAATTCCCGCGCTCGTCCGAAAATGCCTGGAGGCGCAGCAGGCGCGGGCCCCGGAAATTGCCGCGTGGGGGACGGGCAACGCGACGCGCGAGTTTTTATACGTGGAGGACGCAGCGGAAGCGATCGTCGTCGCAGCGGAAAAATACGCCAAACCGGAGTTTGTGAACCTAGGGTCGGGCGAAGAGATCAGTATTCGCGATCTTGTGGAGATGATTCGTTCGCTCGCGGGTTATGAAGGAGCCGTCCGTTGGGATTCGACTAAGCCCGACGGGCAGCCGCGGCGATGCCTGGATACTTCCCGGGCGCTGGCGGAGTTTGGCTGGCGAGCAAGGACCTCCCTCCGCGAAGGCCTTCAGAAAACGATTGCATGGTTTCAGGAAGAGGCCGGACGCAAATCGCGCACCCGTGCGGTTTGACCCGTGGGAATTCGTTATCGACCGGAGGAGAGGCCGGAATGAAACCCTGGAACATCCTGGTGACTGGGAGCAGCGGGCTGATTGGCTCAGAGGCGGTCGAGTATTTCGACCGTCAGGGCCACATCGTCACCGGCGTCGATAACAATATGCGACGCGTGTTATTTGGTCCGCCGGGAGACACGCTTTGGAATCTCGAGCGGCTCAAGAACGCGACGCGGCACTTCAGGCACGTTCCCCTCGATATTCGCGATCGCGATGCGGTGCTGGCGCTCTTTCGCGAGAACCGCTTTGACCTGATCACCCACTGCGCCGCCCAGCCTTCGCACGATAAAGCTGCGGAAATCGCCTTCCTCGATTTTGAAGTAAACGCGATGGGCACGGTGAATCTGCTCGAAGCCGCGCGCCAGCACTGCCGCGATTCCGCCTTCATTCTTATGAGCACCAATAAAGTGTACGGCGACGCGCCCAACGAGAAGCCGCTCACCGAGACGCCGACGCGCTACGACTACTCCGATCCCGCCGATTACGAGGGAATCGACGAGGACTGCCGCATCGACCGCACGACGCATTCGCTTTTCGGCGCGTCCAAGGTTGCGGCGGACATCTACGCGCAGGAATACGGCCGCTATTTTCAAATGCCGGTGGGAATTTTTCGCGGCGGCTGCCTGACGGGCCCGTCACATTCCGGCGTCGAACTGCACGGATTTCTTTCGTACCTTCTCAAGGTGGCGCTCTCCGGCAAAGCGTACACAGTCTTCGGTTACAAGGGAAAACAAGTGCGCGACAACATCCACAGCTTCGATGTGGTGCGCGTCTTCGACGAATTCGCGCGCAATCCGCGCCCCGGCGAAGTTTACAATCTCGGCGGCGGCCGCGCCAACAGCGTCTCGATGCTCGAGGCAATCTCGCGAATCGAGGCGCTCACCGGGCGCAAGATCAACTGGACCTACTCGGAGCAAGCGCGCAAAGGCGATCACATCTGCTACATTTCGAATCTGGCCAAGCTCAAGAGCCACTATCCCGGCTGGAGCCTGACTCGTAGTCTTGATTCCATTTTGGAAGAGATGGTCGCCGCCGAAACCGCGCTGAGCCGGAAGGGCCAGGCGGTTTGAGCGAAAGCCGGTACACACGACGATGATTACATTCTTCACCACACCCAAGCCATTTCGCGGCCACATCGGCGTCATTCAGCGCAATGCCATACAAAGCTGGAAGCTCACTCATCCGGACGCGGAAGTAATCCTATTTGGCGATGAAGAGGGCGCCGCCGAAGCCGCCGCGGAATTTGGGGCGCGCCATGAAACCGAGGTGAGCCGCAATTCCTTGGGCACGCCGTACCTTTCAAGCCTGTTCGAACGCACCCGCCAGCTCGCCCGGCACGAGCGGCTTTGCTTCCTGAATGCGGACATTCTTCTGCTCGACGACTTTCTTCCTGCGGCTGCCAGGTTGGCCCGACTTCGTGAACGTTCCCTGATGGTCGGACACCGCTGCGACCTGGACATTACCGAGCCCCTCGACTTCTCAAATCCGAACTGGCGCGAAGGCGTTCGCTCCTTCGCCCGCGAGCGCGGCAGGCTTCGCGAGCCGCAGTGGATCGATTTCTTCGTTTTTCCAAGAGGCCTGTTGCGCGGGGAAGTGCCCGACTTCGCCATCGGCCGGCCGGGATACGACAACTGGCTGCTCTGGAAGGTCCGCTCGATCGGCATTCCCGTCGTGGATGCCACAAACGTCGTTCTTGCGATCCACCAGAACCATGATCATTCGCGGCAAGGTGGCGAAGACACGTTCTGGAATGGCTCCGAAGCCCAGCAGAACTACGCGTTGCTTGGGGATCATTTCGCGACGATTGAAAATGCGACGCATAAGCTTGTGCCGAACAAGCTACGGCCGAACTACTATCATTGGATCGCCATCACAAAGCGCAAAGGCCTGGGCATACGGAATGCTATATGGTTCGCGCTTCTAGATCTTACTCGGCCTCTGCGGCGCCGACTGGGACAGGCCGCGACGAATCCCGTGGGGTTATCCCCGAACGAGAAAACTGCAAAGCGCGCCGTCCGTGATTTGGAAAACTGAGTTCACTAGCAAGAAGAGGCCATGCAATCGCTAACACTGATTGGCCAGGCGCCAAAGGAGACGCCGGCCACCCCTTCTTCAGAACATTTCTATCGGCCAGACGTTGATGGTCTACGAGCGCTGGCCGTATTGCCCGTCATTCTCTATCACGCGAACTTGTCTTTTCCAGGCGGATTTGTCGGTGTTGACGTCTTCTTCGTGATTTCCGACTATTTGATCACGCAGATCATCGAACGAGATCTACAGGCCCAGCGTTTCTCGGTGCTCGTCTCCTATCAAAGACGGATTCGCCGCATCCTACCTGCTCTGTTTGCCATGCTTGCGGTCACGGGTGCGGTCGCCTACCTGTTTCTCCCGCCGTCACAACTGGAAGATTTTGGGAGAACGCTGGTTTCCTCTTCGGCCTTCAACTCCAACTTTCTCTTCTGGAGGCGGTCCGGATATTTTGCTCCCAGCTCCGAACATGCAGCCCTGCTCCACATCTGGACGCTCTCTGTCGAGGAGCAATTCTACGTGTGCTGGCCGCTGCTTCTCCGATTGTTCGCAAGCTCGGCGAGGTCTCGGTGGAAGGTTCCCGGTACGTTGTTTGCTCTCGTAGGAGACTTGGCACTCAGCACGTATTGGGTGATCGCCAAGCCCAACGCTTCTTTTTACTTGCTGCCCTCGCGGGCATGGGAGCTCGCGCTCGGGGCTCTGCTCAGTTTTCCTTCCGTTTCGGCGATCTTGACCCGTGTTCCCCGTGGAGTCGCCGATGCGGGCATGGGAAAGGGACAGGGTGGCACGAGAGTTGGGAGGCCTGATTTTGCTCGTGTCCGGCCATCTCATGACATGCGGTCTCACATGGTTGCCGAGAATCCGAGGTAACGAATTGGCGGTGAAGAAATGGTTATGAAAGTCGTTCAGCGAACTGCGAGCAATCCTTTCGCCTGGCTCATTTATAGGGTTTGTGGACGAATTTCTAACTACCTTGGTCAGATTAACGCCAACGCACAATTTGCCCGCCAAGTTGAAAGTCGCAACGCCAAGAGCGCGGAACTCATTGCGGCGCTATTTCCCGATCTCATAGTTGCGAACGGACCTTTTAGGGGACTCAAGTATCCGTCCTTGCATACCTTCGGTAGCGCGCTCTTTCCCAAATTGCTCGGTTCCTATGAGTCAGAACTACAATCTATTTTGCATGAGTTGCTTCACAACGACTACTCGACTGTAGTGGATATCGGTTGCGGCGAAGGTTATTACGCCGTTGGCCTAGCTTTGAGATTATCTCGTGCAGAAATCTGGGCCTTCGATACGGATTTGAGAGCGAGAGAGCTATGCGCGGGCATGGCAAAATTGAATGGGGTAGAGAGCCGAGTACATATAGGTGAATTCTGCGATATCGAAACACTGCGGTCGATTCCTTTAGGGGAACACGCTTTGATCGTCTCCGATTGTGAGGGGTACGAAGGTGAGTTGTTTACAGAACATATTGCACGGGTTTTGGCAAAACACGACATAATCGTAGAGACCCATGATTTTCTCGATATTGAAATAAGTTCAAAGATACGACGCACCTTCGCTCAGACTCATGACATACAATCAATCAAGAGCACCGATGACATCTCTCGCGCTCACTCGTGTGAGCGGCCGGAATTGAAGAGCTATTCTACGCATGAGAAATACCTCGTGCTTAGTGAATTTCGGCCCACGATAATGGAGTGGTTGGTGATGACTAGCAAGGTGCGGTCTGAATCGACCGGGGCTTAAGAGGGCTCACCCAGCGCTGAAGACTTAGAGTCCGAACGAACCGACATCAAGCGCGCCGATACGCGTAGATCTGAATATCTTGAAACGTTCGGGCTGCGAATGGACGCTTGAAAGGGCAGTGCATTTGATAGCCGAATCCATTTTCCTCGAAGACGCGGAACAACCGGGAGAGGCTGTCTTCATTCGGCTTCAAGTGGTGATGGTACTCTATAAACATTTCCTTGATCCATTTCAATTTGCCGGCCTCCGCCAACTCCATGATCACGGCGCCCTCAGCGCCCTCGATATCCATTTTCAGCAGGTCCACTTCTCCCTCGATAAAGGGAGAAAGCCGGACGGCTTCCACTTTGTGGGAGATCACCTCGCGGCCGGGGAATCGCTCCCGCGCAGTGCTCATCACGAGCGAGCCGGGGTGCTTTGGGTCCGAATAGAATTCGATGCAGCCGCCAGCCGGATAAATCGCTTGATTGTGAAGTTCCACATTGTCCAACCGATTGTTTTGGACGTTCCATTGCAGCACATTGAAAGTCTCCGGGTCCGGCTCGAAGGCGATGACCCGGCTGGCCGGGTACAGCCTCTTGAAAAACAGCACGCTCATGCCGATGTTGCTTCCGCAGTCCAGGATCACCGGCGCCGGCGATTCGGCCTCGAAGAAATAGTCACGCCGGACGAAAATTTCCGAGAACACGTCCACAAAGGCCCGGTAATCCAGCACTCGCATGCGCGAACCCAGGACGTTCTCTTCCGAATACTCACCGCGGGACGAAACCGAGGATGCGTACAGTCTGGCGATCAGTTTCAGGTACAGCCAACAAATTTTCCCACGGCCCTGCGCCGCAGGGATCTTCGAAATAGCCCAGAGCCCGGAGGGAATTTGGGTCACGAATCCGCGAAAGTTCCCGGAGCGCGAAGAACTAGGAGGACGAGGCTGCACCTGGCTCGGCGTGTCAATCCCTTCAGCGGTGCTCTTCGATTGCATTTCAGCGTATCTCGATTCTCCGGGTTTCTTTGCCCATTATCCCGCGAAACGCGGTGCTTGAATCGGCGCGACGAGTGTAGCTTCGTCCGGCACCGCGAATCCAGAACATTTTCCCTTGCGGTTCCTCGAGGAAAAACGCATGGTCAAGGGGCACCTCGTCCATCGCCCATTCCTCCGATTCAATGGGTTCCTGTCTGCAGGACCATAAGCCGATGAATATTCTGCTGCTGATTCGCCACAGCCAACTCCCCTTTTACGATTATGGATACTTCGTGACATTCGCCAAGCGTGGCGACCGCTTAATGTATGTGCCTGAAGATATGCCGTTCGGGGCAACTCTGCCCGAAATCCTTTCGAGATGTCCCGTGCGGCCTACTCTAATCATCGGGCCGGAGTGGGGGAGTTTTCCCTTACCCGAAGGCTTGACCGAAGTAGATATCCCGACCCTTATGCTACAGCAAGATACTTTTGCGTACACACATCGACGGATCCGTTGGTCCAGGCTGTTTGACTACGTTGTGTTGTTCCACGCGGGCTTCGAGGAGCAATTTCGCGCGGCGGGTCATTCCCGGGTCTTGACCATGCCGTGGGCCATCCTGGCGGAGCGACATCTAGGGCGAGAACTGGAGCGCATTTATGACGTAGGTTGGGTTGGCCGGGCGGGGCCGGTACCTGGCGCTGAGTTTTACCAGGACCGCCAGAGGGTATTGGAACTTCTCCGGAAACACTTCCGTATGAACCCTTATTGGGAACGCCAACGCATCATGACCGAACAGGAAAAGATCGACGTATACTTCCAATCAAAAGTAGTGGTGAACGTCTGTCGAGACGATCATCCTTTCGAAGCCAACGAGCGCATGTTCGAAACAATGGCCGCGGGTGCGCTTCTGATCGTTCGATGCCGCAATGAACTCAGCGATCTGGGTTTTGAAGAGGGGGTCCATTTTTTATCTTATCGAGACGAGTCGGAAATCGTCCCCATGGTGCAAAGATATCTTGCCGACGAGCCTGCCCGCAGGCGAATCGCCGATGCAGGGAGGGAAAAAGTACTTCGCGAGCACACGTATGATGTGCGTATCGCGGAGATCGAGCGATTACTGAAGGAAGACGCAGGGCGGTTTTGGGCTCCGGCGCGAAGCTGGCCGAAACATAAGGTGCGTCTCATCTATTTGGACGCCTACGCAGCATTTGGGTATCTGCATCTCGCTCGCCGCCAGTGGACGCAGATCGCGTGGAAGAGTTTGGGAGGCGCGGTAGCTGGCGCGGCTCTGATTGCGGGATCCTGGTCGCGGCGCTTTAGACGAGCCTGACATTTTTAGGGGAAAAGCTTGATGTCCGAAGCTGCAGTCAGCGTGCTCATCGACACTTATAATCACGAGCGCTTCATCGAGCGCGCCATCACCAGTGTTCTCGAACAAGATATGCCGATAGACGACGTTGAAGTTCTGGTCGTCGACGACGGCTCAACCGACCGCACGCCGGAGATCGTTCGCCGATTCGAGCCGCGTGTGCGATACCTGCGGAAGGAAAACGGAGGGCAGGCGTCCGCGTTCAATTTGGGATTTGCCCGCCTGAGCGGACAAATCATCGCCATGCTCGACGGAGATGATTGGTGGGAGCCGCCAAAGTTGCGCCTGGTGCTCAACGCGTTTCGAGACAATCCCGAAATCGGCATGATTGGAAATGGCCTCCATGAAGTCGACGCGGACGGGAAGGTCCTGGATTCATTCTCACCAAATCTCTCCGACCCATTTTTCTTGCGCACGCTGAAGGAAGGAATTCAGTTTCGCGGGTTGATGACCTTCCTAGGAACCAGTCGGCTGGCCCTACGCCGGTCCGTTCTGGAACAATTACTGCCGGTTCCGCAAGATCTGGTCATCGAGGCAGATGAGTATCTGGCGTCTCTCGCCGTTGCGATTTCTGGGGGGCTGATCGTTACCCAGTCCCTTACCAACTACCGCTATCACGCGGGAAACCTCTATCAATACGGGAAGTTCAGTTTGGAAAAGGCGCGGCGGAAGTCTAAAGTACTTCAGTGTCTCGTTCGGGAGTTGCCCGCGCGGCTCAGTGCGCTCGGGGTTTCTTCGGAGATAGTGGCAGCAATGATGGCCCCGCGCAAGGTCGAAGCCGAACGGCTGCGCCTGACGGTCGAAGGAGGAATGTCCTGGGAAACGTTTCGCGCGGAAAGGGAAGCGAGCCGCGTTGCCTACAAGGAGCTTTCCTTCGGCTATCGCTTTTTTCAGGCCATGGTGCTCGCTCTGACTCTTGTGATGCCTCCAAAATGGTTCTATCGAGTCCGGAATTGGTATGCCGACCGCAATTTGCATCGATTACGGGAGATATTGGGCAAACCTACTTTGGCGGACACGTTTGTTCAGCGAAAGGCTGAGCGATGAGCAGGATTGGGTGGGCTCAATGAGCGAAATTGAGCAAGAAACGAGAATCTGCCACCAAATGGGACCGACTCACCCACGCTCAACCCACAATCGCAGAAACATTTAACGGAATTGCACAACACACACCGCAGGTTAGACGAGCGAACTTGCGCATGCAGCTCGGATGAATGACCGGAAGCATGATTGAAAGGCGGCAGGAGGCGATTCATTTAATGGCTATTGTCGATTTGATGCGACAGGATTGGGATGAGCGGGCCCGCAAAGACGCGTTCCACTATATCGCGTCCTGGCGCAAGGATTGGACCCCCGGAACCTTCTTCCAGTCTGGCGAGGAAGACTACCTACGGTTGGCGGCGCCAGTTTTCCGGGAATGTCGATGGGATCCGGAAGGCAAGTCTCTGTTGGAGTTGGGCTGCGGGGCGGGACGCATGACCCGAAGTTTCGCAAAGCGATTTTCACGCGTATACGCATTCGATATTTCCAGGGAGATGCTGGGACACGCGAAGGCCCTTTTCCCGGAAGCATCCAACGTCGAATGGATACTCGGGAATGGGACGGACCTGTCGGGGCTTAGAGATGAGGCGGTGGACGTTGCGTTCAGTTATATTGTGCTTCAACACATGCCTGAGCCGGCTTTTGCTCATCGTTACATTCGAGAAATGCTGCGCGTCTTGAAGCCCGGCGGAATGTTTCTTTTTCAATTCAATTCCGTTCCTCAAATGACCATGAACTGGAAGGGCCGGCTGGCGTGGGGAATCGTGGATTTCCCATGGGCGCTTGGGTTTCGGAAAGCAAGCCGCGGCGTAGCTTCTTTTTTGGGGCTGCCTCCTGAAATTGCTGGGAAGAGTTGGCGTGGCGCTTCGCTAAATGTTCAGTCCGTGCGTGAAACTCTGGAGAATGCCGGCGCAACGGTAAAGAAAATGGCCGGTGAAAACACGCCGATGACGTGGTGTTGGGGATTGAAGTCAAAGGCAAAAAATCAGTGATTACCCTCGGATTTAACTACTCGCAGATGCATGATTCCTCCGCCTGCATCGCGCGCGATGGCGAGTTGCTCTTTGCCGTGGCAGAAGAGCGCATTAGCCGCATCAAGCATGACGCCGGGTTTCCGCACAACGCGATCCGCGCCTGCCTGGAGTTTGCGAGGGTCGCTCCGGATCAGCTCGATTTCATCTGTCTGGGTTGGCCTGCCCCCGGAAAGGGGCTTACCACAGATTTGAAGTGCTTCCTAAACGGACAATATCCGATCACGTATCTGAACGTTTTGAACTTCGCGCGGGTATTCGCCAGCATGTACCACCAGAACGGGGGGTTCAAGCGTTTTACGCATTATTTTGGACCAACACGTGCGCAGATACGGTTTGTTGATCACCACTTGGCGCACGCCATCAGCGCCTATTCGTATTCAGGCTTTGACAATTCGGCCGTGGTCATCATGGACGGTCGCGGAGCGTGGGAAGCCAGCTCCATCTGGTATGGACACGATGGCCGACTCGACCACGTGCTGACAATTCCCTGGCCGAATTCGTTGGGACTGTTTTACGCGCAATTTACGCAGTACCTCGGTTTCGTTTCCAATAGCGATGAATGGAAGGTCATGGGCCTCGCGCCCTATGGAAGCCCCGGGGTAAATCTTGGCGAATTCATCTCGCTGGATCAGGAAATGTACAAAGTGAACGCCCCACTTTTGTTCGAACGAAGCAACGGCACTTCCGCCATCGCGAGGCGGCTCGGCCCCGAGCGGACACCCGAAAGTGAAATCGACGACAGTTTCAAGAACATCGCCTTCGCCGTGCAGGATGCATGCGAGAACGCCATGCTGGCCCTGGTGAAGCTGGCGACCGAAAAAACCGGTTGTCGCAATGTGTGTCTTGCTGGCGGGGTAGCGCTCAATTCAAAGGCCAACGGGAAGATTCAGGCTTCGGGCATAGTTGACAATATCTTTGTTCAGCCCGCGGCTTCGGATGACGGCGTAGCGCTCGGCGCGGTGTTTGCGCCTTACCTGGACGGCGGCGGCCATTTGCCGATGAAGCCGCTTCGTCACGCGTACCTCGGCCCGGAATTTCTCGATGATGAAATTGAAAAGTCGCTGAGGACTTACAAGCTGCGCGCGTCAAAACTGAGTGACATCGCCACAACCACCGCCGAACTTCTCGCCAGTGGAAAAATCATTGGGTGGTTCCAGGGGCGGATGGAGTTCGGCCCGCGCGCCCTCGGGCACCGCTCGATCCTGGCCGATCCTCGCGACCCGGAAATGAACGCCAAAGTGAACAACGCCGTCAAATTTCGTGAATGGTGGCGCCCGTTCGCGCCTTCCCTGTTGAAGGAAGTGGCAGGGGAATATCTCGAGCACGCCTGTGATTCTCCGTTCATGATTCTCACGAATCCGGTGAGGCCCGAAAAGCGCAGCGTAATTCCCTCGGTAACGCACGTCGACGGAAGCGCACGCCCGCAGACAGTGGAGAAGGAAGTCAACCCACTGTACTGGAATCTGATCAACGAATTCGGCAAGCGCACCGGTGTGCCCGTTATCATGAACACCTCATTCAACCTTCGCGGAGAGGCGATCGTAAACACCCCGACCGACGCGATCCGGACATTTTTCAGCTCCGGCATGGACGCTCTCATCATCGGCTCTTTCCTGGTGGAAAAATGAATGAAAAACCTATGATTCTGCTCCTTGGAGGGACGAGCCCACCGACGGCGTCGTGGACTATTGCGAGATGCTGCGCGAAGCCGGCACCCAGCGCGGACTGTCCTTTGAGCTCGTGTCGGTTCCCTGGGCAGAACGAGGGTGGGGCGCGGCCCGCACCGAACTAAGCAAGGCGGCCTTGTCGTGCCGGGGACGCTGAGTTCTAATGCAATTCATGACGCTGGCGTGGTCCTATCGCGGTTTTCCTTTGGGAGCTCCGCGCTTTCTAGGAATTCTACGGCGAGGCGGCGCGCGACTCGCGGTTGTCTTCCACGATGTGGCGGCGCTCGAGAATATTGTCGGCGGCGCGTCTTCCGGCAACTCTATGCTCTTTCGGAATTGGCGATTTTCACGGTTCCCGTCAACTTAGTTCCCTGGTTACCGCTGCATCGTGAAAAAGCCACCTTCATACCCGTCGGGGCAAACTGCCCGGAGGGGGTTCCGTCAGCACGAGACGATACTCGTGTGGCAAAGACTGTCGCGGTGTATAGCATTACCGGGGGAACCCGAGCGCTGATTGAAGCGGACGGCCTCGGCTCTGCCTTGAGGCGAGCAAGCAGTTCTGTTGGCCAGGTCCACGTGGTCTTGTGTGGCTGCGGGTCGAGGCAAGCCGAGCAGTTGCTCCTAGGCGAACTTGCCGGAGCCGACGTGCGGCTCGAAACCTTCGGGCTGCTCCGACCGGAAAAGGTGTCACGGACATTGTCAGCTGCGGATGTTCTTTTGTTCGTCCGCGGACACATTTCGAGCCGGCGCGGAAGCGCGGTAGCCGGAATCGCCTGTGGGTGCCCATCGTCTGGTATTCGGGCCCAGAAACTGCGTGGCCAATCACGGAAGCGGGCATTCCCGCAGTTCCTTTCGGCAATCGGGAGGCCCTTGCGGCCGCGCTGGAAACGGTCATTTCTGACGGTATGTATCGCAGATCGCCGGCCGAACACAGCGCAGAAAAGCTATTTTTCATGGCTCTCAATTGCGGAACGGTTTGCTGCGGAGCTAAGGTTGCGCAATAAGACTCCGTTGACAAGTGCTGCCATAGACTCCGGCGGTACTGTTCGAATTTAGGCGAATAGGAAACGACTGGCAATGAACCGAAATGCGACGAATGGTTCCGATGCACTGGACATAGCGCGCCCCTTCGTTTTAAATCTGTCTTTCCAACCTCCGACAATGGGAATATTGTCGGAGGCAGGTTGATCTGCGGGCAAATTTGGCTTCCGGGGTAATTCTGTGAGAATTGATGGTGTGGTTATCTCGTGTTATCGACTCGATATGGAAATGACGCGAATCTGTGTGGCCAGCATTCGTTTTTGGTATCCAGACATTGCGATTTGGCTTTTGAAAGACAAGAGCTACAAGGACTTTGATACTCGCGAGATTGAGCGACATTGGAACGTTCGCGAATATCCAATTGAGACTAAGAACCTTGGCTGGGGCTTCGGAAAATTAGAGGTTATTACCGAACTGCCTTCACGGCGCGTTTTACTGCTTGATTCGGACACGGTATTCAGCGGGCGGGTAATAGACGAACTCGAATGCTTCGCGGAAGATCTGGTCGTGGAGAGCAAGGATTACGTGACAAGCAATCAGATTGAAACGCAATTCTTCTCCTTAGAAAAACTTCATAAGGTAGATTCGTATTATAGTTTCCCTGGATTCGGATTCAATACAGGTGAACTGGTTGTAAGTACAGGAGTGATTACGAAGCAAGATTTTGATGGTCTCGTTGATTGGAATACGAGGCAGGTCAAGTACCCAGAGGTGTTTAGATTGGCCGAGCAGGGAGTCCTTAACTATGTAGTACATCGCAAGATGCAGGGAGGGCAACTGAGTGTTCGCCGTCACCCGTTCATGATGTGGCCTGGAGACTGTGAGCATGCGAGCGGTATCCAAGTCGAGCACTTAACACCAGAGAGCCAGCACCGCTACGTTATCCATTGGGCGGGCATGCGTTGGGGGAAGCTTCCTCAAGAAATGCCGAGACCGGACATCCTTTTGCATTTTGAAAAGCTCTACTATCAGCGAATCCCTTTTGGGAATATTCTTCGATACTGGCGTCGAGCCGTTTTTCGGTTTCGGCGCGGAATCGTTAGTCCTCTCAAGGCTCTTGCCAGGACATCTCTTACTCTAAAAACAAGACTTGTCAGTTCGCGTCTTAAGTCTAAAGAGGTGTAGTGCTCCTCGCTGCGACTGGGCAACCGTCTTAGGCATGATCGGGGTTGCCAGACCGAAAACGCACTGGCAGTGACCGAGCACTGCCGCCAGCGCGTCTTCGGTCCGACAATGCTGGGAGAGATTCCAGCCCAAGATCTCTCGCGTGCAGCAATTGATCACTGACCAGGTGGGCCCAACCCAGCGACGGACTCGGCCACACCTCGGCCATATCCACTTGCCAGATCTCATTCGGACGGCGGAGAGCGCAACGCGACTACCTCACCTTTTATTGCATTATCCCAGGTAGGCGAGAGCCTTCTCGCCAGAGATAACAAACTTATGACCCAGGTCCACCAAGGTACCGAGGGATTGTCGATGGTCGGCGACGCTGACGTGCTTGTCTTTAAAATGGATAATGGCAGGCTTATGCGACGGAATGTCAAACAGACGCAGAATCTCGGCGTCATATCCTTCGGCGTCAATCATCAGGAGGTCGATTCGGTGAATCCCCGTTTCCATGAACAATGTTGCGAAGGTCATACATCGGACTTCTTCTGACCGGATAAACGAGTCAAGGTTCGGCACGACAGAGAAGTGCTTCATTAGCACGCTGCACTCGAAGCTGGCAATCTGGGGGAGCCATGAGGATCCGGGCGCATCTGGCTTGATCCGGTAGAGGACAGCAGTGCAGTCGTGTGGGCCAATCGCGACGTTCGTCGAGAGAAATGCTTCAGATTCAAAGTGTAAGCCACAGAGTTTCGCACCATTCGACAATGTGATGGGTTCATTGTTGGCAAACGCCTCCGCGTCGGCACCGTACGTACTTCGTTGTCACGAGAATACCTCTTGAGGCTCCCTCTTTTTTACTACGGCCCAGAGATCCCGGACCGCGCTCACGTTCAAGAGAGCGCGCATGGGTCCTGTGGCCCCGAAAGCGCGAGGAAACTCGGTCGCCGCGAGAGTATGCGAAGGGCATGGTGAGCGCTGCCCGGGCAGTGTGAGGCAATCCAGGCGAAATGTTGAGCTAGTTGGCTAAAACCGCGATCTAACGACACACCTCCCCTGTTCACCCAAGCGTCGATTTGGAGCAAGCACATGTTCAAAAGCGTTGCGCTGCCTTACAGGGAATCGTATCATATGCGCGATGGTCGTAATTTTCGGGCGAAGGCATGCGTCAATTCACTCCCTTCGGGAAGCGCGTTATGTGCATTACGGATTCAGCTGGTGTGCCCCCAAAGAATGGATTAATTTTGATGCCTCGCAGAGCATGAGATGGGAGCGGAAGTCCCGGCGTGAACCTCGGCGAATTTATTTCGTTGAATCGTGAAATATACAGTGTCAACGCACCGCTTCTTTTCGAACGAAGCAACGGCACTTCCGCCATCGCGAGGCGGCTCGGCCCCGAGCGGACACCCGAAAGTGAAATCGACGACAGTTTCAAGAACATCGCCTTCGCCGTGCAGGATGCATGCGAGAACGCCATGCTGGCCCTGGTGAAGCTGGCGACCGAAAAAACCGGTTGTCGCAATGTGTGTCTTGCTGGCGGGGTAGCGCTCAATTCAAAGGCCAACGGGAAGATTCAGGCTTCGGGCATAGTTGACAATATCTTTGTTCAGCCCGCGGCTTCGGATGACGGCGTAGCGCTCGGCGCGGTGTTTGCGCCTTACCTGGACGGCGGCGGCCATTTGCCGATGAAGCCGCTTCGTCACGCGTACCTCGGCCCGGAATTTCTCGATGATGAAATTGAAAAGTCGCTGAGGACTTACAAGCTGCGCGCGTCAAAACTGAGTGACATCGCCACAACCACCGCCGAACTTCTCGCCAGTGGAAAAATCATTGGGTGGTTCCAGGGGCGGATGGAGTTCGGCCCGCGCGCCCTCGGGCACCGCTCGATCCTGGCCGATCCTCGCGACCCGGAAATGAACGCCAAAGTGAACAACGCCGTCAAATTTCGTGAATGGTGGCGCCCGTTCGCGCCTTCCCTGTTGAAGGAAGTGGCAGGGGAATATCTCGAGCACGCCTGTGATTCTCCGTTCATGATTCTCACGAATCCGGTGAGGCCCGAAAAGCGCAGCGTAATTCCCTCGGTAACGCACGTCGACGGAAGCGCACGCCCGCAGACAGTGGAGAAGGAAGTCAACCCACTGTACTGGAATCTGATCAACGAATTCGGCAAGCGCACGGGCGTCCCGGTCATCATTAACACATCCTTTAACCTCCGCGGCGAGACGATCGTAAACACTCCAACCCACGCCGTGCGCACATTCTTTAGTTCTGGTATGGACGCGCTGATCATTGGAAGCTTTATGGTGGAGAAATAACATGCCTGTGCCGGTCCGCTCGTTGCAAGACTTTCCCGCACCTTGTGATTTCGCTGGTCGCTTGACCCCCAGACCGCAACTGGTGGGGAAATGAGTGCGGGGCGAATAATTGCGCTTATGGGCCAGCGAGATGAGCCTGCCGATGGCGTCGCGGATTATTGTGATTGGCTCGGTATTTCACTCGGAAAGTTCGGCTACCGGTTTGATACGTTCCGAGTAAATTGGCCCGAGGTGGGGTGGCGCGCTGCCCTGGCAGAATTAGAGACAAAATCCCTTGAGTGGCGCGGGCAATGGGTTTTGCTGCAATACACCGTCCTGGCATGGTCAAAACGAGGCTTTCCAGTACACGTACCCCGAATCATTTCCAGATTAAGGAAAAACGGAATTCATTGCGGAATCGTTTTTCACGACTTTCATCCGTTTGGTGGAGATCGAATCGTCGATCGTGTGCGGCACTACTACCAGCTTCGGATTTTGCGGCGACTGTATCAGTGCGCGAGTTTTGCCAGTTTCACTGCGCCATTGCAAAAGGTTACCTGGTTGCCGTCTCCCGCCCCTAAGGCAATATTCATCCCGATCGGCGCCAATTGCCCGGAACCGACAGGATGCTCGTCCTCTTCGGAGGGGCCATTAACGGTTGCTGTTTTTTGTGTCACGTCCGACCACCGCATGGCTCATGAAGTCAGCGACATAGGCTACGCATTGAAGCGCGCAGAATCGGTTCTGGGAGCGCTGCGTCTCGTAGTTTTCGGGCGCGGCTCGCGGGAGGCTTCCTCGGCACTGCGCGCCGAATTTTCGGGAACTAGGGTTGATCTAACAACGTTGGGTTTGCTCTCTCCAGCGGACGTCACCCGGACCCTCGCGTGCGCGGATGTGATGTTATTCGTCCGAGGATATATGTCGAGCCGACGCGGGAGTGCGATCGCAGGAATTGCCTGCGGTTTGCCAATCGTCGGTTTTGAAAGTGTGGACACAGCTTGGCCTTTGACAGAAGCAGGGTTGGTCCTCGCTCCGGAGAACAACCGGGAAGCTCTCTCGGCCGCGCTGATGAACGTTCTCTCCGATCCAGCATTGCGACTGACGCTTCGGGAGCGCAGCCGCCATGCCCAGAAACAATACTTCTCCTGGACAGCCATCGCGCAACAGTTTGCGACCAGGCTGCGAGGAGTTGCACCGCCCTCTTCGGCAGAGCCTGCTTCAAAAACTGCAGTCTCCGCACGGTCGAGTTAGACCAACCCAAGCTCAAACCGACTAGAGATGGCAATGAGCTTACAAATCATTACTACGACCATTGACCTAGTTGGATTTGGTGGCTATAACCAGCAACTCATCGCCCTCGGTCGAAACCGCAGCGGCAGGTTGATGGAGAAGCGTGTCTACAAGGTGGTCGTCGAATGGTCCGGAGGCAAACGTTGGAGCCTGCAATCCCGAAGCGGGGATTGCATATTCGAAGAAAGGAATGGTTGGAGCAATAGGATGATCCTCACCGATCCATTTTAGCCACAATCCGGCTCGGGCGGCTTTTCCCGTGAAGTTTGGAAGCACGTGAAAAACCAAACCGTCATCAACGAGCAGCCGCGCCAATTGGGTGAAGGAGGTGCGGATATCCGGAAGATGTTCAACGACATGATTCGAGTAAACAATATCGAAACTTCCGTTCGGGAGGGAGTACAGCACGTCCAAAGACTCGATGACTTTCTGGTGGAGCTGCTTTCGCCCATACTCGGCCCGAGGTTTTGAAATTTCAAAGCCAGTCGCGTCGTACCCGTGCTGAGTAAACTGGTACGTCCCGTAAGCCCATGAGCAACCCAAGTCAAGCACGCGGCCTGTGGGTCGCAGCGCCTTCACGACGCGGATTTTGTTATTGATGTCGAGGGGCGACCCGGAGAAATTCCTTTGCATCAGGGCGCACAACTCGTCCGGGGGCGGCAGTATAACTTGCGGGGAATCCCCTGCATATTCCTGCTGATAGTACACGTCATGTTCTTGAGGCGTATCTGTGGGCCAGCGGAAGATTAGGTGGCAGACGTCACACTGGAGGATATCCATGAGGAGCCTCTTGCGGCATATTCGCCTCAGGCCCGAGGATGGGCCGCAATAAGGGCATATCCGAGGTTGTCGCTGAAAACGGTGCAGCAACAACCTTCGCACAAAGCGGTATTTTGCTCGGACATCATAGACATTTTCTTTGGACATTCTAGTTCCAAAACTTTTTTCGCCGTCTCAAATTGTATCTCGGGGATGGTGTCCAATGGCATTAATTTTGATGTGTTTACAAAATCGCCGCGCATTCCACAACAAGCTACGAGTCGGAAAGTTAGAAATGCTCGAAACGAAAACGCCCCACCGGCGCGCTCCCGAAGTGCGGAGCCCTAAGGTACAATGCTTGCCGCAGCGGCTTTAGCGGAAAAACTCGACGAACATTCGCGTTCCACGTTCGGGTATTCTCCAATCGTGACCTTTTTCTCTACGTTCTTCGACAAGCAGCCTAAGCTCACGAAGCGCACGTCGGTCCATTTGGATTTGATCCGCGGTGTCTCAGCCGTCGCGGTTCTGCTATACCACTTGCGCGGCCTGTTTTTCGTCGATTATCCATTTCTCGCGAGGAAATCTTTACCGTCCACGGCGCTCTACGCGGTCACCGGCTACGGGCATCAGGCGGTGATTGTTTTCTTTGTCTTGAGCGGCTATTTCATCGGCACGAGCGTTATGGAATCCGTTGGCGACATGCGGTGGTCATGGCGGACCTACCTGGTGAGCCGTTTGACTCGACTTCAGTTGGTCCTGTTCCCCGCACTCATTCTGGGAGCTATCTGGGATCGGATAGGAATGAGGATCCCGCAGGCGACCTCGCTGTACTACGATGCGCTTTACAAATTCAATGGCCCAAGCGTTGCCCTACGTTCCACGGTTCCTGTGTTTGTTGGAAATTTTTTCTTTCTGCAAAGCATCGTCTCACCTGTGTTCGGTTCCAACGGCCCGCTCTGGAGCTTGAGTTACGAATTCTGGTATTACATCCTTTTCCCCGTTCTGACCTTGGCGGCGGCAACATCCGTGGCGACTCGCACGCGAATTCTATATGCGGGCCTTGCTCTTCTCTTGTTATGGTTCATCGGTCCGCAACTCAGCTTTTATTTCCTGATTTGGCTGGCTGGGGTCCTCGCCGGCCGCCTCCAGCGGACCTCAAGATTCATGATGGCCTTTCCAGGGCTGCCTATTTTAGCGGGTTTGATCTTTGTGGGTTGGCTGGTTTGGTGCCGCACGGACCGGCTTTTTTCGGGCCTCGTCACCGACTACATCGTTGGATTTTGTTTTGCCGTCTGGCTGTACACCTTGCTCCTGGAATCGCGGGAGGGTGCTTCCGACGCTTACACATACGGCGCAAAGAAGCTCGCCGGGTTTTCGTACACGCTCTATCTGACGCATTTCCCGGCGCTGCTTCTTTTGCGCGGCCTGCTCAACCCGCATGGAGACTGGCAGCCCGACCCGTTGCACCTGGTTTATGCACTGGGAATCACGCTTTTGATCCTGACCTATGCGTATGCGGTAGCCGAGATTACGGAAGCGCGCACTGCCAGTGTAAGGCGCTCCCTGCTCCAGTTGTGGATGCCTCGCGCGAAGGAGATCGCTCATTGATTTACCCGGCGAACACTCACGACGGCCTAACAGATTGGCCAACAGTCCCTAGCCATACTCATAAGCATTCACCCAAGTTCCCCGCAGGCAGCCGAGTGGAGCATCACTTGTTGATCTTCCCCCTGGTCCTCGGCGTCTTGCTGGTTCTTACGAATCGCTAGTTCGACGGAGTAGATGACGAAATCGCGATCATTGATCATGCTGCCAAACCTATTTCCCAAACTATTCGACTGTTTCTCCGGGGAGTAGGCGAGCACGAACATCCTCCTCTATACGATATTATTTTACAGCGATGGTTACATTTGACGGCGGGAAATGAGCACTTGTTGCGCATTCCGGCGATTTTTTTTAATGTCCTTGGCGCATGGACCATTTCACTAGTCGCAAGGCGTCTCGGAGGGATCCAAAGCCAGGTCTGGGTCTTGATCTTGATTACAATTTGGCCTTTTGGCTTCCATTTCGGCCGTCTGGCCACGTGGTATTCGTTTTGTTTCCTCCTGGTTTCCGCCGTCACGCTTACTTATTTCAGATTCGTCGTACGCCCCACACTTGCCAATTGGGCTTTGTTCTTGATCACTTCCCGGGCACTGATTTATTCGAATTATTTTGGATTTGCCGTGCTCGGTTACGTAGCCCTTGATTACGATTTCCGCAGCAGCCAGGATTTCGGCAAATCGTTGCAGTTCTTGCTGGCTACTGCAGGCATCCTGCTAGTTGCCTACCGATAATGAATGCATCTTGGTATGAGGCTCACAGAGGTACGCGGTCCCATGGCGTGGGACTTTCTTTCATCGCAAATGGAATGTACGGCATGTATTGCATGTTTATGAGTGAATCCGTAGCGCCTTGGTTCTGGTTCTTCAGTGTGCCCGCCGGCATCGCCGTCGCCGTTTGTATACTTTTCACGGTCTGGCGAACTCCTGGGCCTGCCCGATATTTCTCTTTGTACTTTCTCGGTCTGTTCTTGTTCATGTCCTTTCTGGGAATTGCGATACCTAAACGGCGTTTGCTCATAAGTTTGAAGATCACTTTGTCAATCGGTGTCGCACTCGGTATTGTGTCGAACCGCCGAATCTGTTATGTCCTCGTCGTAAGCTTGGCCATCACAACTGGTGTTGGCTGGTACGGCATTTTTTCCGGGCGGTTGTACGCAGCGCCCCATTGGATCGAAAGTTGGGAGACGGTGGCCCAGCAAGCGGCAGAAATAGTTCGCAATCATGGGACCGTCATTGGCGACAATCCTTCATTTTTCTTCTATCTGACGAATCTGCTCCCAACTTCGCCCTCCAAGGTTCCCGGGATGGAGAATTTCTCCGGGTATCTTCCCGGATCGGTATAGACTCCAGGCGTCTATGATCCTCCTCACTGGGTCGCGGCCAATCGTCCTGCGACCTCAATGGTTCTCTTGGTTGACGGACCGCATTTCGAAATGCCCTCAGTTGAGGAACCCAAGCGTTGGTTGGATGAGAATTGCAGCATGATCGAATCGAAACGAATGATTCATGACAGCGGTTGGCAACGGAAAGAACGATTTGCGCAAGGAATTGACCAACCCGAATGGAGGATCCAGGTAAAAACGTATGCACGCAAATGAAGCACCGATGAGGCACTGGCTCCCTGTTCGAACTTTGCGGTGCCGCGCGTGGGTGGCATAATGTCGTCGGGGATGCTAACCGGAAGGACCAACTGAATGCAACAGAGTATAGGATCCTTTGGAGGCAAGCGCCAGCTCCAGGGTTTGGTCATGGGGCTATTGCTTCTCGGACTCATATGGGAAGTGGCGACTTGGATTATTTCCGGGTCGGACCGGGCACTCTTGATATTCGGACTCGGCGTCGTGTTGTGCGCCGCGGTCGTGCATATTCTGAAGGATTGGCGTTCAGGAGTCCTGATCTTTTTGCTCTGGCTTCTGTTTGAAGACCTGGCGAGGAAGTATCTCGGCAACAGCATGGTTGTATATTTCGCGAAAGACTTGCTGCTTGGGGTTGCTTTTGCATCGTTTTATTTCGCGAAGCGCAGACGAGAGGTCGATATTCTTGAAGTTCCGTTTCTGATTCCGTTTATCGTATTTTTCTTTTTTGCGGCTGTTCAAGTTTTCAATGTCAATTCGCCGAGCATTTTCTACGGTTTTTTGGGGATGAAGCTCTATTTCTACTATGCCCCTTTAATGTTTCTGGGTTATGGGATGATTCGAAGCCCCAAGGACCTAGACATCCTTTTGGTGGTAACGCTGGTTGCGGGCATAGTGATTGCCCTGCTGGGAGTTGCGCAGTCTGTGCTGGGCCTGCAATTTCTGACTCCCGATGATCTCGCACCCGAGTTGTATGTTCTGACCCACGTGAGTCGTTTCTCGCCAATCACTCACCAGGAGTCTATCGCGACGAGTTCCGTTTTTGTCAGTACAGGCCGTTTTTCTTTCTATTTGGTCCTGCTCTGGATCGTGGCCATGGGCGCGCAGGGATATCTGCTCCTCAGTCGTAGACGAGGCCTCATTTTCGGTTTTGTGGGAATTGGAGTGGTCACTGCTGCTGTGATGGTTGCCGGCACACGCACTCCGTTCGTCTTTATGTTGGCCAGCGGTCTGATTTTGACCGCCGGATTTCTATGGGGTGCCCCATGGCGTTGGGGGCAAGGGCATCGCCTCGTCAAGGCGCTCCGCCGGACGCTTGTAATTGGTGGGATCGGCGTGATCCTTTTGGCGGAGGTCTTTCCAGATACCTTTGGAGGCCATTGGGGATTCTTGTCGGAAACTTTATCGACACAACAAGCTCAGGGTTCCGACTTGAGGACAAGAGGTTGGGACTATCCAATCGCAAACCTGGTGGTGGCTTTCAATGGAGAACATTGGATGCTAGGGGGCGGCACTGGGACTAATTCCCTCGGCGCCCAATATGTGGCAAGCTACTTTGATGTTCCTCAGCCAGGGATGGGTGGCGAGAACGGCTTCGCTACACTTATTGTAGAGATGGGCGTCCTAGGCCCAGCGATGTGGATCTTTTGGGTCGTGGCCGCACTTTGGTCAATGTGGAAAGTAGTGAAACAGATTCGTCAGACTGTCTATTTCCCGATTGGTTTTGCAATCTGGTGGTATTGCATTGTGACTATGGTTTTGCTCTTCTACTTGACCATGACGTCCTATCAAGATTTTGTGAACTGCGCCTACATGTGGCTGTTGATCGGGGTGTTGTTCCGACTGCCCAAACTTGCACAAATGCCGCAACCCGTTCCTATCCCCAGACATTTGCGCGGAGTGCCTCGCTGGCGTCTCGCGCTGGTCGGAAGATAGGCATGTGCGGCATTGCAGGGATTGCGACGACTCAGCCTGACGATTCGTTGCGCTTGGCCGCGGAGCGCATGGCCGCTGCCATGAAACACCGCGGTCCCGACAGCCAGGGCGTCCAGGAATTCGCATCGTGCCTCCTGGTCAACGCGCGCCTCTCCATCATCGACTTGAGCGATCGTGGGCGCATGCCCATGTCCAGCCCGGACGGGCAGATCTGGATCACCTACAACGGAGAAAGTTATAACGCCGCCGAACTGCGCGCCGAGCTCGAACAGCGCGGCCATTCCTTCCGAACAACGTCGGATACGGAGGTTGTCCTTCACCTCTACCAGGAATATGGCGAGCGATTCGTGGAAAAGCTCCGCGGGATGTTTGCCTTCGCAATCTGGGATAACCGCGACCGCAAACTGGTTCTCGGGCGCGACCGCCTGGGCATCAAGCCGCTTTACCTGCGCCAGTCCGGCGGCCAGTTGGTATTTGCTTCCGAACTCAAAACGCTGCTGGCCTCCGGGCTGGTGCCCCGTCAGCTTGACCCCGCGGGACTCCGCGCGTTTCTTCAGCTTGGGCATATTCCTCCGCCATGGTCCGCCATTCGCGGCGTGACTCCCCTTGCGCCGGGCCACATTGGAGTTTGGAAGGACGGAGAGTGGCGAACGGAGGGGTACTGGTCGCTTTCTCCGCATCCTTTACCGCCTTCTTCGCAGAAAAATCTCGCCGCCGACCTTTCCGGAGTTCTGCTCGAGGCGATGCGAAACCATCTCGTCTCCGATGTTCCCGTGCTGATTTTCTTGAGCGGCGGCACAGATTCGGCTTGCCTTGGCGCGCTGGCGCGCGCCGCCGGAGCGCGGAACCTCTCGGCGATGACGGTCGGATTCGGAGAGGCCGAATTCGACGAAAGTAGTCTGACTCGCCGCACGGCGGAAGCGCTGGGCATCCCGCTTGAAGTTGTGACGCTCGAGGCGCGCCGCGTGGAAGCGGACCTGGACCACGCCGTCTGGGCTCTGGATGAGCCTTCCGTGGATGGATTGAACTCCTACTGGATTTCGAAACTGGGAGCGGAAGCGGGATTTAAAGTCGCGCTATCCGGCCAAGGGGGAGATGAATTGTTCGGCGGGTACGAGTCGCTTGCTTGGTTCGAAAGGTTCAACACCGTTGCGCGCTGGGCCAGGCCTCTGCCTGCGATGCCGTTCGGCCGATGGCTCGACCAGAACTCGTTTCCATTTCGCTGGAGGAAGCTTTCCTACCTGATTGGGGCCGACGATCCGTTCGTGGCCGCGCAACTTGCTGTGAAAGTGCTTTTCCTGGACCGGGATGTCGCTGCGTTGATGTCTCCCTCCTTTGCTTGCAATGGCCATCACGCGGAAGCCAGGGACCATTTGACGTATTGGTCCAAGCAGGTGGAGAAAGAAGATCTTCGCGAGCGCCTCGCCTTTATGGACATTCATACGCACCTGGAGCCGCGCCTGCTGCGCGACCTGGACGCCATGAGCATGGCTCACAGCATCGAAGTCCGGCCGGTATTTCTCGACCATCGCGTGG
The DNA here is from genome assembly GCA_963813185.1 of uncultured Acidobacteriota bacterium. Taxonomy (GTDB): domain Bacteria; phylum Acidobacteriota; class Terriglobia; order Acidiferrales; family UBA7541; genus Palsa-360. Next base: position 59,052 of record CAWEYA010000012.1, read on the forward strand.
TGGAGTTTCTGCTGCCCGTTCCATCGAAGATTCGCATGCAGCAGAAGCGGCTTCTGCTGGATGCCGCAAAGGCTTTTTTGCCTCCCGGGCTTTTGGCGGATTTGTCGGCGCGGCGGAAACGCACGTTCACGTTTCCTTTTCAGCGCTGGCTGTCGCATGATTTACGTAACGTGTTGGAGGAAGCGTTTGCGCCGGACCGGCTTCGCCGGACCGGCATTCTTGAGCCTGCGGCCGTGAATCGCGTCTGGAACTGCTACGAGCGGTCCGAGGGCGCCGTGGGCTGGTCGCGCATCTGGAATCTTTTTGTTCTCCAGCGCTGGTGCGAACTTATGCAGGTCAGCCCTTAGGGAGCGCCGCCAACGAATGCCACCCGTCCGGATCGCCGTTGTTTCTCCCTTCATCGATAAACGCCATGGAACCGAGCGGCGCATCGCCGAATGGATCACGCGCCTGCCTCAGGAATATGAAATTCATATTTACAGCCAGCGCGTCGAAGACGTGGACCTCACCCGCATGCGGTGGCACCGGATTCCCCGAATCCCCGGACCGCACCTTTTGAATTTTCTTTCGTGGCTCGCCGCAAATCACTTGTGGCGCTGGCGGGACGCGCACTTGCGCGGGTTGCGGCCCGACCTGGTTTACACGGCGGGAACGAATTGCTGGGACGCGGATCTGATTTCCATCCACATCGTGTTTGCCGAATTTGTGCGCATGTCAGAGCATGAATTGCGGTTCCGGGGCAGTCCGCTGCGATTCTGGCCCCGGCTGATTCACCGTTGGCTTTACTACCGGCTGATTATTTTTCTGGAACGCCGCATGTATACGAATCCGAAGACCGGTCTGATTCTTATCGCGAAAAAAACGGCGGACGATTTGAAGCGCCATTACGGCATCGCCGGACCTTTGCCGATTGTATACATCGGTCTCGACCACAAGATTTTCAATCGCGAATTAAGGGTTCGCAACCGGCCCGAGGTGCGCGGGCAACTCGGCTTGAGAGAGGATCAATTTGTCCTGGTACTGGTCGGCAACGATTGGAAGAAGAAAGGGCTCGTGGCTTTGATTGAAGCGCTCGCGCGGTTGAAAGAGCTTCCGCTGGTTCTTGTCGTGGCGGGTAAAGACGATTCGGCGCCCTACCAGAGACGGATTCGCGAACTGGGACTGGACGGAAAAGTGAAATTCTGCCCGTCACGCGCGGACGTGCAGTGGTACTACGCCGCCGCGGATGTGTATGTCGGCCCGTCGCTCGAAGACACTTTCGCGCAGCCTCCCGCAGAAGCCATGGCTTGCGGCTTGCCCGTGATCACCACCGCGACGAACGGCACAGCCGAAATCATGAGCGACGGCGTGGATGGTTTGATCCTGCAGGATCCAAACGACGTCGCAGACCTTGCCGAACGGATTCGATGGCTCTACGAGCATCCCGATCAGAGGGAACGCATCGCCACAGAGGCCGCCGTGACCGCCGGCGAATATACTTGGGACCGCAATGGCGTGGAGATGCGCGCCATTTTTGCCGACGCGATTGAACGCAAGAAAAAGCAATCGCACGACGTGCCCGCGGCCCGCGTTTCGCCCCGTACGCCGTCACCCAAATAAGAAATCCGGAGACTGGCCAAAACTGGAATTCGAAAAGACAAGGCGGCGTTGTAGAATCCCGAAGCTGTTGTAAAGTCACAAAACACGCGGAACAAAATGCGGGAGAATTGGAATTGTCTCGAAGCGAGGTCCAAGGATGAGTGTACTGCCGGTGCGCGACCGCATTCAGCTTTGGGGTAAGAGGCTGCTTTTCCCGGGTCTGGACCTGCACACTCGCAGCCGGTATCGCTTCCTTACCAGATATTTTAGCGAAGGCCCCATCGGCACTCTGGATGCGGGTGCGGCAATGGGGCGCTGTCCTATGCGGCTTATCGTCGCGGGAATCGAGTACTGGGCGTGACCATGGATTCGCTCCAGGTGGAGATAGCCAATGAGTTTTACTCTTTTCTGGGAACCGATCCCGGCCGGCTAAAGTTTAAGGTCTGCAATCTTTAGGATTTGCGTCAGATCAAGGAGAAATTTGATCAAATCATTTGCTCGGAAACGCTGGAACACATTACCAGGGACAAGCAAGTGGTTGAATATTTTTACGACACGCTACGCGAAGGCGGTGTGTTGCACCTCTGCTGCCCGTTCTCGGATCATCCCGGCAACAAAGGAAGAGTTTGCACCGACGAGTCGCGCGGCTGGCACGTCCGCGATGGGTACACGATGGAGAGCTACAGGGCGCTCCTGGAACCGGCGGGATTCCATATCGTCAGGAGCGCCGGGTTTGGTTCGCCCCTTTTGGTGAAGATGACGAATATTGTTCAGCCCGTGTTGAGCCGGAGGGGCGCCGCTTTCGCGCTACCCTTGTTTCTTCTCTCCTGGCCGTTGCAACTTTTGGACTACGAAAATCCCAAGGTGCCGTGGTCGCTCTACGTTCAGTGCGTGAAGAAGCCCCAGAGTGCGAAGTGAACTGGCCGGCCTCTCTTAGAAACGATGGACCCGCATCCTAAATCGGAAGCGTGGCGAGTCATGAAGCGGATTCTTGAGGGAGCATATTGAATGGAGACTGGCGCAGGCACGGCTCTGAAGAGAGGACCGGTTACGTCACTTCAACGAATCTACCTGCGAATTGCGCTCGCTGGCCTCGTGGCGTTGGTCTATGCCGCGCTTTGGACGATCAACGCAAAGCCTTTGGAAGTCCGTGAGCATTTTTATCAGAGCTATTTTTCTTTTCCCGCGTCGACGCCGCAAGCATATGGAGACCTGAGGTACTACCTGGTGTGGCTAGATTGCGTCCGCGCCGGCGCGCCCATTGACAAGCCATGTTCCCTGGGCTCCCCGATTCCCTGGGCCTATCCTTCCGTCTGGCTCCTGGTTGCCTACACCGGACTGTCAGTTCGTCACACGATCGCGGTTGCGGCGGTACTTTTCATCGGACTCATTGCGATGGCTGCGTACTTGTGCTCGCCGGGATCGGTCTCGGAAGTTTTCTACGACGCTTTGTTTCTCGTCTCTCCGCCTTTCGTCCTGGCCCTCGAACGATGCAACATGGATATATTGATTTTCATTCTGCTCGGGTTGGCCGTAGCGCTTGCAAGCCGTCGAATCGTCCCGGGCGCGTTCGGGCTGGTTTGGGTGGCCGCCCTTTTGAAGATCTATCCGGGAGTCGCCTTGCTCGCATTTATTCGGAAGAAGAGTGATGTGGTTGCCGCGGGACTGGGCGCCGCGACGCTCCTGGTCTATATTCAGGCGATTCGGCCGCAGCTCAAACTCATCTATTTGATCCTGCCGCAGACCGAGTGGGAGTCCTTCGGCAGCCCGGAGCTGTTCCTGATTCTGGGCAAGAAAATGGAGGCGATGGGCCACCCTGTGCCATTGATAAACTCGGTGATTCCGCTTCTTGCGGTTGCGGTGTGTACAATTTCGGTCGCGCTTCTCGCTTTCGCATTCGTCCGGCGTAGATTCGATATGGATTTGGAACCTTTGGATGGTATTTCTCAGCATGCTTTCACGGTTGGCGGGCTGGTGTATTGTGCGTGCTGGTCACTGGGCATGAACTTTAACTATCGCTATATTGTTCTGGCCATGACTTTACCGAAGGCATGGGCATGGGCGTCCGCGAAATTTCGATGGCGATGGGCCTATGGCTCATACCTGCTGGCCGCGCTGGCGATGGCCTGGTTGGCGCTATTCCAATACATGCATCCATGGATCGAGATTGGACACGCGCTCCTTGGTTGGTTTCTCTACGGATGGCTGGTTTTTACGCTGGTCTTGTTGTATGGGCGCGCTGTCGTCACGGCGCTGGGCGAAGGAACCGCTTCTATTATCCTTCAACAGGGACACGGGAGTTGAACAGGGCCGATGCGGATTCGGCCAGGCGCACGGATTCAAGAAGTGCAGTCTCGTCGTCCTCGGCGGTCTTTCCCTGCTCGACACATTCCAGAAAATAGCGAAGTTGGCGTGCGAGCGGCCCGGGGCTGTTTGCCCATTCTGCATCCGCCGTCATGCTTTCCGCGCCGATCATCATGGTGCCGGGCTCGACGGAAAAATCAAGTGATGCCGGCGCGGAGAGCTGAATCATGCGGCGGCGCCGGTCGCTGTCGCGCTCGAGCGTGACGCTGCCTATCATGCCGCCCGCGGGGAGCGTGAAGGTGGCGGATTTTCCGCCTCGCGCCATTCGGCAGGAATTCACTGAGAAGACGGTCTGGGGAAATAGCGCGGAAAGAATCGCCCAGATATGCGGCATGACGTCATCGGCCACGTTGATGCTTGCGTCATAAGTTTTTCGCTCGCCATAGCGTATCTCGCCCGCGGGGTCGGACCAGTGCAGCTCAAAGCCTGAAACCTCGTGCAGCGCCGCGATGCGCCGCGCAAAATTGTGCAAGTAGGAACAGAAGCGATAGCTCAGGCCTGGCAGCAGAATCGTGCGGGCTGCACGGGCCAGCGATAAAAGTTGCTGCGCCTCCGGCAAGGCGAGCACAACTGGCTTTTCAATCAGTAAATGGGCCCCGGGCACGATCAGGTTGCGCGCGGTTTCGCCGTGGGAGCGGGCGGCATTGGCGATTATTGCAACGGATGGGCTATCTGAAAGTTCGGATACGATCCGGATGGGATGCAAGGTAGCTAGCCGCGATACGACGTTTTGCGCAAGCGCGGCATTGTGCGTGGTCACCAGCGTGATGCAATCTACCGGCAGATCGGACGTTGCCAGGACGGTGAGGATCACGCGCCCCCATCGTCCACCGCCAATGATAGCCACATCGTGCCGCATGGCTAAGCGCATGCCCTGAGCAAGTACTGCACAAGCTGGTGCAGCGAGAACTCGCGCATATCCTTTTTGTCCCGGCAAGCTTTGTACCAGTCGAGCGTCCAGCCAACGGCATCGTCCACGCCAAGCAGCGCCTCCCAGCCCAGGGTCTCGCGCGCGAGGGACGAATTGATTGCCAGATAGCCGCTTTCCTTGAGATTGGGATCGGCGCCGCCCGCGCGCCAACTCTCCGAGCCCATGATGCGCTTGAATTGTTCCGCGACGTCGCGCACCGTGCGAAAAGCAGCTTCGGAAGGGCCGAAATTCATGGCCAGCGGGGCGTCAAGTCCGCGCCGCACCAGATGCTCGATATAAAGCAAGTAACCGAAAACGGGGTCGAGCACATGCTGCCACGGTCTTACTGCGTGGGGATAGCGCAGGACGACCTGTTCGCGGGAGATGTAGGCGCGCCAGAGGTCGGGAATCAGGCGGTCCGCCGACCAGTCGCCGCCGCCGATGACATTGCCGGCGCGGGCGCACGCCACGGGAATTTTGCGGCAGGCAAAGAAACTTTGGGCGTAGCTGCGCGTGAGAATTTCGGCCGCGGCTTTGGAGGCGGAATAGGGGTCGCGGCTGCCGAGGGGCGCGTTCTCGGCGAAGGCGACTCCGAGTTCGTGATTCTCGTAGACCTTGTCGCTTGTAATGATGAGCGCAGCTCTGAGCGTAGGCACGCCGCGCAGGGCCTCAAGCAGATGCACGGTGCCCAGCACATTGGTTTCGAAGGTAAGCACGGGCTCCGTGTACGACCGGCGCACCAGCGGCTGGGCAGCCATGTGGATGACGATCTCGGGTTGCGCAGCGGTGATGACTTCGCCGAAGGACGCCGCGTTGCGGATGTCGCCCGTATGCGAGTCGAGCGCAGGCCAGGGCGATAAAAGTTCGAACAGGCTGGGATGGGTATCGGGCGGCAGGGCGAAGCCGGTGACGCGGGCCCCGAGATGCTCGAGCATCAATGCCATCCAGCCGCCTTTGAAGCCGGTATGGCCGGTGAGCAAAACGCACCTGCCGGACCAGAAACCTCGGTCAAGCGCGCGCGGCATCAATCCCACCATTTCCAGGGCGCCTTGCCGCTGGCCCACAAATCTTCCAGCGCGCGGCGGTCGCGCAGCGTATCCATCGGCCGCCAGAACCCGTCATGGGTGAACGCGCCGAGCTTGCCTCTTTTCGCAAGCGTTTCGAGCGGGCCGCGCTCCCAGATCGTGGCGTCGTCTTCGATCAGATCGATCGCCGAAGGATTTACCACGAAAAAGCCGCCGTTGATATAGCCTTCGCCCGAGCTGGGTTTCTCGGAAAAATGGGTGACGCGGTTATTTTTGATGATGGCTGCGCCGAAACGTGGTGGCGGTTTAACGGCTGTGAGTGTGACGTCGAATTTATTTTGTTCATGGAAGGCGATGAGCGCACCGATGTCGATATCGGCAATGCCGTCGCCGTAGGTGAGGCAGAAGGGTTCCCGTTGGTCAAGATGATCGCGCACGCGCTTGATGCGCCCGCCGGTTTCCGTGCCTTCGCCTGTGTCAATGATCGTGATTTTCCAGGGTTCGGCGGCTTCGCTCAGGCAGGTCACCTTGTTGGTGGCGAGGTCAATGGTGACGTTGCTGTGATGCTCGCGGTAGTTGGCAAAAAACTCGACGATGGTGTGCGCCTTGTATCCCGCGCAAATCACGAAATCGGTGATGCCATGTCTCGAATAGACCTTCATGATGTGCCACAGGATCGGCCAGTTGCCGATGGTGACCATGGGCTTAGGGATGCGGTCGGTCTCTTCCGACAAACGCGTGCCGAGGCCGCCAGCGAGGATGACTGCTTTCATGCCGTCACGTCCGCGCGAATGTGAAATATTGTGCGCCAAGAGGGCACCATGTCAGCACCTTGTCTAGTTGAGTGAAGAACCGCTGGGAGAACGGAGTGAACAGGATATTTTTGGTCAGGGGCGCGCGCAACCCCGCCTCGCGCATGAGTTTGCGGAGTCGTCCGCCGGAAAGCAATGTCACGCCGTGATCCAGCTCGTTATGAGAGACGACGTAGCGAGTGAGGGGGTTAAACGGATTATGCTCGAAAATGAAAATGCCGCCTTGCGGTTTCACCACGCGCTTCATCTCACCGAGGAACTTCAACCAGTCGGCGGGCGGCACATGGTGCATGACGCAAATGGCCAGGGCGAGATCGAAAGAGGCGTCAGCGAAAGGAAGTTTCGTGCCATCATAGGGAACGTAGGAAACGCCGGGGTTTTGCTGCGCAGCAAGGGTGAGTACTTCGCCCGCCACATCCGTGCCGGTGATAGCGAAGCTGCCTGCAAGATAAGGGTGGATCAGCCCGTGACCGCAGCCGACGTCCAGCAGTTTGGGTTTCTGCAGATGAGGGAAATAGGCATTGACCGCGCGCATGAAGGCATCGGCCTTGGCCTTCGTATAATAATCCAGCCCTTTGCCCGCGAAGCCGATCGATCGCTCGATCACCTCGCGGTAATTGTCTTTCGCGGTGTTGAAATCGACAAGCTGCTTCTCACTGTTCATCAATGTTCAGCGCCTGTTCGACAATCACGGTGGGACGTTTGCGCGCCTGGATATAGATGCGCCCGATATATTCGCCGATGACGCCGAGGAAAATCGCATTCAGACTGATCCCGAACAGGATCAGCACCGTGGTGGTGGCAAAGCCCGAGGGCCAAGCATGTTGCGTGACGAGCCGTGCAACAACATAAATGCAGGTCATTACGGCTGTGACGAGAGAGACGAAAATGCCGAGATAGGTCGCCACCCGCAGCGGTTCGATCGAATAGGACAGAATGCCGCTCATTGCCAGGCGCACGAGCTGATGCAGGGGGAATTTGCTCTTGTCAAATTCGCGCTTCTGGCGGGTAAAGACAACGCCGGTCTGGTTTCGCGCGAGTTCCGAGATCAGCCCTCGCACGTAGGGCTGCGCGTCGTCGATGGTTTTAAGCTGGTCGAGAATTTTACGGTCCACTAGGCGGAAATCGCCGGCATCGATCGCATGCGGAACCTCCGAGATGCTGCCGAGCAAGCGGTAAAAGGCGCGGCGAAGAGCGATCATGCGCCTGGATTCCTTGCGATCGGAGCGCACTCCGGCCACCACATCGTGGCCTTCGCGCCAGAGCCTCAGAAATTCCGGGAACAGCGAGGGCGGATCTTCGAGGTCGCAGTCAATCTGGATTGCTGCGGCGCCGTGGGCATGGCGGTAGCCTGTGAGAATGGAACGGTGGAACCCGAAATTACGGGCGAAACGCAGCACGCGAACATCGGGATCAGCTGTGGCGAGCTCTTTCAATTTGCCAAAGGTTCCGTCGGTGCTGTGATTGTCGGTGAAGATGATCTCGTAGCTGTACTCCGGCAATTTGTTAAATTCTTCGACGATCGCCGAATAGGCGCGCTCCACATTGTGCTCTTCGTTAAAGACGGGCACGACAATGGAAATCGGAGTGCGCTCAGCGCCAGGATCCAGTATCTTGCATTCCGGCAGCGGCACAATCAGCTTTGATTTCAACCCGCGCCTGCGCAAGTCCGCGGCAATCGGCTCTGCGTAGTGCCAGGCGAGCAGCACGACGTAGTCGGGCTGTTCGGTGAATAGGATGCTGTTATCGACGATGGGAATATGTTTGCCCGGCGAGTACAGGCCCTTCTTCAAGGAGGCCGGCTGCTCGGCGATATAGGGCATGAGATTGGTGCCAATGTCGCAATAGTGGAGCAGCGTGTTCGCGCGGCCCGGGCATGAATTGCCGACAAAACTCTGGCCCCTGGTTTTTGCGGTTACGGCAAATTCGATTAACTTATCGCGCGTCTTTTCCGCGTTCTTGCGGAACTTTTCATAGACTGCCGCTTTGTCCAGCCCCATCTCACCTTCCATCTTCAGAATCTCGCCGACGGAGGCTTCGACCTGGCGGCTTCCCCTGCGGCAGACGTGGGCGCGGATATTTCCGCCGTAGCGTGAAACACGCTCGGCGTGAAACACTTCCATCCCGTAGAACCCGAACAGGGTGACCAGCGATTTGAGGCTGTAAGTGCGGATATGTTCGTGGTAAATCGTGTCGTATTGCGCCTTGTTGAGCACGTCAACGAGGTAGTGGTTCTCCAGCACGAACACGCCGTCGTTGCCGATGAGAGCCTGAATGCCGCGCACAACGTCGCCCAGGGGCGCCATGTGCGCGAACACGTTGGAGGCGGTCACCAGCGAGGCGTTTCCATATTCCCTGACGATGTCCCGGGCGACGCCCTCGTTGAAGAAGTCATTTACCGTGTCGATGCCGTCGGCGATGGCGATGCTGGCGATTTGCGTGGGCTCGACTCCCAATACACGGATCCCCTGTTGCTTAAATCCTTTCAATAACGTTCCATCGTTCGAGCCAATATCGCAGATAATGGACGTGCCGTTCAGCCTGTACCGCGCCGCGAGGTCTTTGGCCATCAGCTCCTGATAGGCGGCAAGCTCCCGCGTCACCCCCGTGCGGTACGGATAATTCTGGTGATAAACGGTGGAGCCCTCGACCACGAAATCGAGCTGGTTCAGGGTGCATCGGGTGCAACGCATCTGGCGCAGGGGGTAATAGGGTTCGGGCTCGTGGAGCTGCGCGGCGGTGAGCAACGAATCGCAGAGCGGCTGATGACCGCAATCCAGCACGAGTTCAAGATCACTCGACCCGCAAACCTGACAATGGTTGAGTGGCCCGGGCTTTACGTTGTGGTCGATCATTCTGATTTCTGAAACCGCCATTTCCATTTTGACTTTCCGGTCCGATCAATACCGTACATCCAACACTGTCAATATGCAATCGTCCAGCCGGGTTATCGGTGAGACCAAGCTGCCGAAGTTTCATGAATCAGGGGTATTCACTAGCTGTTAGAAATGGAACAGGTTCAGACTGCTTTTTGCAACTCGGAGCCGGATAATTTGGGAAAAGGGCATGTCTGTATTTACTGCCGCTTATTTGCTTATAATTGGCCGGAGAAATGAGCGGCCGCAGCACGATGGCGCTATAGAATGTTCCGAAGTTTCAGGCGCGGGTTCGATTGGCAAGCCGTGCACGCGGAAAACAGCTGGTTCGGTCCCGGGAGAATTAATCATGAGTTGGACGACGGATTTAATTCACTTGGCCGGGCGGGGATTACGCAAGGCCGGCCGCCAGATGATGGATTTCCGCGCGCTTCGAGGGGTTTGGCTGGACGTGGGCGCGTGCAAGGGCGAGCACTGCTATGGATTTGCGCTCGCCAATTCATCCCTTCGTGTTTTCCTGTTTGAGCCCAACCTGCGAATGGCAGTAAAGCTTTTCGGTATGTTGCCGAATTATTTTGTTGTCCCGCTCGCGGTAACCGAAACGGATGGATCCTCGGAGTTGAACATCAATTCCTATGCCGACGCCAGCTCGCTGCTGCCTCTCGATGACCAGGGCGTGCGCAATTGGGCCGGAGCGCAAGACCTGCGAACCGTAGAGAAAGTAACCGTGGGCACCATTCGGCTCGATACGTTCCTCAATCTGGCGGGAATTCAGAGCGTGGATTATCTGAAAGTTGATGCGCAAGGAATGGATCTGGAAGTGGTGAGGTCCGCCGGGAATCGCTTGAAGGATATTCGTCGAATCTGCCTGGAGTGCGACGTCACGCCTCATCCTCTCTATCGCGGCGCCTCGAACAAGAGCGAAACGGTCGAATATCTCGAGAGCCACGGGTTCGCGCTCATCGATGTCCTGCCGCAGAGCGATGGACAAGAAGAAAACCTGACCTTCGACAACAAAACGGCACGCGGAGCATCGGAGGCATGGAACAGACTTCCCGAGATGGCGGGTTTCGGGTGCCGCCCCACTTGACTTATCCATTTTCACGTCCCGCTGGTAAGACCATTCTCAGGTATGCGATGAATTTACCAGAGACTCAAAAAGACGTTATCCGTCAAGGCGATTCAAACCTGCAGCTCATAGCGCGCGCAGGTTCTGGAAAAATGCAGGCGGCCGCGCCAAGAGTCATAATACTACTGACAACTGGCGGTAAACCCGGCAACATAGTCGTCACTATTACGGACAATCAGGCACTGAAGTATTACTTTGACCAACCAATAGCAGTCCGTGACCGTCGTATCGGACGGTGCGAACTGGCTTATCGTGAGGCAAAACCGATGAGAAAGGCTCTCGCTTTCGTTCTTCTACTACTGTCGGCGCTGGCCGCTCCTGCCGCGTCGGGGCAGGACGCGACGACGACGGTTCATTCCGCCCCGTCGCTTCCGGCGCCTCAACGCGGTTTGACCAATCCATCGAGCGGAACCAATTGTTTCAAGGGCTCTATTCCATTTGCTGATGTGACCTGTTGGGGGGCGCGTCCAACCGGCACAGTGCCACAAACTAGGGCAAGCTGCAACGGAACGAATCGCGTGGCCTTGGACTCCGCGGCAGGCTTTCAAGTTGGCGATGGCATCACGATCTACCGGTGCGGAGGGAAGAACACGATGGAGACTCCATCTGCGCCGATAGTGACGCCTAGCGAGGCTGCGGGGGAGACAGGCACCGGATGGGTGGTCAACAGCCCTACCGGATCGAGTACCTACCTATATTGCATCTTCTCTAGGGACAAGTTCGGAGCGGTAACGCCTTGCAGCACGACGACTACCATCACAAACGGGCTTGCCACGCTCGGCTTGCAGCAGGTCAACATTACTTCCCTGACGAGGTCAAATGATGTCGTAACTGCGGTCACCGCCACGAACCAACTTTCCGTCCTTGCCGCCGTTCAGATCGAGTCCACAGCAAGCAAAGCATTTAATGGCTGGTTCAGCGTCGGCAGCATCACCAACAACACGACATTCGTTCTGAATGCTACTCCCAACGATACGCGAGCTCAAGGCTGGCAGGTGGGGGACGTAGCAAGCGTCGGTACTGGCGGGACTATTGCCTACTATCTCGGAAATCATTTGTCTTGGACGTTCTCTACCGGAGCATGGGAATACTATGTCTGCGCCAAGCGGCCAGGAGATAACGCACTTCATTTGATTGGCGTCACGAAACCTTCCTCTTCACCCGGTTATCAGGATGTGGAGTTCGATGACTGGGGATCTCCGTACATGGACAACCAGAGTTATCCTCCCTATATCACGAACGCAAATTGCACCGGCTCGGCCACAAACGATCCACTAACAACGACCATCACAGCCATCAACGATTTGAATGTCACAGTGGCGAATGCGGCGACACAAACAATAACCGGGACAACCGCGATCTTCGATGATGGGCCGGCATTTCTTGCAGCGGCTACTTCTCAATCTCTTTCTGGCGGGAATGGTGGAACTGTTTACATACCCCCGAATCCAAGCAACCAAGGCTACTACATAAACTCTTTCACTAAGTTTCCAAGCAATATCGTCATCTGGCAGTCAGGTTATATTTCCCTTCGTGAAACCGTGGAAGTGGACACAGGAGTGAACTGGTACGGGGACTGGGGCAGCACAGGTGTTCCACAATTCGCGTATGGTTCTGGTTCCGGCATTGATACTTCCGGCAGTTTCCCTGGCATTTTCATCCACGGTTTCGGAAACACATTCCGTGGCTTAAACTTATTTACATCAGGTTTTGTTGTAAATGGTGGAACCATCATCGTCGGAGACGACATCAACGGAACGAATTTCAGCCATGTGAACTTCACCACTGCCAACAATCTCGCTGGGGAGGACTATCTCAGCACGGCCATCGTTATCCGCGATACATCAGGAAGCGTGGATAACTTCGACTTTGACACCATTCTATTTAACTGCGGTCCCGATCAAGTGTCAGATAAATCTTGGTCGCCGTGCTTTTCCATGATGCCGAGTCAAAACGGCGGCAGCGGGACTGTAGGGTATTTTCTAAGAATGTCGAACATCTATTGGAATCGTCGCGGAATATCGCTCTTCACGACAGGCGGTGGAGGGGTATTCCAGTTCGATAATATGTATCGGCAGGGTGGCATCACGCCCATGTTCGCATTTGAATCCGATAACGCCTGTTCAAGCTGCGCCAGTTTCATTTTCACAAATGAGACTCAGGACACTGAGGGCGAGCCAGTTTTAGCTGATTTGGATTATACAGCCACAGGCGGAAGTCCACTGGGAATTGAAGTCGTATTCCATAATGTTGTTGGAGCAAACATAAATGGTCCCCTAATTAGCGGGACTCGTCCAAGTTCGTTAACCCTGGATAATGTTTCTTTTTATAATCAGAACGCATTTGCCTTCCCCAATCGGGATTCGGCTGTCAATGGAACTGTATCTCAATTTACCTATGCACCGTATGCTACGACTGGGAGCTACCTTCCCGCTTATGGAGGCTTGCAAACTTTTGAAGAACCTGTACATATCCCCTCTGGACACAGCTTCTATTTCGATCTTCAGCAGCCAACCTCAGTTGTGGCAGGAGCACCGACATCAGGGGGCAGCATCCCGGTAGGAACCTGGTACTACGCGGTTAGCGCGACTGGCCCTGACGGTGGGGAAACAATCTTGTCCTTGCCGAGTTCCCCTGTGACCGCAACGACTGGAAACCAGACCGTTCGTATTACCTGGACGAACCCCGTTGGTGGTTACACTTCCAACATCTACCGTTGCACTATTTCCTGTCTTTTGGCAGATGGAACTGTAAGCAATGGCGTCCAGTGGTATCGCCTCGCGCAGCATCAGACCGGAACATCCTATTCCGACACGGCGGCGTCCCCAACGCTCGTCACGATTCCTCAAGTTACCGGGACTGGGTCAACGGTTGCCAACGAGAATGGCGTGTATGCTCCGGTCGCGCAAGCAGGAATAATTTCAACGGGAGGGGGCGCGCAAGTATTCGGCTCAGCAGAGAACAGCACGACAGCTGCTTGTGAAACGAATTATGGCATCACAAAGCTCGCCACGAGGTCCACAACGACGAACACGCGCTTGGACTGCCTTCCTGCTAATGCCATCATTGACGCCGTCGTCTATCGAATTACCACGACGATCACCACGGCGGCCAGCTTCACGATCGGAGACGCCAGCACTGCGAACCGTTTCTGCACCACGCAATCCAAGCTGACGGCAGGAACTACGGGAATCTGCATCGCGCAATCGGGATCGAGTGCTGCGATTCAGAACGCGGCTTCCTCAGTGCAAGTGACGACGAACACCGATCCGGCCACCGGGGCCATACGCTTGATCGTGTACTACCATACTTGGACGCCGCCAGCGAACTGATCGTCCGCATTCGAGTTCAGACCTCGTCATAAACGAGAACTTGAAGCCAAAGGGGAAAGCTGCATGGCAGCTGCGGTAACTTCTCCGCCAATTACGCTCAGTCGAAGCAGTTCTTTTTAGCTTTATGCGAGACTCCTATTCTACATAAAGTCATATTGGTATATATATTTAGTGAACAAGATTTTGTAGGGCGACGACAATAATTCGCACCTAAGACCCGCTTCTGCGTCAATTTTTGGGTTTTTTTTGAATGGGGCGATAAGGGAGAGAGCAAATACGAGCTGTCAGAATCCCACAATCTCGCTGGGACCTGCTCTCGTGGATCTGGTCCGTGGCCCTCTCCCACGCCAAGTTCTCCTCGATCTTCGAGAGCACAAACACGGCACGGCGGCGATTGAGCCGTTGCATTGAATTGGCGTCGCGCAAGCGCGCTGAGGGATTTCATAAGGTACGACCTCTTTGCAACGAGAATTGTCATGCAGCCGTATCCTCACAGGTGTAGCATGCTGCCAAGCTGGCGAGCCAAAGTGGAAATCCCATGTCTCAGAGTGACGTGGCACTCGATCTACAAAGCCGGAATTTCTTTACCGCATCAAGCTTTGGCATGAACTGCAGAGGATATGCTGTTTCCCACTGGCAAGCGCAAGGAGAGCGCGATGAATTCAAAAAAATCTGGACGCAGGCAATTCCTGAAAAACGGCGCTGCGCTGGCAGGATTGGCGGCAGGTGCAATTACGCCTGCAGGTGCTGCACCACCAGCGTCCGAAACCGTTGAGCAGTTACATGCGTATGGCCAGCGGTCCCATTTCGAAAGCTGGACAAGAAAAGGAAAACACTTATGGCCCCCGGAGGGCCAAAGTGGCACGCGCGACTATGGTTTTCGAAACCCGATTCAATACCAGTCGGGCATGATCACGCCGGCTCCGTTGCATTTCACTATTTCTCACGGACACGAGCCGCGGGACATCGATCCGGCGCAGCATCGGCTGCTCGTTCACGGCATGGTGGATCGTCCGCTAATTTTCAGCCTCGAAGAATTGAAGCGCCTTCCCTCCGTTTCACGTTTCCATTTCGTGGAATGCAACGCCAACAGCGGTCCAACCGGCCCTACAGGGGCGGCGCGCAGGGCTCTAACGGCGACTGCGCAGGATACTCACGGCCTGACCAGCTGCAGCTTATGGACCGGCGTGCCGCTGTCATTGTTATTGCAACAAGCCGGCGTGCAGAAATCTGCGACGTGGATGATCGCAGAAGGTGCTGATCCGCCACACCACTTGAAAAGCATTCCCATCGAGAAAGGCATGGACGATTGCCTGGTCGCGTACGGACAGAACGGCGAGGCGGTGCGACCCGAGCAGGGCTACCCGTTGCGCCTGATCGTCGCTGGCTGGGAAGGCATCAATAACGTGAAATGGTTGCGGCGAATAAAGCTGGTCGACCAGCCGTATATGGATATGAGGGAAAGCACGAAGTATCCTAGTTTGAGGCTTGACGGCAAGGCGCGCTGGTTCCAATTCGAACTGGGGCCGAAATCCGTAATCACGCGGCCATCGGGTGGACAGCAAATGGCGGGCCCGGGATACTACGAAATTAGCGGGTTGGCATGGTCGGGCGGCGGAGCGATTCGCCGAGTCGAAATTTCCACCGATAGCGGCAAGACGTGGACCGATGCGCAGCTGCAGGATCCCGTGGCTCGCAAGGCCCACTCGCGCTTCATATTTCCCTGGGAATGGAACGGCGAGGAAGTTGTGCTTCAGTCACGAAGCACCGACGAGCGCAATGAGGTACAGCCGACGCGCGATGAAATCTCAAGAATCTGGCACATTGGCGAGGATTATTACAATACTTCGACGAATCTTATCGGCCACTTCAACGCCATCCAGCCATGGAAAATTAACCGGGACGGGAGCGTGCTCAATGCGCTGTTTCTATAAGATTCTTGTGTTCCTTTCAGCGCTGATGGCCGGTGGCGCCGCGTGGGCACAGGCACCCAATTACAAGAATGTTGGCCGTGCCCCGACCCCGGATGAAATCCGAGCGTGGGATACGGCGGTGGGTCCGGCGGGAAAAGAACTGCCGCCCGGTAGCGGGTCGGCGAAGGAAGGCGCGGGGATCTTTGCGGAAAAATGCGTCGTTTGCCACGGTCCTGCGGGCGAGGGGTCGCAGATGGCTCCGCGACTGGTTGGTGGCAAGGGCACACTCACGACTCCGCAACCCGTACTCACGGTCGGAAGTTACTGGGCCTTCGCAACGACGATCTTTGATTTCATTTACAAAGCCATGCCAAGAGGGCAGGAAGGTTCGCTCAAACCGGACCAAGCCTATGCACTGACAGCCTTTTTGCTTTATAAGAATGACATCATCAAGGAAACCGACACGATCGATGCAAAAACGCTGCCAGCTATCAAGATGCCAAATCGCGACGGCTTCATTCCTCCACAGCTCGACGAAATACATGACATCAAGAAACGCGGTTGCCGACTCGGGCACTGCCCATAAACTAGAACTGCCGAACTACCTTAAAGTCGATGCACGATGTCCGTGGGCGTTCAGGTGACACTTAAGGCAAAGAACCACCAGATTTTCTGCCGTGTCATCTCCTAAATGGCTTCGCGGCTGAATATGATGGACTTGAAGATCTTCCATTCGCCCGCACGATTGGCATCGCCATCCATCTCGCTCCAGAACTTCATGGCAGAGCTGACGATATGCTTCAGGATCAAGCCTCAAGCGTGGCCGCTTGGCTCGGATCCCAGTCAAAGCATCACCTGCACTTCTTCAAGAAGTTGCTTCCGCTGCGGCTTCGGGAGACCAACGACCAGCCGGGTGAGGCAAGGCAATAGAGCATCTCGGTTACCAGCCTCCAAGTTCACTCCCGCCAGAAAATCCGCACAGATCATCTCCAAGCAGTAGCCTCGCGACTTGTCGCTTCCAAGCATCAGACCCGCTGTTTCAAGTGCCTGCTCGATGACAGGCAATTGGCTCTTGTAGGCCTTGAAATAAAGGATCTCCCACGGCTCAGTTTCCTTCCCGGTCAGGTGCTTCGAGACCTCTCGTTTGAATTCCTCTTTCGGGAGTTCGCGAGCTTTGTGCAACCAGGTTGCACTATCGAACCTCTGACCGTCCCTCCGCGCCACCTTCGCTAGTTCTGTCGCCTTCGCCCAGCCCACCTGCTGCAGTTCTACCTTGTGAATGCGGGGCAGCTGCTCATGGATGGCCATCAGGTAGTAGGCCTTGCGTCTGGATTCCGGGAACTTCCTTTCCAAGAACTCATCAAACGAACGGACGTTGTCCACCCTCCAGTATTGCCCTGCTCGAACCTCGCACAGATAGCGCCCGAGTTCGACAAACTTCGAATCCCGTTCTCGGTCCGTGGCCCTCTCCCACGCCAAGATCTCCTCGATCTTCGAGAGCACAAACACGGCCCGCCGGCGATTGAGCTTCGGAGCCACCAATGCCCTTCCGTTAGTCGTCAAGCACGTCAAGCCAATCAAGGTCGGCGGCTCCTGGTTGACGAATGAGTTTGGTTCCGACCAGTGCTTCGTTTCCGAGACACAGCCCGAGGTGGGCGCAGCTGACGCACCCGTTCTGCGGGAAGCGGATTCCTGAGTGCGGAGGGAACTGGGCAGTTTCGATTTGACGAGCGGTCGCTTCGACTAGCTGGCCAAACTCCTGGCGTTGCTCTTCCGTGATTGAAGCCAAAAGGTACTGAATCTCCGGAACGCGTTTCCTTACAAATGCCACAATGGCAACGTCGGACATGCCCGTGATCCAGGAGTAGCAGACGAGCTGAAGGTCCAGCGATGTCAGCCCTTCGGGTTGATCCGGGTAACGAGCACTCGTAGTTTTCCATTCCAGCAAACGCCTCGTGCCGTCCAGGTGGCCAATGGCATCGACATAGGCCACAAACTCGTGGCCGCCCGAGAGCGAGCGGACAATTTTCTTCTGCATGTTGCGTTTAGGTTGGCGAATCCGGATGCGATTATCTCGGGCGAACTGCTCCAAGAGCCCAATTCCCTGCCTAAGCAGGCGCTCCCAGTCATCTCCGTGGGAGTACTCGAGGGGAACCTCGCGGTACGCTCCCCACTCCTTGAACAACACGGCTCCGGCATCCTCGCGCTCGAAGAGTGCCGCAATTGCCTTCTCGAAACAGCGGCCGAAGCATAGCGCGGCCCGAGACTCCTTCTCCCTCCAGCCGTCCAGATACCGAAAGCGGTAGCTCCTCGGGCAGCGTAGGTATTGCGAAACCTGCGAGTAGCTAAACGTCACGGGCCACCTCCTGGCTGCTTGTCGTGGTTAGAGAGAGCTCTTCCCATTCACTGGCTGGGGCAAACCCGCCGAGATTGAGAAAGGAGCGGCCGTTCAGGGTGGTGCGGGAAATCCGCACGATTCCTCGCAGGCCGAGGAGCGCCTTTTCGTCCACTTCGTCTCGGCCCATGAGATCAGGGTCATATCCAAAGTCCCGCAGGAACCAGCGGAGTTTCCACAGGGCCTTGGGAGTGCAATAGAGGCGACCGTTGAGGGAACGGCCTTGATGTTCTCTTGGTTCGAGAATGATGAGCCGCAGAACATAGAACGGCCGCTCGGGATGCCAGCGGTAGAACACCCGATCGACGCGGACCAGGAAAACGCCCTCCAAAATGCTCTCAGAATTGAGACTTTCGCCATGCAGACCTGGAATATGGCGTTTCATGACGCGACCTCCTGCGATTTGGAATAGCTGTTGAGCTGGCAGATGAGCCCGTCGCGATCTTTGGTGGCGCGCTCGGCCAGATCGTTGATGAAGGCTTCGACCTGCTCTCGGCTGGCATCACGCAGCGTGGGAGTTCCACAGTAGTCGGCCGCATAGGCTTTCACGAGGCCAGCGTCTAGGTGGTGCTGACGGATCAACAGGCAGAGGCGGTCGCGGAGGCGGGGCTGGCCGTTGTGTTGACCGTTATTTCCGTTCGTGGAAGTCTTGCGCTGATCGGGCGGCGCCTGGGAGTTGGAACTAGGAGCCCAGCCCAACTCCTCGACCGAGCAGAGCCCGATGCCGTAGGCTTTGCGGAGGGCGCGGTTGACGGCGCGAGTTTCGGCGACGCGCATCTCAGCGCCATGGACCAGGGACGAGACGTTGGAGGGATCGGCATCGCCGTAGCCGACGAAGCCGCGAGAGCGGGGAGATTTGTAGACGGTCGCCTTAAAGACCCAGCGGCTGACAGAGGCATCACAAAATTCACGTATCGGCTGGACACGGATGCCCGAACAACGTGCGCGGTTGGCAAGGCGAAGTAGCGCCGAGTGGGTGACATACCACCGACGATCTAGATAAAGAAGATCGCCCAGGGCTAAGGAAAAGCTATATCTAATTTCCATTTCTTTCAGTCCTTTCACGGCCGCTGGCGGAAGCTTCCCCCATTTCGCAGTTGCAAGTCTGAGATCGGTTCGGAATCTTTCATCGCTCTTCTTCATACGCTTCACCTCATACATAGGCGCCTAAGTATAACAACGCAATTATACATACCCGCCTAAGTATGAGTCAACTTGTTTTTGGATCTTGATCTTTCTTCCTATTCGCACTTAAGGTGTGAGTGACTATGGTGAAGACAAAGAATCCCCATGCGGTAGCCCTCGGCAAGCTCGGAGGTTCCAAAGGTGGTAAGATCCGTGCAACAAGACTCTCCGCAGAACAACGCAGTGAAATTGCTCGAAAAGCCGTTCTCGCTCGATGGGCCAAGCACAAGAAAAAGCATCCCGATTGAAGCGTCGCAGACTTTGCCCCCTCCGGGAGATTTGTGCCCAAGCTGCCTCTGAGTCGAACAAGAACGTCGCACAAAAACACGTCGTCGGCCAGACTTCCACAGCGTTTCAAATTCCTTCACCTAATTTTCCAATCGTTCTTGGTCTAGATTTCGTTGGAGTGTGATGTGCGCTGGTTTTTCGGGTCTTTTTTCTGCCTTCGGCCGGATTCAATTTGTCGTGACTCTCATCCGTTTTCTATGCGGGTCACCGAAAGATGAGAATGGAAGCACAGGACCGAGGTTGTGAAGGCTGGTTTCACGGCTCGAGTTGAAGACGAGGCCAACGTGAAGTTGGTCACTTGATGCCGAGCCGTAGCTAGGCACCGTGTAGCACTAAACAGGAAATTTAGTGGGTAGAAGCCGTTGTGTTTGGCTTTTTGGGGAAATCACAGCCGGCAATGGATAAATCGCAGAAGTGCCCTGTTATCAATAGGTTGTACTCGCCAGTCCGGCGCCAAACCTTACGCCACCAGGTAACTAATTGGGACATTTTCTGCTAAGCTGTATGCGTTTTGCCCCTCCATGGTTTTGAATCCAGAATTGAGGTCGCTTTCTGGGCACGCACGCCATGCCAAGACGATCGCCTAATCCGAACGCTTAGTTAGCACGAACCGGTGCCAAACGGGAACTGGTGGGCGGACGCATTGCGGCTCGCCTAATTCACTTTAGGAGGAAATCCATGGACGCGATGATTCATAGGCAAAACTCCGAGGCATTCCCGACAATTGAGAAGAACACTGCAGGATCCAGCGAAGACGAATCCTGCACTTTGGTGGGTGATTCGACGAGCAAGGTTCGCAACGGCAATAAGAGCCCGGACGAACGATCGGCCTTGCGCGTAGTCCAACCGCCTTCTCCCTCTATCACCCCGCGCATCGAAGTTGACTTCAAGCATTTGGACGACGGGCGCGTGGTTGAACTCGTTGAGGATCCCGCCGACGCGACGAAGACCAAGTTGGCGGTCTTCGACAGCGGGAAAGTATTCATTACGGATGCGGTTGATTACTGCGGCCAGCATCTCGCCCCGATCGGACGCATGACAGATGGGCTTGACGCTATTCATCTGCCGCGCTTGCCCCATCCGTACCAGTCAGCCGAGGCGGTTTTCTACCGGACGCAATACTTGATCACGTCTTGCGTCACCCTTCCGGACCTTTATTCGCTTGTGATAGCAGCGATAGTTCTGAATTCGTGGTTCGCGGATCGGTTGCAACCGCCCGTTTATCTCTTGCTTACCGGACTTCCGCAATCCGGGAAAACCACCCTCCTCCAGACGCTACGATTGCTATGCCGCCGGCCTCTTTTGGTCTCTGATATTTCATCGGCTGCTGCCTTCGACGCATGCAGTCGGTTCGGCTGTACTCTATTGATCGACGAAAACGACTGGCGGGCCGATCAAAATAGCCGGCCTTTGCGGAAGCACCTCCGCGCCGGAACAAGCAAGGGCTTGCCTACAAGGCACCTCCGGAAAACCCAGCACGCGTACGGAATGAAGATCCTTAGTGCTGTCGAGTTACCGGATGACGCAGCCCTCCGGAGCCGCTGCATCCATCTGCCTATGTACGAAACTGATCGATCTGACCTTCGGAAGCCATGGGATCCACAGATTGTGGCGCAAGCGGAAGTAGTGCGGGGCGAACTCCTCCAGTTTCGGTTGGAACGATATGCATCGGTGTTCCCCCGAATCATCGCCGGCGCGGAAAAACTCCGGCCGCGGTCCCGCGACCTGCTCAGCAGCCTGCTCGCTCCCCTGGCAGGCGTGGAGCTTTTGGAAGAGTTCCTGCTAGCATTCTTCATTGGGACACATGATCCCTCGACCCGGGACCTTCTATCGCCGGCGCAGTCGGCCGTCGTCGGCGCACTGTTTGAGTTCGTCCACGTTTCGAATGAAGTGGGATATGTTCGAGTCGGCGCCGTGGCGGACCAAGCCAACCGGATTCTTGACGCGACAGGTGAGCGGTTCAAGGTGAATCCTCGCAAGACCTCTGATCTGCTGGCGAGTCTGGGGTTCAGCTACCGCGAGCGGTCGAGCCGGGGATCGCTCGTCTGTCTCGACCAGGAAGTTGTTTCCAAAGTCCATAAGTTGAAGCGCAATCACGACGTCCAATGCTTCGTGTCAGCGGAGTTAGAAGCTCAAATGGACATATGCAACTACTGCAAAGACAATCCGTCTCCAACATCAACAAAAACAAAGGGATAGCGTCTCAACTGCGGTCCCTGTGATGGAATTGAAGAGTCATCTCCTGCGGCCCGACAGTTGTGCGGCCTCGTGCATGTCGTGTATGTCGTGCATGTCAACTTTGAAGCATCATTCAGTGCCAAACAATGACGAGTGGGCTAGCGCCGCTCTCTGAGACGAACTCGTCCCCGCGGATAAGGAGGGGTGAGCCGGAAGACTGGGAATAACAATATTGCATAACGAACTCACCTAAACTATGTGAAATCTGGAGCTTGCCTTTCCCGACGTGTGCGCAGATAGCACGCTTACAGTAAAGGCGGCGCGAAAGTTCTGATATGAGTGCGAGATAGTCCCACACTTCACCGATGTGTGGCTTCCGACACGAAAGAGCTGTCGCGCGGCAAAGGGCAACCGCTCCCGCCCCCGTTGGACGTTAAGATTTCCTGATCCCGAGTGCAGGGAATCAGCTACTCCGTTTCCCTTCTGGTGCGCAACCTCCTTGCTTTGACATATCGTGCTCGGGGCTGTCCCTTAGGCGATTCTCTGTCAGGAACGACAGTGGTCGCCGGGCGGGGCATTGACCTACTGGGTGCCTGGCGCGTCTCCTGATCGCGGCGTTCTTCCGATATCAACGAAACCAAAGAAAAACTTTGCCTACGACGTTTACGTTACGGAATAATTTTCGTAATAAGAAGATGAACTTCATTATCAGGATTTGGCCCACTTAGCCTCCCGCCATCTGCCCTTAAGTTGTTTAAGTGTCCCTCTGAACGAGGAAATCTCCCGCACGGTCACGAATTAGAACAGTATGGAGAGGGGTACGGAATTCCTAAAAATAGGTTGGCGAAAACGTGGTTAAGTCCATCGCAATAATATGGTAGGCCTGTGCGGACTCGAACCGCAGACCTCTACCGTGTCAATTTTGAGGTACAGCAGCTAAATCCTTTTGCCTGTCTTGCTTTTCCGTGTTTGCTTAACGTTCAAGGCCTCCAAAATACCTCAGTTTTCGTGGCGAATTGATGACGAATTTCTCATCGGGATGATGCGACTTGAGTGACCAGCGAGGACCACTCTAAATACCGGAACGTGGGGGAGCGCGTTATTGACTTCAGGGCCACATTCCATTAAGGGGTGGCATTGGCATGGCTTAAGGAACCTCTACATCTTATCGAGAATCGAAGCGCCTTCCACTTTTGGTTGCGGGTCCACCGCGCTATGATCAATCTTTACCATTTCTCACGCCTGCGGGTTGCTCGCCGATAAAGGGTCTGATCCCAAATCAAGTTTAGCAAAGCTCAGAATTCTCATCTGGTTTCCGCCAGCCTGTTTTGCGGCGAGCAGCGCCTTTTGTGCTTCTCTCACCAGACTGGAAAAGGTGGGCGCCTCTGTGCCTTCAAACCCGATTGCCCCAAAGCTTGCCGTGGCCGTCATCATCTTCCCTCCAAAAATAAACGAGTGCGCGGCGAATTGAAAGCGATAGCGGTCGATAATCTCCGCTATGCTTTTGTTAGATTGATGCGTCACGAGCAAGGCAAACTTGTCGTCGCCAGCGCGCGCGCAGATATCGGCTGATCGCGAGTTGTCTGTGATGATTTTCGCGAAGACCTTGAGAACAGTATTGCCCGCTTCACGGCCGTATCTGTCGTTTATTTTCCCCATGGAATCCACGTCGGCGAGAACGACCCATATCGAAAAGCGGTGCTGCGTGGCGGCCCTGATTTGCCACGGCGCCCATTCTTGGAAAGCCAGGTGATTGGTAAGGCCTGTCAGAGTATCGATTCGCAAAGTCCCTTCGAGCTGTCGGTCCTTGGCTTCGACCTGGCGGTGCAATTCGACAATTCTGCGCCCCACGCCGAGCCGTGCCTGTAGTTCTGCAGGATCAAAAGGTTTCGTCAGGAACTCGTCTGCACCCGCCTCAAGACCATTCACGAGGCTATCGCTCTCTGAAATGCTCGTCAGCAAAATGAGATACGTGTATAAGTTCTTGGAACTCGCGCGAATTCGCTTGCAAAGCTCCGGCCCGGTCAAATCGGGCATCATCCAGTCCGTAATGACAATTGGTGGCAAATACTTCGCGAACAGTTCCAGCGCCTCGCTTCCGCTCGTTGCATGAAGCAGAGAATACGGCTGGTAACATAGGGCATCCGAAACCAGTTTGTGGTACACGGGGGAGTCGTCCACAACTAGAACTTGCAGGTTTTTTCTCTGGCTGCTTTGAACTTCCAACTCTTGTTCTGGATCAACAGTCTTCATAAGACACCTCAGCAAAGAATCATCCTGCCACGCAACCGCATCAGAACGAAGGCGACGGAGAATCCTTAACTCAGCTTAATAATAAACCCGTGGTTTAACATCAGACCGCAGAGCCACGAATTCGATTCCAAAGGGGTAATACCATCAGTAAGGTTAGCTCGGATCTCGTTCAACCCCTATATAAACGGGCACCATCATGCAAGATCTACTTAGCGATTGCACAGCCGAACGTCTTGTCCCGCGACTTAAGGTCGCAGGCGTTTATAGAACCCTCAAGAGCGGGATATCAAGGTAACCTAAGTATACGGAGTATACGGCTCAGCAAGTACAGTAGTTCAGTTGAGAATCAACGTATATGGTATCCTTCCGGGGCGAAGTCATGCCTCGAAGCCTGGATTAGTGTTTTCTTGGGAGTATCCCAGCCATGAACTCAAACCCGAAAACCTCTGCGAAGAAGCCCTATGAAACGCCCCGCGTCAAAGTTTACGGAGACATACTGACCCTGACCAAGGGGAGCGGTATGTCGGCTATTGCGCTCGATGGCGGCAAACTGATCAAGACCTGATTTCCATCGTGATAATTCTTGCTCGCATGTGACCTTCGCCCTTGACGCCCGCGCTGAGTCCCAATTCGCATTTCTTTATTAAGCCTTGGGAAGTCCCCCAAGAAGGTGACCGCTAAATCGTTCATTTTCCCGGGGAGCGCTCGGGCAGGAGAAGTATAATCAGAGGGCGGCGCGCACGGATTTCTTCGTTGGCTGGTTAGGTCTACTGCTCGACAAAGCGTGGGAACGCAGAAGCCGGATGACGCGATGCTTGATGCGGTGAAATTAACCAGCTTTCCCCCAGGAGAACGTTTACATCCACAATTGTTTCATTGGCGGTGGATTTGCCGCCGCAACTACAACGACAACGTGCGGCAGGCAGTGATGATCGCCAAACAGGTGGATCGTCCGGTGAAGGTCGTCTGGAGCCGCGAGGAAACGACACGCCACGGCTATTATCGCCCGATGCGCGTGGCCAGAATCCAGGCTGGCCTGGGGCCGGACGGCCTGCCCGTAGCCTGGATCAACAGGGACATCGGCGTCGACCAAAATCCCCCACAAGATACTGCTCAAACCGTTCGAGGCTTGCGCCAGATTCTCTTGCATAAGGGGGTTACGTCACAAAGTACGTCACAAATTCGAGAGTCCGCAGCGTGGAGGCCTGGGCATAATGTTGGTGGTGAGTTGGAACGGAATCAATACCGCGTAGCCTTCTCCGCATTCTGCCCTACCATGATGCGCCCTGCATCCGGTCTGTCCGGCTGATGGAAGTTCTTCATTCTCTTTGCATCTTGGCGCCCGGCAATCTTCGCGGCGTCTTGGGTGGGGAAGCCGCCATCCCGCTTCAGCACGGCGTTAGTTGAACTGCGGATTTCGTAGAACCAAGCCACGGGTGATGCCACTACGCTTGGAAATCCCGCCAATGGCGCAGGAGTCCCACCATTCCACGGTTCCGGCGCTGCCGAGAGGATTCAGAACCAAGACCCGAGTCCTAACTTATGAGTGAACCAAAGACGGGCCGCAGGTCACCTTGGGAACCTGTGGGACCTATATTCCGAGAATCCAATTCTCAGGCGGAATCTGGTTAAGTATTGATTTTCGTTGGCTGTAGTCTGTACGTACAGTCCATCGTTCTCGTGGACATAGCCGTTCGTCTTCGAAATGAGTTTTTCCGTATCCCATTGATTCCATTGATCCAGGAAGGATGGGCTTAGGGCATCCCGCATGCATTATATATTCTGCGATGCTCAACACAGATCACAACGGAAGACGGGCCAAGAAAGACCACGTGCACAACTTGACTCAGCTACAGATCACGCAAATCAAGGTCTACATCCAATGATCGCCACACTCCTGTTCTGCGCTTCGATTATCACGCTCGGCCAGTTTGGTTTTTATTATTGGCGCACGAGGATGCGGAGTGTCTCGGCGTTGCCAGTTTCTGACCGCGTCCGCGTCGCTGCAAGGATTCCGACATCGACGGTAGGTTCGCACGATTTCCAAGCTATTCTAGGTGTGTATGACTCGGTTCCCCATCTCGGTGGTTGCACAGACAGATTCCGCGCAATCCGGACGTACTATGCAGTGGTCGAAAAGCTCGGGCGTCGGATTCCCTCGATGGCGAGATGGTCAGAAGTCGAAATGACTAGCTGTTCGCGCTACGTCGCGGTACTCGTAGACATGCACCTCGAACGCAACCTTGCCTCTGCCGCCCAAATGCCGGTCAAATAATGCAATCTTCATCTTTAGCAAGTCGAAGCATTAACGTGCGATCTGAGTCGGAGTAGGAATCATGATTACTCACAACCCCCTCCACGGATCCGGGCGAGCGGATTTCCCGCACCCGGCTCTTGCCTCAGGTGACGACGCCCATGCGGCGCAGGGGATAAGGATGATAGGAACGCACCGGAGGCAGCCAGCGGGCCACGAGACGCCGCAAGCGATCCAGGGGAAGTCGGCCGTTCTGGCTGCGACGCGAAAGCGTGCGATACCAGTGCCAACCCACCTGGGACCGGAAGGTCTGCAGCGCGGGGCGATTCATGGGCACACCGTAGTAGCGGAAATGCCCACCCACCACCGACCGAAGCCACTGGCCCACTTCCGGGATGGGATCATGCATGCGCCGCCGAAGTTCGGCTTTCACCTCACCCAGCTTCGCTTGCATCCTTTTGCGGATCGTCTGCCGCAACACCGTATACATTCCGTTGCTTCTCTTCTTCACGCAGATGTGCGTAAAGCCGAGAAAGTTGAACGTCTCCGGTTTCCCTTCTCCGCGCTTCTGCCGGTTCTGGATCGCGAACGGACCAAACTCCAGCAGCCGCGTTTTCTCGGGATGCAGCTCCAGGTGGAACTTCTTCATGCGTTCCGTAAGTTCCGCCCGAAACTGTTCGGCATCCGCTTTGCCATGAAATCCAACCACGATGTCGTCTGCAAAGCGCACGACGATTACATCGCCGTGCGCCCGCTTTCGACGCCACGCTTGGACCCACAGATCGAATACGTAGTGAAGGTAAACATTGGCCAGAAGCGGCGAAGCACTTCCGCCCTGGGGCGTCCCTTCCTCCACTGGTATTCGTTTCCCATCCTCCAGCACGCCGGCGTTGAGCCATTTCTGGATCAACCGCACGACGCGCCGATCTGCTATCCGGTGCTCGATGAATTTCACAAGCCATTCGTGGGAAAGCCCGTCGAAGAACCCGCGAATATCCAGATCGAGCACCCAGTTCACCTTTCTCGTCAGCAGTCCCGTGTACAGCGCATCCAGCGCTTGGTGCTGGCTGCGTCCTGGCCGGAACCCGTACGAGAAACCCAGAAAGTCCGTTTCGTAGACGGCGTTCAGCACCTCGACCGCCGCGCGCTGGACGATCTTGTCTTCCAGCGCCGTTACTCCGAGCGGTCTCTGCCGCCCGTCGGCCTTCGGTATGTACACCCTACGCACCGGCTTCGCTCGGTACGCTCCTCGCTTCAGCCTTTCGGAAAGGTCTTGGAGATTCGTTCCCAGTTCCTCGCCGTAGTGCCGCCAGGTCTCTCCGTCCACACCTGGCGCAGCTTCCTTCTTGAGACTGAAGTAGGCCCTGCGCAGTGTGTCCAGGTTGTAGATGTGGTGCAGGAGCGCCGTGAACCGCAACTTCTTATCCTTTGCTGCTGCTTGACGTACCCGCCCGAGCGCACTGGGCGCGTTGCTCCGGCTCTGTATCCGGGACGCGTTTTGCTCTGGCAGGTTCCCTTTGGCCAAACCCCTTCCCTCCGTCCCCTCCGCCGCCGGTTGTCCGGCCTTGTTCGGGGACTTCTCAGGTACAGTGGGTCTGTCCGACTTCCCAAATCCGTTCGTCATCGGCGTACATCCTTAGACTTCCCGATGCGTCCCGTGGCAACTGCGGCCCTGGGCGGACCTGGGATCTCCCGGTTCCCGCGCGAGGTGTCTACGTACGTGCTCGGGGTCTCTGACCGCGCGGGACTCTGGCACACCTCGCGATATCGGTGCACCCGATGGGGCCTTCCGCTTCTCCTGACAGCGTCGGCGTCCCGGAGGAAGGTTCTTACGCGGCTCAATACCCGGCCCGCACGTTCCCCTGTCAACGCTTCGACGCCGCCCTCGCGAGCGGCTCCGCATGACTCGGGGCCGATGTGGGTCGCTACTTCACATTCGTATGACTTTTTCATTCACTACACCTCGCCGGTTTGACCGGCGCACCAGGAGATGGAACAAGTTCTAACCGCCCTTCGAGAATTAGTGCCAACTCTCGAGAAGTCCTCTGCAATGAAAATGGCTCCAAGTTCGACCGAAAATAGATGCTTTACGGTGCGATATCCATGCAACTTGAGTTCAATCGGTTCCACTCCAATTTCTTTGTCAATATACTTGCCGTTATCCAGTCGGACATCATCACTTGGTCCTGACCTTCGATGCAAAGATAGGGATATACAATATAAAGAATTGACAAATACTAACTGGCCTAAAAGTTCGCTTGTGAAGAGAAAACAAGGCGGTATTTTTGAGTTTGAAAAACAAAACGAATATTGCGTTCTTCGCGGCACTGATTACTCTGGCAATGATAGGCTGGTTTTCATTTCAAAGAAGCCGCAGCACGGAAAAGAATGACCATTTAGTTTCTCACGACCGGGATATTCTTGAAGCGAGTGAGTTGCTCCGTTCTGATATTTACGATGCAGCTGTTGCCCGTCGAGCTTACACCCTTTGGGGAGACTCGACACAAATCGATGCCTTTAGTCTCGCAAGCAAATCCGCGATGGCGGACTTCGCGAGACTGCGCAAATTGACTGCAGATAGCATTGAGCAGCAGATAAGCCTCACGCAAATGGAACCGCTCATAAGGTCGCGGTTATCACTCTTGGAAGCGTCCGTGGAATTACATCGGAGAACTCACGACGACCGCAAACAGCAGGATGAATTTAACGACCAAAGCACCAAGTTATCTACGCAGCTCACAGAGCTGTTAGTTGTATTTGACCGTGCGGAGCGGGGGATTCTCAAGGAGCGAACAGCCGCAGGACAAGCGAGCTACCAGCGAGGAATATGGATCAATTCTATATTGGGCGTTTCTGTGTTTTTGTTTTTGATATTCTCGCTCGGGCTTCTCAACCGTGAACTCATTCGCCGTGAGCAAGCAGAACGTAATGCTGCTGAACAAAAGGAACTTCTTCAGTCGGTTCTGGATAGTTGCAGCGACGCGGTGATTGTGGCGGATACTTCCGGGAAGTTCATTCTACGGAACCCGGTCGGGGTCCGTTACAACGCGGGTGCTCCCGCAGACGAACTCAGTGAGAAATATCCTGAATTGCTAGGGCTTTATAAAAATGACCGCGAAACGTTGTTCAAGACTGAAGAGTTGCCTCTGAGTCGGGCACTGGCGGGAGATTCCGCAAATGGATTGGAGATATGCGTTCGCCCGCCTAATGGAGGAGAGCCTCGATGGATGCTCGCTGCTGGTGGCCCGCTAATCAATAATAGGGGTGAGAAGCGAGGGGGCGTTGTCTTTTTGCGTGATATAACCGACCGCAAGAAAGCCGACGAGCAGTTAAAGGTCGCATTGCTAGAATCAGAGGCGCTCGCCAGAGAAAGCAAGGAGTTGAGCGAATTGGGAGATTCGTTGCAATCTTGTCAGACAGTCGAAGAAGCACACAAGATGAGCGAAAGTGCTCTCTCCGGCATCCTTGGCCTTCGTCCCGGCGCTCTTTGTATCCTCAATTCATCACGCGATCTCGTGGAAACCGTTGCCACTTGGAACAACTGCTCAACCACCGAACCTGCGTTCCATCCTGATGATTGCTGGGGTCTGCGGCGTGGGAAGCCTTACGGAGGTCCTGGCTCGCCCTTGCCTTGTTCTCATGTGGACGCATTCGGTGCCACGAACTATCTTTGCGTACCCTTAGTAGCCCAGGGAGAAACTTTAGGTCTACTGTATGTCGAAGACAAGGCGAGCCTACGGGCCGCTTCACCGCAAGCGGTACAATTTGAAGAAGCCGCTCTTAAGCGTCGGTCGATTGCAGTGGCAGAGCGTGTCTCTTTAGCTCTGGCAAGCCTAAAACTCCGGGAATTGCTTCGCAATCAGTCAATTCGTGACCCGCTTACAGGTCTCTACAACCGTCGTTATCTTGAAGAGTCATTAAACCGGGAATTACAGCGTGCAAAGCGGGCAGGTCGCAGTGTTTCCTTGGTGATGCTTGATTTGGATCACTTCAAACATTTTAACGATACCTTCGGTCACCAAGTTGGAGACATTTTGCTTAAAGAAGTTGCCGGAGTGATTAAAAATCGTGTGCGCGCAGGAGACCTAGCTTGCCGTTATGGCGGAGAAGAATTTTCCCTCATTGTCACTGAAGTGGATACTCCGGGAACTCATAAATGCGTAGAAAGCATTCGCGAAGCAATTAAGCACCTTTCCCTCCACCATCGTGGCCAGACCCTTGGCCCCATCACGGTTTCAGCGGGCATTGCCACTTATCCCGCACACGCTGACAATTCAGAAGTTTTAATACGCGCCGCTGACGAAGCCTTGTACCAAGCAAAGAAAGCCGGTCGGGATTGCATCGTCGTTTATGAACCGTTGGAATCTAGCTCAAAATCAGCCGACAAGACTATTTAGATCGAATTCGTTCCGAGTTTCGATGGAGTGATTTGGTTGTAATCGGTGCGACCACGCCATAGCTACGGATCGATCTAGTGTTCACTGCGGAACAGCAAGTTCAGTGATCCAGTCCTCAGGAAGTTTTTGGTCTTTCGGCTCGACGGTTGTGAAGACGATTCCCATACCGATATCTGGTCGGCCATATATCACCTTGCCGAACGCTGCTATTTTCTCCCGTCCGTAGACCATCTTGAGCATGACCTTAGTTCCTGCCGGAAAGGTGTCGCACTGCTGACCCCACATCCGTAAAGGCTTAAGTCTTTGGTGCGCTCCCTAATCTGAATCCACGATTTCAGATCGACGACCTCTACATCAACAATGAGCGAGTGACGTAGTGTCCGGCGGGTAGATCGAGGTTCCATTCTATTCTCTCCGACCATCGTCAGCAGTTCGGGAAGCGAAGAGCTGGCCCGAGTTAACATTTGGTTGGGCATTCTCTGACCACCGTTCCGAAACACCTTAACACGGGCGACTAATAGCGTTTCTTCAACTCGCTCCCGCCAGCACATTGCAAGTTTTGTTTTTGGATGGTCGGCTTCCTCTTAACAACAAACTCCGCTCCACATTCATGGCAAGTATAGACAAGGCGTTCCTCTGCGGCATTCATTTGTATCCCCAGTCAGCACAATGTTGCTCAACCCTTGTGCTCATTCGTTGTAAGATCAAGTGGACATTATAATGCGCTTCATCTTCTTATCGTACCAACGGGCGCTATGAAGCTCAATTAATCTAAGCGCCGCCATCTCAACACGGCATGTTTCAAGCTGCACGCTGCACCACTCATCGAGAACGTGATAGCGGACATTCGGAAGAACAAGGCACGAGTACGGTCCCAGTGGCCTGCCAGCAGCGTCATAGACCGCCTTGGCGAGACGCACGCCTAATGTCTCGTTTGGTCCGACATTTTGGAGAATTTGGTGCCGGGCTTGCCCGGAAGGAACTACAGCCTGCAAGTCAGCATCAAGGTCAGCCAAGACAACGCTAGCGTCTTCCACCCACACCTGCCAGCAAGAGCGATTCACCAGCAGTAATTCGAGGTACTTCCAGCCATCTTCGCGAGTAATCGTAAGTTGCGGCTCAAATTTGATCTGAGCGGACTTTGATTCTGCCCTGTTCTTCTTTCGCCACGGAAGCTTGGAAATCCAGAAATGCTCGTCCATCTGATTCATGCCATTAGATTAATGGTTTTTTATATATCATGATATTCAATATCTTACGTAAGTAGGTCCCTGTACGTAATTGATGACAGTCATAACTTTAATTTGTGGGCACAAATACTGCGGCCCCGTACCACTTCAAGGTTTCGCAGATTTACAATTTAGACGAGAAGATCGAAATTCGTTTCTTTGACCGAATCCCTTCAGAGAGTTTGGATATGGGACCCGTTGTCGGTGTGCGTACTTGCAGAAGAGTCCGCGAAACTGAATTCACCGATGGGTCTGCCTCGACTGATTGATTAATTCATCAGGCAACATACTGCCTTGCAAAAGAACGCTAGAGTGAAACGACGTGATTCCGAATCGCGTAGCGAACTAGATCAACGATCGAATTCGCATCAAGCTTCAGCATCAGTCTGGCCCTATATGTCTCAACAGTCCTATTACTGATGACAAGGACTGATGATATTTCCTTGCTAGATTTGCCCTCAGCAAGGAGACGAAGGACTTCCTGCTCTCTATGAGATAGAAGTATGCGCCGGGGTCGATCTGGGCTTGAAGGCTGATCACCTGCCACTGATATTGCTCTTTGGGTTAGACTTGAAGGGGGAGAATTTGGCATTGGAGTTGGCGGAACCTCTATTACGAAACCACCGACTTGCGTGATTCGTCCCTTACTGTCCCGCAGGGGGAAAACTTTTTCAACCCAGTGGGCTGCGCCCGACCGCTTGGGCAATTGCCCAGTGACCTCAAAATAGGTCAAGGGCTGACCAGTAGCGAAAACTTTTTCCCAGACGGGTACTACCTTCTCGGCAAGACGGCCGAGAGCTTGGTGGAACGAATGACCCAGAAGCGCCCTTATCGGCACATTATGTATTTCGGCTATGGTTCGATTCAGCGCTTTATAACGGAAACGTCGGTCACAAACGACGATACCGATCTTGGAGTCATTCAATTCTGAAAGCAACTTCTGACATGGAAAGTAGCTAGAAATTAATGGCAGAACTCCTGCTTGTTTGTCCCGAAATCGCATGGGCCCCCAAATCTGGAAAATGTTGGTAATTACTTTGCATGCTGTGAAGACGACGCATTCTGTAGATGATTTCTAAATGGTAATCAAATGATACGCTACCCACATGGTGTGGCAAGAGCGATTCACTAGCCGTAATCGAGGTCTCCCAGTCGTCTTCTCGGGAAATCCTAAGTTTTGGAGCAACTTGGATCTGAGTTGATTTTGTTTCCGCCCCCTCCTTTCGTTCCCAGGGAAGTAAGCGAATCCAGATGTTTTCGTTTTCGTCCATCTGATATCCCTTGGGGTATTAGAACTGGATTACGGCTAATGGTATATATTATTTCATGTAGAATAGCAATGACACAGAGATACGGATAATCTGCTTAACGCATGTGTTATAAAAAAGCAGTTTTACGTTACTCTACACTTGTGGGATTACCCATAGAGGGCGGGAGATCATAATCATGCACTTTTTTGATCGTATCCCCTCGCAGAGCTTGGAAAGTCGCGAGATGCGACTAATTGTCACTGCCTCATTCGCGATAATTGTCTTGGCGGGTGGTCTGGTTCTTTTCATGTACCCGGTAGTGTTTTCCCCTTCCGCGCCACCCAATCGGCCACTAGCCAGTGCTCTCGTTGGTTTCTGTGTTCTTTCGGTACTCCTGGCAGGATACCTAATCGATCGTCAGAAGACGATCCAAAGGCTCCGGCACCAAATAGTAGAAGATCGCATGAGTTCCTCACATGCCCTGAAGCAGGCCAGCGCCGATCTGTTACAAGCTTTACCGAATTTCGATTCGTTTCGGGATCGCTTGCCGATGGAGCACAGGCGCGCAGTCTCGGCAAAGTATGAGCTATCGGTGTTGGTAGTCGCAGTCCAGTTACATCCTGCACTTGCTGAGTCAACTGAAGCTGCGTCGGCTCTTGGAGATGCTGCAAAGGCAATTTACAGGAAACTACGTGAGCAGGATTCGGTCTACCTTTTCGCGCCAGGTTATTTCGGTGCTATCTTACCCGGGGTCGGCATTTCTGTTGCACAGCAAATTTGTACGCGTGTCTCCGAAGGTCTTTCTGATGCGGTAGGAGCTGGAAATCGGTTCACTTTCAGAATTAGCGCATTTAGCTATCCTGACCAGGCATCAAGCGCACATGATCTTGAACTGGCCGTTACTGGATTGCTTCCTGAGTTTAGTCTCGCGAGCCAGCGATCAACTGGAAAGTCCGTGGCCCTGGCCGGAGAAAAAGGGCGTTGATAATGTCTGACGCGGATGATGGAAATCGCGACAGCGCTTCGGAAGCCTGCGGGATTGAACGGCGTCAGTCCGAACGCCGCCGTCATCCCCGCTTCCCGTTTACTGTTGCGGTCGAAGCGATTGAACCTCAGTCGCATGCAAGGATCAGTGCGCGAACCTCTCATTTAGGTCTAGGAGGTTGCTATGTGGACACAATGAACCCTTTCGCCGTTGGAACGGTTATCAAAATTCGTTTGACCAAGGACACAGTTACCTTCGAGGCTGACGCGAAGGTCATATTCTCTCAGCCTGGAATGGGTATGGGTGTTGTTTTCATATCCGCAGTGCCACAGCAGTTTCGAATCTTTCAGAATTGGCTCAATGAATTGACCGAAAAATCGTTGCCTCTCCTGGAGCCACCACAGGAATCTGAGGTGGATGCCGTTGTGGCAAACTCAACCAAAAACACGGATATTGTCCTGCGCGAACTCCTCATAGCTCTTATGAATAAGAGAGTGCTGAGTGAGGTGGAAGGCAAGGCAATGCTTCAAAAGCTTCACTGTTATGGCCCGAGGTGACCGTTGACCGTCAAGCAGAGCTATCAAAATGGCCTGAAATCTCTCTACGGAGGACCAAAATATGATTATTGGAGAGCGTCTACGTGCGTTGCGCGAGGAAAAGAAGTTTTCACAGGGCGACATTGAAAAGAAGACTGGACTGCTCCGTTGTTACGTTTCTCGTATCGAACACGGCCACACGGTTCCGTCGGTAGAGACGCTTGAGAAAATGGCTCGCGCTCTGGAAATCCCGATGTACAAATTGTTTTATGAGAGCGAAGAGTCGCCGAAGCTGCCCAATCTCCTGAAACGCAAATCTGCAGAAGACATTTTGTGGGGGAGCTCGGGCAAAGACGCAAGTTTGCTCGCCAAGTTCTGCCGCCTATTCGGCCGGATGGAAGAAGAAGACCGGAACAAGTTATTTTTCATGGCGCAGAAGATGGCGAAGCGGAAGGCCGTTTGAGCCGAATTGTCTTGAGGTGGGCGGTTTTAGGATACATTGTGGAAAAGGCTAATTGGCCAGGTCCGATTAGCCGACACCCATTCAAGAAACTGGTGATTCTTGAAAGCCAGGAAACGTAGTTGCCGGGTGCACAGAATCAATCACTTGCGGCGGGCGTTTTAGAGGGGATTTTTGAAAGGCTTTGCGATCCCCACCGCCGCAACACGGCAGGCATTGTCCAGTAATTCTTCCCCATTAGCCAGATCATTACGTCCTTCGTTGACCTGATCTTCGAGAATGACAAATCCCTTAGTCCCATCAGTCCGAGTCAGCCCGATGACCACGAGTGTGCGATTGCCCATATCTCGCGCTGCATCTGGCAAACCTTCCGCCAATAGTCTGAATGGATTGTGCGGGCTAAGATGCTCGCCCGACACCCAAATTGCAATGTAACGGTGCCCGACCAATGAGACATTGAATGGAGCCCAATGGTCCCCAATTTTCTCCTCATGTTCGTGCAGCGTCTCCCGGACATCGTCACGAATGCAAGAAAAGTGGATGTGCAGCTGATCCTGAGAGCGGCTCACAACCGAGTTGATTGCCAAACCAATGTCATCTCGCGGAAGAGTTAGGTGCAGCGCGTCATCGATATGGGTTCGAACTTCCCAAGCGCTGGCGAAATAGTTCGTCGCGTTTGGCCCGCGAACGATTGGACTTTCGATTCCGGAGATTTGAGTTGTAGGAATTAGCAAGAATTGTATGCCCCCTCTCGGGTCCCTCAGGATCGCGAATCCACTTTCAATTCCCCCGTTCAGATCGACTTGAAGGCAGGGCATGGGATCATGATGCTGGGTTTGTCCGGGGACGCATAAACTATGTACAACTCCCCACAACGCATTGCGAGGAAGGTCTCCTTGAGCGGCATTGGCTGCGAGCAAAAAGAAAGTGACGCACGCGCAAATTGCCGCCATGGCAGCCAATGCAAGAAAAACAGTGAGGCTACGACCGTAACTGACTTGGTTGGTGTCAGCGGATGGCATTGTTAGAAGGTCAGCGAGCCAATCCTCATCGGCCAATCTTATCAGTCGGTGCACCGAACCTTGGTAGCGCATACTTCCCATCAATACTTCACGTTATGGCCGACTTTCAGAAGCGGTTTTTCAAAGAAGGTCCATGAAACAGATGCGACGGCAATCGTGACCGCCAGAGCCAAAAGCACCAATCCATGCTCTGCGGAAGTCTGCGCCCAAGGCCTCTTGTGTTGGACAATCGCAAAGATCAGGCCCACCACGACCCAATGGTATAAGTAGACTCCGTAGGAGATTGTACCCAGAGCCTTTAGCTAAGGCGTGCGTAATTTGCGACCAAGCCAGCCGTCAGAATATGCGAGCGCGAGCAAATGCAGGCCGAGATAGAAGACCGCCAGCAAGCTGAGGCCGACCGTCGATATCCAAAAAGAGAGGATCGGATCAGTTTCCTTAAAAAAGATAAAGTAGGGAAACCCAGCGAGCAACACGATCCAGATCAATGCGAGCCGCCTGCGCTGGCTTTTCAACGACTCCCAAATCGACTGATTCCGGACCAGAAGTGCAGCCGCCACGCCGAGCAGTAGTGCGTCCGCACGGCAGGGCATGAGATAGAAACTCGCGAGATTGCCATGGGAATAATTGCGGTTCAGAAAGAGCCGCAATAGAGGAGCAGCCAAAATTGCACTGCCGCGCACATAAGGGAGACGTCGCCGGGGAACAAACCATATGACGGCCGGCAGTATCAAGTAAAATTGTTCCTCGACCGC
This sequence comes from uncultured Acidobacteriota bacterium, assembly GCA_963813185.1. Classification (GTDB taxonomy): domain Bacteria; phylum Acidobacteriota; class Terriglobia; order Acidiferrales; family UBA7541; genus Palsa-360. The sequence continues at coordinate 96,178 of CAWEYA010000012.1, forward strand.
CAAGGACCACTTGATCCCAAGCCAAGTAGGCAAAGCCGGCTCCCCGATTGCGTATCGGATGTTTTGCGTAAATGTCGCGTAGCGAGTCGACAACAAAAGCGACACGGATGCAGGGCGATCGCTCGGCTCCGGGAACATGAATCTCTCACCAGGGACGGTATAACGCGCACTTTGCGAAGGATTCAGGCGGCAAAGAACCTGCGCGATGCCCTGCCAATTGCCGCGCATCGCGGAAAATTGCAGCGACTCTGGAAGGGCCACGTGGCAAATCAGGACCAGCACGATCGACAGCGACGCCGCGTAATACAGCGCCTGCCAGCCGAACATGGGAGTGAGATAGACTCCGATGGCTGCGGCGACGATGCCGCCGGCGGCCCAGCCAAGCGCCCAGCCCCACATGGAAAATGTGTTGGCCAGGCGGCGCGGGGCGTATTCGTTGACGTAGGTAACGCCCAGCGGCAGGAGCGCGCCCATGCCAAGTCCGGTAAGCAATCGTAGTCCGCAGAACGTGAAGAACGAGCGCCCTAGAGCCGCGGTCGCGAAGCTGAAAATCGTCACGACCCACAAAGCCGCAAGAAGCGTCGCGCGCCGTCCGTATCGATCCGAGAATTTGCCTTGCAAAAGCGAACCGATCATGAAACCGATCAGGCCGCTGGAGACGAGCCAGCCCGCCAAGCCCGCGGCCAAATGCCACGGCTTCATCACGTAATGAATGACATAGGCTGGATTGAAAGTATCGTAGCCGTCAAAAAAAACCACCATGCCGATGAGCAGGGCGAGGAAGCGATGGTATCGGCCGACGGGAGCGCCGGCGATTTCCTCGCGCACATCGATCATGAAAGGCGCACCCGCGCGAAGCGGTCAATGATTGCTGCGGATGGTTTGCTAGGTCGCATCTCCGCCTTCCGGCGATTTTAAACGCGAATGCGCATCGTTTGGAACCCGCTCAGTGTAAACGCCTCGGGCGCGATGTCAAGCGAACGCAACGGATTGCGAACGGCACGGAAGGTGATTCGCCCGATCTCCCGGCATCACATTTCCGCACTGACGTATGGGAGTATCCTGAGCCGTCATTTCCCATTGACGAGGGGCAAACGGTGGGCCAGAGAGTAAAAGCCCACTCGTTTCCTTTACAGCACAAAAAGCGATCCGGCGCTTTTTAAATCAACCATCATCTCTACCGGAATGTATAATTCGCCCATCCGTGGATTGGCGTGCGACACGCGATTGGGGGCGTGACACCTATATGAAACCTTCCTTCAGATTGTCGTTGCTTCGAATTGCAATTCTGGCGTTGTTACCGTGGATGCTCGAAAGCTGCGGTACCTCGAATACAGCTCCGCCGCCTCCAACTACTTTCACCATCGGCGGCATGGTTTCAGGCCTTACGGGAACGGGGCTGGTACTGCAGGATAATGGTGGCAACAGCCTGACAGTCACGGCGAATGGGAACTTCACGTTCACTACGGCCGTCGCCAGCGGCGGCGCCTATGCCGTCACGGTGCTTTCGCAGCCCTCCACTCCGGCGCAGAACTGCGTGGTGACAAGCGGCAGCGGAACCGCCAGCGCCAATGTCACCAATGTTCAGGTCACTTGCACCACGGTGACACCTACCCTCACTATCGGCGGAACGGTGGTCAATCTTGTCGGTACGGGCCTCGTGTTGCAGGACAATGGCGGCGACAACCTGACAGTCACGGCGAACGGGAACTTCACGTTCACAACGCTTATCGCAGCTGGGGGCGCTTATGCCGTCACGGTACTGACGCCACCCACCCCGGCGCAAACTTGCAGCGTCGCCAATGGCAGCGGAACGGCCAACGCCAATGTGACCAACGTCACGGTGAATTGCGGCCATAACGAATGGGCGTGGATGGGTGGGTCGAACGTTGCAAACGCGAGTGGCACCTACGGCTCGCTGGGTGTGGCGGCTGCGGCCAACGTTCCTGGGGTGCGGAATTTTGGGCCAGTCAGTTGGACGGACGCGTCTGGAAATCTCTGGCTGTTCGGAGGAAACGGTATCGATTCGGCCGGGACAAATGGGGATTTGAACGATCTGTGGAAATACAATATCACCAGCGGCCAATGGACCTGGGTCAGCGGCTCAAATCTAGTCAGCCAGAAGGGGACGTACGGGACCTTGAATACCCCCGCTGCGAGCAACGTGCCGGGGGCGCGGGATACCGCCGTCAGTTGGATCGATGCATTGGGAAATCTCTGGCTCTTCGGAGGGTTTGGTCTCGATTCGGCCGGGACAAATGGGAATTTGAACGATCTATGGGAATACTCGGTCAGTACGAATGAATGGACCTGGAAGGGCGGGTCGAACCTCGTCAATCAAAGTGGAGTGTACGGCACCTTGAATGTCGCAGCTGCGGGGAACATCCCCGGCGCGCGACGTTTTTCCACGGTCCAAATCATATCCGGACAAGTCTGGCTCTTTGGAGGGTTGGGATCTGATATGGCCGGGACGCAAAGCAATCTGAATGATTTGTGGGAATATACCCTCAGCAGCGGTGAATGGACATGGATGGGCGGGTCGAACCTTGTCAATGGGGCAGGTGTTTACGGCACAAAAGGCACGGCGGCGGCGGCCAACATCCCGGGCGCGCGATTCAGTGCCGCCACATGGACGGACACCTCCGGCAATTTCTGGCTTTTCGGAGGCAGCGAAGTGAGCGCGTCAACAGCGAATTTTTTTAACGATCTGTGGGAATTCTCGACCGTAAGCAAAGAGTGGACTTGGATGAACGGCTCGAATGCCATCAACCAGAGTGGAACTTATGGCACGCAGGGCACGGCGGCTGCGGGCAACACTCCAGGGGGGCTGGGCGATCCTATGAGTTGGACGGATCCGTCCGGAAATTTCTGGCTCTTTGGAGGATTTGGCTATGATTCGACTCCCAACCAGGTCGATTTGAATGATCTGTGGGAATTTTCGGTCAGTACCAATGAGTGGACCTGGAAGAACGGACCGAATGTCGGCAACGGAAATGGCACCTTCGGCACTTTGGGTCAGCTGGCTCCGACCAATATTCCCGCGAGCCGGGAGGGAGGCGCCAGATGGGCGGATGCCTCTGGAAATCTCTGGCTATTTTCCGGGAGCGGGACATTCGCTTTTAATGACTTGTGGATGTATTTTCCCTGAGGCAGCGCCGAATCTTTTTGAACCGCGCGGCCAACACTTCTTGTGGGCCACTGGGTTGTTTCGCCCATGGAATCGCAATTCTGTGACGGCGAAACTATTCACGCCAAGAATTTATTCCAATTCTTAGCGCGTCCGCGCTACCGGGTCTTTCTCTGGAGGCGCAATTCGAGGCCAGACAAGGCCAAATACCAGCCAGACCAGGCCTGCCGCGATCACGATCAACATCAGCAAGCGCAAACCGCCCAGCAAATTGACACAGTAGAGGTCTGCGGTTCGAGTCGGCACTGCTGCTATTCCCCGGGGTGGACCTCGTTTCCAGGTTGCGGAAATACTTCTATTTGCGAAGGACGGCCAGAAGGCTGCGGAGCCCTTACTGATCCTTAGAAAAAACGGTGAACAGCAGCGGGGCGCTGCTCTTTTTTTCTTGCCACATAAAAATGCTAAGGATGGAATTTCTGTCTTTGTTTAAAGTCACAAACTTGTGATTCTTTCGGGAGCGAGTTATATGTTGCCCCCAGGGCGCTCCGGCAAGTCATTCTCGCCTCCCACCGATATGGGAAGACAGACTGAACCACGCATGTCGGAGTGCCCGATATCAAGACACTTCAGCCTAATTGGCCTTTCGTCGCGCCATCTTCTGCGCCATAAGCAACAGGATGCCATGGTTTTTCGCATCCGTTTGACTGAGGAACCTACGAAACTTCTCCAGCACCCGTGCGTCCTTACCCGAGGCTCCGAACAGTTTGGAATCGGCTTTTCGATTCGGCAGGCTCGGCGGCTTAGGAGGCTCTTCGCCATCATAAAAGAGTTGGTATATCGGGACTTCAAGTGCGCGGGCAAATTTCTCAAGCGTTTCAACAGCGGGAACTGTATGCCCGGTTTCCACACGCGAAATATAGCAGCGAAGCAATCCCGTTCTTTTCTCAATCTCACCTTGCGAAAACTTCTTTTCCTCACGCAATGCACGCAATCGATCACCTATAATCACTGTGTCGTCCTCCGTAGCATGTGAACAATCCCAAAAACAAGCTTGGGCTGGATTTATGACAAGAGCCCGCCACTCGCTACCGAATCAGTATTAAATCCACAATCCATCGAATGGGCAACGCTTGCCGCCCGCCCCAACGCCACAGTTTATATTTCCACGTGCCTGGATTAGGTAGCATTTCTTGGTCCCGGCGCCCTGCCATATAATACCGCTACTTCAGGCCACGGCTTGTCGGTAACATTCTCCCTGTGAGCTTCACAAACCAACTTGGAAACGCGCGGCCATAGCGCGCGATATTTCGCAAGATTCGCGCACATCAGAACCTCGCAGTTACCCTCCTTCGGTTCGTCAAGCATGCGCGAACCTCCGTGCGCAGGATTCTATCACGGCCCCGGAGCGCCCGGATTCAGCGCCCTCGCAAATCTTGATTGAGTTCTTCCGATTAAAGCGGTTGGAATGCTTGGTCGCTTCCGCTGAACTGGACCTGAGTGATTTTGTCGTGGTCGGTATCAACGCTTGGGGCCTGTGCCTTTTGTGGAATCTTGACCCACTGCCCCTGCACGGTCGCGATGATTTTGCCATTCTGCAAAATATTGAGTTCCTTCTTGGTGTCATCAGCCGTGAGCTGGTAGGACCCAGGCTTCAGTTGCGCGCTTCCGATCGTTGAATTCTTGTCGAGGGTCATCGACTCCTTGTAGGTGCGGGCACACACCGGCATTGTCAGTGTCAAAACCGCCAAGCCAGCGATGTAGTGCTTCACGCGAAAACGCATTTGTCCCTTCCTCTCAGTAATATGAACGAATTCCCCGGAAAATCGTGCAGCTGCCGAATTCCTGCGGGCGAGTGCTGGACCGGTACAAAAGCATGTTTCCCCAGTGCCACTCAACAGAGGTATATACCGTCAACCTTAAGATCACGTGAAAATCTGGCGGCACCGTACAGACTTCAATCAGTGCTTGCTCAAGTGAAACGGCCATTGAATGCCTTGGTTCGAGACTAGAGCGTGACCAATAGCCTATTCAACACGTCGATGAACCCTCGGGATAGAAGACGCCGGGCCAACCGGCGGCGGTGAAGGCCGACGTGCCTATTCGGAGAGTGTTCGGTTCGGCCACCAAGAAATCATATCACTCGTCGCAGCGCGTTCCGGCTGGCTACATCTCAGAGGCCATCCTCGAATTCGATCAGGGCTGAATTCATCTTGGCGCGAGCTCAGTAACTGGCCGCCTCTCAACAGAGGCAAAAAGCCACATTCCGATAAGCCGACTTCACACGACTTGGGCCTTCTCTATTCAGGTGTGATCGCTGGCAGGAAGACAACGCCAGAGTAATCGAGGCCTCGCACCCAAATGAGAACTATCCGCACAGGATGGTCGTTGCGCCCGTAGTGTCCGATCTGTTGCGCGCGGAACAGTCAGCTCAGCGTGGATTGGCTAAAGTTATGCCTGCAGGGTGCAGGTTCATCTCAGTTTTGTCGCAAGAGTATTCACGAATCTCGATACGCCAGAAAAGATCACGATCACCGAGCTGCGGAAAGTAGCGCCGCTTCCACTCGTAAGTTGGATCAGGCATCAGCATACGATCACTTCGATCAATGCAATGCTGATCCAGCCAAGTGGCCGCTGCGGCCATCGGAGTGTCTTCTTCGGGTCCCGGCAAACCGCGCACCCAAAGCATTTTGGGACGCAATGGCTGGCCTGCAGCGAGCCATTCCTCGGGAATCCAGACTCCCTCGGAACGCACTTCTGTGGGCAATGTTCCAGTAAAGCGCCACCCCGGACCGTTATTGGGAACGTGAAGCGCATAGGTCAAATAGAAAAAGAACGACGGATTATTGCCGATGACACCGGAGCCATTGCGAAGTGCTGTAGAGGCGTCCCCAGAAATCGAAAGCCAAGGTTCGATGAACCTTGGCGCAGCATAGTATCGCCTACTGGATATGCCATACCAACCGATGCTCGCCACCGCCAGCAACGAGAGCATAAGACCACGCCGCAATGTTGGTCTTTCCGAATTCCCCACCGCCACGGCCATTGGTAGCAAGACCCATGGGGCGATTAATACTACTCGCTTGGTATTAAGAATCCCGATTACTCCCATGGAAAGTAAGAGTACCCCTGCAAAGAGAAGGAATCGCCGAGCGCCGCGGTGTACTCGAACAAAAACCAGAAGCAACGAACTCGCCACCGCGAGCGTTGCGGGAATCCCAAGCCTCCAGAACCACGGCGCCACGGATTCACTCACCAATAGGGTGTAGGCACTGAATCCAAGGCTCAGCATCAGCCCACGCCACGAATGTATTGGGTGTGCTCCATAACTGAACTCGCCGAGAAATGCTGGCCAGAGCGGTATATAGGCAATCACTAGTAGTGCAGCGGACCAGACAAGCCGACGGGATGTGCCGGGCAGTCTGTGATGGCGAATCCAATCATCTACACCCAGCAGCGTCAGGAGCGCCCATCCAAAATAATTCGTGCACACAAGTGCAAACTCCAAAAACCAGACTAGCGCCCACGCATATCCGGTGGGTGATTCGCAGAAGCGTAGGTACGCCCAGGTGAGCGCAGAAATCACTAGGAAGGCAAAGGAGTACCAAATTGCAAGTCGCCCAAAATGGAAGCCGTAAGGCCAAAGCACGCCTAGCCATATCAGCACTGTCGCGCTGGTTTGGCCAGCGATTCGTCTTGCTGCGCGCGAGAGCAGAAACAACCCGCCTAAGAAAAAAGCAATCGATGGGGCGCGTAACCAGTCAAATGCCCCACCCGTGAACACTAACCAGACATGCATCAGCAAATCGTGAAGTGGGGGATGCTCGTGTTGGCCAATGCCGGAACGAAATATCGCGGAAGTCGTGTATAAGGGTTGAGCTGCGGCCCTTAGGACGGAAACCTCATCATAATCGACAGTGAACCAACGATTAGAGTAGACCAACGTAATCCCGAGCAAAAAGAGCGGAAATCCATCTCGCGCAGCCGGAAGCATATCGTGCGTGGCAATTGAGATGCGTTTCACGAGAGCGCGAGTCGTCATACGCTGCACCTGTGTCGGCGACAATCATTTGCCACCCGGAAATAAGCGTCAACGAAAAAATCGTGGGGTCCCGAGTGCCAAGTCCTGATTAACGGTGCCAGCTCAACCGGTCGATGCAACACCATCTAATCAGGTGATCTGACAATACTACCCCTTGAGAATCGATCTGTACGGCAGGACTCAGTCAGAACCTAAACAGGGCTTTGTTTCGTTTGTTTCAACGCCTGCGAACGAAATCAGCCACGTGGACTCCTAAAAGAAGACTTTGAGCAAATGTTGCATCGACCCATTGAGACCGCCGGCGTTATCGGAATGTGGGAATCTGTCCTGATGGAGCAAAAAGCCACATTCCAATAAGCCGACCCATTGGTTCCAGCCCTAAAGAGGGCTGGACATTAGTCGCAGCTTTCGTAACACGACTCTAAATTCTCTGCCCAGCGCTCCCTCAATCTTTTCCGACCGCCGCTCCCCGCGAGCGATCCGGCTTACGTAAGAGACATCGCATTTCATTCTGCGAGCAACGCGAGCATAGAGTCCCCGCAATAGGCAAACCATCCTCGGGATACGGTTAGGAAACTCCTTTCTTGCGTCCAGCTCTGGCTGTGGACACATTGAATGACACCTCTTAGAGCTGTCACGATACATGTCTCTTATGCTTGAGCCAGCAAGGGGATGTCAATAGGAACGGGTTGATCGCACACACCTCACAACATAGAGGAACTGAGACAGGTGAGTGAGCCGCTTGCCACGCGCCAGCAGAGAATCCGTTACGAATTTCTTCGAGAAATTCTTGCGGGCTTTCATGTCAGGCAGAATGTGTAGGTCGAGGATGGAACGATTGCTTTCATCCATCCGGGCAAGCAGTGTGATGAACTTGCGTTCGCTCGGTAGCCGTATCGGCGGTGATCATCGTCGCCGAACTGGGAGAGTTTTCGCGGTTCGTTCGAGCAAAGCAGTTCATGGGTTACGGAGGAATCGTACCCAGCGAAGACTCCAATGGAGAGCGCACGCGACGCGGGAATATCACCAAGACAGGAAACGCGCATTTACGGCGGGCGGTTGTGGAAGCTGCGTGGGCTAACCGGCACCGACCGGCTGTGGGGGCAAAGTTGCGGAAGCGGCAAGAAAAAATCAGCGAAGAGATCAAAGAGATCGCCTGGAAAGCACAGCTGCGGTTGCATGAGCGCTATCGAAAGTTGCTGGCCAAGGGCAAGAACAAGGGAGTGGTGATGACGGCGGTAGTACGCGAGTTGCTAGGTTTTATCTGGGCCATCGGGGTCCAAGCAGAAACAGCGCAGAAGGAGCCCCTGCAGCGGGCGGCTTAGGGTGAATTTGTTCTGAAGTCAGAAGCTCAAAGGAGGCAGCGTGGGTAGTGGTCGAGGGGTGCACGGAAAGGAGAATCCTCGAAAGTTCTATGCGGTAGGTCTTCGGACTGAACCCGCGCTTATAGTCCGAGGCAGCTCCCGACGGATCACGATTATGCGGTTTCGACCCGCGAATATCAGAGTGATCAACCGTCGCGAAAACTACCTCGACCACGACTTGCGCTACCTCCCAAGAGCAAAAAGAAAAAAGGAACACAACAGCTGTTCGTAGTTGACAGGTCATTCCATATCAGAACTTATCAGGACTTGCTTCTCAGGCTGACTTACGTTCCTCTTTTCTATAATCGACGTGGTCGGATCTTTCGTTTAGAAGTTTACTTTTTGCAGACTGTGCTTCTCAGAACATCTGGCCCTTGAGGGATGTCCCCCCCCACATCTCCTGGAGAAATCCTCACGTGGATCGGAGAAACAAAAACGTTAATTAACTAATATTATATCAATGGTCTGTGTTTATTTTTTGGGAAATTAGAGCACAATTGGGTGTATAATCCTCCCTGTTTTGGGATTCGAAAGCGGAAGCACTTGAATTCTCTGGGAAACCCAGGCACGCATTGTTCGGGGCCGCGCAGGGTGTTTCATGTACGTATGGTTTGCTGCAAGCGCAGATTGCGAGCGTGAAAATGAAACAAAATAGCTCTTGGCGAGTCCTGCTAGGGCAAATCTCACTCATCACTACGCTCGAGTTGGCGCTTGCCAACGTACGTGGGGTATATGCCGGCGACGGGCCGTTTCACCTGGCCACCGATTCGAGAGGAATGCAGTTCGGGGGGCAGCGGTGAAATTCCGTAATCCGATTGGCATCTGGCCGCCACGAGCTTTCCCCAGAGCAACGAAAACTGCTTTTGTCGGAACTGTGTTTGTTCTGTCGGCGCATATGCTTGCGAGCAAGCCCGCGCCGCACGTTCCGAAGGGAATCGTTTCGGACTGGACGCAACGCCATGCCCTTTACCCAGATTCGAGGGACGATTCGGTGATAGCCCGATTCGGAAAAGATCCTCGCTGGGAGCAGAACCGGTATTTCCGGCATCGGGAGGTATGGTGGCCCGAATATCGCCGCGAGCCCCGCTTGCCGGACGAAGATAGCGAAAGAGAGTGGTGGCCGGAACATCATCGCGAGCGCCGCTTGCCGGATGCAGATGGCCAAAGAGACTGGAGCATATCCTTGGGGACGGCCACGTTTCAGCCGCTCATCGATTTTAGTGTCAGCATTCCTCCTGAGACGGCATACGGTACGCTGAACGTGACTGATCAAGGCGGCGGTAAGTGGCTGGCCACCGCCGGGAGTCTTACCGTGACCGGCGGGAGCGACCTGGGGACTTACACGCTCATTCCAGGCGGGCCGGGGGTAACCACCAGCCCGTTTGGCAGCTTTATTTACGACAATGTGGTTACCCTGTCCGCGAATCCGGCGCTCGATGTCGATGGGCTCCTGTTTGGAGTTACTGGAAAAGAAATAAACGTTTGGGGTAACAGCGCAAACAATTATTCTTTTTACGATAGCACCGGCCCCCAAATCTACGGTACGCAATTGACCGGAACGGGCAGCTTCACCCCCCAGACCGATCCCGGCGGCGGCCAGAGCGACCCAGCCAAATTTGTTTTTGATGTGACCGCGGCTCCCAGTTGCAGCAACGACTTCGTGGCAATTGGAATCGCGGCGACACCCGCGTCGGGCGGGCAGGCCAACATCTTTGGTGTAAATAACCTCTACAGCACGAGCCCCGCTTCAACGGCGCCCAATTGCACCACGAACGGACCAACCGTCATGTTCGCGTATGCCTCCGGCACGGGACAAGTCCCTGCTTCTCTGGCAATTTCTCTGAAAGGAACGCAGCTTGCCTATGTCGAGAATCTCGCGACGGGGAAATCGTATTTTCACGTCCTGACAATTGGAACGACTGGCTCAAACGGAACCAGTCCGACAAATGCGGTTGTGCCGGGCACCGGCAACAACGCTGTGGACAAAACCGTCCTGCTTTCGCCGGACGGCGGCGTAACAAACCAAAGTTCCACGAGCGCCCCGTTCATTCTTTACACGAACAACGATGTCAACGATGTGGCATATGTTACGACCTATAGCTCGGCTGGAACGGGCTCCGGGTACCTGTACAAGATCAGCAACGTATTCAACGGCAGCGCTACACCGACCATCGTTTGGAGCGTCGCCATCACCGCTATTCCCTCCGCGCCGGTTTACGACGCGGGAGCTAACAGCATCTTTTTTACGGACAACAAGGGCCGCATCGATTACGTCGTGGATAACGGATCATCAGGCGCAATTGTCTATGGCCCGATTGTCGCCAGCGGCACCACGTCCCTGAACCCAGTGGTCGTCGATAACGGCAGGGGTTACGTCTACGCTACCTTCAACACCAACGGCACAAACGCCATCGTCGTGCAAGCCCCTACAAGCCTGGCCAGTTCCGTTTCGGTCGCCGTCGGCACCGGCAACACGACGTATACGGGGCCGTACGGGGTGGAGTTTAACAATGCCTGGTATACCGGATCCGGGACCCCTCTTTTGTACGCCGTGGGAACGGGCGGCGGAACGACTCCCACTCTTTACAGCGTGGGATTCAATGGAAGCGGCTTGATGAACGGCACCACAAATGGGACCACAGCTCTAACAGGTGCTGCCGGGGCGGACGCATCGCCGCTCACGGAGTATTACAACCCCACGCTGGCGAAGGACTTCCTTTTCATTGGAGTCACAAACCACTGTGGGGCGACGACAAGTGGTGGAACTGCCGGATGCGTTATGAGTCTGGACATCACGGCAGGCTTTCCAACCGTCAATGCAGGCACCACGTCACTCGCCGCCGCGGGCGGCACGACGGGCATCATTATTGATAACGATAGCAGTATGACGCAAGCTTCGAGCATTTACTATGCGACGAAGACCGGGAACACCCTGGTAAAAGCCACGCAGTCCGCACTACAGTGATGCGGATTCGCGGGCGAGGCTGCCGGTCACTGGACGATGGATTTACGACTGATTTTCTTTTGGCTCCATGAGGGGAGCGGTCATTCCGCTCGTAAAGCGGATTTTGCGTACTCAAACAGCCCAGGAATGAGCGGCGGCGCAATTCAGGCGACCCAGTCTGGCCTTACTCTAAATGCAGGAGGCGGCAGCCTTGGATAAGGATAATTCTTCGGGACAAAAAACAGAGGAACCGAAGATAACCGCCAAGAAAGTGTACAAGACGCCTTCTTTCGAGTACGAAAAGATCTTCGAAGTAGCGGCCCTGGCGTGCGGCAAGGTCCAGTCGACGGAGCGTAACTGCAGGTTGAGCAGGAAGACTTCTTAGCCGGGGCGAGCATGCGTCAATGATTGCCAGAGAGAATGAGTCGAAGGCGTTGGTGGAAGATGTTGTCCGGTCATTTGGCGAAGTTCGTCTACGTGTCCTCGGCACGAGCATGGTGCCGGCCATGCTTCCGGGAGATTTGGTTTCGGTCCGCCGCGCCGACCTGGATGAAATTTCCGAGGGAGAAGTGGTGCTCTTCCTTCAAAACGGAAGATTGTTTGTCCATCGAGTTGTGGGCCGAGATGAGAAGCCCGCCGCAGGCAATCCCGAGGAGCCCTGCCTGATTACCCAGAGCGGCCGCCTGTGTCACGATGACCCTCCTGTTTCTTCGCAAGAATTACTGGGACGCGTGGTTTCCATCGATCGCGACAATCGCTATGTTGAACTCGCGCCGCACGGATCGAACAGCCTGTTCGCCCGCTTGCTACGGGCCTCCGACCGCGCGACGTATCTCTATCTTCGTCTCGGTGCGTGCTGGCGGACACTCTGTCTCCAGGGAGCCAAATGCCGGGTGTGACGGCTGTAACGGAGAGCTGCAGCGTGGTGGTCGAGATCGGCGGGCTTCCTATACGCTTGCGCTGCTCCGACCTCGACTTCGTATGCCAGATTGAAGAGCGCTATGCCGGCTTCCTGAGTTCCACTAGCGACGCCAGCTTCGATTTTGAGATTGAGCTGACGTCCAAAGACACCAATTCGGGAGACGATGATTTACGCGTCGCCTGGGATTCCGGTCGATGGCTGATGGAGCGCGGGGATTTTCGCGCCGAGTGGAACCCTTCGACAGCGCATGGGCGTATCCAGCAGACCATCAATCTCTACTCGCTCGATTCCGTCTTGCGCATCGTGCACACGCTCCTTTTGGCGCGCAGGGGTGGATTCCTCCTCCACGCTTCGAGCGCCATCCGAAATGGCCGCGCGTTTCTATTTTCCGGAGTTTCTGGTGCGGGCAAGACCACCATGGCAAGGCTTGCCCCACCGGATGCTGCCTTGCTCACCGACGAGATTTCCTACGTGACCCGGAAGGGCGGCTCTTACCTTGCGGTGGGGACGCCTTTTTTCGGCGAGCTGGCGCGGCCTGGAGAAAACCTGCAGGCACCCATCGATGCGCTTTACTTGCTGGCCAAGGGTCCGAAAAACAAAATCGAGCCGATCGAAGGGGCCGCAGCCGTGCGCGGCTTGTTAGAGAATGTCCTTTTTTTCGCGCACGATCCTGAATTCGTGAAGTTAATTTTCGATACGGCGTGCGAGTTTGCCAATCATGTGCGCGTGCGCCGTTTGACATTCGTGCCCGATGCCTCGGTATGGGAGCTGATCGTATGAAGAACAGCAGGTACGTGGCCCGAGGCACGGCAATCGCCGCGCGCGCGCTGGGCGACGAAATGATGATCATGTCCGCCACCAATTCCACCTTATTCACGCTGAACGAAATTGCCTCGGTCATCTGGGCGGCGGCAGACGGCGTTACTCCGCTGGACCAGATCGTCGCGAACAAAATTTGCACGCAATATGACATCACGCCGGAATTGGCCTTGAAGGATGCAGAGACACTTGTCGAGGATTTGGCCGGACACGGTATTCTTCTCGTTTCCGACCAGCCCCTAGCCGGGCCAGCTAATTCACGCGGGGTGACGCCATGAGCGGACTAATCGCGAAAACGGCGGCCAAGGCCCTCAAGCTGAACATTCCGCTCAGCGTGCATCTGGACTTGACGTATCGCTGCAACGAGCGATGCGTCCATTGCTATCTCGACCACGACGATCACGGAGAGATGACCACCGCGGAAATCAAGAACCTTCTCGACCAGATGGCGGACGCCGGAGTCTTCTATCTCACCGTCAGCGGCGGCGAGATCATGATGCGGAGGGATTTCTTTGAGATCCTGGAGCACGCCCGGCTGCGGACTTTCTGCATCAAGCTCAAGACCAATGGCGTTCTCATTCGGAAGAAGGAAGCACAGCGGCTCCGCGAACTCGGCGTGGAGTCGGTGCAGATCAGCATCTATTCGCATCGCCCCGAAGTGCACGACGCGATTACCAAGATGCCTGGCTCGTTCCACCAGTCGATCGAAGCGATCCGCCTGTTGCGGAAGAACGGAATCCATGTGGACATGGCAAATGTGCTGATGATCCACAATGTGCACGACTATGACGGTGTGAAAGCTTTGGCCGCCGATCTTGGGTCGCAGTTTATCATCGATCCCACAATTACACCCATGATGGACGGCGACAGATCGATTCTCAGTTTGAATGTCAACGAAGATGCACTGAGGGAAGTCTTCCACAATGAAGATCTCGCCGGAAACGTCGAGGAGTTTTGCGCTGTTCCACAAGGGCCCGACCAGGAGGAACTGAACTCTTTGCCATGCAGCGCGGGCCACACGGCCTGCTATGTCTCACCCTATGGAGACGTCTATCCTTGTGTCCAGTTCCCCTTGCCCTGCGGCAACGTGCGACGCACAAAGTTCGTCGACATCTGGCGTCATTCTCCCCAGTTGAATGAAGTTCGGTCGATCCGATTGCGCGACATGCTCGCCTGTTCCCAGTGCATCCACGGAGGAACTTGCACGCGCTGCCCAGGGCTGGCATTCCTGGAAGGGAACATGCGCGGACCTTCTTACCAGGATTGCGAAAAGTCCTATGCACGGACTGGAATTCCGTCGGAGAATCTGAAGAGGCAGAAGGCCTCATCGCAGCACTTGCAATTGGTCCAAATTCAGCCGTTGGCGAGTGGCGCGGACAACAATCGCTTCCTGGAAATCAGCATTGCAAAGTAGATATTCCTGGGTCAGTGTACATCGCCGTGTACACCGACCCGGGAATCTCCCCTCATTCCGCAAGTCTAGCTAAATAGACTGACATCTATGTTTGCTGCCATTTGTAAGTTTTCCAGTTGAAGTCACAGACGCGCAAAATCGCTCCTGGTGCTTCTACTGCACCATGACACGAATGGTGGTCGTATGAGAAATGTTTCCTGACTGTGCCGTCACCATGATTGAAGCAGTTCCACGGTTGGTTTTCCACCCGTCGTGTCTCAAACGAAGTTTTCCTAGTTCATCAAGGTGCGGTCGGCGGATAGGTCCTTCCATGAGAAGGCCGGTTAGTGTCAAGTCGGTCTTGTAGTTGCCTTTGGTCGTCGAGTGGTTTTCCTTAGAACCGAGCCGCCTCTGTCGCCCTCCTTCCATCCGCACTCTTTGGTGAGCGATTGTGGCTCGGTGCCACTTGGGTGTTCTCGTTTCAGTCCTTTAGGGCCTTCGGCCCGCGAAACCGCATGAAAAACAAGGGGATCGGGTTAAGCCCTCTGTACTCAGTCTTTGTTTTTTCGACCCAGCAGGTGCTGCTACCTGAGAATCGACCTCTGTTCCCACCGTTTCTGTGGGAGTTGGGCCCCAGGACTTACAACAGCTTCTAGAAGCTGTTGCACAACCCAGTTTCGGCCCAATGGAATCAATAACTTAGCTAGGTTGTGCAATAGGCTCTAGTCAAAGGTCGTAGTAATACGAACAATTACTAAGTAATACTACGTATTACTTTTTCTGTCAAGGATCGAATCGTGGTTGGCGTTTGGTTGCGAACCATTGCTGAAGCGTCGTAATATTGAAAAATATGATGAAGGACACGACGATTTCATTCAAGATTGAGCGCTCCCTGAAACTTAAGCTGTACGCACTTGCGAGGGAAGAAAATAGGAGTCTCTCCAACTTGATTGTCAATATTCTTAAGGAAAAACTTGCTCAGCACGAATCTAAGCGGAGTCGAGCGAAAGGCGGCGCATAGGACCCTATCACAAATTTGTGAGATTTTCATTTCTGGAAGTTTAGAGTCATACAGAAGGGAAGGACGTAAGCATCTTCAGCGATTACATGCTCGCCAGAATAAGGAAGGTTCCTCAAAGTAGGGTAATTCCCGGGCGCCTGCGCTAGGGGCCCGACCAACCGACATAAGAAAACCCTCGGTTAGCGGCAATTTCAAAGAAAGAGCGTCGAAAGTTGGGCCAGACACCAAAAGCACTAGAAGAGACCAAAATTTCCGATACTTAATATATTTTTGTGACAACTAATTGACGACGTGATTAATCGACAGCGAAGCTCCCCGGGAGCGTGAAACAATGGCTGACAATGATCCGCAGATGACAACGAGACCAGCGAGTCTCTGTGAGTTAACTTGTGAGGCTGCACACCACGATTCAGCCCGTTCTTAATGAATTCGTCGTTGTAGTCACGGTTGTCCGCACGGATGAATTCCTAGATGTTCCATGTGAATCGCAACTTGAAATTTCGATTTGCCAACGAAATCTTCATGCGTTTTGGCGTCGCTGATCGGAATCTTAACTTCCAAAGCATCGTCCTCAGGATGCCGACTGCCCTCGATGACGTGCATCTGGTCAGAATGAGGGAGGCATCCACGCTTGACCGACCCCCGCTTCAATTAGCTGGCCTAAGTCCTGACTCGGCGCCTCAGTCATTAGAGATTTGGGAAGCACGGCGATTGGATTCTAAGTGGAAGCAGCTAAGAAGCGGAGAGCCGGTCTAGAGGAGTCACATAATCTCGGCAATCTGCATTTGGGAGCATCCGTCGCGTATCTATCTTGTCCGATCTTATCTGCGGGCGCGTTACTTATATCGTGCTCAGGATTTCAGTCCCATTTGCTTCTGGAAGTGATTCCAGACGAAAACTTCGTGTTTGCCAGTTTCTCGCAATATATCGGCAATTCAGCTGACTTTGGCATTCATGACCCACCTCTCGACGATGGATTGGACTAACATCTCGTCGCGTTTCGTAATGGCTTCTATATCGATTGGCAGGCCGTTCTCGGGTTCGAAAGGCATGGCATTTGCCGTCCCGGCTTTCTGTTGCTCCCGATCAGACGCTAGTTTGGTCCAATCGGCATTTTCCTTGCGGTATTTGTTGAAGTCTGCGATCACCTCACGCAACATCTGGATTATCAATTCAATTGCTGTTTCAATGTCCTTATACAGAATTACGTGGCTCTCAAAATAATTTTCCTGAATGGTCTGAACTGCAGCTCTGTACGCGATTGTCTCCTTAAATAACATGGTCGATTCGTTGGCCCAATCATCGAGTAGCGAAGAATGGTGCAACCGTGCCAGGCTCGCTGAGCTTTCCAACAACATTTCGGGGAAGCCAATGAGCGCGAAGGCGCCTTGCAAGGTCAGATTGTGATACTTTGACAACTGCAGCGCCCCCCTCAGTCTGTTCATTTCCGCCCTCATCACCATCTCGTTGTTGATGTTAGTTATCAGTGATTTCAGCGACTGAAATTCCAAGCGAAGTTTACCGCTGAGCTTAACCTCTCTACGGTCGTCTTCTGGCCAACGCTCTTTAGCCTGTTCAGCCAGCGAGAAAAACGGGGCTATAGATGGTGATTGCCGATAGGTACCTTTCGCGATGCCGTTCCGGAATGCCTCAAGAGATGGATATCGCCTTATCTCGTCGGCCAGCCTGATGGCCCATTGCTTCGGTGTCAGCTGAAGGTCGATCTTGTCCAAGCGTTTGCTTTTAGCCGAGTTGATCATCGTATGTTCCCGTCACGTTTAGGTCAATTGTCGAAGTTTGTATTTTGAGCAGTACTTCAAGTTGTTCGATCCGAGATTCCAATTTATCCTGCTCCACAGCTTTGATCAGGATATTTGTAAGGAAGCCCACCGAATTCGCGACTCTCGGGTCGATCTCGCCCTTGCGGACCTGATTAATCGTTTGCACTAGGAGTGCGATTGCGTCCCCCGAGTCTTCGACCTTCACATCCTGCGCCGTGGCTTCTAGCGTCTTCATGCGGTTCTGGCGCCCGCCTTGCGCTTGCGCTTCCAGCCGCTCCCCGGCTTTCGACGGATCATGAAAAAAGCAGAACTCCGATCCAGGAAGCGTCGGAGCGCGGCAATTTGACTGGTCCGGCTTCGTGGCACAGCAAGTCTTGCTGATGGGTGCTTTCATTTTTGCAGTCCCTCCGTTGGCTACTTAAGTAGCCGGGGTGTCCCCCACATGAGCCTCCGAGATCCACTATGCTATGGCTTCAGGACTCCCTCTCACTCGCCAGCCACGGTCACCTGGTCGAATTACCCTTCGACGTTAATGACGAGAATAGCTTCCCGGTGACGCTTCTTAATCATATTCCGAACTTTCGCGCGCCAAACCGATATCTGGACGCTGTGTTCCCCATCCACACCTACCCCAATCGGACTGAATGCGCGCTATTCCACATTTCTTCTCATGCGCATTGAGACTCGCCACTTTGTATTCTGAAGTAGAACCCGGCCGATCGGAAAGTGGATTTCTGTGAAAAGACGTGCACCTTGGAAGGATTCTGTTTGCTAGCCTCAGCTGGCGGGGCGGCCTCCGAATCTGTCAGTTTCACCCGCGTTGGCCCGGATCGGCGGCGCCGTATCAGACGATAAATTTCTTGAGACCTTCCTCTAGCGTTGTTTGCGGGCGATAGCCGAGCAGCTTCCCGGCTTTTGAAATGTCGGCCCACGTCAAGGGCATGTCGCCCTGTTGCGGTGATTCCCGCTGGAAAATCGCTTTCTTTTCGGTCGCGCGTTCGAGCATGCACCCTAGTTCCGAAAGCTTTACCGGTTGTGAGTTGCCGAGATTGCAGATTTCAAAGGGCGCCCCTTGCGCAGAATTAGTTCGACATCATTAGGCACATGGAGCGGTCTTGCGCCCGGCCGGATGCGCTGATAGACTCCGCCAATCTGATACAAGTCTTATGGCATTTCCGGCTCAGACTGCCCGGACAAATTTTGTGGCCTGCATGCCGCTGCTCGTCCTAGCTCAAGAGAAGAGCCTACCCGGCGCCGGCAATGCTGTGCTGAAGAAGGGATTCTTCGCGCTGGAGCTGAGCAGATCAAACCGTGGGATTGGCGCGCTATGGTATCCGCAACACAGTTCAAAACTACCGGCAGGATCGAAGGAGCAAACCTATGAAGCGAAATATCTATGTCGGGGCGATATTTCTGGCGCTCTTAATCGCGCTCGGAGTAGGAATCACCATGCTCCAGAAGCGGGCCGCAGTCGAGGCCGCGACCGTGCAGGCGCCGATGTTTGAGGTGGACCCTCTGTGGCCGAAGCCATTGCCGAATCATTGGCTCATGGGCATGACCATCGGCGTTTCCGTCGACGCGCAGGACAACGTCTGGATCATTCATCGCCAGGGCTCGCTGGAACCGGGCGAACTCCACGCCACGACGAACCCGCCGACTGCCATGTGTTGCGCTCCGGCACCGCCTGTCCTGGAGTTTGACCAGGACGGCAACCTGCTTCGCCATTGGGGCGGACCGGGCAACGGTTACGACTGGCCGAATTCGAACCATGGGATTACGATCGACTATAAAGGCAACGTCTGGATCGGCGGCAACGGCCGGGGCCGCGCTGCCCAGCCTGCGCCGGGCGGCGCGCCCGACGAATCGGCTGCGTCCGCGACCACGTCCTACCTCGACAATCAGGTGCTGAAATTTACGCAGGACGGCCAGTTCCTGATGCAGATCGGCAAGCCCAGCCATAGCAAGGGCAGCAACGACGTCGAGAACCTGAGGTTGCCGGCCAAAACTTTTATCGACAAACAAACGAATGAGGTCTACGTCGCCGACGGCTACGGCAACCATCGCGTGATCGTTTATGACGCCGATACCGGCCAGTACAAGCGCCACTGGGGCGCTTACGGGCACAAGCCCGATGACACCGACCTCGGGAAATACGACCCGGATGCGCCGCCTCCGCAGCAGTTTCGCAATCCGGTGCATTGCGCGGATTTGTCCGTCGATCGCTTGTTGTATGTCTGCGATCGCGTGAACGACCGGATCCAGGTGTTCAAGCCCGACGGAACCTTTGTGAAGGAAGCGTTCGTTGCCAAGCGCACGCTGGGCTCGGGCTCGGCATGGGACATCGCGTTCTCGAAGGATCCGCAACAAAAGTACATCTACCTGGCTGACGGGGAAAACGACCGCGTCCACATCCTCTTGCGCGACACGCTCGAAGTTCTAACAACGTTCGGGGAAGGCGGCCGACAGCCAGGCGAATTCTACGGCCCGCACAGCATCGCTACGGATTCGAAAGGCAACATCTATGTGACGGAGACGTATCGCGGCCAACGCGTGCAGAAGTTCGTTTACAAGGGCCTGGGGCCGGTCACGAAGGAAGACCAGGGCGTGCTGTGGCCGAAAAGCATGAAAAAGTAGAAGCCGTCGACATTCCCCGGGCTTCCAGTATCGCACCTTAGGTCTGTCCGTTTCATGCGCGCAGGCCCGGGGCGGTGGCGCGGTACCAGGCCACAAATTTGTTGAGACCTTCCTCCAGCGATGTTTGCGGGTGGTAGCCGAGCAGTTTCCCGGCTTTGGAGATGTCGGCCCAGGTCAGGGGTACGTCGCCTTGCTGCGGAGATTCCCGCTGGACTATCGCTTTTTTCCCCGTCGCGCGTTCCAGCATGCGAACCAGTTCCGAAAGTTTTACGGGTTGAGAATTGCCGAGATTGCAGATTTCAAAAGGCGCTCCTTTTGTGGAAGAAAAATTGTATTCAAGCGCGCCGAGGACGCCTGCGACGATGTCGTCCACGTACGTGTAATCCCGCCCCGTTTCTCCGTCGCCGAAAATGGGCAACGGCTTTCCCGCCTCGATGCGAGCGACGAATTTATGAATGGCAAGGTCGGGGCGCTGCCGTGGTCCGTACACCGTGAAAAATCGCAGAGCCATTATCGGCAGACTGTAAAGATGCGCGTACGTGTAACAAAACAATTCCCCGGCGAGTTTGGTGGCGGCGTACGGCGAAATCGGGCGCAGGCCAATTTGCTCTTCGGAAAAAGGCGCCTGGCTGCCGGCGCCGTACACGGAACTGGAAGAGCCGAAGATCAGCCGCGAGACCTGAAATTCCCTGCAGAGCTCGAGCAAATTCACCGTGCCGGCCACGTTCACCTGCTCGTAGATCCGCGGGTGTTCAATCGAGGGGCGGACGCCGGCCCGCGCCGCAAGATGAATGATCGCGTCCGGCCGGACGCTCGAGACGGTTTCCCGCAGGCGGTCCATCGCGCAAATGTCCTGATCGAAAAAATCGAAGGACCCGATTTTCCGGATCGATTCGAGATTGGCTTTTTTCCACGCCGGGGAATAGAACTCGTCGAGGTTGTCCACAATGCTCAATCGAGCGCGGTTACGGAGCAGAGCCTCCGCCACATGCGAGCCGATGAACCCGGCTCCGCCCGTCAGTAAGATGCGCTTCGGATTTCCAGCCACGCTGCGTTCCCCCCGGTTTGGATCACGAACGCGTCAGAGTAACAGCAAATCCCGGCGCGGCATAGTTCGTGCCGCGCGAATCCTTCAGTGGCACAGGCTTCAGCTTGTGGGGGTGGCCCTTAGAAGAACTAAAACCCACAGGCTGAAGCCTGTGCCACCAGAAGTCATTGCCGGAATGCTTGGCTGTGAGAAATTGGGGTAAGCAGGAACTGCGATGATTTCCATCACTACATCCAATGTCACAGGTAACTGGCGTGATGTAGACTCACTCGATGTTCACGGAACGGCAACTCAGTCCCAAGACCTCGATATGCGCATGATGCCTGAACTGACGCGGCGCCCAAAGCGGACAGCCTCCTTACGCGAATGAGCTCCATCGTGGGATTATTCACGGACGTGCTCCCGGCCGGTGGCGTTCAGCGGGCCGGCCGCCACGTTGCCGCTGTGACCGCGAAATTTGCGTCCGACCGCGGCATGGCAGCCCGTTTCCTGAGTCTGAACGACCCGCAGGGATTGCACACCGTGCGCGTTGGTTCGCTGGAATTTTCCGCTTCCGGCTATGCGGGGAGCAAGGCTCAATTCGTTCTGGCGGCGCTGCGCGCGGCGGGCCGCAATCCGGTGCTGGTGATTGCGCTGCACCCGCATCTAGCTCCCATTGTTTGGGCCATGAAAGCGCGCGGGCGGACATTTCGGTCGATTGTGTTCAGCCACGGCGTGGAAGTGTGGCAGCCGCTCGGCTGGCCGCGCGGCGCCGCGCTACGCCGCGCGGATTTGGTAATCGGGCCGAGCGCGGACACCGTGCAGCATCTGATTTCCGAACAACGCATTCCTACCGGCAAAGTCAAGAGGCTCCCCTGGGGGCTCGACCCCGAGTTTGAGGCGCGACTCGAGACGGCCGCCTCGCTTTCGCCACCGCCGGACTTTCCACGGGCAGGCCGAATCATTTTGACGGTCGGCCGATGGGATTCCGCCGAAAAGTATAAGGGTGCCGACACTTTAATCGCTGCGCTGCCGCGTGTCCTGAAAATAGCGCCAGACGCATCCCTGGCGCTTGTCGGCGATGGAGACGACCGGCCAAGACTTGAAAAGCTCGCACGCGATCTGGGTGTTTCGGAGCGCGCCCGTTTTCTCCACGATCTTACGCCGGAGCAACTCTTCGCCTGCTACGCAAACTGCAACGTCTTCGCCTTACCCAGCCGGGGAGAAGGCTTTGGCCTTGTGTTTCTGGAGGCCATGGCCCATGCCAAGCCGGTGATCGGCGGGGCGCATGGCGGAATTCCAGACATAGTGGAGGAGGGCGTGACCGGCTTGCTCGTGCCGCATGGGGACGTCGAGCGGCTCGCGCAGGCGCTCGAATCTCTTCTCAACAATCCGAGCCGGGCGATGGAAATGGGCGCGCATGGGAGGGATCGCGTCGCGGGAACATTTTCGTTCGCGCAATTTCAATTACACCTGGCAGAGATTCTGAACAATGTTCTTGCCTAAAAACAATGAATTCACAAGCTTCCCGTTTGAAAGCGGCTCGCGGGAGTATAATTCGCGGCAGGGAAAAACTTATTGAACCTTTTCCCTGGCTGAAGAGCCTATGTGGCGGGTCGATTTCGAACAGGCCAGCGGCTAAAGCCGTGCCCTACAAAGCAAGTCGTGCCCTGCAAAGAATAGATAGCTGCCGTGCGGGCTCTATGACGGGTCCGGTTTTCTGTGCCTATGCGCCTATTGTATGTGACCCAATCCTACTATCCCTTTCTTGATATGGGTGGCCCTACGGTCAAAGTCAGGGCGCTTGCCCGCGGCATGGCATCCTTCGGCCATGCCGTGACGGTCCTAACCGCCGATCTTGGATTCGACCGGGCCAAGAGAGAAATTGCGGGCGCTGTTGCGGGACGCTGGGGATTCGAAGCCCGGGAAAACGGCGTGGAAGCGATCTATCTTCGGACGCGCGCACGATACCGATCCTTAACCTGGAATCCGGGCATGGCCGCATTCTGCCGGGAGCGGCTTAGCGGCTATGACCTTACGCACATTTTTGGTCTCTACGATTTGCTCGGACCGCGCGTCGCGAGTGCATGCCGCCGGATAGCCCGCCCCTATGTTGTGGAACCAATGGGCATGTTCCTGCCAATCGTCCGCAGCATCTGGATGAAGCGGGTCTACCACGACGCGCTCGGAGGCAGATTGCTCCTGGGAGCAAGGCGCGTGATCGCGACCTCGGAACAAGAGCGCCAGGAGTTCCTGGAGGGCGGGATCGTGGACTCCAAAATTGTGGTCCGCAGAAACGGGATCGAAATCCCCGCGGAGTTTCCCCCCGCCGGGGTGTTCCGCAAGAAGTGGGATATATCCAAGGACGTGAAACTGGTATTGTTTCTGGGGCGTCTAGTATCAAAGAAGAGTCCCGATTTGATGTTGGAGGCATTTTCTCACTGGAACCGGCCCGGAAATGGTTCTCGAAGGTCCCTGCTGGTGATGGCGGGGCCGGATGAGGGGGATGGTTTCCGCCAGCACTTGGAGGCAATCACTACACAAATGGGGCTGAACGGCAGGGTTTTATTCACGGGGCCCCTGTACGGGGAGGCCAAGTGGGCAGCCTACCGGGACGCGGATGTGTTTGTATTGCCTTCACAAAACGAAAATTTCGGCAACACGGCCGCGGAAGCGGTCGCATGTGGGACTCCAGTTCTAGTCACCGATCGCTGCGGGATCGCGCCCATCGTGGACCAGCGCGCAGGTCTGGTCGTGCCCCATGATTGCGCCGCGCTCGAGGCGGGGCTGGCCCGGATTTTGGATGATCCCGCACTCGCGGCGCGTTTGCGCGAAGGGTGCCGGGGGGTTGCGAACTCGCTAAGCTGGGCCGAGCCGCTGGCTCAAATGGAAACTCTGTACCGGGAGCTGATCTCGGAGCGGAGTGGCCAATGAAGAATCACCCGATCATTCGGGCATGCTCATATGCTGTAAACGCGCTCTTGGTTGCTTCCCTGGTGGCCGTACTTTACAGCGTGGGGTGGGAATTTTCGACGCGCAGTTACTTGAAAGGCTTTTCAGACGCCATTATCCCCGCTTCCGACGGCCCGGAGCAAAAAGTCGAAGCGATATTGCAGTGGATGGCTCATGGTCCGGCGCGACGCACGGCCGCGGACCCGGGTGGCCTGGGCGCGCGCAATCCGGAAGATACGCTTAACATTCAACATCTTCTGCAAGTATGCGGCACGGCGACCAACGCGTTCGTGAACCTGGCGCAGAGCAGCGGGCTGCGCGCGCGGCGTCTTCTCTTACTGGATCAATACGGACTCAGCAAACATGTTGTCGTGGAAGCCTTGATTGGCGATCGTTGGGTTGTGGTCGACCCTTCGTACCATTTCATGCCGCGGCTTCCGGACGGACATTTTGCAACCCGCACGGAATTGAGAGACCCCGCGATTTTTCGCGCCGCGACGCAATCAATTCCCAACTATCCGGCGATTTACACTTACGAGAGCACGGTGCATGTGCGTCTCGCGCGCATTCCATGGATTGGCCGGCACCTGCGCGGAATATTTAATTATATCTGGCCGTCCTGGGAAGAATCGATCAATTGGACATTGCTCGTTGAGCGCGAATCGTTCGCCGTGCTGGTCGCCTCTATTCTTCTCCTCTATTTTGCGCTGGCCACGCGGCTTTTCCTTGGCTGGTATTGCAGGAGCAGGCTGGGCATCGCAAGTGAACGCCTGCGCGATCAAATCCTGCGCGCGGGGCAGGCCGTGGCCGGAAGTCCGCAATAACAATTTGCCTGGTCAACAAGCGCAATCTTGTGTGGCGCCGGCGCCACGAAAAGCCTGCGTTCCAGCGATCAGGATTGTGACAAGAAGTAATTAAGGATTAGCGGATCTTGCGGCAAAGGACCTGATATTGCGCGCCCAGGGGCGCGCGATGCACCCAATCTTCCATCTTGCGGAATGCACGCAATGCTCGCGGAAAGATGAACCGAAAATCGGTGCGCAGGATCTCGAAGCCGCCGTCCCGCAACATCGCTCTGGCTCCAGGCGGAGACAGCGGGATGGCGTCGCGGTCGAACGCGCAGCGCGACATCACGTAGCGCGTAGCAAGACTCCACGGATTATTTTCCCAGAACGAAAAAAGGCCCTCCGCGCGCAAAGCTCGACGGACCAACTCCAGCGCTGCCGCCCGTTGCGCCGGCAGGATGTGGTGGAATACCCCGTTGCAATACGCCAGATCCATTTGCCCGGACGATTGAAATTCGGCAATGGAATCGTAATGGATTCGCTCGCTGGCGTGGTGCTTTCGCGCAATCTCAAGAGACTTGGCGGACACGTCCACGCCGACAGCGGATTTTGCGTTCAATCCATGGAGAAGCAGAGGGGTCGTCGCGCCGTCCCCGCAGCCGAAATCCAAGAACGAATCGACCCGCTGCTTCCGCTCCTCCAAACAGCGCTTGAGCCAGGCCACCCGGCCCTCGGCAAAATATTCGCGGCTTTCCCCGGAGGGCGCAATGGCATTGGACAAGGCCTTTTCGTACGCGGCGGCATACCGATCGAAAAGATCCTCCGCATTATTCATCGGCGGGACATCCCGAGAACGCTGAGAAAGAAACTGGAGAGAACAACCTGGAACCCCAGCGTGAAACACACCACGCCTGGGATCACGATGCGCAGCGTTTTTTCCGGATCGAGCGGGCCGAACTGGCGGATGCGCCAGTATTCCAGACCCAGCACCCATGCGCCGGCTCCGGCCAGGATCAGCAGCGTTCCCGCGACGAGGCCGACCTCGAGCGTGATGTACTTGAACATCCGCGTGAGGCGAGCGTCTTCCGGCAGCAGGCCCTCGGAGATCGCAAAGATCTTAGTGAACGTCGCGAACACGATGGATTGAAAACCAATCAGAATGGCCATGGCCGCGAACAACAACGTGTGAACGTCAAACACGATGTTCCCGATCCTTCTGGGGCCCGGCAAAAGCGCCGCGTTTAGCGTGATTCCCAGAGCGAACAGGGCAATTCCGGGATAAAGGAACAGCCAGCGCGGGCTGTACAACAAAAGAAAACGCAGATGCCGCCAGCCATCGCTCCACGTGCGAAGGTAGGGGGGGCGATCCCTGCGGTCGGGAGCAAGCGTGGTGGGAATTTCCGTGACGCGCAATCCGAACGCCGCGGCCTTCACCACCATTTCACTGGCGAATTCCATTCCGAGTGTCCGCAGGCCGAGCTGCTCGATCGCATCCCTGCGAAACGCGCGGAGCCCGCAATGAAAATCCCCCACTGGGCTTTTGAAGAACAGACGTCCCAATCCCGTCAGAACGGGATTTCCGAGATAGCGGTGCAACGGCGGCATCGCGCCCGGAAGAATCTTTCCCCGGAAGCGGTTGCCCATCACGAGGTCATAGCCTTCGCGCAGCATCCTGACAAATTCGTCCAGTTGCGAGAAATCGTAGGTGTCGTCGGCATCGCCCATCAGGACAAAGCGGCCGCGCGCCGCAGCGATACCGCTCTGCAGGGCGCTGCCGTAGCCGCGCCGCTCCACTGGGAGCACGCGCGCGCCGAAGTCCCGGGCAATTTGTTGCGAGCCGTCGGTGCTGCCGTTGTCGGCGACGATCACTTCGCCGCGGATAGCGTGCCGTTCCAGGGCGTCGATCGCTTTTTTGACGCAGACGCCGACGGTAGCGGCTTCGTTCAAGCACGGAATCACGACGGAGAGTTCCACGCCGCCGCTATTTTCCGCGATCCGTGAATCCACATGCGTATCCGCCACCGAACTCATGGGGTTGAAAGCCGGCTCCTTTCCCTGTTGTGAGCGGCCCCGAAAAAAAGAGAAAGCGGCCATTGCGGCGCGAAAAGCGTCATGCCAGCAGATCGCGCGTGGCCCGAAAGCCATTCAAGCTGCCGAGCACGGTGAGGGTAATGCGGTCCGGCTCGAAGAAATCGCGCGCGATGGCGTGCACTTCCTCGCGCGTCACCGCTTCGATCGACGCCAGCATTTCGTCGAGCGAAATAAACCGGTGCAGGTACATGGCCTGGCGCGCGAGATTGGACATGCGCGCGCTCGTGGACTCGAGCGAGAGCATCATCGAACCTTTGAGATGATCTTTCGCGCGGCGCAATTCTTCGACGCTGACTCCGTCCCTCCGGACGGCGCGGAATTCGTCGCACACCGAACGAATCAGTTGCACAGCGGATTCCCGGGAAGTTCCAGCGTACACGGAAAGCACGCCCGAATCGGTGTAAGGCGAGAGGTCGCTTTCAATCGCATAGGCCAGTCCCTGCCGCTCGCGAATATTCTGAAACAGCCGCGAGGACATGCCGCCGCCGAGAATCACGTTCAAGAGAGACGCCGCGTAGCGGCGTTCGTGGGCCAGCGGGTACGACGGCACGCCCAGCACAATGTGAACCTGTTCGAGTTCTTTTTTGTCGCGCTGCTCAACGCAAGCGTGCGTATTGGGAGGCGTGGGCATTGACACGATGGAGGAGCGCGCCGCACCGCCGAATTCCTGCGCGACCAGATCCACGAGCCGCGCATGATCCAAATTTCCAGCCGCGGTGACTACGACGCGGTTCGCGGCATACCACTCGTCGAAACATTCCGACACAGCGTCCCGTGAAAATTGCGCAACCGTCTCCGGCGTGCCCAGGATCGGCATTCCCAAGGGATGCCCCCGCCAGAAATTTTGCGTGAACAATTCATGGATCAGGTATTCGGGGTTGTCCTCTTCCATCTTGATTTCCTCGAGGACCACCTGCTTTTCCTTGGCGATGTCTTCCGCGTCAAAGCGCGGGCGCAGGACGAGATCGGAAAGGACGTCCACGGCGACGGGGAGGTGCTCGTCGAGCACTTTCGCGTTGAAGCAAGTCATCTCCTTGGCCGTGAACGCGTCGAGCATTCCGCCGACCGAATCCACCGACTGCGCGATTTCCTCGGCCGTGCGCTTGCGCGTGCCCTTGAACACCATGTGCTCGATGAAATGGGCGATGCCGTTCCGCTCGGACGATTCCGCGCGCGAACCCGTGGCCAGCCAAATCCCCACGGAAACCGAGCGCACGTGCGGCATCTTCTCCGTGACAATCACCACGCCGTTCGGCAGTTCCGCTTGTTGGATGTCTCGCACCGGCTGATTCATGGTTCTATTGTGGCACACGTGCGGCTGCGAACGCGACTCGATGCCGGATGTGTTTCATTTCATCGGGGAAGGCCACTCTGGGCAAGGGTAAGGCAATGTTAGGATGGGTCTAAACCCGAGGCGATCCTTACCGCTTGGAAGGCATCGGGCGCTTACGTTCGGCGGGATCCCAATCTTCGGGCGGAAATGCGAGTCCCCAGAAACGCGGCGCGGACTGCGCGAAGCGAAGTCCCACTTGAGCCTTTCCATTCATAATATTTCCCTGAGTCACCACGAGGCAGGCAATTTCTTCATTGCTCTTCATGTTCGTCAGGAGAAGCTGCTGATCTTTCATGACGTGCGTCGCCAGTTCAACGAGGCAGCCGTTGGCATTGACCTCCACGGTCTGAGTGATTTCTTTGAAGGGCTTATTGGAGGTATTGTTGCCGTAAATGAATACAGGAATAGTGAGGTGTACTCGCGTGCTTCTCGGTTTTATCGTCTTGCCATCTGTCACGGCGCGTCCAATGCCTGAGGCTTCAACGCAAACTGAATTTATCTCTTACATCAGCCAACAATACGCAGCGCATTACTGGATAAAATTACCGCGCTTGTTCATTATGAATTATCGAGCAAACGCTGTATAGCATTCATTCTCAGGGCCAAGGCGGCGCCAAGCGACCCGCGCGGGAGGAAAAAGCACTCAAATGGCCGAGTGAATGAGCGGACTTCGATTGCTCGCGCGTCTCCATGTTACCATGAAACTACGGCTTCGAGGAGATGGCGCTTGCCTGTCGAATTACTCGGAAAATCAGCGGAGGAATTGCGCGCGTTCGCGGCGTCGCTCGGCGAGCGGCCTTTTCGCGGCGCGCAGCTCTATCACGCGCTGTACGCAGAGCGGCGTTTTGAATTGTCGGCGATGACGAACTTGCCGGCCGCTCTTCGCGAGCGTCTCGCCTCCGCCGGAGGCGGGCGCATCACGCCCCCGCGCATTGTGCGCAGGTTTCCTTCCGCGGATGGCTCCATCCGGTATCTCTTCTCGATCGGCGGGCCGGCCGGCGATGAAAACGTGAAGCCCGCGCAGATTGAAGCCGTTTTCATGCCGCGCCAAGGCCGCCAGACGATTTGCATTTCGACGCAGGCGGGGTGCGCGGTCGACTGCCATTTTTGCCTCACGGCGCAGTTGGGGCTGATCCGCAATCTCACGGCGGGCGAAATCGTGGGGCAGGTTCTCGTCGCGCTCGAGGAAAACCGCGAGCAGCTCGCGCCGCAGACGAACGTCGTGCTGATGGGCCAGGGCGAGCCGCTGCTCAACTACGACGCGACGATGGCTGCCGTGCGCATCCTGCTCGATCCCAAGGGAGTCGCGCTCGCACCGCGCCACGTCACGCTCTCAACCAGCGGCATCGTTCCCGGCATCGAGCGGCTCGGGCAGGAAAAGATTCGTCCCAGCCTGGCCATTTCGCTGAACGCATCGAGCGACGTGCAGCGCAACGCGCTCATGCCCATCAACCGCAAGTATCCGCTGGATGTGCTCCTCGACGCCTGCCGGCGGTATCCGCTGCGGCCGCGGGAATATTTCACGTTTGAATATGTGCTGCTCGGCGGCGTGAATGATACGCCCGAAGATGCGCGCCGCGTCGTGCGCCTCATCGCGCATATCCGCACCAAAGTGAATCTGATCCCTTGGAATCCCGGAAATTTGCCTTACCGCGCGCCCACGGCAGAGAACATCGAGGAGTTTCAGCGCATCCTCGTGGACAAGGGCGTGCCTGCATTCGTGCGCTATTCGCGCGGGCAAGATGTCTTCGCCGCTTGCGGACAACTCGCGCTGATGGAAACGCCGAGCCCGTTTGTGGCGCTGCAGTAGAACACGCTTCAGCCTGTTTGGTTTTATTGGACTGAAATTGAAAATCAAATTCAAAAGCAAACAGGCTTGAAGCCTGTTCTACTTGATTCCAATCACTGCCATCAGCCGGCCTGTCTTCGCGCCTTCGCGGCGATAGCTGAACAGCAGATCCGTGCGGCACGCGGTGCACAGGTCGCTCACGGCGATTTGTTTTTCCGGCACGCCGGCATCGATCAATTGCCAGCGATTCGAGGCGTGCAGATCGAGCTGCACGCGCGGTGGCGGAAGCACGTGCCCGGGAGGCATCATCGTCAGCCACGGCAGCCAGAGTGGCTCCTCGCCATGCGCCAATTGCTCGAACGGCCCGTCAAACCAGTCCGCGGCGGGCGGAAATTGCGCTGCGAAAGCTTGCGCGACTTCGGGGCCGACTTCGTAGCAGCAGCGGCCAATCGCCGGCCCGAGCGCAGCGTACACGTCGCGCGCGCGCGTGCCGAATTCCATGGTCATTCGCCCAAGAGTTTTCACCGCGATGCGCGCAAGCGTACCGCGCCAGCCGGCGTGAACTGCCGCCACCACGCGCCGCCGTGTGTCTGCAAGAAGAATGGGCACGCAGTCGGCCGTTTGCACGCCCAGCAGCAGACCTCGAGTGGCGGTAATCAGCGCGTCCGCTTTCGGTGCCTCGGCGCACGGCGCGGCCGCAACGTGAATCACGTCGGAGTGGAATTGGCGCAGCGTGACGAGCGGCATTTCGCGGGCGTCAAGCGCCGCCGTCAATTTTTCGCGATTGGCCGCGACGCGTTCGCGTTCATCCCAATCCGTGAAGCCCAGATTCAGGGCGGGCTTTCCGTCCAGCGCGCTCGCGCCGCCGGACCGCGTGCTGAAGCCGTGCACGAGCCAGCCGAGCTTTCCTAGCGCGCGTGACTCCGCCACCTGCACGCCGCGCGCCCGGCGAATCGCCCAAGCGGGGCTGCCATTGCGCGGCGCTGCGCGGTCTTCGCGCTTCATGGGACCGCGTTTTGAAGATCGAGTTTTCGTCGCGCGCTTCATTTTTGCCGTGTGTCCTACTCACCACTTTAGCGTAACGCGTCCGTCTCTGTCTGCCTCAAGCAGACGCTGTATAATTTAGAAGAGATGGTGGCACATGCTTCAACTTGTGGGTTTCGGTCTTTGCGAGGACAAACCTCCATAGGCTGAAGCCTGTGCCACTGGCCTCGCCTCGCGGTGCAGGAGTGCAAATGATCGTTGGTTTAGGCGTGGACATCACGGAGGTCGATCGCATCGAGGCGGCCATCGCCCGGCGCGGCCGCGCATTCCTCGAGCGCCTGTTCACAGCGTCGGAAATCAGCTACTGCGAAAAGCACCGCAACCGCGCCGAACGTTTCGCGGGACGTTTCGCAGCGAAAGAAGCCGCGATGAAAGCCCTCGGAACCGGCTGGGCGCGCGGCGTGCGCTGGCTGGACATCGAAGTCGTGCGCGAGCCGAGCGGCAAGCCCACACTGAAATTGTCAGGCGCGACGCGGGCGATCGCCGACAGCCTGGGGGTAAAAAATATCGCCGTCACCATCACGCATGACGGCAACACCGCCATCGCGCAAGTCATATTCGAATCGTGAAATCTCCTGAAACGGCCGCGAAGGCGCGGGGAAGCTGAGGCAAAGAGGCAGTGAAGCAAGGAGGCAGGGAATCAGAAATGCCATTTACTCGGAAGAGTGGAAATCGGAGGGCTTTCTCTGTGCCCTCTGTGCTCTCTGTGTTGAAAGATTTTGATATTGCCGCTCTCAAGTTTATGGTGATCGGCCCGTCAGATGACCTTCCGCAACGCCCGAGATCCACACTCCCAGGAACTGGTTGGCTGGCCACGAGCCGGGCACACGGACGTCGAGGTAATTGCTGGAGAGTGCGCGCGTCCATGGCCCGGAAGCGTCCTGGCCGCTGCGGTTCAGCGTGAGGACGCGCATTGGGCGTCCCGTTTGCGCCGTTTGAAATGCGGCTTTCTTTTTTTCGCCGAGGGCGCGCAGCTCGCGCGCGCGGCGCGCGATCACTTGTTCGGGAACTTGATTGTGCAGCTCCGCCGCCGGCGTTCCCGGGCGCGGAGAAAACGAAAACACATGCAGGTAGGTGAGCGGCAGCCGCTCGATGAGCGAGAGCGTTGCCTGATGGTCTTCTTCCGTCTCGCCGGGGAAGCCCGCGATCACGTCCGCGCCAATAGCCGCGTCGGGGAGCCACTCGCGCGCGAGTTCCGCGCGGCGCGCGTAATGCGCGGCGCGATACCAGCGATGCATGGCCGCCAGGATGTGGTCGGAGCCGGATTGCAGCGGCATGTGAAAGTGCCGCGCCATTCGCTCGCTCGCAGCAAAAATTCCGATCAGGTCCTCGGTGATGTCCATCGGCTCGACGGAACTGACGCGCAGACGCTCGACGGAAGTTTCCTCCAGGATGCGTCGCAACAATTCTCCGAGCTCTGTGCGTGGCGCGAGATCGCGCCCGTAATTGCCCAGATCGATTCCGCTAAGCACCACTTCCTGCGCGCCGCCCGTGCACAGCTTGCGGATTTCCTCAATAACACTCCCGGGTAATAGGCTCCGGCTGCGTCCGCGCACCTGCGGGATCACGCAATAGGAGCACCGCTTGTTGCACCCGTCCTGAATTTTCAGCACCGGGCGCGTATGGCCGGCCTCGCCGCCTTCGACGGGCGCGACTAGCAATTCGCGTTGCTCCAGAATGTCGCCGGTCAAAATTTTAGCCGGGCCGCGCTCGAGCGAAAGCGCGCCGCTTGCGATCATCGAAAGGGGCACGAATCCCTGGCGCGCGGCGGCAGATGAATCGCGCGCCATTTCCTGCCCCATTTCTTGAATGAGGCGCGGGATTTCCGGCTTGTGGGAATTTCCGACGACCCAGGAAACGCCTTCGAGCGCGGCAAGTTCTTCCGGAGCGCGCTGCGCATAGCAGCCCGTCACGATGACGCGCGCCGCGGGGTTTTCCCGGTGAATCGCGCGAATGGATTGGCGCGCCTGCAGGTCCGCCGCGGCGGTAACCGTACACGTATTGACCACGATGACATCGGCGGAACATGCGTCCGCGGAAGCGGCATACCCGCGCTCGACGAGTTGCCGCTCGATCGCGGCCGCATCGGCCTGCGTCGCCCGGCACCCGAATTGTTCGATGAAAAAGGTGGCCATATGACCGTGGCACAGGCTTCAGCCTGTGAATTTTAGTGCTTGCAAGGACGAACCCACACAGGCTGAAGCCTGTGCCACTTAAGCCCCTGCGCTTGCGCGGCCCAGATTATATCAGGCCAGGTATCACCAGTGGCCCCGACGCTTTATGAGGGGGCGATTATCACCAGTCACCACTCACCCGTCACCACGCCAGGGGTTGTCCGCGCCCCCCCGTTCAGGTATCTTCACTGCAAGCAGAGTGGACATGGTCGACATCCATTGTCACATCCTTCCCGGCCTGGACGACGGCGCGGACACGCTGGAAACCTCCATAAAGATGGCGGAAATGGCCATTGCGGATGGAATTACGCATGTGGTGGGCACACCGCACGCGAATTCGCACTACAAATTTGACCCGGAATTGATCCGCCAGCGCCGTGACGAGCTGCAGGCAGCCGTCGGCGACCGCCTGATACTGGCGACTGGGTGCGATTTTCATCTAAGTTTCGAAAACCTGCAGGACCTCGAGAAAAATCCGCAGAAGTATACGATCAACCAGAAGACATACCTGCTCGTGGAATTCGCGGATTACTCCATCCCGCCTTCCATGGACGACACCATGCACCGCCTGCATCTTATCGGATTGTCGCCCATCATCACGCATCCCGAGCGGAACGCCATGCTGCGCACCAAACCCGAGCGGATGTATCGCTGGCTCCACCAGGGCAGTTACGTGCAGATCACCGCGCAATCCATCCTCGGCCGTTTCGGAAGCGCCGCGCAAAAACGCGCCGAGCAATGGCTGGACGAGGATCGCGTCCACTTCATCGCCAGCGACGCGCACAACTTGACGGGACGAACTCTGCAGCTTCGCGGCGCATTCGACGCCGTGGCCGAACGCCGGGGCGAAGAAGTCGCCAAAGCCCTGTTCCGCGAAAATCCCCTCGCCGCATTTGAGGGCCGCAGCCTGCCCTACGAGCCCGAGGCGGCCGACCCCGACGCCAAGCCGCTGCAATACCGCAAGCGCAAGCGCTTCATTTTTTTCTGAGATTTAGATTGGCACATGCTTCAGCTTGTGGGGTTTGGTCCTTGCAAGGGCAAACCCCGCGAGCTGAAGCATGCGCCACTCAGGCCGTCCGATATGCAATTGATTATCGCATGACATTGCCGGCATCACGTTTCCCGGGTGGCAAGCCCCGGGTGTCGTTCCACGAGCCATGCCGCAATCGCGCGGTCCAGTTCGGGCAGATGCCCCGCGAAGAAGTGGTCTCCGCCGGCGACAATGACCACTTTTGTATTTTCCCGGACGCGCGGAGGAAACTGCTCGACCATCGCGCGCAGCTTCGTCGGCGGGCCGAAGCGATCGAATTCGCCGGACACCAAAAGCTTCGGTTTATCGCAGGCGTCGAGATACGAGGAGCTGCGGCTGTCCAGATCGCCGACCGGCAAACCGAGACCCAGGAGCTCCGTCACGCGCCGATCGCCGCACCCGGCGCGCAAGCCGACCCAGGAACCAAAACTGAAGCCCGCGAGGAGCAAGGGCACACCGGGGTATTCCGCCGCGAGGAAATCGATGACCGCCAGAACATCGCGCTCCTCGCCGTCGCCTTTGTCGTGCACGCCTTCGCTCAAGCCCGCCCCGCGAAAGTTAAACCGCACGACGGGCAGTGCAAACCGGTGAATCGTTTTCGCAGTCTGGTAAATCACTTTGTTGTGCATGGTCCCGCCAAACAGGGGATGCGGGTGGCAGACGACAGCGGCCAGCGGCGGCCGCTCGCTTTCATTCTTGTCCGGGGTGGCCCACAGGATCGCTTCCAGGCGCCCCGCGGGGCCGGGAAGCATCAAGGTTCGATGAAGTTGCGCGGGCATAGGGAATCCATGTAATCACACACCGTAGCCGTACAACAAATCGCGCCCGCCGCCCGACAGGGGGAAATTTTTAGGGGCGCGTTGCCTTTCCCGTTGCGATTTTTATTGAGCGATGCTACGGTGTCCAGAACCTGGAGCGCCCTCTTCCGGGGGACTCATGCATGAATCGAAAGAACGCCGTGCATCGCGGCGATTTACGATGACGCTGCCATTAACGGTTCGTTCCACGGAGCCGGGCGGCGGCGAACGGCGAGGACAAACGCGGGACGTCAGCTTCCGCGGCCTCTATTTTTTGATTGAAGCGGACTTCGCGCCGGGATCGCCCATCGAATTCATCCTTACCTTGCCCCGTGAAATTACCATGGCCGGCGACGTGCACATTCGATGCTTCGCGGAAATTGTGCGCGTCGAGGCTCACAACGGCAGTCGCGGGGTTGCCGCGCGCATCGACCGCTACGAGTTTTTGCCTTCTGCCGCTTAGTAGCACAGGCACTCTTGCCTGTGCGGTTTTGTAGGCCCCACCCGCAGGATTCCAAGTTAGCGACAATCGCAAACTCCGCACAGGCAAGAGTGCCTGTGCTACTAAAACCTGCCTCTCGAAATTACGACCCCACCATTTTTCAGCCATTCTTTTGCTTGTCACCGGTTTCGCAGTAGAATTGTCCCTAAGGAAAACAACCAGGAGGAACGATGGAACTCTATGACGTTAAATCGGCGCTCGACGAACTCAAGGAAGATGCCGTGCTCCCTCACCCCGTGCGTCTGCGCGACATGATCCTGAGAACGCCGCTCGATGCCAACGAGGCGCTCGAAATGAACCGGGAATTTCAGAGTTACCTGACCCACTACGGCGGGACGCAAAAGGTGGCGCAGGAAATTCTGGAAAGGCTTGCGGCCAGCGAGCCCAAGAAAGCGTAGCCCGCAAAAACACGCCGCGCGGAGCAACCGCGCCGGCGCGAACGAGGAGTCGTTCAGGCTCGCCCGAAATCATGCCCCGAGAAACTCTTCTTATCGACGCCGACGACACGCTCTGGGAGAACAATGTTTACTTCGAGCAGACCATCGAGGAATTTCTCACGCTGCTCGAACCCTTCGGCTATCCGCGCGAGTACGCCCGCCACATCTTGAACGAAACCGAGCGGCGCAACATCCGGCAGCATGGCTACGGCGTCCGCAGCTTCGGGCGGTCGCTCGAAGAAACGTATATGAAGCTCGCGGGGCACCAGGCCGAGCGTTCCACCTTGGAAAATATCCATCATCGCGTCGAAGAGCTGGAGCGCACGCCACCAAACGTGCTGGACGGCGTGCTCGAAACGCTCGACTATCTTGCCGGTCGGCACCGCCTGATTCTGTTCACCAAGGGCGAGGCGGCCGAGCAAGCGGCCAAGGTCGAGCGATCGGGATTGCAGATTCATTTCGACGCGATCGAGATCGTCCCCGAAAAGGATGCGGCCACCTACCGCCTACTCGTGAATCGGCATCACGTCGTGAAATCGCACGGATGGATGATTGGCAACAGTCCCCGAAGCGATATTAATCCCGCGCTGGAGGCGGGGCTGAACGCCGTGTTCATTCCTCATCACGCCACCTGGGCGCTGGAGCACGAAGAAGTGCGCGGCGGGGCCGGCCGGCTTCTCATCCTGACCAGCTTCCGCGCGCTGCGCGAGCATTTCTAATTCGGATTTCCCGCCAAGAGCTTGACGAGAATGTCGATTCACGGCGGGTTTGAGTAGCACAGCCACTCTTGGCTGTGCGGGGTTTGCGACCGCCGCTAGAATGGCAGCTTGCACTTGCGAATTACAAAACCGCACAGCCAAGAGTGGCTGTGCTACTAAGTCCTTAAAACGCAGGGCCGCGCGAACGGAATGGAATGTGCACGACGGCTTCGAGATCGACCGGCTCGCCATGTTTCTCCGCGGGACGGAATTTCCATTGCGCGAGCGCTTCCATGGCGTTCGCGTCCAGGCGCGGATCGACGCTGTGAACCAGCTGGATGCTGTCCACGCTGCCGTCCTTGCGGATGACGGCATAGAGCACAACGTCTCCGTCCACGTGCAGGGTGCGAAGCTCGGGCGGATATTTCGGATCCACTTTTTTCAGGGGCGCCAGTCCCGCGAGCTCCGGCACGTCGGGTCCCGCGTAGCCGCCGGCGTGGGCCTCATTCAATTCCGCAAAATTCAGGACCCAGCTGCCCGACGCGCTGGTCATGTTCGGCATATTCACGTGCAAGGTGTAAACGCGTTTTGAGCCCAACACTTCCTGAGGAGACAATCCCAATTTCGGAGCGGACGAAGCGGCCCCTTCCGCATCCGCGGATAACGATTTCGAACCTTCAGGCGCAATCCTTACGGGCGGAACCGGCCGCGCGGGCAACGCATTGCCCGCTGCCCGCGATGCCGGGCCAATGCCCAGACCTGAACTCGGACTGCTGTTTGCGCTGTTCCCCCCGCTGATGAAAATCCCCTCAGGACCGCTGCCTCCGCCGCCGACTGCGGCGTCTCCCCTCGCGTCGCTGGCGGAAGCGGCACCGCCGGAACTCCCGGGCCTGGGCCCGTCCGGAGAAATCGAAACGCGCGCCGCAAGATTTCCGGCTGGGATTGCGGGAGGAGGTACCGGCGCCGGTGTGGCCGAAAGCGCGATCAGTGTTTCGCTGTTGCCGGCGCGCCCGCCGACGTCCGGAGCGGTTGCGTTCGTTTCCGTTTTTTGCGGAGCCGCGCGCGGCGCGGACATTGGATTCACCGGCAGTAGCGGCTTTGTCGGGGCCTGCCGGGACGAAGCAATATTGATCGCGCCGGCCTGCTTTTCCGGCGCCGAAATTTCCGGCGCGGCGGCGTTCGAGGCCGCGAGAGCTGCCGGAGTCTTCGGCCGCAGGGACCCCAGTTCATTTGCGGTGAGCTGCGGTTTCGGCCGCTCCGGTTGCAGACCCGCTAGTTGCACAATGTTGGAAAGCGCCGGCAAAAATTTGGGCGGTTGCTGCGGCGCTTTGGACTGGATCAGCGTCTGGCGGGGATGCGTCGGATGCAGCGGCTCGGAAAGAATGGTTTGCCGCGGATGAAAGGCATCGGCGCCGCGCTGGGACCGCGGCTTCGATTCCGCTTTTCGAGTGGCCGCTCTCGGCGCGTGAATTGCCGGAAGGATCGCAGGAAAGTCCTTCACTGGACCGTACCAGGCGATCTCCCTCTGGGGCGACGCGGAAACTGCGCGCACCGCGCGGATATTCCAGATGGGAGGGGGAAATAAGATCAGGAGCGTTTGCAACAAGATCGCGAACGCGAAAGCAATCCTCGGAAATCTCTCGTCGATCCAGCAATCGCGAAAGTATGCGTCGCTGGCGAATTCCTCGGGCGGCGATGGGCCCCGAACGAGCGCGATCAGGCTGGAAAAGAACTCCCCGAGCGTTCCCGCCTTTTCCAACGCGAATCGTGGAGCAGGTAGGTCTGCCGAAGAGTCGAAAGAAATAGCTACATCCGCCCTCTCATGCAAATGAGCGATCTCAAGCAAGCGGAATGGCCCCCCGCGGAATTATACGCCAGTCGCGCCTCTCAAACGAAGTCGGCCGCGTCAAGAAGCACAAAGTATTCGGATGAGAGCTCATGAGACGCCAAGCCGTGACTCAAGGTATGGCGGATCAGACCGCCTTAAGGCTATGACCTGCAAACATTTGCAGTCGTTAAGCGGGAACTTCTGCCAGTCGTGCTTGCATGCGAGCGGAAATCTGAGAAGCGACAGGCTGACGTCCAAAGATCTGACCCGATCGGGGCCTGGCTTATTTGAAGGTGTTGTGAAACAGACTGCTTAGTGCTATTGCCAGAGGCCAGAGGTTACTTTTCGGGCCAGGGCAACGGGCAAGGCTTTACGTACGTCTTACATAGAGTTAGTATTCAGTAGGTTCGCGACCAGGCCAAGGTCGGCCAAAGATACCGTGCGAAACTCGCTTCGAATCCTCGGCGTATTGCTGACGCTGCTCGTGCTGCTGGTGTTCGCCACGGGTGTGGTCAGCGATTGGAATCACCAGGGTGCGAATGATGACGCGCGTTGCCCGTACTGCCATCTGGGCCACCAGACCCCGGCGCAGTTGGTCGTCGCACCCTCTGTATCCCTGCTGAAGCCGATCGCTTCGTTGCCGCTTCCGCAGGACGCGGTTTTGGCCTCGGGCCCTGTATTTTCGCAGACCTCGCCGCGCGCACCTCCCTCCGCCTAATCTGCTCGCCCAAGCGCTTTTTCCACCGGGCGCTATTCGTCTTTAAATTCAACTAGCTCGGGACTCTTGAGTTCTTTCGGCTCTTAAATTTGCCGGATTGCCGAATCGAGAGCTTCGACCGGTCCTTGCGGGAGAGAAATCATGCGAATGAATTCTAGGGCCCGAACAAAGTGGCCTCTCATCGCCCTCGGAGCTTTGGGGTTGCTCGCTCCAATGCGCGCCGCCGGACAGGCTGGCGCGCCGGCCACTCCGCAAAATCCGCCGGCGCGCGTCACGCTCGACGATGCCATCGACCTGGCGCTCAAACACAATCATCCGCTGCAGGCGGCGCGCACCACGATCCTGCAGAATCAGGCCCAGGAAATCACAGCCAATCTGCGGCCCAATCCAGTGGCGCTCGTCGATGAGCAGTACATGCCGTTCTTCTCGCCCAGTGCATTTACTACAGACTATATTAACCAAAGTGCTGTTTATGACCTCGGCCTCTCCTACCTGATCGAACGCGGCAAGAAACGCCAGCATCGCCTGGGGGCGGCCAAGGACCAGACTGCGGTGACGACAGCTCAGGTTTCCGACAACGAGCGGACGCTGACGTTCAATGTCGCGTCGCAATTTATTTCAGCGCTGCTCGCGCAATCACAATTGGATTTGGCCGAGAAGGACCTGGCGAGTTTCCAGCAGACCGTGGACATCAGCCAGGCGGCCTTCAACGCCGGGTCGATGAGCGGCGGCGACTTGCTGAAAATCAAGATTCAATTATTGCAATTCCAGATGGATGTCTCGGCGGCCAGGCTGGCCCGCGTTCAGGCGCTGGCCAGCCTGCGACAGTTGCTTGGCTACGAGTCGGTGCCCGAATCCTATGAAGTCGTCGGAGACCTCGAATACAAGCCGGTGAAGCTTGGCGAAGACGACCTGAAAGCGATGGCGCTCCGGCAACGCCCGGACGTGCGCGCCGCGCAATTGGGCGTGACGGCGGCGCAAAGTCAATTCACGCTCGCGAAGGCCAACGGCAAGAAAGACCTGGGAGTGACTTTCACTTACAACCACCTCGGCGGCGTCAACACGGGCTCGCTCTTCTTTAACATCCAAATGCCGATCTTCGACCGCAACCAGGGCGAAATCGCGCGCACGCAATATGCAATCACGCAGTCGCAAGAGCTTTCGAGCGAGCAGGCCTCGATTGCGCTCACCGACGTCGCCAATTCGTATGAAGCGCTTCGCACCGATGATCAAATCGTGGAGCTGTATCAATCCGGCTATCTGAAAGAGGCCGAAGATTCGCGGGACATCAGCCAGTACGCCTACCAGCACGGCTCCGCCAGCCTGCTCGATTTCCTGGATGCCGAGCGGAGCTATCGCGCTACGGAATACGCCTACCGGCAAGCGCTCGCAAACTACATGACCTCGCTCGAGCAACTGCGCCAGGCGGTGGGAACCAGGAGTTTGCCATGACGATGAAATGCAAAGAAGTAATCCGCTGCCGTCCGCTCGCCGCGGCGAGCGCGCGGCGTTCCGCGTTTTTCTACGGCGCCCTGGCCACCATGATTGCGCTCGCCGGTTGCGGCGGCGCGAACGAAAACGCCAACAAAATGACTTCGTTCTCCACAGCAGAAAGCGCGGCGAGCAAAGCGGAACTATTTTCGTTGCCTGCCGATCAAATGTCGCACATCCAGATTTACACCGTCGTGCAGACGCCGCTCGAGCGCACCCTGCGCCTTTCGGGAGCGGTGGCTTACAACAGCTACCGGACGACGCCGGTGATCACGCAGGTAGGCGGGCCCGTCAGCCGCATCGTGGCCACTCCGGGCGAGCATGTGACCCAGGGCCAGCCGCTGCTGTACGTTGCCAGCCCCGACTACTCGCTGTTGCGCTCGGCCTACATCAAGGCGCGCGACGCTTCCCAACTCGCGGAGCGGTTTTACAAGCGCGCGCAGGATCTCTTCGCGCACCAGGCCATCTCGCAAGCCGATCTCGAGCAGGCCGAATCCAACCGCACGCAGGCGGAGGCGGACCTGCAATCGAGCGAACAGGCCATTCGCGTTCTGGGGATCGCGAACCCGGAAAGCGTCGTGACGGCTCCTTCTTCCGCGGAATTGCCGCTCCTGGCGCCGCTGGCGGGTGAAGTGGTGGAACGCCTTTGCTCGCCGGGGCAATTGCTCCAGGCGGGCGGAACGCAGTGCTTCACGCTTTCGGATATGAACAGCGTGTGGGTGCTGGTGAATATTTACCAGAACGATATCGCCTACGTCCATCTGGGCCAAAATGTGATCATCGATAACGAAACTTATCCCGGCGTGGTGCGCGGCAAGATTCAGTACGTCGCGCCCGCGCTCGATCCCACGACGCGAACCCTGCAGGCGCGCATCGAGGCCTCCAATCCCGGCGAGCGGTTGAAAAAGGACATGTACGTGACCGCGGAAGTGCGCGCCGGAGTGATACCCAACGCGCTCACTGTGCCCGACGCGGCGGTGCTGCGCGACTCCGAAAACATGCCGTACGTTTACTTGCAAACCGGGAGCAACCAGTTCGCCCGGCGCATGGTGACGCTCGGCGAAACGCAGGGCGGAAAAACGCAAATTTCAAGCGGGTTGCAGGCCGGCGACAAAGTCGTCGGCGACGGAAGTTTATTCCTGCAGTTTCAGAACTCGTTGCAACGCTGAGCCGAGGGCGCATAAAACATGATTCATCATTTCGTTCAATTCGCTCTCCGCCAGCGCTTCCTGGTCCTGATGCTGGTCCTCCTCGTCGTCGTGGCGGGCGCGCTTTCCTTCCAGCGCATGCCGGTGGACGCCTATCCCGATCTTTCGCCTCCGATGGTGGAGATCATCACGCAGTGGCCCGGGCACGCGGCGGAGGAAATCGAGAGATTGGTGACGCTGCCGATCGAAGTGGAAATGAATGGCGTGCCGCACATGCAGGTGATGCGGTCCATCTCGCTCTACGGGCTTTCCGACGTGATCATGACGTTTCAGGAGAGCACCGACGATTACTTTGCGCGCCAAGTGGTGTTTGAGCGGCTGTCCGACTTGCAATTGCCTTCAGGAGTGGCGCCGAGTCTGTCACCACTGTTTAGCCCCTCGGGGCTTGTGTATCGCTATGTCATCGAGAGTCCGGATCGTAGCCCGCAGCAATTGAAAACGATTGAGGACTGGGTGGTCGAGCGGGCCTACAAATCGGTGCCGGGGGTGGCGGACGATTCCGGCTTTGGCGGCACGGTTATGCAGTACCAGGTGCTGCTCGATCCGGCGAAGATTTACAACTACCACATTCCCATGCCTCAAATTTTGTCCGCGCTGGCCGCGAATAATGCGAACGCGGGCGGCGGATTCTATTCGCAGGGTTCGCAGTTTTTCTACGTGCGCGGATTGGGCCTGGTGACCAAGACCGAGGACATTGGAAACATCGTCGTTGGCAGCAACAACGGCGTCCCCGTGCGGATTCACGACGTCGGCGAAGTGACCATCGGAAACGCTCCGCGCCTTGGAGAATTCGGCTTCCAGAAGAATGACGATTCGGTCGAGGGCGTGATCCTCATGCTGCGCGGCGAGCAGACGCAAAACGTGCTCGCCGGCGTCGAGAAAAAAACGGAAGAACTGAACAAAAGGATCTTGCCGTCCGACGTGAAGGTGCATCCATTCTACGACCGCAGCGACCTGGTGCGGCTCACCATCGACACGGTCGAGCACAACTTGCTCGTGGGCATGACGCTCGTCCTGATCGTGCTGATTTTTTTCCTGGTCAGCTTTCGCGCGGCCATTATTGTCGCGCTGACCATCCCGCTCAGTTTGCTCTTCGCCTTCATCCTGCTGCACGGGCGGGGCGTGCCCGCCAACATGCTCTCAATCGGCGCGATCGACTTCGGGATCATCATCGACGGCACCGTGGTCATGATGGAAAACATCTACCGCGAACTCGCCGAGCGCCACGGGCAGGACTACAAATTGAGCGAAGTGATCGCGGCGGCGGCGCGCGACGTGGACCGGCCTATTTTTTATTCCGTTGCGGTCATTCTCGCCGGATACCTTCCTATTTACGCCCTCACCGGCCCCTCCGGGAAACTCTTCGTCCCGATGGCGGAGACGATGTCATACGCACTCCTGGGATCGCTCATCTTCACCCTCACACTGGTGCCCGTGCTCGCCTCGTACTGGTTCAAGAGTGGCGTAACGGAGATTGTGAACCGGCCGTACGAATGGGTGAAAGGAGTTTACGCAGGAGAGCTCGACTGGTGTTTGGACCATCCGAAAACCACTATGATTGTCGCGGCGCTCATTTTCGCGGGCACGCTTCTCCTGGTGCCATTTATCGGCGGTGAATTCATGCCGCACCTGGACGAAGGCGCGTTGTGGGTGCGCGCCACGATGCCCTACACGATTTCCTTCGAGGAAGCAGCGAATTTCGCTCCGCAAATCCGCGATATTCTGCTGGCTTATCCGCAGGTAACGGAAGTCGGATCGGAGCTGGGCCGGCCTGATGATGGCACCGATCCTACCGGGTTTTTCAATTGCGAATTCTACGTCGGCTTGAGGCCGTACAAGGACAAAGTGTGGCAGCAAGGACCGATTCGCAACAAAGCGCAACTCACCGAAGACCTTCAGAAGAAACTCGATGCTTATCCCGGCGTTATTTTCAACTATACGCAGCCGGCGGAAGACGCCGTGGACGAGGCGCTCACGGGCCTCAAGAGCGCGCTGGCGGTGAAAATCTATGGGCAGGATTTACAGGTCCTGGAAGACAAGGCCGTCGAAATCAAGCGCATTCTTTCGCAAATTCCCGGCTTCACCGAGCTGACGGTGGTCCGCGAGTTGGGACAGCCCAGCGTGCAAATCGACGTGGATCGCGAAAAAATCGCGCGCTACGGCATCAATGTATCCGACGTCGAGGGCGTGATCCAGGCCGGAGTGGGCGGCCAGGCGGCGACGCAGGTCATTCAAGGGGAGCGGCTGTTTGACCTGGTCGTGCGCATGAAGCCGCAATACCGCTCCAGCACGCGAGAAATCGGCAATCTGCTCGTGCCCACGCCGTCCGGACAGCAGGTGCCGATTTCCGAGCTCGCCAACATCCACCAGGGAAACGGCGCTTCGTTCATTTATCGCGAAAATAATTCACGCTATATCGGCGTGCAGTTCAGCATCGAGGGGCGCGACCTGGCGCGGGCAGTGAGCGACGCGCAGAACGCGGTGCGCCAATCGGTGGCGCTGCCGCAAGGCTACACGCTCGACTGGGGCGGCGAGTACAGCGAGTACGTCGCGGCGCGGGAACAATTCGCCGTGATTGGGCCGCTCGCCATTTTGCTGATCTTCATGATCCTTTTCGCGCTCTACGGCAATTTCAAATTCCCGGTAACCGTGATGATCGGCGTGGTGATGACGGAGCCGGTGGGAGCGTTGATTGCCCTGAAACTCACGCATACGCCGTTCAGCGTCAGCTCCGCGCTGGGTCTGCTGGCCTTGATGGGCGTGTCGGTGGAAACGGCCGTGATCCTGGTCTCCTACATCAACAAACTGCGCCTGGAAAATCACGACATCCGCACGGCCACGCGAGAGGCGGCGCTGCTGCGTCTGCGGCCCATCATGATGACCGCGCTGGTCGCCTGCCTGGGCCTCTTGCCGGCGGCGCTCTCGACCGGGATCGGCTCGGACACGCAGAAGCCGTTCGCCATCGTCATAGTCGCGGGGCTGATCTCGCGACTGTTTCTGGGATTTTTCGTCAACCCGGTGTTGTACGAAATGGTCGCG
Source organism: uncultured Acidobacteriota bacterium (assembly GCA_963813185.1). Lineage (GTDB taxonomy): Bacteria > Acidobacteriota > Terriglobia > Acidiferrales > UBA7541 > Palsa-360. Next base: position 141,165 of record CAWEYA010000012.1, read on the forward strand.
AAGCCGGGGGATGTGCTGCAAGTGTAGGGGTTTAAGCGGATGCCTTGGCCCAGCCGTTACTTTTCGGGGTTTTTTACCAGACAACACTTTACCCAGACCTTACATCGAGGTTACTATTACCGGGGTTCTAGTGGCCTAGCTCGGATCGACCAGAATGACCGCTCGAAAGACAATTCGGTTACTTGGGGTTTCGCTGGCGCTGGTCATGCTCCTGGTCTTCGCCACGGGCGTCGTCAGCGATTGGAATCACCAAAGCCCGAGCGACGACGCGAATTGTCCATATTGCCACTTGGGCCACCAGACCCCGGCGCAGTTAGACGTCGCACCGGCAGTATCATTGCTGAAGCCGGTCGCTTCCTTGCCGCTGCCGGAAGATATTGTTCCGGCCACGAGCCCCGTCTTTTCGCAGGCCTCACCTCGCGCACCTCCTGCCGCGTAAGTCCTCATCTCCTTAGATTTACAACCTGATGCGCCGACCTTGAAGCAGGGTTCGGCGTACCCGCCCATTTTGTGGCGGCCACCCTGGTCTCTACGACTACGCATTCCCCACTGGGGAAGAGGAGAAATACACATGAATTTCCGCAAACTTGCACTTTTAGGAGTATTTGTTTTCTGCGCGTCCTTCTTTGGTACTTCCAGCCGTGCGCAATCGTCCGGGACCATAACGGGTGTAGTGAAGGATGCTACGGGTGGCGTGCTGACCAACTCGTCAGTCGAAATTTCCGACGTAGTCAGCGGCTATCATCGGGAGACGACGACCGGCATCGCTGGGGATTTTCGCTTTACAAACGTGCCGTTCAATACTTATCACCTGGTGGTGAAGGCGCCTGGGTTTTCATCCTACACGCAGGACGTGGACGTTCGCTCCAGCGTTCCGGCCACGGTCGAGGCCAGTCTGAAGGTAGGCACCGCGTCGGAAAATATTACCGTTGAAGCGACCGGCGCGGACCTCGTGGAAACCGAGTCGACTCCTCACACCGATATCGACCGCGACCTTTTCGACAAGTTGCCGCTTGAAAGTGCGTCTTCCTCGCTGAGTTCGCTCGTGACGCTGGCTTCCCCCGGTGTTGTCGCAGACTCAAACGGCTTGTTCCACGGCCTGGGCGACCACGCAGAGAATTCTTTTTCTGTCGACGGCCAGCCGATCACCGACCAGCAGAGCAAGGTTTTCTCCAACCAACTGCCTGTGGACTCGATCCAGTCAATGGAGGTCATAGCGGGAGCGCCTCCCGCGGAGTATGGTGACAAGACGAGCCTCGTCATCAAGGTCACAACTCGCTCGGGCCTCGGGCAAACGCAACCCACTGGAAGCGTGACGACGTCCTACGGCTCGTTCGGTTCGGCGACCGTTGGAGGAAATCTCGCCGTCGGCGGTTCGAAGTGGGGGAACTTTGTCTCGCTGAACGGACTAAACACGGGGCGCTTTCTCGATCCTCCGGAATTCGTGGTCATCCACTCGAAGGGAAATGAAGAGAACGCGTTCGACCGCTTCGACTTTCAACCCACGATGGCCGACTCTGTCCACCTGAATTTTAGCTTCACGCGTTCCTGGTTCCAGGAACCGAATTCCCTCGATGCGCAGGCCGCAGGCCAGGATCAGCGAGCGCAAGTGCAATCATTGAACGTCGCTCCCGCTTGGACCCATCTGTTCAGCGCAACCACACTTCTAACCGTTGGAGCCTTCGTGCGGCGCGACCATTTCAATTATTACCCCAGCGCGAACCCCCTTGCGGACATATCCGATACCGCGAGCCAGGATCGTATCCTTACAAACGCCGGCATCCATGCGGATGTCTCCTATGTGAAGGGTGCGCACAATGTGAAGCTTGGCGGCACATTTCAGCATACCCTCCTGACGGAAAATTTCACTGCCGGCGTCACGGACCCCACCTTCAATGACCCTTGCTTGGCCTCCGGAAACCTCCCAAACCCGAGCAGTTCTGATGGCCCAGCCGGAGAAACGAATGTCAGCGACCCAACGGGATGTCCAGCAGCAGGTTTAATCCCCAACGATGGCTCAGACCCCCTTGCATCTGTCGGGGCCTTTAATCCTGTACTCGGCTGCATCGACTTGACTAGGGTTGCCACTTGCACCGGCACGCGCGGATTGTTTCAGTTCCATGGACACGGGGACATCAAGGAACTCGGACTCTTTCTGCAAGACACAATTACGAAGGGCAGTTGGTCCTTCAACATCGGGATCCGCGGCGATCTTTATCGGGGCATCTCCAACAGCACGAACCAAGCGGAACCTCGCGCCGGAATTGCGTACAACATCAAACGGACCAATACCGTTCTGCGAATCTCTTACGCGCGCGTGATCGAGACCCCGTTCAACGAGAACCTGATCCTCGCCACCACTGCGGGTAACCCCGTGGCCACGGCCCTCTTTGGCGCGACCGCGCCGGTGCTTCCGGGGCAACGCAACGAATTTCACGCGGGCTTCCAGCAGGCCTTCGGGAAGTACCTTGTGGTTGATGCCGACTACCTTTGGAAATACACACACAACGGGTATGACTTCACCGATTTCCTGAACACGCCTATTTTCTTCCCCGTTGCCTGGGACCGTTCCAAGATTTCTGGGCCTTCGGTCCGGGTCAGCCTGCCAAATTTTCACGGGCTGACGGCATTTTTCACCGCCAGCAGCGTCGCAGCGCGCTTTTTCCATCCGCAAGTTGGCGGCCTGGGCACTGATTTGACGACGACGGGGGCCTTCCGCATTGACCACGACCAGAAATTTCAACAAACCACGCACATCCAATATCAACCGTTTAGGAATCTGCCGTGGATTGCGTTCAACTGGCGGTACGACAACGGCCTCGTCGCTGGTCCCGCGCCGTGCTTCAATCTCACGAACCCCAACACAGTCTGCGGGGGATTCCTCCTTGGTGGCGTTCCCTTCGTGGATCTCAGCGGCCTGACCGGCGACCAACAACTCCAGGCAGGTATATTTTGCGGGTCGGCAGTTCCCACGTTCACGACCCCTCTGATCGATTGTCCTGCTTCCCAGTACGGTTCCACCCGCATCAAGATACCCGCGCCAGGAACGTCCGACGACGACAAAAATCCGTCGCGTATCGCTCCACGCAACCTATTTGATATCAGCGTGGGGGACGACAATCTCTTCAACAACAAGGAACGCTACAAGTGGAGTCTGCGCCTGACGGCCATCAACGTGACAAACAAAGTCGCCCTCTACAATTTCCAGTCCACCTTCAGTGGAACCCACTTCGTTACACCACGAAGCATGACCGCTGAACTTGGATTCCACTTCTAAGTGCTCTGGCCGAGATGCGGGCGGTTTCAAAAGAGACGGCCCGCACCACGGCAAATTCCCTTCCATGGTAACTGGAAGGCTCCCTGTCACACTCCCGCTGAGCTGTATGAGAAGGCCCCGAAGAGAAGGACTGGCCGTGAGAAATGTACTCGTCATAGCAATGCTGGTGGCCTTGAGTGCACCTGTTATTTTGGCGCGGCCTCAGAAGGGGCACATATCGTGGTTCAAGGTCGTAGGGAGAGTGCTTGACGGGAACGGGCGCCCAATTCACTGGGGACGGGTCTACTTGAAAGATACACATGCACATTTTCTAAGAATCAAGCCAGTTGACCGGGATGGTCATTTTAGCCTCGTGGGCCTTGACGCCCGATTTGACTACGAGGTTTATGCAGAGCAAGACGATCTGGTGTCAGAGAAACTGCTTATCTCAGGTTCTCAAAAAACTCCGGAAATGATGATCGAGTTGAAATTGAGTACGAAACAAGAAAATCATTAGCTGTTCGGAAATGACGTTTGCACACGAAGAACCGGTTTCCGCCAGGAGCTCTGGACCATGCCACGCCCACTTGGCTATAAGCGCCGCGATGCAAAAAAGTTGGAGGCGCGCCGATTTGCGGCCGTTGCTCGCTTGAAGCGGGGCGAATCCACAGCAGCGATTGCACGCTCCTTCGGTGTGGGCATCCACTCGGTTCAACGATGGGCCTTATGGTATCGCTTGCGCGGCGAGGAAGGACTGCGTCGCCGGCCAAAGACCGGAGGGCCCCGCCCGAAGCTGGCTCGTGACAAATTGGAGCGACTCCCCGGCCTGTTGGAGCAGGGGCCGGCAGCCCATGGATTCGACACGCCTGTGTGGACCAGCGAGCGCATCGTCGGTCTGATCTGGCGGCGTTTCCGAGTGCGCTATTCGCGCGACTATGTGAAGCACCGGTTGATGCCGCGTCTTGGCTGGAGGTGGCACAAACACACTTGGCTCCCCGCGGGGCCCGGTCGTAGTGCGCGCACATGACCGCTTCCCAGCCCTAGGATTCGGAAGAGGCAATGTTCGTAGGGAACTGATCTATTCCAGAGTGGATTGGGAAATCGCTCTGGTATACCATATCCCAGTATGGTATAAAGGAGTTCGCCGCACGGCCTTCAAGTCCTTCGACAATGTCCCCCTCTGCGAGAGGAGTTGTCGCCATGTCACAGCCCGCTGTCAAAGATGCGCGCGTGGAAACACGGCCGCTTGCGTCCCCGGACTCCGTTTCCGGAAAGCCGAAGGCGGATCACACAGGGGATCATGAGGAATCGCACGCGTGGAACTGGCGCGACCTCAGCCGCGTCCTGTTCGTCGCCATAGCTGCCATCGCAATTTGGTTTGCGCGCGGGTTACCCATCCCCTACATCAGCGCCATCGGCGCGATTTGCACGCTGGCCGGCGGCTATCCCATTTTCCACGAGGCGTACGAAAATATTGTGCAGCGCCGCATGACGATGGAGCTGTCGATGGCCATCGCCATCGTGGCCGCGCTGGCCATCCGGGAAACATTCACGGCACTGGTGATCACCCTCTTCGTCCTAGCCGCGGAAATCCTCGAGGGGTTTACCGTGGGGCGCGGGCGGAACGCGATTCAACGCTTGCTCGATCTGCTGCCAAATAAGGCAACGGTGCGGCGCGGGACCGAGTGGAGGGATTGCGCCATCGACGAGGTTCGCGCGGGCGATGCCGTCCTGGTGCGTCCGGGCGGGCGCATTCCTGTGGACGGCGTAGTGGTGACGGGCAATTCGTTCGTCGACCAGGCAGCCATTACCGGAGAATCTTTGGCGGTGGAAAAGCTTCCTGGCGCCGGGGTCTACGCCGGGACGATCAACCAATCCGGCGCACTCGAAATCCGCGTCGAAAAATTGGGGCGCGATACGACCTTCGGGAAGATCATCGAAGAAGTCGAACGCGCCGAGAAATCTCGTGCGCCGATTCAAAAGACCGCCGACCGGCTCGCGGGATACCTTGTCTATTTCGCCCTGGGCGCCGCTGCGCTGACATTCCTTATCACACACAATATCCGCTCCACGATTTCCGTCGTAATCGTGGCTGGCGCCTGCGGGATCGCCGCAGGCACGCCGCTCGCAGTCCTCGGAGCCATCGGACAGGCGGCACAGAAGGGCGCCATCATCAAGGGCGGTCTGTATTTGGAAGCTCTTTCGCGAGTGGATACGGTCGTTCTCGACAAGACCGGGACATTGAGTTACGGAAGCGTGGACGTTCTGGAAATTCGGCCTGCCTCTGGAGTGAGCGAAGAAAAATTGCTCGTCGCGGCCGCGATTGCCGAATCTCGTTCAGAGCATCCGGTGGGAAAAGCCATTCTGAATAAAGCCAGAGAGCTGAATTATGCGTGGGGCGACCCGGACCAATTCGAATACTCTCCGGGGAAAGGTGTAATTGCGCGTCACGATGGAAGCGAAATAGTTGTTGGGAACCAGCTTTTTTTGCGGGAGCGAGGAATCGGTGTATCGGCGTGGACGCCCGATGCCTCGGGGTCTGAGATTGGCGTGGCGGCCGGGGGGCAATTCCTGGGAGCGATTCGGATCGGAGATACGCTTCGTCCGGAAGCCATTGACGCCATCGCCGCATTGAGGTCCCTAGGATTGAAAACGCTTCTCCTGACCGGTGACGTTCGAAACGTTGCGGAAACCGCGGCAAAGTTCCTCGGCGTGGATGAACTCGGCGCGGAAATGCTGCCGGCACAAAAAGTGGACCGCGTCTTGGCCTTGATCCGGGAGGGCCGCACCGTGGTGATGGTCGGCGATGGAATCAACGACGCGCCGGCGCTGATGCAGGCGAATGTCGGCGTGGCGATGGGGTCCGGCACCGACGTGGCGCGTGAGAGCGCGAATGTCGTGCTGATCGGCAACGATCTGTCAAAATTTGTGGACACAATTCGAATCGCCCGCCAGTGCCGCCGGATTATCATGCAAAACTTTACGGGCACCATTGTGGTGGATGCGATCGGGATTGTATTGGCGGCAATCGGGGTCCTCAACCCATTGTTGGCTGCATTTATTCACGTCACCTCGGAGCTTGCTTTCATCCTGAATTCCACCCGTCTCATTCCATCTCAGCGTGGACGCCAAGCTATCTTGGCGCCTCGCCCTGCTTGACGGGCGATCTGTTCGCACGGATTGAGGCCCCCGCAACTTCTCCGCGCAGTTCTTTCACGCGGTCGAGGCGGCTTTGCTAGAATGAAATTTGGAGTTGGCCTGCAACGCAGGTGCTGGACGCGACGATCTTTTGAACCAATACTGAACCTCCGGGTGCCCGGGTCAGACGGCCCGTGTGCATGGCCCGCGGCGGATTTCGGTTCGCGGCGGGAAAGCCTGAAGGCCGGCGCAGGGCGCCCACTTTTTACAGGTGGTTCAGGATCGAGCTCCACACGGCGAAGTGGACCGCTCCATTTTTTGTGGAACGAGGCATCCCCGGGTAGCGTATCCATCGGTAGGCAAACGCCGCGGACTGGCGCCGGGCCCGGCAAAAAGTGAGCAAATGAAAATTCTGTTTATTGGCGACATCGTGGGTTCGCCGGGCCGGGAAATTGTGGCCGACCGGCTGGCCGACATTGTGCAATCGCGCCAAATCGACCTGGTGATCGCCAACGGCGAGAACTCCGCATCCGGCTTTGGGATTACGCCGCGGATTGCCGAGCAGTTGTTCGAGGTGGGCGTCGAGGTTTTGACCGGCGGAAATCATATCTGGGACCGGAAAGAGATTCTCGAATACATCCCGGAGCATCCCCGCCTCTTGAGGCCGGCGAACTTCCCGGAGGGCAATCCCGGCTCAGGCCTGTACGTAGGCACGGCTCGCAATGGCGTGCCTTATGCCGTGCTGGACCTGCAGGGCCGCGTCTTTATGGCGTCAAATGATTGTCCGTTCCGGGCAGCCGATCGGGAGCTTGCCCGCATCCCAGCAGATGTCCGCGTGATCTTCGTGGACATTCACGCAGAAACGACCAGCGAAAAGGAAGCCATGGGATGGTATCTGGACGGGCGCGTGTCAGCCGTGATCGGCACGCACACGCATGTGGCTACGGCCGACGAGCAAGTGCTGCCCGGGGGAACCGCGTTCCTGACCGACGTGGGAATGACCGGTCCTCACAACGGCGTCATCGGAATGGAGAAGGCCGCGATTTTGCGCCGCTTCCTGTACGGCCAGCAGGCGCGGTTCGAGGTGGCCACCGGCGACTTCCAGATGAATACCGTTTTGATTGATGTGGACGAGGCCACGGGCCGCGCCCGAGGAATCGAGCGCCTGCGCTTCCGGACCGACTGAGGCGAACTGATCATGTACTGTCCACGGAGAACGTTCCCGGTGAACCGTCTGCAGTCTGTGTGCGCTGCGGCCGTGCTGGCCGCGCTGCCGGCTATGTGTCTTTCTCTTCCCGCGCGCGCACAGGAACAATACCAATTTGAAAGCGACCTGCTGGCGAAGCGGCAGCTTTTTCGCGACGTAGCCGCCGGTTTTCGCGAGATTCACCGTGGACCGAATGGAAATTATTATGTCCTCACCGCGCCCGCTCCGGCCGTGATGATTTACGATCCGTTGGGGAAGCGCATCGGGCAAGTCCCCAGTTCATCCGCGGCCGCAGTCAAGGGCGCTGCGCTGGTGTACGGCCAATCCTTTGACGTGGACCATGACGGCCGCGTTGTGGTGTGCGATCGCGGCGCGAAAGCCCTAAAGATTTATTCGCCGCGTGGAGATCTGGCCGCCACGATCGCCATGCCCGCGCCGGTTTCCGTGGTGTTTCTTCCGGGGGATGAATTCGCCGTGGCCAGCCCCGACACAGACCATTTGGTTACGGCCTACGATCTCGAAGGAAAAATAGTCCGCGATTACGGCGACCGCGAAGAAATCGCCGATCGCGCCGACGTGAACACGCAAGTGAATTTCGGCCACCTCGTCGCCGACGAGATGGGGAATAACTATTTCTCATTTGATTATCTTCCCGAACCCACCGTGCGAAAATTTGACCGCGTGGGCTATCTGGCGCTGGAGATTTCGCTGAAAACCCTGGAATTTGCGCCCGCCGCGCAGGCGGCCCGCAAGGCCATTGCGCGCATGGGAGACTCGGAAAGAATCGTCCCTTCTCTACACCGCATCATCAGTGCCGTGGGCGTGGACCCCCGAACGCAGGAGCTGTGGATTGCCGTCGGCACGCTCCTGATGCGCTTTGACAAGGATGGCCAGCGGCTGTCGAGTTTCCGGACGTATTTGCCCTACGGGGCACGCCTGGAACCGTCCCAAATCCTGGTCGAGCCTGACCGTTTGCTGATCGGAGCCGATCCGCAGGGAATCTACGAATTTCCAAAACCGGAAAAACTTCCGCACTAAATTTTACTTCTCCGTAATCTTGGATTTATCAAGGAAGTGATGACACGGTACGTGTCTCCCTCATAGAAATCCACCGGGAAGGCTATTATTTGCCACAAGTGGCTTATTTTGTGATAGATAAAGTGTTGTGGAAAAGCTGTGAATCTTCTGTGGGAGGTCCGCATGGGCTGTCAAAATTTTCACTTGCCGCGCAGCGTACGTTCAGCGAGAATCCACGCTCGTCTTAGGAAGCCCAGTATCGCAACTGGCACACCTGTGGACGCCGTGACGCGAGGAAGAAGTTAGCGGACCGAGTGGCAGGATCATATTGGGCCAGTCGGACGAAGGGGAGAAGGTCACGGGGTCAACCCAGAAACTGACTGCAGCCGCATGAGGCTTTAGTGGTCGTGTTTTTCCACAGTTTTTCCACAGTTGTGGAAATAACTGGGACGGGCTCTTTTTGCTTTCTTCGGCTGCGGGCTGTACTTGCAGCACGCCTACAATGAGGACTCTGAGGGAATGAATTCCTGGGAAAAAATTCTGCAGCACATGGAACGGCGGGTCAATCCGCACAGTTTCGCCACGTGGTTTCGTCCCACCCGGCAGGAAGGAACGGAAAACGGCAAGCTCGTGGTTCGCGTTCCTTCCCGCATTTTCCGGAAACGCTTGACGGAAACCTACGGCGAGTTGCTGCAGGCCGTTCTGGCCGAAGTGGGAATGAAAGACACGCACCTTGAATTCATGTGCACGGAAAATGAACCGGCGCCGGCGGGGAATCCCTCCAAGCAAACGCGCCTGGACTTTGATTCCGTCGATCATCAGCTGAATCCCCGCTACCAATTTGAATCCTTTGTCGTTGGCGCGTCGAATCAATTCGCGCACGCGGCGGCCCAGGCCGTCGCCGAGCAGCCCTCCAAGGCCTACAACCCGCTGTTTCTCTATGGCGGAGTGGGAATGGGCAAGACGCACTTGATGCAGGCGGTCGGCCACCTGATCAAGAAGCGCAATCCGGCGGCGCGGCTCACGTACATCAGCGCGGAAAAATTCACCAACGAAGTGATCAATTCGCTGCGCTTTGACCGCATGATCGGCTTTCGCGACCGCTTCCGCTCGGTCGATGTTCTCCTCGTGGACGATATTCAGTTCATCGCCGGGAAGGAGCGCACGCAGGAAGAGTTCTTTCACACCTTCAACGCGCTTTACGATTTGCAGCGGCAGATCGTGATCAGTTCCGATTGCCCGCCGAAGGAAATTTCCGCCATCGAAGAGCGCCTGCGCTCGCGATTCGAGTGGGGGCTGATCGCGGATATCCAGCCGCCCGACCTCGAAACCAAAATCGCCATCCTCCAGAAAAAAGCGGAAAACGAACACGTCATGATTCCGGACAACGTCGCCGAATACATCGCTCGCGCGATCAAATCCAACGTGCGGGAGCTCGAAGGCGCCTTGACGCGGCTGATTGCCTACGCCTCGCTGACCGGCTCGATCTTGAATCTGGTGACCGCGCAGCAGGTACTCCGCAACATCATCGCCACGCAGGAGAAGCGCATCACCATCGACCTGATCCAGAAAAAAGTGGGCGAGCAGTTTGGCTTGCGCGAGCAGGATTTGAAAGTGCGCTCGAACACCAAAGCGATTGCGTTTCCGCGGCAGGTCGCGATGTACCTGGTGAAGCAGCTCACCTCGGCTTCGCTTCCGGAGATCGGCCGACAATTCGGCGGCAAGCACCACACCACAGTCCTGCATTCGATCAACAAGATTGACGCGCTGCGCCGCAGCGATAAAGACCTGAACCGGACGATCAACAAGCTGATGGATTCGTTCGGCTGATACAAGTGGCTTTGGTAGCACAGACTTCAGTCTGTGGATTTCCGTCAGCAAGCCCGGGCTGTTCCCGAGAGCCAAGACCGACTCGCCACACGGAACCAAAATCTCCTTCAAATCCAAAATTTCGGGAAGCTCCGATGGAACCCCACAGACTGAAGTCTGTGCTACTAAAACCACGCTCCCACCGATGTTGAAATCCTGCGCATAAGGCTGTGCTCATCCTGTGCAACAAATGCGGAGGTTGAGGAAAAAATTGGGCGCCCTGTGGCGTCCACGCCGGTTCGCGGCGAATTATCCTCGCAATCCTCAAAATAAATTTTTGCGCATGCACAGGGCAAACGCATCCCTGCCTCTCGATGCGCGCGATATCCTCATTTCCACAGCGACGGCTACTACTACGGTCTTTATCCCTACTATAAAACAGGGTACAGTGGTTCTTCGCAGTAGCCGTAGTGTTTGCGCCCGCCTGCGGCGGGCAGGCCTTCCGGCGGAGGAAATCCATCAATGGAATTCAGTGTGAAGAAGTTTGACCTGCTCCAGGAGCTCAGCCTGACGCAGGGAGTCGTCGAGCGGAAAACCACCATTCCAATCCTCGGCAATATCCTGTGCGAAGCCTCCGGCAATCACATCACGCTGACGGCCACCGACCTGGAGCTTTCCATCCGCACTTCGTGCGAAGCCAAGGTGAAAAAAGAAGGCGCCGGGACCATTCCCGCGAAAAAACTTCTCGAACTCGTGCGCCTCTTGCCCGAGGGCGACATTCGCTTCAAGCTGCTTGAAAATAATTGGGTCCAGATTCTGGCCGACCGCAAGACTTACAAAATGGTCGGAATGGCCAAGGACAATTTCCCTGCGATCCCTTCGTTCCCGCATCCGATCGCCAAAATTCCCGCGAAAATATTATCGTCGCTAATCGCCAGGACGGCCTTTGCGATATCGAACGAAGAGTCCCGGTACACGCTGAACGGCGCGCTGCTGCTGCTGAAGCCGGAAGCCGTCACCATGGTGGCCACCGACGGCCACCGCCTGGCCGTGGCCGAGATCGATCACAAATTCGAGGGCTTGACCCGGGAAGTTCGTCCGCTCGTCCCCAAGAAGGCGCTGGCGGAAGTGCTGCGCCTGGCGAGCGAGGCGGGCGAGGACGCCGAGATCGAATTCGCGCTCGACGAGAGCCATTTGTTTTTCCGCGCCGGGGAACGCCTGCTCATTTCGCGAATGCTCACCGGGCAATTCCCGAATTACGAAGCCGTCCTGCCGCGGGACAACAACAGAAAAGTGGTGATCGAGCGCGGCGAATTGAACGACGCCGTCAAGCGCGTCGCGCAACTTGCCGACACCCGCTCCCACGCCGTAAAGCTCTCCGTCTCCACCGAAGGCATCGAAATCTCCGCGTCCAGCCCCGAATACGGCGAAGCCAAAGAAACGATCGAGAAAGAATTCAAAGGCGAACCCCTCGCCATCGGCTTCAACGCCCAGTACATGATCGATTTCCTGGCCGCCGCCCCCGAAGGCCCCATCAGCCTGGAACTAAAAGACGAACAATCCGCCGGACAAATGCGCCCCCTCGCCGACGAGGCCTACCGGTACCGATATGTCATCATGCCGATGCGGATTTGATCCCCGAGCCTTCCCAAGTCCACGTTTTCCAGGCTTGGTCATGTAAGCTTGCAGCTTGGGACTCCGTTGCGTGACACGATTTTATGAAATTTGCGTTGCCAACTGAGAGGCTCGATGACTACAAGAGCGCTTCGCAGCGCGCCCGCATAGCAACCGAGAGTTGGGGCTTGGATAACTTGTACTGCCCCAATTGCACTTCAGATCAACTGAAACCAACTCCGCACAATACGCCAGTTGTAGATTTTGCCTGCCCCAGTTGCAATTCTGATTTTCAAATGAAAAGCCAAAGCCGCCCACTTTCACGCCGACTTGCCGATGCGGCCTATGACGGCATGAGGCGTGCAATCGCTACGAGCAGAACCCCGAATCTCTTTGTCCTCCACTACGATCGAGAAGAGTGGAAAGTTCAAAATTTGATCTTAATTCCCCGTTTCGCTTTCTCGCTTTCTGCCCTTGAGTGCAGAAAGCCGCTGGGCCCCCATGCGCGTCGCGCTGGATGGGTGGGTTGCAATATCCTTTTGGATCAGATTCCACGCGACGCGAAGATTCCCATAGTCGCGCGTGGACACGCAATGAATGTCTCTGACGTGCGCCAACAATACGTTCGGCTTCGTCCTCTCGGAGAACTGGCAGTTGAAAAGCGCGGTTGGACGCTCGATGTATTAAGAGTGGTTCGTGCTATTGGCAAGAAGGAATTTTCGCTGACGGAAGTTTATGCATCCGAGGATTCTCTCGGCCAACTTCATCCCCACAATCGTCACTTGCGGGACAAAATCAGGCAACAACTACAAGTTCTCCGTGACATCGGCTTGCTTGAATTCCTAGGGCAAGGACATTACCGAGCGCGTTGAGAGGTTAATTGCGTAGAGTGCACGCAATTCTCCGTGAGAGAGGAGATTAAGAAATGAAAACTATCCTGGTTGTCGTTCGTGGTGGTGTGGCTTACGTTGTTGAAGAAACTGTCCCAGAAGGAATTGCAGTTGAAATAATAGATTTTGACAATCTTCAGGAGGTCGAGGATTTGAATGATCCGACGACGCCAGAATTCTCGAAGATTGCGAGAAATTACATCAAACGAACAGATAAAGCCGTGGCTGCAAGACTCGCCTCAAAGTCCTAAATAAGCCTTCCGCATAGGGGCAGATCGTGCAGAATGCGTCCTAAGCGAACGAGTTGTATTGTCAGTCGACAAAATCCTCCTAAATTACTGATACTAAATAACTAAACTGTCCAGAATTTGCGGTTTTAGCTTGAGAAAAACGGTCTGGCAAGGTAGAATATTTGTGGTCAGACGGTTCTTTGGTTTCCTCCAGTACGGCACGTCGGCCAGGCTGGCAGCGCCCCTGATTTGCATGCCCGCGCCAGAGTATGCCCTTCACCGCTTCTCGCGGTTCAGGGTGAACGGGGACGCTTAAAGGCCTGGAGGAAAGTAGTCTTCGCCGCGTCCGCTTCGACTGAAATGGAATCCGGACGGGATGGAGCAGAAACCCTTCGAGCCCCGGCATGCACGCCGCCGAGGGCCACAGGGTAAGGTGACGGCTCGCCGCGAACGGCTCGCCGTGAACGGCTCGCCGCGAACGGTCGATTCGATCGTTGAGGGCTTTTCAGGGAGCCCGCCAACAAAGTTAAAAGACTGCGCCTTTCCCCGGTGTGGGCTCTTGTAAAAGCCCGCAATCAAGCAGAATCCGCAGGAGCACGCACAACATGGCAGAAAAAGCATCGGCAATTGGCAACGAAGCGGGGCACCGCTATGACGCGGCATCGATCAAGGTGCTGGGCGGCATTGAGGCCGTGCGCAAACGCCCGGCAATGTATATCGGCTCGACGGGCGAGATGGGGCTGCATCACCTGGTGTGGGAGGTCGTCGACAATTCCGTCGACGAAGCCCTCGCGGGATTTTGCGACGAAATCAACGTGGTGGTGCACGAGGACAACAGCGTAACGGTGACGGACAACGGCCGGGGCATTCCCGTGGACATGCATGCCACGGAAAAACGGGCCGCCGCGGAAGTCGTGATGACCGTGCTGCACGCGGGCGGAAAATTCGACAGCGACACCTACAAAGTTTCGGGCGGCCTGCACGGCGTCGGCGTTTCGGTGGTGAACGCGCTGTCCGACTGGCTCGATCTGGAAATTTGGCGCGACGGCGAAGTGTGGGAGCAGTCCTACAATGCGGGCAAGCCCAAGGCAAAGCTGAGGGTCACCGGGAAAACGCGCAAGACCGGCACGAAGATTACGTTCCATCCCGATCTCACGATTTTCGAGGACCACAAATACAGCTACGACATTCTGGCGCAGCGCCTGCGCGAGCTCGCCTTCCTTAACAAGGGATTGAAAATCACTCTGACAGACGAGCGCAGCGATAAATCCGCCGAGTTCCGTTTCACCGGAGGCATCGCCGAATTCGTCAAGCACCTGAACAAGGGCAAGCAGGTGCTGCACGATTCGCCGATTTACATGGAGGGAAAGCGCGACACGGTCGAAATCGAAATCGCCCTGCAATACAACGACAGCTACACGGAAAATGTGTTTGCATTCGCCAACACGATCAACACGGTGGACGGCGGGACGCACCTCTCCGGCTTTCGCTCGGCGCTGACGCGCACGATCAACAATTTCGCTTCGTCCTCGAACATGCTGAAGGAGCAGAAGGACGAAGTTTCCATTACCGGAGATGACGTGCGCGAAGGCCTGGTCGCCGTCGTTTCCGTGAAATTGCCGCAGCCGCAGTTCGAGGGCCAGACCAAAGGGAAACTCAACAGCGACATCAAGGGGCCGGTCGAGCAGCTGATCAACGAGCGCCTGGGCGAATATTTCGACAAGCACACGACCGTGGCGCGGCGCATCGTGGGAAAATGCATCGACGCCGCGCGCGCCCGCGAAGCCGCCCGCAAGGCGCGCGAGCTGACGCGGCGCAAGTCCGCCATGGATTCGGGCGGGCTGCCGGGAAAACTCGCCGATTGCCAGGAGCGCGATCCGGCGCGGTGCGAGCTGTTCATCGTCGAGGGCGAATCGGCAGGCGGCTCGGCCAAGGGCGGGCGCGACCGCAAGTACCAGGCCATCCTGCCGCTCAAGGGAAAAATCCTCAACGTCGAAAAAGCGCGCTACGACAAGATGCTGGGCCACGAGGAAATCCGCGCCATCATCACGGCGCTTGGCGCGGGCATCGGCAAGGACGATTTCGACATCGCCAAGCTGCGCTACCACAAAATTATTCTGATGACCGACGCGGACGTGGACGGCAGCCACATTCGGACGCTCCTGCTCACGTTTTTCTTCCGCCACATGACCGAGCTCATCAAGCGCGAGCACATCTACATCGCGCAACCGCCGCTGTACCGCGTGAAGCGCGGCAAGATGGACCGCTACATCCGCGACGAAGACGAATTCAACCACGAGCTGATGTCCCGCGCGACCGAAGACCACGTCGTGAAACCCAAGGAAGGCGGCGCGATCCAGGGCGCGGCGCTCACGAAATTCCTTCTGAGCGTGCAAGACTACGTTTCCGCGGCGGCAAAGATGGCGCGCAAGCTGCGTGAGCCGCTGCTCGTGGACCTCTTGGCCGCGTGCGACTTCGAAAAGAAAACCGATTTCGAGGACAAGAAAGCCCTCGAAAAACTCTCCAAAGCCATCGGCAAAGCCAAGCTCGACATCGAGCCGAAAATTGTCTACGACGAAGAGCACAGCCTCTACGACCTGCTGATCCCCGGCAATGCGGCGCGCCCCGGCGACAAAAAAATCAACTGGGCCTTCGCCTCGACGCCGGAATACAAGCGCCTGCGCACGTCGGCGAACGCGATAAGCGAATTCGATCATCCGCCCTTCACCGTGACGCGCAACGGCGACAAGGAAGTGAAGGAAAAGGCCTCGGACGTTCTCGCGTACGTCCTCGAAGACGCGAAAAAAGAATTCACGATTACGCGGTTCAAAGGCCTCGGCGAAATGAATCCCGAGCAGCTCTGGGAAACGACGATGAACGCCGAAACGCGCACCCTGCTCAAAGTGCGTCTCGACGACGCCACAGCCGCCGAGGAAATTTTCTCGACGCTGATGGGCGAAAATGTGGAGAGCCGCCGCAAGTTCATCGAGGAAAACGCCCTCGAAGTAGTGAATTTGGATATTTAGTGTTGTAATTTGGAAAGACGCATGCGTGGAACTTATAGGAAAGATGTTTGGGTCGAATGTTTGTGGGTCGCGGCTTCAGCCGCGACATAAAGTGCCTAATCCAACGGGCTTTAGCCCCTGAGGGTGCGCAGGTGGGAAGGATCGCTCGACGGGTCCATCAGGCGGGCGCCTATTTTGTGACGACCGATACCTGGCAAAAGCATCCGCTTTTCATCAACACGGCCTTGGCAAATATTGTCGTCGAACAGATTGTGAGTTGCCGGGATCGCGGATTTTACAAGCTGCATGCTTTTGTATTGATGCCGGACCATTTGCATGTGCTGCTGACGCCGGGCGAGACAACAACAATTGAGAAGGCAATGCAAATGATCAAGGGCGGATCGGCACACATGATGGGTCAGGAAAGGCCGCAGAAGTTTCCCGTTTGGCATACAGGATTCCATGATCGGTGGATGAGGGATGTTGAAGAATATGGGGGAAGCAAGCGGTACATTGAGCAGAATCCTGTAGAGGCAAAATTGGTCGAAAGAGCCGAGGATTATGCTTTTTCATCGGCGAATGGGAAATATATGCTCGACCTTAGCCATTTCGATGAGGTCAGGGGCTAAAGCCCTTTTTCCTTTGGCTGGCTAATGTCGCGGCTGAAGCCGCGACCCACAAACCATCACACGACTTTGGGGGAAATGCTCTACCAATTAAGTTGGACGACATTGCCTGGATTGCGCGGGCTTTCATGCTCGGAATTCCGCGCGACGCCGACGGCGGCACCGGATGTGGTGCGCGGTGTGGCCGTTGAGTGCGCCAATGAAGGCGACCGCGACTCCTTGCTGGCGGAGCTCGAAACGGTTTTTGGCTCGCAGCGCTTCCTGAACACGGCGGCTGCCTTTGACGCCGTGAAAGATTACATCGCCTTGCGGGTGACGAAGCGATAGACGACAACTGAAGGACGGATCGATGGCGGACGAACCTAAACAGTCACACATGATTCCGGTTGAAATTGAGGCCGAGATGAAGAAGTCGTACCTCGATTACGCGATGAGCGTGATCGTGGCGCGGGCGATTCCCGATGTGCGCGACGGCTTGAAGCCGGTGCAGCGGCGCATCTTGGTCGCGATGAACGACCTCGGTCTCGCGTCGAATCGCGGCTACCGCAAGTGCGCGAAAATTTGCGGCGACACTTCGGGCAATTACCACCCGCACGGCGAGGCGGTCATTTATCCGACGCTGGTGCGCCTGGCGCAATCCTTCAACATGCGCTACCCGCTGATCGACGGGCAGGGGAACTACGGCTCGGTCGACGGCGATCCGCCCGCGGCGATGCGGTACACCGAAGCGCGCCTCGCGAAAATCACGGAAGAAATGCTCTCCGATCTTGAAAAAGAGACGGTGGACTTCATCCCCAATTTCGATCAGACGCGCGAAGAGCCTGTGGTCCTGCCGTCGAAAATTCCGAATTTGCTGGTGAACGGAGCGAGCGGCATCGCCGTGGGCATGGCCACGAACATCCCGCCGCACAACCTGGGCGAAATCATCGACGCCACAGTGGTGCTGATCGACAAGCCGGACACGTCGCTAAAGGAAGTGATGAAGCTCGTGCCCGGCCCGGACTTCCCCACCGGCGGATACATTTCCGGCGCCGAAGGAATTCTTTCCGCCTACAAGACCGGGCGCGGCAGCTTCACCATGCGCGCCAAAGCCGCGATTGAAAGCGTCGGCAAGGACCGCGAGAACATCGTCATCACTGAAATTCCCTACCAGGTGAACAAGTCGCGCCTGATCGAGCGCATCGCCGAACTGGTGCAGACGAAAAAGATCGAGGGCATCGCCGACGTGCGCGACGAATCCGACCGCGAAGGCATGCGCGTGGTGGTCGAGATCAAGCGCGGCGAAGAGCCCAAGCTGATTCTCAACCACCTCTACAAGCACACGCAGATGCAGGAATCGTTCGGCATGATCCTGCTGTCGATTGTGGGCGGGCAGCCGCGCGAGCTGGGCCTCGTGGCGATGCTGAAGCTGTTCATCGACCACCGTGTGGAGGTGGTGCGGCGGCGCACGCAATTCGAGCTGCGCAAGGCCGAGGAGCGCGAGCACATCCTGCTCGGCTTCAAGAAGGCCCTCGAACATCTCGACGACGTCATCAAGCTGATCCGCCGCAGCAAATCGCCGAAGGAAGCGCGCGAAGGCTTGATGGAAACCTGGCGGTTCACCGAACGCCAGGCGCAGGCCATTCTCGATCTGCAATTGCACCGCCTGACGCAGATGGAGCGCGAAAAAATCATCGAGGAATTGAAGCAGATCCAGGCGCTGATCGCCGAGCTGAAGGAAATTCTGGCCAGCGAAAAGAAGCTGAAGGGCATGATCGTGAAGGAGCTGCGCGAGGTGCAAAAGGATTACGCGGACCCGCGCCGCACCGAGATCGTGGAGAACGTCGAGGAGATCAAGCTCGAAGACCTGATCGCCGACGTGGACATGGCCATCACCGTCAGCCACGCGGGCTACATCAAGCGCACGCCGGTGGACGTGTACCGTCACCAGTCCCGCGGCGGAAAAGGCCGCATTGGCGCGAAAACGCGCGACGAGGATTTCGTCGAGTACCTGTTCGTCGCCTCGGCCCACAGCTACATCCTGCTCTTCAGCTCCAAGGGCCGCGTGTATTGGCTCAAGGTGTATGAGATTCCCGAAGCCGCGGCGGCCACGCGCGGCAAGGCGATTTCCAACCTGGTGAAATTCCAGGAGGACGAGCACCTCACCGCCGTCGTTTCGGCGCGCAATCTGGAAGAGGAAGGCACGTTCCTCTTTTTCGCCACGAAGACCGGCACGGTGAAGAAAACAGCGCTCAACGAATTCTCGAACCCGCGCTCGACCGGCATCATCGCCATCAACCTCGAAAAGGACGACGAGCTGATCGGCGCGCACCTCACCGACGGCAAAAAAATGATTTTCCTCGCCAGCCATGACGGCCAGGCCATCCTGTTCCGCGAAACCGAAGTGCGCTCGATGGGCCGCAACGCCGGCGGCGTGAACGGAATGGACCTCGCCAAGGGCGATTACCTCGTGGGCATGGAGCCCGTGCAGCCCGATTTTGAAATCATCAAGAAAGAAACGAAGTCGGAGACGCAGAATCTCGATGAAATCGAGAACGAGGCGATCAAGGATTCTCTCACCACCCTCATGCTGACGGTTTCCGAGAAGGGCTTCGGAAAGCGCACGCCGCTCGCCGAGTACCGCATCACCTCGCGCGGCGGCAAGGGCGTGATCAACCTGAAATCCACCGACCGCAACGGCCCGGTGGTCGCGGCCCTGCAGGTGGCCGAGGAATCCGACGTCATGATCATCACCGAATACGGCAAGGTGATCCGCGTCCACGCCAACGAAATCCGCGAAGCGGGCCGCTCGACGCAAGGCGTGCGCCTGCTGCGCCTCGAAGAGGGCGATAAAATCGCCGCCGCCGCGTCGATTCTGGAGGAGCAGGAAGTCCCCGAAGAAAAGAAATAAGGAAATTCGGCGCAAGCAAAATAAAATAGTGGAATGGACGCCGCGGGCGAAGCGTTGCAACCGATATTCACTGCGCACCTTTTTCCGAAGCTGGAAGCGAAGCTGATCGAGCTTCTCCGCTCGCTCAAGGCGGAAGATTGGGAGAGGCAAACCCTCGCTCCAAAATGGAAAGTGAAGGATGTCGCGGCGCATCTGCTTGACACGCAAATCCGCAAACTGGCCGCGGCCCGGCACGATTACAAGTCAGAAAACTCGAAGAAACTGTCTCCCGCCAGGCTCGTCACGCTCATCAATTCCCTCAACGCGGAAGGCGTCCGCAAGTATGACCGGTTGCCTCCTGACGAATTGATCTCGAAAATGGAAACAGCCTCGCGAGAGAGCGCGGAATACCACCAGGCGCTTGATCCGTTTTCCCGTGCCATGTTTCCCGTGAGTTGGGCGGGCGAGGAAGAGTCCGCCAACTGGTTTGACACGGCGCGCGAATTCACCGAGCGCTGGCACCATCAACAGCAGATTCGCCTTGCCGTCCAAAAGCCCGGCATCATGACGCGGGAATTTTACTTTCCTGTTCTGGACTGTTTTATGCGCGCGCTGCCATACGCCTATCGAAATGTTGCCGCCAAGCCCGGATCCCTCGCGCAATTCAATATTTCCGGCGAATGCGGCGGAAGCTGGCATCTGTTCCGCGAGGGCGACGCGTGGACCTTGATCGCCTCACCGGTCGGAGAAAAAATTTCGCAGACCACGATCCCGCAGGACATTGCCTGGCGCATCTTCACAAAGGGGATTGCCTTTGAGGAATCCAGGACACACGTGCAGGTCGCCGGAGACGAAGCAGTGGGCTTCCACATCCTAAAAATGATTTCGATTGTGGGTTGAGTGGCGCGGGCTTCAGCCTGCGGGGGTTGGTCCTTGCAAGAGTCAAAACCTGCAGGCTGAAGCCCGCGCCACTTGAGCCTCTCAGCAAACTCTCTAGCCCCCGCCCCTCACATTACGCCTCCCCGCAGCCCGAATTTGCAGTAACATACATCCGAGCAAATGCCGGCCTATGGTCCCACTTCCAACTTGGGGGCACAGGGCCGGCGCTGCAATCAGCATTTCTTCCGCGGAGGACTCGCATGGCGATTCAATTCATAGTTAACGGAAAGCCGCAATCAGTGGATGTTCCAGCGAATATGCCGCTCTTATGGGTCTTGCGGGATACGCTGGGCATGACCGGCACGAAGTTCGGCTGCGGCATGGCCCTGTGCGGCGCCTGCACCGTGCACATCGACGGCGAGGCCACCCGCTCCTGCATCACTCCCGTCTCATCCGTAGCCGGGAAAAAAGTCACGACCATCGAGGGACTTTCTCCCGACCGCAGCCACCCGGTGCAGCGCGCCTGGATCGAAGTGGACGTGCCGCAATGCGGCTATTGCCAGTCCGGACAAATCATGTCCGCCTCGGCGCTGCTGGCGCAGAAGCCGAAACCGAGCGACTCGGACATCGACGACGCGATGAAGGGAAATATCTGCCGCTGCGGCACCTATCAACGCATTCGCCAGGCCGTGCACCGCGCCGCGGAATTGCAGAAGGCATCGGCGCAACCTTCCCGGCCCAAGGATACGGAAGACGCGCTGGATCGACAGCCCGTGGAAGTGGGAGGTGCGGTATGAGCGCTGGAACAATGACAGGCATTGACCGCCGCGGTTTTCTGAAGACGGGCATGGCCGGCGCTGCCAGCCTGATCGTCGGATTCTATTTGCCCGGACGCATTGAAGCGCTTGCGGCGGCTCCGGCGGGCGCAGCACCAGCCTCATTAAACGCGTGGATGCTCATCTCTCCCGATGACTCCGTAAAAATCATGATCGACAAGTCGGAAATGGGCCAGGGAATCCTGACGGCGCTGTGCATGATCGCGGCCGAAGAGCTGGATTGCGACTGGAAAAAAATTCACACGGAATTCGCCCCCGCCGCCAAGGAATATTTTAATCCCGCGTTTGGCATGCAGGGCACGGGCGGCAGCTCCAGCGTGCGGTCCTCGTGGGACCCGATGCGCAAAGCCGGGGCGGCTGCGCGCGACATGCTGCTGCAGGCTGCGGCGACGCAATGGAAAGTCGACAAGTCCGCCTGCCGCACGGAAAACGGAGTCATCTTCCACGATGCCACGAAACGCAAACTCACGTATGGCAGCGTGGCCGCGGCCGCGGCGATGCTTCCCGTTCCGCAGGATGTGCCGCTCAAGGATCCGAAACAGTACCGCATCGTCGGAAAGCCCACCAAGCGCCTGGACACGCCGGACAAAGTGAACGGCCGCGCGGAATTTGGGATTGACGTGCGGCGGCCGGAAATGCTCTACGCCGTGGTGGCGCGATGCCCGGTGTTTGGCGGAAAGGCCCCCAGTTTTGACGCCACGAAAGCCAAGGCCGTTCCCGGCGTCAAGAATGTCGTGGAAATCTCTCGCGGGATTGCGGTCGTCGCCGACAACACCTGGTCGGCGATGCAGGGGCGGCGCGTGCTGGACGTGAAGTGGGAAGAAGGACCGAACGCGTCAGCCAGCAGCGAGAGCATCAGCAAGCTCTTCGCGGATCAAATGTCGAAAACCGGCGCGGAAGCGCGCAAGGAAGGCGACGCCGCGTCCGCCCTGAATGGCGCCGCGCAGAAAATCGACGCGGTCTACGAAGCTCCCTACCTGGCGCACGCCACCATGGAGCCGATCAACTGCACCGCCGATGTTCGCGCGGACCGCGTGGACGTATGGGCGCCCACGCAATTTCAGACCATGGCGCAGGGCACCGCGGCCAAGATTTGCGGACTGAAACCGGAAAACGCATTCATCCACACGACGTACCTCGGCGGCGGCTTCGGGCGCAAGGCCGGAACCGACTTTGTGATCGAGGCGGTGGAAACATCCAAAGCGATTGGCAAGCCGGTGAAACTGACATGGTCGCGCGAGGATGACATGCAGCACGATTACTACCGGCCTGCGTCCTACGCCAAGCTATCCGCTGGAATCGGCCCCGATGGCTGGCCGGTGGCCTGGACGACGCGCATCGCCTGTTCTTCGATCATGGAAGCGTGGTTTCCCGGCAGCACGAAAAACAATCTCGATCCGACCAGCGTCGAGGGCGTCGCCAATCTGCCGTACTCGATTCCCAATATTCAGGTGGATTACGTGCGGACCGAGCCGGGCATTCCAGTCGGCTTTTGGCGTTCGGTGGGAGCTTCGCAGAACGGCTTTTTCAGCGAATGTTTCATGGATGAGCTGGCAGTCGCCGGCAAGAAGGACCCGTATGAATTCCGCCGCCATTTGCTCGACAAGGCCCCGCGCCTCCATGGTGTCCTCGAACTCGCCGCGCAAAAGGCGGGATGGGATAAGCCCATGCCCGCGGGCCGCTATCGCGGCATTGCAGTACTCGAAGCGTTTCAGAGTTACGCCGCGCAGGTGGTGGAAATTTCCGTGGACCGCAAAGCGCGATCGGTGAAGGTGCACAGAGTGGTTTGCGCGGTGGACGTTGGCCGCGTGGTGAATCCAGCCAATATCGTCATGCAAAGTGAGAGCGCGATCGTGTACGGACTTTCGTCGGCACTGTACGGCGAGATCTCGATCTCTAAAGGCCGCGTCGAGCAGACCAACTTCAACAACTATCAGGTCCTGCGTATGGACGCCATGCCCGTCATCGAAACGTACATTGTCCCCAGCGAAGAAAAACCCACCGGATCGGGCGAACTGGCCGTGCCTCCCTTGGTCCCGGCGCTGTGCAACGCGATCTTCGCCGCGACCGGCAAGCGCATCCGCCGCCTGCCGATCCGCGCGGAGGATCTGGCGTAGCGCCGCCAGTGGAACACGCTCCAGCCTGTTTGGTTTTCGTATGGGCGAGACGCAACCCAAACAGGCTTAAAGCGTGTTCCACAAAGACCTTGTTAGAAAGTCTTCATCAAACCTGGCAAATCACGAATCGTTTCGATGAGGGCGTCGGGAGAAGCGGCGCGCAGCCGCTCCGGGACCGGCGAGCCCCCGAGCACGCCGATAGCGCGCACGCCGGCGCGATGCGCCATTTCGATATCCTCGGGGGCGTCGCCGATATACACGCTGGTTTGGGGCAGGGCGCGGAGCTTTTCGAGCGCCATCCGCAGCGGCGCGGGATGCGGTTTGCGGCGCGGAGCGTCCTCATTGCAAACTTTGGTGAGAAACATCGCCGAAACATCGTGCTCCCTCAATTGCCTGCGCACGCGCGAGCGGCTCCCGCTCGACACCAGCGCCAGCTTGAAGCGACGGTCGAGCAATTTCAGAACTCGCAGCGCGCCGGGCTGCAGCTTCGGTTGCTGCTGGCGGTAGAAAAATCTCCACAGCCGGTCGGCCTCTTCCCATTTGGCGCGAGGGAGACGCGCGGCGCGGTACACGCGGTGCCAGTTGGGCGAATAATGGCGCTTCAACTCCGCCATGCTCCAGCGCATCCCGAGGGCGCCGAACATCAGCATGTAGGCATTGGCGTCCGCCTCGAACGAATCCAGCAGCGTCCCGTCCCAGTCGAACAAAACATATTCAATCGAGTTTTGTTTTTTTGTTGTCGTCACAACAGCGTGGCCGCAGTTAAAAATTGAAAAGCCCTGCTTAATATCGTAGAGAGCAAAGTAACACGGAATTGGCGGCTGGCTGAATTACAGTTGGGCGGGATTTTAGTAGGACAGCCACTCTTGGCTGTCCCGCAGAGGCTTTCTCAAGGAAAAGCGAACAGTCAAGAGTGGCTATCCTACTGGAGCTAACGGCGCAGGAAGCGGGACGGCAGCGACTCTTCCCGGTGAAATGTAATGTCGTCGAAGGTGGCTGCCAGAGAGTGCCAACCGGGGCGCGAAGCGGGTTCGGTGCGCACGATATGCGCCTCGGTCGTCATTTTCACGGTGCCCCGGCCAAATGGCCGGTCCACCAGGCAGACCTCGATCGCAATCGGCGTCCCCGGCTCAATCCGCTGAGGGCAGAAGAAGAGCACTCCGCTGGAACTGATGTTGGTTGTTCTCAACGGATCCCCCGCCCGCTCGCGCTGGCCTGCGATGCGCTTCACGCGCAGCGGCAAGCTGAGCTTGGCTCGAGCGTAAGCCCGCCGTTCTTCAGGCGGGCGAATGGCATGGGTGGGAACCCGGGCAATGCCTTTCGGCTGGGCTCGCGTCGTCCACGAAGGCGGGTCGGCAACCGAAGTTGCCGAGCGGGCCGGCAATTCTTCGACGGCGGCATTGCCGCGGCTGGAATTAGATTGGTCCATAAGCTTCTGATTTCGAACAATGCGCATAGGTCTCCCTCAGATACGTACGCCTCTGGCACTGCTCGTGGACACTATCTTCTGCCCCACCTAACCGCGTCAATTCAGGTTCCCTCCCGTGTTGTCCTAATACAAACTCCCTGGAAAAGCCGTTCCCAGGCCCCTCTCCCGGGAATCGAAGGGCCGCCGAAAAAAAGTTAGTTTGACCGCAAAATTCGGATAGCGCCGCGGGAATGGTTTTGGATATTGTGGTTGGGAAGGAACCAGACAGCCAATGTCGACTCTGCCCAACCCGCTCTTGCCCGCAATTCCCGCGCTCGCGCGGAGAAGATGCCTTGCCGCAGTCGCCCTGCATGACTCGCGAATGGATGGCGCATTTGTCTACGCGGTCCGCTCGACCGGCGTCTACTGCCGGCCTTCTTGCCCATCGCGCCGCCCGCGCACCAGGCAAATATTGCTTTTCGTTCAGCCGGAAGCGGCGGAGCGGGCTGGATTTCGAGCCTGCCGGCGTTGCCATCCTCGCCAGGCGCGCGGCAGCCCGCAAGCGGATCTGATTCGGCGCGTGTGCAGTGAAATCGAAAGCCGCCCGGACGATTCAGTTTCTCTTCAAGAACTAGCGGAACGCACAGGTCTGAGCGCCGCCCACCTGCAGCGCACGTTCCGGCAGGCGATGGGAATTTCACCGCGGCAATATGCGGATGCGCTCCGCGTGTCGCGGTTCAAATCCGAATTACGAAAGGGGAAAGACGTGACCACAGCACTTCATGAGGTTTCTTACGGCTCCACAAGCCGCCTTTATGAGAAGTCTGACGCGCAACTGGGCATGACTCCGGCGACGTACCGTCGAGGGGGACGCGGGATGAACATCTCCTATACGATTGCGCCGTGTTCCCTGGGGCGCGTGCTCGTCGCCGCAACGGAACGCGGCATCTCCGCCATATATCTGGGCGAACGCGATGCCGATCTCGCCGCTGCCTTGCGCAAGGAATATCCCCATGCGGAAATCCAGCGCGGCTCGGGGGAGCATTCAAAGTGGGTGCGCGCGATTGTGCGGCACCTGGCCGGCACGAATCCCCGGTTGGACTTGCCCACGGATGTGGTGGCTACCGCGTTCCAGCGGCGCGTCTGGGAAGCGTTGCGGTCCATCCCGCCCGGTGCTACGCGAACGTACTCCGAGGTGGCGCGCTCAATCGGCCAGCCCAGCGCGATCCGCGCCGTGGCCCGCGCCTGCGCTACAAATCCGGCGGCGATTGTGGTTCCCTGCCACCGCGTGGTGCGCACTGACGGTACGCTCGGCGGCTACCGCTGGGGCCTCGAGCGCAAGCGATCCCTGCTCGACCAGGAGCGCCGCACCGCGAAACGCGAGCGCTAGGGAAACATTGGAAGTGGGGGCTTGAGGGCCTCGGTGGCAAATGCCAAATCTTTGTAGGGCACGGCTTTACAGGTTGCGGAAAAATTTCAAAAGTGTCATTCCGAGGGCGCGGTTTGCCCGAGGAATCTGCTTTTTTCTTGGGATTGGCGAAAAAGCAGATCCCTCGCTTCGCTCGGGATGACAGTAAACTACCTTTTTTCCGCAGCCTCTTTAGCCGCTGGCGTGTTGGAAATCGAGTTGCCACAAAGGCTCTTGAGATTGTTCTACTGTGCCGCCTGCGGAAAAAACACGTGGAAGCGCGCGCCGTGCGGCGTGTTGTTCTCCAAACGAATCGAGCCGCGATGGTCGTCCACGATTTTTGCGACAATGGAAAGCCCCAGACCCACTCCATCTTTCTTCGAGGTAAAAAATGGATTGAAGATCTGCTCGCGCAATTCGGGCGGCACGCCGGGGCCGGTGTCTTCGACAATCACTCCGACGCCCGATTCGCCGTGCGAGGATTCGGGCCCAATCGACAGGCGCAGCGTTTTCTCCGATGAGTCTTCCTGCGCCAGCATGGCCTGCATGCCGTTGGTGATCAGATTGACGAATACCTGCTCGCAGAGTTGAGGGTCGGCGGGAATTTCGGGCAGGTTCGGAGCGTAGTGGCGCTCGATTTTCACTCCTGAATTTGGGATGGATGCGCTGGCGGCTTCCACGGCGCGATCGACGATTTCGGAAATCCGCTCGGGACGCAATTCGAGGTTCGAGGGACGCGCGAAATCGAGGAATCGCACGACCAGCGCGTTCAGCCGGTTCACCTCGGAAGAAATGTACCCGGCCAGCTCCGCCACCAGCGGCTCCGATCCCGCAACTTTTCTGTTGAGCATGTCCGCCGAGCCTTTGATGACGCCCAGCGGATTGCGGATTTCGTGCGCCAGGCCGGCGGAAAGTTGCCCCAGCGCGGCCAGGCGCTCGGCGCGACGCGCGCCGGCTTCGGCGCGGCGCAACTGGCGATTCGTTTCTTCCAATTTGTCCGAAAGATCCTGCAACCGCTGCACCTGCCGCCGGTTTTCCACGGCAAAGCGGTTGACCAGGATCGCCGCGATATAGAAGAAAAGCACGCGGATGGCGAGGATGCCCTTCCCCTCGGGCGTCACATCCACTTCCTGCAGCGCCGGGAACAATAGCGACAAGTAAGCAAGCGAGGAAATGGTGGTCCAAACCAGCGCGCCGAGCGTCCCGAAGTAGATTGCGGCGCTCACCACAGGCAGGAAATAGATGGGAAAATAACTGCTGTTGATTCCGATCTCGCCCGTGTGATCGAGCAAGAGCGTGGCCAGCAAAATCTTGATGAGAACGCTGTAAGCGGGACCTCGCGCCGGCAAACGCGCGACCACCCAACCCTCGAGAAGCTGAACCACAAAAATCAAGAACAGGATCAGTTGTTTGTGGATTTCGTCGAGAGGCGGGAGAAGCGCCAGGCCGCCCAGAAAGACCAACCAGATCAAATCAATCCAGTTCAGATGAAGGTCACGAATTGCGGATCGTTCGCGGTCCAGCATTCTGCAAGGCTCCGGCAAAGTCTAACACGGTCGCAAGTGGCGCACGCTTCAGCCTGTGGGTTTTAATCTTTGTAAGAACGAAACTCGACAGGCTGAAGCGTGCGCCACCAGGGCCTGCAAAATGCGATCGTCGTCTGGAATTTTACTGCAAGAGCTGGGGGCGCGATTCGGTGTCGACGAGCGCCTCGAAAATGGCGAGGACGTGGCGGCGGTAATCAACCATGCGCGTGAAGACGTCACGCAGCGTGGGATCGCGCTCGGATTCGCGATGCCACTTCCGCAGCACCGCGGGCGGCACTTCGATATCCCGCCGCAACTCTTCCGCGGAATGCCCGCGCAGAAAAAGGCCATAGAAGAAAGCCGCCTCGCGCTGCGGGAAGTCGAAGTCGTGCTGGGATTCGTCCGCCGCGTTGGCGGCGGTCAGCAGGGTCGTGTTGGATACAGTCTGCATCAGGGTCCAGAGACAGAAAGGGAAGTTTACCGGAACTTTTCCTCCCGTCAAGTAGCACGGCCCAGAATCTAGGTGACTTGATTAATCCCGGGACCGTAGGGCTTGCTGCAAGGCCATTCGATGCGGAAGGAACCAGAAAGGGTTCCACTTCCGGGGTCCAGTGACACGGGCTTCAGCTTGTGGGGTTTAGTCCTCGCAAGGACGGACCCCCACAGGCTAAATCCTGCGCTACTGAAAACAAAGGTTTTGCGAGGATAACGACGAACTATCCCAATTTTCCGGGTTGGCGCGCGGAACGCACAAATTCGCGCAGCGCTGAAACGTTCGGGCCATAGGCGCCGATCCGTGCTGCGTCGACGGGCAAGCCCAGTTGCTCCGCGGCTTCCATGTTGATCCCTGCATCGTCGAGTTCGGAGAGACTAAAACCAACGGCGGGAAGCACACGCTTTGTGCCGCTCGGATAGACCGGGCGAGGTGGACGGCGCCGTTGCCAGGGCTTGTTTGCGATTGCGAAGAACTGATGCCAATCGTTCTTGTCCCACATCGCTCGCTCCCGCGTCTCGGGGACCCAGGACGCTCTGAGTCGCTACTCATCAGATGCGCCAAACACCTTTGCGGTCGCTTCCCGTGGCCCGCCCCTTTAGATCGGGGTTTTGCAGTGGCCTGCACTCGGGTATACGTCACAACCCAAGCGGCGTCCACAATAGACTAAGGAATGTTTCAGATGCGTTACGAAAGAGAGATTATCATGTAAGGTGGAATGGCGTGTACCGGATGGACACCGCGGTTTTTTCGAACGGATTGGCCGGCGTCCAGACCAAGACTATTCACTCCGGACAAGCTGCCAACTGACTGTGGGCATTGCCCTTGCGACGGCTCGGCGCGCCGGGCGCCGGTTTTAAACGCTCACTGCGTTGGGCAATCGTCGCGCGCGGCTGGTATACTGGGCGAATCCGACCGTCCTCCGGGGAACCTGTGGAAAAGTCGAAACTCATCATCGTCGTTCACTATCACGAGCTTTGGCTCAAGGGCGGAAACCGCCGCTTCTTTCTGAGTAAGCTGCACATGGCGCTGAAACGCGCGCTCGAAGGCTTGCCTGTCGAGCGGATTCTGCGGCCAGGCGACCGTCTGCTCGTGGAATTCGGAGAAGGCGCTTCGGCGGAAGAAGCGGTCGCGCGCATCGAACGCGTGTTCGGCGTGGCATTTTATGCCGTGGCGCGAGTGGTTCCGCGCGGAGGCGAGCACGATCTCGCCGCGCTGGGGCGCGCGGCGTGGGAAGAAATTCGCGGCGAGAAATTTGAAACGTTTGCAGTGCGCGCCAAACGCAGCGACAAATCTTTCCCGCACGGCTCGGTCGACATCGATGTTTCCGTCGGCCAATATCTGGTGGATCAATTGCGCGCCTGCGGCCGCGAGGCTCGCGTGAAACTCAACGATCCCGATTTAACTTGCCGCATTGAAATTCCACCCGGCCCTTCGCTGCTGGTGTATGCGCGAAAAATTTCCGGCGCGGGAGGACTTCCTCCAAACACGGCCGGGCGCATGACGTGTTTGCTTTCAGGTGGGTTCGACTCCGCCGTAGCGGCGCACAAAATGATGAAGCGCGGCGCGCACTTGAATTTCGCGCACTTCTGGGGCGGCGGGGCGCGGCCGGGCGAGTCCTCGGTGCACGTGGCGCGGGAACTGGTGAAGCGCCTGGTCCCGTGGCAATTTTCAGCGAAGCTTTACCTCGTGCCGTTCGAGCCGATCCAGCGGGAAATCGTGGCGCGCGCGCCGGAGGAATTTCGCATTTTGCTTTATCGGCGGATGATGCTGCGCATCGCCGAGCGCATCGCGCGCTCGAACCGCGCTCTCGGGCTCATCACGGGAGATAGCCTCGCGCAGGTCGCTTCGCAAACGCTGCACAATATGGCCGCCGTAGGGGCCGCCGTGCGCATGCCGCTCTACCGCCCGCTCGCCGGCGACGACAAAATCGAAATCATGGATGCCGCGCGCAAAATCGGCACGCACGACATCTCCGCCGAACCCTTCCACGATTGCTGCCCCATCTTCCTCCCGCGCAACCCCGCGCTGCACGCCTCCGTCGCCGAACTCGACCAGGCCGAAAGCGCGCTGGACATCGAAGCGCTTATCCGCCAGGGAATCGAAACCATGGCCATCGAGCGCTATCGCTACGCCGCCGGCCAAGTGGAAAAAGTGGAATCGTTCAAGTCCGCCACCGCGTGAGACAAATTCCCGGAGTCAGTACCGTCTGCAAGTATTTGAAATGGCCCGACGATTTCCGCTCGAAGTCCTGGGATTTGTACTCGTTGACGCCTTCGCAGTGCTATTTGTCCACGTCCAATTGAAGATGCGTGAAATTGGATATAAGACCCATCCCTATTCACGAGCCCGTCCGATTGGGCGCTTCCGGTAAAGTACATGAGGTTGCGAGAACAATACGGATGGTCTCCGTGGCCAGTCTAACTGAAGTGGCCTTGCCTGATCGCGGGTTTTGCGCTCCTCATAGTCGGTCTTTTCCGCTTATGATTTTTTCGTGACGCGCTGTCTTGGCATCCCGCTTCTATACCGCCCCAAGCCACTTGACCGGAAAACGCGCGGCGAGTGCATTCGCTAGCCGCTCGTCCGCAGTAATGAGTTGCGCGTTGGTTTGAATGGCAAGGGCGACGTAGAGGCAGTCATACACGGTTCGTCCATGATCCGCTGCGATTTGGAACGCATTGTCCAACAATTTCAGCGAGGGAACGGTGGGGAAATCGAATCGCTTCAGGGATGCGAGCGCAGCGTCCGCCGAATCTTTCGGAAAGTTGCCCCGCCGAATCGCCTTCCAGAGCACGCTTGTAAATTCCACCCAAAACAAATCGGGAACAGTGATCAGGATTTCATTTTTCCCGAACCGATCCAGCAGGGCAAGGGCTTCAGTCGCCAGCATTTCGACACTCTCCGGCAAGAACCACTTTACGGCGACGCTGGCATCCAGCACGATCAGGCTCACCGCTCGCGGTCCTCACGGATCATTTCTTCCGACGAGGGAAACACCCGACCTGCGGCCACTTCTTTCGCTCGCAATCGAATGATCTTGCCGACCAAGTCTTGCCTGGCCTTCAATTCCTTCGCCGTGGGGACGTTTTCTTCGAGCAGGGCCAGGACTTCCGCGGCGATGGAACGGCGGCGGGCCTTGGCGCGGCTGCGGAGCGCTTCATAGAGATCGTCGGGGACGTTTTCGACGTATAGTGTTGCCATAGAAATCTCCTAGGGAAAGCATAGACCACAATGAGGGCCATGGCAACCCAAAAAATAAAACCGGGGAGCCTCGGTGCTCCCCGGTTTCTGTACTGCAAACTTTCTTGCCAGTGCGGTTGCGTCGCTGCTCGCAACCGCCGCGGCGTGCTTAGAATTGGAACGTGTACCCGAGCGAGAGGGACTGCAGTCCGACTCGATCGGTGCTGTTGTTGTATTCGCCGGCGAGCAGGTTGCTCTGCCCCACCTGCTGCTGGGAGATGGGATCGAACGTGTAGGCAAAGTCCAGGCGCGAGCGTCCCAGGTGATAGGCCAAGCCGGTGGAGAGTTGGTTGGTCATGATGGCCGCGGTCATCGGCGTCAGAGTGCCGCTGGGGACCGGGTCATTTCCATGCGCATAGCCGAAGCGGACCGACAGGCTTTCGGTCAAGAGGCGCTCCACGCCGCCGTGGAAGGAGTATTGATCCTTCCAGTTCAAGGGCACGCCATCGACGAGCGTCGAGGAACCCGCCACGCTGTTGATGACGGCGTTCGAGCCGTTGGTCAGCGTGACCGGCAAATTCACGAAGGCGTTGCTCCAGTTCACCCAATCCGTCTGGAACACGAGCGTCCAGCGCGGGTTGACGTGCCAGGCGACGTTGGCATTCACCGACTGCGGCAGAATATTCTTCACCGAAGCGTTGTAGCTAAAGTTGGAAGGCGCGTTCGCCCCCAACGCAGTGAACAGTGCGCTGGCATTGCCAGAAGCCAGGCCGTTGGTGACGATCACGGTGTGCGACTTCCAGGCCACTCCCAAATCCACGTTCTTGGTGGGCTCAAACATGGCGCCAACGCTCATGTTCCAGCCGGTGCCGTAGGTGTGCAGGTCGAGCAGGGTTTTCGCGCCCGCCAGCGTCGGCTGGCTCTGGAAGATGTAAGGGGCATGAAGAGTATTGGAGTTGTAATCGGCGCCCGCGGTCACGCCGACGGAGAGCTTGTGGTTGAATGCATAACTCAGGCCAACCATGGCGCGGCCCGCCAGAATCGCTGATTTATTTTCCTGCATCCCGTAGGTGACCCCGGCAAATCCGGGAGCATCCACGTAGCGCCAGTCCGAAACCGAGACCAGGTCCGGCGCAAATCCGGCGCCGAAGCTGAAGTGCGACTTGCCGATCGGCATGCCGAACGCGCCGTACGGGATGACACCCGGCGCGGTGGTCATCGGGCTGTTGCTGTTTACCGAATTACTGAACGAGCCGCGCGCAAAAACGGCGGACATGCTCAGATCGACCGTCGGGCTGCTGAGATAGGTCAATCCCGCCGGGTTGGTGGTAAGAGCGCCGATGGCGTCCGAAGTGGACGGGACGTAAACCCCGCCAAGGGCCAACGATCGGGTGCTCGCCGAACTCCAGTAAAAATCCTGTGCGGAGGCTGATACCGCGAAGAAGGCAAATAGAATAATGAACAGGGAAAGGTTTCTGCGGAACTTCATTTTGTGAGTGCTCCTTTTTTATCTTTATTTTGCGACTGCATTTTCCGGCTGGCCGAAAGCCAACGGTTCGGAATTTGTTTTGGAAGCGATCAGCGCCTCGACGCACGGCAAATCGAGCGCGTGCGGCGCGTCGTTGCGCAACATTTGAAAAACTTTTTCCAAGGGCATTCCGTCCCGGTAGGGACGCTTGGCATGAAGCGCATCGAAAATGTCCGCCACCGCCAGGATCCGCGCGAATCGGGAAAGCTGTTCCGACCCCCAGCCGCGCCAGTAACCGGATCCATCCAGTTTTTCGTGATGCGCGGCGGCATCCTGGCTGAGCCGCTCGAATCCGGGAATTTTGTTGAGAATCTCAAACGTGTAGTACGGGTGGGCCTTGACCACCGTCCACTCATCAGAGGTCAGCTTCGCGGGCTTTTCCAGGACCGAGTTGGGAACGCTCAATTTGCCGATGTCGTGCAACAGCGCAGCTCGCCGGAGCAGCTTGAGGCTCTTGGAATTCATGCCGAGCCACTGGCCGATCTCCACGGCCGTCTCCGCGACGCCATTGGAATGGCGATAGGTGAATGGCGATTTGGCATCGATGACTTCTGCGAAGGCCATGCAGATTTTGTCGATGGAGTCCTGCGTGGCTGTCATCTGGCGATTTTCCGGTTCCAGTGCGGTAACCTTTCGAACCAGGTTTTCATCGTCCAGTCCCGTCCACAGCGCGCCTGAATTTGCCAGGGAAGCGGCCGCTTTCACCAGATCGGGATCAAACCACCGGCCGCTGCGCTTCCGCGCGGCCTGGACGGCGGCTTCGGGGCCGTAGGCGTTGAAGAAAACATCCAGTGTCTGCGCGAGATTGGCAATTCTTGAGAACAAGGGGATTTCGTTCTTGCGGAGCCCATCGGGATAGCCGCGCCCATTCCAGTGCTCATCCAGGTTGTAAATGCCGGCGGATACGGCCTCGGAAAATCCCAACTGCTTGGCAATATAGGAACCGCGTTCGCACCGAATTTTGACCAGCGTGCATGAATCCTGTTGCTGTGTCTGGGCAACCTGGAAAAGCCTCTGCATGCGCTGCAGGAAGGGCATTCCGGTGGCAACATGAGTGAGGGCATAGTGCAGGCTCTCCCAACCCACGCGAGTCCAGTCCTTCGTCTTCAGGTCGCCCTTGGCCCGAATGTCGTCCGCGTTCAAGATGTGGTAGAGCCGGGAGGCGTTGCTGCTGCATCCGGCATCCTTGAGCAGCAGCGCGTAGTAAAGATCGGCTTGCTCGTCCACGCTCATGCCAACCTGCTGCGCGAGCCGCATCCCGATCATGCACGCCCGAACGGAATGCCCCATGGGCTGACCTTCGGTCAGGTCGAGGGCGTAGGAAAGCGCGGAGATGATTTCGGACAACCGGAGCTTGGAAGGCGATTCATTGCCTTCAACGTTCGAAAACGGCTGCCGTTGTTGTTCGCTATCGTTGAAGGGTGGCATGGATCTCCCTCTTAACCGTACCAAATCCAGGGAGGCCATTTACCCCATTCGGAACCATGGTTTTTCCCGTACAGGGACTGTACGTAATAGGACTTTTCTTTCCTATGGAACCATTGGTACATTCGGAGGGGGACAGAAGTACTAGTGTCAAGCGATTGAAAACAAGCAACTTATTTTATTACCGTTGTGCCATATCCACGCCACGGGACTATCGCCCATTCTGAGGAGGAAAGTCATATTCTCTTGAAAATGAGGCCAGTGCAGACAATATTTCAAAAAAAGTGGGGAGCCCCCACGGCGGTCTCCCCCTGATCACAATCTCGTTTCCTGAGTCGTTTGGCGCGATTACCAGCGGCGATCGCCTCCACCACCACCGCCACGGTCGCCGCGGTCACGATCTCTGCCGCCACCTCCGCCGCCGCGGCCCCCACCACCGCCTCCTCGTCCTCCGCCCCCGCCCCCGCCGAAGCCGCCACGGCCGCGCCCGCCGCCTCCGCCCCCGCCGCCTTCACGTGGGGGCCGTGCTTCGTTAACAACAATGTTACGGCCCATGAAATCGTGGCCGTTCAGTCCCTGGATGGCGCGTTCGGCCTCCTCGTCGCTATTGACCTCGACGAATCCGAACCCGCGTGGTTGACCTGAGAAACGGTCGCGCACCAAGGTGACATTCGCCGCGGTGACTCCCGTCTGCGTAAATAAAGCGCTGAGCTGCTCTTCCGTAGCCTGGAACGGCAGGTTGCCGACGTAAAGTTTCTTCAATGCGACACTCCTTCTGGCCGTGGCAATGCGGATCCACGGAACCGGGGACTGAAGAGGGCAGGGTCGAGATCGGGAGGGCTTGGGCTGGGACCCAGAACAATCCGATAAGAGACGCACTTCAGCTCCGGGCGAATCTTGCTCTAAATTTGAACGTCCGTCAACAAAAACATTGCAGTATAACTACTTGTTAAATATGCGGACAACCTCTTCGCGGCAGAGGATAGGCGGCACACGAAATTCGTGAAAGATAATGGTAGGATTCGACTTCCTTGATCGGAGAAATGGGATCTATGCGCGGCTTGATGATGGATTTTCCGCTGACCGTAGCGGCGTTGCTCGAACGCGCGGGCAATCTTTTCGGCAACGTGGAAATCGTCACGCGGCGGCCGGACCGCAGACTGGCGCGATCCACCTGGGGCGATCTGTACCGGCGGTCGCGGCGCCTGGCGAACGCGCTCTCGGGCCTCGGGCTGCGGCGCGGCGACCGCGTGGCCACGCTCCTGTGGAACCAAACCGAGCACATGGAGGCTTATTTCGGCGTCCCGATCGCGGGCGGGGTGCTGCACACGCTGAATTTGCGCCTGCATCCCGACGAACTTGCCTACATTGCAAATCACGCCGGCGACCGCTTCCTGATCGTTGACGACGTGCTGCTTCCCGTGTACGAGAAATTCCGCGACCGCGTGAATTTCGAGCGCGTGATCGTCGTGCCGTTCGGAGGCGGTGATACGCCGGCCGGCTGCGACGGCTACGAGGATTTGCTTGCGGGCGCGAGCGAAGAGTTCGCGTATCCGCAACTCGACGAAAACGAAGCGGCGGCCATGTGCTACACCTCCGGCACAACGGGGCGCGCCAAGGGCGTCGTCTACTCGCATCGCGCCCTGGTTCTTCACTCCATGAACTGTTGCGGCGCGGATTCCTTCGGCATTTCGATGCGCGATACGATTTTGCCGGTCACATCGCTGTTTCACGCGAACGGCTGGGGTGTTCCCTTCACTGCGGCGATGGCCGGTGCCAAGGTGGTGTTAACCGGGCCGTTTGCGGATGGGGAGGGTCTTCTCGACCTGATGGTGCAAGAGCGCGTCACCGTGACGACCGGCGTGCCCACGGTCTGGATCGGGGTTCTCGAGGCGCTCGAGAAATTTCCCGGGCGATGGAAATTTGCCTGGCCCGTGCGAGTGCATTTGGGAGGGGCCGCGACTTCGGAGGCATTGATGCGCGGGCTCGACCGGCATGGCATTACCGTCATCTGCTCGTGGGGCATGACGGAAACTACGCCCGTCGCGACCAGTTCGCATTTGCGTCCGTACATGGATCGCTGGGACGGCGAAAAGAAATATGCCCAACGGCTGAAGCCGGGCATCCCGGCACCGCTGCTGGAAGCGCGCATCGTACGGCCCGACGGGACTGAGGCGCCGCGCGACGGCTGTAGCATTGGCGAAGTCGAAGTGCGCGGGCCGTGGGTGGCGGCGGCCTACTACAACTTGCCGGAAGAGGCCCAGAAGTGGTCGCCCGACGGCTGGCTGCGCACCGGCGACATGGGGCACATTGACGAACACGGCTACCTGAAGCTGGTGGACCGCAGCAAGGACTTGATCAAATCGGGCGGCGAGTGGATCAGTTCGCTCGATCTGGAAAATGCGCTGATGGGGCATCCCGCCGTAAAAGAAGCGGCTGTCATTGGCGTGCCGCACCCGAAATGGCAGGAGCGCCCGCTCGCCGTGGTCGTGCTGAATGAAGGAGCGAAAGCCGGCGCCGCGGAATTGCGCGAATTTCTGGGAGCAAAATTCGCGAAGTGGCAATTGCCGGATGGGTTTGTGTTCGCCAAAGAAATTCCGCGCACGTCGGTGGGAAAATTCCGCAAGACGGCATTGCGCGAACAGTTTGTCGATTGGAAGTGGGAAAGTTAAGTGGTGCATGCTTCAGCTTGCGGGTTTTAGTCCCAGCAAAAACTAAAACCCGCAAGCTGAAGCATGCGCCACTTCAACCTACGTTCGATAACTGGCGTTGATGTGCACGTATTCCGTGGTGAAATCGCAGGTCCACATGCGCGCGGCGCCGCGGCCATTGCGCAAATCGACGACGATCGGAACATTTTTTTTGAGCAGGCGGCTGTGGGCGGCGCGTTCGTCGAGCGGCAGAGCGATCGAGTACGACTCGCCTTTCGGCGGGCCGTACATTTTCATTCCGCCGAGCCAGATTTCGGCGTGGTCGGGATTGAAGGGAATGCCGGAGCGGCCGGCGGCGGCGAGGATGCGGCCCCAGTTGGGATCGGCGCCGGCGATGGCCGTCTTCACGAGGGACGAGAGGGCGATGGTCTGGGCGACTTGCTTCGCGGCGGCGTCGCTGGGGGCGCCGCGCACTTCGATTTCGACCACGTGCGTCGCGCCTTCGCCGTCTTCAACAATTCCAATCGCCAGGGCTTTGCAAACCTCTTCGAGCGCGGCGACGAATTTCGCGTAGTCCGCGCCGGCGGCTTCGTTGATTTTCTTCGCGCCGCTCGCGCCGTTTGCCAGAACGAGCAACGTGTCGTTGGTCGAGCTGTCCCCATCCACTGTAATGCAATTGAAGGTGCGGCCCACAACGTCGCGCAGGGCAACATCGAGCACGCCCGGCTCGATCGCGGCGTCGGTGACGACAAAGGAAAGCATCGTCGCCATGTTGGGATGGATCATTCCGGCGCCCTTGGCGCATCCCGCGACGCGCACTGTCTTTCCGCCAATGAGGCAGCTTGCGGCGGCACGCTTCGGGCGCGTGTCGGTGGTCATAATCGCGCGCGTCAGGCCTTCAAAGGCGGGCGGGGAAAATGCGAGCGATTTGGCCAGGCCCGGGGCGGCTTTCAGGATGCGCTCGACTGGCAGCGGCACGCCGATCACTCCGGTCGAGCAAACGACCACTTGTTGCGCGCCGCAGCCGAGGAGTTCGGCGACGCGCTCGGCCGTAGCGCGCGAAGCGACCATGCCGCCCGGCCCGACCGAGCAATTGGCGTTCCCGGAATTGACGATGACGGCGCGCATCGCGCCGGCGGAAGCGCGCACGTGTTCGCGAGAGAGGACGACCGGGGGCGCCTGCACCAGATTTTGCGTGAACACGGCCGCGGCTGACGCCGGGGGATCGGAAACGATCAGCGCGACATCAAGCGTTCCCGTGTGCCCGCGCTTCTTAAGGCCGCAGGAAGCCGATGCAAAACGAAACCCGCGCGGCAGGGCGTGGGCCAATGGTAGTTCGGTCATTTTTTCAAATCACCATTGAAGCCGTGACCCACAACGCTCTTGCGTCGCTGAATCTTTGTGGGTCGCGGCTTCAGCCGCGACATCAAGGAGCAAAAAACGCCGGGCTTTCGCCCCTGTGTCCGCATCTTGATCACTCACGCGACCGAGAGCTCTTTTGCCGATCCGCTCAGGACAGGCAGCAGTTCGCGCTCGGGGCAGACCACCGCGACCGTGGCGACCAGCGTGCACTTGCGTTCTTTCGGACATCCAGCGCAATCGCGCGCGACTTTTTCGGGGACGGCTTGCCGCGGGCCGGGCGTGAAACCGTAACGCGAAAAAAAATCGGGCCGGTGGGTCACGGCAAAGAGGCGCGCGATTTTGCGGCGCCGCGCCGTGCCCATCGCCGCCTTCATCAAGCGGTCACCGACGTTGCGGCCCTGCCCGCGCGCTTCGGGAGCGACCGCGAGCGAGCGGATTTCGGCGAGGTCTGGGCCGTACGGTTCGAGCGCAACGCAGCCGAGGACTTTTTCATCCCGGTTGCGTTTTTCGACGAGCACGAGGAAACGCGCGATATGTTCCCGGATTTCCGCCTCGGTGCGCGGGAGCAGAAGCCCCTCGCCGGCGTAGTGCGCGATCACGCGGTGCACCGCGGACGCGTCGCTCTTGCGAGCCGTGCGCGCCCTCATGATTGTTTCCCCAGCGCGGCCAGGCGCTCTTTTGCTGCGGCGATGGCGTTGCGGACGCGCGCAGGCGCGGTGCCGCCTTCCACGTCCGGCCCTGCCAGGGCGGATTCGAGTTTCAACGCGTCGGAAAAATCCGGCGCGAAGAGCGGCGAAAATTTCTGCAGCATCTCGATCGGCAGCGCGGAGAACGGTTTTCCGGCGCGTTCGGCTTCGCGAACAATATGCCCGACAATTTCGTGCGCCTGGCGGAACGGCGCGCCGCGGCGCACCAAATAATGCGCGGCTTCGGTGGCCAGCAGCGCGGGGTCGGAGGCCGCTTCGCGCAGGCGCGGCTCGTTCGGCCGAGTGGAGGCGACGGCGCCCGCGGCGACGGCCAGCATGGCCATGGCCTGGTCGTGCGCCGCGAACACGGGCTCCTTATCTTCCTGCAAATCGCGCTGGTAGCTCGAAGGGAGTCCTTTGAGCGTCGTCAGCAGCGTATACAGCGACGCCGTGACCCGGCCCGTCTTGCCGCGCAGGAGTTCCCACGCGTCGGGATTTTTTTTCTGCGGCATCAGACTGCTGCCCGTCGAATATTCGTCGGCGAGCACGATGAAGCCGAATTCCTGCGAGGCGAACAAAACGAAATCCTCGGCGAGGCGCGAAAGATGCGTCGCGATCACGGCCAGCGCGTAAAGATAATCGAGCGCGAAGTCGCGATCGCTCGCGGCGTCCAGGCTGTTGGCCGTCGGCCGCGCAAATCCCAGTTCGCGCGCCATGGCGCCGCGATCGACATCGAACGCGCATCCCGCGAGCGCGCCCGAGCCCATGGGGCAGGCGTCGGCCATCGTTATGGCCGCATCGAGGCGCGCCGTATCGCGGAAAAACGCCTCGGCATGCGCGAGCAAGAAATGCGAAAACAGGATCGGCTGCGCGTGCTGCATGTGCGTCATGCCGGGCATCGGAATTCCCATGAATTTTTCGGCCTGGCCTACCAGCGCCGCAATCAGGCGCGCCACGGCCACGCGCGTCTCGCCCGCGGACTCCATCACGAACATGCGGAAGTCGGTGGCGACCAGCTCGTTACGGCTGCGGCCCGTGTGCAGCTTGTGGCCGAGCGCGCCAAGAAAATCGACCAGCGCGGTCTCCACGAAATGGTGCACATCCTCGGCGGGCGAACCGCCCAGCCAGGCAAAATCGTTCACCGCGCGCTCGGCGACTTTGTCGAGCGCGGTCAGCGTGTCGCGCATCTCCTCGACGGAAAGTATGCCGGCCGATTCGAGAGCGCCGGCCCACACCCGGTCCACGGCCAGCTCGTAAGGCAGCAGGCGGCGGTCAAACGAGAACGATCGTTGAAACTGGTAGAACAGTTCGTCGGGAGCGCGGTCAAACCGCCCGCCCCACAATTTTCCCGAAGGCTGTTCTTTGGGCGCGGCGGTCACTTTACTTTCGCTTCCTCCGGAATGGTCACCGGCAGCGCAAACAAATTGATGAAGCCTTCGGCATCCTTCGGGTTGTAGCCCGTCATGGCGAAGCTCGCGAGGCCTTTTCTGTAAAGCGAATAGGGCGACACGCGCTTGGTGACGGAAACATTTCCTTTGAAAAGTTTGAGGCCCACCGAGCCGGTCACGCGCTTCTGCGCCTCGGTGAAATAAGCGTCCAGCGCTTCGCGCTGCGGCGTGAACCACGCGCCGTAGTAAACGAGTTCGGCGTAGCGCAGCGAGAGCGTCTCCGAATAGTGCGCCGTTTCGCGGTCGAGGCACAGCGTTTCCAGCTCGCGATGCGCCGTCACCAGCAGCGTGCCCCCCGGCGTTTCATACGCGCCGCGCGACTTGATGCCCACCAGCCGGTTTTCCACGAGGTCGATGCGCCCGACGCCGTGCTCGGCCGCGATTTCGTTCAGCTCATCGAGCGCCGCCACCGCGGAGCGTTTCTTGCCGTTCACGGAGACCGGCGTGCCGGCATCGAATCCGATTTCGACGGTCGCCGGCTTGTTCGGCGCTTTTTCGGGCGAAGCGATCCATTGCCACATGGTTTCTTCGGGCTCGTTCGCGGGATCTTCGAGCACGCCGCCTTCGTGGCTCAAATGCCAGATATTGCGGTCGCGCGAATAGATGTTCGCCTTGGTCTGTTCGACCGGAATCTTGTGCGCGCTGGCGTAGGCGATAGCATCCTCGCGCGAATTGATGCTCCACTCGCGCCACGGCGCGATTATTTTTACTTTCGGCGCGATGGCTTTGTACGCCAGCTCGAAACGCACCTGGTCGTTGCCCTTGCCCGTGCAGCCGTGCGCCACAGCGTCGGCGCCGGTTTTGAGAGCGATTTCCGCCTGGCGCTTGGCCAGCACGGGCCGCGCCATGGAAGTGCCGAGCAAATATTTGTGTTCGTACACCGCGCCCGCGCGCAGCGTCGGCCAGACGTACTCGGTCAGAAATTCTTCGCGCAAATCCTCGATCGTTGCC
Organism: uncultured Acidobacteriota bacterium; assembly: GCA_963813185.1. Classification (GTDB taxonomy): domain Bacteria; phylum Acidobacteriota; class Terriglobia; order Acidiferrales; family UBA7541; genus Palsa-360. Next base: position 182,724 of record CAWEYA010000012.1, read on the forward strand.
GCCGAAGCGCCGGTCGCGAGCGCCTTGCGCCTGGCGGCTTTCAGATCTTCTTGCTGGCCGACGTCGCCGATCATGGCGATCACTTCGCAGCCGTATGTTTCCGCGAGCCAGGGAATAATGATCGACGTATCAAGTCCGCCAGAATAGGCGAGAACTACTTTCTTCGGCACCGGTTGTCCTTTCAGTTTAGAAGCATCAACAGGATGGCTTTCTGCACGTGCAGGCGGTTTTCCGCTTCGTCGAAAACGATGGAGCGCGGCGACTCCATGACCTCGTCGGTCACTTCGGAGCCGCGATGCGCGGGAAGGCAGTGGAGAAACACGGCGTCAGGCGCGGCCTGGGACATGAGTTTGGCGTTGACCTGGTAGGGCGCGAAAATGGCGGCGCGCGCTTCGGCTTCGCTTTCCTGGCCCATGCTGGCCCAGACGTCGGTGTAAACGGCCTGCGCGCCCGAAACGGCTTCTTGGGGAGTGCGAAACAATTCGATCGTGCCTTGCGTGGCGGTCGCATCGCGCCGCGCCGCGGCAAGGATCGACGCGTCCGGCTCGAAGCCCGCCGGCGTCGCAATTCGCAAGTGCGCTCCGACGCGCGCTCCGGCGACCATCAGCGAATGGCAGACGTTGTTGCCGTCGCCGACGTAGGCCAGTTTCAATCCGCGCGCCGATCCGAATTTTTCCTCGATGGTGAAGAAATCGCACAGCGTCTGGCAGGGATGATACACGTCCGAAAGCGCGTTGATGACCGGCACGCTGGCATACGCCGCGAGAATTTCCAGCGCCTCCTGCGAAAACACGCGCCCGACAATTCCGTGCACCCAGCGCGAAAGGCAGCGGCCGACATCGGGAACCGATTCGCGGTCACCCAGGTGCGTATCCGCGTGATCGAGGTAAACCGCCGTGCCGCCCATGCCGGCAACGCCGACTTCAAACGTGACGCGTGTGCGCAGCGACGGCTTTTCAAAAATCATCGCCACAGAGCGGCCGGCAAGTGCGGATTTGTAGCGATCCGGATGCGCCTTCACGTCCGTAGCCAGGCGAAACAATTCCTGGACCTGCGCAGCGCTCCATTCGGTGCCCGTCAGAAGATCGGAAGAAAGGCTCAACGTATGGCTCTGGGCCTGGGCTGGCGCGTTCATGTTTACCTCGCGGCCGCAAGCGTCAGAGCCGCGGCAGGGGCAGAGGGTACGGCCGCAGACGTGGCGGGCCGCTCGGTCCTCGCAAGGACCGATTCGATTTTCGAGAGACCTTCCTTTACCTGCTGCGCGGTCAAAATGAACGGCGGCAGCAGACGCAGAATGTGGTCGTGCGTGCAGTTGATCAGCAGGCCCTGATTCAGCGCCTCAGCAACGTACGGAGCGCCCTCGACGTCCAGGTCGACGCCGATCATGAGCCCTTCGCCGCGAATTTCGCGGATGAAATCAAAATTTACGGCCATTTTTTTCAGGCCCGCCTTCAGTTCGGCGCCGCGCACGCGGACATTGGCGAGCAAATGTTTCCGCTCGACGGTGTCGAGAAACGTCAAGCCCGTGGCGCAGGTCAGCGGCCCGCCACCAAACGTGGAGCCGTGCAGGCCCGGCGAAAATGACGCGGCAAATTCCTCGCGCGCGAGGAACGCGCCCAACGGTAGCCCGCCCGCGAGGGGCTTCGCGACGATGACGATGTCCGGCAGGCCCTCAAGGCGCTGGTATGCAAACTCTTTCCCTGTGCGCCCCAGGCCACACTGAATTTCGTCGGCGATCAAAGCGGCGCCGTGCCCGGCAGCAAGTTCGCGCGCGCGCTTCCAGAATTCGTTCGTGACGGGATAAATTCCGCCTTCGCCCTGAATCGGCTCGATGATCGCGGCGCAAACTTCATCCGTGAACTTGGAGTCGAGGTCCGCCACGTCGTTCAGGCGGACAAAATCCACTCCGGGGACGAGCGGCTCGAAAGGCTCGCGGTATTTCAATGTGTGCGTGATCGAAAGCGCGCCGAAGGTGCGTCCATGAAAGGAATTTTCGAGCGCCAGAAAACGCGTTTTGGTTGCGCCGCCGGGCTTTTTCTTAGCGGCAATGCGCGCAAGTTTAAGCGCGCCTTCCACGGCTTCCGAACCGCTGTTGGTGAAAAAGGCGCGGTCCATTCCCGACCACTTTGCCAGCTTCGCCGCGAGCGGCCCTTGAAACGGATTGTGAAAAAGATTCGAGACGTGCACCGCGCGGCCCGCCTCGCGCCGGATTGTTTTCACCAGGTCCGGGTAGGAATATCCGAGCGCGTTCACCGCGATCCCGCCCAGAAAATCGAGATACTTGTTTCCATTCTGATCGAATACATAGCAGCCGCGCCCGTGCGTGAAAATCATGTCGGAACGCTTGTACGTGTTCATCAAGTGCTGCGAAGCGTCCTTCAGGACGATATTCGACGCAGCGGAAGACGCCGCCTTCTTTCCCGGTTTTTTGGAGTGCGATTTCACTGCACCACTCCGGTGGTGCTTGCGGGGAACTCCGAAGTGACGCGCGTGCCCGGAAAGCGCGCGCCGTTCGCCGCGGCCAGCAATCCCTTGGGCACCGAGCCGCCGACGATGCGCACTTCCGCGACGCCCGCGGAAAGCGCGCGCTTGCACGCTTCGAGCTTCAAAATCATTCCACCCGAAACTTTGTTCTGGCGGATCATGTCCTCGGCATCGGCCGTCGAAACCACTTTGAGCACCTTCGAGCCGTCCAGTACGCCCGCCACGTCGGTGAGATAAATCAGCCGGTCGGCGTGAATGTATTCGGCGCAGGCGGCCGCCATGTGATCGGCATTAATGTTGTAGAGTTCGCCGTCGGCTCCCAGGCCCATGCACGACGCCACGGGCACCACGCCCGCTTTCCAAAACGATTCCAGGATTTCCAGATTCACTCCGGTCAAGTAGCCGACGAAGCCCAGCCCGCCGATCACTTCGTCGTGCATCATCGGCTCGGCCAGGAAGCAACCGGCGTCGGACGCGCAAACGCCGACGGCGGGCTGCCCCGCCGCTGAAATGGCGCCGGCCAGGCGCTTGTTCAGCAGGCCGCCGAGAACCATCACGGCAACGTCGCGCGTTTCGCGGTCCGTCACGCGCAGCCCGTTGACGAACTTGCTTTCAATTCCCAGGCGCTTCAGCGTGGCGGTGAAAATTTTTCCGCCGCCGTGCACCACCAGAATTTCGTGGCCCTGGTGGGCAAGCTGCGCCACCTGACGCGCCAGCGTTTCCATCGCCGCCGCATCATCGAGTAATGCTCCCGCAACTTTGACGACCAATCTCATCGCAGTCCTGTAGCCTCCGCAATTCCCAGCATCAAGTTCATGTTCTGTACGGCCTGGCCCGCGGCGCCCTTGCCCAGATTGTCGAGACAACTCACGACCGCGAGGCGCCGCCCCGCGGGATCGAGCGCAAACCCGATATCGCAAAAATTCGTGTGCGCCACGTGCTGCAACTCCGGCAGCTTTCCGGCCGGCCACACGCGCATCATGGGGCGGTCCGCGTAAAACGCGCGGTAGAGCGATTCGACTTCCTGCGCCGTATGCGGCTCGGCCAACCACACGTAAAGAGTGGAGAGAATGCCGCGCGCCACCGGCAGCAGATGCGTCGTGAAGACGATGTCTTCGCTGGCGATGCCCGTGTGGTCGGTCACTTCCGGAGTGTGCCGGTGAGAGAAGAGGCCATAGGCCCGGAAATTTTCGTCCACTTCGGCGAAGTGCAGTTCCTTCTTCGGTTCTTTGCCCGCGCCCGTCGCGCCGGACTTGCAATCGGCGACAATGCCGCGCTCGGCTGCGATCCAGCCCGATTCCACCAGCGGCCGCAAACCGAGAATCACGCTCGTCGGGTAACAGCCTGGATTCGCGACCAGGCGCGCGTCGCGCAGTTGATCGGCATACAGCTCCGGCAAACCGTACACGGCCTCTTCGGCCAATTTCTTCGGCGGGGCCGGCAATTTGTACCACTGCGCGAACGTTTCCGGATCGTGGAAGCGGAATGCGCCGCTGAGGTCCACCACGCGCAGCCCTGCGTTCAAAAGTTGCGGCACGATTTCCAGCGAAGCTTCGTGCGGCGTGGCGAGAAACACTGTGCCCGCGCCGCTCCCGGCCACGGCATCGACCGAGAACGTCTTGCAAGGCGCCTCGCCCCAGCCGCGCAGATGCGGGAAGATTTCGGTGAGGCACTTCACATGCGCCGAACTCTCGCGCAGGTAGAAGTTTGGCTTTTGAATTTTCGGGTGCCGGAGGAGTAGCTGGGCCAGCTCGAAACCAGCATAGCCCGTCGCTCCGACTACGGCGACCCGTTGCGGGTCGTTCATCGGAGTAGATCCTCCATGCGCTTCTGGACGGCGGCGCGCGCCTGCCGCGAGGGCGTGATGACCACAACGGTGTCGTCTCCGGCGATGGTGCCGGCCACTTCCTTGAATTTTTCGGCGTCCAGCGCGGCGGCGAGCGGTTGCGCCCCCGAGGGCGGCGTCTTCAGCACCAGCAAGTTAAGTGCGGGGCGCAGGTCCACGAGAAATTCCCGCAGGGCGCGGCCGAGCGGCGGCATCGGCGCCGCGGCTTCGTTGCCGTTGGAGAGCGGCTTGTAGCCCGCGGCGGTCTTGACCAGCTTCAGCTCGGACATGTCCCGGGAAAGCGTCCCCTGGGTCACGCGGACCTTCATGTGCGACAGCCTGCGCCGCAGTTCGTCCTGGCTCGAGATGGGTTCGCTCGTGACCAATTTCAGGATCTGCCCTTGCCGGAATCTCTTGTGTACGTTCGGCGCCATGGTCGGCTTAACTTTATGCACCCACTTGCATAATTATGCGCGGTGCTTCGGACCCCTGTCAATTCTTTTTTACAAATTTCCGAATATTTTTTCTCGTTCGAATTGGATGCGCCGGATTGACGCGCGATGCAGCGCGCCGTAAGATTCTCGCGCCTGAACATTCCGATGCACGCAATAAAATATCTCCGGCGATTCCTCTTTGCGATTGTGTTCTGCGCCGCAGCGTGCTTCAGCGCTTGCGGTTCCAAGGAATCCGTCTCGCGCTCGGGAGGCGTTGCGAATGCGCCCGCCTCCCCCGGCGCAAAGTTCGCCGAGCCTCCGCTCGACCGGCAAATCGAGCAAAAACTCGATCCGCTGACCAAAGAAGATGTGGAACTTTATCTGAAAGTGATGCACGCTGCGGCCGAACGCGTCAAGAATCTGACCCCCGCGGATCGTACGGCGCTCGACGGGGCAAAGGGAATCCTCGCCGGCAGCGCTTCCGGACGCGTCCCCTCCCCCGCCGACGTAAGAACACTCGCGCAAGCGAACCTTGTGGCGACTTCCATGGACCAGATTGTCGCGGCAGAGATGAAGCTCGATGGCCGCACTTACCGCGGCATCGTCGAAGCGGTCGAAGCCGTCGTGCCGAATCCCGCGGCGGGCGCCGCTTCCGGCGATGGAGTCGCGCCTCACCCCGATCAGGCCGCGACGCCGCTCGAAACGCGATTGAACGACGTCAATGCCGCCAACGAAAAGTTCCTCGCGCCCTACCGCGAGGAAATCCAAAAACTCATCGCAGTCGTCCGCAATCCAGCCAATCTCCCCAAATGATTGGCGCTTTTCAGTGGCACAGGCTTCAGCCTGTGTGGTCTTGTGCTGGCAAATACTAAATCCACACAGGCTGAAGCCTGTACAACTTAAGACCTCCTGCATGGAAACACCGTAGGTGAGAACCCCACCCCGAATTCTCGGGAGCAGCGGCGCCACTCGACGGTCGAGTTGAGCCGTGGCGAACCGGGGTGTTATTCTCCGAACTATGAGCGATGTTCCCACGCGCGAATTGGCAGGCGCTTCCCCGGAGGCGCGGCACCAGGCGCTGCTGGAAGTAGCCGAAGCCATCGCGCAGCACCGCGACCTCGGCGAGCTGTTCCACGAACTCGCCGAGCGCCTGCATCGCGTGGTGAACTTCGAATATTTGAACCTGATCCTGCACGATCCCGCGCGCAACGTCATGCGCCTGCACATCCTCGAATCCGAAATGCCTCGAAAGACGCGCCTCGGGACCGAATTCCAGGTCGGCCAAACGCCTTCAGGGTGGGTCTGGGAAACGCAGCAGCCGTTTATCCTGGACGATCTGGGAAAGGAAACTCCGTTCGCGGCCCTGCTGCAAAATATGCGCGATAACGGAGTGAAGTCGGTTTGTTCGCTGCCGCTGACCACGGCGCAGCGCCGGCTGGGCGTCATGAGTTTCGGGCGCAGCACGACGCATCATCACACCGAGAGCGAGATTGCGTTTCTGCAACAGGTAGCACGGCAGGTCGCTGTCGCCGTGGACAACGTGCTGAATTTTGAGAGCGCGCAGGCTTACCAGCGCCAACTGGCGAGGGAGCGGGACCGCCTGCGCGTGCTCCTCGAAGTGAATAACGCCGTGGTTTCCCAACTCGATTTGCACGATCTTCTTAGCGCCATTGCCGCGTCCCTTCGCCGCGTGATTCATCACGAATACACAAGTCTCGCGCTATACGAATCCGTCACAAATCAAATGCGCGTGATGGCTCTCGATTTCCCGCAAGGAAAAGGACTCATCCACGAGGAGTTGGTCGTTCCCCTCGACGGCTCGATCGCCGGAAAAGCGTTCCGTAGCCGCCAGCCCCTCGTTCTGGACCGCGCCGGGATGGAAGATTTTGAGTCGCCGACTTCGCGCATGATGCGGGACGAAGGCGTGCGGTCCGTCGTCTGCATGCCGCTCACCACTCACCATCGCGTTGTCGGCACAATCAGCCTCGCGAGTCTTCGCGACGCTGCGTTCCAGCAGGACGACGTGGATCTTTTGTTTCAAGTCTCGAGCCAGGTAGCCATCGCGGTCGAAAACGCTCTCGCGTTTCAGGAAATCGCCGAACTCAAGAACAAACTGGCGCAGGAAAAACTCTACCTCGAAGACGAAATCCGCTCGGAAATGAATTTCGACGAAATCGTTGGCGAGGGCCCGTCGCTGCGCGCCGTGCTGAAGCAAGTGGAGACCGTGGCCCCGACCGACTCGACCGTGCTCATCACCGGCGAAACCGGCACGGGCAAGGAACTGATAGCTCGCGCTATTCATCATTTGAGCCCGCGGCGCGAGCGCACTTTCGTCAAGGTCAACTGCGCCGCGATTCCCACCGGCCTGCTCGAATCGGAATTATTTGGGCACGAGCGCGGTGCCTTCACCGGAGCGATTGCGCAGCGGGTCGGCCGGTTCGAGCTCGCGAACGGCGGCACAATATTTCTCGATGAAGTCGGCGATATCCCTCTGGAGTTGCAGCCCAAGCTCCTGCGCGTCCTTCAGGAACAGGAGTTTGAACGGTTGGGCAGCACGCAAACAACCCACGTGGATGTTCGACTGGTGGCCGCCACGAATCGCGACCTCGGCGAGATGGTCGCCGCGCGCGCCTTCCGCAGCGATCTCTATTATCGTTTGCGCGTGTTCCCGCTTCACATGCCGCCCCTGCGCGAACGGCAAGAGGATATTCCCGCGCTGGTGCGCTACTTCGTGGAGAAGTACGCGCGCCGCATGAACCGTGCGGTGGAAACGATTCCCACGGAAACGCTCGATCTGCTGGTGCGCTACCCCTGGCCGGGAAATATTCGCGAACTGGAAAATCTGATCGAGCGCGCGGTAATCCTCTCGCCCGGCCCTGTGCTTCGCGTTCCGCATACCGAGATCAAGCCCCCGGCGGAACCCGCCGGAGAGAACCTCACCCTGCGCGCCGCCGAGCGCGATCACATCCTCAGGGCACTCGAGGCCACTAATTGGGTGCTGGCCGGCCCCCGCGGCGCGGCCGCGAGATTGGGCATGAAGCGCACTACGCTACAATCCAAAATGCGCAAATTAGGAGTAGTGAGAGTCCGCCGCAGCTAAAACGGAAATGTGCCGAAATTTAGGCACATGCCCGTATTTCGGCACTTTCAGAGCACGTTCTCTCTAAGATTTCCCTCAACCAAATGGTAGAAATATCCGTAGTACATTGTAAATAAGCTTGTTAAGTATTGTGTTTTCATTTCGGCACATTGGTAAGGAACCTGCTTGTTATATTGAAGCATAGGTTTTGATTGGTTTTCGGCAGAAGGCAGGGGGATGCTCAAGGTTACCATCAAAAAGGTAGGCTCCACAGAGACCTGGGAGCTTGAGGGGAAGGTCTCGGGCGACTGGGTCAAGGAACTTGAGCGCTGCTGGAACGAGCGGTCCTCACCGACGGGCGTTTCCTTGCAGGTTCACTTAAAGGCCGTGAGTTACATTGATGCGGCGGGGAAACAGCTGCTCCGAGAGATGCACGGGCGAGGGGTGGAGATAAAAGGATGCGGCTGCATGATTAATGCAGTGGTGGAGGAAATCACACGGCACACCAGCGCCAATTGAACGCGCCCGTTCGATTTTCCACATGGCTGATGGGAAATCAGTTTCAAAATGGCCGTGTGAGCATGAAGTTTTTGAGCTTTGGCGGTTGCGTTCTGAATTGTGCCGATCAAAGTAATGATGTTTTATTTCAGGCGGCGGGAAGGACGAGGCTGCATAAAGCTGCGGCGGCCGCCAACGAGATCGGGGCCGGGACGTCCAATGGTGTAGAGGAGAAATTTCATCCGCCGTTCAACGTATAGAAATAAGGAATGGCAAAACATTCATACGATCCATACATTCCGCAGAGGGGGAAGACGACAATGAATCAGGAAGGCAATCATCCAGTGGGGGACCGTTTTGCGGATGTCAATCTGGCAGAGCAAACCGAGGAGCAACTCATTGAGCGAGGCCTGAATGGCGATGCGCGAGCGTTGGACGCATTGTTCGCGCGCAACACGCGCGCACTCTATCAGACTGCGTTGCGCGTACTAGGCAATCCGGAGGACGCCGAAGAGGCCCTGCAGGAAGGATTGCTTTCCGCCTATCGCAATCTTCCGAGGTTCGAGAGGAGATCGCAATTTTCCACGTGGCTGACGCGGATCGTCATCAATGCGGCTTTGATGCGGCGGCGCAGCAAGCGCTCGCGGCCTGCCGTGTCTCTGGATGAATTTGTTGTCGAGGGAGAGTTGCCGCTGGCCGAGCGCTTCGCCGATGACGGCCCGAATCCCGAGCAACTTTATGCGGGGACCGAACTCGGCGATCGCATGAACAAGAAGCTTGCGGAAATTTCTCCGCTTCTGCGCAAGGCATTCTGGCTGCGGGAAATTGAAGGGCTCTCCGCGGAGGAAGCTGCGCAGGTGCTGGGCGTTTCGCGCAACACGCTCAAGGCGCGGTTGTGGCGGGCGCGGCAGGAACTCGCAGCGAGGCTGGGGCTTGCGCTCGAACCCACATTGGAGCCGGCGACGTAGCGAGCATTTTGGTAGCGCAGGCTTCAGAGTCTGTGTGGGGACTCGATTTCAAACAGGGCAGCGGCTAAAGCCGAACTGATTCTGGACATTTTACGGCACGGCTGAAGCCGTGCCCCACAAAGATTTACCGGTTGTCGCACAGACTCTTCAGCATGTGAGGGTTCGTCCTTGCAAGCACCAAATCCCACAGGCTGAAGCCTGTGCCACTCGTCCCGAGCCTGCCGTTGGGCTTTCAGATTTGAGGAATTTAGAAAACAAGACAGGCTGAAGCCCGTCCTACTTCAACATCTCCAAAACTTCTCCGGTGGCTTTTTCGATGTCGGCATGGAGGCTGTTGCCGTGCGCGTCCATCGTGACGATGGCCGCGAAATTTTTCACGCGCAGGTGCCACATCGCTTCGGGGATGCCGAATTCCATCAGCTCGACGCCCAGTACTTTTTCCACGGTACGCGCGTAATATTGCGCCGCGCCGCCGATCCCGTTCAAATACACGGCGCCGAATTCTTTCAGTGCCGCTAATGTTTTTGCGCCCATTCCGCCCTTGCCGATCACCGCGCGCACGCCATATCTTTTTATCACGTCGGCCTGATAGGGCTCTTCGCGGATGCTGGTCGTGGGGCCAGCGGCCTTGACCACCCATTCGTTGCCCTGCTTCATCATCACCGGACCGCAGTGATAGAGCACGGATCCGTTCAGGTCCACGGGCGGCGGATTCTTCATCAGGTAAGCGTGCACGTTGTCGCGGCCGGTATACATCTCGCCGTTGATGAGCACGACGTCGCCAACTTTCAACGCGCGCATTTGCGCTTCGGTCAGCGGCGCGGTCAGCACCACTTCCCGCCCCGTCAATTTGAAGCCGGAGCCGCGCGCCATGCGCTCCACGGGCCGGGCAGGATCGCGGTACAGCCAGCCTGTGATTGCGCCTGTCGCCGCGTCGAGGCGCACGCCCAGCCGGCGAAACGCCCAGCATTCGTAGGCCACGGAAACGAAGAAACTCGCCGGGCAGGCGATTCGCCGCCATGATTTTGCATCCGATTAGTGACGATTTCCCGCCGAAGCCCATCGCGCCGACGCCGAGCTTGTTGGCCTCTTCCATGATTTCCGTTTCAAGCTTTGCGAGTGTGGGGTTGGAATTCACGTCGTCGAGCGTTCGGAACAGTTGTCCCTTTGCCAGATCGTAGCCGTGGGCGCGGTCGCTGCCGATGCAGACGCCGACGGCGCCCGGCGCGCAGCCCTGCCCCTGCGCTTGCCACACGGCGTGCAGGATGCATTTGCGCACGCCTTCGAGATCGCGGTCGGCGCGGCCCATGTGATCGAGCGTGCAGGGCACGGAATACTGGATGTTCTTGTTCTCGCAGCCGCCGCCCTTGAGGATCAGCTTGACCTCGATCTCATCCTCTTCCCACTGCTCGAAGTGCATGACTGGAGTTTCTTCGCCCAGATTGTCGCCGCTGTTTTTTCCGGTGAGCGAATCGACGGAGTTGGGCCGCAGTTTTCCGAGGCGCGTGGCTTCCGCGACGGCATCGAAAATCGCCTTCTTAATGCGAATCTGGTTCACGCCGACGGGGGTGTGAACATAGAACGTCGGCATGCCGGTGTCCTGGCAAATGGGGCCGGAATCGTCGACGGCCATGTCGATGTTGGACAAAATAATGTCGAACGCCTGGGAAGATTGCGTGTCCGGCATTTCGTCTTTGGCGGCGATGGACATCGCTGCGCGAACGTCGGGCGGAAGATTGGTGGACGTCTGGGTAATCAGTTCGAGCAAGCTGCCGGCAAGGAATTCCATCTCACTACCTCCCCAAACTTTCATTTTACACTTCTTTGGGGAGTAGGTCCTGAAAGATCGGTACGGTTGTAGTGATTCGGCTTGAAGTCTCGTTCTCCAATTTCCGAGAAGCGGAACTTATCGGGACTTGGCTCAAGACAAGCCGTGTTACTCGGCGTGGACTTTCGTTGATTCCTCTGCGTCGAGGTCGGGAATCGACTCAAACCAGGCAGTGAAGAGAGCGTCAGGGTTCGTCAAAAAGGCGATCTTTAACTTCTTTTTGTCACTATCACGCGGAATGAGTTCAATGGTCCCGGTGTTAAAGACGAATCGCCGGCCCATGATCTCCTGTCGGAACATGGTCTGCCTTGAGAGGAGATTCCGCACTTCGACGGCATCAGGCCTCAGAATGACCTTCGAAAACAGCATGGAAAGGATCAGGTAACCTCCGAGGAGGACAAGCACAAGGCTGAGGGAGCTCGCCAGCGGAGGGCCCTTTGGGCCGAGTTGATCGCCAGCCACTAGGGAATACCAAATTCCCCAAATTCCTGCCCCGGCAAGCAGGCTCCCAAAGGAAATCCAAAGGACTTGGTTCCCTAACGAAGGCGCATAGCTGCAGGGATACCGAGTGGCGTCGAATACTGGTACCGGTGTGGAAGAAGCCATCTCGTACACTCCCTGGGCCAATATTAGGTCTCCCGACCCCAACCATTAATTCCGCCTTCGACAAGCGTGCTTATCGGTAAACCCTTACCTGAAAGCGTTAGTGGTCATGGAGCTACATTGGCGAACTTTTTGACCGCCCAGTCCAGTTAAACAGTTTTCTCGCTGACCGGCTTCCGAATGACAGGACATCGAAATCTCAGTTATCTTCCCGCTACTTATCCAACACCCAGGTGGAATCTGTCCAGCCATCCGGACTGTAGTCTGACATGCACTGATCGGTCAGGGCGACTCGTATGGGTGATTTCGAATCGCGGAGGCGGTTGCGGCGTTGAAGAAACAGCAGATCCCTCACCACCGTCCCCACAAGTCGGGGCCGGGTTCGGGATGACAAGTAGGGATGACTGATGCGTCGCGGTAGTATTATGGGGGCAGACGAAACGGCAAAACGTCGAAGGCAGCGGTGCCAATTCAGAACAGTACGCATTGGCCGTCATCCCGAACCCGGTCGCCCGGGTTTGGCGAACGGGGGTGAGGGATCTGCTGTTTGACTCCGGAATCGCAAAATGGGCCGCACGTATTGGATTTACATTCTAGCCAGCCGGTCGCGAAACTTGTACGCCGGCGTGACCAATAATCTCCAACGCCGAATGATCGAGCATCGCGAGGGGCTCGTCCCCGGGTTCACAGCGCGATACAAGATTTTCCGGCTAGTGCATTGCGAACAGTTCGCGGACATTCGCGACGCGATCGCGCGCGAGAGGGAAATCAAGGGGTGGCGCCGCGAAAAGAAGATCTGGCTGATTGAGCGGGATAATCCCACCTTGCACGATTTCGCGGAGAATTTTGCGCCCGTGAAAAAGTGAAAAGCAGATCCCTCACCACCGTCCCCAAGAACGGGGGCCGGGTTCGGCATGACAACCCGGGTGGCGACGAGTGCGGTTGAAGTTGGAAGACGGTTCTCAGAAGCCTAGTGGCGAATTCGGTCAATTCATGATCCGTATTTCACCGAATCAGCGATCGAGTCGCTGTTCTATTTGTCCCACACCCAGGTAGAGTCTTTCCAGCCTTCCAGACTGTAGTCCGACATGCACTGGTCGGTGAGGGCGATGCACTGGGCGAGGATTCCGCTCTTCTGCGCGCCAGTGAGGATGTCGAGGCGGATTTGTTCGTGGTTGCCGGAATAATTGATTTCGTAGAGTTCGTGGCGGGCGCCGAATTCCGTGCCGATGGCGTCCCAGATGAGCTTGAAGAGCTTGATGCGTTCCGCGGCGGTGGCGGATGCGCCGCGATAATATTTTTCGAGGAGCGGCGCGAGATCGGGATTCTGAAAATCCTTGTAGCTCGAAGGCGACATGAGCAGGCTGCCGCCGAGAAATACTTCAAAAATGTGGCGAACGGCCGGCCAGCACTGCGTGCAGAAGAGACGCATGGTGTAGGCGTATTCCTGCTTCGGCACGACCGTCCCGCCCGGTGCGCTTTCCGGATCGCCGCACATCGCCGCCGTCATTCCCCAGATCAGGTTTCTCCAGCCGATGATTTCGCCGAGCGCGGCTTGAACGCCGCGAAAGGCGTCCGTGCCGTTGGTCTCGATGCCCTTGGCAAATAATCCCACCATCAGATCCAGTTTCACCGCGAGGCGCGTGGAAGATTGGAACGTGTAGCGATTCACGAAGCGGGAATGGCGGTAGAAACTGTTGGCGCGTTCGGGATCGCGGTAGACGAGCACGTTTTCCCAGGGGATGAAGGCGTTCTCAAAAATCAGCACGGCGTCGTTTTCATCGAAGCGGCTGGAGAGCGGATAGTCGAACGGGCTGTGCGCGTTCTGTTCGTAGGAAGCGCGGCAGATCAGTTTTACGCCCGGCGCATCCATCGGCGCGATGAACACCACGGCGAAGTCCTTGGCCTTTTCCTTGTCCAGAGTGGTGGCGTTCGTCTGGGCCACGAACGTGGCGTGCGTCATGGCCGAGCCGGTTCCCAGCATTTTCGCTCCGCTGACGACCATGCCGTCGTCTCTTTCTTTTACGACGTGCACGAAGACGTCGCCGACTTCATGCACGGGGCGGCTGCGGTCGATGGGCGGATTGATGAGGCAGTGATTCAGGAAGAGGCACTCGGAGGAATAGCGCGCGTACCATTTGCGGGCGCTCTCATCGAACGGCGCGTAAAACTCGGGCTCCGACGCCAGGCTGCCCATGAGCGCCGCTTTGTAATCCGGCGTGCGGCCCATGTAGCCGTAGCTCATGCGCGACCAAGTGGCGATCGCTTCGCGCGCTTCCCACAACTCCTGCGCCGAATAGCAGGGCTTGAAAAATTTATGGGTGCGCACGCCGGAGCGGTCGAGACCCGTCAGCGTGTCCCGGGTCTTCGGATCGTGGAGGGCGTCGTACAAGCGCGCGATGGACCGGCAAGCATTGCGGAAAGCGGGATGAGCCGTGACGTCGCGGACGCGCTCGCCGTAGATGTAGACTTCGCGCGCGTCGCGCAGGCTGGCGAGGTAGCGCGGACCATCGAACATCGCGTCTGTAGACGAGTCTGCTTTCGGATGAAGGCCGCTTGCGGCACTGTCTGTCATGGAAAATTTCCTCCTGATTCCGTGGTCTCCCTACCAAAGGCTCCGCCTGCTCCATCGCCACGATGTATACTATGCGCCACATCATAAACGGGAGAGTTTGAGTTATGCAAAAATGCGTGGGCCGCGGATGGAGCGCGATTTGCTTGGCGGTATTGTTTTCCTCATTGCCGGCGATTTCCGGCGGCAATCCGTCGAACCGGCAAGCCGACGTGATTCACACGTCGCGCGGCGAGCTTCGGATCATGCCGGTTTATCACGGCAGCGTGATGCTGGAATTCGGGGGAAAGGTAATCCACGTCGATCCGTGGAGCCAGGGCGACTTCACGGGACTTCCGCAGGCCGATCTGATCGTCATCACGCACACGCACCAGGACCATCTCGATCGCACCATGGTCGACCAATTGAAGAAGCCCGACACCATTATCGTCGGCCCGCCCGCCGTCATCGATACCCTGAACTGCGCGCCGGCCTGCGGCATCGCCGAGGCCATCAGCGATTCCGAAAAAAGGACGGTGATGGGCATCGAATTCGAGGGCGTGCCGATGTACAACCTGGTGTTCGGATCGGGGCCGGGAAAACCGTATCACCACAAGGGAATTGGAAGCGGATACATTTTGAACTTTGGCGACACTCGAGTGTATTTTTCGGGCGACACCGAGTGCACGCCGGAAATGAAAGCCCTGAAAAACATCAGCGTCGCGTTTTTGGCGATGAATCCTCCGCGGACAGAAACTCCGGCGGATGCGGCAGAGTGCGTGAAGGCGTTCAAGCCGAAAATCGTATATCCCTACCACTATCGCGGCTCGAAACTTGAAGAGTTCTCCGGGCCGCTCAAAGACACGCCTGGAGTGGAAGTGCGGATCCGGAAGCTCGAAGGCGAGCCGTAAAGCTATGCGCTTCGTTTTTTTAAAATGCAGTCTGAATTTCTCACCATTAAGTCCGTCGTAGAGTTGTTTCCGAATCGTCGTGGGCGAGCCTACGCATGAATATTGTGTTGCGACCAGGGGTCGAGTGGCGCAGGTTTCGCAGCCTGCTTGGCAATTTAAGTTTGAACAGGCCAGCGGCTGAAGCCGCACTGATTCGGCACACTTCACGGCACGGCTGAAGCCGTGCCTTACAAAGATTTGGAAATTACCACATTGGTTCTTCAGCCTGGGAGGGTTGGCGCTTGCGAGAACCAAAAACCCACAGGCTGAAGCCTGCGCTACTCCTAGGCCTCTACATTCGGCGGGAAGATCTCCCTTGGCTCCGTTGCTTCGTCCATCAATTCTTTTGCGGTTTCTGGGGCTGGTATGGCCACTGGCTTGGCCAGGATGTCCAGCAGGCGAGTCACAAACTCGTTGAGGCTGGGCATGCCCATCAGCAGCTCGATGGGCAACTTCGCGCCGAAGGATTCCTCGAGCGAGTGCTGCAGCTCGAGCGCCATGAGGGAATCAAGGCCGAGGTTGCTCATGGATTCTTCAGGGTCGAGTTCCGGCGCGTCGAGCGCCATCACTTGCGCCAGGCTGTTCTGAACGTGCGCGAGCAGAAGCGCTTGCCGCCCGGCCGGAGGAGTGGACAGAAGCGCCTGCATGGACAGGCGAGGTCCCGATTCGCGGGCCGCTCTTTCGGCGGCGGGACGGGCTTTTTCCAGAATGAGGTCGGAAATCAAGGGCGGAGGCGGCTGCCCGTTGAATGAGCGCGCCAGTTGCGTCCAGTCCACCGACATCGCGACGGCCTGAGGCGGGCCGTTCTTTTCGAACAGCCGGTCTAGCGCGGCGAGGGCTTGCGCGGGCGCGAGCGGATGAAGCACGCGGGACACCGGACCCCGGGCGCTCGATGCGCGGGCGGCCATGCCAACGTCGGCCCAGGGGCCCCAGTTGATCGAGAGGCACGGCAAGCCATGAGAGCGGCGATCGTGCGCCAGTCCGTCCAGGAACGCGTTGGCGGCCGCGTAATTCGCCTGTCCCGGCGAACCCAGGACGGAAGCCACCGAAGAGAAAACGACGAAGAAGTCCAGCGGGAAATCCATCGTGAGGGTGTGGAGATTCCAGGCGCCGAGGACCTTGGGAGCCAGCACCCGGCGGAAGCTCTCCGCGTCCAGATTGAGGAGCAAGCGATCGTCGAGCACTCCGGAGGCATGAATCACGCCACGCAGGGGAGGCATGGTGTTGCGAATCTCGGACAGCGCGCGGGCCAGTTCGCTTTCCTTCGAAACGTCGGCCTGGATCGTCGCGACGGTGGCGCCGTTGGCCGCCAATTCGGCGGCAACTTCTTTGGCGGCGGGGGTCGCACCACTGCGGCTGAGGAGAACCAGGTGCCGCGCGCCTTTTTCCACCAGCCAGCGCGCGACGGCGAGGCCCAGACCGCCGTGGCCGCCCGTGATCAAGTACGTGGCATCGGCACGCGGAGCGGAGGACCGATTCGAACGATTCTTGGATTCGGCGCCGGCAAAAGAAAGCACCACTTTCCCGATATTCTTGCGCCTGGCCATGTAACGAAACGCGTTGGCAGCGTCCTCGACGGGGAAAATATTGTGCGGGAGCGGCTTGAGGGCGCCCTGCTGGAACATGTCCATGAGCTCAAGGAGCAATGCGCGGATGAGGGCGGGCCGCTCGCGGCAGACGCGCTCCAGGTCGAGCGCAAAATACGAAAGGTTATTGCGGAACGGGAAAAGACCCAGGGGCTTGTTCTGATAGATATCCGTCTTGCCGATTTCGACGAAGCGGCCATAGGCAGAGAGAATTGAAAGGCTGCGGGTGATGTATTCGCCCGGCAGAGAGTTCAGAACGACGTCAACGCCCTTGCCGCCGGTGGCCTTCATGATTTCGTCGACGAAAGCGAAGGAACGCGAGTCCAGAACGTGCGGCACTCGCAGCGACTTCAGGTAGGCGCGTTTTTCCGAAGAGCCGGCGGTCGCGAAGATTTCCGCGCCGGCGCGCTGAGCCAGTTGCACGGCGGCTAGTCCCACGCCGCCGGCCGCGGCGTGAATCAGCACGCGCTCTCCGCGCGAAAGTTTTGCGAGATGGTGAAGAGAATAGTAGGCCGTGAGGAAAGCAATCGGAATCGTGGCCGCCTGCCCAAAACTGAAGGCGGAGGGCTTGGCAACGACGGCGCGCGCGTCCACGGCCGTATAGGCGCTGAAGCTGCCGTTCGCCACGGCGATCACTTCGTCGCCTACTTTCATATCCGCAACGCCGGAACCGACAGCGGAAATCGTTCCCGAGCACTCGGCGCCAAAGGGAATCGGTCCGCCGGGATACACGCCCGCGGCATTCATGACATCGCGAAAGTTCAGGCCCGCGGCATTTACGCGGATTTCGACTTCGCCGGGTTGCGGCTCCCGACGAGAAGCGCCTCGCAGCAACAGGTTCTCGAGATTTCCGGGGCGGGAAATATCCAGGCGAAATGAATCGGTTCCTGGAACATCCAGAACAGCGTCGCCGGAAAGTTCGGGCGCACGCTGCACGAGCCGGGCCACGTACCGTATTCCTTTTCGGAAAGCTACTTCGCGCTCCGTGGCAGGAAGCGACAATTCCTCAGACAGCGCGGCAAGTTCTCCGGCGCCGCCTTCGGGATCGAGATCAATCCGGGTGCAGCCGAGCGCCGCGTGCTCGAGATCAATTGATTTTGCCAATCCCCACAAGGGAGTTTGAGCCAACGAAACATGCGCGGGCGTGGGTCCGACGGCTTGCGCTCCACGAGTCACGAACCACAGGCGCGGTTTGGAGCCGCTCGCCTCGCGAAGCAGGGTTTGAACAAAGCGCAGCGTTTCGATCCATTGTGTCTGCGCTTCGAGGATTGCGTCCGGACGGGCCGCAAGATCGCCAAGGTCAAGGCTCGAAAGATGGACGACATGGCTGCAACCAGCATGGAGACGCAGCTCCCGAAAATCGTCCAGGCTCGCCCCGACGGCGCATTTCTGTCCCTGCGACTGAAGATGGGCGGCAAGGGCCTGTCCAACGCCGCCGCGATCGGCAAGGATGAACCAGGAAGACGGCTCCAAGCCATTGGAATTTCTGGCCGCGATGGGCCGCTTTGCCACCCAGGAAATGTCATACAGCAAGTCGCCGGGATTTTCGTGCGCCTCGAGGTCCGTTACCCCAGAGACAAGTTTCACGCGAAAACCAAGCAGTTCGCAGGCAACACCGCCATCTTCGTTCAGCAGGCGAATGTCTGCCTCGAGGAATTCCGTCTCAAGACGCCGGCCCGGACGAACAACGCAGTGGCTGAACAGCCGCGCACCCGGCCGCGCCAAAAATCGGAGACTTGCGACTCCGCTGGGGAGATAGATTCGTTTCCGGCCGGACCCTCGCGAATCTTCCGGCAATGCGGCCGCGAGCACTTGCACGCAGGAATCGAGCAGCGCGGGGTGAATCGAGGCGCCGTCGGATTTACCGTTGGTTTTGCAAACCGGAATTACCGCAGGCGGAAGCCGCACTTCTCCAAGCGCCTCGAGCTCTCCGCACCACAACCGCTCGACGCCCTGGAAACTCGGGCCGTATTCTAGACCGGCATTTCTCAACGACGCGTAAAAGTCCGCGGCTGTTTTGCGCCGCAGACACCTGGCCCGTATGTCAGCCAGACTATATTGTTCCTCGGCGCAACGAACAAAATCCGCAACTTCCATGCGCATGTCGCCGGAAGCGTGCAACGTCCACCCTGCATTCTCATGGCTGCCGTTCAGGTTTGCGTTGGAACTGTAAATCTGGAAAGAAGCGCTTGCGTTCGATGCCGGGGAAGCAACGAGCTGTAAAGTGCGCGTTCCCGCGGCGGGAAGAATCAGCGCTTCGTGGAACGCGACATTCGCTAAAACCGGGGAGCCGGCTCCAAAGAGTTCCGCCGAAGCCGCCCGCGCCATTTCAAGATAAGCGGAAGCGGGAAGAACGACGGAGCTCTGAACTCTGTGGTCGTTCAAGTAGCGATGACCATCGATTCCGATTTTGCTCTGGAACTGCGCCATGGGCAGAGCGGAGTTCACACGCTCTCCAAGCAAAGCGTGCGCCGGCTTTGCCTCCTTCCGCGGGCCGGGCGCGTCCGGCGGATCTTCCCAGCACCGCTCTCGCTCGAAGGGATACGTGGGCAGAGGTACTTTCAACGGCTGGTAAGGTTCATCGAAGGCCTTCCAATCGACGCTGGCGCCGCGGACGTACAACGAAGCCAAACTCGCGAGCAGGCTCTGCCAAACGCTGCGATCGCCAGCGAGGGAAGAAAGGAAAGTGGTTTCGGCGCCGCTGGCGCGGAGACGCCCGGCTCTGGAGAAGGCGCTCGGAGGCCCCATTTCAAGAAAATGGTTGTAACCCTGCGCCGCGAGTGTTTCGATCCCTTCTTCAATTCGCAAGCCCTGCAGAACGTGCAGGCGCCAATAGCCGGCGGCTGGAATTTCGCCTTCCGCTAATAGCTGTCCGGTGAGGCTGGAGACAATGGGCACTCGGGGCAATTCGAACTTGATGGCTCGCGCCGCAGCTTCGAACTCATCGAGCCTTCGATTCAGTTCGCCGTCCTGAAGAGCAAGCTGCACGATACGAGCGCGCTCGACGATGAGCTTGAGAGCCTCTTCGCAACTTAAGACGCCGGAAATTACCGCTGCGGAGTATTCCCCGACGCCCGAGCCCAGCACCGCGTCCGGTTCGATGCCCCAGGATCGCCAAAGCTCCGCCAGACCGAACTCCATGGCAAATAACGCCGGGTCATGGCATTCCTCGCTGCCATGACCCGTGGAAAGCTTGGCAAGCATTGGTTCACACAGGCGAGCACCGAAGAAACGCGAGCAGCGATCTATCGCCGCGCGAAAAACGGGTTGCGTAGCGTAAAGCTGGTGCGCGGCGGAGGGATTGCAAGGCTCTGCGCCAAACAGGAAGGCAATACGCGGTCCGTCTTTTCTTGTGGAATGTCCGGCGCGTAGTTCCGTCACGGCACTTTGTACCGGCAGCCCCGCCGCAATCGCTGCGAGCGCTTCCCGCAGCTGCTCTTTGCTTTCGATAACCGCGGCCACACGACGCGCGAAGTGCGATCTGCCGGCATTGGCGCTAAAGCAAATGTCCATGAGGTCGGCATCAGGATGCTCCGCGAGGTGCTTCTCGTAACGGCTCGCGAGCTGTTTGACGGCGCTCTCCGTCCGGGCCGAAAGCGTCAAGATGTGGCAGGGGCGGATCGGCAAGCCTTCCGAGCGGGACCTGGCCGGCGCTTCTTCCACAATCATGTGCGCGTTTGTGCCCCCGAATCCGAAGCTGCTTACGCCTGCGAGACGTCGAGGTGCGCGCGGCCAGGGCTGCGGCTTGCTGGGAATCACGATTCGTGTGCCGGCAAGTGAAATCCGCGGATTGAGTTGGGTGAAATGCAGCTGGCCCGGAATTTCATGGTGCTGAAGGCAAGCCAGCACTTTGGCCAGGCTGGCCATTCCCGAAGCGTTTTCCAGATGACCGACGTTGGCCTTCACGGAACCTAGCAGGCACGGAGGATCGTCCGGTCCCGCCTTTCCCAACACGCCTTTGAGCGCGTCAACTTCAATCGGGTCGCCGATCGATGTGCCGGTGCCATGGGCTTCCACGTAAGTCAGTTCGCGCGGGGCGACTCCAGCCTGAGCCAGGGCCTCGCGGATGACGGATTGCTGGGCGGAGGCATTGGGAGCGGCGATCCCCGCGGTGCGGCCGTCCTGGTTCACGGCCGATCCTCGAACGAGAGCAAGGATATGGTCGCGGTCGCGGAGCGCGTCGGAGAGGCGTTTGAGGATGACTGCGCCGGCGCCTTCGGCGCGAACGTAGCCGTCGGCCCGGGCGTCGAACGTTTTGCAGCGGCCGTCCGCGGCCATCATGCGCGCGTGCGAGAAAGCGATGGTAGCTTCGGGAGAAAGGATGAGGTTGACGGCGCCGGCGATGACCAGATCGGTTTGCGCGCCGCGCAGGCTTTCGCAGGCCAAATGAATTGCCACGAGGGATGAGGAGCATGCGGTGTCAATGGCGAGGCTGGGGCCGCGCAGATCCAGCAGGTAGGAAATCCGGTTGGCCGCGATGCTGTGGGCCGTGCCCGTTCCCAAATAGGCGTTGATTACTTTTAAGTGATCTTCATAATTAATAATTACATTGGAGTAGTCGAATCCGCCGATGCCCACGAAGACGCCCGTTCTGCTGCCCGCCAGCTGGTCCGCCGGCTGCCCCGCATTTTCGAGGGCCTCCCAGGCCACTTCGAGCAGCAGGCGTTGCTGCGGATCCATGGCCGCGGCTTCGCGCGGTGAGATGCCGAAAAAATGCGGATCGAAGCGGTCGATGCCGGGAAGGAAACCGCCCCAGCGCGTGCTCATCCTGGCATTAATTCCCGGGAGAGGATCGTACAGCGCGTCTACATCCCACCGGTCGCGTGGAATTTCCGAGATGGCGTCCACGCCGTTCCGCAGCAACGTCCAAAATTCCTCGAGGCTGGCCGCGCCTGGAAACCTGCAGCCGATGCCCACGATGGCGATGGGTTCGGCGCCGCCGATTTCCGGGCGGTTTCCGTGGCGAGGCTGTTGGTTGCCATTCCCGTGAGCGGCGCCATTTCCGCTGGCGTTTCCGGCCAGCCGGTGCGAAAAGGACTGCGTGCTCAGGTAGTCCCAGACCAGCCCGCTGCGAGGGCGGCTCGCGCCGTTCCGTTTCTGATCGGGGCGGCCTTCACGATCCCGCCATTCATGCACCACCTGAAGCGTGCCGGCAAGGAACGCTTCGCGGCATGCATAGCGCTGAATTTTGCCGCTGGAGGTCCGGGGAATACTGCGCGGCTCGATGAGCAGTACGGCGTCAGGCTGCACTTCGTGCGATTGGGTGAGCGCGCGGCGGATCGCGGCGACGACATCCTCGTTTGAGGCGGAGGCGCGGTCGGTCACTTCCTGAACGATGACCAAACGTTCGGCTCCGTTCTCCTCCACGGAAAACGCGGCGCCGCAAGAGGGCCGCAATGCGCGGTGACTGCGCTCGACGGTGTGCTCTAAATCCTGGGGATAGTGGTTGGAGCCGCGAATGATAATGAGATCTTTCAATCGCCCGGTGATGAAGAGCTGTCCGCGATCGAGAAATCCGAGGTCGCCGGTGCGCAAGAAGGGACCTTGGCCGGCGGCCAAATGCGCGGCGAATATTTGCTTTGACTCCTCCGGCTTGCGCCAGTAGCCGCGCGCCACGCTGGGACCCGCAACCCAGATTTCTCCCACGCGGTCCGGAGCGCAGGGCGCAAGAGTCTGGGGATCGACAATCACGACCTTGAGGTCTGGCGCGATTCCGCCGCAGCCCACCAGGACACGGCTGCCCGCGGCCCCATCTTCCGCCGGCTTGATGCGATTTCGTTGCAACTCTTCCGAGAGCACGGCCGGAGCGAAAGGCGCGCCGCCATCGGAATGGCCTGAAACGATCAGCGTCGCTTCCGCCAGCCCATACGCGGGGCGGAATGCGTCTTGCCGGAAGCCGCAGGGTCCGAACGATGTGGCGAACTGAGCCAGGGTATCCGGGCGCACCGGCTCGGCGCCGCATAGCGCCACCTTCACGCTCGCGAGATCGAGCGAGGCGCGCTGTTCGGCGGAGATTTTTTGCGCGCAGAGATCGTAGGCAAAATTGGGCGCAACCATGGTGGTCGCCCGGTAGCGCGTAACCGCCGCGAGCCAGCGGATGGGGAGCTGCAAAAACGAGGACGGCGGCATCACAATCATTTCGCCGCCCGCAAAGACCGGTTGGAGCAAGCCGCCGATCAGGCCCATGTCATGGTAGCGCGGCAACCAGGTGACACCGATACTTTCCGCCGAAAACTGGAAAACTTCCCGCAGACACGCCAGGTTGTGCAGCAGATTGCCGTGCGTCACCATGACGCCGCGCGGCGACGCGGTCGAGCCCGAAGTGTATTGCAAGAACGCCAGGGTTTCGAGAGTCGCGCCGGGATCGCGCCATCCGTCCGTATTCGCCGCGGGCAAATCGTCGGTCGGCAGCCAATGCAACTTCTTCAGTTCCGGCGCGCGCTTGCACAAATCTTCCGACTGGCGCCGGAGCTTCGCCGTCGTCAACACGAACCTGGCCTCGGAATCCGCGGCAATGGCCAGCAGCCGCGGAATCTGCCGGTGAAGGCGCGCGGGAAAAACCGGGACCGCGACAACGCCGGCGTACAGGCAACCCCAGAATGCGGCGATGAATTCGAGTCCGCCGGAGTAGAAAAGCAGGGCGCGTTCTCCTGTGGCGCCCTGCGCGGCGAGCGCCGCCGCAATGAGGCGGGCGCGCGATTCCAATTCCTCGTAGGTCAGGCGAGACTCTTCATTCTCGCCGCCGGCGAGATAGCGGAAAGCGATGCGCGGACCGTGCTCCGCCGCCCTTACGCGGAGCAGGTCAATCAGATTGGCGAAGCGCGCGTTACCCTCAGCTGAAAAAGTGGCCAACGTTCCCATCTCCCAAGGTGAATCTAGTGCGCAGCGAGTACGAAGAATATCTGCAACGCAAATCGTAGGTCCCCGAAGGCGCAGCGTGCCCGACTCTTCAGGGGCTAAAGCCCAGTTTTTCCCGGTGTTTTGATGTCGCGGCTGAAGCCGCGACCCACAAAACCCATTTGAGGCTTCCAGCGGATTCGCGCAACGTTCCGCTGCCCTTGTCCCTGCTACCGGGATTTCTCCAGCGCCTCCGGGGTGAACTGCGCGGCGTCCAGACCGGTATTCAGATGAGCCTCATCGATGGTCAAAACCGATTTCGTGCCCTCGAGCAAGGAGCGCATTTCCGTCTTCCGCGCGCCCCAGATCCCGGATTCTTTGCGCAGCCCGCCGGCGTGCATTTCGCGCACCTTGCGCCCCTCCTGATCGTACATCTCCGCGTGCAGGATGCAGGGTACATCTTGGGCCACCCAGTAATAAATATATTTATATTGCGAGCGGTCCGGCGCGACCGGCGTGGCTTCCACCTTGAATGTTTTATGATTTTCGATCGTGTCTTCGGCCGGAAGCATCTGGTAAGTGAAGTCATCGAGGGAGCGTTCGGCGATATCTTCGTAGGTGAAGTCGCTTCCGGCGAAACGCTCGGAGCGTTCGCGCGGGGGCACGCTGCGCACGCGTTCGGTGGCCGGCGTGTAGATCCACTGGCGGTCGGTTATTTCCGGCTGGTTTATCGAAAGCAGCGCAACGCCGCGAAGCTCCGGCGGGTCAGTAAAGCGCACCAGCGTTTTGCCGTTGCCGAAGGAACCCACCCGGTTGATCGTAAACCGCTTCCGCAAGGTGTGGCCGTCCTTGTCGGTGACATCGAGCGTGGCCCGCAGCTTGGCGTCGCGGCTAGTGTCCTGTTGGTAGACGCCGGCCATGACCGCTTTGGCATCGGTCTCGCCGAAAACGGGGAGCGCGCAAGATGCGCATAAGGCGAGGGACAAAAGCGCGGCGTTCAGGCGCTTTCCCTGCCGGCGTGGGTGAAGTGTTGCGGCTCTACTCATAGCCGATCGCCTCGATTACCTGCATGGACGCGGCGTGCCGCGCCGGCCACAAGGCTGCCGCAAGCGACACCGCTGTCACGACGGGCACGGAGAGAAGTACAAATTCCCACGGAAAATAAAACGGCACCGAATATCCGGCCAGCACGGATGAAACGGTGTGCGACATGAATACCGTGCACAACATTCCGGCGACCGAGCCCACGATCACACCGACCACGGCAACACCCACCGCTTCCAGCAGCACCAGTTTCCGGATTTGCGCACGCAGCCCGCCGATGGCGCGCACGATGCCGATTTCGCGCCGCCGCTCCGCTACGGAAATGAGCAAGGTGTTGACGATTCCGAGAATGGCGATCATCACGGCCACGACCAGCTGCATGTAATTGAGCGTGAAGAACTGGTCCACCAGGCTGGAGATCCAGCGCTTGAATTCCGCATTGGTGTACACGAATGCGTGAAAGGAGCCGGCGGTGAGGTGCTCGACTTGCTGTTTCATGGCCAACTGGTCGACGCCCGGATTCAGATCGATGTTGATGAAATCCACGGCATCATCCGCCCAATACTTTTTGTAGAGCGCGCGGTCCATGAAAATTGTGCCCTTTTCCGAGCGGTAATCGTCAAGAAAGCCGAGAATCGGACGCTCCAGCGTGCCGGCCGGCGATTCGAGTGTCAGGCGATTGCCGACGCCGACTCCCCAACGAAAAGCAAAATTTCGCGACACCAGCACGCCCTCGCCTTGCGTCAGCCGGTCATTGACGGTCCGGGAGTCCGCGCCCTCGATGGCTTTTTGCGAGCGCGCCAGGAAGCTATTCATTTCGATGGCGATCACAGCCGCCGTGTCGCCTCGGTAGGGGATCGCGGTGAAGCGGACGTTTTCGACGCGCTCTACGCCGGGAAGCGCGGCGATCTGCCGGCCTAAATCCTCGGTGAAGTGGTAGCTGGAGGACCGCAACATTGCCGAAGTGGCCACGAAGAGATCGGCGTTGAGCACCTGGTTCATCCAGCGGTCAATCATTTGGCGGTAACTCTGGATGTAGGACGCCGTAGAAAAAACAAACATCAGCCCGACCATCAGCGCGCCCACTGTCGCCGAGGATCGCCGCGGCGTCTGAATCATGGCGTCAACAGCCAAAGCGCCTTCCGACCCTCCAACCCAATTCAGAATCGGCCGCAGCGCGCGCGCCGACCATAACACCAGCTTGGGCAGGACAATGGTCAGGCCCAGCAGAACGATGGAGGCGAAAGCGAATTGAACCGGCAGACCCAGGCGCGACGGAGTCCAAACCACGAGAGCCGAGCCCGCGGCGATGAGCAACACGCCCGAGCCCATGCGCCTCCACCCCAGCACGGATTCCCGGTGGCGCGCTTCGATATTATGCAAGGCCAGCGCGGGATCCAGGCACGCCACGCCGCGCGCCGGGAACCACGCACCAATCATGGACGCGGCGACTCCCAGCGCAAATGCTATGGCGCATTGATCGAGGTGCAGCCTGGCAGGCGAGGCCGTGGCCACGACTCCATAGACCGCCGCGACCATGCCCCTCATCACGCGGTTGGCGGCCGATGAAAGAAAGAATCCACCGGCGATGCCGACGAGCGAACCGATCACACCCATCAGCAGGGCTTCGCACAAAAACATCCGGCTGACGTTTCCCTGCTCGACGCCGACCGCGCGCAGGATGCCGATTTCTTTCCAGCGCTGGTTGACCGCGATGGTGAAGGAATTGAAGATGATGTACACGCCCACCAGCAAGGCCACGAAACTTGTGATCAGGATTCCCACGCGCATCGCGGTGACGGCGTTTTCAAGCGCCTGCCCGCGGACTTCCGGGCGATCCACTTCCACACCGGGCGGAAGCGCAGCGCGCAATCGCTGCTGCACAACTTCCAGGGGAACGCCGGGAGAGTTCATCAAGTCAATGCGGTCAAACTTGCGGCCGCGGTGGAAAACGACCTGCGCGGAGTAGACGTCCATGATTGCGACGTTGCCGCCAAAAACTTCTCCGACACCAACCGGCTTGAACGTCCCCTGGACAGTGAACTCCTTTTTTCCATCCGATGCGAAGAGCGCCAGCTTGTCGGCGACTTTCAAGCCGTGGCGATCGGCAAAGGCGCGCGAAAGCAGAATGGAGTTGGGCTGCGAAAGAAACACCAGCGGATCGGCGATCTGCGTCTGCGCGCGATCGAATTGATAGTCGCGAAGCTGCTGATCTCCCGTGGTGTCCACGCCCAGAATCAGCAGGGCGCCGCCGTCGGCAAAGGAAGTTTGCACCATGGTCTCAATCACCGGTTCCGCAAGCTGGACGCCGGGCGTGGCGCGCACGGTGTCGAGCACCTTTTCGGAAAATCCGGCTTCTCCGGCGGTAATCTGCAGGGTCGCCTTACCCGCCAGTTTCTCCACTGTTGCGTGAAGGGAGTCAAGCAGGGTGGCATTGCCGGTGCGAATCGCGAAAAAAACGGCCACGCCAAGGGCGATGCCCAAAGTAGTTAACGCCACGCGGAGACGGTGCGCGCCCCATTGCTTGAACGTGATCAGCCACAGCGCCCCAAACATTACAGCTCTCCCGCCGCCGCGGTTCCGGCCCGCCCGGTGCGGACTTCTTTGACGAAGCGCCCGTCCCGCAACGACAGGATTCTATCGCAGAAGGCCGCGGCCAGGTCGTTATGCGTAACCAGCAGAACCGTAGTGTTGTATTCGCGATGCAGATCATCGAGGAGGCGAAGAATTCCCTCTCCGGTGGCGGAGTCGAGGTTGCCGGTGGGTTCGTCGCCGAGCAGAATGGGCGGGCGAAAAACGAGCGCGCGGGCGATGGCCACGCGCTGGCGCTCGCCACCGGAAAGCTCGTCGGGACGATGGTGCGCGCGGGTTTTGAGCCCCACGCGCTCCAGCATTGCCGCGGCGCGCTCTTCCGTTTCGCGCCTCCGCAAGCCTTGCAGACGCAGCGGCAGGGCGGCATTTTCGAGAGCGGTGAGCGTGGGGAGGAGATTGAAAGTTTGAAAGATCATTCCAATTTTTTCCCGCCGCAGGCGGGTACGCCGGTCGTCGTCGAGTGCGGCCAGCTCAATACCCTCCAGCTTGATCGAGCCGGAGGTTGGTTCGTCCAGGCCGCAAATCAGGTTGAGGAGCGTCGATTTCCCTGAGCCGGACGGTCCCATCACCGCGACCCGCTCGCCCTGTTCGACAGTCAGACTCAAATTGTGCAGAGCCTGCACGGCCCCGTTGTCACCATAACTCTTGGAGACATTCGTTAGTTGAATCATAATTGCAACCGCGAAAATCCCAAAATGGCGGGGGAATCTCCCAAGCGGGAGTAGATTCTACCCCAGGGCCGGAGAACGGCGAAGGTAAAATTCCAGGGATGCCCTGCCGGGGAAAATGTTCTATGTGCCTGGTTTGGCGCGGGTTGCGGCACGCGAGTTAGAAATAGATGTGATATATACGCCGGAGGAAAATCTCGGAACATCTGGGGAAAGCGCCTCCCGCGGCAGGAGAAGCCGGTTGCTGTTTGTCGTCATAGAGAATATGATTCGCCAGTTCCCCACCTGGTTGGCCTATAAGGTCCAAATGTCCCTTCGGACCCAGCGCCACCGTGCAACTTTCCTCGTACTCGCCATGTCGGGAACCGCGGAAATGTGCGCACGGTGGGCCGTGGAGTATGGGTCATGACAGATAATTCGGGCGGCGCTTCGGCATCAGGGCAGGCGCTGCTGCCCTTTCTCATATGGGAGTTTCGGGACGGCCCGCGAGCGCGGGCCCTCGCTAAACCAGAATTTCTCACTGGATCGACAGTGCGGCAGCGCGCCGGTGCAAAGATCGCGCACTACGATGGCCGTTTGGCCGGGTAACCGTTTGCGAAATCCTGTTCAAGCTAGTGCTTGGAAGGAGGCTCAAAACAAGCGAACATGACGAGTACGTATTCTAGGCTCACGGAGAAGAGTCCACCCCCCACGGGAGTGGAAGTCCAGAGTTCGTTGAAATAGCCAAGCGCGGAATCTGCTGCAGCTGGGCTCATCCACCGCTTCTTTCAGATCATTCCATTTGTTCCCGATCCCTGCGGCCAGACGGAGTGAACTACGGCAACAATCTTTGTCCTGGCTGCCAAGGGGTAGCGTCGGCCGCAATCCTGGAAGATAGGCCCCGCTTCAGAAAGTCATGATGTTTCTGTCCGGCACTGGAGTGTATCGTTGAAATTCTGCCCCAACGGAAGAGATGGCGCATTGTACTCGCCTGGCGGAGCGCTGCTGGTCGCCTTGTTGATTTGGGCGATGCCGGCATTTGCGCAACAACAGGGAAAGGCCGCTCCGGCCGCGCCAGCGTCAATCTCCGGCAAAGTCACAACGGCCACAGGACAGCAAACCACCGATAATCTGGCAGGAATCACCATTAAGTTGACAGCTGCGGCGGCAGGGCCGGCGTCCCAAACTACGGTCACAGATTCCGAGGGACATTACGTGTTTGCTCGCCTGGCTCCGGGAAGTTACAACCTGGAAGCAAGCGTCAGTGGTTTTCAACCCTGGACCGCGGCGGTGACGCTGGGACCCGGTCAAACTTTCACCGAGGACGTCGCGCTGCAGATCAACTCCGTTCAGGAACAGATCGAGGTGCAAGGGGAAGCCACGGAAATCGCGACGCAGAGTGTCAGCGCCACGGCTACGGTCACCGACCAGCAGCTCGAGGCTTTGCCTCTGCGCACGCAAAAATTTACCGAGGCCCTGTCCATGTCTCCGAGCGTGATTCGAACGCAGGAAGGGAAGTTGAACTTCAACGGCCAGGCGGAAAGCCAGGGCATGCTGCTCGTGGATTCGGCGGAAAATGTGGATCCCGTGTCGGGAAGCTTCGCGATTCCCCTGCCCGTCAATGCAATTCAAAACATGCAGGTTTTCAGCACTCCGGACAGTTCCGCGTACGGCGGATTTTCAGGCGGCTTGACCCGGATCGACATCAAGCCTCCCGTGCCGGGATGGAACTACAAACTACTGGACATCGTTCCGTCCTTCCGGGCCAAGAACGATCATCTGATCGGGCTCTTGAACATGACCCCGGGGCTGGAGTTCGGCGGCCCGCTCATCAAGAATAAATTCAACTTTTCGGAGAACATGACGTACGAATTTCGCAAAGACCCGGTGCATGGGCTGTCGTGGCCGTTCAACGAGACGGTCACTTACAGCCTGGTATCGTTCACGGATTTCCAATGGACTTTTTCACCGAAGCATATGTTGGACGTCAACGTGAATGTTTTCCCGGCGACCATTTTGTATGCCAATATCGATTCGCTCATCCCGCAAAGCGCTTCCGCGAATATTCGGCGCCGAGGCGTGTCCGCGGGAGTCCTGGACGATTACCAGTTTGACTCCGGGATGCTGCTCACCACCGTCATTCGCTACACAAATTTCTATTCCACCGATCACGGCCAGGGTCCGGCCGACATGACCATTAATCCGGAAGGATGGGGCGGGAATTATTTCAATACGTTTGAGCGAAACGCAAACCAACTGGAGGCTCTCCCCATGCTCAAGTTACCCGCGAAGTCCTGGCATGGCAGCCATCAATTGCAACTCGGAACGGACGTGCTGTACCGGTCCTTTACGGGGAGCAGCGTCTCTCGTCCCATCAACCTGCTGGCGCAGGACGGCAGCGTCGCCGAAACGATTGCTTTTCAGGGCGCCGGAAAGCTGCAAGGGGGCGATACGGAGGTCTCGGGTTATGCGGAGGATCGCTGGTCGATAACCAAGAGCCTGGCTTTGAGTTTCGGGGGGCGTTTGACGCATCAAGGGGTTGGCCGGGATGCGGCCTTCGCGCCGCGCGCGGGCTTTGCTTACTCAATGGTAAACAACAAACTGGTGATTCGCGCCGGAGCGGGTTTGATCTACGGGCACGTCCCGCTGCTGGCGACGGATTTTGCCGGGTACCAGGAGCGCTTCATCACCTTCTTCTCCGGACCGCTCATCCATCAGACCATCTCCTTGCAAAATGCCTACCAGTCCTCGGGAATTGCCGGGAATTCTTCAACACTGATGGATCTCAGCAGCACCCGGACCTTTACGTGGAATATCGAAGGCGAGGCTCCGTTGCGGAAGGATTTCAGCCTTCGATTCGGCTATTTTGAAACCCATACGGTCAATCTTTTCGTTCTGAATCCGATTCTTCCCGCCAGCGGGGCGTCCGGTTTTCTGGTCCTTGAAAACACAGGATCGTCGAAGTACAGCCAGGCTCAGATCACCGCTCGTTACCGGCCGAGCGAACGCAACGAGCTGAATATTTCATACGCCTGGAGCCGCGCGCGCGGCGATCTGAATACGCTCTCGGACGAATTCCTCCCCGTTCAAGAGCCGGTGATCAAACCAAACGCCTATGGAGTCCAGCCTTCCGACGTTCCCAACCGGGTGCTTGCCTGGGGTTATATCACGCTGCCCAAGAAGTTTATTTTCAGCCCTGTGGCGGACATTCATACCGGTTTTCCGTATTCGAATGTGGATGTTATGCAGAACTATGTAAGCGCGCCGAACAGCCTGCGTTTCCCGATTTACTTTTCGCTGGACGTGAAACTTTCCCACGAATTCATGGTGCACATGCCCTTCAAGGAGAACGCCAAGCGCCGTAAGATCAGCATCGGTGTATTTTCGCTGGACGTGACCAACCGCCTCAACCCGCATGATGTATTCAATAATATTGCCTCCCCTATTTTCGGGCAATTCGACGGATTCCAGCGGCGTTTGACCGGGCTCGACATTAACCTTAGCGAGTGAAGTTTCCGCTCGAGGCTCGTGCCGCCGCGTTTCGGCGGAATGACGAAATATTTCCCTTCAGAAACCGCGCACTGGATTGAGGTTGGGTTATCACGCTAAAATCGCCCGCCGTGGAAACGCGCTCAGGGAGCTCGCTGTGAAACTCACAACTGTACTCGCGATTGGCGCGCTCTGCGCCGGCGCAGTGGCGGGTGTGGCGATCAAAATCGCCAGCGCTCCCGATGATCAGCAGGCGCTGCTTCAGGCAGACCTCGCTGCGTTCAGAACCGGAACACACGCCCGTACGATGGACGGCAAATTTCTCGACCCCAATTTCACTTGGACGGATTCCTTCGGAAATACCCGAACCAAGCCAGAAATCCTGCAGGACATCAAATCCGGAAAGGGACTGCCGATAGAGGCCGGCAGGGCCAGCGACGGCGGCAAAATCATCATGAGCTCGGTGAGTGCTCACCCATATGGCCGGATTGGAGTGGTTCAGACGACCAGCGGAAACCTGTACACACTGCGCATTTGGTTGAAACATGGCTCGGGCTGGCAACTTCTGATCTATCAAGCCGTTTCGATTGGCGCGTCACCTTCCGCCGATCCGGGAACGGGGGGATGCGAGAACCCTTGCAATACCGTGCCTTTCCAGCCGCAAAATACGGACGAGGGCGAGGTGATCCAGGCGTACCAGGCAGTAGAGCGGGCGGTGACGGCGCACGATTCCGCGACGTGGGGCGCTCATATCGCCGACGAATTTTTTGCGGTCACTTCCAATAGCGACCGCCCGCTCGACAAAGCGGCGCGCATGGCGGGCCTGGATAATCAGAAAGTAGCGGGAATCGCGCCGTTTCCTCTGGTGTCGGCGCAGATGTATGAATTCGGCGATGCCATGGTGATGACTTCACGCCAGCAGCCGGAGCACGGCCTGCCGTTGCACGTCACACGGGTCTGGTTCAAGCGCAACGGCGCATGGCTGGAAGCCTACAGTTATCAGACAACGATTCAGGGCAACGTCCCCGCTCGATAAGCAGCCGAGGAAGATCAGCCCGAAAATCTTATTCAATTCGAGTGATTGGGAAGTGCAAGGGAACTTGAGGAGGATCCAGCGTCGATTCCTCGTAGAGCCCGCGCCGCCAGGATTTCATAATTCCGATATTTGATGGTCAGCACGGCGCGCCCGCCCCCGCGAACGACGGAAAAAGATTCATTTTCCGAAGGCAGCCAAAAATCGCCGATCTTCAGATAGGAATGATGTATATCGGTCTTCTTAATCCAGAAGGAAGGATTCTTGGAAGGTTCCGCTTCGATGCGGCATACGGCGAAATCCTTACTATTCACCCAGATGCGTCCCCGATAGAGAAGCTTGTTCGGAATTTTGGGTTGAACGGCTACGACGTAAGAACAGCCGTCCGGGGAATCCTGACGTTCGAGCCCGCTGAAATCGTAGTTGTTGGAATTCAGAGCGACGCGCTCGCGGTTCTCCGCGCTCAGAGCTTCCTGCTCGGCATCCAGAAGGCGTTTGAGGATTCGCTCGATTATCCATTGGGTGCCGCTCTGGGAAATGATCTTGAAATGTTTTGTGGCGGGGGCGTCGTAGGTCATGTCCACAACCATCTCGGCATGCAGGGAAGTGGGAAAACCGGTGTAGTCCAGGCGGTAGTAGCGCCGGCTTTGGTAGCTTTGCAGCGCTTCTGCGCGCTCGGCGTTTTTCTCGACCAGCTTGTCCAATACCTGTGAAAGATTCAATCGCGCTTCCATAATCTCTTGCCTGGCAGAAGATTGAGCGCGCGCTCCTCCTGGCCATAAGATGATCAGCAAGAGCAAAGGGAAGGTCGTTCGCCGGGAATAGTTTCTGCCTATGGTCATAAAAATCGCAGGTTTCTCCTGGGGACTCGCGGACCCGGAAATTAGATTTCAAGTCAGGTGTTCACGATCTTTCTGGCATCGTCGAGAAGGATGCTTTCGGGTTGAGGCGCATGCAGCGCGTAGCGTTCGTAAGTTTTGTACATGCCCGCAAAAATCTGGTCCCAGGAACCAATGGAGAGAGCTCGGTGGCGGGCTGCGAGCCGCATCGAGTCATGCAGCTCAGGCTGGGTCATCAAGATCGCCACCAGGGAAGCGAATTCATCGAAATTCTTGGCCACGTAGCCGGACTTGCCGTGCTCGACTGTGTACGCCGGACCGCCGCGCGGCGCTACCACCGCGGGAACACCGGAAGCCAGCGCCTCAAGGACCGCCAGGCCGAACGTGTCCGTTTCCGACGGGAACACGAATGCGTCCATGTTCGCAAACGCGCGGGAAAGGTCCTTGCCGGTAAGCCAGCCGCTGAATTCCGCGTGGCGCATGTTTTCGCGCAGCCATTTTTCCTCGATCCCCTGGCCAATCAAAACAATGCGAAAATCCCGGTGTCCCGCCGCCAGGAGATCCCGTTCGAGCCGGGCGAGGAAGCGCACATTTTTTTCCGGCGTGAGCCGGCCGACATAGCCGATCCGGAAAGGGCCGGCGGGACGTTCCCGAAATTCCGGGCTGAAAGCCTCTGTATTGACGCTGTGAGACATCAAGAAACAGGGCTTGCCGGTGGTCTTTCCGAGGAACTCGACCAATGCGCGATTCGGAGCGAACAGCAGGCGCGGTATTTTGTAAAAGCGAGCGGTGGCGTGAAAGCTGGCGAATTCGACGGCCGCAGCCAATTTGGCGGAAAGATTTTCCGGCCAGGAAGAGAGCAGCCAGGACACGCGGCAGCGGGCAAACTGATGAAGATTCGTTTGCCAGGAGGCCGCCAGCGGGACGCCCAGATTGTGAGCCACAAGGGCTCCCAGAATTCCCACATCGCTCGGCCCGGTGATGTGAATCACGTTGGGGCTGAAATCGCGCACGAGGCGCAGGATCCTGGCATAGTGCCGCAAGAATAGGAGATCGAATTCGTGGTGTCCATCGAGAGGAAACTTCACCCGGCCGCGGCGCAATTGCACTCTGGTTATTGATCCATCCGTTACGACTTCGTCGCGCGGGCCCGCGTGAATCAGGAGGAACGCGAGTCCGTGATCTTTCGCAAAGGCGGCAAATTCCTTACTAGTATTGGCCACGCCGTCGATTTCGCGATAGGTGCAGGGAAACAGGGCCAACCTGATATTTTCGGGCGTCACGCGCTCACCTCGCGCGATGCGTCCAAAGCGCGCTGCGATTCCGATTTCTCTCGAAACGTGAAATTCAACGCGTGTCTCACCGAGGCGTTTTCCACCATGCGAAAAACGGAAAAAATCCGCCCCAGATACGGCGGAGGGGCTTTCCAGAGAGCGGATAACGGACGATGATAGCCGGTCTGAAAATCCATGTGAAACACCCGCTCATCCCAGCGGCGGGAGCCCACGGGATGTTCCGGATAGTCGCGAATCGTGTCGATTACGGTCTGCATGAAACGGATGCCGAGCAGCTCCGCATACTGCGGCATGAAGACGATATGACTGCGCTGCTCGAGTTTGATTTCGGCGACGAAGTC
Organism: uncultured Acidobacteriota bacterium; assembly: GCA_963813185.1. Lineage (GTDB taxonomy): Bacteria > Acidobacteriota > Terriglobia > Acidiferrales > UBA7541 > Palsa-360. The sequence goes on from CAWEYA010000012.1 coordinate 217,647, forward strand.
GGAGAAACTCGTGGCGCATGTCAGGTTCAGGTTGCCGCTCGGCTCGCATCCGTGGCGGTCTCCGCCCGAGATCAGAGGGCGTTGCCAAACAGCGGCCAGTTGAATTACGCCCTTATTTTCATTCCAGCCGCGCATGGCATTGAGCTCGAAGGCATGAAGGAATTGGGCGTGATTTTGTAAAAACCGGTCAAGAATACTCCGGAAAGTTTGCTGTCCCAGGCAGTGCTGGTCCCAAAGAGGATGGTTGAAGACGAGCAAAACTTCCGGAAATTCATGGAGAGCCGACAATAATTCCATCAGGAGTGGCGCGGAGGGGTTGCGGGTATATGCGGCCAGGTCGTCCATAATCAGGTGCGCCTGGTTCTCCGGCAAATTGTGAACACCCAGATGAAAAACGGCCCGTTCGTAGGGGACACTCCACTCCACGGCAAACGGAATCCGAACCGGGTCCGGCAGTTGCCGCAACGCAGTGGGCGCTCCGATGCTGTCATGGTCGGTGAGCGACACGAGGCTCATCAATTCCAGGTCGATTTCAATCTGATTGCTCTCCACTTCGAAGGCCAGCTTTGGCGGCAAAGGCGGCGTCCAATAGGCCTGGGAAAAATCGACAGGCCTTACCGATTTCTTGATCTGCTCTTTCAGAGCCCAGCGCAACAGGGGCCATTTTTCAGCGAATGCCGGGATGAAGAGAAGGCTTTCTTTGGATTGATTGGTATGACTGTGAAGGGAAACAGCCGTCCGGTACTTTGCGGCGACGTCGGGTTGCTTCCAGATGCATGAGATCCGTGATTGTGGCAATTGGTTTGGTCCAAGCGGATTTTGGTTCATATTTAGGATGTCAAACTCCGGCCCGGTACTCCAGCGGTGTAATAATTAAAATTTCCAGGCTGGCAATAAGCATGCCAGCCGCGGGCATTCACACGCCAAAATCGACGCTCCGGCGATGAGGGCTCTTTGCCACTCTTGTCGTCGCCACGAGTCCCTCTGTGGTGATAGTGCCGGCCAGGCCGTGCGAGCTTCAGCGAAATTTCGCGCTTATCCTGATGCCCGTAGCCGCGAAGAGGCAGAAGTCAGAGGGCGAGGCTGCCACCCATTTTTGGCAACTCCGCCTAGTACAGGGAGCACGCGCCACGAAAAAAGACAGCCGTTACCGTTGCTGCGGTGGCGCAGGCGCCGCCGCGGCAGCGGGTGGCGTGGCCTGCACAAGCGGAGGCTGCGGCCCGAGCACCTTCACGAGCGCTTGATAGGCGCACTGCTCATCCGCGTTTCCGCCGCCCACTCCAACCGCGCCGATCAGTTGATTCTCCACGACGATCGGCAGACCGCCGGAGACGAAGTAGTAAGAGAGACCCTCGGCCTTGCCGAGGTCCAAACGAATCAGGCGGCCATCGACGGTGTTAAATCGTTGCGCGACTGCAGCCGACGATCCCCTCGAGTACAGCGCCGTCTTGGCCTTCATCAAGCCGGTCTCCGCGCCAATCGGCAGAACGCCGTCCATCGCGTGGGAGTCGATGATATCGCCCGTCGGCGAGAGCACAAAAATGACGATGGATTGGTTGCCGGGCTGCGCCTTCTGCCATTCCACGCAGGAGTCGACGATGGCCCTGGCGGTGTCGGCATTGATCACGTCCTTCATTAAGGTACGCTTGGCGACGGCATCGGAAACTGTCACTTTGCTGAGCGGAGCGGGCGTGGCGCCTTGAGCCCAGGCGCTGGCGCTACCAAACACGGATGCCGCGGCAACCGCTGCCAGAATCACTGCCGTACGAAAGATACCCGCATGCTTCAACATGTCTTTTTCCCCCTCGTCTTCTCGAGACTTGTTTTTCTCACAGGAGTTTCGATTGCTCCCGGGAAGGCGCAATGAATTTCCCAAGATTTACCGTTTTGGAAGCCCGCCTCAACCGGGACTCTACACCCGGAAGGTTGTGTTTCGCAAAACAGAAGGCTGCCGGCCCTAAAAACGGGCGGCTTCAACAAAATCCATTGCCAATCGGGCATGTTTCTAGCCGAACGGAGTCACTCCGTTGTTTCCCTGATTCAATGCATGGGCCCGGCTCATGAAACGGCCCGCGACGTTTTCCTTCAGCCTATTTTCCGATCTCCAGGAGCGAAAACGTGGAGAGGTCCGGCTTCGGACGGGGATTCGGGTTTTTGGCAGTCGGTGGAACCGGATCATTTTTCTCAGTTCCGATGAGGAAGACGTGGTGAGTCTTTGAATCGAGCGAAATGGTGCGTGCGCCGTAGATGGTCTTGACGGTCGCGACCGAGCTGATTTTGTCAGGCGAATCCGCGTGGAAGATATAGGTTGCGCCGGTCTTCCCGTCGCCGCTGTCACGGCAAGCCGCGTACACGTTGCCGGTGTCCGGATCGAAGACATTTCCGTCCAGGCCGATGCCAACAGGCATGGAAGCCACGACCTTGCCGGTATCCGCGTTCATGACAATCAGCACGCCGGGCGCGGTGGCGCCCTTGCCGCGGCAGCCGATGTACAGGCGGCGATTCACTTTGTCCATGGCCATGCCAACCGGCGCATCGCACCCGGTAGTGGGCCATTTGTTCTTGATGCTAAGTTTCATCGCGTCGTACTCGATGACTTGGCCCTTGTCCTCGTAATCCTGGAAGATGCTGCCCTTGCCGTCGGCTGCCGCCGCTTCCGGGTTGGCGTTGAACGCCATGGTGCCGACAACTTTGGCCGTCGCCGCATCCACCACGGTGAGGTTCATTCCGTCGCCGTTGTTTACGTAGACGCGCTTGGTCGATGGGTCATAGAGGAGCGAGTCAGTGTCAATGCTGTTCGATTTCATGGACGAGGTCAGCATCAATGTCTTCAAATCGAAAACGTATACGGTGCCCTCTTTCTCGGTCTTGTTGCCGGTCACAAATCCGCGATTGAATTCCGCCGCGACCGCCACACCATGCAGTTCGTTCATGCCTTTGATGTCGGCGATCTGCTTGCCCGAATCCGCGTCGATCACCAGGATGTGCGTGCTGCGGGGAATGTAAACACGACGGGCCTCCGAATCCACCGTCACATAGTCCCAACCGCCTTCGCCCCCGAGCTTAATGGTTCTGAGAACGCGATAGCCCGAGTCCTGTGGCGCGGCATGGAACACGGTTGGGGAAAAGATCAAAAGCGCAATGGCCAGAACGCAGGCCCAGGACAACACACTAAGTATCCGACGTGCCGACATACGTTGCCTCCTCAAATTGTATGTTTTACTCCGACCTGCTGCTAGGACGTTGGTAATCATGCGCCCGTTTCAGTTAAATACAACAATAATCCGAAAAATACCAGGGTTGGCGGTCAGCATTAATGACCGTTGACACGAAGCGAATTCGCCTGATACAGACCTCAGCAGCATTTTGGCGCGTGGGATGCGCGCGCCGGATGCGGAGTTCAAATTCCAGAAGGCGGTGTTTCACATGGCGCTTCCCAGTGAACGTGCAAAGTACTCTGCAATCGTTGACCGGCCAAAACTGCATTTGCCCAACGGCGAACGCGTGGTCATCTGGACGATCGTGAACGTCGAGGTGTGGGACATCGCGCGTCCGATGCCCCGGCAGGTGCTCGTGCCCCCCACGGGAGTGACGACAGTGCCCGACGTGCCGAACTGGAGCTGGCACGAATACGGCATGCGCGTCGGCTTCTGGCGTTTTCACGCCCTCTATGAACGCTTGAAGATCCGGCCGTCGCTGTCGGTCAACGCCCGTGTGTGCATTGATTATCCGCGCGTGGCGCAAGCCTGCAAGGATGCGGGCTGGGAATTCATGGGCCACAGTTTCGATCAGCGCCCGATGCACGGTGAATCCGACGCGGTTGCGATGATCGAGCGATCGGTCAAGACGATTCGGGAATTCACCGGCAAGCCACCCATCGGCTGGATGGGGCCCGGCCTTACCGAAACGTACGACACGCCCGATCAGCTGAAAGCCGCGGGGATCAAATATATCTGCGATTGGGTGTGGGACGACGAGCCGGCGGAGATCGAAACCAAGCACGGGCCCCTGTATACGCTGCCGTACTCGCTCGATACCAACGACATCCCGGTCATGGCCGTGCAATACCATGAAGCGTCTTACTGGACGCAAAAATGCAAAGATGCGTTCGACCGGCTGTACGAAGAAGGCGCGAGCCGGCCGAAGATCATGGCCATCGCCATTCATCCTTACCTGAGCGGCCAGCCTTCGCGGATCAAGTATCTCGAAGCCATTTATGAATACACTGCAAAATTCAACGGGGTTTTGTACTGGACGGGCGAGCAAATTCTTGATTGGTATTTGAAGGCGAGGAAAAAGGTTTAAGTAGCACAGGCACTCTTGCCTGTGCGGTTTTTGAGAGCGTCGTTTGGTCGAGTTCCCCCCGCAGCTCACAAAACCGCACAGGCAAGAGTGCCTCTGCTACTTGAGTCACTTCGCCGCGGGAGCCGTGGCGTTGAAATCGGCGGCGTGGGAGACGATCACGATCCAGCGACCGTTGCGTTTGGCCATCAAGAAGTTATAGAGCCCGGCACGAAAGGGCCAATCCGAGCCGTCGCGCTTTTTGGCGCCGGTCATGGTCCAGTAGTCATCCACCGAGGCGAGTTCGGGGCTGATGTACTGGATGGACCTGACCTCGTCGGTGCGATGCGAGTTCTTGTACAGGTCCGCGAATAGCTTGGCATGTTCTTCCTCGACGTCCTGGCGCGTGCCGAGGGACTCGCCGCGCCAGTTGACCCACAAGAGGTGATCGGCGAGCGAGACGCACATGGAGTGCGCGTCGTGCGTGTTCCAGCCGTTGCTGAATCCGGCGACGAATTCCTTGATGGCCGCATCATCCTTGCTGTTTGCGGATTCGTTCGCCGACGCAACCCGCGCGAAGCCAATACACAGGGCCATAGCGAAGACCAGGATCAGAATCGCCAGCACTCGCCTCGGATCAAGCGTTGCGGCAATAGAAGCTCTCGTTTTCATTTTGTGCGCTCCTCGTTCCGTCGATGGATTCTTTCCCAAATCCCTAACGGGATTCGTACGGGACACAGTCCATGTCCGCCCGGCCCGCATGACGCGGGGTGGTTTCCCCCTAAGGGTACACCAAACCGGGCTTGGGAGTAATACTTGCGGTCTAGGATGGGTCAGGCTTGCAGACCATCGAGATATTCAGCAACCCATCTTTTCAATGTTGCGTCAAAAGTAGATGATAGGTATTGCGGAGGTGACATCATGAAAATCAGGCTGCTGCTCATCGGGAGCATGCTTGCCACTTTTCTGGCGGTATCTGTCCCCGCGTTCGCGCACCATGCCTGGCACGGGTATGACATGGCCAATCTCACCAGTGTGAAGGGAACGGTAACGCAATTCGATTGGGGCAATCCGCATGTGTGGATCAATTTTGAAGTAAAGGACGAGAAAGGCAACATCGAAAAATGGGCCGCCGGCGGCCCAAGTCCAAGCCGCATGGCCGGGACCGGCTGGGACAAAGAGACACTCAAGCCAGGAGATCAGATTACCGCCGTCGGCCATCGGATCGCCGATGGGACGAATAGTATTCGTCTGGTAAAAGTCGTGTTGCAGGATGGGCGCGAATTGATCTGCTATGGCGGCCGCTGACGGCTGAGAGGTGTTCCTATTTTGAACGAAACGATTCGATCGGCGAAGCGCTCGTGTGGAAAAGGGGAAAAGAAGATGGCCGGCAACGGCGACTATTCCGTTACCGGCCACTTGGCTAATCCGATCGGCACGTGAAGCACGGACCCGCCGATACCGCGGGGATGCTGCGGCACTAGCGGCTTCGGTCCCAGTCTGTCAGGCGCTGTTTTTTCTCGCCATTTTGTAGGCAATGGAGAGCAACAAGAGCCGGTCATCCTCCTTTGCTTTGCCCAACAAACGGCGGAAGTTTGCCAGCGTTCGAGCGTCTTTCCCGGAATCGCCCCAGCTATTTTCGCGTCCGGCTTTTTTTCGCAGATTGGGCAATTGAGGCGGCGTTTCGCCGTCGTACAATAATTGGTACATGGGGACTTCGAGAGCTCGTGCGAATTTTTCGAGTGTTTCAACGGCAGGAACTGTGTGCCCGTTTTCCACACGCGAAATGTAGCAACGGAGAAGTCCTGTCCGCTTCTCGATTTCACCTTGCGAAAAATTCCTTTTCTCACGCAGCGACCGCAAGCGATCTCCTACAATCATGATGTTTCCCTCCTTTGAATTTCACTCTGTTTGTCGCGAATTCAACAGCATTCCGAGAAACGGGAGTGTTTCTCGTCTCTTGCGAACCAGACAGGCGCTCTTTCAGGAAATAGCGGGAGGCGAGGTATCTGCTGCGTAGTGAAATAGAGGAAGGGTACAGACTCCGACGGGCCCGTTTTGGAGAGCAAACCTGATCGAAAGCCAATTCAGCGGATCGCGCCGAATCGAACCGGAGGCGACCAGCCACTCCTTTTCCAGCAGCGTAAAAGATCCGCGAACATGCAGGCCGGAAATTCTGCAGCTGTGGCTGCTTGGCGGGTTGATCGCAGGAGGATCCGGGATCGTGTCGACGGCGGCGACAAAGAGCAGCAGGCAAATCAGCCAGATGGCATATTTCAGTTTCAACGCGTCCCCGAATCGGAAGCGGCCTCGCACCCGGCGGGCCACCCGATTATGGAAAGTAATATAGTATACTCCGTGCAAGAATTCAGAGAACTTTCTTACGACCGAACCGGTTCTGGATTCCGCCCGATCGTCGCGCTTCCCCACGTGGACCGGACTTTTTACGTATGGGCATCGCTCGTTCGTGCGATGGTCTGCGGCGGAATCCCTTAAGGCGGCCCGGGAAAGCAGAACGTGGAGGACCGCTTTGACATGCCGGGGAGCACAGTGATATAGGCTTTGGCTAGTGTCGGGCCTCATAGCTCTTGGACGTGTTAGGGTTCGCTGGCGTTACGAAACTGCGTGCGGCAACTGGGCTGCATTTTGACAGGTGACGGGGGTTTTCCATGAACAATCGGATCTTGAAACTAGCCGGAGTGATTGCCGTTTTGCTGATGATTTCAATGGGCGTATCCGCCCACCACGGGACGTCGGCATACGACACCTCGAAATTGACGACCGTGAAGGGAACGGTAACGGATTTCCAGTTTAACAACCCCCATGTGATGATTTCTGTCGAGGCGAAGGACGACCAGGGCAAAGTCGAAACGTGGATCAGCGAAGCCAACAGCCCCAATGTCCTGACCAGACACGGCTGGAACCGGGACATCATTAAAAAAGGGGACCAAATCACGATTATCGGGAATCGCCCCAAAAATGGCGCGAAAACGTTGCGCTTGCAGAAGGTCATCCTGTCCGACGGTCAAGAGCTCGACCCAAATTCATTACAGGACTAATGAGAGTTCGCTCAGACCACCTTCGGGTGGACGCGAGACTATTGAGGAGAAGCTCCGAAATGCGCACCCGCTTCATCGGCTTAGTTCTGGCCCTTTCGGCAATCTTAACTTTCTCTCCCTTCCTATTCGCTCAAACCGCTGAGCAGCAGGGAATGGCCAGGGTCGAACCCGCGGCTGCCCCAGCGGACTTATCCGGGCTTTGGACGCGACTGCGAGATCCGTCGCATTCACCCATAAATCTTGACTTTGGAAAGGCGGTCTCCCCCCTGACGCCCTGGGGAGAGGCGAAATTCAAGGCGGCCAATTCCGTGTATCGCAGTTCCAGCCCAAGCACGGTTTTGAGCGATCCAATTTATAGTTGTTTTCCGCCAGGTGTGCCGCGAATCTATCTTCTCAATTTTCCCGTGCAGATCGTTCAGACTCCCGGCCAGGTGATCATGCTCTTCGAGTTTGATCACTTTGTGCGCCGTATCTACACGGATGGGCGTCCGCATGACAGGGATGCCGGCCCGCTATGGATGGGAGACTCCATCGGCAGGTGGGAAGGCGACACCCTCGTTGCCGATACGGTCAGCTTTAATGACAAGACGACGCTCGATCGGGAAGGCTATCCGCACAGCGACGCCATGCACCTTGTGGAGCGCATCCGGCGCGTTGACCATGATTCTTTGGTGGTCGAGTTCACGGTCGACGACCCGAAGGCGTATACGAAGCCCTGGGGAGCAAAGCTAATCTTTCAGTTAAGGCCAGACTGGAAAATTATGGAGCATGTCTGCGAAGACAACGCCAGCTTCCTCGATTTCAACAAGAAGGCAACGCAGGCGCCCAAGAAGCAGGACGGGCTTCAGCCTGTCGCATGGTGATGCTTCCGCATGAGGAAACCCGACAGGCTGAAGCCCGCCCTACTTACAACCGGGAGGAACGAAGTCATGATGGAAAACACGCGTCGAGATCTCCTCAAAAAGGCAGCGGCTCTAAGTATTGGCGCGATTGCTTCCGCCGACGCAGCATTGGCTGGCGCAGGCAGCGTGTTGAGCCAAGCGGAGCAAGAGACTCCCGCGCCTGCTTTTTTCCCGGGATTCAAGCGCCTTACGGCGAAGACCTCGGGCGCGACAATCAACTTTGTGACCGCGGGAAGCGGACCTCCGCTGCTTCTTATGCACGGATATCCGCAAACGCACATTGAATGGCGCGATGTTGCTCCGCAACTTGCAAAAAAATTTACCGTCGTGGCGGCCGATCTCCGCGGGTACGGTGACAGCAGCAAACCTGCCGACGGCGAAAACCACTTGAACTATTCCAAGCGCGCCATGGCGCAGGACCAGGTGGAAGTGATGGCCAGTTTGGGATTTCAAAAGTTTGCGGTCGTGGGTCACGATCGCGGAGGACGTGTGGCGCATCGCATGGCGCTGGACCACGCGGATCGCGTCACGAAGCTCGCCATCCTCGACATCGTTCCGACTTATAAAGTATTGCACAGCGTGACCAACGAACTCGCCACGGCCAATTTCCATTGGTGGTTCCTCATCCAGAAAGCGCCGATGCCCGAAACGTTGATCGGCAACAGCGCTGAATTCTGGCTGCGCTCGCGGTTTGAGCGAATTCCGCAAGGCGTTCTGAGCAAAGAAGCATTCGCGGAATATCTGCGCAGCTTCACGCTGCCGGGCTCCATTCATGCTTCCTGCGAGGATTACCGCGCGGGGGCTACCATTGACCTCGTCCATGATGCCGCCGATCTGGATCACAAAATCTCCTGTCCCGTTCTCGTCCTGTGGGGAGCACGGGGCGCCTGGCCGAAGCTTTACGACGTGCTCGAAGTGTGGAGAGAGCGGGCCTTGAATGTAACCGGCAAAGAGATGCCGACCGGGCACTTCATCGCGGAAGAAAAACCGGAGATGCTTGTTGAGGAACTGAATAAATTTCTGAGCTGATATTTTTCGGAGACGATGAGGATATTCGGTACAAGCTTTGGTTTATATCGCGCCCGCCTTTAGGCGGGCATTCTGGAATCGCGCAGATGCCCGCCTGAGGGCTGACGCTACAATAACGTGCCAATTTTGAGTTCTCATGCAAAATCCTAAGCGGCGGGGGAACCAATTGAACCAGCGGGGAAAAACATGTTTTTTTAAAATAGCTCTGGCCTGGGGCGCGCTGGGACTCGCCGCTATTTTCCCCGGCCCCGGACGATTGCAAGCGCAGACCAGCGCCCCCAAGTTCGAAGTGGACCCCTATTGGCCTAAACCACTACCGGAGCGCTGGGTGACTGGAGAAATCGGCGGCGTATGCGTCGATTCCCAGGATCACATTTTTGTCGTCCAGCGCGTCAGTGACGTAGGCGGCATGGACGGCCACCTCGAAGGGCTGACCGGCGACGAACTGAATGCAGGTCAAGCCGCGCCGCCGGTGCTCGAATTTGATGGCGATGGAAGAGTGCTCAATTCCTGGGGAGACGCGAAGATCCTGCCGAAGGACCTGCACGGCTGCGCCGTGGACCGCGACGGCCATGTGTGGCTCGACGGATCCGAGGACGGCATCGTTCAGGAGTATTCGCACGACGGAAAAGAAATGCTCCTGCAGATTGGAAAGAAGGGCGTGTTCGATTCCTCGGATGGAACCGTCAACGGGACGCCTCTAAATTCGAGCGCTTCGCAATTCTTTCGAGTGTCGGAAATCGCATTCGATCCGCACAACGGCGACATTTATGTCGCCGACGGCCACGCGAAAGGGAAAGGCGGGAATAATTTCCGCATCGTGGTATTCGATCGCGCCGGACATTATCTGCGCCAATGGAAATTGCATCGCTCGCCGGAAGAAGCGGCCACGGCGGCCCGGCCAACTCCCCATTGCGTTCGCGTGAGCAACGACGGCGTCGTGTACGTGTGCGACCGCTGGATGAACCGTCTTCAGCTTTTTGATACGATGGGAAATTTCAAGAAAGACATGCCGTTCAGTTATAAGGTGTGGACCCCGGCGTCCGCGAACGGAACGGGAGCTCAGAAAGACGCGGCGCTGGTGGGATCGTGCTCCTCGGTTGAATTTTCCCGCGATCCTGGTGAGAAGTACATGTACGTAATCAATGAAATCGACGAGGAAGTTGATGTGGCGGACCGCGCCACCGGGCAGGTGCTCGGCAGCTTCGGTCGTCCCGGCCATCAGGTAGGCGAGTTCATGCACGCGCACACCATGGCGGTGGACTCCAACGGCAACATCTATGTAGGAGAGTCCGTGGATGGCCGCAGAGTGCAAAAATTCAAGATCGTGGGCAGCAAGTAGAATAAATACGCCAGAACCCCGGCATGTGTGTGCAGCCCGCATTTTTCGCGACGAACCCAATCGGCCAAAAATTACTCGATCCGATTCGCGAAGGAATGCGGGCCTTCATAGCGCCGGCGTCTCGCCGGCATTTTCCTTTCAAGGCGCTGCAAAAACGCCGGCGAGACGCCGGCGCTACAACAGCGTCGTCCTTCATTTCCAGTTATTTCGCGGCGGGAAGGGAATTGCCAAGGCTTCGTATGTAGCGTACCAGATCCCAAAAAGGTAATGGGACGCTCCCATTTCCACCCGATCCTTCTTCAAAGCCATATGCCCACAACTGCTTAGTGTCAAGTTCACACTACCCACCGGACTATCCGCGAAAGGCAATGTTGAGGCCCTTGCCAACCGGCACGATGGTGTGCTGGAAATCCGAGAGGCTTGAAATCAATTTCAGGTAATCGGCGATCTCCTCGGGATGGGAGAGAACGTTGTCGGCGACGACCAGCACTTTTTGTGCGAGCTTGGGCAGCAGAATTTGAAACTGCTCGGGGAAACTGCGGCGATCGGCATCCAGAAACACCAGATCGAACGGCCCGGCGAGCTGGCGGAGAATTTCGGCCGCGTCGCCCGTGCGCAACTCCACGCGGTCGAGCAAATCCGCGCGGCGGAGATTCTCCTGCGCCAGGACGTGCTTGTCGGGATTGCGGTCGATGCTGATGATTCGGCCGCCGACGGGCGCGAGCGACCACCCCAGCCAGATGGTGCTGTAGGCGTTGGAGGTGCCGATCTCGATCGCTCGCGTCACTCCGCTGGCGCGCACCAGAATGCTGAGGAGTTGCGCGCTCGCAGGCTCCAAGTTCAGCATCTTGCGCGGGCGTTCCGTTACGCGCGCGTCATTCTCCACGCCATGCTCTTCAATTTCTTTTAATAACCCGCTGAGACGATCGTCCATGGGCATATTCATCACAGAAATTACCTCGATTTATCCTCGGGCCGATTCGGTCAAATCTTTTGGGCGACAACGAGCCCATAAATGAAATTTCCCGTGGCGAAGCCGGCCCTCATAGCCCGAAACGCTCTCAGAAAATCGACGAACATTGCGCCGTTCGTCGCGGCCAGTTTCCATAAGGACCGGTTCTTGATGATGTCCAGGCCGAGGTCCCATGTTTTGGCGCAGTGCTTGTTCAGGACCTCGCTCTTGATAATTTTCAAGCGGTTTGATTTCATCCAGGCCTCGTACTGCTGCATCGTTGCGAGTTCTACCAGCATTCCTTTTTCAATAGGGAGGATTTTTTGATTGTACTCCGCCGGATTCAGATTCGGCTTTTTAAACCAATCAATCACGGCCACGGTCCCATTTGGCTTCAGCAACTTTGCGGCGGATGCGAAAAAGTTTCCGATGTCTTGATAATGCGATATGGATTCCACCGACCAAATTACATCGAACTCGGCTTGAAATTTCATCGCTTCGGCGTCCATTAAAAGGAAAGTCGCATTCACATCTTCCTTAGCGGCCGCTTGATTCGCCAGGCCCACTTGAACAGGAGAAATCGTAATCCCGGTTGCTTCCATTTTGTACCGTTTGGCCAGGTAAATGCTGCTGGCTCCGGTGCCGCAACCCACGTCCAGAATCTTGCCTCCCGGCTGAATGTTCGCCGTTTGCGCGAGATGTTCAATGAGCTGGATCTGGGCCCTCTCTTTTGATTCATCGCCGCGGATCCAATAGCCGTGATGCAAATGCTGGCCCCACAACTCGTGAAAGTGGGAGCTGACCAAATCATAGAATTCCTTGATTTTTTCCTTGTCGTTCTTGCGGGTCATCGTTCCGTGGCGCCCCAATTGAAAAACGGCTCATTCACCAAAAGTTTCCGCCTATTTACTTTTCCTTTTCCGGCAGCGCAAAAACAAAAAGCGTGGAAGCGGGTTGCGCGATATGGGCCGCCGCTTCCGGATATATTCTCGCCAGCCGGCCTTCCGTCTCCGACCCTCCGCCGGAACCGATCGCGACATACTGCCGCCCGTTGACGGAATAGGTGACGGCGGCGGAAGCGATGCGACCCCCGGTGTTGAAGGACCAAAGTTTCTGCCCAGTTCGAGCATCAAGGGCGAAGACATTGCCTTCCAAATCGCCGCCAAAAATCAGGTCGCCCGCGGTCGCCAGCAGAGACGACATGTTGTAGTACCTGGTGTTGAAGGTCCACTCTTTCTTCCCCGTCACAGGGTCGAAGGCGCTGATGTTCGGCGGAACATTGGGATTCAGCTGATCCCCTTTGTCTCCCCCGTCCACAAAATGAGTGCACAGCTCAAAGTCGGAGGTGTACCACCACCCGGTGTGAGGACTGTAGGCCGAGTGTTGAATGCCCCGCCCGCCCGTGTGAATGCTCGGGCAAACCAGATAATCTTTTTGCTCTTTCGGAACGATGGGGCTGATTGGATTGCCGTGGTCGTCAATTCCCTTGTTCCAATTCGGCGAGCTGTACGCAAAGGCGTGCAGAAATTTTCCCGTTTCGCGGTCGTATTCATAGGCGTAGCCGTTCTTGGTTGGATGGATAATCACCTGCCGCTTGTGCCCAGCCACGTCCATGTCGACGAGAACCGGCTCCGCCGCGGAGTCATAGTCGTATAGATCGTGCGGAGTCTCCTGGAAATACCATTTCATTTTTCCGGTATCGACGTCGAGAGCGAGCAGCGATGCTGTATACAGATTGGGGCCCGGGCGCAAGGTTCCGTTAATCGGAGTCGGGTCGCCCGTGCCCCAGAAAAGCAGATTCGTGTCCGGATCGTACGTGCCGGTAAACCAGGCCCCTCCGCCTCCCGTCTTCCAGTAATTGTCCTCGGCGCCGGCCCAGGTTTCCGCGCCGGGTTCGCCGGGAGCGGGGATCACTTCGAAGTGCCACACGGGCGCGCCGGTCCTGGCATCGTATGCGTTGATGTGGCCGCGCAGGGCTTGATAGCCGGAGCCGGCGTTGCCGGTGATCACTTTGCCTTTGACGAATAGCGGCGCCGCGGTGATCCGGCATTGGCAATCGGAATTTTCCTCGACTTGAATGTTCCACACTTCCGCGCCGGTTTTCGCGTCGAGAGCCACAACGTGATTGTCCTGCGTGCCCATGTAAATCCGGCCGTCCCCGTATGCAATTCCACGAGCGCCACGTATGCTGAACGTTTTCACTTCCGGCCATTTGTACTCGTAAGTCCAGAGCGACCGGCCCGTGGCCGCTTCGATCGCGTAAACATTGTTTTGCATGCCTTCGAGGTAGAGGACGCCATCGACGACCAGCGGCGCGGCCTCCAGCCCTGGCCTCAGTCCCGCCGTACCTGTTGGGAATCCCGCCGGGAAGGCCCACACCGGCACAATGTTTTTCACATTTTCGCGGGTGATCTGGTTCAGCGGGCTGTAACTCCAGCCGCGATAATTTCCGTAAAACGTGAGCCAGTTCTGCGGCTCCTTGTCAGCGTGCTCGATTCGCGACGTGGTCGAGTCTTGCGCCGCGGCAGCGCCGGCCGCGGCCAAAATCAGGCACAGCAGAAAAAAGACGGCGGGCGCGCGAGTTGCAAGGACGCGCGTGGCCCGATTGCGTAAACGATTCATTTCTGGTCTCCGCTTGCAAATCGAAATTAATCGCATTTCCGATGAATTCCCCTGGATCGCCTCAAGCTATTTTCCGGTCTGCACTATTTTACTGGGCGGCCGCGGACTTCTTCGTGGTTTCTCTTTCCGCGTGGAGGACGCGCAGCCATGCCCCGTTCTGCTTCACCCAGACATCCGAAAAATTGCTTTCCCGCGGCGTTACCTTGCCGTTCCGTTCGAGGACGCCGAGGGCGTGGTAGGTTACGACCGCTACTTTTCCATCGTCATAAACGCGGAAGCGATGCCCATCTTGCTTCATGGAATGCATTTTGAACACGCCCGGTTGCAATCCCGCCTCGATTTCGGCTTTGCCGGGGCTGCTTCCATCGATATTCGTTTGGGCGACCTCTTCGGCGTCATATTGCTTGATCCAATCGACGGGCTCCGAACCGCCCCGCAGAAGTCCCGCCACCTTCTCATCCTCAATTTTCATGATCTCTTTTTTTACCGTTTCAGCCCTCTCGCCGGTGATCGCCTGCGCGGCAATCAATCCGGGCAACGAGGCCGCCAACAATAATGCAAGAAGAATTTTTCGCATCGCGATACCACTCCGTTTCCAAATTCACAAAAAAATTGAAATTCTGCCGACACGCATTCGCCCAACCCCGGCTGCGTGAACTGGGCTTCGAGTGTTGTTGTACAGTCCGAACGGCAACATATATCTAACCGCCTCGGAAGGCAATCCTCCGGCCCTGTTTCGCCGAAGCAACCGCGTGACGACGCATTTTTTCTTGACAGTGACCACTGCTTGGCGTTCCAAACATTCCAAGTGTCCCGGAAGCTGGTATATTAATGGCGGTGGTGTCTGGAAAGTCGGGGTGCCAGACGATTTCTCCTCACGCCGGGAGAAAGGTTTTCGAGGAACTGCTCGGAGAGGTGTTTCATGAGTAGGAAGATGGCAAAGAGTTTTGGCCTGGTTGTTGGCCTGCTGATCGTGTGCGTTCCGATCTTCGCGCACCACGGAGGATCTGATTACGACATACAGCATCCCAAGACCCTAAAGGGAACGGTGACGGAATTCTACTGGTCCAATCCCCATTGCCAGGTCTTTTTGGATGTGAAGGACGATTCCGGCAAGGCCGTAAACTGGACGATCGAAACTCTCGCTCCTGCGGTTCTGAAGAGGGCCGGCTGGTCCAGGGAAACATTGCATTCCGGCGACCAGATCGCGATCACTTTCGTACCCAGCAAGAAGGGCACGCCGGTGGGAATGCTGCGCAAGGTAGTGCTCCCCGATGGCTCGGAACTGAATGGCGGCGCATTGGGCGAGCAACCACAGCAATAGCGGCGGCTCCGGCTTGCACATTTTCGTTTTCGGCGCTCCCGCGCGATCCAGAGTCTTCAACCTGCGTCTCCGGCTGAGCGCAACTCGACTAGAGGAGTTGCAGAATGCGAAACGGATTTCTAGGTTCTATGGTTGCTTTGGCGGCGGCGCTTGCTTTCCTGGCGGTTGGGCGCGCGCAAACGGATCGCTCCAGCGCGGCGAAGGCGGATGCCAAGGCCACGGGCTTCAACGCGCATGACCTTACTGGGATCTGGAATCCTGCCCCTTACATGCATCCGAAGGACGAGGTCAATCCACTTGATCTCGGCGGCCATCCCAACCCGCTGCCTCCATTCACTCCCGCGGGAGAAGCGCAATACCTGGCCAACGCAAAATTCATTGCCGCCGGAGCCGTACTCGATTGCGATCCGTTTGGCGTGTCTCGCAACTTTTTTACTCCCCGGCCATTTGAAATCCTGCTGACTCGCGACAGGTTGGTGCAGCACTTCGAGTACTACGACAACTGGCGCGAAATCTGGACAGACGGGCGGAAGATTCCCGCGGATGCGGACCCGGAATACATGGGGTATTCCATCGGACATTGGGACGGAGACACTTTCGTTGTCGACTCGGCCGCCTACAACGGCAAGGCATTCCTTACTTGGCAGGGTTTTCCCATCAGCGAGTCCATGCACCAGACCGAGCGCTGGCAGCGCCTGGACCAGGACACTCTGAAGATAGTTCTTACGTTCGACGACCCGAAGAACTACACGAAGCCCTGGTCGATCACCGGTTTCTGGAAATTGAGGAAGGACTGGGTGCTGGATGCGCATCCCTGCACCCTGTCCGCGATCAAGGAATACGATGACAGGGTAAACCACGCGGATAAACTTCCCGGTCGCGATTACGCCAACCCCGAAAAGAAATAGCACGCGGGAATAGCTTTCCACACAGATTGGTTGAGGTTTTAGTAGCGCAGGTTTCGGCCTGTGGGGGTTGGTCTTTGCAAGTACCTACCCCCGCAGGCTAAAGCCCGCGCCACTCAATGCTAATTCGCGGCGAGCTGCGCCGTGATATCCGCCTGCTTGACAGTTGTGCCATGCCCGCCGGCAATCAAGGCGCCGTTGATGTTGTATTTCCTCAGAATCGTGCCCACCGAGGCGGTAGCTTCCGAGCGTTCAATCGGCCCGCGCGGTGAAATGAGATCGGTGACGTACACGATGTTTGCGTTACCCGTGACGACGTTTCCGATGAGCATACCCACCACGTGCGGATTAGTAATGAAGTAGAGGTTAATCTGGGTCGCGTCATCTTTGATCGTCATCGCGTCTTTGACTTCAATGATCTCCGGCGTGCGCGGCTTCTTCTGCAAATCGTCGGGAACGATCGTGTGGGGCGCTTTTACGTCCTTTTCAAAATAGGCCTTGTCCGGACTTGGGACGATCACCGTCGCGCCGTCGGCCACATAGGTTCGCATCCCGCCGGTGTGGTCCATGTGTTGATGGGTCAGGACGAGATACTTAATCGGCTTGCCGGGATACTTCGCCTTCGCCGCGTCGATGGTCCAGCGCGATTGCAGCTCGCCATAGGGCGCATCGAAGATCACCAGGTAGTCCTTCATCGCGACGATCAGATTGTTGGCCGTTCCACCCTCGACATGTTGCACGTTGGGAGCCAGCTCGACCAGCTTGAGGCTGCCGCCGTTGGGATAAATAATGTTGTCGCTGTCCAGAAACCGCGTGAGGAAGAGCCGGCGCATCACCCATTGATAGGGCACGTTGCTGGTCGCCACGGGTTTGGCCGCCGCTTTCACAGCGTCAGGGACCGCAAACATGTCCGCCGCGATGGCCGGATTAGCAGTGACGTCGCGATAGTTGAGCTTGGCCACCTCGACGCCGCCGATTTGAAATGAAAGCGACTGGGCGATCTGCGCGCCATTGACTGCTTTCCAGTCTGTAAGCACGGCGTCGTAGTTTGAATCGCCGTGTATGTTGTCGTCATCTCGCGTGCGGATGGCCGCGGGCAGATGCGTCTTGCGATCGAACAGAATGATGAACGTCGTCCCTCCGTCAGCGAAAGACACCGCCGGCAAGGTTTGCGCGCCGAGCTTTTGCGATCCCGCGGCGTCGACATTTTTCGGATCGTTCAGGGCCTTGACCAGCAGCCACGGCGAGACGCGCTCGAGCTCGCGCAGTTGCGCGGCCTCGCGGATGCCGGACATGGGCTGGCTGCCCTTTTCATCGGTAACGAAGCCAATCGTGGGCATCAAGGTCTCTGTATATTTCAGTATGATCGGGTCGGGATATTTCTGATCGCGCACCCATGCGGTGCGGGCGCTACCGCTCGCGAGATCCCAGGTCATTGTAAACGTCGCATCCCCCATGAAGCGGGTTTCGCCGTCGGGAGCGAACGACTGCCCCGGCTCCCAGAATTTTGCATCGCCCTTGATGGCGAGGCCTTTCACGCCGCGCAGCGCATCGGCGCCGCCTTCCGCGGCAACCGCTTGTTTCACGAGACTATCGCTGCTTCCTTGAGCCAAAGCCGGCTGCTGCTGAACCATTGCCAGCAGAAACGCGCCAATCCATAGTGCGTATTTCATTGGGATTCCTCCGTTGTGTATCCTTTTGCGGGAATTTCGATTTTGACTTCCGGGCTGCCCGCCAACATACATCCGACCGCCCCGGAACGCAATGGCTCGGCCCACTTTAACTATTCTGGCGATGCCCTTTCGCCGCTTTAAAGTGATATATGTTACTAGGCTATAATGTACCGGTCGCGAAGAGACTTATTACTAGAGAAATGAATCGCACTGAAGCGCAAGAGAAAATCGGTAAGGCTCTGGCAGTGTTAACGTACCAGACGCGCGCGGAAAGTCTTGCCGGATTTTTTTCCAAGAACAGACTTGTGGAGGATTTGCTACTCCCAATCTTCCGCCTAGTTCTCAAGGCACGGCATTTACACAACCTCAATCAAGACGTACCGAATTTTCCTTATATCGACCTGGCAGATGACCGCTCGCGACTCGCTATCCAGGTCACGACCGAACGGTCTGCGGCGAAGGTGACCGAAACCCTAACAAACTTCGTTTCATCTGGCTATCAGAAGCGGTACAAGAGGTTGGTTTACTTCGTTCTGGATATGAACGGCACGCGGTTCTCCGTGAAGAGCAAGCGACGATGGAACAAAATCTGCAGACGAAAACTCCACTTCGATCCAGCGAAGGATATTCTCACAATACATGACCTCTTTCGACTCATAGTAGGTCTTGAGCATTCTAAATTTTTCGCGGTGCACGACATTATAGCTCAGAGTGTTATTGGTGAAGACCATATAGATGTCAAAAGCCTTTTGACACGCCAATCTGAGCGACAACTGGACTATGAGAAGAAATCAGGGAAATACATTCCAGGAGTATTCGTTGAGACCCGCGAAACCAAGAATCTTGCGCGCATTTTTGCGCACCCCACGCTTTTCTTTGGCCGAACGCTGGGCTCGTTGGGTCGTCTCAATATTCGCTCGTGGAATCGTTTCCTAGCTAAGGCTGGATTGCCCCCCTTGCCTTTTCCCAATCTGGCAGCTATTTCCTCGACCCCGGAACTTAAGGACGTGGGGACTACTGCTGTCGCCCTTTCTACTGAACTTAGTGGGTTGAGTAGTCTTCTTGTCAAATATGAAAAACTGTCGAGAAACAATCCTCCACCATTCAAGGTTGAGGAGAGCCGGGCGTACTTCTATGAGGAAAATACTTTCGCACTGCAGAGCAGTCTTGGCTGGGGACTCAATTACCAACTCAAGGACTTAATGAAAGAACTGGCTGCGGCCCCCGCCAAGGTCTTCATCTTGACCGGCAAGGCCGGTCAAGGAAAAACCAACTTCGTTTGTGATTTCGTAGAGAAGTTTCTCCTAAAGCATCGGATCCCCTGTGCGTACATCAGTGGCCGTCGACTCAGTTCAAAACGTGGAACCGATCTCGGCGAAGTGATTCACAAACTTCTATTTGAGGGGAAGACCCAATCGTTCGCAGAGGCCGCCAGCCTCCTCTCGGGGCTCGCGAATCGCGGCGGGAAGCCGTTCGTCCTCATTATTGACGGATTGAATGAGCACCATGATATCAACCTTTTTGCCGAGCAATTGGAGCAATTCATTGAAGAGGTGTTCCAGCACTCCAGTCTGAAATTGTTTCTAACTTGCCGCTCAGAGTTCTTTCAGCAACGCTTTGGCAATCTCACCAAAGCTCCGCTAGCGGAGCACGTCCTGTTGGTTGAGGCGAATGAAAACCGCCTTGATCAGGAATTCCACGACGAGATGTTGGCGGGATACTTTAAATTCTTCGAAATTCAAGAGCGTTTGGTATCTCCCCAAGTACTAGACACATTGAAAAAAGACATGTTGCTCTTGCGGTTTTTCTGCGAGGCTTATGGTGCCAGGGGCAAGCCCCCAGAATATCGACAAGAACGGATCGGAAATATTTATCGCGAGAGGATCTTTGAAATTTATTTGCAGGAGAAGCTTGGGACTGCTAAGGCGTTCTTGCGGCGCTTCACGGGCAAGACGAGCCCCATTGATGAGAAAGCTGATCTTATTGCCGTCCTCGAGCACTGTCTGGTCCACATGCTTCAGACGTGGCAATTTGCCGATGTTCCAGTGTCCGCAGTTCCCGCCACCCTACGTGACGCGTTCTACGCTTTGCTTGACGAGGAGCTGATATTGCGGCGCGACCCTCCTCCAAGCTCCTCGAGTTTCTCACCATCTACTGACGCCGTCAATTTTACGTTCGACGAATTTCGCGATTTTCTCCTGGCTCAATACCTCGTGCACAGAACTTATGTCACTGCTTGGCTGTCCTTTGAGCAGTACAATCGCTCGAAAGGATCGAAAGCGGTCACAAATCATTGAGGGGCTCAAGAGATGTCTGTTCTACGGAAATCGCAAAGAGGAGAATACGGAGTTTTGGGAATTCTATAAGAACCAAGCGTGGTATAAAGACGTTTATGACCGTGAAGTTTTCAACATCGATACAAAACTGCTGCGGGATGAAGACGGTGATATCATCAAAAAGGCACTTCAGGCGAACGACGACCGGGCTGTAGAGTTTGCTCGTCAACTTGCGTTGAATTGGCATCCGTTATACTACCGCCTTCTGAATCTCGATCTATTGCTTTCATTCGTCACCGAATCCGACAACGCCCACTTCGACAGCTTGATCATGGGGGGATTCAGAACGATTCTGAATTACAACGAGGGTAGCTCAGCTAAAGGGTTCTGCAAATTTGTAACAGACCAAATACTGCCAAACTTTACGCCCGGACGGAATCAAGGAGCAAACACGCTCTTCAGGTTTGTCATCCTCCTATTGCCTGTGGACGGCAACGCCGACTTGAACAGTGAAAGTTACGTCGCTTTTCGCAAATTGCTGACCCTCCATACTGAATACGCGATCGATTTATTGAAGGAATCGCTTCAGTATAAACCTACACGCCACCGTCCCTATGTGTGGCGTCTTCTAGCCTCGGCAGCGGCGCCAATGTCCCTCATCGAGCCATTCAGGAATGCGGCCGAGAATGAACAATTGAAAGCCGAGACAACCGACCCGCTCCTACATCGGGAAGTCAGTCGGTTTCTCCACAAATTTAGCCCAGTGGAACCTAGTCCAATATCATGATCATACCTCTCAAATCCGACTCTGGTTTTCAATCTTCGTACCTGCTCTGCCTGTATGCTCCAATCGATGAAGGACCATTCCTGCGGCGGGCTAAAGTGAAAACCGATACTTATGCTGGAGATCTGATTTCTAGGTTACACGATGGGATTTTTCACCGGTCGCTTGAATTGAAGAGCGATTACAAGAGGTACTACGCGGTTGAATATGAGACTTTTGCCGAGTACGCGCGAAAGCGATTCCTATTCCCGCCTGACGTTGTGAATAGCCTGAGTTCAGAATTTTCCAAGGCCAGTCAAATCATTCACTTCCATCCGAGCTATTGTTTCCTCGAAGATGACTATGGTCGTGCGTTTCTTGAGAAACTTCTTGAGCCGGGGAGAACCAAATGAGGATTAGAGCGGGTTTTGTTTCGAACAGTTCGTCTACTTCATTCCTTATCATCGCCAAGGATGATCTAAACAAGAATGACTTCTTTGAATTGATGGGTATTAAGGCCGATTCGCCGATTGCTGATCTGTCGGCCCGCGTACTATGACGATGTGATCGACAACATAGGACTGAAATAGATTTCAATACCTTAAGTGAAGATAGGCCCCCCGAGGGACTGTTTGAATCCCCTGATCGTCTCTCAGCCCACATGCTAGATAAGATTAGGGACGCGAAGAAAATGGGATTGAAAGCTTACTATGGCTGGTTGGACAGCGAGACAAGCCCCATCCAAACATTTTTTTGCACGGACTCGTTTGAAGTGGAGAACGATAAAATTTATTTTAACGGGCTGGAAAACGTATGGTAGCCAGTAAGGGCACCTTCATAATAAAGCGGTTTGTCAACGAGCACTATACGGCTGTCTTCAGCCCGAATTCCGGATTCTTTGCGAGAGTGGAAGACCCGGGCCATGATGAGCCGTTCTGGGCCGAACATGGACCAGAATTGCTGGACATTGCGATCACGAATTGGTGTGACCGTGGGTGTCCCTTCTGCTACAGAAAATCGGATGAATCCGGCACGCATATCTCATTGGAGGACTATGAAGAGATAATGCGCCAGGCACAACTTCTGCACGTTTTCCAGGTTGCACTTGGCGGGGGAAACCCAAACCAGCATCCGCAGTTTTCTGAGATTCTCCGCATTACGCGTGCAAAATACGGCATCGTACCCAACTACACGACAAATGGCCGAGGGCTAACGGAGGCCGTGGTTGAAGCAACGGGTAAGTACTGTGGGGCAGTCGCAGTTAGCGCATATCCACCATACCGAGAGACTGCGGAAGCGATTGAATCGTTGCGGTCGAACGGAATAACGACCAACATCCACTTTATCCTAACAAGCAAGAGTGTGGACGTTGCAATTGAATGGCTCAAGAATCCTCCGGATTTTCTGAAACGGGCGAACGCGATTGTCTTCTTAAACTACAAGCCCGTTGGTCGCTTTGCTGACGAAGGGCTGCTTCTGAATAAGAGTCCTAGAATCGAGGAGTTTTTCAAGCTCGCTACAGTGGGGCAGAGGAGTTTTCGTGTTGGCTTTGACACCTGCACAATCACAGGCCTAGCGCGATTCGGCCATGCGCCACGGATTTCTCTTGAAGGCTGTGACGCAGGACGGTTCTCACTTTTCATTTCAGAGAAGATGGAAGTCTATCCCTGCTCTTTCATGGTGGAAGCTGGGTATCGCGGAATTCCTCTCAAGGGCTCCTCCCTTGGAGAAATTTGGAGGAATCACACAGGGTTTCGCCGAATTCGAGCGAAGCACGCTGAAAAAGGATGCGCTGATTGCAGTACGCCACTCCAATGTCTTTCTGGATGTCCACTGTTTCCAGAAATGAACCTCTGCCCGAAAAACTGTCAATCAGCCGCGTCGAGAAGTTTGAATATTCTCAATTAAGATCCCTGCGCCGCAAGCGCGCAGGAAAAGGAATCTCATGAAAACGATTCCCGGCAGAAGATTCGCCGCAGCTGCGGCCTTGGCATTGCTTTCTGCGCTGCTTACCGCCGCTACGATGCGCGCGGACGAGATCAAAGTCGTGACTTCCGGTGGGTTCACCGCAGCTTATCTGGAATTGGTCCCCCAATATGAAGCCGCGACGCACAACAAACTGACGACTGAGTTCGGGCCCTCCATGGGAACGACGCACAACGCGATTCCGATACGCCTCGAGCGCGGCGAGGCGATTGACGTTGTCATCATGGCCGCGCCCGCACTGGACGATTTAATCAAGCAGGGCAAGGTCCGCGCGGGCAGCCGGGTGGACCTCGTGCGATCCTTGATCGGCATGGCCGTCAAGGCCGGAGCGTCCCGACCCGACATCAGCACCCTGGACGCACTGAAGCGCACGCTTCTCGCGGCAAAATCGAT
Organism: uncultured Acidobacteriota bacterium; assembly: GCA_963813185.1. Lineage (GTDB taxonomy): Bacteria > Acidobacteriota > Terriglobia > Acidiferrales > UBA7541 > Palsa-360. Next base: position 241,154 of record CAWEYA010000012.1, read on the forward strand.
TGCGTATTCTGACAGCGCCAGCGGCGTCTATCTCTCCACCGAATTATTTCCGAAACTGGGGATCACGGAACAGATCAAAGGCAAGAGCAAGAAAATCGAGGCCGACCCCGTAGGCGGAGTGGTCGCGACAGGAGAATTTGAGATCGGCTTCCAGCAGATCAGTGAACTGCGTCCCGTGAAGGGTATCGACATCGTCGGGCCGTTGCCGCCCGGCGCGCAGAGAGTCACCGTGTTTGCCGCGGGCATCCCGGCAACGGCGACGCATCCGGAGGCGGCCAAGGCGCTCATCGAATGGTTCGCATCCCCGGTCGCCTACGCAGCCATCAAGAAGAGTGGCCTCGAGCCCGCGCATTCCAAGTAAGCAAAAGCAGCACAGACTTTTTACCCTGAGCAGTCATGAAGGGCAGCCTGTGGGGGTTGGTGCTTGCAAGGCCTAACCCCGCAGGCTGAGCCCACGCTTCATTAACCCCTCAGCGCCCCAACAGATCCTTCAAAAAGCGCGCCATCGCCACCTTGTATTCATCATCGGCGCGCACTTCCGAGGGATTTTGCGGCTTCGTAAACCCGTGCGCTGCGCCGCTATAGAGGTTGACCTCGAAATCCACCTTGGCGGCGCGAAACTGCGAGATCACGGCATTGAGTTCTTCCATCGGCGCGACCGGATCTTCGGCGCCGTGCAGGATCAGGACGCGTCCCTTGATGTTCTTGGCGCCTTCCGGCGTGAATTTCTGAAACGCGCCGTGTACCGAGACGAAACCCAGAAGCGGCGCGCCGGTTTCGATGAGCTCGACTCCGGTTGTGCCGCCGAAGCAGTAGCCGACCGAGGCAAGCTTCGCCGTATCGACCATCGGCTGCGCCTTCAGCACATCGAGCCCGGCCAGGGCGCGAGCGCGCATCAGCTCACGATCCTTGTCGTAGATCGCGATCGTGGCCATCATTTCGGGAACAGTCTTGGGCACCACGCCCTTGCCGAAAATGTCCTCGGCGAATACGACGTAACCGAGCTTGGCGATCATCTGGGCATCCGCGAGCGTGCCTTCGGAAAAGCCGGACCGGTCGTGGATCATCAACACACCGGGACGCCGGCCTTGCACAGCATCGTCATAGACGAGATAGCCGGATAGCGGCGTGTCGCCCTGCTTGTAGTCAATCCACTGGGTTTTTATGGCCGCGTGTGCCGCGCCGGCCTGCAGGAACATAGCGGCGCACAGGACGAAAAACACGAATCGTGAGATTTTCATTGGCTCCTCCCGATGGAACATGCGTAACTTAAATGTTGGGAAAAGTGGCGCGCCCGGAAACCCGGCGCGGCGGAGAACTCCCAACCTTCTGCTTTGAATGGTCGCCGCGCCAGCCGCTATCCGGCTGAACTACGCGAGCGTCACCATACTCTACCTAAACTCTTGAAGGAAACACCAGTCTCCGGAGCGAACTTTGCCCGGTTCGCAGATGTGGCTCGGACTCACGGACTCCCCCAAGGCCGAATACACTGGCGCAGACCAACTGCCATACTTCGTTTTACGCCCAAGTGGGAAAGGAAAAATTATCATCGAAGTGCAACATGACTGCGACTCCGGTGCTTAGGTCATTTGGTCAGGGACATTCGGGCAGGCGAAAGTACAAGCGACAACTGGGCGGGAGGCCAGTTGAATCACCGAGGACGCTGAGAGACGATTAGAGTGGGCTCGAGAATCCAACGACTGGCTTGCAACCGCCTTGATCCACTTTGGACGGCGTAGTGGGAGGGTTCAGTGTCATCTAACCAAGTCGCACACGCACAAAAACGACGCAGCTCACGCATAGAAAAAGCGGTACCGCTGGCGGTGCGGGGCGTGGATGCTTTCCGCGCACCCTATCGGGAGGAAGTTACAACGGCCACCATTAGTTGTCACGGCTGCACCTACCAAATGAAACGTGAGGTTCGTCCTGGTGAAATCGTGGTCCTGGATATGGGGCAGCGCGCGAAAGACCACTCGGAAAGCTCCAGTCGAGCGCGGGTGAAATGGATACAAAAAGTCAGTACTGCTGCGGATCAGGCGTACCACGTCGCGGTAGAATTTGAAATCGCCGGCAATATTTGGGGCATCACGTCGCCGCCGGAGGATTGGTTTCCCGCGCAGGGTAGCAGAGCGGTAGAGCCTAATTCTGGACGAGAACTGCGACTCATAACGCGGACCGAATCCCAAAAAATTCAGAGCCGGAGTGGGGCAACTACTTCGCTTCCCGCTTTGAAGAAAAGTGAGGCGGCTGCCGCACTGTCCCCTTGGTTTTCCGACCTCATGTCCGGTTTAAGCAGCCAGATTCAAGCCACGGTCTCTGAAATCGCGGCGCTGACCCTCGCGAATGAAAGGAAGCGCCTGCTGGACGAGTTTCGCGTCCAGCTACAGAATGAGGCGGCCGGAACGATTGAGCGCGTGATCGAGACCTCGAAAGAAGAGTTAGCTCAACGGGCGCTGAAAGCATTGAACGAGGCGACGGAGGCCACAGTCCGAACCAGCCACGAGCGCTTGGTCGGGGCGATCGAGCAAGATGTTGAAAGGGCCAGGCACCGCATGTTGATTCAGGGGAATGAACTGAACCAACGCGTCGACAGCATGGCGACCCGCACGATTGAGCAACTTCAACGCACCCTCGAATCCTCGCGCACCGAAGCTGCGGCCCGCTTCGTATCGCGGCTGCGGGATCAAGTCGCACCTGTGCTGGAAGAAGCCAAAGCGGATCTTCAGAAGCTGGTGGAATCACAGACGGTTTTCAAGGAAGAATCGCAAGCGATTTACGCGCGAGTCACCCGCGAACTCGAAAATGGCGTGACTGCAAAATTGCTGCAAACTCACGACGAACTTGACAAAAGTTCCGCTGCGATCTTGACCGAATGCAACGAAAAGTTGCTTGCGCTTTCAGAAACGTTTGAGAACGTTGCGCGAGACAGCATCTGGGCCATGATCACGTCGGCTGCGGACGACGCTAAAAGTAGCCTGGAAGAGAGAGCCGCGGAGATTTCTGGCCATTTCACGGATCACCTGGAAGGCCATGTCCGCGACTATCTCGAATTCATCGGCGACTCGATCGCTGAGTTTCCAAAGAAAACTCCGACTTCTTAACTCAATTCACCTTGGTAGCCGCCTCTACGCCGCATGGCGCGCTTCCGGAATTTGAATTCACCGCGGAACGATTGCGCCGCGTGCGCATTCCTGGGCAGTTTCTGGGGGGTGAACGCGAGCCGTTCGGCCGGTGTAATGATGCGCCCCGGACTGTGAAGCGGATGCCAAACGCCCGATAGTATGGAGTGAATGCTGGTCGCCTGCCCTTTCTCGATGACCCAACCGAATGCGGCAGGATCGTCAAAGAGTTCTTCTCCACCTTCAGTGTCAAGCTGTCCACGAGGGTGAGAAACGCCAAGGAATTTCCTCCTTCCCGCAATCTTGCTTGCCAACTCCCGATAGGTTCTACAAACGATTCGTCAAAATTCCCAGAGCCGCGACGCCAACTCTTCAGCGGTTTTCCGATGCTTGACTTCAAAGCGCTAAATGACAATGATGCCATTGAGAATCCATATGAAGCGGGTCTGGATTGGCGTTATTTCCGCGATCGCCCTTGCAGGCGGATTTTCCCTTGGCTCGATTACCTTTGCCCAGGCCCCTTCCGAATCCTCTCCGCCCGTGGCAAGCGTCAGGCAACTGATGCTCGATCTTATCTATCCCTCCTCCAATGACATCCTGCTGGCGATCTACCGTGGAGGGCCTAAGGATGAAAAGGAATGGGCGGCGGTGCGTCGCAGCGCGGTGACGTTGGCGGAATCCGGAAACCTGCTGACGATGAGAGGCCTCGCGCGGGATAACGAGGACTGGATGAAGGACGCGAAATTGTTGGCTGACGTTGGAAGGTCCGCATACAAAGCCGCGCAGGCCAAGGACGGCAATGCGCTCGCCGCGCTCGCCGGAGCCGTGGACGCTTCCTGCACCACGTGTCACAAGCAGTACCGGCCGAACGTATATCCGAAGGAGGGAGGGTCGAGATGAGTTATTCCCGCAGAAATTTTCTCAAGGCCGCCGGATATGGCGTGGTACTCACGACCGTGTGTGGGGACTCAGTGTTCTCGGCGTCCTTGGCTTCTCCTCCTATGTCGCCTGGCATTGCCGGGGCGTTCTCGAGTGAAAAAGCTACGTTCCTGGTAAACGGCAAGGCTTATGCCGCCGAATACGAAGCGCGCACCACTTTGTGGGAAGTGATTGCGATGAAGCTGGGTTTGACGGGCACCAACCGAAGCTGCAATCGCGCCTCTTGCGGCGCCTGCAGCGTTCTGCTGGACGGCACGCCGTTCTACTCCTGCCACACCCTGGCGACCGAAGCCGTGGGCAAGAAAATTCTCACCATTGAAGGCGTAGGCGACGAGAAAAATCTGCATCCGTTGCAGCGCATCGGTCACATACGTGTGGGCGCGGATTGCGGCTTCTGCACCGCCGGGTGGGTGGTCACTGCGAAAGGGCTCCTCGACAAGAATCTGAATCCGAACGAGGATCAGGTGAAGGCGGCGCTCGCCGGCCACATTTGCCGGTGTTCGGCGTACCCGAACATCGTTCGGACCGTCATGGATTCCGCCGCCTTCATGCGCGGAAGCAAGACCCCCATCGAGGCCGAGGCGGAATCTGTCGTGCACATCCAAATGCCGATGGTGCGGGACTACTCGACGAGTGGCGGGCACCTGGCCGGCGCAGAAGTCATCGAAGGCGCGAACAGGACCGTCACGAAGAAGTGGCAAGGGTATCCACCGGAAAATCTCAACGTGCTAGGCAAGGCGCGGCCTGCGCTGCCCGAAGTTTCCATTCCGAGGTTCACCGGCAAAGCGCAATACGCCAGCCGCGTATGGTTCCCCGATTTGTTGTACACCAGGTTCCTCACCTCTCCGCACCCGCACGCCTACATCAAGGACATCGACGCGTCTGCCGCGGAGAAAATGCCGGGCGTGAAATACATTCTTACGTACAAGAATGCGCCCAAGCTGCAAACCCCCAACGTTGTCAGGGGCAGGATATTGGCTGAACCTTTGCCTCGGGAACTGAATCTTCAGGGTGAAGTTGCGGCCATCGTGGTGGCGGAGACCGAGGACCTGGCGCAGGATGCCGCTGACGCGATCAAGGTAACGTACGAGGTGCTGCCATTCGCCTCCCTGCTGAAGGACAGCATGGCTTTTGATGCGCCCGACCTGGGACACGGAAAAGGGAACCTTATCCGTCATTCGTTTTCCCCCGTGGATCTCCCCCACGTAACCTGGGCGGATAAGCGCGGCGACATCGAAACGGGATTCGCCGAAGCCGAAGTGATCAAGGAATTCAGCTACAGGTTTGCCGGGGGCGTATCCGTGCCGATGCAGCCGAGCGGCAGCGTCGCCAAATGGGACGGCGACAAGCTGACCATGTGGGGCATGGGCCAGGGCATCTATCCGGTGCGGGCATCGCTTGCGGCGGCGCTCGGCATGGACGTTTCCAAGATCCGCCTGATCAACAAGTGGAACGGTTGCACGTTCGGCGCGGCGCGCATGGCGGCGGAGAGATTTTATCCGATGATCGCCTACATGGCGAAAGTCACTGGCCGGCCGGTGAAGGTCATGCTGCCCAAAGATCAGGAACTGGCGCAGCTGCAGATCAAGCCGGAGACCATCACCAAGTTCCGCGTGGGAGCAAAGAAAGACGGCCGCATTGTCGCTCTAGACCACGAAGTATACGTCAGCATTGGCGACCTGGATTTCGGCGTGCACGCCGACGGTCCCGGCAACGCGGCTAATCAAACCGAGTTGTACACCGCAAAAGTTCCGCAGTGGCGATCGACTTGGTGCGCCTATCGCACCAATGCGCCCCGCCCCGGTCCGTCGCGCAGCCATATCCAGCAGGAAACGAAGTGGTCTTGGGAAAATATGATCGATGAAATGGCCGACGCCTTCGCCATTGATCCTGTGCAATACCGCATGATGCACATGACCCAGCTGACTCCGGGCGACGCGCGCCATCCTTACGAAACGATGCCCACGGTGGAGGTGCTGCGGGAAGGCTCCAAGGCATTCGGATGGGAAAAGCGCAATCCCGTCCCGGGCGGCGAGCCGGGAAGATTCAAGCGTGGATTCGGCCTTGGCATGTCCCAGCATCATGGCGGGAACATGGGCTATCACGAAGGCGAGGAAGCATTCGCTAAGCTCGCGGCGCTTCCCGGGGCAAACATTTTCAGCAGTGACGTGGACCTGACCGCCGACGGCAACGTGACCATGAAGATCGCGCTTCCCGACAGCGGTTCCAATGCGGCTACGGCGCATGCAGCGATGGTCGCGGAGATGCTGGGATTCACGAATTGCGACCATATCCGCCTGGTTTGGGGCGACTCGGACCTTGCGCCGCTCAGCGATGAGTGGTTCGGCGGCCGCACCATCACGCTGCAAGGAGCGGCCATCTGCAACGCAACCGACAAGCTGCGAAAAGACCTGCTCGCGCGAGCCGCGGACGTCCTCAAGATCGACGCTGCCAAACTTACTATCCGCGACGGCGTGATCTCCTCGAGCGAAGATCCCAGGAAGAGTACGACGTTCGCCGAGCTGGCCAAACTCAACAACGGCCTTATACGCCAGACAGGCCACGGCACCACCGGCGGCGAAAGAACCGCGACGAACAAAGGCGTGGGTGCGTGCTTCGCCGAAGTGGAAGTTGACACCTGGACCGGCAACTGGCGCTTTGTTCGGGCGGTTTATACGCACGATACCGGACTGGTGATCAACCCCGTGGTATCCGAATCGGATATGGTGGGATCGCTCGTGGAAAGCACTCAGGTGGGCACGGAATCCATTCCCTGGGACCGCGAATTTCCAGGCACCCGGCATTACAGCGTCGGGTATTTGTCCTATCGGCTTCCCACCATCATGGATATTCCCAAGTGCACGCAGGTATACATTGACAGCCTGGAGCCGCGCTGGTACTACGGCGTGAAGAGCTTCAGCGAAACCACCATCGGCGCGGTGCCGGGCGCGATCTCCAACGCGATTTTCAATGCCTGCGGCGTCCGTATTCGAGAACATCCCATCACGCGAGAGAAAATTATGGCCGGACTTGCGAAGAGACGCGTATCGCAGGCTCCAGGGAGGCAGGCATGAAAAAAGTTTCCATCTACCGGCCAACCACCGTTGACGAAGCCCTCCAGATCCTGTCGCGGCACGGCGCCAGCGCCTCCGTTTATGCCGGCGGCACGGACCTCCTCGTTCGCTTGAAAAACCGCCTGGAGCAGGCGCCCAGCTACCTGGTTGATATCAAGAAGATCGATCACCTCCGGTACATCAAGGAAGATGCGCAGGGCGGCGTCGAGATTGGCGCGGCCACGAAACTGGCGGAGTTGGCCGATTCCCGGTTGTTGCAAGAAAAGTATCCGATGTTTGTGGAGGCGATCGGCAAGATTTCCTCTCCGGAACTGCGCAATGCTTCGACGCTCGGCGGCGACCTGCTGCAGGAAGTATGGTGCCAATATCTTCGCGGCGGCTATTCGTGCTGGAGAAACGGCGGATATTTGTGCTACGGCGCCATCGGCGATAACAGCTACTATCACTCGGCCATGGGCGGACGCTTGTGTTATGCGGTTTATCCTGGCGACGCCGCCACTGCGCTGATTCCTTTCGATGCCCGCGCGAAACTGGCGACTCCTCAGGGAGAGAAGGAACTTTCCATCGAGCAAATGGTTCCCGGCGACATGCTGGTGGACGGGAAAATTCAGTCGCACGTCGTGCGATACAACGAGATTCTGACTTCTGTCGTCCTTCCTCCGCCGAAACCCGGGGTGAGGGCATCGTTCGAGAAGCTCCGGCCTCGAGGCGTTTGGGATTTCGCCATGGCCTCGCTGGGGATCAGTCTGCAACTTCGCGACAAGACGATTGAAGACTCGCGCGTGGTGTTTGGCGGCATCTCCGGCAAGCCTTATCGCGAAAAGACGGTGGAGGCTTTCCTCAAGGGCAAAACCTTGAACGCGGAACTGGGCGAGCAAGCAGTCTCCGTTGCCCTCGCCGACGCAGCGCCGCTCAAGTACAACGCCACCAAGATCGACATGGCCAAGGGACTCCTCGCCAGCGGCCTCGCAAGGTTGAACACGTAGGCAGCATGCAAACAATTGAAGCCTTGCTCCTCGAGCCCGTCGGGTGCCTCGCCGAATTTCCATCCGCTCCTTTCCATGAAATCGCTGTCCGTCTGTTCGGCCGCAAAGGAAAAGCCATTTCGTCCGCCAGCCTGACTTATTGGCGTCTGTTAAATCTGATCGAGAGAGCTGACGGGCCGCTCGACGCGGGAAAGAAAAGCATCGCGGAATCACTGGAAGTCGAAGCCGTGGATGCAGCAAGCATCTATGAAGACGTCGTGCCCGCGCTTGCAGAGCTGAAAACCATGGGCATCCGGCTTTTCGTGGCATCGTCGCTTTCGCGCAGGGCGGCAGCGAGGTTCATCGAGCGGAATTCGCTTGGCGAATTCTTGTCCGGCGTGTGCACACGCGACGACGCCGGAGGCGTGAAGTCGGCGCCGCTTCTCAACGCCCTCGACAGCGCGTCCCTTCCACCGGAGAGGACGATGTTTCTCATAGACACCGTGGAGGGCATTAAGGTGGCCCGCGGCGTCGGTGTGCATCCCATCCTGATGATGAACGACCCCGACGAGGCCCAGCGGCTGGCAATGCACAACCCGTCAGGGGGCGTCATTTCATTGCATGAAATGCCCGACTTCATCCGCCTGCTCGCAGCGCAAAATCAGAGAGGATGAGCAGTTTATATAAGGTAATTGCGTCGCGCGTAGGTATTCGTTTTGAACTCACGAACACAGCAAGCGTTCCAGAAGTTACGAGTGTTCCAAACTTCGCCGAAGGCGTTCAGCTCGTATAAGCATTATGTGGAGGAAGTAAATTGCGCGCCCGGAGAGATTCGAACTCCCGACCCTCTGCTTCGAAGGCAGGGATGGTCAAATCTAAATGCTTGTTCTGGTGTCGCTTACGAATCGCCAGACGCCCTCTAGTCCGCACAATGATACCTAGTTGAGACCTACGGCGCGAGTGGATTTGAACCACCGGCCTCCTGGTCCCGAACACGGCATAAATCTACTGATTCGGCGTCGCTTAACTTCGAAATCAGATGCTAAAACAGACCCCAAATGGTCCCAATGTTGGTCCCAAAATAGAATTGCATAGCATAAAAGCCGGATTAGGTTTTTGCCTCGCTCGGCACACCAAAACGATTTAATCTTTGCGTCAAATCTCTTCGCTTATGTTTCACCACTGGCGAAACATGTTATGATCCGGTAACTGGGGCGTTTCTTGCCACCGGCCAGAAGAGGACGCAGAGAGATGCCGGAACAGATTAGCGGCAGCGGTGACGCGCAAGCAGTCACGAAAGCATGGGGGGCAGGGACGGGCTCCATTTCAGCAGAACTTCAGGCAGCCGCCGCCCAAATAGTCACAGACTCCCGCCTTCCCTGCTCCAGTGTAGGTACATTGCTGAATGCGTTTCTGGCTCAGTATCTATCATGGCCCTACCGCACAAATCCGGGGCGAGCCTTCGACTCGACTGGCGCTGAGTCGTTGGAATTTAACTCGCTAATCTACACCTCATCTCAAAACCTCACGCGGGTTCCCGCAGACTCGTTGGCGTGTGCGTTTGATGTTCACCAAAACTTGGGACTGGAGGAACTGCGCACATCTTACGAGAAGATCGCGCAAACCAAGGGACTAGCGAAAGCGCCAGTTCCGCACACTTCATCCAGTACTCCCGTGGCCGACGCCACTATGGGAGTAATTTTTTCTGTCGATTCAAATGTGCCTCTCGAAAGACTGGCCGAAGAACTTGAGCAACTGAACAAGACGCATTCGTACCGCCACTGGGTTGATATGGTTGTCGTCCTTACTCGGGGCACCATCAACTATGCGTGCCAATTCCCATACCAACCGCTTGGCGATTGGCTTCCGCCAGCCCGCGATGTCGCCGCGAACGTGCCGATGTACTTACACATCATTGCGAAACCTCACGCTGCATTTTCCTTGAACAGAATGTGCGCGATTCTTTTCTATTATTTGTACCTTTTCTGTCCCGGCACCACACTCCCGCCTTACAGGGAGATTTTGGAGGGGTCGCCCAATATTGGAATGACCATCGCCCCGTACCAATTCAATCTCGCGGGTGAATTGGTCCCCGTGCCGATGCAACTGCGATTCAATCAATTTCTCGCGTTTCCCCTTAGCTTTCGCGCCGAAGACGGTAAAGGTGAAGTGCTGTCGAAGGTTCAATATATGCCCTGGCAGGACGGCGGGGTCGTGCGCACGACTGGGAAGCTGCCAATTGAAGCATTTCTGGTTTTTGGCGGGAAGGCTGCAATCAAGGAGCCGGTCTTCAGGTTGGATGACGAGCAAATTTCCAGCGTATTGCCTCTTTCTCCTGCACAGTTTATTGAGATTGCCCAGCGAACGGCGAGGCAATCGAATCTTGTCATTAAGCCTGATGAAAGACCCAAGTGGGTCGTCGAGAAAGGCGGTGATGAGGGGACAAGTTCACCGTTCATCGCGCGGTTGTTCTTGGGAATACTCCGTTTGCGAGACCAAGCTCTGTCGGATGCAGCCCAGAGAGAACAGTTCGATAAGGCGTTCGAAGGTGTCACGACCGGTTTGCAAACTATTCGAGCCGCGGCCAAGTCGGTTGTCGAAATATATTCGTCGTACAGCCGGCGAGTTGCACGCGGCGAAATTGCCAGGATCACAAATGGTGTCATTTATGTTGACGAAAGCATTGACCACGAGCTACGGAAACAGACTGAAATCGTTATCAGCACAGCAGGTAGAGTCGTTAAAGATAGAATGCAGGAAGTCATGCGTAGCTTAAACCTCGATATTGGGTTTTTCTACAGAAAGCCGGGCACATTCACACCCGGCCTCGCCAAATTAAAGCAGCAAAACGCGAGTCTGGCCGCTTATCTTGAGGAGACCCGGACGAAGTGGTCGGAGCGATTGAAGAACACTAGAGATGCCCTTGAACATGCGGGTTGGGTTCTGCCGAAAGTTGTCCCCAAGGAAAATTCCGGCACAGTGCGCGTAATCGAACCTTTAATTGATGGTCAACCGGTCACGGAATTTGTAACTCACGTGGTTGATCGCGTATGCTGTTTTGTAGAAGAACTATGTATGCACGCCTTACAAGGGCAGATGCTCAACGGCATCTCTATAACCGAAATACCATTGAATGAGAGGAAGCCAGGAATTGTAGAGCGATTCCATCCTGCGCTCGTAGGTGGTGGTATGCCAATCTGGACGATCTCGTATCATGAGAACAAATTTGAGGACACGTAGTTTATGCTGAAGCGCCGACGCCTTCGCGGAAAGAAGAGGATTTGTACATGAGCGCCAAACGCCGCACGCCACTCTGCGCGTACTGCGGACGGGAAGACGGCGTGACAGTCGATCACGTCCCCCCGAAATTGCTCCTCGCGCGCCCTTATCCAAAGAATCTGCCAACGGTGCCGGCCTGCCGCAGATGCAATGCTTCATTCCAGGCAGACGATGAATATACGCGATTTGTGGTTTCCATCGACCTGAGGTCAGCCAACCAGCGGGTTGCGCAGTCCAAGATGCCGGCGATTCTGCGCGCTATGCAAAGGCCGGAAGCCCAGGGTTTTGTCCGGTATTTGTTGAGTCAAATGACCGAGACCAGGGTGCTAGGCGCAGACGGAAGGCCCATGGCACAAGCCGTTGAGGCTGATCGCAACCGCATCCACGCCACCGGCGAGAGGATGGTCCGCGGACTGTTCTTCATCGAATCTGGAGAACTGCTTCCGCGGTCTACCCAAGTTCGTATCGCATCAAAGCCCGGCATAACGGCTTCGAATGCTGCCATTCAACAATTTGCGCGTATGTACGTCAGTTGCCCAGACCGTCGAAGCAAGACGATTGGCGATGCTTTCAGTTACGCAGTCGCCTTCTACCCCCAGTTTTCGATTTGGTTCTTGCTGCTTTACAACCACTTCTCGTGGCTGGCCACCATAGCTAGTTCGAGTGATGCAACAAAGTAAATGTTCTGTTGCGTTCCGAATTGCCCGGCCCTATGAGGTGCAACAGTAATGTCCGTGGTAATCTTGCCGGGTGCCGAAGAAATCCGCGAAGAAGCGCTTCTCAGTTGGCCGTCGCGTGCTGGTGGGGATCGGTATGCGACCTGCAACAGTGCGATCCGTCGCCGGGACACCTAGCGTTTTGGGCGAGTTTGTCCACGAAGTTCTAGCGGATGGGCAACAACAAGTCGAAAGTGTGCTTGGTTGTGATCTTCAACCCCTTCCCGATTTAGACGAGGATTTGCGAGTACCGAATCGGCCTACAATTCATATCCAAGACAGCAATGTCGCCAACTTAAATTTAGGATCACAGGTTGGAACGATTAACGCAGCTTTACAGTCGATCTCGGGAGGCGATGCCCACCAGCAGGAATTTGTGCGGGCACTTGAGCAGCTAACACAAGCAGTCCTTTCCGAGGCAACCCTGCAAGCCGCCGACAAGAAGGAAGTTGTGGAGGCACTATCAGCCATTGCGGAACAGGCTGCGAAAAAACCCGAGGAACGCTCGAAGGGAATATTGAAAGCCGCAGTGGCATGGCTTCCAACCGCCATATCCGCCGCAAAAAATCTCACAACCTTATGGGACAAATTCGGCCCGATCATCAAGGCTTATTTAGGTATTTGATTGCATGGAGGTGAGTTGATGGGGCGAGCAGGTTACAGCGTTCGTTACGATTTCGCAGTGAGCGGGATGGAGGTAAAAGTTACCCGCAACGGGCAACCTATTGATGAGACTTTCTCAACCACGGAGAAAGATAGTGCAGTCGCAGCGAGTACCTTGCACAAGTTTCTGGAATCAATCGGGCGCTCTCCTGTGGACGCCCATATGGTCTGCGAGGCAGTTGAAAAAGGCCAGTCCGTTGATTCGGTTTGGGGAAATAAGTAGTGGGCGCGCCCGGCCCCACAGCGCTCTTACCCTTCCTCGAATTGCAAATCCACTGCGCGGGCATACGCCAAACTCCTACAGATGCGGAATCGCTTCGGGTCCGCCTGGCGGATGTGAATTGAAATGCGGTTCTTTCCTTCCTTTTTTGCCTTTCGTAATTTTCCATAGATTGTAAGGCCCTTGAACTTCGCAATTACGGGAGCCGTAATTTTGGTGCGTGGCTCAGGCTTCTCTTGATGTTTTGGCATTGAAAATGCTCCTTCGTGCGGCGGATAGTTTGTATCCCGATTCTATTACGAACAATTCCGGCGGGCATTCCGCTCTTCACGTATATACTCGAAATGGTAAACCCGCTGGCAGTTTAGACACGGATAAACCCATGAATGGGGCTCACGGTATCGGTTCGGTTTATGCTTAAGCCGAATTCAATGATGGCGCTTAGACTTCACAACCGAAGATGGTATCCCCTCATTTTCTTGATCGGTTCTGCTACCGCCATCGCCGTGTGGTTATGTTTTCCGGCAGGACACCGACCACCGGAGTTACTGGTATCAGCCATTGGTGGCGTTGCTGGTTTCACCTATTTTTTATATCGCCAGCATCTCGATGAGGCCAAGTTGTTCAAGGAGCTATTTGCAGAGTTCAATGTTCGCTACGATGCTCTGAACGACGACCTAAACACGATTTTATTTGGGTCATCCGAGGGCTCGTTGTCTGCCGACGAAAGGGAACACCTTTTCAGCTACTTCAATCTCTGTGCGGAGGAATATTTATTCTATATGGCTGGTTATATTGACCGCCGTGTTTGGGAATCCTGGTATCGAGGCATGAAGGTTTTCTTCAAACATCCGCGCATTCAGGGACTCTGGGAGCAGGACTCCAAGGCAGATTCGTATTATGGTTTTCGACCACCCCAGTAAGCAACCGTCGCCTAACCATGCGATGCAACTAACCGGCAGACGCCGCTGACGAATCATTGCTAACGTGCCCGTCACATGGCGAAAAGTGTCTCAGACCTACCTTGTTTTGTTACTATCTTCACCTGCCTTCGCCAGAGTTCCCTGAACTGCTCGATTGTGCCAGGGCCGTAGGGAGGCCCTGGGTGGCATTTGCTGGCATGCTTGGGCACGTTTGGCGGCGAGTGCGCAACTGAATGTGCAGCCGCAACCAGCCAGTCAGTCTATCCACCCTAAAGGGTCCTAAATCCTCAACTACTGGCGGATTCTAGCCCTGAGACGTGACTGACAAGCTGTTGGGAACCCAAGCGTGCACTCGGCACACTCTGGAACGTTTGGGCAGGTAATTCGGCGCAGTGGAATAAATCGGGATAAATGCATTTGTGTCCGACGCCGCGATAGCCGTTCAGGGGGCAGCTACAGCTAAGTACCGGCCCTCCACCCGAAAGGGTCCTTATTTCCGCTAGGTACTCGGAATAGCATTGAGTCGCATAGAACCGAGAGGTACGGTTATTAAGCCTCGTCGAAGCAGTCAATCGAAAATGATGGGTGCGGCGGCATTCAGTTCTTGTCCTATCAACACGTACTGTGCGACGGCTGACGTGTATAGCCGCTCCTTCTCCTGAAACAATTCCCAAGTCAACCGACCCCCATCGTTCAACAATTGTTGTCTCTCAACCAGAGCAAGCACCGTCTCCTTTATCGCCATCGCATAGCGCGACAGCAAGTCGAAGTACGACCTTTGATCTGGCACCAGTGACAAATAGGACGTGCGTCGGAACGCCTCTAAATCTTCGTGAATAGCGGCCCATAGCGGGACAATCGCTCGGAGTCATCAAGCAGTTGGGACATGGAAGTCCCGCGCCCAAAGAGGTTCTTCACCACGCTCTTGAAAGTGGCGGATTTTTGGAAAATCTTATTATGCACTTCAACATATTCGTTCAGGCTACTGCTAACGGCGAGTGCAAGTCGCCTAATTTCATCTCTGTTGCTCATTCGTCGATTGGCCTCGCACTGTCCGGTCTCACGGGGAGAGCATCTGGCGATTGCTTGTGCTGAAACAGTTGCCTTCGATCAGCGATAAGCTGATTCACAAAATTCTGTAATTCGAGGTCGTTAGGTGGGACATATCCGTAGGTGCCCGACGATTGCGTTGCAACGGACTCACATTCTTTTCGACATCCAGCAAGATCAGATTTGAGTCCCAGACGCTTAGCTATTGCAGCCACGTACTCACCGAAGGAGCGAGGTGGCGATGGAAGGGATTTTTCGATCTTGTGGATTTTCTCCAACATCTCGGCCATGCGCTGCACACGCTTCAATCCAGCAATGCCTGCTTTTCCGTACTGCGCATTCCAGCCGTAGGTTTCGCCATTCGGGGAATTACTGTCCCATTGACATGAGAAAGTTAGGCCACGAAAGCAAGACTCATAATCTGGAAGGCGAGGCTTACGGCCAAAGCTGAATTTCCGAAAGCCCACTTCAAAATGACCATAGGTGTTATCACTGGTAAATTGGTCAGGGTCTATGTAGAGGAAGATTTCCGAGTCGTTGGGAGTGGTCTCGAAGAGCGCGTCCCAATCAATGTCGGGTATTGACAGATCGTCATTCGTCTGCTTAAGTGTATCTTGCAGTTCATCGCGGCTAAAAGGAGCGTCCAGAAACTTGCACTCGATGTCCCGTCCCTAGATATTGCTTTGCTCCCAGCTCCAGATCGGAAAACGGGCCGACAATGACGATCTTGACTCTCGGGAGTCGTGCCGCCAATTCTTCGCTTAGCTCCAGACCGTTGATCTCAGGAGCGACCAGCTTGACTAGCGCGACATCCGGCGCGAAATCACCCGCAAGCCCGAGCACTTCAGATGGATGCGTCGTAGTCCTGACTTCGTAGCCAGCGGAACTGAGAATTTCTTCAATCGCCTCATTGACTGCTTCTTCATGGGACACCAGAATGCGTTTACCATGCCCCACGGCCAAAGTGAAAAGGTCGTGCTCATTCGGCGTGGAGTAGGTCTCAACCAAATCTGTAATTGTTTTCCAGCACCGGCTTACGGCCAATTCAGTCAGAACCCTCTCTGTTTCTAACATTACCAGCACGTCGATGAATCCCGTTTTATTGCCTTGAATTTCGGCCTCGCAATTCCTAATATTCTTGCCCAGCCACCGATCGACCAACCGACCGGGAACGCCTCCGAGCGGCCCTAATTCCTCCGCCTGTCCTTTCTGAAAAGCAGCATCGTACTGCTTTACTTCGTCAATGGCCCGATTGTCCTTCATTTCAGTGAAAATCCATTTCTCTATCCTGCTGGCCTGCTCTGGGGGAAAAAGGTTCCTGACTCCTTGCAAACTAAGAGAGATGGCTGCCAGACGCCAATGGAAACTGGCCATCTTTTCGTCCTCTACAACGAATTTGTTTCCCGAGCACTCTTTCAGGGATTCGTATGTACTCGGCCAAGCGCGTGCTGATTCTTCGAGCATGCAACGAACGAACGATGACGCTGCTTGTTGCTCGGTCAATGTTTTTCGTTGAGCCTCAACTGGTTCTGGTGGACGCTCTTCGCTAGATTGATTTTGTGGATTGCGTTTTGCTACAGCACTGAGGAAGTCACTGTAAACGGGGAGCAATCGTGCGATGATTTCATGCGCAATTTCGGCAGGAGTCAGAGTTTGTCGCAGCTCTATCGAGAGGTTTGCAGAGAGGTCATTGTCGCTGAAGTGAAGGCGACCATCCACTCTCAGCCATCCGAACGGGGGGTAGCTGTGTTCCCTGCTTGAGTCGAGGTTCTCAGTTCGCGCGGCAAAGAATAACCGCATACCGTCTGGACCTGATGCCAGACCAGCGAAGAATCCCAAGTCCTGCAACCCGCTAGCATCTACCGTCCAACCTCTGCCAAGATTTTTTATGACTTCGTGCATGAGTTCCCATTTCGCCACGATTAGCCTCCATTATCAGCATGATAGCTCTTTGTGATTATAAGGATTCTAGGAATTGGTACCCTGGATACTCTTAGTAACGTTGCCGCTCCTGACAAATTGTCGGATACAGGAGGGCATGAAACGAACCTTACAGGTCAATGTTAAGATGACTCAAGACGACTTCGACCTCCTCAAGAAAGCTGCCGACAAACGCTGGCCCGATGCGGTGATGACCAATTCTGGAATAGTTCTGGCCCTGGCGAGAATCGCTGCCCGTGATACGCTCAAGAAGAAATCACGTTAATAGTCCGGGAGAAGCATATCCCGATGCCATGTCTACGGCACCCTGAAATGGGTCCCGGTGCTTTCGATAAACATCTGTTTTCGAGACAATTGAGGAACGCGCCGCTAATCGGCTATGATTGCAACACTTCCCGACTAGCGATTCGCAAGGGTTTTGTGGACAAGGCTGCGGCTGTACCCCAATTCCTCGGCGATCTCGCGTACAGAGCGCCCCTGCGACCGCAGCCGGGCAATCTGTGCGGCATCCACGGACACGCGGTCTGCCAAGAGTCTTTCCCTTGGCTCGCGCATTCCGCAGCCCTGCCTTTACCCTCTCCTGAATTAGCGACCGCTCAAACTCCGCCATAGCGCCAATGATCTGAAACATGAGCCTTCCCGATGGCGTGCCCAGGTCCAGGTTGTCTTTGATGCTGGTAAAAGACACCCCAAGCGATTCCAGATCAGCCAACGCATTCACTGGATGGCGGAGCGACCGTCCGAATCTGTCCAGCTTCCATACGCACACGGCATCGAAGCGGCGCTGTTTGGCATCGGCCATTAGGCGATTCAGTTCTGGCCGGGAGTCTTTCGAGCCTGATACGCCAGCGTCCACGTACTCTCCCGAAATCTGCCAGCCCCTACGTTCACAGTATTCCCGTAGTTCGCGTGTCTGTAGTTGCGGGTCTTGCCCGTGATTGGTCGTCGAGACCCGTGCATAAATCGCGGCTCTCATAGGGCCATCAACTCCACTTCCAGGCGCATGAGACAATCCCTCACGTTATTTCGGGAGTCTTTCGCCATTCGTGCCAAGTCTGGCCCATTTCCATTCCCGCCTTCCGCGTGCCATACGCCATCGAGATACGCAGCGATCTCTCCGGCCATCCCGTAGTGGAGCTAAACTCAATCACCCGGCAACGTGAGAGGAAACGCGGTTCTAGGCCATCGGTGGAATTACAGGTGAATATGAAAATGGTATTCGGTGGGAATGCCGTGGCGTCCAGTTTGGACAGTAGTGCCAATTGCGCCGCGTTCGTCATGCGGTCTGCCTCGTCACAGAGCACGACATGGAAGCCGCCGGGAGTGAACGGCAGATAATGGCAATCGTGGCAGGCTTTCTCGATTGCTTCGACGGTGCATTTCTGACTAGGGATGTGATGTAGTTCGCCTCTGATTTCAGCACAGAGAGCCTGAGCCATCGAAGTCTTACCGATGCCGGATGGTCCGGTGAAGAGCCAAGCGGACGGGTAGGGACTTGCGGCAAACTTTGCGAGAATTTTCTTCGGTTTTTCAAGCCCCACAAACCCCGCAACTGCGCGTGGACGGTATTTCTCCGCGAGCGATTGAGGGAAATCCAAATCAGATTGCATGTTAGGCTCCCTTTTTCAAAATTTGGTCCAGCCTTTGCTTCAAAACGTCGGCGAGCAATTGGGCGTCATAGTAGGCGTCAAGCGGGTCAGCTTTGATTGCTTCGCGCAGCCAATTCTTAAGGCGGAAATGGACGCAAGGGTCTTCCAAAACTTGCTGCACCGAGGGAACGCTCATAGCTCACCCCCTTGGATGTAATCGGCGGCTTTCTGCGCTTGGGACGCGGCTGATACGACCATGCGCGCATCGCTCTTGAGGATGTCGATCCAAGACTTTAGATAGGCTGCCGAGTTTGAGATTGTCTTTCGTTCGATTCCAGCGACACCACAGAGCATTGCAGCACCCATTTCGGCAATTAATTCCTCTTTCGAGTAAGATTCAGACCCAAACGTGTTTAGTTTCTCGATTCCATCGCGTCCGACTCTCTTGGAATGGCCTGTGCTGTGAGTCAACTCGTGGAATAGTGTGGAATAATATTCTTCCGCGGAATTAAATCTTGCGGAGGCATCCCAACTGTGTCGGTTGATGGCCTGTACCATGCACGGTCCGATTGCTCCGTTGCCGGACGATTCGGCATTCCACTGATAATCGCTTCACATTGCTCGATTGACGCGACTGGATGGGCATACTTACCTAATCCTAGTTTCTCGACGATGCCCTCAGTCTGGCAGACATTGAAAATGCGGTAGAATTTCAGCAGAAATGGCCGCGATTTACGCACGTTTCCGTTTGTGTCTCGGACGATCTTTTCTTCGCCGACGTTCCAGAATGTAACGAGGGAAGAACACTCGCCTTTTTTGACGTGGCCACCTAGTTTCTTCGCTTGATTGAACGTGAGCCAATAGCGCGATTCGTACCCTTGCGATGCGAGCAAGAAGACGTTGATACCGCGATATGTTTTCCCGCTTATTAGATTGCACGGTGCTTCCGTGCGCCACGGCTTATGCCACGGTGCAACGCCTTGCTGCAATTGCTGAACAATTTGCTCCGTGACGATCTCGTAGACATTTCGACGTGATGTCGATTCGCCCGAAGATGCTGGATTTGTCTGGTTCATGGGTTGTGTCCTCCCACGTTCCTGAAAAATTCGCAGCACTCATTTGCCTATAAAATAAATCCCCCAATAATAAGGGCTAAACGGATTGGCGAATCGAAGCTTGTGACGGTGATGCCCTGGCAAAATTTTCAGAAATTGGAAAATTATTATATAGATTGCAGTGCTAGTCGTGCGTGGGTGGAGCAATAAGCGGCTTACAGGTAGGCACCTTTCAGTTGCGCGTGTGCACGGAATTTGGAATGATGAGGCATCAGAACGAAGAGCACATGACCCGATTTCCCGATGGCCTGTTTGCACACGAAATCGACAAGTCAATCTATCATGAGTCTGGCGACCCGTGGCCAGCAAGGATTTATGTGACTTCGGTTAATCTGCGAGAAGCAATCCGCAGGGTCATAGAACTATCACCTTGACCAAACGATCAGGCGCACGGCCTCCGCTTGTTTAGGGCTTGAAAGAAACTTTCCGACCCTTTTTGTGGCGTACGTCATTGTTTCAAGCTGATTCATCGGCTACACTTCCGCTCCTGATAGCACGGGAGTAAATAGATGGCCACGGAAAAACCGGGAAACGGCAACGAGCGATTGAGATACGGACCACAAAACCCGCATCCGCTCTCAAAGATGCGGACTGAACTGTTGTGGGAGGGTAAGTACGATGAGTATGGCAATCGGCGAGAGATTGATAGTGCTCGACACACTTTTCCTCTGCAAAAGATAGAGACGATAGACGAACCTCGTAGCCGAGCACAGGCTGCGAAGGACCAGTCCGCACTTTTTGAAATAGAACAGCAGGCTAAGAAAATTGGCGATTTTCGAAACTATCTCATTTGGGGGGATAACAAGCTCGCAATCTCTTCTCTCGTCTCAGAATTCAACGGAAAAGTTGACCTCATTTATATAGACCCACCGTTTGACGTTGGCGCAGATTTTAAACTCCGGGTTCCAATAGGGGATTCCGACGACACGATTGAAAAGGACCAATCAACGCTTGAATTTGTTGCGTACCGTGATATCTGGGGACGGGGCACTGATTCATATCTCGAAATGATGTACGAACGATTAGCCCTAATGAAGATGCTTCTCAGTGAAACAGGAGCCATATACGTTCACTGTGACTGGCGGGTATCCTTCCTGCTTCGGCTGATCTTAAATGAAGTGTTCGGAAAAGAGAATTTCCAGAACGAAATCTATTGGTACTACTACAATAAGCTACATGGTGCCACTAAGGACGTTTTTCCGAGAGCCACGGACACAATTCTTTACTATCTAAAGAATCGAAATGCGGCGTACACCTTTCATCATATTGCAGAACCAAGAGACAAGGCTGTAAAGAAGCTTAAGTATAGATTCATCGGCGGCAAAATCGTGAATACCAAGGATGCTTCAGGGAAAGCAATAACTTATCTGAGCACGGAGCGCCAAATCGACAATGTTTGGCGTATTTCGATGTTGCAGCCTGCCGACAAGACCGAATTTCTAGGGTATAGCACACAAAAACCAGAAGCGATTCTTGAACGAATACTTCAGGCTTCAACAAATGAAGGCGACATTGTTGCCGATTTCTTTTGTGGCTCGGGAACAACAGGAGCAGTTGCGGAACGGATGGGAAGACGCTGGATTATGTCCGATTTGGGGCGATACTCGATTCACACGACCCGAAAGAGACTTATCGAAATGCAGCGCAGGCTCCATGAAAGCGGCCAGTCTTATCGTTCATTCGATGTCTACAACCTCGGAAGGTATGAACGACAATGGTGGCAGCAAGAACGCCTTCTTGGTGCGGACGAGGAGCACCGATCCGTTGTCCTAGGTTTCTACAAAGCTGAACAACTTTCCAATCTCGCATCACCGCTCTTGCACGGGAGGAAAGGGCCAGCACTAGTTCATGTTGGCGCAATCGACTCCCTTTTGACCCGCCCGGAGCTTCGGGCTATTGCTGAGGCTGCGAAGAACTCTGGTGGAGAGCAAATCAACTGCTTGGCATGGGAGTTTGAGATGGACCTGCGACTCGAAGCAAACAAACTTCAGGCTGAACTCGGACTTGAAATTCGCCTGATCCGCATTCCGAGAGAAATTATGGAGAAGAATCGGAGTTCCGTTACGTTCTTTGAGGTTGCAACTTTGGAAGCCCAGCCTGTCTACCAAGGTTCCGGGAAAGAACGTGGTGTTGACATTAAGCTGGTGAATTTCCTCCCGTCGTTGGCTGAAGTCCCGGAGGAGGAATTAGAGGCTCTAAACGAGCGAGCCATAAAGCATGGTTTTGATTTTATCGATTTCTGGGCGGTTGACTTCGATTTTAGGGACGGACAGCCCTTCAAACATCATTGGCAAGCCTATCGAACAAGGAAGGACCGCAAGTTGCCCACAATCAGCGATCAGGGGTTTAAATACGACAAATCTGGCTCTTACTCTGCATGTGTGAAGGTCGTTGACACGTTCGGCTGTGACACGAGCATTACAGTACCGATTAAGGTCTAAACGGTGCCTGAAAATATCATCAATGCCAAAGCCATTCAGCCGCTATATAAACCTTGGGAGATGCCCGACCACCACCGCCTGCAAGGCGGCACAATCAAGGATGGACGACGGACGAGCGGGGTCACCGTTGCGCAAAACCTTCGGGCAGCGGTGCGTGAGTGGCGAGAGGGCGTGGGAGGCGGAGCACAATATGCAGGCGCATCAGATACTACTCTCGAACTTCTCGACCACTGGTTTCAGCGGGACCATCTTGTTAAAGCGAAAGGTGGCTCGCCTTACCCTTTCCGTTACCACTTCTGCCAAAGGGAAGCAATCGAAACCCTCATCTACTTGCTCGAAGTTCGTCAGATAAGCCGTCTCACGTCCTTGGTTTCAGAATTCGGCGGACCGGAGGCCGAAACGGCGGCGTTGGGAGTCAACCCCGAGCAGGACCAGTGGGGCAAGTATGCATTCAAGATGGCCACTGGGTCTGGCAAAACAAAGGTTATGAGTCTCGCCATTGTGTGGAGCTACTTCCACGCTCTACGTGAGAGCGATTCTCCAATGACGAGACACTTTGTTGCGATTGCGCCGAACATCACCGTTTTTGAGCGACTGAAGGATGATTTTGCTCCCGCAGAAGGCGGACCGAACATCTTTGACACCGACCCGCTCATTCCAACGCCATGGCGATCCGACTGGAATCTCAATGTCATCCTGCAAGATGAGGCAAGCGGTGCGGCGACTGGCGGCACGCTCTACCTAACCAACATCCATCGGCTATATGACAATTCCAAACGAAAGGGGAAAGAAGCCGAGACCTATGATTGGGCAGGACCATCAGTGTCCAAGGCGAATGCCTTCCAGACGGGAGCAGAACTCAGGGATCGAGTCACATCCCACAAGCGGGTCATGGTGCTAAATGATGAAGCCCATCATGTGTGGGACCCGGACTCCGCATGGAACGAAGCCCTCGACGCGATCCATACAGGACTGCGAAAGCGGTTTGGTTCGGAGTACGGGCTAGTGGCTCAGTTGGATTTCTCAGCCACTCCAAAGGACAACAAGGGACAATACTTCCAACACATCATCTGCGATTTTCCGCTCGGTGAGGCCGTTGACTCCGGCATCGTGAAAACCCCAATCCTTGGACGGGCAAGTAACCTAAAAGAGCAACCGGGGGATAGCGCCGCAATTATTTATCAGCGTCATCTGCTTCTCGGGTACCAAAGGTGGCTGGCGTCGAAAGAGGAGTGGGAAAAGAGCGGCAAAAAGGCGTTGATGTTCGTCATGACGGAGGACACCAAAGGCGCTGATGAGATCACCGCCGAGCTAAATTCTTCGCCTCTCTTCAAAGAACTCAACGGAAAGACCATTAACCTCCACACGAACCTGAAGGGGAGAATCAAGAAGGTTGGGAAGGGTCCTTCGGAACGGCTGGTATTCATTGAGAGTGAAAAAGAGATTTCTGATGACGACCTGAAGGCTCTGCGAAAGCTGTCCCGTGAACTCGATTCAGACCCCCATCACTACTGCATCGTCTCGGTCCTGATGCTTCGAGAGGGGTGGGACGTTCGCAATGTCACCACCATTGTTCCTCTTCGACCTTATAGCTCGAAGGCGAACATTCTTCCAGAGCAAACCCTGGGTCGTGGCCTTCGGCGGATGACGCCTCCGGGCGACGTAGATGAAATCGTAACAGTCGTCGAGCATAAGGCGTTCTCCAACCTTTACCAGCAAGAACTGAGCCAACAAGGCGTCGATATTCAAGAAATTGACGTGGATAAGATTCCCAAGACTACCGTCACAATATTCCCTGACACATCAAAACCCGATTTCGACAAGCTGGAAATCGAAGTACCTCAACTTTCGCAAGAATTCAGGATAGTTCCTGAGCTAAAAGACTTGAGCCTCTCCGATGTTAAAGCGCAATTCGGGAAACTTAGCTTGGAGCCGTTGCCATTGGGCGAAACACCCAAGACTGAAATCGACTACGAAGGACGGACATTGCTAACCGATGAAATCGTCCAGCAGATGAAAATTCATATTCCCTTGTTGAAGAGCGGATTCGGAGCAGTGTCTTATTATCGGCAACAGTTGGAGCGGATGTGTTCAATCCATGGAACCCACGCTGTGTTGGCCCCGCTCATTCAAGCTTTCTTTGAGCAAGTCCTGTTCGTTGAGAAGAAAGATTTGTCTGAATCTCAGTTGATTCATCGTTTGGGAAACGACGACGTGGGAGAGCACGTGCGAGCCGTGTTTGTTCCCCTTATCCGGGGCCGCATAGTTCGGCGAGAGGAGCGGGTCGCTGGTGCGAAACCGGTGGGCCTGTCTTCATGGAAGCCATTTCAGGCAACCCATTCTGAGACAAAGCCTGTTCTTTCCTCCAAGACGACGCTCTTCAATCTTGTCCCGTGCAACCGAAACCTTGAAGTTGGCGTTACAACTTTTTTGACCAAAGCACCTGACGTGGATGCGTTTGCAAAAAATGCTGGACCGCAGGCATTACGCATCGACTATTTAGCATCGGGGTCTAGATTGGCGTTCTACACGCCCGATTTTTTCGTGCGGTCTCGTTCGGGTGAGTGCTATTTGGTGGAAACGAAAGGGCGAGAAGACAAGGACGTACCTGCCAAGGCCCGAGCCGCAGTTGCTTGGTGCAAGGCAGCTAGCGGCAAATCGCTGAGATGGACTTATGTCTATGTCCCTCAAGGGTTGTACGAACGGTCCTCCTGTAATGAGTTGAAAGATTTGGTTGCGCTCTGCAAACCAGCCTTGCAGGAATTGCTGACAGAAGATGTAGTTATTCAGCCGTCGTTATTTGCAAGACAAGATGAAGCATCGGAGTTGCGTATCGAAGAATTCGTCGCAATGGGGGATTTTGAAGTATTGCCACCTACATTTCAGCAGAGCATCCGACATGCGCTCACCCTCTTTCGATTCACGGAGCAGAAAGAAGGGCTGCCATTCTCACCAGCGTTCAATCCACTTCTCGGCAGCTTGGAGAAAAGTAGTACAGCCCTGCTCGTGGACCGTTTGATGCCATACGTCCCTAGCGCAAAAGTAGAGCAGAAGGATTTCTTCGAGCCGGAATTGACTGGCATCGAGACCAAGACCGCCAAGCGTTATCAGGATGAGTTTCGTAAGTTGGAGAGGACGCTCGTTTACAGAACTCCAATTTCACCCATGGGACATTTGAAATTTGCGCTTGAAATTGGGCTAAAGGAAACTCACAAAGCACCAATCTTTGAGGCATTGAGAAAAGGGTTCAGCGGGACCAATGCAAAAGACCTGTTCGATGTTCTGCAAAGTGTGTACAACTTCAGAAACAAATATATTGCTCATGTAGAGCACGACACCATCAGCAAGGAACTGGCTCGTCAACAACTAAAACAGTGGATTGTTTGTCTGTCGCTGCTGAACAAGGGTCGTTTGCCACCTCCTTCGATTCGCCAGAGCTAAGCACATTGGCGAGCTGCCCACTTTTTCGGAGATCACCTGCTGACACCACCCAAAGGGTCCATATCTACGCGCCCCGCCCGCTGAATGTCAGAACAAATATACTCTGTGAGTAGCTACCTAATTGATTCTATTGAAAAATGTGGATAATACGTGATTTAGCGATTGTGTTTGTTTTCATACACTAACAAGGACCCATTGGGTGGAGGCGGCCAAGACTCACTTGGTACAGCCAGGAGCAGTTTTTTGGGCTTATCTCGTTGGTCTTAAAGAAATGGGCTTCGCAATTTTGGGGGTGGCTCAAAAGAACCGCAACGCCTGCGGAATCAATCAAATACGCATCGCATTCCATATATATACCTCGAAACGCAGGGGACACCTTCATTTCTCTCGTTGGGGCCTGAAATCCAGCGGTACTTCCTCCGCAACTCTACCTGTTTTATTGCGATCCAAAAAGGGTCCTCGGTTCCTGGGGCGCTAGGTTATGACAGTAACCTAGACACAGACTAGGCATAGTCTAACTATAGTTAGAGTTTTCCGAATTTTTCTGTAAAGCAGGCGGCGGAGGTCAGGGTTGGCCGAAATCTGCCGGAATCAATACGGCGTGGCCAGTGCGTAGAACCTGGGCGACCCAAGATGGGTCCCTGCGTGTCACCGAGAACAGTTGGAACACTCCCGTGCTCGTAATTGAACCCTTCGTACTATTCGTTTTAGTGCGTAGCTAGATTATCATCCGTTTAGGTTCTGGTTTAGCGTTCATTCTTATGACAGGAGGCGTGGCCGTTTTCAAAATCTGACCCGAGCTTAGGTCGGGTCCAGAAAATCCAACAATTTGAAGCAATTTGGCGAGGAGAGCATTGCTCTTTCTCGCTCTTTCTATTTTTAGGACGAATCGAGAGGAAAAAACATGAACCCCGAAGAACATATTCCCGTCGTAGAAGTTGAAGCAGAGGTCGCAGCGGTTGTACACGAAAATGCCGCAGAGCCAGAGAACGCACTACGTCGAAGTTCTTGGAATGGTGAACATCGAGATCAGCACGTCGAGGAACTCCAATCGTCGGTTCATTTATCTGTTCGCTTAGAAGACAAAACTACTGTCGCCGCAATCATCGACATAACTGCGTCTCGAACCAAAATCATCAATGATCTACGGCGCGAACTTTCACGTTTTGCGGTGCCTTACCGAAATCTGGATAAGCGCATTTTAGAAGCCATTCGCGTTAGGTCTGTAGAAAATCTGAATTACGAGGAAGCATCGATCCGTGTGTTCGGTGACCCAAGCTTTGCGCGAAAAATCCGCTATTGGCAGAACAGGTGGCAACTTCAATGAGAGTCCTAGCTCCGCCACCCGCGAACGCCACAACGATGAGAGTTCAGGACGGATACCAATTGTGTGCTCGCTGCGGTCAAGTCATGACAGATGGCGAAACTGCTGTTGTGACGCCACGCTCCCCGTTTTGGCTGATCCACACTCATGAGGTGGGTCCTAACTGCCGCCCCAAAGCCACAAGAGGTTGGCTCGCGGCAAAAAGAGCTATCGCCAGCCGCGATTCAGAAAACAAGGAGATACTTAGAGCTGGGGAACTCTACTTGCTCAACGGCCTTCCTAAGCCGTGTGTTTGCATTCTCGATGACAGGCACATCGAGGCAGAACTTGCACTTGTCGAATATCAATTCAGTGATGAGGTAACGGTTAGGGGTGATTTCAACTCATTGCTTTCTCGTTTCTGCCTTCGAACGATCGGGACAGGGAGGTGCAGGACCGCCGCGTTTGATGGGGAAGGCGAATCCGAAGGTAAACGTAAGCGCCAAATTATCGTCCGCAACTTTGTGGAGGATGAATTTCTTGCAGCAATTGATGAGAACTATCTATCCCGAAGCATGCAGATGTGGATCAGAATCGCTTGGTCATGCCGCAGAAAGACCTACGCGACATTCAGGGCCGCACCTCCTGTCCCGAGCCATCACGTTATCATCGGTCCGATTCATCACACACGTCAGGTCCGCGTGCGTCAACGAAAGAAGGCTCGGCTTCCAAAAGCTCCGTCGGGCGTTCTGTCGCGGGATACAAAGGAAAGGCCAGTAGAATTTGCCCTCTACGCCCAGCGCAAGGTGCTCAAGCTCGATGGCAAGCGAATGTCCGAGTTTGAGGCATGGCAACTCGAAGGATTGGCCCCCAAGCCCGAGCCAGTGGACCTCTCCTTCAACAGCAGCAACAGCCCCGAGATGTATATCTGGAAGGCTGAATCAAAGCCGGTTGATCAGTCTAACCCGCATGGCCCTGTTGCGATACTCAACCCAGTAGACGTGGCGGCGCTGAATGAGCAGTGAAACCGGCCTTTTCGCGTCGAAAACATAGGATGGAAGCTGCGGCGATAGTTGCTGATGGTGAATGAGGCGCTGAACATATCAACCGAGCGGCCCCAACGGCTTACCTCCGTATTCCCATACTATCCGCAGTCTTTCCCTCCCACGATCCAGGTCCCTCACTGACAACACCAAGACGCACGGCAAGAATCTTCAAAGGCGTTGCCCACCATTCTCCGTGTGTGACGCCCAATCCACAAACCCAACCTGAAAGGTAACTAAAACATGAAAGTCAAAGTAAGAACAATCCAAACTTCAGCAAAACCTCATCGTCTCGCAGACGCCAGCGTGGAACTGACAGACAGCGACGGCGATTCACTTGTCATATCTGACCTTCGCATTCTTCAAAACCGGCAGGGACAAACTTGGGTTGCCATGCCTAGCCGCTCGGTGAGTGAGGGCTGCTGCTCTTTCCAGTACATCCCGCAAATCGAATCTCAACCGGCAATTGCAGAGGAAGATCGAAGACGCAGTGCTGACCGCCTTCGAGGACTGGAATCGGGTGTACGAAGCTCGGGGGTGCGGGCATGACGAATAGCAACGAAACAATGCGCAATCGGATTGATATGATCCGCAAGGATGGAAACATAATGGGTTTTGAGCGGTGGCGGGCAATCGGAGCTGCGGTAGTCAGCGATTTGAAAGAGAACGGGCATTTCTTTAATACAGAACAAGGCCTGTTCTTCTTCGATGCTGTCCAACTTCGCGCTCTTCAATTGCGAAGCGATGAACCGGGCTTAGCGGCCATCCTCAACTGCAGGTACGGAATTAATCCGAAAGAACACGGTTTCGGGCGGGTAATTTGGGATTTGACAACCGAAGCCTATCTAAATGGCAGGAAGATCGAGATTCGACGACTGGCTCATTGTGACCGGAAAAGGGTTGTTTGTACGTTTCCCGTTTTGACGGCTACATGTATCGGCTCGACGGAGAATCCGTAACGAAAGTTGAGAACGGAACCGATGATGTTTTCTTCTTTGATGAATACCTGTCGTGGGAGCCGTACACCTATACCGCGGACCTAGAGCATGGTCAGTGCGACACTCATTTGATAAATTCGGTTAACTTTGCCGATGGCAGGTTGAGCAAAGAAGAACAGCGGAAACTGCTGAAGCTGTGGCTGAAGGCCGTATTCTTCGGCAGTATCCAGCCCACGAAGATCATTCTCTTGCTCCTCGGTGAACATGGGTCTGGCAAAACTTCAGCTCTGCGCCGGATTCAAAAGTTTATTTTCGGACAAAAAGCTGATCTCCTTGCCATTGAAAAAGAGAAACAGGACGGGTTCGTTGCCACAGTCACCACCGACCCGCTAGCTCTCTTCGACAATTTGGACGGAGCATGGTTGGTTGCCATACGCACTGTCTCGACTGGCTACGGGAGTGACGTTTTCGAGGCGTGTACTTTATACAACCAACCAGAAGGTGTAATTCCCCGGCGTTAGCTGGTTAGGCATCACGGCCCGATCCGTTGACTTCATGCAAAATCAGCCGGATTTACCGGATCAAACGCTTGTCCTGGAGGTTAGTCGTTTAGAGGACAAGCAACCAGAAGGCGAAATAATTTCCGCTGTCGCGCAGGCTCGAAACGCGATGTGGTCTGAGCTACTGGATGAGTTGAACCTAATTGTCCGGCATCTTCGGAAAAACCCGAAGCGGGTGCCCGTCAAATTTCGTATGGCGGACTTTGCGTCGTTCGCATTGCAGGTCGGTACACTCTGGAACTGTCACGAAGAGGTTGCGGGGATTTCCGCTAAGCTCGAAAACGCGCAAGCGGACCTAGTCTTTCATGATGATCCCATTTACGAAGTGCTTGATCTCTGGTTGGAGCAGGATGCCAATCATGGCAAAGAGGCCGGTGCCGGAACTCTGTTTCGAGAGTGGAGTGTCCTAGCCCAAAAGAACCAAATCCGATGGCCCTTCGCCGACGGCAGAGCCCTCGGACGACGATTAGGGCAATTACGTCATGCGCTCGAACAACGGCTTGTTATGAAAATTCGTCCCGATGGCCACCGCCATCAAAGCTTTAATACCTTCTGGCCAAAGGGAGGCCCCGTAAACGGAAACGAACACTCCGCCGGACCGGGAGTCCCCGCCGCTGAGCGGAATTTGCGGGATGTGCGGGATAGTTTTAAGGCAAACCTTTGTATTTCTTCGGCAATTCCTAGACTTTGCCAATCCCATTCCAGCAATACCCGCGTTACCCGCAAACGAGAGGAGCACGATGTGACGCCCAAAATGTGAGTCGCCAATGGGTTGGCCTATCTACAGATACAGAGGGCTCGCCCGTCCAGCAAGCTCTTTCAAAGAAATAGCTTTTCCTCCCACCTAGCTTTTGTAGCTCCAAACCAAACATAGGGTCAGAAAACGTGAGGAAGAAGTGTTTTCTGAGGACGTTCGCCAAGCAGTAGCATCGCAGCAGTGTGTTAGTATCCCGCCAGCGACACCAGTCAAGCGGAAAGGGCCATCAATGGCTCGCCGTGGACAGGTGGGAACAATTGCAGTAAGCGGTAAGTGGTACGTCGTTCGTTTCTGGAAGTATCCGCCGGGACAGGCCAGAGTTCACGCAAGTGAGCGAATCTGCCCAACCGATAGCAAGGCGCTAGGATATTTGCCCAAAGGCGAACGGCGGCGTAGAGCAAACGAAATCGTTGAAGCCAGCGGGATAAACGACGCAGGGCAATTCGTCGAGATCAACGTTGGCACGACATTTCGAGAACAGGCAGAGTGGTTCATGAGTCATTCCGTGAATAGAAAACGCCGTCCAGCAAAGCCCGCAACAGTAGCCAATTGGCAGTGCTGTGTGGACAAGTGGCTCAATCCCAACATCGGAGATTTACCGCTTGCAAGCGTCAATAACGGCACAGTGAAAACACTGGTCGCAAAGATGCACACGGCAAATCTCTCTGCACAAACGATGACAACCTACATCAATTTGGTGAAACTCATCGTTGGTTCTGCCCTCGATGAAAACGGAGACCAGTTGTTTCCGAGAAAATGGAACAACGAGTTCATCGACCTGCCTGTTATCGAGAATCAAAAACAGCCAACCTTCACCCAAGACGTTATGACCGCCATCGTGGAAAAAGGATGCGGTCAGGATCAGGTCTTATACGTCTTACTGGCCGGAACGGGGCTCAGAGTCGGTGAAGCCCTTGGACTCAAAGTAAAGCATCTCTCCGTGGATTGCCGAACTATTACCATCGAGCAGTCTTGTTGGCAGGGGAGCATTCAGAGTCCGAAGACAAAATCAGCGTACAGGCAGATTGATGTTTCCGCCGACCTAGCCAACCTACTCAAACAATTCATCGGAGACCGGGAATCCGGTTTCATATTCGTCAACGGTGCTGGCAGGCCGCTTTCTCAAACGAACGTTGTCCGTCGTTCACTCCATCCGATTCTAGAGGAACTTGGAGTCGTGAAGACGGGCTTCCATGCGATGCGGAGATTCCGCGCAACATGGTTGAGGAAGCAACGAACGCCGGAAGACCTTATCCGATTCTGGCTTGGACATGCGAAATCGTCGATGACCGACGGCTACTCCAAACTGGCGGACGATATCGAATACCGACGTGAGGTAGCGGAGAAAATCGGTACGGGATTCACCGTTCCAACTTCAATGAGACCTATGGTACCTAGAAAGCGGAAACAGGAAGTCGAACTGGTTGCTGCGTAAATTAAAGACATTGTGCGGATTAGAATGGCGCGCCCGGAGAGATTCGAACTCCCGACCCTCTGCTTCGAAGGCAGATGCTCTATCCAGCTGAGCTACGGGCGCGTCCCATTACTCTACCTAACTCCGCGGTGAAAAGGCCAGAGTTTGAAGTTTTTGTGGCCTGGAACATAGAAGGCGGCCATGGCGCGCCGACAACCGCCTGAACTTTTCTCGCCCTATTCCAGTCTTCAGTTAGCGCTACTCAATTCGCGGTTCCGGACTATCCTTTTCCACTGCTGGCCGCTTTTTGCAAATCGGAAAATGGCACGACGATTCCGTGCATCGGCGCGACCGTGGCCACGTCCAGCTTGAGCGTCTGGATTTGCTTCATCAGGTTGGCCATGAATACCGGGGGGCGAATTCCGCCTGGGCGCCGCAAGTTCCGGAAGGTCGGGAGTGTAGTCGTCGGCTTCCTCCAGGATTTTTTCCTTCGGGAAATAGACGATCAGCATGCCTGCGTTGTGCATGGATCCATTCTCGTGAAAAATTTCGAGGGTACGGTCGCCTTCCGTCAGGACGTATTTTTCCTTCACGGGGAGGAAGTTCGCTTCCTTGGCGCCCTTGGAGAAATTGTCCGGCGCGAGGGTGCGCGGGGCGGCCCAGGCCTTCTGGTAGAAGGGCACGTTGATTTCCTGGGTGATGATCGTGGCGCCCTCGGCGACGTAGGTCCGCACGCCGCCCGAGTGATCGAAGTGCGAGTGCGTATTAATTAAATATTTAATTGGCTTGTTAGGGACCAATCTCTTGGCCTCGGCGATCACGGCCAGCGAGCGGCCCTCGCCAAGCGGCCCTTCGATCACCGTGATATACGTCGGAAATTCCACCACCATGCTGTTGTGCGATCCGCCGGCCACAAACCAGATGCCGTCGGCCATCTTTTGCGATTGCACTTTGATGGGCGGGGCCGCCGCGGTCTTGACCGCGTCCGGCACCGAAATATTCAGGCCCGGATTGGGATTCACGCTGTTCACGGTCAATTCCAGCACGGCTTGCCCGCCCTGCTTCTGCACGATCGTTGTCGGGAACTTCACGCCATTGAAATCCTTGTAACCCGAGTACGTCGTTTCGACCGGCATGTCGCCGAGGACGGGATTGGGGATCCACGTTTCCGTCTTGGTGACCATGTTGTGAGCGTCAATCGTGCCGGTCACTGTGTACTTGCCCGTCTGGAACGATATCTCCGTCCCCATCGCTCCCTTTTTCGCGGTGGCGTTGTTCTCCATCGCGGCTTTCAGGAAACCGTGGGGGGTGAGCCAAATCTGAAGCTGGCGATCCGCGGCCGCGCCGAGTTGCGGCACGGGAGTGCTGCCCGGCATGTCCCAGGCGTATTGCCCGCTGACGAGGTTCTGTTGCTTGTCGTCGCCGGCGAATGGGCGCCCGCCGCCCTTGACCATCGGATTGGGCTCCGAGTGGATCAAGTCTTCTTTCGCCGACTTGGAAGTGTAGTCGATCGTCTTCGTATAGCTCGTGAGATTGGTGGAAGGCCACGCGGCATTGGGCGTCCAGGCCTGCCCAAATGAATTGATGTGGCCGGTCCCTGAATATTGAATCGAAGTGACATCGCCCATCGCTTTTTGGGCGGCCTGCAAAACAGTTTTCGCGTCCTGCGCGGAAGCGGCTCCCGCGCACAAGAAAAATAAGGCGCACGCAATCCACAATCGCTTCGCCATAGCTCCTCCAGTTTCCTAGTCCGATTAGACTTCGAATTTCGGATTTGGCGGCGATCATACGCCAAGACGCCTATTAAGTGAAGGCCCGGCAAGGCCGCCAGCTTGGTGAGTCAGGCGATCTTGCGATCTACGGATAAAGCGGCCACGACTGCGACTTAAAGGCAAGTTGTGAATACGGAATCGCGACGGCGTTCCGATTAATTGCAGGCGAACCCACGCGCACGAGGGCTTCGCGAGCTTCTCGAAAATCGGGCTTCGATTGGATGACCGAGCGTAGGTTTTCCATCGCGAGCTGCGAATTTGCGGATTGTTCCGCAGCCAAGGCCAGGATGTACTGTGCGCGCCAGAGATCCGACTTCTCAAATTTCATCGCGCCAGTGATTTCCTGCATTGCGTCCATTGGCCGTGCGGAACCAAGGTATGCGAGGGCGAGATTGTGCGCGACGTTGTAAGCAGGCACGATTGTCATCGTATGCTCAAGAACCGGAACCGCGGCGGAAGGATTGCCCTGCTCGAGCCACAACTCTCCAAGCAGCGCCGAAGGAAAGTAGAGACTCGAATTGAGAGCCGCGGCCTGCTCCACCTCGGCGATCCCCGGATTCAGTTTGCCCGCCTTGACGAGCAGGATGGCCTTCCCGTAATGAGCAGCTGGAATATTCCTGCCGTGGATCCAAATTGCGGCGCCGAACAGGAACACCAAGCCGCCCAGAGCGATTTGCCACGTCACCTGGTCCACGCGGGACGCTTGATCGGGCGAGAGCTCAACCAGAGCAGTGGGCATGGCGGGGGGCGAATTGGGGGACAATGCCACCACCGCGGGATTCACTACATCCGCTTGCCGTAGAATGGCTGGCGCCAGCGACCCTAGTATCAGTCCGGCGACAAGGCCGCCTATATGCGCTGAATTGTCCACATTGCCAGCGGCCCCGTACATCAAATTGTATCCAATAAAAACCAAAAGACTCTTGAGCTTCTGCCGGACCTGGCTTCGATCCATGGGGGCTTTCTTAAAATACAGGTAGGAAACAAATGCCCCGGCGACTCCAAAGATCGCTCCGGAAGCTCCCGCGCTTACGCGCCAGGGATTCCACGCGATGCTCGTGAGGCTGGCCAACAGTCCGCTCAATAGATAGATCACAGCAAAAGCTTTCCGACCCATGAAGAGTTCGAGCGAACTTCCCAGACTCCAGAGGCACCACATATTGAACGCGATATGAATGATCCCGAAGTGAACGAAGGTGCTGGTTAGCGCGCGCCACCACTCGCCGCTTACGGTGAGAGGGCCGAAATCCGCGCCCCATTGGACGGCATGTGCGATCGATGGCTCGGTCCACGAAACGCCGCTCAGTCCCATAGCCACGTAGACTAGTGCATTCAGCGCTATGAAAGTGACCGTGACGACAGGCGTGAATTTGACGCCCGTGGGCGCAGCGGCAACAGCTGCGACAGAGGCCTTCCGGCAATCCTTGCACTCTGTGGCCGGATTTGAGCCAAAGGAGAAGCCGCTGAATTCCTTGCCGCATTGCGGGCAGATTGGCAACTGGAAATTTCCCCTTTCAGCGGCAAGCGATCTTCCTCGTGACGATGGGAATCCAACGATACGCGTGCGACACTTTCAATTCAAGTAATTTGGAGGTGCATACCGACGAGTGAGTCAACCCAACGATCGAGACTTTTCCACTCATCCGACGTCCCCCCGAGCGACATTGACGCTGGCAAAGCGGCAGCCTAAGATGGAAGTTCCACGAAAGCTGACGCTGGATGCCCTCTCCATTCCGACTTGCGAGATCCGTTGCGCGCCCGCTGTTGCTTATATTGCTTCTCTGCGTTCCCGCTGTCAGGGCTGAGCAGGTAAAAAACCTCAAGCCGCAAGGCTACGTGAACGATTTCGCGGGCGTGCTGAGCGCGCAGGCCAAAGACAAGCTGACGGCGCTGTGCGCGGAAGTCGATCAAAAAGCCAACGCGCAAATTACGGTCGTTTCGGTCTCTTCATTGGAAGGCATGCCGGTTGAACAATTCACGCATGATTTGTTCACGGAGTGGGGGGTGGGGCCGAAGCAGAAGGACCGTGGCGTCATGATCCTGGTCGCCCCGAGCGACCGCAAGTATTGGACCGAGGTCGGGTATGGTCTCGAGCCAATCTTGCCTGATGGGAAAGTTGGAGGTTTCGGCCGCGAAGCCGTACCGTTCTTTCGCCAAAACGACTACAGCGGTGCCGTACTGCTCATAACGCAACGCGTCGCGTCCGTCATTGCCGAAGACCAGAAAGTCACGCTCGACACAGAAACCGGGGTCACGGCGCCAGCAC
Source organism: uncultured Acidobacteriota bacterium (assembly GCA_963813185.1). Lineage (GTDB taxonomy): Bacteria > Acidobacteriota > Terriglobia > Acidiferrales > UBA7541 > Palsa-360. The sequence continues at coordinate 276,682 of CAWEYA010000012.1, forward strand.
CGGAATCGGGTAATTCTCCTGCTCCTTTCGGGAATCTTGTCGAGCTTCTGATCATTGCGGTTTTCATATTTTTTCCGCTGATCGGTTTTCTCCTGCGTCTCTTTTTCGGTTTCGGTGGATCGAACCGTTCGCGTCGCGGCGGCGGAATATGGATGGGCGGCCCCTGGTACGGCGGCGGCTCATGGGGTGGTGGCGGTTCCTGGGGTGGTGGCGGTGGAGGCGGGTTTGGAGGTTTCGGCGGAGGATCGTCCGGGGGCGGCGGCGCAGGCGGTGGCTGGTGAGATTCGCCCCGGAAGGAGCAAGGGTTGATCGACACTAAGCTCGACGAACTCGTGCAAAGGCTCAAGGCTGCGGCGGCGGACAATTTGAAGGCGGTGATCCTATACGGCTCGGCGGCGACGGAAGAGTTTCACGCCAAACATTCGGATCTCAATATCCTTTGCCTGGTCGAGCAGGCGGATGCGGCGCATCTCGAAGCCCTCCACGGCGCTGTGGAATGGTGGACCCGGCGCGACCAGCGTCCGCCGCTGGTTTTCACTCTGGATGAGTTGCAGCGGTCCGCCGATATTTTCACCATCGAGCTCTTGGACATGAAGTCCCGCCACCGGATTTTGTATGGGGAGAATGTGCTGGCGGGAATTTCCGTGCCGCTTCATAACCATTCGATTCAAGTGGAGCGCGAATTGCGGACCGATTGGCTGCGCCTTCGCCAGGCGATTTTAGGCGCGCCCAAAAAATCAAAAGTGTATTTGGAACTGATGGTCTCCTCGTTTTCGGCTTTTGCGGCGCTGTTTCGCCACGCGCTCATCGCCCTGGGCGAAGCGCCCTCGGAGACCAAGCGCGAGGCTATCGACAGGATCGCGCAGTTTGCAGGCGCCGATCCCGCCGGGTTTCACGCGATTCTTGGCGTTCGTGAAGGAAAAGTGAAGGAACGAGACCTCGACGCCGAGAAAACTCTCAATCAGTATTTTGCGTTTGTGGAAGCGGTCACGGAAGAATTTGACCGTCAGCGGGAAGCTAGAGGTTAGAGACAGGACGTTGGAGGCTGGAAATTGTCTCACAACCATTGTTCACTGGCGCTGCGTGGTCGATGCGTCAGGGGCTAAAGCCCGGTGTCGCCCGGGAGTTGATGTCGCGGCTGAAGCCGCGACCCACAAGACCTGATGACAATGCCTGTTGCGGTGACGGACAAATATACAATGAAGGTGTCTCTTCAAGCGTTTTTGTGGGTCGCGGCTTCAGCCGCGACATTCAGGGACCTGAGAAACGAGGGCTTTAGCCCCTGACGCCCTAGCGGGATTGGATGGCGTGGCATTCATGAAATAGCGTCATTCCATTTTGCGGGCATCGCGATCGAATGAAACTCGGAGGAAGCGTATGAAAGCTGGAGTGATTGTGCTGGTGGTTTTGGCGGTGATTGCGCTGCTGGTCGGCGGAACGTACGTCGGCAGCCGCAATCAGATGGTGACGAAAAACGAGGCAGTGAAGTCGGCCTGGGCGCAGGTGGACGTCGTGCTGCAGCGGCGCGCCGACTTGATCCCGAATCTCGTCGAAACTGTCAAAGGTTTTGCCGCGCAGGAGCAGACGGTATTTCACGACATCGCCAGCGCTCGCTCCGCGCTGCTGGGCGCGCAAACCCCGGCGGACAAAATTGCGGCCAACGGCCAGCTGGACGGCGCGCTCGGCCGGCTGCTTCTGATCGTTGAAAATTATCCGCAATTGAAATCGAATGAAAATTTTCTGAGGCTGCAGGACGAACTCGCCGGCACGGAAAATCGAATTGCGGTCGGGCGCAAGCGGTATAACGACGCGGTGCAGGATTACAACACATTCATCGGACTTTTTCCGAACAGTCTGTTCGCCGGCTGGGCAGGATTCCAACGCAACAATGCTTACTTCACGGCGTCGGAATCGTCACGAGAAGCGCCGAAGGTCCAGTTCCCTGCGCCGAACAGGTGATGGGGAAGTACCAGTAGGACGGGCTTCAGCCTGATTGGTTTTGATTTTTGGTAGTTTGGAAAAGTAGACAGGCTAAAGCCCGTCCTACTCACGTTCTCGCTTCGGGCTGCGGGACTGCGTTGGGCTGGCTCGAGTCGGGGTGGGCCGGCGCTGGAGTGCTTCCGTCAGGTTCAGGGGTTGTAACGCTCGGCTCGGACTTGAAGATAAATTTCACGCCGCTCTTGGCATTTTCCGTGTTGGTGCGCGGCAGATCGACCTGCTCCAGATCGACGGCTCTCTGCACGCCACTCATCAGAATGTAGTGCAGCTCCCCATCGATCATCCAATAATCGCGGACCGTCAGCACCGAACCGTTTTTCATGTAGATGAGAACCGGCACGGTGAGGTTCGCGGAATTTGGCGCAAGCGAAGGGCTCGGCCCGTTGGGAGTCACCCAATTGCCATTTGTGCTTCCCTGATCGTTCCGATTGTATTGATCGTCCTGCGGCGGAGGCGGCGTTGAATTGTCGTCCGGAGCGTAGTTCCCCGAATCAGGATAACCATAGACGTTGCTGTTCGGATACCCGTAATAGCCATATCCGTATGCGGGTCCGGGTCCCCACCACGGGCTATACCAGAAGGGATCCCAGAACCCGAAACCCAGCCAGGGCCAACCCCAGCCCCAACCGCCGAATCCGAAACCGAAACCAAAGCCGCAGTTCCAGCACCCTCCGCCGAATCTATGGAATCGGTTAAACCGGTCAAATCGGTCGAACCGGCTGAATCCATTACCGAACCCGAGTGTGCCGCGCAATTGCTGGGAAGTGTTCGCCTTGTTCACGCCACCTGAAAAACCTCGATTGCCCGTAAGGGTTGACCCTCCGGCAAATCGGGAAGATGAGGAAAGCGCCTGATTCGTCCGCAATCCGGAACTAGCGGCGACTGAACCGTTGAAGGAATTGTGAAGGGTAGAAAGCGATTGAGACCGGGGAACAACATTTCGCGCCCCGGGAGAGTTCTCCCAGACTTCGCCGCCTTGCCCCGAAAAGCTACGCACTGTGCCAGTAGCGCCCGGTTGGCGATTCCCGCTAAAAACGTGGAAGCCGCCGCCGTTACCTGCCGGCCCGGCCCCCGATTGCACGCCCGAAGGTCCGCGGCCTCCGGTTGGGCCGCCAAAAGAATGCCACCGGCCGTCAGCGACGGGAGCGGGCGCCGAGGAGGAATTTCCAAACCGTTGATTTCCACCCGCGAAATTATTCCCGGGCCGGGAGTAGCTGTTGCCAGGCCGCGCTACGAATCCGCCCCCCGAGCGGAGAGGAGAAGGAGCTGAAGCGCGTGGTCCTGCGTAGCCAGCAGCAGGTGGCGAATACGACCCCCCTCGAGGCCCGCCTCCGCCGCCAGAGCGCATGCCACCTCCGCCGTGGAATCCCCCGCCACCCTGGAAGCCTCCTCCACCGCCGCCATGGAAGCCGCCGCCCCCGCCTCCATGCATCCCGCCGCCGTGCTGCGCGAATGCGGGAATGGCGGAGCAGGCAAACAAAATTGTGACTGCTGATTTGAATCGTGCAGAGAATGGCTTCGTCATTTTAAGGCCCTCCGCAACAAATGCGTAAGACCTGCGGACGAGTTTACGGGGGAACTCGCTTTATGCCTTACATTACTTAGATTCTACACCTCGAGGTTTGGTTGCGCCTAGTAAAATAGCCGTCGCCAAGGGAACTGCGCGCCGTTCGCCGATTTCTCGCGCGGAACCGCTCTAAAACCGGACTATCCCATTTTCGCTGCATCCGGTCACCACGCGTCCGCCGGCCGCGATGACAGGGCGGCGGATCGAGCCCGGAACTCTGGCCATCATGCCGATCGCCCCTGGGCGGGATGGTGGAGCATGTTATTTCGGGTAGGGATGGCCGGCGAGGATCGCGAAGGCGCGGTAGAGTTGCTCGGCGAGCATGGCGCGGGCGAGTTCGTGCGAGAACGTCAGGGAAGAAAGCGAAAATTTCAGCGTGGCGCGGCGGCGCAGCGCCTCGGGAAAACCATCCGCGCCGCCGCAGAGGAAGACGATTTCGCGCGCTCCGCGGTCGCGCGTTTCTCCCAACCACCCGGCGAATTGCGCCGATGTTTGCGGCTTCCCTGCGTCGTCGAGCAAAACGACGGTTGCCGCGGAATCAAGGGCGAGCTTGCGAAGCGATGCGGCGGATTCTTCGCGCAGTTCCGTAAGCCCCACATCGGCAAAGCGCCGGATGCGCGCAACGAAGTCGTCCAGCAACGTCCGGATTTCCGGGCGCCGCGTTTTTCCGAGCATGACCAGGTGAATTTTCATCGGCGTTCCCCGGGAACGCCATCCTCCCGAATGGCGTCCTGCAAACCCGCCAAACGGGAGATCGGCGTTCCCTGGTTCAGTTCAATCCGTACTTTTTGCGCTTGTCGAGGAGGGTTTTTCTGCTGATGCCCAGAATCTGGGCGCTCTTGCCGATTTTGTAACGCGTCGCTTCGAGCGTGGCGCGAATGGTATCGCGTTCCATGTCGTTGAGCGAACGGAGCGCGCCCCCCAACTCCGAGTCCGCTGCGCGCACTGATTCCGGAAAATCTTCCGGAATGAGCGAAGGTCCGGCGGAGAACACGAGAGCGCGCTCGATCGCATTTCTGAGCTCGCGCACATTGCCCGGCCAGGAATACAGGGTCAGCATTTTTCTCACGGCGTCGGAAAAAGCCGCACCTTTGCGGCCGTGCACGCGCGCTCCGCGTTCGAGCAGGGCATCGGCGAGAGGCAGAATGTCCGCTGAACGCGCGCGCAACGCGGGCACGGGAATTGTCAGCACGCTCAGGCGAAAAAACAAATCCTCGCGGAACTGTCCGTCGGAAACGAGGCGAGCCAGATCGGCGTTGGTCAAGGCAATCAAGCGCGCTGAGATGGTGATGGTTTCCGTGCCGCCCAGCCGCTCGAATTGCCGCTCTTCCAGCACGCGCAAGAGCTTCGATTGCGTGGCCGGTGAAAGCGCCGCGATTTCATCCAGCACGATGGTTCCCGCGTCGGCCATCTCCAGGCGCCCAAGTTTGCGCTCGACCGCTCCGGTGAAGGCGCCGCGTTCGTGTCCGAACAATTCCGATTCGACGAGTTCCTCCGGCAGGCTGGCGCAATCGATTTTCAGGAATGGCGCGTCGCGCCGCGGGCCGAGTTCGTGGATGAGGCGCGCGAGATGATCCTTGCCGGTACCGCTCTCTCCGGTAATGAGAAGCGTGGTGGAAGTTTCCGCGACTTTGCGGGCGAGGTCCAGGACCGCCCTCGAGGCGGGATCCTCCGCGATCCAGGCCATGCGCGCCTCGATCATCCTTCAGCCTCCGCGGCGCCGCTCAGGGAACTCCCTTCGCGCGGCTCTTTGAATTCGACACGCCGGGCGGCGCGCCACAGACGCTCAAGATCGTAAAAATGGCGCGCGCGTTCGGTGAACACATGCACGATCAGGCCGCCGAAATCGAGCAGCATCCAATCGCTGCCTGCCTTGCCTTCCCGGTGCTGCAAGGGAATGCCCTTCCGTCCCAGCCGTTCTTCAATTTCATCGCAGATGGCTTCGACCTGCCGCGAGCTGAATCCGGTGCAGACGATAAAATAGTCCGTGAAGGCGCCCAGGCCTTCAAGATCGAGGAGGATGACGTCCGCCGCCTGCTTTTCCTGCGCGGCGCCGATGGCCGCGCGAACATGAGGCGGAATCGAATCCTTTCTTGCCGTCACCGGTAAAGGGCCTTCTTGTTAATGTATTCCTCGACGCGCGGCGGCACAAGCCCGTGAATCGAATGGTTTCGATCCAAGCGATGCCGGACATCGGTGGCCGAAACGTGGCTGGACACGGCATCGAGCACGTACACGACGGTGCGCCGCAGGGCGATCGCGCGCGGATCGAGCGGCGCGTGCGCGGCGCCGCGGCGCGCAAACAGCTCCGGAGGAATCACCAGGCGCAGCGCGGCCACGTTGAAACCGGGGCGGCTAGCGACGATGAAATCGCACAGGCCCAGCAGTGTTTCGTAATCTTTCCAGTTTGGAATATCGAGAAATGAATCCGCACCCAGCAAAAAATAAAAATGCGCGCCTGTCCCCTGGTGTCTCTGCTTGTAGTGCCTCACCGTGTCGACCGAATAAAATGTCTCTCGACCGGAATGGCCCGCGCCGCCTTCCGCGAGCGACGGGACAAACCCCGGATGATCGGCGCAGGCGATGGACACCATCGCGTAGCGGTCGGCGTAGGAAGCCATTCCAGCGCGATGCTTGTGCGGCGGGCGCCCCGTGGGAATGAAATGAATTTCGTCGAGATGAAAGCGGCGCTCGGCCGCGCGCGCCACGGCGAGATGGCCGATGTGTATGGGATCGAATGTGCCGCCGAAAAGGGCGATGCGCCGCTCGCGCGCTTGCTCCCTGGAAACGCCGTGGGGTTCCGGAGAGGCGATGCTCAACGGTCCTCCGGATGCGCCGGCGCGGGGGTCTCGTTTTTGTGCGGTTCCTGCGACGACGCAGCATCGTCCACGTTTTCCTGCAGCGGCTCGCGAGGCGCCAGGCGGTCGAGCGCGTCAGCCATGGCGCGCACCAGTTGGGGGATGCCCTCGCCCGAGGCGGACGAAATCGCGTGAAACTCGAGTCCGCGAGCGGCGCAAAACTCGCGGAGTTTTTCCAGACGCGCGCGGTCCGTGGTGGCGTCCAATTTTGTGGCCACCACGATCACTGGCTTCTCGGCCAATTTTTCGCTGAACGCGGCGAGTTCGCCGGCGATGATCTCAAAGTCTCGCACCGGATCGCGGTCGGAAGCGTCGCTCGTGTCAATCAAATGCGCCACCAGGCGTGTGCGCTCGATATGCTTCAAAAATCGGATGCCCAGGCCCGCGCCGGTATGCGCGCCTTCGATCAAGCCGGGCAAGTCCGCCACCACGAACGTGCGCCCGCCGCCTTTTTCGGACGGCTTTCCCGGCGCGCCGTCCGCGGAGACGACTCCGAGACCGGGCTGCAGCGTGGTGAACGGATAATCCGCAATTTTCGGATGCGCCGCGGAAATTCGCGAAATGAGCGTGGATTTTCCCACGTTTGGAAAACCCACCAGGCCAACATCCGCGAGAAGTTTCAACTCCAAATGTAAATGGCGCTCCACGCCGGGCTGGCCCTCTTCCGATTCGCGCGGCGCCTGATGCCAGGGCTTGGCGAAGTGCTGGTTGCCGCGCCCGCCGCGACCTCCCTGCGCGATCAAGATGCGCTCGCCCGGTTTGGTCAGATCGGCGACCTGTTCGCCTGTGTCCTCGTCAACGACCACGGTGCCAACGGGCACGGCCAGAATCATGTCCGCGCCGGAGTGCCCGGAACAATTCGAGCCTTCGCCGTGGCGGCCGCGGTCGGCTTTGAATTCGCGATTGTAGCGGTAGCGCAACAGCGTGTTGTCGTGCGGATTCGCTTCGAGGTAGATGCTGCCGCCGTGGCCGCCGTCGCCGCCCGAAGGACCGCCGCGCGGCACGAATTTTTCGCGGCGGAACGCGATGCAGCCGTTTCCGCCGTTGCCGGCCTTCACGTAGATTTTGGCTTCGTCGACGAACACCATGGGTCAATTCCGTCCTTCAGAATACAGTAGGACAGTTACTCTTGGCTGTCCCCGCGCCATTTTTAATCTCGCTCAAAAGCGGACAGCCAAGAGTGGCTGTCCTCCTAAAACAAAAGGCGGCCCCGCGTCCGCGGAGCCGCCTTCTCGAATTCGAGATCCAGTTAGTTTGCTGGCGCAGCGGCAGGCGTTGCTGGGGCTGCCTGCTCCGCAGGCAGGACGCTGATAAAGCGCCCGTCCTGGCCCTTGTCCTGGAAAAGCACGACGCCGTCAATCAAGGCGAAGAGCGTATCGTCTTTGCCGCGCGCCACGTTTAGGCCGGGCTTGTGCCGCGTGCCGCGCTGGCGGATCAAAATTGTTCCCGCATGCACAAGTTGGCCGCCGAACCGCTTCACGCCCAGCCTTTGTCCTTGCGAGTTGCGGCCGTTTACGGAGGAGCCGCCACCTTTCTTGTGTGCCATCTCAATTTCCTTTGGAGCTCCTAGAGCTCGATGCCGCTGACCTCGACGGCTGTGTAGTTCTGCCGGTGGCCGCGGACAATCTTGTACTGCTTGATGCATCGGTATTTAAAGACCGTGAGTTTCGGATGGCGCCCCTGCGAAACGATTTTGCCGGTGACCTTGGCCTTGGCCGCGTCGGCCCCGGTCAGAAGTTTCTTTTCATCGGTGGCCACGGCAACCACGTCTCCAAACGTGATTTTGCCGCCCACTTTGCCGGGCAAGGTCTCGACCTTGACCGTATCCCCGGGCGCAACCCGGTACTGCTTCCCACCACTTCGAATGACGGCGTACATCGCCCCTCCTGACACAAATCGCAAACTTCGATTATAGGGGGCCGTTATACTGCCCGTCAACGATTAGCTGGGATCGGTTGGCGGCAGGGTTCATTTTCTGAAGCACTTGTAGCCAACGCGTTGCGTAGTCCGCCGTTAGCAGTTCGCAGCATGGGAAGGACTGTCTACTGAGAACGTAGGCGAACCTAAGTCAAAATAGGAGCTGTACACTTCGGCATAATCGGCTCAGTTCGAACCGTTGGGTATGCCGAGGTGCGCTGGTGTCCCTGGCTAAATATCGACCATGTACGGCGCAAACGCATTCCTGATTTTCCTTGGAGTCCTGACAGTTGCGAGCGCCTTCCTCCTGGGCGTGTTTGAGCTTTGGAAGGAAGAGCGGAAGGAGCGACTCGGGGTCAGACGAATCGGCCTCACCGCGTTTGTATTGCTGTGGGTCTTTCTAATATCGTCGGTTTACATACGAAAGGCGCACTTTCACTACGAACTGTGGAAGCTAAACGCTTCCGATGTGACTTCCATCCAAATAGGCCGTCATGATTTTAGAGATCAGCAGACCATTGAAGATATCGTTGGAGCGCTCCGACGGAATCGCTGGTTCGAAGTAAACCACGGTGGGTGGAGAACTTCGGTGCCTATGGTTCTGCGGAAGCATTCGGGTGAGGCGATGGGAATTGACGTTGCTTTGTATTTTCGAGAGCCGGCAGCGATTATCGGCCCCACGACTCCGCAGGGACTCGGCCACAGTGCTTCCCAGGCGTTCGCCCCTGATCTCCCGCGAGCGCTGGAGAGACAGGGAGTGAAGCTGCCAGATTGCGACACATCCTCCAAGAAGCCCTGCACAGAAGAGCAATTGAATCCATGAGGAAGGGATGGCCGTGATCGAAGCAGAAAAGCTGGCGCTCGCCATCTATGAAATGATTGCCGCCACCAGCCAGCAACGGCCCGCGGCTTTCCACAGCATCGAACAAATGCTGCGTGAGACAGTCGCCTGGAAGGAGAGGAATCCGGCGCTTGCGGAACTCGGCCGTGCCGAGCCTGCGGTTCTCCTGGCCTTTCTCAGCCAATCCTTCGACTGGTTGCGGGCCGAGGCGCACCTGGCAAAAAGCTACAGCACCTGCATGACCCTGTCGGAAGGAATCCAAATCGCGCTGTCAAGAGCGCCGAAGCCGCTGCCGGGAGAGCTTGTGTTGCACCTGCTCGGCGAGTGCAGCGGGGCCATGGGCTCGATGGCACACATGTATTTTCCAATCCGGGAGCTGATCTCTTCGCTTTCGCGCGATCAGGTGACGGACGGAATCCGCGCGGAATTGCGGAAAATCCATTTGCGCCTTGCGCCGAGCCCGAGCGGGAAAATTGAGCCGCAAAACCTGGAATTTAGGGAACAAATCGCGCAGCTGATCCATGTGGAGGGAGAAATACAACTCGATCGCGGACGCGGTCCCTGGTCGCAGATCGTGTTTGACGAAATCAAGACCAAGGAGGAAATCACGCGCGCCGGCTGGGAAGGCTTGCTCGAACACTGCCGCAGCCTGGAACAGACTGTTCCAGGAATGAAATGGAAGAAGAGATCGCACGAGCTGATCGCCGTCCTCGGAGAGGCCGAGGCTTTTCCGGCGATGCTGCGGTGGCTGGCACTCGGCCCCACGCCGGGGCAGGCGCCTGAAGCGCGGTCTCCGATTGAGGATTCCGCATACCAAAAAGGAGTGGTCTGGTGCCAGGCGCAGCGCAACGACAGCGAAGCTGCGCGGGCCATCGCCGAATTTGGAATTGCCTGCCTTCGCAAAATCAAAATGCTCGGCGCCGTTTCGCAAAAAGTAGGTTTTGCATGCGCGCAAGCGCTGGGCGCAATGGAATGCGGCGAGGCCGTCGCACAGTTGACGCGGCTGCGCGCGAATGTGAAGTACAACGTCGCGCGCCGCCTGATTGAAAAGTCGCTGCTGCAAGCGGCGGAGCGCAGCGGTTTGACAGTGCAGGAACTCGAAGACATTTCCGTCGGCCATTACGGACTTGACGCGCGAGGCCAGGCGGAAATTGAGATCGGGGACGCCAATGCCGTCGTGCTCTTGGGGGAGGACGGACACGTTGGCGTCGCCTGGCGCAACGCGGAAGGAAAACCGGCGAAGGCGGCGCCGTCGCAAGTCAAGAAAGCGTTTCCCAAGGAAGTCCGCGCCGTCGCTTCACTGGCCAAGGAACTTGAGCAGATTTATCTCGGCCAGCGGACTCGCCTGGAATCTTCGTTTGTGCTGCCGACGGGCATGCCGGTGGCTCACTGGAAGAAATATTTCGTAGAACATCCCTTGCTCGGGTTTCTGGGCCGAAGGCTAATCTGGGTTTTCCGGAATGATCAAGGCTGGGAGCGCTCGGGGATTTGGACGGGGCAGGGCGTGACTGACTCTTCCGGGAACGGGGTTGATCTCAGCGCCGCGCAGACAGTGCGGCTCTGGCATCCGCTGGCCTCCGATACGGCGGAAGTTCAGCGATGGCGCGAACGCATTTACGCGGAGAAAATTCGCCAGCCGTTTTGCCAGGCATTTCGCGAGTTCTACGAAGTCACCGGTGACGAACGCCAGACCAAAGGGTATTCCAATCGATTCGCCAAAGTGCTGATGCGCCAGCACCAGTTTGCCGGCTTGTGCCGCGCGCGAGGCTGGGACTACAGGCTCATGAGCGCAAATTTCGACGGAGGCAATGTCCCGACCAAGAAATTCGATCCCTGGAACATACGCGTGGAATTTTACGTCGATATTCCCTCCGATCGCGATCATTCGCTTCTCGAATCGGCTCTGGGGGAGCAATCGGGAGCGGGGATCAATCTCTTCATCGGATCCGACCAGGTGCGCTTTTACCGCGACGGCCGTGAAGTCGCCATTGATGAGGTTCCGGCGATTTTGTATTCCGAGGTGATGCGGGACGTCGATCTGTTCACTTCGGTCTCCGCTATTGGAGAAGATGAAACCTGGGCCGACCAGGGCGACCGGGGGACGGGAATATTCAGCGAGGAGCTCACCGTCCAGGAATTGTCCGGGATCATCGGTCTTCGCCGCGAGATGCTGTCGCTCGTCCTGTCGCACACCCCGATCCGCGACCGCTGCAAAATCCACAAGACCTGGCTCGAAGTACGAGGGCAGTTGGGAACCTACCGTATTGAGTTTGCCTGGGGCGGAGCTATGCTCATGGTCGATTCCGGATATCGCTGGCTGAGAATTTCACGCAAGATTCTCGATGCGGTTTCTCTCGATTTCTCCGCGATTCCGGTGGAGCTGGACTACCGCACCGATACGATTTTGCGAAAAGCCTATGTACTCGCTGACGACTGGAAAATCGATTCTCCTGACCTCATCACGCAGCTGATGCCTAGATGAGGCCCGTAAATCAGCAGATTTAATATGGACAGCGGTTTGACGCTTGTGGGTCCAACCATGACTTGGTGACCGGACATTACACAAGTTTCCCTAACGAAATTCCGCGAATTGCAAACTCGCGCCGTTAGCCCTGATCACCAGATCAGCTTGAGGCCGAGCTGAATCGAACGGGCTCCTCCTGTCCCAAGGACGGGATTTGGTGCGGCCTGGTCAGGCGTGTTGCAACCGCAACCGAAACCGATACCATTACCTACTCCGACCGAGGGATCGTTGAACCCCGCATTGGCGGGACCATTGGGGTCGGAGAAGTTTGCGTGGTTGAGTATGTTGAAGAACTCGACGCGGAATTGGGCCGTGAGGCGTTCTTTAATCCTCGTGTTCTTGACTAAAGACAAATCCCAGTCCTTGAATCCCAAATCGGGGAAGATATTACGCCGTACATTCCCAACTGTTCCCAATGCTGGAGGGAGTAAAACCGAGTTGCCCACCACATAGCAGCCAACATCATTGAGTGAGTTCATGGCACCGATTGTGGTTGCGGCATTCAAGCATGCTTGGGGCTCAGTGGTAAGAGTGCATCCGGGGATAGCTGAACCACCCGACCCTGACCAGCAAGGAAAGGGAGTTGCTCGCCCAGCCTTGAAGTCGGCGTCGTTCCCATAGAAGTTCCAGGGCTGGCCAAAGGTGTCGAGCTCGTTCACTTGATTGGTCCCGCTGAAGTCATTGCTAAAGTCCTGCACACCCCACGGGGACGCCGATTGTATTGTCACGACGGAATTGATTTCCCAGCCTTCAAGGAGCTGTCCCAGCCATTTCCTTCCGGGAATGGCGTATGTCGTCGAGAGGGTGAAGCGGTGCCGGATGTCGAACAGGCTTTGTCCGTAGACTCCCCTCGTCGGGTGGGAACTATCCGGCGGCAATTGAATGTCGTTGAAATTGTTCGAGCCTGTGTCGAACGAATGGGAATAGGTATAACCCGCCAGGAATGATAGACCGTGGGTGGGCCGCTGAGTGAGGGTCACCTGCAGCCCGTTGTAGTTGGACGCATCCTGATTCGACAGACGGTCAATCTCTCCGATGTATGGGAACTTGCTGAAGTACGGCCGGAACGGCTGTACCGCATTTCCACCACCGGCATCGCTGCTGGGATCGCACGCGAAGCCAACATGAATCAGGCTAGTGTTGCACGCGAGAACTTCATTCACGGTCGGATCCGCGGACCCAAAGCCGGGGTAAGAAGAGCCAAGGGGCGGCTGGTTGATGTTCTGGAAACCCAACAACTTGGTGCCGTGGTTGCCGACGTAGGCGACTTCCAATGACAGGTCGTTTGTGATCGCTCGTTGAATGGTCAGTGTCCAGGTGCTGATGTATGGCGTCCGCAGATTCTGATCCACTGCCTCGATGTTACAGGGTGCAGGGTCGGTTTGCGCGGTCCCGCTCGCATCCGTGAAGGATATTCCGTCGCCGCACTGGAGCTGGAAAATACTTTGAGGGAAAATGCTGCCGCATGTCGTGGTCCCATTGTTCACGCAGGAAGAAGATTGCGCCTGCCAACCTGCCGTGAGCGCGCCGGCACCGGCGCCTACATTGAGCGCCCCCATGTTGCCAGGGCCTGACTTGGTAGTCTGCGTGCTGCCATTCACGCAAGGATTCGCGGAACAGAAAATCTCGGTCGCGCCGGTAGGTATTTGATTCAACCCGAGCTGGTTGCCAACAGCGGTCAGTGTGATGATCGGAATTTGCTCGTACATGATGCTGCCGCCGCCACGGATGACGGTTTTCCCGTCGCCGCGGACGTCCCAGGCAAAGCCCACGCGAGGCGAGAAGTTTTTGTGATCGCCATGATATGGCGCGTTGAACCCGCCGACTCCTACCTGCTCAAATCCCGTGGTAGAGTTGGGGTCAAAGTTGCCGAGCTGGTTGTTGCGGTCCTTGAGTACTGTGGGGAGTTCGTAGCGTACTCCAAGATTCAACATGAGCTTAGGAGTGATGCGCCAATCGTCCTGCACAAAGGCCGCGTATGAGTAGTCGTGCAGGTACCGCTGAGGATCGCCCGCTTGAATGAGGGAGCCGGGGTTTACATTCCCGGTGAGAAAGCTCTCCAGATTTTGGAATCTGATTAGCCCCTTAGCGTTCATGGTAACGAAGGGATCGGAAGTGTCGTGAATGATTTCCCCGCCGAACTTGAAGGCATGCTTGCCGCGCAAGATAGCGACGTGCTCTAAAATCTGCAAGCTGCCGTCCGGGCCAGTTGTATTTGGGCCAGTTGCCCCCCAGTTTGAAAGTAGCGCCGTTCAACTGATTGATTTGGACGAGCGGGAAACCGAATCTCCGCGGATCGGTCACGCCCGTATTAATACCGTAAGCAAGCGGGTTCACCATGGAGTCGTTGGAGGTGCTCGGCTGGCTGTAGTGGGAATAACCTACCCGGAATTCATTCACCACCGTCGAAGTCGGGGTCCAGGTCCAAGCGCCTGAGCCCGTCTGGATATAACCCCACAATTGGGAAATCCACGGGGAATTGCCGGACCCTGGAATTCCCACTTCCCAGGCCTGATCATGCCAGGTTCCTCCGCCGACGCCGCGGAAATACGTGCCGCTAAAAGAGTGGTGATCGTTGAGGTGATAGTCGGCTTTGGCGACGCCGTTGTCTTGTTTGCTGGCGCTAACCATACCCAGGACCTCTCCGCTCGGGTTGGTGTTTGTTGGGAAAAGGGATTCGTTCGCGCCGGGCGTATAATTTGTAGGCTTCACGGAACAATCCGGATTGAGGCCCGCAATATGCGCGCTAAGCGGTGTCACATTCGCAAACCCGACTGCTAGGCAGGCGTCCACGAGGCTATGCGCTGCATTTCCCACCGAAACGGTGGCAGGAGGGGTTGCGATGAGCGAGTCCGCCACGTTATAGCGCTGACCTTCGTAGTTCACGAAGTAGAAAATTTGTCTTTTTTGATGGCTCCGCCCAAGCTGGCGCCAAATTGCTCTAGGCCAATAGCCGCCTTCGTGCAGGGATCAGGACACTGTGGCAGCCCCGGATGGTTGAAGAAATTCCGCGCATCGAGCGCGGTATCACGTCCAAATGCGAATGCTGTGCCGTGAATCGAATTCGTTCCGGACTTGATCCCGGCATTGACGATGGCGCCGGGCTTCCAGCCAAATTCCGCTTTCGGATTTTGCTCAGTATTGAATTCCTGGATGGCGTCGATGGGCAAAGACGTTGATGAATCGCCCGCGGGGATAGCCGCATTGAGGACACTCGATCCGGTCAAGGGATCGTCGTTCCGGAGCCCATCCATCAGATAGCCAATGTCTTCCGCGCGGGTCCCATTGGCGGAGCGGGTGAAGCTCCCGCCGCCAGCGTAAACATTCATGCCCGGACGAAGAGTGAGGAGGTTGATATAGTTGCGGCCGTTCAAGGGCAGATCGTTAATCGTCTCGTTGCTGAGTGTACCGCCCAATGTTGCGTTCGTGGTCTCCACCATGGGAGGGGCTTCCGTAATGGTGATGGTCTGCGAGACCTCGCCGGGCTGGAGGGACAGGTCCACACGAATTTCCTTCCCGACTTCGAGGAGAATGTTTTGCTGCTCGGTGGCTTTGAATCCTTTTGCCTCGGCGCGCACCGCGTACGAGCCGGGGAGCAGGTTGGGAGCATTGTATTCTCCGGAGTCACCCGTGGTCAGATTCCGCGAGAGGCCTCGCGCCAAATCCTTGACGGTCACGGTCGCACCGGCAATGACGCCGCCGGATTGGTCCGTAATGGTTCCCGTAATGCGGCCAAGATTGCCCTGTGAAAACAAGGGAGCACAAATGAAAAGGACCCCAACAATCAAACACAAAGCGCGAATGGCTCTCGGTATATTGACGCGGACAGATTGATTAAACGTTTGATTAAATAAAATCATCCCTCACCCCCACCGAAAAGATGGCAGCTACTATACTCTTTCTGCAGGCTTGTGCGCATCCACAACATAAGGGCTAAACCACCCAGAAAGGGAGCCGGCATTGAATCGAGCTCTCGGTTCTTGAGCTCTGGCAGCAAATTGATGCCGGCGATGTTGAGGCATGAAATGTGTCTCAAACAGCGCGCTTCACTCGGATCCTCCGGGGAAGGTCCGCTGAAACTTGAAAACCGCGGAGTATTCACTCGGAAAGCGCCTTGGTGTATAAGTGTGTCGATCCCGCAAAATAGAATGAAGAGATTTCTAGCGTTGAATATGAAAGTCCACTTTGTTTCCGTGGAGGAATGCCCTCGAGAGGTGCTATGATGAGACTTGCAGGTCAAATGAGATTTCCACTCGTGGCTGCGCTTGTGGCGGCCGCCACGTTTGGAGCCGAGGCGCGCGGCCAGGAAAAGCAATACCCCAAGCAATCTGACCTGCCGAACCCGTACCGCCTCGTTGAGAATTGGCCAACGCTGCCAGCAAACATGAATGGAGGGCACTGGGGCGAGCTCATCCGGGCGGACATCGATCCCAAAGGGAACATCTGGATCTTTCACCGCTGTTTCAACACGGAACCTGCCGGCGCCGCCACGTGCGTGGGGCGCACGGACCCGCCGATTCTGGAATTTGATCCGTCGGGAAAACTTCTGAGCAACTTTGGCAGCGGGATGTTCGCTTTCCCTCACGGGTTTACGGTGGACCGCCAGGGAAACATTTGGGCGAGCGATGCGAATGCCAGCGAGACGGTGCTCGGCCTTTCGGCCAAAGACGCGAACGGCGTGGTGCGCGGCCACCAGGTTTTCAAGATGAGTCCCACTGGCAAAGTGCTCATGACCCTCGGCAAGGAAGGAGTCAAGGGCGATGGTCCGGATACGTTTGACCAGCCGTCCGGCATCGCCATTGCTCCGAATGGCGATATTTTTGTGACCGACGGCCACGGCAAGAATGACCGCGTGGTGAAATTTTCGAAGGACGGCAAGTTCATCAAGACATGGGGACATCACGGTTCGGGGCCCGGCGAGTTCGACCAGCCTCATGACATCTCGATCGGCGGTTCGCTCTGCTACGTCTACGTGGCCGACCGCAGCAACAGCCGCGTTCAGGTCTTCGACCAGGACGGCAAATTCATCGTGGCGTGGAAACAATTTGGCCGGCCGAGCGCCGTGTATATATCGAAAGACGACACTTTTTATGTGAGCGATTCGCAATCGAATTCGACGGTCAACCCGGGCTATTTGCGGGGCATTACCGTCGGCACCGCGAAAGACGGCTCGCTCGCGGCCTTCATCCCCGACCCGGACCTGGCCCAGGCGGATGTGAACCGTATTTCCGGGGCGTCGGGAATCGTGGCGGATGATAAGGGAACGATCTACGCGGCGGACGTCGGTCCGCACAAGTTGAGGAAGTATGTAAAGGTCAAATGAGGCGCCAGGGATTCAATCCTTGCGGATCGTAATCCCTCTTGCCGACAATTCTTTGAGCAACTGCGCCACGGCGGGCGTGACTTCGCCGTCGCCCGGCATGATCGCTGCCCAGGCAAGGTCTTCCCGGAATGCGCGCGTGACAATCGTCCAACTCTGCAAAGAGGCAGGCGTCGCCTGCCCAATTTGGATAATGGACCAATGCCGCGCCAGCGCCAATGCCGTCTCTCGATCCGGCAACGGCCCGCGCACGATGAAGTGATTGGCGCCGCACACGAGGATGCCGATCATGCTGCTTCAGGCCTCGAGCCGCGGATCGGCTACGGCGCGGCCGACGGCGAAGTGATAAATCACCTGGCGCGGGAGGTTGCGCGGATCTTTGTTAGGAATGGCATCGTTTTCTTTCTGCCGGAGTTGTTCCGCGTTTGCAGGGTGTTCTTCACCGGATTCGGAAATCACGGGAGCAAGCTCCCGCGGGTTTTGACTTTGGGCGGCGGCGCGGGAAGCCGGCGAACCGAGCATGACCAGCGCCGCGTGTTCTGCTTCGCGGACCGACGCGTCTATAGAATCCGGCCCCTCTTCGAGGAAGCCCAAATAGCAGTGAACATCGTCGTCGTAGAATGCGCCAATGCCGGTGGCGTTCCAACCCAGCGCCTCCGCGCCGACGTAGAGGCGTTGACCGATCGCGCCCGCATCAAAATATGCGTAGCGGTAACCGCGGTTGCCGAAAACACGCGCCGCCTCGCCGAGATCCGCGATCATGGAAATCGTGAAACATGAATTTCCCGCAAGGGACTGTTCCAGACTGAGATAGGCCGCGACGCGCTGCACATTGGCGACATGCAGCTGTTCGAGTTTTTTGTTGGCCCGATCCCAGCGATAGACGCCGGGCTCGCAATCCCGCACGCGATGAATGTAGAGATAAAGAGTCACCAAATCCGAACCTCTTTCGCCGAGCGTCGGCCCGTTGCCGAAATTTCCGCGCCAATCCGCGCGCCAATCTCGCGTCGCGAAATCCAGGAGCTGGTCCAGCTCGCGGCGTTCCATGGGCGGCGTGCGCGCATCAAAGTCAAGCGCGGAGCGCCGCCGCCGCACGGTTGGTCCGAGCGGAGCATCGCGCGGTGCGTCGTGCAAAAGCGAGTCGCCGGCGGCATTGTCTGAAGCGGCTGGGGAAACGCGCGGCAGCGGACCGGCAGGATCGGGCAGAACTGTCGAGGCGTGAATCCCGAGAAGCAGCTCATAACGTACTTCTTCCGCGGATAGCTCGTTGGGAATCCCTGCGACCCGATGTTCCTCTGTCGTGGAAAATGCAGTTGCACTGTTCTGCGGGGGAAAAACGAGGAACGCCATGGGAGCTTCGTCGCTTTTGGCCAGGCCCAAGCCGCGAGCGAGGCGTGCGTCGCTGAAGTGCGCCACGGCGCCGCCCGGCAGTCCCAATGCGCGCGCGGACAGCAATAGGCTCATCATCGCGTGGCCCAAATCGTGGCAACAGTAACGATATGCGCGATCGCCGTACTTCCAGACCTCGCGCCAAAATATCGATGTCAGTCCGACGATCAGTGGCGACTCCGACGCCCCGGGAATCTCGAGCGCGCGGGTCAGATGCTGCGTCCATCCGCCGCGGCTCCTGAGTTCGACGGCGTGCAGGTCCGCGCGGTAATGAAATAAACCGTCCTCCATTCCCGTAAATGAGCGCAGCGCGACATAAGTTTCCGTCGGGTGCAGATTGCCAGAAGAAGGATTGACGCGCAGGCTGTAGCGAGCGTCTGAGCCTGGGACTTTTTTCCAGGCGCTGACGGCCATCGCGTGCCACAAAAAGCGGCTGAGCCACCTCAGGTCCAGTTGAATTTGTTCGCCGCGTTCATACGGATTTTCAGCGGGAGATTTTGTTTTCTCTTCGAGCGCCGCCATCGCCGCAAATGTTCCTGTTATCGGAAAGCCGGGGTCAGGCGGAAGAAGAATGGTGGTGGCGCCTTCGTACGTGCGAAACGGATCAGGCTGATTGTGCCAATCGAGGTAGCGCGCATTGGCGCGGACGGAATGATAAGTATGCTTCGTGGCCTGATGGTAGGCGAAGAGGCGATCGGTATTTCCGTTAAATCCGCCACATTCGGGATCGTCCCACAAGCGGGAGAGAAAACGCGTCATTCTTTCGTCTTTCTGATTGCCGGCGTTTCAGATTCTTTGTGACAAGCACAGGTCTGTTCTTGTAGCGCCCACCTTCAGGCGGGCCGAGTCAACTCGATCTAAGTGCCTACCTGAAGGCGGGCGCTACAAATCACTCGGGTGAGGTGACGGACAAAAATGGATCAATCGCACTCGTCGCCGCCGTGGGCGCTGCGTTCTTCAATTCCTCCAGTTCCGCCTGTACTTTCGCCCAATCTTTTGGTTTTCGCTTCATCGCATACGGAGCATCCGGATGCCCGAAGAATTCCAGAAGTTCTGCCCGAATTTCCGGAGAAGCGCCACTGAACTTTTGCTTCGCCAAAGAGTCCAGCAATTTCGCCTGCGTCTCATCGGTGAGCTGATATTTTCCCGGCCCCGTAATTTCACCGGTGTCGAAATTTTCGTTGGGCAAGTCCGGCTGACCGGCGCCTGCCTGGCCCAGGAGCTGCTTGTAGCGATCTAATGTTGCGTTGAAGCTGGCTTCGAACAGCTTTTCCGCCGCAGGCGTGGGTGTTTGGAGCTGCAGCACTTTTAGGGGACCAATCTTTGGGAGAATCCGGACCAGGAAAGCCAGAAATCTTTCGCCAAAGGTGGGCGGTTGATATTGCTTTCCCCAATTTTTCTGGTAACTGGCGCGAGAAAGATTGTAGAGGAATTTCTTTCTCGTTATTCCGGGCTGATCCTTCATGATGTCGTTTTTCTTCAGGCTCCAGGCAATACGCGTCGCTTTGGGAAGAAGCTGGCTGACATCGTGACGGTACGACCCGAGCACCTTGTCTTCGTCGGAGAGAACGCTTTTCAGGTCCAATCCGTAGGTTTCCTGAAAGGCTTGCTCCAGCAGTGGAACCGAAACTCCAAATCCGATGAAGTCGTGATAGTTGTCCGGGGCATAACGGCCCTGCGCTATTTCCAGAACGTCGAATCCAAATTCCGTTTTTACGTGCGCCAGGCGGTCTTCTTCATACGTGACCGTGTCGCCGTACTTCTTTTTCAACTTGGGGTACAGGAGAGGGACGGCGCGATTCGTGCCGATCGGGTGCCCATCATTGTCCGCGGCGTAATGTGCGAGCGCCCCGAGCGCAAACGCGTAGCCGTTCAGATCCTGGGAATCGCGGAGGAGAGCGAGAACAAAATCACCGCTCCGAACGTAATGCGTCAAGTCGCTGAAGAAAAAACTTCCGTGCGGGTAATATCCCATGTCCTGGATGATGGCCCCGCCGTACGCGTAGCCATGCGCTTCTTTGAGTTGTTCGGGCGTCGCATCGGGAAAACGCTTCAACAACAGCGGGCGCATGTTGGTGTCCCACGCGCTGTCAATGATCGCCTCATGCGCAAGGACGGCGTAGGCCGCGACCTCGCTCGGCCAGCCCAAAAACAAAGCAAGACCCACAACCACGGCAAAAACTTTTTCTGACAATAATTTGCGGCTGCGCATTTTGCCGGAAGCGACCTCGTTTTGATCTTAGCTTATTTCAATGCAATCAAAAATTTGTTTGACCGGAGGGAGACCCGCTTGGGCGCGCAGGCCTGCTCCCGAGCATGCGAGTACGTCATCGACTTTCCCACCCGCCGGCATTGCCGTCCGCTACGCCATTTCGGCGGCCAAGTGAGATACTGGAGCAAGGACACTGCTTTCGGTGGATATTCGTATCTCATGATGGATGCGGACCTATATCGTCGGTGGACGCCTTCCCTTCGCGCGTTTGTCTTTTCGCTCTTGGTCAGTATGGTCCTCGGCCAGACCGTCGTGGCGCAAGGAGAGCGGCCTGCGCCCGAAAGCAGCAACAATTCTGCCACTGTGGCAGCCGCAGGCACAATCTCCCCCGTCATCGTCGTCGGCTTCGTCGGGGGGTTCATCAGGCACGATGATCCCGTCCACAGCGTGGTGCAGCTCGCGGCGCGCCTTCGCAAGGCTTACCCATCGGGCGTGGACGTGGAGATTTACGAGAGCTACCACGGGGAAAATGCCCGAAAGAAAATCCTCAGCCTGCTGGACACGAATCATGATGGAATTCTGACGGCCGCCGAAAAACAGAATGCGCGCATCATTCTTTACGGGCATAGCTGGGGCGCTTCCGAAGCCGTCACCGTCGCGCGCGAGCTGCAAAAGGATGGCGTCCCCGTGCTGCTCACTATTCAGGTGGATAGCGTTTCCAAGATTCGCCAAAATGATTCGGTCATCCCCGCGAACGTGGCCCAGGCCGCAAATTTCTACCAGCCGGACGGATTTGTCCACGGCCAATCGTCGATTCGCGCCGCCAATCCGGCGCGCACTAGGATCATCGGGAATTATCGCTTCGACTACAAAGCAAACCCATATAATTGCAATGAGTATCCCTGGTATGACCGGCTCCTGATGAAGACTCACACCCAAATCGAATGCGATCCAAACGTGTGGAAACAAGTGGAGGCCCTGATCCGGTCGGACTTGCCTTCAACCACGGGGGGTGGATAAGGGCAATGAGAACATGCTGAAGATTTTGTCCGTAGCCAGCGGGAAGGAGCGCTCGACTCGATTTCATCGCGGAATCGGCCACTCGCTGAATGCGCCTCAATTTCAGGGTCCATTCCAAATGAACAAGTTGTCGTGTTTCGATGTTCTCGAATGGCATCAGATGCTTTAGAATCGTAAACATCTGCCGCGGTGGGCGTGTAACTCAGCTGGGAGTGCACCCGCTTTGCAAGCACGTTCAGCCACTCTATCCTTCTCCATTCCGTGATTTGAATTAGTAACAGATTCAACAATTTGGGGAATCTGCTTTTCGCTCGAAGCTAACCCCAACGACTAGAATCCAGCCGTATTTGACACGCTTTTTGGCACAGCGAACGAGGGGGGAGCACCTCCCTGAAAAGCATCTGCACTCTCAATCTCGTGAAACTCAATTCCAAACGTCATTAACCGACGACAACGCAGTATAGGATCCCCCGGGTCGAAGCCTAGGCATCCTGTGGCCACTCAGTTGATCGCGGAGGTCAGGTTTGAATTGACGACCTTCGGGTTATGAGAGAGTGGGTCAAAAACTAAATCTCGTTTGTCTGGTGTCGCTTCCGAAGGTCACCGCAGAGTTTCAGCGTTCTACTTGTACCCAATTCTGTACCCAAGAATTCCGTGGCTCGAGCGTTTGAAACAGCCAGACCAGGCGACAATTTAGTCCCGAACCAGATTCCAGAGCTTATCGAAACTTGTTGAAGTAGAGTGCTTTTGGTATCTACAAAATTATCGACACTCATCCGAGATCACTCTTCCAGCGAGGTAGTTTTCCTTCAAGATTAATTGATACCTATTCCGAGACCTAAAACACTACCTTCAACTCAGGGCAGTGGGTCAAAAATGATGTGCCTTGTGCCGTGTCGAGCGGTGCCGCTTCGAAAGGTCAGCCAGGTGAGGCGGACTCAGACTTCGCGGTTGAGCTCGCAGGAGTTTCGATCGAAACGAGGAAATTGCTCGCGAGAAGGTACGCGTACAGGTGGCCGAGGGGAGGCTTGTGGTGCAACTCCTTGGCGGTGACGAGGCCGTTCGTTCCGCTCCACTCCCAACTGGCGGCGGAATTGTCCTTGAGCCATTCCTGGAGATCCGCAAGGGTCATCGGATAAGCGTAAATGCGCACATTTTGCGCGAAAAGACGTGCGAGGGCTTCGAAACTTCTCCCTTCCAGATTGCCATAGGGATCTTCAAACGCTCGGATCAAGAGCGAAAGGCCTACGACAAATCGTAGCGGTGCTCTCGTGTAGCGGTTCACCAGGCCGGTCATGGCATAGAGCTGCGGTTCACGAAAGAGAAGCACATCACCACCCTGTCCGAGAAGTGCATTAATCCTACGCAACAGGTCGGGAATTTCCGGGGCCGGCGCTCCTGGTTCAAAAGCAGCCGCCGTAAGGCAGAAGAAACCAATTGGCGCAGCAACCGCCTCTCCCAATTCCTTGCGAAGCTCCTGAACGCCTGCAGCCAGCAAATGAATGTGAATCTGCGCGTGAGCGGCATCGACATGGCTGAAGTATCCGGGCGCGAGTACGGCAGCTTTTTTGTGCAGAGCCTCGCCGGGAGGAATTGCTGTGCCTTTGGAGGAGAAACAAACAACTTCAGCGAATCCCGCGTGCACCAGGTACGCCTGGAGAGTTTGCTGATCCCAGCCGGAGAAGGCTGGCCCACGAACCTCGGCGACATCGATTTCGATTCGCTGCCTGACGACGTCTTCTGTTAGTCCATCGAGAAAGGATTCCCTCGTTTGCAATTGATAGAAGGCGGCGAAAATGAGATTGACACCGAGAATACCGATGGCTTCTTGCTGCAGGGCAATCGCAGGATCTCGCAGGTTTATGTGCAGCACAATATCGTTCGGAGGACCGCCAGGCTGCAGCTGAAATCGAAGCCCTATCCAGCCATGCGGGTCGTTCGTTCCGGCGTAGTTGCGCGCTTCGATGGTATCGGCAAAGGAGAAAAAGCGAGTCTGCGGGCCGCGAGTCTTGCAAAGCTGTGTATGCAGATCGGACCATTCTTTGTCCATCATCGCCTCAAGGCGTTGTTTGGAAACATATCGCGAGCCGGAACCGTAAAGATCGTCGCTCACTTCCTTATCGTAGGCGGAGATCGTCTTGGCGACCGTGCCGGAAGCGCCTCCGACCATAAGGAACCAGCGAGCGACTTCCTGGCCGGCGCCGATTTCAGCGAAGGAGCCGAAGGTGGATGCCGCGAGATTCAGGGTAAGAGCTTTGTGGTGGGTATCGAGTTTTTCCGTGTTAGCCATAATCAGACTCCAGTCGCACGAAAGTCTTCGAGGTGATCTCATATGCGAGCACCCCTTCTTCAGAAAGGCGCTATTACTTCAGCAGCTCATCGGCGTAACGTGCCGGGATTGCCATGTTCGAGCCGCCAAAATCTTTGAGTATCGCGGCGTTCACGCCAATCACCTTGCCGTCGTGATTGAAAAGCGGACCGCCTGACCCGCCGGAGGTTGTCGCCGCGTCGTAAACAATCATGTCCGTTAAGACATCTCCGATATGTCCCTGGGTCGTCGTCGGGCGAATCAGGTGTTGGGCGGCCAACTGCGAAAGAATCTGAGTCACGCCTTGGGCGTTTTCCGCCACTTTTCGGGTGACGTCGCTTCCCGCGCGGGCCAGAATGCCTTCGATTCCCGTAGGATAGCCAATCAGGACGACCGGATCGCCCGTCACACTGGCTTCACTCCGGTCATCGAGCTCCAGGAGTGCGGTGTGAGGTGGGGCTGGAGTCTGTAACTTCAGAGTTGCCAGATCGGCATGCTGCGAAATCCGGTCGAGCTTGGCTACGATGCCTTGAGAGGTCCCAGGGAAGTACGCCGTGTAAGACACGACGAACGCGGCAGCACCGAGATCGAGAATTTGCTTCAATTCCACGTCACCCGCCCAAGGCTCGGCAACGTGATGATTCGTGAGCAGACGTCCGTCGCTTGCTACGAGAAATCCGGTGCCAAAGAAGTCAAGTTGCAGCGGTGGTCCCGTTCCTTCAGTGTCGAGAGATACCATCCCCTTATCGTCTACTCGAGCATTCCCCGTGGCATCTGCAGCGATACGAATTAACTGTCCGGAAACCTTGTCCCGAAAACCCACGACCACGTGCAGGAAGCAGACGCTCGGTCCATAAGTGTGTACAATTGTTTCCGCGATTCGGTCCTCATTTTCCAGCCGGTCAAGGCGATTCTGCGTCCTCTCAAGCTGCCTCGCGAGGGATTCGTCATTTGTGTCGCCGTTCGCCGCCATCTTTTTGCGAGTGTGTTCAGTTTGCACTTGCAAAGACTCACGAGTTCCGCGGCGCGTCATTTACATTCAAAGAGTCGCGCGCCGGTTCTGCGTGGCGAAGGAGTTCTCCCTGTTGAAGGAGTCCGTCGTTCAGCCGCGCGACATTCGCATTGAGTTGGAGCGTATCCTTGCGGCTATGGCGGTTCGAGATAACCGTTGTGACTGCCGCGAGAAGGGTGGCCGCGCTGAGAACGCAAACTATGGAAAGCACCCAAAAACGACGCCGGGACATCACCTTGCTTATCAGGTTCTCGGCGGTGCTCTCCGTTAGTTGTTCTCTTTCGAGTGCGTCCTTCAGTTCTGCCTCAAACTTGAGTTCTGGTTGCTTTTGACGAAGCTGGGTTCTGATTTTTGCGCCGAATTCCAATGGTTCAAATGGAAACGAGACTACGTCGTCGGCGCCCAGATCCAGTCCGCGGGCACGTTCAAGCGCATCTCCGTGAACAATCATCACAATTTTGAGAGCTGGTAGATCAGAACTTGCCTTGACTTGGCTGATCAACCCGCAGCAGCTAAGGTTGGATGGCGTTGCTTCGGTGATCAGAAGTTCTGGCGAAAGTGCGAGAATTTGATCAATAGTCAAGCTGCGCTCTGCGGCTATGTCATAGCCTTGGCCTGACAGGGTGTGTTCTACGACTTGGGTAGATTCCGTACCGAGGTTGAAGAGAAGAATGCGCATAGTCAAATTGCCGCCCTATCCGTGAGAGTCTGTATAGCCCGCCTGAGACCATGCAAATTTCCGCGACCGTTGGATAACGCACCTTCGGGCCAGTCGCTTGCGGACTCAAGTATTTGGACGCCGCCTCCACGATTTTTTACTCACGATTACGACTTTCCATAGTGGTAATCCTCGAACTTCAAGACTTGCCGGCCCTCAAGAACCGAAAGGCGATTCCAACTTCGTGTGTAAAGCGCGATCCTTTCCGGTTCGCGCTCAGCCCTTAGCCAATCATCAAGCTCATTGCCAGGACGCGCGCCACGCTCGAGATAGATTTGGTATGCGCGGTGGTTAATCTTGTCGTGAGTGGGTTGGTAGTTCACAAACGCTTCTTTTCTCGGCTGAGCGATCTTCGCCTGACTGCCGTCTATTGCTGCCATCCGCCTCCTAACGCTTGGTAAAGCTGAACAAGCCCAAGCCGCTCGTTCAGCCGCGCCTCGACGTGGTTCACTTCGTCGAGGCCAACGATGCAGGCGCGTCGCACATCCGCGCGATGGTTCTTCTTCCAGGACGCCCTGAGCTCCTGTACCCAAGGGTTGGTGAGTCGGCCATGCAGAATCCATCTCTCTTCCGCGGCTCTTTCACTGAAATTGATCTTCAACATGCTATTTCCCTCAGCGTGTGTCAGGATCTTGCGATGACTTGCTCTGGCCCTTACCGATGTGATAACGGAGGACGATACTGAGCAGGATCGCAACCACGATAGTCTTGACATCCATCTCATTTCTTTTTCGGGCCATCACCGTTGCTCTTCTACTTCTGGTTGGGTGGGTAGTTCTTCAGCAATTTCGCCATCGACTTATCCAGGTTCTTCATGTTCTTATCGTGGTTTGAGCTGGGGTCAATTGTCTTGGTCGCGCTTCCAGTCCAGACGAGTTGCTTCGTTCCCGGGTCATACATGTCAAGAACGAGAGTTCCGACACTGATCGTCGAACTAGTCCAAGATCCCCTGCCCATGCCGAACGCTCGTGAGCCCCAGGCATCCCATTGTCTTTCCTGGTTGACGGTGGTCTGGTAGCCGATATAGAGATCCGCCTTGTCGTCATCAGTTTTGGTCATCCCTTTCGACGCCAATTGCGAGTCCACAGCCTGCTTGATTTGCGCGTCCATAATCTGATCGGGATGAGCATCGCCAGTGTTGACCCACTTATACGTACGATATTTCGAGAAATCTGCTCCTGGCATAAAGTTATAGCGCACGTCTTGCGCGGCTAACGGCCCCGCCGTTACTACCAGCAGCGCTACGACCAGCGCCGATGAAAAGAGTTTACTGTTTTGCTGTACTCGCATTCGTTCCTCCTTCAGGCTTCGTCTTTCGTGTTACTGCGCCAGAGTTCTTGTTGTACTTTTTCTGGAGTTCGCGTTCTGCTTGCCACCAGTCGTCCATGTCGCAACCGTGAAATCCGCCCCGCTCGATGTGAATCTCGCAGGCGCGCCGACGGATTTCTTCCGTAGTGGGTGCGTTCTTGATTGGTTGTTCCCCGATGCTCGGACGATGCATGTCTATCCCGCCTTTTGATGGATTTGACCTCAAGCCCTGCGCTTGCAAAAGCTCGATTCGGTGGCGATGCGGTGCGCCAGGGACACCGTCAGGGCCGGTGGAGTAGAGAAGCACAAGGATCGCCAATACAGCGATCAACAGAACCGTCACCATAAGGACCTCCTTCACGCCGACCTAACCAAATGCAGTGGGGGGTGAGGCGATCTCGCGAGATGCGCATGGCTTCGCCGGCAATTGCCCCGGGGCATTCGAGGTGATCTCACATATCGCTTAAGTGCTTCGCGTAACTTCCTCCTGCCCCGTGAAACAGTGGATTTCGTCGCGCTGATCGAGAGACCCATGCGTCGAGCCGTCTCTTCAGTAGATAATTCCCCAAGGTCCCTGAGCTCGATCGCCTTCCGCAGTCCCGGCCTCAATTTGCCCATGGCCGCCGACAAAATTCGCGCCTCTTCTCGCTGCAAGTAGCTGGTTTCGGGGTTTGGATTTGAGTCGGGAATCTCCAGGGGCGAGGCCGCTCTCTGTGAGTCGAGAGTATCTTCATCAATCGACACCTCACGGTGCCTGCGGCCTCTGCACAGCAACATTAAGGCTTCGTTGACAGTTATCCGCGTTAGCCATGTGGAGAAAGAGGATTTCCCTTCAAATGTGCGCAAATGGACGAAAGCTTTTTGAAAACTTTGTTGGGTAACGTCTTCAGCGTCCTCTTGGACGCGTGTGAGCCGCAAGGCAACGGCGAACATCCTGCGTTGGCAACGTTCGACGAGGATTTCAAATGCTTCTTCATTTCCGTTTTGGGCAGCAACGACGAGATCCCTTTCCCCTGCTGGGGCGCTAAAGGAGGGAACGGCCGTTCCGGATTTATCGATCTCATCAACAAAGTTGGATATCATCGCGCTTCTCCTTTCAGTCCATGGGAACTTTGCCGCCTGCTCCCGGTTCGTTCTTGGCTAGCAGGAAGGACAGCAGAAACATCAGCGCGCACGTCGCGGCCAGCAGCCAGTACACATCGACATAAGACAGGGCTTGAGCCTGCGCCATTACCATGCTGTACATTCTGGCAAGGGCCTGTTGGTGGGCCGAATACGCGCTCAGGCCGACATGTGTCAGACGGTTCGTCAAGCCTGCGACCGTCGCATTAAAACGAGGGGAGCGCGTGTACTCGGCCAAGACAGACTGATGGTACTGGCCTCGGCGCGCAAGCACCGTGGTCACAGCCGAAGTTCCTACGCTCTGCCCGATGTTGCGCACGAAGTTGATCAAACCGGCAGCAGCGTTGCTTTTTGACTCCGGCAAACCGACATAGCCGGCCATCGTGAGTGGGACGAATAAGAATCCTATCGGCAGATACTGCCAAACGCGCAACAATGCGGCAGCACGAAAACTAATGAGGAGATCGATGCGCTTGCAGGTGAGATACATGGCCATCGCGAGCGTGATCCACCCGAAAGCGAGAAGGTGCCGGGCCTGGAACCGCGCCGCGAGGCGGCCCACGACCGGTGTAAGAAACAGTAGAAGAATAGCTGCGCCCGAAAGAACCATGCCTGCTGCCTCCGCCGTGTCGCCCATCAGCGTTTGCAGGAACTGAGGAAGAAGCACAGTAGAACTGAACAGGACAATACCAAGTACGAACATCATCAGGTTGCATCTCGCAAAATTAAACATTTTGAACAGATGGACATCCACAACGGGTTCCTTGTGGTGCCACTCCCAAATAACGAGGGACACCAAACCCGCGGCGGCGAGAATGATCAGCGTGGTAATGAAGCGCGACCCGAACCAGTCGTCTTCTTGTCCTTTATCGAGCGCAACCTGAAGGGCACCTACGCCGATCACGAGGAGGCCAAACCCGATGTAGTCGAATCTCGCCGTGATCTTTTTCAAGCTCGACAAATAGGGCGGATCTTGAATTAGCTGAGAAACCAGCAAGACGGCCAGAATACCCACTGGAACGTTGATATAGAAAATCCAACGCCAGGAATAGTTGTCGGTAATCCAGCCGCCCAGCGTGGGGCCGATTGCCGGAGCACAAACGATCGAGACTCCATACAATGCGAAGGCCAAGCCGCGTTTCTCCGGCGGGAAAGTGTCAGCCAGGATTGCCTGCGTCATCGGCTGCAGTCCGCCCCCGAAGGCGCCTTGCAGCACCCGGAAAAAAAGCAGGAACCCAAGACTCGGCGCGAGACCACACATGAACGAGCTGGCCGTAAAAAAGGCGATGCAGGTCACAAAGAAACGCTTGCGTCCGAACCAGCCAACGAGGAAGCCGCTGATCGGAAGCACAACGGCGTTTGACACCAGGTAGCTTGTCAACACCCACGTACTCTCGTCATTGCTCGCGCCCAGGTTGCCCGCAATGTGCGGAAGGGCCACGTTGGCAATGCTCGTATCGAGCACTTCCATGAAGGCAGCCATCGAGACCACCATGCCAATGAGCCACGGATTCACTTCAGGCGACGAGCCTGCCTGTTCAGCTGTGATCGTGGCTGCGGTGCTCATCGCACCCTCACTTCAGGCTCGACCGACAGCCCCGGCTTTAACAGTGCTTCCGCATTGAACTGCTGTCCCGGAAGGCGATCAAAATCGATTCGCACCGGCACGCGCTGCACGACTTTCACGTAGTTACCTGTGGCATTTTCGGGAGGCAATATGCTGAATATCGAGCCGGCGCCACCACCCAGATTGGTGACGCGGCCTTTCCACCTCCGGCCATATGCGTCAACCTTGACTTCGACGGGCTGACCAGGGCGCATGTGGGCAAGTTGCGTCTCTTTGAAATTCGCGGTCACCCAGACGTCATCGAGGGGCACAAGATCCACAAGTTCCTGCCCAACGCTCACGTTCTGGCCTACTTCGACGCTTCTCTTGCCGACAATTCCCGTCACGGGAGAAAGGATCACCGTATAGCTGAGGTTCATCTCTGCTTGCGCAAGTTGAGCCTCTCGTTGCCACACCTGGGCGTCGGCGGCCTGCGCGTTGGCGCGAGTCAGAGAAATCTGCTGAGGCGCAGTCTCCGCAGTCTGCAAATCATTTTTGGCTTGCAGGAGTTTCCCCTGAGCTTGCTGCACGGCTTGTTCGGCCGCGTGCACTCCCGCCTGTGCCGAGGCAACTGCGGCTCGATTTGCTGTTGCGGTGGCAACCGCCTGGTCGAATTGCAGGCGAGAGATGTCCTCTTTCGCGATGAGTTGCGTGGCGCGCTGCAAGTCTGCATCGCTCTTTGCAGCGTTTGCCTGAGCCTGGACGAGCGCGGCTTTGGCGGATTCGTAGTTCTGTTCAGACGCTCTAACCGCAGCCTCTGAGTTGAGCACCGCGGTTTTCGCCGAATCCAAATTGCTCTGAACTGTTACGGAAGTAATCGGCACCTTCCAGTGGGAACTCGCGGCTGTAGCTTCCGCATCGGCCAGGTTTGCTTGCGCCTGTGCCTCCGCGATCTTGTAGTCCTGAGAATCGACTGTCACGAGTACGTCGCCGGCATGAACGAGCTGCCCCTCAACGACGTACACGTCTTTGATTTGTCCGTTAATTCGCGTACTCAGCTGCATAACGTGGCCCTCGATTTGCGCGTCATCGGTGTCTTCGTAGCGGAGCGCATTCCACGCGAAATAGCCGCCTGCGATAGCGACCACCATCGCGGCCGAGATTATGAGCATTCTCTTGCGGTGGGGTGTCGAGTGCTTGCTGCGGCTCTCCTTCGACGGCGAACCGGGCGCTTCGTCATCCACAAGTGTGGCTGTTTGCTTTTGATCAGCGTCGATAGTTGGAGTGCCATTCTCGTTCGGCATTACTTTCCTCCTAGAAGCTATTTCAAAACCCTCCGTAAGACGATCATGAAGCAGGCGATGTGAAAAAATCCACGATAGATCGTCAACGACCGATCATAGCGCACTGTCAGTCGCCGGTAGTTGCCGAGCCAGGAGAAGGTGCGCTCGACGATCCAGCGCCGCCGGTAGCGCCGCAGCGCTCGGCCATCTTGCGTAGGCGGTTTGCGCCGACCTTTGCGGTGTGGAACGATCGGTTCGATCCCGCGGCGACGCAGTTGTTTACGCAGCCCATCGCTATCGTAGCCACGGTCCATGATCACGCGCTCGGGTTTTTGTCGCGGTCTTCCCGGGCGATGCCGACGTCTTACGCGGATCGCGGCGAGGGTCGTCTCCGCGAGCTTGACTTCCGCCGGGGATGCAGAGTGAAGGTGGTCTCCCAAAGGAACACCCGCGCCGTCGACCACCACCATCCACTTCGTCCCCTTGCCCCGCTTGGTTTTTCCGACTGCGTCGCCCCCTTTTTGGCTGGAGCGAAACTGCCGTCCAGGAACGATTCACTCCATTTTAGTTGCTGTCGTTCGTTCAACTCGCTGAGAAACGCGCGCCAGATTTCCAGCCAAACTTCTTGCTCCTCCCAGTCCCGCAAGCGCCGCCAGCACGTCGCTGGTGAGGGGAACTCTTCGGGCAAATCACACCAGCGAGCCCCGCTACGCAAGATCCACAAAATGCCTTCCAGCACGTTGCGGTCGTCCTTCGGGGGCCGTCCACCCTTCGGACGCTTGGGCCGTTTCGGGAGCAAGGGCCGGATCATTTCCCACTGGGCGTCGGTCAGCAGTCGACCGTATCGCGCCATCGGTCCTCCCTCGGCGCTGCTGCCATTGCTTATCGCTTATTTCGGGAGAACCAACTACTGTAAAATCACAGCCCTGTACCCGGTTTTGAAACAGCTTCTAGGTACTGTTCGTAATTTGTGCGTGCTACTCCGAGAGCGCGAGCCAGCGAAAGCTTGGCGAGGTTGTGGTCGTACAGGCTGGTGATGTATTGATCGTTCGCGCTGGCGAGAGACTGCTCGGCCTGAACGACCTCCACACTATCGGTCACGCCGGAACTGAAACGGTCCTTTGAACGGGTGAGGTTCTCATTCGCGAGTTCGACGTTCTGCTTCGCAACCGCAACTTGCTTTTTGGCCGCATTGACATTGAGAAAGGCCGCTCGCACGTCGTAGTCAACCTGTCCGCGAATATTTTCGGCTTCGGCCTTCCGCTGTTGTAATTCAGCTTCCGCCTGGGTGATGTCACCTTTAATCCGTCCGCCGGTGAAAATCGGAACATTGATCCCAGCCTGAAACGTGAAATCTCCGTGCGATTGACCGAGTGTTCGGCCAATATCCCCGTAGGCGCCATTCACAGCCACGACGGGGTACCGCTCACCTCGCGCAGCCGATAGCGTCTGGGCGGCAGACTTTTCGGAATCAAGAGCTGACCGGAAATCGCTGCGCGATTTGTAAGCGACGTTCAGCGCATCTTCGACGGTGGGGGGATTGATTTCCGAGTAGGGAAATTGGTCGGCAAGTTCGAATTCTTGTCCGAGGGGCAGTCCGATGGCGCGTCCAAGAGTGAGCTTTGCGAGTTGAAAATTGTTGCGCGCGATACTGAGGTTGTACTCTTCCGTGTGCAATTGAACTTCCGTTCGTGTCGCTTCTATTCGGGGAGCCGTACCCGCCTGTACTTCATCGATTGCCTGATCGTAAAGAGCCCTCGCGTTTCGCACCTGCGCCTCTTGGGCCTGAATGCGCGAATCAGCCTCGATTACCTGTAAATAGGAATTGCCCACAGTAAGCGTGACTGCATCGAAGATGTCCTGGTAACTCAGTTGCGCCGCTTGTTCGGCAGTGCGCGCCGCCCGAAAACGCTGGATGGATTCAAAGCTGAAGAGCGTTTGGCTAACCGTTCCGTCAATAGAGGTGTAGCTGAACGGCCCGACGATGTTCGGAATGCCGTGTATCTGCTCTAGCCCGAAAGTTGCGAGGCTTAATTGGTCGACATTCTCTGAAAGTCCCGCACTGACCTGTGGCAACAGCCTGCTGAGCGCGACCAGTCGCTGGCCCCGCGCGATGCGCGCGTTTTCTCCGCTCTCAATCGTCGCCAGGTTGTAGTGGAGAGCGCGAGTGATGGCGTCACGCAGCGTCAGACGCAAAGCCTCATTGCTTGCAGGACCGCTCGGAACACTTCCCGAGAGTACACCCGCCTGGCCCGCCCCGGAGCTGGCGGCGGGATATTGACCCGCCGCCGGGATCACGAACCAGAAGATGACTGCCATCACTAAAATTGAACGAGGCGAACGGTATTGAGTCAGCCGAAACGTGATATCGTCGCTCATCACTTCTCCTCCTGGACATTTCCGCGAATCTTGCGGGCGAGCCGTTTCAGGACCTGCTTCGTGAACACCCCTGAGGAGTGGAATCTGGCTCCTTCTTTCATCAGCTCAAGAAGTACGTTTTCTCCGTCCTCGGTGATGGCCGTAAGGCACTTCACATAAATCACAACGTCCCGACCGTCGGGATCTGCCATCGCCTTCCGCCACACGCTCGTCAACTCAGCGGCCCACGGGGCGACGAGTTTGCCCTCGACCACCAACCGGCGGCGACTCTGGGTGTCGAGAATCGAAATCTTCAACATTCCTTTTGTCCTCGACCCCGATAAGGGCAAGGCCCTGACCAAGCTTGCAGAACCGTAAGTCGTTGAATTTTCAGGAGGAAAGCGCTATGCGTTGAAAATGTTGAAGTTGAAAAAGCTGAAAGGGTCGAAAATGTCGAAGCTATGGTTCAGGGGCGCGACAAGGAGGGGATTGCAGATTAAGCGTACTGCTTCGCGTAGATGCCGAATTTTTTCATTCGAGAGAGAAAAGTCGTGCGGTTCAATCCCAGGCGCGCGGCAGCGCCATCGGAACCACCCACGCGTCCCTTGCATGCCGCAAGTGCCTGTACGATCTGATCGCGCTGCTTTCTTGCATATTCGTCGGCAACGTTGCTTTTGTCGCTTCGCGAATTTGTTGCTTCCCCGGCACCTCGTTTGATTTCCGGAAGAACGGCGCGGGCGGGTTCTGCGACATCCGTTTTTCTCAGCTCGGCGAGCGGAGCCTCGAGCGACTTGCCTCTCGTCAGGAGGACGGCGCGCTCAATGAAATTCTCGAGTTCACGAATGTTCCCCGGCCAGTCCCAAGCCGTCAGTCCCTTCATCACAACTACGGGAACTGTATCGATGCGCTTCTGCATCTGCTTGGCGAACTTTTGCACGAAATAGCTGGCGAGCAGTGGAATATCTTCTTTGCGGTCTCTCAGTGGCGGAATGCGAATCGGAAAGACATTCAATCGGTAGTACAGATCACTGCGGAATTCCCTGTTCGCGATCATCTTCTCGAGATCACGATTCGTTGCCGCCACCAATCGGACATTCACTTTCCGTGTATGCGTGCTGCCCAGGCGTTCAAATTCCCGCTCCTGCAGAGCCCGCAGCAGCTTCGGCTGAATCTCAATTGGGATGTCCCCCACTTCATCCAAAAACAAAGTCCCCTGATCAGCCAGTTCCAGCCGCCCAATCTTTTGGGCAATGGCGCCGGTGAACGCGCCCTTTTCATGACCAAACAGTTCGCTTTCCACCAGCCCAGTCGGAATCGCAGCGCAGTTCAGCTTCACGAATGTCCGTTGTTTGCGGCGGCTTCGGTCGTGAATGGCGCGCGCAATCAGCTCTTTCCCCGTTCCCGTTTCACCGAGCAACAGAATGGTGGAATCACTTGGGGCAGCCGTTTCAACCATTTGCAGAACATGTTTCAACCCCGAGCTGTTCCCAATGATCTGCTCGAAACCCATTTCGCTGCGAAATTCTTCTTCCAGATACACTTTCTCCTGGGCCAACTTGTCCTTGAGTTCGGAAATTTCCCGGTACGCCAACGCGTTTTCAATTGCGATTGCTATCTGACCTGACGCCCGGCTGAGGAAATCGACATCTTCCGGCGTAAACGGAGTCTCAGTCGTCCGTAAAATCGACAGAATTCCGAGAGCCCGGCCGCGATCTACGAGTGGAATACTGCAAACGGCCTTTAGGCCCTCCGCAGCCGCGACGTCATATGGCTCGGGCGGGTGTTCGTCACGTTCCCGCGGGTCAAAGACTATCGGTTTCAAGGTATCCATCGCTCTCTTAGCTTCGGAGCTAAGCGGCAGGAGCAACTCTTCCTTGATGACTCCCTTGTGGCAAGGAAAATCCACAGCAAATACCCTGAATTTTCCCGGAGCGGGGTCGGGCAGCGAAACGGTTACGGCATCAGCGTGCACCACTTCGCGTATATTCGCGGCAATCACACGCAAGACCTCCCGCAGATCGAGGCTGGATGTGATACGGGTCGTCAGATTCAGGAGCAACTGCAACCGATCTCCCAATCCAGACACCTCTTGGAACGCCAGAGCGTTTTCAATTGCGATTGCTATCTGACCTGACGCTCGGGTGAGGAAATCAACGTCCTCGGACGTAAATAAATTCTGTCCCTTGCGTGCGAGTATGAGGAGACCGACTGGTCTACTGTGGCTCACGAGTGGTATTAGGCAGTGGGTGTCCAGGCCCTCTGCAATCACCATGTCGTAAATTTCAGGCCCGAGTTCCTCACGATCATTTGTGTTTACGATTACCGCTTTAGAGCTTCCCCAAGCTCGTTTGAGGGCGTGGCCTGGCGTGACCATAAGCTCTTCCGAAACGAATCCTTTCGCGTCGGGAAAATCGACAGCATAAATCCGGCTCTTATTCGATCCCTCATCGAAAAACGCAACACCCGCGGCATCGGCTTGCACAACATCTCGAATGTTCGCTGAAGTCGCGCGCAGCAGTTCTCGAAGGTCGAGGTTCGAGGTGATTCGGCTCGTTAGATTCAGGAGCAGGTCAAGCCGCTCGTTTTGACGATGGAGTTTAGCTTCTGGACTCATGTTGAGGCATCCGGATCGGCTCGGGACCAAGTCTACCTCATGCAATCCGCGATTTGCATTTTGGCGTAGTGCCATGAATGCTTTTCAAGCAGCGAGCTTACTTCCGTCGTATTGCGAGCCAAGGAGCAACTGCAATTCAGTCGCTGGAGTTTCTGCGCCAAATGGGTAACCCCTGTCGGTCCTCACAGATCAGCAACACCTTAAGCTTGTTATCGATAAGAGATCAATTAAACTTTTGTGAGCGGCCAAGGATTACGTTCGTGAGGTGATCGATTTGCGCTTCACGCAAACGGTCACGGTCTGCTTCCTTCCACAAATCGAGATCTTTCCTTTCAAATCGGCGATCCTCCGATTCAAAAGACGCCAAAGTGCTCAACGAAAGCTGATCATTCACAATCAGCAGGCCAATCACTTCGCTGAGTTCGTGGAGAGTTGAAAGCCGATCTCCTTCCCGTCCCGGTTCCTGCGCTTGTTGTCTCATGGTCTCCTCCGAGGAGGGCTTTTGCCGCCTTACGATGTTGGAGGATGCATTTGAATTGCCACACTTGGCGAATGCTGATTCAGTTGGAATGTCATGATAGTCAGGCAGATTCTCGAGCCGCATGCTGGAGACGCCTACAATGATGCCGACCTCGCTGCCACTTAGCTGTCAGATTGCCAAGTGCGTGGAACCGAGCGTTTCTTTGTCAGATCCGCGTAAGTGCAGTTGACTCGAACTATCGAACAGACAGATTTTTCATAGGTTAGCATTAACCAGTGGCGCGACGGCGCCAACATCGCGGACACCAGCCGAACAGTTGTAGTGTTGCCGCCCTCCTAAGAATGCACTGCATGACTGTGCTGTCTCGAATGAGGAAATTCGGTATCGATGCGAAGCGGTGGGCCCAATCCGAAGAGCTGCCCTCCTTTTTCGTAGCCTTCACGCTATTTTGACAGTTTCGACTATTTCGACTTCTTCGACACTTTCGACTTCTTGCGGTCCTCTCTGAGAGTTTTTGCAGTAATCTCAATAAATGAGCTACTCCGAGGCTCTCAAAATGCTGCAGTTCCCCAGAGGGCTTTCAGTTTGTGAGGGAAAGGACCCATTTGCCTCGGCTGCAGACCGTTGGGTAGTGAACCCAAAGGCAAAGGGCTTGCCCTGTTCGAGCAAGCCCTTGCGAACAAGTAATATGGTTGGTTGCGGGGGTTTGTAACCATCCGAATTTATTAGTCCTACCCTTCAGTTTGGAATTGATTCGTCCTGCAGCATAGCCGGCATGAAGGTTTACAGGTCATAAAACAACCGGAGTTTCTTAGGGCTTCGGCCAGGCCTGCGTGCGTCTCACGCGGTCAATACTGGCCGTAGCGTCCCTTCACGGAATCAAGGAGCTTCTGCGAGTCGTACCCAACGCCGTCCTTGAAGACCATTTCTACATTTTCTATATCCGAAATCCGGGTAGCTGGATCGCCCTTGATTACCATGAGATCGGCATTCTTGCCGGTGGCAATCGACCCGATCTGGTCTTGCCTGCCAAGGTAGATGGCTCCGTTCAATGTGGCGATTTTGATGGCTTCTTGCGCTGTAAATCCGGCCTCCACCAGCAGTTCGATCTCGCGCTGGTCGCCAAATCCAGGAACGACTCCTCCATTGCCGGTGGGATCTGGCCCCGCCAGCAGCAATCCTCCCGCGGCAACAAATGCGCGCTCCAAATCCATATCGCGCTTAAGGAGCATGGCGCCGTCGCGGTGCGATGGTTTGTTTGCCGGCCGGTTTCGCGAATATAGATACGCTTCGCGGGCCTCCGGCGACATCGCGTCCAACGCCGCCTGCCGCAACGGTGGACGGCCGGGCACGTCACCCTCAAACACCGGAAGCGTTGAGGTGATAGCCACATGATGTTTCACCAGCGTATCGACCAGGGCCTTCGCCTCCGGACCGCTGGGATCCATGTGTTCTAGTGTGTAGTCGCCCATGCTGGAGCTGCACTGATCCGGCTTCTTGTCAGGATCGAGTTGCGTATTCACAAAAAAACCGTGCTCCAGGTCGTCGATGCCAAGCTCCGCCGCTTCCGTATAGGTCACCGAGCAAAGGTGTCCCGTAACCTTGATCCCGCGCTTATGGGCCGCCTCAATCGCAGCCCCCAGTTCCGCCCGTGTGATGTTCATATACGCCTTGAATGACGTAACCCCGCGGTCCACCCAGTAATCAACCAATTGCTGCGCCTCGTCGGGGCCGTTCAGCTCATGCATTTGAATGAAGTAGCTGTGCGGCCCTTCCAAATACGGTCCGGTTACATCAATATGCGGGCCGGGCAGCTTGCCCTCGTCGATCGCACGTTTCAGATTCAGGTCCGCGTAGGTCTCGACGCTCCCCGTGGTGCGCATCGTGGTCACGCCCTCAGCCAGATAGAGGCGCGGCGCGGAGAATGTCATCTGCGGCACCACCACAGGCGGCTCGGAGTTCCACTGGCCATCCATGTCCGGTCGTGCGACGTAAAAAAGGTGGTTGTGCATGCCAACGATGCCCGGCATCACTGTGTACCCGTGCAGGTCAAGGATAGTGCCTCCGCCAGCCGCAGGAGTGTCCGAACCCGCACGAATCGATGTGACCTTGCCCCGCTCAATGACCACGTTCTGGTCTTCCACTGGCGGATGTCCCGCACCGTCGATGACCCGCACGTGTTCCAGCACCACTTTCGGTGTGGTCACTCGTACGTACTTCTGTACAAGCGCGGAGAGTGAATCGGGTTGCTGAGCGTTAAGGCTGAAAGTAAAAAGCAGAAATACACAGAAAGTCGAGATACGGCTTATGCGCATCGGCCCCCCCGAAAACCCGCGTGATTATAACCCATGTGCGCAATGTAACGTGGAGCTAGCAAATGCCCAACATTGTGCCACGCAGTTCGGGTTCCTATCGACTTATCGGCTGTCTATCGCAAATAGAAGAGGACAAGTTCGGATGGTTGCAAGGTAACGGGAAATTGCTGAGAGGAAAGAAATTTTGGTTGCGGGGGGTTGATTTGAACTGACGATCTCGATTGGTGCAGCGCTTCTGCTGACGAGGCAGGTGCGGTGATTCCGTTCCCCGCTGTGGAGAGAGGGTTGCAAGAATGAATCCCATCTTCGCACCCTTACTTCACGTAACACGATGTTGCGAAGGATGGGAATGCGGAACGGCGGCAAATGCTTTAGAATAAAGGTGAATCCTACTGTGGGCGTGTAGCTCAGCTGGGAGAGCACCTGCTTTGCAAGTAAGCAGGGCAAATCACACAAGTTCCGCATCTGGTGTCGCTTACGCGGACTCGCGCGGTGCAACCACCCCCTTGAATTGGACTGAAGTTGGACCGAAAGTGCACAGTCGAACCCCTCCTAGGGACGCGCGGGCCCCTCACGGCGGCCGGTGATGAACACATATGCGCCTTCCTCGACAAATTGCTTAGCGGTGGCCAACCCGATCCCGCTGCTGCCGCCAGTAATCAGTGCAATCTTCCCTCGAGTTTGCCCATCGAATCGCTCCTAACCGGTTTTTCTGCTGGAAGCGGGCCCTTGGCGCCCGCTTTTGCCATTGGCTGTAGCTGATCATCCCGGTTGCTGAAATCGACCTATGTGGGTGACAGTGTTCTTCGGTTCTTTCTATGCGGATTTTGCTTTCTGCGCGACAGGTTCGGTCTTCGATTGCATGGATTTCACGAGGTCGGCTGCCGATGCTCCTTCGAGCGACAATCCATAGCCAACTTCTCGCACAATGCGTTCTTTCAAGGGTTGAATGAAATGCACGCGCGTGTTGCGTCGCGTCACTTCAGGAGCCTTCAAGTACAAGTTGGCCAATTCCCGCGCCCGGCTAAGCGCTTTCCCATTTGGTACAACTTCGGCAACCACTCCCCATTCATGTGCGGTACGCGCCGTTAGCGGCTGTGGGTTGAGCAGGAAGGCTTCCGCTCGTCCTGCTCCAGCGCGATAACTCCACGTCGTAAAGATTCCGTCACCCGGGACTATGCCTCCCGCGAAGTGCGGCACGTCGTGGAACGTTGCGCCCTCCGCCGCCACAATCACGTTGGCGAGCAGCGCGTACTCCGAATGCACGTGAGCACGTCCCTCGATAGCTGCGATCAGCGGCACGCGTATGTTGGCTATGTTTTCGACAATTTGAGACCCTTCGTCGTGAACCTGGCTCCAAACGCCGGGATCGGCGACGTTACCGAAGGATGAAAACTCGATATCAGGAATGAACTCCCCACCTGCTCCGGTGAGGATTACGACCTTGTTCGCTCGATCCTGCGCAATCCGGTAAAAGGCGTCGACAAGCTCCGTATGATCTTGCGCCGTGAAGATAAAGGGTCCGCCGTTGCTGTGGAATTCAGCAACCAGGACACCGTTCGTATCTCGCGTCAGCTTCAGGCTGCGATGGGCACCGAAGTAGTCGTCATGAAGTGGCATAGCATTCTCCTTTCTAAGCTCCCTATTGGGCGTGATGGAAGATGCAGGGTTCGTTGTTAGCGTGGTGAAGTTTAGCGCAATATGGGGCGGCGCCCCGACGGACTCGAAGAAACAGTTCGCCTGCGGCCAGCATACCCATCGACGGAGCTATGAAATAGATCCACAGCGCGTGCCAATAGTTGGCGTGAAACGCTGAACCGAATGTTCGTGCCGGGTTGGTGCTCATGCCGGACAGGGGCGCTTCGAATGTGTAATAGATCGCAAGCAGCGCTCCGACAAAATAAGCGGTGTACGGGGCCAGCCTTTTGCGATTCGTTGTGAACAACACGCTGATCATCAGAAAGAAAGAGATCGCCAATTCGGCCACGAACGCGACAGTGCTTCCGTACACGCCCGGCACTGTCACGGCATAACGTACCGCAGGATTGCCAAGCGCGCCTCGCAACACATATCTGGCAAGAGCGACACCAGCAATGGCGCCTAAGAACTGCGCGATGGCATAGAGCCATGCATCCCAAAACTCCACTTTTCCCAGCCGATAAAAAGTGAGGGTGATTGCGGGATTGAAATGACCTCCGGACCGTTTGCCCCAGGGTGACATTACAATTGAAATCGCTGTCGCACCCATAGCCAGTCCCATCAGACCGCGACGAGCAAGGCTGCTGGAAACAGACTCCCGCAGAATCGACGCGGGGTGCTGCAGCAACGCGGCGACTACGCACGCCACGAAGAGATACAATCCCAGCTCACCTAGTTCCATCAGATATTCCGGCCAGTGGCGACGCAAGCTGGCAATTGCGCTTAATCCATCAGATCGTCGAAGCGCGATCGAGGGCCGCTGTACGCCGATGTTCGTCACCGTCATGGACCTTGTTTGCTTCGCGGTGTTTTGGAACGTACCAACCAGCCTCTTGGCTACCCTTCCTTGGAGTGGATCAGCCGCATCCGCAGCAGCGTGGCTGAGAACTGCCGCCCTCTGAAGTAGCTTCGAAGGCTTCTGCGGCGGTGGGATGCGTGAACATCGCATCGCGGAGGACTGTGTCCGGCAATCCGCCCAGCATCTCTGTCTGAACGGCCGCCATCGTCTCGCTCCCTTCTAGCTAAACGCGATGAATCCAAGAACGCGGTCGCTTTCGGAATATTGCTGGCGCGCATTGAAGCGCTCTTGGAAATCTGCCGAGGAGCAATCAAATCGTTAGTGTCCGCAACTGCCTCACAGTTTCGGAACGCTCAGGACGGATCGTATAGTCCGCGTTTACATCGGCCGCACGAATAATTCCGTCGCGATCGATCACATACTGCGCGGGCATGGGCAATCTATATTCGGGCTCGTCGTGAAACCTGTCGAGCGTGCTGCCGAACGATTTGTAGAGATCGCGTAAATGATCCGGCAGCATGAACACAAGCCGAAATTCCTCCACCACGTTCAGGTGGAGATCCGTGAGGATATCGAACGTCAGGTTCAGCTTTTGTTTCGCCGTACTCTCGACCTGAGGCTTTGCCCCTAGGCCGGCTGCTGCATGGCTCTCGCTGGCACCCCTGCGAGTAAATAGACCAAGCCCTCGGCGGCGGTAGGATGCGTGAAAATCGCATCGCGCAGGACCGTGTATGGCAATCCGCCCAGCATCGCGGTCTGAACGGCCGCCATCATTTCGCTCGCTTCCGCGCCAAATCCGGCGAATCCCAGGATGCGGTCGCTCTCGGCAGCCACAAGCATTTTCACAAATCCACGCGTTTCGCCAATCGCAACGGCCCGCAGTACACCTGCCATCGGCATCTTCGCCAGTCGATATGTGATGCCTCGCGCCTTCGCCTCCGTCTCGTTCAGGCCGACTCGCGCTAGCTCCGGATCAGTGAACATGCAAAAGGGGACGAGCCGGTCGCGCGTTGTGCGCTTGCCGCCGTTCAGGTTGTCGCGGACTACCCGGAAATCATCGAATGCGACATGGGTGAACTGGGGGCTGCCTGCGCAATCGCCCATAGCCCAAACGTCTGGCGCGGTCGTCTCCAGCCGCTCGTTTACTTTGATGTAGCCGCGCGCGTCCAGTTCGATTCCCGCCCTTTCGAGCCCAATTCCCTGCGTGTTCGCGATTCGACCCGTCGCAACGAGCAGATCGCTCCCCTCGATCGTTTCTTGGCCACGGCCGTTCTCATTGGCGATTCGCACCTTCTGACCGGAAAGTCCTTCCACTTGGCGCACTCGGGTTTCGAGCTGTACTTCGATTCCGTCGTTTGTGAAGGTCTCCAAAAGTGCTTGCGCAACGTCGGCATCTTCAGCGATCGCAACTTGCCGGCCACGCTCGATCACGGTCACGTCGGAACCGAAGCGGCGCAGTGCCTGCGCGAGTTCGAGGCCGACGTATCCCCCACCGAGCACGATGACGTGTCCCGGCAGACGGTCGAGGTCCAGCGCTTCCACGTGGGTCATTGGTCTCGCAGCCGCAAGCCCCGGAATATCCGGAATGATTGCGCGCGATCCAATGTCGAGGAACACGCGGTCGCCCGTGATCATCCGCCGGGTTCCGTCGTTAAGGTTTACCTCAACGGTCTTAGGAGCGACGAATCGGGCTTCGCCCCGGATCAATTCTGCTCCGGTGGCCTTGAACCGATTGAGATGACCCTGAACCTCGCCCTCCACCATCTTTCGCTTGCGGTTGAAGACACCTCGCATGTCCGTGGATACTGGCCCGGTTTGAATGCCGTACTCTGCGCCGTGCCGTGCGAACCAATTCGCCTTCGCGCTGCGAATCACGTTCTTGCTCGGCAAGCACGCGATGTTCGGGCACGATCCGCCGATGTATTTTCGTTCCACCACCGCCGTGCGGTGGCCCGCTTGCGCGAAGGCCCAAGTCGCGTGCTTTCCGGCTTCTCCGCTTCCAATGACCAGAATCTCGTAATGTTCTATTTCAGACATTATTCCCTCCATAGGCGGGCAAGACTGGCACATCACGTCTGTCGGCACTTCCGCGGTTGGTCACAACAACATTACATCCGTTTGCCGCCGGCGGCCACGATCACTTGGCTGGTAAACCAATGACCATCCTCGCTGGCTAAAAAAG
Organism: uncultured Acidobacteriota bacterium; assembly: GCA_963813185.1. Lineage (GTDB taxonomy): Bacteria > Acidobacteriota > Terriglobia > Acidiferrales > UBA7541 > Palsa-360. The sequence goes on from CAWEYA010000012.1 coordinate 320,072, forward strand.
TGGTGGTCAGACCGATATGACGCTCGGGTCGAATTCGGGGCTGCCCGACTGCATCATCGATGGTGACAGGACGCAACCGTCAAAACACAACCAAGGGGCTCAAGCCCCAGAACCGCAAACGCATCTGGCAAGAATCGAATTGCCCAACAGAACATCAAAGACGTAATGTCTCGACAGCGACCGAAACAAGTGACGGAACGTGCGAAACCCATTCGCGCGGAATGACCGTTCAAAAAGAGGATTCGCAAATGGCTACTAATTCGTTGACAGCTCTTATTACAGGAGGAACAAGTGGTATCGGCCGAGCGACTGCCAAAAAGCTCGCCAAGCTTGGAATCCACGTTCTAGTCGTAGGCCGCAACGCTAAACGCGGTGATGAAACGCTGGCCGAAATCCGCGCGGCAGGAGGCAAAGTGGATTTTATCTCGTCTGACCTTCGAAACGCGTCGAGCGCGCGCGAAGTGGCGAAAAGAGCGTTAGAACTCGGAAACGGCCACATCAACATTCTTATTAATAATGCGGGGATCTTCCCGTTTGGCGCTACGGACCAAACCACGGAAGAAGAGTTTGACCGAGTGTACTCGCTCAACGTCAAGGTGCCGTACTTCCTTGTCGCGGAACTTGCTCCGTTGATGGCGAAGAGAGGAAACGGGGCCATCGTCAATGTTTCGACGATGGTTGCCGACTACGGGGTGTCCGGCATGAGCCTCTATGGCTCCAGCAAGGCCGCGATTAATTTGCTGACCAAGTCGTGGGCGGCTGAATATGGCCCGCGCGGCGTGCGCGTCAATGCAGTCAGTCCCGGACCTACGCGAACGGAGGGCACGGAAGCAATGGGAGAAGGTGTTGAGCAACTTGCTGCGCAGGCGCCGGCGGGCCGTCCGGCAACAGCCGACGAGATTGCGGAGGCCATCGTTTTCCTGGCGACGGATCGGTCGAGTTTCATTTATGGGGCAAAACTTGCTGTCGATGGCGGCCGCACCGCCATTTGAAATGTCGCAGAGATTCCGGAAAGGGCATGTCAGAGGTCCACACCAACAGAAACATCGCCCCAAGGATTCGGCACTGAAGTCAACTCCGGTTAGCATACAAAGCTTACCTTGAATGACCTAAGCTTCTTAAAGCGAAACTTCTGAAGTTGTCTACGACTGGTGTGCGAACGCGTTTATCGCAAACAAGTGCAATTTCACACATTGGAAGATCGCCGACAATGTCACAGGCGACGACCGACGCAACGCTGTGTTTCACTGCCGACGCGGGGAGAATGGCGACACCCATCTGCGCATCGACTAGTGAGATCACCGTGGAGAGGTCTGACGCGGTCTGCGAAACATTGGGAACAATTCTGGCATCGTGAAGCATCCCGAAGATTAGATCGTGGAGTCCAGGCGCATAACTACGCTCATTCATCACGAAGTTCTCACCCGACACTTCACCTAGACGCACCCTTTTTCTTTTGGCCAGTTTATGGGAGGAGGGCACCACGAGTACGAACGGTTCACGATGCACCGTCAGAACCTCAAGAGCCGACTGCTCGGCAATCGGGAGGCGAAGAAATCCAATGTCCAGCGAACCTGTCTGCAGCATTTGTACCTGATGCGCTGTGTGGATTCCGAGAAGAGAAAACTCAACTTCCGGATTTAAGTCCTTAAATTGACGAGCGATGTTGGGCACAATCTGTGCTCCCACACCTGAGATGAAGCCGATCCGCAACAGTCCCAGTTTTCCATTAGCCGCTAGCCTCGCCTTGCGAATAGCTTGCTCCAACTGCGACAGCGCTGCCACCGCATCATCGCGAAAGGCCTCACCAGCCGCGGTGAGCGTTGTTTTACGTCGGTTCCGCTCGAAGAGTCGAACGCCGACCTCCTCCTCAAGAGCTCGTATCTGAAGGCTTAAGGCTGGTTGGCTGATATGAATCAACTCCGCAGTGCGCCCGAAGTGCAGAGTCTCGGCGATGGAAAGAAATGACCGAATTTGGCGAAGCTCCACAGTATGCACCTTATTTGCGTAGCTTATCACAGACTACAGAACTGACAATGGCTCTAATTAGAGCTCGAAACATCAAACGTAGTGTGGCAAGGAAGTTTCCGAGGCTGCAGCAAATTGTGAAGCAGGCTTGGCACCAGCTTGATGTCGGCGATTGCTCACCCCTCGCTCGGCAAAGTTGGGACCGAAATTTATAAAGGGAATGAAAGAAGAATTAAGAAAAGGAGCCGTTATGAAAGCAAAAGCAACGCAATCCTTCGCTCAAGTTCGAGGCACGGACGCGACTCCGGCGGCGGGCGCAAAGGCCGGAGCGACCCAAGGTACCTTCACGACCAGCGACGCCATTCCGTGGAAGCCCGTCGATCCCAAGAACCATCCTGGACTGGAGATGTTCGTGGTGGTGGGGAATCCAAACGAGGGCCCCTCGTTGATCCTGCAAAAGTATCCTGCTGGCATGGACTCGGGCTGGCACTGGCACACCGCGGCGTATCAGGGCGTCGTGATCCAGGGCAAGTTCACGCATACTTTCGAGGGAGCAGCACCGCAGACGGGCGGGCCGGGATCCGTGTGGTCGCAACCAGCGAGACAGGTCCATCATGACAAGTGCGAAGAGGGCGGCGACTGCATCATCGCCGTGTACTTCAACGACAAGCTCGACTTCAACCCGGTGCCCATGAAAGCGCAATAAGAACGGCCGACAGTAACCTTGTATAGGAGAGGAATATGATTATCAACTTGCTTGCGACTTGGATTCCAGCGCTAGGGATCGCGTTTTTGGGCGTGCTGAAGCTCACGGGCAATTCGAGGGTTGCCGAGGAGATGTCGAAGGTCGGAGTCGGACGTTATCTTCGACTGCTCGGTGTTATGGAAATTGCATTCGCGGCGTTGTTTGTCGTGCCAGCCACAATGAAACTCGGGTTTATTCTCGCGTCCTGTTACTTCGCCGGTGCGATCGCGACCGAGCTGTCGCACGACGTATTGAAGGTGAATCCTTTTGTCCCGATTGCACTGCTCTGGATCGGCGCTTTCATTCGGGATCGCTCGATTTTTTTCTGATATAAATTCACGGAGATGTCCGATGTCACACCTGTCTTCCCAACCGCTGGAAATCGAGGCTGAAAAATTGTCACAATCACCTCGCTGGGCAGGAAGCGCCTGGGCACGCGAAAAGCGGTTTGCCGACGTGCTCGGTCGCCGCATGGCCTATATCGAACGCGGCGTGGGGCACCCAATCGTGTTCCTTCACGGCAACCCGACTTCCTCGTTCCTATGGCGAGGTGTCCTGCCGCACGTCGAGCACTCCAGCCGCCGGCTGATCGCCCCTGATCTCATCGGCATGGGCGACTCGGACAAGATCCCGGCCGGCGCCGAGCCGGACCGCTACCGCTTCGCGAGCCACGCCCGTTACGTTGACGCCTTTATCGATGAGGTGGTCGGAACGGAGCCGTTGACGCTCGTCCTACACGACTGGGGAGGGGCCTTGGGCTTCGACTGGGCGTATTGTCATCAGCAGCGCGCTCGCGCGATAGCTTATATGGAGACGTTCGTTGCTCCGCTCACCCTGGAGGATCTGCCAGAAGGCTTCCGTCCGACGCTGAAGGCCGTGCGTTCGTCGGCGGGCGAAGCTCTGGTGCTCGGTGAGAACATGTTCATCGAGAAGATGCTGCCCGGCGTCACGCAACGGAAGCTGTCAGCCGACGAGATGGCAGAGTACCGGCGACCATTCCTGGAGGCCGGCGACGATCGCTGGCCGACCTTGCAGTGGGCGCGCGAAGTACCGCTGTCGGGCGAGCCGTCCGACGTCCACGATCGGATTGCCGCCTACTCCGCATGGCTGAAAACAGCGTCACTGCCGAAGTTCTTTATCGACGCGGAGCCCAGTGTTTTCATCACGGGCCGAATCAGGAGACTGGCGAGCAGCTTCCCTAATCAGCACCACATTGTCGTAAGGGGTCTCCACTTCGTGCAAGAGGACAGCCCCAACGAGATTGGACGGGCGATCGCCGGCTGGCTCCAACGCAGTTGACTGACCTTTGCTTGGCTGGCCAAGCAGCTCTGCGTTGCGCACGAGCAACTCCGTCTACGTCTCACATCCCAAAGAGATTGCAAATTTGATTTGCGGGTGCAGCACGTGCGGTGTCGAGGTAGCTCGGACTCCGCAAGGAGTCCCCACACCCGGAGTCCCCACACCCGGAGGACCAAGTGAACCCTCTCGAAATTCAGTCGTTGCCAAGAGGCGAATCTTCCGACTCTATCGCCCCCAGCAAATCACTCATCGCGGCATGCAAATCCGATGTCTCATGCAGTTGCGAGAGGATGACGGGCAAACTGGAAATTATCTGCCAGCGGACCGGCCTTGAACTCGGAGTTGGAGAAGAACTCTCGATATCCTTAGCAATAAAAAACACGAATTCGGATGGTTGCAGGGTTTGCGGAAGTGATTGACAGAGAAGAAGCTCTGGTTGCGGAGGCCTGCAATGTACCGAACGCGTTGATAGTGCCCTTCCGAATTGAATTGGACCGACCAGCCGTTTGAAATGATCCCAAAGGAAAACTTTTAGATACGCGCTAGCCGCGCTTGTGAATGATCTCATCGATCAGGCCGTACTCCTTGGCCTGCTGAGGCGACATGATAAAGTCGCGCTCCACGTCCTTCTCGATTTTTTCGAGCGACTGCCCACTGTGGTCAGCCAGGAGCTGGTTGATCACCGACCGCATCCGCAGAATCTCCTTCGCGTGGATGTCAATATCGGTCGCCTGGCCCGACAGTCCGGACATCGAGGGTTGGTGGATGAGTATGCGCGAGTTGGGCAGCGAGAAGCGCTTCTTGGGAGCGCCTGCGGTCAACAGCAAAGCGGCAATCGAGGCGGCCTGCCCAATGCAGGTCGTCACCACGTCGGGACGGACGAACTGCATCGTGTCGTAAATGGCCATGCCAGCGGTAATCGATCCGCCCGGCGAATTGATGTAAAGCTGGATGTCCTTCGCGGGGTCCTCGGCTTCGAGGAACAGCAGTTGCGCGGTCACCAGGTTGGCGACGTGGTCGTCAATCTCCGTGCCGATGAACAGGATATGATCCTTCAGCAGCCGTGAATAGATGTCGTACGCTCGCTCGCCCTGGTTGGTCTCTTCGACCACCATGGGGATGAGCGTTGCGGCGCGAGGGGCTGGTGCGTCTGAATATTTCATCTCTATATCGCTTTCAACGAGCCAACCCAAAAGGCATTTGTTGGGCCTTTGAGCAATCACATTGCAACGACAATATGGTATTTACATTCACTTGCCAAGCGGCATGTCGAAAGGAAATCCTTTCGGCTCAGTTTTCGATTAGCCAAATACGGACATGTGGACGCTGGTCCGGCGCGCAAAGCTTGTATGCCCACAATAGTTTCCGAGTGGGCGACCACTCGTCCACAATCGTCAGATCCGCTGCGCACCGATGAACGTCGAAATTCGGGTTGCCACAATTACGAGTTGCGCGTTATACGGCCAACTGAGCGACGCCCATTTGACATAAACCCGTAACGGGTCTTCGCCTCTGTCCTTCTGACGCGTCACTGATTCTTCTCTTTCTCGACCTCAGGGGGAAAGCGCCGCCGCTTACCCCTCCGCAGGTAAACGAAACATTGAAGGGCTGCTCCCAGATGTCGTCAGGACTACTGTGTACGCCGCTGACGCTGACCTTGTTCAAGAAGCGACTCAAGGAACGAAGGATGAGCGGGAAAGTGCTAGAAATGGGCTGAAGAGTCAACTTCTCGAAGAACTTAAGAAAAGTGCTTCGCTAGGGCCAGAATATTTCAGAAGATTTTATCCATTGGCTAAAATGATTAACAGCACATCGAATTAGGCCCTAAGCTCGCTTTTCGGGTTTTGGCTCTAACGGCAGGAGACAGGCAGAGCATCACACGGATTTAAGGATTTCGATGTCACCGCGTTTGCGCAGAACTTCGACGGCGACGCCTGATCCGTCCCTGCGGATAAGAAAATCAGCGGCGGCATCTCCGAGCCGCAAATTTTCGATGCGAACTTGATCCAGATTCAAAGGCAGACAGGGATTTGCGAAGTGAATTTGTCGTTCTCGATCCCGCACCTCAAGTCCGAGACAGGCCCGTAAGAGCAAAAATACTGATCCCGCAGACCACGCCTGGGGGGCACAGGCAACCGGATAGAGAGTTGGGCCGCTTGCTTGGGGTCTTTTGTGAAAGCCGCAGAAGAGTTCGGGCAGGCGTTGTGATTCAACATGACGACTGGCCTCGTACAGGCCATGCAGGATTTTGCACGCTTGCTCCTGCATGCCATAGAGCGAGAAACCCAGGCCGATCAGGGCATTGTCGTGAGGCCAGACGGAACCATTGTGGTAGGACATCGGATTGTAGCGAGATTCAGACGCGCCGACCGTTCGAACACCCCATCCTGAAAAGCACTGTTCACTCATCAGCGACGCAGTTACGGCCTCGGCCCGCTCTTGACTCGCAATCTTACAAAAAAGAGCGTGCCCCGCGTTGGAAGTACGCACGCGGCACTGCTGCTTTTGCCCATCCAGAGCAAGCGCGTAGGTGCCCAGATCATCGCACCAAAATGCTTCTTCGAACTTCGCTCGTAGCGCTTCTGCTTCTAAATCCAACTCCTCGGCGAGATCCGGCTCCTCCAACGCGCGTGCGATAAGCGCGGCGGACCGCTTGGCCGCGTACACATAGCCTTGCACTTCACACAAAGCAATCGGTGGCGCGGCCATACGCCCGTTGGCATGGAAGACGGAGTCATGGGAATCTTTCCAACCTTGTTGCACCAGACCCTTGGAAGAGCGTTGTTCATACTCGACGAAACCGTCTCCCTCGCAATCGCCGTATTGGTCCATCCAACGCAAGGCGCGCTTGATGTTCGGCCAGATTTGTTTCAGAAACGTTAGGTTTCCTGTTCGCACAAAGTAGCCGCCGGCAAGCATGACGAAAAGAGGCGTGGAGTCGACGCTCCCGTAGTACCGGGCGAACGGAACTTCCTTCATCACCGCCATTTCGCCGCGGCGCATTTCATGCAGGATTTTCCCGGGTTCTGCGTCCTGCTCCGGTATCTCCTCGGTTGCCTGCGTCTCCGCCAGATACTTCAGGACGCCTTCCGCGATGCGAGGCGCCATCCACAAACACTCGAGCGCGGTAATGATTCCATCGCGGCCAAAAACAGTGTCGAACCACGGCACCCCGGCGTACGGATACGGACCTTCCGGATTGCCTTCAATCAGCATCCGCAGATCCGCGGCAGAGCGCGTCAGCCATGCATTAAAGCTTTCGCTGGTCGTCGTGATTCGACACTCATCGATGCCGGTTCGGTCAAAATCGCGATGCAGTCCCCGGAAAGCTGTGTGGAAGGGATCAAACTGTTTGCCGCCAGAATTCCGTTCGCAGGAGACTGTGCTGAATATGGACTTCTCTTCTTTCGGCTCCAAAGTTATCTGGAAGCAAGCCTCGCGAGTCGTAAGGGATGCAGGCCGCGGCGAAAACTCCAGGCGCGTGCGGCGGACGACGCCATCCAAGCCCTTGTACGCCAGGATCGCGGCGTCTCCCTCGACCTGATCGGGCAGACGTTCGCCCTTTCGCGCGCGCTTTGTGCCGCGCACTTCAAAGATATCGGCGAAGTCCGCATCGAATTGAAGGAGGAGTGAAACGCGAACAGGCTGGAGGTCGTAATTGAGCAGGCGAATATGCTGGTAACAGCTTGCCTCTCTGAGAAATTGTAAGCGGAAAATGTGGACGGTTCCTCGCGGCAGGGTGTCGCCGCTATTCACCGGGCTGTCAAGGTTGGTAAGGTCGACCGACAAAAAAGCGTTGTCTTCGCGGATCGTCGAGCTCAGAAGTAACGGCTGCTGCTGATTGAGGCGCATCGTGAAGCGGGAAAGATGTCGGCTCTCGGCGTGGAAAAGCCCGAATTGTGAGGGCCCAAAGGCTTCGATGTCTCCGTAACGGTTGAAAACGGCAAAAGTGTCGCCATACTTGAGCACACGGGTGCGGTCGTCAGCCAGTGCGGAAGAAGCACGAACATAATACTCATCTTCGATCCGGACAATGTCCGTCAAAACGAAACCGCCCTAGAGAGGAGCAACGAGTCGATCTCCCGCGTCTCTGTGGAAAGAGACTTTGTACTCAACAACGCCTGGTATAGCTTAAAGTAATCCTGGGCCATCCTCGACGCCGTAAATCGCGTCTCAAATTCCTGGCGGCACGCGGCGCGACTCAGAGTGGATGCCTCTGCGACCGCGCTCACCGCTTCCAGCATGTTGTTCACAATAATGCCGCTCACGCCGTGAGTGATCACCTCCGGCACGGAGCCGCAATTGAACGCAATTGTCGGCGTCCCACACGCCATCGACTCGATCATAGTCAGACCAAACGGTTCCGGCCAGTCGATCGGGAAAAGATGCGCGTAGGCATTCCCAAGAAACTCGGCCTTTTGGTGTTCTGTGATCTCTCCGATGTACTCAACATTCGGATTCGCCAGTAGCGGCTTGATCTTGCAATCATAATACTCACGATCCACGCGGTCCACCTTGGCGGCGATCTTCAGCGGCATGCCCACTTCCAGTGCGATTTGGATGGCGCGATCGACCCGCTTCTCGGGGCAAATTCGCCCCAGAAACGCAAGATACTTTCCACTCCCATCGCCGGGCGAAAGACGCTCGGGCACGCCGTGATAGACATTGCCAACCCAGTTTGCCCAGCACAGCGGTTTGCGCTGGCCGTGACAGATCGAGACCACGGGCATTTCTCGATACTTTCGATACAGAGGAACCAAGTCCGGAAGATCCAGGCGTCCGTGAAGGGTGGTGACATGCGGGAAGCCGGTAATCCTCGAAAGCGGAAAGTGCAGATAGTCCACGTGGAAATGGATGATGTCGAATTCTTTGGCGCGCTCCATTACGTCTTCGAGCATTACGTAATGATGAGCGAGTTGGTCGATGCAGCCTTTGTCCAAGCGCAGAGAACTTGCGCAAGCGGGTATGAGGCGCGCAGCCGTCTCAGAGTCGCCGCTGGCGAACAGCGTAACTTCGTGTCCCATCTCGACTAGTTCTTCGGTCAAATACGACACCACCCTCTCAGTGCCTCCGTATAGCTTAGGAGGGACACTTTCATAGAGCGGCGCTACTTGGGCGATCTTCATTCCGTTCTCACCGTATCGTCGAAACACTAATTATGGCGCATCGTCGCACTGCATACAAGAATTGGCCGCGCCGGGCAATCCGGACGAAGTCGCGGCAGCAGTGTGCTTCTGAATCTGGAGAGGTGCTAGAGATTCGCAATCGTCTCTCCTTCAAGGACCATGCTGCGGTCAATCATGAACACTCCGTCAGTCTCGACCGCCTTCATCGTGTGCGGAAGCTAGAATCAATGAGTGTTAGGTTACTTCATCTCGCAAGACCCGGGAGCGAAAGGTTGACGTCCTGATGGGGCTATATCCTCGCGACTGGATTCGTGTGGAGGGACGAGGTTCTCTGGACCGAACGCCATCGGCAGCCCCAAGGGAGGAGTCGCCAAAATGACGTTATAAACGTATCGAGCTTTGCTTAACCGCGGTCACTCGGTTAACCGGGGATGTGGTCCGCCATGTCGCCTTTGGCGATTATGCCTGGATGACGGCGTAATCGGAAATTACGGGTCCGAGGCTCAAAACCATGTGATTTAGGCACACGCTTACCGGCTCGGAATCGTCGCGCATAATCAACAATTTGGCAGTTCCGAAAGCGAATGCCTTTTCGTACGACCCCTCGGATCTAACCGCCAAGGAAACCTTGAAGTCTTTTCATGAGTAGCAGGGCCAGTTCGACATTCATATTCCTGACCTACCTTGCCCCCTCGCGACCCGACATTACCCCACGCAAGGAGGTGGTAGCATGAGCCTGTCCTTGCGGAGGTCGCCTTGTCGCCAATCGAGATTGCATGGACCGTGGTGGGGATCATTGTGCCAATATTGATTGGAGCGGGACTTACTTTTGCAGGGTTAGCACCACCAGAATTTAAACGGGCTAGATTTTGCTTTATTTTTGCAGCGTTGGTACTCGGAGGGATGGAAATTGTGTGGTACACGCAAACTGGATTTGCTTTCGTTTGGCGCGTTGGTATTGCGAGCCTAATTTGCTTGACTATCGGAATTGGTCTCCCTGAAACCCTGCGTTGGGTACACAGGAGAGAGTTAGCTCAATTCCCTTCGGCTTCCCATGAACCCTCAGGGGCTCCCGTTGAGGGGCCTCCAAAGGCACAGTCAGGCGCTCCATTAAATCCTGCGTCTGAACCACCTGCGCCGCCTCCAACTGTACCTGCTCAGCATGTACAGAAGCCTAAGCCGCCGACCGGAAAACAGGAATCGCCACCAGCGCCACGAACCGACAATCAGGAAACATCGGCGGAAAGGCACGAATTTCTTGCGCGTCTGACGAAACTTTATATCCTCAGTCACGATAATATCAGTTCGGAGATGATGGCAGGTTTTGAGCTTCCGCCGGACGGCTGGCTTAATGAACAGTTGATCAAGAATGGAAAAACGTGGCGCGTAAGAAATGGACAAATCGTAAATACTCAGCCATCTAAAGAATAAGTATGAGTGGCCGTTTTAGGCTGCATCATCCAATCTAGCAACACGGAATTAGAGCATCACCCCAATCTGAGCAATCTTGCGGGGTCCCAGTGGAAAGCAACGATGGAGTGCCGAAAGCGTATCCATACAGAGAGTTGCAACTCACTGATTTCCAAGTCTCAGAATACCCTCTTGGTTCGTTCCAAAACCACATGGTTTCGAACCGATGGGGCCACATTCCGATAAGACCTGCCAGCTCAACCGGTCGATGCAACACCATCTGCTATAAATCATTTCTCTAAAGGTGGTGTTTATGACGCAACGGAGACGAGTGAGGCTGTCCGCGATCCAGCGGACCGACATGTGGAGCCGTTGGAAGGCGGGACAGTCGTTGCATGAGATTGGACGGGTCTTTGGCAAGGACCATGTATCCATTCAGTTTATGTTGGCGCAGCACGGCGGGATTGCTCCGGCCTCGCGTCGGCGCTCGCCTCTGACGCTAACGCTGGGAGAGCGAGAAAACATTTCTCGAGGGATCGCTTGCGGCTCGTCGATTCGCGAGATAGCCAAGGGGTTGCAGCGGGCCGTTTCGACGGTGAGCCGAGAGGTCGCCCGCCATGGCGGGCGACCTCTGTATCGAGCCAATGAAGCCGATCACCAGGCCTGGGAGTCGGCCTTGCGGCCCAAGCGGTGCCTTCTGGCTATCCATGTGAAGCTGCAAGAGATCGTTGCGGGTAAACTGATCCTGGACTGGTCGCCGGAACAAATTTCCGGATGGCTGAAGATGCAGTATCCCGAGGACGGGAGGATGCGCGTGTCCCACGAAACGATTTACCGCAGTCTGTTCATTCAAGCGCGCGGAGTGCTGAAGGAAGGGCTTATTCAGCATCTTCGCTTCAAGCGGCGAATTCGCCGCTCGCGGCACGCGCGTGATAGCGGACACCGCAGCGGTCAAATCGTGGATGCCATTTCCATTCGAGAAAGGCCCGCAGAAATCGAGGACCGTGCCATCCCCGGCCATTGGGAAGGCGATCTCATCGGCGGCACCAAGAACAGTCACATTGCAACGCTGGTGGAACGTCATTCGCGATTTACCATGCTGGTCAAGGTGTCCAGCAAAGATACGGCTACGGTGGTCGCCGCCCTGAGCCGGCACGTTCGCAAGCTGCCGGCATCTTTGCGGCGCTCGTTGACCTGGGATCGCGGGCTGGAGATGGCCCAGCACAAAAGCTTCACGGTAGACACGAAAGTGAAAGTCTACTTCTGTGATCCGCAGAGCCCGTGGCAGCGCGGAACGAACGAAAACACCAACGGACTGCTGAGACAGTACTTTCCTAAAAGGACGGACTTGTCTGGTTTCTCTCAATCTGATTTAGACAAGGTTGCAATGCGTTTAAATCAGCGTCCACGAAAGACTTTGGGATTTGAAACGCCAGCAGATAGACTGCAGGCGAGTGTTGCAGCGACCCATTGAGACCACCCCGTTTCTCGGGACCTGGGGAATTCATAGCGAGCCACGGAGGGCAGAATCGAGGTCGAACTCGAACGCTCCGGGTAAGCGCGAAAGTTGGTGCTTACTCGTGCAGGACAACACTCAGGAGGGAAGCGTCGATGTGGATACCGCCATTATACTTAATGAAGCCCAGTTTCTTGAATTTGTTCATGAAGAAATTAACTCGGGAGCGCGTAGTCCCAATCATTTCCGCCAGCGTCTCTTGCGATACTTTGGGAAGCCTCTTTTGAGGCTGGTCTTGCTTGCCATAGCGAGCGAGCAGCAGAAGAGTCCGGGCCAGCCGTTTCTCGCTGGAGTTAAAGAGCTGGTCGACCAAATCCTGCTCAATTCGGATGTTCCGCGCAATCATATAAGCCACGAAGCGGTCGGAGAACGCATGTTCAGTGTGGAGCACGCGAATCATTTCCTTTTTTTCAATAACAAGTAAAGTCGTGGGTGTGATCGCGGTCGCCGTCCCCATACGAACAAGCTGACCTGCCATACCCCCTTCACCAAAAAAGTCACCGGGTCCAAGCATCGCCACGACTGCCTCTTTGCCGACCTCATTGACAACGGACAGCTTTATCCCGCCCTTTTGAATGTACAGGACATCCTCAGTGGATTCACCTTGAGAGTAGATCGTCTCTGATCTTCGATACTCCACAACTTTTCTCGCCAAGCCGGCTGAATCGAGAAAAGCTTGGGCGTTGAAGGCAGGATTTTTCTTGGATCGTACCTTGCTTGAACTCGCGATTGCTTTCATAGCGCCACCTCTTGAGTGTTACTATTTCTTTGAAAGCTCCCCCTTGAAACGACTTTCAACATCTTCGCGACTAAGCGAGTTTCTTGCTTTGGTCAATATGATCGAATAGACTACTTCATTGCCTGCAAGCTGCGCGGTGATAAACGCCCCGTCTTCCGGCAGTTCTTGGTAGATGAATTTCACTTTCCTGCCGTCTTCAAGTGTTTTGATCCACTCTTCGTCTGGAACTTTCATATCGCTTCAAACCTATTCGGGAGACCAGTGCCAGAACCGTAACACAATTGATAGCTTTAGAGGCCAAGTCCTGGTAAGGCGGGTTATCGGAATGTGTACACAATCTAGCTGCCACATTCGGAGAAGCGCGTTTATCGGAAGGCGGCGCCTTGAAACTTCAGCGAAGGCCAAGGAACATTTCGGGTGACGTGGCCTTGTCCGTCAGTTGATTTCAAGTTGGCCGTCTGCATCAGCGTGTTGACGTCCACCACTTCAAACAGACCGGGTTGTTCCGCCATTCCAACCCGTTCGCCTCTCTTGGGAACGGCCCCACGGTATTCTGCACTCATGTGATCCTCCTTATCATCGGCTCCTATTTGCATGCACTGCTTGCTGCCTGACGGGTTATTATATAAGCTATTCATACACCTCCATCTCTGCAATAGCCAGAGGCATCATTCCTGCTCTGACGACACTTCTTCAACATGACCCGAGGACCAATAGAGCTCCGGCAAGTCCCGAGAAGTCCTAGTGCTGTATCGGAAGCGCGCATCGACAGAAGAATGGTGTGCGGGCAGGCTGCTCCGGCGCGGTTTCGATACAGCGACTTGAAGGAAGCCGCCCGGCGGCGGACGCGGGCTCTATGGGGATTGAATGGGATGGCGTGGTGGTGTCCAGGTGTGTCGAGCTGTTGCCGCGGGGCACGGAAGACAACGACGGATGCTCTTGAGTTCAGCGAAACGCAAGACGACCGGGGAATAAAGACTGGAGAAGCTGGAAAGAGCAGGTTTGTAGAAGCGCAAGGCACAGAGAGATTGCGCGCGCCGCGACACGCAAAGATTTCGTGATGTTGATCGTCGACTCATGTGGCAACTGTCACCGGGACAGGTGGAGAGCGGAGCTGGATCTGGGCGGAAGTGAATCGCTCGATGGCCGCCATCGGCCCACCGCACTGGGGGCAAAACCAGAGATCACTAGCAGTGGCTAGCTTTGTATCGCTTTACGATCGGCATCGGTTACCGCGCGCCTTTTGCCGTATAGCTGATCCGGCGATCCCCACGTAACTGGGCCGGAAAGAGTTGCCTTGCTGTGCGGGGCAGGATCAGTTCCATTGACCTTCGGGGCAACCTGCGCCGTCGCTAGCCCGACAATGAATATGCCGCCGAGAAGGACGGCACCTGCGCCGTATTTTGTTACATCCATGTTGAACCTTCCTCACATCGGGCTTAGCCCAAAATGGTAAGTTCGAGTTTGTCAGTAAAATAGTGAGTGATTTGGTCTCCGTGAATCAGAATAGAAAATTCAATGGGATAGGTATGTTTCGGGGCCAGAACGTTCTCCAAACTGGAATCTTGGTTTTGAACGCTCAATTTGATCTCTTTCAGTGTCAGGGGCATATCTGTCGAGTTGACAATTTTAAATCCAATGTGAAGGATAATTTCTTCATCAACTTCAAGTCCTAACAATGTTGACATACCAATTTTCCAAATCCAGCCATTGGCGCTTGAGAGTTTTTAGCAATCTTACACTTTCTTCAGCGGCTTTGGCGCTAGATTGGGTCGCTACGGCAGCTTCCCGAGTAGCAGTCGTCTGATCCTTAATCTTGTTCAGCGTCAGAAGAGCAGCAATAATGGCTCCAATTCCGACAATCACCAATGCCCAATTCGATAAAGTTGATGGGGCGAATGCCTCGTGCCAATTCATTCCCTTCGGGTTCAGCCATCCCCAGAATAGACCGACCCCAACACCCAAGAACAACAAGGGAATCGCGACCCATACACCCCCCAGCCAAACGTTCCGATTAGGTGAATTTACAGCCATAAGTCAGTACTCTACACCGGAATGTCGCTAGCAAAATAGCACTTGTAGAGCACCTGAGGGTGCTCCCGCCTGAAGCCGTTCACGCCAGCTTCCCAAAAGATTTCATTGGTCTGCTCCCGCGCCGGGTCCAAAAGAAAAGAGCCGAGGATTCCTCCCCGGCTCCGTGACACTGTCTAAAATGGATTCCG
Source organism: uncultured Acidobacteriota bacterium (assembly GCA_963813185.1). GTDB lineage: Bacteria > Acidobacteriota > Terriglobia > Acidiferrales > UBA7541 > Palsa-360. Next base: position 335,097 of record CAWEYA010000012.1, read on the forward strand.
AAAGTTCAACCCATGCTCCAATACGACTGAAAACATTTAACTTCGTTGATTCTGGGTTGGTCAAAACTAGCAAGTCTTGAGATTTCGGCCCTCAGCTATGGCAACCAAATGGCAACCACCGAATCTCTCGCACCGCTTGAGCGCGGTTGTCAATTTTCGGGGTAGATGGTGGGAGTTTTTGGTGGGATTTGTTTTTGCAAAAATCAACCCTTAGTCAAGACTGCCAAATATAGATTGCTTTGGCGGCGGACTTTTCAACGCCCGCTCTACATCGTCTCGGAAGCATTGTCCTGCTCGCTGAATCACTTCGCTTTTCTTAGCGAGAGTCGTAAGAGTGTTTGGATCAGGAACGATTTCTATCTTGCCGCGAAGTTCCTCAATCCTTTCTTCCAAAAGATCGCAGTACTTTTTCGACGCAATCTGCCAATCGTTCAGACGTTTGTCTCCGCTGTTTGCCATGATACCTCCCGAGTGCAATTGCGGACAAGAATATCACGCCCCATGTGCAGCTGCGCCCGAAGATTGATACCTCGTTAGGGGATTAAAAAGCGCGCCCGGATTCAGCGATCCCCTTTATTTTGCTGCTACAGCGTGCGCACGAGGAATTCAACCATGCGCTTTTTCAGGGATTCCTTTTGGGTTTCTATTTTCTGTTGTTCCTTGAGGGCTGGGTGTAGCGATTGTTGCAACCGTACCCATTCCAGCCGCAAGGCGTGTGCTGTTTCCACTATTCCCTTGTCGGCGGACGCCATAGCGGCAACCTTTCCGCACAGGACGACCAATTCTGTTAGGTTTTTGCGTTCAAGCTCCGCTGCGCTGGGCACAGGGCACGCTCCAAATCCCCTTATCATACTGTGCACAGCAATACAGGATTTAGTGTAGCTCGGCGAAGCGCCATCAGTGCGGCTCGTTTGTGGAGAACTATTTAAGATGATAGTATTTCTCTAAATGACAATCTGGAAGCGGACGAAATTTGGGAAAGATAGGCGGCGCAAACACAAGCACTGGCAGGTGACTGTGTTTTACAAGGACGGGGAGCGTTTTGCCCGCGTGTATACGGATCATAAAAAGGCCGCTGGCTTTGCAGACCGACAGAGGAAATCCCCTGTCGTGAAAATGGCTCGCGTCACCCAACTCAGCTAGTCCGGTCCGGCCCTAGCGGGAAAATGGCATACCGGAAACCATGTATTTTTGCAACGCTTCCGAGAGAATTGCCCGCCCGCCGATTGAATCACCCCTAATTCACGCTTGAACCATCATCGTCAAGGATGTGCGGTCCTTCATTGACTCGGGCGATGATTTCATCCGTGCCGAGATCAGTTGCGAAGCACTCGTTCTCCGTTTGCTGAGCCATTTCTTGCAGCTCCTCAAGTGCGCGTTGAGTTCCGCGAACGCAACTGCGCCATTGTATTGAGTGGTCAGGGAACATTTCGTAAAGATCGAATTCGCAGTCCATCGGAGACCTCCGCTGTCTGAGTTATCCGTGCGTTGCGGTCTTCGCCAATGGTCGTGAGTTGCTACGCATCGGTTTTGCTTGCGGAAGCTCTTCGGCCTGAATGTCGATTACCACGAATTCATTCTCTGAATGCTCGGCCAACTCTTTTACTTTTCGTTTTGCTTCAAACTGACCGCGTACGCAGACTCGCCAAACAATGGAACCATCGGGGAATTTCTCGAATATGTCATATTCACGTCGCATGACGCACCTTATTCGAGGGCCACCTCCTTTTATATTCCGCCGATTCATATCACGCAAGCTAGAACTTCATCGTTGCACGCAATTCACGAGTTATCCACAGCAGGCATGGCATACTGGGATTACTGTAGAATGCGATGCCAAATTAAAAGGTTAAGACCATTCCTACTGGGCGGCTGGCTTCTTTTTCCGAGAGGATTGCTGTTTAATCTTCCGAGTTGCACCGTCGATTTTGTTAAGTTCTGCTTCGATAACCCGCATGATTCGCTTGTTGGTTCGGTAGCCATTGGCCACACGACTAACGTAGGAAGGATCAACTCCTAGCTTCTTGGCTACGCGACTGAACAGGCCTCTTTGTAATGCATAAGCTTGAATTCGAGTCATGGTACGTGTCATAGGCGAAATTTACCACAAAAAGAATCGTCCGTAATTTGTATTTGTCGAAAAAGGTATTTAGGTTCGAATGTGCAACTTTATGACAACTTGTCTTTCTTCAACTTGCGTAGGATAGAGGCTCCGTCGGCAAGGGCTTGCCGTTCGTCCTGATTATCCGTGTCCGATGGTAGTGCCTGAAGTCTGACGGAAATCGCACTTTCAGCCTTTTCGATTCTTCCAGCCAGTTTTTTACGATCAAATTCGAGAATTGCTTCTTGAAGCGGAGTCTGCCAATTAGGGTATCTTAATTCGCTTTCGATCATAGGGTGCCTTCCCCGGCCAACTACCCAGCCGGTTGTCAAACACGCTCTGGAAAGCGGTTCTCAGTTTAGGCGGAAGAGTTACAACTAGGCTCTGCGGAGGATGCTACCTTACGCCTCAAACTGTTTGCAAAAGGTACCGAGGCCCCTACCGTCAGGAATATACCACAAGTGCTGAGAGGTATCAATAGGCTCTGATTTGACGGCGCGAACGGAAAGCGAGCAGCCTGAACAAAGAAGGACGACCGCTCAATGACCCAACCTCCCGAAAAAAAATTGCAAAGTGTGGACGTGTATCAGGTCATGGGACACGTCGAACGCCTCACCAGGAGCCTGCCAGAGGGGTAGTTTCAGCGTCCGAGGTGATTGGCATAGCCCGGATCACACGGACCGACCTTACATCTATTGCTGTATTGTGTAGCGAGGTCCCGCACTGTAAGGTCACTTGCACCCTCTCGGAGGCAATCCACATCGTGCCAAGGTCCGTTCTAATCGTAGACGACGGCGAAATTGTCAGAAAAGTCATTCGCAGATTTTTCGAGAAACTAACGGATTGGCAAGTCGCAGGCGAAGCGGGGGATGGCGCAGAAGCTATCCAAAAAGCAAAAGAGCTAAGGCCGGACTTGATTCTCCTGGATGTCTCCATGCCAAATATGAATGGTATTGAGGCCGCGCCCATTCTCAAGAATATCTTGCCGGGTGTTTATATCATTGTCTTTACTATGTTCGACGCAGCACTCGGTTCGAGACTCAGTTCAGCAGCGGGGGTGGACTTGGTCGTTCCCAAGGCAGAAGGTCTAACCGGTCTGGTGAACGCCGTTCAGCATTTAATGGGAACCACTGGAATGGTTTAAGACCCAGCCAGCCTTATAATAAGACCATGGCCTATACGAAGCATCATTCCGCTCCGTCACCCGCTGAGATCGCTCGCATGAAGGCTGCACATGCGGCAGGGGTTACAATGAAGAACCTAGTGAAGCGATTCCATCTCTCGCCGCCGATGATTCGGAAGCTCTGCGCGAATGAAAGGAGCAGTCTTAAAATAAGACCATGACTCCTCCTCCTCAGATTACCAGTGAAGTTATCAGTACGGAATTGAAAAGGCAGTCGCATACGCCAAAGGGAGTGGCACACTCAACATTAGCTTTCATGCGCCACTCGGCGCAATCGGCTGCCACGCGTTTTTAGTTTGTCTGGTGGTGTTCCCAACTTGGAATCGTGATTCGTAATTCGTGGGACCTGGTTTAAAGCATGTCTCGCCAAGCGTGTGCATTTCGAGCGTGTACGGGTGCGGAGCCTGTCCAAGGCCGCGTGAGCATCACGAAACAAAAATCAGAAAGGCGAAAATGGAACAGGTTTTCATATAGCGCCCGCCGCTATCGCCTCGCGTAAGTTTTGTTTCTCTTGGTCGGAAAGCGCCCACGCGTGTCCACACTGGCTACCTATCACGGTTATCTCTTCGCCAGTTTCAAGCATTTGCTCTAGGCGCTCACGTCGTATGCTCGTTCCTTGTTTAAGTTCAGGGCATTGTGGGCAACGAGAAACCAAGGACACCATAGTTCCTCCTTGGGGGTTTGTGGCGTGATTGTAGCATGGCCCTTCTACGGTCTTGAGTACCGAAACTTCTTCGCTACCGCGCCTTCGACGCTTGTCTCCACAGACGCAACCTTATTGCGTTTCACTTCGTCCCGTACCCGGTCAAGTCTCTGAGGACGCCTCGCATGTCAGTTCTCCACGCCTAAGCGTTTCCACCGTTGCGCCATGGCATTTTCCACTAGGGGAGCAAGGTTCACGCCTTTGTAGGCTGCCGGTTGCTCAACTTTCGCGCGCAAAAGTTGTGCCTTCACTGCATCGGGCAGGTCTAAGCTATGCAAAAGTTTCGCAAATTCCAACGGATTAATGAGATGAAAATTCTGAAAGAGTTGTTCGCGCAAAACCGTGTCGTCGACCGCCGCCAAAATCCCATTCAATCGTTCAGTTGTTTCGCTCATAAAGTTTGCTCCTCCCGCTTACTCGGTCAACAACGCCTTGAGGACGTTGTCAATAAATTTGGGCATGATTTTATTCCAGCGCCGACTTGCCGATTTCATATCCCGCTGTGCCCAATGCGCCCCCAACAACCGTACCAACCGCAGCCTTAGGGTCGTATCTAGCAGCGAGGTGATGCCGTATTGCTCGTACTCTCGCTCCCGTTCCTCTCGCTGATATTGGCAAAGCACCTCCGTAAAATTGTGGAGAGACCTTTCTAAGGGCGTATCTGGAAATTTAAAGATCAGCAAGAATATCGACTGAACAAGATGGCTTCTAGGGCCGGGATCGCGTCAGGCGGCGATCAAGCGGTATGCCGGTCCACAGCAGGATGGCGGACGTCGCTTCCGGCGACCATGTAGATCACATCTTCGGCGACATTGGTGGCGTGGTCGGCGATACGCTCCAGATTCTTCGCCACCAGGATGAGCTCGAACGCGGGGAACACAACCGAGGAGCTTCCCATCATGTAGGTCAACAGTTCGCGGAAGATCTGGTCGCGGAGCTGGTCGACTTGATCGTCGCGCGAGAGCACCGAGCGTGCCAAGTCGACGTCGCGGCGCACCAGAGAATCGAGGCTGTCGCGCATCATTTTTTCTGCAAGCTCGCCCATCCGTGGCAGATCGACGTAGGGCTTCACAGGCGGATGACGCACGATGCGCTGCGCCGACTGCGCAATGTTGACCGCCTGATCGCCGATCCGTTCCAGATCGTTATTGATGCGCGCTATGGCCAGCACAAAGCGGAGATCCGTGGCCATGAGTTGCTGCAGCGCCAGCAACTGTACGACGCGGTCGTCGATCTCAATCTGCAACTCGTTGATGGTGTTTTCTTCGTTGAGCACCGCGTGAGCGAGGTTTTCATCCGCCTCGAGAACTGCGTGGACAGCCTGGTGCACGGAGCGTTCAGCGAGGCTGCCCATCCAGAGCAACCGCTCTTTCAGTTCTTCGAGGTCGCGCTCAAAATGACGTTCCATCCGGAATCCTCAGAATCCAATCGAGGGTGCAGTTAGTCGTAGTATTCCTGGCCCAGGTGATCGCACGCCACATGATCCAATTATTGGTGAATCCGCGTCCATGTCACAATTTCTCCTTTCGTAAAGAATCCGTGCCAGTGCTGCTCGGTGAAAGCGGCCACAGCAGGCTTTCCCTCAGCAGCCGGAAGCGCATCGTGTTCGATAACGCAGTTTACCGAAGGAGTTAAGCTCATCTCTTCTCTGGTGTCTCCGCTGCGCTGCCAGCGGAAGTTCTTGGCTCCAACCTGTGACGGCATAGGAAGTCCGCCGTCGAGCGGGTTGGCGAAATAAATGACGAATCTCTGCTTCAAGCAGTGCGGGCAATCGAAGATCAGGCCCTGCCCGTTCCGGCCTGGCTCAGACACGAAGACGGGGTGGAGTTCGGCCACGGTCATGAGTATTCCGCCACGGGCTTGAGCGTTCCGGTTGTCCAGTGGCAACCGGCCAAATGGCAACCGGCCAAATTGCATTGCGCGATGTCGTTAAGATCCATTTTTGTCGTCAGAAGCGCGCACCCAGTTCAGCGTGAGCTCGGATTCCTTAAGTTGTAGTTTCTCTTTTCGCGTTTCGAATGCCGCGGCGGTCTAGAGTTAATGTCGCGAGGGGCATTCGAGGAAGACCCGGAGCTTGCTCGATCGCGACGGTTGCCGCAGCTTGCCCAGCACTTCGGCTTCGATCTGCCGGATGCGCTCGCGTGAGACTGCGAACGTCCGGCCCACTTCTTTAAGCGTGCGCTCGATGCCGTCCTCCAGACCGAAGCGCATCTTGATGATCCTTTCCTCGCGCGGGGTGAGCGTCTTCAGCATTGACGCCGTCTGTTCCTTCAGGTTGAGGCTGATGGCCGCGTCCGAAGGTGACACGACAGCCTTGTCCTCGATGAAGTCGCCCAAGTGCGAATCTTCCTCCTCGCCGATGGGCGTCTCGAGCGAGATGGGCTGCTGCGCGATCATCTTGGTCCTGCGTACCTTGTCAACGGGGAGATCCATGCGCTTGGCGATCTCTTCCGAAGTGGGCTCGCGGCCAAGCTCCTGCACCAACTGCCGGCTGGTGCGGACCAGTTTGTTGATCGTTTCGATCATGTGCACCGGGACGCGGATGGTGCGCGCCTGGTCGGCGCTGGCGCGGGTGATGGCCTGGCGAATCCACCAGGTCGCGTAAGTCGAAAACTTGTACCCACGGCGCCACTCGAACTTGTCGACTCCCCTCATCAGACCGATATTGCCCTCCTGGACCAAATCCAGGAACTGCAGGCCGTGGTAGGTGTATTTCTTTGCGATGGATACAACTAAGCGTAGGTTTGCCTCGGTTAGCTCCTTCTTCGCCTGTTCGGCTTCCGCCTCGGCGCGCAGAATCAAAGTGAGAGTGCGCTTCAGACTGGTTAGCCCGACCTCGCTCGACTCTTCGATCTCTTTCAGCTCTGATCGGCGCGAGCGCAGCACCTTGCGCGCTTCAGCAGCGGTATCGCCGCGAGTGACGTCGGCACGGTGTTCCAGCCGGCCGACTTCGCTCTCCAGCGAGTGCAGCCGCTCGACCGTGCGCCGCATCGTGTCAATCAGGCGCTTCTTCTCGAGCGGGTTGAAATCGATCGAGCGGACCAGCAGCGACATCTCAATCCGTGTCCGTGCCAACTGGTGCCGGGCCCGTAGACAGCCGCGCTTATTCGATCTCGGCATGCGCTCGAGCCGGGCTGCTTGCTTGAGCCCCAGCTCGTAGAGCGTCTCAATTTTGTCGATGATCCGCAGCGTGAGGCGGGTCTTGATCTTAATTTGTTCTTCGGCCAGGTCTTCCTCATCGAATCGGAGAATTTCCTTGATCGATCGCAGACCTTTGCGAAGATCTTCACCAGTGGCTAGCAGCTCCTTGAGAACAATCGGAGAGCGAGAGATACTCTTGAGCACCCGCAGCTGCCCGCGATCGATGCGCTTGGCGATGGCTACCTCGCCTTCGCGCTTCAACACCGGCACGGTGCCCATCTCCCGCAGATATATCCGCACCGGGTCGTTGGTCCTCTCCAGCTCGCCCGACGTCAGGTCGAGTTCGACCTCTTCGTTGCCACCGGCAACTTCTTCCTTGGCCTCCCCTTCAACGGGTTCAGCGACTTCGAGCTCGGCGCGCGCAGCCTTCGCCGCCGAAACACCTTCGTAGATAACAATGCCGTATCGCTCGAACGTCGAGAGCAGATCCTCGATCTCTTCCGACGATTGGACTTCGGCGGGCAGGACATCACTGACTTCGTCGTAGAGCAGGTAACCGCGCTCCTTGCCCTTGGCGATGAGGGTGCGCACATGATCATACTTTTCTTCAATCGCCAGCGACAAAGGTTCCTCCGGGAGTTGAGAGCGAGTTACTCCCACTGTTCGGAGCCGAAAAGCTTCGGGGGAAGCTTTCTACGAATTTGCCTTTTGTTTTTTGCCCCGTCTGCCCTTGTCTCCTGCCCAGTGCTGTATTGCCCCTTTCCTGCCGTCAAGCTGCAGCTGTTTTTCAATGCCATTAGCCTCCAGATGTTTGTGCATCGGTGCGGCTGACCCTTCCGGCTGGGACTGGCCCAGTATTTTTGTTCGCGGGGTCCGGGTCATGAGCGCTCGAAAATGGAGCGGGTCTCTAAGATTTTGCAATTCCCGGTAAAAGTAGAGTGAAGTAGGATGTTTTCCGTTGAACCTCAGCTTCTTTAGAAACTCCATTTCTTCCTTGGTGGCTGTCCCGCTGAGGGAACTATCCTTAAGGAATTCTTTGAGCCCCGGCTCTTCCTCTGGTTGGTCAGGTTCTCTTTCAACGAACTCAAATTTCTTGGGCTGCCCTGGGGCGAGTCTGCGGTTTAAGACAATCTCCATACTGAAAGTCGCGAGGTCGATATCCCAGGATGCAATCAACGGATCTAAGAAGGATACACAGTTTTCAACCGACACGTTGAAGACATCGGTGTCCAGAAACTCAAGAATGATGACCCGCATCTCTTCATAGCTTCGGCCGCTGAGTTGAGCTACTAGATGGAGCCAGTTTTCACTTTCCAGTTCTTCTTTCGCGAATCTCTTGACCACGTCCGAAAGCTTTTGTGTGACGAGGCGTTCGAGTTCGCCAAAGGGTTGCTTCTCAAAAATCGCGCGTATTTGTTTTTCTTTGTCGGGCGCGCACTTGCGGAGAATCAATTCTCGAACTTCGTGAAACAAGGGCGCGGGCGGGTCCCCCAAGTCTCTCTTCAATTCTTCCATGCGCTGCAGGTCGACCAGTTTCGAAAGCTTATTGCTCGGGAGCTTCAAAAACTTCGCCATTTTCTCATAAATATCTGTTCGGACAGGCGCTGGCGGCAATTTCTTCCGAGTCAGCAGTTGAGAAATGTAGGACTCCGTAACTTCGGTGGCAGCCGCCAGGTCCTTCTGTTCGAGCCCCAATTCTTCCAGCCGCTGTTTAATCAGTAAGCAAACATCCACAGGACGCCTCCGCTCGATTAACTGGGTCTGATTAATACTTCAAAATAATCCCAGATTCTCCTTGACACGTCAAGTTAATTGACCTAATTTGGTTAATTGACTGAGGGAGTCTTCGGATCAACTGAACCAATAGGGGTTATTTGAAAAGGCCCCTTGGCCGTGACCACCAAGGAGGTTGACATGTTTGCTCGCAGAGTTTCCATGCAGCTGAAACCCAATAGCGTTGCGGAATTCACCCAGAGGATCGAAGAAGACATTCTTCCCCTGCTTCGAAAACAGAACGGGTTCCGGGACGAAATCACGTTTGTCGTCCCAGGCGGAAGGGAAGCGTTCGGAATCAGTTTGTGGGATAACAGAGAGAACGCGGAAGCTTACAACCGCGAAACGTATCCCGAACTGACGAAGATCCTGGCGAAAGTCGTTGAGGGAACTCCTAAGGTTGAAACCTATGAGGTTGCCAACTCGACCTTCCACAAGATCGCCGCTGCCGCAGCAGCCTAAAGCAGGCAAGTCTTTTCGTTCGGGGGGCGGCCCAGATCCGCCCCTCCAGTTATCCGGAGAAGAGGGAACTCGTTGGGAAAACGAGGTTACCAAAGGTCAGGAAAACATGCGGTGGATTCCCATTACCGCGTTGCTCTTGGCGTTGACATGGCGCCCCTCCGCGAATTACAAATACTGCTGCATTTTTTGGTTTGTGCGAGTGCGGTCATGGTGGTCCTGGGTTTGTTCTTCATCAAACACGAAATCGAGACTCACTATGAGGTTGATAACAGGTCCAACCCCGCGAGGCGAGTCACAGTAAAGCTGTGAGCGTGGCGGTCCTGAGCGCCATTGAAAATGCAGCGGAGACGCTGATGGCTGACACAATCAAAACGGGGACCACCTTGATCGAGGAAGGCACCCTTTTGCCGGAATCGTTGCAATTCGAAAGCGAGCCCTGGACCTCTTACTACACGGCCGGTGGAATCATTCGAGAATTGCGGAAGGCGTCTGGAAAACAAAGCAAGTACGGGAGCGAAGGCGACAAGGCTCATTCGGACAATGTGATTGATCACTACAATCACCCGTGCGACGTCGGCGGCCTGCCGGAAGATGACCCAAATGTGGGTACCGACTTGGTCGGTGCGCCCGAGTGCGGCGACGAAGCGGAGTTCAAGAACGTCCGGCTGCGGCTCGGCAATTGCCACCTCTTCGCTCGCCACCGAGTGGGTCAGGGGCAAGACCTCGAGGAAGCGCTGGCCATCAAGAACACGGATATCGTCCGCGAGATCAGCCTTCCCTCGTGCAACCCTGCTCGATGCAGCAAAATACTCCAGAATAGGCGGGAGGCTACATCTAGTGGGTAGCCCTATTTTTTGACGGATCATCCAGTGAGAACCCTGCTGTATGAGTTGTGCGTTGAACCCTCGTTGAGGCTGTTGTAACGACCGTTTGGGCGAAAGGTCAATGCCTATCCAACGAAAAACGCTGTGAGGACTGCGGAATGAAGGACGATCAGTATCAAAGCTCGAATCTGACGCAAACATCCGGCTGTCGGCACCAGTTGCTGCGAAACAATGGATCACTGTAGACGCCGAGGAGATCCCAAATGGCAGAGACAATCAATGCGGGAACTATCCTTATCAAGGATGGCACATTCTTACCGGACGCGCTGCGGTTCGAAACCGAGCCCTGTGCGACTGGCTGGAGATTACTCAAAAATCTCGATGGGTACGGATTGGGTCGGAAAATCAGCGAAGCGGGATGGACCTTCTTCTGGCTGGTGAACTCGGGGCAACCGTATTCGGTTTTGACGGACAAAAGACGGTACGCAGAGCAGTCAAGCGAATCTTGGCGAACCTGAAGTTGGAGGAATTTAATTCCTTGGAAATCACGCGAGTGGCCTCGAAACGTTTTCTGGGATTTCCTTACGCGAGTGTCTCCGCCCATTCTCGACATATCCAGGAAAATACGTTTCTCTTGCGAGCCAAGGACCATCAGGAGTGGGAGCGAGCAAAATTGAAGGCCGCCTGAACCAAAGCATAGGGCTCGCAAGGGGCAAGGAACTGCGCCAGGAAGAAATAATCGCGGAGCGAAGTGTGGCAACGATTTTGAATCGTTAAGGTTTTGTAGGGGACATTCAAATGAAAATGCGCCGTGTGGTAGTTTGCCTGGTAATAGTTCTGCTTTCAGCTCCTTTGATTCACGGGCAGGATCTTTCCAAGTATTCGATCTTTTCGTTCGGAATGAGTTTGGCCGATCTTTCAACTTGGATTGACCAAAAACCGACCGAGGCCAACTTGATCCACCAGCGCCCAGCGGTGATTCAAGAGTTGACGTGGTGGCCACCGCTAGCCTCAGGACCTCGTCGAGCAGAGCCTGTCCGGCAGATTCTCTTCTCCTTCTACAATGGCGAGCTTTACAGGATTTTGGTGACCTATGATCGGTATGTCACAGAAGGGCTACCTGTCGAGGACATAGTACGAACTATGTCCGCGAAATACGGCACTGCAACCAAGCCGACTGCTGAGATCAATTTCCCCACGAACGAGACCGGGGAATATGGTACGACAGAAAAGGTGATCGTTCGCTGGGAAGACTCGCGATACTCGTTCAACCTTTTCCGGTCGTCCCTTTCGAACACCTTTGGGCTAGTCATGTTTTCGAAACGGCTGGAGGCACAAGCTGAGGCTGCGATCGCCAAATCTTTGCAGCTGGAGGGGCAAAAGGATCCGCAGAAAGAAGTCGCTCGCGTGAAAAAAGAAGCCGACGACCTGGAAACATCGCGACAGAAGAACATAAATGCGTTTCTCCCCTGACATCGGTGTGGCGCAATAACGAGTTTGCTGGTGGAATCATTAAGGCGAATTCAACGGAGGATGGGAAATGACGGTTCAAATAACACCACTACATGACCGCGTTCTGGTAAGGCGATTGGAAGAGAAAGAGATCGCGAAAGGCGGGATCATCATTCCCGACACGGCCAAGGAGAAGCCCCAGGAAGGCGAAGTGATGGCCGTTGGTGCCGGAAAGGTCGACAAGGGTAAACGCATTCCACTCGACGTGAAGGCGGGAGACCGGATTTTGTTCGGCAAATACACCGGCAATGACATCACGCTGAATGACCAGGAGTATCTGATCCTCCGCGAGGAAGACATTCTGGCCAAGCTCAGCGGGATCGCAAAAGCTGCCTCCGGCAAGAAGTAGTTTCCCCCGGTCCAAAAGCTTTAGACGGAGCGCATGATCTCATTCACTAAGGAGGGTGGAGTCAAATGGCAACGCAAATGGGGAGGTCCTGAATGTCCATGAAGATAAAGAACTTAACCAACAAGGCAGGGGATACCCTAGGTGTTCTCTCTTTCGATGAGAACGCTCACTCATGGCGGATCGCCTCTAAAGCTGAGCCAAATTTCCAGCGCACGTTCCCGACCGAGCAAGATGCGTTTTATTTCTGGTATTCCAGGTTCGACCCAACGACTGGCCAGCTGCGGGCCAATCAAGATTGATGACCAGGAGTACCTGATCCTCCGTGAGGAGGAAATTCTGGCGAAGCTCAGCGGGATCGCCAAAGCGACATCCGGCATGAAGTAGTTTCCCCCGGTCCATATATTCTGGTCGGGGCAAAGGTTCTCATTCACCCAGGAGGGTGAACTCCAATGGCAAAACAAATTGTAACAGGTGAGAATTCACGTCAGGCGATTCTGCGCGGCGTCAATATTCTCGCCGACGCCGTGAAGATCACGCTGGGCCCGAAGGGGCGCAATGCCGTGATCGAGAAGAAGTTCGGCGCGCCGATCACCACTAAGGACGGAGTGACCGTGGCGAAGGAGATCGAGCTACAGGATCCGCTCGAGAACATGGGAGCGCAGATGGTGCGCGAGGTCGCGTCCAAGACCTCCGACGTGGCCGGTGACGGCACCACCACCGCGACCGTGCTGGCCCAGGCGATCTTCCGCGAAGGCGTCCGTACGGTTGCTGCGGGCGCAAGCCCGATGGCGCTCAAGCGCGGCATCGAGAAGGCCGTCGAAGTGGCCGTCGACGAGATCAAAAAGCTCCATAAGGACGTGAAGGGCGAAATGATCGCGCAGGTAGGCACCATAAGTGCCAACACCGACAAGCAGGTCGGCAGCATCATTGCCGAGGCGATGAAGAAGGTGGGCAAGGACGGCGTCATCACCGTCGAGGAATCCCGCACGATGGAAACGACGCTCGAAGTGGTCGAAGGCATGCAGTTCGACCGCGGCTACCTCTCCCCCTACTTCGTCACCGACCCGGAACGTATGGAGTGCGTGCTCGAGGACGTCCACATCCTGATCCACGAGAAGAAAATCAGCTCGATGAAGGACGTGCTTCCCCTTCTCGAACAGATTGCCAAGCTCGGAAAGCCTCTCTTGATCATTGCTGAGGACGTCGAGGGCGAAGCCCTGGCGACCCTGGTGGTGAACAAGCTGCGCGGCACGCTGCAGTGCGCCGCAGTGAAGGCACCGGGCTTCGGCGACCGCCGCAAGGCTATGCTCGAGGACATCGCTACTTTGACTAGCGGCAAGGCCATCACGGAAGACTTGGGCATCAAACTCGAAAACGTGAAGATCGAGGACCTGGGCCGCGCCAAGAAAGTGACCATCGACAAGGACAACACCACGATCGTCGAGGGTGCCGGCAAATCCAGCGAGATCGAAGGCCGCATCAAGCAGCTCCGCGCGCAGGTCGAGGAAACCACCTCGGACTACGACAAGGAGAAGCTGCAGGAGCGGCTGGCGAAGCTAGTCGGCGGTGTGGCAGTGATCAAGGTAGGCGCGGCTACCGAAACCGAACTCAAGGAGAAGAAGGCTCGCGTCGAGGACGCCATGCACGCCACACGCGCGGCAGTCGAGGAAGGCATCGTGCCCGGCGGCGGCGTGGCTCTGCTGCGCTGCATCCCGGCGCTTGAGAAGCTGAAGCTCCACGGGGACGAGGCCATCGGCGTGAACATCGTCAAGCGGGCGCTGGAAGAGCCCCTGCGGCAGATCGCCCAGAACGCAGGGCACGAGGGTGCCGTGGTCGTCAGCCGAGTGCGCGAGTCGAAGGACGAGAACTTCGGCTTCAACGCGGATAGCGACGAGTTCGGCGACTTGGTCAAGGCTGGTGTGATTGATCCCGCCAAGGTCACCCGTCTGGCGTTGCAGAACGCCGCGTCTATCGCCGCCTTAATGTTGACCACCGAAGCCCTAGTGGCCGACATCAAGGAAGAGGGAGTGAAGGCCGCGGCTGCCGGAGGCGGCGGCATGGGCGGAATGTACTAAGACCTGCCCTCCTTCGGCAAGCGAAGATTTAGGAGGTAAACCTACATGGCACAACCACAAATGGCTCCAATCACCTGTAGTCTATGCAACGGTTTCTACGATTCGGAACATGAATTGCGCGACCACATGCAGGCGGTTCATCGGAGGTTTGTCTCAGAACAGAGTACTTTCCAGCATGGTGGTACACAACCAGATAGCTTTAAAAATCAACTTGATACGTCAAAGGAAGAATAGGCCAAACTTTCTGTAGAATTGAGGAATCGAGTCCAAGATCGCTTCAACCCGGAACAGCTAGACGCCATTGACCGATTCATACTGCTTGCCAGTCAGGGCTCTCCGGCGTGGAGCACTCGGATGCGATGGCGTTCTTTGCAATGGTCGGCGACGCGGAACGATCAGAGAACAGAAGAAAGCTTGCCATACAAAGCGACCTATTCATACCCGCCTACCTACGGAATGCCTTTCAATACTTCGGAGATATTTTTACAATTTGCAATGCGACCATTGCCTTAGCGGATGGCAACCAGCTTGCTGAGGTCATCGCTCAAGGCAAGACCTTTTATGCAGGCGACATGCAGGCGAAGGGGATACCCACGGAGTGAGTCCAAAAACTACAACCATTCAAAGCGTTGGCCTCCATGATGCCCCTGCTTGAATGGTGTGGGATCGGCTGCGCCCAAGTCAGGCGTTCTACCTCTGGGAAGTCCTTCCTTTTCAATCTCGTTTTTGAAAACAAAAGGGTTAGCCAGGGAGCTTGGTAGTGGCACGGTGTACGAGAGTGTGGCTCCGCATGCATGGAGTCCCCCGAATTTTCCCCATAGCGAAAGCCAGGCGAAAATACCGCCCAGCGCGCCCAAATTATATAGCACTCCGACGCTCCACGGGTCGCATAACATCGAGTCTACCAAATGCTTGTTAATTCTGCCCTCTTTGGGGTAGAATACTTGCATGGAAACCATCGAATATACTCCGGCACAGGCTTCGGCTGTTGCCAATCTGCCCCTTCCTGCCGTTCATAAGCTTATCGAACGTCGCCTCATTCGACCGCGACGGCTCCGCACTGGCCGTTCGATACAACGAATGCTCAGCCGAGGGCAGGTGCTATATCTGCGCCTCGAAGCTGAGGGCGTGCGGCTATTGCCGCTCGCCGCTCGTCGCGCGATCGCTAAGAAGATTGAGTCGTCTCCCGAAATTGACACCGTAATTCTTACGGAGGGTTCAGCCCTGATAATTCAGGTGAAGTCGGTGCGCCTGGAACTCGACCAGGACCTAGAGAGGCTTGAGCGTGCAGAGAACATGATTGTTTCCGACCCTGAGATTATGCGCGGCACGCCTGTGTATCGCGGGACGCGCATTCCAGTCGAACTTATTGCCGACATGTTGAGCCAAGGAGCGAAGCCAGAAGAGATCCTAGAGGGTTACCCGGCTCTTGATAGAGAGAAAGTCGAGCTCGCTCCGCTTTATGTCCAAGCCTTTCCGCGCCGCGGGCGTCCGGCTTCCCGCCCTTGGGCAAAACGAAAACCGATTCTTGCAACCCGGCATGGCCGTGCCCTTGTGGGGTGATGGTGAAGCTGTTGATCGATGAATGCCTACACACGTCCTTAGTTGAACTGGCGCATTCGGCGGGTCACGTGGCCGACCATGTCAACTATCTCGGTCTCGGCAGTTCGAAAGACTGGCAACTCATGGCCACCATCCGCGCGCAGGATTACACGTTTGTAACGAACAATCGTTCGGACTTTCTTGAGCTTCATGGCCGAGAACCATTGCATGCCGGGGTGATCATTATTGTTCCCAGTGTCACGCCTGTTCGTCAGCGAGAACTCTTCACCGCGGCGCTCGAACATATCGGTGCACGGGATCTGACCAATACTGTCGTTGAGGTCGAATATGCAAGAAATCGGATCGAGTGTTCTGAGTACGCCCTACCACAAGCAAACGAATGAGATGAGAAATGAACCCATCGGCGAATGGCCACGCATTCCGACCCAGTAACGCCCCGCTCACGCGAGGCGCGCTGGATAGTACAGACGGGCAGGGGGGAATTGCCGTTGCTCAATTAGCGCCTCCCGGCTCCCTGCCGAGGGCCAAATAGCACTACAATGCACTTTCACCGAATTTCTTAAGGAATTTGTGGGAGTTGCAGTCTCTTAAGCGGTGGCTAGGTGAACTGGGCCTCACAGCACGCGCAGTCCAAGGCGAAATCCCGGCAAATGCCTCAGAAGGCTTCAAAAAAGACCACGATCACTGCGGACCACCCGGCGGTTAAACAGTACTACGCGCTGCTCAAGGAATTCCAAAATCAGAGAGTTAAACATGAAGGGGCTGTCAGCACAGCCTTCGAGAATCTTCTGACCCACCTGGCTAAGCAGCGGGGCTGGATTTTCATACCGCTGCTTTCACTAAAGACCGGGAAACGGCTTGTGCCTGACGGGACGATCCGCGACGGAAACAGCCTGCCGCGCGGCTACTGGGAGGCAAAGGATACGGATGACGACCTTGATGAGGAGATTAAAAAGAAAAAAACCAAAGGATATCCGCTGACCAACATTATTTTTGAAGACACGCGCGTCGCGGTCCTTTACCAGTCCAAAGAAGAGGCTTTGCGCGTTGACTTAGCCGACGCCGAGCAACTCGTACGTCTGCTCCTGCAGTTTTTCTCCTATATCGAACCCGACGTTGAGGGATTCGAGCAGGCGGTTGACGAATTCAAAGGTCGTGTACCCGAACTGGCTAAGGGCCTGTTGCACAAGATCAAAGACGCGCACAAAACCAACAAAAAGTTCATTGCGGCGTTCCAATCCTTCTTCACTCTTTGTCAGAATTCCATTGATCCGAAGATTTCCGAGGAAACGGTCGAAGAGATGCTGATTCAGCATCTGCTGACGGAGCGCCTCTTTCGGACCATTTTTGACAACCCCGAATTCATCCAGCGCAATGCCATCGCGCGCGAAGTGGATCGCGTCATTGACGGGCTCGTCAGTAAGAGCTTCAGCCGTACCGATTATCTCAAGAGCCTGGACAGTTTCTACATCGCCATTGAAAATGCAGCTCGCACTCTGCCGGATTTTGCGGATAAACAGCACTTCCTCAATACAGTATACGAGCAGTTTTTTCAGGGATACTCAACTCGGCTCGCTGACACGCACGGGATCGTATATACGCCGCAACCCATCGTGGATTTCATGTCGGCGAGCGTTGCCTACGCGGTGAAGGAACATTTCGGCAAGACGCTCGGTGCGCCGAACATCAATGTTTTCGACCCGTGCACCGGCACGGGGAATTTTATCGTGAACATCATCAGGCGCGCTCCGAAACGATATTTGGCGGACTTCTACAAAGAGCAACTCTTCGCAAACGAGATCCTGCTGCTCGGCTATTACATTGCGGCTCTCAATATCGAACATGCTTACTATGAAATCACGAAAGCGTATGATTCCTTCGAGGGCCTTTGTTTCGTTGACACGCTTGACATCGCGGAGGCAAAACAGGCTGGCTTCTCCTTTCTGAATGAGGCTAATACGCAACGCGTCGAACGGCAGAAGCGGACTCCCATCACTGTCATCATCGGCAATCCGCCCTACAATATGGGGCAGAAGAGCGAAAATGAGAACAACAAGAACCGTTCCTACAAGGTGATCGACGACAGAATTCGGGAGACGTATTCCAAGGATTCGACCGCAACGCTCAAAAACAAGCTCTACGATCCCTACGTCCGCTTCTTCCGCTGGGCCATAGACCGTCTCGCGGGAAAACCGGGCGTGGTCTGTTTTGTCACCAACAACAGTTTCGTTGATCACGATGCCTTTGATGGCATGCAGAAGCATCTGCTGCGTGACTTTTCCCGGTTCTACCACGTCGATCTGCACGGGAATGTGCATAAAGACCGCACGTTAAGCGGCACTCAGCACAATGTCTTTGGCATTCAGGTCGGGGTAGGCATCACGGTTGCGGTACGGCAGGAAGGCGTGCGAGGGGATGATCACTCGCTTTACTATCATCGCGTCCCGGAGCGCTGGACGAGAATTCAGAAACTTGCCTGGCTGGCAGAGCGCGGCGACATCTCTCAAATACCGTGGAAAGTTTTACCGCCGCACACCTGGCTGGAGCTGGAAACGGCGGGGGAATTCAAGGCACTCGTCCCGCTCGGCAGCAAGGAGGCGAAGGCCGCCAAGCAAGTAACCGAGAGCGATGCGCACGCGATATTCAAGAGCTACACCGTGGGTGTGCTCACTGCCCGCGACGATGTGGCCTACGACTTCAGCAGGCAGACTCTGGTTGAGCGCATGCAGAAGTTTGTGGACGATTTCAATGGCGAGGTCGATCGCTACCGCCGAGCGCAGCAGAAACAAAAGAAAGTCATTGATGTTGACAGCTTTGTGCACGCGGACCTTCTGAAATGGACGCACAACCTCAAACAGGCACTCGCAATGGGTCACTATGCCAACGCGGAACCTGCGAATTTCAGGCGCTCCCTGTACCGGCCATTCTGCCGCAAGTGGCTGTTTTTTGACCGGCTCTTGAATGAACGCGTCTACCTCACGCCGGGCTTGTTTCCCAATGCGGATGGGAACAGATGCTCGATGAACGGAAGCTTCCCGTCTATGAACTGGCGAACAAGCTCAAATGCTTTTACTTTCCTAGAGGCCGCGTCCCCAACGACAAGGTGTACTTTACCGGCGTGGACGGCGAGAGGACTTATCGCGCGATGGTCGGATTCAGCACGCGGACAAATCCGACGACCGGCGTGAGCGTCAAGCGGCTCTGGCATTATGCAGTGCAGGCACGGCCGATGGTCCATCCCATGCTCGCGTATATTTTTAAATCGCACGTCCTGTTTACAAACGACGGCACGACGATCTGGGAGAGCAAGAAGCGGCTTGCCGCCGCCCGGCGCAGCCAGTGCAAATCCTGGTGGAACGACGAATGGCGCGACCGCACGCTTGCCGCCGCCACCTATCTGTGCGACGGCGCGGATAAAACCACGGTGAAGCTCGGAAGCAAGGCCACACTGTCAATCCCTTCCACTCCAATGCCGTTCTGCAGCCCGGTATCGTACACCGATCCGCAGCTGCTGCGATTCTCGGAGGATGACGAAACCGCCGACGATTACGGTCGAGACTCCCGCGATGACGACGCCTTTGAAGACGGCGCACCGGAAGGCGGGGAGCAATGAAAGACCTCATCCATATTCCGGAGCCGCGTCTGCTGTTCAGGCATGATCAGGCGATGGAGGACCCGCGCGACGGCCTGACATTGTATGGTCCGCTCGACGAAAGCAAGCCATATGGAATCAAGGCTGGTGTCATCGGCACGGAAACCGGCATCAAGTGCTTTGAGCGCTGGGTCGAATGGGTGCAGTGCCCGGTGTTCAACGCGACACCGCTGCTCGGCCGTCCGCCGTTTCCCGGCTTCGAGACCGTGTTCCGCTCGCGCTGGAATACCAAGCCTCTGCTCACGCTCACCCTAACGGACGCCGAGATTGACGAACATCTCTACCTCGACGAGCCGCACCTGCGCGTGTACGGAACCGTGAGCGTATTTTCCAAGCGCATCCTTGAGGCGATACGCGAGGAGACGGAGAAACCGGAGCTGTGGTTTGTCGTGGTGCCCGACCGGGTGTGGAAGTATTGCCGCCCCAACTCCGTTGTCGAGCCCGAAGTTCGCCAGCAGGCGCTAAGAGCCTTCAAGCAGGCAAAGCAGGCGAAGACCTTTTACGAAACGCGCTCCCTTTTCCCGGAGATGGACCGCGAGGCGGAACCCTACGTCTATGAAGAGCAGTTCCACAATCAGCTCAAGGCCCGGCTCCTTGACGACATGGTGCTCACGCAAATCGTCAAGGAGAGCACGCTTTCCAATATTCGCAAGCCCGGCGACAGCGACTTTGACACGCGCGCGGCAGCGCGCCAATCCGAAATCGCCTGGAATCTCTGCACCGCCATCTTCTACAAGGTGGGAGGCCGTCCCTGGAAAGTGGCGGATATCCGCGACGGCGTGTGCTATGTCGGTCTGGTGTTCAAGAAGGATGAAACGACCGGCACGTCGAAAAATGCCTGCTGCGCGGCGCAGATGTTTCTCGATTCCGGGGACGGCGTGGTCTTCAAGGGAGCGCTCGGCCCCTGGTACAACGACGAGACCGGAGATTTTCATTTGAGCTATGCGGCGGCCAAGGCGCTGGGCGAGCTTGCCATCAAGTCCTACACCAAAAAAGCGGGCGGGCCGCCCAAGGAAATGTTCATCCATGGCAAAGTGCGTTTTGAGCCGAACGAATGGCAGGGATTCAGCGATGCGGCCGGTACTGCAACGAGCATGGTCGGCGTCCGCATCCGGGAGGAGAAGAACCTGAAGCTCTACCGCAAGGGCCAGAATCCCGTGCTGCGCGGCTTGGCAAACATCCGGGGCGAGCGCAGCGCCCATCTCTGGACGCGCGGCTGGACGCCGCGCATTCAAACCTACCCAGGGCGCGAGGTTCCCAATCCGCTGATCATTGACATTAACAAAGGTGACGCCGATATCAACGTGGTGCTGAAGGACATTCTTGCCCTCACCAAACTCAACTACAACACCTGCATTTTTGGCGACGGCATGCCGATCACGCTGAAATTTGCCGATGCGGTAGGAGAGATACTGACAGCCGGTCCCATCAAGGACGTTCCTCCATTGCCTTTCGGCCACTACATCTGAGCTGCGGAAAGCCCGACCGCGCTAGAAAAAAGGATCTCTGGGCGGTCTGACGTTCCAGTTGAGCCGGGCCGGGCGGATCTGACTCTGCGGCCTCTTCATGTACGCGAACTGCGAAATCGTCCGGTTGAGCGTTATCTTCTTGTCCGATATGTACCTCAACTCGACTTTGGAAAATGCGTCGTCCGCACGGTGGACACCGCTGCAATAGAAGCTGACGAAGTCCTCCAGCCCGTCTTGCTGCCATCGAAACCCGTCGCTGCACAGCGCCAAGACGAACAGCGTATTTCCTCCAGCTAGATGGCCGTCGGCAATCTTTTGCTCCAGTTCGAGCGTGTACTCCAGCATCCTGGCTCTCGCTGCAAACCACGCATGCCAGATTTCCCCTCCGAGCCATTCCTCGGCAATGACCACATGCACGTTGTCCGCGATCCAACCCTCATTCATCGCCTTCTCGAACTGATCCCACCTGTCGGCAGCCTGAGGCTTTATCGTCTTCACATCAACGTATACGATCTGCCCGTTATCTGCCGTCGCCCGGAAATCAATCGTCTTGGCGCAGCCGGGCAGCGGAGGTTCGCACTCCAGGCGCACGAATCGCAGGCGCGTATTGGCGAGCAGCGCACTTGCGATACAGATCTCGTTGTGGGCTTCGTCAACGGCGCTGAAATGTCCTCTGCCGTTTTTCAGAACCGAGTCGATTGCCGCATTGAAACGGTCGTGCAATAGCTGACCTTCCTTGAATCGGTCCCTCGCAGCATCGAACTCGCGCTCGAACGCCTGCGTCACTTCCGCAGCATGAGCTTTGACCCATGTAATGTCGTCCGCACTTAGATTGAGACTAGCGCTGGCCATGTTCTTCCAACCGCACAACGGATCTTCCGTCTTCTAAGCGGACAGCAAAGCACGCAGTCTGGTCGGCAATGCTCTTCGTGCAAAGCGCGGAGTGCGTTTGGTCGGAATCGATGTTGACGAAGATGGTTAGCGGATATTTGAGCGCTTTCTTCATTTTGGCGAGGTTCGCAAACGCTTCTTTGGCCCTCTTGGCTGTGGCACGCCGTTTCAGCTCCATCGCAACAAAATTCCCCTCATCTCGTTCTTCTGCAACCCCCCTTTCAAACGGAACGTGAATGATGATATCCGGCCGAATCCTGATCTTATGCAGAGGCAGGCGTTTCTGATACTCCTGCTCGATAATGGGATCTCCTGGAAACGCGCCATGTGCGACCCGCTGACTCAATTCCTGAAGGAGAGCACCTTGAAAGCCCCGTTCATCTTGAAAAAATCGCTCCTCCCGAATGCTTTCTAGGGCCTGTCGGAGCAGGGCCAGAAACCGTTGCTGGTTAGGCATGGCGAGCGATTTCTTCAAATCGAAATCCTCTCCACATCTTCTTGACGCTAACCTAATTCGTGCGTCGCTCACTGAAGTCCGGATTGTAACCCGTCACCCCTCGGACAAGCCATTGAGCAGATCCCTATTGGATTTCAGGCCAAATAGAATCATTACGAACGCTATTAGAGCCGGCTTTCGCTAGCACACGGCTGCGCCAGGCGCTGACTACACTCCTGTCACACCCGTTGCCATCCGCTCCAGCCTCCTAAGGCATAACCTCCCCTTTCCGTCCTCCTGTGGGCGCGGTGCTTTGGTTCCTCTTCCTGTGTGAAGGAACCAAATCACCTCACAGGAGAACGGAACATGAAATCAGAACAAATCAAACAAATCACAAACAGCGCAATCGAGCAACTCATTACGGCACTCAACGAGGGCCGGAGCGAAACGCTGACGCAATACCTTGCAGCGATTAGCCGTTTCCATCGCTACAGTCTGAGAAACGTGATGCTCATCGCATCACAGAAGCCAACAGCCACGCATGTAGCTGGCTTTAACACTTGGCACAAGCTTGGGCGATTCGTGAAGAAAGGCGAGAAAGGCATCTTGATTCTCGCTCCGATTGTTCGGCGGAAGAATGAAAGCGCCGAACAAAACGAAACCGATGAATCATCAACGGCTGTCGGCTTCCGCGCGGCGTACGTGTTTGACATCAGCCAGACAGACGGCCAAGAACTCCCTGAAATCGGCGGCGTGAGCGGCGATCCTAGCGGGTACCGCGCGCGTCTCGGCAATTTCGTCACAGAGCAAGGCATCACACTCGAATACTCGCAGGACATCGCTCCGGCGCGGGGGACCTCTGCGGACGGCAAGATTACTCTGCTCCCAGGTCAGTCTCCCGCAGAAGAGTTTGCAACGCTCGTTCATGAGGTCGCGCATGAAAAGATGCACCGCAACGAGCGCCGTAGCAGCACTTCGAAACGTAGCCGCGAAACCGAGGCCGAGGCCGTCGCGTTCGTCGTCTGTCAATCCATCGGACTTGAGACGGGCTCGGCAGCGCAGGACTACATCCAACTCTACGAGGGGGACGCCAAACTTCTGACAGAAAGTCTAGAACACATCCAACAAACCGCTACGCAGATTCTCAACGCAATCGGCGCGGAGGTACCCTCCGCGCCGCCCGCTTAGGAGTCCTTCAGCGCACTGGCGGAGAAAGGGTAATACCCTTAAGAAGGGACAATAAAGAGGGTAATAACCCAGGCTCTCAATTTTTCGCCATCGATCCCTTCGCCGATAGCAACGCTCTAACCGCTTTCTACATCTACGGATATCAAGGGGGTGAATCCATGAAAAAGAGCCTCCGCTGGTTGATGTTTCTGTGCGTTATGCTGCTGATCGGCTGTGCAAGCAAGAAAGACGCTAACGAGAAGAACTTCTCAGAAGCGTTGAACTCTTACCTCGCCAAGAAGGGCCAGCTTTGCCTCGGCATTCCGTCGGCGTGGCCGGTCGATCTCAATGAAGCCGAGCGCCGGAGCGGTATGGGTACGGCAGCGGAAATGGCCGCCCTAGAGAAAGCTGGCTTAGTGCGCTCTCACGAGACGGAAACCGAATACACACCGCCGCTGAGCACCCGCCCAGTCAAGGCAAAAGTTCTTCGGTACGAATTGACTGAAGACGGCAAGAAGTTTTACCGTGAAAGACAGACTCTAGCTTTGGTTGGCACGAAGGGCAAGCAGGGGGACCTCTGCTTTGGACAGCAAGCACTGGACAAAATCGTCAAGTGGGAGGGGCCAAATGCCGCTGGCGACTCCAAAGAAGTGTCAGTTTTCTATACGTACAAGATCGAGAATCTCGCTGACTGGGCGAAGAGCCCAGACGTTCAGACTGTTTTTCCTGGAATCGTTTTGGCAATCGATGGAGCCGGAAAGACAGAGATGAACCTTGCTCTGACGCTCACCAACCAGGGATGGCAGGGCAGGGGGCTCGACAATCCGTTTTAGTAAAGCCCCCCACCTATATCGCGGCAGCATCAACAATGTAGCTTTCGTTTTTTTCTGATGCAGGGCCGCGCGCATCTATTGAGACGGCACCCCGCCTCGCCTTCATGTTTGCTCCTCCGGGAATGTGCTTTGGCGTTGTAGGTCTCTGGCACTAACGTGTCGCGCTTCGCGCCGGGCCTCCGCTCGCAAACTCTCGCGCCAGTCGTAAACACCCCTCCTGTCACTCGCGTTGCCACCCGCGTCTGCCCGGACCAGCAACGCCTCCGCACGGAGTTCTCTCCGTGTCGGTATTTGTTCCTCGTCTTCGAGTGAAGGAAGCAAATCCCGACACGAAGGAGAGAACTAAAATGAATATAGAGCAGAGCCAACAATTCGTCAGCGAGCCGCAGCCGAATACCGTTTTGCAAGGCGACTGCGTTGAAGTTATGCGGCGGTTCCGCAGTTGCAGCGTTGATTTCGTGCTCACCGATCCGCCGTATCTCGCACACTATTGCTCGCGTGACGGTCGGAGACTCGCGAACGATGGCGATGCCGCTTGGTTGAAACCGGCGTTCGCCGAAATCTTCCGCGTGCTGCGCCGTGACTCGTTCTGCATCAGCTTCTATGGCTGGCACCAAGCGGATAAATTCATCGCAGCGTGGCGCGAGGCCGGATTCAGACTCGCCGGGCACTTGACGTTCACGAAGCAGTATCCTTCAACGGAGCGGTTTCTGCGCTACCACCACGAGAACGCGTATCTGCTTGCGAAGGGCAATCCGGCGCAACCAGCGCAGCGGATTCCCGATGTGCTCGAATGGAAATACTCCGGCAACAGATTGCACCCGACGCAAAAACCGCTCTGCGTTCTCACGCCGCTGATTCAGTGTTTCTCGCAGCTTGGCGATGTCGTTCTCGACCCGTTCTGTGGCTCCGGCTCCACCTTGCTGGCAGCCAAGGAGCAACGCCGCCGATTCATCGGCATCGAACTTGACCCTCGTTACTACGACGTTGCAAACGAACGCCTGCGGGCTCAAGCCGCATAAGAAAATCTGAGCCCCGCGCTACGCTGCGAGCCGGTCCGCTTGATCCTTCCGCACCGTGGACAACCGTCGCACGCCTTCTTAGTCTTCGTGGCGGGGTTGCCGAGTCAAAGGTTAGACGAAAATCAGCAAAAACCGCGCTAGTACGAAGGTAGTACTAAAGTACTATCGAATCAATAACTTCGAGGGAAACCATCGGTCCCGTCGTGACATCCAAACCTGCAAAAGGTTCGCGGCGGGTAAGAGATGGGTCCCCATGCACCCACAGCGAGAAACTACGTCCAGTCCACCGTTCTTGCTGAACTCTGTTGACCGCCTGGGAAGAAAGATCGACCCTGCCGTACTTTCCGTTGCACTGGAGATTGGCCCGCGCTCGGTCTCTTACGCAGAAAAGCTGCTTGGTGATCCTGCCTTGGCCGTGAGTTTCTTCGAAGAGGCAGCGGCCACGGTGTCTGAGGCAATCGAACAGAAAAGGAGTGCTGGTGGCCCTTCCGTTAGCAACCTGGCCGCATACCTGTTTCGCACGTTCATCAGAATAGTGGGTAAAGCAAAGCGAAAAGAGGAGGTATTGGAGAAGTCCCTCAGAGAACATGCCGGAAGCGGAATTTCGTGGAACGAGGCGGCCAAATTGGAAACCGCCGTGCTTATGGATGAAGTGATGGCAAGTTGTGGTAAAGTGGCCCGCGAAATAGCCTTCCGCCGCCTTGAAGGTTTTTCGTGGAAAGAGATCGGTGAAGAATTCAACATTTCTGCTCACGCGGCAGAACTCCGATTCGAGAAAAGTCTCGAACAGGCGCGAAAAACATTAAGGAAAACAAGACAGAAGGGGTGAGGAGGACTCTGATCCTTGCCAGCTACAAACACTAAAGCAAAGAAACCTCGACACAGTCTCGCCAACGACAAGCGCTTTCTGGAACTGGGAAGAAGGCATTTCGCGGAGGACTTCCCGAATCCGAGCCGCAAGGGATGCCCTCCAGACGAAGCACTGAGTAAGTTGGCCTTCCATCCTGGACACGTAGACGATACCGTACTCGCCCACATCAGCTTCTGTTCTCCGTGTTATCGGATCTTCAGCCGCTTCCTCCGACGACTGAAGCCGAAACGCTCCACTCGGAAAGCGCGCAGATCTGCCAAGCTATAGGAAGTCCAATGCACAAGAGTGGAAAATTCTTGGAGAGATTTTGCCCGCAAAACCCCTCTATATAGATGAGGGGAGTTCTCGCCGGTTAACTCCCGCGGACAGGGCGCAACCGATTCCTTCGGTGTTTCGCTCTGTGTCGCGTACGGCCCGCTAGAGGGGACGGTCGCGATTGTGGGACAACGCTGTACATGGAGCGCACGCTCCAAGTGTGCCTGGACGGGGAAGTCCAGGAACCGGCGCTTACAGCCGACCCATCAATCGCCATCCGCTTTCCTTCCCGCAGCCGCTGCTAGCGCGGACTCCCTCTCAACGGCCCATTTCTGAGACTCGGAAGAGTCAGGGAGAACACGAACATGAAGCGATTACTTTGCAGATACGCGCGCAGCTCTTGGCTGCGTTTCCCGCTCGTCACCCTTGGTTTCGCACTTTTCCTCGCCGCTCCGGCCTTCGCTCAAGGAACTTCCCCATGGGAAAACGCCGTTAGCGTGCTGCAGCAGGCGTTCACCAGCACCATCGCTCGCGGTCTTTCGCTCGTTGCCATTGTCGTGGCCGGCCTCACCTTCGCCTTCGGTGAAGGCGGCTCGAAGCGTGTACTTGCCGGCGTGCTCTTCGGCGTCGGCATGGCCATCGCCGCAGTGAATTTCCTGTCGTGGCTCTTTCCTGGCAACTGAATCACGCACGCCCCGAAGGGGAAGCATATGGCGGAAACAAGACGAATCAACAGAGTGCATCGGACACTATCCCGGCCACTGACGATCCTCGGGGCCGAGCGAAAGCTTTTCTTCTTCGCCATGTGCCTGGGCGCGGCCACCTTCAACCTTCTCAACAGTTTGTTCGGCGGGTTGCTGATATTTTTGTTGCTCTACTTCCTGGCCCGCTGGGCCACTCAGACCGACCCGCAGATTCTGCGATTTCTTCTGACGGCCGCAAGGCTCCGCGCGCAATACGACCCGATGAAGTTCAGCCCCATTCGAATCCGAAGGGATGGCCATGCTCAGACTTAGCCGAATCTTCAAGAATTACAACGAGACCGGCTCTCTCAGTGAGCTAATCAACCTCTACGGCTTTATCGGTCCGCACGTTTTTCTCACCAAGAGCGGGGAGGTCGGCGTCATCCTCGAAGTTCGCGGCGTCGATTACGAGTGTCTCGACGGCGCTTCGATTGACGGTTTCACGAAGCGCCTTGAGTCGGCGCTGAAGCTTTTCGACGAAAACTACCGCCTCTACCAATACCTCTTCAAACGCAACAACGAGACCATCCCCTACAAGCTCTACGCCAACCCCATCGTAGACACCGCGATCAAAAATCGCATCGCCTACCTCGGCAGCAAGGCCGACACGCTCTTTTCCCTGTCGGTCTATTACGTGGTGCTGTACCACGGATTTCAGACTTCAGCCAAGCTCGGAAGCGCGCTCGCCGAGTTTCCCAAGAATCCGAAAAAAGCCGTTGCCGATCTGCGGGCGCATTTTTCTGGTCAGAAGCAGGTCGTCGTTCTTGGGCAGCACGTCAGCAATGCCCAGGCAGCGCTGCTTCAGAAAGCCCGCAGCTTCATCCTCCAAGTCAGCGACTTCCTCGCTGTTCGGATGCTCGACAAACAGGAAGCCTTCCGCGTCTTGAAGAAGACGCTCAACTTCCATCCCGACAAACTCGATCTCGCCAAGCTCAAATACGACACCTTCCTCGACTACTACCTCCCCGAATCGCCCGTGGAATGCCATCGCGGGCATCTGCGAGTGGACGACTACTACGTCAAGGTCTTGACGCTCAAGGAGCCTTCCGCCCAGAGCTTCCCCCTTATCTTCAAACGACTGCTTGAAGTGGAAGCGAACTATTACGTCGTCACGGAATGGAAAAAGGAAGATTCCGGCAAGATGCGCCGGGTCATCCAGACCAAGCGCCGCCACTTTCACAACACCAAGCGTTCATTCGTAAGCCAAGTCAACATGAACGACGCGGCTACACAGGATGTGTTGCTCGACGATTCCAAGGAATCCCAGGTCAGGGAACTCGGCGAAGGCATCAAGGAGATCGAGCTACACGGGAATTACTTTGGCCAGTTTTCTCTCACCGTCGTGATTTACGACCTCGACATGGCCAAAGTGGACCGGGCATGTGCCGACTTCTATAAAGTTTTCAGCGTCCACGACGCCCAGCTCTATGAAGAAAAATACAACCTTCTAAACGCCTTTCTTGCGGCGGTTCCCGGCAACCACGTCTTCAACCTGCGTTCGCTGTATCTGCTCAACACCAACTACGCGGATTTCTCGTTTCTCTTCACCCTTCACTGTGGCGAGCCTCGAAATAGCCATCTCCGACAGGAATATCTCGCGGTCCTTGAGACCAACCACCATACCCCCTACTTCTTAAATCTCCATTACCGCGATGTGGCACACACCATGATTCTCGGGCGAACGGGCGCTGGAAAATCGTTCCTGCTGAATTTCCTCATCACCAATCTCCAGAAGTACGACCCGCACACGTTCATCTTCGACCTCGGCGGGAGCTTTGAAAGCCTCACGCAGCTCTTCGGCGGCTCGTATGTTCGCGTCGGCCTGGAAGCCGAGGATTTCAAGATCAACCCGTTTTCGCTGCCACCAACGAAGGAAAATCTCGATTTCCTCGCTCTTTTCCTGAAAGTGTTGATTCAGGGGCAGAGGGCGGGCGAGCTCGATCCTGCCACCGAACGTGACCTCTTCCACCAAGTCGAGAACCTCTACGCGGTGGACCCGGCGCTGCGCACGCTGAGCGTGCTGGCGAACACGCTCGGGCACGACGTTGCTAGCCGCCTCTCCAAATGGACCCGTGGCGGCCAGTTCGGATTCCTCTTCGACAACACCGAGGACACGATTTCGTTCTCCCGCTTTCAGTGCTTTGACTTCCAGCGCATGAGTCAGTACCCGGAACTTCTCGAACCGCTGCTCTTCTATATCCTGCATCGCGCCAATGCCGTCATCGCGGACCGCCAAATCTCATCCGTTTTCAAAGCCTTCTTCATCGATGAAGCGTGGGTGTTCCTCAAGAATCCCAGCATTCAACGGTACGTCGTCGAAGCCCTCAAGACGTGGCGGAAGCACAACGCCGCGATGATCCTCTCGACGCAATCCCTCGATGAACTCAAGCGCTCGGACATCCTCGACGTAATCATCGAAAGTTGCGCCACCAAAATCTTCCTCGCGAACCCCGACATGGACCGCGATCTCTACCGCCGCCAGTTTCACTTGAACGAAAACGAAGTCGAGCTGATCTCGGGCCTTATCCCCAAGCAGCAATTCCTGATTAAGACGCCGGAGCTGGCGAAGGTCGCCAATCTCACCGTGGACGCCAAAAGCTATTGGCTCTATACGAACGACCCTTACGACAACAAGAAACGGAAAGAGGCCTTCGAGACCTACGGCTTTGAGCGAGGTCTGGAAGTGCTCGCGGGAGGACAGCCGTGATTGCTCATTGCTCCCTCGAATCGTGGATGGCGGAGAGCGACCAGCTTTATGTATTCCTGCCCCTCGCGCTCGCGGGATTCGCCACCGCAATCATTTTCGGCGTCCAGTGGTCTGTCGTGCTTTTTTCCGGTCGCGGCAAAGGTTCCCAGCAACACCAATCACTCTCAAAAGGAGCAAGTCAATGAAACAAATGTTTCACACTCAGTTGCGCAGCTTTTTCTTTCGGGTGTTCGCCGTCCTGGTGGTGGGCGCAGCCTTCTTCCACGCTTCGCCCACGCACGCCGCAACGGAAGCAGCGGCGCGCGTCGTGAAGTATTCGAAGGAAGATATTATCCCCGTCCGCGCCAAGCTCCGATTCTCGACGCTCATTGTCCTTCCCGATGACGAGGAGATTCTCGATTTCACCACCGGCGACAAAGAATTCTGGGTCATCAACGGGGCGCACAATCTCTGCTACGTCCACCCGGCCCAGGCTGGCATCCGCAGCAACCTGAATCTCATCACCGCTAGCGGCCACGTCTATTCGTTCTTGCTGACCGAAATCAGCAACCAACCGAATGCCGAACCCGATCTGAAAATCTTCGTTGAGCCAAAAGAAGGCTCGGGCATCGCGGTGAACACCGGGCTGCGTGGATATGTAAGCGCTGGCGAGGCGGAAGCATACAAGAAGGAATTGGAAACGCTCCGCTCCCAGACGGCAGATCAAATCCACGCCGCGCAAGCCCAGTCCACCGAGCAGCTCAACCATTTCCGCTCCAGTTACGCCACGAAACTCCAATTCGACTACTCGCTCGACTCGAAAGCTGGCCGCGAGCCGTTCCTGGTCTCCGCCATCTACCACGACGACGCGTTCACCTACATCAAGTGCGCCGCGCGGGAAAAGCCCGCTCTGTATGAAATCAAGAATGGCAAGCCCAACTTGATCTCTTTTCAGTTTGAGAACGGCGTTTACATCGCACCCAAGATCATCGACACCGGCTACCTCGCGGTCGGCAAAAAGAAACTGCCGTTTGCGCGCCGCGTCTCCGCGAACTGAGGAGCCGACGATGAACCAACCGAACCAACCCGCACAAGTTCAGGACAAAGCGCAGAAACCCCAAGGCCTTCTGCCGAAGAACGTCCAGTCCTGGCTTCTCATCGGCCTCGCGTTTCTCATGGTCGCCATCATGTGGCTGACCGGGGGAAAGAAGCCGCAAACGCCAACCAAAGCAGCGTCGCCCGCCACTTTGGTCCAGGCACCCCTCGAAGTTAACGAAACCAAGATTGCCGAAATGCAGAACCGCATCCAGGATTTGCAGCGCCAGCAACTTGTCGCGCAGACCGCTCTTGCCCAGCAAACTCGGTTGCTCGGTGCAAGCCCTCAAGATTCGCAACAATACCAGCAGCAAAGCGCGTCCGGTAACCCGCCCGACCAGCGAGCGGAGGACCCTATTCAGGCGGAGCGGAAGAGACGTGCCTACGTGTCGCTGTTTGCTTCGAATGTCGCTCTGACCTACCGCAAAACTCCGCTAACTCCGCCAACCGCGCCAGCGCCTGAACCCGAAGTAGATCCTGCCGCCCAGAGCCTCGTCCCCGTGGGACCCGACTCCCCTCAGGTCGCGCAACTCTTGAAACAGATGCAGTCCAACCCGATTTCTCCCGTGCCAGCCAGCAATGATTTCGCGGGAAAAACCAAGGATCGAAAGGAGGAAACCAGAAATCCTGCCGCCGTGTTGGCTGGCTCCGCCAATGCGGCGGCAGGAAAAACTTACGTACTCTTTGAGGGAACCATTCTCGAAACCGTTCTCATCAACCGCCTCGACGGAGGCTTTGCAGGTCCCGTCGAGTGCCTGCTTTCAACCGACGTTTATTCGAACGACCGCCAGCACCTGCTGATTCCGGCAGGCTCGAAGTTGTTGGGTGAAACGAAAAAGGTGGACACCTTCGGCCAGACACGTCTGGCCGTCGTGTTCCATCGCGTGCTCATGCCCGACGGGTATTCCGTCAACCTCGATCAATTCAAGGGCCTCAACCAAATCGGCGACACCGGGTTGCGGGATCAGGTCAACAACCACTATCTCCGCATCTTCGGAGTGTCGCTGGCGGTTGGCGCTCTCGGAGCCGTTGCGGAAACGGGAACCACTGGTTCCCTCAACGCGTCCAGCGCCGACCTCATGCGCCAGGGATTCGCGCAAAGCACCGCGCAGTCTTCGGCGCAGATTCTCGAGAAGTTCCTAAACATCATGCCCACGGTGACCATCCGGGAAGGACACCGAGTCAAAGTCTATCTTTCGGGCGATCTCGCGTTGGCCGATTACAACAACCACAAGATGCCTTCAGATTTCTGAAGGCAAAAAGGAGAGCAGTCCAATGAAAAGAAAGATTCTGATTTGCTTACTCGTGTTGGGACTCGGAGTTGGTACCGCTACCGCGCAACTCGGGAGCGGGATCGTCTACGACCCAACCAACTACCAGAACGCCTTGCAACGCTACTACCAGCTCCAACAGCACCTGCTTCAACTACAGAAGAGCTACGCGAAAATCACCGGCCAACTCAATCTTGCTCTACAGATGGCGCAGTTCGTCAAAAACATGCCTGCTCGTTACCGCGCGATATTTTCGCAATGGCGCAATGTGACCTCGTTGAACACCTTCGGGAACACAGTCTCGTGGATTAATGGCATCAACACCGGCGTGCTTCCCAACATCAACACCGGCTACTTGAAGGCCACAACCCCGCTGTCTCAGTACGACCCGTACGAACTCTCGGGAATGGACGCCTCGGAACTCGGGCGCGTTCAGTCCCAGTACGCGTCCATCCAACTCGTGGACGGCGCAAACATGAATGCGATGGCCACCATCGGTTCGATCCGTGGCACTGCCAACAATGTCCAGACTCAGATCGCAAACCTCGAACAAGATTCATTTTCGGGTGACTCAAGTCTCAACAGCGAAGTCTCCGTCCTGAACAAGATCAATGCGGCGGGCGTGTTGACTCTCCGTACCGTCCAGGACTCGAACAAACTCCTCGCGTCGCTTCTGGAACAGCAAACCATTCTCGCAAAGCAGCAGCGCGACGCAACCACCAACGCCATTAACACCGATATCGGTCGCCAAGCGAGCATGGCCGGCAACATCGCTCAGGTGACTGGAACGATCACCGATTCACTTCAAAACTTCCGCATGCCGTAGGCGTGCGCTTATCGATGCCCGGCGTCGAAGGAGCTGACAGCAATGCAGACCGATTTCCTGCAGTACATTTTTCAGGCGATCAACAACTTGCTCACCCAGAACCTCGGCTTCTTCGACGCAATGGGCCAAAATCTTTTCCGGTCCTTCGCCACCATCCTCGTGGCTTGGTTCGGAATCAAATCTGCTCTCGCCTCCGCCAGCGGCAGACCTTCCTTCCAGTTCGATCATTTTGCGAGCCTGCTTCTGACCATCAGCTTTGGCTTCGCGATGGTCAATTACTACAGCACGCCCATCCCCGGCATTGGTACCAGCTTTCACAGCCTCGTTACCAACGAAGCACAGTTTCTCTCGACTCAGATCGATCAGGCGCAACTCCAAACCGTGGTCACGCAGGTTGCCAACTTCGAAGCTCGCATG
The DNA here is from genome assembly GCA_963813185.1 of uncultured Acidobacteriota bacterium. Taxonomy (GTDB): domain Bacteria; phylum Acidobacteriota; class Terriglobia; order Acidiferrales; family UBA7541; genus Palsa-360. The sequence goes on from CAWEYA010000012.1 coordinate 368,417, forward strand.
GATTCTCCCGGTTGGGGAGATATTTTCGGAACCGCTATCTACATCATCGTCACGATCCTGCTCGCCGCTGCCCAGGCCATAGCGATTGTAGTCATCGCCTACGGATTCATCGCTACCGCGGTTTGCGTGCTGGTAGGGCCTGTTTTCGTTCCATTTTTCATCGTTCCAAAGATGGAGTGGCTCTTCTGGGGCTGGTTCCGCTGTTTCATTCAATACGCCTTCTACCAAGTCATCGCCGCAGCCGTGGTGTACATCATCGGAAACCTCATGCTGGGCGCTCTCCGTCTCCCGCCGCCAGGCACTCTTTCCACCGTCCAACTCATTGCCTGGTTTCCCGTCCTTTTTATTACGTTTCTCGCGTCGATCTATGTCCTCCTGAAAATCCCTTCCCTTACAAACCATATCTTCAGTGGCACGGCTGGAGGGTCGTCCGCAGGCCTATTGGATGCGCCCGCCGCAGTGCTCAACAGGGTGATGTGATGGACCGAGATCCCACATTCCATGACGCCAAGCGGCTCTATCTCGAACAGTACGGTGATCCCATGGTGACGAATACCTATCTCAAGATTGCCCTCGCACTCCTCTCAATCGTTTGTGTGGCGCTCGCGCTCATCGACCTCAGGACCATCCGCACCTTCCAGAACTTCCGCCCGCTCGTCATCCGCATCGACGATCTGGGTCGCGCCGAGGCCATCAACTACCACAACCTTGAATACAAGCCGCAGGACGCGGAAGCGAAGTATTTCCTGTCCGAGTTTTGCGCCCTCTACTATCGCCGCAACCGCTACACGATTCAGGATGATTTCTCGAAGTCCTTGTACTTCCTCGATGGCAAGCTCGCCGACGGCATTCTCGACGCCTACCGCAAGGACGACATCATCAAGAAATTCATCACGAATACCGCAGCACCCGAGATCGATGTGGACGTAAAGAAAGTCGCGCTCGAAGAGATGCAAACCCCACCCTTCCGCGCGCGCGTGGACTTCTACATGGTCTATTACTCGCCCGCCGACCACAGCGAGTTGAAACGCGATCTTTACACCGCGAACTTTGTCTTCCTTTTCAAATCCCATGTGCCCAACGAATTGATTCCGATCAACCCGCTCGGAATGACCATTACCTACTTCCGCGAAGACGAGGCGTTCAAATGAGAATCCGGGTCCACACGAAAAACCGAAGAGGTCGCGGGCGGACGCAGCGCAACATCGGCCCAACCTCCGCACGCCACGCTAGTCCCCGCCACGAAAGTTTTCTCCCCACGCACGCCACTTCCCATCCGCTCGTCCTCGCTACCGGATACCCCGGCGCGCTTCTGGAGGGCCTCCGTTGCTATCCGCTTTCCGCCCGCTCCCGGAAACGCACAAGGTTTGTGGGAAAACTCTCACTGAAACCGAGGAATTCTCGATGATCGCCAACGCACTGCTGTTCACCATCGTCATCTTGCTGGGCTACGGATTTTGGCTGCTCGACCAGTTGAAGTTCATGGCCCGCTACAAAGCGGTCCTGTACCACACCTACGGAACAACGATTCTGATCTTCCTCGCGGTCCTCTTTGTGAACCTGTTTGGCGCTGCGCTCGCCATCAGCCGCCGCTTCTTCCTCAAGAATACCGGGCGCAAACTCTCGCACCTCGACAAGCAGTTCAACGTCAGCCACGCGGACATGCCCGCTCCCGTAAACGAGGAGGATTTCAACTAGTGTCGCGCGACGCCTTTTCCCACGATCCGCAAGACACGCTGGACACCCGCGACTCGTCCACGCGCCGCTCCGTCCGTCAGCACAGAGCAACACCTCCCGATGCACGAGACGGTAGGAATTCCACGCCGGAAGCCCCTGGCCGTGGCGATAGCACCGAAGCTCGGGAACAGCATTCCACCCGCGACGAACGGAGTGCTTCCCCACGCGCGTATTACGTCCGTGACCGCGCGTATCTCCTCCGCGATTCCGAGATGCACTCCCTGAAGGAAATCGGCAAGTTCCGGGTGATCGCCGTGACGGACCTCGCAAAGCATGCCTACGGCGGAGATCGCGAACGGATGGAAAAGGACATTCGCGGACTTGCGCGGCAGTCTCTCGTCACCGACAAGACCGTTGAAATCTCGCAGAAGAAGACCCTGCGAGTTGTAACGCTCACCAAGGCTGGACACCGCCTTCTCACGAAGACGAACCAACTCCCCGACGATCAGCCCATCTACCACGGCTTGGTGAAGCCGCGCGAAGTCAAACACGACGCTGATCTCTACCGGCTCTATCAGAAAGAGGCTGCCCGCATCGAGCGCAGCGGAGGCAGGCCGGTCCGCGTGCTCCTCGACTATGAACTCAAGCGGAATCTGAATCGCGATCTGGCCCTGCTGGGACCGGAAAAAGACGACCCGGACCGCAAGAGCCAAGTCGCCGAAAAGCACCACCTCCAGGTTGTGAATGGAAAGATTCCCGTGCCCGATCTGCGCGTCGAGTACGAGACCCCGGAACTCGAACTGCGTCACGTGGACCTGGAATTGGCCACGCGTGACTACAGGCCGCGGGCTATGGCGGAGAAAGCCGCCGCAGGCTTCTCGCTTTATGGGCGTTCGGAAGACGCATCGCGTTTGCGCCGCGTTCTCGACGAACGCGAAATCACCGCAGGAATCCTCACGCTATGAACATCGCACCGGCGCATCTCGAAGCTCTTAAAGCCCTCGGCTACACGGAAGCAGAAGCCCGCTTTCTCTACATTGTGGCGACGCATTCCGGCTACTTTGTGGCGCGTCAATTCCTCGCCTTCACCTCTGCCCATTGGGGCAAGCGCACGACCACCTTCTGGAGCAAACTTCACACTAGGAAACACGCCCGAACCGAATGCTTTCCGAAGAGCGGAACGGTCTACCACCTCTTCTCCCGCCGCCTCTATCGCCAGATCGAACGCGAGAACATCCGCAATCGCCGGGAACACGAAATCGAATACATCCAGCGACGCATCGGAATGCTCGATTTCGTTCTCCTGAATGAGGGGTATCAGTACCTTGAAACCGAGCCAGAAAAAGTCCGCTTCTTTTGCGGGACTTTGAACATCCAGAAGCACTATCTTCCGGCCAGACTCTACTTAGGTAGCAAGACCTCCAGCACTTCCGTCCGGCATTTCGTGGATAAGTTCCCGATGTTCTTCGTTCCTCCCTCGCCTGTGGTGACGTTTACCTACATCCATGAAGGTGCAGCGGCATTCACGGATTTTGTCCGCCATCTGGAAAGCTATCTCCCGCTTTTCCGACAGCTTTCGGAGTTCCGGCTGGTCTATGTATCCCGTACCGATTCGCACTTCGGGAAGGCCACGGAAATCTTTTCTTCCCTCGTGAAGATTCCACTCGAATCCGACATCGCCGGCGATCTGCTTCACTACTTCCGCGTGCGCAAAGCTTGGGACGAAAAACAGTACGGTGCGGTGACGGATGCCGACCTCATTTTTCGGAACCATGCGCGTGCCCGGTTTACCGGGGAAAGATTCGAAGGGCTGTATCGCGGATGGAAAAACGGTCGCGTCAGCGAAATCGGCATCCGGCAGGAGGTTGGAACGAATGACAGGAAGCACAGCGTTGGCTTCGATACGTTTCTGCTGCAACGGATTGGGCCTGTCGTGGATTCAGCGAATACCGAGTGAAGAAGGTAAGAATTACGCTCTGCACTTTTTGAAATTGACACTTCTTCACCCGCAACAGATCCGAAGTCCTTGGAAACCGGAGAAATACGAAACCGGGGAAAGCGAAAGTCACCGTGGAAAAAACGTCAAATCGGGCGGGAGCGACCCCACTTTTTCGGCTTTCAGCCGCCCAAAAAGTTCATGGGGTCGCTCCCGCCCTGCGGCACGGTAAATCGTGCCGGCCGTTTTTTCCACGGTGACAGGGAGTTCGGAAGAAACACACATCACCAGAGGAGGAACAGTATGCCGCTCGTTAAGAAAGCACCAGGGATCATGACTCGGGAAGTAAGACTCGAAGAGCCGGTCAACGAACTGCTCGAAGACTATGCCCGGTTCATCGAGAGCAACGCCGACCACGTCATCAATGCCGTCCTGAAGAAAGTGCTCTGGCGGGACCAGGACTACCGAAAGTGGCGCGAAGCGCGCCGCACGGCACAGCCCGGCCCCGACAAAGCCCAACCCACCGAAGCGCGAGGGAGGACCTAATGCAAAGAACACTCGAATCGCGCGTCTTCATCTCGGCCATCCTCGCCATGGCCGCCGGAGCGTTCCTGTTTTACACGCACCCTTTCCCCGATGAGCAAATCTTCCTTCGTGTCATTGCCTTGCGCGCTCCGCACGCTTTCTTGAGCTTCAAATACCTCTATTACGCGCTCCTATTCACCACCCCGTACCTGGTGTGCTCGACGGCGCTTTCCGGCCTCTACATCTTCACTTTGAAAGCGCGCCGCACCATCTCGCCAGGTCGCCTTCCCAAGTATCCCGATCCCAGTAAGAGAGACGACCTCTTTCTTGTCGTCGGCGAAGTGCACAACCCGCGCAAGCCGGTGCCCGCCAAGGCTCCCTCTTGGCTCACGATTCCCGAGCGCGGTTTGTTCACGGGAATCGCCATCTTGGGCGCTATTGGGAGTGGCAAAACTTCCTGCTGCATGCTTCCGTTCGCGGAGCAGATTCTGGCCTACAAAGCCGCCGACAAAGACAAGCGCATCGGCGGGCTGATCCTTGAAGTGAAAGGCGATTTTTGCCGCAAGGCAAAAGACATCCTCGACCGTCACCAGCGGGCCGAGGATTACATCGAAATCAGCCTCGATTCCGAATACTGCTACAACCCTCTTCACAACGACCTGGACGCCTATGCCCTCGCGTACAACATCGCTTCGCTTTTGAA
>CAWEYA010000013.1:0-548068 GCA_963813185.1 uncultured Acidobacteriota bacterium
TCCTTGCGCAGGAAGTCGAGCGCGGCGGCTTCATCGGCCGAAAGCTCGGCGGGAGGCATGATCTCCTCGGGCGGAGGCGGAGGCGGCATTTCGGTGAGCAACTGGATGTTGCGGTAGCGCTCGAGGCCGGTGCCGGCCGGGATCAGGCGGCCCATGATGACGTTTTCCTTGAGGCCGCGCAGGTAATCCACCTTGCCGGCGACGGCGGCTTCGGTGAGGACGCGCGTGGTCTCCTGGAAGCTGGCGGCGGAGATGAACGAATCCGTCGAGAGCGACGCCTTGGTGATGCCGAGGAGCAGCGGGCGCCCAGTGGCGGGGCGTCCACCCTCGCTGATGATGCGGTCGTTTTCCTCGCGGAAGCGGAACTTGTCCACCTGCTCGTCGAGGAGGAAGGCGGTGTCGCCGACGTCTTCCACTTTCACCCAGCGCATCATCTGGCGGACGATGGTCTCGATGTGCTTGTCGTTGATGTTGACGCCCTGGAGGCGATAGACCTCCTGGATGGCGTTGACCAGATACGCCTGCGTGTATTTTTCGCCGAGCACGGCCAGCAAATCGTGCGGGTTGAGCGGGCCGTCGATCAGCGGCTCGCCCGCCTTGACGTGTTCGCCTTCCTGCACGTTGATGTGCACTCCGCGGATGATGGAGTATTCCTTCTGCGTCCTGCCGTCTTCGCTCTCGACGTAAATCTTCCGCAGGCCCTTGCTGATTTCGCCGTATTTCACGACGCCGTCAATTTCGCTGATGACGGCGGGGTCGCGCGGCTTGCGGGTCTCGAAGAGTTCGACGACGCGGGGCAGACCTCCGGTGATGTCCTTGGTCTTGGTGGTTTCGCGCGGGATTTTCGCCAGCACGTCTCCGGGCTGCACCTCGTCGCCATCCTGCACCATCAAGTGCGCGCGGGAAGGCATGAGATATTTCTTGCGGGTGCGGCCGGCGGAGTCACGAACCTGAATCGTGGGCGCGTGTTTTTCATCGCCCGGAGGCAGCGTGACCACCAGCTGCGACAGGCCGGTGACTTCGTCGACTTGCTCTTCGATGGTGATGCCGGGCTGCAGGTCCTTGAACTGGATCGTGCCTCCGGCTTCGGTGAGGATCGAGAAGGTGTACGGATCCCATTCGGCAAGCAGTTCGCCGAGCTTAACGGGTTGGTTTTCCTCGACGCGCAGGCGCGCGCCGTAGACCACGTGGTAGCGCTCCTTTTCGCGGCCTTTTTCGTCGACGATAGCGATCAGGCCGTTGCGGTTCATGGCGATCAGGTGCTCGCCGCGGCCGCGCACGACGTTCATGTCAATGAAGCGCACGAAGCCGCTGTTGCGGGTCTCGAGCTTGGATTGTTCGGTGATGCGCGTCGCCGTTCCGCCGATGTGGAACGTGCGCATGGTGAGCTGCGTGCCCGGCTCGCCGATGGATTGCGCGGCGATGACGCCGACGGCTTCGCCGAGTTCTACAAAGCGGCCGGTGGCCAGGTTGCGTCCGTAGCAGCGGGCGCAGGCGCCGCGGCGCGATTCGCAGGTCAGCACGGAGCGGATGTTGACGCGCTCGATGCCGGCGGCCTGAACGGCGTTGGCCAGCTCTTCGCTGATCTCCTGGTTAACGTCAACGATAATATTGCCTTCGTAATCCTTGATCTTGTCGAGAGAAACGCGGCCCACGATGCGGTCGCGCAGCGGCTCGACTTCGACGCCCGCCTCGGTGATCGGTTCGACGAAGATGCCGTCGGCGGTGCCGCAATCGATTTCGCTGATGATTACGTCCTGTGCCACATCCACGAGGCGCCGCGTGAGGTAGCCGGAATCGGCCGTCTTGAGCGCGGTGTCCGCGAGTCCCTTGCGCGCGCCGTGCGTGGAGATGAAGTACTGCAGCACGGTCAGACCTTCGCGGAAGTTGGAAGTGATGGGCGTTTCGATGACTTCGCCCGAGGGCTTGGCCATCAAGCCGCGCATTCCGGAAAGCTGGCGGATTTGCTGCTTCGATCCGCGGGCGCCGGAATCGGCCATGACGTAAATCGGGTTGATGACGCCTTCCTTGTCCTGGCGCTCCATGGCTTTGAACATCTGTTCCGCGACTTTTTCGGTGATGTCGCTCCAGATGGCCACGACTTTGTTGTAGCGTTCGCCGTTGGTGATGGCGCCGTCCAGGTATTGCTGCTGCACCTTGACGACTTCCTTCTCCGTGTTTTCGACGAGCGAGAATTTGTCGCCGGGAATAACCATGTCGTCAATACCGATGGAGATACCGGACTTGGTGGCGTACTGGAAGCCCAGTTCTTTTAGTTCGTCGAGCATCTGCACGGTGCGTTTCAATCCAAAGCGCAGGTAGCAGTAATAGCAGAGCTGCTGCACGCCCTTTTTCTTGATGAGGCCGTTGATGAACGGCATTTCCTGGGGCAAGTGGTCGTTGAAAATCACGCGCCCGACGGTGGTGTTGATGAACTGGCGCTTCAGCGTGACCGATTCGGCGTGCGGCACGTCCTGATCGTCATAAGCGGCGGAAAGGTCGATCATTTCGCCTTCGTAGCGGAGACGAATCGGCGTGAGGAGTTCGACTTCGCCGGACTCGAGCGCGAGGACGACTTCCTCGGTGTGGCCGAAGGCGCGGCCTTCGCCCTTGGCGCCGGGCTTAGCCTTTGTCAAGTAGTAAATACCGAGAACCATGTCCTGCGTCGGAACGGCGAGCGGCAGGCCGTTGGCCGGCGACAGAATGTTGTTGGCCGAGAGCATCAGGACAGAGGCTTCCACCTGCGCTTCGGGCGAAAGAGGAATGTGCACGGCCATCTGGTCGCCGTCGAAGTCCGCGTTGAAGGCAGTGCAGACCAGCGGATGGATGCGAATGGCCTTGCCTTCGACGAGCGTCGGTTCAAAGGCCTGAATGCCCAAGCGGTGCAGTGTCGGAGCGCGGTTCAGCAGCACAGGATGCTCGCGGATGACTTCTTCCAGGATGTCCCAGACCACGGATTCCTGCTGCTCCACCATTTCCTTGGCTTGCTTGATGGTGGTGCAGTGGCCCTGCGCTTCCAGGCGATGGTAGATGAACGGCTTGAACAGTTCGAGCGCCATTTTCTTGGGCAAGCCGCACTGGTGCAGTTTCAATTCCGGACCGACCACGATGACGGAGCGGCCCGAGTAGTCGACGCGCTTACCGAGCAGGTTCTGGCGGAAGCGGCCTTGCTTTCCCTTGAGCGTGTCGGAAAGCGATTTGAGCGGGCGGTTGTTGGTGCCGCGCAGAACGCGGCCGCGGCGCCCGTTATCGAAGAGCGCGTCCACGGCTTCCTGCAGCATGCGCTTTTCGTTGCGGACGATGACATCCGGCGCGTGCAGCTCCATCAGCTTTTTCAGGCGGTTGTTGCGGTTGATGACGCGGCGGTAGAGATCGTTCAAATCGGACGTGGCGAAACGTCCGCCGTCCAGAGGGACAAGCGGGCGCAACTCCGGCGGAAGAACCGGAAGCACGTCGAGAATCATCCATTCGGGACGGTTGCCGCTCTTGCGGAAGGATTCGACCACCTTCAGGCGCTTGGCATACTTGATGCGCTTCTGCAGGCTGGGGTCGACCTTCATTTTTTCGCGCAATTCTTCGGAGAGTTTCTCGACGTCCACGCGCTTCAGAAGTTCCTTGATGGCTTCCGCGCCCATTTGCGCGCGAAATTGCCCCGGGTATTCCTTTTGCAGCTCGCGGTATTTTTCCTCGGGGAGCATCTCGCGTTCCTTGATGCCGGGAACCTCGAGGGGATCGATGACCACGTAGCCCTCGAAATACAGGATGCGCTCGAGATCGCGCATGGAGATGTCCAGGAGGTAGCCGATGCGGGACGGCAGGCCCTTGAAAAACCAGACGTGCGAGCACGGCGAAGCGAGCTCGATGTGGCCGAGGCGCTCGCGGCGGACTTTGCTGAGGGTGACTTCCACTCCGCACTTGTCGCAGATCACGCCGCGGTGTTTCATGCGCTTGTACTTGCCGCAGAGGCACTCCCAGTCGGTGACAGGACCGAAAATTTTCGCGCAGAACAGGCCGTCCCGCTCGGGTTTGAAGGTACGGTAGTTGATGGTCTCGGGCTTGGTGACTTCGCCGTGCGACCAGGACCTGATTTTTTCCGGACTCGCCAGACTGATCCGGATGGAATCAAAATCTGCAATTAAACTGGCACGATCATAAGGGCTGCTTCGATACAAGGTATGTCCCTCCTGCTCCGGTGGATTTCATCGGAGCCATCCCGGCATGCCGGGAGTAAAAAGAAACTCGTGAACTTCACTACCTAGTCGCTGCGTTCCGTGTGTCGCCCCTGAAGGGGCTTTCCGGCTTTCCTCGGGCCGTTTTCCCACCGCTTCCGCGGTGGGCTACGATTTGTCGTCCCTCCGGGACTAAATGCAACGCGGAGGTATCCGACAATCAGCCAAGGCTAATCCGCGGCCGGTTTTTCCGCGGCTTTTTGGCGTTTCATCAATTCCACGTCCAGGCAGAGCGATTGCAGCTCGCGGACCAGCACGTTGAACGATTCGGGGACGCCCGGCTCGATGCCCGGCTCGCCCTTGACGATGGCCTCGTAAATTTTCGCGCGGCCGTAGACGTCGTCCGACTTGGCGGTCAAGAGTTCCTGCAGGATGTGCGCCGCGCCGTACGCTTCGAGCGCCCACACTTCCATTTCGCCGAAGCGCTGCCCGCCGAACTGCGCCTTGCCGCCGAGCGGCTGCTGCGTGATGAGCGAGTACGGCCCGATGGACCGCGCGTGGATTTTGTCGTCGACGAGGTGCGAGAGCTTGAGCATGTAGATGTATCCGACGGTGACGGCCTGGCCGAACTCCTCGCCCGTCATCCCATCCCACAGCGTGATTTTTCCGGCGTTCGGCAGGCCCGCGACTTCGAGCAGGTGCCGGATTTCGGCTTCGCGCGCGCCGTCAAATACGGGCGTGGCCATCGGGATGCCTTCGCGGAAGCTGTCGGCATATTCGAGCAGCGTGTCGTCGTCGAGGTCGGTCAGGGTTTTCCAGATGGCCGTGTCGGAAAACACTTCGCGGAACCAGCGGCGCAACGCGTCGGATTTTTTATTCTGGTCGAGCAGGCGCGCCACGCTGCGGCCGAGTTCCTTGGAGGCCCAGCCGAGGTGCGTTTCGAGAATCTGTCCGACGTTCATACGCGACGGAACGCCGAGCGGATTCAAGACGATTTCGACGGGCGTGCCGTCCGGCAGATACGGCATGTCTTCTTCCGGAACGATCCGCGCGATGACGCCCTTGTTGCCGTGGCGGCCGGCCATTTTGTCGCCGACCGACAGTTTTCGCTTCATGGCGATGTAGCACTTCACCAGCTTGATGACGCCGGGAGGAAGCTCGTCGCCCTTGCGCAGCTTTTCCTTGCGCTCCTCGGTGATCTTGCGGAGCACGTCGATCTGGCGCGAGGTCATCTCCTCAATCTCGTCGATTTTCTCGATGAGCAGAGGATCCTTGTCGGCGAGGCGCAGCCGCTTGAGGTTGCGCGTGGCGATTTTTTCGATGATGTCGCGCGTGAGCTCCGTGCCCTTGGTGATCAAGCGCTTGTTGGTCTTTTCGTCGTGCAGGTCGGCGGTCAGCGCCTTGCCTTCGAGAAGAACGGAAAGCCGCTTCAGCCGCTCGTCGGTGAGGATGCGGATTTCGTCCGACAAGTTCTTCTCCAGCTTGAAGACCTGCGAGGCCTCGATGGCCTTGTGGCGTTCGTCTTTTTCAGCGCCCTTGCGGCAGAAGATTTTCACGTCGACGACCGTGCCCTCGATGCCAGGCGGGCAGTAGAGCGAAGCGTCGCGCACGTCGCCAGCCTTTTCGCCGAAGATCGCGCGCAGCAGTTTTTCTTCCGGCGTCAGCGTTGTTTCGCCCTTGGGAGTGACCTTGCCGACCAGGATGTCTCCCGGCCGCACGGTCGCGCCAATGCGGATCACGCCGCTTTCGTCGAGGTTGCGCAGAAACATTTCGCTGATATTGGGAATATCGCGCGTAATTTCCTCGGGGCCGAGCTTGGTGTCCCGCGCCTCGATTTCGTATTCCTCAATGTGGATGGAAGTGTAGTAGTCGTCCTTGACGAGCTTCTCGCTCACCAGGATGGCGTCTTCAAAGTTATAGCCGCGCCACGGCACGAACGCGACGAGCACGTTGCGCCCAAGGGCCAGTTCGCCGCGATCGGTGCACGGCCCGTCCGCCAGCACCTGCCCCTGGCGGACGCGGTCGCCCACGCGGACGAGCGGCTTCTGGTTGATGCAGGTGTTCTGGTTGGAACGCTTGAATTTGATGAGCTGGTAGATGTCCGCGCCCACTTCGCGCGAAAGCACGCCTGAGTGGTCGGACTCGACGCGGACGATGATGCGCTCGGAATCGACCTGGTCGACGATTCCGTCGCGGCGGCAGATGACCACCGCGCCCGAATCGCGCGCGGTGACGCGTTCCATGCCCGTACCGACGAGCGGAGCTTCCCCGCGAATCAGCGGCACAGCCTGGCGCTGCATATTCGAACCCATGAGGGCGCGGTTGGCGTCGTCGTTTTCGAGGAACGGAATGAGGCTCGCCGCGACGGAAACGAGCTGCTTCGGCGAGACGTCGATGTAATCCACTTCGTCGCGCGATTTGAGGACGAAGTTGCCGGCCTGGCGGCAGTTGACGAGCTCGGTGGTGATGCGCCCGCGCTCGTCGAGCGGCACGTTGGCCTGCGCCACCACGTAGCGGTCCTCCTCCCAGGCCGAAAGGTAGAAGCAGTACGGGTCGTTGGTGACTTTGCGGCGTTTCAGTTCCTCGTTCACCGCTTCCACTTTGTCGCGCTCGATAATTTCGCCGGCCTTGAATTCGCTTTCGCCGGAGTTGACGATCATCACGTAGTCAATCACGCGCCCGGCCTTCACCTTGCGGTAGGGCGATTCGATGAAGCCGAATTCGTTGATGCGCGCGTAGCAGGAGAGCGAACTGATCAAACCGATGTTCGGGCCTTCCGGCGTTTCGATCGGGCAGATTCGTCCGTAGTGCGTCGGATGGACGTCGCGGACTTCGAAACCGGCGCGCTCGCGCGAAAGCCCGCCCGGCCCGAGGGCCGAGAGGCGGCGCTTGTGCGTGATTTCGGAGAGCGGATTGGTCTGATCCATGAATTGAGAGAGCTGCGAGCTGCCGAAGAACTCGCGAATCGCGGCCATGACCGGCTTGGCGTTCACGAGGTCGTGCGGCATGGCGGTGGACATTTCCTGGTACACCGACATTTTTTCCTTGATGGCGCGCTCCATGCGCACGAGGCCGATGCGGAACTGGTTCTCGAGGAGCTCGCCGACCGCGCGCACGCGGCGGTTGCCCAGGTGATCGATGTCGTCGAGCGTGCCGATGTTCTTGCGCAGCTTCATCAGGTAGCGGATGGCCGCGACGAAGTCGGCGGCATCGAGCGTGCGCGTGTTGAGCGGCGTCTCCAGGCCGAACTTGATGTTGAATTTCAAGCGGCCCACGCGGCTGAAATCGTACTTGCGCGGGTCGAAGAACATCCCGTTGAACAATGCCGTGGCCGTTTCGAGCGTCGGAGGATCGCCGGGGCGCAGCTTCCTGTAAATTTCGATCAGCGCTTCGCGCGGAGACTTGATCGCGTCCTTGTCCAGCGTGCGCGAGAGCACCACGCCGACGTCGTCGCGATCGGGGAAAAAGATATCGACGCTGGCAATGCCCGCTTCGGCGAGCGAAGTCCAGATCTCGGCGGTCAGCGGCTTGTTGGCTTCGAGGAGAACTTCTCCGGTCTGGCGGTTCACAAGATCGGCAACCGAGTACGCGCCTTCGAGGTCCGCTACGGAAACGTGCGCGGAGGGCACCTTGGCTTTGACCAGTTCCTTGTACAGCGCTTCGGTGATGCGCTTGTGCGCGCCGACCAGCACTTCGTCGTTTTTGGGATTCTTGATTTCGTGCGACAGCTTGCGTTCGATCAGGCCTTCGGAAAGGTTCCAGCGCAGGTCGCCGTCGCGCAGGGTGATGCGCTCGACCTGGTAGAAGGTGCGCAGGATTTCCTCGTTGGACTTCATGCCCAGCGCGCGCAGGAAGATCGAGCCGAGGAACTTGCGCTTGCGATCGATGCGGACGTAGAGAATATTTTTGGTGTCGTACTCGAACTCGACCCACGAGCCGCGGTAGGGAATAATTTTCCCGAGGAAATAGCTGCGGTTGTTGGCCGATTCGTAAAACACGCCCGGCGAGCGGTGCAACTGGCTGACGATCACGCGCTCGGTGCCGTTGATGACGAACGTGCCGTTATCAGTCATCAGGGGGATGTCGCCGAAAAATACTTCCTGCTCCTTGATGTCGCGAATGTTTTTCGCGCCGGTGTCGGGATCCTTGTCGTAAATGGTCAGACGAATGGTGACCTTGAGCGGCGCGGCGTAAGTCATGCCGCGTTCCTGGCACTCGTTCACGTCGTATTTGAGCTGCATGCCCACCGGGTCGCCGCACTTTTCGCAAAACGTGGGCGTGTTTTTGTTGAACGTGCCGCACTTGGTGCACAGCACGTCGCCGGTCTGATAGGGATTGGTGACGACGGAGGCGCCGCAATTGCGGCAGGTGGCGCGCAGGTGGTGCAGCCCCTTCAGGTTGCCGCACTTGCACTCCCAGTTCCCGATCGAGTAGTCCACAAAATCCAGCTGCGAGAGGCCGCGAAAATCCTGAATCGGAAACACCGAAGTGAACACCGATTGCAGGCCGCCGTCTTCGCGCTCGGACGGAAGCAAATCCATCTGCAGAAATCGCTGATAGGAATTCTTCTGAACCTCGATCAGGTTCGGAATTTGGATCGAGCTGCGGATCTTGGAAAAATCCAGCCGCTCGCGCTCTCGCATATGATGATTCCCGTTTCCATTCGGCATGCTAGGACCTCATAAAATTCGCAAGGTTGGGCCGAAACGCCGATAGGCGGCATGGCAGACACCGCCGCCCCGGGTCCCGGCGGGACCGAGTCAAGGTTGACAAATCACGTTTTGAATCTTGCGTAAGCAAACCCCTCAGGGCGCGGCAGGCGCCGTATAGCGGCACCGCCTCGCGCCGGAAGTGCTGGGTCACTTCAATAGCGTTACTTCACTTCGACTTTGGCGCCGACGTCCTCGAACTTCTTCTTGATGGTGGCCGCCTCGTCCTTATTCACGCCTTCCTTGATCGGCTTGGGCGCGCCGTCGACCAGGTCCTTGGCTTCCTTGAGGCCCAGGCTGGTAACTTCGCGGACCGCCTTGATGACGTTGATCTTGTTCGCGCCCACATCCGTGAGCACGACCGAGAACTCCGTCTTCTCCTCGACCGGAGCCGCTCCCGCCGCAGCACCGCCCCCCGCCATCATCACGGGAGCCGCAGCCGCCGCCGAAACGCCGAAGGCCTCTTCCATCTTCTTGACCAGGTCGGCCGCTTCGAGCAGGGTCAGGCCCTTGATTTCTTCCAGGATTGCTTCCACCTTATTGGCCATTGCTGTGTCCTCTCCTCATTAGATGCAAATTAGATTCTTTATTGAGCCGTCTCGACCGGGGCTGGCGCGGAACCCGGTCCGAATTTGTTGGCCTTCACCGCTTCGCTGACCGTGACGGCCAGGTTGCGGTTGACCGCGGCCAACGCGGAGGCGATGCGCTGCGCCGGCGCGTTGACCAGAAACATGATCTTGCTGATCAATTCTTCCTTGGAGGGCAGCGAGGAAAGCTGCTGAATTTCGGCGATTGAAAGCACGCGCCCTTCGACGATTCCGGCGCGGAATTGAAACGCCGGAACGTCCTTCGCGATTTTGGTGAGCGCCTTGGCGAGGGATACCGGATCGGTCGCCGTGTAGGCGATGGAATTGGTTCCCGAAAGATTTTTTAGCAGGGGCTCGATGGGCGTGCCGGAAGCGGCGCGCTCGGCCAGCGTGTTTTTAACGACCTGGTAGTGCCCGCCAGCCTGCTCGACGGCGCGGCGCAACTTGTTGTCGTTTTCCACCGTAATGCCTTGGAAAGTGGATAGGATCACGGTCGAAACCGTGGCCAGTTGGCTTTTCAGTTTGTCTAGATCTTCCTGTTTTTCACTGCGCTTTTTCATGGCCTGCTCCAAATCCTCATGCAGCGTTCGCCGCGCCACGCCGCGAAATTTGCGCCCCGCTTAGGCCGCGACGGCGGCTTCCACTTCCGCCTCGTCGATCGTTACTCCCGGGCCCATGGTGGAGGTCAGCGTGACTTTCTTGACGAATTTTCCCTTGGCGGCCGCGGGCTTGGCTTTAATAATCGCTCCGATCAGCGCATGCGCGTTTTCGGCAAGCTTAGCCGCGTCGAAGCTGACCTTACCGATCGGCGAGTGGATGATGCCTTGCTTATCCACGCGAAACTCCACTTTTCCGGCCTTGATTTCCTTGACCGCTTGGGCGACTTCAAACGTCACCGTGCCGGTTTTCGGGTTGGGCATCATGCCCCGCGGGCCGAGCACTTTTCCCAGGCGTCCGGCGGAGCGCATCATGTCCGGCGTGGCGATCACCGCGTCGAAGTCGGTCCAGCCTTCCTGAATTTTCTGCACCATGTCCTCGCCGCCGACAAAATCCGCGCCGGCATCCTGCGCCTCGCGAACTTTTTCGCCAGAGGCAATCACCAGCACACGCTTGGATTTTCCCAAGCCATGCGGCAGGACCACGGTCCCGCGCACCATCTGGTCCGACTGCTTCGGATCGACGCCGAGATTCGCGACCAGCTCCACGGTTTCGTCAAACTTGACGAAGTGGGCTTTTTTGATGGCCTCCGCGGCTTCCGCGAATTTATAAGGACGCGCTTCAATCTGCGCGCGCGCCTTGGTGATGTTTTTTCCAGGCTTCTTAGCCATGCGTTCTCCTACCCTTCCACTTCCAGACCCATGTTGCGCGCCGTGCCCATCACGGTGCGCATGGCCGAGTCCAGACTTGTGGTGTTCAAGTCCGGCATTTTGGTCTTGGCAATCTCCTCGACCTGTTTGCGCGTCACCTTGCCGACCTTGGTGCGATTCGGTTCGGCCGAGCCCTTGACGATTCCGGCCGCGCGCTTCAAGAGCTCGGAGGCCGGAGGCGTTTTGGTGATGAAGGTGAAGGTGCGGTCGCTGTAGATGGTGACCAATGCCGGAATGATCATGCCATCGGGTTCTTTGGCAGTCTTGGCATTGAACTGCTTGACGAAATCCATGATATTCACGCCCTGCGGACCGAGCGCGGTGCCCACGGGCGGCGCCGGCGTGGCTTTGCCAGCGGGCAATTGCAATTTTACGGTTGCTTGAACTTTCTTTGCCATCCCAGTTCCCCTGCTTCCCCAGCGGGCGGCGCATCGAGCGCCGCCGCGAAACTAAGCCATCTTTTCCACTTGCACAAAATCCAGTTCCACCGGCGTCGAGCGCCCGAAAATCGTGACCGAAACTTTCAGCGTGTTGCGGTCCGCGTTCACGTCGTCGACCACGCCCGTGAAATTCGCGAACGGCCCTTCGATGATGCGCACCTGCTCGTTGCGCTCGAACACCAGCTTGGGTTTGGGCCTGTCCGCGGAGGTGGTCACGCGGTGCAGAATACCTTCCACTTCCGTTTCCGAAAGCGGCGTGGGCGTTTCGCCCGAACCGACAAATCCTGTCACGCGCGGCGTGTTGCGGACGACGTGCCAGGTGTAGTCGTCCATGTCCATTTCCACGAGAACGTAGCCGGGATAAAGCATGCGGGAAGAAACGACTTTCTTGCCGCCGCGAACTTCCAGCACATCCTCGGTCGGAATCATCATCCGGCCGATCTTGTCCTGCAGGCCGAAGGCCGCCACGCGGCTCTCCAGGCTCTCCTTCACCTTCTTCTCAAATCCCGAATAGGTGTGGATGATGTACCACTGCTTTTCCATATCCAACGGATACCTCAGTGCGCAAAAAGCTTGATGATGCGCTGAACGAGCCAGCTCACGGCGCTATCCACGCCGAAGAAAAAAACTCCGAAAAACGCGACCGTCACCATCACCACCCAGGTGGTGACAAACACCTCGTGCCGCGTCGGCCAGGTAACCTGCCGCATTTCGACGCGCACCTCGTGCAGAAAACCGCGCCAGCGGCGGGGGTGCTCCGCGAGGCGGGCAAAATAGCCCAGCATCTCTATTGGTGAGCCGCGCCCCTCTGTTTCATCGCTCTTCAATTTTCCCGCCTGCGTCGCCATCGCTCGCTTCTCTCTCCGCCCTCAACCCGTTCCTTGCAGCATGCTTCCCGCGTCTTCCATCGCCTGCCAAAGTGGCAGGGGAGGAGGGATTCGAACCCCCACTCTCGGTTTTGGAGACCGATGGTCTACCGTTGAACCTACTCCCCTTTATCCTGAGCAGGAGCCAGTGGCTCCTGTGAAGGGTATCCCCTGAGTTCTTCGCTCCAGGTTTCCCCTTCGCTTTTCTCAAGCCTCGCAACCAAACTCAATTTCTTCTTCCGGTTCCAACCCTTCAACTCAACTTCTCTCTCACGAGCTGCAAACCGATCCGCAAACTCTTGGCTCCAAACCAACTCAACCGGCCGCCGTTTCTTCGTAAATTCCGGCCCAAGTCCTCGGTTGTGCTTGTCGACTCGAATCGCAACATCGTTCGTCATTCCCACGTACAGAGAGCCGTCCTTGCACCGCAACATGTAACAGAACCAGGGTTCGGGCTCGCTCCCCATCTCCGCCCCCGATGGTCTACCCTTCGGTCCGGTGAATCCGCCCTCAGGACAAGCCGTTGAACCTACTCCCCTATCAAACTCAAGTTACTTTACTTCCTTGTGGCCTGTGTGCTTGCGGCAGGCCTTGCAAAATTTCTTCGTTTCCAAGCGGTCGGAATGCTTCTTCCGATTCTTGGTGGTCGTGTAATTCCGGTTTTTGCAATCGTTGCACTGCAGCGTAATGATTTCGCGCATTAGATTCCCTCTGCGTTACTCGATAATCTCCGTAACCGCTCCGGCGCCGACGGTGTGGCCGCCTTCGCGAATCGCGAAGCGCAGACCCTTCTCCAGCGCTACCGGCGTGATCAGGCTGATTTCCGCGCTCACATTGTCCCCGGGCATCACCATCTCCACGCCCGTCGGCAGCTTTACATCTCCCGTAACGTCCGTCGTGCGGAAGTAAAACTGCGGACGGTAGCCCGTGAAGAACGGCGTGTGACGGCCGCCTTCTTCCTTCGTCAATACGTATGCTTCCGCCTTGAACTTCGTGTGCGGCGTGATCGACGCCGGCTTGGCCAGCACCTGCCCGCGCTCCACTTCTTCCTTTTCCGTCCCGCGCAGCAAGAGCCCTACGTTGTCTCCCGCCAGCCCTTCATCCAACAGCTTCCGGAACATCTCGATCCCCGTCACCACCCGCTTCATCGTCGGACGGAAGCCTACAATCTCCACTTCCTCGCCCACTTTCACCTTGCCCCGCTCCACCCGCCCCGTCACCACCGTCCCCCGTCCCGAAATCGAAAATATATCCTCGATCGGCATGGCGAACGGCTTGTCCACATCCCGCACCGGCTGCGGAATGTACTTGTCCACCGCTTCCATCAACTCCTCGATCTTCTTTTCCCACGGCGCTTCCCCGTTCAATGCCCCCAGCGCCGAACCGCGAATCACCGGAATGTCGTCCCCCGGAAACTGATACGTCTTGAGCAGCTCTCGGACTTCGAGCTCTACCAGATCCAACAGTTCCGGATCTTCCACCGCGTCGCACTTGTTCATGAACACCACGATCGACGGCACGCCCACCTGCCGCGCCAAAAGTATGTGCTCCCGCGTCTGCGGCATCGGTCCGTCCGTCGCCGCCACCACCAGAATCGCTCCGTCCATCTGCGCCGCGCCCGTGATCATGTTCTTCACGTAGTCCGCGTGCCCCGGGCAGTCAATGTGCGCGTAGTGCCGGTTGGCCGTCTCGTACTCCACGTGCGACACCGCGATGGTGATCCCCCGCTCGCGTTCCTCGGGCGCGTTGTCGATCGAATCAAACGCCCGGAAGGCCACCTTGGGGTTGTGCTTGGACAGCACCTTGGTGATCGCCGCCGTCAGCGTGGTCTTGCCGTGATCGATATGCCCGATCGTCCCGATATTCAGGTGCGGCTTGTTTCGCTCGAATTTTTCCTTCGCCATCGCTGTTCAGTCCTTATGAGCGCGGGCTCTAATTTGCGGCGGGCTTCAAGTAAAGCCCGCACCCGGTAGAGCCCGCGCCCGATCATAAGTCTTTGGAGCGGGGGACCGGATTTGAACCGGCAACCATCGCCTTGGAAGAGCGAGACTCTACCGTTGAGTTACCCCCGCCCGGCCTTGCTCATTCAAATTTCCCGGCGGGCTGCAAGTACAGCCCGCACCCGCAACCTCTGGAGCCTGGGACCGGGATTGAACCGGTGACCTCGTCCTTACCAAGGACGCGCTCTACCATCTGAGCTACCCAGGCGAGTTCTGTTTGCCGCATGCAGCGCAATCTTTGACGCTATGAGTATTGCTCCCTTGGTTTTCACAACGCGGCTGAGTTTCCAGAAGCGACTCTTCCCGCTCCTGCCAGTTCGCATTTCAGGGCATCGCCAGCGGCTCGCCGCGAACCTTCGACGCGAGCAGTGCGACCAGATGGTGGACGGGGGAGGATTCGAACCTCCGTAGCCCGCAAGGAGCGGCAGATTTACAGTCTGCTGGTTTTAGCCACTCACCCACCCGTCCGCACGGGGGGAATTAAGCAAAGAAGGCCTCAGTGCATCCGCGAAGTTTGTAAAGACACAAAGACACTTTCACACGGGCTTCGCGATGCAGGAACCTGCCTGCCGCAATCAATTGGGATTCTTCCCCTGACTCGAAAAATTTTGGCAGAGCTGGCGGAGGGATTTGAACCCCCGACCCTCTGATTACAAATCAGATGCTCTACCAACTGAGCTACGCCAGCACGGCGCAAACCGATGAAATATAACAAAACGGAACTACAATTGCAAGGGCCCCCTGTGGAAGACCTGTGCAAACTTCACCCTTCCGCCAATGGGCCCAATTTTGAGCCCACACCCGCCTTCGATCTTCAAGACCGCGCCGGAAGCATTATTCTACATCTTTTGACTGTTCACGGCTACAAATGTTTGATCAGAGCTACTGTTACCGCCCGAGGTCGCTGACTAATGTCGCCGAAGAAAATTCGTACTCGGACATTGCCCACGTCATATAAAGTCAGCGCACCTCAATACGGTTTGGCCTTGAAGACGAAATTCACGGTCTTCGCATCGCTGCCGGTGATGGTCACTTGCTGAGTCTGTTCGCCGTAGGATTCGTGCCAGGCAGTGACTGTGTAGTTGCCTGGGGGCAGGTTCGGCAGCTTGAATTCGCCGTCGCCGGTGGTGATCCCGTAGTGCGAATTTTTCATAACCGCGAGGGTGCCCTTCATCCACGGGTGGATGTTGCACTTCACGGGAATGAATTCCGGGCGCGCGTACTTGTCCTCGATAGGCGCAGCTCCGGGCGGCTGCGATTTGTTCCACTCGCGATTATTCGACGGCAACGGGTGAATGTTGTGCGAGGTCTGATCGTCGTTAACGACCTCGAAATCCTGGTTGACCTGAAAGGCCAGGATATGCGGCGCGTAGCGGCAGCCCTTTTGCGTCAGGACTGCAGGCTGCGCGGGCGGGGGTTCGTCCGGCGCTCCGGCCGACACGTAGACGACCACATTTTCCAGCGCATTGTCGGGGCCGGTGACGACGTTTTCCGCCGCCACTGGCTTGGCGTACTGCTTCGCGCAACTCGGCTCCATGGACATATCGATGGTGCGCGGTTTGGCGGGCGTTCCGTCGAAGGTCACGCGGCCATTGATGCCGCCGTTCTGCGGCCTCGCGGCTGACATTGTCAACATGGCGAAAAAAGCTGCTACGACTACCAGTACCTTCCTTGCTCGCATAGATTCAATCCTCCTTATTATTTCTTCCGTAATTTCCCTGATGGATTTCTGCTAGTTGATTCCGGAACCAGTGGGCGTTCCCCCGACTTTCAATGCCTTCACGATTTCCGCGCCCTCTTTGGCGCTTTCCCACAGACGAAGCTCGGGGCTCTTGTGCGAGACCTGCAAGGTCCGCAGATAGTGCACCAGATCCCAGGCCTCATTCGGTTTGAGGACGTCCGCGAAAGACGGCATCGGAGTGCCGTCCAGTCCAGTCATGAAAATTTTGAACAAATCATTGTTTGTGGTCCCGCACTTGAAGCGCGAGCCCGATTCAAAGTCGTAAGGTCGGATGGGCTGGTTGTTGTTGTCGGTCAACGAAGCAGCCGCGGGCCCGTCGCCGCGTCCCTCCGTGCCGTGGCATTTCCAGCATTCGAGTTTGGTGAAGAGTTCCTTGCCGTGCTGAATGCTTTCCAAATTAAGCGGGGGCTCGGCGGGCACTTGGATCGGATCGCCCGGCTTCTCGCTTTTCCATCTCGGCGAAAAAGTTTTGATATACGCGACGAGGTCCGCGCGCTGTTGGTCTGTCAGCGCGCTCCACGAGGGCATATTGGAATTGACGAGGCCGCGCTCGATGGCTTTCGAGAGATCTTCATCGGTAGGCAGAGTGCCGGTTGGCGTTGAGCGGCACTTGAATGTCGCGGCCACGAAATTCCGCGGCAGGATGTTCAGGTACTGAGCGTTCTCGCCGTTGCCGTCTCCGCGAAAACCGTGGCAGCCCCAGCAATACCGGAAGTAAAGCTGCTTTCCGGCATCGGCGTGTCCCGTCCACCGCGCGATATGGGATTCCTGCGCCGTGGAAGAACTTGCGACTGCAAGCATGAATACTGCAATCATTGCGAAGCGGTATATTTTTTGTAAGCGCATCCTCAACCCTCAGTAGGCAAAATCGAAACCAATCAAGAAGCTGCTGGTAGTCAGGTCGCGCCCCGTGACCGGAGCGGCGCCCCGTTGCCGTAAAATGGAATACTCATTGTGAAAAGCGAAACCCGCGCGGCTGGAAATGAACGGGTAGAAGCGATATCCGACGGTGACCACATCAACATTGCCGAAGTTCGCGGGGTTAGAGGCGAACACCTGGCGCGACATGCGGATCGCCTCGTAGCGGCCGATCGCGATGAATCGCGGATTTACAGTGTAGTGCGGCTCGATCAGCGCGCCGTTCCACGTGGGCGCCCGCCCACCCGAGGGAAGCGGCATGTTGGCCGGAGTGTTGGAGCCCAGAAAAGCGCTGTCCCATCCGTGGAAATACATGGTGGTGACATCGAATTTCTTGACGTACCACATGCCGATGAGCCCGGCGCGATAAAAACTTTTGTTGCCGATGCCGGTGCCCGCGATTCCCGTGGTTACTCCGCCAGAAGTTGAAGTGAACTGAAAATATGTTGGCTCCTGGCCGATGTAAGCGAAACCGCCGACGCGCTGCAGGCCGAGACTTCCCACTTGGAACGCGTGGCTGGCCGCGAAATAGCCGTTATATGATTTCCCGGTAGGGAAGTTCTCCGCCCCGTTCGTGGATGTAAAGTTCGGCTGCCCATCATTGGAGTTCACGAGGGCAGCCGAGACACGCGTGCGGTCGTCTTTGGAATGGCCCATCCATTCCACGCCCACCTGGTTGTCGCCGATTCCGTTCTTATACAGCCCCTCAGCCACGAGCGCGTTGCCGTTCGCCCCGGGCGTAACCAATGGCTGAAAGTGATAGTTCTGGTAGCTGCCGCCGACGTTGCTCAGCGTCAGGATG
This sequence comes from uncultured Acidobacteriota bacterium, assembly GCA_963813185.1. GTDB lineage: Bacteria > Acidobacteriota > Terriglobia > Acidiferrales > UBA7541 > Palsa-360. The sequence continues at coordinate 17,600 of CAWEYA010000013.1, forward strand.
CGTTTTTCGGATTGCAAATTATCGAGTTCAAATTTTCCGAACTTGATGTTGAACCACGAGCTGCCCAGCAGGTTATCGAGGCGGCCCCAAATTGATTCGAAGTGGAAAGTGCCGGTGCTGTCGGACGAAGGCAAAACGTAGAATGAAATATTCTTCGCCAGCGTGCCCGCGGTGTGAAAATCAAGGCCGCTCCAGTCAAATCCATCCGTGGTGATCTTGTTCTCGACGTTGGATCCGGGAGTCGCGCCGTCCACCGCGACGCGATTCGTGCTTTCGCGGCGCCAGTTTGGCGTAATGCGAAATGTGATCGGCCAATACGACGGATGCTGGTAGATGGGAGCGTCGCGCTCGTTCCCCAATTGATAGCCGTTGTCTTTGAAGGCTTGTCCAAAAGGACTGAGTTTCGGCCAAGCTTCATGGCAGGATGAGCAGGGCATGCCGTATTTCCGCGCGAATGCCGGAATGGGATGCACCCCGGCCGGCCGGATCGGCAAAGCGGAAGCGGGGCGGCTTGCGGCCGGAAGAGCAGCGAGGACCAAAGCCGCGCAAAGCAGATAAGAAAAATTCCTTGAACTTTTCTGTGTTGCCGGCCAATCGGCAGCCGGCTCACGAACTTGCATTTCGATGCTCCTTTTGCAATATGGACGAGTTCATTGTCCATGGAATTTTCAACCGCCGCTGGACGAGGCGGATTTCTGAGTCGAGGCAAGCCCGCACCCTCAGGCTTCACATGCTATTGGGGACTCAATCCGGTGTTGTCATCAGCATGTCAATCCGGTGTCAATATTTGCGGGAAGATTTGAGGGAAAATTGCGAAATCTGAAATTAAGCCGGGATCATCAAATTAGAAGGTCCAAATTCCAACGCTGGCCTGGTTCTCGTGCTGGAAGTGGACCAGCGATTGCCGCGTGAAACGCTTCGCACTCAAAAACCTGGCGAGTGCATTGCATATTGGCACTGTGGGTGTATGTTATTCGGTCGGCCGGTTTTGCAAAATTGAAATTCCAGATAGGATGTCGCAGGCGTTTTGACTTGCCAAATCGGAAATGTCTCCTAGAAAAATGGGGGATCTTTAAGGATGGATCCAGTGCTTGCCAGCAAGAGTGAAGTTTCGGCCGAAGCGCAAGCCGCCAGCCGAGCACAAGCGGAGCGCCGCCGCCTGCTTGCAACCCTTTCGATCATGGTTGCCGTCGCGCTGATCGTTCGCCTGATTGTCATGCGATTTGCCTATCTCAACTTGCTGGACCCTGCGCGCGATCATTACATTCCCGGCTGGGAAAACGGTCATTACACCTTCGGGAGGGAATACGAGCGAATCGCGAAATCCATTATTACCGGCCAGGGATTCAGTTCCCCTTATCCTTACCCTACCGGTCCGACCGCGCTGGTGGGGCCGATATATGCGTACCTGCTCGCCGGCGTGTTCAAACTGTTCGGAGCCCTCACGACTTCCTCGACGCTGGCGGCTCTCACTCTGAATAATCTGATGTCCTCCCTGATCTGCTTGCCGGTATTCTTCATTGCGCGGCGGTCGTTCGGACCCAAAATCGCCGTCTGGTCAGGATGGGTGTGGGCCTTTTACCCGCATTCCATTGCGGGATCCAATGCCTGGGTTTGGGATACGGTATTAGGGACACTTCTGCTGACGCTTCTGATTCTGTATACGCTGAAGTTGGAACGGTCAACGAACTACCTGGCCTGGATTGGATATGGCCTGCTGTGGGCGATTGCCGCCTTGAACAATGCAAACGTGCTCTCGGTGCTGCCGTTTTTCGGGGCCTGGATTTTTCTGCGGCAGTGGCGATCTCGGGCGCTGCGTTTGGGGCCGATTGTAGCCGCCTCCTTGATGTTCCTCGTCGGCGTCGCGCCCTGGGTCTGGCGTTGTTCGCAAATCTATGGACGCTTTGTCGCGTTTCGCGGCAATTTGGGGCTGGAAGTGTTGGTCGGAAACAGCAGGGATACGAGCTTTCCATCGAATTGGGACGAGACCCCGGGATCGAACCTGGCCGAGTTGCAGAAATTCCAGCGGCTTGGAGAACCGGCGTATATGGCGCAGAAGCAGGGGGAGGCCCTGCGAGTAATAAGAGATCGTCCGCTCTGGTATGCGGGTCAAACCATGCGACGGGTTCTCTACACCTGGACCAACGTGTGGAATATTCCGCCGCGCTGGACATTTGACGAAGTGGGTTTGCCCAACGCAATCGTCTATACGATATTCTCAGTGCTGGCATTCATTGGACTCCGATGGGCGATTCGTAACCGGTGGGAGGAAACGATTCCACTTCTTATTCCACTCATCTTTTTTCCCATAATTTATTATGTAACCCATCAGGACGACGGCCGCTTTCGCCATCCGATTGATCCGGAGATCATCACTTTTGCCGCCTGCGGGTTGCATTCTCTTTTGTCAAAGCGCGCCGGAGGCTTGCGCCAAAGAGAGATTTAAAATTGCTTGGTTCTCCCAGAGGGAGCAAACCGGTTCGCCGAGATTTTTTTCGCGATGAAGGAGAGTCGAGGGCAGTCTAACCGGCTGTTCTCAACGAGACAACGCCCCCATCTTGCGTTATTTCTTGAGGAAGGGCACAATGCCGTTGCCATTTCCGGCGGGCATCATCAGGGAGTTTGAGGACTATGAAGCTGAGCGTCATCTCTCCGACACTGAACGAAGCGCAGAACATTCCTACGCTCGTCGAACAACTTCAGCGCACGTTGGGAAGCGTGGATTACGAGATTCTGATCGTGGACGACAATTCTCCGGATCTCAGCTGGTCGGTCGCGGAACAGATCTCGCTGACGAATCCGCGCGTGAAAATGCTACGGCGCATGGAAAATCCGGGCCTGGGTGTGGCCGTCGTCGATGGCTTTTCCGCGGCGGAGGGTGACATGCTGGCCTGCATCGACGCGGATCTGCAGCATGATCCGTCCATTCTTCCCAAGATGATCGAAGAACTTCAGAGGGGCATGGATGTGGTTGTGGGCAGCCGGCACGTGAAGGGCGGGGGTTTTGGAAAATGGAGCCGCTGGCGGAGGTTCGAGTCCTGGTGCGCCAACAAGACGGCTCAATTGCTGCTGGGATTTGAAATAAAGGATCCGATGTCCGGATATTTTTTGGTCTGGCGAAAGGATTTCAATCGCGTTCGAGAACATCTGGGCGAAAGCGGGTTCAAAATATTGCTCGAAATCCTTGCCAAACTCGGCACCCGGCGAGTGAAGGAAGTCCCCTATACGTTCCGGCCCAGGGCCGTCGGCCAGTCTAAACTTTCGAGCAAGATTGTTCTCCTCTATTTCCAGCAACTCTGGAGGCTGTGCGGCGAGAGCCGTCGCGCCTCCGTCCGGTTCCTGAAGTTCCGGGCGGACAGAATCGTCGGAGTTTTTGGCACCTCCGCGGTGATAGGAATCCTGCTGAAGGCAGGGACAATGTTGCGGGATTGGTCGCGCTTCCCTCGCTAGCGAATTGGATTTGGGCGGCGTACGTTGTTGTTCCTCCGGTGGGCGTAATTCGCCGTTGGGTGCTTTCTGCGCACCCACTCTAAGTAATCTGACAGCGCGGACTTGGTGGCGCCGGCGCCACCGATTCGGCCGAGCCGCGGCAAAATGAAATTGCGTTTCATCCGCCCCGAAATCTCAGCGCGCGCGCAACATATCATGCAAAGGGGATAGCGGCTTCTTTCCACGAGTGAGAGAATAATGCAGGCAAGGGAAACGATGCGGACTCCCGGGAAAACTCTACGTCTATCAGCTGGCGTCGCGGCCACTACAGTTGCAGCGATATTCCTGCTTTATGGTAGCTTCCAGGGCAGCGCCACGGCGCATGCCTCGCCCGCTCCCGAACTGCTCTCCGCGCTGCCCGCGGGAGCGCCCACGCTTGTTTATGTGGATCTCGCGGCCGTGCGCGCATCGTCTTTTTACCAGCATCGGCCGGACAAGGCGCCTATCGCCGTCCCCAATCAGGACTACGCGGATTTCATGCGCTCTACCGGATTCGATTTTGAGACGGATTTGGACCGCGTGGCGATTGCGTCGTGGCCCGCCACCGGCAAAGAGCAAAAGAAAGATGTCGCGATCGCCGAGGGGCGTTTCGACCGGGCGAAAATAAGCGACTACGCCGCGCGCAAGGGAAAACTCGATCACCAGCAGGCGCGCGACGTATTCCTCTTCCCTACGGGCGATCAGAAGGGATTTGTCTCCGTCACTTTCCTTGACGATCATCGCATTGCGCTCGTCGGTGGGCCGAATATCGCTCCGCTCTTCATCAGCCGCGGCGATGATCCCGGCGCGGACCCGGCCCGCGAGCGCGCCGCGCGAGTTGACGGCGCCGCCGCGTTCATGATCACGCGCGTGCCCCCGATTCCGGATAATCCCGGCACCGGCGCGGCCGCCCAAGCTGCGCAATTTGTGAACATGGCGCGGTCGGTCCAGTGGATCACCGTGGCCGCGCGGCCCGAAGGCGAGGGCCTGCGCATTTCGCTCGAGGGAGAATGTGACAACAGCACGAACGCGCAGCAACTCAAGTCCGCGCTGGAAGTCCTGCGAATGCTCGGACGTGCGGGGCTGGATACTCCCAAGACGCGCCAGTCGATGGATCCTGCCGCGCTGGCAACGCTTCAAACTTTATTGAGCAACGCGGAAGTGACTCAGGCGGCGGAGCGGGTTCGCATTTTGTTTGAGCTGACTCCGGATATTTTCAAGCTCGGCGAAAAACGCGGATCGCAATAATCCAGTAGCAGCCACGGCATTAAGTAACGCAGGCTTCGGCCTGGGGGGGTTCGTCTTTGCGAGGACCAAAACCCGCAGGCTGAAGCCCGCGCCACGCTGGAAGCGTTTGCTCGGAAATGCTGGAAGGAAACTTAGTCCGCGCTGGAGGTGGATGCCGCTACGGAAGCTTGGCGCAGGTAGCGCATCGGGTTGACCGGGGCGCCATTGATGCGAACTTCGTAGTGTACGTGAGGGCCGGTGGATCGTCCGCTGACGCCGACATTGCCGATTGCGTCGCCGCGCCGCAGTTGCTGCCCGACAAGAACATTGAAGCTTGAAAGATGGCCGTAATAAGTCGTCACGCCAAATCCGTGATCGACGACTACCAGCCGCCCGTATCCCGCGCGTTCGTCCGCCTCGATGACCATGCCGTCGGCGGATACTCGCACCGCATCGCCGTACTGAGAGGAGATATCTACGCCCGTGTGGAAAGCCCCTTCACCGCTGAACGGGTCCATGCGCTGGCCAAACGTTCCCGTCAGATGGCCGATCACCGGCCATAGAGTCGGCGTGGAAGTCAGGTCCGCCAGGCTCGCCGAGGAGACCAACTGCAGGCTGCCGGTCGGAAGAGCCGCCTCGCTTACGTTTTGCTGCAGAAAATTGAATTGCGCCACGGATTGCTCAAAGCCGCTGGCCGACGCCTGCGGGCCTTCGTTCAGGCCGAACGGGCTCTGCCGGAAGCGCATAAAGCCGTACGTCATGGCTACTTCGGTGGCCAGCGATTGCAGCGAGTTCATGCGTTCATTCGTGTCTTTAACGCTGGATTGGAGCTTCTCGTAATTGTGCCTGAGGGTATCCTGCTGGCGGCGAAGGGCATTGTAATTGCCCACTTTCCAGAGCATGCGCGTATAGGAACCGGCGGCCGCGAGCACCGTCACGCCGCCGACGACTGCCAGAATCGCCACCAAATGCAGCACATAGCCGGGAAGGGTGATTTTGCGGAACCTTCCCTTTCGGCTGGAGGCGACAAACAAAGTATATGCTTCAGGCTTCATAGTCTGAAATCTCTAAACTTAAACCTGCTGTACTTTCGAGGGAAGAGCCGCCGTTCAATCCCTGAGCGGGCCTGCAATTCAGTCAAGCCGTTTGAACCGAGAGCATTCGTTTGAAACCAAACCCAGGGCAGTCTAGTTTCAGACTTGGGCGGAGTCAACCCTTAAATTCCCGGTTCGGGACGCTCATAACTTTGCTTCGGTGGGCTCCCCCCTTCGAAACTCAGGGTAAACAAGATAAGCCCGCAGCCGTAGCGTTGTCGGCAACCATACCCTAGAATGTCGTCTATAGAACCATGCAATGGCAGTTTAGGACAACTGTACTGACGTACAAACGATGGTCAGCGAAGATCAACTGATCGAACGGGTCAGGCGGCGGTTTCCCTCCACCAGGGGCGGCCTACGGGTCGGCATAGGCGATGACGCCGCGGTCCTGCGCCCCCGCGCCGGTACGGAATGGGTTGTCACGACCGATGCGTTTTTCGAAAATGTGCACTTTTTGCGAAGTGTTCACCCGCCGAAGGCGGTCGGCTATAAGGTCCTTGCGCGAGCCACGAGTGACATCGCGGCCATGGGCGCTCGAGCGCGGCAATTCTTCTTGACGCTGGGGCTTCCAGACGCCTGTGCGGGGGCATGGCTCGACGGTTTCCTCGACGGCTTGGCCCTAGGCGCCCGGCGGTTCGGACTGATCCTGGCGGGAGGCGATACGACGAAGTACCCGGTGGTCGTGGCCAGCCTCACCGTTCTGGGCGAAATTGGCCAAGGCAAAGCAATCTTGCGGTCTGGGGCCAAGCCGGGAGACCTGCTGTGCGTTAGCGGCACACTGGGAGAGGCTGAGCTGGGTTTGCGACTGATCCAGCGCCATTTGCACCGGCGGAAACGTTGGCGCAAGCTGCTGAAGAAACAGCATTACCCGGAGCCGAGGCTGGCCTTGGGGGAGTGGTTCGCCGCTCACCGATGCGCCACTTCCATGATCGACACTTCGGATGGCCTTTCGACTGATCTGGGGCATATTTGCGAGGCGAGTGGAGTGGGCGCCGCCGTGTGGGCCGAAAGAGTCCCGGTTGTCCGCGTGCCGGCGGAACTGCAGCGGCTCGGGTTTGACCCTATGGAATTGGCCCTCCACGGCGGCGAGGATTATGAACTGCTGTTCACCGTGCCGAAGAAGCTTTCCAGCCGCCTTCCGCGCAATGTCGCGGGGGCATCCATAACAGTCATTGGCGAAATCACGCGCAGAAGAAAGGTCATGCTCCTGGGGCCGGATGGAATCCGCAAGCCCCTCCAGCCAAAAGGATGGGATTCCTTCCGCAAAAAGTGATGAAAAACCACCTTGAAAGGCCCCCGGGAACGCCATTCTCCTGAATGGCGTCACGAAAACCGCCAATCGGGAGATTGGCGTTCCCGGACTACGGCAACGGCGGCGCGTCCGCTGTGTAGCCGTGCGGATAAAAGTGGATGGCCACGATGTGCTCTGTAAACCGCGAGCCGAACCAAACCGTGTTGTTGGCTTCGACCTCGACTTTGGGCACGCCCGGAAGCGGCATAAAAGCGGCATCGAAATGCGCGCGGCACGGTTACCGTATCCTACTGCGCGAGCCAGGCGGAGTCCACATTGGTAAGAGCGCGCGTTGCAAGAAACCGGTCGAGCCGCGCGGCAATCGCGGCGGCTCGCTTCGCATGCATCGTGGTCAGATTTTGCGGAGGCCGGCGGCTTCGTAGCGCGTTACGGGCGGCGGGAGTTCGCGGCTCACCACCACGTCGACAATCGCGGGCTTTCCGGATTCCTCCGCGCGGCGCAGAGCGGGGATGAATTGGTCGGCGGAGGTGACGCGCTCGCCGTGCGCTCCAAACGCGCGAGCCACGTCGCCAAACTTCACGTCGAGAAACTCGCTGGCCTCCGCGCAAATTTCTTCGTGCACGTATTTTTGCACGTGATACTCGAAGGCGAGCGAGCAATTGTTCATCACAATTTGCACGACCGGCAGTTTCAGGCGCAGCGCGGTTTCCAGATCAGTCAGGTGGTAGCCGAGGCCTCCGTCACCGGTCAGGCCGAAAACTTTGCGTTTCGCGCCCACGGCGAGCTTCGCGCCAAACGCCGCGGGGAACGCCCAACCGAGAGAGCCCGCCGCGCGCAGCGTGTTGCGCCCCGCCTTCTTTTGCTGCAACACCGTGACGGCCCACGCCGCCATGTAGCCCGTGTCCGCGACGAGCAGATCATCGCCTCCGACATGCTGATCGATGAGGCGCATGATGTGATAGGGGTTGAGTTTTCCTTCATGCATGGGTTCGCGCGACACGCGTTCCAGATCTTGCTGCCATGCGGCGACCGAGCCTTGCACCTGCTTCGTCCAGGAGGTCCACTTGCTGCCGTTTACTTTCGCAGCGAGCGCCGCCTCGCGCAACATCTTCAGCGCTTCGCGCGAATCCCCGACGATGGACAACTCTTCGCGGTACGTGCGCCCGAGCGAATTGGGATCGAGATCGATGTGCACGATGCGCGCGCCTTTGCCCGGGTACTGAAATACGTTGGTTCCCATCGAGCTCAGCTTTCGTGCCGACCGCGAGGCAGAAATCCGCGGCGGCGAGCGTGTCGTTGGCTACCTTGCGCGAATAGCGCCCGCACACGCCGACGGCCAGCGGATGTGTGTCGGCAATGCTGCCTTTGCCGGCCATGGTGGTCACCACGGGAATGTTCAGCGCTTCGGCCAGCGCGGTCAGTTCTTGCCAAGCTTCGGAAAGAATCACGCCGCCGCCGGCAATCAGCACGGGTTTTTCGGCAGTGGCGAGCAGAGCGATGGCGCGCTCCACGTCCTGCGCGACGGGCGCGACTCGCAACGCGGGAGTGCGAAGAAACGCGGGCTCGGCATAAATTTCCTGCGGCATGGTAAGTTTCCTGCCAAACCAATCGGCCGGGATGCCGAGATACGATGGCCCGGGCACTCCGCTGACGGACGCGCGCACGGCGGTGCGCAACACGTCGGCAATGCGCTCGGGCTGCGGCAGATCGCCCGCCCACTTGGTCATCGCAGGGAACATGGACGTCTGCTCGAGTTCCTGGTACTCGTAGCGATAGCGCGTCTTCGTCGTAGTCGTGCCGCTGATGGCGATGAGCGGGCTGGAGGCCCAATACGCATCGATGATGGACGCAGGCAGATACGTCGCGCCGGGTCCAAACTGCACAATGCCGAACGTCGGCTTGCCGGTGACGCGCGCGTAAGCGTCCGCCATCGCCAGGACGGAGCGCTCGCTGCGCCCCAGGACCACGCGCACGCTTTCGCGATTCTGCATTTCGATCAGCGGGTCCTGCGGCGCGCCCGTCAGCGTGAAGACGTACTCGGCGCCATAGGCGCGCACAAGTTTCGCCAGCGCCTGCGATACCGTCAATGGGTTTGCGGAATCTCCCGCGGTTGTGCTCGTCACAGTTTTGTCCTTTTGCCTTAAATATTTTTCTGTTCCGGTTTGCGGAGGCCGGAGCTTCAGCTCCGACGGTCAGGTCCGAGTAATCGGGGGCTTTTGCTCCTGAAGCTTCAGGGCCTAAAGGCCCCATGCTTGCGTCGATGGTCGCCCGACCTAAAGGTCGGACCTCCTAGAGATCAAATTTCACGCTGGGAGAGCCGTTCACGAATCACCAGTCATCGGTCACTGGTCACCATTCACTACTTGATCGCTAAAGGATTCACGGGCGAAGCGACCGCGCCCGTCACCGGCAACGCCGGCGCCACGAACAGAAACTCGTAACGCTTGTCCTCCGCGCACTCCCTCGCCAGTTCCCCGAGATCGAAAATTTCACCCACCGTGAGGCCCATGACCGGGATGGAAATCCAATGCCAGGGCTGGTTGGCTTCGTCCGTTTCGTTCGGACGCACTTCGGCGCCCCAGGTATCCGTGGCGATGGCCGCGACTTGCTTGGCGTGCAGCCAATCGAGCGTTTCAAACGCCAGGCCAGGAGCGTCGCCGCCCGAATATCCGTCCCAGGTATTCGCGGAGAGCATCGCTTCCATTTGCCCCGTGCGCACCAGCAAAAAATCGCCGCGCCGCACTTCGACGCCAAAGTGCTTTTCCGCTTGGCCCAGCATTGCGTTGGTGATGGCAAAAGCGTCCGGCAGGCGATCCAATCCGAGCATGCGCGGAATGTCCAGCAACACGCCGCGCCCCACCATGCGATCCTTGGTCTTCTCGATGCCGCATTTCTGCGCGCCCGCCGAAGTCACCGTGCGGCAGTCGTACCCGTTCCACATGTGATTGCCGTAAAAAATGTGCCCGAGCCCGTCCCACTGCGTGCCGCACTGCGTGGGCATCATGATCACGTCATCCGCGCTGCGAATTTTTCTGCTGTCGAGGACGCCCGAATACGCATCGGTTCCCGTTCGCATCATTAGGTGCACGGGATTGAACCGCCCCAGCGCCGGATATTTCGTCTTCCCGCCCTGCGGCCCGCGATGGTCGTACGGCAGCGCCAGAGAAATCACTTTCCCCTTTTGCACGAGGCGCGTCGCCGCAACGATGTCCTCCGGCCGCGTGTAGTTAAGCGTGCCAACCTCGTCGTCCGCGCCCCAGCGCCCCCAATTCTTGAGCCGCTTGGCCGCCGCGCGAATGTCGTCCATGGTCAGCTTGCGCGCCGATGCTCCCGTTTCCGCCATCCGTCCTCCCAAGTCCCGTTTCGGTGCAATAGCCATGTTCGAACTGATTCGTGCAGCCCGCCATTGTACTGGATTCGAATGAGGCCTGCCTGAGGTTTTTGCCACTGAATTTAATTTTGCAGACGAGTGGCGCATGCTTCAGCTTGCGGGTTTTAGTCCTACTGCGGACGAAACCCCGCAAGCTGAAGCATGCGCCACTAATGCACCCGCAGTGGAATTTCGCACACAAAATAAATCGGATTACTTCTCTGGGAGAGCGAAGACGTAAAGCGCATTGCCGCTCGTCGGGTAGTGAATGTCGGGGAGGATCGTGCGCGGGACGTTGCGCGGACTGCCACCGCCTAGGCCGGTGGTTACGGCGACGTACTGTTTACCGCCGACGCTGAACGTTACGGGAAAGCCTTGCACGGATGTGCCGAGGCGAGTTTGCCACAACATTTTGCCGGTGTTGACGTCGACGGCGCGGAAGACGCGGTTCAGGTCGCCGACGAAGGCGACGCCGCCGGCGGTCGACAGCACGGCGGTGAGGAATGACGGGCGCTGCTGCACGTTCCACACCTCCTTCATCGTCTTGACGTCGAAGGCGGCGAGCCTGCCAACATTGCCGTCCGTGCCGGGCATTTCGTAAAACAGGCGGTCGCCCATGGTGCCACCGGAGCCGTCGACGAACTCAACTTTGCGTCCGGACATTTCCATGCAGCTCTGGCTGAGCGGGATGATGAGGCGCTCGGTGGCGGGATCGTAGGTCATGGCCTGCCAGTTGTGGCCGCCTTCGGTGCTGGGACACACCGGAGTCCATTTGCCGATCTCCTGTTCAAGAATGTCGGGCCGGTAGGAGACTTTTCCGGTCTTCTCATCCACGTTGAAGATATTTTGAAAAATAGTTTCTTTGGCGCCGATAAATTCCCCGGTCTTGCGATCGAGTTTCCAGAGGATGCCGTCCTTGCCGATGGTGAAGAGCGTCTTGCGGTCGCCGATATCGACGAGCACGCGCTCGTACACGACGTCCATGTCGAGCGTTTCGCCTTGCACGTGCTGGAAATACCAGGCCAGTTTTCCATCGTCGGGCCGGAGCGCGAGAGTCGAGGTCGAATACAGCGCCGCGCCCTTCGTGCCGCGGCTCACCTGCATCCACGGCTTGGCCTGCGCTACGCCCCAGTAGGTCAGGTTCAGATCGGGATCGAAGCTGCCGGTGATCCAGGTTTCCGCGCCGACGCGCAGCATGTTCGGCAGACCGGCCCAGGTGTCGCCGCCGGGCTCGCCCTCGCGCGCGATGGTGTTGAAGCGCCACAAAAGTTTTCCGGTTGCGGGATCAAACGCGCTGATGAAGCAGCCCTGATCTTTTTCCTGCGCCTTGTAACGATCACATCCATTCTCGCCTTGAACCACCTTGCCGTGAATGACGATCGGCCCGCTGGAGCTGCCGTAACCCTTGGCGCTATCGCCGACCATGACGTCCCAAACGGTTTTGCCGGTGCGAGCGTCGAGCGCGAACAGGTGCGCATCCGTCGTCTCCGCGAAAATTTTGTCCTGGTAGATCGCGATATTGCGCATCGCGCCCGTGCCTCCGGCCTGGCTCTTGGGTGGCCGCATGTGGTTTTCCCAAATGAGGTCGCCGGTGCGCGCGTCGAGCGCTTGCAGGATGTTGTCAGTGTTGGTCAAGTAAATGATGCCGTTGTGGACTAGCGGAGTGGGCTCGTTGGCCGCGGCGCTGTCGTTCATGTTCCACGACCAAACCAACCTCAAGTCCTTCACGTTGTCACGGGTAATTTGCGAGAGCGCGCTGTGGTTCCAGCCCTGGTAATTGCCGCGGACAATCAGCCAGTCGGCCGGATCCGGTTTGAGGAGCATCTCGTCGGTCACCGGAACGTAATTTTTCACTTCGCCCGGGACGATGAGGCCGAGACGCACGTTCGCAGCTCGCGGCGTAGCAGAGGCAAGCGGCGCAGCATCTTCCACGCCGCCCTGGGCTGCGGGCGCCGCCGCTCCGCCTGTGGCGACGGCTCCGATTGGAACGATCGTCGCCGGTGTTAGCGCCTCCATGCCCGCCACCGCGCCATTTGCCTGCAGAATAAATGCGACGAGGTTGGCGGTATCCTGATCGCTGAGCGAGCCGGGATTGGTGATCGGCATCGAATTGCGGATGCGGCTGAACAGGTCGCTCGCCGGGCGGTTGCGCCACGTGTTCAAGAAATTGGCGCCCGCAAGCGGGGGAGCTTCGAAGGTGCCTTTCAGGTCGGGCAAGTGGCAGGTCGAACAGGTTGCCTGATAAATGGCGCGCCCGGCAGTGGCTTGGTCGGCGGTGAAGGGGGCGGTCCTCTCCGGTTGCTGCGCAGCGAACATAGCAATGGAGAGACCAAGCGTTGCAGCCGCAATGCAAATCGCGAATCTACGAAGGTTTCGTTCCGGCATCGGGTGCTCCACTCAATAGCGGCTTGCAAAATAAATAAAATCAAAACCACAGGGGTTAGAACCCCTGATAAGGGCAGCATTTCTGTCGTGCCTACCCTTCCTTCGTCAGGGTGAAAGGCACGACCCACAATGCCTGAGAGTTGCGGGCCCGCAGTTCACTTCAAAAGCCAGCCCCACAAATTTCCATCGGGCGCGCGCTCGGATTGGATTTGCACGTACCAGCGGCCGTTTCTCAGGTCGGCGATCTGGTCCGGCGTCAGCTCGAGCGTGCCGCTGACCGTGCCCTTGTCCGCCTTGGTGACCGCCAGCTCAAAATTTGGAATGACCGGCCCACGAATGCCTTTCGGTCCGCGCCGAATTTGCGCGGTGGTGGCGGGCGAACGCAATCCCTCAAACGATCCCTGAATGGTGAGCTGCTTACCCTGCAGCGTCGCGGTGAGCGAACCGCTCCCCGCGATGGTGGACATCATTGAAATGTTGATGGGCACCGGGGACAGGCGCGCCTTGAACATCTCCGCAGTCTGCGCATTTAGATCGGGGATGGCGGACACGAGCGACAATAGCGCCGCCGTCAGCAAAGCTGTTGCTGCCGCCGGTCGCCCGCGTCGCGTTGCCATCGTTTGCATCATCCCAGTAAGCCAAGAAAGCTAAAGACTCATACATAAAGTTTAAAATCTCAAATTTGAAATTTCAAAATTGAGATTTCAGATGGAATGCCAACCATTCAACGCAACTGCATCCTGCGCATGCAAGAAGGATGACACGTGCCGTCGATCGGCCGAATGTGTCGGCCGAATCAGTCCGTCAAATTTGTCCGTCAATTCGCCAATGGATTCGGGCGCACTTGAATGTGATTGACCGAACCGAGCCGCGTCTCCGTGAATTTGGGCATGTACGAGCTGTACGTCGCCCAAATCCCGCGGCCCTTCCAGCCCGCCTTGGCGTCATCAATCCGGCCATCCAGGCCACGAGTGTAGAAAGGCATTGGATAGGCCATGCGGAATACCGTGAACGTTTCCTTCCTGGGATCGAAGATCAGCATGGAATCCGAAGTTGTGCCGGTAACGATCACGGTGTCCTTGCCAAGCCCGAGTGTATCGAATTGATCGACCCACAAGAAATACGGGTATTCGGTGCTGCCGGTTTCCATGCCGGTGCCCGTAAATTTTGGTCCGGGCAAATCCCAGTACTTGAATTTTCCGGTCTTGGGATCGAGGCGACCGAGGTGGCCGCTCCCGGCTGAAAACCAGACCGTCCCATCCGTGCTGAAGTCAATGCCGTGCGAGAGGCGCCCTGGAAGAGGCAGCGGGTAATCCTTGAACTTGCTGGATTTTGGATCGAGCATATAGAGCTTGTTCTGCGGTCCATCCACTACTGGAACAGATAACCACACGTTACCGTCAACGGGGCTGACAGCCGTTGCGTACCCGTTCGTCGGGATGACCTTCTTGGTGTCCATGTCGGCGCGCATCCAGGCATGTTGCGCGGCCGCTTCGGTGCCTTCCGGATTAGCCGGATCGATCTTGGTCGTGTCCAGTTCTCCCAGCACATCCCCATCGGTCCAGATGCGCCCTTGCCAGTCGAATTGCATGTGATGGGTGTTATAGGAAGTGTCGACCCCCACGAACTTATTCGCTTTCGTATCGTAGAAGCCGAGCTGCATTCCGTGGCTGCGCGACAGGAGGGCCTTGGCCTCTATGTCCAGCGCTGCCGGGTCAGGATTGTCCGTGGCAATGGTGCTCGCCGACCACTTTGGATTATTTTCCACGCCCGGGGGACGAGTGGGTTGCGTCATCCAGACCCGGCCATGCTCGTCGAGCATGGGGTTGTGCGGGCTGGCCATCCATGCGTCCTCGGATTCACGATCGTGGTAGTAGTCCACCTTCGTGCTGTAACCCTTAGGGTTCCGCGGCACCACGGGAAGCGCTTCAACGGTGTTCTTCACCGGATCCAGAACCCACAACACGCCGCCGCCCGTCCGGTCCGCTCCGTAGACTTTTCCATTCGCGTACAGCGTGGGATTGCGCTTGTCGGTGGAAGTCACATCGTGGAAAAAAGATTCACGCGTTCCCCAATCCCATTGTGATACGACAAAGTTGCGTTCGATTCCGGTTGGCCGCGGCGGAGAGGGAGGCACTTCTCCGGCCTTCATGCGCAGCTCCCAATCGACAAGCGTCTTCTCCAGCAACTCCTTGCCGAGCCGGTTGGCAGCCTGACCCATGCCTTGATTGCGCTGAAAGATTCCGTCCCAATCATCCACGTCGGTATGGCGGCGTGTCGCCACCATTCCAAGTTGATGGCACTGGTTGCATCCGCCTCTTAAGGCTGCAAGCCATTGTTCCTGGGTGGCGTATCCCGCGGGGAGATCTTCCTTCGCGGGAGGATGAATCATCGACGTCCAATAACTGGCTGGATAAATCTTGGCGGCCTCTTGCGGCGTCGCGGCATTGGCCACTTGAAGCTTTACCTTTGCGCCGCGCGCGGCCGGAACGCGTTCCGAGTCCTTCAACCCGTAGCCGCGAACCCACAACTCGTACGCTCCATCCGGTAAATCGGGCACGAGGAATCGTCCTTGATCGTCGGTGACCACAATCTTGCGGAACGGCACTTGCAGTTTTGTTTCAGCGATCACCCAGACACCGGCTTCTGGCTTGGCCCCGTCGCTGTTCACAACGACGCCGCCGATGCTGCTCTTATCAATTTGCA
Organism: uncultured Acidobacteriota bacterium; assembly: GCA_963813185.1. Lineage (GTDB taxonomy): Bacteria > Acidobacteriota > Terriglobia > Acidiferrales > UBA7541 > Palsa-360. The sequence continues at coordinate 33,105 of CAWEYA010000013.1, forward strand.
TCCCGGAAGCGCCTTGCGGCCCGCCGGCCGCCGGCCGCGAAGTAAAACAAATCAACGCTACGAGAGACCACAGCATCGCGCGTGTCATTCCTCGCATGTAAGTCCTCCCCTTGCTGTCCGCAATGGTTTCTTGTCTTGGGTCAGCCCGATTAAGCTGTACCGGGATTTATATAATAGAAGTCGACGAAACCGCCAATATTTTGGTTACAAGTTTTCTGAAACAGGGTCCAGTCCGTTTTCTCAAGGACCTTTCGAGGCCGGCCTTCGCGGCGATACTGCAGGACGTGCCCTGCAAATATCTCTCGCGGCACAACGCAAATTACAGTGCCGGCCGGCGTTCCCTCAGCGATCCTTCTCCGCCAAAGCAGTCCCACTGGAAGCCGGACCGAGATCGCAGTAATCTAGTGTTGGGCCCGGCCAAAGGTCGAATTGCATTTTAGCGGGGAGATCATGAGAAATCGCAGCGGAATTTCATACTTCTTCCTATTTGGATCCATTTTGTTATTCGCGGGAATTTTGTTGGCGCAGAACACGCCGGACCGGGCCTTGATCGTGAACGGAAAGTCAGCGGGGATGGTCGTACAGATGGGCGGCCACGCTTACGTTGACGTCGAAACCGTCGCTCAGTTCACAAATGGCTCCGTCACTCTCGAACCCAATCGAATCGTCCTCACTTTTCCGGAGTCAGGATCGAGCGCGGCTCCGAGCGCAGGACCCGCGCCCTTGCCTCCGCCTCCGCCCGGTTTATCCAGGAATTTCGCGAGCCTGGCGATTGCCGAATTGGCGGAAATGCGCGAGTGGAGGGGAGCCGTGGGCACCATCCTCACCTATGGTGTTCCGGTGGTGGGAACCTGGCCTCAGGACTATCATGACCACATAGAGGCCAACCTGATGCAGGTAGCTGTGGCCGCGTCAACTGCCGCCGACCAGGACGCGATGCAACTTCTGCGCAACGAATTTTCAAATCTTGCGCAGTGGACCAATGGGGTCGTGGCCACGCGCCAATCCTTGAATGCTACAAACACTGTGCGGCCCGACACCCTGCAGGGCGATCAAGCGCTGGCAAAGATTTCCGATTGCAGCCGGTTCCTTAGTTCGATGCTCGTCAGCGGGGTCTTTGCCGACGATCAAAGCTGCCACTAAGCGAAAATTCTTCCGCGCAATGCCACGCGTTTTCGCATGGCGCGGGTGCCAAGCCCAATTTGGAGAGAAGTGGCGCGGGCTTCAGCCTGCGGGGGTTAGTCCTTGCAAGTTCCAAAACCCGCAGGCTGAAGCCCGCGCCACTGAATCTCGCCGCAACCTCTAGTGAAATCTCCCGGCAATGGAGTATATTCTGTGCCTGCTATTTCTTCTGGGTGGTTCCCGAATTTTGGAATCCATTCGAACGGATACGCTATTTTTAACCGGCCAGGGCTGCATTCGCCTTTTGATCCAGCCGGGAAGAAGATTGGATTGGAAAGGAAAAACACGACATGACGGCATCATCGCCAAGCACCGGCGAGGGCGCGGCTGGAGCAAAGGCCACCCCGGTTTCCGACTCGGCCTGGAAGTGCCTCCAGGGCGCCTATGACTTGCAGGTGCACGTCGCGCCTGACGTGATTGAGCGGCGCGTAGACGACCTGGACCTGGCGAAAGAATTTCTGGGGCGCGGGCTGCGCGGGTTCGTCCTCAAATCGCATTATTTTCCAACGGCAGAACGCGCCAAAGTCGTTACCAAAGCCGTGCCGGGAATTGCCGCTTACGGGGCCATCACGCTGAATCATTCCGTGGGCGGTCTGAATCCCGTGGCGTTGGAGCTTGCCGGGCGCTCGGGTTGCAAAATTGTGTGGTTCCCGACGGTGGATGCCCAGAATGAAACCGCGGGACGCGTCGATGGACCCAGCACCAAGCTGCCTTTCTGGGCAAAAATTCAACGGGAACTCGCGGCAACGGGAATCTCGCCCCCGCCGCTGACGGTGCTTGATTCGAGCGGCAAGATTTCCGAAGCCACGCGCCGGTGCATCGAGTTGATCGCCCGGCACAACATGATTCTGGCGACCGGGCACCTCGGGCGCGTCGAGATTTTCGAGCTGGTGAAGACGGCGCGCGAAATGGGAACGCAAAGAGTACTGGTCACGCACGCGGAATTTCCTTCGCAAAATCTGACGGCGGGCGAACAGAAGCAGCTCGCCGCAATGGGCGCCTTCATCGAGCACTGTTTCACCACCATGCACACGGGAAAAGCTCCGTGGGACGCGGTGCTCGAAGCCATTCGCGTCGTCGGCCCGGAACGCTGCGTGCTCTCGACGGACCTCGGCCAAACCATCAATCCGCCGGTCGCGGAAGGATTCGCCATGTTTGCTCAGAAGATGCTGGATGCCGGATTCAGCATCGAAGAGATTCGGCGGATGACGGTCACGAACCCTTCTATACTCATTCAGTAATTTAATTTAATAAATAACGGAGAATTTCCGATGAAGCCAAGAATCGTCCGCAACATTGAACGGCCGGATGCCGAAGTGGTCCGCAAACTCGGGGAATTCGGCACCGCCACCGTGCACGAGGCGCAGGGCCGCACGGGGCTGATGCTGCCGTACATGCGGCCGATTTATCCCGCGGCGCGCATCGCCAGCCCGGCCGTGACCGTGCTCTGCCACCCCGGCGATAACCTGATGTTTCACGCCGCGATCGAAGTGTGCAAGCCGGGAGACGCGCTGGTCGTGGCCACCCATTCCGATTCCACGGACGGATTTTTCGGTGAATTGTTGGCGACTTCCTGCCAGGCGCATGGAATTAAAGGGCTGGTGATTCACGCGGGCGTGCGCGACGTCGCGGATTTGACCGCCATGAAGTTCCCGGCATTTTCGCGCGCCATCTCCGCGCAAGGAACCGTGAAGGAAACGGCCGGCTATGTGAACATCGACATTGTCTGCGCGGGAGCGCTGGTTCACCCGGGCGACGTTATCGTAGGCGACGTTGACGGCATCGTCGTGGTTCCGCGCCAGCAAGCGGCGGAGGTGGTCCGCTTGTGCGAAGCGCGCCTGGCCAAGGAAGCGAAAAACCGCGAGCGCTTGCGAGCCGGGGAATTGGGTCTGGACATTTACGGGCTTCGCGAGAAACTCAAGAATTTAGGCGTGGAGTGGGTTTAGTGGGACGGGCTTCAGCCTGTCGGGTTTCGTAAGCTGCGGCAAAATTTCCAGTCCAAGAATAAAAACTGCCAGGCTGAAGCCTGTCCTACACGGCTTTTAATTGAGCGGCGAGTTCCGCGGAGTCCGCCGCCTCTTGAAATAATCGAATCGCCGCGACTCCCGCGGCGCCCGCCGCAATGCACGCCCGCGCATTTTCCAAATTCACGCCGCCAATGGCCAGCACCGGAATTTCGACCGCCGCGCAGACTTCGTGCAGGCGCTCGATTCCTTGTGGAGGGCCGAATGCCGCCTTGGACGGCGTCGCGAACACCGGCCCGAAAAAAATGAAGTTCGCGCCGCCCCGTTCGGCCGCGCGCGCCGATTCCAGGGAATGGCAGGAAACGCCAATCCGAAAATCCGATCGCCCGGCGGAGCGGCGCCACTCGACTACCGTTTCGAGCGGCAAGGATTTTTCACCGAGGTGAACTCCCGCCGCAGCCGCGGCCAGCGCAACGTCCAGCCGGTCATTGACGAAGACACGCGCGGAAGTCGCCCGCGTTTCGGCAGCGGCGAAACGCGCGAGTTCTACTAGAGAGCGCGCTTGGAGATCCCTCTCACGAATTTGAATCCAATCAGCGCCGGCAGCGGCCGCGCGCCGGATGCAATCCTGCAGCGAGGGCGGGCGAAGCGGAGCGGAATCGCCCGGAGGAGAATGGTGATCAACCGGCGCAGCTTCCAAAGCGCGCCGGTCCGTTACGTAGCAGAAAATTGGTTTACGTGCGGGTGGCAACGGTGTCCGTCCGGCCTCGCAGCATGCTCGCGGCGAGCAAAATATCCAGGGCGCCCAGCCCGGTCACAGCGCCACGCACGGAAGGATGCAGGAGAAACGGAATCAGTTCAGGATACTTGTCGAGAAAAAAATTGTGATCCCAAAACCCCAGCCAGGGAACCAGTATCAGCAATACTCCGAGCAGAAAAATATCCAGGGCGTGCACCACGTGCAGGAAAGATCTCATTCGGGCTGCGCCTACCGCACCTTCCCGAGAAGGGCAATCCGCTCGGACACATCACGGTAATCGATGTTCATTGCGTAAACCTGCGAAAAACTGTTGAAGGCAGCATGCGTGTCGCCCGCCAGTTCCTGGGCGACTCCCAAATCGTACCGCAACGCAAGAATCGATTCTTGATCCAGTCCCGGCGTCTTGAGGGCCCGTTCGTACCAGATCGCAGCAATGGCCGGCTGCCCTTTCTCCATGAATGCCAGGCCCAGAAGCGTACTACATTGCATGGCATAACGGAAAGCGGGCCCCTTGTCGGCCGAGCTGGCAACTTTCTGGAATTCGCTGATGGCTTCTTCGAGTAAGCCCATTTCGCGGTAGGCGATTCCCAAGTTGTAATGGGTTTCGAGATCCTCTTCTTCCTTGGTTTCACCGAGCTCGGAGCGGAATTCTTCAAACAAGTCACCCAGCGGACCGCTGAGCGGCGCGCCGGTTTCCAGAGCGGGAGTGCCATTTCCGGAGGTGGAGCGAGCCGCGGGCGGTCTCGCAGCTTCGGAAGGAGGGACGGAATTTTGCACGGAGGCGTGCACGGGCTCGGCCGGAAGTCCCAGCGAGGAAGTCATCGACTCCAAATCCCCGGCCAGGTCCGCAAGCAGCGAGTCCCCCGCCGCAGTATCGCTATCGGCGACTCCCTCAGGCTCCGCGGCCTGAAGTTCAAGATCGAAGGCCGGAGCCTCCGCGACGGGTCCGGCTTGCCATTGCGGCGGCTCTGGCGGAATTGGGACTGGCGCGGAGGCCGGTGGGCTCTTTCGCGGGGACTGAGCTTCCTGGACGGCGCGCGCAGACTCCTCCTGCATTGCGGTTTCAAGTTGTTGGGACAAGGCCGCCCACTCATCGGATAGATCAACCTCGTGCACCACGGATTCGGCCGGGACGGGCTGGTCTGTCGATTCCGCAGGCAAAGATTCCGGCGCGGCCTCCGCAACGGGTTCGTCGAGTTCGGCCTGAATAACGGGAACGGCAAATTCCGGGGGCGCGACGGAAGCGGCCGGAGCGGATTTTGGCTTGTCTTCGGCAGGAACAATTCCGGCTGCGCGCTGGAAGCGGCGGCGTAAATCGGCGAAACGTTCCGCCCCGGCGCGGTCGTCGCGCTCGATGGCAATTTGTTCGAGAATTGTCGCGAGCTCCACGGTGCGGTGGTCATTGCCTGAACCGACAGAAAGATCCAGCAAGCGCTCGAGAACCGGAGTGTGGCGTGGGGCGCGCTCCAGGACGGATTCCAGGAGATCAATCCCTTTTTGCGTCAAGCCATAGCTGGAAAACAAATCGACATCGGTCAAAGCCTGCGTGATGTAACGCTGAGTTTCTTCATCGAGCGCCGGCTCGGTGGAAACGGGAACGGCCGGTTTGGCCTCTTCTTCCGTAGGCGCCAATTTCACGACCGGTGTAATTTCTCCGGCGATCGGTTCCAGACCCGCCTTCGCGCGCAATTGCAGGTATTTGCGCCGGATGGTTTCATCCTCGGGAGTTCGTTCCATCAATTTTTCGTAGGTGGCGCGCGCATTGGCCTCATCTCCCGAAGCTTCATATGCGTAAGCAAGCTGAGCCAGGGCATCCGGCAGCCGGAACGAATCGCTGGCCCGGCCGTAAAGATCCACCAGCCACTCGAGCGGCTGCAGCTGGCCCGGTTTGCATTCCGCGAGACGTGCAATGGATTGCGCCAGCAGCTCGTGGTCGCCCGAGTCGATCATGGTGTCGCGAATGAGAGCGAGCAGGGCTTGCGCGCGCTCCAAATCTCCGGCTTCCAGCAATGCGCCGGCAACTCGGTGCGCCACGGCATACTGTTTAGGATCGCGCGCATATATTTTTTCCGCGAGCGCGGCCGCTTTGACTGCCTGGCCGCTTTCCATATACAGGTCCATCAACATCGTCGTCGTTTCGCCGCCCTCGTCCCGGCCCGGAAGAGTCTCGAGAAGCTTGGCCGCTTCCGCGCCCTTGCCCGAGGAGGTCAATGCGCGCACTTTCAGCACGAACGTCGCCTGATGCGAGGGATCCAGTTGCAAAATACGGTCGGCCAGGCGGAGGGCTTCGGCGTGGTCGCCTTGTTCCAGAATCTTCTGCATGGCGCCGTGGAACATTTCAATGGATTCTTTCTGCTGACCCATGGAAAGGTGCAGTTCCGCCAGGCGTATATGTATGCGCAGGTTTTCGGGCTCGGCTTCCAGCAGCTTGCGCAATAGCAGCGCGGCCTGCGGCTGCCGCCCCGCCTTCAATTGCATTTCAGCAAGCTGCAAATAGAGCGGCCGCGCCTCGCTCAGCACTCCCTGCTGGACGTAAAGTTCCGCCAGCCGTTCCAGCGGGCGGCTTTCCTCGGGAGCGAGCTTGGCGACCTTCTTGTAGATGGCGATGGCTTTGGTTGTGAAGCCATCGTTCATAAAAATTTTCGCCAGCCGTTCAAAATATTCCAGGGCCTGGAACGTCTCCCCTTGCCGCACGAACAAATCTCCCAAAGTCATCAGGGTGACCTGATCCTTGGGCTCATTCTTTAGGATTTGTTGGTATTCGAGGATGGCTTGGGGCATCTTCCCTTGCTGAAGATACTTCGCCGCCGCACTGAGATGTTTGGTCTTGTTATAGGCCATCTTCTGATGCTCTTTCCATTGTCCCGGCCGGAAAGGTTGAAGTCGGACAATGGTCGATTCACAGCCGCTTCCGTGGCGTCCTAATCGGGCTGGCACACTGGGGCGCTGTAAGCAGACCGGCCCGGCCGGATCCGGCAAGAACGACCCGGCAGGCTTAGATTTCACGCTAGCACGCTGCAAAATCCGAAGTCAACGCGACGCATTGAAAAGCGTACGTGGCAGTAATGAGGGGGTTTAATGGGACGCGCAAGTTTGTCCTTGCGGCCCGCGGCGTATCATGAACTTTCGAAGGCGGACAGCGGCAACGGCGTCTGCGTGGCTCCCGCAGCCCAGCAGGAAGCCTCGCGCACCGGGGCGAAGGAGAACCGATGGTGCGGCGTGGGCCCGTGCGCGCGCAGGGCGGCAAGATGCTCCGGCGTGGCGTAGCCTTTGTGTTGCGCCAGCCCGTACTGCGGATAGATTCGGTCCCATGCGAGCATCTGCCGGTCGCGTTCTACTTTGGCAATGATGGAGGCGGCCGCAATGGAAATCGAAAGCGCGTCACCGTGAATAAGCGATTTTTGCTCGATCAGCACATCCAGCTGCATGGCGTCGAGAAGCAAATAATCGGGCGGGATTTTCAACTGCCGCAGCGCTTCCGACATGGCCTGGCGGCTGGCTTGATAGATATTCCAGGCATCAATACGTCGCGCGTCGACTTCCGCGATGGCCCAGGCGAGAGCATGTTCGCGAATGCGCATGGCCAGAATTTCACGGCGTTCGGCGGGCAATTTCTTGGAATCGTCGAGGCCGACAATCCGCCGTTTGGGGTCCAGTATGACGGCCGCGGCAACCACCTGACCAAAAAGAGAGCCGCGCCCCACTTCGTCAAGGCCGGCAATCCTCTGCCAGCCGCACTTGCGGGCTTCGCGCTCGAATCGAGAGGAGCATCGCTTCCCCATCGCCGCGGATTCTAACACGCGGAATTTAGAATTAAGTTGCAGATTGATTGCGTGGGCGACGGAAGTAAGACTAGCGTCCTCGGGCCGGCATAGAAAAGCCCGGGGAGGCTTTCCCCGGGCTTTCAAAAAACAAAGGTTCGATTTGAAATCCTAAGATTCTTTTTCCGCCGCCACGGTTTCGGGCGTTTCCACGCGCTCGACGCGCTGCAGCCGCGCTGCCTTGCCTTTGAGTCCCCTCAGATAATACAGCTTGGCGCGGCGGACGCGGCCCTGGCGCAACACCTCGATGGAACTGATGGACGGCGAGTTGGCCGGAAAAATGCGCTCGATCCCGACTCCAAAGCTCACGCGCCGCACGGTGAAACTTGCGCCCGTCGATTTCCCGCGCTTTTTGATGATCACGCCCTCGAAGGGCTGGATGCGTTCCTTGTCGCCCTCGCCTTCCTTCAAACGAACATGTACGCGGACGGTGTCGCCCGGGCGCAGCGTGGGGAAGTCTTTGCGCACTTGTGCATCCTGAAACTTTTCAATCACGCGATTCATGGCTCAGATTCCCGGCAGACCCACTCAGGCGGGGTCAGCACTGCAAACACAATCGTTGAGTATAGCGAAAATTCCGCTTTTCCACCATCAATAATAGGCCGACGCCCGCGAGGACACAACCGTTCACGAAGGGTGCGATGAACCGGAGCTAGTTATTTGGTCTTGCCGTTGGAAGACGCGTGGCCGAAAATTAAAAGTGAACTGCCGAGAGGTATCGGAAGTCTTCCTAAAAATTCCTCTTCCAATCGCGAAACCCAATACAGCATGCGGTTCAAACCAGAAGGTGGGATCCCGGGAATTTTGGGCGTGGAACCAAGCAAGCTCTCCTTCGCTCTCACCGCCAATTTAACCGGGAAGAGCCAGTAGAATAGATACCGCGACTCCGCCGTGTTCAGCCCCGCTCTTTCCGCTACCTGTTTAAAGGTGGCCTTCGTGTAACGCGTAAAATGATAGTTGAGTTCGTCGTGACTGGTCCAAAGAGTCTTGAAAGCCGGCACAGTAACCAGCAAGGAACCATTCGGCTGCAAATGGGAAAGGGCGCTCCGGAGGGCTTGGACCGGTTCGGCCAAATGCTCGAGGACGTCCAGCATCAGAACGAGAGAGTATTGTTTGCCGGGTTGAAACGTCTCATCGAAGGGGCCGATATGGATGCGGTCGCGATAAGGGTTGTCCGGGCTGATCACATCGGCGGCCAGTTCGATTCCCTCCACATCGCCGAACTGCGTCAGTTCGCGGAAAAAGAGCCCGTCTCCGCAACCGACGTCGAGAATCGTACCCCATCCTCCCGGAGGCTGATGGCGGCGAAGAAACTTGACGATCAGTTCTTCGCGCGCCCGGAACCACCAGTGGCGTTCGTACAGCTCGCGGTACCGTTGGCTGAATTGAGGGTCCAAAGGAAATCCCGGGCTTAATTTTCCGCTTCGTGGCCGCGCGCCCGAACGCGCCTGCCGCTGGCTGCCGCCAGGGGCGATCCCGCCGATTGCGCAGCCGGGCGGTCCGTGAAGGCATGGCCAATGCATCGGTCCACGACGTAAAGAGGGCGCGCTTTGAGTTCCTCATAGACGCGCCCGACATACTCGCCGACGATGCCCAGGAAAAAAAGCAGCACGCCCGAGAGGAAAGTCATCACCACGATCAGCGCGGCAAAGCCTTGCACGGTCTGGTGCAAAAAGACTTTCGCGTAGATGGTAACAATGGCGTAGAGAGCAGACAGCAGAATGGCGATAGCGCCCAGTATGGAGGCGGCCCGGATGGGCACAGTCGAGAACGCGAAGATCCCGTCCAGGGCGAACTTGAGGCGTTTCAGCGCGCCGTATTTGCTTTCGCCGGAATGGCGTTCGGAGCGCTCCACGGAGATTCCCGTCTGCCGGAACCCCACCCAGCTCCTCATTCCCCGCAAATAGCGATGGTGTTCCGTCATGCCGCGAAGGTGATCCACAACGCGCCGCGACATCAGCCCGCAATCTCCGGCATCGAGGGGAAGGCGGATGTCGGAAAGCGTGGACATGAGCCGGTAGAAAAGAAAGAAGCAGAGCCGCAGCCACCAGACTTCCTTGCGCTCCTTCCGCTGCGCGTACACAACATCGTACCCGGAGCGATAAAGTTTCACGAGGTCCGGAATAATCTCGGGAGGGTCTTGAAGATCGCCATCGATCACAATGACCGCGTCTCCGGCGGCATAGTCCATGGCCGCCGTCAGCGCGGCTTGATGGCCGAAGTTTCGCGACAAGGCAATCACTTTGATTCTGGGATCAAGCGCGGCGGCTTCCTCAAGAATTTCCAGCGTGCGGTCCGAGCTTCCATCGTCCACGAATACGATCTCGTGCGGCCCGCCGGGAATACCGTCCAGGACAGTGAACACTCGGCGGAGCGACTCGGGTATCACCGACTCTTCGTTGTGCACCGGCACCAGCACCGACAAGGATATCTGCGTTTCACTCATTCTGAGGTCCGTCAAAATTCTCTAGCCGCGCCATTTTTGCGTCCCGTAGCCCCGCCAAGCGATCTTTGAGAAACCGGCGGCGGAGAAGAAGCTGCAATTCTACCCCGATTTGCCGGCAGAACCGGCTCGAAGAATAAACTGGATGGTCCTGAGAAGCGTATCGGGGCGCGCTTGGACATACAAGGTATTGTGCCTTTTCAGGCATCCAACTCGCACCCGTGACATCACAAATCCAATTCAGAAACAATCCGGAAGCCGCCCTTTCCATGCGCAAAACAATCCTGCTAGTACATGGTGGAAGAATCTGGTTCTCCGGTTCCCGGGCGCAACATTGCCAGGGAAGCTGGGTAGGGCTGCATGACCACTTTTCCGTTAGTTCTCTTATCGGCTTCCAAGAGCCAGACGGTTCGGTTTTGAAAGTAGTGAATAAGCTCCTGGTTGTGTTCGGGATCCATATCCCGGGCCCAAATCACTTTAGCGCCGTCTATATCACTGGGATTATAGACCCACTCAATATGCACGCTGTGGTCCGGCGAGTACCGCACAATGACAAGCTGCTGCCCTGGCCGTTGCTCGAGCCAATTCTCAATTTGCGCGCGGGTCATATTGCCCATGATCCTGGAATACCAGGAATTAGGCCAGTCCGTGACCACATTGCGTCCGAGCGACAATTGCCCAATGCCCAACAGGAGCGAGAGCAAACAAATGAGCGGCACGGCGCGCGCGGCTAGCAGGACCCTCGCTTTCCCGCGCTTGCCGCATACATAAGCAAATCGTGTCGCTTGAACGATGAAAGCAAGAAAAATCGCGGTCACGGGCGCCGCATAGTGAGGCAGGTATTGGACCTCGAGCAACAATCCGGCGATTGCAACTCCAAAACAAAGGAACAAGAAACGTAGCTGCCCCAGGAACACAGGCCGGAATCCGCCAATCAATATTGCCATGACAACCGGCAACCCCAGCGCGGCCCCCAGGTAGAACCTCGAAAGCCTCTCAATCTTGGTTGCCGTTGATGCAATCCATCCATGGAAAGTGCGGAGCTTTTCATATTGCGGCAGATCCCAATCCAGATAGAAATCCTTGATTACTTTGTAGTGATAAGCTGGAATGAGCCGCACAGTTTGCCAGGGAAAATAAGGAATCGGATTGACGGTTGCCATGCTGACCGCATAGGGCGAGCGCATGGGGCTCCCGGTCACGCGCCAATTGTAATAACCGATGGCGCCGGCCGTCAGGGTGAGCAGCATGGCAAGAGGCAGAACAACGCGCCCTAAAAGCAACCGCAAACGAGGGCCCTTGCTTGCTGCCACCCACAGGAGCAAAGCCGCGGCCACCGGCAAGCTCAGCACGAATCCTTCATAGGGCCTGTTGTTAGCGAGTATCGCCAGCCCCAATCCCATCAGCAATACATCTGTTATTCGCAGATGTTTTCGGATCCTGGGATAAGAACCGAGGACGAGCGCTCCTCCGATGGCGGCGATTGCGCCCCCCCAATAGGAGTTCGCCCAATAACTAAAGACGCCGAAACGCATCACCGCCAGTAGCCCGCCCAGCAGCGCCCAACTCGGCGGGAGCCACCCCTGCAGCATCCAGCAGATTGCCGCGCACATGATTCCCACGCTCAACCACACGCCCACGAATGGATGTCCACCAATGACTTTTCCCGCGGCAAGTAACATGCCCTGGGCTGGGGGAACAATTCCCGTGTACGTCGGCTCTTGAAGGATATGGAAAGTCTCGAAATGAGCTCGCATGGGGTGGGGTGGATTGGTCAGCCGGCCATGAGCAAAAGTGTCAGCCATAAGCAGGTTTTCAAATTCGTCATGAATGGTGGGGACAGGAACGGGCAAAAGAGGCAGCAAGGCGGCCCGCGCGATCAATGCCAGGACTCCTACGGCGATCCAGGCCAAGGTGCGCCGCCGCGCAATCCGCGCAAAGCCTCGCTCCAGCGTGGAAAATTGCCCGGAGGCCAGGCGCGGAAGTAAGAGTGATACAACGACGGCCAGGAGAACGAGGTACCACTCAAACTCTTCCACTGCACGGCTGGTAAGGATTTCAGAAAGGAGTGCGAGCATTAGAGTCCTGTGACGATAGCCTGAACCAACAAATCAAAAGGCCATACCGATTTCTTCCATGCTAACAGTCATGCGACTCTATGGATGTTTTCATCCCGCTCTGTGTCGCAAAGGAGTTATCCCGCGGATAGAGTCGCCGCTGAGCCAGTGGATTCTAGAGAAAAGACGCCCCACCGCTACTCATCGAAAGTCGGGGCCGCAAAGGTTTCCAAACCGGAATTACAGTGCATAAGCGGACACCTGCTCATTTAGCGGTTCAAGTTGTCTCTGCGAGAACATGGTAATAATGAATCGAGGATATTTCCGTGTTTCAGAATAAGGACCGCAGCGAGACTGAAGATAACCCTATTTCCGTGCCACGCGGCAATCTCATGATCAAGCCAAGTTTTCTGCTGAAAGTACGCACGCTATTTCCGGACGCTCCCGACGTGCGCCTGACTGTGCGTAAATCCATGGGAACCCGGCTGAGTTTTCCCGGAACCCTGCGTCCAAGTTCCTGGCTCGCGTGGCACGAATTGGCCCCGTGCAAATTCGCGAACCGCGGGGGGGCGTCGCGCTGACATGAGCGCATCACCCACACGCTGGATCAGTTTCAAGGGCCGTTGGACCGAGGTCGCCTTATTTTCCGCCGTTTTCTCGATGTTGGCGCTCTTCGTGACCTGGTATGTGAGGCAGGAACGATTCATTTACTTCTGGGATTATGTCGGATATCACGAATACTATGCCAATCTGGGCCTGGCGTTCGAACAGGACATGCTCAGGGCGTTACACTTTGTCTTTCTTTCCGTCAGAGTGAATGACTACAATTTACTGCCAACTTTGTTCCTGTTGCCTTTCTGCCTGGCATTTGGACCGGGCAGACTATCTTATATTCTGTCGCTTACTGTGACTTTTGTCTTCCCTTCGGTCGTGCTCTTTTCGTATGTAGTGAGGAGTCTGGCGCGGAGGAGCGCGGCACAGAATACATTTGACGAGGCAGGGCTTGCGCTCTTGTCCCTCTCGGGAATTGCTCTCTTGCCCGTGCTGTGGGTTCCAGTCGTGTTCGGCTCCGTCGATGTGGGCGGCTTCCTCATCATCTTGATAGTTCTCTTGATGTATTTTCGCACCGATCTCGTGGAGCAAAGTTTGGGGAGCCTGTTGTCCATGGCGTTCCTTCTGTGCCTGTTGGTGTTGTACCGCAGGTGGTACGCCTATTGGGTCGTGGGGTTCTTTGGGGCCCTGGCCGTTTGCGAAGGTTGGCGCTGCGCGGCAGACAGAGAGCGTCGCGCGCATTGCCTGCTCATCGCCAGAAACACTTTGATACTGGGGGCCGTTTCCTTCGTTTCGTTTTTCCTGATCGCTACCCCCATCGCAATGAGAATGCTGACTACGAATTACGGTGACATTTATTCGGCCTACCGCTCACGCCATCCTCTGATCCACAACCTGGGCGAACTCTATGAGCATTTCGGCCTGCTGACAATTTTGCTGGCAGGCCTCGGAATCGCGCTCTCCGGAATGAACGAAAAGAGGCGGCCGATCGCCTTTTTCCTTGGCGTCCAGTTTGCGATCACCTTCGTGCTCTTTACACGAACGCAGGATTTCGTGATTTCTTCGCGCGGGCAATATGTTGGCGTCCAACACTTTTACTGGGCGATCGCAACCCTTGCGCTCTTCCTCGTGTTTTCCGTGCAGGACCTTTTTCTGTGGGCCAAGAGCCCTGCGGGAAAGGCCGCGGTTCTATTCGTGTTTGTGGCCGGAAGTCTGGCGAACTTCTCCGTCACCTTCCTGGCCCGAGCAGACCGGCCTCTGAAGGCACTGGAGTTTGCTTTGCCGAGCGCGAGGGAATACCCGATGGTCCGAACGGATCTGGATCAGATGCAGGCGTTACTGGACACTTTGAGCGATATCAGCAAGGATTCGCAGTCAAGTATATATATTCTGGCAAGTTCATTTAGCCTTAATTCCAGCATCGCCCAGGAAGGGTGTTTCTTTTTGCAGCGGCCTCATCGCGAACTGGCGCGCAAGATCGCCACAACAAATGATGTGGACAAGCGAGACGGTTTCCCGGTCCAGTTCCTCATCGCGCGTTATGTCGTGTTGACGGTACCCTTTGCCTACCACCTCGCGCCGCAGGATCAAAAGGTGATCGGTGTTCTCGCCGACGAGCTCGTAAAGGGGGAAGGCATAGGAAAATCTTACGATCGACTGAACTACGAATTCCGGTTGGAAGACGGCAGCAGCGCTTTCGTATACAAGAAGACCCGGCCTCTGGATCCAAACGATTTGAAAACGCTTTCGGACCAGTTTATCGGGTTTTACCCCAACAATAGGGCCGAGTTTGAACTCTCGCCAGACCTCATTCGTAAAGTGAGCGCATTGTAGTCGTGTGTTTAGTCGGGCAGAATATCCCCGGTCATTGATTGTGATCCATAAGCTGGCTACCCTCATATCTGCGATTCATTAGACGCCGATGGATTCCATGCAGATACTGGATTGGATTGTTCTTGCAGTTTGCCTGGCGCTCGTCTTGCCCAAACCGGGTTTCGGTGAGCCAATTCTGGGCGGGATCGAACGAAAGTTTTCCGGGTTCGCGCGAAACCAGCGGCTTGCCGTAGCGGCCGTCGGCGCGGCCACCGTCCTTGCGCGTGTGGCGCTTTTGCCGTGGTTGCCCGCGCCGCAGCCCAAGGTCCACGACGAGTTCAGCTACTTGCTTGCCGCGGACACCTTTTCTCACGGCAAGTTGGCGAATCCTCCGCATCCGCACTGGATTTTTTTCGATACATTTCACGTCATCCAGCACCCCACGTACGCTTCGATGTACCCGCCGGCGCAAGGAATGGCCCTGGCCATCGGAAAATTGCTGGGCCACCCGTGGATCGGTGTGCTGCTGAGCGTTGCCGCCATGTGCATGGCGTTCACTTGGATGCTGCAGGGATGGACGCCGCCGGAATGGGCGCTTCTCGGAGGCATCCTTGTTTGGACGCGCTTTGGCGTGTTCAGCTACTGGATGAACAGCTATTGGGGCGGAGCGCTGGCAGCAACCGGGGCTGCCCTGGTTCTGGGAGCGTTGCCTCGAATCTGGGATCACCAGCGCCCGCGCGACGCGGCTGTTTTCGGATTGGGTGCGGGCATTCTTGCGGTTAGCCGGCCCGTCGAAGGGGCCATTTTTTTTGTCCCCCTTGGCGCGGCCCTTCTCTGGTGGGCGCTGCGCCAGAATGTCGGTGGGCGAAGCGCGGCGATGAGGCGCATCGTTCTGCCGATCGCTGCCATTCTCACGTGCGCCGCCGGTTTCATCGCTTATTACAATTGGCGAGTAACGGGAAGCCCTGTTGCGTTTCCTCACTTCATCGAGGGGAGGGAAATCACTTCAGCCATTTTCTTGTGGCAGCATGACAAACCGCCTATCTCTTACTCCAACCCGCAATTCGACGACTTCTACCACAATTTTTTGCCGAGCCTGTACCAAACCGAAGGACAGTGGTGGTACAAGGCTACGAATTTTTGGGAGTTTTTCCTGGGGCCCGCGCTTTCGATTCCTTTCCTGGCGCTGCCGTGGGCGTTAAGAGAGCCCCGGAATCGATTGCTGCTTCTTCAAGCCGCGTTCTCGGCCTTCGGGCTCTGGGTCATCGTGTATTACAACACTCACTATGCTGCGCCGCTCATGGCCACGGTCTTTGTGCTGATGTTGCAGTGCATGCGAGCCCTGCGGCGGTTTCAATTCCTCGACCAGGCTGTCGGCGTTCCCTTGACGCGGCTCATTGTCCTCTTCAGCGTGCTCGTTGGGCCGACCTATTTCGCGCAGGCGGTAATATCTCACCCGAGCGTTTTGTTCGAATGGTCGCATCGCCACAGCGCGTTTGCGCTGGCGTTGCCGGTGCTTGGCCTGTTGGCACTAAGAATGGTGACTTCGTTTGCCAGACCGCCTGCGGCGGCCCGCGGGGCGTGGTTAGGCGCGAGCCTCAAACTCCTGGTGGTCATTTTTTTCGTGCTGCAAGTTTGCGAGATGCAAAGGAATCTTTACGCAGATGCTTTTCCCTACGTGGATGACCTAAGAGAGCCTTTTCGAATGCCGGTCGAAAAACAGCTCGCGGCGCTTCCCGGCGAACACCTGGTCCTGGTGCGCTATTCGAAAGATCACAATTCCGGCGAGGAGTACGTTTACAACGACGCCGACATCGATCATGCGAAAACCGTCTGGGCACGAGAAATCCCTGGAATGGGACTCGGACCCCTGCTCAATTATTTTCGCAATCGGGATGTGTGGGTGTATGAACCGGACGAGGACGATTCCACTGTGAGTCCGTACAGGGAAGCTGCGCGCGAGTAGGACAGGCTGAAGCACGTCCTACTCTCTCCGCAATAAACTGGCGCCGGTCAATAACTCCGGGCGGTTGCGCCGCGTCTTCTCCAGAGCTTTTTGCAGGCGCCAGCGGCGAATCTCTTCGTGATCTCCGCCGAGCAAAACTTCGGGCACGTTCCAGCCGCGAAATTCCGCGGGGCGGGTGTAGTGAGGGCAGTCGAGCAGGAGGTGACTGGTGACTAGTGACTGGTGACTAGTGGAAATCGCCGCCTCGGAATTTGCAGCCTCGAGTGCGCTGAAAGACTCGTTGACTGCGGAATCTTCGTTGCCCAGCGCGCCGGGGATCAGGCGCGTGACGGCATCCAGGATGAGCGCGGCGCCCAATTCGCCGCCGGAAAGAACAAAATCGCCGATCGAGAGTTCGTCCGTGGCGAGATGTTCGGCCACGCGCTCGTCCACTCCTTCATAGCGGCCGCACAGCAGGATGATCCGATCGAGTTGCGCAAAGCGGCGCGCCGTCTCCTGGCGAAATAATTTTCCGGACGCGGAGAGCAGAACAATCGCAGTAGATGAAGGCGCGGCAGGCGTTGCTTCGCCTTGTGGGGGCACGCCATGCTGTCCTGCTGCATCGCCCGCAAGCGATTCCACGGCCTCGAATAGGGGCTCGGGTTTCAGCACCATGCCTTCGCCGCCGCCGAACGGGCGGTCATCGACGGTGCGATGGCGGTCATGCGCGAAGGCGCGCAGGTCGTGCACGCGCACGTCCACGAGACGCTTTTCGCGAGCCCGGCGCACGATCCCGTAATCCAGCGGGCCGGCAAAGAATTCGGGAAAAATTGTGATGATCTCGAACTGCATGGCAGGGACAGTGTAACGCCACGCGTGTCACACGTTGCGGAAAAACCTGATTGGCGTTATTCCGAGGCGTGTTTCTCGCCGAGGAATCACTCTTTTCGGGCCGCGAGCACAGAGAGATTCCACGGTCCGCTCGGAACGACAATTTAGGAGGCTAATCCAAAGAGTTTCAGCCGCGATTCAAATCGAGCAGTCCGTCCGGCAGGGAGACTTCAATGCGTTTCGCTACTACATCAATATGAATGCAAAATTCCGCTGCGAGCGGCACCAGGACTTCGCCATGGTTGGTGTCGATCGCCAACAAGGGCGCGCCGCCCGGAAATTCAACGTCGCGCACGGAACCGAGCGCCGACGATGCGCCCGCTTCCCAAACCGCGCAACCGACGAGATCACTTACAAAATAGTTGCCGGCGGCGAGTTGCGCGCGCTCTTCGATCGGCACTTGCACTTCCAATCCGCGCAGGCTTTCGGCGGCTTCCAAGCTGTTGATATCCGCAAAGTGAAAAACGGCGTGGCCTCCCCGGCCCGGCGAAAGCCAGCAGCGCTGCACGCGGACATGCCTGGGCGCGCTTCGCCCGTCGGCCAGCCACACTTCCTTTAGCTTCGGCAGACGCTCAGGGAAATCAGTCAGGATTTCGGCGGCCACTTCACCACGCAGGCCGCGAGGACGCAGAATTCTGGCAAGCGTTACGCCGGTGAATTCTTCCGCGGGCAATCTATTCGAGGATTTCAAGCGTCAGGCGTTTCCGAATTTTCATCCCGGCGGCGCCGAGGATCGTGCGGATGGACTTCGCCGTCCGTCCCTGCCGTCCGATCACCTTGCCCAAATCTTCGGGATGCACGCGCAATTCAAGCACGGTTACTTGTTCCCCATCCACGGATCGTACCTGAACTTGTTCGGGATGATCGACCAATGCCTTCGCAATCGCTTCCACAAGGTCCTTCATGGGGCCCTCCAGCACTCGCATTCGCGGGTTCGACTCGAGATCTCACTTGTGCAGGTTCCGAGGGCCAGGGGAACCTTCCCTGAACCACCGCGTGGCGGTTCAGGCGATTTTTTGGGCCGTCAAAAAGCTGCGAACGGTGTCACTGGGTTGCGCACCGCACGACAGCCAATACTTCACTCGCTCGGCATCCAACTTAATGCCCGCCGGATTTTTAAGCGGGTCGTAAGTTCCCACGATTTCGACAGTCCTGCCGTTGCGGGGTTTACGTTTATCGAGCACGACAATGCGATAAAACGGTTGCTTCTTCTTGCCAATTCTAGCCAAGCGGATTGCCAGCACGTTTCACTTCCTCCTGGCCCAAGATTATAGCTGGTTCCACCTGTTTGCGATACCCCGCACAGCTTCAATCCCCTGATTGGCCCACTTCTAGAGATGCGCGGCGGAAGGTAAGGTTTGTCTGGCTGGGTAGCAAAGGCACTCATGCCAGTGCGGTTTTGTGGGCGTACGCACGGGCTACCGATCCAACAACGATGGCAAAACCCGCACAGGCAAGAGTGCCTGTGCTACTAGAGGCCGCATTTCGTGTAACGCGACCAAGACCCACACAATTGAGGGGGAAAGCCTGAGAACTTACGACACTCCGCTGAGTTTGCCGAGGCCTTTGAGGCGGCCCTGAGCAGCGAGGGCGCCGTACTGCTTCATCATTTGGCGCATCTGCAGGTATTGCTTCAGCACCTGATTCACTTCCTGCACCGAGGTGCCGCTGCCGCGGGCGATGCGCTTGCGGCGCTTGCCGTCAATGAGGTTGTGATCGCTGCGCTCGGAATTGGTCATCGAATTGATGATGGCCTCGATGCGCTTCAGGTGCGATTCGTCGACTTGCACGTCCTTGGGAACTTTCGCCAGCGGGCCCACTTTGGGGAGCATGCCGAGCACCTGTTCGAGAGGCCCCATCTTGCGAATTTGCCGCAACTGGTCGCGGAAATCCTCGAGCGTAAATTCGCTGCGGCGCAGTTTGCGCTCCAGCTCGGCCACTTGCTTGGCGTCCACGGACTGCTCGACGCGCTCGATCAGCGAAAGCACGTCGCCCATGCCCAGGATGCGCGAGACGATGCGCTCCGGATAGAACGCGTCCAGCGCATCGTATTTCTCGCCAGTGCCCACGAACTTCACCGGCGCGCCGGTCACCTTGCCGATGGAAAGCGCCGCGCCGCCGCGCGCGTCGCCGTCGAGCTTGGTCAAGACGACGCCGGTCAGGCCGAGCCTCTTGTGAAATTCTCCCGCGGAGCGCACCGCGTCCTGCCCGATCATGGCGTCGGCCACGAACAAGATTTCCGCCGGCGTCAACTCGCGCTTCAGCATGCCCAGCTCTTCCATCAGCGTGTCGTCGATGTGCAGGCGACCGGCGGTGTCCACCAAAATCACGTCGTGGGCGGAAAGTTTGGCTTCGCGAATCGCGCCGCGCGCAATTTCGAGCGGCTTGTCGGAGCCCGCGCCGGGCCAGCACGGGGCGTGGACCGCTTTGGCCACCTGCAAAAGCTGTTCGCGAGCCGCGGGACGATAGACGTCGGTCGAAACCACGATGGGCCGGTGGCCATGCGCGGAGAGCCACTTGGCCAGCTTGCCGGTGGTGGTCGTCTTGCCGGAGCCTTGCAGGCCGACGATCATCCACACCGAAGGCGGGCGCGATGAGAAAAGAGGCTTGGCGTGCTTGCCGAGCAGCTGCGCCAGCTCATCGCGCACAATCTTGATGACCTGCTGGTCGGGAGAAAGTTGCAATAACACTTCGGAGCCGAGCGCCTTGTCGC
This sequence comes from uncultured Acidobacteriota bacterium, assembly GCA_963813185.1. Lineage (GTDB taxonomy): Bacteria > Acidobacteriota > Terriglobia > Acidiferrales > UBA7541 > Palsa-360. Next base: position 53,245 of record CAWEYA010000013.1, read on the forward strand.
GAATGTGCGTCAGCAATTCATCGATCACGCCGACGTTGACGTCGCCTTCGAGCAGCGCCTCGCGGATTCCCTCGAGCGCTTCGTCCACGTGCTCCTGCGTGAGTTTTCCCTGGCCACGCAGGTTTTTGAAGACTCGCTGCAGCTTGTCTGTCAGGTTCTCAAACATCGGGCTCAGTTCCTACGCTCGGATTCGGGATTGCTTTCCAATGAAGCTTCATTCTAGCAGGACGGGCGAAGACTTGCTGCGTGGTTTGAGGTCAAGTGGCGCGGGCTTCAGCCTGTGGGTTTTTGGCACTTGCAAGGACGAAACCCCGCAGGCTGAAGCCCGCGCCACTTAAACCAGCAACGTCATGCGCCTGCGCTATTCATTTCTTACGAGAAAATGGGCGAGGAGAAAATCAAACGCGAGCTTCTTTTTGCCGGACCAAACCGTTGAAACAGGATTGGTTTGATAATCGCCGTCCACATGGCGTAGAGCTTCGGCGTCGGGTGCAGGCCGTCGAACTTGAACAGGTCGCGGGGCAGATTTCCATTCGCGTCAAACATGGGCGTGGCGATGTCGATGTATTGCACGCGCTGTTGCGTTGCGGCGTAGTCCTGCATCAGCTTGTTTGCCGCATTCATCTGGGGCCATTGCTTTTTGCGCAGATTTGACGGCTTGATGGACAGGATGTAGATCCAGGCGTCCGGCAAAGCGCCACGGACGATCTGGACGAATTTCCGGAAGTCCCCCGCGACCGCTTCGGGAGTTTTGGAGGAACCTTCCGCGAGATCGTTATCTCCTTCGTAGACGACCACCGCGCGCGGGTGGTAGGCGATCACGACGCGATTCGCGTACATGTCGAGGTCGGAAAACTCCGAGCCTCCAAATCCTCGATTGATCACCTCCAGCGGCTTCATGCCCGCAACGAGCGTGTCCCAAAAGCGAAAGCTGGAACTTCCGGCGAACACAATGCTTCCAGGTTTCGGAGGATGAATTTTGTCCTGCTCCTCAAAATCGCGGATCGCCGGCTCCCAACCCTGCGCTGACACGGCCGGCAAAAAAAGCCGCAGGGCCAGGCCCAGGAGCAGCGCGGCAAAAATTCCAACGCCGAATAAACGTTTTCTTGCAGCAGGCACAGGCGGCAATCGCATGGCGCCGTGACTATACCTCAATCTCCTGACCGCGTAAAAAGACATTCGCAGGCGAGCGGTTGCGAACGTCCTTGTAACGTGGCCAGGGCGGGATTATGCTTCGCCGCAAGAGGGGTGGGGCGAACACGGGAATCCGGGCACTGACGAATCAAACCAGATTGCGACTGCGAAGAGGAGGATAAAGCCATGGAGCATGTGATCGCGAAACTTCTGCACGACTTCGAGGACGGAAGAATGACCCGCCGCCAACTGATTCAGAGCCTCGCGCTGGCAGCGACGGCAGCTTCGGCCGCGAGCGCGGCCCCGGGCGCGGCTCCCGGGAGCGGCGTGCTCAAAGCCACCTATCTGAATCACGTTGGTTATCAGGTCGCCGACTACGCCAAGAGCCGCGATTGGTACGCGGAACTTTTCGGAATGAAAGTTATGTTGGACGACGGGAAAAAGGCCAATCTGGGCGTGGGAGAATCGCTGCTCATCTTTCATCCGCGCAAAACGCCCACAACTCCGGTGGTCGATCATGTCTGCTTGACCATCGCCAATTGGGACACTGACAAGAATGTGAAAGGCGAGGTGGAAGACGAATTAAAGCGGCGCGGCTTCAAAACGCGGACGACGGAGCACAGCTTCCACTTCAGCGATCCAGACGGATTTGAAGTGCAGGTGGGCGGAAAGGACCAATAGGGTCCTGATTCGCACTGGCAAATGCGCTTCTCGAAATAGTTATGTTCCGGCGCCAAGCCCTGCGGCTTAGAGCTCGAGGAGGCGCTCGGCGTTGCCGTGCGAAATCTTCGCCATGTCTTCCGCGCTGACCGGAAGCGTGTCCAGGAAGGCTCGTCCGGTGGCGTTCGAGTCGTAAGGGTAGTCCACGGAAAAAAGCATCCGGTCGACTCCGACGACCTGCAAGGCGCAAAGGAATGGGGGCAAACTGAAACACCCACTCGTCGTGAGGTAGAAATTTTCGTGGAAATACTCGGAAACGCGGCGCTGCAGGTGCGCCGCGCTCCGGGCCAGGAATACGTCGCTGCGATCCATGTAGAAGGGCAGGCCTTCCCCCAGGTGCCCGACAATGATCTTTAGCCTGGGAAAACGGTCGAACAGGCCGGAGACGATCAGACGCAGACAATGCATCCCGGCCTCCGCGTGCCACCCCCAGCCGGGTGCGGAAAGAACAAATCCCACATCGCCGGGTAATCCGCCGTAATATGCATTCCGCACCTCGTCCGGTGGCAGCCACGGATGCAGGTACACCGGAACGTCCAGCGCCTGCGCCGCTTCAAAGAAGGGCGTGAAGCGACGATGGTCTAGAAATTGGCCTTCGGTCGTTCCATAGACCAGTGCGCCCTTGAATCCCAACTGCCGGACGCAGCGTTCGAATTCGAGGGCCGCCTTTTCCGGTTCCTGCAGCGCGAGAGTCGCGAAGGCCGCAAAGCGGTCCGGGCGGGCTCGAACGGCGTCTGCAAGCCGGTCATTCGTGTCGCGCGCCAGCGCGGTGGCCATCGCGGGATCAAGTTTGTCCATGCTCCCGGATAGCGACAACACTTGCACAGCAATCCCCGCCGCATCCATATCGGCGATCCGATCCTTTCCGACGTCGAATAATTTGTCCCGGTTGGCCCGCCACATATCAACCACCGGATCGCCTTGCCGCACCTCAGCCATAGCTTCCAGGAATTCAGGCGTCGAAAAGTGCTCTTCCAAAGTAATGGTTCGCATTGCTCCGTCACCCTCGCTCTGCAATAAGTTATTAGTAGGCGCCACCGGCAGTATGCAACAAGTTCTTGCCTGCCGTGATTATCTTCGTAGGAGCGCGCTTGCGCGTCTTCGTCTGACAACGCCAAACAAAGTCTTCGGACGGCGGCTTGAGCATGCCAAGTCCCGGTAAATGAGCCTTTCGAAAACTGGCCGGCTAAATGACACTTGGCGTATTTCTGAAAGATAACCCGCTCTTTGCGTGAGCGGCTTGCAGATCGAAGCGATCGGGGGTTAACCTCCAGTTCAGTCGTCAAATTAAATTGTAGGTCTCGGCAAGATCGAAAGGATCTGACTCCCCCCTTCCAGGAGGATAAGAAAGCCATGAAGCGTATTCCATCCCGCCCGCATTTTGCCGCGGTGGTTGCCGTGGCGTTTGTTTTTACTGGACTCGCGCAAGAGTCGCTTGCCGCGGCACAATCGCAAGGCAGGACTCCCGCTCCCTCGTCGGGCTCCTGGACGACGCATAACGATCCCTCCGGATTCGCCGTCGATCTTCCGGCGGCGTGGACCGTCGCGAAGGACCCAGCGACGGGCCAGATCGCGCTTCGGGGCTCGCGCGGCGAACGGATCGTCATCTGGCCTCTGTTCCTTGGGCAGGTGCAGTTGGACGCACGCGGCGGCGCCACGCTGGTCCAGCAGCTTGCGCGCAAGTTTGACGCACAGGCGCACTGGAGCGCGGTCGTGCCCATGCGGAACGTGGCGCGCCTTATGGCCACGGGCGGCGGGCGCGGAGCTTCGGCGATGTTGAGCTGGGCCAACGGCGCAAGCGGGGCCTCGGTTTACTTTTACGGGATTGAAGCGCCGGCTGAAGTGTACCGCGCGTCTACGGATTCGTTTGTCGCCATCCTAAAAAGTTTTCACGTTGTGCAAGATGCGTCCGTCAAGAACGCCGCGCAGGCGGCGAGCGGCGCAGGCGGGGCCCTGAGCTTCGTCAACTGGAAGGATCCGCATGAAGGCGCCTTCAGCACTTCGGTCCCGCAAGGCTGGCAAGTGATCGGCGGCGCCTACCGGCTCAGCCCGGTCGATGTGCGCTATGAGGTGGCCATGGGCTCTCCGGACGGCGAAGTGCGCGCAGCGGTCGGAGACGCGAGCCTCGGCGGCTTCATTCAGCCCACGCAAATGCTGGCCATGGCCGGTCTGCGGGAAGGCATGAATTATCAACTGGGCGACGGCTCGCAACTCAATATCCGCCGCTGGATGACGGGACAGCAATTCGCGCGCGGCTACGTAGAGCTGGTATTGTCAAAACTGTGCACCAGCCCGCAGATCAGCTCGAACAATGTTCGCGAGGATCTGGCTCCCGTCTTCAATCAAGCTGCGCGAGCGGAAGGCTTTAACGTGGCGGTCAGCGCCGGCGACGCCGCGTTCACCTGCAATCTGAACGGGCGAACGGTGCAGGGCAAATACGTGGCTGGGACGATTCAGGTTCCCGGCTCCGGCATTTGGTTCGCCTACCGGCTGTATGGCTATCTGGTTGTGGCCGGACGCGAGAAGGATGCAGAAAAGGCGCTGGCAGAGGCGGGTCAAGACTGGAAGTTCAACCCGGAGTGGCTCGCGCAGCAGAAAAACACAGCGGACGCCGCCGTCATGCAGGACAACATCCGCTCGCAGCAGCTTCGCCAGCGCGCCCAGCAAGCCATCGCCGAGGACCAGCGGCAGACGTCTGACATGATCATGAAGGGGTGGGAGCAGCGCAACAAGGTTTATGATGAAATCGACCGACGGCGGGAGAATGCGATTCTGGGGACTGTGGATGTGGTCGATCCGGAATCCGGAAAGCAGTATAAGATTAGTAATTATGGTGATTATCACTATATGAGTAACTCGGGCGCCATCTACAGCACCTATTCGCCGGATACGCCTCCGCCAGATTTGCGCGAAATGATCACCCTGCCATAAGCGATGAGGAGCGAAGAGATGCCTTTGACCGGCACGATCCGGCCGGACAGCGCGGCGATTCCTTTGCAACGCCGCGACGGAGTGAGAGAATGGCAGGCCGGATCTTGCATCCTTTCGATAAAACGGAGAGCAACCTTATGAAGAAACTCGTTCTGCTGATCCTGCTCGCGAGCGCGGTAAGTTTCGCTCAGCAACCGGGCGCCGAGCCAGCTTCTAAGGCGAAGATCCTCACCCGCGCGGAATTTGACGCGCTGCTCGCAACGCCCGGACGCGTGCTGTTGATCGATGTGCGGCGTCCCACTGAAATTGCGCAGAACGGCGGGTTTCCTGTGTACCTCAACATTCAGGCGAATGATCTCGAAAAGCATCTGGCCGAAATCCCCAAGGACAAACCGCTCATTATGGTATCCAATCATGCGCACCGGGCGGGAATCGCGGCTGACTTGCTGGAGAGTAAAGGGTTCAAAATTGCCGGCGCGATCGGCGCGCAAGTCTACGAATCGGAGGGCGGGAAGTTGATCAAATACCCGCCGGAGAAGCCCGCGGCCAACGCGGAGAAATAGCTCGGGTAGCTCATCACTTTTTATCAAAGAAATACGAGTTTTGAATGTGAGGAGCAAGTGGCACACGCTTCAGCCTGTGGGGTTTGGCCGTTCCATGGACGAAACCTCGCAGGCTGAAGAGTCTGTGTGACAACTCGATATCGGACAGGTCAGCGGCTAAAGCCGCGATGATTCTGAACACGTTGCGGCACGGCTGAAGCCGTGCCCTACAAAGATTTAGAAGTTGCCACACGGACTCTGAAGCGTGTGCCACTGAAAACAAACCTCGTGATGGAATCCCCCGAAAATTGTAGAGTGTCTTGAATGTCAAATCGCGAAAAAAGAAATTTCGGTTTCACCGAGGAGGGCCATGTGAATGACGATCGAAGCGATAGGTCTGTCACAGGGGACCGCTTGTACCCAGCGGGCCTGACGCGCCGCCGCATATTGCAAGGCGCGAGCAGTGTGCTGGCAGCCGCAGCAATTCCGGCAGAGCGCCTGACTCGCGCCGCGCTTCCCCCGCGCCAGGAATCTCCCAAGACAGCCGCGACGGCGGCCACCGATCTCACCGGCCAGTTGGCGCGCTACATGGTGCAGGCGCGCGACCGCGCTCTCCCGCCAAACGTTGCGCTCGAAGGCAAGCACCATATCCTGGACACGCTGGGCGCGATGGTATCGGGCAGCCGACTCAAGCCCGGAGAAATGGCCATCGCTTACGTGCGGGCGCAAGGCGGCGCCCCGGAATCTTCGGTCATCGGCATGAATATCAAGACCTCGGCGGTCAATGCCGCTCTGGCGAATGGAATGTGCGGCCATGCCGACGAAACCGACGACGTCGAACTGGCCACCAAGACCCATCCCGGCTGCTCTTCCGTGGCCGCCGCGCTGGCCATGGCGGAACGCGAAGGCCGCTCCGGCATGGATCTCCTGCGCGCCGTCGTGCTGGGCTACGACGTGTGCTGCCGTTTTCTCATGGCGCTTGGGCCGGACCTCGTGCGCGGCACTCACCGCAGCGCGGAGGGCATCGGCTCCACGTTCTCGGCTGTGGGAGCCGCGGCGTCGCTCGCTCACCTCGATGAAACGGGGATGCGCTACGCGCTCTCCTACGCCGCGCAACAAGTGTCCGGCTTGTGGAGCTGGACCTCTGACAATGAGCACGTGGAAAAAGCATTCGACTTCTCCGGGATGGGCGCGCGCAATGGCGTGACCGCCGCCACCATGGTCCAGGCAGGATTTAGCGGCGTGCGCGACGTCTTCGACTGCGAGCACAACGTTCTCGAAGCGCTTTCCTCCCAGCCTCATCCCGCGGAAATCGTGGCCGGCCTAGGCAGCCGCTATTGGATCGCCGAGACATCCATCAAAACTTATTCCGTCGGCTATCCCATTCAGTCCGCGCTGGACGCGTTTCTCACCTTGCGACGGGAAAACTCGCTGCGAGTAGATAACGTAGAGCGCATCATCGTCCGTCTGCCGGCGGACGGCGCGGCGATCGTGGACAACAGTTCCATGCCGGACGTCAACCTGCAGTACATCATTGCGGTGGCCTTGGTCGATGGCGCTGTTTCCTTTGCCGATAGCCACTCGCACGAGCGCATGGCGGACCCGCAGATTCGCGCCGTCAAGGAGCGTGTGCAACTGGTCGCCGATCGAAAGCTGGTGGACCCGGCAGCGCCGCGCAGCGGCATGGTGGAGGTGACGCTCAAGGATGGCCGGACTGTGAGCCACTTCACGCGCTTTCCTCCCGGCACGAAAGAAAACCCGTTGAGCACCGAGGGCCTGAACTCCAAAGTGCGCGACCTGATGGCGCCGGTGCTGGGCGCCGAGCGGACGGCGACACTCATTCAACGCGTGAACGCTCTTGAAGAAGTGCGCGCCGTGCGCGACCTTCGGCCGTTGTTCACCCTGTAATTGAGTAGAACAGGCTTCCGCTTGCAGATCTTCTGCAAGCGGAAGATCTGCAAAATCTTTGTAGGGCACGGCTTCACAGGTTGCGGAAAAATTCCAAAAGTGTCATTCGGAGGGCGCGGTTTGCCCGGGGAATCTGCTTTTTTCTTGGGATTGGCGAAAAAGCAGATCCCTCGCTTCGCTCGGGATGACATTAAACTACTTTTTTCCGCAGCCTCTTCAGTCGTGCCGTAAGGTATGCAGATGGGAAGAAGCTTTAGCCGCTGGCTTGTTTAAGATCGAATTGGCACATGGCGACTTTGGCTTGCTTGAGTTTCGTGCTCCGGCAAAATCTAAACCCGCAAGCTGAAGCATGCGCCACAGTGGAACTACCCCTTGCACTGTGCTACCGTGCCAATACATAGCCTCTAATCGAAACGCTGGAGGTCTCCATGCGCGCGCTTCGAAATTTCCTGTTGCTTCTCACCATCATTTTGGGGACCCAGGGGCTTGCGCTGGCGCAAACGTCCGACGAGAAGCGCCTGTCCATCACCAAGGACGTCATGGACAACTTCGCCCAAGGTGGGTTGGCGTCCATTCGCGAACGCTTCAGCGCCGACCTCAAGGATTCCGTGAGCGAAAGCGATTTGAAAAGCGCGCGGGAAGAATTGGCCGCCGTGGCCGGCGCATTCCAGTCGCAAATTTCGCAGACTACAAGGACCGTGCAGGGCGCGCCGGTTTACGTTTCGAAAAGCCAATTCGAACATTACAAAGTCGAATTGAGGCTGATGTTTGACGACACGAACCAGATCATCTACTTCCGGATCGCTCCGATTTCCGACGTCAGCCCGGAGACCATGGAAGCGTCGGCCAAAGCGATCACCGACCTCTTGCGGCAGCAGCAGTTCAAAGAAGTGAGCACCAGATTCAACGATCAGATGAAACAGGCCATGTCCACCGACCGCTTGGAAGCGTCATGGACACACGTCATGATGCACCTCGGTCCGTTCAAGACCATCCGGGCGGCGCGAAAGGATCCTGAGTTTGACCGCGTGGATGTGCGGTGCGAGTTCGAAAACGGACCCATGATCGTTCGAATCGCGTTCGATCCTTCCGGAAAAATAGGGGGCCTGTGGATGCTGCCTGCCGAGACGGAAAAGGACTCTCAGATTTAAATGTGGGACGGGCTTCAGCCTGTCTGGTTTGAGTTTGCGATCTTTGGAACCAAAACCGACAGGCTGAAGCCCGTCCTACTGGCGGCGTCGCGCGAGAAACGCATCGACTGAAAAATAGTCGTAGTCTTCCACGGCCAGCAGGATGAAAACAAACAGAAGATAGATCATCTGGTGAGAAACGACGGTCCAGTCCGACCGCAACGCTGTGCCGAAGAGCAGCACGGTGACCAGCAGGCCCTCCGCCGTGATCGCCCAGCGCGACAGCAATCCTAATATTAGTAGAACCCCGACCACGCCCTCAAAGTATGGGAGGACCGTCAGGAACACATGCACCCACGACATGGGCAAGAGGTTGCCCTCGAACATTTTCTCCGTGACGGGCACGAAATCCTTGCTGATGCCCCAGGTTCTTACGACGTAGTGCATGAGCATGTCGACGCCCAGCGACAAGCGCAGGATGAAATACCCGAGCGAGCGGCCAAGGGAGTTGTCTCCCGTCCGGCCTGCATAGCGCGCGACGCGAGCCCCGCGTTCGGGCGCGCTGGACTCGATGCGTTCCTGTGAGCCGACTGGGTTCATCGCGTCACTTCCTGTTCTGCGAATGCGGATTTTTGAACGGCGTCTTGCGCCACAACATATGCCATTCACACTCCGCGGTCAACGTAAAGTAGGACGGGCTGCAGCCTGTCGCATTTGATTTAGATTTGGCGGAATCGAAACCCGACAGGCTGAAGCCCGTCCTACTAAACCCTTAGGCGGGCAAATGCTTGCCTTTGGTTTCTTCGCCAAGGGGAATGAGTGCGAGGCCCACGATGAAAGCGAGGGCCATCATCGCCACGGGAATTCCGAACGTCTGGAAGTGGCGGATTCCGGCGCCCACCAGAAAGGTGAATCCGGCGGCGAAAAAGCGTCCGAGGTTGGTAATGAATGCAAACGCGCTCGCGCGGCACTCCGTTCCGTATTGTTCGGGCAGCCAGAACGAATACACGATGAAATTTGCACCTCCAAGGCCGAGCAGCGCGGAGCACACCAGGAACCACGCGATGGCGTTCTCTTGCATGTAAAACACGCGGGCGAAGGCCAGCCAGATCGCGAACATCATCACCACATAAAAGATCGCGAGCGTGGCGCGGCGGCCCAGCCAGTCCGCCAGGAATGGCACGATCAACGCGCCGAGGACCGTGGCGATCCCGAGCAACGCCGTGGAGTAGGACGCGAGCCGCGCGCTTTCCGCGGCCGTTCGCCCGGCCCTTTGCGCGATGAATGTCATCGCCGTCGGCGCGTACACCGATCCCGCCCACAAGCCGGCGAGCGATACGATCAAGTACAGGGAATTGACAATCGTCTTGCGGCGATATTGCGGAGAGAAAAGTTTCAGAAACGCGCTGTGCATGGCCCACTTCCCGCCAAGTTCCTGCACTTTGTTTTCCCAGCGCGCGGGCTCATGCACGTTGTTGCGAATCAAGCCGATCAGCAGCGCCGGGACTCCGCCCAGCGCGAACATGGCCCTCCATCCGTACCGGTTGCCGATAAAAATATTCGCGATCCCGGCGAGAAAAAATCCGATGTAGTAGCCCGTGTGCATCAAAGCCGCGCCCATGGTGCGCCGCTCCTCGGGCCAATCTTCGGAAACGAGCGAAGCTCCAATCGACCATTCGCCGCCAATCCCGACGCCCGCCATGAATCGAAAAACAGCAAGGCTCCAAATGCCCGTGGCGAACGCGGCCAGCAGCGTGAAAAGAGAAAAACACAGAATGCTGAACATCATGGTGCGCACGCGGCCGAAGCGGTCCGCAATCGGCCCCCAGATGAGCGCCGTGCCGTAGCCGATCAAAAACAGCGTGAAGAACACGCCGCCGTAATAGCCGACATTCGCGGTGGTGGCGGGAATTCCGGAGCGGGGCAGCAATTCCGTCAATGCGGGAACCAGCACGAGGGAATAGATGAAGGAATCCATTCCGTCCATGCTCCACCCGCCCCAAGCGGCCCAGAAGCTGCGAATCTGGTTGCGCGTGAGCTGCGATTTGGATTTTGCAGTGATCGGAGTTTGGGTTGTGGTCACGCGAGTCCGAGCACGTAGGCGGCGTTTCGGTCCAGGATTTTTTCCGCGTCCCCGGGTTTCAGGCCGGACTCGCTGATGTATTGGATGGCGTGATTGTAAAGCTCTCCGCCTTCGTAAGGATAATCCGAGCCGAGACAGATGCGGTCGGCGCCCATCGAATCCACGGCGGCTCGCAGCGCCGGCGGATGTCCGTGGCCCACGCTGCAATACCACATGCGCTTGGCCGTGATCGTCGGCAGCTCCGGCAAGGGATGCTCCCACTTGGAGATGTTGTCGAGGCGCTGAAATACCATGGGGATCATTCCGCCCAGATGCGAATTGACGATTTTCAGTTTTGGATATTTCTGCGGAATGCCCGCTTCGATCATATGCATGACCGAAACGGTGTCTTCCATCGGCGCTCCGATCGCCCAGCGCAGGTTGAAGGGGATCACGAACGGAGAATCGATGCCGTTTCCGGACGGATGAATGTACAGCACGGTGCCGCGCCGGTTGAGCTCTTGATAAAACGGAGCGAACGCGGGATCGGCGACGGAATGCGCTCCGACAAACGTCTCGATCGTCGCGCCCACAAATTTCAATTGGTCGAGCGCGCGATCGAGTTCCTTGAGCGCTTCGTCCACATGAGGCAGGGGCACGGCCGCGAAGGCTTTGAATTTTTTCGGCCAGCGGCTCACGGCCTCCGCGTACAGGTCATTGGCCATGCGCGCGGCTTTCACGGCGTGCTCTTTATTTTCAAAGTGCGGCGCCTGCGGGCAGATGTCCAGAATCTGCATCTCGACGCCATTCGCTTCCATCAGGGCGAAGCGCTTGTCCATTTCCTCCTGGCCCATGCCCGCGCCTTTGTTGCGCTGCGTTCCGGTGTCCACGTTGCCGTAGCTCTGGCACAAGTCGAGATAGTCGGTGGTCCAAAGATGCGCGTGGATATCGATGCGCATACCTTTTTTGGCTTGAGCTCCGAGCCTTACGCCGGTCAACATTCCAGCCGCAGCGAGAGAACCCGCACGCAGCACATCGCGCCTCGTGAAACCGCATCCGCATGCCATGATCGAATTGCCTCCCCGGCGGCCACGCAATCCAGCGCCGCACGCTGCGCGATGATTGCGCTATGACAGGTTCGCCCGATCGATCCGTGAAACACCCATTCAACGGACATTGTACGACGAAACGTTTTTATGTGAACGCAAAGATGCTTAGGCACCTTCCGGCGCTGAAAGCGCCGTTGCATTCCAGCCCAGGGCAACGCCCTGGGTTGCGGAATCCATCGATTGTTGTGCGCCCTGTAGGGGCGCAGAATCCTCCGCCCTTTCAGGGCGGACGATCGTATGGGTGCACGATGCCCGGGGCGTTGCCCCGGGCTGGCATCCTCCGCGCCGGTGGCGCGGAAATGTGGCCGTGCCTTCAAGCGGAGCAAGCTTCAGAAAAAGCATTTTTTGAGAATACCCTGGAATAAAAATCCAGCACTTTGGCAGTTAGCGCTGCGAAGCTTTGCCCGCGGCGACCTTGGCGTTGAAATCCGCGGATTTGCGGCGCGGGATGGTCAAAGCATTCCAGTCCGGTCCGGCAAAGTGCTTGGCGAGATAGACGATTTGTCCCACATGGTAGGAATAGTGCGCCACCTGGCGATGGATGGTTTGCATGACGGAATGCGCCTCGGTGCGTATATAAACGGTACGGGAGAGGTCGGCGTCCGTCAGCGGGGCCAGCGCGTCAAACGCAAGCTGCCAGCCCGATTCCCACAGCGCCAGGAGTTCGGCGCGGGTTTTCGGCGGCGCTTCAAATTCCGAATCGCGATCGCGATCGGGTTTTTCGCCGTCGCTGGTGAGGAAATCGGTCCAGCGCGAGCGCATGTTGCCCGCGAGATGCTTCACGATGATGGCGATGGAATTGGACTCATCATCGAGGGTGGCGAACAGCGCCTCGTCGGAAGCTTGCGCCATCGCGCGGTCTCCCAAGCGCTTGTAAAAGCGGAGAAGGTCAACCGAATCCTTCAGACAAGAGGTAGTGAATTCCAGTGCCATGCATGAATTTTGCAGCCGCCGCCGTGGGAAAATCAAGCAAGGAAGTTGGTAGCGCAGGCTTCAGCCTGTGGGTTCGAGTCCTTGCAAGGACTAACCCCCGGGCTGAAGCCTGCGCCACAACACCCAATTAGGCGTAAGATATCCTCATGCCGAAGAAGCCCGCGCCAACCATTGAAGTGACCTGCCCCTGCTGCGAGGCAAAGCTCACGGTGGACACGGACCTCGCCGTGGTGCTGGCGCACACGGTGCCGGTCAAGGCCGCGCCCGACGTGGACATCAGCGACGCGGCGCGCATCCTCGCCGATCAGGCCCAGAAGCGCGAAGATAAGTTCCGCGATTCCTGGGCGGCCGAGAGCAAAAAAGAAGATGTCCTCAACCGCAAGTTCGAGGAAGCCCTCAAGAAAGCTAAAGACCAGCCCGTCGAAAAACCGCTGCGCGATTTTGACCTCTAGCTCTTTTTTTTCGTGTAAATCGGCGAGCGGCTTTTTGCATTCCGAGCTGGACGCGCTTCAGATTCCGTGTCGCAGCTTGTAATTCCTTGTAGGGCACGGCTTCAGCCGTGCCGTAAAGTGCGAAAAATCAAAGCGGCTTCAGCCGCTGGCTGGTCCGATATCGAGTCGCCACACAAACTCTTCAGCCTCTTGCAGTTGATATCGGAGCTGCAACCGAAACCCGACAGGCTGAAGCCTGCCCTACGGGGAAATGCGCACCAAAAACACATCTGGCATACTTAGGCGTGCCCCGAATACTTCGACGCGCTGCCCTCTTTTCGCTTGCAGTGTTGATCCTGCTGAACGCAGCCGATGCGCGACCCGGTGGCGCGCCGCCTCAGGAAGCTCCCTCGGCAAAATCTCCAAAGCTGCAGCGTCCGATTCCGCTGGGACGCGACATTGCTCTTGCGCGTGATCCTGCGTCCGGCGAATTGCGCGCAACCACGAACGATTCCTCTTCCGTCCCGCCCGAGGGCGCGATCCGTTCGCGCGTCACGCTGGTCCAGGTGCCTTGCACGGTCGCGGCGCCGGACGGAACGCAGGTGCGCGGCCTGGGCCAAAACGATTTTCAATTGTTTGAAGACGGCGCGGCGCAGGAGATCGCTTCGTTCGATGCCTCGGCCACGCCGGCCAGCATTGCCCTGGTGATCGACGCGAGCCCCAGCATTTTTCACCAGCTGGCGGAAATGCGCGGCGCGGCGCGCTCGCTCACGGAAAATCTTTCTCCCGCGGACGAAATCGCCGTCGTGTCGTTTTCCTCCGAGGCGCACCTGCTCCTGCCATTCTCGAAAAATCGCGCGCTGCTGGACCGCGCCATCGAGTCCAAGTATCTCGCCAAGGTGGAGAATTCCTCCGAGTCGCGGATTTATGAATCGGTATTTCTCGCGGCGCGCGAATTGTTTCATGGGCGCACGGGGCGCAAAGCCGTCGTTCTGCTCACGGACGGGCAGGACAGCGGCCTCGGCCTCACCTGGGACCCGCGCAGCGCGCTGCCGGGCACGGGTGTGGGAGCGCAGCGCCTGGCGTTTGAAGACGTGGCGCGCGAACTCGGCGCGGACGGCGTCGCGCTGTTCATCGTCTCCACCGAGAATCGCCCGCGCGGAATGACGCCGGAGTGGCTGGAGGAGCATCGCAACGAAATGCTGGTCAGCGCGGAAGCGCGCAAGCAGAACATGCCGAACTACACGCTGTATCTCGCGGAGTTGGCGAGGCGCGCCGGCGGCCAGCTTTATTTTCTGCGCGAGATTGGAAATTTGAATGAAATTTACCGCCGCATCGCGCTGGCGATCAGCGCGCAATACACGCTCGGCTTTTATCCTTCGGCGGGAACCGCGCGCCCCGGCTGGCGCGCGCTGCGTGTTGAGCTGAGCGCCAGCGCAAATGTTCCGTCCGGGTCAAAGCTCACGTATCGCGGCTCGTATTATGTTTCCGCTTTTCAGTAGGACGGGCTTCAGCCTGTCTTCTTTTGACTTTCGCCAGCGCCGCAAAAATCAAAACCAGACAGGCTAAAGCCCGTCCTACAATACCGGTGAGGATCCATGCCTGCAAAAATCGAAGTCGAAAAGTTGGATGCTTCCCTTTTCCGCGTCCGGGTGATCGAAGCCGGGAGCGAGACTGCTCATCACATCACGCTCGATCCAAAGGACCACGCCAGACTCGCGGGCGCAAGCGCAGATCCCGAAAAACTCATCCGGAAATCCTTTGAATTTCTTTTGGAGCGCGAGCCCAAGGAATCGATCCTCAGCCGCTTCGATCTGTCCGTCATCAGCCGCTATTTTCCGGAGTACGAGCGTGAGATCAAAAAAAGGTTGCTATAGCCAGACCGCGCGGCGGGGCGGATTTGGTGGCACAGGCTTCAGCCTGTGGAGTCAGTCCTTGCAAGGACCAAAAGCCCACAGGCTGAAGCGTGTGCCACCCTAGGGCTTTACGGAGACGTCGTAGAAGGCGATGGTGCCGCCTTCGCCGCGAATGGGATCGATGCGCACGATTTCAAAACGCCCATGATTCAAGTCCTGCACATTTTTTTGGACCGTCTCGTGAAGATCGTGTTCCAGCTCGGGCGTTCGTGTAGGCGTTGCCAACAAACGCGCATCCACGCGGTAGGTGGCGATTTGGCCGGGCGCCACGGTCCGCAGCTCGACCAGGGCCGCCGCGGGTGGCGGGCCGACCGAAGGCTGATCGGTGTAATGAATAACGAGCGGAGAGAAGAGCACGAACAGCACGATCCCGGCGACCGCGAGATCATACTGCCAGGTTCCCCGCTCGTAGGACCAGAACAGGACCCGCACGATGGTTCGCCAGAGCGTTCGCATGTCAGTCGGCCGGCACCCCGTCGACAATCACGCCGTCGCGCATGTGCACCACGCGGCTCGAATACGCCGCCGCTTCCGGATTGTGCGTGATCATGATGATGGTCTGGCCCAGCTCTTTGTTCAACTGGCTCAACATGGATAACACAATTTCCGAATTTTGCGTGTCCAGGTTCCCGGTCGGCTCGTCCGCCAGGATAATTTTCGGTTCGTTGACGATTGCGCGCGCGATGGCCACGCGCTGCTGCTCGCCCCCGGACATTTCCGACGGCCGGTGCTTCAAGCGGTCGGTGAGGCCAAGCATCTTGGTGATGACCTCGAACCGGTGCGGATCGAAGCCATCGCCGTAAATATGTTGCGCAATGGCGATATTGCCGCGGGCGTCCAGCGTCGGTAAAAGGTTGAACCTTTGAAATACGAAGCCGATTTTATGCCGCCGCAGCTTGGTCCGTTCGGCGTCGCCCATGGTGACCAGATCGTTGCCGTCCACCAGGACGTGCCCACGCGAAGCCTGCGCCAACCCTCCGAGCACATAGAGCAGGGATGATTTGCCGCAACCGGAAGGCCCCATCACGCTGACAAACTCTCCCGGCAGCACCTTGAAATTGACTCCGCGCAGCGCCGGAACTTCCACTTTTCCGGCGTGATACAGCTTCCAGAGATTTTCGGTAACGACGATTGGCTCCACTCTCAGATCCCTTGTGGAAAGCAGCGCATCGGCAGGCGGACGTATTGTAGTCGTGATTGCCATTTCTGACTAGGCCCGGCCTCCCGGGAACGCCAATCGGGAGATTGGCGTTCCCAGGGGGTCAATCGTAGGAAAGCGCCTCAATGGCGTCCTTGCGGCTGGCCAGCCACGCGGGGTAACTCGCGCCCAGCAGCCCGCCCGCGAGCGCAATCAGCGCGGACCGCACGATCCAGTCAGGCGTAATCAGGATGGAAAGCGTCGGAAACGAAGACAGAAACGCGGCCCGCCCGGCATAGCTCATGGCAATCCCCACCACGACGCCGATCACGCAGATGAAGGCCGATTCGCCGAGCAGCGCCCGAATGATGTATCCCTTGGACGCGCCAATGGATTTCAGAACGCCGATATCCCTGGTCCGCTCGATCACCGTGGTATACATCGAGAGCAGGATTACGAGGAAGCCGATGGACACGGCCAGCGCGATCATGCTTTCAATGAAGGCGTCGAGACCCGGCAGATTCGACGCGGTCATCAGGGACAACAAATCCTTCAAAGGGCGAATCTCGTATCCCGGAAAAATGGGGCGCATCTCGTCCATCACGGTCTGGGCGTGGTCGGGGCGTGTGCACTTGATGAAGAAAATCGAGGCTTTGTCACGCGAGCCGGAAAGGTCCTGCAAAGTTGCGAGGGGCACAAACATGCGCGCGCCCTTGCCGTGCTCCACAATTCCGGCGACGTGAAAATCGTGATCCAGCACGCGGAAGGTGCTGTCCACCGTGGCGTGTTTGGCTTTCGCGGCCCAGTCGTCGAGCAGGATATCGTCCGGCCCCTGCATGTCGTGGCCTTCCAGGAAAACGAATCCGCTCGAAACGTCGCGGAACGATTTCGGATCGATTCCGTAAATGATGTCCACGCCGCCCGAGGAACTGAATTGCAGCAGGACGGGAGCGACCGCTTGCACGTACCTGAGTTCGCGCAATTTGTCGGCAATTTTGATGGGCATGGGCGCCCCGCTGAAGGCGAGAAAGACGGAAGCGGATGGCGGCTGCAGCATGATGTCCGCGCCGATGCCTTCAATGCGCTTGGCGGTCTCCTGCAAAAGGCCGCTGGTGAGCCCGACGATCAGAATGACCAGAGCCACTTCCACGCCCACGGCGATGACGCTCACGATCGTGCGAATCGGGCGGTGCAGAACGTTGTTCACGACCAGTTGGCGCATCATGGTTGTGACCCCGTTTGAGCCGCCGGAGATTCGTCGCCCACACGAACAAGTTCGGTGCCCGCGGGCTGCGCCAATTCGAACCGGTCCGGCGAAATCGGCTCGTTCAGCGTGAGTTTCAGAATCTTGATCTCGAGTTTGTAATCGTCCTGGGGGCGCCAGATATGGATGTCGCGCGCGAAGCTCGTTTGTTCCGTCGCGGGAGCGCCTTCAGCCAAGGGCACAGGCTCCCAGTCCGAATACTGGATGTCGGAATCGAGGTTGCCTCCAACTCCAAACAGTTGGACGCGGGAAACGCGCAGGTCCGTGCGGTTGTACCAGATTTTTCTGGCGATTTCGAATTTTCCGCCGGCCCTCGGCCGCAGCATGGTCAGAATGTAGTAGCGGCTCACGTTGAAATCGAACTGCTCGAAGAGCACATTCGCGCTGGGCGGCAATTCCGGCCAGAACAACGCTTCGACAATATGCTGAGGCCGCAGATTTTCCAGGGGCTTTTTCGACGGGCGGACCAGGGCCGTGGGCCCGACCAAAAATGAGTTCTTCGAGGGGATATAAACCCGGAATTCTTTTTCGTCGGCGACCATGTCGAAGATGTTCTTGGCGACCACCGGGGCCTGCCCGATCACGCGCACCGTCGCGGGCCGCTGCGCCAGGATGAAGCCGGGAACATCATGGTATTCCTCGATGACGCCGCTGTAAGTCGTCCCGGTGCTGGGAATCAGATCCACCGTGGCCTGCAAGCTCTGCACGGCGCGCACCTGGCTGTTGTAGCTGGCCAGGAGATTGTCTTCGCTGGATTCGAGTTGAGGGCGGATTTCTTCCTTCTTGACCTCCGTCCTTCTCTTGATGGTGATGCACCCTGCCGCCTGCAAGGCCAGAAATGTAAGCAGCAGGACCCAGATTCGCGGATTTTTCCTCAGTGTTTCCAGCTCCCCCAGCAACAACATTCAATCTAACAACCGCTCCGAATAGTGTCAATTTGAAACGCCCATGCGGAAACGGGGTAATCGAAGAAATGTCTTGGCGAAATTGCCGTAACCGGCTGGGCATGCGTCATTGACGTGGGCGCTGCGCTTTGTCATTATGCCGTGGGCCTGCGCGACCACGCGCTGGTCCTCTGGGGGGATTTATCAGTCTACGCGTAACCATTCTGGGTTCGGGCAGTTCGGGCAACTGCACCTTGCTCGAAACGGACGAGACCCGGCTGCTGGTGGACGCGGGACTCGGCAAAAAAGAAACGCTGCGGCGCCTCGCCGCGGTCGGGCGCGACGTGTGTCGCCTCGACGGCATCGTCATCTCCCACGAACACACCGATCACATCGGCTCGCTCGCGCAAGTGCTCGGCCAGTGGCGCACGACGGTCTATCTCAATGAAGCCACGCACACCGAAGTGCTGCGCATTCTGCCGGAAACCTCGCACAAGCGCCTGGAGCGCGTCGAGCACATTCGCGCCGGACAGCGATTCCTCGTGGGCGACATCGAAGTTTCTCCCTTTTCGATTCCGCACGACGCCGTGGACCCCCTGGGATTCACCTTTCGCGCGAATGGAACGAAAGTGGCGATCGTCACCGACCTCGGCTATTTGCCCGAACTCGTGAAAGTTCACTTGCGTGATTCCGACTGCCTGATGCTCGAATCCAATCACGATCTGGAAATGCTGAAGGTCGGGCCGTATCCGTGGCACATCAAGCAGCGGGTGATGAGCCGCACGGGCCATCTGTCCAACCACACGGTCAGCGAATTTCTGGCCGATGCGGAAGCGTTCGACGCGCGCGCGCGCTACGTGGTTCTCGCGCATCTCTCCGCGAACAACAACAATCCCGACGTCGCGCGCATCTCCGCCGAGGAAGCGCTCGGCCGGCGCATCGGCGCCGCCGCGTTTTGCGGAGAGCTCATCATCGCCTCGCAGGACACTCCGCTCCCCACGCTCAGTTTGTAAACGGCGCGTCCGTAATTTTCGTTCCAATGTTCGCAAGAAAAGTAAGAGCTCGCGCGAATGTCGCGGCGGGAATTTTCGTCGCCGGATAACCGAGCGTGGATGGTGTTGTGGCGCCGGCGAGACGCCGGCACTAAGAAAACCGTCATTCCCCCGCAAGATAGGTGGATTGCGTTTCATCGCTCCGGCTCGTCTTGTGAAACGCGGGCTAGTTGTTAACATACCGCCGGAAAAAGGAATTCGGCTTCCAAGAAGGCCGGGCATCGCCATTCGCAATGCGCTCGATCATCTCTTCGAGGAGAACATTGAACTTGGCCGCCGCCTGCTTATCAACCGGCTGACTCAAATCATCGGAAGGCGCGTGGTAGCGCTCGGTGAGCCACTTTTTTTCGATCGCTGCTTCCGGAGATCCTTTCTCGTTGCCGAAAGCAAGCATTACGGACGGAATTCCGCGGCGAACGAAATTGTACTGGTCGCTGCGAATAAAAACATTGCGCGCCGGCTCGGGATCCGGTTGCGCCTTGATCCCCATCCCTTGCGCAACGGCGCGAGCCTCGTCGCCGACGGTGGATTCATCGAGCCCGTACACAGTCACGATCTTCAAGGGGTAGAGCGGCAGGAACATATCCGTGTTGATGTCCGCGACGATGCTGTGAACGGGCACGGTCGGATTCGTGGCGTAGTACCGGGACCCGAGCAGTCCTTTTTCTTCTCCCGTCACCACCACGAACAATACCGAGCGCTTCGTTTTTACATTGGCCTCCTTAAAATGCTCCGCCACTTCCAGGATCGAAGCCACTCCCGAGGCGTTGTCCATCGCGCCGTTGTAAATCGAGTCTCCGTTGATCGGCTTGCCGATTCCCAGGTGGTCGATGTGCGCCGACATCACCACGTATTCGTCCTTCAGTTTCGAATCCGAACCCGGATAGATCGCCGCGAGATTTTGCGATTCCACGCTGCCGCGCTTTACCGCGGTTCTGGCCTTTAATCTCACCGGAAGAGCGAAACGCGGCAGCTGCTTTCCTTGTTCCGCAACGGCCACGAGTTCATCCAGTGTATGGCCGCTGCCGGTGAAGAGTTCGCCGGCGTGCGCGGGATTCCACGCGATGGCGATTTGCTCGCCCGCGGTTTCATCCATCCCTGGCGCTGCGAGCTGCATGGTCATCTGAAACCGGCTCAACGCGATTCGTGGCCACGGGACATCCATATGATGCGGGTTGGGAACGGCGATCGCGCCGATCATCCCCGCGCTCTTCAGCGTCGACCAGCGCTGCCCCCCCGATTGATAGTGCGCGGCGAGCGCGCTGGACATCGAGCTCGGAGCGCCGCCGATGTAAACGGCGATTTTGCCCTTCGTGTCGAGGCCTGCGAAATCGTCGTAATTGTCGTCCGGGACACGCAGCCCGTAGCCGACGAAATACAGCCCAGCTTCCACTGCCGGTGCAGGATCAACTCGCGTGCCGATGATGGCGCCTTCTCCAAGTTCGACCGCCTGCTCTTTGCCGTCGCGTTCGAGGGCAAGGCTCGAATCGCTCTCATCGAGTTGCAGAGTGTTGAACTTTACGGGTTGGAAAAATCCTTCGGCGCCTGCCGGCTTCAGGCCGTCGCGCTCGAATTGCGCGGCCACAAATTCCGCGGCTTTGCGATGTCCTTCGCTCCCGGTATTGCGGCCCTCCAGCTTGTCCGAAGCGAGAAACTCGACATAAGACCACCAACGCAATCCATCCGGCGCGCCCGCGGCCAGCAAGGAGCACGCCGCGATTGCGATAGTACCGATCACCAGAAGTTTTGTTCTCATCGAAATCTCCATGCCGTGCGTGCTGTTCGCGTACCGACTTCCGGGGAACGGTGAGGAATTCCTTTGACCATGCCACACTCTCAAACCGGCGGAAGATTACTACAGTTCGCCCTTTTGCATCAATGCGGCACGGAAGCCTGATAGACGCGGTACCAATCCTCCGAAATCTCCCGCTGCGCCTGATCGAGCGTCAGGCTTCCCGAGCAAACTTCCGCGTGCAGGTAATTTTCCACTTTGTCCTTGGCATGCGCGCCGCCGTCCGGGATGGATGTGTCGAACGGTTCGGGCCACAGATTTTTTGGGTCGGTGGGATTGCCGCCAAGCTCGAGCGGGATGAAATGGTCCTCTTCATAATCTCGCGGGCGGGAATCGCTGTAGCCATATTCGCCGATTTGTTCCATTTTCAGGCGATTGGTGTAAGCGGCCGGCGGACGTATGGATTTCGTGCTCCATCGCGGATTGCAAATCGTGTCGCGTATATTTTCCTGTGTGATGTCCGGATTGGTTGCGCCCGGAGTCCGCGCCGAGTCGGGATAAATATCCGGTGGGCCGGCATGAGCCTGGACAGATTCGCTGGTCACTGGCGATTTGTTCGGCGTTGAAGAAAATTGCCTGCGAATGAGCCACGCGACGAACACAAGCGCCAATATCACGATCAAAAAAGGAAGAACGCTTCTGCGGCTCTGCATCCGCTCCAGTGTAACTCAGGCGGGAAGGGGGCAAGTGGCACAGACTTCAGTCTGTGGATTTTCGTCGGAGAGAGTTCCGCCCTCCACCACCCAAACCCCGCAGGCTGAAGCCCGCGCCACTTGAAAGCGAATTTCAGGTATCATCGTCGAGGGAATTTTTCCCAGCCAATTTTTCTTGAATTGCCGCGCCTGAATTCGATGGCGTGTGCTCCGAGGGAGTTCCGCTTGATTTCACGATACACGCGCGAAGAGATGGGCCGGGTCTGGAGCGAGGAGGGAAAATTCCGCCGCTGGCTGGAAGTGGAGCTGGCCGCCACGGAAACGCTGGCGGAAACGGGAGTCGTGCCGGCAGCGGCAGCCGCGAAAATTCGCGAGAAGGCGCGCGTCGATGCGGGCGTAGTGAAGCGGATCGCGGAACATGAAGCCAAGGTGAAGCATGACGTGATCGCGTTCACCATGGCCGTCGGCGAAACGATTGGCGATCCCGAAGCCGCGCGCTGGCTCCATTACGGCCTAACCTCGAACGACGTGGTGGACACGGCGCAGGCGCTGCAGATTCGCGAGGCTTCGCGCCTCATCGAGCACGGACTGGTGCGCTTCGGCGAAGTGCTCGAGCGCCGCGCGCGCGAGTTTCAGCACACGCCGCAAATCGGCCGCACGCACGGCATTCACGCCGAGCCCATCACCTTCGGCCTGAAAGTCGCCAACTGGTTTGCCGAAAACCGCCGCAACCTCGAACGCTTCGGCCAGGCCTCGCGGCAAATGGCCGTGGGAAAAATCTCCGGCGCCGTGGGCAACGCCTCGCACCTGGGGCCGGACGCGGAAGCGGCCATCTGCAAGCGCCTCGGCCTGGACGTCGCTCCGGTCTCGTCCCAGGTGATTCAGCGCGACCGCCACGCGCAATACCTTTCGACCCTGGCGATCCTCACGGCCACGCTGGAAAAAATCGCCCTGGAAATCCGCCACCTGCAGCGCACCGAAGTGCGCGAGGCCGAGGAACCCTTTGGCGGCGAGCAGCGCGGAAGTTCGGCCATGCCGCACAAGCGCAATCCGGTGTCGAGCGAACAGGTATGCGGCCTCGCGCGCGTCGTGCGCGCCAATGCCGGCGCGGCGTTTGAGAATATCGCGCTGTGGCACGAACGCGACATTTCGCACAGCTCGGTCGAGCGCGTCATCCTGCCCGATTCCACCATCCTGGCCGATTACTTGCTCGCGCGCATGACCGACATCGTCTCCGGCATGCGCGTCTTCCCGGAACGCATGCGCCGCAACCTGGACGCCACCGGCGGGCTGGTCTTCTCCGGCCAGCTCCTCCTGGACCTGATTGAAGCGGGCGCCCCGCGCGAAGACGCCTACAAATGGGTACAAGAACACGCCATGGCAGCGTGGGAAACGGAAACAAATTTTCGCCAGCGCGTCGCTGCCGATGCGCGCATCAAAGTTTTTCTGGACCGTACTGCCCTGGAAAACACTTTCGACCTGAGCCGGCACCTGCGCAACGTGGACGCAATTTTCGCGCGCGTTTTCAAATAATCCGGACATTGTACAAAACTCATGAAGAATGAAGGGCGCATGTTTCAACCCGGCGCAAAGCGCTGTTTCATTTAGATCACAGCCTGCACCATCCATGCCAACTTAGCTTGACACCGCTTTCGCATCCGTCGAAGATACACTCTCCTTCCATCGCTTTTACCAGAATGATCGCAAGCGGGAGTTCTCCTCTCTGTTCCGCGTCGAGCGGCCATCCACGGGAGGAAAAGTGACTTCCAATACATCGTTCAAGGGAACCGTGGTAGTAGCAGATGACAATGAAAGCGTGCGCGAGCTGCTGAGCGAATTGTTGCGCTTGAATTGTTACCGCGTCATTGCGGTTGAGAACGGCGAGCAGGCGTTCGAAGCTGCCTGTTCCCAGCCTGTGGATCTCGTGCTGCTCGACGTCAGGATGCCCGGGCCTACGGGATTCACGGTGTGTCGCGCAATCAAGGCCCGGCCGGAGACGCGGTTTCTTCCCGTGGTGCTGATCAACGGGGAGGCCTGCGGGGAAGACCGCATCAGGGGCATCGAAGCGGGCGCGGACGATTTTCTGTCCAAGCCGGTGATACAGGAAGAGTTGGTGGCGCGGGTGCGTTCGCTGGTGCAGCTGAAGCGCTCCACGGACGAGCTGGAAAACGCGGAAAACGTGTTGTGCACGCTGGCGCGCAGCATCGAAGCGAAAGACCCTTACACCGAAGGCCACTGCGACCGGCTCTCGCGCTACACCGTTTCGCTGGCGGAAAAAATCGGGTTGTCACGGGAGGATTGCAACGACTTGCGGCGCGGCGGAATAGTGCACGACATTGGCAAGGTCGCCGTGCCCGAGTTTGTCCTGCTGAAGCCCGGCTTCCTGGACGCCGCTGAGCGGAAGATCATGGAAGTACACACCATCGTCGGCGAGCGCATCTGCGCGCCGCTGAAATCCTTCCGCAGCATCCTGCCGGTCATCCGGTCGCATCATGAAAAGCAGGATGGCAGCGGCTATCCCGACCATCTGAAAGGCGAGGAAATTCCGCTTACCGCGCGCATCCTGCAAACCGTGGACATCTTCGATTCGCTGACCACCGATCGGCCCTACCGCGAGGCGCTCTCGACGGAAAATGCGCTGGAAATCATGCGGGAAGAAACGCGCCGTGGCTGGTGGGACGCAAATCTGGTGTCCGCTCTCGAAGGATTGTTGTCGGAATCTCCGCTGAAATATTCCGTCGCAAGCGTCTGAACGCGCTCGTATTTCATGCCTCCATTCCAGCCGGAAAATGAAATTCATTTGCTGCGCTGAGGGAGGCGGGTTTTCGTGGCGCCGGCGAGACGCCGGCGCCTCAACGCTACACGCGCTGGACGTAACGCGCTTCCGAGGTATCCACTCTGACTTTGTCGCCGGTGTTGACGAACGGCGGCACCTGGATGGTAAGACCGGTCTCCAGCTTTGCCGCTTTCATCACCGCGCTGGCAGTGGCCTTCTGCACGGTCGGCTCCGTGTCCACCACCTTGAGGTCCATCGTGTCCGGCAGCACAACGCCGATGGCCTTGCCTTCGTAGAATTCCAATTTCACCGTAGTGTTCGGAATGAGGTAGTACACCGCTTCGCCCAATATGTCCGCGTCCAATTGAAATTGTTCGTAGGACTCCGTGTTCATGAAGTGGTAGCCTTCGTTGTCCGCATACAGATATTCGTGCTCGACTTCGTCGAAGATGGCGCGCTCGATGTCGTCTTCCGCGCGGAACCGGTAGTCAATGATCGACCCGCTGCGCAGATTGCGCATTTTCGTAGCCATGGCCGCGCGCTTGTTGCCGGGCGTGCGGTGCTCGACGGCATGCACCGAATACAAATCGCCGTCATGGCGGATGATCATTCCCGGACGCAGTTGTGTTGCTCGCATTCGATTTGCTCCTGATGCCTACGGGGTGTTGCGGCAGGCGGTTCCAATCGGCTGCAATTTCGATTCGCGCAGTCTGGGCGGTGTAGGATGCCGGACCAAAAACGCGCCGCCCACCGAAAATAGATTATAGACGCCGGGCGGAGGGCCGGTCAACGTGAGCGCGCCCTTAAATGTGGCCGGATCAAACCGGAGCCCGGTGCGGTTCGCGCTTCTGCTGGAGTACAATCTGTTCTGGCTCGGATTGACGGAGGGAGAAAAAATGGCGGAACCTACTTACGATGAACTCAAGGCGCGGTTGGAGGAGCTGGAAAAGAAGGGCGTGCGGCGCACCGGAGAACTGGACTTCAAGGTCGGAGAGAAAGGCGGCGTGAGCGTTTACGGCCTGGGCCGGTTTCCGGTCACATTGTACTACGAGCAGTGGAACCGGCTGCTCGATGCCTCGCCAAAATTGCGGGAATTCCTTGAAGAAAACAAAAGCCGGCTGAAACTGAAAGAGAAATGAGAATCCAGGTAGGATAGGCTTCAGCCTGTCTGGTTTAGATTTTTGTCCGGCGCAAAAAAAGCAGACAGGCTGAAGCCCGTCCTACTTGGCCTTCCCCTCCGCCATGATTTTTTCAATTTCGTCGACCGAGCGCGGCAGGCGCGCGGTGAGCTGTTTGTAGCCGGCCGGCGTGATAAGCACGTCGTCCTCGATGCGCACGCCGAGATTTTCCTCGGGAATGTAAATTCCCGGCTCGACGGTGATGACCATTCCCGGCTCGAGCGGCCGGGCGGGCCCGCTCGGATCGTGCACGTCCAGCCCCACGTGATGGCTGAGGCCGTGAATGTAGTACCGGCCGAGCGAGCGCCCCTCCTTGTCCTTCCCGTGCGAATCGATGTAATCCATGGCGATTTTCTGCAGGCTCGCGGGCCCCTGTCCGCTGAGCGTCATGCCCGGCTTGAGCGCCTCCATCGCGGCGTTCTGCGCCCCCAGAACGATTTCGTAAATCTCGCGCTGCCGCGGAGTAAATTTCCCGTTGGCGGGAATCGTGCGCGTGATGTCGGACGCGTAGCCGGAATACTGCCCGGCGACATCGAGCAGCACAATATCGCCGTCCTCGATCCTGCGGTCGAGCTTATTGTAGTGAAGCACGGTCGAGTTGAAGCCCGTCCCGACAATCGGCGAGTAGGCCTCGGTCTCGCATCCCGCGTACGCGTGAATCTCCACCATCCTGGCCGCCGCCTGATATTCATAGAGGCCCGGCCGCATCATCTTCATGGCTGCTAAGTGCGCGTCAATGGAGGGATCGATGGCCTTCTGCATCAGCGCCAACTCGCCCGGCGATTTAATCGCGCGCAGCGTGCCGACGGCGGAGGAAACGTCCTTCAGCGAAGCTTGCGGCACCAGATCTTTCACCCACTTCGACCAATTTGCGGCGTGCGGGTAGCCTTCGTCGTGCGGGCCCGGCAGTTCGGTGTAGATTTCCGGATAATTTTTTGCCAGCGCGGCGAGCGCGTCGCGCAGCTTCGCAAATGTCTCGACGCGAGCGAAGCCGGTTTTTTCCTGGATGCCCGGATCGTCCGGCCCGAGGCGCGGGCCGTTCCAGCGCTCCTCGGCCAGATCGCGCGGCGGAAGATACAGGATCTCGCGCGCGCCGCTCCAGCCCTTCTGCTCCGCCGATTCGGGCAGCAGCAAAAGCGCGGCCCCTTCTTCGTTGTGGCCTGTGAGGTAATAGAAATTTTCTTCCTGCATGAAGACGTACGAAGGGTTCGCTTCTTCGTGGCCCGTGTAGCCGAACAGCACGACGGGAGCGTTGACCGCGGCAACCAGCCTAGCGCGGCGCTCGGCAAACACGCTCAGCGGCTCGCGCTCCCAGGCCCTCAGGATCGGGGCGAGAGCCGCCGCGAGCAGAAGGGTAACCACGCCGCAAAGGATCGAGCTTCGTCTCTTCATCGGGCCACCTCGCGCAAATACCCAGGAGAGATATTTCACCATACAATTTGATGCGTTCGAATCTTATATTGCTTCCCTGTGCTTGTCTCTTCGAATGCCGAGCAATGAAATCAAGGCCAGCAATCCCGGATAGCACGAGACGACGTAACGAGGTTCAGGTGCTTCGACGGTAGTGAGGAACACCGTTCGAACGACAAGGTAAACGAGCAGCAGCGCTATCCCCCAGTGATTCGCGCCGGCAGATTCTCCGCTCACATGGCTATCCGGTCTCGCGCGCCAAGCCAGCCAGATTCCGCCGATCGCCAGCGCGACGTACAGGTAACCCAACACCGCAAACCCTCCCGTGACGAGTACGTCGGCGTGAGAATCTTCCCACTGCTCACGGAGCGGCCAGAATTTGCCGTCGATGGGCAAAAGCTCGGTCCGCGGCGTGAACCAGATGGTCAGGGCGCGTTCGAACGGAACGCGTACGTACGTTCGTAGCGGGTGATGCCGCGTGCGCTCTCGTGCGATTTCCGCAAATTGGCGGTCCAATTCAGGAGAAATGTCGAGTTCGGGGCTGCCGTTGTATTGCGCGATCAAATCCGACACTCGCTTCTTTTCCTCGGGAGAATCGAAAGCCGATGCGGGAAGTTCGCTCACATCCAGGCGCTCTTCTCCGATCTGCCAAACTGTAAAATACACGTCGCGGTAGCGTTCGAGCCAAGTCCCCGTCCAGGCGTAAAAGCCAACCGGCGGGTATTCGCCGGGAAACGTGGCATAGCGCGGCGCGAGGAATTGCAGCTTGTGCAAGGAAATGGCATTCCGCGCGGCCCAGGGCAGGAGCGGCAGCAGAAACGCGCCACCCATGGCTGCAGCATACAGGACTGCCTTTTGCGCGCCCTGGGCCCTCAAGACACGAAATCCGTACACCAGGATGGCAGCGCCCAGAAGCAACGGCATTTCGGGGCGCACCAGGCTTGCCACTCCAGTGAGAAAGCTCCCAAGCGGGGCCAAAGCGAAGGGAAAGGGCCTGGAATTCCCGATGCGTAAGGCTGCCTCCGCGGATCCCTGCCGTAGGCCCAAGACGAAACAGCAAAGCGCAGCGGTAGCAAAGAACGTCACCACGACTTCGGTCAGCACGGCGGCCGAGTAGTTCGCCAGGAAAGGGCACGCCGCGGCGAGCCACAGCGCTATAATCCACACTCGGCGGCGCGCGCCGGCGGGTGCTAACGCCGCGGCCAGCGCCGCCGTCAAAATACAGGTGCAAGTATCGAGGGTGGCCTGAGACAACAAAATGGCCGTCATCGAGCGTCTAAAGAGCAGCGTCACTCCGGCCAGAAAGGCCGGGTAGCCCGGCATTCGGAGGTCTGTCGGAACCAGCTGTCCGTTCTGCGACAATCCATAGACATGATGGTCGACCCAGTTGCTGGCCAGTTGAAGATAGGTGGCGCTGTCGTCCGTCGTGGCTGGAAACCAGTGGACGAACACCAGGCGCAGGGCCAGCCCCACAATTACGGCCAGGAACGTTGGAGCGTAAAGTGCCGTGACGCCGCCGCGAGGTGCGGGTATGATCGTGTCTTCCCGGCGTTGCGAATGTGAGGCAGGTGGATTGGTCATCGACGCCGTTCCGACGGACGGCTCGCTTGAGAGAATGGAATGAAGCCGCGCAACCCCATATTCTACGATGAGCAGCGCCGCCGCTGGCGGCGCACCAGCCGTATTCTGGAAATCAGCGGGGCGCTTTTTACTTTGCTGGCCATCACGTTTTTAATCAATGTTCTTGTCAGCCCCCGCTTGCCCGTGCCTTTGCTCCCCACGAACCGGACCGCGCTTCATCCCGTGCGTGAAAAAACGAGAACCAAAATCACTTTGAAGCGAACCGGGCGGCAACGCCGCGTCGAATCGCTCGGCCAGATGCCTGCCACGTACGATCCCGTGCGCGCCGCATTTTATGTGAGCTGGGACCCGACTTCGCTCGCGGCGCTGCAGCAGCATTTCCGCGACATCGACCTGCTCATCCCCGAGCGCCTGCACTCCATCACCGCAACCGGCCGCCTGGATGTGGAGCCCGATCCCAAACTCGCGGCGTGGGAGCAGACGCTCGCGCAGCAATCTCCGCCGATCAAAATTCCCACGATGCCGCTGCTCAATAATTCCGACGGCACCAACTGGCTCACCGATGAAATGGCCACCATGCTCAAGAGCAGCACGGCGCGCGGAAATTTGGCGCAACAGTCGGTCCAATATCTCACACAAAACCGCTTCTCCGGCTTGGTTGTCGATTTTGAAGAAATTCCTGAAAAAAGCCAGAAGGATTTCAGCCAATTCATCGGCGAACTTGCCGCGGACCTGCACAACTCGAATCTGAAACTCATGGTCTGCCTTCCGGCGGCGGACTGGGCGTACGACTACGCCGGCATCGGGAAATCCGCCGACGCCGTGATCCTGATGAATTACGACCAGCACTGGCGCACCTCCGGGCCCGGCCCCATCGCCGCGCAGGACTGGTTCGTGAAAAATATTGACGCCATCACCAAGCTGGTGCCCCCGGCAAAACTGGTAATGGGAATCGCCAACTACGCCTATGACTGGCCCAGCAAGGCGGGAATGAAGGCGCACGAACAGGCCAAGGTCGAGAGCTTCCAGGAGTCCATCGTCACTTCCACGGAATCCGAAGCGCAGGTTCAATTCGACTCGGATTCTCTCAACCCCTACTACTCGTATTCGGACGAGCACAACTTCATTCACCGCGTCTGGATGCTCGACGGCGTGACGGCGTACAACGAACTGCGCGCCGCCGAACGCGTAGGCGTGCAAGGCACGGCCATCTGGCGGCTCGGCTCGGAAGATCCTTCGGTGTGGTCGATCTGGGATAACACCCGTCCCAATGACGCCGACCGCGCGAAGCTCGAGGACATGCCTCCCGGGTACGACCTGATTCTCGAAGGAGACGGCGATATCTGGAGGTTCGCGGACACGCCGCAAAAAGGGAAGCGTTCGATTCGCTTTGATCCCTCGACCGGCAACATTGTCGAAGACAATTATGAAAAGGTTCCCTCATCGTTTCGCATCTTCCAGATGGGCGCCGCGCCCTACAAGGTCGCGCTGAGCTTCGACGATGGGCCGGACACGACATTCACGCCAAAAATCCTGGATGTTTTGAAGGCGAAACATGCGCCGGCCACTTTTTTTGTGATCGGCAGCAGCGCCAACGACTCCCTGGGAATCATCCGTCGCGAATATGACGAAGGCCACGAGATCGGCAACCACACCTATACGCACCCCCGCTGGAATGAAATCTCGCGCACGCAGATTGACGTCGAGCTGAATGTCACCGAGCGCCTGCTGAACAGCACGCTGGGCGTGAAAACGCTGCTGTTCCGCCCGCCGTACGGCATCGATCACCAGCCTGAAACGGCGGACGAGGTCGCCGAACTGCCCATCGCGCAATCCATGGGCTACTTGATCGTGGGCGCGCGAATCGATCCGCACGATTGGGGTGAGCCTGGCGGAATCCCTCCGGCACCCGCGCAGGTGATCGTGCAGCGCGTGCTCGAGCAGGCGCGCTCAAACGGCGGCAACATTGTGCTGTTGCACGACGGCGGCGGGGACCGCACCAATACTGTGGTGGCGTTGCCGCAAATTATTGACGGCTTGCGCGCCGCGGGATTTCAAATCGTCCCTGTCTCGGAACTCGTCGGCCAGACGCGCGCGCAGCTCATGCCTCCGCTCACCTTCCGCGAACGGCTGTTCGCCCAGGCCGATGGACTGATTTTCACGCTCTATGAGTGGTCGCGGCTGAGCGTGGCGTTTATTTTCGTTCTGGGGATCGGCCTGGTGAGCTGCCGCGCGATTATCGTGGGCTTCCTCGCCATTATCGAGAAGTTCCGGCCGTCGCCTCCAGATCAACCGGATTTTCAGCCGGTGGTGAGCGTGCTCATTCCCGCCTACAACGAGGAAGACGTCATCGTCTACACCATCAATTCCGTGCTGGAGTCCGACTATCCCCGCCTGGAAGTGATTGTCGTGGACGATGGATCGAACGACGGCACGGGCGAATTGCTCGATGCGCAATTCGGGCGAAACCCCGCCGTGCGCATCATGCACCAGCCCAATTCCGGAAAGCCTGCTGCGCTTTCGCATGCCCTGGCGGAAGCTTCCAGCAGCATCATCGTGACCATTGACGCCGACACCGCGATTGAGCCGGACGCGATCAGCAAACTCGTCCGCCATTTCGTCAATCCCAGGGTCGGCGCCGTGGCTGGAAACGTCAAAGTGGGCAACCGCATCAGCTGGCTCACGCGCTGGCAGGCGCTCGAGTACGTCACCAGCCAGAACCTGGAAAAGCGCGCTTTCGATTTGCTGAATTGCATTCCCGTCGTCCCCGGAGCGCTCAGCGCCTGGCGCGCCGAAGCGATCAACGATTCCGGCGGGTTCAGCGCGGACACCGTGGCGGAAGATACCGATCTGACCATCACCATCCGCCGCTCGGGCTGGAAGATTGACTACGAGGAAGAAGCGATCGGCTGGACGAACGCGCCCGAAACGGCCTCCACTCTGATCCGCCAGCGGTTCCGCTGGACGTTCGGGACGCTGCAGGCATTCTGGAAACACCGCGACACTCTGGCACGCACGAAATACGGAACGCTCGGATGGATCGCGTTGCCCAACATGTTTCTATTTCAGCTTCTGTTGCCGCTGTTCTCTCCGGTGATCGATCTTCTGTTTCTCGGCTCGCTGGTTTTGTACGGCGCTTCGCTCATCCACTTCACGCACCTGCCGCAGATCTACACGACCGCGGATGTGCAGCGCTCGCTCGTTTTCTTTATCGGATTCATGCTGATTGATTTTCTCACTTGCATTGTCGCATTCAACCTCGAACGCCATGAAGACTGGTCCCTGCTGTGGCCATTGCTACTGCAACGCTTCTACTACCGGCAGATGATGTACTT
Organism: uncultured Acidobacteriota bacterium; assembly: GCA_963813185.1. GTDB lineage: Bacteria > Acidobacteriota > Terriglobia > Acidiferrales > UBA7541 > Palsa-360. Next base: position 85,124 of record CAWEYA010000013.1, read on the forward strand.
CGTGCTGTTCCGCTCGGTGATGGGCGCCGTGCAGGGCAGGTCGGTCGGCTGGCGCGGCGTGGAGCCCGAGGTTCCGGCGGCACCGGTGGCTCCAGTAAAAGCCTGAATTCACAGCAAACTTTCCAGCGCACATAGTTTAGACCACGATATTGGGCAAAGTCGCGTGCCGGGACAGCCTCTGCAGCCCCTCCCTGCTCTCAGATTCTCAACTTCGGGTTGGCCGACCATCCAGACACAAGAGTGTCGCCCTTCCGGTTCCGCGCAGCGTGAGGGATACATGAAATCGAAGATTCTCCTAGGGCGAAAAAACCACTCCGTGGGGCCCCCAATGCCACAACCCGTCGCAGACAAGGTTGGCTTCGTTTCTTAGAATTCCTCGATGTGGAGTGAGCTGGCCGGATCTCCACCACGCCATGAAGCTGCAAACTCACGCTGAACCCAACCGGCGTCTGAAGATCTTCCCTGAGCTTCGAGACACTTCCAAAGGCCAAAGAGAAGGCCTGGATTTCGCGGAGAGCGGCGCAAGCCTTCGCGAAAAACGGGTTCCGCTTCGGCAGCGTGACCGCTGCGAAGAAGCGCCGCGCCGAGAGACTGGCGAATCCAGTAATACCAGGCGGGCGGCTCGTCATAACTAAGAGCATCTTGTGCTTCGACGGCACGCCGCCAAATGGGAATTGCGGAGTTGGCATCGGTCGCGAGTCGCGCTTCCAAAACAAGGGCCGCGATGTTCATGATTTTATCGGCGGGATTGAACAAGAACATCGTCTGCTGCGGGATTGCCGCTCGCGCTCCCAAAAAGGCCCGCTGTTCTTCCAGGGAGTTGGCACGATCGCCTTTCCCCGAGTACGCCAGCGCGCGCGCATAGTGACGGAGAGCCGCCGTCATGATCATTTTGCTGTTCGGCGCAGGTTCGGCCAGGACGTCCTCCCAGCGCGAGAAGCGGAGCAGCAGGAAGAGACGGTTCGCCGAGTAATAGTCGGCCATCTCGGGCATCGAGGTAATTCCGGTTGCTGCCTCGGCAACAAGCAAGTCTGCGGCCTCGCGAGCTTTCGTGTAGAGCCCTTGTTCCGTGCGCGCACGCAGAATGAAGTGCAGGTTGTGACAGTAGTACATGTACCGGTAGACGTCGCTGGCCGGAGCACGCTTGAAAAGTTCGCGGTCGGCTGCGGCGGCTTCTTCGTTGACCCGCGCCGCCATCTCCAGATCACCTACGCTCATGAAAATGTGTCCACCCATGTGAACGAGGTGTGGCGCACCGGGGGTAAGCCGGCGAAGAGCATGTGCGCTGTCCAGTGCGTACTCGGGGTGCGGGGACGTGTCCAGCTCATGGACGTACAAATGGTGTGCGTAGTAATGCTCCGGATCGCGTAGGATTACCGATGTCAGCACGCCCAATACTTCCTCCGATCCCTCTTCGGGATGCCCTTCTGCGCTGTACCAGTGGTAGCGATGCCGATTGAGGAGGCTGTCCGCAAAAAGTGTTTGGGCATCGAGATCGTCCGGGTAGCGAGCGGCCAGTTGGCGCATGGCCGAGGCATATTCGTCATCCAGGCGCGCGCCGTCTTGATTCGCAGCACCTGAGCATCGTTTCCCGAGCGCCTCAATGTAGGCCTTTTCGTTCTCGGGGGCACTCGCCATCAAGGAGCGGGCTTTTTCAATCGCGGCGAATGCACCTGCCGCATCAACATCTTGATCAAGTTCCATGTTCAGATGGCGGCCTAGCGCGAGCGAGATTCCCCACCAGGGCATAGCGGCGGAAGGATCGAGCTCGGCGGCGTGGCGGAATGAGCGTTCGGCTTCGGCGCGATTGAAAGCCCACGCGAGTGCTAAGCCTTGATCGAAAAATTTCTGAGCCTCAGGGCTTTTGGTCGCGATGGGATGGTGGTGATTTCCAAGTCCTGGAAGGAGTTGCACGGACTGCGCGACACTCGTTCCTGGAGCTTGTTGGGCGACGCCAGTAGAAGGAATACCAACGAGGAGCAGAATTAGGAAAGAACAGTTTCGCATTGGGCCCCCTATGGGGAATTGGGAGGAGTCTTGGGGAGGCTAGTCCCACGGTCGCGAGATGTCAAGGTCAACCGAATATGCACTAAGCGGCTGGAGGGAGCAGTCGTGATGTCCCGAAACCGCCTGGGCCGTGAAGTCGCATGCACGTAGAAGCGACCTTGTTCACAGCCGATTGGAGGCTGCTTCCCGGCATTGGGCCCGGATGATGGGGTACTCGGAAGTAATTCCCCGCAAACCCCAAGGAGTTCTTTGAGAATCCTGCGCCGCGAACTAGTGGGAAACTGAAACGACCAATCTACAATTTTGAACCCTGCGTTGGTAGCGACCGCCGCTCGCGGTATAATCCTCTGATGCCAATGAGCCGGAATTCCCCGCGGATGCACGGCACCACGGTCTTGTGTGTGCGCCGCGACAACAAAGTAGTGATCGCCGCGGACGGACAGGTCACCATGGGCGAGCACGTCATGAAGCATACGGCGCGAAAAACGCGGCGATTGTTCAACGAAAAAATCCTGGCGGGTTTTGCGGGATCGACGGCGGACGCGCTTTCCCTGTTCGAGCGGTTCGAGGGGAAGCTGCAGGAGCATCAGGGAAATTTGGCGAAGTCCGCGGTGGAACTGGCCAAGGAATGGCGCAAGGACCGCGCGCTGCGGCATCTCGAAGCGCTGCTCATCGTGGCGGACGGCAAGTCCACATTTCTCGTTTCCGGAAACGGCGATGTGATCGAGCCCGACGACGGGATTTGCGCCATCGGCTCCGGCGGCCCGTACGCGCTGGCCGCGGCCCGGGCCCTTGCCGGGCATACCAAGCTGCCGGCGAAGGAGATCGCGCAGGAGTCCATGAAGATTGCCAGCGAAATTTGTATTTTCACAAATGCGAATTTCACGATTGAGGAGTTGTAAAGCGGGATCGGGCTTCAGGGGCTAAAGCCCAGGGTTTAATGGCACTTTAATGTCGCGGCTAAAGCCGCGACCCACAAAGATTGTTTATCAGTTAGATTTTTAGACGGTTCGCGGGTCGCTACGGTTTGTGGGTCACGGCTTCAGCCGTGACATTCAAGCGGTGGGATAAAAGCGGCTTTAGCCGCTGGCGCGACGAATTTAAGGAAGGTGGAACGTAAACTATGGTGATCTATCTTCCCGGCGAGCAGCACGAACCAGAAGCCGCGATTGAGCCGTCGTTCGACGAGCTCACTCCGCGCGAAATTGTCATCGAACTGGACAAATACATCGTCGGCCAGGCCGCCGCGAAGCGCGCCGTGGCCGTGGCGCTGCGCAACCGCGTGCGCCGGCAGAAACTCACGCCGGAAATGGCGGAAGACGTGCTCCCCAAAAATATTTTGATGATCGGCCCCACGGGAGTGGGAAAGACGGAAATCGCGCGTCGCCTGGCGCGCCTAGCAGGCTGCCCGTTCATCAAGGTGGAGGCTTCCAAGTACACCGAAGTCGGCTACGTTGGCCGCGACGTGGAATCCATGGTGCGCGATCTGGTCGAAACGTCCATCGACATGGTGCGCGAGGAAAAACTGGACGAGGTGGCCGAGCGCGCCGAACACGCCGCGGAAGAACGCGTCCTCGATCTGCTGCTTCCCGCTTCTCCTCCGCCGCCGTCAGAGCCGCCCAGCCCTTCCGTCCCGCAAATCGAAGCGCCCCGGCGCGACCAGATGGACCGCACCAGGGAAAAGTTGCGCGCGCAATTGCGCGACGGCAAGCTTGACCAGCGTTTGGTGGAAGTCGAAGTGCGCGAGCGTTCCACGCCCGCGTTTGAAATCGTCTCCAGCCAGGGCGTCGAGGAAATGGACATCAACGTCAAGGACATGCTCTCGGGAATTTTCGGCCAGCAAAAGAGGCGCCGCAGGATGACCGTCGCCGAGGCCTTCGACTACCTGATCCAGGAAGAAGAAAACAAACTGATCGACATGGATCAAGTGACGCGCCTGGCCGTGGAGCGCGCCGAGCAGATGGGCATCATCTTCATCGATGAAATCGACAAGATCGCCGGGCGCGAGTCGGGTCACGGCCCGGACGTCTCCCGCGAAGGCGTGCAGCGCGACATTCTGCCGATCGTGGAAGGCACGACGGTGAACACGCGCTACGGCATGATCCGCACCGATCACATTTTGTTCATCGCCGCGGGAGCCTTTCACATCAGCAAGCCTTCCGACCTGATCCCCGAGCTGCAAGGCCGGCTGCCCATCCGCGTCGAGCTCACGGCGCTCACCGAAGGCGATTTCGTGCGCATTCTCACGGAGCCCAAAAACGCCCTCATCAAGCAATACATCGCGCTCCTGGATACGGAAGGCCTGAAGCTGAATTTCACCGAGGATGCCATCGCGACCCTCGCGCGGTATGCCGTCATGGTCAACGAGCAGACGGAAAACATCGGGGCGCGCCGCCTGCACACCATCCTCGAAAAAGTGCTGGATGAAATTTCCTTCGAGGCGCCGGACCTCAAGAAAAAGAACGTGAAAGTGGACGGCCCGTACGTCACCAAGCAGCTTGCCGACATCGTGAAGAATCAGGACCTCAGCCGGTACATCCTCTGACGCAATGGTGAAGCCGATGGTGAAGAGATGATCCGCGCCGCCGCGCTTCTCGCCCTCGCGTTTTGCCTCGTCGCCTGCGCCCTGTCGGCCGGGTGCGCCGCTCCCGGCGAACCAATCGCAAGGCATCCGGTGGTTCCCGTTGCGGTCTCGGACCTCGCCGCGCGGCAATACGGCAACACGTTCGCACTGGCGTTCACCCTGCCGGCGCAATCGACGGACCGCGAAAACCTTCCCGAACACCCCTCCATTGAAATCTATCGAGCTGCGCTCCCGGCCGGCGCCTCCCTGGACAAAAAGACGGCTTGGCGTCTAGCGTACACGATTCCTTCCGAGCAGGTGGACCACTATCTGAGGGGAGATCGCGTCGAGTTCCACGATCCCCTCACGGCGGACGATTTCTCTCATGCAACCGAAGTATCGGTGGCTTACAAGGTTCGTACCCGGGCGGCGAAAGCGCGCGCCTCGGAAGATTCCAACCTCGTCACCGGGCGGATTTACCCGGCGCCGGAAGCGCCGCGTGACGTCCATGCGGAGGTCACGGAATCCGCAGTGGTCGTAACCTGGGCGGAGGCTGCCTTGCCGCCGGGAGCTTCTTCGCGCGCCTACCGTGTCTACCGCGGAGTACTCGAATCCGGTCAGGAGAATCCGCCACAGGACGTTTCGGCGGCGAAGCTGAAGACATCTTTGGAACTTTTGGGGCCTTCACCTTCCGCTGCGTTTCGCGATTCGCACTTCGAGTTCGGTATGCCGTACATTTACACGGTGCGCAATGTGGCCCAATTTGGCACGGATTTTGTCGAATCCGCGGACTCCGCGCCGGCCGTCGTCACGCCGCGTGACGTCTTTCCACCCGCCGCGCCCACCGGCCTGGAAATTACAATGATTCCCGCAACCAACCAAGCCTCTGCTTACATCGAACTATCGTGGGCGATAAGTCCAGAAGGCGACCTGGCAGGATATTCGGTTTACCGGAGCGATGCGGAAGAGGCACTCGGCGAGCGCGTCAGCATGGAAATATTGCCCAGCCCGACGTTTCGTGATATCTCCGTACTGCCAGGGAAGCGATATTACTATCGCGTTTCCGCGCTGGACCGCACAGGCAACGAAAGCCCCAAGAGTTCGGCAGTAGTGGCGGACGTTCCTTAGATAGAAGTTCGAGAAAGGAAACATGGCAGCCCGGCCCCAGCTACCAGGCATGCGTTATTTTCTGTGGATGCGCATCGCCTCGCTGCGCACCGGCATTTTGACGGGAATCTACCTGTCTTGCGTTTTCGTGGCCTGGTTGGAAGTTGCCAATCGCGTCGCCGAGCTGACGCCCTTTGCCGAATTGCGCAACTTCGTAGCGGGCGCGATCTTGATCCTGGTCCTCGGGATTCCGGTGCTCCGCTTCCGCAATCGTCCCGGAAGGCTTTTCGTTGCGGGCCTGACGGCCTGGACGCTCCTGACCATGACGTATATTGTGGCGGAAATAAATTTTAGGCTGCTCGAAAGCCGCATGGGGGCCTTGCACGTTTTCGTGCTTGGCGCGGTTTCCTACGGCTTCGTGGCCGTGCTCGATTGGGTATTGCTGATGTGCGCGGGAGTTCGCCACCAGCACATGGCTCAATCCAGGGAATCCGCGGTCCCTGCCGGCAGGCACCACACGCACTAATTTCTCAAATCCCTGAAGAAGGAAAAATCATTCGATGAAACTCTGCCGTTTTCAAGCCAAACAGAAAGCCGGCGCCGCCGCACAACCCGAGATTTTGCAGGGAGTTATTTCCGGCGAGACGGTGCGCCAGGTTTCCGGCGATATCTTGGGAAAGTGGGAGGCGACCAATCGCTCCTGGCCGCTGGCGGAGGTGAAACTTCTGCCGCCGGTCGCGCCCAGCAAGATCGTTGCCCTCGGCAGAAATTACGCTGACCACGCCGCGGAATTCAACAACGCTCCTCCCAAGGAACCCTTGATCTTTCTCAAGCCTCCGTCATCGCTTCTCGCGCCCGGCGATCCCATCGTTCTGCTGCCCGAGGTGCAGCGCATTGATTATGAAGGCGAGTTGGCCGTGATTATTTCACGCGAGTGTTACCGCTTGCGCGACGGCGCCGATCTCCGCCCCTACATTGCGGGGTACACGCTCCTCAATGACGTCAGCGCGCGCGATTACCAGGCCCTCGACAAACAATGGACGCGCGCCAAGGCCTTTGACACCTTTTGTCCGCTGGGCCCTGTCCTGGAGACCGAATTTGACGCCACTCATGGAACCATTGAAACCCTGCTGAATGGCGCCAGGAAACAGTACGCCCCGTTCACCGCAATGCTCTTCCCCATTGATGTTATAATTCCCTGGGTTTCGCGGGTAATGACCCTGTTGCCGGGCGACGTGATTGCCACCGGCACGCCGGCGGGCGTCGGCCCTATGAAGGCCGGCGACGTGGTGGAAGTCGTGGTTCCCGGAATCGGCACGTTGCGAAATCCTGCTGTGAATCGCGCAAATTGACCGTAGTGGCGCCCTCCCCGCCGCGCAGGCCGCGGTTCTGATTAAGGAGGCAATAAAAATGAAATTCTTTCTGGATACAGCAAACCTGGAAGAGATCCAGCAGGGAATGTCGCTCGGCGTGATTGATGGCGTTACCACCAATCCCACGCTGGTGGCCAAGGAAAAGCGCCCCTTCCGCGAACACATTCTGGAGATCGCCAAGATCTTGAAGGATGGAGTGGTCAGCGCCGAAGTGGTGTCCACGGATACGGCCGGCATCCTGCGCGAAGCGCGCGAGATCGCCACGTGGCATCCTAACGTCATCGTCAAGATACCCACGATTCCCGACGGCGTGCGCGCGCTGAGCATCCTCTCCAAGGAGCACATTCGCGTCAACATGACGCTGGTATTTTCCGCGCCGCAGGCCCTGATTGTAGCCAAGGCCGGCGCGTATTTCGTCAGCCCCTTTCTCGGCCGCCTGGATGATATTGCCTCGGACGGCATGACGCTGCTGCGCGAAATCATGGACATCTACCAGGCCTACAACTATCCAACGCAAGTCCTGGCCGCGAGCTTGCGCCACCCGCTGCACGTGGTGGCCGCCGCGCGGATGGGCGCGCATATCGGCACCATGCCGTTCAAAGTATTTGAGCAGCTCTTCAAGCACCCGCTCACCGACCGGGGGCTGGAAGGATTCCTGAAAGACTGGGAGAAAGCGCGCGAGACGCTGGGCGACGTGTTCGAGACGGCTCGCGCGCGCAATGCGGGGCGTTGACGCACGTGGCCATCGATTGGAAAATCGCTTTGGGAGCCGGGGCGCTTGTAGTGGCTGTGACGGCGGCGGCTTTGCGCCAACTCTTCCAAAAACCTGAAAACCCGGAAGACGAAGAGCGGCGCCGGCGATCTCAGCTCAATCAAGTCGGGCGCATTGTGGAAGGATTGGTGGTCGAACTGGTCGAATCGCAAGGGACGCCCGCGCCTGCACCCGATTCGGCCATGTTTTCGCGCCGCAAGGCTGCGGCTACGCAGCCTGGCGGAAACGGCTTGCGCCGCCTGGTCCGCTACAGCTATTCCATCGCGGGCGTCACCTACGAAACCGCGCAAGACGTTACCGGCCTCGAAGAGCGGCTGTGCCTCGAACGTATCGCCTCCGGCCAGCCCGCCAGCGTGAAGTACGATCCGGCCAATCCCAGCAATTCGATCCTGGTAGCGGACGACTGGTCAGGTCTGCATTAATGCCCCGGGAACGCCAATCTCCTGATTGGCGATTTGCGTAGCGCCAATCGGGAGATTGGCGTTCCCAGGTTTAAACTCCCGTGTGAAGTTGCATTTCACCCAGTGGAGCGTTCCATATGACTTTTACTTTCGGAGTCCGCGCATGGGCGTAAGAATTCTTGCGTCGGTGACGGCAGTGCTCGGCGCCGCGACGTTGACGCTGGCCTGCATGATTGCCCTGGTGCAAGGCACGATCCGCGCTGTCTCCATCGATTCATTCCCGCTGCGCGCGATCGCCGTCTCCGCGGACCTCCTCTTAGGGACTTTTCTTCTTCTCGGGTGCGTCTACCTGGCCACCCATCTGGCCGTTCGCATTCTGGGCGTGGGGAATGCCGAATTTCCCGCGCTGCCGATCGACGAGTATTCCAGCGACGTGCGTTCCGGCGATTCCGCCAAAATTTAGTGGCATAGTGCTTTGAGCTTGTGCGAAAGTCTCGAAGGCCGCGCGCTGCGATTGCGCGTGCGGACCTTGTCCTATGAGCAACGAAACGAAATCGAGCGATTCGTTCGCGGAACTACGGCGGCGCAACGCCGAAGCGGAAACGGGTGGCGGCGCGGAACGGCGCGAGCGCGAGCACAAAGCCGGCAAGCTCACGGCGCGAGAACGCGTGGCGCTGCTCCTTGACGAAGGCACGTTTGAAGAGCTCGACAAATTCGTCGCGCACCGCTCGGATGATTTTGGGATGCAGGAGCAGCGCCCTTCCGGCGACGGATTCATCACCGGCTTCGGGCGCATCGCCGGGCGGCTGGCCTACGTGTTCGCGCAGGATTTTACCGTGTTTGGCGGCTCGCTCTCGGAAACCAATGCCCTGAAAATCTGCAAGATCATGGACCTGGCCATGCGCAACGGCGCGCCCGTGATCGGCCTGAATGATTCGGGCGGCGCGCGCATCCAGGAGGGCGTGCGCTCGCTCGCGGGTTACGCCGATATTTTTCTGCGCAACACGCTGGCGAGCGGCGTCGTTCCGCAGATCAGCGCGATCATGGGGCCCTGCGCCGGCGGGGCCGTGTATTCTCCCGCGATCACCGATTTTATTTTCATGACGCGCGATACCTCGTACATGTTCATCACCGGCCCGGACGTCATCAAAACAGTGACGCACGAGGACGTTTCCAAGCAGGACCTCGGCGGCGCGATGACGCACAACGCCACGAGCGGCGTCGCTCATTTCATTGCCCGCGATGACGCCGAATGCCTCGCCATGATTCGCGAACTCTTGAGTTTTCTTCCGCTCAACAATCTGGATGATGCGCCGCGCCGCCCCACTTCCGATCCGCCAGACCGCGCCGACGCCGCGCTCGATTCAATGGTTCCCGCCGACCCCATGCAGCCGTACGACATGAAGGACGTAATCCACGCGATCGCCGACGACAACTATTTCTTCGAGGTCCACGAGCATTTCGCAAAAAATATCGTGGTCGGTTTCGCGCGCCTCGGCGGGCAGCCCGTCGCCGTCGTCGCCAATCAGCCTGCGGTGCTCGCCGGCGTGCTGGATATCAACGCCTCCGTAAAGGGCGCGCGATTCGTGCGCTTTTGCGACGCGTTCAATATCCCGCTCGTTACGCTCGAAGATGTGCCCGGGTTTTTGCCCGGCACGCAGCAGGAATGGAACGGCATCATCAAGCATGGCGCGAAGCTGCTGTACGCATTCGCCGAGGCCACGGTTCCGAAATTAACCGTGATTACACGGAAGGCGTATGGCGGCGCTTATTGCGTCATGTCCAGCAAGCACATCCGCACCGACGCGAATTTCGCCTGGCCGACGGCTGAAATTGCGGTGATGGGACCCGAAGGCGCGGTCAACATCGTCTACAAACGCGAAATTGAGCGCGCCCCCGAAGCCGATCGCGAGCGCCTGCACCGTGAAAAAGTCGCCGAATTCCGCGAACGTTTCGCCAATCCTTACGTCGCCGCCGAACGCGGTTACATCGACGCCGTCATCGAGCCTTCGCAAACGCGCGCCAAACTTATCACCGCCCTGCGTTCCCTCGAAACCAAGCGCGACACCAACCCCAAAAAGAAACACGGCAATATCCCGCTGTAGAAGAGGAGTAGAATGGTGGGGACACGCCAGCTGGAGGACGCCATGAACAAATTGGTGTTCGCAATCGCTCTCTTCCTGACCGTCCCGGCGCTTCGCGCGCAACAAGCCGAAACCAGTGGCAGGCCGCCGCAGACCGAGCCGCAGGCCGCGCAACCGGCTCCATCTCAGCCGGCCGCGCAGAATCCGAATTCGCAGGATAATTTGCCCCCGGAACTCCGGCCGGGACATCCTCTTGATCCCGCAGACGTCGATATTCTTACCGGGAAACGGGACAGGGAAATCGAGGCGGCGCGCAGAGCTGCCATACCGGCCATTGCGGGCGCCTACGGAGGGTACGGAACTTACGGAGATTACTACTGGATGAGTGGCAGACTCGGCCGGGAATGGGATATTCCCATGCTTCCGCTGGCGCGAATCGGCAATCCGTTCTTCTTCTCGATGATGCAGCCGCGCGGGTTTGGACGCGGAGGATTTCGCGGCGGCCGCTAAACGAAATTCGATTTTCTTGCGCGCTCTTCTTTACTGAGTCACCGTCCTGGCCACATCGCCGATTTTAAACCCGGTGCCCGAGACAGGTTTGCAGACCGCGGAAATGTCGTCCACGTCGGTGACCTCCAGTTCTCCCAGCTTGGTGGTCATCTTGCGAAGAACCGCGCCGGTGGCCGGGTCCTTGATCGTACTGGTTATGCGTTCCACGGCCATGTGGTCGCCAACCTTGATGCCTGTTTTCGCGCCGACGTTCAGCACGATTTGCCCGCCATCCACAGCCGCCACCAGGCCTTCCACCTTGATCACGCGCGCCTGGAGCTTGGGCGCCGCGGCGATGACGCCCGCGGTCATCTCATCGGTCGCGGCCTTCACGGCCTCGCCGATGATGGTCTGTTGAAAGTCGCTCGAACCAAAGTCCACTGCGCCTCCGCCAAAGCCGTGCCAGTTCCCGCCGCCGCCCAGCATGGAAGTGCTGCTGCGCTTGGACTGGCCCTTGCCTTCCGCTACTCCCAAAATCTCGGCGCTATCGATATCCACGAGGCGCGCGTCGAGCATGACATTGGCCTTGGAGTCCTTATGGCCAAAGCCACCGACGCCGAAGCCGTGGAAGTTTCCACCGCCGCCGCCGACGTTGGTATTCTTGGTCTCGTTCCCAAACTCGGTAATGCTGCCGACGATGATGGCATCGAGGCCAAGGATCTTGCCAATCTTGGCTGCCGATGCCGGATTGGCGCGGTCGCTGTTGGAAAAGTTTTGCTCGGCCAGGATTTTGTCGAGGGCCTTCCGTTCGATCACGCTATACGTCCCGTCCGTCACCAGATTCTTCACCAGAAGGTCGGCGATGCCCCTGCCGACGTCAATATCCGTCCCGAATAAAGCCGCTGAGTTGGTCTTCACCGTGGCATAGTCAAAATCGAAGACCGCAACGCGCTTCTTGCGCCCCTGGGGCGCCTGGGCGGCAGCACCAGCAGGTGCGCTGGCGGCCGGCTGAGCAGGGGGTGCGCTGTTCTGCGCTCGCGTAGGCAAAGGGGCGAAAAGAACGCTGAAAACAAAGAGGGCGGCGATTCGTTTCATGGCGATCTCCTGTTCCGAAGAGAGGCAGCGTGAAAACTACAGTGATCCCGGTATTGCAGTCAAATGATTCTAGTTAAGCGTAAATCCTTATGTCAACCATCGCTTTGGAAGGATGAGCGCACGTAGGCACTTCCGGTACATTCAGGATAGCGACCGCTTCCGGGCCAGGACGCGCCTGGCGGCCAGCCCCAGAGGAACTAGTGAAAATATGAGGAACAACAGCGCGGTCAAGACGAGGTCCTTGAATCCGGGCGCGAAATCGCCGCCATGGCGGATCGCCAGGATGAAGATGTAATAGGCCGTGGGCGCGGCCAAAATAATTTCTGCGATCAAATAGACCCTCAACAATTTCCCCCGGAAGAAAATCATGGACGCCGCAATCACCAGCCAGGAGGCCGTGATCCATTCCACCGGGTAGATCACCTTATTATCGAATGAAAAGTGATTGATCAACAGCACGGGAATTCCGGCGCGCGGATCGAGAATGAATGGCGGCCCGCTCGGCCAGCAGTAGATTCCGATCTGGTAGGCGCAGAGGGCGAAAAGATACGCGCCGAGCAGACGCTCTGGTTTCGATTCGGCCTTGCTATTTGGGGACATGGTTCCGGGAAGAGAATTATCATCCGCCGCGATGGTTGTGTCCACGACAGGATTTCAGCGCGTTTAGACTCCGCGTTCGGCCGGGGCCGTGATTCGATGAGTGCTGCCGCCGTGCTAGAATGCGCTTCGAGTTAGACATCGTTGCATGTTCAAGAAAATTCTCATCGCCAATCGCGGGGAAATCGCCGTACGGATCGCGCGAGCTTGCCGCGACATGGGCATCGCTTCCGCAGCCGTCTTTAGCGAAGCGGACCGCGATGCCTTGCATGTCCGCCTCGCCGATGAAGCGTACGCAATCGGTCCCGCTCCCTCGCGCGAAAGTTATCTTCGCATCGACAAGGTGATGGAGGCCGCGCGCCGGGCCGGGTGTGACGCGTTGCATCCGGGTTATGGATTCCTCGCTGAAAATCCAGAGCTTGTGCGGGCTTGTGCGTTAAATCACATCACCTTCATCGGCCCTTCCCCCGAAGCGATGGAGTGCCTGGGATCGAAAACCGCCGCGCGCCAGCTTGCCGCGCGTGCCGGCGTGTCCATGGTCCCGGGAACCAAGGATGCCATCGAAAATCTGAACGATGCGCGAAAAATCGCGCGCGAGTTCGGATATCCCGTATTGCTGAAAGCGGTGGCGGGCGGTGGCGGGAAGGGCATGCGGCTGGTCGCGGCGGATTCGGAGGCGGCCGCCGCGTGGCGCGACGCATCTTCGGAGGCGCAAAACGCGTTTGGCGACGCGCGCCTCTATTTGGAAAAGTATGTCGAACGGCCGCGCCACATTGAAATGCAAATCTTTGGCGACGCGCACGGCCACATCGCGCACCTCGGCGAGCGCGAATGTTCGGTGCAGCGGCGCCACCAGAAAGTGATTGAGGAATCTCCTTCTCCCATTATGACACCGGAATTGCGCCGCGCCATGGGGCAAGCCGCCGTGCGGCTCGCCGAGGAGGCGCGCTACACGAACGCGGGCACAGTGGAATTTCTAGTGGATGCCGAGCGCAATTTCTATTTTCTGGAGGTGAATACGCGCCTGCAGGTGGAGCATCCGGTTACGGAAATGGTCACGGGGCTCGATCTGGTGAAGCTGCAGATCCGCGTTGCCGCAGGTGAGCCGCTTCCCTTTTCTCAGAAGGACATCAAACTTTCAGGCCATGCCGTCGAATGCCGCCTTTACGCGGAAGATCCCAGCAATCAATTTTTTCCGTCGCCCGGGACGATTCTTTCGCGCCGGGCCCCTGCGGGCCCCGGAATCCGGCTGGATGACGGCGTATACGAGGGTTTTACTGTATCCACAGAATACGATCCGATGCTCGGCAAGCTGATTGCCTGGGGACAAGATCGCGCGGAAGCGATTGCGCGCCTCCGGCGGGCGCTCGAAGAATACTCCGTCACCGGTATAAAAACGAACTCGGGACTTCTTCTCGGCATCCTCCGCGATCCGGAATTTCTCCGCGCGGAAATCTTCACGCGCTGGCTCGATGAACGGCTTCCTCAACTCCTTGACGGGATGCAAACGCAAGACCGCGACATGCTCGCCGAAGATGCGGCGATTCTCGCGGCTTTGCTGCAGTCTCTCGGCGCAAAGGACAGGGCGGCGAACGGAACTACCGCGGAAGCGGCGTCGCGCTGGAAGCGCGAAGCGCGTCTCGAGCAAGTCGATCGGAGCGAATGACGGCCCGCTGAAAATTGACGGGCAAATGGGACCATGAAATATGAAATCGTAATCAACGGCGCACGGCGCAGCGTTGAGCTCATTCCGCGAGCGAATGGACCTTCGCGCATGGCGTTCACCGTGGACGGACGCCTGGTGGAAGCGGACGCCATACGGATTTCACGAGGCACGTATTCCATTCTTCTCAACGGAAGATCCTTCGAAGTCACGGCCGAGGAAACCTCCGATGGCTTGCTCTTGCGGACCAATGGGCGCGAATTTCGGGCGGAAGTCATCGACCCGCGCTCCTGGCGGCGCAGGCACGGCGCAGGGATCGAACTCGAAGGGCGCCAGCAGTTGCTCGCGCCCATGCCCGGAAAAATCGTGCGCGTTCTGGCCGCGGCGGGCCAGCAAGTTACAGCCGGGCAGGGCCTGCTGGTCATCGAGGCGATGAAAATGCAGAACGAAATCCGCTCGCCCAAGTCAGGCATCGTCGAAAAGTTGGCCCGCGAGGGCCAGACGGTCAACGCCGGCGAAGTTTTGGCGATTGTGACGTAAGGGATGGTTTTTTTAGTGGCGCAAGCTTCAGCTTGTGGATTTTTGTCCTTGCAAGTACCAAACCCCGCAGGCTGAAGCCCGCGCTACTAAATTCGCGAACAAAGTAGAAATTTTATTTTGCAGTAGGGGGCGCAGCATCGCTCGCCGCTTTTGGCGCGACAACCACGGGCAGCTTCCCGGCCGACTCCACCACTTGCTGCGCCAGATAATTCGTGATTTTTGCGTCATTGCGGGCGATGGCCAAGTAGGCGGCGCGCAGCAATTGTTCCTTGCGGTTGCGGATGTTGTCGCGAATCGACTGCTGCACGGCAGGATCATTCATATCCCGCTGGCCGGGAGCTTCTTTGCTCACGAGCTTCAAGATGCGGTAGGAATCCCGCAAGACGATCACGCCGCTGATTTGTCCGGGCTTCAGCGACATCACCGCTTTTTTTAGAGCGGGATCGCTCTGCGAAAGCGAGGATTCCGGAACGTAGCCGAGGTCGCCTCCGGAGCCGGCGGACGCGGGATCTTCCGAGTAATCCATGGCCACTTGGGCGAAATCCGTGCCGGTGCTGAGCTGCTGCTCCAGGGCCGCGGCCTTGCGCCTCGCCTCGGCATCCGTGGTGGCATCGTCGTTCTTGCGATTGCGCAGCCCCGGATCCTTGTGCGGCGTGACCACAATCTGCGCGATGCGGTATTGCGGCTCGGTCACGTTGAATTGCGCGCGGTTCTGATTATAAAAATCCTGAACATCCTGATCCGTAACGGTGATCTTGGCCACTACTTCGTGGTTGATGACCTTTTGAATGGAGAGCTGCCGACGAATGTCGTTCCTCAAATCGTCGACCGTGTAGTTGCGCGTTTTGAGCTGGCGCTGAAATTCTTCCTCGGTGTACGGGGCCTTGAACTCGGTGAACTTATCCTCGACTTCGCCGTCGGCGGCCTGCAGGCCCAGCGTTTTCGCTTTCTCCAGCAGGATGTGATTGTTGATCAACTCATCCAGTACGTTCAACTTGAGGGACAGCGCTTCGTCCTGGGAGGGCTGGGGCGCGTCCGGGTTCAATTGCGTGCGGTAGTATTTGTCCACCTCGGTGCGCGTGATGGGCGCGCCGTCCACCATTCCCCAGACGCCTGCGTCGGGCACCGCCGGCTTCTTGCATCCGGACACCACCGCCAGGGCCGCGGCCAGCACAAACCATACCTGCCCACGTATCCTCACGCTGTCTCCTTTAGATGTTCCGATGCGGAATAGCGCCAGCTAGGCTGCTTTCGTGACGCGGCCGGACCGAATGCAGGAAGTGCAGACGCGAATGTGCATGCGTACGCCATCCACGACGGCGCGAACGCGTTGTAGATTTGGATTCCAGCGGCGGCGCCGTGTATTGTTCGCGTGGCTGATCACGTTGCCGAACGACGGCCCCTTGCCGCAAATTTTGCATCTCTGAGCCATGACAACTCCTCACCCATTCTCACAAAGTTAAACAAAGCGAGCAGTTTAGCAGAGTTTCGGGCGATCCGCACTGGATTTGATGCCTGTAGGGGTGTGGCACTTTCATATAGGCCCGTTTATCAGGATGTGGGCCTAACTAGTTAGATTGCTCGTAGATGTACCAGTCTCCCGTTATTTTCTTGTATCGGTAGCCATAAGAAGTCGAGCTTCCGTACATACCAGCTCCCGATTCTCGTTTCTCCGTGCAGGGAGGTTCTGTGTGTGTGTACCCATTTCGCGGGGGCCCACAATGGAGATAGCTGACACTGATACCAGAAGGCACGATGCCCCAACTCCACACGAAAACCAAAACATCACTCGATTTTTCATGCCGTGTCATTCCACCCTTGAAATGCGCCTGAGTAAATATCTTCCGGTAGTCGTCCCAGCGTTTGGCGGAGATGCCCCATTCCGATTCGGGGCGTGGCCAAGCAGCATTGTCCTGCTTATATGTGAAGCCGGGGGCTATGGCCGACATCTGCCAATCTTCATCTATCATCTCTACAAGGTGCTCCAAATCAGGCCGCTGTTTGTAGAATCTCTTTTCGAGGGTTTGATCACTCGGTTGATGAGGTGCGCAACCCCACCATAGAAGCGAGACCACGATAAGAATACCTAGGCAGACTAGTCCGACGATCTTCAGCAATCTCATACGGCACTTTGAATAGCCTAGAGGCAAGCCCTTGTCATTAGCAAGGCGCAATATTGCCCAGTGCGCGATAAGTTTCCCGGGACTTGGACGCAAGAACCTCGTGATCCCCGCTGTGGAGGCTCATCTTGTGGCAAATTCGTTGTGCCGAGGGCAGGAGGAGCTTATGATCCGCAAGCCAGAGGTCCAAATCGGAAATTCCGGTTTCCACTCGGGACAACGTTTCAGTCGAGACCCTCATGGGGTATAGACTGAAATCGGCATAGGCCGTCCCACCTTATGAATACTATTCGCGAAAAAATCGTCATTGTCGAAGCGGACGCAGCCAGCCGCGCTTCCTTGGTCTCCTTATTGGAAAGCGGCGGCTGGGGGGTCTCTGCTTTTCCTACGACCCGCGAGGGTCTCGATGCCATGCAGCATGCCGGAGCAGACTTGCTTTTGCTGGACACGGATTTATCCGCCGCGGACTCGCCGAACGCTCGTGAAATGCTGGCGACGATTCGCGGATCGGCCGTCACAGCTGGAGTTCGCGTAATCGTTCTGGTCGGCCCCGGGGCTGACAATCGCGCCGCGGGCCTTGACCTCGGAGCCGACGACGCCGTCTCGCGTCCCTGGGATGCCACGGAGCTTCTGGCTCGGACTCGAGTGCAATTGCGCGCCCTGCGAGCCGACAAACAACTCCTGGAAGAAATGCACATTGCCACCGAGGGTCAGCAGATCGCCTATACGGCATTTGATGCGCTTGCCGTCACCGAGCGAATGGCCAGCAACGCCGACTCCCTGGATAAGCGTCTGAAAATCGGATTCGCCGCCGTGTTTGCATTGGCCTTGGTGATGGCTGGGATTTATTTTCTCTTTGCGCGAACCGCGCGGAAAGATCTCAAAGCTACCACGAGCACGATTGCCCATCTCCAGGGCGGAATTCTGCACCAGCAAAGCTTGATTGCCGAAGCGCGAAAGCTGCACGAAGAACAAGGCGCCGCGGAGGCCGCCCTCGGCGCCCGGGGAAAAGACGAGTTACAAAAGCAAGCGCAAGATCTAAAGGCCAAGATGGCAAGCGCCCGTTCCGACCAGGGAGCCACGCTGCAAAAAGAGTTGGACGATACCAATGCCCGCCTGCAACGAATTGAAAAGGAAGGCGACTCCGCGCAAATCCTGATTCGGGACGACGTGCGAAGCGTCTGCCTGCTGCATATTTCGGTGGCCTTCCGGGATCAGCAGAGCGGCCAGCGGCTGCGTTACGCAGGCGTGAACCGGCAAGGCGAGCCTCTGCAGGATAGC
Organism: uncultured Acidobacteriota bacterium; assembly: GCA_963813185.1. GTDB lineage: Bacteria > Acidobacteriota > Terriglobia > Acidiferrales > UBA7541 > Palsa-360. The sequence continues at coordinate 103,216 of CAWEYA010000013.1, forward strand.
GACGGCAATCCGACGCTCACGGTGGGAGGCAACGGCCCTGAAGTGAAGCTGGACGTATTCGGCACGGGATTCCCGGTAGGCAATCCCGGACTTATTGTCACCAACCGGCACGTTGCCGAACCTTGGTGGAATAACGACGAGCTGAGTCAAATGGCGAGCCAGGGTTTCTTGGCTGAAATTTCCTCCATTCATGCCTATTTTCCGGGAGACACCCGCGCGTTCGCCGGCGAGATTCGGGAAATTTCCAAGGACGCGGACCTGGCAACCATGCGGATCGACACTCAAGATTTGCAGCGCCCGTTCCTGGCGATTGACTCGGGCAAAGGAGCGGCTGTGACAGGCGAGCCGGTCGTACTAATGGGCTATGCGACGGGGCTCGCCGGCATCCTCGCGCGCACCGACGAGGCCACGGCTCGGGAGATATTGACGCAAAGTGGCGGCAACGTCTCGCAAGTCCTGGCGGAGTTGGCGCACCGCGATCTCATTCATCCGATCATCACGCAAGGCCACATCGGAGACATCCTGCCCGACAAAATCGTCTTCGACGCGCAAACCACATCTGGAGGCTCCGGCGGGCCTCTCTTCAATCGTCGGGGGAAAGTCATTGGCGTGACGTTCGCGATCCTGAAAGGTTTCGGGGGCTCGAATTTCGGAATTCCGATTCGATTTTCGGAGCCGTTGCTTGCGCCCATGGCCGCTTCCCATCCGGCTCACCCGGCAAATTGACACCCCGCTATCGCCCGGCTGGAACGGTAAGAGTTATTCACTTCTTTTCAGAATAAAAAGAAAGGCACGCCTGCGCGATACCTTGGCTGGGAATTTTTCATCTCTACGAAGAAACCGGGCGACCGCCTTTGCGCGATATCCATTCCCTGCGCAACTCGCCCACGAGGTAGAGCGATCCAGTGATGAAGACCACATCTTCGGGAGAGGCGAGCTCGAGGGCGCGCGCCAAAGCTCGCGCGGGGTCGGGAACGATTTCCGCCACTCGCGCATGGTGGCCTGTCATTTCGGCGAGTAATGGGGCGGAGATGGCGCGAGGCTGCGCCGGCGTGGTGAGAATCACGGCGGAAGCGCGGGGGAAAAGCAGGCCGGCAATTTCATCGACGGCTTTGTCGCGCATGGCTCCGTAGATCAGATAAATATTCCGGCCGGCGAGGAATTGCTCCCAGAAAACGGCGATTTCGCGCGCGCCGGCGGGATTGTGCGTGCCGTCGACGTAAATTTCCGGGCGCTCGCTGATGCGTTCGAGGCGGCCGGGCCAAGTCGCGTCAGCGAAGCCGCGCGCGATGGCTTCGTCGCCGATGGGCGCACCGCGCTCGGCCAGCATGCGCGCGGCGGCCAGCGCCGTGAGCGCGTTGCGAACTTGAAATCTGCCGGGAAGCCGCAGAGCGATGGGAATGCGAACGCCGGTGTCATAGGTAATTGCGGTGAAGGAAAAGCAGCCGTCGTGAGCGATCACGTCTTCCAGGAAAAAAGCGTTCTCGATTTCCACGAGGAATGCGGATTGCTCGGCGCAGCGGCGGCGGATCACGACGCGAGCGATGAGATGCTCGGCGGCGCTGACCACGCGCGCCCCCGGCTTGATGATTCCCGCTTTTTCTCCGGCGATTTCCTCGATCGAATGGCCCAGATAATTCTCGTGGTCGAAATCAATCTGTGTAATCACCGCGACTTCGGGCAGAAGAATGTTAGTTGCGTCCAGGCGCCCGCCCATACCGGTTTCGCACACGGCAAACTCCGCGCGGGCGGCGGCGAAATACACGAAGGCAATCGCCGTGACGCACTCGAAAAAAGTGGGATGCGCGGCCAGGCGCCCGGCGGCGAGCAGATCCTCGATGGCTGCGCGGACGCGCGTGAATGCGGCGGCAAATTCGTCGTCGGAAATTTCTTTGCCGTCCAGACGAATGCGCTCGTTGATGCGCTCGAGGTGTGGCGAAGTGTACAAGCCGGTGCGCAACCCCGCTGCGCGCAAAATCGAATCGAGCATCGCCGAGGTGGACCCCTTGCCATTCGTGCCGGCGACGTGCACGGACTGAAATTCCCGTTGCGGCTGCCCCAGGTGTTCACAAAGAATGGTGATATTTTTCAGATCGAATTTTGTGGCGCTGGGCTGCCGCGGAGAGGCGAGTTCGCGCCCCAGGCTGAAGAGATACTGTACCGATTCTTCGTAAGTCATGCCGTTAGCCATGATATCCCACCGCGGTTCGAGTGATTGAAGTGGAGGTCAAGCCATACGTCGAGGAGAAGGGATTTTGGTAGCGCCGCCAAGCCACATTTGGACGAATCCCGAATTTGATTTGCATCCGCCGCGAGGCATCCAGTTTACGTCAGGAAAAAATCGAGGGCGGAGGAGATGTAGGCCTTCAGGTCTTTGCGATGGACCACGGCGTCGAGAAAGCCGTGTTCCACGAGAAACTCCGAGGTCTGAAATCCCTTGGGAAGTTTCTGGCGGATGGTCTGCTCGATCACGCGCGGCCCGGCGAAGCCGATCAGCGCGCCGGGCTCGGCGATGTTGATGTCGCCCAGCATGGCGTAGCTCGCGGTGACGCCGCCGGTGGTGGGGTCGGTCAAAACGGAAATGAACGGGAGGCGGACTTCGTCCAGGCGCGCCAGAGCGGCGGAAACCTTTGCGAGCTGCATCAGGCTGATCGTGCCTTCCATCATGCGCGCGCCGCCCGAACAAGAAATGATCACCAAGGGCAACTTTTTGGCGACGCACATTTCCACCGCGCGGGTCACTTTCTCGCCGACCACGGCGCCCATCGAGCCGCCGATGAACGCGAACTCCATCGAGCAGCAAATCACCGGGCGCCCGCCGATCAAGCCTTCCGCCGTGACGATGGCGTCGGCTTTGCCCAGTTTGCGGCGCGCTTCTTTCAACCGCGCCGCATAGGGCTTGGTGTCCGTAAATTTCAGAGGGTCACTCGAGGCGAGTGAGGCGTCGTGCTCCACCCAGCGCGAATCGAGCAGGAGTTCCAGTCGCTGCGTGGCGCTCAAGCGGAAATGGTGCTGGCACTTCGGGCAGATGCGCCAGTTGGCGTCCAGATCTTTCTTCCAGACAATAGCGCGGCAATTTTCACACTTGGTCCACAGTCCTTCCGTCTTCACGCGGCGCGCATCGGGCGGCGTGGGCTGTTCGATCCTCTTTTTTTCCCGCTTAAACCATGCCATCGTGGTCGAGTCCTGAGAGCCGCACTTGCGCGGCGCTGCATACCGATAATCTGCCGCCCCCCTCGCAAAATCCCCGCCTCTTAAGAGGCGGGCTACAGCAACCCTCCGCGGCTTGGAAAATTGTTGTAGCCCGGGTCTTCAGACCCGGGGTTTTTCTCCGTCCTTCGAGGAGCCAATCGCTGAAATTCCCTGCGCACAATTTCGTAACGCAACAGCGTCCGCTTTTTCTATTTCACTTCGGCGGGAGTGGGCGTCGCCGGACCCTCGCCCACAATTTCCAGGACCGTGTCCTCATCCTTGGCCCCGTCGTAGTGAATCTGCTTGCCGACATGTTTGACGAAGCTGCCCGGCGGCAACGGCACGGTGCTGTCGGGGTCGAATTTGGTGCCCGTTCCCACCCACCATGTCCCCGAAATAACGTAGATGAATCGGTCATTGGGGTGGAAATGCGGATGGCTCATGTGATGGGCGTGCCATTTCACCAGCTGGACGTACAGGCCCGGCATTTCGGGATTGCCCGCCAGGAGCGCAGTGCTTTCGCCTCTTTTCAGATCGTCTTCCCATTTGATCTGGTCCGGCAGCTGCATCTTGAGCGCGGCCGGATTGAGATCGGCGGCTTTGGCCGGCCCGAGCAGCAGGAGCGCCGCGCCCCCCAGCGCTGCCAGAAAAAAGTAAATACAATATCTTTGATAGGTGGACATCAAAACCTCCTCAAGACCGAGTGGAGCTCCTCACTTTTCCAGCTGAACGATCCGGCCTGGCCGTGTCGTGGAGCCCGCAAGAATTATGGATCAGGGATGCGAATTGAATCGGAAAAGGCGGGGCATTGATTCCAGTTCAGCACCAACCTGCTCGATCCAAATCATCCCCGGTACTTTACCCCCGAGCGACATCACATGCAAACCCGAGGCCGATGAACTCGCAATCTGGGCTAGCTATAATCGCTAGCTGAACATTACTTCAACGGGATCGGGAAGGTTCGGAAATCTAGATGTGCCGATTGTCTTGCGCCGAACTTCAGGAAACGGGGCTGACGGAGGAGACCTGCGGCTGCAGCGCCTTCTTTGCTTCGGCGATGCCGCGGTCGATGGTGGCTTGCCAGTCCGCGTGCGGGATCGAAGAAGCTTGAGCGGCTTCGTACAAACGCAGCGCCTCCGCAGGGCGATTCAGCCGCTTCAGATAGAAGCGTCCCGCGGCCATTTGCGCGAGCAGCCCCTGTTTTTCAGCGGGATACGCTCGCGCCAACTCGAGGTATTCGTCTACGGCGCGCGATACGTCCGGCTGCGTCTCCAGCATCCGGCAGAACTCAAGCCACAGAGACGCGGGAAGTTTTTCTCCGCCGGCATTTCTGAAATCCTGGTACGTTTGCAGCGCCCCTTCGTGATCGTTCGCCTTGATTTCCAATCCCAGGAGTTTCGCCAGAGCGTCGCGATGCGCGGGGAGATCGTTTTTCTGCCAGTGGATGCGCTGGAGCATGCGGTGCGCGTCGATCGAGTCCGGCTTTTCCACCAGCAATTTTTGCAAGCTTGCGGCGGCCGGGTCGAGTTCCCCTTTTTCCATGTGCTCACTGGCTTGCGCGAGCAACGGGTGGCTAACCCAGGAAACCTTTTCCTGAATGCCTTTTTCGGCGATCTGCTCGAGGCCCGACTTCCGAACGCCGACTGCGATCAACGCCCCAAACACGAAACCGCCGACGTGGGCCCAGTGCGCGACGCCGGACATCTGCCCGAACACCGAACCGTAGAAAATTTCCGTCAGCACCCACACGGGAAGCAGCCAATACGCGGCCATCTTGAAGCGGTAGAAGCGATAAAAAAACAAATAGCCCATCTCGATTTTTGTCGTGGGAAATCGCACCAGGAACGCGCCCATCAGTCCGGCGATGGCTCCGGAAGCGCCGATCGTCGGCGTGAAGCTTCCCGCGTTGAACATGGCATGCACCTGAAATGCGAGCACGCCGGCGATTAAATAAAACGCCGGATAGATCAGCCTGCCCCAGGTGTCCTCCAGGACCGCCCCCGCCAGCCACAAGAACCACATGTTGCCGATGAGGTGTAGCCAGCCGCCGTGCAGGAAATTCGCGGCAATCAGGCCCACCAGCGTGGGGTGCGCGGGAATGAATGCGTAGTTGCTCAGGATAGAAGCGGAGTTCATCTGCGCATAGCTCTCGCCGAGAGAATCCATTTCCTGCTGCAAATCTTCCGAGTCATCCTTTAAGCGCAGTTGGGCGTCCCAGGTATCCAGCACGTCGCGATTAGGATTTTTCGCTTCCTTCCACAAAGGGGTGTTTTTGGTTTGGATGGAGGTGACGAACTCCTGCGCTTTTTCCGGGATTTTCAGCTCGGGATGCATGGCCGCGAGCAACACCAGATGAAGCTTGACCACGCCCAATTCCGGTCCTTGCCTGTCCATGGTCCAGTGTGTTCCGAGAAAGACGATGACATTGAGCGCGATGATTCCGAACGTGATGACGGGCCACCGGCGCCCTTGCATGTTTTCGTGGCGAAGAGGGATCAACATCTAGGTGTCTCCATCCAAGGAACTAGAACGGGCCTATTTCCGACGGTTTTCCTTTTGTAAGTTTAAGAGACCTTGAGGATGCGTTGCCGGATATTTCCCAGCCGCTTCGGGAATCAGTTACAGCTTACGGTTTGGACACGCGGAAGAGCGAATCGTCGGGGCATGGCAACACCCATATATCAAAGCAAAGAAGGGAGATGGCCCAGGTCAGTCCTTCTCTATGGCTCTCCGTGCCCTCTGTGTTAAAGCCTTTGACTTTCGAGCGGAGGGCTTTTAACACAGAGAGCCACAGAGAAAACGCGGGTCAACGTGCAAATAGACTATCGAGCGGCTACCTGTTTTGAAACCGCAGGGGGAGGCGTAACCACGGCCGCAAGAATGCGAATCATACCGTCCGTCTTGCTCAAAACATAAATTTCGCCGTCGCCTCCCATCGAGAGGCGCACATCCGCGCGCCCTCCGCCATACGGCGCTCCGTAGGGATCGGGCTTAGCCGTAACAAAAGATTTTCCGCGCCAGCCTCCGGTGGCATTGGCCGCTCCGGGCAGGACGCCTTGATGAGTGCTGGGGTCGACGACACCGTCTTTGTGCGCGAAGGCATCGGCAACGATGTCGTACATCCGGCGCTTGGCCGGGACTTTTTCGGAGGCGTCGTACGGGCTCTTGTACAAGACCTGGATTTCATGAATCGCGGCCTGTTTGCCGCGCTCGCCGCGGGCGGCAATCATTTCCGCCAGATCGGTGTAAAACAGGCGGCCCGTGGTCATATCCGAGAAAATGTATTTCCCGACCATCGGCGGCATCTTCTTGCCGCGATATACGAAACCGCTGCCGATGGAGTCGCCTTCTTCGTGGCTGTAAACGGCGACGGGATAAATGGGCGCGACCGGTTTCTCAAGTCCTTCCACAGTGAGCAGATCCGATGAGGGGAACGAAACCGGCGGGTTCAATTGCGTCCCGGTCTTGCCTCCCCCGGGGACGATCAGCACCTCGTCGCCTTCGCGCTGGGAGTAGCCGTAATTGCCGCCCTTGGCGACGATGTCCACCTCTTCCCAGAAATGCAGGCCGATGTCATTCACGAGCAGCGTGTTGGTGGCGGCGTCCCAATCCATGCGGTGCGGATTGCGGAATCCGTACGCATAGATTTCTCCCCTCGCCCCGGGGACGGAAACGAATGGATTCGGGTCGGAGCCGGTGCTAGGGATGCGATAACGGCCGTTCGCGCTGAGCTTGTCGTTCGGGCGTAAGGCGAGGTCGGGCGTGATCCGCAGGATTTTTCCCTGCAAGGCGCTGAGCAGCTGAGGAGTCGTTTGCGTGGGTCCAGGAGTCTCGCCCGAGCCGCCGTCGCCCATGGATACGTAAAGATTCCCGTAATCCGCGTTGCCGGGCTTAGCAAGCGGGTCGAATAGAATATCGCCCATGGGGTGGATCATGCTGTTGAAACCTACGCGCAGAATTTCCCGCGCCGTCCCCTCGAACGTGGAATTTTTAATATTGGTATCCGTCCATTCGATGAGGACCGATTCGTTCTGATCCTCGCCCGCCGGCGGATTCATTACTGGAGTCATCGCGTATCCGTCCAGCTTCAGGCTTGGCAAATGCGCGTTCGTCGGCTGGGCCGGCCCGGGCTTGGCGGGATCCTCCACGTGAACGGTATAGAATTTTCCGTTTTTGGGGTAATTCGGATCGAAGACGACGGCAGACACTCCGGAACCGAAACGCTCGGTGGCGTACTTGGGAAAAATTTCCGGAAAGGTGATGTAGGGAGTGAATTTCTTCGTCGCTTTATCCAGGGTATACAGATTACCGTTCATGTCGGCGACGAAAAACCGCGTGGACGCCAGCGGGGCGTTGGCCGGCTCCGAGCGCAGCGTGTTCACGCGCGCGAGCATCCCCTTATAGTCGATTGGAGGCGGGTAGGAATGATCCCCCATCTGGCTCGACAGCGGAGGATTCGCGTAATCCTCGATCAATATCGCGGTTCCGTCCTTGTTGACCTGAGAGCTCGACGGATACTGCAGCGGGTACTGCGCCCACACTACGGGCAGGCTTAGCAACGCAACCGTGAGAAACACTGTGCCGCAGAAAAATTTGACCGGCTGCTTAAGGTTTCTTTGTGCGTTGATCATTGCGAGAGCCTCCTTGATTCATCCGCAAAATTTGCGGACGCATCCACTCCCATTGGACTAGCAGGATGGAAAACATTCCGTTTCCATGAGCTATAGCGTATCACGATGATTGATGGCAAGAACGAGGCGACTTGAGGGAATAGCCCCTGTTGGCGCCGGTTCAGGGCAACCGTGCTCCGATTCGTGGCCAATCACTAGCCTGCTTGCACACTTTCTGCTAGAATTGCTTTAGATGGGCTGCATCCCAATGTCAGGGAGCGGCACCGGAGGCGGTTATGAGCGTTGTTGCTTCTGCGGGCAACGGTAAAATTACCGTGCCCAGCATCCTCGAACGCAAGTCCGCGGTTTCCTCACAAAATTCTTCACCGGCAAAGATAACTTGCCTCACGGCGTACGACTACCCGACGGCGCGGCTTCTCGACGAGGCGGGCGTGGACATTTTGCTCGTGGGCGATTCGCTAGGGATGGTGGTACTGGGATACGAGAGCACGCTGCCGGTCACCATGGAAGAAATGCTGCAGTGCACGCGCGCCGTACGGCGCGGCACGCGGCACGCCTTGCTGGTGGCGGACATGCCGTACGGCAGCTATCATGATGATCCGGCGGAAGCCGTTCGTCACGCCATTCGCTTCGTGAAGGAAGCGGGCGCGGAGGCCGTCAAGTTGGAGGGTGGCGAGCGGCGCATGGAGCTGATCGCGCGCCTGGTGGATGCAGAAATTCCCGTGATGGGGCATATCGGCCTGACGCCGCAATCGGTGAACGCTTTCGGCGGATTTCGCGTGCAGGGCAAGTCGGAAGAAGCGGGCGAGCAGCTTTTGCGTGACGCGCGCGCCGTGGAAGCCGCGGGAGCGTTTTCGATCGTGCTCGAATCGATTCCGCGGGAGCTGGCGGCGCGCATCACGGCCAAGTTGAAAATTCCCACCATCGGGATCGGCGCGGGCCCCGATTGCGACGGCCAGGTCCTGGTGATCCACGATCTCGTCGGCTTGAGCTTCGGCCACAAACCGAAATTCGCGCGGCGCTACGCCAATGTAGGAGAAATGATTTCCCGCGCGGCCGCGGAATATTGCCGCGACGTCCAACAGGGATCTTTTCCGTCCGACGAAGAGTCATACCATGCGCGCGCGGAGCAGTCCGCCGCGCTCATTGCATAGCGCAAATAGACACGCATTCCAAAATGATGTATTAGAATTCGCTGCGGAGGATTTCTATGGTTACGCCTGAACTGCTGCGTTTCTTGTACCAATTCAACGCCTGGGCCGATCGCCGCCTGCTGGATGCCTGTGGCGCACTCTCGAACGAACAATTCACGCGCAATCTCGGCTCGAGTTTCAGTTCCGTGCGCGACACCCTTGTGCATCTGTACGGCGCCGAGTGGGTGTGGAACGAGCGCTTCCAGGGCCGCTCTCCTTCCTCACTTGTCTCCGGAGCCGGGTATCCCGATCTCGCCTCCGTCCGCGCCAAGCTGGAAGAAATGGATCGGTACTACATCGACTTCGTCTCCAAGCTCACGCAACAGGATTTGGACCGGGTCATCCGCTACAAGAGTTTTTCCGGCGATGAATTCTCGAATCCGCTGTGGCAGAGCCTGCATCAGGTCAGCAATCACGCCACGTATCATCGCGGGCAGGTGATCACCATGTTGCGGCAGCTCGGCGTGAAGCCGGTCTCCACCGATTTGATCATGTACTATCGCGAGCAACCGGCGGCGGCGCGCGTGTGATTTAAGTGGCACACGCTTCAGCCTGTGGATTTTGGGCCTCGCAATGATGAACCTCCACAAGCCAAAGCATGCGCCACTAAACCCCCTTGGAAACCATCCACACCATCGAATGGATGAAACAGGTGACGCGGCAGGCGCGCGCCGAAGGACGCTCCACCGGCTTCGTGCCCACCATGGGCGCCCTCCACGCCGGCCACATGTCACTCGTTCGCGCGGCTCTTGCCGAATGCCAGCCGGTGATCGCTTCCATCTTCGTAAATCCCACCCAGTTTGGCCCCAGCGAAGATTTCCAGAAATATCCGCGCACGCTCGATTCCGACAGCAAGAAACTGGAAGAAGCCGGCGTAGATTATTTGTTTGCGCCAGAGGCCTCGGATATTTATCCGCCGGGATTTCGCACCTGGGTGAATGTCGAGGGTCTCTCGGAGCGCCTCGAAGGGAAAGCGCGGCCCGCGCATTTTCGCGGCGTCACGACCGTGGTTTTGAAGCTGCTCGAAATCGTTCAACCGCGGAAGGCGTATTTCGGACGCAAGGATGCGCAGCAGGCGAGAATCATCCGGCAGATGGCGAGCGATTTGCACCTGGACTCGGAAATTGTGGTGTGCCCGATTTTGCGGGAGCCGGACGGACTGGCGATGTCGTCGCGCAACGCCTACCTGAAGCCCGAGGAGCGCCGCGCCGCCGCAATTCTCTTCCGCGCCCTGGACGGCGCGCGCATTTCCATTTCGCGCGGAGAGCGCGACGCGCTGCGCCTTACGGCCGCGATGCGTGAAACGCTCAGGATGGAACCGCTCGCGGAACCCGAGTATGTCGAACTGGTCGACGCGGAAACGCTCGAGCCAGTGACGCGGCTGCGCGGCGCGTGTCTCGCGTTGCTGGCTGTGCGCGTTGGCGCCACTCGGCTGATCGACAATCTTCTGATCGAAGCACGCGGCGGCGAATTTCGCACGACTCTATGAGCCGCCTGGCAGGATAGGCCCCGCAGGCTGCGGACCATGCGCTGAATTTTGGCAGTTTTCCTAAGCCTGCTGAGCCCGTTGTAATTGAAGAGTCTTTAATGCTTCCACAACTTCCGCGGCGTGGCCTTTGGATTTCGCCGTGGGCCAGATTTTCTCTACTTTGCCGTCGGGGCCGATCAGGACCGTGCTGCGCACGATGCCAAGGTAGGATTTTCCCAGAAAACTTTTCATGCGGCGCGCTTCGTACGCTTCGATCGCGGTGAAGTCCGGGTCGCTGAGCAGCGGGAAATTCAACTTTTGCTTCAGTTTGAATTTTGCCTGCGATTCCACCGAATCCGCGCTGCAACCGAGAATGACGGCGTTGAGCTTGTCGAATTCGTTTTTCAATTCGCGAAACTCGATGGCCTCGGTGGTGCAGCCCGGCGTGCTGGCCTTAGGATAAAAATAGAGCGCGACGTGTTTGCCGCGCAAATCGTTCAGAGAAATTTCCCGCCCGTCGTCGGCGGGAAGCCGGAACGCCGGCGCCGGATTGCCTTCCTTCAGCATGGAGTTGCTCCTTCGAGAATCGCTGTTTCAATGCGAAATATCTTGTGGGTCATCGCTCTACAATTTCCGGGAAACTCAAGCAGCGCAGCCACTCTTGGCTGTGCGGTTTCGTAAGCCGCACGCGCAGCATACTCGTCCCGACAACGATCGCAAAACCCGCACAGGCAAGAGTGCCTGTGCTACTAAAACCTTCATGCAAGCAAACGCTTGAGCGTGTCATTCACCGTTTGCGGGTTGGCCTGTCCGCGCGAGGCGCGCATCACCTGCCCGACGAAAAATTTGAACACGCCCTCGTTCCCCGCGCGATACTTCGCCACATTGTCCGGATTCTTCTCGATCACTTCGCGGCACCAGCGCTCGATCTCGCCCGTATCGCTTATCTGAGTTAGACCTTCGGCAACGATAATCTCCTGTGCGGAACGCCCAGTCCTATACATGGTTTCTAAAACCTTCTTTGCGCTAGTGGCGGTAATCTTGCCCTCGGCAACGAAATTCAGGAGTTCTGACACTCTCTCTGCCGAAATTGGGTCTAATTTCTGCATCAGATTGGCGGTCGTCTCGGCGAGGTGTGACAGCCTCTCCATGATGCTCGCAGCGAGCTTTGGCTCGGAGCCTGTGCGAACAAGTAGCTCAAAGTAATCCGCGCGCTCAGGCGTGTCGGTCAAAACTCGTGCATCGTATGGCGCAATGCCATATTCGCGCACGAAGCGCTTGCGCTTCGCGTCCGGCAGCTCGGGCATCGCGCGCGCGATTTCGTCGCGCCAGGCGGCGTTGACGCGCACGGGCAAGAGATCCGGCTCGGGAAAATAGCGGTAGTCGTGCGCGAATTCCTTCGAGCGCATGGATTCCGTGCGTCCCGCCGCCACGTTCCACAGGCGCGTCTCCTGCATGACCTTGCCGCCGGATTCGAGCACGCCGATTTGCCGCTCGATTTCATACTCGAGCGCGCGCTGCAGGTAGCGGAAGGAATTCAAATTTTTCACTTCGGCCTTGGTGCCCAATTTTTCCGCGCCGCGCCGCCGCACGCTGATGTTGGCGTCGCAGCGCAACGAGCCTTCTTCCATGTTGACGTCGCTCACTTCGGTGTACAGCATCACTTCCTTCAGCGCGGTCAAATACGCATGAGCCTCGCTGGGCGAGCGCAGGTCCGGCTCGGAGACAATTTCCGCGAGTGGCGTGCCGCCGCGGTTATAGTCCACATAGCTTTTTTCCGCCGAATCGGGAAATCCTTCGTGCAAATTCTTCGCGGCGTCATCCTCGAGATGCAGCCGCGTGATGCCGATGCGCTTGACCTGGCCGTCGTGCTCGATCTCCAGGTAGCCCCCCGTCGCCAGCGGCAGTTCGTACATCGAAATCTGGTAGCCTTTCGGCAAATCCGGATAAAAATAATTTTTTCGCGCGAAGCGCGAGAATTCCTGCACCTTCAGATGCAACGCCAGCGCCGCGCGGATGCCCAGTTCGACCGCCCGCTTGTTCAGCATCGGCAGCGCGCCCGGCAATCCCAGGCAGACGGGGCAAGTATTCGAATTCGGCGGATCGCCGAAGCGCGTCGAGCAGGCACAGAACGCCTTGGTCAAAGTTTTCAATTGCACGTGGACTTCGAGACCGATGACCGGCTCGTAGCCCGCCATGACTTCCGGCGAGATGTTCGCGGCGCTGTCTTGTGTCAGCTTCGCCATAAGAGTCGGCTAGTATACCATTCGTTTCCGCCAACGGTTCTGCCACCCAGGCCCCGACGACCAAGCCGGAGGCCATTCCTTGCCCCGGGTCAAATGAGCATATAAATGGCGCCTGTTGCCCCTCAGGGCACCTTGGGAAGGTACCTGAGAGACATTTTCCCGCGATCCGTGTTGAATAAGATGAAGAACGCCGGTCATGGGTTCAGCCTCGCTACCCCGGCAGTTTTGTCGGTCAATGGAATGCGGGCTGCGCTCAATTACCAAGAGGGATGAAGGGCGCCGGACGAAAAGTTTAGATTCCACGGTAATTCACAGGTCAGGAATGCCCAGGGAGGGGCTATTTATGCGAAAGGTTTTAACATCTAAAATTCTCCTGTTCCTTTTCGTGCTGTGTCTATTCCCCGCTAAATCGTTCGCGCAGGTAGCCATCTCGGTGGCCATCGGGCCGCCGGCTTTGCCGGTCTACGCGCAGCCGCCCTGCCCTGTGGAGGGGTATATGTGGACTCCCGGCTATTGGGGCTGGAGAGCCGAGGGTTACTATTGGGTTCCGGGCGTGTGGGTCGCGCCACCGAGAGTGGGCGTATTTTGGACGCCGGGCTACTGGGGCTTCGCCAGCGGGTTGTATGGCTGGCATGCGGGGTACTGGGGACCGCACGTCGGATTCTATGGCGGAATTAATTACGGGTATGGATACGGCGGCGTCGGATTCTGGGGCGGGCGCTGGGTCGGCGGAGGCTTCGCCTACAACACGGCCGTTATGAATGTGAGTACGACCGTGGTGCACAACACGTATATTGACCGCACCGTTGTCAACAACACGACCATCAACAACAATCATTACAGCTTCAGCGGCGAGGGCGGAGTAAGGGCCACCCCCACAGCAGCGGAACAATCGTACGAGCACGAAAATCATTTCCAACCGACGGCCAATCAGCTCTCCCATGAGCAGACTGCTCGCGCGGACAACCATCAACTGGCTTCGGTCAACCACGGCCGGCCCGGCAATGTGGCCATGGATTCCGTCAATGGGCGGCGCTACAACCAGCAGGGCCGCATCGCCAACGGCATCTCATCGGGACAGCTGACGCCCGGCGAGACCAAGAATCTGGAGAACCGTGAAGCGGGCTTGAATAAGGAAATTCATAATGACCGCGCCGCGAATGGCGGCACGCTCACGCCCCAGGAACGCGCCAAAGTAAATCAGCAGCAGAACAACCTCAGCAAGTCGATCTACAACGACAAGCACAACGCCAATACGGCGACCTATGGCAATAATGAGGTCGGCGCGCGGCGCAATTTGCAGCAGCAGCGCATTGCCAACGGCGTCGCCAGCGGGCAAATGTCGCCGTCGGAAGCCGCCAAGGCCGAAAATCACGAACAGAACATTAACAAGCACATCGCCGCGGATCGCGCGGCAAACGGCGGAAAGCTCACGCCGCAGGAAAAAAAGAACATCAATCAGCGCCAGAACAACGCCAGCCGCCAGATCTACAACGAGAAGCACAACGAAAAGACGGCTCCTAAGTAAACGCTCGACCGGCCTGTGGTTCCTCCACGCGCGGCGGCCCATCCCCCGATGAGCCGCCGCGCACTTTTTTCCCTCGAGGCGCTATCCGCATTTCCAATTGTAAGTTTAATTTGCCGCGCTTTCCGGACACCTGGCGTATCCTTACGGGGAAGTGAGGGGACGTGGCGCTGTAACGCTCCTGTAACAATTGGTGGAGTATCATGCACATTGCCCCGCAAAGCCAGTTGGGCGGTTAAGTTAAGGATTTCTGCCGGTATTCTCACGGTTTTGGTGAATTAGAGTGGGGGGCTGAAGAAATGCCAATCTCTACAGAAGAACTCGAAGGCGGTATCACCAGGGTCATTCTGGAGGGACGCCTGGACATCGAGGGCGCCGCTGCCGTGGATATGCGCATGAACGTGATCGCGGGCACCAAGAAGGCCGTGATCGTCGACCTGCGGAAAGTTTCCTTCATCGGATCGATGGGACTGCGAGCCCTGGTCGCTCCGGCGCGCGCCATCAACGGCCGCGGAGGCAAAATGGTGATCTTCGGCCCGAATGAGCTCGTCGAAAAAGTTTTGAAGACGAGCGGCGTGGACAACATGATCCCCATCCATCACGAACTTCAAAACGCGATCGCCGCGCTACAATAAGCCACGGTAGACTGCCCGAAGGACCAGCGCCCCTCATGACTGGGAACGGCATGGACACAACCGGAGAGCGTCTGGAATTGCGAAGCCGGATGTCCGAATTGGCGCGGCTCTTCCCGTGGATCGAGCGCCTGGCGTCGCTTCACGCGATACCGGCGGACACACAGTTCGCCATGAATCTTTGCCTGGAAGAAGTCCTCTCGAATATCATCCGGCACGGCTACTCCGGCAAACCAGACCATTGCGTCGCCGTCCGCTTCACCAGACCCAGAAAAGATTACTTTGTTTTCGTGGTCGAGGACGAAGCGCCGCCTTTCAACCCTGCGATTTCACCTGAGCTGCCGGCGGTAAGTTCGCTCGATGAGATTCGCGTCGGAGGCCATGGCATTCGCCTGTTGCGCCGGTTTTCCGACACACTCGAATACCAGACGACGCCCGCCGGCAATCGGCTGAGCATTGGTTTCACCGCGGCCCCTCCGGCGATTGCAAAAGACTGAACCCGGGCGCAGGTTCCGTCGACATCGCAATGAAACGCGGGGCGAAGGGTGTTCGACCTTAAATCGCCCGCGATCTGTAATCGGCCCATTTCGTGTTATTCGTTGTAAGTACAAATTCAGAAAAAAGGAGAACATTTCATGTCCACAATCACAATGAAGGACGGCACCCAGATTTATTACAAGGATTGGGGCACAGGGCAGCCCGTCGTTTTCAGTCACGGCTGGCCTCTCAGCGCGGACGCCTGGGAAGATCAGATGTTGTTTCTGGCCGGCCGCGGGTACCGCTGCATCGCGCATGACCGCCGCGGCCACGGCCGCTCCAGCCAGCCCTGGGACGGCAACGAAATGAATACGTACGCCGACGACCTCGCGGCACTGGTCAGAGCGCTCGACCTGAAGGAAGCGATCCACGTGGGCCATTCCACTGGGGGCGGCGAAGTCGCCCGCTACATCGGCCGCCATGGCGCCAACCGCGTCGCCAAGGCTGTGCTGATCGGGGCGGTCCCGCCTCTGATGCTCAAAACGCAGGCGAATCCCGGCGGCTTGCCGATGGAGACGTTCGATCAAATTCGCGCCGCCGTGCGGTCCGATCGCTCCCAATTTTTCAAGGATTTGAGCGCGCCTTTCTACGGCGCCAACCGCGACGCCGCAAAAGTCTCGCAAGGCCTGCGCGATTCTTTCTGGCTCCAGGGCATGCTGTGCGGACTCAAGGCGGCCTATGACTGCATCAAAGCCTTCTCCGAAACGGATTTCACCGAAGACCTCAAAAAATTTGACGTTCCGACGCTCATTCTTCATGGCGACGACGACCAGATCGTGCCCATCGCTGACTCGGCCATGCTTTCCGCGAAGTTGGTGAAGGGCGCCACGCTGAAAATCATTCCGGGCGCGCCGCACGGCATGTGCTCCACTCACAAGGACCAAATCAACTCGGAACTGCTCGCGTTCCTGCAACGCAGCCAGCAGGCGACAGCCTGAAGAACTCAGGCCGGAACTTCCGGCGCGGAGAGGACGGTGAAAAAAGTTGACGTGCCAAGTGTGGTTGTCCGCGGCAGCGCTGCCGGTTTCGCCCAGGTAATTCATGCGGGCCGGCATCGTCTCGCCGCCGATGAACCGGCCTCGGCCGGCGGCACGGATACGGGACCATCTCCCTATGACCTTTTGCTCGCGGCATTGGGAGCGTGTACTTCGATAACCGTGGGGATGTACGCTCGCCGCAAGGCATGGCCGCTCGACGAAGTTACCGTCCATCTGCGGCACTCCAAGATCCATGCCGCCGATTGCGCCGAGTGCGAATCCAGGGAAGGAATGCTCGATCGAATCGAATGCGATATTCATTTTAACGGGTCTCTGACTGGCGAGCAGCGATCCAAGCTGCTGGAGATCGCCGACAAATGTCCGGTCCATCGAACCCTCACCTCGGAAATCAAGATTGCGACGCGCGAGGTTTGAACGGGGCCGCGAGGGCGTTTTTTCGTATATTGCCGGGCGCGCGACGGTCTTTCCCTCTTGTGGTTCGACGGAACCGTACCACTAGGGATAGACAGTTTGAACACGCGGCAACAAGATTTTGTGCTTCCGGGTGCATTTCCCTCTTGACAGAATTTTCGCCCTTGATTACATTGCGCCCTCGGATTCAGGGAACCGTGATTCGACCAGCGGGCGACCCACTCACCCCGGGAACACCGCCAAGTCGTTTGACGCAACCCGCTGGGTTTCATCGAGACAGCGAGGAGGCTTCCTTCACTCCCCGTGGCCGCCGCTCCCAGCGCGGCCGGTGAGGGATCGCGCCACGCCAAAGCCCGCAATCGGCCAGGGCGCTGCGCACAGGGAAGCTTTTTCATTTTTCGGCTGCGGACTCCACTTTTACGCGGAAGGCGTCAAGTGAAATTTTGAGCCCATGGAGAAATGCTCGTCAAGACTCGGCGCTAAAAATTTGAATCGAGCAGTGACCTGCTGAGAATCAGGGAACTGCGTGCTCCCAGCCACGCATTTCGGGAGTAAAATATAAGGGTTCCCTCCGCGCGGGGGAGCCTACCTGCGCGGAGGCGATAATGGCTCAGACGAAAATGGCTTTGAACGACAAGACGGCATTGCAAGTTGGCACGGCCACGCCCGCGGATGTCCAGGTCCGCACTGGCCTCGATTTCGAGCGGTATTTCACCGACGGCCGCACCCCGCCGTTTGACGCGGTCGAGTGGGAGCGCCGCGTGGCGCTCATCGGCAACGAGAAGGGCAAGACGATTTTTCGCCAGGAAGATGTGGAAGTTCCCAAGGGCTGGTCGCAGACGGCGACCAACATCGTCGCGTCAAAATATTTTCACGGCAAGCTCAACACGCCCGAGCGCGAAAATTCGGTGCGCCAGCTCATTGGCCGCGTGGTCAACACGATTGTCGGCTGGGGCGAGAAGGGCGGCTACTTCGCCAGCTCTCCCGCGCGCGACGCTTTCCGCGACGAACTGACGCATCTGCTCGTCGAGCAGAAGATGGCCTTCAATTCGCCGGTCTGGTTCAACGTCGGCGTGCAGCCCAAGCCGCAATGCTCGGCCTGCTTCATCAACTCGGTGCAGGACAATATGGAATCGATCATGAACCTGGCCAAAACCGAGGGCATGCTGTTCAAGTGGGGCTCGGGCACGGGCACGAATTTTTCGTCGCTGCGCGGCAGCCGCGAAACGCTCTCCGGCGGCGGCATCGCCTCTGGCCCCGTCAGTTTCATGAAGGGCTTTGACGCCTTCGCCGGCGTGATCAAGTCCGGCGGCAAGACGCGCCGCGCCGCCAAGATGGTGATCCTCAACGCGGATCATCCGGACATCGTCGACTTCATCGACTCGAAGATGAAAGAGGAACGTAAAGCGCGAGACCTCATCGAGCAGGGCTACGACCCATCTATCGATGGCGAAGCCTACTCCTCGATCTTTTTCCAGAATGCCAACCATTCGGTCCGCGTCACCGATGAATTCATGCAGGCGGTCGAAGACGATCGCGACTGGTGGACGCGCAACGTCAACGATGGAAATCCCGTCGAGAAATTCAGCGCGCGCGAATTGCTGCACCGCATGGCCGAATCCACCTGGCAGTGCGGCGATCCCGGCATGCAGTACGACACGACCGTGAACCGCTGGCACACGTGCAAGAACACCGCGCGCATCAACGCCTCCAATCCATGCTCGGAATATATGTTCTTGGACGACACCGCGTGCAACCTCGCGTCACTCAACTTGATGAAATACCTGAACGCGAATGGCTCCTTCGACGTTGAAGCGTTCCGCCGCGCCGTGGACATCACCATCACAGCGCAGGAAATCCTGGTGGACAACGCCAGCTACCCGACGCCCCAGATCGCCGAGAATTCGCACAAGTTCCGCCCGCTGGGCCTCGGCTACGCCAATCTGGGCGCGCTGCTTATGTCCATGGCGCTACCGTATGACTCCGACGGCGGGCGCGACATGGCCGCCGCGGTCACCGCGCTCATGTGCGGCGAAGCCTACGCGCAGTCCGCCCGCATTGCCGAGCGCCTGGGGCCGTTCTTCGGCTACGCCATCAATCGCGAGCCGATGTTCGAAGTCATCCGCATGCACCGCGATTCGCTGCGGCCCATCAAGCCGGAGAACGTGCAGCCTTCGCTGCTCGGCGCCGCGCAATACTCCTGGGACCAGGCGCTGGCCCTCGGCGAAAAATTCGGCTACAAGAATTCGCAGGTCACCGTGCTCGCGCCCACCGGCACCATCGGCTTCATGATGGACTGCGACACGACCGGCATCGAGCCCGACCTGGCGCTCGTGAAATACAAGAAGCTGGTCGGCGGCGGAGTTATTAAAATAGTAAACAACACCGTCCCGGCCGCCCTGATGAAGCTCGGCTACTCCCCCGAGGAAACGTCGCAGATCGTTTCCTACGTGGACCGCAACGGCAAGATTGAGGGCGCGCCCGGCTTCAAGCCCGAGCATTTGCCGATTTTCGATTGTTCCCTCGCCGCCCCCGGCGGTCGCTCCATCGCCTGGCGCGGGCATTTGAAAATGATGGCGGCGGCCCAGCCCTTCCTCTCCGGCGCCATCAGCAAGACGATCAACATGCCCGAAGAATCCACGGTCGAAGACATCATGCAGGCGTACATCGAGTCGTGGAAACTGGGCGTGAAGGCGGTGGCGATTTATCGCGACAACTCCAAAGGTTCGCAGCCGCTTTCCGCCGCCGGCGACAAAAAAGACACCGCGCAGCAGACGCAGCCGGCCGCCGCGGCGGCCAAACCGGCCGAGACCTCGTCAGCCGTCGCCGAGCAGCAGGAACTCTTCATTCGCGCGCGTCGCCGCAAGCTGCCGAGCGAGCGCTCCTCGATCACCCACAAATTCTCTATCGGCGGGCACGAAGGCTACATCACCGTCGGCATGTACGAGACAGGCGAGCCCGGCGAAATTTTCATCAAGATGGCCAAGGAAGGCTCGACGCTCTCCGGCTTCATGGATGGCTTCGCGCTTTCGGTTTCCATCGGCTTGCAGTACGGCGTGCCGCTCAAGGCCCTGGTCGACAAATTCATCAACACGCGTTTCGAGCCCGCCGGCTACACCGGCCATCCGGCCATCCCCTACGCCAAGTCCGTGCTCGACTACATCGCGCGCTGGCTCGGCGGACGTTTCATTTCGCCCGACTACCTCACGCACAACGGCGACACCGCGCTGCCTGTTGCAACCGTAACAGCCATGCCCGCCGTACCCCCGTCGATGATCGCCACCGCCGATGACGACCCGTCGCCGGAAAGCGCAGGACCGCTGACGATGAATGCTCGCGGTGAATCGCGCCCCGTGTTCGACGGCGCGCCCACCTGCTCCGAATGCGGCATGCTCATGACCCCCAACGGCGCCTGCTACAAATGCGAAAATTGCGGCGGCACGTCAGGCTGCAGCTAAGCCGGATCATCCAACATAAGTTCAGCAAAGGGCACGGTTCGCCGTGCCCTTTGTTTTTGTGGCGCACGCTTCAGCTTGCGGGGTTTGGTTATTGCTGGGACCAACCCCCGCAAGCTGAAGCGTGCGCCACCCGAGCCCGCCTTGCCCGTCTCTTCTGCCTGTGCTCAAATGCTCGCCGATGCTTGCCGCCGTTACTCATCGAAATCGCGTCAGGATCGTTCAAAAGCCGCTGCCCCGATTGAAGCCGGGCTGGGCGATCGTGCGCGTGCGCCTCGCGGGAATCTGCAACACCGACATCGAAATCCTGCGCGGCTATCACGATTTTCACGGCACGCTCGGGCACGAATTTGTGGGCGACGTCGTGCGCGTGGCAAGCGCGAAGGATCGCGGCTGGATCGGGCGGCGCGTCGCCGGCGAAATCAATTTGGCCTGCGCCGGCCTGGGCTTCCGCAGGCCATGCAGCTATTGCCGCCGGGGGATACCGACGCATTGCGAGCGTCGGCGCGTCCTGGGAATCATCGGCCACGACGGCGCGTTCGCCGAATACCTCGCGCTGCCCGTCGTGAATCTGCATCGCGTGCCCGCGGGCATCCCCGATGAGGCCGCCGTCTTCACCGAGCCGCTGGCCGCGGCGTGCGAAATTCTGGAACAAATAAATATTCGCGCGCACCTAGAAGCGGCAGTGATCGGCGACGGCAAGCTCGCGCAATTAATCGCCCGTGCGCTGCGCGCGGCAGGTTTGCGTGTTGTGATGATCGGCAAGCACGCGAGCAAGCTGCGCCTCGCGCGTCTTGCGAGAATCACAACCGTAAAGGTCGCATCTGCAAGCGCTCACCGTTCGAACCAATATTCACTGACCGTCGAGGCGACGGGCTCGCCCTCGGGCCTGGCGCTGGCGCAAGACATCACTGTTCCACGTGGAACAGTTGTCCTAAAATCCACATTTCACGGCGCTGCCGAAATCGAGACCTGGCCGATTGTTGTGAAGGAGTTGACTGTCATCGGTTCGCGCTGCGGCCCTTTCCCGTCCGCGCTTGCCCTCTTGCGTTCGGGACGCGTGGACCCGCGGCCGCTGATTTCACGAATTTTTCCGTTGAAAGATGCGGCCAGAGCGATTCGCTACGCGCAGCAGCCCGGTGTGATGAAGGTGCTGCTGCGGCCAGAGTTCGGAGAGAGTATCGAGAATCAACGGGAGGCGCTATGAGGGAGTTGAGCGGAAAGCTGGAGCATGTGGTGGAATCGGCGCGAATCACCCTTCGACAAGTTTCCGAAGCGGAGAGCAACCGGCCGGTATTGAAAGGCGGCTGGTCCCGCAAGCAAGTCCTCGGACATCTGATCGATTCCGCATCCAACAATCACCAGCGATTTGTGCGGGCGGCGTTGCAGGGCTCGCTCGAGTTTCCTCATTACGACCAGGACGGATTTGTGCGCGTGCAGGCCGTGGAAGGCGTTCTCTGGCCCATTCTGGTCGCGCTCTGGTCGAGCTACAATCTCTACCTCGCCCACGTCATCGCGCACCTGCCGACAGACAAGCTCGAAGCGCCATGCCAAATCGGCGAAGACGACCCCGTGACGTTGCGGTTTCTTGCCGAGGACTATTTGACTCATCTCTTGCATCATTTGCGCCAAATTGGGGCCGCCAGTTGATGGTAATTCAGGTCGCGATTGTGGTAGGACAGCCACTCTTGGCTGTCCCTTTTCGTGCTACCGACACCGCAGAGGACAGCCAAGAGTAGGTCTCTTACGAAAACCTCGACCCACTTCAACTCCACTCGATTTCTTGACTTTGGTGCGAGCGACTGACTAGACTGAATCTTCCCATGCAAACCATGGCTCAGGCGGAACACAAGACGATTGTTGTAGGTGTCACCGGAGCTTCGGGGGCGGTGCTGGCGCAGGCGGCGCTGCGGATGCTCGAAGCGGACGCGCGCGTGGCGCGGATTCACCTCGTGGTCACGGATACTGGCGCGCGTTTGCTTGCGCACGAATTGACTATTGCCACGACGGACGCAAAAAAGCTGCCGTCTCTGCTCATCGGCAGGCGCGCGGCGAAAACGGAAGTGCTGCCGAACAAGGACGTGGGTGCTTCAATTGCCTCGGGCAGCTACTCCGTGGACGCGATGGTGGTGATCCCCTGCTCGATGGGCACGCTCGCGACGATTGCCGCGGGGACGAGCGACGATTTGATCGCGCGCGCCGCGGACGTTTGCCTCAAGGAAGGCCGGCGCCTGGTGCTTTGCGTGCGCGACACGCCGTTCAGCCGGATTCATCTTGAAAACATGCTGCGCGCGCAACAGGCGGGCGCGGTGATCATGCCGGCGATTCCTTCGTTCTATCATCAGCCGAAAACGATCGACGATCTTGTCAGGCAATACGTCTATCGCGTCCTCGCGCAAATGGGATTGCCGCAGGACGAGATGTACCGCTGGGAAGGCCAGGCGAAAGGCAAAGCACGGGAGGCATGAGGTCTTAGTGGGACACGCTTCAGCCTGTCTGGTTTTGATCTTCGCAGAAATGGCATAAGTCAAAAGAAGACAGGCTGAAGCGTGTCCCACCGGAAATTCTCGCAACAAGGAATTCAAGGATTCAATTTACAAAGAGCAGCGAAACGAGAAATTATCAGGCATGCAATCCAATCTTCCAAAAAACCTTTTTCCGCCTCTTCTTTGTGTTCTCTGTGTTAAGCCTTTGAGGCTTCCCCGGTGAGCCCGACCCGCATCCGCACCATTCTCGAAATGATCAAGTTCGAGCATTCCGTGTTCGCGCTGCCTTTTGCGCTGACGGGAGCCATGCTCGCTGCGCGCTATGCGCCCAATACAGGTGACGCGCCGGGCTGGCCTTCCTGGCGGCAAATTGCTTGGATCATCGTGGCCATGGTCGGGGCGCGCTCCGCGGCGATGACCATGAACCGAATCATCGACTTGCGCTACGACCGCGAAAATCCGCGCACCCGCGCGCGCGCCCTGGCCACCGGCGCGTTGACCGTGAGCTTCGCGTGGACATTCGCCGCGGCGGCGGCGGCCGTGTTGGTAATCGCTGCGTGGCAGTTAAATCCTTTGGCATGGAAACTCTCGCCCGTCGCTCTCGCCGTCCTGTTCGTTTATTCCTACACCAAGCGGTTCACGTCGTGGTCGCACCTGGTGCTGGGATTTTGCCTGGGGATGTCGCCCGCGGCGGCGTGGATCGCCATCGCCGGCTCGCTCGATGCGCGCATGCTGATACTCTGCGCGGCGGTGACGCTGTGGGTCGGCGGCTTCGATGTGCTCTACGCCTGCCAGGACCTCGAGTACGACAGATCGGTGAATCTTTTTTCCGTGCCCAAACGCTTTGGTGTCGCAAAGGCGCTGGCCATTGCCCGCGCCATGCACATCCTGATGATCGCGCTGCTGGCCTGGCTCGCGTGGAGTTTCCTTCTGCCCTGGCCGGCGTGGGCGGGAATCGTGGTCGTAGCTGCGCTGCTGGCCTACGAGCACTCGCTCGTCTCCGCGACCGACTTGAGCCGGATGAATGCTGCGTTTTTTACCGTGAACGGTTATATTAGTCTCTTGTTCCTGCTGTTCTGGGGCGCGGCAGTGGCGCTTAAGTAGCACAGACTTCAGTCTGTGGGTTTTCGTCAGTTCGCCCGGGCCGCGCTATAGTCAAGATCATATGGAACCCCACAGACTGAAGTCTGTGCTACATAAAGGCATGAGCGACCTCCACATTAACGATGCGCAGTTAAAGCCGATCGCGGACAAAGTTTTCGCCGGCGAGCGACTGAGCGCCGAAGACGGCCTCGCGCTGTACCGTTCCCCGGACCTGCTCGCAACCGGCTGGCTCGCCAATTACGTGCGCGAGAAGCGCCACGGCAACACCTGCTTCTTCAACGTGAATCGCCACATCAATCCCACAAATGTGTGCGTCGCGCACTGCAAGCTGTGCGCCTTCGGCCGCGACCCCAACGCCCCCGGCGCGTACACCTTCGCGCTCGAGGAAATCTACCAGCGCGCGGAGCAGGGCATGCGCGAAGGCGCGACGGAATTCCATATGGTCGGCGGCCTGCATCCCGATCTGCCATTTGAATATTTTCTGGACCTGATGCGCGGCCTGAAAAAACGCTGCCCGACGGTGCACCTGAAGGCTTTCACCATGGTCGAGGTGGGATACTTCTCGCGCATCTCGAAGCTTTCGATTCGCGACACGCTCGTCGCGCTCAAGGAAGCGGGCGTGGATTCGCTGCCCGGCGGCGGCGCGGAAATTTTCAACCCCCGCGTGCGGAAAATTATCTGCGATCACAAAGTCAGCGGCCGGCAATGGCTGAACATCGCGCGCACGGCGCACGAAATCGGCCTGCGCTCGAACGCCACGATGCTCTACGGCCACGTCGAGACCGAAGAAGAGCGTGTCGAGCACCTGTTGCTTCTGCGCGAATTGCAGGATGAGACGCACGGCTTCTCGGCGTTCATTCCACTGGCGTTTCATCCGGCGAACACGGGCCTCGCGCACCTGCCGCCGCCCACCGGGTATCACGATTTGAAATCCATCGCAATTTCGCGCCTGTTGCTCGACAACTTTGACCACATCAAAGCCTACTGGGTGATGCTCACGCCGAGCATCGCGCAAATCGCGCTGCGCTTCGGCGCGGACGACCTCGACGGCACCGTCGTCGAAGAAAAGATCTACCACGACGCCGGCGCCAAGACCGCCGAGTTCACCCCGCGCACCGAACTCGAGCGCCTGATTCGCGAAGCCGGCCGCGTCCCCGTCGAGCGCGACACGCTCTACCGCCCAGTCGACCGCTCGAAAATGCCCCCGCCCCCCGGTCCGCGGCCCGACGTCACACTGTCGATCAATCTCTAGAAAGCGAAGGCATGTTCACGCTGATTCTCTTTCCCAAGAGCTAGCCCCTCACTTTTTTGTCATCCCGAGCGGAGCGAGGGATCTGCTGTTCCACTCGGGACAAACAAAATGCAGATTCCTCGGGCAAACCCCGCCCTTCGGAATGACATTGCTCTTTGTCTTTCGCGATTTTTCACTGTTCGTCGTCAGGCGGACGAACTCTCTGCCCGCCTGCGAAAAATCTCCCAACCCAACAAAGCATAGAACGGCGCGTAGCATAGCCACTGAAAGAACGGATCGAAGTGCCACACCCCCAAAGCGCGGTAATTAAGGAAAATTTTGTAGGAGAGAAATTCCAGGATTGTGAGCAGCAGCCATGCCGGGCTCGGATAGAAACACAAAAGCGGCACGATCCAGGTGAAATACCACGAATAACCGTTCGGCGCGAAGAGCAGCACCGTGCCAATCAGCAGAAACGCGGCGCGAGTCGGCTCCGCGTGACGCAGCGCCAGCCACACGGCCAAGCCAATCACAACGCCTTCGCCCACACCGGCAGCGACTACATGCGAACCGGTGAGCCACAGCAGAACCGGATAAATGCTCGAATGGTAGTTTCGGAAAATCAGCTGGTAATACTTGAGCATCCCTAGAAACTCGCGCCAGCCATGCCGGTACGGCCAGACGCACACCGCAGCCAGAGCGGCGCACCCCCCGGCCGCGATCCACCCGCGCAACTTCCCTGGCCAGCCCGCGCGACACAGCGCCAGGGGCAGCAGCACTGCGGGGAACGCCTTGGCCAGCGCCCCGGCGGTCAGTGTAAGCGTTGACTTTGCCGGAGCACGTCTTATAATCATCAGCGTAGCGACGACACCGGCGATGGCGAGAGCGTCGTTGTGGCCGCTGGAAGCGAATTCGACCACCACGAGCGGATTCCAGGCGTATATCGCCACCTGGTAGTTCCGTCCCCCAGTCGAACGGATCCACCCGGCGAGCAGCGCCGCGACGGCTAGATCGGCCAGCACAAACGGCAGCTTGAAGCCCACCGGGTCCGGCAGGAAGCGCCACGTTGCGCGAAACACCAGTTGAGCGAGTGGCGGGTACATCGTGGGTATTTCCGGAACAGGCATGACGTACCAGCCCGGATCGCGCAGCGGCGCAAGCCGCGGGTCCGTAGGCGCCACCGCATAGGGATTCCAGCCCTCGTTCTGAACATGGCCGTCCCAGCGGTAGCGATGCAGATCGGTCGAGAGCGAAGGCGGCTGTGAAAACAGGGTCAGGCGAAAGGCCAGCGCGCCCACAAGGACAAGCCAAAGAACGGCCCGGTTGTCTCGGGTGTGTTCCAGGGCGTACAGGGCGATGACATACAAAACGCCGCCGCCCAGCGCCAGGGCCATGAATTCGGGGATGTGGATGGAGAGATCGCCGAGCCGGGCCATTGCGGCAAAGACCGCTTCGAGCGACACGATGGCGACGAGCGCGATCAGAGCTTGCGGAGGGAGCCGGCGAGGGGAAAAGTTCAACGTTCGCACTCACGCGGTGTGATTTTTCGCGGACTGATTTTTTGCAAGGGGGGCTGTCCGTTTTGATTTTCGCGCAACATACCATTCGTTTGCTTGCCGTGGCGGCGCAAGGTCCGCTCTCGAATTATTGGACGAGGCTCACGGACCCGAGCCGCAATCCCTTCCGCGGCCTGTACCAACTCAACGCTTTTGACCTGGCCATCATGCTTCCGTACTTCGTCGTGCTGGTGATCCTGGCCGCGTACGGGTTGCACCGCTACTACCTGGTATACGCGTATTTCAAGAATCGCCGGAATGTCCCCGGCCCGCCGCCAGCGGTCGCCGAGTGGCCCAAGGTTACCATACAGCTGCCGATCTACAACGAGCGCTACGTGATCGAGCGCCTGGTGGACGCGGTGGCGCGCTTCGATTATCCACGCGAGCTGCTGGACATTCAGGTGCTCGACGATTCCACCGACGAGACGCAGCAAATCGCGCGCGCCTGCGTCGAGCGCTACCAGGCGCTGGGCTTGCCGATCCACTATCTTCATCGCACCGATCGCACCGGCTACAAAGCCGGCGCGCTGGCCGAGGGGCTCAAGTCCGCGACGGGCGAATTCGTCGCCATCTTCGACGCTGACTTCCAGCCCTCGCCCGATTTTCTGCGGCGCACGCTGCCCTATTTCACCGATCCCAAAATCGGCATGGCGCAAGGACGCTGGACCTATCTGAACCGCCATTATTCCGCGCTGACCGAAGTCGAAACCATCCTGCTCGACGGCCACTTTGTCATGGAGCACGGCGCGCGCTCGCGCAGCGGCAGCTTCTTTAACTTCAACGGCACGGCGGGAGTGTGGCGCCGCCGGGCGATCGACGAAGCCGGCGGCTGGCAGCACGATACGCTGACCGAGGACACCGATCTTTCCTACCGCGCGCAGCTCCTCGGTTGGAAATTTCTCTACTTGCCGGACATCGAATGCGCTTCCGAATTGCCCGTGGAAATGAACGCGTTCAAGGCGCAGCAGGCGCGCTGGGCAAAGGGCCTGATGCAGACGGCCATAAAAATTCTGCCGCGCATGCTGCGCTCCGACGAGCCCACCAACATCAAGGTGGAAGCCGTCTTCCATCTCACCGCGAACATCAGCTATCCCTTCATGGTGGTGCTCTCAACTCTGCTCCTGCCCGCGATGATCGTGCGTTTTTATCAGGGCTGGTTCCAAATGCTGTTCATCGACTTGCCGCTCTTCATCGCCTCCAGCTGCTCGATTTCCGGTTTTTATCTGACGTCGCAGCGCGTCCTGTATCCGAAGACGTGGAAGCGCTCGATCCTCTACATGCCGTTCGTGATGGCCGTGGGCATCGGCCTCTCCGCGCGCAACGCCAAAGCCGTCATCGAAGCGCTCCTCGGCATAAAAACGGCATTCGTGCGCACCCCAAAATTCAAGATCGAAGGCCAGGCAGGCACCTGGAGGAAAAAACTCTATCGCAACCGCTCCGGCTGGATGCCGTATCTGGAAATCGCGCTGGGCCTCTACTTCATTTCCACGATAGTGTATTCCATCCAAAATGAAAATTACGCCACCGCCCCGTTCCTGTTCCTCTTCGTCTGGGGCTTCCTCTACACCGGAGTGATGTCCGTAGCGCAAGCCTGGATCGAGCGCCTCCGCTTCGGCGTGCAACCCAACGCCGCGTCAGCCGAAGCTCGCGCCTCAGCCTCCGGCGCGCCTGGATTCTAGTAGCACAGACTTCAGTCTGTGGATTTCCAACTGATCTTGGCAGGCATGCAAATCCCAGCCGGCACGCGTAAGTTGGCTACCGCGAACCGCCTGGGGCCCGAACGGACCCCCACAGACTGAAGTCTGTGCTGCCAAAAGCAATTCCTCTCAGCGTTCCTCAACAGGCTCAGGATGAATCGTGATGCGGGCGATTTGAGGGAAATTTTCCTTTACGCGGTCTTCGAGGGCGCCGGTGACGTCGTGGATTTGGGTGATGGGCAGGCTGCCGTCCATGGCGCAGTGGCAGGAGACCAGGATTTTGCGCTCCACCTGACGCGCCAGGAGGGCAGTCAACGACGTTTTGCCTTGCCGGGAAGGGTTCCAGTGTGTATAATCACGTCTAAAGTTACACACTGGAGGAAATGCTCCATGAGCAGGACGGCATTGACGCGAACGAATCTCTTGCTTGAAACCGGAAAAGTCCGGCGGCTTCGCGAGGCTCTCCAGTCACGAAGCAATTCGGAGGCTGTGCGCCTTGTTATCGACGAACGCCTGGCCGTGGAAGCCGGCCTCCAAGCCCTGCGGCGCTTGCGAAAGCGCGGCGGTCTGGTGGACCTTTTCGACCGCGCCCCGGCAATGAGACGATGATTCCTCTTCCGGCCGGTCCCCTTCTCTTCGATACCGGCATCTATATACGGTTCAGTCGAGGCGAGGACTATCTTTGGCTCGGTGAGGACGCCGGAGTCTTCCAGCGCACCATTTTGACCGCGGTCGTAGCCGCCGAACTCTACGCAGGAACCCACGACCGCCGGGAGAAAAGGACTTTGGACGAACTGTGCCGGGCGCACGATGCCCTGGGCCACTTCTCGTCACCGCCCGCGGCCGCATGGATCGAGACCGGCATTTTGCTGCGTCGCGCCCGAAGCGCTTATGGGCAGATCGATTTTGCCCATCATTTTCGCGATCTGTTGATCGCAGTGGAAGCGGTGCGGGCAAGGGCCACGCTCGTGACCGAGAATGCCGGGGACTTCGCACGGTGGAGAACACTGTTTGCTTCTTCGCGAAGGATTTTGAAGCTATTCCATCCGTCCTAGCCATTGAAATCAGCGTAGGCGTTTCAGCGTTCTTCCACCGGCTCAGGATGAATCGTGACGCGGGCGATCTGCGGGAAATTTTCCTTTACGCGGTCTTCGAGGGCGCCGGTGACGTCGTGGATTTGGGTGATGGGCAGGCTGCCGTCCATGGCGCAGTGGCAGGACACCAGGATTTTGTGCTCGACCTGGCGCACGTGAACTTCGTGGCAGTCCACGAGTTCGTGAAATTCGCGGGGCAGCGTGTTGATGTAGTTTTCGATGGCGCGGCCGAGGCCGGTCATTTCGCCACGCTGGCCGTCCACCGCAGCGATGTGTGTGCCGAGCGGCTCGATGTGAATATTCACTTTCGCGTCGGAGCGGTCCGATGAGGGCGCCACGCCGGGAAGTTTGCGGATTTCCTCCTCGAGCTCGGTCGCGCGGCGATGCGCTTCCCGCAGGCTCAAGTGTTCGTCAACTTCCAGGTGCATCTCGATGAACAGGCGCCCTTCGAGCTGGTCGGCGGAAATTTCGTGCACCGCCAGGCCCAGGCGCGCGGCGATGACGCGGACGGCGTCAAACAAATGTTCTCCCGCGGCGGCGCGCGGCTCCATGTGCACCATCACGTCCGCGGGCACGATTTCTCCGACGCGCCGCTCGACGGCGTCGGAAATGGCGTGCACCTGCTCGAAGCTGGCGGAGCGGGGAACGCTGATGGTCACGTCCACGAAATGCTTGTTGCCGGCGCGCCGCACGCGCACGCGCTCGGTGGAAATCACGCCGTCGAGCCCCGCCACCGCCTCAACGACTTGTTTCTGCAAGCCTACGGGCGCCACGTCCAAGAGCGCGTCGAGCGTGCGCTTCCCCAGACGCGAACCCACCCAGATCACGATGGCCGCGACGACGAGCGCGGCCAGCGGATCGGCAATTTGCAGCCAGGCGACGCCCCATTGCTGCCCGGCCCACACCGTCCCCATGCCCAGAATGACGACGAACGTGCTCCACACGTCGGTCGAAAAATGAAGCGCGTCGGCTTCGAGCGCTTCGCTCGGATATTCCCGCGCCACGCGCGACAGCGCGCGTGAGCGGAGGATATCAATGCCCATCGCAACGCCGAGAATCACCATGGCCAGCGCGCTCGACTGCAAATGCACCTGCTTGAACAGGAGGCGCACAAACGCCTCCCCGATGATATACACCGAAGTCGCGAGAAGGAGCCCTGTCTCGACAAACGCGGAGAAATTCTCGAATTTTCCGTGGCCGTAGGTGTGCCCGGAATCGGCGGGCTTGTCGGACACGCGCACCGAAAGCCACGTCAGGATGGCCGCGATAAGGTCCAGCCCTGAATGCAGCGCCTCGGAAAGCACGCCCAGGCTGCCCGTGGCGACGGCCAGAAACACTTTCAGGCTCACCAGAATAATCGCGGAGCCGATGGACCCAAGCGCCGCCATCTGCTTGACCGATGTGGGAGATCGTGTGATGAGTGATGCCTCGAAAGGATTATACGACGAGGTAGCGAAAGTAGGACGGGCTTCAGCCTGTCTGCTTTTTGACTTCTGCGCGACGCTGACAGAAATCAAAAGAAGACAGGCTGAAGCCCGTCCCACTCAAATCAGTTAATCGGCGGAGGAGGAACCAGCGGCAAACGTTCCGGCTCGCCGCGCGCGCCGTGCACTTCCACATCATCCATCAGCAGCGACGGCGCAATCACGGTGGAGGGAACTCCGGAATCGGCCGAGCCGAACGCGGCCAGCGCCGTTCCCGCAAAACCCGCCTGCTGGCTTTGCATGAAATCGAAAGCAGTCTGGTCGTTTCCAATCGCGGCGATATTGCGGACGGCGCGAAGCGTGAGCCCGGCGAGACGCGCCCCGCGAATCAGAGATTCCCTCCCGTCCGAGGCGTCCACGCGGTACACCAGCAAAGGCAGCCGGTCGCCCGTAGCCGCTCCGGACGCCGCGCCCATGACGATGTCGGATAGATCCTGCTGCTCGCGCACGCCGAGCACGGGGTTATCCATCTCGCGCACGATCAGGCACCATTTGTTGCCGTTCTGCTTGCACGAGTCCATAAACTTTTTTTTCATTTCATCCGGGGAGATGCCGCTCGAGGAGCTGAAAAACAAATTGCTGGCCATCGGGCGTGGATCCCCCAGATAGGCGGCGCGGCCGTGGCCGTTCGAATGAACCAGATCGGGCCCCGGACGGCGGGACATCAGAAAATTCAGCAGCAGGCCGTTGGTGGCGAGCTCCACGCGCTGCGCTTTCACGCCCTCCTGGTCCACATCATACGTCCCCAATAAATCCCGCCCCTGAAACTGCTTGGCCGTCGGGTCATCCAGCAGCGAAACCGGGCCGGGGAGGACGCGTGAGCCGAGCTTGCCGGTCCACTCGCTGCGCCCGCCGAGGCGATCCATCAGTTGATCGAAGGCCGATTGCATGGCTAGCGGCCCGCGCGCGCCGGAAAGCGACGGCCCCAGCATTTGCGCAAGCAAGGAGCCGGCCGCGGGCGCTTCGAACAGCACCGGGCCATCGTAATCGGCTGCGGGAGGAGAAACACGCAGCGTGATCAATTGTTCCCCGGCTTTTTCGAGGTCCTTTCGAACGGCATCGGCCGCGGGCAACTGGTCGGGACGGTGGCGGTAAACGGCGTAGTAATTGTGCAGGGCCATGCCATCGTCGGATTCCGTTTCGAGGCTGGCTTCAATGGCCGCCAGGCTGCGATTTACGCGGATCTTGCTCCCGTCGGTATTGATCAGGTAACTCGTGGTGTAGATGAGGTGGTAAGTGACGCGCGAGCTGTACAGCTGTGGGAACTGGCGCAATGCGGCGGAAACTGTCCTGGCTTCCTGCTCCCAGTTTCGCGTGGTCCAATCCGGGTCCGCCAAGGGATCGACCAGAACGGTGGGCGTGGCCGGCGAATAATCGGGAATGCTGGGCGCCTTCGCCAAGCGCGACATGAACGCCTGCTTCTTGGAAAAATTCTCGACGGCGGCCTTGAACGATTGATCGCTGGCCAGCCAGAGATCCTGGCGCAGGGAATCGTAATCGCGGTCGATCCCCACCGTGCCCGTGGAGCCCAGGAATCCGCTGAAGCCTTCATCGGTGATGAAGTTCGAGCTGTCCAGATTGTCGTTACCGACGCGGACGTCCACGCTCATGATGCGGTTCCGGCCGCCGGTCGAGGAAACCAGCGCGCCAAATTCCGCGACGATGGTGCGCACATCCAAGTCGAGAACCCGGTACTGGATGAAGTACGGGCGCGCGGGTTGATTGGTGCCCGGAATGGTCAATTCGAGGCGCGTGCGCGCGCGGTCGAGCTCATCCTGCATGGCCGCGAGTGTGTGATCGGAATCCGCCGCGGCGGATTGTTGCGGCTGGGCAAGCGTCGCGGCGGGATGCCTCGGCGGAGCCGCACTGGCGGGCCCGGCGGACATCAGGAATAGCGCGGCAGCGGCTGCAAGCGCCGGCAAACCATTGCGGAGGGAAAAATTTATTGCGCTTTTTAACAGCATACTCATCACGAGTTTCACTGGCGCACCGCCTTCGGATCGTGCCCGGGCGGCGGCAAGATCGGCGGCTTGTCCGTGGAAGTTTCCTTCTTCTGGACTTCCATTTCCGTAATCAGAATGGCTGGAGCCGAGGCGGAAACTGGAACGGAACCGGATTCCGCTCCGCAGTATCCGTTGAAGGTTTCCATGGTGTCGCCGGTGGCGACAATTTTGGTGAGGGAAACGAGCGGAGTGCCCACGATGTCCACTCCGCGCACGAGTTCATCGGGGCGGCCGTCCGCGTACACTTTGTAAACGACCAGCGGCTGCACCTGGAACGCTTGCGGCTGGCCGCGGCCGGTGAACGTAAATCCACCGGCGATATCGTCAATCAGCAGGCCAAACGGTTTGCCCTGGCGCTTGATTTCCTCGATCAGTTTTTTGCGCAGCTCGGCGTTGGAGACGGTAAGGCTGCTCTGGACGATCAAGTTTCCCTGGCGCGAAACCGGCTGCGCGCCGATCTGGCGGCGGCCGTGTCCGTTGGAGACGGGGAAGCCGGTGAGCGGCTGGCGCGACATTTCAAAGTTTTTCAGCACGCCGTGCTCGACCAGCGTGACGCGCTCGGAGGGAGTCCCTTCATCATCGAAGGGATAATAACCAATAAGTATATCCTTGCCGAGCTTTCTTTCTGTCGGATCGTCGTAGATGGAGAGAAATTTCGGAAGAATTTCTTCCCCCACCTTGCGGGCGAACGTCTGTCCTTCGTTGATATCTTTCTGGCGGAAGCCCTCGGCGCGATGGCCGAACACTTCGTGAAAGAAAACGGCGGTGGCGCGGCCGGTCAAAAGCGCGGGCCCGGCATAGGGCTCGACCAGCGGCGCGGCCACCAGCGCTTCGAGTTCCTTGCGCAGGACCTGCCCCTCCGCGAGCACGGCCTTGTCGTCCGGCGCGTCCGAAGGGTTGACCCAGTCAAAATTGTAGTAGCGGTTGATGTCCATGCCGTCCGGCGCTTTTCCCTGAATGAACAATTCCAGCCGGTAGTGGACCTGGCCAAACTGCAGGCGGGTGCCCTCGCTCGTGACCTGGTACTGATTGTCGCCCGTGGCGCTGAAGGTCACGATGGAATTCAAAATCTGCGGGGAGGTTCGAAAGGCGCGCGTGTACAGGCGAGCTTTTTCTTCCCATGGTTTGCGGTCGGGATGAATGGAAACTTCCGCGCCGTAGAAAGTGTGCGGCTTTTCGCGGGCAAAATCCGGAGCGTGCTCCTCGGCCGTTTGCACCTGGACTTCCTTGCTGGTGTTGATTTTGATCAGGCCTTCCGAGGCGGCGCGGAATTGCTTGTCGGTTTCCTTCCACATGGCGCGACGCAGCACATCGGGAGCGTCATCAATCGGCACCGAGGTGCCGAAGCTGCCTTGCCTGTCCGCGGAATTGCCGACCTTGTGCGTGTTGTCGAGATCGTAGCTTCCCGCGCGCACCTGCGTCTCGAGCCATCGCGAGCGGCTTTCCTCGCTCGACAGCAGCGCGCCGTTCGAGCCCATGACCTCCGAGCGGTCCGTCGAAGTGAGGATATAGCTGATGAAATACGCCGGCGGAGTAGCCTTGGAAAGAATGGGCATCTCGCGGTCCAGCTCCTGGCCCATCGTCATGATCAAGGGGGATGGCGCCGCCTGAGCCGCCTGTTGCGGCGGGAGCGCAGGCTCGGGGTGCCGGGCAGGCTTATTTGCCGCCCAGGTGTTTAGAGAAATCAAAGACGCGAGGAGTGCAAAACCGAATGTTTTCACAGAACTGCTCCATTCCGCCGAGACCGGATCTGAAAGTTAAGATGACTAGTGTATGCCTATGAGCCGCCGATCTCAACGCGCTCGTTGCAGAGCGTTCATTTTGCGGCGGCGCAGCGAACAAATGCCCTAAAAACAGTTGGATGCACGAACCATGCCGGGAGTGGCCACACCGTTCGCATCTGTTAGACGCCGGAGAATGGGAGTTGGTGTCACGGTTTTGGTGGCGCCGGCACTCAAATGGAAGCGTGGCTAGCCCGTCCGGTCAGCAACCAGCCGTCACACCTTTGGTGGTGCAGCCATTCACCACTGGAGGATGGCTGCCGCGAGTGGCGAGAGGAACGGCAATGGCTGGGATGACCACGGCCGCCGTCAGGGCAATAATCTGCCCGGTGGTCAGATGATGCGGCGGCGGTCCGCCTGCGGACGTCACCCCCACGGCGGTCGCTACGGCCGCGTCGGTCAGTTCCGAGGGAGTGGCTTGCCCGGGCTGATCGGGTGGTTGATGGCCGTCGCGGATCGTCGCAATCTGTCCCGCGAGAACATCCACACAGATGCCGTCCAAATTGCAGAACTTTACATGGCCTTCATACAGGATGATCTGAAACAGGCCGTTCATGTAGCCCAGATAAAAGTCCGTGCCCACCACCCCCGCCACGCCGACACCCGTGTGAACTTCGAATTTCGCATTGGGCTTGGATTGCTTGACCACTTGCGAGCGCATGCGTCCATATGTCAGCTCGATCTGCGTCTGCTGCGCGGCCGCGTTGTGTTGCGTGACCGTAAGGGTGGAGCTGGAGCCGACGTTCAGCACGGAACCGTCATCGAGCGCGACGCGCGCGCGCCCGCCATCGCCCGTTCGGACCACGTCGCCCCAATCCACCAGCGTCTTCACGATGGCCGGCAATTGTTGCGGTCCGCGGGAAATGGCCACCTCGGGAATTGCGCGCGAAATCTGGCCGGCCCGCTGCCCGACCTGGGCCGGGACGTCCGGCGGCACGACGATCGACAAAGACGCAAGGACAGCCAGAGCAATCAAGAACGGGGAACGAGTCTTCATGGAGCTCTCCTGAGAGAGTTTATTCGCGCCGAGCACCAGGGACCTTAGTTACTGGATGGGTCGGCCACTGTCAACGCCGGGAAACATTTATGTCCCGTAATTGATAATGGCCGAAGCACAGGGTTGGGGGAGCGATTGTACTCCTGAAACGGCCTGATCGCAGCGGAAAAAGGCCCCCGCTTTTGTCGTTCCGAGCGAAGCGAGGAATCTCTTTTGCATTTACGCGCAAAGAAAGAGAGATCCCTCGCTTCGCTCGGAATGGCAGGGCTTTGGCTTATTTCACAAACAGAAAGCCCGGCAGAAAATACTTTGCCAGGCAAGCGCGTTGGCCAAACCTCAGTAGGGTGGATCTTCCGACGTGGCCGGGCGGCTTTCCTTCGTGGCGCGCAAAATTCCACTATCATCTAAATAGAAATTCCGGAAACCGTAATTTCCGGCCCGGGCTTGAAGAGCAAACGTGCGGATCGTTCCGTCAGCGTTAACAGGGCCGGGAGTGTACTGGACCTGGTAGTTGACGCTTTGAGCGAGCTGCGCGGCCAGGCGCACGCGTTCGCCCACCGCCTCAAATTGCCGCGGATAGGCGCCGCCCTGCGCCGATGCAAAATCGATCAGCGCGGCGCGGATGCCTCGCAAAGAATCGGCGGCGCGCGCTTCCGCCTGCGCCGTGGGATCGCCCTGCCGTTCGGGAACGATGAACCACAGGAAACTCCAAATTGCGGCCAGCAGCATGCCCAGCAGGACGCCCCAGCGCAGCAGGATTTTACCGATGCCGGGCTTTGCGGCGGGCGACTCCGCGCCGGGGACGGGCGCCGTCAAATCCGCGCCGCAATGCGGGCACAGCTCGGTGGCCTGATTGATTTCATTCTCGCATTCGCGACACGTGTACATGATAACTTGGAAGTTCGGGAGTTGCTCTTGGTTGTGTTCTCTGGATCTGTTTGGCGGTCCCGCGCGCGGGTCGTCCCGATTGATCGTAGCGAAACGCGCAGGCGCGAGTCAATTCGACGCGGTTGCATTCGCCGCCGGCCGCGCGGAATGAATTTTCCTGCCGGCAAGAAAAATGGAGGAAGCCGCGGAGACTTCCTCCCTGATCCTCGTGTTTATGTTTGCGCGCTGAAAATTTGTTATTTCACTGGATCGGAGCGCTGTTGGAATCCGCTGTGCCGCTGGAAGTGTTCCGGATCGTCCCGCTTTGGTCGGTGAAGAACGATCGCTGGCCGGTCGAACCCGAAACCACGGGAGTGGCCGTAATGGTGTAGGTGAGCACATTGCCGGAAGGATCGCTGGCTACGGGCGCATACGCGAATTTATACCCGCTCTTGACCCCGCTGGCGAGCACCGAATCAATCAAATCGGCGGCGGCAGAGGATGCGGGCGTGCCGCCTGAAGCAGGCCCCATATCGGACAGGGCGTGCGGGAATCCGCCATAGGAGTTCGAATACAGGAGGATGCTTCCGTTCAGAGTCCTCAGAGTTTCCACCGCCGCGGTTTCATTCGCCTGGATTTTGTTGCGCATCAGGTTGGGAATGGCAATGGCTGCGATGATCAAAATAATCGTCACGACAATCAGCAGTTCGATGAGGGAGAAGCCCTTGCGTTTATTGCGGCGAGCGATCATGCGATCTCCTGTACGGTCCCGCGAAGTTTCTGATGGACCTTCGCGTTGGACAGAACCCTACCCCCGGCAGAACTCAGGAGCGGGGTGCGCAGGTCTGCTTGAAACTCATGGTTGAGGGGGTATTCTACACCGGGCAGGCCGGAATGGGGTGTCGAGAAAGTACCTTTTTCAGTAGCCCTCACGCACCGGTAGTCCTGGGTCGGCTATGATGCATCCAAATACTTGATACCGGCCGAATTCATGCCCAAAGAAACCTTCCTCGCGTCCCTCGATGAGTTCCTGGCTCAATACGCGCACCTTGTAGGCGCGTTGCAGGCGGAAGCGATGTGCGCGCGGTGGGGATTATCTCAAGAGGCCTTCGCTGGGGGTCTGCGGCGCAGCGCTGAGAAACGGTTCGGCGGCGCGCAACCTGCGCCGAGCGAGGTCGAGGCCTATTTGAAGTCGCTGCACCTTGAAGATCTGGCGCTCGCCTGCGCTTGCAGCGAAGGTCTGGAGAAGGCCTGGGAATTTTTTGTCGCTCACTTCCGGCAGGACCTGCGCCATGCCGCGAGCGCCATGCTTCGTGGATCGGGCCGCGCCGACGACGCGCGCGCCGAGGAACTGGCGGATTCCCTCTATGCGGAACTCTACGGCGTCCGTTCCAGCGCGGACAGCCGGCGAAAATCCCTGTTCGAATACTTTCACGGGCGCAGCAAGCTATCGACGTGGCTGCGCGCCGTGCTGGCGCAGAAGCAGGTGGACTTGTTTCGAACGAGTGGCAGAACAGTTTCTCTGGATGCCGAAATGGAAGGAGAGGCGCCTCGCGAACTGGCTGCTCGCACTGCATCCGTCCCCGCCGATCCTGATCCCGATCGCGGGAGATATCTTGGACGCTTCGACAGGGCCCTCTCGGGGGCGCTGGCGGGCTTAACGCCGCGCGAACGACTGATTCTGACCTGTTACTACGTGGATCAGCTTACCCTCGCGGAAATCGGGCGCCTGGTGCGCGAGCATGAGTCCACGGTATCGCGGCAGCTCGAACGTCTGCGGCGGGCTTTGCGCGAGAGCGTGACGCAGGCGCTGCAGCGCGATATTCCGGCCTGCAACGGCCGCCCGGCGGAACCCGCCCTGGACACGGCGCAAACGGAACTGGCGTTCGAATACGCGGTTCAGGATTGGCCTTTTGACCTTTCGGTGGCGCTATCCGCCCCGGAACCGGCTGCGGAGCCGCCGGAAGAGTGACACACGAGCCGGCCAAAAGGCGTAACGCAAGGTGATGCAAGGTTTTTGAAATGAACCGTTCTAAACTAAGGAAGAGCTTTGATGGACTCACAAGACAGAGACGAATACAAAATCCGGCGGCGTGAAGAAATGCTCGCCCGGCGTGTGGGCGAAGCCCTGGACCGGCTAAAGACCGATGGCGCCGGGGAGTGTCCTGACGCCGACGTGATCGCAGCTTTCGCCGAGCAGGGCCTCGGCCCGGCCGAATCGGCGCAGTGGGAAGCACATTTCGCGACGTGCGCGAGGTGCAGAAAGATTCTGCGCGTGCTGGCCGCATCGGCAGACCCGCCGCTGGACGAGAAGGAAGTCGCGCGCCTCGGAGAACTCGTTTCGCCTATTCGGGCCCCGGTCGAAATTACGAAGGGGGCCACGGGCCGGGCCCGTGCAAGATTCGTTGATTGGCGCATGCGCTGGCTGGCGCCCGCGCTCGGCGCGGCCGCCGTGCTGGTGGTGTGGCTCGCAATGAAGCCGCCGTGGCGGGCGACGGATCGCAGCGCCTCCACAACTTTGATCGCGCAGGCGCCGAAAGATGAATTGCCCATGAGCCCACCGCCTTCAGAGGCGGACCGCCTTTCGAGAGTCGCGCCGCAGCAGGATCTAAAGACGGAGACCGCGCCCCGGCCAGAACGTTCATCCAAAGATATCTCGCCGCTTAATGCGCCCGTGAAACCGCCGGCAAAAGACCGCGCCGATGCTGCTGCCGGCCTGGACAGTCCATCGACGAAGTCGGGTGAAGAAAGAAATTCGCTTCAAGCGGAGAAGAAATTGAAAACCCTGCCGGATGGGCGCGAGGTCCAGCCTCCGGCCATTCCTCCACAACCATCAGCGGCTCCGAAATTGCAAGCTGCGATGGAGGCGCCGGCAGCGCCCCAGCCAAAGTCAAAAGCTGCATCGAATTTGGCGGCTGCCGGGGGTGCGCAGGCCGAAACAAATGAGAATGCTATCGGCACTCCGGCGTCCCGAGACAAACCGGCGGTCACGGTTCAAGGCGACGCAGCCACAGCCACCGGCGGCACGGTTGGGCAAACAATTTCTCCCGAAGCGCGACCGAGCGCCCGAAAGGAACAGACCTTCGAGGTATTTCGCTCGGTACAAAAATATGACTCTTTGTTGAAAGCACCATCCGGCTCGACCCTCTGGCGCGCCGGAAAAGGCGGAATTATAGAGCGTTCCACGGATGCGGGTAAGACTTGGGTTTCCCAAATGAGTCCGTCCCAGGATGACTTGCTGGCAGGCGCGGCGGTTTCAGACACAGTTTGCTGGCTGGTGGGGCGCAACGGCGCGATTGCGCGAACTGCGGACGGAGCGCGGTGGGAGCGCATCGCGCCGCCGTCACAGGCAGTGGGAACGGACGGCAAATTACCGGACTGGACCGCCATCACCGCGCGCGATGGCCTGTCCGCGACGATTACCGCGAGCGATGGGCGGCGTTTCGCCACGACGGATGCCGGTAAAACCTGGCAGTTGCAATAGCAAAAAACCCTGCAAGAAATCCGGGCTGTCCCGTTCTAAGGGGTGAAGGATGAACCTCAACCCTCAACGGAGACTGCCATGAGAAACGCCACATTATCTAAAATTCTAACCACCGCCGGACTCGCGGCGCTGCTGGCCGTGTTGCCGTTCCTGCACTGCCCGGTATCTGCAACTTCGGTAAGCCAGGCTCCCGCACAGGCCGCCGGCGGGAACATTACGACCACTCTTGCGGATCAAAGCGATCTCGCGCTCACCGTCTACAACTCGAATCTTTCGCTGGTGCGCGACGTCCGCCAGCTTAATTTGCCGTCCGGGGAATCGCTGCTGCGGTTCATGGACATCGCCGCTTCCATTAATCCGGCGACGGTGCACTTCCGTTCGCTCACCGACCCCGCGAAGTTGAACGTTTTGGAGCAGAATTACGAGTACGATCTCCTCGACCCGAACAAGCTGCTGCAGAAATATGTAGGGCGAGAAGTCACGATGATTCGCGGAGACCAGGAAGTAAAAGCGACTCTGCTTTCCGACAACGGCGGACAAGTTTGGAAGATCGGCAAAGACATCGTCACGAATATTGGATACAACAGCCTGCGTTTTCCGGAAGTGCCGGACAATCTGTACGAACGGCCCACGCTGCTGTGGACGCTCCAAAATTCCGGCGCGAGGAGCCATCGAGTGGAAGCTTCGTACCTGACAGCAAATCTTTCCTGGAGCGCGGACTATGTGCTGAATGTCGCCAAGGACGAGACGAGCGGCGATCTGGACGGTTGGATCACGCTTGTCAATCACAGCGGGACCGCGTTCAAGAATGCTTCACTGCAATTGGTGGCGGGCGACCTTCACCGAGTCGTCGCCCAGTATGCCATGGACGAAGTGAGAGCCATGAAGTCCATCGCGGGAGCGGCAAACGCTCCTGCGCCGTTCCAGCAGGAATCGTTCTCTGAATATCATCTTTATTCACTGAACCGCCGGACATCGATCTTCGACCAGGAATCGAAGCAAATCAGCCTGCTCAACGCTTCGCGCTTCCCGCTGCGAAAAGTGTACGTGGTGAATGGGCAGGGCTATTACTACCGGGGAGCCGCGCAACCCGGCGCGCCCGTGAAGGATCCCGTGCAGGTGTTCTACAAATTCAAGAACGAAGAGAAAGCCGGGCTGGGCATGCCGCTACCTGCGGGAACGATTCGCGTCTACCAGCAGGATTCGCGCGGCGGATCGCTCTTCGCCGGCGAAGACCACATCGACCACACACCGAAGGACGAAGAGATCGGGCTGCACATCGGAAACGCGTTTGACATCGTGGCCGAGCGGAAACAGACGGACTACAAAAGGCTCTCCGACCGGCTGTACGAATTCGAGTACGAGATCACGCTGCGCAACC
The DNA here is from genome assembly GCA_963813185.1 of uncultured Acidobacteriota bacterium. GTDB lineage: Bacteria > Acidobacteriota > Terriglobia > Acidiferrales > UBA7541 > Palsa-360. The sequence goes on from CAWEYA010000013.1 coordinate 144,669, forward strand.
ATAAGGACTTGCCCATCACCGTCGAAGTGAACGAACCGATCGGCGGCGATTGGGAGATGGTCAACTCGACGTACAAATTCACCAAGACGGCCGCGTTCGCCGCGCAGTTCGATGTGCCGGTCGACAAGGATGGAACTTCGGTGTTGAAGTATCGAGTGCGAGTGAAGTACTAGAGGGGTTCTAGTAACACAGACTTCAGTCTGCGGGTTTCCGTGGGAGCTTTGCGAAATTTTGGTGTGGAGCGAGATGTAGGTCTTGTGTGGACCGTCAAACCTGTCTGGCCGGTTGATCTTGTCCGGGCGGTCGATCGCGGCTCTGGCGATCAGCCTGGGGTTGCTGATGGAAACCCACAGACTGAAGTCTGTGCTACCTGAACCCTCCCGCCTTTCAATTATTTCTTCCTGCGCTTTTGCTTCGCGGTCCGCGGTTTTTTCGGCGCGCGGGATGTCACGATGGCTTCGGCTTCGATCTCCACCAGCATTTCGGGCGATACCATGCCGCCGACCTGCACCATGGCCGTCGCGGGGCGAATCTTGCCGAAAAATTCTCCGTGGGCGCGGCCGATTTTTTCCCACTCGGCGATGTTGGCGACGAACATGCGCGTGCGCACCACGTCTTCCAGGCGCGCGCCGGCCTTGTGCAGCGCGGATTCGATGTTGCGCAGCGTTTGCACTGTCTGCGTGTAGGCGTCCCCGACACCTACGATCTTGCCATCCGTGCCGGTGGCCGTCGTGCCGGAAACGTGCACCGTATCGCCTACCCTTACCGCGCGAGAATATCCGATGATTGGTTCCCACGCCGTTCCCGTCGAAATGTTTGTTCGTTTCATGGGGTGTTTTCTCCCGATTTGAAGTGGGGATATTCTGCCACGAACATGCGTGCGTTGAGAAACTGGACAACGCCTCTCCGATCCACTTAAGCTGGAGTTGCGCGGAAGAAAAGCTTTAACACGGAGAAAAGAGGAGAAAGGCGAGACACCAAGTGCTAGCGTCCAATGTTTGTGGCCTTAAAGAAATTGCTTTATCTTTCTCTGCACCTACTGTGTTCTCTGTGTTAAGAGCTTTTGAATTTTTTCCGGCTGTGAAGTAAGGAGCCGCACGTTGCGCTGCAATAACATCACCGAAGCCATCGGAAACACGCCGCTGGTGCGCCTGAACCGGCTCGCCGCCGGATTCGCCGCCGACGTGTACGTCAAGGTCGATTATATGAATCCGGGCGGCTCGGTGAAGGACCGCATCGGGATCTCCATGATCAACGATGCGGAACGCAGGGGCCTGCTGAAGCCCGGCGGCACAATCATCGAGGGAACCTCGGGCAATACCGGGATCGGTCTGGCGCTCGTCGGCGCGGTGCGCGGCTACAAGTTGGTGTTCACCATCACGGACAAGCAGTCGAAGGAAAAAGTGGATCTGCTCAAGGCGCTGGGGGCCGAGGTCATCGTGTGCCCGACGGCGGTCGAGCCCGACGATCCGCGCAGCTACTATTCCGTGGCAAAAAGACTGGCCAAGGACATTCCGAATTCCTTTTACCCGAACCAGTACGAAAATCCGATGAATCCCGAGGCGCATTACCGGACGACCGGGCCGGAAATCTGGGAAGACTCCGAGGGAAAAATCACTCATTTCGTTTGCGGCATGGGCACGGGCGGGACGATCAGCGGCGTGGGCCGCTACCTGAAGGAAAAAAATCCCGACGTGCAAATCGTCGGCGTCGATCCAATCGGTTCGCTGTACTACGAGTACGTCAAGACGGGAAAAGTGGGCAAAGCCAAAACGTACGTTGTCGAAGGCATCGGAGAGGACATTTTCCCTGCCACCATGGACTTCAAGATCGTCGATGATGTCGTGCAGGTGAATGACCAGGAATGTTTTGTCTGGGCGCGGCGGCTCGTGAAGCAGGAAGGAATCTTCACCGGCGGTTCGGGCGGCGGGTGCGTTTCAGGAGCGCTGCGCGTGGCCAAGACGTTGCCTCAGGGCTCGTTCGTCGTCGCGTTTCTGCCGGACACGGGAATGCGCTACCTCAGCAAAGTGTACAGCGAGGAATGGATGCGCGAGCGCGGCTATGTGGATTCGCAGGTGCCGCTGATCGTCGAAGACGTGGTCAACGCCAAGCACAAGGTCGCCAAGGACCGCGACTTGATTGTCGCCGGGCCCGACCAGACCGTGTTCCATGCGCTGCACACCATGCAGACGCAGGACATCTCGCAGTTGCCGGTGTTTGAAGCGCAGCAACCGGTCGGCGCGATTTACGAAGACCAGATCCTGAATCTCGCGCTGCAAGGAAAAGATCTGCGGAAGATGGTGATCCGCGAAGTGATGAGCGATCCTTTGCCGACGGTGTCCTGCGAAGCCCCGGTCGAGCGGCTCACGTATTTGCTGAGCCACGAGGAGCCCGCCGTGTTCGTGAAGATGAGCAACGGGCGCCTCGAAATTATTACCAAATTTGACGTCATGGGCACGATCGCAGGATTGATGGAGCAGAAGAGGTAAAGTAGGACGGGCTTCAGCCTGTCTGGTTTTAAATTCTTGCAGGACTGACGGTATTCAAAACCAGACAGGCTGAAGCCCGTCCCACTTATGCCTTCTCCCCGCGCTGAAACAATTTGGCAAACTGATCTTGCGAAGCGGGCGCGACGCCGATGATGGAAAGATTCTCGCGCACGTGCTCGACGCGGCTCATGCCCACCAGTGCGGTGGTGATTCCCGGCGTTGAGCGGACAAATTGCATGGCGCGCTCGGCGTCCGATTTCATTCCCAACGCATTGGTCACAAAGGAAGGCAGGCCGCGCGAGAGTTGCCCCTGGAGCATCGCGGCGCTGGCCACCAGCGTGATGCCGAGCTTGGACGCGGCTGCGACGACCGGCGCGGGGGCGCCATCGAGCGCCTGATTGGCGCGCGTCAGCGCTTCCGTCATCCCCAGGTTGCAAGGCAACTGCACAAAACGAAAATGGTGCGATCCGCCGGCAACGTCCCGCGCCAGCGATTCCATCGCGGCGAGCGAAAGATAATCCTGTGCGGTTTCGCTCTGGCGGAACGCGTTCCAGGTGGCCAACCCGTAGAAATGAATTTTCGCAGCGGCCACGGCGGATTCCAGAAACTCAAACGCGGCGCGCAGTCGCGTGTTGAACATTTCGCGCGGCACTTCGCCCAATTGCGTTTCCGGATTGTGCAGGTAATAGACGTCAATCGTTTCGACGCCCAGATTGCGGCGGCTGCGCTCGAGCTGGTCGGCAATAAATTTCGGCGCCATCGAGTGGCAACCGGCGGCGACGTCGCCTTCGCGCAAAATCCCGGTTTCCACGTACTCGCGATTGAAATAATCGCCGGCGTCGGCGGGCATTTCGCCGTCCGGCGTGAGGAATCCGCCCTTCGTGCAGATCACCTGTTCTTCGCGCGCATAGCCGCGTCGAGCGAGTTCCGCAAGCGCCGCGCCCACGGAACGTTCCGAGCGCTGGAAACGGTAATTGATTGCGGAGTCGATCACGTTCACGCCGGATTGCACGGCCTCCACAATCGCATCGGTGTAGGCCTCGTCGGTGCGCGCGTCAGGCTCCCCGAGATACGTGCCGATCCCCAGCGAAGAGAGCCATAGGCCCTGCTGCTCGCGAAAGTGCCCCCCGGCGGCGCTCCCGGCAAATCGCGCAGCATATTTTTTGGTGCCATCTTGTGTTGCAAACGTCGTCATTTAGTCTCCCTCGATAGGAGCCGCGATTATACTCGTAACCAAGCGAGTCGAGAGTCGACAGTTGAGAGTTGAGAATTCCTCATCTCGCATCCGGGGTTGGCTTTTAACTCTTGACCGTTAACTCTCGACTGCCGGCGGAGCCAGGAGCCGCGAGCAGGCGCGCAGGATGCGGCGATAGGGCCACTCGCTATTGCGGCGGGCGCTGGCTTCGTCCTGCGGCGCGACGGCGGAGGAGCGCGCCGTGCTTTCGCGAAAGAAAATTTCACCGACGCGCGGCTTCTTGTGGAACCAGCGCGCCAGCAGGCTGAGCTGGTCTTCGAGTTCGCGAAAGCTTGGTTGCGAGGCGGCTGCCTTTGCAGGAAGCAAAGCTGGATCTTCCGTGCCTTCCAGCCACTCGCGCAGGATTTGTTCGACCGACCGGGGCTCGTTGGCAAGCTCCGCGAAGCGGAGCATGCGTGGCTCGTCAATGCGTCCGGCCCGCACGACGAAAACGGCCACGGTGTTTTCTTCCGCCGCTCGTTGCAGGACGACGGCGTTGAGGTCTTCGAGACGCCGCGCGAGATCGGGCAAGCCGCGCAGCGCTTCGGCCGCTTTTTCGATGCGGCGATGGACCGCGGCGGCTCGCTCGAAATCAAGGGCTTCGCTCGCGGCCTCGCGCTCGCGCTCAAGTTCCGCTGTGAGCGAAGCGCCGCCTGTCGCCAGAAACGCCACGACGCGGCCCAATTCCTCGTCATAGTCTTCCTTCGTGCAACCGGCGAAACACGGCGCAAGACACATCTTCATTTCCGAATAAATGCACCCGGGAAAGCTGGGATCGCGGCGAATCTTGATCTGGCAGCGCCGGATTTTGAACAGGTCGAGAAAACCGGAAGCGAAGGTGTCGGCCGCGCGGCGCGAGGCGAACGGCCCGAAATAAAATCCGTTCGCGCTGATGCGCCGCGTGGCGTAGCAGCGCGGATACGCGTTCGTGAGGCTGACCTTAAGCACCGCGGGCGGGCGGAGCCGCAACCGCTCGCGATACGCCGCAGGCCAAAGCCGCCGCGCGTGCTGCCAGTGCAGAAAACTCAGTTCAAACGGCGACCCCACGACGTGATAGCGCACGCGCGCCGCGAACTCGCGCAAATTCAGCCGCTTCGAAGCTGGATCGGGCGGCCCCAGAAGGCGCGTGAGCCGCTGCCGCAGATTTGCTGTGCGAAGCAGGTTCGGTTTTGCGCCAACTAATTCCGCGCGCGGCTCGACGGAAAACACCGCCGGCTGCGAGGGAAGCGAAGAGAAACATTCGCCGTCGCGCGCTGCATCAAATTCAGCGGTGGAATCGAGTTCTTGCATGGAATGGCGCGTGTGTGTCGTTATTTGTGAAGAGTCGAGAGTCGACAGTTGAGAGTCTAAAGCAATCCAGGATTATTTGAGCTGAAACATCACACACAGCGGACTCCCAACTCTCGACTCTAAACTATCAACTCCCGGCCCTTCAGCAGTCTTTTTCCTCATACGTGTTTATCTGTGTGCATCTGTGGATTCAAAAAGATTTCAACACCCACGCTGCAATCACCAGGCGCTGGATTTCGCTAGTTCCTTCGTAGATTTCCGTGATGCGCGCGTCGCGGTACATTCGCTCTACCGGATATTCGGCGCTGTAGCCGTAGCCGCCGTGAATCTGGATTGCTTTGTGCGTCGCGCGCGTGGCCAGTTCCGAAGCGAATAGCTTGGCAATCGAGGCTTCCATGGAAAAGCGGGCGCCCGCATCCGATTTCCACGCGGCCTTGCGGACCAGCAGGCGCGCCGCGTCAATTTCGGTGGCCATGTCGGCCAGCATGAACTGGATCGCCTGGAAATCCGCGATGGGGTGGCCGAACGCTTGCCGCTGCTTGGCGTAGGCCAGCGCTTGTTCGAGCGCGCCTTGCGCGATGCCGGTGGCTTGCGCGGCGATGCCGATGCGTCCACCGTCGAGCGTTGAGAGCGCTATTTTGTAGCCTTCGCCTTCGTTCCCGATGCGATTCGCGGCGGGCACTTCGCAATCGGTGAAGGACAATTCCGTGCACGCCGTGGCGTGGATCCCGAGCTTTTTCTCTTCCTTGCCTACCTTAAAGCCGGGCGTGCCGCGCTCGACGACCAGCGCTGTGATCCCTTTTTCGCCTTTCGACGCGTCAGTATTCACGTACACGATGGCCGCGTCGGCCACGCCGCCGTTGGTGATCCACGCTTTCGTTCCGTTGATGATGTAACGGTCGCCCTGGCGCACCGCACGGGTCGCCAGCGCCGCCGCGTTCGAGCCCGCCTGCGGCTCGGTCAACGCGTAGCATCCGATTTTTTCTCCGCGCGCGAAGGGCAGGAGGAATTTTTTCTTTTGTTCTTCCGTGCCAAAGCGATGGATCGGATCGCAGTACAGCGAATTTTGCACGGAAAGAATCACGCCGGTGGAGGCGCACACGCGGGAAATTTCTTCGATGACGATGGAATAGGAAACGTGGTCGAAGCCCGCGCCGCCTTCGGATTCCGGCAGGGCCACCGCGGTCAGGCCCAGTTCCGCGGCCTTGCGGAAAGTTTCGCGGGGGAAATGCCCGGTCTCGTCGATCTCGCGGGCGAGCGGCTTGACTTCGTTTTCGGCGAACTCCCGCACCGTGCGCTGCAGCATTTTTTGTTCTTCGCTGAGTGCGAAGTTCAACGGTGACTCCTGGAAGGATGTAGCGCCCGCCTTCAAGCGGGCATCATTTCAAATCTAGAATGCCCGCCTGAAGGCGGGCGCCACAAAATCGTTTGAGCAACACGGTCTTTACTGAGCCAGCGCCTTGCGCAGCTTCGTGTACGTGGAGGAAAGGTCTTCCGGCTCGAGGCGCGTTTCGCTCACCGTGGTCATGAAATTCGTGTCGCCGGTCCAGCGGGGCACGAGATGCATATGCAGGTGATCGGCAATTCCGGCGCCCGCCGCGTGGCCCAGATTCATCCCCAGGTTGAAGCCGTCCGGATGGTAGACGTCATCGATCGCCGCCTGCACACGCTGCGTGAGCAACATCATTTCCGCCGCGGTATCTCTTTCGAGGCCGGAAAAATCCGACGTGTGCGTGTACGGCACGATCATCACGTGCCCCGAGGTATACGGATAGCGGTTCAGGATGACGTAATTTTTCACCGCGCGATGGACAATGAGCCACTCTTCGTCCTGATTCGCGGCATGGGCGTTGCAAAAGACGCAGCCCGAAACGTTCTTGGCTTCGGCAACGTATCGGTAGCGCCAAGGCGTCCAGAGGTAATCCATAGGGAGTATTGGCTGCGGACGGCGAAGGGCCAGGGTCCGCCGCGCGCTTCTAACTTGGCGGCACCGCGGGCGCCGAACTCGAGCCCGGGGCGGCCGGTGCGCCGGAGTTGACGTGGTCCTTCAACTCCTTGCTGGGCTTGAAGAACGGGATCTTCTTGGGCGGCACTTCGACCTTGGCGCCGGTCTTGGGATTGCGCCCGGTGCGTCCCCGGCGCTGGCGCGTGCGAAAACTGCCGAAGCCGCGGATTTCGATACGGTCGCCGCCTTGCAGCGCGCCGATGATGCTTTCAAAGATCGTTTCGACGACGGCCTCGGATTCTTTGCGTGGAAGTTCTGTGACGCGAACCACTTCTTCAACCAGGTCCGCCTTTGTCACGGTGGAATCGGTCATTGATGTATGCTCCGCCTAACTCTAAAAATAGCACCGCTCGGTGCAGGCTAAGACGCGCCTCGGGAACGCGCCACCGGCTCGCGGGAGAAAAATCCCCCATCGGGCTGCCTTTGGTGGCAATTCCATATCACCAAACGAGGCTTAAGGGAAATATTATTTATACTCCGGCTGGGGGTCCGCCGAAGCCCTAACTACAAGGAACGCTTGGCCATAATCGCATCACCGATCGTGGCTTTGGCCGAGGACTTCGTCGACCGGTAATCTTCCATGTCGCGGCGTTCCGCCTGCTTTTGCGCGCCACGGTAGCTCAGCCCGATTTTATGCTGGTCCAGACTGATCTTGACGATCTTGAACTCATAATCGCGGCCGGGATCGAGCAGCCCGCTTTGCCGGACGCCGGGACGCGGCGGGCCTTGCGGTTTGTCGCCACCCTTGCCGCGGCGGTCGTCGATCTCCGAAATATGGCAGAGGCCTTCGATTCCGTCGGCCAGTTCGACGAACGCGCCAAAAGTCGTGACGCGCGACACTCTTCCGCGCACGAGGTCGCCGACCTTGTGCTTCTCAAACCAAGAGGACCAGATGTCGTTGACCTGTTTGACGCCGAGCGAAACGCGCCGCGTGCCCTGGTCGATCTTCAACACTTTCGCTTCGACCGTGTCGCCCTTCTTATACACCTCGGAGGGATTCTTGATCCGCCCGGTCCAGGAAATGTCGCTGACGTGAATGAGCCCGTCGAATCCTTCCTCAATTTCCAGAAAGGCGCCGAATTCGGTGAGATTGCGGATGCTGCCCTTCACCACCGTTCCCACAGGATATTTTTCCGCAAGCAGTTGCCACGGGTCGGATTGCGCCTGCTTCATGCCCAGCGAAATGCGCCGCTCCTTGGAATCGACGCCCAGCACAATGACGTCGACATCGTCGCCCACTTTCACGATTTTCGAGGGATGCTGCTTGCGCTTGGACCAGCTCATCTCGCTGACGTGCACCAGGCCTTCGATGCCCGGCTCGAGTTCCACGAACGCGCCGTAATCGGTCAGGCCCATGATCTTGCCGGTGAGTTTTGTCCCTTTAGTGTAACGTTCCACCACCGAGGCCCAGGGGTCGGGCAGCAATTGCTTGCGCCCGAGCGACACGCGTCCCTTTTCCTTGTCGTACTTCAGGATTTTGACTTCGACTTCCTCGCCCGGCGAGACAGCGTCCAGCGGGCTGGCCACGCGGCCCCAGGACATGTCCGTGATGTGCAGCAGCCCGTCAATGCCGCCTAGATCCACGAACGCGCCGTAGCCGGTGACGTTCTTGACCACGCCGCGCACAATTTGTCCCTCCGCCATCGAGTCGAGCATGGCCTGCCGCTGCGACGCCACCTGTTCGTCCAGAATCGCGCGCCGGCTCACGACCACGTTCCCGCGCTTGCGGTTCATCTTCAGGACGCGGACGGTGAGCTCACGGCCCTTCCATTCGTCGAGGTCGCGCACCGGATGCAGATCGGCCTGCGATGCCGGCAAAAAGGCGCGCACGCCGATATCCACGACCAGGCCGCCCTTGATGTGGTCCACTATCTTTCCGTTGATATCGGCCTTCGTGCGGTAAGCCTCTTCGATCTTGCCCCAGGCGCGACGCCGTTTCACGCGCTGGTACGACAGCAATACCATCCCTTCCTTGCGATCGCCTGTCCGCTGGACTTCCACAGGCTCCCCGACCACAAGTGGAAACGGGCCGTCGAGTTCCGCGAATTCCTGCGCGGGAATCAGTCCCTCGGTCTTGGCGCCCAGGTTCACGACAACGCCCAGATCGGTGATCGCCACGACCTGGCCCGATTCAATTTCGCCTTCCGCCGGCGCTTGATGAGGCACGGCGTATTGCTCCATGAGCTGTTCCATCTCCGAGGTCGATTCCGTGGGAGGCTCACCGGAATCCAGGGCAGTTTCCACAGCTTCGCTCACGTTGGTATGTTCGACGGCCGCAGCGCCATCCGGCGCGGCTACGGGCTCAGAAGGATTCACGGTAACTACAGCTGGCTCTGCGGGAGGCGCTGTAAGCGCGGCAAGTGGATCTTGCGCTGGAACTGCGTCAGGCACTGCCTGCTCAGTGTTCATATTTGAGGTTTGTTCTGGCGCCGCTGTTGCGGCGGTTGCGGTTTGTCCGGCGGAAAGCTCCGCGCCGGGGTTCTCATTGTCGGAAAACATCGTACTGCCTCCAGTGAGGTCCCTGCATCGCTCCCAACAGGAAACGCTCGGGTTATCTTCCGAGTCACGGGGAGGTGCAAGGAAGGAAGCGCGGCTTCCCACCCAGGTGCCGCACCGAGGGGATGATACCTGCGCTTTGTGGCCTATGTCAATGAAAGCGGTGGGGCGGGTGTGATTCGTGATTTGTGATTCGTGAAACGTCCGGAGTTTACGGTTGAGAATTTAGAGTGAAGAGTGCTTGATCGGCTGCGTCGCCTTTGTATGGAAAGGAGTTGGCCCTCCAATGCCAACTGGAAACCTCCCGCTTGCGTCACGAATCACAAATCACGAATCACGACCGCATCCGCCCCGCTTGGCGGACTTCGCGGCGGTAATCGGGAGCGAAGAGCTCGACGGTGCGGCACATTTCGTAGAGGCGCGAGCGGATGCGCATGCCCAGGCGGTCGGTGAGAGTATCCTCGCCCGCGGCGGATACTGCCTGGCCGGAGGGAAGTTGGGATCTGCGCGGCGACGGCATTGTCGCCGGCCCGCTGTTATCGAGATAATTCGTCGTCAGCAGGGTGATGCGCCGCTCATTGTACCGGGAGTTGAGGATGTGGCCAACGGTTTCGAGCGCCCACGGAGAAGGTTTGCTGGCGCCGAGATCGTCGAGAAGCAAAACGTCGGCGGTCAGGACGGGCTCGAGAACGCCGAGTTCGCTGGACTGGCTTTCCGGATTGTAGCTTCCCTGAATTTCCTTGAGCAGTTCTCGGTAGTCGTAAAAAAGTCCGGTATGCCCGCGCAAAGCGATTTGCCGGAGCGCGGCCACGGCCAGATGCGTCTTGCCCGCGCCGCACGGCCCCATCAGCAGGAGTCCCGTGTCTGTGCCAACCGGATAATCGCGGGCAAACGCTTCCGTGACCAGCTTGGCCTGCTCCAGGGCGTGATTCCACTTGGGAAACTCGGGGCCGTTTTCCAGCTCATAAAGTTTGGTATCGAAGTTGTCGAAATCGCATTGTTCGTAGCGGTTGGGAAGGCGCGCGCGCGCCATGGTTCGCGCGACGCGGTCCTTGCCCGTGCAATCGCAGGGCACGGCCCACACGCGCTTTTTCGCGTTCGTACCTTCGATGGGTTTTTCCCAGGAACCGCGCGTCAGTTTTTCTTCTTCCGCGACGCGGTCGACGGTCTTCCATCCCGTTCCGCCGCATAGCGGGCAATCCGGTTGCGCCATAAAGCCAGCATAGGCGCGCCGCGAAAGTTGCGCAAGTTGTCCCGGCCTGTGGAAAGTATTGCGCGTGTGGAAAAATGGAAACGTGATTCGTGATTTGTGACTCGTGAGGAGTCGACGGTCTAAAGTTGAGAGTTCAGAGCTGGCATTTCAGCCGGTTCGGGTCTTGCATGGCAAAGCAGAGATTTAATGTCGACTCTCAACTCTCAACTGTTAGCTCTGAACTCGCTAATTCCGTTCACGATTCACAATTCACGAATCACGAGTCACGTTCACTTATGCACGCGAATCACCTTGGGCGGAGGGACCCGCGCCAGGGCGTCCTCCTGCGGCCGCGTGGTGGCCGAGCGGAGGCCGCGCGCGAGTTCCTGCTGCACGAATGATGTGAACGCTTCCATCTGGCGCTGCATTTCGGCCATCTTTTCGCGCATGTTCAAAATGATTTCGATTCCCGCGAGGTTGACGCCCATTTCGCGCGTCAGGGTCAGGATCACTTCCAGGCGTTCCAGGTCGGAATCCGTGTAAAGCCGTGTGTTGCCGTCGGACCGCGAGGGCTTCAGCAGCCCCACGCGCTCGTAGAGGCGCAGCGTCTGCGGATGCAATTTGTACAATTCCGCCACCGCCGAAATCATGTATCCGGCGCGGGCCTTTTTTCGTTTCGGATTTACGCGTGTCATTGCTGCATTCCTTACGCTTACCAGGTTGCGGAAAAAGCGCTCCACATTTTTGTCATTCCGTGCGAAGCGAGGAATCTCTCATTCTTATCTTTGGCTTAGACTAAAGAGAGATTCCTCGCTTCGCACGGAATGACAAAAATAGAGTCCTCTTTCCGCACCTTGTTACGCCTTAGCCTTCTCAAACAGATCCTTGCGCGGATCTTCCGGCGCAATCTTCTGCAATTCCTTCAAAAGTTCCCGCACGCGTTCGTCCACCGGCTTCGGCACGATGACTTGCAGTTCGACGTACTGGTCGCCGCGGTGCCCGGGAGTCCGAACCGAAGGCACGCCCTTCTCGCGCAGGCGCAACTTCTGTCCGCTGTTTGTCCCCGGCGGAATGCGCAGAAGCGAACGCCCGTCGATGGTGGGCACTTCGATTTTCGCGCCGAGCGCGGCCTCGGTGACGGTGATGGGCACGGTGGTGTAGATGTCGTCGCCGCGGCGATCAAAAAACGGGTGCGGCTGAACGTCGGTGATGATGTAGAGGTCTCCCGGCGGCTCGCCCGTTGTTCCCGCGTTACCGCGTCCGGGCACGCGAACGCGCGAGCCGGTTTGCACGCCCGCGGGAATGCGAATTTCAATCGTGTCCGCGCGCCGCACGCGCCCGTCTCCGCCGCAGAGGCGGCAGATATTTCGCAGGCGGCCCGTGCCGCCGCAACGCGAGCAGGTCAGATTGAAGCGCATCTTCCCGCTCGTCTGCGTGACTTGCCCCGTGCCGCCGCATGCGGTGCAGGTTTGCGGCTGGCCAACCGCGCCCGTGCCATGGCATTCGGCACAAGTATCGAGGCGCGAGATGGTGAGTTTTTTTACAGTGCCGCGCACGGCTTCCCAGAAACTGATTTCGATCTGGTATTCGAGGCTCGTGCCCGGCTCGGCGTGCGAAGGCGCTTCGGCCGCCGCGCCGCCGCCGCGAAAGAACTGGCCGAACAGATCGCGGAAACTCGGGCCCGCGCCTCCGCTTCCTCCCCCGAAATCGAACCCGCCAAAATCGAAATGAACGTCGCTGGCATCCCCCGCGCCGGGCATTCCGCCAGCGCCCGGGGTTTCAAATCCGAACTGGTCGTACATCTGGCGCTTCTTGCTGTCGGAGAGGACGTCGTAGGCTTCCTGCACCTGCTTGAATTTTTCTTCCGCGGATTTATCGCCGGGATTCAGGTCAGGATGGTATTTGCGCGCGAGTTTCCGGTAGGCCTGCCGGATTTCTTTCTGCGCGGCCTTGCGCGAGACGCCCAGCAGTTCGTAATAGTCTTGTTTTGTGGTTGTGGCCATAAAGACTCAGTGACTGGCGGCTAGTGATTGGTGACTGGTGATTCGGGACTCGTGATTCGTGACCAATCACTCGCAATTCAGTCGTTTACCTTCTCCAAAAACAACTGCCGCTATAATGCCGCGAATGTTTGTGCGTCGCGGCTTTACAGGCTGCGGAAAAATTCCAAAAGTGTCATTCCGAGGGCGCGGTTTGCCCGAGGAATCTGCTCTTTTCTTGGGACTGGTGAAAAAGCAGATCCCTCGCTTCGCTCGGGATGGCATTAAACTACTTTTTTCCGCAGCCTCTTTAGCCGCGAGTTCCAGGGAAGCGAGAGAGGGGGTTTAGCCCCTGAAGCTCGCCTCACAACTTTTCCCAGTGCGCGTTGATTGCCGCCAATTCCTGCTGCTCGCGCTGGTGTTCATCGCGGCGGCGGCGGCGTTCTTCGTCGAGTTTGCCGCCCATGGCCGTTTCCTTCTGATTGGCGCGCACGATCCATCGGTCGATCCAGGCCGTCCTGGCTGCCACGCTGGGGACGTCGGACCGGAAGCGAATGAGCGCTCCGCTGATATCCACGGCGCGGGGAGGAAAGTCGGGCGGGGGCGATTGCTGTGTTTCGTAAAATAAACGCTTCCAATCGGCCGTCGGCGTTTCCGAAAGAACGATTTGAATCATGAACAAATCTTCCCGCAACTTCTGGATGGCGTGCGGCGGCCCGGTCCGCTTGATGCCTTCGTACGTCGTCAACCCTGGCTCCTGTAAATCACGTAAAAGAAATCGCACCGGGCGAAGAGCGTGTAGCGCTCGTCCGCCGCGGCGGACGAGCGCCGGCGCGCACCTCGGATGTCAACCTGAAGGTTGACGCAACACAGCCCCTGCGGAGCGTTTCGCTCAATTCGGCTTCTTGGTTTCATCGACGTCCACGTACTCGGCGTCGATCACTTCGCCTTCCGGCGCCGAGCCCGGTCCGGGCTTCGGCGCGCCCGGCCCGGCGCCCCCGGAACCATCCGTGCCCGCTGGCGCGCCGCTGGCCTGTGCCGTCTTGTAAAGCACCTCGGCGAGTTGGTGCGAGGCGTGGTCGAGCTGCTGTGTCGCCGACTGAATCTGGTCGAGGATGCCGCCGGCGAGCGCGGACTTGGCCGCCGCAACCGCTTCTTCCACGGGCTTGGTGTCGGATTCGGAAAGTTTGTCGCGATTGTCGGCGATCAGCTTCTCGACCTGATACACGCGGTTGTCGAGAATGTTCCGCGCCTCGATTTCCGCGAGCTTCTTTTTGTCCTCTTCGGCGTGGGCCTCGGCGTCGGAGCGCATCTTCTCGGCCTCTTCCTTGCTGAGGCCAGTGGAGGCGGTAATCGTGATTTTCTGCTCCTTGTTCGTCGCGCGGTCTTTCGCGGAAACGTTCAGGATGCCGTTGGCGTCGATGTCGAAGGTGACCTCAACCTGCGGCAATCCACGCGGCGCCGGCGGAATTCCCATCAGGTGGAATTTGCCGAGCGTGCGATTGTCGGGCGCCATCTTGCGTTCGCCCTGCAACACATGGATTTCTACCGATGGCTGGTTGTCCGCCGCGGTCGAGAAGACTTCCGACTTGCGCGTCGGAATCGTGGTGTTCCGCGGGATCAGCACGGTCATCACTCCGCCAAGCGTTTCAACGCCCAGCGACAGCGGAGTTACATCGAGCAGCAGGATGTCCTTCACCTCGCCGCCGAGCACGCCGCCCTGAATCGCCGCGCCGACCGCGACCACTTCGTCCGGGTTGACGCCCTTGTGCGGTTCCTTGCCGCCAAATAGTTCCTTGACGATCTCCAGTACCCGCGGGATGCGCGTCGAGCCGCCCACCAGCACAACTTCGTCGATCTTGTCCGGCGTGATGCCGGCATCGGAAAGCGCCTGCTTGGTTGGACCGATCGTTCGCTGCAGGATGTCTTCCATGAGCTGTTCGAGCTTGGCGCGAGTCAGCTTCAATTGCAGGTGCTTCGGCCCCGAGGCGTCCGCAGTCAGGAAGGGGAGATTGATGTCCGTCTCCTGCATCTGCGACAACTCGATCTTGGCTTTTTCCGCGGCTTCTTTCAGCCGTTGCACGGCCATGCGATCCTTGCTGACGTCAATGCCCTGATCTTTTTTGAATTCCGCGATCAGCCAATCGACCACGCGATTGTCAACGTCGTCGCCGCCCAGATGCGTGTCGCCGGCGGTCGCCTTTACTTCGACCACGCCTTCGCCCACTTCCAAAATGGAAATGTCGAATGTGCCGCCGCCCAGGTCGTAGACCGCGATGGTTTCGTCCTTCTTTTTGTCCAGGCCGTAAGCCAGCGCCGCGGCGGTGGGCTCGTTGATGATGCGGAGCACTTCCATGCCGGCCACTTCGCCCGCTTGCTTGGTCGCTTGCCGCTGGCTGTCATTGAAATACGCCGGGACGGTGATGACCGCCTTGGTCACCTTCTCGCCGAGGAAATCCTCAGCGGCAGTCTTCAGCTTCTGTAAAATCATCGCGGACAATTCCGGCGGGGTGTAGGCCTTGCCGAAAATTTCGACGCGTGCATCGTCATGCGGACCGCGCGTAACTTTGTAGGGCACGCGCTTGGTCTCGTCCGTCACTTCATCGAACCTGTGGCCCATAAACCGCTTGATGGAGTAGACCGTGTTTTCCGGGTTGGTCACCGCCTGGCGCTTGGCCACCTGTCCCACCAGCCGCTCGCCCGACTTGGTGATGGCCACGACCGATGGGGTCGTTCGCCCGCCTTCCTGGTTCGGAATCACTACCGGTTCCCCACCCTGCATCACGGAAACAACCGAATTGGTCGTTCCCAGGTCAATTCCAATAATTTTGCTCATAACCGACTCCCCTCCTCGTAATTCGCCCGGTAAGATCCGGTATCAAACCATTAGATGTAGGCATTTTACATATTGAGTGTGTTGTTGTCAAGTATTTTGACTACCTCATATCCTTATTGTTTGTATATAGTTATGGTCATGTTTCACTGCTTTCCGCCTTTTTTCCGCCCGCTTGCCCTCGGGTGTCCAAAATCCTCTGGCATGCTTTGGATAGCTTGCAGCACTATTTGTTAGCCAATCGGCGGCCTTTCCATGGCACGGCAAGGCTAAGAAATCACCGCCCGGCGGATAACCCTGAGATTCGGCCGCACGTCTATGAGTGCAGAAGGGCCCGTTTGGGGTTAGAATGCGTTGCTCACCAAATCCCAAGGAGATCGTCAAGTGAAATTGCTTCGCGTCCGCCAGATTGGATTCCTGACTTTCGTTGCGCTTTTCGTTGTCGCAGGGGCGGCTTTCGCAAAACGGCAGGCGAAGGCTCCTGCGCCTGCGAGCGCAAAAGCGGCACCGGTAGCATCCAACCCGACCTTTCTAAAAGCGATCGGAAATCCGAACGCGCCGATCAAGATGGAAGTCTTTGGCGATTTTCAGTGCCCGGCGTGCCGCGGTTTCTTTGAAGGCACGGTCAAGCAGGTGATCGATGATTACGTGATCCCGGGGAAAGTTTATCTCATCCACCGCGACTTCCCGCTCGATATGCACCCCTATGCGCGCCAAGCAGCGCGCCTGGCCAATGCCGCGGCGGAATTGGGGCAATTTGAAGCCATCGAGCGGGCCCTCTACGATCACCAGGACGAATGGTCCACCAAAGGAAATATTGAAGAGGTCATGGCCATCTACTTTCCTCCCGCGCAATTCAAGAAATTTCAGGCTTTTGAATCGCAGCATATCAGCGAGATCAACGCCTCCATCGAGCGTGACCGCGCGATGGGGATGCAGCGCAACGTGAACCAGACCCCGACGATTTATATTACGTCGCACGGTAAGACCGAAGCTCTTCCCGGGGGCGGGGTGGACTACAAGTTGCTGAAAAGTTATTTTGACTACCTGCTGCGCCAATAATCATGGCCACGACCGCGATTCCATCCGAGACCGCACCACGCGAGAGGGCATGGCCGCGCACGCTCCTTGTCCTGGGCCGCGTGGCGCTGGGCATTGTTTTCCTCGTTGCGGCTTACACGAAGCTCCATTTCAACGGCAGTTGGCACTTGGGCGATTACCATTTCTTCTTCGCCATGGCCATCGATTCCTACAATATGCTCCCGTTATGGGCGGTGGAATTAATGGCGCGAGTCCTTCCCATCCTGGAGGCGGTACTGGGAGCGCTGCTGATTTCGGGCCTGGGCCTTCGATGGGTCGGCGCGTTTACGAGCGCTTTGCTGCTCGTCTTTATCGGGGCCATGACGCGCGCCTTGATTCTGCACATTCAGATCAAGTGCGGCTGTTTCGGCAACGATGAACCGCTGACGATTTTTACCTTGCTTCGCGACAGCACCCTGCTTGTTCTGGCTCTGGCCGTTACCTTCGGGGCATTTCTCATCAAGAAACGGCGGGACACAGTATCTTCCTGATCCGCGCGCCCGAATCCCGTGTTTGCGATAGAATGAGGCTCCCATGGTAGAGTTGCCGCCGATCACGCTCCGTTTGCGCGGCCGCAAGGTCGTCGGGCGTGTCGCCTTTTCCCTGTTGCTGCTGGGCTCGATTGCTGTCGGCGCCCTGGCAGGGCTGTTGTTTGTCGATTCGAGCGATCTCCCGCAGATTCACGCTCTCGAAGATTTTCAGCCTGACGTGGTCACCGAACTCTACGCGGACGACGGCCAGGTTGTCGGCAACTTCGCCCTGCAGCGCCGCGTTCTCCTCAGCTACGAACAAATCCCGCCGGTCCTGAGGGATGCGATTCTGACCACCGAGGATCAGCACTTTGAAGAGCACTGGGGCGTGGATTTCACGCGCGTGGCCGGCGCGGCCTGGAAGAATATTCTCGCGCATCGCGTGGTGGAGGGCGCCAGCACCATCACCATGCAACTTGCCGGGACGCTTTTTCTGGACCGCTCCGATCGCCGCATGGGCCGCAAGATCCAGGAAGCGCTGCTGGCTCTGCAAATCGAGCGGCACTACTCGAAGCAGCAGATTTTTACCATGTATTGCAATCAGATTTATCTTTCTCACGGAAACTACGGATTTGAAGCGGCTTCGGAATATTATTTCGGCAAGCCGGTGGGCAAACTGAACGTGCAGGAAGCGGCCTTGCTGGCGGGATTGATCCGCGGGCCGAGTTATTCGCCGATCCTGCATCCGCAGCGCGCGCTGGCGCGGCGCAATTTGGTGCTGGAACTGATGGGCCACTCCGGCAAAATTACGGAAGCCCAGTCGCGGCAAGCCATTGCGCAGCCGCTGGGGCTGCATCAGCAGGCGCCGCGAAATACGCTGGCGCCGTATTTTGTCGAGGAAATCCGCAAATATCTGGAAAGCACCTACGGCACCGAAATGGTGCACCAGCGCGGCCTGCGCGTGTACACAACGCTCAACGTCGCGATGCAGCAGACCGCCAATCGCGCCATACGCGACGGCCTTCACGCCTACGACCGCCGGCACGGCTGGCGCGGCAAGCTGGACAACATCCTCATGAACAAGACCGACACGCTGGACTCGTACGAAGACGATGACTGGCGCTGGCCTGTCAATAAGGGCGACTACGTGCAAGGCCTGGTGACGGCCGTCGATCAAAAAGCAGCAGCGATTAAAGTCGGTTCGCTTCACGCCACGCTCGCGCCGCCGGACTTTGCCTGGACCGGCCGAAAATCTCCCGCCGACCTGTTGAAGGCCGGCGACCTTGTGGAGGTCAGCATCAAGGAGATTAACGGAGCCGTCGCGCACGTTCAGCTGGAGCAGAATGTCGGCCCGCAAGCGGCCATGGTGGCGATCGACAATCCGACCGGCGAAATCAAGGCCATGGTCGGGGGCTACAGCTTCGATGAATCGAAATTCAACCGGGCCACGCAGGCGCAGCGGCAGGTTGGGTCTTCCTTTAAGATTTACGTTTATTCCGCTGCCGTCGAGCAGGGCTTCACTCCTTTCGACACGATTCTGGACGCCCCGTTCACTACCATGAGCGGCGGCCAGCCCTACTCGCCTCACAATTACGACGAGAAGTTCGAGGGCGTGATCACGCTGCGCCGCGCGCTTGACGGCTCGCGCAACATTCCCGCCGTGAAGCTCGCCGAAAAAGTGGGCATGAACAGCGTGATTGACATGGCCCGACGCTTCGGCATCACCAGTCCGTTGCCGCCATATTTGCCCATTACGCTGGGCGCGGCCGATTTGAACTTGCTCGAACACACGTCGGCATTCACCGTGTTTCCCGATGACGGCATCCGCATCGATCCGCATATGATTCGGCGCGTGGCCACCTACGACGGTGCGCTGCTCGAACAGGCGCATCCGCTGGTTCATGACGTGGTGGAACCTGAGGTGGCGCGCACCATGACGTCCATGCTTCAGGATGTCATCGAGCGGGGCACCGGAACGCCCGCGCGCGCCCTGGGCCGCCCTGCTGGTGGCAAGACCGGCACGACCAACGACTTCACGGATGCCTGGTTCATCGGCTTCACTCCGGAATTAACCGCGGGCGTATGGGTCGGCTACGACGATAAATCGGTGTCCCTCGGCAAGCCCGAAACCGGCGCGGTAGCCGCGCTCCCGATCTGGCTCGAATTCATGCAGGGGGCGCTGGACGGCAGGCCCGTTCAAGCCTTCCAAAATGTTGCACCTTTGGAAAAAGTCGCCCTGACGAAGAATGTAAAGGTTGATACGCCGGACAGCGCTCCCACCGAAGCCGGCGAGGGTCCGACCACGCTGGAACCCAATCCTGGAAATAACCCTACCGTACCTGAGACCGCGCCGCCGGGCGAAGCTCCTGCCAAAGCTATTCCACCGCCGCAAAATCAACTGCCCGCGCCCTCTCCTCGCAGCTAGCCCTGCTTGGCCACGAATAAGGAACCGCTCGGGCGTTGCGCTTTTAGAGCCTGCATGCTAAAAAGCCCCTGGAGGTGCCGCCTTGAGGCGAATTTTCATGGCTTCTGGGATGTTGGCCGTGGGTATTCTGATTTGGGGTGCTCCTCTGTTCGCGCACCACGGAACTGGCGTGGCGTACCAAGAGGACAAGTGGGTAACGCTGAAGGGGACAGTGACGGAATGGATTTGGTCCAACCCTCATTGCGGCATTCTGCTCGATGTGACGGACGAGCAGGGCAGCGTCGTGCATTGGGGCGCCGAGCTGGGCAACCCGCACATGTTGTCCACCGCCGGCTTTAACAAGGATTTGCTGAAGCCGGGCGACAAAGTAACCATCACCGGCCACCCTTCCAGGTCCGGCGCGCCGCGCGTCGAGTTTAAAAATATGGTGCTTTCCGATGGGCGCACGTTCACGATGGGTGGCGTCAAGGGGAATGGGGAACGCGCGGACACAGATTACCAATAGTGAAAATTTAAATATTAGTATAATTCATGGAATATCTTACCTATCACGCCATCGACCCATCAGATGAAACCCGATTCGAGAACAGGATTGCAGTGAATTGCCGAAGGAGATTGACCATGTGGATTCGACTCCTGAAATCGGTCCAGGTCCCGGCGGCGGTGCTGGCTTTCTCGTGTATTGCTTTCGGTCAAACCTACGGCACTCCCGGATATTCACCGGGCGCGTGGAAGCCGGAAGAATTGCCGAAGGAGCTTTCCAAGCCGAAGCCATTCAATCCCCACGAACTTTCCGGTGTGTGGTCCACGCCCACAACTCCCGGCTATTTCGAGAGGCACTCCCTGGACGACAAGTGGATTGACATTAAAGATAAGAAAGTCCCGCCGCAGATGAGGTCGAACACCACGCCTCCACCGATGACGGATTGGGGTAAGGCGAAATTTGACGCCAACAAGGTCAGCTACGGCCCCAGAGCAGTAGAGCCGGAATTGAACAACGATCCGGTGTCTCAGTGCGAGCCGTTGGGTTATCCGCGCGACTTGTGGGAGGCGAATCTGAGGCCCTTTGAGTTCATTCAGACTCCGGACAGAATGCTGCAGCACATGCAGTACCACGACGTTTGGCGTACAATCTGGACCGATGGGCGCGCGCTGCCAAAGGATCCCGATCCGGCCTGGTACGGATATGCGGTTGGCAGATGGGAAGGAGATACGTTCGTCGTGGAATCGATGGGTTACGACGACAGAACCTGGCTCGATCATTTCGGCAATCCGCACAGCGACCAGATGCGCCTCATTGAACGCTGGCGGCGCGTAGACAAGGACACCCTGACACTCGACATGACGCTCACGGATCCAAAAACGTATACCAAGCCGTGGGTGGCGGAGACCATAAAATTCGTCAATCCGAAAGCGGCGATTTTTGAGGAGATCTGTTCCCCGTCGGAAGAACACCGGTTCAACAACGAAATCAGGGATGAATCGAAGGCGCTATCCAAGCCCTAGGCCGGATTGCCAGCAAGCCCCTTGCTCCATTTCTTTCTAGCGATTGAATAACGAACCGTCGTGTCGCGCATCGACGCCATTACGAGCGAGAAGAGTTGCGGTGGTGAGCCCATTTGCCCAGCTCCCACAATCACGACGGGCCATACCTTATCTGCTCTCATAAGGCAGCGAGGATCAAATCAGACTGGCTTTCAAGATGCAGCAAACTACGGAGTCCTGAGCCGCTTCGCAATGTCCTCTGAGAATTGCTGGAAATGGCGCACATTCCAGGTATAAATCAGTTCGGCTTCCGCTTTTACAGCGCATCGGCAAAGCAACGCATCGTAGATCGTTCCCCCCACAATGCCCTCGGCCGCGGCGTCGCTGATCGTGGAGTAGTACTCCTCCGGCGTAAGCGCCACGATGGCGAGCCGGTCGCGGACTTCGTCGATGAACAACAGGGCTTGATCGCCGCCCAGGCGGTTCTTGCCGGGGAGTCGTGTCGCGTTGGCGTACAGTTCCGCCAGACTATGAGCCCCGCAGCAGCATTGATCTTTGTTCGCTTCGAGAAAAACTCGGAGGCTTGCCTCATGGCGTATGTGGTTTTCAAAGAAGCAGGGAAGAAGAACTGAAGTATCAAAGAAAAATCTCACGACCGCTTGCCCCAAATCCGATCGTCGCGTTCCCGGCGGATTTCGCGGGCAGTCCGCTCCACAGTCTCCTCCGTGAGAGGTTCACCGGATCGAAACACCCACACACCATGCTTTTTTCTGAGCTGCATATTTCCCCGGGCGGGTCGCAGAATAATCTTGTCGCCGGAACTCTCCAGTTCCAGAGTGTCGCCGGCCTCTAATTGCAATTCATCTCGAACCGGTTTGGGGAGAACAATTCGTCCAGCTTTATCCAGAGTAAGTCGCCCAACCATGTAGCCATTTTACCATGACATTTGCCATTCGAAAATGCCATTTCTGAGAATTTAGGCTGCCTCTCGCTTTGGGAAACCCTTTACTTTGCATGGCATTAGGTGCTCTATTTAATTGCAATGGGATTCACGGGCGATCCGACCGCCTTGGTGATCGGCAGCGGCGGGGCGCAGAAGAAAAATTCGTACACGCGGTCTTGCGCGCAATCGGCCGCCAGATCTTTCAAGTAGAAAATTTCGCCCATGCTGATGCCGATCATGGGGATGACCACCCAGTGCCAGGGCTGGGTCGCGGCGCTCGTTTCGTTGGGGCGGACTTCGCAGCCCCAGGTATCCGCGCAGATCGCGGCCATGTCGGTTTTCCGAATCCACTCGGCGGTTTCAAAGCGCAAGCCGGGAGCGTTGCCGCCCGCATAGCCCTCCCAATTGCCCGCGCGCAGGCAGCGTTCCATGTGCCCTGTCCTAACAATCACAAAATCGCCTTTGCGAATTTCAACGCCTTGCTTGGCGGCGCATTGTTCGAGCTCGGCGGTGCCAATGCCGTAGCCGTCCTCGAGCGAGTCCACTCCTTTATGCCGGGCAACATCCAGGAGCACGCCCCGGCCGACCATTTTGTCTTTCACATTTTCGATGCCGTTCTTTTGCGCGCCGCTCGAATCGACCAGACGCGCGTCGTAGCCGTTCCACATTTTTTCGCCGTAAAAAACATGGCCTAGCGCGTCCCACTGCGTGCCGCATTGCAGCGGCATGGTGACCATGTCGTCGGCATATCGCACTCCGATGGATTCCTGGCGACCGGCGACCGCGTCGGTCCCGGTGGCCAGCATGGTGTGGATGGGATTGAAGCGATTGCCCCACAGGCCGCTCTGCGGACCGTTGCTGTCAAAATTGAGCGCCAGCGAAAACACTTTTCCTTTGCGGATGAGGCGCGCCGCGTTGACGATGTCTTGCGGCGAAATATTGTTCAGCGTGCCGGCCTGGTCGTCGGCGCCCCAGCGACCCCAATTTTTGAAGCGTTCCGCGGCGGTGTGGATATCCTGGAGCGTTACGGTGTCCTTGAGTTTGGTCATGAGCCTCAATCCTGTGTGGGATGGTTACGAGCGTGCGGCCAAACTTATAGATTAACATGAGGGGAATTTCCAGACCTTCGCGATTATTCGTCCCTTCGCCGGGTGATTCGGGCCGACTCCAAATTTCCAGCTTGTCGCGCCGGCGTCTCGCCGGCGAATTTCCGTTCTCCACTCTGTCCAAAAATGCCGGCGGGACGCCGGCGCTACAAGACCATCGATGCCGCTTGACTTTTTTTGAGCGGTGGCAGCTTCTGCTAGAGTAGATCTTCACCGTAACACCATCGCCACAAATTGGAAGGAGAGCCATGGAGTCAAAGGCTGTAGGCATGATTGGGCTGGGAATTATGGGATCGGCAATGTCTGCCAATCTCATTCGGGCGGGATTCAAGGTCCTCGGCTACGACGTGCTCCCGCGGCGCCGCGAGGAACTTAAGAAGGCGGGGGGAAACGCAGCGCGCAGCTGCCGGCTAGTGGCTACAGGGTGCGACATTGTGGTGACCTCATTGCCGTCTTCCGAAGCGCTGCTGGACACGGCCGCGGAACTCGCCAAGTCTTCACGCGCCAATCAAATTGTCATCGAAACCAGCACGCTGCCGATCGCCGTGAAAGAAGAAGCGCGCAAACGCCTGGCCGCGCGCGGCACGATTTTGCTCGATTGCACGCTGAGCGGCACCGGGGCGCAAGCGCGAGTGAAGGACCTGGTGGTGTACGCGAGCGGCGACCGCAAGTCGTACCGGCGCATCGCTCCGGTGCTTGACGGTTTTGCGCGCGCGCATTATTACGTCGGCGCGTTTGGCGCGGGCTCCAAAGTAAAATTCGTCGCGAATCTTCTGGTGGCGATTCACAATGTGGCCGCCGCCGAGGCCATGGTGCTGGCCATGAAATCGGGACTCGACCCGGCGATGGTGCTGAAGGTAGTCGCCGACGGCGCGGGGGGCTCGCGCATGCTGCAGGTGCGCGGCCCGATGATGGTGAAAGGCGACTATTCCGACGCGACGATGAAAGTGCAGACCTGGCAGAAGGACATGACCATCATCGGCGATTACGCTCGAAAAATCGATTGCCCGACGCCGCTGTTTTCGGCCAGCGCGCCCTTTTATACCGCCGCGATGGCCATGGGCCACGGCGCAGAAGATACCGGAGTGGTGTGCGCGGTCCTTGAGCAATTGGCGAACAACCCGCGCCGGCGGCGATAGGGTCTTAGTAGCACAGGCCTGTGGGTTATGGTAATTGCAAGGACGAAACCCCACAGGTTGAAGCTTGTGCCATTGGCCCTCCCGGCAAGCTGCGAACCGGACAATAAGATTTCAGCGTGAGAATCAAAAGCAGGCACGCATCAGCGGCGTTCTTCGGCCTTTATGGATGTGAGTTCCGCGGAGTGTGAACCGTCTAGTGCTTGCTCAATCGTCTCGAGCGAGCGGCCCTTCGTTTCCATCCCAATGAAAAGATAGGCGAGGCCCGCCAGCGCGAACCAAGCCGCCAGGTAGGAGAAGGACGGCAGAAGGGCCGCGACGGACGCTTTCGGATTGATGATGTTGGAGGAACCCACGATGAGCGCAAGCCCCAGCGGGCCGATCACTTTTCCCAGTCCGCCAAATCCGTAGGCCGAGCCCATGCCGGTCGTTCGCAGCCCCACGGGCCAAACTTCGGAGGCATACGGGCCCACAATCGCGAAGCCTCCGTCGGCAAAAGCATTGTTTACGATCAAGAGGACCCAGAAGAGGGATACGCTTCCGAAAAAGACATTATGGTAAAGTGCAGCCGCAACAATCAGAATCGCCGCGCCAAAACTGGCGATCGCGCCAGACGCCCTCCGGCCGATCGCGTCCGATAGATACGACAATCCAACGCGCCCGAACAGGCCTGCAAAATTGACAAAGATCAGCAGGAAGGACGCCCGCGCGGGCGTGACGCCCAATAGCTGGACCAACAGGGTTGGAATCCAGAGAGTGAGCCCGTAATAGCCCGTCTGCGCGCCCAGGTTCGTGATCCAGGAGACCGCCAGGCTCCTTGGATACCGGAAGATGTCCGAGAGCCGGGACATAGGCTGCCTTTGCCCTTCCGGCGCGCCCGCGGGCATTGGGAGGCCAGCAGGGTCCATTTCCAGGGCCCAGGCCAACGATTTCCTGGCTTCCTCAATTCGCCCCATCTGGATCAGCCAGCGAGGCGATTCGGGCACCCAGGCGCGGATGAGTAGCGTCAGGAGCGCGGGAACCACTCCAATCGCAAAAAGGCCTCGCCAGCCCACATACGGCGTAGCAAAGGCGCCCAGCGCCGAGCCCAGGAGTACCCCGATGGGAACAGCCGCAGTGACTAGGCCGCCGACCATGCCGCGTTTGGAAGCCGGGACAAATTCCTGCACCAGC
This sequence comes from uncultured Acidobacteriota bacterium, assembly GCA_963813185.1. Lineage (GTDB taxonomy): Bacteria > Acidobacteriota > Terriglobia > Acidiferrales > UBA7541 > Palsa-360. The sequence continues at coordinate 170,005 of CAWEYA010000013.1, forward strand.
GGAAGGTCAACACAGTACAAGCCTCCTACGCCGAATCCGATGAGAAAACGGAAGACCGAGAGAAAAATCCAGGCGTTGTCGGGCGTAAATGTAAGGATGCCGGTGGCAAGCGAAAAATTGACGACCGTCATGAGGAAAACTTTGCGGCGGCCGATTTTGTCCGCGAGCCAGCCGTAAAACACGGCGCCGAACATCGCGCCGAAACCCGAAGACAACAGAATCACCGCGGATTCGCCGAAGGTGAGCTTCCACGGTCCGGCAATGAAGGCGACTACGTAGCCGATCAGGAAGTAGTCGAAGAACTCGAGCATGTCGCCCAATACCGCGGCAGTAATGATCCGGCGCTGATTGCCCGTCAGCCTTGTTTGCTGCTCGAGGTATTGGAGCATGTTGGGGTTTGTTCCGGCGGATCATACACCACCGCCAAGGAAGAAGCACGAGTAGGACGGGCTTCAGCCTGTCTGGTTTTGAGTTTGGAGGAAATTAAAATCAAAACCAGTCAGGCTGAAGCGCATCCTACTAAATCCAGTGCATTTGGATTTTGCATGGTCAATCGCCAGCCTCTTCGCTATGATTCGCAGGGGCGCGGCATGGGCCTGCGCGACGGCGGCACAACGCCAAATGCATCTCACGCCACGAGAAATCGACAAGCTCATGATCGCCGCCGCGGCGGAACTTGCGCGCAAGCGGCGGGCGCGCGGACTGCGGCTGAATTATCCCGAAGCGGTCGCCCTCATTACCGCGGACCTGCTCGAAGGAATCCGTGACGGGCGCTCGGTGTCCGAACTCATGGAATTTGGCGCGACAATTTTGAAACGAGATGACGTCATGGAAGGCGTGCCGGAAATGGTGGACGAAGTGCAGGTGGAAGGAACGTTTCCCGACGGCACAAAACTGGTGACGGTGCATCATCCGATTCGGTAAGCAGTGGCGCATGCTTCAGCTTGCGGGGTTGCGACCTCGCACGAACCAAACCCCGCAAGCTGAAGCATGCGCCACTGGACCTGAAGCGAAAGCTTAGAGGTGTCTGATGATTCCCGGCGAATACAAACTAGGGGAAGGCGATGTGATCGCCAACGAAGGCCGCCGCGAAATGGAATTGGAAGTCGCCAACAGCGGAGACCGCCCCATACAGGTTGGTTCGCATTTCCATTTTTTTGAAGTGAATCGCGCGCTGCGCTTTGACCGCGGCGCGGCTTTTGGCATGCGGCTGAATATTCCCGCGGGGACCGCGGTGCGATTTGAACCCGGCGACACAAAGAAAATTGCCCTGGTTGAACTCGGCGGCGCGAGACGCATCCACGGCCTGAATGGCCTGACCAACGGGCTCGCGGATAATTCGACCAAGCCGGGCGCGCTGAAACGCGCTGCCGAGCAAGGGTTTTGAGAGATTTCTGAAACGTTTCCTGGTGGATTCCTTCATGAGCCTGAAAATTCCGCGGCGGCAATATGCGGACCTCTATGGTCCTACCACCGGCGACCGCGTTCGCCTGGCAGACACGGAATTGTTCATTGAAATTGAAAAGGACCTCACCGTCCCCGGCGAAGAAGCGAAATTCGGCGGCGGCAAAGTGATCCGCGACGGTATGGGGCAATCCTCGACGGCGACTTCGGCCGACGGCGCTCTTGATCTGGTCATCACCAACGCGGTGATCGTGGACCACGGCGGAATTTATAAGGCCGACATCGGCATACGCAACGGACGCATCGCCGGAATCGGCAAGGCCGGCAATCCGGACATCATGAGCGGGGTAACTTCCGGCATGGTCATCGGCGCGGGAACGGAAGTCATCGCTGGCGAAGGAAAAATCGTGACGGCCGGCGGAATCGACGCCCACGTCCATTTTATTTGCCCGCAGCTCGTCGAGACAGCTCTTTCGGGCGGCCTGACCACGCTGATCGGCGGCGGCACCGGCCCCGCCACGGGCACCGACGCCACCACCTGCACACCGGGCGCATGGAACATGCATCGCATGCTCGAATCCGCCGACGGCTTCCCCGTCAATCTGGGACTTCTCGGCAAGGGAAATTCTTCCTCTCCCGAGCCACTGCGCGAGCAGATCGAGGCCGGCGCGATTGGCCTCAAGCTGCACGAAGATTGGGGCACAACGCCCGCGGCCATTGATTGCGCCCTTTCGGTGGCGGAAGAATACGACGTGCAAGTCGCCATTCACACGGACACGATCAACGAAGCCGGCTACGTGCAGGATTCCATCCGCGCATTCAAGGGACGCACGATTCACACCTACCACACCGAAGGCGCGGGCGGCGGACACGCCCCCGACATCATCAAAGTGTGCGGAGAGCCAAATTGCCTGCCTTCCTCCACGAATCCCACGATGCCGTTTACCGTGAATACTCTCAACGAGCACCTGGACATGCTCATGGTGTGCCATCACCTGAGCCCTTCGATTCCGGAAGACGTGGCCTTCGCGGAATCGCGCATCCGCGCGGAGACGATCGCCGCCGAAGATGTTCTACACGATCTGGGGGCGATCAGCATGATGTCTTCGGATTCGCAGGCCATGGGCCGCATCGGCGAAGTCATCACGCGCACCTGGCAAACGGCGGACAAAATGAAACGCCAGCGCGGGCCGCTGCCTGGAGAAAAATCCGGCAACGACAATGTGCGCGTGCGGCGCTACGTCGCGAAGTTCACCATCAATCCCGCAATCGCGCACGGCGTCGCGCACGAAATCGGTTCAGTGGAAACGGGAAAGCTCGCGGACCTGGTGCTGTGGAAGCCCGCGTTTTTCGGCGTCAAGCCCGAGATAATCGTGAAGGGCGGGATGATCGCGTGGTCGGCGATGGGCGACGCCAACGCTTCGATCCCCACGCCGCAGCCGGTGATTTACCGGCCGATGTTCGGCAGCTTCGGAGGGGCGTTGCACTCAACGTCGCTCACGTTCTTGTCGAGAGCGGCGATGAACGCGGGACTCGGCGAGAAGCTCGGCCTGAAGAAAAGCACGGTCGCCGTGAATCATTGCCGCGGCCTGACCAAGCGGGACATGGTCAACAACGACGCCCTGCCGCGCATCGAGGTCGATCCGGACACGTACGAAGTGCGCGCGGACGGCGTGCTGCTCACGTGCGAGGCCGCGCAGGTCCTGCCCATGGCGCAGCGCTATTTTCTTTTTTGAATCATGTGGGGCGACACGCTCATTATCGACCGCTTGCGTTCTCCTGATAACCTGGCTGAGTTGCGCGCAAAAGAGGAAGACAAACTGGTCCTCACCTGGGAGCAGCGCCGCTGGATGCGCGGGCGATTTACAACGGCGCAGGGGCGCAAGATTGGGATCGCCCTTCCCACAGGCACGACTCTCGCGCCCGGCTCGATCCTGTACGTTGGAGAAGATTGGTATTTGAAAATCGAAGCCGCCATCGAGCCCGTTCTGGAAATCTTTCCGTCGAATTACAATGAAGCGGTGAAGATTGCATTTGAAGTCGGCAACCGCCATTTTCCGCTGGCACTCGAGGAAAGTAAAATATTGGTTCCGGACGACAAGGTAATGGTTCGCTTGATGGACCGCCTGGGCGCGCCGTGGGAGCGGCGGCAAGCGATTTTTGATCCTATCGGAAACTCACAACTGCACCAACATGGATCGATTTCTTAGCCTGCTTCAATTTACCGACGGGCTCTTTCCCGCAGGAGCCTACGCGCATTCGTTTGGCCTGGAGTGCTGCGTGCAATCCGGAGAAGTCCGCGACGCCGAGGGGGTCGAAGGGTTTCTACGCGCGTATTTGGAAGGGTGCGCCGGGTCTGCCGATGCCGTCGCGCTGGTATGCGCGCGGCGAGCCGCGGCGAATGAAAATCTCGCAGCCTGCCTGGCGCTCGACGAATTACTCGACGCCATGAAAGCGCCGTGCGAATTACGCGACGCCAGTCGCCAGATGGGGCGACAGACGCTGCGCGTCGCGACTCACTTGCCGTGCCACGCTTTGCTCGAAGAGTTTGGCCAAGCCGTTGCCTCGGGAATCACGCCCGGCCATCATCCGATTGTTTTCGGGATGATTGGAGGACTACTCGGATGGGACGCGCTGGAAATGACCAGCGCGTATCTCTATTCGTCGAGCGCGGCTTTCGTGGGCGCGTCGCTGCGGCTATTGCCGCTCGGCCAGCTTGCCGGCCAGCGCACCCTGTGGAACGTGAAGCCGGTGATCGCAACGCTTGCGGAAGACGCGCAAGACAAACACGAAGCGGACATGTGGTCCTTTGCTCCGGCGCTCGAAATCGCGAGCATGCGCCACGCATTGCTGGATGCGAGGTTATTCCGCTCGTGATTTCCAAGCCGCTCAAAATCGGAATCGGCGGTCCCGTGGGCTCGGGAAAAACCGCGCTGGTCGAAGCGCTGTGCACGCGCCTGAAGCCGGCGTATCAACTCGCCGTAATCACGAATGACATTTATACGCGCGAAGACGCGGAATTTCTCACGCGCCGCGGCGTTCTTTCGCCCGAGCGGATCGTGGGCGTTGAAACCGGAGGCTGCCCGCACACCGCGATCCGCGAGGACGCTTCGGTGAATCTCGAAGCCTCCAGTGCGCTCACGCGAAAGTTTCCGGACCTGGATATTCTGTTCATCGAAAGCGGCGGCGACAATCTGGCGGCCACGTTCAGCCCGGAACTGGTGGATGCCACGTTCTACGTAATCGACGTGGCCGAGGGTGACAAGATTCCGCGCAAGGGCGGGCCGGGCATCATGTCGTCTGGAATGCTGGTGATCAACAAGATCGATCTCGCGCCATATGTCGGCGCGGATCTGGGAGTGATGGATCGCGATGCCAAGCGCATGCGCGGGGAGAGGCCCTACGTCTTCACCAATCTCAAAACCGGTTCAGGAGTGGACACGCTCATCGAATGGATCCGCCACTCCCTGCTTTTTGAATCGTGAACGGAACAGCGAACGGAATCCTGAACGCGTCGGGCGCGACGGATTCCTGCGTCTGCGATTTGCGCGGAGCGGAGAGAACACGATCCTCGCGCAGTCACGCTTTTCGCTGCCGCTGCAGGCTCTGACGCCGCTCACACTTGCGGATGGCGGCTCCTACTTGATGCTCCTGAACCCGACAGGGGGAGTGCTGGGCGGCGATCATCTCGTCACGGAAATTGCGCAGGAAGCCGGGACACACGTTTGTCTGACCACGCCTTCGGCGACGCGAATTTATCGAACCGCGGAAAAACCCGCGGTGCTCGAAACTATGATTCGCCTGGGCGAGGGAGCCACTCTCGAATATTTTCCCGACCACAACATTCCACACGTGGGCTCCGCGCTTCGCCAATCTTTGCGCATTGAAATGGCGCGAGGTAGCCGCGCTATTGTTTTGGATTCGTTGGCCTCCGGCCGCGTGGCCCATGGCGAACGCTGGTGTTTCACGGAAATCGATTCGCGAACGGAAGTGTACGCGTGCGGCAAACCGACTTACATCAACCGGGCGAAGATTGTTCCTTCCGTGAAACGGCCCGACCAATTGGGGATGATGGAGGAATTCGATTACATCTCGTGCATGGGATTGTTCGCAGATGGCTTCACGAGTTGGAAAGAGGTTTCGGCCGGATTGAATGAGGAACTAAAAAGTATGCCGCATGTTCACGGCGGAGTCACTCTCGTTTCGCGTGGCGGCTGCGTCGTGCGATTTCTGGCGCGCTCCGCATCGGACATGACGCTCGCAAATAAGAAATTGTGGGATGCGGCCCGTGGACTACTTGCGGGCCTTCCCCGATTCGACTATAGAAAGTATTGAAGAAAGTCCCCGGGTCTGATCCTTCGTGTTCTCTCAGGACAAGAGACCCGGGCGGCAGCACTTGCGCCAGCGAACTGATTTGCTGTAGCCCGCCACTTCAGAGGCGGGGTTTGATTCTCAAATCGGCCTGGCCTTGGGAATTTAAATTAATGACTACGCTTCTCGCCATCATGCTGTTGGGATTTTTTCTCGGGATGCGGCACGCCACCGATCCCGATCACGTCGTGGCCGTCACCACCATCGTCAGCCGGGAACGCACCATGCTGCACGCCGCTGTGATCGGCGCTTTGTGGGGTCTTGGACATACGTTCACCATGCTCGCCGTCGGCTCGGCCATCATTTTCTTCAAGCTCACGATCCCGCCGCGCCTCGGCCTGAGCATGGAATTATGCGTCGGTCTGATGCTGATTCTGCTCGGCGTCTTGAACGTCACAGGAGTCCTGCGCCGTGCGATCGAATGGATCGCTATCCGGCGCCTGGGCGCAGGGGCGCATTCCCATTTTTTACTCGGCCGCTGGGTGGCGCACACGCATGACGATGATGGCGAGCCAATTCCGATAGATTCCTATTCCATTCTGGGATGGACGCCGCAATGGTGGAAACAATTGGGCTTGTTCCACATCCTGCGCCCGTTGGCGGTGGGGATTGTGCACGGCCTCGCCGGATCGGCCGCCGTGGCGCTTCTCGTGCTGACGGCCATCAGCCGTCCTTCGTGGGCCATCGGCTATCTGTTGATATTTGGATTGGGAACCGTGGCGGGCATGATGCTGATCACGGCAGCCATCGCGCTTCCCTTCGCCTATTCGCTGCAGCATTTCGTGCGCCTGAATCGGGGTCTCGCCGTGGCGTCCGGATTTGTAAGCGTCGCGTTCGGATTGTTTCTTTGTTACCAGACTGGGTTCGTCGGTGGATTGTTTACAGGTCATCCGAACTGGATTCCGAGGTAGGACGGGCTTCAGCCTGTCGGGGTTAGGCCTTTTACACAGAAAAGCAGACAGACTGAAGCCCGTCCTACTTTTTGCCGCCGGCGGCTGGCAGCTCGATGGGTTTGCCGTGGGGAGTATGCCGGTAGGCATCGGCCCAGGCCACTTTCCGCGCCTGCAGGGCAGCTGAATCGGTTAGTCCTTTGGCTGTGACCAGGCGCTCCAGAGTTGCGAGCCAATGCTCGTAGTAATGCGTGCCGTCATCGGGCTCGCCGCGATCGGCGGCGGCCTTGAGTTCTTCCGCGAGCGCGGCAGCCCATTCTTTCCAGGTGAAATGCCCCTGCTCGGAAAGTTTTACGGCGAGCGCGAACGCCTGCGCTTGCCAGGGTTCGGCAAACACCGGCCCGCCTTCATCGCGCGGCAGTCGCGGAAGAGCGGCGAGGCTCTCAGGATCGGGAACAGAATTATGGTGGCTCAAGGTAGTCATCCCACAAATCGACATATACGGTATCGCGCGGGGAGGCCTGCTGGCCCCACAGCTCGCGTGCGGCGAAACGCACCGAATACACGTGCTGCGGCTTGTCGCCCTGGAACTCGGCATTGGTATCCGGGAACACAAAAACACCATGGTCGCGGATGATCGTGCCCATCTTTCCGCGTGCGTAGCGCGGCAGGCGCGTATGGCCATTCGGATTCATATTGCGGGCGCGCACGCGCTGGCTCACTTTGAACAGCGGGGCGACCCGGACGTCCCTGGTGCCAACGATTCCCCTGGCGAGCAAGGGCAAAACTCTATCCGCAGCGAGCGCCGGCGTGGCTTTGGAGGAACCTGCCGCCGGCACGCCGCTCTCGAGCTCCGCGCTCGTAACCAGGCCGCGTTTGACGATGAGCCCCGTCAACCCCGCGAACCAATTCTCATAGTAGGAATTGCGCAGATATTCGACAGGAGGAATCATCTCGATCTGGTAACGGGAGGCGTCAATGTTCAACTGGGGCCACGCCCACATCGCCTGGGCGAGCGCCCGCATCCGGGCCTCCCAGCGAGCGTGGAACACGGGCTCGTTTTTTTCGTATTCGATCGGGCCCATGTCCTGCATGCCGCCCATGTCATGCACACCGTTCATGCGGCGCCTCCCGATTGTGAGAGTGTGACCTTGGTGACGCCGATCATCGCGTCGCGCGTGACCAGCGCAGCCAGTTCCTGTTCGCTCAACTTCTCGCTGCCGGCCGGACGCTCGGGCAGGACGATGTAACGCACCTCCGCCGTGCTGTCCCAGACCCGCACCTCCAAATCCTCTGGCAACTCCTGTCCGAACTCGCGTAACACGCCGCGCGGATCGATCACTGACCGCGAGCGATAGGCCGCCGATTTGTACCAAACTGGCGGCAAACCAAGGACCGGCCAGGGGTAACAGGAGCAAAGCGTGCAGACGATCAGGTTGCGGACGTTCGGGGTGTTCTCAACGGCCACCATGCGCGCGCCATGCTCGTCCGTGAAACCAAATTCCGCGATGGCAGTGGTAGCGTCGGCGAGCAGGCGCTTTTTATAGGCGGGGTCGACCCACGCGCGCGCAATTACCCGCGCACCGTTGCGGGGGCCCAGCTTGTGTTCAAATGCGTCGACCAGCGCATCGAGCGTTGCCGGATCCACCAATCCCTTTTCAACGAGTAACGATTCGAGCGACTTCACGCGCAGCGTCAGGTCCGAGGGAACCGCCTGGTGAACGTGATCGTGAGCTGGTTCTTGCGCGTGGGCGAGATTGCCGGTCGCCGCTGCTCCGGCTGCTGTGGCTGCCGTCGCCAAAAAATCACGCCTGGTCGCTTCCATGGGACGCTCCATTCATCGTTTCCTGTTAAGAATTCCAGATATCGCGAAGTGGGCGCGAACTGGATTCGGTTCCGTTAGCCCTCATTTTATGATCCCAATTGCTGTTTTTTGCAAACCAAAAGTAGGACGGGCTTCAGCCTGTCGGGGTTAGGCCTTGCAGGCGCAAGACCAGACAGGCTGAAGCCCGTCCCACTTATGCCGGCTGGCGATGCCACTTAGGGAACGATTGGCGGCGCAGCCACGTCGCCAGCCGCTCGAAGAAGCCTTTGCGCAGGGCGACTTCCACGAAATTGAGAAGGAGGGCAAGGATGAGCCAGTAAGGCCAGAGCGGCTGGCGCTCGCGCACCATTGCGCCCCGGTTATTCAACAATTGATCGATGGAGGGATGCATGCGGCCGCCGGTGACGCGGCTGATTTCGCCGAGCAGCGCGGTGTTGACCGCCTGGGGTTTGGTCTCTTCCGATTCGCGATAGAAACCGGCCTCGGGCAGAACCAGCTCCGAGTTTCCGGAAACGATGTGATACAGCCCGCCCTGATCGGCCGGAATACGGGCCTCGTAATGGCCCGGCGCGGTCTCTTCGAGCGGAAGCGCGCGCGGCGCCGCGCCCTGCGTTTCGACGAGAATGTGCGGCGGGCCCACGCTGTTCAGCGTGTCGACTGCGGGATTGTCGACATCGGCCAGCACGTCGTAAAACACGACGGCCTCGCCTTCCTGATTTCCGGGACGCACGCCGGCGCGGATGGTGCGGTCGCGGTGCGAAACGTCGCGCACCATTTGTGGCCACAACGTGCCGAACGATTCCCAGCGCACCCAGGGCGCCGCCCAGCGGCTCTTGGCGTCGGACATGAACGCGATCACGCGGCCCAGGCCGTACCGCCAGCGCACCAGGAGAGGCTTTTTTTCATCCACGCGCAAGATGACTTCCGAGCCGTCCTTCGCTTCCGCCTGAACGAAGCCGCGCAGGCGCGGAGACTTGGTGAAATCAATGCCGTCGGTGAACTCCACAGGGCGCACGCGCACGGCGCGCACGGGGCGTTCCTGAATGGCCAGGTCTTCCGTGGATTTCACTTCGGCGTTGATGATCTGCGGAATGGTCTCGGGATTTTCGACGAAGTGGGATTTGCCTTTCGTCCTGTGCGCCAGTTCGTCGAGCAGATCGCGATTGATGTAGTCGCCGACGCCGATGGTGGAGATGGTGACGTGCTTGGCCAGCGCGTCTTTCTCCAGTTTCGGAAAATCTTCCTGCGTGCCGGGAGTGGAAACGCCGTCAGTGAGCAGAATGATGTGTTTGTGCGTGGCCTTTTGATCCACGATGGCCTCGAAGCCTGCCTCCACCGCCTGGTAAATCTTCGTGCCGCCGTTGGCGGTGATCTGGGCGATCAGGTTGCTCTTGTCTTCCAGCGAGCCTGCGGGGCCCATCGGAATGACCCAGTTGAAAGTTTCGTCAAACGAAATGACGCCGATCATGTCGATGGGGCGCAGCGTGCGGATGCTGGCGCGGGCCGCGTCGCGAGCCATTTCGATTTTCGGGCCGCTCATGCTTCCCGATTTGTCGAGCACCAGCACGACGGCTGTCGGTTTTTCAGGGGGCGGTTCGGCGCGCACCGGGAGCATTTTCTCGAAGGGCGTTTTCGGTTCCTCGGGCAGCTTGGCGTTGCTGTCGCCCGCGATGAAAATTAAACCGCCGCCGGCGTAGACGTAGCGCTCGAGCGCCAGATCCTCGTCCGCGGCGAGATCGTGATCGGGATAATTGTCGAGCAGGACCGCGTCCCAATCGCGCGCCGGGTGATTCACGGGGAAAGCGGCCACCGTTTCCACGTCGACATCGGCCTGTTTCAAGGTGTCCAGCAGCGGCGCGGATCTTTCGTTGCCACCGGCGACGTAGAGCACGTGCGGCCGGCGCACCGTAATCGCGCGCGAGACAAGCACTTGCTCGGCGCCGGCGCTCGCAATATGCACCTCCAACAGGCTGACGCCGCTGCGCGAGATGCGCGCTTCCAGATTGACCACGTTGCCGCCCGCCGCCAGATCCGCCGCCTTGGAGGCGATTTCCTGGCCCTCGGAAGTCATCCAGATTCGCGCTTTCATCGCGCTGCCGCTATCGAGACGCAGCGTCATCGGAAAACGCTCTCCCGAAAACACATCTTGCGGAGACGCGACACTCTCCACCTGGACGGACAGGGGCGCGGTGCCGCCGGAGGGCACGGTAAATATGGCCACGCCGCTTTCCCGCGCGCGCAGCGCTTCGGTCAGCGCGTGGCCGCGATTCTCGTTGCCGTCACTGATCAGTAATATCCGCCGTTGGCCCTGCGAAGGAAACGTGCTCAGCGCCAGTTGCAGCGCTTCTTCCAGATTCGAGGCCATCCCCTCCTTGGGATCGACGCCTTGCGGAATGCTGACCTGGTCGGCCTGCGCGGGCACGCCGCGCAATTTGGCGTGCTCGGCAAAGGTGATGAGCCGCAAATCGGCGCCGGAATTTTTGCGCACCAGGTCGCGCAGCATAGCTTCGCCGCGCTGCAAGGATTCGCGCGGCATGCTCGCCGACGTGTCCATCAGCACGCTAACGGCCAGCTTCTCGACCCGCAGGGGAGCCCAGGGACCGGCCAGCGCGATCACCACCGCGGTGAACGCGGCGCATTTCAGCGCGAGGCATGTGGGCGATGCGCCAGGTATCCTGCGCATCAACACCCACAGGACGGGAAGCAAGCCGGTCAGCGCCAGGAAGATGGGTTGGTCGAACGTCACTCGTTCACCTGCCTACAAAATTTGGATTGCGGAAACCGGATTCCTCTTTCTCTTCCAGTTCCCGATCAAGTCCCGTTTCCGGCTCCGGCGGCAGCTGATCGCCGGGAGCTTCCTGCACTTCCGCCGCGCGCTGTCGCTCGCGCGCCGTGTAATACAGCCACCATTCCAGCCACAGAGCGATGATGGCCAGCAGGGCCAGGCTGCGCCACAGGTCCCATGCGGGGGGCGGGAGCGGTTCTCTTTCGACTTGGGCTGCCTCCGACGCGGTCAACTGCACGCGCTGCGCGGGCAGCGCCGCCGGATTTACAGCAATCGATCTTTCGCCGCCGGACTCGACGATCCGGTACGTTCCGGTTTCCGAAGCGAGGAAATGAACGTCCGCGCCCTTGTGCGCAAACGGCACTTCTTTTCCGGACGGCGCAACGACTTTCGACGCTGGGCCGGGAAGATCGATCTCGCCCGCGGAGAGCGAGTCGGCGACTTCGTCGACGGAATGGGTCATCCACTCGACGCTTCCGGCTATGAGCAAGGGGAACGCCGACTCCAGCGGAAAATTGGAATCGTGAGGATTGAAGCCGACGATCAGCATTCTGCGCCCGTCTTGTTCGCGCGCCAAAATCAGCGGGGCGGGCGGGTCTCCCTCGGTGTAGGCGAGAACGGTGTCGCCGGGCTGGACTTTGAGCGCGGCGGGATTGCGTACGCTGATGTCGCGCGTGCGGACCCAGCGCGTCGCGGGATGCTGGGAGTTCCATCCTGTAACGCGCTGCGGGCGGGATCCGGCAACCTGCGGGCCGCTGAGAAACCAGATGGAATTAAAATCCGGCCGCCCGGGCGGATTTACTCCCTGGTAAATAGCGATGTCCGGAGAAGCGCTGCCGCCAAGCTCGGCCGGCAGAATCTGCGCCTGCACGTACGGATTGCTCGTAAGCACGCTGAGCAGGTCCGCTGCGAAGGGAGACGCGTTGCCGGCAAACACCGCCACGCGCACCGTGCGGAAGGTGGGGATATTGACGACGGCCCGGTCGTCCGCCTGCAGAGCGTCGGAGGGGCTGATTTCCGCCTGCAACATTCCGCCCTGATCCCAGTTAAATTCATCCTCCGCGTTGGCCAGGGCTTCCGGCGCGAGCGATACTTTATGGCGGCCGATCGGCTGGCCGTTCACGGAAAAAGACAGCAGCACATCCGATTTTTCGTTGCTGTAATTTTTGAGTTGCGTGAGCAGTCGCCAGCGATCGGGCTGCGCGGCGTCACGGCGCAGCGAAAGCCGCGTGATGCCCCGGTTCTGCACGGAAGCCCAATCCCCCACGAGGCGGGCGAGAAATTGAGGCTGGCCGCCGCGATTGTTCGAGGATTCCACCTCCGCGCGAAATTCATCCAGGCTGCGGGCTTGCCCGGCATCGACGAGGCCCGGGCCGACGTAAACCAGCAGGCCGCGTCCCGTCCCGCCCAGCGCTGCGCGGCCCATTTCCAGCGCGCGCGGAAGATCGGCGGCGACGCTCGAAGGTTGCGCGTTCAGAATGGCGCGGCGCAGCGCCGCCCGGTCTGTGGTGAAAGGGAGCATCGGCGGCGCATCCGCCTCGGCGCGAAGCAGCAGCACGCGGTCTCCGCTGGGGAGTGAGTCCAACACGCGCAAGGCTTCGGCGCGTTCCCGGTCAATCCAGGCCGGTTCGCCCGCGGGGCGCGTCTGCGACCAGATGGATGCGTCCAGCACGATCGCAACGCTGCGGCCTTGGATCGCGGGGCCCCACCGCGGATTCGCTAGCGCGAGAACAAGCAGAAGCAAAAATAAAACCTGCGCCAGGAATGCCCAGGGCTCGCGAAGCTTCCGGCGGCGCGGCTGCGAGATGGGCTGCACGCTGGCCCAAAAACGCAGCGTGGAAACTTTGCGGTGCTGCGGGCGCCGGTGATGCAGGTAAAGCCACAGCGCGGCGGCGGCGAGCGCGGTCCAAACGACAGCGATTTCCGCGGGGCTGAGCGCCAACCAGTTCATGCCAGCACCTGCCCGCTGCGTAAGCTGCGCAGCACGAATTCCTGATAAGCGATATTGGTCACTGCGCGCGCGTATCTCCCGCCGTTGCGGATAGCCAGGCGCCGCAAGCGCCCGGAAAATTCCTGGAACCGGCGCTCGTACAACGCCGTGCTCTGCGGCGAGCACTCCACTGTGCGCTGCGTTCCCGTCTCGGCGTCCTCCAGAATCAGTTCGCCCGCGGCGGAGGGATGCTGCTCCTCGGCGCTGTGCACCTGGAGCAACACGAAATCATGCCCGGCCGAGCGCAGCATTTCGACGGCGCGCTCGCAGCCCTGCTCGTCGAAGAAATCGGAAATCAGGATGGCGATTCCCCGGGTCGAAAAATTGCTCATGAATTCCTTCACCGAGCCGAATAAATCCGTGCCGCCTCCGCAGGATTGTTCGCCGAGAAATTGCAGCACCGGCCACAGACGCTCGCGCCCGCCGGAAACGACCAGCGGTTTTTGCAGCCGGTCCGCGAACGGAATTACCGCGGTGGTGTCCAGATGCAGCAGCGCGAGATAGGCAAAAGTCGCCGCGAGACGCTGAGCATAGAGAAACTTCGACTCGCCCTCATCGCCGAAGTCCATCGAATCGCTGCGGTCCAGCAAAATGCGCACGGGGATATGCTGCTCGGTTTCGTAAATCTTCAAGAAGAGTTTTCCCAGGCGAAGGTAGGCGCTCCAATCCAGGGAACGGGGATCGTCGCCGAAGCTGTAGCGGCGGTAATCGGCGAATTCCATTCCCGGACCGCGCGTGCGCGAGCGGTGCTCGGGGCCGACGGCGCCGGACAGATTCGTGCGGCACAGCAGCGTGACCTGCTCCAGCGTTTTCAGGAATTCGCGGTCGAGCAAGAGCGGAGAAGTTGTGGCCATCGGGTTCTGCTCTTAGTGGCACAGGCTTCAGCCTGTGGGGTTTAGTCCTGGCGAGGACTAAAATCCGCAGGCTGAAGCCTGTGCTACTTAAACCTATTTCGCGCAGACTTTGCCGGCAATTTCTTCCAGCAAGTCGTCGGGCGTGCGGCCATCCGCCTGGGCTTCAAAGTTCAGGATGATGCGGTGGCGCAGGGCGGGAAGCATCAACGCGCGAATGTCTTCCATGCTGACGTTGTAGCGGCCGTCCAGGAGCGCGCGCACTTTCCCGCCGAGGATCAACGTTTGCGCTCCGCGCGGCGAACTGCCGTAGCGGATGTATTTGCCGGCGAGAAGATTCTCGCGGTTCTCCGGATGCGTGGCCAGAGTGAGCTTCACGACGTGCTCCTGCACGTGCGGGGCAACGGGAACGGTGCGCACGATTTTGCGCATCTCAAGAATTTGTGTTCCGTTCACAACCGGAGAAACCGTCGCGGGCGTCCCCTGCGTGGTGCGGTCCAGAATGTCATGCAGGTCCTCGCGCCCGGGATAAGGCACGCGCAGTTTGAAAAGGAAGCGGTCGAGCTGGGCTTCGGGCAGCGGATAGGTGCCTTCCATTTCCAGCGGGTTCTGGGTGGCCATGACGAAGAAGGGCTCTTCGAGCAGGTGCGAAGTGTGGGCCACGGTGACCTGCTTTTCCTGCATGGCCTCGAGGAGCGCGGACTGGGTTTTGGGTGTCGCGCGGTTAATTTCGTCTGCAAGTAGAAGATTAGTAAATATAGGCCCGGGCTGAAAGCCCAGCGATTTTCTTCCGTCTCCGTTTTCCTGAACCACGGAGGTGCCGATCACGTCGGCCGGCATCAAATCGGGAGTGAACTGGATGCGCGAATATTTCTGCGCCACGGCCTGCGCCAGCGTGCGCACCAGCATGGTCTTCCCCAGGCCCGGCGCGCCCTCCAGCAGCACGTGCCCGCCGGCCAGCAAGGCGATCAGCACCCCGTCGACCACTTCCGCCTGGCCCACGATGGCCTTGGAAATTTCCCCGCGAACTTCCGCCATTTTTTCGGCGAGAAATTCCGCTTGCTGGCCGAGGGGCTGGCCGCCCGTCTGGCCTTCCGTTCCCACCGAACTGGTCATGAATCCATCCTTGGTCTAGCCCGCTTCCCTTGGCAACTCAGGGTAAGCAGGCAGAGACCGGTCCCTGGAACTGGGTGCGATTTCTCCGAGATTCTAACTCATTGCTTCCCATTGTCGGTATGTTCAAAATAACGCTGCACGTAAAATCGGTAGCGGGCCGGGATATTTTCCTGTTCGGCGCCATTGACCACGGCGTCCTGCTGGGGCGATAAACCGCGGTCGGCGAGGTGCGCCGTGCCGGTCTCGGTCGCGACTTTCATGCGCGTCTGTTCCTTAAAACCGCTGGCCTCCAGCGCGACGCGGTCCGGAATGGCATTGACCGGATGGGTCTCCTGATCCTTGCGCAGCTCTTTCGTGCCTTGCTGGCTCCCGGCGCCTTCGCTAGCGGTCTGCGTGGCCTTTTGCTTGGCGTCGGAATTTCCCCGCGATTCGCCGCGCTTGTCGCTCTCCGTCGCGCCGGGCTGCTGCGAATTGCCCGATTGCGGCGTGCCCTGGCCGCTCGGCTTCTGGGCGGCGCGATTGTTGGATTGCTGATTCGGCGAGTTCGACATCATGTTTTTCAGGGCCTGCATGAGAGACTGCCCCAGGGATTGACGCCCTTCCGGCCCCTGCTGTTCGGACTGTTCCTGCGATTTGTCGTCGGCGCTTTCGTTTCCACTCTTGCCTTCTTGCGATTGCGAGTTGCTTTCTTGCCGGGCTTCGCCGGAAGGATTGCCCTCCTGGCTGCCCGGCGCCTGCAACTGGTCCTGCGGCTGATCGCCCTCGCCCGCATCGGCCGCGTCTTTTTGGCCTTCCGCGCCGGCGGCCTTGTCGTCGGCTTTCCACAGATCGTCGCTGCTCGAAACGGCATCGCCGCGCTGGATTTCCTCGCCGGTCGCCTCCGGCTTCATGGTGACCAAGGCCACGGTTCTTTGCAGATCTTTCTCCATGGCGTGCACGATGGGGGAAAGAATCGATTGCACCAGCTGCGAGCGCGCGGTGGTCTGCAGCAGTGAAATGAGCGGCGGCTGGTGGTGAATGCGATAGGCGAATAATCCGGCCGCGAGCAGAACAAGCACTGCAGCTCGCCTGGAATTTCCCGGCCACTGCAGGGGGAAAAATCCGCGCGAGTCCACTTTCACAAGATGCGCGAGGGCGTCCCTGCGCTGCTCGCCGATAATCCCGTCGTGATCCGCAATGCCGCCGAGATAGACCGCCGTGGAAATGCGGTCTTGGAGTCCGGCGGCGGAATCGAGACGGCGCGCGGTTTCGTAACGGGAAGGCCGGTTCCGCCAAGTCCAAATCAAAACGCTTGCCGCGCCAACGGCTGCCACCACGACGATGAAGAAGAGCGCTCCCGCGAGTTTGGCGCTAGCTGCCGCAACCGCGATGAGGGCGATCAACATCCACACGAACCATTTTGTCCATCGGCGCAAAAGCGTGTTGGCTAGAATTCTTTGCCGGATTGTTTTGAGCTTGCCGATGACTCCGTGCAATTCCGGGGAGCAGGGTTGCAGGTCAAAAGATCGGGCGAGCAAAATAGGTTTCTGTTGGGATTGCGTTTGATCGCCGGAAGAAATTTGCCGCCAGAATTCTCTCCATGCGGAGAAGTAGGCCCTCCCGGAAGATTCACGGGGCACGAGCAAATTGATCTTCTGGCGAAGAAGCAAAGGCAGCCTCCCCAGAGGTTCGGCCAGGGCGTTTACTGCTACAAATCTACTCCAAGATTCGCGCTTTCCATACTAAATCCGTGACCAAGCTGGATCGAACTCCGTGATTTGTGGCATACCGAAATCCAATGGGCAAGAGGAACTGAAGCAGGCGAGTACCCACATGCTTAGATGCCGAATTCGCCCGGATGGTGGTTCAAAATCAAAGGGCTTCGTTCGAACGGCGTCCCCCCGCAGCCACGGAATATGCAACAAATTGCGGTCTTGGGGCAAGTAGGTACCAACATTGCTGAAAGATGCGGGAATTCTGGCCACGCTTTCATTGGGGCTTTACAGTTGTGGCGTGAATTTCGGCTTGATTTTCAAGGACATCCGCATGACCGGGAGGGCGAGTTGCATCTCAAGTTCCCAACTCAGATTTATGCGGCGCATGCTTTAGCTTGCGGGTTTTGATTCTTGCAAGGACAAACCCCCGCAAGCTGAAGCATGCGCCACCAATAAGGCGCCGGCGGTTGTCCGGCGCGTTACAGCAGCGCAATCAAGTCGATTTCGACGCGGACATTTCGAGGCAGCTTGGAAACTTCCACGGTCGAGCGCGCGGGCGGGTGGGTGACGAAAAAGCGCGCGTAGACGTCGTTCATCGCGGCGAAGTCGTTCATGTCGGCTAGAAATACGGTGGTCTTCACCACGCGCTGCATGGACGATCCCGCCGCTTCCACGACGCCCTTCAGATTTTCGAGGACGCGTTGGGTCTGCGTAGCGGCATCTCCCTCCACAACCTGCTGCGTGCTAGGATCGAGCGGGATTTGTCCGGAGAGAAACACAAATCCATTTGCGCGGATGGCCTGCGAATAGGGGCCGATGGCTTTCGGCCCTCGATCGGTTGCGACGGATTCAATCACGCGATCCTCCTGGTGAATGTTTCTTTCGAGACGAGTAGCACAGGCACTCTTGCCCCTGCGCTTTTGAGACTTGCACACAATCGTGCGTTACCAATGATTGCAAAACCCGCACAGGCAAGAGTGCCTGTGCTACTCAAATCCGCTCCCAATCATCTCCTTCTAAAGTCTGGAGCTCGAAGCCTTTTGGTAGCGCGCGCGAAAATCTTCGGGGATGCCCGGTAGAACCAGCCAGGTACGAAACATTTCCCCCAAATCTTTTCCTGAAGCAAATTCCACGGCGGACCTGAGCTCTTCATAGCCCGTGTCGCTGCCCGCGCGGGCGCGAATGACTTCGCGCAACGCGGCTCTCAGATTGTCGTGGCCGCACAAATCTTCCAGGGCTACAAAAAACAGCGCGGCTCGATATCCCGATGAAATGCGCTCGGCGCGAGAATAGCCCGCGGGCGGTTCCATCAGCCGTTGGTCGGGAGCGGCGTCGCGCGCCTGGTCGTAACGATCGACGAGGGACGCGACCATGCTCTGCCGCTGGCCAGGCCCGCGGCCCTCGGCGGCAATCACCAGGCCGAAGAACCCCACGCCGCGGCCCATCAGAATCTGCGCTTTCGGGCGCGGGCGAACGCGCCAGCCGAACCAGGTTCGCGCCAGTTCATATTCGGCGAGCTGCAATACTTCCTCTTTCGCCATGCCCTGTTGAAAATTTCGCGGATCGAGCAACGCGCCTTCTGGAAAAGAAACTGCCCCGGGATCGAGTGATGCGCCAAATTCGCTGGGCAATTCGGCCGGGGCCTCGGCGATTCGTACGGCGCCATTCCCTTTGGAAGCCGGTCCGTAAAATTCCGTGAGCGTTTTCATAGTGTACGAAATTCGCTCCGCCGCCGCTTGCGCCGCCGCGGCGTCCACCGCCCGGAAGGTCCAGAACTGGACTTCTCCTTGCCGCGCCTGGATGACCTTTTCCTGATAACGGCCCGCGACGACATAGGGAATGGAATCAATTTCCGGGTTGATCAGGAAACGCTGGGCAATATAACTCCCGTCCATGGTGCGCTTCATAGCCTTGCCCGGAGCGAGAACGCGAAAATCCGGCGGCGCAAATACGGTGAGGAGTTCTTTGGCCGGATCCGTTCCTCCCCTGGCAAAAACGCCGTTGGGAGTCTGCCAGATGGGAAGCGCTGTTTCGTCGGCGACAAAAAATCCGTCCGCCGATGCGACAATCGTTCCTCGCGCCGAGGATTCCGGCACCAGATCCCATTCCGTGACAACTCTGCGTTTCTCATTTTGCGGCCAGGGAGGATCGAAAGGGGCGCGCATCATGCGGGCATCGGTCTTGGAACTATGCTGCGCGGAAACTTCCGCGCCCTCGATGACCACGCGCAGGTTCTGCTCGCCAAATACGCGCCCCTCGGGCAAGCGAACTTCGAGGGAACGCAGCGGACGGTCGCCGGCGTTTTCGAGTTCATCGGCGACGTGAAAATGGATCCGTGACGGCGCCGCGTCGGAAACGAGAATCTCCGCCTGGCGATCGGCAAATTGGTAGCCCGGGCCAAGGGGCTGGACGCAGCCGGCCGCGAGAAATGCGCAGGCGCCCAGGGCGGCAGCAAAAAACTTTGGCAACAGTGGTTTCACGTTCAAGATGAAGTGATTCTACCGGGGCAGAGGTTGCCGGTCAAAAGTTGCCGGGCCCGCATTTTGTAGCGCCAGCGGGACGCCGGCGCTACAAAATGCTGCAATTCCTCGACGGCTCGCTTTTTGAGACCTTCAGAATTCGGCTAACTCGATTTCAGTTCGAGTTCCGACTTGACCTCTTCCACCGGCTTGCCTTTCCAGAAGGCGGCCAGATTTTCCATTGAGGTGAAGGATCGCGTCTGCATGCGGTCAATGTAGAGCGTGCCGGCCAGGTGATCGATCTCGTGCTGCAGGATTCGCGCGTACCATCCCGAAGCTTCGATTACTCTGTGCTGGCCGCGCTCGTCCAGGCAGGTAACGCGCACGGCGCGCGCCCGCGGAACCAGGGCTGTAAAGCCGGAGAGGCTCAGGCAACCCTCGAAAAACTCGGCCCGGTCGTTTCCGATTTCCTCGATCGACGGATTGATGATGACGTGAAAGGGAACAGGGCTGCGCTCGCGCTCTTTCAACAGCGCCTCCGGAACTTCCTTGTGATATTCCTCACGGTCTTCGATAACCGCAAGTTGCAGAGGGAGTCCCAACTGCGGAGCCGCGAGGCCTACGCCGGGGGCGTCGTGCATGCACGTTCGCATGGATTTGATTAATTTCCGGATTTCGGGGCTGCGAATTTCCGCGAGGCTCAACGGGCGGGCGCACTGGCGCAGAACGGGATTTCCAACCTGAACGATTTCAAGTTTCATGGGATTCACAATGACCGCTCGCAAAACGGCGCAAGACGCACGCTCCCGGGTTTCATTTCAATCCGCGAGGATATACGGGAAGAGCGCCGCTACAAAATGAAATCGTTAAATCTAAATTGTCCTCAGTGCTTTTTGCGGGCATGCGCCTGGTACACGAAGCTATGGCCGCCGGCGGCGCGTTCGCGCTGGGCAATGTATTTGGTGGCGGTCCCGTCGGTGTCGCCTTTTTGAATCATTTCCAGGATTTTCGCGTCGGGCACGCCGGTGTTCTTCAATTCCGCCAGCTTTTGCCCGGAGATTACCGGTAGACTCTGCGACCGTCGTTTCGCGACGGCCAGTATGATCTTGTCGGAAAGTCCCGCCAGCCGCATGGCGCGGGCCTCACCGGCCCACAGACCCAATTGATTGAGCCGGGCA
Organism: uncultured Acidobacteriota bacterium; assembly: GCA_963813185.1. GTDB lineage: Bacteria > Acidobacteriota > Terriglobia > Acidiferrales > UBA7541 > Palsa-360. The sequence continues at coordinate 190,568 of CAWEYA010000013.1, forward strand.
AGCTCCAGAACGGTTTCTTCGGACGAACCGGCGTTCAGCAAATCCGCGATGGACTGCCCGTCGGCAAACGGCAGCTTGTGATCGCGCGCCAGCTTGATCAGGACGACGCTGGATGGATCGGTGAGGCCGGCCTGATGCGCTATGGTAAGTTCCGCGATCTCGGCGTTGGAGACGTTCAGGGTCTTCAGTTGCGGGACGCTGTCCAGCCACATGGCCAGCTGTTCGGATTGCTCCGTGTTCGGCTTGTCGGCCGGCTTGCAGGAGATGACCAGCGCCATCGCTGTCAGGAGCAATCCACACGGCAGGCGTCGGGCCAGATTAAATTGACGGGGGCGCACAGAGGTCATATTTCCATTTTAGCTGAACTGGCGGAGAGTGGAGTTGGCATGTGCCTGGAAGATTAACCGGAGGGTTTGGTAGGACGGGCTTCAGCCTGTCTGCTTTTGATTTTTTATTGCGAAAGGCAGACAGGCTGAAGCCTGTCCTACCAGTGATCTCACACGTTGTAAAGCCGTTCCACGCCGAATACGCCGGAGATTTTGCGGATATTGGCAGTGATGCGTTCCAGCTGCTTGCGGTCGCTGATTTCCAGCGTGAGATCGATGCGAGCGTGCAAATTATCGGGATGGCTGCCGAGGGTGCGAATGTTCGAGCCGGTCTCGCTGATGACGGTGGTGATGTCGGCGAGCATGCCGGGCCGGTCCTGTGCGCGGATCAACAGAGTGACGGGATAGGTGGATCCGGTGGCGCCGCCCCACTCCACGTCAATGCGGCGTTCCACCTGGTAGAGCAAATTCTGGACGTTGGGACACGACTGGGAATGGACGGCGACGCCGCGGCCGCGCGTCACGTATCCGACGATCTCATCTCCGGGGATCGGGTTGCAGCACTTCGCCCGGAAGACCATCAGGTCGCTCTGCCCTCCCACTTGAAGAGCCGGGTCGCCCACGCGCAGCATTCGCTTGACGGTCGACACCAGGCGCGCGGAGGGATCTTCCTTCTCTCCCGCGGGCTTGGGCGGCGCCAGGGGCTCGCCCACCGCATTGGAAATAATCTGCCGCGCCGAATATTTCCCGTAGCCCAAATCCGCGAACAAATCCTCCACCTTCGCGCAGCCATATTCGGTGGCGACGCGCAACAGATCCGCCTCTGGAATTTTTTTCAGGCTGCGCCCCACTTGCCGCGCTTCGCGTTCGAGCAAACGCCGGCCCACTTCGGTCGCCTGGCTACGCTCCACGAAGTTGATGTGGTGGCGGATCTTGCTGCGCGCGCGCGAGGTGCGCACGAAATTCAGCCAGTCCCGGCTGGGGACGTGGCCCTTTTGCGTCAGCACCTCGACCACGTCGCCGTTGGAGAGGCCATGGCGCAGCGGGACAATCTGCCCGTTCACTTTCGCGCCGATACATTGATTGCCCACTTCCGTGTGCACGGCGTACGCGAAATCCACGGGGGTCGCGCCGCGCGGAAGCGCCAGCACTTTTCCCTTGGGCGTGAATGCGTACACTTCCTCGGGGTACAGGTCCACCTTCAACGTGGACATGAATTCCGAGGGCTCCTGCATATCCTTGACCCACTCGATCAGCTGGCGCATCCACAAAATGCGCTGATCGTCCGCGTCGGAGACGTCCTTGCCATCCTTGTACCTCCAGTGCGCGGCGACTCCTTGCTCGGCGATACGATGCATCTCCTGTGTGCGGATCTGCACTTCAAACGTCTGCCCGGAGTAAATCACCGTGGTGTGCAGCGACTGGTAGAGGTTGGGCCGGGGCATAGCAATGTAATCCTTAAACCGGCCGGGGACGGGCCGCCACACCTGGTGGATCACGCCGAGCGCCGCGTAGCAGTTGCGAATCGTGTCGGAAATCACGCGCACGGCCAGCAGGTCGTAAATCTGGTCGACCGTGCGGTGCTGGCGCAAACTTTTCTGGTGAATGGAATACAGCCGCTTCACGCGGCCGTCGACCTCGGCGGTGATTCCGTTTTCCTCGAGTCGCTTGCGAATGGTGTCCTTCAATTCCGCGAGAAAAACTTCGAATTCTTTCCGTTTGGCGACAACGGTATTTTGCAGCTCCTGGTATGCCTCGGGCTCGAGGTAGCTGAAGGCGAGGTCCTCCAGCTCTCCGCGGATCAAACCCATTCCCAGGCGGTGCGCAATGGGAGAATAAATGTCGAGCGTTTCACGGGCGATGCGCTGCTGTTTTTCAGGGGCCAGGAAACCGAGCGTGCGCATGTTGTGCAGCCGGTCGGCCAGCTTCACCACCACGACGCGGACGTCGTTCACCATGGCCAGCAGCATTTTCCTGACGTTTTCGGCCTGGCGCGCTTCGGGAGCCAGGAGATCCAGCCGGTTGATTTTGGTGACCCCTTCGACGAGCGTGGCGATGTCCTGCCCGAAGCGTTCGGCGATGCGTTGCGTGGATACGCGCGTGTCCTCGACTACGTCGTGCAACAGCGCGGCGCAGAGCGTGGTGATGTCTAGCTTCATGTCCGCGAGGATGTGCGCGACTTCCAGAGGATGCGAAAGGTAGGGGTCGCCCGACTTGCGCAACTGCGCGCGGTGCTGCTCGGCAGCAAATTCAAAGGCCCGCCGCAAGAGTTCGATGTCGCTCGCCGGGCGAGTTTGCCGCACTTTTTCGATCAGCTCGAGGAAGCGCGCCTGCAGGGCCCGCGTGGTGCGCTCGGTCTTGCCGCCAACGCCCACCAGCGAAGACAGTCCTACCGGCTTTTCGAGCGAAGACATCTCTATGTATTTTATGTCTATTTGATGCCCCAGGGGAGAAAAGAGTTCCCGAAGTGCCTTAGGGGTGCCTTGGGTGAGCCGGGAGGCCGCGCTTTGCCATTACTTTGATTTTTCTTGGGCGATCCAGGCATTCGTGCGGGCGTCGAGGAGATCGAGCGGGAGGGCTCCGCCATTCAGCATCTCGTCGTGGAAGGCGCGGAGGTCAAATTTGGGGCCCAATTCCTTCCGGGCGCGTTCGCGGAGCTCGAGGAACTTGAGCTGGCCCAGCTTGTATGCAAGGGCTTGGGCAGGCCAGGAGATGTAACGGTCGGTTTCGGACTGAATGGTGGGCTCGTCGACCGCGCCGGATTTGCGGAAGAAGTCCACGACTTGATCGCGGCTCCAGCCCTGCGTGTGGATTCCCGTGTCCACGACAAGCCGCACGGCGCGAAAAAGTTCGGAGGAGAGGCGGCCATAGTCGGAGACGGGGTCCTGGTAGAAGCCCACCTCTTTGCCGAGTTGCTCGGCGTACAGGCCCCACCCTTCGATATAAGCCGTAAACCCGAGATGGAGGCGAAAATTCGGCAACCCCTCGAGCTGCTGCTGCACGGACAGCTGCATGTGATGCCCTGGAATCCCTTCGTGGTAAGCGGTCGACTCGTCGTCGATGGTGGAGCGATCGGCGAAGTTGGAAGTGGCCACCACCACGCGGCCCGGGCGCTTGCCGTCCGGTGTTCCGGTTACATAGTGAGTTGCGGCGCTGGCCTGGAAAGCGGGTATGGCCTCGACGGTCACCGGCGACTTTGGAAGCAGGGTGAATAACTCCAGGAGTTTTGGCTGCATCTGATCGATGGCGCGCCGAAAGTCGTCCAGGATTTGTTCCGCGGATTTCGGAATGTATTTCGGATTGCTTTTGAGAGAGGCGCGGAAGGAAGCCAGATCAGGAAAGCCCTCTTTCTTGGCGATTGCGGTCATCTCGGCCAGGATGCGGTCCATCTCTCGAAGACCCAGCTGATGAATCTCGGCCGGCGTCATGTGAGTGGTGGTCTGGCTATAGATATCGTTTTGGTAGCGCTTCTCACCGTCCGGGAGGAAAGTGATCGCCAGCGTGGTGCGTCCTGAGGGGGCGTATTCCGTGCGAACGAAGGCGGCGAAACTCCGGTACGCGGGAATCACATCCGAGTTGACGGCGTCGGTAATCTGCTGGGTCAAGCGTTTCTGGTCTTCAGGGGAAATCTCCGCAGGATACTTTTTCGTGGGCAGAAGAAATGGATTCGCGTCGATGATGCCCTGGCATTGCACGGGGATTTTCTCAAGGATGAACCGGACGGGCATCAGCTTGTCTTTCATGCCGGCGCGGAGGACATCCGCGGTCTGGCTTAGGGCGCGCGGGACCAGGTGAAGCCGGGCGATGTAGTCCTCATAGTGCTTGACAGAGTCGAGAGGAACGGAAAGAGGCAAATCCGCAAGACTGGTATGGAGGCCGCTCTGTGTGTTGACGGGCATTTCGTACTCTTTGAGGTCGAAATCGACGATGCGCTGCTGGAGCACTCGAGTGAGGAGATCGTGCGAGAGTTGGTCCTGGCCGGAAAAGCCGGTCGTCGGGATGGCTTGCAGCCGGCGAAGGAAGGTCTGATCTTCCTTCTGACGCTGGGCGATGGCGTCGAGCGAGTATTCGGCCAGCTTATCGTTATAGCGGTAGTCGCCGCGCGCGGTGGCACGCTGGGGAAAATTGCGCAGATCCGACTCGTACTGCTCCTCGAAAAGCGCGTTCTGATCGGCGAGGCGGTCGGCTACAGGATGTACGCCTTGTGCAAAGACAGGACCGGATAAGGCGGCCAGAAAGAACAGACCCAGGCAAAGGCGCATAATTTGCGCAGCATACCAAACCAAAGGATGGCAGCGCGAAGAAAAAACACTCGGACGCCAGAGGTACATGTAAAAGCAGGGATGGGAAAATCTGTGCGAGGCTGGACAGCCGTCATGCGCAAAACGAAAAGCGGCCCTCTTTCGGCCGCTTCGTTTTCTAAACTTAAATGATCCGGCCTTGCATCCGTCAGGACTTGGCCGGGGTTTCCATTTTCTTCTGCTTGATTTCCTTGGCCTTCTCGACGAGATCGTCGGCCTGCTTCAGTAAGGACGCGCGTTCGTCCGGACTGGAGGCTTCATCGGCCTTGCGGCGAAGGAGAAGGTTCAGATAGGCCATAGCGTCGTCATATTCGGGGCGCAGCTCAATAGCCTTCTTGAGGTCGTCAATGCCCTCGTCAATCATCTGGCCGTTTTCCTTGATATAGGCTTCGCGGACATCGGGGGGCATTGGGTCGTCGTCCTTGAGGGGCTTGCCGGGGTGCGCCAGGCGCCAGGTGCCACGAGTTTCGAGGTTGGAGCGATAAGAGAGCGTCCAGTCAATGACGCCGATCCAATAGTAGGGTTCGGGATCTTCCGGCTTCAGGGAGATGTGCTTCAAGTGGTAGGTCTTGGATTCCTCGAAGCGCGACCGCGTATAGGGAGTTCCGGCCATGTTGAAGAGGATGGAACCGATGCCGTCGATCGCCGAGATGTTGTTGGGGTCCGCGGAGAGCACGTCCTGGAATTCCTTCACCGCGGCCTGGCCCATGCGGATGTTTTCGTCCGACGGCGCGCCGGGAATGTATTGCGTCGCGTAGGCCGTGGCCAGATACAGGCGGGCATTGGTCAGCGTCGGATCATTGTCCTTCGCATCCTTGAAGAACTCGATGGCCTGGTCATATTTGCCATCGCGGTAGGCGGCAACGCCCTTGTTCAGGTCATCGCGAGCCTTCAGCTTGGCGCAGCCCGAGGCGCCAAAGCTCACTGCAATCATGGCCACCGCAAACAGTGCCATGGTATTTTTGTTATTGGAATGCCGAAAATGCGCAAAAGGATTCATGGCAAACAATCCGTCCCCGCGAATATTTTGTTTTCCCCCGTGAGGGTAGTGAAGTTACCTATGCTTGCAACGGCCGAACTACGATAAACAAAGCCGTTCATGATCGTTCCGGCCGGCTCCGCGCGCCACCTGACAAGTCCAACACGATAGCGGAGCTCGCACCCAATTTCCCGCGCCACACAAATCCTTCGAGGCACAGGCCACAGCCGCACACTCTACACCAGCAATGCCTTGGATCAAAGCAACATTATTTATTCTTAGAGGGCAAAAAAAACCGGCATTCCCGAAAGCAGGCCGGGCCGGCAACCGCCAGTAACCTACTTCCCCGCTTCGAGATTGGCAGTGATCAATCCAACCTTGTCGATCCCGGAACCCCGCATGACGTCGATCGCTCTGGCGACATCGGCAAACCGGACCGCGTCATCGCCCTTGACGAAGGCGACTTTCTCGGCCCGCTCTTTGAATACGTCGGTGAGGCGCGGCCCCAGCGAATCCCAGGTGGCGTCCTCATCGTTGATCTTCAATTTTCCGGTGTCGAGAATTTGCACGACGATCGTCTTCTGCAGAGTCTGCGGTTGCTGCTGCTGGTTTGGCGGCGCGGGTTGCGGCACCAGCGCGTCCAGACCTTTCGGCGTCAGCGGCGTGATCACCATGAAAATGATGATCAATACCAAAAGAATATCGATCAGGGGGACGACGTTCATCGTCGCCATCGCACCGCCTTGTTTTCCTCCAACGTCCATTCCCATTGTCGTGGCTCCTAATTCAAATTGCGCGTCCCCGATGCGATCACGGGAACGGATGAGTGAGCAAAAACAAGACCGGGAAGCGGGGAGCGCGTCCCCGCTTCCCGGCCGCAATTAGCCTGCCGGCGGCGGTGGAGCGACTCGCCGATTCTGTTCGGCCCGGTCAGTAATCAAGCCGACGTTATCGACGCCCGCGGAGCGAATCTCATCCACGACCTTAACCACAGCGCCGTACTTGGCGCGACCGTCGCTCTTGACGAACACGGTCTTGTCCAGCTTGTTGGAAATGCGGTCCCGAACCTGGTCCGCAATTTGGGTGATGTCCGACTTGGTGCTGCCAAGATAGACGTCCCCGCTCGCCGAAATACCGACAATGATTGCGTCGTCCTTGTCGGCATCGGGCATGTCGGAAGGGTTGTTGACCTTGGCCAACTCCACCGTCAAGCCCTTGGAGAGCATGGGCGTGACCACCATGAAGATGATCAACAGCACCAGCATAATGTCCGCCATCGGAATCACGTTCGGCGCCGCCATCTGCGGGCCGACGCTTGGCTTGTATGACATGGGTTACTTCTTTCCGCCTGCACGGCGCGTAATGAAATAGTTCACCAGCTCCATTGAGGAGTTGTCCATTTCGACGTCAAACGCCTCAACTTTGTTGGTGAAATAGTTGTACGCCCACACGGCAGGCACGGCCACGAGCAGCCCAAGCGCGGTAGTGACCAGCGCTTCGGAAATTCCGCCGGCGACCGCCGACAACCCGGTAGCCTTGGTGGTCTCGATTCCTTTGAACGCGTTGATGATGCCGACCACGGTGCCGAACAGTCCGACGAACGGCGCGGTCGAGCCGATGGTGGCGAGGCCGGAGAGGCCGCGCTTCATCTCGGCGTGCACGATCGCGACCGAGCGATCCAGGCCGCGCTTGGCGGCTTCGATCACTTCCGTGTCAGCGACCTGCGAAGAAGCGGATTGAAATTCGGAAAGGCCTGTGGCAACTACCTTGGCGATATGGCTCTTCTTGTTGCGCTCGGCGATGGAGATGGCTTCGTCGAGTTTGCCTTCCCGCAGCGCTCCGGCTACCTGTTGAACGAATACGCGGGACTGTTTGCGCGCCGCGCTGTACATCAGCACGCGGTCGATCATGACGCCGAGCGACCACGCGGACAGAAGGAACAGAATGCCCACAACCACTTTCGCGATGATACTCATACTGCCCCACATTGTCCTCAGATCCCACTGGCCCTGCAGGACAACCAGGTTCAATGCCCATACGGCTAGATTACCAAGCATATGATTCGCTCCTTTTTATTTCGTTCGAAACTTGCGGGCCGGAACCGGTGTTGCCGGTCCCGGCCGACTCCCTGATTGGCGGCCTCAATTCGCGGGCTTCAATCGCATTGAAGACCGCTCCCCAAGCCGCCGTCCTGCACAAAACCTAACCACCCATCGTAAACGTGACTGTAATCGTCGTGTCGACTTCCACCGGGTCGCCGTTCAGCTGCGTCGGTTTGTAGCGCCACTGCTTCACGGCATCCAAAGCCGCTTGCACCAAAAGCGGGTGACCGGAGATTACTTCGAGCTGGGCAACCTTGCCGTCCTTGTCAATGATCGCGTGAAGAACCACGTTGCCCTGAATGCGCGCCTGCCGCGCCAGAGGCGGATAGAGCGGCTTGGTCTGTGTGATGATCGAAGCCGCCGTTACGTTACCGCCCTGCTTGACGCGCGTGGGAGCTGTCGGCTTCGGTGGAGGCGGAGCCATAGCAGAGACCATGCCCTGACCCGGAATGCCGCCGAACACGCCGCCGGTCTGGCCGCTATTGTTAATCACGTCGGGAGGAAGCTCGGCTTCCTTGAACACCGCCACTTCCTTGGGAATGGCGCGCGGCTGCATCAGTTTTCCGGATTGGATCAAGCGCGCCACCGGCTTGACGATGGTCTTCACCGGCGCCGGCGGAGGAGGCGGTGGGGGAGGGGGAGGCGGGGCGATCAGCAAAGTCGAGAGCATCGCCTTCGGAAGCGCCTCGGTATAGATCAAAGGAATCAGGATCAAGATGCCAAGAATGAGGGCCTGCACAATGCCGGAGAGAACAACGCTCCAGCCCTTGTTTGTTTTTTTCTTTTCCACTGTAGATTCGAGCAGATCATCAAACATCGTATGTCCCTCCTACCGGAAAGCACCCTGGAAAATTTTCAGAGCGGGTCCGCCGCGGCGGGCCCGCGCCCGTCCCTAGGTCTTCCGGAGTTTAGTGCCGGCTGCGGTTCCGGATGCAACCACTGCTGCGCCCTGGCCTCTCCACTGGTTCCAGGCCACCACCAAGGGTGCGGCAATTCCAAAACTGGAATACGTTCCTACCAGAATTCCGACCACCAATGCAAAGGAAAAAGCGCGCAATACCTGGCCGCCCATCAGGAACAAGACCATCACGGTAAGAAACGTCAGGCCGCTGGTCAGGATGGTGCGCGAAAGAGTCTGGTTGATGGAGCGATTCACGATAGCCTTAAACGGCTCGCGGCGCATGAGCCGCGCGTTTTCACGGATGCGGTCAAAGATCACGATTGTGTCGTTCATCGAGTAGCCGACAAGGGTCAACAGCGCCGCAATTACCGTCAGCGAAATCTCAAAGTGAAAGATGGAAAAAAGGCCCAGCGTAATCAGGACGTCGTGAAACACCGCCAGCACAGCGGCAGCACCGTACACCCACTCGAACCGAAATGCAATATAAACCAGCATTCCGCCCAGCGCATACAGTGTTACCACGACAGCTTGACGGCGCAGTTCAGAGCCGACTTTCGGACCAACAATCTCGACGTTGATGATGGCGAACGTGCTGGTGTAGAAGGAATCGCGCAGAGCGGCGATCACATTTGCATTTGCGCCCGCAGCGGAAAGCTGGCCCAGGTCGGTTACAATGCCGCGGTGGTCGCGGTCACGATACGTGGTCAGCTGGCGCGCAAGCTGGTTGTAACGATCGGCGGCGGCCGTCCCCAACGCCAACGGGTCTTTGCGCGTCAAAATTTCCGCGATGGTATCCGCGCCGGCCGCGTTGAAATCCTGCTTGCCCGTTTCGCCCGCGCCGAGCGTGGCATGGAGGGCATTGAGGATGGCCGTCTTACCGGCATCCAGCGCCTCGGCGCCCTGGCCCTTTTCTTCAAGGTTGATCAAAACTTCGTTTCCGTTCGAAGTGGTGAGATCGCTGACAGGAACAATGGTGCTATTTCCGATCCCTTGAGCTGCCAGCCCGGCACGCAGGGTGTCCATGGGAGGAGGGCCTGCAAAGCGTACATCTACAACCGTACCACCTTTAAAATCAATGCCATAGAACAGCCCGCCATGGGCCAGGATGGAAGCCACGCCGGCGGCGAGCAAGAGAAAGGATAAGCCAAAGAAGTACTTGGCTTTGCCCATCCAATCCAGATCAACCTGTTTGAAGAAATTCATGCTCACTCTGACCCGTTAGAGTTGGACACCAACGATCCTGGATTTGTTCCCGAAATCGCACTGTTTCGAAAAAATTACCTTTGTGGCGCTGGCTTTTACCCTGAGAACCGAAGGGCAGCATTCGGGGGTTCGTCCTTGCTAGGACCAAAACCCGCAGGCTGAAGCCCGCGCTACTAAATGCTCAGTTCGGCCTCGCGGGGCATCTTGGCCAAGTGCCAGTCAAAAATGACGCGCGACACGTAGACCGACGTAAACAGGTTCGCGAGCAACCCGACGGCCAAGCTGACGGCGAAACCGCGAATCGGACCCGTTCCGAACAAAAACAAAAATGCGGCCGAAACGATGGTGGTCACGTGCGTGTCGATAATCGTCAGGAAGGCGCGCTTGAATCCAATGTCCACGGCGGAAACCGGCGCTTTTGCAGCGCGCAGCTCTTCGCGAATACGCTCGAAAATCAGCACGTTGGAATCGACGCCCATACCAATCGTCAAAATCACGCCGGCAATGCCGGGCAAGGTCAGCACGGCGCCGAAATACGCCAGAGCCGCGAGCAGCAGGACAAGATTGAGAATCAGGGCCACCACGGCGTTGATGCCCGACAAGCGGTAGTAAACAACCATGAACATCATCACCACGATCAGGCTGATGATCGAAGCCTGCACGCCGTGACGGATGGAGTCCGCTCCGAGGGAGGGACCGACCGTGCGCTCTTCGAGGTATTTGATGGACGCGGGCAGCGCTCCGGAACGAAGGACCAGGCCAAGATCGTTGGCTTCCTGCTCGCCGAACTGGCCTTCAATTACGCCCGTGTCGTCAATGCGGCCGTTGATGACCGGAGCGGTCTGGAGTTTGTGCTCGAGGACGATGCCCAGCTGCTTGCCGATGTTTTGTTCGGTGAAGGGGCCAAACCGGCGGCCGGCTTCGGTGGAAAGCGTGAAGTCCACATCATAGAAGCCGATGTTTTTCGTGCTGCGCACAGCGGTCGCGCTGCGCAGGTCACGCCCGGTAACAACGGGCACGCGGTCAATGACATACCAACTCTCGCCGGCACTCTGGCCGCCCGATGCCGAACTCTTTCCCTGAACGATTTGCGCGTTCGGCGGCAAGACGCCGCCGTGCGCAGCCAAAGCCGCCGCCTCGGACTGGTACGCGGTGGTGTCCATAACCAGGTGCAGTTCCAACTGTCCGCCCGCCTGGATGACGCTCTTGGCGCGGTTGGGATCGCCTTCACCGGGGAGCTCGACGATGATTTCGTTATCTCCCTGGCCATAAGGAGCGACAAGAGGCTCGGTCAAGCCCAGGGCATCAATGCGGCGCCGAATCGTTTCCTCGGCCTGATCCATGGTTTGCTGCTGGATGTTTACGATGCGCGTCTGCTTCATGGTTACGAGATAGCCGGAGGGTTCGCCGGGAGCAGGAGAAACATCCCAATCAGGAAATTGATCGTTGATTAGATTGCGGGCGGCGCCGGCTTGCTCGGAAGCGATGTTGTGCACCAGAATCTGGGTGTCGCTCAGCTTTCGAATCTCGTCGTAGCGAACGGCCTTGTCCCGAAGCAGGGTCGTGATGTGGTCGAGCGTCTGATCCGTCTCCTGACTGATGGCCTCCTGCACTTGCACCTGCAGTATCAGGTGCGTGCCGCCCTGTAAATCCAGGCCCAGCTTGATGCTGTCCGAAAAATTCGACTTAATCCCGGCCCAGGACTTGGGAGGGAAATCCGGCCGCCCCACCAGACCTATGATGCAGGCGAGGATAACGGCTGCGATAAAGAGCGCTTTCCACTTGAGATTTGTTGTCATGGCTTGAACTGGCTCAGGACTCCACGGGTGCAAGCTTTATGACCCGTCAAAATAAACGGAGCGGATCGTTTTTTGGCGGGCTCCCCTTCTGAATTCAGGGTAAACAAGTAGAGCCCACACCCGACCCCGGCCCTACGAATCCTCCTTGCTATCTGGTTGCAGGCCGGACACCGCGGAACGCAGGACTTTTACCTTGACCTGATCGGCGATGCGAAGCTGGATCGAATCACCCTCGATCCCCACAATCGTTCCAAACAAGCCGCCGTTGGTGATGACCTTGTCGCCGTTTTTCAGGGCGTTAATCATTTCCTGGGTCTTCTTCTGGCGGCGCTGCGCGGGGAGGATCAGCAGCACGTAGAAAATGCCCATGATGGCCAGAATCGGCAGCAGCTGCAATAAGGAATTTCCGCCCGCGCTCTGCGCCATCAAAGACAGATTTTCCCGTACCGACAACAAGAACATCGCTGCGACCCCATCCTCCCGTTATGATTCTTCCCTGGCGAACGGCCGCGGACAAAATAGGCCCCGCCAAGCGGGGCCGCTGAATGGAGCAGGACCACGAAGTTCACAGCGAAGTTCCGGGCCCGCCTGATCCGTTGCCTGAATCGTTCCGTGCGATGGCGTAGCCCTGCGCGCGATTCGAGATCCCTGAGAAAAAAACCACAGACTGCCGTTCATACGATTCAGGGTAAAAAGTCCGTGCTACTTAGGGTTCACCCGCTTTGATGCGCGACTGGAACTCCGAGGAGAATTCCGCCAGTTCCCCGAACGCGATAGCCTGTCGAATCTTGCCCATAATGTCAAGGAAAAATGCAACGTTGTGATGGGAGTTCAAGATGGATGCCAGGATTTCGTTGGCCTGAAACAAGTGGCGCAAGTAAGCGCGCGAGTAGGCGCGGCAGACCATGCAGGAGCAGCGCTCATCGAGCGGGCGCGGATCGTCGGCATAAATCGCGTTCCCGATGTTCACGCGGCCGGTGCTGGTGAAGAGGCAGCCGTTGCGCGCGTTGCGCGTCGGCAGGACGCAATCCATCATGTCCACTCCGCAACGGACATAATTGGCAAGCTGCTCGGGGAAGGCCACACCCATGACGTAGCGCGGGCGGTCCTTGGGGAGCTCTTCGGTGGAGGCCGCGGCCATCTCGCACGATAGCGCGTGGGGTTCGCCGACGGCGAGGCCTCCCACCGCGTAGCCGGGGAAATCGAGGTCCACCAGTTGGCGTGCGCTCTCGCGGCGCAGGTCGGCGTGCGTGCCACCCTGCACGATGGCGAACAGGACTTGACCTGGATTGGTCGAGGCTTCTCCGTTGATGGGGGCGTAGTCGCGAGAGCGGCGCGCCCACTCCGTTGTGCGCTTCACAGCGCCTGCCGCGCGCTCGCGATCGGCGGGATATTCGATGCACTCATCGAACACCATGGCGATGTCCGAACCCAGCGCCTGTTGGATCTCGATCGATTTTTCCGGCGTCAGAAAATGCTCGGAACCGTCCAGGTGCGAGCGGAAAACGACGCCGTCACCGGTCACTTTGCGCAAATCGGCGAGGCTGAACACTTGAAAGCCGCCCGAATCAGTCAGGATCGCACCGGGCCAGGACATGAAGCGATGCAGGCCGCCAAGCCGGCGAATCCTTTCGTGGCCGGGACGCAGATATAAGTGATACGTGTTGCCGAGCAGAATCTGCACGCCAAGCTCGTTGAGCGCCTGTTGCGTGAGGCCCTTCACCGTCCCGGCCGTGCCCACCGGCATGAACGCGGGCGTGTCAATCACGCCGTGCGGCGTCGTGAGGCGTCCAAGCCGCGCGCCGGTCGGATCGGTCTTCAAAATTTCGAAATGAAAATCCATGTGGCTCAAGTCTATCAGGACAGTGCGGCGATTGCCGAGGGGGCATGTGAAGTGGCGCATGCTTCAACTTGCGGGTTTTCGAAGTTGCGAGGACTAATACCCGCAAGCTGAAGCATGCGCCACTGACTTCTAGCCCGCTGGTAGCGTCGGAATGGCAGCGATGAGGGATTGTGTGTAGCGGTGCGCGGGGGCGGTAAGAATCTGCGCGGCGGGGCCGGTTTCGACGATGCGTCCGGCCTGCATCACGGCGATGCGCGTGGCAAGTTGCGCGACGACGGGCAGGCTATGCGAGATCAGCAAGTACGTGAGCGCGAAATCGCGTTGCAAATTCTGCAGCAGCTCGAGGATTTGCGCGCCGACGGAAACGTCCAGCGCGGAAACCGGTTCGTCGGCCACGACGAGGCGCGGGCGGAGCACGAGAGCGCGGGCGATACCGATGCGCTGGCGCTGGCCGCCCGAAAATTCATGGGGGTAGCGGGCGAGCGAGTCTTCTCCGAGGCCGGCGGCGCGCAACATTTCGACGACGCGAGCGCGGCGTTCGGCGCGGGCAAGCTGCGGCTCATGAATTTCAAGCGGCTCGGCGACGATGGCTCCCACGCGCATTTTCGGATCGAGCGACGCGAAGGGATCCTGAAACACCATTTGCATCTCGCGCCGCAGAGCGCGCAATTGCGCGCCGTGCGCGGCGAGAAAATCGCGGCCGTCGAGCAGCAATTCGCCGGAGTCCGGCTCGATCAGGCGCAAGAGGATGCGCGCGAGCGTTGTTTTTCCGCTGCCGGATTCGCCGACGATGGCCAGCGTTTCGCCCGCGGCGAGTTCGAGGCTTACATCATCCACGGCGATAACGCGGGCGCGCGCGCCGCCGTTGGGTCGCGACGTGCCCAGGGCAAACGCGCGTGCCGGAGCGGAGAACGTCTTCCGCAAATGGCGCGCTTCGAGGAGCGGGGCAGGCATCAGATTGCGTCGCCCGTCAAGCCAGCGGCTAAAGCCGAGTTCATTCCGAATGCCTTACGGCACGGTTGAAACCGTGCCCCACAAGAATCGGCTTTCAGCGCACTGGGGCCGAAGCCGGATTCGCTGAGGCCAGTCCCTACAGGAGCGTTTATCATTCCAGCTTCTCCGCGATCAGCAACAGAACTGTGTGCATGAATTCGAGGCCGCTCGGAACTTTATCCGAGCGGCGCGGGCGGAAGCCAAAGTCATCGTTGCCGATGTGACTCTCCATCATGCCGCGCGTTTGCACGTAGACAGGGTCCCCGGGAGGCTTGCCGGCATTTCCCATCCAGACGTCGAAATCGTGCCAGTTGTCGTGAACATGTTCGGAGACCACGCGCAGGCCCAGATTCCGAATCAGGGCGCGGAAATTCGCGGCGCTTTGTGTAATGGTATGAGAAGGATCGCGCACGCGCTCGACGGCATTCTGAAACGCGGCGTCGCAGCCCTCGCGCACGATGATGTCGGTGATGGCGACGCGGCCTCCGGTCTGGAGCACGCGCGCCATTTCGGCCAGGGCGCGCGCCGGATCAGCCATGTGGTGAAACGCGTAGCCGCAGGAAACGATTCCGGCGGCGCCGTCGGCAAAGGGCAAAGCATAAATATCGGCGCAGACGAATTCGATGTTGGCGATGGCGTCGCGCGCGGCTTCGGCGCGCGCTTTTTCAACCATCGCCGGAGTCAGGTCCGCGCCGATCGCGCGGTGAACGCGAGCGGCCAGCGGGCGCGTGTACGTGCCGGGGCCGCATGCGAGATCGATGGCCAGCAGCTTGTCCGCGTTGGCCAGTCCGGCCGTGGCGCGTTCGGCGAGCCGTTCGGCTTCCTCGGTTCGCAAACGGCGCGTGTTTCGGGCAAAAACGTCGGCGGTCTCGGTGAAGCGCTCGCGGATTTTGTCGTGTTGGGTCGAGTCAGGGGTCATTGTTATCTTGCTTCCTTGTTCTTCCAGGCGATGAAGGGAATGGCGAATTCAGTGGCGCAAGCTTTTCACCCTGAGAACCGAAGGGCAACCTTCGGGGTTTGTTCTTGCAAGGACCAAAACCCACAAGCTGAAGCATGCGCCACTAAATTCATTTTGCGATTTTCTCATTGGTTTCCGCAACCAGGATGCAGCGCGCGCGATGCCCGGGGCCGGCGGCGCTCAGTTCGGGCATGGCCGCGGCGCATTCGGCAACGCGCAGCGGGCAGCGCGGCTCAAACGCGCAACCCGGAGGAAGCGCGTTGAGCGGTGGAACCGTACCGGGAATGGGCTCGAGTTTGTGCCGCACGAGGTGTGGCGAAGCGCGCAGCAAGCCCGCCGTATAAGGATGCCGCGGGCGCTCGAGCACTTCGCGCGCGGGGCCTTCCTCTACGATGCGCCCCGCGTAGGTGACCGCGATGCGATCGGCCACCTGCGCGACGACGCCGAGGTCATGCGTGATGAAGAGCAACGCGAGGCCGAGCTCGCGCCGCAGCCGGGCGAGCAGTTCGAGAATTTGTTTTTGCACGGTGACGTCCAGCGCGGTGGTTGGTTCATCGGCGATAAGGAGACGCGGTGCATTTCCATTGTCACCGGCGAGCGCCATGGCAATCATGGCGCGCTGCCGCAAGCCGCCCGAGAGCTGGTGCGGATATTGGCGCGCGCGCATGGCGGGCTCGGGCACGACGGCGCGTTCGAGCGCCGCGACGACGCAGCGGCCGACTTCCTCGCGCGAAAGTCCCGCATGATGCGCGCGAATCGCTTCGGCGATTTGCGCGCCCACACGCATCACGGGATTGAGCGCGGTCATGGGCTCCTGAAAAATCATGGCGATGTCGCGCCCGCGCACGCCAATGCGTTCGCGTTCCGAGAGTGTGAACAAATTCACGCCCGCTCCCGAAGCGCCATTCGCGCTTGCCCCGAGGCCGGAGGGGCCGGAGAACCATGCTTCGCCGGCCACGCGCGCGCCCGGCGGCAGCAAACCCATGAGCGCCAGCGCGAGCATCGATTTCCCGCTGCCCGATTCCCCGACAAGTCCAAGCGATTCGCCCGCGCCGAGCGCAAACGAAACATCGTCCACCGGACGAATCCATCCCGACGGAGTAGGAATCTCGACGGTGAGCCCACGCAGCTCGATCAATGGAGGCATCGCTACATCATAAGGCGAATTGCGCTGAGCGGCAGGTCGGAAAGGAACGCCAAATTGGCTTCCGGTAATCTGGTCACGACTCCGAGTGAATAAGGGTCATCGGGACGACCATAGACTTTGCGAAACACGAAGAATGGGGCAGAATCTGGCCGAGCAGTTTTTTCCGACCACCCTGAGCGAAATTCATGTATAGATAAGTCCAACCGGATCCGATGCAGCCTGAAAAATATTTCCGAGGAGAACGCCAAATGAGAAAACAAAGAATCGCCTTGAAGGTTTTGGTGCTGAGCGCTGTGATGGCCGTGTTCCCGGCGCTCGCTCAGGAAGTGGAACCGAAGCCCACGTGCAATCACTGCCCGGCCGCGTATGTACCCAAGAGCGAGCTGGACGGCTATAACCAGCGGGCCATCGAGCACAAGCTCGTGGATCAGCAGGTGCGCTCAGTGGATGTCGGAAAGGTGCAAGTGGGCATCGGGAGCATTTACCGCGGCAAGCTCGGTCAGGCAACGGGCGCGGAAAATATTGTGGCGGAAGCGGTGGCCGAGCACGAGCAGGTAAGCGAGGTCTATTACGTGATCGACGGCTCGGCGACGCTTCTGACGGGGCCGGACCTGGTGGACCCGAAGCCGCGGCCGAGCACGTTGAAAACCGTGCGCGAGCAGAATGGTCCCGGCTTTAGCGCCGCTTCGATCAAGAATCCGGAAGTTCATGAACTGAAGGCCGGCGACATGATCATCATCCCGGCGGGAACCGGGCACTGGTTCACGAAAATTGACGATCACATCCACTACGTGATGGTGCGGCTGGACCCGGACAAAATTCTTCCAACGAAGAACGAGGCGCAATCGCTGAAGTACTTGGCGAGCCCCTTTAGCCCGAACCAGGGGAATTTTTGATCCGCATTTTGCACCAAGGACCCAGCGCTTAGGGGCACACGATGTGATTGACATGGCGCGGGATGTATCGTAGCGCCGGCGTCTCGCCGGCTCTTTTCGGGTTGTGAAGATGAGAAAAATTGCCGGCGAGACGCCGGCGCAACAAAAAACCTGCATCCTTCGTGGTACTCGTGCTGAATGGAAAAATCCGGATTGGGGCGTTCGGAAATGGTCCGGGGAGGCAGCTGTGACAGCGTCATTTCAAAACGAGCGAAGCTCGAGCGGAGCGCATGGCGGAGGCGTCTCGGGACCGTATGAGGAGATGAGCCGCATTCTGGCCGAGCTGCCGCGGCCGCGGCCTGTGCGGATCAGCCGCCGTGGAAAAATAATCGCGATGGTGGTCTTGACAGCCCTGCTGGCTTCCGTGGGGATTTACGCCGCCACCGGCATGGTGGTGCAACGGACAGCGGGCGGGCAGTACGCGGGGCCATCGCAGTTTCCGACGTACGCTCTTTCCATTGCCTTCATCGTGGCGTTTGCCCTCGTGATGCTGAACGTGGTCGGAAGGCAGAAGGCCCTTCTCGCCGAGGGAGAAATGGCCATGGCGCAGGTGACCAAACAGTGGATGGCGCGGAACGGTCCGAACATTCGCTACGAGTTCACCACACCCCTGGGCGAACATTTCATTCGCGGCGCGGCGGACGGCTCACAGAAGCTCTCCGTGGGAATGAACGTGCCGATTTTTTACGATCCACAGAGACCGAAGAAACAGCTCGCGTTGTGCGCGTCGTTTTATGAGGTGGTCCTGCCGGGGAAAGAATAAAACTTTGGGGGGGGCGGTCTGTGACGTTACCCGGGAACGCCATTCTCCCGATCGGCGTCGCGAAATGAGGACTAGTGCGCGGCCGGCTGGGCGGCCAGGTCTCGGCCCTCGATGACTACGGCTTGCAGCGCCGCATTGGTCTGCACGGCATCTCGAATCAGATTTTGCAACCTGGCGCCCATTTCCTTCACGCGAGGGTCGTTGGGGTCCTGGGTGCCCTTGAGGCTATCGGAGTCGGCCACGATTTGTTTGGCCTTTTGTATCAGCTCCCGGAACTGCACTACGTAAGTCTCCTTGGCGGCGACCAAGCGGTCCTCCCATTTGGCGCGGCCCGGAAAATCGGCGTCATTGCCTTTCATCACACTGCGCACGAGTGTGGCGCGGTCCATGGATTCCACCTGGGCGATAAAGGCTTCCAGCTTGGCGAGCTTCTCTGCCGGCGAAGGGTTTGCGCCGGTCTTACTTCCGGCCGGCTGCGGCTGCATCGAGAGTTGATCGAATCCGGGGCCGAGCGCGGAGGGGTCGCGGCTTGAGCCGGAAGGGAGGTCGTCGTTGGTGAGGACCTTCGCGGCGGTCTTATTGGCTTTATCTTTGTCCTTATCTTTCTGGGCCTGCCTTGCCAGGTCGCCGAGCGAGGGCGAAGAGGGTTGCGAATCTTGCGCGCGAGCGGAGGAGCAAGCGACCAGGGCCAGCGCACACACTACAATGAGAATTGGGCTCCGCGCCATGGGTTCCTCCTTGAGTTACATTCCGGTCCCGCGAAGGCGTACAGGTGCTCCCTCTAGGCTTGCGGAAGGAGTGGATATTGGCTATGGACCGGGAGTACCACGATGCGGAAAGAGTAATCCGCCGAAGTTTGGGTGCGTTGGTTCCCGGCGTGGCGGCGGGGCGTGGAATTACTTGGCGCGCGTGACGAGCAGGACCAGCGTCAGGATCACGACGGGAATCATTAGTAGCATGGTGTAGGACAGGATTCTTTTCACAAAGGAAAGGCGCGCGGGCTTGCGTTCCTTGCGCGTCGAGCGGTTCACGGCCTCGACGCTTTCCGGGTGGGCCAGCACGGCGGCAAATTCCCGCGCACACGAGTAGCGATTTTCCGGATCGCGCTCCATGGCGCGATACAGAATCTCCTGCATTTGCGCGGAGATTTCAGGATTGATTTCGCGCGCGGGCGGCGGATCGTTTACCAGCCGGTCGTTCATCACGGCGAACGGATTCGGACCGTTGAAGGGGGTTTGCGCCGTCAGCATTTCGTGAAGAATAACGCCGAGGGCGTAGACGTCGCTTCGCGCGTCGCAGCGCTTGCGCTTGATTTGCTCGGGCGAAATATAATCGGGAGTGCCCATGGCGTTGGAAAGTTTGGAAAAGGTGAGGCGGCGCATGCCTTCCGCGGCGGCAATGCCGAAATCGATGAGCTTGACGCTGTCGCCTACGCCGACCATGATGTTTTCCGGCTTCAGGTCGCGGTGCACGACTCCCTGGCCGTGAATGTAGTCGAGCGCCTCGCAGACTCCGAGGGCGATGCGGGTCGCGCGTTCGACAGAAAGTCTTCCTTCCCGGGTGAGAATTTCGCGCAAGAACCGCCCGTCAATCCATTCCATCACGATGCAAAGCTGATCCATATCTCCGCTGTCGATCGTTTGCACGACGCCGGGATGCTGGAGCTTTTTGCCGATGGCCCGTTCGCGCTGGAAGCGGCTGTAGAACGCGGGGTCGCATTCGAGTTCAGGATGCGGGATCTTGATGGCCACAAGTTGCCCGGTTCTGAGGTCCGTGGCGCGATAGATGCTGGTCATGCAGGTGCGCACGACGAAGGCCTCGATGCGGAAGTACTCGAATCGCTCGCCCGGTTGAAGCTGCTCGGTCAACATTTGCCGCATCCTTCCTGCGCGCGAGGGCACACGGTTAAAGGGGCTTAAAATATCTTTTTGCTTCTAAAGAAGGCATAAACCATTCGTAGAGAGTGCGTTAACTACCGCAACCAGCGTGGATTCAGTGGGCTTGAAGCTATTGCGCCAGGGCGATGGAAGAGCTTGGCTGGGCTGATCGTGCCAACGAATCTTTTCTTTACGTGTTGATTTTGCGGCAAAAGGATTCATTTTCTTGGACCTGGAGCGACATTGCCGCTAAACTTGCCGCAGATGCCGAAGAGTGGCTCTCGATTCTGAAATGGCCCCGGACCATCCATCAGCCAACAGCTGGAAAGCGCTTTTTCGCGTTCCCGGATTCCCCTTTTTCTTCGTGGCGATGCTGGTGTCACTGTTTGGGACGGGGATGAACTTTGCCGGCGTGACCTGGTACGTTCTAGGCGTCACCCACTCCACGGTGAAGGTCAGCCTGATCGTGATCCTGGTGACGCTGCCGGGGCTGGTGGTGCCTCCATTCGGAGGAGTGCTCATCGACCGCGTGGACCGGCGGTACTTGGGGATCATCATCGACGCAGCGCGGGCGGCGGTCGTTCTTGGGACGGCCGCGCTGGCCTATGCGGGACGCCTGGAGTTGTGGGAACTGTACTCGATGGTTTTGCTTTTGGGCGTGGGATTCGCGATTTATTGGTCGACCACAAATGCGTTGATCCAGGAACTCGTCCCGCAGGAAAAATTGATAACGGCCAATGCCACTGTGCTCATTGCCGTGCAAGGCGGAATGGCGGTGGCGGGGGCGCTGGTCGGATTTATTTACGAACGCGCGGGCCTCGCCGGAATTCTCGGCATTGATGGAACGACCTACGTAATTTCCGCGATGTGCCTTCTGACATTGCGCCAAGGATATTACGCGCCGCGCGGAATCCATAAAGCGGGGCTCATTTCCGCAACACCCACGATTGAAGCGCCGCCCGAGATGTCCGAACCGACGCTGATGCGCACGGACCAAGTCGAGCCGGGCATTTCAGGCGTGATCGCCGATATCGCCGAGGGGCTGATTTACTTGCGTCAGCAGCCGCGTGTGATGGCCCTGGGGCTCACGTATGCCTGCATGATGGCCGGAGTGATCAGCGCGAACGTGCTGGTTGTGGCTCTGGCGAAAGACTTGCTCTCCGCGGGCGCGACCGGATACGGATATATTGAGATGGGCTGGGCGGGAGGCGCGATCCTCGGGGGATTGCTTGCCGGCGCCGTGGCCCGGAGGAACCCTTACGGCGTGTTGATCCTGGCCCTCGCCACGCTGGCGGTGGGGCACACGTTGTTTCCCTTCGTGCGGTTGCTGGCCGTGGCCATCGCCATGAACGCGCTCTTTGGATTTTGCCGGGCTTTGGGAGGCGTGCTGACGCAAACTTCGATATTGGCGGCGGTGCCGCGCCGGCTCATGGGACGCACGCAGTCCGCGTTTGCGGTCATCGCCACGATTCTGCAGGTCGGCATGAGCTACGCGCTCGGATCGTTCGCGGAACATTTCACACTGTCCATCGCTTTTCTGTTGCTGGGCGCGATTTACGGCGGCGGAGTCATGGCGGCGCTGCGAGTGCGCGCGCTTTCTATTCACGCGGGGAAAACGCCGGCGGCGGCGGTTTAGTGGCACATGCTTCAGCCTGTGGGGTTTTGCCGGGCGGGCAAAAACAAGACCACACAGGCTGAAGCATGTGCCACTTAAAAGCGGGGGAGGAACGGCTCGATGAAAGTGTTCATCGCGGGAGCTTCCGGAGTGCTGGGCAGGAGGCTCGTGCGGCAATTCGTGGCGCGTGGCCATTCGTCAATCGGCCAGGTGCGCAGCGCAAAAGCGGAAAGCGCCGTGAGAGAAGCGGGCGGCGAGCCGCGCCACGCGGATTTGTTCGATGCCGAATCTCTGGCCAAGGCGGCGGACGGCTGCGACACCGTCATTCACGCGGCAACGGCGATTCCCACAAAGCAAAAGACAACCCCCGCTGATTGGGCCATGAACGACCACATCCGCCGCAAGGGCACGCGCTGCCTCACCGAAGCCGCCGCAAAAATCGGCGCAAAAACTTATGTGCAGCAAAGCATCACCTGGGTGGCGCGCCCGAAAGATGAGTCGGCGTTCGATGAGAGTTCTCCAGTCGTGCCGGAGCCCGCGATCCAATCGGCCATTGACGCGGAAGCGATCGCGCGCGAGGCGGAATCGGCGGAGGGTTTTACCGTGTCGATTCTGCGCGGCGGCTTTTTTTACGATTCTGAATCGGCGCACACGCGGATGATCGCCGGCGCCTTGCGCAAACGCCAGATGCCCATCATCGGCGGCGGCGAGGCGATGTGGGCGATAATTCACACCGATGACGCCGCGAGCGCATACGTGGCCGCGGCGGAGAAACCCAGGAGCGGCGTGTGGCACGTCGTCGATAATGAACTGGTTGAGGTGCGCGTTTACCTTAAAGAATTTGCCTCGCGTTTGGGAGCCCCCGCGCCGCGCCGCATTCCCGTCTGGGTGGCAAGATGGCTCGCCGGCGAGCAGGCCATTGCGTATTTCACGAAATCCACGCGCACGGCCAACGCGAAGTTCCGCCACGATTTCGGCTGGACGCCGCGCTATCCGACTTACCGAGAAGGCCTCGATCAAATTGTAGCCATGTGGAATGTTGAAAAGGATGGTTTGAAAAAATAGGAGAGATTCCTCACTTCGTTGGGAATGACAATCAGGCTGCTTTATCCGCGAATGATTTGATCAGAGGTAATCGCGCGAAGAGCCTTCGAGGAAGGCGCGGAGCTTGCGCGAGCGCGACGGGTGGCGCAGCTTGCGTAGGGCTTTGGCTTCGATTTGGCGGATGCGTTCGCGCGTCACGGCGAACGACTGGCCAACTTCCTCGAGTGTGTGCTCGGAGCCGTCGTCCAGGCCGAAACGCATCTTGATGACTTTTTCCTCGCGCGGCGTCAAAGTCTTCAGTACGGAAGAAGTCTGTTCCTTCAAGTTGAGGTTGATGACCGCGTCGGAAGGCGAGACCACGGCCTTGTCCTCGATGAAATCGCCGAGATGCGAATCTTCTTCTTCGCCGATCGGCGTTTCCAGGGAAATCGGTTCCTGCGCAATTTTCAGAATCTTGCGCACTTTCGCCACGGGAATGTCCATGCGCTTGGCGATTTCTTCGGAGGTGGGTTCGCGGCCAAGCTCCTGCACCAGCTGGCGGCTGGTGCGGATGAGCTTGTTGATCGTCTCGATCATGTGCACGGGGATGCGGATGGTGCGGGCCTGGTCGGCGATGGCGCGGGTGATGGCCTGGCGGATCCACCACGTGGCGTACGTGGAAAATTTGTAGCCGCGGCGCCACTCGAACTTGTCCACGGCCTTCATGAGGCCGATGTTGCCTTCCTGAATCAGATCGAGGAACTGCAATCCGCGGTTGGTGTATTTCTTGGCGATGGAAACCACGAGGCGGAGGTTGGCCTCGATCAGTTCTTTTTTGGCTTGCTCGGCTTCGGCTTCTCCCCGAAGTATCACCTGAAGCATGCGCTTCAGATCGGTGAGGCCCGTTTCGCTGGAGACTTCGATTTCGCGCAGCTCGGTGCGGCGGGTGCGCAATTCCTTGCGCGCCTCGGCGGCGTTGTCGCCCTTGGAGGCGTCGGCGCGGCGCTCGAGTTTTCCCGCTTCGCGTTCGAGGGATTGCAGCCGCTCGACAGTGTGGCGGATTTTGTCGATGAGCCGTTTTTTCTCAAACAGGTGGAACTCAATCGAGCGCGCCAGTTGCGACATCTCGATGCGCAAGCGGGAAACGTGATACTTCAGGCGCAGGTAGGGGCGCTTCTTCGACTTGGTCATCCGCTCAAGCTTCACGGCCTCGCGCAAGCATTCGTGGTACAGCTTGGCGATTTTGTCGAGGACCTTGAGCGTTTTCTTGGTCTTGTTTTCGATCTTCTCTTCGGTCAGCTCTTCATCGTCGAACTGGACGATTTCCTTGATGGAACGGGTGCCCTTGCGGAGGTCGTCTCCGATCGTCAAGAGTTCCTTAAGGATGATCGGCGAACGCGTGATGGTTTTGAGGACGAGAAGCTGTCCGCGCTCGATGCGCTTGGCGATGGCCACTTCGCCCTCGCGCGTTAAGAGCGGCACGGTGCCCATTTCGCGCAGGTACATGCGCACCGGGTCGTTGGTCTTTTCCAGCATTCCCGGCGTGAGGTCGAGATCGCCGGAGTCTTCCGCGACGGGGAGCTCATCCTTGGATTCGATTTCCGGTGCTTCGGCTACGGTGGGATCGGCGGTCGCGCGGGCGGCCTTGGCCGCGGCGAGGTCTTCGTAAATATCAATTCCGTATTTCTCGAAGGTGGAGAGAAGGTCGTCAATTTCCTCCGAGGAATGCACTTCGGCGGGCAGAATGTCGTTTACTTCGTCATAGAGCAGGTACCCGCGCTCCTTGCCCATGGCAATGAGCTGCCGGACCTGATCGTATTTCTCTTCGATAGCCAGCGCCAAGGAGTCCCCCAAAAAACAATACCAGAAGCAGCCCTTACAGCGACGCAGAATTGCAAAGCAGGCCGTGAATTAAGTATCGGCAAAATGGGCAAGTAGCGAAACTGAAGTTTCGCAGGTCGTCTTCAAAATTGACTCCGCATGCGTACCTGTGAGGCGGTCCTTGCATCGCAAAGTATGCACTCGACCCCGCGCGCGCTCGGCTTTCGCAGGGGAGATCCCCACTCGCATTTAGATGCAACTTGCCGTTGCGGCGTTACGCTGCCGCCGTGCCGAAACCGGATCAAGTTATATGGCGGCGGGCAAATGCGTCAACCATTTTGTTTAGCGGGTATTAATCAATACAAACAGGGCCGATGCCGGGAGGCCCTTTGTACCGCAGGCTGCAGCCTGTGGGTTTTTCATTTCCTGCCTTATCCTGCCTTCTGAAAAATCAAGCCCCACAGGCTGAAGCCTGTGCTACTAAAACCTCCGGACGAATTGAGATCTACTGCGGCGGAGGATCCAGGCGCCGCCGCAGTTCCTGCTTGCGCTCCAGCAGACGCCTCAGATCGCCGCCTGCTCCTGCGCTGGCGGCTGCGGCAAAAGACTCAATCTGTTTCTGGACGGCGGATAGTTCCTCTTCGGCACGGCGACGGCGCAAGACCGCCAGGCAGCTCTCGGCTTCTTCCCAGGTGGGCGGGGCGGCGGATTCGAAGGCAATTTCGAACAGCAGTCGGCGGTCGCGGTCCTCCAGCGCCTGGGCCAGTTCGGCCGCATCCGGACGAACGCCCGTCGCGCAGGCCGCGACCAGCGCGGCAAGGATGCGCTCGCTTTCCAGGCCGCGGTGCAACTCCTCGGCGTGGATTTGCTGAGCGAGCTGCGCGCGAAACTCTTCGGCTTCGATCAGCAGCTGCACCAGGCGGCGCTCGGCGGGCTTTCCCACGCGGCCGACAAGCTCGGGGCGGGACTTCACTTCGCTGCGGCGCTCGCTGGCCGCTTTGCGCATGGATTCGCGCAGCACCGGCTCCTCGATGCGCAACTGCTGCGCGATGCGCGTGGCCCACTCCGAGCGAAGGATGCGGTCGGGAATGCGCTGCACGTAGGGCATGAGAAAATTCACCGCGCGAAGTTTTCCTTCAGCGGTGGACAGGTCCATCTTCCGGGCGCGCGAAATCAGATAGTCGACATACGGCGGGGCCTCGTTCAGCAATTTCGTGTAGGCCGCGGCGCCTTCGGATCGAATGAAGTTGTCCGGGTCCTTGCCGCCTGGGAGAGCGAGCACGCGCACCTCGGCGCCCTGCTCAAGGAGGATCGAGAGCGAGCGCTCGGTGGCGGCCTGCCCCGCGGTGTCCGGATCGTAGTTGACGATGATGCGGCGCGTGAAGCGGTTCAGGAGTTTTACTTGCGGCTCGGTGAGGCTGGTGCCGCAGCTGGCGACGACGTTGGAGATTCCCGCGCGCGCCACGGCAATCGCGTCCATGTAGCCCTCGACCAGCACGGCGAAATCTCGCTGCCGCAGCGCTTCCTTGGCGCGGTCGAGATGATAAAGAATGTTGCTCTTCGTGTAGATCGGAGTTTCGGGCGAATTCAAATATTTCGGCAAGTCGTCGCCCAGCGCGCGGCCGCCGAACGCCACGATCTTTCCCGAATCGTTGGCGATGGGGAACATCACCCGGCGGCGGAAACGGTCGAAGAGCCGGCCGTTCTGATCGCGGCTGAACAGGCCGGAAACTTCCAGCGCTTTCTCCGGATATTTTTGCGTGAGCGCGCGCAACAAAGCTTCGCCGCCCGATGGCGCGAAGCCGAGGCTGAAGCGCGCCATGGCCTCGGAGTCGAGACCTCGGTCAAGCAGGTACGCTTTTGCCGCGCGGCCTTCCGGCGTGCCGTTTAGCTGCTGCACGAAAAACGCCGCCGCTTCGCGGTGCAATTCCACGAGCGAAGTGCGTTGCTGATTTTCGCGGCGCTCCTCGGGCGTGCGTTCCCGCGCGCGCGGAATCGCGATGCCGCATTTTTCCGCGACGGCGCGCACCGACTCGGGAAACGTAATCTTGTCCATCTCCATCACGAACTTGAAAACGTCGCCGCCCGCGCCGCATCCAAAGCAGTGGTAAATCTGCTTCACGGGATGCACCGCGAAGGAAGGCGTCTTCTCCGAATGGAACGGGCACAGCCCCGTGAAATTCTGCCCGGACTTTTTCAGGCGCACGTATTCGCCTACCACGCGGACAATATCCGCCTGCTGCTTCACTCGATCCGCGAATGAGCCCGCTTCAGCCACTGATCAATCATCCGTTGCCGGTATAGCCCGCAGCTCTTCAATATACTGGGCAGGAATGCCAGCATGCTGGTGCTGCTCTGCCCCACGAATAATATAATTCAAATAGTGCTCCTTCGAAGGTTTGTAGGGCTTGCACACATTGGCAATGTAGACCAAACTGGAGTGTTTATTCTGGTCACTTCCTTCGATCAATGTCTCCTTGCGATTGTAAGAGTTCTTATCTGGGGGTCGTCCTTCTTTATAACCCTCGCATTCATCCAACAGATGGATTTCTGCAGCCGGTATTCTGTAAATAATCCCCCATACCGTATGATTAGGACACTCTTCGATGCTCGAGACTCCGCCATGGCGCTTCTTACTATACCTCGGAAAGAAGAGACGAAAGTTTTGTAGCTTGCCTACGCAAACGAACTCTGCTCCAGGGCAGCGATCCTTCATCTGCAGTTCATCCATGTTCGAGCCATAAGCAAAATAAAGTGGCATTTCATGCCTCTGTACAAATACCTTATTCGCGCGGTATCCGACATTCAAGAGCTTGGTCGGCCGAGTATCCACTTCATTTTCTCAAGTGGAAAGGAAGCCAGTAGACGAGAAACCAGTAAGAGAGAACCAGAAGTAGGGCCGCAAAAACATTCCGCGAAATTTCTATCCAAGGTGCAACCCATACCCACTGTAGGAATTTCCACGCAAAATAAGCCGCCCCACATCCCAACCAGATTCCGAGACTGAGGATGACCCAGTTCCACGCTTGACGATTCCCATGCAGAATCGATTCAAGTGCTAGAAAACCAGCATAAGCGCCGATGCAAAGAATGCAGAAACTAGCAAGAAATGCCCCGACTTTGGCGTCTCGCATCCTCCAAAGAAGACTCACTCTAACTCACCTTTTTCACACAAACTCACTAGAAGCTGTTTCAAAACCGGGTACAGGGCTGTGATTTTACAGTAGTTGGTTCTCCCGAAATAAGCGATAAGCAATGGCAGCAGCGCCGAGGGAGGACCGATGGCGCGATACGGTCGACTGCTGACCGACGCCCAGTGGGAAATGATCCGGCCCTTGCTCCCGAAACGGCCCAAGCGTCCGAAGGGTGGACGGCCCCCGAAGGACGACCGCAACGTGCTGGAAGGCATTTTGTGGATCTTGCGTAGCGGGGCTCGCTGGTGTGATTTGCCCGAAGAGTTCCCCTCACCAGCGACGTGCTGGCGGCGCTTGCGGGACTGGGAGGAGCAAGAAGTTTGGCTGGAAATCTGGCGCGCGTTTCTCAGCGAGTTGAACGAACGACAGCAACTAAAATGGAGTGAATCGTTCCTGGACGGCAGTTTCGCTCCAGCCAAAAAGGGGGCGACGCAGTCGGAAAAACCAAGCGGGGCAAGGGGACGAAGTGGATGGTGGTGGTCGACGGCGCGGGTGTTCCTTTGGGAGACCACCTTCACTCTGCATCCCCGGCGGAAGTCAAGCTCGCGGAGACGACCCTCGCCGCGATCCGCGTAAGACGTCGGCATCGCCCGGGAAGACCGCGACAAAAACCCGAGCGCGTGATCATGGACCGTGGCTACGATAGCGATGGGCTGCGTAAACAACTGCGTCGCCGCGGGATCGAACCGATCGTTCCACACCGCAAAGGTCGGCGCAAACCGCCTACGCAAGATGGCCGAGCGCTGCGGCGCTACCGGCGGCGCTGGATCGTCGAGCGCACCTTCTCCTGGCTCGGCAACTACCGGCGACTGACAGTGCGCTATGATCGGTCGTTGACGATCTATCGTGGATTTTTTCACATCGCCTGCTTCATGATCGTCTTACGGAGGGTTTTGAAATAGCTTCTAGTGTGAGCAAAAACGACTACAGGCACTCTGGTTGTAAGGCCTGGTAGAAACGAGAGCAATCGCGTTACCGCCGCGGTCTGCAGTTTCGGCGTGGAGGGCTTCGACCGGCGGATGAGTCTTGAGGAATTCGGCAAGACCAAATCGCAACGCTGTACCCCATTGGCACGATTTCACCTGCGTCTATCATGGAAGGGCGCGAAAGCCGAGGCCGGCCTGAATGAAATGCCTGTCGCCGGTCAAGATTTCCGTGAGGTTCAGCTCTTGCGCGACAATCATTGTTGTCAAGTCCGTGAAGGAAATGTCCAGTTTGTCGCGAAACCTAAGGCGTAGATCAAAGGCCCTCCGAAACCTCGACTGCGTGATCTCCTCAATCTTGATGAATGGAGACATCAGCAATCCCTTGGTATAGCGTGCCGCTTCCTCGAAAGGACGCCGGCCAAAAAGCAAGCTGATTGTTTCGTCCAGGACAAAATTTGTCGTAACAACATTGCCCGAAGTCTTGGCAGCCTCGGAATATGTTCTGGAAGCCGCTTGATGCGATGGATCCCTGGAATCCTCCAGCACGAGCCATCCCCACGTATCGATGAAGAGCCTCACGCAGGATTCTTACCATACAATTCTTCATCAATGTTTTGGGAAAGCGTTCCATCAGATCCGATTCCGATCACATCCAGGAATGGATCGCGACGCTCCAGAATCATCATCAAACGATCAATCGTTTGCTGGTGAAACACACCATTCCTCACGGCATCTTCGAACAGGTCAACGAATTTGTCTTCGTCAAGTACCAGGTGAACGCGGTTATGCCGTCCATCTTTATTTTTGCAAAATCTTAGGCCCTCCCACGTGGTGCCGTTCACCTGGAAAAGATTTCTCTCGATGCGACCCTCGTTGTGCTCGTCCAAATGGCACACGCCTACGGCTCGTTGCTCGATGGTGTTCATTTTGGGCATGTTTGTTGACGCTCCTACTAGATTCTACTAGAATGTAGTCGATTCTACTAAATTCCACTAGCATTTTCAAGCCATTTTGGTGACTGCCGCAGCACCCTATTCCTTCAATTCAACCAGGGTAATCGCCTGCCCACCCCGGTCCTCGGCTTCCGAGCGAATCGCTTCGACCAGGGGATGCGTTTTGAGGAATTCGGCGAGGCCGCGTCGGAGGGCTCCCGTGCCGTGGCCGTGAATGATGCGGATTTGCGAGGAACCGGCGAGGGCGGCCTGGTCGAGAAATTTGTCCACGCGGCGGGTAGCTTCCTCGACGGTGCAACCGATGAGGTTGATCTCCTCGCCGGCGGGCTCGGTCGCGGGTTGCGTGCGGACTGTGACTCCTTGAGGCAGGACGCGCTTCTTGGACGTCTCTTCGCCCACGAGCGCGATGATGTCGGCGAGGGCGACTTTCATTCGCAGCGGGCCGGCCTCGACTTCGGCGTTTTCGCCGTCGCGGCGGCGCAGCGTTACGGGACTGGGCAGGCCGCGCACGCGGACTCGCGCGCCGGGAACGAGGTCGCTGTGCGCCACGGGCTTGGCGTCTTGCGCGGCTGCATTTCCAAGATCGGCCTGCGAATCGGCCAGATGCGCCACGGTTGCTGCATCGGCTTGTTCACGGGCATCACCGCGCGCTTTGACGAGCTTCCTATGAGTCTGTTTTTCGAGTTGCGCGCGCAGTTCACGCTCCTTCACCGCCTCAACAGCGCGCGCGACTTCTTTTTCGTGTTTTTCAATTGCCTGGGCGAACTGCTGCTCGAGTTCTTTCAGACGGGTTCGCTGCCGATCGGTCCATTCGGTCTGCAAGCGCTTTTTTTCTTCGGCGAATTCTTGAGCGGCGCGCGCGGCCTCGCGCTTAAGAGTTTCGAGTTCGTCGCGGCTGCGGTGCAGGTAGGCGATCAGCGCGGCGGCTTCGTGCGCTTCGGGCGAAAGCTGCGCGCGGGCCCGGTCAATCACCTGGGAGGGCAGGCCGAGGCGGCGCGCGATGTCAATGCCGCTCGAGCCGCCGGGAACGCCAACCATCAGGCGATACGTTGGGCGCAGGTTTATTTCGTCGAATTCGACCGCGGCGTTGAGCACTCCCGGCGTGGTCGAAGCATACGTTTTCAAGCGGTCATGATGCGTGGTCGCGAGGGTCAGGCAGCCGCGCTCGCGGAATTCATCGAGCAGGGCGACGGCCAGGGCCGCTCCCTCCTCTGGAGCCGTGCCCGTGCCCAGCTCATCCACAAGGACGAGCGATCGCGGCGTGGCGGCTTCGAGCATAGCGCGCACGTTGAGCACGTGCGCGGAAAAAGTGGAGAGATCGGCGGCGATCGATTGCTCGTCCCCGATGTCCACAAGCACGCGATCGACGAGAGGAAGGCGCGCCGTTTCCGCGGCGACGGGAATGCCGGATTGCGACGAGAGCACGGCGAGGCCAACCGTTTTGAGCGCAACAGTTTTTCCGCCGGTGTTGGGGCCGCTGATGACGAGCACAGTCTTGGTTCCACCCAGCGCAAGCGTCATGGGGACAACGCTGCGGCCGTGGGCGCGCAGGGTATCGGCGAGCACCGGATGCCGCGCGTCTTTTAGCTCAAGGGAGGGATGCTCGAGGGAAGACTGATCCGTGGAAGAAAGCGCAAGAGACTTTTCGATTGTAAATTGAGGCAGCGTGCAATCGAATTCGCGCGCAAAACGCGCGCGCGCGAATGCGGAGTCGAGTTCGGCAATGGTTTCGACGGCAAAACGCAGCGGCCCGAGGCTGGCTCGCAAGCGCTCGGTCAACTCCACGAGAATTCGCGTAATTTCCGCGGCTTCGTCCTCGGACAGCTGCACGAGCTTATTGTTGTGCTCGATGGTTTCAAACGGCTCGACGAAAACCGTTTGGCCTGTGGCGCTGGCGGCGTGCACTACGCCCTGCACCTGGCGGCGCTCGGCGGCGCGCACTGGGATGACGAAGCGGTCATTGCGCAGCGTGACGTAATCCTCGCCGGCGTCGCCGCCGCGAGCGCGCAACATGCGCTCGAGGGATTTTTGAATCGTCTGGCGCGTGCGGGCCATGCTGGCGCGAATGCGTTTCAGTTCGGGCGAGGCGTCGTCACTGATTTCTCCGTTGGGCAGGACGGCGCGGCGAACAGCCGCCGCGAGCGGGCGGAGATCCGCGACTGATCTGGCGCGCGAGGAGAGCAGCGGAAATTGCCGTGCGGCAGGTGCAGAGCCAGGGCGGGCGTTTTCGTGGAAGGAGTCGCGCAGCATGGCAGCCGTATCCGCGAGCGACGCCGCGTCGAGCAGCATGCGCGGCGTGAGCACGGCTACGGGCGCTTCGAGTTCCGCGAGCCAACGCGCCGGATCGGCCAGCGAACCGAATCCCATTTCGCTGCCGTCGCCCAGGTAGGCGACGGCTTCGGCAATCAGAGCGAAGGCGGCTTCCAGCGCGGAGCGATCCTGCGAAAACGAAAGAGCGTCCACCGCGCGGCGCCCGGGCGCGCAGGTCGTCTGGCGGCGCAACAGATCGCGCAGCCGGTCAAATTCGAGAATGTCTTCCGCGGTGCGCGACACGTTGCGCTAATTTTCCTTTCCCTGCGCAGCGCCACTCACAAGGCGCACGGCTAAGAACCGCGCGGCGTCCGCGGGAGTGGGCGCCTGGTGCACCAGCGGATCGCTCGACTCGCCCCATCTGGACGCGTGCCCGCGCTCGACTTCGCGCACGCGGTCCAGGATCGGCTGCCAGAAATCGCCCAGCACGACGAACGGGCGCTCTTCCATCGCTTTCTTGTTGAGCATTTCCCAGACGACGGCGAGTTCCACGAGCGTGCCGGTGCCGCCTTTGCAAGCGACGTAGCCGTCGCCGAGGCGCACGAGTTCAAACAAGCGCTCTTGCCAGGTGGCCACGCGCGTTTCTTCCTCCACCCAGCGGTTCGCACGCGAACGGAAAAAACTGGACGTCACGGCGAGGACGCGTCCGCCGGATTCGCGCGCGCCGCGCGACACGGCTTCCATGACCCCACCGTAGCCGCCCGTGCACACAGCAAATCCAGCCGCCGCAAGCGCGCGCCCGAGTTCCAAGGATTCCATATAGTCCGCATGCCCATCCTCGGGACGCGAACTTCCGAACACGGTGATGATTTTTGTTTTCCCGGTCATGTTGACATTACGCTTCAGGGCCTAAAGGCCCCGATTGTTGCGAACCGAATGTCGCGGCTGAAGCCGCCACCCACAAGGCATTCAGAAAGCTTGTGTAGCACAACCACTCTTGGCTGTGCGCGTTTCTATAATTCAACAAATTTGTGTATTAGCGGCGATCGCAAAGCCCGCACAGCCAGGAGTGGCTATGCTACTAAAACCGCTCCGATTCGATTTTCCTTCACTTCCTTTACATCCTTTGCTTCCTCTACTTCTTTTTCTCTTGCCCCAACTCCTCGACCATCGCGACGCAAATCGCGTCGATGACTTTGTTTGCGTCCTGGGCGTGAAGCTTGTTGTTGTTTCCCAGGATCGAGAACAGGAGCCGCTCGCCGCGGACGGTCGTGGCATAACCCGAAAGCGCATTTCCGTGTCCGATGGTTCCCGTTTTTGCGAAGACACGCGCGGCCGCGGGCGTATTTTTCATGCGGTCCGAGAGCGTGCCGTCTTCTCCGGCCACGGGAAGCGTGGAACGATACAGCTCGCCCCAGGGCTGGGTTGCGGCATAGCGCAACAATTGCACGGTGGCGCGCGGCGTAATCAGGTCCTTGCGGGACAAGCCGGAGCCGTCGCTGAGCGCAACGTCGCCATCGGCAATGCCCGCAGCCTTGAAGAAATCCGATTCAAATTTCAAGGCGTCCTCGTAATTTCTGGCGCCCGCCTTTTCGTGCGCGGAGAGCAGCAAGAGAAGCTCCGCGTGAAGGTTCTCGCTGTTCTTGTTCGTCAAGCGAACCTCGTCCGAGAGGGGAACGGAAGTGTGTTCGACGAGAACGAGCCGCGGGGGAGCTGAGTCCAGGGCGGGATCGCCCACGTGGCGCGCGCGAGGCTGGCCATCGATTTTCACGCCCCGGACCGAGAGCAGGTGCGCCAGAAGAAAAGCGGCAAACTCGGCGGGGTCCTCAATGGCAATGGTAAGCCTGCGAGTCTGCGCGTCGAGCGGCATCGTGCCGCTGAGGTGAATCAAATGCGAACCGGGATCGCGCGCGACCGCCAATTTTTCCTCGCTGCCGCGGGCGCCGGTGCGAATCGAATTTTCGATGGTATAGAAATCAGCCGCCATCCCTGTTTCATACCGCGCCGGCTCGTCTTCATTCGCGCCGGGGCGCAATGCCAGGGAAAACGTGTTGTCGTTGACGGCCACGGCGGAAACCGCGGCGCCGTAAGACCACAAGATGTCGTCGACCAGCCAGCCGCTGGGGAATTTTTCATGCTGGAACATGCTGTCGTCGGCCACAACGTCTCCGCTGATTTCCTGCACGCCGCGCGCGGCGACGGCGGCGGCAAACTCGTCAAGCACCTTTTCCGGCTGACCTTCGCGCTCCTCTTTCCTGTCGTACGGAAATTTCTGGTTAGAAAGATTCGCGTCGCCGCGGCCGATCAATATAAGGTCACCGATCAGCACACCGTTGGTATCAACGGTGCCCCCCGACGCGACGGTGGTCCGCACGCGGTAGTCCGGGCCAAGCGTGGCCAGCGCCAGCGCCGTGGTAAACAATTTGGCGTTGGATGCCGGCATGAAATATGCGTCGGCGCTACGCTCATACAGAACTTCCCCCGTCACGGCGTCCGTCACCAGTACGCCCCATGTTCCCTTGTCCGGCCCCGCGGCGGATAGCGCCGCCTCGGCGCGCTGCCGGAAGCGCTCCACATCTTCGCGGACAGCGGATTTGCTATTGGCCGCTTGGGCGCGAGAACCTGCCGGTTTGGAGGGCGGCGATTGCGCCGGGGTGTGCGTCACTCTCAGGCAGACAACCATGCCGAAAACTACGCATCCAATCAGAAGTGCGTGTGATCTTCGGTTCAGCGCCATCGAGCCGCTCCCATGGGAATTCGCAAAAGAAAATCGATTATAGTCCACAGGGTTGCCGGAACAGGAAGCGAATGTGGATTCACAATCCTTACGCGCGATATACAATCTCTTGAAATTTTCCGGAGGCGATGTCGCGCGCGTTGCGCGAAGGTGCGGAAGGCCATATGATAATGGTGGCGCCCAGCCCGGCTCTGACCAAGCTCCACTTCGAAGGAGGAACGAACTCATGAGAAAACTACTTGCCCTGGGGATTTTAGTTGCTTTTACGGCCGCCCCCATGCTGGCCGCGCGGGCCGATAACGAGAAGGAAACGGACCGTCTGGAAAACTCCGGCATGGTGATGGAAGAGATTATGAATATTCCGGACGACATCCCGCAGGACCTGCTGGACAAGGCGGAGTGCGTGATCGTGTTCCCCTCCGTGATTAAGGCAGCGTTCATCGTTGGAGGAAGCTATGGACGCGGCGCAATGACCTGCCGGACGGGCGAGCATTTCACCGGCCCGTGGGGCTCGCCGTCCATGATGGCGTTGGAGGGCGGAAGCCTTGGATTCCAGCTGGGCGGACAGGCCACCGATTTCGTCCTGCTGGTCATGAACCCGCGCGGCGCCAAGGCGATATTGAGCAGCAAAGTGAAACTCGGCGCGGATATGTCGGCAGCCGCCGGGCCAAAGGGCCGCGACGCCACGGCGGCGACCGATGCCACTCTGCGCGCTGAAATTCTCTCCTACTCTCGGGCGCGGGGCTTGTTTGCGGGAATTTCGCTGGAAGGCTCGAGCCTGCGGCCGGACAACGATGCCAACGAGAAGCTGTACGGGAAAAAATTGACGGCGACGGCAATCATCCGCCAGGGCGCGGTGCCGGTACCCCCGTCGGGGCAGAAACTCGTTTCCTTGCTTGAGAAGAAGTCCCCCAAGAATCATTCCGACCCTGAATCTTTGAAGTAATCCCGCGCCCGCCCAGGTTTGCCGCGTCCTCGACAGGACGCGGCAGTCAGGCGGGCGCTTGTGTCAGAAGCACTTACTCCGAACGGCACGGGTGAGCCGCCTTGCTTAGGTTCGTCGTTTCGAATAGGCTGGTCGCTTTCTTTTACGTTTCATGAAAGCGCCAACGCGCGACTATTCCCGGAGCAAAACGATTGACTGAAAGAGCGATCTGTCCCATCTGCGAAAAACGGCGAGCCGAGCGGTATTGTCCGGCAAAGGGCGAGAAGATCTGCGCCATCGACTGCGGGACCGAGCGTGAAGTGACCATCGACTGCCCGAGCGATTGCGCCTATTTGGCGGCGGCGCACCGCTGGGAGCAAAGCCATCCGAAACCGCTCGCCGAAGAAGAGGTTCCCTTCCCGGACGTATCCTTCTCCTCCGATCTGATCCATACGCGGCAAGGCGTGCTGTCAGGGCTTGGATACACCGTGGTCCTCTACGCCGCGGACCAGCGTTCCCTCGCCGATTCGGACATACTCGCCGCCGTCCAAGCCATGGCCGAAACCCGCCGCACACTCCTCGCCGGGATTTACTATGAAAAACCGCCGGACATTCCTGTGGCCGCGGGGCTTTACGCCGCCCTTGCGAAGTTCATTGAGGAGGAGAAGAAGCGAGCGGCGGAGAATGCGGAGTCTGCTGCCTTGAAGGACTCGGAAATCTTCCACCTCCTAGTGTTCTTTCTCCGTTTTGGGCGGCTACGCTCCAACGGAAGGCCGCGCACGCACGCTTTTCTGGCGTTTCTGCGGTCGCAGTTCCCCAGCGAAGTGGGCGTGGCTAAGGAAGAGCCGCGCATCATCATGCCTTAGGTAGGACGGGCTTCAGCCTGTCTGCTCTTGTTCATTTGGAGAATTCAATCCTTAAAACCAGACAGGCTGAAGCCCGTCCTACCTGAGGCCAAGACTCATCTGCCGCACATGCTCAGGCGGGCGCCCCGGATCGAGGGGCCGGACGCCAAGGCCATATTTCTTGCGCAGCGCGGCAACGCGGGCGGAGATTTCCCGACGATAAGTCTCAGGCGCATAAGCCTCACGGGAATACCATTCGCGGTAGCGCCGCGCCAGCTTCGGAAATTTCGCGTCCAGAAACGGCAGAAATTGTTTTTGCGCTGAAGGCATGAGGAACAGCACGCTGGCGGCAAACCACTGCGCGCCGGCATCGTGCGCGGCGCGCGCCAGCGCGTCCAAGTCATCCTCGCGGTCGGTGATGCCCGGCAGGACGGGCATGGCGAACACGCCGGCCGCAATGCCCGCGCGGCGCAGTTCTTGAACGGCCTTCATGCGCAGATCCGGGCGCGGCGCGCGGGGTTCCAGAATGCGTGCAAGCCGCGTGCGCAGGGTCGTGATGCTCAGGTTTACGGACACGCAGGAATGCTCGGCGATGCGGCGCAGCAAGTCCACGTCGCGCAGCACCTGATCGGATTTCGTGGTGATCGAAATACTCAGCCCCTTGCGCGCCGCCATATGCTCGAGAATCGCGCGCGTGGCGCCATATTCACGCTCGGCCGGCTGGTAGGGGTCGGTGGCCGTTCCGATGGCGATATGCTCGCCCTGCACTTTTTTCATGCCCAGGTCCCGTCCCGCGAGCGGCCCGGCATCCAGCTTGACGTAAATTTTCTTCTCGAAGTCCTGGCCGTCCAATTCCATATATTCGTGGGTGTACCGCGCGTAGCAATACTGGCAGCCGAATTCGCAGCCGCGATAGGGGTTCACTGTCCAGGAAAAAGGCACGCGAGTCGATTCGCAATGGTTCAATATGGATTTGACAGGCAGCAGGAAATATTCCGTGCCGCGCTTGGCGTCGGCGAGCGTGGATGAGAAAGCGAGACGGGCGATGCCGGTGCGTTCGGGCACGGGCCCTGGTGGCAGCAGGGCCTCCGGCCCGCTGTCCCGTTGGATGGGGACGTCGGGGAATAAGGTGGGTGTGGGATCGCTCCTGCGGCCGCGGAGAGCTCTCCTTCGGAAAGGAAAGGTCTCGGAAGCCGTAGGAATCGAGGGTGCAGTCGGCATCACCCGTCTCGGGAAGCACGAGCGGAAGTATTTCGCTTTTTCTTCGCTTTGTCAAGAATTATTTTCGTTTTTTATTCGCCTCAAGGCGCGTGTTCCGCAACGAAACAAGGACAGGTGACGTTTGCGACCGGGCCTGCCAGACGGCCCCCACCTGGCCGAGCACCGAGGGCTATACTCGATACTCCTAGGTGGAGCGGAGCTTGGCCAAGATCGGCATCCTGATTATTGAAGACGATGAGGCGAACCAGTCGGCCTTGCGCCAAGTACTGGACTCGGAAGGCTGGCACGTCCGGGTTGTGCCGGTCGTCAGCCATGCCCTCGCGGAGCTCTCCAGCGGCGAATGGTCCCTGGTGATCGTGAACATCGCCATGATCGGGCTGACCAGCCCGATCTACTTGACGCTCAGGGAATTGGCGCTCGCCCCGGCGGTCGAGGAAGGCAATGTCCGCGCGCGCGTGCTCTTCGTGGTGCCCGAATTGGCGGCCGCGAAAGCGCTCCCGATCTTCGAGCGGGAACGATTGCCCTACGTTGTGAAGCCATTCCAATTCCACGATCTGCTCGAAAAGGTGAGCGATCTGCTGATGGAAGCGGCCGCGCTGGTCGACCCGATTCGCCGTGTGCGGCACGATTCCAGTTTGTCCGAGCGCAAGCGCAATGAGGGGCGCAAGGGCCGCGAATCCGGCAATGCCCTTGCGCAGCGCAACACCAGCATGTTCGCCAAACGCGACGAGTACGTCATGACCGAGGAAGAGATCGCGGAATTTGAAAAGTCGGAAAAAGAAGAACGCGAACGGCAAAAGAAGAAGAGCCCGGAGCAAGAACGGTATTGATTCCCGCCCTGCAAAATTAATTTTCCAACGCGTGAGGACTAGGAATCTGCTGCGCCTTGCGGTGGCTGCCAGATCCGCACAGCGCTGCGATCTTGCGTGACGGCCAGCAACTCGGCAGCCGTCTTGCGCAGAGCTGGATGGCGAAGTTCGGGAGCAAGCTCGGCCAGGGGAACGAGCACGAATTTGCGCTCGGCCATGCGCGGATGCGGAATCTCTATTCCTGCTTCATGAATCACCTCTGCACTGTAGAAAAGAACATCGAGGTCAATGATCCGCGGGCCGCGCGGGACAAGCTTCTTGCTGCCGAGTTGGTGCTCAATGGTTTGCAGAGCTTCGAGCAATTGCCGCGGCTCGAGCGAAGTTTCCGCTTCGACAGCGCAATTCAAAAACCAGGGCTGCGCAATCAAATCGACGGGCTCCGTTTCATAAATAGATGAGCGGCGCAGAACGCGCACGGCAATTTCAGGCAGGGCTTCGATGGCCCGCTCCAGATTCGCGGCCCGATCGCCAAGGTTCGATCCGAGAGAAAGATAGATGAGTTTGCCTTTCGCCATGCCATAGAATGAAACCACAGTTGAACACAGATAAACACTGATAAGAGGAAATCAAAAAGCAAAATCAAGGTTGAACCCACGGGCACCAGGGCCAGAGTGAATGGACGCAATCACGCGCGTCATTTCAGCTGGACATTCTCAGATCCAAGAATTTTAATTCATAAGGTTTTATCAGTGTCGATCTGTGTTCATCTGTGGATTCAATTCAAAATAAGCCGGGCTGGCGGTGCGGCGGTTCGAGAGCGAAATGTTTGTATGCGAGGGCCGTTGCAACCCGGCCGCGCTGCGTGCGGTCGAGCAGGCCGAGCTGCATCAGGTAAGGCTCGTAAATTTCCTCGATGGCGTCTTCTTCTTCACTGATCGAAGCCGCAAGGGTGCTGAGCCCCACCGGGCCGCCGGCATATTTTTGCAGAATCGTGAGCATGAGGGTGCGGTCGACTTCGTCCAGGCCATGCTCGTCCACGCCCAGCATCTGCAGCGATTCCTTGGCCACCGTGAGGGTGATGTGTCCCTGCGCCCGGACTTGCGCGAAATCGCGCGCGCGGCGCAGCAGCCGGTTGGCGACGCGCGGCGTGCCCCGGCTGCGGCGAGCCATCTCGAAGGCGCCATCGTCATCCACCGCGATTCCCAGGATGGAGGCCGACCGGCGCACGATAACGACCAGCTCTTCCGGCGTATAAAACTCCAGCCGGTGCACGATGCCGAAGCGCGAACGCAGCGGCGCGGTCACGAGGCCAGCGCGCGTGGTCGCGCCGATCAACGTGAAGCGATTCAGTATGAAAGGGTGGATGCGCGCGCCCGCGCCCTGTCCGATCACCAGATCAATGCGGTAGTCTTCCATCGCGGGATAGAGAACTTCCTCGATGGCCGGCACCAGGCGGTGAATTTCGTCGAGAAAAAATACTTCGCGCTGCTCGAGCGAGGTGAGGATCGCGGTCAGGTCGCCCTTGCGTTCGAGAAGCGGACCGGAACTGGTCTTGATGGTCACGCCGAGTTCGCTCGCAATGATTTGCGCCAGCGTAGTCTTGCCAAGGCCTGGCGGGCCGTAGAGCAGAACGTGATCGAGCGCCTCGCCGCGGCTGCGCGCCGCCTGGATGGCGATCTCGATGTTTTCCTTCACGCGCGTCTGGCCGATGTAGTCAGCGAAACGCTTGGGACGGACGCTCGCGTCGATGCGCGCGTCTTCATCCAGCGCCGCGCCGGTGACAATGCGGCGCGTCGGCTGCTCCATCCTCGGCTCGCTTCCTGTTCCGGAACTCATCCTTGATATGCCTCGCGCATTCTGACCGGCAATCGTTTCATCCTATCGCGTCCGTGACGCCTATCGGGCGGCTCTTGCGCTGGCTTGCGCTGGCGCCGTCAATTGTTGCAGGGCGGCGCGCAAAAGAGCCTCAAATGTTTCCGAGGCGCCGTTCTTTCCAGCCCGCTCGACGGCCTGTTCGGCGGCGTGCTGGTCGTAGCCAAGATTGAGCAGCGCGGACACAACGTCGCCGGCAGTGCCCGTTGTCGTGACCGGCTTGCGAGCATCTTCGGGAATTTCCATCGCGGCAAGCTTGTCGCGCAGTTCGACGATCATGCGCTCAGCCGTCTTGCGGCCCACGCCGGGAATGCGCGTCAGCCGCGCCAGATCGCCCGAGCGGACCGCGGGCACCAAATCGTCCACGCTCATGCCGGAAAGAATTTTCAGCGCCAGCACTGGCCCCACACCGGAAGCGGAGATCAGCAGCTCGAACAAATGTTTTTCGCGCGCGCTAAGAAATCCGTAGAGGGAAATGGCGTCCTCGCGCACCTGCGTGTGGATCAACAGCGTAATATTGGAGTGAAGGTCGCCAAGCGCGTAAAACGTCGACAACGGAATGTGCACGAGGTAGCCGACTCCTCCCACATCCACCAGAACCTGGTTCGGCCGTTTGTCGCCGAGCGTTCCGCGAAGCTGAGCAATCATCTCGTGTTTACCCGCCCGCGATTATGGCGGCGCGTTGGCGGAGTGTCAACGCAACGGCGAGGCAGAGCCATGTGTGATGCAACCTCCAAATTTAAATTGAATTTGATCTGCCCTTATCTGCGTCCATCAGTGTTTATCTGTGGATTCATTCCGCGAAATCACTTGTTATGCAAATCGACCGAATCGATCACGCCGATGACGGCGGAGTCGATGGGAGAGTTGGGGCGGCCGACGGCGGTCATGGCGGAGAAACCTTCGGTGGTGAGCAACACGCGGTCACCGATTCCCGCACTCACAGCGTCAAGAGCGAGGACGGGATCGCCTCGGTCCGCGCCGTCGAGTTGCAGCGGCTGGACAACGAGAATTTTGCGCCCTTCGTGAGAGGGCACTTTCTGCGAGGCAACCACATCGCCGATGACGCGGCCGATCAGCATGAGGAGGAGTGTAGGGTCCAATGTCAAAACTTGAAAGAATTAAATTTGGAATCAGAATCGCGCAGGGAATATAGAACGGAGTCTAGAAGCTGTTTCAAAACCGGGTACAGGGCTGTGATTTTACAGTAGTTGGTTCTCCCGAAATAAGCGATAAGCAATGGCAGCAGCGCCGAGGGAGGACCGATGGCGCGATACGGTCGACTGCTGACCGACGCCCAGTGGGAAATGATCCGGCCCTTGCTCCCGAAACGGCCCAAGCGTCCGAAGGGTGGACGGCCCCCGAAGGACGACCGCAACGTGCTGGAAGGCATTTTGTGGATCTTGCGTAGCGGGGCTCGCTGGTGTGATTTGCCCGAAGAGTTCCCCTCACCAGCGACGTGCTGGCGGCGCTTGCGGGACTGGGAGGAGCAAGAAGTTTGGCTGGAAATCTGGCGCGCGTTTCTCAGCGAGTTGAACGAACGACAGCAACTAAAATGGAGTGAATCGTTCCTGGACGGCAGTTTCGCTCCAGCCAAAAAGGGGGCGACGCAGTCGGAAAAACCAAGCGGGGCAAGGGGACGAAGTGGATGGTGGTGGTCGACGGCGCGGGTGTTCCTTTGGGAGACCACCTTCACTCTGCATCCCCGGCGGAAGTCAAGCTCGCGGAGACGACCCTCGCCGCGATCCGCGTAAGACGTCGGCATCGCCCGGGAAGACCGCGACAAAAACCCGAGCGCGTGATCATGGACCGTGGCTACGATAGCGATGGGCTGCGTAAACAACTGCGTCGCCGCGGGATCGAACCGATCGTTCCACACCGCAAAGGTCGGCGCAAACCGCCTACGCAAGATGGCCGAGCGCTGCGGCGCTACCGGCGGCGCTGGATCGTCGAGCGCACCTTCTCCTGGCTCGGCAACTACCGGCGACTGACAGTGCGCTATGATCGGTCGTTGACGATCTATCGTGGATTTTTTCACATCGCCTGCTTCATGATCGTCTTACGGAGGGTTTTGAAATAGCTTCTAGTTCACCGGGATATTCACGGAATCGACGATGCCTACGATGGTGGCTTCGGTGGGTAAATTGGCGGGGAGGAAGGGGAAGCTGGCTTCTCTGCCGCGGCACCAGTAGATTGTTTCGCCGGTGCCGGCGCCGACGGCGTCCAGGGCGATGACCGGGTAGCCCTTGTCGCGGCCCTTGCGGTCGAGCGGCTGCACGATCAGGAGCTTCTGCCCTATGAGCGCGGGGTCTTTCATGGTGCAGATCACGTTGCCGATGATGCGTCCGAGGTGCATGTTATTTTTTCCTCGCGGCGGCAAGTTCGGCTTCGTGCAGGGCGTCGAGCATCACTTCATCCACGATGCCGACGATCGCGGCGTCCACGGGGCGGTCCTTGCATTCGGCGGCGTTGCGCGCGGAACTTCCGGTCACTACCAGGACGGTTTCGCGGAATCCGGAATCCACCGTGTCCACGGCGATCAGGTAGCCGGATTCGTCGTCGCCCTGCGGGGAGACGGGTTTCACGATGAGAAGCTTCTTGCCTTCCAGGCGCGCATCCTTGCGCGTCGAAACCACGGTGCCGACAATGCGAGCGAGAATCAAGGAGCCAGCATCAACCTCAAATTAAAATCGCTTGAAGCAATCCACCGCCAACGGCAGCGATTCAAAAGCGAAAGACAAGAAATGTTCAGTGACACAATCGGGCAATGCGCAACGACACACCGCCATGCTGCGTGCCGCGAGTTCGCGCGCAACGCCGTCCCCCGCGCCTAGTGTCCGGCGGCGACCGCCGTCTTCCCGATGGGAAGCACGTCCTCGAGCGACTGATGCGGCCGCGGGATGACATGGACTGCCACCAGTTCGCCGACGCGGCGCGCAGCGGCGGCCCCGGCGTCCGTCGCGGCCTTCACCGCGGCGACGTCGCCGCGGACCATAGCCGTCACGTAGCCCGACCCGATTTTTTCCCAGCCAACGAGCGTGACCTTGGCCGCCTTGACCATCGCGTCCGAGGCCTCAATCATCGCGACCAGGCCGCGGGTCTCGATCATGCCGAGTGCTTCGCCCATGCTTTTTCCTCCGTCGCCGGCCGGCAAAAAATTCCGGCAGGCGCATCTGCTGAAAAACCCGACGGCCTGAAATTCAAACGCCGCTTCGCACGCTTATCGCAGCGCGCGGTCCTTGCGCACGGCTTCCTCGATCAATGCTTCCAGTTCTTCGCGCGTCACCGAGATGCGTTCGGGCCGCTGTTCGCCGTCCCCCGCGTCGTCGCTCGTTACAGGACACCCGGGGACTACCGTGGACGCGGTCGATGCGCCATAACGCGCCCGCGCGACGAGCAATTTTTCCACATCGCGCCCAGAAAGCAAGACTTGTTTGCCCATCAAATCGGTCATGAACGACACCTGCGCGAAATGCTCGACCGTTTCCATCCGGAAAAAGGCGGTCAGCAAGTCGGGCCCGCAAGTCACCACGCCATGGTTGGCCAGGAGAATCGCGTCGTAATGCTGGACCATGGGTTCGAGCGCGTCCGATAGTTCCTGCGTCCCGGGCGTGCCGTATTGCGCGACCGGGACGCACCCGAGCGCGATAATCAGTTCGCTGAGCAGCGCCTTATTGAGAGGAATTCCCGCGGCGGCGTGCGCGGTCGCCGTAGGCGGGTGCGCGTGGACCACGGCGTGGACATCGGGCCGGCGATTGTAGATCAAAAGGTGCATCGCCAGTTCCGAGGAAGCCTCGCGGCGTCCGGCGAGCTTGCGGCCCCGCAGATCGGTGATTACCAGATCGTCCGGGACCATCATGCCTTTGCACATGGCCGTCGGAGAAGTGAGCACGCGTTGCGGATCGAGACGCACGGAAACATTCCCGTCGGTCGATACAACAAACGAGCGGGAATGAATCCACCGGCCCACCGTGCAGATGTCGCGACGATGTTCGTCCTCGGACTTCACGGCTCCCGGAGAAATGGAATCGGCAATCATCGGTTAGGGATGGCTGTTTGCAACCTCGCTGTTTCCGTGATGTTCCGGCCAGGACCCGGCTTCAAGCCGCTACCGGACGGGCGGCGATATAGTACTCCTGTCAAGCGTAAATTCCACGTTCCTTCAGCGCAAAAGCGACGCGGTCGATCGCCAGCATGTAGGCGGCGACGCGGTTGTTGACTTGATGAGTCTCCGCGTAGCGCACCACTTCTTCAAAACTATGTTCGAGGACATCTTTTAGCCGGTCATTCACCTCCCTCTCGCTCCAGAAATATCCCTGGCGGTCCTGCACCCACTCGAAATAGCTCACCGTGACGCCGCCGGCGTTGGCCAGAATGTCGGGAATCACGAATATCCCTTTGCGGTCGACGATTTCGTCGGCGAGCGCCGTGCACGGCCCGTTCGCGC
Source organism: uncultured Acidobacteriota bacterium (assembly GCA_963813185.1). GTDB lineage: Bacteria > Acidobacteriota > Terriglobia > Acidiferrales > UBA7541 > Palsa-360. The sequence goes on from CAWEYA010000013.1 coordinate 235,333, forward strand.
CTTCGCACAGGATGCGGGCCTGCAAGCGGTGCGCGTTTTCCGAAGTAATCTGATTTTCCACGGCCGCGGGAATGACGATCTCCGCCGGCTGAAACAGGACTTCGCTCGAGCTCATTTTCGCGCCGCCATCGGGGAAATCCGGAAGTGGTTTGCGCTGGTCGATCACCCAATCCAACAATTTGGGAATGTCAAAGCCGCTTTCGTTATAGAGCGCGCCATGGATGTCGGCGACGCCGACGATTTTGTACCCGGCCTCGTGCAAAAGTTTCGCCGCCATTGAGCCGACGTTGCCGAACCCTTGCACGATGACGCGCGTGTTCACGCGCATCATACGAAATTTGCCCAGCGCGCGATCGCAGTTGATGAGCACGCCGCGCCCCGTGGCTTCGTGGCGCCCGCGCGATCCGCCAAGATCAATGGGCTTCCCAGTCACGACGGCAGTTTCGGTGTGGCGCACGTGCATCGAGTACGTGTCCATGATCCAGGCCATGGTCTGCTCGTTGGTACCGAGATCGGGCGCGGGCACGTCGCGCTCGGGGCCGAACCACTCGATGAGTTCCGCCGTGTAGCGGCGCGTGATGCGCTCCAACTCGCCGTTCGAGAGTTTGCCGGGATCGCAAATCACGCCGCCCTTGGCTCCGCCAAAGGGAATGTTGACCACCGCGCACTTCCAGGTCATCCAGCTGGCCAGCGCGCGAACTTCATCCAGCGTCACGGTCGGCGCAAATCGAATCCCGCCCTTGCCCGGCCCGCGGACGATGGAATGATGCACGCGGTAACCGATGAACACTTCCAGGCGTCCGCTATCGAGGACCACCGGAATGTAGACGGTGACTTCCTTGTTGGGATATTTCAGGAAGCGGTAGAGCCCGTCTTCCAATCCCAATTTACGCGCGGCTGCTTCAAAGCGCGCGTCGGCGGATTCGTAGACATTGAATTCGTTGTGCACTGCAAGCGTGGCCATGGAAAACTCTCCTTTTGAATCAGCAGGGTTGCATTTGCAACCTGCAAGGAAACCCCCACGCGTTGACGCCGGCCCATGCTCCAAAAATATTTTGGCGAAAGGGCCGGTCACGGCCAGTATACGAACCAAACCGCGCAGGGCGCAAGGAAAGGAATTAACTCGAACATCCTGGCAAGCATTCAAATTCTTCAGCCGTACCCCGCACAGGGCCTGGCGCGCGATATCTGGTGGCGCCGGCGCCCCGCCGCGATTTTGCAATATTTGCAAATCGGAAAATCGCCGCTCCCTCTTTCATCGGGACAAGCAAGATGCCGGCGCCACGAGAATGTCGCATTCCACCGGACAGCATGGTAATCAGGAATAAAACGAGGACGGCAATTCGCGAGCAACGAGTGAGGTTCAGTTGGAAGGAGGTCGGCGAGCGACAAATTCCTCGATCAGGAGCTGCGAAAGGCGCGCCGCGTTATGGCGCACGACGCCGTGCTCCTCGAGCAAATTGTCGAGCAGGCAGCGCACACCCATGCTTTGCAGGTTCTGGATATCCACGCGCACAGGCTCAGCGCCGCGCGCCCGGTAACGGCGCGCCACTTCGGCAGAAACGAGTTGGTTGCTCGCAACCACCCAGTCGATAACTTTGCGCCGCGTTTGGCCGAAAATGACGCGCACGTGGTCGGCCAGCGAAAATCCTTGGGTCTCTCCCGGCTGGGTCATCAGGTTCGCAACGAGCACACGCGTCGCCCTGGACTTCTCAATCGCTTCGGCGACGCCCGAAACCAGGAGATTCGGCAGAATGCTGGTGTAGAGAGATCCGGGACCGATCAGAATCAGGTCCGCTTGCCGGATCGCCTCCAGCACTTCGGGAAGCGGGCGGACGCGGCGAGGACGCAAGCTCAGCCGGCGGATTTTCTTTCCACTCTTGGCGATGCGCGTCTCGCCCAGAACAATTTTCCCGTCGGTCATCACCGCTTCGAGCGAAACATTTTCGAGCGTGGTCGGAAAAATTCGTCCCCGGATGGCCAGAACCTCTCCGCTGACGCGGACGGCCTCGGCAAAATCGCCCGTTACGTGGCTGAGCGCCGTTAGGAAGAGGTTTCCGAAACTATGTCCGCGCAAACCGCGGCCCGTATGGAACCGGTATTGGAACAGGCGGCCGAGCAAAGCTTCATCCTGCGAAAGCGCGACCATGCAATTGCGGATGTCGCCCGGCGGGAGCACGCGGTATTCGCGGCGCAGGCGGCCCGAGCTTCCTCCATCATCGGTGACCGTGACGATCGCGGCAAGATCGCTGATCGGGTGGCGCTCCAGCTCCTGCCGTCGCCGCGCGACGTAGTGCTTCAGCCCGCGCAGCAGCATCGAAAGCCCGGTGCCGCCGCCGATCGCGACCACACGCACTCCGCCGTGCGCCCCTCCGCGTTGTGGTGTTCTTTTTTTCATCGGGATCGCATCGCTATGGAGCGAGCTCTGCGCACAACTTTGTTCAGGCGCCGGAGGCTTCGCGCTCGGGGTAGAGCAATTCGGTAAAGCGGGGATCTTCCTGCAGAAACGCGAAATCTTCGTCGTTGCGCGCGTGGTAGCGGTTTTCCGGACGCAACTGAATCGCGACCTTCAAATTTTCCATCGCCGATTCGGCTTCCCCGGTCAAGCAATCCAACGCCGCCATCGCATAGAAAACGTAATCGGCCTTGGGCGCAAGCTTGCGCGCGCGCAGCAGGTGATCGCGCGCTTCGTCCCAACGCCCTAGATTCATCATCGCCACTCCCGCCTGGTAATGCTCTTCCGGCGTACGTACGGAGGGAGCGGGCTGCTTGGCCATGCGCTGTTCAACAATGCGGAGATGAACCCGCGCGCGGTCCGCCAACTCCTTGCTGGGGCCCGCCTGAACCTTTTCCAGCAATTCCTTTGCCTTCACAAATTTTTGCTGGTGAAAATGCTGGACGGCCTGCTCGTACAATTTCAATTGTTGTTCGAATTGGGGATCGACCATCTGGCGGACCGCTTCGGCGTGCGCGGCGATCTTACTATCTTCCTTGCTTTTCAATGTCTTACGACTTCTCGAAGGAGCGGTTGCCCCATGCCTCGCGCGTTTTGTCGGCTTTCCAGTCCGTGCCATTTTCCGAAGTCTAACAGAGGACTCAAGCATCGTCAACGGAACTGCGGACGAGCGCCTCGGGGGAAGCACAATATGCGCTTCCCCGAGCCGCGAATTACTTCTTTGGAGAGGAGGCCTTTGGCGACGCCGGCGCCGGAGCGGGCCCCGCTGCGGTCGGTGTGGGTTCGGGAACCAGCAATTTTTTAGCGGAGTCCGGAATCTTATCCGCGTTGGCAACGAGAAGCGCAAGCTGCCACATCTGCGTGTCGTCCACGATGCCCTTGAACGACGGCATGCCAGTCAACCGTATGCCGTTTTTTACTTTCCAGTAACTTACCTGAGGAGGATCGTCGGTCACGCCCTTGCCCTTGAACATCAAAGTTGCGTCGGGAAACATATTGCCCGAGATCGCGGGAGGCGTCTGGTTTGGCAAGCCATGGCAACCGGCGCACTGGTCCCGATAAAGCTTGGCGGCCGCCACATAGTTCTCTTCGCTGGGTTGGATGGGAGGCGCCGGAACATTGGCTTTATCAATGTGCGCATCGAGGGATCGGCTGGCCATCTTCCGCTCCATCATCATCGGCGGATCTGCAACGGCCGCGGGAGCCGTTCCCGAAACAAAATAATAGTAAAGCCCTCCCGCGAATAACACAGCACCCACTAGCACGCCAACCACGAAACCTTTCATATGCGGTTTTCTCCTGTACACGGAATTAAGCACCAGAGTATAGACCAACCGTTTTCTTTTTCGGCAATCAAAACATGATCAAGACGCGCATTAAGAAGGAAGATTGATCGCTCAAATCGCTCGAAAAGATGCCCGGGGACTCCCTCGGGTTGGATCGAACGTAGGGCGGCCTCGAGGCCATGCAGGCCCAACCTCTGCAAAACCGCTGCATTCAGGCCTGCTGAGGGATTGGCGGCGGGCCGCCGGGGCCCGTCCGATGCCTGGCGGGCAACTTTGGCAGGTTTGAGGATTGGCCTGCTTTCATGCGTGTGTTATAAAAGGAGGCCCGGCTTGTCCGGACAACTGTGCCTTTTATTAATTTTCCTGCTCGCGAAATTAACTGCAAGTTGGTCTACTACGGCCCAGGTCTGGGCGGTAAGACCGCCAACCTGCAGTGGATCTACGACCACACCGGGACCGCGCAAAAGGGCAAGATGATCTCCCTGGCGACGGAAACCGACCGCACGCTTTTTTTCGATTTCCTGCCGATCGACCTGGGCACCGTGCGCGGATTCAAAACCAGGATTCATCTTTATACCGTTCCCGGCCAGGTGTTCTACGAAGCCAGCCGCAAGCTGATCTTGAAAGGCGCCGACGGCGTGGTCTTCGTGGCGGATTCGCAGGAAGAGCGGCTGGACGCCAATCTGGAAACGCTGGAAAATTTGCGCGAGCACCTCAAGGAACACAAACTCGACTTCAATACGATTCCCTACGTCCTGCAGCTCAATAAACGCGATCTCCCCGGGGTCCTTTCCGTCCAGGACCTCAGCAAGCAGCTGCAAGTAAAAGGCGAGCCCGTGAATGAGGCCGTCGCCATCACCGGCCAAGGCGTGTTTGAAACGCTGCGCGAAGTCGCCAAACTGGTTCTCGCCGAACTGAAAAAAGGCGGGTAAGTCCTAAGCGCAGGAAAACGTAAGCCCTCCGCCCCTTCGAAGAACCACGAAGGAGCGGCCACCCGAAAATTCAAACCCAAAGGCTGCGCCACCCGCCCCGACCCCTCGAAACCCACGAGGGATCGGCCACCCGGAAAGTCAGAACCTCCTCCAAGGCTGGGCCACCCGCCCACGAAGGAGCTGCCACCCCAAAATTCAAACCCAAAGGCTGCGCCACCCGCCCACCCGAAAATTCAAAGGCGTCTCAAAGGGTATGCCACCCGCCCCGAGTTAACAGTGCGCGTTTGCGGGTGCCGCGCCCTCGCCGCGGCGAGGGTGGGTTTTTAGCGTCGCAGTAAATTTGCGGGGCACTGGCCCCTGGAGCAGTGGACGATCCGGTACGGCGCGCGCATTTTCTTCCTTCTGCGTTTTCAGCGACATTTATAATTGTGTAGCGGATTCCCGATTTCGCCCGGGGACTTGCAACCAGCGATGAGTTCCTTGCCGCCAACTCCGCCCACTCCCCCGCCTGCTGCTTCCTCGGATGAGCGCCTGCTACAACTGCAGGCGGAACTGCACAAGCTGGAACGGCGGGACTGGTGGCTGTGGAGCATGGCTGTCATCGTCATGCTCCTGCTCACGTTCGCCGTGTTCACGATGAGTTTTCCGGGGCTCGTCAAAGTGGACGATCCGTTCTTCCAAGACAGCCTGAATCGCGCCGTGAGCGGCCTGATCGGACTGGTGCTGATCTTCAACGGCTACACCATCTATCAACAGGTCACGGTGAAGCGGCTGCGGCGGGATTTCTCCAAAAAAATCGAGGAGATGCGGATCCTGCAAGCGCGCGCCGAGGAATTCGAGCACCTGGCGATGTTCGATTCCCTGACGGGCCTTGCCAACCGGCGCTTGGCGGAAGGGCGATTGGCATCGGAGGCCGCGCGTTCCGAGCGCTACGGCCACGCCCTGACCGTGATTTCTTTCGATCTCGACAAGTTCAAGCAAATAAATGATACCTACGGCCACCCTGCGGGAGACCAGGTCCTCAAGGAATTCGCCCAGCGGCTCTTTCATGTGATCCGAAAGTCGGACCTGGCCGCGCGCATGGGAGGAGACGAGTTCCTGGTCCTGCTTCCGGAATTCACTACCAACCACGTCCAAATCCTTTTGGGCAGGCTGCGTCCCATGGAGACCGAATACGCCGGCTCGAAAATTCCGATCTGCTTCTCGGCAGGCTGGGTGGGTTACGAGAAGGGCGAAACAACCGAACAATTTCTGGAGCGCGCCGATCGCATCCTGTATGCCGCGAAGCGCTCCGGAAAAGCTCGCGAAAAAGAGCCTGTGAGCGTCTCGTAATTTGAGAAGTAGAATGCCGGAAATTTCGCCTGGGATCTCGCCATCCTGATTCCCGCCTGCGGTCGAACCAAACAAGTTCCTGGGGGAAGATTACTTTTCGATGCACCATCCACCTTTCGTTTTCGCGAGAATCATTTCAGCCGTGTTATAAGGAATTGATGGCTCGCAAGACGCACAGCGCCGAAATCCGTGGGGCTTCGGAATAATGGAAAATACGACCCCTCGAAGGCGCAGCCAGCGCTTGTTTCTTCAGGTTCGTGTCGTTCTGGAAGGGAAGCTGACCAATAAGTCTCCCTTCAGGGAGGAAACTCACACGATCGTCGTGAACGCGCATGGCGCCCTGTTGGAAATAAGCGCTTCGCTGGATCAAGGCCAGATCATCACTCTGCAAAACATTGTGACGAGCGAGAAGATCGAATGTACAGTAAAGCTGGTCACACGCAAAGATGCCAAGAAGTTTAATACGGCGATCGAATTCACGAAACCTAATCCGCACTTCTGGCGAATAAGCTTCCCCCCTGACGATTGGTCCATCCGGAATCCGGACGCAAAAAGGAGAGGCTGAATTGCCGGAAGGCGACACGGGTCCCCGGCATTTTTCGCTTCTCCGGGTGTAACTCCCATTCGAGCAATCACATACGAAATTTTCAAAGCACTTTGGGGGTCGGACAGCCCGTGATCAGAAGATCAAGCTTGTAGGGATCAAAAAAAGGGAGGTGATAACCAGATTGGTCATCACCTCCCGGGGTGGGGTGGGGTGTTGCTGGGTAAACTCAAATCATTAAAATCGATAATTGCCTTTAATAATTCATGAAACCCGACTGGTACAAAAAACGACCACTAAATCTGAATGAGGAAATAGCATATGCCGCAGATCGTGTCAACAACGAAATTCGTCAATTAATTTACGCACGGCAGCTTCTCCCGTTTCATGCCGGCAGGGATGAGGTTGCGGCAGCATCGAGAACCTCACGGACGCGGCGGCAAAGAATCGCCGGGCTGTATGGTTTTCGCAAGACCGCTACGCCGCGCTCCACCAGATCGGCGAGCGAGGCTATGTCATTGCTATAACCTGTTGCAAAAACAACGGATACGCGTTGATTGAGGGCTTTGATGGCCGCAAAAACTTCCGGGCCGCTGCGCCGGGGCATGATCACGTCCAGCAAGACAAGCGAAATGCGGTCGCGATTCGCGGTAAACATTTCAATGGCTTCCTCGCCATCGCGTGCGATCAAGACGTGATAGCCCTTGTTTTTCAGAACGGTTTGCGCCATCTCGCAAATGCCATCGTGGTCGTCGGCGAGCAGGATCGTTTCGGTGCCGCCGCGAGCCGGCAAATCATCCAGAACGGTTGGGCGAAGATCGCTTTCAGCGGAGGTTTCATTGACCGGTAGAAAAACTCGAAACGTGCTTCCCTTGCCGAGTTCGCTTTCCACCAAAATAAATCCACTGTGCTGTTTGACAATGCCATATACCGTGGCAAGCCCCAAGCCGGTGCCCTTTCCCATTCCCTTGGTGGTGAAGAAAGGCTCGAAGATTCTTTCCTGTGTGGCGGCGTCCATGCCCATCCCGGTGTCGCTTACTTGGAGTTCGGCAAAGCGTCCCGGCTGGAGTCCCGCGGCGCCGTGGCAGTCCTGTTCCGAAAACGTGGCATTATGGGTTTCGATTGTGACCCGCCCGCCCTTCGGCATAGCGTCGCGAGAATTGATGCAAAGATTCATGAGCACTTGCTCGATCTGGGTCGGATCGGCTCGCACGGCTGACAAATGATCGTCCAGAGCCGTTTTGATCTCGATGTCTTTGCCAATCACTTTATCGAGCAGGTTCATTACGTCGTGGACGGTTTGATTCAGGCTAAGACTGCGCGGCTCCAGAATCTGGCGCCGCGCGAATGCCAGCAACTGTTGGATCAACGCCGTGACACGGCCGCATTGATAGTGGATCTTTTTGAAATAACTCTCCAGAGCCGGATTGCCGGAGGCAGCTTGCTGCTCTCCCAATTCCGCCCATCCGAGAATGGCGTCGACCACGTTGTTGAAGTCATGCGCGATCCCTCCGGCCAACTGGCCGAAGGCTTCGAATTTCTGCGCTTGCTGCAACTGCTGCTCGAGAGCGCGGCGATCGGTCATGTCCCGCGCAATGGAGGCAACGAGGCGGGGTCCGCCGGATTGCAGATCCTTGACCAGGAAGCCCACGTAATCCATGGGAATGGCCCGACCCGTCTGGCAATGGCGGAATCGCAGCTCTCCCTCCCAGTGACCCGAAGAGACAATCGCGGGGAAAATCTTGTTGCGCATCAACGGAATGTCCTCGGCTGCCACATGGTCTTGCCCGTGCGTCAGATGCACAGAGTCTGCTTGGCCCATGCCGAGCAAGGCCCGTCCGGCGGGGTTGATGTACTGAACCTCGCATTGGAGATCCGACACTGCGATGAAATCACGGCTGTTTTCCACTAGGGACAAAAACTTTTGCCTTTCCTCCTCGGCTCGTTTGCGCTCGGTAACGTCGTGGGCGACAACAAGCGCTGCGGCGTGTCCCGAGTATTCCATCTTGTGCAGGAATATCTCCACGTCGATCACCGATTCATCTTTCCGGCGATGGTGCCACTGGCCGGCGAGTTGCTCCCGCGGATTGGCGTCCTGAAAGGCCGCCAACAATTTTGGAGTTTCCTCGGCGGGATGGAGATCGCGGGCGCTCATTTGCAGGAAGTCCATTCGGTCATACCCGTATTGGCGAAGCGCCGCTTCATTGACCTGGAGAATTTGCAAGGTCTCCCTTTCGAAGACCCACATGGGCAGAGGATTGTGCGCAAAGAGAAAGAGAGAATTGGCTTCGCTTTGGCGGAGCGCATGCATCATGAAGTTGCGGGCGTCGAGAAGGACTTTCTCCTCCAAGGCGCGCGCGACGGCAATCGGGAGGCGGGCCATGTGTTCCTTAAAAACATAATCTGTGACGCCTTGCTTGATGCACTCGACGGCCACTTCTTGGCCTAGAATTCCGGTGACCAAGATGAATGGAACATTGCGGCCGGCCTGGCGCAGCGCGCGATAGGCATCCATGCCGGTCCAGCCGGGGAGCTGGAAATCGGCGAGCACAATGTCGAACGGAAAACGCCCGAGGTGCTCCAGGAACTCCGATCGAGTGGCGATAATTTCTGGCTTGCACTGAAATCCCGCTTGTTCCAGCTCATGAATATTTTGCTCGGCATCGGTCACTGAATTTTCAATAAGCATCACATGCAGCGGCGCAGCCATGTTCCACAACGTAGTCAGCGAGGAGTTTATGGTCGTTTGACTCATGCGGACTTCTCCGTGCAATAGGTCAAGGCTTGCCGCGTGGGCGGCTGGTTCACCAGCAGCCAATAGAGTGTCAGGGCGTGCACGGTTTCGCGGAAAAGGTCTCCGCTCAGGTAGCGTAAGCTGGACTGCGCTTGCGCTCGTTGTTCGACTTCCCCGAAAATAAGATTTTTCAAAAATTGCATTCCTGCCCTCCGTACCGCGAGATCCAGCAGAGGAGCAAAGAGCGATATGCGAATAAACGCACAGCCCCGCGAACACTCCACAGTGTTTCTATCGGCAATTTAAGGGATTGGCTTCAGTGAAGGAGAATGAGCGGCTGAAAGTGGTTCGGGGGCGTTACCCGGTTGTCGATTGCTTAAGGGCCGGAGAATCGGAACCGCGCAATAATTTATTCCGCTTTTCTTCATACATGCGCGCATCAGCGATGTGCAGCAATTGCTCGAGCGAAGGCTGGCGGACGGTGGGCACATCGGCAATCCCGACACTCAGGGAAAGGCGGAATCGCCAGGAGGAGAGCGCATTGATGAAATCCGTGCGCTGCAGCAGGCGCTTGCGGACTTGTTGCGCGGAGTCTTCCCCCGCATCGGTCATCAGGACACAGAATTCATCGCCGCCCAGCCGCGCGAGAATATCGGACTGGCGAAAGCAGGCGCGCAGAACATTGGCGGTCACAATCAACGCGCGGTTGCCTTCCAGGTGGCCGTAAGAATCGTTGATCAGCTTCAAATCGTCCAAATCCAGGTAGATGAGCAACGCCGCGCCCTCGCGCTGGATCATCCGCAGGTGCTGCTCGGCCAGAGCCAGAAAACCGCGGCGGTTATGCAGCCCGGTGAGATCGTCGATCAAGGTAAGGTTTTGCAAATTCTTTTGCAGCTTGTGGCGCTCAATCGAGTAGCGCAGAGCCCGCACCAGAGAAGGGCCGTCCAGGCGCATTTTGGCCAGAATATCCTGCACGCCTTCCCTCAGCGCCTCGACGGCCAGCGGTTCGTCTTCGAAGTCCGCTAGAATGACCAGGGGCGCGTCCGGCGCCGCAGCGCGCGCGGCTTGCACATAGGCGCGGCCCTGCCGCTGCTTAGAACCCAATTCGAGCAGCAGAACATCTACTGGATCGCTCGTGAGACGCTCGGCGACAAGTTCGAGGTTTGAGACGTGCGCGATATGAAAATGGGTGGAATCTTCTGTATCGAGCAGACCGCGAAGCCGACATGCATCCTTCGCTTCGCCCACCAGGAGAATACGGATCGGCACCCCGTTCATCGACACCGTGCGGCCTCAAGATTCCCATTCCGGATTCGGGATATACAAGGCCAACCTCGACACGATCCAGCGTGAGCCGCATGGATGCCGGGTAGCCAGGCGAACAAGGGAATCGACTTTCTGGAAGGGGGAGGTAAGTCTCGATCACTGCGGGAGAGTTGTCAAGCCGGGTAACGCGAATTGAACTTTGGAAGGCAACCCCGCATCGGTCCGCCGCCACAGCGAAATCTACTCACCGGACAGGGATAAGGGGTCGGTGAAGAAGACATTCGTATCAACGAAGACCGGCTCGGGCGGGGGCCTCCGCGCGCGATAGGTATCGCCCCTCCATCGTGAGAAAGGCCCTCCGAGCTAGAGCGCGCCGCATGGCTCTTTGATAGTCGTGATTATGAAGCATGCACTCTTTGAGAATCGCCCCCAACAAGTATGAGACGCTCGTTCCACTTCGAGCCGCTTCCATGCTCGCCCACCCGGCAATTTTTTCAACGACCGCGACGGTGATTCTGCGATGTTTAGATTTCAAGTTACAAATATGGTATCGACGAACTATCTGTCAATGCGGACCTCCACCGTTTCTAAACCAGTACCCTTCACAAGAAACGTGAAGAGTGCGGCACCCGAAGACGCACTTCCCAAGGATCTGCGTTCTTCAGCGATTACTTGGCTCGGTTGCGCGATTGGCTGAGCAGGTCCACAAACAGGCGGAAGGCGCCGGCGTTGCCTTCGGGCAATTGGCGCGAGAAGGAGAGTCCCGTGTAGATGTAGACGCCCTTTCCGGTGCGGGTCCAGACGAGGCTGCCGAGGAGATCTTTTTCGCCGGGGTCGTGCATGGAGAGAACGGTGTGATACTGCGCGTCCCACTTTTCCCAGAAGTACAGGCCGCGCTCCTGCACCCAGCCGTCGAAATCGTGGGCTTCGATTTTGTTCGGGAAATTCAGCAGCGGGCTGGCGGGATCGGTGTAATTCACGGCCGCGTTTTCGTCGGTGACCCGCGGGCCGGGGCCCATCGTCGCCGTGAAGGGAGAGGCCTTGAGCGCGTCCCAAATCGCGGGCCGCTCGTCCAGCACCACGAGCGTGCCGCCGCCCGCGGCGTAATCGAGCAGGCGCGCATTCGAGGCGACCACGTCGGAGCGCAATTCATAGGCGCGCATGCCGACGACGATGGAGTCGAACCGTCTGAGATCGCCGAACGCCAGGGCGTTGGCATCGAGCATTTCGACGCCGACGCCCAGGCGGCGCAAGGAATCCGGGATGGCGTCGTTCTCAGCGGAAATATAGCCGACGCGCAGATTTTCCGGCACGGCGATGGAAAAGACGTGCACGGGCACCGTGGCGGGCGCGCTCCACAGATAGGTGGGCAGCGAAGGCAGCGGCTCGAGCGAGGTCTCGTATTTTTCCTCGCCTCGTTTCGCAAAGGCTTTCAGGTCGTACTTTCCCGCCGCAATTTTTGACGGGGGCGTGACCGTCAGATGCACGAGGCGATCGCCCGCGCCGGAAAATTCGACGGCCTCCGGCGCCGGGGCATTCCAACCGGGCGGCACTTCGACCCCAACGCTAATCTTCGACGGCGTTTGCGCAAAGGAATGGACGCGCGCGAAAACATCGAACTGTTTAGGCTGGCGCGATTCGACGACCACGTACTGCTCGGGCTGCGGAGTGAGCTCGACCGGCGGGACGATGCGCAGCGGGTAGCTCAGGACGCTGACCGTGGTGGCGTGCAGGCTCTGCACCGGGGCGGTGAAGTCAAAGGCGTAGCCATCCGCCTCGACGTGAGTGCGCACGTGGACGAAGGGCGGAGGAAATGGATAAATGAAGTCGCCCGGCGAACCGGGCATCTTCGCTCCCAAGGGAACCGCAACAGTGAAATTGGTCGACACGTCTTTTTCTTCCTGTTTTGTGATGTTCCATCCGGACGGCAACGTGAGCACGGGTTTTGAAAAAGTGGCCGGCAGATCGGGGCGATGCGCGATTTCGGCTCGCACGGTGAAATTTTCACCGGCCACGAGTTCGCTGCGATCGGAATTGGATACGATTTTCACGGCGGCGGCGTCGGAGAGCGCATGATTGATTCGTTCGCGAACTTGCGCGAGTTCCCACTGCGCATCCGCCGCGCGCGGGTCCGTCGAGGACTTGACGCGGTCTTCGAGCGACGCAATTTGTTTTCCCGCCGCGGCGATGGAGCGCACGGCGCCCGGCCAGTCGAGTTTTTCCGCCGCCATGCGAGCCTGATCCAGATCATGGTCAGCCGCCGCGAGAGATTCCTCTCCAGGCACCGGAATTACGCGCGCGAGCGAGATGAGCGGCTGCGCAAAATCGGAGGGCGAAGGCGGGCCGCCGGTGGTCCGCTTCAAGCCATACGGGCGCCGAAGGAACGGTGAATTCAGGAACGGCGTCACACCTTGCGAGCGGTGATGCAGGTAGCCTTCGAGCGCGATGTCGCGGTAACTAAGCCCCCAAATCGGTGAAATCTCGTCGGCGGGCACGACCCAGGAGCCGGTGTAGTCCACTTTTTCATCCTGCGCGGTTGCGCGCACCGGATTGAGAATCAACTCGGCGCGCCAGGGCTTCAGTCCTTCAGCAATTTGATCGGGATACTTGGCGGGATCGGCCGCGGCCTCGACGGCTATTGGCGTCTGATAGCCGGAGTCCTGATGATTGCCGTGGCCGGTTTTCTGGCCTCCCCATCCGTTAATGACAATTTGCGGGCGCAGCATGCGGATCACGCGCACCATGTCTTCCAGCTCGACGCCATTCCATTTTTCGAGAGTTTCCTGGAGCGTTTTTGAAAATCCAAAATCGACGACGCGCGTGAAATAGAGACGCGGCCCTTCGACATTCATCGCCGCGGAAAGCTCGGAGCTGCGCAGGATGCCGAGTTGCGCGCCCTGTTCGGGGCCGATGGCGTTCTGGCCGCCCTCGCCGCGATTCAGCGTCAAGAGCGTCGTGTCCGTGCCCAGGGCGTGAGGCAGATAGGTGAGCAGCGTGGAAGCTTCGTCATCGGGATGGGCCACGGTGAAGAGGACGCGCGTCACCACGCGCGCCTTCTGGATGGATTCCAGCGTGTCGGCGACGCTTTGGCCGCGGCCCGGCGCGGGCGGCTCTTGTTGCGCGGAAACGCGCGTCAATACCAGAGCCAACGCGCAGAGAACGCCCAGCAGCGAAAACGCTCCGAATTTTTGCCGGCGATTCATTGCTGCGCCTCCGCGGCTGCGGCGAACGGCCAGATGCGCCGGTAACGCGCCTGAATCATATACGTAAGGATGCCCAAAGCAATCACGCCAAGCCCTCCGAGGGCGAATTTCAGTTCCGTGGAGTAAAACAGCGCGACCCAGCCCAAGATCGCCAAAACGGCCGGCCACGGATAGAGCCACATCTTAAAGGGAAGCCGCTCCGGAGGCCAGCGCCGCCGCAAAATCATCACGCCCACGCCCTGGCTGATGAACTGCACGATCACACGCACGGCGATGATCGCCTTGATCACGCTGGAGAGACGGAAGAGCACGCTGAAAGCCAGCGACGCCGCTCCCAGAAAAAGGAGCGAGACGTGCGGGAAATGTTTTTTGGGATGCACGCGCGCGAAGACCGGGAAAAAATTCCCGTCCTCGGCCGCGGCGAAAGGCACGCGCGAATAGCTGAGCAGCGTGGTGAACAGCGAAGCGAACGCGATCCACAAAATCATGATCGTGGCGAACGTGGCGGCGCGCGCGCCGTACAGCCGCTCGACGAACGTGCTGACGATATATTGCGAATTCTGCGCCTCGCGCCACGGCACGACGCCCAGGATGCTCGTCTGCATGGCCAGATACATCACGGCGATTCCCGCGATGGACAGCAGAATCGCCCGCGGGATGTTGCGCTCGGGCTCGCGGATCTCCGCGCCCAGATTGCAGATGTGGTAGTAGCCGAGGTAGGTGTAAACCGTATTCACCGACGCCGAGCCCAGCCCCGCGAAAAACAGCCACGACCAGTTCCAAGCGCCGGGAGGAAAATCAAACGCAGTCCGCGCCGAAAAATGCGTGGCTCCTCCCCAGACCATCCACACCATCGTTCCCACGACGCCGATCCACAAGAATTTCGAGATCAGTCCGACCGCCGAAATCCTGCGGTACAGAAGTACAATCAAAAAAATAACCAGCGCCGCCGAAATCGCTTTCTGCTGATATGTTTCGAGTGGAATGAGATACGTCAGGTACTGCGAAAAGCCGATCGCCCCCGAGGCCACCACGAGCGGCGCCTGAATGAGCGTCTGCCAGATATAAAGAAAAGACATCAGCCGCCCGCCGCGTCCCGGTCCATAAATTTCGCGCAGAAACGCATACGTGCCGCCGGCGCGCGGCATTGCCGCACCAAGCTCGGCCCATACCAGCCCGTCGAGCAGCGAAAGCACCGCTCCCGCCACCCACGCCAGCAGGCACTGCGGCCCTCCCATCGCCTGAATCACCAGCGGAATCACGATGAACGGCCCGATCCCGACCATTGCGTTCATGTTCAACGCAACGGCCTCGCTCAGGCCTAGGCCTCGTTCGAGTTGTTCCTCTGGCAAAAGTGTGGGCATGGTTGGCGCGAAGCGGGCAAAGCATATCAGATGCACCGGGAGTGCTAAAGCTTCGCGGCGAGATGACGGTAGGTCAGATTGTGAGCACCAGGCTCGACAGGATTTGACGGTGATGATCGTCAGACAGCACGAACGAACCGTTTGGATTCAGCCGACCTCGCCGGCCTTTGCTCGGCTGGCAAATTCATTGTACCGAAGGCAGGGGAGGCGTACGATTCGCGAGAGAGGCCCAAATCGAAAGTCCGGTTTAATTTCAAAAGGGGTACAGAATGAAACGGACACCTCTGATCCTGGCACTTGTATGTGCTTTTGGGATGCTGGTAGCTGGCGCGCGCGGTTCCCACACGACACCCGGTCAGGCGATTGCCGGGTTACCCCAATCACAGGGCAACACGGCCGCAGCCCCGAATGTCTCCCGCATGGATCAGGTGATTCAGGCGTTCGTGGATAGCAAGCAGTTCATGGGAGCGGTGCTGGTGGCTCGCGGAGCCGAAGTATTGCTCGATAAGGGTTATGGGTTTGCGGACCTCGAGCTGAATGTTCCGGCGTCGCCGAAGACGAAGTTTCGGTTGGGATCGGTCACAAAACAGTTCACTGCGGCGGCGACCCTGCTGCTCCAGGAGCGTGGAAAACTAAACGTGAACGACCCAGTCAAAAAATATATGGCGGATGCTCCGGCTGCGTGGGACAAAATCACCGTTTTCAACCTCCTGACGCACACTTCCGGAATCCCGAACTTCACGAGCTTTGCGGACTATGCCTCGCTGGAACCTTTTGCAACCACGCCCGAGCAACTCGTGGCGCGGTTCCGCGAAAAGCCGCTGGATTTCCAACCGGGCGAGGATTGGAGTTACAGCAATTCGGGATATGTCTTGCTGGGGTACTTGATCGAGAAAATCAGCGGGGAAAGCTACGCGCAGTTCGTGAAAGAAAGTATCTTCAAGCCCCTGAGAATGGCGGACTCGGGCTACGACTCAAACTCCGAGATCATCCAGAATCGGGCTTCAGGATATGCGCACGGCACAAACGGGCTGGTTAACGCTGGCTACGTCGATATGACTATTCCTCTCTCCGCGGGCGGGCTATATTCAACGACCGAGGACTTATTGCGTTGGGAACAGGGGCTTTTTGGAGGGAAGCTGCTTTCGGCTGCGTCATTGAAGGCCATGATCACGCCGTTCAAGAACGACTATGCCTTTGGATTGCAGGTTCACGCGGTGGACGGGCACCAAGTGATCGACCACGGAGGCGGAATCGAAGGGTTCAATACGTTGCTGGCCTACCATCCCGAGGACAAGCTTACGGTGATCGTGCTAGGGAACGTGAACGGGGCGGCGCCGCACGAGATTGCGCAGGATCTGGCGAAGCTGGCTCAGGGCAGCAATGTGACTCTGCCCTCGGAGCGGAAGGAAGTTTCCATGGACCCGAAGATCTTTGACGGCTACGTTGGCTCCTATCAACTGGCGCCGAATTTCGTCTTGGCGGTTAGGAGAGATGGCGATCATTTCATCACGCAGGCAACCGGGCAAGGGCCCGTCGAAATCTTCCCTGAGGGCGACCACGATTTCTTTGCGAAGGTTGTCGACGCGCGCATCACGTTCTTGACCGACAGCCAAGGGCGTGCCACCGAGTTGATCTTGCACCAAAATGGAGCGGACCACCATGCGCCGCGGGCTCAATGACGTTCCAATTTGCATTGTGGAACTCGAAGGCACGAGTTGAACGAACCACACCAGATGCGTGGCAGCCATGCTACCCTTTGGGTTTTGCTGCCATCTAATCCTGATTGGCCGCGCTCCTGATCCGCAGCGGCCGGGAGGAGCGCAATGCATGAGTTTTCCGTCTAAGCCCTCGGAAATTTTCCTCGCGCGCGCCGCAGTTTGCGCGCTGATCGCTCTCCCCCTTCTCGCCGCTCAAACGCAGAAGGCGCCCGGAGACGCGCCCAGGAAGGATACTCACGGCATCGTCGCGGCAAATATGGATACCTCCGTCAAGCCAGGCGACGATTTTGACGAGTACTCCAACGGGGGCTGGATTAAACGCACCGAAATTCCGCCCGACCGCAGTAACTTTGGCGTCTTCAGCGCGCTCGCAGACCTGAGCAACAAGCGCACCGCCGGCCTGATTGAAGAAGCGGCCAAGGCCAATGCTCCCGCCGGATCGAACCTTCGCAAAATCGCCGATCTCTACAACTCCTACATGGACGAAGCCGCCATCGAAGCCAACGGCCTGGCCCCGCTTCGTCCGCACCTTGATTCCATTGCCGCGATCCGCACCAAGCAAGAGCTGGCGCGCGCCCTGGGGGAAAGCCTGCGGTCCGATGTTGATGCATTAAACAATACTAATTTTCATACTGCCAACCTGTTCGGCCTGTGGGTCGCGCCCGGCTTCAACGATTCCGAGCACTATGCCGCCTATTTGCTGCAAGGCGGCCTGGAATTGCCCGACCGCGAGTACTACCTCGGCGGCAGCGAACGCATGAGCGACCTGCGCGCCAAGTACCAGGCCCACGTCTCGGTCATGCTGAAACTCGCGGGATTCACCGACGCGGATTCGCGCGCCAAGGGCATCGTCGAGTTGGAGCACGCCATCGCGGAAAAGCACATCAGCCTGGCCGAGGACGAAGACATCCACAAAGCCAACAACACCTGGACGCAGGCTGATTTTGCAGCGAAGGCCCCGGGCCTCGATTGGGCCGAATATTTCCGCGGCGCGGGTCTCGCCAAGCAGCCCAACTTCATTGTCTGGCAACCTACCGCTTTTACCGGGGAATCCGCTCTGGTTGCGTCCACCTCGCTGGACACCTGGAAAGACTGGTTGGCGTACCACCTGATTGAAGACTACGCGGAAGCGCTGCCCAAAGCCGTCTTTGACGAGCGCTTCGCCTTCTTCGGCAAAATTCTCTCGGGCACGCCGGAGCAGCGTCCGCGATGGCAGCGCGGCGTCGAGGAAGTCAACAAAATGCTTGGCGATGCCGTCGGGCAGATCTATGCGCAGCGCTATTTCCCGCCGGAAGCAAAAGCTGCGGCGCAGGCCATGGTTGCCAACATTATCTCCGCGTTCCGGAAGCGTATTGAGGCGCTGTCCTGGATGGATCCTGCAACCAAAGCGGAGGCGCAAGCGAAGCTGTCCACACTGTATGTGGGAATCGGCTACCCGGAGACCTGGAGCGATTATTCCGCTTATGAAGTAAAGGCGAACGATTTCTTCGGCAACCTCTGGCGCAGCGGCCTATTTGATTACCACCGCAATGTCGCGCGCCTCGGCCGTCCGGTGGATCGCAAGGAATGGTGCATGACTCCGCAGACGGTGAACGCCGTCAATCTCCCGCTGCACAACGGGCTCAATTTCCCCGCCGCCATTCTACAGCCGCCGTTCTTTGATCCGCAGGCTCCCCCCGCGGCCAACTATGGCGCCATCGGCACCGTCATCGGCCACGAAATCAGCCACACGTTTGACACGGAAGGCAGCGCGTTTGACTCCAAAGGACGCGTGCGCAACTGGTGGAAAAGCGAGGACCTTGCGCATTTCACCGCCGCCACTGAAAGACTGGCCGCGCAGTATGACACCTACAAGCCATTCCCCGATCTCTCCATAAACGGCAAGCAGACGAATGGAGAAAACATCGCGGACGTCGCCGGCCTCGCTGCCGCCTACGACGGTTACCGCGCATCGCTCGCGGGCAAAACCGCCCCTGCGCAGGACGGCTTCTCCGGCGACCAGCAATTCTTCATCGCCTTTGGACAAAACTGGGGATCGAAGGTGCGTGAGGCGAGGCTCCGCCAGCAAGTGCTGACGGACCCGCACGCACCCGCGAAGTACCGCGCAGACACCGTGCGGAACATCGACGCCTGGTACGCGGCATTCGACGTTCAACCTGGAGAGAAGCTATATCTCGCCCCGCCCGACCGCGTGCAAATCTGGTAAGAAATCTTCGCCGGAAGTGCGACTATTCGGGGCTGAACGCCAGCAGCACGTTTCCGGGTACGCCTCCGTTGCGTGGATAGCCGGAGGTGATGAACACCATGCCGTTCACTACCACGGCCCCCGGGCCGTCGATCGAGCCTCCGCGGCCCTTCACGCCGTTCACCGTTTCGAAATCGCGCATGGTGTTGAAATCCCACAGCAACTCGCCATCTTCCGCGGAGTGCGCCCGAATATGCCCGTCGTTCGAAGTCGTAAATACCACACCCGGAATCTCCGTTACCGCGCCAGGTTGGGATGGACTGCAACCGACGGGCGCGCCTTGCGGACAGGGAGCAGCGGCAACGTGCCACTCCTGGCTGCCATCGGCTACGCGCAAGGCCGTGAGGCCGCCACCCACGTTCGGGTCGAGCAGGGCGCGGCGCGTGTCGGTCAAGCTGGCCTGCTTCATCCGTTTGACGTCGGATACTGTCGCGAAGACATGCAGCCCATCCGTGGCCATGCCCCATTGCACGCCGCCGTTCGTGCCGCCCTTGCCCACACGCGCCTGCCACACGACTTCGCCTTTTTTCATTGGATCGAGCGCCCAGACAATTCCTGACTTTTGTCCGGCTAGCAGGAGTTCGCGGCCATTCGGCGCATGAGTCAGAATCGGCGAAGAACCGAAATCGAAATCCGGGCCGCAATCCGTAGAGTCAGTGGCGCAACTGGCATTGTAGATATCCTGCGAGGTTAACTGCCGCGACCAGACGATGCGTCCCGTCGCCAAATCGAGCGCCATCACTGCGTCGCTGGTGTCTGTCGCGGGCGGCGAATAATTGTCTCCGGTGCCCACATAGATAAGGTTGCGCTTGGCGTCCACCGTGGGCGCGGACCAGACGCCCACACCCGAAGGCCCAAAATTTATCGCCCGGCGCGAACTCTTGCCTCTGTCGATTGGAACGCCGGTCATCCAGGTTTTCCACAGCTGCGCGCCGTCTCGAATGCGCAGCGCTACCATGCTGCCACGGAAGGTGCAGCAGGCGTAATCCACATCGGAGGAGCGCGTTTCCTCCCACGATGCCACCGGGACATAGACGGTTCCACCATGGGCGACGGGTCCGCCCGTGAGCCGCGTGGAATCGTGCGTTTCGACCTGAACCTTCCAAAGCAGTTTTCCTGTTTCCGCCTGAACCGCGTAGAACCAGCCCGTCATGTCACCGAAAAGCAGAGCGTGTTGGCCGCCAAGCGGCACAGCCAGAATGGAGGACCGCACCGGCCCATACGCCTGAAACACCCATTGAAGGCAACCCGTCTCGGCGCGCATGGCGTGGACCAACCCGCCGTCGCTTCCCACAAACACCTGGCCATCAATGACCGTGGGCGGCGCGAACGCCGTCACGTCTCCCTCAAAGCCAAAGGCCCATTTCAACTTTAGAGCGCGCACCTGGCCGGTACTTAGCCCGGCCGAATCAGCCGGCTGAAACCGCGCATTGTTCAGGCCGGGACTCCATCCATTCCAGGAAGACTTTGGGTTGGCGGCTAGCTTCACTTTGCGGTCCGCGCAGAACGCGGAGTCGGGCGGCCCGGACACGGGCGCGTTCGTCCCTAAATAGGAAGCCACGGCCATACGGTCTTCCCTGCTGATTGTGAATGCGACGGCCATCATCGGCCCGGCATCGAGCGCCCGGAGGATTCGCGCCGAGGGCAATTTCTGCAGCGCTTCGCGAGGAGGGATGCGATCGTTGTTCTGGTCATGACACGCGGCGCAGCGCTTCTGATAAACGGCTTCTCCGGAAGAAGCCGCCAACAAAGGACTCGCCCACAGGCTGAACAAGAACAAGAGCGCGAAACGTTTCACGGACGGGACCATATCATAGCGGCCAAATTCGTGTCCACGACAGCGCCCGCCTCGTGACAAATTTCAAGGCGTGAAATGATTCTGGGCGCCCTGATATTTATAGCCCCGAGCTTATTTCATGCATGGCGGGCAAAATGATGCAAAATCGTGGTGGAGCAATCCGGACGAATGTTAAAGCTTGGAGTCATTCTGACCGCGGCGACCGTGACGATACTGGTCGTGGAATTTTTTCGCGCTCGCCGCAGGCCGTTCCCCGCGCACGGCTGGCTCGGAATCGTCGCGTTGATTTGCGCCGAGTATTTGATGTTTCACGGCATCGAGCCGGCGGCGATTTATTTCAGCCCGGTGGCCTGGACGTCGTACATTTTGATTGCCGATGCCGCGGTCTTCGCGATCTCCGGCCATTCGCGGTTGCGCGAAGAGACGCGCGGCCTCATAAAAATGGCGGCGCTTTCGATTCCACTGTGGCTGATTTTTGAAGCGTATAATTTGCGGCTCGCAAACTGGGCATACGTCGGGCTGCCGCAATCGCAAATCGAACGATGGATCGGCTACGGCTGGGCCTTCGCGACGATCACACCGGGAATTTTCATGACCGCAGCGCTCATCGAATCCTTCGGTTGGTTCAAACAGGAATCGCGTCCAGTGCGTTTCAGCCGCGCAACCGAGACGGCGTCCATCGTCCTCGGCTCAGCGATGCTCGTTGTGCCGCTGCTTGTTCCAGCGCGCTTTGCCGCGTATCTGTTTGGCCTGGTCTGGCTCGGTTTTCTATTCCTCCTTGAGCCGATCAACTACCGCCTGCACTTGCCTTCCTTCCTGGGAGATCTCGCGCGCGGGCATCGAGCGCGTCTGTACTCGTTTCTCGCCGCGGGATGGGTTTGCGGGTGGCTGTGGGAATTCTGGAATTACTGGGCCCGCGCCGGATGGATTTACACATTTCCCATCGGCCAACAATGGAAAATTTTCCAGATGCCTGCGCCCGGCTATCTGGCTTTCCCCGTGTTTGCGCTAGAATGCTTCGCGATGTATGTAAATGGCGCGTGGCTCATCAGCCCAAAATATATCGCCGAGAAAAAATACTCGGAATAGGCGGATGCTCATTCCAAACCGATACTTCGGCGTGTTTTTCTGCTTGCTGATCGCGGTGGGCGCATCGTGTTTCCCCGGCCAGGTGCGCGCCTCCGAACTGGATATTCCCCCGGACGCCAAACAAGCCATTCGTTTGGCCTACTCGGGCAAGCCGGAGGAAGCCCTCGCGCTCGCCCACAAGCTCGAAGCCGAGCGGCCCGAGCATCCTCTCGGCTATCTCATCGAAGCCAACCTGCTCTGGTGGAATATTTATTGCAAGCGGTCGGAGCGAAAGTACAACACGATTGACGCCTGGGGCCGCCCGCGTCCCGCCGACGCCGACGACAACGCCGAACTCGCGCTTTCGGACAAAGTAGCGCGCCTGGCCGAAGCCGGCATCGCCAAATCCGACACGGCCGAGTTGGAGTTATACGCGGGACTGGGTTACGCATCGCGCGCGCGCCTGCTGGCCCTGCGCTTCGAGAAAATGCCGGTGGCTCGAGCGGGCGTCGAGGCGCGCAAGCACCTGCTGCGCTGCCTGGAACTGGACCCTGAAATGGCGGACGCCAATCTGGGCCTGGGGCTTTACAACTATTACGTCGATACTCTATCCGCCATGGCCAAGATTTTGCGTTTTTTCATGGGCATTCCGGGCGGAGACAAACGGGTAGGCCTGCGCCAGCTTGAAATCGCGTCCACCAAGGGCGAAATAACGCAGGAGGAGGCGCGCTTCAACCTGGCCAAGAATCTGCGCAACTATGACTTCGATTACGCTCGGGCCTTGGCCGCCGCTTCGCCACTCACGGACGAGTTCCCGGAGAATCCTGTGTTCCTGCTGGTCGTAGGAGACCTCCACGCAAAACTCGGCCATTTCGATGAGGCGGCAATGCGGTTTCGCGCCGCCGCTGCGGCCCCAATGGAGGACGCCGCGTGTGAGAAGCGCGTCCAGCAACTTGCCCGCGAGTCGCTCGACGCGCTTGCCGCGCAGCGCGGAGAACTCAAGCCCGGGAAATAGCCCAGGGGCAATACGTCTCGTTGTGGATTTCATTCCGCGCAGTCCGCATGTGGCAGGGGATACAGGGGATCGGCACTCCTCCAAAAGCTGCGCTTCCGTTAGTTCGATCTAGATTCTTGAGGCAATTCCAGCACTTCACGCAGCTTCCGCAACAAGGCATCCCGCGAGAATGGTTTTTGAAGCACTTTCGCCCCCGCCCCCAGTAGCCCTATTTGAGTAGCGAAGCTACCTGTGTAGCCCGACATGAACAGCACCTTCATTTCAGGGTACAAGGGAGCCAGATTCGCGGCCAAGGCTGCTCCATTCATACCCGGCATGACCACGTCCGTCAGCAGCAGATGAATGGGTCCACCGTGCCGCTGGGCGACTTCCAGCGCATGATCGCCGCTGCTGGCTTCCAATACCGTGTAATCGCTGTGCTCCAGGAGATCGCGAGTCAAGGCACGGAGCGATTGCTCGTCTTCCACGAGCAAAACGGTCTCGGTTCCGCGGAGGATCTGAATGGGGTCGCCGCTCGGCGGAATCTTCAGGGCGGCCTGATCGATGCGCGGAAGATAAATTTTAAACACCGACCCTTGCCCTGGTTCACTGTAGGCCCAGATGTAGCCGCCACTTTGCTTCACGACGCCATAGACAGTCGCCAGGCCGAGGCCTGTGCCTCTGCCGAGCTCTTTGGTTGTGAAAAACGGTTCGAAGAGGTGCGACTTAGTGTCCTGGTCCATCCCGATGCCGGTGTCTGAGACGGTGAGCAGAACGTATGGACCAGCAATAAAAGGCCGGTGACTCAAAGCGTACTCTTCAGCTACATCGACATTGCTGGTTTCGACGACTAACTTTCCCCCGTGCGGCATGGCGTCCCGCGCATTCACCGCGAGATTCATGATGACCTGTTCTATCTGCCCCTGATCGGCTCTCACGGAACTTGGCGAAGAATTAAGCAAGGTCAGGATCTCGATGTCCTCGCCGATGAGGCGGTGGAGCATCTTTTCCACCTCTCCCACGACAGTGTCGAGATTCAGAATTTTCGGCTCAAGCACTTGCTGGCGGCTGAAGGCGAGGAGCTGGCGGGTCAGAGCGGCAGCGCGATCGGCGGCTTTTCTGATTTGTTCGGCTTGCGCTCGTAGTTCGGCATCGTGGCCGATCCGGTCCAGAAGGGTTTCCGTGTAGCCGATAATGACGCCTAGCAGATTATTGAAATCATGCGCCACTCCACCCGCCAGGCGGCCGACGGCTTCCATTTTTTGCGCCTGGCGGAACATCTGCTCCATGCGTTTGTCATCGCTGATGTCCCTTACGATATCCGAAATGCCGACAATGCGTCCCGCCGAATCCTTGATGGGGGAGGCGGTCAGCAGAATGTCAATCACCTTTCCGTCTTTTCTCACGGCGGTGGTTTCGAACTGCTCCAACTTTTCGCCCCGTCTCACCCTTCCGAGAACGCCCGAGAGTTCATCTTGCCGGTCGGCAGGGACCACGATGCCAATGTTCCGGCCAATGATCTCGGCCGCGGAATAGCCGTATATTCGTTCCGCGCCGGAGTTCCAAGTGAGCACGACTCCCTCCAGCGTCGTGCTCATGATTGCGTCGAAGGAGGACTCCACGATGGCGGCCAGCCTGCGAATATCTTCCTCTTCCCGTTTTCGCTCTGTAATGTCCCGCGAGACGCCAAAAGTCCCCACCGTGCGGCCTTCAGAATTCTTGATCTGGCCTCTGCTGAGCAAGACCGGAAATTCCGTCCCATCCCGCCGGATGCGGAGACATTCGCCTTGCCAGCCCTCAACCTCCAGGTCCTTTGCCTCGCCCTTCACAATCTCCGCCATCAACGACGCGGAATTCCTGGGAGAAATGGTGCAACTGAAATGCTTCCCAAGGATCTCTTCTTCCGAATAGCCATAGGCTTTCAGGAACGCGCGATTCGCGTAAGTGATGTGTCCATCGGGATCGCCCAGGCCGATCAGCTCGGGACTTCTCTCGACAATTTGGGACAGCAAGTAAAGCCGTTCTTCGGAGCGTTTGCGCCCGGTAATGTCCCGCGCGACCACGATGACGGCGTCCTCTCCTGGAACTTCTAGAATGTGCGAGTCGAACTCCACATCGATGATCGTTCCATCCCTCAACCGATGCCGCGCCTGGCCGGAGTGGACCCACTTTGTGCGCAGATCCTCCAGGTTTGAATAGAGCCGCGGCAAGTCTTCTGGAGGCCGAATTTCGGTAATCTGCATCTGAAGAAACTCTTCTCTTGAATATCCGTAATGGGCCATTGCGGCTCCGTTTACGGCAACAAATTTAAGTGTCTTCGGATCATAAATCCACATTGGCAGTGGAGTGTTTTCAAACAGAGCTTGGAAGGCTTCCGCCCCATGGCGCAGAGGCCCAGGTTTCTTGTTCCCGGAAGATGCCGTTGGAGATGCCGGCTTCGCCACGCGGTTATTCATGGTCAGATCGCGGCAATGCGAAAAGCTAAAGCGTTGCCAGAAATACGTTCAAGTCGCTTTGAAATTTAGCTGGGGGCAATAACTGACTGCGAGTCTCCTGCTGCATTCGACAGGAATAATAGCGCGACTGGGGAGATCTGCCAAAAGGTTAATCGTTAGTGAGGGTTTGTTCAACCGTGACCGACAGGAAGGGAGGGTGTGGAATCCGGGCTTCGAACCCTTCCGGCGCGATGCAAAGTGGCGCGGCTCAGATTCAGGAATAGGAAGTGTGGGGGCAACGGCTTAGCTCTGGACCTGCATCTGATTTGTTTTGCAGGGGAGGGTGTGGGCCGCGGCGGTGTTGACTTGGGCGTGTTCTGGTGGTATCAGGAACAGGCCGGTTTGGCGGGGTTTTCTTCTAAATTCTGGCGGGCTCCGCGCCCCGATTCGATGGGGGCGTTCTGTGTATTCGTAAAGCCCGCACCCGATCGATCAATTGTCGCTGGTTTCCTCAGCACCCGGAATGTTCTCACAGGTTTTCGTCGGCCCGGCGTCTCGGATGGATGACTCGGGGAGGAGCGTGTTCGGATGTGTTCGCGCAAGTGGCTGATGGCGGCGTTGCTGGCGTGTGGCCTGGCGTCGGCCTGCTCCAATTACAACACGAATCTCTCCATCCAAACATCTTCCTCCGTACTGGCCTTCGTAAGTCCCAGCTCGGCAACCGTGGGAGGACCCGGCTTCACGATTACGGCCAATGGATCGGGCTTCACTACCGGCGCGCTGATCCTGTGGAATGGCGCCCCGCTGACAACAACACTTGTCAGCAGCGTTCAGCTGACGGCGCCTGTTCCCGCCTCGGACCTCGCCACCGCGGGGAACGTGCCGGTGGCCGTGCAGATTCCCGGCTCAGCTCAGTCCGGCACTTCAAACGTCAACAACACGACGACGACAGAAGTATCGAACATTGTCCTCTTCATGATCGGCGCGCCGTCGGGGTCAGCGCCGGCGATCGCTTCGCTGTCGGCGTCCACAACTTCGGCGGCCTCCACGCCATATTGCAGCATTCAGGGTTTTACGCTGACCGTGAACGGCACAAATTTCACGAGCGATGCCCTCGTGAATTGGAATGGAAGTCCGCAAGCGACAACCTTCTTAAGCGCGACGCAGCTTACCGCTTCCATCCCCGCAGCCCTGTCGGCGTTTCCCGGACCGGTCCTTGTGGCGGTAACGAATTCGATTGGGACATCGCCCACCTTGCCCTTCACTCTTTCCACCCCGGCGACGGCGCTTGCGCCTCCCACGATCACTTCGCTGTCGCAAACTTCCGCCGCTGGGGGCAACCCGGCGCTTCCCTTGGCTGTGACCGGCATGAACCTCCTGCCTTGTTCCGTGATTCAATGGGTGAACGCAAGCAACGTCACATCGACGCTGACAACCGCATTCGTGAGCGCCACACAACTGAGCGCGACAGTGCCGGCCGCCGATTTCCTTGCTGTGGGGACTTCGCAGGTCAAAGTGTTCACGATCGGGCCGGGAGGCGGCACTTCCGGGCAGATCCAATTCACTATTCTGGCGCCCACCATTACTTCCTTATCGTCCTCCACGACTTCGTCGAATACCACGCCGTCGTGCAGTCCTTTGGGTTTCACTCTCACCGTGAACGGCGCGAATTTCGTGAACGGTTCGGTGGTCGATTGGAACGGTTCGCCGCGCGCGACGACATTTGTCAACTCGACGCAACTCACGGCCACGATTCCGGCTTCGGATATAGCTTCCGCCGGAACAGCATCGATTACCGTATCCAATTCCGGAGTTAGCTCCGCCGCGGCCTCTTTTACGATTTCGGCTGCGTCGCTTCCGGCGGCGGTGATTGCCTCCATTTCGCCAGCGGGCGCGACCGCTGGAACGGCGGCGTTTTCTCTCAGCGTTGCCGGCAATAATTTTCTCCCGTGCTCGAGCGTGCAATGGGTGGACAGCAGCAACAATTTGACGCAGCTGACGACCACATTTGTCAGTTCGACGCAACTCACCGCGGCGGTGACGGCTGCGGACATCGCTTCGGTTAAAACGGTGAATGTGGCCGTGGCCAATCCTGCGTCGAGCGCGAACACCTCCAACTCCGTTTCATTCCCGATTGCCCTTCCAACCATCATGTCGCTTTCGGCGTCCACGACGTCGTCGAATACGACCCCGGCCTGCACTCCGGCCGGCATCACCCTGACCGTCAACGGCACAAATTTCGTGCCGAGTGGACTTGTGGTGAATTGGAACGGCGCGCCGCGCCAGACGACTTTTGTGAGCGCTACGCAACTTACTGCCGCGATCTCAGCGACGGACACGGCCTTCCCGGGACCTGTGAACGTTACGGTTTCGAGTTCGACGATTCCATCTTTGTCTTCCTTGTCTTCCCTGTTTACGATCGCGCCGTCCACGACGCCGTTGCCTGTGCCTGTCATAACGGCGCTCATTCCTTTCAATACGCCTGCGAGATCCCCGGCGTTCATGCTGGGGGTGGATGCCAGTGGCGCAAGCGGCGGCAGCCTGGTTCCATGCTCCGTGGTCCAGTGGAATGGAAGCCCGCGCACGACTACATTCGCCGGGCCGACGGGACTCAATGCGGCCATTTCGGCGGCGGATGTCGCCAGCGCATCGATGATCCCCGTCACCGTCTTCACCCTCAAAGACGGAGGCGGAGGAGGCACATCAAACGCGCTTACCTTCACCGTGTTTACTCCGCCTGTCCCTGCCGCGCGGATCGATTCGCTTGCGCAGTCCGCAGCACGCGCTTCGTCCGCGATTGCAGGCCCCGTTGCGCTGCCTGCCCCGAGCATGAGCGCGGACCGGCGCTACGCCGTGGTTGTACTGGCTTCGACCGATGGTGTGACGGAAGTTTCGGGTACGCCGGAGAATGTGTTTGTGCGGGACACCTGCACTGGAGCGCCGCCGGGCTGCGCGCCTTCGGTGACCCTCGCCTCCATCGGCTTGAACAGCAACCCCGCCGATGGCGACAGTATTTCTCCCTCGATCAGCGCGGACGGGCGCTACGTGGCGTTCCTTTCTTCCGCGATGAATCTGGTGGATAGCGATACCAACGGCGTCACGGACGTGTTTGTCCGTGACACCTGCGCGGGCGCGACTTCCGCATGTACTCCGGCGACGCAGCGCGTTTCCGTCGCCACCGGCGGCACGCAAGCCAATGGAGCCAGCACTTCAGCGACGATCAGTGGGACGGGCCGATTCATCACGTTCGAGTCCGCGGCAACCAACCTCGGTGCCATCTCATCTTCCAGCGGAATTTTCCTTCGGGATACCTGCGCCGGCGTGGCCTCCGGCTGCACGCCTTCGACGCAGCCGCTGGATTAGTTCCGAGTGGGACGGGCTTCAGCCTGTCTGCCTTTCCGATCTCTAACACAAATCAAAACCAAACAGGCTGAAGCCTGTTCCACTTAACCCCAAATCATTTCAATCCGGCAGCAGAAAAACACGATCCGCGGCAAGTTCGATCGCCCAGGGCTGCGGAAGATCCCGAAACGATTCCCACTCCCTCTTGAAGACTTCCGCCTGCAAATGAAAATCAGAAGGGCTCGCGGGCGGAGCGCCGATGCGCAGATCGAGCGTGACGCGGAAAGGCGTTTCCGTCATGGCGGCCAACCAGCAAGGGAACACGTTTCCGGAATTTTCCGAGTCTAATTTTTGCGAAGGGCACACGCGGACATGATTCGCGCGGATCGCAACATGTTCCGGCGGCTTGGTGAGCTCCTGCGCGACGCGCAGCTTGCAGCTCCAATCGAGCGCTTCCACGCAGCCATCGGCCATGCGGCGCGCCCGGGAAAAATTCTTGCAGCCGGTGACGCGGGCAACTTCGAGTGTCGGGGGATGGCGGAAGATTTCTTCTTTCGCGCCTTGCGCCGCCACGTTTCCATTCGACAACACGACGAGCTTTTCACAAACGCGGTAGGCCTCTTCGAGATTATGGCTCACGAACAAGGTCGACCCGCCATAGCTCTCCAGCATTTCACGGAGCTGGCGCTCGAGGGCGCTGCGCAGATGCGTGTCCAGCGCGGACAATGGTTCGTCGAGCAGCAACGCCGCGGGCTCGATGGCCAGCGCGCGCGCGAGCGCCACGCGCTGCTGTTCGCCGCCGGAGAGCGTTGCGGGATATCGTTCCGCAAAGCCGTCCAGGTGCGCGGCGGCAAGCTGTTTTGCGACGCGCCGATTCTTCTCCGTGTCGGGAAGGTCCCGCAATCCAAATGCGATATTTTCCGCCACGGTCAGATGCGGGAACAACGCGTAGTTCTGAAAGAGCAAACCGATGTGGCGCGCGCGGGCGGGTACGTTGACGCCCCGCTCGGAATCAAAGAGGACGCGCTCGTGCAGCACGATCCGCCCGCGGTCGGGAGTCTCCAGCCCCGCGATGGCGCGCAGCGTCATCGTCTTGCCCGAGCCGGAAGGGCCGAGCAAACCGAGCGGCGAGCCGTCTGCCGTAAATTCGACGGCGAGGCGGAAGCCCGCCACGTTTTTTTCGATCGCGACTTCGAGCGACATGGTTTGCTTTTAGTGGCGCAGGCTTCAGCCTGTGGGTTTTCTATCGCTAGTGCAAAATCAAAACCCACGGGCTGAAGCCTATGCCACTTAAGGCCTCCGCCACAGACTCAACGCGCGACGATTGGTCCCGTAAATCGTCGCGAGGACCAGAAAGGAAAACAGCAGCAGCGCCAGCGCCGTCCGGTTTGCCACATCGTAATTCGCGGCCTGCGCCTGATCGTAAATGTCGATCGACACCGTGCGCGTCACGCCGGGAATGTTCCCGCCAACCATCAGAACCACGCCGAACTCGCCGATCGTATGCGCGAAGCTCAGCACGATTCCCGTGACGGCTCCGGCCGAGGAGAGCGGCAATAGCACGCGAAAAAATGTTACCAGGCGCGACGCTCCGAGAGTCCACGAGGCTTCGATCAGCCGCCGGTCCACCGCTTCGAATCCGGCCGAAATCGGCTGCACCGCGAACGGCAGGCTGTAGAGCACGGACGCGACCAGCAAACCGCCGAAGGTGAAGGGGAGCGTGTGACCGAACCAGGACTGCCAAACCCTGCCGGCAAAATGGCGCGGACCGAGCCCCACGAGAATGTAGTAGCCCAGCACCGTGGGCGGCAGGACCAGCGGCAGCGCGACAATCGCCTCGACCAGAAATTTCCAGCGCCATTGCGAGAACGTCACCCAATACGCGATCGGCAAGCCCACGGCGAGGAGAATTCCCGCGACGCAAACCGCCAGCTTCAGCGAAAGAGCAATCGCCTGCCAGTTCAAGGTTTCCCCCCGGCGAGTTTTTTGCCGGCAAGCGCAAATCCGTAACGCTCGAGCAGCGCAACCGTCGCATCCAACTTGATGTAATCGAGAATTTGCCGCGCTCCTTGAGGATTCGCCGCCGCACGAATTGCCACTGCTCCCTGTTCAATCGGCGCGTACAACTTTTCCGGAATATTCCAGGCGCGGCCTTTGTCTTTCATGGCGGGCGAAACCACGAGGGAGAGCGCGAGGATACCGGCGTCCGCGTTTCCCGATTCCACAAATTCCGCCGCCTGCGAAATATTTTCTCCTAGAACGAGCCGGCCCTTCACCGCTTCATAGACGCCGGAATGCCGCAGCGCTTCCTCCGCGGCGCGGCCATACGGCGCATGCGCAGGATTGGCGATGGCGATTTTTCGCACGGCTGGATCGCGCAATGCCGAAAAACCTTTGCCGACGTCCACGCGAGAATCATTTCGCGTCCACAACACGATTTTGCCGATGGCGTAAACGTATGTACTCCCCGGTGCGGCGAGGCCCTCGGCCTCCAGTTTTTTCGGATAGGCGACGTCGGCGGAGAAAAAAACGTCAAACGGCGCGCCATTCTCAATTTGCGTAAGAAAATTTCCGGATGACCCCATGGTGAGGCGAACCGTGCAGCCCGTGGCCTTCTCGAAATTACCGACAATCTCGTTCATCGCGTAGGTCAGGTCGGATGCCGCGGCGACCGTAACGGCGCCGCACGGCCGGGCAGGCGCTCGTTGCATGGGTGCGGGATTTCTTGCGCGGGCGTAGCGCATGGGCGCAGCTATTGCCAGCCCGGCCGACGCCGCCAGAGCGAAAAATTGAATCGATTTCATCTTTAGATTCCGGAAATTCACATGCGCACGATCATCACTTCAGTAGCTTTGATGAGAGCCGCGGCAGTCTGGCCCTTTTCGAGGCGCATTTCACGCGCCGCGTCCGCCGTGATGATCGAGGAGATGCGCTGGCCGCCGATCGAAAGCTTCACCTGCGCCAGCAGGCCGCTGTAGCGCACTTCCACAATCCGCCCGACCAATTGATTGCGCCCGCTGATGCGGCGGAAGTTGCGGCGCCCTGCCAGGGTGTCCTTTTCCTCGGTGCGCGGCAGAAAGCGTTCGATCTCGGATGCGGGAATGCGATGGTGCCCTCCGGCGGTGCGGATGCTGCGCAATTTCTTTTTGTAGATCCACTGCTTGAGCGTGGGATAACTGATCCCCAGCGAGCGCGCGGCATCGCGGGGATTGAGCAATTCGTCGGAATGCACGGATACCTCCAGAAAATACATTTATACGCGTATTGAATGGATAAGTAAATACGGATTAATACGGTTTGAGTGGCAGAGACTTCAGTCTATGGGGGTTAGTACAAGCTAAGGTTTGAAGCCCACAGACTGAAGTCTGTGCCACTACTCCTCCGGCGCAAAGGCCAGCAGCACGTTACCGGGCATGCCACCGTTGCGCGGATATCCGGAGTTGACGAACATCATGCCCCCGGCAATGACCGGGCCGGGGCCGTCGATCGAGCCGCCCCTGGCCGCGACTCCGTTCACCGTGGAATACGTCTGGCCGGCCGTATCGAAATCCCAGAGCATCTCGCCGTCCTCGGTGCTGAACGCGCGCACGTGTCCATCGAGCGATGCCGAAAATACCACGCCGGGAATCAGCGTCAGCGCAGCGGACTGGCCGGGACTGCAACCCAGCCGCGGCGGATCGCACGGATGGCTCGGGGCAAACCAGGCCTGCGCGCCGTCTTCGAGATGCAGCGCGGTCAGTCCGCCGCCCTTCGCGGGATCGAAAGTCGCGCCGCCGACGGGCCCGGCGGTGTTCATGATGCCGGAGGTGTCGTTTACCGCCGCGTACACTTTTTGTTCATCGCTGGCCATGCCCCACTGCACGCCGCCGTTCAGGCCGCCTTTTCCGACTCGCGTCTGCCAGAGGATTTTTCCCTTGGCGTCCGGGTCAAACGCGTAGACCATGCCGGATTTTTGTCCCGCAACTAACATCTCCTTGCCGTTCGGGGCGCGAACCAGAATCGCCGACGATCCAAAATCGAAGTCCGGCCCATTCGTTGAGGGACAATTGGCGCCTTTGGTGCGGCAGGCGGACGTGTACGCATCGTTCGCGAGCACCTGCGAGGACCACACGATACGTCCCGTCTTCAGGTCGAGCGCCAGAACGGCGTCGCTCGTCGATGTTGCGGGGACCGAATAATTATCGCCGGTAGAGACGTAGAGAAGTCCACGCTTGGTGTCCACGGTTGGGGCGGACCAGACCGGCGCGCCAGAGGGTCCCCACTGAGCGGAGCCTGCGCTGTTCGTGCCAGTTTTCTGCGGCGGGTCAATCGTGTAGGTCTTCCAAACCATGGAGCCGTCCCGGACGCGAAGAGCCGTGATGCTCCCACGGAATGTGCAGCAGACATACTGCGGATCGAGCGAACGGGTTTCCTCCCAGGACGCGGCCGGAATGAAGACGACGCCGTTCAACGCCGCGGACGACCCCGTTAGCCGCGTGGCTTCGTGTTCATCGATTCGCTTTCTCCAAAGGAGGCGGCCGGACTTGGCGTCGAGCGAATAGGCCCAGCCGATCAGATCGGTGACCACCAGTGAAGTTGCGGAACCATTGGGAACGGGACGGATGGCGGCGCGCACCGGGCCATTGGCTTGAAACACCCAGTGTATGCAACCGGTCTTGGCATCCACGGCCTCGACCGCTCCGCTGGCGCTGCCGACGAACAGCGTGCCGTTCAAAACGGTCGGGGCCGCAAAGGCGGTGACGTCGCCCGGAAAGCCAAGCGCCCATTTCAATTTGAGGCGCCGGACCTGTCCCGGCGCGAGACCCGCGCGCTCGGCCGTCTGGTAGCGGGCATTGGAGGCGGAAGGACTCCATCCTGCCCAGGTGTCGCTCGCGGGGCCAGACATAATGGAAATGTTCGCGGCGCAAAACGCGCTGGCGGGCAGGGGCGATTCTTCCGACTTCGTTCCAAGAAAGTTTGCGACCGCCTCGCGCTCCGCGCGATTGATGGGGTAGGCCACGGCCATCATCAATCCAAAATCGAGCGTCCGGAGTATTCGCGCTGCCGATAGTTTCTGCAGAGCGTCCCGCGAGGGCGCGCGCGATCCCGCTTGATCGTGGCATGAAGCGCATCGCTTTTGATATACATCGGCGCCGGATACAGAGGGTGCCGCGGACGAAGAGGTGGGCGCGGGATTCTGCGCCGCGGGAGTCTGGATCGCGCAAACAATCCCAACTAACATCACGATTGAAAAACGCAATCTTGCAGTAGTGACAAGACGTCTCATCGGATTTTTCCTCTACGGAATGAAAGCCAGGACGAATCTTACGATATTTTGACAGGTGGCGCGGGATGAATCCGGGAACTTCAATCTCCCGATTGGCGGTCCGCGCGACGCCATAAAGGAGAATGGCGTTCCCGGGATCGCCGCCAAGCAAAGTTAAACGTGGGCGGCGGCTTCCTGCTCGAAGGCGTGATACGACGAACGCACCAGCGGACCGGACTCGACATGCGCAAAGCCCATCTGCTCGCCCAATTTTTTGTACTCGGCGAATTCATCGGGGTGGACGTAGCGCACGATGGGCAAGTGCTCGCGCGTGGGCTGCAAATATTGGCCAAGAGTCAGAATGTCGGTGCCTTGCGAAGCCAGATCCTGCAAGGCGGAAAGAACTTCCTCGCGCTCTTCGCCGAGGCCGAGCATCAACCCCGTCTTCGTGGGCATCTCGGGCGCCAGCGATTTCGCGCGGCGCAGGAGTTCGAGCGACCGGCCGTACACCGCGCCCTTGCGCACCTGGTGATACAGCCGCGGAACCGTTTCCGTGTTGTGGTTCAGAACGTCCGGCCGCGCGGCAATCACGGTTTCCAGCGCGTTCCAGTCGCCCCGAAAATCGGGGATCAAAACTTCCACTTTGCAGGCCGGAACCCGCCGGCGAATTTCTGTAATCGTGCGCGCAAAGATGGCTGCTCCGCCGTCGGGCTGATCGTCGCGGTTGACGGAAGTCACCACGGCGTACCGCACTCCCATGCGTTCCACCGCCTCGGCTACGCGCTCCGGCTCCTGTTCGTCCGGCGGCCCGGCCGGCTTGCCCGATGGCACCGCACAGAAGCCGCAAGCCCGCGTGCAGATATTTCCCAGAATCATGAATGTCGCGGTGCGGTGCTCCCAGCATTCGCCCATGTTCGGGCAGCGGGCGCTCTCGCACACGGTGTTGAGACCCAGCGTGCGCATGATGCGCTTCAGATCCTGGTAATTTGGCCCGTTAAAGAATTTGACGCGCAGCCACTCCGGCCTCGGGTGGGACGCCGGATCAAGTGAACCGCCCGGCGCAGGCGCAGGCACTGAGTTTGAAAAAATGTGAAATGGCGAGGCCATCGATAACGATCCCAATTCGATATTGTAAGCGCTGGTCTGAGTTGGCACAAGCGCGCCGGGCGGAATGTAGAGTATCGATTGCAATTTGTCAGCAGTCCACCCGGGGGCGACAAGACGAAGTCCGCCTCGCAAGAAGTTGCGAGACGCAAAAGCCATATCCGTCTGGCCCGACTCCTTTAACTGATTGAGCCAACGATTGGCCCGAACGTACATTTGATGCGTTTTGACCACAGCCAAACATCGTTTTTGTGGCTATTTTACCACACCCCATTAACTGATAGGTGTCAACTTATTGATTCTAATGGCCTAAACATTATTTTGGAAGGGCTTAAAGATGCTATTATTACCTGCGCATGAGCTATCAAACCACCATAGAGAGGCCATCTGCAACGAAGGGAGTGGGCCTGCACACAGCCGTAAAATCCCACCTTCGTCTGGTGCCCGCCCCGGCCAATACCGGAATCGTGTTCCGGCGCGTGGACCTGGACAATTTTGAGATCGAAGCGCATGTGCGAAACGTGGCCCGCGTCAGCTATGCGACCAGCCTGATGAAAAAGGGCGTGCTGCTCTCTACGACCGAGCACGTTCTTGCCGCGCTCTATTCTTGCGGCGTGGACAACGTATACATCGAGCTGGACGCGCTGGAATTGCCCATCCTGGATGGTTCCTCGCAGCCGTTCATCGAAATGCTCGGGCAGGCCGGAATTCGGCGCCTGCGCAACCGGCGGCGTTATTTGAAAATCGTAAAACCTCTGGAAATTTCCGACGGCGGCCGGCGCATCGGAATCTACCCGGCGGACGATTTCCGGGTCCGGTGTTATGTGGAATACGCTCATCCGGCCGTGGGGGCGCAGGAAATCGAATTGCGCGTGGGACGCGAGTCGTTCAGCCGGATGCTGGCGCCCGCCAGAACGTTTGGCTTCGTGCAGGATTTTGAAGGGTTGCGCCGCATGGGACTGATTCGCGGCGGCTCGCTCGAAAACGCCATCGTCCTGAACGAAAGCGGGGTTATGAACGGCCCCTTGCGGTTCCCGGATGAGTTTGGCAGACACAAGGCGTTGGACCTGATCGGCGATTTGGCGCTGGTCGGCCGCCCGCTACTCGCCCGCGTCGAAGCTCACAAGGCCGGCCACGCCCTGCACACCCAATTGGTTACACGCCTGCTCGCCGATCCTTCGCTTTGGACCGAGACTTACGACGAAAGCCCCGCGCCGCGTACACAGGTTCGCGCCGAGGCTGCCGCTTCCGCCGCAGATTGATTCTACTTTCCCTACGCCGAGAAATTTTCATGTCTACAAAGGCGTATTCAATTTATTGGCGGGCTATCGGCCGTCGCAACTCTGCCCATATCAACGCGAATTACTGCGGTCTGATCGGTGAAGAAATGCCGTCGACCCGTCGAACCAGGCAGCACCGGATCAGCAGAAATCACATATCCGCTGCTGCCATTCTTTTCATCGGGGCCGGTGGTCTGTGACATTTGATAGTGAAAGACATAGCCCGCTTTTATGCCTCTGGTCAGAGCGGAATCGACGAGGTCAGCGGCATCCTCGGAAGGGCCGGCACCGTTCGCTGCCGGGCCAAGGTTTAAGAGTCCAGCGGGGTACTTGCCATACGAAGTCGAATACGCGAGCGCTGCCACGTTAAGCGTCCGAAGCGACCCGACCGCCGCCGCTTCATTTGCCGCCATTTTCGAGCGCAATAAATTCGGGATGGCTATCGCTGCGACAATCAAAATGATCGGTATAATTGCGATCCCGATATACCCGAGGACGAGTCCTGCAAGTGCCATTCCGGCGCCGGTTTTCCTCCCACCGCTGCGGCGAATATCAGAGCGCGAAATGTGCCCGAATATGATGGCAGCCACAGCGGAGGGGAAGATGAAAAACAGAAGTCCACAAAGCAGGCTGACAATGGCAAGCCCGCTGGTTGTCGGAGTGATGGGCGGGGCCGGCGGCGCCGCGTACGCGGAAGCCGGAGAAGGAACCTCCATCGGCGACAGTCTCGTGCCGCACTGGGGACAGAACGAGGGGTTACCGTCTGGGATCTGGTTTCCGCAGGAGGTGCAGGTAGGCATGCCGTTACCTCGACTCCGTGAGCGATTTCCTCGCACAGTACTCCAGTTATCGAATAAGTCAAATCTAATGTCGGGATAAATTGCGCCTCGGAGTTACTCCATTCGCACCTTTTCCGCATGTGATTCGTTGTCAAACCTTGCGGAAACGCTGACAATGCAGGCATGGCAAATTCCGACTTCGTGATTGTGATTCTGGCGGCGGGCAAGGGCACGCGGCTGAAATCCGCGCTGGGAAAAGTGTTGCACCGCGCGGGCGGCAGGACACTTGTCGAGCACGTGGTGCGCGCCTGCATGCCGCTTAAGCCGCGAGAGATCGTGGCGGTCGTGGGGCACCAGGCCGAGGACGTGAGCGCCGCAGTGGCGCCGCTCGGCGTCAAAACAGTGTTGCAAGAGCCGCAGCGCGGCACGGGCCACGCCATGCTGGTGGCGCGGCGGTCAATTTCATCACGCGCGAAGTTTGCGATTATTCTTCCGGGCGACGCGCCCCTGATCCGCACGGAAACGATTGCCGCGCTGGCCAGCGCACACCGCGACAGCGGCGCCGCCGCGACCATCCTTTCCGCGGAAATCGAAAGCCCCGCGGGATACGGGCGCATCGTCCGGCAGGACGACGGCTCGGTGGCCGCGATTGTCGAGGATTCGGCGCTCACCGGTGAGCAACGCTCCCTCCGCGAAATTAATTCCAGCATCTACTGCTTCACTCTCGAAAAATTATGGCCATGCCTGGCGGCCGTCAAACCGCAGAACGTGCATAGAGAGTTGTATCTGACGGACGCCATTGCGTTGTTGCGGCAAAAAAGCGAAAAAGTGCAAGCCGTCCGCGCCGCGGATCCCGATGAAGTCCTGGGCTGCAACACGCGCGGCGATCTCGCCGCCGTGGACGCCGTGTTCCGGCGCCGCAAGCGCGCAGCCATCATGGATGCGGGCGTGACGATTGAACTTCCGGAGACGGTTTTGATCGACCCCGATGTCACCGTCGGCGCGGATTCGCGCATCGAGCCGTGCGTGCAACTTCTGGGAAAAACGCGCGTCGGCGCGGGCTGCACCATCCGTACCGGAAGCGTGCTGTCCGACGCCGTGCTCGAAGACAGCGTGCTCGTGAAGCCCTACACCATCGTAGCCGCGAGCCACCTCTCGCGCGGCGCGGAGGTCGGGCCGTTCGCGCATCTCCGCGACGGCGCGCGCCTCGAAGAGAACACGCGCGTGGGAAATTTCGTCGAGGTGAAGAAGAGCGTCCTCGGCGAAGGCGTGAAGTCCATGCACCTCACCTATTTGGGCGACGCGCGCATCGGCAGCGGCACCAACATCGGCGCGGGGACGATCACGTGCAATTACGACGGCGTGAACAAGAACCCCACGACCATCGGCAAGCGCGTCTTTATCGGCAGCGATACGGCGCTGGTCGCGCCCGTGCGCGTGGGCGACGGCGCCTACATCGGGGCGGGCTCGGTGATCACCAAAAACGTGCCGCCCGATGCATTGGGAGTCGCGCGCGGGCAACAGGTGAACAAGCTCGGCTGGGCCGCGGCGCGCCGCCGCGAACGCGCCGCCGCGGGCAAAAGTGCGAAGCCTCGCGCGCGCAAAAAATCGAGGCGAAAAACACGCAAGAAGCGGTAGCACAGGCTTCAGCCTGTGGGGTTTCTCCGAACCTGGAAAAATTAATCCTAAAGTAAAATCAAAATCCGCAAGCTGAAGCGTGCGCCACTTAAGAACGCCGCTCCTCTGCTGCGTTTCGCCATGACGACGGAATATCTCCTGACGGTGTGCTAAAATGCGCTGGAGGGGAGAAGACTCGCGATGAAATTTGGGGTGGTCGTGTTTCCGGGCTCGAACTGCGATCACGACGCCTGGTACGCGCTCGGCAAAGTCCTCCACCAGCCGGTCGAATTTCTGTGGCATCAATCCGAAGAAATAAATGGTTTTGACGCGATACTGCTGCCCGGCGGATTTTCTTTTGGCGATTATCTGCGCACCGGGGCGATCGCCCGATTTTCTCCGGTGATGCGCGCGGTGAAAAAATTCGCGCGCGCCGGAGGGCTCGTCCTCGGCGTATGCAACGGCTTCCAGATTTTATGCGAAGCGGGTTTGCTGCCCGGTGTACTGCAGCGCAATGCCGGACTTCGGTTTGTGTGCCGGCAGGTGCACGTCCGGGTGGAAATGACGGACACGCCGTTTACCGCCTCGGCCAAATCCGGCCAAGTGCTGCAAATGCCGATCGCGCATGGCGACGGAAATTATTTCTGCGATCCCGCGACGCTCGCCGATCTCGAGCACAATCATCAAATCGTTTTTCGCTATACGACGCCGGACGGACGCGAGGACGCGGCGGCCAATCCGAACGGGTCGCTCGCGAATATCGCGGGCGTATGCAATCTCGAGCGCAACGTGATGGGCCTCATGCCGCATCCGGAACGCGCGGTGGAAGCGGCGCTCGGCTCGGCCGACGGGCTGGTGATCCTCCGCTCACTGATCGAATCGTTGACGCGGCGCCCGGTGGTTTCGGCATGAGCGCATAATTCTTGTGCTTCTTGGGACCTTCGCAAGGCCGGGCATAGTTGTGATGTATGGTTTTCGTAGCGCCGGCGTCCCGCCGGCATTTTTGTTGCATTTTGTAAACTCAAGAAACTTCCGGCGGGACGCCGGCGCTACAAGAGAACATCGCGAACGCCTAAATGCTAGACACCGAAATGAAAGTTACGCCGGAACTGGCGGCCGAGCATGGTCTCAGCGCCGAGGAATACGCGCGCATCCTGAAAATTATTGGGCGCGAGCCGAATTTCACCGAGCTGGGCATCTTCAGCGTGATGTGGAGCGAGCACTGCTCGTACAAATCGAGCAAGGTGCATCTGCGGCGCCTGCCGACGCGCGGGCCGCAGGTGTTGCAGGGACCCGGCGAAAATGCCGGCGTGGTTGATATCGGCGACGGCCTTGCCGCCGCGTTCAAGATGGAGTCGCACAATCATCCGAGCTACGTTGAGCCGTTTCAGGGCGCGGCCACCGGCGTCGGAGGAATTCTTCGCGACATTTTTACGATGGGCGCGCGACCAATTGCCGTGCTCGATTCGCTTCGCTTCGGCCTGATTTCTTCGGGCGCTTCAGGGGCTAAAGCCCTTCAGAGGAACACTTCATTGGCCGGGCTAAAGCCCGGCCCTCCAAACCCCCGCACTACGAGCCCCGATATTGCGCACCTCGATACAGCGCGCCTCGGCACTACTAGCCCCAGCACTACGAGCCCCAGCACAAAAAACCGCGACCCTCAGGACCTTAGCGCTCCGTCTGTGAATTCTCCGTCTATGAATTTTGGAGGGACGGGCTTCAGCCCGTCCGAAAGCGCTGCCCAAGACGGGGCTTTAGCCCCTGAACCGGATGAGGCCACCATCGCGCGCAACCGGCGCATTCTCGACGGGGTCGTGCGCGGGATCGCGCACTACGGCAACTGTTTTGGCGTGCCGACGGTCGGCGGCGAAGTGCAATTCGAGCCGGGCTATTCGGCGAATCCGCTGGTCAACGTGCTCGCTCTCGGAATCGCAAAAAAAGAAGATTTGTTTTTCGCCAAGGCGCGAGGCGTGGGCAATCCCGTGATTTACGTGGGCGCGAAAACCGGGCGCGACGGCATTCACGGCGCGTCGCTTCTGGCCTCGGCGGAATTCACGGAGGAGTCGCAACAAAAGCGGCCCAACGTGCAAGTCGGCGACCCGTTCATGGAAAAGCTGCTGCTGGAGGCATGCCTCGAAGCGATGCAGACCGGCGCGGTCGTCGCCATTCAGGACATGGGAGCGGCGGGTCTTACGAGTTCGTCGTGCGAGATGGCCTCGCGCGGCGGCCTGGGCATCGAGATCGAACTGGCGCGCGTGCCGCAGCGCGAACCCGGCATGACGGCGTACGAAATGATGCTCAGCGAATCGCAGGAGCGCATGCTGCTGGTGGCCGAGCGCGGCCGCGAACAGGAAGTGCTGAACGTATTCGCCAAGTGGGGACTCGACGCGGTGGAAATCGGGCGCATTACCGAGGACGGTTTGGTGCGCGTTCTGCATCGCGGGAAGATCGTGGCGGAAATTCCCGCGCACGCGCTGGCGGAAGAGGGGCCGGTCTATCAGCGTCCACTCGCGCCGCCCGCTCCTGTTGAGCACGAACGCCTGGTTGAATTCGGAGCGGCGGGCACGAACCTCACCGAAAATTTCCGCGCATTGCTCGCGGCGCCCGCGATTGCCTCAAAGCGCTGGATCTGGGAGCAATACGATTATATGGTGCGCACCAACACGCTCGAAGGTCCGGGGGCGGGCGACGCAGCCGTGGTGCGCATCAAGGGCACCAAGCGGGCGCTTGCGCTCTCGTCCGACGGCAATGGCCGCTGGTGCCGCCTCGATCCGTTCGCCGGCGCGCAACTTGCCGTGGCCGAAGCCGCGCGCAATGTGGCCTGTTCCGGAGCGAAGCCTTTGGCCGCCACCAATTGCCTCAATTTTGGCAGCCCCGAAAAACCGGACGTGATGTGGCAGTTCAGCCGCGCGATTGACGGCATCGCCGAGGCTTGCGCCCTTCTCGAAATTCCCATCACCGGCGGCAACGTGAGTTTCTACAACGAGACGCTCGGCCACTCCATCGATCCCACGCCAGTTCTCGGCGTGCTCGGAATGATCGAAGACGCTTCGCGCGCGTTGGGGATGGCATTTCGCGCGGAAGGTGATTACGTTTTGCTTCTCGACGGGGATACGAAGGACTGGCTTGTCATTACGCTTGGGAGCCTTGGCGCGCTAAAGATGTACATACCTGCGGACAGATCGAATGACGCGGCTGGCATGAACCACGAGTTTTCTTCATCGGAATACGCGCGCACAATTCGCGGCATCGAAGCCGGTGCTCCGCCGGCAGCGAATCTTGTGGCGGAAAAGCGGTTGATCGCAGTCCTCGCCGCTCTTTCAGCCGATGGCAAGTTGCAATCCGCGCACGACGTGAGCGACGGCGGCCTCGCCGTCACACTCGCCGAATCCTGCTTCGCGAGCAACGGCCTTTCGGCGCGCATTTTGTTCACGAGCAAGGAGCCAGACGAGGCGGCGCTTTTCGGCGAACGCGGCGCGCGCGCTATCGTATCGGTCACTCCCGAAAATGTTGCCGCCGTGCGCCGGATTGCGGCACAATATGAAGTGGCAGTCGTGGAAGTTGGCCGAGTCACACGCGGCGAATTCCGCATCGAACTGAATGGCAGGGAAGCGGTCAGCGCCGAAGTCCCCCCTCTCGCTGACGCCTGGAGCGGAGCCCTCGAACGGCTCCTGTGCGGGAACGATCTCCGAAAGGCAGAATGAACAGCCTGATCGAAATTGAGAACGACCGGTTTCACGATCACTGCGGCGTGTGCGGGGTCTTCGGCCATCCCGAAGCCGCGAAGATGGCCTACCTGGGCCTCTATGCGCTGCAGCATCGCGGGCAGGAATCGGCCGGCATCGTTTCGAGCGACGGGCGCGAACTGCATCTCGAAAAAAGCATGGGCCTGGTGGCCGATATTTTTCAGCCCGAGGTGCTGGCGCGCCTTCCGGGTGACGCGGCGCTCGGCCACACGCGCTATTCGACCGCCGGCGACACTTCGCTGATGAACGCGCAGCCGATCGTGATCGATTGCAACAAAGGCAAGCTGGCCCTTGGCCACAACGGCAATCTGCCGAGCGCCGCGAAATGGCGCCGCACGCTCGAGCATCGCGGCTCGATCTTTCAGACCACCAGCGACACCGAAGTGATTGTGCACCTCGTGGCGCGCAGCCAGGCGCGCAATCTTTCCGGGGCGCTCGCCGATGCGCTGAACCAGGTCGAGGGCGCGTATTCGCTGCTGGTGCTGACGCGCGACGAAATGTACGCGCTGCGCGATCCCCGCGGCTTCCGCCCGCTGGCGCTTGGCCAGCTGGACGGCGCGTGGATCGCGGCTTCGGAAACGTGCGCGTTCGACTTAATCGGCGCGACCTACGTGCGCGACGTCGAGCCCGGAGAAATGCTGCGCATCACGCGCGCGGGAATCGAGTCGTTGCACTTCGCGCCGGAAAAGCCGTTGCAGCAATGCATTTTCGAGCATGTCTACTTTTCGCGGCCCGATAGTCTCGTTTTCGGCCGCGTGGTCGAGCAAAGCCGCGAAATGCTGGGCCGCCTGCTGGCGCGCGAACATGCGGTGCCCGCGGATATCGTCGTGCCCGTTCCTGATTCCGGTGTTCCGGCCGCAGTGGGATATTCGCAGGAGTCGGGCATCCCGTTCCGCATGGGCCTGATTCGCAATCACTACGTGGGGCGGACGTTCATCGAGCCGCAGCAATCGATCCGCGATTTCGGCGTGAAGCTGAAACTCAATCCCGTCCCGGAACTCCTCCGCGGCAAGCGTGTGGTTCTGGTCGATGATTCCATCGTGCGCGGCACGACCAGCCGCAAGATCGTGCGCATGGTGCGCGAGGCCGGCGCGGCGGAAGTGCACGTGCGCATCAGTTGCCCACCCACGATTTCGCCGTGCTACTACGGAGTGGACACGCCGACGCGCGAGGAATTGATCGCTTCCGATGAATCGCGCGTACGCCCGCGGCTCACGCCCGAGGAAGCAAAAGAGTTCGAGGAACAAATGGATTCGCGTAAGATCCTTCGTGGCGCCGGGGTCTCGCCGGCGAAGTTGCAGCCATTGCGGAACGCGAAAACCGCCGGCGGGACGCCGGCGCCACCGGATTCCCGGTCCGACCGGAGCGAGCGCTCGGTCGAGGAAATTCGCCGTTATCTTGGCGCGGATACGCTGGGCTACCTCTCGCTCGAGAGTTTGCGGCGCGCGGTGGAAGATACGCGCGGCTCGTTCTGCACGTCGTGCTACACGGGCGTGTATCCGGTGGACGGCGCTCAGGGCGAGCTCGAACCCCGCGCAGTGGATTCCGAAGAACCGCCCTTTGTGGAAATTCAGGTGATGCCCAATGAACGCTGAAGAAACGATTCCGGTTGAGGTTAAAACAAAACCGGAGCTGGATAAGATCATACTCCGCGAGGCGCTGTCCTGGCTGTGGGTCATCCTGGCGTTCCTGTTCATCACCGGTACGATCGTGCAGGCCCGCGTGATTCCCTCCGGTTCGATGGAGAAAACGCTGCTCGTCGGGGATCACCTGCTGATGAGCCGCTTCGGGTACGAAGCCGAATTGCCCATGACGCCGCTGCACGTGCGCCTGTGGCGCAACCCGCACCGCCAGCAGATTATCGTGTTCCGCGCGCCGCTGCCGGGAACGCCGGATTACATCAAGCGCCTGATTGGATTGCCGGGGGACGAACTGGAAATTCGCGAAGGCGTCGTGTCCATCAACGGAAAACCGCTGAAGGAGCCGTACCGCGCGGACCCGCCGAATCCCTCCGACAATTACGGTCCAGTAACCGTCCCGGCGGGAGAATATTTCATGATGGGCGACAACCGCGACGATTCCTATGACAGCAGGTACTGGGGCTTCGTGCCCCGCGATAACATCATCGGCACGCCGGTCATGGTGTACATGTCGATCGACGCGCCCGAGGAAACCTGGAATCCGGGGCACATCAGTGACCGGATGAAGACGTACGCAGGCGTTTTTTTGCATCCCGGCATCGTGCGTTGGCGCCGCATCTTCAAAATGTTTTGATCGAACCGGAGCAAGCCGTCCGGCTCCTCTCGCCACGGCAGAAAGTGTTCTTCGTTCAGGGTGCGGGCTGAACTTGCAGCCCGCCGATAATATGGACTACACCGACGCAGGTGTGGATATTTCGCTTGCGGATCAGGCCAAGCAGCGCATCCGGCGCCTGGCATCGCACACGTTCACGCGCGGAGTGATC
This sequence comes from uncultured Acidobacteriota bacterium, assembly GCA_963813185.1. GTDB lineage: Bacteria > Acidobacteriota > Terriglobia > Acidiferrales > UBA7541 > Palsa-360. The sequence goes on from CAWEYA010000013.1 coordinate 280,287, forward strand.
GGCGGGATCGGCTCGTTCGGCGGGCTGTTCGCGCTGGACAAGAAATGGCGCGAGCCGGTGCTGGTGTCCAGCGCCGACGGCGTGGGCACGAAACTGAAAATCGCCATGGCCATGAATATTCACTCCACCGTCGGCGCCGACCTCGTGAATCACTGCGTTAATGACATCCTCACACTCGGCGCCGAGCCGCTCTTCTTCCTCGATTATCTGGCCATGTCGAAAATGGATCCCAACGTGGTCGAGCAACTGGTCGAGGGGATGTCGCGAGCCTGCCATTCCGCCGGGTGCGCGTTGATCGGCGGCGAGACCGCGGAAATGCCCGGCTTCTATGGACCGGGAGAGTACGACCTCGCGGGATTCATCGTCGGAGTCCTGGAACGCGCGAGCCTGAAGAAAACCAATGCCGTGAAGCCGGGCGATTTGCTTTTCGCGCTTCCTTCGACGGGTCTGCACACCAACGGCTATTCGCTGGCGCGCAAGCTGGTGTTCGATCTCGCGGGCTTGCACCCTGAAACGTACGTCGCCGAAGTCAGCAACAAAATCGGCGCGGAACTGTTGCGCCCGCACCGCTGCTATTGGCCGATGCTGAAGACCACTGTGGCGCGCGGCTGGCTCTCCGCGATGGCGCACATTACCGGCGGCGGCATTCCCGGAAATTTGCCGCGCGTGTTGCCGCGCGGCGCGCAGGCGGAAATCGAGTTGGGCGCCTGGCCCGTGCCGCCGATTTTTTCCTACCTCGCCGCGCTCGGCAAACTCGAGCGCGACGATTTGCTGCGCGTCTTCAACATGGGCGTGGGCATGATCCTGGTCGTGCCGGTCGAAAATCATCGCGCCGTCGAATCCGAACTGAAGCGCCGCCGCGAAAAGTACTACCGCATCGGCCAGGTCCGCCGCGGCGATCCGCGCAAACCGCAAGTGGTGTTCTCTGGAACTCTGTCGCTGTAGTAGCCACTCGCGCAATGATTCGCGACGCCAGGTAGCAATCCCGCGCCGTGAACGTGTTTTGAATTCCGATCTCAAATTTGAAATTTCAAATTGTCCAGCGCTCAGCGGCGGTCTTCGCGAGGCTGCACCGCCCTTGCTTTCGCGCTTAAGAATTTGATAAACAATACGTATTGAATATGCTTCGCTCGCGTTTCATTCTCGTTCTTCTTTTCCTCCCAGCGGTTTTCCCGTTTTTCGCGGGCGCGCAAGGTCCAATCGCGCCGCCTTCCGCTCCCGTGGAATCCGCCCGTGCCGACCAGAATTCGTCCGACGGCTTGCAGTTGCGACTACAAGATCTTTTGAATGCCGCGAAGGACCGCGATGTCCCAAAACTGAAATCTTTGATTAAACAAATGGAAATTCCAAATTACGAGGATTGGTTCGCGAAAACCTATGGAGAGGAAAAGGGCGAACGCTTGGCCGGTGCCTATGAACGCAACCTCGGAAACAGTGAAAGCGATCTAGAAACGCTCTTGACGCAATTGGCAGGCGAAGCTGGAGAATTTACCTTGCGCAAAGCAAGCGACGCGCAAGCCTCAGGACAAACCCTGGGAGGAAATGCATCCGCGATGAGGGGCCAACAGGACCCGGCCGACCCTTTTTTCGCGAGTTGGAATAACGGAGGGTCGTCCGCACCTATTAGAGTTCGCCCCCTCGGCTCTTTTGTTTATGTCGACGGAAGTTTTCGGTTGCTCAGAACATTCAGGATCATGGCAACCCGCCCCATGATGGGCTCAGGTGCTGCTGCACCGCGAGGCACTTGGTCTACCACAACCGGCCCTGCGCCGAACGATGTTCCCGGTAGCGGGCCGACCAATGGCCCTGTTCAGCCGGGCGTTCGTATCGCCTCGCTGCCAAGCTGCGACTATTGTCCCGCCGCTGAGTATTCCGATGCGGCTCGGAAAAAACATCTGGAGGGAACCGTGGTCCTTCAGACGATCGTCCAGCCAGACGGCTCGGCCACGGACATGCAGGTCGTGAAGTCCTCTGACCCGGAACTGACTCAAATGGCCATGGACGGCGTAAGCAGATGGCGCTTCAAACCCGCACGTGATGAAGATGGCGAGCCGGTGCCCTACAGGGTGGCGATCGACGTGAGCTTCCGTCTCGCCAAATGAACGTTTCGAAAGTTCCTGACTATGAACGCTGTGCCAGTCGCCTCGCCCTACAAATCGCTAGACGTTCCGTGAGATCCCAAGCAGCACAGCCACTCTTGGTTGTGGGGGTTCGCGACTGTTGATAAATTGGTAGTCCGGGCGTACGGCTACAAAACCGCAAAGCCAAGAGTGGCTGTGCTACCAATTCAAATATAACCGGCTGCGTGAATTTTCGCGGGCATTGCACTATTATGAAGACGAGGCACAGGAAATAATCCATGCCCGACGCTGTCGTCGACCCATTGATACTTGATCTCCTCGAATGGCTGGCAAGCGGCGAGAGGACCTACCTGGAAACGATCGAACTTTGGCGCACGTCCTGCCCGAGACTTCCCGTCTGGGAAGACGCAAAGGATCGCATTTTCGTCGCGGAAGAGTATATCTACGGACGCGAGATCGTCAGGATTACTCTCGCAGGTTTTGCGTTTCTTCGACAGCGAAAAACGTCCCAAAGACCTGGCGCCTCCCGCCCGGTCTAATTTCATCCGTTGACCCGATTGCCGCGCACGCGGCGTCGTGCTAGCATCCGCGAAATGAGGAACGTGTCCGGGCACCCGGAACACGGTCCATCATCCTTCCAAATATTACGCCGCAATTATTTCCGGTGCGGCCACCCGCCACCGCGGGCGTGCCTGCCGCGAACGGCGCTCAGGGGGTTGAACGATGAAAGCTTACGCTACGCAGTCCATACGCAATGTGGGGATTGCCGGTCACGGCGACACGGGGAAAACCCAGCTGGTGTCGTCGTTGCTGTTCACCGCGGGGATGACCACCCGGCTGGGAAAGGTCGCCGAGGGAAACACGGTTACCGACTGGGACGAAGAGGAAGTCGCCAGGAAAATCACGATTCACTCCAGCCTGGCTTACGCCGAGTGGTCGCCCATCGGGCAGGCGGAAAAAATAAAAATTAATTTCTTGGATACGCCGGGTTACAGCACGTTTCTGAACGATACGCGCGCGTCCCTGGTGGCGGCCGACGCGGTGCTGATCCTGGTGGACGCCGCGGCGGGCGTGCAGGTGGTCACGGAAAAAGTGTGGGACTACGCGACCGAATATGACGTGCCGCGCGCCTTCGCCATCAACTGGATGGACCGCGAGCTGGCGAATTACGATCGCGCGCTGGAGTCCATCACGCGCGTGTTCGGCCGCAACGTCGTGCCGCTGCAATTGCCGATCGGCGCGGAGAAATCGTTTCGCGGGGTGGTCGACCTGATCACGATGAAAGCGCATGTCTACACGCCCGACGGCGATGGCAAGCCGAAGATCGAGGAGATTCCCGAGGATTTGGCCGAGGCCGCCAAGGCCGCGCACGAAGCGCTGGTGGAAATGGTCGCCGAGGGCGATGACGCGCTGATGGAAGAATTCTTCGAGAAGGGCACGCTGCCGATCGAAGACCTGAGGAAGGGCCTGCGCGAGGCGTTCCAGGCCAAGCGCATCTATCCGGTCGTGCTGACCTCCGCGCTGCACAATATCGGCAGCGCCACGCTGCTCGATTTGCTGGCCGACATTTTTCCGGACCCTTCGCAGCGCGGCTCGGCCATTGGCCACAGCGAGACCGCCAGCAAAGGCGGCGAAGTGCAGCGAAGAATCGCCGACGCCGAGCCGCTGTCCATTTTTGTGTTCAAGACGCTGGCCGACCCCTTCTCCGGGCGGATCAGCTATTTCAAGGTGATGTCCGGGGTCCTGAAAAACGACGCGATGCCCCAGAACTTCACGCGGGGCACGAGCGAACGCCTGCAGCACATCCAGGTGATGCAGGGCAAGACGCCCACCGCCGTGCCGGAACTCCACGCCGGCGATCTGGGCACCGTCGCAAAGCTCAAGGAAACATTCACTGGCGACACGCTCGGCGACAAGTCGGCGCCCATCCATTATCCGCTGCCGCACGTTCCCGAGCCTTCCATCACCTTCGCCGTCGAACCCAAGACGCGCGCGGATGAAGACCGCATCGGCCCCGCAATCCATCGCATTCTGGAGGAAGATCCGTCGCTGCGTTTTTCGCGCGATCCGCAGACCAAGGAGTTTCTATTGGCGGGCTCGGGCCAGCAGCACATCGAGGTGGTGGTCGCCAAGCTGCACAAGCGTTACCACGTGGACCTGACGCTCAAACCGCCCAAGGTGCCTTATCGCGAAACCATCCGCGGCAAGGCCGACGCCGAAGGCAAGCACAAGAAGCAAACGGGCGGGCACGGCCAGTTCGGCGTGTGCCGCATTCGCATGGAGCCGGGGGCGCGCGGCACGGGCATCGAATTCGTGGACGACATTTTCGGCGGCGCGATTCCCAAGAACTGGATCCCCTCGGTCGAGAAAGGCATCCGCGCTTCGGCCGAGCGCGGCTATCTCGCGGGCTTCCCCGTCGTGGATTTCCGCGCCATCCTGTACGACGGAAAATATCACGACGTGGACAGCTCCGACATGGCCTTCAAAATAGCCGGATCGCTGGCGTTCAAGGAAGGCATGAAGCAGGCCCGGCCCGCGCTCCTGGAACCTGTGATGCACGTCGAGGTGTATGCGCCGGACCAGTATTCGGGCGACATCATGGGCGACCTCAGTTCGCGGCGCGGCCGGATCAGCGGCAGCGAAGCGCGCGGTTCCAGCGTTATCGTCAAGGCGCAAGTCCCGCTGGCCGAGATGCTTAATTACGCGACATCGTTGACGTCCATGACCCAGGGCCGCGCCACTTACACCATGGAATATTCGCACTACGACTATGTCCCGAGCGAAATCGCGGAGAAGGTGATCGCCGCGGCGAAAGCGGCGCGGGGAGTCGTGGTCGAAGAGGAAGAGCAGGTATAATTTGGAAGTTGGGTGTTAGAGGTTGGAGTCTGGACGGAAAGACCCGACATGAAGGGTCGCTCGCTGAATCAATTTGAGCCAAATTGGATGTTGTGCGTTTCTCCGCGTTTGAAACAATCTCCGCATTATGCCTAAAAAACTTTCTCCGCGTTGGGCCGATGCCACGCTCGCCGTTCACAGCGGCGAGCTGAAGCACGGGCGGAACGCCCCGGTCACCACGCCTGTGGTGCGCTCGGCGAATTTCACATTCGCGAGCACCGCGGAAATGAAGCGCTGGGCCGAGGGCAAATCAAAAGCCTTCATTTACACGCGTTACGGCAATCCGACGCTGGCCGTGGCCGAAGCGAAAATCGCGAGTCTCGAAAATGGCGAAGCCGCCCTGGTGATGGCTTCGGGATCGGCCGCGATTTCGAGCGCGCTCTTGTCCGTGCTGCGGGCTGGAGACGAATTGATCGCCACGCGCCAGCTCTACGGCGGCTCCTACCGCCTGTTGCGCGACATCCTTCCGAGGATGGGGATTCGCGCGCACCATGTGGAAGCAAATCTCGAGGGCCTGGACCGCCTGGTGAATGCAAACACCCGCGCGATCTATGTGGAATCGCCCACCAACCCCACGCTGGGCCTCGTGGATTTGAAAAAGGTCGTGGCCCTGGCGCGAAAGCACAAACTTGTTTCGCTCATGGACAACACCTTTGCGACGCCTATTCTGCAAAAGCCGCTGGACTTGGGCTTCGACTTGGTGATGCACAGCGCGACAAAATATCTGGCGGGCCACTCCGATATCGTAGCTGGAGCCGTGGCCGGAAACCGGGAACGGATTGCGAAGGCCCGCGAAACGATGATTTTACTCGGCGGATCGATGGACCCTGATCCCGCTTACCTCCTGATTCGCGGATTGAAAACGCTCGAAATTCGCGTCCGCCGGCAGAGCGAAAGCGCCTTGGCCGTGGCGCGCTTTCTGGAACGCCATCCAAAAATCGCGCGGGTGCACTACCCGGGATTGGCCTCCCATCCCGACCATGCCCTGGCAAAAAGGCAAATGACAGGCTTTGGCGGGATGCTGGCTTTCGACGTTAGAGGCGGCTTGCCCGCGGCACGCCGGTTCTGTGACCGAGCAAAGATATTCCTTCTGGCCGCGAGCCTGGGTGGAGTTGAATCACTCATAGTGCTCCCAATCTACACATCGCATTACCGAATGGTTACACAGGAACTGGCAGAGGCAGGCATCGGACCGGGCACGGTGCGCATGTCGATTGGCCTCGAGGACCCCGCCGATCTGCTCGCCGACGTGAAGGAGTCCCTCTCCTAATCGTCGGCATTTAAATGGGTTATAGGGATATTAACAGGGGATTGCAATCTCTATTGACCCCCTCGGGGGCATGTGATTTACAATAGTAGGGTTGGGTTCCTGGTGGCGGGAATCTGCCCCTAAGTTTGGCAAGCATGTTGCTCTCTTTAATCCGGAGGGCCGTGCTTCCAGTCGTTTCAAGTTGGTCCAAAAATACTCCCATGGGATATCGCGCTCAGAAATCGATCTCTTTGCTTTTCCTTGCTGCCGGTGTCGTTTTCGGTCTGTCTGGTTGTGAAGACTCGGCCAAGCGGCCCGTGCAAGTCCGGCCCGCCCAGATCACTCTGCCATCGCAAGAGCAGGCCCTGCCTGCGCTGCCTATCAATGCGCAACACAAATTTGTGACGCCGCTGATGATGGAGGCTCCAGATGCGGTCGAGCGGCTGGTGGCGAATAGCCAGGCTGCGTTCGACGCCGGCGAGCAGGATTTCCAGGCCGGCCACCTGGGCAAGGCGCGCGAGGAGTTCGATGTGGCGCTGGACGCGTTGCTGGCCAGCGGTTACGATCTCGACGCCGACCCACGCCTGAGCAGCCTGTACCACCACATTATTGACACAGTGAGTCTGGACGAACTCGAAGCCTTCCGCGCCGGCGACGGTTTCAGCGAACAGGCATCCACGCCCGCCCCCATCGACGAAATCGCCGAGGAACCCATCCCTCAGCCGGAAAAGTTCGACCCCAATCTGCGCGGCCGAGCGGAAAGCGAAATGAGCGCCGTCGACCATGACGTTCCGCTGACGGTCAACGATCCGGTTCTCGCCTATGTGAACTATTTCAAGACGACGCGCGGAAGCGCGATCGTCGAAACCGGGCTGCGCCGCGAGGGACGCTATCGCGATATGGTCCGGCGGGTTTTGAAGGAAGAAGGCATGCCGCAGGATTTGATTTACCTGGCGCAGGCCGAGAGCGCGTTCCAGCCGCAGGCAGTGTCTAAAGCAGGCGCGCGCGGGATGTGGCAGTTCATGTCCTTTGCCGGGCGGAAGTACGGTCTGCAAAAGACCTGGTGGGTGGACGAGCGCCAGGATCCGGAAAGAGCCACTCGGGCCGCTGCGCGCGACTTGCGCGACCTGTATGCGCAGTTCGGCGACTGGTATCTGGCCATGGCCGCCTACAATTCCGGCGCGGGCGCCGTGCAGCACGCCATTGAGCGGACCGGCTATGCCGATTTCTGGGAGCTCTACCACCGCAATGTGCTGCCCAAGGAAACACAGAATTACGTGCCGATTATTCTGGCGCTGGATCTGATCTCCAAGGATCCTGCGCGCTACGGAATAGAATTCGAACCCGAGCCCCCCCTCAGGGCCGACAGCGTCAAGCCAGGGCAGGCGATTGATTTGCGCCTGGTCGCCGAAACGATAGACACCGATCTCGATTCCCTGCGCAGCCTCAATCCGGAGCTGTTGCGCCTGGTGACGCCGCCCGATCCGGAGTTTATCCTGCGCTTGCCCGAAGGAACGGCCGAGCGTTTCTTTGCGGAAATCGCGGCCATTCCACCGGAAAAATGGGTGAGCTGGCGCCGCCACAAGGTCGAGCAAGGCGAGACGCTTACCTCCATCGCCAAGCAGTATCGTGTTTCTCCGGCGGAAGTGGCGGATGCCAACGAGTTGGCCGTGGGGGCCCCGCTCGATGAAGGTCAAAAACTGATTATTCCCGCCGCCGCGCGATCCGAGGCCTCTACTGGCAAGCTGATCCGCTACCGGGTGCGCCGTACGGACACCATCGCCACGATTGCCGACGAGTTCGACGTAACGGCGGCCGAATTGCGCAAGTGGAACCACCTCCGAGCCGACCGTGTGGTGCGCGGCACGTCGCTGCGAATTTATCCGGGAGGCATGACTCCCCCGCCACAGCAAGCCAGGGTCAAGGACAGCGCACCTGTCACGGCCGTCTCGCAGCGCAACGGCACGGCCCGCAACCTTCCGGTAATGGAAGCACGCCCGACCAACGCCGTGGTGCATCACGTGAAGCCGGGCGAAACGCTATGGTCCATCGCGCGCGCTTATCAAACCACCGTGGAAGCGATTCAGGCGGGGAACCGTTATCTGTTCAGCCGGCCCCTGCAGGTGGGCGATACCCTGACCATCCTGCCGACGCGCTAGTCCCGTCTTGCTTTTTATTCTGACTTATCCCTATATTGTGAGCGGGTTCGCGGCAGTTCCCTGCTTTCGGGCGCCCGGTCGAGACGTCGCCCGCCGGGAAGGGATGCCCCGAAAAACTACACGGAACCGGCGGCGATTGGGCTAACCCTTGACAAACATGCCGGATTCCGTTTATAAGCCCGCGATGGCTTCATGCGCCATCGAATTCCTCGAAATGGCGGCGAGTCGAAGGGAGAACCTGGATGGCCTACGAAAAGGAAGACCAAGGCGACGAAAACGAGTTCGTGCATTTTGAGGAAGAAGAACTCGGCGGCGACCCGGAGGAAGTGATCGAAGAGGAAACCGAAGAGGAGCTGGTTATCACTGAACGCCCCGGTGCGGCCGGCGCTCCGCAACCTCCTCTCACGGCGCCGAAGCCGGCGGCCAGGAAAAAGGCGCCGCCCAAGCGCGCCAAAAAAAAGGCGGCCAGGAAAGCGAAAAAGAAAGCCAAGGCCCCTCGGAAGAAAGCAGCCAGGAAAAAAGCGGCGAAGAAATCCGCCAAGCGCCGCAAGAGGCGCTGACGGCTTTCCAGGTCCAAAGGATTTGCGGTCCAGGGATTTGCGGACGGGGGCCCGGGGAGTTTTCCTCGGGCCTTCGGTTTAATTTGGCTACTCGCCCCATCCAGTTTCATTCCGGCGCATCGTAAATAAATTCCCGCCTCGCGATTCTCGCTTCCCGTAGCGGAACAATTTTCTTGCGGGTTCCTCTGTGCATGGCTAGCATGGCAGCCATGAAGCTAGCCGTCGAGCACGTGCGGCGGATGCGCGGAGGCGCGCAGGCCCAATTGATGCGCTGCGACGATGGGGCTTACTACATCGTCAAATTTCAAAATAACCCTCAGCATTTGAGGATCCTGGCGAACGAAATGCTTGCAACACGTCTGGCGGCGCGGCTGGGATTGGTTGTGCCGCAAGTCGATGTGGTCGAGGTGCGCCCTGAAATCATCGCCTATACGCCGGACCTGGTGATGCAGCTGGGCCTCGGAAGGAAACCTTGCGCGGCGGGAATGCAATTCGGATCGCAGTTCCCGGGACACCCGGCGCGGATGGCGGTGCATGATTTTTTGCCCGATGAGCAACTTGCGGCGGTCGGAAATCTTTCTGATTTTCTGGGCGTCCTGGTCTTCGACAAGTGGACCTGCAACACCAACGGCCGCCAAGCGATTTTTTTTCGCGACCCGGGCGAGGACTCGGTCGCGGCCGATTCCGCAGCGCCCGGTTACACAACGCTGAGTTACACGGCGATGATGATTGACTTCGGATTCTGCTTCAACGCCGGCGAGTGGGATTTCCCCGACGCGCCCTTGCGCGGATTGTACGCGCGCCAGCGCGTCTACGCGGGCGTCTTCGGCATGGAGGCTTTCGATCCCTGGCTCGAGCGTCTCGAAAATCAGATCACCGAGCGCGTGCTCGGCGAAGAGGCCGCGCAGATTCCGCCGGAGTGGTACGCCGGAGACTGGAACGCGCTGGAGCGCCTGCTCGAGCGTCTCTCCAGCCGCCGCCGGCGCGTGCGCGAACTGATCCTCTCGGCCCGCAATTCCGGCCGCGAGCCGTTTCCCAACTGGAAGGTGAAACATGCCTGACGAATCGCTCGTAACCTGCGCCTACCACGTGGTGCGCTACCAGCCCAATCTCATCCGCGACGAGTGGGTCAACATCGGCGTCCTGCTCCTCGATCCCTTGACCGGACGCGTCCGCCAGCGCTGGCTCGAGGAGCCCGCCGACCTCCTGCGCCTGCGGCGCCTGCACCCGGCGGCGGACGAAGAGCTCCTCCTGCGCCTGCCCGCCGAATTCGACCGGCAGTTTGCCGGCCGCGAGATGGAGGCCGCGGCCATCCTCGAAAAATTCGACGAGACGCTGTCGAACGCCGTGCAGCTGGCCCCCCGCAAGGGGCTGCTCTCGCGCGACCCGGACGCCGAGCTCGACCGGCTCTTCCGCGAACAGGTGGAGCCCTTGCGCGAGACGCGCCGGGCGGCGGCGGAAATCCGCACGCGCAGCGACGTGCGCGCCCGGGCCGCGGATTATTTCCGCAGCGAAAAAATTCTGCGACTGATGCAGCGCGGGGTGCGCGTCGAGGAGTTCACCGCGCCGGGCGACCCCATGCGCATCGACTTTTCCTACCGCCGCAACGGCACGCGCGGCTTCGTGCATTCCGTGGCCCTCGGCCGCGATCCGGGCCAGGCCAAACTTTTCGCGTACACCGCGGGCGCCATTCGCGAACGCGTCCGCCATTCGGAATTTCTGGCCGTCACCGAGCGCGAGCCCGCCGGGAGCAACGTGCGGGACCGGTTTGTTTCCGGGATTCTCAAAGAAAACGATATTCGCGTCATGCCGCTCGGGGAGCTGCGCAAGTGGGCGCATGAGGTGGCGCCAGTGCTGAAAGCGGAGGCGTCGTGATTCGTGAATCGTGATTCGTGAGGAGTCGAAAGTTAACAGTTTAGAGTCGAGAGTTCAAAACGGCCGGACCCGCATGGCGAGCTGGTTTTTTCGCTCTCAACTCTTAACTGTCAACTCTCGACTTTGCCGGCTATCTGCTAGATGTCCATACCGGCACGAGTCACAAATCACAATTCACGAATCACGACCTACAGAATGTCCTCGCTCCACCCCTCCAGGTACGCCTTTACCTTGCCGACAAACTGGTGGGCCACGGCGCCGTCCACCACGCGGTGGTCGTAGGAGAGCGTCAGGTAGACCACGGAGCGGATGGCGATGGCGTCGTCGATCACCATGGGGCGTTTCTGGATCGCTCCGATGCCCAGAATGGCGACGTTCGGCTGGTTGATCACCGGCAATCCCATCAGGCCGCCGTACACGCCGGGATTGGTGATCGAAAATGTGCTTTCCTGGACCTCTTCCGGCTTCAGCTTTTTGGCGCGGGCGCGTTCTGCTAGATCGTTGATGCCGCGCGCCAGGCCCAGGAAATTTTTCTCTTCGGCGTCCTTCAGCACGGGCACGATCAACCCCCAATCGAGCGCCACGGCGATGCCCACGTTGATTTCGCGGTGCAGCACGACCGTCGCTCCGTCGGCCGACGCGTTGACCGTGGGAAAGGCGCGCAGCCCCTCGACGCAGGCGCGCACGAAGAACGGCATGAAGGTCAGCTTCGTCGCGTACTTGGCTTCGAAGGCGGCTTTGGAACGCTCGCGGATCCTGGCGATTTTGGTCATGTCCGCTTCGTCGATGGAATAGACATGCGGCGAAACGTGTTTCGAGGCCACCATGTGCTCGGCTATCCGCTGGCGCATTACGCTCATCGGTTGGGCTTCATAGTTGCCGAAATAAATCCGCTCGCGCGGGACGGCATTTTCCAGCGCGGGATGCGCGATGGCGCCCCCGCCAGGCGGCGGGGCGACTGGGGAAACGGACGGCGCCGCGGGGGCCGCAGGCCTCGCTCCGCCGGACGCGGCTGCGGCGAGAATATCCTTCTTGCTGATGCGTCCGCCGGCGCCGCTTCCTTCCACCGCGGCGAGGTCCACGTTGTGTTCTTTCGCCAGCTTGCGGACCAGCGGCGAACTGCGAATTTTTTGGCCGTTGCCGCGCGCGGCGGGCGGCGCGGGCGATGCCGCCGGGGCGCTGGCGGCAGGCGGCGCCGGAGCAGGCACGGGCGACGCTGCGGCGGGAGCAGGAGGCGCCGCCGCGGCTTTGGGCGCTGCGGCCTTTTCTCGGGCCGGGGGCGGCACCGGGGCGGCCGCCGGGACCGCGGGGGCTGAAGCAGCACCCACGGCACCAGCCGCATCGATCACCGCAACCACCGTCTGGATGGGCACGGTCTGTCCTTCGGTGACTTTGATTTCCTTCAGCACGCCGGCCGAGGGCGCGGGAATCTCGGCGTCTACTTTGTCGGTCGAGATTTCAAACAGCGGCTCATCGCGCTCGACGCGGTCTCCCGGCTTCTTGAGCCAACGCGTGATGGTGCCTTCAAAAATGCTCTCCCCCATCTGGGGCATGATGACGTCTACGGCCATGGGCTTCCTCTTTCCGCGGTCAAGAAGGTTCGGTTCGTGAATGGTGACCGGTGACTGGTGAAGAGTTGAGAGTCAACAGTTCAAAGTTGAGAGCCAAAACTCAACCCAACACGCGAGTCCGGTCTATTTGAACTCTCAACTCTAAACTGTAAACTGTCAACTCCCCCACGAATCGTCACTCACGAATCACGAGCCACTAGTCACTAATCACCAGTCACCATTCACTTCCTCTAATACCTCTCCAGTTCCCGCGCCGCGGCGACAATTTTTCCCGCGCTGGGCAGGAAATATTCCTCGAGCCCCGGCGCATACGGCACCGGCGTGTCCAGCGAGGTCACGCGGCGGACCGGCCCGTCGAGGTCCTCGAAGGCGCTTTCCATGACCATGGCGGCGATTTCTCCGGCGATGCCGCCGGTGCGCGTGTCTTCGTGCACCACGAGCAGCTTGTTCGTCTTCCGCACAGACGCAAGAATTGTTTGGCGGTCCAGCGGCAGGAGCGTGCGCAAGTCGATCACCTCGGCCTCGATGCCCTCTTTCGCCAGCTCTGCCGCCGCTTCGAGCGAAGTGTGCAGCATGGCCGCGTAGCTTACGATGGTAAGGTCGCGCCCTTCGCGCCGCACCGCCGCTTTTCCGATCGGCACCGTAAAATCATCCGCCGGGAGATTTTCCTTGATGCGGCGATAGAGAAATTTGTGCTCGAAAAACAGCACCGGGTTGTTATCGCGAATGGCCGACTTGAGCAGGCCCTTGGCGTCGCGGGCCGTCGCCGGGCAGACCACCTTCAGGCCGGGCGTGTGCACGAAATACATTTCCGGATTGGCCGAATGAAACGGCCCCCCGTGCACGCCGCCGCCGCTTGGACCGCGCAGCACCATGGGCACCGGCGCTCCCCAGCGGTAGTGCGATTTCGCGGCGAAATTGGTGATCATTTCAAAGGCGCAGGCGATGAAATCGATGAACTGCATTTCCGCGATGGGCCGCAGTCCCGCATAGCTCATGCCGATCGCCGCGCCCACGATCGCGGATTCGCTGATGGGCGTGTCGATCACGCGCTCCCAGCCGTACCGCGCGAGAAGACCTTCGGATGTTTTGAACGCGCCGCCGTACACGCCCACGTCCTCGCCGATGAGCACGACGGCCGGATCGCGGTCCATTTCCTCGAACATGGCCTGGCGAATGGCTTCTAGATACGTCGTTTCGGGCATGGTCAGCGCCCCGCCTTGGCGCGAACGCGGGCGGCCGAGCGCGCGGGTTTCTTTCCGGGCTTGGCTTTCGGCGCCGGTTGCTTGACGGCGGGCGGCCGCGCGCCGTTTGCCGCGAAGCTCTTCAGCGGCCATTCGGCCTTCACGCTGGAGCGCGGCGGCATCACTTCTTCCCTGGGCCGCTGCCAATCCGCTTCGATGGTGTGGCAGCCTTCGCAATAGACTCCCTCTTCGGCCGACTCCGGCGGAGGGAACGGCGAGTTTTCGGCGAACTCCACGTCGGCGCGAATTTCGCGCGCGATGCGTTCATCGATTTCCTTTTTGGTTTTTGCGTCCCAAAGCTTCTTTTCGGTGAGAACTTTTTCAAAACGGCCGAGCGGGTCGCGCAGTTTCCACGATTCCAGCATGGCCTTGGGCACGTATTCCGCGGCGTCATGTTGCGCGTGGCCGAGCATGCGCATGGTCTTGGCTTCGATGAGCACCGGACCGTTTCCGGCGCGCGCGTAAGAAACCGCTTCGCGCGTGGTGCGTTCCACGGCCAGCACGTCGTTGCCGTCCACGACGGCGCTTTTCACGCCATACGCCTTGGCGCGGTCCGCAAGATCCTGCAGCGCAGACTGCTTTTCCACCGGCGTCGAGTAGGCCCACTGATTATTTTCCACGATCAGAACGAAGGGGGCTTTTTGCACCGCCGCAAAATTCAACCCTTCGTGAAACACTCCGGTGGAAGCTCCGCCGTCGCCGATCCACGTCATGGTGACGATCTTTTGGCCTAGATAACGTCCGGCCATGGCAATGCCCGCCATCACCGGGATCAGGTCGCCCAGCATCGAAATGGGTGAAATCACGTGGCGCGATTTCAGGTCGCCGAAATGGCTGGTGCCGTCCTTGCCAAAGGTCGGCGAGGTGTAACGCGCCATGTGCTGCGTCATCACGTCGCGTGGCTGGAAGCCGCGCACCAGCAGCGCGCCGATATTGCGGATCATCGGAGCGATCCAGTCGCCGGGCCCGAGTGCGTAAGCCGTGCCCACGGAAATCGCTTCCTGCCCCAGGCTGGGATACAAGCCCCCGACGATTTTATTCTGGCGGAACAGCCGCACCATCTGCTCCTCGAGTTCGCGGTTGAGCCGCATGAAGTAATACAGTTCGAGGTGCTGTTCGCGCGTCAGGGTGGTGGTCATGTTTTCCGAGTTACCAGCGCTGAATGAATTGCTTGGTTTGTTGTTGCTCGCCTCTTTTGGAGGCGAGGGTTTACGCCGCCTACAAGAAAACCCCCGCGTCTGAAGACGCGGGCTACAATAAATCCCAAAGCGATCCTTGCCTAAACCGCCGCCAGCGCCATCCGGTCTTCGTAGGCCCGGAGCATTGTTTCCAGCTCATCGCGGCTGAACGGGCGCGAGAACAGTCCGCATATCTCTCCGAGGCGGGCCGCGATGCGCGGCGCTACCTCTGTTCCTTCCACGCGACGCCCCAGCAGTTTTTCCAGCGACGTCGGCCGTTTCCCCGTGATTCCGCATGGCACAATCAGATCGAAATACCGCAAGTCCGTCGAAACATTGTAAGCAAATCCGTGCGAAGTGACCCAGCGGCTCAAATGTACGCCGATAGCCGCAAGTTTTTCCTCGTCCTTTACTTCCTCAACTTCCTTCACTTCCTTGACTTCGTGATCCGCAATGCGAGTCGCCACATCCACCCACACGCCCGTGCGCCCCGACACGCGCCTGGACGCAATGCCGAACTCAGCCGTCGCGCGGATCATGGCTTCCTCGAGCCCGCGCACGTACCAGGCCACATCGCGGCGAATCTCCGCAAGATTCAAGATGGGATAGCCAACCAGTTGTCCCGGCCCATGATAGGTGATGTCTCCGCCGCGGTTGGTTTCAAAAAACGAAACGCCCATCCGGCGCAGCATCACCATCGGAGCGCGAAGATTGGAAATTTTCCCGCTGCGGCCCAACGTGATTACATGCGCGTGCTCGCACAGCAGCAGAACGTCGGGAATAGCGCCGGCTTTGCGCGCGGCGGCCACGCGCCGCTGCAGCTCCCACGCCGCGCCATATTCCACGAGCCCGAGATCGACGACCAGCAGCTCTTTCATGGCATCCGAACTTACAACCCTCGATTCTTAACTCTCATTTCTTCTTGGTCTCAAGAATTCGCTCCACCTGTCCCAAGTGATTGATATCGTGCCCGGCCATCATACAATTTATGTGTTCGATGGTTTCGACGCCCCTCTCGGCGTGCATCCCGTGGTGCTTCCATTGTTCCTTTGTTAGCGACTTCAGCAGGGCGAGATTGGCCTCGCGCAGCACGCGGAACTGCTCCAGCGATTTGCGCGCGTCCCGCTTCTCGTAATGGCAGGCGGCGGCCCAGGTGTCCTGGTCAAACGCCTGAATCGGCGTTCCCGGCGCGCCGAGAATCTGCCGCATCCTCCAGCCGCGGACGATTTCCGAATCGGCCAGGTGCGCGAGAATTTCCGCGACGGACCACTTACCCGGAGCGGGCCGCTTGCGCAATTTTGACGCGGGCACGCCCTCAATCAGGCGTTCCAGTTTCTTCGCCGTTCCTGCTTCCACTTTCAGCGGGTCCAGCCCTTTCGTATTCCCCAACATCCGCTGAATGTACTCTTGCGGAGTTTCTTGCATCTGCGATTTCCCCTTTTCCGCCCCAAAGAGCCGGCCGAGCGCGCTGATTCCCCCCACTTTGGGGTGCGAATCCTTTCGTTCCAGCTTCAAGCTTCTAACCTCCAACCTCTAAGCATTTATCGACAGCCCACGCACCGCGGCAACCCCGTCGGACATCGCTTCCCAGACCGTCGGGTGCGCATGCACGGTGGACATCAGATCGTCCACGGTGGCCTCGAGTTGCAGCGCGGCGACCGATTCCGCGATGATTTCGGTCGCGAACGGCCCAATAATGTGCACGCCCAGAATTTCCGCTGTCGCTTCATCGGTCACGACTTTGACGAAACCCTCGTGGTGGCCGAGGATGGTGGCCTTGCTATTTCCGAGGAAGGGAAATTTTCCGGTTTTGACGGTGTAGCCCGCCTCGCGCGCCGCGCGCTCGGTCAAGCCGATCGAAGCCACCTGCGGCTCGCAGTAGGTCGCGTTGGGGATGCGCGTCTTTTCGATTGGAGGCATCTGCTTTCCCGTGATTTTCGCGACGCAAGTGATGCCCTCCATGGAAGCGGCGTGCGCCAGTTGCGGCATCCCGGCGACGATGTCGCCGATCGCATAGAGGCGCGGCTCGGCCGTTTCCATGTACGGCCCGGTGTGAATGAATCCGCGCTCCAGCTTCGCCTTCGATTTTTCGAGGCCCAGGTTTTCCGTCTTGGGAACGCGCCCCACGGCCATCAGCACCCGCTCGGCGGAGAGGGTCTGCGTCTTTCCGGCCTTGTCCGTGAATGCGACGTTCGCGCCCTGCGCGTCTTTTTTCACAGACTCGACTTTGGTCTCGGTGAAAATCTGGATGCCTTTTCTCTTCAGTGCTTTCTCAAGCTCCGCCGAAATTTCCTCGTCTTCGATCGGCGTCACCCGCGGCAGCATTTCGAGCACCGTAACCTTTGTCCCGAACGAATTGAAGATCGACGCGAACTCGACGCCCACCGCTCCCGCTCCGACGATCACCAGCGTCTTCGGCACGCCCGGCAATTGCAAAATTTCGATGTTGCTGAGGATCGTTTTTCCATCGATTTCAACTCCAGGAAGCGAGCGCGCCGCCGAGCCCGTCCCGAACATGATGTGCGTCGCCTCGACTTCGGTGAGTTGCCCGTCCTTTTCGACACTCACCCGGCCCGGGTCCGCCCAGCGGCCCCAGCCCTGCATTTTGTCCACTTTGTTTTTGCGAAATAAAAACTCGATGCCTTTGGCGTGCTTGTTGACGACCATTTCCTTGCGCGCCAGCGCCGCCGCCCAGTTGAGGGTGAAATCCTTCACCTCGATGCCAAATTCCTTGGAGATCTTAAGCGTGTCGTAAATCTCGGCGGTATGCAGCAAAACTTTTGTGGGAATGCAACCGACGTGCAGGCAAGTGCCGCCCAAGTAGCCGTCTTTTTCAACGACCAGCGTTTTCAGGCCCCACTGCGCGGCCCGAATCGCGGTATTGTATCCGCCCGGACCGCTGCCGATGATGACGAGATCGTATTTGGCCAAGTTTCCTCCGCGGCAGGCAGGAGCGCCGTTCGCGTCGCAAGAATTCGGATGGATACGCTCCCGCGAGCCCACAACATTAGATGAAGTGAAAGTTCAGCCGGCGTCCGCCCTTTCGCGCGGCTTGCCCCGATGGAATCGGGGCCTGCGCGGGAATTCCGCGTTTCAATTCTATCAGCCGCCCGGAAGCGTCGCAACACGCACCGGACTTGCATCGAACGGAAATCTTTACTGGCATTCGCAGGCGCGAGCGTCCTGGCAGGCGGATTTTAGTGCCGAGGAAGCAAACTCTGCGGAGGGGCGGGAGTTACTTGGCTTCGACTTTTATTTCCGATTCCAGCGTCTCGCGCAACTTGCGGAGCAACTTCTCCCTGGTGAATGGCTTGGTCAGCAAGGCGATTTCGGAATCGGCCAGTCCGGCATGCGTGAAGCTGGTGTAACCCGACATAAACACCACTTTCATCTCCGGCCTTGTGGGAGCCAATTTCGCGGCCAGGTCCTTGCCGGTCATTCCGGGCATCACCAGGTCGGTGAGCAACACATGGATTTTCCCGCTATGCTGCAAAGCGGTCTCGATGGCCGCCTCAGGGAGTTCCGCCTCCAGCACCGTGTAGCCGCTGTCTTCCAAAAGGCTGCGTGCCAACCCGCGAAGCGCTTCTTCGTCCTCGACCAGCAGGATGGTCTCCGAGCCGCGCAAGGATTCCGCCGGTGCAGCGGGCGGCTGTTGCACGCGGGCAGGTTGTCCGGCGCAGGGCAAATAAATTTTGAAGGTGGTGCCTAGTCCCAGTTCGCTATAGACCCAGATATGGCCGCCACTCTGCCGGACGACCCCGTAGACCGTCGAAAGGCCGAGCCCCGTGCCCTTCCCGATTTCCTTGGTCGTAAAAAACGGCTCGAAGATGCGGGCCTGAGTTTCCGCGTCCATTCCGATCCCGGTGTCGGCAACAGATAGTAGGACGTATGCACCCGGTTCCTGCGGGGGATGCCGCCGGGCGTAGTCCTCATCCAACTCAACTTTGGCCGTTTCGATCAATAGCTTCCCGCCCTGCGGCATGGCGTCCCTGGCGTTGACGGCCAGGTTGAGGATCACCTGTTCGATCTGGCTTTGATCCGCCTTCACGCACCCCAAAGCAGGATCCAGATTGGTCTTTAATTCGATATGTTCTCCAATCAATCTCCGAAGCATCTTTTGCACATTGAGGACAATGCCGTTGAGGTCCAGAACTTTTGGATCAAGGACCTGCTGACGGCTGAACGCCAGGAGTTGGCGGGTAAGCGATGCGGCGCTCTGCCCGGCCTTCTTGATTTGCAGGCATTCCTTGAGCAGGGGATCGTCCGGCGGCAGGCGCTGCTCGAGAATCTCGCTGTAGCCGATGATTACGCCCAGCAAATTATTAAAGTCATGGGCGATCCCGCCGGAAAGCTGCCCAACGGCTTCCATTTTCTGAGTCTGCCGCAGCTGTTTCTCGAGAGATTTACGCTCGGTGACGTCCCTGAAAATGGCGATCGCGCATTCCTGTCCGCCGACATCAATGGTCTCCGCCGAATCAACGGCCTCACGAATTTCGCCGGATTTCGTGCGAAAGGTAATTTCCAGGTCGCGCACCGAGCCCTGTGTCTTTAACTTCTCGACAAATGTTACGCGATCTTCCGGCCTGGCCCAAAAATTCAACTCTTTGGAAGTGCGGCCAATCACTTCTTCGCGCGCATATCCGGTGACGCGAAGAAAACTATCGTTCACGTCGATGAAGCGGCCTTCCGGAAACGCAGCGATGGTGATGGGTTCGGGATTGGCATTGAACGCCTTGCGAAATGTTTCCTCGGCATTCTTGCCCTCGGTGATGTCCACAAATGTTTCTTCGTTTACCGTGCGCGCTCCGCCCCTGCCGTCCACCAGGTTTGCGCCGCCCAGGAGCCATACCTTGCTTCCGTCCTTGCGCCGGAGGCATTGCTCGTAGCTGGTAAGGCACTTCACCCGCTGAAGTATGGCCATGAAAGTATTGCGATCTTCGGGATGGAAGTATCGATCGGTGATGGGGCTGGCGATGAATTCTTCGCACGTGGCGTAGCCGAAAATCCGCGCGCAGGCGAGATTGCAGTCCAGGATACGTCCATCCAGCGTCGTGCGAAGAACTCCCGCCAGACTCCGTTCGTAGAGCAGGCGGTAACGCTGTTCCGCGGATTCCAGTTCCTGAAACTGCGCGGAGCGGCGATCGAATACGGGAATCAGCAGGACAAGTGAGAGGATCACGATCGTCACGATCGTAATGCCGGCCGCTCCTAGCATGGTGAAGCGCATGGCGTGCGACATGTCCGGGACCATGCCGTCGGCCGTGAAACTGGCCGCAGCCATTCCGGTGTAGTGCATCGCCAGGATGGCAAAGCCCATGACGGCGGCGCTGGCGATTTTTCGCAGGCCTGCGCCTTTCTTTTCATCTCGCGCAAGGAACGCAAGCCGGTACGCCACAAATGAAATGAAGACCGCAAGAGCAATCGACAGTCCCACCAGCCGGCCATCGGAATGGCGCGTAGCGGCCGAACGGATGGACTCCATACCGATGAAGTGCACGGCCGCGATCCCCGCTGCCATGACCATGCTTCCGACCACTGTTTGCCACAGGCTCACGCCTTTGTGGCTCACGATATAAAGCGCCACGGCGGCGGCTAGAATGGCCACACGCAACGACAAAGTGACCGTGGGCCAGTCATAGCTCACAGGCACGGGCAGCCTGAAAGCCAGCATACCGATGTAAAACGTGGACCAAATACCCAGTCCCATGGCTCCGGCCCCGCCGATCAGCCAAAAAACAAAGGCGCGGCCCTTCGCGGCCGCCACTCGTCGCGTCAGATCCAGGGCGGCGTAAGAGGCACAAATCGCAATGACCACGGAAAGCGCGACCAGGCCATGGTCGTACGAACTCGTCAGAATTGGAGTTTCAGAAAGCAAGAATTACCCTCTAGGCGCGCAGCATTAGGCTGTGCCCCGAGACTTTTAGTTTTTGCTGCTTCGAAGGGCCAAGACCTAGGACTGGTTAAGCCTCAGCGTCGCTAACCCATTGATTCTAGAGGGAGAGAATGGCCCGCTACTACCGTCCATCGCCTTCCACAATTCAATATGCTAGAAGGCAATATGCTCACTCGTCAATCCTCCCATTCGCTTTGATTACATACCAGATGTTGCCTACTTAGACACGTACAGCGCGATCCGATATTCTGCACGGCGTCGATCGCGTCGAGGGGGCGGAGGGCCGCGCTGTGCTTGCGGAGGAGCTCGCGCGCGCTTTGAGTCCGCATTCCACCTGCTGTCTTGACCGTCCTCTGACCCATCTGCTAGCGTAGGTGATTCCACGGGCGCTTGGGCGCAGCGTCACTTCGCACTCGCCGGTCGAAAGTCGAATCAAGCGTATGGATACCATTCACATTACGATGCCGGACGGCGCAATCCGCGAAGTGCCTCTCGGCACTACGGCGGCGGAAATCGCGCAGCAGATTTCACCGCGCCTCGCGAAGGAAGCTCTGGTCGCGAGGATCGCCCCGATCCATGGCCAGGCAGCCGCAGCGGCGAGTGCGGCGGCGGGGGCGGCGCCCGAAAAATCGCCTGACGCGGCGCCGGAAGCTCGCCTGACTTCGGCGGCAAACGGCGAAGGATTTCTGGTCGATTTGCGCGCGCCGATCGATCAGGACGTAAAACTCTCCATCCTCACGCCGAAAGATCCCGAGGCGATTCAGGTGCTGCGGCACTCGGCGGCGCATTTGCTCGCCGCAGCCGTGCTGGAATTATTCCCCAACGTCAAGCTGGGCATCGGCCCGCCGATCGACACCGGATTTTTCTACGATTTCGTGCGCGACGAACCGTTCACGCCTGAAGACCTTGAGCGCATCGAAAAGAAAATGCGCGAGCTTGCGGCGCAGGATATCCCGAACGAAAGAAAAATGTTGCCGAAGCCCGAAGCGCTGGAGCTGTATCGCAAGTGGGAGCAGGGCTTCAAATGCGAACTGGTGGAAGAGCGCGCCATCGAGCCGATGGTGTCGTTCTATACCACCGGAAAATTCATCGATTTCTGCCGCGGACCGCACATTCCTTCGACCGGGCGTATTCGCGCGTTCAAGCTGATGAGCGTCGCGGGCGCTTACTGGAAAGGCCAGGAAGGCAACCCGCAGATGCAGCGCATCTACGGCGCCTGCTTCTACACGCAGCAGGAGCTGGACGAATATCTTCACCGGCTCGAGGAGGCCAAGCGGCGCGATCATCGGCGTCTCGGGCAGGAGCTGGACCTGTTTTCCGTTCAGGAAGAGGCCGGGCCGGGGCTGATCTTCTGGCATCCCAAAGGGGGCCTGGTCCGCAAGATCATGGAAGACTGGCTGCGCGACGAGCTGCTGCGGCGTGGTTACGATTTAGTATATACGCCGCACATCATGCGCCTGGAATTGTGGAAGACCAGCGGCCACGCCAATTTCTACCGCGAAAACATGTTCGGCCCGGTGGAAGTCGAGAAGGACGACTACCAGCTCAAGCCCATGAATTGCCCGGGCCACATCCTGATTTATAAGTCGCGCCTGCGCAGCTACCGCGAGCTGCCCGTGCGCCTCGCCGAGCTGGGCACGGTTTATCGCTACGAGCGCTCGGGCGTGCTGCATGGCCTGTTGCGTGTGCGCGGATTCACGCAGGATGACGCGCACATCTTCTGTATGCCCGAGCAAATCGAAGCCGAAATCGAGGCGTGCATCGATTTTGCGTTTGCCGTAATGAAGACGTTCGGATTCAGCCAGTACGTCGTCGAGCTTTCGGACTGGGACGCGAAACATCCGGAAAATTACCCCGGTTCTCCGGAAGACTGGGCCCACTCGACGAGCGCGCTTGAAAGGACGTTGAACAGGCTGGGAATCCCTTTCAAACGCATGGAAGGCGAAGGGGCGTTTTACGGCCCGAAGATCGACTTCAAGCTGATCGACGCGATCGGCCGCCCGTGGCAGCTCACCACCGTGCAGTTCGATTTCAATTTGCCCGGGCGCTTTGGACTGGAATACGTCGGCGAGGACGGCAATCGCCACCAGCCGCTGATGGTGCATCGCGCGCTGTGGGGCTCGGTCGAGCGCTTCTTCGGCATCCTGATCGAGCACTACGCCGGAGCGTTTCCTGTGTGGCTCGCGCCGGTGCAGGCGGAAGTGCTGCCGCTCAGCGAGAAATTCGCGGAGTACGGGAAGAAAGTTGCCTCCGCTTTGAAGGACGCCGGCTTCCGCGCGCATCTCGACGACCGCAACGAAAAGCTGCAGGCGAAAATTCGCGACGCGCAGCTGCTGAAGATTCCCTACATGCTGATTGTGGGCGGCAAGGAAGCCGAGGCCGGCACCGTTTCGGTCCGCCAGCAGAGCAAGGGCGACCTCGGCCCGCGGCCTTTGGCGGATTTTCTCTCCGACTTGCGAAAACAGGTTGATTCGCGAGCGGTCTGATTTTCAGTGGCACATGCTTAAGCCTGTGGATTGTTATGCGCCCGAAAGTCAAAACCCACAGGCTGAAGCCTGTGCTACCTAAACCTCTACGCACTGACGTTGCCCGCTGAGTATTCGCGCCGCAGGCACCACGCGGAAGCCACCGCGCCGATCAGCAACACGCCAGCAAGAATCCACAGTGCGCCTGTGGAAATTCCTTCCTTGGAAAGAAAAACCCACCACTTGTCGAAACCGCGACCGAGCGGCGCGGCCCCCGACCTCGCGTAGTGCATGAGCAGATGAGTGTGCATCGCGATGGGCGAAAAGCTCATGCGGTAGTTGTACTGCGCGTCGTAGTAGCCGCCGGCCACGTCGGCTTCAAGAAAGCTGGTGGCCGAGCCGATGGCCTGCACGAAAAATCCCGCGACCAACACGGCCATCGCCAGGAGGCGCATGTTGCGCGACGCCGCTTCAAGCGCCGGGCCAACGCCGAGACCCAGCAATGCCAGCGCGGGCACCAGGTAGCGCGGCCCGTAGCAATAGCCGCCCTCCCACTGCGTGTAAGTCGCAAAAAATAACAGGTAAACAACCGGCGCACTCGCGGCTACGAAAGCGAGACCCCGGTCGCGCCGCCAAAGGCGCGGCAGGCCGAGGAACGCCAGCAGAATCGGGGGTGAAAACAAGAAGATCGATTTTCCGGGCGATACCAGAAATCCGAGCAGGCCCGTGACGAGCGGCGTTTCAAACGAGTTCAACGCTTTGCCGCCTTCCGCCGCGGCCGGATAACCAAACTCAAAGGGACTTCCGTGAAGGTATTCGTTCCTCCAAAGGAGAAAAATTACAAACGCCCCGGCAGCAAAAGCCAACGCCGCCGCAACGCTCCAGGCCTTTTCGCGATCGCGAACAAACAGAGCCGCGAGAAATACGGGCACGACGATGACGTGCGTCGGCCTGACCCAAACGGCCGCGCCCAGCAGAGCCCCCGCGCCGAGCGCGTGAGCAATGTGTATCGGCGTTCCCTGCGGCGCAGCAAACAGTAAGGCCGCAGCGCCAAGCAGCAAGGCCGCAGCCAGCGGCTCGGAGAGCAACCACCCCGAATACACGGCGAGGGGCGTGGCCAGCGCCAAAATGCCCGCGGCCGCCAGTGATATTGTCGGCGCGATTCCCAGCCGGAGGAAAATGCACAGCGCGAGCGCCGCGGCCAGCGCGGAGAAAAACGCGGTCCCGCCGGTCAGAAAGAAATTGCTGACGACGACATTCATACCGGGAGGCACGCCCGGCAGATGCTTTGCGACAAACTGCCCTGCGACGTACCAGGGCAGCATGGCCAGCGCCTGCCCCGGCGGATAGGGCGACTCGGGACGGCCAAAGCGGTCAAACGTGCCGTAAAACAATTTTGCTTGGACAGCTTGAGGGATGTCCGCGGCGCCATGCCCGGCAAGACTTTCTACCTGGAATTCGGCGGAGACTTCGTCGATCGTCCGGACTCGCCCGCTCGACAAAAGAAAGTAGAAGAAGTTCAGAAACAGCAGGCAGGAAATCACGAGTGCAATGCGGCTGCGTCCCGCGACGGGATATGCGGGCAACGTGTTTTCGGTTACCGAAGCGGTCGTGGACATGGCGTGAGAGGTTGTCGGGGCATTACAGCACAGGCCATGCGAGGGCGCGAAACAAGTTCTAATTCAAGTTCTTGCACTGCAACCCGGGGCAATCCTTTTGAGCGATCTACGGACACCGAGGCTTGCGGCCATGTTTCCCTCATGCCGCAAACAATCCCGAGTATTAAGACCCGGGCTACGCATTGCTTTGGCCCTGGTTTGAGAGCCGCTGTAGCCCGCCTCTTCAGAGGCGGGCATTTCTTCCAATGGTAGAAAATCCGGGATTGGGGAGTAGAGCCATTTCGCACCGCCCCGAATTTTTTCACTTGCTCCGTCTTTGACTTCTCCGCGCATCTATGCAAAAAATTCTCCGACACCCGGGAGATCCTCAAATGACCGCAAACTCGCCAAGCGCCGATTCTAAACTGGACGCTCGCAATCGCCGCCGGATCCTCAAAATTCTCGAAAGCAACTGGCAGGCCGAGATGCAGGGATTCCACACCTATGGAATTTTGGCCGAACGCGAAACCGATCCCTCACGGCGCGCGGCGTTCCGCACTCTGTCCAGTGCCGAACAAGAACACGCCCGACTGTGGGCTGGACGCATTCGCGCACTGGGAGGCCCGGACTCGGTATACAACGGGCCGAAATCCGGCGAGGCCGACGCCATCGCCAATCGCGTGGGCGGCGTAAGGATGGCCCTGCGGCGGCTGGAGCTGGACGAGAGCCGCGACATCGCCAAATACGCGAAACAAATGAAGGAGCTCGGCGACGAACCCAGCATCCGCATACTGCAGCAGGCGCTCGAAGACGAACGCGAACACTACCGTACCCTGAGCGGGCTTATCCGCAACCGGCGGCCAATCGCGCCATCTTCTCCCGAACAGGCCAAACAGGCTCTCGACGAACTTTTGGCCGCCAGGCAGGAAGAACATCCAAAAGCAGCGGCGTGGATCGGGGACGCCATCTACGGTATCAACGACGGTCTGGGAGCGATTTTCGGAATCGTTTCCGGCGTTTCCGGAGCGACCCTGGGCAACAGCAAATTTGTCATCATCGCGGGGATGGTGGGCATGATTGCGAGCGCGCTCTCGATGGGTTCCGGCGCCTATCTCGCGGCAAAAAGTGAGCGAGAGATCTATGCAGCGGAGTTTTCTCGCGAACGCGAAGCGGTTGAGAATAATGAAGCTGAAGCGCGCGAAGTTCTTTCCCTCAGCTATCAGATCAGGGGATTGCCTCCGGAAGAGGCCGACCGGTTCGTCGAGCATTTGGCCAAGGACAAATCCCAGTTCGTCCGCACGCTGGCGCAAGAACGGCTAAACACGACCGAAGACGGACTCAGGAAGCCGTTAACTTCGGCGATATCCGGCGCCCTTTCGACAGCCATTGGCGCCACCATTCCCGTTATTCCATTTTTCTTTCTGAGCGGCTATCCGGCGGTGATTGTTGCCGCGATTGTTTCCCTGCTGGCCCATTTCGCTGTGGGCGCCGCCAAGTCTTTGATTACCATCCGATCGTGGTGGGCCAGCGGACTGGAAATGACCTTCGTCGGCGCGGTGGAAGGGCTGGTTACCTATTTCATAGGCATCGCGATTGGGAGAATCTCCGGCGCGGGCATCTAGCTTTCCAATCCCGATTCTCGTCACAGAGCATAACCTTTATAAAACTTGACTAATCCGCGCGAAATGGGATATGTGGGGGAGTATAAGGGCTGGTTTCATACCTAACGTCCCGGGTCAGCCCCGATTGATACAGATAAATAATGAGCGAGTGTTTCTAGTACATTTTTCTGCCTCCTCATAAGAAATGAGGCCTTATGAATCGCCCTTTTTCCCGGCAAGGAACCTCCGTTCCTCCGCCGCCTTCCGTGCCGTTTCCTCTTCGTCCCGCGGCCCCGGCTCAAACGCAGGCTGAATTCGGAAATTGGTGGGACCATTTGATGGTGCGGTTAATTTTTGCTATCGCATGCGTCGCGGCTGGATTCCATTTTCACCCGTTCGGTTTGTCCAATCTTGCCGCTGCGGGAGTGGGCCTGGCGTTTTCGATTTCCGTCTTCTTATTTGAGATTCGGCTGCAGCGCGCCAGCATGCGCCGCCTGATCGGGGCCGCGATCGGCTCGATTCTGGGTATTCTTGGCGCGTACCTGATGGGCCTGGTGCTGGCTCGCACCACGATCCCGGAGGGCTCCCGCTCCTTTTTGGACGTGGGACTGCTCCTGGTGATGACCTATATCGGCCTAGTGGTCGGGGCGAACAAAGGGGACATGCTCAACCTGGCGGCGCTCGGAGGCCTTTTCGGCAGCGAACGCAGCACGCGGCGCATGCCTAAGGTGCTGGACACAAGCGTCATCATTGACGGACGCATCGCGGATATTTGCGAAGCCCATTTTCTCGACGGTGTCATGCTGATCCCGCAATTCGTTTTACGCGAGCTGCAATTCGTGGCCGACTCCGCCGATTCGCTGAAACGCCAGCGGGGCCGCCGCGGGCTTGAAGTGCTGCAGCGCATCCAAAAAATGGCGCATCTCGAAGTGGAAATCGCGGATGACGACTTCCCTAATATCGCGGATGTGGACCTGAAGCTCATTGAGCTGGCCAAGCGTTACGACGCCAAGATTGTCACCAACGATTACAACCTGAATAAGGTCGCCTCGCTCCAAGGCATCGAAATTCTGAATGTGAATCAGCTGGCCAACGCGTTGAAGCCGGTGGTTCTGCCCGGAGAAACCATGCGCGTTTTTATTTTGCGCGAGGGCAAGGAATACAATCAGGGCGTGGCCTACCTCGATGACGGAACCATGGTGGTGGTCGACGGCGCGCGGCGTATGATAAACAAAACAATTGACATTACGGTTACTTCCGTCCATCAGACCACCGCGGGCAAGATGATTTTCGGGCGGCTCGATGACCGTGCCGAATCGCCGAGTTCGCGCGTCCCGCAGCCCCATGTCGTCAACGATCTCGCGCGCCACGTCGAGAATGGCGGCCGCCACAGCGAGATCCTCTCCGGAGGCGAGCGCGTGCCGCGCCCCCTGGTTCCCGATCCTACTCGCGAGCAGGAATGAGGCCGGATTGCGCCGCCTCTTTGAATGTTGGCGCATCCGTAGAAGACCCATCGCTTGCCTGGCGAATCCAGCTGCGCTACCCTCGCAGTTTCAAAAACCCCACTTGTGCAAGTGCAGGAAAGGACCGTTGAATCGTGACTCCTTCTAAGAAACTATCCAACCGCCGCGCTTTTTTGAGTTTTCTCGCGGCCAGTCCTATCCTGGCGTACGCAGGCTATTCTTCGCGCTGGGTCGAAGAGGTTCTGGCGTCTCCGCTGCCGCAGCAAAACGAAGTCGTCATCAAGTCGGTGAAGGAGGCGCTGAACGTATTTGATTTCGATGCCGCCGCGCGGGTAAAACTGACGCCCGCTCATTACACCTTCATCACGGACGGCTCCTTCAACAACGAAACGCTGCGCGCCAATCGCGAAGGATTCTCGAAATACGAAGTGCGCCTGCGCCGCTTGACCGGCATCACCAACGTCGATCAATCCGTCAAGATTTTCGGCAAGGCCTGGGAATCGCCGATCTTTTTTTCTCCTGTCGGCCGGATGAACGCATACTATCCCGAAGGCGCTGTGGTCGTCGCCCAGGCAGCCAAAGCGACGCGCACGCTGCAGGTGCTGGCGGGATCGGCGGCGGTCATTGTCGATCCTCGCGGCGTTGAACGCGTGGTCGCGGCGCGCGGCGAACCGCTGTGGATTGCGGGGCTTGGAAGCAGCATGGACGAAAAAGTTCTTCGCCGCTTTGAAGCGACCGGGTGCCCCGTGCTGGTCTGGACCGTCGACGACGGCGGGGCCAACACAATCGGCGCGAAGTCGATACAGCGCGTGGGCGTCCGCGATCTCGACCGCGAGGCCGACGATCGCTGCGTCGGTTGCCACGCTAACCTTCCACAGGTCACACGGATTACGAAGGATACGCCGATGGACATCCTTGGAGCGATCGGATCGCTTCAGGGAGAGACCAGCGTGAAACTAAATTGGGAAGACGTGAAGCGCGTCCGCGACATGACCAAAATGAAGATCGTTCTCAAAGGTATCGTGGCCGGCGAGGACGCGGCGCTGGCCGTGAAGCACGGAGTCGACGGCATCATCGTATCCAATCACGGCGGCCACGAAGACGCGAGCGCCCGCGGAACGATTGAAAGCCTGCCGGAAGTTTTGTCGGGCGCCGCGGGCAAAATTCCGGTGCTCATCGACAGCGGATTCCGCGGCGGAGCGGATGTCTACAAAGCGCTGGCACTTGGCGCGACCGCCGTCGGGATCGGGCGCCCCCATATCTGGGGCCTGTCTTCGTTCGGGCAGGAAGGCGTCGAGACGGTGGTGGCAATCTTGCGCCGCGAATTGCAAGCCATCATGGCGCAAACAGGCGCAGCCTCGGTCGCGCAGATTCGCCGCGACTCGCTCATTCCGCGCGCATGAGTAGCACAGCCAAGAGTGGCTGTGCTACTCGACCCGGCCCAAGAAATCACGAATCGGTCCAGTAGAGGAGCGTAAAAGCATGAGCCCGATTGACCCTAAGAATGCGGCTTTGCCGCGCAGAGGATTTATTCAGAAGGCAGCCGCGGGCCTCGGCGCGGCCGCGCTGGGCGGCTTTGGCGCGAAGGAGGCCGATGCCGCGAAGCTCGAGCGGCATTGGGACCTCGCAGCCGACGTCGTCGTTGTCGGCTCAGGCGCCGCCGGACTTCCCGCGTCAATTACCGCGGCCGAGCTGGGATCCTCCGTGATCGTGGTCGAGCAGAATTACGACATTGGCGGGCATGCGATCGAGAGCGGCGGTAACATCGCCCTCGGCGGCGGCACAAGCCTGCAGAAAAAATATGGCATCGAGGATTCGCCGGACCGCATGTTCGAGGACCTCGTGAATTGGCACGATTATCGTTTCAGCGACAGGGAAATTGTGCGCGCCTTCTGCGACGAGAGCGTGGCGACTTTTGATTTTCTGCTGGCGCACGGCGTCCAATTTCCCGACAAGTCTCCCGGTGGAGCGGATGGCGGCCCCCAGAATGTGAAGCGCGCTCAAACCGTGGTCTGGACCGGAGAAGTGAGCGCGTATTCTCCGACGGGAGGCAATGGCACGGCGCTGATGCGCCCTCTCGAAGCCAGCGCGAAAAAGTTAGGCGTACAAATTCTCTTGCGGCACAGCATGACGGGGCTCGTGCGGGAGGAGCAATTCTCCGGCAGAGTCTTGGGAATCACCACGACGCACGAAGGCAAAACCTTGAACATCCAGGCAAGACGTGGGGTTGTCCTGAGCACGGGCGGACACACAAGCAACGTGAACTTCCGCAGAATGTTCGATCCGCGCCTTACCGAAGAATATCAAGTGGTTGGAGAACCCTATTCGCGGCAATCGGCCGACGGGGAAATTGCCGCCATGCAGGTTGGCGCTGCGCTCTGGGGCGTGGCATGCCAAACGGTCGAGACGCAAGCGCGCTCGCACATTTTTGAGAAGCCTTACGTAATCGGCAATCAGTACGGCTACCCGCAGGGCGGCGGAAAACGAAATGAAAACATAAAAAATAGTCCTGTCAAGGGCATCGCCCGCGGCATCGGCCTGCAAGTGGCGGACTATCAAAATCTCATCCAGGTCAATCAGTTTGGCCGGCGGTTTGTAAATGAATTTGCCACAGGATTTGACTGGTGGAATCCGTGCCTGGAACAGAGTGCGCGGAAGGCCGAAGGAGGCGGGCCGATCTGGGCCATCTTCGACGCAGATGCAGTGAAACGCGAAAACTGGACCGTCGCCCCGCCGTTCGTGGACACCGACGGCTGGTTCTTTACTGCAAACACTTTGCGGGATCTCGCGGGCAAAATCGTCAGTAAATATCAGAAGGAGCCGATGCCTGGCGCAGCGCTCGAGGCAACCGTCGGCCGCTACAATTCCTTCGTGGACAAAGGAAAAGACGAAGACTTCGGAAAGCCGGTGCCGATGCACAAAATTCAAACCCCGCCCTTTTACGCTGCGTGGTCCACGCCCTGCGTTCACGATTGTATTTCAGGGTTGCGCATCAATGGGAAGGCCGAGGTGATAGATTTGTGGGGGAAGGCAGTCCCGGGTCTGTACTGCGCCGGAGAAACCTCAGGCGGATTTAACCAGCACGGTCTCGCCAAATCCTTGACGTTCGGGCGCATCGCCGGCCGCGAAGCGGCAAAATCCGCACCGCATTCGTAGGACGGGCTTCAGCCTGTCGGTTTTTTGGAATTCAGCAAACCTGAAACAAACGAAAAGAGCGTATAGAATTCCCGGCCCGAACCCCGCCAGGCTGAAGCCCGTCCTACTCAAATCACTGCGCCCAATTCTTGATGGTCAATTCCGGAACGGCTGCGCCGTCTTTGCGCGGGTCAGACGCGCCATAATTCACGCCCGCCGCGTAATCGCGCATCACCGCCTGCCCTCCGCCGAACGCATCCGAAAAACCGTTGTGCATCGTGAGCTTGTGGCCCTTGGCTTCGAGTTCAGCTTTCACGTTGCCGGGCAGGCGGTTTTCAAGCAGCACATCGCACCCGTTGAAAGTGGGCTTCGTGAATCGCGCGGTTTCAAGCGCCGCCTGAATGTTCTGGTTGAAATCCACGACGTGCGAGACGAATTGCGCGTGCGCCTGCGCCTGGTTCCATCCGGCCATGATGCCGAACGCGATGCGAATCTGGTCCTTCTCCATGAACGCCGGAATAATGGTGTGCAGCGGCCGCTTGTGCCCGGCAACGGCATTCGGCGACTCAGGGTCCAGGCTGAACAGCGCCCCGCGGTCGTGCAAAACAAATCCGGTGCCGTCGGCGACGAGTCCTGAGCCGAATTCCGCGTAGTTGGATTCGATGAATGAAACCATATTGCCTTCGCGATCCACAACGCTCAGATAAATCGTATCGCCCGCCGAGGGAACGAGCTTGCCCGGCCCTGCCTCGCAATTTGCGTGATCCATGTCGATCAATTTCGCGCGCTCGGCGGCGTACGGTTTCGAGAGCATTCCGCTCACCGGAAGCTTGGACGCCTTGGGATCGCCGATGTAGCGGATCAAGTCGGCATAGGCCAGCTTTTTCGCCTCGATCTGTACGTGCAGCGCGCGCGCCGAATTGAGCCCGTACGAATGCAGGTCAAATTGTTCCATGAGATTGAGCATTTCCAGCGCAGCTATGCCCTGCGAGTTGGGCGGCATTTCGTACACCGTCCAGCCGCGATAGGTCGTCGAGACCGGCTCAACCCATTCGCTCGAATAATCGGAAAAATCTTTCGCCGTGAGCGCGCCGCCATGCCGCGCGGATAGCGCCAGAATGCGCTTGGCGATTTCCCCTTGATAAAACGCGTTGCGCCCGCCCTGCGCGATTTGCCGCAGCGACCAGGCGAGATCGGGATTGCGAACGATTTCGCCCAGGCGCGGGGCGCGGTCCGATATCAGATACGTGTGCGCCGCGGCCTCGTTGTCGCGAAGCAAATCGACATCCGACGCGAAGTGCTGCGCGATCCACTCCGTCACAGGATAACCGTCCTCGGCGACTTGAATCGCCGGGGCCAGCACCTCATTCATTTTCTTTTTGCCGAAGCGGTCGAGCAGCTTCTGCCATCCATCGACGGACCCGGGAACGGTGACGGGCTCGATCCCTCGCCCCGGCATCTCGCGCAGACCTTTCTGGCGCAATCGCTCGACCGACTGCGCGGCGGGAGCCCAGCCGCTGGCGTTCAAGCCATAATATTTTCCGCTCTTCGCGTCGTACACGATCGCGAATAAATCTCCGCCAATGCCATTCCACATCGGCGCGACAACGGTCATGACGGCGTGCGCGGCAATCGCCGCGTCCACCGCGTTGCCGCCGCGCTCGAGGATCGCCGCGCCCGCTTTCGACGCCAGCGGAGATTCCGTGGCGACAATCCCCGTCTGCGAGATCACCATCGAGCGTCCCTGCCCGCGGTCTTGTGCCATGGTGTTCTCCCGACTCCTCCCCACTGCGAGAAATCCCGCGATCAGGACCAGCATGAATTTTATTTGGCGTTTGCGCATTGGCAAGAGGTAGGACAGGCTTTTTACCCTGAGCAGTCCTGAAGGGCAGCCTGTCTGCTTTTGTTCGTCCTTGGCAAAATCAAAACCAGACAGGCTGAAACCCGCCCTACAAAAAACAACCTTCTACGAAGCCGGCACGACCATAGCCAGGAGCCTCTTCGGCCCCTCGCCGGTTTTCACGGTCGCCACCGGTTGCCGCGATTTTGTGTCGATGATAGTTGCGTCGTTGCTTGCGCAGTTGCTCACGGTCGCATACTTGCCGTCGGGAGAAAACCCGATCCAGTTCGGGCACTCGCCCGTCGCAATTTCCTTGGAAAGTTTTTTCGTGGCGATGTCATACACATAGACCCCGCTGTCGGACAGGCTGGTCACCCAGAGTTCCTTTTCGTTTGGGGAGAGCGCCAGCCCGTGCGTCTCCGTGTGGGGTTCGAGCGCGCAGTCCGCGGGAGGCGCGGTCGGCAAATCTACGCGCGCGATCTCCTTTTTGTCGGCAATGTTCACGATTTCGAAGCCGTGATAGTCGGAGAGCGCAACGTACAAAGTCTTTTCATCCCTGGTCACGGCGTAGGGCCGCGGAATGCCCCCGACGGGAATCTTGTCCGTGTATTCCATTTTCTTCAGGTCGATGCGGTCAATCTCGTGGTCGCCCATGGAGGAAACCCACAGAACGTCGTTGCTTCCCGTGTTGTAACTGTTGTGCGGCGCATTGACCGGCAATACCTTGACGATTTTTCCAAGTCGCGTGTCGATGATGTCGATGCCCCCCACGTCGCGGATCGGCACGCCCACGAAATGCCCGTCGGGCGTCGACGCGCATTGATTAGGCCTGCCAGTCAACGCAATCGTCGCGGTCACTTCGTTGGTCGCCGTGTCGATCACCTTCAGGGTTTTCTCCGACTCGATGGTGGTGAAAATTTTCTGTCCATCCGCCGGCGCGCAAACGCCGTGCACGCGCTTGCCGACTTTGATCGTTCCGGTCGCCTTGAGCGTGCCGAGGTCAATCATGGTAATGGTGTCGCCCAGGCTATTCGTGACGTACGCTTTCACTGTCCCTATTTTTGCCGGAACCACTTTGCTCAGTCCGAATGCGGATACCGCTAAGATCGCCATCACAAGCCATCGTGTGCGTGCGCGCATCGCGTGTCTCCTGTTCACT
The DNA here is from genome assembly GCA_963813185.1 of uncultured Acidobacteriota bacterium. Classification (GTDB taxonomy): domain Bacteria; phylum Acidobacteriota; class Terriglobia; order Acidiferrales; family UBA7541; genus Palsa-360. The sequence goes on from CAWEYA010000013.1 coordinate 314,253, forward strand.
CCGGATTCAAATTGCGGATGGGCTGATTATACTTCCAGAGGGCTCGCCGGTCCTAGCGATCCTTGCGCGTCGCCCCGGCATCTTGCTTGCCACGAGGCAAGAGCGGCCGGCAATTTTCGTAGGAAAGGTAAGGGCGGAGATTTGCTGTAGCCCGCCTCTTCAGAGGCGGGGTCTTTTTCATTATTGACAGAAAATATTCGCCTCTGAAGAAGCGAGCTACAATCACGAGACGGCATGTCCCATGGAAATTCAAGATTGGAATGAACGCTACCGCCTGCGCGAACGCCCCGCGGAAGATTTGGACCCCGCGCCCACGCCGCTCCTTGTTGAAACCGCGGCGGCGCTGGCGCCCGGCATGGCGCTCGATCTCGCCTGTGGAGCCGGCCGAAATGCAATCTGGCTCGCGGAACACGGCTGGGAAGTCACCGCTGTGGACGGCGCCCCTGCGGCCATCGAAATTCTGCGGACTTGCGCCGCGCAACGCGGCCTGAAGATCAAAGCAGTCGTCGCCGATCTCGAAAAAGACGAATTCGAGATCGAGCCTTCGCACTGGGACCTCGTCGCGATGTGCTACTACCTGCAGCGAAATCTATTCGATCCGGCCAAGCGCGGCGTCACGCCCGGCGGAATCCTTATCTCCATCGTACACATGACCGAGCCCGGTGAAGAGGATGGCTCGCGCCGCTTGCGTCCCGGCCAGTTGGAGCAATATTTCGCAGGCTGGGAAATTCTTCACCGCTACGAAGGCAAAGCAAGCGACTCAGCCCATCGCCGAGCCGTAGCTGAAATTGTCGCCCGCCACCCGCTGGGGCGGTGAAGGCCCAGTTCCCGGACCATGTCCTCGGCATCGGCCACGCTCCCCAGCATTCGATAAGCGACCGAAAAAAGCAGTCCGCGATACTGGTTGAAAGTCGCCAGGTGATCGGCGTCACCGCCCGTTTGCAGTTTCGTTTCTTGCGAAGCGCCTTTTCGGTCTTTGTCTTCGTTTTCCATGGCCTTCCCAATTTGCTGCCCCACGTCGGCAGATAGAACTCAAAAAGCAAGCTTAGACACTAAGACCGGGCAGGAGGGATTCTTGTGACTCTGCATGAGGGTTGGATTGGGGGTTTTTAGTGACACAGGCTTCAGCCTGTGGGGGTTCGTATGAGCACGGTCATCGTTGCCGCAATGAAAACCAACAGGCTGAAGCCTGTGCCACTTAGCCCAATTATCGGCAATGGCTTTCCCCACAATTTGCGTGGTGGCTTTGCCGCCGACATCGGGCGTGAGGTATTTGGGCTTGGTGAGGACTTCCTCGATGCCGCGCTCGATGGCGGCGGCGGCTTTGGTTTCGCCGAAATGCGCCAGCATCATGGCGCCAGACCAGATCTGTCCGATAGGATTGGCGATGCCTTTTCCCGCGATATCCGGAGCGGAACCGTGCACCGGCTCGAACATGGAGGGATATTTCTTCGGCGGATTCAAGTTCGCGCCGGCAGCGATGCCGATCGAACCCACGACCGCTGGGCCCAGGTCGGAAAGGATGTCGCCAAACAGGTTCGATCCCACGACAACGTCAAACATTTGCGGGCGGCGCACGAAATGGGCGGTGAGAATGTCGATGTGAAATTGATCGGTGCGGACGTCCGGATATTCCTTGGAAATTGCGGCAAAGCGCTCGTCCCAATACGGCATGGTGTGGATGATGCCGTTTGATTTTGTGGCGCTGGTGACGTGCGATTTGCGTTTGCGCGCCAGCTCGAACGCGTAGCGCAGGATGCGGTCCACGCCGCGGCGCGTGAAGATGTTCGTCTGCATGGCCATCTCTTCATCGGTGCCGTCGAAGATGCGCCCGCCGATATTGGAATATTCCCCTTCATTGTTTTCCCGCACCACGTAGAAATCGATCTCGCCCGGCTTTGCGTTCTTCAGCGGCGAGTCAACGCCCTTCAGCATGCGTACCGGGCGCAAATTCACATACTGCTCGAAGGTGCGGCGAATCGGAATGAGCAGTCCCCACAGCGAAATGTGATCGGGGACGCCCGGGTAGCCCACGGCTCCCAAAAAAATCGCGTCAAACGGGCGCAGTTGCGCGAGGCCGTCGTCCGGCATCATCTTTCCCGTCTTGACGTAGGTTTCGCAGCTCCAGTCAAAATGCGTGAACGAATATTTTATTCCGAAACGCTTGCCCGCGGCTTCCAGCACACGCAAACCTTCGGGCACGACTTCTTTGCCGATGCCGTCGCCGGGAATCACTGCAATTTTGTAGGTATTCATCTGTAAGATGCCTGCTCTCCAGTTCCTGAAATTGAAATCCGTCAAAATCTGTTTCACAAGTGATCTTTGTGGGTCGCGGCTTCAGCCGCGACATTGAATCGCTTGAAAACTTGGGCTTTAGAGTTTGTGTGAGAACTAGGGTTGACGCGTCCCTTATACTGCAGCAGAGAGGAGACGCGATGGGCAAATTTTTGGATTACAACCCGGACCAAGCATATCTGCTGCCGCCGAGTGTGCGGGATGTGTTGGGTGAGGGGCATTTGTGTTTTTTTCTGCGGCGTGTGGTGGCGAAACTCAATCTGAACGCGTTTCGCGACGAATATGGGGTGGAAGGCGGGCAGGCCTACGCGCCGGAGATGCTGATTTCGGTTTGGCTGTACGCGTATGCGCTGGGGGTCACTGCCTCGCGACGGTTGGAGCAGCGCATTCGCGAAGACTTGGCATTTCGCTATTTGGCGGGCGGAGCGGCGCCAGATCACTGGACGCTGAACGATTTTCGGCGGCGGCACGCCAAGGGGCTGAATGACTTGTTCACGCATGTGGTGGAGTTGGCGCGGGCCAGCGGGATGGGCAAGCTGGGCCATGTGGCCATCGACTCGACGCGCATTGCGGCCAACGCCTCGCGGGATCGCATCGACACCGAGCAAACGTTGCGCACTGCGCGAGCGCGGATTCGGCGAGAGATTCGCCGTTGGCAGAAGCAGTGCGACGCGGAGGACCCCAACGAAGGCGCGGGCAACGAGGTCAGCCGTGAAGCGCTGGCGCGGTGGGAGCAGCAAGGGGAAGAAATTCCGGCGCGGCTGGAGCGATTGCAGAAGTCGGGCCTGAAGAAAATTTCGCGCACCGATCCAGACAGCGGTTTCAGCGCAAAGCGGGACGGTGTTCACGCTGGGCCACGGGCACGCTGGCGGTCACGAAGATATCTGATGGTGGGGCAGTGCGTGACGCAGGAGACCAACGACAACGGGTTGTTGCTGCCCATGCTGGATCAGGTGGAACAGCGGTGCGGGTCGAAAGTGCAACGTGTCAGCGCTGACAGCGGATTTTTTTCGGTGGAGAACTTGCAGACTTTGGAAGAACGCCAGATCGATGGCTACGTTCCGGACTCGAATTTGGCGCGCTACTTGAATCGCGGAGGACCGCTGCGCACGCGGACCAACGATCCGGCGCATCGTCGCATGCGGCGGAAACTGCGAGACCCGGCAGGCCGCGCGACCTATACCAAACGCAAAGCGATCATCGAACCGGTCTACGGAGTCTTGAAAGAGCAGCGAGGGATGAGGCGGTTCCGGAAGCGAGGCCTGGCCCAGGTGGCCGTTGAATGGGCTCTGGCCACCACCGCATACAACCTCACGCGCATGTGGCGCACTAGCTAGCCGCCGCGTGGCAGGAGTTTTGTCGGAAACTATTGCAGTAACTGCCTAACGCTCCGATTTGACGCGCAAAATCATAGGGGTACCGAGTCGTAACACAGACTCTTCAGCCCCTGAAGCAATCACTTAAGCTAGGTCAACTTCAGCGGCTAAAGCCGGGTTAATTCTTGCCGCGTTCGTCACGGCTGAAGCCGCTGCGGAAAAAAGTAGTTTAATGTCATCCCGAGCGAAGCGAGGGATCTGCTTTTTCGCCAATCCCAAGAAAAAAGCAGATTCCTCGGGCAAACCGCGCCCTCGGAATGAAACTTTTGGAATTTTCCGTAACCTGTGAAGCCGTGACCCACAAAGCATCCTCTTTTGTCGCGCCAGTTCTAAAACCCGGCCCTCCAAATCGAATCACAGTATGGCGCCCTACTGGATCTTTCCGACTTGCGACTTCCACAATTCCCACGGCCGCCCGACGGTGGCTTCCACGATGGCCTGGGCTTTGACGGCTTCCCCGGGCGTCAGATATTTAATCGTGCCAAGCTTCAACCCTTCGGCCTGAACGCGCGCGTTCATCTGCGTGTAAATCGCGCGGTACACCACTATCGGAGTCGAATCCGCCACCGCCACAAATCCGTGTCCGCGAATGAGCGCTACGCCGCCGTTGCCCAGCACCTTGGCCAGCGCGTCGCCCAGCTTGTTATCGCGGATCAGCATGTCCGTATCGCCAAAACCTTCTTGCGAATCAAAGATCGGCGCGCCCAGCCTCAAAAACGCGCTCACGTGATAGACGGGCCGCAGAATTGTGCCGGTCACGCTGTAAGGAATGATGTCCGGCGAGTGGCTGTGCACGACGGCCTTCACATCGGGCCGCACGCGATAGATCGCCGCGTGAATGTACCGCTCGGCATAGGAATTGCGGCCATGCGCATCCACAGGCTCGCCGTCGCGGTCATATTCCATGATGTCGTTCGACGTTACCAGCGCCGGCGCCATGCTGCGCGACATCAAAAAATGGCTTGGGTCCTTGTCGCTGCGCACGCTCACATGGCCGAACCCGTCGAGCACTTCCTGCTGATACAGGATGCGGTTGGCGTAGACGAGGTCCTCGATCAGCTTGGGATCGTTCGCGAGCGGCACCGGCCCTTGCGCAGCGGGCTGCGAAGCCGGCTCTGGCGCGGGGCGCGCCGCGGGAAGAACGATCGCGGCGCAAAGCGCCGCGCCAATTGCCGCGAATACGCCCATTCTCAATCCCGACATATTGCCCCCTCCGCAAAACAAAGCATTTCCGTATTTCCCGATGAGCACAAGATGTTATACGGTTTCGTGGATTGTACCAAGTGGCACAGGCTTCAGCCTGTGGGGTTTGGACTTTGCTAGGACTAACCCCCACAGGCTGAAGTACCCGTGTGACAACTTCTAAATCTTAGTGGGGCACGGCTTCAACCGTGCCATAAAGTGCGCAAAATCAACGCGGCTTCAGCCGCTGGCCTGTGCAAAATCGAGTTGCCACGCAGACTCTGAAGCCTGTGCCACTAAACCCCTTGCGCCAGATGCGCCTCAACGCAACATTGAAATTATTCTGAGAAATTAGAACGAATTCCTGACCCGCGATCCTCGATACACGGTCCGGAACTTCGCGTTATACTCTCGACGTAAAATCACTCGAAGGATTGCCCATGTTCACGCGGCGTGAAGTCATGCTTGGTGCGGTTACAGCCGGGACAGCCGCCCTCGCCTGGAGGCCTGGCATGCTTCTCGCCAAAGCTTCGCAGCCAACGACTCCCGTGAATTTCGCCGTGCCGGAAGGCGCCTGCGATTGCCACGTGCACACTTTCGATCCGCAGCATTTTCCTTACTCGCCCACGCGCCCTTACACGCCGGAACCCGTTTCCGTCGAGGAACTGCGCTCCCTGCACCAGGCACTGCACATGAGCCGCGTGATCGTGGTGCAAACCACCGTCTATGGCCCGGACAACGCGGGCGTGCTGGACGCCATGAAGCAGCTCGGCTCGCGCGCCCGAGGCGTCGCTGTAATTGACGAGAAGACTCCAAATTCCGCGCTCGATGACATGGACCGCGCAGGCATCCGCGGCATGCGGCTGAATCTCGAGACCGCGGGCCAGACCGATCCCGAAATCGGCCGCAAGCGTTTTCAAGCTGCGGTGGAGAGAATCAAAGGCAGGAAATGGCACATTCAGATTTACGCTCGGCTAACCGTGATCGAGGGGATCAAGGACCTGGTCGCGTCGGCGCCGATGCCAGTGGTCTTCGATCACTTCGGAGGCATGCAAGCGGCACTCGGCGCCGAGCAGCCCGGTTTCGCATCCCTGATGACTTTGATTCGAACAGGCAAAGCCTATGTGAAAATTTCCGCGCCTTATCGCAGCTCCATTGAGGCGCCGGAATATCCGGACGTTGCTCCGCTCGCCCGGGCGCTCGTCGCCTCCAACCCAGAGCGAATTTTGTGGGGCAGCGACTGGCCGCACCCGGGACTCCCTGTGCCCGGCCGCAGCAATTCCGAAATCACGCCGTTCTTTCAGATCGACGACGGCCGCGTGCTGAATTTCCTCCCCCAATGGGTTCCGGACCCGGCCGAGCGCAAAACCATCCTGGTGGAAAATCCCGCCCGGCTTTACGGATTTTGAATTGCCCGCGGCGCATGCTTTAGCTTGCGGGGTTTGGTCCGTGCAAGGACGCACCCCCGCAAGCTAAAGCATGCGCCACTCAGCCCAAACCCTTCTCTAATTCTGCGGCGGCGATGGATTGCCTCCGCCCGGCCCACCTGGACCGCCCCGCCGGTTTTGCGTTTGATCCGCGCGTTCCTGCTCCTCCTTGTCGAATTTTTCCTTTTGCTTGTCGTCGAGTAGCGCGCGGACTTGATCGTTGGTGTCCTGGCGGATTTGCATCATTTTCCCGCGCATCGTTTGCCGGTCAGCGCCGGAATCGTTTCTCAAATCGTCCATCTTTTTCTGTTCGTCCACGAGAATCGGCTTGATCTTCGCCTGCTGGTCAGTTGTCAGATTGAAGTCTTTGGTGATTCGCTTCAACTGCTCATCGGGAGACATGGGCCCGCGGCGGCCCCCTCCCCTTTGGCCTCCCCCGTACCCCCCTCCCTGATATGGCGCGGCCGGGACGCCCGCGGCCATCATCGGCGCGGCCAGTAACACTGTCAAAATCCAAAGGCATTTCGGTCTCGAGTTCATATGAAAATTCCTCCCTTACAAATGACGTCAACCCCACCATCGGGACGTTCTCCCGTCCTCCACCCCTTTTGTATTCCCGCGCTACGGCAGGCAGGTTCCACAATCCGCCTGATTTCATGTCACGAATAGAGGAGGAAGGAGGATGGAAGGAATGTGGTCGTCTCAAACCGCTTACGCCGGGAAGGAAACCGTCGCTTGAAGTTGGTATCATACGCGAGTCCCATGATTTCCATACGAACCGCAACCCAGACCGATGCCGACGCCATCGCTCGGCTGGTCAATACCGCCTTCCTCGTCGAGCAATTTTTCATCGAGCGAGATCGCACGAATCCCGCAACCGTGCGCAGCTTGATGGAAACAGGGAAGTTTCTGCTTGCGGAGGAAGCGCCGAATCTCGTCGGTTGCATTTTTATGGAGCTACGCGCCGAGCGCGGCTACTTCGGAATGTTGTCGATCGATCCGTCGCGCCAGGGAATGGGCGTGGGCCACCAACTCGTCGATGCTGTCGAAAAATATTTCCGGTACGCAGGTTGCAAATTCAGCGACTTGAAGATCGTCAACGTCCGCACGGATCTGCACACCCTCTATCACCGGTGGGGATACCTCGAGACCGGCACATCTACCTACGATGATCCTACGCCCACGAAAATTCCCGTCCACTTCATCCTTATGTCAAAACCTCTTTTGTAGTTTCCCGTGGGACACTCCGCCATATGTGGCTTTGGAATTTCCCTCTCTGTTTATAGCTATGTTTGCGACCTTCTCTCCGAATCGCCCTATCTGTCCATCGCTTTCTGTCCGGATTCCACTTGGGGCCGCTATCCCCCTCCGTGTTCCCTCTTTTCTCTGTGTTCTCTGTGTTGAGGTTTTGCTTGCGAAAACAACGCCATTGGGTTTAACACACAGGAAACGGAGAAATGCGAGGGTATCGAGGAAACCTCCACCGGAAAAACGGCCCGGCGTCCCGACCTTGTTGAGGTAGACTCGAATTTCGTTGGCCGATTCAAAAGTTTCCCGATAAAAGAAACGAGAGAGGATCCATGGCAATCCTTGTCACAGGTGGCGCCGGCTACATCGGCAGCGTAACCGTCGAACGCCTGCTGGCCCGAGGTGAGCAGATCGTGGTGCTTGACGATTTGGCACGGGGCCACCGGGCTGCTCTCCCTGCGGATGTTCCGCTGTATCAAGGCAATATCGGCGACCGGAAACTGGTGGCGCGCATCGCCCGCGAGCATGCCCTGGAATCCTGTATACATTTCGCGGCGCTGATTGAAGTCGGGGAATCCGTCCTTGATCCAGCCAGGTATTTCGAAAACAACGTCGGCCACGGACTCGCGTTGATTGGCGAACTCATTCAGGCTGGGGTGCGTCGAGTCGTATTTTCCTCCACAGCCGCTGTTTACGGCGACCCGGAGCAAATTCCTATTGTGGAACAGAGCCGGAAATGGCCAAGGAACCCCTACGGTTGGTCCAAGCTGTTCATGGAACAGCTCCTCGACGCCTATGACACCGCGTATGGAATGAAATTTGTGGCCTTGCGTTACTTCAACGCCGCCGGCGCCAGTGAAAATTGCGGAGAAGATCACAGACCCGAGTCGCATCTGATTCCCAATGTTCTCGCCGCGGCGCTGGGACAGCAGCAAGCCATACGTGTATTCGGCAACCGGTATCCGACCCCGGATGGCACGCCCATCCGGGACTACATTCACGTCGTCGACCTCGCGGACGCGCATATCCGCGCCCTCGAACATCTTCGCTCGGGCGGCCAATCCGATTTTCTCAATTTGGGAACGGGCAGCGGTTACTCCGTCCTGGAAGTCATCGAGTGCGCGCGCCAAGTCACAGGACGCGGCATCGCTTTGCAGATAGAGCCCCCGCGCGCCGGCGATCCCGCCAAGTTGATTGCCGATCCATCTAAAGCGAAAGCCTTGCTGCGTTGGAGGCCTGCCGTGTCCGATTTGCAATCAATTGTCCGCTCGGCGTGGGATTGGCGGCTTCGCCATCCGAGCGGCTACGCGGGAACCGACTTCCCAATTTAGGACTTGGATATGATCACCTAGTTAACACAAGTCTTGTAATGCGGAAAGGTAGTGGCACAACGCAGCAATAGTTTTCACTATCTATGCCCGATTCGGGATGCGGACTTTCGGCCCGTGATTTCCGGGAAATCCCGCAAAATTTAACCTCTTTAGTTTCAATCCGTTGAAATGGTTCAGCGGGGAGACCTGCGTCCATAGACTCTTTTGACTGTGGCAGACTGATTGCGAACGAATAACCGGGTATTGATTTCCTGATGGCTATGGGAGTGTGCGTTGCATTCCTCGGCCAGCAACTCCTGCGTGGGAAAACGATTTTTAAGCATTTGTAAATAAAAGACTTAATACAGTTTAGCAAGATAAGCAGCGCATCTTCTGAGTTTTTGTAACGGCTTTGCTATATGGCTCAATGCGCCTGAGGGCCGAGAAGGGTAACTTCCCGGCGATGCAAGCCTTGCAGGAGTAAACATGGGCAATAGCTATTCCAGAATTTCACCTCCAGGACAGCGGGACTCTCATATAAAAGTTGCGGGATCGAATTATTCTCGCCGCGCGGATGGCGCTCAAGACGAAAAAGATGTCCTGGTGGAGTACGTTTTTCATTCCATGCTTACGATGGAGCGTCGGCGGGCGGAACGTTCTCGCAGGCCTTTTGTTCTGATGCTTCTGGATGCCAATTTGGAAAATGGCGCCGCAGAAGAAATACTTAGACAAGCGGTAAGGATTGTTGTCGCGTCCAAGCGGGAAACAGACCTTGTTGGTTGGTACAAAGAAGACGCTATTCTGGGAATCATCTTTGCAGAAGTGAGTATGGAAGGGGATCTCCCGATCACGGAGACGCTCCGTACCAAGATGGAAACGGCCTTCGTCAAGCATTTGGGCCAGGACAGGGCTGCTAAAATCGCTATTTCCCTTCATGTATTCCCGGAAAGCTGGGATAAGAACAGCTCCGGCTGGGTAGCGGATTCCAAGCTTTACCCTGATCTCAAGAGGAAAGTTTCGCGAAAGCGGCTGCCCCTGGTAATCAAGCGCGTGATGGATATCGTTGGCAGCGGGGTGCTGCTGATGGCGCTCTCACCCATCCTCACGGTGATCGTGGCCCTGATCAGGCTGACCTCCAAGGGACCGGTGATCTTTGAACAGGAGCGCTTGGGCCAGTTTGGCGCGCGTTTCAAGTGCCTGAAGTTCCGCACGATGTACACCAACAATGATCCGAAAATCCATCAAGAATACGTTCGGCAATTTATTGCCGGTAAGGATGGATTGAACAAGTCCGAAGGTTCGGACCAACCCGTTTATAAACTGGTCAAGGATCCTCGAGTGACTTTCATCGGAGGATTTCTAAGGAAGACCAGTCTGGACGAACTTCCCCAATTCTGGAACGTCTTGCGCGGTGATATGTCGCTTGTCGGCCCTCGCCCTCCAGTTCCCTACGAGTTCGAGGTTTACGATATCTGGCACCGCCGAAGGGTTCTGGAAGTGAAGCCCGGTGTAACGGGTTTGTGGCAGGTGAGCGGGCGAAACAGGACACGCTTCGATGAAATGGTCCGCCTGGACTTGTGTTATTGCAACACCTGGTCGATATGGCTAGACTTAAAAATCCTTCTAGCCACCCCTTGGGCCGTTTTTAACGGGGGCGGAGCGTGCTAACTTTGCAGGTTGTATCCGCCTAAGGTTCGCCCGTAAGAGGTCACATGCCCGTATCATCTAACACCCCTTCTTTCAGTATGATAACTAGAAAAGGCCAATGAATTTCCAAAAAGTGGAACTTTGGACTACCACATCCCTCGTTCGCGGGTACAGGGCTAAGGGAAGAATCCCCATATCCACTTGAATATACATATACTTAACATATGTTTGAACCCCGGCCATAGAATTGCTTTGTACTCTATAGAGGCTGCTCTGTCTGCGAGCCTCAGCTTCCCGGCCCTACTGGCCAAACGCTGCTGCGAATTGTCTCAAGGAGTGCTACAGATGGTGCATCAGGAAATTGGCGCAAAAGATGTCGTCGTTATTGTCCGGCGGCGATTCTGGCTCATCTTTCTGCTTACCCTTTTTGGCGGAATGGCGGGGTTCGGGGCCGCGCGCGTTCTGCCCAAGCGGTATGTCTCCAAGACGTTAGTCTTGGTCGAGCAGCCGGAAGTTCAGCCGGTAACCCCCGTTACCCCGAATGCCACGGACAACGTCAACCAGCGATTGGCGACCATGCAGCAGCAGATCTTGAGCACGGCTCGACTAGAGCCCGTGATTCACGATCTGAATCTATATGAGAAAGATATCGACCGTTTGCCCATGGATGTGATTGTCGAGCGCTTGCGGCAGGCCATTACGATCACGCCGGTCGCACCCATGGCCGAGACCCGGGCTCAGAACCTCCCTGGATTCACGATCAGCGTGGCCTTCGAAAATCCCCAGATTGCGCAAAAGATTTGCGCCATGATTACGTCCATGTTCGTCGAGGAAAACATTGCGGTCACCACGACGACCGACGCGGGAACCACAAAATTCCTGAACGACCAGCTCGATCAGGCCAAGACGAAACTGGACGAGCAAGATGCAAAGCTGGCCGCGTTCCAGCGCCGCTACGTCGGTTCGCTTCCCGAGGATAGCCAAACAAACTTGAATCTTTTGAATGGGCAGACTTCGCAGCTGGAGGCCGCAACGCAGGCGGTCAACCGCGCGCAGCAGGACAAGAGCTTCGCCGAATCCATCCTCGCGCAGCAGCTATCATCCTGGAAGGCAATGCAGACCGGACCGGCTCCGGAGACTTCCGAACAGCAACTGCAGGCGCTGCAGGCGCAACTCATCGAGTTGCAATCCAAATATACGAACGACCACCCGGATGTCATCAAGGCGAAAAACGATATCAACGTACTCAAGCAAAAAATAGCGGAAAGCGAACTGCAACGGAAGAACGCGGCGGTGCCGGATAAGAGCACGGTGTCAACGGCCGAGCCAACGCAAATCCTGCAACTGCGAGCGCAAATTCATCAGTACGACCAGGTCATCAAGGAACGATCGGCGCAACAGGATGAGATCAAGAAGCAAATCGCGATCTACCAGGCCCGCGTGGCGGCCAGCCCCGGGGTCGAACAGGAATATAAGCTGCTGACCCGCGATCACCAGACCGTCCTCGATACTTACAATGAGCTGATGAAAAAGCGCGACGCTTCCGCAATGTCGCAACAATTTGACCAGACCAAGCAAAACGATCGCTTTCACGTGCTGGATCCGGCGAATCTACCGAATGAGCCTTCTTTCCCGAAAATGCCGGTATTTGCCGGAGGAGGGTTTGGCGCAGGCCTCATGCTTGCGCTGGGCCTCTCGCTTCTTTTGGAATTGCACGACACTTCGATGCGGTCCGAACACGACGTCGAAGTCATTCTTCGCCTGCCCGTCCTCGCCATGATTCCGGTGATCGCGCCGAACTCGGGAAAAGCGCGAACGCAGCCTACTCTCACGGCATCGTACAAGGCGAAGGAACACGCAAAGGCATAGACTCGCGGGAACTCGGCCGGACCATCTAGAGTCGAAAGGGAACCATGAGTAGGATTCACGAAGCGCTTAAAAGGGCAGAGCAGGAGCGGGTGACGGGCCAGCCGGCCCAAAATAGCGACCCGCAGGCGGAGCATGGTGTCGCCAGCCCCGTGGTCGAAACTGCGCCTCCACCTCCGAGTAAATTACATCAACCCGTTCTGCCTCACCTTTCCACCGCTCACTTCGAGGCCGAACCCGGCACCAGGCCCGTGCAGTTCGACGCCCTGTGGACAAAGTGCAAGAGGGCGACATGGAAACCCAATCCAAGTGCGATCGTCTTTGAAAATTCAGATCCGTTCTTTCCGGGGGCCGAGCAATTCCGAACGCTGCGTTCGCGTCTTTACCGCCTGCGTGAGACCCAGCCCCTGCAAACCATCTTGGTTTCCAGCGCGATACCGGCGGAAGGCAAGACCGTGATCTCCGCGAATTTAGCCTATGCTTTGGTCCGGCAGCACGGTTGCCGCGTGTTGTTGATCGATGCCGATCTTCGTTCTCCCCGGATTCATACTCTTCTGGGAGCCCCCGCGGGTCCGGGACTGGCCGAGTACTTGCAAAATACCGCCACGGAATTCGATGTCACGCAGCGCAGCGGCGAAGAGGGATTTTGCTTTATCCCCGCCGGCAATCACGCGAAACATCCCTCCGAGCTGATTTCCAGCGTCCGGATGAAACAATTCCTCGAACGCGTCAGGCCTGCTTTTGATTGGATTATCATTGATTCGCCTCCGGCCCTTCCCGTCGCCGACGCCAGTGTTCTGGGCGGCATGGTGGACGGAGTGCTTTTCGTCGTACGTGCGAATTCGACTCCTTCCGCAGCGTCTCAAAAGGCCTGTAAAGAATTGCGGGACGCCCATCTTATCGGCGTGGTCCTGAACACGGCGGAAGAATCCTCCGGTTACAATTCTTACTACTCAAACAGCGCATACAAAAATCCTCCGAGCGGCGCGCAGAAGTAAAAATACTCCGCTTTCAACCTCCGATTCAGATTTTGGTCAATCCTTCGTTTTGCCGGAGATTGGCGTCAAGGCATGCGTCTGCCTAAGCCGCGCCATGAGGCAGCCTTAAAATCAATCGAATGCGCTTTTCAGGATGTCTTGGCAGGCGGCTTGGCGAAAACGGAGTGCAACTGTTTTCGCCAGTCCGGCAATTGCAGGGAAAAGGTGCGGTTCAAGCGGGCGTTGGAGAGAACTGAATAGGCGGGGCGTCGCGCCGGTGTGGGATATTCCTTGGTGGCGATGGGGATGACGCGGCGTGCGATCAACGGCAGGCTGCTCGTAGCCGCTGCAAACCACGGACTGGCAGCCGGGGACGCGGCAGCTTCTTCGAGAATGGCGGTCGCAAAATCGTACCAGCTCGTCTCGCCGCCGGCCGTCATGTGATAAATACCGCTGAGGTCCGCCAAAGAAAACGAGCGGTGCTCGTTGTCACGGACTTGCGCGAGAATATTTGTGGTTGCTGTGGCAATTTCGCTGCTCAGCGTGGGCGCGCCGATCTGGTCGCGAACGATTCTCAGCTCTTCACGCTGGGTGGCAAAACGCAGGATAGTGAGAAGAAAATTCCGGCCCTCGGTCGCATACACCCACGCGGTGCGGAAGATCAGGTGCGCGGCGCCGGACGCCTGGATCGCGCGTTCCCCTTCGAGCTTGGTTCTGCCATACACATTCTGCGGGTTCGGCGGATCGTCTTCCACGTATGGGGAAATTTTCGATCCATCAAACACGTAGTCCGTTGAGAAATGAATGAGCGAAGCGCCGATTTTCTTGGCTTCCTCCGCCATCACGGCCGGGGCTTCGGCGTTAATGGCCCGCGCTAAACTTTCTTCCGATTCGGCCTTGTCCACCGCGGTGTATGCCGCCGCATTTACGATAAAAGCAGGGTGCAATGCGCGGATAGCGCGACGAATCTCTTCGGGTTGGGTGAGGTCGAGCCGCTGCCGGTCCAGGGGCGTTACTTCGGCAATGCGCGGCAACCTGCTGTTTAATTCCCGCCCGACTTGCCCGTTCGTCCCGATCAGCAGGATGGTAGGTTTCATTTGGGCGGGTAGTGCGGTAGGAATTCCCTGGGCATGTCCGCCAGCGTGGAGAATTTCGCGTCCTTCTCAGAGACCAGAGGGTTCGCGACACCCCAGGAAATAGCCAGGCCAGGATCATTCCAGATGATTCCGTACTCGCTCGTGGGATCGTAGAAGTCACTGCACTTGTATAGAAATTCAACGGTATCGGACAAAGCCACGAAGCCATGCGCGAATCCCCGCGGAATAAAGATTTGATTCCGGCGCTCGGCGGAGAGCACCACGCTCGTCCATTTTCCAAAATTCGGCGAGCCGATGCGTATGTCCACGGCTACATCCAGCACTTCTCCCTCCGCCACGCGGCAGAGTTTCGCCTGCGCATGCCGCAGTTGGTAATGCAGGCCTCGCAGCGTACCCTTGACGGAACGCGAGTGGTTGTCTTGAACGAAAAGATCGGGGATGCCCAGGTCGGAAAACTTCTGGAGATGGTAGGTCTCCAGGAAAGAGCCCCGCGCGTCGCGGATTACTTTCGGCTGGAGTTCCCAGACCTCCGGTAGTGAAGTGTTCAATTTTTGCAAGCGAGTCTAACCCTGACGAGTTGCCGTGCCGGAGGGTTGCGATCCGGCGTCAACGGGGAGGTTTAGGCCCGGTGGATGAAAGCGCGTGCAGGGAGGAATCGCGATTCTCGTAATATTTGTCATAGTAAGAGAGGTATTCACCGTCGCGGACTCCCGCCATCCACTTCCCGTTGGACTTGTACCAATCGATCGTTTGGCGCAAACCCTCTTCCAGCCGGACCGCCGGCTTCCAGCCCAGGTCCATTTCCATTTTATCGCAGTGCAGGGCATAGCGCCGGTCGTGTCCGGGGCGATCCTTTACATAGGAGAGCAGCGTTTCCGGTTTGCCGATCAAGCGAAGCAGCGTGCGCGCGATCGTCAGATTTTCTTCAATGTCGAGCCCGCCGATGTTGTAGACCTGTCCGATACGGCCGCGCTCGAGGACCGCCAGAACCCCGCGGCAGTTATCTTCCACATGCAGCCAATCCCGCTGCTGCTTGCCGTCGCCGTAGATGGGCAGTGGTTTGTCCTCGAAGGCGTTGCTGATCATCAGGGGAAAAAATTTTTCGGGAAATTGATACGGTCCGTAGTTGTTGGACGAACGCGTGATGATGCCCGGAAAACCGTACGTGCGCACGTAGGAGAGAACCAGAAGATCCGAGCTGGCCTTCGACGCCGAGTACGGGCTGCTGGGCTGCAGCGGCGAATTTTCATTGGCGAAAGCGCCGGGGGCCATGCCCCCGTACACTTCGTCGGTCGAGATATGGACGAACCTCTCGATACCCAGCTTGCGCGCCAATTGAAGCATGATGAATGTTCCCGTCACATTCGTGTCGATGACGGGCGCGGGCTCGTAAATGCTCCGGTCCACGTGCGACTCGGCGGCAAAGTGGACCACGGCATCGCAGCCGCGCATCGCCGCTTCGGCCGCGCTCGAGTCGCTGATGCTCCCTCTTACGAAAGAGTAATCCGTATGGTCCGCGACCGATTCGAGATTCGCCAGGTTCCCCGCGTAGGTCAGTTTGTCGAAGTTGACGATCTTGTAAGCTTTGTTGAGGGAAAGGACATGCCGGATAAAATTGGAGCCTATAAATCCGGCCCCGCCGGTAACAAATATTTTCATCGGCCCATTTCCTTTGGCGCCGCCAATTGCGCCTCGCGGTCGAGGGACATTTTATTGGCCCCTGTTTCTGCTACCAGATTGTTGGCCCGCAGCAGGGATTCAAAAGTGCCTGCATCGGTCCACCAGCCTTCCAGTTTGTCATAAGTGAGAATTCCCTCCTGGATATAAAAATTGTTCACGTCGGTGATTTCAAGCTCGCCGCGTCCGGAGGGCTTCAGCCGGCGGATCTTTTCGAAAACGGTCGAATCGTAGAAATAAATTCCGATCACGGCCAGCTTGGACTTCGGAGCTTTGGGCTTTTCTTCGATGCCGACAATGCGGTCACCTTTAATCTCCGCAACGCCGAAGCGTTCCGCATCGGTGACCTGTTTGAGGATGATCTTGGCACCGTTGCCCACTTTGCGGAATTCGTCCGCGGCACGGCATACGTTCGTCTCTATGATGTTGTCCCCGAGGATGGCGCAAATCGGCTCTCCCTCCGCAAAAAATTCGGCCAACCCAAGCGCCTCAGCGATTCCCCCTTCGCCTTCCTGATAAGTGTAATTCACATGCTTAAGACCGAATTCCTTGCCATTGCCTAGCAAGCGTAGAAATTCACCGGCGTTCTTTCCCCCTGTCACAACAAGGATGTCCCGGATGCCCGCGTTCACCAGCGTCTGAATGGGGTAATAGATCATGGGCTTGTCATAAACGGGTAGTAGGTGCTTGTTGGTGACTTTGGTGAGTGGATTCAAGCGGCTGCCCAAACCCCCTGCGAGTACGACGCCTTTCATTAGTGTCTTCTCCTCTGGTTCCGGGGTGTTACCGATGTTAGCAAATGAGAGGGGTTTATTCTCAAGTGGAATTGTCCCCCGCGCGCCCGCCCCGCGACTGGCTCAGGCAACCTTTTGAACTTCCTACCAAGCCCATAAAGCGCGGAAATAACTCGTATTATATTGATAGAACATGACTTATTATTCCAGCGATTTCAAGACATATTGTGGCGCGCTTCCAATGCGCACCGCAAAAAAGGGGATATTTTCCAGCGGGCCTTGCGGAAGTCTGCGGAATCCACGGTCCGCGTCATAAGCCACAAGTTGCGTCGCCGGCTGCGGTTTTATTGGGTGAGAGGATTGCTGTGGCCAGGGGAAGGGGAATGGATCTGAGGCGATCAAACCTTTGCCGGTACTTGACGACCGCTGCGCGCCACAAGCGAGTCCACCAGGTCAAGGTAGATGCCCTTATTCTTTTCCCAGGTGTAGTCCTTGATGAATTCCCGCGCGTTTCGCACTAGCTCCTGGCGCTGTTCCGGATGGCGGATTAATTGCAACATTGCTTCGGTCAATTTCTTTTCGTTGTTGGCCTCGAAAAATTTCACCACGCAGTCGTTAAAGTAATACCGGTCGATCGCCGTGCTGGAAACGATCACAGGCACATCCTCGACCATGAACTCAAAGATTTTGGTGCTGAACGCTTCATTGCCGAAACCATCATTCCGCTTGGGTACGACCCCCAAATCTGAGTTCTCCATAATTACCGCGATTTCTTGAAGTTTCCGGCCGCCCTTCAAAAACACGCGTTCCTGCAGATTCAGCTCGGCGATCAGTGTCCTCAGATAATCGACTTGATCCCCGCCTCCGTACAGATGAAATTCCGCCTCCGGACATTGGTCTGCGATCAGGGCAAACGCGCGAACCGCGATGTCCACACCCTGATGATGGGTCATCGTTCCCGGATACACCATGATGAACTTGGAATCCGTCCGGGTCCGTCCCCGAAGATGAAAAATGTCCGTGTCGGGAAAATTCAGGATGACCGTGCAATCCTCGCGCCTGACCGACCTTTCGTAGAGACGCTTCAGCCAGATATGATTTGCCGCGATCACGTGATCGGCAAAGGAGGCGGACATTCGCTCCACGCCGACGAGCAGCTTAAAAATCAGCGAATCCGGAGTGGTCCTGAATTTGGTGAGGTAAAACTCCGGCACCAGGTCATGAATATCCAGAATGACTTTCGCTCCCATGAGTTTAG
The DNA here is from genome assembly GCA_963813185.1 of uncultured Acidobacteriota bacterium. Taxonomy (GTDB): domain Bacteria; phylum Acidobacteriota; class Terriglobia; order Acidiferrales; family UBA7541; genus Palsa-360. Next base: position 332,347 of record CAWEYA010000013.1, read on the forward strand.
GAACGAGAGCGGCGAAGACCTCGAAATCCGGGACAGAGTGGACGTGGATTAGATCGTAAGGATCCCGCAACTGCTTCCAGGCCAGAAAAAAGAACGAACGTACAAAGAATAAAAGAAGTTTTGCGAGATAGGTGATTTTCCCCTTCTCATTGATGACCCGGCGCTGGATTCGGTAAACGCAGACGCCTTCCACAACCTCCATTTTTGATGATTGGCCTTCCCTACGCAGAACCACGGCATCAACTTGATCCCCGCGCTTTACGAGGGTTTCGGCATAGCGGCGGACGCGGTTGTCTGGCTCATACCACGTGTATGCAAGCATGCACACTTTCATCCGCGATGTCCCAAGGCTGCACGAGATTGTTTACGATGTAGATACAACCGCCTGGTAAAGCGAAAGGCGAATGTCCCGAATTTCCTGCGTCCCAACTTTGAATTCCTCCATAATTCACTGCGTCTCGAACCCCACGCAGTTACTGAACGACCAGTTCTGCACAACCGATACAATCAGCGATTGCACGCTCCGCAATTTCTCAATTTCCGAGCGCTCCGTCAGGACTTTAACCGCACGATAGAGCAGGCAAGGAAGAAAGAAAAGTTCCTTTCCACCGCGGAGGCGCACATTCCACTCAAGTTTCCACACCGGGACTGGCAGCAGTGGCCACACTTGATAATAGATGGCTGTCAACAGGATTGCCAAACATTTCGTTGGAAGCGACGCCGGAAAGTTAAGCTGCATCGTTCCTTTTCCAAGCCCCGACGCTCTGGAAATAATCAACCGCCAAGCAACCACCTTTCCCTTGAAAATGGGCCGATACACAGGCCTCTGGCAGGATGGGAGGGCGCGAATTTGAGGGGGTGATGCGTCCGGGCGTGACATGGTCTGGAAGAGGCTGGATTGCCCCCAACTTCTAAGCAGCGTCCTATGGTACAGGTGCTTTCCCTGTTCACAATCTGTACGCTGGGCCAGTAGGTACTCTTTCGATTCGAGACCTAATCTGCTTATGGCGGAGGAAGTATAATTTTTGCAGGCCCATGGCCTGAACGGACGCGTGCCGCAGTACCAAGGCACCAGAAAGACATCATGAATCGCAAATCATTGCTTTTTCTCTACCTGATTTTGTTGTTGGTGATTCCAAACGCGGCCCACGCTCAGGCTTGGAGCGGCATCCTGAAACCCGTTTCGGGGTCAGGTGCGTGCTCTCCCAGCACGCTTTCCTCCCCCCAGGAGTGCGGTATCGACTGGTCGGTGGCCGGCGTTGTGGGCGGCATTCCTTCCGGTTCCTGGACGCAGTCCGGCGCCACAATCAATCCCACAGGGGGAGACAGCACAGGCGCGATTCAATCCGCGCTGAACTCGTGCGGAAAGAATCATTTTGTTCTGCTCGGCGCGGGAACGTTCAACGTGACGAGTCTTAGTATTCCGAGCAATTGCGTCTTGCGTGGATCAGGAACGCTCAAGACGATTGTGAACTCGACGGGCTCAGGTGGAGCGGTGTACACGCTCGGCGGAGGTGGCCCGGGCTACACGCCTGCGTCCACAAACATTGCTTCCGGGGCGACCTCCGGATCGACCAGCATCGTTGTCTCCAGCTCATCGGGCATTTCCGCGGGCACGCTCCTGGCGATCACAGAATTGAACGATCCCAGCTACGTGACTCCCGACACCTCCAACGGAGTGTGCTCGTGGTGCGACGGAACGAGTGACGGAGCTGCCAGGACACGGGGGCAAACTGTCCAGGTTACGAACGTCTCCGGGAATACGCTCACCATCTCTCCGGCGCTGTACTCGAACTATGGAGTTGCGCCAGGAACCTCACCTGCGCAAGCCTGGCCATTCCCCGTGGCAGGACAAAACGAAGGCGTGGAACTCCTGCAAACGTACGCCAATGGTTCCGGCTACAAAGCTGTATATTCCCTGAACGCTTGCGTCAACTGCTGGGTCAAGGGCGTGTTCAACAATTATGCCGACGCCGACCATGTGGATGTCATCAACGGGCTTCACGACGAAGTGCGTGACAGCTATTTCTCGAATGCCTACGTGCACACACCGGGCTCAACGGATTCCGAAGTGGATCTTGAACTGCGAACCTCGGCAACCCTGGTGGAGAACAACATACTCGAACGCCTCCATGTGGGCTTGATGGTCGAATGGGGAGCTTCGGGCAACGTCGTGGGGTATAACTACAGCTACGGCAATTTCGATTCTGGATGCGGTTGTCTTGTGATCATGGCCTCCATCGATTTCCACGGCGCTCATCCACAATTCAATCTGTTTGAAGGCAACGTCGCAAATAATATTACGATGGACAGCTTCTGGGGATCGGGATCGAACAATACGATGTTTCGGAATCATTTTCGCGCCGTAGATACTCTCGCTTCGCCCTTGTCTGCCGGCCGAAATACCGTGAACTGGTCGAGCACGCAGCTCACCACTGAACAGCTGACGGGAGAGCAGTTGGCTTTCCCATACACCAACCTGAACTCGCTCGGGAACGTCCTGGGTTCGGCGGATGCGCTCACAGCTGCAAGCACTCTCTACAACAGCGGTGCGTCTCCTTTCGCCTCCACCGTCACTCCACCGGCCACGCGCAACTACAGCAATTTCTTCAGCGCCGTGAGCATTGGATACAACACGGGCAGCGATACAAATGGCGGCGGAGTGGCGGGTTCTTGGGTGGGCAAGGCTTCCGGGACTTTCTTCCAGAACGGTAACTTCGACATTGCCAGCAAATCGGTTATCTGGAATGGCGGAAGCAACGCCCTTCCTGCGTCGTTCTACAAAAGTTCCAAGCCCAGCTGGTTTGGTAGCGTGCCCTGGCCCGCCATTGGACCGGACGTCACAGGCGGCAACGTGGACGCCTCCGTGCTCGGGGGGCACGTCAACGCCAATCCGGCAGAAGTTTGCTACAACAATACAACGCGGGATTCGTCCGGCATAAAACTGTTTGATCCGTCGGTTTGCTATGCCGGCGGGGCGGCGCCACCGACTTCGTCCAACCCTCCCGCTCCTCCAACCGGCCTCGCAGCCACGGCACAATAATCTTCGATTCCCAGAGGAGACAACCGGGAACCTTGCTCCCGGTGTCTCCTGCGAGGGAAGCCCAGTTTCAATGATCGACAAAATTCCGTAGTGGCATGGGCTCACCCGGCGCTTCTATTAACTGCAGAGTAATTACCGCCGTATTCTTCGTTTGAGCGTGCGAGCATGTACGTGAAAGCTCCGGAGATTAACCCAGCCGTACGTCGGCTTCCCCGCGTATAAGATTGAGGGAGAAGACGCCTCCGTGAAGAAGATCCAGTCCAGCAAAGTGCAAATTTTCGAGCTGTTTCAGGAGACGGAGACCGGAGCTCGCGCCAAGAAACTGTGCCGGAGGAATGGGATCAGAGATGCGACGTTCTACCACTGGAAAGCGATATGGGCGGGACGGGAAGTAAGAGAGGGGCAACTGAAGAAGTTTGTCTCGCCGCAAGCACTGGATTTCGGCGCGCTAAAGATCGCGCTGTCCATGCCTGTGGCTCTGGTTCCTGCGGTTTATTTCGCCGGATCCGCGACCGGCACACACTAGCGCGGCGCCTGCCCCTGCGGAACGGAAAGCTCCTCACTCGGAGCGGTTGCGCAAGCCACGCCAGGTACTGGGGCTAACCTTGAGAACCTCCGCAATGGAGACATCTCGCGCGCGAGTTTCGCGATCTGATGAAGCGGCCCCAACCCTCCATGCAATACGATCACCATGCCGACATACAGAATCACGAAAATCATGGAGTTGATTCCGATTCGTCCGACGGCTTCCATCCGGCCCGGACCCGCCAGGACAGCGGGCATCTTCCCGAGAATGAAGGTTACGGCGGAGCCGGCCAGCGCGGAAGCGAGCGCAAATCTCCAAACAGCCGCGAGCATTGGGGCGACACCGAATTGCACGGGCTTACCCGCGTACCAAAGCGCAGGGAGCGTCAGAATCCAAAATGACACCGTCCATGCAACAGCCACTCCAGCAGGGCCCCATCTCAACCCCGCCAGAAACATCAAAAACGTACACGCGAACTCCACAATGCCCCAGCGAAACCAGCGATCCGCTCTTCCAATGGAGAGGTGAATCCACCCGTGCGTATAGTAAAGCATCATGATCCCGATTCCCGGCCCGAAGAACACGAAGATTCGGCCGGCCTCGCCCCACCCCGGCCCCAGCAGCAGCCGAATCACATCTTTCCCAACGAGCGTAAGATCCGCCCCAAGCCCCATGCCCACAAACGCCATGACCGTGAGGGCATTCAAAAAATACCGCCGGAATTGAGCAGAGCGTGCGTCAAACCGGCTCAGCGCGGCAACGGCAACATTGGCGAGCGGCGATACAAGCAGGCTTGCGGAAAGAGCGAATAAATCATATGCCTTCTTGTAGAACCCCAGGGCTTGAGCGTTGAACCTCCATCCCACCAGCAGGTTGTCCGTGTTCCGGGAAAAATAGTTGACGGTAAAGCGCCCATAAACATGCATGGCGAACCGGACCATCGGACCCGTCTTGGCCGCGCGCCGGGGCAAGCCGGGTGTCCACCTGCAGAGGATCCAGACGCCGATGGAGGTGCTGAGCGGCGCTGCCACGACGCCGGCAACGAGCGCCCAGTATCTCCATCCTGCCCACGCCAAAAAGATGGAAACAGCCACCGAAACGGTGCGACTTATAATGTCATTCAAAGACAGCGCGGAAAAATACATGCTGCGTTTCAGCAGAGCCTGGTGCAGCACGGATGTGCTGCCGATCAAGATGGACAGCGAAGTGCCGACGGCTACGCGCGCCACCCGCGGATCCCGGTAGAACTGAGCCAGGAGCGATCCCGCGCCGGCGAATGAGACCGTAAGAACAATCCCCACGCCGAAATTGATCCAGAACAGGTTGCTGGCGAGAACGTGATTTACTTCTTCAAATTGCAGGATGGCCTCTGTAAACCCATTCGCGCCGAAGTTCAAAAGCAGCAGACTGAACGTTGTCACCATGGCCACGACGCCAAAATCCGAGGGGGTCAGCAGTCGCGCCAGAGTTATGGTGGCCACCACCTGCACCGCCAGCCCCACGCCGCCGGAAAAAAGGGTGGCGCCCGCGCCGCGCACTGCAAGGCCGCGCAATTCGCCCCCTGCCGCGACGGGCCGGAACGCTCCGCTGGAATCAAATGGCTTCAAATAGTTCCCTTTCGCACCGGGGCTGAAACCAGAGCGTTAACTCGTGGCTTGGATCGGGCAAGGGGATCGTGGAGTTCGAGGTCGAGGTCTAACGAGGGTGACTCTTCCGGGACCGGAGCAGCGGGGATGGCAAACGCCGCCAGGAGAAAGGCGATCCATACCGGGTCCATCATCCTGAAGCCAGCTTCCGTGAAATTATAGACCAACGCCGCGGCGAAAAATGCCAGCCTGATGCGCCCCGCGTCCGCATTCCGGCGATACATTGCGACTGCATTCCGGTACCCCCAGGCGATGACCACGGCCAGCAGTCCAACCCCTAGCCACCCCAGATTGAGGTAGACCTCCAGGTAGCCGTTGTGAGCCTCTTGAATTCCCTTCGCAGTCAGGTTCCATACTTTCTGGAGCCTTTCCCCCATCCAAAAACTCTCGAAGCCGGTCCCAATCAGCGGGCTGCCACTCAAAGAAAGCACGGCCTTCCAGATGCCAGTCCGGCCAGTCATCGTCGCGTCCCTGCCCAAGGATCCGACGAGGTTGCCCCCCGTATCAAGAAACAGGGCAAACAAAGAGAGCGCTATCATTACGGCAATGACGAAGTGCGCGACCCAGGCCTTTCCTTCGAAGGCGCGAATATTCGTCACCATGATCAACCCCCCTGCCATGAGGAAGCAGGACAAGGAGGTCATCGAATCGGCGGTCACGAAGAGCCACAGCACCATTACAACCATAACGGTATAAGCAAACATCTTTCTAGCCCTATGCGCTTGCTCTCTGTCCCGGTATACTGCGAAAAAGCGCCAAAGAGGTACCAGCCCGCAGATCAAACACATCGTTCCGAGCCCGTTCTTGGTGGTGGAGACACCGCTGTACATGTAGGTCCAAGTCCACCGATTGAAATTGCGTCCCAGCAGGGGGAAGTATTTAATAAAGAGAACAGAAAGCGGCACCAGTATATAGCCCACACGCAAGACGAGCCGCTTGAGCGCGGCCTCCGGCTCACGGTCGGTAAACACGATCAGGATCATCACGATGTCACCAATGGCCTTGCTCCACCGCTTGAAGGCGATAAAGGTGTATTCTGACCAGAAGATACTTGCCAGGCAGAAGAGAAAGAATAGGATGATGGGAGCATTCGCTCGCAAGAGCTTTGTGACCTGCCGCCCTCTCCGGAGCAACACAATTAAGCCGACAATCAATAATGTCAAATAAACGGCCCGGTCGAACGGGCTGCCGTCCATGTACTCATCGGCCATGCTTACCGTCGGCTGCTGCCCCACCCACGTAGATACTGCCCGCGAGCTGTTGATAAGCAACCAGAGGAAAGGAATCCAAAGGCCCGGGGAAGTCCGGACTTCCGGGTCCCGATCGAGCAGGAAAAGCCCAAGGATCATCAGGACGAAGACGGCGGTGGCGATTGCTGGGGGCATTTAGCGCCTCTCTTCGTGTTGACGCAATTGAATATGGTAAGTCATCGGGCATCCAGGAGTTGGCGGTGGATAAGCTCCAGCGTCAGCAGTCTGTGAATCTCCGTCGTGTAATTGCGGTGGCCTTTGAGATGGCCCCGCACTACTTCTTCAACCTTTTGTCGATCCAGATAGGGGCGAGAAAGCGATTGCGGATCGAGCAGCATTTCCCTCACGTAGTTAGAGAGTTGCTCGCGATACCAAATACGAAAGTGGTAGAACTTTTGTCTCCCAAGAAAGAGACGCTCGAGATGAAGTGGTGAAAGTAAATGATCGACCTTGGCCCCCCATTGCGGCATGCCGTAGTCATAGGCATACTCGGCTTTATACGTGAATTCGTAAAATTGGTGATTCCAGGCGGAAACGAGGGCATTGTCGTTTCCGGCCAAGCCACGATCCGTGCGGATGTTCCGGAGCGCTGGGCTGCCGTCGGAAATAAGCCGCAACGAAACCTCGTTGTCGCGGCAGGCTGAATCCGGCGCCTGAAACACGGTCTTGACGAACTCATTGTCGAGAAACGGCGATCGTAACGCGACCTGAGTCTGTTCCAGCGAAAGAAGTCCGTAGTGGTGCCAGGGCGCCTGCCGGAATACGGCGAAGGAAAGCGGATGCGTGTGTATCAATCCTTCATACGTGGCTTTGGCCTGTTTGAAATAGGGCTCCAGTTCGGGACTGAAAAGGCCGGCCGCCGGCGAGCCCGCCTTGAATGCCCGAACCCGGCGCAGCACTTCGCCCCCGTAGTTTCCGCTCATCCGGGCGGGAGCGATTTGGCGAGCCCTCTCGTTCGCGAAAAGATCCGGAGAATGCGACAGGTCGACGCATCCGTCGGTCAGATAGACGGTCCGCTCCGCATAGCGAGGAAACGCGGATAGGAATTCTTCTCCGACAGTGATGACCTGATGGGTCTGGCTGCACGCCTTTGCTACCCGCCGGGCAATTACCACATCCTGACAGTCGCGATACGTTCCGCCGAATGAATAACAGGGTAACGATCCGGGCGGAGATTTTTGACAGGCCATGATCATCCGGCTATCCAGCCCGCCGGTCAGCGATATGCCTGTTTTTTCCGCGCCTGCAAAGTAGCGCGGCAAGATTCGCGAGAAGATTTCCCGCAACTGCTGGTAATACTTCTCCGAATCGAGCGGCTCCTGTTGTTCCCACTCCTGAGGCTGGAAATAGCTGGCCTTGTGTTCAAGGGCGCCGTTTCGAAACGCCCAGGCCGAACCAGCCGGCAGCACCTGGATGCCGTCGAAAATCGTCCGGTTTTCCAGCGCGCAGCCACACGAAATAAGCTCGCCCAGGCCTTGAGGGTCTGCTTTACGAAGCTCGGGACGGACCGCAAGGATTGCCTTGGCCTCGGCGGCGAAATAGAAGGCCTCTTTTGATTCGTGGTAATAGATCCGGTGCATCCCGTACCGGTCGTTGAAGAGTGTCGCTGTTCCGTGTGTCCGGTCCGCCAGCAGTCCGTGGAATCGCCCGTTCAAACCCGCTGGAAAGGCGGGATCCTCCTCGTAGAGATGGACGAGGTAGGAGGGCCCGTCCGATGCAAACGAATGGCCCTGCTGCCTGAGGCGGCAAATGGTCTCCGGCGCGGAAAATTCTTCGCCGGAAAAGACCAGCGAGACATCGCCCCGCTCGTTGCATAGCGGCATGCCGTCCGAGAAAGATCCCTTCCTTGCCGCCCAGCCGACGTACACTCCCAGGCACTCATCCACCCACGCGCCAACCTCATAGAACGACTCGTGGCGAATGGCCGCGACCATGCGCCGCAGTTCTTGCTCGGCGCAACCCCGCGGTTTTTTGGTGATAAGACCGACAATTCCGGGCATGTCCGATTTGTCCCTAGGAAGCTTCCGGCGCGGATTGGAACTTGCGACCGTACCAGGCGTTGCGATACCCGCGGAGCTTGGCAACCAATGGTTCCGGAACAAGGTCCACGAGCGGATGGTGCAGCCGGAGGCGCAGGGCGGCCCAGCCGATGCCAGTCAAAGGGACAAAGTAGCGCGGCACATTGATCTTTAGGAATCCGTTGCGTTCTTTGAAATCCGCGACGCTGTCCGGCTGTTTTTTCCCATAGGCGAAATTCGCGTACACGAGATGGGAAATCCCCCGGTCGGCGCAGGACCGAACCGCTTGCGCAACTAGCGCATTGGTGGGCGCCTTATCCCGATGCTGGATCATGGACACGATGTTCATCAGGCCGGCCTGCGATCGAGTTTCGTCACTGACCATTTTGATGAAGCCAATGATCTCGTCACCGAGAAACGCCGCGATAAAGACGCTGCTGTCGAGGTAGGTGGCTTCTTCGCTGCGCACCGTTTCGAGATCTTTCCCGTAGTGGCTGAACGGCCTTCCCTGGCGGACAGGGCACTCGTTGTATACCTTCCATATTCCGTGAACGAGCGCGTCATCGAAGGGAACCTCCCGAATGATGACTCCCTTCTTCTCGGCTTGCTTGGCCTTATTCCGAGCCTTGAAGCCGAGTTGCTTGTTCCACCAGTGGTCGAAGGTGGATACCGGGAGGGCGGCAAAGTTGTCCCACTCCATCGGGTAACGATATTTGGGCTCGGGTTCCTGCACCCTCTGCATGAATGTGAAAAGGTCGACGCGGGTTCCGGACTTGCGCAGGCCATCGAGCACCGGCTGAGGATCGTCCAGGAAGTGATATTTTTCCGCGTCCAGACGGGCGATCCGAATGAGGCGTCCGTGGACCCTGATTTCCCTGTCACATACCTTCATACCTTGCTCTCCTTAGCTCGGGCACTTTTTGCGGAGCAGCCATAGTCGACGCGGCGGTTCTGCTCCGCCCAATTCGCGCTCTGGACTTTATTCCGTGACATAGGCGTCTTTGATCGGGTTCAGACCTGCGAATGCAAGCAGCTTTCCCAGATGATCAAAAAGGCTGACGAGAAGCTCCATGAGCCTGTGATGACCCAGGGCCGACACAAACGGAATTGCAATCGTATAACCGGTGACCGCGATGAGGGATTTTAGAACGTCTCGCATCCCAAACGTGGCCCTTTTCGGATGCATGGAGCCGTTCAGCAAGGCTCTGCGAAGCATGAACCTGCGCTTCCAGCGCACGGGAGGCACGACTTCATAAGCGACCGCTTCGTGGCACCAGATAAATTTATGGCCGCGCTCAATCATGCGCCGGAAAAATTCCTGATCTTCGCCGTTTCGAAATTCAGGGTTAAAGGGAAGTTCGTCCACGGGGAATATGCCGCGCTTCAAGAGAGCGTTTCCCGTGCGGCCTTTCGGCCAATCGATCACGAATCCAGTGGGATAAGAGGGGCGCGCGTAGAAATTACCTTTCAGAATCCACTTCGGAGGCGTTTCGTCAAAGTACCGATTCACCGGTCCGAGCACGCCGTCAACGCCGTACTGGTTGCAGGCGTTGAACAAGGTCAACAGCCAGGTCTTGGTCGGAAACTCGTCATCGTCGATGAATGCCACGAAATCGCCATGGGCATTTTCGATGGCCTTGTTTCGCGTGAGCGCAATATTCTGCCGCGGTTCCACGCAGTACGTGACGCGAATCGCCGACGTGGCCTGGAAGTCCGTCGCTACTTCTTTCGCCGATTGCAACTGATCGTTGTCAGCCACCACGACCGAATAGGTGAACAGGCCGCTCGTGTCCTGGCCGTCGAGTTCGGTCAACAAGCGCTTGAGAAAGTGCGGGCGCTTGTACGTGCAAATGCACACGCAAATATGTTTTGTTTGGTTGCTCATCGCATCCGGAGCCGAGGGCGAAATATCAGGCGTAATCATGATCAATTTGGAATCAACCCGCAGCCATTTCGTCAGACCGTACTAAGTAACCGGGCGCGATCGGACAATCCCCGGTCCATCGGAAGATTTCGCCCTCCGTGAGAAACCGGTATTCTTCGGGATTGACGGGGTGCGTCTCTACTTCCACTGCGGACTGGCGCGCGAGGGAAAAAATCTTTTGCAACCGGGCGGGAGGTTCCAGCGGCGGTAACGAGAAGAAGAAGTCGGTCAAGAGATGGCGCCGGGCCAGCCTGCGGTCGACGATCCGCCGATAGAGGCGGTTGTACAAACTTTTCTCGCCGCGCTCGAATGAAAAATTTCGCCGAACGATGGTTCCCGCCGGCAGCAGGTTGGCAAGGAGCACATTAGCGCAGAGGTGCATGTGATGGTGACCGTCGATGCGGCGCGGCCTTGCGCCATAAAGTCGGCAGTATTCCTCGAGTTGGGCCGACACGACATACTCGAACGACCGGACAAGCCCCGGGTGAAACACGACTTGAGCGAGCCGCCGCCCTCCCAAGTATTTGGCCAGTTCCTGCTGGCGTTTCCCTAGCGAAGCAGGATACCCCGCCGCTGAAAAGGCCGTGGTCAAGTTGAGGTGCAGGCCGGCGTCGATCCTTCGCTCTCGCGCCACTGCCGCTGCACGCTCGGAATCCTCCATGAAGACCATCGCACTTGCGGAAGATACCGTTCCACGAAGGATACATTCAGAAATGCGGTCCGTCGTTTCCCGGTTCCGGCCCCAGTCGTCGGCGTTTAGGATGAGACAGCCCTGGGTCTGCGTTTTGGAAATCGGGCCTGTCGAAAATTCCGCGCTACCGGGATCGACCGGCGACTTGGGACTCAATAGCTCTGAGGTGTTGTCGGTTGGCATCGGAATGGCGCCTGCGTCGCGATTCATCTGTTTTTCCGAGATGGCGGAACGCCTAAGAGCGAATGTGCCGCGAAGCTGTGAAACAATCCGCGATTCGCCTTGGGGCTGAGTCCCTCATGACTTGGGGAAATTCTTAGCCGGCGACGCCTTCAGCACGCCTTCGCCTCGCCTCAACTGAGGATTCTCAACGCTTGACGAATCGGCTTGCTTCAACCCCGCGCCAAACACTTTTGACAGCCCACCTCTGACAATTTTGCTCAGCCGCTGCATCTGCTCACCTCTGCGGAATGCCACAATCTCACGAGGGATGGGCCTCTCGACGCGACGCACGGCCGCCCAGAGGTAGCCTGCGCCCAGGAAAAGGCCGCCCAGGGGCCGCCCTTTCATGTGGTAAATCACTCTAAACATTTCCCAAAGCGGATGGCCGCCGAAAGCGTAGTCCTTTACACCGTTTCTGAACGACGCGTGCAGCTTGCCGTGTTCCGCCGTGCCCATTTCCCGATGATGCAGGCACGCTTTCTCCGTAAAGGTCCTGGTCTTCCAACCTTTCATTCTCGCCGTGATGAGGGCGATGTAGTCCACGCCGCCGAGCTTTACGGGAGTGTATCCGCCGATCTCCTCGAAGCATTCCCGCCGGAAGAGCTGGCACGCGCCGGAGACATGGTCCAGTCCGACCACGCCGAAGTCGTAGGTCTTATTCGAGCTGTTCGCGAACGGCGTTCCAACTAGTCCCAGTTCGGGATTTTCAACTAATTTTCTCAGCAGAAACGAAAAGTAGTTTTCGTCAAAAGAGAGGTCGCCGTCCAAGCTGCCGATCACTTCGTATTGCAACTCTTTGACTCTCGCGTAACCGGCATTGAACGCATGCGCCTTGCCGGCGAAATGCCGTTCAGGGCGTTCGGGCATCCGCAGCAACTCAATCCAGGAGTGCTCGGCGGCATATTTGTTTACAATTTCATCCGTACCGTCGGTTGAGCCGTCGCTGACGATCACCCACTTGACCGGCCGGACGGTCTGCGCGACTACCGACTTGATCGTCAGTTCGATGAACTGCGCTTCGTCCCGCGCCGGAGTAATCAGCACGTAAGAAGGGAGCATCAGCGTCGTTCCACCGCAACGGGAGATAGCACGCCGGGGTTGGCGTCCTGCGCGCCGATTCCCGATTCGCGCAGCAGCGTGGCCAGCGCCAGAAACATCCAGACCTGAGTCCATCTCATATACGAAGTGCGGATGGTGCAAAACCGCAGGATGCGGTAGTAAAAGAAGCCTCGATCGTCCCACATATGATCCATGCACCAGCGGAACACGGAACACGCCAGGGGAATATTTCCGGGGTCCAGATCTTTGAAATCCACCAGCGTGATGATGGCCTGGGAAATACAGTGCGTATCGAGCGGATAAATTCGGTCATGAAAGTATTTCACGGATCCGTCCTTCAGGAAAAAGGTGGACCGGTAGAACTCGAATCCCCGGCGAATGTGTTCGTCGAACTCCGTCGTTTCCAGATCGCGTGAAATCGACTGCAATCCGGAGAGGTCATATCCCGTGTGGAAGTTGTCGATAAATTTTTGCGTGGGATGTTCGCCGTAGAACCAGGAGCCATCCGCCTCCTGCTTGGCGGCCGAGTAGCGCGCCGCTTTCAGCGCGGGACCCAGGTATTTCTTCTCGCCGGTAAGCCTGTAAATCCGGCAAAACAGAGCGGCAGCGAGGAAGTTTGCGTTGTGGACCTTGCTCCGAATCGATGGCAAGGGATAACAAAAACCACACTCCTTGCCTTCCTCCCAGTAGAGTTCGTTCAGGATGTAATCGGCCGCGCTCACGGCCATGTCCAGGCAGCGCGTATCCTGGCGCTTCTCATACGCATCGAGCAGCCCGCCGGCGACAAAAGTGGTGCACACCAGGTTGGCCGTCCCCCGGGGCACCAAAACTCCGCGCCCCTGCCAGGCAAAACTGTATCCCCAGGTCCAATATTTTTCGCCCGGGGAACGAAGTTCAATGAGCCGTTCGATCATGTAGTCAACAAGGCTATCCTGATCGGGCAGTTGCTTTGGGGAGAGCTTCAAGAACGCCGAGAGAAACAGGGCCAGGGCTTTCGGATTCTGCGTTTTCGGCATAAACATGAACGCACGGAAATTGACGGGGCTGCGCTTCAAAAGCTGGGTCAGAATCAGCCGGGGAATTCGGTAGTTCAGGAATGGCAGAGACTTAAACAGGCCGCTGTTCAGGGCATCGTAAGGATCGTAACCTGCCCAGTTGTTCTCCCGGCAGTATTGCAGATGCTTCAGCAGCGCCTCTTCGCATCGCTTGCTGACCTCCTGGTATTGCTGGCTGGAGGTGTTCGATTGCACTGTCGCGGTCGTCATTTACGCTCCATCTGCTCGCTTGTAATGGTCTGATCTTACGAATGAAACCTGGCAATTTTTGCGGACTTGCGAACGAACGAATTTGGTCTCAGGACGTGCGATTCCCTGTTGCTTGCCACTTGGGGGCGACGGAAACATGGCATCCCATACCATCTCCGCCGCGGCATGTTCGCCCGCTTGGAATTCGGCCTAATTGCAGCCAAGGCGCGCAACAGCGCTTCCGCAGGCGATTGCTCCAGATAGGCTACCGCCATAAGAGTCCCAAACACACACCTGCTGCATAGAATTTCAGGCAATTCGCCTGCCAGGAACAGGGAGCGGCGCATATCCCGTTTGAGGAAGAATTATCGCAGTAAGTCTTTTTGTTTCTGTGTATTACTGGCCGAAGGCGGGAGCATTTAGCCTGTGCATTCACCAGAATTTATGGGTAAATCCGCAAATAAGGGAAAAGAACTGTCCCATTGTTGTAAAACGATTCCACCAGAGACGACTGAGCTATCCTTCCTGCACTGGATTCATGCGCTTAGGACCGCTGAGCGGGGGGACTGCATGCCGGCGCGTTCCAGCGCGCCACTTTGGGGCGTTTACTTGAGCATTTCCTGGCAGGAGGAGTTCTCCAAGTGGTAGGCCAGGCGGCCGTTCTCGATCTGCGCGTAGGCCAGGCGCGCCCGCTCCGAGCCCTGACCCACGATTCGCCACGAGTCGTCGCAGCGTTCGATGCGCATCCGGCTTCTTTCACGCCACCAGCGCGCCGCATCCCGCGGCAAAGGCTGCCAGAGATTCGTGTGGCTGCAAAGTTCAGACAGATAATGCAGCAGATCTTCATACACGTGCCGCGCCTGGGAATCGATCACGTAATCGGGATGCACGATGAAAGAGGCCAGCCCATTGCTCGAAGCGATCTGGCCCATTTCTTCTTTCCAAAGACCGATCGAATACTCGTCGAGGATATGAAACAGGGAATAGTCCTGCGTGGTTGTCAGAGGCAGCTCGACAAGGCTTCCCACAAAATACGGCATGACCGAGCAGCATCCGCCCCGTTGCGGTTCCAGGTGCGCGGCACTCGGGAAAGACATGTCGTAGCTGAACTGTAAGGCCTCGCTCCACTCGGCATTGCGATACATTCCGCCGGCGCGAAAGCCTTCCGCGCCCCATTTTCTTGCGTATTCGTTGATTTTAGCGGCTCTTTCCAGGAACAGTTCGCGGCTTTCAAATAAATGACCATCATGGTTGAGATCATGGACATTCAGTTCAAAACCGCGGGCGCGGATGGTATCGAGAAAGGCATCGGAGAGAGCGTAGCGCCCCTCGGGGATCACCTGGAACGAACTGCGGATACCGGAGCGTTCGTCCATATCCATCAGCTCGCCGCAAAAGGCGCTGCCTTCTGCATGTTCGACATCATGGGTCATCAGCACGCAGCCCTGGTAGTCATTCGGCCAGAACCAGACAAAAGGGACTCGCTGGTTTTCGTTGGCCCGGACGCAAAAAGACATCAGCTCCGCGCACAAATTGTCCACGGTCTTATCGACGGGCCAGGAGGGAAACTCAATGCTTTTTCGCTCCCGCAAATGAAACCGCTGAACGTGCTTGCGAACTTTCACGGAAAGGAACGGGCGCGCGGCGTAATACGCGTTTCGGGTCAGTTTTTTCAGGGGAGAGGAACCGTCCGCAGCGTCAACATATTTTTCTGTGCGAAGATTCAGCAATATTTCATCGGTATCAAACGGCAGCATGATCTCGTCGCCCCGGACGTGCAGGAGAGGGAGAACATCGGGAAGGTCGCTCGCCGGCTTACGATTCCCCGGCGCGGCACTGCGTCCGAAACACGTAATCTTCTTTCCGAGACGGAAGAATCCTGGCGTTTTCCCGAGATCCCCGGCAACGCCAAACCTCGCAAACGCCTCCGGACACAGATAGTAGTCTAGAAACGACGAGATCATAATTTTTGGTTAAGAAAATTCTTGCAGCTTGGGCCCGACTACTTGCCAACGATCAGTCCGGCGAATCGCTCGGCGGCTTGCCACTTCGAAAAAGGAGGCACGCATGTGTTCTTCCGTTGTGGGCTTGAGGCTCGGGCCAATCCACCGTTTCTCTAGCTATAAGCATATTTGACCCCCTGGCGGTTGTCACCAGGCGTTCGGCATTCTTGCGTACAGTTAATCAACACACCCCGATAACGCGCCTCCTTTCCGGAATTCACCGAAATATTTGCTTGCGGGCATCGCCAGGAAGCCACGCCACTCGCGCGGCGACGGGGCGCAGCGCGCCCCTTTCCTTTTCCTTCCTCGCCGCTAGCCTATATGCCTGTAAAGAATTTTGCCGGCTGCGGACAAGACTCCGTCCGGAAGAAGCGTAAACATGCGGCGCGCCAAGCGGGAATCTCCCCAGGAGCGCGCTTTTTCTTTCGTGGTCTTGGGATAACGGAAATAGGTCAGCGTGCGCTTATCTGCGCCAAATTTATCCTTGAAGACAACCAGGCCTTCATTCTCCATTTCCGACCGCCCGAAATCGATGCGCTCCGCTCCCGTAGCCTTGCCTTCCTCGATGAGCTTCCAGAAGAGAAACGGCATGCCGCCCATTTGGTGAAATGCCCCGTCCGAGCATCCGTATTTGTAAATGAGGTTGCAGCGGTGCCGCAAGGTGAGCAGCGCGGCAATAGGCGAGCCGTTTTTCCGGGCCACCCGGATCTGCAACGCGTCGCCCATGTTTTTGGCCAAGTTGTGGAACCAGCTGACCGGTTGAGGCGGCAACTGATGGCGCCGCCTGGTGATGAGCAGCAGGCGGTAGAACGTCTCGATAAAATCAGCTGTGCGGCCCGCTTCGTAGGAAAGCTGTTCCTTCTCCGCGCGCCGTATTTTTCGCTGGATGGAATCCTTGTGCAGGCCTTTGAAGAGTTGCTCGAGGCTCGGCCCCAGATCGAGCTCGTGAAGATAAAAGGATTCGCTGGGCTGGAATTCATTTCCGAGATCGGCCGGCGCCACGAGTGGCCGGAATTCCAGGTATTTGCAGTGTTGCCGGGCGCATTCCTCAATTAGGCGGTCCAATAACGCGTGCTTTGCGCCGGAATCGCCGAACAGCGGCTCGCAATGGTCGGCAAACGGCAAGGAGACCAGCCGGGTTCCCGTCAGCCAGCTGCTGATGCGGCAGGCCACGATTCCGTCCGTTAGGGATTCGGCAGGGGAGGACGAGGTCAGCACAAATGGCTGATACCCGTACGTCTGCTTCAGTGCTTCGAGCCAGCCTCGCCCGTGGAACGCCGAAGCGCGCGGATGGCGGGCTACCAGGTCGTCCCAGCGCGGATCGGTGAGTGGATCGATAATGTTCAATGGTTTTGCAAATCCTGCTGGAGAATTAAAGGCAGCGCCTTCGGAATGCGCAACGTGCGGAATATGAATCTACGGGATTTTCAGAGGTGCGCTCGCTGGCGCCTTGGGGGATTGACGGTCGAAGAAATGAACCGGTCATCTCTGCTTGGCCGCTGCGGATGCTCCCACGGCATCGGGCGCGGCGGCGACCGCTTGTTCGACCGCATCGCAGAGCGCATGCCCGATGAGGATGTGGCACTCCTGAATGCGCGGCGTTTCGTTCGACGGCGCGGCAATCAGCACGTCAACCAGTTCACGCATGCGCCCGCCGTTGGCCCCGGTGAGTCCGACGGTATAGACGCCCATCTGGCGCGCGATCTTGAGGGCTTCAATCACGCTCTGCGAATTTCCCGATGTGCTGATACCGACGGCTACATCGCCGGGGACCGCGAGAGCCTGCAGTTGCCGCGAGAACACGTGTTCGTAACCGTAATCGTTGGCGATGGCCGTCACGGCGGATGTGTTGGTATGCAGCGCCGCCGCCGGCAAGGGGCGCCTTTCGCGCAAATAGCGTCCCAGAAATTCCGCGGCGAGATGTTGCGCGTCCGCCGCGCTCCCGCCATTTCCGAAAAACAGGGCCTTGCGGCCGTTGCGGTAGGCGGCGATAAGCGCGTCGGCTGCGACGGTCATGGCGGGCAAACACGCTTCCAGGACGCTCTTGTGAACTTCGATGCTGCTCTCGATGTTTTGGCGAAGAATGTTGCCCGTCATGGCCGCCCCCGTTTCAACAAAGACCACTGGATTGAGTATAGCGCCGCTGCGGGTGAAAGCAGGAGAGATCGCTATCTTACGTGGGATGGTCCGGCACTTTCATGAAAAAGGGGCCGTCTGAAATTGCGGATCGGCCCCGTTATGCCGTTCGTGCGCGGCTTTCGAGCGGCCTGCCGGCTACCGCGCCATTTCCACGCGCGCCGAGCGCAGGATTTCACGGGCCACGCGGGCCTGCTGTTCCGCTTGCAGAGTCGGGAACATCGGCAGCGATACGATTTCCGAGGCGACTTTTTCAGATACCGGGAAATCGCCCTGCCGGTAGTTCAAATAGTCGTAGGCTTTTTGCATGTGCAGCGGAATCGGGTAATGGATTCCCGTGGCGATGCCCGCTTCCTTGAGGTGTTTGATCATTCCGTCGCGGTCGTGCGTGCGCACCACGTACAGGTGGTACACCGCGCGGGACCAGGACGGTTCGTACGGGCGAATGACGCTGCCTTCCGCGCTGGCCAGCAACTCATTGTAATTTGCGGCCCGCTCGCGCCGCGCCGCATTCCAGTTCGCCAGGTGCGCCAGCTTCACGTGCAAGAACCCGGCCTGCATGGCGTCCAGCCTGCCGTTGTAGCCTTCCATGTCGTGGTAATACTTCTTGGCCTGGCCGTGATCCCGCAGGACTTTCACTTTGTCGGCCAGCCTGGCATCGTTCGTCGTGACCGCGCCGGCTTCTCCGCACGCTCCCAGATTTTTTCCCGGGTAGAAGCTGAACGCGGCGGCGCGCCCCATTGATCCGGCCTTCATCCAGCGGTTGTTCTCCTTGGAAAAATATTCCGCGCCGTGCGCCTGGCAGGCGTCTTCAATCACCACCAGGCCATACTGTCCGGCCAGCGCCAGGATCGCGTCCATGTCCGCCATTTGCCCGTATAGGTGCACGGGAATGATGCCGCCCACGCGGCGCCCGCTGCGGCGGCTGATGAGCTTTCCGGCAGGATCCTTGGAGCACTGCGTTTCCAGATATTCGCGAAGCCGCTGCGGGCTCATGTTGTAGGTGCGCTCGTCCACGTCGACGAACTCGGGATGCGCGCCGGCTTGCGATATGGCTTCGCTCGTGGCGATGAAGGTGTGCGGCACGGTCACGATGACGTCGCCCGGCTGTATGCCCGCGCACATGATGGCGAAGCGCAACGCGTCGGTTCCGCTGCTGACGGCCACGGCGTGGCTCGTGTCGCAGAAACCCGCAAACGCCTTTTCAAAATCCTCCACCATCGGCCCGCCAATAAAACCTGCGGTGCGCAGCGTCTGCTGAAAAACTTTGGTCAGTTCCTGTTCCAGCTCGACATGGGGAGTAACCAGATCCAGAAACGGAATACCATTCCCATCTCCATTTCCCTTTCCATTTGCAGTGCTCACTTGATGGCCTCCACTGCGGATTCAATCTTGCGAAACAGCCTGGCGGGATTTCCGCCGACGATGCAATTCGCGGGAACGTCCTTGGTGACGACGCTTCCCGCGCCGACGATTGCATTTTCTCCGATGGTGACGTTGGCGAGGATCGTGGCGCCCGTGCCGATGGATGCTCCGTTCTTGATGACCGTGCGCTCCACTTTCCAGTCGGCTTCGGTCTGCAGCTGCCCGTTCGCGGTGGCGCGGGGATAAATATCGTTGATGAACATCACGCCGTGGCCGATAAATACGTTGTCCTCGATGGTCACTCCCTCGCAGACGAAGGTGTGGCTCGAAATCTTGCATTGACGGCCCACCGAAGCGTTCTTTTGAATTTCGACGAACGCTCCGATTTTTGTGTCGTCGCCGATTTCGCACCCGTACAGGTTGATGAACTTGGAAAGCTTCACTCCCTTGCCGAGCTTTACGTCGGGGGCAATGCTGCAGTATTCGTTCACAGGCGCACCAATTCTCCTCTCTGCTTGATGGACCGGTCGGCCGCTTCGAGCATGCGCACGACGCGCAGGCCGGCCAGGCCGTCGTTGAAAGGCGTCTTGTTCTGAAGTATGCAGTCGGCGAAATAATCCAGCTCCACGCGCAACGCCTCCAGCTGTTCGATCTGCGGCGCCCACATGTCCCCGGACCGGTAATTTACCAGCAACTCGCGCACTTTGTCGCCGGAAGTGATATTGACGCCCTTGTCGTACACGCGAATCTTTTCGTCGGCCACCAGATCGTTCCACACCAGCATTTTCTTCTGCCCGCCGATCATGGTCATGCGGATCTTGACGGGAGAGAGCCAGTTGACGTTGATGTGCGCGATGACGTTGTTCGGAAAATAGATGGTCATGAACGCCACGTCTTCGACGCCGTTCAGGTGGCACTCGCCGGTGGCCACGATGGCTTCGGGGTCGCCCTTGATCAGGTGGTCCATGATCGAGAGGTCGTGGGGAGCCAGGTCCCAGATCACGCTGACATCATGCTGGAACAGGCCCAGATTCACCCGCAGCGAATCGTAGTAATACAAATCTCCGAGCGCGCCGCATTCGGTCAGCTCGCGGATCTTGCGGACCGCTCCGGTGAACAAAAAGGTGTGGTCCACCATGATTTTCAAATTCTTGCGCTCGGCCAGGTTGATTAGTTCCTCGGCCTGCTCGGAAGTGGAAGTGAACGGTTTTTCGACGAACACATGCTTGCCGTTTTCCAGGGCGGCCTTGGCAAGCTTGTAGTGCGTCCACACCGGAGTGACGATGGCGACGGCATCCAGGTTCGGCGACTTGAGAATTTCCTCAGGGTCGGTGGTCACCTCAAGACTGGGATAGTTCTTCTTGGCTCGCGCCAGCGCGCTGGGATTCATGTCGCAAAGCATGTCGACGCAGGTGTGGTCCACCCCAAAAAAGTTTCGAACCACGTTCGGACCCCAGTACCCGTAGCCGATCACGCCGACTCGGATCATGGCTTGTTTTGCCGCGTTGCAATTGCCGTTTTGACTCATGATTTCTCCCGACCGATTCCGAAGAGCCGTGTTCCGGCTCCACAGTGGATGGAACGCCTAGCTTCGGTCCATTCCCGCTCTGCGGTTCGGGGGGGATCCGGGAACTTCATTTGAAATCGTCCTGCCGCCGCCTGGGTGTGGTCCGCCAAAGCGGGGAAACGGGCTGCATTTCCTATCCTGTGCTCGGCCGTCGCAGCTTCAGCACTCGGTTCTCTTATTCCCCGAGCGGTCAGGCAATTGAAAATTGAAACAGGAAGCCTTACTGGAATTCAGACTCCGACGGTCTCCAGTACGGACACCTCTTCAGTCGTTCCGGCCGCCACTATCCGAGGGGACCCCAGCGGCGTGATCCGCGAACGGTCAACTTCGAGCGCCACGGACCGGCGGAGCAAACTCACGGAAATGATGACGCGGTGGCTTCCTTTAAAGCTCATTAAAATTCCTTCCATCCCATCCAATACATCGTCCTTTATGCGAACTCGTTCGCCGACTTCAACGAAGGGCCATGGCTCCAAATGAACGCCGGACGCAAGGGCCGCCTGAATGGAGAGAATCTCCGTATCCTCGACCGCGATGGGCGTTTTGCCTCTTCCGACAACTGAAATGACTCCAGGCGTGATCAATACAGGCAGCCGGTTGTGGACATCAAAGCGGCAGAAAACGTATCCGGGAAACAGGGGCGACTCAACCACCTTCAAGCGGTCCGACCATTTGCGTTTGGTCGTATAGGTGGGGAGAAACGTTTCCAGTCCCTTACCGTGCAAAAGTCCCGACGTGGTACTTTCCCACCGGGACCGCACCTGCAGGGCAAACCAATTAAAGCCCTTAGCTGGTTTGGTCTGGTTCATGGGGTGTCAGATCGCGGTTCTCTTCCTCGCTTGCTGCCTCAATGAGTGGACAAGCTACCGCCACAAAGTCCCCGGCATAGTTCTCAGGGACTCACTAGAGCAATCGCAATCAGGCTTCCAAAGAGTTCTTAGAACTGTGGAAAGGTTCTTGAATCGAAGTTCGTCTAAGCTATTGTAAATAAATAACATATGGTTGCACAACTGATCCCTGGTCCGTGTCCTCATGAGCCTCCAGCCCGGATTAGGAAATATCAAAGAAAAGTGTTTCCACTATGTACCAAACGGCTTCCAAGAACAGCCGAACTGAGGTTCTTAACCCGTCGGCAGCATTAGAAGGGATCGGGTTTCTGAAAACTCTTTTACAATGAATCGATTGCAAAGTTTTTCGCCCTTACATCTACACTCTTCAAATTTTCAGCCCCGCAGCCAAATCAAGTGCGGGGCGTCGCCAGGTTTTCTAATTCCAGACGGCACCTGGGCCCGATCCTGTCCGATAAGGAAAGGGAGCCCGGTCCGCCGGGAGCAATCCCGTACAGGGGCTATACCCGCTCGCGGCGGGTCCCGTGGGTTAAGGAGTGGGGATAGTGGCCGAGGTCTGCACTGAATCCGCGCTCTCCATGCCGGAAGACGTTACCGACGTTACAACGTAATAATAGGTGAGTCCGGCTTGGACGCTGGAATCGGTAAGGGAATTGGCTGCCACAAAGTTCGAGTCCAATTTTGAGTACGGGCCCCCCGAAACTTCGGAGCGGTACACGTTGTAACCCGCGACGACCGAAGTGCTCGGAACCCAGGTCAACGCCACGAAATGGGCGGACGTTTGGGATCCGGCCCCCGAGAGTGCGATTGTCGCCGGCGAATTTGTGGCATTGCTCTCCACCGTCACGTTGCCGGACGAATTGCCGGTCGAGACGGGAGAGAATGTGGCATCCAGCGTGGCGGATTGTCCGGGCGCTAGAATTAAACCGGCGGAAACACCACTCTCGGAAAAACGCGCGCCCGAAACATTGACGTTCGACAATGTGACGTTGGAATTTCCGGCGTTCGTGAGCGTGACGCTCAGGGCGCTGATTTTTCCCACGGTTACGTTCCCGAAACTCAGGCCGGGAGCGCTCGTGGTGAGAAACGCCGTGGCCGCCATTCCAGTTCCGCTCACGGAGACCGTGTTCGGAGAACTGGAGGTGTCCGTCATCACGGACACCTGGCCCGAAACGGCGCCAGGCGCTTTCGGCGAAAAAATGACGTTGAATGCGGCCTGTTTTCCGGCTGCAATCGTCAAAGGCAGTGACATTCCCGTAATCGTGACCCCGGCCGCAGCGGTACTTTCCTGCGTAACCGTGAGGTTCGATCCTCCCTTATTCGATATGGTGACCGATTGAGAAACCGTATCCCCCAGAGCCACGGAGCCAAAACTGACCGACGCCGGCGCGATTGAAAACGTGGCGGCTCCGGGTGTGGTTGGCTGGCTTGACGCGGGCTTGGACGCGCTGGTAAGGCCGATGCAGCCCGTGTTCGTCAGGAGTGCGGAAAATAGGAGGGCCAGAGCGGCAACAGGGACTGCCTTCTTGCCCATGGAATTCGTCTGCGGCGCGCATTTTTCCGCGCCAACGAACCAATCATTTTGATTTAATTTTTTCATCGCAGCGATTGTGGTGTTCGGAAAGCGAGGGGGACTACTGTCCCAACGGACATTAATGGGACAGGGGCAATAACCTACACCTTGCACACGTCTGCGGAGGGAAGCGGCGGGCCGGACTCCGATCAAACTGTGCGGCCCGCCGAATTGGATCCGTTTTGATCCGTCCCAATCTATGGGATGGTGGCGGAAACCTCGGTCGAGTCGGCGCTTTCTACGCCGCTGGAATCGACCGCTGTTGCAACAAAGAAATATGTCTGGCCGGACTGAACTGACGTGTCCGTGTACGTTGTCGCCGCGACCAGCGTGGAATTCAACTTCGTGTACGGGCCCCCGCTCACGATGGATCTGTATACGTTATAGCCGGACACCGTGGAGGTGCTGGCGGTCCAGGTCAGTGTGACTGAGTGCGATACCGTCTGCACGCCTGTTCCGGAAAGCGCAACCGACACTGTGGAATTGCTGGCAGTGCTGGTTAGCGTGACGCTGCCAGGTGTAAGCCCCGTCCCTGCCGGGGCAAACATGACATTCAGCGAGGCCGATTGTCCGGGCCCCACCATCTGCCCGGACTGTATGCCCGTTGCCGAATACCCCGCGCCGGATATCGAGACGTTTGAAATTGTGATGTTTGAATTCCCGCCATTCGTAAAGACCACGGGCAGGACGCTGTTGCTGCCGATATTTACATTCGAAAAATTCAGGCTGGTCTGATTGACATTGAGGATGGATGTGGCGGTGGTCACCGTCAGCGTGGCGGGGTTGCTGGTGATCGCGCCCGCGGAATTGGTAACGGTCACGGTGAATTGCTCGCTGCTGTTCCCGGTGGTCGTCGCCGGAGTGGTGTAGGAAGAGGAGTTCGCGCCGTTGATGGCGTTTCCATTCATATTCCACTGGTAGTTCAGGGGCGCCGCACCCGCGGCCGTCACCGAGAAGGTCGCTGTCTGCCCGGCAATTACGGTCTTGCTGGCCGGCTGGGTGACGATGGATGGCGGAGCGTTGACGGTCAGCGTGGCTGCGTTGCTGGTCACGTTGCCCGAAGCCCCGGTAACGGTCACGGTGAAGGACGCGCCATTATCGGAAGCAATCGCCGGCGGAGTCGTGTAGGAAGCAGCGTTCGCGCCGCCAATTGCACCGCCATTCTTATTCCATTGATACGTCAGAGTGCCGGGGCCCGCCGCGGTCACGCTGAATTTTGCGGCCTGTCCGACGGTCACTGTCTGGCTCGCGGGCTGCGTCGAAATCGTGGGAGGAACACCGACGGTCAGAGTGGCGGCGCTGCTGGTCGCGCTCGATACGCTGTTGCTGACGGTTACTGCGAACTGCGCGCCACTATCCGAAGCGGTCGTGGCAGGAATCGTGTACGAAGCCGAGTTTGCACCGTTGATGTCGCCGCCGTTCCGCTTCCATTGATATGCGAGAGGCGCCGTGCCCGTCGCCGTCACGCTGAACGTCGCCGGTTGTCCGGCCGTAACCGTTTTGCTGGTGGGCTGCGTCGCGATCGAAGGCGCTACGGGAGCCGCAGTCACGGTCAGAGTCGCGGGATTGCTGGTCACACTCCCTGTGCTATCGGTCACTACGACCGTAAATTGCGTGCCATTTTCCGAAATCGTCGTTGTCGGAACCATGTAGGACGCTGCCGTTGCGCCGCCGATTGCTTTTCCACCATTCTTCCACTGATATGTAAGGGTTCCTGATCCCGCCGCCACGACGGAAAAGGTGGCGTTTTGTCCGGCAATAACGCTTTGGCTCTCCGGCTGGGTGGTTATGGCGAGCGTCGACATTCCCGCTCCGCTGAGGGAGATTGCCAGAGTAGGATCGGTCGCATCGCTGGATATGGCGACGATTCCGGAGGCGTTTCCGGCGCCCGACGGAGTAAATTCAATCTGAAAGGCATGATTCTGCCCGGCGGCGATGGAAACCGATGACATGCCTCCCACGACGCTGAAACCCGGGCCGGTGACGGTGGCCTGAGAAATTGTGATCGCCGCCGAGCCAGTGTTGGTCAAAGTCAAGGTCTGGGGGCTGCTCGTTCCCGTCGCCACATTTCCAAAATTCAGGCTCATGGGGCTGGCCGCGAGTGTTCCCGAAGAAGCGGGATTTGAAGTCGAACTCGTCTTTGTCTGGGGTGTTCCGGCGCCCGTCAAACCCACGCAGCCGGCAAGCGACAGCACTGCTAGAAATGCAAGAATCAGAGCGAATGGGCCGAGCGGCGCCCGGCGATTGTGAGTTAGGTTGAAGCGGCTGGGAAGATTCGTGTGAGCGATCATGGCGAATCAAGATTAGGTTTGGCATTGGAAAGCCCTCTACTGGCCCGCCGAACAAACATGGGACAGGCGCAAAGACTGTACGGAGGAACAACGGGAGACGAAGTTCATTTCACCTTGGTACAGGCGGCCGCTAGTACGCGGCAAGGCCGGTCAGAGCGCGCTGGAAAATGAAAGACGCCATGTCAATGGAACTGCAGCTGTGCGAAGCCGCCCTTCGGCGGAGAATTGCGGAGCTGTGATAAACTGAAGGATGTTGGTGTACGCGATTCGATACTGGAATCATGAAAACTCAGGACCTTCCGCTCCAACAAGCCAGCGCTCGGTGGTCGAATCGAATTCTCATTCTTTCCCTGTTGGGAATTGCCTGGCTCACCCTTTTTCCATTTCAATTGCAATTTGCCGCTGCCAATGCCTTTCACCGATCTCCCTTTCTTTTGGGAGCGACGGTGAAAGAGATACATTATTCGGATTTTTTTCTAAATATTCTTTTGTTTGTGCCATTCGGATTTGGTATTTGCGCTCAGGTGCGCAAGCGAGGCGGCAGCCGATGGAGTTCGCTTCTGCTGGCTCTGGCCGCGGGCGCGGGCGTCTCCTACCTCGTGGAATTGCTGCAGCTCTACATCCCCGACCGCGATTCGGGATGGGTGGACGTTATTTCCAATACGATGGGCTCGGTTGTGGGATTTTTTCTCTTCGAGCTTTGCGGCGGCGCCATCCTGAAAGTGTTGTCAGTAAGCGAGGATCTGTTTGCGGCCTGGCTTTCGCCGCGCCGGACCGCCCTGCTGCTGGCGGCCTATTTCGCAGGCTGGTTTGGCTTTT
This sequence comes from uncultured Acidobacteriota bacterium, assembly GCA_963813185.1. GTDB lineage: Bacteria > Acidobacteriota > Terriglobia > Acidiferrales > UBA7541 > Palsa-360. The sequence continues at coordinate 358,572 of CAWEYA010000013.1, forward strand.
CCGTCATTTTGCAAAACGAAACGCGCCTGAGCAACTGGGACCCTCAATGCACTCTTGTCGCCGGAAATGATGCCACCGGAGAAAATCCATGGAGAGGGCAAATCTTTCTCTTGCAAATCTGGAGCCGCGCGCTTCCGGAGCAAGCGATTCGCCGGATCAGCACGCGGGAATCCGCCGAAGATGCCAGCGCGGGCTTGTTGGGATCCTATGACTTCAAAAGTTCACCGCCGTACCGGGACCAAAGAAATGTTTTGCCTGCACTAGCCTGGAATCCGGCACAGCCGCAAATCACGAATGCCCGGACGCCCGAATTGGACGGCAAGTCCTGGCTGAGCGCGAACATTCCGGTTGAAAGTCTCACTCGTGAAATCAAAAAGTCGAACCAGTTCACGATCCACATTATCTGTGCGCCCGCGGTGGCGTCAGGCGCGAGTGGCAGTATCGTCTCCCTGTCGCAAGCGGACGGAACTGTGAATCTTCACCTGCGGCAGCAGGGCGCATATCTCGTGTTCTATTTTCGCAATCCCCTGACGCAGGCAGGCTCCGTGCAGGCCTGGCCGGTACAAGATGTGTTTGAGGCCGGGAAAGCGCGGGACATCGTGGCGTCGTATGACGGAGCGGACGCATTCCTCTATCTGGACGGAAATCTCGTGGCGCAAAGCTACCGCCTCGGCCCTGGCGCAACTATCTTGAGCCATATCTATTTGATCAGGCCCGTGGATATGGAGGGGTGCGTGATCGTGTATTTGACGCTGGTCTTCTTGCCCGCGGGAGTGTTGATCGGGATGGAAGCCGAGAAGTGGACGAGACTGGAATCCTCCACTCGATGGCTGCTTGCCCTCGGCCTGGTTCTTCCCGCGGCGCTGCTTGAAATTTTTCTGGCCGCAATTAGCGGGCGAAGGATCTGGGCGTGGAATATCGCGCTTTCGCTCGTTTTCGGAGTGGGAGGAATACTGCTGATCAATGCCGACCGGCGCTCCAAAAATTCTTCTCGCGTCTCTTGAAGTTCCCGGGAACGCCAATCTCCCGATTGGCGGCTTACAATAGAAAACGTCATTCAGGAGAATGGCGTTCCCGGGTCTAGCCGGAAACCGCGGCGGACATTCCCCACTTGTGACGGATTGAGGCATCCAGTTTGCGGAATACGATGCCGTCCACGATGTACCCGAGCAGCGCGATCAGGGCCATCACCGCCACGACCAGATTGATGTCGTTCAAATCGCGCCCGGTCATCAGCAGTTGGCCGAGGCCCAGCGAAATGTAAATCATTTCGCCGGTAATCAGCGAGCGCCATGCGAAGGCCCATCCCTGCCGCAATCCGTCGAGGAGGTACGGCAGGCTCGCGGGCAGCAGCACGTGCCAGAACATCTGCGGGCCTTTCGCGCCCAAATTGCGCCCGGCCATATACAGGATGCGCGGCACATTATCGAAACCCGCTTTGGTCGATTGCGTCACGGCCAGCAATGAGCCGGTGATGGTGACGAAAATAATCGCCGTCTCGCTCAAGCCAAACCACAGCAGGGCGAGGGGCACCCAGCAAGCGCTGGGCAGGCTTTGCAGGCTGAGGATCACGCGCCCCAGCGTGTCCTCCAGAAATTTGTTGGAGGCCAGAACCATGCCCAGAAGAATTCCGAGAACCACGGAGATGGCGTAGCCGATCACCACGCGGCGCAAGCTCACGCCGATGCCGATCCACAGGCTGTGATCCTTGAATCCGTCGTATAACGACTGCGCCACTCCCTGCGGGGTGGGGAAAAGATACGGCGGCCAGATCTTTGCGAGCGCCAGCGCTTCCCACAGCACGAGCACGCCGGCGGCAAATATCAATTGGTTAACGCTTTTCTTCACGGGAATACTCCGCGTTGAAGGAACGGTCGATCTCTTCGCGCAGCTGCCCGAGAATCTCCTTGGACAGGTAAGCCACGTCGGAATCCTCGACGTGCCGCGGGCGCCGCAGATCGATCTCAAATTGTTTCTTGATGCGCCCGGGGCGGAAACTCATCAGCAGCACGCGGTCGCCAAGGCGCACGGCTTCGCGAACGTTATGCGTGACGAAAACGATGGTCGGCGAAGTTTCCTTCCAGATGCGCTCCAGCTCATCGTGCAGCATGTCGCGCGTCTGGGCGTCGAGCGCGGCGAAGGGCTCGTCCATCAAGAGGATTTTCGGACCGAGGGCCAGCGAGCGGGCCAGCGCCACGCGCTGCTTCATGCCTCCGGAAAGCTGATGTATGTAGTGATCTTCAAAGTGGGAGAGGTGAACCATGCGCAGAAAAACCCGCGCCCGGTCTCTCCTCTCGATTTTCGATACGCCCGCCATTTTCAGGCCGAACTCCACGTTCTGCCGGACCGTCAGCCACGGAAACAGCCCCAGCTCCTGGAAAAGTAGAATTCGATCCGTGCCGGGGCCTGTTACAGGGCTGCCGTCCACGGTGATTTCTCCCGTGGTGGGGCGGTCCAGTCCAGCGAGCAAATGCAGCAATGTGGATTTTCCGCAGCCCGACGGCCCCACGATGCAGACGAACTCGCCTTGCTCGATCTCCAGGTCAATGTTCTGCAGCGCGGGAGTGAAGGAGCCGCGCGAATTGGCGTAGCTTCGGAACACGCCGCTCAGGGCAATGCTTTCTTTTCGCGCGGGGCGAGCCGTTTGCACCATTTCGGATGGCGCGGGCTCGAACGCTTTTTTGCCACTTCGCGCCGCCTTTGGCAGCTCATCGCTTTCCGGCAGCGCTCGGCCTCCGCCCATCGAACGGTTAATCAGATCCATAACGTAGTTCGTCATTGTATTGTTCTCGTCTTCTTTTCGCGAAGAACTTCGTTCAACAGGGCCAGGTCATAGAGTCCGGAAATATCAGGCGGAGTTTTTCCGAGAAAACCTTCGTCAAACGCCTGCTGCGTGGATTTCTGGAGCGACGAGCGAATCGGATCGTAGGTCACGGCCATCCGCGCAAACGCATCGTCGAGCACTTCGGGCGCCAGCGGCTTTCCGGTTTCTTTTTGCAATTCCATGTTCATGATTTGTTTGGCCTGCGCTGGATTTTTGTTGATCCAATCGGTGAGCTCCACGTGAACGCGGAGAAAATTCTTCACCACGTCGGGATGCTCCTTAAGGAATTGGGGGCGGATAATAAGATTGGTAATAACGAACTGGTGATCGGGCCAGAGGTCGCGCTCGTCGAGGAAAATCCGGCCGCCCGCTTCATGCACCAGGCGCGCCGCCCACGGCTCGGGAGCCCAGGCCGCGTCGAGCTGTCCCTTCAAAAAAAGCGTGAATTGGTCGGCGTTGGTGATCGGAAGGACTTGAACGTCGCCGCCCTTTTCGCGCGGCTTCAGTCCGTTGGCCCGCAGCCAGGACCGCAGCGCCACGTCCTGCGAGTTGCCCTGCTGCGGCGTCGCGACTTTCTTGCCGTGAAAATCAGAAGCCTTCTGAATTCCCGCGCCCTGCCGCACAACTAGCGAAGCGCCGCCGCTCGCGGCCCCGGCAATCACGCGCACCGCGTCGCCCTGCGAGCGAACGTATCCTGTTACTGTGGGATTCGGGCCGACGTAGGTGAGATCGATCGCATTGGCAAACAGCGCTTCGATCGCGGACGGCCCGGCATTGAACGCTTTCCATTCGATCTGGACGCCCGGCCCGACAGCCTTCTCAAATTGGCCGCCGGCGCGCCCCACAAGCGCCTGGGCGTGCGTAATATTCGGGAAATACCCCACACGCAAAGTGAGGGGTTTTTGTTGGGCCTGGGCGCCAAAGGCGGTCAAAAACAGAATTGCCGGCAGAAGGCTCAAGCGCCATGGTTTCCTGAGCCATCTGCTGGCAAGCCGCCGGGATGTGGAAATTTTTCCCATTATGAGATTCAAGCACCTCGCATTCCAAAAAAAATCCCACCGCCAGTAAGGTTCTGGCGGTGGGATTCTAGAATGTCACGCTATGATTCTAGAGGATTTAGCTCCCGGCGCCAGAAGACGGACACGTACAGCAGGTACAACAGAGGCAAGCCTGCTTGGTCTTCTGGACGTGGAAATTCACGGAAGGAGAATACTGAAACGGGGAGAAGAAGTCAATACCACATTCCGCAGGGAGGGGGGTCCAGGATCCTATGAAAACGGGACACTTCCGCGTGCATCGTCGCTGGTCTCACTCGCTCAAGAGAAATTCACACGGTGCGAGATTTGGAGGCACGGCGCGGGATCGAATCGACGATAAAGGTTTTGCAACCATTAAAAGCGAGAACCGGTGCACCGCCATGCAATGCGATGCAAACAAATCCCTTTAGATACAATAGCTCCCTTGCAGGGCATCGCATGCCCTCGCTTGGTGACAAAGAGGTTCGCAGGCTTGGTGTCCCGATGAGCGATTCCTTGAAGTAAGTGGGCAATCTTGCCGATTGGGGTGAAACGCGGACGCTCTGGCAGTGAACCTCTGACGATCCTGAAGGTGCAAGAAAATCGGAAACAATGGCGGAGAGGGTAGGATTTGAACCTACGAGCCCGGTTTTGCCAGGCTACCCGCTTTCGAGGCGGGCTCTTTCAACCGCTCAGACACCTCTCCTTGATAGTGGAGTCATGCTAACGGAGGCTCACCAACGCTGCAATACCGGGTGCTCGATTCGTTCGCAAGATAGCAATGCGCCTTACGTCACAGTCGCCGCAATTCAGTGCAGGGCGCCGCTGCGGCCAGCTTGAACCGTACAGGAGTTTCAGACGGGCCACGCTCCGATATTCCCGTTTTAAATAGAGTATATGGTTCTGAATTTTCTCCGGTGAAGCTGGAGATTCCAGAAATACCTATCCGACCGATGTGTTGCCCATCGAAGAACTTCAAAAATTGGCGCCAGCCGGGGACGAGCGCGCCATTAAGGAGCGAAGTCCTAATTGACTCCCCAACCCGCATGTCGGGTTTGGGGAATTGCCGACCAGGTGTCCGTCAGGAACGAGCCCCCATCGACAACGCAGGGCGACGGGCAGCAATGAGAGAGCCCCGGGCTTTCAACATAAATCCTTCAGCGAAAAGTCGTTCTTTCACTGCCTTCAGCTTCCCTTGAAAGCCTTCGATTTCATGGAACTCGAATGCAATGTTTTTCACCCCCGAAAACACCTTCGAGGGGGCGGATAGAAGGATGTCATATTCTCCTCCCTCGCAGTCGATCTTCAGGAGATCCACCTCGGTGAGTTTGAACTCCGCGAACAGGGACTCAAGGGAAATACCCTCAACTGGCTTCTTCTCACAGCGACTCGGCCGGTACGCAGAGACTCGGGCCTGCCCACGGTCGGGAGCGTCGATATCGAGCATCACGACACTGCCATCGCTGACCGCTTTGTTCACCATCGCGACACGATCTTCACAATGATTGTCCTGAATATTCTTGACCAAGAGCGCCCAGTTGCTCGGCGACGGTTCACAGACGACGACTCTTCTTGCCTTCAGGTGTGTCGCGGCATAAAGAGCAAAGTCTCCGATGAATCCTCCGATATCCACGACGACCGGATTGGGCGGAAGAGAAAGATCCCGCACGTAGCAATTGTCAAAGAAAATCTCCGCTACGATGCCTGCATCCATGTGGTCGCGCCTCAACGCGATGTTCAAGCCGTCTTTCATCCGTATCTCGACGATTTTTCCATCCTCTAATTTGAGCGCTCTGCCGTATTCAGCTAAATTAACAATGTGGCCCTTTGCAACGCGCATGATTCTACGATAGTTATACTCAGAGCGCGCCCTGCTGTAGATACCTTTCAAGAATGGGGTGCGCTGGAAGAATCTGCGGACGGCTGCATTCATGAAGCTACCTCCGCGCCGAAGTTCACTAATTCTCCTTGGGTTAGGAATGTTCTCAGACTCACGATACCACTTTCGCAAGCAAAAGCGCGATGTTCAATGAACACTAAGGGCTACCTTTGATGGGAGTTGATTACTAGTACTTATCCGCGAGCTGCTGCTTTCGACTAAACCGCGGACAATTTCGCCGTATGCTTTCAAAATCATGACAACAACTAAGTGGTTGATATCATTTAGTTTATTGCTCGTCACCGGCAGTTGGCCGACTCCGAAGGCCGCAAAAATCAAATCGACATTGATTATGGAACTTTACGCAAATAGGCAATTCTTTTTCAGTTCGTTCAAGGAGCACGCCAGGCTCGCAGGAAGCAACGCGCGCCAAAATAATTGCGGGGTCCGTACTTGGCAGCAACCGATTCAAGCGTGACTGCAGGAATGCAGGTGGACTGGAGGCGCGGGGCGGGATCGAACCGCCGATAAAGGTTTTGCAGACCTTTGCCTTACCACTTGGCGACCGCGCCTCTGAAGGGCACTCATTCTACCACTTTCATGTGGAGTGTCACGCCCCGGCGGCATTGTCGGGTTTTGGTGTGCTGGTCTAATACACGGCGGCAGCGTCAAGCCTGCCTGTTTCCGCGAACAGACGAAATCAAAGTCAGACAGGCTGAAGCCCGTCCTACTGAAAACAGATCGAGGGGAGCGATGTTCCGCTCCCCTCGATGTTGATGACTTTGGTTTGCCGGACTGAATTAGAACGTCAGCTTCAGACCGACCTGAAGGGTGCGAGAATCTCCCGATCCTACGACGGGGTTTCCGACCACAGTGTCGGGAGTTCCGATCGCGGCGCCGAATCCACCCGCCGACGAGGGGTCATTGTTGCCACCGCTAAATCCGCCCGATGCACCGTACGGATTGGCGAAGACCGGGTGATTGAGGATGTTAAACACCTCAAGCCGGAACTGGGCGTTGTACCGTTCCTTCCATGTGAAGTTCTTGAACACGGACAAGTCCCAGTCGCGGAAGCCCGAGTCACGGAACATGTTCCGGCCCATCGTGCCGAAAGTTCCAGCAGTGGGCGGAGTCATGGCCGAGTTGCCGTTTGCAAAACAGCCACCCGACGCCAAGGTGTTGGGATCCGGCGCAAACTTTAGGCAATTCGCGACGAGTGCTGCGGAGTTCGGCGCAGCAGTTGTTATGTTGGAAACCCCAGTTGTGACCGTGCAGCTCGCGCTGCCTGTGGTAAAGGGAGTTGCAAAACCACCGACAACGGGAGAGCTACAATAGGGAATAGAATTCTGAGTACCCTTAAAGTCGGATGGGTTCCCGAAGAAATCCCATCGATCGGCGTTGTCGCCAGCCCCGCTGAAGCCACTCACATAACCACCGCCTTGTTTGCCACAAGGGGTTGGGTCGACAGTCTGCAGGGCACAATAAGGCCCGGTATTGTAGTCGTTCACGAGCCAAGGCTGCGAACTCTGGAGGGTGACGATCGTGTTGATCTGCCAGCCCTCTAGAGCCTGCGCAAAGCCCTTGATTCCGGGAACGTTGTACGTGGCGGTGATCGTCGCACGATGCCGGACGTCGAAGTCGGAATTGCCATACTCCAGCCCCGGAGCAAAGGCGTTCTGGGGCAGAAGCCCGAAACGATTCAAAGACCCGTTGTCGAGGCCATGAGCGTACGTGTATCCGACGATCAAAGACAATCCGTGAGACATCCGCTTAGTCAGTGTCGTCTGCAAGCTGTTGTAGTTGGAGCGGACATCGTTGGTCATAAAGTTGATGAAGTTGAAGTCGGGGAACTTTGACGCATATGGGTTAACGCAGTTATTTACGCTGCTCGTAGTTATGTTTGGCGGACACTGATTGATGTCGGAAAACCCAGTCAGTCTTGCGCCGTGGTCGCCAACATAGCCAACCTCTAACGAGAGGTTTGGTGTAAAGGCGTGGGTAATGCCCAAGCTGAAATTCATGACGTAGGGAGTCTTCAGGTTCGGGTCTACGCCCATGATTGCGCACGGCGAGCCCGCAGTACACGATATCGCCGCACCCGTCGGGAAGACAGTTGCCTGGCCCGCACACCCCGCGGTCGGAACAGCAGGATCCCAGCACATATTCTTGGCCTTAAACTTGGCGGCCTTGACGACCATATTGCCGCCGAGGGTTGACCCGCCTTGCCCAGCACAGGTTTGCCCTGGATTTACCGTCACCGTGCAAGCTCCTGTCGGGTTGGAGCCTAGGGCGACCGCCGAAGTATTCTGGAACTGGTTCTGTTGCTGCCACTCGATCATGCTGAATTCCGAGTAAATGATGCTGAACCCGCCACGGACGACGGTCGTTCCCTTGCCGTTGACGTCATAGGCAAAGCCAAAGCGGGGCGAGAAGTCCCCGCGATTGGGATGCCACAGGGTATTCAGTCCCGGTTGGCCCTGCTGAACCAATCCTGTCGGTGAGGTCGGATCGAAGTTGGCCCAGTTGTTGTTGACCTCCCGAAGCGGCGAAAAGTAGGAGTAACGCAGCCCAAGGTTCAGGGTAAATCTTGGGGAGATGCGCCAGTCATCCTGCACGAAGGCTGCGTTCGATGTCCAGGTGTCCTTGCGAGTCGGGTTGCCGACGAGAAGCTTTCCACCACTCGTAATTCCCTCGAAAAAGGTTGTGAGGTTGGAGAAACTGATCTGCCCCCGGCCAGTGTCCGGGATGTTGGTATCCGCTTCGATGTGCGCCCACTCGTAGCCGAACTTGAGAGAGTGCTTGCCCACCAGGTAAGAGAGGCTCTCCTGAGCGTCCCAATACGGGTTGTTGTTCGAGTTTTGGGGGCGGCTGTGCCATGTGCCCAATTGGCCGAAGTTAGAGATATTGACGACCGGCAACCCGGGTACAGACCCGCCTACGTTGACCGGATTCTTTACATTTGCGTCAAGATTCGTCTGGCCGATGGACATACGGTTATAGCCAAACCGCACTTCGTTCACCATGCGGGAATTGGGGGTGTAGTCCCACGTCCCGGAAGCTGTGTAGGATTCGATTGGAAAACCGTTCAGGAAGATGGAGTTGATAAAGCCGCGATCCTCCCCGAGGCCCGTGTATCTGCTGATAATCGTCTCGCCATTCAGGGTGTTCTTGTCGTTGATGTGGTAGTCGATTTTTCCAACTCCATTGTCGCTGACATTGGTGTTCGGGAAAGTGCTGAGGAAGCTGGTGGTGGTTTGGCCGTTCGGGAAAAAGCCACCTGTGCACGCTGTGGCAGCTCGCGGTTGCCCCCACGGTGCATCCAGTCAACGCCAGACTCACCGGGCTTATTGGAAGGCCCGCCGCAACAGCGGCATTGATCGCATCGACCATACTCTTCGACGGGTCGGGACCGCCTGGATTGGTGACGGTTTCTGGAACGCCGCCAGTCCCATTCGTCGTGCCGAACACGTTGCCGATCAAGTCGCGCAGACCCTCATAGTTGCCAAAGAAGAAGAGTTTGTCTTTTTTGATTGGTCCGCCGACGGATCCGCCGAACTGCTTCAACTGGGCGGGTGTCTTGGCGCATGGCGAAGTGCCGCCAACGGCAGGGCCAAGGATGCAACTTCCATCGCTAGCCGAGGCGAAGTTGAAGTAGTTGCGGGCGTCCCATGCGGCGGTGCGGTAAAACCCGTAGGCCGAGCCGTGAATCTGATTGGTACCCGATTTGATACCGACGTTCACCACGGCGCCCGGGTCCCACCCATACTCGGCCTTGGGATTCTCCATAAGGTTGAATTCCTGGATGGAATCGAGGGGAAGGATTGTCGCTCCATCGGTGATCGGGCTGGGCATTCCGGCGATGGGACGGTGATCATAGAAATTGTGGTTGATGACGCCGTCTATCATCCAGACGGATTCATCGGGACGGACGCCGTTGGTGCTCTGGGTCCAGGGCCCCCCACCCACCTGCTGCATGACGCCAGGGCGCAGGCCCATCAAATTCTGGTAATCGCGGCCATTCAAGGGCAGATCGGCGATTTCCTTGTTTTCCAAGGTTCCGCCCAAGGTGGCGTTGGTGGTTTCCACCAGCGGTACAGCTTCGGTGACCGTAACCGTCTGTTCTTGCGCGCCGGGCTGAACGGTCAAGTCAATTCGAACTTCCTTGCCCACTTCGAGGACAACATTCTGGCGCTCAAGCTTCTTGAAACCCTTTGCCTCGGCCCGAACCGTATATTGACTGGGCGTTAGATTGGGAGCGTTATACTCTCCGGCGTCGTCCGTGGTCAGGGTTCGCGTAACACCCCTTTCCGTGTCTATGACGGACACCGTTGCGCCGGCAACCGTGCCGCCGCTTTGGTCAAATACCGTGCCGAGAATCCGGCCGGTGTTGCCCTGCGAGAACGCGGGCACGCTGATCAAAAGGATCACAAGCGCGCCGCCAAACAACTGGATCGCCTTCCCCCACCAACTACTCATCAAATTTTGGGATCTCATTTCTGAACCTCTCGTTTAATTTAAGGATTCAAATCTGATCCAGACACCCATACCTACCCCAACTGAATTCACTACCCCAGAAACGTGAATAAAATTTTGAGAAACTTTGACTCTCCATTTAAAAGCGCTCATTAAGTCAGGCCCGGTCCCCAAGCCATTTCCGGGCGGCCAGCACGCGCTGGTCACCAAACAACAATGCGTTTGACAAGCGGTGTCTGGATATGCGCATGCAGAGTCCGATGAGAGACTCCATGGATATCGAAATTAATACCGACAGATATACATAGACAGCACCCGACCGCTTGATGGAGGGAAGATTAGTTCCGAAGGTTCCTCAAGTCAAGGGGTATTTCGTCACTTTTTTGTCTTTTGGACGTGACTTGCCAGGGGGACCTGCGGCAGGCCGGGTGGTTTTCTTCAGCTGCCCGCATTCGCGATCGGAAGCTTAATCTGAAAAGTCGAGCCGCGCCCCGGCGAGCTGTGCACTTCGATGGTCCCGGCATGGACTTCTGTAATCCAGCGGCCAATGGAGAGCCCGAGTCCGACTCCCCCTGATTCGCGGCTGCGCGCCTTATCCGCGCGATAGAATCGCTCGAACACGTTTGGCAAATCCGTGTCGGCAATGCCGATTCCCGTATCGCGTACCTCCGCCACGGCGTAACCATTGTTGCGGTGCAAAGAGACTTCGACCTTTCCGTTGGTGGGCGTGTACTTCACGGCGTTGTCGATCAGGATCAAAAACAGCCGCCGGAGCGAGCTGGCGTCTCCCTGAATCCACACGGAGTCGCCGGAAATTCGCTCTTGGAAGGCGATCTGTTTCGCCTCCGCCAGGGCGCTTCCCTGATGGCAGGCCTCGCGCAGGACTTCCGCAACGTTCGTGGCGTTGAAGTGCAGCGTTTCGGCGCCGCTATCGGCCCGGGCCAGGAACATCAGCTGTTCAATCAACCCGGAAGTTTTTTCCAGCTCGGCGAGAACCTCGGCGATCACTTCCCGATATTCGTCCGCGGAACGCGCTTTCCGCAGGGAAAGTTCGGCCCGGGTTCGCATCACGGCCACCGGGGTGCGCAATTCATGCGAAGCGTCCGCCGTGAACTGCGTGATCTTCTTGAATGCGGCTTCCAAACGCCCGAGCATGCCGTTCAGGGTTTCCGAAAGGCGCTGCAACTCATCGCCGGTATGGGGCACGACCAGACGGCTCGACAGGTTTTGCGCGCTGATCGTCCTCGCCGTTTGGGTGATCTGGTCCACCGGGGCCAGCGCCCGGGTGCTGATCCAGTAGCCTCCGGCTGCCGCGCACAAGAGCAGCAAGGGAATGGAAATGACCAGCAGCAGCGCGAAGTCGTCCAGCGCCGCGTAGAAATCGTCCATTTCAAATGCGGACTGAATGAGGTAGGACTGGCCTCCCACGCTGACTTTTTGGCTCCAAATGCGCAGAGGGACGCTGCTTTTTAAATAATCGATGGCCCGCTTCGGGATGGTCGTGGGCCGTGGAACTCCGTAATCGCTCATGACCTTGGATCGGTAGAGCCAATTCCCTTGTTCGTCCGAAACCTGCAAAAGAGCACCGCCGGCGCGCAATTCCGTGTGCTCTCGAAGCCCTTCCGGCAGATCGTCCTTAAGGCCTCGCTGGACGTCTCGCTCGATGAGTTGGCGCACGCCCTCGGCGCGGACCTGCAGTTCCTCGTCCACCGTGCGGTGAATGCTGTGACGCATCTCGATGTAGGCACTTACTCCAAAGGCGGACAACACCACGGCGAGGACCGCGAAATACCAGGCCGTCAGGCGTAGCCGAATGGGAAGCGTGATCATGACTTGGTGGTGTCTCGAATGGTGTATCCCGTTCCGCGCACGGTCTGGATCAATTTCACTTTATGGTCACGATCCACTTTGTTCCGCAACAAGCTGATAAAGGCGTCCAGCGTATTTTCCTCCACATCCTCATTGGAATCCCAGACCGAATGGACGATCGTGTTTCTTGGAACCACCCGACCGGCGCGCCGCATCAGGAATTCCAGCAAACGGAACTCCGTCCGGCTTAGGGAAATCTCCTCTCCGGCGCGCGTAGCCTCGTGAGTAGCCGGGTTCAAGACCAGGTCCGCGACTTGCAGAAGCGTGGGACGGGGGACCGAGCCGCGCCGCGAGACCGACCGCAGCCGCGCCAGAAATTCCTCAAAAGAAAACGGCTTGGTCATGTAGTCGTCGGCGCCGATGTCGAGTCCTTTGACAACGTCCGGCACGGTGTCGCGGGCGGTCAGAACCAGGATCGGAGTTTTGTTTCCGCCCTTGCGCAGGCGCCGCGCGACTTCGAAGCCGTCGATTCCCGGGAGCATCAAATCCAGAACGATGGCGTCGTATTCGAGTTCCTCGGCCATCGCCAGAGCCTCGCGGCCGTCAAAGGCCAGGCTGACCGAATGATTCTCTTCCTCCAGGCCTTTCTTGAGAAGCTCCGCCATTTTCTTCTCGTCTTCCACGATAAGGACATGCATCGCCGGCACGCTCCTATCAGAACACAACAACCTGAAAATGTACTGAAATGGCCTGACTTTAATTCTAGGCCCTTCCTGCCGCGCATGGAAAGAGAACGTATGGAGCCCGCCGGACAAAATCCACATTTTGAAGAAATTGAAATTTCCATCCTTCATTCAAGCCGGTCTGGTAACCTGCGTAGGCATGGCCCCGCCGGATTCCGAGAGGACAACAAAAAAAAGATGAAACGAGGGAAATTGGTCTTTCTCGTCCTGATCGTGTTTGCTGTTTTGGGGTTCCTCTATGGCGCGGCGGTGATCCGGCGGGGATTCAGCACGGTCGATCAACCTTCCGTCGTTGAGAGGGCCATGGCGCGGACAGTAAGGGATCTGGGAATCCCCCGCAGCGCGCGGAACCAAAAAAATCCGTGGACCGTTACTCCTGACTTGTTGCAGGAAGCCCGGGATAATTTCACCGGCCACTGCGCGGGCTGCCACGGCAAGGATGGTGATGGACGGTCCGGGATCGGCCCGAATCTTTATCCCAAAGCGCCGGATTTGCGGCGGCCCGAAACGCAAAATCTCACCGACGGCGAAATCCATTACATCATAACGAACGGCGTACGCCTGACCGGCATGCCGGCGTTCGGAAATCCGCACAGCTTTCAGGATGACAACAGCGCGTGGAAGCTGGTCCTCTTCGTCCGCTCCATCGGGCTGGCCACGCCTCAGGAAAAAAGCGAACAAAACGCCACAGCCGCCTCGGCGCGCTACGTCGGCTCCGCGGCGTGCCAGAAATGCCACGCGGAAATTTACGAGAGCTGGAAGAAAACTCCGATGGCCAACGTGGTGCGCGATCCTCGGGAGCATCCCGACGCAATTATTCCTAATCTGGCCACCAATAACGTGAGCCCGAAATTCACGAAGGATCAGGTTGCTTTCGTCTATGGCAGCATCTGGAAGCAGCGCTATTTCACCAAAATCGGCGACGACTATTTTCCCGAGCCCGCGCAGTGGGACGTGACCAACAAGAAATGGCTTCGGTATTTTGTGCCCAAGGGAGGCGACTGGTGGGAGCCGTTCTATCCCCCGGACAATATGAAGCGGCCCACAGGACCCACTTGCGACGGCTGCCACTCCGTGGATTACAACATTCAGACCGAGCAGGTGGCCGAATGGAATGTGGGCTGCGAACGCTGCCACGGTCCCGGGAGCGCACATGTGGAGCACGCCACGCGCGCCAATATTTTGAATCCGGCGCGCATGGATGAAGTCGGCGCCAGCGATACCTGCATCCAGTGCCATTCGCAGGGGCGTCCGCTGACCAATCCCATCGAAGGCAAATATTATGACTGGCCGGTCGGGTATCACGTGGGGTTGAATTTGCGGGATTACTGGCAGCTCGAAGACCACAAGCTCGGCGAACTGAGCTTTACGCATTTTCCCGAGGGCAGCGCGCACAAGAATCGCATGCAGGGGAATGACTTCGTGCAGAGCGTGATGTACCGCCGCGGAGTGACCTGCTTCGATTGCCACGACGCGCACGGCACGAAAAACTACGCGCAACTCCGGAAACCGGTCAACGAAATTTGTCTTGATTGCCATGGAGCCGGCTCTCGGAACGGGCCGCGCGAGGCAACGCTTGCGGAACACACGCATCACAAAGATCGTTCAACGGGCAGTGAATGCGTGGCCTGCCACATGCCGAAGATCGAGGCCGAGATTCCCGGCGTCTTCGTGCGCGCGCACACCTTCGCCTTCATCGCCCCGGCCATGACGGACAAATACAAGATTCCGAATCCGTGCACGTCGTGCCACATGGACAAGAACACCGCGTGGGCCGCCGAGGCCATGCGCCATTGGGCAGGTGAATCACCGTGGCGGATGGAATAGAATAGCCGCCGGGTCTTAAGGTTCCATTCAGATTGGGAGAATAGGATCGTCAATCATGGGTGCTGTCGGGTCCGAAAATGGGTTTGTTTCAAATTCTTGTAGCGAATTCCACACTGATCGCGTCAAAACCATGAACGGAGGCCATGTGAAATTCGCCATCACTACAGTGGTGTTGCTGCTATTTTTCTGTCTGCCTGTGAATGCGCAAGTGGGCGGAGGATCGATTACCGGCACGGTGACGGGAGAATCGGGCGCGGCTATGCCGGACGTTCACATCACCGTGAAAGAAGTGAGTACGGGCCTCGCCAGAACCGCCACGACCAACACCGCCGGCCTTTACAATGTGCCGGACCTTTCCCCCGGAAATTTTGAAATGACGGTTTCGGCTTCCGGATTCACGACTCAGCTGTGGACGAGCATTGCCGTTACCGCGGGCGTCGAGCGCGTCCTCAATGTCGTCATGCGAGCGGGTGACGCGCAGCAGGTGGTGCGCGTCGTGGCGCCTCCCGCGCTGGCGAGTGAATCCTGCTCCGGTGGATGTGGAAGCACAAGCGCTTCGACGGTGCGCGACACGCCGCTCAATGGACGCGACTGGGCGGCGCTGGCGACCTTGCAGGCCGGCGTCTCCTCCGTGCAGAACGGCAGCGCATCCGGAGGGGGCAATACGGATCGCGGCTTCGGAGCGGCGGTGAGCATTTCGGGATCGCGTCCGGACCAGAACAGCTACCGGCTTGACGGTATCAGTATTAACGATTACTCAAACGGCGCCCCGGGCAGCGTGCTCGGGGATAATCTGGGAATTGACGCGGTCGAGCAGGTTTCCGTCCTCGGGAGCAACTATCCCGCCGAGTATGGGCGAACTTCCGGCGGCGTGATCAACGTGGTGACCCGCTCCGGCAAGGACGCCTTCCACGGTTCCCTCTACGAGTTTCTCCGCAACAGTGCTCTCGACGCCCGTAATTTTTTTGACGGCCCGGTGATTCCGCCTTTCAAACGCAATCAGTTTGGAGGTTCGGCGGGATTGCCGATCAAGAAAGGCCGCACCTTTATTTTCGGAGACTACGAGGGGCTACGCCAATCGCTCGGCGTGACTACAGTGAACACTGTGCCTTCGCGGGCCGCGCGGGGCATTCTGCCGGGTGGTACGACACCATCCGTTCCGGCGGTCTTGTGTTCGATTCCACAAACAGCGCAACAACAGCCGCCGAATGGATGTACTCCCACACAACTGCCGCTCAGCGGCCCCGGTGCGGCCCCCAATCCGGACCCCACGACGCACATTGACAAGGCCATTTTGCAATTTCTCGGCGGCAATTTCTTTCCGCTGCCCAACGGGCCGCTGATCGGAAACGGGGATACTGGAATTTTCTCCTTCGCCGCGCAGCAGATCACGCCCGAAAACTATTTCACCATCCGCTTCGATCACAAATTCAGCGACAGCGACAGCATCTACGCCACCTACATTCGGGACAACTCGACGACCATCCAGCCGGGGACCTTCGGCGAACTTTCCTCCGACATCGTGTCCAATCGCCAGGCCGCAACGCTTCATGAGGACCATATATTCAGCTCCAACCTGCTGAATTCGGCCCGCATCGGCTTCGGCCGCGCAGTCGGTATCATTGGCAAGGTAAATCAGATCCTCAATCCCTCCATGACGGACTCTTCTTTCGCCTTCGAGCCGAAGGCATTTGCCGGGGACATTCAGAGCATTCCGGGCGTCACCAGCTTTTTGGGCGCTCCCACCGCGCAGGGATTCATTCCCTCAAGCCGCGCGCTGTACTGGACCACCTACCAGGGCGGCGATGATGTTGTGCTCACCCGCGGAAAACATTCCATCAAATTCGGCGCCGAATTTGAACGCATGCACGACAACGAAGTTTCCGCCAGCAACATCAACGGACTCTTCCGCTTCGATTCCCTGACGCAATTCCTTACCAACCAGCCGTCCCTCTTCTCGGGAACCGGCACACCCATCCCGTTCGATGTCGGATTGCGGGAGTCGCGTTTCGGCGCCTACGTCGAGGACGATATCAAGGCCAAAAAAACGCTGACGCTGAATGCCGGCGTGCGCTACGAAATGCTGACCGTGCCGAACGAGGCGCAAGGGAAGACTGCCGTGCTCCCCAGTCTGAGCGCCCCGGCGCCCATCTGCGGCGTGGCGGCCGCGGGATGCGCCGGCACCGGCCCGTTGTTCGCAAACCCCACACTGAGGAATATCGAGCCGCGCGTGGGATTTGCCTGGAATCCTCGCGGCGGAAAAACTCTGTTTCGCGGAGGTTTCGGCATCTTCGACGTGCTGCCGCTGCCATACGAATTCACGCTCACATTTCAGCGCGCCGCGCCTTTCACTCGAACCATCGTCGGAGAGAATCCCGCTCCCGGCTCGTTTTCGATGGACCCAGTGGCAGGATCGCTCGCCTACCAGCAATTCGCCGGTCAACCGGATACGAATCTTGCCTATTACGCTGATCCCCACCCGAAGCGCAATTACGTCATGCAATGGAATTTGAGCGTGGCGCGCGAATTGACCTCCACTCTGGCGCTGACGGTCGGCTATGTGGGATCGCGGGGAGTCCATCAGTCCTATCGGGTGGACAACATCGACATGGTTCTTCCCACCCTTTCTTCGGCCGGGTATCTCTGGCCGATTCCCAATACCGCTCCGCCTGTGACGAGTACGACGTGCGCGGATGGCTCCGCTCCAACTCCCACCGGATGTCCCTGGCCTAAGCTGAATCCGAATTTTGGGCGGGTCAACGCCACGCTCTGGCAGGCCAACTCATTTTATGATGCCATGCAGGTGGACGTGGCCAAGCGCATGAGCCACGGCATTCAATTCCACGGCGCGTACACTTGGGGAAAAAGTATTGATACGCTTTCGGCCACCGAAGCCGACGATGCTTTTCCGAATGGCCTCTTCAACCAAATTTTCTTTGACTCGAAGACCACGCGCGGTCTTTCGGATTTCAACGTGGCGCAAACACTGGTCCTGAGCGCCACCTGGGAACTGCCCGGACCGAGAAAGGATTCGAAGCTGCCGGAGTGGGCCTTCGGCGGATGGCAATTCGTCGCCTTGTACAAGGCCAGCACCGGGCAGCCATTCACGCCCATTCTGGGCGGGGATCCGGCGGGCACCAAGCTCGACGAAACCGGCTTGGTGCCAAGCATTGTTCCGGGGTGCAAATTGGTTAACACCAATTTCAAGAAGGATCCCAACGGGCTCATCTACATCAATTCCAATTGCTTCATTCTGCCGCAATCTACGCCGGCCATTGCCACCCAGTGCCAGCCCTTTGGCCAGGGCCCCGGAAGCGCAGGCATCCCCGGCACGTGCGCCAATCTCCGCGGAAACCTAGGCCGCAACGCCGTCATCGGGCCGGGACTTTCTAAACTGGATTTCTCCGTCTTCAAGAACAACTACATCCGGCGCATTTCGGAAAGTTTCAACGCGCAGTTCCGCGCGGAAATTTTCAATATTTTCAATCGCGCCAATTTTTCCTCGCCGACCGACAACCTGGCCGTCTTCGATCAAAACGGGCTGCCCATCCAAAGCGGGGGACTCATCGATTCCACGCAGACCACCTCGCGCCAGATTCAGTTCGCGCTGAAATTAATCTGGTAAGTGGCATAGGCTTCAGCCTGTGGGGGTTGGTCCTTGCAAGTTCAAAAACCCACAGGCTGAAGCCTGTGGGACGGGTGGCCCGAGCTTTGAATGATTTTGAACTGGCGGGTGCCCCAGTCTTCGGTCTTCGAAGGCTGGGGCTTTTGATTTAGTGCTTAGGGACTGGGTCAGGCCGTGCGATCGGGCCGCGCCCCTCGCCTCGCAAGATTAGAAATTAAATCCCACGCCCAGCGAGATGACCGGGAAAAATCGGTACGGATTGACGTCGTTCTGAATTTTTACTTGTTGGGCTTGAATGTTTGCTTGCACCGTCGGATCGCTGGAAATGGCCCGGCAAAACGTTCCTGTCGTGTCGCAGACGTTTCCGGCCAGGTTGAGCGCCACGCGCGCGGATCCCTGGTACGCTCCGCCAACTTCAAACAGGAAGCTGTAGTGCCTTCCGTTTCGCGGGATCAGGTTGCCGACACCCACCATGATCGAGGGCGACACCCTCAGGAAATTCAGTTTCCCGGTGCCTGTGACCGGAGTGGCCGGGTCGCTTTCATACGTCGTGCCGCCTGCCGAAAACGTTTGTCCGCCCGGAACCGCCGCAGTCGCCGTCAATTGGTTGCCGTTGTAGAAGAGGATCCCCGGGCTGACGTGAATACCCCAGAACGGGAACCAGTCGAGGTGGGCTTCCGCCGATTGGAATTGCAATTGGGCGTTGTACTGAATTCCGTTATTTGTAATCGCCCGGCTGTACCGGAACATGTTGAATCCCCCGCGCACGTTAAATTTTTCAGCCAACGGCGTGGCCGCCTCGACTCCCACGCCCAAAGTAGAAACCTTCACGCCGATTCCAACTCTCGAAAAGGCTGTCCTGCCCGACTCTTTGGGTCCAAGTTGAGCGGCCTCGCTGGCAGCGTCTTCCGTGTTAACTAATGTGGAATCATTGGCTTGTACGTCTTTTCCAGCAGGAGACATCGGCACAACGGCCGCCGCAATCAGTTCAATGTGAGGTGCGTACGCCGCCTCCGCCGTCCCGCCCTCAGGAGCATTTGCAATACCCGCTTGGGCGAAGCAAACTCCGCCCCAGGCAAAGGCGAGAAATAGCGTCAGAGGCACCATCCAAACCACCCGTTTCATTTTCATGTTTTCCCCTTTATCATTTTAGAAACATAAACTTGGGCTTTATTGTCAGATAAATTACTGGTCTAGTGATTAGGATATAGAGAGAGCCATCGAACCTCAATTCAATACCCGCGTCTTGGCGCTCGATCGGTATTAGCACCCCGGAAACAGCTTACGGAGATTGGTGTCTTGCCCCCGGGAGAATGGCCCGGCGGGTCGCGCGAGCAAGAGCATCGCCATAACAGGGCGTTAATTCCTTCCCTGAGCGTGCCCAATCCCTGGTTCGCGCGTGAAAAACTGACATCGGGAGATCATCGGCTGGAACCGCCGAAAAGCTTAGTCCGCGGGTATCACTGTCCTTCTACTGGTCGTCCGAGCAGTTGTCTGATTCGCTCCCTAAATTTAACCTGATTTTATAGGTCTGACGATATTGTCCGCAGCGCGGTATGTCGCCTGGCGGATTCGTTCCACCAACCCAGTGGAGGACATCAACATGATCCAAG
Source organism: uncultured Acidobacteriota bacterium (assembly GCA_963813185.1). GTDB lineage: Bacteria > Acidobacteriota > Terriglobia > Acidiferrales > UBA7541 > Palsa-360. Next base: position 378,381 of record CAWEYA010000013.1, read on the forward strand.
TCGAAGCATTCCAGGAATTCCGCACCGGCCTGACGTATTTGCGCGGAGGCGATGCGATGAAGGCCCTGCCTCATCTCAAGTCCGCTCTGGAAGAGGAACCATCCAATCCTTTCTATATTTCTTACATGGGAGTAGCCATCGCGGCCACGGAGCAGAAATGGGCCGAGGCGGAAGAACTTTGCCGTTCGGCCATCCGCATGAGCCGGCGGCAAGCGCAACTGTATTTGAATCTCGCCGAGATCTACGTGGCCGCCGACCGCAAGCAAGACGCCGCGGATACCCTGATCCGCGGATTGCGTTATGCCCCGCATGACCAGCGCCTGAAAATCGGCCTGGACCGCCTGGCGATTCGCCGACCTCCCGTACTGCCGTTCCTGCCGCGGGCGCATGCGATGAATCGAAGTCTCGGCAAACTGCGCCATCAGGCGATGCAGGTCCTGGCATCCTTTTGAACCGCCGAAATGCTGCCGCGGCAACACGGCCGAGCGTGACGATTGCGCCTGCATCCGACCGGCGCTATCATGCGTTCCCGATGAAACGTATCCTTGGCCTGTTTGCCTACACCGGTGAAAGAATTTGTCCTCTTTGCGGCAGTGAGCACGTTCATCGCACCAAGCGCGGGCGCCTTTTGGAATTTTGGATTCTTATCTTCCTGCCCTATCGCCCTTACCGCTGTGGCAAGTGCCGCCAGCGCTTCTATGGCCCGCGGCATTTGAGCAAAAAGGAAGACGCCGCCGAATTCCACAAAGAGTAGAATTTTGAATAGGTAAATCGCGGCCGGCGCTATTTTCCATCTTCCTGTCATCTGAATCATCCTTCCCGTTTCCTTTTTTGTCCCACCAATGCCGTGCCGGCGTTGAACGAGTCTGTCTGTATAATGGCCCGCGATGGACTTCGATTTCAGAGCGATTGCGCGGCGTCTGTTCGGCCCTGATTTCACGCCTCCCGGTTATCTCGCGGCGCGCTGGCTTTTTCTCCGGGCGCTCGGACTGATATTTTTTTCCGCATTCTATTCGCTCGCCTACCAGATTCGCGGGCTGATCGGTCCGGATGGGATACTTCCCGCGCGGGACTATCTCGTCCAGGTAGCGCGCGTTCTGGGAAGCGCGCGTTTCTGGTACGCGCCCACGGTTTTTTGGTGGTCGGCGAGCGACCGCTTTCTGATGGGCGTGGTCGTCGCCGGCATGGTGGCGTCGCTGTTGCTCGTGTTGAATATCTGGCCCCGCGGCATGCTGGCGATTTGCCTGGTTGCGTTCTTATCTTTCATCGCGGCGGCGCAGGAATTCGCCAGCTATCAATCCGACGGCATGCTGCTCGAAGCCGGATTCATCAGCTTGTTTTTTGCGCCAACCGGATGGTGGCCGCGACAGGGAGCCTCGGACCCTCCTTCGCGCGCCAGCCGGTACCTGCTCATCTGGCTGATGTTTCGCATTTATTTTGAATCGGGCATCGCGAAAATTCTGGGACACGATCCGGAATGGCGTGATTTCACGGCCATGGATCAGTATTATCAAAATGGCCCGCTGCCCACGTGGATCGCCTGGTACGTGCACCAGTTGCCGCATACCATTCACGCTGCCACGGCGGTGCTGACGCTGGCGTTGGAGCTGGTGCTGATCTTCGCGATATTTCTGCCGCGGCGCTCACGGATCGTGATGTTCTTCGCGATTACCGCCTGGCAGATTGGCATCATTCTCACCAGCAACTACGCCTTCCTCAATTATATTGTCCTGGTCCTCGGGTTCCTTTTGCTCGACGATCAATTTTTGGCCCGCTTTTTCCCGCAGAGTCTGCGGCCCGCCGCCGCTACTTTATCCGGCGCCCAGGCGACGGCGCAGGGCGATGCGCCAGGCTGGCGGAGCCACCTTCGCCTGTGGGTGCAGTCCATTTTCCTGACCTGGATTTTCTACGCGACCTCGGCGCTGCTTATTTTCATGTTGTCTCCCGCCGCGCCACTCCCGGCGGGCCCGGTCCGCGCGCTCGAGCCCTTTCGCATTGCCAACGAGTTCGGCCTCTTCGCCGTCATGACCCGCGCGCGCTACGAAATCGAATTCCAGGGTTCCCGCGACGGCCAGTCCTGGACGCCATATCCCTTCCGAAATAAGCCGCAGGATGTGCACGCGCCGCCGCGGATTTACGCGCCCTACCAGCCGCGCTTTGATTGGAACTTGTGGTTCGCCTCGCTGGGCAACTGGCGGCAGTACCCCTGGGTGGTGCAGGTCGAGGAGCGCCTCCTGGCCGGCGAGCCGGACGTGCTCGCCCTGTTCGCCACGGACCCGTTCCAGGGGCACCCCCCCGAGCGGATTCGCGTGGTGATCTGGCAATACTGGTTCACCAGCAGGGCCGAATGGCGCGTGCAGGGCTTGTGGTGGCGGCGGGAACAAATTGGGCTATACGCCCCGACGCTCGAGCGCACGCCAGACGGAAAAATTGCCGTCCTGGAGATGCCGGATACACCTCAGAATCTACAATAAGTCCATTTTAATCAATGATATATGGAGATTAGATTTCGTGCTTGAGCCTTGTTTCTTCGCCCTATGTTTGCCTCTATCCCTTAGTCCGACAGTTCTAGAACTATCGTTCCAAACCCTCTAAACCGTCGTTCTAAACTTTTCGGGACTACCGAACCATAGGCACGGGCGGGTCCGACTCCTAACCTAGCTTCACGTTGCAGGAAGCCACCAGCCAGGCTCCCGCAGCGTACTGAGGATAACGAAAATGTTTCTGGCCATTGCCGTCTTCCTGATTCATCCGCAGCTCGCAACCACAGCTTCCTTGTCAGTTGATAAGGCCGCGATCCCTGCGCCGGCGTCGAACGCAGCTTCGACTACCTCGGCGGACCCTGAAAATTTCTCGCTAACAGCAGCCTCCTTTGACGCTTCGACTCAGCCCGCAGCCATTGACCCGGAGACGCTGCCGGACGCCCCCATGCCGATGACGGCGCTGGCAGCTCCGGCTCCGGCGGCGTTCCTGAAGGCGGCCAATCCCATGACCGTCTCGGTGGCTCAATTGCAGGCCGAGAATCGCCGCAAACAATTCATGTGGAAAAGCCTGGTCATCGCCTCGAGCGGCGCCGCAACTTTTGACGCCTGGGCCACGCGCCACACCATCACGACGTCCGGCGCGCAGGAGCTGAATCCCCTGTTGAAGCCCTTCGCCGGAAATGCGTCGTTGTACGCGGCCATTCAGGTCGGACCGGTGCTGCTGGATTTCGCCGGCAAAAAAATGATGTACAGCAGGCACCCGTGGGTCCGCCGCATGTGGTGGGTCCCGCAAAGCGCCAGCTTCGTCACCTCCATTTTCTGCGGCGCGCACAATCTGGCCTATCACTAGACGAAACGCGCAACCCGCGCTTCGGATTCTTGAAAGTTTCTTCCCTCTGGCAAAAGGCGTGGCCGGGATCCTTCCTCCCGGCCATGTTTTTTATGGGGACGATCGCCGTTGCGGCGTTGCGGCATTCTCTGCGCTGCTGTACTATCCCCGCCAATGGAGGGCCTCACCATCGCTACTGCGGAGACCATCGCGGCGCCTGCTGCCAGCACGCTGGCGGCTGCGGATGCGGCGCGTCCCGGGCGCATGGTTTCCCTCGATGTGTTTCGCGGCGCGACCACTGCCGCGATGATTCTGGTGAACGACCCCGGTTCCTGGAGCCACATCTATCCCCCGCTTGAACATGCGGAATGGAACGGCTGGACCCCGACCGATTTGATCTTTCCTTTTTTCCTTTTTATTGTCGGCGTTTCCCTCACGCTCTCGTTTGCCTCGCGGATCGCGCGCGGCCTCACGCGGCGGGCGCTGGTGATTCACGTCGTGCGGCGTAGCGCGCTGATATTTGCCATCGGATTATTTTTGAACGGCTTTCCCGGCTTCGATCTCGGCTCCATCCGGATCATGGGCGTGCTACAGCGCATCGCGTTGTGTTATCTCGTCGCGGGATTGCTCTATTTGGCGACATTTCGGCGGGAGCCCGCCGCCGATCGGCCCACGCGCGTGCGTGCCAATCTTCGCGTGACCGCGGCCGTTGCGGTTGCATTGCTCGTTGGATACTGGGCGCTGATGATGTTCGTGCCGGTTCCCGGCTACGGCGCGGGGCATCTTGGAAAGGAAGACAACCTCGGCGCTTACGTCGATCGCACCCTCATGGGCGGACACTTGTGGTCGGAATCCGTGACCTGGGATCCCGAGGGATTTCTTTCCACGCTGCCCGCGATCGCTTCTTTGCTGATCGGGATTCTTGCCGGCGAATGGCTGCGTTCGGATCAGCGTGCGGGGCGCAAAGTATTGGGCCTCGCTGCCGCCGGGCTCGTGCTGCTTGCCGCCGGGCAATTGCTGCACCCGTATTTTCCGATCAACAAAAATTTGTGGACCAGTTCGTTCGTGCTTTTCACCGGCGGTTTCGCGATGCTGGCGCTGGCCGCGTGCTATTGGATTGTCGATGTGCGCGCCTGGCGCGCGTGGACTGCGCCCTGGCTGGTATTCGGAATGAATGCGATTTTGGCCTACGCGCTGGCCGCGCTGGTCTCTGAAATCAGCACCGATTTCGAGTTCCTCAAATTCCAAGGCCGCGAGACCACCTTGCACGGCTGGATCTACGACAAATTTTTCGTTCCGCACTTCAATCCGGTGAACGCCTCCCTCGCCTTCGCCGTCTTTTTCGTCCTGGTGACTTACGCGCTGTTGTGGCCGTTCTTCCGCGGAAAAGTGTTCCTGCGAATCTGAATGGTCGAATCCCGGGAACGCCAATCTCCCGATTGGCGCTTCTGGCCTCGCCAATCGGGAGATTGGCGTTCCCAGGTTAACAACGGCTGCTTCTTTTAACCTTGCCGTAACATAGCCTTCGCACTTGTCTCTGTAATATAGTGAGTTTGATACCGGGTGTGGCTTTCTAAGCTAGGGACGGTGCGATGAAGCGTGTTCTGTTGATTGAAGATGACCGGGACATTGTCGAGCTGGTGCGCTACAACCTCGAGCGCGAAGGTTTTCAGGTTGCCTCCGCGACCGACGGCGCCGCGGGCCTCGCGCAAATCCGCAAAGCGCCGCCGGATATTCTGCTGCTCGACTTGATGCTGCCGAAGCTTTCGGGCCTGGACATCTGCAAGGAAATTCGCCGCGATACTTCGCTGAACCGCCTGCCGATCCTGATGCTGACGGCGCGGGGCGAGGAAGCGGACCGCGTGGTGGGGCTGGAAATGGGCGCGGACGATTACGTGACCAAACCCTTCAGCCCGCGCGAACTCGGCGCGCGCGTGAAGGCCCTGTTGCGGCGCACCGAGCCCACCAACGAGCCCAAGCGCGTGATCGAGTCGCGCGGATTGTCGATCGATCCTTCCTCCTATCGTGTGGCGCGCGACGGCAAGCCGGTGACGCTTTCGACGCTCGAATTCCGGCTGCTCTATTACCTGGCGACGCGCCCGAACCGCGTGTTCACGCGCGATCAGCTGCTCGACGCCGTCTGGGGCACCGAGCGCTTTGTGACGCCGCGCAGCGTGGATGTTTACATTCGCCGCCTGCGCGAAAAAGTCGAAAGCGACGCCGACAATCCCGCCTTCCTGAAAACCGTGCGCGGCGCGGGGTATATGTTCGAGAGCGAAGGCCAATCCGAAAAGCAGGAGTGAATTTCCTTTGCGCGTAAGCCTATTCTGGCGGCCGGTTTTGATCTGCCTGGCGCTGGTGACGGCGATCCTGCTTGCCGTGCAATGGGATTCCCCGAAAACCCTGGCGAATATCTGGGCCGCGCTGGCTATTTTTCTGCTGGCCGCGGGAATCGGGTTCTTCCTTTCTTCGCGCTCGGTCGCGTCGCGCATCCGTCGCCTGAAACAATTCACGGAGCGCGCGGCGACTGGAGATTTTACTCCGCCCGAGCGCGACCACGGCGGTGACGAACTCGCCGACCTGGCCGGCGCGCTGGGCCGCACCGTTGTCGGGCTGGGGCAGGCGATTCGCGCGCTCACCGATGAAGGCAATCGCTCTTCGGCGATTCTCAGCAGCATGGTCGAAGGCGTGGCCGTAGTGGCGGGAGACGAGCGCATCCTCTTCTGCAATTGGGCCTTCGAGCAGATCCTCGAGTTGCCGGCTGGAAGTTCGCAAGGCCGGACGCTGGTGGAAGCGCTGCGGCAGGCCGATCTGGTGGCGTTGGTGAGGCAAGCCCTGTCCGGAGTAGAAGAACCAACGGGCGAAGTCGAGGTTGGCACGGTGCGCCCGCGAAATTTTAGCGTCACGGCCGCGCCGGTGCGCGCCGCCGGAGCCAATGGCGCGGTCCTGGTGCTGCATGACATCACGGAGTTGCGGCGCCTGGAGCGCGTGCGGCGCGATTTTGTGGCCAACGTTTCTCACGAATTCAAAACGCCGCTGACGGCCATACAAGGTTTCGCCGAAACTCTCCTCAGCGGCGCGCTGGACGACAAAGCCAATCGCAATCGCTTCGTCGAAATTATTCGCGAACACGCGCGGAGATTGGCGCGCCTGACCGATGACCTGTTGAAACTTTCACGCATCGAAGCGGGCCGGCTCGAACTCGAAATTCGCCCCATCCGTGTGGAGACTCTCGTGAACAGCTGCGTCGAGACGGCGCGCCTCCACGCGAAAGCGAGAGGGCTCGAGATTCATATGGACTTGCAGGAAAATGCGCCGGCGGTCCGCGGCGATGGCGCGCAGCTCGGCGAAGTCTTGCAGAATTTGCTCGACAATGCGCTGCAGTACACGCCCTCGGGCGGTAAAATAGAAGTGAAGGCGCGCGCCAACGGCCATGACGTCATTTTCACGGTCAGCGACACCGGCATCGGCATTCCCGAATCCGACCTCGAGCGCATCTTCGAGCGATTTTACCGCGTGGATGCCGCCAGATCGCGCGAAGCCGGCGGCACCGGCCTCGGACTCGCGATCGCCCGCCACATCGTCGAAGCCCACGGCGGCCGCATCTGGGTGGAAAGCGCCGTCGGCCAGGGCTCCCGCTTTCATTTCATCATTCCCAGCGTTTCCTAGCGACACGCAAGCTCTCCGGCAGCCCGAAAAACCACGAAGGGGCGGGCAGCCGCAAGATGCCTGCCGCGTTCTCAAATTCGGACAACTGTTTAGTTGACACTGTAAACTAAAGCATTTACACTGAAAGAATGATCGGCGGCTTCAGGCACAAAGGGCTTGAAGAAATTCACCTCACCGGCAAGACACGCCGGATCGGCGCCGATCAGATCAGGAAGTGCGTGCGCATCCTGCAATTGCTGGAAGTAGCCGGCCAGCCTGCGGACCTGAACATCGCAGGCTTTCGCTTCCACGGCCTGCAGAGCAGTCCGAAACGCTGGTCGGTGCGCGTAACTGGAAATTACCGGATCACTTTCGGCTGGTCAGGCGAACACGCCCTGGACATCGATTTTGAAGACTACATTAGGGAGAAAGTTATGGAGAGAAAGAGCGGCCTGCCGCCCGTCCATCCGGGCGAGATTATCAAGAAGGATATCCTGCCGTCTGTGGGCCTGTCCGTGACAGCCGCGGCGAAAGCTCTGGGCGTATCCCGCCAGATGCTGCACGACATTCTGGCGGAGCGTAAGCCCATGTCCGCCATCATGTGCCTGAAGGTTGCCCGACTGTTTGGCGGCTCGCCGGAAATATGGATGCGGTTGCAGGCGGCCTACGACCTCAAGAAAGCTGAGCAAAACAGGAAGGTCATGAAACGTATCGCGCGGATCGTGCCAGTAAGACCAGTCGAAGAAGTTCGGGCCTGAATCCCCGAAAACCCTCTGCCCCTTCGAAAAACCGCGAAGGAGCGGCCACCTGAAAGATAGAAACCGTTCAAAAGGTGGGCACCCGCCCTCAGGGCTTCTTTTCGAAAACTCGGGGTTCCTTTTGCAGGACTGAAGGAAATGCTTCCCGATCGGAAGGTGACAGTAGATTCAGAAAATTGGCTTTGCCGCTTTATAAAAGCTCCCTGGCCATACGGGAGAAAAGCCTGGGACCAAACTCGAACGCCGCAATGACGCCTGAATCGTGTCCACGCGCTTCTTCGACGCGCTCTTGCCATGAATTTGCGGAAGCCCTAAGGACTGGTCAGTCGCAGAACTGCCCGATTCTCGGCTGGTATCCACTCTGAATTGCGTCGCCCTGAACCATATAGGCCCCGGGCTGCACGGACTTGTAGAACTCGCTGTTCGTGCAATAAAAGTATCCGTTGCGTTTGGAAGTCCACACCTGCACACCGAGTTGATCGTCCCTTATCCTGGCCCTCTCGTCCGATCCGCCGGGTGTAATTTTCAGAAGGGCCTGAATAATAATCCCAAGCAGGGATTTTCGCGGGCGAAGCGTTCGTCGCGGAACAACCACGGGCAGCGCCGCAGGCCCTTGAATCGGATCAATCTGAAGAGAGTTCGTACCGGTGGTCGGGGCTGCCGAAGGCGCGACGAATTCCTGCGCCGTGGGTTCCGGTAGGGGTACGCTCTCTTCAACCCCGCGCGTGTTGCTGCCATTGTGGGCCACGGCCATTGTCAGGAACAGCGCGAAAATTCCCAGGCAAGCTACGCCTGAACTGGCTAATGCCAACTTGCGCTGAATGTCTGCTCTACTCCATGCACCGAGAAGCGCCGGCGGAATCCATTTTTCTACAGGAGCGGTTGTGGCCAATTGATCTGGAGACCTGTACACCCGGGCATGATAGGTTGCCGCAATCTCTTCCGTTTTGCGAAGTTCGATTTTGCCTGCCGGTTCCCCCGGGAAGGGCAGCCGCTCATGGCGCGCGTATGACCTCTGCTCCAAGGAACGGAGAAACGGGGACGTGATGCTGGCCGAAGGAGCATAGACTGGATCAGTTTCTTCCGTTCTGCGAAATTCGTGCATGCCTGGCGCTTCGAAGGATGCCTGCGGCAGTTCACCGCGCGCCGCTGAAATTCGCTTCAAGGAAAGAAGATACGGGGACGAGTTGACGGCCGGAGGAACTGGGCTCGGCTCAATTTCTTCCGGCTTGCGAAGTTCGCTCTTGCCAGTCGCTTCCGCGGAAGCCTGCGGCAGTTCAACGCGCGCCGCTGGCATTCGCTCCAAGGAGAAGAGAAACGGGGACGAGTTGACGGCCGGAGGTTGGTGTGACTCCTCGACCGTGGCCGGTTCAGGAAGTGGCCGAATGTGCAAATGCGGCTCAACACGCGATGGCTCTGACGAGGCAGAGGAATCGGGATCGGAAGCATCCGGGTTGTCGTCCCATTCTTCATCATAAGCGTCGCGTTCGAAATTTGGGGTACTGACCTCGTGCAGCGACGAGAGATAGGACGTTGGGGGCACATAATCCAACGGCACCGGTGAGAATAATCCGTTCGCGGCCGCATCCGCCGCGCTCGAGGGAGGATTTACAAGCTTCTGCCGGGATATGGACAGCGCCGCGGAAAGAGGATGCGGGACGGTCATGTCCGCCGTCTCGAATATTTCTGACGGTGCGGGAATCGGTTTCGACCGCGACCCATCGTCCAATATCACGGGCTCAAAAACCTGAGCTTCCCGCGCGATCCAATCCGCGATGTCACGCCGCACGCTGCCAGGGAGATCCTTGAAGCAAATCCCCGCTTCCTTTTGTGTGCCGCTGACCCACACGAGTTCGCCGGCAAGATCCACATTGAGCCCGGAGCCACGAAGTCGTAGTTGGAGAGTTGAATTCTTGTCGGCCGTCAATTTCTGCGCGGTGTGAAAAGCGACCCCATCAATCCCCAGGTTGAGGACAATGCCGCCGTTTCCGGAGCCGAGTTGGACGTACATGATGGACGGCGCCCTGTGCCGTTGGTTGCGGCGGCGCTCATCCGAAGAAGACGCAATCTTCGAGGTAATGGCTGGGTACACAAATACCCCCGCGCGGCAGGGGACGGAAGTACCTGTAGACGCGTTCGCCCCTATTTTACCCCAGAAAGCCCAGCCCCCGCAAGCGCCAGTCAAGGGGGGCGGGCCTTTGCATTGACCCTGCTGGCATTGTCATCGTTGGAGTCAACGTGGCAGTTTCGTCCATTTCGCCGGATATTCACCCCTACTTCATCCTCCCTTCACAAAATCTATTTATGATCGCCATGCCATGAATCTGGCTGGAGGGTGGAGCGATGGCGAGCCCGGTTTCCCACTTGCAAACGATTTATCAGGACGTGCTGGCCAACTACCTGATTTCCATGGCCCGCACGGTGGAAAGCAGCGTGGGGAGCGCTCTCGACGCGCTCTTGCACCCCAATCTGGACGCAGCGGCGGAACTGTCGAGCAAAGTGTTTCTAGTCGAGCCACGCGTCAACGAAATGGAAATTTTGATCGACGACCACGCCGTGCGGATGCTGCGAACCGGGCTGCTCGATGACGAGGAAATCCGCCGCGTCGTCGCCTCCCAGAAAATCGCCAACGACCTGGAACGCATCGGCGACCTGGCCGTGAATATTTCCGAGCGCGTGATTTCACTGGCGGAAATGAATGTAACCGAAACGCCGCGCGACCTGGAACCGATGGCCGGCGCCGTTCGAGGAATGCTCGGCCGCAGCCTCGGCGCGCTGATCTTTCGCAATCTGGTCCTGGCCGGGGAAGTCCTTGAGGCGGACGATGTGGTGGACCGCTATCGGGACCAGATATTCGAGCACCTGCTCACCCGGATTACCGCGGACGGCCGGCAGGCCGCGCCGCAACTTCAATTCGTCCTGGTCACGCGATATCTCGAACGCATCGCGGATCACGCCACCAACATTGCCGAAGACATTATTTTCTGGGTGCGGGGCCTCGACGTGCGCCACGGGCGCACGCGGATGGTTGTCGAAGAAGCCAATTATCCGGAAAAGAAAAGTTAGATTGCACTGCGCGATTCTGGCGCGGAACAGCGGCCTTCGTGGTGCACCCCACCCGGGCCGGCGCTCCCCTGGCGTCGGCCCATCTCCCCTTTCTTTGTAGTGGTCACATAATAGAGGAGTTATAGCGATTCACCGATTTTATGCCGGCCTCACTCCCTTGTAACACGGCTGTAACAATTTGGAGTCAGAATCTAGTGACGAAATTCCAGGAGAAAAAATGCGAATTGTAAAAGTGCTTTGCCTGCTTGCGGTTCTGCTGGCGTTGGCCACGTATTCCGTTGCCGAAGGGCAGGTGTTGTTGAACGCCGCCGGTGCGACGTTCCCCTACCCAATGTATTCCAAGTGGTTCGACGTTTATCATCAAGCTCATCCGAACATCCAGATTAATTACCAGTCAATCGGCTCAGGAGGCGGAATCCGCCAGCTGATTGATAAGACGGTCGACTTCGGAGCGTCCGACGGGCCGATGAACGACGACCAACTCAAGCAAGCGAGTGTTCCCATCCTGCATTTTCCCACCGTTCTCGGCGCCGACGTACCCAGTTACAATTTGCCGGGCGTGTCGGCCGAGCTGAATTTCACTCCGGACACCATCGCCGGAATTTTTCTCGGTAAAATTACCAAGTGGAATGATCCGGCGATCGCAGGCGCGAACCCCGGCGTGAAGCTGCCTTCCGACGACATCGTCGTTGTGCACCGTTCCGATGGCAGCGGCACGACGTACATCTGGACCGATTATCTTTCCAAGATCAGCCCGGAATGGCAGACGAAGGTCGGCAAAGCGACGTCGGTGAACTGGCCGGTGGGCCTGGGTGGCAAGGGCAACGAAGGCGTGGCCGGACTCATCCAGCAGACCCCGGATTCGGTTGGTTATATCGAGTTGATTTATGCCATCCAGAACAAGATCGCTTACGGACGCGTGAAGAATTCCTCAGGCGCGTTTGTGAAGGCGGACCTTGTCAGCGTTTCGGCAGCGGCAGCGGCGGCGTCGAAGTCCATGCCCGACGATTTCCGCGTGTCGATCACCAACCCCGAGGGCAAGGCGGCCTACCCGATCGCCAGCTTCACCTGGCTGCTGATTCCCGCGAAATTCGGCGATGCCGCCAAGCGCGATGCTGTCAAAGACTTCCTGAAGTGGATGATGACGGACGGACAGCAGTACTGCGAAGGTCTGGCGTACGCGAAGCTGCCGAAGGAAGTCGTTACCAAGGAGATGAAGGCAATCGCGCAGATCCAGTAACTGTTCGACGGGTTGCCGGCAAATTACTTCGTTCTGTCATTCCCAGCGAAGCGAGGAATCTCTTATCACTTGAATTCCAAGTCAGGAGAGATTCCTTGTCACGCAACTCGCCCTGGGATGACGGTTTTTCAGTTTTTCCGCAGCTTGTTTCGGACCGGAAGGCGAACACATCGAAATGGCCACCACACCGAACGCGGCAACGCCGGCGGATATTCCTGGGAATTCGCGGGCCTTGCTGCGCCGCTGGTTCGGCGGGGATGAAATCGCGCACCTCATCACGCTGCTAGCGGCGGCCACGCTTCTGCTGATCGCGGTCCTTCTGGTGTATCAACTCTGGGTTCTTTCGGCGGAAGCGCGGACCAGGTTCGGATGGAAATTTTTCGTTACGGAAACCTGGGACCCGGTTTCCGGCGAATTCGGCGCGTTGCCGTTCATTTACGGCACGCTGGTGACCTCGGCGGTCGCATTGTTCTTGGCCGTTCCTCTCGGTGTGGGCGCGGCGATTTTTCTGGCCGAGCTGGCGCCCCCGAAGCTTTCTTCCTCCCTCACTTTTGTAAGTGACTTGCTGGCGGCGGTTCCCAGCGTGATTTACGGTCTGCTGGGCGTGTTCCTGCTGGTGCCGCTGATGCGAACCTCCGTTCAACCGGCGTTAAAAAAGACATTGGGATTTCTGCCTCTGTTTAAAGGGCCTTCGTATGGGATCGGTTTCCTGACGGCGGGGATCGTTCTCGCCATTATGATCGTGCCGTTTGTGCTTTCTGTCTCGCGCGAAGTTCTCCTGGCAATCCCGCGCGATCAGCGCGAGGCGGCGCTGGCGCTCGGCGCAACCAAGTGGGAGTCCACTTGGAAGGTGGTGGTTCCGGCGGCCAGGATCGGCATTTTCGGATCCGTGTTTCTCGCGCTCGCCCGCGCACTCGGCGAAACCATGGCCGTCACCATGGTCATCGGCAACAATCCCAAGATTGCCGCGTCTCTATTTTCGCCGGGGTATTCGATCGCGGCGGTGCTGGCCAATGAATTTTCCGAGGCCACCGGCAATTTGTATTTGAGCGCCCTGATTGAACTTGGCCTGGTGCTTTTCCTGTTGACGTTTGTGTTGAATGGGCTCGCGCGTCTCTTGATTCTGGTCACAACGGCACGCGGCAGCGGAGTGTTGCCCACATGAGCGCCCGGTTGATCTGGCGAAAATCGCTGAACGTGGCCATGCTCTCGCTCACGGGCGTCTGCGTGTTGATTACCGTGTCGGTTCTGTTTTTCATCCTCGGCTATCTCGTGTATAACGGCGGAAAAGATTTGTCGTGGAATTTCTTCACGCACCTGCCCGCTCCGGTCGGCGAAGTTGGCGGAGGCATGGCCAATGCCATCCTGGGCAGCCTGAAGCTTCTCCTCCTTGCGGCTCTATTCGGAGTTCCCATCGGATTGCTCGGAGGAGTTTATCTGGCGGAATTCGGCGGACGGACTATTCCATTTGTGGTGCGCTACACTGCGGATCTCTTGAATGGCGTACCGTCGATCGTGATTGGTATTTTTGCTTACGCGTTGGTGGTGATGCCCATGCATCATTTTTCAACTCTGGCCGGCGGAGTTGCGCTGGGAATCATGGTGATTCCCACGGTGCTGCGCAACACGGAGAGTTTTCTCACGGACGTGCCGCCCTCGCTGCGCGAGGGCGCCTTCGCGATGGGCGCGAACAAATGGAAGATGGTCGCGACGGTTGTTCTTCCCGCGGCCTCGCGCGGAATTCTGACGGGTGTGTTGCTGGCCCTGGCGCGCGTCGCGGGAGAGACGGCGCCGCTGCTCTTCACCGCCTTCGGCAACCGCTTCTGGAGCCCCGGTTGGGACCAGCCGACCTCGTCGCTTCCAGTTGTGATATACACCTACGCGACCGGTCCTTACGAGGATTGGCATCGTCAGGCCTGGGCGGCGGGACTCGTGCTGCTTGGATTGGTGCTCTTGACTAACATTTTGGTACGCGCGTTCTTGACGCGCGGAACCGCATATGAGAGGACTTGACGATGAGTTCCGCCTTCCCACTGATGGCGAATTCGGGGGCAGCTGCGGCATCCTCCACGGATAAGACTGCCGAGCATACACCGGCTATGACCACCTCAGGCGCCCACACGCTGCGAATGAAAGTCACCAAGATCAATTTCTATTATGGCAAGAATCACGCCCTGCACAATGTGTCCATGGACGTGGCCACCAACCGCGTGACGGCGATGATCGGGCCCTCGGGCTGCGGCAAATCCACGCTCTTGCGCACGCTGAACCGGATGCACGAAACGCTCCGCCATACGCGCCTGGAGGGGGAAATCGCCCTGGATGGCGTGAATATCCTTACGCTGGATGTCACCCGGTTGCGCCGCATGGTGGGCATGGTGTTTCAGAAGCCCAATCCGTTTCCCAAGTCTATCTATGAAAACGTGGCCTACGGCTTGCGGATCAACGGGCATAAGGGACGCCTGGACGATTCCGTGGAGAAGAGCCTGCGCCGCGCCGCTCTGTGGGACGAAGTGAAGGACAAGCTGCACAAGTCCGCCTACGCGCTCTCCGGCGGCCAGCAGCAGCGTTTGTGCATCGCCAGGGCCCTGGCGGTCGATCCCGAGGTGCTGTTGCTCGATGAGCCGTGCTCCGCGCTCGATCCGGTGAACACCGCGAAAATCGAGGAATTATTGTTCGAATTGAAGCCCACGTGCACGCTTGTAATTGTCACACACAACATGCAGCAGGCGGCCCGCGTCAGCGATTCGACCGCTTTCATGCTGAATGGCGATTTGATCGAGTTTTCACCGACGGGGCACATGTTTACCACGCCTTCGGATCCCCGCACCGAAGCGTACATCACCGGCCGCTTCGGATGAGGATGGTTGAAACAGGTAGGCCGGTGCAGTGTTGGCCACGGGGAGGACGCACAGAATGGAACGCCATTTCGAACGCGATCTGGAAGAGCTGAAGGAACGGCTGTTGTGGATGGGCAGCCTCGCCGAGAGAGCCGTGCATCAAGCGGTTCATTCGGTGCTCGATGCGGACGAAAAGCTCGCGGGGAGCGTGCTCCGGGAAGAGAACGCCATCAACGAGCTGCAGATTGAGATCGATGACCGCGTGGTGCAATTGCTGGCCCTGCAACAGCTCATGGCCGCCGATCTGCGTTTTGTCCTGGCCATCGCCCGCATCAACAACGATCTCGAGCGCATCGGCGACCAGGCCGTGAACATTGCCCATTCGGCGACGCGCATCGTGCGCCACCCGCGCGTGAAACCCTATGTGGACCTGCCGCGGATGGGCGAGCTGGCCGAAAAAATGATGCGCGACAGCCTCGACTCCCTGGTGCGCCGAGATATCGAGTTGGCCCGCTCGGTGCTCAGCCGCGACGATACGGTGGACCAACTCCGCGACCAGATTTTCCGCGAGTTGCTCAGCTACATGATGGGCGACTCTTCCGTCGTGTTTCCCGCGTTCGAACTGATTCTGGTGGCCAAAAATCTGGAGCGCATCGCCGACCACGCCACCAACGTCGCCGAGGACGTGATCTACATGGTAGCGGGCAGCGACGTGCGCCATCCCGCCGTCGACCGCAATCCCGCCTGAGGCCAGTAGCACAGGCCTTCAGCCTGTGCTACAAACCCCCAAATCGTTCATAATGCGCCCGTGTCGCAAACCAACCACAGTCCCATAGCCGCAGAGTTGCCCGGCGGCGAAAACAACGAGCCGATTCTGGAAGGGCGGGAGTTGGAAAAATTTTACGCGCAGCCGGAGGGCGCTCGCATCGAAGTCATTTCCCCCACGAACATCAAGATCATGCCGGGAAAAATTCTGGCGCTGCTGGGGCCATCAGGTTGCGGCAAATCCACGCTGTTGCGGATGCTGACGGGGCTGGCGCGTCCCTCGGCGGGAGAAGTGCTCTGGCACGGGCGCAAGCTCACGGACGAGCCGCCCAATGTGGGGATCGTCTTTCAAAGCTTCGCGCTGTTTCCCTGGCTGACCGTGCTGCAAAATGTCGAAGCGCCGCTCGAAGCGCGCGGCGTGCCGCAGATGGAACGCCAAAAGCGCGCCTTGCACATTCTGAATGCGGTGGGCCTCGGCGGGTTCGAGAACGCTTATCCCAAGGAACTTTCCGGGGGAATGAAGCAGCGCGTGGGATTCGCGCGGGCCCTGGTAATCGAGCCGGAAGTTCTATTTATGGACGAGCCGTTCTCCGCGCTCGACGTATTGACGGCGGAGACGCTGCGCGGCGAATTGCTGGAGCTGTGGAACGACCGGAAAATTCCCACGCGGGCGATTTTTATCGTCACGCACAACATCGAAGAAGCGGTGGTGCTGGCCGACCGCGTGATCGTGCTGGCCAGCAACCCGGCGCGAATCCGTGAGGATTTCGAAATTACGTTGCCGCAGCCGCGCAGCCGCAAGTCCGAGCCATTCGAGGCCCTCGTCGATCACATTTATCGCGTACTGACGCAGCCCGATCTCCCGCATGAAATGCCGGCGGAGACGAAACCCGCTCCTGCGCCGCTCGGCATCGCCGAGCCAACCCCGCGCTATCTGATGCTGCCGCACGTGCGCGCCGGAGGCATTGCCGGCTTTCTGGAAATTCTGGTGGACCATGGCGGGCGGGAGGATTTGCACCGGATCTCGCACCAATTGATGCTGGAGTCGGACGACTTGCTTCCGATCGTGGGCGCCTGCGTTCTTCTGGGATTTGCGCGCGTGGAGCAAGGCGACGCGGAGATCACCGAACTGGGCCGCGAGTTCGCGGCCGGCGACATCCAGCGGCGCAAACAACTGTTCCGCGAGGCCGTGCTCGCGCACGTCCCCCTGCTGCAGCAAATCGAGTCGGCCTTGCAAGCAAAAGCGGACGGCACCATGCTGCTGGAATTCTTCCACGATCTGCTGGACGAACATTTCAGCGACGACGAAGTGCGCCGCCAGCTGGACACGGCCATCCAGTGGGGCCGCTACGCGGAATTATTCGATTACGATTCCGTGACCGGGCGGCTGACCCGGACCCGGCCGTGATCCTCCGCACACAGCGCCGCCCATGAAACCGCAGCCCATCCTTCACTACCCGTCCATTTTGCGGGGGATTTCCGAGCGCACGGGGTGGAAGAGTTCGTTCGCGGCGGACGCCTCTGTCTTCGCGGGATTATTGGCGATTTTGTACGCGCTGTTCGCTTCCGGGCAGATCTGGTTCGCGCCTTTCACGCCGGTTGCGAACATTTCCTCGAGCCCGCGCGCGTTGCCGCTGTATGCCGCGTATTCCCTGGTGCGCATTGCGATTGCCTACATTCTGGCGCTGCTTTTTGCATTGGGCTATGGGTTTGCGGCGGCCAAGTCCGAGCGCGCGGCGAAAATCCTGCTTCCGCTGCTCGATATTTTGCAATCGATCCCGGTGCTGAGCTTTCTTCCCGGCGTAATGCTGGCGATGGTGGCGTTGTTCCCCGGCAGGCAGCTGGGCCTGGAACTGGGCTCGGTCTTGCTGATCTTCACGGGACAGGCCTGGAACATCGCGTTCAGCTTTTACGCTTCGCTGAAAGGGATCCCGCGCGAACTGCGTGAGGCTGCGCGGTTGTACCGCTTCAGCGCGTGGCAGCAATTCACCGAGCTGGAGCTGCCCTTTGCGGCGATCGGACTGGTGTGGAACTCGATGATGTCCGTGGCCGGCGGCTGGTTTTTTCTGATGGCCTGCGAAATGTTCGTCCTCGGCGCGCGCGATTTCCGGTTGCCGGGGCTGGGTTCGTACCTGCAGGTGGCCGCCGGGGCCGGAGACACGCGCGCCATCCTGTGGGGAATCGCGGCGATGATCGCGGTTATCGTCCTGCTGGATCAGCTGGTTTGGCGGCCGGCGATCGCCTGGTCGGACAAATTCAAGTTCGAGACCGTGGAAGGGACGGCGCCGCAGTCGTTGGTCCTGACGTTGCTGCGCCGGTCCGGAATCCTCGCCGCGTTCTATCGTGGTGCGATATATCCGTTGGAAGAGCGCGTGTCGCGTGCAATGGCGTTGAAGAAGCTGGACGAGCGCGGGCAGAAACCGCCATCCGAGAACACTGTTACACACTGGCTCGGTCGCGCCTTCGTAGCAGCCGCTTTGGCTGCGATGGCCTGGCTGGCGTTTCGCGCCCTGGCCACCGTGGCGCAACTCGGCGGGCGGGAACTGATCTTCCTCGCGCGTGACGCCGCGCTCACGTTTCTTCGCGTCAACGCCGCATTGCTTCTCGGCGCGCTCTGGGCCGTTCCCGCGGGGGTTTGGATCGGAACGACGCCACTTGTGGCCAAGCTCGCGCAGCCGCTTGTCCAGATCGCCGCGTCAGTGCCCGCGACCGCATTATTCCCGGTGCTTTTGCTGCTGCTGATTCACGCCGGCGGCGGCATGGGCCTCGCGGCCATGGCTCTGATGCTGCTCGGCACGCAGTGGTACATCCTGTTTAACGTGATCGCGGGAGCGATGGCCATCCCCACGGACTTGAAGGAAGCCTCCGGCATTTTCCGGTTCACGCGGTGGGAGCGCTGGCGGCGCCTAATCCTTCCGGCCATTTTTCCGTACCTGGTGACGGGCCTGGTGACCGCTTCCGGAGGCGCCTGGAACGCCAGCATCGTCGCGGAATATTTTCATTTTCAGGGAAAGACGCTTTCCGTGCGCGGGCTGGGAGCGGCGATCAGCAGCGCCACCGATTCCGGAAATTTGCCTGTCCTTTTGGCGGCGACCATGGTGATGTCGGTCATCGTGGTCACCGTGAACCGCACGGTCTGGCAGAGGCTCTACCGTCTGGCCGCCACGCGCTTCAAACTCGAGAACTAACTCCGGCGTCTTCGTGATTTTGGAAAATGCCTGGAATTTTCGTTTTCGATTTGCCCAAGCAGGCCGGGAAATTTCAAACGAAAGCAGAGAGCGCGCGACCGCCAGTGTGGGAAAATCTCCCTGTTTTCGAAATTCCGGCGGGATCAGCCCAGATGACGGTAACAAAAATCGCCGATCATCTTGCACACGGGCAATGGAGTTTTGGCGATGACGTGCTTGCAGAGCGCGTACAATCGTGAATCTTCCGAAGGAGTGGCGTCTTCGCTGACCTGGCGCTCCTTGCTGTTATGTTGATCCCGGCGCAAGGTAAAGTCCGTCAGCTTTTCCTCGATCGTGCCCCACCGGCGTTTGTAGGAAAGAAGCCCTTCGTTATAAATGGAGGTCCGGCCGAAACTGAATCTCCGCGCGCCTTGCGCGCACGCCTGGCGGATGGTTTCAAAATATAAGAGTTGGTTCACGCCCGAAATCAATCCGTCCGCGCTCCCGGAGTACTCCGAGATCCATTCGTCCTTGAAGGTCAGGACAATATGACATGCCACGGGCCGGCCATTTTGGTAGGCCAGAAAAATCTTCAAATGCTCCGCCCGCAAATTGCCGTGCATGGCTTCAAAGAAACGAGATGGCATCGGAGGCAGGCTGAGGCGCCGCCTTGTCGTCGCAAGCAGCGAATGACTTATGATCATCCCTCCGATGTCATTGCGTTCCTGGATGATCACGCCCGCCCGGCGGGCTTTTTCAGTCTTTTGACGCACGGATTTCTTGTCAAAGTGTTCGTGCAAGGCGTTGAAATCCGGGTCGAGCCGCAAGCTGTGATGTCTGTAAAGTGATCTGCTTCTGAAGGAAGCGGGGAATTGTCCGGTGCTTACCGCCCCGTGGATCTCTAATTTTTTGCTTCTGGTTCGGCCGCATTCACTTTCCAATTCGGGCACCAGCACGCCCCAATCGTCCATGGATGCCACCAGGGGATTGCAGGCGGTCGCAAAGGGGACACTGACAAGGCGACAGCCGAGCAGCCAACTGTTCACCCTGTAAATAGGCAGCCCACCATAAATTGGGCCCGAATCATTTTCCCGCAAGACCAGAAAACGGCCGCGAATGTGCGGGAAGGCCTCCTCAATCACCCTTTTCCATTCATTCGTGTGATAAATAGAACCCAAAGGGTGACGTAAGACAAAGGCTTCCCATTCCGCCTCCTGCTCCTGCGAGAGCCACTGTGCAGAAGATGCGGCTCGCGGCTTCGGGGGTTCTATGCCTTGATCCGTTGTCTTAAGTAATTCCAGCAGAGCGAACATTCTCACGCCTCAAAAAATAAGGTGGCCCCGACTTAGCAACAAACCCCACGAACAAACTCTATCAAATATTTTTGCATTGCAACGGTCGTCCACACGGGCATGTGCCTAATCCGACGGGTTTCGCCGAGCCCTTTGGCTGATCGTACTTCCCTACGGGTAAATCAGGCGGTACGGGCTCGGAATGGGGATTTCGAGGCGGGGTGAGCCAAACTCTCCACCTGCTAGATAATACTCGCCTTATGGCAAATCGAGAAGCAGAAAATCGGCCGGCGCAGCGGCTTGATCCGGCGCGACCGAAAGTTGCAGTTCACGCTCGCTGGAGACGCGCGCCTGGTCACCCTGGGCGAGAGTTTCGCCATTGAGCTTCAAGTTCCCGCCGATTACGAAAATGTAGGCGCGGCGGCCCTGCGCGAGCTTGTGGGTGACGGATTGTCCTGGCGCAAGGAGGGAGGTGTAGATGGTCGCGTCCTGGTGAATCCGCACGGTCGTTGAGCTGCCTTGCCCGTTCTTGCCTGCGGGCACGGCAATCGGCAGCAGTTCTCCGCTGCGGTCAGACAGGGAAAAACTCTTTTGCTCCCACGACGGCCGCAGATGCTGGGCCGCGGGCGTAATCCAGAGCTGGATCAGGTGCGCGGGGTCCTTGTCCGAAGGGTTGAACTCGGAGTGGCGGATGCCCGTTCCCGCGCTCATGCGCTGGATTTCGCCGGGGCGAATGACGCCGGAATTGCCCATACTGTCTTTGTGTTCGAGCGCGCCGTCGATGAGGTATGTGACGATTTCCATCTCGCGGTGGCCGTGCAGCGGGAAGCCGCCGGCGGGGGCCACCGTGTCATCGTTAAACACGCGCAGGGGCCCGAAATTCATGTTCTCGGGGTCATGATAGGTGTCAAACGAGAAATGCCAGTTGGTGCTAAGCCAATCTGTTTCAAGGTGATAGCGGTCCTTCGAGCGAATGGTTTGGATCATGGTGGACTCTCGCGCCCCTTCCAGGTTTTACGGTCCGGTTACTCTTTTTGACAATGCTTTAGATGCTATGGCCGCGAATTCGACGCAACCGCGCGGCACGCCGCAGCGTCTTCCTAAGCGGGGGGATTTGGTGCGATACCACTCCCGCAAAATGCAAACTTAGTGTAGATTCCTACTAGGCCGCTTCTTGGTAGAGCGGAAGCCGTCATGAATCCAAGTAAACCTGGAACGCAGGTTGCCGACGAAGGGACCACCCGCATGAGCCGGGACACTCTATCTATCACCGATAACCGTACGGGAAAATCCTACGAAATTCCGATCAAGGACGACACGATTCACGCCACCGATTTGCGCCAGATCAAGGTGCAACCCGACGAGTTCGGAATGATGAGCTACGACCCGGCTTTCAACAATACGGCCCTGTGTCAGAGCAAGATCACGTTTATCGACGGTGACAAAGGCATCCTGCGATACCGCGGCTATTCCATCGAGGAACTGGCCGAAAAGAGCACTTATCTCGAAACAGCCTATTTGATTTTGCGGGGCGAGCTGCCGACGCGCTCGCAAATGGACGAGTGGATTTACAACGTCACGCACCACACCTTCATCCACGAGTCGGTGAAGAAATTCCTGGACGGGTTTCACTACGACGCCCACCCCATGGGCATGATGATCTCGACCATCGCCGCGCTCTCCACGTTTTATCCCGAGGCCAAGGACATCTTTAACAAGGAATCGCGCCTGAAGCAGACCTACCGCCTGATTGGGAAGATGCCGACGCTCGCCGCGTTTTCCTACCGGCACAGCCTGGGCATGCCGTTTGCCTATCCGGATAACGAGCTGAGCTATGCCGGCAATTTTCTGAACATGCTGTTCAAGACGTCCGAGCTGAAGTACCGCCCGAACCCCACGCTCGAGCACGCTCTGGACGTGCTGTTCATTTTGCACGCGGACCACGAACAGAATTGTTCGGCGAACGCCATGCGCTGCGTGGGCAGCTCGCACGTGGACCCGTTCTCGGCGACGGCTGCGGCGACCGCGGCGTTGTACGGGCCGCTGCACGGCGGCGCGAACGAGGAAGTTCTGCGCATGCTGCTGGAGATCGGCTCGCTCGCCAACGTGCCCGCATTCATCAAGCGGGTGAAGGCCGGCCAAACCAAACTCATGGGCTTCGGCCACCGCGTCTACAAGAACTACGATCCGCGGGCGCGCATCATCAAGCACGTAGCCGACGGCGTCTTCGAAATTATGGGACGCAATCCGCTGCTGGATATCGCCCTGGAATGCGAGCGCATCGCACTGGAAGACGATTACTTCGTCTCGCGCAAGCTCTACCCCAACGTCGATTTTTATACCGGCCTGATTTATCAATCGATGGGCTTCCCGGTAACCATGTTCCCCGTGCTGTTCGCCATTCCGCGCACCAGCGGCTGGATCGCGCAGTGGGAAGAGATGCTGCTCGACCCCGAGCAGAAAATCGCGCGCCCCCGCCAGGTGTACATGGGCCACGAGCTCCGGCCGTATGAACCGCTGGACCAGCGAGCGTGACGGCAGACTCCGAAATCATTTTCAATTTAGCGGTGACTTGAGGGAGCAGCTCGACTTCGTGCGAGGCTATTACGGTCGTGCCGGCCCGGGCTCCGTCCCCATTCCATTCGGCGAATCGGAGGGCGGATAGTCCCGAAGGTACTGCTCGAGAGGCTCGTTGCGCAGGACGAAACGGAAACCTCGCGCTGTGTTTACGTCGATCGACTTCTGCAAATCGAGCAGACCAAAATCGATCTGATGCTCGACCACTCTCGTGCCGTGTTCTTCGACGGCCTTGAAATGTAGCTCACCGTTCGCGAGCCAGTAATCCGTCACATTGTAGACCGTGCCATCCTTCAGGTAGAGATCCACGAACTGAGGGTTGTCTGCGCCGTACAAGTAGACCGGCCAGTTTTGAATTTCCGTCTGCGGCTGCGGATTATACAGGCCGAGGGAGAACGAATTATCTCCGGCGGCGTACTGGTAGACGGGAAAACCGGCGCAGCCATATCTCCAGTTAAAGAACGAATCGCAGCCCATCCACAAGCCGGAGTCGAATCCCAAACCGAATCCATAGCCGAAAAACGGGATGTTAAACAGCCCGATGCGACGAGGCGGCAAAATCCTGATCGGAAAGATTGGGAATGCGGGGCGGTGAGTAAGAATCGGACGGCGGGTGAAACCGGAGGGCCTCATCAAAAGACTCTGAGGGCCGGGACTTGCCGAAGGGAGTCGAATCGGAGTAACCGGGCGCGGAACACCGGCGTGTGAAGCTGGCGGAGCGATGATATGGCCTGGGCCGCCAAGATGGCCGCCGGCATGCTGGGCCCAGGCCGCGGTTCCTGTCGCGCATGTGAGCAGCAGCGCGCTGAATAATTTCCAGGGCTTCAAGCGACGGTCAGAACGGAAAGGGATGAGGCGCTTCATAGTTCCCTCCCTGGCAGCGAGTGGATCGACGCTGCGAGGACCAAGCAGCCCTCACATCAATTCTAATCCAAATCGATCGCAAAAGATCGCGTTCCAGGCCCCGCATGGGGGAAATCCATCCGTGTGACGTTCCAGGCCGGGCTCCGCGTATGCTACTTTTTCTTCGGCGGAAATTTGTCAATGGATTTCTTGACCATGTCGTCGAGCTTGCCTTGAATTTTGGTGGCGTCGCTTTTTTCCTCCGCGGCGATGGCGCGCCAGACGAGCGAGCGCGTCGCCGGATCTCGCAGATCAATGACCATCGTTCCTTCTGCGTAAGGTACCCTGACATAGCGCGTGCCGAATCCATACCATCCGGCGGGGTAAGCTTCGATCTCGGTCTTGCGGGCGGCGCCGAAGGTGTACCGGACGTTGAGATCGGACGGGCCGCTGGTAACCAGAGTCAGCCCCTTCGCGGTCAGATCGTGTTGAATGTCCGCCTCGATCTGTTTTTTGACTAGCGGGCTGTTCAAAGCGGGATTCCTGCTGTTCAACTGGCCGTCGCGGATCGCGAACGTTTTGTATTTGCTGAAGTCAATGGTCTGGTCGAACTCCATAGTGATCTTCTGCGCCCGCGCGCCTTGCGCGAAGAGCAAACCGAGCCATCAGGCGAGCATGTGCTTGAATCAAAAGCGTCCGCCTGAAGGCGGGCGTCAAGAATCCATCTGAAATACGCGCGCCTAATCAGGCTCCAGCCCGCGAGGATTCAATTGTCGGTTCCACGACAAGACCGGCACACTGTTGACGAAGCTTTCGCTGCAAGTTTGCAGGAGAGTTTATAATAGGCCATGCGCGCCACGCAGCTCCTCTTCGATGCCTCGGCCGCTGAACGCCGTAGGATGGTCGAGACACAAATCCGCAGGCGTGGCGTCTCCTCGCCGCGCGTCCTGGAAGCGATAGCAGCCGTTCCGCGCCACGAGTTTGTCTCCTCCGAATTCCGGAACGATGCGTATGCCGACAAGCCGTTGCCGATCGGCGAGGGACAAACGATCTCGCAGCCGTACATGGTCGCGGCCATGACGGAAGCGCTCGAACTGACCGGCACTGAGCGGGTGCTGGAAATCGGCACGGGCTCGGGCTACCAGGCGGCGGTGTTATCCCTACTGGTGCGGCAAGTCATTACTGTGGAGAGCCACACGTCGCTGGCTCTGGCCGCGCAGGCGCGTTTGACGAATTTGGGCTACGCGAACGTCCACGTCCACAACGGAGACGGCTCCGCGGGCTTCCTCGACGCCGCGCCCTATGACGCGATTCTAGTCACCGCCGGCGCTCCGGAAATTCCCCGCGTATTCGCGAGCCAGCTTCGAGAGGGAGGGCGCGTCGTCATTCCGGTGGGCGACCGGGAGAATCAGGAGTTGGTGCGAGCGCGACTGGAAAATGGCGACTTAAAATCCCGCGTCTTGTTTCAATGCAAGTTTGTGCTGTTACTGGGCCGCTACGGCTGGAGCCGGGCGGACCGCAAGTTTTCCTGAACGCAAGCGGCAAGCATGGGCTGGACTCGAAAGCAGGGCCCCTGAAGTTTTCCTTCCAGTTTTCGCAAAGCTAGTCTATCGGAAAGCAGCGCACGGCAGGGGAACTAAGAATCTCCTGCCGCCGTCCCAACCTGAACCCGCGGCAAGATCGCCGGTTTGCTTATTTCGCGTTTTGTTGCGCTTGAAGCTCCGACAAGTACTCTTTTGCCGTGTCCTTGTCCTGTTTACTTTTGCTGAATTTAATGAATTGGTTAACTTGCAGGGTCGCATCGGCCATGTCGCCCTGCTCTCCGTAGATTTGAGCGAGCAAAAAGAAGAAGGCGGGCTGATGGTGCTCCGTGTCGCCGGCAATGCATTTCAAGGCGCTTTTTTGCGCTTCCGGCAAATTGTGGAGATGCAATAGGGCGATGGCGCGGTAATAATTTGCATACTTATCGCCGGTCAGACTCATGCCGGCAAACCGGTCGGACCAGCCCAGCAGGTCGTCCCATTTTTTCTCCTGATTCAACAATCCCGCCAGACAAAGATAAGGGGGCAAGTAGGACGGATCCGCAGTCAGGGGCTGAGAGCAAGCGTCGTGAGCTTCGTCCAATTTCTGCTCGTCTTGCAAAACTTCCCCCAGCATGACCCACGCCGCCGGATACTTTGGATACTTTTGTATTGCGTCGCGAACGTGCTGTTCGGCCTCACTCAGTTTTTTGCTTTTAAACGCGCCGCAAGCCTTCTGGTATTGGCTCCTGGCCTTCCCGGGAACTCCCAGCCTGATTGCGCTCACGGTGGCGCTGCGGGCGTCAGAAAGTTCCCATGGGAGACAGGAATCATCTTCGACTACCTCTGGCTTTGGCAGTGGCTGCGTTGTCGTGATTAACCCTGCGGATTCCGTATCAAGTGTCGGTCCCGGCTGGTACGAAGGCTGGATGGGACGGCTGCTAGGTCCTCCGCCGGGCGATCCCCGAGATCCGCCGGAGCCGCCCGATCCGCCACTTCCGCCAGTTCGGCCGGGTCCACCCCCGCCTTTCTGCGCTTGGATGGGCAAGGCAGACAAAGTAATAGCCAGGGCGCAAAACACCAGAGAATTCAAAGCAGCAAACCCGGGCTTGAACCGCATGCCGACCATTCGTGGCATTTTATACCTTTTCCCGGCAAATGCTAAATATTCCTTATGCCGGCAGGGCGAGTGCGCCGAATCGTTCTGTCCGTGCAAGCCTCCTGGCTTCTCGCCACCAGGGAGAAGCGAAAGCATTGTCTCCGGCATGCATGTGATGGGGTTGACGCAATGTGGGTCACACGGTTTTGGGGCCGCCTTTCTGCACTAACCACCCGTTGTGAACGTGACTTGTATCGTGGTATCCACCTCACTCCGCTCCAGCTGGGCGCGCTCGTTTCGATGGTCGCCAATGGCGGCACACTGAACTGCAAAAGGATGAATACACGACGAGACGGGACGCCGCCGCAGGCGCACCGATCCTTGCAGCAAAGTGGGGTGAATAACTCAACCCGATCCCAGCGCTCGTCCACCTGCGCGCAATATGAGCCGTACGGCAGACCTATTCGCTTTCGTTCACCGAGTAGGAAGGCTGTTCGCCAAGCTCTGCGTTACAACGGCTGCACCGGAGTTATCTTGCGCTCGCGCTCGCGAGCAAACGCTTTTTTCAACACGCGAGTGACCGCAACGGTTAACTCGAATTTCGGCAATTCTTCCTCGCGCGCCCAGGCAAATTCCTGGGCGTCGCTTCCCGCGGAAAGAGTCCCTCCGCGCAGTTCGCAAAGATAATCGAGAATCACGAAGTGATACTGCGGGCGGGCCGCGTCGCCCGGCGTGCCGTCCGCGCCCGGGGGAGCGGGAAAAATTCTCTCGAACACTTCGATGAGTTCGACGACGCGCACTTCGAGGCCGGTTTCCTCGGCCAGCTCCCGCGCGACGCCCTGCTCGAGCGTTTCCCCGACTTCGAGCAGGCCGCCGGGGATGGACCATTCCCCCTTAAGGGGGTGGCTGCCGCGCCGGATCAGGAGGGTGCGTCCGTTGTCAATCACCACGCCGCCGACACCTACCATGGGCTGATCGGGGTATTCTCTTCTGGGTGTCATGGTCGTTTTGGCTGCTTCCCTCCGGGGCCGCTTAGCGTTATATAATACTTCAGCGGTCGGTGTGTTCGAGTCCCAAGGAGGTTTTCGCCGTGGTCCGGTGTCCTGAATGCGCCACAGAAATTGACGTGGACGAAGACGAAGTCGAGGAAGGCGAAATTCTGGCCTGCCCCGAGTGCGAAACCGAAATGGAAGTCGTGCAGATCCATCCCGTCAAGGTCAATGCCATCTCCGAAGACGATGACGAAGAAGAAGAGGAAGAGCCCGAAGACGGGGACGAATTTGCGAACGATGACGACGAGGAAGACGAAGAAGAAGAGGTCTGATCCGCTCTTCGATTTCTTCCGGCATCCCCTCTCTCTTTTTGGCCATCTCACTTTTGTGCGCGCAACGATTGCTCTCCTCGGCTTGTTCTATGCAGCGGGCGCAATATTTGCTTTCGAGCCGGCCGGCGGCGCCCAAAATTCAAGCGGTTCGCATGCCCACGATTTCGTCATATTCGTCACCGTGTTTACCGAACGAGGTTTCGCCTTTCCCGGCGCCCGGGCGCGTGTCCGCCGCGCGGAGGAAAAGAAATTTCGTTGGGAAGCCATGTCCGACCACCAGGGTGAGCTTGCGTTTCGCGTCCCGCGAGGCGAGGAGTATGAAATGACGATCGAAGCCCGCGGCTTCAAAACGGAAACGCGCAAGCTGAACTCGCGCGAAGGCAATCGAACCGACCTGACGATCCGGATGGAGCCCCAAACCGGGCCCCCTGCGGAACCCCAGGCACAGCAACTGTCCGGAGGAACGCCATGAACCTGCGCAGGACGCTTGGACATGTCGCCGTCGCCGCATTGGCCGCAACCGTATTGTTCGCGCAGGACAAACCCAAGGGGAAGGAATCCGAGCTGCGGACGGTTCGTGGTACGGTCGTGGATAAGGATGAGACTCCGGTGGAGACGGCCGTGGTCTATTTGAAAAACGTGCGCACCCAGGATATCACCACGCACCTCTCCGGCAGTGACGGGACGTTTCGCTTCAGCGGGCTGGACCTCAACGTGGACTATGAAATTCACGCCGAAAAGGAAGGCATGACCTCCTCGACTCGATCCGTCTCGAACTTCGACACGCGCAAGGAGTTCGTGCTCACGTTGAAGTTGGATCGGAAAAAGAGCGGGAAATAGATGAAGGTTGCAGGCTGTAGGTTGCGGGTTTAGTAGCACAGGCACTCTTGCCTGTGCGGGTTTCGCCACTTTCAGACTTCCCAAGAGTTTCAACGGCCGCAAAAATCGCACAGGCAAGAGTGCCTGTGCTACTAAAATCTTCTCCAAACTGACTTTTTTACGCAGCCGAGCACGCCTTGCTTTCCTTGCGGCATGGATATGTGGAAAATTATTTTGATTCGAGATAGTACCCCGGCCGCGTTCGGACTTTCACTCCCGAACGATTCACGGACACTTTGATCTGGTGATAGCCCGCAGTATCCGCTCCCGTGGGGCGATAGCTCAGCATGTACTGCGAGTTCAGTTCGCCGCCGATGGCGTCAATCGCGGTTTCGATTTTGCTGTCGCGGAAGACAGGTTGGAATGTGCCGCCCGTGGCCGTGGCGGCGACCTCGAGCGGGCGATCCTTCACCACGGCGGTGGCGTTTCGAACAGCCCACTCCGCGAGGCCCAGGAGATCGATATTGCCGCCGTATTGCTGCTGGCTAGTGGGAGTTTGCGCCGTACCTGGAAATGACGGACCGCCGAACGTGCCGGGAGGCGTGGCCGGGGAAGGACCGGTCTGAGAGGGTTGGGAGCGCAGTCCCGCCGAGGTAGTTGAAAGCCCCACGCTATAAATCACAATGTTCGCAAGCTGCGCGTCGCGAAGAACGCGGCCGAGCCTTTGCTCGCTTCCGCCGTCGCTGGCTTCGCCTACTACGACGATCGCCCGGCGTTGCTCGGGAGGACGGCCGCGTAGGAGTCCCACCGCCGAGGCCAGCGCGTCATACAGGCGCGCGCCACTGTTGCCTGGCTGCAAGGTGGCGATGGTCTTTTCGATTTTATCGGTGTCCGTGCTGAAGGGCAGCAAGGTGGTGACGCTGTTATCGTAACTGAGGACGGCGGCCTCTCCCGATGGTCCGACCACGGTTTGCGTGAATACAATCGCGGATTTCTGGACGGCGGGAAGCAGCGGTGCGATGCGCGAGCTGGTCTCAAAGATCAACACGGCCGAAAGTTGCTGCCCGCCCAGATCGAAAGCCTCAATCGTCTGGGCAATGCCATCGTCGAAGATGCGGAAATCTTTCTGCTGCAGGTCGAGCACGGGCTCTCCCTTGTCGCCGATCACGATTACAGGCGCGCTCACCAGAGCTACTCGGACGCGGATGGTGGCTTCCGGCGGTTGTTGGACGGGCTTATCGGGCTTGGGCGGTATGGGCCCCTGGGTTTGCCGAGAGCGCCCGGGCAACGCCGCGAACGCCATCCCTGCGGCGAGTGTCGCCAGGCAAACAGCAAGCGATCGTCTCGAAGTCATCTGCGCTCCATTCTACTACGTTGGAGGCGAAAACGCGCTGACGCGTTGGCCGCTGCCGCGAGCGCGGCTCTACTTGAAGCTCGCCGGAGTGAATGGCGCGGGCTCTTGGCGCCGCCAGAGCCGGCCTGAAGAATGTATATAGACGGAACACGCCGCGCCTGTGTCTCTGGCATTTCCGCACGGGGGTTGCGTAGAATGTCAAATTGCAGTCACTTGCAGTGGAGGGTTCATGAGCCGCAGGCGCCACCCGAAGGAGATCGAGCCGCCCTATCGCGATCCGATATTCATGGAAAGCCTTCCGGCGCGCCCGGTGCGCATCACGGCCGAATATATCGATCCGCTCGAGCGTCTTCGGCGCGAGAAAGTGGGAGACACGATCGTTATGTTCGGTTCAGCCAGGATCCTTTCGCGGGATCAGGCCACGGCGCACATGCACAGGCTGCGAAAAGAAAAGAGACGCCAGAGCACGCCGGAATACCGCGCTGCACTTCGCGAGGCAAAATCGGCCCTGGAAATGTCCCGCTACTATGAGGAAGCGCGCGAGCTGGCGCGGAGGATCACCTCCTGGGCCATGTCGCTCGGCGATCACCCGCGTCGCTTCGTGATCTGCTCCGGCGGAGGCCCGGGAATCATGGAGGCGGCCAACCGCGGCGCGGCCGAGGCGGGCGGAAAATCCATCGGCCTGAGCATTGAGCTGCCGCACGAGCAGCGCCCCAATGACTACATCAGCCCCGAGCTGAGTTTCATGTTTCATTATTTTTTCATGCGCAAGCTGTGGTTCGCGCAGCTCGCCAAGGCCCTGATTGTTTTTCCCGGAGGTTTCGGCACCATGGACGAACTCTGGGAAATGCTTACGCTGATGCAGACCGGGAAATTGCAGCGGCGCAATTTGATTTTGATTTATGGCCGCAAGTATTGGGACCGCGTGCTCGATTGGAAACACATGCTGCGCTGCGGAACCATTAACAAACACGAATACGGCTTGCTGGAATTCGCCGATACCGTGGACCAGGCCTTCGACCGTGTGCGCGACGGCCTCGAAAAACACCACCTCGAGCCGGATACGCTTCTGCAATAGCGCGTACAACCTTCTTCTCTTTTTCCAGGATCAAATTATCTGTAGTCCAACTGGCCCGTCCAGCCCCGGACCCGGGAACGCACCCAAGGAGGTGCTTTATGGTCTGGACGAAGATGCTCAGGAAGACAGCGTTGGCTTCCGCTTTGGCCGGAGGCCTTCTGCTATCGGGCGGCGCGGCGATTGCGCGGGCGGACGACTATGACAGTTGCCACCGGAACGTCGATAAATGGGAAGACAGGCTGGAGCGCGATGTCCATCGCTTCGGATACGATAGCCGTCAGGCCAATCACGATCGCCACGAACTTGGCGAGGCCCGCGAAAGTTGCGAGCGCCGTTATGGCAACAACGGGCGCCGCAACTATGACTACGATCATGACGGCGACCGGCGCTGATCGGCCATAGTCAACGGAAACCAACAGAAAAAGAAACGGGCCGCTTCGATTTCATCGGAGCGGCCCGTTCTTGTAAACGGAGGAATGAACCAGGGAACTCAATTCTTGCTGGGGACCAGGTCGTCCGAAAATACCCCTTCGAACCGGCGCTTTTCGTCCTGGTCGTGCAGCAGGACCACAGGAGCAATTCGCAACGAATGCCGGCACGAGTGGCATGCCGCCATCTCTCCTTGCAAGTCCTGCAGGAAACCATCGGTGAAATGATACTGGTCGGGAGTGCGCCGCGCCGCCTTGACGCCATGCTCTCCGCAATAAGGACAGGTGTACTCCAAAGTATCCTCTTGCGGGTCGCGCCCCAGGGCGG
Organism: uncultured Acidobacteriota bacterium; assembly: GCA_963813185.1. Lineage (GTDB taxonomy): Bacteria > Acidobacteriota > Terriglobia > Acidiferrales > UBA7541 > Palsa-360. The sequence goes on from CAWEYA010000013.1 coordinate 409,839, forward strand.
CCCAGCCCGTATAACGGATGCCAACAGCCTCTTTTGAAGGAAGACGCATGATCTTGTACCTCGCCCAAGGGCGCAAAAAATAGGAAACTGCCTATGTGATGCATCAACATCAAAAAGTGGTGCATAAAAAGCGAATACTCATAATTCGCTGATAATAAGTAACTTATCTTGTCTTTCTGCGCGTTTCAAAGCCGCAGGCCATGCTCTTGGGAACTCCCCTCGTGGTGTGGTGTCCAATTTAGCGAGCGCGCGCTCCTCATTTTCCCTGTAAAAGCCGGCCCGGCCTGCGGTCAGGGCCGCGGCTGGCGGAATCGAGGAGCGTCTATGCAAGCTATAAGTAACGGAAACACTAACCCGGAACAAGGAACGCATGAGATGGCGCTTGGCCGTTGTCTGGTCGAAGGCGATACGGAGGCAACGTGGCGCGCTCGCCGCGACCGCCGTAAGACATTCGGACTGTCGCTGGCGATCGAATTCCTGTTGCTATTTTTGCTCGTGGCGACACCGCTTCTCACCGGCGTTGCGCAGCCACAACTTCATCGGATCCTTCCGGCCCAACTCACATTCTTTGGCGCTTTGCGCGAACATAGCCCGGCGCAACGCGCCGAATCCACGACCACAGTTCACATCCCGCAGATTCCGAATCCCTTTCCGCAGACTGCGCCTCCCCACATGCCCGTGGACATTCATCGCGGCGAGGAACCCGCGGATGTCCCGATTCTGGATTTTCCCGGAGGATATGTGCCGGGGGCCGTTCAAGTCATTGAGGCGGGGAGGACGCCGCTGTTCGTGGAGCCTCCTCAAATTGCCCAACCGGCGCAGCCAGAAAAACGTCCCGTGAAAGTCAGCGAAGGCGTTCTGGAAGCGCAACTCGTCTCGCGCATTGAGCCGCAATATCCAACCATCGCGGTGGAAACGAAAACGCAAGGCACGGTGCGGCTGCGCGCGATCATCAGCCGTGAAGGGCGGATCACTTCTCTCGAAGTCCTAAGCGGGCATCCTTTCCTGGTGAAGGCCGCGCTCGATGCGGTGCGGCAATGGCGCTACCGTCCGACGCTGCTCAACGGAGAACCGGTTGAAGTCGAAACTTCCGTCACTGTAGTTTTTCTATTGCGCGAATAACGGAGACATACGGCTTCAATTAAAGAAGGGCCGAAGAAATCGGTGCTTCGGCCCTTGCAACTCCCGGCGCGGCTCCTCCCGCAGTGGCGCCGGGGAGACTTTCGCCAGGAAAAATCAGAATCGGAGAACAACCCCGGCGGAGTAGCGGAAATTATTGCGGTTGACCTGATTGGCTGATGTCGGCATTCGCGTGAAAAGGTAATCCAGTTGGGCGAGGCGTATTCCAAGATGGCGTGTGGCATTCCAATCGAGCCCGATCCCCGGAGCCATGGCAAAGGTGTTGTGACTAATCGTGGTTTGGCTGAAGCCGGGATTCGTGTGCACGAAACCGAAGAGGGCCTGCGCGAAGGGCGAGAGCGGAGAACTGTGGAAGAATGAAATTTGGGGGCCGGCCATGAACGTCTCGGCGGTAGCGTCAACGTCCGTGCCGCCAATATTCGTGGCGTGGACCCCTCCCGCTTCAACGACCAGGCTTCCCCAATTCGTGAGATTCAGTGCGACGGACGCCACGCCTCCATTTGCATTGAAGGAAGAGAACTGAATACCGGGGTTGGCATGAACGAAAGAATAGCCGGCGAATAAATCGACCCTGGGAACATCTTGCGCGGCCGCGCTCAAACCGAACAGAAACACCAGTCCCAATAAACACACACCTCTACGCATATAGGATTGCTCCCCTGTTTATGAATTTGGATCGTGCGAATTCCCGCAGACCCGCATTAATCCGACGGTGAGCCCCACCCTGAGGGATCCCAAGCCGTCCGAAGCAAGCAACCGTTCGAACGTCAATTGGGATGCGCCGATTTTGAAGAGCGGTTGCCCGCGAATAGAGAATTTATAGGAGAGGTTCGCGCGCGAAACGGGCGATCATTTCGCGGGCCGAGTCGCGCACGCGCACGATTTGCTGCCAATCTTGCGCCGAGGATGGCGGAGCGATCGGCGGGCAGATGGTAATGGTGATGCGGCCGGGGCGCGGAAGCCAGGCGCCGTCCCGCAACACGCGGCGCGTTCCATCGAGCGCGATGGGCACGATTTCCCGCTGCGCCGCGATGGCCGCTTTGAACGCGCCGAGATGAAATGGGCGCACGCCCGATTGCGCGGTGAAGGTTCCTTCGGGAAAAACAAAAACGGATTCGCCGCGGCGCAGCGCGTCTTCGATTTGTTCCGCCTGCTGCAATCGCGCGCGCGGGTCTTCACGGCGAAACGCGAAATGGCCGAGCTTGCGAAGAAACGTCCGGAAAAACGGCATGGACATCACTTCGGCTTTGGCGACGAAATGGTAATCGGTTCCGAGCACCGCCATGAGCACGACAATATCCGCGTAGCTGGTGTGGTTGGCGACGAGCATGCGCGGCGCGTTTTCCCGCAGATGCTCGCGGCCCTCGACGCGCACGCGCCATCCCGCAACTTTCAAATACGCGCGCAGCGCCGCCGTGGTGACGCGCGCGGCGCTTTTTCGCGACGGCGAAATCAGCACAAAGAGCCACGCGGGAAATAGCAGCAGGGCAAACATCGCGACGGCGTAGCAGCCGTAGGCCACAGCTGCGGCTCGACCCAGCGCGGCGCGAATTCGCCCGGCGCTCGACGCCGCCGCAAGACGCGCGAGCTGCAGCCAGACCGGCGGCGCGCCGGAATGCAGATCGCCGGAAAGGAACCGCTGTTTGGTGGCGTCGCGGCGCAGTTTTCCGCTTGAGGTTTTTGGAATCACGTTCGGCGGAACGACCTCGACCACGTTCGGAGGAAGTCCCAGCGTTTCGGTGACCTGCGCCGTGATGGCCTGCGCGAGTCGCGCCCGCGCGTCACCTCGGCGCTCGCGCGATTCGGCGACGATCACCAGCCGTTCGGTGCCCGTAGCCGGATCGGCCGCGCCGAATGCCACCACGCAGCCTTTGCGCACGCCCGGCACGCGCGCCACGGCGTCCTCGATCTCGTGAGGATAAAGATTGTGACCCGCGTGAATGATGATGTCCTTCACGCGGCCGGTGATGTAAATTTCGCCTTCGGCGAGATAAGCGCGGTCGCCGGAGTTGACCCATCCTGCCGCCGCGCCCTCGGGAAGCAACGCCGACGTCGCGGCCTCGTTTCGATAGTAGCCCTGCGTGGTGGAAGGTCCGCGAAACCAGAGCTGCCCCTCGACGCGCTCTCCCGCACCTTCTCCGCGGTCATTCACGATTCGCACTTCGTGCCGCGGAACGGGCGAGCCCACGGAAACGAAAGCGATCACGTTCGGATCTTCATTTGAGTTGAGCAGGCGGTGGGAGGCGCCGGCGTCCGGCGGGGCCGGCACGGCGCGGCCCTGTTGCTCAAACGCGGCGCGCTCGAGGCGGTCCACGCGCGGCCCGCGGCCCACGGGCGGCATCGTTACGGCCAACGAAGCCTCGGCCAAGCCGTAGACGGGTAACAATGTTTCGCGGCGAAAGCCGCATTTCGCGAAACGCGCCGCAAATCGCTCGAGTGTCGCGGGAAGTACGGGCTCCGCGCCGTTCAGCGCCGCGCGCCAAGCGCTCAAGTCCAGACCCTGGATTTCGTCATCCGAAATTTTAGCGGCGGCCAGCTCGTACGCGAAATTCGGAGCCGCGCCCATCGTGCCGCCGTAGCGGTGGAAGGCGCGGAGCCATCGTGCCGGCCTTGAAAGAAACGCCAGCGGCGACAGCACCACCACCGGCAGACCAAAATACAGCGGCATGAGCCACGAACCGATCAGGCCCATGTCGTGATAAAGCGGCAGCCAGCTCACGCCGACGTCGTCGCTGCGCATGCCGAGCGCCTCTCCAATCGCGCGGACGTTGGCCAGCAGATTGGCGTGGGTCAGCATCACGCCCTTGGGATTGCCCGTCGAGCCGGAGGTGTACTGCAAGAGGGCCAGGTCGCCCGAGCGCGAGCGCAATTGCGGCCCGAGCGGAGCCGCAGCGCGCGATTGGACTAGAGCCTCGGCAGTGGCCACGCCTTCGAGCGAGGGCACCAGCGGCTTCAGCAGTTTGGCCACGCCGGCCGCTTCGCGGAATGTTACCAGGAGGCGCGCGCCGGCGTTCGACAGGATCGCCGATTGGCGTTCCGCGTACTCCGCGACGCGGTCGGCGCGAAACGGCGGATAAATCGGCGCAGGAGTCGCGCCCGCGAGCAGAATCCCCGCGAACGCCAGGAAAAACTCGCGCGACGTTGGCAACATCAGCGCGACCGTGTCGCCGCGTCCGATGCCGCGCTGTGCGAGATCGGCTGCGACGTGTTCGGCGCCTTCTAGAAGCTCGCCGAACGTGAGCGAGGGTCCTTCTCCTTCGTCCTCGTAAAAAGTCAGGTGCGTTCGAGACGCGTCCGCGCGCCCGCGATGACGCAGCACTTCCTGAAATGTTTCCGCGGCGGGAACTCCTTCCGCCTGGCCCGGAAAGGAAACTCGGGCCTCGCGCACGGTGGCTTCCGCGCGCGCACCAAAAACGGCAGGCGCGCCGTTCGCGGCGCCTAGCGCAGTGATCAGATCCTGCACCGTGTCGGCTGCCGCCAGCACTTCTTCGTCGAGCCGCATGCCGAACGATTTTTCCAGGCGCAGAAGCAATTCGACGCGTTCCAGACTGCCGAGGCCCAAATCGCGGTCGAGATGCGACGCCGTACTGGCCGAACGAACGGTCGATTCGTGCCCGAGCTCGGAGAGGAGTTCGCGCAAGACTTCGAGCACGCGTTCTCCCTCTTCCACCGCGTTAAATTGCCGTGCGGGAGACACCATCGGAGTTTCCCCAGGTACAGCGAGCGGACCGGAAGGGCTTTGCTATGAGTAGGCTAACACGCGCAGATAAGGCGTTCAATAGTTTGGGGTCCGAGTGGCACACGCTTCAGAGTCCGTGTGGCAACTTCTAAATCTTTGTAGGGCACGGCTTCAGCCGTGCCGTAAAGTACGTAAAATCGACGCGGCTTCAGCCGCTGGCCTGTTCAAAATTGAGTTGCCGCACGGACTCTTCAGCCTGTGGGGGGTGAATCTTCTTTTGCACGCGACGAAACCCCACAGGCTGTGCTACTCAAATCGCGCTCCTGGAATTGCACAGATTTTACGACGAAGGACAAATCGTCGAGCTAACTCTGGCCGTCTGCATGGCCAATATCTCCAACTATTTCAACGACGCCCTCGAAAATATCCCGGATCTCGGAGTGTTACGGATAGGAAGTACCGTACGCGGGTACCGCTGCGAATGTATCCCTTGATCCATTTGCGCGGGCGGGCTCTGCAGGCAGAATGGTCACGTGCTTGAAGCTATTCGCCGAATTTGCGGGCTTCGAGCAAAGTCCGCGCACATGGATCGAGGACGCTGGTGATTCCCGCAGTCTTCATCTCGGTGCTCGCTGTGCTGATTTTCTTGTGTTTGATCGGTACCGCGGATAAACCGCGGTCCCGATAACCGCGGCTCGACCGCATCCACATTGAATTTGCCCATGCCCCACGAGCGGCCGGACCTCCACCGGCCGCTCTCCCCATTTCAGGCGTTGATTCAGAGAATGTTTTAGTGGCGCAGGCTTCAGCCTGTGGGTTTTGGTCCATGCGCGGACGAAACCGCACGGGCTGAAGTGGGGTGAACCCCTCAGCTGAGACAAACTGGAACTAGCACACTTGCCATTCGATGGATTTTCCTTCTCAACCTGCGCCTTCTTCTTCAGGATGACGCCCGGCTGGTGAAGCGGAGGCGAGCTCTGCTGGAGAGCAACTCGCCGAGGAATAGCCGGCTGGAGACTCATCCCGACGATGAGCCGGGGGGCGGCTGTTCGGCCGCTCCCCGTTTCTGTTGTTTCGCTCATCGGACGGATAGATCTCCCCATGCCTGAAAAAACTCAGGGTCGCTCCCGCGCCAGGCCCCGTGGCGCTGGCATCGCGCTCGAACTCCTCCGGCGAACGGTAGCCTAGCGCCGAATGTAAACGGCGCCGATTGTAGTACTGTTCGATGAACTCCTCGATGTTCGCAAGCAAATGTTCCATATCCCGGTACTGGTTCGCGTAAATCTCTTCCCGCTTCAGCGTCTTCATAAAACTTTCGCAACTGGCGTTGTCATACGGATTCCCCGGACGGCTCATGCTCGCGATGATCCCATGCCGCTGCAAGACTTGGGCGTAGTCTCCGCACGCGTACTGCACGCCACGATCCGAGTGATGCACCAGTCCCGGCGGCGGTTGTCGCTCGGCGATGGCCTGTTCCAGCGCCGCGATCGGCAATCGAGCGGCCAGCGTGCGCTGCAGCGCCCATCCCACCACCTGGCGCGAAAACGCATCCAGCACCACCGCCAGATAGACGAACTCGTTCTGCAACCGAAGGTAGGTGATGTCGGAAACCCACAACTGATTGATCCCCGTCAGCTCCATGCGCCTGGCCAGATTCAGATGCACCGGAAACCGGTGATCGCTATCCGTGGTGGCCACGAACTCCCGCCGCCGCACCGCCAGCAGATTATCTTCCCCCAGGATCCGTAACACACGCTTGTGATTCACCGCCATCCCGCGACGACGCAACTCCGCCGTGATCCGCCGATACCCGTAGCGCCTCCGATGCTCCACGGCGATTTCCTGAATCGCCGACCGTGCCTGCATCTCTTCCTCCACCGGCGCCCGCTCCTGCAGAGAACGATAAAAACCCGCGCGGCTCACCCCCGCCAACTGACACATCCGCTCGATGCTTAGGCTGCCTTGCAAGGGCATCAACTCTTGGATTTCGTCGTAGACCCCTTCGCGCCAGTGAGTTCGCTGTTCCGGCGTCGAGCCTCGACTTTTTGCAAGGCACCTTTGAAAAAATTCACCTCCAGCGTCTTTTCCGCCAGCGCTTGCTTCAGCGCGCTGACTTCCTCGTGGAGTTCGGACTCACCGGAGCGGGCTGGCGCATCTTCGCCCCCATCCAATGCCTCCCCCTGCTCTCGCCAGTGGTACAGCAGTCGCCTATGCACGCCCAGTTCCTGCGACAACGCCACGATGTTGTCGCAGGTCTTTAGTCTCTCCACTGCCATTCGTCGGAACTTCTTCGTATACTTCCGCAACCGTTTCTTGGCCACTCGCAGCCCCTTTCCCTGCTAAGTGTGCCAGTTCCGTTTGTCTCAATATAGGGGTTCACTCCAAAGCCTGTGCCACTCGAGTTCCGGACTGCCGATTTCTTAAGATGAGAAATTGCGGGGACGGCTCGTCCCGGAGTGACCGGGACGAGCGGCCCTGAGGATCACTCGTGCCGATTACCGCGGTCGTCCCGGCGAGCGGCTCGGTGGACGGTAACTACCGAGCGAGCGGGGACGCATCCGCAAGCGCGGGCCGAGCGGCGGCGGAACATTGTGGAGCGGAGCGCTGCAATTGCTGCAGAGTTCTCCTCCGGAGTCGGAAGCCCGCAGCCAGTGGCCGCGAGCCGCGCACTCCGGATTGATGCATTGCACAGTCCATCCCGGCAAATACTGCACGTTTTCCCCCTCTGGATTGCGGCGCCATTTTTTCCGTGTGCTGGGATGCGGTCCCCATGGACCGGAAGCCGACGGAAAAAGTTGCCGGGATTCTGCGCCGAGGTTCTTGTGGTGTCAAGACAAAAGATACAATCCCTAGTGGTGGTGTTGCCAAACCGCCCAGGCGCCTCGAAACCCCCCATCTGCCCGCGGAGAAATTACCCGCGGAATCTTCTTTCTTCCTTTACAACCCTTTCGGGCTTGCCCACAATCTGTGCTTCCGATAGCGGAAATGAAAGGATAGGGCGGCCTCGGATGCGGAAAGGGGTACGGTTCGCGGTAGCCGCTTCATTTTTCCTGGTGGTGGGCGCGTGCGCTGTCCAAGCGCAGCAGCAACCGGCCGAAGGAAGGGATCCAAACGCGCCTTCCGCGCCGCAACCGTCCGGCAGCGCCGCTCCGGCGGAGCAATCGAAAACGGCTGGGGCAATCAAGCCCGCCATTCCGCGCGCGCCGGTCGAACACAAGTTTTGGGACCGCGAGAATGATTGGTTGTTCGCGGGCGTGGCCGCGGGGCGCGGGCTGGACTACGCTTCGACGCTCAATCTCCGCCGTCGCGGGATTAATGAAGTCTTCCTGACGAACTCCATTGTGGACAACCATCCGCTGTTTGCAGGGATCGAGGTGTCGGCCACGGCGGCTTCCATCGGCGTCTCCTACCTGTTTCATCGCACCGGGCATCACCGCCTGGAGCGCTGGACTTCCGCCATTCATGCGGGAATCGGGGTCGGCGGCGCGATTCGCAACTACGCGCTCAAAACTCCGCATCCCAATTGAAGAGCTGCACAGGCCCGCTCGGGCTCAGGTAGCGCCGGCATCTTGCTTGTCCCGATGGAAGAGGGGCCGGCTCTTTGCATTTTTCTGGAGCATACGAAGTTGCCGGCAAGATGCCGGCGCTACGGAAAGCAAGGCGACGCCGCACTTGCGCCCGCGCGGCTCGTTGCATCATACTCCGCGCGCCGCGCCTGCTTTCTTTTCCGGCGCGGCTTCGTCGGGGGAAGATAAGTGAATCGCCGAAGTGACCGGGCCGCCGCATTTTTCTCCGCGATTTTCCCGCTCTTTGTGGCTGGCTTGCTCACTGCGCCATCGAGCCGCGCGCAGCAGCCGCAAACCTCTGCGCCCGCGCAAGCGCCCGCCGCCTCGTCCTCCGCTGGGCAAGTGCAGGGCTACACGCTCACGCCCGGCCAGGAAGCGCAAGCCATCGCCTATGCCCGTGCCCGGCATGAGCTTTATTTTCTCGACGTCGCCTATGGACTCCTCCTGCTGGTGCTCCTGCTGCAACTGCGCATCGCTCCGGCTTACCGCGACTGGGCCACAAAATGGACCGACAGCAGTTTTGGTCAGATTGTTGTATTCGCGCCATTGCTGATGCTGACGCTCGATATCTTGAGCCTGCCCACCGCGATTTGGGAACACCGCATGGCCTTGCAATATCAGCAGTCGATTCAGGGATGGGGATCGTGGCTCGCGGATTGGGCCAAGGGCGAAGGCGTGGAGATGGCCATCGGGATTCTGCTGGTGTGGATCTTGTTCGCGGTCATTCGCTGGAGCCCGCGAAGGTGGTGGTTCTGGTTCTGGACGGCCGCCGTCCCGCTGATCATTCTGGGCGCGGTGGTTGAGCCGTTGATTATTGAGCCGCTGTTTTTCAAATTTACGCCGCTCGCCGGGTCCGAGCCGCAACTTGCCGCGAGCATCGAGCAGATGACCATCCGCGCCGGCGCCCCGATTCCGCAGAGCCGCATTTTCGAGATGAACGCCAGCGCAAAACTCAAGGAACTGAACGCCTACGTGACGGGCCTCGGCGCGAGCAAACGCGTCGTCGTCTGGGACACGACCATCCGGCGCATGAGCCCGAACGAAGTCCTGTTTGTGACCGGCCACGAGATGGGCCACTACGTTTTGAACCACGTGCGCGACGGTATCCTGTTTGCCTGCGCCGTGCTCCTGTTTTTTCTTTACCTCGCCTATCGCGTGCTGCAATGGACGCTGGCGCGCTGGGGAGAAACGTGGGCGATTCGTGGCCCCGACGATCTGGCTTCGCTTCCAGTGCTGGTCCTCCTGCTGACGGTTTTCGGGTTCGCGTTTACGCCCATATCAAACGCCTACAGCCGCCACCTCGAGCATCAAGCCGACCAGTACGGGCTGGAAGTAATTCACGGTTTGATTCCGGACGCGCCCGTGGTGGCGGCGCGCGCGTTTCAAACCCTGGGCGAAGTGGACCTCGAGGAGCCGAACCCTTCGACCGCCGTGAAATTCTGGTTTTACAATCATCCGCCGCTCGATGAGCGCATGCGCTTTGCGCAGACGTACGACCCGTGGTCCCAGGGCCGTGCGCCCGAATTTGTGACGGGTGCGGGCTTCACGTCGAGCCCGCAGAAATAAAGAAACGGCCAAACCGTCGCCGAATGAAAAAGGAGAACCGCTTTGAAAAACCGAATTCGTGAAATGGTGTTGCTGGCCGCGCTCGTGGCGTTTGCCGGATTTCCGGCGCTGGCCCAGGACGCAACCGCTACCGTGGCCAGCCCCGCTACGGCCGCCGCGTCGGCGCCGAAGCCGCTTTCCTGGGGCGTGCCCGAGGGGCGCATGTTTTTCCCGCACGACTGGGTCCGCGGCTACGTGGACTATGAAGTCGCGCCGCCGCACAACGAGCCGGACCTCGGGCGCTGCACGCAGTCGCAGACGATCATCATTGCCGCCGGGGGCGCCAACTCGCCGTGCAATGCCTACGCGCGCTACCTCCTGGGCGGCTACCTGGAAGTGCAGCCATTCGGGAAAACCCTGGCGCGCCACCTGTTTCTGTTCTTCACGCCCACGTTTTCCTTTGGGAATAACGTGCCGCAATTCAAATACACGGCATCCATGGCCGGGATTGCGTTCGAACGCGCAGTTGGGATTGGCTTCGAATTGCCGAAAAATTTCGAAATCCGCGTGACGCAGCACCAGGTGGACTGGCTCGGCAAGTACAAGAACCCTATCGGGACTGGGACTCCTGGCCTTGACCTTGGAACCTCGGGACCCTACGGGCTCTACGCGACGGTCGGGGCGCGTTGGTACTTCGGCGGCTACGGGCGCTCGCGCGAAGGACGGTAGTGATAACTCAAACTGAACAATCTTGCCCGAGTTAGTTGCTAGACCAGCAAACAGAAGCTAACCTCACCCTTACTGGGTACCCTTCTCGCTTTGGAGTTCTGTTGCATGCGCCACCCATTTCAATATTTTCCCCTCACGATCGCAATGTTGGCGGTGGCTATAGTTGTGTCGGGCGCAGATTCCATTCGGCAGATCGACTTCAAGAATTTTGCTTATCCTTGGGGGAACCCCGGGGGCCTCTGGAGCATTGGCATTGGATCCCATCTTCACCCTCAACTAAAGTCAGACTTACCGGTGGAACGCACAGATTCCTACGAGAAGTCGAGCCGGGAGATGACCCCAACCACTCTCCCCTGCTCCGATTTGGGTCGGTTAATTACGGTGACCTGGAGCGCGACAATGCGGAGGAAGCTGCGGTGGTCCTCAATTACAGTGGGGGCGGGACTGCGAACTGGGAATACCTGTATATATTTAAGCTCGAGAATGGCGCGCCACGCCTTCTCGCTTGGCTGGAAAGCGGTTCAAGAGCTGACGGTGGTTTAGTGAACGTCAAGATTGAAGATCGCTTTTTGGTTTTAGACTTCGCCGACGCAGAACGGCGCATTGGGGATTGTTGCTCCGAAGGATACATCCGCGTGCGGTATGCGTGGAAAGATGGGCACTTCATTGAGTCTGGCCAGCGAGAGCGTGGTGATCTGAAGCTCGATATTAGACCTACGCTGTAAAATCCCGACAAGCCTGGTGTGATCTCTAAGCGCCGTGAGGCTCCGGCGAAATTCCGACATTCATCCAAAAACCCGAGGATTCCGTACTAAGATTTGAGACGCTTTTGTCAGTGACGCGTAGTGGATTTGTTCAGGAGAAGTTCCTTGCTTATTCGGTTGAGTTCGCTAACGGTTTTTGCGGTTGGGATTTTACTCTTCGTATGGTGGGCTCGGCAGCCTGGTGGCTCCGCTTCCGCCGCGCCCGAAGCCTGGGACACTACACATCCGGCTCATTCGGAGGACACAGCGTCCACGCCGGTCCTCGTCGAACTGTTCACTTCCGAGGGCTGCTCGAGTTGCCCGCCGGCGGATGCGCTGCTTTCGCGCCTCGGGCAAACGCAGCCGGTTCGCGGCGCCGACATTATCGCGCTGGAAGAGCACGTGGACTACTGGGACCGGCTCGGCTGGAAGGATCCTTTTTCTTCCGAGGCCGCCACAGAGCGCCAGAACGAATACGACCAGACTTTCGCCGGCAACGAAGTCTATACGCCGCAAATGGTCGTGGACGGACGGGCGAAATTTGTCGGCAGTTCGGACTCGGAGGCACTGCGGGCCGTACGGAACGCGAGCCAGGCGCCGAAACCGGCTGTGCGGCTCTCGTGGGAAAAAGACGACGTTCTGACAATTCACATCGAACCGCTGGAGAACACGGCGGAGCGTGAGGGCCAACGGGTGTATCTTGCGGTATCGGAAAATATGCTGCACTCCGACGTGAAGCGCGGAGAAAACGCCGGCCGCGGCCTCGAGCATAATGGCGTCGTCAGGCTGCTCACTCCGCTCGGAAAAATAGACGCAGCGACCGCGGGATTTTCCTCGAGCGTTGCGGTGCATTCCGCGCGCGAGTGGAACCGCGCCAATCTGCGCGCCGTCGTCTTCGTGCAGGAACGCCGCAGCCGCCACATCCTGGCCGCCGCAGCGATTGCCTTTCCCAAGGTTTAAGTTGGGGGCTAATAGTGGCACACGCTTCAGTCTGTGGGTTTTGGTCCTTGCAAGGCCGAAACCCCACATGCTGAAACGTGTGCCACTGTCTTGCGAAACGTCGTTTCGCCAGGTTTCACAACGGCGCGCAACATCGCCGGTTAGTTTGTCTGGACCGCTTTTCTTTGCTCGAACCCCGCTCGTGATAAAGTAGCGCGCGTTCCATGGCGCGTATCGAAATCTCGGTGCAGATTGCGGCTCCCGCGGAAGTGGTATTTGCGTTTTTCGTGCCGCAGCGCATGCCTTACTGGTATGGCGCGGACATGCAGGCGTGTTTGGAAGTGCAGGACGGCGCTTCGGACTTTGCCCTTGCGCAGAAGGTGCGCGTCACCGGGCATTTGGGCCGGCGCGAAGTCTCGCACACGGCGGTGGTGACGGCGCTGCAAGAGGCGCGCCTCTTCGAGTGGCATTTCAGCGACCGCTACGGCGTCAAGGGATCGGAACGCTGGGAGCTGGAACAAGTCGGCGAATCCTCGTCCCGGCAAACGCCGAAAACGGTTGTGCGCATGCGCAGCGACTACTCGATGCCCGGCCTCGTGGGCAAAGCGATGGACTGGCTCATGACGCGGCATGCGGTCGCCCGACGCAACGAAAATTATCTCGCGCGCCTCAAACGCTATGCCGAACACGGCGAGCCGGAATGAATTCATGACGCTCGAACAAAATCCCGAAAGCGCAATGCCGCAAGCGCCCATCGGGCCTCCCGACGGCCCCGCCAGCGGGGCGAAAGCCATTTTGTGGAATGAACGCGAGTTCCGCGCTGGATGGCGCCTCCTGATTTACCTTCTGTTCGTTGTTCTTTTCACCTTGGCTGGAACTTTCCTGACCACGGCGCTGCATCTTCCGCAAATCGCCGACGGAGACCTCACGGCAACCTCCACGCTCGTTCATGATGGAATTGGGGTGATCGCTATCTTCGCGGCTGCGGCGATTATGGGAATGCTCGAAGCCCGCCCTTTTGACGGCTACGGCCTGCCGCGCACCGCCGCGTTTGGCGCGCGCTTCTGGCAGGGCGTGGCGTGGGGAATCGCGATGATCGCGGCAAACATCTTCCTGATTCGCGTGCTCGGCGGATATTCCTTCGGGGACCTGGCGTTACGAGGTTCGGCGATTTGGGGTTACGCGGCGCTTTGGGCGGCGGCGTTTCTCTTTGTCGGCTTCTTCGAGGAATTTTTATTTCGCGGCTACGCTCTCTTCACTCTGGCCACGGGCATCGGATTCTGGCCGGCGGCCACGGCGCTTTCCGTGGCATTCGGCGCGCTGCATCTGCGCAACGGCGGCGAAGACAAAATTGGGGCGCTCAGCGTGTTTGCGATCGCCATGTTTTTCTGCCTGACTTTGCGGCGCACGGGCAATTTGTGGTTCGCGGTGGGAACGCACGCGGCCTTCGATTGGGGCGAGACGTTTCTGTTTTCCGCCCCCGACAGCGGCCTAGTGGCGCCCGGCCACTTGCTGAATTCCTCGTTTCATGGTCCCTCGTGGCTCACCGGCGGCACGGTGGGGCCGGAAGGCAGTGTCATCGCGTTTGCGGTGCTTGGGATCGCTGCGGTTCTTTTTGTGATTGTTTACCCGGGGAAAGAATAACCGTCGTGCGGATTAGTAGGACAGGCTTCAGCCTGTCGCTTTTCCGGGGGAATCAAAACCAGACAGGCTGAAGCCCGTCCTACTGGAAAAACCTTGCTACGCGCGCAAAATCGCCCTGAGCTTTTGTTCGAGCGCGGCGAGGATGCGCGACGAAAAATCCGTCAGCTGCGCCTCGGTGAGCGTGGCCTGAAGGCTCTCAAACCTCACGCGAACCAGCAACGCAAATTTTCCCTCGGGCATATTCTTGCCGCGAAATAAATCCACGGCGTCAACCGAGGAAACTTCGGCGATGCCCAGCGCGCGAATTGCCTCTTCGATAGCGGCAAATGATGTTCCGTCGGTTAGAACGAGGGAGAAGTCGCGTTCGACCGCCGGAAAACGGGAAAGCGGTTTGTAGCATAACGCCGCGCGCGCAGATTTGAAACCTGCGCACAGCGGCTCGAGTTCCAGTTCCGCGATGTACGCGTCCTGCCGCAGCTTGAATCGTTCGGAAACGCGCCGCGAGACTTGCCCGGCATACCCGATTGAGCGCGCCGCCGCGCCGCCGGTTCGCGGCGAAATCGTTCCCGCATGCGCGGCGTGAAGCCAATCCGGGCCGCCCGCTTTCCATGCGAGGCCGCCCGCGAGATGCCCGATCTGGTCGAGGTCGCCCTTCAAGTCGGCAAACGCGTAGGCGCGCTCGGTTTCGGCGACGCCTTTTTCCCGCGCCAGGCCCGTTGCGCCGAGTGTCACGATGCGCGTCTCGACGGGCCGCGTTCCCTTCCAGCCATACGTCCTGCCGAATTCAAACAGGCGCACGTTGCGCTGCCCGTGGTTCAAATTCCATTCCAGGGTTCGCGCCATCGTCACCGCTCCGGTCGAGCGCATCACGGAGGCGTCTTCGGCGAGGGGGTTCGCGATGCGCGCGGGCGCGGCGCCTTCCGGACGGAACATCGCATCGCTCGGTTCGTCCACGATCGGAATGGTGATGATCTCCTGATAGCCGAGACCGATCAGAATTTCCCGCAGGCGGTCGTCGGCTTCGGCGGATTCAAGGCGCGCGGCGGGAAGCTTTGCCGCGGGCAGGCGCGCGGGAAATTTGTCAACGCCGTAAATTCGCGCGACCTCCTCGACGAGGTCCACCTCGCGCGCCACGTCGCCGCGCCAGGACTGCCCCTTGCACTTCCATGCGGCTTCGGGCGAGCCCGCGCTGCCTCGCGACGCATCCGAACGCGCCGGCGCGAAGCCAAGCCCTGACAGAATCGCTTCGATCTCCGCATCGGGCACGTCCGCGCCGATCACGCGCAGAAATTCTTTCCGCGTCAGCTCGATCACCGGCGCCTCGGCGCGTCCGGGATAAACGTCCACCACGCCCATAAGGATTTCGCCGCCGCCCAATTGCTGAATGAGTTCTGCGCAGCGGCGCGAAGCCGTCTCCGCCATTTCCATGTCCGCGCCGCGCTCGAAACGTACCGAGGCTTCCGTGCGCAGGCCGAGCGCCTTCGACGTCCGGCGAATCGAAACCGGATCGAACCACGCGGATTCGATCAGGATGTTGCGGCTCGACGAACGAATCTCGGAGTCGCCGCCGCCCATCACTCCGGCGATGGCCACGGCGCGCGTGGCGTCGGCGATGACGCACATTTCGTTTGTAAGCGCGCGCTCGATGCCGTCGAGCGTGCGCATTTTTTCTCCCGGGCGCGCGCGGCGCACCACGATGCGCTTCTCGGCCAGCAAGTCCATGTCGAATGCGTGCAAGGGATGCCCGAGTTCGAGCATCACGTAATTGGTCGCGTCCACCACGTTGTTGATGGAAGCCTGCCCGAGCGCTTCGAGGCGCTGGCGCAGCCAGTCGGGCGACGGCCCGACCTTTACACCGCGCAGAACGCGTGCCGTGTAGCGCCCGCACAGCTCGGGCGCGTCAATCTGCACGCGCGTCGCGGCCGCAACTTGTTCCGCGGATTCTCGCGGGCGCGGGTCGACGCGCTTGAGCGGCAAGCCGTAGAGCGCCGCAGCTTCTCGCGCGATGCCGAAGTGCCCCAGGCAGTCGGCGCGGTTTGACGTCAGCTCGGCGTCGAGCAGCGGGCCTGCCACAGTCTGCTCCAACGCTTCGATCGCCGTGCCGGAAAGCGAGAGCCGCGTGCGCAGTTCTTCCGGCGGCGCCGCCAGCTCGACGAATTCTTTCAGCCAGTTGTAGAGAACTTTCATCGTTCGCAATTTTTGTCCCCGAAGCCAATTGATCTGCCTCAGGAAAACAATCCTTGTGAGTCACGGCTTCACAGGTTGCGGAAAAATTCCAAAAGTGTCATTCCGAGGGCGCGGTTTGCCCGAGGAATCTGCTTTTTTTCTTGGGATTGGTGAAAAAGCAGATCCCTCGCTTCACTCGGGATGACATTAAACTACTTTTTTCCGCAGCCTCTTCAGCCGTGACATAAATGCATTGCTCAATTCGGCTTTAGCCGCTGACGCAATTGTTCGGGTGTCGAAACTTCAGGGGCTAAAGCCCAACTATTCAGGCCGCTGATGTCGGACCTAAAGCTCCGACCCACAAATCCAGGCCCGCAAGCCAAAACCTCGCGCCGCACTTCGCTGTGCGAGGTGCATCATTCCGGCGGCGCTACGCGAACTGGCGCAGGAAGCGCACGTCATTTTGAAAATACAGCTGCAAATCGTTGATGTTGTATTTCAGCTGCGTCAGGCGTTCGACGCCCATGCCGAAGGCGAAGCCCGAAAATTTTTTCGCGTCGTAATTCACGAAACCGTAGACGGCGGGATCGACCATGCCCGCGCCGAACAGCTCGATCCAGCCGGATTGCTTGCAGACGTTGCAGCCCTTGCCGCCGCAGAACACGCACGTTGCGTCGACTTCCACCGAAGGCTCGGTGAACGGAAAATAACTCGGGCGCAGTCGCGTCTTCACTTTTGGTCCAAGAAATTCGCGCACGAAATATTCCACGGTGCCCTTGAAATCGCAAAACGTGATATCTGTGTCCACGGCCAGGCCTTCGATCTGGTTGAACATGAAGCCGTGCGTCGCGTCGGGATTATCGCGGCGGTAGACTTTTCCGGGGACGATGATGCGCACGGGCGGCTGCTGCTTTTCCATAGTGCGCACCTGCATGGGCGAAGTGTGCGTGCGCAGCAAGAGAGGCGCGGCGCCCGCTGGCGCGGCCATATAAAACGTGTCCATGTTGTCGCGCGCGGGATGGTGCTCGGGAATATTGAGCGCCTCGAAATTGTAGTAAGGAGTTTCCATCTCCGGCCCGGCAACCACGGAATAGCCGAGCGAAAGAAAAATTCGTTCGACCTCCTCAAACGTCTGCCGCAGCGGGTGCCGCGAGCCGAGCGGACGCACCACGCCGGGAAGCGAGAGGTCTTCTTCAATCGAAACTTCTTTGGGGGTGTAAACGGAGGCTGTTTCAATATATGACTTTAATTCGTTGAAGGACTGGCCCGCAGAGCGCTTCAGTTCATTCTGAGCCCGTTTGACCCAATAATCTGACACCCAAGTCAGGATCCCGGTCTTGCGTCCCAACCAATTCACCCGGGTGATTCCGAAATCAATCTCGTCTTGGTCCAAAGCGATGTCATCGTCGAAGTGCTGTCGAAGCTTATGAAACTGCGCGACCACGGCTCCGGGGTCGGTGATACCCAATTGCTCAAAGGTCTTAACCGCCTCAAGACCTACGATAATATGCGTCCGCAAGTGGAGGTAGGCTCTTTGTGCAGACTCCCTCGTGTGCGAGGAGTTGTTATGGACCCATTTTCCGTAAATAAGCGGAAGAATTCCGATTGGAGGATTAAGCCACTTTGCGCCGACTTCATCTATGCCCGCTGTGGATGCCCCCGTTACAACCGAGAAAAGTTCAGAGTCGAACTTAGATCGTAGTTCGGAGAAAAGCTGATACACATGCTCCGACCTAGTCACGCCAAGTTCGTCTAGGCTCTTTCCGATTTGTGCATTAAGATCCATCGTACTCGATTGGAAGAAAAGAAATTACACCAACTGCACGCAAAGATGATTTCCATGGCAGCAGCTCCCATTTGATTGAGATTCAACTAGCCACGGCGATAATAAGACGACCCGGTACGTTGCACAGTCCAGTAGCCATATGGACTGGCTACGCCTTGGCTTTTGCTCCGAGCGAAGCCTTGGCTTGCTCGACCAGCTGTGTGAAACCCGCGGCGTCCTTCACGGCGATATCGGACAGCATCTTGCGGTCGATCTCGACGCCCGCGGCCTTCAGCCCGTGCATCAGCTGGCTGTAGGAAATTCCCGCGTTGCGGGCCGCCGCGCCGATGCGCTGAATCCACAGCCTGCGGAACTGGCGCTTGCGGGCGCGGCGATCGCGGTAGGAATAACGCTCCGCGCGATTCACCGCTTCCTGGGCGGACTGGTAGAGCTTGGATTTTGTGAGAAAAAATCCCTTGGTGCGCTTCAAATATTTCTTGCGGCGCGCGCGGCGTTTGGTTCCGCGTTTGACTCGAGCCATTTTATTTTCTCCAGTGCGGTTCACCGCGAGGGTTCACCGCGAGCGGAGGCGCAGCGCGATCCGCAGCATCGAGGCGAGTCCCCGCGCACGGGAACCGGCGCCCCATCGGAAAGCGAGAGCGTCTCCACGGCGTGTTTAGAAGCTCAACGAAAAATTCGCGTTATGCGAAATTTTCGCGAGCATTGGCCCGGCCCTCTTTCTGTCTGGACCGGACCGCCGGCCGGCAGGCCCACCGTGGCGGGTTGCGCTCTGCCTGGCGCAGCAAAAAAATCAAAACATGTTTTGTGGGTCGCACCTTCAGGTCCGACTTCACAGCCTACCTATCGCAGGCCTTTAGGCCCTGAAGCTCCGGTGGCTAAAGCCCATTGCAGCCAAACCTTTTTGTCAGGGCTGAAGCCCTGACCCACATTCCGAGGGCGCGGTTTGCCCGAGGAATCTGCATTTTACTTGGGATTGGCGAAAAAGCAGATCCCTCGCTTCGCTCGGGATGACGTTAAACTACTTTTTTCCGCAGTCTCTTCAGCCGTACGGCAACATCTTGTGCACGTTGCCGGCGTCGGCCGGATGTACCAGCTTCATTTTTTTCAGGCGGCGCATGCGGTTGGCTTTCTTGGTTCCCAGCAGGTGCCGCTTGCCGGAATGCATGCGCATCACTTTTCCGGTCGAAGTGATCTTAAAGCGCTTGGCGGCGCCGCGATGCGTCTTGAGCTTGAGCTTCTTTGCCTTTTTGGCCACGAACGTTTCCTCTCTATGATTCTTCCAAGTGGGACGGGCTTTTTACCCTGAGAATCACGAAGGGCAACCTGTCTGGTTTTCGTCTAGGCGCTTAAGAAATTTAGTGGATGCGAAACGCTACAGGCTGCCCTTTGTGATTCTCAGGGTAAAAAGCCTGTCCTTCTCAGGCCTGCCCGCCTGCCGTAGCGCCCGCCGGTTTCACCGGCGCCCCGCCGCCGCGTTTCGGCGCCAGCAGCGCCATCAAAACATTCGCTTCCATGCGCGGGCCGATTTCAACCAGCGCGTGATCGGCGATTTCCCCCAGCAGCCGGTGCATTTTCGCGCGGCCCACTTCCTGATGGGCCATCTCGCGCCCGCGATGAAAAATCATCGCTTTGACCTTGTGGCCCTCGCCGAGAAATCGGATGATCTGGTTCTTGCGGACCTGGTAATCGTGTTCCGCGGTCGCGGGACGAAACTTCACTTCCTTGAGCTGCGAGCCCTTCTGGTGCTTGCGCTGCTCGTGCGCCTTCTTATTGGTCTGGTAAAGGTATTTTCCGTAGTCGGTGATCTTGCAAACCGGCGGGTCGGCGGTCGGCGAAATTTCCACCAGATCGAGCCCCCGCTCCCGGGCAAGCTTAATCGCCTCGAACGGCGGCATCACGCCCAATTGCCCGCCATCCTCGTCCACCACGCGAATTTCACGCGCCCGGATTCGATCGTTCACCCGAATCCGGTCTGCTTGCCGAAAACTCCGCTCCGCGATAAACCCACCTCCAAGAATCGCGCAAATCCAGCCCCAAATTCCCTGGCCCCGCGCCGGCTTCTTCCGTCCAACCCTTCCTCCGCCTGGCATTTCGTCTCGGGTAGGGATGGGTCACAAAGTATAGCACGGCGCAAAGGCCCGGCAATACCATCAGATACATAGAATCCACATTTCGTTTCGAAAAATCCGGCGGCCCTTCCTGTCGCGAACCGCTTGGCGCCGCATTGCCCCCTTATTTGACAGTCACATTCACGACGGTGGAAATCGTCGTCGCGCCCGATGCGCCGGTGACGGTGATTGCCGCGGGGCCTGCGGGTGTCCCTGGGGTAACTGGGGTGTTCGAACTGTAGCTGGACGCGCCGCATCCGCCCATCGCGAGAGCCAGAACGAACGTCGCCAAGCTGGCGCAGGACACGAGCCGCCAGCGAGGCGCTCGCCTCCAGGGCGGAGCGGCTGCAGCGAAGAGCGCGGCAAGCAGTGCGGCCAGTCCCAAACCCCAAAGCGAGATCGGTCCTCTTCGAGTTCCGCCTGGGACGATGCCTGACCTTTTCGTTGTGGAGAATGTCAGTTGGAGGCCTGTCCCGCTTGGCGGCGGGCCTGCGGATACGGGGTTTGACCCGAACATGCAGGAAGTGGCGGCTGGCAGCCCCGAACAGCTCAGCGTAAACACCAGATTCGAACCCGGCGCGCCAAACAGCGTTAAGGGAATATTGAGGCTCTGCCCTGCGGTAACAGTAGGCGGCGCGGAAGGCGGCACAATCGCAGCGATGGACACTGTCTCCATCAAGGCAGCCGATGCGCTGGTTGCGGAATTCATGTCGCCGCCATAGCTGGCCGTGATCGAATGGGAAGCCACGCTCAGAGAAGTTGTGCTCAGCGTCGCCGCAGCGCTGCCATCGAGTGTCCCCGTCCCGATAGCCGTTCCGCCATCGAAAAATGTAACCGTGCCCGTGGGAGCGCCCCCGGCGGACATTGTCACCGCCACCGTGAACGTGACCGATTGTCCGCCGACTGCGGGATTCAGCGAAGAGGCGAGCGTAGTCGTTGTCGTTCGAGGTGTTATCACTAATGGTTTTGCCGCAGAGTTGCTCAAGGCGAAATTCGAGTCCCCGGAATATTGGGCGGTAATCGAATGTGAGCCAACTGCCAGCGAAGAAATGCTAAGCGTCGCCTGCCCCGCGCCCAACGTGCTTGTACCCAGCAAAATTCCATTATCAAGAAAGCTAACGCTGCCAGTCGGCGTTCCGGTGGGCGTCGTGGAGACTGTGGCCGTAATCGTGACCACTTGGCCAAACATGCCGGGATTTGGCGACGGACTGACCGTAGTAACCGTCGCCGCCCCTTGAGGGATCGCGGTTGCAAAGATGGCCTGCTGCGTGCTCCCTCCTTGTATTCCCGCCCAGAAAGCAAATTTTCCGGGGTCGCCTGCCGCAAGTCCCTGGCTCATGGAGATTCCGTTCACGGTGCCAACGCCCGGCACGCTGTCACCGGAAGCAAGGGCTCTCAAAATTGTCCCGTTCCGCTGCGCCACGAAAATCCCTTCCGATGGGCTAGAGCCGTTGGTGAATCCATTCACAAACGCGAGCGATCCGTCCGGTCCGATCGCGAAGTTGGCGTCCTGAGTGCCAGGAGGAGGAATTGTATTAAAAGTTCCTAAGCCACCGCCGCCTGTAGAGGAACCCGCCTGCGGCACGGCTTGTCCTTGAAACACGACCGGTTGAATGGTGCCTGCATTCGGGCCGCTCAACAGGAGACGGAAATATCCGGAGTCGGCTGTTCCTCCTGTAATTCCCGCACGGAATGCAAAATCTCCCGACCCGTTACCCAGCGCAAAATCAATGCCCTGTGTTCCCGTCACATTTGCTGCAAGCTTGATAATTGTCTCCAGGGAATAGGTGCCAGTACCCGCGCCGGGAGCCTGCTGTCCGCTCAGAGCAACAACCTGGGCTCCGCCAAAAGTGCTGGCGCTGAACAATCCGTATTCGGGTACGGAGTGGGTTGTCGTGACACCGGTCGGGAAATCCAGCCCCGTAAACAAAAGCTGGCCACTGTCGCTGAAATTGGACACAAAGTTGATCGCGTTTAGAAATCCTCCGTCAGGTAAATCGGGCACTGTAGCTCCAGCTGTGAAAGCCAGCGCAGGAGAAGCTGTTGCCGAGCCAACATATAGTCCAAAGGACACATTCGTTCTAAGAGGCAGTTTCGCCGGGTCCACGAATTCAAACAGCACTTGGAATGCAACTTGCCCCGCTTGGTTGAGGAACACTCCAGGTTCTAAGAATGCGGTATCGGGGAAAGGGTCATTCGATACAATCGGGTCGCCATTTGCGTAAATCTTCGCGATCGTCCCATCCGCTTGGTAAAGGAACACGCCGGTGCCTGACTTTGTTCCCGAGTAAGTTGCGGTGAAGACGACCTGACCAGAATCATTCAAAGGTGAAAGGGTGGCCGCCGAACTTATCGTCGATGTGGATAAGGACGGCGTCAATAGTTGAGAAAATGTCGCCCCTGGGATCGGCGATACATCACCCACGGCGACGACTTTCGCCAACCCGGTCGACGGCGACCAAAGGAAAATCGCCTGGTTGACAGCCCCTCCCGCAATGGTTGCAGCGAAGACCATCTGGCCATTCGTATTCATGTAAGAATATCGCCCGATCGCGCTGATTACACCACCTGTCCTGGGCGCGGCGTCTCCTCGCGTGACCACTCGTTGGGTGGTGCCGCTGGAAAGATCGGTGACGAACAAAGCGAGGAACCCGCCCGCCTCTTGCGCGCCAAATCCTACGAAGTGACCAGCCGCTTGTGGGCGGCGGGTAATGAGAGTGACTTTGGATCCCGGGAGAAGCGAATCGTCCGTTGTCATCAACGGATGGATGCTGCTTGGTGCACCGAGGAATGCCGCGAAATAAGGCAAGCCACTTGGTGTCGTAGCGGAAAAGTAAGTCGCGCCGCTCGCCAGCGTGCTCGTGCCCTCTGGAGTGAACAGCTTGAATGTGGCCCCGCCCGAAAGCGGCGCCGTTTGCCCATCCATCACCAATAGCACGGGTGCCCCGGCTCCTGATTGCTGGTAGATGGCGCTTGGACCCGATGTCAAAATAGTCTCAAAACTGACAAGCCCATTCGCCGCAACCGAGACCCCTTCAAAATAGGATTCGAACGTGCTTCCGGTCGCACCGGGTGCTGTTTCGCCGCCATAAGCCACCACATCAATGCTTCCATCCAGGTGATATCGAAGCAATGCGAAACTCGGCCCGGTCGCTTGAGTGCCCGATGTGAGGATTACGTTCCCGGAGTCGTCCAGTCCGAGCAAAGACGGAGACGCGAGAGTCCCGCCAACTGGAGACGGAACAGCCGCTCCGGAAAGAATTTGTACAACCGGCGCGCTTCCCGGAGGAACGACACAAATTCCTGGCGCCGTCCCCGTTCCATTCGGAATTGGAAAAGAACTGCGGATCGCCACCGAGCCACTATTGTTGAGAATCCCGTTGAAGCCGATGCCATCCCCACAATTTCCAGAGGCCGTAGCCCCCACAGCATTTACTCCTGTGGCGCTGGCCAAAAAGAGGCCCCCAGAGCCGGCGGAAAACAAGACTTCCCCAAGCGCGTTGATACCGGACTGCGGGTTGATGGCAAAGAAGGCAGGTTGTCCGCCAAGAAAGCAAATCGATGGATTAGGGCAGACCGCAGGCCATATAGGTGGAATTGGTGGGCTGGGATCGCCCGGCCCAACGACACGTATAACGGAAGCTCCCGAGGGGACGATATAAATTGTGTAATCGGGGAGCCCTGCGGGAGATGTTCGAAAAGCAACGTCGCCATTATCGTTGACGCCTATTGGAGCGAGGCTTGTCCCATACGCTAAGCCGCCAGAGCCTGGAGCGATGCTGTCCGATGAGGCGACAGTGTTGAAACCCGCTCCGTCGTATGTCAGAAGCGCGGTGTGGGACAAGCCGTCCGGCAAGCTATAGCTGATTCCGAAGAGGAGGACTTTTTTCGAATTCAAACGGATCGTCGGCAGAATTGCAAGTATTTGGCTATTCGAAATCCCGGCACTCGTCGTCAATTTGAAGGAGCCGCGTGGCAGCGGATGCTCCGGCCGTGCGCAAAAAGAGAGCGGTACCGCCGTTTCCGACGAATGCGAAATCGCCGGCCTGATTGATGGCTGTGCCGGCCGGGATTCCAAACTGATTGGAGAGATTGAGGGAGCTTTGGTCCGTGGCGACCGTGACCAGCGGGACGCCGCCCTGCGCATGGGCCGCGGTACAAACCAATAAGATGAGTCCCGTCTGTAGAATGGACGAAATTGCCAGTCTGCGGAGAAGGGCATCCGGGCGGGTGGTCCGGGTCACTCGGGGAAAGGGCTGGGTCGGCGCCATCCGAATGCTCTTTGTTTAGAGTCGGCTAAACGTCTGTTTCCTGCACGGCGGGGACATTGGATTATTAGCAGTAGAACGATCCTTCGTCAAGTATGTTTATTATAGAGATAACACTGCCACCGGGATGTGACGATCTTTTACAATGCCACCATGCCCGCGGGGCATCCATTGGGATTGTGGACGGTGTAAAGGCCAGTCCCCCTGAAAACGGGGCCTCTATAAAACCAACCGCACCTGTGCGTTATGGCCCTGTAGAGGCCCTTCTACCTCGCATTTTTCGGGACGCACAGGAGGCGTTCTCTTTCCATTTCAGCCCGGTTGCAACGGCCATGCCCCTTCCTTGACAGTTGTGAAGAGCAGGCCTACAATCACGCGTTTGTAGTTGCGGCATTTGGGTGACTAGTGGGGCCCCGATCATGGATAAGAAGCGTCTAGATTATTACAAGAAGAAATTGCAGGCACGGCGCGAGGAATTGATCAAGACCATTGCCCGGACCGAGGAAGAAGGCCGGACTGCGGATGACGATCCGACGGTGGATCTTGCGGACAAGGCTGCGAACTCCTACACCAAGGAATTTCTGTTCGGGCAGACCAATACCGACCGGTCTATGCTGGCGTTGATTGATGAAGCGCTGGCGCGTATCAAAGCCAGTTCCTACGGTAGTTGCGTCGAGTGCGAAGAGGAACTTCAGCAAAAGCGCCTGGAGGCGGTTCCCTGGGCGCGCTATTGCGTGAACTGCGCGGAGAAGCACGAGCAAGGCCTGCTGTAAATTCGCGTACATTTGCGTGGAGCCCTTCAGGGGCATGGCGGAACAGGCTGAAGCCTGTGGGCGGCAGGCGTGGCGCACGCTTCAGCTTGCGGGGGTTCGTTCGTCTAAGGACCAAATCCCGCAAGCTGAAGCATGCGCCACTCAGACCTTTGGCACGAATCGTGCCACATTTTGCTTCCCCTGAAGCGCCTTCCGGCGTAGGCTTGGCGCACTGTGGCCGGGGTTGCCAATTCCGTTCGCCTCCATCTCCGCGGAATGCGCGAGGCGCTGGCCTCCGTCGTCTTTCCCGCGACGTGCCGAATCTGCGGCGGGATCCTCGATACTGGCAGTGTTATACCGTTTTGCCACGCCTGTATCGAGGCCCTCACGCAAACGCTCCCCGAGCCGCTTTGCGCGCAGTGCGGCAGGCCTATCGTTTCAGCCGCCGTTGTCGGTGGGACTTCGCAGCCTCAGTGCCACCTTTGCCGGAACGGCAGGTATGCCTTTGACTTTGCGCGAAGCTTTGGCGCTTACACCACCCGCATGGCTCGAGCAATTCTGCTGCTCAAGTACGGAAACGTGGCTCCGCTGGGGGTGTGGTTCGCCCGGCGGCTGGCCGGCCTAATGGAACGTCAACCGGCGGATTTCACCGCGGATGCCGTTGTTCCGGTGCCTCTCGATCGAGGAAGATTGCGGGAGCGGGGATATAACCAGGCCGAGCTGATCGCCAAACCGCTGGCGCGCATGCTTGGTATCCCTTTTCGATCCTATCTGTTAGTGCGCACGCGGCCCCGGCCGAACCAGCTTCGCCTGACCCGCCGGGAACGCTGGGAAACCGTTCGTGGCGCTTATGCTACACATAAAACCGCTCAGGTTGACAAGTTGCGGCTTTTACTGGTAGATGATGTATTTACAACTGGGGCTACTTTGGACGCCTGCGCACGGGCCCTCAAAGGGGCTGGGGCTGCCCGGGTGGCAGGTCTAACCGTAGCAAGGGCGTTGCCTCATTTGTCGGCTTCCGAAGCCGGATGGCCGAGCCAGAACTTTGGAGAATGAAACCACCGGGCCAACTCGGTAGGCCTCCCCGGCTGAAGCTCTCGCCGGAAGTCCTGGGGGACGCGCGCCCGCCGGGTGCTGTACCCCCGGCCGTTCGAAAACCGGCCATTATGCAGGACCCGGTCCTCGTGCTGAACGCGACCTTTGAGCCGATCAACGTCACCGCCGTCCGCCGCGCCATGGTCCTGATGCTCAAGGGCGTGGCCCAGGCGGAAGAAATCAATGACGCCAAGGTGCACTCGGCTTCCCGGTCGCTGGTGGTGCCTTCGGTGATTCGCCTCCTGGCCTACCGGCACATCCCCCAGCAGACTCGCGCGCTCTCTAGGAAGAATATCCTCCTGCGGGACCGCAATACGTGCCAGTTCTGCAAACGCATACTACCCGCCTCTGAGTTGACACTGGACCATGTCGTGCCCCGCTCTCGTGGCGGAAGGTCCTCCTGGGAGAATCTGGTGGCATGCTGCTACCAGTGCAATAACAGGAAGGGTGACCGGACGCCCGAAGAGGCCGGGCTGGCCCTGGCGCGCCGGCCGCGCCCTTTTACCTTGCACACCTCCCGGCAGTTGATGCGGCTGATCGGGAACAAAGACGAAAAGTGGCGCAAGTATTTGTTTTACTGAGGTTTGAATCCATACAGGGATTTCCGTAGTTTCGCCGCGAAACAAAAATCTGTCATTCATCTAAAATTTTTCTAATTCGTGCAACCTTTTCATATTCCTAGCGTCTAATTAGACAAACCACTTCAAGGACACACCCCGGGAAGCAGCGTTGGCTCTGCCAAGGCTGCTTCTCTTTTTTTACGCCCTCTTTTTGGAAATATCGCGGGACATTGCCATTCGCGCGTCCTTATTGCCGGAAGACGACGCGCAAACCACGGCGCCAGTTCTCCGCCAGGGCGATTCGCGCGATTTCAATTTCCGGGGATAAGTATCGTAATACGATATCTATAGAAGGATGAAACCGGAATCCGGGAGCCACCAGGAACAATAGGGGGGGCTTCCCGTTCAGCGGGACCTCCCGGAAATATCCGTAGCGGCGAAAGTCGTCCTGATCGTGATGAAAGCGCACGCGCAGCCAGTAATCGACGGCCTGCATCACCAGGTGAATATCCTCGGATGCTTTCAGTTCCAGAACGGCCAGGCGTCCGTCCCGCGTGACTCCCAGCAAATCGATAATGCCGCGGTCTCCTGATGAAAACGCGGGAACCTGCGCGTAAATGTGCCGCGGATCGAGCCGCGCATCGATTCGCGACGGGTCGGCGGCCACCATGGTTTCCAGCCAGCGTTCCGCCTGCGCCCGGTAGAGCCGCTGTTTGGTGTCCGAAGCCAGCGCATGACGGTGCGTTTCGAGTTGCCGGACCAGCGCTTCGAGAGCGGGCCACTTTTCCGCGGTCAGCGGATTCTGGCTGTCGCCAAGGCCATACCACATCTCGGCAAGACGCCAGCGCGCAATCTCCAGTCCGCGAAAGCGCAGCGTCACTTCCTGTGTTGCCGGAGCCACGCCCACGCGGATCGCATCGGGGGCCAGGCGCCGGATACGTTCGGCCAAGGGCATCGCGGCGGCAATGGCTTGCTCGATTTCGCGGCGCGGCACAATCCAGGTGGCCAAATTGCCCGCGCTCGATCGAGCGATTCGCCGCACGCGCCAGTACACCGGCTCATATTCGTATAATTCGACTTCCTGAGGAGAAGCCAGGGCGGCCATGCGATGGGCAGTGATGGAGGAACTGCCGCGCGGCAAGAACAGCCGCAAGCCGCGAACCGAATATCGCCGCGCGCGATCCCGCGTGTGCTGAAGCCAGATCAGGCCGAACGTCAGGGCCCCGTCGATCGTTGCGCCTTCTTCATTCGGTGAAGCCGCTAGCACGGCGCAGGCCTCCGAACCGCGGCGCACGAGGCCTCGTGTGTACGAACCCGAAATGGAATGGTGCAGGTCCGCGGAAGTCGCCAGCGACTCAACGGTTTCATCGGGGAAATGATCTGTCAGGATTCTGCGCAGGCGGCTGGAAAATTGCTCGCGCTCGACGCGGCGCGATTCGCGAGGGACGCCCGCGACGAATTCAAGCTGCGCGTGCCTCGAGTAGCCAAAGCGGCTGACTTCGAGCACGACGCGATCGTGAGAATCTTCCGCAACGCGGAGCACGCGGCGAACCAGGGATTGTTGGGCGCTCCACAAATGCAAGAGCGCCGCATCGCCCTGCGCGCTCACCTCGTATTGCACGCCTTCGAGTCCCGCCAGCCATTCCCCATTTTCACGCACTTCGGGCGCACCGATGGCGCACAGTCCATCAAGGGCGCGACGCAATTCGGCGGCCAGCTCCATCGCCGCGCATTATCGAATAGGAAGGCGAAAAGAGGAAGTCATTTTTCGTGACAGGCGAGCGTATGATCGTGGCTTTCAAACCGCGCGGTTCGGTGGCTAGTTGAACGCGAGGCCGGTCACGACGATCGAGGGATACACGTTGTTCCACTGCGCGGGAATGTGTTCGTACGGGATCTGCACGTCCCTTTGCTGGCCGGGAAGAAAGGGCGGGGCCGTCGGAAGAAACAGGCGCTGCTTGTCTCGCAAGATCACCTGGTTGAAGGGATCGTGAAATTCAATGGTGATTTCAATCTGGTGGATCTTGCGGTCGCCGCCATTCTCAACCGCGCAAAACACGTAGGTCACTTCCTGATTCAAAAAATTGGCCGCGCGGCTCATCTTGGGCTCGAGGAAATGGATTTGCGGCGCGTAGGCATGCTCGGCCGGCCCCATTGGCAACGGCTTGTCGTCTTCCGATTCGGCCGGTTTGGCATACCGGCTGTACAGCACGGCCGCGCTAACCAGTAACGCGACGATGACGATTCCGACTAGAAATGCGACCGGCAGTCGGCTGCGTTCTTCCGTGGGGATCAAGTCGGAATTCCTCCTCGTTTCGATTCGTGCACAGGCTTCAGCCTGTGGGGTTTGGTCCTGCTAAGACGAACCCCGACAGGCTGAAGCCTGTGCCACTAGCGGCCCGCTCCGAGCCGCTCGATCAGCGGAAAAGGCAGGCCGGCCTTCTCCATGCGTTTTTGAACCGCGGCGATATCATACGGCACACGCCAAAATTCAATAATGTGATGATCCAGGTCGGCGATGGCGAAGGCAGCGCGCGGATCTCCATCCCTTGGCTGGCCGATAGAGCCGGGATTCAGCAAATAGCGCGTCCCCGGTTCCAGCCGCAGGGCGGCAAACTTCGGGCCATGATCCGGGCGGAGTTGAATCATGCCGATTTGCCCCGCGCGATAGGAAAACCCGCCTTGATGATGCGTGTGCCCGAAAAATGTTACATCCGTGGGCGATTCCAGAAGCCCGCCCATAGCCTGACCCGGGACGAAAACATATTCGTCCTCATCCTCGTACGCTCCGTGAACCAGCGTAATGCCGTCCACCGAAACCGGCCCGGCAGGCAATCGTTTGATGTATTCCAGGTTCTCGGGCCGCATTTGCTGGCGCGTCCATAGTGCAGCAAGTTGCGCCAGGGGGTTGAAATCTTCCAGGTCGGTCAGCCCCGCGACGGCCTTGTCATGATTGCCGCGAATGATGACGGGTGAAAGCGCCTTGACGCGCTCGGCTACCTGGTCCGGGTCGGGTCCGTAATCGACGATGTCGCCCAGGCAGAAAATGCGTTCCCATTGCCCCTTCACTGCATCGAGGGCCGCATCGAGCGCAGTAACGTTCGCATGAATATCACTTAAGAGGAGAAATCGCATCGTTTATGAGATGCCCATGTGACGTGCCCGGCCCACACCCCCGACCCGCCCCGATTATAGACGAAATCTGGGATGGCGCATGCGCAGCTTGGGAAATGCCTCTTAAGCGGGATTGCGGTGATCCTGCCTGCCAGAAATTGAATGGACCTGCGTCGCGTCCGCGCGGGTTCACTGCGCTCATTTGCACAAGTTAGGTCTACTTGCGGAAGAGATAGCGGTCGAAAAAAACGAGGAACAATTTCACTGCGACAAGCCACGCGATGCCGACCAACCCGAGCAATATGGCATTCTCCCGATGACTCTGGGGTACCGCTCAGGCTGCATCTAACATGTGCCGAAAATACGAAAAGCGCAGTGAGGCCGGCCACATTGAATCAGGTTTGCAGGCGGGTCAGATGCCGCGCAAGGAACCTATTGTAACCAACGGGACCTGGACCGCGAAACGGTCGTTAGCCGCGGGGAAAACTACCTGATCCACATGCAATCGCCGTAACTGTAAAAGCGGTAGCGGGCATCGACGGCGTGGCGATACGCTCGCAAGATGAGCTCGCGTCCGGCGAATGCGCTGACCAGGATGAGCAGCGTGGATTGCGGCAAATGGAAATTCGTCAGAAGCTGATCGACCACGCGAAACGTATGGCCGGGCTTGATGAATATGCCGGCTTCCGCGGCGCCCGGCTCGACAAGGGATTTCGCCGGATCCCAATTTTCGCCGTGCCGCGCGGTGGACTTTTCCGCGGCGTCCTCGAGCGCGCGCACCACGGTTGTGCCCACCGCAAGGATCGGCCTTCCTTCGCGGCGCGCTTTGCAGATCGCGGCGGCAGCGGCTTCGGGAATTTCGTAGCGCTCGGAATGAATCTGATGCCGCTCGATCTCCTCTTCATGGATGGGCTGAAATGTGCCGAGGCCGACGTCCAGCGTGATGGCGGCTACTTCGATGCCTCGCTGCCGCAGCCTTTCCAGAATCGCTGGAGAAAAGTGCAGGCCGGCGGTCGGCGCCGCCACAGCTCCCGGGTGATCCGCAAAAATCGTCTGGTAGCGCTCGCGGTCCGCCGGTTGGTCTTCCCGCGAAATGTAAGGCGGCAACGGAACGTGGCCAAGACGTTCGATCGCCTGGGTAATCCCTTCCTTCGCCGTCAGGCGAATTCGGCGCAGCCCATACTCGCCGCGTCCAAGCACTTCGGCGATGAGATCTCCGTCTCCGAATTCGATGCGCTCTCCCACGCGAATCTTGCGCCCGGGCCGGACCAAAGCTTCCCACTCGTTGGGAGCGATTTCCCTAGTCAAGAGGATTTCGATTGGGGAGGAGAGAAATTCGCGCGCGGTGCGGCGATTGCGGCCCGGCTTTTCGGAGCGAACGCCTGCCCTGCGGCCAAAGAGGCGCGCCGGAATGACGCGCGCGTTGTTCACCACTATCAACTCATCGCCCCTGAGAAGATCAGGAAACGAACGAAAGTTCGAGTCCCGCCAAGCTTGTTCTTGCCGAGGCAGGATGAGCATTCGCGAAGCATCCCGCTCGGGGAGCGGCTGTTGGGCGATGAGTTCCGCAGGAAGGTCGAATTGGAATTCGGAAAGGAGCATGGTGAGTGGCGAGACTATAAGGCATTCCTGGAGAGAAGTGCAAATAGATGTTTGCAGGCGGTCTGTAAGCCATTAAATTAGAAATAGTTAGGAGATTTCCGGGGAAATCGATACGGGCAATAAAATACTTGACATTAATACACTAATATTTTATGATGTGCATGCAGTTACATCATGAAAATGAATGGATGGAGGACTCCATGAACACAATTGCTCGGCTCGAACCTTTCCGAGGGCTTTCCACTTTGCAGGATCAATTCAACCGGCTTTTTAACGAATCGTTCCGAAATCAGACCGAGGAATCGGCTTTGACAACCTGGGCTCCGGCGGTGGACATTTACGAGACCCCCAATGAGCTGGTGGTCAAGGCTGACTTGCCGGAGGTGAACGAGAAGGACATCGACGTGCGCGTCGAGAACAACCTGCTCACGATTCGCGGGGAGCGCAAGTTTGAAAAATCGGTATCCGAAGAAAACTTCCTGCGAGTCGAGCGCACCTATGGTTCGTTCAGCCGCAGCTTTTCGCTGCCGAACACGGTGAATGCGGAAGCCATCGCCGCCGAATACAAGAACGGCGTCCTGACCGTCACCCTGCCGAAGCGCGAGGAATCCAAACCGCGCCAGGTGAAGGTGAGCGTCAACGCTGCGAGCAACGGGAAGTAAGAGCCCGGCGCCGCACGGCGGCTTATCGCGATAAAATGGGGCCGGTCGGTATGACGGCCCCGGCGTTTTCTAAATGTGAGGCAAAAACAAATGGTCCGCTTCGACAAATTCACATTGAAAGCCCAGGAAGCCGTGCAGTCGGCGCAGGACATGGCCGCGCGCCACGATCATCAGCAGATCGAGCCGCTGCATCTTCTGGGCGCGCTCGTCGCGCAACAGGACGGGATCGTCCCGCCGCTGCTCTCGCGTCTCGGCGTGCGCCCGGATACTCTGGCGGGCGAGATCGAAGCGCGTCTCGGGCGCATCCCGAAAGTGACGGGCGCGGTGCAGCAGCAAATGAGCCCGGCGGCGAACAAAGTCCTGGAAGGGGCATTTGTCGAAGCGGAGCAATTCAAGGATGAATACGTTTCCACCGAGCATATCCTGCTGGCCATCGCCACCATCCGCAAGAATGACGCCGCCGAGTTACTCGCCAAGTACGGCGCTTCGCGTGAAGCGATTCTTCAGGCGCTGACTTCGGTGCGCGGCAGCCATCGCGTGACTTCGCAAAATCCGGAAACCACCTTTCGCGCGCTTGAACAATATGGGCGCGACCTCATCGAACTCGCGCGGCGCGGCAAACTCGATCCGGTGATCGGGCGCGACGATGAAATCCGCCGCGTCATGCAAATTCTCGCTCGCCGCACCAAAAATAATCCGGTGCTGATCGGGGAGCCGGGCGTGGGAAAAACCGCCGTGGTGGAAGGGCTCGCGCAACGCATCGTGGCGGGCGATGTGCCCGAAGTGCTGCGCCCGAAGCGCGTCGTGGCTTTGGATCTCGCCGCCCTGGTGGCCGGCGCGAAATATCGCGGGGAATTCGAGGACCGCTTGAAAGCGGTGCTGAAGGAAATCACGGAATCCGAAGGACAGATCATTCTTTTCATTGACGAATTGCACACGCTGGTGGGCGCGGGCGCGGCCGAAGGCGCGATGGACGCTTCCAACATGCTGAAGCCGGCGCTGGCGCGCGGCGAATTGCGCGCGATTGGCGCGACCACGCTCAACGAATATCGCAAATACATCGAGAAAGACCCCGCGCTCGAACGGCGCTTCCAGCCTGTCCTGATTGCCGAGCCTTCCGTCGAAGACACCATCGCCATCTTGCGCGGCTTGAAAGAACGCTACGAATTGCACCATGGCGTGCGCATCAAGGACGCCGCGATCCTGGCCGCGGCCACACTTTCGCACCGTTACATCACCGACCGGTTTCTTCCGGACAAAGCCATCGATTTGATCGACGAATCCGGCGCCAGCCTGCGCATGCAGCTGGATTCGCTGCCCGTGGAGATTGACGAAATCGAGCGGCGCATCTTGCAGCTGGAAATCGAGCGGCAGGCGCTACTGCGCGAATCCGACGCTCATTCCAAGGAACGGCTGAAACAACTGGAATCGGAGCTGGCAGGGCTCCGTGAGGAATCCAATGCGCGCAAGGCCCAGTGGCAGGTGGAAAAAACCGCCATCGCCAAGATACGCGGCGTCAAAGGGCAGATCGAACAGCTCAAGGCGGAGGAGCAGCGCCTGGAACGCAGCGGAGACCTCGCCAAGGTCGCCGAAATCCGCTACGGGAAACTGGCGACAGCCGAGCGGGAGCTTACCGCCGCGCAAAAAAATCTGGAAGAAGTGCAGAAAAAAGGCGGCATGCTCAAGGAAGAAGTCGGCGAAGAGGACATTGCCAAGCTGGTGAGCAAGTGGACGGGGATTCCCGTCGGGCGACTGCTCGAAGGGGAGGCGCAGAAACTCGTCACCATGGAATCGCGACTCCGGCAGCGCGTCATCGGGCAGGACTCGGCGCTCGAACGTGTCGCCAATTCCATTCGCCGAAATCGCGCGGGGCTTTCCGATCCCAACCGGCCCATCGGCTCGTTCATTTTTCTGGGGCCCACGGGCGTCGGGAAAACGGAGCTGGCGCGCGCGCTCGCCGAGTTTTTATTCGACGACGAGAAATCCATGATCCGGCTGGACATGTCCGAGTATATGGAAAAACATTCGGTCTCGCGCATGATCGGCGCGCCTCCGGGTTACGTCGGCTACGAAGAGGGCGGGCAGCTCACCGAGCAGGTGCGGCGGCATCCGTATTCCGTAATTCTTTTCGACGAAATTGAGAAAGCGCACCCCGACGTGTTCAACATTCTGCTGCAGATTCTCGAGGACGGCCGCTTGACCGACGGCAAGGGCCGCACGGTAGATTTCCGCAACGCCGTGCTGGTGATGACGTCAAACGTCGGATCGAGCGCCCTCTTCGATCTAGCCGGAAGCGATCCGGAACGCGCCCGCAAGGAAGCGATGGAAGCGTTGCGGCAGGCGTTCCGCCCGGAGTTCATCAACCGGATTGACGACATTGTGCTGTTCAATCCGCTAGGCAAGGAGCAGCTCAACAAGATCATCGACCTCGAACTGGCCAAGGTGATGCGCCTGCTCGCGGAGCGCAAAGTGCAAATCGAGTTGACGCCCGCGGCGCGCGACAGGCTCGTCCGCGACGGCTACGATCCGGCGTACGGAGCGCGCCCGCTGCGCCGCACGGTGCAGCGCCTCGTCCAGGATCCGCTGGCCATGCGAATCCTCGACGGCAGCGTCTTGCCGGGCGATCTGGTGCGCGTCGATATCGATCCGAACTCGGACTCCATGCGCTTCGAGCGCGCGGCGCAGGAGTCCGCGGGAAAAGCGGAGGCGGCGGAACCCGCCGTCACTGCAGCGAAGTCAGGGCGGCGGCGGTAAGTTCGATTTTTGCCCGGCGCGCCTCAGTTTGACGCGTCGGGCCGAAACTTCTACACTGACTGTGCGTATATTAAGTTAGGTGGCGATTATGAGAGCCGTAAAAACATTATTTCTATTGACTGCATTGACGCTGCTATTGGTCCTGGGCGGCGACGCGATTGCCGGGCAGCAAGGCATGACCTTCGGCCTGATCATCGCCGTGGTGATGAACGGCGTCGCCTACTTTTTCTCGGACAAGATCGCGCTCATGTCCAGCGGAGCGCAACCGGTAACACGCGAGCAGCTTCCGCGATTGTATGAAGTCATGGAGCGGCTGGCCGCCAAGGCGGGCCTGCCGATGCCGAAACTCTACGTGATTCCGCAGCCCGCCCCGAACGCCTTCGCCACTGGCCGAAATCCCTCGCACGCTTCGGTGGCGGTCACCGCGGGCTTGATGGAATTGATGAATGACGACGAACTCGAAGGCGTCATCGCGCACGAGCTTTCGCACGTGCGCAATTACGATATTCTGATCACCTCCATTGCCGCCACACTCGCCGGAGCGATCACCTGGATCGCATCGATGGGCCGCTGGGCCATGATCTTTGGCGGCTTCGGCGGCTCGCGGGATAATGACCGCAATGGCGGAGGTCTCGCGACGCTGATCATGCTGATCGTCGCGCCCATCGCAGCGTTGTTGATACAACTCGGAATTTCCCGGCAGCGCGAGTTCGCAGCAGATGCTTCAGGCGCCAGGATGGTCGGGCATCCTTACGGTCTGATCAGCGCGCTTGAAAAACTGGGCTCCTATAACAAACGAATCCCCATGGATGTTCCCCCGGCGACAGCTTCTTTGTTCATCGTCGCGCCCTTGAGCGCGGGCCAGGTGTTCTCGGGCCTCTTCAGCACGCATCCGCCCCTCTCAGAGCGGATCGCGGTCTTGCGCAACATGACTGTGAGTCGGTAACCTACATTCCTGCATGAGGATAGGGTTTGCCGGGAAATGGTTGGCCGTTCTACATTGGGTCGAGTTTCACACAACAGTAATAATGATTGCTGGTGAGAAAAAATTCTCCCATTTGGTACGGCCTAGCTTCTCGCCGCCATACCCTGAATTTTGTATAAGTAACTCATTACAATAGATTTATAAATAATATGCGCTTGAAGACGCTTTGGCTTATGGCGTGCATGTTTACGGGACGTTTGTCATCTGTCATCGGGGGCAGTCGTGAGTATTACCTGCAAGGCTACAATCCGACTAATTTGCGAATACCTGGAAGGCCGGCTGGCGCCCGAAGTTGGGGGCGAAGTCCAGCGCCACCTTAGCTATTGCCACAACTGCCGGACCGTTTTTGATGCCGCCGCCCTGACCCTCGAAGTTTATTTTGACCGCGAAGTGGAAGCCGCGCCCGCCGATCATACCCGCGTCGCCTAATCTAACGCTTCTCTAAATATTAGAGATGGATCATTGCGCTTGTATAATTTCCAGAAAAAGTGTGTTCATTCTCAAAGCTAATCAATTCAAATTGTTATCGGGATTAGACCCTATTTTGCAGGTAAAACTTACACGTTCGGGCCGGCCCCGCCCTCATAATTCCCCGCCCTCGAGTTTAGCCTAAATCCTTTATTTACTTGAAGATATTACTGACTCATCCACCGAGCTGGCATTTGGTTCTACGCATGCACTTCTACATATCGCGAGGGAAATCGCAAAGGAGATTATTACTTATGGACGAACAGGCGAACTATCACGAGACAACGGAGGGTTCACCCCGTTGGATGGGAATGGCCGTAGTTGGTCTGGCGATTCTCTCCCTGGTGGGTGTGGGGCTGGCATGGAATGCCGGCGGCCACGCACGGGATGCGGAGCAGGCGCTGACCACACAAACCAAGACTTTACAACAGAGCCAGGATGCAATGACCCAGCGGATCGCGCAAGCCGAGCGGACCAACGCCGAGCTGCAGGCCGAAATGAACCTGGTTGGCGACAAGCTGAAACTTACCGAGAATCAACTGGCGACGGCCCGCAACCAGGTGAAGCAGAGCCGCGCCGATTACACCAAGAAGCTGAACGACGTGCAATCCACGCTGGCGACCAAGGCCAGTGCGGATGACGTGAAGGCGCTCGGCACCGACGTCGACGGCGTAAAGACCGACCTCAGCTCGACCAAGGGAAACATAGAACAGTTGCGCGGCGAGCATGGCGAATTGATCGCGCGTAACCACGAAGAACTCGAGCAGCTCAAGCGAATGGGCGAGCGCGATTACTATGAATTCAACTTGACCAAGAAAGGCCAGAAGGAACACGTCGGACAGATGATGATCGAATTCCGCAGCGCGAGCGGCAAGAAACACCAGTACACCATCGCGATGTACGTCGACGACACGCGCCTGGAAAAGAAGAACCGAGCCATTAACGAGCCCATCTACTTCTACTCTAGCGGATCTCGCCAGCCGATGGAATTGGTGGTCAACCAGGTCAGCGACAAGAAGATCTCGGGCTATTTGAGCTCGCCCAAGGCCATCGCAGCCTCCGCCAAAACAAACTGACACTAACCTGTTTCGATTTATTGCACGGTGCTACAAAGAGAGGGCCGCTTCGGCGGCCCTCTTTTTTTCTTCGAGGTCATAAAACGAACTTGTGAAATCGCGCACGTTTTGATGTGATCGGGCCAAGTAGCACAGGCACCCTTGCGTGGCCGATTTTGAAAGCCGCACGCGCAGCCGGCCAATCCAACGACGATCGCAAAACCCGCACAGGCAAGAGTGCCTGTGCTACTAAAGACTGTACAGTGTCCGCCGCAAATCCTTGGATTTAGCGAGTTGTATTGTTGGCCAGAAGATTTCGGGTTAGAGCAGCAAATTCAAGCGCCGCAATTCCGAATTTTCGGGGAACAGGCGCAGGCCGAAGTGCGCGGCTTTGGCGGCGGAGGACGGATCGCCAAGCGCCTGGTAAGCCTGATAGAGGAGGGGATAGATTCCCGAATCCTCGTCGGGGAAATAGCGCATCACGAATTCAAGGTGCGGGCGGGCCTCCGCCCATTTTTTTTGCCGGGCCAGCAATTCGCCCAGGTTGAGTTGCGTTTGATAGTTGTACGGGTCCTGCGCTAAACAATCCAGCATCGCTTGATAGGCTTCGTCCAGTTTGTCTTCGCGCATCAGAATTTCGGCAAACAGAGCGCGCGCGGCTGCGTTCGCATGTGGATCGGCCGCGAAGAAGCGGCGCTGAAGTTCTTCGGCCTCCTGCCAGCGCGAAAAATCCACATCGAGTTTCACGAGCGATTCGAGCGCCGCTAAATTTTCGGGATCGAGCGCGAGAATTCGCTGGAATGCCTGGCGCGCTTTTTCATTGTTGCCGAAATGCCGGTCGGTTTCGGCCAGTCCCCAGGCGGCTTCGAGGGAATTGGGCTCAATGGCCAAAGCGGCATCGAAGGCGCGCAAAGCCGACTGAAAATTGGGCTGGGCGAGCGCGGCGCGCCCGCGGATCGTGGCGATGCGAGCGGTGACGGGACGATTGTCGAGGGCGCGCAAGAAGCGATCCGCTCCGTCCGCGTCCTCCTGATTGACCGAGGTCATGGCGGCGGCAGCGAGAGCGGCGTCGCGCGCGTCCGGCGGAAAATCCTCGGGCAGGGGATTTCTCTGCTCGCGGAGAATCGCGTCGCGGTTCTTGTCCTCCAGGCCGTGAACGAGCAGGGATCGCGGGGCGTGATATTCGAGCAGCGTTTGATCGTCCGTATTGAATTGCGCCCCGGAAGAGAATTTTCGCAAACCCGCGTCATCGAGCAGGTAGAAGCCAAACAATCCCGCCGCCTCTTCCATGCCAAGCTTTGAGAAGTCTTCGCGCAGGGGCGGCTGTCCAAACATAGCTTGCGCGCGCCGGAGAATTTCCGCTGATGCGGGACTCGGCGCCATGAGGATCAGGTCCGGCGCATCGCCGTGCCAGAGCGTGGCGCCATGAAATTCGGAGAGGAAGGTGGCGAAGGTCATGCGCAAATCTTCGGGATACAAGGAATAGGCCTGCATCCATTGCACGAATACGCCGTCCAGCGTGAGGCGCGCGCGAACGGCTGCGTAAAACTCGCGCGTAAAAAGCGTGGCGACGCCGGCAATCCAGGGATTCGACGGCTCGGAAATAATCAGGTCGAACTTCTGGCGTGTGGTGAAGAGGAAATTGCGGGCGTCGTCAAACGTCACATGCACGCGCGGGTCGAGCAGGACGTTGCGATTCAATTTCTCGAGCAGCGGCGCGGCGCCCACAACCGCGGGCTCGATTTCCACGACGTCCAGGCGTTCCAGTTCGGGATAGGCGGCGAGCGCGGACGCTGTCATGCCGCTGCCGAATCCGACGAGGAGCACGCGCCGCGGCGAGTGCGCCAAAGCCGCGAGATGGCCGAGGAGAAGCTGTGTCGTCGCGTCGCGATTCGAGGCGTCCACTTTTCCGTTGGTGCGAAGACCGATGTAGTCGTCGGTCTTCGCGACGGAAATGTTGGCGTTCAGGCCGTCGCGAAAATAGACGATGTCCAGAACGCACGCGTTTTCCCGCAGCGTCAGCGGGCGGTCGTAAAGATTCCAATACATCACCGTGTTGAACGAAGCGACCGCGGGATCGTTGAAATAATTTGAGAAGCCGATGAAGGCGGCGGCAATCAGCAAGAGGAGATTTCCGGCAACAGCGAAACTTTTCCAGGATGGCTGCTTTATGGAGGCAAAGGAAATCGCGGCGGCCAGAACGAGGTTCACTCCCGCCGTAGCTGCAAGCAGATGAAAACTTCCCAGGCGCGGCATCAGCCAGAAGCCGGCGGAAATCGCGCCGGCGATCGCGCCGAGCGTGTTCCAGGCATAGGCGCGGCCGACCGCGGCCCCCGCGCCGGTTCCGTTGGCCGCTCGCGGGCCGGCAATCAGCACCACGACGGCGGGAAAATTGAATCCGAAGACCAGCGCGGTGGGCAGCATGGCAAGCGCGCTAGTGGCAAATTGGGCGAGCACCAAGCCGCGAAACGATTCGTGCGTCGCGCGAAGAATCGGCGGGAGCACTTCGATCAGGCGAGTGAAAAACACCAAGAAGGCCAGCGCGGCGAGCGCCGTCAGCGTCTGCGTGACGGCGAAGGTCATCGAGCCTGGCGCGCGGCGGCGGCTCCATCGTTCAAACATAGCGCTCCCCAGAACGATTCCCGTGAGGAACGTGCCTAGCATCAAGGTGAACGCGTACGTAGAGCTGCCCAGCTGCGTTGCGAGCAGGCGCGTCCAGCCGATTTCGTAAGACATGGCGGTGGCGCCGACGATTGCAAAACAAATCAGGAAGAATGTCGATGGCGCGGAAGACGGCGGCGCTTGCACTTTTTCCGGCGAGCTGGATTCATCCGAAGATGCGGGCGCGGGCTCTTCGCGCGCAAGAACCAGCGCCAGAGCCCCGGCGGCAAGATTGAGCGCCACAGCGATTCCCAGTGTGCGCCGCAGGCCGAACGAAGGCAGAAAAAGAAATCCCGCCGCGAAGGTTCCGGCAACCGCGCCAGCCGTGTTAATCCAGTAGAGGCGCGACAGGCGCGCGCCGAGTTCCGCGGCATTTCGCGTCAGCCCGCGCACGAGCACCGGTAGCGTGCCGCCCATCAGAAATGTGGGCAGGAACAAGACGAGCGCCGAGCCCAAAAATCGGAGCATCAGCAAAGCGCTTGCGTTCCCCGAGGCGTAGGGGTAGGCGGCCACATAGGCCGCGCGGACGCCGGCAAGTCCCGCCAGCGAAATCGCGGCTGTCGCCGCGACGCCAAATTCCAGCCATGAATAGAGCGCAATCGGGCGGTTCGAGCGCTCGCCGCGCCGCCCAATCCACGCGCTCCCCGAAGCAAGCCCCGCCATGAATACGGCGAGGACGGTGGCGACTGCGTACGCGGTGTGGCCAAAAATTAATCCGAGCGCCTTCGTCCACACGACTTGATCCATCAATCCGGCAGCCCCAGAAAGGAAAAAACACACGAACAACGCGGGGAATAAATAACGGCGCGGACCGGCTGCGGATTCCACTTGGAGCTCGCCTGAAATTTGATCTGGCATGGCGGGCCGCATCGTAGTCTGGGCATCTCGCCACGTCAATTCCGCGGAAGGTATACTATCCGTCGGAATGAAATTCATTGGGGGCGCAGGTCGGAAATAACGTGGCCAAACGCGGCGAAGGGTTACCGGAGGACGAGATGAAGAAACTCAGCGAAGCATTATTGCGGCCGGCGCTGGCCGCCGCGCTTCTCGCGCCATTGGCACTGGCGCAGGATTCCGGTTCGCAACCGCCCGTGGCAAAAAAGGTGCCGCACGTCACCCAGGTGAATGGCACGACGCTGAAAGACAATTATTTCTGGATTCGCGATAAAAAAGATCCTGACGTGATGAAGTACCTCGAAGCAGAAAACGCCTACGCCGAAGAGGTCATGAAGCCGGCCCGGAATTTTCAGGAGTCGCTATACAAGGAGATGCTCAGCCACATGAAACAAACCGATCTGAGCGTGCCGGCGCGGCAGGGCCGCTACTTTTATTATTCGCGAACCGAGGAGGGAAAACAGTATCCG
The DNA here is from genome assembly GCA_963813185.1 of uncultured Acidobacteriota bacterium. Classification (GTDB taxonomy): domain Bacteria; phylum Acidobacteriota; class Terriglobia; order Acidiferrales; family UBA7541; genus Palsa-360. The sequence goes on from CAWEYA010000013.1 coordinate 451,224, forward strand.
TACCAGTGCCGCAGGATGGGCGGCATGGATGCGCCCGAGGAAATCCTGCTCGATCTGAACCAATTGGCGCAGGGACACAGCTTCGTGGGTCTCGGTGAATTTAAGGTGAGCGACGACGGCAATTTGCTCGCATATTCGGTGGATTTGACCGGCTACCGGCAATACACGCTTTATGTGAAGGATCTGCGCACCGGGCAGACGCTCGGCGAGCATATCGAACGCGTGGATTCCGTCGTCTGGGCGAGCGATAACAGGAACATCTTTTACACCACGGAAGACGCCGTGTCGAAACGCGTAGATCAGTTCTGGAGGCACGCGCTGGGCGCCGCGAACAGCGATCTGCTTTTTAAAGAGAAGGACGAGCTGTTTGACCTCGATGTTACCCGCTCTCTCGACAAGAAAATGATCTTCCTCGAATCGGAAGCCAAGACTTCGCGCGAGTACCGCTACCTCGCGGCCGGCAATCCCGCCGGGCAACTGAAGATCGTTCTGCCGCGGCAGCCTGGCCACGAATACGACGTGAAATACTACCAGGGCGAGTTCTACATCACCACGAATAAGAACGCCAAAAACTTTCGCGTGGTCACCGCGCCCGTCGGCGATTCTTCCGAAAAAAACTGGAAATCGTTTATCGACCATAACCCGAAGATAAAAATCGACGGCCTGGAAACGCTGGCCGGCCATCGGGTGGTTTCCGAACGGGAAGGCGGGCTGAATTATTTGCGCGTCATTGACATGAAGACGAAACAGTCGCATCGCATTGCCACGGACGAATCCGATTACGATCTCTCCATCGGGGACAACCGCGAATTCGACACCTCCGTCGTGCGCTTCAACTATCAATCCATGGTGACGCCGCTTTCCGTGTATGACTACGAGATGAACACGCGCGAGCGAAAACTTCTGAAGCGGCAGGAAGTTCCCGGCGGCTACGATGCCGGCCGTTACGAAGCCAAACGAATCTGGGCCGTGGCCCGCGACGGCACGAATGTGCCGGTCTCTATCGTGTACAAAAAGGGCGTGCCATTCGACGGCACAGCGCCGATGCTGCTGTACGGATACGGCTCTTATGGCCTCTCGTTGTCACCCACATTTTCATCGAACCGCCTGGCGCTCGTCGATCGCGGAGTGATCTATGCAATCGCGTACATCCGCGGCGGCGGCGAACTTGGCGAAGAGTGGCGCGACGCCGGACGGATGATGTCCAAGTTGAACACTTTCTATGACTTCGTGGATTGCGCGGAATACCTGGTCAAGAACAAGTACACATCCTCCGATCGCCTCGTGATTCAAGGACGCAGCGCGGGGGGCATGCTGATGGGCGCGGTCACGAATATGCGCCCGGACTTGATTAAGGCCGTGATCGCGCAGGTGCCGTTCGTGGACGTGATCAATACCATGCTGGACGCGTCATTGCCGCTCACCACCAGCGAATACATCGAGTGGGGAAATCCCCACGAGGAGCGTGCGTTTGACTACATGATTCGGTACTCGCCGTACGACAACGTCGCGGCGAAAAATTATCCCGCGATGCTGGTCGAGGTATCGCTGAACGACAGCCAGGTTCCGTACTGGGAGGGCGCCAAGCTCGTTGCCAAGTTGCGCGCCACGAAAACGGACAAGAATCTCCTGCTGCTGAAGGCCAATCTGGGCGCGGGCCACGGCGGCTCGTCGGGACGCTATGACGCTTTACATGAGGCGGCCTTCGATTATGCATACGCCTTGTGGCAAATGGGAATTACGAAGTAGCGTTTCGCGTCTCAGCGGAAGGGCTGTGACCGCGAGTGCGCCTCGCGGCCGAAAATTTGTCCGACTGTTGGGGGGGATTCGTCAATTCACACGGCAGGCGAAAAAAAGAGAGGCGCCTGGCAGAATCACAAGCGCCTCCCTAAAGCTCAATTAAAGTAAACCGTACCTCACCGGATCACCTCCTTCTCGGCACAGCATGCCGATGCCTCCATTGTAAAACGATTTATCCGAACAGACTATTAGGATTTTTGGCGGCCGTGGTTCCAAAGGTGCAGTAGTCAGTTACCGATGAAATCGCAGGACTTGGCAGCTCAAAACGGACGATCTCGCCGGGTTGTGCGCCTGCTGCAAATTCGTTTTGTCCAGCATAGGAGAAGAGTTAGGTTGCGCGCGTCTGAGGTCGAGTTGGAGGCGGTACTCACGGCAGCGTCCGTGAAACGGATTATCGCAATGACTATTGTATCTCCTGTGGAACAGCGCGGCGCTCCGTACAAATACGCACATTTGACGTGGTTCATCTATTCTGGATTCCGATCATGATATAAAAACTCTCTCACTGCTCTTGGACTAAAAGCTCGGTCTGGTCACCCAGGGTGCGCTCTGCGAGCTGATAATGAGACCGCGAAGCCCTTCCTTTGCGTGGGAATTTCTGAAAAGCGCAATTTCAGTCAAATCGAGGGGAGGAACCAGGGGCATACTAGCCGTGTGCTGGTAGGAAAGCTTGTATGAACGCTATCGAGAAGGCGCTCTGGTTTATCGAGAGCCACTTTGCAAGCGAAATTACGCTCGAAGACCTTGCGAAAGCCGGAGGAGTATCGCGTTTTCATATGACGCGAGCATTCGGTGCGGCGACGGGCCTTTCGATCATGCGTTATGTGCGTGGGCGACGTTTGACCGAAGCGGCCAAGGCGCTATCGAAAGGCGCACCGGATATCTTGTCTGTCGCTCTGGATGCAGGGTACGGTTCTCATGAGGCATTCACACGCGCGTTCCGCGATGAGTTCGGCGTGACGCCTGAAACGATTCGCGCACAAGGCCATCGGAAGAAAATCGAACTTGTCGAGCCAATCAAAATGGATGAGAGGCGGCTAATCAACCTCGAACCGCCGCGCTTTGAGAACAGGGAGCGGCTCCTCATCGCTGGATTGGGCGAGCGCTACACGTGCGAGACCAGCGGCGGCATTCCATCGCAGTGGCAGAGGTTTCTGCCCCATCTCGGCCAGGTTCCCCGGCAACTCGGCCAAACAGCTTACGGAGTGTGCTGCAACAGCGACGACGCGGGCAACATTGATTACGTGTGTGGTGTAGAAGTGAAGGACTTTTCCAGGCTTCCTGCGGATTGGAGCCGTGTACGCATTCCTGAACAGAGATATGCCGTTTTCCATCAGCGGGAGCATATCTCTACGATTCGAAGCACGTGGAACACGATTTGGAATAACTGGTTGCCGGAATCAGGGTACGAGGTGGTTGATGCGCCGCACTTTGAGCGCTATGGCGACGATTTCGATTCAGCTACGGGAACAGGAGGTTTTCAGATATGGATACCAATCAAGACGTGCAGCAAACCAAAGTAGAAGGAACGATGGTGCCCATTCACACTGCGCCCATCGAAAAAGAGATCACAGGCATCGCAACCATTCATAAGCACGTTCGGAGGCAAGAAGTGTCGCCGGTAGAAGTTGTAAAGGCCTGCCTCAAGCGAATCGAACAACTTAACCCGAAGCTCAACGCATTCATTACCGTATTGGCCGACCAAGCGCTCGAGCAGGCTAGAGTCGTCGAAGCAGAGATAAAGGCGGCAAAATGGCGTGGCCCGCTACATGGCATTCCGGTGGGGCTCAAAGACTTCTACGATACGGCCGGGATCAAAACGACCGCGGCTTTTGAGCGATTCAAAGACCGTGTACCCAGAAAAGATGCGGTTGGCGTCCTTAAACTTAAGGAAGCCGGGGCGATCATAATCGGAAAGATGAACATGCACGTGTTGGGCATGGGTACGACGGGACTCGATAGCTACTTTGGCCCGGTTTGTAACCCCTGGAACTCTGAGTACATCCCTGGGGGCTCATCGGCGGGATCAGCGGCCGCAGTTGCGAGCGGTATGTGCTATGCCACCCTGGATACGGACGCGATTGGATCTTGCCGATTACCCGCTGCATGCTGTGGCGTGGTGGGTTTCAAAGGCACCTACGGCCTTATCAACCCCAAGGGCATTCTTGAGGGCGAGGAGGATCCAGGCGAGATGATCCGGCGGTTCAGCCACCCCGGTATCATGACTCGCACTATCGAAGATACGGCACTGGTACTTGATGTACTCGCCGATAAAAGCGAACCCACAGCAACCCATTACTTCGACGGGCTTGAGAAAGATAAAAAGTTGCGTATTGGCGTGGGCAATAATTTTGAAGCTGACCGAGAGGTTTCCGAGGCATTCGACAGAGCAATCGAAACAGTTCGAGGTCTCGGCTATCCCATGACGAGCGTTGCTGTTCCCTTTGGCAACGCTGGTAGTGGCCTAGGCAATATCGACGCCGACCGAAAGGCCATTGCCGGCAACGCCTTCAAAGATATTGATGTTCTCCTGCTCCCTACCACGACAACTACCGTTCCAGCGATTAAAGCTGCCGGTGTCAACCCTCAGGCGCTCTCGCCCAAAAATACCGTATTTGCGAACTACTATGGTTTGCCGGCCATAAGTGTTCCGTGTGGTTTTGACAGCAATGGTCTCCCTCTGGGACTACAAATCGTGGGGAAGCCCTGGGATGAAGCCACTGTACTTCACTTAGCATATTGCTATGAATCAACCACACGTAGGAAAACCAAACGTGAAGTTGTCTAGAGCCGCCGAGTCGTGCGCCTGTTATTCGATCTGCTATTACGGGCGGATGACGGGTTAACCGGAAACTATCCGCCACTTCTGCCACTGCGGGACCTCACACTTGACCTCGACCGTGCCAATCGGTCGTGAAGTCCGCTTGTGGGAAGTGTGGGATATCCCCCAGGCTGCTCGCGGAAGAGTCCCCGATCAGAAAACCCTAGGCGGGACGGGCTGGAAGTGATTGATATACTGGGTCGATGCAGAGCGATTCCAGAGTTCGAGATGGGCGGGTGGCCCGCCCTTTTGTATTCCCCAAAATCTTCTTCGCTCCACGGTCTCATGCTACTCCCGTACGTCCACTCTGAGTTAAGATTCTGAACTTGGGGTCCCCCGTCCTTGACGCTTTTCAATGGCGGGGCTTTTGGTCCGATTTGCTAGGCCCAAAGGATTGCGTCGCCGGTACGGACTGCGCCATCTCCATTTCATCACGTGCAGTTGCTATCGGCGACTGCCGCTATTGGCCTCGGTGCGCGCAAAGAATTTGTTCGTGCGGATTCTAGGCGAAGTGCGCGATCGCCACGGATTTGCACTCGCCGGCTACGTCGTCTTGCCCAATCACATTCATCTGCTCATCGGCGAGCCGGTCAAGGGCACTTTTTCGATCGTGATGCAGGTCTTGAAGCAGCGCGTCTCGCGCCGACTCCGCCGCAAGCCGCGCAGGACTATGTCCTCCCAACAACTCAGGCTTCCTTTCCGACACGCCCACGACGCCTGGCCTCAATTCTGGCAGCCCCGTTTCTACGATTTCAACGTCTGGAGTCAGACCAAGTTTGTCGAGAAGCTCCACTACATGCACATGAACCCTGTGAAGAGAAATCTGGTCGTGCATCCGAGGGATTGGCCGTGGAGCAGTTTTTCGTTCCATGCGGGTAGGCAGGAGGGTTTGGTCCGCATCGATCCCGTGAGCTGATCGCGTAGGGAGGGCCACGTCAAAATCCCCGCCCTTCAAAATACGAAAGACGGGCCACCCCAAGTTCAAACGCAAAGCCCGGGCCACCCGGCCCGCCGGGATCATCGGAATGTGACAATCTCGGTGTTCCCACATCCCGATCAGAGGACTTAGCGGACACGACGCAGGGCCTGCCCATTCGGCCAGGTGAACAATGCGTGTAAGCCGGTCAAGCGTACTATTTACGCGAACGTCTCCAGATTGGATAAACAGATGTAAGAGTCCACTGGGAGCGAATAGACATGAATAAAAGCACCAGCCTAGCAATTATTTGTCTGATTTTGGCAATCTCCACCGCATCTCAAACATCGAAACAGCATTTCAATCTGGGCATGACCATAGATGATTTCGCAACCAAATTCGATTTGGCTCGCACGGACACACGTAAGACACACTCCATTGATGCGGCCGCTCGTTCAGCGATGAGAGGGGAACGTTCCACCATTCAGACCAACCTTAGTGGGACCAAGATGGCATTCCTTTTCGATAAGTACACGCTGCGTGAGGTTGAAATAACCGCTGGCAACACATTTGAGCATGAACTTCAGGCGCTGACCGAACCTCTTGGCGAGCCTAACGTATCGAAGATCAATTTAGCGGTATGGGATCGCAGCGACGGTACACGGTTCACACTCACTTCCCGCCAGGGAACCGGAGTCCTACTTGTAGCGCCCACCCCATTACAAAGCAAATAGCCGTTCGGTTCCTCGCCGGAGACTACAGCGCAATGGCAAGTGCCGCCAGTTCTTGATAAACAGTGCCGGGGCTGGCGAAACAGAGGCGACACGGCGGCAACAATCGCGCCCGGCGAGCAGAACGGCCTAGTCCTTGGCGGCCTTTTGTTTTTGTTTCCGGTACCACTCAGCCGTTGACCGTACGTTATTAAGCGAAGTCCCTTCGTTCTCGAATTTGTCCGGGAAGCCCGCCGCTTCCCATGCCACAAGAAACTTCGCATGCTTATCAAAAACCTTCCTAGATGGTTCCTTTTTAGGCGCCATGTTTGCCTCCGAATCCCATTTTCCCACCATCCGGTAAGCCGACTTATCGGGAGTTGGCTCCGGCTATCGCTGACAAATGCCAAATGCACACGTGGACGCTGATTGTCAGTCTCTCTTCTTTGGCGAAGCCAGATCTAATCCCCAAAAGTCCTCGCAGTCCAGAATATCGAGCCCCATAAGAAATTGGGTTGGTTCACCTTTTTTCAGCCAAGCGACCCGCGCGAGTGTTCGCAGCTGATTTCCCGGTTTTTCGATCCAAATCTTCTCTCCGATCTCCCAAAACCAGCTCGTTGCGATGCAAGCTCCCTGCTTGCTCACATCGACTGTGTTCGTCAGCTCCTGCACCCCAGTGGAATCCGTTTCGCGATAGACGAGAATGGGCATGTTACGCCGTTTCCTCGCATTTCTTTTAATTCGTTTGTACAGCTGTGTCGCGGACAAAGATAGTTTAAGGAATTGGTCACGATGCACAGGATCCAGGGACTTCGCACTTGCGACTAGGGTCGTCGTCTGGCTGATGAGCTCAGAAAGGAATTTGAGAGTCGCAGTATGATCTACTTTTCCTGTCGCGGTCCGTCGCAAACCCGCACGATACTCCTCGAGACGCTTCGCTGCTCTGCCGTAGAAATGCTTTCGGCAAAGCCGACATCCATCCAAAGCCGCCTCCGGCTTGCTGCTGCAGCCAGACCATCCGCACGTACCCTCACGCATGCCAGTGCTCCAATTCGCGGTCTCGTTTCGTAACCATATAACCAGTCTCCTGCACTTGGTACAACGAATTTGGAAGTTGAGTAGCTGGGTAGGCCCAAACGGGATTGTGGGGTTCCGACCGCCCAACTCCCGAGAAACGATGATTCAGTCTGGTGAGAGTTATTGGAGGAAATACAAATGAGCGAATGGAAATTGCCAACGGCAGAACAAATTGAGCAACGGGCATACGAACTATACCTTGAACGGGGCTGCGAAAATGGCAGCGATCTAGGAAATTGGCTTGCTGCCGAGAGAGAATTGACAGAATTGTCTGCACAATCCAATTCCGTTGCACTCAAAACCAGGGCCGCAGCTGCTGGCGTTTAGGCAACGTCACCGAAGGCTGATAAGGCCGTCCAGGAAGTCGCAGTTGAATATTCGAACAAATAATCGGGGCTAACTGGCCATTCCCACTGAGGGCCTCGGTTATGTCCAAGGTTTTTTTTGCACGGAAATTGGCTCTCCGGTTCGAGTATCTTGATTCTTGACTTAAGCAGATACCTGAACCGGAAAGTTCCTGGTAAACGTAACTGGCGATTTTGTGATGCAGGTCACATACGCCTGGGCATCCGGCACGCAGCCTTCGGGAATGAAATTCGGGTTCCGAACCGTAGGGCGAAACCACGGGGTGGCGATAGAAACTGCACCGGGTGCGCGGGTATCAGGACTTGGCTACGATTACCGGATGGGAATCACCCCTCGTAGCACATCGGGCGCAAAAGCTGGCTTGTTTACATGTTGCTAATTCCATGCTCAATCTGAGCAATGATTTGCGCAATTTGGACCACGCCAAATAGCTTTCCCCAAGGTAGTGAAGAACATATCTGCTTGCGTGTTTGGCTTCCCGTTTGCACTTTCAGATTACTGCTTAGTCACCTAAATCGAATTCGCCAGGGAAGGGACGAGCGATGTGGGACAAGCACGATTGGGAGCAGTTCTTTAATATCGCGCAACACCGTTGGCAGCGGCGTCCTCCGCCGTGGCCCGTGGCCCCTTCTGGCTCAAACCGTGTCCTGCCAGTGGTCGGGTTCAGTCTCTCTGAACTCGACGACGCCGGGATTAACACGCAAGTCGCCGAGCGACTTGGCTTGCCCGTGGATGCTGCGCGCATCGGAGTGTACAGCGCCAACGTTTCGGCGCTGCGCGACTTTGTACGCTTTGCCCGGCAGCCGAACAGAGGGCCAGCGAGCAGGCGCCACGGGGGCCTAACGTAGAGTCAGCTCATTGCGAGAATCTGCTATGAAGCGCACGCTGATTTTGGCACTGTGAATGATGTCGGTTTGCGCGGCAAAGACGGCCGCTGCCACGAATCCGGCCGGTCTTACCCCCGAGGAAGAACACAGGAAGTTGGAACTACAGAATCGCCTGTGCGCAGACAGGGAACTGAGCTGCATCTACGTGACGGCGATCCTTACCGACTCGCGCCTGACAATCTATCTTCCTCCCGAGCCGGTGGGTCCGCCACCCGCTCCGGCGCCGAAAGATCACGAACGAAATCCGTATCTCACGAAGAGGTTCGGACTACGCACCCCTGAATCCATGGAACGATGCAAGGAATTCGTTCAGGCGCATCTACTCGCATTCAATGCCGCTTACCAGCTCTAGGGCATGCCTAGGGAAGATATTTGCGGGCACTTGCGAATCGAAACGAATTTCGGTATTCCGACCAAAACTGTCGCCAAATCCATTGGGCACGATTCCTGCGATCGATCGGCTTGTCACATTGTACGTTCGCAGATCCGATCGCAAACAGCGACCGGATCATTCCCGCATGACCTACACGAAAGGGTAGGTACTCCTTTGCGCAACGCAAATCTAATTATTGTGTCGGTCCTCCGTGTAAATTTACTAGAATGGGCGGAGTCACCATATACGTAAGTCGATTCGGAGTGACGCCTATGGCCGAAGAAGTTCATGCTGTCAAGCGGACCAATCCGCGTTTCACGTTTCTTGCGGAAGCCGAGGCAATTTTGCGCGACGGAACTTTGGTACCGGCGCAAGTTCTTGAATTGAGCGCGCGTGGCTGTTATATCGATGCTCTCCAACCCGTTTCTGTTGGATCGGAGCTGCGCCTTCGTATCTGCAATGGACCGAACGTCTGCGAACTGCCGGCAAAGGTGATCTACTTGCACTTGGGCTACGGCTTTGGAATCTGCGGCATGGGCGTGGTTTTTGGAGAAATAGGTACCCAGCAGCGTTCCGAAATTGATGCGTGGCTCCACGAACTTGCCACTCTCCAGGCTTCTAAGAACCCGAACTAGGAAATAACGCCTGCGGCGGCCGATATACTTCTAGATGAATTAGATAGGAGCGAGCCGCGGTCATTTTGACGAGTTCCGCGTCTCTCCACCCCCCTTCCCTGCAATTCCAGTGTACGAGTTGCGTCAAGCATTCGCGTGCTCCGCGTTGGCGGTCTTCTGAGGATCAATACGATCCGCGATCTTGTTGACACCGGACAGTCAACAGGATTTGTCAGCGAACTGGGACTCACCAGGCCATCCGGAAACGACCTCGATGCCTTCTTTCCGAATGCGAGCCCCTGTGTCAAATCCATTAATATCCCTCTCGATCCACCCATTCCAAAATAGTACCAACGGACTATCCGGGAAAGCCCCCTTGGAGGGCATTTTGTACCGGGGTGAAACCTCACCTTAGTGTGGTCAAGCCTTCCTGATAACCACTAGAGGTTTGGCCGGCGTTTGGCGAGCATGTCCCGAATATCAACAATCCGGACATGCCCGAAGCGGAACGGGATACCAGAGAGGCCCTATGCCATTTGATGTGATGGACCAGGAGACCGTGAATCGGCTGCCGCGCCTTTCTGAACTGCATACGGCTTATGGCGTACAGGTCAACAGCATAGGAGTGGACGAGCTTTTCGGTCTTTACGAACGTACCGGATTTCTCTATCCCGATAAGGCGGCTCGGCTACTTCCTTACTTGGGTCAGGTAAAAGAAAACTGGAGGCGGATGTTGGAGGCGGGTGAGTCACTTCTGTACGTGCTCACTGCTGGAGGCGAGCGCGAAGGCCGCGCTGCACTGGCAGTTTTCCGAACAACTCATCGAGGATGGACCTACCAGCACCTGGTTTCCGAAGACAATCCGTTTGCGTCGCGAGCGGTCATGCTGGCGGCGGAAGCTGCCATGATTCTGAAAGGGTCCGATGAGTCCGCGCAGAACTGGTTCCGGCCGGAGAATCGTTTCCCCGCGCGCGTTTTTGGCTCGATGATCCAAGCCATTGGCGGCTCCCTCTCTTCCGCCCAAAATTACGCTTATTTCGGACTTCCCCGGAAATTGTCACTCACATCGGATCAAGGAATTCGTGTAGCTCCTTACGACGCAGCTTGCAACGCAGATCTCTGCTCGTTAGCGGAAATGACCAGGGGCCGTGTCTACGTGGCCGCCGAGGAATTGGCGACCGACGTTCCGCTCAAATCCCTGGACCTGCTCTACCGTCGCGTGGGGCTTCGACGCACTCGTCAAGCATGGCTTGCCTACCGCCAGAACCGCCCGATCGGGGCGGCAATCGCCTACCGCGGCCCCCTGGGCCTCAATTTCAGCTTTCTCGAAAACCGCTGCGACCTGTTGCTCATGCCGGGGCTCTCGGAAGTGGAACTGCAAAAGGCTACGTCGGCTCTGCTCAGCGCAGCGGTCACGGCCTACAAGGATTTCGAATTGGAATCCATTCCGACAATTGCCGGCGATGACGCAGTTCCCGCTCTGTTGAAGGTCGGGGCGCAATTGGTACGTCACTACTGTCAATGTATTTGGCTGAAGGATGGGTACCTTCGTTCTTACCGTCACGTGGACAGTTTCTATTCCAAAGTATTGGACCGGGCCCGAAAGCGATCCCCGCAGTCATCCTTGCTACTCGAGAAACTAAAATGAACAAAAATAACGTAGAGCTGCAAACCGCGGTTGGGCCAGTACGCGCAAAGCCTCGACGTAATCGCGCCGGCGATGGAGGCTCTCGCCTCCGCTTCATCACCCGACCGAACAGGCTCTTGCGGCTTGCCTCGAATGGTGTGGCGAACCGATCGGTATGCGCGAAGCGCCTACTCGTAATAGGCCTCGCGGCGATGTTTATTGCCACGAGCGTGTGGGGTGAAGGCGGTCAGGGTACTCCCGACGTGACGGCAATGAGTGTGGAAGACTTGATGAACCTGCAGGTCACGTCCGTGTCGAAACGAACCCAAAAAATCGCCGACGCGGCTGCGGCGGTTTTCGTGATTACTCAGGAAGATATCCAGCGCTCCGGAGCCAGGAACATTCCGGAGACACTGCGAATGGTGCCGGGTCTGCAAGTGGCCCGCATCGACGAAAACAAGTGGGCCATCAGTTCTCGAGGGTTCAATGGGCGGTTTGCTGACAAGTTGCTCGTTCTCATTGACGGACGAAGCGTCTATACGCCTTTGTTCTCCGGAGTGTATTGGGATGTTCAGGATGTCCCGCTCGAAGACGTGGACCGGATCGAAGTGATCCGCGGGCCCGGCGCCACCTTGTGGGGCGCAAACGCCGTCGACGGTGTTATCAACATTATCACTAAGCCCGCAAAAGCAACCCAATCGGCGCTCGTTAAAGTAGAGGGTGGAAACGAACAGTTGACCGAGGATACGGTTCGCTATGGCGGACAAGTTGCCGACAAGGGATACTACCGCGCCTATGCGAAGTATTTCGACTGGGTCTCCGGCAATGCCATGTCGGGTCAGAATGCGGCTGATGGCTGGCATCAAGTGCGCGGAGGGTTTCGATCCGACTGGACGCTCTCCCATGCGGATTCATTGACCTTCGAGGGGGATATGTACGACAGCCGGGAAGGTGAGACTCTTACGATTCCCACTCTTTCCTCTCCCTATTCCAGCACGTTCGCGAACGTCGGGCATTATTCCGGCGGAAACCTACTCGGCCGCTGGACTCGCACTTCCGGCAATTCATCGTTTTCACTGCAGGGATATTTCGACCGGACCAATTACTCCGACAATTCCCTATTTACTGATCATGAAACGGTCTTTGACGTTGACTTTCAACATGACTTCCACTTAGGCGACGCGAACGAAATCGTTTGGGGCGCGGGCTACCGATCGATCCAGGACGGGAACGTCTCTAGCGCCACTGTCTCTGTTCAGCCGAGCCACGCTCGGTACAACCAATTCAGCACATTCGTCCAGGATGAAGTCAGTTTCCTGGACTCTCGCTTGCGAGTCACGTTTGGCTCCAAATTCGAGCACAATGCATTTACGGGATGGGAGTTTGAGCCCAATATCCGATTCCTTGGCAGCATCAGCAAGACGCAATCGGCGTGGGTGGCCGTTTCTCGCGCGGTGAGGACCCCCGCATTGACAGAAGAAGGCCTGCGACTGAATGCCGCGGTCATTCCACCTGGTACGCCTCCTTTCAATAGCCAGCTGCCGGTCATCGAAGCGGTGTACGGTAGCAACCAGTTCCAATCCGAGGGCCTTGTGGCCTACGAAGTCGGCTATCGCGTGCAGGCCACCAACTCGTTCTCCGCGGATATCTCGGCCTTCTACAACAACTACACGAACCTTCGCACTGCGGAACCCGGCACTCCCTTTCTTGAAGGGGGTCCGCAGCCGACCGATCTTGTCGTTCCATTTGTGGCTTCCAACAAGATGAGCGGAGGAACCTATGGTATTGAGCCGTTCGTCGATTGGAGAGCACTTTCCAAGTGGAGACTCTTTGGCTCTTACAGTTTTCTGCAGATGCGTATCCACAAGAACAGCGACAGTTTGGATCCCACGGCGGATTTGCCGAACGGGTCGAATCCCCAGCATCAGTTTTATTTCCGATCCTCGCTGGAGCTTCCGAAACACATCGAGCAGGACTTGATTGTGCGTCACGTGTCGCAATTGCCGGGCCTCAATGTGCCGGACTACACCTCACTGGATGCCGGAATACATTACCGGCCTGTTTCCGGTCTGGAAATTTCGTTCACCGGCGAGAATTGGTTAAACAGCCGTCACACCGAATTCGCCCCGGATTTCGTGAACACCCTGCCCACCGTCGTTGGCCGCAGCTTTAATGTAGGAATTACCTGGAAACCCGGAAAGCAGTAAAGCTCCAGGGAACAGGGGAATGTAAGGTGGGCTTTCCGATCGAAAATGCGAGCCCGAATGAGACAATGCTGAGGATCTTCCGCATCATCGTTGCGTGCCTGATCTGTGTGGCTCTCGCTCTTCCGAGTTGCGCGCAGACTGCGGGTTCCTCCGACTCTTCCGAATATCTGATCAAGGCCGGTTTCATTTACAATTTCGCCAATCTGCTGCAATGGCCAGCAAGCGCCTTCTCCAAAGCGGATTCACCCATCGTCATCGGAATTCTGGGCACGGACACGTTCGGAGGAATGCTCGATGAAGTCCTGGCAGGGAAAAAAGTGAACGGCCGCTCCTTCCTGGTGAAGCATTTGAAGTGGGGCATGGAATTGAAGGACTGCAATATTGTGTTCGTGAGTCCTTCGGAAACCGTGCACTTGGAGGAAATTCTCCGTCTTCTCAAGGGCCTGCCCATCCTCACGATCGGAGAAACCCCCAATTTTGCCCGGCGCGGCGGCGTCATCAATTTCATTCTGGTCGATGACAAAGTTCGATTCGAGGTAAACGTCGAAGCTGCCAAGCAAGCGGATATCAACATCAGCTCCAGGCTGTTGGCCCTCGCCAAAATCGTTCCGGCGACCGACGGGAGCAAGGTTCCATGAAATTTCAGAACCTCTCAATCAAGCGGAAGCTGATGTTGATCACAATGCTGACCAGCACCATGGCCTTGGTGTTGTTTTCAGCGAGTTTTCTCGTTTATGACCTTATCTCCTTCCGCCATTTCCTGACGGAGGATCTTGCTACACAGGCGCAGATCATTGGCTACCACAGCGCGGCCGCCATGGCTTTTAAGGACCAAGCCGCGGCGACCGAGACTTTGGCCGCCCTGAAGGCTAAGGAAGACATCACTGTCGCAGTCCTGTACAGTCCAGACGGGAAGATCTTTGCCCGTTATGATCGGGCGAACGTCAACAAACCGTCTCTGCCCAATGGCCTGCCTGCGGTCGATGGTTTTCGTTTTAACGCTCGCTTCCTGGAAGTCTTCCATTCGATCTCCCTCAACGGGGAGCCGTCAGGCAGGTTGTTCTTGCAGTCCGATATGAGCCAATGGAATTCGCGCGCGAAACGCTATGCGTCGTTACTGCTGATGTTCATGCTCGGGTCGGACCTTCTGGCACTTCTGGTCGCTTCCAACCTGCAGAATTTAATTTCAAGGCCCATTTTGCGTCTGGAAGACACCATGCGTATGGTTTCGACCAAGAGGAATTACGAGGTTCGAGCGCTCAAATTCTACGACGATGAAATCGGAAGGCTGATCGACGGATTCAATACCATGTTGTCCGAAATCCAGCAGCGGGATGCCGCCCTTCAAGGCGCTAACTACGAACTACAGAGCCGGACTCAGGAATTGGAAGATGAAGTCGCTCACCGCAAGCAGACACAGGAAGAACTACTTGCGGCAAAGCGCGCCGCCGAGAACGCCAGCCGGGCCAAGAGCGCGTTCTTGGCGAATATGAGCCACGAGTTACGCACTCCTCTCAATGCCATCATTGGCTATAGCGAGATGATTGAGGAGGAAGTGCGGGACTCCGGACGAATCGAAAAGATCGAGGACGTGCAGAAGATCCAGTCCGCCGGCAAACATTTGTCGGCACTGATCAACGACGTTCTGGACCTTTCCAAGATCGAAGCGGGAAAGATGGGCCTCCACCTCGAGAATTTCGAGTTGGCCAGCATGATTCAAGACATGGTCTCCACGTTTCAATCCACGGTGGCGAAAAACGACAACACGCTGGAGCTCCATCTCGCACCAGAACTTGGGGAGATGCATGCCGACATCACCAAGGTACGGCAGATCCTGTTCAACCTCTTGAGCAACGCGTGCAAATTTACGGAACACGGCACTCTTTCCATGGGTGTAGACCGGGTCGAGGCTGAGGGTCAGCAGTGGATTCGTTTCCGAGTCAGCGACACAGGCATTGGGATAAGTCCGGGACAACAGGAAAACCTTTTCAAAGAATTTTCCCAGGCGGACGTCTCCATCGCTCGCAGATACGGCGGCACTGGCCTTGGACTGGCGATCAGTCACCGATTCGCTCAAATGATGGGCGGACACATCAGTGTTGAAAGCGAACAGGGCAAAGGATCGGTGTTTACGCTTCATCTGCCGGCACTTGTCGCTGCAGAAGCGTCCGGACCAGTCAAGCCGAAACAAATCAGCGGGCCGGCCGCAACAGTTCCCGAACCAAAACCGCAGGCCAAGACGATCCTCATGATTGACGACGACCCGGCAGAGCGTGAATTGATGCACCGCTATTTGACCAAATCCGGCTTCAACATCGTTTCGGTCGCGGATGGAGAAGAAGGGATAAGGTTTGCAAGGCGGATTCGTCCGATCGTGATTACGTTGGACGTTCTGTTGCCTGGGATTGATGGATGGGAAGTCCTGCGACGATTGAAGGCAGACCCGGAGTTGGCTGAAATTCCCGTCATCGTGGTTACGATCGTAGACGACGAACTGAAACGAGCGGATTGCGGTGCCTCCGGTTATCTCATCAAGCCAGTGGATCGCGATTTATTGGTGAAACAGATCGAACAGTACTGTGGGGCTCATTCTGCTGCGAGTGTTGAGGAAGTCGGCAAGAATTCGTCGCGTTCGCCGGTGCTTCAACCGACCCGGAGCTAGTCTCGGAATCGCCACGCAGGAGAGAGCAATCATGCCTACGGTTTTGCTGGTCGAGGACAACGAGTTTAACCGCGATATGCTGATGCGGCGGCTCGAGCGGAAAGGCTATCGCGTGATCACCGCCCAAGATGGCGCGGAAGGATGCTATCTCGCCCGCTCGAAAACACCCGACATCATCCTGATGGATATCAGTCTTCCGAACATGAATGGGTGGGATGCGACGCAAAAACTCAAGTCCGAAGAAGCCACACGTCACATACCGATCATTATTTTGACTGCTCATGCCCTTGCGACGGATCGAGCCAAGGCGTTTGAAATTGGTTGCGACGACTACGACACGAAACCTGTTGATTTCGTCAGACTGCAGGGAAAAATAGATAACTTGCTCCTGGAGAAGAAAACATCATGAATCACGGGACGAACCGGGTCTTGATTGTCGACGACAACGAGATGAACCGCGACATGCTTGCGCGCCGCTTGGAACGCAAGGGCTTTGAAGTGAGCGTGGCAGGCAACGCGCGCGATCTAACGAAGCTCATTGAAGAGCAAAAACTCGACCTGCTGCTGCTGGATATCGAAATGCCTGAAGTCAGCGGCCTCGAAGCGCTGCGGACGATCCGCGAGAAGTATTCTGCCACCGAGCTCCCGATCATCATGGTAACGGCGAGGAATCAGAGCGAGGACATCGTCAAGGCCTTGAAAATGGGAGCCAATGACTATCTGACGAAGCCTGTAGATTTCGCAGTGGCACTGGCGCGAATTGGAACGCAGCTCTCGCATAAGCACGCGCAGGAACAATTAAAAGAAAGCGAAGAACGCTATGCCCTGGCCGCTCGAGGCGCCAATGACGGCCTATGGGACTGGAACTTAGTGACGAATGTGATCTATTTCTCTCCCCGCTGGAAGGCCATGCTCGGCTGCCGGGAGGAAGAGATCGTCGACAAGCCGGACGAATGGTTCGACCGAATCCATGAAGGCGACCGCGAGCGCGTGAAAGAAGAGATTGCCGCTCATCAAAAAGGGCTGACTCCTCATTTTGAGAGTGAACACCGCGTGCGGCATAAGGACGGGACCTACCGGTGGATATTGAGCCGGGCACTCGCCGTCCGCGACCAATCGGGAAAGCCCGTCCGGATGGCAGGCTCACAGACCGATATTACCGAGGGGAAGGTGTTGGACCCACTGACCAACTTGCCGAACCGGCTTCTCTTTCTAGATCGATTGGGCCGCCTGATGCGGCATTCGAAACGGCATCCAGACCTCCTGTTTGCAGTACTCTTTTTGGATTTGGACGGCTTCAAAATGATCAACGACTCCCTAGGCCACCTCGTTGGCGATCAGCTTCTACTAGCGGTGGCCAAGCGTCTGGAGAACTGCCTGCGGGAGAGCGATACCGTTGCGCGCCTGGCCCAGCAGACGTTCACGCTGGCCCGCATGGGAGGCGACGAATTCACGATTCTGCTCGACGAAATCAAGGAGCCGGGCGACGCAGACCGTGCCGCGGAACGGATGATGAAGGAATTGTCGGCTCCGTTTCTGATGGGCGGAAAGGAAGTATTCACTTCCGTGAGCATCGGGATCGCTTTGAGCAATCTCTCCTATCAGCAACCTGAAGAAATCATGAGGGACGCGGACACGGCGATGTATCAGGCCAAGTCGCGTGGCAAATCTCGATATGAGGTTTTCGATGCGAATATGCGCGCGACAGTCATGGCGCGGTTAGAGCTCGAGACCGATCTGCGCCGCGCCTTGGAGCGCGGGGAATTTAGAAATTTCTATCAACCGATTGTCGTTCTGGCCTCCGGCGAAATCACCGGATTCGAGGCCTTGATGCGCTGGCAGCACCCGACTCGCGGACTGATCGGACCGGAGAACTTCATTTCCGTGGCGGAAGACACAGGCCTTATTCGGGACTTGGGCTGGTGGAGCTTGGGAGAGGCCTGCCGGCAGCTCAAGGAGTGGAGGAGTCAACTGGGTCGCAACCGCGATCTGATTATCAGCGTCAACCTGTCGATCAAGCAATTCATGCAGCCAAATCTGGTTGAAAACATTGGAAACCTGCTGAACGAGCTCGGCATTCCTGCGAATGCCTTGAAGTTAGAGATAACCGAGAGCACTGTCATGGAAGATCCGGCAGCAGCGGTGGAAATGTTGCAGAAGATGAAGGATCTGGGAATTCGCCTCGCCATCGACGATTTTGGGATCGGGTATTCTTCGCTGAGCTATCTGCACCGCTTTCCGCTCGATACGCTGAAGATTGACCGCACGTTCATCAGCGGTGAGGGCCAGGGATTGAATGGGCTGGAAATCGCGCGCTCAGTTATGCCTCTGGCCAAGAATCTGCAGCTCGATGTTGTCGCGGAAGGAGTAGAAACGGCCGAGCAGGTCCAGCAGCTCAAAAAGCTGGATTGTAAATACGCGCAAGGATACTACTTTTCTAAACCGGTGACAGCGGACGAGGCGGGAGAATTGCTCGTGGATCACAGCATCGTTAAGTGACGAGCCTCTCCGACTTCGATATGAACAAAACTAGCCCCTATATCATGGAGCATCCTCGAGAAGCACAGCGCCTTCTCGATAAAGTAGATGCGGACGCATGGATAGCGAAATTCATTGAGCCGCATCTGGCCGGAGCCGGGAGCTTCCTGTCGGTCGGGTGCGGGCCTGGAGTGTTCCTTCGGGAACTGGCAAAAAGCTTTCCCGAGATGGACGTGGTGGGGGTCGATCTAAGTGCGTCGCGGATTCGGGATGCCGAGCGACGCCTAAGCTGTCTGCCTAACGCTCGTGCGTGTGTGGGTGATGCCGCGTCGCTTCCGTTTGAGGCAAACTCATTTGATCTTGTATTCAGCCGTTTCCTCATAGAATATCTGCCTGATAAGCAAAAAGCTGTGCAAGAAATGACGCGCGTCTGCACTCCGGGTGGAACGGTCCTGCTTCAGGATCTCGATGGACAGCTTGTATGGCACTTTCCAGCGGATCCGGAACTTCAGGCGGACACGGAGCGAATTCTAGCCTGTTTGGCAAGCACTGGTTTCGACCCGTTCGTCGGCCGGAAACTATTCAGTTTCTGTACGGGTGCCATGCTCACGGACGTCCGCGTGCTAGTGGATCCATATCATCTCTACGCGGGAACGATCGATGAGAAGGAGTTTGCGAATTGGCAGGCGAAGCTTGACATTGCGCGATCTCAGATCAAGACGGCTCTGGGCAGCGATGAAGCCGCACAAGAATATATTGCGCGTTTCCTAGCATATCTGCAGAGTCCTGAAACCCTGACATATTCCTGTCTGTTTACAGTCACCGCGAAAAAACCACTGGCCTCTGATTCAAATCGCCACGTTTGACGGTCCGAGAGAAATTCGTAAGGAAGCGATTTCGTTCCAGGAAAGCACTGCCCGCAGTGCGGATGAGGTCGAGAAGCCTTCGCGTGCAACCGGCGCATCAGGCAGATTCATGGGGTTGCCTCCCTTTATTGATTATCGGATGCGGTAGGGTTTACATTGGTCGTTAATCAAGTAATTACACCCGCTGCCGTTCGGTGGCCGCGTGCCAGAGCACGGCAACTCGCGCGACACCACCCTCCTCTTCTCATCTGTTGGCAGCAGATGAGATGAGGATTAGGTTCTAGGATTTGCGGCCACGAGCTGCGCAACACGACAAAAACCACGAAGCCACGCATCAGCGGAAATGCCTATGATGCCGCCTTGTGTTTTCGGCTGGAATCAACTCCCATGTTGATTAGCCACTCTTTGACAGCGGCGCCGATGACCTCGGGATGATCTTCCTGCAAGTAGTGAATGCCAGAGCTAAGCTGCACAACTCTGCAGTTCTTAAGCCCCTTCGCAAAGCTCTCAGCGAAAGCCGGCGGTATCAGAGCGCCTGGATTTCCTGCGAAAAGGAGCTTGGGGTAAGACGACTGCGCTAGAGCACGATGTGCTTTCTCTAAGGTTGAATGCACATCCGCCGGTTCTCCAGCGATCGGCAACTCATTCGGGAAACGCCAAGTGGGTCGCCGCGACTCGGGAGTAGGAAATGGCGCTCTGTAAACAGACATTTCCTCATCCGTTAGTTTTCGTGCGATTGCCCCGGGAAGAACCCCCTCCACGAATGCATTGCCTTCAAGAATCATCTTTTCGCCCACCCCGGGCGTCCTGAACTTCTTGAAGGTTTCGCGTGCATCCGCAGGAAAATCCTCCCAGGTAGGCAATGGCCGGAGGAACTCCATAAAAGCAAGCCCACGGATAAACTCGGGCCTGCGGGCTGCCAGGTGAAATGCCAGCGCGGTTCCCCAGTCGTGCGCTATGACGAATGCCGATGAGATTCCAAGGTTAGCGAGGAACGCATCGAGGTAGCGAACATGATCGGCAAACCGATACTTGATGTCTGGTTTTCCCGATTGGCCGAACCCGATGAGATCCGGTGCGATGCAATGCGCTGTCGGTGCAACCAGGGGAATGACATTCCGCCATAGGTACGATGAGGTCGGGTTCCCGTGCAGAAAAAGCGCGACCGGTGCGTCCGGGTTTCCCGCTTCCCGGTAGGCCATGGTGGAACCCAGAACACTCATTTGGGGCAGTACAACATCATAAGGAACTTTCATTTTTGCTCTCCTTTTGCTCTTAGTTAAACTACGTTTATACTACGGGTGCTTAATGGGTGCCGAGCCACTTCCGAATGTTCGAGACGGTATCTTCGTAGAACGTCTTGTAAAGACCGTGCGATACGTAGCCGATATGCGGCGTTGCCAGTAGGTTGTCCAGCGTCCGGAAGGGGTGAGATGCAGGCAGCGGCTCAATGTCGAATACGTCGATCGCCGCGCCGGCGATTTGCTTGTTCTTCAACACGCTGATCAAAGCTTGCTCTTCGACGATCGGCCCGCGCGACGCATTGATCAACCGGGCCGTTGGCTTCATTCTCTCCAGCTCCGCCGCCCCTACCAGGCCGCGCGTACGGCTGCTCAACACCAAATGGATCGTCAGGAAGTCAGCCCGCTCGAACAGCTGGTCCTTGGAAACCAGGATTGCGCCCGCGGCTTTGGCGGCCTCGGGCGTCATGTTCTGGCTCCAGGCAATCAGATTCATTCCAAAAGCGCTCCCGACCCGCGCGACCTGTGACCCGATCCGCCCAAGTCCCAGAACGCCCAGGGTCTTTCCACGGAGATCCGTGCCCACTGTTTTCTGCCAGCCGCCGGATCGGACGGAGTTGCTCTCCGTCACGATATGTCGCGCGGAGGCCAAGATCAGCGCCCAGGTCAATTCGATTGTCGGGTCCGACCTATACCCCGTGTGAACCACTGCGATCCCGTGATCGTCCGCAGCGGCGACATCGATCGACGCGTTACCAGATCCCGTCGAGGCAATGAGCTTGAGATTGGGAAGGCGCTCAATGACGTTGCGGGGGAGCGGCGTCCGCTCGCGCATGACACAAACGACATCAAAAGGCAGCAACCGCTCAACCACGGCGTCCGGATCGTCGAGGTGGTCCTGAAACTCCGTGATGTTCGCTCGATCGCGGAGCACCGACCAATCGGCGCTCTCAAGCGCCACATTTTGGTAATCGTCCAGAACAGCGATCTTGTACTTCTTCATTGGCATCCATCCCGCGGTGATTGATTCGGCCCTTCGCATCCCGCGACGAAGGCTCGGTCTGCCAAATCGTCAGTATGTTTGTCAGGGTTTAACATTAGCCTGCGCCCCCCGTTCGATTGCCAAGAGGAGGTCGGAGGATGGGAATTTTTCCTTCATGCTATTAATAAAGCTATCCGGATCTTTGGCTTTTTTGAGTTCTTCTTCAAAAACCAATAAATAGTTTTCCGTAAAATCTACGGCGGTACTCGCGTCAAGGGGAGCTCCCACCTTGCTATGTCCAGGGACAACAACCGAAGGTTTTAATTCTCTGATTCTCTGTAATGAGTTCAACCATTTCCCTCTAGCCTTACTGTCCGTTTCCGCGGTGTAGACGTGCATGTTATTGAACAAGACATCGCCGGTAATGAGAATTCTCTGTTCAGGAATCCAAAGCATCGTGTTTTCATCGGTGTCGCCTTGGATGTTTTTACGGACCTCTATTTTTGAGCTCTCAAATTTGATAAAGTTGCCGTCGACTTTTTCGATAGCGACAACGTGAGAGGTTGCACCTGAACCCAAGATCTTCTGCCATTTATCTATTTTCTCTTGATAGACCTCGTTGATTCGATTGGCTACCGCAGAATCCGCAATGATTCTCACCCTCGGATATGCCTCCTTAAAGACCTCCAGACCAAGAAAATGGTCTGCGTGCTCATGGGTAATGTAGATTATAGACAGCGGCTTTCTAGTTTCTTCGATTTCCTGTAATACTCTTTCAGCATTGGTTTTTGTTAACTGCGCATCGACCAACATCACTTCATGTGTTCCCTCGATAATGACGGAGTTAGTCCAAAACTGATCGTCGGGGGAGGTAAACACCTTGATTGAAAAACCGTGCTGACCACCCGCAAATGCAGATGGACATGAAATTAGAAATAAGGGACTGATCACCGCTGAACAGACTGCAAGACCTCTCACAAATCTAGATCGTAAATTTCCATGAACGCTCTCTTTTTTTGACGGCTCCATAAATTCTCCTATCTTGATTATTCGCCGATGATTGGTACGAATTTGACGCCCACAATATGCATGCGGCCATTGGGTGCGAGGGCATTGATGAACGCGGGCCAGTCGAGAGGGACTTTGACCATCACAAGCAATAGGTCGAAGACTCCAGTCCCAACTCGACTTGTCACCTTGCCCCGCAGCATTACTACTTCTGCGCCGAAGGCGCGTTCTCGACCCATTGATCGGTAAATGCCACTGGTGTCCAGTCATAGCCGCTCCCTTCCTCGCGCAGGCGACCCAGGCCGGGAAATAACATGTGCGGCCCCGCAATCACAACATGCTCACGCGCGAGCTTAGGCAGCAGTTGATTCCGTGTCGCCGCAGCCGCAGTCGGGTCGATGTCGAAGCCCACCGTGATCTCTGGATGCTGCAGCTGGACGTTCTGTGCATGGATGGTGTCGCCCCAAAACAGGATTTTTTGCCCCTTTGACGAAAATTCATAGCCGGTATGTCCCGGGGTATGACCAGGCAGAGGGACGAGTTGCATGCCGTCGACGATTGTCTCGGAGCCAGTAAACGTGCGCCACTTGCCGGCCTTGATGTAGGGCGCTGCGATGGCTTGCGCACTCTGGAAGAACGGCTGTGCGTCCTTTGGCGCCTTGGAAGCGATTTCCGGCGACAACCAAAAATCACTTTCAGCCTTCGCGACGTAAACATCGGCATTTGGAAAGACGCGCTTTCCGTCCAGAGTGGTCAGGCCGCCGATGTGATCGGCGTGGAGGTGCGTGATCAAGACGATGTCGACTTCTTCCGGCGAATAGCCTGCGCTGCGGAGGTTCCCCGCCAAGCGCCCGAGCGTTCCACCGCCATACCAGGTGCCGGCGCCCGTATCGACGAGGATTAGTTGCTTGCCGGTGTTGACCAGGAAACCCGCATCAGCGGCTTCCCGCATGTACGGATCTTCGTTCAGTGCCTCTACAGCGGCATCGACCGTCGCCTTCGTTCCTTTCAGCCAGTTCGGATCGACTACGGCGGGACCATCGAATAGGGCTGTCACTTCGAGGTCGCCGACTTGGAGTCGGTAGAAGCCCGGCACCTGGTCATGATGCTGGGGTGCGACAGCCAGAGCCTCGTTTGGAGCGGCGACAAAGCTGGCCAGCGCTACCAGAAGGGCGGCGGCGAAGCGCATCGAATTTCTCTTGAGCACATTTCTACTCCTAACAACTGGTGAACTCATTGCACTATCTCCCTTGATCTGGACGCCGTGCAGACCAGGCATGGCTAACACTTCAGCCCAAGCTGCTCCGGATTAGCTCAGATCGTATTGTTAGATTGCGATGATTCCTTTAGTTCTCCCGCTTTATTGTTCTTTTTATATGCACAATTAGAATCAAAAAAAGTCAATGCGCCTTTTCTCGGATCTGACGAACTAAATCTGCCACCGTTATTTTCGCGAGTGATCGCTCGAAGCCGTCCTGAGCTTGAGAAAGAACCCCGGACATGCATTCCTTGAGGTTGCAACTGACCGGACACCTCTTTTCCACAGGATAGGAGTGAATCGCAAACGCCGGTGGTGCCGCACTTGCACGGTATATGTCTAGCAGCGTGATCCGTTTGGGAGCACGTGCAAGCACGCTCGCTCCGCTTTTTCCGCGCGTCGTCACGACCAATCCCGCCTTCGAGAGTTTGGAGAGCGACTTCCGAACGAAGGTCGGGTCTGCGTTCACGCTCCCAGCCAGAGTCGCCGAGGAGATTTCCTCGCCACGGTAGAACCCCAGCGCAACCATGATGTGCGCGGCGACGGCAAATTGGACGCTCTTCACTGACATAAGGTGTCTCGCATCCATATGTGATGATCAATAGCACGATTCGGTTGCAATCTATTACGGCAAAGAGCATCTCACCCGATTCCGTGCTGACGCGGCTGTTTCTTCGAACGTGTTGTATTGACGAAATTATCGGAGGCAACGCACCGCCTGCCTGGGAGGCAGGCGCGTCCATCTAAGCTGTTCCAGGTTCGCAGAGCGTTCCGTTTACCACCGAAGCTCCGCTACTCTCGCCCATCTTTTTCGGCCATAGATCTCAGCCCGCGCGACCAATTAACAACTACGGTGAGGCCCCAGAGTCCGACGAGACTATCACGTTTTTATGACAGCGCTGGTTGAGATGGGATGGATTGCCGAAAATTCCCCGGTTTCTGCAACATGTGGGACCATCGATTTCATTTAGAATGCCCACGGATTCGGTCGAAAGCCGAATGCTCTATCCACACTCTGTAATTGTTTGAGGCCAAAGAGTTTTGGCTCCTCGACTTGTACGAATTGCGAACCTTTAGGTTCGAATTTCCCATGAGCTTTAGAAAGCAACGACCCCTCTTATTGTGAGTTAAGGATCCAGATGGCCTCTCTGCATCTAAATTGTTCAGAGTTCGTTTCAAAAGCTCTTTTCACACCGGTCAAATCGAAGGACTTACTCTACTTCCGTATCGGCAATATCTTAATACGGGAGGGAACCCTTTTGACAAGAGCGTTCGGGGCTATGCGATTTGAACCACCGGCCTCTTGGTCCCTAACCAAGTGGCAAGGGTTGTTGAAGCTTGTGGAATTCTGTGAATTCTAATTGATTCTTGTTGAACCGTTTGCGGCCTACGCGTTGAACTCTGTTGAATCTTCTTAAAGCCTGGTGCTTTCGCAGCTACAAAAACGACTACACTCGCACAATAGTTATTACCGAAGCCGCTTTGAATTTCCGCGAGGCGCTCGGGTAAGCGGGAAGGGGAGAAACCCCTCCGCCCCTATGAAAAAAAGAGCAATAATATACTTAACTAATCAGCGTCGCCATCGGTGTCGATCTTGAACTCGTACAGCGCCTCCGTCGAGATCGGGTCCGCTAGAGTAGGGCCCGGCGGATTGTAGCTGGCTGATGGGTGCACATTCATGATCAGGATCGACTTTGTGGCATCACCCGGTTTGGGAAACGCATACAGATCCGTGAGGTCTAAGCGAGCATCTCCGTGCGGAAACCCAAAGTCAGGACCGGAATAGTGGTGGGATATTTGCGAACCTTCCAAGCCGCGATCCGATTTGAATCAGACGCGATGCGCCCATTTAACCAGCAGCGCCGTCGGGAAACAATTGGACGAAGGTATTGGCGATACCTTCGTATCAATCGGCGCGATGAACGGCCATCACACTTCCGCTTGCATCAGCACTTCAGCGTGCGAATCCCCTCACGCTACACACGAATCTCAACCAGCCTGTCGAGCAGGACGTTGCCTGGACGGTTGAATGATTTGCGCCACCGCATTCCGCAAGATGTCCGCACTGCGCTGGAATCCCTGCCGTTCCTCCTCAGACATTTCCGGCTCAAGTATTTGGCTTATGCCTTGGCGCCCAAGCACGCTTGGAAGAGAAATGGTGACGCCGTAACGCGGATTGTACGATCCAATCGGAATGACCGCGTGCTCGTCGCGAAGGATTGCCTCAGCAATGCGCGCCGTGACCATGCCAATCCCAAGTTGGCTTGCGCCGGTTCCTTCGATAATCGTGATATTTGCGAAGCGGACATCCTGCTCCACGTTTCTGCGGAACTCGTCCAGGGACTGACCACTCTGGTCAAGCAACTCAGCTATTCGTTTGCCTCCGACGCGTGCCGAAGACCACAGGAAAACCTGGGACGTGCCGTGCTCTCCGACGACTTGTGCCTCGACATACATCGGGTTCACCTTTAACCGGCGGGCCAGATGTAAACGAAAACGCAGCGTGTCCAGAAAAGTGCCGGTGCTCAGTACGCGCTCATGGCCGGCGAGCCCGCGAGCAAGGTCGGCCAGAGGATCGGGCGGGTCGGTGACAACAAGGATCAGCGCCTGCGGTGCTACCGCAACGATTCTTGAAACGACATCTCTGTAGACGCCCGCATTCGTATCGAGAAGCTTCAGTCTGCCGGCTGGATCACCGCGGTCCGTGGCCCCGCCAGTCTTTTCGTTGACGCCGGCTGTGACGATCACGAGCACGGCGCCGGCAAGTTCGGCATAGTCGCCAGCAAGAAGTTCCACTGCCGGAGAGAGGGTCGCGCCGTATTGAAGGTCGGCCACAACACCCTTTGCGCGCTCATGGTTCTTGTCCAGCACAACAACCTGGCACGCAACTCCGCGCATGACAAGAGAGAGAAGGCAAGCAGAGCCGACACCGCCTGCTCCAACGATTCCCACTTTCATGATGAGTCTCCCTTCGTGTGTTCAGGCCGCTGCTTCTTTCGTAAGATGCGTTTCGCATGAAGGTCTGAATACGCCGGACCAATCGAACACTTCCACTTCTATTATTTCTCCGCGATGGAGCCCGGTCGATCCAAACGCTGTTTCACGGACCGTAACGATCGCGTTTGCATCAGCGGCGGTGCGCACCAGTGCGGAGCATTGATTCGCAAGCGGCTTCGCTACGAAGCCTTTCGTTTCGCAACGAACGCGCGCAAGGACGAAATGGGGGCGACCGGGACGCGCGTGCAGTATCTGCGTCGAGCCGAGCATACAGTCTCGGCAGTTCGGTAGCGGGATGGCCCGAGAGGCGCGCGAGAGCCGGCCGCACGAGTTTCTGAAAACACGTGAAAGCAGCAGCAGGATTGCCCGGTAGCACGCACACAGGCATGCCGCCCCATTCTGCAAAACCGAACGGCCTCCCCGGTCGCATGGCTACGGTCGTGAAGTGAAACTTGGCGCCTAACTCGGTAAGAACACTTTTGACAAGGTCGCGCTCCCCTGCCGAAGCCCCGCCAGTGGTGATCAGCATGTCCGCGCCAACTTGTCCCCGTTGAAGAATCGCGGAGAGGGCAGCGCGGTTATCTCGCGCGACACCTTCATAACGAGGCTCACCGCCAGTGGCGAGCACGAGGGCAGAAAGCGCGACAGCATTGCTGTTGCGCACCTGGCCACGCGCCGGTATTGCCGCCGCATCAACAAGTTCGTTGCCTGTGCAAACGATGGCGACTCGCGGACGACGGTATACGCGCGCTGTAGGTCTGCCGGCGAAAGCCAGGAGTGCCAACTTTCCCGGGTTCAGAACTTCACCCGCTGCGACGAGTTCATCGCCACGATGGAAGTCTTCACCTGGAGGAAACACGCAATCGCCTAGGTCTACCGGTGCGAAAATTCCAACCATGGTTCCATGTCGCTCTGTGCGTTCGTGCGGAATAACGGTATCGGCGCCGTAAGGAAGGGGTGCTCCGGTCGTGATGGCCAAGGCAGCTCCGAGCGGGAGGCTCGAATCGCCTTGTTCAGCGAACACTTGGCCCGCCACGGGAATGTCGATCGGATTGTCATGCGTCGCTAAGGCACACTCATTTGCCCGCACCGCATAGCCATCCATCGCTGAACGCGGAAACGGCACCGCGTCTTCATCGGCAACCACCGCGTTGGCCGCGATTCGTCCGAGTGCTTGGGCGAGCACTACAGTTTCTGAATGCAAAGGGTGAACGGCGGAAAGAATTGTACGGAGAGCTTCGTCGAATCCAATTGCGGGCATCACAATCCTCCTGAGCGCTGTGCAAGTGCCGAGCGCGGTCGTAAAATCGATTGACAGTGGTAAATCGTTATTGCCAAGTCGCTGGATTCATTCTTGCGGGGGGCGCTAGCTCGCGCATGGGCCGTGACAAAGGAATTCTCGATTTCGGGGGCGACCCGCTGATAGTTCACGCCGCCCGGCTGCTCCAGTCGCTCGTCACCGAAGTTACCGTCGTCGGATCGCCCAGTCGATGCGCGAAGTTCGGCCAGCACGGGATCGAGCCACTGGCTGCGGTGTACCGCCGCGAATGCGGTGATCTGATTGCTGCGGCGCTCGGGCAAGGCATCCGAAAGATCTCTGAGGCCATTGAAAAGCTTCGCATGGCGCTGGTCTACTCGAGCGAGTGGCGCCGCTTCGATCCGAGCGGGTTGGTTTTGAGAAACATGAATGCACCGAGAGATTACGAAGAGGCATGTAAGTGGTGGGCGACCGCACGATCGAGCGAGATAATGCATGTCAGGACGCCTTCGCGGCCACCGAAGCGGAGAGGGCGATCCGCTCCTCGCCGGAATAAACGACGAAGCGCCGTCCGCGCAGAAAACCGACCAGAGTTAACCCCAGTTCGCGCGCCAGTTGCACCGCAAGACTTGACGGTGCGGACACCGAAGCCAACAGGGGAATTCCGGCTGCGATCGATTTCTGGACGATCTCGAACCCGCCGCGGCCGCTCACGAGAAGCACATGGCCACTGAGAGGGACGCGTCCGCCAAGCAGCGCCCAACCGATGGCCTTATCCACGGCATTGTGTCTGCCAATGTCTTCGCGCACAACGAGCAGTTCGCCCGTCGGGGCAAAGAGCGCCGCGGCATGCAGACCGCCGGTTCGGACAAAAACTGCTTGCGTTTCGCGCAACTTTGGCGGCAACTGGCAAAGCATTTCGGGATCGAATAGCGAGGCGGCGGTTGGACGGTGCAAGCCCCGTCGCCGCAGTTGAGTGATGGACGCCTTCCCGCACACGCCGCATGCCGACCCCGCCGAAAATCTGCGCGCCGCGCTATTCGACGCGAGGCGCACGCTGGGATCGAGAGTCACGCGCACGAGATTTCGCTCGGTATCCGTGTCACCTGGCATCCGCAGCGCTACCAGGTCCTCTCGCCGGGAAATGATGCCCTCGGTAAAGAGAAAGCCGGCTACGAGGTCCTCGTCGTCTCCCGGCGTGCGCAGAGTCACGCCGAGGGAATATTGCCCAGCGCGCATCTCCAGCGGCTCTTCCGCGGCCAGGTAATCCTCAACACGAGCGGCCTTGCCGTCTTCCCATTGGGTCACTTGCGTGAGTTCGATATTGCGGTTCTTTTTCGACATTGGATGAAAACTCTCTTCAACAATCACGTTCGCAGCCGGTCAGTCCGCAGCTCGCGAACTTCGCGTTACTGAGTTTTTAGAGGACAGCGAGTTTGGCGTTTGAGCCGTTAAATCGGAATTCGTTTCGCGCGGTGGGGACACCAGCATCGGGAGCACGGCGGAGATCAACATCACCCCGGCAATGACGTGTAACGCACCGCGATAAGTCCCACTCGCCTGGCGCATGTATGCGATCAATAGCGGTCCGAACGCGCTGGCAAAACCCCAGGCGGTTAGCATGAGACCATAGATCGGTCCAACGTTTTTCGCGCCAAAGTAATCGGCCGCGAATGCAGGCATAGTTCCGAATCCACCCCCGTAGCAGAGCAAGACGACGAAGGCGACCACGGTGAGAATGCTTGCGGAAGTAATGCTCGGCAGGAACCAGAAGAGCAACACCTGGAGCAAGAACATCACGAAAAATGTGGCTTTGCGCGTGATCACGTCGGAAACCCCGGCCCAGAATACCCGCCCTAGTGCATTGCCGAGGCTGACCACGCCAACCATGCCTGCAGCTACAGCCGCACTCACGCGGGCCAGTTCCTGGAACATTGGCGCCTCTTGCGAAATTACGGAAATGCCCGCGGAAGTATTCAGAAAAAGGAGAAACCACAGGGCCCACCACTGCCAGGTCGCAAGAGCTTCGGGAAGCGTATAGTCACGCTTGGCTCGTTGTGCCGCTTGCGTCGCCGTGGGGCTCCAGCCCGCTGGCTTCCAGCCTTCCGGCGGATTCTGCATGAAAGCGCCGGAAACAACTGTCACGATCAAGAAGGCAATGCCAAGGTAGGCAAACGTGTGCAGGACACCAACGGTTTGGATCAACCGCGTCGCGACGGGCGCAGTGATCAATGCGCCGGCGCCGAATCCGCCCACCGCAATACCAGTAATCAATCCCCTGCGGTTAGGGAACCATTTGACTAACACGGCAACCGGCACGATGTAGCCGAAGCCTAGTCCGACTCCGCCAATCACGCCATAGGACAGATATAACCACCACAACCCACGATCGGAAAAGCTGGCCAGGAAAACGCCAAGTCCGTACAAGACGCCTCCGGTCAGTGCGACGATGCGCGGCCCACGGCGGTTCAGCCAGAGGCCGCCGAAGAAAGCCGCTATGCCTAGCACGAAGATGCTAATGGTAAACGTCAACGTAACTTCCGGAATGCTCCATCCGAATTGTTTCGCAAGCGGGATGCGAAAAACGCTCCAGGCGTAGACGGCACCCAATGCAATCTGCAAAAAAACCCCGGCTGTGGCAATCACCCAACGATTCATGCCTTGCATATATCCTCCACCAACGCGTTCATTTTTCCGAATGAGAGTGGGCTTCCGAGAAAAAGTCTTTTCCCCACGCCTCGAGCAAGCTGTTCACGGCGACGAGCCCGCGCCGCAAATCCTTACTTCGAAACTTATTCAGAATCGCCAGGAAGCCGGGAGGTTCTTTCCCCTGGGCTTTCGCTTGCCTCATTGCCTCTGGAAGTGCCAGGGCGAAACCGTCGAACAGGTCGGGATCGATTTCTCCGAGCGTCTTCCCCAGGATCACTAGATTACGAATCGCACGCGACTGATTGCGGTGCCTGCGCCGCCTCGGTGGCGGTCTCTAACACCTTGCTGCCGGACCCTAACAATCCGCGCAGTAGCTCGAGCACTCCCTGGTCGTGAAGTCCCTGAAGCACTTCGTATCCGGCGAGCAACGCCTCTGCGTGTTCTAGCGGCGCCCGGTCCAATCGTGAGCGCAGCTCTTCGCGCGGATCGCGGGCAGGTAGCTGTAGAGGGATTGGTTTGGCCATGACTCTCGCTCCTTCTTCTTTATTTCCGCCGGATTTGAACAAGCTGACTTCCGGGGAGGTGGTAGTCCGGGCGTTTCCATTTTCGCTCGACCTCGACGCCGTCTTGCGGTGTGGGATGGCCGAAGCGAGGGTTCACGCGCGGCAGAGGACTTTCGCCAACCTCTGGCAAGATTTGCATGTGCACGCTGGTTTCCTTGAAGGCCGGCGTGTGAGTTACCGGATCGGTGATGCTGCTGGTCAGGCGATTCACGGGGCTTTCGGTGGAATTCATCGGCATATAGAGTTCC
The DNA here is from genome assembly GCA_963813185.1 of uncultured Acidobacteriota bacterium. Classification (GTDB taxonomy): domain Bacteria; phylum Acidobacteriota; class Terriglobia; order Acidiferrales; family UBA7541; genus Palsa-360. The sequence continues at coordinate 482,832 of CAWEYA010000013.1, forward strand.
CGCCCGCTGACACGGTCCGTCACCAATGCGCGCACACGAACCTGTCCATATCGCGAAATGAGCATCAGCCACGTACCGCTCTGGACGCCGCGCTCTTTAGCGAGTTCCGGAGAAATTTCGACGAAAACGTCCGGTGTCTTTTCCTGAATGCCCTTCACTCGGTAGGTCAAATTGCCTTCGTGGAAATGCTCAAGCAAACGCCCGTTGTTCAGATGCAGGTCGAATTCCGTGTTGGACTTTTCCACCGGCCCCGACCATGACACCGGGAAGAGCCGGGCCTTGCCGTCCGGAAAATTAAATTTCTTCGTGTAGAGCAATGGCTGATCGCTTCCATCGGCGGCAACGGGCCATTGGAGGGACTTGTAGCCCTCGAGCCGTTCATAGTTCACTCCCGTAAGCATTGGTGCGAGCGAAGCCATTTCGCTCATGATTTCGGAGGGGTGCGTGTAGTTCCAATTGGCGTTAAGGCGGTTGGCGATATCCCGGGTAATCTTCCAATCCGGCCGGCTGCCCGGAATGGGCTCGAATACCTGATGCAGCCGCTGGATGCGCCGCTCGGTGCTCGTGAATGTGCCTTCCTTTTCCAGGCTGGGGGTGGCGGGGAGAACCACATCGGCGAAGCGGCACGTGGCGCTGAAGAAAATATCCTGCACAACGAAGAAATCGAGCATGGAGAATGCCGCCGCAACGTGATTGGCATTGGAATCCACTATCGCCATCTCTTCGCCCTCTAGGTATAGGGATTTGAGTTTGCCCTGATGGATCGCGTCGACCATCTGATGATTGTCGAGGCCTTTGGTGGAGGGCAGCTTCACCTTCCATGCCGACTCGAATCGCGCTCGAACTTCGGGGTCATCAACGGATTGATAACCCGGAAGATTGTTGGGCGCCGCGCCGCTGTCGCCGGCGCCCTGCACGTTGTTGTGCCCGCGTAGCGGATACGCACCCGTGCCAGTCCTCATGTAATTTCCGGTAACGAGAAGGAGATTTGAGATAGCTGTGGATGTGTCAGAACCCTGGCTTTGTTGCGTCACTCCCATCGCCCAGAGAATGCAGACGCCGCTGGCTTCAGCAATCATGTGCGCGACCTTCTCCAGCGTTTCCACGGGAAGGCCGCAAGTCTGCGAAGCAAACTCCATGGTAAAGGGCGCGAGCGTCTTCTTGTACTCCTCCAGTCCGTTCACCCATTGGCGAAGGAAATCCTCGTGCGCGAGGCCGTTTTCGAGCAGATAACGAGTGATTGCCGAGAGCCAGACCAGATCCGTTGCCGGCTTGGGGTGCAAGAAGAGGTCAGCGCGGCGTGCCATTTCGTTCTCGCGCAGATCGGACACGATAAGCTTCTGGCCATGAAGTTTGTGGGCGCGCTTCACGCGAGTGGCAAGCACAGGATGGCTCTCCGCCGTATTGCTGCCGATGATCAGTACCAGGCTTGCGTTCTCAATGTCGCGGATGGAGCCGGAATCGCCACCGTACCCGACGGTGCGAAACAGCCCAGTGGTGGCCGGCGCCTGGCAATAGCGGGAGCAGTTGTCGATGTTATTCGTGCCGATCACGGCGCGCGCCAGTTTTTGCATCAGGTAGCTTTCTTCGTTTGTGCATTTCGATGAGGAAATGAAAGCGAGCGAGTCCGAACCGTGTTGCGCTTTGATTTCAGTGAATCTGCGTGCCACCAGATCGAGCGCCTCGTCCCAACTGGCCTCGCGGAATCCGTCGCCCTCGCGAATCAGAGGCGTGGTCAGGCGGTCCGGATCATTGACATAATCCCAACCAAATTTGCCTTTGATGCATGTGGAGATTCCGTTCGCGGGGCCATCCGACGGCTCGACCTTCAGGATGTGGCGGTCCTTGGTCCAGATATTGAAGCTGCAACCAACTCCGCAATACGTGCACACGGTCTTGGTGCGGCGGATGCGCGACTCACGCATGGCCGATTCGACCTCGGATACGCGCAAGATGGAACCGAATCCCGTCTCCGGCTCCACGCCCTTGACAACGTCAATCATGGAATTCAGCGCTTTCTTGGAAATACCCGTGAGGAATCCGGCATGCCCCAGCATGGACTTTTCCATGAGCGCATTGCACGGACAGACCGTGACGCAGTGGCCGCAGGAGACGCAACTGGACTCGCGGATAGTCGAACCGCCGTCCCACAAAACGCGCGGATGAGGGTCGTCCCAATTGATGGAAAGTGTTTCGTTCACTTCGACGTTCTGACAGGCTTCCACGCAGCGGCCGCAAAGGACGCATTGATCGGGATCGTAACGGTAGAAGGGATTTGTATTGTCCACTTCGTACGGCTTGGGCTGAAACGGGATCTGCTGGTGCTCAATGGCCAACAACTTGGTAGTGTTGTGGACCGTGCAATTTCCATTGTTATTGTCGCAGACGGTGCAGTACAGCATGTGATTGCTGAGGATGCGGTCAAATGCCTCCTTCTGCGCTGCATGTGCTTTTGCCGAAACCGTCGAGACCCTCATGCCACCAGAGACGGTGGTCGCACACGCGCGGACAAGCTGGCCGTTGATTTCGACCATACAGGTGTCGCAGGTTTGAATTGGTCCGAGTTGAGGGTGATAGCAGACTTGGGACAGCTTCACGCCCACACGGTTGATGAGATCGACCAGCCGCTCCTCAGGATAGGCTGCGTGGCTCGAGCCGTCGATGGCGACAACGACCGCCATCGAGCTTTCCGCCGGAGACGTTTCGTTTCGATTCCCGTTCACAATCGTCGAAGTCTGCATGGCTGTACAGTCTCCTACTCCCTCCTAAGGGAGGAAAAAAGGGAGTACATATCGAATGTCGTCGTACTCATTGGTCTGTGCGCTCTTGGGGCGGGCCAGAAATCGAGACAGTCGACCAAAGACTCCGGACCAAGTGCGAATATTGCGTGGTGATTTGCAGGCGCCCGTCGTTTTCCTTCGCATTTCTTCCTCCTGAGCTTCAAGCGACCACGAGAACTTCCATGATCCTCGCAGGAAGTAAAAGCATGCTGCATTCCATTCTTCTCTTTAGCGCGCCAGTAAGCCATGTTCCGGAAAATGAAGCGGTTAGCCGAATCGGGAAAGCGGGCACCGGAATAGAGTCCTGACGGATGACAAGACTTCGGTCCAACCGGCCAACAGGTGTCCAAATGCAGCCATCTGGGTTATTGGAGCACACAGGCATTGGACCGGAGAGGCCCACCCATTCGGCGCGAACGGTTATTCGAGTAAGCGAGTTAACCTACATTTTGAGCAACTTCGAGATGCAGGTCGTGACGGAGCGAGTCAAGATGCCGTGACTCGCTCCGTCTTCCCGGCTACGTCGCATAGCCCTGCGGGTGAAAGTGCGCGGTGTTTTCGAGGGAGTGTGGTGGGTAGTAATTCTGCGCGTGCTCAGTATGCAATTTCCCGTGGTTGTGAGTCTGGTCGTGACGAACCTCCTTATGGCGCCCCCTACCGGGACGAACCAGTGTTCACGCTGCTTAAGGCGGCGGCGCTAGCGAGCTTTCCGCAGCACTCGGGCCGTGCGGGCAAGTTTGAACGATCCCACCCGCCACCGAGGGCCTGGATTAGCAATACGGTGTTCGCCATTCGGCGGCCGAGAATATTGACCGCCGTCACTTCGTCCTGGAGGGCGGCACTTTGCGCGACGGTCACCTCCAGATAACTTGTGACCCCGCCGCTGTAGCGCGTGTTCGAAAGGTCCAGCGATTTCTGTGCTGCTACCACTGCCTCATTCTGCACCCTGGCTTCATTCTCCAGGATTCTCACAGCGGCCAGATTGTCTTCCACCTGCTGGAATCCAGTCAGTACGCTTTCCCGGTAGGCAGCGACCTGGACGTTGTACGCAGCCAGCGCCTCGTCAGTGAGTGCGCGCCGCCTTCCCACGTCGAATACCGTTCCCAGGGCTGACACTCCGAAAGACCATAAGCCGCTGGGCCCGTTCAGGAGGCTCGTGATGCTGGAGCTTTCGAATCCTCCTCCGCCCGTTAAGCTGATGACGGGATAATAAGCGGATTTCGCAACACCAATCTGGGCATTGGCGGCTGCCACGCGCCTCTCCGCAGCTGCAATGTCGGGACGTTTTTCCAGAAGTTCCGAAGGCATGCTGGTAGGAACCAGTGGGGGTGGAGCGGTGAGAGGCAGCGGTGGAAGACTGAACTCGGCAGGCGGTTTCCCTATAAGAATTGCAACCGCGTGTTCGTACTGCGCGCGCAGGACACCTACGTCAATGGCCTGCGCGCGAGTTGTATCGAGCTGCGTTTTGGCCTGCTGAACTTCCACCTCCGAGGACAATCCCCCTTGGAAGCGGCTTTCGTTCAATTCCAGGGCATCCTCATACTGTTTAACTGTGGAGGTTAGAAGCTGTTCCTCGGCATCCAGGCTGCGGGCCTGAAAGTAATCAATCGCCAAATCAGCGTGCATGCTCAGATTGACCGTCGCAAGGTCTGCGGCGCTGGCTTGCGCTTGATCTCGAGAGGACTCCACGGTACGGCGAACTCGTCCCCAGACGTCAACTTGGTAGGAGAAGTCGAACGGTAAAACGAAATCGTTGTAAGTGACGCCGTCAAACTTGGAACCCGGAGGCGGTGCATTGCCCGATACCCGCGTCCGCGAGGCTGACGGGCCGGCTGTAACGGTCGGATAGTAGTCAGCTCGATCGTAGCGTAAAGCAGCGCGAGCCTCTTGATATTGCGCCTCGGCAGCCTTCAGATTCTGATTCGAGACATTGACCTGGAGCTCGAGCGCATCGAGTTGTGGATCCTGAAATATCGTCCACCAGTCGCCACCAAGATTTTGGTCATTGGGTTGAGCGGGCTTCCAGTTCTCCGCCTCCTTATAGGCGGTCGGGGTCTCCACAACGGGGGTCCTGTAGTTCGGGCCAACCGTGCATCCACCCGACAGCAGGACCACGAGCGCAAGAAAGACCCACTGCCAATGTGTTTGCATCTTTTTCTCTGCGGAAATCGTCTCTCGAGTCCGGCTCATTTGGCATCTCCCGGCAAAGTTGCCTGCACAATTTGGACTTCCTGCCCCGAAATTATTGAGTCGGGCGGGTTGATAATGACTTGATCGTTGGCGTGTAGACCGGCGACGATCTCGATCTGGTCCCCGAAATCGTGGCCCGGAGTTACGGCTGTGAGCGCGACTTTCCCGTCTTTGACGGTGCCCACCTGTAAGCCTTGTGAGCGGAATATCAGCGTATTGACGGGAAGCAGGTAGGTGGACGCCTGCGTCGGGACTTTCAAGTGGACTTCTGCGTAGGAGCCGGTAAACAAAGTGCCCGTCGGATTATTTACATCGATCTCGATCAGCAACGTCCGGGTTGTCACATTGATGGCCTCGGCCGTGCGAACCAACTTTCCTTGAAATTGGCGACCAGGAAATTCCGCGAGACTGAGAGCTGCCGTCATGCCGACTTTGACTCCTTGCGAATATTCCTCTGGGACGTTTACGTAAACGCGCAACGTGCCGGGTTGCGCGACGTGAAAGAGATCGGTCTTTACCCCGCTATTGCTGCCGGAATTGATCAAGTCTCCGATATCCGTGTTGCGGGCTGTGACAACTCCGTCGAAGGGTGCGTAAATCTTTTCAAAGGATTGCAGCGCCTGAAGCTGTTTGACGTTCGCCTGGCTGGCCTCCACGATCGCTTTGTTTGCATTGTAGGAGCCCGTTGCATTGTCGACATCCTGTTGGGCAACGGCGTTTGTCTTGAGCAACCCCTCGTAGCGGTTCTTCGTAATCTCGGAAAGCGCGAGGTTGGCCTTGGCAGTGTTGAGATTGCTCATCGATTGCTCTAGCTGTTGGTCGACCTCTGGAGTCTCGATTACCGCAAGCAGTTGGCCTTTTTTGACGTGTGCTCCAATGTCGGCATACCACGCTTTTAAATAACCATTTGTGCGCGAATAGATCGGTGAATTAATGAATGGCTCTACATTTCCGGGAAGGATGATCACCTGGGCCGGAGCAGTTTGTTTCGGCAGTACAATCGACACCGCCATGGTGGCCACTTGCGACGTCTCGGTACGCAATGTCTTGCTGGCTCTGATGCGTGACCAGATCCCTGATGCCAACAGGCCCGCAGTTGCGATCAGCGCAATCGCCAGGAACAACCAACGCCTGTGCGCAGCTGTTTTTGCCCCTACGCCAGCCAACGGGACTGACCCTCCGTCAATCCTTGTTTCAACTTCAATTTGATGTGACATGTTGGCTCCCATGCAAAAATTAGTGCCTAACGCGCACTGCTGTTATTGCCCGCCTGCCGGCGTGAACCCCGCAGGAGGCTGAAAAATGCCGGGACAAAAAAGAGCGTCGAAACTGTCGCGAAAATGAGTCCGCCAATGACGGCCCGGCCGAGAGGAGCATTCTGTTCACCGCCGTCTCCCAGCCCGAGAGCCATCGGGACCATGCCAATGATCATGGCCAGGGCGGTCATCAGCACGGGCCGGAAACGCGTGAAGCCCGCTTCCAGTGCGGCGCTTAGGGAGTCGCTTCCTTCCGTCATTTTTTCCGTAGCAAAACTAACAACCAAGATGCTGTTTGAGGTTGCGACGCCCATGCACATAATCGCTCCCATGAGTGCGGGCACGCTCAGATTTGTGTGGGTTATAAACAAGAACCAGGCAATGCCGGCGAGTGCTGCCGGCAGCGCGGATATCATGATGAAAGGGTCCACCCAGGATTGGAAATTGACCACGATCAGCAGGTATATGAGTACGATCGAGAATGCCAACCCGCTCAAGAGACCGACGTACGACGCCTGCATTGTCTGAACCTGACCACGAACGACGACTTGCGAACCACGAGGCAATTGTTTCCGAGTGGCATCAATAATCTTGTTGATGTCGCTCGATACTCCACCGAGGTCGCGCCCAGTGACCGCACCAAAAATGTCAATCACCGGTGCGATGTTGTAATGAGAAACCACCCCCATGCCCGCTCCACGTTGCATGGAGACCAAGCTGGCCATAATGGATGGTGGAGCTGTTGGGTCAGTGCCCGTGACCGGAATGTTTTGTATATCCTGCAACGTGTCCGCGCGATATTGCGGCGTCTGGGTGGCGATTTGGTAGCTGACATGATCTTGGGGATCCACCCAAAACGAGGGTGAAGTCTGGAAGCTGCCGCTCAGTGAAACCAAGAGATTTTGCGCAATGTCGTGGGCGCTGAAGCCAAGTTCTTCCGCTTTCGTGCGCTCGACTCTGAAGCGCAGGTAGGGCTCGTCGAAGGGCTGTTGAATCCGCAGATCTGCCGTTCCTGAGACCTGTTTCATCTTTTCGAGCAGCGTGTCCGCATAGAGCCGGTTCGCCGCTAGGTCGTTTCCCACAACCTGAACATCAATCGGAGCCGGCAAGCCGAAATTCAAAATCTGGCCGACCATGTCGGCCGGCAAGAAAGCGAAGCTCACCCCTGGGAACTGTTTTGGCAAAGTCAGGCGAAGTTGGTGAATATAATTGTCCGTGGGATGGTGATTGGCGGAGAGGGTGACAAGAATGTCGGCATCCGATGATCCTACCGGGGCGGAATTACTGTAAGAAAGGTTGATGCCGCTGTAGGGCAGGCCTATGTTGTCGATAACACTCTGCACTTCTGTTGCAGGAATCTGCCGTCGAATCAACTGCTCCACCTGATCGCAGAGATTAGCGGTCTCTTCAATGCGCATCCCCGTAGGAGCTCGCAGATGAAGTTTGAAGGTGCCGCTGTCCACGTTAGGGAAGAAGTCTCGGCCTAACCAAGGAATCAGAATCGCCAACGAGCCGAGACTGGCCGCGAAGAATGCAATCAGGAAAACTCCGCGGTGATGCAGGCAGCTCTCCAGCACCCCGCGATAATGCCCACGGAACCTCTCGAACGCTGCCTCGAAACGCTTTTGAAGCCGCACCAGCGGATTGCGGCTCGCGGAAGCGTTCGTCTCGCTCTTATCTCCGCGCAAAAGGTACTTCGCCATCGTCGGGACGATGGTTCGGGAAAGCAGATACGATGCCACCATTGCGAACACCACTGATTCTGCGAGTGGCACAAAGAGATATCGCGACACGCCCGACAGTAAGAACATCGGAGCAAACACGATACAGATCGAAAGAGTGGAGACGAATGCAGGTGTCGCGATTTGCGACGCGCTGTCCAGCACGACTTCATCCATGTCTTTCTCTGGCTCTGCATCTCGATTTCGATTGATGTTCTCGACCTCGACCGTGGCATCGTCCACCAGGATGCCTACCGCGAGAGCAAGTCCGCCGAGCGTCATGATATTGATCGTTTCTCCGATCGCACTGAGCGCAATGATGGATGTCAGGATTGCCAGTGGTATGGAGGTCGCGATGATAATCGTGCTTCGCCAACTGCCCAAAAAAGTGAGAATCATGAAGGCCGTCAGGCATGCGGCAATCAGCGTCTCCCGGACTACACCGCTAATCGCGCCACTCACAAAGATGGACTGATCTGCCAGAGGGTTTATCTGTAGCTGGGGTGGAACCGTCGCCCGAATCTGAGGTAGAAGCGCCTTGATGCCGGAAATTACGTTCAGCGTTGAAGCATCGCCAGCTTTCTGGATCGTCAGCAACACGGAGCGCTGTCCGTTGACTTTCACGATGTTTGTCTGGGGGGGAAATCCATCGCGTACCCAGGCGACATCCTTTATGTAGATCGTGGTGCCGCCGATTGTCTTGATCGGGATTCGGTTCAAGTCCGTAATCGTTTGCGGCGCTGCGTTGGGTATGGAAACGTCGTATTCCCTGGACCCAATTTTCGATGTTCCCGTTGGCAGGACCAGGTTTTGCACGCTGATAGCATTCACGACATCCAGTGGAGACAGTCCCTTCGACTGCAACGCTGTCGTATTCAGGTCCACCTGCACCTGGCGCTGCTTACCGCCGTAGGGATAGGGCACGGATGCGCCCGGCACCGTAATGATCTGGGTGCGAATGAAATTCAAGCCGTAGTCGTTGAGCTGCTGTTCGGACATGTTTTGACCCGAAAGAGCTAACTGCAGAACAGGCACGCTCGATGCGCTATAGGCGAGAATGAGGGGCGGCGTCGTTCCTGCGGGCAACTGCTTAAGTTGAGTCTGAGAAACCGCTGTAATCTGGGCAATGCCTTGCTGAATGCTTGCAGTCGGCTGCAGGAATACCTTCACGACAGCTATCCCATACAGTGACTGCGACTCGATGTGCTCGATATTATCCACGGTGGTGGTAAGCGCTCGCTCTGTGATGCTTACGATTCGGTCCGCCATGTCTTCGGGTACCAGGCCGTTATAAGTCCAGATAATGCTGACCACCGGAATGTTGATATTCGGAAAAATATCGGTAGGGGTGCGAACGATTGCGAGCGTACCCATGATCAGAATGAGAATGGCCATCACCACGAAGGTATAAGGCCGCTTCAGTGCAAGTCGAACGATCCACATGACTCAAATCCCCATTTTCCCGTCCGGCGTCACCGGACTGCATAAACCAAATCGAACCTACGCCCTGTGTGCCTTACAATCTGGAGAATGCATCCGGGTTGCCACCACAAAAGAGTGGGCGGGAATTTCAGGAAGTAGTTGAAAACAGGTGGACTTACGAAAAAGTGGCGGGAATTCATTACGTGGACTTACATAAGGAGAGTCCAACGGATTGAATGGTTGTCAGTATTTGGACAGGCTATCTCTGAAAAAGATGTCGACGCGGAAGTGGATACGGTCTAAGCCATTGTTTTGGGGGGAGGAACCACTGCAAGATTTTCCATTTCAATTCTGAGTTGGCACCTCAATTCGCAGCGGGCTCGAGCAGACCGAAAACCAACAATGCAATCACAGGCAGCATCAACGCCCACATCGTGAAGCGAGACGCCCAGGCTGCGCCAAGTGCGGCCCCAATGAGGAAGGCAGTCCATATTCCGGCCAACAGGGCTGCGCGGCACCAGTGATTGTCCCAAGAACCCTGCATCTGTGGCACAGGATCTCGCCTGATTCCCATCGCCAAGCGCTGAGCAAAATTGTTCAAGTCTCCAGTTACGAAGCCCAGGTTCACGGCCTGCCCGCCCACATGAGTGATGGATGTGTTCATGATTCCCATGGCGGTACTTAGTATCATGATGCTCAGCCATCCCGGCCATCCGAAGTAAATCACAGCGATGTCAAACGTGAGCAGCGCCGCGACCAGGAAGGATTGCTGGTACAACCCCTGATTTAGATTGGCGAGTACAAGTAGCGTGCCGATGAAGATGCCAAGCACAAAAAATGGAATCGGGAGCAAACTATGCCCTGCCAGGGCGAGCTTTGCATGCCCGGCGTGCATACCCGCGGAAGTTGTGTTCCCGCTCATGAACGAGGCGTAGACCCCGAAATTCAACAGAGTATAAGAGTCCACGTACCCTGAGATCAGCGCGCGGCCGGCGGCCCTCCACCCTTGCACCGTTGCGGACTTTTGTAGTGACAACACCCGGATGCCCATGCGACTGACGTCTGTAAGTTGTTGATTTTTGGTCGCTGACATCAAATTGCCCCTAAGGTCCGCCGGTCACGCTTTGACTGTTTTTTCAGCAAAAAGCAGCAGTGCGATGTCCCAACTGGCACGTTCAGTTGATCCCGGGAGTTCCCTTCCAATCGACAATGCCAACCAACTGCCAGGGAAACCCAACGAGGTTGTATTGCAACTCCCCCTGCTTATCGATTGCGAGCTCGGCTTCAGGGTAGAAGGTGCCCGTGCTCTTGGACTTATCCGCGTCGTTTATGTCAATTTCGCCTGCCGTCAAATTGTAGGAAGTAGAACGGCTATCTCGGTAGACCTCGCCGAATCTGAGAAGACGGTTGGTGACAAAGCGAATCTTCCGCCCAGTCGGGGTCGAGGTCTCTTGGATGTAACTGACGTCATAACCGAGGGTGCCGGTGACCGCGATGTGGCCCACCGCCTTCATCTTGGACAGCGCGTTGAACAGCCCTTGATCCTTGCCGTTCTGGAATGCCTCGGTCAGAATCTGTTTGTCTGCTTGTGTGGAGTACTCATAAATGGTCAGCGTGACAGGGAATTCCTCACCCACCTGCGTCTCTGTGCCCCTGGCGGTAGCTTCAATCGTTTCCGGCTTCGATTTCTCCTGGGAGAAGGCAGATGAGCTTCCCAGGCTGAATAGACAAATCAGCGTCAAGCTACCAATTGCCAGACTATGACCTCTAAAAGCTAAATTCGTGATTTGCGACATTTCTCTTCCTCCTTCTTTAAGTGTGTAGTTCCCCCTAGCGTTCATCCATCGGATAAAGCAATAGCTGTGCCAAAAGCTGTGCGCGACGAAGAATTATGGAAGTAGCTGCCGGATTTGGAGATGCGCCAATTCTCTAGCGTCTTGGGCCTATCAATCGCCAAGCAAACCTGTCGGAGTGTCGGCATCTCGTCCATTTGACTGGACGGGAGAAACGGCTGTAAAAAAACGCAAACGTCAGCTCCCAAATGGGCGAGGGTTTTCGTGACGGGGAACAAGCGCTGATGGAAATATCATCCTTGCATAATTCCCGAGCGGCGGCTCAGAATCGTCAGAGTTCGCTCAGTTATACAGGGCGCGAAATCCTGCATCGCCGGAGCAGAAGTATGTCAGGCACCAAACTTCTTCTATGGTCCAAGCCACCTGTGATTTGGAGTTATGGCATTGCCGTTCTGTCGGTTGCCGTAACACTGATCATTTCACGGTGGCCGGGGTTTCATTTGGAGAATGCACCCGCGTCACTGCTTCTTTGCGCCGTCATGTTCAGTGCGTGGTTGGGTGGAGTCGGGCCAGCATTGCTCGCTACCGTCCTCTCCTGCCTCGCTTTCAATTATTACTTCCTGGAACCCTTGTATTCAATGGCCGTAAAGTCCGCAGAGATACCGCGCTTTCTCATTTTCGCCGTTTCAGCCCTGGTTGCCGGATCGCTGAGCGCTGCACAGAGGAGCGCCACAGAATCGCTCAGGCGCGCACGCGATGACCTGAAAGCAACAGTTCAAGACCTCCAAAGAATCAACGCCGAGTTACAAAAAGAGAGTCGTGAGCGCAAGCAGGCCGAAGAGGCCCTGCGCCAGGCGCAGGCGGATCTGTCTCGGGTCAGCCGGGTGACCACCATGGGAGAGCTGACGGCCTCCTTGGCGCATGAAGTGAATCAACCGATCGCCGCCGCCGTCACCAACGCCAACACCTGCTTGCGCTGGCTGACGCGCGATCATCCCGATCTGGAAGAGGCGCGCGACGCTGCCAAGAGAATCGTGAACGATGGGACGCGTGCTGCCGATATCATCAGCCGAGTCCGCCAGCTCTTCCAGAAGGGTCCTTCGCAACGGGAGTTGGTGGACGTAAACGAAGTTATTCGAGGGATGATCGTCCTCTTCCGCAGCGAAGCAACGCGATACAACGTAGTAATTCGGACGGAGCTGGCGGCGGATCTTCCCCAGGTCATGGTCGATCGCGTGCAATTGCAGCAGGTTCTCATGAATCTCATGATGAATGCCATCGATGCGATGAAGGATGTAGATGGGACGCGGGAACTCGACATCAAATCGGAGCGAACGGAAGACGAGCAACTCCTGCTGTCCGTCAGCGATACTGGCGCCGGGCTTCCTCCGCAGCAAGCGGACCAGATCTTCAATGCGTTCTTTACCACGAAGGCTCACGGCACCGGCATGGGACTTCGGATCAGCCGATCCATCGTGGAATCGCACGGGGGCCGCTTGTGGGCTGGTGGCAACTCGCCGCGGGGCGCGAGCTTTTACGTCAGCCTGCCGACCAAAGTCGAGGAGCATGAATTGCCGTGAACCTGATTGGCTCGTACAACTACGAACTCGTGGCACTTTCTGTGTTGATCGCCATGTTTGCGTCGTACGCTGCTCTAGATCTTGCAGGTCGCGTGACGGCCGCGGGCGGTTGGATTCGCGCGGTTTGGCTGCTGGGCGGGGCTGGTGCGATGGGGACTGGCATTTGGTCCATGCACTACATCGGGATGTTGGCATTCATCTTGCCGATTCCCGTGGCCTACCATTGGCCAACCGTTCTACTGTCACTGTTTGCGGCCATTCTCGCGTCTGTCGTTGCGCTGTACGTGGTGAGCGGGCAGAAAATGGGCGCGCTCCGAGCGCTCGCCGGAAGTGTCCTGATGGGTGCGGGTATTGCGAGCATGCATTACATCGGCATGGCCGCCATGCGTGTACCCGCCATATGCCAGTTTAATTCCTTTCTCGTCGTTCTGTCTGTCGTGTTCGCGGTTTTGATTTCTCTGGTTGCGCTGTGGATTACCTTCCACTTCCGAGATGAGAAAATCGGGATGGGCTGGGAAAAGTTGGCCGGAGCCGTCGTGATGGGTGCCGCGATCCCCGTCATGCACTACACCGGCATGGCTGCCGCCAGTTTCACATCGTCCGGCTTGCCGGTGGACCTATCTCATGCCGTAAGCATCTCCATCCTTGGCACCGCCGGAATTTCTGCGGTCACCTTTATCGTTCTCGGGCTGGCTCTGCTTACGTCCTCGGTTGATAGGAGATTCGCTGCCCAGACCTTGGAAGTACAGGAAGAGAAGCTGCAACAGAGTGAGGCGTATTTATCGGAAGCGCAGCGATTGAGCCACACGGGCAGTTTTGGATGGAGGGTTTCCACCGGCGAGGTCATCTGGTCAGAAGAATCCTTTCGAATTTTCCAATACGACAGAACGACAAAACCGACCGTAGAACTTATTCTCCAACGGGTTCACCCAGAAGACGCGACGCAGGTGAAACAGACAATCGAGCGCGCAGCGCGGGATGGGAAGGATTTTGACCACGAATATCGTTTGGTGATGCCGAATGGTTCCGTCAAATATGTGCATGTTGTGGTTCATGCCTTAGGCAATGAATCAGGAAGCATCGAGTTTGTTGGAGCGGTGATGGACGTGACCGAACGCAAGCGGGCCGAAGTAGCGCTGCGCCAAGCGCAGGCGGATCTTGAACACGTCAGCCGGGTGACCACTATGGGAGAGCTCACTGCCTCTTTGGCGCACGAAGTGAATCAACCGATTGCCGCCGCCGTCACCAACGCCAACACCTGCTTGCGCTGGCTTACGCGCGATCACCCCGATGTGGAAGAGGCGCGCGCGGCTGCCATGAGAATCGTGAAAGACGGAACCCGCGCGGCGGAAATCATCACTCGGGTCCGCCTACTCTTCAAGAAAAGAGCTCCGGAGCGGGAATTGGTGAATGTAAACGATGTCATTCGAGAAATGATCGTCCTTCTGCGCGGTGAGGCAACACGATACTCCATATCTTTCCGGACGCAACTAGCGGCCGATCTTCCTCAGGTCATGGCGGATCGCGTGCAGTTGCAGCAGGTGCTGATGAATCTCATGATGAATGCCATCGATGCGATGAAGGATGTGGATGGGACGCGGGAGCTCGACATCAAATCGCAGCGAACGGAGGACGAGCAACTTCTGCTGTCGGTCAGCGATACCGGTGGCGGGCTTCCCGCGCAGCAGGGGGACCAGATCTTCGATGCGTTCTTTACCACGAAGGCGCACGGCACCGGCATGGGCCTGCGCATTAGCCGCACCATCGTTGAATCACACGACGGCCGCCTGTGGGCTGGTGGCAACTCGCCGCGGGGCGCAATCTTTTTCGTCAGCCTGCCCACCAAAGTCGAGGCACAGGAATGACGCCCGCAGGCTCTCCCACGGTGTTCGTCATTGATGACGACGCGGGGGTGCGCGCGTCCATTCAAGGCTTGCTAAAGTCGGTGGGCCTCCGGTCCGAGGCATTCGGGACCACGCAAGAGTTCCTGCGTAGCAAGCGGCCGGACGGGCCAAGTTGTCTTGTTTTGGATGTGAGGCTGCCCGGAATCAACGGTCTGGAGTTTCAGCGCGATCTGGCTGACAAGGGCTTTCGAATTCCCATCATCTTCATCACCGGTCACGGAGATATTCCAATGTCGGTGAAGGCTATGAAATCCGGCGCAGTGGAGTTCCTGACCAAGCCCTTCCATGACCAGGACCTGTTGGATGCAATTAATCAGGCTTTGGATCGTGACAGGGCGATGCACCAGCAACAGAGTGAGCTTGCCGGGTTACGGAAATGCTTCGAATCTCTGACCCCGCGCGAGCGCGAAGTCATGGCCCTGGTGGTTTCGGGCATGCTTAATAAGCAAATCGCTTCTGACCTGGGGACCAGCGAAATCACAGTGAAAATCCATCGCGGGCACGTAATGCGGAAGATGCAGGCTGAATCCTTGGCAGAATTGGTTAGAATGGCGGCAAAGCTGGAGCTTCCGTCCAACAAGAAGTAGTAGCTTGATGCGACTTCTGTTTGACATAAGCAGCCTTCCCGTTTCAACTGCAGCTTTCACAAATCCCCGCACGAAGATTGGAATTCTCTCGGATGCGGGCAGTATAAGAGCTCTCATACCAACGTATAGTTGCGCCGCTTCAGGCAACGCTGTAAATTCCCGCCATGATTACTCAACGGAAAACCCAATTGGTTGCGATTGTCGACGATGATGATTCGATGCGTGGCGCACTGCGCGGTCTGCTGAAAGCGGTCGGGCTGCCGGCGATAGCGTTTGCCTCGGCGGAGGAATTCCTGAAGTCCGGCCAGCAGTACCAGACCTCATGCCTGATCGCGGATATCCGAATGCCCGGGATGTCCGGACTGGACCTGCAGGCTCGACTGAACAGCGACCGTTGCAAGATTCCGACCATTTTTATCACCGCACATGGAGACGCAAAAATGCGGTTGCAGGCGTTGAGAGAAGGCGCCGTGGAGTTCCTGTCAAAACCGTTCGACGACGAAGCCCTGCTCGAGAGTGTTCGAGCCGCTCTGGAGAGTTGATTCCAGCAACTAAAGCGTATCCAGCCCGCCAGGAGGTCCTTTATGGCAGCTTATGTGGAAGCGTTGGAAAGGGTGGGGTTCGGTGGCCGGAACCTCAATCAGCGCAGGTTCGAGCAACTCATTGGCAAGAGCCGCACTCTGGATGTCGTGCTGGATCAAGTCGAACGCGTCGCACCTACCGATTCCACAGTGCTCATCCAGGGAGAAACTGGCACCGGCAAAGAGTTGATCGCGCGCGCAGTTCACAATGTCAGCTCGCGCTGCGGGCGCCCCTTCATAAAGCTGAACTGCGCTGCGATTCCAGATGCTTTATTGGAAAGCGAACTGTTTGGCCATGAGAGGGGCGCTTTTACAGGCGCTGTCGCACAAAAGGTCGGTCGTTTCGAAATGGCAGACAACGGGACGCTCTTCTTGGATGAGGTGGGCGATATTCCATTGGCACTGCAACCCAAATTGCTGCGAGTGCTGCAGGAACAAGAGTTTGAGCGCTTAGGCGGAACCAGGACTCACCAGGTGGATGTTCGGCTTGTGGCGGCGACCAACCGAGATTTGGCCGGTATGGTGAAGCGGAGAGAGTTTCGCGACGACCTCTACTATCGCCTGAACGTGTTCCCTATACAGCTGCCACCGTTGCGGGCGCGCCACGAAGATGTCCCGTTGTTAGTTGCACATTTCGTCGAGATTTATAGTCGCCGGATGGGCAAGCAGATCGAACACATTCCTGCGGAAACCATGTCCGCGCTCAGTTCTTACCAGTGGCCGGGGAACATTCGCGAGCTGCAGAATTTCATCGAGCGGAGCGTAATCCTAAGTGCCGGAACCGTCTTGCGTCCTCCTCTTGCGGAACTGAAGCATTCCCCCGAATTGGAATCGGTGGGCGCCATTACGTTAGAAGACGCCGAACGAGATCACATCCGCAAGACGCTCGAGTACACCAAGTGGGTCGTCGCCGGTCCTAATGGTGCTGCAGCCCGTCTCGGAGTCAAGCGGTCAACGCTCTACTTCCGTATGCAAAAGCTTGGCATTTCCCGTTCCAACACAACGCCCCTTCCCGGACAGCAAACTGACCGTCCTATGAGGACGGATCTCCCATTAGATTGATTTTGTCCAGGGCCTTGACCTCTGGTTATGGAACCGCGTCGGCATCCCCGTTGAGAGGCGACTCCCAGTCCGCTCCGTTCCATTCTCTTCAATGTTCCTTGTCCGCGGTGAAGCTAGCCGGGTATCACCGCAAGATTTTCAGAGGGAATTTTACGTATTGTTTCTCCGTCCAAATTTAGATGCGCGGTGACCATCTCCGGTGGGAGATGTCTAATCCAATTATTGAGCGAAAAGTCGGCAAATTCGCTTGCAGCAAACATTTCCAGAAAAACAAGATCCGTATTGCCCGTGTTCTCGACGTAGTGGCCGGCGACCCTTGGCACAAACCCGACGTCATTTTCGTTGAAGTCCATCGTGCGAACTCCCTCGGTTGTAAACACCGTCATACGTGCCTTTCCGCTGATGTAGTACTGCCATTCAGAAGCGTTCGGATGCCAGTGCAATTCACGCATGCCGCCCGGTTTAACTCTGACTAAAGCTGCAGCGATGTGTTTTGCCGCGGGGAAGTTCCGCGAGTCAACTACGCGAGCTTCTCCGCCCCTCGTTTGCTTCGTGGGAGGAATAGCATCCATTCTAAAGGTATATTGGTAAGGGGACTCGGCCGGACGTCCCCCGACAGCGGCCTTGTCCCGTTCCAAGGACACAGGCAAATCCGCGGGAAAGATATATAAGTTTCTGTTCGGCAATTTCTTCAGCGCGTTCTCCGGCAAGCCAAGATTCTTAGATAACACCGATGGCGGAGTATGCGCCACCCAATCGGAAAGTAGGAAGGTGTTGTCTTCGGAAAACGAGCCCTGATCGAATACCAGCAAAAATTCAGTCCCATCCGGTCCCAAACCCTGGATCGAGTGTGGGAATCCCGCTGGAAAATACCAAAGGTCTCCTTTGCTCACATCGTCGAGAAACACGGTTCCATCTGGATTCAGAATGCTAACACGGGCATTTCCATTCAACATAAATGCCCACTCGTTCGCCGTGTGCCAATGCAACTCCCGAAAGCTGCCTGCCGTTAGACGCATTCTGACCCCCGCGATCTCCTTTGAGGCCGGCAATTCCCTTTGCGTGACCTGGTTTGTCCAACCGCCCTCTTGAACACGTTTGTGAGTTAGATCGAAGGAATACCACACAGGCTCAATGTTTCCGTGATCGGTCGGCGGAGGAAGATTTGAGCTCGGATTTTCATGCAAAAGAGGATTGTTTTCCGGGCCCGGATTGCTTGTAGAATGATCGTGGTCTGCTTTTTCAATGTCTGTTTTGTCCTGAGCGCTGGCGGCCAGGGAGGCCAGTGCCGCTGTTGCCAAACCAGCGGAACCCACGCCTAGAAAATTGCGTCTCGACAATCCTTCCATGCCAGGTGTGCTTTCTATCTCCTCGCTCATGCGAGTACCTCCTACGGCAGATTCGTCTCATTCGGTTCATTCATCTACAGTGTCTTCCTAAGCATAAATTCTCTTAGATCTCACGACCTTTGCCCAGCTATGCCGATGTTCCGCAGTCGGCTTCACACCGCGCGATAAACGCAACTCGCGAGTAGTCAGTGCACTTGCCGTGCCAACGTGGATTTTCATCGGCTTCCTCGGAAGTCCGAGAAAGCATGAACAATTTTGCGTCTGCAGATTTGAATTACCTAGGTTCGGTGTCAGTCATTTGGACGTCGTGTTTAGTAGCTTGGACTCTCAATGCTGGACCTGGCTTGTCGTGGGCCTCTACTTTCAGTCACATACGCAATGAACCCGTTTGGCAACGCGGTTGCCTCTTGCATGGTGTCGTTTGACGCACCGAACGTTTTCGAAGCGACAGAAACGCTTACGGACAACCATGGTGATTGTGATGACTTCAACAACAAAGCTACTGACAGCAGCGCGAAAAACGAAATTGCTAATTTCTCTCGCAGCGAGACCAGTGTTTGCGCTGCTCTTGGTACTCATGGCGCCCGCCGGGGCAATGCTCGCCCAGACCCCTCAGGAGCAAGCCTGGAACATCCTGCGGGCAGGCGTGAGGCAGAAGAGCGCTGGGAAGCGGACGCAAGCCGTCCGCGCGCTACGACTTCTCCCAGGCGATACCGAAGCCGAGGGAATGGCGCAGGCGGCTCTGCAAGATCGCAAGCCTGAGGTCAGGGCCGCCGCCGCAACCGCAATCGGGCTGATGGGTTCGAAGGCAGCCATCCCAGGATTGAAGAAAGCGCTCTCAGACAGAAAGCCTGCGGTGGTGCTGGCCGCAGCCCATTCACTGCAGGTTCTTAACGACCCAGCAGGCTATCAGGTCTATTACGAGGTGCTCACCCGCGAGCGCAAGTCGACGGAGGGCCTAGTCGACCAACAAATGGAAACGCTGAAAGATCGGAAAAAGATGGCGGAACTTGGCTTCGAGGAAGGTCTCTCGTTCATACCGTTTGCAGACATCGGCTTCTCCGCAACGAAGGAAATGCTCAAGGATGATGCCTCACCCGTGCGGGCCGCCGCGGCGAGGTCTCTCATCAACGATTCCGATCCGCGCATCGGTCAAGCCTTAGTCCGAGCCGCCTCGGACAAGAGTTGGATGGTGCGAGCGTCGGCTCTTCTGGCGATTGCGAAACGTGGAGATCCCCAGCTCCTTGACGCCATTGTCCCGGCATTATCGGACAAAAACGGAGTTGTGCGTTGTACTTCGGCGGCCGCCGTGATCAGGCTGACCACAGTTGCGGAGCTGGAAAAGGATGTGAAGGTAACGAGCGACGGGAAAGTCGGCTCTCCAAACAGCAACGAACAGGAGACGGACAGCCAAAGCGCGATGGTTTGGACGAATGACGATCTCGAGAAACTCCACAGTCTCGGCCTGATTTCCATCGTGGGTCTATTCGCCGAAGAAAGGTCAACGCGGGCACCTGCGCCGCGATCGTATGTGAGAACCCAGGATCCGGAGTGGTACGCGGTGCAAGCAGCGAAACTCCGCGAAGAACTTGAACGCAGACAAAGTCAGCTCCAAGAATACCGGCAGGCAATCGACGATGCGAGAAGTCTGAGAAAAACGACGGGTGGCATAAATCTCGATGAAGGCGATTTAGCCCTTACTCCCGAAGAAGGGATTGAAATCCTGGAGAGGCATGTGGACGAAGTGCAAACGGAGATCAACGAACTGGAAGATTTGGCCCGCCGCCACGATATCCCTGCGGGCACGCTGCGTGGGCAATGAGCTTCTTTAGCGCCGTTGGCGAGGGTTTGTGAAGTCTCATGTACACGGGATTAGCACTAACATGATATTCGAATTTAAGTATTGGAGAATTTCTATGAACATTAAATTGATCAAACGGATTCTGATCGGATTTATTTGCTGTTTGCTCGTGCAATTCACCACGCAAGTGAGCTCCTACGCTGCCGGCGGCCAATCCAACGAACAGTCGCCAGCTCCGGCCGGAAAACAGTCTCCTCAAGAGCTGCAACAACTAGTCGCTCCGATCGCCTTGTACCCGGATGCTCTCGTTGCGCAGGTCCTGGCAGCTTCCACATATCCAACCGAGATTGTCGAGGCGGACCGCTGGCTGCAGAACAACTCCGAGCTTAAAGGTCAAAAGCTTGCAGATGAAGTCGACAAACAATCCTGGGATCCGAGCGTAAAGGCGCTCACGCAATTTCCCTCGGTTCTTGAAAACATGGATAAAAACCTGTCCTGGACTTCATCTCTTGGCGACGCATATGCCAGCCAACAGCAGGACGTGATGGATGCCGTCCAGGTGATGCGCCAACAGGCTCAGAAGGCCGGCCACCTAAATAGCAACGAACAGGAGAACGTGTCGACTCAAGGCAATACGATCACCATCGAACCGGCCGTTCCAGACGTAGTCTACGTTCCCGCGTATGACCCGTGGCTCGTATACGGCTATCCCATCGTCGCCTATCCAGGTTGGTATCCGGTGCCCGGAATCTTCTATGGCGGTCCGGGACTCTACTTCGGCGCTGGATTTGGGATCGGTTTCTTCGGAGGATTTGGGTGGGGCTGGAATCACTGGGGATGGGACTGGCACAGCCATAGGATGATCTACAATCACAACACCTATACCTCCCACAGTCGAACGATCATCAATCGCAACAACTTCAACCGGGGAAACTTCAACCACATCAACTCGTTTCACGGAAGCGGCGCTAGGGACTCGGGGTTTCACGGGAATTCGACACCTCACGCTCAGCCAGGAACACGCTCCGGCGCATTCAGTGGCTTCGATCACGGCGGAAATGTCCGGGGCTTTTCCTCCCGCGGGCAATCGAGCTTTGGTGGTGGTTTCCACGGTGGTGGTGGCTTCCATGGGGGCGGCGGCTTCCATGGCGGTGGTGGCGGACATAGGTGAGCGCGTGTACCCGTGTATCGAATTCGTAGGAAATTCAAGAATGAAAGGAACGACCATGCTGCAGAACATTTCGATTATCGATCAACTTAACGGGAAGAAGTTTAGTCGATTTACTGCGTTCGTACTGCTGGCGGTTTCTTTAACGTTTTCGTCAGCGCCAGCGTTCGCCCAACAGCCGGGGCAACAAACCTTTACTTCGGTCGAGGATGCCGGTCGCGCCATCTTTACTGCAATGAGGTCCCCGGTTGACCGTGCGCTCTTAGGCATCCTCGGAGCCACCGGAGACGATGTCGTCTCGTCAGGCGACCCGATAGAAGATCTGGATGCTCGCACCAACTTCTCTGCCAAATATGAAGAGATGCATCGATTCGTGGCAGAGCCGAACGGAACCGTATCCCTGGTTGTCGGAGCCGAGAACTGGCCGTTTCCGATCCCGCTCGTTAACAAAAACGGAGCCTGGTATTTCAACACCCCGGCTGGCAAAGACGAAATCTTATTCCGCCGCATTGGCAAAAATGAACTCGCTGCGATTCAAGCCTGCAGTGACCTTGTGGATGCGGAGAAACAATACTACCTCAAGGCCCCCTACGGCTTCGCCAAGGAATACGCACAGAAACTGGTCAGCGATGAAGGAAAACACAACGGTTTGTACTGGGAGGGAACGGACGATCAATTCGAGAGTCCGATCAGCCCACTGATCGCTTATGCGCGCCAAAATCGCCCACCTGACCAAGTTGGCACGCATGATCCGTTCAATGGTTATTTTTTCCGAATTCTCACTAGCCAAGGGCCTCATGCCACGAGCGGAGTCAAGAACTATGTCGTCAACGGAAAGATGACCGCAGGATTTGCCTTCGTCGCCTATCCTGCGGAGTACCGTTCCTCGGGTGTGATGACTTTCATTGTCAGCAAATCGGGCGACATCTATGAAAAAGATCTCGGTCCGAACACAAAACAGCTTGCCGAAGCGATGACCGCCTATGACCCGGATTCCAGCTGGCACAAAGCGGAATGACGAAAGAGTGCGTCAGGCTGCGGG
Source organism: uncultured Acidobacteriota bacterium (assembly GCA_963813185.1). GTDB lineage: Bacteria > Acidobacteriota > Terriglobia > Acidiferrales > UBA7541 > Palsa-360. Next base: position 505,068 of record CAWEYA010000013.1, read on the forward strand.
CCAAGCCCGCAGCCTCCTCTGGGGATAACCAAATTAGGCACCGGCTGCACACGCTGCGAAAGGGGAAGGCTCATGCGGCTCAGAGAGAGGCTACCCAGATACATGACACTTCCGGTCAAACGAATTGTTGTTTCGATCGCGATCCTGCTTTTCACGTTGCCATGCATTCTGACGGCCCAGGAACCGAGGCTGCCCTGTAATAAAGGTCTCGGCGATTCAGACTTTCCCTCCGCATCTTGCGACCAAAATGAAATCGCCTCCGGAGTGGACGATGGCGCAGGGACAACGAACCCCCCGGTCCAGGCCACGAACAGTGGCGACAATGACTGGGTGCACGCATGGATGCGAAAAGTCGACAAGGTTCGAGCGAGCCAGCCCCATTTCGTTTCGCCGATTATTACAACTCACGTCATGTTGATCCAACAATTCCGCTACGACATGTCCTGGCAGCAAGATCCCGGCGGTACATCGACTTCTAATTACGGCATGTCGAAAGGCCTCGAAATAATTCCCTTAAGCCGGTTAGAGGTCGGCATCTTCCCGCCTAATTATTTGGCGCATCAATCCTCCGTGCCAAGTGGATTTGGAGACCTTTCATTTCAGGTGAAGTTTCGAGCGTTCTCCGCGACAGAGGGCCACGGTGATTACTTCGTGGGATTCTTTTTCGGCGGCTCCTTGCCTACGGGAACTCCGCCAAATGGCGTCGGTCACTCAATTCTTTCGCCCACTCTCGCCGCTGCCAAAGGTTTCGGACACTGGGATGTGCAAACCACGCTAGGAGCGAGCCTTCCGGTCAGTGGCGCGAACATTCTCGGCCAGGCAATCATTTTCAATACAGCGGTCAATTACAAATTTAAGGGAAAGGTTTGGCCCATACTTGAGCAGAATTCGACGTTTTGGTCGGGTGGCGTGCTGGATGGGAAAAAACAAATCTTCCTGACGCCCGGACTTGTCTTGGGCTCTTTTCAAGTCGCGGAAAGACTTCGGTTCGCCATAGGCGCCGGCGTGCAGATTGCAGTGACCGAATTTCATCAGTACAACCACCGCTGGGTTCTCTCGCTGCGCTTTCCATTCTAAAACCGAGCGCACGAGAGTTAAATAAGGGCATGAAATGAACTCAAAAAGAAAAGAGTTTCTCAAATCGCTCGGAGGCTTGGATTCAAGGTCAACCATTCATCGGAGTCTCCACAGCGATCTGAACAAATCCATAGTCAAAGGAATGAGCACTGACTCCCGAAAGGAGTATGAGCGATGAAATACAGAAAGCTGGGCAATACAGGACTCATCGTGAGCGAGGTGGCGCTTGGCACGATGCAGTTCGGCGGCAAGATGAACATGGGCAATCTTGGTCAGGAAGACACAACGCGGATGGTGAAGGTAGCGCTGGACAGGGGAATCAATTTTATCGACACGGCGGACGTGTACAGCCTTGGAGAGAGCGAGACTCTGGTCGGTAATGCCTTGAAGGGCGTAAGACAAGAAATTGTTCTTGCCACTAAAGTCCGGCTCCCGATGAGCGAGAATTTCAACCGAAGCGGCGCGACTCGCGTAAACATCATGCGCGAAGTTGAGGGCAGTCTCCAACGCCTGCAGACCGATTACATCGATCTTTACCAGGTGCATGGGTGGGACAGCAACACGCCGCTCGAGGAAACGCTTCGGACACTCAACGATCTAGTGCGCCAGGGGAAGGTCCGCTACATCGGGCTCTCCAACTTGATGTCATGGCAGGCGGCAACAGCGATCATGCTGCAGGAGCGCCTGGGGTTGGAAAAATACGTGACGGCGCAAATGTACTACAGCCTTGTCGGCCGGGGCCTGGAATACGAGTTCCAGTCCTTCGCCGCGTACCACAACATCGGCATCCTTGTTTGGAGCCCACTTGCTGGCGGCTTCCTCACAGGAAAGTACAGCCGCGATATTCCCGCTGCCGGCGGCACACGATTCGCGGAGGCGGGTTCGTTCGTGCCTTTCGATAAAGAGATGGGCTACCGCGTAGTGGAAGCCCTGAAACACGTTGCTGGTCGGCACAACGCAAGCCCGGCCCGTGTGGCGCTTTCGTGGGTGCTGGGACGCCCCGCTGTCAGCAGCGTAATCATCGCGGCCAGGAAGGTCGAGCAATTGGAAGATAACATCTGTGCAGTAGACCTTCAGCTCTCGGACGACGACGTTCAGATCCTGGACGCGGCGTCGGATCCGGGAATTCCGTACCCGAAGTGGATGGTTCTTCAACTCGACACCGCGGAAGATCCACGTCCGAAGATCCTATTCCCGGACCGTTACGCGAAGGGAGGTGCCTGGAAGGACCTCCGCGGCACGCGCTCACAGGCAAGTATGGTTCGAGAATTTAGCGAATGAACCTCCATCATTTTGACACTTGACCACATGCCGACACCCGCACCTCCAGTGTTTTCTTACGAGCACCGCCCGCAGCGCCGTTGTTCGTCGCGCAAGTAATTGATTTTACGGTGTCTGCTCTGCTCTTCTTGGTGGTTTCCATTCTGGACCGATAGGTGCTTTGGTCAATTTGAGAATTGTCGGAACGGTGGAGGGCCCTGGTCATGCTCACGTGGATCGTTGGAACGGATGGAGATTGGGTCATTGCAATCGTGCGGATTGTCCTGGGAGTCGTCTTTTTTGCTCACGGAGCGCAGAAGGCGTTGGGTTGGTTTGGCGGGACAGGGCTGGAAAGCACTATGCGCGTATTCCGAGAGCAATTGCATATCCCCGCGCCGTTAGCGCTGTTATCCGTCGCGGCAGAGTTCCTGGGCGGGTTAGGCCTGATTGTTGGATTTCTAAGCCGCATCGCAGCTCTCGGCATCGCCGCAGTCATGATTGTGGCGCTCATTGCAGTTCACGGGAAGTTCGGGTTTTTCATGAACTGGTATGGAGAAAAAAAAGGCCATGGTATTGAATACCACATCCTGGTTCTCGCTCTCGCGCTGACAGTGATGATCAAGGGAGCTGGCGCCTTCTCCTTGGATCAAATTCTGTACCAGCATGTCTCCACTCAAAGTGGGGTCGCCTTCAGAGGCGGAACGGAGAGAGGACAATGACAATAGTTTTATCGGTCAGGATCACGGCAAACTCGGATTTACCGACTCGGCGGCGGGGATGACCCGCGCTTTCTCGTACACGATTTTGAATCTGGGCACACTGAGCGGGCATCCTAAACTTGAGAAGTGCGAGCGCAGCGCGGTGAGTTCGCAGAGGCGGATGCCGAAGACATCCTCTCGTACGGATGATGAATCTTTTGGAAAGGACATACACGATGCAGAATAACGCAAAAAATAGAACTCTAATGTCTGCCCTCGTCGCGCTCGCCGCGATGTACACGGGCTGTTCATTGGCGCCGGCTCAGAGCCAACCACATCCGGATGCAGAAGCTAAGAGCCAAGCATGCCCAAGCGATGACAGCGGGTTGAAGTTACCCGCGGGTTTTTGCGCAACGGTCTTCGCGGACGACATCGGTCACGCCCGGCATATGGTCGTTGCGCCGAGCGGAATTCTTTACGTCAACACCTGGTCGGGCCGGTACTACGGCAACGACACGCCGCATTCAGGCGGTTTCCTCGTCGCCCTGCAGGACAAGAGCGGCATGGGAAAGGCCGATGTGATTGAGCGCTTTGGCGAAACCGTTCAAAGCGGCGGAGCAGGCGGAACGGGCATTGGCTTTTATGAAGGATCGATCTACGCCGAAATCAACGATCGGATCGTGCGCTATTCATTGCCCGCCGGCTCTATCGTGCCGAGTGGGCCTGCCGACACCATCGTCTCCGAGCTGCCTTTAGGTGGCGACCATCCGATGCATCCCTTCATCATAGAAGCTGAAGGGGCAATGTACGTCGATGTCGCTACCGCGACCAACTCCTGCCAGCTGAAAAATCGGACCCTCAAATCGCCGGGCGCCGAGCCGTGCACGGAACTCGAGACCCGTGGCGGCATCTGGCTCTATGACGCGAATAAAGCGAATCAAACTTTTTCACCGGCCGAGCGCTTCGCGACTGGAATTCGTAACGCTGAAGGTTTTGCCATCGACCCAAGCGGTCGAGTGTTTGTGACCCAACATGGACGCGATCAGTTGCACGCGAATTGGCCCGATCTGTATAAACCCGACCAGGAGGCTACGCTCCCGGCTGAAGAGTTGTTGCTCTTGAAGGCAAAAGGAGATTATGGCTGGCCCGAGTGCTACTACGATTCGTTCGTGGAAAAATTGGTTCTGGCGCCGGAATACGGTGGCGATGGCGGCAAAACGGCCGGTGTTTGCGCTAACAAGATTGGACCCATTGCGGCATTTCCTGCCCATTGGGCGCCGAATGCGATGGTACGGTACGACAAGACACAATTTCCGGCGCGCTACCGTGATGGCGTCTTCATCGCCTTCCACGGCTCATGGGATCGGGCTCCATATCCGCAGAGTGGATACAACGTGGTCTTCCAGCCGGTCGCGGGCGACCACGCATCCGGTCCGTGCGAAATATTTGCGGATGGCTTCGCGGGAGCAGTGAGGTCGCCGGCCAAAGCTGAACATCGTCCTAGCGGCTTGGCGGTGGGACCGGATGGTTCGCTCTACGTTTCCGATGATATACGGGGACGGATATACCGGATCGCGTATCGTGGCGGCTCCGAAGGCGGTGCTGCAAAGATCACGCCGTGCCCGAGCGCAACCGCACCGGCGGGCAATCCTGTTGAACTGGCGGCACAGCCACCAGAGGGCACGCACCCCGATGCTGGTGCGGGGCCGATTAGCAAGCTTTCCGTTCCTAAAGGCGCGACACGAGAAATGGTTGCGCTCGGCGAGCGCATCTACCACGGCCAAGTGGGCGAAGCGGCGTGCACAGGCTGCCATGGTGACAGCGCTGAGGGCACGACTTTGGCGCCCGCTCTAAAAGGCAAGAACAAGAAATGGCTGTGGAGCGATGGTAGTTATGCCGGAATCGCGAAAACGATCACGGATGGTGTGCCACAACCGAAAGAATTTCGCAGCCCAATGCCGCCAATGGGCGGGGCACAACTTACGCCAGACCAACTATCCGCGCTTGCGGCGTATATCTGGAGCCTGAACCATCGGGCGTCGCCCAACCGGAATTAATCGCCTCACTCCAGCTAAACTCGTTTATCAGAAAAGTGATTTCAGATGGGAGGTGGATCAAACCCAAATGAAACGAATGACACGACAAACCAACCTTGCACGAACCACTGACCCACGACTGCACGAATTTGGACGTTACGTGAAGGAAAGCGAGAAATGGATAGCGGCAAGGGCATCCGCAGCGAGCAATTTTGAATCGATTGGCGACAGTTGATTCACTTCGAACGAACGTTTATCGAGCCGGTCCCGCAACGCAGGGAGGAAGGTTTCCTCGAGGCCGGAATCGAAGCGTTCCATAGTGGAGCTCACTTTGTTGGACGTAAGGGGAGAAATGTCCACTTGGCAGCTATGGTTGCAACACCCCGAAAGAGTGTGGGTGCGCAAGTGCTTCTTCTACATTCACCTGTGGGTAGGAGCTGGAGTCGGCCTGTATATCGTTCTAATGAGCCTTACGGGCAGCTTGATTGTCTACCGCAACGAGCTGGAGAGGGCGCCCTCCCTCGTTTCCTCTGTCGAGTGGATAGTCGACCTTCACGAGAACCTATTATTCGGAAGCAATGGCCGTTTCGTAAACGGAATCGGCGCGATTTCCGTGATTTTGTTGTGTTTGACTGGAGCCGTTATCTGGTGGCCAGGAACCAGCAATTGGCGTCGTGCTTTGACCGTGAACTGGAGATCGCCTTTTGCGCGGTTCAGTTGGGACCTGCATAGTGCATTAGGTTTCTGGAGCTTTCTCTTTGTGCTGATGTGGGGAATCTCAGGGCTTTATTTCGCATTTCCGCAGGCGTTCAACAGCCTGTTCGCCTTGATTGATCGTAGCGACCATTTTACCGATCAAACTCTGAATTGGCTCAGCCTACTTCATTTTGGGAGATTCGGCTGGTTTGCCGAGGCGGTTTGGACCTTATTAGGACTGGTGCCCGCGTTACTCTCGGTTACCGGCGTCTTTCTATGCTGCCGCAGGGTGATTCTCAAAGCTCCGCCGGTCAGACCGTACTAGTTGAACGTGTCGCGCGGCTAACGTTAAGACGTCTGCATCAAACCGGACTATCCCGCGGTAGATTTTAGCAGTGCGAGACAACTGGTGAAGAGCGCGCGCTCTGTGCTTCGACGGGGCCAACCTAGCTACGCTAATCTTGTCAGCCCAAAATCTCAAACCGCTATCTAACCTCAAAGGCAATGGTTTGGATCGGTTCTCCCATCGCGCCGATTCGCCTTTGCACTTTCGGGCCGGTCGTACGGCAGGGGAAATTTCAGCGTCCCTCAAGCTATCGGGATCGATGCCGAAAAAAAGCTTGTGAGGTACCTAGCAGCCCAGCGAGCAAGCCCAGATTCTTAGCGCCCATTCAACAATTGTGCGTTTGGCATGTATGGTTGGCGGCGTGATTCTCGCCCGCGGCTTTAGGGTTTCAGCCTCTGGAATTGCTGAAGTACTGTCCCAGATTTTTGAGAGACTCATTGTTAGACTCCGAAGCGGAAGCTGCAAGCTTGAGGAGCAATCGAACCGAAGGCCTGCGGACTTCCTCCTTCGTCGCCACATTGACCGACTTCGTGACACGGCCCGAAGCGAAAAAGGAAGGAGCGAAGGCCGTCTGTAACTAATTGAAGAAGAAGGAGAATTTGGCTCCCCGGGCTAGATTCGAACTAGCAACCCTTCGGTTAACAGCCGAACCACTAATTTAATCAGAACTTGCCGGAGTTGGCCCTAATCGAAGGAAATCAGCTCGTTGCGACTAAACCTGACGAATCACTTTCTCCTTCTTTGTTCACCTTTCGTTCGCATTTTGCAGCCATTCACCACGATTAGTATTACGTTTTTATGACGGCACGAGTAGCGCGCCTGCCTTGGGCGCACCGAACTCGACTCCAATAGCTCCTTCTTCTGCTCTTAACTAACAACGTTTCCAACAAATCGGGGAATCTGCTTTTCGCTCAAAGCTATCCCCAATGCCCTCGAAACGTTGGATTCTTGCACAGTTGGTGCACAGTCTGCTTTGCGTGCCCCGGCGGCCAACAACCATCCTCGCGTTCTGTTGGAGCTCAGCCGGGCGAGTGGCATCTTTCATGAGTGGTCCGCGACCAGCTGTTCGCCCGACTGTTATTTGTGCGTTTGTACAGCAGCCATCGTCCTCATACTTTCGGGTTCGCTCCCACGAGATCGCTTGTGCGTCAGCAACAGATAAATGACAGCGAGCAGCATCACCATGAGAGCGTCGACAAAGAACCAGCCATATCCCAACACGAAAATGTGACTGAGAATTACGGGAGTCATCCACAGAACAGTCAGTCGTGCTCCCAATCTGGCTGTCTTCGGGATTAGGAGCAGAACCGCCACCGCCGTCTCGAACACCCCTGACCCTAGCCGGAACACCGGCTGAGATACCAACCCATGGACCGCTTGCGACATTCGCGTGAAGAGGGCCACCGAATCCGGCACCGCCGCAAACTTGAGAAAGATTGCCGCATACAGAAGGTTCACCGCCACCAAGAGGCGAATTGCCAGTAGTGCGACTTTTTTGCCCATAAAATCTTGCTGCCTTGACGAGCTCGAACCTGCCAATGGTTCGCGGATGGTAGTACTCATTTCTGCCTCCTCATGAACTGGCCCACAAACTCCGCAATCTCATCTGCTTTGGTATCAAGCGCGAAGTGTCCAGCGTCGAGAACATGAACCTCAGCGTTCGGTACGTCCCGGCGATAGGCTTCCGGCTCGGATAGGTCGAACGATGGGTCATACTTGCCCCAAATCACCAGCAGCCGCGGTTGCCTTTCGCTCATCCATGCCTGCCACTTAGGGTAGGAGTCGACGTTCGTGCGGTAGTCGTAGAAGAGGTCGCTTTGAATATCCACCTGGCCGGGCTGGCTAAGAAAAGAAAATTCATCGGTCCAGAGATCCGGGGCATAGCGCTCGACGTTAGGATCGCTCCCTACATGGCGCGTCCGTGTAGTCGCGAGTGATAGGAGGTTTGCGCGAAGCGCACTCTCGTTGGCGGCGCGATCGGCCCAAAAGGCCCGGCGCGTTTTCCAAATCGCTCCCAAACCTTCGTTGTGCGCAACGGCGTTCTGAACGATGAGCGCCTCGATTCGGTCCGGATGGGCCAAGGCCATGCGAAAACCCACGGGGCCGCCGTAATCCTGCATGTAGAGCGTGTAGCGCGACAGCCCCAGAGCTTCGGTGAAGTGATTCATGGTTTCGGCGATGTGATCGAATGTGTACGCGAATTTTTTCGGTTCCGGCCAGTCACTGTGTCCGAAGCCGGGGTAATCAGGCGCGACAAGATGATAACGATCGGAAAGCCGGGTGAAGAGAGGCTCAAACATCCGCGAGGAAGACGGGAGTCCGTGTAACAGGAGAAGGGTCGGAGCGTCTTTAGGCCCGGCCTCTCTGTAAGAGATGGAGAGTCCATCTACCTGTATCGTGCGATAAAAAGTCGGGTTTTTCACAGGACCTTCCTTTCCCTGGGCGTGGGCTGGCAGTTGAAATATTGCGAGCGCCATAGAGGCCGCCAGCACCACACGAGAAACTTGCAAGAATCGAGGCAAACGGGAGTAGCAAAGGCGCATAGTTTATCTCCGCGTTAGAAGTCCTGTACCGTTGGGCGGATGACCATCTCATCGACTTCCACCTCGGCCGGCTGCTCGATTGCGTAAGCGATTGCTCCGGCGATTGCGCCGGCCGGGATGGCCATTTTCATGAACTCGCGCAAATTCTTTCTGGTCGCTTCGTCTGAGCTGCTCTCCGACAGTTCTGTGGCAATCGCGCCAGGTGAGATCATCGTGCAGCGGATATTTTGGGAGTGGAGTTCCATCCGCAGCCCTTCAGTCAACGCGCGTACAGCCGCCTTGGTGGCGCAGTAGACCGTCCCGCCGGGGGCGAACATTTTGATCCCAAAAACAGAAGCGATGTTAATGATGTGACCGCTCTTCTGCTTCTGCATGTGAGGCAGAGCAGCGGCAACCCCATATAGAAGTCCTTTCATATTGACGTCAATCTGCCGGTCCCATTCGTCTACCTTAAGGGCCTCGATCGGTGCGATGGGCATAATACCGGCGTTATTGAGGAGCACATCGACGCGGCCGAAACCGTCGACGGCCTTTTGGATGAGCGCTTCTACTTCTGCGCGCTTGGTCACGTCGGTGGCAAATCCCATGGCCTTGCCGCCGCTGGCCGAGATCTCTCGAACCACTGTATCGATCCGGTTCGAACGCCGTGCTCCCAGTACAACTTTTGCTCCTCGTCCTGCGAGAAGCTTCGCGGTGCTTTCTCCAATACCGCTGCTGGCTCCGGTGATTACTACAACTTTGTCGGTGATATTTGACATTTCTATTCTCCTTTTCTCCTTATTCACGAATTTGCTTTTGACGGCGGCTTGCGCCCCACTGAATGATGGGCTCCGCGATTTCAGAGACTTCGTTAACCAATGAGGTCAAAAAGGCAGATACGTTGGTGCAAGCCGAAAGATTGGCACTTTGCCCGGCCCACAGAGGCAGAAGGTCCGACCGGCCCGCCGCCTCTGCAGGAATCGCGACGTTTCTGACAAGTCCTCGTTGGAGCGGATAGGGCAAAATCTCGATTCCTGGCTTGTTCAATTCCTGTATCAAGCGGTTGTGAATTCCTCGCGCGAGCCTTCCTGTAAAGCCCTTGGTCAACGCGGTGTGTCCGGAGTTTTTCTCTCGCAAAACATGGCGATGGAGGACGCCGGCACCGGATTCCTCGCAAGCTAGGAATGCCGTGCCGATTTGAACGGCCTCCGCGCCAAGCGCCAGGGCGGCGATTACGCCGCGCGCATCTGCGATGCCACCGGCCGCGATCACCGGCACGTCGGCCATGTCGGCAATCTGAGGGACGAGCGAAATGGTGCCTGTAAGTGAATCCTCTGCAGCCCGGAGGAATGAACCGCGATGTCCCCCGGCTTCGAAACCGGATGCGACGATGGCATCCACGCCGGCCTCTTGAAGTGTCGCAGCTTCTTCGGGTGTTGTTGCCGTGCCAATCGTGACGATGCGATTCGTCCGGCATTCATCCAAAACCTCTTTTGGTGGAATTCCGAAGATGAAGCTAAATACTGGAACCTTCGCGTCCAGTAACACGCGAGCCTGATCTTCAAATCGAGTTGGAGAATACGGTTTGAACGTTGGGCGAGGCGCTCCCAAGGCGGCAAGATGGGAGGTAAGCGGCACGAGACTCCTATTGAAGGCATCCTCGTCCGATGTTCTTGCATCTTCGTCTTCCATCGACACCCACAAGTTCATTGCGAAAGGTTTCGATGTCAGAGAGCGAATCTGGCCGATCACTTCCTTAATCGCTTCCGGTGCCAAGCCGTGCGCACCGAACGATCCGAGTCCGCCAAAGCTGGAGACCGCTGCCGTCAATTTTTGTGATGACAATCCGCCGAGCGGACCTTGAATGATGGGATAGTCGATCCCGAGTTTCGCTGTGAGCCGATTCTCATTCCAACGGGGCGGCATCACGCGGATACCTCAAGAATTAATTCCAGCTCGACGGGTACGCCGAGCGGAAGGCTGGCTACGCCGTACACCAGTCGCGTAGGGTTTTTATCTTTTCCGAAAACGTCCTGTAGCAACTCTGAGGCACCGTCAGCGATTTTCGGCTGTTCTCGGACATCTCCCGAAGTGGCCACCAACACGCCGAGCCGGACGATCCGCGTTACTTTGTCGAGCGATCCCAAATGCTGCCGCGCGACAGCGAGGGCGTTGACCGCAGCCAGGTAGGCAGCCATGCGCCCCGTTTTCACATCGAGTTCGGCACCGAGGCGCCCGATGAATTTCGCTTCGCGTCCTACTGTGGGAAGCATCCCGGTGAGAAAAAGCAGGTTGCCCGTCTGCACCGCTTCCTCGTAGATTCCGAACGGCTCAGGCGGCTCTGGAAGTTTGATACCAAGGTGAGTTAACCGCTGCTCGGCAGTGTCAAGACTAGAGCCATCCCCGTTCAAGATTTTGTCTTTCGAATCCGTATTCATCGGCCTCGCTCCTCAGTGTTGAAGATGCTCAGTGCCCGGGCTGTCCCACGAAATCTCCCAAGTGATTTTCTGCATCGCCGGGTTTGCAAAAGCCTCGCTCTAGCAGCGTTTTAATTCTCTGCTGCGTGGCCGGTCGTCCCATCGAAGCAATGCAAGCGTTCCACCCGGATTCGATTTCGATATCGGGCGGCAAGCTGGCAACGTTCACTAGGCGCTTGGTATCCGCGATTGTCTGTTTGTCGAACGAGGCGATCCTGGTGGCAAGCCCATCCACAAATCCATCAAGATCAGCATCCGGCAACGACCGATTCACATAACCGTAGCGCTCAGCCAGGTCGCCTGACACGTCGTCCGCGCTAAGAATTACTTCAAGGGCGCGTCCTCTTCCCATGAGGCGCGACAGTCTCGCCATGGGGCCACCCCCAGGAACTAGGCCAGCGCCAACTTCAAACTGCGACAAGATGGCTTTCTCGCGGCTGGCGAAACGCATGTCGCAGGCAAGGGCAAGCTCACTCCCCATGCCAGTCGCCCGCCCGCGAATCGACGCTATCGATACGACAGATGCGCGACTCAGGCGCACCAACATCTCGGGCCATGGATGCAAGCCTGTAGGTCCAGGAGGGAGATGTGCCAAATCGTCAAGTTTTGCAAGGAAATCCAAATGAATCAGAAAGAAACCTTCCACAGCGCTGTCAAAGACCACCACCTTAACCCGCTCGTCAGTTTCGATTGCCGTGATGATTTCGTTTACCTGCGGAAGCATCTCCGGACCGAAGATGTTGAGCGGCGGGTGGTCAAACGTGACGCGCCAATACTCGGGCGAGCGCCGGACTAGACGTATCTCCGTAGGCTTACTTACTGCGTTACTCTGATCTTTCATAGATATTGTCTCCTCAACATTTAGTTTGACGAAGTAACGTGAGCTACTCAAAAACGGCGATGCAGGAAGTCGATGACAAGTTTTGTCGTCGCGGCCGGCTGTTCTTCCGTGATCCAGTGTCCGCAATCCGGGATGATTACGTCTTCGACGTTATCGGCGACACACCGCATCACCCCGCCGATCATAGGGCCGAACGTAGCGTCGCCACCCAACGCCAAGACCGGCATCTGAAGCTTGCCCTGCGCAAGAAACGTCCTGTTGTCGGTCGCATCCTGCCTGAACGCCAGGAACTGGGCAAAGCCGGCTCGCATTGCACCGGCTTGCGCATAGAGCGCCGCATAATGCTGGCGCTTCGCTTCATCAAACCGCTTCCGGTCTCGGGAAAGTTCGTTCCAGAAGCGGTCGAGATAGATACGCTCGCGACCGGCAACCAGGCGCTCCATGTCATGACCACCGAAGCCAAAGTGCCACATGGCCGGGTCCTGTTTGATCTGATCCCAGGGTCCGACGCCGGGCAGCGGCGCATTGATCGCCACCCATCGGCTCACGCGCTCGGGGTGGGTGGCGGCAACTGCGAAGCCGACCATGATGCCGATGTCGTGCGTCACCAATTCGGCCGTACGCACACCCAGGGCGTCCAGGACGCCCACCACGTCCGCCGCCTGATTCTTCTTGTCGTAGCCACTATTAGGCTTCGACGAGAGGCCCAACCCACGCAGATCGGGCGCGACAATCATGTGGTCTTCGATGAGTGCGCTCGCCAGATGACCCCACATGTCGCCCGTTGTGCCGAAGCCGTGCACCATGACGACCGCTGGACCATGACCGCCGACCCGCAGATGGATGGATGTACCGTTGGTTTCGATCATCCGCGTCTGCATCACAGCCGGGAAGGGATAAACTCCATCTATGTGGGCATGCTCGCTCATCGCTGCGTAATTCTTGTCTTTCATGTTTGCTCTCTGCTCATCATTCGGTTTCATTTTTGATTTTGCGTTGCGGTCATTTCATGAGGCGTTTTCGTCACGCGGCTTTGGTGAGGTGGTCCCACATAGGGAAACTCAAGTAACAGATCGGCGTGGGGACCTACTTTGTCTTCCGTCACCTTTCCATTTGTGAGGATGCGAATAAAAGAATCGAACGCATCGTCAGTGAGTGTCCGGCCGTTATCGGGAAAACACGCCGGATGCCCGGGGTCATAAGACAGAACATCTGGGAGCAATGTTCCCGCCACGCGCTTCGCCTCAGCAGGCGAATATCCACCTGTGTGCTCCAGAGCGTGCGCGAAGCCAGCAAGGAAACGCTCATCGTTCGCCGGTTCACCCGCGAGGTAGGCATCTCTCTCTTCAACAAGAATGACGGCCTGAGCAGGCCGCGCTCCGCGTTCCACCTGAATCCAGCCGCCACCATCGCCTCGCGTGAGCGTGCGAGCCCACAGGCGAACCTCTTTTGCTCCGAAAGCCGAATTGGGTATTTCGAGAACGATGCTGCATACATCTTTGTCACCAAAGAAATCATCGCCCGTGAACTGCAAGTTGTTCTTCGCGCCTTCTACATCGCAGAAGAAAGGGTCGCTGCGCCATCCGGCAAAGAAGCGGATATCTCCTGCCTCTGTAACCCTCGACTCGCGGCCTATTGAAACTTGCGCCCCATCAATAATTACTCGCCCTCCATCACCCGTACCGGCTGCCTCTGGGCCATCAACGCGGCGCAGAATCGCGTTTTGCACAGTATCCTCGAAGGCTGAGAAGCATACCCGGTACGCGACATCGGCAATCGCATCGCCATCGGTGTCAATCTTGAGCTCGTACAGCGCTCCGGGTGCGAAGGGTTCGGCTGTAGTAGGCCCGGGAGGATTTTCGCCGGCAGACGGATGCACGTTCATGATCAAAATCGATTTCCCAGCGTCTCCCGGCTTCGGAAAGGCATATAGATCAGTGAAATCCAATCGTGCGTCTCCATGGGGAAAGCCGAAGTCAGGACCAGAATAATGATGCGACATAGATCAATCCTCCTCTTGCAAATCTGTTGTCTCCTGCGAGGCTAGAACGCGCCGGCACCGGCTACAGCGACGGCATGGTCCTGATCGCCGGAACCACCGCTGACGCCAATCGCTCCTACAACCTTCCCATCCAATTTCAATGGAATGCCGCCAGCAAAAATCATGACTTTGCCGTCATTCGAGGCATGAACACCGAAGAACTGGCCTCCTGACTGCGCGTACTTGGCCAATTCCTTTGTCTCGATCTCGAATGCGCTGGAGGTGTAAGCCTTCTTCATTGAAATATCGATGCTGCCAATCCATGCGTTGTTCATACGAACGTGGGCGACGATGTTCCCGCCTTCGTCAGCCACTGCAATATTCATTGGCTGCCCAATTTCCGTGGCTCTCTTCTCCGCCGCGCTGATTACGCGGCGAGCATCTTCTAATTTCACTGCGGTCATCGCTTCTCCTTTAAGCTCCATTCGGTAGCTTCAGATCTCTAACTTTTCTAAATCGGAATCAGTGGCTGTTGGCTTTCGCTGCAGCTTGCACGATTAGATCTGCGACTGCTTTCGGGTGAGAAAGCATTGGAACGTGACTGGAGGGAACACTGATTGATGTAGCTTTCATCGCTGTCGCTTCGGCCTTCTGTAGCTCCGGAGGAACAGTGCGATCATTACTGGCAATCACGCACCAAGATGGCTTGGTTTTCCATGCGGCAGTCGTGATTGTCGCCCCAAAAACAGCTGACGCTGCGGGGCCCTGTGTTGCCGTCAAGAGCTGCTTCTCGCTGTCTGGCAGATCCTGGGCGAAATCTTCCGCGATTCCCTTTGGGGTCACCGTCAGAAAACCTTCAGAATCCGCACGGACTTCGCTGCCTAGCGGAGCCGGAGGAAACGGTTTGGTGACCGAAGCAACGGACCCACCCTCCGACGGCGCGAGCGCTGCCACATAAACCAACCCGACTACCTTCGGATCATTTCCTGCCTCCGTGATAACGACTCCACCGTAGGAATGTCCCACTAGCACAACAGGGCCATCCTGCAATGCGATGGCGCGCTTGGTGGCGGCAACGTCATCAGCCAGCGAGGTCAGTGGGTTCTGTACGGCGACGACATGCAATCCCTTGGCTTGAAGCAATGGAATCACTTTGGACCAGCTTGATCCATCCGCCCACGCACCGTGAACAATGACAATGTTTCTAACCCCCTGAGGGAATTTCGTCTGAGCGATTAGTCCTGTGTGAAATGCCGCGATCACTAAAACTCCTACAACTGCAATCAAGGCAGTCCGGCACACTTGCGAGAATTTCATTTTTTCTCCTTGTCGAATCGAGATTGAAATCATGTTTCATCACCCTCTTGCCACATCACAGCCCGCGAGAGCCGCTGCAGTCCTTGTAATACGTTCTGGCAAAGGTCCGGCTTAAACCACCTTGACCGTAACTTCGACGTTGCCCCGTGTCGCATTGGAATATGCGCATGTCTCGTGGTGCGTGGCGTCCACAATGGCCCGGGCAACTTCGCGCTCCAAGCCCGGCAAGCTGACATTAAGCCGTGCTCGGAGGAAGTAAACGTCGCCTGAATTGCACAGGTCTATTTCCGCATCGACGGCTGCGTCTGTTGGAAGTTTGACGTTCATCTTGTTGGCGACAAGCGCCATCGCGCTGATGAAACAAGCCGACCAACCGGCGGCAAACAACTGCTCAGGATTGGTACCAGTTCCTGGAATTCCGGGAGCCGAAAACTTCACATCCAAGCGCCCATCCTCGCTGCGAGAGACTCCACCTCTCCGACCGCCCGAAGTGTGGGTCTTGGCGGTGTACCGCACCTTTGTGACTTCCTGGTTGGATCCAGCCACCGCGATGCTTTTCTGATCAGTTGTCATCATTTTTCTCCGTGCGCCGGTCACGATCGGCGCGGTGTCGCGAATGAAGTTGTCACATCTTGAAGAACAAGTGAGTCAGAACGCCTCGATCACCACTTGCCCGCGTGTGCGCCACCGTCCACGTGCAATACTTCCCCCGAGGTGAACGTGGCGTCGGTCAGAAACAAGACCGCGTCGACGACTTCTTTAACCTCACCTATCCTGTGGACCGGATGCAGCCCTTTGAGAAAGTCATGGGTCTCAGGTTTATGCATCGGAGTATTGATCACTCCCGGTGCTACCGTGTTGACACGAATGCCTTCCTTCGCGTATTCAATCGCCAAGGCGCGCGTCACCGCGTTCAGGCCGCCCTTCAGCATAATTTGCACGGCCGCCCCTACACCTGCGATCGGTTGGTCAACCAGTGTGGTTGAGATGTTGACGATGCTGCCGGATTTCTGCCGCAACATTTGCTTCACGGAGAGTTGTGTCACATAGAGAAATCCTGCAAGCGTCGTCGAGACTAAAGTGTTGAAGTCTTCGGTTGTGTATTCGACGAAGGGCTTCGGAATAAAAACACCCGCATTGTTTATGAGCACGTCGATCCGGCCAAATCGCGACATGGCGGTATCCACAATCGACGCAGCCGTGCTTGGATGCCCGATGTCTCCGTCGACCAACGCGACATTCGCCGTCGTTGCGAATGCATTTGTTTTGGTAATATTTCGCGAGTTTGCGACTACGTTGTAACCTCGTTTCAGGAACGCTTCGACGAGACCGGCTCCGATCCCTCGCGATGCCCCAGTAATAATTGCTGTTTTCGCCGTATCTCCCATTGCAAGCTCCTTTACCGTTCGTTTCATCGCAAGCGGGTCTGCTTATCCGTTTGCTCCGTTCACAGTTCTGAGTAAACAGCAGCTCGCGTGAGGAGTTGGTCGGATTCTCGACGGGATGGTCGGAATCCTGCTTTTTTCACGCGCATCGAGGCAGAACTTCGACAAATCACGATCGGTGCGAACTGTCTTAGCCCTGTTTCACAAGATGACAGCGAGAGATCGAACGAAGTCACAGAACTAGTCAGTATTGCTGAAGGACGGGACAGCGTTTAGGTAGATGCAAGGAGCGATTAATTGCTAATGAGTGGACTTAGATTTGTTCAGCAGCAACTTGCCGCCGACGCGCAGGAAAACTGACCTCTTCAAATTCCGTCGTAGCGGGAATATCCACGTTCGGCCCAATAGTCCCTCGGCTCTTCCGCGACGTACGTAATCCTGGTGATGGCCTTCACATTTTTCAAACCAAGTTTCACTGGAACCAACAGACGGAGCGGCGCTCCGTGATCCACGGTAAGCGGCTGTCCGTTCAAGTGTGTGGCGAGCAGCGTCTGTGGATGGCCGGCCGTCGCCAAGTCAAGCGACATAAAGTAAGGGTCAGGATTCCCCGATCCATCGAGATTGACAGAAGACTCCACACGCGCCCATTTGGCCTGCGACATCGGCGGGTAGGCGCGAAGCAGGTCATCGAATCGCAGCCCAGCCCACCACGCGATTGTACTCCATCCTTCGACGCAAACCAGCCTCGTAATCTGCTCATGCACCGAGAAGCGAGTTGTGAGATTCCGAATATCGAGAGACACGCTCAAGCCGGAAGCGAGCCCCTCCAGAACTAGATTCCATCCCGATATATAGCCAGGATCGGGAGTAGCTCCGTTGTAGTTGTTCTTGATCGGGGTAATCTGAGACTTTGTGTAGATGGGCACCGTACGATTTCGCGAATAGAATGCTTCAGCCACGTCATCGTCGATACGAAGAGATCTGTCGAGCAACCACTCCTTCCCAGGCGAACTCATATCCCGGCGCATACCTAGGCGACTGAGTGTATTTTGTGGCAAAAGAAATCCAGCGCCTGCTGCCGCCGCTACCGCGCCGATTCCAAACGCCAAAACCTCGCGCCGGGTTCGATAGCGCAGGACCCGCGGAGCGATCTCAATTACAGGGAGAGGTTGCTCTTCAAAGAAGCTTTGCTGCTTCTTGACGAATACAGATTCCACCGCAATGGGTTGAACCACTTCCTCAGTGTGCGACGTACGATCCACTGATGACGGGGGCGATCCATCCGCATCCACGGCCGCGGGCTTCTCAATGGCCATTGAGACGGAAGGATTCGCGTCTTCACGGCCAGCATCTGGCAACTCTGCCATCTCTCGTTTCGCAACCATAGATGAACCCTCTTCGACTGTTCGCGGTTCGCGGTCCACTGATAACCGAGGCAATCTATCCGCATCCAGCGGTTGGTCGATAGGCTCCGCGAACAGTGGGGCTTTGGTGGCTATCGAGGTGGCAGGGTTTGCATCTCCAGGACCAGACTCTAGTAATTTCGTCGCCTCCAGTTTCGATCCAGTGCCCGTCGAGGAAACATCTTCCGGCTTTACTGAATCTACTTTCTCCTCATTGTTCATTTGCGATGAACTCCGAGCGCTTCACTCTTCTTGACCAACCCACGATCATGCTGCGGAACGTGTCCCACCCATCGGCGAGAACCAGAATCACATGCGGCACTACAAAGAAAATGAAGAGCCACATGAGCCAGAAATGCCATACACGCGCTGCGTCAAAGCCTCCAAATAGTGCAGCCAGCCAATGGAGCTGCATCGGCTTGTGAATCGCCCAACCCGTAGCGACCGAAAGAAACCCCGCGACAGGAATAGAAAAATACGCTGCGCGCTGGAGCGCGTTGTACTTCGTGTCGAAACGGGGATGCGGCCATTTGTGGTGTATTAATTTTGCGAAGGGAAGGCCGACGTAGTACTGAAACATTTTCAGCGCGTCAAACAGATCGGTCCGGCGGGGCAGCAAGGAGCGCCAGCCTCCTCCCATGACCAGCCCTGCAAGGTATACCATGCCATTCAACATAAATGAATACGCGCACAACCAATGCAGACGCAGAGCCAAAGCCAACATGCCAGGCCCGAGGCTCATGTGGTTGTAAATCCAGTCGGATGGACTGCTGTAATGATGCAGTCCGGCCACATGGGTGCATATCCAGATTCCAATATCCGCCGCCACATCGAAGTTTCCCGTAATCGGATCTGGCTTGTGTTGATAGATCGGCGAAGCCCAGTAAATAGAGATGCCGCTGAGAATGAGTCCGAGAAGGATCGGCACATTCAACCAATGACTCCAGCGCACCAAAAGATGGTGTTTTTTGGCTACGAGCACCGCCGGCTGTTCCGGCAAGGTGCTCGTAGACTGGGGTTCACACTCAGGAGCTGGTGAATTGCTCATGGCGGCAACATCTACTGCTTGGCGTTCGGAGACGCGGCCGGAATGAAGAGAAATATCTTGTTCGTCACAAGCGAACCGTTTGGGGACCTCTCGGTCGCCGCATAAACGACATCGCCGGCAGCCAGTATGACTTGTTCAGGCACGACTTGTACTACGGGAACATTTGCCGGCACGGAGATCGCCTTGGAGCCGTCCTGATACTGGACCACCAGGGTAGTGCCGTTGCCTTTCTGTACCGTGCCGTTCGTCATGCGTGAGTTCGATTCGGCGGAGCGGGCGACGGAGCCATTGGTCATTCTGCTGTGAGTAGTTGCGCCTGCCGGGTCTGTCAGCACACTACCTTCTGCAGCTCCCCTCAGTTCCGCTGGAAATATGATGATCTGCTTTGCTACTTCTTTTCCATCCGCCTGCTCAGTCGACGCAACGCCGACATAAGACGCGGACGTGACGTGACTCAAGTCCGACGGTATCTGCTTATAGGTTGTGAGGGGTTGCTTTACATCGACGTGGACCACGCCTGATGGTGTCTGAACGTCGAGTGAGCTACCTGTAAATGACTGCACTTTTCCAATAACTCCAGAGATTGGAGGGGCCGCTTGCGTGGTGCCATTACGCGCATCGCCCGCAGTCGCAAAATCAGTTGCACCGATGACCAGCGTACACGCGAAAATGGTTAGGCCTACACTTTGCATTATGCCTCGGAGCGATGATTTGGACTCGTGGGGCGCGGAATCAGCTTGATACGTTTGTGAGATTTTCATTTTTTTCTCCTTAGTGATTATTTTTTCTTTGCACTCAGCCTTTTAAGGGTGAGCTTGCAAGGATCTCCACTTTTTCCACCTGCGGAGGAACCGCAAATAATTCACTGGCCCGCGCAGTCAACGCCTTCGCGATCTCGCCCGTCAAGTGGGCATTCCGGCCCGCTTCATTTGCAAAGGTATCGAAGATGCCAAACCTCCTCGGCCCCAGCTTGATCGCGTACCATTTCAAAGTAGCTTTCTCATCTACTGCGAGTGGCTGAGCTGACTTTAGAAATGCTTCGGCATCAGCCTCCTTGCCTGGACGTGCTTCGAGCTGCACTAACAGTCCAATTGTTTCCATTGAATTGACCCTCCTGTTTATTGACGCCATAGCATTGCTTACAACTGTGAGTAAACTGCTCATCGCAAACGGAGTTGTACGGGTTTCTGCTCGGATGGTCGGAATCTTGCTGAATTCATGTTCCGGGGAACAGAACTCCAACGACTTACGCTTGAGTGTGCGGTTGCGCTAGGCAACTCAGAATTGTTGATTTGAAGCGGAGGGCTGAGGCAATACAAGGAGCGACAAGCTAAAAAAGTCCGACAGGCCTGGACGTCATCAACGAACTAAGAAGTAATCAGTGAAAGTGACGTATCCTCGGAGGGGTTGTTCGAATCGCAAGTCACTTCGCAGTCCAGAAAATCCTGGCGATACTCTGTCGGGCTAACTCTACATACATCACGAAAGACTTGCGCAAAGTGCTGCTGGGTCTTGAAGCCGCACGCCACGGCCACGTCCAATACCCGCGCATTGGGAGCGCGCAACATCGCCTTAGCGCGATCAATCCTCTGGCGCAGAACAAATTGATGCGGCGTCTCGCCCGTTGACTTGCGAAACATCCGTGCGAAATGAGCTGTGCTCAAGCCTACCGATTGCGCCATATCGTCGAGACCCAAGTCATCTTCAATCTTCGCATGGACCAATTCTTTAATCCTTCGCAAGCGCGCGGAGCCTAGTCCGCCCTTGTACATCTGCGCGGGACGGTGCCTTACCGCATGACCATTGACGAGCGCCACCGCCATTGCCTGTTCAATAGAATCCAGAAACAGTCGCCCGCTCGAAAACCCAGCAACCATCTCCGCGTGAGCCGCCGCAACCAGCGCACCCAGGCGGGGGTCCGCGAACTTGCGCCGTGGGTGCAGTTCTACCTCACCATAAGCTCCATCCGAGGCAGCCATCAGTGGCGCATCGGAAATGCCCAGCTGCAGATGCGGTGTGGCCATAAGTCCAACCCACTCTCCGACATGACGGTCGCACAGTGCCAAATCGCCCGCCGCGTAGTCGAACTTTTCCAGCGGCGAACGCTTCGAGCCCCACTCAATTGAACCGCGCCCCAACATCATCGCGAAGGCCTGATCATGTCGCACCCAATGACGCGGCTCTGTGACAGATTCGGGTTGAAAGATTTCAACTCTCATTCTTTTACTCCATGGATGTCATGTTGTGCATGCGGCTGATTTGATGTACCGCCGGGGCAAGGCGATGCACGGTTTTGAAGCCCACCGGAAGCCGTAGGTCGACTGGTGGTTCCGGAAACCAGTGGCCGGCATCCGGGATCACGGCGAGCTCAGCGTTGGGGATGAGCTTCAGGGTCTCAACGGCGTGTTCAATGCGGACAAAATCGTGATCTCCCAGAGCGATGAGAAACGACGCTTTGATGGATGCCAATTCTTCGTTCGAAAATCCCAACCATAGAATGCTGCACACCTTGCCCCAAAACTTGGGCCAGTAATCAGGGTCGGGCGCCACTTTCTTGTACGTCTCTCTCTGAAATTGGAAGCTCCTGGATTCAGGGGTAGGCGCGCCGTTCAGGTGCAGCATTTCAGAATTGACGGCAATCTGCGGAGGGCCGAACGTCGCTCCGTAGGTCGCGACGCGGCCGACAAGCTCGGGGTAGCGAAGTGCAAGCATAGTCGCTACGACCCCGCCGTAGCTTTCGCCGAAGAAGTCGGCCTTTGAGATTCTCAGATATTTCAACAAGCCGACCACGTCCTTGGCGTTTTGCTCCAATGTAATCGGACGCTCCGGGATATCCGCCGTGCGACCATGTCCTTGGAAATCGACCGTAACGACCGAATGGCACTGAACCAACAGAGGAAATGACTTCAATCCGGCGAATCCAAAGACAGGCGGGAGGTAAACGAGCGGCTCGCCGGTACCCTCGATTTCGTAATACATCTTGAGATCGTTGACAGGCGCGTATCCGCTGGTTGGCGTTGTTTTACCATTCAATAAGTTCATAAACTATTTCTCCCTGCGCGAACCATTTCCAAATTGCTCAGGGAAAATATTCAAGAAGTGGTTCCAACCTTTCTCGTGCCCCCTTCCACCGTCAGTATCGGGAAGGTCGGAATGCACGAGGGTCATGAGCGTCTCTCCCCCCTGTTTCTTGAAGGTCAGAGTCACTGTCGTCTCCTCACCCAACGTGCTTCGTGACATCCATGTGTGCTGAATTCGGCTTGGTCGCTCCATTTCCGTAAATCGCCCGTAGTGGGAATTCCCCTTAATGAGCCAGTAAAAAAAGCCGTCCACTTTCGGATTCAAGAGGAGCTTTTCAGCCATATTCCACGGATTGCCAGGGATCTTCGGATTCAGCCAGCCATCAAACACCTCGTCCGGGGGAGCGGGGATTGTTCGGTCAAACTTAAATTCAAGCGTCTTCTTTGAGTTCTCCATTACCTTTTCTCCTTCTTCTTTTTGTCTTTGAAATATTGCTGAAAGTGATCGAGGCGTTCGGTCCAAAACCGTTCGTACTCATGCACCCATCCTGCTACCTCGCGAAGGGGTTCACCTCGCAAGGAGACCAGGACCTCGCGGCCCTGCTTTTGGCGCTCGATGAGTCCTGCTCTTTCGAGAACTTTGAGGTGCTTCGTCGTTGCGTTTAAAGCCGTGTCGAATGGCTTTGCGATATCTAGGAATCTAGCAGGTCCATTTGCAAGCTGCCCGATAATCGCTCGCCGGGTGGGATGAGAAATCGCCGTCAGAACATCCGTCAGCTGATCCATGTCGCACATTACACCATATGGTGTAATGGTGTAATGTTGCGCAAGCGATTTATTGTGAGAAGAGGACGGGGAAAAGGGTCTGTCATCGGCTCAGAACAACAACAATTCCGGCAAACGGATTTCAACGACGCTTCACGGAAGCCATTGCCTAGACCGGTGCCTGTTGCGTCTCGTGCTTGTTAACAACAGGATCTGGGGGCGCTTTATTGATTACTGACTGACTCTAAGGGCAGAGCGCCTGGCGAGCGAAGGGTCCGAATATCTCGCTTAGGTGGTTGGCCGAAGAAGCGGCTATATTCGCGATTGAATTGGGTGGCGCTTTCGTATCCGACCTCAAAGGCCGCACTGGCGGCGTCCACACTATCTATGAGCATGCGTTCCCGCGCTGCATGCAACCGAAGTTGCTTTTGATACTGAAGAGGACTCATGGCAGTCAGCGTCCGGAAATGGTGGTGCAGTGTGGAGACGCCCATGCCTGCGATTTTTGCGAGGTCTTCCATTCGTAGCGGCTTCGCGTAGTTCGCCCTGACCCACGCAATCGCCTTCGCTGTTCGGTGGCTTTGATCTCCCAGCGTTGCAATCGCCCGAAGACGCGCCCCCTCACGTCCCTGGAGGATTCGGTAGATGATCTCGCGTTGAATCAGGCCACTCAGAAAGGGAATGTGCTGCGGGGTGTCCAGCAGGGCCACGAGCCGACAGCATGCATCGAGCAACTCCGCCGTGGTCTCGCCGGTGGCCATCGCAGGACTATCAGACGGCGCCTCAGGCGCCTGAATCTCCTCTCGGCTCAGAAGCTCTCGGACTACGGGCATTTCGAGCTTGAGTAAGAAGCCGAGATAGGGCACCTCCTTTCTTGCCTCAATCACTTGGCTGATGACTGGCAAATCGAGCGATGTCAGCAGGAATCGCGACTGGTCGAAGGTGAAAGTGGTCCGGCCGAGGTCTATTCGCTTTCGCCCCTGCGCGACCACGGCCAGGCTCGGCTCGAGGGCCGCTGAGGCCGGAGCCGTGGGGGCGGTCCGTCGGGAAAGCATCAGGCCCGGGATGTTGGTTATCAGTTTCTCTGCGGACCCAACGAATGAGGCAATCTTACGAGCCAGCTCGGTGCGCAATTCGCGAGCTCGATTTTGTGGTTGCGAGGCGTTTTTGCTGGGTTTTTTCACTGTAAAGTTTCCTTTGCCCCTTGCCTAGGGTAGCCGCTCAGCTCCGGGAGCACCAGTTGTTTTCAAATGGCGAGAGGAATAGGCAATAAATCGGAAGGATCAGGCTACCGCCTGGAGGACGTTTGCTCTTAATCTCGGAATGAGGCAAATGCCTAAGGAGAGGAAACAATGGAAACGCGCAAACTTGGAAATAGCAACTTGGAAGTCTCGGCTCTCGGGCTCGGCTGTATGGGAATGAGCGTTGGCTACGGTCCGGCAAGCGACAAGAAGGAAATGATCTCGTTGATCCGGACGGCTGTCGAACGCGGCTTCACATTTTTCGACACCGCCGAAGCCTATGGTCCCTTCACAAACGAAGAACTCGTGGGCGAAGCGCTAGCTCCACTTCGTGACCAGGTGGTGATCGCCACCAAGTTCGGTTGCAAGCCTGATCCCAATGGTGGACCGGCCCTGAACACCCACTGGACTGCTCAGAACAGTCGTCCAGAACACGTCAAGGAGGTCGCCGAGGCATCGCTCAAGCGCCTCAAGACCGATGTCATCGATTTGTTCTATCAGCACCGCGTAGATCCCAACGTGCCGATCGAAGACGTCGCGGGAGCCGTGAAAGACCTCATCCAGCAAGGCAAGGTGAAGTACTTCGGACTCTCGGAAGCAGGCGTGCAGACCATCCGTCGCGCGTACGCCGTTCAGCCGGTCGCGGCGCTTCAGAGCGAATATTCACTTTGGTCGAGAGAGCCTGAAGCGGAAGTGATACCGACCCTTGAGGAACTAGGGATCGGGTTCGTTCCATTCAGCCCTCTCGGCAGGGGCTTCCTCACTGGCAAAATCACCGAAGATACCAAGTTCGATAGCACCGATTTCCGTACCGTCGTCCCTCGCTTCACTCCAGAAAACCGCAAAGCGAATAAGGCGTTGGTGGATCTGCTGGGCAGAATCGCGGAACAGAAGCAGGCGACACCGGCGCAGATCGCGCTGGCGTGGCTGCTTGCGCAGAAGCCGTGGATTGTTCCGATCCCGGGCACGACCAAGTTGTCTCGCCTCGACGAGAACAATGGCTCGCTCGCAATCAAATTCACATCAGACGATCTGCGCGAAATCGACAGTGCGGCCTCCAAAATCACAGTGCAGGGTGATCGTTATCCGGAACGCGTGCTGCGGATGAGTGGTCGGTGATCGGCCAAAGCATGATGACGACGCCTTCAGTCCTCAGTGGGGGATCAACTTCCGAATTGTCGGCGATACGGAAGTAATCCAGATGGCCATCGTGCGGATCAGTACCGGGTCGGCTTACCGCCAGCGATTGATCGGTCACTGCTGGGCGTTTATCGGTACTCACCCGACAGGCGAGCTGATAACTTCCGAGTTCCCCGTTATTCAGGAAGAGCAACCTGTCAGAGCGGGTTGCTCTTCCCTCTCGCTGCTGGCCGTCGATCGGCCCAGTTCAGGATGGCGTCAAGCGTAGGACAAAGGGATTGACCCCATGGTGTCAGACGGTATTCAACCTTCGGCGGCACCTGAGGATAGGACGTACGCACAACGATTCCGTCCACTGCCAAGCTGCGGAGCTGCTGCCCCAACATCTTCTGAGTGATGTTAGGTATCGCTCGTTCCAGGTCGGAGAAGCGCATCACCTTGCCTCCGAATAGATGGAACAGAATCACGAGCTTCCATCTTCCTTCCAAGAGTCGGAGCGCCGCTTCTACGTCTGCCGCAGCGGATGTGGGCGTATAGCGTTTCGCCATCGATATTCCCCTAACGCACTTTTTCGTGCGTACTTCCTATTTTATCAGTGTGATGCGAAACTCCAAACTGTGCAATGGCACGGAGGAGAATACGATGACTCTCGACGCACCCGAACCGATTGCCGCATACCTGGCCGCCGAAGAGGCGAAGGACGCGGACGCGCTTTCCCGCTGCTTCGTAGAAGACGGCATTGTCCATGACGAGGGGCGGGATTATCGCGGTCGTGACGCGATCCGCCAATGGAAGCAAGGGGCAGACGAGAAATACCGATACGTTCTGCAGATGGTCAACGCGCAAACGCATGGAGACGAGGTGACCGTGCCTGCCCGACTCACCGGCGAGTTCCCAGGGAGTCCCGTTGAACTGGACCACATCTTCAAACTTTCCAACAACAAGATTGCTTCACTGGAGATTCGATTATGACGATGACATACCCTTTCCCCGTTTCAGGAGATGAGTTTAAGGGCAAGCGGGTTCTCGTAACCGGCGGCACAAAGGGTATGGGACAGGCTATGGTGCGCCGTTTTACTCTGAGCGGCGCTTCCGTCGCAACGACTGCACGCTCGCCGCTTCGGGATGGGCAGGCGGTTGCTCTCTTCGTACAGACGGATATCGGTACGGCTGCAGGCGTGCAAGATGTAATCAGTCGCATTCAGCAGGAGTGGGGTGGACTCGACATCCTAGTGAACAACGTCGGAGGGTCGGATGCTCCGAACGGCGGGTACAAGGCGCTCTCTGATGACGACTGGCAGAAGGCGCTCAACGTCAACTTGATGGCATCCGTTCGTCTCGACCGAGCATTTCTGCCCGGCATGATCGAACGCAAATCAGGTGTCATTCTTCACATCTCCTCCATCCAGCACCGTCTTCCGCTCTATGACGCGACGCTTGCTTATGCTGCGGCGAAAGGTGCCCTGAATACCTACAATAAGGGCCTGGCAAACGAAGTTGGCCCGAAGGGCGTCCGCGTCAACATAATCTCGCCTGGATTTATCGAGACTTCTGGCGCACACGGAATGATTGTGCAACTCGCACAGAGCAGCGGCATCAGCGAGGACGCGGCGCGCCGGCAAATCATGAATATGATCGGAGGCATTCCCATCGGCCGACCCGGCCAGCCGGAGGAAGTTGCGGAACTAGTGGCATTCCTAGCATCCGATCGTGCAGCATCGATTCACGGCGCGGACTACGTGATCGATGGCGGCACTATGCCTACCGTCTGATCACGTATCTTGAAATTGCCGCATAAGCGCCATGGTGCAAGCAAGGATAGTTCACTCCACCGCCTAAAACGCAAAGGCCGAACTAGATATTCGGTCGGATAGCTGTAAACGGGCGGGCGAAAACAGCGGACAAGGTATAGCCAGCTTTCAAAGAAATGCTTGGGCTAGGAAGAACTATTCAACGCCGTCCACGCGGCCAAAGAGTCCATGTAGTCTCTCCAATGGACAATCTTTCGGTTCTCAATGGTGATAATCGAAATGAGCCGGTTGTGATACGGCGCACCAGTCGAAAGAATCTTTCCGTGCACTTCGTACTCCAAGATCACGACTCGGATGTCCTGTGAGCGGTGCACCCGGAGTTTGTCGCCGGACTGAAGGCGAATCGTATTGCCATATCCAGAAAGACTCGACATCAGATTGGCGCGCCCGCGAATCGTCGAGGGCCAGCCCGGGAAGTGATAGCGCGACTCAAAGATCGCATCCTCAGCGAACGTGTCGAAATAGTGTTCGCCGTCGACAAGCCCATTTAGGCCTTTCAGCACCACTTTAAAGAACGGATTGAGAGCTCCAAAGATCTTGTAATCGGTTTTTGGCATCAACTGCCTCCCGGAACAAAGAACTGTCCAATTCGGGAATATGCTGCCCGGATAATTTAGCAGCCTCGCTTTTTATGGAGAGATTCGAGTCACGAGGCGATCCTATTCAGCCATCCCACAAGCGCCGGGCGATGATCGCGTCGCTGGTCTCCGAGGACGATCACTGCTTGAACGAGCTACCTTATCGAAGCCTCAAAATTCATAGGGCTCTAGCCACGATGGCCCTTGTGTCTCGTGGACGGCTGCTTGCGTGTCTCAACCCCTCTGCCCCATCAGCGCGGCAGCGCGCTTGCCGACTTTCTTGAGGGTCACTTCAAGGCCACGAAGCTCCTCCGGGCTTAGTTCGGAGAACACTCTCTTCATCTGCCCGGAATGCTTTCGAAAGGCGGAAACAATGAGATTCTCGCCGCGTGGGGTGAGGGCAACGATCCGAACGCGTCGGTCTTCAGCGCTCTCGACCCGGCTGACCAGGCCCTTCGCGACGAGGCGATCGACCGCGATACTGATCGAACCTGGGGTCAGATCGACGATTGGGCCTATCGTATTGACGGGCATAGGCCCTTTGTGCAGCAGGAGTTCCAGCACGCCGAAATCCGAGAGGCCGAGTCCGGTCTCTTCAATACCAGCGGCTGCGTACCTTTTCAGGGCGCGCATCGCCTTCATCATTACTAGCCAGACGTGGTCCGTCCCTTGAATGCGTCGGGTCATAAAAAACCTGAATCTCCCAGAAGTATACCGCATCAATTCTATTGAGATCAATATGATTGACGCCATGTAATGGCGCCGATCGAAAAGGAGAACCTGGTTATGAAAATCGCTTCCTTAGTCGCGCGATATTTAGCGGGCGTGATCTTTCTCGTTATGGGGCTGAACGGCTTCCTGAACTTCATTCCTCTTCCTCCGCCGGGGGGCGTTGCTGGACAATTCCTGGGCGCCCTTTATGTTTCGCATTACCTGTGGGTGATCTTCGCGTTTCAGGTCATCGCAGGTGTACTTCTGCTGGTCAACCGTTACGTACCGCTGGCGGTGGCAGTGCTGGCGCCAGTGCTCGTCAACATCCTTGCTTTCCACGCCTTGATGGCCCCGAGCGGGCTTCCGCTGGCCCTCTTCGTGGGTGTACTGTGGGCCGCGATCTTCATCGACGTGCGACCGGCCTTTTACGGTTTGTTCCAGGCGCGCTTGCAGCCACGTGCCTGAGGATCTAACAAACGAAGCAGCGCGGGTAGAGCTTGAGGGCAGACACGAGTACCAAACTTACGCCGCGATTTGAGGGGGTTTCAGCCATGCCGAACGATCGAACGATTCTCATCACCGGAGTGACAGGCCAGCAGGGCGGCGCCGTGGCGCGAGCGTTGCGCGGCACCGGCTTCCGTCTGCGCGGTCTAACGCGGAAGCCGGATGGCGAGCGGGCGGCAGCGCTGGCGCGCAACGGCGTCGAGATCATCAAGGGCGATCTCGATGACGAGGTGACGCTGCGCCGAGCGTTGGCCGGAGCGTGGGGTGTCTTCGGCGTGCAGAACTCGTTGGAGGGGGGCGTCGAGCGGGAAGAGGCTCAGGGCAAGCGTCTTGCGACGCTGGCGCGCGATGCCGGAGTCCCACACTACGTCTACACATCCGTGGGATCGGCGCACAAGCAGACGGGCATCCCGCACTTCGACAATAAGTGGCGGATCGAAGAAACTGTGCGAAGCCTCCGCTTCCCATCTCACGTGATCCTTCGTCCGGTATTCTTCATGGAGAATCTGCTAACACCCTTCAGTCTCCAAGGCTCCACGCTGGCCTGGGCGCTCGGGCCAGGCACCAAGCTACAGATGATCGCGGTGGACGACATCGGCTGGTTCGGCGCACGCGCGTTCACCGAAGCCACCGCTTTGAATCGCCGCGAGATCGATCTCGCGGGCGACGTACAATCGATGCCAGAGGCGGCTGAGATCTTGGCGGACGCGCTCGGTCGGCCGATTGCGTTCGCGCAGACGCCAATCGAACAGGTCCGCCAATACAGCAAGGAAACAGCGTCGATGCTGGAATGGTTCGAGCGCGTCGGCTATAGCGCCGATATCGCTGGCCTGGAACGCGAGTTCGGTCGCGCGCTCACGAAGCTTCCCGCTTGGGCACGCCTCCACGCGCGACCAAATGGGCAGACTCAAGGAGAGCTCTCATGAAAGCTGTCAGATTGTTGGAATACGGTGGGCAGTTGGTGTTCGACGATGTACCGACGCCGATGATCGCACGCGACGAGATCTTGGTGAAGATCAAGAGTACCGCCGTCAATCATCTGGATCTTGTCAAAACTTCCGGAACGGTAAGACAGATACTCCCGATCGACCTGCCGTGGATACCTGGTCATGAGTTTTCAGGGCTCGTCGAACAAATTGGCAGTGACGTTGCGGCGTGTGCGCCAGGTGATGCCGTGTTCGGTGCCAACGGAGTGGGCGGCGCCTACGCGGAGTATCTGGCTGTCAAGCCGGCAGTCATCGCAAGGAAACCATCCAACCTCTCCTTTGAGGAGGCGGCATCAGTGCCGGTGGCCGCCCAAACTGCGTGGCATGGAATCTTCACTCACGGTCACCTGGAAAAGGGGCAAACGATCCTGATCCATGGTGGTGCCGGCGCTGTGGGCGCCTATGCGGTGCAGTTGGCATCGCATGCCGGTGCCGCCGTCTTTGCCACGGCAAGTGGCGACGATGAGGCGTACCTCAAATCCATCGGAGCCAGCCAGGTTATCGATTATCGAGAAGCGCAGTTCGAGAAGGTTCTGCGAGAAAAGGTCGATGTGGTCTTCGACTTGATCGGTGGAGATACACAGAAGCGGTCGTTCCTCGTCTTGAAGGAAGCCGGCCATCTCGTCTCTGCCACTCAGCCAGTATCGCAGGAGGAGGCCGCGAGGCACGGAGTGTCGGGCGAGATGATGAGGCTCGCGCCGTCAGCGGACGTGCTCGGCAGAATCGCGCGACTGCTGGAAGAGAGGGCGATACGACCAGACGTCGCGACCGTATATGCGCTCCAGGATGCGGCCCAGGCCTGGAAAGACATCGCCGGGAACTTGCCAGGGGTTCATGGGATGTCGCCCAGCGGGCCGGGAGCGGCAAGACGCAGACTACACGGCAAGATCGTGCTTCGTGTGGCCTAGAGATCGCGTACGAGATTTATCTGCAGCGCGGGGCACAACCAGGCTACCCATCATCAAGGAGCAAAAAATATGATGACGATCTCCGTAATCATCGGCAGCACACGCCAAGGGCGGTTCTCTGAAAAACCGGCTCAATGGATTCTTCAGGAGCTTCGGAAGCGAAAGGCGATTGAAGCGCCGCTACTCTATCTTCGAGACTTCCCGATGCCTTTCTTCGATGCGCCCCTGCCGCCCGCTATGCCGGGCCGGCCGCCTTATGAACACGAGGTAGTCAAAAAGTGGACCGGCCAAATCGCGGCGTCGGATGGCTTTATATTCGTCACGCCGGAATACAACTATGGTCCGTCTGCAGTGCTGAAAAATGCGATCGATTGGGTTTACCCGTAGTGGAATCACAAGGCCGCTGCTTTTGTGAGCTACGGCAGCGCCATGGGTGCACGAGTCGTCCAACAGCTCCGCGAGACTGCAATCGAAATTCAAATGGCGCCGATTCGATCATCTGTGCATATTCCAGTTTCAACGCTTTGGGCGCATTTCCAGGGTGGGGACGTGGAGAAAGGCCTGGCGGAGTTGGAAAAGCAAGCGAACACCATGATCGACGACCTCCTTTGGTGGACGGCAGCCCTAAAGACGGCACGCGAGCGCTGATGGACGAGAGATGAAAACGTCAATAAAAACACATGAGGGACGAGTAGCGTTGGTCACAGGTGCCGGCCAAGGCATCGGACAAGCGATAGCATTGGCGCTGGCAGACCGAGGCGCAAAGGTGATTGCGACCGACCTCAAGCCTCCGCACGAAACCGTGCATGCGATTGGTCCCACAGCGAGTCCTCTTGAACTCGATGTAACGCTAGAGGAGCAATGGCGTTCGGTAGCCGACAAGGCCCGAGATATGGGCGCGGTGGATATCGTTGTGAATAACGCCGGTTATTTTCCGAATCGCTCCATCGACGAACTAGATCTGCCGACGTGGCGAAAGACGATGGCTACAAACTTAGACTCACACTTTTTAAGCGTGAAACATTTCTTGCCAACGATGCGGAAGAAGAAGTGGGGCCGCTTCGTCGGCATATCTTCAAATATGGTGGGCTTGGCTATACCCGGCATGAGCCACTATATCGCTACAAAGATGGGAATCATCGGGTTCATGGGAGGTTTGGCAAATGATGTTGCGAACGACGGCATAACCGCGAACTCAGTCTTGCCCGGCCTGACGAACACGCTGGCAACCGCGCCTCAATCTGAAGAGCAAAAACGTACCACATGGGAACAGCAGGCGATCAAGCGGCTGGGAGAACCTGAGGATGTCACTGGCGCAGTGCTTTTTTTGACGAGCGACGATGCGGCATTCATCACCGGTCAGGCAATTGTCGTTGACGGAGGCCTGTATCGAATCGGATGAGCTCAGCCGATAAATCTCGCAAGCTACACTCTATGCCGACAGGAGACGAGTCATGTCCGACAGCATTTCGAACTTACTGATCCGAAATCTTCGAGACGTTTTCGGTGAAAACGACCCCGCGCGTCGACGCGCGGCCATCGACGAGATCTGGGCCGAAGATGGCGTGTTCTACGACCCCAAAAGCGGCGCCCATCGTGGACGCGACGAGATCGCCCGCGTCGCGGGCGCCATCAAGGCTACTCACCCTGATTTTCGTTATCAGCCGATTGCCGAGCCCCAGGAACTAGGCGATGCCGGGATGGTCCCATGGATATCGGGCCGCCCCGGTGAGGTGCCGGCTTACTCCGGGACGGATTTCCTCATTGCGCGGGACGGGCGGATTGCCGCTGTCTATCTCTTTTTCGATAAGCTACCCTGAGCTGAATTGTTCCGTTCGAATTCCCTTTCCCAGGACTTGAGAATTTAGACGCAGCTGCCAGGAGATGCAGTAATGGAACTGGAAAATCGCAGACGACTGCTGGTGTGGTCACGTCTCGCCGCTCTGCTTGGAATCATGTGTTTGCTGTCCGATTGTGCACCGGCGCGGTCGCAAGCCCGGAATCATCCCGATGCTCCCGACCTGGGTGCGAGAGCGCGGCAGGCGGTGATCGAGATTTTTCGAAACCGAGATTCCGCTGCCATTGATCGCTTCTTTTCCGAACCGTTCGTGCAACATGATCCGAACATTGGGGACGGACTGCCCGGCCTGAGGGCCTTTGTTACCGAGCTAGCGAATTCTCCCGCGACGAACGTTACGATTTATCGCACGGTTGTGGATGGCGACATGGTCATGCTTCATTCGAAATACGAAGCGTGGCCCGGCTTTTCGGGGCCGGTCATAGTGTTTGACCTCTTTCGCTTCAAGGACGGCAAAATTGTCGAACACTGGGGCGGACAGATACCCGAATCCGGACCTAACCCGTCCGGGCATACGCAGGTGGATGGTCCGACCGCTGTGATCGATCGCGAACAAACAGAGGCGAATCGAACTCTCGTGCGCAACTTCAAGCAGGTCGTGACTGTTGAATTGCGCTTTGATCGTGTCGACGAATTTATCGACGGTGATCATTACATCCAGCACGCCTCCAAAGTCGGTGATGGAGTGGCTCGGATGAAAGCGCGCGTCTACGGGGTGGTCACGCCCAGCGCGGACCAGGTGCTGATACCTCGCCGCTACATCGCGGAGGGCAATTTCGTCCTGTGCCTGGTCGAGGCACGTACCGAACCCCCCACGGCAAACTACGATCTTTTTCGAGTCGAAAACGGCAAGATTGCCGAGCACTGGGACGTGCTCTCTGTCATTCCTCCGCAGAATCAGCGGAAAAATACCAACGGCGCGTTCTAAGGATGATCCGGCAAACTACGCCCCGATCAATGCGAGTCTCGGTCGCGCCCAATAGTAGGTGAATTGGGCCAGTTGTCGCGAACGTCCTTTCTCAAGAGAAACCAGGGTCATGGGGCTTACCAATCAGGCCTACGCTTTGGATTCCTGGGTCTCTCGAAGCAGCTTTTCGATCTTCGAATCGAGATCCCGAGCAACCGCCAGCGCCTTGTCATTGCCGTACGGAGCAAGGAGACTGGCCATCCTGTCGTATGAGAGGTGGACGCCGTCAGGCCGCTCGTCCACGAGGACAGTGACCGGAGCATAAGAGCCGGCGTCGGGAACGTGCTTCGCCATTTCTTTCATGATGAGCGGATTGCCAATGATCAAGCGCACGATCTTGGGCGCCTCCTTGCCGCTCTCCCTGCGCAGAATTGCGCCATGATCCAGCTCCATGAACAGCATCAGGCCGTTCTTGCTGAGACCTTTTTGAATGGAGCTTTCCAGTTCGGAGAACGTGCGTGCATTCTTGCTTGCGGCCGCAAACTCGGCCATGTCCGGCCGACCAACGGATGCCTTGAGCGACTCTACGACGGCATCGAAGGACTTCGAGGAGACAAAGCGAATTCGCTCAATCTCGACATTCTTGATGGTCATCTTTCCTCCCGGCTCTGCGGCCTCTTTTCTTTGTGAGTTCGCTCGCACATTCAAAGAGTCTTGTGTTCACCGAGCATCGTGCTCTGAAAGTGGACGAGGCGGATTGCTTGATCCTCTTGGGCATAGACGGCGACAAGGCGAAAATGGGCATGAGTCTCTTTTCCGTTGCGCGAGGATACCGTTTTGCTCTCGGCCGTCAGGATTCCGACCGAGTCGAAGACTCGTGCCACGGCGTCTTTAAGTTCTATGGAGTGAAACTTCAATCCCTTTTCGCGGAGGTCTGTGAGCACCTGTTGTTTATTCAAGACAGAGCCATCAGACCGCACCAGCATGTATTGTTCCGAATAGATTTGTTCCAACGCACCGTAGTCCTGGCGGATCAATGCTTGATTGAAATCTTCCAAGTGGCACCGAAGCAACAGTTCTTCGGTCATCGGCCCTCCTCACTCGTGCAGGAATCACGAAACATATCTGCGTACTGCCAATGCGATGCGGTCGTACAAGGGATCTCGGTCGGCACGAAATGGCTCTCCAATCTATGACTTGACTGCGCGTACGGAACGCCACAGCGCCCACCCGGGATTGACCCGGTTCGGATAGAGCTCCAGCATCTTGTCGTAGAGTTCTTGAGCGGTGCGCGCTGTTTTCGCTAGCCGGTCAAAATCGCGGATGTATTGCCGCGTCTCTTCGATAATCCTGGGATTGTCATCATTTTCCGGTCGCTTATGTGAAGCCACAACTGCGCGTGGGTTGAGCGATTCAATTTTATCGAGCGCGGCGATCCACTCCAGCCGCTTCTGCGGATTCGATTCGGCAAGATAGAGGTGAACGTCGTTGTAGGCGGCGTCGCCGGCAACGACAAGTCCGACCGAAGGAACATGCAAACAGGTCGTATTTTCGGTGTCGGTATGCCCGAGTTCCACCGGAACCAAGTCATTTCCTTCCAAATCTATTGTTTTCCCTTGGAGTTCCTCCGCGGTCACCAGATTGTCCGGAATCTGCCCTGGAAAGCTTACCTTCCAGGCTCCTTCAAGAGCCTGCGGGGAGGCATTTTGCCGCATGACCTTAACGGTGTCGGGCGTCGCCACTGCTTTGGCGTTTGGGAATCGCTCCAGGAGCGTGCCGATTCCAAACCAATGGTCTCCATGGCCATGCGTAATGTAGATGGTTAACAGGTTTTTATCTTTCGACGCCACCCAATCTGCCAGAGCGTTAGCCTGCTTCGCCGTCATGAAGGCATCCACCAGGACAGCGTCCCTCGCGCCATAGATCAGCGTTGAGGCCATTGCCTGAAAAAATGTCTCTCGCACGCCCGGCGGCCGGTCGGGAGTGACGATGGGTATGCCCGGCGTCACGAACACTTCCCAGCCTAATGCCGGTGTTGGATTCACTTGGGCTTTTGCAGTCTTTGCTGGGTTGGGCCCGATCTGCGACATCTTTGACCTCCTGTGCGATTCATTCCTGATCGGCAAATCGCTAGCCGAAGGCGCTCCAGTCGCCCGAAGGTCACCGCAGTTGTTGACGTAGAAATTCTCTTGTCCGCCCATTGGCAAGCGCTGCAGCGGCGACATTGTAATGCGTCCCTTTGTGTCGAGAGAAGGCGTGATTCTTACCCGGATAGCTGTAGACCGTCGTGTTTGGTTTCTTGGCGAGTGCCGCTTTGATCTCAGCTTGCGCAGCCTTGGAAATGAACTCGTCCTCCTCGGCCAGATGCATTACAAGGGGCGCACTAAGCCCATCGACCTCTCCCAGATATTTTTCAGTATCGCCGCCGTGATAAGCGACTGCGGCGTCGACGCCGTGGTAGCGCACGGCTGTCAGATAGACCATCAGTGCGCCGAGGCAATAGCCGAGGATGGCAACCCTGCCATTACACTCCGGGAGTTTGCGCACTGCGCTGACGGTGTCCTCAACGTCCTTGGCGCCCGCGTCTCGGTCATAAGCTCCGTACAGACGAAGGCCGTGTTGCCAGTCGGCCTCGGAGGTAACATTAAGGTCGACGCCCGGCTCCTGCCGCCAGAACAGGTCTGGCGCGACCGCAAGGAAGCCTTGTTCCGCCAGCTCGTCGCAGGTCTTGCGGATGTCGGCGTTCACCCCGAACAGTTCCTGCAGAACGACGACGGCGGGAGCCGGCAAGGTCTTCGGTCGCGCGATATAAGCGGCGAACGCGCCGTCACGTCCCTCTATGGTGATGTGATCGTTCATAGTGTTCTCCTCGGGTGACGACATTCAACCGGGCCTCCGCCGTCGTCTGGATCGGCGGAGGCCCACTATCGAGCGAGCCCGGTTCAGCCGGCGGCACGCATGACGGCCGCAGAGGTGGCAGCCTCTTCGATGAGCTTGGCTGTTTCCTTCGGGCGAGACATGTACGCAACATGGCTCGCCTTCACTTCGACCGTCGTGGCCTTGGCGCGCTTCGCCATCATGCGCTCCTGATCCGGATTGATCGACCGGTCCTCGGCGGCCACCATGTACCAGGTGGGCTTGTTCTTCCACGCGGGATTCGTAACCTTATGGGTGAACGAGTCGGTGGAGATAGGCACCTGCGATATAGCCATAAATGCCGCTTTCTCCGGTGGAATGTCCGCTGCGAAGTCGGCCGCGAAATGCGCCTCGTCTATCCACCAATTGTCATTGCTGTCCGGCTTGAACGCCTTGGACGCTTGCGGCAGGGCCTGTTCGATCGACGCACAGCTCTCACCTTCATCGAGAGCAAATGCGGCAATATAGACAAGAGCCGCAACCTTTGGATGATTGCCGGCCTCGGTGATGATGGAGCCCCCATAACTGTGGCCCACCAGAACCACTGGCCCGTCCATCGCGTCGATCGCCGCCTTCGTGCATTTTTGGTCCTCGGCGTACGAGGTCTCGGGCGGCTGCGGCACCGACACCTTGTACGCATCATTCTTGAGGATGTTAGCGACGTGTTCCCACCCGGAACCATCGGCAAATGCACCGTGCACCAGAACCACGTTCTTGATGATGCCGTCACGTTTCGATTCCATGTTGCCTCCTTTGATTTTGACTTCTAACTATTGGCCGCTCTTCGATTCAGCACGCCGCCTCTCTTACTTCGTGTCGGCCTGTTCTGCTCGCTCCCGCACCATCCATTCCCTGATGTAAGGCGAACAGTGCAGGATCAAGACCCCCGCCGACTCGCAGGCGTTGAGGAAGCGAACGCCTTCAACATCCACGAGATCGACCTCCTCCAGATCCAGCCCTACGTTTGGTACCCCACGCTCAATCTCAGATTTCAACTGGCCAAGGTGCTCCGATCGAAGCTGGCCGCTCAGACGAATGCGCGCTCCGCGACTGCCGGCAATTAGTTCGATCCTGAGCATCCTGAACGTTGGTCCGAAATACGTTTCGGAAGACTGCAATCGTTTGGCCGTTCACATTTCCTGGCAGCAAAAGAACTTAGAGTTGCCGCTGGTCGGCAATTTTCAGGAATTCCTGTTCTATGAGGAAAGCGCTGGCTCGCTTAGAGCAATGCCGGCGCAGCGGACTCAGTCGGAAGGAGGAAATTTGAATCGGTATTTGTTTATTTTCAAACGCTTGATTTTGGAGTCGAGGGTCCGCGCGGGCAGACCGAGTTTCGCCGCCGCCCCCGTCGGCCCTGAGATTCGGCCGTTGCTTTCCGCCAGCGCGGCCTCGATCATTTGCTTTTCCTGTTTCACAAGCACGCCATTGAGCGGCCCCGGTCGTGTTAACTTTGTGGATGGTTCTCCCTTCAACCAAATCGCTTCGACAGAGAACGTTTCACCCTCGCACAGGATCACGGCTCGCTCAATTACGTTTTGTAGCTCACGAACGTTTCCTGGCCAGTTGTATCCCTCGAACAATTTGAGGGATTTCTTGTCGATCGTTCGGAACTTCTTTCCAGCCCTTTTCGCATAGCGATCGATGAAGTATTCGACCAACAAAGGAACGTCAGCGAGTCGTTCTCGCAACGGCGGTATCTCGATAGGTACGACAATGAGACGGTACAAAAGATCCTCGCGAAATTTGCCTTCCGCCACGAGCGTGTTTAGATCACGATGAGTCGCTGCCAGCACTCTAACGTCGACCGAAATCGGCTGGTTGCTGCCGACGCGCTCGATTTCACGTTCCTGTAGGACTCGCAGCAGCGCAATTTGAGTATCAGGCGGCAGATCGCCGACTTCGTCTAGAAATACAGTCCCGCCATTCGCGGCCTCGAAACGCCCCAGCCGCTGATGCGTTGCGCCTGTGAAGGCACCTTTCTCGTGGCCGAAGAGCTCAGAAGCGATCAGGGATGGCGGGATTGCGGCGCAGTTGACGCCTATGAAAGCGCGATCCGCACGCCTGGATCGCTTATGAATGGCGCGAGCGATGAGTTCCTTCCCGGTTCCGGTTTCGCCCAGAATCAAAACGGTGGAATCGCAGGGCGCAACTTTGGCGACTTGGCGCAGCACTTTGCGCAGCGACTCTGAAGAGCCGACGATATCCTCGAACATCGAATCCCGGTCGATCTGCTCCCGCAACGCGAGGTTTTCGTTCCGTGTCCTCTCTTCGGCCCGTTTCCTATCGTCTATGTCCATCCCTGTCGCATACCAGCGAATGACGTTGCCGTTCGCGTCGAGGAAGGGGTTGTATCGGATCAGGAACCAGCGATACGTGCCGTCCCTCCGAAGAGCCCGTTGCTCGTTTTCGAAGGGGACAATACCGGAAAGGGCTCTCTGTCTTTCTTCGCGGAGTCTCTCAATGTCCTCGGGATGGAAAACGCGGAAGCGAAAATCACCTGTTCGCACATCGTCGAGCGTCAATCCAGTGAATTCAAGCGAGAAGCGGTTTGCGTAAATGGGTTTCCCATCCAGGTCCAGGACGCAGATCGCTTGCGGGATTGCGTCCGTCACGCGACGAAGTTCTTCCTCGTCCTGACGAAGCTTGTCCTCGGCCCGTTTGAGATCATCTATGTCAATGCTCGTGCCGTACCACCGGATAATCT
Organism: uncultured Acidobacteriota bacterium; assembly: GCA_963813185.1. GTDB lineage: Bacteria > Acidobacteriota > Terriglobia > Acidiferrales > UBA7541 > Palsa-360. Next base: position 544,204 of record CAWEYA010000013.1, read on the forward strand.
TGCCCGTTTGATCCCGTAGCGGCTCAGTACGGAATAGAAACCAGCGATACACGCCATCGTGGCGCCGGAGGCGCGCCTGAATCTCCTCAGGTTCACCGGCAGCCAACAGCGCTAGATGTTTTTCCATGAGCCCTGGCAGGTCTTCAGGGTGAAATGCAGCTTGCCATCCCCACCCGCTGCTTTCTGCAGAGGAAAGCCCCGTATATTCTTCCCAGCGCCTGTTGGAGAACTCATTCCTACCGTCGGGCAGAATGCAATAGGCCTGCGTGGGAATTGTGTCGATGACCTGCCGAAGCCTAGCCTCGTCCTTTTGGACTTGGTCAAGCGCCTTCCGGAGCGCTTCCTGCGACCTCTGGCGTTCAATCGCGATGCGGGCGATATGCCCGGCGCCTTTTATGAGCGTGAGGTCTTCTTCGGTAGGAACTCGCGCCTCATGGGAGTAAAGTGCGAAAGTGCCCAGCACCTCGTTGTCCTTCGTCAGGATCGGCTCGGACCATGCGGCTCGTATCCCGTTCCGAATAGCGAGGTCCCGATATTGATCGGGCCAGTTTGGCTCCGTGGCGACATCGGGGACAACGACTCGTTCCTTCAAAAATGCTGCGGTCCCGCATAAACCTGCTTCGAAAGCAACTGGCACTGGGACGATCGTCGAAATCCACTCCTGTGGGACCCGCTGGCCGCCGCCTTGCCAAAGTCGTTTTCCGTCGGGATCCATCACTAGGACCGTCGTAACCGACGGCGCAACTTGGACCTCGATAGACCTGCACAGTTGATCCAACACTTCCCTGAGGCTTGCCCCATCGGCGACCATCTCCAGCGTCCGTTTTTCCGCGGCGTGTAGCGTTTCCTTTTGCTTTGCACGGTCAATATCGATCCCGGTTCCGTACCATCGGGTCACCGCCCCAGCCTCGTCACGGAGCGGTTCACGGCGAAACGAAAACCATCGGAAGACGCCGTCGGAGCGTCGCAACCGGACTTCACATGCCTGGCCGACATGAGCGTCATCGAGTGCTTCCCATTTTTCCGTTAATGTTGCAAGGTCGTGAGGGTAAATCGCGGTCTTCCAGCCTCTGCCATACGACTCTTCAGGCGAAAGGCCCGTATACTCACGCCATCGCTGATTAATGAAATCTACGGAGCCGCCTGAATGACTCGACCATGCGAGCGCGGGAATAGCGTCAATCGCAACGTGAAAGTCTAGCCCCGGTCCAACTTGAGAAGCGTCCAGTCTGGATACCATGTTCGAGATTATACGCCCGCACATTTTCCTGACCAAAGAGGAATTCGCGAAAAATCAGAACCGGCGGTGACTCTATGTCCCTCTGTAACAGTGCTTTGCACATGGTCCAAATATTGCAACTGCGACAACGTGTGGTATTTGAACTACTTCGGAACCCTCTTACGGCACATGGCGGATTGGACCGATGGAAATGTTTTGACACAGTCCAGGCGATGATTATTACTGGCGGGCAAGGTATTTGGAAGGGAGGGGGCGCCGCACTATCCGACTCCTCGTCGGATCACCGTACCGTCCCACTCAATTGAAATTCAAGGAGGATGAACCATGGCCAAGCCGAATACGACAGCACCCTTGCGGGTGATCGAGGAAACGCGTGCGTACTGGAGAGTCGTATTCGACTATCCGCCCTTCAATATCGTAGACGCGGATGTCTTCCAGGCTCTCCAGGACCTTCTTGTCAGGATGGATAGCACTGAGACCCTGCGCGTCGTTGTTTTCGAGAGCGCGATTCCTGACTTCTACCTGTCGCACTTCGATCTGACGGGCAAGCTCGGAAACATCATGACCGCTGTCGGCCCGTCCGGCTTACCTATTCTGATGGATACGTTCGTGCGCCTTACGAAGTCGCCTGTTGTCAGCCTCGCAAAAATCCGGGGCTGCGTGCGTGGCGTGAGCAGCGAGTTCGTCCTCGCCTGCGACATGCGTTTCGCCTCGCGCGAGAACACGAAACTCTGTCACCCCGAACTCGGGGTCGGCCTGCATCCCGGCGGCGGAGGGACGGAGCGCCTCCCCCATCTAGTCGGACGCGGCCGGGCGCTCGAAATCGTTCTCAGCGCCAACGACTTTGATGGCGACACAGCAGAACGATACGGTTATGTCAACCGAGCACTTCCCGACGCCGAACTCGACGGCTTCGTCGACGCCCTCGTGCGCCGGATCGCCTCCTTCGATCGGCGCGCCCTCGCCGCCGCAAAGAATCTCGTCAACCAGGTCTCGTTGCCCCCAACCGATCGGCTTTTGGACGCCTTCACTTCGTTTGGAGCAGCGCTGACGTGGCCCGAAGCCCAGCACCGCATCGGAGGCGTGCTGGAGCGTGGACTGCAGCGTGACGCCAACTTCGAGAAAACCTGGCCCAATATTCTCGGCGATCTCGGCGAGGCAGGAAAAAGAGGCGCGTCGCGATGATAGGAAAGATCGAGACCAAATCTGTCCTGAGGAGGAGTCATGACCAATCGATTGCAGTGGGAAGTTTTTGTCAGCGCCCAGATTCCCATGGTCACTAACGACTTTCCGCCCGGCGCGAGCGAAATGAAATGGTCACCCATTTCCTCAACGCTTATCTCGGGTAAGCGCGATGCCGTGCTGGTGGATACCGCCATCACGGTCGATCAAAACCAGAGACTTGTCGACTGGATCGCAGCCAGAGGCAAGAATCTGACGACGATCTACGCGACCCATGGCCATGGCGACCATTTCTTCGGCGTTAACACAATTCAGAAGAAATTTCCGAATGCGCGGTTCGTCGCGACGCGAGAGGTCATCGCTGTCATGCAAAAGCAGGCGTCGGCTCCCGTGGTTAACGCATATTGGAAACCACGGTTTCCCGGACAAATCGATTCAACGCTCGTGGTCGCGGACGAACTCAAGGGAGGCGTTATCGAACTGGAAGGGGAGCAACTTGTCGGCGTTCCCCTCGGGCATACCGATACGGACAACACGACGTGTCTCCACGCCCCTTCGATCGGGCTGGTCGTTGCCGGCGACGCCGCCTACAACGATGTTCATCTTCATCTGGGCGAGTCGAACGCCGAAACCCGGAAGGATTGGATCGCGGCGCTCGACAAGGTCGAGTTGCTCAAGCCCGTGGCCGTTATTGCAGGGCACAAGAGGCCAGGGGCGCCCGATACGCCGAATAATATCGAAGAAACACGAAAATACATTCGCGACTTTGACAGGCTCGCTACCAATACCAAGACCGCGTCGGAGCTTTACAACCAGATGCTCGCGATTTATCCCGAGCGCGTGAACCCGGCAATCTTGTGGTTTTCGGCACGTGCAAAGAAGCCGGGCACCTGAACCCGGCGACGTTCAGCCACGCTAGGGGGCCGAAATTCTGGCACGTTTTTGGCACATCTCCATCGCTTGCTCCTTTACCTGCCAACAATCGGAAGAAGAAATCAGAACACCTAGCATTCTGGCAAAGCGTTACACGAAACTGCTGTTGAGGCGGGCGCGCTCCGCCGTCCCCCCATGAGGATCATCTGCTCACGAGGCAGGTGCGTCCCCTATCAGACTGTCGCTTGGCCCGGCATTCGGTTACAAACCGAAGGCTCCGCTTCTTTCGCCCATTTTGTTCGATAAATCTCAACCCGCGCGACCAATAACAACTACGGTGAGCCCTCAGAGTCCGACGGGACTATTACGTTTTCATGACGACGCTGGTTGAGATGGAATGGATTGCCGAAAATTCCCCGGTTTTAGCACCATGTGGGATAATCGATTTCATTTGGAATGCCCACGCATTCGGTCGAGAGCCGAATGCTCTACCTAAACTCTGTAATTTCTTGAGATCAAAGAGGTTTGGCTCCCCGGGCTAGATTCGAACTAGCAACCCTTCGGTTAACA
>CAWEYA010000014.1:0-760869 GCA_963813185.1 uncultured Acidobacteriota bacterium
ACGCGCAACTGCAGCGGCGGCGAAATTAATTTCGGGTGGCGCGCGCCTGCGCTTCGGCTATCTCGCGCGAGCGAATTTTTTCTAGGCGGGCTCGCAGATTTTCAGGATTAATTCCCGCAGAATAACAAACTGTTCGATAATATTTATTATCAGTAAACAAGAACTGTTCCGCTTCACGCTTTTGGCGAAGCGGGCCGCTGACCCATTCTTCCACAGTGGTGGCGATCACGGCGCGCCACAATTTCTGCACGGCGGTTTCTTCGACTTCCGTATTTTGTAACATACCCATGGACATGTTGCCCCCTTGTATCCTTCATCCGGCCCTGCGGTCCATTGCAGCTTGGTTAGCCGGACGCATTGGATGATGGCAACTGGGATTCCACTCGTCTGAAAGGTGAAACAATTTGGGCGGACGTAAACTTAATCATGTGAGGCGGTTAGAGTGGTTCCATTTCGGAGCACAGCGGCGGGAAATTCTGAACTGTTTCGATGGTGAACAACTACTCGATTATTGTGTCGCACTGCGCCATACAAACTGCGCCCTAGACACTCCAACTCATGCGGCAAACAGCAAGGTTGCCAACATGTCCGCTTAACTGGAAACCCAAGCGGGAGGTCTCTGATACTTTCGGCGATAAGTGATCTTGCTTTTTTTGCCTTCGGAAACGAACTCAAAAATGATCTGTTTGCTGCCGTCCAGGCGGGCCCGTTCGTGGTTCTTGGCAGCTGAAAGGACCAGCCAGTGTCCACGCAAAATTTCGTATGTCCCGCGTTCGGCGAGGATTTGGTAACTCCCATCCGAGTTCATTTCCAGAGATGGAGCCTTGCAAGGGTGCGTCTTTCCCGCGATTTCAACGCTCGCGCAATGGTAAGTTCCTGAGAGGAATGCCTGCGCCTGAGCCGGGGCGCCGCTGAAAACCAAGCCTAAAGCACCTACGATGAGCACTTTAACTAAGTCTTTCAGCCGTCGGTTATGGTTTCTCATTTTCTCCCCGCGTGGTGAATGTGAGCGGCCCTGAAGCCCTGCGGGGAGCAATCGGGAGCGCATTCACTCAAATACAGAGCAAACTGTGTGCCATAAGGGTAAACAAATAACTCATTGATTCCACGTGTGTTAGCCGATTTGGCTATCTGGCCGCCAGAATAAGTGTGAACAAGTCTTTCTAATAATGCACACGAATGGAAGCATTTTGCTCTCACTTTGAGTGCCGAGGAATCGCGGCCGACTTTTCACGGCTGGCTTTCCCAACTAATGAGTCCTTCCTCTAGGGCGGTACCCTGATAGAATGCTTTGGAGGCTGGATCAGATTCTTTCAGGGGGGAGACCGGAGTGAACGTAGTAAACCGAGCAACTGGGCAGGCTCCGGCCGAAACGGAACCGAGGAGCGAGTTCGAACGGGATATCTCGCTCCTGTTGCACGCGGAGAACCGCGACCCATTTCGCCTGCTTGGGCCGCACATCGTCGAGGAAGGGGATGAAAAGCGCCTGGTGGCACGCTGCTTTTTCCCGCGAGCCACGCAAGTCTTCCTGCTTTTGAAAGATCGCTCCGACGCAATTCCCGCCCGGCGCATAAGCCCTGAAGGACTATTCGAGGCTGCCTTGCCGCTCTTCCCGCATCTGCCGATTTCAGCGGACAGTTATCGGTGGAGGGTCATGGAGGAAGGCCAACCGGTCCGAGAGGTCCATGACACATATGCGTTTCCTCCGCTGCTTTCCGATTTTGATTTGTACCTGATCGGCGAGGGGACACATTACCAGAAATACGAAAAGATGGGCGCGCATCCCGTGGTCGTCGATGGGGTGGCGGGAGTGCAGTTCGCAGTATGGGCTCCCAACGCGATGCGCGTGAGTGTAGTGGGCGATTTCAATCAGTGGGACGGGCGCGTCAGTCCGATGCGGAACCGCGGGCCCTCGGGAGTCTGGGAACTATTTGTGCCCGAAGTCGCGGAGGGCGCAATCTATAAGTACGAAATCCGGCCGATGTCCGGTGGGTATCCACTTTTGAAAAGCGATCCGTACGGATTCCGCTCGGAACTTCGGCCTAACACCGGCTCGATCGTTGCTCGCCTGGATCACCACATCTGGAATGATTCGGGCTGGATCAATTGGCGCTCGAGAAATGATTGGTTGTCCTCGCCCATCTCCGTCTACGAGGTCCACCTCGGCTCCTGGCGGCGCGTGACCGAGGAAGGCGGACGCTGGCTATCTTACGGCGAGCTGGCGGATCAGCTCATTCCTTATCTGAAGCGTATGGGCTATACGCACCTGGAACTTATGCCCGTGATGGAGCATCCCTTCGACGGGTCGTGGGGATACCAGACGCTCGGATATTTTGCCGCGACCAGCCGGTTCGGCTCGCCCGACGATTTCATGACGTTTGTGGACCGATTTCATCAGGCAGGCATTGGCGTCATTTTGGATTGGACTCCGGCGCACTTCCCGAGCGATGGTCACGGGCTTGGTGAATTTGACGGCACTCATTTGTACGAACACGCGGACCCGCGCCAGGGCCGCCACCCCGACTGGGGAACTCTGGTTTTCAACTACGGGCGCAATGAAGTTCAGAATTTCCTCATCTCTAACGCTCTTTTCTGGATTGACAAATATCATATCGACGGCTTGCGCGTGGACGCAGTGGCTTCGATGCTCTATCTGGATTATTCGCGGCGTGAGGGCGAGTGGATTCCGAATGAATTTGGCGGACGCGAAAACCTCGCCGCCATCGCCTTCATTAAGCGATTGAACGAAGTGGTGTATGCGCGCCACCCGGGGGTGTTGACGATCGCAGAAGAATCCACCTCCTGGCCGATGGTTTCCCGTCCCACGTACCTGGGGGGATTAGGCTTCAGTCTGAAATGGAATATGGGATGGATGAACGACACGCTCAGTTATTTCGCGGTGGACCCGATCTACCGGAAATACCATCACAATCGCATGACGTTTTCGATGTTGTACGCCTTCACGGAAAATTTTGCGCTGCCGCTCTCTCACGATGAGGTCGTTCACGGCAAGGCTTCGCTGATCAACAAGATGCCCGGGGACCTGTGGCAGCAGTTCGCCAACATGCGCCTGTTTTTGGGGTATCTTATGGCGCATCCCGGCAAGAAACTGATGTTCATGGGCGGTGAGTTCGGCCAGCGGGGAGAATGGAACGCTGAAACTAGCCTCGAATGGCACTTGCTCGAATACGATTCTCACCGTGGTCTACAGAGTCTCTCAGCGGACCTGAATGCGATCTACCGGAATGAGCCTTCTCTCCACCAAGTGGATTTTGACTGGCACGGATTTGAATGGATCGATTGCAATGATGCGGATTCAAGCGTTTTGTCGTTCCTGCGGCGAGCGAAGGATCAGGGCGATTTCATCGTCATGGTCGCTAATTTTACTCCGGTCCAGCGAGATACCTACCGCGTGGGCGTGCCCGAGCCGGGATTTTACCGCGAAATCATGAATACGGACGCAGAGAAATATGGCGGGACCAACGTGGGCAATCTCGGCGGCGTGCATGCCGAAGCGATTCCCTGGAACAATCTCGCGCATTCGATCCATGTGCGTATTCCGGCCCTTGGTGTCCTCTACTTCAAGCACGAACGCTGGTAATGTGAGGCGCGAGAATCTGAGGTTGACAATGCCTTTCGGTCAATCTTCAGCGGCTATGTGTCACCTCATCATCGGACAGGCCAGCGGCTAAAGCCGCTATGATTCTGGCCAACTTTTGCCACGCCGAACAGGCTGCGGAAAAATTCTAAAAGTGTCATTCCGAGGGCTCGGTTTGCCCGAGGAATCTGCTTTTTTCTTGGGATTGGTGAAAAAGCAGATCCCTCGCTTCGCTCGGGATGACATTAAACTACTTTTTTCCGCAGCCTCTGAAGCCGTGATCCACAAACAATCGCGTGTCATCAAACGGGCTTTAAAAGCTATGCCGAGTACTCTTGCCGCGGAGGAACGAAGTACGCTTCCGCCCGGATGGCATTTTCTTGCCAACCATGGCGCCTGACAATGCCTCTGGCATTCTCAATCATGTTCGGGTGGCCGCAAAGATAGACCTTCGTATCTCCCGGCGTCAGATTCCACAGATCAGCATACTTGCGTATTACGTCATCCACGCGGCCTGTTTCGGCGCTCCATTTCCTGTCCTCCCACGGCCGGCTAATGGTGGGAACGTAAGTCAACCAGGGAACTTCGCCGGCTACGCGCTCAATTTCGCTGGAATAGCCCAATTCCCAGGAGCGGCTAGCCCCTTCGAGAATGAAAAGTTTGTGCGCCCCGCTAAATTTTGCGCTCATCCAGTCGTGATAGAGGGACCGGACATAGCTGACAAAAGGCGCGACTCCGGTAACCGTGGCAATCAGAAAATGGTTGGCGCGTTCAGCGGAAAGGTCGAGCGTAAAATTCCCTTTGGCGGCTTTTCGGAGGGTGATCTCGTCGCCCTCCCGGAATGCGTGAAGCCGGGGCGTCACCTGGCCGTGAGGAACCAACTCAAAGAAAAACTCCAGGAATTTCTCGTGGGGAGCGGAAACAATCGAGTAGGGGCGCTCGTGGACCTTTTCGGGGGTGACGACTCCCAGGGTTGCGTATTGGCCCGATCGATACGGGAATTCCCCGCCCGGGTCCAGGCGAAGCGTCCATAGATCATCGGCGATTTCGCGCCGTTCGAGTATCCGTGCGGAATAAAACTTGTTGCCGGGAGGGGGCAACAGCTCTCCTTCAGATTTATTCCAGTGAGGCGGAACTGATCGCGCCCGAGCAACCCACAAAACTACTGGGGTTGCTGACCTTGCTGGCCCGTGCGATTGCGCATCATTTGCATGGGATCAAATTTTGTTGGCGTGGCGGTGATGCGAGTTTTTGCGTCGGTAGTCATTTTTGCAAGCACCACCGTCCTCAGCTGGTCTCGCATCTTCACGAGGCTCCATGGCGACACCTTGTCAGAAATCCAGGCTTCGCCGCTTCCGTCCTTCATTCGGTAATGCTCGCAATTAAATGTTCCCGCCGGCACGGTAATCGATTCCGATCCTGCCAACTCGGCCTTGTCGCGAAAATCCGTCGACACGGTCTGCGCGGGCCGCCGGCCCCCCATGTTCATCATGTTCGAATCCATTTCCATGGGCCCCTGCCCCGGCATCTGTATTATTGACTTTGAATAGGAGATGGCATTGCCGTCGACGGTCTCGAGGACCTTGATGACCATCTCGCCGCCTCCCTTCGGCTCCATGATGGACGATTCCACCCAATAGCCGGTTTTGCCTCCCATGTCTTCCTTGCCGACGACAGCGAACTCCATGGTCGTCTTGTTGCCTTCCCGTGTTATTTCATAGGTCGAACCACTCCCCACCACTGGCCGCCAGATCCCGCTAAGGGTTGGCACTTGCGACCCCATTCCCATCTGCGACGCAACTGGCAGGGCCAGCGCGACCAGGGCGAGAATGACTATCATTTGTTTAAGTCTCATAGATATTCGCCTCCTCCGAAATTCTTCTAAATGCCGGACACGCAAGCGGCAGAGCTCCTCAACTCACGATCGGCAAATCAACGATGGCGTTTCAATTTGGGGACCGCGGGCAGGCACTCGTACTGCTCCCGGTCAAATCCAGGAATGATCGTATCGCCGGTCACCAGAGTCGGCAAGGTGCAACTGTCGAGCACGTCCGTAAGAATACGCAGATATTCGGGATTGGCGCGAACGTCCCGTTCTTCGAAGGAGATCCCGCGCGAAGTCAGGAATGCCTTTGCCTCGACGCACGCACTACAGCCGGGTTCCGTGTAGAGGTGAATCTCCATTTGCAAAAGATTCCGACAGACGGCCCGGGATCACCTTGTATCAGAAATAATCGAACGGGCGCAATAAAATTTGTGGCCCAAGTTGTGCATATGTGCAAAAGAGGAATCCGGCTTGGCGAAGGATTGGAAACACAAATTACTCGTAGGCGAGAGCATCCACGGGATCGTTTCGCGCGGCGCGAAGAGCAGGGTATATTGCGCCGGCAATTGCGCCGGCAATGGTCAGAAGGATCGCGCGGATAATCCAACCGCCCTCGATGGAAATTTGGAGAGTAGGCGAGGTCCTGTGCAAAATCGCGACCACGCTGTAAGTGCAGAGCAATCCGCAAACCACGCCCAATCCAACCATGACCAAAGTCTCGCCCAAAATCATCCAGCAAACTTCCAGTCGCGATGATCCCAGCGCCCTGAGCACACCGATGTCCCGTGTGCGCTCAAACACCATCGTGTGCATGGTGAGGAGCACGACCAAAAAACTGATGGCCACGCCGAGCATGACAAAAGCGCGAATAAACGGCTTCAGTTCAGGCAAGTTGGAGGAACTCATCAACGTGCTGTACTCCGCCATCGAACGAATCTTGTAAGTGGGAAGCAGCTTGACGAGTTCCTTCCGCGCGCCTTCGGTATCTCCTTTGCTGCGCACATAAAACATTGAGACGCGGCCATCTGCGCCTGCAATGTCCTGCGCGGTCTTGATCGGAACAAAGAAGCGCGCCCCTTTGCCATGTTCGACGATGCCGGAGATCGTGAATTCATGGCCGAGAAGAATCGTCCGTTGGCCGACGCGCAACTTGCGGGACTGCGCCGCGAGGTCGTCGGCGATGGTCTGGTCCGGTTGCTGGAACGGTTTGCCGGAAATAAACTTGAAGCCGTTGCTGAGGCCAGCAAACCGGTCGTAATCAATGCCGTAGACCACTCCTAGATTTTTCTGATCGACCACGATCAGCACCGGAGCCACTTCGTCGACCGCGGGCAAGCCGGCAATCTTCTCGGCCAGGGATTCGGGCATGACGGCGCTCGAAAACGCAAAGAAAATAGATGAGTTGGGCGGCTGCACGATGATGTCGGCACCCACTCCTTCGGCGCGCGTGCGCCAGTCGGCCAGCGCGCCCGACGTCAGCCCGGCAATCAGGAGGACGAGAAACACTTGAAGAGCGAGCGCCAATACGCTCAGCGCGGAGCGCAACGGGCGCACGCCAAGGTTGCTCCACAGCAGATGCCAGATTACAAATCCTTTGTATGCTTTTTCTTCCATTCGCCCGAATCCCGCGCGACGCTCCCCGGCCCGCTAATCTAACACCGCGCGCAGGCTTAATCAAAGCAATGCCGCGCGACCTGCATGAGGGAAGTTTTCAACAGTTTTGTTGAAAAGGGTGTGGAAAAGCCGAATCCGATGCGCGTACCTCACGACAAACACGGCGCTTGATGCTGTTTGCACAAAGATGAAGCAGTTTTCTAAAATTTTAGATAAAACAAAAATGTTTTGGTTAATTTTTTGGACAGAACAAGCCAAACTGAAAAAAATAAATCGGGATCAAATCGCGAAGAGAATAGAGAATCCGGCGGAATTCCTGATTCAATACCATTTGGGAGGACGCGCGAGCGTGATGTTGATGGTCTGCTCTGTCTGGTTGATGTCGTAATACTCGCCGTACGTCTTCCAACCCTCGGCAATCACTTGCACCAGAAATCTTCCGGGCGGGATCACCGGCACATGGCATAACCCGGACTGGTTGGTCTTCAAATTCATCTCGATCTTCTTGTCCCTGCCGTGCTTGTGCTCCTCGACGTACCGGACGTAGACGCTGGCGCTGTCTATGGGTTTCTTTTCCTCGCCTCCGGTAACGACGATGGTCAGCCGCACGTCCTTTGAGCCGGAATCCGCTTTCGGATTCGGGTCCGCGGCCTTGTCCTGGCCATTCGCGGCAACCGCGATGAGCAGAATGAGAAACGGCACCACACGCAGCGAGGTCTTCAACCAAATCGACATTTGATTCACGCCAGGCGTCCGACTATAAGAGTTACGGCAAGCATGGAATGCCATATTTTTGCCCTTTTTGCGAAATTGCGCAAGTCCACTGCATTGACTCAGCCGCAGTCCTGAGCTACTTTCGATTCGCGCAAAATTTGGCGCAACCCTCGAGCGTCAGCACCCTCGGCTGAAAGCCCGCCGACATTCGCTCTGGACAAAGAAATTCCGGCCAACAAAAAGCCGCCTCGGCCAAAAGCAAGGAGAATTCTTCATGGGATTTGCAACCGATGCCATTCATGTGGGGCAGGAGCCCGATCCGGCGACTGGCGCGATCGTCGCGCCAATCTATCAGACCTCGACCTACGTTCAGGAGGAGCTCGGAAAAAACAAGGGTTACGATTACGCGAGAACCGCGCACCCCAATCGCCGGGCCCTTGAGCGCACCATGGCGAAGCTGGAAGGCGGCAGCGCGGCGTACGTATTTACGTCCGGCATGGCTGCCATTGACTCCGTTTTTCGTCTCTTAAGGCCGGGTGAGCACGCCATCATTTCCGAGGCAGTCTACGGAGGCGTCATTCGCCTCACGACGCAATTCCTGGTGCAATGGGGTCTTGAGTTCAGCTTCGTGGACACCTCTTCGCCTGAGCGGGTAGAGGATGCCATCAAGCCCAACACCAAGATGATCTACGTGGAGACGCCCACGAATCCGACGATGAGCGTCACCGACATCGCCGCGATCGCCGGGGTTGCCTCGGCGCGCAACGCCACGCTCGTCGTCGATAACACGTTTCTCAGCCCTTACCTACAATCGCCGATCGCACTAGGAGCTCAAATCGTCGTCCATTCGATGACGAAATACTTGAACGGGCACAGCGATGCCGTGGGCGGCTCCGTTATTTTGACGCGCCCCGCCGACGCCGAAAAAATCTACTTCCTGCAGCGCTCCACGGGTGCGGGACTCGCACCGATGGATTGCTTTCTGGTTTCGCGTGGAATCAAAACGCTGGCCGTGCGAATGAAACAGCATGACGCCAACGGCCAGGCCTTCGCGCGTTTTCTGGAAGACCATCCGCGCGTGAAACGCGTTTTCTACCCCGGACTGCCCTCGCATCCGCAGCATGAAGTGGCCGTGCGCCAGCAGCGCGGATTCGGCGCCATGATATCCTTCGACGTCGTTACCATGGAAAATGCGCGCACCGTTCTTAATCACCTGAAATTGTGCTCGCTTGCGGAAAGCCTGGGAGGAGTGGAAACGCTCATCTCGCATCCGGCGACCATGACGCACGCCTCGGTACCTCCCGAAACGCGCCAGCGGATCGGAATTACAGACGGACTGATTCGCATCTCCGTCGGAATTGAAGACGTGGAAGATTTGATCAACGACCTTGATCAGGCGCTGCGGAAGATCTGATTTTGGTAGGAGGGGCTTCAGCCTGTCATTTTTGCGATGATTTGAGAAAGCCAAAACCAGAGAGGCTGAAGCCCATCCTACAAAACACCATCAAGCCAGGCGAGATAGGCGCGCGATCCTGCGGCGATAGGCAGGGCGATAAATTCGGGGACATCATAGGTATGGAGCCGCTTGACGGCTGCCTGCAGCTTCGAAAGGCGCTTTCGAGACGTTTTGATGAGCAGCAGCCGTTCCCGGGCAGACTCCACTTTTCCCTTCCCGCGGTAAATGGAAGTGACCCCGCCGGGAAGAACATTCACACACGCGGCCAGGCGTTGTTCGACGACGGCGCGCGCGATGCGTTTCGCTTCCGCCGGGCTTGCGCACGTGACCAGAACCAAATATTTATCGGTCAAGAGATCCTCCCGCCTCGTTACTCTTTCTCGCCAGCGCTATTTCCATGGTGATTCACGCTTGCACGGCAGGCTACAATACCTGCCCGAGGGCGGAAACATTTTACTTGGGAAATGGCGACGACGATAAAATTCGGTACTTCGGGCTGGCGCGCGATCATCGCGGAAGATTTTACGTTCGCGAATGTTCGGCTGGCCACAGCGGCAATCGCCGAGCATGTGCGGAGCCGCAATTCCAAAGCGACCGTGATCGTCGGCCACGATACCCGTTTCTTCGCCGAGGAATTTTCACGAACGGCCGCAGAAATTCTGCGCGAGTACGGCATCCGCGCACTCTTGTGCGACGGGCCAGCGCCGACGCCGGCGATCGCCCACGAAATTCTGCGGAGCAAGGCGGATGGCGCCATTAATTTTACGGCGAGCCACAACCCAGCCGAGTATCAAGGCCTGAAATTCACCGGCCCCGACGGGGGACCGGCGCTTCCCGAAGTCACGCAAGATATCGAGGCGCGCATCGCCAAACTTGGCGAACGCGCCCCTGCCAAGCCGAATGACCAGCCCTTCGAGAAAATCAATCCGCGAGATTCCTATCTCGATCAGCTCGGGAAGCTCGTGAATTTCAAGTCGCTTAGCGACGCGAAAATGAGCGTGGCGACCGACGCGCTACACGGATGCGGCGCCGGCTACCTGGACAAAGCGCTCTCGACGCACGGTATCGATGTGCAAGCTCTGCGCACGAATCGAGACGTCCTCTTCGACGGCTCAGGGCCGGACGTCTCAGAAGAAAATCTTCGACCTTTGCGCGACGCGGTGCTCGCGAAAGGGGCGGCGGTTGGGCTGGCGACTGACGGCGACGCCGACCGCTTTGGAATCCTCGATTCGGACGGGACGTGGATTCAGCCGAATCACATCTTGGGCCTGGTTTACGATTACCTGGTCGAAACGCGCGGATGGAAAATGCCGGCGGCGCGCAGTGTGGCCACTTCGCACCTATTGGACGCGGTCGCCCGCCATCATGGCACGACTGTGATGCAAACTCCCGTGGGATTCAAATACATCGGCGAGCTGATCCAGCGAGACCAGATTGCCTTGGGCGGAGAAGAAAGCGCGGGAATGGCGATCCGCGGTCACGTTCCCGACAAGGACGGCATTCTCGCCTGCTTGCTCGTCGCGGAGATGATCGCGGTCCGGCGCGCTTCGCTGGCGGCGCAATTGCGCGCGCTCTTTGAGAAAGTAGGCGGCGAATTCTGGCCGCAGCGCGCGAATCTTCACTTGCCAGAAGACGTAAAATTGAGGACAGTGAATCGGTTGCTGGAAAACTTCTCGACATTCTTGGGACGGCGCGTCAAGAATCTCGACCGAACAGATGGCCTGAAAATGGAATTCGCGGACGGGGCGTGGATCCTGCTGCGGCTTTCCGGCACTGAGCCGTTGATGCGAGTTTATACCGAGGCTGCAACGCTCAAAGAGTCATTGAAACTCGCGAGCGAAACGCAGGCCTGGGTGATGGACTCCGCGCAGGAAGCGAAGGCATGAGGACACGGAAACAAATTCGCGAAATTTCTCCGAGCGAGGCCGGAGCGTATTTTCGGAAACACGCGCGGCAGATTCTGGGCATCGTGCTGTTTGCCATGCTGGTGCACGACGTTTTTGGTACGCACGGCTTCATCGCCATGCGACGCACACAGAAAGAAATCGAACAGATCCGCGAGCAAATCGGCAAGATGAACGATGAAAATAAATCCCTGGCCGAAGAGGTCAACTCGCTGAAGACCGATCCCAAGTCCATCGAACGCATCGCTCGGGAAGAAATGGGCCTCGCACGCCCCGGCGAGATGATATTTAAACTTCCCGACCCAGCCAAGTCCGGCGATCCGCAAGAGCCGGGCCCGCAAAAGTAATTTCGAAGAAACATTTGTTTGTCATCCCGAGCGAAGGAGGAATCTCTCTCACTGGGCCTAAACCGAAGAGAGATTCCTCGATTCGCTCAGAATAACAAGTCGAAGCGTACGCTACATCCCCCAAAGCTTGCTGCAACAATATCCACGAGTTACGTGCGCGCCGCGCCTCGCATCAATGCCAACATCTGCGGCTTCCACCTGGGAAACCGGTTGCGAAACGTGGCGAGCACCGTCATCGCAACAAAAATTGCAATCAATCCAAGCGTTGCCGTCCGAATGCCCGCGGCGCGCTTGGATACAATAGAAAACCATCCATAGACGAATTCGAAGTGGACCCAATAGATCAGCAGGGAGCACTTGCCCATTTCGATCAGCGGGCTAAATCCCCATTCAGCCGCTCCCCACCGGCACCATGCGTAAGCAAAAAAGAGAGTGATCAACACGGCTCCCGCGCGAACCAGGAAGAAATTCGGGCTGGTGTGCCAAAAATCGTATTCCGCGTAAAGCCGCATGGGGCGCGAATCCAACCACAATCCCAGAGCGATGAGCGCAACCCCGCCGGCACCTACTGAGGCAAGCGCAAGGGCTTCGTTTTTACGCGCCCCCTCGAACAACAAAAGCGAGCCAGCCGCCAATCCCACAAACGCGAATGCGGCCCACGGAAAAACGGGAAACAGCCAGGGTTGCGGCTTGTCAAATTTGTGTACCCCGTTGATGTAGGATTCAAGCCACCACGCGAGCGAGTGTGGACGCCAGCTGGTCCAAAGCGGCGGAGTAAGAATAGCGATCGCAGCAGCGCAAACGATCGCTGTCACAATCGTCGCTCTCCGCAAGTGCCGCTGGTCGGCAGCGCCACCGGCCGCGGCGATCCGGCAAGCAACGCCCATCATTACGAGCGACACGCCGATCACATTCAGCACGTCCACGCGCAGTAGATCCGTCCACGGCGCCCCGGGCTGGCCGAGCAGAAATTCTTGCAGGCGAAAAAGCAGGCCCAAGAGAAAAATCTCCCCGCCGCGCAGAATAGTCGTGCGAGCGATTTCGTCGGCCGATGCACCCTTCTGGCGAAGTTTGTCGGTAACTAGCGCGAAGGAAATGCCGGCGAGGAAAAGAAACAAGGGCGCGGGAAGCGTGCCGCCAAGCTGGGACAACCTGAAAAATCCGCTGTCACGAGCCGCGCCGCCGAGCCAGGAATCGTAGCAGTGGGTCTGGAACATCGCTACGACCGCAAAACCTCTCAGCCAGTCGATGTAAGCAATCCGTTTTGTGGTCTTCTCGGTCATCGCGGATTCATGGTGTGCGATACACTATCGTGCCATGTCCGGTGAACGCCAGCTATCGATTTGGACTGCGCTCGGGTTGTGGGCCGCGGCCGTCGCTAGCGCGGCCGTGTATGGCGGACGGCACGGATACAGCGGGCGCGCTTACACTGTAACTCTCTGCGTGCTTGCCTTTTTTCTTGCGATTCAGTTGTCCTTGGCCGGCGGTAATCTCGGCGAACGATTGGCGCGCCGCGCCGGCTCCCAACGCGGTATATTGATCGCCACCTTACCTTTCCTTGCATACATGATTTATCTGGCGGGAACGAATAATTTCACGTGGTGGCGTGCCGCGTTGGCCGCAGCTTACACGCTGACTCCCGCCCTTCTCACCATTTCCGCAGGCGCAGCGAAACCCGGCGCGTGGCAAGACTATCTGGCGATGCTCGCGATTTTTCTTCCATTAAAGACACGGCTGCTCAATGTCCTCTGGCCTTATGGCGGGCCGACCATCGGCTACATGGCCACGATGCTTCTCGCAATCAGTGTGGCGCTGGCAACCTTCCTCTTCGTTCGGCAATTCGACGGCGTAGGTTACAACATCGTCTGGGGACGCGACGCGATCCTGGCCATTCTGCTTCACTTCGGATTGCTCGCTATCCTAGTAATTCCGCTGGGAACGGCAATTCACTTCATCCGATTCGACCCTACGCAAGCGCACTGGAAATCCCTGCCCGCCGACGCAATTGCCATTTTTCTGTTGACGGCGTGGCCTGAAGAATTATTGTTTCGCGGCCTGCTGCAGAATTCCCTCTCGCGCACGCTGTCAAGTGAAACGGGCGGCTGGATCGGCGCCTCCGTCGTTTTCGGCCTCGCGCACATTACCAACAACGGCGTTTTCCCCAACTGGCGCTACGCGATCCTGGCAACGATTGCGGGAATATTTTATGGCCGCGCGTGGCGCAAGACGAATAGCATTTTTGCCTCCGCCATCGTACACGCGCTGGTGGTCACGATCTGGCACCTGACGTTTCGCACGTTGTAGCATGATTTGTAGCGCCGCCGTCCCGGCGGCTTTTTTGCTTGGCCTTGAAGGTAGGAAAAATCGCCGGCGGGACGCCGGCGCCACTTTCGAGTTTCCGAATTCCACGCAGGGGCGTTACCGCACCACGCCGGAAAGCGGACTCGATGCCGATGCATAGAGTTTCTTCGGCATGCGCCCTGCCAGAAACGCCTTGCGCCCCGCGGACACCGCTTCGCGCATCGCTTCGGCCATGACGACCGCGTCTTGCGCCTCGGCAATCGCCGTGTTCATCAGGACGCCATCCGCGCCCAGTTCCATCGCGACTGCGGCGTCCGACGCCGTGCCGACGCCCGCGTCCACGATCATTGGCACTTCGGTGATGCGCTCGCGCAAGATGCGCAGGTTCGCGTGATTCTGAATTCCCATGCCGGAGCCAATCGGCGCGCCGAGCGGCATCACGGCCGCGGCTCCCGCGTCAATCAGCTTGCGCGCGACCACCAGGTCGTCGTTCGTGTAGGGCAACACGACGAAACCCTCTTTCACGAGGATTTGCGTCGCGCGAACAAGTTCCTCCGTATCAGGGAATAAAGTCTGCTGATCGCCGATCACCTCCAGCTTCACCCAGTTCGACAGGCCCACTTCACGGCCGAGCCGCGCCGTGCGAACGGCTTCGTCGGCCGAGTAGCACCCGGCTGTATTCGGCAGAATGAAAATTTTTTCGCGGTCGATGTAGTCGAGCAACGACTCCTTGGTGCGGTCGGTAAGATTCACCCGCCGCACAGCGACCGTAACCATGTCCGCGCCGGAAGCAACGTGAGCGCGAGTCATTTCCTGCAGGCTGCGGTATTTCCCCGTGCCCACGATCAGGCGCGAGCGAAACGCGCGCCCAGCAATCACCAGTTCATCGTTCATTCCCATTCTCCTTTTGCTATTGTATCCCGCCCCGGCGCAGCAGCACAGCCTTCCAAGTCCACGCGGCATGAACCCTGAGGTGCTCGCATTCATGCGAGCACGTCCTTGAATCAGCAAAGCCCGCCCGAAGGCGTGCCCTACGAAACTGTTCCATGGCCCGCCGGTGTCTCCGCATAAAGCCCATCGATGATTTTCGCGTAGCGCTCGGCGATTACGCGGCGCTTGAGCTTCAACGTATAGGTCAGTTGCCCGCCATCAAAAGTGAAATCATGGTCGAGCAGCGCAAATTTTTTGATCGTTTCGTACTGCGCGAGTTTCAAGTTCACCTTCGCCACTTCCCTGCCGATCAGTTCATGCACCCAAGGATCCTCTGCGATTTGTTTCGGCGAAGCAAACGTGCGGCCCTGCGCGCGCGCGGCGGCTTCAACATTCGGAAAATTCGGAACGATCAAAGCGGAGATGAATTTGTATCCGTCCCCAACGAGCACGGCGTTCAGGATCAGCGGGCTCACCTTCAGCAAATTTTCAATGGGCTGCGGCGCGACAAATTTTCCCGCCGCTGTTTTGAACAAATCCTTCTTGCGGTCGGTCACGTAGAGATAGCCGTCCTCATCGAGGTGTCCGATGTCGCCGGTCGCCAGCCATCCATCCGGCGAAATCACGGCGCTTGTGTCCGCAGGCTTCAGGTAATAACCCTTCATCACGCACGGCCCTTGTACGAGAATCTCGCCGTCCTGCGCGATTCGCACGCCCACATGCTCGATGGGCTGTCCTACCGTGCCAACTTTGTTGGCCCCTGGATAATTCGCACTTACGACCGGAGAGGTTTCCGTCAATCCGTATCCTTGGTAGACTGGCACGGCCACGGCCCAGAAAAATTCAGCGAGTTCGCGGGAAAGCGGTCCCCCGCCGGAAATAAATGCGCGGAAGCGGCCGCCAATCCCTTCGCGGATTTTGGAATACACGATGCGGTCCGCAATCTTCCAGCGAAGGTGCAGCCAGGAGGGAGCGTCTTCGCCATACGCCTTCCAGCGCACCGATTCCCGGGCCACGCGCACAGCCCAGTCGAAAATCCGGCGCTTCGATCCCGTCGAGGCATGCCCCTTTTGCATGACATTGGCGTAGAGTTTTTCAAAAACGCGCGGAACCGCGGCGGCCAGCGTGGGGTGAACTTCCAGCAGCGCTTGTGGCAAGTCGTCCATGCGCTCGACGTAAGATACCTGGACCCCATGAAACAAATAGGCGTACGCAGTAACGCGCTCATACACATGCGAGAGCGGCAGAAAACTTACCGCCTTGTCGGCCAGCGACATTCGATAAGGCTCGACCGAGGTTTCCTCGTTCGAGCTGAGATTATTGTGCGTGAGCATCACTCCCTTCGGTTCGCCTGTCGTACCGGAAGTGTAGATAACGGTGGCGAGTTGGTCGGAGGTAACGCGGGCGGCTCGCAGGCGGTACTCGGCAATCGCCGCGTCTCCGGTGGCGCCCACCAGCGTTTCGAAGCGCAGGATATCATCGCCCAGATCGGGCGGGGCGGCGGCGCAGACGATGTGTTTCACCGACGTGAGCCGGCTGCGACACTCCAGCAAACGCCGCGATTGCATCTCTCCCACCGCAATGACTACCTCCGCGCCGGAATGATTCAGAATGTAAACAATCCGGTCGGGGGATTCGTTGAAATAGACAGGCACGTCGGCCGCGCCGAGCGCGAGGATGGCGAAATCGGCGATGTGCCATTCCGGCCGGTTGGGTGCGAACAGCCCGACGCGATCGCCCTGCTTGACGCCGAGCTGCTCCAAGGCATTGGAAAGCCCGGCCACACGCCGCAGAAACTCGGCCGACGACGTCGGCTCCCAGCGGCCATTGATCCGCAGCGACAATGCCCGGTCGTTGGGCATCCGGTCGACCGCGTTCAGCAGTTTTTCGGTGAGCGTCGCGTAGGCCATGGCGAACCAGAACATTACCGCACGAATCTCGGTGCGCGCAATGAAACTTCGTCGCGCGGTCACGCCCCTGCAACCAGTTGGCAAATCGGCGGGGTTTGCGATCTTCCATTTTGGGGCCCACCCGGAAATCCCGTATCATCGGTGTGTTAACCACAACCGAAAGGCAGGATCGCGCGCCAGGTCGCAGCGACTTCGTAAGAAATCGATCCTGTTCAAATCTCCGGGGCCTCATGAACCGCCTGATCGAATGTGTGCCAAATTTTTCCGAAGGACGCGCCTTGGCAAAGGTTGACGCCATCGTGGGCGCCATGAGCGGCGTGGCGGGCGCCTGGGTCCTCGACCGTACCAGCGACGCCGATCACAATCGCTCGGTGATCACTCTGGCCGGCGAGCCGGACGCCGTAGCTGAAGCCGCGATCCGCGGAGCCGGCAAGGCTTTGGAACTAATCGACATGACTCGCCAAACTGGAGTGCATCCCCGCATCGGCGTGACCGACGTGATCCCGTTCGTACCCCTCGAAGGCGTTTCCATGAAGGAGTGCATCGCGCTGGCCCGGCGCGTTGGTCAGGAACTTTGGGACCGTTACCGCATTCCGGTTTATTTTTATGAAGCTGCGGCCACGCGGCCCGAGCGCGTGAATTTAGAAAATGTCCGCAGGGGGCAATTTGAAGGTCTTCGCGAAGATGTCCTGCGCGACACGAATCGTTCGCCCGACGTCGGCGAGCCGCGCCTTCACCCCACGGCTGGGGCAACCGCGGTGGGCGCGCGAAAGATTTTAATTGCCTATAATATCAATCTGAATAGAAGCGACGTATCGGTCGCCAAGGAAATCGCTCGCACGATTCGCTCGTCAGGCGGTGGGCTGCTCCACGTCAAAGCCATTGGCGTTGAAATCAAGACGCGGGGCCTCTCACAAGTTTCCATTAACCTGACGGATTTCGAGCATACCCCCCTGCACCGCGTCTTCGAAACGGTCAAGCGGGAAGCCGAACGGCACGGCTGTGAGGTGGTCGGAAGCGAAATCATCGGCCTAGTTCCGCGCAAGGCCATTGAGCTTTCGACCGAGGATTACCTGCTCCTCGAAAATTTTTCGCCCGCGCACGTTCTGGAGAACCGCTTGGCCGCCGTGGCGGGTATTCTTCCGAAAGCGCCAACCATGGCTGCACTGTCAGGGGCAGCGCTGCAACAGTTGGTGGACACATTGCGCGAGGCCGTAAAAGAGTTTTCGGGTCGCGCCTTGAGCGTGTCGGAGCAGGCGCCGCACTTCTCCCAAATCGCCGCCAAGCACAAGCCCGAGCGCGCCGCCGTGACCCATCTGGAGACGGCTTTCGCTGCGGCCCAAATTTATGAGCGATTGGTACAACTCGAAGCCATGGCCGCGCCGTCTATGTTGTTGGACTGGCTTACTGTCAAACAAGCGGCGATGGCTGCCGCTCGCGGCGCCTTGAATAGCGCAGAGGCGCTTCTGCCCTCGTTACGGGATGCACGCACGGTTGCAAGAATAAAGTCCGCTAAGGCCGAAATTGGAGCAAAATTGTCAGGGAAGCCGGTAACCACGGGAAGATGATTCCACTTTGGAATTGAACATCGAATCGATCCTTGGCGTGCCTGGCAGGAGGAGCATTATGAGCACCGGAAAAATCACTTGGATTGCCGCTCTGATCGCCATTTTATGCGTGCTTCCGGGGACTGCCCGCGCGGGTAGCCTCGGATCCGACATTCTCAGCATGTTCCCCAAAGAATCCGGTGAGCTCGCCTATGCCGACTTGAAAGAGGCGCGCGCCTTCCCCTGGTTCACTCAGCTAAAGGAACAGATGCTGCCGGCGAAATTCCGCGAATTCGAGACGTTCCTCTCTTCGGCGGGCATCGATCCGAACACGCAGGTGACGGAACTCGCCTGGGCGCTCGTGCCGAGCAAATCGACGGCCGATTCAGGCAGTGGATCCGTACCGACTACGGACCAGATTGTGGGCGTCGCGCTCGGACAGTTTCAACCCGCTTCTGCTGAGGCTTATTTCACTTCCAAGAAGCTGCCCATCGTGAAGGTGCGCACGTTTTCACTCTTCGCGTTTGGCGGCGGCAGCGGGCCGAACGATCTCTTTTTCTTTTTCATCGATTCCAATACGGCAGCGTTTGGCCAGCGCCAGCAACTTGAAAAAATGATTGGCGTGCGATACGGGGAAGGCGAGGGGCTCTATGCGAACACGGATTTCTCTTCGCTCGTCAACGCAGCCAATGGCAGCGGGACCGTATGGGCCGTGCTGAATCCTGCATACACGCGTCTCGCCATGCAACAACTCGTGCCCGAAGCGTCCCAGTTCCCCGCAGCCGCGCAGCTGACTTCAAAACTCAAGGCCATGACGATCAGTATCAAGGGCAGCAGCGGCGTTGATGCGAAGTTTGAAGCCGTATGCGGGTCCACTGATGACGCCAACACGTTCGCCGCGCTACTGACCGCCGGACTCATGTACCGAAAATATCAGATCGGAAACACCAACCCGGATCTCGGCGCGCTCCTCGACAGCGCAGCAATCGTCCCGGCGGGTGACCGCCTCGACGTGAAACTTTCACTCACCGACGATCAAATGCAATCGCTGATCAAACGCAACACGTTTGCCGTCGCGATGTAGGGCGGGCTAGTAGACCACGCTTCAGAGTCTGTGTGACAACTGGATTTCAAGGAGGCCAGCGGCTAAAGCCTGGTTGAAGACAAACACTTTCTGGCACGGCTGAAGCCGTGCCCTACAAAGATTTGCGCTTGCCTCACGGACGCTTCTGCCTATCTGGTTTGCGTTTTTGCGAGCTGCAAACAGGCTGAATCGTGTTCCACGAAAGAAACACAAGGAATCGAGTCAGGCAAGAAGTTTGAGCCCGCGCAGTCTCAATGCATTGGTAATCACGGACACCGAACTGAAACTCATCGCCGCTGCCGCAATCATTGGACTGAGCAGCAAGCCCAAAAACGGATACAGGATTCCCGCTGCAATAGGCACGCCAACCGAGTTGTAAACAAACGCGAAGAACAAATTCTGCTTGATGTTGCTCATCGTGGCGCGGCTCAGGGCTCGCGCGCGCACGATGCCTCGCAGATCGCCCTTGATGAGCGTGACTCCGGCGCTTTGCATCGCCACGTCCGTGCCTGCGCCCATGGCGATTCCGACTTGAGCTTGCGCCAGCGCCGGCGCATCGTTGATCCCGTCGCCGACCATGGCGACGAAGCGGCCTTCCCCTTGCAACCGCTTCACCACGCCGGCTTTTCCCTGCGGCAATACTTCGGCCACGACTTCATCAATCTGGAGTTTTCCGGCAACGGCTTCGGCCGTCGCGCGGCTGTCGCCGGTCAGCATCACGATGCGGATCCCGTCCGCGTGCAACCGGCGAATCGCTTCGGGAGTGGTTTCCTTTATGGGATCGGCGACAGCAACGATTCCTGCGATTTTCCCATCCACGAGCACGAACGTGACGGTCTGGCCGTCCGCGCGCAATATCTCTGCTTTCGCCGCAAGTGTTCCTGCATCAGCGTGCAGTTCTTCCAGAAGCTTTTGATTCCCGAGCGCAACTGCGCGGCCCGCGACGCGGCCGCGAACGCCACGGCCCGTGAGCGATTCAAACGCTTCCGCCGAGCCGGCGAGCGAGGTGCCGCGATCTTCCGCTCCCTTGACGATCGCAGCGGCCAGCGGATGCTCGCTGCCCCGCTCGAGCGTGGCTGCAAGCTGCAGCAGCTCGCTTGCTTCAAAGCCCTCCGCCGGCTCAACCGAAACGAGCTTGGGCTTGCCTTCGGTGAGCGTGCCAGTCTTGTCCAACACCAGCGTGTCCACCTTGCGCAGCAGTTCGATGGCCTCGGCATTTTTGAACAACACTCCGAACAACGCGCCCCGGCCCATCGCGACCATAATAGACATCGGCGTGGCCAGGCCCAGAGCGCAGGGACACGCAATGATCAGCACTGCGACCGCGTTAACTAAGGCATGCGCCAGGCGCGGCGCCGGCCCCCACAGGGCCCAAATCACGAATGTCAGCGCGGAAATTCCCACCACGATTGGAACGAAATATCCGGCGACAATGTCGGCAAGCTTCTGGATTGGCGCGCGGCTGCGTTGCGCCTCGCCCACCATTCGCACGATCTGCGCCAGCAGGGTTTCCGAGCCGACTCGCTCCGCGCGCATCACCAGAGACCCTGTGCCGTTCACGGTTGCCCCGGTGACTCGCGCCCCATTGAATTTTTCGACGGGGATCGGCTCGCCGCTGATCATGGATTCATCTACGCTGCTTGCGCCTTCCAGCACGACGCCATCCACCGGGATTTTCTCGCCAGGCCGCACGCGCAGCCTTTCTCCCGGCTTCACTTCATCGAGCGGGACATCCAGTTCTGATCCGTCGCCTCGAATCAGCCGGGCGGTTTTCGGCGCGAGTCCGAGAAGCGCTTTGATCGCCGCGCCCGTCCGGCTTCTGGCCCGCAATTCCATTACTTGCCCGAGCAGCACCAGAGTTGTGATGGCTGCGGCCGCTTCGAAATACACGGCGACTTCGCCGCCTCCACCCCGAAAGGATGGAGGAAAAATTCCAGGAACCGACATACCCACCACGCTGAATCCGTACGCTACGCCGGTTCCCAAACCAATCAGCGTAAACATGTTCAAATTGCGTGTGACGAGCGATCGCCAGCCACGCACAAAGAACGGCCAGCCGCCCCACAAAACAACTGGAGTGGCGAAGATAAATTCGAGCCACTGCCAGGCTCTTGGCGAGGCAAACTGCATCAGCGCCTTAAGGCCCGGGGTGAGGTCCGCCATCGCCACAACCAGAATCGGTATCGTGAGCGCCAAAGAGGCCCAGAATCTTCGACTCATCACAGCAAGCTCAGGATTTTGCTCCTCCTCCACGCTTACCGTTCTCGGCTCCAGGGCCATTCCACAAATCGGGCAGGACCCTGGCGCGTCGCGCACGATTTCCGGGTGCATAGGGCAGGTGTATTCCGCCTTTGTCGTAGGAAGCGCGGCGACGACAGGTTCCAGCGCCATCCCGCACTTCGGGCAGGCGCCCGGCTCTTGCTGGCGCACTTGTGGATCCATCGGGCACGTGTATTCGTTCGAGGCGGCTTTGCGCGCGACGGCCGGGGCCGGCGCAATATTCACTACCGGTTGTAAAGCGCCGTGCGCCGCACCAGTTGTGGTATGCGCGGGATGCCCGGACACGGGGGCAATTCCAACAAAGGTTTTCGGCATCAAGTATTTTGCGGGGTCCGCGTTGAATTTCGTTTTGCAGCCTGCGCAGCAGAAGTAGTACGTCTTCCCTGCATATTCGTGCGTAGCTTTCGCTCGCGACGGTTCCACCGTCATCCCGCAAACAGGATCCTTTTCCGCCGTGGTAGTCACTGTATTTTGCGCGTCCATAGTCTCCCTATCGTGAATGCAGATCCATCAAATTCAACAACTCTTCGTACATCCCTTCCGCGCGTCCGGGAACCATGTCCCGGATGGCCTCGGCGGCGCAATGGCGCAGGTGATTCTTCATCAGGGCACGCCCCACCGAACGCAGGGCTTCCTGCACGGAAGAAATCTGCACGAGGATGTCGGCGCAGTAGCGGTCTTCTTCCACCAGGCGCTGCAAACCGCGCACTTGCCCTTCAATGCGCCGCAAACGGTTCAAGTTCGACGACTTGATTTCCGGATCGACGGCCAGGGCTTTCCGGCTCGTCTTCTGAGTGCCACAACCGCAGGATGGCGCCCGTCGAATCTTTTCCGCTTTTCTCGCTGACATGAGATCTCCACCAGTTTTCTTATCCCCCTCCTTTGTACTATACCCCTACCCCCTATGTCAAATCGGCCCGCGATCCGCGATGAATTTGATATCCCACAAGCTATTTTTTTGGCCACCCAGGTAATGCAATTTGTTGTTTCTCGTGGCGCCGCCATCCTGCCGGCGATTTCCCACTCTCTGGAGATCGCAAGAATCGCCGCCGAGACACCCGCGCTACGAAGGGCTAGCGACGCCGAGTGGCCCTTCCATCTGGGACTGTCCACGAATCAAAATCCATGTGGATAATAAAGAGGAGCCAATCGTCCTGCTGCTATAATGCTTGTATGACACTCATGGAAATTACTTACGAGTTGCAATCGGCGCTGCAGCCCGAGCAATTGCGCGCGCTCGGCAGTTTCGCCAACACCTATGGACTGCGCCGTTTCCACGTGGACGATAAGACAAACCGCTTGTCATTCGAGTATGACGCGTCGCGGCTAAAAGAGACGGAAGTCGAGCACGTGCTCAGGCAAGCGGGGATTCCCGTGTTGCGGCGCATGGAGCCAGTGGGAACGGTATCGCAGATTTAGAAGTGCGCGGGCTGTACATTTGCGATGAACAATCCGGGTCAGTGTGGGCCCAAAATAGAAATAAAAAAGATGGGGGCCCTTGCTTGGGAACAAGAGCCCCCGAAAGACGCATTCCGTTTCCCGGCCTTTTTTTGACCGGGGCGTGGGGTCATCCATCCTAGCTTCCCTCTCAGAGGCAGGTGGGAACGACCAGCACTCGTCCTTGAGCAAGCCCCTTCCCCCTCGCTCGCGGACTTGTGAAAGTCGTCTATCGGAATGCGTCCACGATTCCCTCCTATTGCACGCAGCAGGCCAATCCCTCGTACCGATCTCATCAATAAATACCCTTATTTTTGTTGATCTTCTGGCGGAGCCAACTGCGATCTCAAATCTCCGCCGGGAGGGCCAATCCTGTTTCGGGAGGGCGCTCTCCCACCTCGGGAATGGCCCTCTTGCCTTCACCTAAATTCTTGCATATCTAATTTGTGAACCATCGCAAATCGAATTTGCCATCTCCAACATTTTGCATTCCCAATGGTGCACCCTCTTGGCTGATGACGTCAGTTCCTATATCAGTCTAGTTTGAAGGACAACGACGACTTAATCCCGTTTTGAAACAAGACGTATTGTAAATTTCTTATGCCCTTCAGATTTCCGTTCAATGAGTGGGATTTAGCGGCGCCTATCGGTCGCGATGTGGAACTTCGCGTGCCCTATATCCATTCGAGGATTTGCGCATGAAGCGTAAGAAGCTGGGGGAAATTCTGCAGGATCTCGGCCATATTTCCGCGGCAGACCTTCAGAAATTATTCAAGGAGCAGGAAGGTAAGATGGTTCGCCTGGGCGAGTTGATCCTAGAGCGCGGCCTCGTCGAAAAGCATTCCTTAGTGAAAGCTCTGGAAGAGATTTCCCGGGTACCGTATCTGGATTGCACGGCGATTCAGTGCGACCCAGCAGCCCTACAATCCATTCCTAAGTCCATGGCCGTGCGCTTGGAAATTCTTCCTGTTCATGTGGACCAGTCCCAAATCGTCGTGGCCATGGTGGAGCCACAGAACATAGCCACGATTGATGAGCTGGGATTCACGGCCGGGAAGCATATCTCCCCACGGTTTGGATTTCGCGCTGAAATTCTTTCCGCAATTGCGCGCAATTATGGCCACTTCGAGAATACCGCGTCTGCCAGGCAGGCGGCAGTTGAGGCCGCTGGGGATGCCACGGAGATGGAGTTCATTTCGACCAGCTCTCGGCAGGCCAATCGTGAGGCGATTCAGGAAATTCAGGCGGAGCTTAATCAGAAGAAAACTCCGGCCGTGCGCCTGGTTTCGGAAATCATACAGAAGGCCCTGAACAAGCAGGCCAGCGACATCCACATCGAGCCGCAAGCCACGGCAACCGCTGTGCGGATCCGCGTGGATGGGGTCTTGCGCGAACTGGACAGCGTTCCCCGAGGCCTCCAAAACTCGCTCGTGTCCCGCATCAAGATACTTTCCGATATGGATATCGGAGAGCGCCGCACGCCACAGGACGGACGCTTCATGGTCGCGGTTGGCCAGCGCAGAGTGGACATGCGCGTGTCGTCTCTGCCGACACAGTACGGGGAGAAAGTCGTCATGCGGCTGCTCGATGCCACGGCTCCGATACTGAGTTTTGCGGACTTGGGAGTTTCTCCGAAATTGGCCGATCGGCTGACACAAGTGATAGCGCTACCGCAGGGAATGCTGCTGGTGACCGGGCCGACGGGTTCGGGCAAGAGCAGCACGCTCTATTCTGCCTTGAATATGTTGCGCAAGCCGGCCGTGAATATCGTTACCATTGAAGACCCCATCGAATACGCGCTCCCAGGGGTCAACCAGGTACACGTCAATACCCGCGCCGGATTGACTTTTGCGAGCAGCTTGCGCTCGATCCTACGGCAGGATCCCAACGTCATCATGATCGGTGAAATCCGCGATCTCGAAACCGCCGAGATCGCCATGAAAGCCGCGCAGACTGGACACATGGTCCTTTCCACTCTGCATACCAACGACAGCATTTCCGCCGTAGCCCGCTTGCTCGATCTCGGGATTCCTGAATATTTGATCGCATCATCGGTCACTGGAATTCTGGCTCAGCGCCTGGTTCGGAAACTGTGCACATGCCATATTGAAAAGCAAGTCACGCCGGACTTGGCCGGGCAGCTCGGGGCTGCGGGCTGGATCCAACCGCCTGACCACATCCCATGGCCGCAGGGATGCAGTATATGCGACCACACGGGATACAAGGGCCGGGTGGGAATATACGAGTTTCTGTTCATCGATGATCCGATCCGCTCCATCCTGCGCGGCGCTTATAAACCCGATCTCGTCCGTATAGCGGCTCGTGCCGCCGGGATGCGCCGAATGCAGGAGGACGCGCTAGAAAAGCTGAAGGCGGGCGTGACCACGTTGGAAGAGATTATTCGCGTCGTCCCCATGGAAACCTTGGTTACCCACGGATGTGAACAGTGCGGACATGAGCTTACGCCCGCGTACCGCTTCTGTCCCTATTGCGGAACCCGGCGAGGGCCAGGGGTGACGGAGTCACCTGAAGGGCTATCCCCCAACGTCACGGAAGGGGTCCTCTCTTGAAGAAGCACACGGACAATCGAGCGGCTTCGAAATCGTCTCGTCGAGAACAACGAATTCAGCATCTGAGCGACCTCCATATGACCTATGAAGGCGAGTCGCGCGAAATTGCGATTCGTCCTCCCGACCTCAGCACTCATGGGATGTTCGTGAATACCTCGGTACATTTCCCCGAGGGTGCGATAGTCCTCCTCCGGTTTCGCTTGACGCAATCAAATGTCGAAGTCCAGGCGCGTTGCGAAGTGCGCTATTGCCTGTCCGGCGTAGGGATCGGGGTCGAGTTCGTAGGACTTGGGCCAGAAGCGTTTCGAGCCATTGAAAATGAACTGCGGCTTTTTTCCCGGGCACTTCA
Organism: uncultured Acidobacteriota bacterium; assembly: GCA_963813185.1. Lineage (GTDB taxonomy): Bacteria > Acidobacteriota > Terriglobia > Acidiferrales > UBA7541 > Palsa-360. The sequence goes on from CAWEYA010000014.1 coordinate 25,867, forward strand.
GTCCGCTCGCAAGTTGCGCGCCCGGCAGCGGTCGTAAATCCTTTCAGGACTATGACGTACGAAGGACTTGGCCTCGTGTCCGGGAACCACTCCTGGATTAGCCTGCCACCACTTCACAACTCCTTGCCGCTTGCAGGAACGCACATCTACCCCCCACGGCCTTAGCCAAGATTTCCAGAGCTTCCGTTGCGGTACCAGTACAATCCGCCAGTACGTTCAAGCCCTTAATACCAGCATTTTTCCACCCTGTGCGCTATCGGTTTTTGATAAGAGCAGTTTCAAAATAAGAGGATGACATCTAGAGTTCGTGGATTCTGGCAAGCGGCTTTCACCGCCATCCTTTTGGGAAGCGTTTCGGCTGCTGCGCTCGCGAATCAGGCGCCGGCCCTGCGCTCGGGAACCACAACACCGCTATGCTACTGCCATTGCGCATATGAGACCGGCCTGAAACATTGCACGAAGATGTGCGAGCTGCCGCAATACGAAAAACGCTGGTGGGCCATCTCCTGCCACAAGAAAAATTCGATCGCAAGGGAATCTGCTTCCCCGGCTTCGAACTCGGGCTCCAAGAAGACGAATCGTAAGGAACAAGCCAGCCTTTAGGCGCACCAGAATTTGTACGCCTGCGTAAATTTCCTTTCCTCTCTGAATGTTCGAGCCGAATATTCTTTTCCTTTTCCTACCTCGATTGGGCTGCGTTGCGGTGCAGTCAATCTAAGAGTATTCGTCCACTTACGAGGCTAAGGCTGTGAAGGCCAGACGATTTTTAAAAGTGGAACACCGTGTTCACCGATATAGGAGCACAGAGGGCACATGGATAGAGACAAAGCCTTCTGGAAACATCAGCAACCAGCCGCGAGCCACCAGTCGCTGGGTTTCTCAAGCGGATGGAATCGAGTTGAATCTTCAACTGCTAGCGCGAGGTCGATATTCACGTCGAATGTGCGTTAGAATGTTTTTCCCGGTGGCACGTTGCCGACTGGGCGGGGACGTGCGAAACCGTTTGCCCGGCGACTCATGCAGATGCCGGCGCAAGACGACTCTCGCCCTGAAGGAGCACACTTGTCGCAAAACGATGCAGTCGTTTCGCCAGCCAGGACGGCCTTGCGTCATGACTGGACGCGTGAAGAAATTCGGCGCATCTACCGGCAGCCGCTGCCAGATCTTCTCTTCACGGCCCAGCAGGCGCACCGAGAATTCCACGATCCCGCTCGCGTACAATTTTGCCGCCTTCTCTCCGTGAAAACAGGCGGGTGCCCGGAAGATTGCGCGTATTGCCCGCAGAGCGCGCACTATTCGACAGAAGTTTCGCGCGGCGGCGTTGCTTCCGGTGGATGAGGTCGTGGAATTTGCCGAGCGCGCCCGCGGCGAAGGCGCAACGCGTTTCTGCATGGGCGCAGCGTGGAGGCAAGTGCAGGAGGGCGAGGATTTTGAAAATATTCTTGAAATGGTGCGCCGAGTGGCGAGGCTGGGCATGGAAGTTTGCTGTTCGCTCGGCATGCTCGATGATTCGCAGGCGGGGCGCCTGGCCGAGGCCGGCCTGACTGCTTACAATCACAACCTCGATACTTCTCCGGAATTTTACGGGCAGATTATTACGACGCAGAAATTACGACGATCGGCTTCGCACGCTCGCTTCGGTGCGCAAAGCTGGAGTTACCGTTTGCTGCGGGGGAATCATCGGCCTCGGCGAATCGGAAGGCGATCGCATCGGCCTGCTGCACCAGCTTTCCACGCTCAATCCGCATCCGGAAAGCGTTCCCATCAATGCGCTCGTGCGCGTCGCCGGGACTCCTCTCGAACACCTGGATGCGCTCGATCCGCTGGTCTTTGTGCGCACGATCGCGACGGCGCGAATTCTGATGCCCGCTTCGATGGTGCGGCTCAGCGCAGGGCGAAAGGCGCTTTCGCGCGAGGCGGTCGCCTTGTGTTTTGTGGCCGGCGCCAATTCGCTATTCATCGGCGAAAAACTGCTGACCACTCCAAATCCCGAACCCGAAGACGACGCGGCGATGCTGCATTCCCTCGGGCTGGAGCCGCTGCCGCTGCGGTAAGAATATTTCCGTGGACATGAATCAGCGCATTCTCGCCGAGCTTTCCGATCTCGAATCTCGCGCCGAGCTGCGCCGTCTGGAAACGGTTCAGGGCATCGATCTCAGCTCCAACGATTATCTCGGCCTCGCCACCGATCCTCGGATGAAGCAAGCCGTTCTGGAAGGCGTAAACTCCGCCACGCGCATCGCTTCCACCGGCTCTCGTTTGTTGTCCGGGCCATGAGGAAGTATGGACTGTCCTCGAGCATGATTTTGCGCGATGGGTCGGCGCGGAAGCCGCGCTGTACTTCACTTCCGGCTACGCGGCGAACGTGGGACTGCTGAGCGCCGTGCTGCGGCCGGAGGACGTCGTCTTCTCGGATAGCGCCAATCACGCCAGCCTGATCGATGGGATGCGCCTTGCGAAATGCCGGCGCGTGATTTTTCCGCATCTCGATCTGACATTTTTGGAGGATGAACTTCGCCGCAATGCGGCTCTTGCCGGGAGCGCGCGTGATTGTCGTCGAGAGCATCTTCAGCATGGAAGGAGACCGCGCGCCGCTCGCCGATCTTGCCGCGCTCGCCGAACGTTACGCCGCCGAACTGATCGTCGATGAGGCGCACGCGACCGGAGTGCGCGGGCCCGCGCGGCAGCGGCTGCGTGGCCGAGGCGGGGCTCTCCGACTCGCGTTCTCGCGACGGTGCATACCTGCGGTAAAGCACTGGCGGCGGCCGGCGCATTTGTCTGCGGCTCGGACCATCTGCGCCGCTTTCTGATCAATCGCGCGCGCACTTTTATTTTCAGCACGGATTCCGCCGTATTTCGCTTCGCAAGTTGCGGCCGGAATGAGCCTCGCCGCAGATGCGGAATCCGAACGCGCGCGCCTGATGTGAATTGAGCGCCTTCCTTCGGCGCGGTTTGCGAAGCAATGGCTTCTGACATCGCCGGTGTCGATTCGCAAATCGTGCCTGTCATCCTGGGACCCAACGATGCCGCTGTTCATTTCGCCGATTACCTCAGAACGAGGGGATTCGGCGTTCGCGCGATTCGTCCGCCAACCGTGCCGCCGGGATCTGCGCGGCTTCGCTTGTCTCTGACGGCGAATCATTCCGAAGATATTCTCGCTGATTTGTTGCGGCGATGGTCCAAGCCCGCAACGAATATTCAACCGCGCGCGCGGTTTCCGTTTCCCGATGACAGGATATTTCGTGACCGGCACGGACACGAACGTGGGAAAAACCGTTCTTTCCGCGCTCCTCGTCGCCGCCTTGGACGCCGTGTACTGGAAACCCGTGCAAACGGGCGCCAGCGAAGGCACCGACCGCGAATCGGTGCGCGAATGGGCGGAAGCCGCGGAAGACCGGCTCCCTCTGGAACGATATCGATTTGATCCGCCGGTTTCGCCGCATCTGGCGTCGCGCGATGGAGGGATTCGAATCGCTCTCGATGCTTTCGATTTACCGGAAGCGCCGGCGGGCCGGAAATGGATCGTCGAGGGCGCAGGCGGAGTGATGGTGCCTCTCAACGAGCGCGACTTGATGCGTGACCTGATGCGGCGGATCGGATTTCCGGTCATCGTTGCCGCGCGCACGGCGCTGGGCACGATCAATCACACGCTTCTGACGCTTGCCGCGCTGCGTGAAGCGCGCCTTCCGATTTGCGGAGTGGCGCTCATCGGCGACGAGAACATTGAGAATCGCCGCGCGATCGAGCACTACGGCAATGTTCGCGTCATTGGCCACATCCCTATCCTCGAGAAAATTAATCGCGCGGCGCTCTTGGACGTCTATGAAAAACATTTCGACCATCGGGCATTCCACTAAATCTATGAGCGCGTCCGATCTCCATCTCTGGCATCCGTTCACGCAGGAAGGCGTGGATCCGCCTCCTCTTTCGCATTCGCAGCGCGAAAGGCGTGTTTCTCGAAACGCAGGACGGACGCCAGATTCTGGATGCGATTTCGTCGTGGTGGGTCAACCTTCACGGCCACTCGCATCCGGCAATCGCGGACGCCGTTGCCGAACAAGCCGCGCGCCTCGAACACGTCCTCTTCGCGGGATTTTCACACGAGCCGGCCGAAGAACTTGCGGCGCGCCTGGGCAAAATTGTCCCGCCGCCGCTGCGCCACGTTTTTTTCTCGGATGACGGCTCGACCGCCGTGGAAGTCGCGCTGAAGTTGGCGGTGCAATATTGGAACAATTGCGGGCGGCCTCAAAAACAAAGAATCGTCGCGCTCGAAAACGCCTATCACGGCGACACTGTGGGCGCGATGTCGGTAAGCGACGATTCTCCATTCACCGCGGCATTCGAGTCGTTGCGAATTCCCGTCCTGCGCACTCATTCGGCTTACTGCGCGCACTGCCCTGTCGGCCTCACGCGCGCGACCTGCCAGATCGAATGTCTGAACAAACTGGAACGCCTGCTCTCCGAACAAGGCGACGAAATTGCCGCCGTGATTGTCGAGCCGCTCCTGCAAGGCGCGGGCGGGATGATCGTTCATCCCGAGGAATTTCTTTCCGGAGTCCGCCGCCTGACCGCTGCTCACGATGTGCTGCTGATTGCGGACGAAGTCCTCACCGGCTTTGGGCGGACAGGCCGCATGTTTGCCTGCGAACGAGCCGCGGTGGTTCCCGATCTGATGTGCGTCGCCAAAGGACTGACCGGCGGATTTCTGCCTCTGGCCGCCACATTCGCGACCGAGCGCATCCACGACGCATTCACAGGCGGCGATCGCGCGCGCGCGTTCTTCCACGGCCATTCCTACACGGCAAATCCGATTGCCTGCGCCGCCGCGAATGCCTCACTTCAGATTTTCGAGAGCGAGCCGGTCTTCGAGCGAATTGCCGCGATTGAAAAAGTACACGCGGCCCGCCTTCCCGCGTTCGCTGCGCATCCCGGCGTTGCGGACGTTCGCCATATCGGCACCGTCGCGGCCATTGAACTCAAGGTGCCCGACGCGGGATATTTGTCTTCGCTGCGCCCGCGCCTGTACCAATTTTTCCTCAGCCGGGGCGTGCTCCTGCGCCCGCTTGGCAACGTCGTCTACATCCTGCCGCCTTACGTCATCACGCCTGAGCAGCTCAATTTCGTATACGACGTGATTCAGGATTCGTTGGCCTGGTCTCAAAAATGGCTTAGCAGCGAGCCTTAGTGGGTTCTAGATTTCAATTACATGTAATACCCAATTCATAATCCTCCGGGACTTGCAGGGCGCATCAGGGGACGCTATCCTATTTTGGCGATCTCTGGCCCGCAAATCTCGCCATGAGATCAAACTGCTTGAGCAGCGGTACTGGCCGAGGATGAGGTGTCGTGGCGCCGGCGTCTCGCCGGCGATTTTCTACTCTTCACACCTTGCGAGAAAAGCCGGCGGGACGCCGGCGCTGCGAAATCTTGCGTTCTCTTGTGAATCAGAGGTCTCATGTTCCATTGATCGTGCGGGGCGTGAGGGCTGCGGGCTGAGTCAAAGTCCAAAGCTGTCCTCTTTGACGAGCATTCAGCCCGCGTCTGCTATATCCGGGCGCATGAGGACGGATCTACTTGGCAAAGGAAAATATCACCGAGGGAATGTGATCAAGCTGTCGCTTATCGGAATGTCTGGCGCCGGAAAATCGCACTGGGCGCAAAAGCTGGCTGCGGCCGGATTTCGCGTCATCAGTATTGACGACCGGATCGAGAAAAAGCTTGCTTCCGAGCTTGCAGCGGGCGGGTATCGAGGCATCGGCGGAGTCGCGGCCTGGATGGGTTGGCCGGACCAGCCGGCCTATCGTGACCGCGAGAAAAAATATTTGGAATGCGAAATAAATTCCATGGGTGAAGCGTTGGATGAAATTCAGGCGTCTGGCGAGGAAGGGGCGATATTGGATACCACGGGCAGCGTCGTGTACACGGGCGAGGAGATCTGCCGCCGAATGCAAAGTCTCACCACCGTTGTTTACCTCGAGGCTTCTCCCGCGGAAGAGGAACAATTTTGATCGCGCGGTATTTGTCCGATCCGAAGCCTGTCCTGTGGGGCGATCAATTTGTTCAGCGCTCCGGCGAAACCGCGCAGGACGCAATCGCGCGCTGCTATCCACAACTCATCGCGCACCGGAAGAAACATTACGAACGCTACGCGCATCGAGTCGTTTCGATGGATTCCATGCGCAACATGAATCTCGACGCGCGCGGATTCCTGGAGTTTCTCGAAGGACAGGCGCGGCCCGCGCGATGAAATATCGAAGCACTCTCCACCGCAGCCCGGAAGTCTCCTTGCGCGACGCCGTCCTGCGCGGATCGGCCCCCGACGGCGGGCTCTATATGCCCGTGGAAATTCCGCCCCTGGAGAAAAGATTCCGGGGACGCCTGCCGTCGCTCGCATTTCCGGAAATCGCACAACGAAGTGGGCGCGTTATTCGTCGGCGACGAAATCCCTCCGCACATTCTAATGAAGATCGTGACGGACGCGTTTAATTTTCCCGTACCGCTCGTCACGCTCGAGTGAACGGCTGCGCATTCTCGAGCTGTTCCACGGGCCGACCCTGGCGTTCAAGGATTTTGGCGCGCGCTTTATGGCGCGTTTAATGGGATATTTCGTCCAGGAATCGGGAAAGCAGCTCACCGTTATCGTGGCGACGTCAGGGGACACGGGGAGCGCGGTGGCGCAAGCGTTTCTGGGCGTTTCAGGCATACGCGTGGTGATCCTGTATCCCACCGGGCGCGTCAGCGACGCGCAGGAAAAACAGCTCACGACGCTTGGGCAGAACATCACGGCCCTCGAAGTGTCCGGCTCATTCGACGACTGCCAGCGCCTAGCGAAGCAGGCCCTGGTCGATCCCGTGGTCGCGGAAAAGATCACGGTCACGTCGGCGAATTCCATCAATATCGCGCGTCTCATTCCGCAAAGCTTTTATTACTTCGCCGCCGTCGCGCAACTCGGGCCTTCGGACGGCCTTCCCGTGTTTTCGGTCCCGAGCGGCAATTTTGGCAATCTGACCGGCGGCCTGCTGGCCAAGCGCATCGGCCTGGACGTTGCGCAGTTCATCGCGGCGACCAACGCCAACGACGTCGTGCCCGAATTTCTGCGCAGCGGCAAGCTGATTCCGCGCGCCTCGCGCCACACGATTTCCAATGCCATGGACGTCGGCAATCCGAGCAACTTCGCGCGCATTGTCGATCTCTACGACAACGATCTTCAGGCCATCCGCCGCGACATCTGGGGATGCAGCTTTCAGCGATGAGGAAACATTGCGTATCATGCATGATGTGGACGAACGCCATGGCTACATGCTCGATCCCCACACGGCCGTCGGAGTGCTCGGTTGGGAGAGCTTCGCGAAACAAAATCAAACCGCGGCGCCGCGGAATCGTGCTCGCCACAGCGCATCCAGCCAAGTTCGCCGAAACCGTCGCCCGCGCCATCGGCGTCCGTCCGGAGATGCCCGAACGCCTGGCGGCGTTTCTGGACCGAACCAAGAAATCCATTCCCTTTCCCAACCGATTTTCCGATCTTCAGGAATTTCTGCTCGCGACCAACACCTGATATTGTGTTGTGAGCCGACGGAGCGTGAATGAAACTTCTGATCGCCATCGCGGGCCTCTTCATTCTTCTCGCCACATTGTGGGAGGCGTTTGAAACCATCATTCTGCCCCGGCGCGTGACGCGCCCGATTCGCCTGGTTCGCATGTTTTACCGCGTCACATGGAAATTCTGGGCCGAGGTCAACCGTTTGATCCGCTCGAAAAAGGTGCGTGACGCGCATCTCAGTTATTACGGCCCGCTTTCGCTCCTGGGATTATTTGCGACTTGGGCGATTTTGCTGGTGTTAGCGTTCGCGATGCTGCATTGGGCCGCCGGTTCGGCGATCAACGCGCCGGGGGAAATGCCGACTTTCCGGACCGATTTCTACTTGAGCGGGACCACTTTTTTTACTTTGGGTTTGGGTGATGTGACGCCGCGAACCACGCTGGCGAAGGCGATCACGGTTACCGAAGGCGGCACAGGCTTCGGCTTTCTGGGCCTGATGATTTCGTACCTGCCCACGCTCTATGGCGCGTTTTCCCAGAGGGAGTTGAACATTTCGCTTCTCGACGCCCGCGCGGGATCACCGCCCACGGCCGCCGAATTGCTTCGCAGGCACGCGCAATTTGCGGACAACGAAGTCCTCACTCTATATCTGCGCGATTGGGAAATCTGGGCCGCGCAACTCATGGAGAGCCACCTGTCTTATCCGGTGCTCTGCTATTTTCGTTCGCAGCATGACAACCAATCCTGGCTTGCCGCTTTCACGGCTGTGCTCGATGTCTCCGCGCTGCTCATTGCTTATGGCGACGGCACGGCCAAATGGCAATCGCAATTGACATTCGCGATTGCGCGCCACGCGGTCGTGGATTTGGCCGAGGTTTTGAGGGTCCCGGCGTCGCGGCCGGCGCACGACCGGCTTCCCCCGAAAGATGTTGTGCAGGTCCGCAACCTTCTCGTGGAATGCCACGCATCCAGCAAGAGCGGCGATGCGGGAGACAAGAAACTGAACGAATTGCGCGAAATGTACGAGCCCTATTTGAATGGACTTTCCCTGCGCTTGCTGATGCCACTTCCCTCCTGGGGCGTTGGTCACCGTTTCGTGGAAAATTGGAAACGTTCAGCGTGGGGAAAAATCTCTTCGGGGCCTGCAGATTCTGGAAGCAGCAGCGGCGAATCCAACCATTTCTGAACATCTTGTGGCGCCGGCGCGATGCCGGCGCCACGAAAATCCTGGCCCAACTAGCCCTCGTCATCCGTTTCCGGAAAAATGAGATCGGGATCCGCGACGGGGCCGGTCAGGGGCTCCATCGGAAAGTCAGCATCTTGACGGCCAACCAGCTTTTTCTGCGCGCGGCGTTCCGCCTTCATGCGCTGCTTTTCCTGCCTTTTCATTTCTTTTTGGCGCTTCTGAAACGTAGATTTCGACGTAGCCATACTAATCTCCTTGAGTGGGCGCGCGTGGGGACCGCCGGAATTGTTCTAGAACGTGCTGCGCGTTACCAGCGAGGTTCGCGAGGCTGCCGGGGACTGTCGCGATAATCCTCGGTCGAGAACCGGCCGCCCTGGCGCGAATTTCCGCCCCGGCCACCGCTGCCGCCGCGGTTGCGATCGCGGTCGCGATCGCGATCAAAGCCGCCACCGCCTCCGCTCCCGCCGCTGCCGCGCGGGCCGCCGCCACCGGACGCGGCTTTGGGCCGCGCTTCATTGACTTTCAGGGCCCGCCCGCCGACTTCTTTGCCATCGAGGCCTGACATTGCCTTCGCGGCTTCCGCATCGTTGGGCATTTCGACGAACGCGAAACCGCGGGCGCGTCCTGTTTCCCGGTCCATAGCGATGTGAACCCGAGTGACTTGTCCGAACGGTTCAAAGAGGGCGCGCAGCTCCGCTTCCGTCGTTTGAAAATTCATGTTCCCGACAAACACATTCTTCATGATTTTCTCTCTTTCCAAAAGTGGGAATCTGCAGAACGCGCGGCGTCAATGGCCGGATTCAGATCGCTTGGCGGCGATGGTGAGGACCGGATGAGGTCACGAGGGGTAATCATTCTCAACGCCCCGGAAGGTGAAGAAAACCCCCGACTCCCATATAAAACAGAACAACTATAGCAGAGTTTAACCGTATTTCCCCTAGAATTTCCCTTGCGCCAGGGGGGGATGAATTCGCGCTGTGTGGATTCAAGGGATGCTTCGGCAGTAGCGGATTATTTCATGAATTGGGCGGTATCCCCATTGACTTGCCCGGATTGGAACACATAGTCTGACTACAGTTCCCAGATTGCAATCAAAGGAGAACATTTTCTCCGGCGGACTTAATGCGGATCTCGAACAAAAAGTAAGCGAAGGGGCAGGCTCGCAACGGAATCAGGAAAATTAGATTTTATCGGGGACTGGATTCATGCCTCGCACAACAAAAAAAACGCCGCTCACTCCGGCCATGGTCATGGAAGATTTCATAGGTGTATGGAGAACTCGAGCGCTGGTTGCTGGAGTTGAGTTGGACGTGTTCAGCCAAATCGCAGCTGGAAAACGAACCGTGAAAGACATTGCCGAGGGGGCGGGAGCATCGCCGCGCGGCATGGCCACCCTGCTCGACGCCCTCGCTGCAATCGGCTATTTGCGGAAGGCCGGTAATCGCTACACCCTCCAGCCCGTTACTGCAGCGTTCCTCGTTCCCAGCGGAAAAGCGTACGTAGGTGCGATCGCTCAAGCCGTTTCACTCTCCTGGGATACTTGGAAGAACCTGACACAGGCTGTGAGGAGCGGCCGCCCCGCTGAAACTGTGGATCACGCGGAACATGGCAAGGAGTTTTTTCCGAAATTGGTGGCGAGCATTTTCCCCGGCAATTTTTCCGCGTCAAAGGCCGCGGTTTCGCGTTTTTCAGAAAAGGAGCGAAGCGGGATCCGTAGAATCCTGGACGTTGGCGCGGGCTCGGGCGCATGGTCGCTGGGATTTGCTCAGGCCATCCCTCAAGCACGGGTAGACACCCTGGATTTTCCTGAGCTTACGCCAATCACGCGAGGGTTCGCCGAAAAACTCGGCGTCGCCGATCGGTACGAATATCTCGAGCGCGACTTGCGCGCGGCGGATTTCGGCCGCGAAGAATATGACCTGGTGATTCTGGGCCACATCTTGCACTCGGAAGGAGAAAAGCACGGCAAGGAACTTCTGCAGAAATGCTACACGGCGCTGCAGCCTGGAGCGGCATTGCTCATCGGGGAGTATGTCCCGAACGACGCCCGCACCGGACCAGCTATGCCAGTGTTGTTTGGCTTGAACATGCTCCTGCAAACCGAGGAAGGAAACGTCTTCACATTGCGTGAATACCGCGCCTGGCTCAAGGCCGCCGGCTTTCGCAAAGTATCAACCATTCCAGTACCGCCACCATCAACTGTAATCATCGCAACCAAGTAGCGCCGGCGTCTCGCCGGCGCTTTTTCCGTTCTCCGCGGGCCGCAATTTCACCGGCGAGACGCATGCGGCACCCAAGGGAAATCTATCGCAGTAGATCTTCTAGTTGAATTTTTGTGTCGGTCTTGGAGTCGCGATACTTGACGATCACCGGCGTGTAAAGTGAAATTCCCCAGTCCAGGCCCACGCCGCGCGAAATGGATCGCGAGCCGGCCACCACCACGGCTTCCTCAGGCACCATCAATGGCTCAGTATCCGTTGCCGCGTACACCTTGCCGCGCACAATGTCATAGACCGGCGTCGAACGGTTGAGGATCGTTCCCGTGCCCAGCACAGCGCGGCGTTTCACAATCGTTCCTTCATAGACGCCGCAATTCCCGCCCACGAGCACTTCGTCTTCGATGATCACCGGCAGCGCGCCCACCGGTTCGAGGACGCCGCCGATCTGCGAGGCGGCCGATATGTGGCAACTGCGCCCGACCTGCGCGCAGCTTCCTACGAGCGCATGCGAATCGATCATCGTGCCGTCGCCGACGTACGCGCCCGCATTGACAAACATCGGCGGCATGCACACGACGTCGCGTCCGATGTAGCAGCCGTCGCGTATACTCGACCCGCCAGGCACAATGCGCACGCCATCCGTCGCCGAAACACGCCGCACCGGGTAAGTATCCTTGTCGAAGAATGGCTGCTTCGCGGGATCCACCGACATATCCACAGTCGCTCCCATTCGGAAGCCCACGAGGATTCCCTTTTTCACCCACGCATTGGTCCGCCAGCCGGTCGGCTGCGAAGCGTCGGGCTCGGCGGAGCGAATGCGGCCCGCGTTCAACTCTTCCTTGAACGCGCGAAAAAGCTGATGATCTTCTTCGGTGTAGCGCGCGGGCTTGGCGTCAAACAACGCTTCGATGTTCTTTTCGAGCTTGTCAGCTGCGGTTGGCAACGTGGACCCTTTCGAGAAGCGCGAGCGATTCCAGCACGGCGCGAATCTTCGCCAGATTTTCCGTGCGCGGCGGAACAAGCGGCAGACGGAACACGGGTTCGAGCAGGCCCATTTCCGCCATGGCCGCCTTCACGGGAGTGGGATTCGTCTCGATAAAATTAACTTCCAGGAGCGGCAGCCACTTGCGCTGCATGACGCGCGCCTCCTCGAACTTCCCCGCCAGGCAGAACCGCGCCAGGTGCGTCATCTCCGCGGGAATTTCGTTCGAGGCCACGGAAATAATTCCGCGCCCGCCCATGGCCGCAATCGGCAGCGTCAGCGCGTCGTCGCCGGAAAAAACAAGAAACTTTTCCGGTACTTGCTGGATCACCTGCGTGATCTGGGAAATGTTTCCGGAGGCTTCCTTCACACCGATAATGTTTTCGATTTCGGCCAGGCGGCGCACGAGTCGGGGGATCGATGTTGACGTTCGTTCGCGGCGGCACGTTGTACAAAATGATGGGCAGCGATGTCGACCCGGCGATGGCCTTGAAGTGGTGGTAGAGCCCCTCCTGCGTGGGCTTGTTGTAGTACGGCGTCACGGACAGTATTCCGTCCGCGCCCATCCGCTCGGCCTCTCGCGCCATTTCGATGACGTGATGTGTGTTATAGCCGCCGGCGCCGGCCAGGACGGGAACTTTGCCCTTGGCTTCTTCCAGCGTGATCGCTACGACGCGCAGATGTTCTTCCTGGGACAGCGTGGGGCTTTCGCCCGTGGTGCCGCAGGGCACGAGAAAATTAATCCCCGCTTTGATCTGGCGGCGGACTAGAACCCGCAGCGTCGCTTCGTCAAGCGAGAGATCTTTGCGGAAAGGAGTGACCAGCGCCGTGCCACAGCCCACAAATCCTCGAAACATGGTTGCCACCTCTTTTTAATTTGTCTGGCGGCGCATAACATTCGCGTCGTCCGCAAAAATAACTTCCCCAAATTCGTGCAGCCCGCGTTTGCCGATCACCCACTGTGCGGCCTTCAGCGCCCCGCGCGCGAATCCTTCGCGGCTGCGCGCCGTATGCCGCAGCGTGATCGTGTCCGCCTGCGAGTCAAACCCGATTTCGTGTGTCCCCGGATTCGCTCCCGCGCGATTCGAGCTGGCGTCGATTCGCCGCGCAAACCCCGCGCGCTGCATCTCCTCAATCAATTGCAGCAGCGTTCCCGAAGGCGCGTCCTTCTTCGCTGTGTGATGCACTTCCCACGCCCAGGCGCCGTATTCCGGTTGGCTCGCGAGCAGGCGCGCTGTCTCTGCGACCACGCGGCGGAAAACGTTTACGCCGATCGAGTAGTTCGGGCTATACACCACGCCCACGCTGCACTTTTCGACAAAACCCCGGACGCGCTCCAGTTCGCCGTACCATCCCGTCGTGCCCACGATGGTCGGAACGCCGATGGCGCAGAGCCGCTCGAGATTCGCCACCGCCGTATGCGGCGTTGAAAACTCGATGGCCACATCCACGCCGCGGAAATTCTCGGGCGTGATGCCTGCCTGGTTCACGTTGGTGTCGATGTCCAGCTTCAAGCCGACGGAAAATCCTGCGTCCGGAGCGAGGTCCTCGATCAGCTTGCCCATTTTCCCGTAACCGACGATGGCCAGTTTCTTAGGCATGGTAAGCTTCCGCCCGGCTCAAAAGCATCCGCGTCATTTGCGCATAAGTATCGACGGCTGCAAGCAATTCCCGCTTGGCAATTTTTTCTTCCGTGGTATGCGCCACGTGGATGCTTCCCGGCCCGAACAGGAACGGCTCGCCCCACGCCGGCGCCAGCACGGGAATATCAGTGGTGAACGCAACCACCGACGTCGGGAATCCGTCGAGCGCGGAAAAATGCATCGCCGGCAGCGTCAGAATTTCTTTCACCTCCGCACGGTCTGCAATGGCGGCGCGCAATGCCTGATCGACTTTGCGCGCGTCGCTCACTAATCGCACGGCAAGCTCCGCTTTCGCCGCGTCGGGAATTATATTCGGCGCGCGCCCTCCGGAAATCGTGCCGATATTCAGCGTCGTTTTTCCCAGCACCGGATCGTCGGGTAGCTTCATGCGCCGGATGGTTTCCAGCGCATCGAGAAGTTTTTCGATGGCGGATTCGCCGAGTTCCGGATACGCCGAATGCGCCATTTTACCTGTGGCCACAATTTCGTAGCGCAAAATTCCTTTCGATCCCAGCGCAACCTTGCTCTCGGTCGGCTCGCCGTTGATCAGGTAACGCGCCCCGCGTGGCGAGCGCGAGGCAACTTCCGCTCCCGCGCTGTTCCGCTCTTCTCCCACGACAAAAAGCAGCCCGAAATTCCGCGTGCCGCTTTCAATCAGCCTTTCCGCGGCGGCAATCATCGCGGCGATGATGCCTTTGGCGTCGCAAGCGCCGCGCCCGTAAATATGCTCTTCGTCTTCGCTCGACACAAAAAACGGCGGCACCGTATCCATGTGCGTCGAAAGCACAACGACGGGAGCGCCCCATTCGGCATACACGTTAAATCGTTCCGGCGTCACCGTCATGGCTTCCGCTTTGCCGTCGGAGCCTGCCGCCAAGCCGGACAGATAGTGGAGCAGGTATTCGCCCACTTGCTTCTCGTTCTCCGTGATCGACTCGAGGTCGACCAGCTCGCGCGTCATTTCAAATGGATGCATTTTTTATTAGTGGCACACGCTTCAGCCTGTGTGGTTTTGCATTTGCATATTCTAAAAGCCCATGATGAATTGAGGCCGCGTTCATTTGAATCCTACAAACCCCACAGGCTGAAGCGTGTGCCACAAAAACCCGTCACGGATTGTAATCCTCAGGAAGGAATGGCGCGCGGGAAAGAAGCAGGACGCAGGAAGACGCAGGGCGCCTCGCTCCTCGATAGCGCTCCATCCCCATCCGCGGGATGACAGTGGGCCGGTGTTAACCTCGCCCCCCAACCGCCTCGGCGGGACTGCCTTCGGCGACTTCGGCGGAAAATCCTGCTGCACCTTTCGCTCGGGCCTCCGAAGCTCCTCGGAACCTCGGCCCGGCTACTCATTGCTTCCGCACCTCTATCAAGACATCCTCAAGATATCATTCACATATGCAAATGGTCAAATTCCGGATTCGTGAAGCGCCATCTTAAATTGCAGCGTTGTCACGCAATCGAACTTGAAGTTGCCGTTTTCGGAGGCCCGACTTTTAGGTCGGGCGAACGGCGACGCAAGATAAGGCATTTAGGCCCTGAAGCGTCAGCGGTGTGTCAAACTCTCGCGTGTACGATGCCCCGCCCGGTCTGCGGCATATTCTTTAATAACGCAACGAACTTCTTCCAGTACCGAAACGACGGCTTGTACTTCACGTCCAGCTCCTTAAATCCCGCCGCGCGAAGCATGTCCGTGAGGCACTTTAATGTAGGAATGGCGCACAGGTCGTACGGGACGCCGCGCGTTTCTTCATCTCCGGGGAAAAAAGGGATGAGTGCATGGCGTTCATGAATGAACGGTAGTAGAACATGCGTTTCGCAAATCAGTAGCTTGTTTGTGACACCGGCAATTTTTTCGAGTCCAATAATAGGATTTCGCAAGTGGTACAGAACCCCGAAAAACAGGACCAGATCGAACTTGCCGATTTCCGCGGGCGAAATATGTTGAACGTCCATCCGCTTGTAATCCACTTTCGATCCCAGGATTTCCTTGGCCGCCAGAAAGCCGTCCATCCCGTGGGGAGTATCCCAGGCATACGTGTCAATCGCCAGGACGCGGTCTGCGCCGCGCCTCTCGCATTCAAACGAGAAATAACCGTCCCAGGCTCCGATGTCCAGGACCGTCCAGCCTTTCAGGTTTTCGGGGATCTGCATCAGCTTGAGACGTCTCTCAAACCGGCGGCGTATATGCCACTCCCCCTGGGCGACGCCGTGTCCCAAGTTGATGGGATGCGCCCACTTTATCCCTTTAATTCTTTCCTGAATTTTTTCCGCGCTGTCGTATGCCATGCTGTCGCGCTGCAAAAAAGCCTTCTCCACCAAAAACGGAACGCGGGGAAGTATACGCGTGCCCGAAGGGCGGAGCAACATTGCGCCTTGCGAGGTCGAATATGAGACTAGGTCAGGATCAAATGACGTCGGCGGGATTTCCGCCATCCACAACAACACGAAGCGATTGAAGCAGTGCGAGAACTCTCTGCGCGGCGTCGATTTCTTCCGCCGGAAGCTGCAAATCAGAGAGGTCGAAGTAGCGATCTGCCGCGAGCGTGCCGAATCTATGCCTCGCTTCCGGTGTTAACGTATCGCAAGAATAAATCACCACGAGGCCCGCGGAGGCAAACTCCGCGTACTGGCTCTCCAGAACAGAAACGGGCACGGCGTCGCCGCTCACGTGCAGTACCTCGAAATGATCGTCAAACAGGGCGCGTTCCAGGCGCGCGGCGAGGGCGGAGTTGCCTTCGACGACAATCAGCGCGGGGTTGTGGCCGTGCCGCTTGTAACGCTCGCTGGCACTCACGGGCGCGAATTCCTTCGTCGAAACAGCCGCGGCGGTTTGGTCCGCAAGATCTGCGCGAATCATTCCGGCGCCGAGAGTCGCGTTGGAGATCGGATCGATCAGGATGAAGCTGCCGGTGATGCGGTTCTCGGTGTAAGGATCGAAGAAAAGCGGGTTGACAGTTTCAAATTCCACGTAGGCGATGTCATTCATGTGCAGGCTGCTCACCGGCTCCTGCGCCAGCGTATTGACGTTCACCCGGTAGCGAAACTGGAGCGCCTTGGCTCGGACGGTGCGCGAGGTGTGCTTCAGCAGGTAGCTCTTTCCCAGTTCGGTGGGCTCGGCGTTAAACCACACCACCATGGCGTCGAAATGGCGCGATACGCGCGGCGGGTGAGCGGGCGAAACGAGCATGTCTCCGCGGCTCAAATCAATCTCGTCCTCGAGCGTCAGCGTGACCGACATCGGCGGAAACGCTTCCGGCGCGTCGCCATCAAACGTGACGATCGATTTCACGCGGCTTTTCCGTTCAGACGGGAGCGAGACGACCGGATCGCCCGGTCGAATCACGCCGCTCGCCACCGGGCCCGCGAAGCCGCGAAAGCTGGCGTCCGGTCGAATCACGTATTGCACCGGAAAACGAACGGCGTCCGAAGGCGTTTCCATGCGGATCGGCACCGTTTCAAGGTGTTCGAGAAACGTTGGCCCGTGGTACCAGGGCATACGCGCGCCGCGATCGACCACGTTATCGCCCGCAAGCGCGCTGATCGGGATAGTGACCACGTGCGGGACGGCGAGCTGCTTCGCCAGAGCGTCAAAATCTTTTTGCAGCTTGAGAAAAACTTCCTCGCTGTAATCCACGAGGTCCATTTTATTAATTGCCACAAGAACATTCGGAATTCCGAGCAGCGACGCGATATACGTATGCCGCCGCGTCTGCGCCAGGACTCCCTTGGTCGAATCGATCAGAATCACCGCGAGATTTGCGGTCGAAGCGCCGGTGGCCATGTTGCGCGTGTACTGCTCGTGGCCCGGCGTATCCGCGATGATGAATTTCCGCAGCGGCGTTTCAAAATAACGGTAGGCGACGTCAATGGTAATGCCCTGCTCGCGCTCGGCGCGCAAGCCGTCGGTGAGCAGCGAAAAATCCACCGCGCCCGTGGACCGATTGATGCGGCTTTTTTGTACGGCGGCGAGTTGATCCTCGAAGACGGACTTCGAGTCGTGCAGCAGCCTGCCGATAAGCGTCGATTTGCCGTCGTCCACGCTTCCCGCCGTCGTGAAGCGAAGTAAATCCTTCTCCAGGTTCCGCTGCATGAAGGACTCGAAGCCCCACGTTTCCTGGTTCGCGACAAGGCTCATCAGAAGTAGCCCTCGCGCTTCTTGATCTCCATCGAGCCTTCCTCGTCGTGGTCGATCACCCGGTTCTCACGCTCCGAGCGCCGGAACGAAATCATCTCCTCGATAATTTTCGGCAGCGTATCGGCCGTCGAGCGAATCGCGCCCGTGCATGGAACGCATCCGAGCGAGCGCATGCGGACCACCATGCGCTGCGTCTTCTCTCCGGGCAGAAGGTCCCACTTGTCGTAGGCCACGACGATCGAGCCGCCGCGAATCACCACATTGTGCTCCCTTGCGAAATACAACGGCACGATGGGTATTTTTTCGAGGTAGATGTAAAACCACACGTCGGCTTCGGTCCAATTCGAGAGCGGAAACACGCGGATGCTTTCGCCTTTGTTGATTCGCGAATTGAAAATGTTCCACAGCTCGGGCCGCTGATTTTTCGGGTCCCACTGCCCGAACGAATCGCGGAAGGAATAAACGCGTTCCTTGGCGCGGGATTTTTCCTCGTCGCGCCGCGCTCCGCCAAACGCAGCGGTAAAGTCTCCCTCGGCCAGCGCATCGAGCAGCGATTTCGTTTTCAGGAGGCCGCAGCATTTCTGCGTCCCCAGCACAAACGGATTCGCGCCGGCATCGAGCGCTTCCTGATTTTTGTGCACGATCAGCTCCGCACCAATTTCCCGCGCGTAGCGATCGCGAAATTCCACCATCTCGGGAAATTTGTAGCTCGTATCAATGTGCAGCAGCGGAAACGGAATTTTCCCCGGATAGAACGCTTTCTGCGCGAGCCGCAGCATCACCGACGAATCTTTTCCGATCGAGTACAGCATCACCGGCCGCGCAAACTCCGCCACCGCCTCGCGCAGGATGTGGATGCTCTCCGCCTCCAGCGCCCTTAGGTAGTTGATTTTCTGTGGCGTCAAAAGCGCAGCCCGCTCGCCTCCGCCATTTGTTGTGGACGTGTTCACAGCTTCCTTTGATGTCTCAACCATCGATGTCGATACCTGCCGCTCGCCTCGAAGCGATCGTTCTTCTGCCCTAAAATAAAAATCCCACCGACCAAAACCTCCGGTGGTGGGTCTCAATCATTGCCAGTCTGAAAATCTTTCCCGGCGTGACTACCCTCTCCACCCTGCCCTTGGACAGGCGCGACAAGCTTCTTTGCAACGATAATGCGCGCCAACCTCCGCGGGGTGGAACACTGATTCCATATCATTTAGATTACCCGAACCGCAATTCCGTCGCAAGGCGAATTCTGCCTGTCGGTTGACCATGTTCTGCTCGACAGCAGGGTCTCGTAACGATTTGTCATCTAGAACAATGCCCTGTAGTACCGGTATGAATCGCTCTCTGAAAGCACCATCCAGCCGCCATCAAATTTCGTGGTAAGGAAAAGATACCGGACCTGCTGGCCGTCAGGCGGCGGTCCACCATCCACGGATATTTCTGTTCGCACAACCATGGCATCTCGCCATCCATGCGCCGAGACAGACATGAACTCAACATTGGGCAGAACCGCAGGTAAGTCCAACGGTTGCATCGGCTTACCGGCGCGATAATCGGCCATCCGCTGCGCCACATCCCTCGGACCGCGGCCGGTATAATCCTTGACGAGCCAGGTGCGGAGGGTCTCTCGCCCCTCATCTGTCACTTTAGGAAGATGCAGATAGACGCGAAGGCCGAACCATCCTAAAAGGAGCAGCCCGGCCACGATCGCCTTCCAGCCGGTCAATTCGATGCGGGTTTCCGCCATCGCATGCCTCTTAAGCTCGAAACAAGTGTGATCACCACTATATTCTCCCATTTTGGGAATTGTTTCGCGCATTCGTCGGGCGAGGAACTTAATGAGTCAATAGCGATGATCTGGAAACTGCACTAGTGGGCGGAATCGAACCCGGTGAATTTCGCCTTGACACCAGCTTAGGCCGTAAGTATACTTTTTTAGCTGGACACGTGGCGATTTAAGGCAACTTGCTCCACGTAAAAAACTGCTAAAGAGTCGGACGAGCACTCAGACAGAGTTTTTGAGCCCTCCCCCTCTTTGGCGCGGAGGGTTTTTCATTTTAGCCCCTTTCGCGCCGCCACACCTGCGGCAGTTTACCAGCCAAAAATAGGGAGCCGATTCGCCCGCCGCGCCATCTCATTTCTTTGCGGGCCGAACGCAGGAGGCCAAATGGCCGAGCATTATCAGTTGAAATGCCGTGAATGCGGCAAACTCTGGGGCAATCAGGCGCGCTCATTCTGCGACGAATGCCTGTCGCCGCTCGAAGTGGTTTACGATCTGGAAGCAATCCGCCCCATCTTCACCCGCAAAAATATTGAGTCCGGCCCCGCGAATCTCTGGCGCTACAGCGCCCTGCTTCCCCTCCCCGAGGATTATCAAGGCACGGTCCCGGCAGGCTTCACTCCGCTGGTGCAGGCGCGCCGCCTGGGCAAAATGCTTGGCACGACAAATCTCTATCTGAAAAATGACGCGGTCTGCTTCCCCACTCTCTCCTTCAAGGACCGCGTGGTGGCCACTGCGCTCGCGGCGGCGCGGCGATTCGGTTTCCAGGTGGTGAGCTGCTCTTCGACGGGAAATTTGGCAAACGCCGTGGCCGCGCAAGCCGCCCGCGAAGGCTTCGACGCTTGGATTTTCATTCCCGCCGACCTCGAACCCGCGAAAGTAACCGGGACGCAAGTCTTCGGCGCGAAACTGGTGCGCATCGCAGGCAACTACGACCAGGTGAACCGGCTGTGTTCGCAGATCGCTGAGAAATTCCGCTGGGGATTCGTGAACGTGAACCTGCGGCCCTACTACGCCGAAGGCTCAAAGACCGTGGGCTACGAAATCGCCGAACAGCTTGGCTGGCGGCTGCCGGACAACATCGTGTGCCCGATGGCGGGCGGTTCGCTGATCACCAAGATCCGCAAGTCGTTCAACGAACTCGATCGCGCTGGGCCTCGTCGAGGAAAAGAAAGTAAAATTTTTCGGCGCGCAGGCGACCGGCTGCTCCCCGATTTCAGACGCCGTCAAACGCAAGCTCGAACAGTTCGAGCCGCAAAAACCCGCAACGATTGCGCGCTCGCTCGCCATCGGAAATCCGGCGGACGGTTATTACGCCGCGCGCGCGATTCGCGAAAGCGGCGGCTGGGCGGAAGACGTTTCCGATCCGGAAATCGTTAAAGGCATTCAACTGCTCGCCGAAACCGAAGGAATTTTCACCGAAACGGCCGGCGGCGTAACCACCGGCGTCACTCAAAAATTGCTCGAGCAGGGCTACATCAATCCGAGCGACACGACCGTCGCCTGCATTACCGGCAACGGCCTGAAAACCATTGACGCGATCTCGCAGGAGTATACGCTCACGCCCGCCATCGAGCCGCGCCTCACGGTCTTTGAATCGTTCATCAACGATCGCCTGGCCGCCGTCGCGGGAAATTAGAAGCACAGGCCCGCCCGGGATGCTTCATAAACAGCAAGGCAGGAAGACTCATCGAGATGAAAATTACAGTCGAAATTCCCACGGCGCTGCGGCGGTTCACCGAAGGCGTGCAAACGATCGAATGCAGCTCCGAGACGCTGCCGGATTTGCTCGGCGAAATCGAGCAGCGCTTCCCCGCGATCAGCAAGCATTTGCGCGACGACGCCGGACAGGTCCGGCGCTTCGTGAACATCTACGTCAACGAGGAAGACATCCGCTTTCTCGGCGGCAACAGCTACAAGTTTCGCGAGGGAGACCGCGTCCTGGTAGTCCCCTCGATCGCCGGCGGAGCGCCCTGCAGATGCTTGTGGATGAAGCAGATGCGCCGCGGGGTGAATCAGCAGGTTATCCGGCCGGGAACTTTGGCTTGACAAATTTGGCGACTGATTTAAGCTGTAATGGCAATGATGACATCCATTCTCAAGGGAATTACGATTACCAAGCGCACGCCCACGTGTTGCCGGGCGGCGCGGACCCCCTTGGGAGCCAAGGATACGCAAGCGCAGTAAGACATCCTTCCAGCTCTTAGACGCGGCCCGCGAAGCCAAAAGCTCGCGGGCGTTTTTGTTTATGGGCGAAAAT
This sequence comes from uncultured Acidobacteriota bacterium, assembly GCA_963813185.1. Classification (GTDB taxonomy): domain Bacteria; phylum Acidobacteriota; class Terriglobia; order Acidiferrales; family UBA7541; genus Palsa-360. Next base: position 47,600 of record CAWEYA010000014.1, read on the forward strand.
TCCCGGGAAAGCCGGAAGAGGGATTTTTGAAGAGGAAATGATGAGCACAGCGGCGCAGGAAAAAATCGACGCCGTCCAGGCCGGCGCGGAAGGCTGGAGCGCGGAGGAAGTCGTGCGCTGGGGCCTGGCGGAGTTTCATCCGCACGCCGCCATCGCCTCGAGCTTCGGCGCGGAGGACGTTGCGCTCATCGACATCGCTGCCCGCGTGCGCCCCGACATCCGCGTCTTCACCCTGGACACCGATTTTCTTTTCGCCGAAACCTACGAGCTGATCGACAAGATCGAGCAAAAATACGGCATCCGCGTCGAGCGCGTGAAATCGCTCTACACGCCGGAACAGCAGGCCGAAAAATTCACGCCGAAACTCTGGACCATCGATCCGAACCAGTGCTGCTCGTTGCGCAAAGTCGAGCCGCTCAAGGCCAAGCTGGCAGGCCTCGCCGCCTGGGTAACCGGGATTCGCCGCGATCAGGCGCCCACGCGCGCCAACGCCAAAAAAATCGAGTGGGACAAATCCTTCGGCCTCGTGAAATGCAATCCGCTAGCCGATTGGACCTGGGAAAACGTTTGGGAATACATTCGCGAGCACAACGTGCCCTACAATCCGCTGCACGAGCAGAATTATCCGAGCATCGGCTGCGTGCAGTGCACGCGCCAGGTGCAGCCCGGAGAAGACCCGCGCGCGGGGCGCTGGTCCGGCTTCGCAAAAAAGGAATGCGGCCTGCACGCGCCGGAGTAGCGCACGCTTCAGCCTGCGGAATTTAGTTCTTGCAATGACAAAGCCCCGCAGACTGAAGCCCTCGCTACTGAAAAGATCATGGTGGAGTTGAAATGAAGATGAGTTTGTTTCCCATGTTCGTGAAACTCGAAGGCCGCCGAGTCCTCGTGGTCGGCGCCGGATCCGTGGGCGAGGCCAAGATCGAGAGCCTCCTCGCGACGGACGCCTCGGTGCGCGTGGTCGCGCCGAAGGCTACGCCGCGCGTGCGCGAATGGGCGCGCGACGGCCGCATCGAATGGGAAGCGCGCGAATACAGACCGGCAGATTTTGCTGGCGCGTTTCTGGTGATTGCGGCGACAGGATCGCCCGCGCTGCACGATGAAATTTACGCGGAGGCCCGAAGCAGGGGCGTGCTTTGCAATGCCGTGGACGAGCCGGAACGCTGCGACTTCTACTTCCCCGCCGTCGTTCGCCGCGGTGAATTGCAAATCGCCATTTCCACAGGCGGCCTGAGCCCCGCGCTCGCGCAGCGTTTGCGCAAGGAACTCGAACAGCAATTCGGCCCGGAGTGGGAAGAGTGGGTCGCGCAACTCGGCCGCACGCGCGAGGAATTGCAGAGCATCCCGATGCCGCCGGAGCAGCGCAAACGCTTGCTGCACCAGTACGCGAGCCTGGACCCGAAGCCGCATTAGATTGAGTGGCGTGGGCTTCAGCCTGCGGGTTTTGGTCCTTGCGAGGACGAAACCCCGCAGGCTGAAGCCCGCGCCACTCAGAAGCCGCCCTCACGGGCGGCGCGAGACAAATTGGAGCAATCATCGAAATGGCGGAAAAAGTTTATCTAGTCGGCGCTGGACCGGGCGACCCGGAATTACTGACGCGCAAAGCGTGGCGCGTGCTGCAGTCCGCCAACGTCGTGCTGCACGACGATCTCGTGCCGCAGGAAATTTTGCGCGTCCTTCCGCCAACGGCGCAGGCGGTGAACGTCGGAAAACGTTGCGGCGCAAAGGGAATTTCGCAGGCCGAGATCAACGCGCTGATGGTGCAACTGGCGCGCGAAGGAAAAATTGTCGCGCGCCTCAAGAGCGGCGACCCTCTGCTGTTCGGCCGCGCAGGCGAGGAAATGGAAGCGCTGCGTCAGGCGGGGATCGAATTCGAGGTGATTCCCGGAGTCACTGCCGCGCTGGGCGCGGCGGCTTCGGCGCAGATTTCGCTCACGGACCGGCGTCACGCTTCGCGCGTCGTGTTCGTCACCGCGCATCGCGAGGGCGGAACCGGACTCAGCAACGAGCGGCACGTGGCCGCGGACACGACGTACGTCATCTACATGCCGGGGAATCGCTACGCCGAGCTGGCCGCGGAATTGCAGGCGGCGGGAATCGGCGCGGAGATTCCATGCGTCGTGATTTCGCGCGCGACCACGAAGGACGAAACGATTTTCCGCACGACCGTCGGACAATTGCCGGAGTGCCCGGCAGCGGCATCGCCGTCACTGCTCGTCGTGGGAATTGTCGCCGGCGTCCCGGCAAATGCGCCTTCGCTCGACAATAATTTTTCAAGCGAGCTTGACGAAGAAATTTTGCAGCTTGCTCTGCAGCATCCATACCATGATCTCCACGGGAGGGGCGGTGTCGAATAAGCGAGTGCGAGTTGGAATCCTGGGCGCGACCGGAATGGTCGGCCAACGTTTTGTCCAGATGCTCGAGCACCATCCGGAATTCGAGATTACCGCGCTCGCGGCGTCGGACCGTTCGCAGGGAAAATCGTATGGCGAGGCCTGTACCTGGCGGCTGGTGGGGGACATGCCGGCCTTCGTGAAAGCGATGGTCGTGCAGCCGCCGCAGCCGCCGCTCGATTGTGACGTCGTGGTCTCGAGTTTGCCCTCGGATGTCGCGCGCTCCTCGGAAGAAGCTTTTGCCCGCGCAGGCTATCCAGTCATCAGCAACGCATCCTCGTTCCGCATGGACGAAGATGTTCCCCTCCTGATTCCCGAAATCAATTCCGATCATCTGAAAGTGCTGGACCGCCAGAAAAGCGAGCGCGGCTTTTCGACGGGCTACATCGTCACGAATCCGAATTGCTCGACCATCATCATGGCTCTGGCGCTCGCGCCTCTGCATGCGAAATTCGGCATCGAAGCCGTGATCGCCACGACGCTGCAAGCCGTCTCCGGCGCGGGCTATCCCGGCGTGCCCTCGCTCGATGTCGTGGACAACGTGCTTCCTTTCATCGACGGCGAAGAGCCGAAGATGGAGAGCGAGACGCGAAAAATTCTCGGCCGCCTCGGAAACAATTCGTTTCGAGAACGCGCCGTTCGCCGTGAGCGCGCAATGCCATCGCGTGAATGTGGCGGACGGCCACATGGTGGCCGTGCGCGTAAAGCTCGCCAAGCGCGCCTCGATCGAAGAAGTTCGCGAGGCGCTCGCAACGTACACCTCGGTTCCTCAGAAACTCAACTTGCACACCGCGCCGAAACATCCCGTCCTCGTGCGCGATGAAAAAGACCGGCCGCAGCCGCGCATGGACCGCGACGCGGGCGGCGGCATGAGCGTCACCGTCGGGCGCCTCTTCCCGGACAGCGTGTTCGATTACCGGTTCGTCGTTCTCGGGCACAATACGATTCGCGGCGCGGCCGGCGCGGCCATTTTGAATGCGGAATTGCTGCGCGCGCGCGGCCTGCTCCATGCAAAATCCGCGCGCGAAAATGCGGTCCCCGCCGAAGCGAGGGTGCGATGAGCCGTCCGATCCAGGTGATGAAATTCGGCGGCACGTCGGTCGGTGATGCCGATCGAATCCGCAGCGCGGCGGCGATTGCGGCGGAAGCATCGAAGGAGCGCGCGGTCGTCGTGGTGGTTTCCGCGATGTCCGGCGTGACGAACACCCTGATCGCGGCGGCCGGAAAAGCTGCCACTGGCGACGAAGCCGCGGCCGAGGCGCTAACCAGAGCCTGCAGGAAAAACATCACGAAGCGATCGGCAATCTGATTTCCGACATCGAAAATCGGCGCGAGCTGCTCTCCGAAATCGACGCGCTGATCGAACGCGCGGCGAATTATTGCCGCGGCTGCGCCCTGCTCGGCGAGCTTTCGCCTCGCGCCCTCGACGTAATTGCCGGCACGGGAGAACGCCTCACCGCGCGAATGACCGCCGCTGTGCTGCGCGAAATGGGTCTCCGCGGCGTGGCTTTTGACGCGACCGATTTGATCGTGACCGACGAAGTTCACGGCGGCGCGCGCCCGCTGGCCGATCCGACGCGGAAGAAAACGCAGGCGGCGCTTTTTCCGATGCTCGAAGCGGGCGGGATTCCCGTCGTCACCGGCTACATGGCCGCGACGGCGAAAGGCATTCCCACCACGCTCGGCCGCGGCGGTTCGGATTATTCCGCGACGATTTTGGGCGCGGCGCTCGACGCCAGCGAGGTCATCATCTGGACGGACGTGAACGGCGTGCTGACCGCGGACCCGCGCATGGTTCCCGACGCGGCCACTCTCGACGAAGTTTCCTATACCGAAGCGGGCGAACTCGCATTCTTCGGCGCGAAGGTGCTCCATCCGATGACGCTGCGTCCGGTGATCGAAAGCGCGCATCCCCGTGTGGATTCGCAACAGTTTTCAGCCGCAGCTGGCCGGAACCAAAATCACGCACATCTGTGCGCCCCGCGCCGCAAGGCGTGAAAGCCGTCACGGCGACGCGCGACGTCGCCATGATTGCCATCGCCGGCCCCGGCATCATCGGCGTGCCGGACATCGCCGCGCGCATTTTCACGGCGAGCGCTTCGGTGCACGCCAATATCCTGATGATTTCGCAGTCGTCCTCGCAGGACAGCATCTGCTTCGTGGTGCAGGCCGCCGACGCGGCGCGCACCGAAAAGGCGCTTGCGCGACGCGCTGTACGAGGACGTGCACCAGCACGACCTCGAACACATCAAGGTAAACCGCAACGTAGCCATCGTCGCGGCCGTCGGCGAGAATATGGCCGGAACGCCGGGCATCGCGGGCCGCGTCTTCAGCACGCTCGGCAAGGAAGCGATCAACATCATTGCCATCGCGCAAGGCTCCTCCGAATACAACATTTCCTTCCTCGTGGAATCGGGCGGAATGGAAAAAGCCGTGAAGGCGCTGCACCAGGCCTTCGGCTTTGGGCCGGCAAGAAAAAGGCGGCGGTGCGCGCACCGTCGCGCAGGTAACATCCTAACTTTACCGCATCGGTCGAACCTCCGGGAACGCCAATCTCCCGATTGGCGCCTTACATAGCGCCATTCAGGAGAATGGCGTTCCCGGAAATTTTCCACGCGTACATAAGGAAGGCAATTCCCAAGATATTGTGTTTAGCTGCGCAGAAACGTAACTTCTCCGGGGTCGGCGGCGAGCGCTATTCTGGCGCGTCCGTTTGCGGCCAGGTGCTCGAGGATGAGGTAGACGCTCTCGGCCGATTCTGCCGCGCCGATGGCGGCGGCAATTTGGCTCGCCGTCTGCGGCGTATTTGAAAGGGCGGCGCGCGTCTTTGCTTGGAGGCTGAGCACCGCTGCCGCGGCTTTCTTCCCTGCTTCAACGCCCGGCTGGTGGTAGGCGTTGATGTGGATCAGCGAGGCGTAGAGGCCGACCGCGCGCTCGAACAAGGCGATGAGCGCGCCAATCGTCCGCGCATCCACGCGGCGAATGGTGATCGTCATCGACTGGCGATCGTTTCCGTAGAGCGCTTCCCGCGTGCCGACCAGAAAGCCGTGCAGATAATCTCCCGCCGTCACGCCGGGCTCGACTTCCACCGGCGAGCCTCCGGATTCGAGCACGCGCACGAACGTGACAAAAAAATTGTTCACGCCGTCCCGCAATTGCTGGACGAAAGCATGCTGATCGGTGGACCCTTTATTACCGTAGACCGCGATTCCCTGCTCGACGCGCCGCCCGTCAAGGTCAAGTTGCTTGCCGAGGGATTCCATCACGAGTTGCTGCAAATAGCGACTGAAGAGAAGAAGCCGGTCTTTATACGGAAGAACGACCAGGTCTTTCTTTCCTTTCCCATCCGTCGCCACGTACCACATTAACGCCATCAGCGCGGCGGGATTGCGCCGCGTGTCGTGGACGCGCGTGGCCGCGTCGCACGCCCCCGCTCCGGCGAGCATGCGCACAATGTCGATTCCCTGCAGCGCCGCGGGAAGCAAGCCCACCGCCGAAAGTTCGCTCGTCCGGCCACCGACCCAATCGAACATGGGAATTCGCGCGAGCCAGCCCTCCGAATCCGCTTGCTTGTCCAAGTGCGATCCGGCCATCGTCACAGCAACGGCATGACGCGCGAAATCCAAATTCACAGCGCGATAGGCCTCGGCAACAGCCACCATGCCGTTGCGCGTGTCCGGCGTCCCGCCGCTCTTGCTGGTGACAATGACGAGCGTTTCTGGAAGAAGGCCCTTCAGCGTTTCGATCATGCGCGCGATCCCGTCGGGATCGGTATTGTCGATGAAATGCATCTTCATGCGGTCCGCCGAAGGCTCTCCGAGCGCATCGCCCACGAACATAGGGCCGAGCGCCGAGCCGCCGATCCCGATCGCCAGCACTTGAGTGAAACGTTCCGCACGGGGCGGCTTGATTTTTCCCGTGTGAATCCCGGCGGCAAATTTTTGAATGGATTCCACCGTGCCGGTGATTTCCAGGGCGATCTCTTTTGTGGGCGCCAGTTGCGGCGCGCGCAGCCAGTAGTGTCCCACCATTCTTTTTTCGTCGGGGTTGGCGATCGCGCCGCTTTCCAGCGCGTCCATTTCCTTGAACGCCTTTTGCATGGCGGCTTCCATCGACGTAAGAAACATCTCGTCGAAATGCATGCGGCTGATATCCAGCGAAAAATCGAGCGAATCCACGCGGCAAAAATACTGGCGGTAGCGTTTCCAAAGTTCGGATGCGTCCATGGGGTCTCCCGGGTTTCAGTAGCTCAGGCTTCAGCTTGTGGGGTTCCGCGCAATTGAAATTCAAACCCCACAGGTTGAAGTGCCCGTGTGGCAGCTTCTAAATCTTTGTGGGGCACGGCTTCAGCCGTGCCGTAAAGTGCGCAAAATCAACGCGGCTTCAGCCGCTGGCCTGTTCAAAATCGAGTTGCCACACAGCCTCTAAAGCCTGTGCCACTTATTGCTTCGCGGCTTGAATCTGCTGTTTCGCCGCCGCGACCACGTTCTCGACCGTGAAACCGAAATGTTTCTGCAGCGCCTTGATCGGCGCGGAGGCGCCAAAGCTGTGCATTCCAATGCTGCGGCCCGACATTGCCCACATAGCGCTCCCAGCCGAACGTGGCGGCCATTTCCACGGAAACGCGCGCCTTCACCGCAGGCGGCAGAACGGAGTCGCGATAATCCTGCTCCTGCTTCTCGAACAGTTCCCACGACGGCATACTGACGACGCGTGCCTGGATCCCTTCTTTCGAAAGCTGCTCGAATGCCTCGACGCACAGCGAAACTTCGCTGCCCGTGGCCAGCAGCAGCACGTCGGGGCGCGTTCCGGCATTTTCGGCGAGTACATATGCGCCGCGCGCCAGTCCCGCAGCCGATGCGTATCGCGTGCGATCCAGCGTGGGAAGCGCCTGGCGCGTCAATACCAGCAGCGCAGGCTCGTGCTGAAGTTGCATGACCACTTTCCATGCTTCGACCACTTCGTTCGCGTCCCCCGGACGCAAGATGATCAGGCCGGGCGTAGCGCGCGCAATCGCCAGATGCTCGATCGGCTGGTGGGTTGGCCCATCTTCGCCCACGCCAAGCGAGTCGTGCGTCAAGACATAGATCACCGGAATGCCCATGATCGCGCTTAACCGCAGCCCGCCGCGCATGTAATCGGTGAACACAAAAAATGTGGCGCCGAACGGACGCACTTTGGTCAGGCTCATCCCATTAATGATCGCGGCCATGGCGTGCTCGCGAATCCCGAAATGCAAATTCCGGAACGAATAGTTGCCGGGTTGAAACCCGGTTGCCGGCTCGAAGGTGAGCAAGGTCTTTGTCGAAGGCGCGAGATCGGCGGAACCGCCGATCAGCCAGGGAACATTTTTTGCAATTGCGTTTTCGACTTTGGCGGAGGAGTCGCGCGTGGCCAGCCCCTTCGCATCGGCAGGAAAGGAGGGCAATTCCTTGTCCCAGCCATTCGGAAGCTGCCGGTGCTCCATGAGCGAAATTTCGTCGGCCAATTCAGGATACGACGCACGGTACTCGCTGAAACGCGCGGTCCAATGATCGCGGTCAGTTTTGCCTCGAACGCCAATTCCCTTCTGGAAATGTTCGTACACGCCGTCAGGGATCAGAAATTTCGCGTCCTCAGGCCAGCCATAGACGCGCTTGGTCAGCTTGACTTCCTCTTCGCCGAGCGCTTCGCCGTGCGCGGCGTTGGTGTCCTGCTTATGCGGCGAGCCCCAGCCGATGTGGCTGTTCACGATGATGAGAGTCGGCCGGTCGCTCGTCCCCAGGAATGTGCGGAAACCGGCGCGAATCATTTCCAGATCGTTCGCGTCGGTGACGTGCGCGACATTCCAGCCGTAGCCCGCGAATCGCGCAGCCACGTCTTCGGAGAACGCCAGCGGCGTGCCGCCTTCGATCGTGATCCGGTTGCTGTCATAGATCCAGCAGAGATTGGAAAGCTTGAGGTGCCCGGCGAGCGAAGCCGCCTCGCTGGAAATTCCTTCCATCATGCAGCCGTCGCCGCCGAGCGCGTAGACGTTGAAATTGTAGATGTCCTCAAACCCGGGCTGATTATATCGTGATGCGAGCCATTGCCCTGCCAGCGCCATCCCCACGCTATTTGCATAGCCCTGGCCGAGCGGACCTGTCGTCGTCTCGACGCCTGTCGTCAGATGCGATTCCGGATGGCCGGCGCAGCGGCTTCCAAGTTGCCGAAAAGTTTTGATGTCCTCTAATCGGACTGCGGGGCCGTCGAGAATTTCGTGATTCTTTCCGGCCTCTTTGACTCCCGCTAGATGCAGCACCGAATACAGCAGCATGGAAGCGTGCCCCGCGGAGAGAACGAAGCGGTCGCGATTGGGCCACAGCGGATCGCTCGGATCGTAGCGCAGAAATTCCTGCCACAAGCAGTAAGCCAGCGGCGCCATCGCCATGGGCGTGCCGGGATGCCCGGAATTGGCAGCCTGCACGGCGTCCATGGAAAGTGTGCGGATCGTATTGATGCAAAGCATCTCCATCGGGGTGGCGGCTTTAGGAATGGAAGCACTTGTGCCGGTTACGCTCATCCTGGCTCCTTGGCTGTGGCGGGGAATGGAATACCATCCCGCCGGCAGGCTAGATCGCTTCTCCAACCTGACGCGGATATTGTACGACAGGTTGAATGGCTTGGCGGCAATTGTGGCGATGTGCCAAGCCCAGAACAGTCGGGATTTGGCTCACACGAAACCCACACTCCTCAACAAACGTCTTGCCAATTGGTGAGAACCCTTATATATAGGCTGCCTGCTGCGCGCTTATCCCAGGCACGCCTACGGCACTGCAAATCGGCGAAGAATGACATGGCCGCGACGCGCCACGTTGATTTAACCATCGGCAATTAGAAAGAATTGCCTGTGCCGCCGATTCAGATGGACCGTCTTTTCGGAGGAATTTCATGAGAAAAGTAGGTTTGATGTTGTTGATGTTGGCGATCGGCATAACCGTCGGAGTCAGAATTTCCGGCAGGCTGTCGCCCGTCGAGGGACAGGCCAAGCCTGGAACCGGTTTCGCCGCTGTCCCGGGAGCCGTAGGCGGCGAGGATCTGACCGGCGCCTACGACGTTGTGAAGAACTGGCCGAAGGACGTAAGCACTCTCCCCGGAAATGAGAAGTGGACCTACGGCGCGGGCGAAAGCGTCTTCGCCGAAAGCCCCAATCGCATCTATGCCCTTTACCGTGGAGAATTGCCAAAGATGGCGCCGCCAAAGGCGATGCTGCTGCCGCAAGCGGGCCCCAGCATCAGTTACCCGGTGGCAGGCTTCTGGCGCGACGCCACAACCGCTTCGCTGCCCGGGACAGGTGGCACGGATCAGGACACCCGGGAATGGTTGACTTCCTGGGAGGGAAAAGCCCCCGACCTCGGAATCAAGGGCCCTCCTTACCGCGAATTGGAGAAAGATGCCAGGTGGGAGAACTGCCTCGTGGTGTACGACGGCAGCGGCAACATCATCGAGACCTGGAAGCAGTGGGACAAGCTCTTCCGCCGTCCTCACTCTGTCTATATCAGCCCCTACGATCCGGAAAAAAACGTGTGGGTGGTGGACGACAACATGCAAGTCATCTACCGATTCACGCATGACGGCAGCAAGCTCCTGCAAACCATCGGAACGCCGGAAATTCCCGGCGAAGATGCCACTCACTTCAACCGTCCTACCTACCTCGATTGGCTGCCGGATGGCACATTCTATGTCTCCGACGGCTATACCGGAACGCGCGTGGCCAAGTTCGACAAGAACGGAAAATTCCTGATGCAGTGGGGCATCAAAGGCGGTCCGCGCCGCGGAGGCGATAACGAACCACTCGAAACTCGTCCCGGCTATTTCAGCAACGTGCACGGCATCGCAATTGACCAGAAGACCCGCCACGTTTTCGTGAACGATCGCAATAATCACCGCATCCAGGTATTCGATGAAAACGGCAAGTATCTCTACGAATGGAAGATTGACAATCCTCCTTCCAGTCTGCATTTGCTCTACATCGGATCCGGAAACACCATCTGGACCTTTGATCGCACCACCAACAAAATGATCGAGTACGATTTGCAAGGCCACCTGCTCTATACCTGGGGAAGCATGGGCGACTATCCTGGCTACCTCTGGGGCGTGCACGGATTGAGCGTGGACCAGGACGGCAATCTCTACGTTGCGGAAGTGGACTCTGGGCGCATTCAAAAGTTCACGCCGAGATCGGGAGCCAACCCCGCGTTCCTGCTCGCCAAGCCGGTGTATCAGGCCTGGAAGTAGGATCGGGACATAAAAGACGGCTGGGCTGGCCGCGAATCGCAGCGTTCCGTCCAGCCCTCGGTTTTTCAGATGCATCACGCGCAACAAATTGGAGTATGATGCGCGGAATGCGGCCGCGCCGGCGTGTATTCGTTTCGATGCCTGCGCCTGAATGATGTTTCGTTGCGCCCCACAAATATTGGCAGCAGGCAAAGGAGATCCATGTCGAAAATTCGCAAGGCTTCCGCCTCGCCAATGAACAACGCTGAACAACTCGCGGGAACGGGTAAGGAATTCAGCCGGAGATCGCTTCTCAAAAGCGCCATCGGCGCGGCGGTGGGCGCGGCTGCCGGCGGGATTTGTGGGCACTACGAATTCACGCGCACAGGTGCAAGGGCTTTACACATCCAATACCCCGCCGGAAATTCCCCTCCCTTTAGGCTCGCTGACGTTCCTCGATAAAAAACAATATATCCACAACATGGAAGTTATTTCCCACTTGCCCGGCGCAGGCATCAGCGGCGGAGAACCGCTCATGGCCATGTGGGCCAAAGGCAAGCAGCGACTATTGCCCGCCGCTGGAGATTTTATCGACGTCAGCGAGGCCAAAAATCCAGTCGCTCTAAACAAGAAGCGTGTGATTCAAGGCGGCGGCGCGGTCGTGTACAACACCAAGCTCAAGAAATGGATCATGATGTGCACCGCGGCGCAGCCGCTTACCAGCGCGAATCTTCAATATCCGCACGGCCAGTATGACAAGGAACTGCGAGACAAAGTCCTCGCCTATAAAGGGCTCCGCGGAATCCGAAACTACGACATCACCGATCCCACCAAACCCAATATGCTCCAGGAATACAACACCGGAGAAAAAGGCAACGGCACGCACCACAACTTTTACGACGGCGGAAAGTACGCCTATCTCGATTGCGGATGGGACGAGACGCTGCGCCTGGAAAACCACCAGCGCCCCTACAGCAACGCGCTCATGATCGTGGACATGTCCGATCCCTCGAACGTACAGGAAGTTTCCAGGTGGTGGGTTCCCGGACAAAAATTAGGCGAGGAAGAAGAATACAAGAAATATCGCTTCGCCGGAGACCACACCTCCTGGACCGGAAATCACGGCGCGATCAGCGTGCCCAAACGCGTCGAAGATGGCGGCACAGTCGGCTACGGCGGCTTTGGCGCATTCGGGTTTTACGCCATGGACTTGTCCGACATAAAACACCCCAAACCTTATGGCCACATGCAATATGAATTCGACACGTTCGGCACCATTCCGTTCCACACCTGCTATCCGGTGATCGCGGACGCGGCCCATCCGCGGCTCATGAACAAAGTCGTCGCCGTGCACGAAGCGCTGGAAGCAGACTGCCGGGAGAATTACCACACGCCCTACATGATGGACGTGAAAGATCCGAAAAATCCGAAGATCATCGGCTTCTTCCCTCGCCCGGCCGCGCCTCCCGATGCTCCTTACACGGACTTCTGCTTCGCGCGCGGACGCTTTGGCTCGCACAACACACAATGTTGGCTCGCGCCCGGCACCTCCAATCCCGCGATCATCGTGATTGCCTGGTTCAATGCGGGCGTCCGCGTTTTCGATATCTCCAATCCCACAGAGCCGAAAGAAGTGGCGTGGTTCGTACCGCCTCTGCGAGGGCGAAATCAATAACTATGAATCCTGGTGGCGCGGCACGACGGAAAATGTTTTCGTCGAGTTCGATCGAAACCTGATCTGGATCGGGACGCACGAAGGAAGTTATTGCCTGTCCTGCCCCGCGCTAGGCAAGCCGGTAACCGAGCCCACGAAAGTCCAGAAATGGTCGATCCCCCACTGCAACGTCGGGTGGGACGACCAAACCGCCCGCAGCTTTTATTTCGGCCGATCGCTGAGCCAGATGGGTTAGTCCGGAGAGTGTGTGTGACAGACAAAAGCCAGGCCGTGTAGCGCCCGCCTTCAGGCGGGCATCCGCTTGAATCTACCATGCCCGCCTGAAGCCGGGCGCTACAAATGCGATTGAAATTCGAGTCGCCACGCGCTCTTTAGCGGGATCACCTTACCGCAGCCAGGAGAAATTTATGCCTCACATGGTCTCACGAAGAAAATTCACAGTTGGCCTGATGGCCACGAGCGGAATACTGCTCCTCAGCCGCCGCGCTCGCGCCGCGGAGTTTGAGTTGCGCCAATTCCATAACCAGCCGCCCGGCAGCCCACTGGATAAATGGCTCACGCAGATGTGGGACGCCGTAAAAACCGAAACCAACGGACGCGTGCAGGTTCAGACTTTCCCGGACAACAACAAGATCGCGGGAGGAGACCCGGCCGCGCTCAACATGGTGGTCAGCGGCGAATTGGACTTCTTCACGTTAAATGGCGGCTCCATCGGAAATCTCGTGCCGGCGTCGAACGCTCAAGGACTTCTTTTCGCTTTTCGCACGCCGGCCCAAGTGTTTGACTCGCTGGACGGCGACCTGGGCGATTATTTGCGCGAGGAGATGAAAGCCAAAGGCATCTACGCTGTCCCCAAGGGTTGCTTCGACAACGGATTCCACCAGATTACCTGCTCGACGCCGGCCCATCCGCGCGGTGGAGGATTTGCAAGGGCTGAAAATTCGCACTCCGGACGCTCCCATCTACGTGGAAGCCTGGAAAGCCATGGGCGCTTCGCCCGTCGTCGCCAATTTCAACAAGCTGTACGAAACGCTGAAAAGCGGCGCTGCCGAGGCTCAGACCAACCCGCTGGCCGTCGCGGAATTACTAAAACTTTACGAAGTGCAGAAATACGTGAGCATGACCAATCACGGCTGGTCCGGATTCAATCTGCTCGCGAACTGGAAACTGTGGCAGCGCTTCCCCTCCGACGTGCAGGCAATCATCGAGCGCAACACCGTCAAATTCGTTCGCCTGCAACGTGAAGAACTGAGCGCCCTCAACACCGAACTTCGCACCAAGCTGGCCACGCAGGGCATGACCTTCAACGAAGCCGACACTTCCTCATTCCGGCCGCGGCTGGCGAGCTATTACTCCCGTTGGAAAGAGACGATTGGAGAGCGCGCCTGGAACCTGCTCGAAGCTCATGTTGGCAAGCTCGCTTGAATTAAAGTGGCACAGGCTTCAGCGCTGTGCGGGTCCGAAAGCGTCCTAGCCAGCGACACCTGGACCCTTGGACCTCACAGGCTGAAGCCCGTCCCACAATACCTCCCGGCAGGAAGCGCATTCGGCGGCGGCTCGTTCTGATCGCGGAAGGGGAGCCGGAGCTTCCGCGCAACTTCCGGCCAAAATTCGCGCAGCTCGTCATATCCGATGTCCAAAGCCACATCGATAGCAACGTTCCGAGCCGCGGGCGCAAAGCCGCGCTGCGCCCGCGGATGATACAGATTGCTGAGCGATGTTCCGCTGATTTCTCCCAGCCATTCTGAATAATTAAAGATGGGCCTGCCGTTGTCGTTGTACGCAACGACAGCATGCGCCACGGCGTGCATGAAACGCCGCCCCTTCGCGCCCTGGCCCATCCGGTAGTAGCGCGGGTCTTCTGAAAAAATAGTCGGATAAGCGAATTCCTTGAAAAATCGGAATTGGACTTCATCGGTATAACCGGCGCCATATCGTTTGGCATATCCCTTCCCTCCTTGGCCAAACGATGGGTCGTCATTCTCCGCCTGTGAAATGCCCGCGTCGAATCCAGCACTCAAAAAAGTTTCGGGATCAACGGAATCACGAAGGAACAAAAAGAATTTGTCCTTGATTTCAAGCGAGCAGAGGACCACGCCCGGTTTGTAGTGCGGATCACGGACAGACAGCCGGTCGAGTTTTTGAGTGAATGTGCCGATCACTTTGTGAAACGGCCCATTGTAGTCCTGTAATTGGACCATTGGTGGCGGCTGGACACACGGTCCCGTAGGGTTCAGCACGACCTCTCCGGGCAAGTCGGCAGGGGCTGCCGGCGGCTGAGGATTTGGCGGCGCCTCCTGGGCGCGGACCGCGGTGCCCCCGCCCGATCCTCCGGCGAGGAGCAATCCCCACAGCAGCAAACGGACGCAAACTCCCGTCGCGCGCCAGATACGACACGGACGGCCGATCCCACGCGCGCCCCTCGGAAAACCCATCAGTCCTGGAAGAAGCACGGAGACAATTATCACATAACCGTAAGTGTGACGGTCGCGGAGTGCGAGACCCCTCCAGAAGTTGCCGTAACAATTATTGGGTATGTCCCCGCCGGAGTGCCACTCGAAGGGTTCATCTGCGGTGAGGAAGATGGTCCAGTCCCCACCGCACCGCAAGCAACTAGGCTCGCGGTTGCCACGATCAGCAACGCGATTAGTATTCCCGGCGCGAGGCGCTGCATACGCCCTGAGCATGCCCTGAGCCACAGCACCACCAGGCTAAATGCCAAGCCCGCCATGCAAAGTGACCGCAATACCGGGGAGGACCCACTCGGAAAATTCATCCTAGACGCAGCCGTATGCGGCATTGTCGTGATTGAAAGGGTGACAGTTTGCGGAGTAGCGCCCGGAGTGATGGTCGCAGATGGCGCAAAGGAAATCGTCGTGCCTGCAGGCAAGGAAGTTGATTGGGAAACGCCAAACGTGACTGAATTGGAGAACGTGCCGTCCATGGACGAAACGACCAGAGCGAAAGTCGCCGTCTGCCCAGCCGTGATTGGAGGAGTAGTACTGGGCGGGGTCACTGTGTAGTCCGACACTGGAAAACTGATGTCGGCCGTCGAGCCGCCGCCAGGGGGCGGGTTCATCACCGTGATGATCAGCGTTCCTCCATGCGAAAGATCACTTGGCTGCAACGTGGCGAGCAGCAGAGTGGAACTCTCAAAAGTTGTCATACGCGAGCTGCTGTTTACAAGGACAACGGATTCTGGCGTAAAGCCCGTGCCGGTGACATTCAACTTGAGCGCGTTGCTGCCTGCGGGGAGACTCGGCGGAAAAACGGAAATTCCTCCAGGCTGCGGATTGTTGACCGGAAGCGTCACCGACGGGGAAACGAAGCCGTCCGGGTTCGTCACTATCACGTAGGGGTTACCCGGGATGGCAATCGCGCTCGCCGGAATGGCAGCTGTAAGTTGCGTGGAGTTGACGAACGTGGTGGGCACATTGTTCAAGTTAAAATTGGCTTGTGAACCCTGCACAAAGCCGCTTCCATTCACGGTGAGAGTGAATGCCGGCCCTCCCGCAGTCGCGCTGGCCGGAGAAATCGTTGTAATCGCGGGATGAGCGTTAGCCGGAGTAATCGTGAGCGTAGCCGCGTTGGAAGCCCCGCCGCCGGGGACGCCGTTTGTTGGGGTCGTCACCGTGATACTGGCAGTTCCGGGCGATGCAATTTCATCGCTTAAAATCACCGTTGTGAGTAATGATGGACCGTTATACGAGGTTGTCTGCGGAGTGCCGTTGAAATTCACGACGGAACTGGTCACGAAGTTTGAGCCGTTTACGGACAATGCGAAGGGGGGGCCGGCAGCGGCTACGCTCGATGGTTGGAGAGATGAAATTATCGGTGAAAGAGCGAACACGGGAAATTCGACCGAAGTCGAAGCACCGCCACCGGGGAGAGGGTTGAACACATAGATTACCGCGGTCCCGTCGTTGTCAATATCGCTGGCGAGAATACTGGCGTTCAATTGCGTCGAGCTTACAAACGTCGTGGCACGTGCCTGCCCTCCAAAATACACCGTGGATCCGCTCACGAAATTAGCTCCATTGATTTGCAAAGTGAACGCGGTGTCGCTCGCGGCCGTCGAAGGAGGTGAAAGTGAAGAAATCATGGGCACAGGATTCGCCGTCGTCGACGGGCCGGAAGCGATCGCCAACTGGTAGCCGAAAGTAAATTCCGTCGAATCCGCCCAAGGTGACCAGGACAACGGCGTGAGGACCCCGGAAGAAGGGTCGATGGAGAAACCCAGGATTTGCGCGAACGAGGTCGTGGCAGACGTATACATGGTCGACGTCGAATAGGCAAAATTGCCCGTGGGGTCGACAACTATGGAGCTGGGATTGATCCCCGCCGCAAAGGGCGAGCCGGTTACTTGCGTGAGCCCCCCAGTCCCGGAAGCAACGGCAAAAGCGGAGATACTTCCGTCATATTGGCTTGGAGGATTGGTCGACTGGTAAGACTGATTTTTGTTTACAACATATAGAAAATTCCCCGTCGGATGCACGACCAGCGAAGACGGATTGTTTGGCACCACGTATGGTGATCCCGGAATTTCGGAGAGCGCCCCACTCGCAGGACTGATGGTAAAGGCATCGGCTTGATTCGACGCGGAATCAATCGAATAGAGAAAACTGCCGCCCGGAGATGCGGCAATTTGGCTCGCTTCCCCCGCAATTGCAGGCTGGGTCGACCCGACTCTCGTGAGCGCCCCGCTGCTGGAATCAACAGTGCAAATCAAGGTCGGCTCTCCCGCATTGCCGCCCACTACTTGACCCAAATACGCGTAACTGCCCGATGGATTAAAAGCAATCGAAGCGATGAGGATCCCGTTCCCGGATTCCCAGATCGTTGGGGATGAAGCCGCAGCAGTCAGGACTCCCGTGACACTGTCAATTGTGTATTCGTAGAGGAGTTCATCGGTCAGGCCGTCGAGGCGGCTGGTCGCAAAAACATAGAAGAACCGGCCGGTCGGGTCAACGGCGGAAGTGACCGGTGCGGACGTATTAGGCGGAGTTCCAATCGAATACGGCGATCCGGGTAACTCCGTCAGCGTGCCCGTGGAGGCATCGACTGAAAACGCCGTTACATCCTCGGACTGTTCGTTCGTGACGTATACAAATCTTCCCGTGGGATCGACAACAAGCTGCTCTGGTATCAGCCCGGCGTTGAACGGCGAACCGGCAACTTCTGTTATGGCGCCCGTCGAGGAGTTCACGCTGTAAACGTGAATCGTGCCGGCCGGTGTCCCTTTGCCTTCCAACGAAAACAGGAAAATAGGGGGAACGGTCTGCGCCACGAGCGGCGGGCAAAATGCCGCAAAAAAGAAGACGAAGATCGTTGTTGCAATAATTGTACGCACGGGCGCCTCCCATTCAGTCGTCAGCGGGGCCGGGAACGGACGCCCGTTACGAACGCGGAAGATATCCGTGAGGTCTTAGCGACCGAGGCTTCCCGCTGCGGCCTGAGAGAAGGAGGATGCCCAAAATCATCCTATGAACGGCTTCTGCGCGGGATCCTGGAGGGGGAGGACTTCACCGCGTGAGAGGGATCCTACCCTATCGCTATCTCGATGATCAAGAAAAATGTCATGAACCATGACTCACAGTGATCCTACCGGAGCCGGAAACACGCTCCGGGCAGGACCCCGCTTTTTCTCGATTCATTTTGCCGAACTGAATTCGCGCCAGTGAAACTCAAAGGAAGCATCGCGGTGGGCCCGCAAGTAGGAAACGCTGTGGCCGCCCGGGTAGAGGTGGAACTCGTGCGGAATTTTGAGGGAATCGAGTGTCTCGTGCAGTTCGCTCGCCCCGCGGTAGAAGCCATACGAGTCTTCCGTGCCGCAATCGAAATAAATCTTCATTTTCAAAAGCGCGGCCGCATTTTTCCGCGCCAGCACGAACGGGCTGTTCAGACTCCCAGAATTCCCGATCGATCGGATTGCCAAACACTTTTGCGAGCAGCTGCGCCGCCAGATTGCCGGACGAAGCGCCGGCGCTCACTCCCTGAGGCGGTGCTCGCATCAATGCCCCGCTATGCGCGCTGACTGAACCGAACAGATCCGGATGCGCAAACGCCATTCGCAGCGCTCCGTATCCGCCCATCGAAAAACCGGTGATTCCGCGCGCGGCGCGCTCGCTCCGGACCCGATAGGTGCGTTCCACGAACGGAACAAATTCGCGAACAAAGAAATCACTGTAAGGAGTCTTGCCGTCCCGTGAGTTGATATAAAACGTGTCCCAGCCATCCGGCGCCACGACCAGGAATTCGCCTGCCTTGTTTTCGTGGCGCAAATCCTGCAAAGCAGTCCACTCTCCATCCAATGCAATCGACTGTTCGTTCCCGCCGAGTCCGTGCAGCAGGTACAACACCGGGTATTTTCTGGTCTTCGCATCCGCGGCCGAATAACTGGCCGGCAGATAAACGCAATAGCGCACCGAGGAATGAAGAATGGCGCTGCGGAACGCGCGGCAGTCCGCACGCTCCTGCGAGTGCGCGCCGGCCGGGGCCAGAAGCGCCAGAAACAAAAATGCCGCGATGCGTCCGAGATGGGGCCTTTGATGGGAAGAAGGCATAAACAAGAAGCATCCATTGTAGAGGCCCTAGCTGGTTGGAACAAGAGGCCTTACCCGCACTTTTCGCCGTCTTACAGAATCCTTATGGGCTGTGCACGACTTCCTAACTCCAGAAGACGCATGATTTCAGAGGAAGGTAGAAGCTGAAAGGTTGATCTGTAAGAGGTGAAGTGCGACAACGCGCACAGCGTGAGAGGCCTCAAAACGGTACATTTGGCACCCAAATTCAACTGCTTGATGTGACGCGATTTCGGGCATTCCCAGGCAGGGAACGGAAGGGATGCCGGATTCATGAGGTGCTCGTGCAGCGCCGGAAGGGGGTCCAATGGCCATGACAATCTTTCTTATTTTGAATGGCTTGGGGGTCGTTTTTCTGCTCTACGTGCTGGCCAACTTCTGGAAAGAGGGGCACCGGCCGAGCAGCAATGGCCGGAAGTACGCGGCAGAATATTGGCGGCGGGACTGGGCTAACGTGGTCGTCGTGACCCACCCGATTTCTCACTCTGCCCAGGGCGGCGTTTCTGTGATTCCGTTTCGGCGCAGAGACCGATATATTGACAAGCCGACTCGCAAGGTGGCCTCATAAGGGCTTCCAAGGCTGGAGTCAGAGGTTTGTCCACAGGATTAGCAAAGCATGTGCCCGGCTTGCGAGATATGATGCTCCGGGAGTTAGGAAGGAAGGGCGGCGATGCTGGACACGATTTTTGCCATCTCGACACTGGTCTTTTTTGTGTTGTCGGTTCTGTACGTGAAATTCTGCGACGCATTGAGGTAAGGAAAATGTTTGATACGGTCGTATCGCTGGCGGTGTGTGCGGGTTTGCTTGTCTATCTAGTGTACGCGATGCTGCGTCCGGAAAAATTCTAACTATGACAAACAACGGCTGGTTCCAAATCCTGCTCTTTCTGCTGGTAGTGCTGGCGCTCACAAAACCGCTGGGCTCGTTCATGACGCGTGTTTTCAATCGGGATAAAACTTTCCTCGATCCGATCATGCGCCCCATCGAAAAGCTGGTGTACCGCCTGACAGGCGTCGATGAAACCAAAGAGATGCGCTGGACCGAATACGCCGGCGCGATGCTGATGTTCAGCGGCGTAACCATGTTCGTGTTGTATGTCCTGCAGCGCATACAAGGTCACCTGAAGATACTGAACCCGCAACATCTTCCGGGTGTAGCCCCCGACTTGGCCTTCAACACTGCCGCGTCCTTTACAACCAACACAAACTGGCAGGCGTACACACCGGAAACAACCATGTCCTACCTGACGCAGATGGCGGGCCTCGCGTACCACAATTTTATTTCCGCGGCGGTGGGAATCGCTCTGGCCATCGCCATTGTCCGCGGGATCGCGCGGCGCGAGCAGGATACGCTCGGCAACTTCTGGGTGGATATGACGCGAGCCACGTTCTGGGTGTTGATGCCGATTTGTATTTTGGGCGCGCATGTTGCTCGTCTGGCAGGGCGTGCCGCAAAACTTCAAGCCCTACGCGACCGCCGAGCTCGTGGATCCGCAAACCGTGCAGACCACCGACTCCGCCGGAAAGTCCACAACACAAATCATAAAGGAACAAACCATCGCGCTCGGCCCCACCGCCTCGCAGGAAATGATCAAGGAGCTGGGAACCAACGGCGGCGGTTTTTTCAACGCCAACAGCGCTCATCCGTATGAAAACCCCACGCCCCTCACGAACTTCTTCGAGCTGGTTTTGATTTTCGCAATCGGATCGGCGTTGACCTACACGCTGGGACAAATGACGGGCTCGCCGCGCCACGGCTGGGCGGTGTGGTGCGCCATGGCGATTTTGTTTCTGGTGGGAGTCATGGCGGCGTATTCGGCCGAGGCCCGCGGAAATCCGCTCGTGCAAACCTCGGCCAACCATGTGCAGCCGGCGGGAAACATGGAAGGCAAGGAAGTCCGCTTCGGCATTGCCAACTCCGCGCTGTGGGCCGTGGTGACCACGGACACAAGCTGCGGCGCGGTCAACTCGATGCACGATTCCTTCACACCCCTCGGCGGGATGATTCCATTGATCAACATCCTTTTGGGGGAGGTTGTTTTCGGAGGTGTCGGCTCCGGCCTCTACGGAATCATCGTGTTCATCATTCTTTCCGTATTTATCGCAGGACTGATGGTGGGCCGCACGCCGGAATATTTGGGCAAAAAGATCGAAGCGTTCGACGTAAAAATGGCCATGTTGACCGTGCTGATTTACCCGCTATTCGTGCTGGGATATACCGCCATTTCCCTGGTCTCCAAAATTCGGCGTATCGAGCCTTGCGAATGCGGGGCCGCACGGGCTTTCGGAAATTTTTTACGCGTACGCGGAAGCCGGCGCGAACAACGGCTCGGCGTTCGCCGGCCTCAGCGCCAACACTCTTTGGTACAACTCGACCCTCGCCTCGACGATGCTATTCGGTCGGTTTTTCATGGTGATTCCGGTGTTGGCGATTGCCGGCAGCCTGGTGCGTAAAAAGCATGTTCCGGAATCCTCCGGTACTTTCCCGGTGACGACGCCGCTGTTCACCGGCCTGTTGATCTCCGTGATTTTGATCGTTGGCGCACTGACTTTTTTCCCGGCACTCAGCCTGGGCCCGATCCTCGAGCACCTGCTGATGTACGCGGGAAAGACTTTCTAAGGAAAATAAGAAGACATGACAGCCCAAGCGAGGAAAGGCAAGTCGATCTGGGACGGCGCAATTGCCCGCCGGGCAACGTGGGATTCGTTTGTAAAGCTGAATCCTCGCACGCTGATGAAGAATCCAGTCATGTTCGTCGTCGAGATTGGCGCCGCTCTGCTTACCGTGGAGCTGGTGAGCCACGTACTGCACCACACGCACGGGTTTGGATTTGAGTTTCAAATTACGATCTGGCTGTGGTTCACGGTGCTTTTCGCCAATTTCGCCGAAGCCATGGCCGAAGGGCGCGGCAAAGCGCAAGCGGACACGCTGCGCAAGGCTCGCACGGAAACCATCGCCTATAAATTGAAACCCGATGGATGCACGGTGGAAATGCCCGGGTCGAATTTGCGCTCGGGCGACGTGGTCGTGGTCACTGCGGGGCAATTTATTCCGGGAGACGGCGAAGTCATCGAAGGCGTGGCCTCGGTGGACGAATCCGCCATCACCGGCGAATCCGCGCCGGTCATTCGCGAATCGGGCGGCGACCGCTCGGCGGTCACGGGCGGCACGCGCGTGCTCTCCGACGAAATCAAAGTCCGCATCACATCGAATCCCGGCGAGACCTTTCTCGACCGTATGATCAAAATGGTCGAGGGAGCATCGCGCCAGAAGACACCCAACGAAATCGCGCTGAACATTCTGCTGGCTGGACTCACGATTATCTTCCTGCTGGCCGTGGCCACGCTGCAGCCCATGGCCATTTATTCAGGCGCGCCGCAAAGCGCCTTCGTGCTGTGGTCCTTGCTGGTGTGCCTGATTCCGACGACGATCGGCGGACTGCTTTCCGCCATCGGCATTGCGGGAATTGACCGCGTCATTCAGCGAAACGTCATGGCCATGTCAGGCCGCGCCGTGGAAGCCGCGGGCGACGTGGACACTCTGCTGCTCGACAAAACCGGAACGATCACGCTCGGCAATCGGCAAGCCACGGAATTGATCGCCGCTCCCGGCGTGACCGACGCGGAACTGGCCGACGCGGCGCAACTCGCCTCGCTGGCTGACGAAACCCCCGAAGGGCGCTCGATTGTCGTGCTGGCAAAGGAAAAATACGGATTGCGCGGGCGGCCTCTTTCCTCCCTGGATGCCACATTCATTCCCTTTACCGCGCAGACGCGTATGTCCGGCGTCGATTTCGATGGCCGCGCCATTCGCAAAGGCGCTCCAGATTCGATCAAGAAATATGTCATGGAGAAGTGGCGGCACGGTGCCGACGAACGTGGATGAAGTCGTGCAGGCAGTTGCCAGCTCCGGGGCGACGCCGTTGCTGGTCGCCGCCGACAACCGCGTGCTGGGCACCGTGCGCCTCAAGGACATCGTCAAGGGCGGCATGCGCGAGCGTTTCGATCACCTCCGCGCCATGGGAATCCGCACAGTGATGATCACGGGAGACAACCGTCTCACCGCGGCAGCCATTGCACAGGAAGCCGGAGTCGACGATTTTCTGGCCGAGGCCAAGCCCGAAGACAAGCTGGCTCTGATCCGCAAGGAACAGGCCAAAGGCAAACTGGTGGCCATGACCGGGGACGGCACCAATGACGCGCCCGCGCTGGCGCAAGCGGATGTAGGCCTGGCGATGAACGCAGGCACGCAGGCGGCCAAGGAAGCGGGCAACATGGTCGACCTCGATTCCAATCCGACCAAGCTGATCGAAGTGGTGGAAATCGGCAAGCAAATGCTGATCACTCGCGGCGCGCTGACCACGTTTTCCGTGGCCAACGACGTAGCCAAATATTTCGCAATCATACCCGCGATGTTCGCGGGAGCCTTCCCGGTGCTCGAGGCGCTGAACATCATGCAGCTGAAGACTCCGGAATCGGCAATCTTGTCTGCAGTCATTTTCAACGCCCTGATTATCGTTGCTCTGGTGCCGCTGGCACTGCGCGGCGTGCAGTATCGTCCCATGGGCGCCTCGGCGTTGCTGCGATGGAATCTGCTGGTCTACGGTGTAGGCGGCATCATTGCGCCCTTCATCGGGATCAAGCTGATCGACATGATCATCACCACGATTGGCTGGGCCTGAGGACCGAAGTTGAGGAATCCGCCATGAAAAAGCACTTGGTAACTTCCATTCTGATGACCGTAGTGACGACAGTATTGCTCGGTATCATCTACCCGTTCGTGGTCACGGGGTTGGCGCAGCTGATCTTTCCCGAGGCAAGCCAACGGCAGCATGATCACCTCCAACGGCACACTCATCGGATCGCGCCTCATCGGCCAGCCGTTTTCCTCGCCCGGATATTTTCGTTCGCGTCCTTCCGCGGCTGGCACCGGCTACGACGCCGGCAACTCGGGCGGCTCGAATCTCGGACCTACGAATAAGATGTTGATAGATCGAATGAACGGGGACATTCAGAAGGCCCAGGCCGAAAATCCGGGTACTCCTGTTCCGATGGACCTGGTCACGACTTCCGGTTCGGGACTGGACCCGCACATTTCTCCGGAAGCCGCTGCCTTCCAGGTTCCGCGTATCGCTCGCGAGCGCGGCATAAGCGAAGCCGACGTCAGTGCCCTTGTCGCCAATCACACGGAAGGCCGTCAGCTGGGATTCCTCGGCGAGCCCCGCGTCAACGTGCTGGAATTGAATTTGGATTTGGATACGACGCATCCGATGAAAAAGTAGGACGGGCTTCAGCCTGTCCTCTTTTTTGAACTCTGCCAGCTCGACAAAATTCAAAACCAGACAGGCTGCAGCCCGTCCTACTTGCTCTTCTTCGGTTTGCTGGCAGCGGGGCCGGCAGGCTCAAACCGGTAGCCCACCCACGGATCCGTGTGGATGTACTTCGGGATGGGCGGGGTCCGGCTCGATCTTCTTCCGCAGCTGGTTGATGAACACGCGCAGGTATTCCGTCTCGTCGCCGTAGTCCGGCCCCCAGACGGCCTGCAAGAGGCGCCGGTGCTCCAGAGGCTTGCCCTGGCTGGCCACCAGGTGGCGAAGAAGCTCAAATTCCTTCGGCGTCAGCCGCACGGGGCGGCCCTGGACCAGCAATTTCCTGCGCTCGAAATCAATCTCCAGATCGCTCGAAACGTACGTGGGGACAGGCTCAGCCGAAGCGGTGCGCCGCAGGGCCGCGCGTATGCGCGCGAGCAACTCTTCCATGCCGAAAGGCTTCACGACGTAGTCATCGGCCCCCGCGTCGAGCGCGAGCACTTTGTCATGCTCCGTATTCCTGACGGTCAGCATGATGATGGCGACGTCGGATTGGTCGCGAATTTCCCGGCAAGTTTCGAGGCCGCTTTTGCCCGGCATATTCACGTCCAGCAGGACCAGTTCGGGCCGCTCCTTGCGCATAAGTTTCAAGCGCTTCCTCCCCGCTTCGCGCTTCCAGCACGGTATAGCCGTTGCTCGACAGCGTCGTCCGCATCACACGGCGAATCTGCGGTTCGTCGTCCACAACCAAGATAGTGGGTGTGCTCATTTTTGTTCCGTTGTCCTCCTGAAGAATCGGCAAAGTAAAAGAAAATACAGATCCGTGTCCCACCTGGCTGATCACCCCGATCGTTCCTCCGTGCGCCTCGACGATCGCTTTTGCGATGGGCAGACCCATGCCCGTTCCCTGCACGCGATAGCGTTGGTCGGTGCCGCGATAAAATTTATCGAAGATGAGCCCGAGTTCCGCCTCGCTGATCCCCGGCCCCTGGTCGGCCACGCTGAACTGAACGAATTCATCTTTTTCTTCCGCGCTCATCGTGATGGGGTGGTCCGGAGAGGAATACAAATTTGCATTCTGGATTAAATGGACGAGCACTTCTTTTGCGCGCGCCACGTCCGCGCGCACTTGCAGGTCCGGATTTTTCAATTCTATGCGGATCGGCCGGGTCCCCAGGACGCCCTTGCAAACTTCCAGCGCGCCGGAAATCAAATCCTCCGCCCGAACGGCTTCCAGCTGAAGTTTGACTTCGCCGGCTTCCAGACGCGCCATCTCCGCGGCTTCCCCTACCAGGCGGTTCAGCCGGTCGCATTCCTCATCGATGATATGGAGCAGTTCGTCCCGCTGGCCGCCGTCAAGCTTGGCCGGGGAAAGCAGCGTGGTTACCGAAGCCTTCATGGACGTGAGCGGCGTTCGGAAATCGTGAGTGATCGCGTCCAGCAGGGCCGACTTCAGCCGTTCGCCCTCGCGGGCCGCCTCCGTCTTCCCTACCATTTCGATGGCGTGGGCCCGCTCGATGGCAACGGCGATCAGTGTGCCCATGGCCTCCAGAGATTCCCGCGACAAGACAGGTCCGGAAATTCCCATGCTGCCAAGAATCCGCGAGCCGAGCCGTAGCGGAGCAAAACAGACGCTGTGCTCGGCATCGATCTGCAACTCTTCGCGCGCGACAACCGCTTTCAAAAAGGCCGCGTCGAGCTGCGGCAGGTTCATTCCGGAGCGGTACACTTTCTGCTTTTCCGACAAGGAACAGCGCCGCTGCACCCACCTCGAACGACTCCACGATCTGGCGGGGAATGGCGTTCAGCAATTCGATGGGATTTCCTGCGCTTAGCAGGCGTTGGCTGAATTTATACAGGCGCTCCACTTCATGACGCCGGCGGTTCGCCTCCGCGGCCTGGTTGCGCGCCCGCGAAGAGAGGTCGCTCGCAAGAATCGAAGTGGCCAGAAATGTGAAAAGCGCGACCCAGTTTTGAGGGTCTGCGATGGTCAGAGTCCCAACGGGAGGCAGGAAAAAATAATTGTATGCCAGCGTCGCAGATAGCGACATGAACACGGAAATCCCAAGTCCCCAAACTGCGGAAACTCCGAGGATGGCAAGCAGATACGTGAATGCGATGGTGGTCGCATTAAATCGGTGCGTGTGCTGGTAAAAATAGGTGATGGCCAGGACGGCAGCCAGCGCAGCGGCATATCGAGCGATGGTCGTGGGCAGATTTTTAGTCACAGTCCGATTCTAGCCTAGCATTTCTGGGGCGGAATGAACGAGAATATCTAGCGTGACAAAAACACCGGAACAGTGGCTGGAAGAGGTCTCCCCCAAGGAGCGCACCGAGGGAATCCTGAAGCTCTTCCTGGGCTATGCCCCGGGTGTGGGCAAGACTTACAGCATGTTGAGCGAAGCCATCCGGAGGCGAAGCCGCGGAGAAGACGTGGTCATTGGCTTCGTGGAAACCCACGGAAGAAAGGGCATCGCCGAGCTGGCCTCCCAGCTCGAACAGGTGCCCCGCCGAAAAATCGAATACAAGGGCACGATCTTCGAGGAGATGGACCCCGAAGCCATCAAGGCCAGAAATCCCCGGGTGGTTCTCGTCGACGAACTGGCGCACACCAATATACCGGGAAGCAAACACCGCAAGCGGTATGAAGACGTGCTGGATCTGGTCGAAGCGAAAATGGAAGTGCTCTCGACGGTCAACGTGCAGCACCTCGAAAGCATCGCCCCCACCGTGGGCGCCATCACCGGGATCAAAATCCGCGAAACGGTGCCGGATTGGGTGATGGAACACGCCAACGAAATCGTCATGGTCGACTTGACGCCGGAAGCCCTGCAGAACCGCATGAGGCGCGGTGAGGTCTACCACACCGAAAAAGTGGACCAGGCGCTGAAAAATTTTTTCCGCAGAGGAAATCTCATCGCCCTTCGCGAGCTGGCTCTGCGCCAGGTGGCCGAACAGGTCGACCGCAGCCTGGAAACCTACATGGAGCAGAAAGAAATCCATGACCCGTGGCCGGTGCGGGAGCGAATTGCGGTTTGCTTCAGCTCGAATCCCCGGGCGCAATATTTGATCGCGCGCGCCTCCCGCATGGCGCGCCGCATGGACGCCGAGCTGTACGCCATCTATGTGGACATCGGCCACGATACGTCCGAGCAGGATAAAAATTCGCTCAACGCCAACATTCAATTTTCGGAAAGCCTCGGCGCCAAGGTCGTGAAATTGACGGGCAAGGATGTGTCTTCCGCCACGGCGGCGTTTGTTCGCGAAAAACATGTGACCCAGGTGATTTTCGGCCGTTCCGCGGTCGAAGGGTGGAGGAAATATCTGTACATGACCGCCATCCACCGCTTTTTGCGCGACGCCCCCGCAGTAGATGTGCACATCGTCACGCAAGAAACCGATTGAAGCGCGCCTAGTGGCAGATGCTTCAGCCTGTGGGGTTTGGTCCTTGCTAGGACGAAACCAACAGTCTGAAGCCTGTCCCACTAGTTGCCACGCATCTTTACCTCGCGGGCCGTAACTTCGTGCCGATATGCAAAAAGCTTCAACAGCTTTCGGCGCACATACCACCGGCCAAGCCATCGCCCCAGAATGCCGAACGGAAGGGCATATTCCACGCGGTCTTCAAGAAAACATGCGGACGGTCCGTCCGGTTCAAATGTGTGCGTATGCTTCCAGTACACAAACGGCCCGGAAACCTGAACATCGGAAAAGTAGCGGCCTTCTTCGAAGTCCTGATGTTCCGCAACCCAGCGGCGCCGGAATGGCCATCGCCCAAATTGCAGCACCACGCGCGCCCCCCGTTCGATTCCGCCGGTTTTTTCAATTACTTTCACGTGTTCCCCGGGCGGCGTGAGCCGCTCCAGCGCCCCCGGCAAGGCGTGCCACGCATACACGTCGCCGGCAGGAGCGCTAATTCGAGAACGGCGAATAAATGTTTCCGTTTTCATTATTGGCTCAGGGCGCGAAACTCCGGGCCTTTGTAACGCCCGCATCTTGCCGGCAGTCTTCGAGTTTTAAAAAAAGCACAGAGCCGGCGGGACGCCGGCGCTACCAAAACCTTCACCGCAACAGGGCCTTACAGAAAACAACTTTCGTCCAGGCCCTACGAATTTCAGGCAATGAGCGCTGACAGACTGTACAATATCCCGCTGCACCGGACCGGGCTTGAGGATCATCCAATATCGCGAGTTGCAGTACCGGATGAAGACACCCGAGTGCAGAGCGATTCGTACGATACCCAAATTTTCAAGAGGAGAACATGGCCCATTTATTTGATCCCCTATCGATTCGCGGAATCACGCTGCAAAATCGCATTGTCGTTTCTCCGATGTGCCAGTATTCCAGCCAGGATGGCTTCGCGAGCGATTGGCATTTAGTGCACTTGGGCAGCCGCGCCATCGGCGGCGCCGGCATAGTCTTTACGGAAGCAACCGCCGTGACGCCGGAAGGCCGCATCAGCCCCGAGGACCTCGGAATTTGGAAGGACGCGCACGTCGAGTATCTCTCACGCATCGTTCGATTCCTGAAGAGTCAAGGGACTGTGCCCGGAATGCAGCTCGCCCATGCAGGACGCAAAGGCAGCACGCAGAGGCCCTGGGAAGGCTCCAGCAAGATTCCGCTGGAGGATGGCGGATGGGTGCCCATAGCGCCAAGCGCTGTGGCCTTCTCGGAAACCTATCCCATGCCCCGGGCCATGGCGAAAGAAGAGATTCGAGGCGTCGTGGACGCCTTTGCGCAGGCCGCGCGCCGAGCCCTGGAAGCCGGCTTTCAAGTCCTGGAGATTCATTCCGCGCACGGCTACCTGGCCCACGAATTCTTTTCCCCGCTCAGCAATTTCCGGACGGACGAGTACGGCGGTTCGTTCGAAAACCGCACCCGGATAGGCCGGGAAATCGTCTCCGCGGTCCGCAAAGTTTGGCCGGAAAATCTTCCGCTTTTCATTCGAATCTCGGCCACGGATTGGAAGGAAGGCGGCTGGGACCTGGACCAGGCCGTGGAATTGGCCAAGCAGCTCAAGCCTCTGGGCGTGGACCTGGTGGATTGCTCCTCCGCGGGACTCGCCGTGGATCAGAAAATCATCGCCGGCCCAGGCTTTCAGGTTCCGTTCGCCGAACGCATCCGCCGCGACGCCAACATTCTGACCGCCGCAGTCGGCTTGATCGAAACGAAAGAACAGGTCGCCGACATCATCGCCAAAAATCAGGCCGACCTGGTTTGCATGGCGCGCGAATTCCTGCGCGATCCTTACTGGCCTCTGCGAGCCGCGCGCGAATTGAAACAAAAAATCAGCTGGCCCGCGCAATATCTGCGCGCGGCCCCGCCGGATTCACCTGCGCGGAAGCGGCGGAAGCAGCGGCAACTCAAGAAAAATCAGCCAGGTAAATTCCGAGCTTTAAGTGGCGCAGGCTTCAGCCTGTGGGGGTTAGTCCTTGCAAGGACCAAACGCCACCGGCTGAAGCCTCCGCCACCAACCCCCGAATCCGGCTACCGTATCGGCATGGGTGACGCGCAACCTAAAGTGCCCCCCAGCATCATTTGTGAAAAATGGCTGTTAAGACCGGGCACGCATCCGGGAGAACAATCCAAGAATGGCGCGAACCTCGGGAAGGCCGAGCGCTGCGGCTCCCGCAAAATAAGCAATGCCATAAGGGCCGAGGACCACGATCGCGACGAGGATCGGATTGCGATGACTGACCGCAAGCAAAATTGCGCGGCCGATCCCCGCGGCCACCAGCGCAGCGCCCCAATCCTTCGCAAGATACGCAGGAGAAAGACCCGTCGCGCCAATTCTCCGATTCAATGTGCGACGCAGCAGCGTGAACTCGATCCACGACGAAATCCCCGCTGAAATCGTGAGTCCGGCAACGCCCCATCGCGAATCAATTCCCAAAATGTGCGGCAGCGGAATCGCCGAGAGATATCCGAGAATCGTCGTTAAAACCACGCGGATGATCGCGAAGTTCAGGGGCGTGCGCGTATCTTTCAACGCATAATAAGTTGACGAATAGAGCCGTCCGAGAGTAGATGCCAGGAGCCCCACCGTCGATCCCGCCAAAATTCCCCAAACATAGTTTGCGTCCGCATGTGTGAAGCGGCCGGACTGGTAGATTGCAGCCACAATCACATCACCCAACACGAGAAACGCCGCAACCGATGGAATCACGAAAAATGCAATTTGCCGCAGCCCCGCATTGAGCCGCACCGCGCAGCACTTCGCCGACTTCAGACTCCGCGCCCACCGCGCCTGACATGGCCGGCAGCTCCGCCGCCGACACCGACATCCCGAACAGGCTCACCGGAAGCGTGTATAGCGTCTGCGCGTAAGCCAGCGCCGCGACTGCCCCCGTCGGCAGCAAGCTGGCAAGCAGCGCATCCACGTAGGCGCTGATCTGCACCACTCCCCGGCTGATAAAGACGGGGAAAAAATTACGGATTACCGTCCGGACATTCTCGAGGTGAAACGCGAAGGAAAGATGCAGTCCGCGCAGCAATCCCATCACTACAGGCAGCTGGATAACCACCATCAGCGCCGCGCCCACGACCGATCCCCACGACAGAATAATGGCGAGCGGAAACTGCGCGTATCGCGCGCCAAATCCCCAAAGCGTGGCGATCATCGCCGCGTTCCAAATCACCGGCGCCGCGTAGGAAAGAAAAAATCGCCGGTGGCTGTTCAAGATGCCCAGGCACCACGCGGAAAAAACGAAAAGCCCCGCGCCGGGAAATAGGATACGCACAATCCGAATGGTCAGTTCCCGTTTTTCGCCGCTGAATCCCGGCGCAATCGCATCGATCAAGTAAGGGGTTGCCAAAACACCGAATAATACGAGGAGGGAGGTGCTGAGCGCGAGCAAGGCCGCGACGGCGCCTGCGGTGCGGCGGGCCTCCTCATCTTCATCGCGCGCCAGCAGCGCGGCGTATACGGGAATAAAGGACGCGGAAAGAACTCCTTCGCCAAACAAATTTTGCAACGCGTTGGGAATCCGGAAGGCGGCCTTGAATGCGTCCGCGGCGTCGGAATTCCCGAAGTAATGCGCGAACACGCGATCGCGAATCAGTCCCGCGATGCGGCTCAGGAAAATTCCGGAGGCCACCAGAAACGACGAGCGCTTCGAGGCGAAGCGGCTGGCGACGGCTGTCCCGGCGCCGCTCACGAACAGAATCTGCAAGGGGAATTCATAGTTTCGCGTTATCCATTACAAGAGCAGCAAGGCAGGAAGTCAACCACGACTGTGGCAGGATGTGCGTTCCCCGAATCAGGTTTCAGTGGCACATACTTCAGCCTGTGGGTTTTGGTCTTTGCAGGGACGAACCCCCCACCGGCTGAAGCCTGTGCCACCGCCCCCAGGGCTTCGCGAACGCTCCGCGCAAGTGTCTCGTTCGTGAACGGCTTCTGCAAAACTCGCACCGTCCTTCCGCGGAGGCCGTGCTTTTCGATGGCGTCTTCCGGGTAACCGGACATGTAGAGGATCCGAACGCTGGGAAATTGAACGATGAATTGACGGGCGAGTTCAGGACCGCTCATACCGGGCATGACGATGTCGGTGAGCAGCAGGTCCAGTCGCCCTTCGTGTCTGGCGGCCATGCGCAACGCGTCTGCGCCGCTGGGGGCCGTCAACACGCGATAGCCCGCGCCGAGCAAGACTTCCGCAGCCGTCCGCCGCACGGCAGGATCGTCTTCCACCAAAAGTATTGTTTCGCCGCCGGAGCCGAAGTCGAGCACTTCTTGAACCACATGAGGATCAACCGGCTGCGCGACGCGCGGCAAGAGCGTTTGGAAAACGCTTCCGGCGCCGACTTCGCTTTCCACCCAGATGTATCCGCCGCTTTGCTTCACGATTCCATAGACCGTCGCGAGCCCCAGCCCCGTCCCCTTCCCTTTTTCTTTGGTAGTGAAGAAAGGCTCGAATACGCGCGCGCGAGTCTCCGGACCCATGCCAATTCCCGTATCCCGCACAAGGAGGGCGACGTACTCACCGGGGGCGACAAAGGGCTGCACTGCCGGAGTGTGCCGGTTTACCGACGCATTGAGCGTCTCCAGTCGCAAACGGCCTCCCTGCGGCATGGCGTCGCGCGCATTTCCCGCCAGATTCAGCACTATTTGTTGCAACTTTCCGCGGTCCACCTTGGTCCAGCCCAGATTTGAATCCATAACCAAGTCGAGCGCGATGTCTTCGCCGAGCATGCAACGCAAGATCCCGTCCATGTCTTCGAGGACGGAATTCATTTGCAGGACCGCGGGCTCAAGAATTTGATTCCGGCTATTAGCCAGGAGCTGGCTGGTGAGCCACGCCCCGCGCTCGGCTGCCTTTCGGATTTCTTCGACACGCACGCGAGAGTTCTCACGCGGCTCGTCACGCTTCAGCAAGAACTCGCTGTGGCCCAAGATCACGGTCAGAAGATTATTGAAATCGTGGGCAATGCCGCCGGCAAGCTGTCCGATCGCTGCCATTTTGCTGGCTTGTTGCGCGGCCGTATGTTCCTGTTCCGGCGCGGTTCGGAGGCGGGCTAAGCCTTTGGACGAACCGGCTCGCTCCAGCAGCCTTTTGCGCGCCATCTTTTTGGCCCGCTCAGTCGAGGTCTTGCGCATAGTCTCTAGCGTTTCGAACGCGGAAGAATCCGAGGACACAGATCCCCTTCTCGGTAAATCGGCGATTTGATTGCAGCGGCGGGAAGGGGGAAATCCTACCGGACCTATCGACTCGATCGACAGGCTATAACGAACCGAATCTATTCCCCGGGATCGCTCAAGTCAACGCGGAACTTTCTCCTAGTGTCGTAAACTTTTCGATATACGCACTAGGACCCGAATACGGTCGCCACGAGATCGCTGACTTCCTTGGCGTATTCATCCAGGGAGAATGTGAATCGCGCTAAATCGATTTCGGCCATGCTCGGATATTTCATGACCAGGTAAAGCCACCCTGGCTCATTGGCGAAATCGACCTGGCGAGGTTCGTAGTAGCCGTAGCCCAAATCGCGCATGCGGCATAGCAAGTCGCTGAGGTGGACCAGCGCGACGAGCGGCCCGCCGCGCTCCGGATCTCCGATCTGATGATGAAGTTCGATGGCATCGACGATTTCGGAGGGAATTTTCCAGGCCTCGGCAAGGATTCGACCCGAGTCGCTGTGCGTAAAGCCGAGCGTGGCCTGCTCAGCTTCATCCAATGGAATTTGTTCGCGCGAGGCTCTTTCCATCGTGGCGCGGAATTCCTCCGGAGCAACCATACAATTCACGACCACGCCGATATCGTGCAGCAAGCCCGCCAAATAAGCCTTCTCGGTGTCCGGGTAATCAATCATTTCCGCGAACTTGCGGCAGACCAGCGCGACGCCGAGGGAATGCCGCCAAAACATGGCGGGGTCGACAACCCAGCGATCGGCCGGAATGACTTGCGAAAGCGAGTTGGAAAAGAGCAAATCGCGGACCCGCCACATCCCCAGGCTCATCACGGCCGAGCGGACGGTCTCGGCCGGAGTGTTGCGCATGAATAGGGCGGAATTGGCCATGCGAATACATTGTGCGGCAATGGATTTATCGTAGGAAACAAGTTCCACGATGCGATTTACGTCGACCTGCTCGACGGGCTGGTCCAGGCAGTGCAACAACGGGCGCAGAACCAACGGGATCGCCGGCATAGATCCAATTTTCACGATCCGGGAACGCAGGCGGTCAAGGGTTTCGGATTTCATGGAGTCCCTGCTTTTGATATGTTGTCGATTGGTTTCCAATACGCCGTGGCTCCTGGGAAGTGGACCAAACGAAATTTTTCATTGATCCCATACAGCGATTCGGAATGGCCGAGAAAGAAATACCCGTTGGGCAATAGAGCGTTGAAAAAGTGTTGAATCGTTCGGCCTTTGGATTTTCCGTCAAAATAAATCAGGACGTTGCAGCAAAATATTGCATCGAGCCCACGCACAATAAGCATCTTGCTGTCGTCCAGCATGTTCAGCCGCGAGAACGTGATGTGGGCTTTCACCGAATCCGCCACCCGAAATTCCGATCCGGCCTTGCTGAAATATTTCCTCATGAATTCGGCAGGAACGTTCCGCACGGCGTAATCGTTGTACACACCTTCCTGAGCTTTGGCCACCGACCGGTCATTCAAGTCCGTAGCCATGACCTCGAACGTCCAGCCCTTCAACAACGCCTGCGTTTCTTCGAGCAGGATCATGGCCAGCGTGTACGACTCTTCGCCCGTGGAGCAGCCCGCGCTCCAGAACCGGAGTTTCGTGAACGCCATTTTCTTCTTGGCCTTGGCCAGCGAGGGGATCACGACTCTGCGCAGTGCGTCGATCTGCGGCTTGCTCCGGAATAAGCATGTCTCCCCGAGGGTGATTTCATTCAGCAGGTTTCTCATTTCCGTGCCGCGATTCGGGCGGGCCGTCAGATATTCCAGATATTCCCGTGGAGAACGCGCGCCGACGACGATCATCCTTCGATTGGCCCGCGCAACAAGGAGGTAGAACTTGTTCTCCGCCTGGTATATTCTGGACACCTGGTAAATCAAATCGCGGATGCGGATCCATGCCGGATCCCCCAAGTTTTCCGTAGCGGCCGCTTCATCCTTCTGGAGAATGCTTTCATTTACCATGACGGTCGTCCAATCGAATTCGGCGGGTGATGACCAATGGCTGACCGTTCAGGCGTGTGAGTTGAATCATGGTGTCCCTGGCGTGGATCTTGTTCCGTTACGGCACACCCTCCCGCTCTTTCACTTCCCGACTTACTCATCGGCGAATCGGATAAGGGGTTGAGATGGATACCAAATGCTTTGTGTCTGGCATTTCATTTGCACACTTTTGAATAATGCCCAAATCAACCAGCAAATTAAGCAGCAGCGCAGGGGCCGTCCGGCAAAAATGCCAGAGCATGAGAAATCGTTAATCTGAGAAATCTGGAATGGTTGCGGGGCGCAGTTTTCAACTCCTGCGAATAACGCCGATTTATGGAGATGGTCATGGCTGCGGAAACCTCTGAAGGCACGTCAGTGCTCGTATCTGATCGTGGGTGTAGCCGCGCACCGCCGAACACTAAAGGATTTGCCTGTCACCGCTCGTGCTCCCCACAAAACTACGCGTCGCGGCTGCAGCTGTCGGGCCGCAATATCTCAAGGCAGATTGACCGTTCTTTCTCCGAAGATACTTCTTGTTCGCAATAGGTCAATTGCTGATGAGTTGCAAGGCGCCGCGGAACTAAAGCCCGGGAACTCGATGCCGATAGTACATGTGGAGGAAGAAAACCCCGTTCCGAAGATCGAAAGCGAGCCTTCCGCGTCTTTGAGCTCAATCACGCCGTCCTGGTCATCGGATGCTTGCAATTCATACTGGATTATGAGCGCGGCGGAGAGGCCGCGAAACAATTCGCGCTGTTTTACTCCGTGACCCGCGGAATGATCGTGCAAGCAAACATCCAGGCTACGCCCGAGGCCGTCGAAGAACTGATTGAGCTATACAGCGGAGTAAGCCAGGCATGGTTTCAGGCGGAACTGCAGTCGCGGGTTGACCAGAAACAGGCGCCGGCAACCGCCGGCCCCGGCGACGCCGCGGCTACGGAACCTGCCAGCCCCGAAAAGGACGACGTCGATAAACCTCAACTTCAATGGAGCGCATAATGGATCACCAAAAGCATGAACGATTTCTTTCGGCCAACCAGGTGCTCCGCGACTTCCTGCGCCGGGTGGAAAATCTGGTGAACGGGACCGACACGATCACCGATGGCGATTTGAAAGCGCTGTCGCAACGCCTCTCCAATCTCGCTCCTGAAATCGGAGACGCATCTCACAGCGAGACGCTCGACGCCGGGTCCCGCAATGAAGTTGCGGAATACGTCAAGAACCTCCGCGCGCTTCAATCCGCCCTGGAGAAAATCCACTGCATCATGCTCGCGCGCAAGCTCCAGTTGGAAAGTCTAAGACGACACCTCGTCGGGTTTCAGGGATGGGTCAACGCTTATAGTCAAACCACTTGAACGCGCATTCCGAAATGCTGAATCCTGCGCAGTGCCGTCATTTTCCCATAGCCGGAGTCTGTCTTCATCGCTGGATTGGGCTTTCCGATTTATGCGGCGCGCCGAGGAAACAATCACTTCAGATAATTCAATAAATTGAGGCGGACATGATAAGTTCTTCCCCATTGGCCAATTTTGTCAATTCGGCTTGGAGCAAGGACCTCTCCACAATTTTGCGCATTACCGAGGAATCATCCACAATCAAAACGCGAGGTCTTTTCATCATATTCTCCGGATTTGCCGTTCAGGATTTCCTTCCACCCAGCGGTTGCTCCGCCAGATTATTAAATTCAATCGCGGGTAGCAGGTGCAGGTATTCGGTCTCCAGCATCTCGGTGAGTTCGGAACGCTCCTTGGCATCCAGCCGCGGGAGACACCGAGCGAGAAATTCGTCCTCGAAGTATGATTCTATTTCCGCTCGTTCGGTCGGCTCTCCCTCGGTGACTGGATCGATGCTATGACGTTCGCAAAAGTGGTCGGCCGCGGCGATGATTCCGACCAGGCGCGGATCGCGGACACTGCGTTGCGGATGATGATGGTTCTCAAAAACATCGATGAAGGATGGAAAAAAATTCCACGCCTGGCCGATCCAGCGGCCTACCTCGCAATGATTCATGCCAAAATAAATTTTTTCGGAATCCAGAGACCCGCCCCAAGGCCCGCTCTTCGACTCACCTTTCAAGCTACCCTCTTCCCTGGCTACTACCAGCAGAGGCAGTGCACCGATGTCGTGGAGCAAACCCCCGAGATAGGCCTGCTCTCTCTCGGAATATTCCAACCATCGCGCGATGCGTTCGCTGAGCATGCCGCTCAAAAAGCTATGCGCCCAGTAGGTCTGCACTTCGCCCCGCGGCAATTGCCGGCCCGCGAACTCCATAATGGAGCAAGTTAGAACAAGAGTCCGCAGCCGCTCCGAACCCATGAGGATAGCGGCTTCCTCTATACTCAATACGCGACGTCTTAGACTGAATAATGCAGAATTGCATAACCGAAGTACCTGCGCGGACAGGCCGGGATCATTGCGAATCACTTTTCCAACACCCTTTAAATCCACGGACGCGGAACTCAGCAGCGTGTTAAGTTCGAAGACATAACTAGGAAGAGTTGGCAGTCCCTCGGTAAGGATAGACATCAAGCGTCCTTTTCGACGCTTTTGTGCCTCAGGGGACATGGTCTCCACGACGATGTGCGCGGATGTCCGAGTCTGCTCGTAAACTTGCATCCGCCTCCTAGCGATTGGCCCGCAAGTAATTTCATCGGCAGGGAGTGCTAATTCATTAGGGATGGATGGAATAGAAAAACCTGTCCTCCAGGCGGTTGTTCCATTACTGAAGTTCGCTAAGTGATTGAAACCAAATATCTTTGTACTCTAACGGGGTCTGCACGCGAATCCAAATAAATCGTCCCGATCGCGCCACCCACGCCCCCTTGGCACCTACCTGCTAGGCATAGCTCCAGGTTGTTCGCGCCATTTCCAGAGGTTCGCTGGGACTTTCGAAAACCGCTGTGGGAGCGCTGGCCAAAGGACGAAACGACTCAACAGCGCTGGAAAGTTCGGATTCTGAAACCATGCACGGCACAGTCGGCAAGTGGAACATAAATAGAATCCCCAGTCCGGCAAATCGCAACAAGCCCATCTAGGGCTCAATAATCTGCAGAGTCCTCTCCACGGGCTTTGGAGCGGCGGGAGCTTCCGCGAACCATACGTGGAAGGAAACGTTCTGATGCGAGATCTTGTCGTCCGGCTGCGCGGTGAATTTAATCGTGGCGCGCAGTCGCAAGTGATCCCATGGAAAATGAAACAGGCTTCAGGTTGCCAGCTCGGCGTTCCAGTAAGGTACATCGCTGCCTACTTGAAGTGCCTCTTCGCAAAAGTACCTGTCCAGTTTTGTCGATAGAGTTGTAAGTAGATGAATTTGCCGGCGTCGGGAATTGTTGAAACTCGGGCACGCTGGCCAGTTTCGTGCAGGAAGCTATTCCGTTGCAATTGCGAATTGATTGGGCCCAATGTGAATTTGACCACAATCCAATTTCGCGCATGGTGACTGGAGAACCAAATAGACCTCATGAACCTCTCAATCGAAGGTATCGCGCCGGAATTGCGCCGCGATCCAGGCGTTGACGCAACCTCGTCAGCGAATTGCTCGGGCGCTCGATTATTGATCGTTGACGATGAACCCGCTCATCGGAAGGTTCTGGCAGTGATGCTGGAAAAGACTGGTATGGCATGCATAACGGCCCCGAGTGCCAAAGAGGCACTCAACATCCTCCAAAGGGAATCTATCGATGCAGTAATTGCCGATCTAAATATGCCTGGACTCTCCGGCATGGAGCTGCTTGCGGAGATTCGGCTGCACTACCCCCATTTGGTCTTCTTGATGGCCACTGGAATAGACGATGTTCAATTGGGGGTGCGAGCTATGCGTCAGGGGGCTGATGACTATCTCATTAAGCCGTTGCAGACGGATACAGTCCTGGTGAGCCTCGAGCGCGCTTTCCGCAAACAATATCTGGAACAAAAGGTGGAACATTATCGCCAGAATCTCGAAAAGATGGTCTGCAAGCGCACGGTGCAACTGCGGAGCGCTCTTGGGCAAGTCGAGCGTAGTTATGTGGACACTTTGGACGCACTTGGGGCGGCCATCGACCTGCGCGACGGCCAAACAGCGGGACACTCCCGGCGCGTAGCTTTGTACTCGATGAATATATTAAAAAAAATGAATGGCACCCCTGAGCAACTCAAAAGTCTTGCGATGGGAGCTTGGCTGCATGATATCGGGAAACTGGCGATCTCCGACGCAATTCTCTTAAAACCCGCAGCGCTTACTGAGAAAGAACGAAGGATCATGCAGGAGCACGTACGGATTGGATACGACCTGGTCAAACGCATCCAATTCCTCGCTGGCGCCGCCGAAATTGTCCTCAACCATCACGAGCGCTGGGACGGCAGTGGTTACCCGCAAGGACTAAAAGGGTTTAATATCCCGCTAAACGCGAGAATCTTTTCAGTGGCGGACACTGTCGATGCCATGACGTTGGACCGTCCATATCGTTCCGCTCTCCCTTTCCAAGACGCGCGGAATGAAATTGAGCGCAACGCGGGAATTCAATTTGATTCTCACGTGGCCGGCGTATTCCTGAGTATTCCGAACGAGACTTGGGAGACCATTCACGAGCAAACCTCAGCGATCCACTTCAGCGGGGCCCTCGCTGGCATGTCCCTCGAAAATTTAGGCGCTCCTGCCGAATTTTCCGGACCTTCTACGGAGTGAACGGGAGTGACATTGGTGAAATCACCTGGAAATTCCGCAGACAGGGTACGAGGGCCATCCTGGCGCAGATGGAGGTAGCCATGCTCAGTGTTCTCATAACCTCATGGAAGAGCGAGAAACAGACTCTAATCGGTAACCCTCAATGAGTCCCACAATCGGTGGGGGGGCGCCGGCCGGGAGCAAGGTGTCACCCGAGACCCTCTCTGCGAATTTTGGCAAGATGGAAAGGCACGAGTGGTGGCTGTGGTCGGCGGCTGTATCGGTAACACTTCTGCTGACCGCTGGCCTGGCTTCCTTTCTGCTTCCAGGTTCGGTAGGAATCGAAAGCGACGAACCGACTTTTCTGTTTCTGCCGCAAGTCGTGAGGGGGCTCCTTGGACTTGTTCTACTATTCGACATTTATACCCTGTACCAGCAATTAAAAATCAACAGGATTCGCCGCAATTTGGTCCAGCGGGAAGAGCTATTCAGGCTCATTAGTGAGAATGCAGCTGACCTAATCGCCGTCGTCGACATCCACGGCAAACGGATTTACAACAGCTTTTCCTACGAAAAGGTTCTTGGATACACAGCGGAAGAATTAAGAAGCTCATCTTCCTTCGAACAGATCCACCCCGAAGACAGACAACGCGTCAAAGAGGCGGCAGAAGAGGCCCGGGTGACTGGCGTGGGCCGCCCGATTGAGTATCGCTTCCGCCACAAGGACGGTACGTGGCGGGTGCTCGAATCCACAGCGAGTGTGATCCGCAATTCCGAAGGTGACTCCGACAAATTAGTCATTGTGAATCGCAACGTCACAGAGCGGAAGCGCGCGGCGGAGGCTCTCCAGCGATCGGAGACGGGCTTCCGGTCCGTGGTCGCGGATGCGCCGTACGGTATTTTCAAGGCGGATCTGACCGGGAAGCTCTTCATGGTCAATCCGGCTCTCGAAAAAATGCTGGGTTACAAGTCGCAGGACGAATTGTTAGCGGTTAACCTCACAAGCGGCATTTACCGCCATCATGCCGAGTACCAGAAAATAAACGATCTGTTTCAACGAGACCAACATTTCAAGGACGTAGAAGTCGAATGGAAGCGGAAAGACGGCGCTTTCATTATGGTGCGTTGCAGCGGCTGGCCTGTAAAAGACGAGAGCAGCGCGTATATCGAGGTTTTTGCAGAAGACGTGACCGAGCGACGAGTGCTGGAGCGTCAGCTCCGCATGGCACAGAAGATGGAGGCCGTCGGCCGGCTTTCCGGAGGAATCGCTCACGATTTCAACAATCTCCTCGGGGTTATCCTCGGTTACATTCAGGTCATAAAACGAAATCTGGTTCCCGGCCAATCCATGCATGAGTACGCGGAGGAAATCGAGAAAGCCAGTCAGCGCGCCGTGGCATTGACAAGGCAGCTTCTGGCCTTCAGCCGCCAGCAGATTCTAGAGCCGGTTATTTTGAACCTGAACACACTTGTATCTGAGATGGAAAAGATGTTGCCCCGCCTCATCGGAGAAGACATCCAGCTGCGTTTGATGCTTGACTCCACCATCGGCCATGTCAAGGCGGATACCGGGCAAATCGAACAAGTCGTGATGAATCTGGCTGTCAACGCGCGCGATGCAATGCCCGACGGGGGCAAAATGACAATCCAGACGGAAAACGCGGAACTCGATTTGGCATTTACGAGGGAACATCCCGGTTCCGTCGCAGGCCAGTACGTAATGCTGGCCGTCAAGGATACGGGCTTAGGGATGGACCCGGAAACCCAAGCGCAAATTTTCGAACCGTTTTTCACCACCAAGGGACGAGATAAAGGAACGGGACTGGGTCTCGCCACTGTTTATGGCGTGGTGAAACAGAGCAATGGCTACATCACAGTTGAATCTGAGGAAGGAAAGGGAGCTTTATTCAAGATTTACTTGCCACGTATCGAACAGCCCGTTGCTACCAGAAGTGCGGGCGCCCAGGAGCCGCGGACCGTACGGGGATCGGAGACCATTTTGTTGGTCGAAGACGCAGAACCTCTGCGGATGCTGGCGAAGTTGTTTCTCAAGGAAAACGGGTATCAGGTCCTTACGGCAGCGGACGGGGCTGAAGCCGAACAGGTAGCGGCGCAAAACCCCGGCCCTATACATCTCCTCCTCACGGACGTAGTGATGCCCGGAATAAATGGACGCGTACTGGCGGAACGACTGGCTCCCCGACATCCCGCGATGAATGTGCTTTACATGTCCGGTTACACGGACAGCTTTATCGCCGGTCATGGGGTTCTCGAGGAAGGCATCCATTTACTCCACAAACCCTTCACAGAGGAAGAGCTGATGCGGAAAGTCCGGGAGATATTGGACGCAGGCAAAGAGACGAAGGAAACAGATAGTCTGGCTGGCACAGAAGCGGTCGGCGGTCGGCGGTCGCCGGAATTGACGCCAGATCGAGGAGATAGGAGGCAAACGCAACATGGATAAATTGTTGATCGTTGATGATGAGGAGGCCATGCGGCGTCTCTTGCGAATAAATCTCGCAGACCGCTACGAGATCGTTGATACGGGAAACCCGGAACAGGCCCTTGCGATGACCATGCAAGGCAAACCCAACGTCATCCTACTCGATCTAAGAATGCCCAATTATTCCGGCTTCGAGCTTTGCCGGACATTGAAATCCATGACTTCCACGCAGTTGATTCCTATCATAATCATTAGTGGAGAGGCGGGTGCATCGACAAAAATATTCTGTAAGGAACTTGGCGCCACGGCATACTTCGAGAAACCGGTTGATTTCGAAGCGCTGCGAACAGGCTTGGCCAGCGTATTGCACGGCGCCCAGCCCGAGCGGAGAAGCGAAGTGCGCGTTCGCCTGCGAGTCATATTGAAGCTGCGAGGAACCGATATCGACGAAAAACCATTCGAGGAAATGACTGCGACGGAGAATGTCAGTCAAAGCGGGTTCCTGTGTGGCTGCACGACCGCGCTGAAGAAGGATTCCATGATCGAGGTGTATCTGACTAGCGGACAAACGAGATGCGTTGGGAGGGCGCATGTAGTCTGGTCCGATGAGTGCAACACGCCTTACCCGCGCTATGGGTTTCGATTCGTAGACAAACAGGGCAGCTGGATTCTGCAGTAGCGCATTTTTCCGCAGGCTCCCCGAATACAGACAGCCGTTTTCACACCCAGAATTGTTTTTTCCGCGCCCTT
Organism: uncultured Acidobacteriota bacterium; assembly: GCA_963813185.1. Taxonomy (GTDB): domain Bacteria; phylum Acidobacteriota; class Terriglobia; order Acidiferrales; family UBA7541; genus Palsa-360. The sequence continues at coordinate 90,250 of CAWEYA010000014.1, forward strand.
CACGCGCAGACAGGCCCTCAACTCGCTCCGGCGGGAATCTGGCTCTCCGGCGACATACGGAATGAAGCTTCAACTTCCTCCTGGCTCAGCATCTTTTCCATGCCCTTACTCCTTGCACCGACTTCCTCGCGGGCGCAGCTACCGGTATATGCGTGCGGGAGCGCAAAAGTTCCGCGAGCCGGGCGCGCAGCCGAACCATCGCGGACGAATGAATTTGCGAGACTCGCGATTCGCCCACACCCAGCACCACGCCAACTTCCTTCATGGTCAGCTCTTCCAGGTAATATCGCGTTACGACCTGCTTTTGCTTTTCGTCCAGGTCTTCGAGCGCGGTCGCGATGTGCGATCTTATTTCTCCATTCAGGCACAAAAAGAACGGGTCCTTATCCGTGCCGCCGGGACGATAGCTCACCACCTCTTCCTCGGCCTGCGGGTCCCTGAACTCCGCCTGCAAACTGCCCAAATCCAGTCCGCGCAATTCCCCCAACAAGTGCTGAAAATCTTCGAGGCTCATTCCCACTTCCTTGGCCAGTTCCGGCTCGCTGGCCACGCGCCCCAGGCGGAGTTTCAAATCGCGGTGGGCCTCCTCAATCCTGCGGGCCTGGCGACGCAACTGCCGCGGGCTCCAGTCCATTTCTCTCAAGCTGTCCAGGATGGCCCCGCGAATTCGAAATTTTGCGTAAGACCTGAGCTGCACATTCTTGCGCGGATCGAATTTTTCAACCGCGTCGATCAATCCAACGACTCCAGCGTGGATCAAGTCGTCCAGCGGCACCTGCGCCGGAAGCCGGTCATGAATCCGGCGGGCGATATATTTCACCTGTGGCAGGTGCTCGAGCAGAAGCCGCTCTCGCTCTTCCGCATCCTTGAAGCCGCGTGGCGCAAGCGTTTGCATTTCGTGGGGACTCATCGGATCACCCCGAGGGATTGCACAGTTACGCCCGGCGGTATTTCCGCGGGAGCGAGAACTACAATGCGCGGCGGGAACGGCTCGAGCAGACGCCGCAAATGGAACCGCGCCGGGCTATGACACAGCAAAATCGTTGACGAAGCCGTTGCGGGATCGCCGATCAATCGCTGCAGCCCGTCGAGCAATCGCCGCAAGAGCGGCATCGCGGGCGCCAGCTTTCGCTCGGACGCTGCCGGCGTCTCGATGCTTCGCGAAAGTTCACCTTCGATGCAATTCCGAGGAAGCGAGTGCCGCCGGGATCGTCGAACGACCATCCCCTTTCCGCAGCGGGACTTTTGGAGGAAGATTCCGCCAGGAGCCGATCGATCACCGCCGCCAACGCCACGCCCTGTTCAGGCAACCACGAAGGATCGAGCAGCGATAACCGGCGGGAATCCGGATTGATGACGCGCAGCCGCGCGGTAGCGTCAAAGACCAGAACGCCGCACGGCAATCCTTTTAAAATTTGGGCCAGGAAACTGCGCACCCGGGTGTTTTCATCCAGGCTATTGGTAAGTTCCGAGTTGGCGCGCTCGAGTTCGCCGCTGAGCCGCGCCACCTCCGTCTGTAACTGCCCATAGGATTTTTCCAGGGAATCGGCTGCCTGCGTGAAGGTTGCAAAGGCGTGAACCAGGAACCGTTCCGCGTCGTCCCGGGAACGATTCCCGTGGCGCGGGCTGCGCGTATTTTGCCAAGCACTGGGCAGAATTGCCATGCCCTACGGTCGTGCACGGCGGTGGCCAACGACACACCCGTGAGCTTAGATTTCTCTAACAGGCAGGGCCGTTTCCGAAAGGCTGAAATGGCCCGGGCGGAGTTTCCGGTCGTCTCCCGCCAGGATAAAGGCCCGCTCGATCGCATGCTCCAATTCGCGGACATTTCCGGGCCAGGAAAATTGCCGCAAAAGAGCCACGGCGGAGTGAGAAATCTCTTTGGATGGATACTCGGTTTGCCCACACAAGAGGTCCAGGAAATGGCAGGCTAGTGGGATGATGTCCTCTCTTCTTTGCCGCAGAGGGGGCAATTCGATCGGAAACACGGCCAGGCGATAGTACAAATCTTGGCGAAACAGCTTTTGATGAACCGAACGCAGCAGGTCGATGTTGGTGGCGGAAATGATGCGCACATCCACGCGAAACACGTCGGAGCTTCCCAGGCGTTGCACCTCGCCGTCCTGCAAGAAGCGCAGAAGCTTGACCTGCATGCCGAGCGGTAATTCTCCGACTTCATCGAGAAAGAGTGTGCCGCCTTGGGCGACGTGAATGCGTCCCAGGCGCGATTGCACGGCGCCGGTAAAGGCCCCGCGCGCGTGCCCGAACAGCTCGGCTTCGAGCAGTTGCTCGGGGATGGCCGCGCAATTCACGACCACGAAGGGACTCTTCGCGCGCGGGCTGATCTGATGGATTCCCCGGGCGACCAGTTCCTTGCCCGTGCCGGTCTCGCCGGTAATCAGCACGGTCGTCTGGCGAGGACCGACCAGGCGCGCCAGACGATAAATCTGTTCGAGGCCCGGGCCATCGCCCATCATCCCCGGCAAGGGTTCGACAGGCAGCAGCATTTTTCCTATGATCCGCTGACGATCTTCGATGGGAACTGCGGCGGGGAAGAAGGATACTTCCCGGTCGAGCTGCATCCCGGGACCGAACGAAGCAGGGGCGATGATGCGAGGCGGTTCTTCGACTTCGCCGCCTTCGACGGCGCCGAAATCGGAATCCACGACCCGGACCAACAAATGGGGATAGCGCCCGCGAATAATTTGCAGGACTTCATCCACGTCCAGATCGTGCAAGTGCCGGTCCAACAGGACTTCGCCCCAGTTTTCGGACTCCAATTTGGCCAGCGCGTCCGCGCCGCCGGCGGCCTCTTCCATTTCGACTGTTTCGTATTCCGGTTTCTCGACCCATAGCCTGCGAAATGATTCGTTGGAGCTGGCGACCAGAACACGTGAATTCCGAATCGCTGGATGCGTCTCCGCCGTTGCCATTTTTCACTCCCTTTTCCTTGGCGCTCGCTATCAAATTAAATCCTGCTTATTTCTCGGTTTGGGGACCGATTCCTATCTCTCCCCAATCCGTGCAGCGCACGGTGCGCTTGTGCTTCCAAACCGGATTGAAATTCATGCGAGAAACAAGAGGGATAGTGAAGCCCGCGGACCCGCCTTGGGCCAAAAGAGGATGGCGCATCCTGAATTGAGACTTTCTCATGAAAGACGAAAAAGATTTCCATGAACTCGAGCTTAAAATTTCCACAAACTTTTTCTAATTGTGTTTCATCTTGAATGGCAGGCACATGAAATCGCTTATGATGTCTTGACAATTCTTAACCTCACTGGGAAACTGACGTCCCCTTCGACGAGCGCCGCATTTCCAGCGAGACTCCGACCATGCATATTCTGATTGCGGAAGACGATTTACCCGTCGCCAAATTTCTTTCCTCCGGCCTGGAAGCCGAACGCTACGAAGTACGGCTTGCTCCCAGCGGCAACGATGTCCCGCGGATGCTCGAAGAGGGGCTGTGTGACTTGCTGGTTTTGGATTTGAACTTGCCGGGCGTGAACGGGCTGGAGGTGCTGCGCCGGGTGCGTTTCCAGAAGCCCCATTTGCCCATCTTGATTCTTACGGGAAATGCGCGCGTGGAGGACCGCGTGAGTGGCTTGGATTCCGGCGCGGATGATTACATGACCAAGCCGTTTGCCTTCTCGGAATTGTTAGCCCGCGTGCGGGCCCTGTTGCGACGCGGGAATCTCCCGTTCGAACCCGTCCTGCACAGCAAGGACCTGGAACTGGACCGCGTGCGGCGCGTGGTGCGGCGAAGCGGCAACTCCATCGAGCTCACGCCAAAGGAATTTGCGCTCCTGGAATATTTAATGCTGAATGCGGGCCACAATGTGTCGCGCTCTTCCATCATCCATCACGTCTGGAAACTCTCCTCCGACACCATGACCAATGTGGTCGACGTCTACATCAATTATCTGCGCAAGAAGATTGACGCGGACGCGTCCGAGAGGTTAATCCACACGGTGCGCGGAGCGGGTTACAGGATCGGACCGGATCCCCGCTCGGCGCACTAGCCCGGGGGCCTCCTTAAAAATTCAGATGGGGGAAAACGCGGAAACGAAGGGTGTGTTGTGGCGCCGGTGATTTATTCAATTTCGACACAGAGCAAAAAACGCCGGCGGGGCGCCGGCGTCACGAAACCCCCATCTCCGCAATCGAGGCGAGACTTACTTTCCCTCGGTAGGAGATTTCGGCGCTTCCGCTGCCGCAGGTTTCGCTTCCTCCTGGCATCAAGGACGCTTTGACAGAATTCCGGATCGTTTAATTCGGGCATCCGATGACTCCGACGGGGGCGGGCTTTACGCGCCGTCGCCAAAGCGCTGGCTTTGGCGCGTCGGCAACTTGAAGCCCGCCGGAACAAAAGAATCATCGGTCAAAACGGGAACAAGTTTAGCTGGTCTTTGGGGCCGCTTCCGGCGCGCGCGTTCGATTCCATTTTGCTTTTTCTTCAGGGTCGTCCCAAAGCCGGAACCCTCCCGTGAAGGCGGTCGAGTTGTCGCCCAACCGGCAGCCCGGAGGCAATGTTTTCAGCAGCTTTGAATTTCCGCCGCCAAGGACCACATAATCGGCTTCGAGCGCATTCTTGAGTTGTTCGGCAATGCGCGCGACGTGGCGCCGCCACTTTTTTTTGCCCAGGCGTTTCAATCCACGGATGCCGACAAAGTCTTCGTAAGTCCGCCCTTTTTTGTAGGGAAGATGGGCGACCTCCATCGGCTCGAGGATGCCGTCCACAATCATGGCGGAACCCAGGCCGGTGCCCAGGCCCAGGAAAAGCATCCTGCCCCCTCGATAGATGCCGAGCGCCTGCATGGCCGCGTCATTCACGATCTTCACGGGACGCCCGAAGGCTCTTCGGAAATCGAATCCGACCCAGCCGCCCGCGAGATTGTGCGGCTCACTTAAGGGATGGCCGTGAACCACCGGCGCGGGATATCCGATAGATACGACGGAGTAGTCCCAATCCTTTGCCATCTCTCGAACTTCCTTCACCATTTTTTTCGCCGACATCTTCGGACCGGAAGGAATCTTGACCGGCTCCTTTTGCCCGGTGGCCAGCACTTTTACGTTCGTTCCGCCCACGTCGATGACCAGGATATTTTTTTGCGGCTTCTGCATGGTTGCTCCTTGACATCAGAGTACGATGAATTGAACTTTTTTGCTCCGGAACAAGGAAAGAGTCTCAGGGGCTGCCCTTCTTTTTTTCCAGTTCGGCCCAGCGTTCGTACAGACGATCCAAGGCATTCTGCGCTTCATCCATTTCGATACATGCCACCTTCAGGCGCGGAGGATCGCCCGTGACCGCGGAATCTTCCAGGGCGGCGCGCTTGGCCTCAAGATTTTTGTCCGCATCGGCGATGCGCGCTTCGATCGTTTCCAGCTCGCGCACTTCATGATAGGACAGCCTCTTCTTTGCGTTTGCGGATTGCGCTTCTCCGGCCGCCGGGGAACGCTTGTTGCCGCTCGACAAATTCGTGGTTCCCTTTTGTTGTGCGCGTTGCCAGACATCCCACTGCGAATAATCGGCAAAGCGTTCCGCGCGGCCCAGGCCGTCGAGACCGACCACAATGGTCGAAACGCGGTCGAGCATGAAGCGATCGTGCGTGACGAGCACCAGCGCGCCGCTGTATTCCAGAAGGCTCTCTTCCAGAATTTCCAGCGTGGGAATGTCCAGATCGTTGGTCGGCTCGTCGAGCAGCAGAACGTCCGCCGGTTGCAGCATGAGCTGCGCGATCAGGACTCGCGCGCGCTCGCCGCCGGAGAGTTTGCCGACGGGCTGGCTCAAATGTTCGGGATCGAAGAGAAATTTCGCGCCCCAGGCGGCGACATGAATCACCCGGTCCTGGAAAATGACCGAATCGCTGTCCGGCGCGAGCGCGCGCCGCAAGCTGATTTCCGGATCCAGTTCGCGATTCTGATCGAAATACACGATGCGCAAAGAATCGGCCCTGCGAATTTCTCCGCGCGTGGGCTGGAGGTCGCCGCGCAGCAAACGCAGCAGAGTGGTCTTGCCGCTGCCATTCGGCCCCACCAGCCCTACTCGCATTTTTGAAGTGACGCTGAAATGAATTCCGGCGAATAACGTGCGGCCGCCAATCCCATAGGTTACATCGTCCAGTGTAACCAAGCGCTTGGTTTTACGGTCCGTCCCGGAAAAATCAATTTTGGCGGAGGGAGCTCGCGTTCTGGCGTTGAGGTCCGCCAGTTCGCCGATTAATTCTTGAGCAGTATCGATGCGCGCTTTCGATTTTGTGGTTCTGGCCTTGGGGCCGCGGCGCAGCCATTCGATTTCCGTGTGCACCAGATTTTCGAGCGCTTCCTGCCGCTTGCGCTGCGCGTGAAGATAGATTTCTTTCGCTTCCAGAAACGTGCTGTAGTTCCCACTCACGCGCAGGAAACCGTTCTCGTACGAGCGGGCCAGCTCGACCACCGCGGTGGCCACGTTTTCGAGAAAATAGCGGTCGTGGCTGACCACCACGCAGGCAAACGGCGCGTTTTGCAGGAGTGTTTCGAGCCACTGGATTCCGGCAAGGTCCAGGTGATTGGTGGGTTCGTCGAGCAGCAGAATATCCGGCGCTTGTACAAGGCCCTCGACGATCGCCAGCCGCTTGCGCCATCCGCCGGACAGCGCCGCCGTGGGCGTATCCAGGTCCGTGAAACCGGCGCGGCCCAGGGGCTCCGCGACGCGCGAGGCGCGCTCTTTTTCCGGCACTTCCGTGCGATCGAGGGCGGATTTGATCACGGAACGGATTGTGGCCTCCGGCGGAAATTCCGAATTCTGCGCCACGCTGCTGAAGCGCGTGCGCTTGCGAATCGCCACTTCCCCGGTGTCCTGCCGCACGCGGCCATACAGAATTTCGAGCAGCGTCGATTTGCCCGAACCGTTCGGGCCAATCAAGCCAATTCGCTCGCCTTCGGAGACGGTGAACGAAATATTCTGGAAGAGCGGTTCAGCGCCGTATCTCTTGGAAAGCCCTTGTGCAGCGATGATCGGAGGCAAATGACTAGGTTTTCTCCCGCAAGCAGTTTAGCGTGAAGACGCGGCAGGTGCAAAACCTGGTGGCACAGACTTCATTCTGTGGGGTTTGGGTTTTGCTAGGACGACCCACCACAGGCTGAAGCCTGTGCCACTAGAACCAGCCACTCCGATAGGCGACCCACCAGCTCACCCAGGCCAAAGGAATGGTCGCACCCAACGCCCACCAAAAGGGCAGGCCTAGATCGGCCACCAAGCCCAATACGCCAAACGTGGTCCAAAAGACTTTTCGCTGCATATGACTATTGTAAACTGAATGCGAGCGTCAGAAATAACTCTGCGCCTGAAGGACAACATCCTAAGCCTTGGCCATGGTCAATGCTGAATTGAGGAGGCAACTTCCGCCGCGCCGTCTCCCACTTTTCGATCATGATCGCCAAACGCACGCCGCCGAAATCCCGGTCTCGTTCCTTATTGCAAAAGATCCCGCCCTGTCGGCGTTAGAGCAATCCCGCGCTGCTTCTCAATGCCGGATATGGTGCGTTCCTCCCCAGTGCGTGAAGAAAATGAGGCGCATCATTACTAGCAACATAAAGAGATAGTCTTGTCTGACCATGACGCCCTCCTTTTGCTGTTCACTCTATCCAACAACAGCGTGGCGCGTTGCATTAGACAGCGATGTGATGGAGGGAACCTTTGCGTGTGACTGGCGTCACAAACCAGAAAAATAGGCGGGGCGCTTCCAGTTTTAGTAACACGGGCACTCTTGCCTGCGCGGTTTTGTAGGTTGCAAATATAGGTTACGCGGCCCACCGGCAATCGCAAAAACCGCACAGGCAAGAGTGCCTGTGTTACTCGGATCCATCCGCGACAGCGAAGCCACGATCTACGATCAGTCCGACACTGCTCGGCAAGCCCTATTTGCCGGGCGGCGTTTGCGTCTTGTCCACGACTTTTTCCTGAAATTCCTTCATTTCGGAATAAGCGCACAGGGTTTCACCCATGGGCGCGCTGGTCAGCCTGAACACTTTCGTATTGGAGAAAATTTTCGAATAAGCCTTTGGATCGTCGATCGTGACGGAAAGTTCCAGTCGATCGTGGTCCAGCCTGCGGAAGCGCTCGATGACGTGAAGCGCGTCGCTGTGCGGATGCCCTGTTTGATCCAGCCAGGTCTTGTCGTTGAATCCGATAGTGTCGATGACAAAAGTGTCGCCCTCGTACTTTCCAACGGAATCGCCCATCCAGCTACTATCCGGATCTTTAGGATGGTCCCGATCCATGTAAATGGCCCGCCACACCTTCGTATACTCGTAAAGGATGTACACGATTTTTGGCGTTGGAATGAATGTCAGTTCCCAGGGATACATATAAATGCGGGGCACGCCGGGCGGATCGCAAAACCTCTGGACGGGGTCGTTGGTATTGTCAAACGTTTGCAGGGCGCCGAACGGAGGTCTCACGTCCTTGAATTTCTGCGCCGCCCAGGGCGTCATGGGCGCTTGTTCGGGATGCTTCGCGAACGGGTCTGAAGAATCCCAGGTATTCAGTCTTAAGCCTTCAGGGCCGTGGAAGTCTGCATCCCAAATGCCGGATAAGTCCGGTATGCCGCCGGACATCAGCCCCGGCTGCTGAGCCTTTGCGCCGGCTGAACCGGGGGCGGATTGAGCCTGTAAGAGAGAAGAGCATGCCAGCGCCGCCGCTATCGCAGCAATCAAAACCGCCAAACGAATTCGCATCTGCAGATTCCTCCGCGTGGAAAGGCTAACTCACTCGGATCGGCCTGGAAGCGCCTGGCCGTTGACGACCGTTTTGAGTATGAATGTGATTGTGCTCGTAATTCCGACAGGCGCGCCGTTTCGCGAGGGATGAGTCTCAATGATGATATCGTCTCCGGCCTTCATCGAATTCTTGCTCCATCCGGTGCGCACCATGTGAACCGGGGCGGCGAATTCGATCGTCCAATGCTGCACCTCCCCGCCTTCATTCTTGGCGTCCACATAGACAACCACATGGGGATTGCTCCAATCGAATTTGGCCACCGTTCCATGCAGGGTGATTGTTTTGGTCATGTCATATCCGGCCACGCCGTGGTGCGCCATCACGGAGCCGGCGAACATAGCGAGGCTCCCCACCGCAGCCAGGACTACCAGCTGTTTTATTTTCACGATGCGCCTCCCAACGATTGCCCGCTTAAGCATTTGAAAGTCGAATGATGACCGCCATCATATCAGGAGAGGCCCTTTTTAGAAATATTCCGGCTCAGGGATCAATCGCAAGTGTCTCCAGTGGTGTGCTTCCTGTTGCCAATTTTTTTCAGATTCAGGCGGATGAGAGGACATCCTTGCTTGCGGGTTTCACGAATCACTGACGATGAATGTTGGAAGAGTCCGGCGCGGAACTCGCCGCCGGCGCAGGGCCTCTCGCCTCTTTAGCGCCCGCCAGAAGGCGGGCGCTACACAAACTAAAACCGGGTTACCCCACCCCTTCTGAAGTTTGTTTTACTCGAATCATCCCGCGGATCGCATGTCACTGGAGGCGCCCCCTGCGGCCGGGATGTAACACTTCATGGTGTAATCCATCACCATGCGATTGGCGTTGAATCTCCAGCCAAGAGTCCTGATCGTCCGCTTCATGCGTTTGATCCATCCGCGCGGCAGGCCATCGCGATCGCGCTGATAGAAAAGGGGTATGACTTCCTCGTGAAGAACGCGGTACAGGTTTTGCCCATCGCGTTGATCGTGTACATCCATATTCGTGTGCGTCCGCCCGATACCGATCGCAAAACCGTTCAGCCCGTCGTACGCTTCCGCCCACCAGCCGTCCAGAACGGAAAGATTCAGGCCGCCGTTCAAGACGACTTTCTGGCCGCTGGTGCCCGAGGCTTCGAGCGGCCTGCGCGGATTGTTCAGCCACACGTCCACGCCCTGCACGAGAAAGCGGCCTACGTTGATGTCGTAGTCCTCGATGAACACGAATTTATTCGCAAAGCGTTTGTTGCGCATCAACTCAGCGATTTGCTGCAAGACCTGTTTGCCGGGAGTATCGAGGGGGTGCGCTTTCCCCGCGAAAACGAACTGCACGGGCCGCTTGGGGTCATTCACCATGGAGGCCAGCATTTCGATGTCGGCCAGGATCAAATTCGCTCTCTTATAGGTGGCGAACCGGCGGGCAAACCCGATGGTCAGCGCGTCGGGACTCAAAACTTTTCCCAGGGTCTGCAACGTTTTCGGCGATTCCCCTCGGTGTTCGGCTTGTTCTACGGCGCGCAGGCGGGAAAACTCAATCAGGCGGGTTTTCAAGCTGAGGTGCGTTTCCCACAGCTCCGCGTCATCGACGCTCTCAATACCCTCCCAGATCTGCGGCTCGCCGCTGTGTTCGGCCCAGCCGGGCCCGAGGTGGCGGTCATAGAGGCGGAACATCTGCGGGGCTAGCCACGTGGGAACATGAACTCCATTCGTTATATGACATATCGGCACCGCTTCTTCCGGACTGCCCGGATACAGCGACGTCCACATCGCGCGCGACACTTCCCCGTGCAGCGCCGAAACCGCGTTGGCGCGCCGCGACAGCTTCAAGCCCAGCACGGTCATGCAGAACTTCTCACGGCAGTCGTTTGGATTCTCGCGCCCCAGCGACATCAGCCACTCGTTGGAAAGACCCAGCGAATCCCGCAGAGGTCCCAAATGTTCCTCGATCAGACCCGCCTCGAAGCGGTCATGGCCGGCGGGGACTGGCGTGTGGGTCGTGAAGACCACTTCGCGGGAGACGCGCGGAACCGCGCGGTTGAAATCCAGCCCCTCTTCCTCCATGCGGCTCCGAATCGCTTCGAGGACGGCAAACCCGCTGTGCCCTTCGTTCAAGTGCAGAACACTCGGCGTGATGCCCATCGCTTTCAAGGCGCGGAAGCCGCCCACGCCCAGCAGCAATTCCTGGCGGATTCGGGAGCGGTCATCGCCCCCATAGAGCCGCGAGGTAAGTTCGCGATCCTCGGGCGCGTTTCCCTCGACATTCGAATCGAGCAGGAGCAAGGCGCAGCGTCCAACCTTGAGGCGCCAAACCTTGGCGCGAATTGAGCCGTTGCGCGTCTCAATTTGCACGGTAACGGGCTCGCCCTTTATCCCAATGGCCGGCTCCATCGGCATTTGGCTGACGTCCGTCTGGAGATACTCTTCCTGCTGCCAGCCGTTCTTGTCCAAGCGTTGCCGGAAATAACCCTGCCCGTAAAACAATCCAATGCCCACCAGCGGAAGCCCCAGATCCGAGGCGCTCTTGATGTGATCTCCGGCCAGGACTCCGAGGCCGCCGGAATAGACCGGAAGAGACTCGTGCAGGCCGAATTCGGCGGAGAAATAAGCCACCGGGCGCGGCCGCAAAATGCCGGCATGCCTCGCGCCCCAGGTGTGGTCCGCATCGAGGTACTCGCGCTTGCGGCGAAAGGCGTAATTGACCCGGCTATGCAGGACGAGTTCCTGGGCGCGGCGCTCCACCGCCGCCAGCGGGATTTCGGAGAGCAACGCGATTGGATTGTGATTGAGCTCCCTCCAGCGGTGGGGGTCCAGATCGTGGAATAAACTCGTGGAATCGTTGTCCCAGCTCCACCACAGGTTGCGCGCCAGAGCCCACAGGCGCTCTTGCAAGGGAGCGACAAAACGGTCCACCGTGCGCGCCTCGCTCACTACCGGAGCAAGTTGCGCGGCTGCCTCGGAGAGCATCTTGATTTCGCGATCCTCAAAAATGCGCGCATCAATCGTTTGCACCACGAGAACGCCTTGCAATACCCCGCCATCGATGAGGGGCACTCCGAGAAAAGACTGGTAAGCCTCTTCGCCCGCCTCGCTGAAATATTTGAAGCGGGGATGATTCTTGACCTGCTCGACGGCGACCGGTTGCACCTGTTCGGCAACCAGGCCCGCGAGCCCTTCGTGCAACGCCATGCGCAAAGTGCCGACGCATTGCGGGCGCAGGCCGACCGTCGCAGCCAGGATGAGATTGGTGCGGTCCGGCTCGAGCAAGTAAGCGGAGCAAACTTCCGTCTTGAAGCGTTTGGCGATCAGGGCCACAACGTTCATCAGGGTTTCCGCCGGCTTGCCTCCCTCCGCCGCAAGATTGCCGATTTCTTCGAGTGTCAATACATAGCTGGAACGGATTAGTTCCGAGGTTTGCATCGCGGCAGGAAGTTCTTCTTCGTTGCGTCCCTGTCCCAAAATCGGTTGCCCCATCAGGGTCCCCTTAATTCACGTAAACTCCCCGTTCACACATATTTCGGGTCTACTGTCGCTTCCGCCTCAGGGAAAGTCCAATCGACAATATCTATCCGCTATATAGCAAATGGTTGGAATGCTAAAACCGGTTATAGGATGGCGAGGCGCGCCCAAAGCCTCCGCCGGAATGCAATAATCGTTCGCGGCATGCTTGGCTGTGCTCGCCTTCCCATCATGGTCAACAAATTTGACGCGGTTATTTTAGGCGCGGGAGCCGCCGGATTGATGTGCGCAATCGAGGCGGGCAAACGCGGCCGGCGCGTGGCAGTCCTGGAACGCGCCAATCGCGCAGGCAAAAAGATCCTGATCTCCGGCGGAGGCCGCTGCAATTTCACGAACCTGTATTGCCGGCCGGAACACTTCTATTCCTCAAACCCTCACTTCGCGAAATCCGCTTTGGCCCGCTACGAGCCTTCCGACTTCATCGCACTGGTTGAAAAACACCACATTCCGTATCACGAGAAGACTCTCGGTCAGCTCTTCTGCGACCGTTCCTCCCAAGACATTTTAGAAATGCTCGAAGCCGAGTGCCGGGCTGCGGGAGCGCAAATTATTCTAAACAGCGATATTCAGGAGATTCGACGCACGGACGAATTTTTAGTTTGCACGAAGTCCGGCGAATTTCATGCGCCAGTCCTGGCCGTTGCCACAGGCGGCCTTTCGATACCAAAACTGGGAGCAACCTCGCAGGGGTATGACATTGCGCGCCAATTCGGGCTGAAGATCCGCGAAACCAGGTCCGCGCTCGTTCCGCTCGTGCTGGGAACAAAAGATCGCGCGGAATATTGCGACTTGGCGGGAGTGGCCGCGGAAGTCAATGTTTCCACGGACCACTCAGCCTTCCGGGAGAAAATGTTGATCACGCACCGGGGATTGAGTGGGCCCGCCATCCTGCAGATTTCCACATCCTGGCGGGAGCATCGTTCGATCCGAATCGACCTGGCGCCCGGCCGCGACGTCACGGTTGCCATTCGCGAAGCCAAAGAAAGAAATCTGGGCGTGGCGAGGTCCGCTCTCCAGGGAATCCTTCCCAAGCGCTTGGCCGCTCGCTGGCTGGATTTGCATGTGCCGCCAGCATGGACAAACCCAGCGCTCGATGAGCTGGAACGGCAATTACATGAATGGGTCGTCGAACCCGCAGGCACGGAGGGCTACGAAAAAGCCGAAGTCACCGTGGGCGGCGTGGACACGGAAGAAATATCGAGCAAGACGATGGAGAGCCGCCGTGTGCCAGGTTTATTTTTCATCGGCGAAGTGGTTGATGTCACGGGGCACCTGGGCGGATTCAATTTCCAATGGGCCTGGGCCTCGGGCGCGGCGGCGGGCCGCGCAATTTGAGGGCGCCATAGCGCCGATTCCGCAACGCTAACCCACCGCATTGCCATCCGTCTTATAGAAGGAGCACAAAACTGGCTCCGATAAGCCAGGAAGATGAAATTTTGGATTGCGGATAAGGAGAAGCCATGAATTTGCAGAGGTTTACGGGGAAATCAAAGATTCTTGCCGGGGCCATGGTGATTTTGTTGGGGATGGCCGGTTGGGGCGTAGCCCGCGCCAGCCAGAAGTTTTTTACGCCCGGCGTGCATATTTCCATGAACTTGGCCGACCCGGCCGAGGGGCCCAGCAGGACCGGCTTTGCGCCCGTGGTGAAAACGGTATTGCCGGACGTCGTGAATATTTCCACGTCCAAAGTCGTTAAAGCATCCGAGCTAAAGCAATTTGATATGCCGGATGAAATGCCTCCGTTTTTTCAGCAGTTCTTCGGACAACAGTTCGGCCCCAATTCTGACAATCGCTCGATGAGGCCGCGCGACCAGCGCGAAGACAGCCTCGGGTCCGGCGTCATCGTCAGCCCTGACGGCTACATTTTGACGAACAATCATGTCGTGGAAGGCGCCACGGACGTTCGCGTCACACTCTCCGACAAGCGCCAGTTAAAGGCCAAGGTGATAGGCGCCGATCCCAAGACGGACATTGCCGTGTTGAAGGTCGAAGGAAGCGGTTTCCCTGCCATTACTATCGGTGATTCCTCCAAAGTGCAGGTGGGCGACTACGCCCTGGCCGTCGGAGATCCCTTTGGCGTCGGCCAGACCGTCACCATGGGAATCATCAGCGCCTTGAACCGTGGAAACCTGGGCATCGAAGATTACGAGGATTTTATCCAGACCGATGCGCCGATCAATCCGGGAAATTCCGGTGGCGCTCTGGTGAATGATCGCGGCGAACTCGTGGGAATCAACACCGCCATTCTTTCGCACGGATCCGGCGGTAATGAGGGCATCGGATTTGCCATTCCCATCAATATGGCGCGCAACGTGATGAGTCAAATCCTCGATCACGGTAAGGTCAATCGCGCTTACCTCGGCATCATGGTGCAGGACATTACGCCGGGAATTTCCAAGGCCATGAACTTGAAAGACATGAAGGGAGTTCTAGTGGGCGATGTCACTCCGTCCGGCCCGGCTTCAAGAAGCGGCGTCCAAAGAGGCGACGTGATTCTGGAAGTCAATGGAAAACCGATGGAAGACAGCCGCGAATTGCGGAATTCCATCTCCATGATGAATCCCGACTCCACCGTGAAGCTGAAAATTTTGCGCAACGGCAATCCGACCGACGTATCCGTCAAGCTGGGCGATCTGCCCTCGGATAAGGAACAGGCCAAAACCGAGGGAGGATCATCCGACAAGGCGCTGGACGGAGTGACCGTGGAAAATCTCGACGCGCAATCGGCTAGACAACTGGGATTGCCCGCCGCAGCCACCGGTGTGGTCGTCACGGACATTAATCCGACGAGCTCGCTGGCGTCGGCGGGTCTGCGGCGCGGCGACGTCATCCAGGAAGTCAATCATCAACCGGTTAGGAATGTCACGCAATTCGAGGAAGCGATGCGCAAGGCCGGCGACCATCCGTTGCTCCTGGTGAACCGTCAAGGCTCGACGCTCTTCCTAGCCGAGTAATCAGGGCAGGTGCTCGCTCCTTCGGCATCCTCCCGATGGAGGGTCAAGAGCCCCGCGGCGATTCGCCGCGGGGCTCTTGCGTTTTACCTCACAACCGAGTGGCACAGGCTGAAGAGCCTGTGGCAACTGCCGGATCTTTGTAGGGCACGGCTTCAGCCGTACCGTAATCTTGGCAGAATTAACACGGCTTTATTGAGGGCTGCATTTCTAATGTCCTAGGTATATTGGCCGTTTTCTGCCCTTTTTGAAGCCTTTTGGGCAGAAGGGGGCGGACATTACTTTTACAGACATCAATAGCCGCTGGCCTGTTGGAAATCGAGTTGACACACACGCTCTGACACTTGTGTCACCAAGAAGTGCTTCGCCACGAATTTGTGCGACTATACTTGCTGAGCCGATCACATGCGCACACACATGATCCGGGGCCTCTCCGCACTGATTCTGCTAGTCGCTGTCGCCTACGGTTATGACTTTGCCTCAGTGCGCCACCGGATGAGCGCGCAGAAACCCGGCGATCCATTCGATGTGGTGACCTATCCCCACCTTCTCGCGATCCCGCAGAAGGGCAACAAAGTGGAATACGCCCTGGACGCGCAATCGCCCATGGAATCGGACCCGTGCGTTCACTCCTTGTTTCCTCACTACGGGTACACTCCGTGCTGGTACATTGTCCGAAAGTCGAAGAGTCCCACGCAGATGATGATTGTGTTTCCCGTCCCGGTGGTTTAGTAGCACAGCCACTCCTGGCTGTGCGGTTTTCTCTATCTCTACATATCAACGCGCGATTATCGATTGCAAAACCCGCACAGCCAGGAGTGGCTGTGCTACTTTTTTGTCAAGGGCAAAAGCACTTGACTTCCTTACACCTGCAAGCTAAAGAATCCGCACCGCGCGATTTGATGAGCGTTATTTCATCGTGATCGAGGGAAACATGAAAAAATCTTTGCTGCTCGCTTTTTTCCTGGCATGGTTCGCGTCCGGCTCCCCGCTCGCGCAGACGCCGGCCGACAAACCGGTCGTCAAGCTGGACCCCTCGCTCGATGCGCTCATCTCTCCCGACGCCAAACTGGAACTGGTGAAGGGCGATTTCGGATTCACCGAAGGCATCGTGTGGGTCGACCAGGGCAACAGCGGCCACCTGCTCCTGAGCGATATGTATGCGAACGTGATCTATAAACTCACCCCGGATGGAAAAGTTTCTCTCTACCTCGATCACAGCGGCTACACCGGGTATGACATCTGGCGCGTGGGCATGCCGCAGCCGGACCCGAATCGAAAAGACGTTTTCTTTATGATCGGATCGAACGGCCTGGCGCTCGATCGTCAAGGCAGATTGCTGATCGCCACCTGGACGGGGCGCTCGATCGACCGGATCGAAAAGGACGGCAAGCGCACCATTCTTGCCGATCGCTACGAAGGCAAACGCTTTGGCGGAACCAACGACCTGGTCGTGAAGAAGGACGGGGCGATTTATTTTACCGACGGCTTCGGCGGGCTGCGCGGCAGGGATCAAGATCCCGGCAAGGAATTGGATTTTGCCGGAATTTTCATGTGGAAAGACGGCAAGGTCACGCTGGCAATCAAAGATATTGCCACACCGAACGGCCTGGCATTTTCCCCGGACGAAAAATATTTGTACGCGAATGGAAGCCAGAACAAGTACGTCCGTCGCTACGAAGTGCAGCCCGACGATACGCTTACCAACAGCCAGATGTTTATTGATATGAGTTCGGACAAAGCCGGGGGAATCACCGACGGCATGAAAGTGGACACGAAGGGACACGTCTGGGAGTCCGGCCCGCGCGGAATCTGGATCATGTCGCCGGAAGGAAAACATCTCGGCACAATCCTGACGCCGGAATTTGTAGCCAACGTCTGCTTCGGCGACCGCGACAACAAGACGCTCTATGTCGCCGCTCGCACCGGCGTTTACAAAATTCGAGTAAACATTCCCGGCCTGCGCTGAGTAGGATGGGCTTCAGCCTGTCTGCTTTTCCGCGGCGCATCGGGAATCAAGAGCAGACGAGCTGAAACCCATCCTACGGAAGCCGCTCCGCAGGATCCTATACGAGAAGCAAGGAGACTCCATGAATTGGTTCCTGTGGGCACTACTTTCCGCATTTTTCGCGGGCTTGACCGCTGTGCTGGCCAAGGTTGGGGTCCAGCAAATTGACTCGAACATGGCCACGGCAATCCGCACCGTTGTCATTTTGATATTTGCCTGGGCGGTGGCCCTGGTGACTAAGAACGCGCCGTATTCGGCAATCGGCAAACGCACCTGGATTTTCCTGATTCTGTCGGGCATCGCCACAGGCCTGTCCTGGCTGTGCTATTTCCGCGCCTTGCAGCTCGGCGAAGCTTCGCAGGTCGCCCCGGTGGACAAACTGAGCGTCGTCGTGGCCATCGCTCTGGCCGCGTTTTTTCTGCACGAGAAAATGACCTGGCACCACTGGGTGGGAGGCACGCTCATTTTTACGGGAGCGATTGTATTGGCGTACGCGTGAGGCGAGGAAGTTATCTCGATCAGACGAGAAAAGCCCCGGGTCTGAAGATCCGGGCTACAAAATTTGTGGGTGCGAGATAGATTTGTTGTAGTCCGCCTCTTCAGAGGCGGGGGTTTCGGGAACGCCTGTGCAATAGCTTCTAGAAATTGTGAAATCAGTCGGAGCACACCGAAAAAAATGGGACGCCGCGAACGGCGTCCCATTTTTCAACTGCATCGGTCCATTCCGATCGAGACATCCTAAAAAGCTCGGACACTCAATCGACCGTCGCCGGAGTGGGCATCGTTCCCGTGAAGTAAATGACCACGTACGCCTTCAGCGTGGCATTGGCCTGCGGGATGCCGAAAACCTTTACGGGAGTACCGGCGATCAGGCCGCTCGTAATCGTGGCTTGACCTGCAGGTGTGGTGATGTCGACAGCACTAACCGTCACGACCCCGTTCGTCCGATCCACCTGGTACACCAGCGTCGCCGAACCCATAGTCGTGCTCAGGTTCACCGTCACGTTCGTGTTGCCGAGAGGCTCAGACATCCTGAAGGTTCCATTGGAGTAAGAAGTGGCCGCCGTACCCAGGGGCACGGTAGTAGGAATCAGCACCGTCCACGGCACGGCCCAGGCATTCGCCTGGATCGGATCGTTCCATGTGGCATAGCTTACGCCCCAGGTTGGATACGCTCCCGCGCTGCCGCCGAAGTTCACTGTGCCGTTCGTTGCGTTCTCGAAATCCGAAATCGCGTTCGTGCCGCTATCCACGATGGTCGGGAAGGTGAAGTTCCACCACTTGAACCCGGTGATCGCGGCGCCTGTGGAAGGATCGGTTCCATTCGGCGTATTGCTGGAAATGTAGGGGAGCGCGAATGTGTAGTTGTCGCCTGGGGTGTTGAATTTGCGAGTGTAGGTGAAAGTATTCGCATTCACCGCGGAAATGATGCCGTTATATCTGGCGATTTCGATGTCCACGCTTTCTGCCACAAACGGGCCGAGCGTGGGGTCCGGCGGAACCACTGTGGGATCCACGCTGGCATGGATTTTGAATCCGCGCACCAGGTTCTTGCTCGTCAGGAAACCGGTTCCCTGCCCGATAGGCGTGGAGTCAGCAACAGCATTCCAAGGAGTCCGGAAAAAGAACTCGGTATTCGCATCCACGATCAGATTAACGGGCTGGCCGAGTTCGTTTTGAACCGTGATCACGTCAGTCGTCGTATTCACATGCAGCACGTGGCCTTCAGGGCTGATATAAACGCTGCTGAAGGAGTTGGCGGCCCAGATGCGCACGGCAACGAGCGACCCGTTGGATTGATACCTTGCCGCGACGCGAACGAACCGGCCCATCAAGCCATTCATCACAGTGGACAAGTTCTTGATAGTGACCACCGTCTTTGCGTCCACGTCATAGAAGAGCGTCCCGTTCGTTGCGTCCGCCAGAATGGTGAGAGATGTGGACGACGCGATAGCGGTTTCCGGATTCGTCGGAGGCTCAACCGGAAAATCCTTTGTGATCATGATGGACCTGTCATCGGAGGAAACGCCGGTCACGGTGCCGTACGTGTGACGCAGAATCAGCCGCGTGATGTCCCGGATCGGGTGATGCCGCACGGGGCCCTTATTGAAGTTTATGGCCCAGATCGTTTGGCCTCCCAATGCCGGAGGCACATGCCCAACCAGGAATGCCGGATGGGCAAGATCGAATTCCACGTCCACCAGGCTCGTTTGATTTGCCGTCACCACCAGTGGGGAATCAAAATTTATGTTGACCGGGACGGTCAGACTCCCGGAACTGCCGGTCTTTCCCTGGATCTGAATCTGGCCAGGCGGGATGGTTGCCCCCGGCGCGCCTGCAAAGCCAGTCTCCGGATCTGCGGAAACAATCAAAGTAACGTCGCCCGGATTGGCGCTGACTGTGAGAATCGCGCCGGTATAAGTACCATCCGGCGCTGCGACAGTTCCGAGGAGATCGCTGAGTTGATCGAGTTGAACCAAATTGGTGGTGGGCACTGGATTGGGCGCCGTATAGACGCTGACGGCACTGCCCCCACCTTCGGGGACAAGAGAAATGTTCATGATCTTCACGCCAATGGTGGCCCAATCTTCCGTCGAGGCATCGCTTACCATCATGTTCACGCTGCCATTCTGCGTTCCCCCTCCATTCGAGCCCAAACCGGCGCTGGAGCTGGAACCGCAAGCGACAGAGAAGAGTAGCATTGCCGCCAACACTGACCCCAGGAAAATACGCGATAATCTGGAATTCATTTTTCGTCTCCTGCGAAGACTCGGAGGTCTCCACTCGTTTGTATGGATCATTGCCAGATACGATTGCGCCGGGCCCCGAGACCGAGCAAAAATTCCGGCTAGCACCATACAAAACACGAAAACGGGAAGAGAGTTGCGGTGAACCGGAACTGAAGTGATGGTACGAAAGTACTATTCAGGAAATAGCGGGCCGCAGGCTTCTGATGCGCCGGATATTCCACCTGTCCTGTGCGGCGCAACTCGGACAGCTGTCCTCCTGGGCCACCCCGCTTCTCGATTCCTATGAATCCGGCGGGATCCGCGTCCTCAGCCTCAAAAGATTGAGGTGTTGTAGCGCCGGCGCTGCAAAAACCTGCTTACGGTGCTGCACCGGTGGCTTGTTTTCCTCAGTGAAAGTTGACGGCAAGAAAAAAGTGAAAGAAATTACGCCTTGGCATCTTGCGATGCGGCAGCCCACTTCCCTTGCGCTTTGACGATCAGCTCGATCACTTCGCGAACCGCGCCCTCGCCGCCCGAACGTGATGTGACGAAATGCGCGGCGCGCTTTACTTCCGGGGCGGCGTTGGCCACGGCGGCCGCGAGCCCCACACGCAGCAATACGGGAAGATCCGGGAGATCGTCGCCCACGTAAGCAACTTCGTTTTCGGCAGCGCCCGTTGCTTGCAAAATTTCTTCCAACGCGCCGAGTTTTGTGGCGCGGTGCTGGTACACAAACTCGATTTCGCATTCCCGCGCGCGCTGCGTGACGGCGCTGGATTCCCTGCCGGTAATGATCCCGGTGCGAAGCCCCACGGCGCGCGCGAGCTTCAATCCCGCTCCGTCATACGCGCTGAATCCCTTGATTTCGCTGGCCGTGCCATCGCGGCGCGAGAGCAGCCAGATGCGGCCATCGGTGAGCACGCCGTCCACGTCCATCAGCAGCACGCGAATTTTTTTCGCGCGTGCGATGAGTGAAGGCGCCGGTTTCGTGCCTCTCTGCTTTTTTGCCATGGAAATTAATTCACGCTTATTGAAGTTTGGTTCTCCTAAATCTCCGTGCCCTCGTTTGTCTCTGCGTTCTCTGTGTTAAAGCTTTTCCGGCGTCACAGCAAAATCTTTAACACAGAGAACACAGAGAAAAGAGGAGAAAACCAACCGCACTAGAAAAGCTCGAGCGTCCATAGATCGTGCAGGTGGATCACGCCGAGCGGCTTTCGCGCGGCATCGGACACGACGAGCGATGTGATGTGCCGCTCTTCCATGATACGCAGGGCGCTGCCGGCCAGTTCGCCCGGCGTGAGCGTCAGCGGCGTTTTGTTCATGCAATCGCCGACCACAAGTTCGATCGTGGCCGCTCCCCGCTGCTGCATCAAGCGCCGCAAGTCGCCGTCGGTCAGGATTCCCGCCAGGCGGCCCTCGCCGTCCACAACCGTGGTCATGCCCAATCCTTTTTTGCTGATTTCGTAGATCACGTCCGGCATTTTCGCGGTGATAGGGACGCGCGGCATGGCGTCTCCCGAGTGCATCAGGTTTTCGACTCGCAAAAGTTTTTTGCCCAGGCGCCCGCCCGGATGCAATGCGGCGAAATCGCCGGGGCTGAATCCGCGGCGGTCGAGCAGCGCGACGGCCAGCGCGTCGCCCATGGCCATGGCCGCCGTCGTCGAAGCGGTCGGCGCGAGGTTGAGCGAGCACGCCTCTTCTTTGACGCTGACATCCAGCGTGACGTCGCTCGCCGCTCCAATCGTGGATTTCGGATGTCCGGTGAGCGTGATCATGCGCAGGCCCAGCCGCTTGATGGTTTCGAGCAATGCCGCGATTTCCTCGGTCTCCCCACCGTAGCTCACCGCCAGCACAACGTCCTCGCGGATCAGCATGCCCAGATCGCCGTGGACTGCCTCCGCCGGATGCAGGAAAACCGAAGGCGTGCCTGTGCTCGAAAACGTCGCGGCGATTTTCCGGCCGATCAATCCCGACTTGCCCATCCCGATGACCACGACGCGGCCCTTGCAGGCCAGCAATAGTTCCACGGCCCGCTCGAAATTTGCGTCCAGCCGATGAAGAAGCTCGGTGAGCGCCTCGGCCTCGATTCGCAAAACGCGTCTCGCCGTATCGAGGCTCACTGCACGCTCCACGCGCGAACCAACGCGGCAATCTGTTTGAGTTTTCCCAGCAGCGCGGGCAATTCCGCGATCGGCAAAGCATTGGTTCCATCCGAAAGAGCTTTCCCGGGATTTTCATGCACTTCCAGAAAAACGCCGTCCACGCCCACGGCCGCGCCGGCGCGAGCCAGCGGCTCGATGAATTCGGGCTGGCCTCCGCTGGACTTTCCCGCCCCGCCGGGAAGCTGGACCGAATGGGTCACGTCGAAAACCACGGGGCAGCCCGTCTTGCGCATGATCGGAAAGGAACGCATATCCACAACGAGATTTTGATAGCCAAAGGAAGCGCCGCGCTCGGTCAGAAAAATATTTTCGTTGCCGGTCTTTGCTATTTTCTCGACGGCGTTGGCCATTTCCCAGGGCGAAAGGAATTGTCCCTTTTTCAGGTTCACCACGCGGCCCGTCTTTCCAGCGGCGACGAGCAAATCCGTCTGCCGCGAAAGAAACGCGGGAATCTGCAGGACGTCGGCAACTTCGGATACGGGAGCAGCCTGCGACGCTTCGTGAATGTCCGTCAGAATCGGAACCCCCAAGCGCTCTTTGATTTTTTTCAGGATTCGCAGGCCTTCCACAAGCCCTGGGCCACGATATGACTGCTCGGAAGAACGATTGGCCTTGTCATAGGAAGCTTTGAAAACAAACGGCACCTTGGCGTTGGCGGCGATCTCCCCGAGCCGCTCCGCCATCATCAGCGCGTGTGCTTCGCTTTCAATGACGCACGGCCCGGCGATCAACACCAGCGGCTGGTTTCCGCCGATGCGCACGCTTGCAATCGAGATTTCCCTCGCCATTTGCATTTAATGCTCGCCATGAATTTCAAGGCGGATCATAGCGTATGCGGGACAGCCAAGTTTTGCAACGAGAAGCCCGGGAACGCCAATCTCCCGATTGGAGTTTCAAGTCACACCATTCGGGAGATTGCCGTTCCCGCGCAACAAAACCAAACGCTCCTTCGCCCTTTCTGATCCGATGGTTGAACGCCACCTGGAATCTCCATTCGGGGAGTTCCGGTGTACTCCCTGACAGGTTATGTGATACATTCCGCCGCAAATGACAAATCCTTCCGATGATTTATCGCGAAGGTCTTTCCTCAAAGCCACTCTGGCAGGGACCGCTGTTTCTTTGGCGAAAGTTCCCGCAGGGACGGGATCAGAGCTGAATTCTCAAAGGACAAATCCCGTGAGCGGCAGCCAAAGTGATGACTTCACAAAATTGAGCATTCGCGAAGCAGCCGATTTAATACGCAAGAAAAAAGTCTCGCCCGTGGAATTGACGACGGCGTGCCTCGCTCGGATTAACGAATTTAACGGCGCGCTGAATGCCTTCATCACCATCACGGCGGAATCGGCCATGGCACAGGCGCGCGACGCGGAAGCCGAGGTGATGCGGGGAAAATGGCGAGGCCCGCTTCACGGCGTCCCGATTGCCCTGAAAGATTTGTTTGATACCGCCGGCGTGAGGACGACTGCCGCCAGCGGCGTGTTCAAAGATCGCATCCCAACCGAAGACGCCGAGGTGGTGCGCCGCCTCAAGGCTGCGGGCGCCGTGCTTGTGGGCAAGACCAACATGCACGAATTCGCCTTTGGCGGCACCTCCACCGTCAGTTACTTCGGGGCCGTACACAACCCCTGGGAGCTAAGCCACATCGCCGGCGGTTCGTCGGGCGGTTCCGCGGCGGCGTTGGCGGCAGATCTCTGCTACGGGGCGCTCGGATCGGATACGGCGGGCTCCGTGCGGTTACCAGCATCCATTTGCGGCATCGTCGGACTGAAACCTACCTACGGACTGGTGAGCATACGCGGCGTCATCCCTCTTTCCTGGTCGCTCGACCACGTCGGCCCGATGGCCCGCACGGTGGAGGACACGGCTCTCCTGCTTCAAGTGATAGCAGGATACGATGAGAAGGATACGACGAGCGAGAGGCTGAATGTCCCCGACTATGCGCAAGTTCTGGGGACAAAAGTTTCTTCCCTGCGAATCGGGGCGCCGCGCGAATTCTTCTTCGCGGACCTCGATCCGGAAATTGACGCCGCGGTGAAGGAAGCGCTCTCCGTGCTGGGTAAACTCACGGCCGGGATTCGCGATGTCACATTGCCGGCGAACAATTTGGAAACCTTGCGAGATGTCGTCAGGGCCGCAGAGACATATGCCTACCACCGTGAATACGTCACCAAAACTCCGGAGCTCTACCAGCCGCTCACGCTGACCCGCATACGCGCAGGCGCCAATGTGACCACACCCGCTTACATCCAGGGGCGCAGGGACCTCGCGCAAGTTCGTCGCACAGCCGAAAAATGGCTGGAGTCGGTGGACGTGCTGGTCACGCCGACGATTCCCATTCCTCCCGCGGCGATTGCGGATCCTCATGCGAACGATATTTTGCCGGAGGTGCGCAACACCTCGCCGTTCAACGTCAACGGCTGGCCCGCCATTTCCCTCCCCTGCGGTTTCACGAGCCAGGGCCTCCCGATCGGTTTGCAGATCATCCGGCCCGCATGGAGGCGAATCCGTAGTCTTCCAGCTCGCCCACGCCTACGAGCAAGCAACGGAATGGCACAAGCGCCGCCCGCAATTGCCTGCGCGCGCGACGAACGCGGCCTAGTGGCACACGCTTCAGCCTGTGGGGGTTCGTCGTTGCAAGGACCAAACCCCACAGGCTGAAGCCTGTGCCACTAAATATTAATTGGATGGTGAAGGCTTCGCCGACATGGAAATCGCGGCTGAATTTCCAGATCCCACGCCGCTGCCGTCATGCTGATGCGCGTGCGCCGCGCCCATGAACGCGTAGAAGAGCGGATGCGGGACAAGGGGCGTGGACTTGAATTCCGGATGGAACTGGCAGGCGAGAAACCAGGGATGGTTCGGGGCCTCGATGATTTCCACGTATTTTCCGTCAGGGGAACGGCCGGTGATGCGGAATCCGGCGTCGGTGAGCGTTTTTTCGTATTCGCAATTGAATTCGTAGCGGTGGCGGTGGCGCTCGCTGATTTCCGTGGTTCCGTAAGCGCGGAAGGCCGTGGAATCTTTCTCGATTTTGCAGGGCCACGCGCCCAGGCGCATGGTGCCGCCCATTTCGTCCACGCCTAGGAGTTCGCGCAGCTTGTAAATCACGCGGTGCGGCGTCTGCGGATCGAACTCGGTGCTGTCGGCGCCGGCAAGGCCGACAACGTCGCGCGCGTATTCAATCGTCGCGCACTGCATCCCCAGGCAAATGCCGAAAAACGGAACCTTGCGCGTGCGGGCATACTCGATGGCGTAAATCATTCCCTGAATGCCGCGCTTGCCGAATCCGCCGGGGATCAGGACTCCGTCGGCATGCCGCAAGCGCAACGCCGCGGTTTCGCGCGAATCCAGCTCCTCGGCTTCGACCCACTCGACGATGGTGCGGTCCTTGTGCGCGAGGCCGCCATGGATCAGCGCTTCGCGCAAACTTTTGTAGGCGTCTTCCAGCTGCACGTACTTGCCCACCACCGCGATGCGCACCTGGCCTTGCGGCTTGCGTATGCGGTCCAGCAACTCGAACCACGCGCTCAAATCGCGCTCCCGCGCTTGCAAATGCAGCTGCTGGAGAATCTGGTCGTCCAGCCCTTCATCCGCAAGCGCCACCGGCACGGCATAGATCGTGTCCATGTCCGGCATGGAAATGACGCGCGCCTCGGGCACGTTGCAGAACAGCGCGATTTTCTTTTTCAATTCCTGCGGCACGGTGCGGTCGCTGCGGCATAGCAGCAGATCGGGCTGAATTCCGATGGAAAGCAGCTCCTTCACGGAATGCTGCGTCGGCTTGGTCTTTAATTCGCCCGCGGTGGGAATAAACGGGACAAGCGTGACGTGCACGTGAACAAAATTTTCCGGGCCGAGCTCCAATCGCATTTGCCGGACCGCTTCGAGAAACGGAAGCGATTCAATGTCTCCCACGGTTCCGCCGATTTCGATAATCACAACGTCGGTATCGACCGCAATTTTCCGGAACGCCGCTTTGATCTCGTCGGTGACGTGCGGAATAACTTGCACGGTCTTGCCGAGGTAATCTCCGCGCCGCTCTTTGGTGAGAATGGCCTCGTAAATTCTTCCAGTCGTCCAATTATTTTCGCGTGTCAACTTGGCGTGCGTAAAGCGTTCGTAGTGCCCGAGGTCGAGATCAGTTTCGGCGCCGTCGTCGGTGACGTACACTTCGCCGTGCTGATACGGGCTCATGGTCCCCGGATCCACGTTCAAGTAAGGATCGCATTTTTGGAGAGTGACTCGGAGGCCGCGGCTTTCCAGCAGACACCCAATCGACGCCGCTGCTACGCCCTTGCCCAGGGAGGATACAACACCACCGGTAACAAAAATATACTTCGGCGCCATCCGCTCAGTTCCAGCCGCTAAAAAAAATTACGGGATGCGGAACTGGGTTAAAACCTCCGGAAAGAAGTTGGCGTACAACGCATTCTACGGGGAATGCGCGTGAGTGTCAACGTGCCGCGGCACGATGCTCTAAGAGCTGCAGTTAGAGGTAGGGACACGATCCGCCGCGGCGCATCGTGCCCCTGAGGCCGCCCGCTTAGTCGTGATCGTGCCCAAACAGATCACGCATCACTTTGACGTTGTCGTCGCAAGCGTGGTTCAAGCAAGGCAGCCTGAATCCCGCCTCGAGAGACTTGAGCAACGAAAAGCTGTTGTAATACCGGTGGCTCTGAATGCCTTCCTCGGCGTCGCTGTTGGTCTCAACGGTGAGGACGACCTGGTTTTGATTCTGCGGTGGGAACAAGCCGCTTGGCGCGGCCCCGACGCCGCTGTAGTCATTCTCATCCCACACGATCACGATGGCCGTGCGGCCGTCGTGCCAAACGGGCGAGTGCTTGATGGCCTTGACCAGCCGCTCAATCGTCGTGTCGCCTTGCAGAATCAACCCGGGATTGAGGCCAACCTGCGTGCCGTTCGTGAGGCCTGCTGTCCCTATTCCAGGGTCGAATGCGCAGAACGCGTCGGCATTGGCTCGCCCGTGCTGGTCATTGCACTGGTTCGGCGCGATGAACGCCAGGGAGGGGACTTCGCCTCTTGCCAGGTCGGAATACAAGCCGCGTGGGCCGTCGAAGCCGACAATGTTTTCCAAACTATTGCCCCACTCAGTTCCCTCCTGGACACTCTTGAAATATGCGAACGGATTGTGCTTCACCGCGTACGCCTGCACGACGCTGGCGGAAGTCAGGGGCGCGAGGGCGCTGAAATCAGTCAGATTGCTGGCAGTCCCATTGCTGAAGTTGACCAGGTCGGCGCCGGTGATTGGCAGGCTCTCCTGGTAGCTTTTCCAGCTTAAGCCGGCCCGCACGAGTTGGTCGCCGATGGTTTCGCCTATCGTGGGCGCCGCGGGCACCGACTTCACTCCGTCGATATCGGCGAGGAAAGGAAACGTCGGCAGTGTTACTTCGTTCCAGGTGTCGACAGCTGGCGTCCCGGCGTCCTGTCCCGTTCCGGTGATCGGGCATATATTGCCGCTTTCGAATGGGACGGGCACGGGGGCCGGTTTGGCGTTGTCATCGGCGTTCACAATTCCAGTGGCCAAATTGGGGGTGCAGTTCGAGTTATGCCAATCGGGTGCGTTGTCGCTGCGAATTCCGAAATTTGAACCGCCTACGATTTCCAGGTAATTGGTCAAACTGGGATGCCCGATGGCGAAATAGTTGGTCGCCAGATTGACTTTCTTGCTGGCGATTAGGCTATTTAAATACGGCTCGTTCGGATTATTGATGACCTGCTGGTAACCGTGGTTCTCCATCACGATCACGAAAACGTGGTCCAGGTGAGGGATCCCTCTGGGAGCGTCGTCCTCGTCGGCAAGCATCGGGCCTGCCAGCAAAGCAATTGCGAGTCCAAGGGCTGCGGCTTTCTTGAACATGTCAATCACCTTTCTTTTTCGGTAAGCTGGAATTGCCGCCTCTCTGAGGACGTAGAGGGCTGGCGCGACCGGCGGTACTCTGGAGTCTGTTCATTGCCGCAAAATTAAAGCAGTGCGAAAATCTGGTGAAGGTAGCGAGTAGTCAGGCGAAAATTTCCCATGCTGCTCCTAATTCTAGCGGCGTCTTGCCTGGGGGATTTTCAACTTCGCCGGCATGGTTTAGAATCGTCGCCTATTTTTAGAGCGCTCAATTTCTTCCGCGCTGCGAGTCGAGTTCGGGGTTTCAGGGAAGTGCAAATTTCTCTTGACTTTATCGGGGGGCGACGGTCTATTGTCACATTCCGCTTTTCTGCAGGCGACACATTGATGCGCGGGCGCATCTATGCCTCGCGGGGAATGTGATTCTGTCCAGCTTCCTTAACTGCTTGCAACCAGATAGGTTGCAGGTGTGCGGATGTGGGGATTCGGCGCGGGGGGAAGACGCGTTCTAAGCGGCCGGATATTCACCGGCAGGTGTGGGGCATCTACTGACGGCAAACGGAAGCTTTCCTTGCGTTCGGGGCCATCGCCAGGCGCTCCTTCGAAGGAGTGCGGGCACGACTTTTTGCCCAGGGAAACAAAGGGAGCCCTCTAGAGTGATGGGGACTGTATCTTCCTCGGGGAAAGCGGCGTTGCGCGGGTGGGGGGAGTTCTAGTGTTTGAGCCAAATTTTCGTTTGGGGCGTGGCCAGGTGCGTTGGGAGCATCTACTTTTCTTCTGTGCGCTGATCGCCGTGCCCGCGATGTTGAGTTCCTGCGGCAGTAGTTCCAGTACCACCACGGCTCCCACCATTACAGCTTCATGCACCCCGACGGATGTGACCGTCCTTGCAACTTCCCAGTGCACGGCTAATGTGATTGGTGTGAGCAGCACACTCGTGAATTGGTCGGTCAGCGGAACCGGTACCGGGTCGATCAATATGACCAGCGGGTTGTACACGGCTCCGGCAACTGTGCCCACAAACAACGTCGTAACGATCACGGCAACCGCGCAAGCCCAATCCACTTTGACCACCACGACAAACGTGACCCTCGAGCAGCCCACGGCCATCAACACAGTTCAATGCCTGGATCCCTCCACAAATCTTTCCGCGTCTATCGTTTCCTCCGGGAATCAGCTGGACTGCACGGCCACGACTTCCACCGGCGTGGTCGTTTCTGTTTTCTGGAGCGTCACGAATACGAACAACCCGACAGTAACTTTAAATACTGGAAGCATCTCAGCGAGCGGCGTCTACACCGCGCCGCTGGTTCCGCCGGCGGGCAAGACGGTCACCATCACCGCCACCTCGCAGGCTGTGGCGACGGAAACGAAGACCGTGATGATTACCGTGAATTTCGGAGACAAAGTCCTAAGCGGTTCCTACGCCTTCTCGACCAGCGGAAGGCTGCCGACAAAAGTATTTTGGGGTCGCGTGGGAAGTTTCACGGCGGGCGGCGGCGCGCTTAGCGGCATCGAGGATACCAATCAAGGGGGGTCCCCCAATACGGTGATCACCCAGCGCAAGTTCACAGGATCTTATTCCATAGATTCGGATGGCCGCGGCAGCATGCAATTCTGCGAGAATCCCGGCACGGCTTGCCCGCAAGGTTCTCCGGCTACCGCTTATTTCCGCATCGTGGTTATTTCCCCGAGCCAGGCGCAGATCATCGAATTCAGTTCCCCAACGACTACTTCGGCAACGACCATTGCGGGGGGCGAGATGATTTCGCAGGACCCCTTGGTTTTTCCCAACAATGGAAATTTGTCCGGCACTTACTCGTTCAATTTTTCAGGCGTTTCCACTGGCGCGGCGGAGGAGTCTATCGTAGGGGAATTTAAAGCGGATGGGTTCGGCAATATCAGTGCGGGGGGTCCCGCGGCGCCTGGAGAAATGGACATTGATGCGGGCGGGCCTGCGGCCCTCGCGCTCACGTCGTACTCGATTAACTCGAACGGCCGGGGGACGATCACCCTAAATAACGGAAGCGTGAGCCTCCTCTTCAGTTTTTATCCCATTTCAGCCAGCCGTGCGAAATTCATTGAAATTGACACGGCTGCTATAGCAACTCCGACCACGCCCGCGTCGATATTGGTCGGCGACGCGTTCAAACAGCAAACGAGTTCGACTTGCGGCTGGGCATTGAACGCACTGAGCAGCTCGACTGTGCTCGAAACCACCGGGGCTTCTTCAGGAGTTGTAGTCCAGGATGTCGGCAGCTTTACCGCGTCAAATGGCGCGGTAAGCGCTGTCTCGATGGATCAAAACAGCGGCGGCGCTTATACCCAGCCGACCGGATCAGGGAGCGACAACTACACGATGGATCCGTGCGGCAGAGGCACGCTATCCATCGGCAGCCATGCGTATGTTTTTTACATCATTTCCACATCCGACGCCGTGCTTCAGGAGACCACATCCGGTGTGATCGCGCATGGCCTCCTCGTTCCCTCGCAGGGCGCGCCATTTGCCAATAGCACGCTAACCGGCAGTTACGCATTCAGGCTGGGCGGGACGGACGCTGCCGGAACGGCGGGCCAGAGGGAAGATTTTCTCGGGCAGGTCACGAGCAGCGGTTCAGGCACGGGACTGGCCGGCAATCTGGATCTTAATGACTTTGGCACGACGCCTACGAACACTTGCGCCAATTTCGCCGTGGCGGA
The DNA here is from genome assembly GCA_963813185.1 of uncultured Acidobacteriota bacterium. GTDB lineage: Bacteria > Acidobacteriota > Terriglobia > Acidiferrales > UBA7541 > Palsa-360. The sequence goes on from CAWEYA010000014.1 coordinate 120,900, forward strand.
AACTTGCATTGCGATCGCGAATGGAACCTATCTCCCCATGCCGGCGGGAAGCCTTCGCGCGACGATGTCTCTTCCCTTGAGCACAACACCGGCCACGACCCGGAATTTGGTGCTGTACATGTGTAGTCCGACGCTGTTTTTCGTCCTGGACACGGATTCCACGGGCACAGCGATTGGCGCGATCAACAATCAGTTTTAGGTCAGAGCGCCCGTCCTGGCAACTGGAAGGAAGTCCAAATTCGGTTAGCGCGACGCTAAACGCCGTGTCGCGGTCAAGCTTTACTCGAGCAATTTCCGCCGGGGCGCGTAGATGGCTCGCGAGAGTTCAGCTAAAATTTCACATTTTGAGGATCGGGTTGGGACGGAACCGTATGGATTGGGAATCTCGAAGAGCGAAAAGAGATGCGCGGTGAAGGGCCTCCTGTTCATTGCCTTGTTCGTTGGCCTTTCCTGCTTTGGTCTGACTTCCTGTGGCTATCAGGCGCCGAGCACGGCGGTGACATGCACGACCACGACTTCGACAAGTTCCACGACTTCTTCCACGTCCACGTGCACCGATCCGGTGACAAATATCAGCGTCACAATTTCGCCTGCGACCGTTTCCGTGAACGTCGCAACCAGCCAGCTGTTTCAGGATGCCATCCAGGGAGGGACGAATTCTGTCCCTGTCTGGCAGGTGAATGGTATGACTGGTGGAAGCGATACGATCGGGAAAATCGATTCCAACGGGCTCTACCATGCCCCCACGATTGTTCCTTCCCCCAACACCGTGAGCGTAACCGTCGCTTCCTTTGAAGATCCAAAAGTGTCCGCCACTTCCACGGTCACCATCACGCCGGCCCCGACCGTGCTGATTACTTCCCCTTCCTCCCCCGTGACGGTAACTTCTGGCACGGCGAACACCATAACTTTCAACGCCACCGAAACCGGGGGCACAACCAATACGATTCTTTGGTACGTAGGGCCGGTTGGCGGCCTTGGAGTTCAAGGCGGGAATGCGACGCTCGGCACGATCAGTGCGAGCGGCGTCTACAGCCCGCCACGCACGCCGCCCATCGGTCAGACCGTCACCGTTACAGCCGCGGCGCAGGATTCTCCTACTTCGACTGCCACTCTGAATGTCACAATTTCGGGCTATTCCACTTCTTCCTTACAAGGCCAATTTACATTTTCGATTTCGGGTAACTCATCGGGCCACTTCTTCAGGGCCGGCAGCTTTGCGGCGGATGGCGCTGGTAATCTGAACAGCGTGTTGGAGGATATCAACTCTGTTTCTGGCGCTACGACAACGCCCATCTCCACTACCGGCTCCTATACCGTAAGCGCGGACGGCCGCGGGTCTCTGAAATTCAGCGACGGCCTCACACCCGCAAATTTCGATTTTGTCCTCGTGAATGGTTCCCAGTTACAGATCATCGGATTCGACGCCAGCGGGACGGCGGCGGGGCAGGCCAATGCGCAAGCTGCTTCGACCTTTACAGGAACGCCACTCTCGGCGTTGAACGGAACTTACGTCTTTGACTTCGCCGGCGTCCACGGATCGAATGGACTTTCGCAGGTCGGCGAATTTAGCGCCGACGGGGCGGGCAATATTACGGATGGGTCCATCGACATCAACGATGGGGGAACGCTCAGCCAATTTCAAATCTTCGGAAGCAAGACCTCGTGCACTCCGCCGCCTCCTCCACCCCCTCCAGCACTTCCTCCCTCGTCCTTATATTCGATCAGCTCGAACGGGCGCGGCACTTTGACGCTCCATACGCTTAACGGATCGTGCGCCGCCGGCCCGAGCATTACGCTTACTTTCTATGTCACCACCCGTGGGGGCGCGAAATTTGTCGGCACCGACACCGTGCTGCAAGTCGGGGGATTCACTTCTCAACAGGCTCCCAATGCGGCGCTTGACGTCACCGTTCTCAACGGCAATTTCGCCTTTCTGCTGGCCGGATCGGGCCTGGGAGGGACGATTGCCACGGCGGGCAATTTTTCCGCCGACGGAACTGGCTGCCTCACACCCAGTGCCGGAGTTTTGGATGAAAATGTCAGCGGCGCGGTGACTTTGGCTGTCCCTTTTTTGCCTTTGCCTTTGTCGGATCCTGCATGCCCCGGGGACGCCGGCAAATATACAGTTGCTTTAAATGGCCGGGGCACATTGACGTTCCTGACAGCAGGCCGGACGCACACTTTTGTTTTTTATGTGGGCCCGGTGGGAACCAATACCACTGCCGTGCTTCAAGAAACCGATTCGGGAATTGCCAGCGATGGGAATTTCACTTTGCAGCAAAGCGCGGCCTTCACGCTGGCATCTATCCAGGGCAATTATGCAATCGAGACCAGCGGAGTTTCCGGAGCGTCCTTGCAAGTCACGACAGGCCAGCTCGCCGCTGATAGCAAGGGCGCGGTAACGTCGGGAAGTCTTGACACCAACACCGCAGGATCCCTGGCCTCGGGCCAACCTGTGACAGGTTCCTATTCCGCTCCCGCCGCGACCGGACGCGCAACTCTCACGCTCAATTCCGGCGCTCTAAATTATGCCGCATACGTCGTCAGCCCCACGCAGGTCTACATCCTGGGAATAAAATCCGGGCAGCTGGCTGTCGGAGCGCTTCTCCGCCAATTTTAAAGAAAAATTCCCGCTTGCCCAGTCCCGTTTGGGACGAAATGAACGCAGCCAGCAGCGACAGCTGTGGGTAGGCACATGGGTAGGAATCAGACCCCCAGAAGGGTGGAACATACACCACCGCGTGCCGCCCTATGGGGCTGTAGAATATTCCGGCCCCCTTACCCGCCGTTTCCACGATGGGTTACGGTCTAACGTCCCTACGGGACTTCCAGAGGCGCAGGACCACCACCCCACGCGCCAACCGATTCATGCTGCGTTTCGACGACGCCAGGGCCGGCATGCGGGTGTAGAATGCCGCCCTCAGGGGAAGTTGGAACCAAATTTTTCATTCGATTGCTTTATCCTTCCTGCTAATTCTTTGAATGAGGAGAGTCTGCAGGAAAGACATATAAGCGTAGGGGGGAGAAACCTATGAGGAATCCTCGTAGCTGGTGTCCTGCATTCGCGCAACTATTTTTCGTTGGAATAATCCTTTCCTTTACTGTGATGACCGGCAGGGCGCAAACCTTTCGCGGCACGGTCCTGGGGACGGTAACCGACACAACCGGGGCTGTCGTGCCCGGCGCTACGATTACCGTTCGCAATGTGAATACAGGCCTTGTCCGGACCACGGAAAGCCAGGCTGACGGGAGTTACCGAGTTTCCGAGTTGCCGATCGGAACTTACGATGTAACGGTGGAGAAGGCCGACTTTCAGACTTCGGTCACCAGCGGCGTCAAGGTGGACGTTGCGGCTGAGCGGCGGGTGGACTCTGCACTTAAACCTGGCGCAGTGAAGGAACTGATCACTGTTTCAGGAGAGGAACTTCCCGAGATCGAGACCACCAGCGACACTCTCGGCGGCACATTGACCCAAGAAAGCGTCAAGGATCTCCCCATCAACGGGCGCGACTACACGAAACTGATTTATCTGAATCCGGGCGTGGCGGGCTCGCCGGACCAGATTACGGACTCTCCCGGATCGTTTGGCGAATTTTCGATGAACGGGGCGCGCGGGCGGTCCAACAATTATTTGCTCGATGGCACGGATATGAATGATGGGTACCGCAACGATCCGGCCATCAACCAGGGCGGCGTGTTCGCCACTCCGTCGGCCATCCTGCCGATCGACGCCGTGAGCGACATGGCCGTGCTTTCCAATTTCCAGCCGGAATACGGGCGCAACGGCGGCGCCGTGGTGAACATCGTCACCCGGAGTGGGACGAACCAGCTCCACGGAAGTTTTTTTGAATATTTCCGCAATAACGCGCTGGACGCGCGCAATTTCTTTAACTTGAGCGATCAACCGAAGTCGCCGTTTCACAACAACCAGTTTGGCGGTTCGATCGGTGGGCCGATCGTGAAGGACAAGACGTTTTTCTTCCTGGACTACGAAGGCCAGCAGGAGAGAGTCGGCGTGGTCACGCTGGCCTGTGTTCCCGAGCCCGCGCGAATCGCTGTGGACGAAGCCGCGAACGGCGCTCCCAATTCGGTAATTGCCGCTCTCTTGTCGCGAAACCCCTGGCCCGCCCCCGACCGTCCTATTTCCATGGCCCAGGCGTCGAATACCAGTACAAATAATAATCAGCCACTCGGAACGGCTTATGACACAGGTTGCCCAAGTGGTCCTAACGCGACGGCGATTACGCCTTCGTCCAACGGCCTTACCAGTATGATCGCGAAGATGGACCAGGCCTTTAATCAGAACAATATCGTCACTGGACGCTATTTTTTCGGAGACAGCACGCAGTCCTTTCCGCTCGCGCTAAACGCCACGGGCGGCCAGCTTCCCGGGTTTAATACGGTCACCCCCACCCGCGTTCAGCTCGTGGCCATTTCCTACGTCCATGTTGTCTCCTCGACGAAGTTGAACGAAGCGCGCTTGGGATGGAACCGGTTCGCGGAGGGATTCTTCCCTCAGGATCAAGGTTTTCACCCGAGCTCGATCGGACTCTGCGCGGCAAGCAACCCGATGGCGGGCGGTTCGGCTCTTGGCGCAACCTGTTCGGGGTCGGGCCCGGCGGATTCCGGGTTGCCCATCATTCTTGTTTCCTTTACGCCATCGGGAGGGAGTTCGTTCTTCGCACAGCCCGGAGCGAACTCCGCCGATCCGCGGCACCGTGTGGACACCAACTATCAATTCATTGACGGTTTCTCCTGGAAAATCAACAAACATGATTTGAAATTTGGCTTCGAATTTCGTCGAACGAGTATCGATCAGTACCTCGACAAGTACTTCCGCGGTAGGTTGAAGTTCTCCAATTTGTCGACTTTTCTTGAGGGCAATGTGAACAGCGGTCTCCAGTACTCAGGGAATACAATTCGCAATACATACGAGAACGATGAGGGTTTGTATTTCCAGGACAGCTTTCACCTGCTCCCGCGGGTCACGCTGAACTACGGAATTCGCTGGGATAACTTTGGCGTGATCACGGAAAAGAACAATCTATTCAGCAATTTCCTCGTGTCCAGCTTTGACGCGGCGACCAACACCGGCGTGGGCACGATGGCGCAGGTCGGCACATCCGCTTTGCCGAGATTGTACGAACCGGACTACAAAAATTTCAGTCCGCGCGCCAGCATTGCCTGGGACGTATTCGGCAGCGGAAAGACCGTGCTGCGCAGCGGATTCGGATTGTTCTATGACGCGACTTCCCAGGACATGTTCCTCGGCCACCTGCCGTATCCGGCCTTCTATGCACCAGGGCCGGCCTACGCCAACTTTGGACCCGATCCAATTACCGAGGCTACCGGCTCGGGCACGATTGTCTCCAACGCGCCTGTATATGGCCCCTCGAATTGTGGCGGCGAATGCGATGTCTTCGGCGTCGACCGGAATATCAAGACTCCTTACATGGAGAATTACAACCTGAATATCCAGCAACAAATTACAAATAAAGTGTCTGTGCAAATTGGCTATGTCGGGTCTCAGGGGCATAGGCTGTGGCGCTTCTTCGACATCAATCAGCCGAACCAGGCGCAGATCACGTCTGCCGATTGCCCGAGCGGGATCGCGACATGCGCTACTACGGGAAAGATCCAGGATTTCGGCGTCCCCCATGTTTTTTCCGGAACTCCTCCCGGGACAACTTATGTTTTCCAGGAAAACTCCACCGGGAAATCGAATTACAATTCGCTGCAGTTGAGCTTGCACGTGGACGCGTGGCACGGGATCACATCGTTTGCCAACTTTGTGTGGTCGCGGTCCATGGACAATTCCAGCGATGGAGAAGACTTCGTCCCCAATGCCGCGCAGCCGACCGACAGCACAAACCCCAACAACGAATACGGGCCATCGAATTTCAATATTCCCAAGCGATTCACCTGGGTCTTCTCCTACGTGCTTCCCACCATGGGAGGTGGGTGGGCAAAACTTAAGAATGGATGGGGATTCGACAGCACCGTCACGCTGCAAACCGGTCAGCCTTTCACTCTCAATTACAACGGCGAGGACGATTACAGCGGGAGCGGCGAAGGCTATGACCGGCCAGACGTGGTCGGCCCCATCACCTACAATTACAGTGACCCGAACAATTTCCTCAATCTCAGCTCGTTCGCCATGCCCTGCACCATTCAGCCAAATATTGCGAATGGTAGTAACCCTGTCACCGGCGGCGCCGCCGATTGCGTTCCTGGGACGCGGCACTTCGGAAACTTGGGACGCAACGCGCTGCAGGGTCCGCCCTTCAAACAGTGGGATCTGGCGATTTACAAGGGAACTCAGATCACCGAGCGTCTAAATCTTCAACTGCGCGCGGAGTTTTTTAACTTTCTGAACCACCCGAATTTTTCCAATCCGCTCCTTCCTGCGTTCATTGCGGACCCAGCCGGCAATGTAAATCAACAGGGCTGCGGGTGCGGTTTCAAAGCAAGCGGAAACCGTGAAGTAGGAAATGGCTCGTACCACATCGTTGCGACAGGCGATGTCGGAATCGGCAACCCGTTCCTTGGAGGCGGCGGCCCGCGCGGCATTCAGCTGGCCGCGAAGTTTTCGTTTTAACTAAAACCAATCTCGCTTACGAGATCAGCGATTTGGCGGTGCAAGGTTACTGGTTTTGGAAAGAGTCGATTCAGGGAAGGTTTTAGTAGCATAGGCACTCTTGCCTGTGCGGTTTTGGCGGCTGTCAATCGCGTTATTGCCACGCGAAGTGTGAGAAACCCGCACAGGCAAGAGTGCCTGTGCTACTTGGCCTACGACGCGGAAGCCGATTTGCGCAGCAGCTGTTCGACGCGCGCGACATCTTCCGGCACGTCCACGCTGACCGAATCGTGTTGCTGTTTCGGCGACGCGAATCTTGTAGCCGTTTTCCATCCAGCGAAGCTGCTCGAGCTGCTCGATGCGCTCGAGGTCTCCCACGGGCAGCGTCGGAAAATCGAGCAGGGCGGCGCGCCGGAACGCATACAGCCCGAGATGCTTCATGTGCTGCGCGTGCACCGGAGCGTCGCGATCGCGCACCCACGGAATGGGCGCGCGCGAAAAATAGAGCGCGTTGCCGTCGAAATCGAGAACCACTTTCACAATATTCGGGTCCATGATGTCGGCGGGCTTCATGATCGGGACCATGAGCGTGGCAACCGAAACGCCGTCCTCGGATTCAATGGCCTCAACCAGAGTGTCAATCGCTTCCGGTTCAACCAGCGGCTCGTCCCCTTGCACGTTCACGAAAACCTCTTCTGCGGCGCCGGGAGTGTGCGCGGCCACTTCGGCCACGCGCTCGGTGCCGGAGCGGTGTTCCGAACGGGTCATGACCGCCTCGGCCCCAAAAGCAGCCGCCGCCTTCAGAATGCGTTCATCATCGGTGGCGATGATCACGCGGGTGATGCGCTTGGCCTGCCGCGTCCTCTCCCACACGCGCTGGATCATGGGCTTTCCGGCGAGAGACACCAGAGGCTTGCCCGGCAAGCGGGTGGCGGAATAGCGAGCGGGAATTACGGCAATGGCCATAAGGTTTTTATTCCGCCCGCCGATCCCTAAGATGGGCAGCGGAACTTGGAAATCCTATCACAGTGTTCGAACAAACTCGCGCCTGGCCCGCGGAGCAGCGTTCAAGGTTTATGATTTTGGCTCTAAAGTAAATTAATTGTCAAAATCCAGTACCGGTACTTGCGCGATTGACAGCGGGTGGTAGAATGGTCTCAAGGTTCGCTTGTCGGAACCGGCCGTGACCGCCCGGGCAGCCCCGGCGAAGGCAGGCAATGCGGTGATGGCAGGACGAAATCAAATTTACCTCCGCGCCTTGGCTCTTGCTGTGTGCGCCCTGATTGCCACTGCGGCATTTAATCAATCGCAAGGCCCCGTCCAGCCCCCGAAGGAACCCCCCGGCCCACAATTCAAGCCAGGACAAGGGATCAAGGTCAACGTGGACATGACCCTTGTGAACCTCACGGTCACGGATCCGTTGGACCGTCTGGTCACCGGGCTGGAAAAAGAACATTTTCGCGTGTATGAAGACGGCGTGGAGCAGGAGGTAGTGACGCTGTCCAGCGAGGACGTGCCGGTTTCGATCGGCCTGGTTTTCGACATGAGCGGCAGCATGTCGGACAAGGTCGAAAAGGCTCGCGAGGCCGCCGTGCAATTCATGCGCACGGCAAATCCGCTGGATCAATTTTTTCTGGTGAGTTTCAACGATCGCGCCGAATTAACCAGCGGCTTCACCAGCAGCGTGGATGAATTGCAGAACCGCATGATGTTCACCGCCTCGCGTGGGCGCACCGCGCTCCTGGATGCCATCTACCTCGGGCTGAGCCAAATGAGGGGTGCACACAACGGCAAACGGGCCTTGCTCATCATATCGGATGGAGGGGATAATCATAGTCGGTACAATGAGAGCGACGTAAAGAACTATTTGAAAGAAGCCGACTGCCAGCTCTACGCAATCGGCATCTTCGATCCGATCGGCATACGTTCCAGAACGCCGGAAGAATTGGAAGGGCCCTCGCTGCTTTCCGAGATGACGGAAATGACCGGAGGCCGTGTCTTTCCGGTGGGAAATCTTGGCGAACTGCCCGACATTGCCGCGAAGATCGGAATGGAGCTCCGAAACCAATATGTCCTCGGATACAAATCAAGCAACCAGCAGACACAATGGCGCGTGGCGAAAGATCAAGGTCAAACTGCGGCCGCCCAAGGGGCTTCCTCCCCTCAATGTCTATGCCAAGACCGGATACTACGCCCCGAACCAGTAGCTTGGGCCGCCTTGCCGTTTTTTTCGTTACATTTATTTTCGCGGTCTTTGGTGTGCTCTTTGCCGGCGGCGCGTCCGCTCAACAGCAACAGCAGCAAGCCCCCATTTCTCCCTCCACGCAACCTCCCGCGCCGAGTGCTCCGCCGCAGGAAATTTCGCAGGACACCTACAAGATCAAGTCGCAAGTCAGCCTGGTCGTGCTGCATGTGTCCGTGCTCAATGACCGCAGCGTGTTTGTGCCCGGGCTGATGGAGGACAATTTCCGGGTGCTGGAAGACAAAGTCGAGCAAAAGCTTTCCGTCTTCAAGCAGGAAGACGTGCCCGTCAGCTTCGGCCTGGTGGTGGACAATAGCGGCAGCATGAGGGACAAGCGGCCGCAGGTGAATGCGGCGGCGCTGACGTTCGTCAAGACCTCCAATCCGCAGGACGAAGGATTCGTCGTCAATTTCAACGACGACTACTACTTGGACACCGAGCACGATTTCACCAGCGACCTGGCGGAAATGAGAACCGCCCTCGAGCGCATTGATGCGCGCGGCAGCACGGCGCTTTACGACGCCGTGATCGGCTCGCTCGACCATCTGAAGAAAGGCACGCGCGACAAAAAAGTTCTTCTGGTGGTGACCGACGGCGAGGACAATGCCAGCCGGCACAGCCTGGAAAATGTCGTCGAGCAGGCGCAGCGTTCCAACGCCGTGATTTACGCCGTCGGAGTATTCAGCGACGACGACATCAAGCATAACCATCGCGCCATGAAAAAAGCGCGCGGCGCGCTGTGCGACCTGGCCAACGCCACCGGCGGCCTGGCCTTTTTCCCGGAAACTGCCGACGATACGGAAGCGATCTGCACGCAGATCGCCCACGATATTCGCAATCAATACACGCTCGCTTACTATCCAACCAATACCGCGCACGATGGAACTTTCCGCACCGTGGCGGTACAGGTGACTCCGCCGCGCGGCGCGGGAAAACTTACCGTGCGCACGCGCACCGGATACTACGCCTCCCGCGCGCCGTCCTCCGGAAATTAGGTTTTTGCAGCTCGCCTCTTCAGAGGCGAGAGTTTTCGCACATTGGGAGCGACACCCCCGCGTCTGAAGACGCGGGCCACAGCAACTTGAAGCTCGTCGCTCCGATCCGTGACGAAATAATTTTCAATTGTTTAAAATTTGCGGCAGGAAACTCTTGCCGTGCGGAATTGCGCCGCCGAAATTTTCGGCGATGGTCTGGCCCATGTCAGCGAGCGTGTCGCGGATGCCCAGGTTGACGCCGCTCTTCCCCGCCGTGCTGTAGGTGACGATGGGGACGTACTCGCGCGAGTGATCGGTGGTCGGCCAGGCGGGATCGGGATCGCAGCCGTGATCGGCGGTGATCATCAGCAAATCTCGCGGCGTCATTGCCCTTAACAGCGGCGCAAGTAATCTGTCGAATTCTTCGAGCGATTTCGCAAAACCTTCCACGTCCTTGCGGTGTCCGTAGAGCATGTCGAAATCCACGAGATTGGCGAAGATGAGGCCGGTCTTCTGCTCCGCCAGCGTGGCGTGGAGTTTCTGCATGCCGTCCGCGTTGCTTTTCGTGGTCACGTATCGATCGACGCCGCGGCCATTGTAAATATCGTGAATTTTGCCGATGCCGAAGATCGGAATTTTTCTCTCGACAAGCACATCCATCAGCATCGGGCGCGGCGGCTCGACCGCGTAATCGTGGCGCCGCTCGGTACGCCGAAAATTTCCCGGCGCGCCGGTGAACGGCCGGGCAATCACGCGGCCCACTTTGTTCGGCCCGTCGAGCATTTTCCGTGCGATTTCGCACATGCGGTACAGTTCGGCGATGGGGATCACGTCTTCGTGCGCCGCGATCTGGAATACGCTGTCGCCCGAGGTGTAAACGATCGGGAAGCCCGTTCGAACGTGTTCCTCGCCCAGTTCCTTGATAATTTCGGTTCCGGAGGCGGGCTTGTTGCCGATCGTCTTGCGGCCGATGGCGCGTTCGAACTGTTCGATCAATTCGCGCGGAAAACCATGCTTGTAAACGGGAAACGCCTGCGGCAGCCAGATGCCGGCCATCTCCCAGTGCCCCGTCGTCGTGTCCTTGCCCGGAGAATGCGTCGCGCCTTTGCCATAGCAGCCCTCAGGACGCGCCGGAAGGCGTCAGGTGGTCGAGCGGGGCAATATTCGCAAGTCCGAGGCGCACAAGGTTCGGCAACGCCAGCGGACGCGATTTAGCGATGTGTCCGAGCGTGTCGCGGCCCGTGTCATCGTACTCCGCCGCGTCAGGCAGCGCGCCGATGCCCACGCTGTCCAGCACAATCCAGATGATTCGTTCGAACGGTGCCATGACTCCCTCAGAGAAAAGAGTATACGACGCACACGACGGCGGGCAAAACCGCCGATGGCTCTATCCTCATTTCGCGGATAGGCGTAAAATTATCTGGATTCTAGTTTACTGGCCGGCTACATCGCGGGCGTGCGGAGGCGGAAATGAGAAAACGCTTATGGCTGGTGGGCCTGGCAGTCTTGGCATTCTTTGGAATTTTCGGCGCGCTAATCCGCGGCGTGGCGGAAGCCGGACAGAATCCCTCAGACAAGAGCCAGCAATACAAGTCGCCCTGGCAAAAGATCGATGAGGTAGCGAAACTGGAAAATCCGAGCGACGGAAATTCGGTACAGACGCTCATTGATGAAATCCTGGTCTTTCCGCACTCTTTTAACCTGAATCTCCCCGTTATGCGCGAGATGGTGGAACAACGCCTCGTACAGGCGGAAATTAATTATAAATTCGGCCGGAATCCAGGAATTCCCGAGAAAAGCGTCGTCCAAATTGCGAACACCCTCGCGGACAAATTTGAGCTTCCAGATTACGCGCGGGTTACTGTGCATCAGGTCGAAGTTCTTCGCTTCGGCATGGAATTGTCCATGCCAGCGTTTATGGTACCCGCCTCATCCCAGAACGAGCAAGCGGGCGTCTATCCCGGCGACTCCAGCCTTTCGCCCGCGCAAGCTGCTCACATCCTTCTGGTCCTCATCGATCAAAAGATGAGCAATCCCGACTACCAACTTACTCCTGACGAGTGGGAAGAGACTCAGTACCAACCATCGATGGACAGGTTGCTCAAATACAAGGAGCTAAGGGATTCGGGCCAATTGGCAAAAACCGAAAAGAGGGGGGCCCTGGTCACGGTTGTTCACATCAAGGATTTACGCACTCCGATTTCTAATGCTGTGGCGCAAATGAGCCTGACGGACGGCTTGGACCTGGTCAATCAAGCGTTCGGAATTGCCGGGATCGGCAAATAGGCCACACCGGCTTCAGGCGCGGACTTTGGAATTAAGCACGAACTCGTTCGCTGCGGCGGGAGAGGACTGCGGGACATAGCCTTTCACGCAGTCATAAAAGGCGGTAAGCGGAAACAAGGTCGGAGGTTGTGCCGTAGGGATCGGCCTTCTGGTCGGCTTCGTTCATCGGAATACGCGCGGTCCAGAGGTGGGTGAGGAGGCCCTGGCTTGCCAATATGTCCGCGCAAGTGGGATTTACATAGAGCAGGTCCGCGAGGCCAGAGCGGGTGGCAGCCACGGCTGCAAGGCGCTCCGCCATTTGAGCGACGAGCGAGCAGGCGAATGGGTTGTACAAGTAGACGAGCAGCGGAGTTCGCGGCCAACGAAATTTCGTCGCGTCTCCGTGGACCACGCGAATCTTCTTGGCGTTGGTCCCGGCGACACGGCTCCATCGCGCGACGTTCCCTTGTGCAGTGCTCGCCAACTCCTCGCTCAATTCCACGCCGATGACTTTTCGGAACGGCAATTCCGCCGCAAGCAAAAGCGCACGGCCCTTCCCTGCTCCCACATCCACGAAGCTGTAGGCTTCGATTCTTCCCGAGACTGCGGGCAAAGTTTCGCGCCAGCGCCGGCACGCTTCGTGAAACACCGAAGGCGCAATCGCCGAGTAGCCGTGGTTGAGGGCGTCATTCGCCCGGCCTTTGACTAGATCTTCCGGCCCGAGATAACCGCTCGTGTCCGTGCCGTATTTCAGGTCAAATGGATGTACGACATCGCGATTCGGAGCCGTTTTTGAAGCGGAAACCACGGAGGATCGGTCCTCGCACTCCCAAGAGTAACGCAAAACCGCGTGCGGTTGAGTAGGACGGGCTTCAGCCTGTCGCCTTGGACTTTTCCTGCGGATCAAACCTGACAGGTTGAGGCCCGTCCTACTCAATTGCCCTGTTTCTTCCGGCGACGTATAATTGTGAGTTTAGACTTGCGTCGCCGAAGGCGCTGAGGAGAGGGCCGCGTGGCTGCCAGAGAACACACTGCTGCAGAACCGCTCGCAACGAGCCATGCTGCAAGCTCCGCGGCGGAAGCCGCCGAGCAGGAGGCCATCCATGTGCTCGGCGCGCGCGTCCACAACCTCAAGAACATCAGCTTCGACATTCCGCACAACGCCATCACCGTCGTAACAGGGGTTTCGGGATCGGGCAAATCAAGTCTCGCGTTTGACACGATTTACGCCGAGGGGCAGCGGCGGTACATCGAATCGCTTTCGGCTTACGCGCGGCAGTTCCTCGAGCGCATAGAAAAGCCCGACGTGGATGAGATAACCGGGATCGCGCCAGCCATCGCCATCAAGCAGAAAAATTCAACGCGCAATCCGCGCTCGACTGTTGCGACGGCTACTGAAATTTACGATTATCTGCGGCTGCTGTATGCGCGCGCGGGGCGGACGTTTTGCACCAAGTGCGGCAGCGAAGTGCGCAAGGACACCATGGACGAAATCGCCGCACGCGTTCTGGCGTTGCCGCAAGGGCGGCGGTTTTACGTGCTGTACACGGTGGATCTCGCAACGGTGGTTTCACAGGGCGCGCCTGCGCCTGCGGCAACCCCGCGGCGAAGCGCAGCGAAAAAGACGGGGAAGCCTGCGCCGGAGACGATCCGTCTGGCGCTGGCCGGATTGCAGCGCCGCGGATTCCAGCGGCTCTATCAAGCGGGCCGCGTGCACGAATTCTCGTCGCCGGAAACGCTGCTGGACATTGATTTTTCGCAGCCGGTGTATGTCGTCGTCGACCGGCTGGCCATCGGGCCGGACATGCGCTCGCGTCTCGTCGATTCGGTCGAGATCTGCTATCGCGAAGGACACGGCGAAGCCATCCTCGAATTCGTGCCTGAGGAAGCGGGCGGGCCGGCGGAACGGATGTTGTTCAACGAGCGGTTCGAGTGCAAGACTTGCGGCGCGGTGTATCAGGAACCGGAGCCGCGCTTATTTTCGTTCAACAATCCTTATGGCGCGTGCCCGCGGTGCCAGGGATTTGGAAACACAGTCGATTTCGACATCAACCTGGTGATTCCCGACCGTGGGAAATCTCTGAACGATGGCGCGATTCAGCCGTGGACCAAACCGCGCTACCGCGCCGTGGTTCTGGAGCTGAAAAAATTCGCGCGGGCCAACCACATCCCCATGGATGTTCCCTTCCGGAATCTGACCGCGGCGCAGCAAAATCAGATCATTGAAGGCGACCCCAAATCCGACTATGTCGGGCGTGAACGGTTTTTTCCAGTGGCTGGAACGCAAAAAGTACAAGCTTCACGTGCGCGTGTTTCTGAGCCGCTACCGCGGCTACGCGCTCTGCCCGGATTGCAATGGATCGCGGCTGCGCGCCGAGGCGCGCGCGGTGCGCCTGTCGGGAAAATCCATCACGGAAGTTTGCGCCATGACGGTAGCCCAGGCGCGGCAATTCATGGACACCCTGGAATTGAGCGCGGAACAGGCGGCCATCGCCGACAAAATCCTGGAAGAAATTCGCCAGCGCCTTCTCTTCCTGGACGAAGTCGGCCTGGATTATTTATCGCTTGACCGGCTCTCTTCGACACTTTCAGGCGGGGAAGCGCAGCGCATTCAACTGGCAACTTCGCTCGGGTCGCACCTTGTCGGCGCGCTTTACGTTTTGGATGAGCCTTCCATTGGCCTTCATCCGCGCGACACGCACCGCTTGATCGACATCCTGAAGCACTTGCGCGACCTGGGCAATACGATCCTGGTGGTCGAGCACGATCCGGACATGATGGCCGCCGCCGATTACGTGATCGATCTGGGGCCCGGCGCGGGGGAACACGGCGGGAGCCTGCTGTTTGCCGGGCCGCGCAGCGAGCTTTTGCAGAGCCGCGAATCCCTGACGGCGCGCTACCTGAACGGTGAATTGCGCATCCCCGTTCCAACGCTGCGGCACAAGCCGAGCGGCCGGTTTTTGCGGATCTACGGAGCGCGCGCGCACAATCTTCAGAACATCGATTTGATGATTCCCTTGCATATGCTGGTGGCCATCACGGGCGTTTCAGGATCGGGAAAATCCACGCTCGTGCATGACGTGATTTATAAGGCGATCGAAGCGAAACGCAACGGCGGAAAATTTCAGGAATTGTGCGACCGGATCGAGGGAGATCATCAACTGCAGAGCGTCGTGCTCGTCGATCAGTCTCCCATTGGACGCACGCCGCGATCGAATCCCTCCACTTATCTCAAGGCGTTTGACGCCATCCGCGAAACGTTCGCGTCCACGCCGGAAGCTAAAAAGCGCGGCTACACGGCCGGCCATTTTTCATTCAACATTCCCGGAGGCCGCTGCGAAGCGTGCCAGGGGGAAGGAATCGTTACCGTGGAGATGCAGTTCCTGGCGGACGTCGAGCTGATTTGCGAGGAATGCCGCGGCACGCGGTTCAAGAGCGGCGTCCTGGAAGTGCGTTATCGCGAAAAAAATGTGCACGAAGTGCTGCAACTGACGGTGCGCGAGGCGCTGATCTTTTTCGCGGGCGTGCCCAAAATCACTTCCAAGCTGAGAATCCTGGACGAAGTGGGGCTCGGCTATTTGCGCCTGGGGCAATCCGCGACGACGCTCTCCGGCGGAGAAGCACAACGCCTGAAGCTCGCGGCGCATCTCACCACGCAGGCGAACGAGGGGGTCTTGTACATCTTCGACGAACCCACGACCGGCTTGCACTTCGACGATATTCAGAAGCTGCTGACGGCGTTCCGCAAACTGATTGACGGCGGCGCATCAATCCTGGTGATCGAGCACAATCTCGACATCATCAAATCCTCGGACTGGATCATCGATCTTGGGCCGGAAGGCGGGGCGCAAGGCGGGCGGGTTGTGGCCACCGGGACACCCGAGCAGGTGGCGCGCAATTCGCATTCGTATACGGGCAAGTTTCTTTCGCGAGCGCTTGCGAATTCTCACGGTAATAACAATCATGGGGCGCCGCATCCTGCTGCGCGGAGCAAATAAAGCGCATGCGTCTCGGAAACAATTTCGCGGCGTGTTGGGTTCCAATTGGTTTGGCGGCCGCCCTGCTTGCGGCAACGGGAATTTCATCCGCCGCGCAATCCCAGCGAAAAACTCCCGCGAAACCGCCGGCAAACCCTTCATCTCAAGAAAAAGAAGACTCGCTTGCGCCGCTGCTGCAGCAGGCGAATGAGGCGATCGACAAAATGGATTTCGCCGCGGCCCTCGATCCGCTTCAGAAATACATTTCGCAGCGGCCGGACGAGCCCTTTCCCCATTTTCAATTGGGATACGCCTACGTTGGATTGAAACGTCCCGCGGAGGCGAAGGCGGAATTCTCGCGCGCCATTGCGCTCGATCCGAAGATGGGGGCGGCATACTTGAATCTTGGCTTGGTGCTGATGGACAGCGATCCGGCGGCGGCAGCCGAAGCATTTCGCCATGCGGCCGAACTGCAGCCCACGGAAAGCCGTCCGCGATTCCTCGCCGGTTTCTCCCTTGAACACGCCGGCAAATTGCCGGAGGCCGTCGAGCAATATCGCGCCGCGCTGGCTCTATCGCCGAAGGATTACGAGGCCTACTTCGCCCTGGGGCGCGTGCTGCTGCGCTCAAATGACGCGGCCGGCGCGGAAGAGCAATTTCGCGCGGCCATCGCATCGCGAGGCGACTCGGCCCCGGCGCGCCTGGGCCTTGCGAGCGCTCTGCTGGCGCAAAAAAAATATGACGCGGCGAGCGACGCCCTCGCGGAATATTTGAAGCTCAATCCGGGGGATCGGTCCGCGCATTTTGACCGGGCTTCGGCGCTCTTGAATCTCAGCCGGTATGATGACGCGCTCGCCGAGCTCGATCGTTCCGAAGCAGGCGCCGCTCCTTCCGCCGAAACGCTGAAAATGCGCGGCGAAATCTACATGCAGCAGAAAAGATGGAAAGAGGCCGGAGACGCACTGAAACAAGCGATTTCGCTCGCGCCGCGGGATGCGGAGTTGGCCGGGTGGATAGGGCGCGTGGACATCGAATTGCGCGACTATCCCGCGGCGGTTCGCATACTGGAGCAGGCCTACGCGCAGAGCCCGCAGTCCGCAGACGTGCTGCGCGATCTAGGCGACGCATTTTATCTGAATCGAAAATTATTCGGCGGCACTCGAGGCCATGGACCGTCTTGCCAAATTGGAAACCCCGAAGCCCGGATCGTGGTTTGTTCGCGCGATCTGTTACGATAAACTTTCCCGGAAGGCGGAGGCGATCGAGGCGTATCAGAAGTTTCTCGATCAGGACGGCGGGCAGCACGACACTCAGGATTTTCAGGCGCGCCATCGCATCCCCGTTTTGCAGCGCGAACTGGGACAGTCCAAGAAAAAGTGAAAGCGGATTGCCAAAATTTCTACCTTCCAAGATGAGGGTCGCGGCTAAAATTCGAGTCGCGGTGATCGCGGCGCTGGGGCTGTGCGTTGCGCTTGCCGCACAAGACCGTTTCGCCGAGGATCTGGCGCGGTATCAGAATGAGAACGACCCCGTCCGTAAAGCGCGCGCGCTGGCGAAATTGGGTGACGAGCAGGTCGACCTAGCAAAGCGGCAACTGAGGGCCGACGACGAGGTCGCTTCCCTTCAGACCCTCGAACAATATCGCGACGAAGTTCGGGCCACCGTTGCAGCGCTGAACGGCATGGGCGTTGACGCGGAACGGAAACCGGCGGGATTCAAGGAGCTTCAGATCAGCCTTCGCGAAACCATCCGGCGCATTGACGATCTGATCCTCACCTTGAACGTGGACAAGCGTCCATTTTTCCGGGTGGTTCGGAACGATTTGTTCATGGATCAAAACGAACTCATTGACAAGCTCTTTCCGCGCAAACCGGAACGCGGCGCGCCGAAATCAGATCCTTGAGGTGTCCCATGCGATCCATCACTCTACAGGGCACTCTTCCGGGCGCCATATTGCTCTTCGCCTCGATTCTGCCCGCCGTGCCCGCCGGCTCGGCCAATGCCGCGCCCCAAAAGAAGGAGTATCTCACCGAGGCGGAGGCCGACAAAATTCGCGATGCCGGGGCGACCGGACCGCGCATCGTGCTCTTTGCGGCTTTTGCCTCGGACCGCATCAAGAAACTTCAGTATGAATTCGCGCATATCGACCCGACGGACCAAAAGAGGACCGAACGCCTGAACAGCTTGCTAAACGGCTACACGGGCTGCATCGACGATGCCGCCGATTTGATCGAAATTGGAATCGAAAAGCAGGAAGACATTCGCGACGGAGTAAAGGCCATGCAGTCGGGGATTAAGGAATTTCTGCCGTACCTCAAGGGCCTTGCCCTGAATGGCGCGGAACGCGAAACGTACAAGGAAAATCTGGAAGACGCGATTGAGGCCACGCAGGACGCGGCCAAGGATGTGGACAAGGCCGCGAAAGAGACGCCCGCGGCGCCCGTGCGGCGCAAACCATCGTGAGGGGTTCAGCCAGTTTGAGGAAGGACCGCGGCGTGCCCGCCGCGCTTTTGGGGGGCGACCGCATTTTTCAGCGCATCTTCACGCGCCTGGGATGCCAGGGCCGGCCGCCGCAATTTCAAGTGGAGCTGTACCCCTACGCCAATCTTTCGCACACGGTGCGCTTGCGGCAGGATGTGGCCTACGTGCGGCTTTCCGATATTTTGCATGAGGCGCCTGTCGCCGTGATCGAAGCCGCCGCCGCGATTTTACTGGGGCAAATGTATCGCCGGCGCGTGCCGCGAGAACTACGCGATCTCTACCGCCAGTTCGCGCTGGCGCACACCACGCGGCGGCACATCGCGCGCGTTCGCCGCAAGCGGGCGAAACGCATCCAGGACAATCCGCTCGGCTCGGCGCACGATCTGGATCCCATGTTTGCTTCCCTGAATGTGAAATACTTCGAGGGACGCCTTCGCCGCCCTCGCCTGGGATGGAGCGCGCGGCCCTGGCGTTCTCAGTTTGGATGCTACGATCCTTCGCTCGACCAGATTGTGATGAACAAGCGGCTGGACCGCGCGGAAGTGCCTTCCTACGCCGTGGAATTCATCCTCTATCACGAAATGTTGCACTTGAAGCATCCGTTGCGAGCTGCCGCGTGCAGGCTGCAGTCGCACTCCCCTGAATTTCGCGCCGAGGAAAAGCGCTTTGCGCACTACGCGCGGGCGCGAAAATTCCTCGAGCGCGTGCGTTAGCGGTAAACTGCCCGGGAACCCTGGGCGCGATCCCTTTGATTCATTGAAGAATTTGAGTTAGCGCTCCGCTTTTTTGGGGGAATCCTGCGCGGATTTTTCTTCGAGATCGGAGATTGTTTTCTTTATTTTGGCGGCGTCCACGGCATGTGGGAGGACATGGAGATATTTGTTGTAGGCTTGAATCGCTTTTGCGTACTCATGCTTCTTTTCGTAAGCCTCGCCTAGAAGTTTCCACGGCGCTGCCAAAGTGGGCTGATAGGTGGACGCTTCCACGAAGCGGTCGATGGCCGCGTCGTAGGCTCCCTTATTCAGATAGAACTTGCCGACATCCAGGCTCCTTTGCGCATGAAGCGGGTCGAACACGGGACCCGAAGGCGCGGCAAGTGGATCCGGCGCCGAATCCTCCGAAGGAGGTAGCGGCGGAACGGTCGGATCGATTGGCTGCGCGGCCGCGGGGGGGGGCGCGGTTGTGGCCGCGTCCGGCGTCGCGGGTGTTGGCGCGGCAGGCGCTTCGGCCGGAGGTGGAGGAGGCGGAACCCGCGGATTCACTTGCTGCGCGCGGAGGGATCGAGCCCCTGCGAGCAGGAATATTCCGAAAACGATGCATGCCGGTCGGTTCATGTTACGCGCAGATTAAGATTCACTTTGCTATCATGGGTGTTGCCCGAGAGCGGATCGCCGCACTTCCCATTCTACTCCCGCGATGGAACTCGCACAAAAAGCCGGCAGCCTTCCCGCAGAGCCGGGCGTGTACCTGTTCAAGGATGCACTGGGAAATATTTTATACGTGGGCAAGTCGGGTTCCCTGCGGAATCGCGTGAAATCGTATTTCCTGGAATCCCGGTGGGTGGACGCCAAAACCGGGTCGCTGGTGCGGGAAATCGCGGATCTCGACTACATCGTCGTGGACAACGAGCGCGAAGCCCTGGCGCTCGAAAACAGCCTGATCAAGCAGTACAAGCCGAAATTCAATGTGCTGTTGCGCGACGACAAAACGTACCCATACATTCGCTACACCGCATTCGAGAAATTTCCGCGCGTGTACGTGACGCGGCGGCTGGTCAAAGACGGCTCGATTTATTTCGGGCCGTTCTTCCCGCATAGCCTCGCGTACCGGATCGTGCACTTCATCCATAAAACGTTTCGTATTCCTTCCTGCACGGTGGACCTGACGCGCGCGCACCCGCGGCCCTGCCTGCAGTATTACATTCGCCGGTGCCACGGGCCATGCGTTCCCGGCCTGACCACGGACGAGAAATATGCGGAGGCGGCGCGCGACGCGAAATTGTTCCTCGAGGGTCGCCGCCACGACCTGATCGCAAGCCTCGAATCCCGCATGATGGAGGCTTCCGACACCGAACGCTTCGAGCAGGCCGCGGCGTACCGGGACCTTTTGCGCACGCTCTCCGAGATTGAAGAACGCCAGAAGATTGCCGCCGCGCAGGGCGATGACATTGACGTGCTCGCATGGCATGCGGAGCCGCCTCTGGTGGCCGTGAATCTCTTCCATCTTCGCGGAGGGCGCGTTGTGGACCGGCGCGATTTTTACTGGGAAGACCTTGCGGAATTCGAGCCGTCCGAATTTCTGTCCGCGCTTTTGAAGCAACTCTACCTCGACGCCGCGTATCTGCCGCGGGCCATTCACGTTCCCATGGATTTCGAGGATCGCGAGATTCTGGAGGACATTCTCACCGAACGCGGGTCGCATCTCGAACCGCCGCGCAGCCGCGTGGAAATTGTGATGCCGCAGCGCGGCGCGAAGCACGCCTTTCTGGAATTGGTGGAGAAAAACGCGCGCCACTCCTTCGAGCAGCGTTTCCGCGTGCTGAAGCCCAGCTCGAAGGCCATCGTGGAGGCACTGGAGCAGGCGCTCGGCCTGCCGGAACCGCCGCGGCGAATCGAGAGCTTCGATATCTCGCATTTGCAGGGCTCGGACACGGTCGCTTCGATGGTCGTGTGGGAAGACGGGCGGATGAAAAAATCGGATTACCGGAAATTCATTATTAGAGGCGAATGGGGCAACGACGATTTCGCGAGCATGAAGGAAACGGTCGAGCGGCGCTACCGGCGATTGCAGGAGGAAAGGAAGGCGTTGCCGGGATTGATCCTGATTGACGGCGGAATCGGGCAACTACACGCGGCTGCGGCGGGGCTCGAAAAGCTCGAAGTCATCAACCAGCCCGTCGCCAGCATCGCGAAGCAGGAAGAAATTATTTATGTCCTGGGCCAGGAAGATCAGCCCATCCGGCTGGAGCGTCACTCGCCGATCCTTCATCTGATCCAGCAAATTCGCGATGAAACGCACCGCTTCGCCGTGGGTTTTCACAGGCAGCGCCGGGCGAAGCGCACGATACAAACGGGCCTGGAGGATATCCCCGGAGTCGGCCCGCGCACGGCGCAAAAATTGCTGCGGAGTTTCGGAAGCGTCGCGCAACTGCGCTCCGCCAGCATCGAGCAGATCGCCAAGGTGGTTCCCAGGGGGATTGCCGAGCGCGTCTCCGCGCACCTGGCGGGGCCAAAGGGCGCCCTATTGCCACGGAGGTAGTTCCCCCGATTGCTTCTGCCGAGGGCCTGTGCTACTTTCGAGACCGGAAAGGAGTTCACCATGTCGGAAAACGCAGGATCCAAATTAAGCTTCTTCCTGGTGGGGCTCGGAATCGGAGCGCTCGTTGGAATTTTATTCGCGCCGAAATCGGGCGAGGAAACGCGCGAATTTTTGTCACTGAAGGCTGACGAAGGCCGCGAATACGCCCAGCGCAAAGCGCGGGAATTGCGCGAACGCGCCGAGGATATTCTCGAGCGGAGCAAGACAGTTGCCGTGCGCCAGAAGGAATCCCTTTCTGCCGCCGTCGATGCCGGTCGCGACGCCTATCAGCGGGAGAAGGCCAAGGCGCAGTAATCACGGCGAGGAAAACGAATGGAAACCTGGATGCCCCTTTTCGTGGTGGTGACGGCGCTTGCGGTGGTTCTGCAAGCGATCGTTCTCATTGCGTTATTTATCCAGCTCCGCCGCACAGCCGCGCGGGTTGAGCAAACCGTGGCGGATCTCAATACCAAGGTGACGCCTCTGATTTCGCGCGTTCAGATCCTGGTCGAAGAAATCTCACCGCGCATCTCCGGCATCGTTGCGGACGCTTCCGAGATTACGCGTCTGGCGCGCGGCGAGGCGCAGAAGGTCGATCGAGTCCTGAGCGAGGCCCTGGAACGGCTGCGCATGCAGTTGATCCACGTCGACCATGTTCTGACCGGCGCCATGGAGGCGGTGGAAGACGCGGGATCGCGCCTGCGGCAGACGGTCTGGGGGCCTGTAGTCAAGGCCACTGCGTTGATCCGCGGCGTTCAGGCGGGGATTGATTTTTTCCGCACTGCGCGGCAAAGGCGCGGCCCCCTGGATCCGGGGGAATCGTCGGCCGAACAGCAAGACGAAGGAATGTTTATTTAGGTTGTCGGTAACAAGTCGCAGGTTGTGGGTTATAGGTTGCAGGTTGTGGGTCTTGCGTTTTGCGCTTTGAAAGACTGGTTGTGGGTCAGGGCTTCAGCCCTGACATTGGCAATCGGCCATAGGGGGCTTGAGCCCTGACTTGGCCGGATGTTACCGAATCCATCCTCCACCTAGAACGACATCCCCCGAATAACAGACTGCGGCTTGGCCTGGCGTGATGGCGCGCTGCGGCTCGTCAAAGATCACGCGCGCGGAAGCTGCGTCAATGGGCTCGATGGTCGCCGCTGCCGGCTCATGGCGATGCCGAATTTTCACCATCGCGCGCACGGGCGCTTCCAGAGCGGCGAACGAAATCCAATTCACGTCGCGTATTTCACAGACGCTGGCGCGCAAGTCGGAGTCGTCGCCGACGACCACGCGATTGGCGGCGCGATCCAGTTCCACCACGTACAGCGGCTTCCCTGCCGCAACGCCCAATCCCTTGCGCTGCCCTACCGTGTAATTGTGAACGCCGCGGTGGCGGCCAATGACTTCGCCGCTCGTGGTGACGAGGTCTCCCTCTTCTTCCGCCAGCGATTCCCCGCGCTCGCCCAGATAGGCGGCGATAAACTTGACGTAATTGCCGGATGGCACGAAGCAGATTTCCTGGCTCTCAGCTTTTTCCGCAACCGGAAGCGCGGCGCGGCGGGCGATCTCGCGCACGGCAGTCTTGTCCAGCTCGCCGAGGGGAAAATCCGTGCGCGACATTTGTTCCTGCTTGAGTCCAAACAAAAAATAGGTCTGGTCCTTGGAGTTATCCAGCGCGCGCAGCAATTCATAGCGCCCGGTGATTTCATTGCGGCGAATCCGGGCGTAATGGCCGGTCGCCAGGCGGTCGGCGCCGATCTGGCGCGAAGTCACGAGCAGAGGATCGAACTTCACGTGGTTGTTGCAAAGCGTGCACGGAATTGGCGTGCGGCCCGAAAGATATTCTTCGACAAAAGGCTGCACCACGGTTTCCTCAAATCGCTGCTCGTAATTCACGACGTAGTGGGGCATGCCGAGGTGCTGCGCGACGCGCTTGGCGTCATAAACGTCGTCGAGCGAGCAGCAGCGCTGGCCGTGCGCGCCTTCGCGGTCGAGTTCCGGCAGGCGCCGCTGGTTCCACAGCTGCATCGTCAAGCCGACAACGGGGAAGCCGCGCTGTTTCAGGATCGCGGCCACTGCCGAGCTGTCTACGCCGCCGCTCATCGCGACGGCTGTCATGGGGCTCTGATTTGAGGTCCGGTCCATCCAAATAGTATAGCGTCAAATTAGATGGGATAGCTTACTTGTGCGATTGAATTCGGTTCTCCTCCTAACCTGACGGAGTGGGGCGGGGCCGGTGGCGCGGGCGTCCCGCCGGCGGTTTTCGTGTTCGTGTCAAGCCGGGGCATAAAACCGCCGGCGGGACGCCGGCGCCACCAAACCCGCGCCATCAGGTTGCACGGACGAGCACTGCCGCTTGGGCAGATATGCTGAGGCTGCTAGAATGAGCCGGCGGGGGACATTGTTGATTTGATTGGGCTGCGACTCCTCGGACTGTTCGCTCTCGTGGCCGTGAATGGCTTTTTCGCTGCGGTCGAGTTCTCTCTGGTTGCAGTGCGCCATTCTCGCGTGCGGCAGCTTGTGGATGAGGGGCGAGTTCGCGCCAAGGTCGTTTTGGATTTGATCGGCAAGCTGGACCGCGTGGTCTCCGGCGTTCAGGTGGGAATTACGCTCACCAGCCTGGGCCTTGGAGCGCTTGGAGAATCGACGCTGGCTTCCGCCTTGAGCCCGGTGGTCGCAAACATTCCGGGAAGGCACACGATAGCGCTGGTTCACGGCATATCGCTGGCCGTGGCGTTTCTTTTCCTGACGACCCTGCACGTGGTGCTGGGCGAACTCGTTCCGAAAAGCATGAGCCTGCAGCGCGCGGAACGCGTCGCCCTATTGGTTGGGCCTCCTTTCCAGTGGTATCTCGAAGTCTTCCGTCCAGCGATCACTCTGCTCGATGGAGCCAGCCGTTGGGTGCTCAGCGGGCTGGGATTCTCCGGACGCACCAGCCACACGCAGGTTCACTCCGCGGAGGAATTGCAGATTCAGATCCAGCAAGCGCGCGAACGCGGCCTCGTCGGAATCGAGGAAGAGAGATTCATCCTCGGCGCGATCGAACTCGACCGGATGCAAGTGCGGGAATTGATGGTGCCGCGGCCCGACGTGCACTTCGTGGCCGCCGACGCCGCGCTGGACGACGTGATGCGCGTCTTCGTCACCACGCAGCGTTCGCGTCTGCCCGTGTTCGAGGGCGCGGGAGAACAAGTGCTCGGGTACATTCACATCAAAGACATTGTGTGGGTGTTGCTCGACCGGGAGCGCCGCGCGGAGGAAGGATGGATCGCGGCCGAGTTCAATGTGCGGAGCATGCTTCATGAAATTGCCATCGTGCCGGAGAGCAAACCCGTGAGCGAATTGCTCCTGGAATTGCGCACTAGCCACGGCTGGATGGCCATGGTCGTCGATGAATTCGGAACCATCCTGGGACTGATTACGCTCGAAGATATTTTGGAACAGCTGGTCGGCGAAATTCACGATGAATTTGACGTTGTCGAAAGGCCTGTCATCGTCGGCCAAGGCGCCGACGCGGCGATGATCTTCGACGCTTCGCTCGGCTTGCGCGATCTCGAATCACAGTACAACATCGTCCTGCCGGAAGATCGCTCCTACGCCACGGTGGGAGGATTCGTGCTCGCCCGCCTCGGTTTCATTCCGCGCGGCGGGGAGAATTTTGATTTTGACGGATATCGCTTTACGGTCGTGGAAATGGATCGCCGAAGAGTGGCGCGCGTCAAAATCCAGCGATTGAAGGCGCCGGCGGAGCGGGCCGTTTCCGCGCCGGTGGCCGACGCAAAGCCGGTCGCCGAGAAGATCCTCAAACCGAAATGATCCGCCATTTCCTTCAGCGCCTTCTCTACACGTTGCCGGCCCTCTGGCTGATCCTCACCATGGTTTTCTTGCTGATCCACATCGTACCGGGCGATCCCGTGCTGCAAATGCTCGGCCAGGATGCGCGCGTCGAAGACGTTGCGCAACTGCGCCATATACTCGGACTCGATGAGCCGCTCGGCGTACAGTACATGCGATATCTTGTGGGCCTGGCGCGCGGCGATTGGGGACAATCCCTGCGCTATGCGTCTCCCGTGCGCCCGATTGTGCTGGCGCGGTTTCCCGCAACGCTGGAATTGTCGCTCGCCGCGCTGGCCGTGTGCCTCGCCATCGCCATTCCCGCAGGGGTATTTTCGGCGCGGCGGCACGGAAGCAAATCGGACCACGAGATTTCGTTCTTCACCTTGCTGGGCCTTTCGGTTCCCAACTTCGCGCTGGGCCCGGTCTTGATCCTGGTTTTTTCCATCGAAATCGGATGGCTGCCCGTGTCGGGACGCGGGGGAATCAGCCACTTGATTCTGCCCGCCGCGACTCTGGGCGCGGCGCTCGCGGCCATCCTCACTCGCATGGTCCGCGGATCGATGATCGAGGAACTTTCCAGCGACTACGTGCGCACGGCTCGCGCCAAGGGAATCACGGAAACCTCGGTGCTGTTCCGGCACGCGTTTCCCAACGCGCTCATTCCGGTGATCACGATTGTAGGATTGCAATTTGGATCGCTGCTCGCGGGGACGATCGTCACCGAAACAATTTTTTCGTGGCCGGGAATCGGACGCCTCGCCGTGCAAGCAATTTCGGCGCGCGATTATCCGCTCTTGCAGGGCTGCATCCTGATCATCGCTGTGTCGTACGTCGCCGTGAATTTGCTCACGGATTTGGTCTACGCCATGGTCGACCCCAGGGTGCGTCTGCAATGATCGGCGATGATTTTGCAGCTCGCCTCTTAAGAGGCGAGGCTTTTTAGTGGCGTAGGCTTCAGCCTGCAGAATTTGATGCTGCTCGGGCCGAAACCCTGCAGGCTATAACAAGCGTCTAAGTCTTTCTATGAACCCGTCATCTCCAATACACCAATTCCTCCGCACCAGCGGCCTGGGCCGCTGGGGGCTCGCTGTCACGATTTTGCTGATCCTCCTCGCGGTTCTAGCGCCGTGGATTGCTCCCGCGAATCCCTCCGAACAAAGCCTGCCGAATCGGTTGCTTTCCCCAGGCGCGCATCACTGGATGGGCACCGATGAACTGGGCCGCGACGTTTTGTCGCGCACACTGTACGGCGCGCGAGTTTCGCTGCTCGTCGGCGTGTCGGTCGTGCTTGGCGCGGGAATCGTGGGCCTGGCGCTTGGCGCCCTCTCCGGATATTTCGGCGGCGCATTCGACCGCTTCATCAACATTGTCCTGATTAATTCGTTTCTATCGTTTCCCGGCATTCTTCTGGCCATCGCGTTTGCGGCGTTTTTAGGGCCGGGATTGGACAAGGTCATCCTGGCGCTCATCATTACCGGCTGGGCGGGATACGCGCGCCTGGCGCGCGCCCAGGTGATGAAGGTGCGCGAAATGGAATTTATTTTCGCCGCGCGCTCGCTGGGCGCTTCGCACGCGCGTATTTTGCTGCGGCACTTGTTGCCGAACATTCTGCAGCCCGTTTTGATTCAAGCGACGATCGGAATGGCGGGAGCGATTTTAGCGGAGTCAACGCTGAGCTTTCTTGGCCTGGGCGTCGTCGCGCCCACACCCAGCTGGGGCTCCATGCTCAACGACGCGCGCAATCATTTGTTCGACGCGCCGCACCTGGTAGTGTTTCCGGCGCTGGGAATCATGGCGGCGGTTCTCGCCTTCAACCTGCTGGGGGACGCATTGTGCGACTGGCTCGATCCCCGCACGCGCGCGTTCTTGACGACAATGGATTTGCCGCGCTGAAATTTCCGCGGTGGGACGGTCTTCAGCCTGTCTGGTTTTGATCGTCCTTGGCGTAGAACAAAAAGAAGACAGGCTGAAGCCCGTCCTACGTTAGATCGAGCGTAACTTCTGCGCCGCGATTCACTCCCAGCGTGCGCGCGGCGTTGCCACGATTCACGGCAATTTCCACGTAACCGGCGGAGCCGAGCAAAGCGATCGGCTCTCCTGGATTACCCGAAGCGAACGTTTGGCCAAACTTGAGGACCTGCTTGCCATTCACAGCCAGCTTGATGGCCCCGCCTCCCAGCGCTCCGATGGGAATATCTTCCGCCGTGAGATTGGTCATCAAGTTTCCGAATGCATCCACGCGCAAAATGACCCCTTTGACGGCCGTCCCATTGGACTTTGCTTTCGGCATCGTGAACCGCACGAAATCCGTGACCGGCCCTCCAAAGGCTTCCGTCTGGAAGGCCTTCGACAGCCACCCCGCGGTCGGCGCAAAAATGTCCCGCCCGTGGAATGTGGGGCTGACGGGATTCAGGAAATAGTGTTCGGCAGAGATGTGCCGGACGGTGCAGGATTCGCGCTCAAAAATCATCGACAGGACGCCATTGTCCGGCGCGACGAAGAACTGCTTCTCTCCGCTCACAAGTATCGGACGGCGTTCCGTCCCCACTCCAGGGTCCACAATGACCACGTGAATCGTGCGCGACGGAAAAAAACGGTACGCGTTCGCAATCGAAAGGGCCCCATCGAGAATGTCGTAGGGAACCACGCTATGGTTTAGGTCCACGATCCGCGCGGCAGGATTGATGTTCAGAATCACACCCTTGATCGAGCCGACGAGGTGGTCGCTCGTGCCAAAATCCGTAGTGAGCGTGATGATGGGATCGGCCAAAGACAGTCTCCATTTGGAACGCCGCTCGCGAGGCACACAACGTGCGCTCCGTATATTAATCCATATAAAGCCTCTCCGAGAATCATGTGTATGTGCAGCGTGTCCGAGTGGCTAAGCCCAGTGGCACGGGCTTTCAGCCTGTGAGGTTTTGCTGAGTCGGCGCGCGACCCCTTCGCAACCAACTCCCACAGGCTAAAAGCCCGTGCCACTAAACACCATTGCCTTGACCACTCTAATCGCGAACGATATTCTGCATTCAGGGACCTCGCATGAAGCGGATTTACCTCGACCATAACGCGACCACTCCGATCGCCCCCGAAGTCCTGGCGGCCATGTTGCCGTACCTCACGGAAGAATTCGGCAACGCCAACTCGATCCACGCCTACGGCCAGAACGCGCGAGGAGCGGTGGAGCGGGCGCGCTCGTCCGTGGCTGCTCTCGTAGGTGCACGCGCCGCGGAGATCATGTTTACCAGCGGCGGCACGGAGTCGAATAACCACGCAATTCTGGGTGCTGCAACTGCGGCCCCCGGCAAAGCCGGGCACGTGATTACGTCCGCGATTGAGCACGTTGCCGTTCTTGACCCCTGTAGGGCCATGGCGAAGAGTGGAATCGATCTTACCGTCCTACCGGTAGATCGCGAGGGTCTCCTGAATCCTGAAGATGTCCGAACCGCGATTCGCCTCGAGACCGTGCTGATAACTCTCATGCTCGCAAATAATGAAATTGGAACGATTCAGCGCATCGCAGAAATCGGCAAAATTGCCGCCGAGGTGGGAATCGCGCTGCATACCGATGCCGTGCAGGCCGCCGGGAAAATTCCCATCGAAGTGGACAAGCTGGGTGTGGACCTGCTGTCGATTTCCGCGCACAAGTTTGGCGGACCGAAGGGAGTGGGCGCGTTGTACATCCGCAAGGGAACCCATCTCGGGCCATTGATGTACGGCGGCCACTCGGAACGGGATCGCCGCCCCGGAACCGAGGATGTCGCCGCCATCGCGGGCATGGGCAAAGCGGCTGAGCTCGCGTTGACCGGCATGCGCGAGGAGGGCGAACGCGTACGCGGCCTGCGGGACCGTTTGGAGCAAGGCCTGCTTGGCCGCGTACCGCATTCCTGGGTGAATGGCGCCCGAGCGCCTCGAGTGCCCAACACTGCCAATCTGACTTTCCCGTTTATAGAAGGCGAGGCCATGGTCATCGCGCTGGACCTCAAGGGCATCGCCTGTTCCACCGGAGCAGCTTGCTCTTCGGGAGCCCTTGAGCCATCGCACGTGCTGATGGCCCTCGGCCTCGCTCCGGAGGACGCGCGCGCCACGCTGCGACTGAGCCTGGGTCATCAGACGACCGAAGAGGAAATCGACTTCGCGCTGGAAACAATTCCCCCGGTGATCGAACGGCTCCGCCAGCTTTCTCCCACATATAAAAAGCCTGCAATCGCCTAACTCGAATATCTGATCATCGATTTGAGTGCTTAGATCAGAATTTGCACATTCACTTTTGTGGATCGTGGTTCGGTGGCGCCGGCGCTCGCCGGCGATTTTCGCGTTTGTGTCGGGCCGAGGCTCAAAATCGCCCATATTTCATAAAGCGGTTGTTTCGGTTCTTGCGCGTGCATTAGAATGTGGGCTCAATACGCCACCTCATTTTTGAGGAAAGGGGCGCCGGAAAATTGCCGGCGCCACGGCTCGACAATCCGGCAAATCGAAAAAGGCGCGCGATCGACTTACTTTTGCTCTCACTGCCGGCCAATGTGAAATATGACAACTGTGAATCCCGCATCGACCAAAAAGCCCGACGCCGCGAAGAAACCTGATTTTGAGTATTCCCTGGCGCGCCTCGAAGAGATTGTCGGAAAACTGGAGAGCGCGAATCTTTCGCTCGATGAAGCCATGAAGCTGTTTGAAGAAGGAGTTCAACTTTCGCGCGACTGCCAGAAATACCTGGAGCAAGCCGAGGGCAAAGTAGAAATTCTACTTAAGAAAGCCGGCGGCGAGTTGGCCGCGGAGGCCTTCAATCCCGAAGCTGAGGAAGATTCCTAACCGGCACCGCCGCGAGCGCGCGCCCGAACTGCACTCCACCTGATGAACCTTCCCGCATTTTTCGAAGAAGACCGGACCACGGTGGACGCCGCCCTCGACCGGCTGCTGCCCGCTGAAGATGCCCAGCCTCCCTCGATCCACCGCGCCATGCGCTACAGCGTGCAGGCCGGCGGAAAACGGGTGCGGCCGATTCTGTGCCTCGAATCGGCGCGCATTTTTTCCGCCGATGTAACTCCCATCCTACCGGTCGCCTGCGCGATGGAATTCATTCACACCTATTCGCTCATCCATGACGACTTGCCGGCGCTCGACAACGACGACTTGCGGCGGGGAAAACCCACCTGCCACAAGAAATTTGGCGAGGCCACGGCCATCCTCGCGGGCGATGCATTGCTGACGCTGGCTTTCGAGACACTTGCCAATTCCCCGATTGGCCCGGCGCGGCGCATAGCGATTCTGTCTCACGTGGCTGCATCGGCCGGCACAGTGAACGGAATGGTCGGCGGCCAGGTGGCGGACCTCGAAGCCGAAGGGCACTCAATCCAACCAGAGGAGCTCGAATATATCCACCGTTCGAAAACGGCGGCATTGATTCGCGCGTCCGTCGTCGCCGGAGCGATTGGCAACGGCGCGGACGATCATGACGTGGCGCGCCTGAAACGCTTCGGCGAATCGATCGGCTGGGCTTTTCAGGTGGTTGACGACATCCTCGACGTGGAAGAGTCGTCCGCGGCCCTGGGAAAGACGGCGGGCAAAGACGCAGCACAACAAAAAGCGACGTACCCGTCGCTGTTTGGTTTGGAAAAGTCGCGTCAGTTTGCGAAAGAGCTTGAAGACCGCGCGATGGCGGAGATCAAGGTATACGGTTTGGGCGCTGCCCGCCTGAAAGCGGTTGCGGAAATGATCGTTCACCGGCGCGCGTAATTTTGGAGATCCGATATATTGTAGCCCGCGTCTTTAGACGCGGGGGTGTCCGCCAGCGCGAGTGGGCTGCCCATGCGCCCGAACACCCTCGCCTCTGAAGAGGCGAGCTACAGCAGGGCTGCGTGCCATCCAAACCCAAATCCGCAAAAAAAAGGCTCGACGTGATGGTCGTCGAACGAGGGCTCGCCGAATCTCGCGAAAAGGCGCAGGCCATGATCCTTGCCGGAGAAGTCCGAGTGGACGGCGAGCGGAGCGATAAAGCCGGCGCGCAGATTTCCGAGTGTGCGCGCGTTGAAGTCAGCGGAACGTCTGGAAAATACGTAAGCCGCGGAGGTTTGAAGCTGGAGGGCGCACTGGAAGATTTTGGAATTGCCGTGGCGGGAATAATTTGCCTCGACGTAGGCGCGTCGACCGGGGGCTTCACGGATTGCCTGCTGCAGCGTGGCGCGCGCCGCATTTATGCGGTCGACGTGACGCCACAGCAATTGGCGTGGCGGCTGCAAAAAGACGATCGCGTCGCGCAAATCAAGGCGAACGCGCGCAATTTACGGCCGAACCAAATACCGGAGCCCGCCGATCTCGTGACCATGGATGTTTCTTTCATTTCCGTCGCCAAGGTGCTCCCGGCTGTGGTCGCGGCCGCGGGTCCCAAAGCGGAGTACCTGATCCTGGTCAAGCCGCAGTTTGAACTCGACCGCGGAGATGTCGGCCGCGGCGGCATTGTGCGCGATGCTTCGCTACACGAACGCGCAATTGAGCGCGCGCGCCAAGCTGCGCTGGCCGCTGGTTTGAGCGTCGAGGGCGTTCGTCCGAGCCACTTAACCGGCGCGGAAGGAAATCAGGAATTTTTCCTCCATGCGAAGGGCCCATAGAGGGTTTAGTAGCACAGGCTTCAGCCTGTGGGTTTTTGTCGTAGCAAGACCCACACCCCACAGGATGAAGCCTGTGCCACTGATTTCGTCGGGACACATTTGGGTAGAGTCAAAGGAATGGAGCGAGCCGCATGGGGTTGAACGCCGGTTCAAAATCCTCGGAATGGAACTGCGCGACAGATGCTAAAGTAGAGTTCGCTTTGGACGCGCTTCGACAAAAGCCAAAATGATCAAGACCGTCGGAATTATTTCCCGGCCGCGGCGCGAGGATATTGCGCGCGTGGTTCCACCTCTCGTCAAATGGTTGCAGGCCCATGGGGCGGAGGTCGCTTGCGACTCCGAGACCGGCGATTGTCTCGGGCCGCCCGGTGTACAGACGCGGAAGCGCGAGGAACTCCCCGCATGCACCGACCTACTCATAGTGCTGGGCGGCGACGGAACATTGCTTTCCGCGGCGCGGCTGGCGGCGCAGCGGAAAGTTCCCATCCTCGCCGTAAACCTGGGCGGCTTGGGCTTTCTCACCACCGTTTCGCAGGACGAACTTTATTCGATTCTGGAGGAGATATTCTCCGGAAAGCATCGCGTGAGCGAGCGCGTGATGCTGGAAGCGGAGATTGTGCGCGGGGGCGGCGTCGCGCGGCGGCAGATCGCGCTGAATGATGCGGTGCTCAATAAAGGGGCGCTGGCTCGCATCATGGATTTGGAGCTTCGCGTGGATGGCGAATATGTCACCACGTACAAAGCGGACGGCCTGATACTCTCCACGCCGACCGGGTCCACCGCCTATTCGCTGGCGGCCGGCGGACCGATCGTGTACCCAATCGTCGAAGCGTTCGTCGTCACCCCCATTTGCCCGCACACGCTTACGAATCGGCCGCTGGTGATTCCCGATTCCGCCACGATTGAAGTGGATTTCAAGGCCGGGGACGACGCGGTTTTCCTGACACTTGACGGGCAGATCGGAATTGAACTCGTACGGGGAGATCGCATCCGTGTGCACAAAGCCGCGGAAAAATTGCTCCTGGTGCGCCCCGCAAAAAAAACCTACTACCAGATCCTGCGCAACAAGCTGAAATGGGGCGAACGCTGAAGAGCGCGGGAGGGACTTTTCACAATTTGGCAGGCTTTGCAAACAGCTGACCCGATGCCTACAAATCTCTTCCGTCCAGTTGGTCTGCACGAACTCGCTCTTCTTTGGGATTCCGGGATGCGCGCATTTCCGGAGCGATTAGCTCAACAGCCGATTTTCTATCCGGTTGTGAATTTGGAATATGCACGGCAGATCGCGCGCGAATGGAATACTCCAGATTTAGTCCATCTATTCGCCGCGGATTAAATCAGCTTGAGATTCGCGGCGGCGGATTAACCTCATTCGGTTGCCCTCCACGAGAATCTCCGCGGGTCGGGGGCGTGAATTGTAATTTGAGGTTTGGACGATGCCATAAGCTCCGGCTCCCCACAGGACAAGGACATCGTCCGGAACCACGTTCCCGAGCGGCCAATCCTGGAGGAAGCAATCGCCCGATTCGCACACCGGTCCGACGATGTCGGCGCGAGCGAGTGCTCCTGGCGCGCGCTGGGCGCGCGTGATTGGATGCGTCGCATCGTATAGCGCGGGCCGCATGAAATCGTTCATTGCGGCATCCACAATCACGAAGCTCTTGCCGCGATTCTGCTTCGTGTATAACACACGCATCAGAAGAACGCCGCCGGGGCCGATCAGCGACCGCCCCGGCTCAATCATCAAGTGGCAGCCAAGAGGCCGGACGACGCGCGCGAGTTCGGCGGCCCAGGCGGCTTTTTCCGGGGGCTGCTCCGAGGTGTAGCGAATTCCTAGACCGCCGCCGGCATCGAGGTAGCGGAGCGCGATGCCCGCGCGCGCAAGCTCGCGCACAAATCCAGCCAACCGCGCGAGAGCGCGCCGGTGAGGAGCCAGCGTCAGAATTTGCGATCCGATATGCGCGCTGATCCCCTGCCAATCGATCCAGCGTGAATTCCGATGCTGGAGATAGAGACTTCGCGCCGTCTCCCAGTCAATCCCAAATTTGTGGCGATGCTGTCCGGTGGCAATGTGCGGATGGCCGCCGGCTTTGACGTCCGGATTGACACGGATGGAAGCCGCGGCGCGCACGCGCAGACGCGACGCCTCCGAAGCCAACAGATCAAGTTCCGCGGGAGACTCCACATTGAACATAAGAATCCGCGCGCGCAGCCCCTCGCGAATTTCTTCACGGGATTTTCCGACGCCGGAAAACACGATGCGGTTTCCCGGCACGCCAATCCGCCGCAGGCGATAAAGCTCTCCGCCCGAAACGATATCGAATCCGCTGCCCAGCGCGGCAAACACGCGCAGGATGCCCAGATTGGAATTGGCTTTCATCGCGTAGCAAATCGTGTGCGGGAGCTTGCCGAACGCGGAGTCCATGCGGCGATAGGCCTGCTCGATGCTCGCGCGGCTGTACAGGTACGCGGGCGTGCCGAACCGCTTCGCGGCCACAGAGACAGATACACCTTCGCAAAATAATCGGGAGCCCCGGTAGGAAAACCAAGGAGTATAGCTCGCCGGATCGACCACGCCGGCGGAGCGGGAAGCTCGCGAATGGGAAGACGCCGCGCTCACTTGACTTTCATCACCACCAGCGTGCGATCGTCCGTGATGGCGCCCCCTTGTGTGAATTTTTCTACTTCCTCGAGCAGGCGGTCGGCCAGTTCACTCGAATTCAATTTCGCGTTGGCGGCCAAAAGATCTTTTATACGGCCGGTGCCGAAAAATTTTCCCTCGCGGTTGGCCGCCTCGGTCAAGCCATCGGAAAAGAAGAGGAGGATATCGCCCGAAGTGAGGCGCACGCTCCAATCTTCATAAGTCGCATCATCGAAAATGCCGATGGGAAATCCGGTAAGTTTAATCTGTTCGACGTGGCCATCTTTCCACAGCAATGGTTGCGTCTGTCCCGCGTTAGCCAATCGGAGCGTGTGACGCCCTTTTTGCCACGTGGCGAAGCAAATCGTCATGTAGCGGCCCTCCACGCGGCGGTCGCACACAAGTTGATTGAGCGTGCGGAGCAGCTCGGCGGGCTGGAGCTTTTGGGGAGAGAGGCTGCGCAAAATTCCGGTGGCCACAGCGCCGTAGAGCGCAGCGGCGGTTCCCTTCCCGCTGACGTCTCCCAATGCGACGCCCAATTGTTGCGTTCCGTAAGAAAGAAAATCGTACAAATCGCCGCAAACTTCGCGAGCGGAATGAATTCGCGCGGTGATATCCAGGCCGTAATCAATGCTGGGCACGGGCCGCAGGAGAGCGGTCTGCAGACGCTGCGCGGCCGTGAGTTCGCGCTCCATGCGCGCTTCTTCCTTGGCCAGCTTCTCGTATAACCGCGCGTTTTCGAGCGACACCGCCAGGTGCGCCGCCAGGATCGTGAGCGTCTGCTCGTGCTGTTCGGTGAAATAATTAATTTGCGGGCTTTCGAGATCCAGGACGCCCACGACGCGCCCCTGGTGAATCATGGGAATCGCCAGCTCGGAACGTGTTTCCGGATTGACCATGACGTAGCGTGAATCGAGGGTCACATCCGGGACGCGAACCGGCAGTTCCGTCGCGATCGCCGCTCCAACGATTCCTTCGTGCGGCGTAACTCGCAGTTTCCCCTGCGCGCTCTGGCCGTATTTCATGTCCAGGCGATGGCGATACAGATTCGCCGCTTCGTCATACAACAAGATTCCCAGAATCTGATAGTCGATCACGCGCTTGACTAGTTCCGCGGCGCGCCGCAGCAACTCCTCCACCGCGAGAATGGCATTCGCCTCGCGGCCTACTTCGTTGAGGACCAGCAGCGTGTCCGCCTGGCTGCGGACGCGTTCAAAGAGCCGCGCATTTTCGATGGCCGTGGCCAGGCGGCTGGCCATCAGCGTCAAAACACTTTGCTGGTCGCGAGTGAAGTAATCGACTTGGGTGCTTTGGATGTCGAGCACGCCGATGGCTTGTCCCTTCACCATGAGGGGAACGACCAGTTCCGAGCGAACCGAATCGATGATGTTGATGTAGCGGGGATCTTCGCGGACGTCCGGCACGCGCACTGCGCGGCCCGTCGCCGCCGCTGTGCCGGTAATTCCCTGCCCGATCGGGATCACCCAATCCTTGCCCGCTTCCTCGCCGTACCCGATGGTGAAGCGGTGGTAGAGGCGGTGCATCGATTCGTCGACCAGCAAAACGCTGAAAATTTCGTAGTCGATCAGGCGCTTCACGAGCGCAGCGGTTTTCCGCAACACTTCATCGAGGTCGAGCGAGGAATTGATTTCCTCGCCGATTTCGACCAGCGTCGCCAGAATTTCCGTAGGAACATTGAGCGGCGACGGAACTTGTACGGGATCCATAGATAGTGAATGTGTACGGCGCTCCGGAGTTTCGAAGACGCAGCGCGACTCCCCAAGAGCCAATTAGTATAGCAGGTAGAGATTGTGCCCTTGTGAAAAACCGATGAATTGCCGAGTATCCGAGCGGGGGGAAAATCAAATTACTGCGGCAAAAATCAATAGGAGGTGGATGCCTGCGAGCCAGCGGCAAAGGCCTGAGGAGACGACGAGCTTGCGGCTTGCTCCATGATTTTGACGCTGGCGCTGGCGCCGATTCGCGTCGCGCCGGCGCAAACCATTTTTTTAAGATCGTTAAAAGTCCGCACCCCGCCGGAAGCTTTCACTCCCATTTCCGAACCCACCAGGGCGCGCATCAATGCGACATCTTCAGCCGTGGCGCCGCCCGTGCTGAAGCCGGTCGAGGTCTTGACGAAATCCGCGCCGGCCCTTTTGCTCGCGAGCGATGCGCGCACTTTTTCCTCGACCGTAAGCAGCGAAGTTTCAAAAATAACCTTGCAAATTGCGCCGCCGCGGTGCGCGACGTCCACAACTGCACGAATATCGGATTCCACCACCTCATCCTGGCCGGATTTCAACGCTCCAATGTTGAGAACCATGTCGACTTCCTGGGCGCCCAGCTTGATGGCTTCTTCGGCTTCTTGAATTTTTATCCGGGGAAGGGTCGCGCCAAGAGGAAATCCGATCACCGTGCAAACTTTTACTTTTGTGCCGCGCACCAATTCCGCGGCAAGCGGCACGTTCCAGGGATTGATGCAGACCGAGGCAAATCCGAAGCGCACGGCTTCCTGGCAGAGCTTGCGGATATCTTCGCGGGAAGCTTCCGGCTTCAGCAGGGTGTGATCGATCAGGGCCGCAAAGCCGGCTTCCAATTCCACGACCGACGGGCCGCAGGAAATACGGTCGGCGCCGGCTTCAACGACCGCGCGGGTTTTCCTGGCGCATTTCTCAGCGCAGTTCAGGTCGCAATCCGGGCAAATTTCATCGTCGCCCGCGGCGGCAACGGCAGCCGCCTTTGCGGGCGGGCCGAGGTAACGCACCACCTCCTCGGTGACGACGCGGACCATCTGATCGAATTCGCTCTGATCCACTCGCTTTGCCCCGTTCGAATCGCAGTAGAGAATTCAATAATATTCGAGTTTGTTGCATGAACACGCGAAAGGCCCCGCCTCCGAAGAGGCGGGCTACAGGAACCCGCCTCGCATTGGGCGATTGCTGTACCTCGGGTCTTCAGACCCGAGGTTTTTGCCCCTGCGTCTAGCGCTTCGCGGCCCGTTCCTCGATGCTTCGAATCTTGTCCACGCGGCGCTGGTGGCGCCCTCCGGCGAAGGGCGTGGAGAGCCACAAAGCGACAATCTCGCGAGCGGCTTCCGGGGCGATCAGCTTGGCACCCAGCGACAGCACATTCGCGTCATTGTGCTCGCGGCTGTTGCGCGCTGTCGCGCGATCATAGCATAGCGCCGCGCGCACTCCGGGCACCTTGTTGGCGGCAATCGAGCTGCCGATGCCTGCGCTGTCGAGCACGATTCCGAGCCATGCTTCCCCGCGCGCGATCGCGTTGCCGACCGCCTCGGCAAAGTCCGGATAATCCACTGCGTCCGCGCTGTTGGTGCCGAGATCAAGAACTTGGTAGCCCCAATCGCGGAGATGACTTTTCAATTGTTGCTTCAGTTCGTAGCCGCCGTGATCGGCACCAATCGCCACCACCCGAGTGGATTTTTCCGCCGAACTTTCCACTGATCCCGCGGTCGGGGAGGTTTCCTTGTTGCGCGCCGAGGCAATGCGAAAAGTGATCCCGCGCCGCTCGGCCTCCTCCCTCGCGAGTGGAGTGATGAGCGTG
This sequence comes from uncultured Acidobacteriota bacterium, assembly GCA_963813185.1. Taxonomy (GTDB): domain Bacteria; phylum Acidobacteriota; class Terriglobia; order Acidiferrales; family UBA7541; genus Palsa-360. Next base: position 159,348 of record CAWEYA010000014.1, read on the forward strand.
TCGTCCGTGATGGCGAGTTCGCCATTTTGCGGGACGCGCTCCAAATCCGCCGCTGTGATCAGTGCCTTCATGGGGATCGAATCGGTTCAGGCAGCGCCGGCGTCTCGCCGGCAGTATTTCCACTCTTCGTACGTTGCAAAAATGCTAGTGAGACGCCGGTGCTACGAAACCCTGAGTTCCTCGGCAATTCAGCTGCCTCAAACTTGAACGTTTGGATGGGTCGTAAAAATGCGAGCTAAGACGGTGGAAGCGAAAGAATGCACACGTCCTTGAGATTGCGAAAGCGCTCCGCATAGTCCAGCCCGTATCCGACGACGAACTCATTCGGAATCTGAAATCCGACGTAATCGGCTTTGACGTCTTTCTTGATGCGCCGCTCGGGCTTGTCCAGCAGAGCGGCGATCTTCAACGAATTCGGCTTGCGCTGCTGCAGTACGCGCAGCAGGTAGCCGAGCGTGAGCCCCGTATCCAAAATGTCTTCGACCACGATGACGTTGAGGCCCTCGATGCTGGTATCGAGGTCCTTGTTGAGGCGCACCTGGCCGGAAGTCTGGCTGCCATGCCCGTAACTGGAAACGGACATGAAATCGAGCGACACTTCCACGCGAATGTGGCGGATCAAATCCGAAAGAAAAATGGCAGCGCCCTTCAGCACGCCAATCAGGTGAACGCGCTGCCCTTTATAATCCTTCGAAATCTGAAATCCCATTTCGCGAACGCGCTTCTGAATCGCGCTGCTGCGCAACAGGACCTTCAGATGCTCCTGCCCGTGGCCATGCACCGTGAGATGACCTCCGCCTGGGAGCGGTTACTCTAGCTCAGGCCATTGGAAAGCTCAAGGCGTCGCGAGCGCAGGCAACCCATGAAGCGTTTTGAGTCAGGAATTGGAAGTCGTAGTATTGACGAGGCTCTTTGGGAATGGGAGACTCGACAAGAATTATGACATTCAACCAGGTCGGCAGGCTCATAACAAATAGCGAACTCTTGTCTCTGCGTTCTGAACTTGACATTGGGCTGAGCCCTAACCTTTCAAACCACTTCTCCTGGACCCTGCTTATGCTCGCAGCGATTGGGGGAAATACCGCAATTGGCGAGCTCCTCATCTCAAGGGGAGCAGAACTCGACGCAAAAAATAAATTTGGAGAAACTGCTCTTTCGCTTGCGGCTCATGGTGGCCACATCCCATTCATTAGACTCTTGCTTGCCAACGGGGCATCCACTGATTGCCAACCACATGGACATAATTTGAATGACTGGATAAGGGTAGCTTCCGGGCTTCCTCAAGACAAGATTGCGTCGATCCTGAACCTTATCAACAAAGCCGTGGTCGACTAGGGCCTGATAAGCGCCGGCATCGGAAACTGGCTCGCCACGCGGGCACACCTTTTCCCTCATGAGACGCGATCAGATTGCTTCGATTGTCGCGCCGTGGCAACCTTGAGAATACTTATGGCTTTGGCCAAAGAGAATTGGAAGGACAAGCGCGCACTTGTGACGGGCGGCGCTGGATTCATTGGCAGCGTGCTCGTCTGGGAACTCAATCGCCGCGGGTGTTCGCAAGTGGCGATTGCGGATCATCCGGCGCAGCGCGAAAAATGCGCCAACCTCGCCGGTTTGCGCTACACGGAAATTATCGAGCCTGCGGAACTGCCGGCGCGGCTATCGTCCGGGCCGATGGGAAAGCTTGACTTCATTTTTCATTTGGGCGCGTGTTCCTCCACGACGGAAACAAATGAAAAATATCTGCGCGAAAATAATTTCGAGTATTCGCGCGCTCTCGCGGAATGGGCGATCGGAGCGGGCGTGCGATTTGTTTACGCCTCCTCCGCGGCGACGTATGGAGATGGCAGCGCGGGCATGGACGATTCGGATCCGCGCCAACTGGAACGCCTGCGGCCCCTGAATCTTTACGGCCAATCCAAGCAATGGATGGATCTGCACGCCTGGCGGGAGGGATGGCTCGACCGCATTGTAGGACTGAAATATTTCAACGTCTTCGGTCCCAACGAGAACCATAAGGGGGACATGCGCAGCCTGGTCTGCAAGAGCTACGCCGAGGCGCTCAAGGCCGGCGTGATTCATCTCTTCAAGAGTTATCGCCCCGAATACCGGGACGGCGAGCAGCGGCGCGATTTTCTTTACGTCAAGGATGCCGTGGCCATGACGCTGCACCTGGCCGCAAATCCCGCGGCGAACGGAATTTTCAATATTGGTTCAGGAGTGGCGCGCACGTGGAATGATTTGGCTCGCGCCGTTTTCGCGGCGCTCGGACGCGAGCCACGCATCGAGTACATTGACATGCCGGAATCGATTCGTGAGAAGTATCAGTATTTTACGCAGGCTGACATTCACAAGCTGCTGTCCTCGGGGTACGATTTGCCCATCACTTCGCTCGAAGACGCAGTCCGCGATTACGTTGTGAATTACCTCGTGCCCGGCCGCACGATTGGCTCCAGGTAGGACGGACTTCAATCTGTCGCACTTACCGGAGTCCCGCAAAATCAAAACCGACAGGCTGAAGCCCGTCCTACAAAAAGCAAGCTTGCAACTTACTCCACCCAATCGGCGATGAAAATATTGGTTTCGTGCGGGGCTTTGCCGTTGCGATTGGAGGCCCAGACGAGGCGCTTGCCGTCGGAGGAAAACATCGGGAAGGCATCGAAATCAGGGTGATAGGTGATCTGCTCGAGGCCGGTGCCGTCGACGTTGATTGCGTACAGGTCGAAGCCGCTGGGGTCTTTCTGGTTGGCCATATTGGAGGCGAAAATAATGCGTTTGCCGCCGGGGAAAAAATACGGGGCGAAATTCGCGGCGCCGTTGTGGGTCACCTGGCGCTTATTCTTGCCGTCCGCGTCCATCACCCAGATTTCCAGGTTTCCGGGCCGAATGAGGCCGCGGGAGAGCAAATCCTTGTAGTCGGCGATTTGCTCCGGGGTTTTTGGCTGCTCCGAGCGGTAGACGATTTTCTTTCCATCGTCGGAAAAAAAAGCGCCGCCGTCATAGCCCAGCTCGTGAGTGAGTTGGCGGACGTCGCTGCCATCCGAATTCATCGAATAAATATCGAGGTCGCCGTTACGCGTGGAGGTGAACACAATTTTCTTACCGTCGCGGCTGATAGTGGATTCCGCGTTGTAACTGCCGGGAGAATGGGTCAGCGGGTGCAAGTCGCTGCCGTCCGGTTTCGCAGTGTAAATTTCGTAGGAGTTGTAAATCGGCCACACATAGCCGTGCGAATAATCGGGACGCGGCGGGCATTCGGCGCTTGCCTCGTGCGTCGAGGAAAACAGGATGCGGTCGCCTTTCGGGAAAAAGTAGCCGCAGGTCGTGCGTCCCTTGCCCGTGCTTACGAGTTTCGGCGCGGCGGGCTTGCCGTCCGGCGTATCCAGCGGCATGGTGTACATCTGGTCGCACGGAACGCCTGCGCCGGAATGCATGAAGATCAGATATTTGTCGTCCGCGGAAAAATAGGCCTCGGCGTTCGTGCCGCCGAAAGTGAGCTGGCGCACGTTGCCCAGATGCTTTTCGCCTGGAACCGTGAGCGATTCGGAGCTCGATTTGGCCGAACTGGGCGCTTGAGAGTAAGTCACCAAAGCTGCGGACGCAGAAATCAACAGTAGAAAAAGCGAGGGAAGCGTAATTCGCGGTTTTATCATGGTTTTTCTTTGCTTTCGCTTTTTGTAGCCCGCGTCTTCAGACGCGGGGAATTTTCCAGCGATGCCCGGGACATCCTTCGCCCATGAAGTATCCCGAGGACCACGCGAAAAACTCTCGCCTCCAAAGAGGCGAACTGCAAATCTATTTCCTCTGTTCCAGCTTCACGGATGCCTTGACGGGCTTGCCGTCGCGCAGTACCTGGACGTCCACAACGTCGCCGACCTTGCTGCGGCGCAGCGCGTCGGTAAAATCGTACAGATTGTGGATCGGCTTGTCGCCGAATTGCACGAGGACATCGCCGGCCTTGAAGCCCGCCTTCGCCGCGGGAGATCCCGGGCGAACGTCGGAAAATTTGACGCCGTTTTCTTCCTGGCCAAAATCCGGAATCGAACCGAAATAGGGGCCGTAACCGCCGCCCCCCCCGCTGGCAGCCTGGCCGCCCGGCTGATCTTCCTTCACCGTGACGAACGCGACGCGCTCGTTTGCGGAATCGATTTTCAAAGCCACGTCGTCGATGAAATCCAGAAGTTTCGCCGCATCGGGCGCATTGATCTTGTCCCAGGTGTCGGAAGGCTTGTGGTAATCCGAGTGCAAGCCCCGAGAAAAAGAAGAGCACTGGAATTTTCTTTCCGACAAACGATGTGTGATCGCTGGCCGCGTAACCGCTGGCGGAATACTCGACTTGGAATGGAAACTTGCTCTTCTCTCCGTCGAGAAGATCCTTGAACGTCGCGCCCGTCCCCGTCCCTCCAATAAACACTTTTTCGTCTTTGATCCGGCCGATCATGTCCATGTTGATCATGGCGACGGCTTTGTCGAGCGGCAGCGTCGGCTCCTTTACCCACTCCGCGGAACCGAGCAGGCCGAGCTCTTCCCCCGCAAAATCCGCAAAGAGAATGCCGCGCTGGAGCTGGCCTTTCCGAGGAGCCAAGACACGCGCGAGTTCCAGAACGCCCGCGGTGCCGGAGGCGTTGTCGTCGGCGCCGGGATGAATTTTTCCGATCTGCGAAGGCGCGAGCGAATCGACGTTTCCGTAGCCGAGGTGATCGTAGTGAGCGCCGATGATGATGTACTCATCGGTCTTTCCGGGAAGGTAGGCCAGCACGTTGTTCACGATCGCGCGCGTCTTCTCGATATTGACACTGAGCGAAATCAGAAGCGTGCCGGGAAACGCAAATGACGACGGAGTCGAGGTCGCGTTTATCTGATTTTGAATGTCGGCGAGCGATTTGCCCGCTGCCGCAAACCACTCCTTCGCAGCGTCGTTTTTCGCCTGCACGATCGCGATGCCGGCGTTCTCCGGCCCATTCACGCTCCCGAATTTCGTGAGCTGATCTTCTTCTCCATCTCCCAATTTGCCGTTGACCAAGATTACGGCTTTCGCGCCATGATTTCGGGCGTTGATCGCCTTGGTGATGAGTTGGGAGTGTTGCGTCAACCCCGCATTCCCGCTCTTTGCGGCGAAGCCCGCCGGCTCGAAGCGCAGGAGGACCACGATTTTGTCTTTGACGTCGAGATGCGCGTAATCGTCGTAGCCAAATTCGGGCGCTGTCGCGCCATAGCCGGCAAACACCACGGCGCCGGCTGCGTCACCGGAAGCGGAAAAACTGAAGGGAACGAAATCCTGATTCAGTTTCAATGCCTGCTTCGATTTTCCGTCTTCCACTTCCAGGCGATTGCCTGCTTTCAATTTTGCGCCGGTAATAACGGTGAACGGCTGGAAAAAAGATTTGGCCCCCGCCGGTTGCAGCCCCAAGGCCAGGTAGCGTTGCTCGATCATGTTCGCGGCGCGCTCGATGCCCTTGGTCCCCGCCCCGCGGCCTTCCATTGCTGGAGCAGAAAGCGTTTTGACGTCATCCAAGTATCGCTTGGGATCGGCGGAATTTGCATCGGCCGCTACGCGAACGGCAACAAAAACAAGCGCAAGCGCCAAACCGGCTGTGCGCCCGCGCGTGGGACGAGTTGCAGGGCGTACGATGGAGCGATTCATTCGAATGAGATCAAAGAAGGACATGTAACATTTAGAATCGTATGCCGGGGTTGCACAGGTGTCAAATATGCGCCGAGGGCAGGGCGTGCGAGCGGCTCCGGGAACGCCAATCGGGAGATTGGCGTTCCCGGGCTAGAAACCCACTTTCAAGCGGGCACTGACGCTGGCTGGCGGCGTCACCGCAGTTCCGGAAAACAGGCTGGCGAAATTCAGCACGTTCACCTTGTCGGTCAGGTTGTGGCCCTCGATTTCAAACGTGACATCTTTTCCTTCTTTGTGGAACAACGTGGCGCCCGCGCCTGCGTCGAGCGAGAAATTGGGGCGCACGCGGCCCGCATTGATATTCACACCTTTCAAAATGGCGGGGCCATATTGCTGCAACAGGAAATTGATTTGGCTTGGGCCGACTGTGCCATTTAAGTTCACAGGCAACCCGCTCCCATATTCCGCAGACGTGGCGAGCCACAACCGATCCGTAGCCTGAAAGCGCACACGCGCGCGTAAGGTGTTTCTCTGGTCCTGAGAGACCGGGAACTTGCTCGAATCTGGGATGTTCGCCGTTTCGCTCCCGAGAAATAATCCGCCCGTAATGGGCCCCTGCCCGACACCAGTCTGATTCGAGTAACTAAGAACTCCAGTAAAGCGGCCCCAGCGTGGGACGGCGATTTGAATTTCCTCGCCGTAAATTTCCGCCGAGGAAAAGGCGATCGGAAAACTGATCCCGGTGTCGAGCAGCACGTCATCGTCGGAATAATTTCTGAAGTCGCGGCGGAAGACGTTGCCATCCATGCGCAGTTTGCCCGCAAAAGATTTGGTGAAACCCACTTCATAATAATTCGCGCGGGCCGGCCGCACGGGCAACCTCACAACCAGGCTGCTGACCGAGTCCAGTTGCGGTGAACTTGCGAGCAACAAATTTTCCATCGCCGGCGTCTGGAAAACGCGATCGTAAGAAGCGTGAACGAGGAGATTAAGTGAAGTTATGAACCGCGACACCCCGAGGCGAGGGCTCCAGGCAGATTCGTTCACCACAAAGCCGTAATGATCGAAGCGCAACCCGGCGCTCAAATTCCATTTGCCGAGGCGTACCTGGTCCTGCACGTAAACGGAAGGCTCTATGTCCCAGCGGCGGTCGGAAAATGGAAAGTTGACTACAGTTCCAGGATCGAATTGAGCGGGACCCGTGATGTGATATTGCAAGTTTTCATTCACGGGGCTGAAAATTCCGTCCACTCCGGTCTTCCATTCGTGCCGCCCGTGATGGCCCGCGAGGTCCGCGCGCACGTATCCCTCGCGATAGCCGCGATCCTGGGAGACGATGATCGGCGTGGATTGCGCATTGGAATTCAGTGAGGCGGACGCATCGCGGACGCTTCCCGCCATGCTCAAGAGTATGTCCGCCGAAAATGCATGCGTGTAGCGAACCTGGCCGAAAGTTTCCTTCTCCCTTGAATCCTGACGCTGGCCCGCTGCCTGCTGGACCAATTCGTTCGGCACTTCGTAGCGGACCTCGTGTTGCGCGAAAGTCAAGAAAATGCGGTCGCCGTTTGAAAAATCGCGCTCGTAAGAAGATGAGAATCCACCGGCGTTGCCGACATTTGTGTAATTCTGGAGAACCGGCGAGTCGAGGTACCGGTCGGAATGAAAGCCATCCCCCGTGAGGGAAAACCGGTTTCCTCCGGTGGAATAGAAGAGAGCGCCGCTCCCCGAGGCCGTGGCAAAACTGCCGCCTTCCGCTTCAAACTCTGCGTGCAAGCCTGCGGGATTATTTTTAGGAGAACTAACTTCCACGACGCCGCCAAGTTTTCGCCCGTATTCGGCGGGAAAGCCAGCGGTCATCACGCGCATGGATTCAACGTCGCTCGATTCAATCGGGGGCGCAAAACCGGGGGATCGGTTTTCGGTCATGGGCAGGCCGTCCATGACGAACTGGACGTCATATTCCGAGCCGCGCGGATGCAAAACGCCGTTGGCTTCCTGCAACCAACCCGGCTGCGCGTCGACGACATCGAGAACTCCGCGACCCGCTTGCGGCGAGAGCTGCTCGCCAATGGTTTGCGAACCAATCGTATATACCGCGCTGGTGCGCGTCGTATCCACCAGAGTTTCCGTCTCGCTGACTTGTAATTGAGTTTCGACAGGCTTCAGTCCCAGCGTCAAAGACAAGTGCTGGGGAACAATGGATCGAATCTCCACCAGCTGAACGGCGGGAACAAATCCGGAATGCGACACGCTGACGCGATAGACGCCGAAGGCCAGATCCTGCGCGGCGTAACGGCCGTCATCGCCAATCGTAAAGCTCAAATGAAATTGATTGCCCTCACTGATTATTTCTCCGGAGGCACTGAGGGTCGCCCCCTGGGGATCGCGCACTTCGATCTGCAATTCTCCGCGATCCCGCTGCGCGGCGGAAGGCAGCGCCAGAAACCACACGCCAGCCATCAAGCCGATGATCCGAATGAACCGCGCCATCATGGTTTGAACGTCATGTCGGGGTCCGTTATTTCCACGCCGGAAAAGTATTGATCAAGGCACCCGGTAGGATGGCCCGCCTGTAAGCATATCGTAAAAAATTGAGTAATACCGTCGGGAAGTCTCACAACGATGAGATTCGGTGCACCGCCCGTAATTTTGTGAGCCAAGCCTGGCCAAATTAGCGTCCGCCGTTATTTGGGCGGCGACTTCTCCAGCGCGGCGCGGTCCCAGTGTCCCAGATCAGCAGCGGCATCATATGTACTCTGGCAAAATTCGAGTAATGAATCGCGGGGAGATTCGCAGGCGCGCGCATCGTCGTACATCAGCAAAAATTCGCCCAGCTGTTTATTGAAGAACGCTGGCGCCGGGCGCACCGGTCGCTCGCCAAATCCATCCGGCGCCGGCGCGGCGTAGGAGTAGAACGCCGCTCCTTTGATATCGCCGCCTCCCGGCCAAAAACCCACGCTGCTGACTTCGTGCGAGTACGCTTCGCGCGTCATTGCGTCCGCGCCGGGACGTTCCGGGGCGCGGCGACCGGAAAACCGCGTGACAGCAAGATCAAAGCTTCCCCAAAAAAAATGCACCGGGCTGACTTTGCCGAGATAGCGAGAACGAAATTCCTTGAAGATGGCATCCGCGGTTACCAGAATTCGCCAGAATGCGTTGGCGTATTGCGGATCGTACGCACCGTGCACGCGGTCCTTGTCGAACCGAATCGGATTCGGAATTTCCACCGGCATATTCCAAATCTTGACGTCGATTTCGAGTGACTGGAGCAGCGAGAGAAATTCCGCATGAAAATCGGCGACCGTGCGCGGCTCGAGGCGGATACTTTTCCTTTCGCCGATGCATGTGGTTATATCGAGCCGGTGGTCGATGAAGTCGAACTGAACTTCAAAGACCCCCTTGCGGTAAGGGATCGGAGACGTCGTCAAACCTCTGGCGTTGACGTAGAGCGGGACTTCCCACCAATGATTGACGTGCGGCGATAGAGCCAGGCGGACCTTGCCGACGATCTGGGTCCACATGTGCAGCGTCGCGTACGTACCCGCCCAGGCGAATAACGGCAGGGCCGGCCAGGATTCCGAGGAGTCCACCACTTTTTTTGCAATGGGCACGATTTCCTCCTCTTTGCTTATTTGCAGTGATCGCACCTGGAATGCTCAGTCCAGCATGATCTCGTCCACGTAGCACCAGCGCCAGTCCTCGCCCGGCTCGAGCGATTGCACGATGGGGTGTTTGGTCCGGTGAAAATGCTTGGTGGCGTGCTTGTTCTTGGAAGAATCGCAGCATCCGACATGGCCGCAAGAGAGACACATCCGTAGATGGACCCACGAGTCTCCGCTTTTCAAACATTCCTCGCAGCCGTTTGCGCTAGGTTTCACATTCTTGATTTCTTTGACGTGCGGGCATCCTTCCAACATCGTCATTGCATCCTCCTCGGGTCTGATTTCCGTTTTACCACACCTAGGGAAGAATCCGCACCGTCGTGCAGTGCGGCCCTCTTCTTGAATCTAGTAGATGCAATTCCAGCTCCAACCGATTCACTCGCCCAAACGCTGTGGGCCGCTGACGAAGGGGCTGCCGCGTTCGTAGAAACGGCACAGGCGGTGAACGTCGCGGGTGATTCCAATTCTGATCGTGGCGCCGATTGGGCCCGTGGGCCGAACCGCGGCACCGAGCCACAGTTTGCCGCCCGCGCATAAATTCAGTCCGTCGTATCGTTTGTCAATGTCCATCGCTTGCGCGAGGCGCCCCGGGCCGCGCGCAAGGTCGAGCAAACGCGTCGTGCCGCGTTGCCGCTGCATGAATGGGATGCCTTCGAGCGGTTCAACCGCGCGCACCAAGACTCCCGCTCCCGTTCCCTCCTCTTCGCTCGAGACATTCATCATGAAGCAGGAGCCATAGGTTAAATATACATAAGCGTGTCCGTGCGGAAGAAAAAGGGAGCGTCTGCTGGGCGTAAGGCCTCCAAATGCGTGCGCCGCTCTATCGCCGACCGGATAGGCTTCTGTTTCGACGATGCGGCCGGCGAGGCGCACGCGCGGCAAATCGTGCACCAGCGTCTTGCCGATCAAATATTTGGCCAGCTGCATCGTGCCGATCGGCAATTCCGAACGGCGAAGGCGTCGAAGGCGCATAGGTGCGTCAGCTTTTTCCTTGAGCATCTTGCTCAGTCCGCCGGTTTCACGCTGTCCAGCAAAGCAAAGAATCCCTCGGTCAGCGTGGGATGGATATACACGGCGCCTTTCAAAATCGTGTACGGCAGATTTCCGAGCATCAGTGTATAAAGCGCATGAACCAGCTCGCCGCCTTCGGATCCCAGGATGGCCGCTCCCAGGATCCGGTCGTTCGCGGCATCCACGATCACTTTCATCAGCCCGGCAGTTTCATCCCGTTCAATCGCTCGCGCTACATAGGACATGGGGATCTTGCCGATTTTGAGTTTGCGCCCCGCGGCTCGGGCCTCTTTTTCAGTCATCCCGACGCAGCCCAGCTGAGGGTCTGTGAAGACGCAATAGGGCACGATGCGCTTTTCCGTCGAAAGATTTTTTCCCTGTGTCAAGTTGGCATCGATGATTTGAAAATCGTTGTAAGAAATATGCGTGAAGGCCGGCCCGCCTTTCACGTCGCCCAGCGCCCAAATTCCGGGAACATTTGTCTCCAGGCGCGAATTGACTCGGATGAAGCCGGATTTGTGGGTCTCGACTCCCGCCTGGTCCAGACCGAGGTCGTTTGTGTTCGCGCGGCGTCCGACGGCGCAAAGAAGGTGAGTTCCGGAAATCGTCGTTGGCCCCTGCGCGTTCGCAACGAAAATCTTGACTCGGCCCTTGGACTGCTCCACGCGAGTGGCCTGAACATTCAGATGGAACTCTATGCCCTCCCCTTCGAGAATTTTCTGAAGCTCAGCGGCGATCTCCGGGTCTTCGCGCGGGACAATTTGCCCCTGATTGTGAAGGATCGTGACCCGGCTGCCGAATCTTCGGAACATCTGCCCGAACTCCAGCCCAATGTATCCTCCACCGAGAACGACCAGATGCTCGGGCAGATCCGTTAGCTCCATGATGCTTTCATTGGTGAGAACGCCGGCCGGGTCGAGGCCGACAATGTCAGGAATGATCGGGCGGCCACCCGTGTTGATGAAAATTTTATCGGATTCAAGAAGGGTTTCGCCCACTCGAACCTGGCGCGCGCTGGTGAATCGGGCCTGTCCCTGGTAGAGTTGCACATTGGGATGCAGCCCGATCTTCTTTTGCACTCCTCCGCGAAAACTTGCAACGACCTTATTTTTCTGCGCAACGATCGTGGAAAGATCAACAGCAACGTTATCGGCGCGCACTCCCCAGCGCGAAGCATTCCGCGCGTAATGCGCGATCTGCGCCCGGTGGACCATTGCTTTGGTCGGCGTGCATCCCATATTGATGCAGGTGCCGCCAACATTGGCCATTTCGATCAATGCAACCTGCCATCCCAGGTCGGCGAGCCGATAAGACAGGGGATTGCCCGCCTGACCCGAGCCGATAATGATGGCGTCATATTTCATGGGAAGAGACTCCTTGATACGGAATTCCAGGCACGATACTTATTCCATGTTCAGTTGGATTCGGCAAGAACGACAACTGGATCCGGATGCGCGCGAGCCCTTCACAAAAACAAAGCCTCTGAATTTCCACCAGTTGAAAGATGCCTTCGCGAATCCGGTTTTGCGAAGCGGAAAGCGATTGCTTACCTGCAGTTGTTAAAGTGGAATCCGCAGCCGTGACCGCTCTCTGGCAAGTCAGAGCGCCTGTTATTATTGATTTGAAATGGCCGATCAAGACAATCAAACGCTGGCGGTCACTACTCCTGAAGACGAATTGCCCATCCGCGAAGCGCACCCCAACGGATCGCGCGAACGCAGAGAAGAATCCGATTCGCCTGCCCTACCGAGCGTTGCGAATTTTTTCCGCACCTACTGGACCAGAATTTCCGCCCTTTCCGCCATATTACTCATCCCCTGTTTCTGGCACCGGCATATTGAGGCAGGCGATCTCGCCAGTCACACCTACAATGCGTGGCTCGCGCAATTGATCGAGCGCGGCCAGGCGCCAGGCCTGTGGCTGGCCCGGCAATGGGACAACGTCCTTTTTGATATTTTGCTGGTCCGGCTCGGAAATCTAGTCGGACTGAATCTTGCCGAGAAAATTGCGGTCTCTTTTGCCGTGCTCATCTTTTTTTGGGGCGCATTCGCGCTGATTGCCACGATGACCCGGCGCGTCCCCTGGTTTCTGATTCCCTGCCTGACGATCTTCACTTATGGTTGGACCCTTCAGAATGGATTCCTGAACTATTACATCTCGCTGGGACTTGCATTTTTCGGAATGGCTTTGGCGCAGGGCGGCAGGCGATGGCAGATCGCGATGCTGCTTCCGCTGGCCCCGCTCACGTGGATGGCGCACCCGCTCGGGGTCGTTTTGATGATTGGCGGCAGCGCGTATTGGTTGTTGGCCAAACGACTTGGACGCCGCGGCCAATGGACTCTGCTGGGCGCGGCGGGACTTTCGGTCGCTTTTATTTCCCTGTATCTTTGCGCTCGCTACGAAGTTGTTTGGTCCGCCGGACCACTGTACAACTATCCGTACAATTTCAGCGGTGTCGATCAACTCGTTCTCTACGGCACGCGATATGCAATCTTCTCGGCCCTGTTCCTTGCATTCATGCTGGCATGTCTGGCATCGGACATCATCTTCCGGATGAACACACGAGCGGCCCTGGCGACAATGAAGATTCCGTTACAGATTTATGCAATTTCCCTGTTCTCCGCGATTTCATTGCCGAATGTGGTCTTCTTTCCTCATCACGACATCCCCATCAGCTTGCTGACCGATCGGCTGACGCTGGTCACGGCCATTCTGGGCTGCTGCCTGCTGGGAGGAATGACTCCCAGGAAATGGCACCTCGCTGGTTTTGCCGGCTTTGCCGCGGTTTTCTTTTTCTTTTTGTACCAGGATACGGGAAAAGTAAACCGCATGGAGGCTCAAGCGGAAAAGTACGAACGAGTTCTGCCTCCGGGCCAGCGAATCATTGCCACAATTTGGCCTTTCTCCGGCTCAAGAATCTTCATTCATCATATTGTGGACCGCAGCTGTGCCGGATATTGTTTCAGTTATGGCAACTACGAGCCCTCCTCGCAGTATTTCCGGGTACGCGCCAATCCCGGCAATCGCATCGTGACCACTTCCAGCGAATCGGCCGACGCCATCGAATCGGGCGATTATGTCGTTCAGCCCGGCGACCTGCCAATTTTTCAGATCTATCAGTGCAACGTGGATATGACGGTACTGTGCATGCGCGAACTGGCATCCGGCGAACGGAACGGCAGCGTCGGCCTGCAACCAATCCTCAAGAAATAGAGAGCCACGTTTCAAAGGATTTTTTAGATCGTTTGGGACGACGAGCGCGCAGGACCACGCAATTGCGAATCTCGCCAGGAAAAGGCGAACCAAACCGCCCTGGAACGGACGGGGCTGGTTCAGGCCTGGTCTGCACGGAGACTTGGCGCTGCGCAAAATCACTCTAATCCCGTGCCTCGACGATAGTGCGCAACGCGAAGTGTTGCTCATGCCGGGAATTTGGAGTAAAAGTGTGATCCGTGGACCGTCCGTGCAGGAGCACACACATGAAAAAAAATATTCGCGTATTGGGCGTGGGATTGGCGCTGTTCTTTAGCGGATTGGCAATCGCGCAGCAGAGCGCCCCCGCTAACGGGCCGGGCATTACCCGGCTGGTCATTGCGAAACGCCAGATCGCCTTTGGCGGCGCTTCCTTCGGCACCGCCGGGCCATACGAAATTCTGACCGGGACGGCCTACGGCGAGCTGGATCCGCGCGCGCCGGGCAACGCGGGCATCGTCAATGTGAATCGCGCCCCGCTCAATGCCAGGGGCCATGTCGATTACAGCGTTGACTTCATGATCCTCAAGCCCGCCGACGCGAAAAAAGGGAACGGCAGGTTGATTTACGACTTTGTCAATCGCGGCAGGAACACGATTTTGCGGCTGGATGAAAGCGGTGATTCTTTCGGCGCGAAAGACGCCGGCAACGGTTTCCTGATGAACCGCGGCTATACCGTCGCCTGGAGCGGCTGGCAGATGGACGCGCCCAGCAATCCCGGTTTCCTCAGAGCCTATGTGCCCATAGCCATCGTGAACGGAAAGCAAGTCGCGGGCATGAGCCGGGAGGAGTTCACCGACGTTCCCGCGGGGCCGGTCTTCACGCAAACGCTCGATTATCCCGCGCTGCTCGATTCAACTGGGACGACGCTCACCGTTCGCGAACGCGAAACCGATCCGCGCAAGCCGCTGCCTGCATCGAGTTGGCATTTCATCGACGAGCGCCACGTCGAGATCACCGCAGCGCCCGGATTCGATCGCGGCGCGCTCTACGAACTGATCTATCCCGCAACGAACGAAGCGGTTGCCGATGTTGGCCTGGCCGCCTCGCGGGATTTCGTTTCGTTTCTGCGCTATGCCGATCAGGATGCCACTGGACAGCGCAACCCTGCGCGAGACCCGGGCACGCCCTTCAAAGCAGCCCTCGCGTTCGGTATCTCGCAGACGGGCCGTGTGATCAACGATTTCATCTACCAGGGCTTCAACGCCGACATCAACGGACGAATGGTGTTCGACGGCGCTTTGCCGCTCCTATCCGCGACACGCCGGACGTATACGAATTTTGAATTCGCTCAGCCGGGCCGGTTCTCGCGCCAGCACGAGGATCACCAATATGGCGGCGACCAATTTCCATTCACCTACGCCACATCGAAAGATTCCGTGACCGGGAAAATCGACGGAATGCTGATGCAGTGCGAAAAGTCCCACACCTGTCCGCGGATTGTCCATCTGGATTCCGATACGGAATTCTGGCAGGGACGCGACTCGCTCCTGGTGACGGATACCAGCGGCCGCCCGTTCGCGCTTCCCGAAAACGTGCGCGCCTATATGTTGTCCGGGCAAGAGCACAATCCGGCTCCGAACTGGAACACACGCGGCAACTGCCAACAGATTCAAAATGCCCTGAGTTATGCGCCCTACGCGCGGGCCTTGCTCGTGGCACTCGATCGTTGGGCCAGCGAAGGCGTCGCTCCGCCGCCGACCACGTTTCCAAATTTGAAGAGCCACACTTTGCTCCCGCTTGCCAAAGTGCAGGCCTCCTACCCGGCCATCCCCGGCGCTCCATTTAGCCCGCTTTACAATCAACTCCAGGTCATCGACGAGAAGAGCATGCCGCCCGAAGCGTCCGGCCCCGCCTATCCTGTGTTCTTCCCTCCTGTGGACACCGATGGCAATCCGCAGGGAGGCATCATTCTCCCCGAGATTGCGGTTCCAATCGCGACGTATTCAGGCCGCAACGTCCGCGCCGAAGGATTTTCCGCGGGAGAATTGTGCGGCCTGGCCGGCTCCTACATTCCTTTCGCCGCGACGAAGCAAGAGCGCCTCGCCAAAGGCGATCCACGCCTCTCTCTCGAGGAGCGCTACAAGAACGCGCAAGACTACGCGGACAAGCGCAAGCACGCCGTCGATGCGCTCGTGCAGCAAGGTTTCGTCCTGCCCGAAGACGCCGAAGCCCTCGCGCGCAGCATGCCACTGCCCGGCACTGCACAGGGCAAGCTCTAAGCCTCGCCACGTGCGATTCCGGTGTGCCAGTGAGATAATGGGTCAGCGCGCGGGAGGATCATAATGGCCTTTGCAAGCGAGAGCGTTATCGTGCAAGACCCCGAAATCCATAGCGGCGAGCCGGTTTTCCGTGGTACTCGAGTCCCTTTCCAAACCCTTCTTGATTATCTGGAAGGCGGTGAAACGCTCGATGATTTTCTGGAGCATTTCCCGGGAGTTAGCCGAGAGATCGCAATAGCGGGACTTGAAGAGGCCAAGGCGCTCGTCTTGGCACGCTTCGGAAGATGAGAATCCTCATTGATGAGTGTCTCCCTGCTCCTATCATAGATTCCCTTACGCCTTTCGGTCATGAATGCAAGACGGTCCGCGAAATTGGTCTTGGCAGCAAGAAGAACGGCGAACTCCTCGCGCTCGCCGAGGGCGAGTGGGACGTCCTGTTGACAAACGACAAGAACATTAAATATCAGCAGAACAAGGACGAAGAATCTCGATCCTGATACTCTCTGCGAAATCCAATCGCCTGAGGGACTTGCTACCATTGATCCCAGCGTGCGCACGCGCTTTGGTTTCCATCCAGAGCGGTCAAGTTGTCGAGATCGGGCGTGAGTTTAAGTAGGAACGACGAACGGGACCCATTCAATTAGTCGAACTAAGATCAATCTTCGAGATATAACATTTTATTCGGCCTGGTAAGTAGGTCAACGCACGGAGCGAATTTCAACCCCTCAATCGCGTTTCCAATCTCGCCAATCGCGCTCGGTGGCGCGGAGCATGGCTTTGGCGGCTTTGTGCAGCCAGTTGCCGCGACGTTTGGCCAGGTCGCGCTGGATTGAGGGAACGGCGCGGGGCGTGCCGAAATGGATGTTGGCCGTCTCCCAACCCATGGAATAGAGCAAGCGTTCCTCGTCGTGGCTCGCGGGTAGAGAAGCAAGCTCGATGCGCGAGCAGTCCGGTGCAAGGCGGCGCAGCAGCCAGCCATCATAGGGGCGCACGAACGGGTCCGGGACGCGAACCGCACGGTCTAGGATCTTTCCGTAGCGGGTACGTTGCCCTTCCGCGCGCTTGCCGCGCGCCCAAACGCATGCGGATGGGGTTAACTCCTTGGCCTCTCGGGCGACGTAACATCCATGCCATTTACCGAGAAGCACCACGCGAGTGTGTCCCAAGCTTCCCAAGCCGGACACGCGATGTTTTTTCTCGCACGGCAAGGAATCATCGGGGAGCAGTTTGCGAAGCGCCGACTCGACCTCGCGCGGCAATCGAGCTTGCGATTTAGGGAGCCGCTCCAATTTTTGCCAGAACACGGTGACATCGCGCAGCCGACTAAGCGCGATCTTGCGCAGCCAGCGGTGATTTTCCGCCAGCACGAAGGGCCGCCCGCCCACTTTCAGAGCGTCGCGGTAGCCTTCCAGAATCGCGCCGCTTGCATCGCGCGGGCGAATGGTTAAGTGCTCCTCCACGGTGGCCGCATACGCGCTTGTGGCGAGGCGCACGAGGTCCATGCTGTAAGGCATCGAATACACTTCGTCAAAGTCATTGATGCCCCAGATCAATCGCCCTTCCATATCCCGCCAGGTCCCGAAATTTTCAAGGTGCAGATCGCCCACAGCCAGAAGAGATGGCGCCACCGCGGCATCCCCGGCAACTTCTCGCCATATCTGGACCCAGCGGTAGAACGTCGCGCGCAGGAAAGGAAAAAGCCCCAGCGTCATCTGCTTATGCTTGAAGGAAAGCCCGTGGCGATCCAAAGGAATGCACGAGGCGATCCACTTTTCATAACTCGTCGTCGCCTGGCGTATGTTCATCATCGCGATCATGTGCCAAACAGTTCGAGCACCGCGAACCCAACGGATCGCGCCGCCCTCGACAATCCTTGGTCTGCACAAACGAAGTTTCTTTTCGCGGGCCGCTCCTCGCACCAAATCAACGATGCGGCAAGCTGAAAACTGTCTGCCGCCTTCAAGGGATGATGATTGAGCAGACCGAGAGCCAATTCCCGAAGCTTGTCACCGGCTGATATTTCTCTCCATGTCCCGCTTAGCATCTCAAGGCGCGCGATGGCCGCTTGCATGCCCGCATCCGTGAGCGTCCTTTCGCGATGGAGCCGGCAAATGGCGCTCTGAATCTCGACGGGACTTCCCCACCACACCACAGGGACAAGATTCTTCAGATGCGACGCGGCTGCCCCAGTTGCCCTTTCGGGCACGCAAAGCCGAACGAGGGCGCTGGCATCCCAGAACGCAGTCGCTTTCTTCATTCCTCTGCTCGATCGGCCAAAAGGGCCGCAATTGCCTTGTGTCCGGCTACTTTGCCGCCGCGTATCTTCAGAAATTCTCTTAGGTTTAAGCGAGCACTGGGAAGCCTCAGTTTGCCCTCCGCGGCGAGCCTCAGTTCCTGTTCGTCCGCATCTTCAGCGGAGAAAGGAACCAGTTTGGCGACGGGAAGATTGCGGTCACGGATGATCACTTCCTCCCCGGCCTTTGCGAAGGTCAAGTACTTGCTAAGCTGATTTTTCAACGTAGCCACGTTCACGCTGCGCATTTGGGGCCCTCCTACGATATGGCTATTATAGCCATGTTCGCCGATAAGGGAAAGAGCCGGCGCATCACGCCCCGGAAACGAAGCCCAGGGCGGTATTTTTGACTAGCGCGGCGATATATTCGGCTTCAATAACGACGACGGCATGAAACGCGCAGGCCAAAGATGCTGGCTAACAGTGGAGTCGTCCGCGCAGCCAGCCTTTGATAAAAGCTGCCCGCAAATCGTCACGATTAGCCGCTGTGCGCGGTCAGTAATCTCTATTCATTCTAATAAGCTGCTCGAACCGGGCATCCTTTTGCCTTCTGGCGGAATCTACGGCGGACAGGGTGAGTCGTCCTTGGCAGGAGAGGTGAGAAATGAGTCTCCATATGCCCAGGTGGACGACACCCTCAGAGTCCCACTCGAGGATAGCCCTTCGTCCCGGAACGACCGCCCCACGATTCCAACCTCCACGATTTCGCAGCAGCTTTGCGGAAAACCTGACGGAGTGGCTCAAACCATCCCCGCGCGCAGTTCCCGGCACCAATCCAGCGATGCTCGCGGTGAACTGGCAGGCACGATCTCAAAATTTCTGGCGGTCCCAAGCGCTGGCTCTTGTTATTTACTCCTGTACTGTCGTTTTTATCTTCTTCCCCTTGTCCAAGCCTTCGACTAAAGGCGCGCAGACAATTGCTAATCGCACCACGATATTGTCAGCGGACCTCCCCGACTACGTGCGAAGGCTCCCGCCGGGTCCGGATGTCCCCAGAGGCGGGGGAGGCGGCGGCAAAGGGTCCGTTTTGCAGGTGACGACGGGCATGGCCCCGAAATTCAAAGCAATTCAGTTGGCGCCGCCTTCTCTCCCTCACGTTGCCCCTGCGAGCCTGATTGCCGAGGCGAGCCTGTTGGGCGATCCCGCGATCCAATTCCCCGCACCCAACCTGGATAGATTTGGCAATCCTCTGGCCGGACTAGTGAATGACTCCGACGGGCAGGGGCGAGGTGGCGGCATGGGTGACGGCAGCGGGACCGGGGATGGGAACGGAATCGGGCCGGGCTTGGGACCGGGCCGAAATGGCGGATGGGGTGGCGACACATTTCGAGCCGGCCATAACGGCGTGGGATTCCCCGAGTGCGTGTACTGCCCGGATGCGAAATATTCGGAAGATGCCCGGAAGGCAAAGTTTCAAGGCGTCGTTCTATTGCAAATCGTGGTCAGTCCCGACGGGCGCGCCACTCGCATTGAAGTTGTCAGCGGCCCCGGACTCGGTCTGGAGGAAGAAGCCGTTGAAGCGGTGAAAACCTGGCGTTTCAAGCCAGCCCTCGGTCCGAATCGCAAACCTGTGGCGGCACAAATTGCCATCGAGGTACAGTTCCGGCTGTTGTGAACTCACAGTTTTGTTTCGCCTCCCGGACGACAACAGGCGGTGTGTCAAATCGTCTGCATGACCCTCTCAGATTTCCTTGCAACCCGCGACAGCTCAACTCTGATCATTTACAGACGACTGCTTCTTCGGCTCGCCAAGATGAGTTAGGATAGGGCCTCAATTTAGGGGCCTCTCATCTCCATGCCGCCAGACCTCGGATTGAATGACCCTCTCCTCTTGAATGAATGGTTTGCGGTTGCCTGGACTTCTTCGCTCCCCGAAAACAAACTGGAACCTGTGCGCGTGCTGGGGCAGGATCTCGTATTGTGGCGAACGCGTGATGGCGTGCGCGCGTGGAGAGATCTGTGCGTTCACCGCGGGGCGAAACTTTCTCTCGGCAGGATCGCACCGTCGGAAAATGGCGCGTGCGTGGTCTGCCCGTACCATGGTTGGGAATACAACTCCGCCGGTGAATGCGTGCGAATGCCTGCGCATCCGGATCAGGCGCCTCCTTCGCGCGCGCATGTCGATCGTTTTGCGGTTCAAGAAAGATACGGTCTGGTGTGGGTATGTTTGGGCAAACCCGTTGGAAATATTCCATCGTTCCCCGAAGGCGAGGCTCCGGGTTTCCGGCTGATTTCCACCGGGCCTTACCAATTCCACGCGCAGGGACCTCGCATCATCGAAAATATTCTCGACCTTGCGCACTTGCCGATTGCCCATGCGGGCATGCTGGGAGATCCGGCGCATGCCGAGATTGGCGAATACTCGGTCACCACCACGGCGGAAGGGATCGTGGCGCGCGACATTCCGATTTGGCAACCGGATCCCGATGGCACGGGCCGTGCCGCGAAAGTTCACTACACGTACTGGGTCGAACGCCCCTTCACCACGCGTTTGACTAAGTTGCACCCCACCCAGCATTTCGCTATTCTGGGCACCGTCACGCCGGTCGACGATGAAAACAGCATAGCCTGGGTCGTGATCGCTATGGACTACGCGCACGACGTCCCCGAAGAAGAATTGCGCGACTTTCAGGATAAAGTGACTGCGCAAGACATCCGCATCGTCAATTCTCAACGGCCTGAATTGCTGCCCCTCGATCTGCAATCCGAACTGCATCTGCGGTCCGATCAAATTGCCATCGCCTACCGGCGTTGGCTGAAGCAATTGGGCCTGCAGTATGGAACTTCATGACGCGAGGACTCCTTCATCGCTAGCGCGATCCAACCCAGGGAGCCCCCCGGACCGCGCTGGTTTGTCGCGGGCGATCTCGATGGTTTTTTCGGACTTTTCTTTAGCGGCTTTCCGGACCTGCTGCTGATCGCGAGTCTGACGCCGTTGTGCGGTCTCCCGCAGCAATTGGTCACTGGCCGCATTTTGCCGGCCGTGGCGTTTTCCATTCTTTTCGGCAACTTGTTTTACGCCTGGCAGGCGCACCGGTTGGCGAGAATTTCCGGCCGCAACGATGTGACCGCAATCCCTTTCGGAATCAACACTCCCACGATTTTTGCCTACGTCTCTCTGATCATGCTGCCCGTCTACGAGCGCACGCATGACGCGAACCTCGCCTGGCACATGGGGATATTCGCGAGCCTGGTGAGCGGAGTCGTGCAAGCCGCAAGCGCGTTTTGCATCGATTGGCTGCGGCGCACGACGCCACTGGCGGCGCTCCTCTGCCCGCTGGCAGGTCTCGCGATGGCCTTCCTCTGCCTGGGATTTATTTTCGGCATTTTTCAGATCCCGGCGGTGGCGCTCCTGCCGGCGGTGATTCTGCTCGCCACGTACGCTTCGCGAATGCGTCTGCCCTGGCGCATTCCCTCGGGACTCGTGGCCATGGTTGCCGGAGGTATCATCGTCGTGCTTCTGAGAGCATTTCATATGTACCACCTGCCGTCGCCTCCACCGCTTCTCCCTCCAGGTTTTTATTTACCCAGGCCGATGAACCTGTACCAGATTCTCGTGCGCGGCGAGGGCTGGAGGTACGCTTCGATTTTTCTGCCGCTGAGCTTGCTCGACACGATTGTTTCGCTGCAGATCCTGGAGAGCGTCAAGCTCGCCGGCGATGACTATCCGACAACTCCTTCGCTGCTGGTCAATGGCCTGGCCACGATCGTCGGAGCGGCCCTGGGCAGCGCCTTCCCGACAACACTGTACATTGGGCACAATGCGCATAAGGCCAACGGCGCAAGAATCGGATATTCCATTTTGGGCGGCGTGGCGAGCGCCACGCTGTGCCTGACCGGACTCGTGCCCGCGGTGCTGCGCTTCGTCCCGCTGGAAGTCGTCGCGTTTGCAGTGGTCTGGTTTGGATTGGCCATGGTCGGTCAAGCATTTCAAGAAGTTCCCGCGGCGCACACAGTCGCCGTCGCCCTGGGGATCGTGCCCATGCTTGCGCAGTGGGTAACGCAAATCGTGGATCTGGCCATCCGCAAGTCAGGCGGCGACCTGATCACCGTTGCCCCCCGCTTTGGCGGCGAACTCGCGATTTACGGAATGATTGCGCTTGGCCAGGGGGCGCTGCTCGTGTCCATGATCTGGGCGGCCGCGCTTGTCTGGATTATCGAACGCCGCTTCCTACAGGCATCGGCATGGATGGTCGTCGCCGCGGGATTGTCGTGCTGCGGAGTGATCCACGCGTATCAGCTGAGCGCGCAAGGCATCGAAAATCGCCTCGGCTGGTGGGTCGCACCGGAATTCACGATGAGCTACCTCGCGGCGGCATTGTTTCTTCTTGCCTGCCATGCGTATGCACAAAACAGGCCCACCGCGTTTGTGAGTTAAGAGCTACAATAGGTGTGTGTAGTTTTGTGTGGCGCCATGAAAACCAAAACTAGTATGAGAGTAGACTCCAAAACCTTGCGGAGAGTCCCGGTGGTCCTGGCTGAGGAAGGAATTTCGATCGGCGAATTCCTGTGGGCAAAGTTGCAGGAAATTGTCCGGAGACGAAGAAACTATGCTCGCGCTAAGAAACGCGCCTTGGCCCGGCTTCGTAATGGCACCGGTCATGGCTGCGTGCGTCCGGCCTCTCGTGACGAACTCCATGAACGATAAGGCTTTAGAAGACAAGAACCGAAATCCAGCCTAAAGCTCAATTCACTTGCCCGGCTCCATCCCTACTTCTTTGTAAACTGCCATGGCCTCAGGCGAGGAGATGTATTTCAGCAACGCTTTGGCGCCTTGCGGATTTTTCGCGTGTGCGGAGACGAAGCCCACGAGAGCCGTCCGTGTTGAAACCTCCTTCGGCAGCATTCCAACTTTGTACACTCCGGGATCGTTTATCTCGCTATAAAACGTCATCCCGATTTCTACTTCGCCATTTGCAACCATGGCTGCGACCGCATTCCCGCCTCCGGAACCTCCCGGGCCACTGCCGCGGGGACGCTTCAGCTTCGGTTCGACCTGGTCGTCAATGCCCATATCCTTTAGCATTTTGTTGATCGTGACCCCGGCAGCCGCTCCCAGCGCCGCATCCGGGATGGCAATCGATTTCGCCGATAACAGCATTTTCTTCACAGCTTCGGGCGTCGAAATATCAGGCTTGGGAGCGTCTTGCTTTACGCAAACTCCCACGGCAACGGAAGCGAGAGGCGTCGCGCTGCCTTCCACCACGTTGCCCGAGGCGATCACGTCCGGATACGGCGGCTGGACGATGGGCACGTCAAATACGTCGCCTTGCACAACTTGCTGTTTGGTCCCGCCGCCGGAGCCAAACGTCGCATTGACCGTGTAGCCTGTCTTTTTTTCAAAGCCCGGAATGAGCTTCTCGACCGCAGCGCGAATTCCCCCCGGCGCGATTAGTGTAACTTCGCCTTTCATGAGAGGCCCTCCCGTGATAGGGCCCTGGTTCTCGTCTACATGCACCGTAGTCTGCGCCGCTGCAATGCTGTAAACACTCAACGTTATCGCAACAGTGACGACCGACATAAGAATTCGTCTCATGACTCGGCTCCCCAATTCACGCGGACGTTTTGGTTTCTGCGATTGATCCGAATGACAACCAAACGGTGACGCGGATTGTGGCACGAATCGCTCGGCCGTTCAACCTCGCCAAATGACCCCTGACCGCCATCCGTGCATCTAATAATACGAGGCCCCCCTTTATCGAGGAGTGACGCACGTCACGGTATCTTCAAGAGAGCGTGCGCACTCTTCGTAAGGATTTCTTTCTTGGATGAAACAATATCGAGTACTTCAAGTTAGGAGGAATAGCGATGAAACGCCTACACCTCATGTGGCTCCCCATCCTCGGAATCCTCACCGTAGCCTGCAGCGTTTCCAATTCTTTGTCGGCACAGCAACCTCCGTCCGACACGGTCCCTGTGAGCATGGTGGTCTCGGTCGAAGCAAGGCATGGCAAGGAAATACCCGCGGTGAACAACAAAGAAGACGTGCGGGTTCTTGAAGGGAAAGAGCGGCTACGTGTGACGGACTGGGTTCCACTGCAAGGGAGCCAGGCCGATCTGGAACTGCTCATCTTGATCGACGATGCGACCGGCCAAACCGTCGCTTCCCAGTTTGACGATCTGCGGCGATTCATGAGCGCGCAGCCACCGACGACGGCGATTGCCGTTGGTTACATGGAATTCGGAACCGTTCGCATGGCCCAGAATTTCACGAAGGACCATGATGCGGCGGGCAAAGCCTTGCGCATACCCCTGGGTGCAGCCGTAGGAGGAAACAGTCCTTTTCTTTCGATCACGGATGTCATCAAGCGCTGGCCTGAAACCAAGGCTCGGCGCGCCATTTTCCTGATTTCCGATGGGATCGACCCGCTGCAGCCGGGCATCACGGATTCGTATCTCGATCAAGCCATTGAAACCGCCGAGCGAGGCGGGACGCAGATTTATTCCATCTTTTCCTCGGGGGCGGGCCATTTTGGCCACAGCCTTTGGAGAATAAACCAAGGGCAAAACAACCTGTCGGAGCTGGCCGACAAAACCGGAGGCGAATCCTATTTCCAGGGGCTCAGCACGCCGATCGCGTTCGCTCCTTTTTTGGATGAATTTGCCGAGCGGCTCAAACATCAATACAGGCTTGCGTTTCTGATCAAGCCGGACAAAAAGCCTTCCTACCGGCATGTGAGGCTCGAGACCGAAGTGCCGAATGCGGAACTTGTAACGGCAGACCGGGTTTACGTTCCGGCGTCGAAATAGCTTGCCTTGGTCAGCTATGGACGGTGATAGCCCTTCGTGGCATTTCCAAGCGGCGATTGCGCGACTCCGACCAATGCGACGGATCCGATGGAATATTGCGCCCATTAACTGCGCGGGAAGAAGGAACTAGAGCGGTCAGGACAGCGGCAAGTCGGAATTGTTCATGTCGAACAGAACTTTCCAAGCGCCGTCCGACTGTTTTTTCCACACCATTAGATACTTACCCTTGTCGGAGATCGTTTTGCCCGATGCGTCCTTGAAACTCACTTTGTATTTCCCGCTCGTATAGCCAAGCTCACCGGAACGCGCGACGCCCGTCTTGTTCGGATGCCAAGTGAGCTTGTAATCCCGGAGCGCAAATCCGGCCGCGATCAGATTCGCGATAGCTTTCTTTCCCGTCGCAATGGGAGCGTTAGCCACGAGCATCGAGCCATGTTCGTCGCAGAATGCCACCGCTGCGTCGAAATCTTTCGCGGAATAAACTTTCAGCCATGCGGCGTCGGCGGCTCGTATGGCATCCAGCGCCTTCCTGCTTGATCTCATCTTGTTTCCTCCACTCGCGACGGTATTTTCTTTTTCCGGAGGGGGAAGAGGAAGATACCACGGCAGTTGAGTTCACTTCGATGCCAGAATTTCAGTTGGAATCGCCTGCCTGGCTCGCCGTCCCGCGGCTAAATTATGATAATGTAGTTAAGCAAAACCCAAAGCTGGAGAGAAAATTATGAAGGTTGGCGTAGCGGGACAAGGCGCGTTTGGCCAGAAGCATCTGGAGGGCATCGCCAAGATTCCGGGCATCGAAGTGATCACGCTGACGGGCGGCAATCAGGCCGCCACCGAAGAAGTCGCCAGGAAATTCAAAATTCCTCATTGGACAGGCGATCTCGCCGAGAGTCTGAAGCAACCCGGCCTCGAAGCGATGATCCTCGCGACTCCCACCCAGATGCACGCCAAGCAGGGCGAGCAGTGCATGCGCGCAGGAAAACACGTTCAGATCGAGATTCCCATCGCCGATACCCTCGCGGATTCCGAGCGCCTGGTAAAAGTGCAGAAAGAAACCGGCGTCGTCTGCATGGGCGGCCACACCCGCCGCTTCAACCCCAGCCACCAGTACGTTCACAAGAAAATAAAAGCGGGCGAGTTGAAGATCCAGCAAATGAACGTGCAGACTTATTTTTTCCGGCGCACGAATATGAATGCGGCCGGAAAACCCAGAAGCTGGACCGATCACCTTCTGTGGCACCACGCCTGTCACACGGTGGACCTGTTCCAATATCAAACCGGCGAGCTCGTTTCCGAATGTTACGCCGTGCAAGGCCCGATTCATCCGGAACTGAAAATCGCCATGGACATGGGCATCGTGATGAAAACTCCCTCGGGAGCAATCTGCGCGCTGTCGCTTTCCTTCAACAACAAAGGGCCGCTCGGCACATTCTTCCGCTACATCTGCGACAACGGCACTTTCATCGCCCGCTACGACGACCTGCTGGATGGAGATGAGAAGACAATCGATGTGTCCAAAGTGGACGTGTCCATGAACGGCATCGAACTGCAGGACCGCGAGTTTTTTGCCGCCATCCGCGAAAAGCGAGAGCCTAACTCTAGTGTCGCTCAATGCCTCACGGCCATGCAGGTTCTGGACCGGATTGAGACCTTCCTCCATTCGGCGGCGAAAGCCAGCGCGTAGTTATTTCCAGTGGCACAGGCTTCAGCCTGTGAGTTTTGGCCCTGCAAGGACGAAACCCCACAGGCTGAAGCCTGTGCCACTCAAGGTTGCATTAAACCTGTCGAAGGATTATGTTTTCTGCGTAGCTAATTTTCACGGGTTGCGGGACGCATTGCGCAAATGCTGTGGCGTTAGGCCCCGCCGCTGTCACAAATGAAAATCTTCTCCACGTGCATGGATACAAGTCGCATTCAAATTACGCAGGGACATCGAAAAGCATTTTGCCGGTGGCGCCTGAATTGAGGGAAGTCATGACCGGAGTTGCCGCAACTCATACCAAAGTTTTGAACTATATCAATGGCGGTTGGATGGAATCGAAATCCGCGGAGTGGAAAGAAGTCATTAATCCCGCGACCGGCGATGTCATTGCCCTGACGCCATTGTCGACCGCGGCCGAGGTCGACGCCGCCGTGGAAGCGGCCTCCGCGGCCTATCACGACTGGCGCCGCACGCCCGCGGAAGACCGCATCCAGCCGCTCTTCAAGCTGAAAATGCTGCTTGAAGATCATGTGGACGAGCTCGGCCGCATCATCTCCCAGGAAAATGGCAAGACGTTTGGCGAGGGCAAGGCGGAACTGCGCAGGGCCATAGAAAATGTGGAAGTCGCTTGCGGAATTCCCACGATGATGCAGGGCTACAACCTCGAAGACGTCGCTCGCGGCGTCGACGAGATAATGATCCGGCAGCCGCTAGGCGTGGTGGCCGCGATCACGCCGTTTAATTTTCCCGGAATGATTCCCTTCTGGTTTCTGCCCTACGCCATTGCCACCGGCAACACCTTCGTGCTGAAACCGTCCGAGCGCGTGCCGCTCACGATGATGCGCGTGTTCGAGCTGCTCGAACAGATTGGATTGCCCAAAGGTGTTGTCAGTCTGGTAAATGGAGGAAAAGCGGTGGTCGACGCCCTTCTGGACCACCCCAAAATCCGCGCCATCAGTTTTGTGGGCTCGACGCCGGTCGCGAAATATGTATATGCGCGCGCCGCCGCCAGCGGCAAGCGCGCGCAGTGCCAGGGCGGCGCCAAGAACCATGTCATCGTCCTCCCCGACGCCGATATGAAGATGGCCACGCAGATCATCAGCGATAGCGCATTCGGTTGCGCCGGCCAGCGTTGCCTGGCTGTCTCGGTCGCGGTCACGATTGGCGAGGCGCAAAAGACTTTTCGCGACTCCATCACCAACGCCGCCGCGTCCTTGCGCGTGGGCGATGGATTGGAAGAAGGCGTGCAGATGGGGCCGGTGATCACCGCGCAGAGCAAATCGCGCATCGAATCTCTGATCGGAGTCGGTGAAAAAGAAGGAGCGAAAGTCCTTCTCGATGGCCGGAACGCCAAAATTCCGAAGCGCGAGTCGGGAAATTTTGTAAAGCCCACTATCCTCGATGGCGTGCCCGCAGCAAGCGAGCTCACCGACACGGAAATCTTCGGCCCCGTACTGAGCCTGGTCCACGCGAGAGACATGAACGAAGCAATCGACTTTCTGGAGCGCAGCCCGTACGGCAACCAGGCTTCGCTCTTCACTTCCAGCGGTTCGGCGGCGCGTCGGTTCCGTTACGACGCGCCCGCAGGCAACATCGGCATCAATATCGGAGTAGCTGCGCCCATGGCCTATTTCCCCTTTACCGGATGGAAAGGCAGTTTCTTCGGCGACATGCACGCGCAGGGACGCGACGCCATTGAGTTTTACACGGATAAAAAGGTCGTCATCGAACGCTGGGGAGAACAACACACTCGTAAATTCTAAACGAGCGCTATGCGGCCGGCCATCAGGAAGTTCTGAATTGGGTAGCATGCCTTGGGTGCCCCACTCTTGCGGCTTTTGCAAGGGTGGGGCTTTTGAATTTATTCGCATTTGAATCTCTATAAACCGCGTTGGCTTTCGCGGTTTATCGGCGTGAGGGACACGATGCGGTCACCATCCGATCTCCTTGCCCACAGCGCAATGATTTCTCAAGTTGCGCAAACTCCTCCTGGTCCAAGCGGCAAGAAAAAACTAATTTACGACCAGGACCACCGCGGCCCGCTCTCCACGGATACGGTCGCGACGTTGATGCTTCTGCAGGCGGACAACATCGATCTGCTCGGCATTTGCACCGTGAGCTGCGACATGTGGGCCAAACAGGAAACCGCTTACGCGCTGCGTCTGCTGGAAATCATGGGCCGTCCGGAAATTCCGGTCTACATGGGCGCGCAGGAACCTTTGCTCAACACTAAGGCTGAGGCGCAGATGCGTTACCAGATGTTCGGGTCGAGGTCGCTTGGAAACGAAGGATACCTGGGTTGCTTCGCGAAAGACGCCGCGGGCCGCGATGAAGTAGCCCCGCTGCCGCCGCCCTACAACCGGTTTGCCCGCATCAAGGCCCAGCCCGAGCCGGCCGCGGATTTCATCATCCGCACCATTCGCGCCAACCCGAACGAAGTGACCATGTATTGCGGCGGCCCGATGACGAACCTGGCTCTCGCCGTAATGCTCGCGCCGGACATTGTTCCCATCACCAAGGAAGTGATTTTCATGGGCGGTGGCATTCATCACTCCACCAGTTCCGTGAACGTCTATTTCGACGCCGAAGCCGCCAAGATCGGCTTTCGCGCGCCCTGGCCGAAATTCACTCTGGTCACCACGGACCTTGCCGAGCAAGTCCACATGCAGGACGACGGCAAAGTGGACGCCATTGTCGAGCGCGCTCACTCGCCGATCGCCGAACTCTTCCGCGAGTACGAACAGAAACCGCAGCGCGCCAATCCGCAACGCCGCTCTTTCCGGATGCCGGATGAAATGATGGCCGCCCACGCCATCGACCCTTCCATTTTTACCGGCTACGACGAAATGTACATCGATATCGTGACGCACAACGACGGGCACTACGGCGACACCTCCTTTTGGGACGCGAATTGGAAAGACGAAGGCGGCGAACTTGCAGGCCAGAACAATCCTTCGATTAAAGCGGGCCGCGTGCAGGTGCTGAATGGAATCGACAAGAAGCGCTTCCGAGAATTGTTCACGGATTTGATGACGCGACCGATCAAGTAGAACGGGCTTCAGCCTGTCTGATTTTGATTTTCACGGAGCCGGCAAAAGTCAGAAGAAGACAGGCTGGAGCACGTCCTACACAAAGCGAGGCCCCATGACCACAACGCGCCGCGAGTTTATCAAAACGGTTGGAGCCGCGATCGCTTCGTCACAAATTCCGCCGCAGCCGGCGGCGATGGGAGAGGCCGCCGCTCCGCTTCCGCCGCCGGGACCTGCAGCGCAGCAATCCGCCGCAAAACGAAAAGTAATTTACGATCAGGACAATTCCGGGCCATTCGGCACAGACATCCTCGGAACGCTGATGATGTTGCAGGCCGACAACATCGATCTCCTCGGCATAACGCTGGTGACGGGCGACGCGTGGATGAAGCAGGAGATGGCTTACACGCTGCGCTTACTGGAAATGATGGGACGCACGGAAATTCCGGTGTACCCCGGCGCGGAGTTTCCCATGCTCAACACCAAGGAAGAATGGCAGCTCCGGCAGCAACTCTACGGCGGCCACCGATTGGACCCCTGGATGGGCGCATTCAATCGCGCAAATGGCGGCCCGAACGAAATCAAGCAGCTGCCGCCGCCTTACGATCGCCTCGCGAACTTAAAAGCTCAGCAGGACCACGCCGCGCGTTTCATCGTCCGGACCGTGCGCGATAATCCTGGCCAAGTGACCCTCTACGCCGGGGGACCGCTCACGAATCTGGCGCTTGCCATCGCGCTCGCTCCCGACATCGTCCCCCTGGTGCACGAAGTGGTGATCATGGGAACCGGCTTTCACGTGTTCACCAATGCCTTCAATATTTATTTCGACCCCGAATCCGCGCGAAAGGTCCTGCGCGCCGGTTGGCCGAAATGCAGCATCGTCACCGTGGATATCGCCGAGCAGATTCACGAAGGCGACGAAATCGCGCCGGGCCGCAGAATGATCGAGGAGATCGCCGCCCGCGCCCAGAGCCCCATTTCCGAACTTTTCCAAATGCATGCCGTGGAGCCGCTGCGGCGCGATCCCAATCTGCATTTTTTCCGCATGGCGGACGAAATGATCGCCGCGCAAGTGATCGATCGCAAGTGTCTTCACAAAATCCGAGGAGATGTACGTGGATATTTGCACCACGCCCGGTCCGCGCTACGGCGATTCCATGTTCTGGGCAAAAAATTGGCAGGCCGTTCCCGAGGCCGGAAAATTTGTGAGCGCGTCGGACCGGCTTGTCTTCGTGGACCCGCGGCAGTTCTATCTGGGCCCGCCGCCCTCGGCAGGATTGGTACGCGTCCTGCAGGAAATCGACCGCGACCGGTTCAAGAAACTCTTCGTCGATTTAATGACCAAGCCGATCCGCAAAGCTTGATCGGATAGACGTTATATCTGTCTCACAATAAAGCGCGGGCTTTTCGTAGCGCCGGCGTCTCGCCGGCAATTTTGCTGATCTCCCCACATCGAAAAAATGCCGGCGAGACGCCGGCGCTACAACGCGATCCACTTCATCGTCTTCTACTAATATGAATTCCCCCGAAGAATTTGTTTCAAATTGCCTAGAAGGAAAGCTCCCTCGAACCATTCGACACTCGACACGGAATGTTGAATGCTTCGGCGATCAGCCGGTACGAACGCAGGCGAGCCTGGTAATCGTGCAGGACGGCGATGATCATCATTTCCTCGACGTGCAAATTGCCGCCCATGCGCGCGAGTTCGTCCCGGACCTGCTCGGGCGCGCCTACCACATACCGCGGCCACTCGCCTGCCCCTCGCACAACCGGATCAGCGCCAAATGCAAAGTTTCCGAGCTCCGCGATGGCGTGTTCAGGTGTAGGCACGGGAAGGCGCTTGCCCTGCAATCGAATGCGGCGAATGTGCAGCTGCGTGCTGGTGTACAAGCGCTTCGCTTCGGTTTCCGTGTCGGCGCAGATCACTCCCAGGGCCACGATCGCTCGCGGCTCGGCCAGATGTTTCGATCGCTGGAAATTCGCGCGATAAAACTCCAGGGCCATCGGCGTTTCCTCCGGCGTTATGAAATGCGCGAACGCATACGGAAGACCCAGTTTTGCCGCGACAGCCGAACTCCACGAACTTGACCCGAGCAGCCAAACCTCGGGCGCACCGGGCATGTCCGGCGAAACCTTGATGCGCGCAAAGGGATGATCGGAAGGAAAATCATGGTGAAGAAACGCCAGCAGCTCCAGCAACTGCTCTTCAAAATCGTCATTCTGCAGGCGCTCGCTGCGGTCGCGCCGCAAAGCGAACGCCTCGAGCCCGCTTCCTCCGGGCGCGCGGCCGATGCCGAGATCGACGCGCCCAGGATATAGCGCGTGGAGCATGCGAAAACTTTCCGCGACTTTGAGGGGACTGTAATGAGGCAGTAGCACGCCGCCGGACCCGATGCGAATGCCGGAAGTTTCGGCGCCAATCCTGGCAATAAGAATTTCGGGCGCCGGGCTGGCCAGCGTCACGATGGCATGATGTTCCGCGATCCAATACCGCTCGTAGCCCAGCGTGTCGGCCAGTCGCGCCAGCTCGATCGTATTGCGCAGCGCGTCCGCCGGAGTGTAACCGTCAGACACAGGTGATTGGTCCAGGACAGAGAGCTTTATCATCGCCTCACTTTTGGGCGGGCCTGCGCCACACTCTGATTGCAGGGATTTGACGCGAATGTGCTCCGCATCGCCTAATGAATGTAATAGCCGTTTTTTGCCAAAATGGAGTAGTCCCGCCCCTTTTTTCCAAACGAGGAAGCCAGGCGAACCTCCAGCTTGTGCGGCTTGCCTTCCGCCCCATTGGCCATTGTGTAATACCCTAACGTATAACGGGTCTTGATCCGCTGAATGAGGGCGCTGAATACGGCATCCAGATGAGCCACATCCTGAACGTCGAATAATTCCCCTCCCGTCGCCTCCATCACTTTGTGAATGTTCACGAGTCCAGGAGTCATGGCCGAGTGAAGCATGGTTGCCGGGGGATTGTATCCGGGTATTTTCAGGTTATAGAGGACCGCATCCGCGGCGATGGCTTCGGTAACGATGTCGCGCGTTCCCTGCCCGCCGGCATCCGTGCCCACATCATCGCTGATTAGGATAATCACCCGTCGTCCCGTCGGCGGCGTCTTGAGAAGATATTCGGCGGCGAGGAAAATACCATCATTAATATTGGTGGCGCCACGTGCATCGAAGGTATTGATCTGATCGGCAATCTTGTTCTTGTCTTTTGAGAGCGGCAGGCGCAATTCGGCCTCGGTGGAAAATGTAAATAGCGCCACCTCATCGTTTGGTTTAAGGGCTGCAAGGGCGATGGTCGCGGCGTCACGCAGCGGGGCCAGAAACGGGCCAATCGAATCGCTCAGATCTAAAACAAGGGCCACATCGAGAGGCAATTCGTCGCGACTGAAAACGTCAATTTTTTGGGCGACGCCATCTTCCAGAACATGGAAGTCGTCCTTTTTCAGATTGGCAATAATTTTACCGTCCTTGGTCTTCACCGTCGCGTCCACCAACACCAGATTCACGGCCACGCGAATGGTGCCTTGGTCCTGGTCTTGCGCGCGAACAGGGATTTGGACGATGAGCGCAACGAAAATGACCGCGGCTGCAAATCGCAGCGAATTTCGCCAGAATATATACATAGTTGTTGCTCAATACTCAGTGACGCCGGCTGCGGTCCCGTAACCCTCTCTTGCGCGATCGGACTACGAAATCCTGCAAGCCTTCCTATCCTTCAAGCCAAACTTTCCGGTCTCAACTTTATCTTTGCGCGCAGCCACAAGCAAGCCGCCGGCTCGTTTGTGCAAGCCCTTCGGTATGCGATTGTGACCAGCCTCCCCAATATAAGATGGAGGCTTCCCTGCAAATTCAATATGATGCAAATGGGGCTCCGAGAAACCATGGCTTCGGCAACGATCGCAC
Source organism: uncultured Acidobacteriota bacterium (assembly GCA_963813185.1). Taxonomy (GTDB): domain Bacteria; phylum Acidobacteriota; class Terriglobia; order Acidiferrales; family UBA7541; genus Palsa-360. Next base: position 192,804 of record CAWEYA010000014.1, read on the forward strand.
CGAATCGGCAAGAAAGTCGAAGGCCGCTAGTCGATGCCGCCATTGTAATCGTATTTGGAATTCTTGGCACAGTACTTGCCCTGCCACACGTTCTGGGCCACATCCCGCTCCAGAATCTTCTGAAAAATGAATTGCACGTGGATCGCGCCGCCAACGCCGCCTTTTTCTTTTGGATAACCCTGGTGTGGTATTTCAAGCCTCTTTTCGGAATTGTCACCGACGCTTTTCCGCTCTTCGGCAGCCGCCGCAAGAGCTACATGATCATCGGCGCAACACTCGCGACCTTGTCCTGGGGCGCGCTGTATTTCACTCCTCATCAATACAACAAGCTGCTGTGGGCGTGCATTGCAATCAACCTTTTCATGATGTGCACGAGCACTGTCGTAGGCGGCTACATGGTTGAGGTGGCACAAGCCGCGTCCGGCTCGGGCCGGCTCACTTCCGTCCGGAATTCTGTCGAGCAATTCAGCATCCTCGTTGCTGGTCCCGCAGGCGGCTTTCTGGGAAGTATCGCTTTTGGTTGGACCGCCGTGGCTTGCGGCAGTGTCATGTTCCTAGTTGTTCCTGGGACCGTTTGGTTCCTGCACGAGCAACGCAAGAAGATAGACACCCAAGAACTTCTCGACAATGCCCACAAGCAACTGGTCAAAATCGCCAATGCCGGGACTATGTGGGCCGCCGCGGGATTCATGGCCTTGTTTTATTGTGCGCCCGGAGTGCAAACCGCGGTGTTTTACAAGCAGCAGAACGATTTGCATCTCAATACGCAAGGCCAGGGATTCCTACAGCTTTTGAGCGGAGCTTTTGGCGTGCTTGCTGCTGTCCTATATGGCGCCTTCGCTTGCCGCCGATTAACCCTGCGCACTTTACTGCTGTGGTGCATAGGCTTCGGTACAGCGGCCAATCTTGGCTATTTATTCTATTCGTCGGTGGGCAATGCGCGAATCGTCGAAAGCTTCAACGGCTTCGGCTACACCTTAGCCGAAGTGGCCATGATGGACCTCGCCGTCCGCGCCACCCCATCCGGCAGTGAAGGCCTGGGCTTCTCGCTGATGATGAGCGTGCGCAATCTCACTCTATTTGGCAGCGATTGGTTCGGCTCCAAGCTTCTCGAAGCCTACCATTTGCACTTCAGCACGCTGGTCATCGCCAACGCCGCGACTTCCTTCCTGGCCGTCCCGCTCGTGCTCCTGCTGCCAAAGTTAATCGTGATGACCAAGGACGCGCAAGCCGCAAATGCCGCGGCCGAACTCGCCACCGCGCCTGCTCGAGCGATTCAGGAATAAAAATAATTATAAATGAGCGAATTTTACTGCCAACTCGCACGGCTGTAAGTTTTCAAATAGGTTCACCAGATCTCTACTTGCAGCCATACCGGTAATCCGGACCGACCGATGTTTGCAGATTTTTCTGGTTCAATCCGAGAAATTGAGTGAGCGGGCAATCGGGCTGGGCCCGCACTGCAATTCGGCGGTTAATGTCAAAGTCCGCGCCCCCAACGCAGGCGAAAGCGAATTTGAACGCATTCTGTAAAATTCCGAGATGCCCTTGTCTCCCGTGAATTGGGCCGACTTGCCCGTGGGCGAATGCCACCACCCGATCCCAGCTCCGATACGCAAATACGGGCCCTAGGTCAGCGCATTTTCCGGAGGGCGCGCAAGTTCCTTGACTTCTACTCGCCGCGATGTATAGTTTCCGGATTCTTTTTGTCTTGGAAGCATTCCAGGCGCGCGTTGGGGTGTGCCTCCCAACCTTATCGAACGAGTATCGCCAGTTTGCACAAGCTCCTCGAATTTCGCGGTCTAGCAATCACTTCCCTCGCGGTTCCATAGCTCTTCGGCAAAATCGAGCTGGCGGACGGAGTTGTGTGGACCAAATCTCCTATGCGAAGCCTCGCAGGGAGAGCGCGGACACCGCTGCGAGGAATGAAGAAGGAAATTGCTTGCTCGAAGGTAGCAAATTTTTGCCACCGGTACTGTCCCTCTCAGAGCACACCTTACCGGCCCGTCACATCGTGTGTCGAATGAATTACTTCCGGCAACTTGAATCCGAAAGGTGACGTACCCATTTGGGCCTCAACTTGCTCCGAGACCGTTGCCAATGTCTTTTGTCCTCGACCTCTTAGTCTAATCTTGGGGACGTTTTGAAGCAAAGGGGGGCTCTGCAATGCAAGAACACGCGATACGTGTCTGTTTGCTGGGCAAGGAATTCGGCCTGGCAGACGCGATTGCCCGGGCATTGGACTCGGGATTTGAGACCCGCCACCGCAGCGATCTCGATTTGAATCACTGGCCCGACTGGCAGGAGTGGTGTGATGTAGTGGTGCTGGATATTCGGTCTGGCGGCACCGGCGCGAGCCTCACGGCGGGAATCCAACTCATGGAGAAAATTCAGCAGAGCGCCTCCCACCCTCCCATGATTGTTTTTTGTGATGAAGAAAGCGGCGCATTCGCTGCCAGCATGCTGGAACATGGCGCGTGCGACACCATCACGGATGGCCTGAGTATCGCGGAACTCCGGCAGATTCTGCGCCGGGCGCACAAGACTTCTGTAGCGAACAAGGAACTCGAGACTTTGCGGGCGGCCGCCCGCAATTCGGGACGAATGCACCATCTTCTGGGGACATCGCCCGTAATGCAGGAACTATTTGCATTTGCCCAGACGATTGCTCCCTGTGACGTCAATGTCTTAATTACCGGCGAAACGGGAACCGGCAAGGAACTGCTGGCGCGGGCGATTCACCAAATGAGCGCGCGCGCGGCCCACCCCATGGTTGCTTTTTCCTGCACGAACTTGCCGGAAACACTGATCGACGATGAGCTTTTCGGCCATGAAAGGGGGGCTTTCACGGGCGCGCTGGCGAACAGGCGGGGACGTCTCGAGGCCGCCGATCAGGGCACTTTATTTCTCGATGAAATTGGCGACTTGAGTTTAGGTTTACAGCCCAAGTTGCTGCGCGTGCTTCAGGAGCGCAGTTTTGAGCGGCTCGGCAGCAATGCCACGGTCAACGTCAACGTCCGCCTGATCACGGCAACGAATCGGAACCTAGCTGAGATGGTGCAGCGGAAAGAGTTCCGTGAAGATCTGTATTACCGCTTGAATGTGGTCCAGCTGCACCTGCCTCCTTTGCGCGACCGGCGCGACGATATCCACCTTCTCGCGCAACATTTCCTGCAATTGGCGGCCCAGCAATTCAACAAAAGGGTCAAAAAGTTTTCGAAACCCGCTTTGCACGCGCTCGATGAGTACGCCTGGCCCGGGAATGTCCGAGAGCTCGAGAATGTTGTGCAGCGAGCGGCAGTCATTTGCGATGGACATTGCGTCGAGGTCTGGCACTTGCCGACTTCCGTCCGAGGCACCGGCGAAACCCTAAATTTCGATCAATCCTACGAACAAGAGGTTCGCCAGTTCAAGCGCAGGCTCATCCTGCGCACCCTGCGACAAACTGGCTGGAATAAAACCGAAAGTGCGCGCACACTGGGCGTAGCGCGGGGCTACTTGCACCGGCTCATGAACCAACTTGAGATTCGCGAGTCGGAAGAACCGAGCCTGCCGGTGGCGAACGAGTTGCCGTTGGCTCCCAAGCGAATCATGTGATCCCCGACGGGGACCCACGGCAGAAGGCCGCCCGGTGAAACCACAACCAATTCCATGAGAGAGCCTGGGACGGTCTGGTCATTAGTGGATCGCGCCTATCTGGCTCGCTTGCGCAGTTTGCAGAACTCGGATGGAGGCTGGGGCTTTAATGCCGGATACGAGAGCCGCATCGAGCCAACCTCCTGGGCGCTCATTGCTCTCCAGGAATTCAGTTCTTCGCCGGGCCCGGATGAACCTCTAAATCGGGGACTTCGTTTTCTCACCGCAGAGCAGCTTCAGGACGGTTCATGGGCATCCGCGCCAGGCCAGCCAGAAGGATGCTGGGTTACTTCCCTTGCCTGTTGGGCGCTGCTGGCGCACACCCAGTACTCCACAAGCCTGCTTCGCGGACTGCGCTGGCTGAACGATGATCGACCGCGCGATTCCGGTTTCTTGTGGCGGATGGCCCGAAAGTTGGCTGACCGCCAAAGCATTAGCACTCAAAGCGCTTCTTTCAGCGGCTGGAGCTGGACTCCTCACACCGCCAGCTGGGTTGAGCCAACCTGCTACGCCCTGATTGTCTTGCATGCCGCAGCGGCTGCCCCCCTGTCCAATCTGCCAAGAAGACGCCATCTCGCGGAAGCGATGCTGTACGATCGCATGTGCCCGGGTGGGGGGTGGAATTGCGGCAATCCGCGCGTTTATGGGGTTGCGGGCCGGCCGCAGGTCGGGCCGACGGTCTGGGCTTTAATCGCCCTTCATGAGAATTCAGACCGCCGCGAGAATCGCGAGAGCCTCGATTGGCTCGAGAGCATTCAAGATGCGATTGTGAGCCCGGAGTCGCTCGCTCTGGCGCAAATTGGTTTGGGCCTTTATGGCAGACAAAACTCAACCCTGACGGAACGTCTGCAAAGTTCTCATGAATCGGATAAGATTCCCTGGAGCGTCCAAGCCATTGCATGGGCCGCTCTGGCATTCAGCGAGAACCCTGAGTGGCTGACCGTGCTTCCCAGCACGCCTTCGTAACATATGCCGCGTGAAACCCCAGCGCTCTTGCCCCCGTTTTCCCGGCCGCATTCACGCGTCGCGATTCGGCGCGTCCCCACTTATCAGTCGGATATTTCCGCGGTACTCTACGAAACTCTGCGCGAGTTTGATCCGCCCGTACGCGGGAAAGTAGTGCTGCTCAAACCGAATCTCATTACGCTCGATCCCCTGGGGATCACCAACACCAATCCCGCGGTGATCGCCGCTGCCCGTGAATCGTTTCTGCGTTTAGGAGCCTCGGAGGTCTTCATCGGAGACGGCTCAGGTATTGATCGGGATTCGCAAGCCATCATTGAATCCATGCGCCTGCGGGAGTTTACGGGGCCGCTGGCTAAAATCTTTGTGGATTTGAACGTGGACAACGTCCACCACGTCAGCTTGAGGACGCGCGCCTCACGCCTGAAAGAACTGTACTTCCCGAAGATTCTGCTCCGCGCCGATTTCGTCGTCTCCCTGCCCAAGCTCAAAACGCACCATTGGGCCGGCGTCACTCTCTCGCTCAAGAATATGTTTGGGGCTGTGCCGGGAGGCTGCTACGGTTGGCCAAAGAACGTCCTCCACTGGGCCGGAATTGATCGGGCTATTTTGGACATCAATGCCGCGGTACGCCCGGATTTTGCAATCGTTGATGGCATTGTGGGGATGGAAGGCAATGGCCCTCTCCAGGGCGCCTTGAAGCACGTGGGCGTTCTTATTTTAGGGGACGATCCGGTGGCAGTCGATTCCACGTGCGCCCGTGTGATGGGCTTGCTGCCTGAAAAAGTCAAACATTTGGCTCACGCTGCCACATTGCTTGGGCATATCGATCCCGAAAAAATTCGGCAACTTGGAGAGAGTATTGCCAGTGTGCGCTCGCCGTTCTCCGTGATCCAGCAATTCCGCCATCTGAGGCAAGATGTGAACAGCCCGCTTTGGACTCAAAATTGCCTCTAAGTTATGCGGATTCTGCTTCTGACGCTGAATTCGTAACTATTTGTGGACGCCTGTTTCTTCACGTAGGCTGCCTGCGAACCACTCGGGGTGCCTTGAAAGTACTGTCATGTGAGCAATAGCGTTCTGTCACGTATTGGATACATCGCAGCTTGGCACTCGATTGCCGTTAGGGCACTTAAGGAAGATTCGAGACACGCGAATGAGCGACTCAGATTTGACAATACAGGTTTCCGATGCCGTTCCGTGTCTCCCAGCCGAACCGCCTCGGAATCCGGACGTGCTGGAAGGCACCCTCGCGTCACAGCCGCTCGCGCCGGCCTCGCTTTGGCAACGCGTGTTTTCCTTCCCCGCATTGTTGGGAACAGTTCTGGTCGGTGCGGTAGCGACCATTGCTCAGACGTTTTTTGTGGACCCTGATGTTTGGTGGCATATCAAGCAGGGCGAATTCATTCTCACAACGCACCATTTGCCCACCAAGGACATCTATTCGTTGACGCTGGCTGGCAAGCCCTGGATGGCGTACGAATGGTTGGGCGACATTCTGCTGGCGACCATGTATCGTCTCGGCGGATTGCGTGGCCTCGATGTCCTTCTGATTGTCCTCGGCGGCGCGATTGTGATTGGGCTTTATACTTTGGCCGCAATTCGCTCCGGGAATTCGAAGGCGGCATTTGTGGCGACCGCGGCAGTCTTTGTTCTGGCAACGGTATCCTTCAATCTTCGGCCCCAGATGCTGGGCTATCTCTTTTTAGTCCTCACCCTCATCATTTTGGAACGTTTCCGGATGGGCAGGCGCCAGGTAGTGTGGGCGCTGCCCATACTCATGTTGGCCTGGGTGAACGCGCACGGATCCTGGATCATCGGGCTTGGTGTGATTGGCGTTTATCTGGCGAGCGGCCTAGTGGAGTTTCATATCGGCGATATCGAAGCGCGCCCATGGAGTTATTCGGACCGGCTGCGGTTGACCGTCGTCCTGGCTCTTTGCGCAGCCGCCACGCTCATCACGCCATACGGCGCGAAGCTTACGAAATATCCTTTCGACGTTGCTTTTTCGCTTCCCCTGGGTGTGGCAAATGTAGTGGAGTGGCAGCCGATGCCATTCAATCTGGTGGCAGGCAAGCTGTTCCTCATATTGTTGCTGGCCTTCACGGTTCTGCAAATCGCATACCGCTTCACGTGGCGCTTGGAAGAATTCGGACTTTTTTTATTTGCCGCCGCTGTGGCTTCCGTGCACCGCCGGTTTCTTCTGATTTTCGTGCCGGTATTCGTGCAACTTCTGGCTACCATCTTCGCCAGGTGGGCCCCGCGATACGAACGCGACAAGGACCGCTACGTTCTGAACGTCATCGCCATGGCGATGATTCTCGGGATCGCCGTCCGCTATTTTCCATCACAGGCCGAATTACTCAGCAAAGTTGGAAAGACCTACCCAGTTGCCGCCGTTGAATACCTGAACCATCATCCCGTTCCAGAGCCCATGTACGACACCTACGGATTTGGCGGATATCTGATCCTCACGCGCGGACCGGAACATAAAGTATTCATGGACGGCCGCAGCGAACTCTACGAACGGGCCGGATTTTTGCCCGATTATTACGAGATTTCGGGCATCAAGCCCGGCGCGCTTTCCACACTCCAAAAGTATGGCATTCAGTCGTGCCTGCTCAATCATGGCGAGGCGCTGGCGACCCTGCTTGCCGCATTACCGGACTGGCAGAAAGTCTACGAAGATCCGACCAGCGTGCTGTTTGTTCGGCGAAACATTTCCTCCGCTCTCCTGCAACCCGCCACGGGTGGAGTATCGAAATGGGGACTTGGGTTGCTTTCAGATCCCGGGAACAACGGAAGGCGAGTTGCGTTGCAGACTGTTTCCGAAGGAGCGCCCCACTTGCTTCGGCAAAATGAGGGAGAATCGTCATGGGCCGGCAACTGATGATTGGCGCCCAGGGTTCGGCAAGCCTTGATTCCTTCTATCCCTGCTTGGCGGCGAGGCGGAACGCTCATGTCTAGTAGCCTCTCCATGCCGTCGCGCGCCACTTGCCAGGAAAGCGCTTCCGATTCAACCGCTCCCCCGAAAGTCTTTGCAGGCGCCTCAATTTTCCAAGCCGTGTTCTCCTTTGCTTCCATGTTGGGGATGTGTCTGATTGCGAGAGTGTTTTTCAAGTTGCGTGCGTTTGAGGTGGACCCGGATATCTGGTGGCATATCAAATACGGCGAAAGCATTCTGGCCACTCATCATTGGCCGGTGACGGAAACCTATTCCTTTACCGTCGCAGGTCAACACTGGCTGGCCTACGAGTGGCTCGGCGACGTCCTGCTGGCCGCGGTCTATCATATTGGCGGCTTGCGGGGCCTGGGGGCGCTGCTGATCGTCCTGGGATGCCTGTTTGCGATGGCCCTCTACTATTACACGACGATGCGGTGCGGGAATCCGAAGGTGGGGTTTTTGGCCTCGGCGGTCCTTCTCAATCTGGCGAACACGTTCAACCTGCGGCCACAGATGCTGAGCTACATATACTTAATATTCGCGCTCATCATTTTGGAACGGTTTCGCCAGGGCAAACGCGGCACAGTCTGGCTGCTGCCACTGCTGATGCTGGTGTGGATCAACACGCACGGTTTGTGGATCATCGGTTTGGGCACAATTGGCGTCTATCTGGCGTGCGGTCTGGTGAGCATTCGCTTTGGCAATCTGGAAACAAATCGCTGGACCGCGGCAGAGTGCCGCCAGTTGACGCTTGTTTTCCTGATGTGTGCCCTCGCGACGCTGATTACTCCATACGGGACGGGCCTCGTCAAGTTTCCCTTCATCGTGAGTTCTCTGCCTTCAGGAATCGCCAACATTCAAGAGTGGCAGCCCATGACGTTCTATCTCCCGGACGATAAACTGTTCCTCGCTTTGCCTCTTGGCTTCCTGTTGGTGCAAGTGCTGGTGCATCCGAAGTGGCGGTTGGAAGAGTTGGGCCTGTTCCTATTCGGGACTTTACTGGCGTTCACACACCTTCGATTTCTCCTACTTTTCGTGGCTTTTTTCGCTCCATTTATTGTGGCCATCCTGGCGCGCTGGATGCCCAGGTATGACCGGGCCAAGGAAGTATACGCTTTGAACGCCGTCATGATCCTGGGCATTCTGGGATCGTTGGTGTGGTATTTCCCCTCGCGAAGCGATTACGCGCGCGTCGTGGAAAACAACTTTCCGGTGCAGGCGGTCCGTTATTTGGACACTCATTCCGTTCCCGGCCCCATGTACAACAGCTACGAATTCGGCGGATACCTTCTGTGGGCGCGGGGCCCGCAGCATAAGGTGTTCATTGACGGCAGAGCCGAAGTCTACGAGCGCACCGGCGTATTCCAGGACCAGGACGCATTTGCGAACCTCCAGCCCGGCTCTTTGGCCCTGCTTGACAAGTACGGTATCCAATCTTGTCTGCTTTTGCATGACGAGCCCCTGGCTGTCGTGCTTCAGGCGCTTCCGGACTGGGAAAAAATATACTCGGACGGCACAAGCGCGCTTTTTGTGCGCCGGAAAAGCGACAGTATGCAACGGGCGTCGGAAGCAGAGCTCAAAGGCGGGCGCTCCTAGGCTGGGAGACCCCCTAGATAGGAAACTTAGGGGCTTTTTCACCTCAGGCGTCACCAATCCGAATTTAGGGGGGCAGTATGGTGTACACAGAGGGTAACGCTTTGCCAAGGTTTTTGTGTACCCCTGCGGGATTCCCCGCGAAGCGGTCTTATCTATCTCTAAATAAAACATTTAACATAGCTGACAATCTTTGGCTCGATGGTTACTCAAGTGCTCACCCAAGTGGCTAGTGACACGCGTCGGTGTCGCCATGTTTACAAATTCGAAAGGAAAATAACGACATGAAGAATTTTCTGAGGCGTCTGTGGAGCGAAGAGGAAGGCCAGGATCTCATCGAATACGCCCTCCTCGTGGCCCTTGTTGCCCTGGCCGCAGTTGTCGGGATGAAGGGCTTGGCGACAGCGATCAATCAAGAATTCCTTGCATTGGGCTCTTCTTTGACATCAACCACGACCACTTAAGCGGTTGCTTTCAAGGGCGGGGCTACAAGACCTTACAGGCTTCCGGGGTGCTTGGTCGTACAAAGCGCCTGATGCTCCGGAAAACTGTGATCAGGGCGTTTGGTGGGCGCCACGGATTAGGTCACACGCAAGCAAATGAAAATCACGATGAAAACACTGTGGCGGCTGGAGCAGGGCCAAGATCCTGTCGAATGTCTCCAAGCATGACTGGGCCAAGAAACTGTACCCGTTAAACGCCCTTGTTATCCTGGGCATTTTGGGATCGTTGGTGTCGTATTTCCCCCCGTGGAGCGATTACGTGCGAGTCGTGGTATGTAACATTCCACTGCAGGCAGTCTGTTATTTGGACACGCATTCCGTACCCGGCCCCATGTACAATAGGTACGAATTCGGCGGATACCTGCTGTGGGCGCTGTGCCCGGAGCAAAAGTTGCGGTCTGACGGCAGAGCCGAAGTCTATGAGCGTACCGGCGTATTCCAGGACCAATCCGCATTTGTGAACCCCCAACCCAGCTCAAAAGCCAAGCCTAATCGTGAGCGCCCCTAGCGTGGCAGTCCTTTCCATAAAGCAAACTCAAGGGCTTTTCCGGCTCGGGCGTCACCAATCCGAATTTCAGGGGGCGGTGCGGTGTACACAGAGGGTAACGCTTTGCGAAGATTTTTGGCTCCCCCGGCGGCATTCTCCGCATATTGGACTTATCAGCCTCTAAATAGGACATTTAACACAGCTGACAATCTTTGGCTCGATGGTTACTCAAGTGCTTACCCAAGTAGCTAGCGGTACGCGTCAATGTCGCCATGTTTACAAATTCGAAAGGAAAATAATGACATGAAGAATTTTCTGAGGCGTCTGTGGAGGGAAGAGGAAGGCCAGGACCTCATCGAATACGCCCTCCTCGTGGCCCTTGTAGCCCTGGCCGCAGTTGTCGGGATGCAGGGCTTGGCGACATCGATCAATCAAGAGTTCCTTGCAATCGGCTCTTCCGTGTCAACCTTGACCACTTAAGCGGTTGCTTTCAAGGGCGGGGGCACGCAACTTTACAGGCTTCCGGGCGATTGGTGGGACGCACAGCTTCACGCTACCGAAAACTCCGAGCAGGTTGTTCGGCAGGCGGAACGAATTGAGGGTCACAGGCAAGCAAATGAGAACCACGATGAAAGCACTGTGGCAGCGGGAGCAGGGCCAGGATCTTGTGGAATATGCCTTGGTTGGTGCGTTAGTGACTCTGGCCTCGGTCGCGGCGCTCAACAACGTGGCCGGCTTGCTCACAACTGCTTTTACGAATGCGGTGGCCAATATGAGTTCAACCACGACGTGAAGGACACGCGCTTCGAGCGGATGGCGAGAGCGATCCGGACTATGAATCTGTGAAGATCTTCGAGCGATCTGGAAGACACAACGAATGACTCACAGCCACTTTGACATGGCACTTAATGCGGCCCTGCTGATTTGGGGTCTCACATTGAGCTTCACGTTTTGGGCCGCGTGGCTCGATTGGCGCACTCGCCGGATTCCCAACTGGCTCACCGTGTCCGGCTTTTTCACTGGAATCGGCGTACGCTCCGTCCTCCTGGGATGGCACGGAGCCCTCGGCAGTATCGAGGGAGTAGGTCTGGCCTTGGCTGTACTCCTTCCCCTCGTCCTGCTACGCGGATTGGGCGCCGGTGATTGGAAGCTGATGGGGTCGGTGGGAGCGCTGTTAGGTCCGTGGACCATGCTGGTCGTCCTTTTCGTGAGCGTTCTGGTATCGGGAGCAATGGCAGTGTTGACCATAATGCAGGCGGGACGCGTGTTCACCACTTTGCGCAACATCGCCACGCTCATAAAGGGTTTTTTTGTTTTCGGATGGCGTGGCAATCCGAAATTCACGATCGACAATCCGGGGTTGCTGAAGTTGCCGTTTGGCGTGGCTGCGGCACTGGCGACACTAATCTGTTTCGTTGCCAGCCGGTGGGCGCAGTGAAAAGGAAACTCTTAGGAGACTGGGTCCATGAATAAGAATCGAGTGCTTGTCGGCCTATTTTTGGCGGTGGTTGTGGCGATCATGCTGAGCGCCTATGTTTATCGCGCATTCCAGCAGGCCACTGCCGTGCGGCCGTCCAATACCCAACGAGTCGTTGTAGCCACAACGCTTCTGCCGCTCGGAACGCGTTTGGATTCCAGCAATATTCGAACCATTGCCTGGCCCGGGGACAGCCCAGTCCCCGGAATGCTCACCAGCATCGAATCCGCACAGAGCCGCGCTGTGATTGCGCCCGTCGCCGCCAACGAAATGATTCTCGAAAGCAAGCTAGCGCCGAAAGAAGCTGGTGCGGGCTTGCCAGCCGCGATTCCGGAAGGCATGAGGGCAATATCGGTCGCGGTAAACGAAGTAATAGGCGTCGCTGGATTTGTTACTCCCGGAACCAGCGTGGACGTCCTGGTCACCGGACAGATTCCCGGAGCAACGCAAAGCGGAGCGCAGTATGTAACACGAACAATCCTGGAAAACGTCAGAGTTCTCGCTGCCGGCCAGAAGATTGAGCAGGACAAAGATGGAAAACCCGCGTCGGTTCCGGTTGTCACCCTACTGGTCACTCCGAAGGATGCCGGCACACTGGCAATGGCCAGCACCGAGGGAAAAATCCAACTTGCTCTTCGGAACACGATTGACGGCCAGACCCCGGATCCTGTGCCGGTCCTTCAGGCCTCGGTCTTCGGTTCTGGCGCCCCACCGCCGCCACCACAGCCGCCGAGCCGGCACATCGTCGCGCAAAAGCCTGTGGTCGTGCCGCTTCCCTACACGGTCGAAATCATCGTCGGGGGAAAACGCGAAGACAAGAGTTTTCCGAATGAGTGAAATGGTCACGGGAGAAAAAATGGCAGACCAGGGCAGTGCATTTAGCAGGACGTGTGCGGGCAGACTGGCAATGTTCGCGGCGCTGATTTCTCTATCCGTGCCTGGCGCTTACGCGGGACATATGCCTGTTCCCGGCACACAGGGCCAAGAGCCTGCCCTGGCGGAAAGCGTGCGAGCGGCGCTGGCCGCACCGCTGGATGTGCCTGCCCAGGCAGCGGAGGGGCCGCAATCGCTGCATCTGCTCGTGGGTCGATCGCTGGTGATTACCTCTCCGACGCGGATCAAGCGAGTTTCGCTGGCGGATAACACGGTTGCCGAAGCGATTGTCGTAAGTCCTCTTCAGGTCGTATTGAACGGAAAATCTCCCGGCACAGTCTCACTTCTGCTTTGGGATGAGAATGAACAGAATCAAATCTTCGAAGTCACCGTGGATATCGATATTTTGAGCTTGAGCGAGAAAGTTCGCCAAGTGTTCCCGACCGAACCCGTGCAGCTCGAAGCGACCCACGGCGTTGTGATGATCTCGGGAAGGATTTCCACGCCGGAGGTGGCGGCAAGAATTCTCGACTTCGTGAAAAACGCCACGCCCAAGGTGACCAGCTTGATGGAAGTTCCTGCGCCGCCAACGGGGGATATTCTCCTCGAAGTGAAATTTGCCGAGGTGGACCGGACGGCGCTCAGCCAGTTGGGAATCAACCTCCTAAGCCTCCCGGGGGCCAAGAACATCGGCTCGATAACGACGCAGCAGTTCGCTCCTCCGCAGCTTCAAAACTCCCAAACCACCACTACGACCGGCAATACGACCACGCAAACTACGGCACAAAGCTCCTCGTTCACCTTGAGCGACCTTCTAAACATTTTCATTTTCCGACCGGACATCGATCTTGCCGCCACCATTAAGGCGCTCCAGGCAAGGGATGTGCTTCAGATCCTGGCGGAACCCAACTTGCTGACCGCGTCGGGAAAAGACGCCAGCTTCCTGGCTGGCGGCGAGTTCCCCTATCCAGTTCTGCAGGGAGGCTCTGTCGGCGGCGGCGCCGCGATAACGATTCAGTTCAGGGAATTTGGCGTCCGGCTGAATTTTACTCCTACGCTGGAAGCCAATGGCAACATCCACTTGAAAGTGAAGCCTGAGGTCAGCTCGCTTGATTTCGCCAACGCGCTCACCATTCAAGGATTCGTGATTCCGGCTCTGTCCACTCGTAGAGTCGAATCGGAAATGGACTTACAGGACGGGCAAAGCTTTGTGATTGCCGGCCTGGTGGATAATCGCGTAACGGAACAGCTTGAAAAAATCCCGGGACTCGGCGACGTACCGTTGCTCGGCAAACTATTCCAGAGCAGATCCCTGAACAAGAGCCGCAACGAATTGATGGTGCTGGTTACGCCGCGCTTGGTGCAACCGGTGACCAGCGCTCACCTGCCCGCCGGCCCCGCGTTCCCAAGACCGTTCTTGGAGCCCACTGCCTCGGAACAACCGAAGAGTCCGGGAACAAACTAGAGGAGGATTTCGGGTAGCTCTTGCTTATGACGCGCTTATCCAATCGGACGACGGAGACGTGGACCTTATGCTGACCGCGGGAATTGCCAGTAGCGATTCAAGTACGGCTGCTCAATTACTGGCCAGTTTGCAGCAGACGGGGCTGGTTACGTCCTTGAAGCAGTGGACGGTTCCGACGGACCGCATTGACGCCAGCGAAAATATTCCGGACGTGGTCCTTCTCGACCTGGGCCGTGATCCGGAACCTTTCTTTGCCTTCGGTGCGCACTTGCGGAGACTGCGCCCTACGGTGAGATTGGTCGCATGTTCCGCCCTCAACCCGCCGAATCAGCAGATGTTGCTGGATGCGATGCGCAGCGGTGTCCAGGACATCATTTCCAAGCCGGCCGATCCCGTGGCGCTTCGGGAAATTTTCGCAAGATTCATACAAGAAGGCCAGTCAGTGGAACGGAAATCAGTGGAAAAGCTGATTGTCTTGATGGGTTCAAAGGGCGGCGTGGGAACCACGACCGTGGCCGTGAATCTGGGCGTTCAGTTGTCAACCTTCGCGCGCAAACAAGTTGTCCTGCTGGACCTTGCGCGGCCGCTCGGAAACGCCCACCTGATGCTCGATTTGAATCCGCGTTTCGGCATCCGTGACGCCATCGAAAATATCGATCGACTCGACAGCCACTTTTTCGACGGCCTTCTGACCGCGCACAAGACGAAGCTACAAATTCTAGCCGGGGCTTTGCACCCGGAACAGTGGCAAACCATTCCGGCCAGGCTGCTGAGTCGTGTCGCGAATGTGGCCCAGGCCAGCTTCGACATGGTCCTGGCCGACATTGGCTCCCAGTTCGGGTCGGATTGGACATCGGTCCTGGAGTCGGCTCGAATGATTCTGCTGGTGACGGAGACGAATGTGCCGGCCCTGTGGAATCTCGAGCGCCGTTTATCGGCGTTGGAAGGATTGGGAATCAACTCGGAAAAAGTTCGGATTGTCGTCAATCGTTGGCACAAGGGCGATCAGGAAACGCTGAACAGCCTGCAGAAAACCATCAAGCGGCCCATTTTCGCATTTCTCCCCAACGATTTCAGCAAAGCCAGCACATCCGTCAACCTGGGAACGCCGCTGATCGAGAATCACAACAATGTGCTGACCAACCACTATCGTCAATTTGCCTCGCTACTGACCGGGTTGGGTCCAGCTCCTGCGGAGAAGCGAAGCACACTTAGCAGTTTATTTTTATTTCCCGCGAAGAGGTGATTTAGATGTCAACGACAGCACCCATGCCGGGCGCTCGCACCAATTTTGGGGCGGTTAAGATCGCGATTCATCGCAAGCTGATTCAAAAGCTGAATCTCACCCGGCTGAATGAAATCAAGCGCGAGGACGTTCGTCGCGAAGTGGGGCAGATTCTGGAATCGCTGGTCGTGGGCGAGTCGACTCCCATGAGTCTGCAAGAGCGCGAGCGACTGGCTCTGGAAGTTCTGGACGAGGTTTTTGGACTGGGCCCGCTGGAACCCCTGCTCGCTGATCCGACAGTCTCGGACATCCTGGTGAATACGTACAATCGCGTCTACGTGGAGCGCCGCGGGATTTTAGAGGCAACGTCCATACAGTTTCGCGATGATGCGCACGTCATGAGCATCATTGACCGCATTGTGGCGGCGATTGGCCGGCGGGTGGATGAATCATCACCGATGGTAGACGCCCGGCTGGCCGATGGCTCCCGCGTTAACGCGATCATTCCACCGCTGGCCGTGGACGGCCCGTGCTTGTCGATTCGGCGTTTCGGCCGCGAGCGATTGACCGACGCCGACCTTATCCGGAACAGTACTTTGACACCGCCGATGCTGGAACTTATGCAAGGTTGCGTGAAAGCCCGGCTCAATATTTTGATTTCGGGAGGCACGGGCGCCGGCAAAACCACCTTTTTGAACGTGCTTTCGTCTTACATTTCAGACCGGGAACGGATTGTAACCATCGAGGACGCTGCCGAGTTGCAGTTGAAACAGGAACATGTCGTTCGATTGGAAACGCGCCCTCCCAATATTGAAGGGAAAGGCGCCGTGCATCAGCGTCAACTGATGATCAACTCTCTGCGCATGCGTCCCGACCGCATTATCATCGGCGAGGTGCGCGGCGAAGAAGCGCTGGACATGTTGCAGGCAATGAATACCGGCCACGATGGTTCGCTTACCACAATTCACGCCAATAGTCCGCGCGATGCTTTGAGCCGTCTGGAAACCATGGTGGCGATGGCCGGTTTGAATCTTCCGGATACCGCGATACGCCGGCAAATTTCCTCCGCTCTCGACGTAGTGGTACAGGTCTCTCGTCTCAGCGACGGCACGCGCAAAGTAGTCGGCGTGGCCGAAATCACCGGCATGGAAGGCGACGTTGTTACCATGCAGGATATTTTTACCTATCGGAAGCGCGGCATTCGGGAATCGGGTGAGGTGCTCGGCGATTTCGAGTCCACGGGAATTCGTCCGAAGTTTTCAGAACGGCTTGCGGTCACAGGCATTCATCTCCCTGTGTCCATGTTTCAAGTTCCGCAGGTGCAGTAAGGAGACTGGCATGGCGCTATTGCTGGCAGTGCTGACATTTCTGATTGTGGTTTGCGTCGTGATGGCCGTCTGGCTGGCTGTGCTGAGCGGCGCCAGGCAGGACATCATCGGCCAACGCTTGGAGGCCGTGCGCCAGGTGGAGCGCCGCGGAGAAATTTCCACGGATGTGAAAATCCTTCGGGATGAAATGCTCAGTACGGTGCCGGCAGTGAACCGGATCATGATGCAATGGTCTTGGACTTCCAACCTGAAGAAATTTCTGAATCAGGCGGGACTGAGTGCAACACCGGCCAAGGTTCTGCTGTCGAGCGCGGTCTCGGGGTTAGTTACATACTACATTCTCGGATTCTTCAACGTCCAAACAGCGTTGTGCATCCTTGCCGGAGCCTGCATGACGGCGGCGCCATTCGCTGTGATTGCCTGGTTGCGCAACAGACGCATGAGGCAGTTCGAGGAACACCTTCCCGAGGCGCTCGATTTGTTGGGCCGCGCGGTACGCGCCGGCCACTCCTTCACCACGGGCTTGGAACTGATCGCTCAGGAGTGCGCCGAGCCAATCGCCGGAGAATTTCGAAGCACTTTTGAAGAGCAAAATCTCGGCCTTCCTTTACGGGATAGCCTTCTCAATCTGGCGGACCGCGTTCCGATCGTCGATGTTCGTTTACTGGTTACCGCGCTGCTCATTCAGAGGGACACGGGCGGAAACCTCGCCGAGATTCTCGACGAACTCTCTCGAGTGATCAGAGAAAGGTTCCGCATTTATCGGGAGGTCGGCGTAAAGACAGCTCAAGGGAAACTGACGGCCGCCATCCTGATCGCGCTGCCGGTCTTCATGCTGTTTGCTTTGGGGGCCTTGAACCCGAGCTATGTTCAAGTTCTCTACAATGATTCCACCGGGCGAATGATGCTCATGGTCGCCGCGGGGATGCAGGTTTTCGGGTCCATGCTTCTATGGAAAATCGTGCATATAGATATTTGATCGGAGCGAACACAAAATGATTTGGGCTGTCACCATCGGAACTTTTCTCGCCACCGTGGCCGTGTGTGTCTCCTTGTATTATGCCTTCTCGTCCGGCGAGACTGGAATCGTTCGGCGTCTTTCTCAATTGGCCGAAACTCCCGGGGCCGACCGCAAGGAGGCATTCGCGGAAAAGCAGAAAGAGCGTGTGCAGGAAGCGCTCGCATCGGTCGGGAAACTGGTCCCCGGCGGAACCGCCTCTCGGGCGGAACTCATGATTATCCGGGCGGGTTATCGCAATCCGAACGTGATCCAGATCATTCGGGGCCTGAAAGTGGTTCTGCCCATCGCTTTGGTCAGCGGGGTTTATTTTTCAGGGTTCTATCTCACCAACCCCTTCCTGATCCTTGGAGGGGCGCTGATCATTGGGGCGGTGATCCCCGAAATTTGGCTGCTTTCGCGCATCAGCGCGCGGCAGCATCGTCTTCGCCGCGGGTTGCCGGATGCTTTGGATCTCCTGGTCATCTGCGTGGAAGCAGGGCTGGGTCTCGATCAAGCCATGGTGCGCGTGTCCCAGGAACTGAAGGTCGTGCATCGCGAACTCAGCGATGAATTGCAGATGGTCAATCTTGAAATGCGCGTCGGCAAGTCCCGGATTGAAGCTTTGCGAGAGCTGGCGCGCCGCACAGGACTCGATGACATTAAATCCCTGGTGGCGATGCTCACTCAGACGGAGCGCTTTGGAACCAGCATTTCCCAATCCTTGCGCGTGCATTCGGATGACCTGCGCACGCGGCGCCGCCAGCGCGCCGAAGAATTGAGCGCCAAGACGAGCGTCAAAATGGTTCCTCCGTTGGTGCTGTTCATTTTCCCGGCGCTGCTGATAGTGATCATCGGACCGGCAGCACTGATCATTATCCGGCAATTCGTACATGGATTCGGGAGGTAGTGGAGAAGATGCGAGCGGGCCTAATCGATTTCAATAGCGGTTTTATTTTAAAATGCAAAGGAGAAACAAAATGGATAGCGTAACACTGATTCGAGTCGTTGCTGGAATTCTGGCAGTCGTGGTGCTTTGTGTTATTCTCTGGCGCCGCCGCCGGAAAGCAATCGAATAGTCCGGCAAAATTCAGTCGCACAATTCATCTGCGGGGCGATGAGGGTGATTATGATCGATGGCCATAAGGGAAGAGCTGTCTATGTTTATAACAAGACGCGGGAGACCTTCGTCGCAACGGAGGCCGTAGTCGCGGACGGCTATCTGCGCCGGTTGGTGGGCCTGCTGGGCAAGACCAAGCGTTGGGCTCGCCTGGGGGCGGGACTCTGGATCGTTCCGTCTCGCGGCGTGCATACGATTGGGATGCTGTTCCCTATTGATTTGCTCTTCCTGAGCAAGGACAAGGAAGTGGTCCACTTGCAAGAGCACGTGCGCCCCTTCCGCGTTTCCAGTGTTACCTTAAAGGCAGACAGTGTCCTGGAGCTGCCTCCTCACACGATCTATCGCACCGGCACACGGGTTGGAGACCGGCTGGAGATCTCTTCGTCGCAGGCTGCCCGCTCAAACGTGAAAGCCGAAGCGCAGATGTCGCAGTGAAAAAGTACCGGTGAGAAAGCACGGATCTTTATTGAAGGCGATCGGAATGGGTCATGAAACTACGCCCTGCAAAGTACGGGCGTCCCTGCCAGAACGTCCCCCTTGGAACGCGACCCGGCGAGGTTTCGCAAGGCAATCGCGCGCGCGGTCACCGCGGAGCAATCGCACGACCGTCATAAAACTATATTCCTAATATGCGAGTTGAAGGAGTAGCGCCATGAAATGGACCCTTGCGCTTCTGGAGACCGATTCATAAGGCGAAGTGGCTGCGTGCATTTGATCAGCCTGCCCTCTGCTTCCACCAGCCGCCGCTGCAAGCTCATCCGCGACTTTCCTTTGCCGGGGTTCTTCACGCGTAGCTCAGCTTCTTGAAGTATCGCGACGTCGCAAAATCCGGCGGGGTTTCGACGCGTTCTTTGGCAAGGGATTCATACTCTGCCGCATGGATTCAAGGATGCATTCAGGCGTGGGGACTTCCTGGGCTACTGCGCGACCACCATCTGCGACGTGCTCTTGAAATTCAAAGTAGATTTGGACACGAACGGAAACATAAAATTGAAGGCATAGTCCACTTCAACCGAAACCGCACTTCCGGGACTGCGATCGGGAGTCCATGTAGGCGCCGGCACAGTCACTTTGGCGGGGTCGATCCCCAGAGGCACATTCTTGACGAATGTCTGAATGTCACTGTCCGAAGCCCGCGAGGGGCAGTGCGTTGAAACCGTGCTGCAACCTCTGACCATTGCGTAACGCGCTGCTTCTCGAGCCTGGCTCGAAACAAAATGGTAGGCGTACAGCGCGCGACTGAAATCGGCGATGCCCAGCAGCATGCTCATGAATAGGACGACGATTACGGCGTACTCGACCAGGCCGGTTCCGCATTCGCTTTTCAAGAGCCGCCCGCCACTTATCGCGCGATGGAGCGCGAAGGAGGAAACCGGCGGGGTTGAATCGGTTTTCAGTTCATTTCTCATTGCGGCTGCACACTCCACATTCACTTGACCAGGCCCAAACCAAGGTATCATTCGCCCACTCGCTCCGTCGCTGTACTCGTTATGATGAGCGACGTGGGAATCCCGGGATAATTGAACATCGATTTAAAAGTTCCGCTGACTGTAACCTGCACCGAGGTAACCAGATGGCTGCTGAAATCGCAGGTTGTTTTGCAAGCGTCTTTCGTTTCTGGAGTGGGGATAATTGTCCCCCCGTTATCGCAACCGCAGACGAATGTCGAAGTTACCTGCGGCGCCGGCTTGAGACCGGAAATGTCCTTTAGATCGGCCAACGCGGCGCTTTGAATGCCGCCTTTATCCCCAGCTGTCGTCGTGTTTTGCGCGCCATACTGGGCGCCCGCCCGGGCTGAGTTACCAATCATAATACTTAGAGAGGTGTAACGGCCCATCTCCACTGTACCGATCAGGAGGAGAAGCAGGACTGGGGTTAGAAAAGCGAGCTCGACTAAGCTTTGTCCGGATTGGGACCGCAATATTCCTCGCCATGTGCGGACATTGCCGAGCGTCTTTGTCATGGGCTCGCCTCGCGGTTCAAGTTTCGCGCTCATAATCATTCCACCAGGACCGTACTGTGGATCGGACTCCCGTCGGCCAGTCCGGAATAGTCGGAATTTATATTGATTGTCGCCGAGCCGCTCACATTAAGCGCTCGGGACACGATCACCGTATAAGCTGCGTCGCTATTGAAAGACATTCCCGGGCCGCCGAAATCAAGCAAAGCCTTCGGAAAATACAGGGCGCCCTGAAAAAAAGAGGAACTCGTGCCGTTGATAGTTGCGGGCGAGGTATCGTTCGAGTCCTGATAAAACAAGATCCCCTCATAGCTTCCACTGGTTGGCGCGGAAAACTGCACGTTGGGCGTCCCTTTGGTCGTCCTGTCGATCGACACGCTGCCGCCATTTGTGATGTAGAAAGTAACGCCGGTTCCGGTGACGGTGGCGCTTCCGCTGATCGTCATATCTCCGCTGACAACATAAATTCCCGATGGGAAAGTCACTGTTCCGCCACTGATTGAAATTGAGCTGTAAGTAGAACCCGGGACTATGCTCTTCGAATTGAACGTGATTGGGGTCCCCACCGCTGGTGGCGTAAGCGTGGCTAGTGGGTCTCCCAAGGGAGCAATTCCTGTAATTGGTGTGGGCTTAATGCCCCCGCCGCTCGAATCGGTTCCCACGACGCCGACAGATCTTGCGGTGCCGTCCAGATCGCCTCGCAAGTCTCCATTGTCATCAATGCCGCAAGTAGGAGCAATCAACGTGGGAGAGCCGCTCGTTGTGATTCCCTCAATTGCGTCCCCCGGACTACCCAAGGTGAACACGCAGTTTCTCGAGATGCCGCTCCCCCAAAAAGCAACCGCTCTGGCGGTCACAGTTTGCGTAGTGATCCCCAAAGCCTTCATGAAAAAGGTTGGCTGCACCTTGGCTACATATGCTTCCACGTAATTTGAATCGCCACTGTGCGGACCCGACGTGGGAGGATTGTTCATGGTCACAGTGACGTTATCAGCGCCATCGGTAAAGCCATCCAAAGTGGCGCCGTGTCTGCCTGCCGCCCCTACAAATGAGGATCCAAAAGGAATCTCGGCCGCGCCTGCCAGCGCCGCGCTGTCTGCAGCGGATTGCTGCAGGCGCTTTTCATAGCGCATGTACCCAATGTCAATCCCCAGGCCCATAAGCCCAAGCAACAGGAAGCCCAGTGCTAACACCCCAAAAACTAGGGCTTGGCCTGCTTCATTTTTGCGCATCACGGTAACCTCGCTGAACTGGTGCAGACGAGCGGTTTTGGTACCCGTTAGACCGGGTGGGGGAACTTCGCCCGGCGCAGACGGTGTACGCGAATAGGGACGGAATCTTACGGCAACCGTCAACAATCCGCTACACTTTTTTCCAGCCCTGGAGCAGGCCTGCATGTATTCCGTTTCAGCCGTCCCTTGCCAGCCACTCACATCCTTGGATCTAAAGGAGTTATTGGACAAATGGGGTGGCCTCGCGCCACATTCGCAAACCGTTCTGATTCGCGAAATTGCTCAAACAAATCCCACTATAAGAGGGGTGCAATCACGGTACCAAAGGGCGTTGCCGGCTTGATTTGTGGAAGGGGCGCAAAGCCATGCGGACTCGAGCATCTGGCCTGGACTAGTGAGCGGCGGGGTTAGAGAGTTGAATTCCGACCAAAATCTGCACTGCGACTGTTTTTCCGGCGCGTCGTGCGGGACTAAATTTCCACTTGCTGAAGGCTGCCAGCGCGATTTCGTCCATCTCTTTCAACACGCCTTGATAAATTTTTAGATTATCTACCATGCCATCTTCACGGATAGTACCTTTCAATACGATCATTTTGTTGGGTTGGTCGGCGGGAAAAGGCATTCTGCGAAAATCGAATTCCTCGATGGGATCAGGCGGGAGGAGCCCCGATTCCATCTGAATGACTCGCGACGTTGCCGAGGTATTAGGCTTCGGTTGCGAATCATCTTGCTGGCAATATTGCAACGTCCAGTTGACGCTTGGCATGGGTACGAAAATGGTGTAGATCCTGCCGCATTGCAGGGCTTGATAAATACCGAGACCTCCGCCGCCCACTCCGCTCGCGGAAACGACCAGGGCATTCTTACGAAGACGAGGAGAGGTAATTACCGGAAAAACTGTGCCGCGGGCGAGCAAGCCGTCGAGATAGCCGCGATTTCCTTGAATCCCACCGCCGCTGCTGACGCTCACAGTCGCTCCGGCGATTGCCAGGCCGCCTCCACCGCCGCCCGATCTGCCACCGCCATTTCCCGAGCTTTCATCGCCTCCGGGGCCTGATCCTCCCGTCCCTCCGGCACCGCCGCCTGGAACGCCGCCTGGCGAGCCGGGCTCGCCTCCTGCGGGCGAAATCGAAAATGTGCCGTACCGATTTCCCGGGGGCAATGAAATGGGTCCGCCCCCCGCAATGGGATCGGTGCCAAGAATCAACAGGCCATTCGGTTCACCACGATTTAGTTCGCCTGCCGCGCCACCGACCGAGGGTGCGGGCATCCCCGATCCAGCTGGGCCACCCGATGCGGAGGTTCCGGATCCGGCTGGGACAGCCCCGCCAGTCATGGCGAGCGGAACCGGCAGGCGCGGCTGCGTGACGGTAGGAGTAAGCGAGGCAAGCTTTATACCCGGATCCGTAACAGCGGTCTGGGGCGCCGCCACTTCGTCAACAGTTTGCGCCTTTTCGGTGGGCTTCACAGCGTTCGTAAGTAACTGAAGCGGGGCCTTGGGCTGAGCGGGCGTGGCGAGTTTAATGCCCGGAACCGTCACGGAAGTCTGAGGTGCCGCCACATCGTCGACTTTCGTTTGGGCCTTTTCAATTGGCTTCACAGCATTCGCTAAGAACTGAAGTGGCGCCTTGGGTTTGGCCAACGGATTCCCGAACACCACATTCGGCAATTTGAGGTCCTGCTTGATGATGAGATCCGGCGGAGATGATGGCTGGATGATGGTCTGATGATTGTTGTCGGGATGGATCGGATTCGAAATAATCGTGAGATCGCGGTGAAATGTGGTGCTCCCCAGTTTTGGATCCTCTTTCGGCTGCGCGCCGCGGCCAGGCCTGCCACCGGGTCCCGGCGGGGCGATCCGCGGCACGGGCTTAGGTTCATGATGAAGGGGAAGTTGGTAATAGATTACCTCGTCTTTCATCCGTGCCACTTGAATCGAATTGCGCGCTGCCATATCGTTGTCAGACATCTGAAGGAGCAGGAAAACAGCTGCCGAATGCACGATGATAGAACTAATCAAAGACCTGCCGCGCGTTGCAGGGCGACCCGCGCCCGTCTTCCGAAACAGGTAGGCAGAATACTTTGAAATTGCGGGATCCGGCGATCTCAATAACACTGCAATGGATGTCCAGCAACCCGAATAGAAAGGTTCGACAGGAAGGAGAATTCGTTGCGCTTTAATCTGCATTTTAGGTTGCCGACAGTGCCCTCGAAAGGCCTTCAATCCATTGCTACAAACACCTCGGCCCCCTCCGCTATTGCACGTTATTGGCCATCTCATTCTTGCTCCTAGGATTACGTTTGTGGGGGATTTCGCCCGCCGTTTCGCGGGAATTGTCACCAGAAGTGGACATACGCTGAATTGCAGGGAGCGTTCCAAGTCCCGTCATGACTGACACTGTTCGTACGTTTGAGGCAGGTGCTGGATGGACGAAGGAACATCGAAAGGCCACTGCCACAGCCTAGTAAGAGAGTTCGCCGGTAGCCGGCGCTTTAGGGCCTTGCAGCCGGTGCACAACTTGCAATACAATCCCGCAACCAACATGGGCGGGGATTAGGCTGACCCCCATGCGCGTGTTTCCGGCCTTCGCGCCGTTCAGGGGAAGTGTCTTTCGCGGTTTTCGAATATGCGGGAAGATATGAGTGTCGCGGCAATTCAGAAAACTGGTTCGCCCGAAGAACGTCGCCGTCACGTTCGTCAGAAGACCCATGTCCTCACGTGCGTCAAACTTGAAAACGACAATGGCGGCATCCTTTTGAATCTCGGGACGGGAGGCCTGTCGATTCAAGCCGTGTCCCAACTCGATCAGGATCGCGATTTAGTTTTGCATTTCAAATTGCCCGATAGCGCCGAAGAAATTCAACTGGAGGGGAGTGTTGCCTGGCTGGGCCCCACGCGTAAGGACGCTGGAATTTGTTTTCGAGACCTTCCGGACAGAACGCAGCAGCGTATTTCAGAGTGGATCGAAAAGCAGGGACCGCCCTCTGACGCGAAAGAATTGAAGGCGGCTCCTCCAGTAAAACTTTCCCCCAAAGCGAGCGAGAGGCCTGTCCTGCCGCCTCGACCTGGGATCAAGCCGATTCTCCCACGTCTTCCGGTTCCGACGCGAGACCTAAATCCTTCCTTAGTCGTCCCGAGTGGATCGGCTTCGCGAAGCGCTCTGCCAAGCTTCGACGCCCGCAGGCCAATCGCGCCCGCTGCTCTGGCCGCTTCTTCTCTCCCTCCGATTCCCACGCCGCCGATTCAACCGAGGAGGCAATCGGATGCGGTGATCGCAAAATCACAAACATGCTCTTCAGAGCCGGAACAAACCTTTTTCCCGCCCAAACTGCCGGGTCCATTTGAACGCTCTCAGGAAATCTCGCGGGAAGTAGGGGCGTCTCCGGCCTTCCCGGAATTGCCGCCCTCGACTCTCGCTGCCGTCAAAAATTGGTGGTTTCGGCCGGTTTTGGTGTTGTCTCCCGCGGCGGAAGGGGTGAAACGCCCGAAGCTGATGGTCGCGGGGCTTGCCTCATGCGTCCTGCTTCTTGGGCTGATTGCGGTATCACCCGACTACGGCAGGTACCTGGAGCAGATCCACACGAACGTTTCCTCCATGCTGAATTCCTCGCCTCCCAAGGCGACAGCCCCAGACCCTTCCGCAGCCGGGACATCGCTCCCGTCTCAAGAGCGGACGATGGCATCACCGCCTGCCCCATCGGACTCCCTGAGTGCTCCTGCACCGGTTACAGCGCCTTCCAACTTCGCACGGATGGGCTCGAAAGCTGCATGGCTTTCGGTGCTCAGGAAAATATTCCCGAACATCAAGAATTCCTCGGCATATGATCAGGCTTTGGCTGGCATCCAGGTCTGGACCCATCAGCACAGCGGATATTACTACTGCACAGACAGCCCGTACTTTGAGAAGTTGATGCCGGGCTCCCTCATGACGCAAGGCGACGCCCTCCAAAGCGGCTACCAACCGAAGCTCGGCAGCTATTGCGAATAATCCCTCTTTCCAGCGCAATCCCGGCGCAGTGAGTTGTTAGAGCCGGACCAGGCCATTCGGGTGCCGCAGCAGGGCGTTGTGGCAACCGTCTAGACGGCAGGGTGTCAAAGGCGGTTGATAGTGCTGGCGACATAGCCTGCGCCGAATCCGTTATCAATGTTGACAACGCACACGTTGGATGCACAACTGTTTAACATCGCCAGGAGCGCGGCCACCCCGCCGAAGCTTGCGCCGTAGCCCACGCTTGTCGGCACGGCGATCACGGGCACGGACACCAAGCCGCCGACGACGCTCGGCAACGCGCCTTCCATGCCCGCGACACACACAATGACGCGAGCCGCCGCGATTTTTTCACGGTGGTCCAGAAGCCGATGCAGGCCGGCGACGCCCACGTCGTATACGCTGTCCACTTTGTTCCCCATGATCTCCACCGTGACCGCCGCTTCTTCCGCCACGGGAATGTCGCTGGTGCCCGCCGCAACCACCAGGATCGTGCCTTTGCCAACAATCTCCCGATTACGGCGAATGCCGATGGTTCCGGAAAGGGGATGAAATTCGGCGGCGCGATTCAGACGCCGTACGGCGCGGAAGATGCCCGCATCGGCGCGCGTGATCAGCACGTTATGCTTCACTTGCGGGCGCAGGATCCGGCGAGCGATCGCCACAACTTGCTGGGGAGTTTTTCCTTTGGCGTAGACCACTTCAGCAAAACCCTGGCGCAGTCCGCGGTGGTGATCGATCTTGGCGAAACCGAGATCCTCGTACGGCATATGCCGCAATTGCTCCACGGCTTTCGCGACGGAGCGCTTCCCTGCCCGCACGTCTTCCAGCAACCGTTGAATGTCCTGTTGGTCCATTTTTCCTGGGTGCGGGAGAATTATTTCTTCTTCAAGGCGACGTTCAGAGACCCTTGCCGGTACCCGTCCAAATCCAGCGTTACGTAGGCAAAGCCGGCGTTCCGGACCCGCGCGGCGATCGCCTCCGCGATCTCCGCTTGCAGCGCGCGCGGCAATTCGTCCGGCGCGATTTCTATCCGCGCGAGTTCACCGTGAGCGCGCACTCGAATTTGGCGGAATCCGAATTCACGCAACACACTTTCCGCCCTTTCGATGCGCGAGAGAGTTTCAATGGTGACCGGCGCGCCATAGGGAACGCGCGACGCCAGGCAGGCCGACGCCGGCCGGTCCCACGTGGCCAGGCCCGCGCGGCGCGACAGCTCGCGGATTTCCGCTTTGCATAGCCCCACATCGAGCAGCGGCGCCAGCACGCCAAATTCGGCCGCGGCGCGGTGGCCCGGGCGAAAATCCTTCAGGTCATCGGCATTCACGCCGTAAGTCATAACTCCCAATCCGCGCGCCGCGCGCAACTTCGCGAGCACGCCGAAAAGCTCCGTCTTGCAATGGTAGCAACGATCGGCCTGGTTCAAGACGTATTGCGGATTCTCAAATTCGTGCGTCTCAATAAATTCGTGGCGCAGGTTTGCTTGGTTCGCAAACGTCTCCGCTTGCTGCCGGTCGTACGCTGAAAAACTCGGCGAGAGCGCCGTAATCGCCAGGGCGCGCTCGCCCAGGGTCTGGTGCGCAGTCCAGGCGAGATAGGCCGAATCGGCGCCGCCCGAAAACGCCACCACCACAGAGCCCAGCGCCCGCAGACGTTCCAACAGCTTTTCCTGCTTCTCAGCCGGATCCGCTTTCATGTTGGCAAGATTTCCGCTATCCCGGATTTGCATCTCTCTCCCGGACTACTTGATGGCTCCGTTCAATTTCTGGAACTCGAACGTCGCTTCAGCGAGCACCTGCTTCAGGGGAACCCCGCGTTCCGCCGCCACTTTCTGGCAATCCTCGTATTCGGGCGCGACGTTTAGAATATGCCCGTGCAGGCGCGCGACCTTCATGCGGATCGATCCGAGCGAAGTTTGCACGGTAAGGCTTTCGCGCTGCAACGTGCGGCGCTTGACGCTCGATTGGCGCACGCCCAGCGTGGTGGTCTCGCGGAACAGCAGGTCCGAAAATTTTTCCCGGTCGGCGGGTTTGCAAAGCACCGTGATGAGCTGCCCCGGCCGGTTTTTTTTCATTTGCACGGGTACCGAGAAAACATCAAGCGCGCCTGTTTGAAGCGCGCGCTCGGCGAAAAAGCCGTAGATTTGCGGGCTCATGTCGTCGAGGTTCGCCTCGAGCACGGCGATGTCCTCATCGAGCGCCGCGTCGTCCCGCCGCGCCGCCGCTTCGCCGACGAACAGCCGCAACACATTGGGCTGCTCGGCCAGCTCGGCGCTCCCCGCTCCCAGGCCCACGGCAGCAACCGTCATCTCCGGCTGCGGACCGAACCCTGAAGCCACTGTGGCAACGATCGCCGCGCCGGTAGGCGTCACCAGCTCGCGCTGAATCCCGCTCGAATAGGTCGGCGCACCGCGCAACAGCTCGGCGGTTGCTGGAGCCGGCACCGGCAAGCTTCCATGTTGCGTTTGTACGCGCCCGCCGCCGACATTGAGCGCCGAACAGAAAAAATCTTCGATGCCCAGCTGCTCGAACCCCGCCGCCGCGCCGACAATGTCCACGATGGAGTCCACCGCGCCCACTTCGTGAAAGTGCACTTTTTCGATCGGCAAGCCGTGAACCAACGCTTCGGCTTCGCCCAGCCGCCGAAAAATGCGCGAGGCCCTTTCGCCAACCGCCGGCGGGAGCCCCACGCACTCAATCAATTGAAGAATTTCGGACAGCGACCGGTGGCGCTGCGGATCGGAGGACTCCACCTTGACCTGCGTGGCCCGAAATCCCCGCCGGACAGTCTTTTCGGCAGAAATTTTCCAGCCCGTCACCGGCAGACGGCATAGTTGAGACTCCATTTCCGCAAGGTTGCACCCGGCATCCACCAGCGCGCCCAGGGTCATGTCGCCGCTAATTCCGGAGAAGCAATCAAAGTAGGCTATTTTCATGTGGTTAAACTGATGGTCCGCGGTCGTGAGCGCAGCGAGGAATGCACTCCCAAAAAGAAAATGACGCTCCCCGAATGGATACTAGCCCCGAGGTTCAATGCCGTCAAGTTCGCCTCCAAAATCGCGAAATCGTCGCCAGCCATCTCTCGAGAAGATCACGCCATCATGCCGCCGCTATTACTTCGTCGAGCGTGGGCGCGAATTGCACTTCGCCGGACTGAACGGTGAGCTTCGACGCCAAATATCTGAAACCATAAACCGCTTGAGTCTTTCGGACCGAGTCCGCTCCATCTCTGGGAAGTTCTCTGGCGGTGGCCGTGGGGTTCTCGAGACACTCTGGTTCGAGAGCGAGTCTCAGCCGAGAAGTTAGGCGCTGCGTGCTTCGGGCACTCAGTCTCCTTGATGACCCTAGCCTGAATTATTCACGATTTTACTGGTGAAAAAAGAAAGGATGCTCTAAAAGGAGTGATGAACACTGGGTTTTCGCGAACCCGGCATTCTCTTTCGGAGCATCCTAGAGATGACATCTTGTTGTATACCACAGCTGTCCTTTTCCTTCTACCGACACCGACCTATTCGAGCTGATTTTTCCGGTGGACAGATCAGTTCTGACGCCGGTCTGCTTCCGTTGCGGGCCTTGGATCAGCGGTATGGACTCACTGGCGGGCTGGCACAGCTCGTCTGTGATCCTCGCGAAGAGGAACGGGTTCGTCATTCCGTGTTGTCGTTGTTTCGCCAACGCCTCTACCAGATCATCGCTGGCTACGAGGACGTCAACGACGCGGATCGACTTCGTCACGATCCGATTTTTCAGATTCTTGCCGATCAACCGCTGGGTGAGTCTCTCGGCTCACAACCGACTCTCAGTCGCTGGGAGAACTCGCCCTCGCCTCGCGACCTCCTCAAACTGCAGGATGCTTTACTCGATTGGTTTGTGAAGATTTGCGGGAAGCAAGTCCGGAAACGAGGGGAGATCCTGCTCGATGTCGATTCCACTGACGACCCAACTCACGGGCAGCAGCAGCTCAGCTTCTTCAATGGTGGTTATGACCAGCACATGTATCACCCCTTGCTGATCTTTGAGCGTCACACCGGTTGTTTGTTGGCCGCCAGACTGCGGCCGGGCAGGGTCGTTAGTCACGCCCGCATCATCCCCTTGCTGTTACGCATCGTTCCGCGACTCCAGCGTGAATTTCCTAAGGTCCGAATCAAGTTACGCGCTGACGCTGGTTTCGCCACGCCACTGCTCTATGAATTTTGCGAGTTTTTCGGCCTCCAGTACGCCATCGGAATAGGCAGCAACTCACGGTTGCAAGGTAAAGCACAGTGGCTGCAGCGTCGTCTCGCGAGAAGTTATCGTCGAACCGGCAAGCCGCAGCGTTCCTTTGCCAGTTTTCTCTATCGCGCTCACCCCTGGTCTCATCAGCGGCGCATCTGCTACAAGGCCGAACATGCCGAGGCCGGTACCAACCTGCGTTTTCTGGTCACCAACTTGCCAGGCCGCAGCCGTTCCGTTTTTTCTTTTTATAACGATCGCGGGGAATGTGAGAACCGTATTGAAGAGTTCAAAAATGGTTTTGCTGCTGACCGCTTGAGCTGCCACCGCTTTCGGGCCAATGCGTTCCGCCTGTTGCTCCACAGTTTCGCCTATAACTTGGTCAACCTATTTCGCCTGCAATTGCCTTCGTCCCTGCGCCCAGCACAAATCGAAACTCTGCGCATTCGGTTGTTCAAGATCGGTGCGCGCATCCGCGAAACAGCTCGCTGTATCCGCATCCACATGGCCAGCGGCTGGCCTTATCAAGATCTCTTCCAAGCCGCCTCGCTCTGCAACTCCTCTTAGATTGTCTCGCCTGTTCGACAACATACTCTCGGAAGCACAAGGAGGAGCTATCTCGAAAAATGGTTCGTGAGGTCAAAAAAGCAGCAGCGCATACCTTTTTGAGCGTCGACGATGGGGCTCCATCCTTTTCTCCGTCACCAATGCGCTTTCTACGTTACGATTCTCGCCTCTGATGAATTAACCAGGCTAGGCCCTCTCGGATAACCAGAAAAAGCTATGGGCCAACGAGTCCCCAATAGAACTATGGTTGCCAAATTTGACCACCGTTCTGCTTTGCTGGTTTCGGAACGGACAGGCTTCGTTGCGAAGAAGTGATGAAAACCGCTGGTAGAGAAAAACCCAACCGCTGGACGATACTGTCCAGCAACCGAGCACCTGGTGCGGGCGGTCAGAACCGATCCTGCTCCATCCAGTGGGCTGCGAAGCAAGAAAAAATCCAGCCGAAGCGGGAGTGTTTTTTCTTGACTTCTACCTGTATAGAACTTCTCAGGACTAATCCGGCAGTCGAAGGAATCAACAGGATAGTGGGGTCTTCTGCTGTGAATTGGAGGGGACCTAACCGGGGATGAACATCCGCACGGCCGCCAAGCCCATGACCACTGTCGCTATCCAGCCAAGTATTATGAGAGGCCGACTCGCAGTGTAATCGCCCATCACAGCCTTCTTCGAAACCAGCAGGATGATCACAATCATTAAAGGTACTGCGACGACCCCGTTGATGACGGCGCTCCAGAATAAGGCCTTCATAGGACTGATCGGCGAATACTGAATGACGAGTCCCGCGAGCACGCTTACGGCTATAATTCCATAGAAGCCTCGAGCATCGGTCGCCTTGCGTTCGAGACCCCAGGTCCAACCCATGGCCTCGCAGAGGGCGTATGCGGCGGAGCCAGCCAGTACTGGCACGCCAATCAAGCCTACGCCCATAATGCCAAGAGCGAAGAGTAGGTATGCGAAGTTGCCGGCGAGCGGCCGAAGCGCGCTGGCTGCCTGCGCCGCCGTTTTGATGTCGGTAATTCCCGCCACGTTGAGCGTGACCGCAGTCGCCAGGATAATGAAATAGGCCGCTATGTCGGAGTAGAGCATGCCGCTCCAAGTGTCCCACCGGATGCGGCGGAGTTCTGTGCCTGCCGCACGCGCATTGCGCACGAGCGGCGCGGCGCGTTGTCCTTTCCGCATGTCCTCGACCTCTTCGGATGCTTGCCAGAAGAAAAGGTAGGGACTAATGGTGGTGCCGAAGACGCCGACGATGACGGCAGCGGCAGTAGAATTTGGTGTGAACCTTGGCCAGACCGTCCGCAGCGCCACCTGACCCCAGGGGACGTGAACGGTGAACAGGACCGCGGCATAAGCGAGCAGAGAGAGGGTCAGCCACTTTAGGTATACGACGTAGCGGTGATAGGGGACGAAGACCTGCAGCAACAACGTCCCGAACACGAAGAACAGCGTCATGA
Organism: uncultured Acidobacteriota bacterium; assembly: GCA_963813185.1. Taxonomy (GTDB): domain Bacteria; phylum Acidobacteriota; class Terriglobia; order Acidiferrales; family UBA7541; genus Palsa-360. The sequence continues at coordinate 224,828 of CAWEYA010000014.1, forward strand.
GATGGCGATTGAAACCAGTGACGAGTTCTGCCACTTCCCCTATTGCAGCGACATCGGCGGCAATGTTGAGTGTGTTGGCGACCAGCAGCAGCAGTAATACGCCTTGAAGCACAGCCTGTGGGAACGCAGCCTTAATGTTGGCGGCGAGGCCCTTCCCTGTAACCCGGCCGATGTTCGCGCACATGGACTGAATCGCGGCCATCAAAGGGAAGGCCAGCGGCATCGTCCAGAGCATGTTGAGGCCGAATTGAGCGCCCGCCTGGGAGTAGGTGGCTATGCCGCTGGGGTCATCGTCGGCCACGCCGGTGATAAGTCCCGGACCAACCCGTGCCAGCGGGTGCTCCTTCACGCGGCCCCAAAGAACCCGAAAGGCGTTCACGCGATGCGGTTCATTGACGCCCTTCTTCAAGCCGGAATTTCCGATTTATGCATTTGGCTTGCACATCGTACGCTTCCCCCGCTCTCGACACAACGACCTTGCCACTGGAGCAGGTCCCCTCAAAACCACAGTGAAAAAGCCAAGTCCTGATTAACTTATCGGGCGGGATCAGGAAGCGCGAGCAGAACAGCCAAAGAGATGGGTTGAACAGACCCTAGTGGGCGAATTTGGTGGGGAATGTGCAAATGAGCACAGATATCAGTCTTAAGGGCATCTAGCATAGTGTTTCGTGGGAGATCGAGATAATTGGCCCCTTAATGAAAGACAAACAAGGAGGTTGCCGTGACCGAACTTAGAGAATCGACGAAAGACGAGATCAATCACCGAGCTTATGCGCTATATCTCATGCGGGGGTGTGAACAAGGGAGAGATGTCGAGGACTGGTTTAGAGCCGAAAAAGAGTTTATCGACGAATCTACTGGGGGACCAGCATCTCAGAGCGCGTCTCATCTTGGCGAGTTACGGTATCCTTGGCCTGTGGGAATCTGATTGTCCCTGCGTCTGAGTGGTCACTTGCCGCGTGACGCGGATACAGGTAGGCGTTAGCTAGTGACCTGACCGGGTGGAGTTTTTGTATCACGCCCTTTGAACGAGTTTGCATCATGGCCGAGGGCTGTGAAATCGAGTTTGGTAGAATCAGGGTCTATAGGCGGCCGAGACGGCTTGCCTAGCTTTATTGGGCTCGATTTATAACCCTTTAAATCCAATCAATCATAGCTGCCCTATGATTCGATCCGATGACTGCGGAAACTTTTCTGTGCTTTCGTCGTGTATCGAAATTTCCGTTAAGACCTGCTAGAGGGTGCAACATTGCAATTCGTACGGAACTTGGTTTCGCCGTTCAACATATCCATACCGCTTTTGATATCCCGGACTCTGTGCGTTCTCCTTTGGGCTGCGGCTCCGACCATCGTCGTCAGCCAAAATGTTCCGACCAACGATAAACAGGAGGACATGGTCCAGACGCAGATGAGCAACGTCACGTTTCATCTTTCGGAAACTGTGGCGGTAGAAATAAAATCATTGAACGGTGTGCTCGTGCCTCTCGGCAAAAATGAATTCCCCGTCTTCGACGACAAAAACTCGTTCAACCTGCGCATAAGCACGGCTGAGATCGCCATTGATTCGTCAAACTTGGCGAACATCCTCAATTCTTATGTTTTCGCGGGTCCTCATTCGCCCTTAACAGGGCTATCTATCATCGTTGAGAAGGGGCACCTGAAAGTGAAGGGAAAGCTCCATGACAAGGGGGACATCCCGTTCGAGACGGAGGGGATTCTCATTCCCACCCCTGACGGAAAGCTTCGGCTGCACAGCGAGAAAATCAAGGCCATGCATGTCCCGGTAAAGGGTTTGATGGATCTCTTCGGTATCGATTTAGGCGGGTTGATCAAGGAGGGCAAAGTTCCGGGTGTGCAGGCTCAAGAGGACGATCTGATCCTTGATCTGGAACAGATCTTGCCGCCTCCTCATATTGAGGGCAAGGTGGTCTCCGTACGAATTGAAGGTGACAAAATTATTCAGATTTTTGGCAGTTCAGATGCCAATCCGGTGAAAAATATCCGCGCCGGGAATTACATGGCCTACAAGAATAATCGTCTCCGCTTCGGCAAGCTGGTCATGAACGATGCGGATTTGATCCTCATCGACATGGATCCAAATGATCCACTCGATTTCTTCCTGGATCATTACAAAGAACAGCTTTCTGCAGGCTATGCAAAAATTATGCCGGACTCTGGCTTGCGCGTGTTCATAAAAGACTATAACAAGCTTCATCCCGCAAAAGCGTCACCTGGCAACGACAAAACGAAGTGAAGTTGAACTGCTGAACCTCTCGCCTATTCGATTAACTGGGATCGAGCCGCACCGAATAACTAGGGTCTGCTCTCACAGTCTTGCATCACTTGCAACGCACATATCTGCCGAATGGGCGTCCGTTCCCGATAGGTCGTGATAAACAGTGCCAGCTCAACCGGTCGATGCAACACCATCTAATCGGTTGATCTGACAATACTTCCCATCGAGAATTGATCTGTACGCCGGGACTCAATCAGAACATAAACAGGGCTTTGTTTCGTTTGTTTCAATGCCCGCGAACGTAATCAGCCTCGTAGACTCCTACAAAAAGACTTCGAGCAAGTGTTGCATCGACCCATTGAGACCGCCAGACTTATCAGGACTTGGCCACCCCGGCTAGTACGAACGGCCAGCGTAGCTCTAGTCGCTGGTGCTGGTGGTCGAAAGAAACCTCAATCGACTCAAGCGGATGTGAAGCAAGCGGTGTTTCATTTGGAGACACCGAGTAGGTTACATAGAACTGATTGCAGTCAATGATAATTATCTCTGCGGCGAAGTCGGGTCTTCTTCCAAGCAACACCAAACCTTTATACAACGCAAGCGTGGCTTTCTTTCCACGCCATTTCAGAATCTCATAAGCCTTGTTATTTCGCTCAGCGATCAAACGGGCAAACTGCTCAGCCGATGCGGTGACGGTCTGAGAGCCATCTCGAACGAATGCCTTTCCTGCAAAGTGCGGCCTGCATTCACTACCGGGGATGAGAACAGCTAGGAACTGCTTTCCGCCGTGTTTAAGAATCCTAGTAAGATAATAAATCGCAGGGTATGCTTCTTCCAGCTTTTCGCTCAAGGTCTTCTGTAACTTGTCGAAATTCGCTGTCCCTTCGATTTCGCCGTCGTCCTTAACGCCCACGAACATTATCGCTGGGTATCCTATTGGAGCTGTGTTGGCGAAGCCCACCGCAGTTTTGAGCCAGTCCTTATGGTCGCCGCTGCTTTTCCTTTCCACGAAGCTGTTCTCGAAGTTCGTAAGCTGCGCCAAAATGTCTTGGTCACTGAGTTGAACCATTGAGGAAGCAACGTTGACGGAGATGGGGGTGGGATTACCGCTCATTTTTCACTAAACCGTGCTCAGCCATTTTCCCGCCTACCGCAAGCTACTCCCCGATCCGTGCGGATTGCAAGTAAAACATACGCCCTATCTTTGGCAAATTGTGGGTGTATCGGGGGCAGCAACGAAGATGGAAGAATGCACGGACCGTTGCGCGGACGGGTCACTACTTGATGTGAACCGCCAAGCCACGATTACCGAACGGCCAAAAAACCAGTTTCCGATTAGCGGACTTCTCAGCCCCTATTCAACTTGCGATGGGCGGAAGCATGGCTGATGACTTCGGAATGTTTGACAAATCGGATGTGATGGCTCGGGAACGACTGCTATCGTCCCCATTCCGGCCTATTGCCGCCAGATAGAATCGTATAGAATTTGGTGCGAGTTTTCCGAAGTGCGACACGGCCCTCATGACTACAACATTATCCAATTTTGGGGGAATCGATGGATAACGTCCTGAAGCTGAAGAACCGACACACTGGAGAGATCCTGCGGATGCACCGCGTGCGCGAGGCCAATGGCCAAGTGATCCTGATTGTCGAAGGCTCGTTGCCGCCACACACCAGCGGGCCGCCGCTTCATGTGCATTTCAAGGAGCACGAACAAGGACGCGTGGCTGCAGGCACACTCGGAGCCATCGTTGGAAATAAGAAAATCACCGTGCAGGCCGGCGAGCCTGCGGACCTCCCTCCCGGGGTCCCTCATCGGTGGTGGAACGCCGGGGAAGATCTGCTGGAATTCAAAGGCCGGGTCGTTCCGGTCATTGACCTGGATCGCTTCCTCCAGGCGATTTTTGCGGTCGTCAACGCGAGCCACTCCGGCAGGACTTCGCTCTTCTACGTAGCCCATATCTTGCGGCGGCACAGGCAAACACAGGAGCTTAGGGCAGTGCCTGTGGCCATCCAGAAGATTGTTTTCCCGGTGGTATTGTTCATCGGCCTTATTTTGGGCAAGTATCGAGGAGACAGCTGGCCGGGCTCGCCTGCATCATGCACTGGTGCACCGGAAAAGTAAGCTGCGAGCGCCCACCGGAATCGGGTAGCGCCTGATAAACGGGATTATCGGAATGTGGCAGCGGAGGCGAAATGTAGCCACACCATTGCGGTGTGTCCTAGCTTCCTTTAGCCGATGAAATTTAATTGAGAATGCGACTTTTGCTATTGCCAACTCTGTGGTAAAGATTCTTTCATGTCAACTGCGCCCCAAGAACGACGCCTGTGCCCTCGAATTGATTTGTTACAGGCCGTCCGCATTCGCCCATTCGACCCGAGCTTGCCGCCGGAATATTGCACTACGTTGAACGCATCACAGGACGGTCTGTATTTTCCCACCCAGGCAGGTCATTACGTACTTGGAATGAGCGTCTATGTGACGACAGATTTCCAACCCGACAGCCCATTGAACTCCACATTTGTGGGTGTTGTCGTACGAATCGACAAACTAGAATCTGACAAACGGGGAATAGCAATCCACGTCCTTTCTCCGTCATCGGCGGCGGCCAACTAATTCAATACTAACGTAATTGATTTGTGGCCGGACCTGCCGGAAATTCCCACATTCCGATGAGTGGACTTCACAGGACTTGGCCGCCCGCTACCTGGCCGGATACAGCACACACGAATCGGATAGAACTCATGGAATAAGCTAGCCTTCACTCACTCCGTGGGCCTCTGTTCCGGCGAAATGTTTGCATCCCCTTCGAATATCCTAAGACTTTTTCTGCGGGACTTTGGCACCTTTTTTGCGAGCTTCTGAGAGGCCTATAGCAATCGCTTGTTTCCGGCTGGTCACTTTGCCTCCTTTACCCCCTTTGCCCGAACGAAGTGTCCCGAGCTTTTCTCGGTGCATGGCGCTCTTCACGCTTTTGGCAGCAGCTTTCCCGTATTTTGCCATTGCATTCCTCCTTCTGAGCGTTGCGGGAGCATTCAGGACAACTTAGCCCTTGCTCTTACCGAAGTGCGTGAACCGTAGGACCGCGTAATCTCATCGACCTGCTTCTCTGTAGCGTCCAATTCCATAGCGTTCCTAATCGAAATTTTCGTTTGGCCACCTGTCTCGCGCATCTTACGCTTGGCCTGCAATCGACACAACGAATTTGCCACCAGAACAGGTCCCAGCTGGGAGGTTCTGGCGGCCAAGTCCTGAGAAGCGGGATTATCGGAATGTGGCCCAGAAGCCAAGAAGCCACATTCCGATAATCCGGGTGGTCTCAATGGGTCGACGCAACACTTGCTCAAAGTCTTTTTGTAGGAGTCTACGAGGCTGATTTCGTTCGCGGGCGTCAATGTCAAACAAAACAAAGCTCTGTTTAGGTTCTGATTGAGTACTGCCGCACAGATCGATTCTCGATGGGAAGTATTGTCAGATCAACCGATTAGATGGTGTTGCATCGACCGGTTGAGCTGGCACGACTTCTCGGGCACAATCCAGCAATTGAGAAATCCGCACGGCCAGATTGTGGGGTGGCCGATGGGATAACTCCCGAGTGGCCGACCGCTCGGGAGCAATCGGGCAGATTACAAATCAAAATCCAGGCACGTTGCCGCCAGCCTCACCGAAGTTGATCCGCTACTTTGGCGATGCCGGCCTTGGCACAAGCCTCCTCCTGAGCCCCTCCCATCGGGGCTCCGCTCAGGCCGACGCCGCCGATTGTGTCCTCGCCGACTTTGATCGGGACGCCGCCGGCGAGCGGAATGACGTCGGCAAGCATTCGCTGCCCGGAAAGTGTTGTTTCGGTGCGCGTCGCCCACTCGGCCGACGTCCGTTGGAAGGTCAGAGCCGTATAAGCCTTGCGGCGGGCCAGTTCGAGATTGTGCGGTGAAGCCCCATCGCCCTGGAGGAAAACACGGAGCCGGCCCGCGCGATCGACGACAGCAACCGACGTTCTGACGCCGCATTGGGCCAGGGCCGTTTCAGCTATCGTCAAGGCCATGTGAAGCGAAACGTCGCGCTCCATCAGCACCTGGGTCCTTCCAGAGGAAGGAGACATAAGGAGCAGGGCAAACGTGACTGCGCTAGCAAATCGAAACGACATGAGAACCTCCGTTGCTTTGGTGTGTGCAGCATTCCATGGGCGCAACGTGTGCACGGCTGCGACCGTCCGAAGCATACCAGGCCGCCACGCGAACCGACGGGAAAGTGGCGTTTCTAGGATTCAGTTGAGCCGATAACTAAGCGGGTGGCGCCTGTTTCACAAGTGACTCGGAAGGATCTCCGCTTCCTTTCGGAACCCGGATTCCTCCCGAGAAACGGGGTGGTCTCAATGGGTCGTTGCAACACCTGGTCAAAGCCTTCTTGTAAGAGCCTAAGAAGCTGATTTTGTTAGCCGGCGTCGATATCAAACAAAACAAAAGCCCTGTTTAGGTTCTGATTGAACACTGCCGTACTGATTGATTCTCGATGAGAAGTACTGTCAGATCAACTGGTTATAGGATGTTGCATCGACCGGTTGAGCCGGCAGGGGTTATCGGAAGATGGCTTTCTGACCTGGAGTGGCCCGGCCACATTCCGAATTTGCGGTTAATTGGCTGTCGCGGCGATTGGTGACATTGGAATCTGGTTCAATTTCGGGCTGTGCTGGTGTGGATGGTAGACCCTCATGAGTAATCCAGATGCAAGGAGATTCACACTGTCGTGAACAAGCGAGACCTCTATGCTATGTTGGTGTTTTCGAGATTGAAAAGAAAATTCCGGTCAAGAAGTCTTTGGCATTGTGAAAACGCTCGTTTTATTCTAAATCGCGATGTCAAAGATGATCGAAGTCAATGGCCGTAGCTACACGGCGCCTGGCGCGCCAACTGTTGTAATCTGCTTGGATGGATGCGATCCAGCGTACTTCGATCGAGGCATCCCAGACGGAGTCTTTCCGACCATCGGGTTGTTCCAGGACATCGGCTATTTCGGCCATGCTGACGCGGTCCTGCCAACATTCACCAATCCTAATAATCTTTCGATTGTGACCGGCGCGCCACCATCCGTGCATGGGATCACAGGCAACTTCTACCTGGACCGTGAAACGGGTCGGGAAGTAATGATTACCGATGCATCGCTGGTGCGCTGTCAGACGATTCTGGCGCGAATGTCGCAAACGGGAGTACCAACCGCTGCTATCGCCGCAAAGGACAAACTTCGGAAAATGCTCGGACGGAACTTGACGGGAATCTCGTTCTCTAGCGAACGCGCCGACGAAGCTACCGTCTCTGAGAATGGCATCACGGGCATCGAAGCCCTGGTAGGGAGGCCGAAGCCGGACATGTATTCGGCCGATCTTTCTCTCTACGTCCTCGACGCCGGCATTCGACTGCTCCAACAGCAAGCGGCCAAGCTACTTTACCTTTCGCTCTCGGACTACGTCCAGCACAGGTATGCTCCCGGGGAGCCGGAGGCCGATAGCTTCCATCGCGCGGTGGACGGGCGGGTTCGCCAAATGGTTGATCTCGGTGCTGTCGTCGGGCTGGTAGCCGACCACGGCATGAATGACAAGGCGAGGCCTGACGGCGAGCCAAACGTTATCTTCCTTGAAGAAGAGCTAGACCGACGATTCGGTGCAGGTGCGGCGCGTGTAATCTGCCCCATTACCGATCCTTTCGTTCGCCACCACGGCGCCCTAGGTTCATTTGTTCGAGTGTACCTGCGCAAGGCCAAGGATCAGCAGGCCTTGATGACAGTGAGCGCGTCCTTGCCAGGTGTAGCGGCTGTGATCGACGGTTCCGAGGCGGCACAACGCTTCGAGATGCCGCTCGATCGAGAGGGCGATTTCGTTGTGCTGGCCGACGCGTACACCGTCATCGGTTCGAGGCGGGCGGAACACGATCTTTCCGGATTGGCTGGCCATCGCCTGCGATCGCACGGCGGTCTCGACGAGCAGCGTGTCCCGTTCATTCTGTCACGCACCCTCAACACAAATTACCAGCTGATCGCGAAGAGCCGTCGCCTTCGGAACTTCGATATTTTCGATTTCGCCCTCAACGGCGTCGAGTGAATTCCCGGTCGGATAGCTGGGTTACCATCGCCGGGGGCGTCCTCTTGATCTCCTGCCCAAATTCCAATTGGCTTGCCCGGAAATACCTGGTCATTGCTCTTTGTCGGAAGTCAGAATGATTGGCCTGAGTCTATGCGTTACGAACAGGCCTAACCACCACTCAAACCGAATAGGTCCTGAGAAACAAGATTATCGGAATGTGCCCAAGCTACCTGAGCCCCAAAAGCCACATTCCGATAAGACTTATCAGATGGGATAAGAAGGCCGGTCTCCAGCGGGATGCGACACGCTCCCAACGATCGACGCGCTCAAGGCGCAATACAAAGGAGACCGGCTTATGAAAAAGAATAGCACCGTGGCGACAAAGAGAAAACGACATTTTCAAAGAGCCCAAGCTGACCATCGGTTTGGATTTGGGAGATCGTTCCAGCCATTACTGCATCTTGGATGAGACCGGTAAGGTGGTTCTGGAACACCATCTGCCGACTACAGCGAAGGGAATCCAGCAAGTCTTCCGCAAGATCCCGCGCAGTCGGATCGCACTGGAAACCGGGACGCACTCCCCGTGGGTCAGCCGGCAGTTCAGCCAGATGGGCCACGAAGCGATCGTGGCTCATGAACGGAACGTGCGACTGATCGGCGAGAGCAGTCGAAAAGATGATCGACTCGATGCCCGGACGCTGGCCCGGTTAGCCAGAATCGATCCCGGCTTGTTGGGGCCGGTGCGACATCGCAGTGCCAAGGCGCAAATCCATCTGACGGTGATCCGCGCGCGAGCGGCACTGGTCAGCACGCGCACGGCGCTGGTGAATGCCGCACGAGGGTTGACGAAATCGTACGGCCAGCGGCTGCGGAAGTGCGGCACAGAACAAATGAATCGAGAGAGCTGCAAGGGGCTGAGCCAGGAGTTGCGGGAGGCCTTGGATCCGCTGTTGGGGGGAATCGAATCGTGGAACGAGCGCATCGCGGAATGCGATCGTCGGATCGAACAAATCGCCAAGGAAGTGCACCCCGAAGAGGCCCGGCTGAAACAAGTGAAAGGTGTGGGGACCGTGATCGCCTTGCCGCCGGTCAGAATCGAGATATCTTCGAGCATAGCCTTGCGGCGGTCACCGAAGCCGGGAGCTTTTACGGCAACACATTTCAGCGTGCCCCGCAGCTTGTTCACGACCAATGTTGCCAGAGCCTCGCCTTCCACATCTTCGGCGACGATCAACAGAGGCTGCCCCCAATTTGGCGACCATCTCGAGGACGGGAAGCAGATCCTTCATGGAGGAAAGGTTCTTCTCACAGATCAGGATGTGAACGTCCTCTAACGAGCAGTGCATCCGTTCCGGGTCGGTCACAAAATAGGGTGAGAGATAACCGCAGTCGAACTGCATGCCTTCGACCACCTCAAGTGTTGTTTCCATCGTCTTCGATTCCTCGACGATGATGACGCCGTCCTTGCCCACTTTCTTCATGGCTTCGGCGATGGCCGACCGGCACTCTAGAATCTTTTCTCAAACATTTTCGTCCAACTGCATTACGCCTTTTGTTTCACACCGATGACGAGCAATGCGGCCGCGCCCAATAAGGCCAGTCCTCCGACGATTGGCGGAAGCGGGTCGCGCTTAGTGGACGCACCGCAAGCGGTTAAGTAAGGGGACAGGTTGCCCTTGCAACCTGTCCCGTTTAATCGAAATCAACTATGCTGAACTTAGACAAACATGCGAGAAATCGCTCCAGGTTTCCAGCCGCTTCGCCCCGTTGCGATCGCCAATTTACCGGCGAGGATCAAGCGGCAAGATTTCCATAGCCGCCGGACCGGCCGCAACAGTGTTTCCGATTACTTCTCCAGATACGACGAGTTCGACGCGGCGATTCTGCTGCCGGCCGCCCACCGTGTCGTTGGAAGCGACTGGCTGTGTCTTGCCGAATCCGCGCGCCGTCATGGACGCCGCGGGAATGCCTTGCTGACCGAGGTAGTCTCGCACCGAACCGGCGCGATTTTCTGAAAGTTGCTGATTGTAAGCGTCGCCGCCTAAGCTGTCGGTGTTGCCCTCGATGGCAAGTGCCAGCGTGGGATAGCCGAGGACGATGCCGGAAATCTTGGCTAGTTTCTCGCGTGCGGCCGGGCGAAGCGTGAATTTGCCCGAATCAAAAAGGACATCCGACATATTGACGACGAGACCGCGAGCGGTGTCCCGCGTCTCCAGGATGGCATTGAATTGCACCAGCAATCGGGCGCGAAGGTCTTCACGGTCACGCACGGCTTGCTGAAGCTGCTGATCCGAGTTCGCGGCGGCCAGGCGGCTTCGTGCCGACTCGGTCTCTGCGTCTCTTTGGTGTTGTTGTGCATCCGCTGTCGCCTGATTGGCATCAGCTGCGGATGCGCGGTTCCGGTCGGAATCCGCTTGGGCATCCAGTTTCTGTCGCTGTGCGGTGGCGTTGTCCCGTTCGGCTTGCGCTTGACCGGCTGCGGCGTTGCGAGCCAAATCCTGGGCATCGCGAGCCTTGCCTTCGGCGTTCTCCCGTGCGCGATTTGCATCCGCGGTATCCGCTTCGGCGCTGCGCTTTCCAGCATTCGCTGAAGCTACGCGATTTGCATCCGCGGTACGGCCTTCTTCCGCGCGGATCTCATCGATACGTTTCACGGAGATCTCACGGGCATCTTCCGCCGTCTGCACGACGAGGCGTGAGGTGGAACTGAGCTGCTTCTTGTCGACGCTATGGCGAATGGCCATGTCATCCGCCTGCTTCATCTGGCCGGCTGCGTTGTTATAGCTGGATGTTGCATAGTTTTCGGCTCCCGCGGACTGAGCGATGCGCAGGGCATTGCGCGCCTCGAAAAATTCGAGCGGCAACTTGGAATTCAAAACCACGGGGTCAAATTTATAGCCTGTGGGAATGTAACCGCCGCGATCGACCAATTCATATTTTGCATCCACCACTTCGGCGGTGCCGACAGTGTCCGGGCGAATCGCATTTTCCATCACGACCACGTTGCTGGGACGCCGCACCGCGTAATATGGTTCTGCGGTCACGATCATGGCGAACGCTTGAAGGTCCGTCGTGACGTCGAGTTTGCTCCGATCGTTGTTGCCGACCAGCACTTCACCAAGATTTACTGCACGGCCTTCCGGTGAAATTGCCCACAGGACGTAGGTCAGATACTCCCCTCCAAACGTCGTGGGCTTCTGCACATTCCAAAACTCAACTTCGATTTCGATGGATCCGCGATGGCTGTCCACTTTGGCTTCGCCCTTGGCGCTGGCCATCAAATCGGTGCCTTCAAAATCCATCTTGGTCGAACCGCTGCGGTGCGCATATTTCACGGCCTTCACCGTCCGGTCCACGAGAATCATCTGATACATCGACTTCTGATCCGCTCGAATTGCCGCGTCCTGTGAGGATTGTGGAACTCCTCCAGAGCGGCTCGATGGAGCCAAGATGGCAATAGAAGCAAACAAAACGCCCCAAACAATACATCGCTTGCGTAAATTCTTTTTCATAAGAAATCTCCTGTAGTGAAATGCTCTGCCGTGCGCGCTGAAGGGTGACTTCAGACTTTCTTCCGCCCTTCATATCGCGACGTGTTTCCTAAGTGGAATTCCCTTTTAAACCTGAATGAGCCTGACGGGTGCGAGCATCGCTTGACACACGCACCCGTTCACGTTTTGCCAGCCGCGCAACGCTTTTGCTAGTCGTTGTCCGGGTGGGAATGGCGCCAATTCCAGTAATGGGACTGCTCTCTCCTGCTGGACCTCGAGAATTCGTGGGACTTTCTGTGATTATTGCTCAGGTATACTCCCCAGGCATGGTTCTCATGATCATCCCAGTTGTGATAATCCTTGTGGCGGGAATCATAGACTCGAATTTGAACGCCGTCGCCGTTCGGTCTGGGGGCGGCCATAATTGTCACCGGTGCCGTGATGGCAGCGGCAAGGATTAATGAACTGATGTAACGGTGCGTAAAACGCATGTTCTTTTCCTCCAAGCGTGCTCTGGAATCCCTGTGTTGGAACGGCGAGAAGTGAAGGTGAGCTTCTTAATCCTGCCTTCAGTAATGGTCCCTGTCTTCCCAATCTATCCGTTTGTAAGTGCATCATGGGGGCAAGGAACGCAGGAGTCTGTGCTCTTTTGCACGTATTCCCAAGATTGCGGTTTCTCACACTTTGGGGGACAAAACTATAAGGAAGGGCACCAGACCCGTGGCTCGCGGCAATTTCGGCGAGATCCACCCGCGACAAGGATCTCTCAGAATAAAATTGGTTGATGTCGATCAGGCCTAGCGTGCGCTTCGGGGTAATTTGCCTTGGCCGTTGGGACGAGTTCCGCTCGATCCCTCAGCCTTCGCCACGTTCCAGACGTACAGGAAGTTTTCGTCCGCGGCCGTCGCGACATCGCGGCCGGATTTTCGGGTAGCGCGGTTCAGCGCGGAACGCACGTTCTCCTTGGTATCTCCGAGGTCGGCCAAAGGGATCTTGAAGGCAACACCTTTCCCGAGGTTGTCGAGGTCGCGCAGAATTGCGGTCACGATCTTCTTGTGCTTCCCGTTTCGCGATCGAGGAACGTCCACCATGGCCATCGTCTTGAAGTGAGGCATCGCTTGATTTGTTTTCATTGGCATCCTCGTGCCGCAAACGTATAACTACACTTGCACAATCATACGCAATCTAAGCGTAGAGTACAACTAAATTCGGAATGCTAAGGCAGCCCTTCGATCCCGGATTCGATAACGCGGGGGGTATTGGTCGCGCTGCGTGCCACCGAAATATCGTTCAATCGTCCGCTAGCGTAACCTACAGATTTCCAAAAGATTTTCCCCGTATCGCTTGGAGGTTGTTACGGTGGGTCGGGGGAGAAGGACCGATGCGAATAACGTACACTCGTTTTGAGCAAATTCCCGTGGCGGTGGTTGAGAAAATTCTCAAAATGCGAGAATCCTTGGCCAAACGTAACGGCAATCGCAAGCTTGTAGTTAAAAAATCAGGGAGAGCTGCAAATGAGTCACACGCGGCACCCGAGAAAGTGGAGGTTTTAGTACCGTGAGCCCAACGAAAAAAACGAAGCACGCGATGCCCGACAAATTCAATGTCCAAGCCTTTCTCGATTCTACCGGTGTGGCAAGAAACATTGTGGAATTCGAGGCCAGTGACACCATCTTTTCTCAGGGAGATATCGGCAAGGACGTCATGTACATTCAAAAAGGAACGGTAAAGCTCTCCGTCGTTTCAAAGGCCGGGAAGGAGGCCGTCGTTGCAATGCTGAAGCCCGGCGACTTTGCCGGCGAGGGCGCATTGGCAGGGCAGCCGTTGCGCATCGCAACGGCCACTGCAGCCACACCTGTCACGCTGCTCGTGATCGGCCTGAACGAAATGATCCGTGTGCTCCATGCGGAACACGAGTTCTCGGACCGTTTCATCTCTTATATGGTGGCACGCAATATCCGCATTGAAGAAGATTTGATCGATCAACTTTTCAATTCCAGCGAGAAACGCCTGGCGCGAACTCTCCTACTGCTGGCGCGCTACGGCAATCACGAAAAACCGCAGTTCGTGCTTCCCAAAATATCGCAAGAGACGCTGGCGGAAATGATCGGCACGACGCGGTCACGCGTCAATTTCTTCATGAATAAATTCAAGAAACTAGGATTCATCAATTACGATGGCGGGCTCCACGTAAACGACTCCCTCCTGAGCGTTGTCCTGCACGACTAAGGAACCGGTCCCCTCCGAGGAAACGCTAGCCAGGCGTCCGTATCTTTTTTTGTTCTCCCTACCTTGCCAATAGTAGAAAACTACTGCAGCGGCGGCAATCAGCGTAAAAATGATCGCCACCACGGCGGGGTGTCCGTGTTTCGCGATGAACCCAATAATTTGCCGTCCATAACGCGCGGCCAAATAAGACAGGATCATATATCTGGAGATTCGGCCGAGCGTGAGAGCAGTGAGGAATTTTCTTGGCGGATATTGCATGGCGCCCGCCGCAAGCAGAAATGGAACCATGGGTACAGGGGGCGGAAGGAAAGCAGGGATGGCAATAGCGGCGAACCCCCATCGCCCGAAGATCTCGCAAACTTTGTTTACCTTCCCGCGCGAGAATCTGCGGTCGAGCGCCTCTTTCCCGCCCTTGCGAGCGAGTCGGTAGGTGAGAAAGCCGCCGGCCACCGAACCTGCCGCCGCCATCAAACCGTAATAGAGCCAGAACTGTTCCTGCCGCGAGGACATGACAATCGCTGCCACGTCCAGGATTCCCGGAAGTGGAATGAGGGAATTATCCAAAAGGCCCAGAGGAATCAGACCTAGTCCGCCGAGGTGAAAAAGCCACCGCCGCATACTTCGTGCCGCCATCGGCAGCAACGCCGCGATAATGTGCCCGGTGATCATCTGTTTTTTCTGGTGCTCAAAACCAGCGCGCAGTTTCGCGCGCAGTTAATGCAGACCTTTCCGTGCTAGATCCCGAGGACTTTCTCCACCTGGCCGATTTTCTTTCGGAGCTTTCCACGAAACTTTTCGCCTTGGCCTTCTGCTTCCAGGTTGGGTTTGTTTGTAGCCCTTCTAACTTTTTCCTTAACTTTACCCTTCACTTCGTGAAACTTGCCTTTGGCCTTGTCCTTCGTGCTTCGCCTCATCCATGTTCTCCCTTTCGAGCAATACGATCCGTACGCCAAAGCAATGAGCGGTCCGGCGCCGGTGTACTTACATTTAGCATCGGGTTCACCGCGATGCGGGCAAGGTCAACGCAACCCACCGACCAGATACACGACTAACAAGACGAGCAGGACGGTTCCGACAACTCCCATCCCACCGCCTCTCCCCCATCTGGAGTACCCGTAATAGCCGCCTCCGCCGCCAAACAACAACACCAGAAGAATAATGAGCAGTAACATCGCAAGTCTCCTTTCAATTCGTAAAAATCAATCCTCGAGCCCGCTGGGATATTCTCAATGTCTTGCTGGCGCTTTCCGCCACACTTATCTCCAGTGGTTCGACAGACTGGCGCACAGATGGCGAAACGATTGAGGCCCTGAGTGGCCGGGTCAATTCACCCGGTCTTTCGCAGCTATGACGACTTCTTCAACGGCTAGAATCAAATCCTTCCGGATATCCATCTCCCATCCAGGCTGTAAGCGGACTCGTACGTCGCCGGCAGATTCGGCAACAATGCGGCAAGGCATCGGGACATGGCATTGGCGGATAACGACGAGAATAGCCACCGGTTTACCGAACCAGGAAGAATACACGGGCGAAATGCCTTTCGTTCCATGGGCGATCACGTTGGACAGCCTCCTCTCCCTTGGGATTGAATTCACCGGATGCGCATGTACTTGTAGCGCGCCTGCAATCGAAAATCTGTCCAAAATTGAACGGGTATCGGGGGTCCACGCGGAATAGCGACGGGCATTAGGGGGGGCTCCTGGAAAAAAAGGCGTTGAATGAGATGGGCTATCGACGCACGACAATGCGCCGGCATTGCCCTGCTTGGGTCAGCATGCTTTCTTCAGTACCTTCATCTCGTAGAGCGCGCGATCCGCTGCACTGTATGTTGCGGCCCAGTTAGCAACTGTCCAAAACCGAACAGTTCGCAATAATGTGTCGAATTAAATAACAGACGGGGATGAACTAGGCATGGTACGTGCCCCGACAACCACAGAATTGAGTAGGGGTCCGACTCGGTCGATGGTGCGGGTGGCAGATTCGCCCGAATGCGGGATTCGGCTTGTTTCTACACAATTGGATCACATTCGATCTGCGTATGAGGCTTTACCAGGAAGCGGTCATACCAAGGGATACTCGTTGCAGTTATGTGAGCTTGTTTTGTACTCGAATCGAAAATTCCCGATGATCTTGGTGGCTCTGGATCGGCGGCCCGAATTGCCGATTGTCCGTGGACAAATCCATCCGGCTGGTAGAAATTTCCGGCCTGAGCCACGGCCTCAATGGGGGGCCGCTGCCGGATATTCCCGCAGCCTTCGCATTCGAAGCCTCAAGCTTCAATCAATCTGGAGAGATCAGAGCCGCCCGAGAAGCAGGAGAATGACGACGATCATAAGAGCAAGCCCTACTCCTCCTGTGGGCGCATAACCCCACTTCCGGCTATGCGACCATCGTGGTAACGCGCCCACGAGCGCGAGAATCAAGAACACAATCAATATTGTACCAAGCATGGTTCTGCCCCGCTTTTTTGCATCCAACGCGAATATTTCTGGCAGTAGCTTCCTGATCGCTTTCGTAAGTCATTCCTGTTGGCTTACGTCCCAATGTGAACATGGGAAAGGGAATGGAAAAGTCCGAATACGTCCAGGAGCCACAAGACCACGGCGATCACTACGACGCCATTCAAGATCGACTTGATCGTCCCCTGCATCGGGATGAAGCTATTGACCAGCCAGAGCAGAACACCTACTACGATCAGAACCATTACTAATTGAAGTAAAGGCATGGACTGTTTACCTCCTTTTTTTCTAGGCCGCACTTTGGCCTGACCCGAGGAGTTGTGCGAACTTCTGTGTTATCCAAGAACTGTTATCGCCGGCGAGAGCGCATTGGAATCCGCGATATCCAGTGTTGTTTCGGGTGAATTGTGCGGGTCGTGCTTCCGCCTCTGTCGTTTTGCTTCCCCTCAGGCAAGCACATCCTAGACGCATCGAAGACGGATGTCTGTTCACTTATGAACACTTTGTATTTCAATTCGCCACTGGGGACGCCATTCTGCGATTGTTATAGATTTGCGGAATGTTCAAAAGAGTACAGCAAACTCGCTCTCATGCGTTCAAGCTGCAGGCGAGGAAATATCTATGAAACGATTTAATGTTATCGGCGGAGCAGTTCTGGTAATATTTTTCGGAACCACCACTCTCGGGTACGCACAACAAGAACAAAAAGGCGACAAGCAGCAAAAGCCGGATAACCAAGCCGAGCCCGCGCAACAGAGGGGCCAGCAGCAACAGCAGAGACCGGCCACGCAGCAGCATGCCCAGCAGCAACCGCAGAATCAGGACAGGCAGCAAGCCCAACAGCAGCAGCAGAACAAGAACACACAGCAGCACGCCCAGCAGCAACAGCAGAATCAGGACAAGCAGCAAGCCCAACAGCAGCAGCAGAACAAGAACACACAGCAGCGCGCCCAGCAGCAACAACAGAATCAGGACAGGCAGCAAGCCCAACAGCAGCAGCAAAACAAGAACACACAGCAGCATGCCCAGCAGCAACAGCAGAATCAGGACAAGCAACAAGCCCAACAGCAGCAGCAAAACAAGAACACACAGCAGCACGCCCAGCAGCAACAACAGAATCAGGACAAGCAACAAGCCCAACAGCAGCAGCAAAACAAGAACACACAGCAGCATGCCCAGCAGCAACAGCAGAACCAGGACAGGCAGCAAGCCCAACAGCAGCAGCAAAACAAGAACACACAGCAGCATGCCCAGCAGCAACAGCAGAATCAGGACAGGCAACAGGCCCAACAGCAGCAAAACAATAACAATCAGCGATTTGACCAGCGGCAGTCCAATCGCCCTGTCCAGCAGCAGCGCACGCAGCAAGAGCAGATTGCCCAACAAGGCGAACAGCGAGGCGAGTGGCAGCAGCGTCGCGCCCATAGCTTCGATAGCGAACACCGCACTTGGCAGCAACGCGGCGGATATAACGGCTACCGCATTCCTGACTCCTATTTCAGCAGCTACTATGGTTCAGGTCACTCGTTCCGAGTCTACGGCCTCCCCTTTATGGACGTTGGCGGGTATCCGCGTTTCCAGTACGGCGGCTATTGGTTCAGTGTCGTCGATCCGTATCCGGAATTCTGGGGAGACGATTGGTACGAAAGCGATGACGTTTACGTCGCGTACGCCGATAACGGGTATTACTTGTACGATAGCAGGTATCCAGGCCGCCCCGGGATTGCCCTCAGCATTTCGTTTTAGGTGTTCAGTAATTTCGATGCGGTCGTCCTCAAGGGAAGCGCCCAGCTCCACGGAACCGGGGAGTTTCTGTGGAGTTTGGCGCGCCTCTCTCACCGGTCTCTCGACGAAATGTTGAGAGACGATCGCCCTCCTGTTATCCTGAATCCGCTCCATCCGCGCGCAAAATATCAATCGCGGCCTTCCTGTATCGCACTGGATCGCAGCAAGCCTATTTTCGCCCCGCAGTGGCCTATTCACTCTTTAGTTCAATCCATGTGCTGTATTGAACAGACGCTTAAATCCCAAAACGATATAAACACCGCAGCTCCACCTGCCAGCCAGAATCTGGTCAAAGGCGGATCTACCTAAAGCGGAACAATGTGTTGGTCCAAAACAACGACGGCCGCGTAGCCGAAGCGCCCCGATTTCTGTGTGGCGATAAATTCGTAGAGCCGAAACAAGAGACGTGGGATGAATCGATTTACTAAAGGGAGTTCAAAAATGAAGACATTCAAGTTGGTTGCACTACTGTGTTCTTTGGCCCTGGTCGCAATGGCACTTGCCGTGAATGTCCAGGCCGATACCTTTAACAAGAAAACGGTGATTACGTTCAGCGAGCCTTTTGAAGTTCCGGGCGTGGATGCTCAGATCCTGCCGGCCGGCACGTATGTTTTCAAAGTCTTGGAATCCTTTGGCGACCGCAACATCGTTCAAATTTTCAACGCGGACGAAACGCATGTCCTCACAACGATTCTCGCCATCAACAACTATCGTTTGAAACCAACGGAAAAAACCGTATTGACATTCAAGGAACGAGGCGAAGGCCAGCCGGAAGCAATTAAGGCTTGGTTCTATCCCGATAATACCTTTGGACAGGAATTCGTTTACTCGAAGAAGCGCGCGTTGGAATTGGCAAAGATCGTCAACGAACCCGTACTTGCGATGCCGGTCGAAACAAATACGGTACCCCCCGCGGAGGTTTTGAAAACCATTAAACTCGAAGCCATCAAACCCACTGGTGAAGAGGCTCCGGTAACTGAAGTTGTCGAGGCCCCGCCGCAGCGGGCTGAGGTCGCGGCCACCGTGACGCCAGCACCGGTAACGGCGCCGGCCGAGAAAACTGAAGTGGCGCAGGCCTTGCCCCACACGGCCAGCTCATTGCCACTTGCTGGGCTGATCGGGCTGCTTTCGTTGTGCGCAGGCTTTATACTTGTGCTCATCACTAAGAGTGCTGCCTAGATTAGACAGAACACGTGATTGGATTGTGGGGGTAGGTGAGTTTGACCTGCCCTCATGGGCGGTAAGGCCCGAATTCCGGGCCACCGCTCAGAATCCACGAGACGCCTTCATGACATAGGGGCAGTCAACCAATATCGGCAAAGCCCATGAAACGACATATCGCTCGGACCTATCATTTGTTCTTGATCCTTCTCCTGACTGTTCTCCCTTGCGTCGCCCTGTCTCAACAAAACTCGCAGGCTGAGCCTTCTCATCAGGGCGGATTCACGATTCGGGCGAGTGTGGACTTAGTGGTCTTGCGAGCGACCGTACGTGACGGCAAGGGCGCTCCGGTCGCAGGACTTGGCAAGGAAGACTTCCAGGTCTTCGAAGACAAAATCCCTCAACAAATCGAATTCTTCAGCCATGAAGATGTGCCGGTGACGGTCGGCTTGGTGATCGACAACAGCGGCAGCATGCGTTCCAAGCGCTCCGACGTGATTAACGCAGCCCTGGCCTTCGCTCGCTCCAGCAATCCGGAAGATCAGGTGTTCGTCGTCAATTTCAACGAGCATGTTTCGATGGGTCTTCCAGGTAATGTGCCGTTCACCGGAAACCAGGAGCAATTGGAGAGGGCCTTGTCCAGAAATAAGGCGAACGGCCTGACGGCGCTCTACGACGCCGTGGCCGTTGCCCTCGAGCAATTGAAGAAGGGCAAATGGGACAAGAAGGTGTTGATTTTGATCAGCGATGGTGGCGACAACGCCAGCAGACACAAGCTCGCCGAGATCGTGACGATGGTGAATCAGTCGAGCGCAATCATCTACACCATGGGGATCTTTGACGCAAACGATGACGATCGGAACCCGCGCATGCTCAAGCAACTGTCTAGAATCTCCGGAGGAGAATCTTTCTTTCCGGAGTCTCTCCAGAAAATTCTTCCAATTTGCCAGCAAATCGCTCACGACATCCGTAACCAGTACACGATCTCCTATGCGCCGGCCAACAGGAAATCCGACGGAACTTACCGCGCGATCGAAGTGAAGGCGCG
Source organism: uncultured Acidobacteriota bacterium (assembly GCA_963813185.1). Classification (GTDB taxonomy): domain Bacteria; phylum Acidobacteriota; class Terriglobia; order Acidiferrales; family UBA7541; genus Palsa-360. The sequence goes on from CAWEYA010000014.1 coordinate 245,311, forward strand.
AAAGACATCGACTCGTGGGCGTCTAATCGTCAGCACACGCGCCGGGTATTCCGCCCCCTTAAACCCTTCTCCAGCGAGCGACACGCTGAGCAGCCTGCCATGAGGTACGCAGTCAAACGGAAGGTCTCCCTTTCGACGCGAACCCGTTCCATCCTGCGATGGAGCAGAAACGCCTTCCTCGTCGTTGGTGTATTGATTTTGGGTTACTGCGGCTTTGTGTTGCTCGATACCAAACTCTACCAGGCCAACGAAACCCGGGACTTTCAACAGCAGAGAAAAGATTTCAAGCCGGCCATCGCCAGTGTGGGTAGCGTTCACGAGGTGGCCTTTCACCCTTTAGTTGGAAAACCCTTGGGGGAAATTGAATTAATACGAGTCGGTGTTACAGCGATGATCCTGGAAGGGACGGATGACCGAACCTTGCGGCGGGCAGTCGGACACATTCCTGGCACCGCCGTGCCTGGAGAGCATGGAAATGTCGCAATCGCGGGGCATCGCGATTCATTTTTCCGGGCCCTGCGCAATGTCCGCCAAGACGACGAAATCACGTTGATGACTCTCCAAGGCTCCTACCATTATCGCGTGGACTCTATAAAAGTGGTTGGGCCCGAAGATACCCAAGTGTTGGATAACTCAGGCGGCGATATCCTGACCCTGGTGACCTGTTTCCCATTCTATTTTGTCGGGCCCGCGCCAAGAAGGTTCATTGTCCGCGCGCAAAGAACATCCCGATGAAGCAGGGCGACAAGAATCTGCCGGCTCTTTCTTCGAGCTAACAAATTCTCTTAATGAAGAATGCAAGTCAAAATGAAAAAGAGGTCGCAATCGGCAATATGGGACGCCGTCATAAATTTTCAGTGAGAGTGTTCGCCGTGACTGTGGCGCTGGCCTTATCTTTGGGCTGGCCGAGCGAGGCCGCGGCCTACGCCGTCCTTGCGCATGAGGCCATCATTGACAGCGCGTGGGACACCAACATGCGCCCGCTGCTGTTGAAGCGTTTTCCCGATGCGACGCCCGAACAACTCAAAGAAGCGCATGGCTACGCGTACGGCGGGGCCATCATCCAGGACATGGGATATTACCCGCACGGAAGTTTTTTCTTCAGCGACTTGACGCATTACGTCCGGAGCGGTGATTTTGTTCTCGCTCTCCTCCGCGATTCCCAGGATCTGAACGGCTACGCGTTTGCGCTCGGGGCGCTCGCACATTACGCCGCGGACAATGATGGGCACCCGATCGGCACGAATCGCGCCGTCCCTCTCCTGTACCCCAAGTTGAAAAAGAAGTACGGCGACACGGTCACGTATGAAGAAGACCGCCTGGCGCACGTAAAAACGGAATTTGGATTCGACGTTCTGGAAATAGCGCAGGGCCGTTATGCCCCGGACAACTATCACGACTTCATCGGATTTGGAGTTTCGGTTCCACTGCTGGAGCAAGCCTTTCAGGAAACCTACGGATTGGACCTGAAAAGCGTTCTCTCCGACGAAGACAAGGTGCTCGGGTCGTACCGTCACGATGTCAGCCAGCTTCTTCCCAAAGCGACGCGTATTGCCTGGAGCCTGAAGAAAAACGACATCATGAAGGATCAGCCCGGAATAACGAGAAAGAAATTCCTCTACAATCTTTCTCGCGCCAGTTACCAGAAAAATTGGGGAAAGCAATATCAACCGCCCACCTTTGGCGAAAGATTTCTGGCTTTCCTGGTCCGGATTCTCCCAAAGATTGGTCCCCTAAAAGTGCTGCAGCTCCAAACACCCACGCCTGCGGCGGAAAAGCTGTTCGAAGCCAGCTTCAACGCAACATTAGATCGCTACAAGCAGCTCCTGGGCCAGGCAGGCGCCGGTCAGCCGGACTTGCCCAACGAAAATTTCGACACCGGTGAAATTACGGGGCCGGGAAAATATCAGCTCACCGATGAGACGCAGGCGAAATTGCTGGACTCTTTGGCGAAGCAAAAGTTCAGTGGCGCTTCTCCGGAAATTCGGGCAGAACTTCTGGAATTCTTCGGGCATCCGGATGCTCCGTATGCGATGAAGCGAAAACCAAAAGATTGGGCGAAAGTACAGGCCGACCTGGGGGAATTGAAGAACGCGGCTCCCCCCGCGGCGGCGAGTGCGAAGGATTCATTCGTACCGGGTCTTCCAACCGAGTGAGCTCGCAGGTCTAATCGGAGTGTGGCCACGGCGCCGCTCGCAAACCAGCAAACTGGATCGATCAACGCGTGGTTTCCTGCCCATGTTACCTCCTGTTTTGGAGGCCTTGATTCTAACGAAATGAGGTGTCCGGTATTAGAGGAGAGTACTACAGTTGCATGAGAACAAAAAATCCCAGTACGTTAATTATTGATTCCGCCTTGAACCGCATGTCGTAGGGGAAAGCCGGCATGGGACTGAGCGACCGTCGGAAGGTCCATCGGCGAACCCAGCCCCATATTTTACCGAGTCCAAAGTCCGTTGACTGTCCAATAAGAGACAGTTTTGAATCTACCGGACTGTTAACCTCCCGTTTGTGGCGGGCACTGTCGGAATCCCTGCGCATTCGCTGACGGATAATGCGCGTATCCGTTCCCCCCTGATACCAAATGAAATCGACCGGCGCGACCGAAAGGAAGACTATTGGATGTCACTGATAGAAATACCGCCCGCTACGGAAATACCCTTTCGCAACAATGGTAATCGCCATCGTGCGCCCAAACAGCCAGATTCCCTGATTGTTGAAGGTAACTCGGAAACGCGCCTTCCGGCAAAAGTCCGCGCCGTGCCGCCTAGCAGAGTGGCTGTCCTTGGGAATTACTTGCCGAGGCAGTGTGGGATCGCGACATTCACCACCGATTTGTGTGACGCGATCGGCGCGGAATTCGGCGCGACGGAGCTTTTAGCGCTCCCCGTGAACGATGCGGAAGAGGGTTATGCGTATCCCGAGCGGGTACGGTTTGAGCTATCCGAGGGGGACGTATCCTCTTACCGGCAGGCCGCGGATTTTCTGAATTTCAGCAACATTGATCTGGTTTGCCTGCAGCACGAGTATGGAATTTTCGGTGGAGCGGCTGGCGGCCATATTCTAGAGCTGTTGCGCCGTCTCCACATGCCCGTCGTGACGACGCTGCACACGGTACTGCGAGAGCCAAATCCCGATCAACGCATGGTGATGAACGAAATCGCGAGTTTGTCGGACCGCATGATTGTGATGAGCCAAAATTCCGCCGACATATTGCAGGAAGTTTTCCGTGTCCCGGAACATAAAATCGACTTGATTCCGCACGGGATCCCCGATGTTCCGTTCATTGATCCCAACTTTTACAAGGATTGCTTTGGCACCGAAGGAAAAATCGTCATGCTCACGTTTGGCCTGCTTTCGCCGAACAAAGGCATCGAAAACGTGATTCAAGCCCTGCCGCACATCTTGTCGCAGAATAGTAATGTCGTGTACATGGTTGCGGGGGTTACTCATCCCCACATCCGGCGCCGTGAGGGCGATCAATACCGGTTATACTTGCAAAAGATGGCGCAGGACCTCGGAGTAGCGGCGAACGTCATTTTTCACAACAAGTTCGTTTGTCCCCAGGAACTGATCGACTTGATCGGCGCGGCCGATATCTATATCACGCCGTATAAGCACAGGGAACAAGTGGTAAGCGGAACGCTGGCTCGCGCACTGAGCGCAGGGAAGGCAATCATCTCTACCCCATATCTGCACGCAGTCGAACTGCTTGCAAATGATCGCGGCGTCCTTGTTCCCTTCGATGATCCGAAGGCCATTGCTGAGCGCACCCTGGACCTCTTGCGGAACGAGACGGGACGCCATGCCATGCGTAAGCGCGCCTATCTGCATGGCAGAAGCATGGTGTGGAACCGGGTTGCGCAGGAATATATGAAAAGTTTCGAACGAGTCTATAACGAGCGCCTGCGAAATCCTCGAGCAACTTTTTCGGGCAAAAACACGGAAAAAACTTTGGACAGGCTCCCCGCAATCAGACTGGATCACCTGTATCGGATGACGGACACCACGGGAATCGTGGAGCATGCCGTCTTTGTCGTTCCGAATTATCCGGAGGGTTACACCACTGACGACAACGCACGCGCACTCATCGTAGCGATTCTCCTGGAACAGCTCGGAATCGTTGCTCCAGCCGGATCGGCCGATCTGGCTTCGCGCTACCTGGCTTTCCTCTGGCTGGCCTTCGATCATTCGACCAATAGATTTAGGAATTGCCTGAGCTACGAGCGGCAGTGGCAGGATCCGGAGGGTTCGGAAGACAGCCACGGCCGCGCATTGTGGGGATTGGGAACTGTACTTGGCAGGTCCAAGGATCAAGGGCTTCGAGGCGCTGCGGGGCGGCTGTTCGAACTCGCCGTCCCGGCCGCCGTGAAGTTCAGGAGTCCCCGTGCCTGTGCGTTCGCGCTCTTGGGCCTGCACGAATATCTCGACTCGTTTCCGGGGGATCGAGCTGCATTAAGTGCGGCCGATGTCCTCGCCAATCGTTTGCTTAGCTGGTACCAGGCGCACCATTCTGCTGGATGGGAGTGGTTCGAGACCAGTCTGTCGTACTCCAATGCCAGATTGCCGCAGGCTCTCTTGCGGTCGGGCGCCCGCAATGGAAATGCTGAAATGGAATCGGCTGGGCTTGAAGCTCTAAATTGGCTGGTAACAGTTCAACGGAGCGAAGAGAAAGGCCACTTCGTTCCTATTGGATCGCAAGGCTTCTACTCCAGGAACACCGAGAAGGCGCGATTCGACCAGCAGCCCGTCGAGGCGTGTGCGGTCGTTTCGGCTTGCTTGCAAGCCTATGCTGTGACAGGAGAGAGTCGCTGGCGCAAGGAAGCGTGGTCTGCGTTCAATTGGTTCCTCGGTGACAATGACTTGCAAATTGCCCTCTACGATCCCAGCACAGGCGGCTGTCGGGATGGATTGCATCCGGACCGGGCCAATGAGAACCAGGGAGCGGAGTCAACGGTCTCTTTCCTGATGGCTTTGCTGGAAATGCGCCGATTGGAACAAACAGAAGGCGCGGAGAAAAAGGCACAATGAGCATCCTAGTTGAGAAAACTTCCGACAAGACAGCCGTCAATCGGTACGAGGTCTTATTTCACCGGCATCCTGGCAATCCTATCCTAACCGGGAAAAATTGGCCCTATTCCATGAACAGTGTTTTCAACGCGGGCGCAACACTGTTGCAAGACGGGACGACGCTTCTCCTCTGCCGCGTGGAAGACCGCCGGGGCCTCTCTCACCTGTGCGCAGCACGCTCTTCGAACGGCGTTGATGGATGGAAAATCGATCGTGAACCGACTTTAATGCCAAGCCCCGACCACAAAGAGGAGATGTGGGGCATCGAGGATCCTCGGATTACATACGTGCCGGAACTGGAAAAGTACGCCGTGGCCTTTACGTCCTATTCGCGCGGCGGTCCAGGGGTGTCGCTCGCCTTAACGAAAGATTTCCGAAGCTTTGAGCGGCTCGGCGTGATCATGTCGCCCGACGACAAGGACGCGGCGCTTCTCCCTCGCAAGATCAATGGGTTTTGGACACTGATCCATCGGCCCATGACGCCGCTTGGAGCCCACATCTGGCTCTCCTCATCTCCGGATCTGCGTCATTGGGGAAGCCACAAACTCATGTTGGAAGCACGCCGCGGAGCGTGGTGGGACGCAAACAAGATCGGCATGTCTCCTCCGCCGATCGAGACGCCGCGAGGCTGGCTGATGATTTATCACGGCGTGCGAATGACGCCTTCGAGTTCCATTTACCGGCTGGGCCTGGCCCTTTTTGATTTGGAGCAGCCGGAAAAGTGCCTGAATCGTGGAGATTCCTGGATCTTCGCACCCGAGGCGGAGTACGAGCATCAGGGAGATGTCCAGGACGTGGTGTTCCCTTGCGGGTATACGCTCGCACCGGATGGAGATACGATCAATCTTTACTACGGGGCGGCGGATTCCAGCATCGCGTTAGCGCATGGCAGCGTCCGATCTCTGCTCAGTTGGCTCGAGGCCAACGGCCATTCAGACGAACAGCATGATCGCCGCCGCAAATAATTTGAATGCTGGGGTAAGCTTGCCCTTGCGCATGAGCATAGGGAAGGAAATCAGGCTTCAATAATGTGATTACGGATGGCGTACCGAACCAGCCCAGTCACCGAGTGACAGTCGATTTTTCGCATGATGTTGGCGCGATGTGTTTCCGCCGTCTTGGCGCTAATGCCTAAGGCAACAGCAACTCGCTTACTGCTGTGCCCTTCAGCCAGGAGCTGCACAACCTCTCTTTCGCGACCAGTCAGCCGCAGGGAGTCTTTGTCACCAGCTTGCCTCGATTTCTTCAGGGTCTCCAAATATCCACTCACAACCGCTTGCGGGACTCTTGAAGTGAAAAATGATCTACCCTGACGCAAGGCTTCCACGGCGGAAACCAGATCTTCTGTTGTGTCTGACTTCAGCAGATACCCGCGGGCTCCCGCCTCCAGTGCTTGCGGGAGTAATTGATCGGTGTCATGTGGGGCCAGAAGCAGGACCTGGGTTTGTAAAGCGCCTTTTGTGATTTGTCGAGTTGCGTCCAGCCCATTCAGGGATGGCATATCAATATCCATGATCGCCACGTCCGGTTTGATCTGTTTTGTCCTTTCGACGGCTTCTCTGCCGTCACGAACCTCCGCGGCTAAGTCCCAGCCTGGTTGTTCTCGAACTAGAGCGCAAAGCCCTTTCCGTGCGATTTCGGCGCTACCCGCCACCAACAGACGAAGCGTTCCCACGGTTTCCTCCTTAAGTGGAATGCCCTAGAGCGAATATAGTAAGGACGGCCCTCGGGCCAGTCTGTCTCCTTTTGCACACCTAGAATAAAAGACCGTTAGTTTCCAGCTCTGTATAGGCCCTGATAAACCATCTTCTCGGTCACTGAGGGTCAGACATGGCCTCGAGCAAAAGCAGTGGCAGCGAGCGGTCCGCCGACGCTGCGTGTTATTCGGATCGTCCTATCGGAATGCGAGATTAGGCGTTGGAAAATGAATGTTCAGCTTGTAGCAAATGAAGAGAACCAGGATCGCGCCAAGTGTGGAAAAAATCAGGCCGGCGGGATGATATCGTTCGTTTGACGGGCGCGAAAACATGTGGGTAACGGCGCCCCCGAGGATCGATCCAATGATACCGAGCACGATCGTCCAGAAGATCGTTATGTGCACGTGCATCACCGACTTCGCGATAACTCCCGAGATTAGCCCAATGAGGAGATACCAGACTAAGTGAAACACGTTTTTTCCTCCATCGTCTACCTTCAAAACGTAGTCGACTATGACTCAGGGTTTAGCAATGAACCAGCCTTCCCTGTGGCACTGATCGACTTTCCATATTGGAACTCTTTTGGCATATCTGCGTCTGTTCTATATTGAACATGTTCGAAAACGCATGTTGGCTTGCCTGAGGGGCCAGTCCCTTTACATGGCAACTGCGACCGCGATTGCACCTACCACCATGCTGATGATTGAGAAAATGAGATGGTTCGCATGCTTCACAAAGAACACGCATTCTCCGACCGATTCATCGCCTATATGCTGGCGCGAAACGACCGAGTCGAGGAGAACCTGATAGACCAGCTTTTTAACTCCAGCGAAAAGCGGTTGGCGCGCACTCTATTGCTCGTCACGCGATATGGCACGCCCGAGCATCCTAAGGCGCTCCCCAAAGTATCCCAAGAGATGCTGGCGGAGATGATTGGCACGACGCGGTCCCGGGTCAATTTTTTCATGAATAAATTCAGGAAACTGGGCTTCCTCCGATCCAACGGCGAAATCCACGTCAACAATTCACTGCTGAACGTTGTCCTGCACGACTAGCAAACCACAAACGCGGGACATGAGTGGTAATGGCCTGAAAAGATCAGGTTGTGCGATGTAACTCCGCAGGTTGACACCATTGGTTGGATAGTGCAGGTTCTTTTCATGGGGAGATCGCACTCTCCATCCCGGTCGGCGGATCCAAGGACGGTCAGATTCCGAGAAGGCCGTCATCCCACTGGATCTTTCTGACGCGTTGTCTTTACACCCCTCAGAATCCCGACGCCCAGAAGCACAACCGCGCCCACCGCAATCCAGTGTGCGGGCACGTGTAACAAGTATGCCGCATAAATCAGCCCTCCGATCACGATTGCAAAGCCGATTGAGTAAATGCCGAATGACATAGGATCTCCTTCTTGAGCCAGGTGTGGCAGTTTTCGCCAGAAAAATTAGCTTGCTTGCGGGCGAGAAACCCGGAGCGCGCCAGCTCTCCAACCTCTGGCATGGGTGCAAGCTCCACTTTTACGCTGATCGTTTACTCGAAGCCCTTCAAGTGAAAGGCTTCGAGTGAAGCGTGGAGCACGCAAATATATGAATCAAATCCGCAACTCTTACTGCGACGAACTGGCTTTCTGGTCCTTAATCTGCAAATTGTTCACCACTTGCTGAACGTTTGGCACACTAACCGCCACCTGCTCGGCGCGCGCACGCTTGTTCTGCGAGTTCACTTCTCCCGTTAGCGTAACTACGCTGTTCTTCACTTCGTATTTTACGCTCTTCTGCAATTTGCTTTGAATCAGCGCTGCGTCAAGGTTCTTTTCAATGCCTTCGTCCAGATCCGAATTTACCGCTTTTGCATCTTTTTCGAGTCCTGGCGGAATCACGGCAATCTGATCAGCGACAACCTGCGCGCCCGCCAGAGACTTGGCAAGTGTCTCGGCTTGCGCCTTGTCGCCGTCATTTACCACCTTTCCCCCCAGGGTCACGATGCCCTTGTCACGATCCTGACTGACGGAGACGTCTTTTAAGCCTGCTTGATCGAGCGATTTGCGAATGCCATCGGAAACATCGGGTGATGCGGCCGTCCCAGAGCATCCGGCCAGCGTCCCGGCACCGAGCAGCGCGAGCATGCCTACGTACAATCTGATTTTTCCCATATTTCTCCTTTGCTGAAGTCGAGACGGAATCTCAAACGGTAATGATGCAATTTCTAGTGCGTGCGGCCTTTGCATGCCGAGTGTTCGCACCGGCAATCGATGTCCGGCGTCTTTTCCATTGCCTCGCACTGCGCGCTGCAATACTTGCCTGTCGTTGCCGTACAGGAACAAACTGGGTGTGCACACTTGTCGATTTTCGCTGTGTCCATTTGTTTCCTCCTTGTTTCCCGTCAAGAGCGGGTGATCCAATCTTGGATATTAGTCGTGAGGAAGGTGTGTTTCTGTACTGAAAAGAACACATTGCGATAGTGATTGCATGGATGCAACGTTAAATGGCAATCCTTATCGCTGCAACGCGACCTCATAGTGTAATTGCTGCCTTGGACCTCACAGAATGCACGTGCGCGCCTGCCTCAATTCAGGCGCAATAATTCCCCATGTGCTCGCTGGAACCTCTCGCGTCATGCCGGCCCAGCGAAACTCCTCATCTGTCCGTCATCGGGGTAATCGCCTTCACCGGATCTGAAGGTGGCCAGCGTTCTACACGCTTGCTGCGCTGCCTCTCACGAAATGCAGCAAAAGTAATATTAGCCCCACGACTAAAGCAATGTGGATGAAACTGGTGGTTACGTGAAATGCGAAAAATCCAAACAACCAAAGAACAATCAAAACTGCGGCGATTATCCCAAGCATGTTTTCTTCTCCTTGCTGCTGTGTGCGAAAATATAGGCGATCATGTTCTTCCAAATTATTCTGGGCGCCTTCGTGTGCGGGGAAATACTGTACAAACAATACTTTAGTCTCACAGAAGCTGGAGGGATGTTCCCTTTTGGACATTTTCGCGTTTTTATTTCACAGGCAGTCTTTCATGCGATCGCCGAAAACTAAACTTTCTATGTGGAACGAAGAAGAACAAGTCCGTCCCTCGCGCGATCTGCCCGGACTCATGAGCCAGCATGCGCTTAGGCCGAATAATTCCCGATACGCAGTCTTATCGAAATTTGGCCCGGAAGCAGCAGGCGACACTTCTCTTTCAATTCCGGATTTGCAAATGTTGTGCAATCGACGCTTGAACTTGCGTATCTGCCAGCTGATCGAGTCGAATCCCAAAACGTATTGCATGACTCCCGCAAACGCACATAAAACCGCCCAATTCAACTAACTTGACGCGCTCCTAATTCATTGAGACCAAACGAGGCGGGAACTGACTGCCCAAACTTTGGACCGACCCTGTCAGAATCTGAACTGATTTATTTCTGGCGAAATAGATTCTTTCGGATATCAGGCCAGAATTCCTGGAAGATATGATTCAGGACAGCGGATTCCATCTGCGTTCCCCAGTTCAGGGCTGTTTGACTCAGGCCGCGCTCCTGAGGCGGATAATAGGCGTTAGACAACCCAGCTTCCAGTCCATTTCCTGCTACTTCGGACCAGTTGAAGCTCGTACCTCCAGAATCTGTCTTAGTGACGAAGGCGCGAGATATCGCGTAGCCCGTGCGGCGGAAAAACCCTCCTTGACCCATGGTGTAATAGCGCGGGTCCTCGTGCGTAATCGCCGGGACAATGGCCTCGGTGAAAAAAGTTCCCGATACTCCGTCCGTGAATGTGCGCCAATAATAGCGCCCATAACCCTTGATTCCGTGGCCCAGCTCCGGATCGGAATTCAAGAGCATGGCTTGCCCAGCCAGGATTCCGGCCCACGTATATGAGGAATAATCCACAACGCTATCCTGCGCGGCGAGTACGAATTTCTTGCGGGTAGAAAGGGGTGGAAGCTCCGTATTCGCGTTCACAGCGGCAAAATTGGGGATGACCCAGAGCATACGCTTGGTCTGCTTAGCCTGGAAGTCGTCGTTCTTGTACTGGGCATCCGAGGCCTGGTCTGGCGTTATAGCCGTGGGCTTGTCAGGCAGCGGTGTAGGGGCCGGGTTATTTGGCGGCAGGGGGGGTTGCTGCACATACTCAATGGGAATGGAATTGTCAGGAGGTTGTGTCTGCGACCAGCCAATGGCGGGTGTCAGAAGTATGAAGAGAATTGAAACGGCTCTTCTAATATTGAGCAAGGCTTTTCTCCCAACTTTAGAGTGCGCCATAATTTACCGACCGCCATACTGCAAACTACTGAGAATTAGTCATTTCAAAGTGGACGTGAAATTTCGAAGCAGTGCTTTGGGTCCAAAACTCCAAAATGCCCAATTAACTTGAAACAAAGGCCCTATTTACGACAGCGATGCGGATCTAGCGGTAGCGGGCCAGCTGCTCTCTCCCTAACTCTCTTACAAATGGCCAGTCCAGAATAGAATCAAAATAACCAGTATGACCACGCTTACGCCACTAATGGGACCAAAGCCCCATTTCTTGCTGTGTGCCCAAATCGGGAGACTACCCACCAGCGCCACCAGAACAAATACCGCAAGAACTGCCATCAGAAACATTGTTTGCCTGCTTTCTTTGACCGGACGGACCTAGGTCGCATGCCCGGGGCGACCGAAAAGCGGCGGATCCTTGATAGGAAGCAACTCTATGAGCGTATAAATTCCCAGAGTTGTGCCCAGTGGAATATCGGAGACCGACAAAACCGCCGCAATGAGGGCGAGCTTACGGCCTGAGCGCTGTCGTCCGAGCATAGCTTGTCCAGCGATGATTCCAATGAGGCCGCAGACAGCCGACAACGCGATCATAAATGTGTATAAGAAATGAAAAACTCCCATCAGCGCAAAAGGGTCAGGCACTCGGTTGAGCAGGGCCCCGAACATTAAGGTAGCTGTCCTGCCATAGATGAGTAGGCACAGCACCATAACCAGGCGCATAACTCCGTAAACGGCCCAAAAGCCTCCCAAGGTTCGGAAATGACCGATCGGGTTCTGGACAATTGGACCGTCTGAAGACATAACAGCCTCCTATGGGCTTGCCTGAGTGTCGGGAATCGACTTCAGTGCATGAACACTTTTAACGCGGAATACTGAGGATAGTCTGTTCACATCTGAACACATGGATTGCTGGGGTCTTGTAGCAAGGGTTGCGACAGACCAATGTGTTGAATCGAGTCGCTGCATCCGCCCATAAAAGGGATTCTCAGAATGCCGGAGATGCGTGTGCTGTATGGAACAGACTTCTAAGACGCCAGGTAGTAGTAGTGACCAAGCTAAAAGACGGAATATCCTTCATACCACATCGGGCCGGATGAGCACCCCATTCGGCCCTTTCTCTTGCAGATATTTGCGATCAGTTATGCCTACGTAAAAGGAAATACAATTGAACGCAACTGAACTTGCCCGCGACAAAATTGACGCTCTGTTCGAAGCTCACGATTTCAAAAACAAACGCGAAGCCGCACAGCAGAAGCATGCCTGCCGGCCTGAGCCGTTCGTTAGCGCAACTGCTGGGGTGCACGCCCCAGAATGTGGTCATTGTGGCCCTGGCCAACAAACTGGTTCGCATGGCTTGGGCGGTCTTGTGCAAGAACGAACGCTATCGCGCTCCCGTTTTTGCGGGGACAACTTAAAATCCCTGTTTAGGGAAAAACAGTTCCTGCCAGGTCTGCTGGCGGAAAATAGAGATGGCAATGGGTCTCTCCCACGCTCTCGAAACCTGATATCGGAAAAGGTCTTCACCAGACCGTCCACATTATACGGACGAGGGCGAGCGGATATCCATCATGGCCCGGAGTCGATGACTCCACTCAAGGCCGAATACATTGGCGCAGACCAACTGCCATCGCTCGTTTTTCGCTTGCAACTCTGCGGCGGACCATACATTCCGATAATCCCTGCCAGGATTATCGGAATGAGGGCGCGTCGTAGTTTGAAAACCGATATATCTACAGCGTCCGTCTCATTGACTGCCCCCAAGGATGGTAGTAGGTTGTCCTCAACTAGGAACGATTACAACACCCACACCCCGGGGCCGGATCACCCCATTCGGCCCCTTCTTGATTTCAATTATTGGGCATACACGAAGCCCTATCAGACGCTATCCGAATTTGGAAGCGGGTGTGATACCAATATGAGTTATGTCTTCGGTTCGTTGTTTCACGCAGGAGCAAGCTGAGAGAGAAATCACACGATTGGCCGATTTGTTGATGGATTCTATGGACAGCGGCGCTTCGGGGGCTTCATGCCCCCGCTCGGCTAGGCTGAGGCCCTGGCCTATTGTCGTACTGCCATCGCGACCGTCCCCCTCGATGAGGTGCTGGCTGCCATGAAATACGGAGATCGTTCAACTGCATGACAATTCCCAACAAAAGAGTGGCTGTCCTGTCGCCGGTAGCTTGGCGAACGCCTCCGCGGCAATATGGCGCCTGGGAAACGGTGGCTAGCAACATCACCGAAGGACTCGTCGCCCGTGGTTGGGATGTGACATTGTTCGCCAGTAGTGATTCTGTGACCCACGCTCACCTGCACGCCGTGGTTGACAAAGGATATGAAGAGGATTCCACCGTCGATCCAAAAGTAGCCGAATACCTTCACATCTCCGAAGCGTTCGAGCGTGCTGCTGAGTTTGACCTCATCCATAGTCACTACGACTTCATGGCGTTGACTTACAGCCGGCTGGTCAAGACACCGGTCCTCACCACCATCCACGGATTCTCATCGCCCAAAATCATGCCCGTTTATCAGAAGTATCGTGACGGATATTTTGTTTCCATCAGCGACTCCGATCGCGCGCCGGGGCTGAATTACCTGGCGACAGTCTACAACGGGATCGACCTCTCGTTGTACCCGCTCCAGGAATCTGGCGGTGATGACCTGATCTTCCTTGGCCGGATTCATCCGGATAAAGGTGTCCACTTAGCTATCGAGGTCGCTCGCTTGAGTGGCCGGCGTTTGATCATCGCTGGAATTATCCAGGATGAGGTCTATTATCGGAACCAGGTCAAACCGCACGTGGATGATCAGAACATCTCCTATATCGGGCCGGTGGGCATTGCGGAGAAAAATAAATTGTTCGCTAGTGCCTGCACCTTAATCCATCTGAACACTATCCCAGAACGGTTCGGACTGGTCCTGGCTGAAGCTAATGCAGCCGGCGTGCCCGTTGTCGCCATGGACCTGGGCTCCTGCCGTGAAGTGATCAAAGACGGGCAAACGGGGTTTTTGGTCAACAACGTCAACGAGGCGGTGCGCGCCCTGGAACGCCTTTCTGAAATCGATCGCACCGCCTGCCGCCACCGGGTCGAGCAATGCTTTTCTATCAAAACCATGGTGGAAGCGTACGAACGGGTTTACTCTACGATTTTTGATTTGGAGGCGAAAAGCAAGTCATGAAGCCGGACATTGTCAGACGATATAGCCACAACCCTATACTCACCAAGACCGAGATCCCTTACCCAGTGGAAACCGTTCACAACGCGGCGGTCGTGAAGCACGAGGACGAATACATCATGCTTTTCCGCTCCCATCTCCGTACGGGACGGTCCATCATTGGTTTGGCACGCAGTCCCGACGGATTCCACTTCACCGCCGATTCAGAGCCCTTTCTGATTCCTGCGCGGGACAGCCCCTTTGCCGCCTATGAAGAGTTCGGCGTGGAGGATCCACGCGTGACCCGACTAGAAGGGGAGTACATCATCACCTACAGCGCCTACTCGCGAAATGGAGTACGGATCGCTCTGGCCAAGACGAAGGACTTCAGTCAGGTGGAAAGGGTCTCCCTCATCACGGAGGCGGATTATCGGAATGTGGTGATCTTTCCCGAGAAATTTGATGGACTCTATGCTCGGCTTGACCGTCCCCATTCTGAAATTGCCCCTTGGTCAATCTGGATTTCCTATTCTCCGGACCTATGTTTTTGGGGCCAATCACAGCTCATCATGAGGCCCGAACTATATCACTGGGATGAAATGAAGATCGGTCCCGGCGCGCCGCCGATCAAAACGGACCAGGGATGGCTTTCCATCTATCACGGAGTATTTCGAACGATGGATGGAGTGGTCTACCGTTTGGGGGTTGCTCTGCATGACTTGCTGAACCCGGCAAAGGTCATCGGCGTGGGCGACTCGTGGATATTGCAGCCGGAAGATCCCTGGGAAATCACCGGATATGTCCACAACGTGGTATTTACCTGCGGTGCCGTTCCGGAGTCTGACGGAACCGTGAAGATCTATTGGGGGGGTGCAGATACGGTCATGTG
This sequence comes from uncultured Acidobacteriota bacterium, assembly GCA_963813185.1. Taxonomy (GTDB): domain Bacteria; phylum Acidobacteriota; class Terriglobia; order Acidiferrales; family UBA7541; genus Palsa-360. Next base: position 260,362 of record CAWEYA010000014.1, read on the forward strand.
CGTGGGCGAAGCGAATGTCTCGGATCTGGTGGCCCTCTGCCTGGACCACGGCAGACCGGCAAAGTAAACATGGCATTTCAAGAGCCCCACGCCCCGGGTTCGGATGGTCTGGAGACTCCCTCAACAGCCTGGAACAGTGTCGGGCCGGCTTGGGGAGGACTCTTCCGATAGGTAATTCTACGAGCTTTCTAGTCGATTCCGATGAAGCATGCCACTGGCAAAACTGCCAGGTTGATTCCGGAGAGCGACAGTTGTTGACCTGTCCTGCCGGTCTTCGGACTTTTTGAGGGCGGAGTGACCCGTAATTAAATTACGGTTCTCAAGGCCTAACATGGAGGGAGCTGGATTGCTGAGGAAAAGAGCCGGTCTGAAACCGTGCTAGGCGACTTACGCGCAATGAAGTACCCTGAATTATCTAACCATTTTGTTCTTGGGTTTAGGATTTTCAGCGCAAACGTGGGCTGCAAAATCTTTATCGCGCCGCCGCTCGTAGTTCTCCTTCATTTCGTCGAGCGAGTTGCCGGTGGGTGCTCCTGAAGGACTGAACCCCCATGCGCATTCGGAGCAACCCCAGCCCTGAAAACCCTGTTCTTCGATCCATACCAGTTTGCGCTGCATAGCCTCCTTGGCACACCTTTCGATTTGATGCGGTTACACTCTTCGAGCGCATCTGCGAAAACAAACGCCGCACTTTTGTTTCCCTGACAGTGGTTCCGCCCAAGCCACCGGTTTTTGAAAACACGAAATCCGAAGTGAATACACCAAGGTCTAAACATTAACGATAGAAGAAGGTTGCTGTCTGTGGGGTATCCAACACTGGCAAGAATTGCTATCTCAAACCGATGTCATCCTCGAACTGTTGAATGACGGCGTAGCACTCACAAGCGGATTTTTCGAGTTTTCTGCGGTTCACAATCTTCACTGCGCCTCGCACGTATTCTATTTTTCCCTTTTTTTGTAGGGCTGCCGCTGCCAAGCTCACAGTTGATCGGTCGGTACCCATCATGGTCGTAATGAAGTCGTGGGTGATCGGAAGCACTCCGGAACCCACCCTATCCTGGGTCATCAGCAGCCACCTCGAAAGACGCTGCTCTATATCGTGCAGCCGATTGCACGCCGCGGTCTGTGCGACTTGCATTCCCTGAAGCCCCGTATGCCTGTTCAACATCACTTGTAGCTGCGGAGCCGACCGTAGAATGCGCCCTAGCGCATTCCCCATAATTCGGAAGCCATCGCCGGCGATTTGGATAATTTCACGCACTGAACTTCTGCTCAAGCCAGCTGCCAATCCTGCTCCAACGTAGGCTTCCTTACCCACTACGCCAACTTCCACGGTTCGACCGTCTTTTGGTCACTACAACTTGAGAAACCATTCCTCGGTTCGGGAAATAGACGAACTCGATATTTTGCGTCGACTCATGAAGGCTGAGGTGATGCGGCAAGTCGACATACGTTAAGTCAGGACGCATCAAGTTGTATTCATTATCTGGCATTGCCAACAGCACTTTGTTCCGTACTGATTTTCCCTCGACGTTGGTCCGTTCACCCACCTTTACGATTCGAAAGTTTTTTCCACTCATGTCAATCCTGAACGGCACCAGAGCGCCCCTCATTCATTGGGTGAATCTTCACTCGCTCTGAGATGGAACTCGCAACTCATTGCCATGCTGAGATTCCATGTCGATTCAACCAAAAGAGGGGCGAAAAATCTGTGCGAAAGGGGGCAACTTTCCGGGCTAAGACAGTTCGCCCTGGGCCATCTGGATCTGCGTTGCCATTCTTGCCGGGCGGAGCTTGTCAGGCCTCAAGGACGGGATGTGCACAGCGTTGCAAACGGAAATCACCTTAGACGTAATAGTGATTGGCCGCGGGTACGCGTAGTTCGGGATTCGAAAGGCAACGACGTGGACCTCCTAAGAAATTGGCCGTTAACTTATTCATTCTTCAGGGAGGCGCGGTGACACTTTCTTCCGTCCCTGTCTGGGCGGAGCCCAGTCAATTGCTTCTCGGAATGTGGCCGAGGGCACTCCAGCAGTCAAGCTCGCGTTCACAAAATGAAGCGCGATTGGACTACCAGGCGAACTCACTTCCTTTCAAGGGCCTCAATAGCGGCAAGCTTCCGGGCAACGTGAGCTTCGAAACGCAAGCTACCTGAATACACGACACAACGCTTCCCAGCAGCTACACCGCAGGTAGGACAGGGGACGGAGGACATTTGTTTGCGAGCGAGTTCTTCCTTTCTCATATGACCAGATTGATTCAATATGCCAACGCAAATCTGTTCAATTTTGCACATTGTCCGTGAAGAACGCGAGCGAAGGCAGAAAGCTGGACTTCGGCCTCCGAAGCCGGAGCCAAGTCCTGATAAGTTTTTCGGGACTTGGCCGCCAAACGAAGTCCTTTCGGACGGAGCTCGATCCCTCACAGGTGACGATCACGCTTGTGAAAAGGGAGTGGGCACCGCTTCAAAGAAGTTGCTTAATCGTGCAGGACAATGCTCAAGAGGGAAGCGTCGATGTGGAGACCGCCATTGTACCTAATGAAGCCTAGTTTCTTGAATTTGTTCATGAAGAAATTGACCCGGGAGCGCGTGGTCCCGATCATTTCCGCCAGAGTTTCTTGCGATACTTTGGGAACCATTTTTTGAGGGTGGTCTTGCTTGCCATAACGAGCTAGTAGCAGGAGGGTGCGGGCCAGCCGTTTCTCGCTGGAGTTAAAGAGCTGGTCGACCAAATCCTGCTCGATTCGGACGTTCCGCGCAAGCATGTAAGCGATGAAGCGGTCAGAGAACGCATGTTCAGTGTGGAGCACGCGAACCATCTCTTTTTTTTCAATAACAAGTAAAGTCGTGGGTGTAATCGCGGTCGCCGTCCCCATACGAACGAGCTGACCTGACAAGCCCCCCTCTCCAAAAAAATCGCCGGGCCCAAGCATCGCCACGACTGCCTCTTTGCCAACCGCATTGACAACGGACAGCTTTATCCCACCTTTTTGAATGTATAGAACATGGTTATAGGATTCGCCCTGAGAGTAGATCTTCTCTGATTTTCGATACTCCACGACTCTTCTGGCCAACCCTGCTGAATCTAGAAAAGCTTGGGCGTTGAAGGCAGGACTTTTCTTGGATTGTATCCTGCTTGAACTCGCGATTGCTTTCATATCGTTACCTCTTGAGGGGTGCTACTTCTTTGAAAGCTCGGCCTTGAAACGACTTTCAACATCTTCGCGACTAAGCGGGTTTTTTGCATTCGTCAAGATGATCGAATAGACCACTTCATTGCCAGCGATCTGCGCGGTGATAAATGCACCGTCTTCCACCAGTTCTTGGTAGATAAACTTCACTTTTCTCCCGTCTTCAAGTGTCGTGATCCACTCTTCGTCTGGCATTTTTGCGTCAAATCTACCTGGGAAACCGGAGCAACAGCGTAACAGGTCAAGTCCCTCGAAGTCCTCTTCTCAGAATGTGGCCGCGGGCGCCCCAGCAGCCAAGCTCGCGCTCACAAAACGAAGTCCGATAGGAGTACCAGGTGACCTCACTTCCTTTCAAGAGCCTCAATAGCGGAAAGCTTCCTGACTAGGTGAGGTTCTAAGCGCAAGCCTCCTGAATACAGGATACAACCCTTCCCGGCAACTACACCGCATTTGGGGCAGGGGACGGAGGACATTTGTTTGCGGGTAAGGTCTTTCTTTCTCAAGACACCATATTGACTTAATACCCGGCCACAAAACTGTTCAATTTTGTACGTTGTCCGTGATGACCACTGGGGAAGTTTAAAACTAGAACAGGACCCCGAAACCCGGAGCCAAGTCCCGAAAAGTCTTTTCGGAATGTGGAATGTTGCAGCAGCCTCGCACTAGGGCTGCTTTCCTCGCTCCCCCAATGTGTGCACTTTTGGACAGACATTCCTGGTTCGCGCATCTAATACTGTATTGTGTAGGGGCAGCAGTGACCGCGCTTCGAGATCTATCCGGTTCGGATAAACAAAGCGCTTCCGACCCGGGCTGAAACAGCGGAGATTCTCTTCATGCAGACTCCGAGACAAATCGAATGGTCAGTCCTCATCTTCCTGGCATCGACGGTGGCATGCGCTTCGGCTCAGACTGAGAGTCCTGTCCCAACCGAAAATATCATTGCCCAGATGGCGCAAGCCGGCGAGCACAATCATTCCCATTTTCGCCCTTATGTCGTCACGGTCGACTACAAATTATTTGGTAAGGAGACTGTTGCCCCCGCTTCAGACGTAATTGCAGAGTTGACGTTCGTCCCACCATACCTCAAGAGCTACGCCATCAGAGACGTAAACGGAACCCACATAGGAGAAAGAATTGTTCGGCGAATGCTGGAAGCCCAGATGGCGTTCGCGAAGGATTCAGGCTCGACCGACATCTCGCATGACAACTACGATTTCCGGTTCATTCGCGAGGAGGATGTGAACGGTCACCACTGCTATGTGCTTGAATTGCTTCCAAGACGCAATGCCAAGAACCTCCTGCACGGGAACATTTGGGTTGATGCCAAGACGTACCTACTTCACCGCGTCGAGGGCGAACCTGTAAGAAGTTCCTCCTGGTGGCTAAGAGACGTGCGCATTGTCCTTCTTTTTGGTTATGTCGGAGAAATGTGGATGCAGACATCTTCGGAAAGTACAGCCGACGTACGAATTGTCGGCCAATATAAAATGATTTCGCGAGTTGTGAGTTACCAGATCAACCGACCCTCTCCTGTGCGTTCGTCGGCGCAAGCAGCCTTTTTCCCAGATGCAGAGCCGGAATCTCCTATCCCATAGCCTCGCAGGCGGAAACCTTGAGCAGGCGCGAAGTACAGCGAGCAAAGGAGAATGAAAATGGGACGCAAAATTATCTACATTGCGAGCGGACTGATTGCACTTCTCCTGTTGGTAGCCCTCTTGCTGCCATTTATTATTGACGCGAACAAATTTAAACCGCAGGTCGAGTCGGCTGCGGAAAGCGCGCTCGCCCGCAAAGTTGCGATAGGCAACATCCGCCTAGCGTTGTTCTCGGGAGGCGTATCGGTCGAAGATATCGCCATCTCGGAAGACCCGAAGTTCGGCTCCGGCTCTTTCTTGACCGCGAGATCCGTCGCCGTGGGCGTCGAGATGGTGCCGCTGATCTTCTCGCGAGAGCTCCACGTCACCGGAGTCACCATCGATCAGCCCGAAGTAACGCTGCTGCGCTCTGCTTCCGGCGAGTGGAACTTCTCAACCGTGGGCGCGAAAGGCGCTGCCTCACCTGCCGGCTCATCGTCTGAATCCGGCTCGGCAGCAAATGTCTCCGTACAGAAGATCGAGATCAGGAACGGGAAGCTCACCGTTGGTCAATCGGGCTCAAATGCCAAGCAGCATGAGTACGATCAGATGAACCTCACGGCGTCCGATCTCTCTTACACTTCTCAATTCCCATTTCAGTTTTCCGCAACAGCCCCGGGGAACGGCAGCATCAAGCTGACCGGAAAAGCTGGGCCGCTGAACCAAACCGACGTGGCGCAAACGCCCCTTGAAGCTAACCTGGAAATCCGCAACCTCAATCTGACAACGACGGGGTTCATGGACCCATCCTCGGGAATCGCCGGAATGTTGGATTTTGTGGGAACCCTCTCCTCCGACGGCAAGCAGTTGAACTCGAAAGGAAAAATTACGGCAACCAAGCTGAAGCTCGTTCCAGGCGGGGAGCCAGCCGGTCAGCCAGTGCAAGTCGATTACGACATGGACTACGGGCTCAAGCCGCAGGTCGGCTCGCTGAAGCAAGGAGACGTTCACATCGGCAAGGCCGTCGCGCACCTGACGGGGGCGTTCAACAATTCCGGCGTAACGCCGTCCGTGGCGATGAAACTAATCGGAGCCGACATGCCGGCTTCCGATCTGGAATCGGTGTTGCCAGCGGTGGGAGTCACGCTGCCTTCGGGTGCGTCCCTCAAAGAGGGCACGATGAAGGCGGACCTAACGATCAACGGCCCCGTGGACAAACTTGTGACCACGGGGCCAGTTAAGCTCTCGAACGGGAAGCTTGTGGGATTTGATCTGGGCGCAAAGATGGGCGCATTATCGTCATTCGCAGGCATTCCGAAGGGATCGGACACGGTGATCGAAACATTCAGCTCCGAACTTCGCATCGCTCCTCAGGGGATTCGTTCTGACAATCTTAACCTGGTGGTGCCCGCCATCGGAAGTATGACTGGCAGCGGCACGATCGGCGCGGATAAGGCGCTGAATTTTCTAATGCTGGCGCACCTCAGCGCTTCGAACAACCCGATGGGCAGGATTGTGGGTCTGACCTCAGCTGGCGGAGGCCAGAAGGGCAGCCAAGGCGGGATTCCCTTCAAGATTCAAGGCACTACGTTGAAACCAGAGTTCATTCCAGAGGTCGGCGCGATGGCTGGCAGTATTGTGAAAGGCGCCGTCGGTAGCGTGCCGGCGAGCGGACAAGAGATCCAGAATCTTGGCAAGCAGGTTGGCGGCCTCTTCGGCAAAAAGAAGCAGTGAGAAAGCGAGAACTGTTTAAGCTCCCTTACCTCTGCGAGAACCGGATTATCGGAATGTGGCACCACTGATTCGAAACCTTGTGATTTTCGAACAGGCGCAAACGTGGAACGGTGCCAAGAAAAATCAGCAACTTGGTAAGTCACGTACAGAGAGACTTTTGGCACATCCAAACGCTACACGCAGAAGTGCCATTCGCGCCCGACACATTCTGGGCGAATGAAGCATCAACATTGACTACTTTGAGGCAAGCTGCTTCGATTCATTTCGCGGTGCATTCATTTGCATTACATGAACGAGATGGCGGCCAGCCGCGGGAATGGCAACTCTGTTGCCCAGTAGGATTGTTCTTGCTGAAATTTTGCGGCCGTAAATCCGCGCGTTTGCTTTATTGTCTGGACGCAGCGTCGAACCCTCTAGGGAAATGCCAGCAAAGAGTCCGCGAGAACGCGAATAGCTGAGGATCTCCGCCCGCATCCAGGCATCGGTGCTTGCGGAAGCATCTCGCCCTTTGGGACCCGCAGCGGCGGATGCGTCTCCACCCAGCTTGATCTTGCTGCTGAGAATGGAAGCCGGACCCTTCTGGTTCATGACCAAAAGAACCAGATCCGTGGCTTCGCCGCCAAGTTGCATCCCGATGCTGTCGCCTTCTAAGGCGTACATTGCCGGGGAACCCCAAGGTCCATTGAATTCCTTGCCTGTGCGGCAAACCATCGCTCCGCGGCCGTATTCTTTGCCCATTCCGAACGCCAGCTTCAATACGGATGGGAACACAATTACGCACTCGGCTTTTGACAAAACCTCCTTTGGAAGATTGTCTGGGATGTTCAATACTTCTTGCATGACACTGCCGCAATTTTCGAGGCGCTTTTGTTCCTTAGTCGCAGCGTAAACTGCGCCCGTGGCAAACCAGAGACAAGCCGCCATAACAAAATATCGCTTCATTACAGACCTCCTTGGTCAAAACTTTTCTTGTGGACTTTTTGATTCGACTCTCCGGGTGGAGGACCATCAATACGGTTCGAGTATCAAGAGAGGGCTTTGTGTTACCCGATTCACTTGCAGGGCGCTTGTATCGTTTCGAGTCAATAATTCTTCCTAGCCCTGATGATGACCAAGATAATTTCTCCATCCAAAAGCAGCCCGCCGTGTGTGCCGCACCTGAAAATTGTTTCCCCTATTTTTAAGGTGACTCATACTAGACTGCCTGAAACTGGATGTCTGTCCACTTGTGCACACGCTCGCATATTCTATGGACTCAGGCCCGCGCTTCTTGATCAGTCTCAATTTTGACCGGCTGCACCCTTGCATTGGAATTTAGCCTGGCTCTACCACCATGCACTGGATAACAAGGATCTCTTTCTCGACATGATTCGCTCAGGTCCCGATAAGGGGGACTTATCAGGATGTGGCCGACCTGCATGCGGTGTTTCACGAGATTAAACTGACCCGCAACCGTAAACCTAGTATCGCGACGACTCGAGCCCAGGGCATACCCTCCTAACTCTTTGCCGGAGCCGTGCCCTACATTTTGGTGCTCCTCAAACCAACCCCGGAGGGGCAATGAGCCGAAAGCAGAGAATACCTGAAAGGTCCGCCCGACGTTGACGGTATTAAAAGAGTTCCAGTCCCGTACGTACTTGGAATGTTCCAGGGGAGAAAGAAGAATCGGCGCTCGACTAGGTTGCACGCCGAAACCCGAGCTAGGGTGTCTTGCCGGCAACAATTCGGACGGACTCGCTCAGCGGCTGGTCCGAGTCCTTGGTAAGTACCTGCAGAAGTAGAAATACGTCATCCGTCACAGGCGTGTAAATGATGTATCCACCCCGCAGTTCACTGACATCGATTGCCAGATCCTTTCGGACCGGGCCGTCGGCAATCGAAAGAGTTCCGCTCATCGCTCTGGCGAGGACTTCGGAATTTCGATTCCAACCCACCCGCAAATCTCCGCCCTCCCGTTCCACGTCCAACCCTAATGGGGAATCCCCACGAGCCGGGGAAGACATGCCAAACGCCTTTCCGCGAAAGTGTTGAAACAGTGCCATGCAAAGCAGCGCCGCAAGTGCAATAACCAAGGGCATTCTTAATGCGGGAGTGAGCAGCTTTCTGGGGCTGCTCTTCTCTGCCCGTGGACGGTCCGGAATTATTGCAGTTCGCTTCAAATCCGAGGACGGAGCCGCGGTGTTCGCCGACCGACTGGCGTTGACCACTGAAATGATCGCTTCTCGGGAGAGGGAGGAATCTCGCAGCAATTCAGATAGAGTCCTATTCCCCGCTGTGGATGGACGATTCGACTGGGCGGCCGCGCGCGGGAGCATGGAATGCTGACTAGTTTCCATATCGATTCTCCGAGGGTGAGTAACAGGCTGCACGTCAAGATTCTCCGCCGCCATTTCCGAAAGCCATCCCTTGAGTAGATTCCTTGTCTCTTCCAAAGGCTCGACGAAGCGCAGGCCACCGGCCTTTCTCGAATCGTTTAACCAAACGATTTGACCAGTGGTCTTGAAAGATTTATCGATGCCGGGCAACTTGAAATCGACGGAGAAAACCTGACCGGCCTGGAGAGGGTGAATCCCCTGGAATGACAATCCGCCCTCGCTGACATCGATAAGCATGCCGCCGTTGCGAGAGCCGAGATCGATATAGGCGATCGTCTTAACTCTCTGCCGGTCAGAACCCCTACGGTTCTTACCGTTTACGGCATTTTCGGTATTGATTCCGTCGCCTGCCACGGCTTGTTAGAGGCATTTCGATTGCCGGACGAACGACTGTGATGCGATAAGGGGCGAATGGCTATCCTCTTGTATCATTGAGAGATAGCGCCGCGTTGTTGCGATAAAGATATGTCCGCGGGAAAAAGAATGCCAAAGAGGAGGACCCCCTAGGCAACAAGTGGAAATTGACTAGATCTCCTATCGCCGTTCTACAGCGATCTCCGTGGGATTGGATCGGTGGCCATTTTGGTGGCTCTCTACTCATTGGATTGGCGATCGAGTTCGCGAACGACGCCCCTATATTTCTAGACTCGGAAAGGTCCCAAGAAACAGTATTTGTCGGTAAGATCGATCCCCTTCGGGCCTTCTTATTTATGGCCGCCAGTGGTATATAATGCCAACTCCATGTTGAATCCCTTGCGCGAACTGGCAGCGGCAGGTAAACCGGAGGTAAGCAGTGACTTATCCGGGTTCAGGTCGTCTCGCTGAAAACGCAGTATTACAAGGGATTTTCGCGATGCGCCCGTAGCTCAGCTGGATAGAGCGTCTGGCTACGAACCAGAAGGCCGGGAGTTCGAATCTCTCCGGGCGCACCATTTCTAACCAATATCCATGCGGGTTCCTGGGGTTAAGGCGAAAAAGACCGAAAGCCGGAATCGGTCTTATTTTAGGAACATTTTGGGCTTCGGAACAGTTTGACAGACTGATTAGAACGAACGCACCGAAGCACAATGCAACGATCTCTAGGGAAAAGGCGAGGGAGTGGCCAGGTCATGCCGTGCCCGGATCGTCGCTCTCGGAGGCTCCCAGGTGCCATCAATTCGCCCGTTTGACCGTCACCTGGCAGGGTGTGCCCATAGGCGAACATTGCACGACGGCACGATCTCAAAATAAAAACGGGTACCCTTAGGGAAGTGCCCGTTGTTCGCGCTTATCCGGCGTAAGGTCGGGTGTCGTCTCGGTGTCTAGAGTGTAGAGTCCTTCTACCTCTCTGCTCAAAAGCGACCCTGAAATCCAACTGGTCGCTGAATGCGTCAGCTTTGCTCAAACAATCCGGCTTACAGCTAAGTTAATCTGCAAGTTATTTTACTAGATGTTTATCTGATCGGCTTTGGTAGAGGAATCCGAGCTGTCCCTGCGAGTGTACAGCCTCAATACGGAGGCGAGACTTGAATAATTACAGAAGCGGTTTTTAAATCTGTCAAACTTTTACTATCTGAGTAATACTAAATTCCGTTCTTCCTCTGCTATCCGTCGGCAAGCCGAAACGTCTGATCCGAATGGTGGTAATCACTTCCCAGAAGTGCGCAAGAAGATGCGGCCTTTTCGTCTTGTGTTTTCGGCTGCTTGTTGCCGTCAATTGCTCCTTGAGCTTTGTCTGGCGTAGGTCCCTGCCGCGTCTCCACGCTTGGTGGAGGATGGCTGTTGGATTGCTACCATTTATGACAAGGTTTTGCGTCGCATGACGGCGAAACGCGCAAAGAACTGGGCCAATACACACCCAGTAGTAGAAATCAGTCCAGACGAAAACGAAGGCAATTACGGGGGTAACCTGCACCGCAGAGCAGGTTCTTTGGAGAAAAATATGAAAAGGGTGTTCCCAGCTCTGCTTCTACTGTTATTCTCTGTAACCTCGCTCCAAGCGCAAATAATTGATTCTGGGAAATTAACAGTAAAAAGTTTTCCTGATCTCGCCAGTATAACAATTGACGGTAAAGCTACCGGACAATTGACTCCGCAAACCTTTAGTCTCACACCAGGTCCTCATATCATCGCCATCAGTGTATCTACGGGTCAATGGGTCACCAGCACGTCTACTGTGACGATAAAATCTGATATTGCCTCTGTGTTAGATGTTTCATTAGTGCCTAACCTTACGACAGGGCCAGCGGGTCCTCAAGGTCCGTCTGGCGTAGCTGGTCCACAAGGGCCAGCAGGGCCTATGGGCTTGAGTATTACGGGTCCAGCTGGGCCAGCAGGACCACAAGGCCCAGCAGGGTTGCCCGGACCAACAGGGCCAGGTGGACCAGCGGGTGCTGTAGGAGCTACCGGTCCAGCGGGTCCGATTGGATTAACTGGTCCTATAGGTTCTACAGGAGCAATTGGCGCAACAGGACCAGCAGGTCCAATTGGTATAACAGGTCCGGCAGGTCCAACTGGTGCGACCGGGCCAACTGGGCAAACAGGTGCTCAAGGTCCGGTAGGAAATACTGGTCCCCAGGGTCCGATAGGGAATACAGGTCCAGTGGGTCCAATTGGATTGACGGGAGCAACAGGGCAAACAGGCGCAATAGGTCCGACTGGTGCTACAGGAGCACAGGGTCCAATAGGATTAACAGGACCAACGGGGCCTATAGGAGCTACAGGTCCGATAGGTCCGGGAGGAGCTACGGGCGCTCAAGGCCCAGTAGGACCAGCAGGTAATACTGGTGCTACAGGTCCAACAGGATTAACTGGTACACAAGGTTCTCAAGGACCAGCTGGTGTGAATGGTAACGATGGTGCTACAGGGCCAGCGGGTCCAGCAGGAGCAACGGGTCTGGCAGGTCCAGCGGGGCCACAAGGCATTCCGGGATTAGTTGCACGCGGTCCTTGGAACCCAGTACCTTATGCTCTAAATGACGTTGTATCGGATCAAGGTGAAACTTGGCGATGTGCCTACCCACAAGGCACTAGCGTCATTACGTTCAATTTTTCTTTCAGTGGTCCTGGCGTTACGGCGAGTGGAACATTTGTGACAAGTCCGGTTTCCCCAGGCACTTATCAGATTACATCAATCACTGGGGGAACCTTCAACGGTGCAGCACTGGCACTGCTGCCACCCAACTCTATTGTCAGTAGTGATAATCTATTATCATCTACAGCTCCCTATGCCAGTCCTAGCGGAACAGAGTTCAAAGCAGGGACCGTAGCCTATGCCATTTTTTCGTTGAATGGGGTTAACTATCTGTGTAATCCAGGGTCAGGAAACTGCAATCCCAACGGCGGTACACCCATAACCTTGACCGTATCCTCCGGTACGCAAACCTGTGTAAGTGAGCCTGGACCAAACAATATGTTGCCAAGCGGAGAATGGGAACTGCTTGCGGCTGCTGGTGCAACAGGTTCTCAAGGTCCGCAAGGGATAATGGGATTTCCAGGTATTCAAGGTCCACTTGGACCAGCGGGTCCGGCAGGTCCGCAAGGGATAATGGGATCACAAGGTCAAGTGGGCCCAGCAGGCCCAGCAGGATTAGACTCAAAGGTTCCGGGTCCATCAGGACCGACTGGACCGGCGGGACCTACAATCGTTCCAGCCATTAATGAAAATCAAGGGTTCGGTGAGCAAGGTGGTGACACAGGCGTGTTGAGAGATTTTCCTAATGGACCACTCGCTGTTACAGTCATGAGTGCACCGCCTGGACCGAGTGGATTCGCTATGGACATAGTGACTTTGACAGCGTTCGTACAGACATACAATGCGAGTTGTTTTATGACATTTGATCCCACATTTAACAACGGTGGTCACAATTTAGGTGCTTACTCCTCACAAGGTTATGTTAACATGTCAATGAGCGCAACCTATTTTGTACCTGTACCACCAGGACAACCGACGACATTCCACGTTCAATACGCATTCGGCAGTGGTTCTGGTGGTGCTGCGTCAAGCTGCCTACTTCTCAACCCTTCCATAATCGTACTCCCATTATCATACTAGTAAAATTCTTACGAATCTACTGAGGGGCTGTAATGGCCCCTCATTTTTACTTTTTATTGTTCGTCGGGGTTACCGCTGCTGGCCCGCACATAACCAGATTGCGGAGGCATCATCAATGTGTGGGATAACTAGGCATCGGCCTGATGGCATGATCTCCCCGCAACATACCGGGACGGGTGGCCCGGCCTTTGATTTTGAATTTGCGGGTGCCCCATCTGTCACGCCTCGTGACAGGTGGGGTTTTTGACTTTCGTTCCTTCGTCGGAAACTGCGAATCACCATTTGGACAGAGAAGGCCGAACCCAAAAGCCCCGCCCTTGAAAAGGCGTCTAGGACAGGGCACCCCAAGTTCAGAATCTTAATTCAGAGTGGACGTACGGGAGTAGTGTGGGATCCGGCAGTGAATACGATCCTGCGGAATGCCGAAGGGCGGGCCACCCGTCCACACCCATCCCTGAAAACCGGGTTGTCGAGGCTCAACTAACTTGCGTTCCATGACGCGATCTGTTTCTTCGTCGCCTTCTCCCGAACAGACTTCGTAAGATAGGGCCTTCGCAAGCTCTCGCTTGAGTCGTGCCAACCAAGCCGCGTCTGATTCTTTCTTTTTGGGCACGTTCTACACCGAACCTGATTAGCTTTTCTTTTCCAGGGCCTCAGCCGCCAAGGGCCTCCGGTGTGGGTGCGGCTCGTTGCGTAAATCGCCAGCAATGAGAGCGCACCGCTTCCCGGCAGCCACACCGCACGTAGGACAGGCGACGGAAGACTGCTGCTTTAGCGTTAGCTGTTTTACTTTCATCTCTTTCCTCCGTTGCTTTAGGGTCTACGTTTTCTTGACGGACATGGGGCGATTTTCCAGGAACGCTATGACCAGCGCGCTGTTTATCTGCAAGCCGCCGTTGTAGCTGACCAAGCCCTTCTTCTTAAAATCGTTCATGAATTTACTTACCCTTGGGCGGGTGGTACCGACCATCTCCGCCAGGGTTGATTGACTCACCTTCAGGGCGGAGTCCGACTTCGATTCCTTGGTTATTTCCCCAAACAACAACAGAACCCGCGCCAGTCGCCTTTCGCTGAAATTGAAGAATTGATCTATCAGGTCTTCCTCAATCCGAACAACCCGGGAAAGCAAATAGCCAACGAACAGCGTTGCAAACTGCGGGTCTCTCTTGAGCGTGCGAACCACTCTCTCCTTTTGCAGTCGAATGATATTGGATTGTCCAATGGATCTCGCCGTGCAAATCCTCAGAGTTTGCCCTGCAAGACAACCTTCACCCAAAAAGCTGCCTCGCTGTAGGATGGCGATAATTGCTTTCTTGCGCGTGCTGACCGTCGTGAGCTTCACCGTCCCGCTCTCAATGTAGAAGACAGAATCAGCATGATCTCCTTGCGAAAAAATTACATCCTTGTCTCGGTAGTTCCGAAAAGTCATCCCAGTACGGAACTTTTTGCGGAGAACTGCGTGACTGACACCATTTGTAACATCGAGACCGCGCTTGGCCATTCAGGTCTTCCTCTAATCAGGAATCGTAGACTCATACGCCAAAGCCGTCTAGATGATCAAAAGTGACCACATACAACATGTTCGAAATTGAACAGCCAGAAGTGAGTACCTGTGGTATCGCGATGGGGTAGTTCAACAGTTTAATGAGGAGGGTGGACTTAAATAAAATCTCGCATGACAGCTGGGCCAACGTGCAAAAACCGCTTCTGGTCTTAAGAAGGTCGATGGAAAAGCTGATAACGGGCGTGTGGCCCGGGCTTTGTATTTGAACTTCGGGTGGCCCGTCCTTCGCTTTTAGAAGGGCGGGGCTTTTGATTTGGTTCTCAAGACCTGCATCAATTCAGGGGATCGTGAAGCGGAGGTGGCGCAGTCCGTAGCGGCACCTCAATCCTTTAGGCTTGGCCAATCGAACCAAAAGCCCCGCCCTTGAAAAGGCGTCTAGGACAGGGCACCCCAAGTTCACAATCTTAATTCAGAGTGGACGTACGGGAGTTGTGCAGGATCCCCCAGTAAAGACGATCCTGCGGAATGCCAAAGTGCGGGCCGCACGCCCAATTTAACATATATCTATTTCAACCAGCTGCGCTAAGGTTTCAATCGGTCCGGCACCGTCACGAAGCCAGAATCGTAGTCTTTCGCGGACCGTCATTCGTGGGCTGAAGTGGCGACAGATGATTGCTGACCGACCAATGCGCCGGCTGCAGCGTCGGGCTTGGCGGGAGCCAAGAGGTATCCAACCACGGCCTTCTTGGTCACGTCCGTGACAACCAATTCATACGGCTCCCCGCCGTCTTTGTGAAAGAAACGCACTGGTTCATGCACACTTTGATCCCGCAGCCACACCGTCCGGTGGTCTTGCAGCAGCCACAACGCGCCATGGTAGCGCTGATACGCAGGGTCCATTCCGCGGATTCGCAGCGAGATGCCGGGAAGCAGCTCCTTGGTTTGTCCTTTCGCCAGCTCGAAATCGATCCGTTCCCGGTCGAGCTTTCGAGATAGTGCACTGAAGTCACGAGAGTTGATTTCTTCCTGCTGGCGAACACCGGAAAGATCGCGGCCATTTTCCTCGCGAACGGCGGAAATGTCCTGCTTGAGATTCGCCTCGGCCTGCGCCATCTGCGCATGTTGAGCCGTCTGTTCGGATTCAACCTGGCGGAGCCTGGCGTCGAGGGTGGAAGTGCGGGCATCCATCTCTGCAATCATTTGCTGGTGCAACTGCTGTGTCAGTTTTTCCGCATACACGCGAGTTTGCTTGACATCAGCAGCGACTCTGCCTTCCAGCTTCGTCATGCGTTGCCCTATGCCTTGCCAATCGCCAGCTAGATCTTGCAGTTTGGCCTCGGCGGAGTCCACGCGTTGGCCGAGCGTGCTCCATGTGCTCTGGCTTCCGAACAACTGGGTGATTTGGGCATCCTGATTCTTGACCATATGATAGCCGTAGTAGGCCAGCGCTCCCAGCGCAGCGGCCAGTACCACAACCAACACCCAGAGCGTTTTGGATTGACCTCGGTGATGAGCCTCAATGGCTACTGGCCGGTCCGTAGACCACTCACTCTCATTGTGCTGCAACATTGGGTTGATGACGCCCATGGAAGTCCCCCCTTCGGTTCCTTTCGTTAGGGCCGTTAAAAGAAACAAGGGCACGGACACTACCAACTTTCCACAGAAAAAATTGGGCTGATAAGTGATTGAAATCAGGCAAATTAGTGTGTTTATGGCCCATCCGCGCGTACCCTGTAGTTGGTACTGTACCTATGCAATTCTTGCATCGTCTCTGCATTTCCGTCCGTTTCACCGAGACAAAGCCACAGAGCTCATTTTCAAGAACTCCGACGAAAGACCCCTTCCTTGTCCGCAGGGCCGCGGGTGGCCCGGCCTTTGATTTTGAATTTGCGGCTGCCCATCTGTCACGTTTCGTGACAGAAGGACAGGGCGCCCCAAGTTCACAACCTTAATTCAGAGCGGATGTACTGGCGTAGTGCAGGATCACGTAGTGAAGAAGACTCTGCGGAATGCCAAAGGGCGGCCCACTCGTCCTCAGAAACAACCGCGTTTCAAGCCTCGATGATCTGGTTGCGGACCGCGTACCTCACCAATTCGCTCACCGAGTGTATTTCCAACTTGCGCATGATGTTGGCCCGGTGCGTTTCCGCGGTCTTCACGCTGATGCCAAGCGAAGAGGCCACTTCCTTGCTGCTCTTTCCTTCCGAGAGCAATTGCACGATCTCGCGCTCTCGTGAAGTCAACCGGCTGCTGCGCATTTCTCCCGGAGCGGGAATGGATCCGGGCCGCTGGAAATTCGTCAGCATCACCTCGGTGGCCATGGAGGTGAAGAATGGCTTGTGGTTCGAGAGTGTTTCAATGGCGACAAGCAGATCGCGATCGGAATCGGATTTCACGACAAAGCCGCGCACGCCCACATCGAGGATATCTTTTATCAGCTGATCCGAGTAATGCATGGACAGAATCAGTATTTCACTGTTGGGCGACACCTTCCGGATCCTTCGGGCGGCCTCCAGTCCATTCAGTTCCGGCATGGCGATGTCCAGAACCACGATGTCGGGTTTTCGTTCCTCCGCTTTGGCGACTGCCTCGCGCCCGGAATGAGCTTCATCGCAAACTTGCCATTCTGGCCGCGACTCGATCAGGGATTTGATCCCCCGGCGAACCAGGTCGTGATCATCGGCAATCAGAATTCGTAAACTTTTCATGGAATTCCCCCAAGATTTCGGTCCGGGCATGGCATCATTTCCGAATGGTTTGGCCGATTCTGAATCGTGCCTTCGCTTACTGTGGGACTGGGTCATATTTCTCGGGTGAGTATTTAACATTTTAAGAGCCCTGGCTTCGGCAATCAACTTGCTAGAATTATATCCCCCTAGCAAGTCGTGGCAAGTCTTAAATCCAGCACTAGATCCCTTCGTTCCTGCATCCAAGTTTTTCGGGAACGTTCCCCAGAACCTTCCACGATTTCGGTCCCGCGTTTTCGGGCGCGCATCAAAGACTCATCCTCATGATTGCGCTTAATCTTGGCAGCCGAGAGATAGATCCGGGGAAGATGGGGCTCAAACAACAAGCAAAAAGCTTTGCCGTCACCAGAGTGCGCCCCGAAGACGAGATCCTGTTCCTTCACCGGCAAGATCCATTCATCTGCGGAATCACCCTCAGCACCGATCGAACTTTTCACATTCGTTTGGTATCAGCCAACACGATTCGCGACCGTTTTCAAATCCCGCAACCTGAGTGCCCTTCCCGGCCGTTTTCAAGCCAAATCCCCCTCAATAATCAGGTATTATCCCTCGTTACCCTGCGTTTGGTCTATTAGCGGTATGCTGTAATTAGCTTAAGGAGAACACTGTACCAGCCCTCCCCGCCAACAGATTTTCAGCTCGTTTATGGCGGCGACCGGGCGACGCAACTGGGGAGGCAGTCACCCGGGTATGCGCCCCATGCGGTATTGTCCCCGCGTCTCCCCGTTCGTACTCTACACGCGCAAGAGGCAACGGTGAGACCTGGGGAGCAATTGGAACGCGCGTCCTCGCACCCGAAAGCTTGAGATAGGAACTTACAGTCGATTCCAGCACTAAACAAAGGGGGAGGATCCAGTCCCGGATCCTCCCCCTTTGGAGCTGCAATGGTTTCCGGAGGGAGCTCAATTTTATGGCACGACTGGATCACTCTCCATACGGTGTCATCTGTACACGAACCGGAAATTTGCCGTAGGAGGACAATGACCGCCGGTGTGGAGCGCTCGCGCGGCGGACTACAGCGACGACAGGGATCGAATACAGATTCAATAGGATGGCCAATTCACATCCTGCTCGCTAGCCTGATGAGGTGGGGGACCTACCTTCGATCGGGGGCGTGAAAATGCGCATACTATGGGAAGCAGTAATTTTATCAAGCGATTTGGAGTGGCGCCGCGCGCTTGCCCAGATGCTCGGAGCGAATGGGATTGATTATGCATGTGCTTCAAGCCTTGCAGACTGCAAGGAAATCGTAGCGCGGGAATCCGTGGGCCTAATCTTCTGGGATAGTCACCTGGCGGATGGAACGTTCCAGGACTTGCTTCATTCCATGTGGTCTTTGGACCCAAGAGTAAAGATTGTTGTGATTTCCCACATGGATGACTGGAATGAGCACCTGGCCACTGCGCGAATGGGGGCATTTGGCGTTATCCCATTCCCTTGCCAACCCACGGACATTGAATGGGTCCTGAGCCGAGCCGTTCGCTCGGAGCGCGAAGAAGCCAGACCTGAGCATGCTCGTGAACTGCATTTTCATTTGTGAAACAAACATTTCTGGCAAATGCGCCGCTTTTTTTAAAACCTCTCCGCGTCCCCGCCACTCCGGCCATCGATCGTACGCAATGAGTGTGCTGGTGCAGAATTGAGCTGTCTATTTCCGATCGGAAATTTCCTTCTGCGATAGAGAATGGCCCTCGAGGGGATGGGGGTGAAGGATCCAATTCAAGGCAATTAGGAGCGCCCGGTTAAATCGAGGACAAGATGGATTTGCTTCGCTGAGCGTCGTCCCACGCTCGGAGTGCTTCCGGGCGACTCAATCTGGATGGCGCAACGAACATAAAGAAGCGCCTGTCGCACGCCTGACATAGAAACGGACTTATCCGGACGATCCTCAAAAACATCTGCTCAACAATCCCTTCAGATTCAAACCGGGACACACGCGAACTCCGGCATGCCGGACAAGAGAAATCAGCAGAGGTGTGAACGTTCATCGTGCTTATCTCCGTCAATTCGTTTCTGTGTGCCCGGTCGATGATTGCCTCTGGGCACCCTGACAGCTGCGCAGTTTGCCCTCAACGGCGATGCCAATCAATCGGTGGAATACCGTATTTGGGCTTCCATGTCGCCCGAGCAGCGCCTTGCCATTGGGCCGGGAGATTTCGAATTGGATTTCCCGGGGCGAACCCGATTTGGTGGATTCTCCCTGTTCCTGAATTTAGGGAAAGGACTGGCTTATGCCCTTTTCCCCCAATTGGGGCGACAGTACATAGTCACTCAGGCTACTTTGGAGTTCACTTTCCTCGCGAATAAAATCCGGCTTTGAAGGGGAAGTCCCGGTTCGACGGGAGAGCGCAGGGCCGGGAGGACGCTTCAGGGTATTCCCACGCCGAACTACAGAATTCAGCCTATGGCGCGGCATGCGCGATTCGTATAACTATGCCAAGCCTGCTCTTTGAAAGAAGCATGAAAATCTAGTTTGGAATAGGCGATTGGCGCCGGTTCATCCACTGCGCGAATCGGATGTTTGCCGATCCCGAAACGCCGCCTTGGAGGTTGCGATGGAAGGCAAAATGCAAGTGATGATTGGCTCCTCCGACCGAGCCATCTGGGAAAGGTTTACCAACCTTCTTGATTCGAAAGGCATTGCTCTCAAGCCATTCCGGTCAATCAAGCAGGCGTGCAGGGCCCTCGCGCAAGAGAATGTACTCTTGATTTTCTGCGAAAATCGGCTCCTCGATGGCACATACGAGGACTTGCTGGCCGCAGCAAAAAGTGTTCGGTCGCAGGCGCGCATTGTGGTTACGGGCCTGGAGTCTGATCAATTTGACTCCCTCGGCTACTGTAAGGCGAGAGAATTGGGAGCCTTTGACGTGCTCCGCAAGACCTATGGAATCAAGGACTTGGAATGGGTCGTAATTTGCGCGATTCGCGACCAGGAAGGAGTTCGAACGGCAGGAGCATGGCACGGGCGCAATTGACACGAATGGTGACATGAGGCTCATCTATTCGGAGAAAGATTTATTTCATTGGTAGCTGGGCTTAGGCAGGTGACCGTATTGCTATCTGGACAAATCTAATTTTACCTTCTCGGGCCCCCTATCCCTCCACCTTCCCCGGCTCATCTTTGATTCCACAATTGGGATGCCCTGCCCGGAGAGCATGAGTTGCTGTCCGCTACAAGGTTATTCGGACAGAGGGTAAGGTTTTCAGTGTATAGACCAATCCTCAACCGAAGCATAAAAGTATAGATATAAAATTAGACTCGGTAGCCGCAAGTTCGTAGAAAGCGCGTACCGCATTCGTCTTTGCGCCACCAGTCGCACCAAATTCGAGATGTCCCAGGGCTAGCGCAGGCTCCTCTGGAAGAAGCGCCAGAGGGAAAAGGTATCCTGACTTGTGATCAATTCACCCGGGGGAGTAGTCAAGATGGATAGCGCATATCGAAATCGAAATGCCGCCACTAATAGTACGCCCGTAAAATTTCCTCCGGACATCCGTAGCGGGCACGTGGTTTTGCTTTACAGGGAAAACGGGTTCCTTCTTGACGAATTGTCCCAATTCATTGGCGGCGCGCTCAGTTCCGGAAATCCCGCAGTCGTAATCGGCACTCAGGAACACCGGGATGATTTGGCCGATCGCCTGTATCGGCAAGGCGTGGATGTCGGGGAGATCACTCAAAGCGGTGGTTTCATCGAAGTAGATGCAACCGAAGCCTTGTCCGAACTCTTAATCAATGACGCGCCGGATCCGGGACGCTTCAAGAGCCTGATTGGCAGCTTGGTCGCGCAAGCCAGGCAATGCGCGAAACATGACCGGCCCGTCGCCATCCACGACGAGATGGCCTCTCTCTTGTGGCAAGCGGGCCAGAAAAGCTCTGCGATCCATCTGGAACAATTATGGAATGTGCTGGCGGATGCCTATCCCATTTCGCTGTGTTGCGCCTATTCACTGGAGTCTTTCCCGGGAATAGAAGACGAAAAACCCTTCCACAGAATCTGCGCGGAGCACTCGGCCGTCGTGCCCGGCGAGAGCTATTCGCAGCTTTCAAGCGTTGACGAGCGTCTCCGCAGCGTGGCCAGCCTGCAGCAGAGGTCGCTGGCGCTGGAAACCGAGGCGAGATTGCGCCGCGGCGAGGGGCAATTCCGGAAAATGGTTGATGCCGTGCAAGACTACGCGCACCGCCATTCCGGCGGCAGCGCAGCCGAAGTACAGCTCTTGACGAAAAATGAGAGCATTGTTCTCATAATCAGCGAGAATGGCAAAGGAATGCCGTCTGAACTTCTCAGCCCGAGCCACGGGGGACTTTCTCCCCTGGGTATGGGGCTCCGCGGCATGAGTGAGAGTGTGAGATTTCTCGGCGGGAGGCTTGAAATAACCTCGTCGGGCGATGGCGCAACAATCACGGTTACGATTCCAGTCGCGGGTTGCGCGGCGGCGATGTCCGCCTAGAAGAAAGCTTTCCAATTGGTGAAAAATTGATCAAAGACCAACAAATAGATGCGAGTCCTCAGCCCCTCAGGCACGGCACGAATCCTCAATCGGGCCCCCGCGTGGTAATTGCGGATGACCACGAGATCGTCCGCGAAGGAATTCGGAGGCTTCTGGCCAGGATGCGGCCGAAGTGGGATATTTGCGGCGAAGCCGCGAGCGGCAGCCAGACTCTCGAACTTGTCAATTCCCTGAAGCCAAATGTCGTGGTCCTGGACATTACGATGCCCGGAATGAGCGGGCTGGAAGCCGCGCGGCGGATCGCTAAACTCAATCTCGATTGCCGCGTCTTGATCTTTACCGTGCATGATTCGGAATGGCTGAAGTCGGAAATTCGCGATACCGGCGCCCACGGCTATGTCCAAAAATCACAAGTGGCACGGGACCTCGTAATCGCCATTGAGCGCCTCTTGGAGGGAGGCACATTCTTCAGCGACGACACGGCAACGGCAGCTGAACGGCATCAGGACCCGAACAGCCGCCAAGAATCCAAGCAATCAGAAACCTAAGACCAGTGAGCGAGTGATTGAGCGCGTTGCGGAGTACCCGGAGATTGGGCCGCCGGAATAGGAATCACGAGCTCAACGATCGTGCCGGGACTGGCATTCAGGATGCGCATTTCCCCGCCCAACTCCTTGGCTCGCTGCCTCATGCTGGCGATCCCCACCCCAGTGTTTCCGGGACGAAATTGTGCCGTATTCTCCAGCACACCCACGCCATCGTCGCGAACCGCGACGGCGATCTCTTTTTTCCCCTCCGTTAGCGTGACCCACACGTTTTGCGCTCGAGCATGCCGGAAGACGTTCGTCAAAGCTTCCTGAATGATGCGGAATAATGCTGTTTCCACCTCGGGCGCAAGGCGGGGGAAATCGACAGGCTGAGTCTCAAGGGATGTTTGGATGCCGCCCCGCTTCGTCAGCCCGTCCAAAAACCAACCCAACGCCGAGCGAAGACCGATTTCGTCCAACAGGGGAGGATGCAGAAGATAAGATATACTGCGAATCTGCTGTAGCATCCCGTCTATCATCCCGCTGACTTCTCGAATCGCATCTTCTTTCGACCTGGCGCTTTCCTGCTGAAGAATTTCGTGCAGTATGATCTTGGACGCCGTGAGCTCTTGTCCCAGGCCATCATGCAGCTCCCTGGCAATGCGCCGGCGCTCTTCGTCTTGCGTCGTAATCAAGCTCATCGACAGACGCCGCAACTCCACATTCAGTGCTGCCAGTTGCCGTGACTTGCGGTGAAGGTCAATGAATGTGTTAACTTTGGCTCTCAAAAGCTCCGGGATGATGGGGACGGAAATATAATCCACCGCTCCCCGTTGGTATCCTCTGAGCTGGTCCACGTCGGTCAAGTGAACTGCCGAAATGAAAATAATCGCGGTTTCCTGAAATCGCGGATGTTGGTGGATGATTTCCGCCATTTCAAACCCATCCATATCCGGCATGCTCACGTCCATCAGCACCACGGCAATATCGTTCTTCAAGAGAATTTCCAGCGCTTCTCTTGCGGAATTGGCCTTGAGGAGATTCTCATCCAAGTCGGCGAGGATGGCTTCGTAGCTCATGACCTTCGCCGGCTGGTCGTCCACCATCAGAATGTTAACCTTTTCTTTGGGCGGCATCGTTTCTCTCTGTTCTCAACTCGGCGAACCGTTCATCGGCGCCTGAGATATTCAATCTACCTGTGAAGCCACATTCGCAAAGCGGAAAGCAGCTGCTCAGTATTCACGGGTTTAGCCAAATATTCCGACGCGCCGGCCTCCAGACATTTTTCGCGATCGCCCTTCATGGCTTTGGCGGTCAGAGCCACAATCGGCAAACGCCGGAACGAAGGGTTTTGCCGGATGACCTGCATGGTTTCATACCCGTCCATTTCCGGCATCATGATGTCCATCAGCACAATGGCAATTTCCTGCGTCGATTCAATCGTGGCGATGGCTTCGCGACCCGTCCCTGCCGTGAGGACGCACATCCCACGACGCTCGAGGACGCTGCTCAGAGCGAAAATGTTCCGAACGTCATCGTCCACGATAAGCACTTTCTTATTAAACAGGGCATCGTCAGAGCGGTGCAACTGGTCGAGCATTTTCTGTTTTTCGGGGGGCAGATCGGTTACCACGCGATGTAGGAACAATGCGGTCTCGTCCAGCAAGCGTTCCGGCGACTCCACGCCCTTAACCACCACGCTGCGCGCCAGGGTGCGGAGCCGTGAATCCTCCTCCGGAGACAATTCCTTCCCTGTGAACACTACCACCGGCAAATCCGTCAGTGAAGGCGTATCACGCAGGCATTCCAACACCTCAAACCCCGACATGTCAGGGAGGCGCAGGTCAAGCACCATGCAATCGAACGCCTGCTCCCCGGCCAGCGCCAGAGCCTGGGCGCCGGTTGTAACCATCGTCAAATCAATATCGTCGTGGCCCAACAGTTCCTCCACGCTGAGCTGCTCGGCGGGATTGTCCTCCACAACCAGCAATCGCTTGCGGCGCGGCAAAGTATATTCCTTGATGCGGTCGAACAGAGTATCCAGCGCGTCGGGCGTCGTAGGTTTAGTTATGAAAGAGAAGGCTCCGCGAGTTAACCCGTGCTGCCGGTCCTCGTCCATCGTAAGCATCTGCACGGGAATATGCCGCAGTGCCGGATCCTGCTTCAGATGATTCAGCACGGTCCAGCCGAGCATGTCCGGGAGAAAAACATCCAGGGAGATGGCCGTGGGGTGGAACTCGCGGGCGAGGGCCAAAGCTTCCGCGCCATGCGTGGCAACCAGGACCTTGAAGCCTTTGTCGCGGGCCAGATCGCACAAAACCCTGGCGTAATGTGGGTCATCTTCAACTATGAGCAGGGTGGTATCCTCGGGCTGTAGACCTTCGCGGTCGTCCTCGATACGTTCCGCAGTCACGCCCGCGAGAGCCACTGCGGGCAACTGGCCCTGCGCCGCCGCGGCAAGTTCAACCTCTCTCACCCCGACGTTGAGTGCGGACGTGCCAAAGTAAGTTTGGGGCAGATAAAGAGTGAAGGTGCTGCCCTGACCCGATGTGCTGCGCAATTGAATCTCACCGCCCAGGAGAGTCGCCAGTTCCCTGCTGATCGCCAGCCCCAACCCAGTCCCGCCGTATTTTCTGCTCGTGCTGGCATCCGCCTGCTGGAAGGCCTCGAAGATGATCCTCTGTTTTTCAGTGGGAATACCGATACCTGTATCGGTCACTTCAAATCCAATGACGGAGGCTGCGCCGCTCAAGATCGGGTGGTCGGCGCTCCAGCCGCCCGATGCTGCAAACACGGAGAGCCGCACACCGCCGTGGTCGGTAAATTTGAAGGCGTTGGACAGCAAATTCTTCAGCACCTGCTGCAGCCGCCGCGGGTCCGTCACCAGGCTGCGCGGCAGCAAGGGATCGGTGCGTATCTCAAAGTTGAGCCGCCGGTTCTCTGCCTCGTGACGGAACGGGCGCCCAACCATTTCGAGCATACTGCTGAAGAAGACGTCTTCCGCTTGTACCGATACCGTGCCGGATTCGATCTTGGAGAGATCCAGGATGTCGCTGATCAAGTTCAAAAGATCCGTCCCGGCGCCGTGGATCGTTCGGGCGAATTCCACTTGTTTGGATGTCAAATTACCGTCCGGGTTATCCGTGAGCTGCTGGCCAAGGACGAGAATGCTGTTGAGGGGGGTGCGCAGTTCGTGTGACATGTTGGCCAGGAATTCAGATTTGTACTTGGAGGTGAGCGCGAGTTCCTTGGCCTTTCCTTCCAATGCCCTCCGGGCCTGTTCAATTTCCTGGTTCTTGCGTTCCACTTCGACGTTCTGTTCGGCTAGCTGCTGCGCTTTTTGCGCCAACTGCTCGTTTTTCTGTTGCAATTCTCTTTGCTGCGTCTGGAGCTCCGTAGCAAGTTGCTGCGACTGTTGTAGCAAGGATTCGGTCTGCATGGTCGCTTCGATGCTGTTCAGCACAATGCCGATGCTGGCTGTCAGTTGCTCCAGGAACGCCAGTTGGGAAGCGGTGAACGCGCTTAAGGATGCGAGTTCGATAACCGCCTTGGCGTTGTCCTCGAACAGCACAGGCAATACGATGACGTTTTGCGGCGGAGTCTTGAACAAAGCCGAGTGAATCGGGACAGCTCGTTCCGGCACTTGGGTGATGAGCATGCTGCGTTTCTCCGTGGCACACTGCCCCACAAGTCCTTCACCGATATGCAAGCGCTGCGGGTGCCCGTTCGTCGAGTCGTCCGCGTAGGCGGAAAGCAACGTCATTCCGGCGGACTCCTCCGCTTCCATCCGGTAGATCACGCCTTGCTGCGCGTTGACCAGAGGAACCAGTTCGGACAGCAGCATTCGTCCGACCGTGGCCAGATCGCGCTGCCCTTGCAGCATGCCCGTAAAGCGCGCCAGGTTGGTCTTCAGCCAGTCCTGCTCCGTGTTGCGGTCCGTGGTGAGGCGCAGGTTGTCGATCATGGTGTTGATATTGTCTTTTAGCTCCGCGACCTCGCCGCTGGCCTCGACCTGAATGGAACGTGTCAGGTCTCCCTTGGTAACGGCCGTGGCAACCTCCGCAATGGCGCGCACCTGGTTGGTCAAGTTGTCGGCCAAGAGGTTCACGTTGCCGGTCAAGTCTTTCCAGGTTCCCGCGGCGCCGGGCACGTTCGCCTGGCCGCCCAAGCGCCCTTCCACGCCGACTTCGCGCGCAACCGTGGTGACCTGATCGGCAAAGATGGCCAGCGTGCCGGTCATGTTGTTGATCGTCTCGGCCAGGGCAGCCACTTCTCCCTTGGCGTTCACGGTCAATTTTTGCGTCAGCTCGCCGTTCGCCACAGCGGTGACGACTTTGACGATGCCGCGCACTTGTTCGGTTAGATTCGCCGCCATCACGTTCACGTTGTCCGTCAAATCCTTCCACGTGCCCGCGACTCCCGGCACCTGCGCCTGCCCGCCGAGCTTGCCGTCCGTGCCCACTTCGCGAGCCACGCGGGTGACTTCCGCGGCGAAGGCGTTCAACTGGTCCACCATCGTGTTGATCGTGTTCTTCAGCTCGAGAATTTCACCTTTCACGTCCACCGTGATCTTGCGCGACAAATCGCCGCGCGCCACGGCCGTGGTGACTTCGGCGATGTTGCGCACCTGGGCCGTCAAGTTGCCGGCCATGGCGTTGACCGAGTCGGTCAAGTCTTTCCATGTGCCCGCGACGCCCGGCACGTTGGCTTGGCCTCCAAGCCTGCCCTCGGTCCCAACCTCGCGCGCCACGCGCGTGACTTCCGCCGCGAACGAGCGCAACTGCTCCACCATCGTGTTGAGTGTTTCCTTGAGCAAAAGGATCTCGCCGCGCACGTCGACGGTAATTTTCTTGGAAAGGTCTCCGTTGGCGATGGCGGTGGCCACCTCGGCGATATTGCGAACCTGGCCGGTCAGGTTGCTGGCCATGAAGTTCACGTTGTCGGTCAAATCCTTCCAGGTGCCCGCGACGCCCGAAACCTCGGCCTGGCCGCCGAGCTTTCCATCCGTGCCGACTTCGCGTGCCACGCGCGTCACTTCGCCCGCGAAGGCGTTCAACTGGTCCAGCATGGTGTTGATCGTAATCTTCAACTCGAGAATTTCGCCTTTCACGTCCACCGTGATCTTGCGCGACAAGTCGCCGCGCGCCACGGCCGTTGTCACCTCGGCGATGTTTCTCACCTGGGCCGTCAAATTGCCGGCCATCGCGTTTACCGAGTCCGTCAAGTCTTTCCAAGTACCCGCGACTCCCGGCACGTTGGCTTGGCCTCCCAACCTGCCCTCGGTGCCTACCTCGCGCGCCACGCGGGTCACCTCGCCCGCGAACGTATTCA
The DNA here is from genome assembly GCA_963813185.1 of uncultured Acidobacteriota bacterium. GTDB lineage: Bacteria > Acidobacteriota > Terriglobia > Acidiferrales > UBA7541 > Palsa-360. The sequence continues at coordinate 287,825 of CAWEYA010000014.1, forward strand.
ATTGGTCCACCATCGTGTTGATAGTTTCCTTGAGCAGCAGAATTTCGCCGCTGACGTTGACGGTGATTTTCTTCGACAGGTCTCCGCTGGCTATCGCGGTGGATACGTCGGCGATGTTGCGCACCTGAGCGGTCAGGTTGCTGGCCATCGAGTTCACCGAGTCCGTAAGGTCCTTCCAAGTGCCCGCCACGCCGGGCACTTGCGCCTGGCCGCCAAGCTTCCCGTCCGTGCCGACTTCGCGCGCTACGCGCGTCACTTCCGAAGCGAACGCGCGCAACTGGTCCACCATCGTGTTGATCGTGTCCTTGAGCTCGAGAATTTCGCCCCTAACGTCCACCGTGATTTTGCGCGACAAATCGCCCCGAGCCACGGCCGTGGAAACTTCGGCGATGTTGCGCACCTGAGCGGTCAGGTTGCTGGCCATCGAGTTCACTGAATCGGTCAGGTCCTTCCATGTCCCTGCCACGCCGGACACTTGAGCCTGGCCTCCGAGCCGGCCTTCGCTGCCGACCTCACGCGCCACGCGCGTCACTTCGCCCGCGAACGCGTTGAGCTGGTCCACCATCGTGTTTATCGTGTTTTTCAGCTCCAGAATTTCGCCCTTCACGTCCACGGTGATCTTGCGCGACAAATCGCCCCGCGCCACCGCCGTCGTCACCTCGGCGATGTTGCGCACTTGCCCCGTCAAGTTGCCGGCCATCGAGTTGACCGAGTCGGTCAGGTCCTTCCACGTCCCCGCCACCCCGGGCACGTTGGCCTGGCCGCCCAAACGTCCCTCGGTCCCCACTTCGCGAGCCACGCGCGTTACTTCGCCCGCGAACCGGTTCAGCTGATCCACCATCGTGTTCAGAGTTTCCTTGAGCTGCAAAATCTCGCCGCGAACATCGACCGTAATTTTGCGCGAGAGGTCTCCGCTGGCGATCGCCGTGGCGACTTCCGCGATGTTTCGCACCTGGCCGGTGAGGTTGCTGGCCATAAAGTTCACGTTGTCGGTCAGGTCCTTCCAGGTTCCTCCAACCCCGGGCACCTGCGCCTGTCCGCCGAGTTTTCCTTCGGTGCCGACCTCGCGCGCCACGCGCGTCACTTCGCCCGCGAACGCGTTGAGCTGGTCCACCATCGTGTTGATGGTGTTCTTCAGCTCGAGAATTTCACCCTTCACGTCCACGGTGATTTTGCGCGACAAATCGCCGCGCGCCACGGCCGTCGTCACTTCGGCGATGTTCCGCACCTGCGCCGTCAAGTTGCCAGCCATGGCATTGACGGAGTCCGTCAGATCCTTCCAGGTTCCGGCCACACCGGGCACGACCGCTTGCCCGCCGAGTTTTCCGTCAGTGCCCACCTCGCGCGCCACGCGCGTCACTTCTGAGGCGAACGACCGCAGTTGGTCCACCATCGTGTTGATGGCTTCTTTCAACTGCAGAATCTCTCCACGCACGTCGACCGTAATCTTGCGCGACAAATCCCCGCTGGCCACGGCATTGGTCACTTCCGCGATGTTGCGCACCTGGCCGGTCAGGTTGCTGGCCATCGAGTTCACCGAGTCGGTCAGGTCCTTCCACGTTCCTGCCACTCCGGGAACTTGGGCCTGCCCGCCGAGTTTTCCGTCGGTTCCCACCTCGCGCGCCACGCGCGTCACTTCGGCGGTGAAAACGCCCAATTGCTGAATCATGGTGTTGACAATGTTTGCCGAGCGGAGGAACTCCCCCTCCAGCGGGCGTCCATCCACGTCCAGGCGAACCGTCTGCGTCAAATTTCCCTGCGCGACCGCAGCAATCGCGCGCGTGACTTCCGTTGTCGGACGAAGCAGATCCTCGGTCAGCGTGTTGATGGAGACTTCCATCTCTCCCCAGGATCCTCTCGACTGGTGAAATCGCGCCCGCTCGGATGTCCTGCCCTCTTTGCCAACGGCCTGCCCAACGCGCGTGAGTTCACGAGACATTTGTTGGTTAGTGGAGACGATTTCATTAAACGTGTCGGCAATCTTTCCGTGCAGCCCCGTCCAGTACCCGGGAAGACGCACCGAGAAATCGCCTTCCCGCATGGTCTGCAGGGCTCCCAGAATTACGCTGAGGTCGGCGGAAACGCTTCCGCCGTTGGCAGTGGTGTGTCCATTGCCCGGTTCCAATGCAGGATTGGCGCCGGCCTCAGCGCTCATATTTTCAACATCCCGAACGGTTTTCTTCATTGCCATCTCCTGGCCAAACGGCAAATTCTCGATTTCGGCAGGCAAAAACTCATAGTTTCCTTAGGTTCCCACGGAAACCAAGGTACGAGAATTCTTCCTCACGATCAAATTATATCAACCGGTTTCACCTGATCGAATCGGCAAGCCACCGCTTGGCATTCGGCCCGTCGACCGCGGGCAAACCCGCGCGAGACACGGCCGAGCACAATGCAAATGTTTTAATATCATCAAGGGCTTGCCGAGCCTCTAGGGTATTTGATGTAGAGGTATTAGGGAATTTACGGTATGACTGGTACAGCAAACGAATAATGAAATTCCATTCTTGTCTTGAACTCCACTTGGAAACTTGAATGGGCGAAAATACGCCATTCATTGAAATCGTCCCCTTCTCCACGAGTCCACGTGGGTGTGATGCACCTGGAACTCGCCGCAATATTGAAATACTCGGGGATGAATATCCCGCCGCAACGAATTTTGAGCCCGCGAATATTTTTTCCGGCGGGACAACAAAAAGGGATCAGATAGAGATATTTACCGGCACTAGTACTTTCCGTATGGCCACTGAAAGCCGCACTCGATTCCTCCATATTTTATTCATTGCGGGAGGTTTAAAAGATTTCGTCGACAACTTGCAGAGATTGGAGCCCTCGGTGCTCTTGATACTTCGAGTTGGAACGCGGAGAGGGTCACAACGTACGGAATGGTTTGCCATGCGCTTCATGGGAGCTGAAAACACCGCTGATTAGGAGGTCGACCATGCCTTCCTCAAGTGCTCTTGTCGCCGTGCTGCAAGTGATTGCCGCCTTCATGATCTACATTGTTAGTTTCCTTGCGGTCTTTGTTTTTGTGATTCTCAGCCTTGTTACCTTGGTATTCCTTTACAGAGGCGCGGATTTCGTTTGGGCGTACACGGTGAAATCCAATTTACAGGACCTTGAAGTTTCGTCCGAAGCGAAACAGATCGCAGGCGGGTTACAGGAACCCAAGCAGAGAATTCACCACCCCTTTTCCGGCGTATCGCTCTTCCGTTCGCATAGATAACAATTGGGAACAATTGCGTTTCCAATCAGCCGTTCTGATCTAACCGGACCGGAGACTATTACTTACGGCCATTATTTTGAAAGCTTAAAGATGTTCATCACCAGGGCGGAAGGGGAAATCTTTCTATGCCTCATGCTCCTTTTCTTTGGCGAACTCTTGCACCGAAAGATTCCCCGCGGCTGTCCTTTCTCTTCAGGAGGTGTCATTTGCATCCGGTGTTTAAGTTTGCCAAATACTGCCGTTAGTGGATTCCCATGGATGTGGGAATGCGTGAACGTGGCATGAGACTTTGCAGGAGGCTGGTGTGCGGCCGAACCATCGCTGAGGAGGCCTCGCATGAAAATAGAATCCTCTAAAATCCCGCAGAAGTTGGATCGCCTCGCAACCTCTGAAGAAATCCAGGACGCAGTTCTTCTATCCGACCGCGTCATGGAATATACCGATAAAAGTCTGTGGGAATTGATCTCTCAGTCTGAATACTACGCGTCTGTCCCAAGCGAACAGTGCGATCGCATGGTCCTCGTGGAGAGACTCAGCGAGCTGGCTAATTGATTCCGGAAGCCCGCCAGAAAGCAAACATGCTCATGCCCCTCGCAGGTTTCTCCCCCTAGCTAATTGAATTGGTTATAGGTGAGGATCTATGTGTTCATTTAATAACCCCTAAGTACTAGGGAATCTGATTGAGCGATCTACAGTTTTAGCCTGATGGCCGGCCAATGCGCTTCGGTGTTATGAAATAGGCGCGCCCATACCGCCTCCCGGCCGACGCCAAGAGAAAGAAGGGACAAATTTCGATGAAGCGCGCTCTTCCAATTTTGTTGGCGAGTAACGTAATGGCGGAAGGTTCCTCAACAAACGGTCGCGCCGATCGAAAGCTTGGTTTCAGACCGCCTGCATCGAATCCGGCGTCCTGCCGAAGGATTCCTCCCAGTGGGCGGCCAAATTCAGAAGAATCCCTCGAGGAGATGCTCTCTTCGGCGCTGCTGGTTCAAGACAAAGAACTCGCGGGCATCGTCCATGAAGTAGATGAACTCTTAAAGACCATTAAGGCGGACACCCCGGAAACTCAGGCGGTCAGCAACACGCTGCAGCGCGCCGTCTTGTGCGCCGTTAAGCAGTCCCTGTTGGATCGAGAGCTTCAGTCTCTGGCGCTCACCGACGACCTGACATGTTTATATAACCGGCGGGCCTTTTTGGCGTTGGCGACGCAGCAGGTGAGACTGGTGCGCCGCAAGGGAGAAGGGCTTCTGCTTTTCTTTGCCGATGTGGACGGCCTGAAGAATATCAACGATTCCTTTGGACACCGTGAAGGCGACTTCGCATTGGTCCGAACGGCGCAGGCTTTGGAGCAAACGTTCCGCGACTCCGACATCCTCGCCAGATTGGGCGGGGATGAATTCGCGGTGCTGGCCGTGGAAGCATGCTGCCAAAACCAGGAAATCATTCTGCGCCGTTTGGAGCAAAGCCTGCGAAAAGCAAACGCAGACGAATCCCGCTACCGCCTTTCTCTCAGTGTGGGAGTGGCGCGGCTCGATCCGAAACACTTCATGTCCGTGGGAGAGCTCCTGGAGCAAGCGGATCGCGCCATGTACGAGGAAAAGCGGAAGAGAGGACACACTCGGGATTCTGAACGATCAGGTCTCGACCGATCTTTGGAGGCGATAGCGCTATTGGAAAAATTGGAATATTCATGATTTAATTGTCTTCGCAGGCTTTCTGCCTCGCCATTCGCCGAATTAAAACCTACAGTCACTTCGCAAAAAAGCTTTAATCAAATTAGCCGTATCAGCCAGGCGGATGGCGCAGCCTTTGAGAAGCTTTTGCTTTTTCGGGTGGCCGGCCCCTCGTGGGTTTCGGGGTTTTGATTTCTCGGTGTTTCCGACTTAGTTGGCGGGGTCAATCCTGATCAACCCATTCTTGGAATTTGAAGAAAAAGGAAAACTGCTCCAGGACCGGTCATTAGGATGATCGACATGTTTCCGTTTCAACGGGTTCGCGCGAGTGTAGTGAAGTTTTTCGACCCCCTTTTCAAACTCCCCCATTGAAATCTGGGTGAGAGCAAGATTATTCGGGCGCCCAGCGCCTGAGAAGCGTTTTCGTACCTCGCTGTTCAAGCTCTTTCCCGATTCTGACGGAGGACTCCTTGTTTGTGTATGGCCCGACGGCCACTCTGTAGAAACGGTCCGAGCCGCGCCTGAACACAAACGCTGGAAAGTTTTTCTTTTGCAAATCGTGCGCCAACGCATCCGCGTTGGCTTCGTTTTTCATCGCGCCAACTTGAAGCACGAAACCGGGAAGGTCCAGGCGCGGAGTTGGAGGGGAAATAGGGGTTGCTGCGGGAGATGGTTTTACAGGATCCGTTGCATCCTTGGGAGGCAATTCAGGCGCTTTCGCCACGACCGCGCTCTCTTGAACCTGCACGTTCATTCGCGTCCCGCGCCAATGGTAGACGAGATATCCAAAAATGGAAGACAGCAGCACCGAAGCCACCGCGATCGCAATTGTAGGGCGTGACTTACGGTCGTGATGCAACTCCCCGGCACTAATTAATTCCGGGTTCTGGGGCTCAAATTCCTCGCTAAAGGAACCCGGAAACAAGAAGGACAACGGGCGAGCCTCGCTGCTGTCACTTCCCTCTTGAACAACAGGTTTAATCAAAGCATAAGTTTCGTCCGTGGCGGCCGCCGGTTGGATAGGTTCCCTCACGGGATCGGCTTGCTTCGTTGCTGCGGCTCTCGCCGATATCCACTCGACAAGTTGCTCTCGAGAAGGGTCGGCCAGTTCCAGAAAATGCAGCCCGATTCGATGTTCCAGCTCGTTTGTCCAGACAATTTCCGCCCTGCCCTGGATGCAATTGCTCTTTTCCGGCAGGTAGAACGAAAAGGGGATAGTTTCGCCCAGACTTCTGGCAGCAAGCACGTCCGCTGCCAGGCCATCTGGGCTCAGATCGGACAGAAGCCCGTACTTGGACTCGTCCAAGAGCACCAGTAAATGTGAATCCAGCTCAACACGCTCAAAGTGTCGGCGTTCCTGGATCATTCACCCTCCGCAGAGGGCTGGGAATTGACGTTGATGGTATGCCGTTACCCGCTGGCGCGAAAGGACTAAAATGACCCGAGTTTACAGAGAATGCAATGCCCCGAGGAGGGCGACAAAACCGGCTACGACCGGTGCAGCACGCATCCCGCTCGCCGCACAAAGGATTCCGGCTGAGAAAAACTTATTGTTCCTGTTGCCGGTATTTTCGGCCCCGCAGGAACGCGCTAAACTTGGCGATGAGGTTTCCCGAGGCTTCTGATAGGGATGGCGCGGCATCCGCCGTATCGTTTACTTTTTTCATTGCGCCTGGAGGCAGGGGGATGCGGATGAGTTGTCCGGCTTCCAGATGATCCGGGTCTTTCAAGTCGGGATTGAGAGCGCGGATTTTTTTGGATAGATCGCTGTCGAAATGCCCCAGGTATCTTAAACTGAGTTCCTTGAGTGTCTGCTGCGGACCGGCCATGACCGTCAGCACTTGACCGCCCCGCGTATCCTGGGGCTCAGCGTCATAACTTGCGATTGCGCCTACGGATTGATCGGCAAAAATCTGCGGGCTGAGGGCGTGAGAAGCATGATGGAAAATGTCCGACGTCTTAGCTAGCCCTAACTCCGACCGGCCCAGGATAGCGAGAAACAATGGCCCGGATAAAAGAACGACGGCCAGGATCGCCGACCGCACCGGCCAATTCGGCCGTGTGATTTTTCGGCCCGCGTCATAAGTAAGGTATCCATTCGATGGACGATCTTTCTTGTTTGCGGCAGTCATCTGTACAGGGCGAGGCCGCGAAGCTCCGGCACCCGCGGCGGAGGCAACCGGAGCAGCAACGGCAGAGGCAACCGGAGCAGCCGGGGAATCGACCATGGCCAACGGCTCGGGAACGAGAGACTCCATATCCAGACGCTTCATGGCCTCCTGCACGGTCTCGAGTGTCACCGTCCGAAGGCTGCGAATCGAGGCCAACAGCAATGAGGTATAACAGAGGTTATTGATATTCCTGGGAATGCCTTTGCTGTTACGCGCGATCAGCCTGATCGAAGCCGCGTCAAAAATGGGTTCGCCCGAATAACCCGCCACCTTGAGGCGGTGCTCGATGTAGTACCCCGTTTCCTCGACGGTGAAAGGTTCCAAATGGGTGAGAACCGCGATGCGCTGGCGCAACTGCGACAGCCCGGGCTGGGCGAGCTTGGCAGCCAACGGAGGCTGGCCGGCCAAAATGATTTGCAGCAGCTTGGTGTTGTGAGTCTCGAAATTGGAAAGCATGCGCACGGTCTCGAGCACGCTATCATCCAGGTTTTGCGCTTCGTCGACGACCAGCACAAAGCGTTTTCCCGCCAGCAATTCTTCAAACAAGATCTCGTTCAATACACCGTGCATCGCTACGAGGCCCATTCCATTGACGTCCACGCCCAGGCCTTGCAGGATGTACTCGATAAATTCGCGCGGGTTACACTGCGTTTGGGACACCAGGACAGTTCGCGTGCTGTCTCGCAAATCTTCCAGCAGCTGATACAGCAGAGTCGTTTTGCCCATTCCCGGCTCGGCAATTAACGCAAAAAATCCCCGGTTGTCTGCAATTCCGAGCGAGAGTGACGCCAGCGCTTCGCCATGAGTCCGGCCGGAGTAAAGGTACGCCGGATCTGGAGTCATTCCGAATGGTTCTTCCCGCAAATCAAAAAAGTCCAGAAACATCGGTGTGATCCCGCAACTCCACTGACGGACCGAGGGAAAGTCTTGGCAGGTAAGTCCTGGCCACCTATATGGTTAGCCCATTCCCGCGGTGAGCCAATCAGCCTTCCGGGCTTGCCGGAAGCCCTGATTCCCTTATCCGCCCAGCGCAGACCCGCGACCTCGAGCTAACCTCGGAACTTCATTCTTGCCACCGGTGGCCATCGCAAATTGGACCCGGGACATGGATCCCTTTTCCCCGGTTAGCTTCTAATATACACGCTACACGGCCCCCCTTCAAGCACGCAGTCTTGGCCCAGGCTTCCCCCTCTCGGACGGTTGAGGAAGACTCTTCCCTTGCTGAACGAGTGGCAGTTGTGACATCCTTCACCGTAATTCCGGGAGCGCTCCCATGCATCCATTGAATGGCTGGCGCGGTTTGCGTCAATTCGCAATGCCGATATTGATGGTCCTCCTCGCGGGGGTTTCGGCGGCGGCGCAAATGGCCCCGACACGCACGTGGGAAGAACTCAAGCAAGAAACCCAGCGGCGCGTGGACAAAAACCTGGGCCCCGTGGGCGGCCTCAAGTCCGAAGACGCGCGCGAAGCGCTCTCCAATATCCACAGCCTGGACCGCGACGAATGGGCGGCAGCCTGGAGCGCTATCGGCGAACGGTATGACAAACGCGCGAAGAGTGAAGAGGCGGACAAAAACACAACCGCGGCGCGTGACGACTATTTCATGGCCTTCCGCTATTACACGGCGGCGCGCTGGCCCGTGCCGAATTCATCGGGCAAGCAAAAAGCGTATCTGAGTGCGTTGGCCGCATTTCGCAATTACGGGCGCTTCCTCGATCCACCCGTCGAAATCGTGCACATCCCATTCGAGGGCAAGGACATCCCCGGATATATCCGTCTGCCGAAGGATGCGCGGCCGGCGCCGCTCATCTTCATGATCAATGGAACCGATTCCCGCAAGGAGGACGAAGTTCAAGGACGTGACGCCATGTTCCGCAGCGGAATCGGTGTGTTCGCGATCGACATGCCCGGCACCGGGGAATCGCCTATCAAGGCTGATGTTGGATCGGAGCGCATGTTTTCGCGCGCGCTCGACTATCTGGCCACCCGGCCGGATGTGGACAGCAAGCGCATCGTGGCCTGGGGCGTAAGTTATGGCGGCCATTGGGCGGCGAGCCTGGCCTACATGGAGAAGGCCCGCATCCGCGGCGCAGTCGTGCAGGGCGGACCGGTGCATGATTACTACACCGCGGAATGGCAGAAAAAATCCCTGGGCACGCCCGAGTACTTGTTCGATTTGTTCGCGGCGCGGTCCGCCATTTACGGTGTGGAGTCCGTGGATGAAATGCTGACCTACGAAACGCGCCTATCGCTGAAGACCCAGGGCTTTCTCGGGCAGCCCTCGGCGCCCATGCTCGTTGTGAATGGAGAAAAAGATAGCCAGGTGCCAATCTCCGACCTTTACATGCTGATGCAATCGGGCGGCTCGGCCAAGTGGTCCTGGGTGAATCCCGACGGCGGACACACGGGTCGCTCTCAGGAGTGGCCGAATTCCCGAATCTCCGAGGAAGTCATCACGCCGTGGATCAAGGCTCGGCTGGAACCGGTGCCAGCAAAAAATAATATGTCGGGTGGGAACTGATTCTGCCCAGCCAAGGCGCCGGCTTTTCGTGGCGTTGCCGGGAAATTTGTAACTTACCGGGAAGCGCCAACGTCCCTGTGTGAGCGAGGAAGTACGCCGCGGGCCAAACAGAAATCCTAAATCTGAATGTGGTGGAGAGATCTATGCGAAAAACAAGTTGGGCTGTTCTGTTCCTGGTTTGCGCTGCCGCGTTGGCGACTCTTGCGGCGGCTCCTGCGCCACAAGGCTCAGGCTATCGCTTGTTGAAGAAGTTGACGCTGGGCGGTGATGGCGGATGGGATTATCTCTCCGCCGACCCTGTTTCCCACCGTCTGTTCATCTCGCGGGGCACGCACATCATGGTGGTGGATGCCGACGGCACCGTCGTCGGCGATATCCCCAATCTGCAAGGAACCCACGGCGCGCAAATCGTGCCGGAGCTGAACCGCGGATTTTCCAGCAACGGGCGCTCCAACTCGGTGACCATCTTCGACCTGAAAACGCTTGCGCCCATCAGCGAAGTTAAACTGCCCATGGCCGATGGCCCGGATGGTTTCATGTACGACCCGGCATCGAAGAACGTCTTCGTGTTCAACGCCCGCAGCCACGATGCAACCGCGGTGAACGCCAAGACGGGAGAGGTGGGCGGCACGGTCCCGCTCGGCGGCAAGCCCGAAGCGGCGCAAGCCGATGGCGCGGGCCACGCCTGGGTGAATGTCGAAGACAAAGCGCAGCTTTTGGAATTCGATACGAAAGAGTACAAAGTGCTCAACACCTGGCCCCTCGCGAATTGCGAGGAGCCAACCGGGATGGCCATTGATACGGCCCACAAGCGGCTGTTCATCGGCTGCCACAGCAAGGTCATGCTGGTGACGGATTACGCGGGAAAAATCGTTGCCAGCGTGCCCATCGGGCAAGGCGTTGACGCCGCCTCCTTCGATCCCGCAACCGGGTTCGCATTTGCCTCCTGCGGCGACGGCACGATTACCGTGGCTCATGAAGATTCGCCGGACAAGTACACCGTGGTGGAAACCATTTCAACGCAGCGCGGCGCGCGAACCATGGCGCTAGACACTGCGAACCATCGTGTCTTCACCGTCACATCGGACTTCGGACCGCCGCCCGCGGCCACTGCCGATAATCCGAATCCCCGGCCGACGCAGGTCCCCGGCACATTTACGCTGCTGATCTACGGCAGGTAGAGCATCAAACAGAGCAGTCTGACGGTTCTTGGTGGCGCAAGCTTCAGCTTGCGGGGGTTAGTCCTTGCAAGGACCAAACCCCGCAAGCTGAAGCACGCGCCACTGCCTCTCGATCATCCATCGCGGCTGAATTAATGGGGCGCGACTCGTTCAATTCGCGGGGTTGCTTGCGGGAGCGTTCGCGGCGCCGCCTCGAGGTGCGGGGTATTCCGCCTCATGGAACGTGCCGATAAACCAGCGCCCGTTCTGTTTGATCATCGTGACGATCATCAATCCCCTGCGCGGCGGAATCGCCGATCCGTCCGCGGTCTTCGTGCCGGTGATGACGGTGTCGGCATCGGCTTCCGCCAATTCCGGAGTGAAAAAGCGGATGCTTCTCACGGTGTCCGTGCGCTGCGAATCTTTCAGATTGCCCGCGAAGAGCGCTGCAAACCACTTTTCAATATCCCCGCGGCCGTGGCTGTGCCTTCCGCCCATATTCGTGAAGTCCGAGTCCTCCGCGAAAGTCATGGCCACGCCATGCGCATCGTGACGGCTGAAATTCTCCGAAAAATCGCCGCACACTTTTTTTATGGCGGCCGAGTCGGCGTCAGCAGCGTTCGACTGTCCCCGCGCGCGAACCGCGCAAGCCGGTATTAGAAGGACCAGCGAAATGACCGGAGCCGCGAAGAAAGATGGAAAACGCAAGGTACCCTCCGCGCCGAAAAAAAAGACCAGGCGAACCGTATTGCTATTTGCGGCGCAATCATACGCCACTTCCACTTTCACCGGGATATTTTCCTCCTCCGGGCAGGGGCGCGCCAGCCGCGGCGCGGAGCAAATATGATTGACAAAACTTTTAAACAGCAACAAGCTCTGCACCGGAAGAATTGGACCCACCTGAAATTGATTCGCTACTGGAGGCAAGGGATCAGTGGAATCACACGACCAGGATTCGTGAAGGGCGCGGCGCTTGCCCCTCTGGCAGTCACGCCGTTAAGCGCACGTTGATTCCCGGCCCGATGGCTTCCGTTTTCGCCATCAGGGGCGTGGTGAATAGTAGGAACTGGGAGGAACGAATGAAATCAATACGAACCCTCGTACCGCTGCTGTTGGTGATCGGGACCAGCGTGGCCGCAGGACGTGCGCTCAGCGGGCGATCCGAACCCGCCGCCGCCGGAACGCCGGCGCAAACATCCGCGGGAACATTTCCCAAGGGTGTATATAAAGATACAGGTAACCGCCTGCCCGCCATCAAACGCGACGACCTGGACGAGGCCGGAAAGAAACTTTTCGACGCGCGAGGCCAGGCAGATTCATTCGGGCCGGGGGGCATTCGGCTCTATAGCCCGCCCGTGGCCGAGTACATGGGCAGCGTGAACGACTTCCTGCGGCACAAATCAGGTCTCGATCCGCGGCTCGTGGAGCTCGCGATTCTGGTTACGGCGCGAGAGTCGGACTGCGAATATGTGTGGACGGCTCATGAACCTCAGGGTCTGAAGGCAGGCTTGCCGCAGGGGACGGTTGACGCCGTCAAATACCGCAAACCGACGAGCGGCCTCGCGGAAAAAGATGCCGTCATCATTGATCTGGGCCGTGAAGTACTCGGCAAGCACTACGTGAGCTCGGACGTCGCCGCTCACGCGCAAACTTTATTTGGCAAGCAGGGACTCGTCAACATCGTCTCCCTGATAGGCGACTACGCATCCACCGCCATTTTATTGAACGCGTTCGACCAGCACGTCCGCCCGGCGGACAAGCCGCTACTGCCGATTCCTTAGTAGCACAGGCTTCAGCCTGTGGGTTTTGGTACTTGCAGGGACTAAGCCCCTGGAGGCTGAAGCCCGCGCTAAAAAAGCCTCAAGAAGATTATTTCGCTTCGATGTAGAATCGCTTGGCCGCATCGGCGATCCAACCGGGATTTTCCCAGTCGGGATATTTCGCGCGAAATTCCACCAGCAGCAATTGCGCGGTTTCTTCAGAAGACTTTCCCTGCGCCTTGAGTTCCGCGACGCGCGATTGCACGCCCTTGAGATAGGTGCGCTCTTTGGCGATGAGCGAGGCGTCGCCTACTTCGCCGTGGCCGGGAACGATCGTGCGCGGGTGAAATTCATCGAGCTGATCCAGTATGGACAGCCAGTTTTTTCCGCTGGCGTCCGCGTCGGGAAAGATGGGGAAAAATCGGTTGATCACCACATCCCCCGTGAAGAGAACTCCATCCTCCTCGACGAAAATGTTGTTATCTCCGCGTGTATGCGCCGGGCCAAGCCAAACCAGCCTCACAGTGACGCCGCCCAAGTCGACTTTCGCTTCCCGGTCAAAAAGGATGTCGGGCGGGCGCGGCTTGACGTCCTGCAGCAGCGCTTTCATTTCCGGGGTCCGCTGGCTGAAATTGTGGATGAACTCCGGCTGCTTTCGATCCACTTCTTCCTGCTGAGCTTCGGGACGAATCACAATGGTGCTCACGGGAAAAGATTGCACACCGGTCATATGCTCGGGATGGAAATGAGTCGTCGTGAAATAGAGGTCCGTATTCTTGCTGACCCTGGAGAGTTCCCGCATGACGGTATGCCCATTTCTGGCGCCCATACCGGCATCAATGATCATCGTCGCGCGCGTCCCTACGACGATGCCGATGTTGGGCACGAGATTCACGCGCCCGTCCGGGATCACATAGACATGCTCGGACACTTTGATGGTCTTGTTTTCCTGCACCAGCGGCGGAGGTTGCGATTGATTGTGCCCCATCGGCGCCGTCTCTTGCGGTTCGTTCGCAATCGCGGCGCCCGTCGCACCCAGAAGTCCCAGGAGCGTAAGGACCAGGAGTGTCGTCGATTGGCGATGATTCGTGCGTGGCCCCATAGTTTGTTCTCCTTCAACGAATCGCAGCGGGGATTGCAGATAACGTGTACGAGGAATGCTATGGCGGCTGCTCTGTCCTGTCAATCAGTATGAGATTCGAGCCGTGCGTAAGCGCGCGGTTTTCGTAGGACAGCCACTCTTGGCTGTCCGCTTTCGCCCTGCTCAGGCTGAAGCGGACAGCCAAGAGTGGCTGTCCTACGAAAATCCGACTCGCTCCGAAATTTCGGACCAGCGGAAATTTTCGTCGATCCAGCGAGACAGAATAATTCAGTTCAATTGGAATAGGGTTGAGTGTATAAGTGTGCCCAACGGAGAGGTGACCATGAGACGACTCGTCGCAGGCTTTTTATTCTTCGGGACAATTTTTTCCGCCGCGTGGTCAGCAAACAAAGCCGTCACGCTCGCGGCTCAAGGTGGCGGCGGCCCCGCGGCTCTGCAGGCCGACACTGCTCTGCAACTGGCCCTTAAAAAGAAGGACGCGAAAGCCGTCGGCGCGCTCCTGGACCAGCAGTTCTCCTGGACCACTGGGGCCGGGCAAACGCTGATGAGTGCGCAATTTCTGAAAGACGCCGCATCGGGCGCGGCGGTAGGCGACACGGAGTACACCGATGTGAAGGGCCGCGAATATGGACAACTCGCCGTCGTCACGGGCATCGGCAAACGCACCGGGCGCCCGGGCACATTTTTTGCGCGCGTTTGGGTGAAGCGTCCAGCCGGCTGGCTGCTGCTCACCCACCAGGACACCGTCATCCTTGCGAAACTCCCCCCAAGCCCGCCGCCTGCTGCCGGAAAAGCCGCGGTGGCGGCGGTGGACTGCGAAAATCCCTGCCGCACGCTTCCTTACATGCCGAAAACAGCCGCCCAAAAGGAAGTCGTCAAGGCCTATCAAGACGTGGAGACGGCGGTCACGTCGCATGACGCCAAGACCTGGGCCGATCACGTCGCGGATGAGTTCGTTGGAATTGGCCGGAAATATGCCGGAGCGCCCGACACGAAGGCTGGGCGCGTGGGACAAATTGGAATCGTCTCCAATCGAGTCGTCTTGCCCAAAATGCTCTGGGGCGAGGCGTATGTCTTCGGCGATGCGGCCATCATCATTGCCGATCACCAGCCGGTTGGCGAACCGCCCTATCACGTGATTCGCGTGTGGGTGAATCGAGACGGCCGCTGGCAATTGTTCCACAGGCAGGAGACCACCATCGAAAAAGGCGTGGCGCGATCCCAGTAGCACGTCCGTTAGCCTGTTTGGTTTTGATTCTTGTTAGGCCGGAAAGGCAAACAGGCTGAAGCCTGTTCTACAGAGGCGGATTCGCTGCGACTTGTTGCGGCTTCAACATTTCGTCGATCAGAAAAATGTCCGTGAGCAGCGCGCGCAGATGGATCGAAGCGTTCAGGTTATCGATCAGCTGAGAACTGATGGTGGGTTGGGCGAGAACCAGTTGAATCGTGACCAGCGAATCGAGAGCGTCTTTTTCCAGCACCGCCAGAAATGCGACGTAGCGTTCCGCGGGCTGCAGATTTTCTTCTCTCACGGTTCTGGCGTAGGCATCGGCCAAACCTGTCAGGGCCTCGACGGCGCGATTCAGGAAGTCGCGCACTTGAGAACTGGACTGGCTGCTATCCTTGCCGGAAAGTCCCTGCCCCGCATAGGCAAGCAGAAATTCGTAACACTCCTCGATGGCATTGCACCGGGAACTTACGTCTTCCCGCCCCATCTACGCAGGAGCTTTCTTTGATTCCGGCCGCGCTGTGGCGGGGACTTGTTCGGCAACAGGCCAGCGTTGCGTGTCGTGGTGCTCGAGGTACTTTTCGCGGCTCATCCAACCGAACATCATGGACTTGGTGAGGAAGAATTTTTCCGGGCGGATGGCAAAGTAAATGTGCACCGTGACGAGCGCGACGAATCCGACGCCCGCAAGTCCGTGCAGCACGTACATCCAGCCCCAGGTCATATCGCTGAAAAGATATGGATTGCGAGTGAAGATGGGCGTACGCACGCGCTTCATCATGAACAGGCCCGTTCCGATCACGGAAAGCCCGGCCAGCATCACCACCAGGTGATATAGCTTATTCTCCAGCGGATACTTGCCGAATTTTCGCGGTTCGGGAGCGGCTTGCCCCAGAGCGCGCTTCATTCTGCGTCCCGCATCCTCGATGTCTTCCCTGTCAGGCCAAATGGACCAGAAATCCTGGCACAGGAATGCGTCAAAGATGTGGTACACGACGGAAATCGAAAGAACGATTCCCGCGATCCAGTGATAGGTGACCCATGAAAACTGCACGCCCACTTTGGGGAGAAACGCTGTGAACAGCAAGGCCAGCATGGCCAGCGCCATGATCGCGTGAAACAGCCGCGCGCTGAGATTGTGCCGCGGAACGCGTTCTGGAATTCTCGCCGCGGCCGCGCCGGAAACGCCAGAAGCGGCTGCCGAATGCGCGGGTTTCGCCCAGATGCTCACGTAAAGGGCGTGGACGATCAGAAACAACAATCCCGCGATTGCCGAAACCCACAACAGCGTCCATGAAATGTGGATGGGAACCTGCTGTCCCCACGGACTTTGCGCCCACTGAATGAGGTTCAAATTCCCTCCTACGCCGCCTCGCCACGAATGGCGCGCTTCACCAGGTTTCTAAGCAACGGCACTTTGTAGCCGTTATATTGCAGCGGGTGAGCTCCCTGAATCGCAAGCTTCCCGGCCATTTCCGCCGTTTCTTCGTTTCGCGGCTTCCCTACCACCGCGGCTTCGACTGCCGTCAACCGCACGGGATGAGCGGCCACGCCGTTCGCGGCCAGCCGGATGCGCTGGATTGTGCCGCCCGACATAACCATCGCCGCCGCCACGTTGACCAGAGCAAAATCCCACACGGCGCGGTCTCGAACTTTTTCGAAATAAAATTGCGCGCCGGCCCATGTGGACGGAATTCGAATGGAGGTGAGCAGGTCGCCGGGCTGCAAGATGGTCATTTTGGTAATGTCGGTTCCAGGTCCGATGAAGTAATTCTCAGCGTCCACGACGCGCTCGCCCTTCGGCGTTCGAATGACGAACTTGGCATCGAGAGCGATCAACGCGGGAGCCGTGTCGGACGGATTGACGGCAACGCAGCGGTCGGCATCAAGGATAGCGTGCTCGCGATTCAGGCCTGTCGGAGTATCCGCATAGCAAATGTTGCCCCCGGCGCGATAGCACGGCCAGCCGCCTCTGTAATACCAGCAACGGGCATCCTGTGAGACGTTGCCGCCGATCGTGCCCTGATTGCGAATCTGCGGCGAGGCGGCCGCCTCGGCCGCGTTCGGCAGAATGCCGTACTTCTCCCGGATCATGGGATGGCGGACCACTTCGGTGAGCGTGGTCATGGCGCCAATCTCAACGCCATCGCCCGCCTGTCGCACGCCGCGCAGTTCCTTGACCTGGCTCAGATCGATGACCACCTCGGGCCGCTTGATGCGGTCCTTAAACCAATCAAAGCTGTCGAGGCCGCCGGCCAGCACCCAAGCCTTCGCGCCGTGCCGGGCCTGCAAGGCCAGCGCGTCGTCAACGGACGTGGGCTGGAAGAGTTCGAACGCTGGTATTACGTCATGAATGACTGCCATTTTCCGTTCTCCTCATTACTTGCGGTCGCGCCTTTCCGGTTATGGCCTCAACGTCGTTTCCCCGGCAAGGGTCAGGGTCCTAAATGTTTGATCTCAGCGGGTCGTGTGTCGGCCGGCCTGCTTCCAGGGAAGCCAGGATGACGTCAGCGGTGACCGGCGCTCGCCGGAAGATCTCGTCACCCAGAGCGTCCGAAAGAGCGTTCAAGATTGCGGCACAACCGCCGCCAACTGGCGGTTCGCCGATGCCGCGCGAGCCTACGGGCGTCTCCGGGTCTGGAATTTCGACGGCCCCCCAGGCCATCTTGTCAGGTATATCCAGAATCGTCGGCGGCTTGGTGTGGTGAAAACGCCGGGACACGGGAATACCGTACTGCTGATCGTAGACCCACTTCTGGCCGATCGCGTGACCAATGCCTAATGTCGATCGCCCGAGAATCTGCCCACCGAGAGCCTTGGGATGAAGGACGGTTCCTACATCGGCGTAAGCGAGGAAATCCAAAATGCGATACTGGCCCGTTTCGACATCGGCTTCCACTTCAGCAAACGTGGCGACGAAGGAAAATGTATTGCCGTCGTGCGGGTAGGTATCCTTCGCGACGGCTAGCAGACCCTGGCCTGCCAGAGCCGTGGCTGATACCACCGTAAATTTGTTTATCTCCGAAGGCAGTTGGTGGCCATCATAGATGCCTCCCAACTGAATCGCGCGCTGAGCGGCATGGGCCAGCGTCATTCCCTGTCCCCCGCCCTTTCGCGAGACACGTTCGTTGGCAACCACGTAATCCTCGGGCTTGCCGCCGAAGTCCTTGGCTGCGATTTCCTGCAGCTTCTTGATGGCGTCTGACGTCACGGCATGCGCCGCGCGCGTCATGGCATGGGTTGTCTGGCTGCCGCCGGAAGGACATGTCCACGGCAGGTTCTTCGACGTGTTGCCCCAAGTGATGTCGCACTTTTCCCAGGGCACGCCGAGAAGTTCCGCGACGACGCGATGCACGTCGGTCCACGACTCCGTTCCGAGATTTCCGACTCCAGACTGGATATAGATCCGGCCATCGGGCTTGATAACGAATAGCCCATCAAAACCCGTGGTGCCGCCGGAGTAGCAACTAACCGATACGCCGACCCCGCGCACCTTCGAGCCGTTGCGCTTGCCGGTCTGCGATTTTCTTTCATTCCAATTGAATTGTTCGGCCCCGCGATCCAGCGCTTCCTTGATAAAAGCGCTCGTGGCATATTGCTGCTTGCCCGCCACCAGCGGCCCGAACAGGGCTTTTCCCTCCGGGCAATTGATTCGCCGAATGGCCACTTGATCAACCCCAAGTTTCCTCGCGGCTTTGGCCAGGATCGGCTCCATAATTGCGATGCCCTGCATGCCGCCCGGAGAACTCTGAGCGCTGCGCGGCGGGGTGTTCGTCAGGACGGTCACCGAACGCCAGCGCATCGTTTGCGGCTGGTAAAGAACGGAGACGATGCGGCCCGACGAGAATGCATCGCCCACCATGTCGTACGGACCGTTGTCGCAGATCACGTACATATCGAGGGCCGTGATCCGGCCTTCCTTGGAGAATCCGACTTTCATACGCCCGAGCAAACTCGGACGCCCCCTGCCAATATAATTTTCCTCTTCGCGGCTCACACGCATCATGACCGGGGCGCCGGTTTTTTTCGCCAGAAGCGCGGGAATCACCAGCGTAATATCGCCTGTAATCTTGCTGCCGAATCCGCCGCCGGTGTATTCGCTGATGAACACAACATTGCTCGCGTCGATCCCCAGCCAGCGAGCGATCGCGGGGACCGTCTGCGCGGTGCTCTGCGTGCCGGTGTGAACGTAGACCTTGCCATTCTGCCAGTAAGCCATCGCAGTGCGAGTCTCCAGACACTGGTGGCTGGTGTTCGGAGTTACAAATGTCTCATCGAGAACCAGGTCTGCGTTTTTGAAGGCCGCATCCAGATCTCCCACATGCCATTCTTCCGACTCTTTGCCCATCGGCAAGCGGCCGTTCTTGGTCTCTTCAAAATCTTCCCGCGTCCACTTGAGAGTATGGAGCTCGGGCGGCGTCACCGGTAGACGCACACCGGGTTTCGGCGGAGGCGGAGGTACCCGCACCCAGACATTTCCGTTCGTTCTGGCATTGGGTCCGCCCGGCTGCAGGCTGACCAGCGGATCGACCACGAACGGCAAAGGCTCGAGGTCGATCTTGATCTTTTCAATAGCCTCGGCGGCGGTGAGCTCGTCGACGGCTGCCACGGCAAGAATCGGCTGGCCCTGGAACAACGGCTCATTGGTCAGCGCCTGATATCCGAGGGGATTTGCCAGGATCACAGTGCCGTTGTCGTTGATGCTGTCGGCCGGAGCGGGAAGCTCACTCGCGGTGAGGATGGCCTTGACTCCGGGCATCGCCAGCGCCGCGCTCGCATCGATACTCCGCACTCGCGCATGTGGCATGGGGCTCAGGGCCAATTTGCAGAAGAGCATGCCATCGGCGCGAAAATCCTCGGCGTATCTGGCCTTCCCGGTCACTTTCGCGTAGAGGTCGGAAGTGGGATAGTCCTTGCCGATCAGTTTGTATTTGTTCGGGGGCGTTACGTTTGCCATGTTTACGCCTTCCTCAGATTCTCTGCCCCGCGCATCATTGCGGTGAGAATCTTGTCGTAGTCCTGGCACCGGCACAGATTGCCTGAAATGCCATGCGCTAGCTCCGCGCGCGTGGGTTTGGGATTGACCTTGAGAAATCCCACCGTCGCCATCACGAAACCAGGCATACAAAATGCGCACTGGAATCCCTGTTCATCAATAACACCCTGCTGTACCGGGTGAAGCGTGCCGTCGGGTTTGGCGAGGCCCTCAATCGTTACGATTTTCTTGTCCCGCACGGTGTGTGTGAACACCGAGCAGGAGTAGTACGGGACATCGTCAATCAGCACGGTGCAAGCGCCGCATTCGGCCTGGTCGCAGCCGATCTTCGTGCCCGTGAGGCCCAGCTTGTAACGGAGGGTCATCACCAGCGTCTCTTGCTTCATGACGTCCACGCGCCGCTGTTGTCCGTTGACATTCAAAGTAATCAGCCGGTCGACCGCGCCGGGAGCCGATGCCTGCGCCCATACTTTGGAGACGCGGAACAAGTAGCTCGTCGAAGACACGACGCCCGTCGCAATCACGCTTTTGATGACGTCCCGCCTCGAAATCTGGTTGGAATTGTTTGAAGTGGAACAGCCGGGGTCCGTCAGTTCATGGTCTGCCATCGGAACTCCCTCAAATAAGGATTTTCTTTCCTATACTCCTACTCCCGAAAGTGAGCCTCTGTCAACGACATAAATCCTATGGACTCGAGATTGGATTGCCCCGGGAACGCCAATCTCCCGATTGGCGCAAAGCAAACCGCCAATCGGGAGATTGGCGTTCCCGGGTGATATGCGCGCTAATTCCCTGGCACGTGAACGTAGCCACGAAGCGCCAGATTCATAATCGTGGTCATGGCCCACTGATCGATCTGGATGTCGGAATTGATTGTGGCCATATCGATTTTCCTGCTCATGACGCCCTGGCCGCAAACGCGGAAGTCGACGCCCGCCAGCTTCATGCTGTGAACGATGGCGATGTTGGGATTGTCATGGCCGTCTTTCAGGGCTTTGTACGCCGCGTTGTTCAGGGCCAGTTCGGTGCCCTCCTGATGGAATACCACGACGAATTTTCTGTGATCGGCCGGAACGCCGCCTTTGGCGAGCGTGTTGAAAAATCGTGAAATGAAAGTGAGGCCGGGATTCACTTCATCGATTTTCGGAGAGGCTTTGCCGATATCGAACACGATCTTGTACGTCAGACTCGGATCGGGCATTTCGTGCTCGTTAGGAAAATCGATGGCGGCGTCGGCGGCAGGTATGGGCAGGGCTTGCGCCGATTGAGCAAAAGTCCGTCCTGGAAGCGCGATCAACATTGCAACGACTGTCACCGCTCCGATCCACACTTTTTTCATTTTGCTCTCCATACTCTGGAACGCTCGTTTGGGCCGCACGGAATCGAAGATATTCTACCTCTTTAAATCCGTCCTCAATCAATCCATTTCGCGCGTTGGTAGCACAGCCACTCCTGGCTGTCCGCTTAGGCCCTGCCGAGATTGTCCGGGAGAGCCAAGATTGCCTGTCCTACCGGGAAGCGCATGGCTTGCAACTCAACTCCCAGCAAGCCAGCGGCTAAAGCCGGGTTATTCCTGCACTTAACGGCACGGCTGAAGCCGTGCCCCACAAAGCGAGTCACTACTGATCAGGCAAGGTTCTGGGTGGCCTAATTAGTTAACTAAGTTAAGACAGATGGAACTTATAACTTTGCCGCGGCGCCGCCGTCAATATTGACGATCTCCGCGGTAACGAAACGCGATTCGTCGGAAGCGAGAAAGAAAATCGCATTGGCCACGTCTTCCGCATAGCCCGGACCATTGAGCAACTGCCACATCTCGAAATGGCGCGCGAAGACATGCTCGCCGGCGGAAGTGGTGAGACGCTTGGTCAGAATCTGGCCGGGGCGGACGCAGTTGGCGCGGATATTGTGGCGTCCACCGAGACTGGCGATGTAGCGGGTGAATCCTTCGAGGCCGGCTTTTGCGGCAATGTACGAGGCCGAAGGAAGAGAGGGATACCGCTCCAAAACCGCGTCGCTCACGCCGGACACGGCCGACAAGGAAGATACATTGACGATCGCGCCGCCGCCGGCGTTTATGAAGTGCGGCCAGGCCGACCTGCAGGTGAAAAAGCAGGCGGTCAGATTCACTCGAAGAATGCGCTCCCAGGTCTCATCGGATTCCTCGGGAAACATCTCGCGGGCGCCGCCTCCGGCATTGTTGATGAGCACGTGCAAGCCGCCATAGATGCTGACGGTCCGGGCGATGGCCGCTTCCACGGCCGCGCGGTCGGTGACGTCGCACGGGAGAAAAGTAACATCGCCCCCCTCGGCGCGAATGGCCTCCTGGACCGCGCGGCCTTCCGCTTCGCGGCGGGCCAGAATTGCTACCTTCGCTCCTTCTTGCGCAAAGCGGCGCGCGGTGGCTTCCCCGATTCCGCTGTTCCCGCCGGTGATCATGGCCACTTTGTTTTGCAGCCGGCCTGGCATACGTGCGTCTCCTTCCCATGAGCGGCGTGGCCGCAAATCCGTTTCGCCGGGCCAGTGTAGCGCCAACTTTCAGGTCGGCATTCTTTAGGACAGAAAAGATGCCCGCCTGAAGGCGGGCGCTACAAAGCAAGCGATTCAAATTTAAATCCGTTGCAAGCAGCAGAGGTCTACCGTTGCGCAAATTCCAGCGAATCAACTTGCCGGCAGAGAAAGCGAAGCCGAGCGAGCCGTCAAGTTCCAGATGTCACGAAGCGCTGTGGACGAATTCATCTCTCTTACGGAATCGACGATTTGGTCGCAGCGGGCCGTTGGAAAAACACGCACCGCAAGCGACTGGAACTTGGCTGTCAATTCCTGCCAGGTCAGCGGATTTTCCGGATCGCCTTTCGGAAAGCGGACGTATTTTTCATAGTGCGCGCCGTTGGTCATGTGCACCGATACAAGGGCCGGCCACTCCACAGGAAAGTTTTTTTCGATGCGCATATCTTTTTGCAGGACCACTTTTCCCATCAGGCTTTTAATAAGCGAGGAGCGGAAACTTTCGCCGGTGAACTGATCGAGGCCGGCGGCCCGGTCGATGAGGGCCACCGCCGCGCCGAAGGGCATGGAAAATTGGGCGTCCACGCTGTTGGCCGGCGAGTATTTTCGCACTCGGGGCTCGCAAACGAGCGACCATCCGGCTTCCAAAACCGCAACTTCGACCCGCTCGACTTGCTCCGGATAGATGTCATGCGCGTTGGCGAGTTCGATGAGCGCGTCAATAGAAGCCTGCATGTACCGGCAACAGGCGTGGGGCTTGATGCTGGTCCGCATAATCTCAAAATCTTGCCCCAGGTCTCGTGTGACGAACTCGGGGTTCGCTTTTCGCGAGTACGCCCAGAGAAAACCGTCGCGGCCTTCGAGAATCGTGGCCGGTCCGCGAAAGCCTTCCGCGGCCAGCTTCGCGGCCAGGATTCCGTTTTGCGCGGCGAGCCCGGGGTGCAGACGCTTGGTCCATGTGCCCTCGGCAAGAAACTCGAGGGAGCCGGCGGCCATGCTGCCGGCAATGCCGACGGCGGAAAGCATTTGTTCTTCGTTCAGGCGCAGAAGTTTTGCCGCGGTCACGGCCGCCCCAAACACGCCGCAGGTCGAAGTCGGATGAAAGCCCAATTCGTAATGAGATTTCGGCCGCAGCGCTATGGCCAGGCGCGCGGCGACTTCGTATCCGGCGACCACGGCGGACACAAACTGGCCACAGTAAATTTCCGGATGAATTTCGCTCAGGGCGATGGCCGTTGAAAACATCACCACACCCGGGTGGATGGAACCGGCCTGATGGGTGTCGTCCAGTTCCAGGCTATGAGACTGCGGCGCCGTTGGCCAGCGCCGCGAATTCAGGCGAAGTTTGCGACGCTGTACCAATTACGGTACACGGGCCCGAGGACGCCGAGCGACCCAGCATCCGGTAAACCGGCTGCGAGGAGTCCGTGAGCGAGCCGGCGATGGCCACGCCGAGATAGTCGAGGAGCAGATATTTTGTCCGCTCGAAGACTTCCCTGCTCAAGTTTTTGGAATCGAGCGCGTGAGAGAAATAAACGAGCGTCCGAGTTATCGGCTCCATGGTTTCTCCGTCCCGCATCGTACCGGCGATGGATAAGATACTCTACAAATTCATTTCTGCTATCCTGCCCTCTTGCCCTTGGTGAATGAAACCGATTGCGTAGCCTTTGGGTGAGAGTTTACGCTAGCGCTCGCCGTTGGACGAGGTTTTCGTTGAATAAATCGAACAGCTCCGTTGAGGAATCGCACGCAGAACTGAAATCCGCGGTGCGCGAATTGTGCCGGGAATATCCCGACAGTTATTGGCGGGAACTCGACGAGAAGCGCGCCTATCCTGAGGCCTTCGTCCAGGCCCTGACGCATGCCGGGTATATGGCTACGCTGATTCCCGAAGAGTACGGCGGCGCGGGACTGGGCGTCACGGAAGCCTCCGTCATCCTGGAGGAAATCCACCACTCGGGCGGAAATGCCGCGGCGTGCCACGCGCAGATGTACATCATGGGCACGCTCTTGCGGCATGGATCGGAAGCGCACAAGCGGAAGTATCTGCCGAAGATCGCCGATGGCTCTCTTCGGCTGCAAGCCTTCGGCGTGAGTGAACCGAATACGGGCACCGATACCACACAGCTCAAAACCATGGCGGTCAAGCACGGCGACCGCTATGTGATCAATGGGCAGAAGATTTGGATTTCGCGCGCCGAACATTCCGACCTGATGCTGCTGCTGGCGCGCACCACGCCGGCGGACCAGGTGAAGAAGCGCACCGAAGGCCTCTCCACCATACTGGTTGATCTCCGTCAGGCCGTGGGTCACGGCCTGAGGATTCGCCCCATCCGCACGATGATGAACCACGCCACGACGGAATTGTTTTTTGATAATTTGGAAGTTCCCGTAGAAAATCTGGTTGGTGAGGAAGGCCAGGGATTCCGTTACCTGCTGGACAGTTTAAATGCGGAGAGAATCCTGATCGCGTCGGAGTGTATCGGCGACGCTCGATGGTTCCTGGAGCGCACTTGCCGCTATGCGAACGAGCGTGTCGTTTTCGCGAGGCCGATCGGCAAGAATCAAGGCGTTCAATTTCCGATCGCCCGCGGGTACGCCAATCTGGAGGCGGCCCGTCTGATGGTCGCGCGCGCCGCCGGCCTCTTCGATGGCGGCAAAGCCTGCGGCCCGGAAGCGAATATGGCGAAGCTGCTGGCGGCCGACGTTTCCTGGGAACTGGCCAACGTCGCGGTGCAAACGTACGGCGGCTTCGGCTTTGCCGAAGAATACGACATCGAGCGCAAGTTCCGCGAAACCCGGCTGTATCAAGTGGCGCCCATTTCCACGAATTTGATTCTGAGCTATTTGGCGGAGCACGTTCTGGGTCTCCCCAGGTCGTATTGATGCTGCCGCTTGCGGGAATCACGGTCGTCTCTTTGGAGCAGGCAGTCGCCGCGCCCTTCGCCACGCGGCAACTGGCCGATTTGGGCGCGCGCGTGATTAAGATCGAACGCCCCGAGGTCGGAGACTTCGCGCGTGGCTATGACGCGGCCGTGCGAGGATTGTCCAGCCACTTTGTGTGGCTCAATCGTTCCAAGGAATCCTTGACGCTGGATCTGAAGCACGCGGACGCCGGGTTGATTCTGCATCGCTTGCTGAAGAAGGCGGACGTTTTTGTTCAGAATCTGGCGCCGGGGGCCACTGAGCGCCTCGGCTTCGTCACTGCGGAGCTGCGTAAAAAATATCCGCGGCTTATTCTCTGCGATCTTTCCGGCTATGGATCCTCGGGGCCGTACCGGGACAAGAAAGCGTACGATATGCTGATCCAGGCCGAGACCGGTCTGATCTCCATCACCGGAACCGAGGAAACGCCATGCAAAGTTGGGATTTCCGCCGCCGATATCGCCTGCGGAATGTATGCCTATACTGGCATATTGACGGCGCTGCTGGTCAGGGCGCAGACGGGTGAAGGCCTCGCCCTGGAGACTTCCCTTTTCGATTCGCTCGCGGAATGGATGAGCTACGCCGCTTATTACACAATGGGAGGTTCGGCGCCGCCGCGCACCGGCGCGCACCACGCCACCATTGCGCCTTACGAGCCGGTCTTGAGCGGAGACAATAAAGTGGTGTACCTCGGCCTGCAGAATGAACGCGAATGGAAAAAGTTTTGCGAAGTGGTTTTGCAAAATCCCCAGCTATGCGCGGATCCTCGTTTTGATTCCAACGCCAAGCGGGTCCAGAATCGCGCGCAACTCGATCAAGTGATGCACAATGTTTTTCAGAAGCTGACCGCCGCTCAGATTATCGCGCGCCTGGAAGCCGCGCAGATTGCCAATGCCAGGTTGAACACGGTCGAAGAATTTGTCGAGCATCCGCAATTGAATTCGCGCCGCAGATGGAGCACCGTGGGTTCACCCGCGGGTCCCCTGCCGGCGCTGCTTCCCCCGGTCACCATGGAAAATGTGGAGCCCGTCATGAAGGAAGTTCCGGCGTTGGGGCAGCACACCGACGCGGTTTTGGCTGAAATAGGTTTTGATTCGCAAACAATTGCAGGCTGGCGGCGCGAAAAAATGATTTGATTTCCCCCGGGAACGCCAATCTCCCGATTGGCGGTTTTTGCGCCGCCCGCCAATCGGGAGATTGGCGTTCCCGGGTAAAAGGACGGCGATGATGGCTATCAAAGAAGGCTGGACCGGACGGGTTTTCGAAGACTTCGAGGTCGGAGATATCTTTCGCCACGCGCTCGGCCGCACGGTTCTGGCTACCGACAATATCTGGTTCACTCTGTTGACCATGAATACCAATCCGATCCACTTCGATCATGCCTATGCGGCAAAAACGGAATTCGGCCGGGCGCTCGTCGATTCCACATTCACGCTCGCGGTGGTGACCGGCCAGTCGGTTGCCGACATCTCTCAAAACGCCATGGCCAATCTGGGCTGGGACGAGGTGCGCCTGCCGAATCCCCTTTTCGATGGGGATACTCTGTATTCGCAGAGTGAAGTTCTCGAGAAACGCGAATCGAAGTCCAGAGCGAATGTAGGAATAGTGCGCTTCAAGACCACGGGCTTCAAACAGGATGGAACTGTGGTCATCGAATTCAAGCGTACCGTCATGATTTACAAGCGAGGGCATGTTCCTAAACGAATCGAAGGCCCGAAAATCGAATCTCAAAAATCATGATGTGAAGAGGGTTGATGACAGCGACTCCCACTCCCGGCGGCATTTCCGTTCGGCCCATCCCACTCTCCGTGGGAATGAGCGAAGAGCAGGTTGCGATCAGCCGCTGGTGGCGATTGTTGGGCGGGCTTCTAATGACTCTGGCCCTGGGCACGCTTTATGCCTGGAGCGTATTCGTCACGCCGCTGGAGAATGAATTCGGTTGGAAGCGCGCCCAGACGTCTTCGGTTTTTACTTTTGCGGTAATCATGTTCGCGGCCTCGCTGCTTCTTGCTGGAAAACTTCAAGACCGGTTCGGGCCCTTTTGGATTTCGCTGACAGGAAGCATTTTGGTAAGCCTGAGTTTTTTGCTTTTTGCGTACACATACAATCTGTACTCCCTCTACTTTTTCTACGGCGTGCTCGGCGGCACTGGCCTCGGATTCGGTTTCGGGACCGTGGTTCCCGTCATGGCCAAATGGTTTCCCGACCGAACGGGCCTGGCGATCGGTCTGGCGCTCGCGGGTTTTGGCGGCGGATCGGCGGTTTTCGGCACGTTCGCAAATCTGGTGTTGTTTCCCCGTTTTGGTTGGCGCACTTCCTGCATGATTCTCGGTGGAATATTTTTTGCAATGACAATTACGGGAGCCTTTTTGCTCAGGAATCCGGCGATCCGCATGCAGTCAACGGATAATACTTCCGCTTCCGTTACTCCTATCACGCGCCACCAGTACACTCCCACCGAAGTTTTGCGTACGCCGGCCTTTTACCTGCTGTGGCTCGGCTTTGGACTGGGATCCACCGCGGGGCTGATGGTCATCAGCCAACTGATTCCCTTTGCGAATAGTCAGGGAATCGCCAGCGCCGCGCTGGCAACTATGGGGCTGGTGGCAGGGGCCTTCGGCAACGTGTCTGGCCGGGTCCTGTCGGGCTGGCTCTCAGACATCATTGGCAGGCTCAATGCACTGCGGGCTGTGCTGGCAATGTCCAGCGTCGCCATGCCCGCCCTGTATTGGGCGGGCGCTCATTTGGCTGCGCTTTACGTGCTGATATTTGTGGTCTATTTCTGTTATGGGGCGCAAGCCTCGGTGATTCCAACAACCGTGGCGGATTTTTGGGGCACGCGCCACGCGGGAGCAAACTACGGCACGCTCTTTACCGCTTGGGGATTTGCTGGCATTCTGGGGCCCACCCTCGGAGGAGTTCTTTTCGACAGATACAGAAACTACGGGATCGCTTTCTATACGGCTGCGGCGCTGGCAGTGGTGGCTTTGATTTGCGTCCTCGTGGCCAGGAAGCCTAAAGCTCGATAACCGCGAGCAAGTATTGCATTCAGAAGCGGTTAGTCGTATGTTGCCGTTTGGGCAGGCGATAATTTCGAGCCTTTTGTGGCGCATGCTTCAGCTTGCGGGTTTTGGTCCTTGCTAGGACTAACCCCCGCAAGCTGAAGCATGCGCCACAAAATGCGAAATCTACACCAAGTGCAGCATGCGGAGACAATAACCCATGGCGAAATCCAAGAAATTAACAGCCGGCCGCCGAGACTTCCTGAAAAGCGTGGTCGCCGGCGCGGCAACGCTCGCTGCGCCGGCGGAAGCTTTGTCAGCAAAGCCGGTCGAAGAGCGGGCGTCCCGCGCCATGCCCTTGCTGCCGCCGGTGGTGGAGTCCGATCCGCCGGCGGACGCCGAAGTGCTCAACCTGGACCGCTCGGGTTCGGACTTCATGGTGGACGTGATCAAATCCCTGGGCATCGAATACGTTTGCTCCGTGGCCGGCTCGAGTTTCCGGGCATTACATGAGTCTGTAATTAACTACGGAGGAAATAGCAATCCGGAATTCATCACCTGCTGCCACGAAGAGTCTTCGGTGGCCATGGGCCACGGATACGCCAAGATCGAGGGCAAGCCGCTGTGCGTCTTCGCCCACGGAACCGTCGGATTGCAGCATGCCGCCATGGCCATCTACAACGCCTACTGCGACCGCGTGCCGGTCTACATCGTGATTGGCAACAATCTCGACGCCACTATGCGCGACTCCGCATACGGCGAATGGCCTCACAGCGTCCAGGATGCAGCGGCTATGGTCCGGGACTATGTGAAGTGGGACGATGCGCCCATCTCGCTGCAGCACTTCGCGGAGTCTGCCGTGCGCGCCTACAAAATCGCGATGACCCCGCCGATGGCGCCGGTGCTGCTGGTGGCCGATAGCGAGATTCAGGAAAATCCGATCGCTTCGGACGCGGCGCTGCACATTCCCAAGCTGACCCTGGCGGCGCCTCCGCAAGGCGATTCCGGCTCCGTTGCCGAAGCGGCTCGGCTGCTGGTACAGGCCCAGAATCCGTTGATCGTTGTGGACCGTTGCGCGCGGACGCAGAAAGGCATCGATCTACTCGTCGAGCTGGCCGAAACGCTCCAGGCGGGGGTTATCGATCAAGCCGGGCGGATGAATTTTCCCACGCGGCATCCGCTCAACCAATCCTCACGCCGCGGCGCAGCGGTTGCCAATGCCGACGTCATCATCGGTATGGAAGCCACGGACTTCTGGAGCGCGCTGAATACCATGCACGATCAGGTGCGCCGCACTTCGCGTCCCATTATGAAGACAGACGCGAAACTGATCAGCATCACCGCCGGCGATCTTTACACCAAAGCCAACTATCAGGATTTCTATCGCTACACCGGAGTTGACTTGGCCATGGCGGCCGACGCGGAGGCGACCCTGCCGTCGCTCCTGGAGGAAACCAAGCGCCTGATTACGGCCGATCGCAAACGAGCCATGCAGGATCGCGGGGCCAAGCTGGCAGCGGCGCACGATCACGCGTTGGAGCAGGCGCGAACCGACGCGACGTACGCGTGGGACGCGACCCCCGTCAGCACCGGCAGGCTGTGCACCGAACTGTGGAACCAGATCAAGGACGAGGATTGGTCGCTCGTATCAATTCTCAGGCATTTCAGTTGGTGGCCGCTGAGGCTGTGGCCCTTCGACAAGTACTACCAATATCTCGGCACGCAAGGCGGCGGCGGCATCGGTTATAACGCTCCCGCTTCGGTGGGCGCCGCTCTCGCAAACAAAAAGCACGGCCGCTTTTCGGTCAGCATTCAGGACGATGGCGATTTGATGTTCGCCCCGCTCGTTCTGTGGACGGCGGCGCATCATCGCATTCCGCTCTTGAGCGTCATGCACAACAACCGCGCCTATCATGAAGAGCTCATGCACGTGCAGCGCATGGCCGACCGGCACAACCGCGGCGTGGACCGCGCCTCTATCGGCACCACGTTTGAGGATCCAAAAATGGATTTCGCCAAGCTCGCGCAGAGCATGGGTGTTTACGCCGAGGGCCCGATCACCGATCCCAACGAACTTGCGCCGGCGCTGCGGCGCGCGATCGCGGTGGTCAAACGCGGCGAGCCCGCGCTGCTCGACGTGGTCACTCAACCTCGATAGGGTGCGCTAAGATGCGCCAGGGCGCGTTAGAGCAGGCTAAGGAGCAAGGATGAAAACCTTTCATGGGCACAGTAACCCAGCCATCGTGGCGCTGGCGATGACGCTATGTTTTTGCTTCTCGCGTGTGGGCCTCTTGAATGCGGCCCAGGAATCGAAGCCTCCTGATACGTCGGCCGGGAATGCCGAAAATGGGAAGCGCATCTTCAACAAAATTGGCTGCTACCAATGCCACGGCCACGAAGGACAAGGTTCGGTGATGACCGGACCGCGGATCGCCCCCAATCCTGTCCCGTTCGAAGTGCTCGCTGGCTACGTCCGCAAGCCCACGGGAGAGATGCCGCCGTATACCGCCAAGGTCGTCTCGGACCAGGAACTTGCTGACATCTACGCATTCCTGCAGTCGCGCCCGCATCCCCCGTCAGCAAAAAGTATTCCGGGTTTGAATTAGCTTTTGGTAGCGCGGGCTTCAGCCTGCGGGGTTTTGACCTTGCAAGGACTAAACCCCGCAGGCTTAAACCTGTGCCACTAAAAACATCTGCCATGTGAATCAGAACGGGCATACAATCCCGTCACTGCAGCTGTTGAGATCGCGCGGAAATTTTCAGGAGGAACAGCGATGCAACAAAATATTGCAAAACTCCACAAGGCGTTCGAGAGCGGAAGGATCAACCGCCGCCAGCTCATGCAGGCGCTGGGTCTGACCGCCACCGCCGCATTCGCGGCGAGTGTGTCGCCCGAAGTTACCGCATTTGCCGGAAGTGGCGCGCAGACGAGCATGCCCAGTGGCACGATTCTCAAAGCCGTCGCTTACAATCACATTAATTATCAGGTTTCCGATTACGCCAAAGTCCGCGACTTCTATGTGAATCTGTTTGGGATGAAATTGGTTTATGACGACGGCAAACAGTGTTCGGTAGAATGCGGCGATCCGCCGAACGCCATCTATATCCGTCCGCTCACCAGGCCGCTCGACCGTCCGGCCGGCAACTGGTCCGCGCAGATGGGCACGGGCAACGTCGATCACTTCGCCTTCTCGATCGAAAATTTTGAGCTGGAATCCGTGGGCGCAGAACTGAAGCGCCGCGGCCTCGATCCCAAGCCGGATGGCGCCTATGCCTGGTCGATTAAGGACCCGAGCGGCATCACGCTGCAAATCTGCGCGACCCGCGGTGTGTTTCCCGGTGCGGCCTCGCCGACCGCGAAAGAATCCGACGGCACCAAAAATCTCAGCTCCATCCCCGGGCCTGACGGCAAGGGTTTCAAAGCGTACGCCGTGAGCCACCTGGTTGTGAATGTTCCCGATGTGGACAAAAGCCGCGATTTCTACACCGACCTGCTGGGGATGAAAGTAATTTATTACAAGCCGGGCGATGTGTTCGGCGTGGATGCGGCCGGCGGTCCCATATGCTTCCTGAAATTCGGCGAGAACACTTTCTACCTTCGCAAGAGCCAGCATCCCGAAAATAAACCGTACGTCGCGCACTTCGCCATGGCGGTCGAAAATTTCAATCAGGCCGCGGTCAAAGCCGAACTGGAACGGCGCGGTTACAAGCCTCAGCCGGATAGTAAATATGGCTGGTCCATTCAAGACCCGGCCGGGATGAGAACCGAAGTCGCCGGGAAAGGTTTGCCGGAGCATGTAGGCGGCGATTGCAGTGGCGGCAATGCAGCCTGTCCCGGCGGGCCGGACAAATAAGAAGCAAGCCACCCGGGAACGCCAATCTCCCGATTGACGTTCTGCAAAACGCCATTCAGGAAAATGGCGTTCCCGGGGAAGATCATCAAAATTCCGAAAATCTACGCAGAGGTCCTCCAATGAACCGAATCAATCTAATTGTCCTGGCCGTCGCCGGATTCTTTTTGTCGACCGCCTGCTGGGCGCAGCCGAGCGG
The DNA here is from genome assembly GCA_963813185.1 of uncultured Acidobacteriota bacterium. GTDB lineage: Bacteria > Acidobacteriota > Terriglobia > Acidiferrales > UBA7541 > Palsa-360. The sequence goes on from CAWEYA010000014.1 coordinate 320,147, forward strand.
GAATGGCGTGGACCGCCTCTACATCCTCGATTGCGGCCAGGGACACGCCCCGGACGAATCCCGATGGACGGTTGGCGTGAACGTCGGAAAACCGATCGACATCTCGGTAAGCTGCTATCTGGTCCATCATGCGGACGGCTATTTTCTCTGGGACACCGGCATCTCCGACGCGGTTGCTTCCATGCCCGACGGCTGGTACCCCAGTAATAATCCTGCGACGGACATCCATTGGACGCGCGCAAAGTCGCTCGAGTCGCAGCTTGCCGCGATCGGCGTCAAGCCATCGGAAATAAAATTCGTGGGAATTTCCCATACGCATCCCGACCACATCGGCAATGCCGAACTGTTTCCCGCCGTGCCGTTCCTCATCCAAAAAACTGAGTATGATTATTACTTTGCTCCGGGAAAAACAGGGATTGCAAAGCCTCCCTCGGACACCAAGCCTACGTTTCAGAGGGAGCATCCGGTGAATTTGGTGCAAGAAGATCTGGACGTCTTCGGCGACGGCTCAGTCCTGATCGTCTATACTCCCGGCCACACGCCCGGACATCAGTCCTGCCTCGTCCATCTTGCCAAGACAGGCTGGATTTTATTGAGTGGCGACGCGGTTCACCTGCAGGAGAATTGGGACAACCGCCGCATTCCGTATTTCAGCACCATGCCTGCCGAACAGAAGATTCAAACGCAATTGTCCATGCAGCGCATGGCCGATCTCATTTCCTTCTACCACGCGCAGTTGTGGATCAATCACGAGAAAACGCAAAGCGACAAACTGAAACACGCGCCCGCTTACTACGATTAGGCGCGCTGCGAAGATACGGCGCGCTGCCGCACGGCGGCAGACTGAAGCAATTCCTCCCGCGAAAAAAGTTTCCCCGCCAGGCAGTGATGTCGTTCACCTCACACTCGCTTCTCTCGTTACTTGATATCCACCGCTCGACTGAGCTAGCGTTGCTGCCAGAGGTAACGCAGTCCGGGCCAAATGCGCTCCCTGTTCAAGTCGAATCCACTCACTAAGAATACTTTTCAAGGAGGAGAATATTGAAATGAGAGTTGAAACGGAATCGAAACGTTTCCTCGCGCCGGTAACCCGTACGCTCAATCCGGGCGATGCATTCTTTGAGCTCTCGCAAGAGCTCAACGATTTGATCTCGCGTCGCGCCTACGAGTTGTTTGAGCTGCGGGGATCTTTGCATGGCTACGATCGTGAAGATTGGCTCCAGGCTGTATCGGAAATACTCCGGGATGTCCCGGTGGAAATCACCGAGACGGAGACCGGATTCACGATCCGCGCCGACGTGCCGGGGTTCAGCGAAAAGGAAATTGAAGTGCGCGTGGCGCCTCGCTCGGTGTGCATCACCGGGCAGCAGCAAGAAACCTCGGAACAAAAGAACGCCAATGCCGTGAATGTGGAACGGCGCTCCAGCCAAATCTTTCGCGCAGTCGAATTGCCGTCCGAAATTGACCCGAGCCAGGTCAGCGCAACCGTCAGTGGCGGCGTTCTCGAAATCAAACTCTTGAAGGTTGGGTTAGGCAAGAAAATTTCCGTGGGTGCCCAGGCCGCCTCTGCTTGATTAGTGTCCATTAAATCCTGTGGAATCAACCTGTCCCGGCGGGCAGGTTTCGATGTAGGCATCGCCATGCCATTTTACGGTAGCCTCGTTTGGCCCATCCACATAAAGTATTCGTCAGAGGTCTTTTGGGACTGAATCGAATTGTGAGTGAAATGTTGGAGGAACCATGTGGACTAAGGAATCGCAAGCCGAAATACCCGGCACATCTCAGTCGAAGGACTCGAGAATTCCCGGCACGCCGTTGAATGCGGCGCCTGGCAACCGCTCCAATCCTCCCTCCGCGCACACACTGGCGTGCCTGGGATCGACCATTGTGGTCAAGGGCGAAATCACCAGCGACGAAGACCTGCAGATTGACGGCAAGGTCGAAGGAAACATCTCCCTTCGCGGCCACCGCCTGACGATCGGGCGCACCGCGCGGTTGAATTCTGAAATCAACGCGCGGGAAGTGATCGTCTACGGCAATGCCTCTGGAAATCTTCGCGCGCGAGACCGCGTCGAGATCAAGAAGGATGGCCAGGTCATTGGGGACATTACGACGACGCGCATCAGCATCGAGGACGGCGCTTATTTCAAAGGACACATCGAGATCGAGCGGGCCCAATCGTCGCTTCCCCCAAGCAAGGAAAACGAAGAGGTTTCTGTCGGCACGTCGGCGTACTAAGCCGTCGCCCGCCTGGGAATCCAAACCGCTCGAAAGCCTGGCGAAATCGCGCTACCTGTTGAGTTGTGTTTACCTGCGATTGGTCTGCTTGTGCTCTAGCCGGGCTCTGCGTGTTGATCAATCTTGCGTGGCGCCGGCCAAGCTACCCGCCTCATGTCAAGCACTTTAGAAAACCTTGGCGGCTCAGCTATTTCCCCGCGATTCAATTTTCTCTTCAACTTTTATATGCCGTGGCCCCGAGTCTGAATCTCTGCTAAGGGGCGGATTGTGATAGGCTGGCGCGGAAATCGCCTGCTTCCAGCTGCGCGTCCGCAGAAAGTCAATTTAATTTAAGGGAGCCGTGGATGAAGACCATGCTTGCAGCCCGTTTGCACGAAATCGGGGGGCCTTTGCTGCTGGAGCAGATCCCGATACCGGACCCCCGCCCGACAGATGTGCTGGTCGCCGTAAAGGCATGCGGCGTGGTGCCGAACCTGAAGAATGTGCTTACAAAATGGCCGGAATGGTTTCCCTACCTGCCGCTGCCGAAACTCCCCGCGATCTTTGGCCTCGATGTGGCAGGCATCGTAACGCAGGTGGGCAGCCAGGTGCATTCCATCCGGACGGGAGACCGCGTGTACGTCAACCCGGCGCGTGGTTGCGGATCCTGCCGCGCCTGCCGGAGCGGCGAAATCGTGAACTGCCGCGGCTTTACTTTTCAGGGCTATTTTGGCCGGGGGCCCTTATCGCAAGCGGTTTTTGATGCATATCCCTATGGCGGGATGTCGGAATACATCACCGCGCCGCAGAGCGCACTGGTCAAGCTGCCCGGCAATGTTAGCTTTGAGCAGGCTGCCCGCTTCGGATACCTCGGCACGGCCTATGCCGCGATCCGCAAAGCGGGCGCAGGCCCCGGCCGATCGTTGCTCGTCAATGGGATCGGCGGCGCGCTGGGGCTATGCGCCGCGCTCGTGGGTTTGGCGACAGGAGTGACGACGATTCTTGGCACGGGCCGCAATCAAGCCCTGCTGGACCGCGTGAAGGCTCTGGCCCCAAAGAGGATTGAAGTTTTTGCCGTCGGAAAACGCCCGGTTCACGATTGGGCCATGGAATTAACGGAGCAGGAGGGCGTGGATGCGGTAATCGATACGCTGCCGCCCGGCTCGCCCTCGAGCGCCATGCAGGACGCCCTGAGTGCCCTGCGACGCGGCGGCCGCGGCGTCAATGTCGGCGGGGTGGGCGAAATCTTGCCGTTGAACGTCCACCGGATCATGGGGATGAATATCCAGCTCATTGGCTCGTGCTGGTTCACAACCGGCGAGGGCCAGGAACTGGCGGAAATGGCCCGCGCGGGGACCCTGGACCTCTCGGTGTTGGATCACCGTCGCATCCCGCTAAAAGATGTGAACGAAGGACTTACGATGCTCCAGGACGCCAATCGCGGATTCAACAACTTCGTCGTAATCCCATGATCGCGCGGTGAAGTGTGCAGCCAACAGGGAGCTGCCGGGTTTCCGAGTTTGAAAAAGACGGGGGATGCTTAACGGAAATGTAGGCAACAAGGATGTAAGAAATGGATGCGCCAAGGAACTATTTACAAATTCTAATTCTACGACGGTGCATCATACGACTGGTCTCCTCAACTCAAAACCGAGTCACAGATTAAGTCCAGCGTTTTCGGCAACGCGGCCTGTGACGAACAGAGCACACATCGCCGCGAAAAGCTCCGCACGTCGCTCTCTTGGCCCAGCCATTGCTCTCTTTCGAAACATGTTCCGATTCTTCAACCTCCGCCGGCAGTCGGGGGAACCAATCATGAGGCAGTGGTGGTGCGCGAGTTGTCTCGAACAAATTTCGCTGGACTCCCACGGTCGGTGTAGCACTTGCGGGTCAGACGCGGTCGGCAGAATTGCCAATATGGAAGTGTCCAACCGGCGTCCACAGGGTTTGCAAGCCCTCCCGCGCGTTCATACCAACCAATGATTAACCGCACATCAATCAAAAGCATGAGATGGTAAAGATGTTGTAGCTTGCAAGGACTGTAGGTGTGGTTATGGCTTTTCCAGCCCGTATAGCTTTAGCCGTGTTGCTGTTGTCTGTGCCCGCAGCAGCTCAGGAGGTTGCTACCCAGACCACGCCTCCGGAGAAGGTGCTAGCCAGCGACGACGCCCCGCGTGACAACGCTTCCCCAACCAGCAAAATACCCTCGGAGACCATTTTGCCAGGCAGCAGCGCACTCCCTGACAAGCCCGCCCCGCGCGGCAACTTTCTTACTCGCCCCTTCTATGACAAAAAGGTGAGGCTCCTCGCGGAGATAAACGCCGGGGCAGCGGTCATGGACGACGTTTCCTCTCGAATGGTGATTGACCGTGGGGGTTACGAGAGAAATCCCTTCATCCGCCCGTTCGTGCACAATTCCGGCACGATGGTCGTCGAATCCGCTGCAGAAGTTTGGCTCATGGCCTTCCTTGGGGATCGCATGAAGCACTCCAGCCACCCGCTATTGCGCAAGACTTGGTGGCTGCCACAAGCATTGAATTTCTCGGCCAAGTTTTCAGGCGGCATCTATAACTCTGTGTTGCTGACCCGATAAGAGGCGCGATAGGGACGCAATTTCAAGGTTGGCCGGTAACTTTTGCCCATCTTTAGAGAGTTGCGCTTATTTTCAGAGGGACATCTATTTCTAGTTCCCGGACATCGTTTTTGCGGATACGGAAGGCACGACCTTGCCCGCCTGCCAGACGGCAGACAGCCGCTCGGTGTTATGAATATCGTCCAACGGGTTTGCATCCAGCACCAGGAAATCGGCGCGCCTGCCGGGTTGCAACGTTCCGAACTGCTTTGCCCCTCCCAGAATTTCCGCGTTCGTCCCGGTCGCGGCGACGATGGCTTTCATGGGCGTGAGGCCTGCCTCGACCATCAATTGCAATTCGCGATGCTCCAAGTAGCCGGGGAAACGAGTGGGGATTCCCGAATCCGTGCCAAACGCGATTTTCACTCCGGCGTCGGAGAGTGTCTTCAGATTTTTCTTGCCCATTTCGAGTCCCGCCCGATACTTAGCGATGTCCGGATCCTTGCGGCCTTTTTCCACGTTTTCGGGACTTCGGACCATGGCCATCGCGGCCGGCTCGAACCCTGCCACGAAAAACGGATCGTCCAGCCATTTCAAATTGTCGGCATAGGCGAACAGGACTTCATCGCGCACCAGCGTGGGGATCAGGAAAACGCCGCGCGCTTTCATGGTCTGCATCAAGTCCTGATCCACGGCCTGATCGCGAATGCTGTGAGCGAAGCCGTCAATTCCGGCCGCCAGCAGAGCCTTGGCGTCGCCGAGGTAATATTCATGGGCAAATACCCGGATGTGTTGTTTGTGCGCTTCGTCGATGATGGCTTGATAGATCTCGGGCTTTATTTTCACGCCGTGGCCCAGGCCGTCGTCCACCCACATTTTCACGTAGTCGGGATGATGCGCCGCAAGTTCGCGGACATTGGCGCGGGCTTCTTCGGGAGTTTGCGGGCGGTAGCGGTGGTCCGTCGGGTTCGCTTTCCCGGTATATTCCAGAAATCCGCGCCCCGCAGTAAAGAAACGCGCGCCGCCCAAGCTTCCGGCGTGCTGAGCGTCTCGTATTTTGAAAATCTCATCTTCATCCTGTCCGAAAGAAGCAACCGTCGCCACTCCGTAGGAAAGATATTTGTTGAGCTGCCTGACGACGTTTTCCTGCGTGTAGTGTCCGGCCACGGAATCGGCGCCATTGGTTGACAATCCCAGGTGGCCGTGCAGGTTGATGAGCGCGGGCATAATCGTTTTTCCGCTGACGTCCCGCACGTCGGCGTCTTTGGGAATGGAGGTCGTCCCCGCCTTTCCAACGGCGACGATATGATCGCCTTCGATGACCAGCACGGAATTTTCAATGGCCGGCTGGCCTGTCCCATCAATCAGCCGCGCCCCTTTCATCACGATTTGCCGCGCGCCGGCCTGAGCGCCGGCGCGAGGGCAAGCGGCTAGCGCGGACAGAAATATTCCCAGGATCACCCAAGTGCATGTTCGATTGGCGGTTTTCATTTTGGTTCTCCTCGTTGATCCGGGATACTAGTCCAGTAGGCCCCCGCGGTCAAACGCACTCTGGATGCCCGGACCGGACCTGCTACGTTCCCGTCCATTTTGGCGGACGCTTGTTCAGGAATGCGTCCATGCCCTCTTGAAAATCGTGGCTCATGTAGCATGTCACAATCATTTCTTCGTCTTCATCGGGCGTCATTTTTTCCTTGATGCGGCGCAGGGCTTCCTTGGTCATGCGCAGGGTGAGCGGCGCGCGAGAAGCCACCGTTCGCGCCAGTTCTTCCGCGCGGGTCTGCAGGGCCGCGTAATCGGGAAGCACTTCGCTCAGGAATCCGATCGCGCGCGCCTCGCCGGCCTCAACCAGGCGGCCCGTGAAGATGATATCCTTTACGCGCGCCTGCCCTAGCAGCGCCACCAGCCGGACGTAATTCGCCATTGACAGACAATTGCCGAGCGTGCGGGCGATCGGAACGCCAAAGCGGACATTGGCCGCGCCGATGCGAATGTCGCAGCACGCGGCGATCGTGGCGCCGCCGCCCGTGCAGGACCCGGCGATGGCGGCGATGGTGGGTTTCGGGACTCGCTCCAAACCGTCCAGCAAGTCGTTGATGCGCACCTCGTAATCGAGAGTGTCCTTCGCGCTGGAAAATTTCCTGAACTCGGAAATATCCGTTCCCGCCGCGAATGCATTTTCATTCGCGCCGGTCAGCACCAACACTTTGACGGAGGGATCCGCCGACGCCTCCCCGCAAATTTTCGCTAGCCCCTCGTACATCTGGAAAGTGAACGCGTTTCGGGCCTCCGGGCGATTGAACGTGATGCGGCCCACGCCGTCCTTGATTTCATAATGGATTTCCTGGCTCATCGTGTCGCGCCTTTCCTGGTTGAGGCCGGCAATTGAATCGCGCCATGCGCCGCCATTTGGTCAATCTCGGCATCGGAGTAGCCATGCTCGCGCAGCACTTCCCGAGTGTGCTGGCCGAACACCGGGGCGGGCCTGCGCACGCCGCCCGGCGTGTCCGAAAATTTAATCGGCAGCCCGATCGCTTTCGTTGGCCCAGCCGTGGGATGAAGTGTCTCTACGATCATTTCCCGCGCCAGCGCCTGCGGATCGGCGTGCATCTGCGCAATGTCGAGCACAGGCCCCGCCGGAACACCGACTTCCTCCAGGCGACGTTGCCATTCGGCCACGGAGTGGCGCTGGAACAATGGAGCCAGAGCATCCGTGAGCAAAGATAGATTCCGCATGCGGCCCGCGTTGTTCGCAAAGCGCGGATCGTCGCGCAGTTCCGGCGCTCCCAGGGCCTCGAGTAGCCGCAGCCAATTTTCCTGATTCGCGGCGCCGACTGTGATCCACCCATCCGACGCGGGAAACGCCTGATAAGGCGCGTTCAATGGATGCGCTGACCCCATGGGGCCCGGCGCCTGGCCCGTCGCAAAGCAAATGGCCGAATGCCAGTAGGTGTGCGTGATCCCTGCTTCAAACAGCGAGGTGTCCACCATCTGCCCTTGCCCGGTGGACTCGCGCGCATGCAAAGCCGCCAGCACACCCACGCAGGCAAGAATGCCGGCCGTGATGTCAGTCAAAGGCGCGCCTACCTTCATAGGCGGGCAGCCTGGGCGTTCCCCGGTAATGCTCATCAATCCGCTCATGCCTTGGGCCACCAGGTCGAACCCGCCGCGATCGGCGTACGGCCCGGTGCGTCCGAAACCGGAGATGGAGCAGTAAATCAATTTCGGGTTCAACGCATGCAGGGCGTCGTAGCCGAATCCCATTTTTTCCATCATGCCGCGGCGGTAGTTCTCGATCAACACGTCAGCATCTTTCAGCAGACGAGATAGAGCGTCGCGGCCCGCCTCCGTCTTCAGGTTCAGTGCGATGCCGCGCTTGTTGCGGTTCATGATCAGGAACGCCGCGGACTCATCGCCAACGGTCGGCGGTACCATTCGTCGAGCATCCTCGCCGCCCGGAATTTTTTCCACCTTAATGACATCGGCTCCCATGTCGGCGAGCAACATCGAGCAAGCAGGCCCCGCCATGATATGCGAAAGGTCGATCACTTTCAGCCCTTCGAGCGGCCCGGCCTTTTTCCCTTTGGTCACGTTCTCCATCCGTTTCCTTCCTCGGTTCCGCCGCGAAAACAATACTAAGGGCTAACCGGTTATTTCATAAATCGTTTTGCAAGATTTTTCTCCGCTTAAGAGCTGTGCCACGTTCACGCGCCAACGGCGCGGAGGATACCAGCCCGGGGCAACGCCCCGGGTTTCTTCCCCCCGCATCATTGCCCGCCCTGAAAGGGCGGAGGATCCCTGCGCCCTTTCAGGGCGCACCCCAACTGCGTGAACTCGAAACCCAGGGCGTTGCCCTGGGCTAGCATACGACGGCGCTTTCAGCGCCGGAAGATGAGTTAGGCATGGGTTAGAGAAGGGGCAGCACGCGAAAGTCGGCGCCGGCTGCGAGCCATACGTAGCAGGGATTGCAAGTATTGGTTAGCTCATTTATCGCTGCGCTGTTTTCGGCTGCTCCGGCGGAATGAAATAGCCGACTTTGTTGTTGAACGGAGTGCCGAACCAAATCCGCCCCTGAGAATCCGGCATGAGTTCGCGCATCCCGTTGCCTGAAAAAGGCATGGGAAACTCGACGACCGAACCCGTCTTGGGGTCCAGGCGCCCGAGGATGTCGTCGTCGTAGGAGCTGTACCACACAAAATCATTGCGATCGACGGCGATCGCATAGGGCGTGGGATCGGGATCCGGCAACGCAAATTCCTTAAACGTTTCTGTCTTAGGATCAAAGCGCCCGATCTGATTGCCCCACCATTCGCCGAACCAAACGATTCCCTGCGAATCAACCGTAATTCGCCGCGGCCCCGACGTTTTGGGATGCGTGCTGCTGTTGCCATAGTTTTCATCGGGCTGATTCTTGTTGAGCGCCGCGAGCTTTTCCGTCGTGGGCGGGGTCCACTTGGTGATCTTCAGCGTCTTGGTATCCATTTTCCCGATCATGCCTTCCCTGGGAAATTCCGCGAACCAGATGTTGCCCAGTTGATCGAGCTCAATGCCGTACGGTGTGCGCGCTTCGGGAAACTCCATGAATTCTTCCTTCTTCGGATCAAAGCGCAACAGGATGGATCCGCCCGCCCAAATATTTCCGAAACGATCGAGGCGAATCGAGTTCATGCTACCGAGGCCGATCGAATTCATTCCGCGCCCGGTCTTGGCATCATCCTCTTTGGGCTTGCAAAAATTGGGTTGATATTCGGTAAACTTGCGCGTCTCGGGATCGAATTTCCCGAGCTTGCAGGCCGCATCCTCGGAAAACCAAACCATCCCGTCGGGCGCTTCCGTCACGGAGTGCAGGTGCAGCGCTTTCCTCGTCCCCTGGGGCGCGTCGAACTCCTGCACTTCGCCGGTGCGCTGATCCAGTTTGGCGATTTGGTCGGCGGTCCAGGAATGCGGCATCCACACGCTGCCATCCTTTTGGGGATAGGCGACCCAGGGGATGCGCCCGGCCTTCGGCAAATCGTAGAGGACGTAAACAATTTTCATGGCTTCGTCGCTGAACTCGGCGTGTTTGGCTTTCGGATACTCGGGGAGATCGGCCGGCGAACGGGGCAGCTCCGAATCGGGACTAAAGGTTCTGCCAAGATAGGAGGCCACGGCAGCGCCGTCCTCCTCTGTAATCCGCAGGTCGCCCACGCCGCTCGCGCGGTCGCGCATCAGAGCGACGCAATTTTGCCAGCCTTCTTCATCGCGGCGGACCGCCGCAATTTTGGTCTGGAGTCCATGGCAGCTCATGCATCGGTAAAACAGCAACTGTTTGCCAGAGCCCTCGGGCAACAGAACTTGTCCTTCGTGAATGGAAAGGTCGGCCCATCGCACCGTTCCCTTCTGCAGAGCGAAATCCAAAGATACAGATTGTTCCGCGTCCACTTTCACGCTGCTGCGAGGATCGCTCTTGTAGCCCACCGCGGCCGCCGTTACCTGATACTCGCCGGGTTCCAGGTTTTGGATCCGGTAGGCCCCGTTGCGGTCCGACAGAACGTTCATAGTGATTTTGGTTTTCGCGCTCTGCGCGCGCACAAAAGCGCCTTTATAAACTGACCCATCCGGCCCTTTGACCGTGCCGGAAATCACTCCGCCGGGAGCGGCATAGGTAAAAGACGCAAACAGGATGGTGAGAGCGAATGCCCTGAACAATGTCTTCATGTCGGACTCCTGTGATTCTTGTTGGAGCGGTTCGCGCAGCTTGCGAAAGATTACCACACGCAAGGTTTCGACAGTCGGAAAGAAATATGGCCAGGACAATGACGGACGATCTCGCTGATCCCTCTCATGAACTGGTCGGGTCTGAGATGAGTGGAACGCCTTGACTATTTTGTACTGTGCGAAAACTCGGCGTCAGTGCGCTCCGGTCTGGAATTTCTGCACCGCTTGAACCACGTCGGCATAAGGACCAATCGAGCCGTGGCCGCCGGCAAAACGCTCCGGCTTGATCCCCCATTTGTCGACGCCCTTTACGAGCGCCGCCACCATGGCATTCGAGGGCACAGGCGCGCCCGGAACATACAGGTCACTTATAATTCCGAGGCTGGCATCGGGGACGTACACCATGTCGTAGCCGGTGGCGTGCGGATTTTCGACGGCATAGGCGTCCACTTCGCGCCCGCCATCGTTCACACTCCACTTGCCGTCAACTTCGATCACCTTGGCCGTGAAGGGCGTCTTGGGCGCAAACCGGTTCAGAGTTTCCGGCCGCGCCAGCACTTTGCGGAAATAGTCGCCGTCGCCTTTGCTCACCACGATCGTGGCGCCCTCGGCGGCGTAGGTGCGCATGCCGCTTACGTGATCGACATGGTGATGGGTGAGAATCAGGTAGCGAATGGGTTTCCCTGGATATTTCTTCTTTGCCATTTCGATGGATTGAATCGCCTGGCCGTCGTCGTTCGGCGCTTCCACAGCGATCAGATAGCTGTTCGTGGCGATAAAGAGCGTGTTGTGCGTGCCGCCCTGCGTCTGGCTGATATTCGGGGCGATGTCGTCAAGCCGCAGCGTGTCGGTATCGTCCGTGTACATCGCGTCGGAATCGTAATAAAAACCCAAAAACTGCCGCCGGATGATCCATTGAAACGGCGTCACGTTGGCGGGCGCCGGCCGGGCCGCGCTGGCCAGCATGCTTTCAGGAATCGTGAAGCTGGCGGGGTCCGGCGCCGGGTTGATCAATGCGCTCGAAACTTTCAGTTCTGCGATCTTCATCCCATTGAGCGTATACAGGGCATGATACGCGATCTTCGTGCCGTCAACGTCGCGCCAGTCCGAATACTCCGCGTCATACACGGAATCGCCCTCCAAACCGTCCCAATCGAGCGTGCGCACCCGCGCTGGAAGATTTGTCGAGGAATCGAACATCACAGTAAATGTGCCGTAATCGCCGCGATATTGCAGGGCGGGATACGTCTTGCCCGCAACTGTCTGATCGGCGATGGCAGACACACGGTCGGGATGCTGCTTCATTTCGATCACCACCATTGGCCGCTCCAGTTCCCGCAAAGTCGCGGTGAGCCGTCGCCCCGACATCGTATGCTCGGGCGGCGTGGCCTTGTTCGTACGTTTGGGCAGGCGCCCGGCCGCCGCGTCGCTGCCGACCACATACCCGGCATCCGGCGAGATGATTTCCGTGTAGATCCGCTTGGTGACGCCGTCGGGCAGCGGACGAACCCATTGGTTGCGCGTCAATCCGTGTACCAGATCGCGGCTCTGCGCTAAATCGGACACGCCCGTATCCGGCTTGGTTGGGTCGGAGACGGAATAGGATTCGCCAGGATCGTATTGCTCCAGGCTGGCTCGCAGACTGATCTCCTTCAACTTGTCGCCGCCCATCGCCGCGTAAGCGGCATTGACGCGGTCCTGCGGCGCCGCCGCGCGGATGGCCAAGGCAATCAGCAGGCTCGACACCAGGCTGATGCCGGCGGCGCAACACAACCTCGCCGTCCAACGCACGCTACCGTTTCCTTTACGCATCGAGGTCCCTCCTTCTCTTGGTTCCAATGCCGGTCCGAATGGCAACCTGCATTTAGCAGGAAGACGTTGGCCCGGCTCCGTCTGTGATTTGCGAAGCCAATCAGGCCAGGCGAAAACGAGTACGGGCCCAGGAACAAATCAAGACCAGCGGCAAATCTTTGAAATCCTGGTGAAGAAGAGCGCGGTCATCGCGACGCTGGTTTTGCCTGATTCCAATTGGGCTTCCAATTGCCGTTTTTCGCCGCCGCTTCCGGCTTGGCTGGAAAGAATCCGAAACGATTCGGCATTTGGACTTTCAGCAGGGTCTTGGCGTCGAGGACGTCGGTCTCTTTTATGATATCGTTTTTATATAATAAATAAGCAGTAACTGCATAGACCTGGTCGGGCGTGAGCGATCCCTCCGCGTCCCGGGGCATGGAGCGGTTGATATAGTCCCATACGGTCGTCGCGTAGGGCCAGAAACTTCCAAGAGTCAGAACCGGATTCCGCGTGGAGAGTGAATCGACGCCTCCTATCAATCGCGGCGCCGGACCTTCTGTCCCGTTTTGTCCATGACAAAAGGAACATTTGCCGGCATACACCTTCGCACCTTCCTTGGCGCTTCCACTTCCCAGCGGCAGCTCTTTTCCCTCCGGGCCGACGACATTGTCCCAGGCGCGCAATTCCGCTTCCGTCGGAGGCCTCCCCACTTTATAGGTGGGCGACTGCGCCATGGCCGCGCCGCACATGGCCAAAACCGTGGCCGGCAGGAAGAGACTAGCTCTTGTAAAGCGCATCTTGCACGCTCCCATCGCGGCCCACTTTCCACGGCTGAATCGGGTTGGAGAAAAATTCCATGATCGGCGCGGTTTGCCAAAACGTCTCGACATCACTGCCCGCGATCGGGGGTTCCCTCTTATCCCCCCAAAGTTTGCCTAACTGTCTCATCGTCGGTTGAATGTCTCCGAATTCGTTGGTGCAGCGCGATTGAATCAAAGTCTCTTCCCCGTCCCAATTCCAGCCCAGGCGAAATCGCGTAAATGCCTTTCGGAACACGGGCTGCTGAAGCTGCGCGTCCTTCCAAGTCTTCCCTCCGTTGGTGCTTACTTCCACCCTGCTGATCGCGCCTCGGCCCGACCAGGCCAGGCCGCTGATCTCATACAATCCGCGCCCGGGCAATTGGTGCGCGTCGGACGGGAAAGTGATCAGGGACTTCGGCCCCACCTGGAACTCGTACCAGCTGGCCTTGCCGTCCGGCGTCATATTGGTGTAGTTGGCGGTTTCCACTTTGAGGTAGTAGGGTGTGTCCACCACCTTGATGCTTCGCAGGTACTTTACATTGCTGACCCCTTCCCATCCGGGAACGACCATCCGCAAGGGATAACCCTGCTCGGGACGCACCGCCTCGCCATTTTGGCTGTAGGCCACGATCACGTCGTCCATGCCTTTCTCGAGCGGAATGCTCTTGGAATGCCGGTTGGAGTCCGCGCCTTCGGCCACCAGCCAGCTGGCATTCTTTTGCACTCCGGCTTCCTTGAGCAGCACCGACAGCAGCACCCCCGTCCATTCGCTTGTACTGACTCTTCCATGTACTTGTTGAATAACAAACGTGCTCTTGGTCAGCGCCGGGGAATTGGCAACCTCAATTCCCTTCACCATGGCCTTGTAGTGCGACATGCCGCTGTTCCCCGCGCACTCGATAAAATGAATCCGCGATACCGAAGGCAGGCGCTTCAACTCCTCCATGGTGAAGACCAGGGGCCGGTCCACCATGCCGTGGATCATGAGGCGGTGCTCGCGAGGATCGATGTCCGGCAGGCGCGACCCGCGGCCGGTCATGAAATGGAGCGAGGACGGCGTGATAATTCCCGTCGAATCCTGAAGCGGAGTCAACCGTTGCCCCATCTCGCCCGCCGGCAGCCCCGGAATAATGTCCCGCGGCCCGCCAAGCGTCACGGTGCGGACCGAGTTCTCGAACCGCGAACGCTCTCCGTAGGAGAGATCCTTGGGCGGCCGCTCATCGGCCTCTGCGCCCGGAAGGGACTGCGCGCGCGCGAACGGCATCGCTCCCACAGCCAAACCGGCCAGCGCCGCGCCGCGCTTCAAAAATCCTCTGCGATTCGGGTTCCTGGAATTCATGGCGGGATCCTCCCAGCCGAAAACGGATTGGGAAAGCTATAGCGTCAAAAACTATTCATGTCAAGAAAGTCGTCGCTCCATGGCGTTGACCAGGACATGTCAGGTTGAATCAGCATATAAAATGTCGGTTATCTAGGGACGGCCTGGAAAGAAGATGCCTGCCGGGAATCGAGTTTCTTCCTGATGAATTGAATCGCGGGGAGGAGACTAATTTACGGGATGAGCCTTGAAGCCGAGAGAAGCGAGGCTTTGGCGCGCTTCCTCCATGTCTTTCTGTGTTGTGTAAGGGCCGACCTCCACATGGAAAGACTTGGTCCACAAGAGATTCTTGTGAATCAACACGGCGTGAAAACCAAGGTGAGTCAATTTGTCCACTGCGTTATTCGCCCAGGTCTCGTCCTTGAAGGTGCCCACCTCGAAATACAGCTTGGGAGCGTTCGTCTCGCCGGCTTCGGCCTTTGGCTGGCTCGTCGTAATGGATGGTTCGACGGTTGGTTCGGGCGGAGAGTCTGGCTGCGATAAATCCTTCTCCGGTGTCAGCGCAGTAGAGGTTGAGGTGCTTGCCGAACTCGGAATCTCAGGTTGGGACGG
This sequence comes from uncultured Acidobacteriota bacterium, assembly GCA_963813185.1. GTDB lineage: Bacteria > Acidobacteriota > Terriglobia > Acidiferrales > UBA7541 > Palsa-360. The sequence continues at coordinate 335,154 of CAWEYA010000014.1, forward strand.
GGCCAAGAGTGCATGCAATTGGGTTGATACTTGCGCGTCCGCATGCAGCTTCCGCACGCTTGTGGCAACCGGCGATTTGACGCGTTTCACCAGGTGAGGCGGCTTCTGAGAGACGCTTCGCGGTGCGGGAGGATCGAAAGCAAGATTGTCATTCGTCAAACCTGGATCGACCGGCAGCGCCATGCCCTTTTCGGGCCTGACTTTTTCATACAAGTCGACATCATTCGATGCGATTGGTTGGAGAAAATTCTGCGCCGGAAGCGTTGTGAAGCCGGAGTTGGCGCCATGGGCCGCAACGGCAGGCGGCGTAGAATTCTGGGCCGCGCCCTGGACGGAATGTGCGTTGATCGTGCGGAGCTTCCATCCCCACAGCACTAGAAAGATAGCCAGGGCCCCGACGAGGCCCGCCGCGCTGAGGATCGCCGCGTGTTCTTTTTGGCTCTTGAGCAGACCACGCCAATCCTGGCGCTTCAGAAATGATTCCACATATTCGGCGCCCTGGTGCAAACGGCTGCGAATTTCCCGGTCCGCGCGCGCGAGCCATCGGTTGACGGCGGCCTCCCAGGGGCTGAGAGGCCGGGCTCTCCCGGCCTTCACCAGGGCGATCTCCAATTCATCCGCGGACTGAAAGCGTTTCGCGGCGTCCTTTTGCAGGCACTTCATGATCACTGATTCCACGGCGCCGGATAGATCCGGCACAATTTCGCGAGGCCGTTTCGGATAATCGCGAATCTGCTTCAACGCCACAGCGACCGGAGTGTCGCCGCTGAAGGCGGCTATACCGGTGATCATTTCGTATAGCAAAAGTCCCAGCGCATAAATGTCCGTGCAGGGACTCACGGGTTTCAGTTCCGCCTGCTCGGGCGCCATATACTCGGCCGTCCCAACGATCGTGCCGGTCAAGGGACCATCGCGCTGGATCATGCGCGCGATGCCGAAGTCCATGATCTTCACGCTGCCGTTGCGGTCCAACATGATGTTTGCCGGTTTCAGGTCCCGGTGAACGATTCCCTGCAGATGAGCCTCGCGCAGCCCCGCGCAGATTTGCCGGGCAATTCCCAGCGCTTCATTCACAGGGAGCGATCCCACGCGATCCAGCCTGGACGACAAGCTCTCGCCCTCGACCAATTCCATGGAAGCGTAGGCCGTGCCGTTGGCGCGGTTGAATTCATGGATCCGGCAAACATTCTTGTGCGTAATTTTGCGGGCCAGACACAACTCTCTTTTGAAATTTTCCTGGACGTCCGGATCGGAAGCAATCTCGCGCTTGAGGACCTTCAGCGCCACGATTTCGCAGGTTTCCAGATCGCGAACTTTATAGACGATGCCGGTTCCGCCGGTCCCGATCTCAGCTAAGACTTCGTATCGCGTCGGGATGTGCGAAGAGGCCGCCAGCCGCTCCTGCATGTCACGATAGACTTCCGCGTCGGTCCACACCACTTCGAAGATATCTTCCTTTTGCGTGCGCCCGTCGATCGTGAACTTGCTGAGCCAGCGGCAATGCAGGTCGCGATCTTTCGCAATGGCTTCATACATGGCGCGGGAAATCAGAATTTGCGCGGGCGCCGTGCCCTTGACGATGCGCGCGGCGACGTTGACCACGTCTCCGAATAAATCATTCCCTCTGCGAAAGCCGACGCCGGTATGAACGCCAATGCGGACTTCCACGCGCTGATCCTGCGGCAGCGTCAAATTCAGCTTCAGGAATTGACGCTCAATTTCGACGGCGGCGCGCACGGCCGACGCAGGATCGGGAAATTCCGCCATGGCGGAATCACCGATGGTCTTCACCACTTTGCCTTCAAATTGCTGGATGGCGCGCGCGGCCAGTTCATCGTGGCGATGGATCATCACCAACCCGGCCGTATCCCCATTGCGCTGGAAGAAGCTGGTCGAGCCCACCACGTCCGTGAACAGCACTGTCAAGGCATTTTTGTGCCTACGAAGCTGTTCATCAATCTCAGCCCGTGCCTTTAGGAGTGCGTCGACATCATCTTTGGAGCGCATAAATTGGGAACCCAAGCAGTGTGCCGCATTCAAGGGAAGGGGCCAATGGCTCCGAGGTAACAAACTAGTAGTACGTCTGTACCAAAGGATCAAAGTGGTACAGGACAACCGAAATTTAAGTTATTAATTCTTAAGGGGATATGCCGCGTCGCATTCTTACCCGCAAGCGTCCTGATTTTCAAAGTTGTGGTGTTCGACGGTCCAGCCAATGGCGCCTGAGGATGTCTTCAGCTTCACCCACCAGGTAGTTTTCGGCTTAGTGCCTTTGTCCGGAAGATTATCAATTTCAACGAGTTTTCCATCATGCCAGACCTTCCAAAAGCCCTCCCCTTCGTAGTGAAGAATGTAAATGGTATCCCCGGCCTTCACTCCGGCATCGGGATAGTCGTGGGGGGAGACGATTTGCAAGGGGACGCTGTGAATTTCGCCCGTCAAGGCCAGCACTTTCTCGCCTTTCTTGATTTGGGCAACCACCTTCTTGCCATCGGGCGAGTCGACCAGCGTCAGGTCCGTGCGGGCCACCCATTCGCGATAGGTGCAACACTCGAAGGGACACGCGCCCTTGTCGACATAGATGCTCGGAGGTTTCAGGTCATCAGCAGAGCGCGCTGTGTGGGAACCAACAACCAAAAAGCCGAGCAGTAAGACCGCTGAAGTCAAAGTTCTGTTCAGACGCATTGATGCCCTTTCGGTGCCGCCGGATGTACCTATGATATGCCATCCATTCGTTGGCGTCCCAGAGTTTTCGTATTCCCCTGTTAGCAGGAAGAAGTTGTACCGAAGGCGTGAGGGGCGTAGGATGCGCCCGTTGATACTCTGAATGGAATATTCTGGCCAGAGTATATTTTCAGGGGCTCGATTCACCCCTTTTGCCGTATGCTCTCTCCGTATTGACTCGAAAGGCCTTAGGAGCAAACCCATGGTGATACGCCGGATGATTTCAGTTGCTGCGCTAATCCTCACGCTCGGGGTGCTGGCTTTCGCCCAGCAGCAGGAAACAGCGCCGGCTCAGATCACGTACCAGGATCTGCTCGGCGGTCTGAAGAATCCCACGCGCTGGCTGACGTTTTCCGGCGATTATAACGGGCAGCGGCACAGCCCCTTGAAGCAGTTGACGCCGAGAAATGTCGCGGGGCTTGTCCCGCAATGGATTTTCCAAACCGATATACCGGGCATGCCGGGGCGCGGCATAGAGAACACGCCGCTGGTCGTCGACGGCATTCTTTATGTGACCGGGAACAACAATCAGGCCTGGGCAATTGATGGGCGGACGGGCCGTCCGATCTGGAATTATCGCCGCAGGCTGCCGGCCAATTTTATCGCTTCGGTATGTTGTGGCCCGGTAAATCGAGGGTTCGGGATCCTCGGCGACCGGCTGTACATGGGCACGCTGGACGCGCACCTGGTGGCCCTGGACCGTATGACCGGCAAAGTCATCTGGGACGTGGCCGTAGGCGATCTCAAGAAAGCGAATGCGATCACGGCGGCGCCGCTGGTCATCAAAAACATGGTGATTATCGGCGTGGCCGGCGGAGATTTCTCCAGCCGCGGCTACATTGACGCCTACGATGCGCAAAGCGGAGAACGCTTGTGGCACTTCAACACGATTCCCATGCCCGGGGACCTGGGCAGCGAGTCGTGGCCCAACGCCGATGTCGCAGCGCGAGGCGGCGGCGCGGTCTGGGTGACGGGCAGCTACGACCCTGCGCTCAATCTCGTGTATTACGGCACGGGCAATCCCAATCCCGATTATTACGGGGACGATCGCGAGGGCGACAATCTCTATACTTGCTCCCTCGTGGCGCTCGACGCCGACACCGGGAAAATGCGCTGGCATTACCAATTCACGCCGCACGACGTGCACGATTGGGACTCGGCGCACGTGCCGGTGCAGGCGGACTTGAAGATCGACGGCCAGGCTCGAAAAGTGATCATGGTCGCCAACCGCAACGGCTTTTTCTATACGCTGGACCGCGAATCCGGAAAGCTGCTGGTTGCGAAAACGTTCATCGACGGATCGAATTGGGCAAAAGAGATCGGCAAAGACGGACGGCCGATCGTTCTTGACAATGTAGGTACTGCGGAAAAATGCCTGCCGGATAATCATGGCGGCACGAATTTCCAGCCGCCGACATTCGATCCGGACCTGGGATTATTTTTTGTAACGGCTCACGAAACTTGCGCCACATGGGAGGGAGTAAAACCAACGGAGCCGATCGGCATGGGCGTGCGCGTCCCGAGCGGCGGGCGAAGTTTGGTGGAGGGGCACGACCAATTCTCCGCGCTGCGGGCGATCGATCCGACCACGGGCCAGCGGCGCTGGGAACACAAATACCGCCTGTATCCCTCCAGCATCTCTCTCGACTTAACGGGCGGCCTGATGTCTACAGCGTCGGGATTAGTGTTCACCGGCGACAACGACGGGTACTTCTACGCGTTCGAGGGATCGACCGGGAAGGAGCTGTGGAAATTTCAAGTGGGGGCGCAAGTCTGGGGCTCGGCCGCCGTCACTTACATGCTCGACGGGCGGCAATGGGTCGTCACTACAGGGGGCCTGTCGTTTACAGCATTCGCGCTTCCCGCCGCGCCGCGCTGAGATATTACCATTAAGTAATCGGACCTCTGAAGCGCATGACTCGGCCGCGGCCGCATCGCTTTGGACTCACGGTAACAACTCCGGCTCAGAAATCTCCCTTCGGAACTGGAGCACACACGACCCCTCTTCAGTCGGATTTCCAGAAGGCGGGGCCATTTACCGAGAAGAATGTTTCGGGAGACCTGTGCGGTGGGCTATCGCATTTGTTGGGTGTTGTCCCATCGTATCGCGAAGGTCGGGTCCAAGCGCAATCAGTGGCGTGTAAAATGCGATCTTTGGAGGCGCGGGGCGGGATCGAACCGCCGATAAAGGTTTTGCAGACCTTTGCCTTACCACTTGGCGACCGCGCCTCTGATCCAAACTTGACCGTCCAGGCATCTGCCCAGGTATCGCCCTTTCCCCCGCTGACGGCGATGCCGGGATTCCAACTCCCGAGGGAAGGTCAACCTAACCCTCACAATTTCGTCTCACCACAGCAGCTTCAGGCCAAACTGTACTTGCCTTGAGGTGGTGGAAGTCGAAGTTATGACGCCTGCCGTGGCAGAGGGCAGCACCGTCGTCGCCGAAGTGAAGACGACTGGATTCGGATTGTTGAGGTTGGTGCGATTGAAAATGTTGAATAGCTCCGCCCGGAATTGAAGATTGATCCGCTCCGTGAACAGGAACTTCTTGGACACGGAAAAATCGGTTTCCGCGAGTCCAGGGCCTTGCAGGAAATTGCGGGGCGCGCTGCCGTACGTGTTCGACAACGGCTGAATGAACGCGTTCGGGTTGAAATATTGGTTAGGACCGCCCTCGATAATCGAGCCCGTAAAGGCCGTGTTCAAGGATGGCCGAACAGGATTGCGTGAGTCTCCATCGTTCGATGGATTGTAGGAAAGTTGCGGCGTAAAGGGCAAACCGGACACCAGCGTTTCGATTCCGCTCAGCTGCCAATTTCCAATCGCCTGATTCCACCAGCGGTTGTTCCCGGAAGCATTCGTTCGGCCAAACGGCAGGTCGTACGTCGCGTTGATGACCGCGGCATTCCGGACATCAAAGGAAGCACGCCCGTAATCCGCCCGCAGCGGGCTAAGCGGATTCGATACGAACGCCGGAGAGTTGGTCGCAACGCTGGTGTTCAAGCTGTCGCCATCGTCGAGGGCTTTCGAGTACGTGTAGACCCCGCGAAATTGGAGGCCGTGGCTGAACTGGTGATTCACATCCACTTCGAGACCGTTGTAGGAGCTCACACCTCCCGAGAACCAATGCGTTGTGTTCAACAGAGCGGGGTTGGCCAGCGCAGGCGTTCCCGTGAGAGGCGAATTCAGACTGGCGTAATAAAAATAAGCCCCGGAAGGATAGCCAATTGGGCAGGGCGAAGCCGGGCAAATTACGACATTGCTCGGCACGTTGGCATCGATCGAAAGTATCTCGTGATATCCGTGAGAGCCGATGTAGCTGACGCTCAGGGTGGTGTTCGGTAGAATTTGCTGCTCGATTTTGAGATCGTAGGAAATCACCGTGGGCGTCTGGAGATCGGGTTGTACACCGCTCGGGATTATTCGCGGCGTTGGAAGCGCGCCTGCGCCCTCGATCTCCGCAACCGTGGCCTTCTTCGACGCCTCGACTGTGTTGAAGGGACCATTCTGGTCCAGGCGGTAGCTGAGATTGTCGATCAGCGCGTAATAGAGACCGGCACCCGCGCGGATCACGGTCTTCTTGGAGCCGAAGGGCGACCAGGCGATCCCCAGGCGCGGGGCCGGCAGAAACCGCGCGTTATTGACGCTGAGGGCGGAGGCGCCGACTGTGGGATTTGTATTTATCACTCCGCCGGTAAAAAAATAATTAGATGCCCGGCCGTACGCTTCGTTCCAGCCATTTGTAAATTCTCCGCGGAATCCGAGGCGTACTTCGAGGCTCGGCGTCAATTTGATGGCGTCCTCGGCGAAGAAGGCACCCTCCAGCGAGCGCCATGCCAGTGGCGTGGAAGCTGAGGCGAAGGTGTACGTGCTGATCGCGCCCTGCAGGAACGTTTGCAGGTTATTGAAGGAGGCCTGGCCATATTGGTCCTGGACCAGATTGTCGTTGGCCTGCAGTCGCTCAAACCAGACGCCAAGATTGAGCAGGTGCTTGCCGTGCGTGATGCTGACCTCGTCGGTCCCTGTGAAGATGTTGCGCACGGCTTTGAGATTGCTTCCGGCATTGGTACCGCCGTTCGTCAACGCCGAGGCCCCGTTTAGCGTCGTGCCGCCGCCTATCACCACTGCTCCGGGCACGTCGACACCCATCGTATCGACCCACCCGCCGGGGACTGAGGAGGCCGTCCCAGTGACGCCGCTATTAAAATAGAATGCGCCGCGGGAAAACCCGAATGTCGCTTTGTTGAGAACGTTGGGAGAGACGACGTGTGTTTCGCTCAGGCTCGCGACCTGCTCCCGCAAGAAGATCTCGACTGTGCTGTAAGGATTGATAGTGGGAGAGTAGGATTGGCTGTCATCTCCGGTGTAAACTCCTGCGAAGGTGTCCTTGTCCGAAAAATTCTGGTCGAAGCGCGCTGTGCCAAAGTCCTCACGGATGTGCTGCTGCGGGCTGCTCAACGATTCGGCAATCCCGCTATTCAGCCCGTTTATGGCCAGTTCCGGACCATTCGCGACAGGCCACAGGTTCAGCAAATTGGCGACGCCCTTTCCCAACGCCACTTGTGTCAGGGGTGTTGACGCATTGCAAGAGGCAGTGACCGTGGTCAATGCGGCGCAAGGCAAAGTTCCGAGCCGCGCGTTGGCGTCCGGAACGAGCGTAACGTCGCTTAAACCTAAGGCTTGGCGGAATCCTTCGTAATTGGCGAACAAGAATGTCTTATTCTTCTCGATCGGCCCGCCCAGCGAGCCCCCAAACACGTTGCGCTCGAAGTGGGGAATTTGCGGCAGATCGAAGAAATTCCTGGCGTCCAGCGCGCTATTGCGCAGGAACTCGTAGACGTCACCGTGGAGCTGATTCGTCCCAGAGGCGGTCACAATATTGATTTGGGCGCCGGGGCGTTTGCCGTACTCAGCGCCGTACGCGTCCGTGACGACGGAAAACTCCCGCACCGCGTCTACTCCCAGCAGCTGGCCGCTTGTCCCGCCCGGCGTGTTATTGACTTCCGAGGCGCTGGTGAATTCTACGCCATTGAGAATGTAAAGATTCTCCTGCGGCCTGCGGCCCGAGGCCGAGAACATATTGCCGACCACGGAGTTCGATGTCCCGATTCCGCCGGCCCGCTGCGACGTGTAGTTGACCACGCCGGGATTCAACGTCAACAGTTGATCGTAGCTGCGGCCATTGAGCGGCAAGTCCTTCACCTGTGTCTCGCCGACCAGACCCGAAAAATCGGCGGTCGTCACGGCCATCTGCATCGCAGTTTCCTCGACGCTGATCGATTGGTGGACCCCGCCAACCGCCAGCATCAAATTCACCTCAGCGCGCTGGCCGATCGTGAGCGTGATTCCCGTTTTCACCTCGGTGCGAAATCCGGCCTGCTCGGCGGACACTTCGTATTTTCCGACGGCCAGAGACGGCGCGTCATATCGTCCAGCACTGTCGGCGACGATCTCGCGGACCGCGCCGATCTCCACGTTTTTCACCTTTACGACCGCCCCGGCGATGATTGCGCCGGTAGTGTCCGTGACGGCTCCGTTGATTGAAGCCTCTCCCTGCGCCCGGGACGTGCGGGGCACCGCCGCAATATAAGCCAATAGCAAACTTGCGATCACTTTCCATATTCCTCTGCTTGTATTTCGTCGTGGCATGAAATTTGTCTCCTCAAAATTTTCCCGGTATCGCCGTTTTTCGTACGCAAAAAATGGGCCCAAAAAGAAAAATCCCACCGCCAATATGGTTCTGGCGGTGGGATTCCAAGATTGCCCGGCTTATGATCCGATTCCTAGATCGTCAGCCTCCCGGCGCCAGAAGACACACACGGACAGCAGGAACAACACAGACATGCCTGCATGGTCAACTGGGCGTCGCGATTCATATGATGGACATTTTATACCCTAAGAGGCTGCAACAGTCAAACCAAGGCCATTCCAGTGAAATGATTCGAGTCCGCGACGATTCCAGCTTAACGACTGGAAAGCTTTCTATTTCTGTAGCGGTGTAATTTCCTGTTCGGCAGATTGAACGACTGCCTCTTCCCGATGAGCCGGCTTACCCGATTTTGGGTGCGCTGAATCACAGGATGCGATTCCCTTTACTTATTCTTGGAGCCGTTGCGGTTTCGGAGATTCTGCGACCAACGTTCATATTCGGCGTTGTCGAAGCTTGATTTCGATATCGCCGTTTGAACGGGGGTATCTGTCGGCTGGCTTTCAGATCTTGTCTGGACCTGTGTATCTTGCATGTCTTGGCTCATCCTCCCGGTTAGGTTGCATGGTCTTGCCTGATCACCCAATGCGTCTTGCTACGATGCATATTCGCAAGGGACGCCGCTGCCCTCAATGGGTGGTAAGAACCATTTGTGGCGTACCGGGGTTCTGGTACGCTCATGACCAACCGCCGAAAATAGTACTCACTAGAAAGTGCCTGCTAAGTTGATCATTATTATATGGATACGCGGCAATTTGCATCCGCCCGCGCCTGCGCGCAATTCAGTCTATTGCTTGCCAGAACCCGGCGTTTGCCACTCGCGGAAGGGAGAGGCTGGATTTCGCAGAATGTGATGGGTTGACTGCCGAATATCAGCGCTCAGGCGCGGGATGGGAGGCGACCTGTGGCGACCCTAGCGATCTTTGCTGCGTCTTGCCGAAGGTCGTTGCCGCGCCAGACTACGTGCAAATCAGGTCTTACGAGGAGGAGGTCAAATTGATAGATACCGCGCGGTCTTTCGCCGGCAATATCGAGAACCTCGAGCGGGGCATGCAATTCTTGAAACGATCGTTCCAGGCTAGACGTATCGGCATGTGTTCCGCCGAGCCGAAGCAAGGTATATCCCGCGCCAAGGCGATCGTGCAGCGCCTCGCCATCGCTGAGCCAAACGTGCGGGAGGCGGGCGCCCGGCCACGTTGTGGGGACATAAGCGGGGTTGTCCGGGTCGGGGCTTTCGCCCGGTTCGCGCCAAACAATGGTTGAGTCCACGTAGCGGTAGCCTGCCTCGATTCCCGAAATTTCCGTCACTTTGCGTTGCTCGGTATCGAAGAGCGCGGTCATCTTGTCCCGCGTGGCCGCGCCATCGGGGGTGTTGTCTCTAATATTCGTATGATAGGCCGCGCGCCAACCGAGGCGTCCAGTCATCGCGGCGCGGGAGGCCTTCACGTTGCGCAAGCCGATCGGGCGGCGCTCAGCCTCATAGGAGGCGACGAGTTGCGGGCCGCCCCATCCGGCCAGTATCGCCGCCAGTTTCCAGGAGAGATCGACGGCATCTCCCACGCCGGTGTTCATCCCGAGACCGCCAGTGGGGATCACCAGATGCGCAGCGTCACCGGCGATAAAAACGCGGCCTTCGCCGTAACGCTCCGCGCAGAGAAGATGCTGCGTCCATTCATTGACGGACAGCATCTCGAACGCGATCGGCATCGCCAAAGATTTCTTGAAGATCTGGGCCATTTCAGCATCGCTGGAGGCGGCTGCGTGCAGGGTCCAGTGGCGCGTGCTGTCCTGAAGAGTGAGGAAGGGGAACAAGGGTCCCTCGGCAATGTGGTAGTGGCGTCCTTTGCCCATGGGAATGCGCTCGTAGAGATCGTCGCAACGGAAAAGCGCCTGGCGCAGTTTGCGGATGTTGCCTTCGCCTTGCAATGAAATGCCAAGTTGCTTGCGAACGGTGCTGGAGCCGCCGTCACATCCGACCAGATACGCGGCGCGAATCGTTTCCTGCGCGGCGTCATTGGCTTGAACGACAGCAGCCACGGAGTTTGCGTCTTGTGTGAATGAAATTAGTTCGCAACCGAAGCGAACCTTTACGCTGGGAAGCGTTTCCACGATCGATCGCAGGAGCGGCTCGAGAGTGTATTGCGAGATCAATTGGTACGGTTCCAGCAGGCCGCCGTCATTGCGGGACGCGATCTCGGCGGCGGCTTCGGCCACGGATGGACATGACAAGTGCGCGAGAGGAGGATCCACCATGGAGAGCGCCAGAAAAACGTCCATCGGCGCATTGCGCGGCAGGCCGGCATTGCGCACCTGTTCGCAGATGCCCAGACGGCGATAAATTTCCATGGTGCGGGCGTTGCAGCGCTCCATTTTTGGGAGTGGAATGGAAGTCGTGTTGCGCTCGATCAGCGTGCAACGCACGGCGCGGCGGCCCAAGTCGAGAGCGAGGGTGAGCCCCACGGGTCCTGCGCCGACGATGAGGACTTGGGTTTCTTCCACGCGATTTGCGCTCCAATTCATTCGAGAAATTGACTGGTGATAAGGACGCAAGGCTCTAAGAATACGCCTTACTTTCAAAAACTATTGCATCGTCTTGCCGTGCGCAGGCGAAAGGCCCCGCCTCTGAAGAGGCGGGCTACAGCAAACTGCCACGCATTGCGCGAGTGCTGTAGTCCGGGTCTTCAGACCCGGGGTCTTTTCTGGCGGTCCAGATTGCGTTATGCAAAAGCCTGGAGGAACCTTCAGGAGAGTTTTTGAGCGGCTAAATTGCGTGCCATCGGGTCTTTCAGGATGAGTTCAGCGTGATGCGGACTTGCTTGTCTGCGTTACCCCATCAACGAGTGTTTCCGTGCGGTCTATTCCATTCCAGGCTTTCTTCATTTCTCGTTCCAGTTTTTTGATCTGGATCAGATGTTTGGGGTTGAACGGGAGGGACGGGTAGTAGCAATTTGATTCGTGAGTGCAGAAGCATCCATCGGCGGCCTGCTTGCGGCGCGCTTGCATGGCAGGAGAGAACCACAGCTTACGGAAATTCCAGTCAAAATCGCGCAGGTTGCCGACGGGTTCCAGGTTTTCGCAGGAGGAGACCGTGCCTTCGTCGTAGATCACGCCGCCGGCGGTTCCGGCGTAGCAAGTCAGCAGGGCCTGCTGCTTCTCCTGCGTACGGGCGATCAGGCCGTGCATGTAAACATCCAGGGCGGCTTTGAAAAAGCCGATGCCGCCGGCGTAGTGATTCTTGATCGAGCCGCGGCGCGAATCTTCATCGATCTTGGCGGCGAGCCTGGCGTATCGCGCGCTGTCAATTTCCAATTCTTTGCAATCCGCCGCGGGGGGACGGATGTAATTGAAATTCACTTTGTCCGGCTTCAGCTCGTATTTCAGAAAATCGTACCATTCAAAAATCGCGTCCTGGTTCGAGTTCATGAAACAGGTGCAGGATTGCACGTCGAGGCGCGGATATTCCCTCTTCATGGACTGCAGGCGGCGCGCGGTGTCGATGACGATGTCCCACGATCCCGGCTTCTGGCGGATTTTGTCGTGCTGCTCCTTGAGCCCGTCAATGCCGAGAGCCAGGGTGACATTGAGTCGCGGGCATTCCTGCAGGATTCGGGTGACGTCGGGGAAGATTCGCTTCTGAATCTGGCCATTGGAGGTGATGTAGATCGATTCGAGATGGTTGTTGGTGTAAAAGGCGCGTGCGATTTCCGGCAGGTCCTTTCGCGTGAAGGGTTCGCCGCCGGCGAGAATCAGGACGCCGAGATTTCCGCCGAGCGTCTCGGAAATTTTCTCAATTTCGCGCGTGGTCATTTGCAGCTTTTTGCGCGGGGCGTCGTCGAGCTGCTCGGTGAAAAAGCAGTGCGTGCAGCGCATGTCGCAGACCGAGGTCACCAGGATATTCAGCAAGGAGGGCGAGAACGGCTGTCCCACAGCCAGTTTTGCGTAGCGCTTTAGAAGATCTCTCATGGTCTAAACAAGGATTTCCAATAAAGGCATCTCATAAACGGCGCGCCATTCAAATTCGATAAGGCGTCAGGGATCAAAGCCCCTGTTTCCAGGTCTCTGATTGTCGCGGCTGAACAGGTTGCGGAAAAATTCCAAAAGTGCCATTCCGAGGGCGCGGTTTGCCCGAGGAATCTGCTTTTTTCTTGGGATTGGCGAAAAAGCGGATCCCTCGCTTCGCTCGGGATGACATTAAACTACTTTTTTCCGCAGCGGCTGAAGCCGCGACCCACAAAGACGATTTATGAGACAACTTCGTGTCAATTTCATTTCACCACAATACGGGCGTGAAATGAAAAATGAATTTAGCGCTGTTGATGATGGTCGGAATTCAGAAGCCGGTGGCCATCGTCTTCGACGCACGGAGGCGATTCCTCGAGCGGATCGTCGGACGGAGTTACCACGCGAGGAGGCATGGTCCAGGGCGCCGCGAGGACTTTGGGATCGTCCACCGCGGCCTGCCAGATCAGATTTTCGCCGTCGCGCCACAAGCGTTCGGTCACGTGCATGGCATCGGTATGGAAATATCCGCCTTCACCGAACCAGCCGTTCTCCAAAAAATTAGTGACCTCCACCACCAGGGTGTCTCCGTCCCAGTGAGCCACGGAATCTCCGTAGTAGGAGGGGTTGGCATTCTTGCGGTGGGCGCGGCCATCGGTGGGAATGATGCGGTAAGGGTCTCCCGATACGTCTTCGTAGAGGAAAACCATCTCGCCCGGCAATTGAATAATCCTGCGCGGCGGGCCAATGCGCGGCACGCCGGGCTTTCCGCAATAAAACACTTCGTCGGTTTTGCTCTCGTTGTCAAAGAGGTTTTTCACTTTTTCCTGGAACTCCGGTTTGTAGGATGGAGCGGGAGTTGAAGGCAGAGCTCCTGGAACGGGCTTTTTTGCGGGCTTGGCCGCGCTCTGATCGATTTCTTTGAGGATGACTTTCCCGTTGATTTCTTTTTTCAGAGTTACAGGGGGCAGATCGATCGCGTAGGCCCAGATGCCATTGAGGTTGGGATGGCCGTCGGCAGCGCGCGGCGGCTTGGCGGGCGCGGGGCTTTCCTTATTATCGGCAGCCGCGAGTCCTGCAAGTAGCAACGCCGCGGCGAATAGGACAACAGGTTTGTGTTTCATGGCGTGGATACTCCTTGTCACTGACCATTGGGACCCGGTTTAAACACCAATTCCAGAGAGTTCCCATCCGGGAAGGTGATCTTCAGTAGGTAACCGTAAAGGCCGCCAGCCTTGGCGCGGACCCCCTGCACCGTGACGGTTTGGCCGATGGCTTTGGCAAAGTCGTCTCTGCCAAGAGAGACGCGCCTGAACCAGGAGGGCGGGTTGCTCTCGAACTTCCAGTTCTCCACGCTGCCATCGTCTTTTTTGGCGTCCAGATAAACTACGATGTGAGGATTGATCCAATCGACTTTGGTCAGTGTGCCGGAAAGCGTGAATTCCTTGGACATATCAAAAACGGCCGAGGGAGAGTGGTGCGCCGGCACAGGTGCTGCCGCGAGCAGCATGGCGATCGCGATAAGAATGGCGGAAAACCGGTGTCGCAAGGAGGACCTCCCCTTAACACTGTGGGCGAAGTATAACACGCGCGCACCGAGGGTCCACACCGGTATGTTCAAGCAATATATGCTTTCTGCGCTGGAGTATTTTGTAGCGCCGGCGCTACAACCTCAAGGGGCGATTTCCTCGAGGCGGCGGTCGCTTGTTTCCACCATGCCGATTGCGGTTAATGCGCCGACGACGCTTATTCCGGCGAACATCAGGAAAACGGAATGGATGCCTTTTGTGTCGACCATGAATCCGACGAGCGCCGGGCCCACCGCCGAGGCAATCCTCAGCCAGGATGTGGCCACGCCGGTCCCAATCGCGCGCATGCGAGTAGGATAAATTTCCGGCGTGTACAGATATAGGATCGCGTTGATGGATCCGATCAGACCGTAACCTAGCGTAGTTAAAATCATCACGCCCAATACTTTTTGCGCGCCAATGATTCCCAACAAACCCAGCATTCCCCCGCCCAACAAAAAGGCCGCGACCGTCCAGTTCCTGCGGCCGATGCGATCGATGCTGAAGGCGCAGACGAGCAGGACCGCGACTTGCGCCACATTGGTCATGGAAGCGGCGCGCAGCGACTGCCGCAAACTCAGGTGATAGACTGTGTTGTAGAGACTCGGCATCCAGTTATTGAGGCCGTTGGCGATGAAGAAGGCGCTTGCCCAAAGCGTCCATACAATCAACGTGCGTCCCCTATATAATTTGGAGAGAAGTTCGCACCATCTTCCGCGCCGCATCAGGCTTGACGCCGAAACGGTTGTGGAAGTGGCCGCGACCGGAACCCTGCGACCGGCGCTCGCTTCCATTTTTTCCACAATCGCCTCCGCTTCCATAAGGCGGCCCCTAGAGATCAGCCATCGCGGCGATTCCGGAAGGCGCGACACCAGGAAAGTGATCAGCAATCCAGGAATTCCTCCCAGGAGAAAAATCGAACTCCATCCGTAGGCCGGCACGAGCCATGCGCCAATCTGCCCCGTGGCCATAAGTCCGAGAGGGAAAATCATTTCGTACAGAAGGAAGAACCTTCCGCGCCCGTGCGCACGCGATAGCTCATTGATATAGGTGGCGGCCACGGGCATTTCGCCGCCGACCCCGATGCCCTGCACGAAGCGGCAGGCAAACAGGATGGGGAAATTACCGGCCAACATGCACCCGAAACTCATGATGGACATAATGGCGATCGCCGCCGTGGTGCCGCGAATGCGTCCAATTTTCTCGGCAAGCGCGCTGAACACCAAGGCCCCGGCTAGCTGCCCGACATAGCTCGCCGAGATGAGGAGGCCGCTTTGCCTGGGAGAGATGTGCCACAGGCGGATGAGAGTGGGCAGGGCAAACGCGAGTGACAAGGCATTAAACGCGTCGAAAAACGTCGCGCTGCCCATCACGAGGCGAGCGTTCATGTGCCATCGCGAGAACGGCACCTGCTCCATTCGCAGGAGCAAACTTGCCGCGTCGGCGGCGTTGCCGCCGGTTCCTTCCTTTTCGCGGTCGTCAGCGCCGGCCGGGCCGTCAATGGAATTCACTGGATCTCGCAGTCAAACTGAATGTGAACTTCGCCAGATTGGCCGGTCGAAGCTTGCGTTAGATCGCCTTGACGAATGGTTCCGTGGGAGTCAGAGGCACGTTCCATGCGTCATAGCCGTACAGCCAACTAGTGTCCTCATCGCCCCCTTTCATCCAGGTGTTCGCGCTGGAGATGGCCTGAATGCGCGAAGTGCGCGGTTTGCGGTGCGCCTCATAACGCTGGAATGCGCCGGCAATATCTTCCCCACGTGTTTCCTCCAGGCAGCGCGCCAGGATGGCGGCATCTTCGATCGCCGTTGCTCCACCCTGGGCCATGTAGGGCGTCATGGAGTGGCACGCATCGCCCAGGAGGACGACGCGCCCGTCGCTCCATCGCGGCAATGGCTCGCGTTCAAGGATCGCCCATTTGTGGCAGTCGGGGCACGCTTCCAGGACCGCGCGGACGTCGGCGTGAAAACCTTCGTACGCTTTGCGCAGCTCTTTCACGTCGCCCTTTGCCGACCACGATTCACGCGTCACCCATTCCGCGGGCTCGGGCACGCTGGTTACAAAATAAAGCTCAGTGCAGATTGCGTTCGTGTAGTAGATGACGATGTGGCGATCGGGGCCCCACCACTTGGTGCGCGAGGGACCAATATCAAATCCGTTGAGCAAGGCGGAAGGGAAAATCGCGCGGTAGGCGATGCGCCCTTTGTGGATCGGCGCATCTGGACCGAGGATAATATCCCGCACCACGGAGTGAACGCCGTCCGCGCCAATCACAGCGTCCGCCTGGGCGCGCGTCCCGTCGGCAAATGCGAGAGTGACTTTTCCCGCCCGCTGTTCCAGCCCCGCCAGTTTCTTGTCGAGGAGGACGATGTCTTCAGGCACGACTGCGGCGAGGGCGTTGTGCAGGTCGGCGCGGTGCATGCACAGGTAAGGCGCGCCGAAAAGGCTCTCGGGCATGGGCAACTCTCTCATCACCTCGCCGGTATCCCACCGGCGGTTCAGGTGAGAGTAGGGTTTGAAAGAAGTTGAGAGAACTTTTTCCTCCACGCCGATGCGGCGAAGAACTTTCACTGAGTTCGGCATCATCTGAATGCCGGCGCCGATGCGCGTAAAGCGCGGAGCCTGCTCGTAGACTCGCACGTCGATGCCTATTTGGCGTAGAGTGGCCGCGGCGGCCATTCCGCCGATTCCGGCGCCAACGATGGCAATGGAAAGTTTTTTCAAGGCTATTTACCGTTCTTGCCGAAATCCAAGCCACGAGGCAACCAAAGACGCAGGCTTTTCTCGCGGCGCCGGCGGGACGCCGGCACCACAACGCATGGTGACCACGGCGCTTTGATCATCGGCTTGGACATGTTTCACCCTTGATTTGGGTGCGGTGCATGACCCGGCGCGAGCTGGCGTCGAAAGGATCGCGCCGGTGCATGGTGCAGCGGTTGTCCCACAAGACGAGGTCGCCCACGCGCCATTCGTTGTGCCATTCGAGTTCTTCACGGTTGGCATACATCCACAACTCGTCGAGCAAGGATTCAGACTCGGCGAGCGATAGCCCCTCGATGTAGGCGTTGCGCCGGCGCCCCAGGTACAGGACGCGGCGCTTAGTTTCGGGATGCGTGCAAACTAGGGGGTGATAGGTGCCGGGAGATGTAACGGGGTCATCGATGGCAGCGACTCCTTGCCGCACGTAGCCGCCGCTGTTGTAGGTCGCGTCATGCTTGAGTGTTTTGCCCTCGATCCGTTTCTTTATCGCGTCGGGCAGGAATTCGTAGGCGTGATACATGCTGTTGAAGTAGGTGTTGCCTCCGGATGGCGGGACATCCAGCGCATAGAGGATGCTGGCCTTCGGAGGATCCTGCAGATAAGACATGTCCGTATGCCAGGTGGCCTCGCCTGCTCCTAAGCTTCCGATGGGCGCGCCGTTTTCCATCACATTGGACACGACATAAATTTCGGGATGGCCTTCGACGAAACGGCGCCCGGATTCCTGGACCGGCGCCCAATCCAGATCTCCAAACCTCTCGCTGAATGCGATGAGATCGTCATCGTCGAGAATCTGCCCGCGGAACAGGAGAACCGAGTGGTCCAGCCAGGCTCGGTAGACGCGCGCGAAATCATCCGCTTCGATCGTGCGCAAATCGACTCCCTGAATTTCCGCTCCCAGGACTTTTCCTGTTGGGATGACGGCGACGCGCGCCTTTTTTGCTGTCCTTGTTGATTTACTCCCCATGGAGAATATGGCCTCCTTCGCAAGTTTCGCGCCGGCGATGGAATGACGGCAGCTTATTGCGTGCCGTCGCCATTCGGGTCAATGGTGTGAATCGGCAAATCGTAGTGCGCTTCCGTGAGCTCCCAGCGGCGATTTTCTTCGCGCTTCATGGTGGCCTGGTCCGGGAAAAGCTGCTTTTCCACTTCACTGCCGTGCCCGGAGGAGGAGATGTTCTTGTAAGTGATTACAATGCGGTATTCCCAGCGGGAGTCTTCCCCCGTGTGATAACCCGGCCGATAGACAGCGTAGGAGGTCACGTAGCCCAGTTCCTTCTCGCGGTTCAGGGTGGCGATTTGATATTTTTTAAAGAGCTGCCAGAATTCGTCGGCATAACCCCACTTCACTTTGTAGACCCACTCGACAAGGTAAGGTTTTTCCGCCGCGGAAACGACAGGGCTGGCAGCGGCCTGTTGGGCGAGCGCGCGCGGAGCGCCGGAGAGCGCGATGGCCACCGCCATGGCCGCGAATAAGAGCGCTAGAGAACGTGGCCCCAATCGAGAGTTCATGTTCCATTCCTCCTTGAGCGCCTGTGCGCCCTTCTCGGCTGATGCCCTGCACCATGGAACTGCGCTACTTTTTCGGCGCGGCAGGATTCAGCGGATACGTTTTCAGGTTTAGTGGGCCGTATCCCAAGTGGCCGCCATCGCGGTCCACGTTGTTTTCGTCGCACGCGAATTCGTAGAGTTCATCGCCCGGGGGCATGGCGGTAAAGACTCTGGAAAATGTCCAGGGCTTGGCGTAGAACTTCGGATCTTCCACCGTCACCTCGTGCGCCAAATGATCCGCGTCGGGGCGTGACCAGCGTTCGACAACATGCATGGCGTCGCTGTGCGGATGCGCGTCGTCGTCAATCCAGCTCAGCTTGTCCTTGAAGCCGATCGAGTCGATGACCAGCGCGTCGCCGTCCCATTTGCCGACACCGTCGCCGAAAAAAGAGGGCTCTATGTCCTTCGAGTGCGCGCGGCCGTCGAGGGGAATGGTGCGAAAGGTCCACATCAGTTCGTAAAGGAATGCGATGCGGTTCGAGGTCTGAACAATCTCAAACGGCACGCCGCTGATGCTGGCTCGCGGTATCCCGGCGAACAGGCACAGCGCTTCCGGATTAATCGATTTTGTGAGGTTAAATTTGTACGCCTCTTCACCGGCAGGTGTGAAAGGCGGCCCGCCTACGCTTTTGAACATGCCGCCGAAAATCAGCGGGCCTTTCCAGAATCCGGAGAGGTCAGGCTTGCCGTCGGCCGTGCGCGGAGCCGGTTTCAGCGGGCCTGCGGGGGATTTGACGGGGCCTGACGCTCCGCTCAATTCGCTGTATGGATTTTCCGGAGGCGGCGTGGATTGTGCGGAGGCGGATGGGTGCGCCCACAGAAATGCAGCAATGGCACTGCAGGCAATAAGAAGTCGCATGTGCGTAAGCTAACGGACTGCTATGACGGTGTCAAGGAACGCGCTGCCACAGCTTGACCGCTCTCCCCCCGTGTTATAGATTTCGTTTTGTGAGAAATATATTTGCAGTATTGGCTGGAATCGCCGCGATGGTGGCGGCGATGCCGGCACTGGCCCACCATTCCTTTTCGGCGGAGTTTGACGGGGGCAAGCTGATCGAACTGAAGGGCACCGTCACCCGAATTGAGTGGACGAATCCTCATGTTTATTTTTACCTTGATGTGAAGGATGACAAGGGCAATACCACGAACTGGGGCTGCGAGGCCGCCAGTCCGGGCTCGCTGCACCGGCAAGGCTGGAATCGAGATTCCCTAAAGGTGGGAGATCAGGTAATCGTCGGCGGCTACCCGGCCAGGGACGGTTCCAAACTCGCGGACGCCCGAAGAGTGACCCTGCCCGATGGGCGCAGAATTTTTGGCGGAACTCCCGGCGACGGCGGGCCGGGAGACGCGAAACCTTAGTCGAACACTCCTGCGAATTTTATTCTCTTCCATAAATCGCGCAAAGGCGTTTCACGTCGCCATCGGAAAGGCCGGAGACTCCGGCGATATCGTTTCTGGTGTGAACCTGGGCGCGATAGCGGCCGAAGTACTCGACGATGTCTCCTCCATAGCCGAAGTAATACATGATGTCGCGGAAATCGCGAGTGTGGTTGAGCCCCAGGGCGTGGCCGAGTTCGTGCAGACACGTCATATAGACGATGCTGTCGCGCAGCAGCGCGTCTCCCCTGGCGCGACGCGCAATGTCCGGACCGAGCGAATCGATGTCCGGGCGTATGAAGACGGCCGCTCCCTCCTGCCCGCCTACAACGATCGGGCGAGTTTCCCCGTACTCGCCGCTTTCCGGGCCAGCCCAATAAACTCGAATGAGAGCGCTCGATTCCGTGGCTGCGGCAAATCGCAGGCCTTTCGCGGCGTTTCGCTGCCACGCCTGCAGAGCCCAGAGTGCAAGTTCTGGATCCGATGAATGGTAGCCGGGCTTGCCGGTTCCGTCCGCGATGAAGTAGGTGACTGAGCCCTTCGTGCCATAAGCTTGTGGCATGACGGATGGCTGCACGCCCGGCGAAAGCGTATCCAAAACAAGGATGAATAGACCGACGAGGATTGTAGCGGCGACGATTCTGAATGCGTGCTGGTTCATGCGTCCGCGTAAAGTTGCCTGAATTTGAACTGAACTGAGGCCGAAGTCATCTCATAAATGGAAATACGTCCAACCTCGATAGGCCTTCAGAGGCTAAAGAGTCTGTGTGACAACCGGCAAATCTTTGTGGGGCACGGCTTCAGCCGTGCCGTAAAGTGTCCAGAATCAGTTCGGCTTTAGCCGCTGCCCTGTTTGAAATCGAGTCCCCACACAGACTCTAAAGCCCTTGTGTTTTACTCCCTGCATGTCGCGGCTGAAGCCGCGACCCACAAAGACGATCTATGAGATAGCTTCACCTTCAAGAGGCTCTTACACGTTACTTGCCGACCTCGAGCAGTTGCACGTCAAAAATCAGGGTCGCGTTCGGCGGGATCGCGCCGCCGGCTCCAGTGGCTCCATACCCCAGCTGCGGTGGAATTCGCAATTGCCTCTGGCCTCCGACCTTCATTCCCGCGACTCCTTCGTCCCAGCCCTTAATCACTTGTCCGGCGCCCAATGGAAATGAAAAAGGTACGCCGCGATCACGAGAGCTGTCAAATTTTTCACCGGTGGTCAGAAAGCCGGAGTAGTGAACCTTGACGATGATCCCGGGCGCCGCCGTCGCGCCTGTGCCAACCACGATGTCCCAATATTGAAGGCCGGAAGCGGTTGTCGTCGGCTGGCCGGTCACTTTCATTGGGCTGGCAGTGCTGGGGGCGCTCGACTTGTTATTGCCGCCGCACGCGGACGTCATCCCAAAAACCGCTAACAGAGTGACAATCAGAGTGAATCGTTGTTTCATCAAGGTCCTCTCAGTGGGACGGGCTTCAGCCTGTCTGGTCTTAAATTTCACTGGCTCGGAACGGCTGCCAGGCTGAAGCCTGTCCTACTCGTGATCCGGCGGGCGGCGCGCAGAACCGGAAGCGCGCCAGCGCTGTTCGAGGGCGGGAATAATCGCGCCGCCGATATTCGCCATATTTAAATCGGGAAGCGGCGGTCGCTCGGCCCAGGGATTGATGGCACGAATCAGCGAGCCGGCAAACCGTAGGTTCGCCCAGAGAAAATCTTTGAGCGAAGGATGGGGCTTATGCCCGTTGGCTCGGACAAGGAGAACGGTTACGTCGTCCTCGGTCAGATTGCCCGGATAACGATCCTTAATCTCGCGCAACAGCGTCTTGGTCAGAAGTTGCGGCTCCATGTCCCCGAGGAGGCGCATGATGCGCAGCAAACC
Organism: uncultured Acidobacteriota bacterium; assembly: GCA_963813185.1. GTDB lineage: Bacteria > Acidobacteriota > Terriglobia > Acidiferrales > UBA7541 > Palsa-360. Next base: position 356,711 of record CAWEYA010000014.1, read on the forward strand.
GCTCTCGCCCAGCATCTCACCATCCGCATCGCGAGATTCAATCAGCGCATCGGTATAGCTGAGTATGCAATCGCCCGTTTCCAGTTCTACGTCAAATTGTTCGTACTCCGTCATGTCAATGATTCCCAGCGGCATGTTATTGGGCGAGGCCTCTTCCTTCGTCGGATCGGCGCCCAGCAAAGTCCATTGCTGCTTGGCGGCCTGATACAAAAGCGGCCGCGGGTGACCCGCGTTACATATAATTAGGCGCTGAGTGGGAGCGAAAAATGTGGCCACCACGGCGGTCGCGAAGGTGCCCGCCTCGGAAAGGGCGGCGAATTGCTGATTGAGCAGCCGCACAAATTCATTTTGGTCCAGACGGTTGACGAATCGCCGCATGAGCGTTCGGAGATTGGCGGCGGTTGAGGCCACTGCGTTCCCGTGTCCCGAAACATCCGCAAGCAGCAGGCGCGTGATCCGACCGGTGGCGCAACTGGAAGCGTAATAGACATCCCCGCCGCGCTGCGCCTCGCCGAACGGCTTGCTGTAAACCCACGCGTCCAGCCCTCCCATTTCCACGCGGCGGGTGGTGAGCTGGCTTCCACCCCAAACTTCCATGCACGACATTTGTTGCGTTGGCTTCTGGTTTGCGGCCGCTTCATTGTTTGGCGCTGGCATAGTTCGAGTCCTGATTCCCTAATTCGGAGAACGAGTTGAAAAATATTGCTCCAGGCTTGATTTTACCTCGCCCATGCCGCGCTGAGAATTGCGGTCCAGAGCGGCCACAACCGCGGAAATATCCTTCCCGCTCACGGGCTCGTCGTGCGAGTAATAGTGGGTCCAGACGATGGAGCCGGTCTTCGTTTCGCGCAATTCATAATCAACGGTAAGGCGTGCCAGAATCGGCGCGCCGGAAACTTCCTTAAAATCGTACAAGCGGCCGTAGAGAATAAAGTCCCCATGAGAATTGCTGCGCAGGACATCCACGGCGCGGTATCTTCCGGAAGCTCGCAGCTCACGCAGCAAGACATTCACTAGCATCTCGATGGGCGGTTCAGCCCACTGTTGATACTGGTAAGTGCCCATATTTACGCCGCTCGAGCTATACACGATGTGATCTTCCCTGTACAGGTGCGAAGCTCGCAAAGGGCCAAGCAGCAGCGTCACAGGAAAAGGACTGCGTTCCGCCGCGGGCGCCGCATCGCCGGGAACTGTGAGCTGGTAATACTTGCTGGGCCGCGCAGCCCCGCACCCGGCAAGCAGCCCGGCAGCCATTATCGCGAGCGAGATGAATCCGCGGTTCATTGAACTCCCCTCTTTGGTGACTGGTGAATCGTAACTCGTGAGCCGTGATTCGTGACTCGTGAAACCCGTGCTTGCGAGTGTTTGGTTTCACGAACCACGAATCAAAAATCACGAATCACAAATCACGATAGTCCTTTCACTAGTCACTAGTCACCAGTCACTACTGCTCGCCCGTCTTGTGCTCGGGCGGATTGGTCGCGCGAATCAGCGAATAGGGGCGCAACTTGATCGTCTCGGTGAATTCTTTCAGGTTCTCGGTGACATGGAGCAAATTATCGAAAAGCTGATCGATGTTTTCCGAGTTGACGTCGAGCGTCTGGTTGATCTGCCCGGTCAAATCGTTCAAGGACTTCAGCGTGGCCCGGAGTTCGGTCACGGCCTTGCGAATTTCCGGCTGAGTGTCACCGATGGTCGCGTCAATGTGTGCCAGGACTTCGGTGGCCTGGCCGGAGGTCTTTCGGAAGTCGGCGATCAGCGGTCCCAATTTCTCGCTCAAGTCATTTACATGTTGCAGTGCCGAATGCACCTGCGGCCGGGAATCGGCAACCAGACCGCGCGTCTCGGCCAGCGTGGCCGAAAGATTCGACCGGTTCTGCGCATTCAACAGATCATTGACGCGATCGATGGTCACTTTCAGATCCGTGGCCCGCGCGTTCAGCGTTTCCAGCAGTTGTTGCGCGTGCGGCGCGAGATTGTTGATCTGCTCGGTCAGGGCGTTGAAATCAACATAATTGTCGGAGGGAAGTAAAGATCCTGCGGGCGCGGCGCCGGCCTGCGCCGATCCCGGAAGAATCTCCAGGTGGTTGTCGCCGAGCGGGCTCAGGCTCATGATCTTGACCTTGCTGTCCGTTTTGACGAGCAGATCAGGTTGGACGCTGAACGAAAGATCAATGTGGGTCGGGTCTTTTGGATCGATGCGCAAACTCTCCACGCGCCCGACTTTAGGGCCGCCCGAATAGCGGACGGTCGCACCGGGTTCGAGTCCACCCGCGAACTTAAAGTAGGCGTGGTAGGTTTTGGCCGGAGTGCCAAACGCGCCATTAATAGCGAACACCGAGGCAAGTAGAATGCCTCCGGCAACCAGCACAAACAATCCCACCAGCGCCTGCTCGGTTTTTGGGCTCATTATCCTGCCTTATTCTTCCGTTCTCTTATCTTCTCTCGTATCTTCTCTCGTAGCTGCGGGCTCCTCTATTTTCAAGCGGCGCTCACGCGCGGCGCCGGTATCGTCCGGTGAGGGTCTGCAAATAATCCAATTCCCCTTCCACATCCGGCTCAGGAACACGATCCAGAAATTGGCGCACCCGCGGCTGCGCGCTGGACCGCATTTCCTCGACTGTCCCGATCGCTACAATATTCCCTTTGTCAATCAACACCAGGCGGTCGGCGATGAGAAAGGCGCTGGCGAGCTCATGCGTGACGACGATGATCGTCATATGAAACGCTTTCTTCAATTCCAGGATCAACTGATCGATCCCGGCAGCGATGATGGGATCGAGCCCCGCCGAGGGCTCGTCAAAAAACAAAATTTCCGGATCCATCGCCAGGGCCCGCGCCACAGCGGCCCGCTTTTTCATGCCACCGCTGAGCTGGGACGGCAAATGGTATTCAAAACCTGCCAGCCCAACTTGCTCCAGCTTGAGACGCAACATGATTTCGATGGTCGAATCCTCCAGTTTGGTGTGCTCCCGCAGGGGCAGGGCCACGTTTTCGCCGACGGTCATGGAGCCAAACAGCGCGCTTCCTTGAAAGGACATCCCCGTTCTTTTCCGGATCTCATACAATTCGCCGGTCGAAACAGCGGCAATGTCCTTGCCGTTGATCCAGATCTGGCCCGAACTTGGTTTCTCCAATCCCACCAGCGTCCGCAAAAGCGTGCTCTTGCCGGAGCCGGAACCTCCCAGGATGACTAGCGTCTCGCCGGCTTGCACATCAAACTCGATACCATGAAGGATCTCAATCTCTCCATAACTGACGCGGAGGTCCCGCACGGAGATGGCCGCCTTGGGCTCACTTGATTTTGGATGTCCTTGATCCATAAAAGACTCCAAACAGCTATCCATTGCCCAGGAAGAAAAATGCCGCCGTAAAGACGAGATCAACCACCACAACGAGCAGGATTGAAACCACCACGGCCTTGGTTGTGGAGCGGCCCACTTGCTCCGCGCCCCCTCCCGTGGACAACCCTTCGAGGCACCCCACGGCAGTGATCGTAACGCCGAACATTACGCTCTTGATCAACCCCGAGAGGATATCGCGCAAGTACAGGGACTCGATGGAGGCCTGAATGTATCGCGTCAACGTGAAATCCGCTTGAGTAACGCCAAACAGAGCTCCGCCGAGAATGCCCATGGTATTGGCCCAAATCGTCAGACACGGCAGCATCACGATCATGGCCAGAAATTTTGGCGCGACGAGAAAATGGACTGGGCTGATGGCCATCACTTCCAGCGCGTCAATTTCTTCAGTGACCTTCATGGTTCCGATTTCCGCGGCAAATGCCGAACCCGAGCGGCCGATCACCACGATGGCGGTAATCAACGGGCCGAGCTCTCTCGACATGGACAAGGCCACGGCTTTCGCCACAAGGCTCATGGCGCCGAGCTTGTTCAGCTCATAGGCGCTCTGCAATGCCAAAATCAACCCGATGAAAAAAGTGATCAGGGAAAGGATGGGCAGCGCGCGGACGCCCACTTCCATCGCTTGCGAGGCAGCGCTTTGCAAACGCAGCGATTTTCCCTGGAACGGTCCGACAAAGGTGTAATACGCGGCGCGGGTTCCGAGCATGGCGAGAGAGCCGAGGTAGGCAAGGCTGTCGGTGACCCCGGCGCCGATTTGAGAGACCACGTCCATCACGTTTTCTGCTGCCATATCAATCTCAATTGTCCCGTCAAACGGAAGGCGCCTAGGAGGCTATGGCCTGCGTTTCGTCATCGTAAACTTCGAATAGTTTCAGCAAGCGCGAAATCTTCAGGACTTCGCGCGGGGAATCGTTCAGCCCAAACAGGACAAAGCGCGAACCCGACTCCCGCGACGCCTTGAGCCCCTCGACGAGCGAGGCCACGCCCGAGCTATCGATGTACGCCACGCCGGTTAAGTTTAGAACCACTCGCGTGACGCCCTTTTCGCGGATCTCGCGCAACAATGCCTTCCTCACTTCCGGCGAATTGGACATGTCAATATTTCCAGACACGTCCAGAATCGTGGCTTTATCAACTCGGCGGGCAGTTATCTTCAAGATGGTTTCTCCTCCTCGGATCCACACGCGCCTTTCGAGGAGCGGACGAATTTTACGAGTCGCAGCCGATTCAGCCGGCCGGCGCGTTTGTATTGGACCGAATCCATACTCCCTCGGATAATATGCAATCCTAAACCACTGGGCCTGATCTCCTCCAGCGGACGAGCTGGAAGCTTCGTCGTGTCCACGGCGGGCCCGCAATCAAAAAGCAAGATTTCGACGCCTTGCTCGGTTTCCCCATTTGTGCGCCGCTGAAGGCGATTGCAGTACACCTCGATCGGCTGGTCCGATTGGCCGTGATACGAATGCCGCATGATGTTGGACACGGCCTCGTCCACCGCTCGAATGATGGCCCGGTTTTGCTCCGGTGAAAAGTTCAGCATCTCCATCAAAGGTTCCAGCGCGCCGCGGATCACGCAGAGCAACGTGGGATGACTGCGCAGCTCAAGTTTCAGCAGGAAGGCGCGGCTCAATTTCGACGGCTTCTTCAAGCCCCGTGGCTGCTTTGCCGCAACAGGATTCATATTCGGCCCTGGCTCTCCGTTCGGCCACAACCCAGCCTACAGGCTGCGCCGGGGTTATGGCAAAGAAACATAATTTTGCCCCTTACGCAATGGAATTCCTTTTCCCCGCCAGGGGCGATCTGAGGTTGACACGGAACGTTGATCGGGGTACGGTCGCGTTCGAGAAGAGACACCCCTATTGCAAATTCCGGCTGAACGAATTCCGTGCCGATTCACCAAATTGAAATGGTCCCGAGGCGGAACGTTGCGAAGCGAAATCCTGGACCGCTCGAGGAATAAAACAATGAAGAAAACCTGGAGTGAATTTTCGCTGGTTGCATTGCTGGCCGCAAGCGCGTTCGCGCCCCAGGTCCGGGCCGACACTGTGGTCGTGGTTTGCAAATCGGATTTCCAATTGGCGCTGGTTGATCCGGCAACCGCGAAGGTGCTGGTGAAGCTGCCCACGGGCTTAGGGCCGCACGAAGTGGCCGTTTCGCCGGACGGCCGCACGGCATACGTCTCCAACTTCGGCCGCTACAGCGTCTATCCGCCAGGAGACACGGCCCACGACAAAGCGGGCAATACGATCACGGTCATTGATCTGGTGGAACGTAAGTTGAAGACCACGTTCGATCTCGGCACTCACACCGGGCCTCACGGCATGACCGTGAGCCGTGACGGAAAGCTCGTCTGGGTGACCACGGAGACGCCGCAAGCAGTGCTCGAGCTGGACTCCGCCACGGGAAAAATTCTGCATGTATGGAACACGACTCAGGACCGCAGCCACATGATCGTGGCCATGCTGAATGAAACGAAATTTTATGTGACCAACACAGTTTCCGGGAGCGTCAGTGTAATCGATCGCGCCTCCGGCGAAGTGAAGGTCGTGTCGACCGGCCCGGGCACGGAAGGCATAGCGATTTCGCCGGACGGGAAAGAGGTTTGGGCGGCAAGCCGCCTCGACGATAAGATTGAGATTATTTCAACGGCCACGGATAAAATCGTGACGTCATTTCCCAGCGGCGGGAAGGGACCGAAGCGAATGGACTTCACGCCCGATGGAACGCAAGTGTGGGTGACGAATCCCAGCAGCAATCAGGCGACGGTGTTTGACGCTCGCGCCCGCGAATTGCTGGCCAGTTTGACTTTGTCAAAATCACCAAGCGGCGTTTACATCTCTTCCGATGGACGGCGCGCCTATATCACAAACGCGAATGCGAATGAGTTGACCTTCATCGACGTGGCCACGCGGAAGATTCTGAACACCATGCCTATCGGCACCGACCCGGATGGCGTTGCGTGGTCTGCGCGATAAATCTTAACAACGAAGAATTCTAAAATCGTTCCCCTGGGCGCAGCCCCAACCCTATCTTCCCGCGGCAGCCATGGCAATCGCAGGTTGCAGTCCCACCATCATCGCCGAGAATCCCGGCAAATCAAGCGATTGCGGGCCGTCAGACAACGCCCGCTCCGGACACGGATGGACTTCGACGATGATGCCGTCGGCGCCGATGGCGACTGCCGCACGCGCGGCGGCGGGCACCAGGCTTCGGCGTCCCGTGGCGTGCGACGGATCGACGACCACCGGCAAGTGGCAAAGCTCTTTGACCAGCGCCACGCCTGCGAGATCCAGCGTGTTCCGCAGTTCGGCGTCAAACGTCTTGATTCCCCGCTCGCACAAAACCACGTTGGGATTTCCGCCCGAGAGCAAGTACTCGGCGGCCAGCAGCCATTCCTTGATTGTGGCCGAAGGGCCGCGCTTCAGCAGCACAGGGCGCGGCACGGTAGCGAGACGCCGCAGCAGCGGATAATTCTGCATGTTGCGCGCGCCCACTTGCATCATGTCCGCGTATTCCACGACTGCGTCCAGATCCTCGACGCCCATCACTTCGGTGACGATAGGCAGGCCGGTTTCCTTGCTCGCTTCCGCCAGAATCTTGAGCCCTTCGAGGCCGAGACCCTGGAAATCGTACGGCGAAGTGCGCGGCTTATACGCGCCGCCGCGCAGCAGGTTGGCGCCCGCCGCCTTTACCCCGCGCGCCGTTTCCATCAACTGTTCGCGCGATTCGACCGAGCAGGGCCCCGCGATCACCACAAGGTCCGGCCCGCCGATCTTCACGCCCTTCACGTCCACCACGGTACGCTGCGGCCGCAGCTCAAGGCTGACCAGAGTGTACGGCTGCGAGATGATCAGAATTTCGTCAACGCCCGGGGCCACGCGCAGCGCTTCGACCTCCGCGCGACGCCCGCGATTTTTTCCGACCACGCCGATGACGGTGCGCTCGGCGCCCTGAATCAGATGGGGGAGAAAGCCGCATTCCTTGATTCTGTCCATGACGTGCTCGATTTGCTCCTTCGTGGCGTTGGCTGACATATTGACGATCATTGGGCGTCTCCTCGGCTGTTTTTTGATAGCGAACAATAAAAAAGCCGCGGACCCTATGGGTGCTCGCGGCCAGTTTGGGAATCTTTTCGCGCTATCTAACTTTTCGCTTTACCTCGTCCCGCGCGCGATCCGCCCCTGGCCGCTTCCCGACCATGGGAAGCGGTACGTAAAGGCGAACCAGGAGTAATAGCGTGAATGCATGCGAGGTTGAGAATACGCAGATCGACCCCAAATGTCAAGATTTTCGGTGGGACAGCCTTCAGCCTGTCTGGTTTTGGATTGCAGCTTCAAATTTCCCCCAGCCAACAGAAAGGAGACAGGCTGAAGCCTATCCTGCTATTCGCTCAAGCCGCGCCTTACATCTTCGCTCAGCACTATGGCCTCGGAAACTTCCTTCATGGATTTGCGCCGCTGGCGGCTCTGGCGCTGGATAGTGAGGTAGGCTTCCTCTTCGGTGATCTTGAGTTCCCGCTGCAGAATCCCTTTGGCGCGCTCGACCAGCTTGCGCGTTTCCAGCTTTTCCGAGAGGTGCACGTTTTCGCTTTCCAGGCGGGCCATCTCGATTTCCGCACCTACCAGAAATCCGATGGTGGAGATCAGCTTGATTTCGCGCTCCGAGTATTCGTGTGGCTCGCGATTCTGCAGATTGATGACCCCGACGACGCGTCCGCGGCACAGTACCGGCACGGACAAGAACGCTTCAAACCGGTCCTCCGGCAAATCCTTGAACAATTGAAATCGCGGATCATGCGAGGCATTCACCGCCACCGCCACCGGCTGCCCGTGTTCCGCCACCCATCCCGTGATGCCCTGCCCCAGGCGCAGCTTGAGGCGGTCCACCACATCAGGATGCGCATTTTTTGAGGAGCGCAGAATCAATTCGCCCTCTTCGAGAGCGTACAGGAAGCAGGAATCGCAGCTCACCACCGAAGCGGCGAAGTCCACGATCTGGGAAAGCACTTCATGCAGCGGGTCCGCCGCAGCCATCCGGCTGGCCATCTTATGGATAAAATCTACCTCTGAATTGTCGGTCATGGCAAGTTTGGAGGGTTCTGTATTCACAATGCAAGGCTAAGCGCCTCCGCCATGACTGTCCAATTCGTCCTATGGATGCGTAACATCAGGCATTGCTTGGCGTCTCAAAGCATTCATAAATGGGAATGAAACGGGAGGGGGCTCAGACAGTTTGTGCGTCGTGCCATAAGAGCATAGAGATGACACAGAAGCTTGTCATTCCGAGGCACGTTGCGTGCCGAGGAATCTCTCTTTTACCTGAATCTAAATCGAAAAGAGATTCCTCGCTTCACTCGGAATGCCTGGAATCATCTCCGTAAGGATCAGGTTGCGAGTGAAAAAAACGGCTACCGCGCAGCGATTCGCTTCCGGTGCAAAATCTCGGCGCTGCGCTGCGCTGCTTCACTGACGAGGTATCCCATTTTCGGGTGCGCCGGTTCCATGTCCGGAGCGATTCCGAATTCGCGGAGCCTTTCGCTGGTTGTAGGGCCTATCGACGCCACGAAGATGCGCGGAAGCGCGCGGCGCAGGGCGTCCTCCTCGTTCATTCCCGCTGCAATTTGCAGGAGATGATCCGCCTGCGTCGCCGTCGTAAACAGGATCACGTCAATTTCATTGCGGACAATCGCGGAAATCGCCGAACGCAGCGGCCCCGTGTCCGCAGGCAAGGCCCATTCGTAAACGGGGACGGGAGTGACCTGCGCGCCGCGCGCGGCGAGGCCCGCGGTCAGTTCCGTGTTGGGAACTCCATACTCCTGCACCGCGACGCGCCGGCCCTTCAAGGGCCAGGCCGCGGCATTTTCGTCCAGTGCCCGCAAAACTTCGCGCCAGGTATTCGGTTCGGGCGCACTAACGGCGATCGGAACATTCCACTCCTTCAAAACGGCCACGGGTTTCGGCCCGCGCGCCACGACCGCGATCTTGCGAAGCTCCGTCAAATATTTCTCGACCGGATACATTGTCTCCACAACGCGCGCGAGCGCCCGCGTCCCGACTCCGGTCAGGAAAATGACCATGTCGAATTCGCCCGCTAAGAGTTTCCTGACAAACGCCAGGGCTTCCGTGTTGGTTTCGAGAGGAATTTCACGCATCGACGGCGCGACGATCGGCTCACCCCCATGATTCACGATCAGCTTGGCCATTTCGGGCGCGCGGCGGCTTTCGAGCGAAAGGACACGCAGCCCCGCAAAATTCTTCTTCTGTTCACTATTTTCCATGGCCACGATCATGCCGCAATTTGCCGATTACCCGCAAACGCCCGTCAGGTTCACTTTGAGCGGCGCGCCGAACAAGCTTTAACACAGCGGGCACAGAGAAAAGCGAAGAAAATCATTCTCCAGGTTTTCTCTGTGCCCTCTGTGTTAAATCTTTTTTCTCGCCATTCGACTATCAAGCGAATTCCTGATTGGAAAGAAGACGATATGAGAGTAGAAGTGATCGGACGATTGTTTTGCACCCCTGCACGCGCGAGGTGAATGTGGCCGACCATCCCATGAAGAAGCCCGATCCCCTGCTCCATCTTCCGGTCATCGAGAAAATAGAAGAAGAGATCAAGTCGGAATTTTACGAGCTGCGCCAGGGAAAGATATGGTTCTCCGAGGAAATTAAACGGGAACACCGGCGGCTAAAGACTTCGCTGGTCCGTTACGTGCTGCGTTCCCGATTCCTCGCGATTGTCACAGCGCCGTTTATCTACGCTTGTATTATTCCGTTCGCGCTGCTTGATCTATTCGTCTCCCTGTATCAGGTCGTATGCTTTCCCGTGTACGGCGTACCCAAAGCGCGGCGCAGGGATTACATGGCCATTGACCGGAACAAATTGCGCTACCTGAACGCACTCGAAGGGCTGAATTGCATGTACTGCTCGTATGCCAACGGGCTGCTCGCCTACGTGGTGGAAATTGCCGGGCGAACCGAGCAGCACTGGTGTCCGATCAAACACGCGCGCCGCATTCAGAACGCCCATGACCGCTACGCGCATTTCTTTCCGTACGGCGATGGTTCGGCTTACCGCCAACGGATTGATAAAGTGCGCGACGATTTCAAGGATTTGAAGGCGCGAAAATAAAACGCCGATTCCCAAATGTGCATCCGTTCCGGCCTGGCAATCGGCTGCGTCACTGCTCTAAAGAGTTTAACTGAAGTGATAAGATCGCTCGCAAGGAGACCGTCATGACCCCAACCATTCGCGTCTCTCCGTCCACGCGTCGCAGTTTCCTGAAGCATCTCTCGGCTCTCGCCGTTTCTGGCGGCGTTTTCTTGCACGATTTAAATGCGCAAGATGAGAAGTTTGTCATCGCCGAAACTGCGTTTGGCAAAATTCGCGGCGTCGACAACAGTGGGATCAAAATCTTCAAAGGTATTCCTTATGGAGCAAACACAGCCGGCGCGAACCGCTTCATGCCGCCTGCGGAACCGGCTGATTGGAGCGGTGTGCGCGATGCTCTTGCCTATGGAAGCAGCGCGCCGCACCGTGACCCGGCCGCTTCGCCGCGACCGCCAGGCGCTCTTACAATCTCGGGCGAAAACCTGCCCGCGGAAGGCGAAGATTGCCTGGTGCTCAATGTGTGGACGCCCGCCGTGGGCCCTGCCGGTACCAGCGCCCGCAAGCGCCCGGTAATGTTCTGGTGCCACGGGGGAGGCTTCGCCACGGGTTCGGGATCGTCACCCGACAACGACGGGACGAATCTCGCGCGGCGCGGCGACGTGGTCGTCGTGACCATCAATCACCGTCTCAACGTTCTCGGCTTTGCGAATTTGGGCGCATTCAGCGATGACTTCGCCGCTTCCGGCGACGCCGGCATGCTGGACATCGTTCAGGCGCTGAAATGGGTGCGCGCGAACATCGCGCAATTTGGAGGCGATCCAAACACGGTGACCATCTTTGGCCAGTCCGGCGGCGGGCGCAAGGTGGAGACGCTGCTGGCCATGCCTTCGGCCAAAGGGCTTTTCCACCGCGCCATTGTCGAGAGCGGGGCAGCGGTAAAAGTGGTGGATCGCGACGTCGCGGCGCGCAACGCGGAACAACTCCTCGCCAAGCTGGGCATTGACAAGAAAAATGTGCGTGAACTGCAAAAGCTTCCCGTCGAAAAAATCATGGCCGCATACTTCGCCGTGATGAAGGAAAATCCGGACGTTGACGCGTCGCTCGGAGGCTTCTCACCATCAGTGGACGGCAAGATCCTGCCACAGCACCCGTTCCACCCGAATGCCTCGCCGGTCTCCGCCGATGTGCCGGTGATGATTGGTTGCACGCGAACGGAGATGACGCTGTTCTCTCTGAATGACCCTTCTGCTTTTTCGCTGAACGATGCGGACATGCGCAAGCGCGTAAATAGTCTGCTCGGCGATCGTACTCCCGCGATGATCGACCTCTACCGGAAGCTCAATCCCGGTGCGTCGTCTTCGGACATCTACTTTTTGATTGCCAGCGATTGCCGCTACGGCGCCCCCACGATGATCGCCGCGCAGCGGCGCGCCGCACTGGGCAAAGCGCCCGTGTATCTGTACTACTTCACCTGGGAAACTCCCGTGCAGGGCGGACGCTTGAAGTCGCCTCACACGATGGAAATTCCATTCGCCTTTGACAATGTGAAGATTTCAGCGCGGATGACGGGCGGAGGAGCGGACGCCGTGGCACTCGCCGATAAGGTCAGCGACGCCTGGATCGCCTTCGCGCGCACCGGGGATCCCAACACGCCGAAGTTGCCGCACTGGCCCGCCTACGACGCGAAGGACCGCGCGACTATGGTCATCAACAACGTAAGCAAGATAGTCAACGATCCGCTGCGCGAGCAGCGCCTCGCGATGTTCCAGGCTTTGAATATGAGTTGAGGCAAACCGGATTTCAAGTGAAAACGGGCGTTTCGACAGCCCGGTGGAAGCTGCGCCCCTTGCGTTCCTTCCCCAGGGAAATGGTCACGATGAGCACAGCGATCGTGACAATTTCAAATCCCGCGAGCGCCCACTGGTAGCCTACGTGCTCCCGCAGCATGAACTCCACCGAATTGGTGGGCGCGGCGATCAAAATTCCCAGTTGGTATGCGAGTCCGGGAACCAGCCCGCGCGTTTCATCCGGCGAAAGCTCGCTCAGATGGACCGGGATAATTCCCCACGCGCCCTGCACGCCGGCCTGCATCAGAAATGAGCCAATCGCCAGCACAACGAGCGTCCCGCCGAACGCCCAGAGTGGAATTACAAACAGCGCGAGGGACATCGAGCAGATCATCGTGACTCTCCTGCCCAACGTTTCCGAGAGTTGCCCGAAGATGATCGCGCCGACGATGGCCCCTACATTGTAAATAATCGCCATATACGATTGCATGGCGGGGGTCAGTTTATGCACGGTGCCGAGAAAATCCGGATACAAGTCCTGCGTGCCGTGCGACAGGAACATCATGAAGGTCATCAGCAAAACGAGATATAGGAAACTCTTCCACTGGGTGGCGACAATCCGGAGCACTGCGCCCGTTGAGGGAGCGCGATGTTGTTTCCAGGCTTCCGACTCCGGCACGCGCGCGCTGATGTAAAACGCCAGGAGCGCCGGCAACCCACCCAACCAGAACATCGGCCGCCAGCCCCATGTGGGCAGGACAAATCGCGCCACAATAGCCGCGAGAATATACCCGGTCGAATAGCCGCTCTGCAATATTCCGGAAAGTACTCCCCTCCACCGCGGCGGAACGGATTCCATCGCCAGCGAAGCGCCAATGCCCCACTCGCCGCCCATCCCGATGCCATAGAGCGCGCGCATCACCAGGAAAAATGTGAGATTGGGTGAGAATCCGCAGGCCAGTTCCACGATCGAAAAAAAGACCACGTTCGTCATCAACGGGATCCGCCGCCCATACCGGTCCGTCATCAGGCCGAAAATGAGGGCCCCCACCGGGCGCATCACCAGGGTCACAAAAAGGGACGCGACGATCGCGGATTTCGCTACGTGAAACTCTGCGGCGAGCCTGTCAATCAGGAAGACAACCACAAAGAAGTCAAACGCGTCGAGCGTCCATCCCAGAAAGGATGCGGTTACCGCATGGGCCTGGCCCGAGCTCGAAAGGCCGGCCACTCCGCTGTCGCGCCCCTTGTTAAACAACAGTGCCTCCCATGGGATCGGCCGCCACACGCTGCGAAATATCGCGGTAAAGCAAGGCGGCGCAAAGTATGGACATCGACAGCAGCGCAAATCCCACGGCCATCTGGCCCAGGCAGAATTTGCCGATTCCAAATAGCGCCGCGTACACCATAACGCAGCCCAGAATCCACGCAAGCAGGTTTTTGCCGAGGTCGCGCGTTTCGGGCAGATCCGGAGCGAGCGCGGCGATGTGCCGCCACCCCGCGGCGTGCGGCCGGACCTTCCGATAAAACTGAAGTAGAATTTTCTCCGGCTCGGCGGGCGTCAAAAGCGTGACTGCAACCCACACGGCCGTCGTGATGGCCGTTGTCGCCAACGTGGTCTTCGCGAAAATCACCGGCGCGCTCCCGCCGAAAAATTCCCAGTGGTGCAGAACGAGCGTCATCGCCAGCGCCGTGGCCATCGCCGAAATTTCGCTCCAGGCATTGATGCGCCACCAATACCAGCGCAGCAAATATACCCCGCCGGTCCCCGCGCCAACTTCGAGCACCGCTTCCCAGCCCTGGCCGATCGAAACCAATTGCGCGGAAACATACGCCGATGCAGCCACCAGCAGCAGCGTCGCGATGCGCGAAATATTCACGTAATGTTTTTCCGCAGCGCCGCGCCGGATGAAGCGGCGGTAAAAATCCTCCACGAGATAGGAACTGCCCCAATTCAGCTGCGTCGCAATCGTGGACATGAACGCGGCCATAAATCCCGCGATCAAAATTCCGCGCAGCGCGTGCGGCATAAATGTGATTGCCACGAGCATATAACCCGATTCCGGATGCTGCAAGCCGGGATACAGCGCCGCGGCGGCCAGCGCCGTCAGAATCCACGGCCACGGCCGCAGCGCGTAGTGCGCGACGTTGAACCACAGCACGGAAAGCAGTCCGTGCCGTTCATCGCGCGCGCTGAAAATCCGCTGCGCGATGTACCCCCCGCCTCCCGGCTCCGCTCCCGGATACCAGAACGCCCACCACTGCACCCCCAGATGCACCAGAAACGTAAGCACCGGCAGAGTCCACAGGGCTTCGCCGGTGAGTCCCCGCGAAAAATCGGGAATCATCCCGGTGATGCGCGACGCTCCGGGCCCCGCGGCTTCCCGCGTCGCCGAAAGTTTCCCGAGCATCGCGTGCATGCCGCCCGCGCCTCGCACGCCGTAATACGCCACCGCGATAACGATCCCCATTTTCAAAACGAATTGAAAAAGATCGGTCCACAGCACTCCCCACAGGCCGCCGAGCGAAACGTAAAATCCCGTGAAAGGAATTAAGAAGAAAATGCAGATGGCCAGGCTCGCACCCTCGCTTTTGCCGAGCACCGATCCCACGATGCTGGTCATCGCCTTGGTTACCCAGCCGAGGATCAGGCAATTCATCAGCAGGCCGAGATACACGGCGCGAAATCCGCGCAGAAATGCGGCGGGCTTTCCCGCGTAGCGCATCTCCGCAAATTGCACGTCGGTGAGCAAGCCCGAACGCCTCCACAATCGCGCGAACAAAAACACGGTCATCATTCCCGATGGCAGAAAACTCCACCACAGCCAATTGCCCGCGATTCCCTGCGTGTAGACGAGGCCCGTTACCACCAGCGGCGTGTCCGCCGCAAACGTCGTCGCCACCATGGAAGTTCCCGCCAGCCACCACGCCACCTGCCGCCCAGATACAAAATATTCTTCCGTGTTCCGGCTCGAACGCCGCCGGAAATAAATCCCCAGCGCCAGCATCAGCAGTAGATATCCTGCGATCACGGCCCAGTCCACTAGCGTCAGTGTCATGAAATGTCCGGCTGCGGCAAATACGTTTGTTTTGCAGGAATCGGCTGTCAAGTGTCGTTGCAAGGAGTCGAAGTGTCAAACGAAAATCGAATCGCGCGTGTTCGCCCGTCGAATTGGTGGAGTACAATGCCTCCCGCCATGTTGAGTGCACAAACGCAAAACCCCGCCGAACTCTGCCGCGCGGCAAATTCGGTGGCGAATGAATAAGTGGCCGCGCTCCATCTCTTCGCCTCGCGTCGTAAACATTGAAGATTTGCGCCGGCGGGCCGAGCGCCGCCTGCCGCGGGCCGTCTTCGATTATCTCGACGGCGGCGCCGAATCCGAAACATCGCTGCGCGAAAATAATCGCGCTTTCGAGTCCGTGAAATTCCGCCCGCGCAATGCGATGGCCGTGCCGCAATGCGACCTGCGGACAAAAGTTCTGGGCGCAGAACTCTCTTTCCCCGCGATCCTTGCGCCCATTGGCTACAGCCGCCTCATCCATCCGGCCGGCGAGGTCGCCGCATCTCGCGGAGCCGGCGCGGCCGGCACTGCGTACATTCTTTCCACGATTGCAGGCCACAAACTCGAAGACGTCCGCGCCGCGTCGATTGGTCCGGTCTGGTATCAACTTTATTTGCTGGGCGGCCGGCCTGCCGCGGAAGCGGCGCTGGACCGTGCATGGAAAGCCGGCTTCTCCGCACTGTTCGTCACCATTGACACGGGCACGGCGGGGATGCGCGAGCGCGACATCCGCAACGGCACCGGCCAGCTCATGGGCGGAAACTGGATCGGAATGATTCCGTATCTCACTCAATTTTTCTCGCGTCCCGGATGGGTCACTTCGTATCTGCTGGATGGCGGCCTGCACAAATTGCCGAATGTGGTGATTCCCGGAGAAGGACCGATGGCGCTGATCGACGTGGCCGCCGCACTCGCGGAGTCGGTCGTGACCTGGCAGGATTTTCGATGGCTGCGCGAAGTTTGGCCCGGTCCAATTGTGGCCAAGGGCGTCCTCACCGGCGACGACGCCCGCCGCGCAATGGACGTCGGAGCCGCTGGCGTTGTCGTCTCCAATCATGGAGGGCGACAGTTGGACGGCGTTTCCGCAACGCTGCGCGTTCTCCCGGAAATTGTGAAGGCCGTGAATGGCCAAATGGAAGTCCTGATGGACGGAGGCGTGCGCCGAGGCGGTGACATCATCAAGGCCATCTGCATGGGCGCGCGCGCCGTTCTGGTCGGCCGCGCCTACGCCTACGGTCTGGCCGCCGCGGGAGAACCCGGCGTAACCAGAGCCATCGCCATTCTCCGAGCGGACCTCGAACGCACCATGAAGCTGCTGGGATGCGCGTCGCTCAGCGAGCTAGACCAAACGTACATTGACGTTCCACGCGATTGGCCCACCACAATTTGAAATCTAAAATTTAAGAGGATTTGTGAGCAGAAATTAAGGACAAAAAAGGCAAGAACGAAAACCTATAGTCAAGAATCGTGGGTCATGAATATCCGCACACCAGCCTCAGGTTCACCAGTCACTAGTCACCAGTCACTAATCACCAGTCACCGATTCTCCATCACGAATCACCAACCACGAATCACGATTCACGACAAAAGGGGGGAGAAGGCCCCGGGTTCGTCAGGGGGATGCAAACCCGGGGCCGGGGGGTAGAAACAGAAGCAGGGGCCGGAGTAAATTCAAACTTGAATCAAGCTGTGACTTTGGGCTAAGACGTCGGGCCCACGATCAAGCGGCACAACCTGTACAACTCCTCGTACGTGAAAACCAATCGCGCGGCTGTCGTTCCCTCTTCCAGGCGTCCCAGCCCGGACATTTCGCAAATTTCTCGCAGTTGCTGTTTGGGCAACCCCAATATGTAAGCGGCCCTGCTCTCGTCGATCATTTCTCTCCGAATAGTCTCGTCGTTCATTTGATCTGGCCGCCTCATGGTCTCCAATTGGAGTGTCCGGATTAACGGCCTAGTTCATGACGAGGCTGGCCCAATTGTCCTGCTCCACCGCCAGGATCATGGGCTTGTAAATGTCGATGTCCCAGGTATCGCCGATTCGAAATCGCACCGCGCCATCTGTCTCCCCGACAATGATGCCGCGCAGCGGCACGCGCAAATCTCCAGCCGCAACTTGCAGGATGACCGCTTGTCCCACCCAGGATGCATAAGCGCTTGGCATCGCATTGCCCCCCTAAGATCAATTGAGTTCCGTGTGAACAATTGTCATTTTCCTTTTCACTGGCGCGGCAAGCAATGGTACGTAGGCCACAATTGAATAGGAGAGAAGTACTGTTAGCGGTTGCGGCACAAGTTTATGAGTACTGAAGGTACTAGGTACCCGCGTACTTAAAGGCTGGCACTTCGGCTTTATTGCGACCCCCGTACCAGCCCGCCAGACTGGCCATATGGCCACCCCACGCGGTACCGAGCAAACATTCAATCGTCAACCCGCCGGCGAAATGCGAGCGCTCAGATTGCCGGATGGGGAAAATAGACCGGGAGTCGCTCTGGCCCTTGGCGGCGGATTTTCCCGTGGGTTCGCTCATCTAGGCATCCTGGAAGTCCTCGAACAAGAGCACATCCCTATTTCCGTCATTGTCGGCACGAGTATCGGGGCCTTGCTCGGCTCAGCTTACTCCGACGGCGTTTCCGTTCACGACCTCTGCGACTTGGGACGGCGCGTCCGCTTGCGTGACTTCCTTCGCTTTCACCAGTCAGACACGCAGCGGGCCGCGCAGAAGAAGGATTGCATCGGTCAATTCGTACAAGAATGGTTCCATGCCCGCCAGGTGGAGGAGCTGCCCATTCCTACGGCGATTGTGGCCACTGATCTGGACACCGGCGCACCCTACGTATTTAGGAGCGGGCCGCTGGATTTGGCTATCCGCGCCAGCTGCGCCTTCCCCGGCCTGGTTAAGCCCGTGGAGTACGAAGGCCATCTGCTCGCCGACGGCTGCATTGTTGCGCCGGTGCCCACGGCCGTCGCGGCCAGAATCAGCGAAGGATGCGTGGTTGGAGTAAACGTTGGTACAAACGTAGCGAGTTCCTCTTCATCGGAGCACGTGGTGAAAGTGTACGATCCCCGCTTCCGGTCCGCGCAGAGGGACCCGCTGGAGCCTTCGTGGTCCAGGCATGCGGACATCTTGCTCGAACCTCAAGTGCACCACATCGATTGGAATGACTTTTCGCGCGTGGACGAAGCCTTCTCCGCGGGCGCCGAAGCCATGCGCCGCGCGCTTCCGTCCCTGCTCGGATTGCTCAACTGGCGATCCGAACTGGCGCAGGCGCCGGGCGCTTCCTTCCGCGCGGAAAGAGGGCTGGCGGTATGAAAACTCCCCTATTAATGCGCACGTTCATTGTCATGTTGGCGTTAGAGTGGGAACTCTGCAGCCAAGATCCGTTCGTTTTCTGTTACCGTATGACAGTGGAGCCTGCGCGCGATTTCCTCGGAAGATTCGGCGCGCATGGGTGAAAGCATTCCGGGTGCAACCTGTACTTGTTTAACTGGAGTTTCAGAGGGCACCCCGTGGGGAGACGGGTGCGGGCTATGCTTGAAGCCCGCAAGCAGAGATGATTGGATCGCTCGGGCATTTACTTCATTTCCTGTTCAACGTTAAGGGCCTGATCGAGTGGGGCGGCACGCTGCTGGTGTGCATTATTGTCTTCATAGAAACCGGCTTCTTCGTCGGATTTTTCCTGCCGGGGGATTCCCTGCTTGTGACCGCCGGAGTGTTTGCCGCCTCGGGGCAGCTGCAGATCGCGAAACTCGTTCTCCTCGTTCCCCTCTGTGCGATTGCGGGCGACCAGCTCGGCTACTGGATCGGCAGAAAAGCGGGCGCGGCCCTGTACCGGCGCGAGGATTCGCTGGTTTTCCGCAAGCGCCACCTGGATAGAGCTCACGAGTTTTACGAAAAATATGGCGGCAAGACTGTCATCCTCGCGCGATTCGTTCCCATCATTCGGACGTTTTGCCCTCCCGTGGCGGGCGCGGCGCACATGCCTTACGCGCGTTATTTTTCGTATGACGTGGCCGGTGGAATTCTGTGGGGCGGCGGCATGGTTCTCGGTGGGTATTTTCTGGGCCGGCAGATCCCGAACATCAGCGAAAACATACATTACGTCATCGCCGTGGTCATTTTCTTGTCGTTGCTTCCCCCGATTATCAGCATGCTGCGCGCCAGATTTTCCGCATCGCGCAGGCCGTCCCCCATCCCGCAGCCTGCGCCGCATGAGCGTAAATAGCCGTGCCGTTTCTCGGTCCTCGCATTGAAAAAGCGCCGCGCGCCGTGATCTTCGATATCGGCCGTGTGATTATCGGCGTGGATATGTCGCGCTCCATCGGGGCGCTCGGAAAGGGCGAAGGTTTGTCGGACAGGCAGGTCATGCGCGAAATGGAAGCGGACGCACTCTGGCCGGATTGGCAGCAAGGCCGCCTGACGCCCCACGACTGGCACGCGCACCTTTCCAAAAAACTCCATTTTTCTTTCACCCTTGAAGAATTCCGCGCGATTTGGAACAGCGTCCTCGACCCCGAACCCATTTTGCCGGACCCGCTGTTCGAACGCCTGGCAACAGAATGCCGCCTAGCCTTGCTTTCGAACACCGACCCCATCCACGTGGCCCATATCGAGGCCAGCTATCCGCTGGTGCGCCACTTCCATGCGCGCGTTTACTCCTGCCGCGTCGGATCGAGCAAGCCCTCGCCAGCGATCTACCACCACGCCTTGCGCGAAGTCGCCGCACTGCCCGACGAAGCCATGTTCATCGACGACGTGCACGAAAATGTCCTCGCCGCAGCCAGCCTCGGCATCAACGCCTTCCACTTCACTTCCGCCGACGAACTCCTTGTCGAATTTTCTCGCCTGGGCCTTTGGAGAATTTAGTTTGCGGATCATGGAATAGAGAGAACGCCAAAACCACGGCCCTATTTAAAACCGATAAGGCCGGACACACGGAAAGTCTGAACAGTTCTACAGCGTTCACGTGCGGCGGTAGAAACTATCTAAACGAGAGTTCTCGGCAAGAGAAAACACGGGAAAGCGTTGACCACCCCGTCGAAGCCGCATCCGGCTAGAGACGCGTCCCCTGCGGTGCGTCACCTCGTCCTCGATCACGCCCGAGATGATCTTCATCAGCCCGGTCAGGTGTTCGACCTCGGGCTGCAATTCTTCCCATACCTCGACCCGCGGTAGTGGCAAACTCACCGCCAGTTCTTTAGTGGCTAGCACCTCGATCTTCTTCGTGGATTTCTTCGGCCTCCTCTGACATCTCTCCGCCATGGCGGCTCTCCTCTCGAAAAGAGATGGATCACCCCGGACTCTATTCGAGGCCGGGCCGAGAGCCGCGACTTTCTCGCTCTGATTTCAACCAAAGCCGGGAAAACCTCTGGGCGGCACAACTTTTGGCGACGCTAGATCTTCAGGGTGGCGTCTCCTTTGGGGTTTCTAGAAGGGGCGTAGGGTTTTGCAGTTCATTCGTGTACCGGGCATTTCAGTCGACGGAGTCAATCCTGATCAAGCTGTGATTGGAATTGGAAAGTTTAGGGTCGTATCCTCGACGTGCCGGGATCCCACGCCAATTGAAGCACATATCCAGAAAACTCCAGAAGCGCGTAAAGTTTGCACGGAGCGCAAACCTATGGGGAAAACTGCATCCTAATTATCCCTTTATTTTTCATTTCGATACAGGGCTTCCGCGGAAACGGCTACTTGGCGTCTGGCGTGCTCTTTCCTACACCAGTTGGTACTTCAAAGGGGGGAATATGGCAGAAGAGTTTGATCGTTCCGCTAACGGCAACCGTAGCGTACCCGGATGGGTGATCGCGGCGGTAGCTGTCCTTGGGGTTGTTGCTCTAGTAGGACTGGTCATGGCGCACAATGCCTCGACCCAGACTACGGAAGCTCAGCAATCGTTCGACACCAAAGTAAAGGCCATGCAAACCGATTTCACCGGCCAGATCGCCCAATTGCAGCAGCACGAAGCGCAGGTCGATACGACCAACGCCGGCTTGCAAAGCGATCTGACTGTGGTGACCAAGCGGCTGCGCCTCACTCAGAGCGACCTGAAGAAGGCGCGTGACGAAGCTCAGGCGATCCGCACGGAAGACCAGGCGAAGATTGCCGAAGTGGATGCCGCCGCCAAGACCGAGCTGGCCACCAAGGCCACCACGGACGAGGTCAAGGGCGTAGACGGCAAAGTGGACGGCGTCCGCACGGATCTCACCGGCACACAGAATGACCTGAAGATGGCGCGCAGCGAGCTGGGCACGCTGATCGCGCGCAACCACGAGGATGTGGAACAGCTCCGCCGCCTCGGCGAGCGCGATTACATCGAATTCACCATCGATGCCAAGAACAAGCCGCAAAAGGTCGGAAGCTTTGTGGTCGAACTGCGCGGCACCAATCCCAACAAGAAACGCTACAACGTTGCCTTGATTGTGGACGACTCCCGCATCGAAAGGAAGAATCTGCCTGTCAACGAACCGATCTTCTTCCACCAGGGCAACGACCGCCGCCCATTGGAACTGGTCGTCAACACCGTCGCCAAAGATAAGGTTACGGGTTACATAAGCGTCCCCAAGGCCGGTGGCGCTCAATCCGCATCAAGCGACTAGCCGGGCCTCATCGGGTCCGGGCGCTGGGCGCTCGGACTTGCGTATCGGCGGACAGGGCGCGGGGGTGCCCTGTCCGCCGTTGGCGGTTTTTAGTGGTGATTCGTGTTTTGTGATTCGTGACTCGTGAAAAGCTTTCCCGGTTCGGCAATCTCCCGCAAGAAAATCCAGGTTAGTTTTCACCGAGCGACGAAACACCCCGCTTCCAAGCTTCGCTCTCTCACGTTACACTGCCAAGTGTCTTGCTTGCCCCTCGCCATCTGATCTTTTCCGCGCTTGAAGGCGCTCTTATTGATCCGCGCACAGGCTCTTTTTCGGGCGCGGAAGAAGCCTTGTCGGTCCTCGAGCGCCGAAAAATCGCATACGTGCTGCTCACCTCGCGCACCCGGGAGGAAATCGAGCCCATCCGGCGAAAGCTTGGGCACAATCACCCGTTCGTTACGGAAAATGGCGGCGGGATCTTCTTTCCGGACGGCTACTTTAGTTTGCGTATTCCGCGCGCCGTGCGCACGGCGCGCTATCTCAGCATCGCCCAGGGCCGGCCTTATGCGGAAGTCTGCGAAGCGCTCGACGAGATCGCGGAGGAATGCGCCGTGGGAGTCGCCGGCTTCCATCACATGAGCCTTCGAGAGATTGCCGACAATACCGGGCTGCGCCCGCGCGAGGCCGAGCTGGCGCGCGCCCGCGAATTCGACGAGCCTTTCTATTTCACTTCGGCGAGCGAAAAGGCTATAGCACGGTTTGTGGAGCTCGCACGGGCGCGCGGATTCGATACGCGGCGGCGGGGCCCGACATTCTGGCACCTTTCCGCCGGGTGCGACGCTGCCCGTGCCGTGCGCACACTCGCTCAACTCTTCCGGGAAGCGACGCACATCAAACTTCGTTTAGTAGGAATTGGAGGGGGGGACCAGGACCTCCCGTGGCTCCGCGCCGTGGATCAGGCTGCCCTCCTGCCGGAATCTCGCGAAACCGCCAAAGCTTCCGAGCCCGCCCAGGAGACCTCCGCGCGGGCGAGGTCAATCGCTGCGGGAGAGGCGCCCGGCGCAATTGGATGGAACAAGGCGGTCCTAAATATTATCGGATAGTTTCAGTACTGATAGTATTTTCTCACCGGGAGTTTTCTTTCACTCAAAGGTAAATCACAGGCCATTTTGCGCTGGCTTCTGCAACCAGCTTCTTCATGAAGATTTGGCAAGCGAAGCTAAATCGCACATTTGATTAGACTTACAAATATCGATGGCCGAGTTGCGGCGTGGCCCTGGTCTTGCCATAGCATATCTATCGTGTGGCGCACTGAAAGTCACTCCGGGACACGCGACTTGGGACCTGCGAACCAGCCAAACGTGGTTTGTGTGGCGCGATTTGGAGGACGGGTGATACCAGCACTTCGCCGTCTGAATGAGCCGGCATCCGATTCCCAGCTTGGGATGGCGTTGATTGTGGCCGCCGTCTTCATGGGCCTGATGCTCTGGGCCATCATCTGGCAGGGCAATATCATCGCCTACCAACGCGATCTCATCCGGGTGATGCAGGCCGCTCAATTCGGCGGGATGGGTTAGATTTCCATCGGTCAGGACCTTGAATCGATTTTTTACTCTTTCCCACCGGGGGAATGAGCATGGGCGGCGCGGAAAGAATTGCGCCGCCCATTTTTTATTGTGCGCATAAATTCACGAGCATGCCGGGCAACCAGTTGGCATATAATGTGCCAATCTCATACGGGTCACTGGATGTAGTGGAGGATTTTTGTGATCAAACTTTGCCGTGCCTCGATCTTGTCCGCCGTTGCTTTGCTGTCACTTCAGACCACGCTGCTATTCGTTCCCGGAGTTTCCGCGGGAGCAGTTCCTGCGGCGGCTTCAAGCGCCAAGAAGAAAAACAAAGTCAGGAAAACGAAGAAGCAAAAAATATTGAAGGGCCATCGCGTCAAACATAGTCGAAGGCCCGCCTAGCGCCAATTCACTGGAAGATTCGCTTGCGGATTGTATCGAGTGGGCAAGGCAATGTCGCCATGAGCGCGCAGCCGGGGCAAAAACCAAAACGGGGAACCTGGCGGCTCCCCGTTCCAGCGCTTTTATTTTCGCCGTCGCGGCGCTTATTAGCGCCTCTGGCGGTACGCACCGCGTGCGCGGTGTGATGGCAGCTGTTTGTGTTCTGAGCCCGGTGGAGTCAACCTCACCTCCGCAGCTTTCCGAACAACAATTCCCTTCTACTCCAATGCGGCATCTTTGGCAAGAGCGCCTTTGTAATTTTCAATGGCAAAAATGCTAGCAGCACCCCTGGTACAAACCTTGTTTGTTTTCCGAAAGATACGGCTGGAAGGGCAGGGCCGGTTCACTTGACGAACAGGCCTTCGCGAAGCTGGTCGCGTCCCACAAACATTTTGGAGGACCGGTATCGGCCGAACAGGTTTGAAATTTCCCGGTTCTGAAAAACACGCTGTGGCTCGAAAGAACAGGTTGCGGGAATCAATTCCAGGTTTTGAGCGTCCAGAACGCGGTAGCGATTGAAAAGTACCGGCTTCCGCGTGTGGAATATGGCGAACACAACCCCGCCGTCGCGCACGAGGGAAGTCAGGCGCGCGGCGACCCTGGTCATCAGGTCGTTGTCGAGATAATCCAAAATATCCCACAGCAGCACGGCGTCGAAGGTTTCATCCGGGAAAAGCATGGTGCTCTCGAGAAACCTCTTCGCTCGCGCTTCCGGCGTCATCTCGGACCGGTCCGCGGCGGCCGGAAGCTTCCTCGCGCGCTGCTCTTCGTCATCGAGGAAGTTTTTCCAGGTAGCCAGCAAGTCCTCGGTGTACACCTTGTAGCCGCGCTCGATGAAGAAAGTGATCGTGGTTTGCCGGGCCGGCCCAAGATCCAACAAGTGGCCGTGGCCGATCCCTTCCAGTTGCCAGAGGAATTCCTTGAGTCCATTGGATTGGCGACCGCTCTTCTGTGCAGCGCCCGCGGTAGCGGGCATTGCGCCACTGCTGGCAACGGCCACCGCCTTGGCGGGCTGGATTTTCCCCGGCGGAGAAAGCCTTCCCGGCATTGGCGAAACCTGGCCCGGCCGTGATTTACTGAAGAAATTCATCTTAGTTCCCGTTCTCTCCGCCTGCCTTCATGGCCACCACTTGCGACGCTGCCGAGGCGCCACCGGAAGGCTTTGCCAAGGCACGATTGTTCTGAGAATTTTCCACGCGGGCGATCTCCACTTTGCTGTGAATTTGCGCCCCTTCTCCAATGGCGATCCGGGAGGTGGCGATATCGCCGCGGACTTCCCCCGTGGATCCAATCTCCACCCGCTCCCGGCCACGCAAGGCTCCCGTCACTTTTCCTCGGACGATAATCTCGCGCGCATCAACGTCCGCGGAAATTTTGCCGTGCGGGCCGACGGTGACGCGGCCATTGGTGAGATGGATGGTGCCCTGCACCTCGCCGTCGACATACAGGTCATCGCTGCCCCGAACTTCGCCCTTTATCAATAAAGTCGATGTAATAATCCCCCCGGAGGGTTGCACCACTTCCGCAGTCAGCCCGGCAACGCTTCGGACGGCCGGCTCCACTCGCGGCGCCGCGGCTGGCGCCGGAATTTCAGCGGCTGGAGCCGCCGGTTTTGAATCTTCTGGTTTACGCCACATGATTTTTCCCCCGACCGAAAACTCCGTAGCCGCGAGGCTGGAGAGATTGCAGAGCAGCCCGGAGAGGACGGTAACTCGCGAAGTATAGTATGTCAAGTTCGCAGGGCGAACCCTGCAAACCGGGTGTGTTTCCAATCAGATACGGGAGGAAAAATCGGGACTGCGGGTGTGCAACCCAACGCCTACATTTGCCACGGCCCGATGGGATTCCATATTGATTAATCAAAATGATCTGGCGTCGGACCGTTGGCAGCCGGCATTGAGGCTATGAGCGCGCCCTCTTCTGGCCGCGGTGTTTTGGGTTTCGCACAATACACAGAGAGAAATAATTGCAGAACTCGTCGTGCCTGGTTATGGTGCTACTAGCGAGGCGAGGGAAACGCCAGAAGAGTTTGTCCGCGAGCTTGACTCTTTGTGCGGTCGTGCCCGTCTTAAAAAAAAGGGGGGGAGAAGAGCGTTAGCCCTTCTCCCCCAAGCGAGCTGCTTCTGAGACTTACTGGCCGATTGGAGTCGTATCGGCTGCACCAATGGATGGGACTTTGCCATCTGAGGTCTGGTAAATCACACCACTCTGGTTGGTCATAAAATACCGCTGACCGGTCGAGCTGGATTGAGGAGTGGCAAGAATTGTGTACTGTGTGACAGGCGTGGCGGCAACCGGCGCGTAGCTGAAGGTATATCCGCTCTTTTTCGGAGTGGCCGAGCCGAGTAAGCTGTCAACCAGGTCTGCCGAAGCGGAGCTGGGTGTCGTACCGCCGCCTGCCAACGGACCGAGTTGAGATAAGTCCGTGGCCGGATCGGTAGCGTATGTGGTCTGGTAAGCTACGATCGAGGTGTTATACGTGCGCAGCGAAGCAACGGCAGACGCTTCATTGGCCGCCATCTTCGAACGTAGCAAGTTCGGAATTGCAATGGCCGCGATGATCAGAATGATCGCGACGACGATCAACAACTCAATCAACGAAAAACCTTCTTGCCGCTTCCTCATTTTTGCTCTCCTCCGACAGTTGATATAGACGTAAATTTTGCCCGGACTGCAGCGTGGCGAGATAATTAACGCAATTCACGAGCCAGAGGCGATCCAAGGCAAAAATTTGTTGCCACGTTCGCAACTCTCACCAAATAGGATATTTAAATGCGATTGACAGCGGAGAGCTCAGGGTGAACCACACTCAGATTTGCCAGGAACCAACTGAAAATGACAAATTGCGTCACACTTGCTTAAAAATGTGACGTTTTAGGTCGTAACCGGCACGCCTGATTTGAAAATCAATCATGCGAAGACATTAGGCTTCCGACCCCGGATGCAACAAAGTCTTCCACGACAGCAGGCACCGCCGGAAACATGGCCGGTAGCCCGGCCTCTGAGGGATTTTGAATAAACGGGAGCCCTGTTCTTCGGTCAGCGAAGGTTTGGGCTCTTGACTTGATCTCCGCGGACTGGGCTAACGGAAGGGTGGGCGAAATCACGAATCCACCTTTGTTTTCAGGCGCGGGGTTTGTCCGCAATTCCCATCTCGCGACCAGGTAGCCTACTAATTCTGTCATGAAAACCTTTTGGCCTTGCCGCGTTTGCCACCAGTTCGAAGGATCAAATTCGGAATCTCGGGCGCCGCTGACGCGCAAGGTGACGCTGGATGGCAGAACCCTTCCATAAATGAACCGCGCGCGGCGGGCATGATAGTTTGAGGTCACCACCACGACGCGCTTCCACCGGCGGGCCTGGATGAGCCGCGCCGCTTCGACCGCTTCTTCGCGCGTGTTTTGCGCGCTGTGCGACAGCTTCACAACCGATGTGGCAGGCACGCCAAACGACTCGAGGTCGTGGTCCATCGCGTCCGCCAAACTGACATTCCGGCGCAACATCCGGCCGCTGGCCACGACCACGGGCGCAACCCCTTCGCGGTACAGCTCGGCCGCGTGAAAGGCGCGATCGCCCGCGTAATTGTCGTCTCCCAGGACGATCAGCGCATCGGATGGCGCGGCCGGTTCGTCCACCACCCAAAACTGTCCTGCGAGGCGCATCAGAGGGTGCCTGGCAAAGTAGAGAACGGCGAGAAATGCAACAAATAACAAAACGAATAGCAACCGGAAGAAAATGCCGCCGTGTTCTCGGTGCCTCACGCGATGGGGTCCAGTTTGCGCAGGCGGTCGGCTGCTTCTTCCGGCATGATGGCGTTGTAATAGACTTCCTTGATGCTGTAGGACTTGCTTCGCGTTTCCACGATGGGCAGGATTTCGATGTGCCAGTGATAGTCGTCGGCGATCGTTTTCCAGTACTGGGAAGCAGTTTCACCTTTGGGGTGGATGGTATTGGGCGCGGTATGCACAACCAGATGGTACGCTGGCGCGACCTGGCGTATGCGCCTGAGAATGCGGCGCAAAAGCGCCGCCACGTGTTTTCGGTTTGCGCCCGGACGCGGCTGCTCGAACATGTAATTGTGCCGGCGGTTGAGGATCCAAACTTCATACGGGACGCGCGAGGCATAGGGGCATAGCGCGACGTAATCGCCCTGCGTGTCCACGATGCGCTTTCCCTGGCGCTCTTCCTGTTTCACGATGTCGCAAAAAACACAGCGTTCTTTTTCTTTAAACCACTCACGCGCGGCGCGCAATTCGTACAGGACTCTTCTGGGCACAAACGTCGTCGCGGTGATTTGCGAATGGGCGTGGGAGCCCTCCTGGCCCGCAAGGGGACCGTAATTCTTGTAGATGGAGACATACTTGAACCGGCGATCGCGTTTCAAGTCCTCGACGCGCTGGCCCCAGGCTTGCGTTACCAGCAGAATGTGATCGTCGGTCAAATCCTCGAGCTTGCGGTTGTGTTCGGGGGTCTCGATGACGATTTCGTCCGCGCCCACAGGCTGCATCTGGTCGTAGATACCGTCGGCGCGGCGCTCGGGGTCGCCCTCCACACGATAAAGCGGGTCAGGGTGAGGGAACACGGTGACTTGCGACGGACCTTGAGCAGGCAGGCGAAGAAGAGCGTTCCTGGTATTCGTCTTCGAGGGACAAAACGGACAGCCGCCCGTGGTTTCGCAGGTGTCGCCGCGATGTCCCACGATCACCCAACTTCGCGTAATGGGATCTTTACGGAGTTCCATGAAAGGATTCTAAGTCAAGGCGGCGGATTGCAGAAGGATTCATTCGACCGGGGGAGAAAAATTCGCGGAAGTGTGGCGCCGGAGCCTCGCCGGCGTTTTTGCGACGGACTGGGAACGGAAAAAATGCCGGCGAGACGCCGGCGCTGCGAAAATCCCCGGGCCGAAGAGTATTACCGAGTGTACCGCGCGGGCGTGGGGCCTTCTTCCAAGCGGTGGCGGTCCCAGATCGCGCCCTCCCGGGAATAGGACGCCATCTCGAAGTCCTGCGTGAGTTCGAGGCAGTCGGTCGGACAAGCGTCTTCGCAAAGGCCGCAGAACATGCAGCGCGAGGTGTCGTAAGTGAAGTAGGTCAACACCTTGCGGCGAGTCGCGTCATCGCGGTGCCAGCCGACCACGATCAAATTTTCCGGGCAGGCCAACGCGCACAGGTTGCAGGCGATGCACAGCGTTTCGCCTGTCTCCGGATTCATGTTCAGGCGCGGCGCGCCGCGGTATCTCTCCGCGACCATGGGGCGCTCCAGCGGGTACTGCTCCGTGTAAACATTCTTGGGATTCTGCGTGCGAAACGTCAGAATCATGCCCTTCCAGAAATCCGCCAGGAACAGCCGCTTCAGAAGTGAGTTCATGGAATTAGTCTGTCGGGCTAGAGTGCGATTGTCAAGAGCCTGACCAAATACGGCCGCCCGAATCGCTTGACCTGAAGTGTATAATTTCGGCTAAAGTCAAATTTATGCAGGTAGGTCCGAAGCAGGGGGAGGGGTTTCGAGATGCGCAATCGTTTGCTGGGGATTCTTGTTGGGCCGGTGATCGTCTTGAGTTGCTGCTCGAACGCCTCCGCTCAAACCAAAGATTCTGCGTCGCCGGCCAAAGCCGCGAGTTCCAGCAAAACACCGGACTTGTCGGGAGTCTGGATGCGGGACGCCCCTCCCGCCACTGCAGCGCAGTACTGGATTTATGAGCTCAACCAAGAGGAACCGCCCATGACGGAATGGGGCAAGGAGCAATTCAAAGCGGCCAAATCTTCCTTCGGGGCTCATGAGTATCCGTTGGAGGAAACGAACGATCCCGTGTTGCGCAGCTGTTTTCCGCCCGGCGTGCCTCGCGTTTATATGCATCCCTTCCCCTTTCAATTTATTCAAACGCCTGGCGAAATCCTGATGCTCTTCGAGGTGGATTCCCTGCGCCGGGAGATTTACACCGACGGAAAACCGCGCGAACCCGGACTGGTGCCTTTGTGGATGGGAAGTTCGATCGGGCATTGGGAGGGGGACACGCTGGTCGTCGACACCGTCAACTTCAACGATCGGACTTGGATTGACCGGATCGGCCACCCGCACAGCGACCAGTTGCACGTGATCGAACGCTTCCGCCGGACGGCTCACGATCACCTGGTGGACGACATCACCATTGACGATCACAAGGCGTATACCAAACCCTGGACGGCGCGCCTGGAATTTAAATTGAGGCCGTGGAAGCTGACGGAACAGTTTTGCGAGGATGGCGAGAGCTTCCTGGGACTGGAAAAAAAGGAAGCGTCACCGGGGAAGTAAAACGGCGCGGGTTTTCCAGCGTGAAATTTTCAGGCTTTTGTGCGCCATGCGCGGCGCTGATTTTGGCATTGACATATTCTGGATGAGGGTAGATATTTTTAATAATTCGTTTAATCAACGCGGGACGGCATTTTTTAACGTCGAACCCCTGCGTCCGACCAGCGCTTTCAGGAGGATCCGAATGAAGAAGTTGGCATTTTTTCTGGCCACGATATTTTGCGTTGGTTTAATTTCCGCCCCGCTGCTGGCGCATCACGGAGAGGCCAATTACGATACGGACAAGACGGTGTCGGTCAAGGGAACCGTAACGGATTTTCAATTTGTCAATCCCCACGTGCAGATCACCCTGGACGTGAAGAATGACAAAGGCGAAACCGAAAAGTGGATTGGCGAAGCGCGCAGCCCGGCGATGCTCTCCCGCTACGGCGGATGGGACAAGAACACCATCAAGGTCGGCGATGTGATCACGTTCTACGGCCATCGAACCAAGAACGGAACGCCCTTCATGCGTTTGGAAAAAATCGTGACGCCAGACGGCAAGGAACTGGCGAATCTGTAGCAGCGCGGCATCTTCGCCGGGAGCGCCAATCGGGGGATCGGCGTTCCCGGATTTCAACCGGCGCAGGCCACGCCACCACACCAATCTTAGGCGGAGATTTCCTGCGCTGGCGCAAATCTAATTGGTGCCAAGAAGAGTATCGACCAACGGTTGGATGTAGCGGCCCATGGTAATCACGGCGAACCACAAGAACAACGAACTCGCGGCGATGAGCTTAGCCGAAATCGGCGCGTCTTCCCCGGCTCCCACGCTCGCGACTCCTTCGAAAATGTTCGTCAGATAGAACGCCGCGGCGTTCAATCCAAGCAGCAACAGAGCCAATATCTTCAGCCACAGACCGAGGCTGAAAACGTAATTATCGGGGCGGGCTGCAAAAGCCATGAGACCCGTTGCTACATTGATGCCTAAGCCAGCCAAGCCCCACGGAATCAACCGGTGCAAGGGTGCGATCGGGAGTTGCTTCACAAATCCCATGATGCGGATATCAAGAAGTCCAACGGTCCCAATGATTAGGATGAGCCCGAGAAAATGCGCCGCCATCATGAACGTCCACCACCACTTGCTGAAAGTCATGGCATCGGCAAACTTGTCCGGGTCCGGTTCAAAGACGCGAATTATGGACCCGATCTGTCCTTCTTTGATTGCTCCTTCCGCCACATTCCCCTCGGCGCCCGGCCGGACTTCCGGATGGCGGATGTCGCCGCCCGTATTCCCGGTTCTGGACATCAGGCCTACCGTCAAAAGCGAAAAGAGCAGCACAGCCATTACGTTCCAACGCGGCAGACGCGCGCTTGCTTGAGATTTCCAAAGTCCGATCAAGGCCAGGCCGCCGGTCACCTCCATGAACCACAGGGACAGCAATGCCGAGCCTTCGTGCCTGCGAATCAAATCGTCCGACACGCCAGGCCCTTTGATCATTTGTTGCGCTCCAAAACCGCTTAAGAATGCGGGAATCGTCAACAAAGCGATGGCTGCGAAAATGATGTAGCTGCTTCGCCTGAGGTCCTCGTTCTTCCCGAAAAAAGAGATCAGGAAAAGGCCGAGCCCAACGATCGACCCGATGACCGGAACATGGTTCAGCAACAGATGTAAATGCGCATAATTCACAATAGACTCCCTAAGCGGTGCAGAATTCCAGAGTTTGGTCTTCCCGCGCAGTGCGGCCAAACCTCAGACCTCGTTCCTCGAATTCAAGACTTATCCCCCGGCTGGGTGGCCATAAAAAAAATAGCGCGCTGTTTCCGAGAGCAGGCGTCCCGCCCCGACGGCTCCAACCCAGAAGACAAGCGACCACATCGCCATGGACTTCCCTTTCGCTGCCATGGCCGCTTCGCTCAATGTGGTGTCGCCAAATACTTGCTTGCTCATCCTCGCCATGAGGAACACGGCGAGTCCGATAAACGACAATTTGAAGTAAAAATCTGGATTCGTGAGGGCTTTGGTCGGGTAGGCGGTCAAAAGGAGCAGGCCCGTGGTGACATTGATTCCCAGGCCTGTCCACATAATGCCGAAGAGCCGCTTCAACGGCTGGAGCGGGATGTCGCGGGCGACGCCGAGGATGCGCAAATCCACTACCGCATTCGCTCCGACGACCAAGGACATGCCGATCGTGTGAAACAACAGAATGAAGTAGAACCCAAATATGGACTGAGACTCGCGAAGCCAGGTGCTGATCCCGGACTGCTCAATAGTATTAAAAATTACAGGTACGGCCAAGTTTAGCTCCCCTAGTCGCGCTTTGAATCCAGAATTTTCCGCGCCGAGCGATCCTGGAGAAGAAAAGGATTGGAACCAGGCACACAAAATCCGGTTACGTTCTTTGTGGTCATCATCAATTATAACGGCCTCGACACGCGCGTCAAGCCTGGGAAGTGCTAACACTTTGAGCGGCGGCAGTGGAGTTGCAGCGCGCGCGAAGCTTCTCTGGTGATAAAATGCACCTCCATGGGCACTGCCAGCGCACGGCCACAACTTCAGATCCGGCAAGCCCAGGAAGACGACACTTCCCCTCTGTGCGAAATTTTCAACGAAGCTGTGCAGGATCACCTGGAAACGTTTGATTCCGATCCGCGCGCCGTGGACGACCAGCGCCTGCGGATCGCCGCGGCAGAGCAGGACCCGAAGCATCCGATTCTGGTCGCCGAACTGCGGAACTGGATCGCGGGCTGGGTTGAGCTCGCGCCGTACGACAACCGCATCGCTCTGGATGACATCGGCGAAGTCTATATTTATGTTCGGCGCGCGTTCCGAAGTTACGGTGTGGGACGCCAGTTGATGCGCGCCATCCAGGAAGCTGCCGGCAGACTCGGTTACCGGAAGCTCATTGGCCGCGTGCTGGTCCAGAATCAGGACGGGTTGGTGCTGTGCCGCGCCACAGGCTGGCGCGAAGTGGGCCGCCACTGCGCCCACGCGCGCCTGAATGATGGGCTGCACGACGTCATGCTGGTGGAGTACGTGATTCCCTCTTCTTCCCCGACACAACCGTGAACGATCTTGAATACATGCATCTGGCCATTGCGCAGGCACAGGCCGCCGCGCTGCGCGGCGAAGTACCCATCGGAGCACTGATTGTCCTGGAAGGCCGGATTATTGCCGCCGCGGGCAATCGCACCATCACCGATTGCGATCCGACCGCCCATGCGGAAATCGTGGCCCTGCGCGAAGCCGCGCGCAAGGCCGGCAATTATCGCCTCCTGGGCGCATCGATTTACGTAACCGTGGAGCCGTGCGCCATGTGCGCGGGGGCTCTGGTGCAGGCGCGCGTCGCGCGGCTGATCTATGGCGCCGACGAACCCAAAGGAGGCGCCATTCGCAGTTGCCTGCAGGTGCTCGACGCGCCGGCGATCAATCATCGCGTCGAAGTCGTTTCCGGCGTCCTTGCCAGGGAGTCGTTGCAATTGCTGCAGTCCTTTTTCTCCGCGCGGCGCTCCGGGCTGTGAAGGAGGATTCAGATTTGAGATTTGTACATAAGATCTAAAATTTGGGATTTGTGATACGGGATTCTAAGTCTCAGGATTTTTGCCCTGGTTCATTTTCCACAGCATCTGGCGCAGCATTCCGAGCCAAATCACGGAGTCGCGCTCCGGCAAACGGAGGCGGCGCACGAGGCGGCGAATTCTTTCTTCGGCGTCGGAGACGCGGCGCAGGTCCAGGAATCCGCTGGTCTGAAGGGCCTCGAGCAGCAGCGCGGTGATGCGCTCCAACTCTTGCGCCGTGGCCGGCTTCCATTGTTCCGCGGCACGCTCCTGTTTGGAATCCCGAATGAGTTCGTACAGACAAACGGCGACGGCCTGGCCAAGATTCATGGAAATATTTTCATCGCACGTGGGGATGCGCATGAGCCAGTGACAATGACTGAGGGCATCGTTGGAAAGACCGAATTTTTCCGAGCCGAACAGCAAAGCGACATTGCTGGAAAGCAATCGCCGGCGGATCAGGCGCGCTCCATATTCCGGGCGCCTGACCGGGTGCTGCAGGTCGCGCTTGCGCAGCGCCGTGGTGCCAACGACCAGCGTGCAATCCTCTACGGCCTCGGGTACGGATTTGTATCGCACGGCGTTTTCGAGGATTTCCGAAGCTCCAACGGCGGAGCGCGCTTCGCGAAACGATGGCGCGAACGGATTCACGACGCGGAGCGATTGAAATCCGAAATTGCTCATGGCCCGCGCGGCCGCCCCAATGTTTAGCGGGTTGCGGGTAGCGACCAGAACGACGCGCAAGCGGTTGAGTTCTACTGGAGGAGGCACGGGTTTCCTATTGTAAGGCATGCAGGGGATTCCGCCAGCCTGCGGGGCGGGGAGCCTGATGCCTCTTATCTGATACACACCATCGAACAGATGAATTGGACAGATTGGTCGAAGAGGATTAGGATATTGGCAATTCAGAGGGTCACTTGAACTTGATGTGGTTGGAAAGGGACTCGTATGAACCACGCATACGATCTGTTCGAGAAATTCCCCGATGGCTCTTCACTCTGGCGGGCTTGCGTCGTTGGACTCGAAAGCACGCGCCTCCAATTGTTCGACCTGGCCCGGCACTCCTCAAATCAGTTCTACGCGATGAATGTGACGAGCGGGAAAATCGTCTCACTGAAACTCCAGCAAGGCGCATTCAACGTCTCCCCTAAGATGGGGAAACGTAGCAGAGTTGCCGTAGCCTAAAGCCGAATTGGCTCGCCACCGTGCCGCCTGAATTTTCGGCAGTTGCATGTATGCTTTGCGCCTTCGCTTTTTCTTCTACCACTCACCCCCTCAAAAAAAGTGGAACGCTTTCCTTCGCCAAAGGCAATACAGGACACGAATGAGCCTTCCTCCGACAGGCTCATTCAAGAGGGGCGGCGGCTCTTGCGACGCCCCTCCTTTTTTTCTTAGGAAGGCCGCCAGCGCTGGCTACAAAATAGGGCGCGCTCACCACCCGAGAACCGGTATCCCTGCCGTTCTACATGAAGATGGGTATTACCTGAAGAAGCACAAAGATGACGTGCCGCTGGACTCCCGTGGGCCGTTGGCTTACTTTGTATGCGTAATCAAATTAGAGAATCCTTAGACTTCCCCAGGGTTTAAAGGATCAGGAGTAATCGCGATGCAGACTGCAGTGAAGGAATGTCGCTTAACCCCTCGAGAGACATTGTCAGAACCCGTCCTGGTTCGCCCCTTCGATCCGCTGTTTCCCGAGGAAATCTGCACGACCGCAAACGTGTCGCGCAGCGGGCTCTATTTCTTGACGCCCACCAAGCACTACTTCGTCGGGATGAACGTCATCGTCGCATTGAACTTTGGCCAGGATGACCCGATTCATCGCGA
Organism: uncultured Acidobacteriota bacterium; assembly: GCA_963813185.1. Taxonomy (GTDB): domain Bacteria; phylum Acidobacteriota; class Terriglobia; order Acidiferrales; family UBA7541; genus Palsa-360. Next base: position 392,269 of record CAWEYA010000014.1, read on the forward strand.
GCAGATTGGCGACGTAGTGCGTGTGGAAGAATTGGACGAAGACAAGCGGGGAGTCGCCATCCGAATCCTCATGCACAACAATCCGGGAATTTATTCCGGAACATAGCTTTTCCACTACGAAAACCTTGCCCGGAAAGGCACCGACACCGTTTTATTCAGTCAGGGAAATTTGCGGCCAGACCACACCGAATCGGAACTGCTGTCTCCGGCAGCCCGCCCTTAAATTATTCTGCCTTGCTCACAGGTGGCGCCATGGGACTGCGCCTCGGTGACGGTGGCCAGAAGATTGCAAACCCCCCAAAGGGACCTGCAGGGGTGGTATCGCGGGAACGGCAATATTCCAATTGGCGAATCCAGTTTGCCCAAACGAGAGAGTGGCGTTCGTGAATGAGATCACCTGTACTCATTCTGGCCCTTTGGGTAGGTAACCTTACAGGGCGTTCTAGTCCAATATTACGCCTACAAGGAAATAGAGGGTTTCTATCCGGGCAAGCGGCGGTTTGATCCTGCCTGGCCTTATAGCCGATTCAAGGTTCAACACTATGGTCACAGCCACAGAACGTGAGAAGCCATCGGCGTCCGAGCTAAAGAGCCTGGACAAACCCAGTCGCAGGGACCTGCGTGATGTCCTTGAGAATCACGGTTCCTGGCTCGATTCGGCCGGCGAGACAGGCGTTCGAGCGGATCTTTCTGGAAAAAATCTGGAAGACGCCGATCTGGTTGACGCCAGACTCAGGGACGCTCTCCTCCATAAGACAATCTTAAAGGGAGCCGATCTGACGCTTGCGGATTTGCGCGCATCGACTCTGGTCCAGGCAAACCTGGCGGAAGCGAACTTGCTTGGAACGCAGTTTCAGGAGGCGAATCTTCAGGCCGTCGAAATGCAGAACGCGACGGGACTGCTCAGCCCGCAACTTGCCGGGGCAAACCTGTTCGGCGCTATCCTTCCTGGAGCGATTTCCCCATTTGACGGGTTGAAGCTTGTCCGGCAAACGGCTCGCAATGGCGCATGGCTGATGAGTGTGACTTTGCTTCTGGATGGGCTGGTGTGGTTGAGAATTCTCACCACACCTGACTCGCACCTGGTGAGAAATTCGTCAGCCCTGCCATTTTCCGCGCTGCAGTCGATCTTGCCGTTCATTCCGTTTTATCTTTTCGGCCCCGTAGTGATTCTCTGCTTGTATCTTTGTTTTCATCTGTATATGCAGCGGCTCTGGGATGGAATTGCGCAATTACCGGCAATCTTTCCCGATGGCAGGAGACTTGACGCGTGCCTGCCCTGGTTTGCCCGCTGGTCCGCGCGCAGTCATTTCAGATGGCTGAGAAAAACGCAATCTCCCCTAGCCTTCCTCGAAGCGGCCATCGCCATCCTTTTGCTGTATTGGGTGGCGCCCGCAACGGTGCTCCTATTTTGGGGCCGGTACTTGACGCTTGAGGATTTGCGCGGCACGACGCTGCACATATTGCTGGTCGTGGGAGCCATTGCCGCGGCCATGAACTTTCCAAGATTGGCGGGGAGAGCTTTTGGACCTGATGCAACGCGACTCACCCGTGCGGAGAAAACTTCCAAAGTAAGAATATCCCAAATTCTTAGGGGCGTGCCGCCGGCAATTGGACTTCTGCTTTTTCTGCTCTCCATCGGTACGTTTCTGGGAGTTCCGCATGACTATCGCCCCGCCGCGGAATCGGCTGGTTTGGGGATGAAGGCGTGGGCGGCGGACGTCCTTTGGACGGTTGGCTACAACCCATTCGCGCAACTGACCGAAGCGGAGGTCTCATCGAAACCTCCCGGCTGGACCGGGCGGGAAGAGGAAATCGCCCTGGTCAACGGTGCCAACCTCAATCGGCTCAGCTTGCGCTACATCCAGGCGTATGGCGCGTTTCTCGTCAGGGCTCACCTCTGGCGAACCGACTTGCGGAGCGCCTATCTGTCCGAGGCGGATCTGCGGGAAGCGAATCTGCGGCAGGTTAATCTGCAGTCCGCGGTGCTGGACCGCGCCAAGTTGACGCGCGCGACACTTCCAGAGGCTGACCTGCAAAATGCCAACCTGGACCGGGCCGATTTGCGCGATGCGAATTTATCCTTTGCGGTGCTTTCCGATGCGACGCTTCTGGACGCCACGCTCGACGGCGCTAATCTCTACAAATCGGATTTGCATTCCGCGTCACTGCAAAGAGCGAGCCTGAAGAAAGCGGATCTGCGGGAAGCGAATCTGGAAAACTCCAATCTCACCATGGCCAATCTTGGGGAATCCTACTTAATCTCCACGAAACTGAGCGGCGCTCGCTTGAAAAATGCGGATCTCTCCAAGGCCATCCTCACGGACGCCAACCTGCGGAAATCGGATTTGAGCGGCGCGAATCTTCAGGGCGCCGTTCTTCGCGGCACGGACCTGGCCGGGGCGAATCTGCAAGGCGCCGATCTTCGCGGCGCGGAGGGGATGACGGCCGCGCAGATTTGCTCCGCGGCCAATCTGCGGGAAACGCAAATGGACGCGAGCCTGCAACTCGAGGTCTCAACCCTCTGCGGAAATATGCGCTGACGAACAGCGCGGCTGCCGCCGACAAGCGATGAGCGGGACCCACAGAAAAAACGCGGGATATGAAACTTGTGCGGCCCAGGCGAGAATTACCCGGCCTTAGCAGGAATCATTAACCACGATACCGCGGCGCTTGCCAGGGGCAGACCGCACAAATCAACATTACGAATCGGAATCCAAAGATAAAGGCTGGCGAAATCAACGCGCGGATCGCTGTCGCTGTGCCCGTTGTCATGCCCGATGGTAACTCGCGACTGGCGAGCTTGTTTTTATTCGATTCCATGTAATGGAGAATTCCGGGCGTAAGAGGTCAACCGGCGAGACTTCGATCCAATTTGAAGCTGAAGACTTTCACCATTACGATCCCACGGATAACAATGGCCAGCGGACCCGAAACGCGGCCCCTGCGTTTTTGATGAAAATAACGATCGCGCCGAAATTTGCGCCACGTGGTGAAACGCTACGTTTTCATCCAGACCGTTGAGACGACTACTTCCGGCCAGCACACCAAATGCATTACGGTTGGAACTTGAATTGCAACGCATTTCAAACCAAAAAAACAGGATAAGACTCGCCAGGCGCGCAAGTGCTTGATTGCGGGGCTAAATGCGACTACACTCCCGGCTGCGGTGCACACTGATAGGGACAAAATCCGGCGTTTCAAGGAATGGTGGCCAATGAGCTTAAACGCGAACGTGCGAACCTTGTGTATGTTGCAAGGTTTGTGGATTCTGCTTGCCTTGCCCGCTTTGGCTGGGACAACTCGTATCTATGTCACGAACAGTGCCGGGGATACGGTTGATGTTGTGGATGCCTCCACCAACAAAGTTGTGCAGGTCATCAAAGGCATCGAAGTGCCCCACGGGGTCAACTTCTCGCCGGACGGAAAGTGGGTCTTCATCAGCAATGAGACGGACAGAGTGCTGGACATCGTGGACGAGAAGACCGGCGCGATTGTAAATAAAGTTGCCTTGAGCGGCCATCCCAACAATATCGCCGTGACGAAAGACGGCCTCGTGCTCGTGTCCATCGCCTCTGCCCCCGGCGCTCTTGATATTGTTGATCCCAAGGCGGCGAAGGTGGTGAAGTCGATCCCGACGAGAGGCGGGCTGCACAATACTTACATAACGCCCGATCAGAAGTATGCGGTTGCGGGATCTGTCGCAGCGAAGCGCCTGACGGTTTTCGATTTGAAGACCCAGACAGTGGCTTGGGAAATGGACTTCGACGCCGGGGTCCGGCCCATGACCATTGAGAAGAGTCTCGACGGTTCGACCAGCCGGATTTTCGTGCAGTTGTCAAATCTCAACGGGTTCGCGGTCGTCGACTTTGCCAAGCACCAGGAAGTCGCGAGAATCAAGCTACCCGATGGACCCTACGGCAAGGCAGAGTGGCGCCTTGGAACTCCGTCACACGGGATTGGCATCGCCCCTGACGGCAAGACGCTCTGGGTAAACAGCATCGTGGCGAACGCGATCTTTGAATATTCGCTTCCCGATCTCAAGTTGATGGGTCATACCACCCTGCCGGAAGTGAAAAATCTTGGCGGCCCATCCTCTGGCTCGGTGCCGGAGTGGATTACGTTCACGCCGGATGGAAGATTGGTTTATGTATCGAACTCCGCGGACCGGTCCGTGTCAGCGATCGATACGGAGACGTTGAAACAAGTTGCGCGAATCACGGTCGGAGAAGTGCCGAAGCGGATCAATACTCTGGCGCTGCCTTAAGCCGTTAGGAGGGCCGGTGCATTGTTATTCCGAGGCGCGTTCCTGGCCGAGGAATCTCGATTTTAGCCGACGTTTGTGCGAAGAAAATTTTCGCGCCGTTCGCAGTGTTTTCAGCGGCCGGCTAATCCTAAACCATCAATTCCCAAAGCGGAGTTTTTAATTTGCTTTGCTGCCGCGGACCCAATCCGAGATTGTCTTCCAGTCCGCATCGTTTTGGGATTCAAATTGCCTCCCACCGGAGTGGAACGCGTCACCGCCGGCTTCAGGCGCCAGCGGGTGGTGCAGGAGGATGCTGCCGAGAGGATCGCCCGGGGTTACGATATGGGAGACCGTCTCGAAGTTGCGCCGCGATTCCTCCTCGGTCCAGGTGGTGTTACCCGGCGAGAGCTTGGCCAGCTTGAGGGCATGATTCGCTTCTTCGTGACACGCGTAGCAGCGGGCGTGGGTCGGCCGTTTTTTCAGGAAAATGGGCTCGACCCGAGTCTTGAAAAATCCGTAGTCCAGAGCGGGTGTTTCGGCGGAGGAAGAGGTTGCGCCGGGCGCCGGCGTGCCAGTTTTGCTCGCGGATTGGGCTGTGGTGCGCGGAATTGCGAATTGCAGCATCCATACAAGTACAAGGGCCAGAGATAACTCAACACCTCTCCTCATTTGTCCCTCCTGGACATGGCTACGTCAAGAGCTGCGATCGGGCGGAAAGTCTCATTTCATGCCTTGCGAAGACGGAAAAATCTGCGTTCCATGTATCATTCGCCCGCACCCGTGTCAAGTCCGGCGACGGCGGCGCACCGAGTGCCGGATGTTTGACCGGGCAATCACAAGGGCGATTCGCCGCGGTCTTAAGGGGCTTTTCGTGAAACGCACGATGGACCAAGCGCAAGGAACATTGTTTACCGGGCCAGAAATATCCTCCCGGTCGGGCGTTGCAGGGATTCACCGGAGGCTCGAATTTGGTTTAGAATAGCAGGCAGTTTAGTGAATCGTTGCCCAAATGAGAAATCTTATCGAAGTTGTGCGGTTTTTTTCGCGGCTCATGCTGATCTTGATTCTGCTGCCAGACGCATGGGCATCGGCAGCGTCTATCCCTCACGGCACGGTGGAAATCGTCGCGGAGAATCAATGGATCGCCCCCGGGAGCCAGACTTACTTGGGATTGAATTTTCAGCTCGAAAAAGGCTGGCACATTTACTGGGTGAATCCAGGCGATTCGGGCCAGCCGCCCCGAGTCGAATGGCATTTGCCGGCAGGGCTCAGCGCCGGAGAGATCGAATGGCCGGCACCGCGGCGTCTGGGGACCTCCACCATCGTGGATTTCGGATATGATAATTCCGTCATGCTGCTCGTCCCAATGCATGCCTCATCCGCCCTGCCGGCAAGCCAGGCAGCGAAGCTTGGCGCGGAGCTGAAGGTGCTCGTTTGCAGAGAAATATGTATTCCAGGGAAGGCGCAAATTTCGCTTTCGCTGCCAATCAAATCGACGCCGCCTGAAGCGGACGCTCGGAGCAGCGAACTGTTTACCGCCGCGCGCAATTCCCTACCCCGCAAGGCGCCGCGCGAATGGGAATTCAATGTGAGCGAACAGAAAGATTCATTCGTTCTGACCGCGATGCTTGGCCGGAGGGCGGAACGAGCGACATTCTTCCCTTTGGAAGAGTCTCAAGTTGATAATTCGGCGCCCCAGAAGATTGTGCCCGAGGCCACCGGATTCCAGCTTGCGTTGCGAAAGTCGGATCAGCTGCTCAAGCCGATCCAGCGCCTGAAAGGCGTGCTGGAACTCTCTGCCGGCCAGGCATACGTGATTGATGTGGCGCTTCATTCGCAGTGACGGCGTGACTCGATAGTTGTGCATCTTGATTTTTGAAACGATCAGGAGGAAATACGGAAATGAGACGGTTCATTTTTTATTCGACACTTTTCGCTGTACTAGCGCTTGGATCTCCGCTGCTGATCTTGGCCGCGAAGGTGGGCCAGCCCGCGCCGGACTTCACCGGCACGGCCAGCAACAACCAGACCTATCACCTCGCGGATTATCACGGAAAGTTCGTGGTTCTTGAGTGGCACAACAACGGCTGCCCTTACACACAGAAACATTACAAGAGCGGGAATATGCAGAAGCTGCAAAAACAGTGGACGGCGCAAGGCGTCGTTTGGTTCACGATCCTCTCTTCGGCGCCGGGCAAACAGGGATATGTAGATGCGAACGCGGAGAATACCTACATGGCGAAGATGGGAGCCGCGCCAACCGCAGCCCTGCTCGATCCTACAGGCGCAATCGGACATTCATTTGACGCCAAGACAACTCCGGAGATGATCGTCATCAACCCGCAAGGCGTAATTATTTACGATGGCGCGATCGATAACCGCCCGACGGATGACGTGAAAGACATTGCAGGCGCGACAAATTATGTGAATCTGGCGCTAGGCGAGGCTTTGGCGGGCAAGCCGGTTGAAACGGCGGCTACGCGTCCCTACGGCTGCTCGGTGAAATATAAGGGAAGTTGGTTCTAGCACTGAAAACGCCGGGCTTGCCGAATGGCGGCGCCAATTTAGGAGCGATTTCCTGCGTACGCTCTTGCCGCTCGCGCTGGATGCACTCGACTCTAAGGCTCGTAAACCAGTATTTCCGCATCGCGGTTCCCTGCCGCCGTGACGGAAACGTAGAGGCGATCGAATTGCGGCACCCAGAGTGATGGCTGCGAGTCACCTTCGCTGGCGATCTTCACCATGGGCGTGTAGTCGTCGGCGCCCTTCTGGTCATAAACTGCGATGAATCCGTTGCCCGTAACGTAAACGCGTTTGCGTTTTGCGTCATACCAAACACCATCAATGCTGGGGACGCTGTCGAGCTGCGTGATTTGTTTGCCTGTCTCCGTATCGAAGACGATCAACAGCGGCGGTTTGCGCGATCCAAGAAAAAGACGGTGACGGCTTTCATCGAGAGCCAGTGGGCCGTAGTTCTCAGCGCCTGCTACGGGCCAGGTTCCGATCTGTTCGCGCTTTTTGCGGTCAAGTACGCCAAGTTTGGTGGCCCCGTTGAGGTTCACGAAAATTCGCGGGCCCGGCTTCTCGAATGTGATTCCCCCGGGGCGAGCGTCGGTCTTGATTTCTCCGATTTGTTTATTGCTCGAAGTATCGATGATCGCCAGCGCGCCGGAATTTCGATCTCCGAGCCCGGCGTATAGGTATTTCGTATCCGGGTCGTAGCCCACCTGGTTCGCGTCTGCGCCCAGCGGCAGGCTGGCAATGAGTTTGAAGGTGTCGCCGCGAAAAATCTTGCAGGTGCCGTCGGTGCCATTGGTCACAAAGAGCGTATTGAAGTCTGTGGAATAAAATGTGCCCTGGGGTTTGCTCTGCCCCGGGATACTGGCAATCCATTTCCCCGCCTTGAGGTCGATAACTTCTACCGTGTTTTGATTGTCGCTGTTAGCGGGAACGAAAAGCCGTTTGCCGTTAACGTCCACGGTGATGTGGTCCGTCCGGCCTTGCACCCCGGGCATGGGGATCTTTTGAACCAATTTCAGCGGCGCATCACTTTGCGCCTTTGCGGTCAGCGCCAGCAGGAATGCGACAAAAAAGGTGACGAAAACAGTTGCGTGCTGTTTCTTCATTGGTCCCCCGAATAGATTTCCCCAAGACACCCCGTGTGCAGGTCCGTTGCGTGGCCTTTATGTATCACACGTTTCCTGGAGAGGTCCACCGCCGATTAACGAATTCACTTGACATGTTTCGCGGTCGAGTGTTACATGCGCGGTTATATCCTGAGTGTGTCTTACATACGTTTCCTAAAAGTAGGTCCCTGGTCCTTATCTGAAGACCGGTAAGGGTTTTGAATGGATCGGGCCGTCTGGATCGTCGGAGGTTTTCGATGCGACTTAGACTACTCAGGGAAACGTCTGTTTCAGCTTTCTGGATATTCGTCGCTGTGGCATTCAGCCTGGCGATGTCCGCCCGGGCATACGCGCAGGTTGCGGGAGCGACACTGACTGGCACAGTGAAGGATTCCTCTGGCGCATTCATACCCAGCGCTCAAATTGCGATTACAGATGTGGCCACGGGCGTGACACGCACGGTATCGGCTGACGGGGCGGGGCTCTACGCGGCACCCAACCTGTCCCCCGCGACCTATGAGATTCGCGTATCGGCGACGGGATTCAGCACGGAAGTGCAGAAGGGTGTGACCCTTACGGTGGGAGCCCAGCAGGTCCTGGACTTCACGATGCGCGTTGGGCAGATGAGCCAAATGGTGGAGGTCACCACGGAGGCGCCTACGGTCGAACTGACCTCCTCTGAGTTGGGCGCAACCGTAAATTCCACGACGGTGCGTGAATTGCCTCTAAACGGCCGCTCCTGGACCGATCTTGCCAATCTCCAGCCCGGGGTCGTTGCGGCAACGAGCCACACTAAAGTGGACGTGAACCGAGGCTACGGCGCCCAATTGAGCATCTCCGGTGCGCGTCCCCAACAGAATAATTACCGGCTCGATGGTATTAGCATCAACGACTACTCCAACGGGGGACCCGGAAGTGTCATCGGTCAAAATCTCGGGGTGGAGGCGATCCAAGAATTTAGCGTCCTGACTAGCAACTATTCAGCCGAGTATGGGAAAACCTCTGGAGGAGTGGTGAATGCCATTTCTCGCTCGGGGACGAACCAGTTCCATGGGTCCGCATACGAGTTCCTGCGCAACAACGTGCTGGATGCCCCAAACTATTTCGATGCAGGTGTATCGCCACCGTTCAGGCAAAATCAATTCGGCGCCTCGGCGGGAGGCCCGATTCGAAAAGATCGCACATTTGTTTTCGGGGACTATGAAGGACTACGTCAGTCAAAGGGAACGACAACGTTTTCCGGCGTACCCTCCGCGAACGCACGAGTGGGCATTCTGGCCGACCCAAACAACCCGGGGCAAAACCTACCCCCCCACACTGGCCCTTGCCCTGCCAACTCGAACCTGCTCGACCCCAACGCAAATGTCTGCGTCGATAATAACGTGGCCAATTATCTGCCCTTTTTCCGCTTACCTACTCAAAACATCAGCGGGGACATTGGACAATACGTTTTTGCAAGGCAGCAGGTAGTCAGCGAAAACTATTTCACGATTCGTGTCGACGAGAAAATTTCGGGAAAGGACAGCCTCTTTGGCACGTATGTATACGACTATTCTCCATTAACAGAGCCCGATATACTCAACAATGTCCTGGAGCAATCCATCGCCAAGCGGCAAATTGCCGCCTTCGAAGAAAACCATGTCTTCAGCACGGCTGTAGGCAATAGTTTTCGCCTCGGCTTCAACCGGGATCATGCGAATGCGCTTCAGCCACTCCAGGCAATCAATCCGGCGGCAAACGCTACGTCCGGACAATGGGCTCCGGGGTACGCGCCGCCCCGAATCACTTGCTGTGGTCTTAACACTGTTCCGGGTTTAGCTCCTCCTACATTTTCTTATGTCTGGAATGCCTATCAGGTCTATGACGACGCTTTTCTAACCAAGGGCCTCCATACTCTGAAATTCGGTTTCGGCTTGGAAAAAGATCAGCTCAACGAAACGACAGCTACGGCCGATTATCTGGGTACGTTTAAGTTCGGGACGATGTCACAATTCCTGCAGAACATTCCCAAGACTGTTGTTGGTTCCATTCCAGGATTAGTCACTCCGCGATACATGCGGACATCCATTGTAGGAGCCTATATCCAGGATGACTGGCGAATCCGCCCACGGCTGACGTTGAACCTGGGTCTTCGGTATGAAATGTCAACAGTTATCAAGGAAGCGAAAGGGAAGACCACCAACCTTCCCACACTGGACGCTGCGCATCCCAACTGCGGGGTTCTTTTCGGGGACTGCGCTGGGGTCGCTCCCTACTTTTCGAACCCGACTCTGAACAATTTTGAGCCGCGGGTCGGGTTTGCCTGGGACCCCTTCGGAGGAGGCAGGACCGCTGTGCGGGGCGGGTTCGGGATGTTTGATGTCCTACCGTTGCTTTATACGACAGTGACTTTGAACGGCCGTGGTGACCCATTCTTCCAACTTGCCAGTCCCGCTCCCGGCAATAAGCTGCCTCAGGGGTCATTCCCGAATGGAGCGCTTCCATTTATTTTGAGTTCGGGGCTCCCGCCCTTGGAATATGCTTTCGTTGAACCTCATCCTCACCGTAATTACGTGATGCAATGGAATCTTAATGTGCAGCGCGAATTTGCTGGGTTAACCGTGCAGGTTGGTTATGTCGGTTCACATGGTGTGCATTCGGCATTCCGCGCGGATGACGCTAACATGATCCTTCCGACGCGAACTTCCGCTGGATATCTGTGGCCACATCTGGACATTCTCGGCAACGTTTACACGCCACAGTGTAATCAGACTGACCCCAATGGAAGCGACCCTTCCTCATGCGTTGCTCCCAGCCTTGTCAATTCAAACGCAAACGTGGGAGCGGTCCGGTACTTGAGTTGGCCAGGCACTTCCTCCTATAACGCCCTGCAAATCGGTGTGTTGAAAAGGATGAGCCATGGATTGCAGATTCAAGGGTCCTACACTTGGGGAAAGAGTCTCGACAACAATTCAGGGGTGGTCGCCGGCGATACATTTGGAAACGGAATTGGAAGTCTGCCATGGTTCGACATGAAATTGAACCGTGCGGTGTCCGATTACAATGTCGGGCGGACTCTGGTGATTAATTCAAGTTGGCTGATCCCGGGGGTCAAAACCAGTTCTTCCGTGCTGGGCTGGGCCGCGAACGGTTGGGAGTTCGGTACAATTTTCAAGGCCAATGACGGTCCGCCTTTCACTCCGACGTTCGGCACCGACGGCGATCCCCTTGGGATAGGAAGCACGGACCCTTGGGATTTCCCGGATCGCTTGAGGACGCCTGGGTGCAGTTCACTGGTGAACCCTGGGAATCCCTACAACTACGTTAAGACTCAATGCTTTTCTGTTCCTTCGGCGCCAAGCATGCAATTCTGGACGGACAATTGCACTCAGTACCCTGCCAGCCTTCAGCCGAAAAAAGGGCCCGCAGTGGCGGCGCAATTTCCGCAGTGTTTCAACCTTCGTGGCAATGCCGGTCGCAACAGCATCCCCGGACCCGGCCTGATGAACCTTGATTTCTCACTTTTCAAGAACAATTACATTAGAAAAATTTCGGAATCTTTCAATGTGCAATTCCGGGCCGAAATTTTCAATATTTTGAACCATCCCAATTTTTCACTTCCTGTGTCTCCTGACAATACCGATATTTTCGACAGTACCGGGGCAAAGTTGAATCCCCCTGATAACGGCGCCGCAGGAGTGTTGAAAACAACAACGACTGATTCGAGGGAAATCCAATTCGCGCTCAAAGTAATCTGGTAAAGACGTCGGTCGTTCGCGACGCTACAAAACCTTACTCCCAGGGTATGCGCTTTGCCCTGGCTTCCTAGAAGTAGAGGGCGGGCAGTTTAGCTGTGAAGTTATTTCAATTTTAGTCGGAGGGAACCGATGGATCGTAAGTGTCTAGCTATTTTACTGCTTGTTTTATTCGCAACGGCCACCCCGCTCTGGGCGCAAACCCCTAAGGTAGTCGCAGTTCGCGCCGGTCACCTGTTTGACAGTAAGTCCGGTCAAATGCTGGCCAACCAAGTCGTGTTGATTAACGGCGAAAAAATTACAGATGTTGGCCCCGCCGACCGAGTTCAGATTCCAACTGGAGCCCAGGTCATCGACCTCAGCCAGGCGACCGTAATGCCCGGTTTCGTCGACGCGCACACGCACGTTTACAGCAGCTTGAGCAACGGGGCCCGCGTGAACACCACCAAGGAAGCCTGGACGCTGATGGCCGAAGAGAACGCCATGACAACCCTACGGGCGGGTTTTACTTCGGTCCGCGATGTGGGAACTCACGGCGAAGGCTACGGCGACGTCGACATACGCAACGCAATCAACCGGGGCATTATCGATGGCCCCAGGATGCAGGTTTCAACCCGGGGTGTCGGCGCATCGGGCTCTGACTATATCGGCAGCCCGGAAACGTCAATCACGGGAGGCAATCAAACCATTCACGGGCCCGACAATGCGCGCGAAGTCGTTCGCGAACAGATTCATTACGGCGCCGACTGGATTAAGGTGTTCCCGACGGGAGCCTACTCTTTTGGATTCGACGGCGAGCTGTTCGTCGATCCGACTTTTACCCTACCCGAACTGCAAGCCATCGTGGACGAGGCCCATCGCCACCGGAAAAAAGTTGCAGCGCACGCCTATGGCGGCGAAGGCCTGAAGGACTCCATCCTTGCCGGGGTGGACTGCATCGAGCACGGGCAGGGCCTGGACGATTCCGAAGCGACCATGATGGTCCAAAAAGGGATCTATTTTGACGTAACCGGTTACCGTTACACGATGCCCGAGATCGCCGAGAACGATAAGAAGAACACCGGCGGCAAGTACAGCATCATTCCCATCTTCGAAAAAAATTTTAAGAACGCGCTTTCGAGGGGCGTAAAAATCGCCTGGGGAGCGGCGTGGAAGGAACCGCCGGCGATCCTCGGTCCAGCGGGCCGCTCCTTCACGGAACGCAGGCAGTTGAATTTGCCTGGCTGGTGAATCACGGAATGACGCCGACCGCGGCTTTGCAATCAGCAACCGTGGTGGACGCGCAGATGATGGGATGGGATGACCGGATTGGATCGATCGAAAAGGGCAAGTATGCGGACCTGGTTGCCGTTTCCGGCGATCCGCTGAAGGACATCACCGAGACCGAGCGAATGAAATTTGTGATGAAGGGAGGAAAAGTCTATCGAAATGATTTGAACTGACGAGACGCTCGAGGTTCAAACTTAGGTTTGTATGCACCAGGGAAAATTGCAGTCGGAGATCTGAAGTTCGTTAATCGCAAAAACTTTGCTTCCAGGGAGAAGGAAAAATGAAAAGATTTTTCGCGTTCTTTGTTGCAGTAATCATTCTTTATTTTGCCGTCGCTGCTTCTGCTCAGAGCAAGCCTCCGTTGCGGCTCTTGCAAACGATCCCGCTGCCGGACCTGAAACCCGGCGATTTCGATCATTTTGCCGTCGATCTCGCGGGCAACCGGCTGTTTCTGACGGGAGAAGCCAATAACGCAGTCTTGGTCATGGACATGCGCACCAACAAGCTGATCCATACGATTGCGGATGTGGATGAACCTCATTCGATGCTCTTTCTTCCCGCGGCCAAGCAGCTTTGGGTCGTTGCCGGCGGTGACGGGACCGTCAAGATTTTTGACAGTGCGACCTATGCGCCGATCGAAACCTTGAAGGTGACCGAGGGCGCTGACTCCTCTATGTACGACCCGGCCAAGCACCTTTTCTATATTGCCGCGGGCGGCTCGGACGCTAAGTTAACCTATTCGTTAATAAACATCGTCGATACCAGCACTCGGAAAAAGGTGGGCGACATCAAAGTGGATTCTGCCAATATCGAAGCTATGGCCATCGAGAAAAATGGCCCGAGGATCTTCGCAAATATCAGAGACAAGAGTCTCGTCGGAGTCATTGACAGGGAGAAAAAGACGGTGACAGCTACCTGGCCCCTGGGCGACTTCCACGGGAACACGCCGCTCACCTATGACGAGGCCACTCATCGCATTTTCCTCGCAGGACGCAAGCCGCCGGCTCTGGTCGTCCTGGATTCGGAGTCGGGCAAGATCGTTACGTCCTTGCCAACCGCCGAAATGACCGACGACATGACTTTCGATCCCGCGAGCAAGCGCATCTACGTTGCCTGCAATGATTTTACCGTCGTTTACCTGGAGAAAGATGCAGATCACTTCGAAGAGCTAGGCAGGGTTCCCACGGGCTTTCGCGCCAAGACAGCCATATTGGTCCCTCAACTCAAACGCTTTTACGTTGCAGCGCCGCGTCATGAAAGCGATATGGCCGGAGTGAAAGTATACGAAGTCCAATAAGAAAGAGTTTGAAAATCACTTTGTTCGGGAGGTCGGCCCTATCCATCGGATTTAACGTCGGAGGCCCTGGGGACATGCACAAGTAATCGACTCTGGAGGCGTTATGTATCCCAAAATTCGCAGCACCAAAACAGCTGTATGTTTTCTAGCATTTGCCGCTCTTGTTTTTTGTTCTTTGCTTCCGGCCACAGCACGCGCTCAGGTGGCCGGAGCAACACTCTCCGGCACGGTAACAGACCAATCCGCCGCAGTGATTCCCCAAGCCACAATCTCGGCTAAGAACGTCGATACCGGCATCATCCGCACCAGCGTGACGAGCGCGGCCGGATTCTACTCGATCCCGAATTTGTTGCCTGGGAGCTATGAGGTAAGAACGTCCGCCCAGGGATTTTCTTCCGAGGTAAAAGCCGGCATCACGCTGACTGTCGGGGAGCAGCAAGTGCTGGACTTCACTCTGCAGGTTGGCCAGACGAGCCAAACGGTCGTGGTCACCACCGAAGCTCCCAACGTGGAATTGGCCAGCTCGAGCATCAGTGCGACCGTAAATTCCACGACGGTGCGGGAATTGCCGCTCAATGGACGGAGTTGGACAGATCTGGCGGCGTTGCAACCAGGTGTCAGTGCTGTTTCACAAATCCAGACGCCCTTTGCCGTTGGGGGCGATCGGGGCAACCGAGGTTTTGGAAATCAAATCACTGTCGCCGGCGATCGCCCGGAACAAAATAATTACCGGCTGGATGGTATCAGCATCAATGATTTCAACAATGCCGCACCGGGCAGCGTGCTGGGTGGCGACTTGGGTGTGGATGCGGTCCAGGAGTTTTCCGTCATTACAAGCAACGTTTCCGCCGAGTACGGCAGGACCTCAGGCGGTGTGATTAACGCCATTACGCGCGCCGGAACGAATCAGTTCCATGGAAGCGCTTACGAGTTTCTCCGCAACGACGCCTTGGATGCCAAGAATTTCTTTGAGAACTTGAACGATCTCAAGAAGGGTTCTTTCAGGCAAAATCAGTTCGGGGTCTCCGCGGGCGGTCCGATTCGGAAAGACAAATTGTTCATCTTCGGCGATTATGAAGGGATCCGCTACTCGAAAGGTCTTCCTGTCTCGATTACTGTGCCGTCCAATGCGGCGCGGAATGGGCTGTTGTGCTCGATACCAATAACGTCGGGCCCGAATGCATGCACCCCGACACAACTTCAGCCCAACCCGAGCGACCCGAACGGCACGGACGCGAACGGCGTGGACCTTAAAGTCAAGCAATACCTTGGCTTCTGGCCCGTTTCCACGAACATTCCACCTGGCACAAACGGCGATACGGCAACCGCCGGCTTCACCGCTCAGCGGATCGTCACCGAGGACTTCTTCACAATCAGGAGTGATTACAAGATTTCTAGTAAGGACAACCTCGACGCTATCTACCTGCGGGACGTCACACCTTATAGCTCGCCCGATGGCCTCGACGCTGTACTGGTCAACTCGAATACCAGGCGCCAAATCGTCAGCATGGAGGAGACTCACACTTTTGGCCCCACACTCGTAAATTCCGTTCGTGGGGGATATAGCCGCCTATATGAGATTAATGATTTTGGCGCGACGGCCATCAATCCCTTGGCTAAGGACCCCACTCTGGCGGCTTTTCCAAATCAATTCGCCTCTCATGTGACGATTTCAGCTATCGACCAGTTTACTGGCGGGGTTAACGGGAACACGACCGCTCTCTACGCCTGGAACTCCTTCCAGGGATATGACGACGCCTTTTGGACGCATGGAACCCACTCCGTTAAATTTGGAGGCGGCGTGGAGCGGCAGCAACTCAACCGTCTTACCCACACCGATCCTAGTGGAGTTTTTACTTTCAATTCTTTGTCTGATTTCCTCACCAATAATCCGCATAGATTCACGGGGGAAGATTTCAGCTCCGTAGGGCCGCAGGGATTACGGCAAACCATTTTTGGCGTCTACGTCCAGGACGACTGGCGCTTCCGCTCAAACCTGACGTTGAATCTGGGGCTGCGCTGGGAGATGGCCACAGCGATCGACGACAACCGCGGTGCGATTGTGAATATGTTCAATATGACTGACCTACTGCCTCACTGCGGGACAGTTGTGGTAGGGAAATGCGCAGGTGGCGGCCCCCTATTTGGGAATAACACGCTTCATAACTTTGAACCTCGCGTGGGTTTTGCCTGGGACCCATTTCACAATGGTAAAACGGCTGTTCGTAGTAGCTTCGGGATGTTCGACATCCTGCCGCTGGCCTACCAGTATATTGCCGCTGCCACTAAACAGTTTCCCTTTGTCTCCTCTGGAGTCATCAACAGCCCAGGTCTAGGATCATTAGGCAATATCCAGACGCTCCCCTCGCCAGCGGGCGATGGCGGATCTAAGAAAGGCGGGAGCTACACCGAGCAGTATCCTCATCGCAGTTACGTCATGCAGTGGAACCTCAATGTTCAGCGCGAATTGATCAGCAACGTGACGGCGATGGTGGGTTACGTAGGCTCGCGGGGCGTACACGAACCCTTCCGGACCGATGATGCGGATATCACACAGGCGACGCTGACTCCGTTCGGGTATCTCTATCCTCAAGTCGCTATAAATGGGAATCAGTGTATTGCGAATACCCAATGCGCTGCGACCACAGGGAACCCGCCTCCGAGAATCAACGACCACTATGGCCAAATCCATTATCTGGCGTATGAAGGTAGCTCATATTATCACGCGCTGGAAGTGGCTGTTCAAAAGCCGATGAGCCACGGGGTGCAGTTTCAAACCTCGTTCACTTGGGGCAAGAGCATGGACACCGGCTCAGCGGCCGGTCATGGCGACCAATTTTCAAATTCGATCTCGAGCTTGCCTGCTTACAATCTGGGATTGCTGCGTGCTCGCTCTGACTTCGACATAAAGCGAACCGTGATTGTCAGCCTCAATTGGCAGGTTCCTTCCGCCAAATCGCTTTCAGGGCCCGCCGCGTGGATCGCGAATGGATGGGAGTTAGGGACGATTTTTAAGGTGAGTGATGGCGTTCCGTTTACCGCCACTTGGGCAACAGGTGGCGATCCGCAAGGCCTCCTTAACAGCGACGACTGGGCCTTCCCAAATGTGCTGAACTCTCCCGGTTGCTCAACTCTCACCAATCCCGGAAATCCCACCCACTACGTCAAGACCGAGTGCTTTTCTGTACCCACATGGCCCGATCCAAATACTTGGGCTGCTAATTGCGACCCAGCTCCGCCAAACGCCCAACCAAGCAGCGGACCGGGGTTCCTGGCACCACCTCCGCAATGCTTCAACCTTCGCGGGAACGCTGGTCGCAACCTCCTGACCGGGCCGGGAACGACGAACCTGGATTTCTCGATTTTTAAAAATCAGCCGATCAAGAGAATTTCGGAGAGCTTTAATGTGCAGTTCCGAGCTGAATTCTTCAATATCATGAATCATTCGAACTTCGAAGTGCCGTCGATAGCTCTCGGCCATACGGACATGTTTGACGGCACTGGAGCTCCGCTCGCAACCGCAGGTGTGCTGAGTGCGACGAGCACCGAAAATAGGGAGATCCAGTTCGCGCTGAAGTTTAACTGGTGACCGAGGATGGCTTAGCGGGAATGCTGGGTCGAGGATTAGAGCCATGAAGTCCTCGTCATCCGAAGGCGTCGAATAAAGTGTTTGCGTGTGGGACGCCTAATTCGCGCGTCTTGGGATACAATCCGGGCACGACCGGGAGCCTGCGACAAGTTTTGTCATGACTGCCTGTCTGGCGATACGATATATACAACCAAAGGAGGAAGTTTCATGAAGTTTTCTAACCTTGTACGTCTTACAGTTGGCGTGTGTTTTTTACTTTTCGGCACTTACACATTCGCAGGGCCGCCGCCAGCCAGTTACCACCTTCTAAAGAAAGTTCCCTTGGCAGCAGCTCCCGGTGGCGGCGAATATTTTGACTACATCACGGTTGATTCCGGCGCGCGCCGGGTCTACGTATCCCACGGCACAGAGGTCGTTGTGCTGAATGCGGATGATTACACGGTCGTGGGCACGATTGGCGGTTTGAAACGCTGCCATGGAGTCGTGGTAGTCAAGGCGCTTGGCAAGGGATATATCACGGATGGGGAGTTGGAGAAGGTGGTTATTTTTGATCTCAAGACCTTGAAGGTCACCGGCGAGGTCAAAACGAACCAGCCCGATACAGACTCGCTGATCTACGATCCGGCGTCAAAGTACGTCTTTACTTTTAATGGCAACAGTCACAACTCAACGGTAATCGATCCGGTGAAAGAGGCGGTCGTGAAGAACATTGACCTGGTGGGCGCTGTCGAGTTCCCCGCCGTCGATGGAAAAGGCATGCTGTACGACAATAACGAAGACAAGAACGACGTGGTGGCCATTGATACCCACACTCTCGAAATCAAGGCGCGCTGGCCGGTTGCGCCCGAAGGACAGGCGGTTGCATTGGCCATAGACGCCAAGAACCGGCGGTTGTTCTCCTCGGGCCGCAACCCCCAATTCCTGGTGATGATGGATGCCGACAACGGAAAAGTCATCCAGTCGTTCCCGATTACCGCCGGAGTGGATGCCAACGTCTTTGAGCCGGAAACGGGCATGCTGTTTGTCTCCACGCGCGAAGGCATGATCCACATTTTCCACGAAGATTCACCTAACAAGCTCAGCGAGGTCGAGACGGTCAAGACCGAGTATGGGGCGAAGACGATGCAAATCGACGCCAAGACCCACAACCTTTTTCTGAGCACGTCGGATTTTGATCCGCCGGGGCCTCCCACAGAAAAACAACCCAATCCGCTTCCCCGAGCTAAGCCGGGAAACTTTCGCGTGCTGGTTTACGGGCGGTGATCTCGACAGATCAGAAAGCTTGTAGACGATCGTCTTTGTTTTTTAGCCGAACCTGTGCGTCGCTGGCAATTCGTGCAGGTTACGGGCGGCCTTGACGCGATGTTGCAGAAGTCCAGCGCAACCGCTGGACTTCTGCAATCTCCATTCGTAATAACTAAAATAGTTTACCTTGCAGTTATCACCACGGGTGGGGCATGCTCGCTAAAGGGATCGGTCGGACCGCACCGTTTCCCGGCATGGAGGCCAATAGTCGTTCTTAGTTAAGATTCAGCGCGCGCAAGATCAAAATCTCCGGATATATCAATTTTCACGTATCTTTCTGCTTTAGAGTGATAACGTCTCAAGGATAAGAAACATGAAAGTCTCATTACTTTACCGCATCGCTTCGGTTCTCCTGCTGCTTTTCGCTGCCGGGCACACTATCGGCTTCCGTCAGGTCGATCCCACGTGGGGCGTGGATTCATTGGTCGATTCCATGAAGTCCATGCACTTCAACGTCAATGGATCAGATCGGACGTATTGGGAGTTCTTTGTGGGCTTCGGGCTGTTGGTCACGGCGTGGATGGTATTTGCCGCAATCGTCGCTTGGCAGCTCGGCAGTCTTCCCGCTGAGACTTTGGCGCAGATGCGAGTGTTGGCATGGGGATTCGTGATTTGCGTGGGAATCGTTACTTGGCTCAGTTGGCGCTACTTCTTCCTGGTCCCTGTCATCTTTTCCATCGCGATTCTGTCGTGTCTGGCTGTGGCAGCTTGGCTTTCTGGCGACTCCCATTAATGTGGAATATCATCGGCCCGCCTTTCCGGGTAAAGCTTAAGCTGGACGGCTCCTGGGAACACGTGCCACTGTGGTGCAGCCTAAAGCTGTAAGTCCGATCCCGGCATTCGGCTGTTGCACCCGCAGGAACCCCATTCGAGGAGTACGCCGGAGAATGGACAGGGTTTCCGTTGACGTTCGTATAGGAGCTGCCGTTCGAGAGCTGCGTAGTCCAGTCGGGATGGGCGTCGTGGATCTCATTCGCGCGGAAACGCGAGGGCGAGCCGAACACCCCGCTTGCCGGCATGATGCCCTCTTGCTGCTGGAAAGCGGCGGGCGCCTTCCGGGCAAGGGTGCCGAAGGTGGCTGTGATCGGACCATTGTAGAAGCCTTCCTCGGCAAGAAATTGCTGCAGCATACATTCAGGAAGCCTTCAGGTTGTTTCAGTAGGATAAAGGGGTTGTCTCCTAACAAAATTACGTAACGAAGGCAGGGGGAACTTTCCTCTGCAATTGCGATGCGAATTTGAATGTAAGATGCAGCCGCACATGGAGATGGAAATTAAAATCTCAGGATACCCGGGGAAAGCAGAAGAGAGGTGAAGCCAATGAGGAAAGGTTTCATGATCCTGCCTCTTTTGGCGGTCTGGGCGGGATCCGCTTTGGCCCAAGGTTCGGGGGCCTCTTCTTCCTCTCCGTCCATTCGACCTGTCGGCGTAGTCATAAAAATTCAAGCGGGCAGTTTAACGTTGCACACGGATGCGGGCCCGGATTTGCTCATCCAGCTTGGGGATGGAGTGTCGTTTCTTCGTGTTCCACCCGGGGCGACAAATTTAAATACAGCGACCAAAATCACCATGAGCGACATTAGCTCTGGCGATCGGGTCCTTGTGCGCGGCCGCGTTTCGGAGGACCAGAAATCCATCCTTGCCACGGCTGTGATCGTCATGACCAAGTCGGATTTGGCCAGTGCGCGCGAAGCCGAGCGTTTGGATTGGCAGCGTCGTGGGATTGGCGGAACTGTCCAGGCGGTGAACCCGGAGACCAAAGAGATCACAGTTCTGTCCTCCGCGGCGCCATCCGCACCGGGAAATTCCTCACATGCGGTCTCCATTGCGCTGAAGGCCGATGCTGTTTTGCTGCGCTACGCTCCCGATTCGGTGAAATTCAGCGACGCCAAGGCAAGTCCCTTCGAACAAATCAAGGTCGGCGATCAATTGCGGGCGCTCGGGTCCAAGAGCGCAGATGGCGGCCGCTTTACAGCGGAAAAAATTGTGTCTGGAACATTTCGAAACCTCGGGGTCACAGTGGTTTCGGTCGACGTGCAAAACCGCGCCATCGTCGTAAAAGATTTAGCCTCGGGACAGCCCGTGCTGGTGCGAACGAATGCAGATTCGAAGTTGCATCACGTTCCGCCTTCCGTGGCGCGCGCGCTGGCTGCGCTCAATTCCGGGGGAACGCCGGGCGGCAAGGCCGGAAGCGAGCCCGGAGCAGAGCAGCTCGATGTGCAGCAAATGTTGGAGCGCGCGCCTGCGCTGGATCTTGGAGAGTTGAAGCCCGGCGATCCCTTGATTGTGGTGAGTACGGAAGGGGCCAAGCCATCGGAAGTGACGGCTATCGATGTCCTGGCCGACGTAGAGCCCATTCTGGCCGCGCGTCCAAAAGGGAGCAATCAGGTGGTGGTAGGGTCGTGGAGCCTGGGTATGAATGGGGGAGAGGGCGGTCCCTAGCACAGGAATGACCCGCGGGAATCGTCACGATGCATTGGCAAAGTCCGGGGCAGAGGGAATGAATAGAACGGTGACAACAATCCTAAAGGTGAGCGAGTTGATCAATTTACATGAATTCTTGAGACGTGGTTTTCACGCTTTGCTCATTTCCTGTTTTCTTCCCGCCGTGCTGCTGGCTCAGTCCGGTGAAGTCAGCCTCCGCGGCCAGGTGACGGACCAATCTGGCGCGGTTGTCGCCGGCATCCCGGTCACGCTCGTCGCGCCCGGCGGTGATGTACGGGAGGCGAAAACCGAAGAGTCAGAGGGGCGTTATGCCTTCAGGGACCTCCCCGCGGGCACGTATACCCTGCGCGTCCGCGTAAAAGGATTTGCTGAAATAGAAATGCCCGGCATTTTGATCGCCCGCGGCCAGCCTCAGGTTATAAATCTTCAACTGACTGTAGTGATGGAGCAGCAGGAGGTCACGGTAAAGGAAGAAGAAGCCCCCACTGTTAGCCTCAGCTCCGCGAACAATGCCAGTGCGGTGACCTTGCAGGGCGCCGACTTGGAGGCGCTGTCCGATGATCCTACGGACCTTGAGGCCGACTTGCAGGCGCTCGCCGGCCCCTCGGCGGGCCCCAGCGGCGGGGCCATGTTTGTCAACGGATTCAGCGGGGGAAATCTTCCGGCGAAAGAGTCCATTCGCGAAATTCGCATCAACCAGAATCCATTTTCGCCCGAGTATGACACCCTGGGCTATGGTCGGATCGAAATTTTCACAAAACCCGGTACGGAAAAATACCACGGCACGATCGACTACAGCTTTGGAAAGGACTTCTGGAATTCGCGGAACCCATATTCCTCCCAGAAGGCGCCATTCATGCTGAACGAAATTGAGGGCAACGCCGGCGGACCGCTGGGCAAGCGCGCCTCTTTCGCCGTCGAATGGCAACGGAACATGGTCGACAATGGTTCCATCTCCAATGGTTTCATTCTCGACCCACTGACGCTCGCCGCCATCCCTTTCAACTCCGTGCTCACGACGCCACAGCGCTTCACGCGGATCAATCCGCGCGTGGACTATCAACTCAATTCCAACAATACGCTGGTGATTTCATACGATTTTACGCATTCGGATATCCGCGATGGCGGCATTGGCGGCTTCAATCTGATCTCTCAAGGTTATCACGTGGCCTACACCGATCAGACCGTGCAAATGACTGAAACCGCCGTGTTGGGCAGAAATATCAATGAGACGCGCTTTCAATATTTCCGTACCGCGAATCAGATGATGCCGAATAGTTTCAGCCCAGAGATCCAGGTGCTCGGTTCATTTATAGGGGGCGGCTCGCAGAATGGGCAATCCTTCGATACGCAAAATAACTTCGAGCTGCAAAACTATACGTCGATGGTCCGCAACAGGCACACCTTCCGGTTCGGTGTCCGCTTGCGCGGGCAGATGGATAACAGCATCACGCGGCAGAATTTCAACGGCAGGTTCACTTTTGGAGGCGGCCTCGCCCCGGAGCTGGATTCCAACAACCAACTTGTTCTCGATGGGTCCGGACATCCCGTGCTCATTTCTATCAAGTCCATCGAACGGTACCGCCGTACTCAATTGTTTCAGCAGATGGGTGATCCTCCGGCCACGATACGAACCTTTGGCGGCGGAGCTACGCAGTTCAGCCTCGATACGGGCGTCCCAAAACTCTCGGAGAGCGAGGTGGACGTCGGCGTGTTCGCCGGCGACGAATGGCAGGTGCGTTCGAACGTAACCCTGGATCTCGGATTCAGGTATGAGACCCAGAGCTTTATCCACGACTGGCGGGATTTCGCGCCTCGCATGGCCATATCCTGGGCTCCCGGTGGAGGTACCGGCAACTCTCGCGCTAAGACCGTGTTGCGCGCCGGCTTTGGTATTTTCTACACCCGTTTCCCCCTCTCGGACATCATCACTGCGGAACGCTACAACGGAATTATTCAGCAACAGTTCGTGGTCGCCAATCCGGATTTTTACCCGACGATTCCCTCCACAGCCTCGCTTGCATCGCTGGGGTACCAGTCCAGCGAGACGGTGAGTTCCAGCCTGCGCGCCCCCTATTTTATGCAATCGGCTTTAACTCTGGAGCACCAGTTGTCGGCGAGCACCGCTTTCGCGGTCACTTACACCAATTCTCACGGCGTGCACTTGTACCGTTCCGAGGACATCAATGCCCCACTTCCAGGGACTTACGATCCGAACGTGCCGAACAGCGGTGCTTTTCCGCTCGGGCATCCAGGCCCTGTGTTTCGGATGGAGTCGTCGGGCATTTATAACCAGAACCAGGTCGTCGCCAATGTCAATACGAGGCTGAAGCAGGGGGTTTCACTTTTCGCATTCTATGTGCTTAATCGCGCGATGAGCAATACGGACGGCATCGACACCGTGCCGGCAAATCCGTATAGCCTGGCAGGCGAGTACGGTCCGGCGGCAACGGACGTGCGCCATCGAGTAACTTTTGGCGGCTCCGTCAGCATGAAGTGGAGCATACGCATCAGCCCATTTGTAGTTATTCAATCCGGCGCGCCCTTTGATGTTACCGCTGGAAGCGATCTTTACGGCACGACGTTGTTCAATGGACGTCCCGGCATTGCCACCGATCCCAGCAAACCCGGCTTGATCCAAACGCCCTACGGACTGCTGGACCCTAACCCATCCCCTGGTGAAACGATTCTGGGGCGAAATTACGGGCGCGGGCCAAGTCAGCTGCGGGTAAACCTTCGAGTTGGTAAGGCCATCGGATTCGGGCCAGTGGCTGGAGGTGGGCGCGAGCAACGGCCAAGCGTAAGCGCAGGTGGCGCCACCGCGGCGCAGGCTTCCGGCAGGGGGTTAGGTGGAATTCTCGGGGCTCCGAAGACCGTCCACCGATATAACATGATCGTTTCGATGTCCATCCAAAACCTGCTGAATCACAACAATCCCGGACCAATCACCGGGGACATCACCTCGCCTCTGTTTGGCTTCTCCAACAAGATCGCCGGTGGGCCCAATGGCGAGGGGTTTTTTGAAACCGCGAACAACCGCCGGTTGGAAGCGCAGCTTAGATTCACTTTTTAGTAATATATATAAAATATACAAACTGCACGACAATTTGAATCAACTTGCAATTCAAACAAGGAGAACGTCAATGCGATCGACCTGGTGGAAATTGAAAATTTGTACGGCTGCCGCTCTGACTTTATGCGGGGCATTCGTTTCAAGCATATGGGCTCAGCAACAATCGAGGGAGTATGTCAATCACCAGGCGGCCATGGTACACATGTCAGGCCTTCTGAGGTTGGTGGAGACCATCCCCCTGCCGACCGAAGGTTACATGGATCATCTCAGTTATGACTTGAAAAGCCAGCATCTGTTTCTTTCCGCGGAAAACAACAAGGAGATTGTTGTCGTAGATATGAAAGCGGGCAAGGTGATCCATGAGACCAAGGTTGGTGGAAATCCTCGCAAGCCATTCTTTGATCCATCCACGAACGAACTCTGGGTGGATCTTGGAGACAACACGGTTGTAGCCCTGAACGGAGCTACTTTTGAGGTCGTCAAAACGATCGAGCTGACGGGCGGCAAGAACGCTCCGGGGAGGGACCCGGATAACGCGGCCTTTGACGCCGCTAAGGGACTGTATTACGTCGCGGTAAGGACCAGGGATGAAGGAAGTAGGGAAGGCTCCATCGAGATTGTCGACACCAAGGCGGCCAAACTCATCGGCAGGATCAAGATGGAAGGCCAGGAACCCGCGGGCATCGTGCTGGACGCTCCGGCCAATCGGTTGTACGCGGGGATGGGAGATGTCGTAAACGGCGAGAGCGTCGTCAAGGTCGTCGATACGGAGAAGCGCGCGATAGTAGCTGAGTGGTCCACCGCGGGAGGCCCGCAGCCGCACGTCGCAGGTCTCGACGCGGCTCATCATCGCTTGTTTATGGGCAGCCGATTAGGAGGTGGACACAACGTCGATCCCGGGAAGTTGGTAATCATAAATACGGACACGGGAAAGGTAGTTGAAACACTGGATGCCACCGGCGGCGGTGACGAAATCTTTTTTGACGCGCCGTCAAAACGGGTTTACTTTTCAGGTAGCACCGGTACACTCGCCGTGTTTCACGAGGATGATCCGGACCATTTCCAGTTACTCGGAAAAGTGCCAACCGGGGCAATCGCTAAATCCGGGATCTGGATCCCGGAATTGAAACGATACTACGCGGCTGTCCCGAAGCACCTCGTCCAGTTGATCCCCACAACTCAATATGGCGTGCGCGACTGGATAACCGAAGAAGCCCATCTAATGGTTTTCGAAGAGATCCCCTGAGGCGTGAAAAACAGCGGGCCAGCCTTCGGCAGATTCGGGGCATTCTCCAAGAACTGTCAAGCAACAAGTATGTCCGACGAATAAAACCGTGGGAAATTATGGCGGAGAGGGTGGGATTCGAACCCACGGTCGAGTTTCCCCGACACACGCTTTCCAAGCGTGCTCCTTAAACCGCTCGGACACCTCTCCACGGAAGGAGGCTCAAACAGACTAGCACAAACTTCCGGCCAGAAGAAAACTCGTGGTCCATGTAGGTTACCAGGAATAGTTTCCTAAACCGGAAGCGTGATGGTGGTAAACATTGGATCGTGGATGTGTGGCGCAATACCGAATCCCGGTTTCTGGATCACGGGGACTACGCGTCCAGGTCGTCCTGATTGTTCGGACCAGAGTGTTCAGCGAAAACGGCTTGGAGAGGAATGCGAAATCGGTCCGGTGCAGGTCTCCGTGGACGAGAGCGTCCGCCGTGTAGCCCGAAACGAATAGAACTTTCATTTCCGGACGGCTCGTGGCCAGCCGGTCGGCCAACTTTGGTCCGTTTGATCCCTGCAAAACAACGTCGGTCATGAGCAGGTCGATGTGCCGCGGGTTGTTTTCGGAGCCTTCCAGAGCTTTCTGGAAATCTTCGGCGACAATGACCTGGTAGCCTTTATCCGAAAGGAATTTCTGCGTTACACTGCGCAGCGACTCCTCATCCTCGACGATCAGAATCGTCTCCTCTCCGCGTGGCGCGACTCTTTCCTGGGAAGGAACAATAGGCTTGTCAATTTCTTCCTGGGCGGACGAATTCTTCGGATCACAGCAATTGAAGGAGAGGGTCACTCCAGGAAGGGGGAACTACGGGGGTGATTGTGGGGCGATGATTTTGCAGTGTCAAAAAGGTTAAAGTGATTTGATTCAGAGTTGCGAAATTCATTTATTTTTCTAATCTTCGCGCTTTTGACGACCGGTGACGAGAATCGTATTCTCCTAAAATCCTCGCCCGTCCTGTAAAATGGTCGCCGCAGCAAACCAAGAGGATATAGGATTTGAAATATGAGATAAATTTGAAATCTGAGATTTGACATATGAGTTCCCGCTGGATGTATGAATTTCAAATTTGAAATGAAGCCATCTCATAAATCGCCTCTGCTGGACGCGGCTTCAGCCGCGACATTTAAGGACCAAAAGACAAGAGCTTTGGTCCCTGACGGCTTATCGAAACTAAATGGCCTGCCATTTATGAGCTGACTTCATTTCAATTTTCTTATTTTAGAAATGGCCCAACTTCCTGGAATCCCTTTGGAGGGCGGTATGAATCACTGGCAAGGCAAGTGGGGATTGATTACGGGCGCCAGCGCGGGGATCGGCACGGCCCTGGCGCGGGAACTGGCCGCCGGCGGGGCAAACCTGGTGCTGACGGCGCGGCGCCGCGACCGCCTCGTCGGCCTCGCGGCGGAATTGAGCGCCAGGCACAACATCCGCACGCTCGTGTGCGTCGCGGACCTGGCGCAACCGCTCGGCCCGCAGCAGATTTTCTCGTTCACCGAAGAAAAGAACATCGCCATCGATTTGCTCGTGAACAACGCCGGCTTTGGCGCTTATGGTGAATTTCACAAGGTGCGTCTGGACCGGCTCATAGAAATGACGCAGGTCAATGTGACGGCGGTGGTGCATCTGACGCATCTCTATTTGCCCGGAATGATTGCGCGCGGCAACGGCGATATCTTGATCGTGGCTTCGACGGCGGCGTTTCAGGCCGTGCCCTACATCACCACATACGCTGCGACAAAGAGTTTCGATTTACACTTTGCCGAGGGACTGGCCGAGGAAGTGCGGCAATACGGCGTCCGGGTTTGCGCGCTCTGCCCCGGTTCCACGGCAACGGAGTTTTTTCAGGTTGCGGGGCAGCGCAACCACACGCGACGCTCGCCAGAAACCGCCGAGAAGGTTGCACATGTGGGGCTCGCGGCGCTTGCGGCAGGAAAAAGTTCCGTGATTTCCGGATTCACGAATTGGCTGGGCGCGGAAACCGTGCGGATGGTCCCCCGCGGGATGGTCGCGCGAATCACCGCCGGAATATTTCGTCCGAAGGAAAAGCAAGCATAGGAATTCGTTGCAGGTATGCGGAAAATGACGGCCGATCAAAAATCATTGGAACGCCAGCTTCACGATGAAGGATTTCTTCACACCTATGTCTGGCAGGATGGACCGAACGCGTTTTATTCCGACCACACGCACGCAGTGGAGACGGCGCACATCATCCTGGACGGCGAAATGACTCTGACGCAGGGAGGCGAGGCGCGCACGTATGGCGTGGGAGAACGCTGCGACGTCTCGGCCGGCGCCGTCCACTCCGCCAAGATGGGTCCGCGCGGCTGCAAATATTTAATTGGGGAGAAGTAGGACAGGCTTCAGCCTGTCTGGTTTTAATGTTGCGATCCGCCGCAAGGAAGACAGGCTGAAGTCCATCCTACATAAGCGCGCGATCGAGCAATTCCATGACGTGCACGACTTCCTGTCCCGTCGAGTGAATTTCCGCCCCAGCCCGCATTTGCAGCAGGCAGCCGGGATTCGCGGTGACGATGACCTGCGCATTTGTGGCGCGGGCGTGCTTCATTTTTTCCGCTAAAAGTGCCAGTGAAGTTTGCGTCTCGGTGACATTGTAGGAGCCGGCGGACCCGCAGCAGTAATCCGCCATGGACATTTCCACGAGTTCCAACCCCGGGATGGCGCGCAGCAGCTTGCGCGGGGCTTCGCGAACTTTTTGCCCGTGGAGAAGATGGCAGGAATCCTGATAAGTAACTCGCAAGGGCAGAGCCGCAAGACGCGCGGAGAGACCGAGATCGGTGAGGAACTCGGTGACGTCCCGCATCTTCTGGCGGAAGGAGTGCGCCTTGTCATGTTCTGTTGTTCCGGAGGCAAAGAGGTGCTCGTACTCCTTCAACGTTGAACCGCATCCCGCAGCATTGGTGATTACGGCGTCAAATTCATCGCCGAGGAAAACTTCGAGGTTCGTCCGCGCGAGAGAACGCGCCACATCGCGAACACCGGCGTGCGCGGCGAGCGCGCCGCAGCAGGTTTGCCCGGCGGGGACGACGACTTCGCAGCCGTTCGCGGTGAGGACACGAATAGTCGCTGCGTGCAGGGCCGAAAAACTTACCTGCGCCACGCATCCGGCGAACAAGGCCACGCGCGCGCGCCGATGGCCGGCGGGAGGATAGGTGCGCCCGAGCTTCGAGAAAAAAAATTCACGATCGATCGGCGGCAGAAGCTTTTCCCTGTCCGCGAGTCCAACGAGGCGCAGAATTCCGGTCGCGCGCGCGAGCGCTTGCAGGCCGGAGCGCTGATAGAGAAAAAGAAAGCGGGCCAGGACTGCGATGCGCCTTGGGTAGGGGAGCAGGCTGCGGAACACCAAATCTCGCGAAATGCGGGAGAAAAATGGCCGCCGGTAATTCTGTTCGATCTGGGCGCGCGCCGCTTCCACCAGCTTGCCATATTCGACGCCCGAAGGGCAGGCCGTCTCGCATGCGCGGCAATCGAGGCATTGATCGATGTGCTTTACGAAAGAATCGCCGAGCGGCAGGCGGCCCTGGTCCACCAGCACGATCTGGCGGATTCGTCCGCGCGGTGAATCGGCCTCGAGGCCCCACAATTTGTAGGTGGGGCAATGATTCAAACACAGGCCGCAATGAACGCAGTGCGCGTAATCGTCATAGGCGGGAATATCCGCTCCGGAAAATCCGCTGCGCGGTTTTGTGACGGGATTCTGTTCCACGCTTGCGGCTTGGTCGGTCATAAGTTCATATCCCGCCGGCGAATCGTCCCGGTGCAAGAATATTTTGCGGGTCGAAAGAATGTTTCACGCGGCGCATCAACTCAAAATCCGCCCGCTGCGTCCCCCAAACTACGTCTGGAGAGGTTTTTATTTCCATTGGGCACCACTCCAACATGGCCGAAGCCGGGATTTCAGATTGGCGGCATACCTGAAACACTTCAGCGATTGTTCCCGGCAGAGCCTGAGGTGTTTCCGACAAATCCCTTTGCGGCAGGAATGCGGCGTAGAGAATCCCGGAGGCTCGCGCAAGAGAAACAAAATCGAGTTCGCGTTGCGCCGCCAGCACTCGCAATTTTCCTTGCAAAGCGGCCATCGCTCCGGGCACTGCGCTGATTCTAAAAATCGCAGCGCCTGGGACTCTTTCAATCATCAGTCTTGGAAATTCGCGAATTTGCACAAAGGCCGAATCTGCTTCGGCAGCCTCCAAAGGGAAGAACTCTTCCGCGTCCGCGGCGCCCGCCAGGCGGCCGAGCTCGCGCTCGTGCCGGTCCACGACGGCGGGCTGGCCTGCCGCCGAAACAATTACGGTCCAAGTTCGCGGTTCGATTCGCGCGGAAATCTCTCCCGAGAACAACAGCGCGGCTGTGCCAGGATTGGCGATTTCCACCATCTGCGGCGTGAGGACGGAATGGGAGATCGCCCGGCAGAAATCAAACGCGGCTTCCGCCGATGAGAAGGACGCGACGAAACTTCCCTGGGCCTGCGGCATCGGAAATGTGCGGAAATTCAGGCGAGTGATGACCGCGAGCGTGCCCAGCGATCCGATCAGCAATTTATGCAAGTCGTAGCCCGTTACGTTCTTCACGACGCGCCCGCCGCTTTTCGCCTGCGCTCCTTCGCCGGTCACAAATTCCATGCCCAGACAGAAGTCCCGGACCGCGCCGTAGACGTGGCGCAGCGGAGAACTCGAATTCGAGGCGACGATCCCGCCAATCGTCGCGCGGTCCAGGAACGGAACAGCCAGCGGCAGAAATTGCTTTTTCTCCGCCAAGGTGCAAAGTAAATCCTCAATACACACGCCTGGCTCAACGCCCAGGGTAAGATCCTGAGGATCGTAAGCGAGCACGCGATTCATCCGGGAAAGATCGAGCGCAATATCGTACCGCGCGGGCGGCGAGCCGATCCCGAGCTTCGTACATCCTCCCGTGGGAATCACGGCCAATTTTTCCGCGGCGGCGAAGCGAAGAATTTCCGAAATCTGGGCGGCGTCGGCTGGGCAGACGACGGCGGCAGGGCGCGCACCGCACACTTCGCGAGCGGAAATTGCAGCGGCGTCCGTGACAACGTACGCACCGCCGGCAATTTCTTCCAGGCGTGTGAAGGAAACTGGCGCGGGACGGCTCATGTGGGAATCGTTGCCGAGGCCGGCATTGGCGGCACGCGAATTTCTCCGCAAGCCTTGCCCATGGGCAGCACTTTTCCGGGATTTAATCGCCCGGCGGGATTAAACGCGGCGCGGACGCGCTCCATCAGGGCAAGATCGTCCGGAGTGAAAATGAGCGGCATGAGCTCGTTCTTTTCCATGCCGATTCCATGCTCGCCGGTCAGCGCGCCGCCAACCTCAACGCAATGGCGCATGATTTCGCCGCCCGCCGCAACCACGCGCGCGAATTGTTCGCGGTCGCGCTCGTCGAAGAGGATGAGAGGGTGCAGATTGCCGTCGCCGGCATGAAAAATGTTGCCGATCTGTAAATCATATTTGCGGCTAATTTCCTCGATGCGCCGAAGCGTTTCCGGAAGGCGCGTGCGCGGGATGACGCCGTCCTGCACATAGTACATAGGAGAAATACGCCCCATGGCGCCGAACGCTTCTTTCCGACCTCTCCACAAAAGGTTGCGCTCTTGATCGTTGCGCGCAGCTCGCACCTCGCGGGCGCGGTGCTGGCGGCAAACTTCGCTGATCTCCGCGGCCTGCGCTTCCACGGCTTCGGTGAGGCCTTCGACTTCGATCAGCAGTACGGCTGCGCAATCTTTGGGAAATCCCGCGTGGACGTAATCCTCGACCGCGCGAAGAGTGAATCCGTCTAGCATCTCGCACGCTGCGGGAGTGATGGCCCGCACGGTGATCTCGACGACGGATTCCGTGGTGTCGTCAAGCGTGTCATACACCGCCAGCAGCGTTTTCACCGCCTCCGGCTTGCGCATCAATCTCACGGTGATTTCCGTGACCAGCGCGAGGGTTCCTTCGGAGCCGACCAGCAGCCCGCTCAGATCGTAGCCCGAAGTCTCGATGCTTTTGCCGCCGATGCGCACCATCTCGCCGTCGGGTAGAACAAGTTCCAGGCCCGTGACATGATTGGAAGTCACTCCGTAAGCCAGTGTGTGCGGGCCGCCGGAATTTTCGGAGACGTTGCCGCCGATCGTGCACGATTTTTGGCTGGAGGGATCGGGCGCGAAATACAGGCCCAGATGCTCGACCGCGCGGGACAGGTCCAGATTCACGACCCCTGGTTGAACAACCGCGCGAAGATTTGCCGCATCAATTTCGAGAATGCGGTTCATGCGCGAGAACGCGACCACAATGCCGCCGCTGCGGGCAATCGCTCCGCCGGAGAGTCCCGTGCCCGCGCCGCGCCCTACGATGGGAGTTTCATGGCGATTTGCGAGGCGGGCAATCCCAGCGACATCTTGCGCGGTGGCGGGAAAAACGACGCAGCGTGGAGATCCCAGCTCCACCGACCCGTCATATTCGTAGAGCATCAAGTCTTCGGGCGCGGACAAGACTGCCTTCGGCCCCAGGAGGGCCTCAAGTTCGCGGATAAGTTGCGGTCGCATCAATGTGATTTCCTCGTCCATCGGCCACTATAGTCTGGGCCTTTGGCAAGAGTCAACGCGTGGGGCCTGGAGTGGTAACTCAGTTTGACCCGGAACATCTTCGTCCGCCGCGGGCGACGCCCGCTACAAGACCGCCCTACCCGTTGGTAGCAGGTTTTGCAGAGGCCACCCGTTTTTGGGGCGGACAGTTGCTCGTTCCGTCAGGAATCGAACGGGCCACTACTGAATCGTTGCGCCCTGAACCAGCCAGGGATATCCGGATTTTTTGCGGCCAGAAAATTCGCGAAAATGATATTGATCGGGTTAAGATTGTCTTCAATGATGGAGCAAGAAACGGTAGCCCAGCTCTCCGATGATCTTTCGGCGAGATTTATCTCTTTAACGCGACCGTATCGTATTTCGATATAAGTGGAGCTGAGAGTCCATGGGCCTGCTGTCAAAACTTTTTGGCTCAAGAAACGCGGCGAAGGGTGGCCCGTTGGAGCAGGAAGTAGAAGTGCATTTCGCTTATGGTTCCACCAATTTTCAATATGTATATTCGCTCGGGGACGAGATTCAAATCGCAATTAACGAGGCTAAAGTCGGTGAATACGACGGGCACGCCATCCCCGCCGACGGCAGCGAAGGCCGGTACTTCGTAAACGGACCGGACGCCGAGGCAATCTTTAAGGTGATCGCGCCCGTGCTGGAGGCCTCGCCGCTCATGCGCGGCGCTACGGTCACATTGCATTTCGGCCCACCCGGCTGGAGAACTCCCAAACGAGTCATCAAACTTCCGCATTAGGGCAGGGGTTAGTAGCGCAGGCTTCAACCGGTGGGGTTACGTACTTGCAAGAACTGAACCCCACGGACTGAAGCCAGCCTCACTATTTCCGGGCTCACTTGTGTTACTCTCCCCAGTTGCTTTTCAAGCGCCGAGGCCTCGGGTGAACAAACCGAAATTGTTTTCCACGCATGTCTTGTTTGAGGAGCCGCGAGAGAAACTTGCGGAGCGCTTTAATGTCGAATACTGGACAGGGGAAGAGCGCCCTCCACGCGCGGAAGTCTTGCAACGCGTTTCCGGCAAGGACGCGCTCATCTGTCTGCTCACTGAAAAAGTCGATCGCGAACTGCTTGACGCGGCAGGGCCAAATCTGCGGATTGTTGCGAATGTCGCGGTCGGCTTCGACAATATCAACGTCCCCGCATGCACCGAACGAAACGTCGCCGTAACCAACACCCCCGGCGTACTGGATGAGACCACCGCCGATTTTGCGTGGACTCTGCTAATGGCCGTCGCGAGGCGCCTGGTTGAAGGAGACCGCATGGCAAGGTCCGGCGGGTGGACGAAATGGAACCTCGACCAACTCTGCGGGACTGACATCTGGGGCAAAACACTGGGCATCATCGGACTCGGCCGGATCGGACGCGCCGTGGCGCGTCGCGCTTCGGGATTCCGCATGCGCATTCTCTACAACAGCACCACGCGTGCCGCGGTCGAAATCGAAAAGGAGCTGAACGCCGAGTACGTGTCGCGCGACGCGGTGTTCGAGCAGGCCGATTTTGTATCTCTCCATGTTCCGCTCAATGCTGACACGCGAGGATTGGTTGGGCCCGCGGAACTTGCGAAAATGAAGCGGACAGCTTTCCTGATCAACACCACGCGTGGTCCAGTTGTGCAGGAAGCGGCGCTTATCGAAGCGCTCGAACGGGGCCTCATTGCCGGCGCGGCGCTCGATGTGTTCGAGCGCGAACCGCTTATCCCCGATGGTTTGCGCCGCGATAACGTGGTCCTGGCGCCGCATCTTGGATCGGCCTCCGTCGAAACACGCA
Source organism: uncultured Acidobacteriota bacterium (assembly GCA_963813185.1). Lineage (GTDB taxonomy): Bacteria > Acidobacteriota > Terriglobia > Acidiferrales > UBA7541 > Palsa-360. Next base: position 426,502 of record CAWEYA010000014.1, read on the forward strand.
CGCGAATGGCGCTGATTGCGGTCGAAAACGCGATCGCCTTCTTCGACGGCAAGCGTCCGCCAACGATATTGAACCCGGAGGCGCTGCGGCAAAATTGAATTGCATGGCGGGATGAGGCATGACTCGCGCAGTAAAAGAGTTCACAATCACTCAAACCGGGAGGACAAGAAATGGCGCACGTATCGCTCAATCATCCGAAACTCACGCTCGAAGGCGCGGAGGCTATATTGGACGGGGCCAAAGCCCAAGCCGCTCGCATTGGTGTGCCCATGAATATCGCCGTGGTGGACGACGGCGGCCACTTGCTGGCATTCGCGCGCATGGACGGCGCGAAGCCCGCTTCGATTGATATCGCGATCAACAAAGCGCATGCCGCGGCCATCCGCCGCCAGAACACAGGCCCCGCTCGCAGCGGCGACGAAGTGAGCGTTCTCCTGTCGCTGGGTCTGGCGATTGGAAGCCGCGCGCACCAGACGCCCATCCGCGGCGGCCTCATGCTCGAAGTGAGTGGCCAATGCGTGGGAGGAATCGGCGTGAGCGCGGGAACCGAAGACGAGGACACGGAAGTGGCGCGCGCGGGCGTGGCCGCGTTTGTGAAAGGGTAGCTCTGAGTAGCGCAGGCTTCAGCATGTGGGTTTTTGCGGGCCTGAGAGTCAAAACCCACAGGCTGAAGCCTGCGCTAGTGGACCCCGCCAATGGCCGACCTCAAACAAGCCGCGCTCCGGATGTTTCGCGAGACTCTAGCGGCGATCGACATCCCCTTGGCGATGCACCGCAAGCTGGGCCGCGCAGGCTCGCGGATTTTCGTGAACGGCGCCCCCATCGATCTTGCCGCGTTCGAACGGATTTGTACCGTGGCCATCGGCAAAGCGTCCGTGGCGATGGCCCGCGGACTTGCCGAATTGCTTTCCCCGGATTTCCGCACGGAAGGCATTGTAATTGCCCCAAACGCTTCATCCAGCTTGCCTGAAGGTTTTCGCGAGATCGTTGCAGGCCATCCCGTTCCAAATCAAGGGAGCCTCGCAGCCGGACGCGCGATTCTGGATTTACTCGCCACCGCCAATCAACACACTCTGGTTTTCTTTCTTTTATCAGGCGGAGGTTCGGCGCTTGTCGAGCTTCCGCTCGATCAAGGCGTCACGCTGGAAGATATGCAGGCGCTGAATCGTGTGCTGGTCACTTGCGGGGCCTCGATCGGTGAAATCAACGCCGTGCGCAAGCATCTGTCAGCGGTAAAAGGTGGACGCATGGCCGTCGCTGCGGGCTCGGCAATGAAGATCACGCTCGGCGTTACGGATGTGCCCGAAGGGCAGGAGTCCGCGCTGGCGTCCGGCCCGACGCTTCCTGATCCGACAACGGTTTCGGACGCGTGCGGCGTGGTCCGCCGTTACGATTTACTTTCGAGGATGCCTGCGAACATTCGAACGTCGTTCGAACATCCTGAGTCCATCCCCGAAACTCCGAAGGCGGGCGAGCCTGCGTTTGACTCGCGGCGCGCCGCGTTTCAGATCTTGCTCGGACGCCACGATTTGTTTCATGCCGCGCACCGCGCTTCGGAATCCGCGGAATTTATCACCGTATGCGACAACACCACGGATAATTGGCCGGTGGAAAAGGCCGTGGATTTTTTGCTGGCACAGCTTGGGGCGCTCAAAGCGGCCAATCCCGCCAAGTCCGTGGCCGTGATCGCGGATGGCGAAGTCAGCTCCCCGGTGACAGGCGACGGAGTCGGCGGAAGAAACCTAGCGTTCGTGCTCGATGCCGTGAGGAAAATTGCAAGCTGCAAGATTGCGGTGCTGAGCGCGGGCACAGACGGTGTCGATGGTTCCAGTCCCGCGGCGGGAGCCGTCGCTGACGGCGAAACCCTGGCGCGCGGGCAATCCCTGGGGCTTGACCCAGCCGATTATTCCCGGCGCAGCGATTCCTACAACTTCTTCCGCGCCCTGGGCGACACGATCGAAACCGGCCCTACGGGAAACAATCTGCGCGACCTGCGCATTCTGCTCGCGGAATAAAATGGCTAGAGGGAAACGATTGCAACGCTTTCCCGGAATGAACCCGCTTGCGTTATCTGAAATTCGTGCCACAAATTGCTGCAGCGGGAAGGGCTAGCACGAAGTGTCTTCTTGCTCGTCGTCAAGCGCCTGCCGTACTCTTCGCATAAGCATCTCGCGGGTAAAGGGCTTTTCGAGGAGCATCACTGCAGACGCCAGCATTCCCGACCAAGCGATTCCCTCATTCGGATATCCCGACATGTACAGCACCTTCATGTTGGGGCGGACTCGCGTCAATTGTGCAGCGAGTTGTTCGCCTCCCAGGACCGGCATGATTACATCGGTCAGGAGCAGATGGATTGGGCCATAAGAGTCGTGCGCAACTTGAATGGCCTCCATACCATTGGCGGCCTCAAGTACCGTGTAGCCGCCACGTTCCAGGATTTCTTTGGTCAGAGTCCGGAGCGGTTCGGCATCTTCCACCAGTAATACCGTTTCCGTCCCAGTTTGGACGCCCTTCAGCGGTTTGCTAGGACGATGTGGCGTATGGAAAGTCACTGTTGTGCGGGATTGTCCGGGAAAAGCCTGCGGACCTCCTCCATCAGTTTTTCAGGCATTTGGCTTTTTTCGACAAAGCCATCGGCGCCGGATCGCAGGCACTCGTCCCGAAGAGAAAGACCGGTCAATTCTGTGAAGATAATGATGCGCAGTTTAGGAAAGGTCCTTCGCAGCAGGGTCGCCGCCTGGAGTCCATTGATTCGTGGAATGCTCAAATCAGTTAAAACTAGGTCGGGGCGGTAGGTCTGTGTTTTGCGCAAGAGTTGCTGGCCATCGGTAGCGGTCGCGACGATTTCGAAATTTCCCTCGAACTCGAGGTATTTGCAAACCGAGAGCAAAGCTTTCCGCGAGTCATCCGCGACCAGGATGCGAATTCGGCGATTGCCGGGGACCATTGCACACTCCTACAGATCGGGGAACGTTCTAATCCGCTTTGCATTTTGCCTTGCCGGGAAGGAGATTGAAATTCGGCTGATTCCCTAAGGAATTGCATGTAGAGACAAAAGTTCAGTTCTAACTCTGGATAATCTGGTTGCGCACCGCGTAGCGGACTAGCTCCGTGATCGAGTGAAAATTGAGTTTGAGCATGATATTGGCGCGGTGCGTCTCCGCCGTTTTCACGCTGATACTCAGGAATTCGGCGATTTCCTTGTTGCCTTTCCCTTCGGCCAGGAGTTGCAGGATTTCGCGCTCACGGGGCGTCAAGCGGCGCCGTGTTCGTGTGGTACTCTCGCCGGAAGTCAGCGCCGTTTTGGGCGCAGCCGCGGATACTCGCGTGGAAAAGTACGGCTTGTGAAGCCGGAGCGCTTCCACGGCCGCGAGCAAATTGCGATCCGCATCGTCTTTCAGGATGTACCCGCGGGCTCCCGCTTCCAGAACCCCTTGGATCATGAGTTCAGAATCGTGCATGGTTAATATGAGAACTTCCGTTTGCGGTGAAATCTTACGGATCTGCCGAGTAGCTTCAATCCCATTCAGCAAAGGCATTCCGATATCCAGGACGGCCACGTCGGGCTTCATTTTGCCGGCCTTTTCGACTGCTTCCCGGCCGTTAGAGGCCTCCGCGCAGACCTGCCACCCGCGCTTGGTCTCCAGGAGGGTCCGGAGCCCGGTGCGTACGATGTGATGATCATCCGCCACGAGAATGCGGAGAGGCATTCGAGACCCCAGTCATCAGAGGAATAGTAGCCCGCACTGTCGTTCCCGATGGGGTAGATTCCACTTCGAGCCTTCCTCCGAGTTGCGTCATGCGCTCGCGCATCCCGAGAATTCCGACTCCCAGGCGGGTTCCCACGCCGTTCCCGCGCTCCGCCGTCAACCGGTGCATCCCCCGGCCTTGATCGCTCACATGTAGTTCGATAGAGGAATCGACCGCGCACAAACGAATTCTCGCAGTCCGGCTGCCGGAGTGCCGCTGGATATTCGCGAGGCTCTCTTGCACAATGCGGAACAGCGCCGTTTCGGCCTCCTGAGGCAGCCGTCCAAAGCCCGACTGGATGTCCAGTTCCAATGTAATCCCGCTTCGCTCGCTGAATCCAGTGGCATATTCTTGAATCGCCGACGCCAAGCCCAACTCGTCCAACACCGGAGGATGCATAAGATAAGAGAGTGTTCGAATCTCTCGCGACATCTCCCCCAGGACACCACGGGCTTCCGAAAGCGCTTTTTTTGCCTGCTTGTCCAGGGGAACCGACGAGCGCGCGACTTGTGCCAAATCCAGATTTACAGCCATCACGCTCTGTGCCAGAACGTCGTGGAGTTCCCGGCCAATGTGCCGGCGCTCTTCGTCCTGGAGTTGAAGCAATCGTGTCGACAGGTGGTGCAGCGCCTCTTCTGCCTGCTTCCGTTTGGTGATGTCGCTATACGCCGCGATCACGCCTTCCAGGTCGCCGTTCTTGCCAAACAGCGGCACGGCTTCCCCTTGAATCCACACGACGTCATTTGAATCTGCGAGCCGCCAACCCATCGTCCAATTCAAAATGGCTTGCCTGGTCGAAAACGCTTGCGCCACAGGGCGCATCGAGTGTGGCATTTCCGTTCCATCCTCGTTAACGGGAGTCAGTCCAAGATCCATCAAGCTCTTCCCCAAACTTTGGTTTTCCTGTAGCCCGAACATTTTGGAGCTGGCCCGGTTTGCATATTGAGATTCCTGATTCGGCCCAAGCAAAACGACACCGACATGCAAGTTTTCAACCAGAGTCCGGAATCGTTCCTCGCTGGCGCGGAGCGCTTCTTCCGCCCGCTTCCGTTTGGTGATGTCGATAAACGATGTGATGACCTTATCCAGATCGCCGTTTTTGCCAAACAATGGTACGGCTCCGCCTTGAAGCCACAAAACGTCATTGGAGCCCACGCGCCGCCAACCCGTCACCTCATTCAAGATCGCCTGCCGTGTTGCGATCACGCGTGGTACCGCGCGCATCGAGAGCGGCATTGCCTTTCCGTCCTCTGTAAGTGGCGTCAAACTTAGATCAATGCCTTCCTTTCCTAAGACTTGCTCTTCTCTCTTCCCGAACATTGCGAGGCTTGCCCGATTGGCGAATTGGATCTCGAGATTCGGCCCATACAGCACCACACCCACATCCGAGCTTTGAACCAGAGTGCGGAATAGCTCCTCGTTGGCGCGAAGGGCCTCTTCCGCTTTCTTTAGCTCCGTTATATTTGTGAGGGATAGAATGACGCCGGTAATTTCTCCCTGGCCGGCAAATTGGGGGATTGCGCCAATCAAAGTCCATAGGACGTCGCTCGATTCCGACCGGCGCCACCCCACCACCTGATTGCGAATCGTCTGCTTGGTTTCGATCGCTCGAACTCCGGGCAACATCGATCGAGGGAGGTTCGTTCCGTCTTCCCCAATGGGAGTAAATGTCTGTGAAATATTGTTCCCCATGGCCTGCTCCCATCTCAAACCAAACATATCGAGAGCCGCCTGATTGGCGAAAATAGCTTCCGTAGCAGGTCCGAGGAGGAGAATGCCCACGTGCAAGTCTTGAATGAGGTTGCGGAATCGCTCTTCGCTGGCGCGGAGCGCCTCTTCTATTTTCTTGCGTGCTGTAATGTCCCGAGCGAGGGTCAGGGCAAGCGGCCTTCCGCCCTGCTCGATGACCTTTCCTGAAAACAGGAAGATGCGCGTTTCTCCGGACTTGGTGCGGCAATAAAACTCCTCGTCCCGCACTTCCAATCCATCCTGGAGTTTGGCCATGACCCTTGCCCGATGGTGAAGGTCAACCCACAAGTTCATTTCTAATACTGTCTTTCCGACAATCTCTTCCCGCGTGTAACCGACAAGGCGAGTAAAAGTGTCATTGACTTCTAGAAACTGCCCACCCAGGACCGCGTTGATCGCCATGGCATCTGGGCTCAAGCGGAAGGCGGCAGAGAACATGTTTTCCGACTGCAGTCGAGCCTGCTCGCTTTCGCCTTTTTCGTCCGCGGACGGAGGGAGGAACATCATGACCGCAGGCGTTAACCAAAGTATAAACAAGGCATCCGAAGGCCGCGCCCCCACACCCAGTTCATGAGCAAATCTTTGGCAATAAGCCTCTAGCGCCTTCGCGGCACCGCTGATCAAAAGCGAGGCGGTAAGGAGCATCCAGAGTTGGCGCAAATATCCGCGCGTCTGCCGTGCCACCTGCCCCAAGCAATAAGCGGACCCAAAAACCACAGCAGATTGCAGAACGCCGGAAAGCAAGCGATTGACGGGAGGCTCGCGGAATCCTTCGATGACGACAACCAGAAGGGCGATCAGTAGACCCGCGACCACGGGTCCGAATTTTGCCAATTTTCCGGAGGTAGGCAAGGGCCACCTGGCAGGCCGCATTATAGCCTACGCTGACTTGACGGGGTAAATAGCAGCGATAGCGCCATCATAGTTGCAGCAGCTTGGCCCGTTGTTGGCCTTCGCCAAATTGCTAGGATGGCCGGGCGCCGCGGAGAAAAGTTTTCCGCGAGTTGCGGATCACGAGTGACGGTCCAATTCAATCGCTCTTGCTCCCCGGCAGGGATGCCTCGATCCGGCGCAGACGGTCATTCATGTCCGAGAGCTGATGTTCGAGATGATCGAGCCGGTCGAGAACCGCTTGATTGTTTTTAGATGCTGCGCCGGCGGCATCATCATCTTTGGGGTCCGCTGCGGACGTTCCCTTCTGCTGCCCGGCTTTATTCTTCAGCTGCGTGATCAAATCTTCCAGGGCATGAGGAACGCCGATCGACAACTGTCCGGTCTTTAGCAGCGCCTCGAGAGGCTCGACGGCCGTGGGATCGCCGCGGCGCCCCAGCGCAAAAATGGACGCGTAGCGGATGTCGAAGGAGGGTTCATTCAAATACGATATCAAGCGCGCAGTGATGTCATGATTATTCAGATCCACGCGTCCCAGCGATCCGATGGCGACGCCCCGCAGCGCGGACGGCTTTCCCGGCGACGACCATTCGACCAGCGCCGGAACGACGGAGTTGTCCCCCAGCGAGCCCATGGCGCGAAGCGCGGCGCTCCGCAGCACATCATCGGGTGAAGAAATGGTGAGCGTCTTTTCCAGGATGGATTCGGCGTTGGGCGCCTTGTCCAAAGCCAGGGATTGCAATGCCGCGCTGCGCACGGAATACGCTTTGTCGTCTTTGAAGATGTTTTGCAGGCGCTTGGCGATTTCCTCGTCACCGCGAAACTTGCCCAGCTGATCGACGGCCACGGCGCGCACCCAGGGCTGTTCATTGGAAAGCGCGGCCAGCACCTGCTTTCGCGCTTGCGGGGAGCTGATGCGCCCAAGCGAGCGCAATGCTTCTTCGCGCACGCCCCAGAACTTGTCATGCAGCGCCGCCTCTCCCAGGGCATTTGCCGCGGCTTCGATATCGCGAAGATTGCCGAGGGCCTGAGCCGCGTCGGCGCGGTCCGGAACATCCGGCGCAGTCTGCAGTTGCCGGATCCATTCTTCCGGCGACTTCTGGAAATCAACGGATTTCAGAATCTTGTCGCCCTTGTCAAAGAGCACCATCAGCGGCGGCCCATCCACAGGGAAAGAAAACGTTTCATCGGCTTTGGAGACTTCGATGGGGAAGACCTTCTCGCCGCTCGAAGTGGTTATCGAAACTTCAATCGGAACACGGAATAATCCGACGTGTTCCTCCACTTTTTGCGTTTGCTTGACGCTAATGCTGACCTTCTTGCCCGCACCATCATAGGTGGATCGCACGGTGAATCGCGGCGCGCCGGCGCCGTAAATCCATTGATCAAAGAACTGGTCGACGTTCCTGCTGGAAGACTCCTCGATGGCCTTGGCCAGGTCCGCGCTGACCACATTTTGCAGGCGGTTCGTTTCGAGATAGTGTTTGAGCGCGCGGAAGAACGCCTCGTCGCCCATCTCTTCGCGGAGCATGTGGATCACCCAGCCCGCTTTGTCGTAGACGTTGCCGACGTATTCCACCGAATCGTTGATCTCCCGCGTGACGATTGGGATCGGGTAGAGTTCCCTCGACTGCATCCAGCTATTCTGCTCGCGCCAGTAGCGGAAAGAGGACGCGTCCACGCCGTAGTAATGCTCTTCCCACAGTGTGGCGCCAAACGTCGCGAAGCCTTCATTCAGCCACGTATTAGTCCAGTCCTTGCACGTGACCAGATCCCCGAACCACTGATGCGTCACCTCGTGGGATATCAGGCCATCCACCGCTTCGGGTTTTTCCGATGCGAATTCGGAGTGCAAAATGTCGCGCGCCGCCAGCGTTGTTGCGCTCACGTTCTCCATGCCGGAAGCGACAAAATCATCGACGGCTGTCTGCGCGTATTGCTCCCACGGATATGGGACGCCGAAGCGGTCCGAAAAAAAAGTGAGCATTTCCTTGGTGTGGCTGAAGGTGGGGTCGATCGTGTCTTCCATTCCGCGCGGGACATTGTAGGTAATCGGAATGTTTCGCCAGGTATCTTTCTTTTCCTTGTATTCGCCGGCCACGAAGGAAATCAGATACGTTGAAACCGGCAACGACTGCCGCCACGTCCAGGTCTTCTGCCCGTTGGGCGCGTCCTGGACGCCAAGCAGTTTCCCATTGGAAACGGTGAGCCAGTCCCCCGGCACGGTCAGAATCATTTCGGAGGTCGTGCGGTCGTTGGGATAATCGTAGATGGGGATGTAGTGGTGCGTGTCTTCCGCTTCTCCCTGCGTCCAGATTTCCCTGGCCCGGCGGGGATCGTCCTTGTCGGGGAGAATGAAAAAAAGCCCGGAGGTCGGCTTGCCTTCGTACTTCAATTCGACTTCGAATTTTTCTCCGGATTTCGCGGGCTGAGCCAGTTGCACCCTCAATTTGTCGTTGCCAAGGTCGAATGTGGCGTTCTTCCCGTTGACGCGCGCGCTCGAAACCGTGAGCTCCGCGCAATCGAAGTCCAAATGCGTCACGCCGTCGCGCAAGGTGGACAGTGTGTGCGTGACATCGCCGATCACTTTACGTTGATCGAGGTCAAAGTGCAGCGAGACGCGCACGTTCTGCAAGTGGTAATCGCGGCTTGGCGCGTAAGGCCGGTCGGCGCGCGCAACCGCGCCCAGCAGTACAGCCACGCCAAGAACCGCTGCTGCCTGCGACACGCAAGAACGCAGTCTTTTACAGGGGAATTTCATTCCGACCTCGCAAGGGAACATGCGGCGCGCAAAAGCATCCAGATATTATACCTGCAGGCGCCGCGCGGAATCACGGCAAGCTTTCTGCCTATTGTCATTTGACGCGCAGGTGGGTGAAAGGTTTCCAGCCGGACTCGCGCTGCGGCGGTTTCACTTGCGAAGGTAAGAATCCTCTTTGCGGATCCAGTCCTCGCGGCGCGGGGCGAAGATGTCGACGTCCACGGTATCCTCCAGCGCCACCGCCGAGTGCGCCACGTTTGCCGGTATTAAAATAATTTCGCCCGCCCCGACCAAAATTTCGCGATCATCGAACACAAATTTCAACGCGCCGGAAATGATCCACGAATATTGTTCATTCATATGGGAGTGGCGCGGGACCGCGGCGCCTTTTTTCAGCAAGAGCTGGGAAATCGTGGCATTTTCCCCGGAAATCATCTGTCGCGAAAGCTTGTCGTTCAGTTTTTCAATTTCCATGGTTTTCCAGGATGACTTTTCAAGAGCGCTCAATTGTGCCTCCTTGAGTTGGCCAAACTGCGCCAGCATCCTCCCTCGGAACTCGGCGCCGCGTCAACCCCGTCCTGGCAGGGGCCGCTCGGCGCAAGAGGCATAGCGATTTTGTTTCATGGAGGATGGAACGAACTGTTGCCCGCCCTGAAAACGGACGGCCTCAACGAATCCAGCCGCAAAAGCAAATCAAGCGCAAAACATCTGATAAGATGCCTTGCGCTCTATATCGTCGATGGCTGAGGTTCGTGAATGGCAGCGGAGCCGAACATTGCGGGGATGGCGCGCCTCCTATATCTTGTGGCGGGCGCTGCCGTGACAAGCTGGGGATTGTGGGGCGCGGACCAGGGCTGGACGCAATGGGCCTGGCTGGTTGTGGGAGGGACGCTGCTGGTTCTCGGCGTGATCGGTTACTCGCCTCTGCACGCGTGGTTCGCGAAAAAACATCAGAAAGCGATTTGAATGCGTTTCCTCCATGGCGTCGCCGGGTTCGTTCTATTCTTTGAATTGCCGATACCGATCTACTGGCTGATTGTTCACCCATTCCATTCGTTCTGGCGGAGTCGCGTTCGCGCCGCGTGCTGGTTTGCGGGGCTCACCGCGTGGATTTGCGGCGGAGTGGCGCTGTGGTTTTTCCGGCACCTGCTGCTCGGCTCTACGCGCCCATCCTGGTTCGCGATGGCCGCGGGATTTGCTCTGATCGCTGTCGAAGGATATCTTTTCGCGCGAGTCGAACGCGAACTCGGCACTCGAAGACTCGTTGGCCACGCGGAACTTACCGGCACGGGTGAAATGTTTTCGGGCGGGCTATATGCCCGGGTGCGCCACCCGCGATATGCAGGAATGTTCTGCGCGGTCCTGGGCGCCGCGTTGCTGGCCGGGGCTCCGCTGCTATGGGTCGTCCTATTGTATTGGTACCCCTTCGCCCTGATTGTGATCCGCCTCGAGGAAAAGGAACTAGCGGCTCGATTCGGCCCCGGCTATGAAGCATATCGCAAGCGTGTTCCGGCCTTTTTGCCGTTTCGCATGCGCGCGGCACGGAAGCCGTAACCTTGGCGGACGCGAAGCCCGCAACCGCCAAGCTGACCAGCGTTGCCCAGCAGTCACGGCTCCGCTAGAATGAGAGAAGAACCGCGGAGAGGTGTCCGAGCGGTTGAAGGAGCTCGCCTCGAAAGCGAGTGTCGGGGAAACTCGACCGTGGGTTCGAATCCCACCCTCTCCGCCGTAATCATGAAAGCCAATAAAACGAGGGTATTAGAAACTTAGTACTCTCGCCTACTATCCGCCGCCTACTGAAAACCTTAAACGCATACCCGGCTGGCAGTTTCAGGCTTGCTCTGGAAGAAGCCTGGACAGAAGCTAAGAATCAATACGTCACACACGCCTATGGTGTCGCCAACGCTCTTGCCATCGGTATCATCCCACCCGACCTCAAAGGTCCAGAGTATCATCTGTACGCGGTCAGGGTATCAGAATACTAATATTATCAGGGTATTACGGCCCGTAATCTTGATACTCTGATACCCCGCTTCAGAAGACGAAGCCAGGACTTTTGTCCTGTTGTCCATACGCGGAGCGCATATATACCCCGTCAGCCGGCAGCGCCCGCTCGTGCGGAATTGGTTAGAGGCTGCTCCCGCAGAATCGCGTCAGCCTCTACAATGAGTCGGAGCATCTGGTGCAGAAGCTCTCGTCTGTCGCGAGCATCTTTGGCGACTCTCAGTTCAATTACCACATTCTCTAAAGCGTTTTGCAATTCGCTGAATTGTGTCCGAGGCAAGAAGCACCCCTTCTTGCATTTGTGTGTGAGCGAGACATGCACAGAAAATACCCAAAATCAGATGCTTCCGAAATACAGAGATGCCTGTATTTTGCGCGGTTGAACCTGATCACTTCGGGCCAGAGCACAGCCGGATTGCGTTCCCAAGGTTGACCAAAATCAGGTCAACCTGGTCATGCTGCTCGTGAAGCCAAGGAAAGGCCGCGCTATTCAGTTCGCTTTGCAGGGGGCCCATAACCGCGTCTCTTTGACCGTCAATCCACTTCCGCAGCGCGGCAACTTTCTCCGCGATTCCCACGAGACGCGAAAGATATTCTTTCCTTCCGGTGCTCAATTCGTCTGGCACATTTCCCTTCATGGAGCATCGTGAATTTGAAGCTCTTCGATCACCTAGCATAACCCCACAAATGCTTCGCTAACACGTGGTTACAAAACAAATCGACTGTTTCCCATTATCCCGTCACTCATACCCCAACTTCATCGCACATTTAACCAATACTGCTCTTAGCCTCTCCGGCTGACAGATACCTCTAGGTTGTTCCCCCGGCAATTTGAGGGTGAGTGCTTTGGCGGGAGCGGCTGTCCCCTGCTGAGGCGAACCGATAAAAACCCACGCCGTGCGTGCGCTTTTCCTATCTCGCGTGACTCCTTTCAATTTCGCTGGGTTATTTTTTCCGCTTCTACTTGAGCAACAAATTTCTGTAGCAAAGGCGACGAATTGTCCTTCTTCCAGATTAGGTTAAACGGGAGCCGGACATTCATATCAACAACGGGGAGCAAAACAATGCCTCGGGGGCAGTGCCAACGCACGGTTTCGGGTTGCCAAGAGAGCCCGATCCGGCACAGGACAAGACCTAAATTGGTGTCGCGATCTGTTGCCTCCTGAACAATCCGTGGAGCGCTTAGCCCGCCGCGAGCACACGCCCGCATCATTCGATCATAGAATAATGGATTGACCCAGCGGGGGAACCAGACGAACGGAATGTTCCGCAGATCCCGCAATCGAACTGTTTCTCGCTTCGTTAGTGCATGACCTGTGGGCACTGCCAGGACCATTCTATCCTGCGCGAATTCCCAGTGTGCCAAATCCTTGTCCCAGGGTGTCATACTAGCGGCAAACCCGGCATCCAGTCGGCCGGACAGGATGGCTTCAACCTGATGAACAGAAAGTAGGTGATGTAGCTCTAGCTCCACGTCCGGTTGCCGGCGCCGGAATTCGCGAAAGGAGTCTACGACCAATCCATGCCAGGATACCGCGGTGGCAATTCCGATTCGAAGCGTACCGGCTTTGCCAAGGGCTATCCGCTCGGCACGGCGCTTCGCCTCATCGACGTCTTGCAAGATACGTCGCGCATCGCTCAAAAACAATTTGCCCGCCGCGCTCAATCGGACTCCTCGGGGCAATCGGTCGAACAGAAGGAATCCCATCTCCCTCTCTAAATCATGGATCTGCCGCGACAGGGCCGGCTGAGCGACATGGAGGCGCTCGGCGGCTCGTCCGAAATGTTGCTCTTCTCCAACGCCGACGAAATACCGCAAATGCCGAAGTTCCATTTGATACCTTCTAGGTATTAGATCGATAAAAACAAAATCTTAGACGTATCGATCCTGATTATCGCAAATTAAGGGCCAGATATGAAAGCACTTGTCCTGAACACATTGGGTCGGGGGTTTGATTTCGAAGACGTGGAGATCGCCTCGCCAATAGGTCGCGAGGTTCTTGTCGACGTGCAAGCGTCAGGCCTCTGTCACACGGATCTCCTGTTCGCCACTCACGATATCGCGCCTACACCATCGGTGTTGGGTCACGAGGTCGCGGGGATCGTGGCAGCGATCGGTCCTGATGTCACGCATTTCCGTGTCGGAGATCACGTTGTAGGGTCTCTCGCGCAGTCGTGCGGAGGGTGCGCGCGATGTCTTTCTGGCCGCTCCTTCCAGTGCCAACATCCGGAGTCGACACTGCGCCGACCAAGCGATGCTCCGCGCTTGAGCCGCAACGGGATCGGTTTGTTCCAGGGTTTCGGGCTGGGTGGCTTTGCCGAACAGGCACTCATCCATGAAAACCAGCTCGCTGTGGTACCGAAGGAGATTCCCTTCGCCCAGGCTGCATTGCTCGGCTGCGGCGTCGTAACGGGCGCTGGCTCGGTCTTGAACACGGCCAACGTGAGCGCCGGTGACTCGGTCGTGATCTTTGGCGCTGGAGGGGTCGGGCTCAATGCTGTAAGCGGCGCGCGCATAGCCGGCGCTTCAAGGATCGTTGTGATTGACATCCAACAGAAGCGACTCGACGCGGCCCAACGATTCGGGGCGACCGATGTCATCGACTCCACGAAGAGCAAACCGGTTGAAGCCGTGCGCGACCTTCTGCCGGGAGGTGCTGATCACGTCTTTGATTTCGTGGGACTGAAGTTGGTGGCCGAGGAGGGCCTCGAAATGCTTGGCGTGGGGGGTGGACTCTACCTGGTCGGGGTGGCAAAACCCGAAGTCGACATTAGTTTGAACATCTTTGGCGCGATCGGTGGCCAGAAGCGCGTCCTAGGTGTGAATTTCGGCTCGACTAACGCGAAGCGTGACATCCCGATGTACGCACAGCTTTACCTGCAAGGCCGGATGAACCTGGACGACCTGGTTTCGAGAAGGATCTCGCTGCGCGAGGTAAATGAGGGTTACGCGGCGCTGGAAGACGGCTCGCTCAACCGGGTTGTCGTCACATCGTTCGGACAGTAGTTACTTATATAAGGAGGGGCCCGATGAAAACGCTCGCAGAAAGAGACACGATCAAGACAATCACCGCCCACTACATCGATGGTGGGTTCGTTGAATCCCATGGCCAGGAAGTCATGGACATCATCCGTCCGACCGACGGCAAGGTGATCGCCCGCGTCACGCTGGGCGACGAAGAGGACACGCGGCGCGCCATCGACGCGGCCAGGCGCGCCTTTGCCACTTATGGCCAGACGACGAAGGAAGAGCGCGCCAGCACCTTACGCCGCCTGCATCAGGCCGTCTCAGCGCGCATCGATGATCTCACGGCCGCGATGGTGGAGGAGTACGGAGGTGTTGTGCGGTTCGCCAGGCCCATCGTGCAGTCGGGGGCCAATGCATTCCTGGCCGCCGAGAAAGGACTCGAAGAGCTGCCAATGACCCAAAGCTGGGGCAAGACAATTGTCACCTTGGAACCGGTCGGCGTGGCCGGTTTGATTACCGCGTGGAACGCCAACGCGCTATTCATTTGCCTCAAGCTGGCCTCCGCCTTGGCCGCCGGTTGTACGGTCGTCATCAAGCCGAGTGAGCTGAGTTCGCTTCAGACGGAGGTGATGCTCGAGTGTCTGAACGCGGCTAAGCTCCCCAAGGGGGTTTGCAACGTCGTTATAGGCCGCGGAGATGTGGTCGGCGCTGAGCTCGTGCGTAATCCGGACGTCGACAAGATCTCTTTCACGGGCTCGGTGACCGTGGGCGAGCGGATCATGCGCGATGGCGCAGCGACAATGAAGCGCGTCACGCTGGAACTGGGCGGCAAATCGCCCACCATCCTGCTCGATGATGCCGCTCTCGACCAGGCGATTCCGTCGGCTCTCCAGATGGCGTTTTTGAACAGCGGACAAGCCTGCGCTGCGGGGACGCGCCTCCTCGTGCCGAAAAGTCGGCTCGACGAAATAAAGCGGGGCATACGCGACGCGATGCGCGTCTATACCGTCGGTGATCCTGCTGATCCCAAGACCGCCATTGGACCGATGGTGTCGCAGAATCAGTACGAACGCGTGCAGTCTTATATCCGCAAGGGCATCGAAGAAGGCGCGGAGGTTCTCGCCGGTGGGGAGGGTCATCCGGTAGGCTTCGAAGCGGGTTACTTCGTTAAGCCCACGGTGTTCGTTAACGTGAAAAACGATATGACGATCGCCCAGGAAGAGATTTTCGGCCCCGTTCTGTGTGTCATCACTTATGGCTCCGAGGATGAGGCGATCCGGATCGCCAACGACTCTAAATATGGTCTGCACGCCTCCGTCCTAGGGACCGACCTCCAGCGCGCGCATCGCGTGGCCTCACAGATACGGGCCGGGCGCGTTGTGATCAACGGCATGACGGATGATCCGCAGGCACCCTGGGGAGGATTCAAATACTCCGGCGTCGGGCGCGAATATGGCCGATACGGGATCGAGGCGTTTCTCGAAACCCGGGCCATCCTTGAGTCCTAAGGAGCCCTCTCATGAGCCAGCACTTGACGATCTCTCCCAACGAAGCCGCGGATCGTCTCGCGATCCGAGAACTAATTGAGGCCTACGCGCATTGCGCCGATCGTCGCGATGCGAAAGGCCAGATGGCACTCTTTACCGCAGACACCCACTTCGTGGTGTACATGAACGCGAAAGATCCGAAACCCTCCCAGGATCTGCACTCGCGAGAGGCGCTCGCTCCCGTCTTTGCAGAACTAAACCAGTACGACTCCACCACACACTTCGTCGGACAGAGCACAATCTTCACGCTGACAGGCGACCAAGCCACCGGGGAGGCTTACTGCCTGGCGCATCACGTCACGCTCGATGACGGAAAGCGGCGGTTGATGCTGGCCTCGCTCCGCTATCACGATACGTTCGTGAAGATGGCTGGCGTCTGGCTGTTTGCGGAGCGCTTGCTCTACGTGGACTGGGTGGACGAGCGCCCCCTATCATGAAGCGACTCGTCATTGCGGGAGCGACGGGCATGGTCGGTGGGTATGCTCTTCGATACGCACTCGAGCATCCTGCCGTCGAACGTGTGACGGTTATTGGGCGCCGGACGGTCGGCATCTCGAATCCCAAGTTGCAAGAGGTTCTGCACCCTGACTTCGGGGACTGCTCCGCACTCGCAGAAGTGCTTTCGGGTCAGGACGCAGCGGTCTTTTGCTTGGGCGCCTATACCAGCGTGGTGTCGGACGCAGAACTCCGTACCATAACAGTTGATTACACCGTCGCATTCGCGCGAGTTCTCCACGGGAATAGCCCCAACGCAGCGTTCTCATTTTTGAGCGGGAGCGGCGCGGACCCTACGGGAAAGAGTCGGATGCCTTTCGCACGCTATAAGGGAGAGGCCGAAAAGGCGCTGCTCGCTGAGGGCTTTCCTTCCGTTTACATCTTCCGACCCGCGTACATCTATCCCGTGGAGCCGCGGAAGGAACCCAATTTCAGCTACCGCCTGCTGCGCACGATGTATCCGGTGTTTCGAGTGCTGTTCCCCAACCAGGTGATTGGGGCTGACGACTTGGCGCGGGCCATGGTGGATGCCGCCGTGCACGACACCGGGAGCGAACATCACGCCGTCGTGTTCGAGAACCGTGACATCCGAGCTCTCGTCGCCTCGTGACGCCATCTCGCCGGAATTGTCCCCTACCAGGCGTGGACCGAGATGAAATCGATCGCGTCGCGGGCGCGATCAAAGCTACTTACCCTGACTTTCGATATCAGCCAATTGCCGAGCCCGAGGAATTAGGCGATTCCGGGCGGATCCAATGGGTGTCGTGCTGCCCTGGTGAGCCGCCAGCTTACACCGGGACTGATTTCATCATTGCCCGGGACGGGCCAGATTGCCGCCGTTTATCTCTTTTTCGACAGGCTACCCTGAGATGGACTCTGCCGTCCTTAGGCACGGGATCCGGCCTCGTAACCAAACAGGAGATAATCAGACTTCAGGACCAGATGTCGAATGACCCTGAATTTGACCCCAACTTCTCTCAGTAGCCGATTTCTCGCAGCTCACAAATACTGACATCGTGATGGCTGATGTCCAAACGTTCGCACAAAGGGACGTATTTTCAAACCATTCTCGCCGGGCGATCATTATGAAGGGTGAAGTTGCAATTGGGTTTGCGAAAATATTTGAATTGTGTCGTCAGTTAATCGGCTCCACTGGAATCCGGGGCTTCCGCAATCTCGACGAAGCCTTCGACTGGATTCTCTCACCGGATGCAACGTCTGCTTCGGGCCAAGCGGAATCGACTGCAAGATCGTTACCCTGAGCCCCAGCTCCCACATTCCGATAAGACGACTTCACAGCACATGGCTACGCACGCGATACGGCGCTTGTCGATCCATCTGCTCCTCGGTCTTGATCGGCGCAAAACGCACTCTTGGCCGTTGCATCTCTCCCGAGATGGCTGCCGAGTAATTCGGGCGTAGAGCCAAGAAGATCCATTTCATATCCGTTTTATCCCACAATTCTGCGCATTCTAGATGAGACTCGCACGTCGTTGATAGCAGATAGCTTTGGGCATCGAATTGCGGTCCTCCATAACTGAATAGGTAACAGCACCTACTGCTGAACATTTGGAAAGAGGAGGATAAGAAACCATGTCTTCAGGTACGCTGCGGACGTTGGTCTTGACAGGGGCGATAGCACTGCTCGCTCTGGGCTCAGTACCATTGATGGCCGGTGGCGCTGATCCCCTTGACGGGGTAAAAGACTTTCACGCGATAGGTGTTGGAGCATCGATATCGGGCTGCGCTACAGCTAGCGGCACGCTTAAAGGCGAACCGGTAGGGACTGCCCAGTACACCTTGGTCCTTAATTGCGGCACAGGCGCAGCTCCTCCAGGAGGCACGCCAGCTCCACCGGCTCCCGCAGGTGCTGCAGCTGCGGCTCCTCCAGGAGGCATGCCAGCTCCGAAAGGAGGGGGCGGAGTTCAGATCATCTCAGGAACGCTGACTCTCACCAAAGAAAACGGGACTGTCTTGGTGTTGGATGTGAGCCTGATAAGCACAGATGGTTTCAACACTGCCTTTGGCACCTATTCGGCACCGAGTGCCGCTGGCGGTTCCTCGAATAAATATCAACTCGTTTCTGGCGCGGGCAGTGTGGTTTTTGGATTTGGAGCGGGTTCGATACCATCGACGCTTCACATTGATGGCGTGCTCGTCTTCCCGGACCCGGACTAGGGTTTGTCGGAGCTTGGCGTAGGAGTTTTCCGCATCCTGCGCCGTTGCAAAGTCTGCTGCGGGGGGCAGTCTCATGCCAGATTGCTCCCCTCCCACCTCCTGAGTAACGGCTTATCGGAATGTAGCCCTGAACCTAATGACGCGCTCCCCCACGTTCCAGTATCTCAACTGGTCCTCGCGGTTCACTCGGACCGCATCATCCTGATGTGAAACTCGTCACCAATTCGTCACCAAAACTAAGCCGTTTTGGAGGCTTTGAACGTTAAGCAAACACGGAAAAGCAAGACGGGCAAAGGAATTTAACTGCAGTACCTCAAAATTGACACGGTAGAGGTCCACGGTTCGAGTCCGCGCGGGCCTACCATACTTTCACTCGGTTTTAGGGGTAGACGCCGGAAATCGATTTGTGCTCCCGACCCTTGTTTTGAAATGGAACCTACGCAGCCACCCTATGTTTTCGCATTAGCTCCCGCAGAACGTTGAATAACGAATCGCGAGCGGACTCACGAATTGGATTTTGAGACCCAGACCAAGCAAGTACTCGCCTGCGTGCTTCCGGCAGCGCATGATAGGGTAGCTGCGGAAACAAGTGATGCATGGCGTGATAGCGCAGACCAACCGGAGCCCAGAGCTCGGCTAGAACGCTAGGAAAGTCATTCGAGTCCCGCACCTGCTCTGCAAAGGACATAGGTTCACCTGACCCATGATAGCGATGAGCCCCGAGCGTCCTCAAAGAATTGATAAGCACGACCGTGGTGACGACCGCAGCCGCTTCCAGCAGCCTGCCAGCCGGAATATGCCCACTGAGCGTCAGCCCACCCATCAATGCGCACCACGCGAAACAGGCTGCTTCCTGCAAAACCCAGCGCCAAGGTATCCGGCCGGGCTTTAGCAGTCGTACATATTCGCCATCGATTGCCAGAGCTGACGCGCGCGTCAAAACAAAGCGATTTAGCGGCGGAAAAATCCAGCGAAGCGGTGCCAATACCAGAAACCGGGCTACCAACACAGGAGCTGCCAAAAACGACACGAGGACATAGAGAACGGCAACCCGGCGTGGTAGATGCGCGAAGGATAGATATTCGCCATCCTCCGCTGACCCATACGTTTGGCGCGAGTGATGCTGATAATGCATTTCGTATAAGAACGAGGGCACTAGCAGGGGTATGCCGCAAAGCAGATTCCACGTCAATCGGAATGCAAAGAATTCGTAACGCGGCATGTGCGCAATCTCGTGGATGAATATCACGGCCCGGTAGAGCGCAAACACAGAAACCGCAAACGCGAGCCCTGCCCGCAACGTGAAAGGCCGAGCCAGCGGAAAGAGCACAAAGGCCAAATACCCGGCAAAGAGGGAGGTCAGGAAATCAGTCCAGTAGATCCACATTTTCCGGCGCGAGAGGTCGGATACCAACCTGCGCAGCGCGCCCGGGATAGAGTCAAGTCGGTTGGACATTATTCCCATGTTGCCCCTAACGCAATCTGATCGGTCAACTTTTTTTCGACCGCCGCCTTGCGTCTTGCCCAGTCGCGGCCATTTGCGACGGACTTAGCAAAGGCGACCTGATCGAACGGCCCGCCTTGACCGCTCCCCAACAGTCTCTTCCAAATGCCCAAGGTATTCCGTATAAACTTAGGATACGTGGCGTCACGCGCGCGAACTACTTCACCTCGTAACCAGCCGGAAGTCTAGCACACCATGAATTTGCTATCTATGTGGGCACGCCGGCAGACTTCGGCGTAGGAACGGACGCTAGTGAGGATCCGCATGAGTTTTTCCCACCTGTAATTTCATATGTAAGAATTCCGGCTTGGCCCCATACCAATGCTAGAGCGGATTTCGTACGGCCTCAGACGTCTTCCGGGGAAAATCGCCTTTGGCTCCCACCAACTAAGAATTGGCAGAGTATATCGCCATCTGACAATTTTTTGGGGAGAGCTAGAGAGGATTATGGAGCCAAGTCCCGAGAAGTCCTGCTTATCGGAATGTGTGAATTTCGTATGGGAGCGAGGTGGGCCACGTTCCGCGAAGACCAATTGTCGGGACTTACCCAGCCAAACTCAATTCAACTCGTGCGGCTTCCAATGTTGGGAGATTCTACGGTCAGCGGCTACACGGCCTTCAGAGCGCTGTAGAAAGCTCCTGGCCATTGGCAAAGACAATCTTGCTGAGGTGCATCAGCGGCTTGCCGTCCTTAGAGGGATTGCCGATCGCGGTAATTTCGTCGCCGGATTTTAGCGTATCTCTTCTCCAGCCGGCCCTCGCCAGCATGCCCGGGGCACCCAATTCGATGCGCCACTCTTCAACAGCGCCCTTTTCATTTTTCACGTCTAGATAAATGTAGGCATGGGGATTGGTCCAGTCGAAGCCCGTTACGGTTCCCTTAACGGTGAGCGAGCGGCTCATGTCGAACCACGACACAAACCCATGGTGAGCGAACGTCGATCCCCCCAGCGAAAGCAACAGAAAAATGGCGGTAGCGGGAAAGACCAGCAGCTTATTCCTCATTGCGATCCCTCTTCTCTCTTCTTGCGCAGTTACTTTTTCTGGTATGTGTACTTGTTATTTTCTTCGCAGACGTATTCATGAATTTCCCAGTCCGGCTTTAGTTTGTAGACTTGCCGAGCCGTGATGGGTTTCGTGTACGCCTTGGGATCGTCGATCGTGAATTCGTCGACAAGGGTGTCGTGGTCGATGCGGCGGATGCGCTCCACAACGTGCAGCACTTCGGTATGGGGGATTGCACCGCCGTCAAGCCACGTCTTATCGTTGAAACCGATCGTATCCACAACGAGCGTGTCGCCTTCCCATTTGCCAACCGAATCACCCGCATAAGTGGGATCCAAATCTTTGGGGTGCTGCCGACTCATATGGATTTGCCGTAGCACCGATGTCCCCTCGTGAATAATGAGGACGCGCGTGGGCCCTTGAAAGATTTCCATCGGGTAAGGCACGGAAATCATGAACCGCGGCACTCCCTCCGGCAGACAGGCTAGGTTGGGGTCGTCGGTCTGAGGGTTGGTCGCCTTTAATTTCATTTCCGCCCAAGGTTGCAAGGGCGCGCCCCCGTTCGGAAACAGCATGGGCTGAAACTTTTCCACCAGCCAGACCCCCGAAATGTCCGGCATCGATTCCGGGTGTGCGGCGACTTGGCCGCGCGGCCCAGGAGAAAGTGCAAGCATTGCCACGACGGCCCCAGCAGAAAAAATCAGGCGATTCCGCACTGGAGATCCCTCCTCGGGTTCGGCTTTGGGTGAGAATGGCAACAAAGTATCACGCTAGATCGAGCGATGGAATGGATTTTCCGTGCATCGAAGCACGGCAAGCAAATCTCGGCCATCCTGGCTGGAGATCGACAAGACCGTGGGCCAAGTCCCGATACGTCGCCTTGTCGGAATGTGGGTTTTTGCGGCCGGGAGGAACTGGCCAGATTCCGATAACCTCGTTTTTCGCAACTTGGGTAAGTTAGAAACTAGATAAATTATATGGAGAAGTAACTTTAAGATCGGTTATATAGCGGCAAGAGAGGGCCGCCAGGCGGCAAGAGCGAGTCGTCAGAACCCTGCGATCCCGCTGGGCCTACTGTAGTGGCAAACTGGTTGTGTTGAGGGCAGGAGAAGCGTACGATTCGCGAGTCAGAGGTCCAAATCGGAGATTCCCGGGGGAAGCGTGCTCTCCGAATCCAAACTGGTCCACTATGGCATGGCCCTCTCACCGCGTAAGTGTGGAAGGTAGTAAGCGAGCCCATGACGATACGGCGCATTGTTTCCATTGTCGCGCTTACTCTCGCGCTTGGTGTGCCGACGACCGCCGGACAGCAGCAAGCGGCGCCGTCTCCTGACTTCGAGTATTTCAAAAGCCGAGTTGAACCTATCTTCCTGAAGAAGCGGCCTAGCCACGCGCGCTGCTACATTTGCCATGAGGTAGAGTCTGGGGGAAACGGGGGGGGCACTGCATTCCACCTGGAGAAGCTGTCGCCCGGGAGCACCTTTTGGAGCGAGGAGCAATCCCGTCGAAACTTCGAAGTTGTCTCGCGGCTGGTAACTCCCGGCGAACCGATGTCAAGCTTGCTTTTGAAGCATCCGCTCGCTCGAGACGCGGGCGGCGATGTCTCCCACGGCGGAGGCAGGCAATTTGCATCCCAGAACGACCCGGACTGGCTGACGCTGGCCGAGTGGGTCCGCGGGCGAAAAGCAGACGGTGCTCCCGGCAGGTAACCGATGGTCGGAGGGAGATTGGGAAATCACCGGGTGTGCCATTCCCGGCCCACTCTAGGGTAGCACCAACGTGGCGTTCCGCTCGGGCGCCTCCCCGACCTGGATGCGAGTCACCTCTTTCAGACTCTTCACGTCGATGACGGACAACGTATTGTCCGCGCGGTTGCTATCGTAGACCGTCTTGCCGTCGGGAGAGAACGTGATCCAGATCGGGTATATTCCGGTACGGACATGCCCCAGCAGCTTAAGATCAGGAAGAGAGTATGCAAAAACGGCATCGGCGAGGGTGCTGTTAACCCAAAGCGACTTGTTGTCCGGGGTGACGCCCATGCCGTGTGAGAAAACGCCTCTTGGAGGGGACTGCCCCCCACTTTCGTCGGGGAGCTTGATCGTAGCTGTCACCTTTCGCTCCGCAAAATCCACCACTTCAAACCCGTGCAAATAGGAAGTGTTTAGGAATATCCGACGCGTAGAGCCGTCAGAGTTCCTCTCGAACGCCATGGTGCGAACTATATTGTCGAATTTAATCGACCAGACGACTTGTTCAGTTTGAACATCAACCACGGTTAATTGCCTGATTTCTTCCGAGCCCGCGACCACATACTTGCCGTCCGGCGTCAAGGAAATGTCATGGAGGGGGCCTGTGTCAGGAATACTCTTGGTCCTCTCGAGGGACCTCGTGTCGACAACGTCCAGCACGCCGGGCCGTGAACGGATGCCGACAAAGACCCGCCCGCCATCTTTTGTAACGGCTATAGTGTTGGGGCGGCCGCTGAGGGCCACCTTCTTGATAATCTTTCCGGTCTTTCGATCCACAACGTCGAGCGCATTTTCAGACTCAATGCTAAGGTAGACCCGACTTCCGTCGGGAGAGAAGCTAACATCATGAGGGACCTCAACGCCTTCGATCACTTGCACGATCTTGTTCGTAACGGGGTCGATGACATCAACCGTGTCTCCAGCATGGTTCGTAACATAGACACGGAACGTCTTTGCCCACAATGGAACCGCAATCAAGAGCAACCCCAGAAGAATCCACACCTGGCTTAGCCTGCCGCAAGACCCTTTCATAGCGGTTGTGCTCATCGTGAGCGGTGCTCCTTATACTGCAGCGTGAGTGTGGACGGGACTGAGTCCAAAAGTCAAGGTGGTCTAGTCCACCGTGACCGGCCAGGTGTGGTCACGTCATCAACGATGCGGTTAGTTTTGATGTCGAAAACATTTAGCGCTTCGCCAACCCCTGAGGTCCTTGGCTTCGATGTCAGGAAGTCCCCGCCTGACTCTTACGCAGGTGGTAATTACTGCTACCTCCCGACAAGTCCTTTCATCGGAATTTGCGCGCGATCCGGGGGAACTTCAGATCCGCTTGAGGCCGATGTCGGCCTGTACCAACGGACAGATAATTCTTGCGCAATTCGCCACACGCCGTCCGATGTTTTGCGTAACCCCGTCATAAAATGGATCTATCGCCCAGAGCCTTAAGAGAGCTGATGAAGGAGGACTGAGCCCATGGGGATCATACCGTCGGAAGTCGAAGACCATGCCAGTCGGGAAGAGCGGCTGCCTGGGGCACCGCTGACCCCGGGCGCACGAGAATATCGCGACAGGTCCGCTAATATTGCAACCAGGGCGGGGATTGCCCTCGCAGTGATCGCGCTAGGCGTTACCCTCGCACTTGGTTTTTTGCTTTTGAGGTCGGTCCGGCGCCTGAACGGGCGGATGGCACGCCTCAGCCAGCAGTCGGAGCAGCTCAACCGCCGAGTCGGGGCCGTGGAGCAGCAATCACAGCTTCTCGCTCAGCAGGCTTCACAGGCTGCGGCCAGCGCTACAGCGGCCGCGCAACAGCGCGATGAAGCGAAACAGTCCGAGGAAAATTCGGCAGCGCAGGCGCAATCGGCAATGCAGGCGGCGGCTACCGCACAACAGCAGGCCAATCAAGCCACGCAGAAAGCCGAAGAATATCGCAAGCAGCGCGAGGAGGAGCTTCAGCAGCTACAACAAGTGCTCGGGCAAATTGCCGAAACGCACCGCACGGCGCTGGGACTGGTAATGACACTGGGCGAGAAATCGATCCGGTTTGACTTTGACAAGGCGGAAATCAAGCCTCAATACCGCGACATCCTGAACCGAATCGCCGGCGTCCTGATGACGCTCAAGCAATATTCCATTTACGTATACGGATATACGGATGATGTCGGCACAAAGGAATACAACCTGAAACTCTCTGGTCGCCGCGCCCAAGCCGTCCGCAATTCCCTCATTCAGGCGGGAATAAATCCGGGCGTGATCACCACCAAGGGCTTTGGCAAATCCGACCCGCGCGCTAAAGGCGGGAGCCCCGAGGCGCGGTCAACCAATCGGCGAGTGGAGATCGGCATTGTTGATTCGAGACTCCTTATCGAGCCGCTTCCACAAAAGTAACTTTTATCATCATTGTAGTTTAATCTTTTACCAATCTGGAAGCGGGTCGACTCTTCGAGGATGCCGTTTACCCATGACCAGGTCGAGCTGGTCTTTTCACCAGACGCTTACGGAATCGAAGCCAACCGTCCTGGAGGTCGTAGCTGCAACCGGTATGAGGCTTAAGAAAAAAGTTGACACAGTGGCTGCTTACCGGAGAAGGTCTGTGCCTAGCTCGACCTCTTTGGCATTCGCAAAGACGGCTTGCCGCCAAACATCAATCAATTCTTGCCGGAAAGAAATCGCTATGAGACACCTTTCTTCGGGGCCTGCAACCCGCTCCAATCCGGTGCAATTACGAAAACAACTGGCATCCTGTTCACTGAAGTTTAGCCGTAGGTGCCTGGAACGCCGGCGCAAACTATCATGGCACCGATGAGGAATGATACTTCGAACAGACAAGGCCGGAAAATGTTTCGATTGCGAAGAAAGTCTCGGCGGTGCCGACGGATGTATACTTAGGCCCGGCCTGGTTGCCTCAGAAATCATTTTCCGAAAAGAGGAGGACAACAAACATGGCTTTGAAGATTACGAACCGCGAAGTGGAAGGAGTTGCCGTACTGGCGCTGGACGGGCGTATTGTGCTCGGAGAGGAAACAAGCACGCTCCGCGAAAAAGTGAAGAATCTACTGGCCGAGGGCAAGAAGAACATTGTCCTGAACCTGAGCAATGTCACGCAGATTGACAGCTCCGGTCTGGGCGCACTTGTCACCGCCTATTCAAGCGCGAAATCGCAGGGGGCATCGCTGCGGTTGTGCAATCTTGGGTCGAGATTCAGCGAAATGCTGCAGGTCACCAAACTCTACACCGTCTTCGAAGTCTCCGACAATGAAACGGAAGCGGCGCGCGCCATGGTGAAGAAGGCTTCCGCTTGAGTTCCATCGGGCGATGACTGAAGATTTATGCGGCGGAGAAAATGGACGAAGCGCGGGTCTTGATGCGCGAGGGGCGGCCGTTGTCCACTCAGGTGGACGTTAATATTTCCTGATCCCAAACGCAGGGAATCAACTACTCCGTTTCCGTGCTCGCGCACGACTATGTCAGTTCGAGTGACGGATCGCGCTAAATTTGCCTCCCCCCACGCCATTCCCTTCAATTACCGTGAATCAGATCGGCGAAGAATTGCTCGAGTTCATGAGCTCGTACTCCGCTCGGATGTGGACCGGCAACATATGTTTTGACATTAGATTAGGTGGGAATAGAATGATGGCTCTTTTCCGGGAGGTGCCACGTGAAATCAGGCACCGGGAGGGAGATAGTTGCCAGCCTACCGGAACATGTTGTTCGAACAACCTGCCTGCCATCGCAATCATGATCCATCGTCATCGTCTCAATTAGGGTCCGGGACCGAAATCTAGACAGCGAGGGGGAACGCATGCACCGACATATGCTCCTGGTGGTCGCGCTGATCCTAGCCGCGGGTACGGCGTGGGGACAGGCACAGTCAACACCGAGTGAGGGCGAGTCAACGAAGGATTTGCTCGAGAGGATCGAGAAGTTGGAGAAGCGCGTCGTAGAGCTAGAGGCCAGGTTGGGCCCTACGGCGGCAGCTCCCTCGACCGCTCCGGTGGTGAGCCCTGCACAAAATCCGACTGCAGTCGAACAAGCGCCGGGAATGGAGCACGCCCAGGCACCTCCTAGTGCCGAGCAACAGGCGACCATTCAGGAGGCCGAGACCCATTACCCCAATCTGGCAATCCGAGGGTTTGCTGACGTCGATTTCTCTGCCACAAATCAGCCGGGGCCCGTTAGTGGTTTCAACCCGGGAGTTTCTAGTGGATTTAACCTCGGCCAATTTGACCTGCATCTTGCCTCCTCGCTATCCAAGAAGATCACCTATTTCGCGGAAGTCACGTTCAATGCACAACCCACAGGATATACCCTCGAAGTGGAGCGGTCGATCATTCGATATGACTACGACGACTACTTCAAACTTTCGTTCGGACGCTACCATACGCCAATCAGCTACTGGAATACTGCCTTCCACCATGGGACTTGGCTGCAGACCACCATCGCGCGGCCGGAAATGGTTAAGATTGGAGGAGTCTTCATTCCCGTCCACTTTGTAGGATTGTTGACCGAAGGCAATATCCCCTCAGGAGGATTGCACCTGGCCTACGAGGTTGGCTTAGGAAACGGACGGGGCTCGATCCTCAGCCGGGCTGGGGATGCAGGGGATGTCAACAACAACCGAGCCTGGCTGGTGAACGTTTTTGCGCGGCCAGCCAAGTTCTACGGATTCCAAGTGGGTGGGTCGTTTTACAAAGACGAAATCACGCTGCCGACCGGAGAGAATATTCGCGAATGGATAGCTTCCACCCATGTCATATGGACCAGGGAAACGCCTGAATTTTTGGCAGAATTTGCGAATTCCCACCATCAGGACTTACTGACCGGCCAGACTTTCAATACGCCGGCCTTCTACGTTCAATTCGCTTACCGGCTTCCCTGGTTAGGTAGAGTATTGAAGCCGTACTACCGCTACGATTATATTCAGCCTCCGCCAGGTGAACCGATTCTCAGTGAAACACGATACCAGGGCTCGACACTCGGCCTCCGGTATGATATCTCCAATTTTGCAGCATTCAAGGCCGAGTACCGGAACTTTCAACGTCTGTCGAGCGAACCACGCGTCAATGGTGCGTTCTTCCAGACTAGTTTTACATTCTGACGAGGCAAACGAATGAGAACAATCCGCAAATGGTTGGCGGCGGCACTGTTTCTTTCGTGCGCTTTTTCCTTCCTTATCTGGAGCCCCTCACAGGCTCAGACACAGCCGGATTCCGACATCGCCGTCGTGGCTCATCCAGATATGCCTGTCAGCGAATTGAGTCTTGACGAAGTTCGCCGGGTGTTTCTGGGCGAAAGGCAATACTGGAATGCCAAGCTTCCCGTGGTCTTGCTCATCCGCGCCCCGGTCGCGCGGGAGCGAGACGTCGTGTTGCGGGTGATCTATCAGATGACGGAAACTCAGTTCAAACAATATTGGATCGCCAAGATCTTTCGAGCCGAGACCGCGTCGGCACCCAAGATCGTTTATTCGAATGACGTGGAGTATAACCTTGTCACAGCTCTTCCCGGCGCCATCGGATTCATGGATGCCAGGGATGCCGCACGCGCCAAGCTCAAAGTCGTGCGGGTGGACGGGCTCTTGCCTGGAGAGCGAGGCTATCCTTTACATTGAGCGGTGATCGCTTGCCCTGGGATGAATACAGCGGGTGACCCTGTGGCGGACAATTTGATCAAGTTTGCGGCGACAGCCCCAGCCGCTGCACCAGGTCTCGAAATCTCCGATCCCCGCGCAAGGGTTCGAACCCGGAATCAACTTTCAAAGACGCGAGCCTGCTGTCACGCACCGCATATGCTTTTTCCAGCCAGGTGAATGCCGATTCTTTATCGCC
Source organism: uncultured Acidobacteriota bacterium (assembly GCA_963813185.1). GTDB lineage: Bacteria > Acidobacteriota > Terriglobia > Acidiferrales > UBA7541 > Palsa-360. The sequence goes on from CAWEYA010000014.1 coordinate 454,924, forward strand.
CAACCGCGCATAAGTCTGAGCCACGGTATAAGGGGAAACATAGTCCCGCTTCGAGACTTCAAGCAATCCATCCAACCAGCTTTGCAGGACACCCTTATAGCCCGACGTTTGAAAGTCCTGGGCGACAGAGGCCGCAAGTTCCGGACTTCCCGAAAGCTCTAACGCTTTTTCGCGCTCGGCGACTGCTTCTTTATACATTCCACTCTGCGCGTAGACTTCTTCGAGGATGCGCCGAGCCGGCGCGAACTTGGAATCCATCTCCAGGACTTTTCGCAATTGTTCGATCGCCTGCTCATTTTGTCCCGCGATGTAGAATTGCCACCCCAGAGTCGTATTGATCGTGAGAGAAAGCGAATCTAACTCCTTCGCTTTTCTGAGCTCGCGGGTTGCTTCCCCGAATCGTCCCATTTTCGCCAGATAATCGCCATACCAGTGATGAGCGGTGGCAGAGTTTGGATTGAGTTCGATGGCGCGCCGGAATTCTCTTTCGGCGCCGACCCAGTCCCAATCGTAATACTCGCGGACGAGACCCACCGACGTGTGCGCGTCTGCGAGCGTATCGTCGATTTCCAGAGCTTCCATCGCCGCAGCTTTGGCTCTTGGCCCGGCGTCCCCTGGGGAAAGATATCCAGAGTCTCCCAGCAAGCTATACGTATCGGCCAGGCCCGCGTATGCCAGAGCATAGCGAGGGTCTTTCTGGACGGCCTGGGCAAAGTAGTCCGCAGCCTTTTTGAAATCCTCTTGCGTCCCTTTGTTCCAGGAAAACAGACCCTGCAGGTAGAGTTGATAGGCTTCGGTGTTCTCAGTGGCGCGCTTCGTCAGGCGCCGTTTTTCCTCTCCAGTTAATTCCGGCCGCAATCGTTCGTATATGTCTGCGGCGAGTTCCTCTTGCACGGAAGCGAGATCGGAAAATTTGCGGCTGTACTGCTCCCCCCAGATGTGCCTCTTGGTCTGGATGTCCTCGAGCTCAACGCTGATCGAAAGATCGTCGCCCGTGTGCATGAGCCTGCCCGTGAGAATCGTGCGGACACCCAAGTCCTTCCCGACGCTCTCGGGGTCGGTGGCCTGGCCCTTGTAGCGAAAAACAGTGCTGCGCGAAATCACCGTGAGATTTGGCAACTGAGAGAGACTGTTGATAAGGCTCTCTGTGATTCCATCAGTAAGATAATCGGTCTTCGGATCGTTGGTCAGATTCAGGAACGGCAAGACGGCGATCGAATTGATCTGGGAAGGACTGAACTTGCCAAGAAGCCGCTCTCGCCAGCCACCCACGTTTAACACGAACAAGAGCAACGCGGCGGCAACAGCCGCAACCGATGCGATGGACCGCCAGTATCGCCGGATCACCTTCGGGGACGTCAGCTCAATTGAAGGGACAATGCGGGAGGAATCGGTGTCACGCTTCAGCCGCTGCAGATCTGCCCGCAGGTCCGAAGCGGTCTGATAGCGCATCTTCCGATCTTTTTCCAACGCCTTGCTGATGATGTTCTCCAGGTGCACGGGAACGGCTGGGTTCAGACGCGCCGCAGAGATGGGCGTGCGGTTCAGTATGGCCTCGAACACGATGCCGGAAGTAGTCCCGGGGAAGGCCTGCTTGCCGGTCACCATTTCATAGAGCACGACGCCTAAAGAGAACAAATCCGTGCGTGCATCGAGCTCTTCGCCGCGAACCTGTTCGGGAGACATGTAGGATACTGTGCCTAATACCATGCCCGTGTTTGTCAAATGCTCGTCGTCGGCACTGGTTGTCGGCAGATCGGTGCTTGTCGTCAACATGCTGGGGCGTGTCGTCGGCTCTGTCGAGCTCCTGCGTTCGGGAAGCAGCTTAGCGAGGCCGAAATCCAAAATCTTGACCTGGCTGCGGTCCGTGACGAATATGTTTGCCGGTTTGACGTCGCGGTGCAAAATTCCTTTCGCGTGCGCAGCATCGAGTGCGTCTGCGATCTCAAAGCCCCACTCGGGGACGTTTTGTAAGTCGATCGGCCCGCCAGACATAAGATGCTTGAGCGTCTTGCCTTCGAGATATTCCATCACGATGAAACTGGTGCCTTCGTGATCGTCGACGTCATAGATTGTGCAGATATGAGGATGGTTCAACGCCGAAGCAGCCCTCGCTTCGCGTTGAAAGCGTCCTACCGCCTGGTGGTCCTTGGATAGTTCCTCGGGTAGGAATTTTAAGGCGACGCTACGGCCCAGTTTGATGTCTTCGGCTCTGTAGACGACTCCCATGCCGCCGCCACCCAACTTCCCCAGAATGTGGTAATGGGAAACGATTTGACCGATCATCAGAGGAAAGCCTTCTTCGCCCAGCTATCTTAGGCTGCCGCTGGAAGCAAGTCAATGCATGGGGTCGGGCGTGTCAAACCTCTTTTAGAATGTTCTCCATTCCTGCTTTGGCAATTAGCTGTTCTTGTATTATTTTGTTTGAGATGTCGCCGCCGGCTTGCGAATGGCTATGAGACGGCGCTAAGCGGTGAAATCGACAAGAAGCTCAACAGGCTCGGGCGGTCACAGCGGATGCGCAAAGGGCAACCGCTGCCGCCCCAGGTGGATGTTAAGGTTTCCAGATCCCGAGGGCAGCGAGTCCCCTACTCCTTGTCCCAGGTGGCAAGCTACCTTCTTACTTATGTTGGGATATGGCGCTCCAGGCTCTCCCTTGCCACTTCGCGAAGAAAAATGACGCGCGCCACGCGCCACGTTGCGAAGGGTTCTGCGCGTTCCAGCGCCGGCAGCCCTCGTTGAGGTAGACTTCCGCCCTGGGACAAGAATGGGAGATCCAAGGGACCTGGAATGTGATTTTACAAAAGGAACTCATGTAAACCATGTGAAATCTGCAAGTTGCCCCTCCCAGCATGTGCGCGAATGACTCGCTCATAGTGAAGGTGGTGCGAAGGTCCAGTGGGAGCGCGGGCTGAGGCAAATGTCGGCTAAGAGGAAAATTGAGCCACAGTCGTATTGAACGACCGCGTAGCTAATTCATCCAGAGGGCGCTTGCGCAGTTCTTTATTAAGGACTTCGATGCCAACCGGGCCGTGGTATCCCGCCTTCGACACTTGATCGAGAAATCCCCGAATATCGAACTCGCCTTCGCCGCAGAGCCTTCTGTGATTGATCGTGTCTTCGTGCAGACTCCAGGGGGCGGTGAATGTGCCGTCGTTGATCTCGACGCCGAAGAAATACTCCAATGGGAAGCGGGAGATTTCCTCGTAAGGGATGCCCATCTTTACGATGTGCCAGAGGTCGAAGATGATACCGCCGTTTTTCTCGCCGGCGCCCTTCAGCATTGCCAAAGTGTCCGGAAGGGTGTCGATCATGGCGAACGGCATTAGCTCATAGACAATTTTAGTGCCGGAGGCGGCAGCGACTCTGCAAAGCGCGGCGAAGGAGTCGATCACCTGGGGCATGGGAGTGTCCGTATGAAAGAAATCGCCAACTTTAATGTGCCTCGCCCCGAGGGCCTCCGCGGCTGTCAACAGGTCTTGTTTTATCAGATCCGACTGCTTCTTTCTTTCTCCGGTCAGAAACCAATCTCCCAAAAACTCGAGCTCGATGTGTTTCATGCCGTTGTCGTCGAGGATGCGTTTGATTTCCGTCAGGGGACGGCGCTTGAGCGTGTGGAGCAAATCGGCATGCCAGATGCCAATGCCCCGAAAACCGGCCTTGGCACACGCCTCGACGCGATCCTTGAAATCGAAGACGCTATACTCGTGATCGGTATGTGGCTCGGCGCCACCCGCCAGCGTCCAATACGAAGCGATCACTTCGACATTGTTCTTCATGATGGGTGCTCCGCTTTGCCCGCCACTCAGGCGTTTCCCTGCTTTAGCTCCACCGTAAGCAGGTGTACTTCTGAAGTGCCTACATTTTCGATGGAAAGAGGTGGCAGCGGTCCCACCCATTCGACGGCTGGCGTTTTTAGAGGCGCCCCGGCCTTGCGCGAATCGAATAGGACTCGGCCCTCGCCGTCGCGGCGGATGAAATCGCTTGTGCTCCGTACGTAGATGACGCTGGGCCAGCGATGGGTATGCACGGGAACAAAGTCGCCCGGGCGGATGATCACTTCGAGGTAGCGCACAAGATCGTTTTCAAATAAATTCCTGTGGAAGGCGGGAGCGGCAATCACGGCGTCCAGTTCTTCCGGCCAAGGCCACGGTTGCTGTATGCCGGATTGTGTCCCCATGCCCGCGCCCCTTCCGGGGCTCAAATGACGATGGCATCCTCCGGCACTTTACACGAATTCGAGAGGACAAGAAGCAAAAACTGTTGGTCTGCCCGGGTCCATTTTCCCGTCCGCGAGCCTCGGATTACTCTGGGCGCCTGCCGCCTGCGTATTTAAAGGGCCCAAGAGACGAAGCGAATGCGGAATTCGTGTTATTGTTTCCCTCAATTCGAATTCTCATCGCAAAATAATACTCCGCCAAAGAGGAGAACCGATGGAAGAGCTCGTTACCTTGAACCGGCGAGAGCTGCTGAAAACCACAACGGGACTGCTGACTGGATGGGTGGTCGCGGGAAGCCGCCTGGCCCTGATCGCACCGGGGCGCGCCTGGGCCGTGGATCTGACGACCCTTACCAGTTCCGAGGGCGCCGCGCTGATGAGCATGGCGCGTACAATTGCGCCGCACGATAAGCTGGATGATGCTGCGTATGCACTCGTCGTTCAAGCCGTCGACAGCGATACCGCCAAGGACGCAAATACGCACAAGATGATTAGAGAAGGCCTGACAGAGCTCGGGACGGGATTCGCCGTGAGCCCGGAGAACGAGCGGGTCGAGGCATTAAAGAAGATTGAGCCCTCTGCGTTTTTCCAAACAATCCGCCTGAAGACGCTGCAGGTCCTTTACTCCAGCCCTGTCGCGTATGCCTACTTCGGCTATGAGGGTGAGGCGTTCTCCAAAGGCGGATATTTGTTTCGCGGGTTCAACGACTTGCGCTGGTTGCCGGAAGTTCCGGCCGCGGACAGTGGTCCACTGCCGGATGGCGCGTAAGCAGAAGGGAGGATAGGCATGCCCCGCATTGAATTCCAGGACGAGAGCGCCGTGGTAATCATCGGATCTGGCGCCGGGGGCGGCACGCTGGCGCACGAACTGACGACACGAGGAATCAAGGTAGTGGTGCTGGAAGCTGGTAAGCGGCAGTCAACAGCGAGCTTCTCCCAGGTACCCGGGGCAGCTTTTCTCCAGCTGACTTGGCTTGATCCTCGCACACAGAGCGGCGATTGGGGCGTGGCAAAGAATTTTCCCACGCTTCCTGTGTGGCACTGCAAGACGGTTGGCGGAACGACAGTGCACTGGACGGCAGCCACACCGCGCTTCGAACCGTGGGAATTGCGAGCGCGAAGCACGTATGGCAGAATCCCCGGCGCTTCGCTGATTGACTGGCCAATCCCCTACGACGAGCTCAAGGCCTATTACCTGCTGGCGGAGCGCCGGCTGGGAGTAACGCGCCGCAACGGAGTTCCAGGCCTGCCCGCCTCCAACAATTTCAAGGTGATGTACGCCGGCGCGAAAAAGCTGGGCTATCAGCGTGTGCATACGGGCCACATGGCGATCAATTCGCGTCCCTATGACGGGCGTGCGAGTTGCATCCAGCAAGGCTTCTGCGTGCAAGGGTGCAAAATGGGCGCGAAGTGGAGCACTCTGTACACGGAAATCCCGCGCGCCGAGGCCACCGGGAATCTGGATCTGCGGATCGAATGCACGGCCACGCGAATCGAGCATGGGGCCAACGGGCGCGTCAATGCCGTCGTCTACCGTGACGCCGAGGGCCTCGAGCAGAGGCAGAAGGCGCGCGTGGTGTGCGTGGCGGGTAACGGCATCGAGACGCCGCGGCTCCTCTTGCTTTCGGAATCCTCGAAATTCCCGCAGGGGCTGGCCAACTCGTCGGGGCAGGTGGGGAGGAACTACTGCCACCAGATTATCGGATTTGTCTGGGGAATCTTCGACAAACCGGTGTCTTCCTGGCGCGGCGCGACGCTAGCGGGAGTGGTCGAAGATGAAGTAAGAAACGATCCGAGCCGCGGATTCGTGGGCGGCTATCGAATGGAACTGTGCACGCTCGATCTGCCGACGTTCCCACTCGTGGGCCTGCCGTATGGGTGGGGTCGCGATTTCGCAGCCATCCTCGAAAATTACCGGAACATGGCAGGCATGCTGATCAATGGCGAGGACATGCCGCGCGCGGACAACCGCATCACGTTAAATCACGATGTTAAGGACGCCTTCGGTTTGCCGGTCGCGAATGTCCACGTCGACGAACATCCAAACGATCAGGCGATGCGCAAGCACGCCCAGACGCAGATGTCCCGGATGTACGAAGCGGTCGGCGCCAAGCGAGTGGTGCTCGGTCCGGTTCCGCCTGCGACGCACAATACTTGCAGCGCCCGCATGAGCGCCGACCCGCGCGAAGGCGTCGCCAACGCCTGGGGACAGACGCACGATATCAAGAATCTTTTTATTTCCGATGGCAGCGCCTTGCCCACAGCGGGCTCAGCCAATCCCACTCTGACGATTGTGGCCCTGGCACTGCGGCAGGCGGAATACATCAGGCGGGAAATGAAGGCGAATAGAGTTTGAGTTTTCCCGAGGGTAGAATTTGCTCGCGCTCAACTTGCTGAGGCCGCGCTCCGCGGAGACACAGCTAGCAGTTGCTCGGCGAGTTCTTCCGGCCGATCCAGCATCACGTCATGGCCGCACTCGATGGTGATGGTCTTCCAACCCTTCGCTTTCGCCTTTTCATAGAACTGAGGAAATGGCGAGGGAGACCAGCCGCTCGCCAGGATGTAAGTGATGTTTATGATTTGGTTGAGGGCTCCGGTCAGATTCATGGGTTGCTCAAAACAGGCCAACGATTGCATGGTGCCTTGCCGGTTCACCCAATCGCGGTCCCTGGGATTGACGTTAAATTCTTCCGCGGGAATCGGCGGCAGTTTCCAGCCGTCGCCCACTTCTTTTGCCAGCGCGAGGCGCTCGTTCCTCACTTCCGGCGGAAGCATGTCGTTCAAGCATCGGCCATTCTCCAGGACGAATGCATCGAGATAAACCAGCGCGCCAATTCGATCCGGAACTCGGTCGGCCACGCCACTCACCACGCAGCCGCCGTAGGAATGGCCGCACAGGATTACATCCGAAAGTTCCTCCCAGCGGATCAGATTCGCGACGTCGGTGATGTGCGTGTCGAGGTTCACGCTTGGCGAAGACAGGTGGCTCCGGTCAGCCAGCCCGGTAAGGGTCGGCGTGAACACCTCGTGGCCTCGCGCCTGAAGCAACCGGCGAACTCGTTTCCAAATCCAACTGCCGCGCCAGGCGCCGTGAACCAGAACGTACGTGGACACGATTAACCCCCTCAGTCGAGAACTCTTCCTGAGAGTCAGGCTCCTCTACTCATGGAGTTGAGGACGCATTTCACCGCTTCCATGATCTTTTCCTCGTTGGGCAATACGTACTTCTCGAGCGGCTCGCTATAAGGAATCGACGTATCGAGTGACGTAACCATCTTGACCGGCGCCTTCAAGTGCTGAAAGCCCCGCTCGGCAACCTCGCCGGCAATGATCGCGCCCACGGAAGCATGGCGCGTCGCCTGATCCACCACCACCAATCGCCCGGTCTTCTTCACCGAGTTGACAATGGTCTCGATATCCAAAGGCTCGATCGTGCGCGGGTCAACCACTTCCACGCTGATTCCCTTTTCAGCGAGCGCTTCCGCTGCGGCAAGCGACTTCGATACCATCCACCCGGTTGCCACCACGGTGACGTCGCTGCCCGCGCGCTTTACGTCCGCCACGCCGAACGGAATGACGTAATCGCCGTCCGGTACTGGCCCCTTGTCCAGCATTTGCATGTAATGATGGAGATAGATAACCGGATTGTCATCACGGATCGCCGCAGCCATGAGCCCCTTGGCGTCTGCGGCGCACGACGGCATCGCCACTTTCAAGCCCGGAACGCCCATCATGGTGTGATAGATACAATTGGAGTGTTGCCCGGCCCAGCCTGCGGCAAAGCCGTAACCGGCCTTAAAAACGACCGGCACTTTCACCTGGCCGCCGGACATGTAGCGCAGGCGCGGCGCCTCATTAAGCACCTGGCCCATGGCGACGAGCATAAATTCGCTCATCCACAACTCGACGACCGGGCGCAAGCCCGTCATCGCCGCGCCTATGGCGATTCCCAACTCGGCGGTCTCCGAAATCGGCGTAAGGCGGACGCGATTCTTGCCGAACATACGGACCATGGGATCGCGATCCGTCATTCCCAGATTCTGACCGTAGAAGATGACGTCGGAATCGCGCTTCATCTCTTCGGTAATTGCGGTGGCCATTGCTTCGGCGTACATCATTTCACGCGGCATGAGCGCTCCCTCTTCTATGCGAAAACATACTTCGTGGCTTCTTCGGGCGCCGGGAAGGGACTCGCAAGGGCAAACTGCACAGCTTCTTCCAATTCTGTGCGAATGGAGTCTTCAATGCGCTTTGCGTCCGGCTCGGACAAAATTCCCCGGCTCCTCAATTTCTTGCGAAACATTTGGATCGGATCTTTCGCCCTCGCAGCGGCGTACTCCTTCTTCTTGCCGTAAGTTTCGATCGCTTCGTGTTTCGGAAACTGCGTAGGCACCGGAGGGATGGTGATGGCATTGCCATGGGCGCTGAAACGATAGAATTTCGATTCGATCAAGCTCGGCCCCTGGCCGGCTCTGGCGCGCTTTACTGCTTTGCCGACGGTTTCATAGACTTTGAGCACGTCGGTTCCTTCGACGGTGACGCCCGGCATGCTGAAGGCCTCGGCCTTCTGGGAGAGCCGGTCGCCCGCCACGCAATTGGCGTCCTCGAGACTGATGTGCGTGTAGGCCTGGTACTCATTGTTCTCAAGGATATAAACGATCGGCAATTTCCAGACCGCGGCCATATTCAGAGATTCGAAAAAAACTCCCTGTTTGCTGGCGCCGTCGCCGAAGAAGCAGTAAATCACTTGTCCGGTCTTTTTTACCTGCGCCGTCAATGCAGCGCCGGTGGCGTGCGCGATGGCCTGTCCGATAATGCCCGAGGTTCCCGGAAAGTGATGCGCAGGGTCGGCAAGATGCATCGAGCCGCCAAACCCTTGGCACAGGCCGTCTTTACGGCCATAGATCTCCGCCATCATTTTTTTAACGGAGGTCCCCAGAACGATCGGATAGCCATGGCAGCGGTAACTGGGCATGGCCAGATCATTCTCCTGACGGGTGGCCAGTGCTCCAACGATGGAGGCCTCGGCGCCGTCGGCGAGATGCGTGTGGCCGCGGATCACACCGGGATGCTCGACGAATGTTCGCTTGACGCGCTCTTCGAACTCGCGGATGCGTAACATCTGCGTATACATCCAGATCAGCCGTTCTTTCCCAAGCTTTCCTGTCGGTTTCTTTGGCACCGCTGCCTCCTTACGAATTCAGACCTTTGGCGCAGCATCTCCCGGCTCGCCGATATGGCAGAGCATTTCTCCCACCGGAACTTCTGAATCTTCCTTGGCAACAATATCCAGCAAAATACCCTCCACCGGCGAGTCGAGTTCGTAGTTCACCTTGTCGGTTTGCAGCTCAACGATCGGTTCCCCAAGCCGCACTTTCTGCCCCTTGCGCTTGAGCCACTTCACGACAATCACCTTGGTGGTTGGAATCCCTCCCGTTTTCGGAACTCTGAGCGTGGTAACGATGGCAACCTCCTGCTTCCGTGATCTTTCTTCCCTGCGTTCACGCCGTGACTCGCGCGCCAGTGAAAAGCTTGACAAGATCGTCCATCGACCCAACCGTTTCGGCAATTTCGTAATCCGCGGTCTCGATCCCCGGAACGTGACTTATCACGTCCTGCATTTTTGCGCGATCGCGGGTGGCAGCGATGAACGGGACGTTGAACTCTCGCAGAAATTCCGCAGCGAGGCGTCCAAAAAATCCGTTTGCGCCATCTAAAATAACTGGCTGCCTGCCTCTCATTCTCACTCCGCGATGCTTCTGAGTTATGGACGGGGTTCCGGCGAGGAACAAAATATCCCCATTTGCCCCTCGACGCAATTGACGAATTCAAGATGAGAAATGGTGAGACGCGCGGACGGCAAGCCATTCACGCTTGACACGAAATCATAATTCACAGATAAGGGATGCAAATCGAGCGCACTCATTGCGAATGAGCTTTCCGTTTTGAGTGATCAAGGAAGCGCGCACTGATTCATTCGGAAAGGTACGCCTTTGATAAAGCCTCGCCAAAACGGCAGATTGAGTCTCTTGCCGAGATTCTCCGCGTTTGGACTTACCGTCGTCATTTCTTCCGCTCTGAGCTGCGGAACTCAATCCAAAGGGTCGCCGCAAGCAATAAAAGAACAATCGGGAATCGTGAATGCCGCGGTGAACGGCGCAAGAATTATGGGCGCTGACAAAGAGCCGGGAAACTGGATGAGCCATGGGAGAACTTACAGCGAGGAGCGCTTCAGCCCATTGAAGCAGATCAACGATCAGAATGTGGCAAAGCTGGGACTGGCCTGGTCTTTCGATTTGGATACGCGCCGCGGTCAAGAGGCGACGCCGCTTGTCATTGACGGCGTCATGTATTTTACCTCGGCCTGGAGCAAGGTTTTCGCGCTAAGGGCGGCGACCGGTGAAAAGCTCTGGTCATTCGATCCGAAAGTGGATCCAGGATGGGCGGTCAACGCCTGCTGCGATGTGGTGAACCGCGGGGTCGCGGCATGGAACGGCAAAGTATTTGTGGGAACGCTGGACGGCAGGCTGATCGCTCTGGATGCCGCGTCTGGCAATAAGGTATGGGAGGCGCAAACCACGGATCCGAGCAAACGGTACACGATTACAGGAGCGCCCCGAGTGATCAAGGGGAAAGTAATGATTGGGAATGGCGGCGCGGAAATGGGAGTGCGCGGCTACGTCTCGGCTTACGACGCCGAAACCGGAAAACTAGAGTGGCGCTTCTTTACCGTGCCCGGTGATCCCTCCCAACCATTTGAAAATCCGATCCTCGAGAAGGCAGCGAAGACCTGGACGGGTGAGTGGTGGAAGAACGGAGGAGGCGGCACGGTTTGGGACTCGATGGCCTACGATCCGCAATTGAATTTGTTATTCATCGGGACAGGAAACGGAGATCCGTGGCCGCGCAAAATCCGCGATCCTCGGAAAGACGATAACCTGTTCACGTCTTCGATCGTAGCCCTCAATCCGGACACGGGCGAATACGTTTGGCACTATCAAGAGAACCCGGGGGATGAGTGGGACTACGATTCGGACGGGCAGATCATCCTTGCCGATCTGAATCTCAATGGCCGGCCCGCCCATGTTCTCCTGCACGCTCCAAAGAACGGCTTTTTCTATGTGCTGGATCGAGCGACCGGCAAGCTGCTTTCCGCGAAGCCTTTTACGCGGGTGACCTGGGCCACGGGCATCGACGCGCAAACCGGCCGTCCCATAGAATCTCCAAGCGCGCAATACGAAGCGGGCCAGGGTCCAGCCCTTGTCTCTCCGGGGCCCGGAGGAGCGCATACTTGGCAGTCCATGTCTTACGATCCGGAAACCGGGCTGGTCTATTTTCCGGTGCTTGAGGACGCATTCCCTTACAAAACCGCTGGTCACTTCAGTCACAATTCCATCGCCTGGAACAACGGCATTGACCTCGTCGCAGCGGGCCTGCCGCAGGATCCAAAGATCAAAAAGATCGCTCTTGAAAGTGTTCGAGGCCGTCTGATTGCTTGGGATCCGGCAATGCAGAGAGAAGTCTGGCGTGCAGAGCGGCCGGGCCCCTGGAATGGCGGAGCATTATCGACAGCCGGCAACCTGGTATTCGAAGGCACCGGGTATGGCCGTTTTGAGGCTCTCCGTGCGACGTCCGGAGAAAAACTTTGGTTCGCGCCGACGGAAAGTGGTGTAACTGCCGGCCCCATCGCCTACACCGTGAATGGCGAGGAGTACATCGCAGTTCTCGTTGGATGGGGCGGCGCGTTGCCTCTGGCCGCTGGAGAAATCGCGCTGCAATCCCCGCGGATTCCAAATACTCCACGGATGCTGGCATTCAAGTTAGGCGGCAATGGGAGTCTGCCGCCGGTCCCAGAGGCACAGGCTAGGTCATTGACCCCTCCGCACGAATCCCCCAGCACGGCCGCGGTAAAAAGGGGCGAGGTGTTGTATCAAAGCTACTGTAGCGCCTGCCACGGGGATGTCGCTGTTAGCGGCGGTGTGTTGCCCGACCTTCGCTATTCGAAAATGCTCGCCCGCAACCAATGGCTCAGTATCGTAATCAACGGCGCGCTCAGCTCCGCGGGGATGGTTTCGTTCTCAAAGGAACTGACGCAAGATGATGCGGAAGCGATCCGGTCCTACGTGATTTTCCGCGCGAACCAAAGCCTTAAGGAAAGCAACGCCGCGAAGAACTAAAAGTCGTGGGAAATTCTTCTCCCGCAACTTTTTTCAATGCACGGCGCGGCCCATTCCGGCCCAGTAGGGAGCACGCAACAGCTTCCGATCGATTTTTCCCGCCGGGGTTTTGGGAATTTCGGCAACGAATTCGACTGTCTTGGGGGACTTCACGCCCCCAAGCTTAGCCCTGCAATGAGCGAGCACTGCGTCTTCTCTTAATGACTGTCCTCTCCGGAGCACAAGGATTGCCTTGACCGCCTCTCCCCACTTCTCATCCGGAACTCCGATGACAGCGCATTCAAAGACTTCCGGCAAAGACATGATCGAAGCTTCCACTTCCGCGGAAAAAACATTGAAGCCACCGGTAATGATCATGTCTTTCTTGCGGTCGACGATATAAAAGAAGCCATCCGCGTCTTGATAGCCTACGTCTCCCGTATGGTGCCACCCATATCTTCGAATCTCCGCAGTGGCCTCTGGAAGATTGTGGTAACCGGGGGTCACCAGCGACCCGCGCGCCACAATTTCTCCGGTCTGATTCGGCGACAGCAGATGGCCTTCATCGTCCATGATCGCCAGGCGAACGCCGTATGTGGCTCTGCCACAGCTTCGCAGCCGCTCGGGATGGCCGCCCGCTGCCGCGGCAGCGACCGTCTTCTGGTCCAGCCAGGTCAAGAGCATGGGCGCCTCGGTTTGTCCATAACATTGGCAAAGGCAGGGACCAAAAACCTCTACTCCCTGCCTTACACGGTCGGGCGAAACCGGCGAAGCGGCCAGAAGCAGAACGCGCAGGCTGGCATAGTTGAAATCGCGAACGCGCGGATGATCGAGCAAGGCGTAAAACGCCGTTGGCGGAACAAAAAGATGAGTTACTCGGAATCGCTCGATGTTTTGTAGAACTTCCCCGGCATCGAACCGGGGCATCACGACGTTCGTTGCCCCTAACGTAAACATTGCGAACGATACCACTCCCGCGGCATGCGAAAGCGGCGCGGTGCTCAGGCACACGGGGTCGATCCCGTCGCAATGCCAGTAATGCCCTGCCAACTCCGTGAACATTGCCCAGGAAACGGTTGTTACTCGCACGCCCTTCGCCGGCCCAGTCGTGCCGCCCGTGGGAACAAGGCCGACCAGCCGATCAGGATTCCCCAACGGGTCTCCCCAGTCCGCCTCCTCGATAGGCTTGTTCCGAGACATGAATTGTTCCAGGGAGGGATCGTCTCCAACTGAAGCATCAATGCAGATCAGATTGCGCAGAGAAGGCACAAGCTTCCGGATTTGTTCCACCTGCTCCAGGAAGCTGCTGTGATAGAAGAGCCAGCGAATCTCCGCATATTTCATGAACTCGATATTCGCATCGATTGCGTTCCGGTAATTGATGGGGACCCAGGCCCCACCTGCGCGCATGATGCCGAGCATACAGACGAGAACTCGCGCGTCGTTCAACGAGTAGATCGCCGCGCGGTCCTCGGCATCCAGTCCCTTCGCATGCATGGCCGCTGCGAGCACCTGTGTCGCGTCGCGCAACTGGGAATAACTGTAGCGAATGTCCCCCTCCATGAGGGCCGTTCGTCCTGCGTACTCTTCCGCAGCTTTATCGAAATAATCGATCGCTCGCATCGGGTAGATTTGCCGGCTTTGTGAATCCCTTCACTGCGACACTCCAGGCGCTTATCCCCAAACCTCGTTGGCGACTTCCACCACCAGCCGCAGCTTCGCCATTTGCTGCTCTTCCGTCAGGCGGTTGCCTTCTGTGGAGCTGGCAAATCCGCACTGGGGGCTAAGCGAGAGCTGGTTGAGATCAATATACTTGGCGGCCTCGTCGATGCGGCGCTTCAGCAGGTCCTTGGATTCGAGTGAGGGGAGTTTGCTCGATACAAGGCCCAGGACGACGGTCTTGTACTTCGGTACGAACCGCAATGGCTCAAACGTGCCGGCGCGCGCAGTTTCATATTCGAGGAAATACGAATCCACATTAATTTTGTTGAAGAGCACCTCGGCAATGGGGTCGTACCCGCCCTCGGTGAACCAACCGCTTTGATTGTTGCCGCGGCAGAGATGCATGGCCAAGTGGAGAGCGGGCGGGCGGTTGGCAAACGCGCGGTTAATGACTTCAGGATAGAGATCATTGAGCAGATAGTGCGGATCGTCTCCGCGGGATTTCACCATGTTCTGAAACTTTTCGTTGCACAATGTGGCCATGGGCGGATCGTCGACCTGCAGGTACCGGCAACCGGCATCGTAGAGCGAATTCATTTCCTTCTGGTAGGCGTCAACGATGTCTGCCCAGAACAGGTCCATGTCCGGATAAGCGGCCTTGGGAATGGCGGCACTTCCGGAAGTGAAATGCAAAATGATCGGCGAGGGAACCGTCACTTTCGGCGTTCGTTTGGTGATGGATCGAAGAAAGCGGAGGTGGTCGGCATAAATCGGCGCGCGCCACCGCATGCGCGATACAACCTGGGCCCATGGAACGGGAATCTTGCGTCCCTCGTGGTCGACGAAGTAAGCCGCCGAGCTTTCCATCCGCACTTCCACTCCACCCAATCCCCGCACGAAGAAGTCCGTATAGAAGTCCTCGCGACGAAATTCACCGTCGGTGATCGACTGCAATCCGACCTGCTCTTGCTGGGCGACGACCTTGCGAATCGCCGCGTCCTCGACGCCTTGCAGTTCCTGAGCCGTGATTTTTCCCGCTGCGCGGTCCTGGCGGGCCTTCTTGAGCTCCGCAGGCCGCAACAGGCTGCCTACCTGGTCGGCGCGAAACGGGGGATCATGTGGGGCAACCGTCGGCATGGAAGCCTCCCTTGTTACCTGGAGTTTTCTTTTTGGTAATGCTATGATTTGTTCATCGGCCTTCCAAAGCAATTCATTCTTGTCCCAGGCCAGGGCGCCCATTGTTTCGTGTTGAGACGTTTTGTGTTCGCTCCGGGCCCTTCGAGGGGTCAACGCAAACGGGATTCTTTTTATGCAATGCCCTTGCGCAAACCCAACAACTCCATTGCGTTCTCTTTCAAGATCAGCGGTCGAATCTCGTCTCGGATGCCGATCTTCTCAAAATCTGACAGCCAGCGGTCCGGTGTAATTAAGGGGTAATCGGAACCAAACAGAACTTTCTTCTTCAAAAGAGTGTTTGCATACTGCACCAGGGTCGGCGAGAAATATTTCGGCGACCAGCCGGAAAGATCGATGTACACCTGCGGCTTATGCAGGCAGATGGAAATGGCTTCGTCCTGCCAGGGAAACGATGGGTGCGCCATGATGATGGGCATATCGGGAAAATCAACGGCGACATCATCGATGGGCATCGGATTCCCGTACTTCAAATGCACGCCGCCGCCGCCGCGCATGCCCGATCCGATTCCGCTATGGCCCGTATGAAAGATTACCGGGAGCCGCGCTTCTGCGAACACCTCGTACAACGGATAAGCGATGGGGTGATTGGGGAAAAACTGCTGAATGGGTGGGTGCAGCTTGAGGCCGTGAATCTTGCCCGTGGCAAGAAGTCTGCGAGCTTCCTCAACACCCTGTTTGCCGCGATTCGGATTAACGCTGGCGAACGCAATCGCGATGTCCGAATTTTCGGCGGCGAATTCCGCCACACTCTCATTCGATACGGGCGGCCTGCCACTCAGAGTCTCATCCACTGCGAACACCACGCAAGCGATCTTGCGCGAGCGGTAATAGTCAGCCAATGCGCGCTGGTCGTGCGATACGCCACTGTCCCCAAAATACTTCTTCGCGGCCCGATCCGCCGCGGATTCTTCGCCGCTATGCTCGATGTGCACGTGGACGTCGATGGCGGTGATCGAATCCACGTCAATGGACCCCAAGTTGCCCATGGTCCCCCTTCCCGCTCGTCTACCGTTCGAATATCACGGTCTTGTTCTTATACAACAAGATCCGGTTTTCGATGTGCCAACGCTCGGCGCGCGAAAGGACAACGTTCTCGATATCGTGGCCTCTGACCACCAAGTCCCGAGCGCATCCCGGTGCGAGATTCCCTCTATGCCTTGCTCGATGATGGGTCCTTCATCGAGAACATCGGTCACGGAGTGTGCGGTCGCGCCGATCCGCTTGCATTGCATTCCTGATGGAGTGTATGTATACACTGTGTATGCATCATGTCAAGGCCGCCGCCTCCGCAGGGAACGGAGGATCCGCAGCAAGTTTCCCTAAGGCCTCTAGCAATTGCTTGAGGTCAGTGGAGTTGATAACATCCCGGATGACCGAGGGGCGTCCGTAATGCTGTGCCTACTGATATTCGCCGCGGTTTCGATGCTCGGCTCCTGCACCCATGCGCTTCCGGTTGATATGTATCCCAGGCTTCGGCTGTGAATCGTGTGCAGAATTAGATTGCATACAAAATGGCTGCAAAGAACTCAAGAGTTATCGTAAAAATTCGCGAGATGATCCTGCAAGGCTGGCTTCCCCCCGGAGAACGAGTCAGGGAAGTCGAATTGGCAGGCAAGCTCGGAGTCTCCAGAACCCCTGTTCGAGAATCCTTGCCGACGCTTGCGCAAGAAGGGTTGCTTACCCAGCTGGACACCGGTGGTTTCGTTGTGCGTGCTTTCACGCCGCAGGAGATCATGGACGCAATTGACGTCAGGGGCGTCCTGGAAGGACTTGCGGCCCGAATGCTCGCGGAGCAAGGACCGCCGCGCCGGCTTTTACATTCCCTGCACGAGTGTCTCCGGGAAGGCGACGAGATTTTTGACAAGGGGCATCTGGTTCAATCGGACGAAGCCCGGTACGGCGAGATGAACAAGCAATTCCATTCCCTCATCGTCCAAGGAGCCGGGAGCAAGGTAGTTGCCGAAGCGATTGAGCGCAATGGGAGGATACCCTTCGCAGCCGCGCACGCCATTGCATTCGATCGAGTGGACCTTCCACGCATGTACGAGTCGCTGAAATACTATCACCGCCAGCATCATGCAATCGTTCAGGCCCTCGAGAACGGCGAGGGTGCCAGAGTGGCCGCGTTGATGTTCGAGCATGCCTCGGGAGCGAAGGAAAGCATCAATATGACACGCACTTCGTCGCGATCGGGTGCGGCAAATGCAGAGGGACCGCCTTTCGGTCAAAGTAATGGAAACTTCCCGGAAAGCTGAACGTTCCTCGCGAAAAGCGTTTTTGTTCGCCGTTGACTCCGACTCATTCTACAAAACGCGCGTTTCCGCGGGCTAGATTCCGGAGTTGGCGGCTCGGCGAGCCTGCGCGCCTTCTCCGCGCTCACTGCTCCAAATACTTCGATGGTCCAGCCACGGTGTGCACGGGAAACTGCGCCGTTGACAATCGTTTATAGGATTGAAGACAATTCGCTCGGTATTCAGTATGCTGAACATAGCATCCCTCTCGCATGAAATGGGGTACCGTCCCACAATCGGCGTTCTCACATGGGACGACGGCGGCGGACGAGTTAGACCTGGGTGCTGCTGACATGATGGGAACGGCAACCACTTCCACGAGCATCGCCGGGACGCTGCGCGGCTATTCCATCGAGGTAAATCCGAACGAGCCTAAGGTCGTTGACGCAGCGCTCGCCCGTCTTCATCCGGGTACTGAAGTTTTCCTGACTTGGATTGCGGGCGCAAACCCAATGGATCTAATCGAGCCTGCGGCGAGGTTGCGGCGCGCAGGTCTGATACCCGTACCCCATGTTGGCGCGCGTCACATCCAGAGTGCCGCTCAGCTCGAACAGCTCGCGGCGCGTCTCGTGGGTGACGCGGGAGTCGACCGCGTTCTCCTCGTAGGCGGTGATCGCGCCAAGCCCGCCGGGCCATTTGACTGCAGCCTGGCCGTGATGCAAACGGAAATCTTTCAGAAGTCGGGAATTGTCCGCATGGCCGTCGCTGGCTTCCCTGAAGGCAACCCCGGCATTTCCGAAATCGCTCTGAATGAGGCCCTCCAATCAAAACTATTGTTTGCGCGCAGCGCTGGGTTGGAGCTGTCGATTGTCACGCAATTCTGCTTTGAAGCAAAACCGATCGTGGAATGGCTGGGCCGAATTCGTGCCGGGGGTATCGACCTGCCCATAAGAATTGGCCTTGCGGGCCCGGCAGGACTCATTACGCTGGCGCGCTACGCCGTGCGGTGCGGAATCGGCAACTCTTTGCGCGTGTTGACCGAAAAACCTTTGTGCGCGAAGCTTCTGGTGGAAAAGGGTCCGGAGCCCATCATTCGGGGCATTGCCAGTGCAGCAGAAGTGGGGAATGCGACACACTTGCCGTTCGACATCGCCGGTCTGCATTTCTTCGTCTTTGGCGGGTTCAATAAGACCGTCGAATGGATAAATGCCGCGCGCGGTCAGTAGTTCGGTCTTCGCTTAGGGCTGAGCCGAGCGCCAGCCTTTGGCATAAGTTTCTCTTACCACTTTGGAATATGGAACCGGGCTGACGACGGCCCGTATCTCCGTCTGTTTGTGGCGTTCGACCGTTGTCTTACGCGAACCGCCTCCTCCTTCGCCCCACATGATCTTGACCTCGGCGCCCACCTCAATTTCTGGGTCCACCACGCCAAGCGACAGCATCGCTCGCTCATTGTAGCTGTAGCCGCTAAACATGGAAAAGCCGACCGTTTTTCCCGCGCTCAGTACTCGATCGTAGGAAGCAGAAGCATAATTCGATAGAGGTAAGTCAATATGCTTGTAGGGATTGCCAGGTTCAAACATGGATGCCAGCACGTTGGCTACATCCTCAGCGCTCCAGGCGAATGTCACCTTTTTGCGCTGAGGTCTCCCAGCCATTTTCTCGAGGGCCTCTCTTCCGATGAACTCGTGATCAAACTTGATGAAGGGCCCGTAACCGAGGGCGTAGGGCGACATGTAATAGTCTTCTATATTGCTGGAATCGAAACTGCCTCCAAGCGAACCCGTGCCTTCATAACTCGCCGCCGGTAACCACTGCCGGTATGGTTTCATTTTCTCGCCGGTATAGACCGCGGGAAGAGGTGAAGGAATCCATCCTGACTCCAAGGTATTTGTTGCGTAGGCCCTGGCGCCAACTTCATGCAGCCCCAAGTCCTTTCCAGCATCAACGATGGCGGATCGAATTTCTTCTCGCTCCTCGTACGGCCCCCAAACTTCCAGCCCGGGCGCGCCGGCCATGCCGTGCCGCAGCGCGCGAACCTTGCGCCCAGCGATGTTGATGACGCCCATGTGGAAGAATTTAATCTCTGGAAGCGGTCCGCCGTTTAGCTTTTCAATGATCTGCGGAGCATTGGGGCCCTGAATCTGGTAGCGGTAACATGTGCGGACGACCGCTTTCCCCTTCGGGTTTGAGGGCGATCGATCGTCTTTCTCGACGCTGAGTTTGTAACCACCCGTCTCACCATGGAATTGGATCCAATTTGCAACCGGCGCACGCCCGACGAAAACCAGCCGGTTCTCTGCAAGATGAAAGAGAATGCCGTCGCCAATCACGTAGCCGTCATAGCTGCACGGCGAGAATTGTTTTGCGCGGTTGACGGGAAAATTCGCAAAGCTATTGGTGCCGAGAGCCGAAAACAATTTGAGCGCGTCGGGCCCTTCCACATAAACGTTCGCCATGTGATGAGACTGGTCGAATAGGACGGCAGTTTCCCGCCAGGCGAGCTGCTCGTCACGCCAATTCGAGTATTCCGCAGGCACAACCGGATACACGTAGGCTCCGATCTGCGAATTGCGCAAAAGGGTCACCGGATTCCCAACAGTTTGTAGTAGGTCTTCTAAGCTCTTCTCTCTCATCGCGGCTCTCCTCATGGCGCGAACGCCTGACTCTGCGAACGAACTGGCTCGCGTGTTGTAAGGCGCGGATTGTGGTTCAGCATACGGAACGTATTTGGATTTTGCAATATCTCCGATAGGCAGAAACACGAATGTAACTGCATACTCTCGGTCGGCGGAAAGCGGTTTGATCACGCGGATCACTTCGGGATTCGGCAGCGCTTCCTCATTTTTCTCTTCGGAAGTTCACCTCAAGCGTGCTTGGCTCGAGAATTTGAATTGTTGTTTCGTGAGCGGCTGAACCGGCGGTCGAGCGGCGCGCGGCTTTCCTGGTTGTTCAGATGGACGAATTTCTTGAGGAGGCGAAGAAAAATGCTTTGTTCTTTTTTGTTCAAGGCACGAAGCAAGCGGCGGCTCAGCATGTATGCGTTTGGAAGAAGCCGCTTCACAAGCGCTGCTCCCTCCGGCGTGAGCTGAAGCAGTCGATGGCGCTTGCTCTTCATCGGCATCATCCGCCTGACGAGACCGCGCTCTTCGAGCCGTACCGCCAGATCCGCAGCTGTGGAAGTATCGAGGGCGCACAGTCTAGCCAGTGTGACCTGGTCAATCCCGGGATGATCCTGAAGAACGCGTAAGACACAATACTGGATTGGCGTTACTCCGTTGCGCATGGTCGAGTGGAACATGGACACGGCGATCTGTTGAGCGCGGCGAATCAGGTGGCCTGGCTCATCATAGACGTCGATGGACAATCCGTTGTCGCGTTTCGCGGCACGGTTCGAGGCATCTCTGACGCGGCGTTTCACTTTTTCTCCACGGGGCCGGTATCCTGAGAGAAGCTGTCCTTCCATTCCAAAGAGGAGCTTAGCACAGCCCTTGCGCCCACGAATTGCATCTATTAAGCTTCGGACATTGAGCACACTTAACGACCGGCGATCCGTACTTGAGGCGCCCTTGCGGCCAGTACGATTCTTCTCGCCCGACGTTGAGCTGACCCGTCAGCCTGATGGCTCTCTCATCATGCGATCCGTCGAGCCGCTGGCGAGTTACGACAATCGGATCGGCGATTGGCTGGATCGCTGGGCACGGGAAGCCCCGGACCGTGACTTCATCGTCGAGCAGGCGGCCAAAGGCGAGCGGAGGATTTGCTACGGCGAAGCTCGCGAGGCGGCGCTGGCACTGGCCGAGAATCTGCTCAATTACGAATTTGGTCCAGATCGGCCGCTCGCTATCCTTGCCGCCAACGGGATAGACCATGCGCTGATCATGCTGGCAGCTCTGTACGTCGGTATCCCTGTCGCTCCGATCGCGCCTGCCTATGCGCTCCAGAGCGCCGACTTTGCCAAGCTTTCGCACAGTTTCCGCCTCCTTACTCCGGGCATGGTGGTCGTCGACGATGGCGTGCTGTATCAGCAGGCGATCGAGCAGGCCCTTGCGCCAGGTGTTCCCATTGCCGCTCTGCGCAATGCCTCGGGGTCATCGAATATGATTCCTCTTGCGTCCTTGTACGGCGACGGAAGCCGCCGTGATTCCGTCATGGCAGCGGCAGCCTGCGTCGGCCGGCATACGGTCGCCAAGTACTTATTCACGTCTGGCTCGACGGGCATGCCGAAGGCAGTCATCAACACCCATGGCATGCTATGTGCCAACGCCCAAATGAAGCGGCAGGTGGCGCCAGTTCTCGCCGATGAGCCGCCGGTGATGGTGGATTGGGCTCCTTGGAATCACACCGCGGGTGGAAACAGCAACTTCAACATCATTCTGTGCAATGGCGGCACGCTTTACATCGATCCTGGTAAACCTACGCCCGATCTCTTCGGCCTCGAGTGTCCAGTTGCTGCGCCGGATATCGCCGACGATTTATTTCAACGTTCCAAGGGGGTACGAGCTGTTGATTCCCCACCTCGATACCGATCGCGAATTGCGCGAACATTTTTTCGAGAAGCTCAAGTTCCTGTGGTATGCGGCGGCTTCAATGCTGCCGGCGACCTGGTATGCCCTGGAAAGACTGGCGGTCGAAGCGGTCGGGCAGAGAATTTTAACAGTCACGGGTCTCGGCATGACCGAAACGAGCCCGATCGCGCTCTTCGGCAACGCATACGCGAACGGTCCCGGCGTCGTCGGCATTCCGGTGGCCGGACTGGACCTCAAGCTCGTACCACACGATGATAGCTTTGAAGTCGGCTATCGTGGTCCGAATGTCACTCCCGGTTATTGGCGCGATTCAGAGGCTACCAAGCTGGCGTTTGATGAGGACGGTTTCTTCCGCTCGGGCGACCTCCTGAGTTTTATTGACCCGCGAAGTCCCCGAGCTGGTCTGCGGTTCGATGGCCGCATTATGGAAGATTTTAAGCTGACTTCCGGCACGAAAGTGAGCGCCGGTAAATTGCGGCTTGACGCGCTCGATGCCATGCGGCCGCTCGCCACAGACGTCGTAGTCGTGGGCGCAGACCGCAACGATGTGCGTATTCTTGTTTTTCCAGACTGGGAATTGTGCGCCGCGGCCGCTGGTCTGGATCGCGCCGCTCCGCTTTCACAGATCGCCACAAACAAGGCACTAAGAGCGGCGTTGCAGGAGCGGCTGGAACAACTCGCTGCGACGGGAACGGGGAGTTCCAATCGGATCGTCGCAGCCTTACTCGTGGAGTCCCCGCCATCTCATGCGGCGGGAGAGTTGACCGAGAAGGGCACGGTCAACAGTCGTGCTCTTCAACGGAATCGCCCCGAGCTTCTCGATATTCTGTTTGACGAACGGGACGGAAGGGTTCTGCGCATCCATTCTCACGGTACGAGGCGTAAACATGGGTCGAGACGTCGGTAGCCGCCAGAGGTTGTGACTCGCCGGATAAAACGTGAGGACCGCTGACAATCAACGCCCCTAGCATCCTGAACGCGCAGAACTCACCTTCATCCGCGAAAAAGATGAGCGCAAAAGCGTTTCAGAACTCCCTCCGAAATGCAACTGGCGGACCGCATTTGCATTTACAATCAGAAATGTAGCGGGCCCGCCAATGTACACAGATGCATGCAAAATTATGCTTGACAACTGATGGGCGACCCGGTAAACGTGCCTGCATCAGGGTGGATTTCCAAATCGATTTCTAGTTGTCGCGGCCCCGACTCGTACCGAAAAGAGGGGTGAAAGCATGGCTCAACGTTCTTGTGCGTTGGCGATCCTCGTAGTTCTACTTCTTGCGATCGTGTCGGCACCTTCGTTCGCCCAAATCAGCACGGCGCAGTTGAACGGTACGGTACGCGACCAGAGCGGAGGCTCCGTTGCCAAGGCTTCCCTCGCGCTCCGGGAAATGGATACCAATCAAACATACACGGCAACTGCCGCCGAAACCGGCTCCTACGTGCTGCCAAATGTGACGCCCGGCCGTTACGAGCTCAAAGTCTCCTTTACCGGCTTCGCGAATTTTACGCAGACGGGCATCGTTCTCACCGTGGGGCAGAGCGCGACGATCGACGTGACTTTGAATGTTGCCGGGCAGGGCGAGCAGATTTTGGTGACCACCGAGGCTCCCGTGATTGAGCCGACCAAGACCGAAATCAGCCAGGTGATCGGCACCACTCAGATCCAGGAACTGCCCATCAGCGGCCGCCTGTTCACGGATTTCGCTCTTCTGACTCCGGGCGTGGCGACGAGCCGGACCAGCCTGGGGACCACGTTCACCGATTTTGAAACAACTCAGATCTCTTTCGCCGGCATGCGTTCCTTCAGTAACATGATCACCGTGGACGGCGCGGATTTCGTCAACGCCAGCAGCGGCGTGCAGCGCGCGACGCCCCCGCAGGAATCCGTCCAGGAATTCCGCGTGGTCAACAACAGCTTTGGCTCGGAGTACGGCCGGGCCGTCGGCGGCATAGTCAACATCGTGACAAAAGGCGGCACCAACAACCTGCACGGTTCCATCTACGACTACTTGCAGAATAACGCGACTGACTCGCGCTCACTTCTTCAACCCGCGCCTTTGCCCTACGAGTTGCGACAAAACCAATTCGGCGCAACCCTTGGCGGTCCGATCCGAAAGGACAAGACATTCTTTTTCATGAACTATGAGGGTAGGCGGCGCGCGGAATCTCCCGTTTATCCGCCGGATCTCATCAATAACCTCGCTCTCATCGACGAGGCCAAGGCATTAATGGGCCTGGCACCGGAGGGCTGCAATAGTGGCCTGAGCAGTTGCACCGGGAGCAACATCGGATACCTTAATAGTTTCCTGAAGACCGGTGATGACGATGCGGGCTTTGTCAGGTTCGACCATGCCATCGGCGAACACAATCGGCTGGCGGTTCGCTATTCCGTGCAGGATGTCCGCTCGCTGGGCGAGTTGGTGGGGCAAACTCTCGACGGGGGAGGCATCGGAGCCCCCAGCGGCGGCCGCAACCTCTACGTGCGCGATCAATCCGTTTTCGCGACATTGGATACGACGATCACCCACAATCTGATCAACACCGCACTGCTCCAATACGCCCGGCGGCATTACAATTTCTTCGGCGCTTCCGGCCAGCCGGACTTCAGCATCCTCAACGACCTCGAGCTGGGCCACAATTTCGGAACGCAGGACCGCACTGCGGAAAGCCGTGTGGAACTCTCCGACTCCGTGTCCTGGATCAAGGGAAACCATGTGTTGAAATTCGGGTTCGACGGCAACTTGATCAGGTCCCTGTTCAATTTCCCCGGCTTCACCCCCGTCCGGCGATCGCTCATGCCAGGTCTCGGCTGCCTGGCGAATTTCGCTCAATTTTACAATGCCAATTCAGCAAGACTCCGGAAGCACTCGCGCCTACTGATCCCGTTGTTCGAGCGGCTGGGGCGTGCCCCGTTCCAGGTGATAACGGTGTTGTGTTTACCTATGCTGGCGTGCCGCTCCCAACGGATCGCAACTTTACCACCGGTTCATCTCTTGTCATTGGAGGCAATCCGCTGGCCCTGAACACGTCAACATGGGCGAATGCGTATCCACCGTCACTGGCTGCGGGTTACGACCGCAGAATTAACCATGGCTATTGGGGCCTTTTTGTCCAGGACCAGTGGAGACTCACCCGCAAGCTGACGGTGAATGCCGGCGTGAGGTGGGATTACGAGTCAGGCCTAGCATCCTACGTAAACCCGGACTACGCCGGGTGGCAGCCTCGAGTCGGCCTGGCCTACTCCCCGGACAGCAAGACGGTGATTCGCGCCGGATTCGGGATGTTTGATGACCGCTATAACATGACGTTCTTTTATGTGCCCAATACGCAGAAAGTGGCGCCCGGTTACCTCTGCTCTAATAGTCCTTCGGCTGCCACCGCCGCCGCTTGCGCGAGCCCAAGCCCACTCCCGATCCCGGGCTTCCCTACACCCAAGCCTGTCATACCTCAGCAGCTTCCCATGCTCCAGTCCAACCTAGGGCAGGCCGGCCAAGGCTACCAATTATTTGCCTTTCCGGGCGCAGCAGGCGCAGCGGCATTTGCGGCAGGCATTATTCAGACCGGCGGATACGGGGCCTTCCCCCCGATCAATCCGGTTCAAATGGCCGGCGTTTGCTCGGTCAACTTCGCTTGCGGTGTTGGCTCAGGAGGGATGGATCACGACGTAGCAAAATACCTTATGCAGAACAAGCCAGCCTTGAAATTGACCGGCAGTTCGGGGAGGGGCTCGCGGTTAATCTAGGGTACCTCTTCGTTTCCGCGCACCGGCTCGTTCGCGGAAATAACATCAACATACCCTGCCCGGTGGGCACGACGGATACTAATCAGGCGGCGAACCCCACTGATCCGAATTTCTGGCCCATTACGCCCGTGCCGCTGTTTCCGGACTGGGTTCCGGGGAAGCTCAATGCCAATGGCACGTTCTCCAGTTGCACTCCGGCGTCCCGACGCTCGCCACGGGCGCGCTTGCCGGGTTGGGTCCATTTTTCGCCGGTGCCGGCGCGGACAGCGGCCTGCAGACGATGAGCGCCGGTCTGTTGGATTACAACAACGGTGTCGCCAACGCGAACTACCACGGTGGAACTTTGACAGTCATAGAGAGAGGCAAGTACCTCAGCCTGACGGCCAACTATACGTACTCCCATACGATCGACAACGGCAACTTCACCACGTTCATCAACCTGCCGGTCAATCAGTTTGATTACAAGGCGGAGCGCGCCAACTCGAACCAGGACGGCCGCCACCGCTTCGTAGCCAACTTCAGCGCCACGGGGCCGATAGCAGCCTCGCCAGGCACTTCGTTTTCAGCAGCATCGTTACCGCACAATCCGGGAGGCCCTTCACGATTTTCTATGGCGCCAGTACCTTGAATGATGTCGCGGGCGGCGCAACCGACCGCGTGGGCGGCGCACCGCTCACGCCCCAATGCACATCCGCGAGCGACTGCTCCACCATGATCCCGAGGAATACTTACGTTGGGGATCCTGAATATGCTTGGGATCTTCGCCTTTCGCGGTACTTCAAAGTTCGCGAGAAATACAGGATCGACCTGAGCATCGATGCATTCAACGTTCTGAACAGGAAAAATGTGGATGAAGTGACTTCGGTCTACGGGTCACCCGTTTTCTGCGGCACAACCCCGGTCATTCCGCAGCACTACAATGATGCTGTCAGCCAAGCAATCCAGCGGCAGGATGCCTCCACGGTTTGTCCAGCCGGTCCGATAGCGGTTCCAGGCGGGACTTTGGCCCCCACACCGATACCGCTGGGTGGCGGTTCCGCTGCTGTTTATTCCAACAAAACCGAACCCGAATTTGGATTGCCCAGGACGATGCTGAACCCGCGGCAGCTCCAGTTTGGGTTAAAGTTCTCGTTCTGAGGAATTTCACAGGGAGTGGGCAAGTGGCAAGAACGTTTGCTCACCCACTGTGACTTTCGGATTTCGAGGAGCAGAGTCGTATCTTTCTGTCAGCACAGGCTGAGTTCCCGGGAAATTGGAGTCCGAATTTGCAACCGTGAGCGTCGAGCGCTTCGGGCAAAGTTGCGCTCGTAAGATGCCTATCCCGAGGAGTACTTTCCTCCACCGCACGAACATGCCGACGATAAACGCCAAGCCGGAGGCACTCAACGTCGAATTCGCGAAGTCGGCGATCGTCCTCGTGGACATGCAGAATGCTTTCGCGAGTAAGGGCGGGCTGCTCGAGATTGCGGGAGTGGACCTGGCGGATGCGCCTCGCGTCGTGCGGACAATTCGAGACGTCATCGGTGCCGCGCGATCGGAGGGAGTGCCGGTGGTCTATCTGCGCATGGCCTACAAGCCGGACTTGAGCGACGCAGGCGGCGCGCATTCTCCTAATTGTTACAAAGAGCTGGCGATGCACACCATGCGGACCCGGCCGGAATACAAGGGAAAACTTCTCATCGAGGGAACCTGGGATGCGGCCATTGTGGAAGATCTCGCCCCGCAGTCCGGAGATCTCGTTGTTACCAAGACGCGCTACAGCGGATTTGCCGGCACGACGCTTGATTCGCAATTGCGCGTGCGCGGCATTCAATTTCTTTTTTTTGCGGGGATCGCTGCGAACGTCTGCGTCGAATCCACTCTGCGCGACGCCTATTTTTTGGATTATTGGCCGATCCTGATCTCGGACGGAACCATGCCTGCAGGCGGCCCGAGCATTCTCGAGGCAACGCTGTTCAACGTGGAATCCTTTTTCGGGTGGACCGTGACTTCGGAAGAGCTGCGCGCGCACTTCAAAGCTTCGGCTGGTTGAGCAACTCATGTGGACGGCAGACATCGACGTTGGGGGAACGCTGACCGACGGATTGTTCACGAGCGGCGACGACGTCGTGTGCGTAAAGGTGGATACGACGCCGCACGACTTGACGGTGTGCCTGTTTGACTGCCTCAATCAGGCAGCGGAGAAAATCGGTTTTTCGGATACGCTTGCGTTTCTCGAGAATGTAAATTTGATTCGGTGGTCCACGACGATTACGTCGAACGTTCTCGCCGAACTGCGCGGTCCGCGAATCGGATTGCTTGTCACGCAAGGTGAGGAGCAAAATCTCTACGGCAAGGACGGCCGGAGCGCCATTCTCGGCCGGCTGGTGAATGATCGTGACGTCATCGGCGTCAACGGCTCCGCCCAAGACATTGACATCATGAATGCCGCGCGCTCGCTTCTGGAAAGCGGTGTGCGCCGGATCTGCATCAGCCTGAGCAATTCCCACCTCGATCCCGGACGCGAGATCGCGTTCAAGCGCATTATCGACCAGCAATATCCCGACCATTTTCTCGGATCCGTCCCGGTGCTCGCCGGAAGCGACATCTCCAAGAGCGCCGATGACCGCACGCGCACCTACTGCGCGGTGATCAATGCCTACACGCATGGCGCGCTCGCGGCCACGTTGTTCAAGGCGGAGGACGAGCTTCGCGAAACTTCGAAGTACGCGGGAACTTTCCTCGTCAGTCACATCAACGGCGGCTTTGCAGGAATTGCAAAAACCAAGGCCATCGACACGATTGAATCCGGGCCGGTTTTGGGAATTCTTGGCAGTGCGCATCTTGCCAAGCTCTATGGCCTGAACGATGTAATTGCAATGGACATCGGCGGCACGACGGCGAAGATCAGCGTTCTCTCCGGCGGCGAGCCCATCTATCGCAAGCCCTCGGACCTTTTCGGCAATCCCCTCGAGCTCGCGCTGCCGTATTTGCGTTCGATCGCGCTCGGAGGCGGCAGCGTGGTCAAACCGTTCGATGGCCCGAAAGGAGGGAAAGTGCGGCTCGGGCCCGAGAGCATGGGCTCGTTCCCCGGGCCTGCGTGTTACGGCTTGGGCGGAGACCAAGCAACCCTCACGGACGCATTCGTCGCCGCGGGTCTGATCAATCCGGATTATTTTCTGGGCGGGACGAAGCCGATTGATCGCGACCTCGCACGGAAAACGATTGAGTCCCTTGTGGCCAAGCCGCTGCGTCTCTCGGCGGAATCGGCGTGCAAGATAATTATCGACCTCGCTTGTGAATCCGTCGCGAACCTGATTGCCAGCGCGCAGAAGGAGCTGCAGCAGGATTTTTCGCGTCACACACTTTTTGCCTACGGCGGGAATGGTGGCCTATTTACAGCCGGCGCGGCCGAAAAGACGGGACTCGAATCCGTGCTGGTCTTCTCACTCGGCCCTCTATTCAGCGCATTCGGCTCATCGGTTTCGGATATATGCCACGTGTACGAGCGCTCGATTCCAGATCGCGATATTTCCGAGGCAGCGGTTGGCAGGCTTCGGCAATTGTTCGACGAAATCAAATCCGAATGTGTGAAGGACCTGCTCGGAGAAGGTATCCGTCCGGACGATCTGACTTACTCGATTGAATTTGAAGTCGCAGGCAGCGGCGGGCATTCCGTTACGTTGGCTTGCCCGGAACCCGCGCTCCGGTGCGAGTCGGAATTGAAGGCCGCGCTTTCCGCGGCTCTGGCTGCGCGCGGGGATGTGCGTGTCGCCAACACTTCTCTCGAGATGCTGCGCGTTCGCGTGAAGAAAGCGATGCCCAAGGCGCGGCTTTTGAAGCGAGCGCTTCAGGGCGCCGATGCATCGCATGCGCGAATCGGGACTCGAAGCGTTTCGTGGGGAAGCCGCGCCGGCGAAGCGCAGGTGTATCGCTGGGAGTCATTGCAACCCGGGAATCGTTTGGTGGGTTGCTCGGTGATCGAGGGCGTGAATACGACTTATTTCCTCCCCGACGGCTGGGCGATGACCATCGATCATTACGGAAACGGAAAAATGACGCGGGCTTGAAAGCTGCGCGCGCATAAGAACGCGGCGCAAACGGGAGCAGATGATGTCGCCTGAATCTCAAAACCGGCTTCGAGTGACCGAGTATCTCGACTTGGACCTCGACCGGGAGCTGTGGATGTGCAATCGCTGTGGGCGCTCGCTTGGCGCGGCGCGGGACAATTACAAGAAGGGTTGCCTCGTTCATGCCCGTGACCCGCGCGAAATCCATCCGGCGATTGTTCCGGGGGCGTTCAATTTTTCTCCCGATCCGATGTGGGTTCGCATTGTGGAGTTTTATTGTCCCGGTTGTGGCACCCAGGTCGAAACCGAATACTTGCCGCCGGGCCATCCAATCACTCATGACATCGAAATGGATGTCACACAGTTAAAGGAACGATTGCGCAAGGGCGAATTCGTCATCCGTAACCAGCGGCTCGAGGTCGTTGAATGAATTCTATCGACATCGATGTTGGAGGAACTTTTACCGACCTCGTCCTCAATTTCGACGGTAAGGCGCTGATCAAGAAGGTCCCAACGACGCCCTACGATCTTTCCGTTTGTTTCTCTCGCGTGATCGAAGAGGGGGCCAGCGCGGTTGGAAAGAAGATGGAAGAGCTTCTGCCGGCGATCGACATGATTCGTTATTCGACGACGATCGCGATGAACCGCCTGATCGAACGAAAGGGTCCGCGTCTCGCGTTGATTACCACCGAAGGCCACGAAGACGTCGTTCTCATCGGCCGAGGAGCGCAATGGATCGACGGAACGCGCGTGGCAGAGCGCCGGAATCTGGCAATCCAAAAGAAGCCGGAGCCCCTCATCCCGCGCGACATGATCCTCGGCGTCAAGGAGCGGGTAGATTCCCGCGGCACGGTTATCCGCCCTCTCGATGAAAATGATGTCCGGGAGAAAGTTCGCCACCTCGTAAATCGCGGCGCACGGGGCTTCGTCGTGTCGCTGCTCTGGGGCTTTTTGAATCCTGTGCACGAACGCCGCGTCAAGGAAATCATCCGCGACGAATATAAGGAATTTCACATCGGCTATCTCCCGGTCGTTCTTGCAGGCCAGGTGAACGGCAAGCTCGGAGAATACGAACGCACGCTCGCCGCGATCCTCGATGCCTACCTCCAACGGTCGATGCAGATTGAGCTCTCCGCGATGTGGGACAAGCTGCGCGAGCGCGGCTACAAAAAGCCTTTACTGATGATTCAAAGCTCTGGCGGCGTCGCCGAAGTGTTTCGCACCAGCGCGAGCCGGACATTCAATAGCGGGCCGGTGTCCGGCCTGATGGGTGCGCATCATGTCGCGAAGTCGCTGGGCTACCAAAACGTCGTCATGACCGATATGGGCGGCACGAGCTTCGACGTGGGATTGGTCGTCAAGGACAGCGTCCGCAGCTACGATTTCCGCCCGATCATTGACCGTTGGATGGTCGGAATCACGATGATCAAGACGCTCTCGATCGGCGCCGGCGGCGGCTCGATCGCATCCGTCAACAGGCTGCTTCAGAATCGCGTGCAAGTCGGCCCGAGAAGCGCGGGTTCGATGCCGGGTCCGGCGTGCTTCAGTCTTGGCGGCGCCGAGCCGACCGTCACGGACGCCAACGTCGTGCTCGGCTATATCAATCCCGATTACTACTTCGGCGGCCGAATGCGCCTTGACAAAAACCGCTCGATTCAGGCGATTCGCGAAAAAATTGCGAAGCCGCTGGGCGTGAGCGTCGAAGAAGCTGCCGGCATTATTCGAAAAATCGTCAATGGCAATATGGCTTCGGCAATCATGAAAGAAGTTCATCTTCGCGGCTACAGCCCGGAAGATTTTATTCTCTTCGTTGGCGGCGGCGCCGGCGCCACGCATGCCGAGGGCTTCAAGGGCGACATCCAAAAGGCGGTGACGTTTCCGTTTTCGCCGGTCTTTTGCGCATACGGCTCGTCCACGATGGACATCATGCACGTCTATGAGACTTCGAAGAAGCTAACGCTGATGACTCCGGGGAGCCAACAACTTTCGCAGGACTACGCCACGTTCAACAGCACGGTCGAAAGCCTACTGGAACAAGCACAGAAGGACCTTCTCGGCGATGGCCTCGACCCGCTGAAAGCGGCATTCGTTCTCGAACTCGATATGCTCTATGGCGGCCAGTTCCACGTGAAGCGCGCACTATCGCCCCGGATGTCTCTGCACTCTAGGGAGGACGTCCGCGCGATCTGTGACGCTTTCAACAAAGAATTCAGCGAAGCGTTCAGCCCATTCGTCGTGAATCCCGAGGGCGGCATTTTCGTGGAGAGTTTTATTTTGAAAGCCATCGTGGCGACGCCGAAAGTGCACCTGCCGAAATTGCCTCTTGAGAAAAGCGATCCATCCTCGGCGCGCAAGGGCGAGCGGGGCGTATATTGGCCGCAGGCGCAAGATTTTTGTACGACGCCGATTTTCGCCCACGAATCCCTGCGTCCCGGCAACGTGGTCGAAGGCCCTGCGGTCATCGAAGGCGAATACACAACGATCGTCGTGCCCCCGGCGATGCTATTCTCGATTGACGCTCAGGGACTTGGAATTCTGGAAGGTTCAAGTCGCGATTTCAAGTGAGGAAACATCATGCCGATCCCGACACTGGCGGAAAAGCTCGAATGGCTGAAGCCAATGCCCGCCACCGATTATGAAAAAGAATGCGCCGCAAAAGTTCGGCAAGGCGATTACGAGATTGGCGTCCAGATCACGAATGACATTTTGGACGAAGCGATGGAAGTCTTCGTGCGCTCCTCGCGCAGTTATTTCGGCGTGTCCGGCGATTCCATGGTCGCGATCTTCACCGCGAACGGCGACCTGATCAACGCCTCCTGCGGCACCTATCTTCACGCCATCATTCAGCCGATCGTTATCAAGTTCATTCAGAAGTATTATAAGGATAACCCCGGCATCCGCGACGGTGACATCTGGTACACGAACGACGCTCTCTATGGCGGAATCCACAATCCTGACCAGGTCGCGCTCATGCCGGTCTTTCACAAAGGACAATTGATCGCATGGGCGTCGGCGGCCCTGCACACCACCGAAACGGGCGCGATCGAACCCGGAGGCATGCCCGTAAGCGCAAAATCGCGCTTCGAGGAAGGACTCAATTTGCCGCCGATCAAGATCGGCGAAAACTTCGAGCTGCGCAACGATTTCCTGGAGTTTTACTCTGTGTACGGACTCCGCGCGCCGGCCATGTTCATCTCGGATTTACGCGCTCGCTGCACGACGGCAGACCGCGTACGCGTGCGCTTGCTCGAGCTCGCCGATAAGCGAGGGCAGGATTTTGTCGTCGGGCTGCTGCGCCGGATGTGCGAAACGGCCGAAGACGGCGCGCGCAAGAAAATCCGGGCGTTGCCGGACGGAAAATTCCGCGCGGTCGTCTTTAACGACGCGATTGGATGGACGCCGGCGCTCGTCCGCGCCTGCTACCTCACGCTGATGAAGCAAGGCGAACGGCTCGTTTTCGACTTTCACGGCACTTCGCCTGAGAACCCGTCCTCCTACAATGTTCATCCGCAAGCCGTCGTCGGACACATCGCCAATTTCTTCTACGAATACTTGTTCCATGACCTGCCAATTTGCAGCAGCACATTTGCGCCGATCGATTTCGTGTTTCCGGAAGGCATCATTTTGAATCCGGACAAGCTGGCCGCAACGAGCTGCTGCGTGTTCATCGGCATGCAGGCGCGCTGCGCGACGCACAATGCGTTTGCGAAGATGGCATTTTCGAGCGGGAGCCTTTGGCAGCAAATCGCGGCGGCGCCCGGGAGCCAGCACACTTCTCAAATTTGCGCCGGGCTATCGCAATGGAAGCTCGCCGTTGCCGACGTGCTCTCCTTCTCGCTCAACACGATGGGCCAGGGCGGGCGCGCGGCTTCCGACGGCATGGACGCCTACGGGTTTGCGTGGTGCGCTTTTGGCCGCGCTCCCGATTCCGAGCAAGTCGAAAGCGAGTTGCCCATTACGGTCACACTCTCGCAGCATTGGAAAGATTCCTGCGGCCACGGTCTGCATCGCGGCGGCTCGGGCGGCGTGCAACAATGGATGATTCACAAAATGCCGGAACTCGTGTCGATGTGCATGGGCAACGGCACGAAGGTGCCGCTGGGGCAGCCGCTTTTCGGCGGCTACGCGTCCGCACCTGTTCCGGGCATCAGCGTGCGAAAGGCGGACCTGCTTGAATCGATGCGCAAGGGCGACTCCAGCGTGACGCTCGATCTCCACACAATCCTCGAAAAGAGCACAATCCAAGGCGAGTGGAATTACGAACTCGTCGCGCGGACGCCGAAAGTCTATGAAGAAGGCGATTTGCTGTTTGGTTTCAGCGGCGGCGGTCCGGGCTACGGCGATCCGCTCGAGCGCGACCCGCAGGAGATTCTGGAGGATCTTCGCAAGAACATCATTTCGGATTGGACAGCGCAGAGGATCTATCGAATCTCATACGATCCCGAGCGGCGGAAGCTCAACTCCGACAAAACCAAAGAGCAGCGCGATGCGGAGCGCCGCGCGCGGCTCGAACGCGGAAAATCGTACGACGAATTCGAACGCGAATGGGGCAAGCTAAGCCCGCCAAAGGAAATCCTGCAGTGGTATGGTTCCTGGCCGGACGCGAATCCGACCGGTCCGGTTTTCAGACCCTGAATTGATGATGGCGGAGACTTTCAATCCTCGGCAGGCGGTCAAAGGGCTATTGCAAGGGGCCGCGCCGTCGCGCGCGCTTTTTCTGCCGATTGTATTCTCGCTCGGGGCGCGAATCGAGAACCTTCCGCTCCGCAATTTCCTTTCGAATCCCACGAAAATTTCCAACGCCCTCCGACAAATCCGCATGCACTTGCGCTCGGATGGCGTGACCTGTTACTTCGATCCGTTTCTCGAAGCCGAAGCGCTGGGTGGCGCGCTCGATTGGGACGCGCAGGGGCAGCAGGCCTCAGTGCGCTGGCCGCGGCCCGGCGAGACCGGCAATTTGCCTGGCGGGCTTCGCTCACCAGATGAGGCAGCGAAAGGTGGGCGCGTTCCCGTCGCCGTTGAAGTCATCACGCGGCTGAAATCCCTCGCGAGTGGTCAATCCTTGTTGATGGCGGGCGTAACGGGTCCATTCACGCTGGCCTCGCTTCTTACTCAAACGTACGCCACGAAAGGAATTCTCGATCGGGCCCCGGATGCTGCCGCGATGGATCTCGCCGGTGAGGTGACCGCAGCCGTCGCTCGTGCGTTTGTCGAAGCCGGAGCCGAAATAATTTTCATTCGCGAGCAGGTTTTGCCGTCACTCACGGCTGAATCTGCCGCGGAGTGGACCGCGCGCCTGGCAACGACAATCAATATCATTCGTTTTTATGAAGCGCTTCCTGTTCTGCTGCTGACTTGCCAGGACATAACGGCCGCAAACAGCAGCTTGATCGCCGGGCAGGCATGGGATTGCGTTCTATGTGCCGAGACGCACTTAAGGTTCCCGCACGGATTCGGATCGTTCGCCGCGCTCAGCCCTTCAAGATTGGGCGTCGTGCTCCCTCCAGAGGCGTTCGGATCTAGCGCGCTGAATTCAGAGGGCGCGGAGCGGCCGATCTCGCGCGCAATTCTTGATTTGCATCCAGCCGTGATCACAACGCCCGGCGATGTGAGCGCGAATGCTGAATTAAAGCAATTGAACAAGCTATGGGAGGAAGTGTGCACCTGATACTCCCCCGTGCCCAGCACAACCGCACCGCGGATTTGACAAGATCAAGGTGGCATGAATAGTGACAACCTTTGGTAATTTTCAAACACTACCTTGCAAAACTGTCAGGACCGCATCTCTGTTTTGCGGAACCAGGTTCTCGAATCGCGATATGGCGCACGAGGCTGTCCTCTGCCATCTCGCGAAGGCGATTGACGCGCGCCAGGTGCCAACACGCAAGCAGTCCTGCGGAGCGACTTAGATCGCGGCCGCGACGTCGCGATGAATTTCGAGCAGCTTTTTCAGCGACTGGTCGGCGGGGCGCCGGCCGAGGCCACATTCCGTAGCCACTCCTGCGGGCCCGGAATAATGCCGCTTGAAGGCCGCCAGCCGCCTCAAGCTTCCTTCCACTCCATCGGTGTAGTGTACGAGGCCCGCGTAGACTGTGCCATCCCCGAATCGGAGATTCTTGAGTGGCGCAAAATAGGTATCGTCACTTCGATGGCGCGGGACAGACATTTGCACATGATTGATCGGGTGCGGCGAAATTTCCTGCGCCCGAGTGGCCATCGAAACGCTGGCCGAAAAGTCAACGGGGTCTTTGAAATGCTTGTGGTGGAGATCGCCATAGCACAAGTGCATACCGACAATAACCGCTTTGGGGATCGGGGCATTCATCTCGCGGACGTAGCGTAGGAAGCGGTCCATGGGATCGCCATTGGGTTTGAACTGCATCGGAGCGGCATCGGGCAGGTGGTCGTCATGTTCCAGTGCGACGGTTTCCCAGTTGATGTCCCACTGAATCACCAAGTCATTAGAGGCGCGGAATCGAATGCGTCGTGCGAGTGCGGCGAGGAGGCATCGAAAAAACTGGGCATAGATTTCGAGGTCCATCGCGTGGGTGCGGAAGGGCTGACAGATCCGGACGGTGGGTTCCTGTCGTCCTTTGGAATCGATCCGACAGGTACAGTCCTCGTGCGGCCCGATGGCTTTGTTGCGTGGCGCGCGAAGACCGGCGAAGACGCATCCGCTGCGAAAATGGAGAGCGCACTCTCAACTATACTGTCGAGATAGCCTGGCGTCTGCTCGCTAGCACGGCTTCGCCCCTAGGATTTTCCAGCCCAGGATGTGTTTGCTTTCCTCCGGGCAACCTTATCCGCATTTCACACGATTCCCCCAGAGCTATGCTCCTACATAGCAACTCTCACATGCTAGCGCATCTATTTTGTGGATTGTTGCGACACAAGTTTGGCTAGGAACCGCTTCGCTGCATCTTCTTGTTGTCGATCAACGGGGTGTTTCAGGAATTGCTGAAGCTGGGCTATGGCATTGGCGCTGTCACCCTCGCGCTCATAGATTTGGGCCAGGAGCAAATAAAAAGACGGCTCATTGTGATTCACGTCAATCTCCATCGCCTGCAATGCACTTTTCTTGGCCTCAACGGGTTTATTCATGTGAAGGTAAGCCAGCGCACGGTAGTAATAAGCATACGGATCGCCTTCCGATTTGAGACCTAGGGCCAGGTCCGCCGCGTTTAGCGCTTGTTCCCATTCCCGGTTCCGGGCCGAAACCTCTGCCGCGCAAAGATACGCCGGCAAGTATGTCGCATCGATTGCGGCTGCATGAGAACAGGCATCGCGAGCCTCTCGCGCCTTATGCTGCTCTTCAAGAATCACCCCTAACATCACCCATGCTGCTGAATAGTCTTGAAGTTTGTCAATCGCGCTTTGTGCGTGCTGCTCGGCTTCTTCGAACTTATTTTTGTTGGAGGAGTCACATGCCTTTTCATATTCGATTCTTGCGTTCGACGGAACTTTCAACCTCGTAACACTCACGGTTGTGGATCGCACTGCCGCTAATTTCCATGGAAAACAGCTCTCTTCATCAGCCGTCGGATTGGTATTAAATGTCGAGTTATGGACGACATTCACTGATGGCTTGCCACCCACTCCGACGCTTGGAGTATATCTAGTTCTTTGCGCGCACAATGGTATGATCGAAACTACCATCGTCAAACCACAGAGTAGCACTTGTTTCCAGCTCAAGACTGCAGACAGTCTGTAGCGATCTGGTTTCAGTTGGCGGCTATTTCGCTGGCGGGTCACCACGCTGGAACAAGGTCTCCCAGTCGATTTGCAGGCAGCCTTCATATCACGAATGCTAGTCCTTTTTTATATGGAATCAAGATGATTCGTCGAACTGGCAGGAGGCAAAAGCCAATGCCCAATAAGTCCGGCGGCCTCAATGGGTCGTTGCAACACTAGCTCGAAGTCTATTTTGTAGGAGTCTACAAAGCCAAATTCGTTCGCGAGCGTTGATTCGAGGGGAATACAACCCTGATTAGGTCTGATGGAGTACAGCCGGATAGATCGACTCTCTAGGGGGAAGTATTGTGGGGTCAACCGATTAGATGGTGTTGCATCGACCGGTTGAGCTGGCACATTTTATCAGGCGCTAGGACAAGGTGCGCCTCGACTGCTTCAGGTTTGACAGTGACACAGGGCGGTCCGTTACAATTTCGAGGCGCGACTGGAGAAAGGAGAAACAAATGCATCATCTGCTTCGTGCGGACGATATCCGCCTCGTGCCCGCCTATGTGGGCAATAGCAAGTCATTTAGCCGTTGTTCCCTGGTCGACGGAACTTCCGGTTCGGTGCACATGGGGCTGGGAATGTGCGCTCTCAAAACGGGTGGAGCGATTGACACGCATCTCCACTCATTCGAAGAGAGCTTTTACGTTCTCGAGGGCCAACCCACGCTCGTCCTCGACGGCGACGCCTATCCGCTTGTGCCCGGGGCATGCGGCCTTGTTCCGGTGGGTGTGCCACACGCTTGGCTGGGACCTGCGAAGGGCACCGCAAAGTGGATTGATATGCTGGCTCCGCAGCCGCGTGTGAAGGGTGTGCCCGACGACACGTTTTTCACGGGCCCGGCCGCACAATACGAGATGAAACCACTCGACATCCGCGACCCGCGTTCCCGGCACTTGTTCCGAATGGTCGAGAGCGATATTGTGCTCGACGAACTGAAGGCCGGCTCGCGGGTCAGCGCTCCGACGGTGTCCGCAAGCATGTCGACCGCGCTTCTCGCCTACAGTGGAATTGCGTTAAAAATGCTCGTCGACCAGCGCCTGGACGCACAGCTTTCAACAATGTTCATGGTAGAGTACCAACCCGGCGGCGTCGCACACCCGCACGACCACCCTCTGGAGGAGTCGTACGTTATTCTTTCTGGCAGTGTGGAAGCAGTCGCCGATGACGCGCGGTACACGCTTCGGGCTGGCGATGCGTTCTGGACTGGGGTAGGCTGCGTTCACGCCTTTTACAACACGAGCGAGGGCACCGTTCGCTGGCTGGAGACTCAGTCCCCTCAGCTTCCGCCGAGGTACGGCTACCGATTCACCCGTGACTGGGAGTACGTCAAGGAGAAACTCGCAGCGCAATCCCCAGCGCGAAGAAATAAGCACTGATCCGACGGGCCGGTGTAAATGAAAGAGATCGGCCGAGATTAAGACTGGGCACACGGTTGTTGGACGTAAATTTCTCAACAGAGTGGAGGTGGTATGTCTGACCAAGGCAGTGCTGTAATTGTGGGGGGGACTTCGGGCCTCGGACGACAGGTCGCT
Source organism: uncultured Acidobacteriota bacterium (assembly GCA_963813185.1). Taxonomy (GTDB): domain Bacteria; phylum Acidobacteriota; class Terriglobia; order Acidiferrales; family UBA7541; genus Palsa-360. The sequence continues at coordinate 493,984 of CAWEYA010000014.1, forward strand.
CAGGTGCTCGCGGCTCGCGGAGACGAAGTCGTGATCACTGGTCGCGCCAAGCCCAAGGCTGAATCCGTCGCCGCACAAATCGGTGGCCGGACCCGGGGCCTGGCGTTGGATCTCGCCGTTCCGAATGAGATTGCCGGCCGCCTCGCGCAGATCGGTCAGGTGAAGAGCCTTGTCATCGCGGCGATCGAACGAGATGACAACAGCGTGCGCAATTTCGATGTTGCCCGCGCGACGCGGTCGATGACGCTTAAGCTCGTGGGCTACGCAGAGGTCATTCATGCGCTTGTGTCCCGCTTCGAGCCGAATGCTTCGATCGTTTTGTTCGGCGGGCAGGCAAAGGAACGACCTTATCCCGGTTCGACCACCGTCTCTACAGTGAACGGTGGCATAGCCACCATGGTGCACACGCTGGCTGTGGAGCTTGCACCGATTCGCGTGAATGCGATTCATCCGGGGATCGTCGGGGACAGTCCAGCCTGGAGCGGAAAACCACCTGAGGTCCTCGAACGAGTGAGAGTTCGCACGCCGACCGGACGATTGGGAACCATGGCGGACATCGCCGGCGCCGTGATCTTTCTCTTGGAAAACCAGTCGGTAAATGGCGTCAACCTGAATGTTGACGGCGGTTGGTTGCTCCTCTGAGCGGGTGGAACGTGGGATGTGAAGCAGTCATTCGGGTCGGCAGCGCAGCATTATAGTGGCGCCGTTCTGAGCATAGCACTGCACTGCCAACGCGTTGCGTCTGTAAACAGTTCCCCATCTTGTGGGATTATGCGTGAGAAGTCTTGTTGTCGGAGTGTGGCTTTCTCGTTCGTGCTGGATTGGACCACGTTCCGAAATTTCCGATTATCGGGCGGAATCCAGCGAAGTTAGTGTGAAGTGCCTCTGTGGGTTGTCATTTTGAAGTACGCCCGACAAAAACCTGACGGGAATTGTTTCCGATCACGTCCTGATCCAGACACAATCCCGAGAGGCGCAGCCAATCCTCATAGATGAGAACCGCTCGCACTTTCAAATCGCGCCCCTCTAGATTTTCCAATCAGGAGTTGCGACATACGCACGAGCAATCTCGGAGACCTTCTGGGTGCCGCAATTGCCCATTACCAGTTTCAATTCGCCCTGCAGGATTTCCAGCACCCGATCTACGCCGGCTTGCCCAAACGCTCCCAATCCCCACAGATAGGGACGCCCGATCCCCACGGCCTTTGCGCCTAACGCGAGCGCCTTGAAAATATCGGCGCCGCGGCGAATACCTCCGTCGACGAACACTGGAATGCGGTTGCCGACTTCGCCCACCACTTCGGGCAGCGCCTCAACGGTTGGGCGCAAGGTTTCAGTAGCTCGTCCGCCGTGGTTCGATACCAGTATCCCATCGAGGCCGTGTTCAACGGCGAGCCGCGCATCTTCGCGTGTGTCAATTCCCTTGATGAAGAACTTCCCTTTCCAGAATTTGCGCATGCGATCGGCGAACGCCCAATCCAAGGCAGGATTCAGGATCGTTACGCCGTTCATGTTGATGCCGTCGTACATGGGGAGTTCGTGCATATCCGTGAATGGCTCGCCTTTGTGGCAGGCAGCGCATTGAGTCAGGTCTTTTGGGCGAGTGCGCAGGTAGGTTTCGCTGTTGCGGCCTGTCGTGTTGTCCACGGTGAGGGCGATCACCGGGCATCCGGCCGCTTCCACGCGCCGCAGGAGTTGTTCGCAAGCTTCCCAGGTGCTCGGCGCGTAGACCTGATACCACACCGGTCGGCCCAGAGCCTTGTTGACGTCTTCAACCCCGGTGGATGAAGCCGACGACAGAAACTGCAAAGTGCCGCGAGCCTTGGCTGCTCGCGCAACCGCCTCTTCACCGTCAGGCCAAAACGCTTTGTGGGCGGATGTCGGGCATAGAAATATGGGGCTGTCGTAGATCGTGCCGAACAGCTCGACACGCATGTCTACCTTAGTGGCGTCGCGCAAGCGGCGCGGACGCAAGTGGACGTGCTGGTATCCTTCGCGATTGGCGCGCAGCGTGGCATCGTCGTCCACCCCGCTCACCATGTAAGCCCAATGGCTATCCCGGACCTTGCGGTGAGCGGCCTCCTCGAAATCGAAAACATCGAGGGCGTCGGCAGGAGCGGCAATGACGTCGGAAGCGGCGGGGCCTTTCTGCGCGATTGTCTGGGCCAGGGCGCTTTGCTTCAAGAATGCGGCGACTCCGCCGCAGGCAGCAACATAGGGGCTTGCGGCCATGAATTTCATAAATTCACGACGGGTCGTGGAGTTAGAGGAAAGTTGTCTCATGGTTGTGGCGAATGTTATCGCTGGTCGCCCCTATTAACAAGCAATGACCTTGGAACATAGGAGGGACAAATTGTGATCGCAGAGCCCGCAGTCCAGCACTACGGAAGTGCTGCCAGGAACTTCGAGAGGAAGCGCCCGCGCTAAGAGCACTAATCCTGTTCATCGGGCCTCTATGTGGGTTCAGCCTGAAATGGAGAGAAGGCGCTCTTCGTCAGTGAGTGCTCCGCCCCTCAGGCGGGGATTTTCAAGGCATCGATGCGACGACCAGGCTATCCCTTGGCATAGTTGCGTCTCCGCAGAGCCTGCTTCCGTTTCGCCCGGCAAAATTATTGTAGCTCCACACGTCTATCGGTCTCGACTTCCGGATAGCCCGTAATCCGTACAGAGTCGATGTCAAGTGTGGAGATCGCTTCCTACAAGCCGACCTATGAGGACTTACTTAATCACCGCGCGCACACTAAATCGCGGTTCGCCCACCGTCGACGGCGAGTTTTGCGCCGTATATGAAACTAGAACGATCCGTCGCTAGGAAGACAATGGCCTCGGCAATTTCGTCCGCGGTAGCCGGACGCCCCGCTGGCGCCTGGGCGGCTAGTCGCTCCAGGCCCTCTCCCATTGCGTCGGTGCCCTCCGTGCGCGTAGGTCCAGGGCTCACCCCATTGACGCGGACACCGCTTTGGCCAAATTCTGCCGCCCACGATTTCGTCAGGAGATTGATCGCTGCCTTGCTCGAGCCATAGAGACTCATGCCGGACACTCCGTAATCGGCAACCATCGTAGATACATTGACGATTGCCCCTTTGCCTCTCCTCGCCATTTGGGGAGCGAGTTCTGCGACAAGGAAGTACGGCGCTTTAACGTTGAGCGAATACACCCTGTCAAATTCTTCCTCCGTTGTCTTATTCGTCGGCCCGAACGGGAAGATTCCCGCATTGTTGATCAGAATATCGACGTGGCCGTTTCCGAGCTCGATTGCTCTTTTCGCCACTTCGCGGGTGCTCGACGCGTCTCGAAGGTCGGACGAAATAAAATCCGCTTGACCTCCTGCTGCGCGGATTTCGGCAACCGTCCTCTCGCCGCGCTCCGCACTGCGACCGACGACCAAGACATGGATGCCAAGCAGGGCCAATTTATTAGCTGTCGCCCGGCCAATACCGCTCGTTCCTCCTGTAATGAGTGCTGTCGGCGCATTTGTAGTCATTAGCAACTCCCTTTTCAGTGTCGGCGAGGTCTAGGCTGATTAAACCGCTCTCTTGCACATCGAATGATTCGAAACTTAAGAAGGCAATCTGGGGCTGAGTCGCAATACTGATTGCGCTCATGGGGCGCAAGCTTAGAAATCCCTATCCGTCCGTATATCGGCGCAGATGGTCACTACATCCCACTGCAGGTCTAGATTTATTTGTTCACCCTGGACTAGCCATTCGCATCGACTGGTTTTGTCCCGAAGGTTCGGACGAGAACAGCGCGCCAATCCCTTCCGCGAGTGTCGGGTGAGTCAGGACGGCATCGCGCAGCGCCGTATAGGGCAGCCCTGCAATGATCGCAACCTGAACTGAGGACATTGTCTCGCCTCCCTCGATAGCGAAGGCCGTGAAGCCCAGGATGCGATCGCTATCCGTCGCCACCAGCGCCTTCAGAAATCCTCGCGTTTCAGAAAGCGTACGCGCGCGGAGCACGCTTTCCATTGGGATTTTGAACAAGCGGTAGGCAATACCTCGCGCTTTGGCTTCCTTCTCGCTTAGCCCGATACGCGCGAATTCCGGATCGGTGAACAGGCAAAAAGGAACTTGCCTGCCTGTCGTCACGCGCTTACCGCCGTTCACGTTGTCGTGGACCACGCGAAAATCATCGATACTGATGTGCGTAAACTGCGGGCTGCCCGCTACCTCGCCGATGGCCCACACACCGGGCGCCGTGGTTTGAAGCCGCTCGTTGACTTTCACGTGTCCCCGATTTGTCAGTTCGACGCCCGCCAACTCCAGCCCCAGCCCCTCCGTGTTCGGAGTGTGTCCCGCCGCGACCAGCACATGGCTGCCTTCGATCGTTTTCGCCACTCCGTTTTGCTCCACAACAATTTCTACCGACTCGCCCGATTTACCCGATACCCGCTTGATCTGTGCATTCAGAAGAATGTCGATGCCCTCGTCCCGGAACAGTTCGCGAAGAGCTTCCGTCACATCTTCGTCTTCTCGATATACCAACTGTCCGTTGCGCTCGATCACCGTGACATTGCTGCCAAATCGGCGCATGGCCTGGGATAGTTCGACTCCAACATAGCCTCCCCCGATCACCAGCAGATGTTTGGGGACCTCATCCAGTTCGAGTGCTTCCACGTGCGTGAGTGGCTGCGCGTCAGCAAGTCCAGAAATTGGATCGAGCGCCGCGCGCGTGCCCGTGCTGATGATCACGTTGGTTCCGCGGAGTTGGCGCCTTGTCCCGTCAGGCAGTGTGGCCTCCACAGTCCGGGGACCGATGAAGTGTCCGGTGCCGAGAATGAATTCCGCCCCCGTCTTTTTATAGTTGTCGAGATACAGATCGTTTAGAGCAGACACCATCCTGCGTTTCCGGCCCCGCACTACGGTCATATCCACCGTGAAATATTTCCTGGGGATGCCGAACTCTTCGCTTCTGCGAACGTACGATGCGACACTGGCGCTGTGAATAATGTTCTTGCTGGGCATGCAGGCGATGTTCGGGCACGATCCGCCGATATATTTGCGGTCTATCAACGCCACACGCTTTCCCTCGCCAGCAAACGTCCAAGCAGCAATTGTCGATCCCGTGCCGCCGCCCAGGATCACAAGATCAAATTCCTCCGGGTCCGTCTTCTTAAGTAATTGAGCCGAAGAAACGCTTTCCAGGGTGCTCATGCGACTTCCCCTTTTGAGTGATTTGTGCCAACGCTCGATTTTGCCATTCGATTGATGGTAATACGGCAACGTCCTGACGTGCGTCATACCCAAGATCCGAATGAACTCCTTGAAGTCCTTGCCGATAAACTGCGGTCCGTTGTCGGAAATGACTCGCGGTTTAGTCCCAGGGTGCCGGTCTAAACCGCTCGTAGCCCATTAACCCGAAGCGTTCAGCAACAAGCTAGAATAGCTGCTGTCAGTGGCTTAGTTCGCTTCCCTTACCTTGCGTGATCCCCCTACAAACGTTTCTATTTCAGATTTTAGGTAGCGGATTTCTTTGGAACAGGCGTCGCATCTCAAATTGAAGACCTGGCACTGACATTGCAATTCGGCCGTCCTACTGTCGGAATCGACGTGGCAAAGCTCTAACAATCTAGTGGAAAGTCGAATCGGCGCCGAACAATAAAAACACCGAACCGCTTGGTAGGATTTCTCCGTCATTTCGCTTGTCATCGGCGGCGTCCCTTCGTGAGGTGTCTAGGAGTCCTAGGAGTCAGAAGAGATACACCCGGCGGAACCGATTTGTCTACAAGCTCTGTGAATAACCGCGGGCAAGATGCAGGCGTTAAGTTGCGCGTTTTAGGGGGGACCCCAATTTCCGCTAGGGCCTTCCTTATGAGAGTGATCGCTAAGTTATTCATTCTTCAGGGGGATGCATCCTCAACTGCTTACTTGCCTGTATAGTCAGAGCCCAGTGCCGATGGCGTGCTCCAGGCTGCGGTCCAAGCCGTGGGCGTAACCAATCTTTAACATTGGGAGCATCGGGCAGCAACATTGATCCTGTATCGTGGTTGTCCCGCAGAGACGGTCGCCGTAGCGTGATTTCCCATTCTCGCCCAACGGTCTATTTATATGTTCAGTAATCGCTCGGAATTCTTAACACAGATGCTAAAAACGGCGGCGACAATCGCCGGGTGGGTTGCCGTATACCTTTCGGGGAGTACCCTCTATTTCGCGCTCATCTACCATTTTGTAGAGGGCACACCCGCATTACTGATTCCATCATTGATGCCCCTCAGCGCGCTGAGCGCGTGGGTGAGCTGGCAAATTGAAGAAGAGATGGCGCCCGATTATGCCAAAGCTCCCGGGAAAAATGGCAAGGCATCGATTCTACCGCTCCTGTACATGTCCGTCTTTTATTCTTCTGTAGTAGAAGGTTTTCTTTATGAGTGGTTCTTGCATGGCGGTCTGCGTCCCTGGTTGCGCATTGTACTAGACTTGGTTTGGCTGTCTCCATTTTTTACCGATGCGGCAGCTACGTATGTCTATGAGCGTCTTCTTGGTGAAAACCCCCAAGAAGCCACAAACTACGTATCTACACGGCTGCCATCATTCGTCGTCCCCTTGCTTGGATTTTGGTTTGTTTTCTCTGTGGCGGGAAATGAGATATCGAACCCTATCTTAAGTTTCATGATTTTTGATTTTGGAATCATCGTCTGGACTGTCTTTTTCACGTGGGCAAATCGTGCAGACCTCCCACAAAGCCTGGGGACCTCCCGATATGCCTTTCTGAGACACCTCGGCGTACTCAACGATATTCTGTCGCGGCCACTTGGGCGAATTTACCGCTGGAAGTTCTTCGGATCCTATCTGCTGGATCTTCTGATTCTTATATATTCCTTGGCCATCGCGTCAGAACTGTGGCTTGCCAATGTCGCTTCTCTAACAACCATGGCAACAATTGTGGCTGTGACATTTGCGTTTTGGAAAGGGTGTGAATTCTGGATGGAAAACCATCGGCTGCCTGATTCCACTCGCACTCCAACATTCACGACTAAAGAGTGCAGACAGACAATCCACTGGCCGGTTGGAATCCAGCTATATTCCTTTGATGCTGTGCCATTCCCGGTTGAAGATGCCGCTCAACTTGTCTTGAAACTCGATGATCCCATTCTGGCTTTACAGCTTCCAGTCGAGAATCCGCCACACCGGCTGAAAAGATGATTTCCTCGGAATGGACCTGATGAACGGCTGACGACTCGGCTTCGTGACGATCCCTCTGACGCGGTAGACCCTGGCTTTGTTGAACAGGTATATTGAATATCCCACCTTGGGATCCAAAACAAAACGCGCAAATCGCAACGAACTTTAGTCCAGCGGTTCGACCTTGACAATCGATGCCCCGTGGTTGCTGCCGATCCAAAGTGTGCCGGGGTTCTTCGAATCGTCGACATAGACACGGCGGATGTTGGTCGGGCGCGGCAGCATGTATTCCGTGTATTGGCCGCTCTTGATATCAAGGCGCGCCACACGGTCGGTTAGCATGGACCCGGTCCAGGCCTCACCGTTGCGGTCGGCCACGGCGTCATAAGGAGCACTCCACGCCGTTGGAACCTTCCACTCGGATATGTGTTCTGTTTTGGGATCGAACATGCCAATCGCGTTGCCCTGATATTCGGCAAACCACAACCGGCCTTCGCGATCGACGCGGCCTCGCCTCGGGCGGGAGTCCGGGGTCGGAGTCCGGTAGACGGTTGTCTTCTCCGTCTTGGCATCGATCTTGACGATATTTCCGGCTGAAAAATCGAGGAGATAGACGTTGTTCTGCGCGTCCGAGTGGATGCCGTAGGGCCCGATGCGTTTGCCGGTCTGCGGATCCTTGAAGTTGCCGAGGTTCTCCATCTTGTTCGAAATCAGATCGAGCCGGTAGATGTTGCTGCCGTCCGAGTTCTTGATCCACACCTTGTTGTCGGTAGGAGTACCATCGATGGCGAGATGGCCGAGCTGGCCGCCGTCGGTGTCCCATTCCTTGGGGGTGGTCCACATCTGGAACTTCTCGGTCTTCCTGTCAAACTTCGCGATGGCGCTCTGGTACATTACGCCGATCCAGGGATTATCGTCCGTGTCGAGTTCCAGATCGAGCGTGCCTTCCGGCCATCCCGGTTTAACGACCGGGATCGGATATTGCGTCACCTTGCCGGTCTTCGAGTCCATCTTACCGAGGAACATCTGACCGAAGTCGGAATACCAGACGTTGTCCTCGCGATCGAGCACCACGTCGTGCGGCTGAATCAAGGGATTTGGCAAATCGTATTCGGTGACGATCACATGCGTGGACCTGCCTGTGAGCCGCGGCTGGGTCTTCAGAGGGAATGTCCAGGTCGGCTCCTCGCTCAGGTTGACGCTGGCGAGCCATTCCGCGGTCTTCCTGCCGTTGCCGCCGCGTTCCACATCGCGACTTGCAGTGCCGGTGAGCCGCTGCGGCTTTAGGGGAGTGCTGCCGGGATAGTAGATGCTCATGCGGTGGAATACATCGAGAAATTCGTCGGCGTCATGCGTGGATTTCATGATGCGCTCGAGCGTGTGGCAGCCGGTGCAATTCAACAGGAAGCGTTTCTGCTCATCCGTGCCCGGCATGCTGATCAGCCATTCGGCATTCGTGAGATGGGCGGACAAGTTCTTCACTTTTTTAAGCTTGATCTCAACCTTGGCTTCCTGGCCTGAGGCGACATCCGCGGCCCTGGCTCCGTCCAGCTCATAGCCGGCCGCGCGCGCGCTCAATGCATAGTGTCCGGGTTCGAGCCTCGCGACCGGAAGAGCAAAGCGGCCCGCGGCGTTGGTAACGACGCTGACGCTGATGGTCGAGCCGTCCTTTTTAGCGCTGACCACCACGCCTTCCATCGGACCTTCCTCAGCGGAGGTGACCTGCCCGCTCAACGCTGATGCCGTCTGAGCCTCTGCGCGATTTCGAGCGGACGCGATTTGAAGAAGGATGGCAGCAAGAACACCAGCTGCGATAAGCAAGACTCGCTTGGTTTCCATCGTCATCTCCTCGCCCTGGAATGGGGAACTCGGAATGATTATCCTCCCTTTGCGGATCCTAACGGAAGACAATCATTTGAATAGTCAGCACCAGTGGTTGCGGCAGTGTACCATCCCCTGCGATCAACGCCAGGCAGAACAAGATAATCAAATTGCAAGCTACCAGACGCTAAAGGCTAAGTTCCGGTAAGACGACTTCCCGGGACTTGGCACAAGAAATCGGGGCTAGTCAGACGGAAAGAACGAGCTGTTGGAGCCCTGCTGATCTTGCGTGGCCCGCTGTCGCAGCAAATTCGTTGTGTCGAGGGCGGGAGAAGCGTACGATGCGCGAATTAGGGGGAAGGTTCTCCATGAGAAAATTCGGATTAACGGTCACCTCGTGTTTTCTGTTGCTTGGGGCACTTTCACTTGCTTCGGAGAAGCCGCCGCTCACCAAGAGCACGATTTTGACAAACCGCATTGGACCCTCCGGCGGAGAATTATTCATTGCCAACGGGGACGGAAGCGGGGAGCACAAGCTCAATTCCGGTGGCACCATGGATTACGACGCGACGTTTTCCACCGACGGCAATTGGATCGTATTTACATCCGAGCGCAACGGCTCTGCGAATATTTACCGAATCCACCCGGATGGTTCCGGACTCGAGCGGCTGACCGACGACGATGGATTTGACGATCAGGCGTCGCTTTCGCCGGACGACAATCAACTGGCATTCGTCTCCACGCGCGGCAACGGAACCACCAACATCTGGATCCTGGATATCAAAACCAGAAAGGCGCGCAATCTTACGGGCGCACCTGCGCTGCAAGCGGCTGCGGGCAAAATGGACGGCTTTTTCAGGCCCTCCTGGTCGCCAGATGGCAAATGGATCGCCTTTTCCTCCGACCGGGGAACGGACTTCAAAAGACACAAATACCCCTTACCTGGATTCGAACACATCCAAGCTGCAAGCATCTATGTGATTCAACCGAATGGCGAGGGTCTGCGCAAATTCACGCCGGAAGATGAAATGGCGGGTTCCCCGAAATGGTCAGCCGACGGCAAGCAAATCGTCTTTTACGATATGGACGCCGAATATACTTTTGCCGCGCGCCTGTTTGGGAGTGCCACCTCGCAGATCATCTCCCTGGACGTGGCCACGGGCGCCCGGTCGGAACGTACCTCCGGTCCTGGCCTCAAAGTATCGCCGCAGTTCTTGAGTGCCGATCGAATCGGCTACCTCATCAAGGGACCCGGACAAAAGGGAGAATTGGCCTTCACGACAGGAGAGCATGGAGCCGACGCGCCGGCTCCAGGGGTGATACGCAATCCAGCGTGGTCGCCCGACGGCAAGCAATTGGTTTATGAGAAGTTCGCCTACGATTCGAAGCAGAACCAGCCGCTCTATGCCAAGGATCAAACGTTCGAACTCCGATTCTCGGGCGAATTCCCGGCGATTTCGAGCACTGGGAAATTGGCACTTAGCCCCTTTGGGGATGTCGGCGCCCTCAGAATCACCCCCTTCGATAAGATTGCAGTTTACGTGAGCGATGCAGACGGCACGAATCGCAGGCAGCTCTTCCAGCAAGATGGAGGAGGAGCTTTTTCGCCGTCGTGGTCGCCAGATGGGCAGTGGGTTGTTTTCGGATACGGAGCAATTTTCAACGATCGCGAAACCAAGCCCTCGCAGTTGATCATGATCCGCGCGGACGGCTCGGAAAAGCGTGAACTCACCAGCGGCCCCCTCAATAGCGGCTTCCCAAGCTGGTCGCCGGACGGGAAGCACATCGTGTATCGCGTGTGGAAAAAGGAAGACCGCAGCCTCCAAATCCTGAACCTGGACGACGGCGAGAGCACCACGCTCACGTCTGGAAACGACAACTTCCCCGTGTGGTCGCCGGTAGGAGACCGCATCGGCTTCACCCGCGATATAGGTGGCGAAAACTCTTACGAAATCTTCACCATCCGGCCGGATGGCACCGACCTCAAGCAATTAACGCATGCCCCCGGAAACGATGCCCACTGCGCGTGGTCGCCCGACGGCAAGTACATTGTGTTCAGCAGCGCGCGCTTGGGCTTTCGCGATGAAACTCCGCTCTATGACGGCAGCCCCCAGCCCTATGCGGAGCTTTTCGTGATGAACTCGGACGGCTCGAACCAGCGGCCCATCACCAGTGATAAATGGGAGGAGGGAACGCCCGCCTGGGTGCCGTTGATGAGTATTCATCAAAGCAAAAAATAAGATTTCGCCGTTCGAACGGCGCTTGCGACGGCTGCTCTCGAGATATCGAGATGGCGCCGGTCTCGATTCATATGGGCATACGCGCCCAATGTTGCCTGAGTGGCGGCGTACTCGAAAGCGACCTTGGATAGGACCTGACAAACGGGCGGTGTCAAGGGGCCAACGCAACACGATCTCGCAATGGTTTCAATATTTCCTGTACTCCGGACAGAGAGCAAGAGACGTGACCGGGCGTCATTTCCCAACATGATGGATGATGGATACAAGCGCCCCAAATGAAACTTCAACTGCCCCTTGTGATTTTCATAAACTATGTTGTTTATCCTGCCTCCTCAACCCGGTGAGGCCTTCCTCCAGCCGTCCAACTCAAATTGGAGCACGACTAGGGAAAAGAAGGCGGCGGTACGCGTCGCTTGGTCGCTTGTTCGAAGCTGTAGGCGAGTTCGATCAATCTCGGCTCGCTGCAGGCGGTGCCAGTGAAAGCGACACCCAGAGGCGCGGGTTTCGCGGCGAAGCCCTGCGGAAACGGAACGGCGGGGGCATTCGGAACCACTCCGAACGGCACAATTACCGTGGGATATCCAGCTTTGGCCGCTATGGCAGCGCCGCTTGCGCCCGGAAAGACGATCGCATCTAGATTGTATTTCTTCAGAGCGTCGTCAATTCCTTCAACTCCGGCCAACCTCAAATCCTTTGCCCGGTCCGCTTCGTACCGAGCGCGGTCGGCCTGGAGATCCATCTCGTCGGAGATGTCGAGCTGCGACTGGCCATACTTGATGGCGCCGGAATTGGCGTGAGCCAGGTTGAACTTACGAAGCTCGGCGAGTGACTTTACCGGGGCCGCTACGCCAAGCGACTCCAGCCACTTATTGAAATCGCGCTTCATTCCATATTTAAGAACCACGGAGCATTCCGGATCTTTGCCTTTGGCGTTTTCGAGCCCAGAACAGGTGTTCCACTTCATCAGATTATTCTGTGGATCCGTCGAGACGACGCTTGCTATTTCCGCCGGGTCGACAACTACAGCGCCTTGCTGTTTCAGCGCCAGGACGGCTTCGTCCATTACCTTCTTCTGATCGGCATTGAGACCTTCTCGAGGCGCTGTCTCGCCTGGCGGCACGACAGGATCGTAATAGAAGGCACGGGGTATTCCGAGTCGCGCTCCTTTGAGGCCGTCTGGCTTGAGAAACCTCCGGTAGTCGCGCCAGGGCAGTGGAGCGCACTTCTGAGTGGATGGATCGTTCGGATCTGGGGTTGCGCTCTCGAGAGCGCCTAACAGAATGGCCGCGTCGGTGACAGTCTTGGCCATCGGTCCTGCCGTATCCTGGTCCGCGGTAATCGGAATAATGCCGTACCGGCTGATCCGGCCCACGGTCGGCTTGATGCCCACGATCATGTTTTGATTGGATGGGCTCAGAATCGAGCCGGACGTCTCGCTTCCCACATTTGCCGCCCAGAAGTTTGCGGCCGTGCCCACGGCGGAGCTCGATCCGCCGGTGGAAAGAACCGGCCGGCCGTCAGAGGTATTCTCCCGCGGGTCGCGCCGAGGGTCGTAAGGATTCATGCTATATCCGATGAGCCCATTGTAACCGCCCGGCATTGGCGTCGGCCCGCCCGCTACCCAATTCGCGAGTTCCGTCATCGTCGTCTTCGCTAAGATGATCGCGCCCGCGACTCGCAAATTTTTCATGAGCGTGGCTTCGTAGGGCGGGATAAGGCCTTCAAATGCCAGTGCTCCGCCGGTCGTGGGCATATCGACCGTTTGCATGTTGTCTTTGAGCGCAATGGGAATGCCGTGCAGCGGCCCACGCACCTTGCCCTGGGCGCGCTCTCGATCGCGCGCGTCCGCCTCGTTAAGAGCATTGGGATTTATAGTGATGACTGCGTTCAGCTTGCGGTTGTAGAGCGCGATGCGCACCAGATACTGGTTGACGAGCTCTCGCGAGGTGACTCGCCCCTGTTTCATTGCTGCCTGCATCTCAGGGATCGTCGCTTCGACGACGCTAAACGACCGTCGCCCTGCCCGCGTCTCCGGGCCATGAGTACGGGCCTGTCCGTAAGCAGCCGTGCCGGCAGACCACAGGAAAACCAGAGAAAATACCAGCCTCATAGCAGGCAGATTCTATCCCAATCAGCGATTAATCTCGCAACCGCTCCTAAGGTTGCGAGCGCGATCTGCGCATCTTCACCGAGCTGCGAGACACACGGTTTTTTTTCTTGACACGATGAGGGTATTAGGCACAGTCTCCCCTCAACCAAAAGTTGAGTGGCCGTCCTGATCCGTTTTGGAGAATGAAAAACAAGCGCGATTCGAGAACTTGGGGCTTGGGGTCAGCGAAAGTGTGCGTCTAGACCAACCACCGAAGTAGTGCAACCTGTGATGGTGGGGAAACGTTGGGCGACTTCGTCGGAGGAGACCACATGGGACAATATCGAAAAGGGTTATGCCTGAGCATCGTTTCAACCGCTATGCTGATCTTGCTGGCGATTCCCGTCGTCGCGCAATTACCTACGGCGACAATCCTCGGTGTGGCAAAGGACACATCGGGGGGAGTGCTGCCCATTGCCACTGTAACGGCCACGAACCTGGATACAGGCTTGACGCGGACCGTGAAGACCGGTGACGACGGCACCTACCGAATACCAGAACTGCCCGTTGGCCGCTATGAAGTGAAAGGCGAGCACGCCGGATTCAAGACGGATACTCGAAAGGGCATCACCCTCGAGGTGACTCAGCAAGCGGTGATCAACTTGGACTTTCGAAGTGGGATCCACGGATCAGCAGGTCGTCGTGACCGAGGAAGCCTCGATTGTGAATACTCAGAACGCCACGCTGGGCGGTCTGGTGAACGAGCAGAACATAGAAACCCTGCCGCTGAACGGCCGGAACTACGTGGACTTGAGCCTGCTGCAACCTGGCGTCAGCCCAGACAAGAACATCAAAGATCAGGGCACGTCGTTCAGCGTCAACGGAGCTCCGCCGCGATCCAACAATTTCACGCTGGACGGCGCCATCCTTCAGAACAGTACAGGCCGCAACCCTGCCGCCGGAGACTCCGGCGACTCCCTGGGAGTGGATGGGATCAAGGAGTATAGGATCGTTACCGGCATTTTCCAGGCTGAGTATGGACTGGCCATGGGCAGCCAGATGGTGGCCGTCAGCAAGGGCGGAACGAACCAGTTCCACGGCGACGTGTTTGAATACCTGCGGAACTCCAGACTCGACGCGAAGAACTTCTTCGACTTGGGGAAAATCCCTGAGTTTCAAAGGAATCAGTTCGGCGGCGCGTTTGGCGGACCCATCAAGAAAGATAAGACGTTTTTCTTCGCCGTCTTTGAGGGATTGCGGGAAAATCTTGGGACCACGAACAACAACCTTGTTCCTTCTGCGGGATGCCATGGAAACGCAGGCGATACGATCACGCTGGCGAATTGTCCGGACCTTACCGGCATCAAAGACAGCAGTGGCAATCAGATCCAATCGGTGACTCTGAGCCAGTACACGGCTCCTTTCTTGGCGCTCGCACCCCTCCCCCAAACACCATTGACCTTTAATTCGGATGGCTCCATAAACAACCTTGCCCAAAACGAATTCGGGGACCATAACCGCACGGGGGAGAACTACGCGCAGATGCGCGTGGACGAGAATTTCTCGACGGCGGACACTTTGTTTGGCCGCTACACCATTGACGACGCCATTCTGAACCGAGGCTTAGGAGACTACTCGTACTTCCGTGAACTGGGGAGCCCGCGAAATCAGTGGATTACCCTGGCCGAGAACCACATTTTCTCGCCTTCGATGCTCAATACGGCGCAGTTCTCCTTCAGCCGCACCCGCACGAGTACCCTCACGAATAATGTCGGCCTGCCCGACAATAATTTGGGTCCAGCTATCGTTCCGGGCGCCCCCACCGGCGTGGTGGACATGAACGGATCGGCCGGCGGCACATATACCGAGTTCGGTTCCTCCAACAACCTCCCCATAAACTTTGATCTCCAGAACATCTACACACTGGGCGACGACTTTTTGGTGACACATGGCAGACACGCGTTCAAGTTCGGGGTGCTGCTCAACCGGTTTAATAGCGGACATCAGGCCAGTAATTCGGCCAATGGGCAGATCCAATTCTTGACGTTTGCTGACTTCTTGCAGAGCCAGCCCCAGGTGGTGGAGTTTAAGCCGACGTTTGCCAATGAAAGCCGATTTTACATCTTCGATACGCTCGGCTTTTATGGGCAGGATGACTGGCGGGTAACGCAGCGGATGACTCTGAACCTGGGCTTCCGATATGAATTCATGACTACGCCGCACGAGTTGAACGGAAAAGAGTCCAGACTGATCAACGATTTCACCGACTCCTTTACCCTTGGCCCCATCATTAAGAACAATACTTTGCACGACTTCAGTCCGCGAGTCGGGCTGGCCTATGACCTGTTTGGAAACGGGAAGACGGCGCTGCGCGCCGGCGCCGGAATCTACTACGACCTGGGGAACATCGGGTCCGTCCTCGGAGAGAACACGGTTGGAGCTCCGCCGTTTTCTGGATTGATTGATATTACGAATTCCTCGACGCCCTCGCTCGCGGATTGGGAGTCGGCCCCTGGTACAATCCCCGGCCTGCCCAGCTTGGGGACCAACGGTCAATGGCCATTTCCTATCCCCGCTCAAGTCATAAACTTTTATACGCAACAGAATTCTGCTGGAGTTACCCCTTCGTACATGGACTACAATTATAAGAGCCCCTACATGATCCAGTATTCCGCCAGCGTCCAGCAGCAGTTGCCCTGGAATATGGCGCTTGGGGTGGCCTACGTCGGAAATCACGGAGTTCACTTGGCCACGATCCGCGACGGGAATCCGACCTTCCCGACGTCCACAGGTCCGTGCGGTGACCCTGCAAGTCGTTGCGTCAACGGTGCGGTGCCGTTCTGGGATAACAGTTCCCCGAATTACGTTACGATTAATCCAAACATCGGCAGCAGCATTAACATCGGCACCTTTGCGAGTTCCCGATACAACGGCCTGCAGATCGTCCTGAACAAGAGGACCGGACATGGACTGGAATTTCAAGGCGCCTACACGCGCAGCCGCGTAACAGACGATACGCAAGGCCAGGAGAACACCCGCGATTGCTCGGTCGCGGGTGGCCTCCTGGGCATCTATCCGCTGGCCCCGCGATCCGTGGATACCGGCCCGGCTTGCTTCAATGTCACAAACAACTGGGAGATCAGCGTGACGTATCGCCTTCCGGACGTCATGAAAGGCAATGCCTTCCTTTCGAAACTGGCAAGCGGCTGGGAGTTGAGCAGCATCGTGAGCATCGAAAGCGGCGAACCATTCTCTCTGATTACTCAAAATAATCGTTCCAACTCTGGCGTCCTGCAGGGTCAGCAAGGCGACCGGGTCAACATCAATACGCCGGCTCTGATTGCCAAATACTTCAGGCGTACCACCAACAACGGCGCGGACGGTTTATGCACTTGGATGCCGGGCGATAACCCTAATGGCCCCTTCGGCTCGGTTCCCTGCCTCTACACGCCGATTCCCTACGACCCAAACACGGTCACCACAGGTACTGTCGACCATTGGTACAACGCTGCCATGTTCTCGTTGCCGCCAGTCTCTGGCCAGCGACCCTTCGGTTCAAGGGACCCAGAACTGCACCTCTCAGCCGGCGGGAATTTGCACGATTGGCCAGCTTGGGACCTCCGGGCGAGATATTCTGCCCGGGCCGCCTTCCAAGAATTGGGATTTTTCGCTGGTGAAGGAAACGAAGTTGGGTTTTCTGGGAGAAGCCGGCATGGTGCAGTTCCGCGCCGAATTCTTCAACATCCTGAACCATCCAAATTTCGGCCCGCCGTCGGCCGGGGTATTCGCTGGTAATTCAAACGACTTGGGCCCATTCTCGGAATCGCCGGACGGGGGAGCCGGGCAGATTACCACGACGCAGGGAAAACCACGGCAAATCCAGTTTGCTCTGAGAGTTGAATTCTGACGCTTGCGGAATTGCGGGGGTCCTTCGCGGCGGGAACGCGCGCGGATTCCTTACAAGCCGGCGAATCGGGGAAGCGGATACATCGACATAATTTGCATTCAATCTTGACTCGCTGCAGGAATTCTAGGATCCGGGGGAAATGAAGTCTGCGCGCCTAGAGCTGAATCCCATTGCCTAATAAATGGTCTTTTTCGGAACGTGGCCAGCCTTTGCCTCGGCCAGAAGGCAACATCTCGATGAAGGGGACTTCACTGCACCTAGCCGCCCCGGGATGCGACATTTCACGTTCGTTTGTGCGGAGCGCGATGCTAGGACGTTCGCTGTGATCCGAGCTTGACGGTAGAGTGAAGGTGGCCTATGGTTTGGCGCATAGGCGGTGAGATATCCGGCACGCCTGAAGGGATGGCACTGGGCATGACACCAATGGGAAAAATGGTCTGGTTACTGAGCTTTGTCTTAGGCCTTGCCTCTCTTGGTTATGGGGCGGAGGTCACAGGCGCAGTCAAGGGTCCCGACGGCGCGCCGTTCAAGGGAGCATTTGTCCAGGCCAGGAATGCAGAGTCAAAGATAACGGTCAATGTGTTGTCACGCAAAGACGGCCAGTACCGGATCCCGAACTTGGCGGCCGGGGAGTATGAGATACGCATCAGGGCCGTCGGCTACCAAGCTCAACCGCGCACGGGTGTTAGCTTGACCGCCGATCAGAAAGTCTCGTTCGAATTTAAGCTGAGGAAGGGACAAATACACTGGACCGACATTTCGCTGTATCAGGCCGATCAGTTGTTGCCGGAGGGAAAAGGCAAAGGAGCGCTCTTTACGCCGCAACCCGGACAGCCAACAGCTACCTGCGCCGCGTGCCACGGAATTCAGACTCGAATCGCGTCTACGGTTCGCGACGAAGCCGGCTGGCGAGACCGTGTCGAGTACATGCGGACCACGATGCGAGTCAGAATCAATGACCACGAAGCTGCCGACATTGCGTCCTATCTGAATAGTGTGTTTGGAGAAGATTCGAACCTCCCGAAATCGCCGGCGGAATTGCCAGGATACGAAAAAGTTGCGCAGTCGTTCGGCGACGACGCCATGAATATCGTTTACGTCGAATACGAAGTGGGAGGGAAATTTCCCTGGAGTGCGGTTCCCGACAAAAAGGGGAACATATGGATTCCCTACAACGGGCCGGTAAATAAGATAGCGAGGCTGGACCCGAAGACCGGCAAGCTTGACGACTTCCCGGTATCCAGTCCTGACGTCCTCCGAATTCATTCAGCGGTCCCTGCAGCCGATGGCACAGTGTGGTTTTCCGAGCAATTTAAGAACAAGATTGGGAGATTAGATCCCGAGACGAAACAGGTCACTGAGTACGAGTCGCCTTCGCCTGGAACCACGCACACGATTCGCGTCGATTCAAAAGGAATGATATGGAGCACGGGAAATCCCCTCAATCGGTTTGATCCCGAAACACATAAATTCACCGCCTTCCATGCCGACGACGGCGCGTTTTATGGGATTACAATTGACAAGGACGATAACGTATGGGCAGGTGGACTCCGAGACGATGGCAAGCTTTATAGGGTGAACAGTAAGGGAGAACAAAAAAGCTGGGTTCCGCCGACCAAGGGTGAGCCGCGGCGAATCCAAGTCGCTTCCGACGGAAGCGTATGGTTTGGGGAGTATTTTTCAGGCAAGGTCGCTCACTTCGATCCCAAGACGGAAACGTTTAAGGAATACAAGTTGCCGGGTGCGCGGCCAAGCCCGTATGCCCTTGGCATCGACAAGAACGGGAAAATTTGGTACGCATCCTATTACATGGATCAGCTGGGTTGCCTCGATCCAAAAACCGGAAGCGTCACAGTCTATCCCTATCCCCATTCGGAAAATACACTCCGCGAATTCTTTCCTGATGACCAGGGACGCCTGTGGTACGGCAGCCCGTCGAATGACCGGGTTGGGTACTTCTATCTTGCAGACCAATAGCAGCTAGTGGCGTGGGCTGGGAGGTAAGGATCGGTCGGGAAGCCCACCCAAGCGAACCACGATCGCATTCTGTATTCACTCCATCCAGTGTCTGCGCCAGTCTCAATCTTGGTTCCCTGAACTCGAGGAGGATCGGCTCTTCCTATTTATGATCGATCTTCTCTAACAGCCACATTCAGATAAGGCTTTTTCGGAATTTGAGCCAAATCGAGTGGCGTGCATAAAGCTGCATTCCGATTGGAAGAACTTGCCGGGATGTGACCAACCTGCGACGCCGAGAGCAGGTTCGAAAACGGCTTTCGGGTGGACGACTATTCGGGAGTTATGAAATCACGGGTTAGAGAAAAGATTTTCTCCCTGACCGAGTGGCCAGGTATCGACTGCGATTGACCCATCTCTATGGGTGATTGTAATTCTGCCCTCCGAATATCTACTCTTATATTATGGTGAGCTGGATTAACTGGCGCGATCTCGCGCAAGAATTGCAAGCTTGGCGTACGGAAGGGATGAGGATGAAGAGACAACTCGCGTTATTGCCAGGTCTCGTTGTCTTCTCGCTCGTCCTAGCCGTCGGGAGCCTTGGTGCGCTTTCGGCTGCTGGACTCGGCACGGTCGGCGGCCAAGTCCTGGACCTCAAAGGCAAAGCCGTCGCTGACGCCCGCGTAACTCTGCAAGACTCCGAAGGCGGTCATCTCCAAACTACGGAAACCAATACTCAGGGTCGTTTCTGGTTCCCCTCCCTCCCTGAAGGACAATACTCCGTCCGGGCCTCCGATCCGGGGCGCGTTTCCCAATGGCGGCAAAACGTATGGGTCTCGCCCGGACACCAGACCAACGTCACCTTACAGCTCCGCCCGAAAAATCAAGCCTCGCGATTCGGCGATTCGTCGAATCCGGCACATGAGTAGGACATGGAAGATCCTCCATCTAGTGGCCGTGAGGCTTCAATATCGGGCTTATTATTTCATTAGTAAATAGGCCAGCCTGCTCGAATCCGGCAGCGTTTCCAAATTTAGAACAGCCTCCCGGATCGCCGCGACTTGGCCCGCCGGAATGACGTGGCCTGCCAGATTTTCAAACTTCGCAACCACGTCGGCTTTGCTTGCAAAGTTCCGCTCGCTTCCGCGCGGCGCCTCAACGGTTTCCGCCAATACTGTTCCGCCTTTCAGAAATACTTCGGCTCTAACCATCTGCCGGAATTCAGAGCCTCGCGCCATGATAGCCGGATCGGCCACGACTTTTACTTTGTCGGCAAGCGCTATCCGGACCGGATCGACAATTTTCAGCGCAGTGAACTGATCGACGAAAACATTTCCGTCGAGGAGAAGCGTCGCGACGCAGAACGGCAAGTTCAGTTGCGCTGCGGAGATCCCCGCGGGACGATACTTCCAGCCGACATGATCAACGGTCACCTGAGAGCCATGCACTACGATGTGGTCAACTTCGTCAACAGAGAACGGCCGGCGAGCGCGAATCGCACGAATGGCGTCAAGTGTCGTGTGGTTGCTGCTCACGCATGAGTAAAACTTGAGCGATACCTGCATCGTCTCAAAGCTCGTCCCCAGGCCGGCGGTTAGCTCGGCCAGGTTGAACCGGTCGTGCGACCGGGAGAAAGTTGTGCAAAAGCCGCCATAATCACTCTCGAAAATATTCACGATTCCCGTGAACCCGTTCGCGGCGAGCAAACCGCCATACAGGCCGCTTTGGGCGGACCGGCCCGTGTGCATCCGTAAGACCATGGAACCATATTGGGCAGCCATGAGGCCCGCAGACTGCGTGCCGGCGATTCCTAACGCATGGACTGTCTGCTCCATTGAGAGCCGCAACGCGGCTGCCGCCGCTGCCGCCGATGAGAACACTCCAACGGTCGCAGCGGAGTGCCAACCCTGACCAATGTGTTCCTCTCCCATACACTTTCCCACCCGCGGCCCGATCTCGTAACCAGCAACCGCGGCAGTGAGAAAGTCGCGCCCGGTTATCCCCGGCCTGATTTCTGAAACGGCCAGGAGAGACGGCAGCGTAACAGCCCCCACGTGCATCACGCCCAGCCTATGTATATCGTCAAGTTCGAATCCGTGCACAAGGGTGCCGTTGACCAGCGCGGCGTGCGGCGCTGAGAGCCTCAGCGACGTGCCCCAGACGCCGCAGGATTTTGAACTATCGAGCTGTTGGAGAGTGCGCATCAGGATGAGACTCCATTCCAAGTCGGCGCCATAGATCGCACAACCAATCGAGTCCAGAATCAACAGCTTGATTCGGTCAATCACCTCCTCGGGGATTTGTTCGTAACGAAGACCCGATACGAACGCCGCCATCCCTTGGGTATATGGATTGTCGGCAGGGGTCTCACTGGCGCGGTCCGTCGTCGGCGCACCCACTTTCTTGGCCTCCGCGGACATTTGCTCCTCTGAGGGGCGAGCGCCATTCTCTTGTACGTTCGCTCTTGGCGCGTTCGCAACCAGCGCCGCCGCACTGCCAGCGGCGATCTTCAGAAAATTGCGACGATCGACAGAATTTCCTTCTGATTTGGGCATGGTGATATCACCGTTTTGGATTTCTCCGCTTCGGACGCACGCGCTCGATTCCAAGCACCCGGCGGCTCAATTGTTCTTAACATTTGGATGGACGTCAATTGCTAACGTCGCCGCAACATACTGCACCACCATGCCACATCCTGATAAAGGGTGCGAGCTGAATGGGGCGACGCAATCCCATCAAATCTGTTGATCCGACAGTACTTCTCTCTGAAAACCGATCTGACTGGCTGTGCTCAATCATGACTAAACAGGACAGTGTTGCGTTCGAGTCGACGGTCGCGAACGATTTTAGTTTTTGAGACTCCAGCAAGTAGATTTGGAACTAGTGTCGCGTCGACCCATTGAGACCGCCCCTCTTTCCGGAAAGTTACTTTTTCCGGATCCAGTTCCTGAAAATCCCGTTTCCCGGGAGTCGGCCACTTCCGCAAGGAGCCGAAGGGACGGACAACTCGGCGAACGGGTCAGACCCGGCAATTTATTTCACCAAATGCACACCACAGGCTGCAAGGCTGATAACCACAGTAACTGCCCCGCCTAAAGCCATGACGCTGTAAGACGCCTTGCGGGCCGCCGATTCGGAGATCACGCGGGTGAGGTTCCAGCGCGCCTGGCAGGCCAGATGAATGAAGACAGCCAGCACCGCCAATGAATAACGCGGCAGCAGCGGCACGTAAGATACCCCCGCGAGCAGGCCGGCGGGGGCGTGAGAGGCCCACGCAAAGTCCGTGTCAATTCTGCGCTACGAAACGTGGCGGAAAGAGACAGCGGATACAGGATGGGAATGAGCCAAACGAAAAATGCTTGCGGGGCAGTGATCGTCCTCACCCGTGTGCTGGCTTGGGCGCTCGCAACTGCAACAACTCTCATACCGCCTCCGCGTTCAACGTGAATTTCCGCCGGCCATGGCGCAACGGAGCCGCTTCAATCCGTTCGAAATTGTCGATTCGAACTTCCGCCCGGCGCATCGCATCCCGAATTCCCGATTTGACCTGGCGCATCGAAGGTCAAGAACTTAAGCGGCGATTCCTCATTGTGAACTTTCGAATGGCCACTTTATACACCCCGGGACCGCTCGAGATGAACCAATTGTTTTCGCCGCATGAGCGCCGGCGTACCGTCTGAGTAAGGGCTCCACAATCCGATAATCCAGGCGCGACAACATTCAAGCGTCGACTTACATAATGTCTGCCACCAAATCGACTCGTCCTGAAAGATTCCAGCGATATGGAATATTAACAATTTGACTTGAGCGCCGCGCGCCGGGAAGAGGGCAATTTTATTCTTGACAATACCTTACTGCTATGACAGCGTTCACCCAAGATAGCGGCACATGCGCGCGCTCGTAATTTGCGCGCTGCCGCAACCCATGAAGTTTCACCTCCGCAGTTCGTTTTTCTCATTTGAGGGGCGCTTTCCCCAGGCCAGAACAACTTCGTTATTTTCCCAACCAGATTGTTTCGTCGGAGGTTCCTGTGCGCCAAATGAAGAAAGCGTTGTCTTACGTATTCGTCGTGGCGTGTATATTCTTGGCGGCCGGATCGTTACGGGCGAAACGGCAGGCTAAGGAGAACCAGCCGGCTTCTTCCTCCACCGAGTCGGCGCCGTTGAATTACGAGTTTTTCAAGGCCAAGGTGGAACCCGTCTTCCTTAACAAGCGGCCTGGCCACGCGCGATGCGTTACCTGCCATACGGCCAACCACGTGCCGTTGCACCTGGTGCCGCTCTCGCCTGGGAGCACGATGTGGAACGAAGAGCAGTCGCGCCAGAACTTCGAGTTGGTCCAGCGGGTGGTTGTGCCCGGAAGCATGGAGAGCCCGCTGCTCAGACATCCGCTCGCCCAGCAGGCGGGTGGCGACCCCGCTCACGGCGGTGGCAAGCACTTTGAATCGCAAGACAATCCGGAGTGGTTAAACCTGAAAGCATGGGTGTTTGGAGCGACAGCGAAGTAGTGGCGCGTAACGAGTTGTCTCCCGGCATATCGCCTGATGAGGACAGCTTGTTGTTGAAATGAGGAGCAACGAAGATGACAAACAAACTGGTGTTTCGCGGGTGTCTCATCGTTTTGTGCGTGATGGTTGTGTGCGCGGTGTCGTTTTCCCTGAAGGCCGCGCCCAACTCGAAGTTACGCATCATCCAAACGAACTCCGCCGGGGATAACATCCACATCATCGACCCAATCACCAATAAGGTGGTAGGGGAGATCAAAGGGATCGAAGCAAGCCATGGGATCGCGGTAGCCCCGGACGGCAAACGAATCTACATCAGTGAAGAAGCGCAGAGGACGCTCGATGTTGTCGACGGCAAGACTTTAGAGGTGATCAAACGAATTCCTCTGAGTGGAGGAGTCCCCAACCTTATTGCACTGACTCCTGATGGCCGATGGATCTATGTAGCGATAAGACCTTCCTGGGACGACATATCGCATTTTCCGCAAATCAGAGCCCAGGCGAACGGCGGCATCGACGTGATTGACACCAGTTCGCTTCAGAACGTCAAGACGATCCCGATCAAGGGCGGCATACACGACCTGAACATGACCCCCGATGGCAAGTATGTGATTGGTGGGGTTGCCAGAGACACCGTACCGCCGGAGAACATGATGCACGTGATTGACACGCGGACCAACGAGGTCGCTTGGACGCTTGCCATCAAGCCATCCCCCTCTCCGATGGCGATATCGGCCAATCCCGACGGCTCTACCAAGTGGGTGTTCGCACAAGTGGGTGGTGAATTTAATGGATTTGCGGTCGTCGATTTTGCAACGCGCGAGGAAATCAAACGCATTAAGAATCCGGACGTAGCCCCCGAACTGCAGAACCATTTCGGACCGCCCGCTGCATCTCACGGCATTACCGTCACCTCGGATCAAAAGACGCTGCTAGTCAATAGCCGGTTGAACAGTGCCCTCTATGCCTACTCGCTACCGGATTTGAAGCTGCTGGGAGGCGCCGAACTGAGCGGGAAGGGTGCGAGCTGGCTGACGATCACGCCTGACGACAAGACGGCCTACGTGGCTAACGAACAGTCGAATAACGTCTCCGTTGTCGATATCAAATCCTTGAAAGAAGTCGCTCATATCCCGGTCGGCTTCGTGCCGGCTCGGAACACCACATGGATGGTCCCATAGGCAGTTCCAAGCTTAGAATCGCATCGCCGCAGGTTGCCGAATCACGCGTTCGGTGACCTTTAGGTTCCTAGAGCATTTTCGATTAAAGTGTTTACACTTGACGGCCCATTTTTCCAATACAGACTTGAAAAAATGTAGTGCTCTGTATAGAAGTGAGGAGAAAATGCTCTAAGGATCGTGTCCGCGAGATGCAAAATGACGCGCACGAAAATAGTCCTTTAGGGCCGCTCAGGCTCGTAGAATTTTTCTTGGCGGTTTGACTTAGACAGAATCCAACCCTCACCAACCCATATGGCCGACTCTCGGCAATAGAAAATTGGGCTGGGCAATAAACGCAACACCGTCTTTGCGAAGTCCTACTTAGTTACGGTCACTTCTCCGAGCATCCCGTCGTTCTCGTGAGGGGGACATGCGTATCGATAAAGTCCGGGAGCGGTGAACTGGTGCCGGAATGACTTGCCACTGGTTATCAAGTGTGAATCGAAGGGCGCAACACCTTCCGGCATGGAAACATGGCTCGGATCAACTGCCACATCCGGATCGGTCGTAACTTGATGCGTGCTGGCTTTATCGTCGTTGACCCATTCCACTGTCTGTCCAACTGCGATCGTTAGCTTCTCGGGCACAAACGTGTGTTCGGTTGTCATCTTGACGACGACCGCATCTGATTCTTGGGGCGCTGCTGGAATTGTGGCCTCGACGTAGACTGCGCTGAAAGCGATCAGTATCGCATTGCAGCAAATCGCGGACTTAAGCGTCGAAAACATATGTGAGCCCCCTAGTCAATGAGGTTTTGTTGCGCTGTCTGCTTCTAATAGCAAGCCTAATCTGGTGGATTATAAGCCGGAATTTCACGCTTACAGCTATAGCCTGCGCATCGTACGCTGACATATTTAGACTAAAAAAGTCCACCGGTTTGAAGCGTCATCGACCGATAACCAGAACCGAAAAGGTCCCCGGAATCGCCGGCGCTCGCGGCCGCGGAGTTTCGGCCGTAGCGGCAGGGACGGGACCAAGGTCTGCGACGGGCAGAAATGCTCTGCCGTTTTTTCGATCCAACGCCATCGTCCTGGCCCCAGGCGAGGTCTTTACGTTTTCCACCAGCGCATATTTATCCGGGCTTTCCTCGCGGAAGATGGAGAGAGAGCCATCGCCTCCCCCAGTGGAGACATAGATCAACGCTGTCTTGGGGTCGTATTCCAGCGCATCCACGACAAGTCCGATGGGTTGCGTAGCAACAATCTTTCCAGTGGCGCCGTCCACGACGGTGAAGAGACCACTCCGGCAGCCAACAAAGATGCGATTATGGATGCGGTCCATATCCATGCTGCTGGGCTGACCGCAGGGCGGATCCAGCGGCCAGGTATCAATAATTTTCAACGATTGCGCATCGAGCTTGTGCAGCTTGCCGATATCCTGCATGTTTAAGAAGACGTGTCCCGCTTCGTCCGTGGCCAAATGCTCCGTCCTGCCGCCCAGATCGCCGATTGTACCGGCGATCTTGCCTGTCCTGGCATCAATCGCGGTAACGCGCTTGCTGCCGCGATCGGCGGTGAAGACGCGCTCGGTCCCGGAGTCATAGATGATCCCGTTCGGGTCATCCCCCACCCTCAGTTTGTCGATCACGGCGAGCGTTTTGAGATCGAAAATGGTGACGGAACCGGGATCCGTGGCGCTGATGAACCCGCGTCCAAATTCCCTCGCGATCGCCACACCGTGCACGCCCTTCAATCCTGCAATTTTTCCTACGATCTCGCCTGAGTCCAGATCGAGCACAACCACTTCGATACCATGCGGGACATACAGACGGCGGGCTTCACTGTCTGCCGTTATGTAATCCCAGCCCGTATCGCCGGGAATCGAAATCCTTTTGATCACGTGATACCCGCTCGCTGTCGCAACCGTGGACGATGTGCCAGCCATCTCCAATGGCCTCGGTGTCTCGCCAGGGCCAGCGGATTCCGGTCTGTTCTGCTCGAAGCGGATGGTCTTCAGGACTTCAGCTTCGCGCGCGAGTTCGGTCTTACCTCCTGGAAAATCGTTCCTGGATAAGACGAACGCCACGACATCGGCAGTTTGCTGGCGGCTCAGGCTCCCCGGATTGTCCTGGGGCATCGAAACTTTGATCCGTTCGAGAAGGTCGTCGATCGTGAGGCCGGTCCAGTTCGACTTGAATTCGCCGCTATTCAGTGCTGGCGCGATTTCACCGCCGGTGAGGTCCTGACCATGGCAGCGCGCGCATCTCTGCGCATAGAGCGCTCCCCCGCGGCTGGCTTGCTCTACTGTGTAGACGCCATCCCAAACGGACTGCGCGGGCTCGGTCGAAGATGGCCCCGGCGCTTGTTGCGAGGGAGCAGCATGTTTGGCGGGCACTGACGAGGGAACAGCGATTGCGGCGGCGACGAGGATGAGCGCCGCCATAGCAATTCTAGTTTTCATCTCGCGCCTTTTAAGTGCTCGTTATGGCATGAGCCGGACACACATGTTCGGATGTTTGTTGACGACTGTGATTGCTCCGAGCGCCCCGTGAGCGTCCGTCTGTGAATTCGGTGTTGGTTCATGTAGCGCCCGCCTTCAGGCGGGCATCTGCCCGATTGCAAAGTGCCCGCCTGAAGGCGGGCGCAACATAAACGTTTCAATCCTCATTTCGCACACAGATTCCTGTAGAGTCGCCGGGGCTTCGCATTTCTAATTGGGCAGGCTGTACGCGATATACTCCCCCGAGTACGCGCCTCCACTGACGGCGACCACAATGTACTGCTTGCCATCCACCATATAGGTCATTGGCGTTCCGCTCTGGATGGCCGGCATCAAGACCGCTCCAACTTGCTGGCCAGTCTTTTTGTCGTAAGCCCGAAGCATCGCGCCCCGCGGATGCTCCGGCGTCGTCGTGATCTGTGGATCACCCATGACAACCAGAGTCTTTGTAATCACCAGCCCGACCCCTGAAGTCCCGGCCTGTCCGGTCTTTGGAATGTTCACACCTTTCAGATCCGGATGGTTGCGGATGTTATCCGGCGTGTCGCCGTGCGCCACCTGAAACAGAAGTTGACCGCGATCGAGATCAACCGCCGCGAGGATTCCATAAGGTGGTTTGACGATGGGCATCCCTCGAACAGAGAGGGTAGCGCCACCTTCATCAGGAGGAGGAGGAGCGGCCGCGTCACCGGCGGGCGACTGCGCTCCGGGCATTAGGGGTAGGTCCGTCCGCGATTTGTGGCCTGAATCGGCGGCGCAACAATCACCCGGCCCCCAGACTTCGACGATGGGTCGGCCGGCAACTCCGGTGACGTACCGAATATCGGAGAATCCTGGCGGTGACGCAATGAGCGACCTCACTCCCGGCGTATTTCCAGCCGGCGCATAGAGGATGTGCGTCTCGGGATCAAAGCCGCCGCCGGGCCAGTTCGTAGCCGTGCCGACCGTAATCGCGCCCAGCACGCCCTTGACGTCACCGAGCATCGGAGGATTGAACGGAGTGTCAGCCCATCGGTACCGCTCAGCCCTGCCGACCGCCTCGGCTCGAAGCGCCGGGGTGAAATCGATGAGGTCGTCCGGCAAGCTGAAGAAATTTCGCGCATAGCGCAGCTTATCCGGCGGGTACGGCTGAGTCGCTGAGGTTTTTTCACCCGGCACGTCGGACTGTGGGACCGGCCGCTCCTCGATCGGCCAAACCGGCTGGCCTGTCACGCGATCGAAGACGTAGAGCCAAGCCTGTTTGGTGGGGACCGCAACCGCCTTGATCGCCCGGCCGTCAACATTGATGTCAGCCAGGATCGGCGCCGTGGAAATGTCAAAATTCCACAGCG
Source organism: uncultured Acidobacteriota bacterium (assembly GCA_963813185.1). Classification (GTDB taxonomy): domain Bacteria; phylum Acidobacteriota; class Terriglobia; order Acidiferrales; family UBA7541; genus Palsa-360. The sequence continues at coordinate 522,612 of CAWEYA010000014.1, forward strand.
GATGATGCACGAATTGGTAGTACCACTTCCGCTGCCCGGTTTTCAGATCGAGACACACCAAGCTCTCGCCAAAGAGGTTGTTACCCGGACGGTGGCCGCCGTAGTAGTCCGAGGTAGGCGTTTCAACCGGAAGATAAACCAGGCCAAGGTCTTCGTCGACAGTGATCTGGTTCCAGACACCGGTGTTGCCGTTCTCGGCCCAGGATCCGTCCAGCCAAGTCTCGTTGCCGAACTCACCCTTCCCAGGGATGGTGTTAAATTGCCAAATCTTTTTCCCCGTCCGCGCATCAAACGCGCGAACCAAACCTTTGGTGTTGTTATGGCTTTCAACGGTGGCGCCCTCCCTCATCGAGGAACCCACGATCACCATGTCTCGAGCTACTGTCGGCGTCGAATGGACGCCGATCTCGCCAGTCTCCAAGTCGATCTGTTGGTTGATTCCTTTCACGACGCCAACCTTTAGGTCGAGAATACCGTGCGTGCCAAACGAGTCGATCAGCGCGCCTGTCTTGGCATTGAGTTCCACGAGGCGGTAACCCGTCGTGATGTAAATGACGCGGTCGTCGCCTTTGCCGTCCGTCCAGTACGACACGCCACGGCCCGATAATTGCCGCGGAGCGACCGCGGCGCGTTTGCCTTCACGCAGGCTGTGCGACCAGATCAGCTCGCCTGTTTTTGCGTCGAGCGCAATGACCGACCGCCGCGTTCCCGCGGTCGTATAGAGGACGCCTTTCACCATCAGCGGCGTCCCCTCTAATTTGTATTCCGGAAACGGTCCGAAATTGTCGGTCTTGAAACGCCAGGCGACTTCGAGCTTGTTGAAGTTAGACGCATTGATTTGATCGAGCGGCGAGTACCTGGTCCCCTTAACGTCGCCCATGTTGTGCGGCCATTCGCCGTTCTGGGTCGAAGGTTGCCCTTGACCGGAGAATTGTTGCGGCGCGGGCGTTCCGAGAAAGACCTGCGCTGAGAGCCGCGGTGCACCCAACATTCCAACAACAAAGACGACCAAAGCCGAGACGGATCGAAAATTTGTCCGCAACATGCTTTTCACTCCTTTGTTTGGGGTTCAGACGACGGATTATAGCACTGGCGGCCTGTGCAATACTGCGCGGCGGTTTATGTCAATGCGAGCAGGTTGCCAATCTTGGTCCCGATTCGGCCGGGCCGGGGCGCAAACTTTACTTAATGTAAAAGTAGGAAACGCCTTTTATTTGAGTCCGACCGCGGGCTGAATCAGCCACGTTCCATCGTCACATAGTGCCGTGATTCATGTCACAGTCACGTCCAGATTTTGAGTATGATGGGTCCGCTCAACACCAAGGAGCGTGCCATGGCAAAGTCGAGGCTGCTTTCCGGAACGAGTGCCGTTCTATTCCTGGTAGTGATGGCCATCGCCGCGGTTGTACCTTCCGCGATGCCGCAGGAAAAGGCCAAGCTACCCAAGACGGTGAGGTTGTACATTTTCGATTGTGGCGTAATTCAAGGTTTCGATGTGGGTCTGTTCAATTTCAAGAAGGAGGAGCTCGCCGAAACCAGGATGGCCATTCCGTGTTACCTTGTGGCGCACCCGAAGGGCACGCTGGTGTGGGATGTCGGGGCTATTCCAGACACAGCCTTCAAGAATGACGGAGGGCCTGTAACGCAGAATCTGGACGCGTCCTTCGCAGGGAGCGCCTTCTTCTACTCCACGAAAACGCTGAAATCTCAGCTTGCCGAGATCGGCTTCGCCCCGGCCGACATCACTTACCTCGGCCTGTCGCACTATCACGTCGATCACATCGCCAACTCCAACGAGTTTGCAAGTGCGACATGGCTTGTGCGGCAAGTAGAACGCGATGCTATGTTCGCGGACAAGCCCCCGGCGCGCGTCGACCCCAGGAACTACAGCGATCTCAAGAACAGCAAGACCATGATCCTCACGACCGACGAATACGATGTCTTCGGCGACGGAAAGGTGATCATCAAATCTGCCCCGGGCCACACGCCCGGACACCAAGTGCTGATTCTGAAGCTGGCGAAAACCGGAAACGTGATGCTCGCGGGCGACCTCTATCATTATCCCGAGGAGCGCAAGGTGAACAAAGTACCTACGTTTGAGTTCAGCAAGGAACAGACCCTGGCAAGCCGGGCGATGATCGAGGATTATGTCAAAAAAACGAACACGCAGTTGTGGATCGAGCACGACTTCGCGGCCAACGCCAAACTGAAGAAGTCTCCTAAATACTACGAATAGATATCGAGGTCGGATTTCCGTCGGGCCCTTCTTACTTACGCGGAAGTTGGGATGCGATGGGCCCTTTTCGGGATGTGGTTTTTTGGTCCTCAGGGAGCCTCGAGCCATTTTACGATTACCCCGTTTCTCAGGACGGGCTCGCCCACAGGGTGTCAATCCGGCTTGCTCTGCTGGCAATTTCGTTGTGCCGAGGGCAGGTGCAGCGTACGATACGCGAGTTAATGATCTAGCTCGGAAAATCCAGTCGGAATGAATTGCAAGACAAGTCGCTAAACTTCAATCACGAATTCGACAATCATCTGACGAGGTACACCATGAAGACGAGCTTTTCCCGCCGAAAGTTCATCAGCGGTGCGGTTGCCGCCGGTACGTTGGCTGCCGGATCGCTTGCGGTGGCGCAGCAGAGTGGAAGCATCCGGGGCTTTGACCATGTGGCCCTTCCCATGCAGCGCACGGAGGAGATGCTGGCCTTCTATCGCAGCCTTGGTTCGCGGGTGATCGAGAACGCCAACGCATGTTCCGTTTACTTCGGGGACCAGATGATTAACTTTCATCGCCCGCCGCACTGGCAAGACAAAACATTCACACTGCGCGCTCCAGCCGCAAGGCCGCCTTGTGGGGACCTCTGTTTTGTATGGGATGGCTCGCCCGAATCGCTAAAAGGAATGTTGAAAAGAGCGGGTGCTCAGATCATAGAAGGTCCGGTCGAACGCCAGGGTGGCCGCCAGAAAGCTGCCTCCAGCGTGTACGTGCGAGATCCGGACGGTAACCTATTGGAATTCATGATCTACCCCTAGTCCGTCAGCGATCAGGGGCGGTCAGCATACCAATATGAATTGGATCGCAAGTTCGCGCGCATGGTGGAACAGTTTATGTTCGGGCTGTCATGCAGGTTCGAATTGCGGACCGATAAATTCCCGCCATAGTTTGAATCCGCACATCGCGAGTGGTATTGTTGCCGAAACGAGGACGCCATGGAGAAAAGACACGACAAGAAACAGGGACATTCGCGGCGATCCGTGCTGGTCGGCTCGCTTTCAGGCCTGAGTTCGATCTGGCTGGCGACACACTGGCCCGGCATTCTTGCCGCCCAGGAGCACGCTCATGCCCTTGCCAAATCGGGGCGCCCGGCAACGCTGGGATTTTTCTCCCCCGACGAGGCCGCTGAAATCGAGGCAATGGCTGCACAAATTATTCCCACGGATGACACGCCCGGAGCGCGAGAAGCCGGGACGATTTATTTCATCGACCGGGCCCTCACGACATTCGACCAGGAAAAGCAGGCGGCATACACACAAGGGCTCAAAGATCTGCGGGCCAAGACACACGAGTTATTTCCCAGTGCCAATAAATTTTCCGAGCTGAACTCCGCCCAACAGGTTCAGGTTCTGACGGCCATTGAAAAAACCGCCTTCTTTGGGCAGGTTCGCTCGCATACGATCATCGGATTTTTCGCCAACCCGGAATACGGCGGGAACCAGGAAAAGATCGGCTGGAATCTGATTCGCTTTGAAGATAAGTTCGCATGGGAACCGCCATTCGGACACTACGACCGCCAAAACAAACAGACCTGAAGCCGCGCCGGGAGGTCGAGAAGCAATGAAAAAATTCAGTGCTGCAACTCAGGTGGACTTCGTGATCATCGGGTCGGGTGGCGCGGGCGGCGCTGTGGCGAAGGAGTTGTCCACATCCGGCTTCGAAGTCGTGGTGCTCGAGCAAGGGCCCAGACTGGAGGACAGGGACTTCAAGCACGATGAACTCAATATTCGCAACACTCCCGCCTTGGTGAACGATCACGCTCTGCAGCCGAACACCTTTCGCAAGACAGCGCAAGAGAAGGCCCAGTTGGCTTCGGCAATCAGTTATGGCCGATGTGTGGGCGGCGGCACCGTGCACTATACGGGTTCGCAATGGCGCTTTCACGAGATTGACTTCATTGAGCGGAGCCGTTGGGGGAACATCGAAGGGACAGGGTTCGCTGATTGGCCGATCACTTACGCGGAACTCGAACCTTACTACGTGAAGGCCGAATACGAATTTGGAGTTTCGGGAGTGAGTGGAGCAAGTCCGTTCGATCCGCCACGGTCGAAACCTTATCCGCTGCCGGCATTGCCTATCAAATCCGCGGGAGCTCTTTTCGATCGTGGCTGCAAAAAATTGGAGCTGCATCCGGTTCCAGTGCCTTCGGCGATTCTGTCTCAGCCGTACCAGGGGCGGAAAGCATGCAACCATTGCGGTTTCTGTGAGTGGTACGGTTGTGAGCAAGGCGCCAAATCCAGCAGCTTGTCGAGCGTAATCCCCGCCGCCGAGAAGACCGGACGATGTGAGGTTCGAACCGGTTCCTATGTGCGGGAAATTTCCGTGGAAAAGAGCGGCCGGGTTACCGGCGTAATCTATTTCGACAGCCGCAAGCAGGAAGTTTTTCAAAAAGCGAAAGCAGTGGTGCTATGCGCAAACGGCAGTGAATCGCCGCGTTTGCTGCTGCTTTCAAAATCGAACTTGTTCCCGGATGGGCTCGCCAATTCAAGTGGTCTGGTTGGGAAGTATCTCATGCTGGGGGGAACTGCGAGCGCTTCCGGCATTTTCGACGAGCCTCTGAACGAATTCAAGAGTGTGATGGCTACGCGCGCTATCGAGGATTTTTACGATTCCGATGCCAAGCGGGGCTTTTACGGCGGCGGCAGAATCGATGGCCGCTGGGGCTTCATGGGACCGATTGGATACGCGCTCGGTGGCCTGCCTCCCGACGCTCCCTTCTGGGGAACCGGGTACAAGAATTTCGTTAAGGAAAATTTCAACCGCACGATGACGTGCCAGTCTTACCTGACCTCCCTGCCCCTCGAATCCAATAACATCACGCTGGACCCGGACGTGAAAGATGCCTGGGGATTACCCGCCATGCGGGTTACCTACAAGGACCATCCCGATGGTATGAAAGTGAAGCAATACTTTCTGGAACGCTCGCTGGAAATTCTGGAAGCCGCCGGCGCAAAGAAGAAATGGGGTAACCCCGTCCGGGAGACAACTACGGGGGGACATCTGATGGGGACTTGCCGCATGGGGAACGACCCGAAGACCTCGGTTGTCGATAAGTTCAACCGCGCACATGATGTTCCCAACTTATTTATTGTGGACGGCAGCAGTTTTGTCACCAGCGGGCGCAATCATCCGACGTGCACGATTGAGGCCCTGGCTTTCAGGGCGGCGGAAAATATGGCCAAGGCTGCCAAAAGTGGAAGCTTCAAGTCGTCTGTTTAGCGAGCTGCTGAAAATCCCTCATAGACGAAAGATTGTGTGCGGTAACTCCTACACGATTCCAAGTCAGTCCGGTGCATGGAAGAGACGGCCCGGCTGAGGCGATCTTCTTATCGAAACGTGGCTTTTTGCCGTTGTGATGAGCAGGCCATTTTGCGACAACGCCAGTTAGCGGGGTAATCTTCGCGCGCTCGAATTCGATTAAGGCTTAAGCCCTAATGCGAGCGCCGGGTTGGTCTTCGTCATGAGGTTGATATCAGCCACAGAGATTCCCTCTTTGTGTAGCGCCGTCATGAAATCGAGAAAACCTTGAGGTTCGAGCGGACGCTGTGGTTCGGGTGGCTTTTGGACAGCGCCGAAATCCGTGGCGACAATGCAGGATTTTGGCCCGACGGAGCGAATCGCCTCGGCATAATCGCCGATGGTGACCACCGGATTTTTTCCTAGTGTAGCGCCATAAACAAATTCGATGAATGCGCCGTCCTGCGCAGCCGCTTGCATTTGCGGGATTGTCATTCGGACCGGGGCTGCCATCGCATGCGTGACCACAAGGTGCGTGACTCCGCGCTGGTGCGCCTCATGAACCACCAAGTCTCCTTCCTCGGCCGAGATGTGTCCCGTCTCCAGTACCATGTCATGATGCTGCGCAATGAAATCAATCAACTGCAGTACATCCGGCAACAGATGGCCATTTTCCGAAACGCGAACAAATGGGCCCGTTCCTTTCGCGTACTTCACGGCGTTTTCGGCATCGAATGTGGGCAGCCAGACGATTCTGCCCCAGCCGCCTTTCATAGCCACCATGTGTTTCACCGCTTCCAGATTGATTCCGCCGACCGCCAGATCTTGCGTAATACCTCCGAATAGCTCGATGCCCGGAACTTCCTTCCGAACCATGTAGGCGAGCGCAGCCGTATCCTCCCAGTGATTTTTCATCACCATGCCGCGCATACCCATCTTCTTGGCAAGCCGCGCCAGATCGTCGGCGTCAATCGCGCGGTCCACGCTGTCGGGGCCTTGATGCACGTGAAAGTCAAAAGCGCCATTTAAATTCAACGCCGAATCTGATTGTCCATACATTGACGCGGGCAAGAGGAGTAAAGTCATCCAAACCCAGCCAAACTGCTTGATCAGAGTGCGTGAGAATCGAAAAATCATCTCATGCTCCTTTCGATGGCATTGACTTCGGCGAGACGCGATGGCTTGGTTCTTTGACTCGCGAGCGGCCTCAATGTCATGAGACTACTCATCGTCGCCCGCAAACGATTGTTTTACATTTCAGCGTTGCTAACAGGAAGCGCCCTTACTTGCGGCAGTTTAACACTGTTCCACAGCCAAACGGGGATCCGCGCATTGAGCCCCGCCGAGCGTGCGGTGTTCGTCCTATAGATCGCTACGGCCTGAGAGAATTTTGCGGCAAAATTGAGGAGGTGTCTGGCATCATCGCGCATTTTGGAATGGCCATTGCCCAATCACAAGTTGCGCAGAAGTGGATGACGCTCGCTCCCATATGGGTCAATTCGTATTCCACGTGCGGCGGGATGGTGTTGTGAACCTTTCGTTGGAGCAGGCCATCTCTTTCCAGCCCTCTCAAAGTTTGGGTCAGCACCTTCGGAGACACCGGATGAATCGCGCGCTGAAGCTTACTCGCTCTGAGTGGTCCCGGTGTAAGCAAGTGGAGGACTGTGACTCGCCACTTGCTGCTAAGCAATTCAATCGCATCGCGTGACTGCAATGCGCGGGTTCTCAAGGAATGTTGTTTCCTCATATGCCCTTCAATTCCATGCGGCTCGCCGACGGAATAGGGAGATATCATAACCGAAGGCACCGCAAGAGCCATTCCCCACCTGACGGTAAGTGACCAGCCTCGAGGCGCGGAGAAAAGTAATCGGCCGAAATGCTATACGTCCTCCATGCAAGGGCAATTCTCAATCTTGATTTGTGCGAATGTGGATTTCGCCGCTTTTTGGGGCGCATGAAGGTGAAGGTCACAGTGAAAGATTCACGGGTGTTTGGTCGTTTGCTAGGATCATAGGGTTGAGCTCGACTTTGGCATGACAAATTTTTCACAAATCCTTGACATCCAAAATTCGCCGCGTAGCGATAGGATCTTTGCTTTTGCTTTGGATGAAAAACCACTCGCAAATAAAAGGGATCGTGGAGGATTGCTGTGATGCTCAAAAGTCTGGGCCTGTTATTCGGGTGCCTGTGGCTCTGCCTGCTCTATGTACCAGCCATTAAGAAGGATGGAATATTTTTCGCGGCGCAGGGCAACTACAAAGCATCTATGATAGACGCGCGTGATATCGCCGAGGCCGCGGTCATGGCACTCACCGAAGACGGCCACGAGGGCAAGAAGTACAAGATCTCCGGTGGCGAGACCATCTCCAATCTCGATGTGGCCAAAGCATTGTCTGAAGCAACGGGAAAGTCCGTGCGATACGTGGCTGTCTCTGACGATGACGCGAAGAACGCGATGTTGGCAATGGGCATGCCTGCGTCGATGGTCGATGGCATGACAGAACTCAATCAGATCATGGTTAAGGGTTGGCTCGCCGGCATTGAAAAAGACTTTGAAGGGTTACTCGGTCACAAGCCGCGCACTTTTCGGCAGTTCGCGCAGGATTTCCGGTCGGCTTTTGTGCAGCCTCAGTAGGACAAACCGGGTTTAGGCCGCCGGGGAGAATGCACAGCCAGGAGTATACATGCGAATCGCGGTGACTGGTACAGGCCATGAAGGTGGTGCGCTATGCACTGATTGGGCCTGAGCGGGTCACGACGTCATTTACGGCGCGCGCGATCGGAAAGCTACTGATGCGCAACTCTTGCTCTCTAAGGCTGCAGGCAAAGCAAAACTCGCGTCATCGCGGCGCGTGGCCGCCGCCGATGTCTTCGTTCTATGAGTCCTCGGCGCAGCGGTGGCCGACGCGCTGCGAGAAATTGGTTCGAAAGCTTTCGGGAAAAACCCTGATCTATTGCACGAATGCGGGTGTGGATACATAAGCTGGTTCGGAAGGTGAGCAAGTCACAAAGTTGGCGCCGGGCGCTAAAATTGAGGAGGCTTTCAATGCGGCTGCTTTGGAAAATATGGAGAACCCACAATACGGCGACGATCGGTCACGATGTTTTACGCCGGCGACGATGCAAACTCCAAGAAAGTAGTGCACAGACTAGAGAAGGATTTGGGTTTTGATCCTGTGGATGCTGAGAGGCTATCGCAGGCACATGCACTAGAATTGCTTGCTTTTTTCTGGAGCGCATTAGCCTACGGGCAGAAAATGGGCCGCGGCATCGCTTTTCGACTGTTACGGCGAGACAGTTGAGTATCCCGAACTAATACTTCAGTGGATTCATGTCAACGTCCGACGCAACCGGTCTAATCGCTATTAGGCTCGAAGCCCTCGCGATGGAGTCTTTGCGATAGTGTTGACTCTGATCGCGTTGGAATTGAAAAATCCGGCGGTCAGCCTGGGTGCGAGCTCGGGAGAAGTTACAAAAGCATTGATTCGCCTTTGGCCGCAGATGCTGTGCTACGTGATGGTATTCGTTTCTGTTGGCACGCTCTGGATCGCCCATCGGGCCCTCTTTCATTTCATCTCCCGAACCGACCGGGTGTTCCTTTGGATCAATCTTTCTTTTTTCCTTTTTGTGACTCTCATTCCGTTTCTGACCTCGGTCGTGCGCAGCTGCCGCGTTACGCTATGCCTGTGGTCTTGTATGGATTGAATCTGATTGTTTCCGTGATGATTCTCTTCGGCATGTGGAGATACGCTTCCGGACGCCCACATCTTGTAAGTGCGTCCGTGAGCTCGGAGATCAGGCGCGCGGTGGGATTTCGCATCCTAATTGGCCCCTGCGTCTACGCGGTCGCGCTGGCTCTGGCCTTCTTGAACGCCTGGATTTCCATAGTGCTGTATGTTCTCGTTCCCGTTGCATTATTCAGCCTGGCCATGGTCGACTGATGCGGAGCGACGGGCGTGACTGGTATAGGGAGCAAGGGCCGGCATCGAAGCTTATGCGTTGGACCGAGGCTGATGCCGAGGCAACGGCGTTTCTGACTCTACGCTGCCGAAGCGTCGGGAGCTTTACGATGCAGCATGCAGACTCGGCCGCCGCGCACTGCTCGATAAATTGTCGAAAGCCGACCAACTGCCAAAGGGCGGTAGGCAGATACATGGAAAATGCGGGAGCTCAGGCCAGGAGCCGGGCGCGCGGGCGCTTTCGTTTCCACTCATAATCCTTGCGCAGCAGGGCCTGATGTTTTTTGCACTGCGCGCAGAGCTCGGCAAACGCTGTCTTCACGCTGGCGAGCACGTCGGACCCTTCTCCTTTGGCGTGCAGCGTGCCGGTGGGAAGCGAAAGATTGACGCTGAACGTATAGCTTTCTTTTCGCGGATGCTTCTCGATGTCCGCGTGCAACAGCACCAGGTCCGGAGCGTACCGTTTGAGCAGCTTGTCCAGTTTCGCCGCTTGCCGGCTCGTTTCTTTTTCGACGGGCTCGCGCCATTCTTCATGAGCGTTGCGAACGGTTAGTTTCATGGCAGAACCTTTCCGAGAAGAGTGTGGAAGGGGTTTGCGATCCGCGGCTCGATCCGCAAGCGCATGGGCAAATTCAGAATAACAATTCGTCCGCGCCGTTGCAAATTGCGCGCTCCCTGTCGATAACCGAAAATTGCCGGCGTAGATGGAACCGAAACTTCGCGGCTATTTCTTGAAGAGGTCTTCGAACGCCTGGCGGGCGTCGTGAGGCCGTGAAACGCGTTCCAGCGAAGGCCCGGGGCCTGAGGGAGGAGCCGACGGCGCAGTATCCTTCTCGATGGTGGTGCGGAATTCGTAGAACGCGCACTCGTTTACCTGGTCTTTCCGCGCAATCTGCTCGGGAATGGCCTTCATGCATTCGAAGCGCGCGGCGGTGTCAAAGTAAGCGCACTGCTTGCAGCAATGCAGTTCGAAACTGCAGCGCGGGCACTTCCCTTTTGGGTCGAAGCCGGGCTGCAGCACGGCGCCGCAATTCGAACAGCGCGCGCGGGTGATCGTGCCAACCATGCGCGGGGTCCGCGGCCCGATCTGCTCCTGCCGCGGGTGGCCTTCGTGGTGCTGACGTTTTTCTTTTTTTTGGGGCTCGTCGGCACTCTGGTAGCCCCTATGCTTATACTTCCGGTCCAAGTAAACCTCCGGGGGGATGCCCAATCATACTCTGAATCAGAACATGCAAGTCGAATATTAAGCGAACCTGTGAATAACCGATTCTTGCGGGTCAAAAACCTTTTGCGGGCCGTCGCTTAACCATGGCGGGCCCACAGGCGTGCCAGTCCTTCCGCGCGCAAATCCGGTTGCAATAATTTCCGTGGCGTTCCGGCATCGGAGAGAATTGCTTCGGCGGCTAGGTAACCGCTGCGGACGGCTCCCTCCATTGTGGACGGCCAGCCGGTCAATGTCCAGTCCCCTGCGAGAAATAGTCCCGAAAGCGGGCTTTTCGGCGCGGGGCGCCAGCGGTCGGAACCGGGCGCGGGCGAAAACGTCGCGGAGATTTCTTTCACGACGGTTCCTTTTACGAGTGTGGCTTCGCGAATCGCCGGCAACACTTGGCGCAATTCTTCGAGAGACAGCGCGATGATCTCCTGCCGCGAGCGGGAAGCCAGCTTATACGACGCGCTTATAACCAGCTGCAAATATTGCCCGCCATCTTTCTCCCCCGCGCCGTAGAGCTGCGTTTTGTTGAACACCCACTGCGTCGTGCTGTCCAGCAGCGTGAGAAACGGTTCGCTCATCACGGTTCGATCGAACCAGAGATGCACTCCGGTGATCGGCGACGCCCGCAAATTTCGCAGGTTCAAAAACACGGGTTCGCGCTCCACAACTTCCGCAGGCAAAAGTTCCGGCAAAACGTCCTGCGGCACCGCGGCAAGATAATATTCCGCTGTCTCCACCGAGCCGTCTTCCCTCTCGACGCCGTCGATGCGGCCGTCCACAACGAGAAATCCCCGCACTCCCGCGCGCAATTGGACTTCCCCGCCCCGCCCGGCAAGCGCCTTGCGGCAGCCTTCGTACAGTTCGCCAAGCGGAACTCGCGGAATGCCAACGCGATACCCTGCGCGGGTCGAAAGAAACGCTTTCCAGAACACGTCGATTCCGTAGCGCGCGTCAATGCGATCGAGTTCCTCATCCAGCGCGCTGACCAGGATCACTTCCCAGAAGCGGCGAATCGCGCGCTCAGTCTGACGGTGCTTTTGCAGCCACGCGAGCATCGTAATGTTTTCACCCGCGCGATCGCCGGAAAGATCCGCGGGGTGTCCTCCGCTGCGCGCGATGGCCAGCAGCGCCTGCGCAATGCCGCGTTTATCCGCCCAGCCGAGCAGCGGAAAAAACGCAAACGAAATGGCCATGTGCAGCGGCGCCGGCAGCGCCACGGATGCGATCGCGCCGCGCCGTCCATCCGGCGCGGCAAACAGCAGCCGGTCAAAAAATCGGATCTGATTCGCGGCGCCCGCCCGGCGGTAGAAATCCTCGAGATTCGTGCAGCATCCCAGCGTAACGTGCTGGCAATTATCAATATGCTCGCCGCCCGGCAGTATGTAAGATGCCGCGCGGCCCCCCAGGTGGGGCCGTTTTTCGAGCAAACGCACGCGGAAGCCGGCCTCAGCCAGCGCGACGGCCGAGGAAAGTCCCGCCAGGCCGCCGCCGATCACGATCACGCTCTTCGAGGACATTTTTTTGGGAATACCAGCCCAGCCGCGCGCGCAACAGGACCCCGGTCTTTTCAGGAGCGCTCAGCCGCACACGTTCGGAGAAAACATCATACCCGCGCGCTTCGATTCGGCGCAGGAGGCTGCTGTAAATCCTCGCTAGCGCCCAGAGCGCTGCGCGCGCATTTTCGTGCACTAGCGGAATCAGTTGGACGCCCTCGCGATAATAATTCCAGGCCCGTGCGGTCTCAAATTCGAGCAAGCTTTGTATTTCGGGCATGAGCGGCCCGCGCGCAAGCGCTTCAGCGACGCACACCGAATTCCGCGAGGTCTTCGAGCGGCAGATACACGCGGCCCATCTCGTAATCCTTTGGGATGTCGCGGAGAATGTTGGTGAGCTGAAACGCGATGCCCAGCTTTTCCGCCAGGTCCGGCGCGTGCGGATCGTCGAAACCAAACACGTGCAGGCAGGTGAGGCCCACGGTTCCGGCCACACGGTAGCAGTATTCGCGCAAGCGGTCGAATGTGGCGTATTCGCCGACAGTCAAATCCATTTCCGCGCCGGAAATCAAATCATGGAAGTAGCGCGCAGGAATCTGGAACCGCGCGATCGTGTCGGCAAATGCGGGCAGAATCGGATGGCCTGAAACGTCGCCGCCTACCGCAGCGTCCAGTAATGTGCGCCAATCGGCAAGGCCGCGCTGCTTGTTCAAGGCGTTATCAAGCGTGTCCGACTCGTCATCCACAAGGCGCATGAAAGCATACAACGCGCACAGAGCATCCCGTTTCGCTTGAGGCAGTATGAAGAATGCATAGTAAAAATTGCTGGCTGATTCGCGTGCGATGCGCCTGCATTCCAAGTACGAGTACGCGACTTCAAATTCATACTTTCGAGGTCTCATTCGACTGTTTGGCTTCATACAGCCGCCCTCAAAAATAGCCAACCTCCCCTGGGTCGCCGGAGCGGCGGGAACAATGGGCACGGCGCGCTGCGTGAACGAAAAGATTCGCAGGGCGAGCGCGCGCAACAGCAAGGAAAACTGCTTCGATTTCGGGATCGCGGGTCGGTGCTCGAGCGTGTTGTATCCGATGGTTTCGATGGCGTCGAGCACCGCAAGCCCCCCGCGGCTGAACATTTCAATATCCACGCGCAGTGCGGAATCGACGCTACGGGCGAGCGGCATGCCCTCCGCGAACAATTGCCGCGTCCGCGCAACAAGTTCCTTCATCAGCGAAACATAGCGCGCGTCGAACCGGCGCGCGACGATATCGTCTTCCGTGAGGTCGTGCGCACCGAGCTCCTCCAGCGGAATATAGATGCGCCCCTTTTCAAGGTCGCGTGCAACGTCCTGCCAGAAATTCGCAAGCTGCAGCGCCGTGCATGTGGCATCGGAAAGCCGCTGCCGTTCCGCGTCACGATACCCGCACAAATACAAGACGAGGCGCCCCACAGGATTCGCCGAATACCGGCAGTAAGCGAAAACATCGTTCCAGGTCGCGTACCGGCGCATGGTCTGGTCCTGGCGAAACGCTACGAGCAGATCGGAAAATGGTTCGCGGGGAATATTGAGCGCGGTAATGGTTTCGCGCAGCGCAACGAAAACTGGATGCGAAGGCGCGCCCGCGTAGCAATCGCTCAATTCCTCATCCCACTCGTTCAGCAGGGCCAGGGCTTTGGCAGGATCGGAAATTTCGTCTCCCAGATCGTCGGCCCAGCGGCAGTAGGCGTACAGATTGTAAAAATGCTGGTGCAGCCGTCGCGGAAGCAGCCAGGAAACCACGTTGAAATTTTCGTAGTGATGCGTGGCTAGCCAGCGTGTGTAGCGCTGGGCTTCGGCGGCCGGGCATCCGGAAGGCGGAAGTCCGCGTACAATCTCGAGTTCAGCGGGTATTTGCATGGTACAGGCCGGAGGGCCAGTGGCACAGGCTTCAGCCTGTGGGTTTTGGTATTGGTAAAAATAAAATCCGCAGGCTAAAGCCCGCGCTACTTATGGAATCACCGCGACTTTCATTTCGCCGTTGCGATACTTCATGTGCTCGAACATCTTTGGAAGTTCGGTGAGCGGAATTTCCGCATTCACGAAATCGCTCGAGCGGATTTCGCCTCGCGACACGCTTTCCAGAGCTTCCCGGATGAATCGCGGCGTGTGATGGAAGGTGGACTTGATGGTGATCTCCGAATAGTGCAGCGCGTTCGGGTCCACGGCTACTTGCGTGCCCCGCGGGCAGCCTCCGAAAAGGTTGACGGTCCCGCCGCGGCGCACCATTTGCAGCGCCCATTCCCACGTCTGCGCCGTGCCCACGGCTTCAATCACGGAGTCGGCCCCGCGCCCGCCTTCGGTAAATTCGCGAACCGCCTTCGCAGGATCGCCGAGATCCGGCGCGATGAACGCCGCGCGCGCGCCAAAGCGTTCCGCCGCGCGAATCTGGTTCGGCCTCTTGCCGAGAGCGATCACCTTCACTCCGCGACCCGACAAAATGCGTATAAATTTCAGTCCAATCGGCCCGCAGCCAATCACAACGGTTGTGTCACCCGGCTCGATACCGGTTTCGTCGATTCCGCGAAGCACGCAAGCCAGCGGCTCGACCATTGCCGCGTCCTGAAACGATACGTGTTCCGGAATCACAAGCATGTTCTGCCGGACGATCCGCCCCGGGATGCGAATATATTCCGCATAGGCCCCATTGTTGAACAGCAAGTCCTCGCAAAGATTGCTCTGCCCCTTGCGGCAAAAAAGGCAGACATTGCACGGCGCCGAATTTGAGGGAACGACGCGGGCGCCGACCTTCAACCCGCCATTCACGTCGGAGCCCAGGGTTTCAACGACGCCGGCAAGCTCGTGCCCGAACACCGCCGGCGGCGTAATCATGCGCGCGTGATATCCCCGCTTCCACACTTTCAAATCCGTCCCGCAGGTCAAGGCCACTTTTACGCGGATCAGCGCCTCATCCGCGGCCAGCCTGGGGATGTCCACGCTCTCGATCTTCAGATTCTCGCTTCCATATAAGATGGCAGCGGTCATGTGGCCGTTTTTTCGACCGTTCTGTTCGTTTCTATTCAAGGATGAATCACCACTTTTAGAGAATTCCCAACCGGATGGGCCGCCAACTGCAACGCCCTATCCATATCTTCCAATGAAAAACGATGCGAGATCAATTTCTCAACGGATAACTGATGCGTAAAGATCAGCCGCGTGGCCTTGCCGGCCCTGTCGACGGCGGCGCTATAACTGCCCAATATTTCCTTCTCTTCCACGCCGACCGCCGCCGCCGGAAACTCAATCTTCATGAGCGGATCGTTCTGCGCAAACAGCAGCACACGCCCTCCGGGTCTCGCCAAGTTGAGCGCATCCCTCAGCGCCGCCGGAATCGGCACGGCCACCAGCACAACGTCCGCGCCGCGCCCTTGCGTCCGCGAACTGATTTCTTCGGCCAGACGGCCTTCCCGCGGGTCTACGGCCAAATCGACCCCGAGCGAAACGCCCTTGGCGCGGCGCTCCGGCAAGGGATCGCTGCCAATGACGGTTGCGCCCTCCAGCTTCGAGAGCATCGCCAGAAGCAGCCCGATCGGCCCCAATCCCATGACAACAGCCGTCTCCCCCGCGGCCACGCGCGCCTTTTCCACCGCCTTGATGCAGGTGTTCACGGGCTCGATGAACGAGGCCTCGTCGAAACTGATGTCGTCCGGGATGGCCACCATCCCACGCTCAACAACCCACGGCAGGGCGCGCACGTACTGCGCAAATCCGCCGCCGTTGGGATCAAAACCCGCCGTAAGGCCGACTTTCTTGTAGCTCGAGCATTGCGAAAATAATCGCCGGTCGCAAAAGAAACATGCTCCGCACGGAACGTGATGAAAACTCATCACGCGGTCGCCCAGCTTCCACTTGGTAACGCCCGCGCCAACCGCGACGACGGTTCCGGAGACTTCGTGCCCGAAAATCTGAGGGGCCGCGACAAATCCGTGCTCAATTTTTTTCAGATCCGTGCCGCAAATTCCGCACGCGGCCACTCGAATCAATACTTCACCCGCTCCGATGGCCGGCACAGGAACGGTTTCCACAACCACTTTTCCCTTCCCGCGGTACACCGCCGCGCGCATCGTGGCCGGCACCGCATGCGCCGCTCGTGAAGTCTCGAGAATGATTCCCGATTGGCTCATAGCGCGCCCACTGTATCCTGCTCGATGGGAATCAGACGATCGGCCATGGTTCCCGCGAATACGTCGAGGAAATCGGCCAAGCGCCGGGATGCAAAACGCGAATCGCGGCTCAATTTCAAAAGAACCGGCAAACCGGACGGCCTCCGCAATACCTGCGAGACAACTCCCATCACGCGAATCTGGCCTTGGGCGTCGCGCGCCCGCTCGAAATCGTATGGTATGTCGAAGTCCGCGGTGTCGCTGATCGCTCGTATCGCCACCGCTGGTACGCCGCACCGCGCCGCCTCCGCTAAGATCGTGTAGCTCTCCATGTCCACCGCTTCTGCCTGATCTCTCAACTCCCGCTTCTGCTCGGCCCGCGCGACGAGCGTCCTCGATGTCGCCAGGCGCTCAATTTGCCGCGCGCCGCATTCCACCGCGGTCGCGAGCAACTCGCGGTGGCTGGCCACGGCGACGGGTTCTCCCACTTCACTGACCAGGCGCGCGGCCAGGATGTCTCCCGGGCGATAATCGCTTTGCAAAGATCCCGCCAGCCCGCTCGAAATGCAGATATCGGGCTTGTAGGCGAGAGCACTCTTCGCGGCGTCCAGTGCATGGTCCTGTCCCATGCCGGTCAGAATTGCCCGGACCCGTGCGCCGCCGAACAGGGCTTCAAACACCGGCCGGTCCCCGGGCAGCTGCAGAAAATTCCTGCGCCGCTGCCACGGCGCAAATTCCGCTCGCACCGCAAATGTAACCAATATTTTCATGGACTCCGACACTCATTTAAGCCGCACGCACGCCAGCAACTGCCGGCGCGCGTCCTGCGGCGAAATAACCGTTCGCTTCGTACCACGCCACCGCGCGTTCCAGCGCGGCCTCAATCGGTCCGGGCGCAAAGCCAAGCTCGCGTTCGGCTTTCGACGCGTCCACAAACATCTTGTGCCGCGCCATGCGTACGCCTTCCAATGGAATCTGCGGCTCGCGGCCCAGGAGTTTCGAGACCCCCATATCCACGCATCCAGCAGCATAGGCCAAAGCGTACGGAAATTTCCATCGCGGCGCCGGGCGTCCGCTGGCCGCGGCGAGCATGTCCAGCATTTGTTTTAGCGTCAGATTGCTCCCGCCCAAAATGTAGCGCTGCCCCGCGCGTCCCTGCTCGGCAGCCAGCAAGTGCCCCTGCGCGCAATCTTCGACGGGAACAAAGTTCAGCCCCGTATCCACGTAGCCGGGCATGCGTCCATTCAGAAAATCGACGATAATTTTTCCCGTCGGTGTGGGCTTCCAATCGCCGGGCCCCACAGGAGTCGTCGGATTGACGATCACCACCGGCAAGCCAGCATCCGCGGCGCGCATGGCGCATTCTTCGGCCGCGAATTTTGAGCGCTTGTAGTGCCCGATCATTTCGCCCAGCGCGGATTGCGTCTCTTCATTCGGCAAACCGCCAGGGCGCGGAACGGCGATGGTCGCAACCGTGCTCGTATAGACGAATTTCTCGACGCCCGCCCTCCGCGCGGACTCGAGCAGGTTTTGCGTCCCGGTGACGTTCGATTCGTGGATTTCCCGCGGGTCAAGGGCCCACAGCCGGTAATCCGCGGCGACGTGAAAGATGCGCCGCACGCCATCCAGCGCGCGCTCGAGCGATGCGCGATCCCTTAAGTCCCCTGTGCAGCGTTCCGCATCGAGCCCTTCCAGCGCGCGAAGATCGCTGGACGGGCGCACCAGCACCCGCACGTTCTCCCCGCGTCCTGCCAGTGCGCGGGCGACGTGGCTCCCGAGAAACCCTGTCGCGCCGGTGACCAGCGTTTTCATAACACTCGCAATCTTCCATCCGATGACATCAAATCCGTGTTGGCCGGAGGCGGAGGCATCAACGTCGATCCTCCGCCGGAATGCCCGTTCGTCGGAGTGTCGTTATTGGGCGCATTCCGGTCCGGGTTTCCCCCCATGTGCCCGCCAAATTGCCACTTCAACATTTTCCAAGTGTCGCCCAACTGGCGTTTTGCGCCCAGCACGGGCGTCGTTTCAAATCCCACGTGCATCATGCAGTTCGCGCAGCGCGGGTCGTTCCCGGGGCCGTATTTTTCCCAGGGCGTCTGGTCGATCATTTCGCGGTAGGACGGGTAGTGATTGTCCGTGATGACGTAGCAGGGCCCTTTCCAGCCGCGCGGATTGAACGTCGGCGTGCCCCAGGCCGTGCATTCCAGTTCGCGCTCGCCTCGCAGGAAATCGAGGTAGATCGGCGAAACCATCAGATTGTATTTGTCCAGGAGAGAAACGGCCTCGCGGAATTTCTCGCGAATATCCTGGCGCGTCATGAAGATGTCGGTCGTCTGCACCGCCGTGTACCCGTATGCGGGCGAGAGCATGTACCCGTCCACTCCCAGTGTGTCCAGGTAGGAGTACAGGTCGGCGATTTCGTTCAGGTCCGTCTCTTTGTAAATTGTGGTGTTGGAGCAGACCAGGAAGCCCGCGGCCTTGGCGGCCTTGACTCCCTCGATGGCCTCGCGAAACACGCCGTCGCGCTCGACGCAAAGGTCGTGGGTTCTCTCCAGCCCGTCCAGGTGCACGTTGAAGAAAAAACTCGAGACCGGCTTGAATTCGTGCAGCCGTTTCCGGATGAACATGCCGTTGGTGCAAAGAATGATGTGGCGCCCGCGATCCAGAATTCCTTTCGCCAGCTTGCCGATTTCCGGATAGATCATGGGCTCGCCGCCGCAAATCGAGACGATGGGCGCCCCGCACTCGTCCGACGCGGCCAGGCATTGCTCCACCGTCATGATTTCGTTAATAGTCGATTTATACTCACGGATGCGCCCGCAGCCCGTGCAGGTGAGGTTGCAGGCGTGCAACGGCTCCAGCATCATCACCATCGGAAATTTTTTCGCCCCGCGAAAGCGCTGGCTGGCCACATATTTCGCGAGTTTCGCGGTCATTTTTAAGGGATATCTCAATTCGCTCTCCTGGCCTTCTCTCGGTCGAATTCCTGCGGCCGCAGCATCAATCCGCAGAACGGAGTGATCCGGCTTGTGGTGTTCCGGTAACGCGCGAGCGCGTACAAGGGAAAATAGTTCCGGTACAAATGATATTTCAGGTAAAACACGCAAGGAAATCCGGTTCCTGTAAATTCCTTCTCGGCCCAGGAACCATCGGTTTGCTGCCGCTCCACCAGATGATTCACGGCGCGCGTGATTGCCGGGTCGCCGGCTTCCGTCGCCGCCAGCAATCCGATCAGCCCCCACGCCGTTTGGGAGGCAGTGCTGGCACCCTTGCCTTTGAGCGCCGGGTCGTAGTAGGAAGCGATGGATTCGCCGAATCCGCCGTCGGAATTTTGCACTGAGCGGAGCCATTCCACCGCGCGCTGGCAGTAGTCCCGCGCCGTAAGAGCGACGGTTTCAAGCGCGCGCAGCACGCCGCTCGTCCCATAAACGTAATTTACGCCCCAGCGCCCGAACCACGGACCTTCGCCGGTCTGATCTTTCAGCAAAAATCTTACGCCCCGCTCGATCACCGGATGCTTCGCGGGCCATCCGTACCGGCCAAGACACTCCACAACGCGCGCGGTCACATCGGCAGTCGAGGGATCGATCATGGCGTTGTGATCGGCGAACGGAATTTGGCACAGAAACCGCCGGTCGTTATTGTGGTCGAACGCGCCCCAGCCGCCGTCATCATTTTGCATTGCCAGCAGCCAGGTAAGCCCTCGGCGGACAGTGGCTTCCATGCGGCCCTTGTCGGGATAATCCACGCGCTGCAGCGCCATCAGCACAAACGCCGTGTCATCGACATCCGGGTAGAAATCGTTGCGGAACTCAAAGGCCCATCCCCCCGGCATTACTCCGGGAGTCTTCAGCATCCAGTCGCCAGGTCCGCTAATTTGACGTTTCAGCAGCCAACTAGCCGCCTCGACGAGCGCCGGATGATCCGGCGGCAATCCCGCTTCCTCGAGAGCCACCATTGCAATCGCAGTGTCCCAAACGGGCGAAACGCAAGGCGCCACCCGGATCGTGTCGCCCTCCTCGATCTCAAACCTCGAAAATTCGTCGATTTCGCGCGCAGTGAGCGGGTCATCCGGCGAATGGCCCAGCGCAACCAGCGCAAATATGGCGTTCATCATGGCGGGATAAATCGCAGCCAGCCCTTCGCTCCGTTCCAAGTGCTCGAAAAGCCATTCCTGCGCCTGCCGCAGCGCCCGCTGCCGCAGAGGTTTCCACGGCACGCGTTCATACAATTTCAAGCCGCGATCCAAGGCCAGGAAGAGGTTCCTCCAGCTAAACAGCTCTTTATCCCAACTCAGGCCAAGAGCCTTCCGCGAAGGATCGAGATACAGCTCGTCCACGCAAACTCCGCCGGGAATGTTGAAGAGCGGTTTATGCGCATACAGAATTGTCAGAGGAATCACAATTCCGCGCGTCCAGGACGACATTTCGTAAATGTTAATCGCGAACCAGTTCGGCAGCAGCATCAGTTCCGGAGGGATCGCGGGAACCATATCCCATCCCACCGCTCCCACCAGCGCCAAATAAAGGCGGGTATATGAATTCGCCGATTCGAGGCCACCCAGTTCGTGCACGCGCCGGGCAGCTCTCTGCAGATAATCGCATTCGGGCGCATCTCCCGCCAACCGCAACGCCACATAAGCCTTGATCGTGGCATTCAGTTCGGAGGGCCCGCCGTAGTAAATATTCCAGCCTCCATCATCCAATTGCCGCCGCCGGACGTAATTCGCCAGCTTGGCAATCCGCTCCGGGTTGGCCTTATTGATGACTTGCAAGTAAAAAATGTAATCGGACTCGAGGGTCGTGTCGGCCTCGAGTTCCCCCATCCAATACCCTTCAGATGCCTGCAATGAAAGGAGATAATTCACTCCGCGGTCGATCGTATCGGACAGGCGCTCTGACAGTACCGAGAGTACGCCCGCGGAGCGGGCCTCACCCGGTTGCTCAAATTGAATGCGAGTTCCTAAGGCCATGGATTACTTCCAAACCTCACTAAATCTTTGATGCCGTTTTATTGGACGGGGTTCATTTGAATACACAAAACCGTAGGCCCTCAGTTCGTCGAAGATGTAGCTTGGGATACTACGGACTCCCCGGTTAGATGTACCAGCCCGGTCCCCAAGCACCAGTACCTGGATTGCCCCGTTCGTATTATCTTCGGTCTTTAGGCGCGGGTCAACAGGGATTGCAACACTCATTCATCTGGTAGATAGCTCCTTTGGTTTCAATGACCCATGCCATTCATTCGCCTTTTTTGTGAGTGCGAACCTCCAGCGTCTTAATCCGTTCCGCCAATTCCGGAAGGCGGCTAAACCAGGCATATTGTCTCTTGAATTTATCGAGAGGACGTGCGGGAGTGCCCCAGACAATCTGTGACCTTCGCACGATCTTCCCGGAGGGGATTCCTGCCTGCGCCCCAATCACGGCGTCGTCTTCGATTTCGCAATGATCCGCAATCCCCACTTGCCCGCCGCAAGCCACATTCTTTCCAACTATGGATGACCCCGATATCCCGGTCTGCGCCGCGATAACCGTGTTTTCCCCGATGCTTACGTTGTGCGCTATGTGCACGAGATTGTCCAGTTTCGTGCCAGTCCCTATTTGCGTGCGGTCGAGGGAACCGCGATCAATCGTGGCATTTGCGCCGATTTCAACATCATCCTGAATTTCGACCTCGCCGACCTGTGGAAATTTCCAGCGCTTCCCTCCCTCCACAACGTAACCAAAGCCGTCCGAACCAATCACGGCGCCGGAATGCAGGATCACGCGGTTTGCGAGACGCGCGCCGGCATATAACGTCACGCGAGGATAGAGGCGGCATCCTTCCCCAAGCCGCGCTCCCCGCCCAAGGTAACAGAAAGCCCCGATTTCCGTGCCCGCTCCGACCCGCACATCCCCCTCGATGACGGCATAGGGTCCCACCGCGGCGCCGGGAGCAAGCTGGGCGGATGGCGCAATCACGGCGGTCGCGTGGATTCCCTGTGCGATGGGAACCGGGGGGACAAGCCACCCGGCAGCGCGCGCGAAAGCCAGCTTTGGATTTGCTGCGCGCAGCAAGATCTTTCCCGACATGGAAATCCCGGGTGCAATCACCACGCACCTCGCCGCGGAGGCGGCGGCACGGTCCAGATGGCGCTGCGACTCCACATAGATCAGATCCTGTGCTCGGGCCGATGCGGGCGATGCCACTCCTGATACTCGCGCAGCGCCGTCACCCTCAAGAGCACAGCCCAAATATTCAGCCAGTTCTTTCGCGGTGCGTGTCATGAACGGTTTCCCCTTCCTAGCGTATCAACCTCTCGATTCTTGGGCCGTTTCTACGCGGCAAGCCAGGCTACTTGTAGATTGGCGGATCGCCCGGCGGGCGCGTCTTCCAGCGGCGGTGAACCCAGAGCCATTGATCGGGATAGCGTCGCACGTAATTTTCAATGACACCAGTGAACCGCTGCGTGTTTTCGCGAATATCCGCGGTGTCGTCACCCGTGCGGACGATTTCGACCTGCGGCTCAAAACAGAGCCGGTATTTCCGAAGCGCATGGTCCCAGTGGAGAAATCCCGGCACGACCGCGGCACCCGTATGCAGCGCGAAACGCGCGAGGCCGGCCGTGCTGCACGCCGGGATGCCGAAAAAATCGACGAACACGCCTTCGGCCGGCTGGGTGTTATTGTCAGCCAGGATCCCCACCGTGCCATTGGCCGCCAAAACCCTCAAAACAGCGCGAGCCGATTGGTTCTTCTCGATGGGCTGATTCCCGCTCAAGCATCGGAACTTCGTGATGAGCGCGTCAACGCGCGGATTGTCGATGGGCCGGACCAGAAAATGCAGCGGATTACCGAAAAGCGCCTGCGCGAAGGGAGCCAGTTCCCAGGCGCTCATGTGCCCGGTGAGAAAGAGCACTCCTTTGCCGTGCGCTTGCGCCGAGGCGAAATTCTCGAAGCCGTCGAGCAGCACGATGCGATCGATGTTGTTCTTCGTATGGCTCGGGAAATGGGCGAATTCGCCTGCCATCCACCCCAATTGCCGCACCATGCCGCGAACGGCGGCGCGGCGCTGTTTCTTGCTCCACTCGGGAAACGCCAGCTTCAAATTTTCTGACGCGGCGGCCCGCAATCCCGGCCTCATCCAGAACAGCAGCGCCGCCGTGCGCGCGCCCACAAATCTTGCCAGGGGGCGCGGCATCGCGCCAATCGTCTTGAGCAGCAACCACACCGTTGCAAATTCCAAGCGTTCACGCACTGGGGGATTATAGTAGGACAGGCTTCAGCCTGTCTGCCCTTCCGCGCCACAGCAAAAATTAAAACCAGGCAGGCAGAAGCCCGTCCTACAAAAGCGACCGGCTCAGATGCTAGACTCAACCGCTTGAATTCCACGGCTCCAATCCGCTCGCGCGCCGCCGAAGAGGGCAGCTTTCAGATTCCACTCTGGGGCGTTCCGCTAATTCTTCTGCTCCTCTATGTGTGCCTGTTCAGCGGATTGGGAGCGCTGGGCCTGGTGGGCCCCGACGAGCCTCGCTATGCCGCGATCGCCCGCGCCATGGCCGAGACGCACGATTGGATCACTCCGCGTCTGTGGGGCGCGCCGTGGTTTGAAAAGCCGGCGCTGTATTACTGGACTGCCGGAATCGCGATGCGCCTCTTCGGCGTCAGCGAATTTGCCGCCCGCCTGCCGTCGGCTCTGGCTGCTCTGCTTGCTGTCGTTGCGGCCGCGTGGACCGCACTGCGTTCCTACGGCCTGGGCGCGGCTTGGTTCTCGCTCCTGATGCTGCCCACGTCGGTCGCGATGATTGGTTTCGCGCGCGCCGCAAGTCCGGACATGCTGTTCGCCGCTCTGCTGACATCCGCGATGGCCGTCGCCGTCGAAATCTTGCAGAAGCCCCAGCCGGGGCCAATTTCCCGGATCGCGTTCGGATTTTTTCTCGGCGCCGCAGTGCTCGCGAAAGGCCCAGCCGCCGTGATCCTCGCTGGGGGAGCTACTTTGCTATGGGCTGCGCTCTCCCGCCAGTGGCGCGCACCATTTCGTTTCCTTCATCCCCTGATCATCGCAGTGTTTTGCGCCACGGCGCTGCCCTGGTACTTCCTCTGCGCCTTGCGCAATCCGGATTTCCTCCGCGTCTTCATCTGGCAGCACAATTTTGAGCGCTACGTCACTCCCGTTTTCCAGCATCCCCAGCCCTTCTGGTTCTTCAGTGTCATCCTTTTGCTTGCGGTTCTTCCGTGGTTACCGCCCTTGATCACCTTAATCATCGATGCAGCCACTCGCCTGCGTTCGAGCGAGCGAGTGAGTTCCCCGGGACTTTTTTTCGCCTGCTGGGCGCTATTTCAATTGTTGTTCTTCAGCCTTTCGCAGTCGAAGTTACCGGGCTATATCTTGCCGGCAGTTCCTGCTGTCGTATTGATGCTTGGCACGAGTTTGGCGAGGTATGCCCGGGAAAAATCTGGCACACTGCCGTTAGTTATTGCCAGTATCGGGTTGATATTCCCAGCCGGCATTGGTATCGCCCTGGCAATTTGGATTAGTACTCCCAATATGGGTGGATTGCTGCACGTCAACCTCACGAGTGCTTTCGAAATCGCCCTTGTCATAGCGGTCGTCTGCGGCGGGGGAATTGTTGGATTTTCCGTGCGTCACAAGTTGAATCATGCAATTTGCATCGCTGCTTGCACGGTCTCGATTCTAGTCCTTGCCGCAAATCGAATTTTTCTCCCAGGGATCGACACGATCATTACGGCGAGACCTGCCGCTATTTCTACCATCCAGGACCACTTGTTGAGCCCGGACGAAGTCGCAGTTTATGGGCTCCCACGGGCATACCAATATGGTTTGAATTACTATTTCAATTCTTCTTTATCTGAGTGGACGCCGGGAAACAACAATGCAAGGGTTCTATTTTCCAGCCGGGAGTCGCTCGATTCGCCCGCATTAAGCAGCTTGCCCGGAAAAGACCGAAGTCCTGCCACAGCTGACGGGAAGATATTTCTTGTAATCCTGCATCCAGCAGCGGAAAAGTAGAGCATTCCTGATTCTACTTAATTTCAGGCAACGCTTGACCCGACGGCGGCATATTCACCAGGAAGAAACTCACGATTCTGTTTTCATAATTGCGCTTTTCGTCGTCCAGCATTCCGGCGTAATTCCCGTGCTGCAGGACGACGAACTCATGAGGTGGCGATGAGATCCGGAATAGTTCCGCAGTCGACGCGGCAAGCAAAGGTTCGTCCGGCGATTCGAGATAGAGTTGGGCGACGCCCGAAAGTTTTGCAATTCGCGTGTTCAAAGGCGGCACATTCCGGTATTGCCGATTGAGCCAGCCAAAAATCATCTGCGCCATCCTGGTGATCAATGGAAACGAACCAAGGCCGGAGCGGCTGACCTGCAGCGCGATCATATCCTTTGGTTGGCCGTAGGGAGATTCCGCGGCGATGGCGCGAACGCGCGGGTCGCCCGTGGCTTCCGCGAGCGCCACGTAGGCCCCCAGGTTCACGCCCCACAAGCCAAACCGGTTCACATCCACGTCGCCGCGGTTGGCCACCGCATTCATGGCCGCTCGCAGTTCCCCAACTTCCTGCAATCCCAGCGTGGAGCGCCCCCCGGATGATCCGTGGGCCGAAAAATCGAAGATCAGCACATTGTACTGCTGGTCCTGCAAGGCCGAGGCCAGCGTGAGAAATTCTCCGCGGCTGGATTCATAGGCCGGGCACAAAACAATGGTGGGCGCAGTTTTCAGGCCGGGGAAAAACCAGCCGTCGCGCGGCCCCTCGCCGACCACCGTAAAATCGAGAGTTTCGGGATGGCCGGGGAAATTCTTTAGATCAATGTCCGAGTGGCTCCGCGCGGGCGAAAGCATCCGGTAGACGATGTATCCTGAAACCGACGCAGCGGCAAGCAGCGCAAAAAAAGCCAGTGCCAAAATGGCGATGGCGAGTTTCGTGTACCACGTCGTCGGGTGTCGAATTTCTGAAAGGAAACCCATGCGCTCGGATTTGTGCCGTAAAGCGGAGTTCCGCCCAGCCGGTCGATCCGATCGCTGGGGAGATGCACGTTTCGCTCGGCAGCCGCATGGTAGCACAATTGGCGGCGCGCCACGGATAACTGATCCGCTCGACGTTTCCGAAGTACATCCGGCTCCGCTATCGAATAATATGATAAAAATGATTGTGCGCGCTGCGAGCCAAAGGCTGGGTATCGGATCCATGCAGATAGTCGATCTGCGCCAGTTGTCGTCCTGGCAGCTCGAGCCATTGCTCGCCGAAGAGTCGCAGCAGTGGCGGGAAGAGCTGCGCTGGGATTACCGCGCCTCGACGGAATTGATCAAGAAGTTCATCGACGCGCGATCCCTCACCGGCTCGGCCATCCTGGAAAATGGGCGCCCGGTCGGGTATGCCTTCTACGTGCTCGAGGATCACAAGGGATTGGTTGGCGGGCTGTTCGTCTCTCCCCGCTACTCACAGGAGGAATTGAGCCGCCGGCTTCTGACCGACACGCTGACCACCCTGAGCGGCATCCCCAAGCTGGAACGCGTGGAGGCGCAGCTCATCCCGTTCGGTTATCAACTCGATCCTGTCCTGACCGAATACGGCTTCCGCCTGTACATGAGGCAATTCATGATCGCGCCGCTCGCTTCGAACGCGGGAGAGGCGCTCGACATTATTCCCGGACTCATCCGGGAAGGGCCCGGGGCGGGTTTGATCCTCGAGCGCTGGGACCACCGCTATTTCGAGCCGTGCGCGCGGCTGATCCAGCTGGCCTACGCGAACCATGTGGACGGCGAAATCAACGATCAATACCGCAGCGAATCCGGAGCGCTGCGTTTTCTGAAAAACATCATCATTCTGCCCGGGTGCGGCCAGTTTCAGCCCGAAGCTTCTTTTGTGTTGCGCGCTCAGCACGCCAATCACCTGGTCGGCGTGATCCTGAATTCGCGCGTCTCCGACGGGGTTGGCCACACCACGCAAATCTGCGCCATGCCCGGATACCAGGGCCGCGGCCTGGGACGCCGCCTCATGGAAGCGTCACTGCAGGCACTCCGTGTGCGCAACTTTACGACGGTTTCGCTCACTGTCACTTCGGGCAACGAGCGCGCCGTGCGCCTCTATGAAAAACTCGGATTCCACACCGTGAAGAAATTCGCCGCCGGAGTCTGGACCGCGTACTAGAGGCTGGATGCTGGAGATTTGAGATTGGAAGTTGGAGACTTCAGATTGGAAATTTAAAATTTGAGATTCGAGATTGCAGATCATTTAACATTTGGCTGGCCCAGGCCTCGAAACCCTTCGTACCTCGAGGTTTGAAATCTGAAATTTCAAATTTGAAAATTCAAATCGCACGAATTCTGGCGGCCGGTGCCGCGCCGGAAACTCCCTCGCGCTCCAGGCTTGCTGATCGATTCCCGGCTTTGCCATACTAGCTATCATGCGTGGCAAGTCCCTCTTCCTGCTGGCCCTGCTGTCGTTGCTCCTTACGGCGGGCGCAACGCGTGCCGACGAGATTCGTTTGAAGGACGGCGCCAAGATCATCGGCACCATCGTCGGCTTTGAAAACGATTCGTTCCGCGTCGAAACCTCGTACGGATTCGCCCTTATCCAAAAGGACAAGGTCGCGGACATCAGCATCACCGCAGCGAAGAAAGAACCCGAGCAAAAACCCAAGGCCAACGCAGCCGTCCCGCCGCCTCCCGCCACGGCTCCAAGCGTAATTCCCGCGGTTGCTAAGGAGCCCGCCACCCCTGCGAATTCCTCGCCAGGAGCAATTGCGGCTGCGCCGATGCGCGCGCCCGTGAGCGCAGGCGCCTCGGGAAGTTCTGCCGCGAAAACTGAAATTGCCGCACCCAAGATAAAGAGCGTGGCCGCCGCCGAACCTGCGCCGCCTCTTGCGCCTCCGGCGCCGCCGCCGGCTCCGGTACCGCCGGTGATTCGCGACGAAATTCGCGGCAACCAGTACGTGAACCTCACTTACGGATTCCAGATGTACAGGGCGCCGAGTTGGGATTTGATTCCGGCGGCGCGCAAGGCGCTGCCTGACGCTGTCGCCGCGCTCGGAACGAACGACCAGACAACGCTTCTGGTGATTGGCCGCGAACAGGCGAAGGATTCCCTGGACGCACACTCAGCCGCTACGGAAAAAGCGCTCAAGGATGTATACGAGAATTACCGCCTGATTTCGACCCGCCATGTATCCGTCGCAGGATTTCCGGCCGTGGAGCAGCGCTCGCGCGGCACCGCCGACGGCCGCGATTGGTCCGTCATCCTTTTGACTCTTTATAAGGGCAACGACGCCTTCACGTTGCTCGGCATGACCTATGCGGACTCGGACCTAATCCAGGTCCAGGAGAACGTAATCGCCAAAGCCGTAAACAGCCTGACGTTCGTCGCACCGTGATTCGTGAATCGTGATTTGTGATTCGTGAAAACCGGCTGCGCCGGATGCGAGCCGGCGTCTTTCTCGAATCACGGATCAAAGTCAACCTTCGCCCAACTCAAAGCCAACCGCGTATCACGAATCACAATTCACGAATCACGATCCTACGCCACGTTCACCGTCACCGTGTGATACCCCGTCGCCCCGTCCGGCCATTCGCCGGAACGCGAAGACGTCTGCAACTTCCCGTTCGCGTCGGTGGCGCGGACTTGAATCTCGTGCTTGCCGCTCTGCGGATTGACCCACACGTACCGCCAGAATGCCCACACTTGAGACGGCATCGGATTGCTGAAAATCTGGCAGGGATTCCAGGTGGCGCCGCCGTCGGTGGAAATTTCCACTTTCGTCACGCCCACTTCATTCGTCACCGCCCATCCGGTCACGACAAAACTTTGACCCGCGATCTGCGCCGCCTCGTGCGGATCGTCAATCACCGATTGCAACTGCCGCTCGCCTGTGTCCGACCACCCCATCCATTCCCAGTAGCCGAGATGGCTCTTATCGACGAGCTCGATGCGCGTCAGCCATTTCGGCGTCTTCATTCCGTAAATGCCCGGCATGAGCACGCGCAATGGAAAACCGTGGATGCGCGTCAGCGGCTCGCCGTCCATGTCATAGGCCAGAAAATTTGCGCCGCGCAAAAGCCGCTCCGCCGTATGGCCGGTCGTATATCCTTCCGCGGCATATAGGATCGCGTACTTGGCATTCGGCTTCATCCCGGCGCGTTCCAGCAAGGGCCGCAGAAGCGTCCCGCGCCAGTTGGCCGTGTCAATCAGCCCGCCCGCAATTTCATTCGAAATGCATTCGAGCGTGAGCGTCGTTTCATACGGCGCCAGCTTTCGAATGTCGTCATAGTCGAAGTGCAGCGGGTCCGTGACCAGCCCATCAATCGTCAGCGACCATTTATTCACATCCACCGCGGGCTCGCCGTGCGACGACGTGATGTAAAACTGGTCAACCGGCGCAATGGCCCGCAGCGCCGCCTGCGGCCCATATTTCTCGTAGCCCTTGACGTTGACGTAACTCGCGCCAAATCCATATGCCAGCGAACGGTATAGGGCATAGGGCAGCAGAATCCCCAGCCCCGCGCCTCCGGCAATCGAAATGAATCTGCGTCGGTCCATGTGGCTTTCTTCGAATGTACCACTACTTAGATGCTACGGATGATCGAGGCGTTCGGATGAGACAGTAGGACAGCCACTCTTGGCTGTCCGGTTTTGCAAACCGCCGGGCTTGCGAAAACTTATTCGACGACGGCAAACCTTGAAATTGCCGCGTGAGTGGAGAACAGCCAAGAGTGGCTGTCCCACTGAGTCTTCGTGACTTCGAAGAAGTACAAATTGCGCTACTTCATAGGCGGGCCAACTTTTTCGAGCTGGCTGTTTCCCCCACAACGCGGCCATCCTGCCGGATAGAATGCGATGCTGCCGTTGGGGCAGCGGTTTCCATCAAGCCGCGCCCAAGGCGAGATGAGATTGACACCAACGTGCGGCTGGCATATGGTTCTGCCCAAGGACGGGGTTGAATTCCGAGAGGGTACTCAAATGAAAAATATGCTAATGGCTGTGTTCCTCGGGGCCGCTGGTCTTCTCCTTTTTTCCGGGTCGGTGCTCGCGCATCACGGCAGGTCGAATTACGACGTTTCGTCCGCCGCCACCGTGAAAGGGACTGTGACCGAATTCGAGTGGACTAACCCCCATGCGCTGATCCATCTCGATGTTACGGACGAATCGGGGAAAGTCGAAAAATGGATTGCCGAAACGAACAGCCCGAACACGTTGTCCCGGCAGGGATGGAATAAAAATACCGTGAAGACTGGCGACCAGATCACCCTGGTTGGACACCGCGTCAAGGGCGGCGGCAACTATATTAATTTTAGCAAGATTACGTTCGCCGACGGCCGGGTGCTTACGCCTGCCATACAAAATTGACGAGTGGCTCCTATCGGCCGTTGGAGCGCCTACCCGCTGTCCCGTTATGCTATTGATCGAAATTGAAGGGAGAGCCTCCCTATGCGAAATCGACGGATGCAACCGATCTTTCTAATTTTGGCGATGCTCGCTTGCACGACCGTGATGCTCGCTCAGACCGCTGCGAATCCGGAAACAAAAAAGTCCCAGTCCGCTGTCCACACGCCGGACCTGACGGGAGTTTGGGCGAATATCACGGAGACGGGCCCAACTTTCAACCCGAAAGAGGACCCTTCCTTTCAGCCTTGGGCCGAGGCGAAGTGGAAAGCCAACAAGGACGATGATCCGGGGCAGCCAAGCTTCACCAACGGACGAGTGAACCTGGACCCAACCATTGCCAGTTGTTTTCCGACCGGTATGCCCCGCCTCATGACGGAAGTCATGCCTTTTGAAATCGTTCAGCTCCGTGACCGGGTGCTTATCCTTTTCGAAAAAGATTACGCCGTGAGCCACATCTGGACAGATGGTCGAAAACTTCCCGAGGACCCCGATCCCACCTACATGGGCCAATCCGTGGGCAAGTGGGATGGGGACACGCTCGTCGTCGACACGATCGGTCTAAAAGACATCACCTGGCTCGATCGCCGAGGCCATCCCCACAGTGACGCCTTGCACGCTGTGTGGCGCCTGCGGCGCGTGAATCACGACAGATTGCAGATCGACTGGACGTTCGACGACCCCAAAGCATTCACAAAGCCCTGGACGGGACGCACGATATACAGGTACCACCCCGATTGGACAATTGAGGAATTTATCTCCTGCGAGGACCGTTTGTTGCACGGGGGAGAGTCGCTGGAGCAGAAGGCCGTCAAGGAACACAGC
The DNA here is from genome assembly GCA_963813185.1 of uncultured Acidobacteriota bacterium. Taxonomy (GTDB): domain Bacteria; phylum Acidobacteriota; class Terriglobia; order Acidiferrales; family UBA7541; genus Palsa-360. The sequence continues at coordinate 554,136 of CAWEYA010000014.1, forward strand.
CAATAACGCGCTAGCTCTGCAATCTCGCCATGACTCGAGCGATTGGTTCGGTGACCTTGCACTTCGCGCCGGAGAGCAGGGTTTTGTAGCGCCGGCGTCCCGCCGGCAATTTTGTACTCGTGGCTCAGCGCAAAACTGCCGGCGTGACGCCGGCGCTACAAAACCCGCACCACGAAGCCGCATTTGGACGAATCCGATTTCAGGCTGCAACCGCCGTGAGAAATCCAGCCTAGAACTTCGTGACTTCAGTGAAGTGGAAATTTCTCACTTTCATCGGCGGAACCACCATTTCGAACGACTCCTCTCCCGCGGCGCGCACGGCGGGGCCCATCATCTCGACATTCGAAAGCATCTCCAAAATGCCCTGGTTGAATCGGAAATTTCGAATGCCGCCGGCAACGCGGCCATCTTGAACCAAGAACGTTCCGTCGCGCGTCATTCCAGTGAGCACTTTTTCGTAGGGATCCACTTCGCGGATGTACCAAAGCCGCGTGACCAGGATGCCGCGCTCGGTCGAGCGCACCATTTCTTCCACCGATGATTGGCCGCCGCCGAAAACCAGGTTCATGGGCGCCTCGCCCATATCATTCGGCAAGGACAGACCGTGGCCGGTGGGCCTGGCTTTCATTTTTTTGGCGGTGGCGCGCGAGTACACCAGATTGGTCGGGACGCCTTTGTCCAACAACAGAATTTTCTGCCGCGGAATTCCTTCGCCGTCGAAGGGAGCCCCGGACTGCAGCGGGTGGTAGGCGTCATCGTGCAGCGTGATGTTTTCACCGAGGACGCGCTTGCCCATGCGCTTCGTGAAGCAGGAGCGCTGGTCCAACATGGCCGTGCCCGCAAAATCGTAAAAGAGAGAACCGACGAGATCGAGCACGGCCGAAGGTTCAAGAATTACCGTCCAGCGCCCGGGCGCGGCCTCGCCCGGCTGGCGTGAGGCGGCCGATTTTTCGCTCGCGCTCTGAGCCATCCCCGCGGGATCGATGCAATCGAGATCGGGCGAATTGGCCTTGGCCCAGCCGGAGGAATCGGATTCGAGAATGGTGATCGAAAATTCGGCGCGCGTCTGGCGATGCGATGCGAACAGGCCCCTGGTGTTGGCGATCGCCGTTTGTGTGACGCCTGTCGAAAAAATGCCGGCGGCCGTTTGCTTGTTTTTCTCGGCCATTTGAGTGACGCGGGCGACGGTGCGGGCGCGGTCGGCCGGAGTGGCGTAAGCCGTGTTCTCAAAATAGCGCGCGGCTTTCGTGTATTTTTGCGGACCGGGCATCGGAAGGAGATCGGAATTGCGCGGCTGGCTGCGCGCGAGGGACTTCGAAGTTTCAACCACGCGCCGCAGCGAATCGTCGTCGGTCTTGTTGGTGGTCGCGCGCGCCGTGCGCCCGTCGAGCACGGTTCGCACCGAAACTGCCAGCGCCTGCTCCGCTACGTTTTGATGAATCGTGTTGTTGGCGAAGCGCGTGAGCGCGTCGGTGATCATGCCGATTTCGACTTCCGTTTCATCCGCGTCGCTGAATTTGTAGACTCTCTCTGCGATGTGCCGCATCTCCGCATCGGAAAGCAAATGCAAGCCTGCGACAGCCGCGCCGGACTTGCGTCCCGCCCGAGCCGGAAATTTCTTCGCTGATTTTTTGGTTTTCTGGGCCACAAATCCTTCCATAAAATGCACAAGCCAAATTGCCAACTCGGTTTGCGGGTCGGAGCTTTAGCTCCGACAGGAAGCGTCAGAATCATTTGGGGCTTTAGCCCCTGACACGTCAGGGCTTAAAAGCCCACTCGACGTCGCCGATAATGTCGGACCTGAAGGTCCGACCCACAAATCTTGGACTGAGAATCTTAGTTTGCCGGCACATGCCCGCCTGAAGGCCGGCCCTACGCAAAAAAAAGCTGGGTTCACGATTTTGCGAATGCGGCGCCCAGCTTGATGTTGCGGAAGCGCGCGGGCGATGCGCCGTGTCCCGTGCCCATGGTTTGCTGCGGCTGGCCCTTGCCGCAATTGGGCGTACCCCACAGCGTCCAGTGCTCGCGCGAACAAATGGCGTCGCAGCTGTTCCAGAATTCCGTGGTGATTCCGCTGTAGCTGGGATTTTTCAGCATCCGCGTTTTCTTGCCGCCCTTAATCTCCCAGGCGATTTCCGTGGAAAACTGGAAATGGTAGCGGCGGTCGTCGATGGACCAAGAGCGATTCGTCTCCATCAAAACCGCGTCATCGGTGTCGGCGATCAGGTCCTTGTAGCGCCACGTTCCGGGAAGAATGCTGATGTTGGTCATGCGAATGATCGGCAGGCGATTCCAGGATTCCGTGCGCATCGTTCCGCCGGAGCGCGCGAGGCCGATGGAGACGGCCGTCTCGCGGTTGGACAGGTAGCCGGTGAAGAGCCCGTTGGAAATGATCGGCGTGCACTGCGCGGGAACGCCCTCGTCGTCGTAGCCGAACGTGCCGAGGCCCGGCCCGTGCTCGAGCCGCGCGTCAGCTACTACATTGACAATATCGGAACCATAATGAAGTTTCCCCAATTTTTCCGTGGTGAGAAAACTCATGCCCGCGAAATTGGCTTCCATGCCCAGCACGCGGTCCAGCTCGATCGGATGTCCGATGGATTCGTGGATCTGCAGGCCGAGCTGCGAGCTGTCCAGAATCAGCGTCTTCGCGCCTTCCGGAGATTGCGCCGCGGAATGTAGCGCGACGGCTTCCACGGCGATGCGCAGCGCATTGCCCGCAAAGTCGAGCGACTCCACGAGTTCGTATCCCGCAAGCTGGTGCTGCCCCCCAAAGCTGTTGGGATACGAGCGCTTCTGAATTTCGTTCCCTGCAAACGACGTGGCGACGATTCCCGCGCCTGACTGCATTTTGATCTGATGGATTGCCGAACCGATTGACGAGGCAAAGAATTGCTCGATGCGCCGAAAGGTCATCGAGGTTTCCGCCACCGTTACGCCCTTGACGCGCGACATTTCGCGGTCGGCGGCCAGCAGCAAGTCCAGTTGCCGCTCGATCGGAATTTGGAACGGGTCTTTGACGTACGGATTCTGCCAGGTGTCCTGATAGGCTTCGACCGGCACCATCTCGACGTCGTGCCGCTTGGCGAGAGCCGAAGCTTTCGCGATGGCCACGGCTTCGGCGGCGCAGGCGGCAATTCCCTCTCGCGTCAAGCGGTCGGTAGAAGCAAAGCCCCACGATCCCCGGGCGATCACGCGAATGCCGATGCCGTAGGATTCCGATTCGGCCAGCGTGCCGACCTGGCCATTTTTTGTGGAGAGATCGCGGAGGCGGATGTCCATGACGCGGGCGTCGGCATAAATTGCGCCGCGCAACTTCGCGGTATCCAGCGCCCAGTTGGCGAAGTCCCGCATCATGGATTCAAAACTGCAAAACCAAAATCTTTCAACACAGAGAACATAGAGGGCACGTAGAAAAACCTAGAAGATCTTACGTGCCTTCCGACCACGAAGCGAGATACAGCTCCTGCTCGGGCGTGAGCTTGTCCATCTGCACGCCCATCGATTCGAGCTTGAGCTTCGCGATTTGACGGTCGATGGCCTCGGGCACGACGTACACTTGCGGCTTGAGTTCCGACGCGTGCTTCAGCATGTATTCGGCGGAAAGCGCCTGGTTGGCAAAGCTCATATCCATCACGGCGGCCGGGTGACCTTCCGCGGCGGCCAGGTTGATGAGGCGCCCTTCGCCCAGCAGATAAATCCTGCGGCCATCTTTGGTCGAGTATTCGTCGACAAACGGGCGCGCCACGCGCTTGCCGTTGGACATTTTCTCGAGAGCCGGAATATCGATCTCTACGTTGAAGTGCCCGGAATTACAGATCACCGCTCCATCCTTCATGCGTTCAAAGGACTCGTGTGACAGCACGGACTTGTTTCCCGTCACGGTAACAAAAATATCGCCGATTTTGGCAGCCTCCGCCATGGGCATTACGCGGAAACCGTCCATCACGGCTTCGATGGCCCGCACCGCGTTAATTTCGGTGACGATCACGTCGGCGCCCAGGCCTTTGGCGCGCATGGCCACGCCCTTGCCGCACCAGCCGTATCCCGCCACGACCACTCTCAGGCCGGCGATCAGCAAATTCGTCGAACGAATGATGCCGTCAATTGTCGATTGTCCCGTGCCGTAGCGGTTGTCGAAGAAATGCTTGGTCTCGGCGTCGTTCACGGCGATCACGGGATACTTCAGCGTTCCGTCCTTGGCCATGGCGCGCAGGCGGATCACGCCGGTGGTGGTTTCTTCCGTGCCGCCGATCACGTCGGCCACGAGATGCTTGTGCTTGGTGAGGAGCAATGTCACCAGGTCCGCGCCGTCGTCCATGGTCATCTGCGGTTTGTGATCCACGCAGGCGTTCAGGTGCGCGTAGTAAGTGGCGTTGTCCTCGCCCTTGATGGCGTACGTCGGAATCGAAAAATCCTTGATCAGCGACGCGGCGACTTCATCTTGCGTGGAGAGCGGATTCGAGGCGCACAATACCAGATCGGCGCCGCCGTCGCGCAGCGTGATGGCCAGGTTGGCCGTTTCGCTGGTCACATGCAGGCACAAGGAAAGGCGCACGCCCTTCAGCGGCTGTTCCTTAATGAATCGCTTGCGAATCAACTGAAGAACGGGCATTTGCTGATTGGCCCATTCGATTTTTCGCTTGCCCTGTTCCGCGAGGGCCATATCCCGAACATCGCCCGCCGTGCTCTGCAAAGTCTTTGTCACGCGAATCTCTCCTGTCTTTCAAGTAGCACAACCAATCTTCGCTGTGCGGTTTTTGCAGCGTTCAATAAAGGCGCACAGCCAAGAGTGGCTGTGCTACAAAATTCAGCGCCGTACGGCAACTTCCTTGCCGCTGAGCCCAGCCTGGCTGCGAATCGCCTCCGCTTTGTCCGTCAACTCCCAAGTAAAGCCCGGCCCCGACCGCCCGAAATGGCCGAACGAAGCCGTCGGCCGGTAAATGGGCCGTCTAAGATTAAGCGATTCGATGATCCCGCGCGGCGTGAGTTTGAACGTGCCGCGGATCAAGTCGGTAATCTTCTCGTCCGGGATCGCGCCGGTGCCGAACGTATCCGCCATCACGGAAACGGGATCGGCGACGCCGATGGCATAGGCCAGCTGCACTTCCACCTTGCGCGCCACGCCCGCGGCCACCAGATTCTTGGCCACGTGCCGCGCCATGTAGCACGCCGAGCGGTCCACCTTCGACGGGTCCTTCCCGGAAAACGCGCCGCCGCCGTGGCGGCTGTAGCCGCCGTAGGTGTCCACGATAATCTTGCGGCCCGTCAGGCCGGCGTCGCCCATCGGTCCGCCGACGACGAAGCGCCCGGTCGGATTGATGTGAAATTTCGTGTTTTTGTCCATCAACTCGGCGGGAACCACCTTGCGAATCACTTCCTCGCGCACGGCATTTTGCAGGTCCGCATTGGAAACGGATTCGCTGTGCTGCGTGGAGATCACGACCGTGTCCACGCGTACCGGACGGCCTTCATGATATTCGACCGTCACCTGCGATTTTCCGTCCGGCCGGAAAAAGTCGACGTCTCTCTTGCGGCGAGCCTCGGAAAGCCGCTGTACCAGTTTATGGGCCAGCGTGATCGGCAACGGCATCAACTCATCCGTTTCATCGCAGGCAAAGCCGAACATCAGTCCCTGGTCGCCCGCGCCGCCGGTGTCCACGCCCATAGCGATATCCGGAGATTGCCGCTTGATGGAAGAAACGACTGCGCAGGTTTCCGCGTCGAAGCCGTACTTGGCGCGCGTGTAGCCAACGTCGCGCACCACATCGCGAGCAATGTCGGAATAGTCCAGGACCGCCTTGGTGGTAATTTCGCCCGCGACCATCACCAATCCGGTGGTCACCAGCGTTTCGCAGGCCACGCGCCCCGTCGGGTCTTCCGTCAGCACCGCGTCCAGTACGGCGTCGGAAACCTGGTCGGCAATCTTGTCCGGGTGGCCCTCGGTCACCGATTCCGATGTAAACAGAAAATTGCGATTTTTCTCGCTCAAGCCAGCACCTCTTCTGAAAAAATCCGCATGGAACAGGCGATCATTTTCATGCGCGGGAGACTGTCTTAGTCCGAATCGACGCTAACATGCGACTCCGAACGTGTCAACGAATTGGGTCCAAACTTGTTGAGGCAACACTAAATAGCAAGAATGCGGGATTGGAATGCGCCGCGGGCCTCCATCGCGTAAGCTAAGAATCCTCGGCGGCGTCAGCGGCGCTTCCCAACGTGCCTTTTCTCCGCGCCAGCAAAAAATTGCGAATAAACGGATCCAGATCGCCGTCCAGCACACGATCGACATCGCCCATTTCAAATTTCGTGCGGTGATCCTTGACCAGGCGGTAGGGCTGGAGCGTATAGGTCCGGATCTGGCTGCCGAAGCTGATGTCGCGCTTGGTGTCGTCCAGCTTGCGCGTTTCCGCCTGCCGCTTTTCGATTTCCAACTCATAGAGCCGCGAGCGAAGCCATTTCATGGCCAACTCGCGGTTCTTGTGCTGGCTGCGCTCGTTCTGGCACTGCACGACAATCCCGCTCGCCAGGTGCGTGATGCGCACGGCGGTTTCCACCTTGTTCACATTTTGGCCGCCCGCGCCGCCGGCTCGAAACGTGTCGATGCGCACTTCTTCGGGCTTCACGACGATCTCAATCTGGTCGTCGATTTCAGGAATGACAAACACGGAGGCAAAAGAAGTGTGGCGTCGCGCGGCCTGATCAAAAGGCGAAATCCGGATCAGGCGATGCACGCCGCTTTCCGTGGATAGAAATCCATTCGCGTTCTCGCCTTCGACGCGCACCGTCGCGGATTTCAAACCCGCGCCTTCACCGGGCGTCAGGTCCATGACCGTTGCAGTAAATCCTTTTTTCTCCGCCCAGCGGAGGTACATGCGCAGCAGCATTTCCGCCCAATCCTGCGATTCCATGCCGCCCGCGCCGGGCTTGATGGTCATAATGGCGTTCAGGCGGTCGTTCTCGCCCGATAGCAGCGTGACGGTTTCGAGGTCCGAAACGTAGGTATCGGCGGCGGCCATTTCGCGTTCGATTTCCTTGATCAGCGAATCTCTCTGCGCCGAGTCTTTCTCCTCCTCGGCCAGATGAAAATAGGTGTCGATGTCGCTGGCCATGGTCGCCAGCTTCGCGTCGGAGGCGAGCACAGCCTCCGCCGCCTTGCGCTGCTGCATGACTTTCTGGGCTTGTTCCTGATCCTGCCAGAAATCCGGCTGCGAGATTTTCTTTTCCAGGGAGGCTAGTGTTTCGCGGCTGCGGGCAACGTCAAAGATAGCTCCGCACAAGTTCGATGCGCTTGCCAAGTTCTTCCTGCTGCCGCTGTAGATCTTCAATCATCATGATGTGGTGTCCCGCCCGCTCAAGGAATGTTAAGAAGTCTTGCGCGCGAACGTGTCGCGCGCAGCCATCAACACTAACACGAGCGCGGCGAGAACGCACAGCCACGCCAGCCAGTCGCCCCAGCGCGCATACGGCGTCAGCTTCGCGCGAAATGCGTACGGGGCGACCAGCTCTCCGCGAGTATGTTCAGGCACCCGCGCCGCGATGCGCCCGTAAGGGTCGACGGAAACTGTGATTCCATCGTTCGTGTCGCGCAGCAGCCAGCGCCGGTTCTCCACCGCCCGCACGCGCGCCATCGCCAGGTGCTGCGCCGGAGCGCCCGACCCGCCGAACCAGCCGTCGTCCGAGATATTCACGAAGAGTTGCGCGCCGGCCAGCGTGAACCGCCGAATTTCATTGGGGAAAATCGCTTCGTAGCAAATGTAGACGCTGAACGGGCCGCCGGAAAAGTTTCCAACTTTGTACTGCGAGCCATGCTGAAAATCGCCGATGAGGCTCGTCAGATCCCTGGCGAAGAAAAGCCATTTTCTCCAGGGCACATATTCGCTGAAGGGCACGAGATGAATCTTGTCGTAGAGGAAGTCCTGCGAGCCGTTCGGGCCGAGGAGAACCGCGCTGTTATTCGCGCCGAGCCCGCCGCCGGCCAGAGGCTTCCAATCGATCACGCCGACCAGGAAGCCGCCGCCGGCGCCGCGCGCAATGCGCTGCGCGCGCGCAAGAAAATTTCCGTCCTGCAAGGAAAACGGAGCGGGAACTTCCGGCCACACGACGATGCCGGGATTTTTCTGCGCCGCGGCGATGCTGATCTGTTCCAGCTGGTCCATATCCGCCGCGTGCAATTGCATCCAATTCGGGGGATAGCCGTTTGACACGGGAAAGTTCGTCTGCACCAAATGCGCAACGCGATCGGCGTGAGCTTGCGGAACAAAGCGAGCACCCGCGACGGCAATCACGATCAGCACGGCGTTGCCGCCGATCCACACCGCCGAGCCGGCCTGCTTGCGCTTCGACATTTGCAGAACTATCAGGGCCGCCAGCGCATTGTAGGACGCGACCACCAGCGAAAGGCCAAAAATTCCGGTGACCGCCGTCAGTTGCACAAATACCAGATTTCCCGCCGCCACATAACCAAGCAGGTCCCAAGGAAAGCCGATGGCGGGCAGGTGCATCATCGCAAATTCCATCGATACCCAGACGAACGGCGCCCCCAGGCACGCTCTCTCCGGCCCAAATTTCCCCAGCCAGGCAATCACCGCGGCAAAGGCCGCATGGAACAAAGAAGTCGCGACGATGACCAATCCGAATACGGCGCCAGCCTGCATCACAGGAAGAGGACCGTACTGCCGCATCACGGTGTAAAACCACGGCAGGCTCAGTCCGTAGTACGCCGCGCCCTGAAGCCATCCCAGCAGAAATGCGAATCGCGGCCCCTCGCCCAGTACCGCCACGATCAGCAGCGCCGGCGCGATCCATCCCAGAAGTGGGATATTGAAAGCGGGATAGGCCATCGCCAACGCCACGCCGGAAGCGAGCGCCAGCAGCAGCCGCACAGTCCTCGACAATTTCATAGCCACGGCATTGTAGACTGCCGGCGCGTCCCCTGCACACCCGGAAACCGCGCAAACGTTTCAAGTAGTTTGCCAATGAGATTTTTCTCGAGACCCGCGCGCCGGCCACGCCCCTTCTTGTCCGCGAGGCAACACGAAATTCGCATACTTTTGTGGCGCCCGCCTTCACACGGGCGCCACACGAACTAGAATAGAGTTCTCACAAAGGCTCGTCGGGGCGTGTGTGCATCGCAAATTTGTTGCAGCCGGATCAGCACGGGCGTACGATGCCCAGGTCAACAGCCAAACCGAAAAATTCATTCTGGTACGGAAATCCGACTAAATTGGTTTGATTTGGAGGAAGTCACGTCTCCCCGTACAGCATTTCTTGGCAAGCTACTCGGTCTCTACTGCATCGCCATCTCGCTGGCTATTTTGGCGCACGCGCAAGCGACCGTGGAAACAATGAAAGCGATCCTTCGAGACCCTCCGCTGCTTTTCATCGCGGGTCTCCTGGGAATGACCGCCGGGCTGGCCATCGTTCTCGGTCACAATGTGTGGTCGGGCGGCGCGCTGCCGATCCTGGTCACGCTCTTCGGTTGGGCCAGCCTGATCAAAGGCCTGCTTTTGTTGGTGCTCCCGCCGGAGATGGAATCTCGGGTCTTCCTTGTTGGGCTTGGCTTCGAGCGTCAACCAAGCCTCTACGCCGCCCTTCTGCTTCTTATAGGAGCTTACCTGGCCTATGCGGGGTTCAAATCCTCAAAGCGATCCTTAAAATAAGAAACGCGGCGCATGTTCGTGGTCGCTCGCCCAGCACAGCGAAGTTCATTTCCTCATATGCACGACTTCCTGCGCGTTCGCCGCAGCTAGCCCCCGCGCCATATAAATTTTCAGGATTGCGTCGAGTTCCAGTGGCAGGATCGGCTTAGTGAGGTAGCCGTCCATCCCGGCCGCCAGGCATCGTTCCTTATCCCCCTTCATCGCGTGGGCCGTCAGCGCGATGACAGGCTGGTGGAAGCCATCCTGTTTCACCTTCTCTTTCTCCCGGAGCGCCAGGGTAGCCTGAAATCCGTCCATCTCCGGCATTTGCAGGTCCATCAAGACGAGGTCGAACCTGTCTTTTGCGAGCGCTTCCAGGGCCTCGCGGCCATTCATTGTCATGGTCACGCGATGTCCCCGCTTTTCCAGTAATCGTTTGGCGAGCAATTGGTTCACGGTATTGTCTTCCGCCACGAGCACCGACAGGATAGTTTGGGGGGCGCGAGCATCCTGCAACGAGTATCGAGTGACCAGAGGAATTGCGCCTTTTCCCGCCGGTGCTCCCAGCACTCGAGCAATCGCCTCCCGTAACTCGGATTGCCGGATGGGTTTCAACAGGTACGCGGCTACTCCCAGCTCTTGGCAGCGAGCCCCGTCCCCTCGATGGCCGGCTGAAGTGAGCATCATGATGATGGACGCCGAAAATTCCCGCCGCTGCCGAATTTGTTCAACGAGAGTAAAACCGTCCATCTTTGGCATGTGCATGTCCGTCAAGACCAATGCATACGGATCTCCCACATCCTGCGCGCAGGTCAATCGCTTGAGCGCCTCTTCACCGTCCTCCGCGGATGTCGGAGTCATTTCCCAACGCTGCAGCATCGCTTCAAGAATCCGCCGACTCGTCCTGTTATCGTCTACGATTAGAACCTTTACGCCCCGCAATGACACGGAAGGGGCCATCGTTCCAGCGGCCATCGGCTTCTCTGACTTCTTGAGCCGGGCGGTGAAGTGAAATTGGGTTTCGCGCCCTACTTCGCTTTCTACCCACATGTCCCCGCCCATTAATCCCACCAGGCGCTTCGAGATCGTCAGCCCGAGGCCGGTTCCGCCATATTTCCGCGTCGTTGAGGTGTCTGCCTGGGCAAACGGCTGAAAAATTAATTTCTGCTTCTCGGCGGGAATTCCAATCCCCGTGTCCGATACCGTGAAATGCAGGATTCGGTCGTCGCCTTCCTCGGCTTCGACATGAATGTTCAATACAACATCGCCATGCCCCGTGAATTTAATGGCGTTCCCGATGAGGTTCGTTACCACCTGGCGGAGCCGGTTGGAATCTCCTCGAACAAAGTCCGGAACCGGCGAAGCGATTTCGCATAAAATTTCCAACCCCTTTTCATCCGCCCGCAGCGCCAGTGTTTTCAGCGTGGCTTCCAGGCTATCGCGCAGATTGAAATCCTCCAGCTCCAATTCGACTTTTCCGGCCTCGATCTTGGAGAAGTCCAGAATGTCGTTGATTACCCCGAGCAGGGCATCCGCCGAAAGTTTCACTGTCTCCAAATATTCGCGTTGCTCCGGCGTGAGGTCGGTTTCGAGTGCCAGGTCGGTCATCCCTATGACGCCATTCAGCGGGGTGCGAATTTCGTGACTCATGTTCGCTAGAAACTCGCTCTTCGACCGGTTGCCCGCTTCCGCAGCTTCCTTTGCTGCGATTAATTCCTGCTCAGCCCGCTTCCTGTCGGTGACATCCTGAACGATCCCGACCATCTTCAACGGTCTCTTGGTATTCTCGTCGTAGACAATTTCGGCCTGCGAGTACAGGTTTCGTTCGGTGCCGTTGGGCAAGATGATTCGGTAGTCGGCGCTGTAGGGTCTTCTCTCGCGGATCGCTGCTGACATACCTTCGCCTACACGGTCCCGGTCATCGGGGTGGATGGCACGAACGAAGTTTTCTCTCGATACTTCGACGTCGCCAACGCCGTAGCCGAGGATGCGAAACATCTCGTCTGACCAGCGCAACGGATTGTGCGCCCGATCCTCGAGTTCAATGAGATCCCGCCGCCAGCTGCCCAAATGTGCGACCCGCTGTGCCCCCGCCAGGCTTGCTTCACTTTCCAGCAGCCTCTTTTCTGCTTCTCTCCGCTGTGAAATATCACGATAAGCCACCTGCATCGAGGCTTGTCCAAGATAAGTGATCGAGCATGCCACTGCTTCCGTGTAGGTTTCCTTTCCATTTAGGCCAATAAGTCTGGTCTCGTTGTGACGAACCTTCGTAAAGTCGCGGTCGTATTCTCGAATCCTCGTTCTCACACCCTCGCGATCATCCGGATGCACAAAGTCTAACATCGGCCTTCCCAGGAGTTCAGAAGCGGAGGGAGCGCCGAGCAGCGTGACGCAGGCCTTGTTCGCAAACAGGATTTTTCCTTGGCGATGCACCAGCACCGCATCTGGAGATTGCTCGACAAGTTTGCGGAAGGATTCCGCGGTACCGCGAAATCTATTAACAACAAAGTGACTAGCCAAGGTTGCAATGGCCCCGGATATCCCTATCATGATGAAATGAGATTGCCAAATAGTGATGGACGGAAACAACAGCGACTTCCCAAGCTCAAACAGCGTCAAGAAAACGACTGCGGACACGAACATTAGAACGGACTGCAGAATACTACTGCGGCGGCTGTAATTCGCCGCGCTTTGTTCCGTATTTCGGTCCGAATTGCGATGAAACGTAGCGCCCCCTGAATAATCCGGGCACAATGTTTAGATGCGCCCGTGCTATTGAGCCTGCTTCTGTTGGGATATTTCTCCTGACCAACTGCTCGTCCACGGTCTAAGTGCTGCAGCCAGCGCCGGCTTACCAATGGCGCGAGATTTAGTTTCATGTCGTGCAGTCAGTTGGACTAGGACATACGTGGCAACAATGAAGGGGGCACAACGCTGTCAGAATCCGTTGCCGAACTCGCCTCCAACCTGCCCCACCACAGTGCGCCGAAGACTCCTGGGTGTCAATGGATGTGAAGGAGATTTGGACTCGCCTGCCCCGGAATGGCACAACCTGAAGTTCTTCACGACGTGAACTACGGAAGGCATCGCAGGCGATACATTCTTCGCCGCATGGGGGCCCGAGCTTTGGGTGCGCAATGCTTTGCAGGAGCGCCAAGGCATCTGGCTTTATAGCCGCGAGACCACTCCCGCCCGCGCCATCAAGCATTCAATTCATTCGAGGCCCGGAATAGCAGACCCGGTAAAAAACAAACGTCCGGATTCATTTGGAAAAACTTCAGCGCTTAATGATGGACTTGAACCCGTTGGCTTCGAGTTCCTGTCGCGCACTCGACGCGGACTGGTTGTCCGGATACGGACCGACTTGAACGCGATAGTACTTGTCCGCGCTGGGCGTAATGACAAAAGCGGGGAATTTTTTCTGTTGCAGGGCTTGCGCAAGGGCCAGCGCGTCATCCTGGTGCAGCACGGCAGCGACCTGGAGCATGATCGCGCCTTTCGGAATCAACGACCCGTCCGTGCCGGACGTGGATTTTGCCGGCTTTGCAGTCTTCGACCCTGCTGCAGCGCCCGGCTTGGGCGTCGCCGCGGGTGGCGCCGAGGCAGTCACAGACTTGGGAGCCGCCTGCAAGTGATCCGCGGCGGCCTGCGGATCGGCGGAATGGTAGAAATCCCAATCGGAATTTTTTTTCGCGACTTGCGCGTCCTCGGACTCCGGCCGCTTCTTGGATTTTGCGGCCGCGGAGGCGGCCGGCGCATTGGTTCCCGGCGGCGCGCCGACGGCGGCGCGAAGCTGCGAATCGTACTGGCTTCTTCCCAGCAAATAGCCGAGAGTGAAGACGACTCCAAAAATCACGACCAACAGCAGAAACAGTCCGACCAGGTGCCTGCTCTCCAGTACGAAATCCCCGCCGTTTTTTTTCTCTCTAAATGCCATTTATGATCTTCTAGAGCCGATCGCCTTGACCCACTCGTTGATGATATCGATCGGCAGGGGAAACACGATAGTGGTATTTTTCTCGACTCCGATTTCGGTCAGCGTCTGCAGGTAACGAAGTTGAATCGCGGCGGGCTGCGTTTCGAGAACCTGCGCAGCCTCGGCCAGTTTTGCCGACGCCTGCGCTTCACCCTCCGCGTGAATGACCTTGGCGCGCCGCTCGCGTTCCGCCTCCGCTTGCCGGCCGATGGCGCGCTGCATCTGCTCCGGAATATCGACCTGCTTGACTTCCACCTTCGTTACCTTAATACCCCAGGGCTCGGTATCCTGGTCAAGAATCACTTGCAGTTTGCTGTTAACTTTTTCGCGCTCGGCAAGAATCTCATCCAGCTCGAACTGCCCGACGATGCTGCGCAGCGTGGTTTGCGCTTTCTGCAACGTCGCATACAAATAATTCTGCACCTGGGAAAGCGCGAGATTCGCGTCCACCACTCGGAAATACGCCACCGCGTTCACTTTCACGGAAACATTGTCGCGCGTGATGATGTCCTGCGACGGCACGTCCAGCGTCTCGATGCGCAGCGAAATCCGGTACAGCGTCTCGATCGGCCAGAAGACGAGCCGCAATCCCGCGCCCTTCGCGTCCGGCTGCATGCGCCCCAGCCGTAGCACCACGCCGCGCTCCCACTCCTTGATTACATACAGCGAATTCCAGAACCAGATCAGGAAAATGAACACCGCGATCATGAGCCCGTACAATGAAAAATCCATTTTCTCGCCCTCCCAAGAATGCCCTGGCCTCCGGAATGGTTCGGCGCTGCTGGCGTGCTGCGGGTATCGTACTCTATCTGGAGCGCGCGTTCACGCTTCGGCCGCGTGATGGCCGGGAAGAACGACGTGCAGCGTCAGCCCCTCAATGCGCGTGACCCGGACTTGCGCCCCGGCGGGAATTTCCTCCCGCGACACGGCGCGCCACAATTCACCGTGCAGCCGCACCATTCCCTGAAAAAACTCGCTGTCCTTATGGCGCACCAGTGGCTCGGTCACTTCCCCCGGCGAACCCACCAATTGTTCCATGCCCGTCAACGGCTTCCACGAACGCGAGCGCAGCACCAGCCGCATCAGCAGAATCGTGAGCAGAGCGAACGGCAGCGTCACGCCGAATGCTACGCCCAGGCTCACTCCCGCATGCGTCAACGGCGAACGCACCAGCATCAGCGCGCCCAGCAGCATGGCCACGATGCCGCCGATCGCCAGCACGCCGTGGCTGGTGTACTTCGCCTCCAGAATGAATAATCCCAGCGCCAGTAAAATCAAAACGATGCCCGCGGGAGCCACCGGCAAAATGTGCATCGCGTAAAGCGCCAGCACCAGCGCGATCCCGCCGATCACTCCCGGCGCGACCATTCCCGGGTGCGTGAATTCGGTATAAAGCCCCAGCACTCCCACGATCAGCAAAATAAAAAACGCGTCCGGCTGCACGATCCGCGAAAGAAATCGCTGGCGGAACGACATGGAGAATGCAATGCGCTGCGGATTGCGCAGCGCCAGCTGCGCGCTCGATCCGTCAAAGCGTTTGATCGTGCGGCCATCCAATTTTGAAAGCAAGTCTTCCGGCGAGTTCGCGATCAAATCGATGAGCTTGCCGTCGAGCGCTTCCGTTTCGGTCCAGGCCTTGCCGTCGACGACGGCCGATTCCGCGAGCTGCACATTCCGTCCGCGCTTCGCCGAGTAGCTGCGCAGGAACGCCGTCGCGTCATTCAGTATTTTTTCCTTCAGCGTCTCATCCACCTGCAGCGGAACTCCTCCGATGGCCAGAAGCGGCGAAGCCGCGCCCGCATGCGTTCCCGGGGCCATGGCCGCTATGTCCGCGGATTCCAAAATAAAAAATCCCGCGGACGCCCCGCGTGATCCCGCGGGCGAAATGAATATGGCCACGGGCACGGGCGATTGCAGAATGTTGTGGATGATGTCCTCCATGGAGGTCGAGAGCCCTCCGGGAGTGTCCATCGTGATCAGGACCAGGCTTGCATGACGCCGAGCAGCTTCTTCGATGCCGTTATCGACGTACTCCGCCATCACCGGCTCGATTTCGTCGCCGATGCGTATTTCAATGATTTGCGCCGGGCCGCCGGACGGCGCGGAAATTTTCGTTTCGGGTCCCTGCGCCTGCAGAGCGAATGCGCCGAACAGCGCAGCCGCAAACGTTGCTATCGCTAAGGCCCTCACACGGCCCGCCGGGAAAATTGTTTTTGCGCGGCGATGGCCGGAATCCTTCATGGACGCTCTCCGCCGCTGTCGCTCTTGCGAGGCCCCTTCCCTGCCGGCGCCTGCCCATCGGGAGCTTCCCCGCCCGGGTGCAGAAGCACGCGGTCCAAATTCCTGGAGACACGCGCCAGCCGCGCCAGGCCATTGCCATCCTGTAGATTCGGCGGCGGCGTCTTATCCGCATTTTCGGGGTTCTCGGCGCGAATCGCCGCCGCTTCCGGTTTCCGTCCGAGCGATTCCAGGGTCGCAATCAACAGCGATTTCGCTCCCTTGTCATCCGGATCGATTTTTCGCGCGCGTTCCAGCGGGGCGACCGCGGCGGCCGCCTGCTTTCCTATGATTTTCGCAATGGCGTTGTTGACCCAATAATCGGCTTCCTCGGGATCGAGCGCCGATGCGCGGTCGAATTCCGTCCCCGCCTCGTTCCATTTCCCGAGACGCAGGCGCGCCACGCCAAGGTTATTGTGAATTTCCGGCGACTCCGGAAGCGCGTCTTTCTCGCCTGTTTTGCGCGCGCGTTCCAGCAATCCGGAAAACGCCGCATCCGCGCGGGCCGCGTCGTTGCGCGCCAAGTGGCAGATCCCTGTGGCGAAACTTGCCTCGGTCCCGTCCGGCCGGTTCGGAGGCACGCGCGAATACCACACCAGCGCCGAGTCGCAATCGCGCCGCTTGAAATAAATCTGGCCGAGTTCAAACGCCGGCCGGTCCCAGGAAGGTTCCAGGCGCGCCGCCTCGCGTAGCATGCGTAGCCGCTCTTCATCCTGCGATGCGGCAATCCCGCGGACAAAATTTTCGAGGGCGTCCAGACGCAGCGATGCCGGCGGTTCGGAGAAGCTGGTTTCGTCCCTGCTCGCGCCCTGCGGCGGGCATTGCTTCCGGTCGATCGCGCAAAGAATCTGCCAGGTCAGGCGCGCATGCGCGCGCGGCAAATCTTGCATGGCGCTCGTCTCCATCAGTGGCGGCGAGAGCGACGGCGGGCTGAGGTGCAGTACGCGCGCTTCCAGCGTCGCCGTTTTGCCGTCGGATTGGAAGCGCCCGTAAACCACCGCGTCGGCGTCGGCCTCCGTGGCAATTTTCACGATGGTGGCGTGCGAAAATCGCGCGGAATCCGGAAGCCCCATTCGCTCCAGCGTCGCCAGCCGGTCTTCCCGGGAAAGCACATTCATTTCGCGGTCCTGAAGGCGCTCCGCCGTCAGCTCCGAAAGGCCTTCGCCCAGCCAGTCGAGATTGGCCATGCGGCTTTCGTTCTCAAAAGGAAATATAAGAAGCGTTTCGTGGCGTGCTTCCGTGGCAGCGGGGCGTGCGTCCGGCGCGGATTGTCCGGGAGCAGCCCGGCCCATGATTGCGGCGCCGCAAAGGGCCGCACCCAGAACGAAAAGCCCATATCGGAAAATTCGAGGGGGCATCGCAGTCACATTGTAACAGAGGCCGCGCGGCGCGTGTTCGCGCACGTCGCGCAGTGCGGTTAACTTACACGCCCGGGTGCGTCGCGGATCCCTTCTGCTCCGCCGGGATTATGCGCGCCAGCACGGCCTGCACGTCAGGGTCGTTGATGACATCCTTAAACGCAGGGTCAGTCGCGGCCTTGGCGATGTCTTTGTACCCTTCGTCCAGCGATTTCCGCAGATATACCGCGCAGTGCTCGGCATCGCGCTTCTGCGCGTATACCTTGGCCATGGTAAAGAAAAACAAGCCATGATTGGAAACCGAGCGGTCCTGCACCGTGGTGCCTACGCGGTCGTTGCGTTCGAAAATGCGCGGATCAAGTTCGATGGCCCTTTGAAATTCGGTGGCCGCTTCGGGATATTTGTTCGAATTGTAATAGGCAAATCCTAGGTTGGCGTGAGCCGCCGCCTGGTCCGGCTCGATGGCCACCGCCCTTTGATACTCGCGGATCGCCCGGCGGAAATCTTTTTGGTGGTAATAGACCATGCCCAGGTTGTTCACCGCGCTCGAATATTTTTTGTCCGCCTTGGACGCGCGGGTGAAGTACCTCTTGGCCTGGTTGTAATTGGACAGGTCCAGGTAGGCGATCCCGATCATGTTCAGGAAGACGGCATTCTTCGGATCGGCTTTCAACAAATCCTGATAGGTCTGAATGGCCGCATCGTAGCGCTTTTCTGCAATCTGAATTCTTGCTCGCTCCTCCTGCATGTCTTTGGGGGAAAGCACGGCGGGCGCGGTGTTGCCCGCCTGGGATTGCGGGGATTGAGCCGCCTGGTTCGGCGCGGCCTGTTGCGCGGCCGGACAGGTGGCCCCGAAAAATAAAAACAGGCTCGGGAAAATCCAGTAAGGAGGTTTCCATTTCATGGCGAATACCTCCGAACGACGCCGCGCTAATGTTGCTGATCTTGTGAACTTGGCGGTGCCTTGTCGGCGTCTTTCTTGCCTCCAAAGATACCAAAAATTCGTCTCAGCACGCCTTTTTTGTTCTCCTCTTCCGGCTGTTGATTATCGGCCGAGGAGGGTGGCGTGGAAGAGGGGTGCGCGTCGGCACCACCCGCTGCGCCTGAAGCAGCGGCATCAGCTCCCTTGCCCTTGTCTCCGCCAAAGATATGCGATAGCCAGGAACCCGGTGCCGTATCGCTGGCCATGTGCCCGCCATGCAAGGGGCAAAACTCGGTGGGTTCTGTGCCGTGGATGTATACTTCCTCGCGCGTGACCGGGCATTCCGGAGTAGCCAGCGCCAGAGACACCGGATCGATGGTGACCTTGGTGATCCCTTCCGGCATTTCAAACGGTTGCACGCCGCGATATACGGGCAAAGTAATCGCGCGCTTCATGAAATCGGCCCAGATGGGCGCCGGAGCATTTGCGCCGGAAAGACCCAGGTCGCGGTTATCGTCAAATCCCACCCACACGATGGCCAACAAATTCGAGGTGTAGCCGGCGAACCATCCGTCCCGCGAGGTTCCGGTTTTCCCCGCCGCGGGCGCGATGAATCCGCGCGCGCGAACAGTCGCGCCGGTGCCGTGGTCGATGACGTCCTGCAACATACTGGTCACGAGGTAGGCCACGCGTGGATCGAGCGCCCTCCTCGACCGAATCGAGTTTTGTTCCAGCGATGCCCCCTCGGCGTTGACCACGTTGCGGATAAACATCGGCTCGGTGCGCACGCCTTCGTTGGCCAGGATCGTGTACCCCGTGGCAACTTCGAGCGGCGTCATTTCATACGCCCCCAGCGCCACCGACGGCGTCGGCTGAATGGATGGATCGAGCCCGAACTGATGCGCCATGTCCGTGACCCGCGTGTAACCAACCAGCTCGGCAACTTTCACCGTGGCCACGTTGAGCGAAAACGTCAGCGCTTCCCGCAGCGTGACCTGGCCATGGAATTTTTCACCGTAGTTGTTGGGCGTATATTCCTTGCCGTCAAAATCGAATGTGGTCGGCTCGTCCATCACTGTCGTCGCCGGAGTCACGATGGGCTTCACCCCGTCGACCGCGCCTTCAAACGCCGCCGCATACACGAACGGCTTGAACGCGGAGCCGGGCTGGCGCCGCGCGAGAATGTGGTTGAGCTGGCTTTCGCCGTAATCGCGCCCGCCGATCAGCGCCTTGATTTCCCCGGAGTGCGGGTCCAAAACCACCATGGCGATCTGAGCCTGCGGCGCGGGCTTCCCTTCTTTTTTCCACCGCGCGTAACGGCGGGCTAGCTGCGTGTCAATGTTCTTCGCTCCCGCGTCAACTGCCTCGCTGGCCGCGCGCTGCAGCTCCGGATCGAGCGTTGTATAAACGCGGAAGCTCTGGGAGAGCAGGTCCGATTCGGAGAAACGGTCGAGCAGGTGGTCCTTTACCATGTCCACGAAATACGGCGCCGTGCTGCCCTCCAGCCCGGCACCCACGATTTGCAACGGCGTTTTCTTCGCGCTGAGCGCCTGTTCGGGTGTAATCGCGCCATTCTCGGACATCGCCAGCAGCGCGCGGTCCCGCGCCTCCACCGCGCGGTCCGGCCGCCGTTCCGAACTCGAGTAACGATTCGGCGCGTGAATGATTCCGGCAAGAAACGCGGCTTCCGGCAGGTTCACTTCGCGCAGATCCTTGTTGAAGTAGGCCAGCGAAGCCTCGCCAAATCCGTGAATCGCGAAGCTGCCGCGGTTGCCAAGATAAATTTCGTTGGCGTAAAGCTCAAAAATCTGCTGTTTGTTGAAGCGGTGCTCGAGTTCCAGCGCCACGATGGTTTCGGCGATCTTGCGGCGCAAGGTCCGGTCCGTGTTGAAAAAGAAGCTGCGCGCCACTTGCATCGAAATCGTGCTGCCGCCCTGAACGCGCGCCCCATGGCGCAGATCGGCCCAGGCCGCTCCCAGAATCCGGATGGGATCAAATCCCGGATGCTCGAAAAAGCGCCGGTCCTCCACGGAAAGCACGGCGTCGCGCAAAACCTTGGGAATATCGTTGTAGCTGATGGCACGGCGCTTCTCGCGGGAGCTGTCAAACAAGCTGGTCAGAAGTTCCGGCTCGACTTCCGCGGAATCCAGCGCGGCGCCGCTGTCCATCGAGCGGATCTTCTGGATCGCCGTGCTGCTGAAATCCACCACCAGCCGGTTTTTGCTTCCAAAATACGACTCGCTCGAGGGCCGAATTTCGATTTCATTCCCGTGCAGAACGTAGCGCCCCGGAGTCCCCGAAACGTCCAGTTCGCTGTAACCGGCGCGTTGCAGGTGATTCGCCATATTCGCCACGGTAATGGCTTCTCCGGCGTAGATCCGCATGGGAGCGGCATAAATTCTGGCGGTAGTTTGCTGAATATGACCGGAAAGGCGCAGATCAATCATCCGGCCGTAGGAAATCCAGTAGTACGTGCCAATCCCGGTAACGGCAATGACAAGAAAAACTGCAGTCCCAAGAAGGATGAGGCCCAACCGGGAGCCCCAATCACCCCGGCCGATTCGAATACGCAAGGTATTTCTCCGTTCCGCCGCGAAAAAAACCGCCCGTCGCTCTTACGACCCCGATCCCCCACCTAAGAACTTAGATGCGCATTCGGGCTGAACTGGAATCTTCCTACACGCCATGGCGACAACCCCGAATTCCGCGAATGAGTGGCGAGAAGGTTTACCGGCAGTGGCCGCCGCTTATGCGCACTTGGCTGGGCGCCAGTGCCAGCGAATGCCCCACTCATCCTCGCCGGCTATAACAGCGAGGCGTTGCTAGCCGCCGGGTGGAAGTTCAGCGTCCACTGGTACACTTTCAGATCCACCGTCACGGAATAGTCGACATCGATGCGAATGTTTCCGGCATTGCTGATCACCTTCACATCGTCGGCTTGAACCGGCAAATCTTCTTTCTGCGCTTCCTCCATTACGGCCTGCCGGATCTGCTCGGGATTTCTGCGATTCACGCTGGCAAAACGCGCGATGGTCTGCAGGCTGTCCTGGAATTGGTATTCATTAATTAATACCGGGAGCATCATCGCTGCCGCATAAACAAACGCCGCCAGAATCATGGTCCAGATAATGGCTTTAGCCTTGCCCGCCCCGCTCTCGCCGTTGCGTTTCGGCGGAGCACCCCCGCCGGGACCCGCAAGAAAATACTTGCGCCCGTCCGCCGGCCGGAACGCACCCGTTCCGGGCAACATCGCGCATGGAGAAAGTTCCATATGAAAATGCTAGCATCGGATCGCAGGGGTGTCGAGAGAGAGTCCGCGCCGGGTTTCGGCCCAGTTACTTTCCTCAATCGTCTGATAATAAATGAGTTGCTTGCTGAATGGAGGCCCGAAATGGCCCTAGTACGCCTTCCCGAAGATGGCCAGTTCGCGGGACGATTTTCCGCACTGGACGCATAGGCCCGTTCCGCCAGGCTGTTCTATTGGGATGCAGCGCAGCGTGGCCTTGGTCGTTTCCTTGATTTGCTCTTCGCATTTAGCGTCGCCGCACCAGTAGGATCGTGCAAATCCCTGTTCCACCGCCGCCTGGAATTCTTCGAGATTCCTGGGATCAAATGTGTGCGCGTCGCGGAATGCCAGTGCGCGGTCAAAGAGCGCCTGCTGGATCGCGGCCAGTTGCTGCTCGACGGAGGCCGCGATGCCGTCCTGCGAGACAAAGCTCTTCCCTTCCTTCCCCGGCCGGTCGCGCCGCGCCAGCACCACGCTGCCCTTGGCCACATCCTTCGGTCCTATCTCCATGCGCAGCGGCACGCCGCGCATTTCCCAGTCATTGAATTTGAAACCGGGGCTTTGCCCCTCGCGCTCGTCCACTTTCACGCGAATATCCGCTTTCACTAATTGTTCGCGGATTTTTTTCGCGGCCTCAATTACCAGCGCCTTCTCTTCGTCGTTCTTGAAGATTGGCACAATCACCACCTGATGCGGCGCGAGCCTCGGCGGCAGAATCAGCCCCTGATCGTCGCCATGCACCATGATGATGGCGCCCACGACGCGCGTCGACAACCCCCATGAAGTCGTCCAGCAATGCTGCAGCGCCCCGTTTTGATCCAGGTAGCGAATCTCGAAGGCCTTGGCGAAATTTTGTCCCAGGTTATGCGACGTGCAGAATTGTAGGGCCTTTCCATCTCCCATCATGGCTTCGAGAGAATAGGTGATGTCAGCGCCCGCAAACTTTTCGGAATCCGACTTGCGCCCGGGAATCACAGGAATCGCCGCCTCATTCCTTGCGAAATCGGTGTACACATCCACCATCTGGCGCGTTTCCTTGTCTGCTTCTTCCAGCGTCGCATGCGCAGTGTGTCCTTCCTGCCAGAAAAATTCCAGCGTGCGCAAAAACAATTTCGTGCGCAGCTCCCAGCGCACCACGCTGTTCCACTGATTGATCAGCACAGGTAAATCGCGGTACGACTGAATCCATTTTGCGTACGAATGCCCGATGATCGTCTCCGACGTCGGGCGGATCACTAGCGGCTCTTCCAGCTTTTCCCCGCCGCCGTGCGTGACCACCGCCAGCTCCGGCGAAAACCCGGCGACGTGAGACTGCTCCTTGCTGATGAAGCTCTGCGGAATCAGCAGCGGAAACGCGGCGTTCACATGTCCGGTAGCTTTGAAGCGCCGGTCCAGCTGCGCCGTGATGTTTTCCCACAGCGCCCAGCCGTACGGGCGCACGATCATGCACCCGCGCACCGGAGCGTAATCCGCAAGCTCCGCCCGCAACACCAGCTGGTTGTACCACTCGGAAAAATCTTCCGAGCGAGAAGGAAGCTTCAAATCCGCCATGCGCACCGCTCCTTATGCGGTGAAGTAACGCTAGTTAAAGCAAAGAAGCGTAGCCGAGGGTGCGTGGGGTGTCAACCAAGTCGTGGCAAACAATTTGTTCCTGTCTGGATTCAAGGCTTTGGCCGCGTGGGCCGGATTGCGGTTCGCGTTGAGCGCTGTATTATTCGTCGTCGCCCACGGGCAGGAAACGTCCCAGGCCGGAATCGTACGAGGTCACGGCTCCACGGGCGATGTGGTACACCCAGCCATGCAATTTCAGGCTCTTCTGTTCCAGTCGAGCCGCCACAGATGGGTGCGTCTGTAGATTATGCAGCTGCTCCACAACATTCCGCTCGGTAAGCGCCATGAAAAATTCCGCATTGTTCAACCTGCCTTTGGAATTCTCGATGGCCTCGCGCGCGGGTTGCGCATGCCGCAGCCAGGCGCTCACGTTGGCCAGCGAATTCAGCGACTCCGGATGGAGCACGCCTTGCATCACTCCACAATCCGTATGACCGCAAACGATTATGTCGGGCACGCCCAATACGCTCACCGCGTACTCAATCGTCGCGGAAACACCTCCAATCGTCTCTGGGTACCGTGGCACGATGTTGCCGATCACCCGGCAAATGAACAATTCACCAGGCTTCGTTTGCGTCAGCAGGCAGGGATCAATTCGGGAATCGGCGCAGGTGATAAATAGCGCCACCGGCCTCTGCTGGTGCGCCAGTTGATGGAACAGTTCTCGCTGCTTGGGGAACACTTTCTTTTGAAACTGCTTGAGGCCTTGAAGGATGCGATCGACAGGCATGACGGGACATTTTGCAACAATTGGAACGAATGGTTCTACTCAAAACACGGAGGGCAACCGACCGGCAGGAATTGAACCTTGCCCATTCCGTCCCGAAGAGCGTGAGGCGGGGAGACCTCTACAATACCCTAAGGCATACAGGCCATTAGTTTTGTGGCGGCCGCCCCTCTGTAGGGCAGGCAGTTTTTCGCTTTATCCAGGTATCAAAATGAGGCAATGCCTCCGAACGATATTGCGTGCACAAATCGGAAAATTATGAGATAATCGCGCCCGCAGGTTTGCATTCTCTGGACGATCTGATGGGGGTTCAGCGGCTTTGGCAGAGCCTCTGGAGCACGCTTTTTTCAATCTATTCCGTCGAAAGATGTAGGCCTACGCGGTGAGGGTGCGGATCGGCGATCCCAGGCTTGGGCCGCGTCCTGCCACTCCGTAACGTGCTGAAAAGAATGGTGTTATATAGGGGGCATTCCTTCTGCCTGCGCCACGTGACTTTGCACTGCAATTTGACTCTAATACTTAGAGAATCAAACTGAGTCGTGTGTGCATCAAACTGCTTCGCTCAAAGGCTTGACTCGGAAGCGCTGACGACCGTTTTGAGCTCATTCGCAAGGGGGATAACTGCTTGTCTCTGAATAATCAAGAAGCGGGTGAAGAGGTCCGGAGCATCATTGGCATCGGTAAGGAGCGCAGGTACTTGCTCCCCGACGAGGAAGAGCGTGTGTTGCCTGCCGTCGAGACCTCGCCGGAGCCGGAGGAAGGCGAGCACCAACTCACCGCGTTCGATCAGATCGGCGTTGCCGTCGATGAGGACGCCCCTCCGGCGAACTCCGCCCAAGTTACTCCAGACACGGTCGATGCCGAACACGGCGCGGTCGCTGAGGAGAGCGAACTCGACCTTACGCCGGGGATGCTGGACAAAAATAACGACCCGGTCCGCCTCTATCTGAGGGAGATGGGCACCGTTCCGCTCTTGAAGCGCCAGGACGAAGTGGCCATTGCCAAGCGCATGGAGCGCGGGCACCTCATGGTGCTGAAGACAATTTCCCGCTCGCCCATCGTGTTGAAGGAATTGATTGCCGCCGGGAAGGAACTTCGCTCCGGCTCGCTTTCGATCAAGAAAATCATTCAATTTGAACAGGAAGAGCTGACCGAAGAAGAAACCGAGAGCAAGACGCGCGATATTCTTCGCATCATTGCCAAGATCGAACAGCTCTACGCCCTGGCGCACAAGCAGGCCGCCCAGCTGGCCAATACGCCGAAATCGAGCAGGCGGGTCTACCTGCGCTATCGCAATCGCCTGGCCCGGACGCGCGTGCAGATGTCGCAGTATGCCCGCTCCATTGATTTCCACTCGCTCGAAAGGAAGCGGCTCATCGACAAAATTCATCACACCGTCGAGCGGTTGCAGGCGCTCGAGCGAGAAATCGTCAAGCTGGAACGCAGGGCCGACGCTTCCAAGGGCGAACATGCCGCGGAAGCGCGCCGGGAGCTGCGCGCGCGCCGCACCGAGCTGCGCGAAATTGAAGCCGCCAGCGAAACCGGTCTCGTGGACCTCAAGCGCATGCTCCAGGTGGTGCTGCGCGGAGAAGCGGAAGCCAGCCAGGCCAAGAAAGAAATGGTCGAGGCCAACCTTCGTCTGGTGGTTTCCATCGCCAAAAAATATACCAACCGCGGATTGCAATTCCTGGACTTGATTCAGGAGGGCAACATCGGCCTGATGAAAGGCGCGGACAAATTTGAATGGCGCCGCGGCTATAAATTTTCCACCTACGCGACGTGGTGGATCCGCCAGGCCGTCACCCGCGCCATCGCCGACCAGGCCCGCACCATCCGTGTGCCCGTGCACATGATCGAAACGATCAACAAGCAGGTGCGCACCAGCCGGCAACTCGTGCAGGAACTCGGCCGTGAACCGCGCGCCGAAGAGATCGCCCATCGCCTGGGCGTTCCCGTCGAAAAAGTCCGCAAGACCAAGGAAATCGCGCAACAGCCCATTTCGCTCGAGACTCCCATCGGCGAAGAGGAAGACTCGCACCTCGGAGAATTCATCGAGGACAAGTCTTCCGTTTCTCCGTCGGAGGCGGCCATCAGCATCAGCCTCCAGGAACAAACGGAATCCCTGCTGAAGACGCTGACGCCGCGCGAAGAGCGCGTGATCAAAATGCGCTTCGGCCTGGAAGATGGTTCCGAGCACACGCTGGAAGAAGTGGGACAGTCGTTCGCTGTAACGCGCGAGCGCATCCGTCAGATCGAGGCGAAAGCGCTGCGCAAGCTGCGACACCCCTCGAGGTCGAGAAATCTCCGCTCGTTCCTCGAAGATAGTCTCTGAGGAAGGTTACGCGCCGGGACGCCGCGGGCGTTCCGGCCGCGCCTTGCTATTTCCTGTTACTTCTTGCCAAGTGGCTTCAGCGCCGTCCACGGCACATTTCGCGTGATGTGCCCTTGCCCGTCCGTCGTTTTCAGGTTGGCCGTCTGCATCAGCGAATTAATGTCGGCCACTTCATACACACCCTCTTGCTGAACCATGGCCACGCGGTCGCCTCTCTTCGGAGCGATCACATTGGTTTCGGAGCTCATCTTGGTCCTCCTTGTTACAGGCAGATAGCTGGGCCTCTCTCTGAAAGGGGGCATCCTATAGCAGCCATTCTTACCCCTACTCGCCCGGAATAGCCAGAATTATCATTCAGCGTTCAAGGTATAGAGCCGCCGTGACCCAAATTGGCGGGATTCGAGACAACGAAGCGAAGCCGATGATTATAGGCGCGTTGATTTAGCCATAGTACAGAATCAACCAAATCGCCGCGCCGGGCGAAATAATCCCTATTGAGCTGCTTCAACTGTTAGTTTCAGCCCGATCGCTTTGGTAACAGCAACCAAAGTTGACAACCGCGGATTGCCGCGAATCGACAACGCACGATACAAACTCTCCCGTTCGATCCCCGCAGCCTTGGCGACTTTGGCGATTCCTCTTGCCAGTGCCAAGTGGCGAAGTGCGATGAGCAGAACGCGTGGTTCTTCCGAGTCCTCCAAGGCCGCCTTGAGATACTCGGCGGCAAAATCCGGGTCCTTCCGAAGACGGCGGACAACGGCCTCATCGTGGGTGATACTGGCTTTGCGTTTCATGGAGTTCCGGTCCTCTCCTTGTAGTCCACTAAATATCCTTGCGCTCGGTCAATGTTTGCCGACTGTTTTCGCTTGTCGCCGCCACAAAGTAATAATACGCACGCGGGGCCAAGCATCGCGTAATAGACGCGGTAGCCGGGCCCCCAATCGATTCGTAATTCAAACAAGCCATTGCGCAGGGACTTGCAGTCGCCGAAGTTTCCCGCAGCGAGCCGGTTGATTCGGACCGCAACCTTCGCCTGCGCGCGAGCGTCCGCCAGTTTCGTCAGCCAATGATCGAATACATCTCTCCCACTACGGCTGACATAATGGCGAATTTCGATCACCCTCCCAGTGTAACTTATAAATCACACATTGGCAAACAGATTTCCAAGAATTGGAATTCCCCCCCGGATTCCTATAGAATCGCTCGGTGTAGTTTTCCAACCATGACCACAGACACTAAAATTTCACAACACATGAATCGCCCGCTGCAGGATGTCGATCCTGAAATCGCCGAAGTTTTGCGCGAGGAAGGGCGCCGCCAGGGCACGGGCCTCGAGCTGATCCCTTCCGAAAATTTTGTTTCGGAAGCAGTGCTGGAAGCGATGGGCTCGGTACTCACCAACAAATACGCCGAGGGCTATCCCGGCAAACGCTATTACGGCGGCTGCGAATTCGCCGATCGCGCCGAGCAGCTGGCCATCGACCGCGCAAAAGCGCTGTTCGGCGCCGAACATGCCAACGTGCAATCGCACTCGGGCACGCAGGCGAATGTTTCCGTATACATGGCTGCGCTCCAGCCGGGCGATACGGTCCTGGGCATGAATCTCGCGCACGGCGGACACCTGACGCACGGCCATCCGCTCAATTTTTCCGGAAAGATGTACAAATTTATTCCCTACGGCGTGAGCAAGGAAACCGAGACGATTGATTACGACGAACTCGGCCGCCTGTCGCAAGAGCACAAGCCGAAAATGATCGTCGCGGGCGCGAGCGCCTATTCGCGCATCATCGATTTCCCGCGCATGGCGGAAATCGCGCGAGAAGCGGGCGCCCTGTTTTTCGTGGACATGGCGCACATCGCGGGCCTCGTCGCCGGAGGAATGCACCCCAGCCCGGTGCCGCACGCCGATTTCGTTTCGACCACGACGCACAAGACGCTGCGAGGCCCGCGCGGCGGCCTGGTCATGTGCAAGGCGCAGTACGCAAAGGAACTCGACCGCATCACGTTTCCCGGCACGCAGGGCGGCCCGCTGATGCACATCATCGCCGCGAAAGCCGTGTGCCTGAAGGAAGCGGCCGAGCCGGGATTCCGCGAGTACGCAAAACAAATTGTTGTGAACGCAAAAAAGCTCGCCGCCGAAATCACCAAGGCAGGCTTCCGCATCGTCAGCGGCGGGACGGACAATCATCTTTTTCTGATCGATCTCTACTCGCGGGGAATCACGGGCAAGGACGCTCAGCCCGCTCTCGATCGCGCGGGCATCACCGTGAACAAGAATTCGATCCCCTTCGATCCCACTCCGCCGATGACGGGCGGCGGCGTTCGCATGGGCACTCCCGCTGTGACCACGCGCGGAATGCTTGAGCCGGACATGGCGCGCATCGCCGCGTGGATCGCCGACGTGCTCACTCATCTGGGCGACGCCGAGCGCGAGCGGCGCATTCGCTCCGAGGTCGCCGAGTTTGCCGTGCAATTCCCGCTGTACACGCGGCGCTGGGACCTCGCGGCTTCGCTGGCCGGCAGCCGCGGCGGCGCGCGCTAAGCGCCGGCGCCGATGCGGGTTGCGATTGATATCCGGCGCGCGGGTGATTTCGGAATCGGCACGTACATCCGCAACGTCGTCAATCAATTTGCGCGCGCCGCCGACTCCACCGAATATTTACTGATCGGCCAAAAGTCGCACCTCGCGGAATTCGATCCCCTGCCCGAAAATTTTACCCTCCTCGATTATTCTTCCGAGCCGGGCTCTTTCCATACTCACCTGCACCTGCCCTACCTGCTGCATAAACGGGGAGTGGATCTTCTGCACATGCCGTGGTTCTATGCGCCGGCCATCGTGCCGTCGCGCCTGGTGATCACCATTCACGACTTGACCGATATTCTCACTCCGCCGCCCGGAATTTCGGCCACGTTCCAGGCCGGTCGATTGTTTTTCGCGCGGCGCGCCCTGGCGCGGGCCGACCGCATCCTGGCCGTGTCCCATTCCTCCAAGCGCGATCTCTCCCGCACCTTCGACGTTGCCGAAGAAAAAATCGAGGTGGTCTACAACGCGCTCGATGAAAAATTTCTGCGCGAGCCAATGCCCGAAGGCGCCGACCGCATCCTGGAACGCCATGCCGTAACGGACCCCTTCGTGCTTTACGCGGGGAACATCAAGCCGCAGAAAAATCTGCCGCGCCTGATTGAAGCCTTCGCGGTGGCCAAGGCCGACCTGCGCGATCACCCGGTCTATTCCAAATTGAAGCTGCTGCTGATCGGCGATTCCGCGGAAGAACACTCGGACCTGCGCCGCGCCGTTCTGCGCTCCCGCGTGCAAGGGGACGTCCGCTTCCTGGGGTTTGTGCCGCATCCCGTCTTGCGCGTTTTTTATTCGCGCGCGAGCGCGTTCCTTTTTCCTTCCCTGTACGAAGGCTTCGGCCTGCCTCCGCTCGAAGCCATGGCCCACGGCGTTCCGGTGCTCACCTCCAGCGTATCTTCGTTACCGGAAGTTTTTTCGCAGGCCGCGCTGCTGGCGAATCCGGAAAATATTTTTGAAATTGCGCGCGGCATCCGGCAAATCCTCACCGAGGACGTTTTGCGCGAAACACTGGTGCGCCGCGGCTACGAGCTCGTTCAGAAATATTCGTGGGAGCGATCGGCGGAGCAGGTCCGGGAAGTGTACCGCTCCGTGGTCGCCGGCGAGCCGGTGAAATCCACGGCATAAAAAGATAAAAGACTCAACACAGAGAACACAGTGAAAAGAGGAGAAAGAACTCTTTTCTTCACGGAACATTTCGAAATCGCACTCCGGCTTCTCTCTCTGGTTTTCTCTGTGTCCTCTGTTTTGAAATCCGCGCTTTTCGGCTCCGGCTAGGAAATCGTGGCGATAATTTCGAGCTCCCTCACGGCGCCGTCGCGAATCGAAAATGCGCGGACGGGATTAGCCGCATCGCCTCGCAGCGAAACGATGAAATACGCCTGGTCGGGATAGCCGGCTTGCTCGATGTCTGTCGGAGAGGGAACGTTTTCAGTGGATAGATGCGAATGATACTGGCCGAGGTGCGTCAACTTTTCCGCGCGCAAAGCCCGAAACAACTCGAACAGCTCCCGCGGCGCGATTTCATAAGCGGTGGCGCTGGCCAGAGCGTTTGTTGCCGGAAAGATCTCGGTGATCACGCCGTTGCGCCCCGCGAGCAGACCGCAGCATTCGATTTGCGGTTCTCGGCGCGCCTGCGCCAGTATTTCTTTTAGAACTATCTCGCGCACTCGGACGGATTCGCCCATGCGCTCGAGTGTACCTCACCGCGCATAGCCGAATCAGGATCGCCGTGGAATAGGGGAGCAATGCAACCCCGCAGGCTGAAGCCCGCGCCACTAAAAAACTACTGCAGATCGCGCTACGCCTTTTGCGCCGCTCGCCGGAGAAAAGTGGGAACATCCAGATCATCCGCAGCCTTGGTATTCTCCTGGTGAATGACTTCGTTCACCACAGGGCGCGGCGCTTCCTGCGGAATCTCCTGCGGCACGACGACCGGTTCTTCCTCGCGCCCGGCCTTCCATGTCTTCGGCAAGTAAGCGGGCTTCTGGTGCGGCTGCCTGCGGGCCGCCTCGCGGAATCCCGCGGCGATGACGGTAATCTTCACCTGCTCCTTCATGTTCTCGTCCAGCACGGCGCCGAAAATAATGTTGGCATTCTCATGCGCGGCCTTCTCGATGACGGAAGAAGCCTCGTGGACTTCATTGAGCGTGAGGCTGGACGATCCGCACACGTTGATCAGTATGCCTTGCGCGCCCTGAATGGAATTGTCCTCGAGCAGCGGGCTGTTGATCGCGCGCGTGGCGGCGTCCACCGCGCGGTTCGCCCCGGAAGCCACCGCGGTGCCCATTACGGCGTATCCCTGCCCTTGCATGATGGTGCGAACGTCGGCGAAGTCGCGGTTGATGATGCCGGGAATGGTGATGATGTCGCTGATGCCCTGCACGGCCTGGCGCAGAACGTCGTCGGCGATGCGAAACGCCTCGAAAAAGCTGGTGCCGGCTTCCACGGTTTCCAGAAGCCGCTCGTTGGGAATGACGATGACGGTGTCCACGCTGCCGATCAGCTCGGCCAGCGCTTGTTCGGCCTGCTGCTGCCGGCGCTTGCCTTCAAACAGAAACGGTTTAGTGACCACCGCCACGGTCAGCGCGCCCAGTTCGCTGGCGAGCGAAGCGACTACGGGCGCCGCGCCGCTCCCCGTGCCGCCGCCGAGGCCGGTGGTGAGAAAAATCATGTCCGAGCCTTCCAGCGCTTCGATGATTTTGTCGGTGTCCTCGAGCGCCGCCTTGCGTCCGATTTCAGGATTGGCGCCCGCGCCGAGACCTTTCGTGAGCTTGCCTCCCAGCTGCAATTTCACGGGCGCCTGCGAGAGCTTGAGCGCCTGCAAATCGGTGTTCGCCGCGATAAATTCGACGCCTTCCACCTTGGCGCGAATCATGCGGTTGACGGCGTTGCATCCGCCACCGCCCACGCCGATCACTTTGATCTTCGCGCCCTGCTGCTGATTTTCCTCGCTGAACGAAATCCGGATTCCCGAGTCTTTCGCCATGTCGGTTCCTCCAACAAAAAATTGGCCTTGCCCCGCCGGAGTTTTTCTCATCATGCGCCGGCGAACATGCTTTTGATTTTTCCCACAAACGACGCCGGCTTCTGCGGCGCCTGGCGCCGGGCCCGCGCGCCGTAAAGAAGCAGGCCCACAACCGTTGCGTACTCGGGCTGGAAAAGCTGCTCGGGCATCCCTTCGAGGCCCCGGGGAACCGCCACGCGCACGGGCATATGGAACATGTTCTCGGCCTGTTCGACGAGTCCCTTGAGATGCGCGCCGCCGCCGGTGAGCACAAGTCCGGCGGGAACGAGCGAGGCAAAACCGCCTCGCTGCAGTTCATCGCGCACGAGCGAGAGCAGTTCCTGCGCTCTCGGCTCCACAATTTCATTCAGCATTCGCGTGAACACCGTGCGCGGAGGGCGGTCGCCGACGCTGGCGATTTCGATGGCCTGGTCCTCCACAATCAAATCCTTGAACACGCAGGCGTGCTCGCGCTTGATTTTCTCCGCTTCGGGAATCGGCGTGCGCAGCCCCACCGCCAGGTCGTTCGTGAAATGGTCGCCGCCCACGGGGATGGCCGCCGCGTGGCGCAGCATGCCGTTTCCAAGAACCACCAGTTCCGTTGTTCCGCCGCCGATATCGAGCAGGCAGCAGCCCAGTTCGCGCTCATCCTGAGTCAGGCACGATTCCGCCGAAGCCAGCGGCTCGAGCACCGTGTCCGCGACCTCCACTCCCGCCTGGTTGATGGCAATCACCAGGTTCTGCATGGCCGAAGCCGAAGAGGTGACGAGGTGAACGTTCACTTCCAACCGCCCGCCGATCATGCCCAGCGGATCGCGAATATTCTCATGCGCATCGAGCAGAAATTCCTGGGGAAGGACGTGCAGTACCACGCGGTCTTCGGGAAGAGTGATGTTCCGAGCCGCGTCTACGGCGTGGTGAACATCGTCGCGGTTAATGTCCCGCGGGCGGTGCCCCAGCGTGATCCCGCCGCGGCTGTTTACTCCGCGCACGTGGCTGCCGGCTACTCCGGCGATGACTCGCTCGACCGGCACGCCGGCAACGCCCTCGGCTTCTTCAATCGCG
This sequence comes from uncultured Acidobacteriota bacterium, assembly GCA_963813185.1. Taxonomy (GTDB): domain Bacteria; phylum Acidobacteriota; class Terriglobia; order Acidiferrales; family UBA7541; genus Palsa-360. Next base: position 586,913 of record CAWEYA010000014.1, read on the forward strand.
CGCCGCACCGACGTCGCCGCCGCGCCGATGTTGACAATCAATCCCTTGCGCAGCCCTTTGGATTCCGCCGCGCCCATGGCTACAAACTTCGCGCCCGTCTCGTTCAACTCGCTGATGATGGCGCACGTCTTCGTGCTGCCCACATCCAGCGAGACCAGATACTTTTCTTTTTTTGCCAACCCGCCGCTCCTTTTTCGCATTTCCTGCCGGGGCAGGGGGGCGTGCCCCGGCAATCGGTTTTCAAATTCCGGTTAACGCCGCTTCCGCGCGACTTTCACGCGCTGGGGCGCGCGCCGGGCCGAGTGCCGCGCCACCTGCGTGGCCACGCGCGGGGGCGCCTCCTGCTTCACGCTGGTCACCATGGCCTTCGATTCCGGATTCACCACTACTTGCCGCGCGAATCGCAGATCCACCGAATCGACGCTTCCCGCGCCGGCCCGCCACTGATCGATATTTTCCGCGAGCAAATGATAGCGGTTGCCAAAATCCGAATCGCCGAAGTGCACCAGAATCGGCGCAGCGCTGCCGGGCGCCGCTCCCATTCCAGTGAGCGTCACGCGCACATCCGAGGCGTCGGAAATATCCACTTCGCTGACATGATCGGTCGCGCCGGGCTGAGACTTTTCAATCTCCTTCATGAACAGCACGTACAAATTCATGTGCTGCTCGCGCGTCGCTCGTGGCGTGGCTTCCCCAATGCCGGCCACCACCGGAAAGCGGAATTCCCCTTCGGCAGGCTTGTCGAGGATTACGCCTTGCCCATCCACTAGGGAGAGCTCGCTCCCCGTTCGCAGAAACGCGACCGGCGAGCGTTCGGTGATCTCCACTCGAATCCGATTCGGCATCACGCGCTGGACGTGCGCGTCTTCCACCCAGGGAAGAGCCTCGAGCGCCTCGCGCCGCTCCGTCAGCGGAACGCGCACCACGCTGCGGCCCATGTCCGCCGAAAATTTTTCCGAGATCGCATCCGGCGGCACGAACCGGTTGCCCTGAATCTCAATCTGTTCGGCACCCTGCAGCGCCACGTCGGGCGAATAAAGCAGGAAGGTTGCGGCTTCGTACAGCGCGAATCCCGCGCAAACGGCGGCGATTCCTCCCGCTAACAGCCGGCGGTACAACGGCCAGGCCTTGCGGCTGAATTTCCGCTTGCGGATCTCCACCGGCTTCTGCCGGCGCAGATACTTCGGCTCGTCTTCGGCCAGCGCATCCGCGGGAAGATAATCTGGTTCTGCGCTCATCGCTCCTTCCACACGATTACTTCTTCTTCCAGCTCCACGCCGTAGCGGTCGCGCACGCGCTGGCGAACGTCGGCGATCAGCGCGAGCATATCGGCTGCCGATGCATGTCCGGCGTTGATGAAAAAATTGGCGTGGCGGTCGCTGACGCGGGCATCGCCGACCGAGTGGCCCTTCAATCCCAACTCGTCGATCATGCGCCCGGCGGACCCGCCCGGCGGATTCTTGAAAATACAGCCTGCGCTTTTTTGATTGAGCGGCTGGCTGGCACGCCGCTTCTCATTGCAGATGCGAATTCCTTGAAGTATCTCGCTGTACGGTTTGGACGGAAGTTCCAGTCGCACCGACAGCATAATATCATCGAGTGCAAAAGATGTATGCCGGTATTCAAAATTTATTTCAGCGCCTCTGAGGATTTCTATCCGGCCTGTACCTGCCCGGTACACTTGCACCTCCCGGACGAAGGTTCCGATTTGCGTGCCATAGGCGCCCGCATTCATGCGCAGCGCTCCTCCGATAGACCCGGGGACGCCGATCAGCCCTTCCATGCCGCCCAGGTCGTGCTTGGCGCAGGTGGTGACCGTGCGTCCGAGGTCGGCGGCGCAGTCCACGAAAACGTGGTTGCCTTCAAACCGCACATCCGGATCTTGCCGCGCCAGTTGCAGGATCACCCAGGGAAGTTCTCCGTCGGGCAGAAGAACGTTGCTGCCGCCGCCGAGGAAGCGGTGAGGCATTCCTGCCTGTTTCAGCAGCCCAATCAGCTCCGGCAGGGATTCGTGTTTTTTGACCACCAGGAGGTCCGACGTGCCGCCAATCTCGAGAGAAGTTTTCGGCGCGAGCGGCACGCCGGCCCTGTATTCAACTCCCAGGGTTTCGATGGCCGCAATCAATTTAGGATCGTTAATCCGCATTTCTCACCGGAATTTTTTGCGGCTCGCCTTTAAGTGGCGCGAGCTTCAGCCTGCGGGGGTTAATCTTTGCAAGAACGAACCCCCGCAAGCTGAAGCGTGCGCCACGTGAATCGCGGAAAAATGCCTCGCTAATTCGCATGATGCAACGACACCTTCGCTCCCAACAGAATCGCCAGCTCTCCCGGCGCGCGGCTCACATTGCCCGCGCCAATCGTGAGGATCGCGTCCCCGGGCCTCGCGGCGCGGAGCAATTCCTCGATTCCTTCCTGCATGGAATTGTGAAACACCACGTTCTTATGGCCGGCGGCGCGGATCGCCTCCGCGAGGGATTGCCCGGTAACTCCGGGGATGGATTGCTCCCCGGCAGCGTAGATGTCCATCAGCACCACCATGTCCGCCTGATTGAAGGCGCGGCAAAATTCATCCCACAGGTGCTTCGTGCGCGTGTAACGGTGCGGCTGGAAAAGAACCAGGATGCGCTCGAAATGGCAGAGCCGCGCGGCTTCGAGCGTGGCGCGAATCTCGGCGGGATGGTGGCCATAATCGTCAATTAACGTAATATTATTGATAACTCCTTTGACGTCGAACCGGCGCCCCACGCCCGCAAATTCCTCCAGTCCCACGCGGATCAATTCGGGAGGAACATTCAGGTACAGCGCGACCGCCGCCGCGGCCGCGGCATTGCGGACATTGTGGATCCCGGGAGGTCCGTTCAAGTGGAATTTCCCGAGATCGTCCCCGCGGTAAGCCAGATGAAATTCGCTCTCGAGTCCCGGAAGCTCGATGTCGCTGATGACCAGGTCGGCCTGGCTCGAAGTGCCATAAGTAATGACCGGCCGCTTCACATTCGGAATGATGGCCTGCACGTTCGGTTCGTCGAGGCACAGAACCGCGGCGCCGTAAAACGGCACGCGATTGACGAACTGCGTGAAGATTTCCTGAATCTCGCCGAGAGCTTTGTAGGTGTCCAGATGTTCGCGGTCGATGGTCGTCACCACGGCGACCACCGGCGCCAGCAGCAGGAAAGTGCGGTCGCTTTCATCGGCTTCGACCACCATGTATTCGCCGCGCCCCAGGCGGGCCGTCGAGCCGACGTGATTCACTCGCCCGCCCACGACAAACGTGGGATCGAGCCCGGCGGCGGCCAGCACGCTCGCCGTCATCGATGTGGTGGTGGTTTTGCCGTGCGCCCCGGCGATGGCGATTCCGTATTTCAGGCGCATCAATTCGCCGAGCATTTCCGCGCGCGGAATCACGGGAATTTTCAGGCGGTGGGCCTCGGCGATTTCGTGGTTCTCTCCGCGAATGGCTGAGGAAACCACCACGACGTGCGCGCCGTGCACCTGCTCGGCCCGGTGGCCCTCGAAAATCTCCGCGCCCAAGTTCTGCAGGCGTTCGGTGATCGCGGAGGATTTCGCATCCGAGCCGGAAACCGAATAGCCGAGCGTGAGCAAGACCTCGGCGATTCCGCTCATCCCGATCCCGCCGATGCCGACAAGGTGAATGCGCTTGAAATTGTGAAAGGTCACCATGATTTTTATGCTTTCGCGCGCCCAGTAGCGCCCACACCGCCCAGCGCCACTTCTTCGATCAAGTTGACAATTTCCTGCACGGCATGCGGCTTGGCGAGCCGCCGCGCGCGGGCCGCCATCGCCTGCAATTCGGCGGGCCGGTCCAGCAATCCAAAAATTTCCTGCGTAATACGCTCTGCGGTGAGCTGGGGCTCGGGGATGAGCCGCGCCGCGCCTGCTTGTTCCATTTCCTGGGCGTTGCGCAGCTGGTGGCTGTCCGTGGATGCGCCGAAAGGGATAAAGATGGCGGCGCGTCCGGCGGCGGCGATTTCGGCCGCCGTGATGGCGCCCGCGCGGCAGACGATCAAATCGGCCTGGGCAAATCTCTCCGCCATATTCCCGATGAAGGGCACAACCTCCGCGTTGATTTCTCGCCGCGCATAGGCCACGCGTACCGCATTATAGTCGCGTTCCCCGGTCTGGTGAACGATGGAGAGGCGATGTTGTTGCGTAGCCAGCAAGTCGGCGACGTCCACCAATGTGCGGTTGATGATGAGCGCGCCCTGGCTGCCTCCGGTGATCAGCAGATGAAAAGGTTCTGCCGGCGCGCGCGGAGGAATGGCGAAAAATTCCGGGCGCACGGGAATTCCCGTAAGAGTGGCCTTCGTTCCCCAAAGCTTCGTCGGTGTTTCATAAGCTGTGGCGATGCGCGTAGCCATGCGGGCGAGCACTCGATTGGTGAATCCGGGCTCCGCGTTCGGCTCGAACACCACGATCGGCAATCCGCGCAGCACGGCGGCAAGCATCATCGGCCCGGCAGCGTATCCCCCAACGCCCAGCGCCGCGGCAAAACGATGCCTGCGCAGAATCGCAAATGAATCCCACATTGCGGGCGCCAGCTTCGCCGTGTTGCGCGCGAGTTTCATCCCGCCGATGCCCTTGAGCCCCGCCGAGCGAATCGTTTCCAAAGCGAACCCCGCCTCGGGCACCAGCCGCGCTTCAATCCCGCGTTGCGTTCCCACGAACACCACTTCCCTTTCTCCTTCTCGCGACATCCATTCCCTGGCCACCGCCAGAGCCGGAAATACGTGGCCGCCCGTGCCGCCGCCCGCTATTAACAGTTTCAATCTTCGTTGCCCCGAATCGTCACGATCGCCAGCCTTTCGTAGCGCCGGCGTCCCGCCGCCGATTTTTCCGCCTTCGCCACATTGCAAAACCGTCGGCGGGGCGCCGGCGCAACAACTCCTCGTGATCTAATCCACCTGCCGGCTGATATTCAGGAGAACGCCGGTGGCCAGCAGCATCACCAGCAGGCTCGATCCGCCATAGCTGATGAACGGCAGCGGAATCCCCTTGGTCGGCATCATCCCCAGAACCACGCCGAGATTGATCAGCGTCTGGCTCAGAATCATCACCGTGATGCCCAGCGCGGCGAAGCGGCCGAATTCGTCCGTGGTCCTGAATGCGGAGCGAATTCCGCGCCAGCCGTATATCGCAAACAAGGAAAGCACGATGGCCCCGCCGATGAACCCCAGTTCTTCGCACAAAACCGCGAAAATAAAATCGGTATGCGCTTCAGGCAAATAAAACAATTTTTGCTTGCTCTCCATCAGCCCGACGCCGGTGAATCCGCCCGACCCGACCGCGATCAGGGATTGCAAAAGCTGAAAGCCGCGGCCCTGCGGATCCACCGTGGGATCCAGAAACGCAATCACGCGTTCCAGGCGGTACGGCACGCGCACAATCAACAAATAAACGATGGGAATCGCGGCGAGGCCGGCGCCGGCAATGTATTTCACATTCAGCCCCGCCACATACAGCATGGCCACCGCGATGATAAATATTTCCACCGCGGTTCCGAGGTCCGGCTCGAGAATCACCAATCCCACAAACACGAGCACCGGCGCGATCGCCGGAAGGATCGTGCGCTTCCAGTCGTTCATCCCGAATCCTTCCGGGCGCCGGCGCCTCTCCAGAAACCACGCCAGATAAAAAATGACAGCCACCTTGGCAAGTTCGGAAGGCTGCAGGTTGGCCGGGCCCACTTGAATCCAGCGATGCGTCCCGTGCGACTTATCCAGAAAGAAAACGCCCGCCAGCAGCGCCAGCACGCCAAACAGGGCGGTGAAAATGACTTCGGGCTTGCGCAGTTTGCGGTAATCCAGATTCATGACCGCCATCATTCCGCCGAGCCCGAAAGCCAGCCAGAGGAGCTGGCGCAGCAGGAAGTGCGAGCCGTTTCCGTACTGGTCGCGCGCCGTGACGGCCGAAGCGCTGAAGACCATGAGCGCGCCGATCAGGCACAGGGCCAGTGTCGTGCCAAACATCCATCGGTCGGTCTGGATTGGCCGGGGCATGTGTTTTCCGGAAAACCTTTCCCGCGGCGAATCAGGCCGCGTGTTTTTTTTCAAGTTCACGGACGAGCTGCTTGAAGACGCGTCCGCGGTGCTCGTAATTTTCAAACTGATCGAGGCTCGCGCAGGCCGGCGCCAGCAGCACGGTGTCGCCGGGCTGCGCGTGCCGCGAAGCTGTCTCCACAGCGCGCGCCAGCGTCCCCGCGCGCTCCACAGGGATGACGCCGCCAAGTTCCGCTTCGATCTTGTCCGCGGCGCTGCCGATCAGCAGCGCCAGGCGCGCATGGCTGCGCAGCGCCTTGCGCAGAATCTTGTAGTCGCTGCCTTTGTCCTTGCCGCCCAGGATCACCACGACATTCCCCGGAAAAGCGTCCAGCGCCTTGAGCGTGGCATCGACATTGGTGGCCTTGGAGTCGTTGAAATATTCCACTCCCGATATGGTGGCGACGTATTCGATCCGGTGCTCCACTCCCGCGAACGTGCGCACTCCCTCCGCAATCGCGGCCGGCTCGACACCGGCGAGCTTCGCGGCCGCCGCCGCCGCCAGAACATTTTCAATATTGTGGCTCCCGCGCAGACCGATCATTTTGCGCTCCAGCAATATCGATTCGGTGCCGTCGCTCCGGAAAACAACTTCCTCGCCGCGCAAGTAGCATCCGCTGGCCACGCGTTTCTTCCGGCTGAACCAGAACACGCGCGGCCCGGAGGGCGCATATTGATGCGCAATGGCATCGTCCGCGTTGAGGATCGCGGCGTCTTCCGCCGTCTGATTTTCAAACATGCGGGCCTTCGCTGCGCCATACGCTTCGATCGATCCGTGGCGGTCCAAATGGTCCGCGGTGACGTTGAGCAGCACGGCAATGTCCGGACGAAACGCCAAAATCGATTCCAGCTGAAAGCTGCTGGCCTCCACCACCGTGAAACTCGCGTCGCTCGAAATGTCCACGCGCGAGATCAGCGGCGTGCCGATATTTCCCGCGGCCTGCACCGGCACCCGCGCGGTTTCCAGGATGTGGCCGATGAGCGAAGTTGTGGTGGTCTTGCCGTTCGAGCCGGTGATGCAGATGAGCCGCCCGCGCAGAAACCGCCAGGCCAGTTCAATTTCGCTCCACACCGGGACTCCGATCACGCGCGCGGCGGCCAGTGCTGCCATCGTCGGCGGCACGCCGGGGCTCGGCACGATCAAATCCTGCCGGACGAAAGTTTCCGGGCGGTGGCCGCCGAGTTCCAGGGTGACGCCCGCGGCGCGCAGCTTCGCCGCTGCTTCCGCAATTTCCGGCTCGGGCCGCTCCTCGGAGGCGGTGACGCGCGCTCCCCGCTCCGCGCAAAACAGCGCCGTGGCGATGCCCGTGCGCGCCAGCCCCACCACCAACACCTGTTTGCCCGCGAGTTCGATGATCGGTTTCAACGGCTACCTCAATTTGAGCGTGGTCAGCGAGAACAGCGCAAAGACCAGCGCCGCGATCCAGAACCGCACAATGGTTTTCGATTCGCTCCACCCTCCTAGCTCGAAATGGTGGTGCAGCGGAGACATCCGGAAAATGCGCTTTCCTGTTAAGCGAAATGATAATACCTGCAAGATTACGGACAGCGCTTCCAGCACGAATACCCCGCCCACAAAAAACAGCAGGATTTCCTGCTTGATGGCCACCGCCACCATTCCGATCGAGCCCCCCAGCGCCAGCGAGCCCACGTCGCCCATGAACACTTCGGCGGGATGCGCGTTGTACCACAGAAATCCGAGCGAGGATCCTACCAGCGCCCCGCAAAAAACTGTCAACTCGCCCACCTGCGGCAGGTGCGGGATATCCAGATATTCCGAGAACCGCGCGAAGCTGGTCACGTACGTCAAAACCGTAAGCGCCCCGGCGGCCACGACCACGCACCCGATCGCCAGCCCGTCAAGGCCATCCGTCAGATTCACGGCGTTGGAAGAGCCCACAATCACCAGCGCCACGAAAATTAAGAACGGCATGTAGGCGAGCCACCAGAGATATTGGGTCGAGAGCATCGAATGAATCACCAGGTCCGGACGAAAATTCTTAAAAAACGGAATGCTTAATTGCGTGGAGTATGTGCCGCTGGCCGTGAGCGTGATCAGAGTGATGGCCACGCAGCAGCTGGCGATAATCTGCAGGGAGAATTTGTGCGTCCCGGTCAATCCGAGATTCATCTTTTTCGCCACCTTGCTGTAATCGTCGATGAAACCGATGATCCCGAACACCAGCATGGTGAGAACCGCCAGCCACACGTAATCGTTTTCCAGGTCTCCCCAAAGCAGCGTGGGAACGAGGGTCGAGCCCACGATGAGCACTCCGCCCATCGTTGGCGTCCCGGCCTTGGCCTGATGGCTCTTCGGACCTTCTTCGCGGATGAATTGCCCGATTTGCAGATCGCTCAAGCGCTGGATCACCCAGGGGCCAAGCACGAGAGTGATCGACAGCGCCGTTATACTGGCGAGCGCCGTCCGGACAGTGATGTAACGAAACACGTTGAGCGCGTGAAAGTAGGGCTGGAGCACGTGGTAGAAGAGGTAGAGCAGCATCTCAGGCACGCTCCTTGGGCGTGCCGCTTGCTAAGGAAGCAGCCGGCTCGGCGTTCGCGCGCGCGAAGCGGGAATCGAGTGCCTCGACAATTCTTTCCATTTTTACGCCGCGCGAACCTTTGACCAGCAGAACATCTCCCCGCTCCATCAAATTTTCCAGGAACGCCCCGGCCTCGGCCGACGATGCGCAAAATTTCGCCCGCGCCGCGGGATGGCCGTCTTCCACAGCCCCGCGAACAAAATTCTCCGCGTCGCCCTGCACGCCGATGATCCAACCGAGTTTTCCGGTGGCCGCGGCCGCGCGCCCGGCCTCGCGATGCAACTCGGGGGAAGCGGGACCCAGCTCCAACATTTCACCGGCTGCCAGGATGTGACGCCCCTCCGCGAGCGTGTTTGTGAGCAGCTCAACCATCGCCGCCAGAGCCACGGGATTCGAGTTATAGCAATCGTTGATTACGGTAAATCCCGCGTCATACTGCAGGACGCGGCCGCGCATGCCGGTGGCCTCCAGCTTCGGAAAAATTTCCCTGGCCTCCGCCGCGCCTACGCCCCACACGCTCGCCGCTGCCAGCGCCGCGAGCGCGTTAGAAATATTGTGGCGCCCGGCAAGAGGCAAGCGCAGCCGCGCGCGGCCCTCCGGGCCCAGCAAATCAAATTCGCTGCCATTCAATCCGCGGTCTTGAATATTTTCCGCGCGGAAATCGGCGCGCCCGGCGGCGCCAAATGTGACCACGCGCCCGGGGGCGACTTGCGCGAAACGCGCCACGCGCGGATCGTCGGCATTCAGCACCGCGACGCTCTCGCGGCCCGCGAGCCCTTCGATCAATTCGCGCTTGGCCAGCGCAATTTCATCCACCGACGCGAAAAATTCCAAGTGCACCGGCGCGACGCACGTGACCACGCCCACGTCCGGCCGCGCGATCTCCGCCAAACGCTTCAGTTCGCCCGCATGGGACATCCCCAATTCCACAACCGCGGCTTCGTCCGCCTCCTCCAGCCGCAGCAATTGCAGCGGCAGGCCGTACTCGTTGTTCAGATTGCCTTCCGACTTCAGTACGCGGAACCTCGCGGCCAGCAGCGCCGCCAGAATTTCCTTCGTAGTGGTTTTTCCGGCCGACCCGGTGACCGCTGCCAGGCGCCGCCCCCAGCGCGTTCGTACGGCCTGGGCGAGATTCTGGAGCGCGGCGAGGGTGTCCGGAACCGCGAGCAGCTTCGATCGGTACTGCTCGGCGTATCCGGACAGGCGGTCCCCGGCCACGACCCCGGCCAGTGCGCCACCTTCCAGAGCCGCCACGACATAGCTGTGTCCATCGTGACGCGGTCCGTGTATGGCCACGAATAGCTCGCCGCGAGCCACGGTGCGAGAATTAATCGAGACACCGGCCAGCCGGGCCAGGAGGTCGACGCCTCCGGGCGGCCTAACACCCAGAGCGCGAGCCACTTCTTCAACTGTCCACCGCATAACGTCCTCAAGGGGCTGGGCTTCACTGGTCTGGGTTCACCCTTGGAGCAGCGTCCCTTACAAACTAGAGAGCAAGTTCCATGCCGCACCATTGCCCGCGATACAAAGCTGCTTGCCAAGGAACAAAACCACTCGCCGAGGAACAAAACCACTTGCCGAAGAACAATATCGGTTTGTGGGTCATCCCTTTTCACCCTGACGGTGGAACCGCAGGCATGACTTTAATGCTGCACTTTCTTCAGGGGTTTTAACCCCTGAAGTTCTTTCCCATCCTGCAATTCCGTCAATCCCCATAGCCGCGTTGCTTCAGGGCGCGGCGCGCCACTGCGCGGTCGTCAAACTCAATCGTGCGGTCACGCAACACCTGGTACGTCTCATGCCCCTTTCCCGCGAGGAGCACGATATCCCCGGAACGCGCCTCATCCAGCGCGACTTCGATGGCCTTTTGCCGGTCCGGCTCCACGAACAACTTTGCTTTGGTGCGCTGCACGCCGACAATCACGTCATTGATGATTAGCAGAGGGTCTTCGCTGCGCGGGTTGTCCGACGTCAGCACCACGATTTCGCTGGCGCGCCCCGCCGCCTCTCCCATAAGAGGCCTCTTGGTGCGGTCGCGATCCCCACCGCAGCCAAACAGGGTGATGATCCTGCCATCGGGGTGCAGATCCTTTGCCGTGGCGAGCAGGTTGCGCAGCGCGTCATCGGTATGCGCGTAATCCACAATGACGAGGAACGGCTGTCCCGCTTCGATACGCTCGAAGCGGCCGGGCACGGCCGAAAGCTGCGCCACACCAGCGGCGATGACTTCTTTGGGGAGAGCGAGTGCCACTCCGGCACCGACTGCCGCCAGAATGTTGTATACGTTGGGCCACCCGACAAGTCTGGAGCGAATCTCGATCTTCCCGGCCGGAGTTTCCGCTGTGAACTCGATGCCGGAAAGGGATATCGCCGGTTTGCGTGTGGTGATGTCCGCGCCGGGTTCCAGGCCGTACGTCAGCGTGCGCGACGCCAGACCCGAAAGCTTTTGCCCATATTCGTCATCGCGGTTAATCACGCCCGTGGCCGGGGCCGCCGCGCCCGTGCCTTCAAACAAGCGTCGCTTGGCCGCGAAGTACTCCTCAAAAGTTTTATGGTAATCGAGATGGTCGCGCGTCAGATTCGTGAAAATCGCCACCGCGAACGGGCAGCCCCACAATCGGTCCATGGCCAGCGCGTGCGAACTGGCCTCCAGCACCGCGTGCGTGCCTCCCGCGCCAACAATTTTGGCCAGGTACTTCTGAAGATCGAGCGATTCAGGCGTAGTGTTTGGCGCGGGGATCGCGTCACGCACCAGCCGGTAGCCGATTGTGCCCAGGAGCCCGACTTCGCAGCCCGCCGCGCGCAAAATCGAATCCACCAGATAGGAAGTCGTGGTTTTTCCGTTCGTCCCTGTCACCCCGATGAGCTTCAGCACTTCCGCGGGACGCCCGTAATAATTGGCTGCGGAGATCGCTAGCGCATTGCGCGCGTCCGCAACTTGTATCCATGGAATTTCCGCCGGAAGCGTGCCGGGATTCGACTGATCGCTGAGGACAGCAACGGCTCCGCGTTGCACAGCGTCGGTGACGAATTTGTTGCCGTCTGTTTTTTCTCCGCGAATGGCGACGAACAACGTCCCGGGTTTCGCCAGGCGGCTGTCATAGGCAATTTCCAAAACTTCCAGGTCGCTTTGCGCGACTGCCGTGCGCGTTTCGATGCCTCGCAACAGCTTCGCCAGCCGCGCCGCGACATGTGCTGTTCCTGCCCGCGTCATATGCGCTCCACTTTCGTCCTTTTCCGCCAAAGTTCCCGCCTTCGCCCTCACTTGACTTTCCCACGGGCCGCCGACAATAGCGAGGCGCCGCGAGCAAATTGCACCGTGATCCGGCTCCCGCGGCGGATCATGGCTCCCGGCTCCGGAGATTGTTCCGTTGCGATTCCCGTGCCGACCAAAACAGGTGTCAGCCCCATTTGCAGGCACTCTTGGGTCACGTCGCGCACGGTTTTTCCCAGGAATTGCGGCGCGGGGATTCCTTCGCCCTCGGCAAACTCCACCGTCGGCGCCGCGGCAGCGGGAGCGGGATGTGAATTTGCGGGAAGCGGTTCATCCACTGCTGCGGCCCCTGAGGTTTGCACTGGATCGAAATCGCTCACATCCGTCAAATTATCATCCTTCTCGCGCGCGGTCCGCTCGCGGCTTGCCCGGAGTGTTTCCGCAGAAATAGGGACGTCGCGCGGCACCTCCAGGTACGCGAGCACCTGCTGCGCGACTTGCTTGAACACCGGCGCGGCAACCTGCCCGCCTTCGTGCGCGCCCGCCGGCGAATCCAGTTGCACGTAGACCGTCACCGCGGGGGTGTTGATCGGTGCGAAGCCCACGAAAGAAGCAATCAATTCATGCGTGGAGTAACGTCCCGTCTCCGGATCGTATTTCTGCGCCGTTCCGGTCTTCCCCGCCGAAGTGTAGCCATCCAGCTTGGCCTTCTTTCCCGTGCCGCCCAGCACCACGCCTTCGAGCATGCGGCGCATGGACGCCGCCGTCGTTTCCTTGATCACGCGCCGCTGCAGCATCTCCGCATCCGGAGGCTCGCTGACCTGGTTGCCGTGGCGCATCTCGCGCACCACGTGCGGCCTGACGATCAAGCCGCCATTGGCCATCGCCGACAGCGCCGAAATCATCTGCAGCGGCGTCACGCCGATTTCCTGCCCCATGGAAATCGAACCCACCGAAACCGGCGTCCAATTTTCGATCCGCCGCAGCTTCCCGCGGCTCTCGCCCGGCACATCCACGCCGGTTAGTTGCCCGAATCCGAAGGCTCGAATGTAGTCGTAAAATTTTGGCGCTCCGAGGCGCAAGCCGACTTTGATCGCGCCGACATCGCTCGAGTATTGAAGAATCTGCGAAACGGTGAGCAGGCCGTACGCCTTGTGATCCCGAATGCGGTGCCCGGCGATATAGATTGCGCCGTTCTGGCAATCCACCACTTCGTCCGGATTCGTGACGCCCTGATCGATGGCGGCGGAGAGCGTGACAATCTTGAAGACCGAGCCGGGCTCGTACAGCGAACTCGCCGCGCGGTCCACGCGCGCTTCCGGAGCGCTGTCCTTCGCCGCATTGGGATTGAACGTCGGCCAGTTCGCCACGGCCAGCAGCTCGCCGGAATTCGGATTTTCCACGATGACCGTTCCGGACTTGGCGTGGGTGTCTTGAATCGCCTGCGCCAATTCTTTTTCCGCGATGTACTGGATTTTTTCGTCAAGCGTGAGCACCACGCTCGTGCCCATGTCCGGAGCCTTGTCTGAGGAGTCGTACCAGCGGCGGTGCGCATCGGCCAGGATCAGCATCTTGCCCGGCTTGCTGCGAATGCTATCATCGAGGGAGTACTCGATTCCTCCGAGTCCCTTCTCGTCGATGTCCACGTAGCCGAGTACATGCGCGGCGAGTTCGCGTTTCGGATAGAACCGTCCGCCTTCCCGCTGAAAATAAATTCCGCGCAAATTCATCGCTGCGATGCGGTTCGCTTTTTCGGGCGGCAGTTTGCGCGCAATCCACGCGAACGAATGAGAGCTGGCAATGCGCGTGGCGATTTCGTCGGACGGAGTGTCCAGCACTTTGCCGATCAAGCGCGCCACCATGTCGGGATCGGCAATTTCCGAGGGCACGGCGAAGGCCGAATCCACGGGAACGCTCATCGCCAGCGGATTCATGTTGCGGTCAAAAATTTCGGCGCGGCTCGCGCCCACGTCCACAATGAGCCGTTGCTGGTGCTGCGCGCGGGAATAATATTCGCTGTAGCGGAACAATTGCAGGTAGGCCAGCCGTCCGAACACCGCCCCGGTCCACAGCGCCGCGAGGGCAGCAACAATTATGATCCGGGTCCGGGGACTGCGAAGATCCATATTTTCGCCGGGAATTCCGGGCCGAACAGTCGTGAGGCTCGGGCACGTCCGTCTGGCCGGGCGGCTCCGGTTTACCTTTCCAATTCTTTTACTTTTACTTCGGGAGCGACGCGATGCGATGCCGCCAAAAGAAGCCTTATTGCCGCGCTGCCTGGACGTTCGCCGGGCGCGCCTCGGCCACAACCGCGTTTGGCGGCAGTTCCATCGGAGCCACCTGACCGGGCGCGGGAGCGGTCAGACCCAGCTGCCGCCGCGCAATGATGTCGATGCGTCCCGGCGCGCGCAATCCCGCAATTTCCAATTTGAGTTCCTGGTTGAGTTCACTGGCCTGCGAGCGTTCGCTGCGCAGCGATTCAAGTTCGTAGCGTAGCTGGATCGCCTCGAAGTGCTGCCAGGCGTACAGGAATGCGCCCAGGGCGATCAATCCGCCCAGCGAAACGACGCGCGCGCATTCGCGCATATGGTGGGGCGCCACGAACCGCACTAGGCGTGAATTATCAATCTGTTTGATGGTAAAGAACTCGGTCATCTCAGCCACGCTTCCTCTTGCGGCATCCCGTGCTGGTCGGGATCGATCTTTTCGGCCGCGCGCATCTTCACGCTGCGCGCCCGCGGATTGGCCGCAATCTCCGCGTCCGAAGCTGGAATCACTTTTTTGGTGAGAATTTTCAGCGCACCCTGCTGGGCGAGGCGCTGAAAGCACTGCTTGACCTGGCGGTCCTCCAGCGAGTGATAGCTGAGCATCACCCACCGGCCGCCTGGAGATAGTGTGGCAGGAACCCTAGAAAGAAACTGCCCGAGTTCCTCCATCTCTCGATTCACCGCAATCCGCAGCGCCAGAAACGTTTTTGTCGCGGGATGCAGCTTCTGCCTTCCCCTTACGTTTCGAGCCCCTGCCACAACCGTTGCCAGGTGTTCGGTGTCCCGTATGGGACGCGCGCGAACTATTGTCCTGGCGATTCTGCGTGAATCCCGCTCTTCCCCGTATTGGTAGAGCAGGTCGGCGAGTTCTTTCTCATCCGCCGTGTTCACAATATCCGAAGCCGTCTCTTCCATGTCGCGGTCCATGCGCATGTCTAGCGGGCCGCGCGCTCGAAACGAAAAACCGCGCTCGCCCAAATCCAGCTGCATGCTCGATACGCCCAGGTCCGCCAGCACGCCATCGGCGGGAGGAAGACTTCGCTCCGCGAAAACCTCGCCGATTTGTGAAAAGTTAGCGTGCACCAACGTCACTTTGTCCCCGAACTCCGCCAGCCGGCCCCGCGCGATTTCCAACGCCTGCGTATCGCGATCCAGGCCCACCAACCGCCCGCCGGTCCCAAGCCGCCGGACAATTTCAATTGCGTGCCCCGCGAGCCCAACGGTGGCGTCGATATACAAACCGCCCGGCTTGATTGCCAGCCAGTGGATCGTCTCTTCGACGAGCACTGGCTTGTGCTCAACGTTCAAACTAGATGCCCAGTTCGTCCAGGATCTTCAGGTCGTCATCCGTGATCGGACTCTTCTTCAGGTTCTCCAGAGACCGGTTGTGATTCCAAACTTCCAGGTACGTCAGGTGCCCCATCACGTCCACATCGCCCTTCATTTGCGCAGCTTCCCGTAACACCGGTGGAATCAGGATCCTGCCCTGGCTGTCTGCTTCCACCGCCTGGCCGTAATAGTTCGTCCAGGTCAAAAACTTCTGCTTGGTACGGTTGTGCGAAGAGAGCCTGGCTAGCTTGCTCTCCAGCTCCTCCCAGATTTTCATTGGGAAGATCCGGGCGTAATCACCGGTTTCGCTCGTGACGTAGAACTGCCCGCCAAATGCCTTGAGCTCTTCCAGAAAGGCCGCGGGTATTTTGAGACGGCCCTTCTCGTCCACTCTTGCCGGAATGTTTCCCCTTAGCATGTAGTCGTCGGCCCAGAGAACCTGTCGAGCGTTCGCCCCTCACTTGTAGTCCCCTTTAGCGCTTCACAACCCCATCAACTTCGCCACTACGTTTCACTTGCTGCCACTATCTCCCACTTTGTGCCACGATTCTAGTCAGCTTCGATTGCTTGTCAAGGGAAAACTGTAGAAGCTGAAAAATTATTTGTGGATATTTGGAAGTCTTGTGGTGTATTTGCCCAGAACCACTACAGATTGTGCTCCTGTCGAGAATTCAGACTAGATTTGGAGCGCCGCTTTCTGTAACATTTTCGCAAAATTGTTTCGTAAGAGTTACTGCGGCCCGATTTTTTTGGCGATTTCGCGGCAAGGAATCGAAATTCCCGGAGAATTCGCGGCCGCAGGCAACGGCGCTTTACAACCCGGGCGAATCGGGGGCCATGCCGACATGCAGGTGGGCCAGTTGTCCCAGCATTTCGCGATCCTCGGGATTCAATCCCTCAGTGAAGGCGGGATCGTTAAGCTTGGCTTGGCGCTCCGTTTCGCTTAGGGTGCGCAGCGAGTGCAGGCGTTGCAGGATGGCCTGGCGCCGCGCGGGGAGCATCTGCTGCCAGCGCGGAAACAGAGACTGCTGAACATATCTCCTCTGCTCAGGCGTCATTTGCTCCCATACGTGCTGCCGATCGCGCAAAGCCTGCTGCTGCTGGGGAGTCAGGCGGTTCCAAGATTCCAGGCGCTGGCGGATCTGTGCCTGCTGTTCCGGCGGTAGGCTATTGAAACGCTGGTTGTTCCTCAGAAACTGCTCTTGCTTCTCCGGCGGCAATTCCTGGAGCCTCTCGATGGCTTTAGGGGCCAAACTGTTTGGATTTCCCGCGGGGGGAAGGGCGTTGTGCAGCCTGGGCCGTACTTGCGGCCGCGGCGCCTGGCGCGCAGGTTCGCCCTCTTGTTGAGGGGCCGCGTTGGATCGTTGCCCATACGATGAGCCGCACAAGAGTCCCACCGCCAGCCCGGCGGCGAGTACGGCGTCGAATTGGAATCGCAGCTTCATCACCTGGATTCTCTTACCCCTTCGTCCGTTGGCCTACCCTGAGTAACAGGCAACTCGGAAAGCGCGTCAAATTTGGAGACCACGTCGAAATTCTCGAGAACCGCCAAATCCCGGATCATGCCAAAATCCGATTCCGGCGAAACCTGACCGGCCTGACTTACCTGGCTCACAACCGCTGGATTGGTCGTAACTCGCGGGACAGAAGACAGCCAGGCAGACATGACCACGAGCACTGTAACCGCGAACGCCAGTCTCGGCGACGGCAGCCAGTCCCAGAAACTGCGCCGCGCGGGCTCCGCGGCAATGCGCGCGCTCAATGTTGCATCAAATGCGGGCGATGGAGAGACTTCCGGAAGATCGTCCAGCGCGGTCCACAGCGCGCGGAACTCCTCGGCGCGCAAGCGGCAGGATGCGCAGCCCGACAGATGTTCCTCGACGGCGTGACGGTCGGCAGGCCGGGCGCGCCCATCCAGGTATTCGACTAATTTCCCTTCCAGCGCAGCACACTGTTTCACACTGCTTTTTTCTTTGCCAAACATATGACCCTCACTTCCTCACCATACTTCCAATCAGGCAGGCGTCAAACGCAACCCATCCCATTAGCAGGCGGGCTGTCCGCTGCGGTCGGCCGGCACTCGATCCACCCTCACCGTAGGGCTCACGAGTGGCGCCAGCTCGACGCGCAACGTTTCATAAGCTCGAAACAGCAGCGATTTCAGCGCGCTTTCCGAGCATTCCAGAACGCGCGCGATCTCGTCGTAATCCAGTTCCTGATATTTGTGCAACAACACGGCGGCCCGCTGTTTTTCGGGCAGCGCGTGAATCGCTTTCAGAATCATTTCCGCCCGGCAACGCGCAACGAGTTCCTGTTCGACGCTGGGCGCGCAGTCGGGAACTTCCAGCGCGGGCTGCTCGCTCTCACCGGAGTCCACCGTCTGGTCCATGGAAATTTCCATCTGGCGGTGCCGGTTGTCGCGCACGGAATTGAGCGCCAGATTCGTAGCGATGCGGAACATCCAGGTGGTGAACTTGGCGCTCGGAGCGTATTCCTGGCGAGCACGATAGACGCGGAGAAAAACTTCCTGGGCCAGGTCTTCCGCGACGGCCGTGTCGCGGACCATCCGGTAAAGGAAATTGACCAGTGGAGTCCTGTACTTGCGGAGCAAAAGCTCAAAGGACTGATCGTCCCCGGCTTTCACGTCCAGCATCAATTGGACGTCGGTCCTAGCCATAACCTCCACAGCTTATCAAACCCGTTTGTTGTCAAAAAGTTGCGAAAGCCAAGTAGAGCAAGGGACAATCCGTGCGTCTCGTAAATCTAGTCACATCAACAACATGGTGGCACTAAAATCTATAGGCAACCAAGCCTGCGTGAATTAATTGACCTCTGATCTTGAAACCGCCAGGTACACGAGCTTGGAATTCTCGAATCTGGCATCGATTCGAGCATCTACGGTCCAAACGAGCGTTTCATTTGGAAAGCTCGAAGAATGCGGATGCAGCCTCTTATAATCCTCTGGCGACAGTGTCCGCTCACCCTCAAATGAATACACTGTCCTCTTGTCGTCATACGTGGCTGAAGGCTGACCGAGCATTGATTCCATTTCCATTCTGCTTTGCCGAAGATGGATTCCAGAGGCCGTGCCTAAGCTCTCTGAAATGAGGTCGGATTTAACGCAACGGTCGCTTCCAGTCCACTCAGAGCCACCTGAAAAAAGATAGAATGATTTGATGGTTTCACTGTGCTCAAAGATGAGGTGAACCTTCTCAGCCCTTCCTGAAGATACGTAGCATATCTGGTCCCGCGACTCCGCCCCATCGCCTCGCGAAGTAACCGCAGCCTTTCCTAGTTTGGCGACTACGTCCGAGAAATCTCCGGAATCATTATCGCCCAATGTAATTCCGAGAATTCGAAAATTCGCGGGCGCAGGCAATCGGTGTTGTACCTTGGCGTTCATTGCTTGAGAATCTCCCACAATCGAAGACCACCAGTCAGAGCCGTCGTTTATATAACCGGGCGGAAGGGATCTTTGTGCCCCTACCTGGGTCAGCGGCAGCAGCAGAGCAAACAAGAGAGCCCCAAATTTCGTGGAAGAGTTTGGGGCAAAAGCAGTCCTGAGAAAATCTCGATGCGAGCTGCCGGAGAGAGGAATGGAATCCATCTTCTGCCTCCAAGGCCGTCCCCAGTGTGCTTCCATTGGCGTCGGCACCCTAGCGGTAGCTGTCGATGTATGTGACGATACGGGTAACCGCTGTACTGTCGGGCTCTTGACCCTGCGGTCGACATCCAGAATCGACGCCCTGCTTCAGCTTGGATAAAGCCAGCGCGCCAAATCAAGATTGTGGTTGAAATAATCGGGGGACGGGGCGTTCTTCGCGTTGTAGACGAAAAGTGGAACATCCGTTTCGTGCAAGGAGCCATGCGAGCGAAGCCCGGGAAAATTTTCCTTCTCATCGTCAAGTTCGCCAAACACGGTGTCCTTGTCACCGACCACGACGAGGTGCCCGATCCGCGAGGCCATCAATTTGAATTCTTTCGCAGCCTCTTCGCGCGAGAGAATCCGCTCGACTCCCTTTACACCAGACAGAATATCTTGAACCCGCGCCGCGTCCTGCGGATCCTTGAGGTGGATATAGACTGCCCCGCTGCACCCCCGGTGATGCTTCATGTAGCGGTCGCGTCCGGTGGACACGGCCTTTCGGATCGGGACTCCCTTGCCGGCGCAGACTTGCTCGAGGTCCCAGCACAAACTTTTGGCGTTCATTCCGTGGTCCGCGGTGGCCAGGAACGCCGCGTCGGGAGCCGCTTTCATGGCCTGGCCGATCAAGTCGTCCATGCGCGCGAGGTGCTCTTTCGATTCCGGCGCCTCGGGAGCCCACATGTGCATGGGATAATCCGTGGTGTGTACGTACAAAACGCCAATGTCCGGGCGAGTCTTGAGGATGTTGATGGCCGCCCCCATCAGCCAATAATTAATATCCGGACTATAAATGACCGGCGCGGGACCGAGTTTCTGAACCCAATCGGGCGTGGGGCTCTCCGCCGTGAGCACAATTTCAGCGCCGCGCAAAAGAAGAGTGGCGGTCTTGGCCTTGCTGGAAAGCAGCGCCGACTTCACGCCATGGCGGCCGGCGCGTTCAAACAGCGTGGGAGCGAGCACCATGTCGGCGGATTCCACGTAGAGCTCTTCCCCGCTTTTTTCGTCGAAATAGGAATTGGCAATGATCCCGTGCATCTCGGGCCAAGTCCCGCAGCAAATCGAGGCATTGTTGGCGTTGGTGACGGAAGGCATCACGCCTTTCACTTGTTTATAGATCCCGTCGCGTTTCCATTGGCCGAGCACAGGCATTTTGCTTTCCGCCAGGTAGCGCGGATCGAAGCCGTCAAACATGATCACGACGACTCGTTGCTGCGCGCTGGTCTTGCCCTGAGCCAGTGCGAAATTTCCGAGCGCCGCGGAAGCGGCCGCGGCTGTTCCGTACTTAAGCAGAGTTCGCCGGCTAGGCGGATGGCTCATGGATTCCCCCAATTTGCGATTTTGCTCTTGGTTTAAGCTCTGAACGGCAACATACATCCGACACGCCCAGAATTCAATGTTGGGTTTTAGTAGCACAGGCACTCTTGCCTGTGCGGGTTTTGCGACCGTATGTGAATCTGCAGCGAAGGGGCAATCCACAAAACCGCACAGGCAGGAGTGCCTGTGCTACCTCAAGCATGAAACAGCCTGGCAAGCAGCAACATCAGCGAAACGCCGAGGAAAACGAGCAACGCCATGCGCGTGTCAGGCTCGCGGTTCACCTCCGGGATCAGGTCGGTCGCGGCGACGTACAGGGTGACTCCCGCCGAAATGGGCAACGCATAACCGACCTGTGAATGGAGCAAACCCATCAGCAGAACGCCGGTAACCGTTGCGACGCCCAGCCAGATTGCGGCCAGAAGCGCGGTGCGGCGGCTCTGCCCGCTCGCCAGCATCAGCGAAGCGACGGTAAAACCTTCCGGGATTTTGTGCAAGGCGATGGCCAGAAAAATTACGCCGCCCAGCCAGCCGGAAACCAGAAACCCGGAGGCGATGGCCACGCCGTCAAAAAAAGTGTGAATCGAGAGCCCCAGCAACGCGGAAATTCCGGCGTGCTGCGGCACAAAATGCTCGACGTGCGTTTCTTCTCCGAAATGAAAATGCGGCGCGAGTGTGTGCTCAAAAAAATGAACGATGAAATATCCGACCAGCACCAGGAAATACGCGAGGCTTCCCGTCAGGGCCACCGACTCGGGAAGAATCTCGAGAATCGCCGCGGCCAGCATGAATCCCGCCCCAAGCGCCAGAAAATATTTCAAATATTGCCGCGACCATTCGCGGTGCAGGATAAATAGTCCGCCAAGAATGTTCGCCGCCGCGGCCGTCAGCCCCAGCAGCAGCGCCAGAATCATGCGGGAAGCGGGAACGTGGATGGACGGATCAGCCAGCATCTTCAGCCGCTGTGGCGAAACAGAATGACGTCGCCTTCCTGGACGATGTATTCCTTGCCTTCCAGGCGCACTTGCGCGCGTTCGCGCGCCACCGGCAAGCTCCCCGCGGCAAGCAAATCTTCGCAGCGCACCACTTCGGCGCGAATGAAGCCGCGCTCGATGTCCGAGTGAATCGCGCCCGCGGCCTT
Source organism: uncultured Acidobacteriota bacterium (assembly GCA_963813185.1). GTDB lineage: Bacteria > Acidobacteriota > Terriglobia > Acidiferrales > UBA7541 > Palsa-360. Next base: position 608,420 of record CAWEYA010000014.1, read on the forward strand.
TTGCGCGTTCATGCCGCGCTTGATTGTCCAGGCGCGGACTTCCGGTTCGCCCGCGGTGAAAAACGAAGTCAGGCCGAGCAGCTGGTAGGTCGCCTGAATGATGCGATCGAGCCCCGAAGATTTGAGCCCATACGCCGCGAGCATTTCGGCGGCCTCGGCCGGTTCCAGTTCGGCAAGCTCCGCTTCGATGCGCCCGCAAACCGAAAGCACGACGGTGTTGGGGCGGCCCACAAGTTTCGACAGCTTGTGGCGCTCGACAGCTGTGTCCAGCTCGGCGACTTCGCTGTCGCCGAGATTCAAAACGTACAGCATTGGCCGCTGCGAGAGGAATTTGTAGCCCTGGATCGTTTTCCGTTCATCCGCATTGAATTCCAGTTCGCGCAGAGGCTTTTCCGATTCGATGGCCGCCTTGCAGCGGTTCAGCAGAACCAGTTCCTGCTCGAGAACCGGCTCCTTCTTTTTCTTCAGATCTTTTTCCACGCGCTCGATGCGCCGCGCGATCTGATCGAGGTCGGAGAGCATTAACTCCAGGTCCAGCACCTCGGCGTCGCGCAAGGGATCGATCGAGCCCGCGGAATGGGGCACGGAAGGATCGTCGAAAACCCGCAACACATGAGCCAGCGCATCCACTTCGCGCAGCGGCGCCAGCACGGCGGAATCCTTGGCGCGGTCTTTCACCATGCCGCCGACGTCAACGTATTCCACGGTGGCATAGGTGATCTTTTTCGGATTGTAAAGCTTGGCCAGCTGTTCCAGGCGCGGCTCCGGCACGCGCGCCACGCCGACGTGCGTGGCCGCGCGCGCCGCCTTCTCGTCGAGCCGCGCGCGCGTCAGAATTTTGAACAGAGTGGTCTTGCCAACTTGAGGAAGCCCGATGATCCCTGTTTGCATAGATTCGGAATCCTAGCACACCCGTAAATCTGACGCCCTCCGGGGGGGCCACGTGCCGATAACAGGGCCTCACGGGAATTGGCTGGATCGCACGTGCGGGGTGAAGATCGAGGTCGAAAGTAAAACCAATTTCTCCTGCTTTATCGCCCTTACGCCTTTTTACCGCCTTTGAGAAGGGTATCTAAATCCGCGCCGACCTTCGTGGGGTTGCTGCCGATCTCAACGTCTCCGTTGAAGTAAGCGCCTTCTTCAATCACGATCCTGGCGGTGCTCAGGTCGCCCACGATCGAGGCGCTTTTCGTAATTTCGATGCGGTCGCAAGCCCGGATATCCCCCTTCACTTCGCCGGAAATCATGGCTTCACGGGCCACGATGTCGCCTGTCAAATGCGCGCTTGGTCCCACCGTCAGCCGAAAACCCCCAATGGACACCATACCCTCCACCTTGCCGTCCAGCTTGAGGTCCTCGTTTCCGGTAATTTCCCCTTTTAAATTCATTCCGGGCCCAAGGTAAGAGCTCGCGTGTCCCATGGAACTAGGAGCGCCTGGAAAAACGGACGTCCCCTGTTGCGTATCTTTGTTGGTCTGCATCAGATGATTCCTCTGTTCTTTTCAAAATAAGACATCATTTGAGAATTCGACCCCAGCATACGTAGCAGTTCCCACAGACGCAAGGATGGGTTTCGATCCAGGTGCCAGGTCTGCACTCCTGCCACAGCCACGATCCGATCGGATAACTCCGCGGCACTCGCCCAAGGTTGGCCATGCGGCGCCACACAATCGCACTACGGCATTTCCTGCGTGGGAATCACCAAAGTCCCATCACGGGTAAATTCAAATCGCAGGGTCCAAGTGCTTAGGACGCCACGACCTCCTACCTTTGGCGCCTTGAATTTCCAATCCTGCGCGGCGTCCAGAGCTGCGCGCGCGAAGTATTTGCTCGGTCCACGCGATTCGAGTACCGCGTCCTCCACGTTTCCCGACCGGTCGACATTCACCTTGACGCTGACTCTCACCGTGCCGCGAATGGAATTTTTTGCCGACGGAAGCACTTCAGGAGTGACCTGGTGTGCCACTTCGCCGTGGACGACGGAGCCAGCCGGGATTCTCGCAACTGTGTTGGTCTCCTCTTCATGCAGCGTCTCGGGATGAATCAAGGCAGGCACAGGAACGGGAGCTTTGGAAGTCCGCGCTTCCTCCGCAACGGGCGCTCTGTACGGCTTGGCGGCGCGCTCTTGCGGAGACGGCGCGGCCTGTTTTGGCGCAGGCGGCACGACTGGCCGCTCAACCGTGGCGGAGGGAGTTTGTGGAGCGTCTGCTTGGCGGCGCAAGAGTTTCGGTACTGCCAGAATTGCGGCCAAGGCCAGCGCGCACCCTACTGCAATGGGCACTGCGTAGCTGCGGCGCTTGCCAGGTTGTCCTGACGCCCGGGCGACGGACTGCACCGGCGGTGAAGGAGTCCCGACGGCGGGCGGGATAGATTGGGCTTGAGGGACAGGAGCGCGTCCTTCCAATCGAGCGGCGATTTGATCCACTGTCCAACGGCTCGAAGGCTGAAGATTCAGACAATGCCGCGCAATATCGAGAAAGGGCTCCTGCAGAGACCGCGGGAGCGCCGGTTCCAATTGCTCCGCCGTTCGCGCAGCGGGCAGATTTTGCGTCAGCGTTTCGACTAAGGTGATGCCCAGTGACCAAACGTCACCGGCAGGCGACATCGAACGAGACATTGGCGGGTGGCTGCTGAAATTTTCCGGTGCGTCGTAGGCGTCCTGCATGCCGAGGCTATCCGCTGATTCCCCGGCGCGACAAATGCCGTCGCTGGATACTTTCAGTTGCTCGCCGCTGGCCATGATGTTGGCCGGCTTGATGTGTCCGTGCACGAAACCTTTGCGGTGAAGGTATGAAAGCACGTCAAGGACGGACACAAGCATGTCCCTGGCCTCGGCAGCCGTGAGCGCGCGGCCGGGAAGAACCTGCGCCAGGTTCTCTTCGGCGCACTCCATCACGGCATAGACAAGCGGCGCGCCGCCAAGCTCCGCGCGCCCCATTTCATAAAGGGGAATCAGATGAGGATGCGAGAGCTGCGCTGCCATTTGCCAGCGCGAGAGCTGCAGTCCGCTTTTTTCCGGCTCCGCGGGAATAATTTTGATGGCAGCTTCAGCTGGGCGTTCACCTTCGCGGCGTTCGGTGAGAAATACCGCGCCGTGTTGGGATTCGCCAAGATAGCGAAGCAGCTCGAACTTCCCATCGAGGATCTGACCTTCCCATTGTTTCCAAGTGTTGGACATAATCCGACCTTGTCGAGGGGTAGGCTGGGGGTGATGGCCATTGTATCCAAGTACCCGGCCAAGGGGTCAACCGATTACGAGCGAAGTGCCCTTGAGGATAAGTCAGCGTTAGGGGGCAGAACCGGCAGCCTGTCCGGCCCTTGACGCCGCTGTGCCTCCCTCCTATGCTTCGTCCTCTGCCATGGCCAAGACTCACTATTCCGTGGACGCAGACCAGGTGATGCGCGAGCTTAGCCGTGTGGACAGGCATCTGGCGCGCGTGATTCGCAAAGTCGGCTCATTTCCAACGAAGAAGCAAAAACCGCAACCGCCGTTTGAGAGCCTGCTTCGGGCTATTGTTTATCAGCAGCTCGCGGGTGCGGCGGCGGCCACGATTTTCGGGCGAGTGAAAGCGTTGGGCTCGGACGGCAACTGCCCTTCTCCGGAAGAAATTCTTCGCGCCACCAAGGCGAAATTGCGGCGCGCCGGTCTGTCGCGGCAAAAGATCGCGGCAGTGAGGGATCTCGCCAGGAAAACCATCGACGGGACGGTTCCTCCGCTGGCCGTGATTCGCAGGATGAGCGAGGAAGAAATTCTGGAGCGGCTTACGCAGGTGCGAGGGATCGGCGAGTGGTCCGTGCAGATGTTCCTGATGTTTCAGCTGGGACGGGCCGACGTGCTGCCCACAAAAGACTACGGAATTCGCAAAGGATTTCAGCACGTCTACGGTCTCGAGACGGAGCCGAAGCCGCAAGCGATCCTCGAACACGGCGAGCGCTGGCGCCCCTACCGCTCGATTGCGTCCTGGTATTTGTGGCGCGCCGTGGACCAGAAAAAAGCGAAGCAAAGGTAGGACAGGCTTCAGCCTGTCTGCTTTTCTTAGTCATAGCCGAGCACAAAACCCGACAGGCTGAAGCCCGTCCTACTATTTCTGTCGCGCCGTGAGAAACAACGCAGCAAGCCCGGAAAAAAGCACCACGCTCTCCAGCCACACCGAGTACTGGTGCTGGCGATCGAAGGCCGCTCGCAGCGGATTCCCCGCCGGCGTCGCATCGACCGAGCCCATCTGCGCGCGCAGCGCATCCATGCGCGCGATGACGCCATATTGCGAAGCCATGGTGCACAGAATCATGACAATCACCAGCAGCGCAGCGGGACGCGCGAGGGCCGCGACGGACCTTTCCTGCGCTGCCGTCGCGATAAGGTAGATGCAGCCGGCCACGATCCCCAGAACATGCAGCCGGGCCAGTGAGTACCCCACCACCGCCCCCGCCAAATCCTTGGTCGGCATCACGGAAAAAATGCCTTGCGTGAACAAAATGAAGTAGATAATGCCGCCCAGCCAACAGCCCAATGATAAATACTGGAAAAATCGCAGTGTCGTCCCCACGTCGGGTTCCTTTGCTCGCGCCATGTTCAGAATAGCATAGCCACTCTTTATCCCGAGCCCTTGCGAAGGGCCGGCTGTGCGGATTTGAAGGCTGCTCGCACAAGAACCCGATCCAACGACGGTCGCAAACCCGCACAGGCAAGAGTGCCTGTGCTTCCAAATTCTCTTCAAAAACTTTTTGAGCACAGCTTGGCAGCCAAACGCTAAGATATTCGAGGAAATGATGGCAACATGGAAGGGCGCGGTAGTGGTGGGCGATCAAGGACTTGAACCTTGGACCTCTCGCGTGTGAAGCGAGCGCTCTAACCACTGAGCTAATCGCCCATCCGACAAGGTTCGTTTGTAGCAGAAGCGATAGGGATTTTCAACCCAATGACCACGGCGGCGTCCAACCAGATTGCGCAGTTGCAGGCTTCGATTGCGAATGTAATTCGCGGCAAGGATGAAGTCATCCGCCTTGCGCTTGTGGCCCTGATGGCCAAAGGCCACTTGCTGATCGAGGACGTCCCCGGCGTGGGCAAGACGACCCTCGCGCAGGCGCTCGCCAATTCCTTCCACTGTTCCTTTCAGCGCATCCAGTTCACTTCCGACCTGCTTCCTTCGGACGTCGTGGGCACCAGCGTCTTCAATCAGAGCGAGCAGCGCTTCGACTTCAAGCCCGGCCCGATTTTCGCCAACATCATCCTGGCCGACGAAATCAACCGCACCACGCCGAAGACGCAGTCCGCGCTGCTCGAAGCCATGAACGAAGCACAGGTGACCGTGGACAACCACACCTACAAGCTCCCGCAGCCGTTCATGGTGCTGGCCACGCAGAACCCCGTCGAGCACCATGGAACTTACCCGCTTCCGGAATCGCAGCTGGACCGCTTCGTGCTTCGCATCGGCATGGGATATCCGTCGCGCGACAGCGAGCGCGAGATCATGCAGCAGCATGCCAGCGGGCGCAACGCCGCGGCCGAAGTCACCCCCGTGATGGAAGCGGGGGAAGTCGAAGTGATGCAGCGCGCCGTCGAGAAAGTGCGCGTGGACGACAGCCTGCGGGACTATGCCCTGGACATCGTCGAACGAACCCGCCATTCCGAGCAGCTCACGCTCGGCGTGAGCCCGCGCGGATTGCTGATGCTGCAGCGCGCGGCGCAGGCGCGCGCCTTCCTCGAAGCGCGCGACTACTGCACGCCCGACGACTTCAAGCGGCTCATCCTCCCGGTGTTCGCGCACCGCGTGGTGGTCAACTCGCGCTATGCGGCGACGCAGAAAAAATCGACGCAGGCGGAAATGGTTCTTCGCGAAATCATGGAATCCACCCCAGTCCCTCTCTGATGAATCCCGAATTTGTCGAACGCCGCGTCGGCTCTCCGCTTTTGCGCAAAGTGGTGGGAGTTACGCGCGCGGCCCAGTGGAACCGCCTGCGCGAAACTCTGGACCGTCCCAGTTGGCGCAGTTTTGGCATCGCCATGGGCGCTCTGGCGATGGCCCTTTTCCTGGCGCTGTATTCCGGGGCCGCGGTCGAACAAGGCCATCTGCTCCTCGCGGGAATCTCGGCGATTTCGGCGCTGGCCCTTGCCGGATGGGTGGGGTTGACGGTCGTGCCGGCGCTGGCGCGGCGCACGCCGCTGGGCTGGCTGAGCTACCAGATAGATTACAAAGTGACGCGCGAGGGCATGGTGTACATCGCCGGAATTTTGGTGATTGCGCTGGCGGCCCTCAACACGGGAAACAATTTGTTGTTCATGGTTCTGGCCTGCCTGCTCGCTGGAATCCTGATTTCGGGACTGCTTTCGCGCGTGGTGCTGAGCGGCGTCGATGTGCGGCTCGAATTGCCCGAGCACATTTTCGCCCAGCGCACCGTTCTGGCCATCGCCGAACTTGAAAATACCAAGCAGATCGTGCCGTCCTTTTCCCTCTCGCTCGTGAGCGAAGCCGCGCCACAGGCCCAGGAAAACGCGCCCTCCGGTCCCGCGCCGCAGATTCTGGATCGCCCGGTCTATTTCGCCCACATTCCCCACCGGCAAACGGTACGGCAAAACGTGGAGCTGACTTTTCCCCGGCGCGGAATTTACCGCCAGGACGCTCTTGGATTGCGCACGAGATTCCCATTCGGCTTCCTGCAAAAAACGCGGCGGGTGAACTCCGCGATCGAAGTGGTCGTGTATCCCCGGATCCAGCCCACGGAGGAATTTTATGAGGTTCTTCCGCTGGTGAGCGGCGAACTGGAGAGCTACCAGCGGGGACGCGGGAACGACCTCTACGCCATCCGCGACTACCAATTCAATGACAGCGCCCGCCACGTCGACTGGAAAGCTTCCGCCAGGACCGGAGCGCTGCAGGTAAAAGAATTCGCGCGGGAAGACGAACGGCGCGTGATGCTGGTTTTCGATCCCTACGTCGGGCCGCAGGGATTGGACGCTCGGACCGCGGAGTGGTTCGAGCGTGCCGTCAGTCTTTGCGCCGCCCTGGCCTGGCATTTTTATGAAATCAACTCCGTGATGGAGTTTCGTTCCGCGGGCTTCGCCACGCCGCGCATGGGCGCCGGCGAAATCGTGTATGACATTTTGCGCTACCTGGCGAGCGTTACGCCGTTGAAGCCGCAGCCGGGCAAAAGCTTCCTGGATACGCTGGGCGACTCGCCGGAAATTTTCAAAATTGTCCTGACCAGCCACGCGCCCGGCACGATTCCCTCGCACCTTTGGAACACCGCATATTTCCTGTTTGTGTCGTCACTCTAATTAATTAGATTCTGCTCAAATACCCTTGAGAGTTTGTGGGTCGTGGCTTTAGCCACGACAAAAGGTCTCCATAATCGGAACGGCTTTACAGGTTTCGGAAAAAATCCAAAAGTGTCATTCCGAGGGCGCGGTTTGCCCGAGGAATCTGCTTTTTTCTTGGGATTGGTGAAAAAGCAGATCCCTCGCTTCGCTCGGGATGACATTAAACTACTTTTTTCCGCAGCCTCTTTAGCCGCTGACGGCCCATCGTCCTGGCTCTCGCGGCTCCCTAGGGCCTGAATGTTCGAGGACAGAGGGTCGCGATTGATGACTCGCAATCGAGCAGGCCAGCGGCTAAAGCCGTGACGCGCAAACAATGATGTGCGAAAATCACGCCGGTGAGCATGCTGAAAATTCCCGCAGCGGAATTGCCAACTTTCAGACGGCGCATGCAGTCCTGGTTCGCCCAACGCAAACGCGATCTTCCTTGGCGCGGCACGCGGGACGCGTATCGCATCTGGCTGTCTGAAATCATGCTGCAACAGACGCGCGTCGCGGCCGTGGTCCCTTACTACGAACGATTCCTCGAGGCCTTCCCGAATGTGCAAGCGCTGGCGCGCGCCGCAACCGATGGCGTGCTGGCGAACTGGGCCGGCCTCGGTTATTACAGCCGCGCAAGGAATTTGCAACGCGCGGCAAAGGAAATCGTCTCGCGGCATGCCGGCGAATTCCCGCGCGAGTACGAAGCCGCGCTGGCGCTGCCGGGCATCGGGCGCTACACCGCGGCGGCGGTATTGAGCATTGCTTATGACCAGCCGTATGCGGTGCTGGACGGAAACGTCGCGCGCGTGCTCGCGCGGATCGGCGCCGTGCGGGGCGATTTGCGCGCGCCTGCCAGGTGGCGGAAACTCGATGCCACGGCGCAAGGACTGCTCGATCGAAGCGCTCCCGGCGACTGGAACCAGGCCATGATGGAACTGGGCGCGACGCTGTGCACGCCGAAATCGCCGCGTTGCGCGGAATGCCCGGTCGAAAAATGGTGCCGCGCCCGCGCGTTGGGCATCGCGGAAAAATTGCCGTCCGCGCGCAAGAAACGCGCAGCAGTGAAAGTAACTCTCGCTGCGGCCGTGCTCCTCGATCCGCGCGGACGCACCCTGCTCGTGCGCCAACCTGACGGCGACGGCGCGCTGTTCTCGCGCCTGTGGCAATTCCCCGCTCTTGAATCCACAGGGAAAGATTTGAGCACGGCCCTCGCCGGGCACTTGCATGAAAAATTCGGCGTGGCCGGGAAAAACTGCCTTACGCCGCTCACGGCCGCCCGCCACACAGTAACCTTCCGCAATATCCGCCTGGAACCGTATCTGGTTCGCCTCGCGCGTTTGCCGCGCCTCACGGGAGCGCGCATCGTGGCGCTTGCCCAGATTCGCCGCCTGCCCATCTCAAGCGCCACGCAAAAAATCGCCGACGCGGCAATCGCTCGCAGTGAGTAGGACGGGCTTCAGCCTGTCTGGTTTTTGATTTTCGTTGGCTCGGAAGAGCAGACAAGCCCGCCGCGGCGGGCCCGGCTTACCCTGTTTCATCCGCGCCGTTACCCGATACGCTTCAGGCAGTCCTCTAAGCTCTGCGGGATGTTAAACTGGTACTTCGCGCCATGGACCCCGCAGGCCAAACTCCCGCTCAACTGGTACCGGTGCATCTCTCCGCGATCCGGCGCCATTTCGAGATCTCCCTCTTTTTTCTGCTTCTGACGGGCGTTCTGACTTTGGTCTCCACGGGGAAGCTGGACATTGTCACCATCTTTGCGCTTCCCGCTGCCATGCTCTTCAAGGGCTACCGCTGGTGGCACGGGAAAGGGCCCGAAATTTCCAACCGCTTCGGCACCTGGCTGACGGTGGGCTACTTTATTTTCTTTCCGTTCGATCTGTGGATCGTCTCGCGCATACTGGCGGCAGGCGCGCAGAATCCGGGCCTTTACGCGGCCCTGCTGGCGACAGTTCACCTGATGCTGTTTGCCACGGTCGTGCGGCTCTACAGCGCCTCAACCACCCGGGATTATCTGTTCCTGACGATGATGGGCTTCACGGCAATGCTGGCCGCCGCAATCCTCACCGTGGACACCGTCTTTCTGGCCTTCTTCTTTATTTTCCTGGGTCTCGCGGTCTCGACCTTCGTGGCTCTGGAAATGTGGCGGAGCGCGGAAGGAACCGTCACGCGGCCAATGGAGAGCGGGACGAGCGCCGCGAATCGGCTGCACAACGCGCTGGGCGTAACCTCCGCCGGCATCGCACTCGGATCGCTGGTGGTGGGAGGGGTCATTTTTCTGATCCTGCCCCGCATCAGCGGCGGCTACATGTCCGGACTCAACATGCAGCCGACGATGATTTCGGGCTTCAGCGACGATGTGGAACTTGGCGAAATCGGCGAGATCAAGAAGAACAGCACGGTGGTCATGCGCATCACGGTTGACGGCGGCCCCTCTGCGGCGCCCGGCGTGCACTGGCGCGGCGTGGCTCTAACCAAGTTTGATGGCAAGCGCTGGTACAACGATGCGCATGAACCGACGACGCTCACTTCCCCCGCGGACGGAAGTTGGTTTCGCCTGAATCCCGCAGGCGCCCATACGCCAAGGAGCGGTAGGCCGGTCCATTACACGGTGCTTCTTGAGCCCATCGGCAGCACGGCTCTGTTTTTCGCCAATGAAGCGGAAACCGTGCGCGGGCATTTCACCGACGATCCGGGCAGAACGCCGTTTGGCCAGCGGCGCATGTACCTTTTGCAGGACTTCACGGGTTCTATTTTCAACCCCTACCACAGCTATGCCCGCATGCAGTACGAAGCGAACTCTTTCTTGCCGATGCCGCCGCCTGCCGCCGTTCGCGAGGCCGGCTTGATTTATCCGGACTCGATTCGCGAAACCTATCTGCAATTGCCCACGCTCGATCCCCGCATCCCGGAGCTGGCCCGGCAAATCACCGCGCGCGACAGCACTCCCTTTGACAAAGCGCGGTCCATTGAGGCCTATCTGCGCTCCCGTTACGGCTACACCCTGGACCTCAGTCGGCCCCCGCAGTCCGACCCTCTTCCCTATTTCCTCTTTCAAAAACGCGCCGGGCATTGCGAATATTTCGCCACGGCCATGACGGTCATGCTGCGCACGCTGGACATCCCGGCGCGCTACATCAATGGATTCCAGACCGGCGAGTATAACGACGTGGCAGGCGATTTGGTCGTGCGCGAAAGCGACGCGCATAGCTGGGTGGAGGTGTACTTTCCGGGCTTCGGCTGGCTGACGTTTGATCCCACTCCGCCCACGGACGAAAAGCCGCCAGGAATGTTCGCGCAGCTCTTGCATTACTGGGATTGGTTCGAGCTGCAATGGAGCGAGTGGGTCATCAACTACGATTTTCTGCACCAAATTACCGTGGCGCAAAACCTGGGCCGCTTCTCGCGTGACTGGGCCGAGCGCATCCGAACCGAGTTCTCCCTCGTTCGCCGCCGTGCAACCAGCCTTCTGGAGCGCTGGCAATTCCAGGTGGCTCACACCGCATCCGGTCGAACGGGAATCTTCGTGATTTTCGGCGTGTTTGTGCTCGCCGTGCTCATTTTGCGCCCGGAAGTCCGCCGGAGGCTCGCTGTGATGTGGCGCACGCGAGTAATGCCGGCCCGTGAGATGACGCCGCATCTGGCGACGCTGCAGTACCTGGAAATGTTGCGCGTTCTTGGGCGCAGCGGAATTCTCAAAACGGACGACCAGACGCCCATGGAATTCGCCGCGACGCTCCCGCCGGGAAACCTCTCCGCGCCCGTGCTCGAATTGACTTCGATCTACCAGGCGGCCCGCTACGGAGGCAAGCCCGCCGATCCGCAGCGCGCTTCTTCGCTGATCGATCGCATTCACGCCTTCCTTCGCAAACGGTAATACACACTTCAAAGCCTATGTGCTAACTGCCCAATCTGGGAACTGCCGAATCTTTGTAGGGCACGGCTTCAGCCGTGCCGCAAAGTATGCAGCATAAATGCGGCTTTAGCCGCTGGCCTGTCCGAAGTTCGGTTGCCTCATAAGCTCTTCCGCCCGTCGGGGTTAGTCTTTGCAAGGACTAACCCCTCAGGCTGAGGTCCAAGATCCCGACCCGGTCGGGGCCCGCGCCACTCGTCCCGCCATGCTAGAATGATTGAACCGTCCCGCCATTGCGTGGCGCAATCTTATGCCAAAAGCAGGAATCATCAGCCTGGGATGCCCGAAAAACCTTGTGGACAGCGAGGTGATGATGGGTGTGCTCGCGCGTAACGGTTATGAATTTACGCCGCGCGCGGAAGAAGCCGACGTCCTGGTCGTCAATACGTGCAGCTTCATCGCTCCGGCGCAAAAAGAATCGATCGACACGATCCTCGAAATGGCCGAATACAAGAAATTCGGCGTTGCCAAAAAATTGATCGTGGCCGGATGCCTGGTGGAGCGCTACCGCGAGCAGATTCTCGAGCAGATTCCCGAGGTGGATGCGTTGGTGGGGACCGGCGAACTCGAAAATATCTTGGCCGCCGTCGAGGGCGAATTGCGCTCGGATGCGGCGAGCGCGGCGGAGCTTCCGACGTATCTGTATCACGACCTCACGCCGCGGATTCTCTCCACGCCGAAACACGCCGCGTACATCAAGATTGCCGAAGGCTGCGATCATCCCTGCACGTTCTGCATCATCCCGCAGTTGCGCGGAAAATTCCGCAGCCGCCGTTTTGAATCCGTCGTGCGTGAAGCGGAAAACCTCGCCGCGTCCGGCGTCCGCGAAGTCACGCTCATCGGCCAGGACACAACGTCCTACGGCGAAGACCTCGGCCTGCGCGACGGCCTCGCGTTGCTGCTCGAGCGCCTCGCGGCCGTCGATGGATTGCAGTGGGTCCGTTCCCTCTACTGCTATCCGAACCGCGTCACGCAGCGCCTGCTTGATACCATCGCAACGCACCCGCGCATTGCAAAATACATGGACATCCCGCTGCAGCACGCCAGCCGCAACGTCCTCGCGCGCATGAAGCGCGGATCGAATGGCGATGCCTTCCTGCAATTGCTCGCCCGCATCCGCGCGACGATTCCCGGCGTGGCCCTGCGCACTTCCTTCATCGTCGGCTTCCCCGGCGAAACCGATGCCGACTTCCGCGAGTTGTGCGATTTCGTCAAGGCCGCGGAATTTGACTGGATGGGCGTCTTCCCCTATTCCGACGTCGACAACGCTTCGAGCTTCGCGCTCGATGAAAAAGTGGACGAGGACGCGATCAAGGAGCGCCACAGCCGCCTGATGGAAATCCAGCAAAAGATTTCGGTGCGCAAGCTCCGCCGCTTCCGCGGCCGCCGAGTGACCGCTCTCGTGGAAGGCCCGTCCAAGGACACGCCGCTCGTCTGGGAAGCGCGCCTCGAAGGCATGGCCCCCGAAATCGACGGCAAGTTGTACCTGAATGATCTTGAAATTGCAGGGGCGGCGATCTCCGCGCAACTCGGTGACGTAGTCACCGCTGAAATCACCGAAACACACGAGTACGACCTGGTCGGCCGCGTAGTGGAAATCCTGGATGTCCCGCGCCCCGCAGCAGCGCACGTGCAGGTAACAGCCCCCGTGCAGCGCGTAGCAACCGGCGCAGCGTTGAGGATTTTGGCTTAAGTGGCGCATGCTTCAGCTTGCGGGGTTAACGCCTTGCAAGGACCAACCCCCGCAAGCTGAAGCATGCGCCACTCAAATCGCTCCAAATTCAGGATTATGCCGTGAAGCTAAAATGCCCTATTTGCAAGCAGCCCGTTGATTCCGAAACCACCGCGGAATTCCCATTCTGCAGCCCCCGCTGCCGCGAGCGCGACCTGGGCAACTGGGCCACGGGAAAATACAAAATAGCCGTCCCCATGATGGACGAATCCGAACCGGAAGAAACCGAACCGAATGAGCGAGCCCACCCCGAATCTTCCGACAACGACGACGAGTAGCAGGGAGCGCAAGCCGCGCATCTCGCTCGCAATTGCTACGGCCTTTGGCCTCGGTTATCTCCCGAAAGCGCCTGGGACATTTGGTTCACTTGGAGGAGTAGCACTGACCCTGTTGTATTGGTCTCGATATTCCCCGCATAACTCGGTCGACCTTTACATACATGACGTTTACTTAGTGATTCTGCCTCAAAGATTCACAATGCTGTTCGCACTCTTGATTGCCGGTGTGGGAGTTTTCGTAGCGTCTCGGACAGCGAATTATCTTGGCACGAAGGACCCTCAGATCGTCGTTATTGATGAGGTGTCTGGCCAGCTCATCGCATACTTCGGAATTGGGGCGGCGATTGCCAACTGGAAATATTTGCTGCTGGGCTTTATACTTTTTCGGGTCTTCGACATTTGGAAGCCGTTCCCCGCGCGGCAAGCCGAATCGCTCCCCGGCGGCTTGGGAATCATGGCGGATGATTGGATCGCGGGACTTTACGCAGCGCTGGGCTTGTGGATTGCCCGGGCGCTCGGGCTTTAGATATTTCTTTGTAGCGTTCGCCTTCAGGCGAGCATCTTTCTGGGCCGAAGATGCCCGCCTGAAGGCGGGCGCTACAAATCGCAGGTTAGGGATCGCGGCAATTCGCTAAACGGTTGTGGGACATACTGAGAACTGAATTTGGAAACCAACGGCATACCGCGCATCGACCGCATCCAGCCGGCTGCAGCCATCCCCGGGGGAGACGTCACGATATACGGCGCGGGCTTCGTTCCGCGCCCCAACACCCGCCCGCACGTGCGATTCGGCAAAACCGAAGCGAGCCTACTGATCTCCACGCAAAATTATCTGATCGCGCGCGTGCCGGAAGGCGCGGCAGGCAGCATCGTGAGCGTGGAAACTACGCGGGCGGCCAGCCAGCCGTTCGCGTTTCACCTGGGCGTGCAGATCGCCGACAATCTCCACCCCGTGGCCAACCCGGCGGTGGACGTCGAAGGAAATATCTACGTCACCTTTAGCGGCCACCGCGGACAGAAGGTCGCCGTCTCGCTTTACAAAATCACGCCTAACTACCAGGTAAAACCCTTTGTCACCGAACTCCTGAATCCCACGGGCCTGGCCCTGGATCGCGAAGGGTATCTCTACGTCACCTGCCGCAACGACGGGACCATCCATCGCGTCGCGCAAGATGGCCGCTCGCAACTGTGGGTCGAAGGCATGGGCGTCGCGACGGGAATCGCCTTCGACACCATCGGCAATCTTTTTGTGGGCGATCGCAGCGGCACGATTTTCAAAATCAATCCCGACCGCCAGATTTTCGTTTTCGCCACTCTCGAACCGTCCGTCGCGGCGTATCATCTGGCCTTCAGTCCCACCGGCGAGTTGTTTGTCACCGGCCCGACCACATCGAGTTTTGACCGCGTCTTCCGCATCAACCAGAAGGGCGAAGTCAGCTCCTTCTTCCGCGGGCTCGGCCGCCCGCAAGGGCTGGCCTTCGACCGCAAGGGAAATCTTTACGTGGCGGCGTCGTACCAAGGCCGCCGCGGCATTGTGCGAATTTCGCCGGACGCGCATGCCGAACTGGTTCTCGGCGGCAGCGGCCTCGTCGGCCTTTCGCTCCTGCCCGGCCACCGCGCCATCCTGGCCACCAGCGGCGCGCTCTTCAGCCTCGATTGGGAAGTGGAAGGCCTTCCTCTTCCACGTTAACTCGAAATGAAAGCTGAAATCATCGCAGTCGGATCGGAACTGCTGACCCCGGACCGGGTGGACACCAATTCCCTTTTCCTCACCGCGCGGCTCAACCAGCTGGGCATCGAGGTCACGCGCAAGACGGTGGTCGGCGATGATCTCGCTCCTCTGCGCAACGCCTTTGACGAAGCGGCCAAGCGCGCCGAACTTATCATCGCCAGCGGAGGCCTTGGCCCCACCGAAGACGATCGCACGCGCGACGCCGTGGCCGACCTCCTCGGACGCAAACTCGCGCGCGATCCCGCCGTGATGAGCAAAATCGAGGCGCGCTTCCGCCAGCTGGGCCGCAGAATGTCGGAAGTGAACGCGCGCCAGGCCATGGTCCCCGAGGGCGCCACGGTCCTCGAAAACGATCGCGGCACCGCGCCGGGCCTCTGGCTCGAGTCGAGCGGCCGCATCGTCATTCTGCTTCCCGGCCCGCCGCACGAATTGAAAGCCATGTTCAGCGCGCAGGTGGAACCGCGCCTCGCGCGCCTAGCGACAGGCGTGCGCCTCGTGGCGCGCGAGCTGCGCGTTGCCGGAATGGGCGAGTCCGACGTCGACCAGCGCATCGCGCCAATTTACACGCGCCACGAGGACGTGCAAACCACGATCCTGACCGCGCCGGGTGAAATTCAAATTCACCTGCGCATCTGGTCCAAAGACATCCCCGCCGCCGAGCGCCAGCTTCAGGGAATACAGGAAAGCATCGTGCTCACACTTGGAGAAGCGGTGTTCACCACCGCGGGCGAATCGATGGAAGAAGTCGTCGCCCGGGAACTCACCATGCACCACGCCACGATCGCCACGGCGGAAAGCTGCACCGGAGGGCTGCTCGCCGAACGGCTCACGCGCATCTCGGGAAGCTCCGCGTATTTTCTGGGCGGCGTCGTTTCCTACAGCAACACGCTGAAGTCCGCGTGGGTGGACGTCCCCGCGGAAATTATCGAATCGCGCGGCGCCGTCAGCAGCGAAGTTGCAGTCGCCCTCGCCGACGGAATTCGCCGCCGCACCGGCGCAACGCTGGGCGTGGGAATCACCGGCGTGGCCGGACCGACCGGTGGCACGCCGGAAAAACCTGTGGGCACAGTGCACGTAGCCATCGCCGACGCATCAGGCAGCAAGGAGCGCGGCGTTCACTATCCCGGCGAGCGCGACCGCATCCGCTGGCAAGCCTCGCAAACGGCGATGGACTTGGTGCGGCGATATTTCCTGTACGCGTCGCAGCCCAAATCCGGCCAGTAGCGCAGGCGTCAGCCTGTGGGGTTTGGTACTTGCAAGGACTAAACCACACAGGCTGAAGCCTGCGCTACTAAAGAGGCGCGATTGATCTGGCCGGCGAGGAAGATCGAAATTCACTTCAAGAAATGCTCATCTGACAAATGCGCCTCTTCGTCGCGATGGATATTCCTGAAGACGTGCGCTCCGCCATCAGCGCACTTGTCGCCAAGCTGCGCCCCAATCATCGAAACGCGCGCTGGGTGCGAATTGAAGGCCTGCACGTCACTCTGAAATTTATCGGCGAAACTTCTTCCGAAAAGTTCGCGGAGATCAAGGCGGCGCTGGCGGTTACCCCTTCGCGCGCTCCCATCCCCATGAATTTTCGCGGCCTCGGTTTTTTTCCAAACGACCGCCGCCCGCGGGTGCTCTGGGCCGGGATCGCGGCGGGGCCTGAACTTGCCGCGCTGGCTGCGGCGGTTGATACAGCGGTCGCGTCGCTGGGCATCCCGCGTGAAGAGCGCGAATTCTCTCCGCATCTCACGCTCGCGCGGTTTGACACGCCGCGCGGACTCGACGCCCTGCGCGCCGCCATAGAAAAGGCCGGCCCCCTTGAATTCGGCGGCGCCACAGCAAAAGAATTTCATCTCTATCAAAGCGTTCTGAAACCGGGCGGGGCGGAATATACTCGGCTGGCAACCTATTCGTTTTCGGGGAGCAAGCCCGAGTGAATCTGGAACTGGCGGCAGGCGCACCGAGCCTTTGGGGATTGGTTGTCCTGGGATACCTCCTGGGCTCCATCCCGTTCGGCTATCTCCTCGTGCGCGCGAGGGGAGGCGGCGACATACGCCGCCTGGGAAGCGGAAACATCGGCGCCACCAACGTCGCGCGAACTTCAGGTTGGTCCGTCGGCGTCGCCACGTTGCTCCTCGACGTTGCCAAAGGTTTTCTCGCCGTCTGGTTCACGCAGCATTTCTCGGGCGGAAATATTCGCTTCATGATGTACGCGGGACTTGCGGCCATCCTCGGACACGTTTTTCCCGTATGGCTCTGGTTCTCCGGCGGCAAAGGCGTGGCCACCGCTCTGGGTGTTTTTCTGGCCATCTGCTGGCCGGCCACCGCCGCAGCCGTCTTGCTTTTCCTGCTTGTGGCATTGTTTTGGAGATACGTTTCCCTCGCGTCGATCTCAGCCGCAGCTGCTTTGCCGCTGCTGGTCTATCTGCTCTACGCGCCCCACCATGCGCCGCCGACAGCGGTCTCGGTCAGCACACTGCTGGCGGCGGTTGTAGTCATCGTAAAACATCGCGACAATATCGAGCGCCTTCTAGCCGGCACGGAGCCGCATTTCGATATGAGCCCCAAAAAATCATGAAAAAAATCGCCATCATCGGCGGCGGAGCCTGGGGCACGGCGCTGGCCATTGCGCTGGCGCAGTCCTCGCGTTCCCACCGGCTGACGCTGTGGGCGCATAGCGCTGACGTCGTCGAGATGCTCAGCACGCGGCGAGTCAACGAGATTTATCTTTCCGGGTTTGAATTGCCCGCGGACGTCGAAGTCACGGGCAACCTGAAAAAGGCCCTCGCCGGCGCCGATATCGTGTTAGGCGTGATGCCGTCGGCTCACGCGCGCGAGATTTATCGCGCCATGCGCCCCCTCGTCGACCCGGGTTCCATTTTCGTCAGCGCCACAAAAGGCCTTGAACCCGACACCCACGCGCGCATCAGCGAAGTGATCGCCGAAGAACTAGGCCTCGACTCACCTTTGCGCATCGCCGTTCTCTCCGGCCCGAGTTTTGCTCTCGAAGTCGCCGCCGGAGATCCCACGGCCGTTGTTCTCGCATCAGCAAATACGAAGCTCGCCTCCGAAGTTCAGGAAGAATTCTCCGGCCCGCGTTTCCGGCTTTATACAAACGATGACGTCATCGGCACGGAAATTGCCGGCGCGGTGAAAAACGTAATCGCCATTGCCGCGGGAATCTGCACGGGCCTGGAATTGGGCACGAACGCGGTGGCCGCGCTGGTCACGCGAGGACTCGCTGAAATGACGCGCCTGGCCGTCGCTCTGGGCGGCCGCCGCGAAACGCTTTCCGGCCTGGCAGGCGTCGGCGACCTCATCCTTACAGCCACAGGCGAGCTCAGCCGCAACCGCTCCGTTGGGATCCAACTCGGGAAAGGCCGCGACCTGAAGGAGATACTCGGTTCGACACGCAGGGTCGCCGAAGGTGTAGGGAGCGCCGCAGCCACATTGGAACTGGCCAGCCGCGCCAAGATCGAAATGCCCATCACGGATCAGGTCCACGCCGTCCTGACCGCGGGCCGCGTCACGCGGGATACGATCCGCGAATTAATGGAACGCCGCCTCAAGCAAGAGTAGTTTTTGCTAACCCATTGGCACGACCATATGGTTGACCCCGGGAACGCCAATCTCCCGATTGGCGAGCGTCACGTAACCCGCCAATCGGGAGATTGGCGTTCCCAGGTTTCCTCTCCGCATGCGTCATCAAGCGAAATGCGGGTTAGCAAGTCCGTAGCAGCGCAGGTTTCCGCTCTTCTGCCCAGCCCCTCCCAATCGTAAAATGAAAATGATAGGACCTGCCCCATAGTGGACCTGAGCCGCTTCAAATCGATGTTTTCCCGCCGGCCGAGAATTCTCTGGCTGGTGCTGGGCGCCATGCTCCTGGTCAGCGTGCTGCCACTGGCGCTCTATCATCGCCAGGTTCTGCAGCTTTCCCAGGGAAAGCTGACCGATACGGAAAGCGTGCAGCAGACAGAAGTGACACGGTCCCTGGCGGAAGAAGTTCAGCAATTTGACGCCAACCTCTACCAGCAACTCATCAGCGAACGGCAGATTCTGGCGCTCACGGGCCTGATCGACAAGGTTGACAGTGTCCAGAATGCCCCTCAAGTAACACGAGTGCTCGAAAACTTCGTAGCCAGCAATCCCAACATTTTGTATTTGACCGCTGTGGGCAAGGAGGCCAAGGGCACCGGGGCCGGTAATTTCCAGGCCGACCAGGATCCCTTTGTGTCCAAGGCGCTGCAACGAGCGTTTACAACGACTTTGCAGTCCTTGGTTTTCCGCAGCGACCCGCTGGCCATCGGGCCCGAGAACCGCCCCGCATTCGTGATGGCGGTGCCGCTGCAAGTGAACGATCAATTTTCCGGAATGCTGGCCGCGGTCGTGTCGCTGGACAGCATTCTTCGACGGCTTCAGGAAACCAGCGTGCGTGGCCGGGTGGTGTTCGTGGTGGACCACAACGGGCACATCGTGGCCCACCCGGATATGCGCCAATTCGTGCCTGGCTCAGACGCCAGGCCCAGCTCGCCCGTAGTCTCTCAAGTCACCTCGTTGCCGAAAGGCCTGCGCACGACCGAGACGCTTCGCCGCTTTGAAACAACAACCAATGGACGCAAATCGGAACAAGTCGGAACGTACAGCACGATCCCGGACCTGAATTGGGCGGTGGTGGCGCAGCGCGGCCTGGACAAGGCACGCGAAGACGCGGGCGTTACCGAGTTGAATGCGCAGGCTCTCAAGTTCGTGGTCGCCGTCACTTTTGCCGCGCTGATTCTCGGCTATTTGTTTGCCGTGGGCATCAGCACGCCGATCCGCGCCCTGGCCGCCTCGACGCTGGCTATCAGCCGCGGAGAATTCCACCAGCGAACTCCCGTTCAGGGCGCCGCCGAAATCAGCGAGTTGGCCGAAACTTTCAACCACATGGCCGGGGACATCGAGGAATTCGTCGAGCAGCTCAAACAGGCCGCTGACCAGAACCACGAACTCTTCCTCGGTTCGATTCGTATGCTCGCGGCGGCCATCGACGAAAAAGATCCCTACACGCGCGGCCATTCCGGGCGCGTGGCCAAGTACTCCATCATCATCGCGCAGCACCTCGGCCTCGCTTCAGGCGAACTCGAAAAAATCCGGATTTCAGCGCTGCTGCATGACGTCGGAAAGATCGGAGTGGATGATCGCGTCTTGAAAAAACCCGGCGCGCTTACAACCGAGGAATTTGATTTGATGAAGCAGCACCCTTTAAAAGGCGCGAATATCATGCGGCCAGTCGCGCAATTGAAAGAAATGCTGCCGGGGATTGAATTGCACCACGAGCACGTGAACGGCGGCGGCTATCCTCACGGCCTGCAGGGCGACGAAATTCCCTTAATGGCTCGCATCATCGCCGTCGCCGATACCCTCGACGCCATGACCACCAATCGCCCCTATCAGTCCGCCATGGACCTGGAATTCGCCATGAACCGCATTCTCGGGTTGGCCAATACCAAGTTCGACGCCGCAGTCGTGGACGCGCTCGACCGCGCCGTGCGCGCCGGAAAAATCCGCCTCAGCGCCACCCTCGTCGAAGTTTGATCGATTCGCTTCCCGAAAAAGTGGCACAGGCTTCAGCCTGTGGGTTTTAGTTGGTGCAAGATTGCCCTCGCTCCACCCAAACCCCACAGGCTGAAGCGTGTGCCACAAAATCGACGAAAACAATTTAGAACACAGACTCGTGGTAGATCGTGATCATCCACTGCCCGCTGCGCTGCTTGGTCACCACCCAGGTAAGCAGCCCTTTGCGATTCGGCGCGTCCTTGCCGTCCCGTGTCCTGGCCCCGGTCATTTGCCAGTCGATGTCCACGGAGGCAATCTCCGGAGTCAGAAAGCGAATACTCCTCACGGTGTCGGTCCGGTGCGCGTCCTTCAGAAACGTCGTGAAGATTTCATTGTAGTGCGCTTCCAGTTCCTTCGAGCCATGGCTGGGAACGCCTGTGGTGCTTGAGAACTCACCGTCTTCCACGTAAGCCGCCGCCGTGGCGTGCGCGTCATGCCGGTTCCAGGCATCTTCCCACGCGGCCACGCACTGCTTGATCGCAGCCGAATCCGCGTCCATCTTGGCCGCCATCTGCGCCCAGGCGAGGCCTGAAGAAAACGCAAAAAAGAGAGCAATCGCCAACCCCATTTTCAATCGAGATGAAATCATCGCATCCTCCTGATTTTTGACCTCTTCGATTACGGCCCGCAGTACGCCGCGGCCGGCGTCACTGCGCAAGAATTTAGAACGATTGCTCATGGTAAATCACGATCATCCATTGTCCGTTGCGCTTGCTCAGCATCCAGGTCAGCAGCCCTTTTCGGAGAACGCCGCCCGGCGCGCTCGGTTCCGTCACCAGCCAATCGATATCCACGGAAGCCAGGTCCGGCGCGAGAAAGCGGATGCTTCTCACCGTGTCCGTGGTGTGCGCGTTCTTGAGGAACGTCGTGAAGATGGTCGTGTAGTGATCCTCGAGCTCTTTCCGGCCGTGGCTCGCCTCCGCCTTGATGCTTGAAAAGTCGCCGTCCTCCACGTAATGCATGGCCACGCCGTGCGCATCATGGCTGTTCCACGCGTCCGCAAAATTGGCCACGAATTGCTTGATCGCGGCGGTATCCGCGTCGTGGCTGGACGCCATCTGCGCCCGCGAACTAGCGGCGGAAAAGGTGAGGGCCATCAAAACCGCGAGCGCGGCTTTCGAGCAACCTGAATTCATCGCGCACCCCTGTTGAAGCGATCTCAAATCTGTGCCGGCTCAGCACCAAACCCAGCCGATTGGCGCCATCATACAACAAACGCTCCGGGTTTGCCCTGGCCAACCCCTCCGAGCGGCCGGGTCGACATGTGAGAAGGTTTTCTTCTGCTAGAATGAAGCATTCGCCGCGCATCGCTGCGAAACACTTATGCTTTCAATCTTCGGCAAAGACGAAGAACGCAAGAAGCCCAAAGAGGGCGGGTCGCTGCTCGACCGGCTGAAACAGTCGATCTCGAAGACTCGCACGGAGATCACCGCCAAGGTCGAAGACCTCATCTCCGGCGAAAAGAAAATCGATCCCGGGCTGCTCACGAAACTTGAGAACGCTTTGCTCGCCGCCGATCTCGGCCCCCGGACCACTCATCAAATTCTCGAAGCCGTGCGGCAGAAACTCGAGCGGCAGGCCCTGGGCAGCGCCGCGGAACTCAAAACCGAACTGAAAAACCAGCTCCTCTATGCCCTGCGCACCGTGCCGTCGCCGAATGGAACCTCGGCGGGCACGCAGGGGCCGCGTCCACACGTCATTTTTGTCGTCGGCGTGAACGGCACGGGAAAAACCACCACCATCGGCAAACTCGCGCACCGGTTGCGCCAGACCGGCAAAAACGTGGTCCTTGCCGCGGGCGATACGTTTCGCGCCGCCGCCATCGAGCAGCTTGCCGTGTGGGCCACGCGCACCGGCTCGGAAATCGTGAAAACAAAATCCGGCGGCGACCCCGCGGCGGTTGTGTATGACGCGCTGGCTTCGGCGCGCGCGCGAAACGCCGACGTGGTTATCGTGGATACGGCGGGACGCTTGCACACGAAAATGAACCTCATGGCCGAGCTCGACAAAATGAAACGCACGGCCACAAAAATAATTCCCGGCGCCCCGCACGAAGTTTTGCTGGTGATGGACGCTACCACGGGACAGAACGGACTTTCCCAGGCGCGTGAATTCACCGCCACCGCCGGCGTCACCGGCATCGTCCTGACCAAGCTGGACGGCACAGCCAAAGGCGGTATCGTCGTGGCCATCACGCGCGAACTCGGCCTGCCCGTGCAATATGTCGGCACAGGCGAATCGGTGGATGACCTGGTGCCCTTTGACGCGGAGATATTCGTCTCATCGCTTTTCGATTGAATGCCGAGCCAGCATTTCTTACAAAATCTCGAGGCATGTGCTGATGTCCATTGGAAACAAAATGTGAGTAGTTCGGTTTGAGTGGCGCATGCTTCAGCTTGCGGATTTTGGTCCCTCCAAGACCCATCCCCCGCAAGCTGAAGCATGCGCCACTCAAACCGACGGATTGAATCGACCCGCTCCTTCAGGCGCAAAGAAACCGAGCTAAGAACATGATTGCGTCCCCATCTTCGAGTACCGCCGTCACTCTGGCCGCTGACGCCGTCTTCATGGACCGCGCGCTCGAACTGGCGGCCCGTGGCGTCGCGCTCGCCAGCCCCAACCCGCTCGTCGGCGCGATTCTTGTGCGGGACGGGCAGGTCGTCGGTGAAGGATTCCACACCTATGAAGGCCTCCGCCACGCGGAGATCATCGCTCTCGAAACCGCGCGCGAATCCGCGCGAGGCGCGACGCTCTACATTAACTTGGAGCCTTGCTGCCACACGGGCCGCACCGGCCCATGCACGCAAGCCTTGATGGCAGCGGGCATCGCGCGAGTCGTGGCGGCGATGGCGGACCCGAACCCGGCCGTGGCCGGCCGCGGCTTCGAGCAATTGCTTGCGGCGGGAATCGAAGTCAGTAGCGGACTGCGGGAGGCCGAAGCACGCCGGCTGAACGAAGCTTTCGCGCGCTGGATCGTTTCGCGCAAGCCCTTGGTGACGCTCAAATCCGCGCTCACCCTCGATGGCCAGTTGGTTCTCCCTCACGCAAAAAGGGGCGCGCGCGCGAGCACCCGCCCTTCGCAAAAAGACCGCTGGATTTCTTCGGCCGAATCGCGCGCCGAAGTGCAACGCATGCGCCACGCCTCCGACGCCCTGCTCACCGGCATCGGCACCGTGCTGACTGACGACCCGCTGCTCACCGACCGCACCGGCCTCCCGCGCCGGAGAAAACTGCTGCGCGTCGTGCTGGATTCGCGCCTGCGTTTGCCGCTGCGCTCCAAGCTGGTGCGCTCGGCGGATCAGGATGTCCTGGTCTTCACGCGCGCGAAGGAAAATTCCCCGAAAGCGCGCGCCCTGCGCCGCGCCGGGGTGGAAGTCGTGCGCCTCCCCGGCCGCGCCGCGCAGCCCAATCTCGTGGAAGCCGTCGCGGAACTTGGCCGCCGCGAAATCCTGAGCGTCCTTCTCGAAGCCGGCGCCACTCTGAATTCCGCTGCGCTCGCCGCCGAGATTGTGGACAAAATGCGCGTGTTCTTCGCGCCCAAAGTCGCGGGGCTGCCAGGAACAGGAAAGAGACCAGCCACGCCTTCCGCGCCCGCGCGCCTTCGCGCCGTGCAGGATTTGCAGAACGTCACCATCGAACCGTTTGGCCCGGATTTCGCAATCGAGGGGTATCTCCGCGATGTTTACCGGACTCGTTGAGCACGTCGGCACGATCGAATCGGTGGAACTGGCCGACATCGGCGCCCGCGAGGTTTCCAGCGGGACGCGCGCCGATCAAATCGGGGCAACCATCCGCGTGCAAGCAGGTCCTCTCCTCGATGGCCTCGCAAAATCGGGCAGCATCGCCGTGAACGGCTGTTGCCTGACCGCGGTGGAAATTTCAGACAAAAGCTTCGCCGCCGATCTTTCCGGCGAAACGCTGCGCCGCACCAGCCTCGGCGAAATGAGGCCCGGCGCGCGCGTCAATCTCGAGCGCCCGCTGACCGCGATGAAAGAACTCGGCGGCCACTTCGTGCAGGGCCACGTCGACGGAGTCGGCCGCGTTGCGCGCCTCGAACCCGAAGGCGCCAACTGGTGGTTCGGGGTGCAGGTGCCCTCCGATCTCGCCCGTTACATCGCCATGAAAGGCTCGATCGCGCTCGATGGCATCAGCTTGACGGTAGCCGGCTGGCGCGACGGCATCGTCGAAACCGCCATCATCCCCTTCACCTACGAGCACACGAATTTGTCTTCCCTAAAAATAGGCGATCCCGTGAACGTCGAGTGCGACATCCTGGCAAAATATGTCGAGCGCATTATGGAGGCGCGGGCGAAACCTTCAGCCTCGAGGCTCAGCGTTGCGCAGTTGATAGAAGAGGGCTTCTAAACTGCAATTCGTGACAGGGATCCGATCTGCAAAATATTTCTCATCGAATCCGCGAAGGAAACTGTGTTCGGTGGCGTCGGCGAGACGCCGGCGCCGTGAAAAGGCCTTGCTAATCCGGCATTTTGCCTCGATAATTCTGAACACTCAGTGATACGTTCGGGTTAGTGCTTCAACGCGTCCGCTACGCTGATATTGTTGACTTCCAGCGTGCGCCCCATGGCCTGGTTAAACTTCAGTTCATCTTCGAGCAGGTTGATCCGGTCGCGCAACTCGACGCCCTCGGCGGAGGTGACATCGCGCGATCGCAGCACCACGTTGTAACTCGTGGACGCTCCCAGCCGGTATTTTTCCTGCTCGTCTTCCAGCGTTTGTGCGGCCAATTTTCGCGCCTCTTCCGCAGCCGCAAGCGAGGCGCGATCCTCCTGCATGGCAATCAGCGCGTTGCGCACGCTGACGAAAATGGCGTTTTGTTCCTGGCGATACTGTACTTTTTGCTGCCGTTCATTGAGCAGCGCCTGGGCGTTGTCCGCCTGCGCCGCGCGATTGCGAATCGGCAGCGTGAAATTGATCCCTCCCTCAAACGTGGAATAATTCCCGCGGAACACGCGCCCGAGGTCCTGTCCCGCGCCGCCCGGAAAGACGACTTGCGACGCAGCGGTCACTGCCGTCGCTTGGAATTCATCGGCGACTGGAACGCCCGCGGAATCCACCACCGGCAGGCCCGCCAAAAATGCTCCCGTCGGCTTTGTGGTCGTGGAGGTCTGCACGCCGCCGAGGCCGGTGGCAATGTACTCACCAAAAATATTCACCGACGGCCGGAGTTCATTCTTTGTGGCCTTCACGTCGGTCCCCGCGTTTTCCAGATTCAGCGCCGCCTGCTTCAATTCAGGGCGCTTCTGCCACGCCTCTCTTACCGCATCCTCGATCCGCGTGTTTTCGCCCGTGTCCGGAGTGGAAATCGCCGTGGTCGGAATAATTTCCGCGCCAAGCTGCGGCCCGTCCAGCGGGTTCTTGGTGATGTCGTTGAGCAGCGTGGTTTCATCCTGCAATTGGACGGATTGCGCCTGAACCAGGGCCTGCCTGTCCGAAGCGGCTTGCGATTGCGCCGTCAGCACATCGAGCGAGGACAGCGTGCCGATTTGCAGTCGCCTGGAATTTTCTTCGTAAAGCCTCTGCGAAACTCCCACGGCCGCTTCTTGCACTTTTACGTTTTCCCGCGCGTACACCAGCTCCCAATAATCGTTCGACACTTGTGTGGTCGTGGCCATCACCTGCTGCTCCAGTTGCGACAGGCCGACCTTGATGGTGCGCTTGGCCTCGATAATCAGGCGGGTATTCGCCAACGTGCCAAAGCCTCGAAGCAGGGGCTGGGTGATGGTCACTGTGATTGCCGACTGCAAATAGGGATTGTACAAATTGAAAAATCCAAAATTGGAGGAAGTGCGGTTATTGGTCATGCCCACCTGAAACTGAGTCCCTGTGGGAAAATACTGGTTGTATTGAACGTTCACGTTGCCGACGTGCTGGATATAAGCGGGCGGCGTTTGGGCC
This sequence comes from uncultured Acidobacteriota bacterium, assembly GCA_963813185.1. GTDB lineage: Bacteria > Acidobacteriota > Terriglobia > Acidiferrales > UBA7541 > Palsa-360. Next base: position 634,874 of record CAWEYA010000014.1, read on the forward strand.
GTGGGTGCCGTCGTCGCGGTCGGTATGACTCCGGCGAAAAGCGGGTTATTCAGCGGCGTGACCGAATCCATAATGTTGAGATTGCTCGTCAACGTAGGATCAAACGGGACCAGGCCGTTACTCCCCGATTTCGCGCGCAGCAAGCCGACCTCGTCCAGCCACGGCGTGTAGCGTTCCACGTCAATCGCCAGATTATTTTCGAGCGCCAGCGAGATGGCGTCCTGCAGACTCAGCAGCAGCTTGCCGCCCTGCACCAACTGCTCGATGCGGGGAGAATTTGTGAGCGATGGCTCATCGCTTTTCATCGGCGTGTACGGTCCGATGATTTCCGGATACCATTTTCTTCCTACTGAATAGTCCAGCTTCAAGTCCACCGTGCGCGGCGGAACAGCGCCCACGGGCGCGGCCTGCGCCGCGGGCGGAGCGGAAGACTGCCCGGGCGCCGTCTGCTCGCTCCCTTTCTGATCCTGCGCGAAAGACCGGCGCGGGCAGCAGCGAGAAAGCAGCTAAAAGTGCGACTCCCACACGAATAAGCTTCCAGCTCATTATTTTCTCCTCCTCGAATTGAGGACGTGTTTCAAATAGAAAACTACCCTAAATATAGAATTATCGGAAACCTGCCCGCCGCAGCAAACATTTCAGTTCAATCTGATAGGCCTCGGGTGTATAAGAGTGCGCATTCAAGATTCAATACGCACACGACTGACGAAATGTTCCATTCGCGCGCCGTCTGCCGCGGAGGTTCAGTTCAGGCGCCCAATTCACGAGGAGGCCAGGCCATGCATTCCAAATCTTTGCTGGCAGTTGCATTCGGAATACTGCTGAGCACGACCACGCTTTGCGCCCAGGGCCAGCGTCCCGCTGCTCCCTGGCGAGGAGCGGGCCCGACACCGTGCGTAGGTTCCGACGGTGGCGTGGAGCAATGCCCGCCTGCACCGCGCGCCAATTGCAGTTCGAGCCGGCCGCATGTTTGACAGCAAGTCCGGCCAGATGCTGGCCAATCAAATGGTGCTTCTCTTCGGCGAGCGCATCACCGCGGTCGGTCCGGAGGCGCAAGTAAAGATTCCTGCCGGAGCGCAAGTGATCGACCTCAGCCAGGCCACAGTGCTGCCCGGATTGATCGATGCGCACACGCATATGTTCAATCCGCGTAAGCCCGGCGGGACCACGGAAGACTACATGCTCATCGCCGTGCAGAACGTGGAGGCCAATCTGCGCGCGGGTTTCACCGCCGCGCGCGATATGACCTCGCACGGCAATGGCTATGGCGATGTCGCCATCCGCAATGCCATCAACGAAGGCCGCATTGACGGGCCCCGCTATCAGGTTTCCACCCGCGGCATCGTTTGGGGAGCCACGCCCCCGAATCCCTCCGAACCCGACAACCCGTTGGCCAGCGCCGTGGTTCGCTCCGCGGAGGAAGGGCGTGCAGCCGTGCGCGACCAGATTGCACACGGCGCCGATTGGATCAAGCTGTATCCGACAGGAGCGTATTCTTTCAGCCCCACGGGAGAGGCCCAATACGTCCTGACCTACCCATTGCCGGTGGTGCAGGCGATGATTGACGAAACTCACCGCCTCGGAAAGAAAGCGGGCTGTCATGTCTACGGAGGCGAAGGGCAAAAGAATTCCATCATCGCGGGTTGCGACACCATCGAGCACGCCTTCGGGCTGGACCAGGAGCAAGCCAATATGATGGTCGCCAAGGGCCTCTACTACGACCCGACCCTCCAGCGTTACACCGAACCATACCTGGACGATAACGACGCCAAAAATACCGGCGGCAAGTTCCGGATCATCCCAATTTTTGAGCACGCTGTGCAAATGGCGGCCGCCACCAAGGGATTGAAAATCATGATGGGCAGCGGAGCCGACGGGGAAACTTACGTGCACGGGACGCAGGCTCTCGACTTTGAAATGCTGGTGAAGCACGGCGGCTTGACTCCGGTGCGAGCCCTCCAGGCCGCAACCACCATTAACGCCGAAGTCCTCGGATGGCAGGACCAGATCGGGTCCATCGACAAAGGAAAATACGCCGATCTGGTCGCGGTTTCGGGAGACCCCCTAGCCGACATCACCGAGCTTCAACGAGTCAAATTTGTAATGAAGGGCGGAAAAGTCATCAAGAATGAGATGAATCAATCTCATAAATGAGTTTTGTAGGTCGCGGCTTCAGAGGCCGCGGAAAAAAGTAGTTTAATGTCATCCCGAGCGAAGCGAGGGATCTGCTTTTTCGCCAATCCCGAGAAAAAAGCAGATTCCTCGGGCAAACCGCGCCCTCTGAATGACACCTTTGGAATTTTTCCGCAACCTGTTCAGCCGCGACATCAAGACGCAGCGGAATACAGGGCTTTAGAGTCCGTGTGGCAACTTCTAAATCTTTGTAGGGCACGGCTTCAGCCGTGCCGCAAAGTGTTCAGAATCATCGCGGCTTTAGCCGCTGACCTGTCCGATATCGAGTTGTCACACAGACTCTTTAGCCTTTGGCGGCCCATTGAGTTTGGACAGCGTTCATTTATAAGATGGCCCCATGGCCGATCACGCATTGAAATAATGGGAAAACATTTTCGAGATCGCCATTCAAATTTTTTGCGGCCCTTCGAGGCGCTGCCTCTGCCATCACTTCATGATTTGCAAAGCGAGTGGCGATACAATCTCGCCGCGCCTGGTTATCACCGCAACGTCAGGAAAGTCCTGACGGAATTCAACGCCCAACGATTCCAGCCGGTCCAAGGCTGCTCCCTCCGGATTTTTCATGCATAGCCGCGTGGGCGGACCCGGCCGGTTCCCGAGGAATCCCGCCGTTCCGTATTCGTGCCAATTTACTTTTGAGGCAAACCATTCTTTTTCGCATTTGACGAGCCGAACTTCCCGCACGATAGTGGACACGGCAGTGCTGGCCGGACTCGCCGGGTAAAGCGAGTCCGGCGGCTCTGTCTCAAGAAAATAAAAAGCGATATACTTCCCAAAAGGAAATAGGGCCAACTGTGCGAATGCGCGAACCCCCAGTCCCGCCGCCTGACCGCCGTCAAGCTCCGCGAACGAAACTCGTAGAGATCGCTTATATCGGCATGGGTCCCGAAAACGGCGGCCTCGTTTTGGATGTCTCCGACGGCGGTCTTTCCTTTCATGCCGTCGCCCCCGTGCAACCGGCCGAAACCATTCATTTTTTATTATCCCTGCGTGGACAAAATCGAATCGAAGGCGCGGGAGAAGTCGTCTGGACCGACGAAATGAAAAGAGTTTGCGGGTTGCGATTTACTTCCCTCTCCGGCGACGCCCGCGAACATCTGAATAATTGGACCAATCAATCGCGAATATCCGTGGCCGCGCGTGGTAGGGGCGTCTCTCCGAACGCGGCCAACATTCCTCAAATGGAAGTGACTTCCGCCTCCGATACGGACCATGCCAATACAAACTCTGCGCCAATCTTTGCGATTTCTCCCGCCGTCGAGACTTATTTGTCGGAACCAATGGGCAAATCAATGTGGGGCGGACAACTCTTGCTTTGGATCATATTCGCCCTCACGGGCGCCGCGCTCCTGGGCTCCGCTTATCTCTACGGCGTCCATGTGGGAAGATCGGAAATCGGTTCCGAAACGCAATCCGCGGCGACTCCCGGCCCCCAAGCCGAACCGCCAGCCCTTGTCCCCGCTACCGTTCCGTCTTCCCCCGTTCCAAACGAGCCGCCTGTTGTTGCCGGCGAGGCGACTCCTGCTCCAGCTGACGCGACCGTGGGCGCCTCAAAAATTGAGGACAAATCGCCCGGCGCATTGCGAACCCGCGCCGCCGAGGCGCATGGCGCTTCTTCGCCAGACCAGCATGCGGAGCAGGCGTCGGAATCCGGCAATTCGGATTTGGCGGCGGCCATGGAATACCTCGGCGGGCCCACCGGAAAACGTAACAGTTTCAAAGCCGCGCGCCTGTTGTGGTCCGCTGTAGGGAACGGCAATTCCGACGCTGAGGTGGTTCTGGCTGATCTTTACCTTCATGGGAACGGCGTTGCAAGAAGCTGTGAACAGGGACGAGTGCTGCTGCAAGCAGCCGCCATAAGTGGAAATGTCCGGGGGCAAAAAAAATTAGACGAGTTGGACACGAACGGGTGCCCATAGGCCCCGGTCAACATCGGACGGAGCAGGGTCGCGTTTTTCTTCATTCCTGCTTAAAACCATTGCTGCGCTAATTCAATGCTTTCTTCAGCCGTTTGGTGCTCTTGTTTAATTGCTTCTTGAGTGCGTCCACTTGCTTCGACAAGTGGACGAGTTCCAGTCTCGCTACGTGTGCCGCTTTGGCAGCTTTCGTTAATGCTCTATGAGCTTTTCCTTCCGCTTTGCCCATCGCTGTGCCGATCGTCACCGCTGCATTTCTGAGTTTATCTTTCGTGGCCATATGTTCCCTCCAGTCAGCTTCAAGATCGCAAATTTTCAGTAAAGTTTGCAATACCAAATCGCCGGCCGCAATTTGCGGACAATCCGGCAGGAAAGGTTTCCACCTTTTTGCCGTGGCGCGACTCGAATCAAGATCAGGAAGGCCCACGCCTGTCTTACTCGACGCGCTGCCGCGCCCCGCGATAATACAAAATCAGTCCCACGGCAATCGTCCCCAGGCTTCCCCCGGCCACTTTAACCTCAAACAATATCTTGTTGGTCTCTTCGCCCGGCGGAATCAGGGAAAAGACAATCCCGGCGATCACTGCCAGCAATCCCAAAATTCCGCAGGTGCAAACGCCGGCCTTGCCGCCGGGAATCAGAACCGCATTCTTATCCTTCTCGCGGTCCTCTTCCCAGGCCAGCTTGATGACCGCCGCATACATATAGATAAACGGAATGAAATACAAGACGATTGCGGCGGAAACCAGCACCGCGTACGCGGTTCTTTCCGTCGCCTTGAATTGGCTGAGCACCAGAACCACCGCCGAAAGTCCGGCCTGAACCAAAATCGAAATGTGCGGCGTCTTCCACTTTGGATGGATCTTGCCGAACCAGGACGGAAGATAATGATCGATGCCCACCGTAAACGGCACTCGCGAAATCCCCGCCACGGTGCTTCCGACTCCCCCGGCATTTCCCACGGTTACGAGGAGCGCCGCGATCACTCCCACAATTCCGATCCGCAGCGCGCTTGAGCCGGTCGTAATGGCCTGAAAGACTCCGCTCTTCGGGTCCACCACATCGGCGGGAATCATCGTCAGGATCGCCACCGTCCCCGCGATGTAGATGACGGCGATCAGACCTCCGGAAGCGAAGATCGCTTTCGGAAGCGTGCGCTGCGGGTCCCGCACTTCCTCGCTCATCGCGGAAACGAGTTCCAGCCCGGTAAACGCGAATGCGATCTGCGACCAGAAATTCACCGTGTCCCAATCCCAGTGCGGAAGCATGGCGGCCGCCGAGAAGTGCGTTACCGATCCCTGCCGCCCCCAAAGCCACAGCGCCACTCCCACGATCATCAGGAGCGGAGTGTACGTGCCGACACCCCCCGCGTTCTGCAGCCACTTGCCGATGCGCAGCCCGATGATATTGAGCCAGACCGCAACAATCAGCATCACCAGCGATCCGCCTAATAGAAATGTCTGGTTCTGCGCCAGCCGCGCGGTTCCACTGCCTCCGACGTACGCGGTCATCGCTGCGCTGGCCATCAACAATCCCGGAAAATAAAAAATCGTATAAGTCCAGTACGTCCATCCCGCGACGAATCCGTGAAAATCGCCGAAAGCCATTTTCGTCCAGACGTACAGCCCGCCCTCTTCCGGAAATCGCGTTGATAGCTCGACCACCACATACGCTGTCGGCACAAAAAACAAAACCGCCGCAAGAATCCACAAGCTGATCGAAGACTGCCCGCTGTGCGCCGCCGCCGCGATCCACCGCGGCCCCAGCACCGTGGCGATGCAAAACAGCAGCACGTCCCAAAACCCCATCACGCGCGGCAGTTGTTGCTTCGCACTGGAAATCCCGGAAGCCGCGTCGCTCACGAGGTCACATCCAGCTCGGGGATGAGTTCATCTTGCCGGATGAAATTGCGCAGGAACGGCTCGGGCGCGGCCACGAACCCGGCCCACGGCCCGAAATATGCCACGCGGCCTTCATGCAGAAAAACAATCCGGTCGGCCAGTTTTTTTGCGAGGTGCGTATCGTGCGTGACGACGACGGAGGTCTTGTGGAATTTTTCTTTCAGCCGCAGAATCAGGTCGCCGGTATGCGCCGCCATCAGCGGATCGACCATCGTTGTCGGCTCATCGTAGAGAATCGCTTCAGGATCCTGCGCCAGCGCGCGCGCGATGGCCACCGCGCGCTTCATGCCTGTGCTGAGTTCCGACGGCAACTCGTCGGCGATCTCGGTGACCTCGAGCATTTCGGCCAGTTCCGTTACGCGCGCCTCTTTTTGCTCCTCGTTGAGGTCTGCCCTCTTCTCAAGAGGAAACGAAATGTTTTCCCGCACCGTCAGCGAATCAAACAGCGCGCCCGACTGAAAAACCATCGTGACCCGGCGGCGGATTTCGGCCAGTTGATCTTCGTTCCAGTCGGTGATGTCCTCGCCCGCAACTAGAACGCGCCCCGAGTCCGGCCGCAGGAATCCAAGAATATGTTTCAGCGTTACGGACTTGCCCACGCCGCTGCGCCCCATGATCACGCAGGTTTCCCCGTAGTCGACGATGAAGCTGACGTCGTCGAGGACCAAGTGATCGTCAAAGGCTTTGCATACGTTGCGGAATTCGATGAAATGGCCTGCCTCGTCCGGCCCCGGTTGTCCAAATATTCGCGCGCCCATGCTGGGCCGCTATTGTTGATGAGCCCGCGCGCAGAAGCAAACCAAAAGTTGAGCGGCACATGCTTCAGAACCCATGTGGTAACGCCAGAATCTTTGTAGGGCACGGCTTCAGCCGTGCCGGAGAGTATGCAGCATCAATACGGCTTTAGCCGCTGGGTCGTCGGAAGCGGAATTGTTCCACAGGCTTTTCAGTCTGCCGCCCCTTGTTACTTACAAGGTCCAAAATCCGCAAGCTGAAGCGTGCGCCACTTCATCCGCTCATGGAATTTTGAGACTGTATCAGCGTAAAGTATTGAAAATAAATATGTTATATGAAATTACGGGATTTTGCCCGGATACCGGTAGTACTGCGAGTTTTCTTGACATCCTCTCCCCATCTGCTATATTAGCACTCGTCTTAGAGGAGTGCTAACGAGCTTTTCAGCATTCCCCTTAAACCAATCCCGACTCACTTCATTGAACGGAGGCAAGAACCGATGTCTGTTAATGTAACTCCGCTCCACGATCGCGTCTTGATCAAGCGGATCGAAGAGAAAGAGTCAATCAAGGGCGGCATCATCATCCCCGATACGGCGAAAGAGAAGCCGCAAGAGGGCGAAGTGATCGCCGTAGGCGCAGGCAAGACCAACGACGAGGGGAAGCGCTTCCCTCTCGACGTCAAGGCCGGCGACCGCGTGCTGTTCGGCAAGTACAGCGGCACGGAAATCAAAGTGGACGACGAGGATTATCTCATCCTTCGGGAAGATGAAATCCTGGCCAAGCTGTCCGGCGCAGCCAAGGCTGCCGGCGGCAAAAAGTAACTTTTCCTTTACCCTGAGCGTTTTTGGCGAAGGGTTTACCCCCAGCGATTTGAGCGAAGGGTTTGCTGTTCGCATAATCCGTTCAGGGCAAAAGGCCGCAATTTTTGAAACTATCTGAAGAGGAGAACGACTCATGGCAAAGCAAATCGTGACTGGCGAAGCATCTCGCCAGTCAATCCTGCGAGGCGTCAACGCCCTCGCGGACGCGGTAAAGATCACGCTCGGCCCCAAGGGCCGCAACGCCGTGATCGAAAAGAAATTCGGCGCGCCGATCATCACCAAGGACGGCGTGACGGTAGCAAAGGAAATCGAGCTCCAGGATCCCCTCGAAAACATGGGCGCGCAAATGGTACGCGAGGTCGCTTCCAAGACCTCCGACGTGGCCGGCGACGGCACCACCACTGCAACCGTGCTGGCACAGGCCATCTTCCGCGAAGGCGTGAAGACCGTGGCCGCCGGCGCCAGCCCCACCGCTCTCAAGCGCGGCATCGAACGCGCCGTCGCAGCCGCGGTCGAGGAAATCAAGAAGCTGCACCGTGACGTCAAGGGCGACATGATCGCCCAGGTTGGCACGATCAGCGCCAACAACGACAAGCAGATCGGCAGCATCATCGCCGAAGCCATGAAGAAGGTGGGCAAGGACGGCGTCATCACCGTCGAGGAATCGAAGACGATGGAGACGACGCTCGAAGTGGTCGAAGGAATGCAGTTCGACCGCGGCTACCTCTCCCCCTACTTCGTCACTGACCCCGAGCGCATGGAATGCGCGCTCGAAGATGTGCGCATCCTCATTCACGAAAAGAAAATCAGCTCGATGAAAGACTTGCTTCCCCTTCTCGAACAGATTGCCAAGCTCGGAAAGCCTCTCTTGATCATCGCCGAGGACGTTGAGGGCGAAGCCCTGGCGACCCTGGTAGTGAACAAGCTGCGCGGCACGCTCCAGTGCGCTGCCGTCAAGGCCCCCGGCTTCGGCGACCGCCGCAAGGCCATGCTCGAGGACATCGCCACGCTGACCGGCGGCAAGGCAGTCACCGAGGATCTGGGCATCAAGCTTGAGAACGTGAAGATGGAAGACCTCGGCAAGGCCAAGAAGATCACCATTGACAAGGACAACACCACGATCGTCGAAGGCTCCGGGAAGTCGTCGGAGATCGAGGGGCGCGTCCGGCAGATCCGCGCGCAGGTCGAGGAAACCACCTCGGACTACGACAAGGAAAAGCTGCAGGAGCGTCTGGCCAAGCTGGTCGGCGGCGTTGCGGTGATCAAGGTGGGCGCGGCGACCGAAACCGAGCTGAAGGAAAAGAAGGCTCGCGTCGAAGACGCCATGCACGCCACACGCGCGGCGGTCGAGGAAGGCATCGTTCCCGGCGGCGGCGTGGCCCTGCTCCGTTGCATCCCGGCGCTCGACAAACTTAAAGCCGAGCATGACGAGCAAGTCGGCATCAACATCGTCAAGCGCGCGCTCGAGGAACCCTTGCGTCAAATCGCTCTGAATGCGGGCGCCGAAGGTGCTGTCATCGTCGGACGCGTTCGCGAAAGCAAGGAGGACAACTTCGGCTTCAACGCGGACACCGAAGAGTTCGGCGACATGATCAAGGAGGGCGTCATCGACCCCGCCAAGGTCACGCGCCTCGCTCTCCAGAACGCTGCGTCGATTGCCGGCCTGATGCTCACCACCGAAGCCCTGGTGGCCGACATCAAGGAAGAGACCAAGGGAGCTGCAGCCGGCGCCGGTGGTCACGGCGGCCCAGGCGGCGGCATGGGCGGAATGTACTAAATCGAAGGAGCAACTTGCACTTCGAGGGCGTTCCGGGTTTGCCGGGACGCCCTTTTTTTTCGTGAGTGGAACGATTCGCGGCTCTCGCCCTCCGCGTTAGTGACGGTCGTGGTCATCATGGTGATCATCGTGATCGCGATACCGATCGCGGTCCCTGTCCCGGTCCCGATCCCAATGGTGATCGTGCTCAAAACGGCCACGATCCCCATCCCAATACCCTACAAAAAACTGACCACCGTCATGATGAGGTGCAACCCAGCGCGCGCCCACGTACGGAGGCCGTGTCCAGTATCCCTCGTGCCATTTGTAGTGCCTTCCTACAGGATACCAATAGCCCTCGATCCAGACGAAATCCGGGCCCGGGGTCGGCGGAAGAACTCGAACCACACGGGGAGCCGGAGGCGGCCCGATATTGATCCCAATTGAAATCTGACCGCCTGATGCTGATGCCCCTACGAGCAATAGGGCGGCGATCAACATGCCTTCTCGCAGAAAACATCCGACGAAGTTTGCTCTTTGTTGACCCCATTGACGATTTGCATTCCCCAAATTACACCTCCGATGCCGACGCACTCCGATATTCCCTACCAAGATACCCTGACTTCAAAATTGTGGACATCGGGGAAAAACTGCATTTGCCCTTAGAGTAAGACCGACGCGCGACGGCACGGGCGTACATTTGCGCCGCGTATTTGGTTTCGGCAACGCTTCTGCCTTCGAGTCGATTGCCCTCACACCTTCTTCGCCTGCTAAGGCTGACGTTCTCGTGAATTGAGCCCGACGTAGTTCGCCGTGGCAATGGAAATGACAAACAGGAAGATCGCCCCGTCCAGGAAGCTGCGGTAGTCAATCGTGCTGCCCCTTGTTGTGTAGGAAAGAAAGTGAATGCCCAGGGCGTTGGTTGTGCGCGCCACGAGCGCCAGCACGGCGCATACAGCTCCCAGCCAGTAGCTCAACTTGACGATGTGATTTCCCATTACGTCCTCCTGACCTTGCAGTTTGGCTTTCGCTTCGCGGGGAATGAAATGTAATGAGAAAGTACATCTGACAAAGCTCAGTGTCAATGCAAACGCCGGGCGTTGGCAGTGCTTTCCAGAATAGAGTAGACTCCGCCTGAAGGGGGCTCCTATGTCACTTCGCCCGGTGAAACGCCTCATCAAATCCAAACCGACGCCCCATGGCGGGCGCGCCATCCTCATGTAAACAAAGAAGTTCGCTTTACCCTAAAGTTCGCCTTGACAACCTGCTCTCTGTAATGTACATTATAATGTACATTAGAGTGGACATCTTTCCACGCCACTCGGGAGGTACCCATGGCCATCAATAAACATACTACGCGGTCCTTGGAAGAGGACATCGAGTTTTCCAATGTCACCAAGTTCCGCAGTTCCCTGCTTGGGGCTGTCGAGCGCATCCAAAAAAATCCGGCAAAGCGCTATGTGATTACCAAGCACGGCGAACCCGAAGCGGTCCTCATGAGCTATCAAACGTACTCGCTTTTGACCAAGGTGATGGACCGAGCTCTGGTAGGAACCGAGGGGCAAAGCCGCGACGAAGCGATCCGTTCGGCGTTTGCCCGGCTCCGGCAAGAACAGGAGCCCGCTCCCGCGCCGCCGGAGGATGCTCATGCCGCTGCAGAATCAGATGTGCCCCTTCTGTCTCCTGCAGAAGAGGAGCTTTGCGCTGTCATGTTGAGCGAAGTGCGGGCACACCTCAGCGCACCCAATGAGCGGAAAATATCGGCCATTCGCAACCGGGTCCGGGCGATCCTCCTTCGCAAAGCAATGGCCTCTGCGCTGAACAGTCAATCGGATCAGCCCCAAACGCGTTGAGCGATTCTCGTGAGTAAAGAATCGTGGACTTTATAGTATAGTTCCCTCCTGTCCGGGAGGGTTCCGTGGCGATCGTGGTCGAACTGGACTTTGGCGTCGAGACTGGGTTTTACTTCCGGGGTAAGTGGCCCAACCAGTTGCTGGACGCAATCGCCGAGAAAAAAGAGGAAATCCACAAGAGCCTGTCTGCGAACCCGCTGGAGCCGGATATGCTCATGGCGGAGCGGATTTTCCGCGTGGAGGGCCGCGATTATCTGGTCACGTTCGGTGTCGACCAGAAGCGAGCCTCCAAAAACGTTTTCCGAGCGATGTATGTGGAATGCGTCGCTCCCTCCCGGAAGCGGTGAATGATGGAAGTTCCCTCGTCTCACCCGTCTTGGATTGCGGAGGCGGGCCACATCTGCGAATATGCAAGCGCGATCTTCGGAATTTTCGGTACGGTCCTGATGTCGCGCCGACTAATTCCTAAGTTCTGGCGAGGCATGCTGTTTGCTGCTTCGTATCCAGTCATGGTCGTCCTCCTCCAAGGAAGTCGTGTCCGGCAATACTTCATTTCCCGGGCGAAATTGGGCGAGGATTCACTGCCCGATATGACATTGGGTATCAATCTACTGATCTGGGGATTTTTTCTCCAGCTTATTTCCCTCATTTTGAAATAATCCGAGGATCGGGGCCACCGAGCGTTGGCAGTGCTTTCCAGAATAGAGTAGACTCCGCCTGAAGGGGGTTCCTATGTCACTTCGCCCGGTGAAACGTCTCATCAAATCCAAACCGACGCGCGACGGCGCGGGAGTGCACTTGCGCCGCGCCTTCGGCTTCAGCAATACTTCCGACTTTGACCCGTTTCTCCTGCTGGACGATTTTCGCAATGACGTGCCGGAAGATTATGCCGCGGGTTTCCCCTGGCACCCGCACCGCGGAATCGAAACCATCACCTACGTCCTCGCCGGAACCGTGGACCACGGCGACAGCATGGGCAATCACGGCTCCATCGCCTCGGGCGACGTCCAGTGGATGACGGCAGGCAGCGGGATCATTCACCAGGAAATGCCCAAGGGCGATCACGCGGGGCGCATGCACGGATTTCAACTCTGGGCCAATCTTCCCGGCTCGCTCAAGATGACCGCGCCGCGCTACCAGGGCGTGGAAGCCAAGGACATCCCCAACATCACGGACGACGACGGCACGCACGTTCGCCTGGTCTGCGGAAAATTCTGGGGAAAGAAGGGCCCAGTGGACGGCGTCGCCGCCGATCCCATTTATCTTGACGTATCCGTGCCCCCCGGCCAAAGAAAGACACTTCCTGTCGAAACGACGCGGCACGCATTCGCCTACGTGTTCGCCGGCTCGGGGAAATTCTGCAACGCTTCCGACCCGCTTTCCGTGCCGACTGAACCCGTCGGCTGGGCGGATACCGCGCCTCCCTCGGCCGCCGAAAACCGCTCGCTCGTGCTCTTCGATCAAGGCGACGAAGTCATGGTGCAGGCCGGCGACGACGGCGTCCGCTTCTTGCTCGTCTCCGGCAAGCCGCTTCAGGAGCCCGTGGCCTGGTACGGCCCCATCGTCATGAACACCCAGGAGCAGCTCCAGAAAGCGTACCAGGAATTACAGGAAGGCACATTCCTGAAGAAGTAAGTAGAACACGCTTCAGCCTGTTGGTTTGCTGCAACTCTTGAGAAAATCAAAACCAACAGGCTGAAGCCTGTTCTACTGGAACCATGACCCGAATCGAATTCCCCGGCAATTCTGCCAGCCGCGAGCGCTGGGTGCCGTGGGACTGGGCCGCCTCTCCATTCCTCTTCCTGGGCACCTCCGCGGTCGTCTTCTGGCAAAATGCGCGGCTGGCGGTGCTCTGGGACCTCAGCTATATTCTGGAAAACTCCTACCGCATTTCCCTCGGCGATCTCCCCTATCGCGATTTTCCTTTCCCATTCTCTCCGGCAACTTTTCTGATCCAGGCGCTGCTCATCCGGCTGACCGGAAGAGTTTACTTTCATCACGTGTCGTACTGCGCGATCGTGGGCGGCCTGGGGACCGTCCTGACCTGGCGCATCCTGGTCCATCTTTTGCGCGGCGCATTGCCCGCGTTCCGCCTTGTCGCGTTTCTCCTGGCCGCGCCGCTCACGGTGCTGGGAATCTACTGCGTCTTTCCGCACCCTTTCTACGATCCTGATTGCACCTTCGCCATTTTGTGCGGCATCCTTCTGCTGCTGCAGCTGGAGCGCAAGGGCTTTCCGCCCCGTCGCGCATTTCTCACGGGGCTCGTGCTCATCGTTCCGCTTTTTGTGAAGCAGAATACCGGCCTCGCGTTTCTGGCGGCTGCGGCGATGGCTGTCGCCATACTGATCGCGCGCGAGGCCTGGCAACGGCAACGCGTCTCCGGTCACGGATGGCTCCTAGCGGGCATGGCCGCGGGTCTCGGTGCGGCCCTCCTTCTCTTGCACTTCACTGTTGGGATGCAAAACTATTTGCACTGGACCATCCAATTCGCCGCGTCGCGCCGCTTGCCCCGCGTTTCGGAAATGTTTTCTCCCTATCAGAATCCTTTGCTGCTGTTGTGGTTCGCGGCATTCGCGGCCGGCGCGGTCTTGTTGCGCCGCAACCATAGCGGCAGCCAATTGCTTTCTGTCTTGTGCGTCTCCCTGATGGCCTCTCCGTTCGCGTGGGCGCTCCTGTACTTGCTTGTGGAAGACGACTCAGGAGAGCGTGCGGAACGTCTCCTCGCCTTATGGCCCGTTGTACTGGTTGTTTCCCTAGTCTTTGCTTTGCGGGACGCCGGACGTGGCCTGAGCCTCGCGCGGCTCCTGCCCTTCATACTTTTTGCCACCGTGATTGGGGCCTTTCTCTCACAGCAGCTGTGGGGCTCGACCTACGCCCTCTGGCCGCTGCTGGCGATCCTTCTCGCCGGCATTCTGGCGGAATTGTTCAGGCTTGGAGGAGAAAAGTCCTCACGAGAAATCGTAGCGCTGGCCGCTGTATCGGCGCTGTCTATGCTCATTTCCGGCGGCTTTTACGTCGCGAGCCACGAACGTTTGAACTATGCCGACCTCTCCACCGGCGAGAAGGCCCGATCGACTTTGCCCGCGCTCGCGGGCCTTTCGACGCGCGGGCCGTGGATTCCGCAATTCGAGGAACTCGTTCGTTTCACGGACCGCGAAATTCCAAAGGATCAGGGACTGCTCATGATTCCCGATGAAGATCTCTTCTACTACTCGACGGGCCGGCGCCCGCGTTTTCCCGTGCTGCTGTTCGATCACACCGTCAATCCGTACAGTCCGGAAGAAATTGTCGAACTCAGCCGGCGCCGCAATATTTGCTGGTTGATCCTCAAGAAGAATCTGCAACTGCGCGGCGAACCCGTGGAAGACAAGGTTCGATTGTTGGAGCTGTTGCGCGGCGATTTTGCGCCGGTTCAGAGTCTCGCCAACTATGATATTTTCCGCAGGAATGCGGGCAGCGCTTGGCCGGGCCCCCCACCATCGTCGCCAGTGGGAAAGTGAACACCTTCCGCGGGGCGGGGCGGGGCGCGGCTACCGCGGACAATCGCAATAGCGCAACGCCGCAAATCCCGCTTTGGAATTCTTCCCGTCCCCAGCCAGCGTCAAAATAAAAAATCGATCGTATTCGGTATGCGCGATGGGAACTATTTCCGGCGCCCCAAGGGCGCGCAGGATTCCTGGCAACGTTGCGTCGTGCCATACCACAAGCACACTTCGCGCTTTGCTCGACCGGATCGCCATGATCAGGTCGTCCGGCTTGGCGATCGGGACGGCCACCGGCTTCAGGCCTAGTTTTTCAGCCAGGGGAGCGGCGGTTTGCTGTGTGCGCTGTAAGTCAGAAGTGAAAATTTGTTGAATCTGGGCGTCTTCGAGCGTTTTCGCCAGGCATTTCGCGCGCGTCAGGCCCGCTTCACTGAGAGGAGAATCGGTATCTTCGGAAACTTTGTCGGCGTGGCGCACGAGATAAATGGTCCGCGCTTCCTGTGCCTGCGATCGCGGCACGAGCGTCACCAACGCGAGAGCGCAAATATTCGCAATTTTAAAGGATGTTCTCATAATCAATTTCTCTCTCCCGTCCTTTATTATTCAGGCGTCTTCCCCCATACAATCTCCTCAAGTTTCACAGGCCTTCTCGCGGATGGCCAATCATATAAGTAATCGGAACTATTGCACCGGCTCCAAAATGCTCGCCCACTACCCACTCATATTCGATTCCCCTGAGTTTTCCGATGATCTCGCGCAGTTCCTGCGGCCGGTAAGTGCGCAGGCACGAAACCACTCCATCGAACAGCACCACGAATGGCACGACCGGAATCACATACGTCCAAAAGAGCCGCGACCATCGGAACGGACGGATCCAGGGTGTGTAGACGAATGCCATGAGCGCCCATGGAAACATCAGCCCGATCGCCGAAGGAGCTCGCCTCGTGACTTCAAATATCCCGATGCTTTCGCCGGCGTCGACGGCGTCTTGCAGCACAGCGCGGGCCCCGTCGGGAGGAAAATGATGATAGGACGAGAACATCGTTCGAAATCCCCTGAATTCACGAGGAACTTTCCTAGCGTCAACGGAGTCCCCGCAGAATGTGATGCGATTCCTGGACGCGGTGCTTACATTCTGGAATGCCCTGAGGTTCGGGAATTTATCGGAAAGCCGAATTTGATTGGCGCTGGCGCCACCGTTTAGATTTCGACAAAGATCCAGCCAGGGTCCTCCACCGCCGGAACACAAATCAACAATCGGCGGGTTGCTCAGAGAGTCCAGCAAGCTTTGCAGCATGGGGCCGATGGACGCATAAGCCTTCAAAAAAAACAACCCGCACTGAAGCGCGTCCATAACGTCGTCGCGAAGAAATGAAGGGAACCACGGTTGCTCGTGGATTTCGATGAACTGTATTCGGCGCATGGGAGTTCAGTCGAGTGAGTAGTATCAGAATATCCCTCGACCCGACAATCGAATTCAAAACCTGGACGCTGTTCGGCATCAGGAAGGCATCCGCCTATCGTCTTGGAAGAAGCCGCGACTGAAAACCCAGACAGGCGCAAGCCAGTCCTGCCGAGCATCTTCGCCTTGTATTCGCCTATAGAGTGGTGGTATGCTTTCGCCTCCCCCGCCGTACCTCAAAAATTAGGAGAAGAACATGCCAATCGCCCAAATGCTCTTACCGGAATTCGATCAGGAAATGGCCAACACACGAAAGATGCTGGAACGCGTCCCCGACGGAAAGTTTGATTACAAGCCGCACGAGAAGTCGATGACGCTCGGACGGCTGGCCGCGCACACCTGCGAAATCCCGTCCTACACAATCGGCACGCTTCGCGTCGAACGCATGGATTTCACGGGCGAAGAAAAACCCTTCTCGCCCGCAACGCGCAAGGAACTGCTCGACTCGTTCGACAAGTACGTTGCCGAAGCCCGGGAAATGCTCTCCAAAGCGACCGACGAGGACCTCATGAAAATTTGGACGCTGACCTACAAGGGGAACCAGATCTTTTCCATGCCGCGCGCCGCGGTCCTGCGCACCATGGTCCTGAGCCACCTCATTCACCACCGCTCGCAACTCGGCGTTTACTTGCGCCTGAACAATGTCGAGATTCCAGGCATGTACGGCCCCTCGGCGGATGAAATGAAAACGTTCAACGCGCAAAGCGCGTAGCGTTCTTAGTGGCACAGACTTCAGTCTGTGTGCCTTTGACTTTGTAGGACGGGCTTCAGCCTGTCGGTTTTAATTTCTTGCATTGCATTAGAAAACCAGACAGGCTGAAGCCCGTCCTACTGAACAACGAAATCCGCGGAACGGCGCTCTCCGACAAGGAAGCTCTTGCCAGCCGTGGAACCGGGGTGTATACGTCTTTTTCAGGAGTCAAGGAACAAAAGACCCCGGCCCTTCGGCGGTGGGATGCAAAGGCATATTCGCCGCCCATTTCCTTCAAAAATTTCACTCAAAGAGGAGGTTCTCATGCCACTTTTCCTGAGCCAAGTCGCCTATAGCGAAGCAGGCTGGAAAGCGCTGGTTTCAAATCCCCAGAACCGTCTGGAAGCGATCCGGCCGGTAGTGGATAAACTCGGAGGACGAATCGTCAACGCCTATTTCGCGTTCGGCGATTACGACTTTGTTCTCCTTGCGGAATTCCCGGATAACGTGAGCGCCGCGGCCCTGGCCATCGCCGCCGCGGCCGGCGGCGCGGTCAAGTCAATCAAGACCACGCCTTTGATGGAGGCCTCCGAGGGCCTTGAGGCCGTCCGGAAAGCCGGCGCGTCCGGGTATCGCGCCCCCGCCGGCGCGCGTCCCGCATCAGCGTAAGCCAATCCAGACAGCCGCAGGATCCTTAAAAAGCATCCCACGGGCATCCCGGTAATACCGGGATGCCCTTTTCTTTCAACAACTTATCGCAAATTGCGACGCTCTTGACGTAGCACAGGCACTCTTGCCTGTGCGGGTTTGTAGACCTGAAGTGCAGGCTAAAATCATGCCGCAACCGCAAAACCCACACAGACAAGAGTGCCTCTGCTACTTTCAAATCAGCCCAGCGTTGCCTGGCATCCCGCCAGCTTGCCGCCCAATACGGGATTCGGTATAGTGACAAGAGAAATCCAAATTCACAGATCACGGCTCAGGAGTTGCCGACCCTTTCATGCCCAACGAACCCATCCCGTTTGCCAGCGTTGACGAAGCCCTCGAAGAAATCCGCCAGGGGCGGCAAATCGTGCTGGTGGACGATGAAGACCGCGAGAACGAGGGCGACCTCGCCATGGCCGCGGAAAAGATCACTCCCGATGCCGTCAACTTCATGGCCAAGAACGGCCGGGGCCTGGTGTGCCTGGCGCTGACCGAAGAGCGCTGCGACGATCTGGCGCTTCCGCTGATGACCCCGGTCAACACCTCGAATTACGGCACGGCCTTCACGGAATCGGTCGACGCGCGGCGCGGCACCACTACGGGAATCAGCGCCGCCGACCGCGCCATCACGATCCTCACGGCCATTGACGCGGCCACGCGCCCGACCGATCTGGCGCGCCCGGGCCATATCTTCCCCCTGCGCGCGCGAAATGGCGGCGTGCTGGTGCGCGCCGGGCAGACCGAAGCGTCGGTGGACCTGGCGCGGATCGCGGGCCTCACCCCGGCGGGCGTGATCTGCGAAATCATGAATGATGACGGCACCATGGCGCGCCTGCCGCAGCTCGCCGAATTCTGCCGCGCGCATGGTCTGAAGCTGCTGACCGTTGCGGAACTAATCCGCTACCGGATGAAAAACGAGCGCTACGTGCGGCGCGTGGCCGAGACGGCTCTGCCCACGCGCTACGGCGATTTCCGCATGATCGTGTACGCCTCCGACGTGGACCGCGAGCAGCACATCGCCCTGGTGCGCGGGGATTTGTCCGGCGCGCCGCCGCTCGTGCGCGTGCATTCGCACTGCCTCACCGGCGACGTGTTTGCGTCCACCGAATGCGATTGCCACGAAATTATCGAGCGGTCACTGGAAGCCGTAGTAAATGAAAATCGCGGCGTGTTCGTCTACCTGCACCACACCGGGCGAGGCTTCGGCATTGACGCCGCCGCGCCCGCTTCGGGCGCCCTGCCGCGCATCGTGTACCACTCGCGCGAACAGCTGGACGTGGATGTGGCGCGGCAGCGCCTGTTGCAGCATGAAAGCGGCATCGGCGCGCAAATTTTGATCGATCTGGGACTGAAGACATTGCGCGTCCTCACCAACCATCCGAAAAAAGTAGTCGCGCTCGAAGGCTACGGCCTCACCATCGCCGAGCAGGTCCCGTTGCGAACCGCATCGCAGAAAAAACGCACTCACCAGACGCTTTAGTAGCACAGACTTCAGTCTGTGGGGTTCCATTCGTGTGCCCAGGCCGCCCGCGCCAGCCAAGATAAAGTGCAATTCCACAGACTTAAGTCTGTACTACCAAAAGCGCCATTTCGCGAGGTACGCTGAGTTTGGTTATTTATTCGCTAAGTCGCAAAGGCCTCTCCAGCCAGGCCACATCCCAGTATCGTCCAAATTTCCTGCCATTTTCGCGAAATACGCCGACCGGCTTGAATCCGAACTTGCTATGAAGCGCCGCGGAAGCTGGGTTCGGCATCGTGTAGCCCGCGACGATCCTGTGAATGTCCTCGCCAATCAACGCTTCAAGAAGGGCGCTATAAAGGGCGCTCCCAGTCCCCTTGTGGACCGAGTCAGCCGCACAGTAGATCGAGGTTTCAACGGTCGAGTCATAGGCCGGCTTGGGACGAAAACGCGTCGTGCCGGCATAGCCAAAGATTCCCGCGTCGTTCTCGGCGACGAGCAGGCGATACCGCCCGTGAGGTCCAAATTGCTCGAACCACGCGGCGCGCCGTTCGACCGTGTACGGCTCGATGTCAAATGTGACTGGAGTGTGGATCACGTAGTGGTTGTAAATTTCGGTCAGGCGGGGCAAGTCATCTTTGATTGCCGGTCGAATATGAAACGCACTCATCCTTGGTTTGCTCTCTTCACCCATGGCCTCGCTACTTCTTTGCCGGAGGACTACTTTTCTGCGCCGGAGGAGTGGCGGACGGCGGCGCGGTAACGGTGACGTAGGGCCTCATCGCGTCGAGCTTTTTCTGGCTGATGCCGCGCACGGCGAGCAAATCCTCCACGCGGTGAAAATGGCCGCTCTTCTCCCGCAGGTCGATAATTCTTTGCGCCGTGACCGGCCCTACGCCGGGCAATTCCTGAAGTTCCTTTGCATTCGCCAGGTTGAGATCGATCGGCTTCGCGGGAGGATGCTTCCCGGCCTGCGCGGCTGCGCAGAAAAACAGCAATGCCCAGCCGAACAGGAAGATGCGCACTGTCAACCGATTTACTCGCATGAGGCTTTGGTAGGATAGGCTTCAGCCTGTCGCTCTTCTATCTTTCGCTCACCATCTAAATCAAACCAGACAGGCTGAAGCCTGTCCTACTTAAATCCGATTCCCCTGCGCGTCATACACTTCGGGCTTGCCGAACTGCGCGGCTTGCGATTCAATTTCCGCGCGGTCGCCGACGATCACAATTTGCGCGCGAGCCGAATCGAAATATTTCTGAGCGGCATCCAGCACGTCCGCCGAAGTGAGTTTCAAGACCCGCTCGCGATACGTTTCCAGATAATCGTCCGGCAGTTTTTCGAGCGTGGAGGTGGCCAGTTGCCCCGCGAGGCCGTCCTGCGTCGCGAGGCCCAGCGAAAACACTCCGGTCAGATAACTGCGCGCGTCGTCCAACTCTTCTTCGCCAACGGGCGTCGAGCGCATGCGGTCGATCTCGTAGAAAATTTCGGTGAGCGTGGCGGCCACCACGTCGTTGCGCACCGCCGCTCCGATACTGAAATAGCCGTGCTGGCGCAAGGGATGCGCCCCGCTGTGCGGGCTGTAGGTGTAGCCTTTCTCCTCGCGAATATTCATCACCAGGCGTGAATTGAATGCGCCTCCGTAAATTGAATTCGCCAGTGTGAGCCGCAGCCAGTCCGGATGCTTGCGCGTGATGGCGCGATTGCCGACGGAGATTTGCGTTTGCACGGATCCCGGCAGATGCACGAGGTACACGCGCCGCCCCGGCAGTTCGGGCAACGCCGGATCGGGCGCCTCCTCCACCGGGCCGGACGCCCAGGAGCCGAAGGCACTTTCAATCTGCGCGAGCATCGCTTGCGGCGAAAAATCTCCCACCATCACCAGCAAAGCGTTTCCCGGGCGATAGTAATGCTGGTAGAACTCCTTGAGCTGTTCAACGCGGTAGCTCGTCACCTGTTCTTCGGTCGGCGAAATCGTGCCGTACGGATGCGCACCGAACAGGACACGCCGCAGGCGTTCGCTGGCCAGAAAGCCGGGCGTGGTGCGCTCGATACGCAGGCCTTCGATAAGCTGGCGCCGCTCGCGTTCGAATTCGTCCTCGGGAAAGTTAGCCTGCTGGGCAAGCTCCGAAACGAGCCCCAAGAGACCATTCGAAAACTCCACCAGCCCGGCGAAGGAAATCACACTGGTGTCCGCTCCAGCGCCCGAAGAAAGATCCGAGCCCATGCGGCGCAAGTCTTCCTCGATTTCGCGGCTGGCGCGCTTCAGAGTGCCCGTACGTGCCACTGTAGCGGTCATGTCAGCCAGGCCGGGCGCCTTCGCAATTGCCACGGCGTTGCCGCTTCGAAAGAAAAGCTCGCCGGTGAATTTCGGGATGGTGTGCGATTCCACGAGAACGACTTCCAGACCGTTCGAAAGAGTTTTGTGCACGCGTGGCGGCCAGATCACCGGCCGCGCCGGGGTGAGCGGCGGAACCGCTGCAGGTAATTCCGAACGAGGCGCGGAAGCCATCAGGCCGCCCCTTTCTTCGCCGGCTGGCGAATGGCGATCGAGCGGTTGTGGCGCGTCAGAAGTTTCTGCGCCACGGACTGCACGGCCTGCGGCGTGACTTCCATGAAACCGCCGAGAATGGTATTCACTAATTTTGGATTGTCGTCAAACAGGGAAAAGCACGCGAGTAGATGCATCAGCCCGTATCGCGGGATGGAAGCGCCGTGCCCGCCCTCAAGCATGGAAAAATAATTCGACCGGAATTTGACTTTGATCGGTTCCAGTTCCTCGGCGGTGATTCCCTTCTCTTTCATCTCGGCAATAATCTGATCGTAGGCGGTGATGGTCTGGTCCACGGAATATTCGGGTTTGTGCAGAAGCCGCGTGACCATGAGCGTCGGGCCGTTGTAATCGAACAAATCGCCGACAGGATAGTGGATGCCTCCCTCGGCGTCGACGGCAATTTGTTGTTCGAGCACCAGTCGGCGGTAGACGCGTCCCGCGCGCCCGCCATGCAGCGCCTGATCGAGCATGGCCGCGGCGTGCCACTCGGGAGTGAGGCGGCGCGGCGACTGGTAGCCGATGGCCACGCCGGGAAGCGTCCCGAATTTTTCTTCGACCACGCCGCGCCGCTCCTCGATCTGCGGCGGCTCGTCAATATCGGCGGGAGAAGGCTGCGGGCCGGAGGGGATGGAGGCAAAGTGGCGCTCGGCAAGCTTGATGACTTCATCTGCATCCACGTCACCGAGGATCAGCAGGACCGCATTCGATGGCGCGTAATATGTTTTGAAGAAATTCTGGACGTCGTCCAAAGTCGCCGCGTCGAGATCGTCGAAATCGCCGTAAAAATTGTGGGCGTTGGACCAATTGCGATAGGCAATCGGAGGAAGATCGAGCCAGGGGAAGCCGCCGTAAGGCTGGTTGAGCACGTTGACGCGCACTTCTTCTTTCACGACGTCGCGCTGGTTGCGCAAATTTTCGTCGTCCACTTTGAGCGCGCGCATGCGGTCGGCCTCCAGCCACAGGACGCGCTCGAGCGCGTTCGAGGGCACCGACTCGTAGTAATTGGTGACGTCATAATGCGTCGAGCCGTTCAGCACGCCCCCGGAGGAATTGATCAGCTTGATGTGCACCATCTTGCCGGCGTTGGCCGAGCCCTGAAACATCATGTGCTCGAACAGATGGGCGAAGCCGCTGCGGCCGCGCGGTTCGATCCGAAACCCGATATTGTAGTAGACCCCCAGCGTAGCTACCGGCGCCGCGCGGTCCGGCGAAATCACCACGCGAAGGCCGTTCGGCAGCGTCGTGCTTTCGATGGGAATATTGAGTTGTGTCAAGAAGCCCCCAGTGGATGCTGATCAATGACCGCTAAATTCGGCTGTTCATTTAGTTCATGTAGCACCCGCCTTCAGGCAGGCATTTTGGAATCAAGAAGATGCCCGCCTGAAGGCGGGCGCTACACGAACAAAAACCGAGCTATTACTTTTTCGACGCCGGGGCCGCCCCGAAGATCCGGTCGAGCTGCTTCAACATGGCGCCGGGATGCGCGGCGAGCACTTCCGCGTTCAGGCGCGAAAGCGTCTTGTAGGCCTCCAGATATGCGGGCTCGAAATCCGCTAGAGCCTTGACGTGCCGTTCGATCGTCGAGAAATCTCCCCTTGCCAGGGGGCCGGTCCATGCTGCCAGAGGGCCGACGCGCTCAAAATTATCCAACGTCTGCCGGGTCAACGGCAACAATGCGCGCATCGCCTGGCGCCGCTTGAATCCCTGAGTCATCAGCAGGCGAGTCGCCGTTTCCATGAGCGCCAGGACATAAGCGCACGCAAATGACCCAGCCGCATGATACGCCGCCTTGTTTGCTCCCGACAAGCGCACGGCCACGCCGCCCATTTGGCGAATCATTTTTCTGGCCACCTGCAACGCGCCCGGGCTGCCCTCGATTCCGAAGATGCATTTCGCAAGGTCCGGAAAGTTCTGGTTGGAGAAGGTTTGCATAGGGTGCATCGATCCCGTCGCCGCGCCCAGTTCCGCGAGGGATTGGAGCGGGCCGGAATCGAGGGCCCCGCTCGTGTGCAGCACGACTTTCCCGCTCCACTCTTTCCCGCCGAGCTGAGCGAGATTTTTCGCCACGCCTTCAATCGCGCCGTCCGGCGTGGTAATCAGAATGACTCTCGAATTCAGGATCTGGTGCGTCAACCCGCTCAAGGGCTGCCCGGCGCCGATCGCGCGCACGGCCTCTCGCGCCGTGGAGGTGGACCGGGCGGTGACGGCGCCCACGCACCATCCGAGTTCGTGCAAGCGTCGCCCCAGGGTGCGTCCCACGCGCCCGGCGCCGACGATGGATACAGTCTCCGACATCCGCTGTGCTAGCATCCTATATGCAGCGATGGATATGCTGCGGACAATTTACCATTGCATACTTTTTGGATTGCATTATTCAGTTTAATCGCATCCTTGTGGATCGTTCAGGGTATCCGGGCCGGCTTTGGCATGGCCCGCCTGCCGTGGCTTTCCGATGTTACTCCGGTCGATGGCGACGGCGCGCCGCTGGTTTCCGTTATTTTTGCCGCGCGCGATGAAGCTGAAAAACTGCCCGCCGCAATCGAAACGCTCCTGGCCCAGGACTATCCACGGTTTGAAATCATTGCGGTTAATGACCGCTCCACGGATCGAACTTCCGCCATCCTACACGAATTTGAGCGTTCCAGCCGCAATCTGATGGTCACCGATATTGCCGCTTTGCCGCCGGGCTGGCTTGGCAAGCCGCACGCTTTGGTGGCGGGTTCGGAAAAATCGCGCGGAGATTGGCTGGTGTTCACCGACGCGGACGTGCATTTCGCGCCGGATGTGCTGCGCCGCGCCATCGCGCTGGCCGCCGAACGCCGGTGGGATCCATTTGACGCTGCTCACTTCGGTCGAAATGCGCGGCTTCTGGGAAACGGCGGCGATTTCGTATTTTGGCCTCGGCTTTGTTTTCGGCAATGAGCCCTGGCTGGCTTCGAATCCGCGCTCGGCGCGATACGTGGGAGTGGGAGCCTTCCAGCTGGTGCGGCGCGCGGCCTACGAAAAATGCGGCGGGCACGCCCGCCTGCGCATGGACGTGATCGAAGACATGAAGCTCGGCAAGTTGATGAAGATGGCCGGCTTCCGCTCCGGCGTAGCTGTGGCCCAGGACATGATCCGCGTGCGTTGGCACAGCGGGGTTCGCAATGTCATTCGCGGCGTCACCAAAAACATGTTTGCCGCGGTGCACTACAATCCGTTCTTTGCGGTTGCCGCGATGTTGCTTTCCGTCACCATGAGCATCCTGCCGTTTTTTGGCCTGGCATTCGCGGCGGGGTGGGCCCGCGTGTTTGCCGGGATCGCGGCTGGCGCGGCCGTCCTGATTCACGCGGCGATGATTTGGTCGACCGACGCTTCCCCGCTATACGGACTCACCCACCCGCTCGGCGCGCTGCTGTTTTGCTGGATGATCGGTCGCTCGGCCATCGCCACGCTTTGGCGCGGCGGCGTCGTCTGGCGCGACACTTTCTATCCGCTGGAAGAACTGCGCAAAGGAATGGTTTGAGGTGGCGCGGGCTTCAGCTTGCGGGGGATTGACCTTGCAAGATCCAACCCCCGCAGGCTGAAGCCCGCGCCACTGGGTCTGCCGCAAGGCATCGGCCCTGACTGTTTCAGAAAACCTTCATGTAAATTTCAGGTTTATTTGGTAATTTATCAACGCTGAAGCCTTGTTCTTCCGCCAAGTTAAGTAACTGGAGGTGAATTTCAATGGCCACTGCCTCTCCCTCGAAAAGACGTGTTTGGCTGATTCTCATTGTTGTGGTCCTAGTCGTCGGAAGCCTGAGCATCCCGGCAGTTAGAAACTTGGGATTGAAATCTCTCCAATCGCTGCGCATGCAAAAGGTTCAAGCAGTCAACGCGGATTTTTCTCCCTATGTTGATGCGAACGCGAACCCTACCCTCCACCAGATGGTTACACAAATGATTTCCGATAAGGTCCAGGTCGAGACCAATGAAGAGGACCAGCCGGTGAACGATGTGGCTGGCGCGCGCCAGGCAGCGGGATTTAACGTGCTTTTGCTCAGCGCGCGAAAAGACGCGCCAAAGCTCGTTGTTGGTGGGTCGCACAAGATCGACGTGAGCGTGGATCGCGCGCGGCTGCAAGCGATCGCCACCGAGGCGGGCCATCCGGACATCGTGTTGCCGCAATCGCTCGACGGTGCGACCGTCGGAGTCCAGGTTCCGCGGTCGGTGCAAATGCAATATGGAACCTGCCCCACTGCCGCCAACGCTAGCCAGGTTGTCGCCGATAACATCACCGGACCGACGCCTACCACCACTCAATATAGCGACTGTGTTCGCTTACGCGAAGGGCCGACTCCCATTGTTAATATGCCATCGAGCCTCGATGTCGCCGGGTTGGCGCAAATCGGCCTCGAAACGGCGGGCATGACTCCCGCTCAGGCGAGCGATTTTCTGCACACGGTCGACTGGAAGGCCGTCTTGACGCTATCGGTTCCTCGCTCCCTGCGCTCTTACCAAACTGTGCGTGTCGATGGCACGGACGGCACGCTCCTCAGCATGGCCGGGAGACGCGGCCCCGGATACGCGCTCATCTGGACGAAGAATGGAATCGTATATTCGCTGACAGGGTTCGGAGATTCCAGCCAGGCCATAGGATTGGCCGATTCCCTGAAATGAACAGGAGCTGACCCTGCCCCAGCAGAATAACTACGCAGTCCAGACACAAAATTTGCGCAAGGTTTTCGGAGGCAAAGTCGCGGTGCGCGACTTGACCTTGACCGTCCGCCGGGGCGAAATATTTGGATTCCTCGGCCCGAACGGAGCGGGCAAAAGCACTTCGATCAAAATGCTTCTGGGCCTTGCCAAACCTACCAGCGGCGAGGCGTTTGTGCTGGACGCGCCGTCGGGCGACGTCGCCGTTCGCAGAAGAATCGGGTTTCTCCCGGAAAATTTCCGATTTTACGAATGGCTGACGCCCGCCGAACTGTTGCACCTGCACGGCCGGCTCTGCGGCGTTTCCGCCGGCAAGCTTTCGGAGCGCGTCCCCGCCCTGATTGATTTGGTAGGACTCACGCCCCACATTGATAAACGTCTGCAGAATTTCTCGAAGGGCATGTTGCAGCGCATCGGACTCGCGCAGGCGCTCGTCCACGAGCCCGAAGTGATTTTTCTGGACGAGCCGACTTCAGGACTCGACCCTCTGGGCCGCCGCATGGTGCGGGATATCATCCGCGCCCAGCGCGACCGGGGGGCAACCGTATTTTTGAATTCCCATCTGCTCAGCGAAATCGAGATTACCTGCGACCAGGTCGTGTTCATCCGCGAAGGCGAAGTGGTCACCAGCCGGGACATGCGCGCGCAGCAGGAAGAAGCCGTGCGCGTGGAAGTGCGCGCTCGAAAAATTTCACCGGAATGCGTTTCGGGCCTTTCTCGCTGGAGCGACTCCGTGCAGGTGGACGAGGAGCGGCTCACGCTGACGACGCCATCTCGCGAGCGCCTTCCCGACATCCTGCGCTTTCTCGTCGGGTCGGGCGCCGAGGTGTATCAGTTCACGCCGCAGCGCATGTCGCTCGAAGAACTCTTCATGAACATCATGGGTGAGGATCGAGGCTTTTGATGGGTGTGTGGATCATGGCGGGCATCACCTTTCGCGAAGCGGCGCGCAAGAAAATTTTGTGGACCGCGCTGCTCGCCGGCGCCGCGTTTCTGCTGGTCTTCGGCATCGGCTTGCATTTTCAAGTCGGCGATTTTCGCAACTCCGCCGTGCCCCCGTTTCTGCGCTACCAGGTCATCAGCGCCATGCTCATGATCGGCCTGTACACCGTGGATCTTCTCGCCGTGGTCATGACCACGCTCACATCGGTCGATACGATTTCGGGCGAAATCACCTCCGGCACGATTCACGCCATCGCCACCAAACCTCTCGCCCGCTGGCAAATTTTGATCGGCAAATGGCTGGGTTTCGTGGCGATGTCCGGCGTCTATGTGGCGCTGATGTTCTGGGGCGCGATTGGCGAGGGCTATTGGATCGGCGGAG
Organism: uncultured Acidobacteriota bacterium; assembly: GCA_963813185.1. GTDB lineage: Bacteria > Acidobacteriota > Terriglobia > Acidiferrales > UBA7541 > Palsa-360. The sequence goes on from CAWEYA010000014.1 coordinate 662,403, forward strand.
TCATGGCGCAACATCCGGTGCGCGGCTCGCTCCTGGTCTTCCTGGAATGCATTGTCGCCCTGTCGGTCACGTTCATGTTCGGCACCTGGTTTTCGACGCTCACCAGCGGCGTCATCACTCTGGGCCTGCTGGGTGTAGCGTTTTTGGGCGGGTGGCTGGAGCAGATGAGCGGTTTCACCGAAGGCTCGCGGCTGGCGATGGTCGGAATCATCTCAAGCCTGATCATGCCGAGTGAGGCCGTGTGGCGCCGCGCTGCCTTTGAGATGGAGTCGCCGCTCTCCGGATCATTGCAATTCTCGCCGTTTGCGGATATTTCAATCCCCAGCATTTCGATGATCGTCTACGCAAGCGTGTATCTGCTCATTGCTCTCGCCATCGCGGTCTATCATTTTGGAGAGCGCGATCTCTGACAATCGCCGCGCCTTGCCCGCGAAGCAATCCATGATTGCCTCTCGCCAAGAGTCTTTCCCCCGTTTGTGTTTGTGCGGCGATCTGATTTTTCCTTTTCCGAAGTCCCGGAGGGACGACACAACGTAGCCCACCGTGGAAACGGTGGGGGCCGCATTGCGGTCGCGAGGAGCCCCGTAGGGGCGGCACAAAGCTAACCAAGTACAAATTTGGGATCGTATTCCACGCCGTGTTTCCGCAGGAGTTCGCGAAATTCGTCCTCGAAGCTTGTCTTGCTGTGGTGCGATTCCTGGTTCTGGATATACCGTTTCACCTGATCGAGGTTGGAGGAGCTGACGCTGAATGATCCGTAGCCTTCTTGCCACGAAAACTCAATCCCCTGTTCTCCCATCCATTTCGACGAATTCGCCTTCAGCAATGCGACAGCCTTCGCCAGCGCGAGCTTAGGGGGCAAATGGAATAAAATGTGCACATGGTTTTCCGTCCCGCCGACCGCGAGCGCAATCATTTCGTGATTTTTACAAATTCCGGCCAAATAGGCCCAGAGTTGCGGTTGTGATTCCTTCGCGATGGTGTCGCGGCGGTCCTTTGTGCTGAAAACCAAATGGATATGGTTGCGGGCGAATGAATGAGCCATTGTGCCGCCCCTACGGGGCTGTATCTTATCGCACCTTATACCCCCACCGCTCGCGCGGTGGGCTACGTTGTATCGTCCCTCCGGGACTGGCCAGGTGGTCATGAGCGACTCTTGGCTCTAAGGGACAAACTCTTAAGATATCAATACTGCCGCACCTCATGTAAAATCCGGCTTCAAACACACGACTATCTCGCGAGCGGAGTCCCGCCATCGGCGAAAGGCAATTGTCCCTGCAACCAGGCGCGCGCGTCGGCGCCTATGAGATCGTGTCTCCCATCGGCGCCGGGGGCATGGGCGAAGTGTATCGGGCGCGGGACACGCGGCTCGATCGCACCGTGGCGATCAAAGTGTTGCCGGCGGAAATGTCCAGCGATCCCGACCGGCGCGAGCGCTTCGACCGCGAGGCCCGGGCGATTTCATCGCTGAATCACCCGCACATCTGCATCCTCCACGACGTGGGGAACCAGGACGGCACCAGCTACCTGGTGATGGAGTATCTGGAGGGCGAAACGCTCGCCAGCCGCTTGAGCAAAGGCCCGCTGCCGATCGACCAGGTCCTTCGCTACGCCATCGAAATCGCGGACGCGCTGGACGCGGCGCACGCGGCAGGCATCATCCACCGCGACCTCAAGCCGGCCAACATCTTCGTTACCAAACGCGGCCAGACCAAAGTGCTCGACTTTGGCCTGGCCAAACTCGCGCAGGACAATCGCGCGGCCGCGCTCACGCTGGATGAAAATGCACCGACGCTGAACGAAGTGCACCTCACAGACCCAGGCACGGCAATCGGAACCGTGGCGTACATGTCTCCCGAGCAGGCTCGCGGCGAGAATCTGGACGCGCAGAGCGACCTGTTTTCCTTCGGCGTAGTGCTCTACGAGATGGCCACCGGGCGCCAGGCATTCTCCGGGAAGACGACAGCGGTCATCTTCAATGAAATATTGAACAAGACGCCTACCCCTTCCGCGCGGCTCAATCCGGATGTGCCGCTCAAGCTCGATGAGATCATCGACCGGTGCCTCGAGAAAGACCGCGAGCTGCGCTACCACACCGCGGCGGACGTGCGCGCGAACCTCAAGCGCGTGCAGCGCGACATCGACACCGAACGCGCGCGCACGTCGAGCCGCGCGCCCGTTGAGGAAGAAGCCTTCCCTCCTGAGCCTCTTGCGCGGGCCGGTTCGTTATCGGCGCCGGGCGGCGGGCCAACTGGCCCTGTGGCACCGCAGACGAGTTCCGATGCAGCGCTCGCCATCGGCATTGTGCAGCGTCACAAGATTGGTATCGTTGCCGCCTCGGTCATCGTTGTCTTGCTCGTGGCAGGCGCGATCGGCGGCCGCATGTGGCTCGCGCGAACGTCCGGCGGCCCGATTGACTCGATTGCGGTGCTGCCGTTCGTGAACGGCAGCGGCAGCCCGGATGCGGATTATCTAAGCGACGGCCTGACAGACACCATTACAAACAGCTTGTCGCAGATTCATTCGCTGCGCGTCGTGCCGCGCACGCTCGTGATGCGATACAAGAATCAGACCGTCGATCCGCGCCAGGTCGCGCGCGATCTGAACGTGCGCGCCATCGTGACGGGAAGCGTAATGCAGCGCGGCGACCAGATCAGCGTTCAGGCGGAGATGATCGATGCCGCCAACGTCGCGCAGCTCTGGGGAGACCACTTCGATCGCAACGTGGCGGACATGATGAATGTGCAGTCCGACATTTCCAAGGCCATCGCGGAAAATTTGCGGCTGCAATTAACCAGCGACGATCACAAAGTGATGGTGGCCGGGACGACGCAGAATGCGGAAGCCTACCAGCTCTATCTCAGGGGCAAGTACGAATATGCAAAACAGAGTCGAGACGGTCTCAACAGAGCGAATGCGTATTTCGGGCAGGCGATTGCCCAAGACCCGTCGTACGCGCTGGCATATGCGGGGTTGGCTAGCGGATATTCGCAGCAGGCTCTCTTCGGCTATTCGTCCCCAAGCGAGACCTTTCCTAAAGCCATCTCGGCTGCAAAGAAGGCGATCGCTCTCGACGACGGATCGGCTGACGCCCATGCGTGGCTTGGATTTTCCATTCTCCTTTACGAGTGGAATTGGAAGCAAAGCGAGCAGGAGCTGCACCGGGCACTGGCTCTTGACCCGAACAACGCACAAGCTCACCTACTAACTGGTCTCTTTCTGGTGACTGTACGGCGGTTCGACGAAGGCATCGCCGAAGAGAAACGTGCAGAAGCGCTCGATCCGCTTTTTCCGCCCACGGCACTCGGCTATATTTTGACAGACGCACATCGTTATGACGAAGCCTTCGCGGCACTCAAGAGGGCCCTCGAATTGGAGCCTGACTCCGTGCTGGCGCATTTGTATCTCGCCCGATTGTACGGCTATAGCGGGAAGGGAGATCTCGCAATAGCCGAGAGCAGGCGGGCAATTGAGCTTGGGTTCCCATTCGGTCAGACGTTACTCGCACAGAGTTACGCCGTGGCAGGGAAGAAGGCTGAAGCCGTGGCACTCCTGAAGAAATCGATCGAACAATCCAAACGGTCAAACTCCGGGGCCTTTTTCATTGTGTTCGCGTTTGATGCGCTGGGTGACAAGGATCAAGCGTTCAGTTTATTGGAGGAGTCATACAAGGAGCACGACGCGGTTTTGGTATTTCTCAACGAGGTCCCATTCCTCAATGACGCCTGGCGCGGCGACCCGCGGTTCCAGGATCTCGTCCGCCGCATCGGGATTCCCACGCAATAAGCAACAGTGGCGCATGCTTCAGCCTGCGGGGGTTAGGCCTTGCGAGGACCAACCCCCGCAAGCTGAAGCATGCGCCACTCTAGAACTTTCCGCACAGAAAGGCCATTCGATCTATCAAACTGATGATCCGGATTAAAATCGTTGAGTACACATGAAAAAGGCGGGCTACGATGCAGCCGTCGGATCAACTGGAGCGGGTTCGGTTGCGGCGGAAAAGAAGCCGGAGAGGTCGCGCTGTTTTAAGGTGCGGATGCGGTCGCGCAGGGCGGCGGCGCGCTCGAACTCGAATTTTTTGGCGGCTTCGCGCATTTGCACTTCGAGCTGCGCTAGAACTTCGCCCAACTTTGCTTCGCTGGTGATATCCGTGTCGGCGAAATCTTCGGCAGGCACGGTGACGTAGTCGGCTTCCACGATCGCGGCCAGCTTCATGTCCACGGACTTGGTGATGGACATTGGCGTGATGCCGTTGGCGTCGTTGTAGGCGACTTGCTTGGCGCGGCGGCGGCTCGTTTCCTCGATAGCCTGCGCCATCGAGCCGGTCATGCGGTCGGCGTAAAGGATGGCGCGGCCTTCGACGTGGCGCGCGCAGCGGCCCATGGTCTGAATGAGAGCGGTCGCGCTGCGCAGGTAACCTTCCTTGTCGGCATCGAGGATGGCGACGAGTGAAACTTCCGGCAGGTCGAGTCCTTCGCGTAGCAGATTGATGCCGATCAGGACGTCGAATTCCCCGCGGCGCAAGTCGCGCAAGATGCGCACGCGCTCTAGCGTATCAATTTCCGAGTGCATGTAACGGCAGCGCACGCCGGTCTCCGTGAAATATTCGGCCAGATCTTCAGCCATGCGCTTGGTGAGCGTGGTGACGAGGACGCGCTCGCTGCGTTCGGCGCGCACGCGGATTTCCTCCAGAAGATCGTCCACCTGCCCTTTCACCGGGCGCACTTCGATTTGCGGGTCCACCAGGCCAGTCGGGCGAATCACCTGCTCAACCACCACGCCCGCGGAGCGCGTCAGCTCGTACGGCCCCGGCGTCGCCGAAACATACAGCACTTGTCCGGTGCGGTGCTCGAACTCCTCGAAATTCAGCGGGCGGTTGTCGAGCGCCGAGGGCATGCGGAAACCGTAGTTCACGAGCGTCTGCTTGCGCGAGCGGTCGCCGTGATACATGGCATGAAGCTGCGGAACGGTCTGGTGCGATTCGTCGATGAACAGCAAATAATCCTGCGGAAAATAATCGAGCAGCGTGGGCGGCGCTTCGCCCGGCAAGCGGCCGGACATGTGCCGCGAATAATTTTCGATGCCATGGCAATAGCCGATGGTGCGCATCATTTCGATGTCAAACATGGTGCGCTGCCACACGCGCTGCGCCTCCGCGTACTTGCCTTGCTTTTCCAGTTCCGGCTTCCACCAGTCGAGTTCTTCGAGGATGGTCTTGATCGCGCGTTCTCTCTGCGCCGCGGGCATCACGTAGTGCGACTTCGGATAAACAGTCAGCCTCGACAAATCATTCTGGCCGGAGCGCACTTCTCCCGTGAGCGGATCGATCTGGCGGATGGCGTCGACTTGCGCGCCCCACAATTCCACGGCGTAGGCATTGTCTTCGTACGGCGGATAGATTTCCAGCCGGTCGCCGCGCACGCGGAACGTTCCACGGCGCAAATCTTCCGCGCGCTGGTACTGCATCTCCACAAGCTTCCGAAGCATCGCTTCGCGATTCGTGCTCTGCCCCTTCTCGACCATGAGCAGCATGCCGTAATACGCTTCGGGAGAGCCAATGCCGTAGATGCAAGAGACGGACGCGACCACGATGACATCGCGGCGCTCAAAAAGCGAGCGCGTCGCGCTCATGCGCAGCTTGTCCAGTTCGTCGTTGATCGTGGATTCCTTTTCAATGTAAGTGTCCGAAGCCGGGATGTAGGCTTCGGGCTGGTAGAAGTCGTAGTAACTCACGAAATATTCGACCGCGTTCTGCGGAAAAAAACTTTTGAATTCGCTGTAGAGCTGCGCGGCGAGCGTCTTGTTGTGGGCGAGCACGAGGACAGGCCGATTCGCCCGCTCGATCACCTTGGCTGCGGTGAACGTTTTTCCCGACCCCGTAACGCCGAGCAGTACCTGATGCTTTTCGCCCGCCTCAATGCCGCGCGAAAGCTGCTCGATGGCGTCCGGCTGATCGCCGCGAGGCTCGTAATCGCTCATGAGTTTGAAGTTCATCGCTTATGAAGAACACTGCGCGCCTACCGGGCCGCGCAGAACCATTTATTATAGCGCAGACGGCTGGGGTCCGAAGGAAGAGCATGAATTCAAGGCGGTAGGCCACATTCCGATAAGAGGTGCGGTCTCAATGGGTCGTTGCAACACTTGCTGGAACGTCTTCATAAAGGAGCCTACGAGGCTGATTTCGTTCGCGAGCGTTGATTCAAATAGAACACTGCCCTGTTTAGGTTCTAATCGAGTACTGCCGTACAGATCGATTCTCGAGGGGAAGTAGTGTCAGATCAACCGATTAGATGGTGTTGCATCGACCGGTTGAGCTGGCAGGACTTCACAGGACCTATCGTTGCACGGTAAGTAATTTGGTGCTACAAATCCACCAAATGTAGCTTGCATTGTCCCGTCCTAAACCTATTGGGAGTGGGAGGATTGGCATGGAAGACACCAACCGGCGTCTGATGTGGCATGGCATGTTCCTGTTCCTAATTGGGCTTTTCACCGGATTCGCCGAGGGGCGTTTCGTCAATGTTCGCATGGGACTCGCCGCACACCTAGAAGGTCTGATGAACGGCACGTTCCTCGTTGTTCTGGGCGCCGTCTGGACCGAGGTGAGACTGCCGCCACTAGCAGAGGCGATCGCATACTGGACCGCGCTGTACGGTACTTACGTGAACTGGCTCGTAACCACGCTTGCTGCAGCTTTCGGGACTGCAGCCCTTTCTCCAATCACAGCAGCGGGCCATAGTGGGCAACCCTGGCAGGAGAGCATTGTTACGGTCGGTTTCATGAGCGTCGGCATTGTGATCGTTGCCTCCTCGGTGCTCGTCCTTTGGGGTCTTCGGGCCAGAGCGTTACAGTAACGCACCCTGCAGAGCTGTACGGGGTCTAAGGGAAAGCCACATTCCGATAAGCCGGGATTCTCGGAATGTGGCCAGGAAGCACGACTTCGATAGATTATTTCCCATGCGCATCGTCCGCGACGAGCGCAACCTGCGAGCGCGTCGCGATCGTCCCGGCGTAGCGTATGGAAGTGTTGCGGTTTGAGGTAAGCGTCAGGTCCATTTGTTCCGTTCCGGATTGCGTGACGCTCACGACCATGCCTGAGGCCAGCGACACGTACTGCAAACTTTGCGCCGAGCCGTTCCACTTCCCCGCCGAGGTCACTCCATTCTTGCGCAAATCCGGCGGTGTCGGATCGTGGACGGTCTTGGAGCGGACCAGGCTTAGGTTTGTGAGGATCACGGCGCAGTCTGCCGCCGGTTGTGAATTCGCCGCAGAATTTGCAGCTGAATCAGCAGCGCCGGGCGCGGCTGGAACATCGGGATTCGGCGGGTGGCAGGACTCGTTGCGAAGATATTCCGAGTCGGTGTGCCAAACGAGACCGGCGATGGGCAAGGAATCTGCCGGCTGTTCCGAGGACCACATTTGCCCCACGGAAACGCCTCCGGATGGCGTGCCCGTGGCGGCGCTGAGTTGCGCAATCCATTCCCGCGCCGATTGGGCCGCTTTTTCCGAGTCGACAATTCCTTCCAGGCCTGCAACGTATTTCACTTTTCCAGCGGCATCGAGCGTGAATTCGATCACTTTGCCTTCCAGCTTGTGATACTGCTCGCTGGTTTCGTCGGCGGCGGGGTCGAAGGTATCGCTGCGAACGCTGGCCGTGGATTTTTCGTACGTAGTGCGCAGCCGGATTCCGCCCGGCGTGCCGGCATCGGCGGGGAGAACTTCGATGCGCACCGTCGCGTTCCAATCGACTACCAGGCTGGACGGGCCCTGCGGATCGGCGGCGAGGCCGGATCGCAACGTCTCGGTGGTCGTCTCAAATTCCATTTCATAGCGGAATTTCTCACCGGGAACAAATCGCGGCGTCAACGAAACGAGCGGCGGAACCGCGCCGCCCTTTTGGCCACGCGGTGGAGATGATTTTTTGGCCGCGGAATTTTGGGCGCGAGCGCCAGGCGAGATCGCCAGCAGGATCACGAAAATTACGGACGCGCAGCACGTGAATGTCCGGCGATCGCTCCGGAATGCAAAAACGCCCGTCATGCTTCGATAGTATGACGCCGGATCGGGGGTTGCAACGTGGAGCGGAAGGCGGGAGCGCGCCAGACTGCGAGAGGCATATTGCATCATCTTTTTGGGAATAGGCAGAGCGAGTGGTTGGACTCCCGCTAATCTCGCAGAGCCTGCTCATCCACCAAATTAGTTGCATCGAGGCGAGGAAAAGCGTAGGATGCGCGGACTATTGGGCCTTGTCGGGGATTCCTAGTACTTCAAATTTACTTACTGTATAAGTATACCTGAGGAGAGGCCATGCTCAAATCCCTGTTGTTCCTTATCTCGTTTTGCGGTTTGGGTATCCTCATTGGCTGTGCGAGCGGAGGAGGCAATCCCCCGCCTCCAGTTGCAGCGACTCAATTTTCCGTCACGCCGGCCTCCACGCCAACCGCCGGCACTCCCTTCAGCTTCACCGTGACAGCGCTGGGCGCATCGGGCCAGACGGCTGCCAGTTATTCCGGGACGCTGCACTTTACGAGCACGGATCCTCAGGCGGTATTGCCGGCCGCATCGATGGTAACTACGGTGACGGCAACCTTCTCAGCCACGCTGAAGACCGCCGGGCCTCAAACCATCACGGCAACCGACGCGAATTCGCTTTCCGGAAGTTCGTCCTCGATCACCGTCAGCCCGGGTGCGGCGACTCACTTTTCAGTAACCGGTCCCAGCGCCGCTTCCGCCGGGGTGCAATTCCTCTTCACGGTAACTGCGTTCGACGCGTTTAATAACATTGCGACCGGCTACACCGGAATCGTGAAATTCACGAGCAGTGACGGCCAAGCCGTGCTGCCCGCAAACTCGGCTTTAACGAACGGAACCGAGAACTTTCCGGCGACCCTGAAAACGATCACCAACACAACCATCACAGCGGCAGACAGCGCAAACACATCGATTAACAGTACGCCCATCATGATTAGCGTTGTCAGCAATGCGCCCACGCACTTTGCTATCGCCACGCCGGGCCTCGCCACAACACGAAGGCCCTTCAGCTTCACGGTCGCCGCGCAGGATGTCATAAACAATGTGTCCGCCGGTTATTCCGGGACCGTCCAATTCACGAGCAGCGACAGCCAGGCGCACCTGCCGCCCAGCTCGCCAATTACCAGCGGTACGGGAAACTTTTTGGCCACGCTCGAAACAGCAGGCAACCAGACTATTTCCGCTGCGGACACGATTACGACTTCCCTCAAGAGCACTTCGGGCGCGATTGCGGTTTCTGCTGCCGGTGCTCCCGCTATTTCCTCGGGCCCACCGCCGAGCGGGGCTTTCGGCATGACCTATGGCACGAGCGAAAGAGAATCCTTCGAGTGTTTTGCTTTGAACCGCTGCTTTCCATGCGGCAGTGGGAGTACGAACTGTTCGGGGCTTCCGAACTGCAACTTGGGGCACAGATTTCCCTGTATTTCCGTAAGACCGGTCATCGATGGCTTCCAACTTGTAGCCACCGGAGGAGTGCTGCCCTACGCCTGGAGCGCCACAGGATTGCCCGCCGGCCTGAATGTGAATACACAGAGCGGCGAGATCTTTGGCATGCCCACCTCACCGGGCAGCTACAACGTTTCCGTGACTGTGGCGGATACGGGGACACCGCCACTAACAACGCCCGTGAGCTACACGATCACTATTAACGATCCGCCACCTCCGGTCATCAACGCCATGCCGGCGCCGCCTTCCGGAGTGGTGAATATTCCATATAGCTTCACCTTCACGGGATCCAGCTCAGCTCCACCTTTGACCTGGAGGGTAAGCGCCGGCACGACTCCTCCGGGCCCGCTGCTCAATCCAGATGGAGTGCTCTCGGGCAACCCGACAGCGACGGGAACCTCGTCCTTCACGCTCATAGCGCAGGATTCTTTCAAGCAAGACTCGGCGCCGCAAAATTTCAGCATTCAGATTTTTGCGCACGGCTTCAAGCCCACCGGCAACATGGCAGGCCCACGCATCGCGCATACGGCAACGTTGCTCAGCACTGGAAAAGTGCTCGTGGCGGGAGGAACCGATGGGAGCGGCATGGCCCTCGCATCGGCCGAGCTTTATGATCCCACAACCGGAACCTTTTCCGCGACTGGCAGCATGGCAACGGCGCGCCACCACTTCGCGGCGACGTTGCTGTGCGACCTGACTGCGCCACCTTGCAATGACAAGCGAGTGCTCGTGACGGGAGGACTGGACGTCAATGGCAACCCCCTTATGTCGGCTGAAATTTACGATTCGACTACCGGAACTTTTGCCCCGACGACGGGCATCATGCAATTCGTGCACGCCGTTCACACCGGGACGCTCCTTCCCAACGGAAAAGTGCTGATTGCCGGTTGGGGCCCGGCCACAGCGGAACTGTTCGATCCGTCCACCGGTACATTCAAGGCTACAGGCAGCATGTTGGAGGCGCGCGTCTGGCACACGGCGACCCTCCTGAAGAACGGAAAAGTGCTCGTGGCCGGAGGGATCACGGGGGCCCCGCCGACTACGACAGTCCTTGCGGAGGCCGAGATATATGACCCCGCCACGGGGAATTTTTCGTTGACGCTTGGACACCTGTCAAACGCGCGCCAGACTCACACCGCGAGTTTGCTTGCAGATGGGAAAGTGCTTGTGGCCGGAGGGATGTTGGACAATGCCGGGACAGCCACCGCAACCGCGGAGTTGTTTGATCCCGCCACTCAATTGTTCACGACCACAATTGGCAGCTTGACGACCGCGCGCGATTTCCATACAGCCACGGCATTCAGTAACGGTACAGTTCTTTTGACGGGAGGCGATAGTGGGGCTGGACCGCTGGCGTCGGCCGAGGTATATGATCCAACCGCTGAAACTTTTTCGCCCGCCGATAGTATGGCCGCCACCCGCGAATCGCACACGGCTACACTACTGAATGACGGGACGGTGCTCGTAACGGGAGGAAGCGGCGACGGCGAGGGAACGGCAGAGCTGTACCAGTAGCACGCCCGCGGGCAACCCCTCGCGCTACTTTTGACGAGAGATGGGGCGGGCTGCGGGCTTAGTATGGGGGGACGTAAGGACCAGCTTCGGAGCCTCAATCGTCCCGCTCAAGAAAAAACTTGTCGGCGCCGCGGAAACGGGCGCCTTCGCGGCCTGGTAGATCGAGGGATGGACTCGAATGTTCAGCGCGTGCGAGAAATCGATTCGCCCTTCCGCTTCGAGCCGCCCTCGGGAATTATCCATCACAAAATTCGCCAGATCGATTCCTCCGGCCTGGATGCGGTACTTTCCCTGAATGGAGGGGAAGACAACCGGCGCAGCATTCGGAATGTCGCCCGGAAACACGCTGGAAAGATCGAGCCCGCGCAGCGCGACGTTTCGCCCATCCAGCGTTCCCTGCCCTTGCATCGAGCCAATCAAATCCTGGCGGCCAATGCCGTGAGCCGACAAGGTGAGCGCTGCCGACGCGTTTCCGCCGATGCGCGTATCCAGGAAAGGCACGGCGCGTCCCAGTTGGGCAAGGTCCACACGATCGAAGCGCCCTTGAAATTCATACGATGGATTTGGCAGCAGCTGCGCATCGAGCGAGCCGGAAACTTTTCCACCAAAAAAATCGGCCTGGGCATTGCGTATCCGGATCGCTCGCCCTGCGAGTTCCGCTTGGCCGTCGAGTTGTTCCAGGTGCATTGGCGGAATGTCGATCTCATCGACGCGGAGACGCCCGCGCGCCGCAAGCCGCGTAACGACTGCGTCGGCAGGCGGAGCCGCAGCGGCCACGGTATTCGCGCCCGTGAATCGCGCCAGGAAGCCCGGCCGTGCGCGCGGGCCGAGCCAGCGGTCCAGGTCCGCGGCGTCCAAATGATCCGCGGACAGATCGAAGGTCCATTGCTTGTCCGAATATTTTCGCGCGATCGAGCCGTGCCAGACCGCGCCGAATCCCTCCGCCGCGGATAACGTGATGGTCCGCTGCAACGGCGCAAATTCGAGATGGGCTTTGGCCAGGCGCACGGGCTGGTTGACGTAATCCGGACTTAAAGTCAGGCCAAGAAAATCCATGGTCCCAAGCCACGAGACCGCGGGCGAATCCGGGCGATGAGCTCCGCGCATCTTTACAGCGAGGCCGCCCGAGGCGGTCCAGCCCGAGTTCGCGGGTTGCGCAAGCGCGCTGGAAAGAACAAGCCAATCCTGCGCGCGCGATGTCGCTCCTTCGATGGAAAAATTCCAATCCAGAGGCCAGTGAAGGACGCCGTTGGCCTGGGGTAAAACGGATCCGCGGATGACGAAAGAATTCTGAGGTTGGCTGCCTGCTTGGATCTCTTCACGTGCGCCTGCCGCAGGCGAGGAGGCAAAAGAAATTTCCGTGGGCGCAATTTCGATTCCTCCGCGCGATACGTTCGCGTTCAAGGCGCCAATCCGCAGCGGCGCAGGCAGCGATTTTTCGGTAAGCGTTCCGCCAACGCTGGAGATCCCGCCTTGCTGAAGTTGGATGGGCCATCCGTCCAGTTTAAGACGCAAGCCCAGGGCGCAATCCGCGCGCAGATCTTCCGCGACATCCGGTTGCAAGGCTCGGTACCAGGAGAGGACATCGCCAAGCGAGAGCGTCGAGGATGCGATGTCCAGTTGGGGTTGAAGACCGTGCGCCCAATCCAATTCCCCGGTCCCTTGAATGCGCGACGCCGGCAATTCCAAAAGCAGCTTGCGAATTTCCGCGCGAGGCTCGCCGGGCCGCCAAGTAATGTCCGTGGAAAGATTGGCCGTGGGGTCCGCGCCACGCTCGGGGAGCCTCCAGCCGTGCAGTCCAGTCAATCGCGCCGCGCCGGAAATGGACCACTGCGCCGCGCCGGAATCCGCGCCGCCAACCGCTGAGGAATCCGCGGGACCTATGCGCGCATCGAGATCCACAGCAAGCAGTCCGCGCATTCCGTAGTCATTCTGCCGGACGAAGCGCAACGTGTCGGCCAGGGAAGCGGCGCGCCAGGTGAGATTGAGTTGAGCCGGCTGAAGGCGCGCGGTCGTCCCGGCAATCGATCCGCGCACGCGCAGCGTGCCGATATCCTGCAACTCCACACCTGCGCGCATGGGACGAGCCTCCAGGTCGAGTTGCCAGCGGCCCGCGCCATTCTGCTCGACGCGGCCCGCGACATCGACCAGAGCGAAGGGGCTTTTGTTTTCTCCCTGCTTAAGATTAATGCGCCCGCCATCCACATCGATCCGGTAAGGACGCGCCGCGCGGACATCGCTCGTAGGGGCCAGCGGGCCCACAAAGCCGGGCCGCGCGCCGGGCGGCGAAGCGGGCGGCAACCAGCGCTCGATATTCCAGTGCCCTTCGGCGTCGCGCACCAAATTCAGACTGGGCCGTGACAGCGAAACGGAACCGAACTCGAAACGTCCGGCGAGCAAGGCCGTCCACTGCACCCCTGCCGTGAGCGTATCCGAGCGCAGGAAATATTCGTTTCCGAAATGCAGATCATCCGCAACGCTGACGAAATGGGCCTCGATCCGGGCGCCGTCAAGCAAACTGAAATCGAACCAGGAAACCTCGACGGGGCGGCCGAAGGTCGCGGCGAGGTGCGCGATCAGGTAGCGGCGCACGGCGCCGGCGCGCAAGGCGCGCGAAAATCCAAAGCTCGCGGCGAGGAGCAACACCGCGCCGGTCAGAGCCACTCGCAGCCATTTTCGCCTGGTCATGGTGCAATCAGGGATTGTTGCAAAAGGCGGGAAAGAAGAAAAGCGCCGCGTCAGTGAACTTCATGCAGCATCCGCGACCACCGGGTGCGCGACGGCAAATGCAGAACGGTATCGAGGAGACTGTAAAACCAGGAATTCACGTTTCGATCGGCGCCGTCAGTGGCGTCTCCCAGCACGGACCAGTAAATCACCACCGGACGCCCCATGACGGCGTCGTGGTCCACGAATCCCCAGAACCGGCTGTCCCAGCTATGGTCGCGGTTATCGCCCATGGCGAAGTACTTGTCCGGAGGGACCACAATTTCGCCGTCGTGAATGTATTGAAAAATTTCATCCGCCCATTCCGGCTGCATGTTGGCTTGCAGGTATTGCGGGCTGCGCGGCGGAAAGTTGTCTCCGAAAGGGTCGTACGGCGCGGCAGGGTCGCGGACGATGTAGGGTTCGCTGATCCGCTTCCCGTTGACATACACCTGCTGGTCCACAATCTTGACGCGGTCGCCGGGAATTCCAATCACGCGCTTGACGTAGTGCGGGTGATCCTGAAATGGAAATTTGAAAACGATAATGTCGCCGCGGCGGATTTCGCGGTACGGGAGGAAATGGTCGTACCAGTGTCCGCGACCGCCAAAAATAAATTTATTCACGAGCAGGTGATCGCCGACCAGCAGGGTCGGCTCCATGGATTGCGATGGAATCTTGAACGCCTGCACGATAAACGTCGTGCCAAACAGCGCCAGGATCACCGTAACCAGAAGCGATTCGATGTATTCGCGCACCGTGGCGGGATGCGATTCCGCGTGATGCGCCGCGGCAGCTTCGCGCGTTTCCACGGCCTGTGCTGTCTCAGACGTCACTTCGTTCCTCTGCCCCCAATTGTATCAGGGCCGCGATCGCAGCGGATTGCTCCGCTTCTTTTTTCGTTCTTCCCGATCCCAGCGCCGGGGTTTGCCCCGCGATGCGAACCTCAACGCGAAATGTTTTCTGATGATCCGGGCCGCTCTCTGCAATCACATGATACGCGCCCGGCGCCATTCCCCGCGATTGCAGAAATTCCTGCAGCGCGGATTTATGGTCGGTGTGGCCCATGCGTTCGGCCTCGCCCGCGATCGCTCCTTCCACCAGCGTGCGCCGGACGAATGCTCGCGCCGCCTCCAGCCCGCCATCCAGATAAATCGCCGCGATCAAGGCTTCGTAGGCGTCCGCCAGAAGCGCCGGCTTGGTTCGCCCGCCGGTTTTCTCCTCCCCGCGGCCAAGGCGCAAGTACTTGCCCAACCCGAGGCGCTGGGCCGAGAGAGAAATCGCCGTGGCGTTGACCAGCCGCGCCCGGCTCTTGGAGAGCTGCCCCTCGGTCCACTCCGGAAATTCGCGCACGAGCTCTTCGCTCACCACCAGTTCGAGGACGGCGTCTCCGAGGAATTCAAGCTTCTCATTGCTCTCGGCGGGTTCTTCCGCCGCGCGTTCCGGGATGCGGGAGCTGTGCATTAGCGCCTGGAGAAGCAATTGCGCATCGCGGAATGGATGCCCCAGAAGCGACACCAATTCCGCGATCTCAGTGGAAGCCATATTCCCCGGCTCAGTCCCTGCTCAACTTTGTCCCTGACGCTATGTCTTTCTTAACGGCTTCCTCGCGGGACTTGCAGGCGGTCACGAGTGGACCGGTGGCCGCACATTTTTCATAGGCGGCGACGGCGCCGTTCAAAAAGCTGCTCTGCGAGTCGGCGTTTCCGAGCAAGTAGTAGTCGACCGGATCGGGGCTGGTGGCAAGCTGCAGGGCTTGCGTCAATTCGGTCCGGGCATCCTCGTATTTTTGATGGTCGATGGCCAACAGGCCGAGACCGCTGTGACATAGCGCGAGCTTGTCATTCTTGGCCTTCTCAAAAGTGGCGTCGTCGACCGTCTCCGGCTTCGTCAGGGAAGGAATCAGTTCAATGGCATGGTGCGCATACACCTCGGCTTTTTGCAACTGCTGCGGGCCATCCGGCGTATTCGATTTCACGCGTCGCGGTATGGCCATCGCCAGCAGGGCCAGCACATCCACGTTATCGGGGTTGAGTTCGAGCGCCTTGGCTCCCGCAGCGAACATCTTATCCGTATTTCCAGTGGTGTAATAGGCGGTGGTCAACATCCCGTATACTCCAGGCACGTACTTGCTCATCGGAAACTTGGTGATGAAATCTTCCCCGATCTGGATTTGCATGGCCGGATCGCCGCCCTGGGCTGCCAGGACGTTTTTGTATGCGGCTTCTTCCGCCTTATTGATCTTCGGCGCCTTTTCCGAATCTTTTGGCGCCGGCGTATTCTGCGTTGGCGATGGCGCCGGCTTCGGCGCCGACGACTGCCCGTATTGAGCGCTGGATGTGCCTGCACCTAAGAAAATGGCAACAGTGAGGCCAAGCACTGCCGCCGACCCGTTGAAGAACTTTGCCGTCATGTTGGGAATCTCCTCCACGAAAATAATTCTCGGAGTTGATCGTACGCCCCGAGTGAATTGCCTGTTGCCCCTGCGCTGCCTGCCGCGTGCCGCTGTGCGGCCGGAAGAGCAGGAATATAATTACGACTTGCCGTTCGACGGCTTATCGCGCGACGGAGTCTGGTACCCCGCGTCGATGCCGTGTTGAGCCGCGGTCCGCGCCGAATCCGGCGCCCCCGCAACCGCCAGCGCCGCGCGATATTCCAACACGGCGAGGTCCCTCTTCCCCTCTACATCGTACATTCTACCGAGATAAATATGCGACCAGGAAAGATTTGAAGGATCGGAATGCGCGGCCGAACCGGCCAGGGGATTCTGAGCGGCCGCGATCACTTTGGTAAAAAGTTCGCGCGCCTGCTCCGGCTTGCCCTGCAGCGCGGAAGCTACGGCAAGACCGTAAGTGGCGCGCTCGTCATCCGGATGCGACGCCAGCACCCGTTCAAAAGATGCGGCAGCCGCAGCGCCGTTCCGCGCGGAGATTTGGCGCTGCCCTTCGGCCAGATCGTCATCCAGCGGATTGGACGAAGCAGCGGGCTTGGCCGCCATTCGCATGTCCACCGGCGGCGTCTCGCCCGCGGGCGCCGCGTCGGCAAATTTCACGCCGCGCAACCGCCGCTGTTCCGCCTCCACATCGATCCCTTTGATCAGATCCGGCAAGTAATATCCCATGGCCGGTTCCGATTTTTCAAATCCGGAAAGTCCCGCGTAAATAGGTCGCACCAGAACATATCCACTGCCTTCGGCCTGGTCGATCGCCGAGGCCAAATCCCCGGGAGACAAGCGCCGCAATCGAAGCTCTACCGCGCGGACCAGGCATTCGTCAAAGAATCCGGAAAAATCGTCGCGCAAGTCCACCGGGAGCAGCGGGGCGTGCGCGGCGTATTCCAGCAGAGGAGAATCCTTGGAAGCTTGAACGCGGTAGCGGATGGCGATCGGATCGAGAAGAAAATGCAGAAATGCGTGGCGAATGTCGTCCATCGGCGGATCGGAACTGGGCCGCACGACCAGCGCGTACTGGTCCCCGAATGTCCGGAAAATTGTCTTACCTCCGGCCAGAGGCTCGACATAAACGGCAAACGTACGGGGACTGCCGGAACGTATGATTTCGCGAAGATAGTTGGAAACCGTGAAAACGAGGGTGGAAATCGGAGCGCGCAAGCTCTCCACGCCGCCTTCGTAATCGGGCTGATAAAATTTCCAGAGCTCGCCGATCTTGGCCTCGTCATAAAAATTGGCCAGGATTGGATTGAAGCCGTCCAGGGCCAGCGCTTCCGGCGGCAAATCGTCGCGGCGCAATTCAAAGCGAAAATCCGGAGGGGGACCCGCCACCAGAGCAAAGGTAGCAAACCGGGAGAACGTGGCGCCGGAATCGCCCAGGGCATGCTCCGCGTAATATTTGCGCAGCGCTTCCACGGCGGGCCCCTGTAGCGCCAGCATGCGCTTGCGCAGCTGAATCCGGCCCGGATTATCATTCGCTCCGGAGTTGTATCCGGCTGCGTCGAGCGCGCACATGACCGCAAAAAGCTGGGGTCGCGAATCGACGGAGACAGTTTGGCGAGTTTCTTTCGTCGCGGATGGAGAAGGAGCTTTGCCTGCCGGCGCCTGCGCATACGCAAACGGAAGCGCACCCACGAGCAGGGCGGCTCCGAGGCTCGCAACCCACACACACCGATTTCTGTTTAGAATGAACCGCAATTGATCATCCAGCCGGTTCTTAAATTTACAGGGCCGGCTCAACCCAGTCAAGAAACCCCTTCAACAATTGGAAGGTTGTTTCGGCTGTCAGGTTGTCTTGCAACTATCCTAATGGGAAAAGGTGGAGGGAAAGGCAAAATTTCCAGACAGGCTAGTTCATCCGGAATTCGACGCTGACGGTCACTTGCGAGGGAGCGGGTTTTCCATCTATCAAACCGGGAGAATATTTCCACTGACTTACCGCATCCGCAGCCGCCTGCCGCAGAAGGATCGGTCCACTCAGCGCTTTCGCACTAACGACCTTTCCATTCGCATCAATACTTGCGGAAACCGTAACGATTCCCTGGATGTTCGTTGTCTTCGCGGTGGCGGGGTATACGGGCCGCGTCGAAGAAATTAATTTCGGTTCGCGCACCGTCTTGGCGGCGGCAACGGACGCGGGTGCTGAAACCAGCGGGGCGGCGGACGCAGGGTTGGCAGACGCCAGGGCGGGAGGAGGAGGCGCGGGCGGATTCGAAATGCGTCCTGCGGATGTAAGCAGCCCGGCAGGGGGGACTGTTCCAACCGGTCCCGCAGAAGCAATATCGGTAACGGGCGCGGCTCCATCGTTCACCTTGGCGAGATTTTGATTCGGCGCACTAGGAGAAGCCATCTTCAAATTTGGAATCAGCGGGCGCCGGGTGGACGGCGGCTCGGGCTGTTTGGCGGCCACTGCCTTTTTTTCTTGCCGCCGGGCATTCCTTGCGTCCGGGATTGCATCTGGCCGAGTTTCTGTTGGTGCTTCCGAAGTTACGGGACTCGTGATGACGGCAGGAACCGCCTCGGCTGAATCCACGGGCTTGGCCGGATTAGCAGCGACAGGTTGTGCCTGCATTTGCGTCGGCGCTGCCGTAGCAGCTGCTTCTTCCGGCGGCGCCGGAACAGGCGCAGGCGCACTGCTGGCCGCTGCAGGCTCCGGCTTAGATGGCTGGTTCACGATAGCTGTTTTCGCCACCGGGACCGGGGCGGTGCTTCGGTGCAAGTAAAACACGACGGCACAAGCCCCTGCTAAAACCAATGCGCCCACTCCCACAATCAGCGGCACACGACCGCTCGATCCTCCAGTGGAAGCCTCAGGTTGCTCGTATGCCATCAGCCCTTTACTCAGGAAATCGTGCGACAGCGCCGCAGCCGGGGCGGCAATCGATGACGCTTCCCTCTTTGCCGGAATTGCATGCTTCTCCGCGGGCGTTTCTGAAGTGGGCGGATCCCAATTCGCAATCGATGTGGGCTTGGCTGTTTCGGAGAGGTTGTAGTCGGAAGCTGCTTTGGCGATCCTCTCCGGACCAGGTCTTGCCGGCTCGGTTTTGAAATCGCGTGCCGCGGGGGCGGGAGGCATGCCCGCTTGTCCGGCAATGTTTTCAAATGTGGCAGCGCTCCGCAATGACGCACTTGCTGGCTTGAAAGACGGCTCCACAGGTGCGGAAACGCGAGAAGCCACTGGAGGCGGCGCTGCGGCTTCCCAGGGGGCCGGCGGAGCGGCCGGAGCCGCAGCAGCACCAGGAATCGTGTCCTGGTGAATGCTCCAGAAATCATTTACTTGTTCAAGGAATTCGACTTCGACGTAGCCCTTGACGCTCGGCAGATTGCGCCCGCCGACGACCTGGCAGACCACGTCACGTCCCTTCGCATTTGAAAGGATGACCTTTTGTCCGGCCGGCATATTGTTTTTGCTGCGAAGGACTGCACCATTATCAAATACGATGACGGTCCTGCCGTCTTCCCGAATCGGAGCGGCCTGGCCGCCTGCTTCGCCGGGCAAGCTCCGGATCGTGACATTCACTTCCAGGCAGACGGGATTAGAACGGGGAGATTGGCCGACATTGCCCTCAGAATTCTGGGAGGACACGCCCGGCTTTCCCGGGCCGTTCAATTCAGGTGAGTTTTTGGCCGTGAGCGTCATGGCAATCCCATCATGAACGGTCCCACGCGCGAGGGTTCGCGTGCACCATTAGGGTGCCTTTATTTTCGGCTTAGCCGGGGAAGGCTGGCTATAGTACGTGGGTACTACTAGAGAACATTTGCGGAATTCAGAAACGCGCACGGGCCAGAGGCGGAAATTTCTTGTAGCGGATCGAAGAAAGTTGCAGCCTTCGCGATTACCCGCGGATGGAAATATCGCTAAAACTCAAAACTACGCGCCCGCCGGAAGTGAAACGGCCAAAGCTCATCTGCGGCCGGAAGCGCGAAAACAACAGGACCATATCCAGCTGGCGGCGAACGGTTTCGGTATCGGGCCCGGCCAGAATTCTGTAACTCACGGCCTCACCGTGCGAGCTCACCGTGGCTTCCACGAGCAGCGCGTGGGGACCGGCATGCCCGGACTCTTCCAGGCCGGTGATCGGGAATGGAGCCAGAGCCTCCAGGCGCGCGGGCTGCAGCAGATTGGTCGGCGAATCATTGGCCCCCGCGCGCATCGGCACACCCAGCCCGAGCAACTGGCACACCAGGACAAATACGACGAAAGCAACGGTGAAACCGCCGGTCGCGGGGATGGCCAAAGGTTCCAGGATATTCTTCAGCACCAGCTCGGCGCGTGTTCGCGCGCGCAGAACATAGTGCAACCAATTGCGGTCGGACAGGCGTTGCGCGGCCGCGACACGAATCTTCAACGCCAGATCCGCGGGCGGCGTGGGACGTTGCACGCTGGACATCAACGATGACAGCGCTTGATACACTCTCAGCTCGTCACGGCAATCCTCGCAGCTCTCCAAGTGGCGCCCGATAGATACGTGCGTATCGGACACAGAACCCGTCAGCGCCGCGCCGTCCAGGTAGCCCGGCAATAATTGTCTTACTTTTTCGCAATTCACTAGACACCTCCCTCAGCGTCACCCATCTTGCCCGGGTGCGCCCAGCCGGTTGTGTCGGTCCGGCTGGCCTCGTGTTCCTCCGCCGCCGTAAAGAGCGAGGAGTGCAAAACCGATTCTCTCTGGTGCCGCGCGGGGCCATGGGCATGGGCGCCATGCGAGTCCCGGAGTAAAGGATCCAGGATTTCCCGCAACATTCGCCGGCCTCGCAAAATGCGCGATTTCACCGTCCCCGCAGTTACCATAAGGACTTCCGCCACTTCCTCGTAAGACATTCCTTCCAGGTCCCTCAAGATCACGGCGCTTCGAAAAACTTCCGGGACCTTCAGCAGCGCCTGCTGCACTGCCTGCTGCACTTCGTGAGAGGCAGCCTGGTCGAACGGCGTGCTGCCGGCATCTTCGATTTCCAGCGTTGCGTGACCGTTGGCCGCCGCAACGTCAATCGAATCCTGTTCGCGATGATGCCGCCACAGCCAGCGCCGGTGATTCAGCGCTTCGCGGATGGCAATCCGGTACAGCCAGGTCTTCAGCGAACTGCCGCGCCGGAAACCGCGAATGCCGCGAAAAGCCTTGAGAAAGACGTCTTGGGTGATATCGGCGGCGTCGCACGATTCCGATACCATGCCGGCAACCAGGCCGTAGACCGGGCCCGAATAGTGCGTCACCAGCCAGTCGAACGCTGCGCCGGAACCACCCTGCAGTTCCGTCACCAGCTCGGCTTCGTCCTGCGACCAGGGAAGGACGCGCGCCAAGTCAGACACGTCTACCGCCTCTCCCGCCTGCCTGCGCCCAACGTTTCCGCGGAGCAGTCGCGCCAAACGCCATGTGCCTTGCGCAGCAGACCTTGAAGCCGCTTACAGGGTTTCCCGACCAGAAACCTGTCCGGCCCAATCGTGCCGGATGGTAAGCGCTTCATTTGGATTAGACACCATAGAGAGGGAATGGTTCCCCCTCTTTCTACTATTGTGCGCCGATAGTACTGGGTTTGCAATGGTACATGCGTGGCTGAACCGGGTTGCAAGGAAAGGGGTTAGGTAGCACAGACTTTTCACCCTGAGTGGAGGAAGGGCAGTCTGTGGGGGTCCGTATGCGATCCCGGGCCATGCGCGCCAGCCAAGATCAAGTGAATCCCGGTCGACTGAAGTCTGTGCTACCAAACCCTGTCCCATCGGAGATAACATTCTTTAAATGCGCCGGAATGAGAGGCGTCAGGGTCAGGGAGAGGTCATGGACGGAAATCGGATACGTCAAATTGCGCTGGTGGGATTTGGAGAAGTCGGCGGCATTTTCGGCCAGGACTTCGCGGCTGCGGGACTGAATATTTACTTATTCGATATTTTACTCAACAATGAATCTTCGCGTTCGGGCATGCTGGCCAAGGCGAAAAGCGCGATGGTGCGCCCGTGCGATACCCTCGAAGAAGCCGTGCGCGGCGCGGACCTGGTGATCTCCGCGGTGACGGCATCCTCCGCAGCGGGCGCCGCTGGGAGCGCTGCCCCGTTTCTGCGCGCCGGGCAAATCTACCTGGACCTCAACTCGGTCTCGCCCGAAACCAAGCGGGAAATTGCGCGCACTCTCAGCGATTCTCCAGCCATTTTCGTGGAAGCGGCCGTGATGGCCGCGGTCCCGCCGCGGCGGCTCAAAGTGCCGATGCTGCTGGGAGGCGCGGACGCGGCAATGGCCGCAGCGCGGCTGCAGGCAATCGGCCTGAATGTAAAACCCGTCAGCGCACGAATCGGCGTGGCCTCGGCGATCAAGATGTGCCGCAGCATCGTCATCAAGGGGCTCGAAGCGATCGCGGTGGAGTCGATGTTTACGGCGCGGCGATATGACGCCGAAGAACAAGTTCTCGAGTCTCTGGCCGCGACGTTTCCAGAAATGGGTTGGGACGGCGAGTTGCCGAATTATTTGATCAGCCGCGTCGCCGAGCACGGAAGGAGGCGCGCGGCGGAGATGCGCGAAGCGGCCCAGGCCGTTGCGGACGCGGGCCTGGAGCCCTGGTCCGCTCTCGCCACGGCGCAGCGCCAGGATTGGCTCGCGCAAACAATTGCAAATTATTCGCTCACTGTTGCAAACGGCGAAGCGTTTTCGTGGCGCGAACTTGCCGACGCGATCGCCAAGGCTTCGTCGGCTGCGGAAGAACCCGCGCGAAAATCATAGGCAAAAAATCTTTGCGCCGGTCTGCCCTGCGCATGGCTTGATCCTTTTCAACACGGAATAGTCCCGGAACATTATGCGTGGCCCCCGCAGACGATTTCGCGTTGTATCTGAACTTGACCAGCCGAAGCGCCCGGCATACGCTTTTTCCGCATACAGAAGATCAAATTGGAAAATCCAGCGAAACGATGGAATTCCAATCGCTCCACATGGGGGCCCTATGTCGAGGTTGAAATCTTGCTTGCTTGTTCTTGTGGCTCTTGCCTGCGCCTTACCCGCTTACACCAAAGATCAGCCGGTGGCGGAATTGACCGGAGTAGTGACTTCCGACGCAGAAGGGCGCGTGGGAGGGGTGCTGGTTACCGCCAGGCCCCAGGATGCGAACATGACGGTTACAGTGATCAGCGATGATCAGGGCCGTTACGCCTTCCCGCCCGGGAAGCTCCAGCCCGGAAAATATACTCTGACCATCCGGGCGGTCGGATACGAATTAGCCGGACAAACTGCGGCCGAAATAAAACCGGCCGGAGGAGCGCATGCCGATATTAAGCTGGTGAAGGCAAAAGATCTTGCCTCGCAGCTCACCGGCGCAGAGTGGATGATGAGCATTCCGGGAAACGAAAAGCAGAAGATCGCTCTGTTTCACTGCGACCAGTGCCACTCCCTCGATCATGTGGCTAAAAGCACATATGACGCAGAGGGTTGGATGACTACACTGCACCGCATGCAGAATCAATGGCAAGCAGGAAGCACTTTCACGCACCCCATGCCCCCGGCCTTTCCGCCCAAGGAATATCCGTCGGATCCCGAGCTGGCGAAGTATTTGAGTTCGATTAATTTGAGCGGCGACAGGACGACGTGGCCCTATGAGTTGAAAACTTTCCCGCGGCCTCGCGGGGCGGACACCCGGGTTGTTATTACCGAATACGAAATCCCTCGCGCGGGAAGTTCGCCGCACGACCTGGCCATCGACCGCGACGGGATGGTCTGGTACGACGATTTTCAAAGCCCCGAGATTGGCAGGCTCGATCCTCGCACGGGTCAATTCAAGGAGTGGAAGCTGCCGACACTCAAGCCAGGCCTGCCCGAAAATAGCCTGACGATCGAGTTGGACAGCCAGGGAAATCCGTGGCTTCCGCGAGGCTATCAAGGATGCGCGGTCACCATGTTCGACGTCAAAACGGAAAAGTTTCAGACCTGGAGCGCTCCCGCCGAATACAACGACGATCACGCCAGTTGCACGCAGGGAAATGTCGGGCCGAACGGGATGGTCTGGTTCAACAGCTTCAACACCAGCAAAATGTTTGAGCTGAATTCCAAGACTGGGGAAGTCAAAGCCTTCAACGCCTTTCCCCCGGGCAGCGTGCAGTACAAGGGCCCCAATCGCGTTTTTTACTTCGGCATCGATGAACACTTCGCGACGGCGGAAAAGACCCACAAAATGTACGGCAGCGCCATCTCCGAAAATGGCAACCCAATTTATTGCGACATCGAGGGAAGCAACATCGCAGTCCTGGATCGCGCCACCGGGCAGGTAACTTTGACTCCCACGCCGACTCCGGCCGCCGCCCCTCGCCGCGGGTCCATCGATTCCTCCGGCAACTTTTGGTTTGGAGAATGGATGGCGGGCCAATTGGGCATGTTCAATCCGCAAACGAAGGAGATTAAAGAATGGAAGCCGCCAGTCCCGTGGAGCGGCATCTATCGCGCGGTGCGCGACAACAATGGAGACGTTTGGTCCGGCGCAATGAGTACGGATTATGTCCACAGGCTGAACCCGGAAACAGGCGAATGGCGCGAATACATGCTGCCGACTCTCGGCGGTGAGATGCGCGATATCAAGATTGAAGGCGCGGGAGCGACGCCGAAGGTTTGGGTGCCTCTCGTTCACGCCGGCATACTGGCCAAGATCGAGCCGCTCGAATAGCTGACTGCCGCAAACGTCCGGGGAAAACCTCGATGGGCCGCCAGGGGCTAAAGAGTTTGTGTGACAACTCGATATCGGACAGGTCAGCGGCTAAAGCCGCGATGATTCTGAACACGTTGCGGCACGGCTGAAGCCGTGCCCTACAAAGATTTAGAAGTTGCCACACGGACTCTAAAGCCCTGTAATTCTTCGTATGTTGATGTCGCGGCTGAAGCCGCGACCCACAAAGATGATTCCTGCGGTAGCTTCTAGAAGCCTACTCAGATATAAGTTTTGTGGGTCACGGCTTCAGCCGCGACATTCAGAGCCCTTAAAGACTTGGGCTTTAGCCCCTGACGCCCTGTTTAGTATGGCGCACCATTTATAGGATAGCTTTTGATCAGAGGAATCAATCCATGTCTACCGAACCGATCTACGATCTCGCGCATCTCGCCCACATGGAACTGCTGACGCCGAAGCCGGACGAGAGCTTGAAATTTTTCGTCGGCGTGATGGGCATGACGGAAACGGCGCGCAAAGGCGATTCCGTTTATTTGCGCGGCTGGGACGACTACGAGCACCACACGCTGAAACTAACCGCCTCAAAAACTTCCGGCATGAACCACATGGCGTTCCGCGCGCGCAGCCCGCAGGCGCTCGAGCGCCGGGTCGCCGCTCTGAAAGGTTCAGGCTACGAAATCGGATGGACGGATGGTGATCTCGGCCACGGCCCCGCATTCGCCTTCCACGATCCCGACGGCCACAAGGTCGAGGTCTATTATGAGACCGAGTGGTACAAAGCGCCGCCCGAGCTGCGCCCCGCTCTGAAAAACCAGGCCATGCGCTTCCCTGGCCGCGGCGTCAACGTGCGCCGCCTCGATCACCTCAACTGCCTCGCCGTGGACATCAAGGCCAACCGCGTTTTCTTCCAGGAATATCTGGGCTGCCGCCTCACCGAACAAATCGTGATGAACGACGGATCGGAAGCGGGCATGTGGCTGACGGTTTGCAACAAAAGCTACGATTTCGCCTACACCCGCGACCATACCGGCACGCGCGGCCGCTTTCACCACGTCACGTACGCCGTGGATTCCCGCGAAGATGTCCTGCGCGCCGCCGACATTTTCCTGGAAAACGGCGTCTTCATCGAAACCGGCCCGCACAAGCACGCCGTGCAGCAAACTTTTTTCCTCTACGTCTACGAACCGGGCGGCAACCGCGTGGAAGTCGCCAACGCCGGCGCCCGCCTGATCCTGGCCCCCGACTGGAAGCCCATCGTGTGGACGGAAGAAGAACGCAAAAAAGGCCAGGCCTGGGGACTCAAAACCATCGAATCGTTCCACATGTACGGAACGCCGCCTGTGGATGTGAGACATTCTTAGGATTTGGATCCGCGCCGTTGCAAAGGACGCGAGGATGCGGTACCCGAAGTTCAGATGGACTGGGAGATTGTCCCACCTGTCCATCCCCGAGTTGTATCTAGTTGGAGGGGTTCGCCGCCGGCATGGCTTCGGGGGCATCCGCCGGTGCTGGACCCACGCGCTCCACGATCACGTGCTGGATAAGCACGGGTGTGACAGGTTTGTCGCGGGCGTCGCGCTTGACCCGCGCGATGGCCTTTACGACATCCACATTGCCGCACTGTCCCCAGATCGTATAACCACCATTCAGAGAGGCTTGCGCCGCCTCGGTAATGAAGAACTGACTGCCGTTCGTGTTCGGCCCGGCGTTGGCCATGGCCAGGCGTCCCGGCGTATCGAACTTGAGCGACGGCACGACTTCGCTTTTGTACGGAAAGCCCGGGCCCCCGGGACGTCCCGTGCCGGTGCCGAGAGGGTCGCCGCCCTGAATCATGAAATCGGGAATCACCCGGTGAAACATCAGGCCGTCAAAAAACTTCTTGCGTGTGACCTGTTTCGTTTCCGGGTCCACATAGGACAGCTTTCCGATTGCCAAGCCCACCATGGTGTGCACGGTGACTGGCGCCTCCGCTTCGTAGAGCTTGCAGGCAATGTTTCCTTTATCGGTTTGAAATGTCATGTACAGGCCGGGGGTTCGCTTCTCGGCCTGAGCCGCAACCGGCGTGGCCGCACGCAGGCGAGGCGCCGCCTGGAAAGGCCACGCGACTGGCAATACCGCGGCGAGCACAGCCAACAGCGACACGCGCTTTTGAATCTGCATGCTTGTTCCCCCTCGGAAATTGAGAACCCGGGATTTTACGCGGAATCTCTAGTTTCAAGTTTATCTTTGCCGGAAAACCATACGCCCGCCCCCCTCTCGCGTCAAGCGCCGGGCGAGGCGACCTTTTTTCTGACGTGTGGCCCATCATTTCGCGAAGTTGCGAACTAGTGATGTCTTTGTCGCCTGGAGGGAGGCCTCACTTATACGTTACGCTGTTAAGGGTCAATCGCAAGAGCTTGGCCACAGCATTGCATCATGCTGGGATACGGTGTACATTTTCGCTCGGCCGAAAATTCAAAAGGGAAATTCCGGGTGAACATGCTGCCGATCGAGCGTCTCGCCTACTCGGCGATTAAAGACCGAACTCCGCTCTCGTTGCCCGGGGGCGCGCGCCTTGCTGTCTGGGTGATTGTGAATGTCGAGGAGTGGAATCCGCAGGAGACCATGCCGCGGACCGTTCTCACTCCTCCCGCGGGGGGCTCGCCCATGCCCGATATTCCCAACTGGGCGTGGCACGAATACGGCAATCGCGTCGGCTTCTGGAGAATGCTGGAAGTGTTCGATCGTTTCAACATTCGCGCGGCGCTGGCCATCAACGGCAGCGCCATCCATGCCTATGAACCGATCGCGCGCGCGGCACACGAGCGCGGATGGGAGTTCGTCGGCCACGGCTTCGGGCAGAAGAACATGCAGAAAGTTCCCGACGAACGCTCCGACATCGCCAAGACCACCGAGGCCATTCGCGCATTCACGGGCCGACGCCCGCGCGGCTGGCTGGGGCCGGGCTTGACCGAGACCTGGGACACGCCCGATATCCTGGCCGAAGAAGGCTACGATTACGTCTGCGACTGGGTTCTGGACGACCAGCCAATCGTCCTGAACACGCGCGGCCGTTCCCTGGTGAGCGTGCCGTACACGCAGGAATGCAACGATGTGGCAATGATGCTGATCCAGCATCACAAAGCCTCGGAATACCGGGACCGCGCAATCGATCAGTTTGAGCAGTTGTACTCCGACGCGCACGGCTCCGCGCGGATCATGGCGCTCGTGGTGCATCCCTATATCATGGGAGTGCCGCACCGACTGCGTTACTTCCGGGAAGCGCTCGAGCACATTCAGTCGCGGTCCGGCGTGGTGTTTTGGACCGGCGAGCAGATTCTCGAGTGGTACCTGCAATCCCAAGTAAAGAGCAATGCGGTCTCAACAAGGTAGTTCGTGGAATCCCCCCCAGCCAGGCCGCGCACACGCGGCATCGCCATGTTTGGCGTGCTGCTCGCTTCCTACGCGATTAACGCCATGGACAGGCAGCTCTTCCCGCTGCTCGTTCCGGAAGTGCGCCGGCAGTACGGCTTTTCGCTCCCCGGCGTAGGTTTCCTGTCCACCATCTTTACGCTGGGAATGGCATTGGCCGGCCTGCCGACCGGTTATCTCCTCGCCCGTTTCTCACGCAAGACTGTATTGCAGGCCGGGATCGCGCTCTTCTCCGCAGGCACGCTGCTGACGGTCATCGCGCGCGGCTTCTCGGACATGCTGGTCTACCGGGCGGCCACCGGCATCGGCGAGGCCATGCAACTGACCGTGCTTATTACCATAGCTGTTAACTTCTTTATAAGTAATCGCTCTGCCGCATTGGGCGCGATCAATTTTTCTTTCGGCCTGGGCGCCATCGTCAGCCCGATTTTGGGCGGAGCGCTCCTCGGCGCCTATCGCAGCTGGCAGGCGCCAATGGTAGTTTTCGGGCTGCTTGGCTTCCTGGCGATCGCGGCGATCGCGGTCAGCGTGGATCCCTGGTTCACCGAGAGCGCGACGGTCACCTTCGAGCAAGAAGATCGCGGAGGAGCGCCGACGCTCGTCAACAGAAACACGATGCTTTTGACCGTGATGAGTTTGATCGGCGGATTGGTCATGTATGGTTATCTGGGAATGTACCCGACCTTCCTGCGCGAAGGCCTCCAGTATTCACCGACGGCCGCCGGAACGGTGATGAGTTTTTATGGGCTGGGAGCGCTTGGTTCGATTGCCGGCGGATGGCTCGGCGATCGCTTCTCGCCGAGACTTGTCCTGGGATCCTCTTTCTTTTGCGCCGCCGCGCTTGGCTACTTGCTCTTCCACGGATCGGGAGCCTTCATGCCCCAGGCAACTCTGTCATTCCTCTGGGGCCTGATTGTCAGCGGCGTGATTTACGTCAATCTGGCGGGCTATCACGCCAAAGCGTTGCGGAGCAGCCTGGCCAGCCGCGCCTCCGGCATCTTTGTGACCAGCGTTTACGGATCCGCCGCATTTGCCGGATATCTGGTAGGTTGGATTGCCACTCGCGCCGGGTGGACAGCGGCGGGAGAAATCCAGATTTCGCTTCTGTCTGTTGTTGCCTGCGGCCTAGCGCTGGCCTTGCAGCCAAATCAAATGTCCTAGCAGGGGTGGAGCGATGAAAAAATCGAGTTGGATGAGTTCCCGAACATCTGCTCTTCTTTTCATAACGAGCTTTCTTGCGGCACCGGCGCGCGCACAGGCGCCTGCCAACGTCACGGTCAATGTCTTCCAGGGCGGTTTCAATTGGCCGTGTTTCGTCGGGCAGCAGAAAGGCTTCTTCGAGCGCAACGGGATTACGGTGACGCTTCAGCCGACGCCCAACTCAGTGGCGCAGATGACGGGGTTGTCCGAAGGCAAGTTCGAGATTGCCGTCACCGCTTTTGACAACATTGTCGCTTACGTCGAAGGGCAAGGCGAAGCCCCCATCGGCGCTCAGCCCGAGTTCTTCGCCTTCATGGGCAGCGACAATGGGTTTTTGAGTCTGGTAGCCGCGCCCAACGTCAAGAAGTTCGCCGACCTGAAAGGCAAGACCTTATCCGTAGATGCGCTCACGACCGGATATGCCTTCGTGTTGTTCGACATCCTCAGACGAAATGGTCTGGCGGAGGGCGACTACAAGATCGAAAAAGTTGGGGGTACGACAATGCGATGGGACGCGCTGCGCGAGGGGAAACAATCGGGAACTCTGCTCTCAGCGCCTTTCAACCTTCTCGCCAGCGAGCAGCATTTCAATGAGCTCGCGCGAGCGATCAAGGTGATCGGGCATTATCAAGGCAATGTCGCCGCAACCCGCCGTTCCTGGGCCATGAACAACAGGACCAAGGTGATCGCCTTCATTCGCGGCTACGCCCAGGCGATCGATTGGCTCTATGACAAAGCCAACCGCGAAGAAGCCATCGCGATCCTGGTGGACAATGTCAAGATTTCTCCCGAGTTAGCCGAGCGCACATACGATGAGCTTCTCGATCCGAAGGATGGCTTTTTCCGTAAGGCGCGGGTAAGCCAGGAAGGGCTCCGGACCGTGCTCTCCTTGCGGAGCCGCTATGCGGACGCGAAGAAAATATTGATCGATCCGTTGAAGTACTACGATCCAAGTTACTACAATTCCGCCATGCGCTAGCAACGGAGGCGACGGGGCCTGGTCACAGGGGCTGGAACGCGAGGAATGGCGGAACCAGAGTCCAACACGAGCGTTTTCCCGCGAGAGCGCTATTCCAATGGAACATTTTTTCAGCTGTCCCTATTGCGGGGAAGAGATTTCGATGGTGCTGGACCTTTCGGTTCGCCGTCAAACTTACGTGGAAGATTGCGAAGTCTGCTGCAATCCAATTGAGATCAGTTACAGCGTGGAAGACGACACGCTCTCCACCTTCTCCGCCAAAGTTCTGGAATGAATTATCGAGATTGGAGCCTCGCGGGCAAGCGAATCGCCTTGAGCGGATATAGGCGGTTGGAAATTTGGTGGACGTGACAGGGATCGAACCTGCGACCTCATCCATGCCATGGATGCGCTCTCCCAGCTGAGCTACACGCCCGTAACAAAACAAAACGAATGACCGTTGGTTTGGCAGACCACAAACATCTTAACGAATATCCCCATGAAATTCCACCGGGATGCGTGACGGGAGCGGACCAGTTTTTTGTTGGACAGCCACTCTTGGCTGTCCTCCGCATTCTCAAAGGGGCAACGGGGACAGCCAAGAGTAGCTGTCCTACTGTCCTCTGTGTGAATCCTTTTCGCCTTTCCCGGCCGCAAACCGAGAACTTCCATTAGAATGTCAGCCCTATGCCTAAACTCACATTTCTTGGCGCGGCCGGAACCGTAACGGGCTCAAAATATCTGGTGGAAGCAGAAGGCAAGCGGCTGCTGGTGGATTGCGGCCTGTTCCAGGGCCTGAAGGAACTGCGCCAGCGCAACTGGAATCCGCTTCCGGAAAAACCGGCGACATTCGACTGGGCCGTGCTGACGCACGCGCACCTGGACCACACCGGCTATTTGCCGCGTCTGGTGCGCGACGGATTCAAAGGCCCGATCTACGCCGACGCGGCGACCATCGAACTATGCAACATCCTGCTCCCCGATTCCGCGCATTTGCAGGAAGAAGACGCCGAAAACGCCGCGCGCGGCAAATACAGTAAACATGCCGCACCCTTGCCGCTGTACACCTCGGAAGACGTCGCTCCGGTGCTGAAGGCGCTGCGCGAAATTCCCCGCGCCGATTCCTTCACCATTTCGCCGCAATTCACGGTGCGCCCGCACGATGCCGGGCATATTCTCGGCTCGTCCAGCCTGGAGCTGACCATCACCGAAAATGGAAAGAAAATGGTGGTTTTGTTTTCGGGCGATATCGGCCGCTACGCTCAGCCGATTCTGAAAAATCCGGAAGCGCCGCCGCGCTGCGACGTGCTGCTGTGCGAATCCACCTATGGCGACCGCGATCATCCTGCCGGGGCGCCGGAAGACGCGCTGGCGGACGTCGTCAATCGCGTCGCCAAACGCGGCGGGCAAATCGTGATTCCGGCATTCGCCGTGGACCGCACGCAATCGATCATGTACATCGTCCGCAAGCTTGAGGACGCCAACCGCATTCCGCGCTTGCCCGTCTACGTGGACAGCCCCATGGCCATCAGCGTGACCGATTTATATTTGCGCCACCACGAAGACCACGATCTAACGTTCACGGCGGACGAAAAGAACGGGAATCCTCTCGACGCGCACACCGTGCACTACATGCGCACAGTGGACGACTCGAAAAAAATCAATGACGTGCGCACGCCGGCCATCATCATTTCCGCCAGCGGCATGGCCACCGGCGGGCGCGTGCTCCATCACATTGCGCGCCTCGCCCCGGACCGCAAAAACGTGATCCTCCTGGCCGGCTTCCAGGCGGAAGGCACGCGCGGCCGCGCGCTTGAGGAAGGCGCGAAAACGGTGCGCATTCACGGCGAAGACGTCCCCGTCGGCGCGGAAGTCATCAACCTGCGGCAATTTTCCGCCCACGCGGGCCAGAGCGAACTCCTCCGCTGGCTCACGGGTCTCCCCGCGCCTCCGCGGCAAACTTATCTCACTCACGGGGAACCTCAGGCTTCCGCCGCGCTCAAGGCCAAGATTGAATCGGCTCTTCGATGGAGCGTGGCGCTCCCGCAATATCTCCAAAGCGTTGACCTGAGCGCGTAGCATCGGGTCGCCAAGCTTGCGCTGGCCGCCGCGAGGCGTGTTAGAATCGGCTCAATTCCCACGCCCCGGAGGCGCGATGTTTCTTCGCCGTTGGCCGCTTCTCCTATTCCTGCTGGCTCTTGGTGTTTTGCCCGTGAACGCGCAAAACACGCCCAACAGGCGAGCCATCTTCAGCATCGGCGGCAGTGTCCGTGACAATATCAATCACCGCGCCCTGGAAAGCATTCAAGTGATTTTGAAAGCAGCCAGCGGAATCCCTGCGAACACTACGTTCACACGCGACAACGGAGACTTCCAGTTCGACGGGCTTGGCAACGGCAGCTACCTCATCGAAATTAATGTCAAGGACTACGACCGGTTCCAGCAAGAAGTCACAATATCCGGCGCCAGCCGCCTGGGGCTTGCTATCTTTCTCGGCAGACCGGCAAAAGCACCGAGTCCGGGCATAGGACTTTCGATCTCAGCCCATCAGCTCAGCGTCCCGCACAAAGCCCATGACGAATTTGAAAAGGGCATGACGCTGATCTATTTGAAATCCGATTACCATGGGGCGATCTCGCAATTTCAACTCGCCATCAAGGATTTCCCCACCTATTACGAGGCCTATGCGGAAGAGGGCAACGCGTACTATCAATTGCAGGAATTGGATCATGCCGAAGAAGCGCTGCGAAAATCCATCGATCTCAGTTCCGGCCAGTACGCCGACGCCAATTTCACGCTCGCCGCGATCCAGACCGATACGAAACACTTCGCGGAGGCGGAGACCACCGCCCGCCAGGGAATCTCTGTCGACTCTTCCTCCTGGCGTGGCCCGTTTGAATTGGCCCGCGCCCTGGTCGCCCTGAAGAAAACAGACGAGGCCGAAAAGACCGCGCAACAATCCCGCGATCTGATGCCGGACAATGCCCCGGTCTACTTATTGCTGGCGAATATTCACATTCAGCGCAAGGACTACCCTGCGTTGTTGAGGGATCTCGACGATTACCTCCGGTTGGCGCCGCTCGGTTCCGAGGCCGACCAGGCCCGCAAAACTCGAGAGCACGTACAGGCCTTGATGAAATCCCCGAAAGTCGATGCCGACGCAAATGATTCGGATGAGACGCAAGAGGATGATGACCAGACCGATCAGGGAACCAAAAAAGTAACGCCCCCGCGCACCGAACCAGACACCTCCGGGCTTCCCTCGTTGCCGCCGCCCACCCCCGGAAATCAGTGACCCCCCATCCGTCCTTCCGATAGGAAAGTGCGCTCCAACAAAGTTTTCATAAGTGTGTAACCTGCGAGGGAGGGGCTACGTCTATTGGGCAAGACCACTCGGGGGGGTAGGAAGCGACCACCAATCAGCAACCGACCGTTTGCTTCCTACCCCTTTAAATCGAAACGCCAGCCCGAGCTCAATTCCGCCAAAAAAAATGTTCTCACGTCGTCGCGCTGGCCTGGCTTCGCGGCGCGTGCAGCGGCATAGCGGAAATTTCCAGAAGGTGCAATCCAAGAACGAACATGGGCAGCGGCGCAACACGTCCCCACCGGTTTAGATCCCATCCCGCGCGGATAAAATTGACTTCCGGGACCAGGGTCAACTCCAGAACAGCCCGCGTCTCGCCCCGATAAAATTGCTGCGGCAATTTCAACAGAGGCTGCGTCCCCCAATTTTCTCCGTCCGCGGAACCCCAGATAGATACATCAACCGATTCCTGCTCGATCTGTTCGCGAATCAACATGGTGCAAAAAAAAGTGCGCGTCGCGGTCGCGCGGATATCAACGCTCTCGCCGTGCCCGTTTTCCTGAAGCAGCGTCCCCGGCGGAATGAGATCGAATTCCATGGCCATTCGGATTCTCCTATGATTTCGCCGCGGATTCTAACACAGGACCAGCGCAGGGGGCACGGGAGGGGCAAGTAGCACAGCCACTCTTGGCTGTGAGCTCTTGAGGGACATACCCACAGGTCGTCCGCCGCAACAGGGATCGCAGTGCCCGCACAGGCAAGAGTACTTGTGCTACCAAAAGCGGTTTAGCGGTTGCGCAGCTTCGACAGTTTTTCCGCGCAGGCGGCCAGCGTCGATTCTTTCTTGCAGAACGTGAAGCGGACCTGGCGCGCGCCCATGGCTGCATCGTCGTAAAAGCTTGAGCCAGGCACGACGGCGACTCCGATCTTCTCGACAAGATATCTCGAGAAGGAGAGATCGTCCGGAAAGTTGAAGCCTGAAATATCGGTCATGATGTAGTAAGCGCCGGCAGGCTTGAAGCAGCGGAAACCCGCATCGGTCAGGATCCCCAGCATGCGGTCGCGCTTCACCAGATAGGTCTCGGCAAGCTTCTGATAATAGCTGGGAGGCAATTCGAGGGCGACGGCGCCGGCCTGTTGCAAGGGCGCCGCCGCGCCGACCGTCAAGAAGTCATGCACCTTGCGAATGGGAACGGATACTTCAGGCGGCGCAATGGCCCAGCCCACGCGCCACCCGGTGACGCTGTAGGTTTTTGACATTCCGTTGACGGTGATGGTGAGGTCGCGCATGCCGTCGAGCGAAGCCATCGAGATGTGCTCCGTGCCGTCGTAAATAATGTGCTCGTAAATTTCATCGGTGACGGCGTAGGAGTTCCAGCGCACGCACAGGTCGCGGATAAATTCCAGCTCCTCGCGGGAAAAAACTTTTCCCGTGGGATTGTTGGGCGTGTTGACGATGATGGCTTTGGTCTTTGGGCCAAACGCGCGGGTGAGTTCGTCGCGGTCGAAATTCCAGTCCGGCGGCCGGAGCTGCACGAAACGCGGCGTGGCGCCGGAGAGAATCGCATCCGGGCCGTAATTTTCGTAGTGCGGCTCGAAGATGACGACCTCGTCTCCGGGATTGATGATGCCCATCATCGCGGCCATCATGGCTTCGGTTGAGCCGCAGGTGACGGTGATTTCGCGCTCGGGATCGACGCGCACGCCTTGCGTGCGCTCGAATTTCCGGGCAATGGCGTCGCGCAATTCCTTCGCGCCCCAGGTGATGGCGTACTGATTGATGTCGCCGGAGATGGCCTGGCGGGCGGCCTCTTTGACTTCCTCGGCCGCGGAAAAATCCGGAAACCCCTGCGCCATGTTAACGGCGTCGTATTGCATGGCCAGGCGGGTCATTTCGCGAATCACGGATTCGGTGAAACGCTCGGCCTTGGCGGAGAGCCTTCGCTGCACCGCGGCCGCAACCCGGTTGGACCCGGTGGTGGACGCCTCGCCCGCGCTCAACGGGTTTCTCCCGTCCCCGCGGGACGCGGTTCGCGCGCCGCGGCCGGACGCGCGGCCACGGTTTTCAAGGAGGCCTTTTTCGAGACCCGCGTCTGCTGCAGATTCGCCGCGGCCGCCGGCCCATATACTGATCGGTAAACGTCCGCGTT
The DNA here is from genome assembly GCA_963813185.1 of uncultured Acidobacteriota bacterium. Lineage (GTDB taxonomy): Bacteria > Acidobacteriota > Terriglobia > Acidiferrales > UBA7541 > Palsa-360. The sequence continues at coordinate 698,204 of CAWEYA010000014.1, forward strand.
GCGAATCACGATCTGCACGTACTCCCTCGTCTCGGTGAACGGTATGGACTCCACGAACTCCGCCGTCTCCAGATAATTCTGGCCCGCCGTCCACTCCGCCACGCGATCCTCGCCCGCATTGTAGGCGGCCAGGGCCGCCTCCGGAGTTCCGAAGGACTGGATCAGATTGGCCAGGTAGCGCGAACCAAGCTGTAAATTGTAACCCGGATCAGTCAGCCGCGCCCGCGCATATCGCACTTTTAATTGGCGCGCCACCTTGAGCGCGGTTTTGGGTTCCACCTGCATCAGGCCGATCGCTCCCGCGTGCGACATGGCTTTGGATTCAAACGCGGATTCCTGCCGGATCAGCCCGGCCACCAGCATCGGATCGACCTGATTGCGCGCCGCCTCGCTGCGCAAATTCAATTCATACGGCAGCGGAAACGCCGCGCGCCAGGCGTCATTCGGAACATCCGCGATGCGCCGCGCCTCCAGTTGAGGAATCGCCTGCCGCACGGCGGCCATGCCGGCCCCGTAATGCCCGGAGGCGATCGCGGCGCCGGCGGCGTCGATCAGGAATTTCGGCGCATGAGAAGTTGCATAGGCGGAGCGATACTCCAGTTCCGCCGAAGCATCAAAAGCGATGTCGCTGAGCGCGCGCGCGCGAGCCTGCCGCTCATCCGTGGCGGCGGCAACCGGCCGGTCGAGCGGCGGCACAGGCGGCGCGGGGGGAATCGCCAAAGGAATTTCGGCGGGATCCACGGGCGAGGCGCCGATCCCCTCCGGCTCCGGGCGAACGCGTTCGGCGGCTTTCGCTCCAAAATAGGTGAGCGGAAATCGGTTGGCGGCCGCGAGATAAAAATTCCGCGCGTGCTCGATGTTTCCCGAGCGCTCGTAGGATCGCCCGAGCCAGTACAGCGCGTCCTGCACGTAACTGGAAAGCGGATACCGGCGGACGTAAGCTTCGAGCATATCCGCGGCTTCCGGTTTGCGCTCGAGATAAGCGGTCCAGGCCAGGCGCCACTCGGCGGTCGGCGCGTTTTTTCCGTCCGGGGATACGTCCAGGGAGCGGCGGTAAAATTCCGCGGCGCGCGCGCGATCCAGATTCACCCAATAAAAGTTGCCGGCTCCGAACAGCGCTTCCGCCGTCCAGGAACTTTGCGGATAGCGTTTGACGACCTGGTCCACATCCTCGATCATCTGCGGTTCGAGTTTCAAGCCGCGATGGGCTTGTGCGATGGTGAAAATGCGTTCGGCGTCCAGTTCGGGATCGCTGAGCGAAATTTCGTCCAATTGCTCGAGCTTGCCTCCCAACTGCACTTCGCACTGCACGATGCGAAGATCGGCGCGCTGGTGATCCGCGCCCGACAATTTCGGAAGCAGGCTGGCGAATTCCGTGCTCGCCTCGCGCCAGCGTTTGGCCATGTAGAACGCCTCGGCCCGCGCGATCTGCGTTTGCAGCGGCACGCCCGGGAAGGACTCGCCGAGCGCGGATTGCAGCGCCGGGATGCGCTGCCCGGCCTCCTTGGCTTCGTCGTTCAGCGGAAAGCGGTAGTACAGGTCCAGATAGTCGGCGGCTGCGGCTGCGGGCTTTTCCCCTTTCGCCGCCGAGATTTTTTCATGCGCCTGCGCGCGCAACAAAAGCAGGGCGGGCTTTGCGGCGGTATTCGGATAAGACTCCAGGGCCGCCAGGGCCTCTCCCGCTTTTCCGACTTCCAAGGCCGTCTGCGCCAGTGACGTCACGGTCAATTCGGTCATCGCGCTGTCGGGAAAATCCCGCAGAATACTTTGGAACTGCTCGAGCGCCGCTTCCTTCTGCCCCAGAGCGAGAGAATCCTGCGCCTGCCAATACAGCACATATTCGCGAAGCAATTTTTCGCCTACGGCCTTACGCATCCAGCCCAGCGCCAGATCCGGCTTGTCGCGAGTGAGGTCGTAGTAGCCGAGAGCCAGCGCCGCGCGTGGTCCCGTTTCATTCTTGGCATTCCGCGCGGCAAATGCGGAAAGCGCCGCGTAGGTGGTCGCGTTCGGATTTTCGCGGAGCGCGCGGGAAAGCTGCGCGAGTTGCTTTTCCAGGAGATCGGTACCTGAAGCCGCCTCAGGAGCGGGCTTCTTGGGGATCGCCGGCCTGGTTGAAGATCTCCTGGCGTGCTTCTTCGCAGGAGGCGCCGGCGTTTGCGCGCCCGCCTGCGGCGCGGCACACACCAAAAGCGTCAAGGCGAGAACGCAGGTCACGAGGTGGAAGCAGACAGTCTTCCCGGCGAGTGCGTTGCCACTACCGGCGCAGGACTGGAGAGGGGTAAGGATACTCGCCAAGCGCTTGTGGATCTCCGCCGCCCAATATTTCCACCATCCAGTCATAAAAGTAATCCACCGGATGAGACTGGATGGATTGGAACCGGCGATCGTATTCTTTGTGAGCCTTCTCAATGTCATCACGCAATCTGAAGCACAAATCCTTGTTCTCGCGCCCGAGCCGCACGTCCTCAGGACGCAACATCCGGATGTCCTGCATGGAAACCTTGGCCACTCGGAAGGCCCGCCGGTGTAATTCTTGCTCTTCTGGTGGCAGCAAGTCGAGATTAAAAACCGGCGCCGCTTCCGCCGGTTTACCTGCGGGCTGCGCCTCCTCTGTCGGGTGCAACTCGCCGGGAAGATCCAGATCGATCTCTGGCGCCGGCTCGTGCGGAGTCGCCGGCACGGGTTCGTCCAGGAACACCGGCTTTAAATTCGGAGCAGCCTCAACAGGCGTGGACATTTCCACTGCCGGAGGAACTTCGGATAACGCCGGAGCCTCCACCGGAGGTGGAATTTCCGAAGCTGCCGGCGCCGGAACGGCCGGCGGCGGCGCCGCCCAGGAGATTTCCTGCATGGGATGCGGAGGCGGGGGTGGGGGCTGCTCGAACGCAGCGACGGGCGGTGCGTTCATGGACGGAACGCGCAAAATATCCGGTTCAAACGGCATGCGCATGGCGGGCTGCAACGCGTTGGTCACGAATCTTGCAAGCACTTCCAGCGTGGCGGCAAGCGAGGCGGCAGAAGTCTGGGCGCGCAGCATCGAAGGCAACGCGTTGCTCGCGCGGCTGCTTGCGCATGCGGACACCATATCATTGACCGCCTGATGCAGTTCGTCCGCTGTGCGCTGGATTTTCTCGAGATTGTCACGCAGCGTCCGCGATACCGCCTGCTCGACTGAGTTTGGATCTGCCGCCATCCCCGTGCGCCTCCAGTGGGCTGGCCCCCCTTCAGATTATCGGAACCACCGGGAAGTCTTGTCAACTCCGCATCCAGTAAAGTTTCGGGGCGCGCACGTGCCGGAGGCTAGAGGCTGGAGGTTAGAGACTGTCCGCGTCAAATTCATAGGTATAGCCAACCTGATCGCCGCTGGATTCCGTGTTAGTCCATTCGTCGCGTGGCATGGGTGGGTGCTCCTTGGATTTCATTCTCCAACTGCAGGCGGCACATGGCCAGCGGCTTGTGCTGGGGGTACCTGACTCAGTTATTGACTGAGTGTGTACTACGTCGAAGTTGCGGGACACTGGCGAGTGATTGGATTTGCCAACGACATGAAGCGAGGGATTGCGGATTAAGATCAATTACGTCGTTATCGTTTACTGGACCGTTGACGATGATGGTGAAAAGATGTGGATTGCCACACCCTATTCGTCATCTTTTAACTTCTCGACACGTACGACAACACCTGCCATTGCGTAGTCTATTAAACTGTTAGGTCGGAAATCGCTCGTCACATAGACGTTTATCCCGGGGGCGTAATGGCCTTCCGAAGTGGCAAAGTACAGTCCGTCCTGTGAGACATTTAAGGTGGTGCAGTATTCTGGAGGCCAGCTCGGATCGAAGCGACGAATCCGCACGACCTGTGACAAATCAGTTCGTGGTTGGCGGCGTCGCTCTGCAGTTTCAATTGGCAAAGCAGAATATTTACCTCAGGTCGGCCCGTAGAAAAGGTCTCACGCTTGCAGTTCGCCTTTCTTCTTGATCCCCGTTCACACCATAAAATCTACCCCAATCAATTCATATAGGGCTCCCGACCAGCGGTAGCTTCTTCGACAGCTAAAATCAATTCTTTTCGAATATCCAATTCCCATCCAGGTTGGATGGAGACACGCACGTCGGCATCGGTTTCGCCGATGATGCTGCAAGGCATAGGGACAAAATATTGACGGACTCTAATGAGCAAAATCACGTGTTTATCGACCCAGGCCGAATACGCGGGCGACAAATTTTTACTTCCCTCAGGGATCATGGTAGTTAACTCCTTGACTTAGAAACCTTGTGAGAACATCCGGAGTCAGGAAGTTTCCATTTGTAGGGGTGCTAGCGACTGTCCAGTTTTATACAAGATTTAATGATGTGTCCTTCTAGGTAAGGCCCGGCGCTAGCTCACTTTTGTGTTTTCGGGAGGCATAGCACGGAAGTCGGTAATGGGCAGCGCATCACTTGGCCCGTTGCTGGGCCTTGCTTAGAATCAGGGCAAAGTGTTCCTGATTTATTGCCTCCCCCGCACGCGCCGTACTCGACTTCTAGCGAACAAAATTCCAAGTCCTAATAAGTCCCCCTTATCGGAATGTGGCTTTTGGCGTCATTGGGCGGATTCCCACATTCAGATAATCCCCCGTCTCTCAGGATCCATCACGGATCTCTGGAAGCCCATCATGGCCCGAAGCATACGGATTCCAAAAGAACGGACGCTCAGAGGCGGCCTGCGATCCAAAAACAATTTGGTTCATTCGGAAGTACTGAGGGGTGTATAACGGAGTTCATCCGGAAGGTCCAAAGAGAGTTCCCGGCTGAAAGGATTAAGATAGGGTATGCGCTCTTATCTTCTGCTCGCAGGGACATGTTTGCTTTTGACGGCGTCTGGGTTGGTCGGTGCCAAGCAGCCGCAGGAGAGCCGGTCAGCTTCTTCCTCCGCTGCCTCCCTGGATTACGAATATTTCAAGACGCAGGTGGAACCCGTCTTTCTGAAGAAGCGTCCCGGCCACGCGCGATGCGTTGCGTGCCACGCGGCGAATAATGCGCCGTTGCGATTGGTGCCGCTGGCCCCTGGAGAGACGAGCTGGAACGAAGAAGAATCACGCAAGAACTTTGAATTGGTCAAGCGCGTGGCCACCCCTGGCGATCTGGAAAGTCCCTTGCTCATTCACCCGCTGGCCGAATCGGCCGGGGGCGATTTCTTTCATAATGGGGGCAAGCATTTCGACTCGAAGAACGATCCGGAATGGCTTATATTAAAGGCGTTTATTCAAGGGAAAAAGGCGGAGTAGCGCGGGGCAGTCTGAGGGTCAAGCGATGTATAAGGAGCGTTGACGAAGATGACGAACAAACATCTGTTTCGCGGTGGTCTCATTATTCTAGCGGGGATGGCTCTGTGCCTGGTGTCCTTGAAGGCCGCGCCAAACAAGGTGGTCCGGATTCTTCAAACCAACTCAGCCGGCGACAACGTCGACCTTATCGATCCGGTGACCAACAAAGTGGTGGGAGAAATCAAGGGGATTGAAGTGAACCACGGAGTTTCCGTAGCCCCGGACGGCACACGGATCTACGTAAGTGACGAAGCGGCCAGCACGCTGGACGTGGCCGACGCCAAGACACTGGAAGTGATCAAGCGAATCCCGCTGAGTGGGCACCCCAACAACATCTGCGTAACTCCGAATGGACGCTCGGTCTACGTCGCCATCGCGCAGGCGCCCGGCGGTCTCGACGTGATCGACACGGCTTCGCTTACGAACGTCAAGACCATCCGGACCAAGGGCACCATCCATAACCCGTATGTTACGCCGGACGGCAAATACGTTGTTGCCGGCTCCATTCCGGCAAAAGCAGTGAGCGTGGTGGACGCGGCGACCAACGAAGTCGCCTGGGTCATTCAAATGGACAGAGGCATCCGTCCGATGACCATGTCGACCAATCCCGACGGGTCCACCAAGTACTTGTTCGTTCAGTTGACCGATTTTAACGGTTTCGCGGTCATCGATTTTGCTTCGCACGAGGAAATCAAGCGCATTACGAATCCAGCCCTCCCACCGGGCAAGAAGGAAGTTCCCCAAGGCGCCGATCCATCGCACGGCATGGCTGTCACTCCGGACGGCAAGCTGCTACTCGTCAACAGCCGGGTGAACAACATGCTGTATTCGTACTCGCTGCCGGACCTGAAGTGTGTGGGAGCGGCGGAACTCGGCGGGATGGGCGCAGCCTGGCTCACGCTTACTCCTGACGGCAAGACGGCTTACGTGGCGAATGCCGTGACGAATGACGTTTCCGCAGTTGACATCAAGTCGATGAAAGAAATCGCGCGCATCCCAGTCGGATTCGTGCCCAAGCGAAACACGACTGGGATACTCCAGGAATAAAATTGTTACTTTTGCCGCCGAACAAACTATGTGGATGATTCCCAGTTACCGATAATCCCTGCCAGCTCAACCGGTCGATGCAACACCATCTAATCGGTTGATCTGACAATACTTCCCATCGAGAATCGATCTGTACGCCAGGACTCAATCAGAACCTAGACAGAGCTTTGTTTCGTTTGAATTAACCCCCGCGATCGAAATTAGCCTCGCGGACACCTAATAGAAGACTTTGAGTAAGTGTTGCATCGACCAATTGAGACCGCCCGTTGATCGGGACTTGGGAAAGAATTGTGCGCGCGAGGTGCGCGCTCTTCGAGCAACGCGTCTGCAATGCTGCCTGATGCTAGATCAGGCAGCTGAAATGCTCCCTTGGTTCCCGCGAAATGCGACATATCACATGGAGTTGCTCGCCTCTTCCGTAAAAGGCCGTGACGATCTCCTCCAATTGACAATCCCAACTACGAGCAGAAAAGCGGATAGCATAAACAGGACCAAACCAAGGTCCACTATGAGGGTGTTGCCTGCAGAGCTTCCCTGTCCAGTCACAACTTCAACCAACAGCGCCACTTCTAGCCATCCAACAAAGAGCCCAGCGCCCAACAACACGAACGCTAAGAATCCTCGAAAGAATCGGGAGCGGAAAACCGATGCCATTTACCCTCCGATCCGAAGCTAATTTTTATTCAGAAGACAAGAGCGACCATTAAGAAAGTATAGAAATATCTGCCCACGGAGTGCGCCGTGCCGGTTTCGGCGCTCCGACTCGCCGAAACGGCGCGTCAACATAGTGAATGCGGTACGCTATGTTGAGAAGGACATCATTGCAGAGCGACCTTAAAACTCTCTGAACGAAGACAAAATATGACGATTTATCGAAGGATGGTCCGGCCTACGTAGAGCACCGTGTCGGTTTTGGCCAATTTCCGGTAATCCCTGCCAGCTCAACCGGTCGATGCAACACCCTCTAGTCCATTGATCTGACAATACTTCTCGTCGGGAATCGATCTCAATGGCAGTACTTATTCAGAACCTAAACAGGGCTTTGTTTTGTTTGATATTGACGCCGGGTAACAAAATCAGCTTCTTAGGCTCCTACCAGAAGGCTTTGACCAGGTGTTGCAACGACCCATTGAGAACACCCCGTTTATCAGGCGGTATCCTAAAGGATCACTACCGAGAACACCGTCATGCGGGAACATTCCCGAGACAGGTCACTCGCGACTTAGCATTCACACTCGCGGACAGCGACCGGCAAATTGGCCTCGCCGAGTCTATTGCGGGACCTCTTGCCGGAGCTAAATTGAAGGATTGAGGCAGTTCTGAAACGTGAACCGCTTAAGGCGGTTCACGCTCCACAATACAACTATTCGGCAAAATAGCGACTCAAAGTGAGGTTGCTTACTGTATTGAAGGTCGGAGTGGTCGTCCCAGTGGTTATTCCTGCGGCAACGATCTTGCCGTCGGATTGGATGAGCACTCTGGAATATCCCTCCGAGTTGGAGGGCAGCTTATTGAGCACAATTCCGCCCGAGCCAAACGAGGGATTTAGGCTACCGTTCGTGTTCAGGCGAATCAGGGCGTTTTCCAAGGTGCTGGTGGGGACTACCGAATGATCGCCTGCCAGCACGACCTTTCCATCCACTTGGATGGCGACTCCGGAAACGGCATCAGACACTCCACATCCGGTTACGCCTGCAAAATTGAAGAGCGGCCGGCTGAAATTCGTATCCACGGCGCCTGTCGCCGTGTAGCGGATCACCTCCGTGTTGTTATCGTGGCAGCGTCCTGAAGCCACGTTCCGCACTTCCGAAAGAACATACTCACCTGTGGGCTCGATTGCTTCAGCGCCGAACGCCGATCCGGCGACCACGGCAACCGGTCCGGCACTGACGCTGGATCTCGGCTCGCCTGTGGAGCTGAATTGTGCGATCTCAGCCCAATTCACGGTGATGATGTCGCCGTCTGAAAGCAGGGCCATTGTAGTTACGCCTTGGCTGCCGGCGACTTGTACCGATCCACTGTTTCCGAACGTTGAATCCGGACTGCCGTTCGCATCGTATCGTGCCAAAACCGTCTGAAAGATATCAGTGCGGTAGCCGATGTCACTAGCGGTGCCACCCAGCAAAATCTTGCCGTCGCGTTGCACCAAGACAGGTCCTCCGCTAAAGCCCCAGCCAGTCGGCACGCTTGGGGCAGTGGTCATGCCTCCTTTTCCAAAGTTCGTATCCAGGCTACCGTCTGAATTCAGGCGCACCACCGTGCCACCGCCAGCCACCACAAGTATCTTTCCGTCGGATTGTAGTGCGAGCGCGCCTGCACTTGCGGGATTGTTGTTGGGGGCAAACGGATTTGTAACTCCGCCACTGCCGAAGCTCTTATCGAGGCTTCCATTTGAGTTGAAGCGCACAACCTGAAACGGGAAGTAAGCGTTACTTACCAGAATCTTGCCATCAGGTTGTTCGATGATATCACCAGGCAAAAATTGCGAATTGAAGTTTACGGACACGACGCCGTTGGAGCCAAACGTGGGATCAAGTTTTCCAGCGGCGGCATGGGCATTTCCAACTGTGAAGACCAAGCCAAGAGACAGTAAGCCTGAGAGTACAAAGCGCGGGCATTTCATCTAAGTTCGCTCTCCTTTCCTGCGAGTTGTTGAATTTGAAATATCGACTTTGCTCGGTTCCCCAGGCATTTCAATGCGGGTACCCGACAAGCGCAAGCCACCGACGCTGATGGTATTGCCCAATAAGATTAATGCTCGTTGGGCTCAGCGATCGTCAGGCTCGCATGCAGGAAAACATACTGAAGCAAAGCATTTGTCATAATGACGTAACGAATATGTCATTTCTCTGCCCTCCCAAATAGGGTCCAATGAATGGAAATCGAGATTTGATTGTGTAGCTCAAACCGATGCGCTCGGCGAACGCTCGAATCCTGGGTAGTCGGCTAGTCGGAAACTTTTCTCGATCGGCTCTCGGCAGGACGGGTCGCCAAGTCCCAACAAGTCCTCTCATCGGAATTTGGCCCGCGAGCCGGATTGGCCAATTTCCCACATGCCGATAATCCCGTTTATCAGGCGGAATCCGCCTGAGCGCGTGGAACCTGAAACGAATTTTTGTTTTGTTCACGCCCTATCAAGTGATTTCTTCTTTCGTGGCCTGGCGTGGCGATTGGCCGCCTCCCCATGGCTTTCCTGAATCATTACGTTGGAGAATTACATTTCATCCATGTCTCCACACGAGGATTTCGTGCTCGGAATCCGGCATTGCGGCCAGTTCTGCGCTCGCGGGATCGGTGGCGAACTACTTACAGCCGTATCTGGGGAAATCAGCCAATCGCTCAACTGCCACGGCATTCCTTGATTTTGACGCGGCCATAAAAAGCACACGAGCCTGTTCGCAGTTTTTCCTCAAGTCGTTGCCGCTCAGGTAATGGTCGGCCAGCTTGACTTCAGCCGCACTGCTTCCTTTTTCGATTGCGGACCACAGTAATTTCTCGGCCACAGCCGCATATCCAGGGTTGCTCCGCTCGCGCAAATAATTGCGGGCGAGTGCTAGATCGGACTGGCCACCGTTCTCTTCGTAAGAATCGACCGACATCGGATTCGCCGTGGCCGAATCTCGTCGTCCAGGTTCTTGCGCCGTCGTCGGAGGGCCCTTCGAAATGGCACCCGAAGGTCTGTCATGACTCTCTGTTTGATCTGCAGTCATATCTCCGTTAGGCAACGACCCTGCACCTACACGAGCAGCAGGGAGAAAAGTTGGCCCGACGGCGTCTTGAGCAGATTCGCCCGAAATCTTTTCGCCCAGCCGAATCAATAATTCGCCCGCTTCACGCTTATGAACGTACCCCACAATGCTAATGCAGAGTCCAAGCACGAGCATCAAAATGAATGCTGCATATGTGAGAGGGTGTTTTGGAGAAACTGGGTCGGCAGATTCTTCTTTCGTTAGATTTGAGCAAAACATCGAGAGCGGTCTATACGCCCGTCTGGAGCGTTTACCCTCTAGTTCCGCGGGGCCCGGCGTCAATCTGCCCGCCTCGGAAATAGGCTTGGGTAAAATGTAAAAAGGTCGACCGGGACTTGGAACTGCTTCGATCTTTTCAGCCGAATGCAGATTGTGCCGCTCGTTCGAAATTGGTTGGTCTGCTCGGAGCTCCAAGTCGCGCCGGTCGGCAAACTCCAATTCCATTTCATTTGTCGCCGATACTCTGGCCGATGTAGCGGCGGCCGCTGGCGCTGCACCCTGTTCGGGCGATGTCTGTGGTTGAGAACCCAGCCAGATCTGAACCTGTTTGCGGATTTCTACCGGCAGCTGCGTCACCCGCAGCCCGACCCTCTTCCTTGTTTCATCCCTCCACACGACTTCCCCAGTCGCCTCCACTCTATCAATCGACGCCATCGACAGTCGGAAACGAATGGTGGTCTGGTCCTCAAGAGGCACTGCCAGCTGCAGCCCAAAGCCTTCCCTGGAAACGTCGAGCACAATTCCGCCGTTCCCAGATCCCAATTTGATATAAGCGAGCTCATTCAGCTTCACTCGCAGATTCCGGCGGTGTTCTTCAGCTAGCATTTCCGTTTGATTTCCTCAGATTCCAATCCTTGGTCCGGTAAATGCTGTTTCACAGCTTCGATATCGAAATGGCGGCAATGACCTAGCCCGCATTGCTCGCAGCCTTTCTCCATTTCACAACGTGCCTACGGGCCCCCAGTGGAGGTGAACTTAGCGCTGTTGCCGCACGCGGTTAATAGCACATGACAGAATTTGTGCAGTGCTCATAAGTGCGAGAGAAAAGCCACATTCCGATAAGACCTGTTTACCAGACGCTAAGCTTTCCGGAATGAGGGACATCTCACTGTTCCATTTTGAACAGAGTAATTTCGGACACTCTTTGTATTGTGTGCGTCCGCTCACGACGGCGCAGTGTTTGGGAGGTGCCAATTGACACTCGCCGGAAGGAACGTTCTGCTGGTCGGACAGAATTTCCAGAGCGCTCAGACTTTGACCGAACGGCTGCACGGGTGGAGATTCCGATGTCATTTCGTCACCAATGTGCGAGCAGCCAGTGAATTCTTGGCCGTCTATCCTGTCGATCTGGTGCTCAGCAATGCACATCTGTTAGGCGGCACTGGCTACCGTCTGTTGATGAATTTGGCGTGCTTCCCCGTTTCCGCGTTCCTTTGCTTTCCCGCGGGGAGACAGCCAAAAGAAGGAAAATACCCCCAATCTTTGGAACGGCTGCCACTTCGGAATCATCAATATTGTTAACGTCAATTTGCTGGTTAAGTTGTGCGATCTGATCGTCAATGATCTTGAGTTTTGCAGCTAGGCGAATTTCGTTCGGATTGTCCTCAAATCTCCTCCATAAAGTTTTCCTTTTAGCTCTCAATTCTCTCAGACTTATCTCTTCAGAATCTGGAACATGATGTAACATGGGCCCCCCAATGGATACTATCGTTCTGTGCATAAGGTATTTCAAAACTTTCCGTAAAACGATCATGAAGCAGGCAATATGAAAAAATCTTCATAAATAGTGATCGAGCGATCGCAGCGTACGACCAGCCGCCGGAAGTTGCGGAGACAGGCGAATTTGCGGTAGACCTTCCAGCGAAGCCGGTACCTTCTCCGGACGCGAGCCTAGTAGCCGGTTCCTCACTTTTCGTGCGAAATCCAGGTTGCGGTTTTGTAATTTCGGTATCATCGGCCTTACGTGTGAAATGAGTTCCATTTTTTTCAACTTCCATTCCTGACACTATTGATCTTCCTTCACAATCGGCCTCCGCATTGCGTAGCTTCTGAGAACGGCATACAAGCAAACTGATGGCCAAGCAATAGAGGGTCAATCCGGCCGATTCAATTCATACACGTGGAAGTGGCGGTGACCTCTTCGACCGCTAAGATCAGTTCTTTTGGAACATCAATCTCCCATTCAGGCTGTAGCTGGATGCGCACACTGGTGAAAGACTCGCCGACGATGCTGCAAGGTATTGGAATGCGGCACTGACGGATAACGAATAGAAGAATCACCGGTGTGCCAAACCAAACAGAATAGACAGGCCAAAATCCATTTGTTGGCTCAGGGTTCATCTGGCCATCCTCTCGACTCTCGCATAAGTCCGGATATCGACCTCAGATGGAAGAAGATCCCTTTTTGTTTAGAGTTCACGAGCGGTAAAAATCCTGAATGGGTCACGGTGTCCTCTGCCCGTTCTTTCTTCTTATGGAGAGCGCGCACCGCTGCCTGGAATAAGGCGTCAGGAGTTCTGCCGTCCTCAGGGTAAGCTGCGATTCCAACGCTCACCGAAAGCGGAGGCTCCTCGCGATCCATGGACAACCGTTCGCTAATTCTACGTTCGACTGTATCCGCTGCTTTGGCGCCGCACTCCGGCAGAACAATTGCAATCTTTTCGTCACCATAGCGGGCGGCAGTGTCTATGACTCGGCAGGAAAAGCGAAAAATATTGGCCAAGCGGCAGAGGGCCTGATCGCCTGCCAGATGGCCATAGCAGGTGTTAGTCTGCTCCATTCCTTTCAGATCAAAAACAAGCACTGCAAACTCTCGCCCACTCCGTTTAGAGCGCTTGATTTCTGATTTGACCGTTTTGGAAAGCCCGTGGTAATTAGCAAGCCCGGTCAGCTCATCGATTGCCGGTATTTGCCGGAGTTTAGCCTCGCGCATGCATAACACTTCTTCGGGTGTATTTAGTTGCCACCCACTAAGCTTGAACATCATTGGCGATCACCCCTCCCGCCTGAGCCGGTCCGGATCCTGCCCAACCAACGAATCGCGAGAGCACTCTCGCAGCCCAGCATTTTGCATACTTGAGGTGGTCGTGGCTGTACCATATTGAACACTTTGGATTATGCATGCCTCCGATTGAGATCTGGGGTGGAGTTTGTGTTTATTTCCCTCGTGCTCGTTTCAATTCTTGAGCTGATTTGTTTGCAATTACGTCGCGAGTCTATGGATGCCTCTCCGAGTGGGCATGTTTTGCTGAAGAAAAGATGGGAGTTGCGCCCCGCTGGAGCTGAAATTTGGAACCTTATCGTCGTCCTGTGTAACTGGAAACATTTCCAGACCCCGCAAACGAAGCCTTTCGAACCTTTGGGTTTCCACATTTCGATAAGCATGTTTCTCAAACCCTATCCATCCCTTGTGTTCCATATTGAACATTCACTGCCATCTCCGAATGGCATACTCACGAGTCTCGAACTAATGTGCGAAGGCCACTGAAAAATGCAGAACGGACAGGATCACGGATTGAAAAAGGAAAGCCATTCCACGAATCAGTTTAATAATTCCGAATATGCAAGATGGTTGAAAGGAATCACGAGCACCCAATCCCTCAAGACTCAATCGGGGATTGAGAGCTTCCTTGGTACAAACGAGAACCTGCAACCCAGACACAAAGAACCGGGCGAGGAATGAATGGAGTGCCATATGAAAATAGATCCGAGAATGCAGTTCCCGACGCCGTTTGGAGTATTTAGTCCGACGGGGCACGTCGTGATGGCGTTCGCGACCGATGGTGAGGCCGAAGGTGCGAGGCAATTGCTGGCCAATAACGGGTTCGTCGAAGGTGACGTCACGCACTACAGCGAAGGATGAAGTGATGGCAGAGCTGGATAAGAGCGAGGAACAAGCAACGAGCCCAGTGCAGCTCGGTCAGGAAGTTGCCAAGATGAACGGGTATCTCGTGCTTGGAAAACAAGGCTGTGGGTACCCTGTCCTTCATGCCCCGGAGGATAAGGCCGCAAAACACGCCGTTGCCATCGTGGAACCTTTCGGATTAAAGTTCGCGGAAAAATACAACCCGCTGACCATTGAAGAACTGGCTTAACTGTGATCGGCGGGACAGTTCGCGTCAAGTCATGGCCAGATTGAAATAGAAAGGCGCCCGCGGTCAACTCCCGGGAAGTATTCATCTCGGAATGTGTCTGCTTTTGTACAGTCCACTCCGGGAGAGCCTGTTAGGGTACTGCGCTGATCGTGTTCTCGAAGTCAAGCACGTTGCGCCTTCGTAAGGCGTGGAGCGACTTATGAAACAGATGAACCAGATAGCTTCCAACTTTGGCGGTTCCTCTTCAGGAGGCAGCCTCGGCGGCAAGCTCTCGCGCTATGTGGAAAAACAAAACATCTACACCCAAGGTGCGCCAGCAAACACCGTCTTTTATATTCTGGAAGGTGGGGTGCGCCTCACCACCCGATCTAAATATCAGCCGTCCGCGGTTACCGCCATTTTGGGAGTGGGTGATTTTTTTGGCGAGCTTTGCCTGGTGGGCTTTCCTCATCATGTGTCCACAGCTGTGGCGTTGACCGCCTGTTCAATACTGAAGATCCAGAAGGAATCAATGGTGCACATGCTCCGCCGGAAGAATAAGGTGTCAAATTCTTTCATATCTTATCTGCTTTCAAGCATCAGGAGGTATCAGAATCATGTCGCGGAACTGCTGACTTCTTCTGCCGAACAACGGCTGGCACGTGTGCTTCTGCGCCTAGCCCACCTGGACAAGAGAGATACACCAATTGCTGGGCTTCCCTCCATAAGTCAAGGAGTCCTGGCGGAAATGGTTGGCACGACCCGCTCGCGACTAAATTTTTTTATGAACCAATTCAGGAAGCGGGGATTCATAAGCGGCAACGGCCGGATTGAAGTACACAAGTCCCTGCAAAAGGTCCTGCGGCGCGGACGCGGCTCCGCTCCGAATCACCCACCGATCCTTGGAGGAAGTCGGCTAAGCGATCCTCGCGGCTCGAAGCTCTCAGGCATACAGAATAAGATTGTGCCAATCATTAAACTGTGCACTTCTTTGAAAGCTCGCTCTTGAAACGATTTTCAACACCTTCGCCGCTAAGTGGATTTCTCGCTTTGGCCAATGCACCTTCGCATAACCTGCGTCCTTGGGTGAAAAGGGCTGCACAGAGGTGTCGGACAGACCAGCCTGCAGAAAGATACTTGGTTCGTAACAAAACATTGTAGGATGCGTGTAATCGTGAAGGACGGTGATGCGTGCATCGGGATGCTGAGCGGATTCTTTGTATCCTTTTACTTCAATTGGAGTTAGATAAAGCTCTGAGGGTTTTCCGCAGCGCAGTCCGCTGAATGAAGACGCGGGCATGATTCCTTGCCGCTCACTCCGTTGGCAGCCTGCCCCCGACCCTGAGTATCGCGCCGCAATGCCTCGCTCCTCTTATCGGCGACAACCAAGGAGGTTGATATGTTTGCTCGACATGTTTCCATGCGTCTGAAACCCAACACGCTTACGGAATTCAATCGAACGATAGAGAACGAGGTCATTCCACTATTGCAAAAACAGAAGGGCTTTAGGGATGAAGTCGTCTTGACGAACCCTAGCGGGACGGAAACGGTTGGAATCAGTTTCTGGGATCAGAAAGAAAACGCGGAAGCCTACAACCGCGAAATTTTCCCTGAAGTGCAGAAGCTACTAGCGAAAGTGATTGAGGGAACTCCTCAAGTTCAAAACTACGAAGTTTCCCGCTCGACCTTTCACAAGGTCGCCGCTCGCGCAACAGGCTAACGCTAACAGCGCTTTATTTTTCTTCAGGGGGAGCCAAGCTCCCCCTGAAGACGTAAGAACCTTCATGGCAGCGGGCAGACCGCCTGCTCTCGGTTCAGGGTTCCACGCCGGACTTAGCCAAATCGGAAACTCGCCAAAGGTTTACCCTTCCGCACGACCAAGCTGAAACAATACGGATTCGACTCGCACAAGCCACATTCCGATAATTCTTGCCAGCTCAACCGGTTGATGCAACACCCTCTAGTCCATTGATCTGACAATACTTCTCGTCGGGAATCGATCTCAATGGCAGTACTTATTCAGAACCTAAACAGGGCTTTGTTTTGTTTGATATTGACGCCGGGTAACAAAATCAGCTTCTTAGGCTCCTACCAGAAGGCTTTGACCAGGTGTTGCAACGACCCATTGAGACCACCCCGTTTCTCGGGAGTCATCACGCTCGGCTACCCGAGCAGTGGCTCGGTTCACCAAACTACGGTAGTTCGGCGATGCGAGCCAACCCCCCAGACGAGATTGCGGCGACCCGAACTTCAAAATCAGCTAGTACTCGTCCAACCAGCCAGACGGTGAAACAAATGGTGGCCCACAAACGTAAACTATGCCATAAGGGGCACAGGCTGGAGTTGAACCAGGCGTACCTGTGTAGAGGTTTCCCTGAGAATCAGCCGTAACGCTTTGCGAGGACACCATAATGAAGGGCAAAAAACTTGTTTCTTTAATCGCCGTCTTTGTCTCATTGCTGGCATGGACCACCGCATTCGCACATCACGGGACCGCAACTTACGATTTCCAGCATGAAGTTACCGTAGAGGGCGTAGTCAAAGATTTTCAGTGGTCTAGTCCCACTCATGGCTCTACGTGACTGTTACAAACGACAAGGGCGAAATCGAGGAGTGGGGTGGCGAGACGGGCGCTCCCGGCACGTTAGCGCGGCGTGGCTGGACAAGTCATCTCTTTAAGCCAGGCGATAAAGTTAAGATAAGCGGCCATGCGGCTAAGGATGGAACAAAGGTGATGATGCTTACGAAAATACAGACCGCGGATGGCAGGGTATTTTAATGAGCGATATTCGCACATCCGGACGCGGAACGTACAAGAAGGAACTTTTCCCAAAGAGTCGTCGCCTCGGCTGCTGTGCCTGTTGCCTGCTCGGCCTATTCGGTTTGACTACAGCGTTGCTTGCGCAGAGTTCGAGCCCATCGAAAGCATCGGGAGCCAGCGCGGGTGGATCCGTACCAGACATAAGCGGGATTTGGATGTCCACACCCCCCAGGCGAGTTGGTGGACCCAACGATAGCCTTCTGGATCCTCCGGACAAGAGAAAACCGGACAGCGCGGCAGTGGTGCCGTTTCTACCGGAAGCAGAGGCAAGGTACAAGTCCGCCAACGAGGCCGACAGTCCATCAACGCGCTGTTTACCTCCCGGCATTTCGGGGCTGATGCTTGCGCCCATCTATCCGATGGCAATCCTGCAAACGCCAGGGCGAGTGGTCGTAATTCATGAATTCATGAACACCGTCAGATGGATTTATACGGATGGGCAAGGACATCCAAAGGACCTGGATCCCACTTGGCTAGGAAACTCGGTCGGGAAATGGGAAGGTGACACCCTGGTTGTGGACACCATTGGTTTCAATGACAAGAGCTGGTTGGATCTCCATGGAATGACGCACAGTGACGAACTTCATACAGTGGAGCGCTTTCACCGCCGCGGAGCAGTTTTGGAATACAGTCTTACGATCGAAGATCCCAAAACGTTTAGCCGACCTTGGACGGTTCATATGGATTACGAGTTCAAGCCGGATTGGAAGATCGCGGAGTATCTATGCGCCGAGAATAATAAGGACGCCAAGTGATGATCACTTGCGCCTGACGGAGGCGGCAGGTGAAGGCAGCAATCCATCATCACGAAACCCAATCAAGGCACTACATGCGCAGATTTCACCGAACCCACCGAGCGGCTCTACAATGAACGGCATCTTTCAAGCCGTGGTCCCCGCTCACCTTCAGATCAATACGAAGGCCGGTCCACTTTCGGAAGCCGAAGAGACTTGGAATCCACAGTCCTGCAAGTCCCGCATCGAGTTCACTCGGAGTTAGCCATCGCTGAAACTTGCGTCAGACGGTCGGAATAGGATTCTTGCTTGGCCAACCCCCGAGAAGTCGGCCTATCGGAATGTGGCCCCTGGGCCTAGCGGGAATATGGACTCGCCGGACCGCCCGCGCTGAAGCGTGATACTATGGCAGGCTAAAAGGGAGTCTGTTCATGAGGTTTGTATTTCTTGCCCTCGCGTTAGTCTTGTTCTTCACGTGGATAGGGGCGTTCCTCGTCTTCCATGTGGCAGCCGCGCTCATTCACCTTCTGCTTATCCTTGCGGTCATTTTCTTGGTGGTCCATCTCTTCAACGGCCGCCGGGCTGCGTGAACTCGTCCAATACGCCAGGAGAACATCGTGCCTTGTCTCGTACTGATCGTCCTTGTAGCATTCCCTCGAATCGCACTCGTGTTGTTGTTCCTTTCCTCGAATTACCTGCAACGAGCGTACCATGGCCTGTTGTTGCCTCTGCTCGGTTTTCTGTTTTTACCTCTAACAACGTTGGCATACGCATGGATGACGAATACACGGCAGCCTATAGCGGGCATTAATTTGCTGATTCTGATTATCGCGGTTGTGATTGACCTCGGCGGCTTAAGCGGCGGCGAATATCATCGACGGAAGCGGTGGGAAGATTAGTTCGTGCGATGTCTGCCTAGTCTTTGCGTTTTCCAGTTACCGATAATCCCCCGTTTCTCAAATGGGATGAGAAGGCCGGTCTCCGACGGGATGCGATACGCTCCCAACGATTGACGAGCTCAAGACGCAATGGAAAGGAGACCGGCTATGAAGAAGATTAGCACTGTGAAAGGGTAAGCACCGTGGCGTAGAATTGGGTACGAAGAGCCGAGCTCAACCGCCGAGTCCAGGTGACTGCGACTAAGTCCTGGGGCCCAACTCCCGCAGAAACGGTGGGAACAGAGGTCGATTCTCAGGTAGCAGCACCTACTGAAACGAGAACACCCACCAGGCACCGAGCGAAGATCGCTCACCAAAGAGTGCGGATGGAAGGATGGCGACAGAGGCGGCCCGGCTCAAACGCAAAACTCACTGGTAAGAAAAAGAAAAACCGACTTGACACTAACCGGCCTTCTCATGGAAGGACTTGGCGTCGGTGTACACGGGTGAGGAATTGCGGGCCCTACAAAACAAGTCATGAGCTACAATGCGCCTAATTGTCTCTCATTGACTCCTGTTGAACCTACTTCGCGATGCTGTCCAGCTTGCGGTAGGACTATCTATCCCACTGAGATTCCCGTTCGACTTCGGAACAACTTTCCTTGTCCATCCCGTGGCGAGTGGTTGAGGTATGACACTTTCAATTTCCAGATAATTGGGGCTGTAATTTCGTAGTAGCGATCTTCGCGGCGCGGAGTCTTAGGTATCGAGATACAAAATTTGTTTTAATCGTGCTTACTGTGGCATTGCTGCTATGGATTGTCGGCGCCGGCGAATCCAAGGCGAACCCAAGTTACAACTCTACAGTAAATATTGTATGGTGTTTCTGGGGCGTTTATAGTCTCCTTTAGCACGACCAATAAGTGGGACTCCAAAATGAGACGGCTGATAAATTGCCTTGCGCCGCGTAGGACGTGGATTCTACCAGCAGGAAAGGATAGGAATAGATGAGATCGGACAGGCTCAGTTCCTTCATGGCCGGGCAAAAAGACTTGAATCCACTCCGTCAGCACGCGGCGGAACGTCCCATGGCGACGCGGCTTCCGGTTTCGTCCGCACTTCTCAATTTAGGCAGCCAATCCTATCTAATTGAACTTTTCCCAATGGCCGCATATGCAGTCCGAGCGCCTGATGGTGTAATCGTGTGGTTCAATTCACGAGCGGCAGAACTTTGGGGGCGTACGCCAGTGATTGGTGACACGGACGAACGCTTCTGCGGGGCGCACACTCTCTACCACGCCGATGGCACTTACATGGCACACTCCGATACTCCTGTGGCCCTCGCGTTAGACACGGGTGCCTCGGTACACGACGAGGAAGTCATCATCGCGAGGCCAGATGGAAGCCAAGTTACGGTTTCGGTGCATATTGATCCGATTCGAGACAAAGACGGCACGATTGTAGGTGTCGTAAACTTTTTTCACGACATCACGGAACGAAAGCAGGCGGAACGAGCGGCGAGTTCGCTTGCTGCTATCGTGGATTCCTCGGACGACGCGATCATCAGTAAGAATCTGGATGGCACGATCACCACTTGGAATTCGGGCGCGGCGCGCATATTCGGCTATACAGCGGAAGAGGCAATCGGCCGCCAAATTACAATGTTAATTCCGCCCGACCGTCTAGACGAGGAAGCAACAATTATTGATCGTCTCAAGCGAGGAGAACGTGTAGATCATTTTGAGACTGTTCGCCTGCGCAAAGATGGAAAAGAGTTAGACATCTCTTTAACGATTTCTCCTGTGAAAGACCGCAACGGCCGTATCGTCGGTGCCTCGAAGGTTGCGCGCGACATCACGGAGCGAAAGCGAGCGCAAGAGGAGCTTCGAATCAGTGAGGAGCGGCTGCGTGCCCTTGCTGGCGGACTCGAAAACCAAGTACGTGTTCGGACTAATCAACTTGAGCAACGAAACGAAGAAGTCCTCCAACAATCTGACCAACTTCGAGAATTGTCGAGCCGATTACAGCAAACCCAAGATGATGAACGACGACGTATCGCCCGAGAACTTCACGACAGCGCCGGGCAAGTCCTGGTAGCGCTAGGATTGCAACTTGCCAGCATTACCCAACATGCGGTGAATCCACAGGTTAGAAAGACGGCTCAAGAGAGCCTCGAAATGGTTAGGCAGTTAAGCAAAGAGATCCGCACGGTGTCGTATTTGCTTCATCCTCCGCTGCTGGATGAAAATGGTTTATCGGGAGCGATCCAATGGTACATCCAAGGGCTGGCGGAACGTAGCGGTCTGAAAATTGAGCTAATTATTCCAAAGGACTTCAAGAGGCTACCCGGCGACATGGAAGTAGCGATTTTTCGGATCGTGCAAGAGTGTCTAACGAATATTCATCGCCATTCTAGTAGCAAGACGGCGACGATCCGGCTTTCGACCGATGGCAATGACGTTTCGTTAGAAATTCAGGACGAGGGCAAAGGAATACCCGCCGAAAAGCTGGCCGGGATTCAAACTCAGCGTTCGGGAGTTGGTATTTCTGGGATGCGAGAACGTGTTCGGCACCTTAAAGGCGTTATGAACGTTCAATCCAACTCTAAAGGAACGAAAGTCTCCATTACAATACCGATCACCGTGATTTCCGAATCGGAGAGAAGTCGACACGCGAGCAATGCGAGATAGCTTCCGTGGGATTTCTTGACATTGGCCTCAAACCGTCCTGCTCAGTCATTTCCAGCGAAAGAGCCACGTCTTTCTGGTAGGCGTGATCTGACGATATTCATCAATTTCAAACCACACCTATCTATGTTGTTCCTTTGACTCTGGCTGGACCCCTCAGAATTAATGGCAGCGATATACACAGTTTACCTTATTTGTTAATAGAGTTTTCACGCGTATAAGAGTTGATAGTTCCCCAGGGGTCAAGCGCACCGCTCCGAGGAATGGACTTGGAGGGTACCATGGCACGCTGGGTATTGGCTTGTCCTGATTGCGACAAGGATTTCACTCACAGTGAGATCTCCGAAGGATCATTCGACCCTGATCCCTTCACAGGTTCTGTGGTAAAACCAAAATTTCCAGACGATGGCCAGAGCATAGTCTGTCCAAATTGCAAGAGCACGTCCGTATACCAGCGTTACCAGCTAACCTATCGAACTTCATGATGCCTTTAAGCGAGGGCAATGCAACCAAGTCCATAGACGGTGACGGCCTGTGTAGAAGGAAAAAGGACGAAGCACATGGCTGGAATGCTAAGGTTCTGTTCGTCCGAGGCACCGTAGTGAAGGAATCCAACGTAGCAATCGAGAAACTACAGCGAATCCAACAACTTTTCGGGGGAACTCGGGCGAACGAAGTCAGATGCTTCCGAATACGAATCACTCCTGGCAAATATTCGAGGGCTGTCCACTGAATATTCGGCGCTCATTGACTCCGTTAAGAAGCAGGAAGGATCAAAGAAACAATCGGCATGATTGCTGCTCCAACGGACCTGTGCCCAAATCCTGCTTCGACATTCTGCTTGCCAGAAGTGTGGATGCGATGAGACCACTGATCCCCGACGGCCATATCCGATGCGGGGTTTGCAGATCTAACTGCTCCTCCGTCTTGATCGGCACCAATCGCATCCTTGGACGTTGCACCGCCTCGGCGATCGCTTCCGCGTCCAGGAAGTCACTCTTGTTAGTCTGCACGTAAGGCTTGACATATTGCGCTGCCATCAATCGCACTTCGTGCCCTTGCTCGCGCACAGTCCGCCCCAAAAGTGCGATCCACTGCAGGACTCCATGCCAATCAGGTGCACCTGTAAATTCGCGGTGAATGCCAGCAGTTGCGTGCGAGAACATTTTTTTCGGATCGCCACCCTCCCGGTTGAATCCAGTCCCACCAAATGAAAAACCGTCTTGCCCAAATCAATACCGATCACGTGTAGTTTCATGGGAGGCCTCCTTCCTCGCAGTCTATACAGTTACAAAGTTCCTGCGGCGGACTATCCCATCATGTGGCTTTTTTCCTCCCTTATCCCGCGACCTTCAGATTGCCTCCTTCAAGTCTGGAGGGAATGGCCCGCTTATTTCGGGTCAGCGTCATCGAACAGAGAAGCATCATGGCGAGAACGCTGCGGCTACAATCCCTTTGCCGTAAAGGCTTAGTTTAAATCCCAAGGCGGCACGCGCCCGGGAGCAAGGGCCGCCTCCCTAGGGATCATCAGACTTTTGATGCAAGTCCAATGCGAATGAGGGATGCAAGCCAGTGCCCGTAATCTTAATCGGGAGTGATGTGCCTCCGCCACTCTTCTTGAAAAATGGGTCGGCGAGTTTCAGAAAGAACGACTTCGCTCCGCTGGTCATTTGCGACAGCTTGCCATCGAGCAGAAGGTTTCCGTGGAAATCGAGTTGCTGGCCTTTCAGATCGTAGGAACCGCTTAGTTCAACCGAGGCCCCAATCACTTTGAACGTTAATTTTGAAAATGTAGCTCGCCCATCCTTTACGACGAGATGGCCTCGCAGGTTTGAGAGAACGTTCTCTATGTTCTCGTTTTTTAGCTGCCCTTGGCCTCCGCGGCTGAGCGCATCAATCTTGCCTTGTGTGCCGGAATCTGTGAAGTGGGCACCCTGTACCCCGAATTGTCCATCCACCATCAGCCGGTCCAGAACGGGACTGTCCCCAGGAGGAATATCAATTTTGCTTTGCATGGTGATCGGACCGGTCATGCTTGGTTTATCCATATTGGCCACAAGGTAGATCATGTCCTCGACCCGGGCGTCGTTGATCCGGGCGTCGAGCGTGACGCGCCGACCCTTCATGCCTACCGCTCGAGCGACCAAGCCACTGGCGTCCACTGAGGAATTCAGGAAATGGGCATGTACGGATTTCAATTCAGTGTCTCCGTTTGTGCCATCCACCAGGGCTAGGTAGTGAGTCGTCAGGTGCACAGGCTTCCTGCTAGAAATGAGCGCGAAGTCAGGTATGTCCGTGTCGCCCTCCACACTAATCTCTCTGAGGACGCCTGCGTACTTTCCCTTCGAGTCAAGAAAGCCAGAGAGACCCCGAATCGTGGCCATATCCGCGTGTGAGAAGTGAAATGCTCCGGAGACGGGTGTTTCGGCCGGATCGTCTGCCTCCCAAGGCCCGAATTGGCCTTCAGTCGCGATCTCCCCGAAGGGCTTTGGATTGGTAAGCACCGCTTCAAAGGGCGCAGGAACTTCGAATGAAAACGAATGCGTCACTAAGGAATGAATCTGGAGCGTGAGCGGCAGTCTACCTGGCTTATTTGGAGCCATCTCAATCGTCGCGTCGGCCAAAGTGACCTTGCCGATGACCACGGAACTCGGCTTCTTGCGTTCAATCGGCGGCTTTTTCTCCTCTCTCACATGCGGCCTCGTTGGGACATGGATCTGTAGCCCATCGAGATGCACGACCGAGATGCGCCTAGGTTTGAGCAGGATTCCGCCGATGTTTGTGGCTAGAGTGAGTTTGGAGATTTGTATCAAAGGCGGGACGTCAGTGCGGCCCTTCTGGCGGAGCATGACTCCGCTCGCCACCAACGAAATACGGGGGAAAACCGATACCTCGATTTCCTGCATCTGGACGTCGCTGGCGAAATACTCACTCAATTGGTTTTCAACGTTCTGCTTCAAGAGTGGCGGAAGGACAAAGGCCAAAACAATCAGGCCGCAGATCATGGCGACACCAGCAATCCCGATACTGAAAAGCACGATCGTGTGTCTTCTGTCGGGAACCACGTTTCTCTCCTGAGCCTGTTGGCGCTGAAATCTGGAGATTGCCACCTCAGCCTGCCCCCGCTGCCAACGCCGCCCCCCCAATTTCTTAAAATGATCTTCGCCCTATTTGGTCCTCCTCCTTTCATTGCAGCAATTCGGATTGCCGGACAAGCGTTTGACAGATCTCTCCCCCGCTTTGATCTTTAATATTGTTGCCAAATGTTCTTATCGAACTTCAATTCATGTGAAGGGGTGAGAACGAGAGAAGTGGACCATGCTCGCTGGCGTGCAGTTTCCCAACAACTCTCGTCCCCGGCCTGATTCCCCGATGGCACCTGCGGGACTAGAAACGAAATTGGGGTCCGAAGGAAACTTTCCAGTTGTTATGGGCCCCGTTCACGAAAATGATCTCGTCTCCTACTTCAAGCCGCAGGCCGATGGGGCCCAGGAATGCCTCGACTCCGCCGCCCGGATAGAGGGTTGCATCCACGTTGTTCGTTCTGAGGTTATCCACACTACTTACAAATGTGGAAAATGAGGCTGGGGTTGGATCAAAACGAAAATTTGTAAATCCGCCTTTCACCGTTACAAACACGCGGACAGGCCCGGACGTCTGAATCTTTGGACCGAACAGGCCGTGCAGCACCCTAATGTTGGAATTTACCGAAGTGACTGTCCCTCCTGTCGTATCCGTAAAACCTTCGGTGAAAACCCGGTTGAAATCGTATGACATTTCCGCTTCGATTTGTACGTGCTGGGCGACGTTGAAAGCGGCTCTGCCGCCTAGCCCAACAAAGTTTGACCCAGTTTCCCCTAGTTTGAAGTAATCGACAAATGCGCCGACCTCGGCGTGGTTTTGAGCGTGGGCGATGGGTGTAAAACCCATGCCAGCAACTAGAATTAAGAATGCAATTCGTCTCATCATTTCCCCCATAAGAATGAAAGAGAAGATTAGTTTCCTCACTCTGCTGCATAGGTATCCCTTCGGCAAATCCACATGCCGTCTTCGACTGTAGTGCCTTGCGTAGAAGCACACTATCCAGCAGTTCTTGTAACTAGCCTTAAACTTTTGTGTATTTGCCGCGCCAGATATATGCCAGGGAATTTGCGGCTATTGTCAAAGCGGAAAAAAGCAAGTGAGACGCCGGCGCTAACCCGCATGAGTCGGAGCAAGCAATCAAAGCGCAGTGGGGACCAGGGTCGCAAACATGGTACAAGCCTTCTAAACAAGTGAGGAGGAAGGAGAGGCCATTTGTCCCGTGGATGGGCAGTGAAATGGCCTCTTGGGGCGAGAATTGCACGTGAGGGACGATCGGAGATCGGACCAATTGCTTTAGGGATCATGAATCGCTCTTTGAAATAGGCACATCGATGCCCAAGGCGGTCGCCAAGTCGATTTGATGCTCCTGCTCCTGTATCAGGATTTCACGGATATGCTCCGCCATCGCATATTCGCCCAGTGCATCACATTGGCGAACACGTTGGCGATAATTTCGAATCGTCTCCGTCTCATTCTCGAGGTCAAAGCGCAGCATTTCCTTGGCTTTTTCCGAAGTGCGCACTTCCTTTGGATGGATCGCGGGCATTCCACCAAGATAGTCAATCTGTTTGGCAATAATCAGTGCATGGCTCAGCTCTTCCTGGGCGTGCTTTTCAAGCTCGGCGGCAACGTTCATGTATTCGGCGCCCTTGAGGACCTGCGAGTAAACAACGTAAGAGATGATTGCCTGGTATTCGCGAGCGAGGTCTTGGTTCAAGAATCGAATCAGATCTTCTCGCGAAGTCACGGTTCCCGCCTTTGCCGGTTGATTCGTTCGAGCCATGATTCACCTTGTGTTAAGTTGAGGGAGCGAAGCGCCCTGCCCTTGCAAAGGCGCTTCGCCCCAATCAGCACAACGCTATTGCAATTATTGGTGCCCGGCTCGATGCGCTCGTTGCTCTTCCCGGTCCTCGGCTTTCAAGGTTTTGACAAATTCGTCCGCCTGGTGTTCTGCCACTTCCTTGGCAATCCCGTAGCGTTCCTGAATTCTTCCAACAAGCTGTTGGCGTCTTCCATCGATGACATCTAAATCGTCATCGGTGAGTTTTCCCCATTTTTCCTTTGCCTGACCTTTGTATTGCTTCCATTTCCCTTCGACTTGATCCCAATTCATAGCCCGCCTCCTTGGACCTCGTGTTTGGTTGAACCCATTTCAATTTAACCGCGTTGTTCTCGTGCACCACGGTCTGCCAATAGCAGACAACATTGGTGCGCCGAAACAAATACCGTGGACTATTGACTCTCACGGGAAGATTCGAGTATCGGGCGAGAAATCGGAACGAAAAAAGATTGCATGGTCGAACGCTTTTCTCACGGAACATTACGCGTCTCTACTGTCATGACCCGATATCTATTTCGCTTTTGCAGGTTTAGCGTGGAAACACCATCAGATGATTACGAGAGCAAACGGGAGTGGAGCAAAGATGACCGATCTCCCGCATATCAAGAAACTCAAACAATCACGGACGAAAGAGATGCTTTGGAAACTCGGTCCCGGCTTGATTACCGGAGCGGCCGATGACGACCCCAGTGGGATTGCGACCTATTCGCAAGTCGGCGCGCAATTCGGCTACGGCATGCTTTGGACCACGGTCTTTTCCTTTCCCCTGATGGCGGCCATACAGGAAATCAGCGCGCGTATTGGCCGTGTGTCTGGCATCGGAATCGCCGGCAATATTCGCCGCCATTACCCAAAACCCTACTTGTACGGCATCGTCTCGCTTCTATTGATCGCGAATATTTTCAATATTGGAGCGGACATCGGGGCGATGGGCGCAGCCGCGGGACTCATATTTCCCGGACCGCCGGCACTCTTCGTCATTGTCGCGGGGAGTGTTTCCCTACTTATGCAAATCCTGATTCCATACACAAGCTACGTAAAATATTTGAAATGGCTGACGGTGGCGCTTTTTTCTTATGTGGTCACGGCAATCATCCTGCATGAGCCCCGATGGGAAGCGATTCGGGCAACACTTCTGCCAGGTTTTTCACTTCACGGCGGATACTTTACGGCCCTCATCGCGATTCTGGGAACGACGATAAGCCCTTACTTATTTTTCTGGCAAGCTTCCGAGGAGGTTGAAGATGTCACCCTCAATCCCTGGGAACAGCCGCTTAAGGAGGCCCCCAAACAGGCGCCCGCGCAACTTCAAAGGATTCGGTTCGACACATTTCTAGGAATGGCTTTCTCAAACCTTGTGGCGTACTTCATCATCCTTACGGCTGCGTCTACACTGTATTCTCATGGGATCCGGGACATTCAGACGGCTGACCAAGCCGCCCGGGCGTTAGAACCCCTCGCCGGGAAATTCGCATCCTTCATTTTTGCCATGGGAATTGTGGGCACCGGGTTGCTTGCGGTTCCTGTGCTTGCAGGATCCGCGGCCTATGCCGTCAGCGAAGTATTCCAATGGACGGCGAGTCTGGAACAAAAACCCCGGCGTGCGGTTGGGTTCTACGCGACGATCGGCATCGCGACATTCACGGGTCTTCTTCTCAACTTCATACATTTGAATCCGATTAAAGCGCTCTTTTTCTCGGCGGTACTCAATGGCGTTGTAGCGGGGCCCGTGATGGCCTTCATGATGCTCCTGGCGAGAAACCCTAAAGTTATGGGAAAATTTACGCTGCCAGCGTCCTTGCACGTTGCCGGATGGGTAGCCACCGTCGTAATGGTCCTGGTGTCGATGGGAATGTTCGCAACAATTTCCCCATGACGCCATCTCTTTGGTCAAGCCTGGTAGCCAGGAATTAGGATCTTTTTCTCAACGGCAAAGTTCCGCGAAGAAAGCATAAGCGTAGTGTTAAACCCTCCACTTGTAACGACTTCAAGCTTAGTATCCGCGGCCTTTTCATGCCTACAGCGAAGTTCGCAGAGGTATACCCGAATTGGAGTATTTTGATGAATCAAAATAGAGTCTAAAAAATGTTCAATAAACTGTGACTCGAAGGGTCGTAATCCCGGTGTCTCAGAACTGGCGCTTTGCTTTCAGAATTGTTTACAAGTTTCATGAACTAGAGAGCTTGAATTGGGAGGGGTAAAATGAAAAGCGCTTCCATCGTCGGAATCTTGCTGATTGTTCTCGGAGTGATTGCCCTCACGTACCAGGGGATCACTTACACCACGAAGAAGAAAGTGCTAGATATCGGCCCAATCCAGGCGACAAAAGAAGAGCACAAGACCATCCCATTGCCTCCAATTCTCGGCGGGATAGCTCTCGTGGGAGGGATCGCGCTTCTTATCACGGGTGGCAAGAATTCATAATCAGGAGTACCTCCATTAATTCGCCGTGCGCTTCGCGACGTGGTAATGACGGAAGGCAGTTTATGAACTAATACCGTCAATGCCTTAGAGGTAGTGAGAATTTTCCGGGGCTATGGCATGGCCGCAAAGAGGGGGACGGTTGTCTTGGCTTGCCCAATCGCTTCAATATCCCCCACTTAGCACGGCCTCTCGGTAAAACCTTCGCCCGAACTACATGGAACTGTTGATTGTTGATTGTCCCAGCTTTCTTCATTCTCAATGCCAATATTACGGTCCGTGAGTCAGAGGGATCGCGGCCCAGGCTGATTAATGAAGAGCCCGATCAATCCTTGCAAGGACAAAAGGCCATGATGACCGAAAGAACGGATGAAACGAAGAAGCGTGATTACAGCTGTGAAATCATTTCATTCATCGTTATCGTCATTTTAAGCGAGCTGAGTCACTTCTGGTACATCGCAATCGCCTTTTGCTTTGCAGCACTATGTTGGGGAGTGATCGTCATGCTCGGAAGATTGGCGATTTTCGCAGCCAGTAAGGTTTCGTGGCGCCTCCGCGTAAGTCATGCAACTAGTAGAAAAGCCGGCGATATCGGAAGTCAGGTGTTTCAGCCTTCCAAAATACGCCAGAGCTTGGATTGTTAGCTCCGTGGAGAAAGGCCACGATGGATGCGTACCGGAAACGCGTGGCACTCGGAAATTGAATTCGGGATATGGAGGTCACTCATGTTGCGTTGGACGCTCATTTTTCTTGTGGTCTCGATCATTGCGGCAGTATTTGGCTTTGGTGGAGTTGCGGCGGCTTCAGCCGGGATTGCCAGAATTTTGTTCTTTCTCTTTTTGATTCTCTTTGTGGCCTCACTGTTAGCAGGCCTAATTCGGAGAGCGTGACAGAGAGGACGCAGAAAAAGCCCGGCTGGGCATTCGCATAAGCCTTATGGTTTCACTTATGCAAAAAACATTCAGGTTTATTGAATTAGTTTGAGGCAGAAACCTTTTGAACTTTGGAGGAACTGAAAATGAGAATGTTATTGCGAGTTTTGATGGCGGTTATGGTGATTTCAACGGCGGTATCAGCGGCCGATAAAGATGATAAAGCGAGGGCGAAGCAGGAAGAACGATTGCAGAACTCCGGGACCGTCATGGGCGAGATTCTGAACATCCCGGACGACGTCCCTCAGGATCTCCTTGATAAGGCGAAGTGTGTCCTCGTCATTCCCTCCGTCTTGAAAGCGGCCTTTGTAGTGGGCGGAAGCTATGGTCGGGGAACAATGGTGTGCCGAAGCGGAAAATCTCTTTCAGGAACGTGGGGAGCCCCTGCCATGTTTGTCTTAGAGGGTGGAAGTGTTGGATTCCAGATCGGGGGGGAGGCTACGGATTTTGTATTGCTGATCATGAATGATCACGGCGCAAACAGCCTCTTGCACAGCAAGGTGAAACTCGGGGGGGATGTGTCCGCAGCGGCTGGGCCGGTAGGCCGCACCGCGGAAGCAAACACGGACGCTTATTTGCGGGCGGAAATCCTTACTTACTCTCGCGCCCGTGGGCTATTTGCGGGAGTTTCCCTTGAAGGCGCCTCCTTACGGCCTGACGAAGAAGGTAACGACGCGCTCTATGGCCGCAAGATTAGTGCGAGTGAAATCGTGCTCGGCCCTTCGCCGGCGATTCCATCCTCGGGTCAACATCTGGTTTCGTTGTTAGAAAAAGCTTCGCCTACCTCAAGAGCCCATAATTGACCCCTGCCAAACGGGGGAAGGTACGGAGCTGCCTTCCCCCTCCTTCCCATTGGTGCGTGTAGCGCAGAGGCTTCTCCGCGCGAGGTGGAAAGAGCATGATCTGCCATCAGTTCATTCGAGTTCACGACCGCAGGGGAATGAGCCGCGCGAAGAACGCGAATTTCTCTTTCTACAATTTTCCGCTTGGGCAAATACCTCTCTCACTCAATTGTCTAAATTGATGTTCAATCGTACGTTCAATACGGCTTCGCACTTTGAATTCTTTTATGGCTTGCGAACTCTGCCCTTCCTACAATGCTATGGATTCACGCTTCGGATTGGGGACCTGAACGCCTAAAGCGATCGCAGAAGTGTGTTGAGGGCTCCAAATCAATAAGACAATGAGACTATAAATTCCCAGGGTTGTTCCCAGCGGGATGCTGGAAAGAGAAAGGAACGCCGCAGTGATGGCCAGAGTTCGTGCGGACCGGCTTCCGGCAAGAAGGGCCAATCCGGCACAGACTCCAAGAATTCCGCAGACTGCCGAGATCGCGACCAAGAGCCCGTAAAGGAAATGAAAAATATTCATCAAACTAAATGGGTCGGGGACTCGACCAAGAAGCGCGCCAAACATCAATGTGGCGGTATTGCTGAAGAGGGCCAGCCACACTGCGGTGACAAGGCGAAGGATCCCGTACAGTACCCAGCAAATCCCTAAAATTCGGAGATGCCTGGTTAAGCTTTGAGCGACGTGATCGTCACCGGTCATGAATGGTCCTCCTCTCGAATAGATGGATCTGCGCTTAAGCACGCTCGACAATTATCTTGAAGAAGTGGCCTTTTGTCCTTTAACCTCCAACTCATTCACCACTTGTTGCACGTTCGGGACATTGGAGGCGATGGTCTCGACTCTGGAACGCTTGGTTTGAGAGTTTACGTCCCCCTTTAAGGTAACGACGCCGTTTTTGACGTCATATTTCACGCCCTTGTCGAGCTTGGATTGGACAAGCGCGGCATCCAGATTGTTTTCGATTCCTTTGTCCAAGTCTGAATTCACGGTTTCGGTTTTATGGTCGCCAACGGGGGGAATCACAGCGATTTCGTCGGCAACAACCTGCCCGGCAGCATCCGCCTTCGCAATCGTTTCTGCTTGTGACTTCTCAGCACCAGATCCGACGTGTCCGCCCAGCGTTACGACGCCTTTATCACGATCCTGGCTTACGCTGACATCACCGAGGTGGGCCAGATCCAAATCCTTTCGGATATTGTCCGATACCTCCGGCGATTTAGTTGAGCGAGTGGAACAGCCGAGAGCGAGCATTCCAATTGCTAAGACAGCCAGAAGACTCGCAAGTTTCTTCAGTGATTTCATAAATTACTCCCTAGTTTGGAAGTCAGTCAAAGATAGACAGTGATTCTAGTGCGCTTTGCCTCTGCAGCCGGGGTGGCCACACCGGCAATCAATATCCGGTGTTTCTTCCAATGCTGCACATTGCGAACTGCAGTACTTTTCCGACTTCGTAGTACAGGTACATGGTGGATGCGCGCATTTCTTAGCATCGTCAACGGCCATGGGTTCCTCCTTGATGTAGGATTCGTCTTATGGACTAGTGCTCCTGCGAGCAAAGTGGAGGATGAGCGAGATCACAGCCAGGACTAGCAGTAAGTGGATCAGCGCTGATGCGACGTGAAAAACAAGAAATCCTCCGAGCCAGAATACGAGGAGGATTGCAAAAACAGCGATGAATATCGGTGACTCTCTCATTTGAGGCTGACTCCTTCACTCTGGCGAAAATCGAATTCCAGCAATCTACTTGCCTATATACGTGAATGGAATGCTACGCCGATGTCTGGGGGCCGCCCATATGCGGAACACTTGATTCGCGTGGGGATTTCACCTGAAGCAGGCATTTGGAGCATACGTAAAAGTCAGGGATTGCGAGAGCGAATCCAAAATCTTGTCATGAGTCTCGGCGTACTGTTTTGGAAATCAAGTTCGATCAAGCCTTTGTGCTCCCTACGATGCCGGCGATCTTTTGGAAGAATGTCTATCAATTTTCGCCGCAGTTCTTCCATGTCCTCTGCAAGCCTAAAATCATCTCTCGGTGCACCACAATATCCAAAACCGAATCGAGCGCCACACAAGGTTGAGAGCTGTTTTTCTAAGGCCTTTAATATTTGGAAGATATCGCGCGCGGTATGGGCTGAATTCGTGCGTCCATCTAAGGTTTCCATCAGGGGAGGTTCCCATGAACAGAGCCGCGGAGCTTTTCGTTCACATTCTTCTCTTTCAATGTCCGGGCTGCGGCAATCCCATGTCTTCAGCGATCACGAAGACGGAACGAAATCTGGAAGAAACCGATGCGCGCTCCTTGTCCTGCGCTGCGATTGTGGATGGATTGGGACTCAAATAGGATTACTGGCCAAAAGGGACTGAGTGGAAGTATGGGTCTGATCTCTGCATTTTCACTCATGTTTCAACTGTGCGTCTAACACGCCCCCCACGGGCGAGGCATGCGCGGACATACCCGCAGCCGTGGCCGACCTGAAGACATAGGCTCCTGACCTCAAAGGCGAGACCGTCGTTCTTGATGTTAAGAAAGTCTCCCGCTTCCAGCTGTTGCCACAAGGAAAAAACAGGCAGCGGTATGCGGTCTTCGATGTTTTGTACGCAAACGGTCACGACTTTCGAAAAGACGCTCTGTCTGGCAGACGCGAGGCAACGGAACGATTGGTGCAGGTCTCCTCATCTTTGTTGTTCTCTGCGCGGTGGGCCGAGGATGCGTCTCGCATTCAGGAGAAATGCTGGCGCGAGCTAATCCTTACGGTGTTTGAAGAATTCAACCTGGCGCAGACGTTTCTGCGCCGCCGCTTTGCTTTTATATGGGCCACCCAAGTTTTTCCCCTTCTTGGATAGTACCTTATACCCAGAGTTCACTTTTTTGATCATTTTCGTCTCCTCGGGCCATTTTTGGCAAAGCCGTAAATAAGTCAATCCCCGAATTCCTTTATGAACTTAGCTATAAAAGCTGCTCGACCGGAGGGGCTTAAGACTTCAAATCGAACAAGAAATATACAGCGCGGGAATTAGCGCGATACACCGATTCATCTATAGCATGGGATCCGCGAGGATGCTATGTGAAGCCCTTACACCTATGTGGGAGGCCCCCATGAGAATCGATTTGTCGAATGCCTGGAAAAGTGGCAGCCGAATCATCGACACCGTAATCTCTTTGCTTCCCAATGCCATTCTG
Source organism: uncultured Acidobacteriota bacterium (assembly GCA_963813185.1). GTDB lineage: Bacteria > Acidobacteriota > Terriglobia > Acidiferrales > UBA7541 > Palsa-360. Next base: position 731,809 of record CAWEYA010000014.1, read on the forward strand.
GCAATCGTCGTTTTTGTCGTTTTTCTAATCATCGGCTCAGCCGCCAAATCCGTCGTCCGCGGGATTAGCCACCGCCGGCAACGACGCCAAAGCCTCGGACTCCTGCTGGGCCAGCTGGCTCAAGTGGCCGTCGTGATTTTAGGATTTCTGGTTGCTTTATCAATCGTAGCTCCATCGTTCCAGGCCGGCGACCTCATCAAAGTGCTCGGGGTTGGCAGTGTCGCAATTGGTTTTGCGTTCCAAAATATCCTGCAAAACTTCCTCGCCGGCATACTCATCCTGATTCACGAGCCATACAGGCTAGGGGATTTCATTACAATAAACGGTATCGAAGGTTCAGTTGAGGATATCCAGACAAGGGCGACCGTCATCAGCACTACCGACGGACATCGCGTTGTCATTCCGAATGCCGTGCTCTTCACTAATCCGGTCGTGGTGAGAAATGCTGACCACACGAAAGATCTTGAAACGGACGAATCGGAATCAGTGTTGGCGCGACAGGAATCGAGCAGGTGACCTTAGCCTTGGCGCTAAAGCGCAATTAGCCTGAATTCCGAAGTTGAAGTTGGTTTCATGGAAGATTGCGTCCCGATTTTGGGTTCAGGTAGCAGTTTGCGGATTGAACTTCGGCGAAGTTGGGACGCCGTAAGTTAACACGTTTTCCAGCAGTGGGATGCGTTGCTGCAGGCCGCCCCAGGAAGTGGACAGGTGCAGGACCAAGCGGCGGCCGGCGCGGCCGAGCAGAGCGCCGCAGAGGAAAACCTGGGCGCGCAGCGTGGCGGGCTGGCGATAACTGGTGAAGCGGCAGGCGCGCTGAAATTCTCCGAGCAGATTGAACAACAACAGAATGCTGCGAAAGGCGGCTTCGGTGGCGAAGAACTGGCGCAGGCAAAAATCATCGGCGGCCAGATCGTGTTTCAGTTCGGCGATGCGATTTTCCATGTCCGCCCGGCGGTTGTAGTCGCGCCAGATTTCTTCCGGTGGCAGAGCGAAGTTGGTGACGAAGACGCGGAAGCTATAGCCGGGAACCTCCAGGAGTCTTCTTCCCGGCGAGGCTCGCTCGGCGCGCAGTTGTTCGCGGATGACCACGAAGCGGCGCGGGCAGTCCCAGCCCAACAGCTGCAAAGAAAATTCGCCCACCGCGTAGTGCTCATCCAAACAGCGCCACTGGGTGACGCGTGCCGCTTCCCGCTTCAGCCATCGCGTCAGCCTGGCCACGACGATGTAGGACAACCCGCGTTGCTCCAAAAACCCCAGCAATTGCTGGTCAAAGAAGCCCGCATCGGCACGTACCACGCGAATAGCATGTTTTTCCGGCAACAGCGCCAGCGCCTCCTTAAGAAATTCCACCGCGCCGCGGGCCGAACCGCAGTTGCCGCTGCGCAGCCAACCGTGCAACAGAAAATGAGCTTCGGCCAACACCGCCACCAGCGGATGATGCGAGGGCCGTCCATGCTTGCGCGGGTTGGGCCCGCGCAACGCCCCCTGCTGCCGACCGTAGCGCTCGAACACGGTCGAGTCCAGATCCAAACTATATCCGGACGAACATTCCGGCAGCCGCTGCAGTTGCCAGTTCCACAAGCCGGAGAAAAAACGTTGGCACTGTCCTTGGCCAAAACGCTTGAACAGGTTGCGAATAGTGTCGTCCACCGGAAAGCGAGTAATCCCTAGCAGTTCGTGCAAGGCCACGTCGGCACGCAGCAAACTGGTGTGTGCGAACCGCCGCGCCCCGGCCACCACGGAAAGCAGAAATGCCGTGAAGGTCTGCACCGGATCGATCGCGTTGGGGGAAGTGAGACGAAACGGCAGATGTTGCTTCACCGCTTCGCAATACCCTACCTGCCGAAGAAACTCAAAAAACACCACCAACCCGCCGAACGGCGTCACCGCACGCGGGGTCTCGCGTAATTCCACTTTCTTCCCGGACCAAAGAGAGGTACTTTTCCAGTGCACTGTTTTGTCCTCCTCGAAGTTTCTTTCATCCAACTGAAACTTAACCGAGTTAGGACAAAACAGTGCTATTTAATTTCGGAATTCAGGATTAGTCTTCGGCTACTTCAAATCCCATATTTTTATCCTCAAATTTGTTCGGCTGCGCTTAAGGCGGGTGCGCGGGCGTTTGGAGCCAAGTCTGCGGCGGGAAGCGAATTGGAATCCGCACTAAGAAATATCGTCCAAGACTAAATTGAATGAAATAGATAGCGCCCCTAGATTGATTCGTCCTCGCCGGGATTCCAAGCGGCGATCATCACAAGGACCGCCCCCAAGACGGCTAGAATACTGATCGCCCTTCGCTTACTTAATTGGCTCCTCATGATTAACCTCATTCATTCAGAAATAGCGTCTACCCTTGTTTACTGCAAGAAAGCAACCAATTGGAAATAAAGCGATGATTTGAAATCAAAGCACTTAAATGATGATTTCGTTCGCAGCCACCAATCAGCGGAGAAAATTGTTCTATCAAATTGGAAGATCTTATTGATGCCAGGATGGATTCTACTCGATGAGCGAATGAGGAATATTGATCCTGTAATTCCGCTACAGAGCAGAAACAGATTGGCTCGCAGCCTTATGCTTCCCATGGAAAATAGGGAGGAATAAGGTTTGATTGTCGCTGATTTAAGCTTCAACAATCTGATTGCGAACAGCGTACCGAACCAGCTGGCTGACCGAATGTATTTCGAGCTTGCGCATTATATTGGCTCGATGTGTTTCCGAGGTCTTAACGCTGATCCCAAGGGTAACAGCGACTTCCTTGCTGCTCTTCCCTTCAGACAACAATTGAACAATTTCCCGCTCACGAGGTGTAAGTCGATCGCGAACCGATTGAGAAACTTCAGAAACAGATTTCACCTTGGTCCGAATACTTTCCAACATGATTTCAGTGGCGCATGACGTAAAAAATGGCTTGTGGAGCGCCAAGGCTTCGATTGCGGCAACCAGGCTCCGGTCAGAATCCGATTTTATGATATACCCTTTCGCCCCGGTTTCGATGATATCCCGGACGAGCTGATCCGTGTGGTGCATGGATAATATGAGCATTTCCGTGTTCGGCGAGATTTTCTTAATTTTTCGCGCAGCTTCGATGCCATTTAGTTCGGGCATGCTGATATCCACTATGGCGATATCGGGCCTCAATTCTTCGGCCATCGCCACAGCTTCACGCCCGCTGTGCGCCTCGGCGCATATCTTCCATCCGGGATGCGACTCTAGTAGCATTTTCAATCCCCGGCGTACTAAGTCGTGGTCGTCAGCGATCATGATTCGTAGTGTGCCCATCTTTGTCCTTAGTCTTCCGTCTTCGAACTTGATCGCTGGATCTGCCAATCTCTCGATCATAAGTTCCTTCCTTCGGCCCCTGTGCGGCCGGACCTCGAATGCCAGATCGATTTCTGTTAAGATTTTATATCTCAGCAGGAGCGGTTCCTGATATACAGGGTTCCATTTATATTCAGCACGATTTACAAGGTAGCGGCGGGAACACACTTATGGCGCATTTTCGCGCCCATCACATCAAAATGACACTCGAAGTCCCTTGGGATTCAGGGCCCTTTCGGCACAATTTACGCACAGGCGCGCCCAAGGCAGTGCATCAAGCCGCGCTTTTGGAATTGAAGCGCCGCAGCTATCGCACGTCCCGTATTCGCCCTTTTTCATCCGGATAAGTGCCGTCTCGACTTCCATGAGAGTCCGGCGCTCGCGCTCCAAAGTTGCTGCCAGCATGTCCCTCGACAAATTCTCCACCGCCGCAGCCGCCTCGTCGTCAAGTTCACGATCCATCACATCATCCAGGTGATGCCGATCGATGCGCATTCTCAATTCATCTCTTTGCGAAGTCAATTGCTTTTCAAGCGCGCGAAACAGTCTCCGCGGAGTTTCGGTCATTGTGGCCATGTCCCCCGTCACCTCGAATTGAAATTTGGTGGATGGCAATTAGTTTCAGCTCGAGTCCCGCACTCTTGAATTCGGCACATCGCGCTCTCGAAACTACTCCGCGCACTGCGGGCTTTCAATCCACTGGCTTATGTAGCAATGCGTGAAAAGAACTTTAGAAAGAACGTCGTTTCGCGCCCGTGCTCTTGTGCATTCGATTCCATTCTGGAAGAAATCAGAATAAGAGACTGCAGGCGAACGCCACATCATGGAGAAAAGTTTTGGACGCTGCTGTCCGTTGAAAAATATGGGTTGCTCGTACATGCCCATGTATACGAAGGATTGCTTGCTTTTGGCGTGCGGGAAATATGAAAGAAGGAGGATTCCTACGGACATAATAACCGCAAAATACTCGTCTGCCTTGATTGCCCTGCGTCCGACATCGTTAGAATTATCGTCGTCTTTCCAATTTGTAGAGGCACAACAGATCGCACCCTTACACCAGATCTGCAGATCTGCAGACCTGCTGCAAATCCTAATCGGATACAGGCGATCCTGTATTGCAATTCTCTTGCTTGAGAATACGCTGCCATACAGAGGTGCTCTCCAGCGTAGGCTGTCACCTGCAGGGGCGCCATGGCCAAACGGATTTTTATAGTCGATGACAGCAAAATCGTAAGACAGTTACTCCGCACCTGCCTGGAAAACCGGCTGGAATCCATTGTTTGCTCGGAGGCGGTAGACGGTCTGGATGCGATCCAGCGCGTCAGGGAAATAGAGCCTGACTTGATCGTTCTCGATCTCTCCATGCCCATGATGAATGGACTGGAAGCCGCTTCGGTCTTGCACGACATGATGCCAAGGGTCCCTATCATTCTCTATACCTTGCACAAGGACATCGTTTCAGACAAGCGGGCTAACGCTGTTGGTATTCGCGCGGTGGTTTCCAAGATGGATCAAATCGATGTTTTGCTGGCAGAAGTTCAGAATTTCATAGGCGAGGGTAGAACCGCACATGGGTGATTTGTTGCGCGCCTAGATTCTGTTCGCCCTCGTGCCGGGTGAAATTTTCTTCAGGCAGAGTCTCTTGATGGCGGCCGTCAAAAGCACAAGCCAGGGCGATTTTCCAAATCACCAAAGGACCTTGGCAATGATTTTCCATTTGTTCTTGCGGTGTATGGGGATGGACCCGCAATCTTGATTTTCCGCCATTTTCCTCGTTTATGCCCGACAAAATCTTCAGCAAAGGAATCGCAACAACGAGTGGCTTGTCCGCTTTTTGCGACTGGAGCTTGCGTACACACTTCCACCTTCATTAGATTGTGTAGATTTGCTACACTGCAGCGCAAGTCCTAGGTCCGCCAATGCGGAGGCAACAACATTGAAGAATAAAAAGAAACCAAAAACAACCAAGCCGGGAACGGTCGAAAAAATCATCAAGTCCCCCTTCCCGCAGGAACCGGAAAAAGCTGAGATCGCCATCGAGGAGGCGGATCACTTGTATCGAGAGATCCGTATCGAGAACACCTTGGAGGACGAGAACGGCAATCAGGTAAAGCTCAAAGAGGGCGCCCCAGTGGAAGTCACGGTGGAAGCCGATACCAAGGACACGGTTCCAAAAACCGCAAAAACAGGCGGATAAAGCCATGAACGTCCGCTACCTCTCCAGTCAGTTATGGCGGCTTTGCCCCGGAAGCTAAGTTGCGCGGTACATGAGCTGATAACGCTTATAGACCGAAACCTTCTTACAGTGTGGGCGTTCCAAGCTAACACCAGATTCAGGTAATTCCGGTTTGTCGCCAATCCAAGCAAAAGGATCCAGGAGCGGAATTGGCTATTCCGTGTCTATCTCACTGTGGGTGAATTCTTGGTTGCAATCGGGACAGCCAAGAACCCATCGAGGCATTTATTGATCTCCCTCGATCTCTTCGTTGGGCCTCGAAGAGACATGAGCTTGAGCTTTCTATACAACCAGGCACTCGAGTGGACAGGCCATTCGACCAGGTCGGGACCGAAGCTCTACTTAGACGCGAAGTTAAACCGCCGATCGTCTATCTAAGAGTGCAAAAACGATGACGATCACCAGGAGAAGTCCCAAGCCGCCGCTCGGGAAATAACCCCAGGCCGTGCTGTAGGGCCACGCGGGCAAACTTCCAAGCAGGGCCAAAACTAAGATGATTATCAGGATTGTCCGCAACATAAGCTGTGCCTCCGATGAAGATATATTTCGATCGGCTGAGAACGCTAAGCCAACTCTTCAATGGTCAGCCGGTTATACTTCTCCGCAAACTTCAATCCGTAAGGTTGCACGGTCGCAATTGCCTTTTTCGACCGGTCGTCTTCGGCCGCGTGGACCACAAGGAATCCGCAGTCTTCTTTGGCGAGTTCTAAGTACTCTGCAATCTTCGCCACGTCCTGTCCGATCTGGACGGGAATGGAGACTTGCTCATTGCTCGTCTCGAACTCCGTGACGACGGCCTCCTTGGTGTAATGAGTGACGTCATTTTCGCTAAATCCACCGGCGAGTAGAGCTTCGCAATCCAACTCAGCTCTCTCATCGTTCGGGAAAGCCATCACCACGTGTCCTGTGGGACTCGACACGCCAAATGATGTGGGGAATTTTCCGCGAATAGCTTTGGCCATATTCATTCCCTTTCCGGGCTCGTGGAAAATCAATTGGTACAGCGCAACCGTTCGCTCGGAATTTAGTTCGAGGCCAAAAAGAAAAGAGGCGGATCCGATCCGCCTCCATAGCCTTACCTTTTGTCGTCGTCATCATGATGACGGAAATAAATGCCTATGTCGAAGTGGTCGTGGTCCCAATCCGATTTATGATCGCGGCACCATTGCCGAGTTGCATCCATTCTGGCGACATCGTTATCGACTTGGCGGCTGTGTTCGCCGTGGCGGCTAATATCGTGATCGATTCTTGCGCGATCGGCTTCCAGCCGACGATGGCAATCCTCCTTCCAATCCTTGTCTGCGCGAGCCCTACTTCCAAAAGCGAATACGAGCCCACCGGCCAACGCGGATGTAAGAACCATCCGACTCCAAAGTTTATTGCTCGTCATGACTGCCTCCGTGGGGCTAGTTTCGGCACGAGAACCGTGCCCCTTTTTGGTGCTTCCCATTGGTATCATCCGCCGGCCAAGCAAACTATCAGGTCAAGGCTGTAATTTGATCGAATCGTGTACCGACCGATCTTGTCGCACGAAATCTAAAGTGCCGAAGTCCATCGTGAACGGGATGAGGCGGAGTGTTTCATCGTCATTTGTCAAACCCAAGGCGTCATGTAATCACCGGCCAGTCTCCGTATTTCAATACACAACGTTTTGCTGAGTCGGTCTTTTTGGGGATCCACAAGAGACATTTGCAATGCCCATCAAGTGATTTCTGTAATTTGAAGGTAGAAATGCAGTATGCGGTTTTGACGATATTCCATGTTTCGCATCACGCGGGAAAAAGTACAATCACCAATAGAAACGATATGCCGTCTCAAAGAAAAACTGTCCTTTGGATCGCGGGCGGCATGCCGCTTGCAATTGTGGCTGCACTGATTGTCGCGTCCGTTCCGATTTCGCGGAATTCATGGAACTGGATGCAAGAGGGGTTGTCGCGCGAATATGAAAGCGATGTCGAACTTTCCAGGTTTAGCGGTGCGATTCCTTTTCCTCGATCCTAGGCCTACTTCTCAGTACACACCGAATTTTCTTCGTCCATCGCGAAGGACTTCATGTCAATGTTCTACCGCGCGAAGAAAGCAGAGGCTGCCGTGATGGCGCGAAAAACGCCATGCGAAAAATCCGAATGGTCCGCCCCTTTATCAATACGACGTGATTTTCGGACGCCCGGATTGGGTGGCTATGGGAATCGATCATTCATGCCTTGAAAATTGCTATGCCTGTGTAAATCTTCAAGGGGCCTTCCACACTTTCGTTTCATTGTGGGTCAGTCTTATCCTTCACCTTTTGTGCGCCCTCTTCCGTTTTTTCCGCTGCTTTATGCGTTCCCTTTTTTACGGCGTGGCCCGTCTTTTTGGCGACCTTCTTCGTTGCCTTTCCGGTATCCTTCGCAGCCTCTTTGGTTTCCTGCCCGGCGTCCTTCATATCCTGCTTTGCCGAGTCTTGTGCGCCTAGGAATGAAGTTCCCGTTAGCATCAATATTATCAGCATGGAGTGCCCCACAACTTTTCTTAATGTTCGCATCATTTGATCTCCGGGTCGCCTAATTAAAGCAATGCATTTCTTTTATAGGTCCGAAATGTTGTTGCTTCGGTTCGATCGTACGTCTGGACCACTATTGGCCCACTAGCTTCCTAGATCAAAAGTGACTGAAGAGCCCGATCAAGATGATGAATGGAATGGGCACACCTAGAAGCAGCAACAAGATTGAACGCATCTGTTAACCTCCTTTATTGGAACTAAATTCCTAAATCGCCAGGATACGATCGCGCTCATTACCGCCGACTGTTGCGGCAAAGCTCGCGCAGAAAGCACCTATCAGGAGCGCAAGGAATATCCAGTACATCGAGTGTGCTGCCGCTTTGCGGGCGCGATCGGCAGCTTGCTGAGCTTGGGCATATTCTTCGTCCACTCGTTGCTCGGCATCGGATTCGCTAATCCCGGCCTTCACCGCGACGACTTGCGCAAGATAGGATTTGTCAGTTGACGGAATGCCTCCTTCCCGGAGGCTTTTCGCAAGAATGAGTCCGATCTCGCCGCGTAGCGAAGCATTGTCTTGGGATGAACTCGTAGTGCTCGATCGCAGCATGACATCAACGAAGTACGCATTCGAACCAAGGCCATCCCGCGACGCAACCGGTCCCGACGCATCCACGGCTCCCGCGCCTGCTCGCGCAGCACCGCCGATCATGGATGTCGTTGCCGAAGTCAGAAAAGCCGCCGTGATAACAAGACCCACCGCCCAAACAAGAAAACCATGGGCTGTATCCCGGAAATAGACCTCATGTGTGTGGACCCTGACCCACTTTGTGCGTAGCCGGCCCGCCAAATATCCCCCCATAGACGAAGCGATTAGTTGCATCAGGATCAGCCAGGTGATGGCTGTCCAACCGACCGCCGAAGCGGATGTGCCAACATTCGCCCATGGTGAAATAACAGACAAACCGATCCCGGTGCCTAAGGCGAGAAGTGCGAGCGACAAGGCTGCCGCCACGAATGCGCCGGCAATCACTGCCCGCCAAGAAACACCGAAACTATTCGAATCATCTGTGACACCAGCCTCAGTGAATGCGACCATATCGACCGATCCTCCCCGCATCAATTTTGTATTGCAAAAACAGAAAGAGAAAGCCTCGAACCGACTTGTTCCTCCAACAACCAGGCCCGGAAGTTCTGCCACGATCGGTCCCACAAGATCCGCTAGTGCCGAGTCTTGCTCCCGCGCCTGGCTGTCTTGCTTCTCCGGGCAAACTTTTTTCCGCGACCCTTGAAGCTGAGTATCGCGTCGCTTTGTGCAATCGTTTTTTGCGCCGCTTTGGCGCTCCCTACGATCGTACCAATGGTGGACCCGATCGATTCCGCCACGTTCGTCAAGAGTCCCTCATCTTTTTTGCGATTGCCGCCGAGTGTTTTCTTTGATGTGCCCCTTTTCATTTATCTCCTTCCCAAGTATTCAGAAGCCTGTTTCACTCCTAATCGCTCGAAGCCGCCTGGACCCCGAGTCGCCGCTGCGTTTCTTCCCTGAGCTTGCAGCCCTTCCGAGTTACTCTTCATTCAGGATCCATGACCATTGAAGGGGCTGAATGACGATCACGCCTTCTGTGCTCGGTTGTATGCTTCTTCTCCTGCCTCCATTGCGTCCTGTATGTGGTCTTGTGCTAGAGCCGCGGTTTTCTGTGCGCTCTGCTTAATATTCTTGCCAATGCTCTGGAGCTGCTTCACTTCGTTACTGACCCCGCCAGCAATATCGCCTCGTAGTTCTTCTCCAGATTTGGGCGCAAAAAGTAAAGCAAACACGGCACCTACGCCGGCCCCCATGACAAAGGTTAGGATCGTTCCTGCCTTATAAGCTCTGGTCATCGTATGTCTCCATTCCTTACGTCTATCAAGCATTCAATGCTTTCCGGAAGAAAAGGAGGAAGTCTGGATCAGACTTCCTCCTTCCCTTAGATTAAAAGTTCCCGCGTGCCGCCTTACTAGCAACGTCACGATCTTTTGCCTTCGTATCGGTGGAAGATTCCCCGGTAGAGGAGACATCCTCTCCGCCGGTGCGTTCGAGAACTACCTTGGCGCGCTTAATTTCCTCTGACGTATCGCAATGCACCGACAGAAGAATTCCGCCCGTTTTCAGACGGCCCTCATATCGCTTTGCTTCAAATTCAGGGATTCCCATGCCGATTAGAGCGCCCGTGAGCCCGCCTACTGCTCCGCCAACACCCAGACCTGCTAGACCTGCCATGATAGGTCCCGCAGCGATGAAAGGCCCCAAGCCGGGAATTGCCAGGAGACCGACACCTGCCAAAAGGCCAAGAGTGCCACCAATTACGCCTCCCGCAGTTGCTCCTGCAGCGGTGCCTTCTGGAGCTTTGGTAGCCTTTTCTGTCCCCATATCCTTGGGCCCGCCTAGACTCTCCGGCAATAGCACAGAAATATCAGAAGCAGGGAAACCGGATTGGACGAGCGAATCTGTAGCATTTTCGACGGCAACACGCGTTGTGTAGATCCCAAATACCGCCACTTTTTTACCTGACATATCTGTTCCTCCCTTTTGTTCAAACTAATTTAGTTTCCGGCCTGCTATTTTGAAGGCATAACTTTGAGTTGATTGTTTACGTTATCTTGTCCGGCCACGCTTACCGCTTTAGCTTCCACATTGTTTTTCTCATCCTCAGACTGCACAGGTCCGCGGAGCGTGACTTTGGCATTTTGTGTAATGATCTTGATGTTGTGCGCGTAGGTCGAAAGACTCTGGTCGTCGTGGATCGCTTTGCGAATCTTTTGCGTGGTTGCACGGTCAGCGGGATTCATCTTTTGTTGATCGGAAGTAGGCTTTGACTGATCCTTGTTAACCTTAGTATTGTCCGGGGCCGGTTGCTGGTTGGATTGATACTGCGGGATTGGTATAGCCATCAACGAAACACAAAATGTCATCGAGTACAAACCCATGAGCAGGCGATGCAGTTTGAGAGACCTTCCATTCATGTCTGTTCCTCCATTTGAAAATTCTGATTAACGCACCCAGCTTAGCTTGGACTGCTTTGGCCTTCATCGAAGTCGTCTGAGGTGGAAGCCTTCGCCATTTTGGGAAGAGCCTTCACTCATTGGTTTTCCGCACTGTAGAAATCCTTCCATTCATCGATATGCAGATGTTTCAAAAGATTTGATTGCACATAATCTCCAGTCAAAACAAACTGGAAGTTTCTTTGAAGCGAATCAGACTAAAAGTAACGGCGGGCCCACATGCGAGCCTCCAAACTGCGTGAACGACGTTACTCCTACCATAAACAACTTCTTGGATAATTGCGCCATAGAGGGAAGCGAGTAGGAAATGACAATTAAAATTGTAGAGCGATCAGACCCGTGCGGGCCAGATGCGATGGCTTCGGTGGCGCTTGCGCCTTTGGAATTGACGGCTCGGCCCCAACAGGCACCGCGAGGTGATGTGTCAGTGCGGTATGCACAGCTTTCGTACCTCCGTAACCATTGCAGCCCGTCATCCGATGCATCTCTTCCGCACGCCGCCGTGTCCTCTCCCTACGCCTCTAGTAGACAACGGTCCGAAAGGCGAAATGCCACTACCATCAAGTCCCGATAACTCCTATTTGGAATGTGATTTTTTTGGCGTCCGGCTACTTGGGCCACATTCCGATAATCCCTGCCAGCTCAACCGGTCGATGCAACACCCCTAATCAGCTGATCTGACAATACTTCCCCACGAGAATCGAACTGTAGGGCAGTATTCAATTAGAACCTAAACAGGGCAGTGTTCTTTTTGAATCAACTCTCGCGAACAAAATAACCCTCGTAGACTCCTAGAAGAAGACTTCCAGCAAGTGTTGCAACGACCCATTGAGACCGTCCCGTTTATCAGGATGTGGCCGCCAAACGAAGTCCTTTCGGATGCACCTCGATCCCTTACAAGGGACGATCTGAATTAGTGAAAAGGAAGTTGGTGTTGCTTGAAGGTAGTTACTTACTCGTGCAGGACAACACTTAGGAGGGAACGTTTGACGTGGAGACCACCATTGTACCTAATGAAACCGAGCCTCTTGAATTTATTCATGAAAAAATTGACCCGGGAGCGTGTTGTCCCGATCATTTCCGCCAAAGTCTCTTGCGATATTTTGGGTAGCATTATTCGAGGCATGTCTTGCTTGCCGTACCGAGCGAGCAGCAGAAGAGTGCGGGCCAGCCGTTTCTCGCTGGAGTTAAAGAGCTGGTCGACCAAATCCTGCTCGATTCGGATGTTTCGGGCAAGCATATAAGCCATGAAGCGCTCAGAGAACTCAGGCTCAGCGTGGAGCACGCGAATCATTTCCTTTTTTTCAATAACAAGTAAAGTCGTGGGTGTAATCGCGGTCGCGGTCCCCATACAAACAAGCTGACCTGCCAAGCATCCCTCACCAAAAAAGTCACCGGGTCCAAGCAACGCCACAACTGCCTCTTTGCCGACCTCGTTGACAACAGTCAGTTTCACCCCGCCTCTTTGAATGTACATGGCATTCGTAGCGGGATCGCCCTGCGAGTAGACTTTCTCGGATCTTCGATACTCGACAACTTTTCTCGCAACACCGCACGAAGCGAGATACGCCTGGGCATTGAAAATACGCTTTCTCTTGGTTGTTGTCCTGCTGGTACTCGCGATTGCTTCCATGACGCCCCCGCTTAAGACATACCGGGGTTATAACATGTCCGTAGCGCCTAAGCCGTTGCAAGCTGCCATTGAGTCACATGCTATGACAGTGGACCCAAGTCAACTGTCCACTTCTGCACAGTATTAACTCTTACGGCACAGCCGGTCAGAGAGATTCTCCACATTATTGTCTCTCTGCATTGCTAGCATGATCTGGGATTTTCGGCACACCTGCAGGCGTGATCCATGCCGAATGATCGATACCACGTTCTGATTAGTCGGGTGGTCTCAATGTGTCGACGCAACACTTGCTCAAAGTCTTGTTGTAGGAGCCTACGAGGCTGATTTCGTTCGCCGGCGTCAATGTCAAACAAAACAAAGCTCTGTTTAGGTTCTGATTGAGTACTGCCGTACAGATCGATTCTTGATGGAAAGTATTGTCAGATCAACCGATTAGATGGCGTTGCATCGACCGGTTGAGCTGGCACGGCTTCTCGGAATGTGGGAGTTTTCGGATTCCCAGTCTCCGGCAAGACCGGTTCACAGGCCCGATCCGATATAGGTGGCGGATTACTTCCGGGTTTCCCGTAATCCATTCCTACATATGGCGTTTTCTCGCGGGTATAGACTCGGACCCTACGAGGTCCGCTCGGGCGTCGGCGCAAGCGGCGTGGGTGAGGTGCATGGCGCAAAGATACTGTTCGAGGAATCTGTCGTGCAGGACGTCTCGCGATGCGCAAAACGGAGCCAGCGCGGTTATACCCCCTCCTGTCTCTGATCTGCCTACGGAGAGCGGGTTAGGCGAACGGTTGTCGCAAAGTTAAGAAGAGCGATCGAGGATTTTGATGGTCTTATCGATTCCAGTACTCGACCGAAAGCTTGCAAGCCACGCAGTGACTTCAGCGACTAGGATCATCACAGAATTAACGGGCGCGCCATCCGGCCCGCGCGAACCGAGAACAGCGCGCCCTTCGGATTAGCCGATTTAATCAGCCGAAACGGCGGTTCGTGCTGGGCCGGCAGCTCTCTGCTTCCGTTGATCTTCGGCAAGGTCGAAGCGATCGAGGTTCATCACCTTGGTCCACGCCGCCACGAAGTCTTTCACAAACTTCTCCTGGGAGTCTGCGCACGCAGCCGGTCGACCTGGCAGGCTGGGAACGTACCGTCCGGCACCGATACGGATTCTTGGCTGATCTCGACGACAGCGAGCGCCGCTGGGTTGCATGTGATCCCCGTCACCGGCGCGAGGTTGAGGCCGCCCTGGCCGCCGGCGGTTTCCCGCCGGTCTAACCAGGACGGCCTGCTTGCCGGGCGGCTCACGCCACCTCCTGCTCGTCCTCCTCGAAAGACCGCAGGATCGACGCTGCGGTCTTCTGGATGCGCTCGCACGACGCCTTGATGCCGGCGATCGCCTCGTCGCCGCCACCGGCCCAGGTGGCGACGTACCCGAAGGAGTAGTCGTCGGTGTCGATGCCCAAGTGAGCTGGCAGACGACGTATGCTGTGGACTCGGCCTCCAGCTCGGCCAGTGCCCGGTCGTCGTAGCTCTCGTGGAGGAGGGCGTGAGCGATCTCGTGAGCGAGGGTCTTGACCCGCTGGGCGGGGGAGTTCTGGGTCTCGACCCGGATGCGGTGTCGGTGTGGGAGCAGTCGCCGTTGGTGGAGCCGCCGAACTCGTGGTCCTCGACGTGAAGCCGATGGACTGGGCCACCGTCACGAGCTGGGCGTAGAGCCCTGCGGGGTCATCACCGTCGAGCCGGTTACAGATGGACGGCAGCTCTTCGCCGTCGGTCTGGGCGACGTCGAAGACCGGCGACGAACTTGAAGCCTCGGATGACCCGATCGTCTCTCGCCGTCCTCGGCGTCGGCGTTCTTGTAGACCATCGGGGCGAGAATCCAGATGGCCTTCTCGCCCTTGCGGACGAAGCGGTTCATCTTCCGCCAGGCGTTGAAGCCGGCGACCCGTGTCGCCTCGTGGCACTGGGCTGCGATGAGGAGCACGTTGCCGAAGCTGTAGCGGTGAAAGCGGCTCTGGAAGTCGAGGTAGCGCTGCCACTCCGTCGATGACGTGAGGTTGGCGATCCCTTCTGTCAGCTGGTCGATGAGTTCGGGGTGGTTGTTCTTGGCGGTCATTTCTGAGTCCCTCCGTGTGGTCCGATGCGATGCACCCGGAGAGCCAGAGGGAGGCCGAGCGGAACAGCCCCGAGCGCAGCGAGTGCACTTCAGGGCTTGGAGCTCGTAGGACGACCTCTGGCAGGGTGCCACCAGCGCAGAGGCCACACGGCACGGGGCAAGGGACCGCATCAAGCACCAACAGGGAACGGTCGGGCTGTCGGTCAAGAGGGGATCACAGACGAGACCCGATGGCAGAGGGCGCTACGGCGACCCCGTGACGACACCTTTCATGTGAAGCCTGCCCCTCGCCGCTGCCAGCGGAGCGAGGATTGCGGGCAGGCGGCCTGGCGGATCGCTACGTCGCCGGGTTGGGCGGCATCGACCCCAGAAGTGGGCCGGGCGCCGACGTCGGATCCCCTTGAGGCAGGAGACCGTGTTAGACGGCTTGGCGCGTCGGGATGACCACCTCATCGTCTTCTTGGAGGACGACGACTTCGGACAACGGTCTCGGCGTACTGAGGGACGTGGTAGAGATCGACCGTCGCAGGGTCGAGGTCAGCAGCAGCATCGCCGTCGACGGCGAGTAGGTCACTGAGCTCCTGCCAGATCCTCTCTCGGCTGGGGTTGTCACCAGCTGCCCGCAAGAGGATGCGCCAGAGGCCCTGGTCGTAGCGGTCGGCGAGTTGGCCTTGGCGGGCGGCCCAGGTGGCGAGCTGCGCATCGCCGTGTGACATGGCGAGTTCTGCAAGGGAGAGAGCAGCGTCAACGATCTCAGCGACCATGGCGTAGGAGATGCCCGCAGCCGACGTCCACGGTTCGGGGTTGGCACCGAAGGGCATGCCCCGGACGAGGGAGAGCGCCGCCCGGAGTCCGTCGGGCTCGCCACTGGCTGCGAAGGACCGAAACATGGTCCAGTCGCTACGGACCCGATCGGCGAGGGTGAAGCGCTGGGTGGCGCGGTCGTACGCGAGCAGATCACCGTCTCCGGTGATCTGCTCCAGGGACCGGCGGGTGAGGAGGACGAGATTGCGGACATAGCCGTCGCTCAGGGCCTTCTCGGGAGAGACGTCGGTGAGCCATTCGCCTCGGGTGGCGGTCCCGTCGTGGGCAGCGAGGTAGACGAGGAGCTCGACGACGCGCCGGGCTTTGGTCCCCGCGGTCGGAGACACGGCGTCAAGGAGATCCTCGGCTCCGCTCTCGCCGACGGCAATGGTTGGTTCTCCGAGGAGCCCGAGGACGATCGGATCGCCCGGTTGGGCACCCGGAGGAGTGACCGCCCCGTCGAAGCTCCCGTACGGCTCGTCGGTCGGCCCGGCGTCTGCGGGGGCTTCGGCGAGGTCGAGGAGGGCGTCGACATCGGCCAGCGTCGCCTCGTCGACGTGTGCGGGGTCAACCGGCTCGAGGTGCTGGCCGGCGAGGGTAGGGGTGGCCGGGTCGATGACGAGCGCGACGCCGGCCGGGGCGAGGGGGCCGGCGGTGACCAGGTGAAGCCCCGGCGACGCACCCAGTTCGGCGAGCTGGTCGCTCACCATGGCGGCGTCGGCCAGGACGACGGTGTCCTCCCCTGGCCTGATGTGGGTGAGAGCAGTGTCGAGATCCTCGGTGACAATGCCGCCTTCGAGCCGGTCGATCACCCCGTGGCCGAATCCGACCGCCAGGACGCTCAGCGCAGGGGACCCGGTCGAGGCGGCGAGTTCGGTGGCGATGGCGGCGAGGGTGCCGGACACCTGGTCGGCATCGACCCGTACGTGGACGCTTGGGTACTGGTCGAGATTGACGAGCAGCGTGGCGTCTCCGCCCTGGCCAACGCTGAAGAGGGTCAGGGGAACAGGTGCCGTCACCACCGTGTCGTCGAGGACACTGGGGTCGGCGGTGGCCGGGCAGTGCCAGACGCCTGGCTCCCCCGGCCGACCCTCGAACGGCGTGGGAGCCTCGCCGGTTTCTTCAGTGACGAAGATGTCGAGACCGTGGGGGCGGACCTCGACGCCGAGCACCGCGGGCCGAGGTGCGCCGGCCCGGTCGGCGGCGTGGGCGAGGAGGTCACCGAGACGGGTGAGCCAGAACAGGCCGTCGGCTCGGGCATAGTGGCGGAGCTGGAGCTCGAGGTCGGCGAGCGGGCTGTGCGGTGCGGGGAGGGGGATGCGCCTGCCGGGGGTGCGCCGCATGCTCTGGCGGCGCCGCCGGCGGTCGAGGGCGCCGACCAGTCCGATGGCGGCCAGGCCGAAGATGCCGGCGCCGATGGCGAGGGTGCCGACGTCGTCGCGATGCCAGCTCGACGTGACGTGGTGAGTCCCTGCGGGCTTGTGGACATCGTGTGGACCGCCCGTGGACGCGCTGGGGAGATGTGCCGCCGGTGAGCCGTGTACGGCCGTCCGAGGGCTGCCCGCGTTGTTCGAGTCGTGGGTGCTGGCGCCGTGCTCTGGTTGGACGGTGCCGTGTTGGGTGCCACCGGGCATGGCATGGACGACCGGTACCGGTGCGGGGGTGGCCGGGGGTGCGGCGGGAGCGACGGGTGCCGCCGGCACCGCTTGAGCGACGTCGGGGGTGACGGCGTCGGGGATGACGAGGGTCCAGCCCGGGTAGATCCAGTGGGCGTCGGTGAGCGCCCCGCCACCGGGCTGGGGTACGCCGACGTTGGCCTGGTAGATGGCCTGCCATTGCTCGCCGTTGCCGTAATACGTGACGGCGATGCCCCACAGGGTGTCGCCGGCCACCACGGTGTGGGTCACCGTGGCGGGTTGTGCATTCAGCGCTGGTCCGGTGTCGGCCACGAGCTGCACCGTGGGTCTAATAGCAGTGCCTGTGACGCCGGGGGGTGCGGGGGCGGTGGTGGCGAGGGCCACAGTGATCGCGGGTGCGGCGACGCTGACGCGTCCAGGGCGCGGCGCGGAGTTGGCCAAGGACGACAACGGCGGTGATGACAGCGGAGACGAGGGCGGCCGCGACGCTGTGGCGCCCGAGTGGGATGCGCCGATTTCCATTGCGACCACGGACATGGGTCACTGCGGTGGTGGCGACGGAGAAGGCGAAGTAGGCCCAGGCCAGCCAGGCCAACGTGGCGAAGAGGTGGGGCCAGAACGAGTCCGGGATCGACGTGCGCAGCGCGCCGGCGACCTGGCTACTGCCGGGGAGGTGGTGCGGGAGGGGCCATCCGACGGTGACGGCGAGGACGGCCGGGATGCCGACGAGCCCGCACACAAGCACAGCGAGCGCGCCGAGCCCTTCGACAAGTTGGCGGATCTTGGGCCGCGCCACGGCCTGGGTGGTGGTGGGCATGGTCATCCTCCTGTGGTGATGCCACTGACGTCGGTGGCGGATTCGGTGACTGACAGGAGGCTCCCCACGCCGATGATGCCGAGGAGCTGGGTGGGCAGGCGGTAGCTGATCTGGGCGTAGACGGTGTTGCCGACCACCCAGGCGGTACCGGGCTGGCCGGAGGCGGTCATGTAGTTCTCGGCGGTGGTGACCGCAGTGGTGGGATCGACGGCGATGGTGCCGGCGTGGAGCTGGCCGACGTCGAGGGAGCCCGCACCCGCCCGGGCTGCCTGTTCGGCCTCGGAGGCGGCCGCCTGTTTGGCGTCGAGGTAGTGGCCGCCGTCGGCCACCAGGCCGGCCAGGGCGAGGAACATGGTCATGAAGACGCCGGTCATGGCCAGGAACTGACCCGTCGTCGGAGCGCTCCGGCGGGTCTTCCAGCGGAACCGCACCCGATGGAGATGGCGGGTCATGACGCTGTCGTTCATGACACTGCCGTGAGAGATCGTGCGGAACTGGTCGATGTGGGCGGTCGAAGTGGCCGTCAGGGTCTTGGAACCGGGCACACCGGGGACCGACACGTCGGCCAGGCTGGTCACACAGGTGACGGTCACCGACACCGTGCCCCCGGCCACGAAGTTGGACGTGTCGGCGGTGATCTGGGGGGACGGGCAGGTGAGCCCGGCTCCGGCCAGGGTGCTCGTCGCCGCCGGAGGTCGCCTGGGTCTGGGCGTCGGCGGCGATCGGCCTGGACGACGGCCGCCTGGACGCCGGCCCGGGCCGCGGACTCGACGTCGCCTTGGGCCGAATCGATCCGTCCGAGGGCGACCATGAGCACGATGACGAGCAGGAGCACCGGGGCGACGATGACCAGCTCGGCGATGGCCTGGACCCTCCTCACCTGTGGGCCCGGCGCTTCGGTCACCCACTGGTCCGGTACTCCTGGATGGGTGCATTGCTGGTGGCCGACACGGTGAGGTCGAGCCAAGGGATGAGGGCCTGGGCCCGCCCGGTGACGGTCACCTGGGCCACGTCGCCGGAGAGCGTGCTGGTGAAACCTGTGGATTGGTCAGGGTGCCCGGACCGGTGGTGGCGATGAAGCTGCTGGGCGGCCTGGGTTCCGGCGCATGCGGATCGAGCCGTAGCCGGAGGCCACCTGGCTCCCCTGCTCGGCCGCCGCCCGGGCCAGGTGGCTGGCGTGGGACCACAGGGCGTACTGGATGCCGGCGATGACCAGCAGGAAGAAGACGGGCAGGCAGACCACGAACTCCGCCAACCCGGCTTCGCCTGTCTGCCTCGAGGCCCCTCCGGTGCGGCCCCGTGCGTCCCGTCTGGTCACGACCGTCGCTGGACTGGGACCGTTCGAGCCGGTCAGGGAGTCTGGATGTTGTTGGCCGTGGTGGTCAGCTTGGTCACCACGATGCCGACGATCACGATGGCGGCGGCCACGACGAGGGCGGTGACAACCACCCAGGAGGCGATCTCGCCGCAGTCGTCGCCCAGGACCGGCGTCAGACCGGGCCGAGACATAGGCACGGAGGAAGCTGAGACGTGGTCACGATCGTCTCGACGGCCGATCGGGCCGTCTCTCTCAGCTGGCTGGTGATGCTTTTCTGTGCATGGTGCTCCTCGTTTCGTGTGTGCACGTTGGGTCGATGTGGTCGGTGGTGGTTCGCTGTTCGTGTGGTTGTCGGTGCGGACGGGTCAGAGGTGGCTACCGGTGAAAGAGGCCAGGGCGGGATAGAAGATGAGGAGGCCGTAGCCGGCCATGAGCAGCACGCCCGGGAGCAGCATCTTCTGGGTGACGGCCTGGGCCGAGTCCTCCAGGGCGGAGGTCTCCTTCAGCCGGAGCGAGTGGGCCTTGGCCTCCAGGGAGTCTCGGATGCGGGCCCCGTCACCGGCCTGGGCCATGGACCGGGCCAGATCGGTGAGGTCGGGGATGTCGAAGCGGAGGGCCAGTCGCTCGAGGCCCTCCCAGGGTTGCTCCGGTAGGCCTGGGCCCACAGCAGGCTCTGGGCGATCTCGGCCATGGCCCAGTCGGTGGACGACACGGTGGAGGCCACCTCCAGGGCGCTCGACCACCCCATGGCCCCGGCCATGGCCATCGACACCAGCGAGGCGTAGGTGGAGAGCGAGTGACAGAAGTGCCGGCGCCGCCGGTCGGCCGCCTGGTGCAGATCGACGAACGGGCGTGACCGCGCCGAGCCCACCGAGCACCAGCACGCCGAGGGCGGGGACCTCGAAGCCGGGGTGCACCCCGACGCGCCCTGGCGGCCCAGAGCACCGGGCCGAGCAGGGCCAGCCCGATCGCCATAGCCGACGACCTTGACGGCGAAGGTCTCGGTCGGGGTGCCGGTGATGGCCAGGTCGGGAAGGACGATGTCGGCGAGCTGCGGGACCTTCCGGACGTTGACCTCGACCAGGTGCCCACACAGTCGCCGGGCCCCGCCGACCCCGTGGGTCAGGACGTCGGTCGGGGCGGTCACGTGCTCCCCGGACAGGCGGGCGAGAGCGGCCCGGAGGGTGAGCGGTGGCGGGAAGAGGCCCCAGACGATGGCGGCCAGACCGACGCCGACGCCGAGTCCCATGAGGATGATGACGACCATCGGCCCTCCTACGTCCGTCCGGCCCGGGCCGGAGTCGCGAGTGGCGGCCGGGCATCGGCCGACGATGGCGCTCCGCTGACATGTCGAAGAGGCGGGGCATGGGTTGGGGACGGGACAGCCGGTTCATGGCGGCGAAGCCGGCGGCGAACAGACCGGCCACGGCCAGAAGGACGATCTGGCCGACCGGGGTGCCGAACGGCTTGAAGTAGCCGTGGCCGATGACCAGAGCACGCCGAGGGTGAAGACCAGGGTCACGGCGATGACCAGGCGCATGTCCCGCCGGGGCTTGGCCCGGGCGATCTCGGTGCGCTGCCAGAGGGCGATCTGGTCCGTGGTGTTGGCCGCAGCCGTGGCCAGCAGGCTCTGGAGATCGGAGCCTCCGAACCGGCTGGCCAGGATGAGCGGGGCGATGGCCTCGTCGACGGCGGCATCGCCCAGCTCGTCGGCAAAGGTGTACAGCGCGGCATCCAGGGCCATGCCGCTCTTGATGCGGACGACCAGGGCGGCCACGTTGTCCCGGATGGACGGTGGTGCCGTCTGCACCGTCGACTCGATGGCGGCCAGCAGCCCCCGATGGGCGGCGATGCTGTCCCGGAGCGCCTCGATCCAGGTGGCCAGGGCCTCCAGGCGGCCGGTGACCCGACGGGAGGTGTTGGGCTGGAGGGCGGAGCGCAGGGTCCAGCCCACCGCGCCGCCGATGGCGGCCCCCACCGGCCAGCGGGTGATCAGCCCGACGATCAGGGCCAGCGCCACCGCGCAGAGCGGCGGCCTGTCGGTTGGCCGGGTCCAGCCGCTTGGTCATCGACAGCCGCCCGACCGGGGGGCCGGTGGACCAGATGCCGGAGATGACCAGGGCGAGGCCCACCCCGATGCCGGCCCCGAAGAGGACCACGACCGGGGTCATCGGCCGAACACCTGGTGGAGGGGCGCCTCGTAGCCGACGTCGGCCAGCCGCTCCCGCAGGCCGGGGGGCATGCCCAGGTGCAGGACGGCCGGTCCGCCACCCTCGGGCTCGGCGAAGATCTCGGTCGAGATGACGTGGGGGCCGTCGGCGTCCTCCACCACCCGGACCGAGGACACATACCGCCGGGCCAGGCCCGAGGCGTCGGGCCGCTTGCGCACGAAGATGACCAGGTCGAGGGCCTGGGCGGTGAGCTGGGCCGCGGCATTGTCGGTCAGATGCTTGGGCGACTGGGAGGCGTAGGTCTTGATCTTTCCGAAGGTGCCCTCGGTCGAGTCGGCGTGGATGGTGCACATCGAGCCGGCCTTGCCCGCCGTCATGGCGTTGAGCATGGGGACGATCTCGTCGCCCAGGACCTCGCCCACGATGACCCGGTCGGCATCGTGGCGGTTGGCCCGCTGCACCAGGTACTCCATGGACACCGCCCCCTGGCCCTCGGTGTTGGCCTCCCGGGTCTCCCACCCCACGCAGTCGGGGTGGCGGTGGGGCAGTTCGTGCAGCCCGAGCTCATAGGACAGCTCGATGGTGACGATCCGGTCGGCCGGGTCGGCCTCGGCGGCCAGGGCCCGCAAGCAGGGTGGTCTTGCCGGCGTCGGTGCCGCCCGAGACGATCATGTTGAGCCGGGCCCGCACGGCGGCGCGCAGGAACCGGCCCAGCTCGTCGGTGATGGAGTCGGCCAGGTCGACAGGGTGGGGTCGACCAGGCGGTGACGGCGGATGGACACGCACGGTCGGTCGGACACCTCGATCATGGCCGACAGCCGGTGTCCTCCGGCCAGGTGGAGGTCGACGATGGGCTTGGCGCTGTCGATCCGGCGCTCTCCCCCGGTGTGGTGGGCCCGGGCGGCTCGCTGGACCAGCTCGATGAGCTCCTCGTCGGAGTCGGCGATCGGCGTCGACCTGTTCTTTGACCCCGTCGGCCCGCTTGACCCACACGCGGTCGCGCCGTTGATGTTGATGTTCTCGATGTCGTCTTCGTCGAGCAGCAGCTGCAGGCGGCCGAGGCCGAGCTGGCTGGCCACCAGCCGGCGGACGATCTGCTCCTCTTCCTCGGCGGTCGGGGTGGTGACCGCCCCTTCCACCATGGAGCGGGCCGCCTCGTCGATGGCCTCGCGGGCCAGCTTCTCGACGAACGAACGACGCTCGCCCTCGCTCATGCCGGCCGCGCCGTAGCGGACGATGCCGTCGGCCACATGCTCGGCGGCGAACTGCTCCAGCTCCCGGCGCTCGGCGTCGTTCACCGACTGCCTCTCACGTTCGATCCGGACTCCGGCGGCGCCAGCCAGCCGGCGTCGGAGGTCTGATCCCATCGGGAGACATCGTTGGGGTCTCGACGTCGACTGGCGGTGGCACGACAGCCGATCCTCGGGGACCGCGGGTCGACGAGGTCAGTCTGGGTCACCGTCCTCGATCGGGGCCGGCTCGCTCGATGCCGGCACTGCTTCGATGCCCAGGGCACCGAGGATGTCGGCGGCCCACCGGAGCAGGCGGGTCCGCTCGAGCCGCTTGATCGGCGCGCCTGTTGGCCAGCGCGGCGGCTGCCTCCGGGTCGTCGGGCATGGGCGGAACGACCTCGACCTCGAGGGTCCGTCCGATGTCGGCCGCCGAGATACTGGCGCGATCCGGTGGGGACGACGAGAAGGCTGCGCCCTCGCAACTCGGCGACCAGGCTGGGAAGGGCCTCTCGGAGGTGGACGATGGCCTCGAGCGTGGATGGCACAGGACCACCAGGGCATCGGCTATGGGCCAGCACCTCCCGGACGCCGCCGCCGAGGTTGGGGAGCAGTCGGCCGACGTCGACCACCACATCGGCGTCGAGGGCGCCCAGCGCATCGGCGACGACCGGCCAGGCCTTCTCGTTGGCGACGGCCTGGTGCATGCCGGCCAGACCGAAGAGCACCGGAAGGCCGCCGGGGAGATGGTCGACGTGGTCCCAGACGTCCTCGGGCGTGAGGGTGCGCCGAGCCGCGGCGAAGAGCGAGGAGAGCCCGCCGGTGATGGTCGAGCCGTAGCGGGGGGCGAGGTCACCGCCGAAGGGATCGGCCTCGACCAGAAGGACCCGGCGGCCCTCCGGCCAGCTGGCGGCCAGGGCGGTGGCCGCGGTGGTGACCCCCGGCGATCCCTTGACCGAGGCGAGGGCGATGAGGGTCACTTTGTGCCCCCTCGCTGACCAGAGAGAGTCCGATCTGGTCGGCGGCGGCATAGGAGGTGACGTGGGCGGCGTCCGGAACCGGGGATCTCCAGGGAGACCGACGCCACGTACTGGGTCTGATTGGCCGGTGCGGGTCCGACGGCGAACACGGTGGCCGAGGGGACCAGGGTCTGCCCGATGCGTTCCTCCGATGGTCGAGCCCTGGCCGGCCTGGGGAACGGCGACCACCTGGACGATGTCGCCGGCCACCAGGGCCACCGAGGGCATCTGGTCGCCCTTCAACAGCATGCCGACCACCTGTTCACCCGAGGCGAGCTGCGGGGTGGCGGGCAGCATCTGTCTGACCATCACCTGGCCGGCGTAGACGGGGGTGTCGAGCTGCTGGCCGACCACGGCCGAGGAACCGGTGGCCGACATGGCCGTGATGTCGCCCGAGGCCGGAATCGATGGCCGTGCCGAGGTCGCCGGCGGTGAGGACGGTGCCGGCAGGCAGGCTCTTGGCCGCCACCAGGATGGTCACCTTCTTGGCCGAGGACTGGAAGACGCGCTCCGGCCACGGCCGCGCACACCAGCACCAGGGCGACGCCGAGGCCGATCTGCCACGGACGGCGCTGGTGGGTCCGGTCGACGAGATCCGCAGACCGCCGGCCGGCTCTCGCCCGTCGGGCGGGGGCGGTGAAGGCGGGCGGGCGGGGGCGGTGGTGATGGCCATCGGATCTCCAGTTCCTCAGTTGTTGACGGACTCGATCTGGGCGACCTCGAGCGAGGTCGTGCCCTGGGTGGTGAGGCTGGGCAGAGCGCACCGGCCGAGCCGTCGGGACCCGCCCAGGCGACCGTCCAGGTGACGGTGGCGGTGATCGGGAAGGCGGCATCGTTCGGGTTGCCGTCGGGGGAGGGCTGGCCGGCCGAGGTGGTGGTGTAGGTGTGCGAGCAGGTCGTCGACTGGGCGGTGGCGGGGAGCGCAGGGTTGTAGGCGGTGCCGGGGCCGTTGCAGGTGACGGTCGATCCGTCGCCGGTGTTCCACGTCACATACGCCGGCGTGGCCGTGGCGGTAGCGGTCACGCATCCACCGGCGTTGCAGGCCTGGGCGGTGGTGGTGAAGGAGTGCCACGATCGACGGCGTCGATCCAGAGCCACTCGGCCAGGTTCACGTAACCGGTGGTCGCCGGGCTGAGGGTCAGCGAGGGGCTCGGGAGCTGAAGCTCGCTGGCCGCCTGGGCCCCGGCGACGGCTGGATCGGGCGGCGGGCGTGCCCGGCGCCTGGCCGGTGGCGAACCACACAACGCCGGTGGCCATGCCCTGGTCGCTGCCCAGGGCGCAGAGGTTGAAGTACCAGGCTCCGGGCTGGACGCCCCGGCCGGGGGAGGACCACCATCGCCGCCGCCCGGAATGGCGACGAGTAGGGCACGTAGTCAGGGCACTGCGGCGGCGCGCTCGCTCCGCCGCCGCTGGTCGAGCCGCTCCGGCACCGTCCCCACCACCAGAGCCCGGCTGGCCCCGGCACCGGCGCCGCAGTTCACGGTTTGGCCTGAGTCGGTGCAGCCACCCGACCCGCCACCCGTCCCGTACCTGCGAAGGCTGGCGCAGGGGCAATGCGAAGAGCTAGAGAGGTGAGAGCCACTGCGCTGACATCCGAAGGAAACGCTGCTCAGCACTTCGGAACCGATGATGTCTTGAAGCTGGCGATCTTCCACGAGCCGCCGATGAGCTGAAGATTCCAGGTGCCGCTGTAGCCACCAGCGCCTCCGCCATCGAGAGTCGCTGGGCCCGGTTGCCCGGCGGCCGTCGTCGTTCCCGTGTCGTAGATGCAGCCCGTGACCGTTGCCGTGGTGGGAGTAACAGCGGAGACCTTCGGGTGGCCGAGGTTGTAGGTGGTCGGCCCGTTGAGCTGACCCATCTTCACGCCGACGAGGAACTCTCCTCTGACTGGAGTGCCGGGTCGGTGAAGTAGTTGGCGAGCTTCGGCCAGAGGTCGTCGCTGGTCTCGCCGGCGACGAGATTGGCCCGATCCTGCTGCCAGGGCCCTTGCAGGTAGCCGTAGAGGGTCTGCTCGGCGGACTCCCACGCGTTCAGGACCGCTGTCTGTGTTGCGTTTGCTGGGCTCGATGTGGTGGTGGTGCTCGTCGATCCTGTGGTCCTGGTCACAGAGGTCGATGTGCTCGCGTGCGGGGTGGGCCCGGACGAGCACCCGGCCATGACGATGGCCATGACGATGGCGGACAGGATGGCCGCCGATCTCGTCACCATGGTCTTGGCCGGTGTCACCGTTGATGTCACCCCTCCTCTCCTCCCGTCGGCCGGCTCGAGCGGTGGGTGCCCGATTGCGCGTTGGTCGACCAATGAAAGGTCGACCCAGAAGGGGATGATGCGCGACGAGTGTCACCCTGAACGTCACCCTCCGATGCCCGTGGGAGGCCTCCTTGAAGATTTCTGCGGCCCGATACGCCGTTGGGCACCGCAACTACACGCCGACGGTCGTCCAGGTCCTGTCCGGTTGTCGTGGAGAATCCGGGTTGGAGGGTGACGTTGCCTGGAACGTCACCCCCCCAGCTCAACGGCACATTGTGAGCAACCGACAGCGTTGCCCACATGGCGACAGTGACCCGGTCAAAAGCTCGGGAACTCGACTCAGGGTGACGTTCCAGGAGGGCTTTCCACAGGCGAAGCCCTCCGACGATGGCGACTCCCAGTGTCGGCGCTACTGGGAGTCGTCCACGGCACGTCGCAGAGCCTGGGCGATGAACTGGGTGATGCTCAACGCCCGCGCCTTGGCTGCCTCCCGGACTTCGTCGCGCAGGGTCCGTTCGAGCCAGAAGGTCACCCGGATGTGACGCTGTTCCCAAGATTCCCCCTCGTCGCCCGGACCGCCCTCGCCCTCGGGTCGACGACCGGCGGGCGGATGCCGCCCTGCCGTGTTGGCCATAACTCCTCCCCGTTGTGTGACGTGCTGGCAACTCGTTGGCTCCCGGCCTCGTCAGCCTCATGCTTGGCACTGTAGCAAAACTGCACACGGTATGCAGCACACCGTGTGCAGTTTCTCAAACAGGGCTCCCCAACTGCTGGTTCGAGGAGCCCCAACCGAGGGTTACGTCCCCGGTTTGAGGGTGACGGTCCGCACCTCCACTGATCCACGGGGTGACAAGACGGGGTGACGTTAAGGGTGATGTCCATCTGGACCATGGAACATTGCAGGGCAGGTGGCCCTGCATTTGAGGCACGGAGGGCCGATGTCCCGTACGCGTGTGATGCCGACGAGGGCAGCCTCCCATGCCCCATTTCGGGCCGCGTCGGCGCCGGGGTCGGAAGGTAGCCCCCGCGGTAACGCGGCACTCGTGCCACCGATCGCGGGCTCCTCGACGTCCGGCGGCAACTCAGACCGGTCGGGAACGACTCGACACACGGTGCATCGACACCGGTCAGACGAGCGCTACCGCTCCGGTTGCTTTGCCCACCACGCGGAGCGATGGGAAGAGACCTCTTGGCCTATGGGCCGAGCCCAGATCCAGCGGAGCAAGCTAGAGGCTGCTCGCCGGCTGGCAAGCGGCGAGCAGATTCCGTAGGAATCGGCTCATCCACCATGGGAGAGCCCGCATCAACAGACGACGCGCTGCTCGACGACGCTGTGGTTCCGTGTGCCCGCCGCGATCCGGCCAAGCCAGGTAGCGCGGCCATCGTCGAGCTACGCCTCCCCGCTCCATGCCAGAACGGGGCTGACAGGAGCGCTGGAGCAGCCGTAGCCGAATCGGGCTGGAGTACTCGGTCGGCGAGTGGCCGGAGCGGGGAGGCCGAACATTGGGTCGAACGTCAGTTGAAGTCAGCCCCGACTCTGACCGAGGACCGGTGGAGGCGGATCACCAATATCGTTTATCGCCAGACGACATCGACTCGGTCTGGCGAAAACCGTCCACCTTTGACGGCGGCGGGTTTGATTACCGCGGCCGCGAGCACAGACTCGATGACTGCTCGTCGATGAGCGATGTCCAGTCCTGGCCACAACTCAGAGATATTCGTAGGTCGAGCCGCCTCGGCAGTTCGCTCGCGCAGCAAGGCCGATCGTTCCGCTCGAAGCACCGCAACGCGGTCCTCCAGCTTTTGCACCGAGGGGAAAACGACCTCTTTCGATAGCTGCCCTGAAGCAAACGCTGCCATCAAATCCGAAATACGAGCTGTCGTCTCCGAGAGCTCCTCCTCCCCGAGCCAATCGTCGGTCTTGATCGGAAGCTCCCGCGTCGAGACGTACTTCAGAACGAGATCGGTGATGAGTTCGTCGACCCGCTCGCCGGATACTGCGACCTTTCCGCATCCGCCGTTGGTGGTCGCTGATTTGCACACATACGTATGGACGTTGCGCCGACGGTCCTTGTCTGAGGTCATTGGGGTCCCGCAGCGCCCGCAGCGGACGATGCCAGCTAGAAGTCGCTTCCTCCCCCCTGCGTGAACGTGCATATCCGGTCGCGACCGATCTCGGATGGTCGCGCATACTGCCTCCCAAACTTCGACATCGAGGATTGGTGGCCGCTGAGCCATAACCGGGTTGCCGTCGGTATCGAGCGCAATAGCCCTCTGGTGGACCCTGTAACCAGCGAGTCGAGGAGACACCATCATCTGCCGAAGAGGCGCCTGTCGCCAGATGTTCCCGTATGGGGTCTTGACACCCTGCTCGTTCCAGCGTCGAGCAATCGCATGGAGTGCGATGCCGGAGATGATGTCCGTTGCCGCTTGTCGAATGAGCTCGGCTTCATCCTCTTTGAGAGTGACTCGGTCGTCCTCGTAGCCAAATACTCGGCCAGTGCCAACCAACGCTCCCTGCTGAGCAAGCTCAAGGTGCTTTCGCTTCACACGGCGGGAGGTGTCCATGGAACTCTTGTTGGCGAATGCGACCATGACTCGTGCCATCGTCCGGCCGTCGGGCGAGGAGAGGTCGATGTCGCCCTGGACGGTCGCAAACGCCATCCCAGGCCTGTCGTCGAAGATCTTGATGGCGCGCTCAAGGTCGGCAGGTTGCCGAGCGAAGCGATCCAGGTCGTACACGACACACCCGTCCACGACGCCAGCGGCCAGGTCATCCAGCATCCGCTCGAACTCATGCCGGAAGACCTTTGTGTTGAACGCGCTCACGTCGTTGTCCACATAGACCTGGGCGACATTCCAACCGCGTAGGCCGGCGACGGTCCTGGCGTCCTGCTCTTGCCGGGCAACGCCAAGTCCCATGCCCTCGCTGTCGTCGGAAATTCGAGCGTACGCCGCCACATTCATAAGCAGTAGTTTAGTTGAATCCTCTCCTTGG
>CAWEYA010000015.1:0-353862 GCA_963813185.1 uncultured Acidobacteriota bacterium
TAATTTCCTGAAGTTCACTTCGCAGTTCAGCACCAGCCTCTTTAAAATAATCGTTTATTCTCGATTCGGAATCATTAATGCTGACGTTAACATTGTCCCTAATGCGCTTATTGAAGGTGGCTGCCATGAATAGGCCCGCAGCGGCGGTTGCAATGAGGGCAATCAGCAGCAGAATCTCCATAATCGTCTCCCTGGATGAATGCCCATTTATTGACCAGGCCGACCTCGCGGGCAGTTACCGCTATAGCCAATGCGGAAAGCAGAATTGCGATCACAGACGCCGTCCCGACCGGCCAGCCGCCGATTCCGAGGCCGCCCTGCTGGCCGTTGCCCGGATTCCACAGCCGGATCGTGCTGTTGCCATAGGCGGCGGCCAGCTGTTTTCCGTTGGGGCTGAACGCAATCGCGTTCACGCTGCCCGAATTACCCTGGAGTGGCGAGCCGACCGCTTGGCCGGTGTCCGGGTTCCATCGCCCGATGGCGCTGTTGGTGTAGGCGACGGCCAGCAGTTTCCCGTCCGGGCTGAACGCGACGCTGTCCGCCGCGACCGCAGACGAGCCGGACGAGCCCGGCCCGGCGATGACGCGCCGTTGGCCGGTAGCCGGGTCCCACAGCCAGACCGTGCCGCCGCCGGCGGCGGCCAGTAGTTCGCCGTCGGGACCGAACGCCACGGCGTTCACACGGGCGTTACCGGTCTGGAGGGGCGCGGTCGCGGCCTGCCCGGTGCTGGCGTCCCACAGTCGGACGGTGCCGTTGCCATAGCCGTCAGCATCGATTTCCCGTCGGGGGGCTGAACTCGACGGCGTTAACTGCTAGACCGGGGCGGAACCGGTCGCGGCCAGGCCACTGGCTGCGCCCGGTGTCCGGATTCCACAGCCGGACGCTGCCGTCGCCGTAGCCAGCCGCCAGCAGTTTCCCATCGGGGGGCTGAACGCCACGGCGTTCGCGCCGCCGACACCCCTCCAGAGCAGTGAGCCTGACGCTTGGCCGTTGGCCGGATTCCACAGCCCAATGGTGCCGTTGGTATACGCGGCCGCCAGCAGCTTCCCGTTGGGGCTGAACGCCACACCGTCCGCGCCCAGGCCGAGTGAAACCTGGCCGCCAACCCGAGGCTGCGCCGCTGGTCGGTGCTCGGGTCCCACAGCCACACCGCGCCGTTGCCATAGGCGGCCGCCAGCAGCAGGCCGTCCGGGCTGAACGCCACGCTGTCAGCGCCGGCCCGAACCACGGCCGGGACAGCAGGCCGCCGCGCGGCTAGCAACGTCATCACGGCCGGACTGGCCTGGTTAGCCGAGGCGAAGAAACTGGCGGGGAAAAACAAGACCAATAGCCAGCAGGCCGACCAGCACAGCAAGCGGTCGCGTATCGCCAGCTCTGCTTGCCTCTTGCCCAAGGTCTCCCCGACCTTTCGTCCGTCTCCGCTTCTGGTCTAGATCGGCTGCTTTGCCATCTTTAAAACATGATTGCTCTAATACCACGCCTATTCCGGCGAATCCAGCTATCCGCCCCGGAGGTCTCAGTCCAGGCGCGATACCTGGTAGTGGGCGATCCGGCAGCCATCGGCGTCCTGACGGATGATCACGCTGAGGTACCAAAGACCTGTCGGCCAAGACTCGCAGGGCGGCCGGGCATCGGCACACCATCCTCACCGTCACCACGCGCAACCGGCCGGACGGATTTTGGGGTCAGCGTGGGGAGTTCGGGTCGCGGGCTGCCCTCAACTGGAGACGTCGACCCCGGGAAGCGAAAAAACGCGGCCCCCAACGGAACACAATCACGGCCTCTCGTCCACGCCGGCGCTCGCCGGCATCCCGCACCGCCGCCCCGCAACCCGCACCACGCCGCGCCGTCGGCGTCGGCGTCGGCGTCGGCGTCGATGACTCGATTGTCATCGACGCCGGGGGCGCAACAGGGCGACCGGATCTAGCTGTCCGTGCCCTCCGCGATAAGCAGGACACCCTCACGCAGGGCGGCGCGCTGCTGCGCGGCGTTGGTCGCGGTCTGCTGGGCGACGTCGAGCATCGCGTTCACGAAGAAGACGTCCCGCAGCGAGGTCCAGCCCGGCGCGTGAATCACCTTGAGCATCTCTTCGATGTCGTCGGTGCCGCCGAGGCCGGCGAAGGTGGCGCCGAGCTCGCGCAGCCGCTGGTCGAGCTTCTCGATGTGCAGGCCGTTGTCGTCAACGTGCTGAGCGGTCATGGTCCGTTCCCCCTGGATGGTCTGAGAAGGGTAGCTGTTACCCCGTCGGAGGCCCGGGCACGGCTCCAGATACATAAGACCGGCGCGTATTCGACCCCTTTCCGGGGTCGACGGCGCGTCCTCACGATCATGGCCGGTGACCGCTAGCTCCCGCGTGTTAGCTGGCCGGTCTTGGGTAGCGGCGGATCCAACCCGGTCTGGCAACGGCAGTGACGAGGCCAAGCACGGTGCGATAAGGAGGCCACGATGAGTGAGTTCGGCAAGCTAGAGGGCGACGCTGAGCAGTACGCCAAGGATCATCCGCAGCAGGTGCACGAGGGGGAGCAGGACGCGGAGCACGCTGCGGAGAGCAAGCTCGGCCCGGTCGAGGGCCAGAACCAAGGCGACCAGCAGGGCCAGGACACTCAGCAGGACCAGGGCGCTCAGCAGGACCAGGGGGATCAGCAGGACCAACACGGCAGCGACCAGGATAACGAGCCAGCAGGGCCAGGGCCAGCAGTAAGAGCGCGCAGACTTCCGCGCGCAGTGCCAGCCAGCCAGCAGGGCGCTGCAGCACACGGTCGCACAACGCGTGAACGCCGCATTCCCGGGTAACGAGGCATAGCTCCGCCACGCCGAAGGGATACATGCATGAGGATCAAGCCTGGCCGGTCGTATCCGCTAGGAGCCACCTACGACGGATCCGGCACCAACTTCTCCCTGTTCTCGGAGGCAGCCCAGCGCGTCGAACTAGCGCTGATCGCGGACAACGGCGAGCAGGAGTGCGTCGACCTGACCGAGATGGACGGCTTCGTCTGGCACGGCTACGTCCCAGGCGTCGGCCCCGGCCCGCGTTACGCCTTCCGTGTCGACGGCCCCTACGACCTGACCAGGGCCAGCGCTGCAACCCGTCCAAGCTCCTCCTCGACCCGTACGCCAAGGCGCTCGAGGGCCCGAGCGCGGGGACGCGTCCCTGTTCGCCTACCGCTTCGACGACCCCGACGCGCCAACGACACCATGGACAGCCGCGGCCACACGATGGCGTCGGTGGTGACCGACCCGGCTTCGACTGGGGCGACGACCGCGTCCCGGACGGCTTACCGCCACACCGTCATCTACGAGGTGCACGTCAAGGGCTTCACGCGCGCACCCCGACGTGCCGGCGGAGATCCGCGGCACGTACGCCGCCTCGCCCACCCGGCGGTCATCGCGTACCTCAGCGGCTCGGGGTCACCGCGGTCGAGCTTGCCGGTCCACCAGTCGTCGAGGACCCGCGCCTGCTCGAGCGCGGCCTGACGAACTACTGGGGCTACAACACGATCGGCTTCTTCGCCCCGCACAACGCCTACTCCTCCTCCGGCAGCCGCGGCCGGCAGGTGACCGAGTTCAAGGCGATGGTCAAGGCCCTGCACGCGCCGGCATCGAGGTCATCCTGGACGTCGTCTACAACCACACCGCCGAGGGCAACGAGCTCGGGCCGACCCTCTCGTTCAGGGGCATCGACAACGCCGCCTACTACCGGCTCGTCGACGACGATCCCGCGCACTACTTCGACTACCACCGGCACCGGCAACACCTGCTGATGCGCCACCCGCAGGTCCTGCAGCTGATCATGGACTCGCTGCGCTACTGGGTCGACGGAGATGCACGTCGACGGGTTCCGCTTCGACCTCGCCGCCACCCTGGCCCGCCAGTCCACGAGGTCGACAAGCTCTCGGCGTTCTTCGACCTCGTCCACCAGGACCCGATGCATCAGCCAGGTCAAGCTGATCGCCGAGCCCTGGGACGTCGGCGAGGGCGGCTACCAGGTCGGCAACTTCCCGCCCGCTGTGGACCGAATGGAACGGCCAATACCGCGACACCATCCGCGACTTCTGGCGCGGCGACCGCGGCCACCTGCGCCGAGTTCGCCTCCCGGCTCACCGGGTCGCGCCGACCTCTACCGAGCGACCGGCCGCCGCCCGCTCGCCAGCGTCAACTTCATCACCGCCCACGACGGCTTCACCCTCCCGATCTCGTCTCCTACAACGACAAGCACAACGAGGCGAACGGCGAGGACGACCAGGACGGCACCGACGACAACCAGTCCTGGAACTGCGGCGCCGAAGGCGAGACCGACGACCCGCAGATCCTCGCGCTCCGCGCCCGCCAGCAGCGCAACCTGCTCGCGACCCTGCTGCTCTCCCAGGGCGTGCCGATGATCCGCCGGCGACGAGCTCGGCCGCACCCAGCAGGGCAACAACAACGCCTACTGCCAGGACAACGAGCTGTCCTGGGTCGACTGGCACCTTGACCAGCCCCGCCAGGACCTGCTCGACTTCACCCGCCAGCTGGTGCACCTGCGCGCGACCACCCGGTGCTGCGCGGCGCCGCGTCTTCCGCTGCGACAAGCCCGACGGCAGCGTCGGCGACCTGGCCTGGTTCCTGCCGGACGGCAACCGGATGCAGGACAGCGACTGGCACTGGGACGAGGCCCGCACGGTCGCCGTGTTCCTCAACGGCCAGGCCATCACCGAGCCCGACCAAGAAGGCGACCCGGTCACCGACGACTCCTTCCTGATCCTGTTCAACGGCCACCACGAGCCGGTCGAGTTCCGCCTCCCCGGCACCGCCATCGGCGAGAAGTGGCACGTCGCCGTCGACACCTTCCAAGACGGCGACACCAGGCCCGACCTGCACGCCGAAGACAGCATCCACCTCGAGCCCCGCAGCACCCTCGTCCTCATCCGACAGTGAGAGAAACCGAAGATCAACCCCGTTATCTCGAACGGTCCCTGGCTCACCCAGCCGGCCACCCAACTCATCCCACTTACCAATGATATATTACTTTCAGTGATACTTTTAACTCGTGATGGGAACTCATGGGCATGTCGGCGCAGTGCCCTGCCTAGAACATGAAGCGCCCCTCGAGGTGATCCGCCAGCAACCCGACGTGGTGGCCGACCTCCTGCGCCGCGTGCTCCCGCAACTTCGGCTGCCGGCCAGGGTCAGCGGCGCGCTCGGCGCCGCCGACATGAGCCAGGTCGCGCCTGCCCAGTACCTCGCGGACATGGTCGTCGTGCTCTCCGATCAGCAGACCGGCAAGCCGATCCTGGCCGTCGTGATCGAACCGCAGGGCCGCGATCGGAAGACCAAGAAAGTGAGCTGGCCGGTCTACCTCACGACCGCCATCAAGGCCAACAAAGTGCCCCGAGCGATCCTGGTGGTGCTCTGCTGGGACCCGCGCGAGGCGGCCCTCTGCCGCCGGGTTATCCCCACCGGACACCCCGGCTTCGACCTCTACCCGATCGTGGTCGATCCCCGCACGTTCCCCAGCTGGGAAGACGCCAGCCCATACCTGACGATTCTCGCCGGCGCCACCAAGGCCATCGACCTCGGAACCCCCGGCGGCCGGGACGTCGTCCTGACCGCCATCGAGCAGGCCGGGGCCAGCCACGCCGACACGGCCGCCCTCTCAACGATTATCCTCGGAGTAGCCGACGCAGCTGCCCGCGCCGAACTGGAGGCACTCATGGCCAGCCCCAAATTCCACAGCACCTTCGTCGACGGCCTCCTCCAGCAAGGCGAGGAGAAAGGCCGGGAGGAGGGCGCGGTGACGTCCAAGATCGAAGACCTAATCAAGGTCATCAGGGCCCGGGGCCTCGAGCTGACCCAGGCCCAGCTGGAACTCGTCACGTCGTGCGCCGACCTGAGCCAGCTCGCCGCCTGGTTCGACCAGGCGCTAGACGCCAAGACCGCCGACGAGATCTTCGGCGCGCACTAGCCAGGTCAAGGACACCGGCTCCGCCGACCGGCCGGCCGGGCTGATCGGTGCGTCCCTTGCACCAGCTCTGGCTTCTGCGCAGGCCGCCAGCGCACGCCGCTAGGACGTTTCCCGTTCGTTAATGATGTCGTTGGTCGTCGGACGCCTTGCGGCAGCTTAGAATTCTGTTACTGTCTGGGTAGGTGAGGCTCCGGGCGAACCCCGCCGCTGACCTGACGACGCCGTCGGAGCCACCAAGGTCAGGGCAGGTTTCCCGGATTGCGGGAACCCCCAAGATCGCCGTCCGCCTCGTTCGCGGGTTACGGCGCTGGCGCACACCTTCGCTCGCGGTGTCTGCAAGTTTGTCGGCCGGTGCCCCCGGCGCGGAGAGGAACGATTGAAATCTGACGACGGTTCTCATGGGGAAATTGCTTCGATATCTTGTTCGTTTTATCTCTGCTCCGGTGACACTGGGCCGCTCGGTGCCTTAGGCATCGCTCCCTTGCCGCATCCCCGACTCACCGGCTCGCTCTCGAAAGAGTTCACCCCATGCTCAGCACCGTCGCCGTACGTCCCCTGCGCCCGATCGCGTCCGTCCATCCCGAAACAGCGGCTGACCTGCAAGCACTGCACGACCGGCTGGTCACGGCAGAGCTCTCGGTCTGGCTGGTCCGCCACAAGTGGGGGGTAGCCGTCGCTATCGCCAGCTCAGACCCGGACGCTAGCAAGGCCGACGCCGTGTTGATGCGCGTGCTGGCCGACCTGCGCGGCGACGGCTTCGACTGGGCGGAGGCTGCGGCCGGCATCGTCCGTGTCGGCAGCAGCAGCGACACCAGCCGGTGGGTGGAGCTAGAGCGCTGGAGTATCGGCGCGCACACCGTGACCTGCGCCCGCGCCAACGCGCTGACCCGTGAGCAGTTCGACGTGACCGACGTGGAGCCGGTCACGATGGAGCTGTTCGGCCGGCCGTGGCACACGCTGGCCGGGATGTTCGACGCGCACGCCGATGACGTCGGCCACGACATCGACGTGGTGTTCTCCTGGGTAGACGGGACCGATCCGGCGTTCCTGTCCAGCCGGGCCGGCCGGCTGGACCGAGCCCGGCTGGGCGTCGGCGACGACGCCGACGCGCGCACCCGCCAGATCGACGAACTGCGCTACGCCTTGCGCTCGGTGGACCAGAACGCGCCCTGGGTGCGGCGGATCTTCATCGCCACCGATACCCGGCTGCCGGGCTGGCTGATAGCCGACCACCCGAAGATCACCGTGGTGCGGGCGTCCGAGCACTTCTCCGATCCCGCCGCGCTGCCGACGTTCAACTCGCACGCGGTGGAAAGCCAGCTGCACCACATCGACGGGCTGGCCGAGCACTTCCTGTACTGCAACGACGATATGTTCTTCGGCCGCCCGGTGGCGCCGTCGGTGTTCTTCACTCCGGCCGGGATCAGCCGGTTCATCGAATCGCCGATCAGGATCGGCGGCGGGGCAGTCGGCCCCGGCCGCAGCGGTCACGAAAACGCCGCCCGTAACAACCGCCGCCTGCTGGCCGAGCGGTTCGGGTACCTGATCACCCGCCACCTGGCGCATTCGCCGGCCCCGCTGCGGCGCAGCGTGCTCGCCGAGTTGGAGGGCGCGTTCCCCGACGAGTTCGCCGCCACCCAGGCCAGCCGGTTCCGGTCGGCGACCGACATCTCGGTCACGAACTCGCTCTACCACTACTACGCGCTGCTGACCGGCCGGGCGGTACCACACGAGTCAGCCCGCGCCTGCTACATCGACACGACCAGCCACGACGGGCTGCGGTCGTTGGCCCGCCTGTCGATCCGGCGCGACGCGGACTTCTTCTGCCTCAACGACGGCAGCGAGCCGGAAGTCGACGAAACCTACCGTGCCGCGACCGTGTCGAACTTCCTGGCCGGCTATTTCCCGGACCCGGCGCCGTGGGAGCTGGAGTGGGCCGCGCAGTGCGGCCAGCCGGATGACGTGTCGAGCCGCGCGGCATAGCGACGTGTTCAGCGCCGGTCGCGGGCGCCGGACACCGCGGGGTCCAGCTGGTGCGGAACCCGCGGTGCGTCCGGGACGACGATCCCGGCCCGGTCAAGCCGCGCCTGCGCCTGCTGCGCGGTGACCGTCTCGCCGACGGCCGGGCCGCTCTCGACCGGCACGACGGAGTGCAGCACCGTCTCCGGGTAGACCTGCACCAGGCTGAACGCCTGCGCGGCGTCATGGCCGCGGGTGCCGAACTGCTCGAACGCCAGGTCTTGGGTGTAGCACGTCGAGGAGGCGACCGAGACTGGGATGCCGGCGAAGCTGCCGAACGACGAGTAGTGCAGGTGACCAGCCAGAATGGCGCGCACGTCGGTGCCCTCGAGCACGCTGGCAAGCCGATGCTGGTCGACCAGCTCGACCGCGACGGCGAGGTCGGCCACCGTCGGCAGCGGCGGGTGATGCATGGCGAGAATGGTCCCGCACGGCGCGGGAACGTCAAGCACCCGGGCCAGCCACGCCAGCTGCGCATCGCTCACCTCGCCGTGGTGATGGCCGGGCACGCTCGTGTCAAGCGCCACGATCCGCAGGCCGTTCACCAGGAACACCTGGTCCAGAGGAATTCGGAACAGGGCTCGCCCAGCAGGTGCTGCCGCATCGCCCTGCGGTCGTCGTGGTTTCCCATGACCCAGATGACCTCGCACCCGAGCCGTGCCGCGAACGGCTCGACCATGGCCCGCAGCTTGCGGTAGGCAGCCGGCTCGCCCGTGTCCACGAGGTCGCCGGTGAACACCAGCGCCGACGGGATGATGCGGGCCGCCTCAATCCGATCAAGGAGCCGTCGCAATCGGGCGTCAGCGTCGACCGCGCCGTATAGCCGCTCCTCGCCGGCGATCAGGTGCGCGTCGGAAAGGTGGAGCAGGACATGATCCGGCCGCGGATATTCCGCAACCCTCAGTGTCGGCACCGGACGGTGACCTCCTCGGCGCGCTGCGCCGTTCGTCGCCAGGCAAAAACTGTGCGGCAACCAAGCTACCCCCGCAGCGTTCTGATGAGGTCAACCTGGCCGTCCACGCGCAGCTTGGCGTAGATGGAGGACAGATGATTGCGGACCGTGCTCGGACTGACGACGAGGTCGGACGCGATGCCAGCGGCACGCTGGCCGTCGAGTAGGCGAGTGAGCACCGCCCACTCGCGGCTGGTGAGCAGGCCGAGCCGCGGATTGCTGGAGAGGGTGGGC
This sequence comes from uncultured Acidobacteriota bacterium, assembly GCA_963813185.1. Taxonomy (GTDB): domain Bacteria; phylum Acidobacteriota; class Terriglobia; order Acidiferrales; family UBA7541; genus Palsa-360. Next base: position 9,147 of record CAWEYA010000015.1, read on the forward strand.
AGCTGCTGGAGCCGGGGGAGCAGCCCGGCCGCGTGCAACTCATCCGCTATCCGCAGCAAGTGCGCCTCCAGCCGCGACTCGCGGGTGGGGTCGACGGCGGCGCCAGGGCCGGACCCGCCGCGGATCAGGGCGAACGCCATCAGCGGAGGAACCTCCGGCGAGACGACCGCGAAAACGGCAGAAACCTCGCGCCATTGCGGTTCCCTGGTGCTCAGGCGGACGACGAGCGAGACCGATCGCTCGCCCCGGCGGGCGTGTTCAACGCCCGCGAGAAAGCCGGGCGCGTCCGAGGGGTGGATCGCCCCCAGAACCGGGACGCCGACGCACTGCTCGGGGTGATCCCCAGGAAAGCGGTGACGTCCTGGCTGATGCGATCGATCCGCCAGGCGCCGTCGACGGTACCGAGAACCACGTCGCCAAGCTCACGCACCGTCGGCGGCGGCAGCGCGGGGAGCTCGCCGTCGGGGCCCGCCGCAGGCGTCACGGAGACGAGCCCGACCCGCGCGCCGCCCACCTCGACCGCGTTCACCCACACGGAGAACGCCTGACCCGGGTTCCCGGGACTGTCGCGGGTGCGGATCGCCTGGTAACCGGTCAGGTGACCATCGGCCAGGGCCCGGAAACCCAGTTCGGCTGAGGGGCGTTCGGCCGCTGACAGCTGATCCAGGCTCGATGAGCCGGTCAGCGCGTCGACGGTGGTCCCCAGCGCCTTGGCCAGCGGAAGATTGACCGCCAGGAATCGTCCTGACGGGAGTTCCACCGCCGCGAGCGGGGCAGCGGAGTCGCGCACGAGCGATTCGACCGTGGTGTCCGTCATATTTGACCATGGTGCCAGGCAGCCGGGCGTGCTGCGTGCGGCGTCCGCACTTGCGACGTCTGCCTACCTCATTTGGTCACCTGCCTATGGAAAGCGGGCCGTCCGGTCGAGCAGTATGGCCTGCGGGGCTGCGACGGCAGCAGCGATGAGCCCTCGTGCACCAGGAAATGCGAGTGACCGGTAATGACGCGAGGCGCTGGAGAGGATCGGCCGCCATCACTGGCGGGCGACGCGCATGACGGTGTCGAGCTGCGGCATTTGCGATATCTGGTGGCGGTGGTCGAGGCCGGCACGTTCACGCACGCGGCCGAGCGGATGTTCGTCACCCAGCCGACGCTGAGCCAGCAGATCCGCCGCCTGGAGGAGATGGTCGGCACCCCATTGCTTGATCGCCGGCGTGACGGCGTGCGGCTGACCGCCGCGGGCACCGTCTTGCTTGAGGAGTCGCGGACGGTGCTGTCCCTGATTGAGCACGGGGTGCGCCGAAGCCGTCAGGCGGCGGGCCTGGGCCGACCGCGGCTGCGGTTCGCGCTGCCCCCGCAGCTGCCGGAGGGGCTCGCCGCGGCTACCGCGGCGCGGCTCTGGTCGGTCGCCGCGATAGCCGGCGTCGAGGTGACCTGGCTGGAGGCGCCGGTGGATGCCGGGTTCTCGCTGGTCCGCCAGCGACGCGCCGATGCCGCCCTCGGCTGGGTCATGTCCGACCCGGTGGCGCTGCCCGATCCCCTGGATGCCATGTCACTGGGCGAGTTCGAGCCCGAGGTCTGGGTTCCGGCCCGCACCGCGGCCGCCCGCCGCGGCGTCATCGGCCTGGCCGAGCTGGCGGGTATGGACGTGGTGCACGGCCCGCGCCGTGCCAGCCCCGGCAGCTACGACGCCTGGCTGCAGGTGCTGCGCTCCGTCCGGCCGGACTTTGAGTTCACCGATCCGCCGCTGCGCCACTCGCCGTCGGTGGCGCTGGCGTTCGCGGCCAGCGCGGACCGTCTCACCGCGGTGCTCACCGGCCCCCTTCGCGCCGCGGGCGACGAGGCGGGAGACGTGGGAGACGCGGGAGACGCGGGGACGCGGGCGGCAGCAGCCGACACCTACGACATGGTCCGGGTGCGGCTTGACGGGCGCCCGCTGACCGCGACGGCGGCCATCGCCTGGAGCGGCGACCTGCCCCGCCACCTGCAGCAGGTCCTGTTCGACACCGCCGACAGCGCGACGCTGTCGGCCGTCGGCTGACTCGGCCCTGCGTCAGCCCGATCAGCGCCACCGGGCAGTACGTCATGGCGCACTGCCCGGTGCGCGGACGGGCCGTCAGCCGCTGACGGTGAGGTCGTCGATGACCTCGTACACGCCGCTGGCCATCCAGGCCGCGCCGACCACCGCGTCGTGCTCGGCCCAGGTCCGGACGGTGCCGGTCAGCGATACGACATTGCCGCTGGCATCGACGAGGACGTCGCTGTCGTCGAGGACCAGCGCGTTGCGGTCGAGCGCGGCCTGCACCAGCGCGGTCACGTCGACCAGGTCGGCCGCGTCGTAGTCGATGTCGATCTCGTTCTTGATGTTGCGGACGCCCGCCAGGCCGCCGACGGCGAACTCGGCCGCATAGCGCTCCGCGCCATGACGCGCGGTGCCAGTCAGCGTGATGTTGCCATTGCGCGCGGTCGCCTCGATGCCGCCGGGCACTCTGACGTCCGACCCCAGGGCGTTGTTGGCGGCGGTGGCCAGCTGCACGTCGTCGCGGTAGTCACCGTCGGGCAGTTCGACCGCGAGGTGGTTGTGCACGTGCTTCACGCCGGCCACCCGCTGGGCCGCGGCCGCCGCTTCCAGATACTGCGGGTAGCTCGGCACGGCGCCGTTGAGCGCGACAACCCCGCTGGCGTTCTTCACCGAGATGTTCGACGCGTCGACGAGCGGGTCGAACGCCAGCTCATCGTCGACCGACTCGCGGATATCCTTGGTGCTGCGCATAAAGCATTCCCCTTTTCGGGCTATAGGCCAAATGCAAGTGGCGAAGGACGCTTGCACCTACAGTCCAGCAGGTAGTCGCGGGACGGTAAAAATAGTCTTATCTCTCGGCCTATTGACTTGGCCTATACCAGAGAGCCGGGCCGGGAATAAGGCGGTGTTCCGCCAGATTTCCCTGACGATGACTTGCAGCGCGGCCGCGCAGGGAATCGAGATCAGCGCGGCCACGAACCCGCCGAACACGCCGCCCGCCCAGTCTCCGAGCGACGTGCCGAGCAGCACCGACATCAGCACCAGGAGCGGGCTGACCTTCACCGTCTTGCTCATGATGAGCGGGTTCAGGACGTGGTTCTCCAGCTGTTGGTACGCCACGAACACCGCCGCCGTGACCAGGCCCGCGGTGAGCGAGTGGGCCAGGGCGAACAGGACCGTCGGGATGCCCGCGAGCGCCCCGCCGATCATCGGCAGGAAGTCCACGATGGTCACCCACAGCCCCCACAGCAGCGGGAACGGCAGTCCCAGGGCGGCGACGTCGGCGAAGATGACGACGCCCGCGATCAGCGACGTGGCCAGGTTGCCGACCACGTAGCCGGTCATCGACTGGTTGATCTCGCGCCCCACCCGGGCCCACCGGTCCGCGCGCTCGGGCGACAGCGAGCTCAGCAGCCCTGCCCGCATCTTCGGGCCCTCGACCAGAACGAGCGTGGTGATCGCGAAGATCGTCAGCAGGGTCCCGATCAGTGAGACCGCTCCCTTGCCGACGCTCAGCGCCGGCCGGGCCAGGCTCGCGCCGACGGTCTGCAGCTTGGGGGCGTTATGCGCCACCCACTGCTGCAGGTGCAGGCGCCGGATGAGCTGCCCGACCCAGCCGTGGCCGTCCGCCGCGTCCCGGGTGTAGGACGGCAGCTCACGGGCCAGGTGCGTCACACCGTTCAGCAGCGGGTAGCCGAACAGCGCCGCGAGCCCGATGAACACCAGGGTGGCCCAGACGATCACGATCGCCACCGCCCACCCGCGCCGCCTGACCCGGCGCTGAGCGTACCCCACCAGCGGGTTCAGGATCACCGCGAGGAACCCGGCGACCGCGATCATCAGCAGGACGTCAAGCATCCGGTAGGCGATCTTGCCCGCCAGGTAGATCGCGACCACGACGCCGCAGGACGTCAGGATCGCCGGCAGCGGGATGCCGCGCGCCGCGGCGGTCGCCCGGATGCGCTCGTAACGGGACGGCCGCGGTACGTCAATCTCGGGTTCGCCCTCTTCCAGGGCAGGAGTTTCCACGCCACAAGTGCAGCCACCAACGGGTTCCGGTGGCGAATAGCCCGCAGTTATGGCGGTATTAGCGGCATTTGTTGGGCATCGGGGCGCTCATCGGATTGGCTACCGCATGACGCATGTCCCACCGGAAGGAAGCAACATTCTCATGTTCAAATCAACCTCGACCTCGATGATCGCGGTCGGCGTGCTCGCGATCGTCGCCGGGATCCTCGCGCTGGCCTGGCCGGGGGTGACCGTCCTGGTCCTGGTCATCCTGTTCGCCGTCTACGCGTTCAGCGCCGCCATCACCCAGGCCGCGCGCGCGTTCAGCGGGCACGGCTTCGGCCCGGTCCTCGGCCACCTGCTGCTGGCCGTGGTCGATATCGCCGCCGGGGTGGCCGCGCTCGCCTGGCCGGCCCCCACCGTGCTGGTGCTCGTGTACGTGGTCGGGTTCTGGGCGATCCTCGGCGGCCTGGCCGAGTTCTTCACCGGCTTCGCCGCCGGGGAAACCGCCGGCACCAGGGCGCTGTTCCTGCTCGGCGGCCTGGTGTCCGTCGCCTTCGGCGTGGTCCTGCTCGCCCGTCCTGGCGTCGGCGCCCTCACCCTCGCGCTGCTCTACGGCCTGTTCGCGCTGACCTACGGCGTCACCCAGATCGCCGCGGGCAGCCAGTTGCGCAGCGTCGGCCGGGACAGCGAACGGCCCTGCACCGCGCCGCCTGAACCTCATCCGCGAGGCGGGCGGCCGGAGCGCGCTCAGATCGACGCCGGCCAGCTCGCCAGCAGGCGGAACGCCTCCTCCGAGCGTGACCCGGGCTCCGCCACGTAGGCGAAGATCTCCAGACCGGGGTCGGCCGCGACCTCAAGCCGGTCGTACCGCAGCGTGAGGTCGCCGACGACGGGATGGTTGAAATGCTTCTCCGCCTGGCGGTGCAGCCGCACGTCGTGGGTGGCCCACAACGCGGCGAACTCCTCGCAGCGCGTCGAGAGCTCGCCGACCAGATCGGACAGGTCGCGGTCGAACGGATCCCGTCCGACTTGCGTGCGCAGCCCGGCGACGCATTCCTTCGCGGTCCGATTCCAGTCGGCGAAGAACTCCCGGGCGCGCGGGTCGAGATAGGTGAAGCGGGCCATGTTCGGGGGCCCGGGCGACTCGAACAGCGGCGCGTAGAACGCCCGCCCGAGATGATTCGCGGCGAGGATGTCCTGGCGGCCGTTGACGACGAACGCAGCGGCGCCGGTCATCGCGTCGATCATCCACGCGATGCTGGGGCGAACGGTCCGCCTGGCCGGGCTGCGGCGCCGGCCGGCGGTGCGGTCGTTCGAGGCGCGAGCGAGGTCGAACAGATGCGCCCGCTCGGCCTCGTCCAGCCGGAGCGCGCCCGCGACCGCTTCGAGGACGCCGTCGGAAACGCCCGCCAGGCGGCCGCGCTCCATCCGGTTGTAGTAGTCGACGCTGACCCCGGCCAGGGTCGCGACCTCCTCGCGCCGGAGTCCCGGGACCTGCCGCGCCCCGTAGGCGGTGAGGCCGACCTCCCCCGGAGTGATCTTCGCCCGCCGAGACGTGAGGAAATCCCGTACTTCGGTCTTCGTGTCCACGTCAACGACACTAGCCCCGCGCTAACCCCGCGGCCCAGGTCACGGGGGTGCCCTGCCAGTACATGGACAAGCCCGTCCTCCCACCACCCATCGGATTCGTGCTCTGACTGAAAGCACGCCAACACAGGAGGACGACAATGCAGATCACCAGGAACGGGCTCGACGACGACCGCAGGCCCCGGCAACTGGTTCGCCGGGGACGTCTACATCGATGTCGTCAGCACGCCCTCGCCGACCTCGCGCGTCATGGGCGGGATCGTCCACTTCGCGCCGGGAGCCCGGACGGCGTGGCATACCCATCCGGTCGGCCAGACGATCTTCGTCACCGAGGGGATCGGCCGCTGCCAGCGCGAGGGCGGACCGGTCGAGGAAGTACGGCCGGGCGACCGCGTCTACTTCGAGCCCGGTGAGAATCACTGGCACGGCGCCACCCCCGAGCGCTTCAACACCCAGATCGCCTACCAGGAGTCCGACGACTCCGGCAGCCACACCACGTGGGGGCGTCACGTCACCGAGGAGGAGTATCCGGGCTAGGTCCCGCGCGACGGCGGCTCACCGGACGTGCGCCTGCCGCCTCGCGCGACGCCGCCACGCCCGGGCGCCCGCCGGGGGATGAACGCCCACAGCACCCCGGCGGCGGCGAAGCCGACCAGCCCGCTGACGACGATGCCGGCCACCAGGCCGGCCGCGGCCGTCACGCCGGACAGGATGAGCGGCCCCACCCCCTGCCCGGTATCGGACAGCTCCCGCCACAGCCCGAGGAACGTCGGCCGCCCGATCTCCGGCGACACGTCGGCCGAGAGCGTCATCACGATGCCGGAGCCGATGCCGTTGCCGAACCCCATCAGCATCGCCGCCAGCGTGAGGGTGAGCGCGCTGTGGGTCGCCGTCATCAGCACGAACGAAAGACCGAGGACCAGCGTGCACGGCACCGCCACCCAGCGCCGCCCGTACAGGTCCATCACCTTGCCCGCCGGGTAGAACGTCGAGACGTCGACCAGCCCGGCGGTCCCGTAGATGAGCGAGTTGGCGGTGGGGGACAGCCCGATGTGCGCCGCCCACAGCGGGATGACCACCTGCCGGGTCGACCGGATCGCCGACAGCAGCACCACCCCCAGCCCCAGGGTCAGGAACGTCCGCCAGTACTCCAGAAGGATGCCCCGCGTCGTCACCTGCGCCGCCGCCGCCCGCTGCTGGTCGGTCTTCTCCAGGTCGGGCACCCGCCAGACGATGACAGCGGCGCCGGCCATCGCCGCCAGGCTGACGTAGTAGGCGCCCGGCAGCCCCCACAGTTCCTCCGCGCCCGCACCGAGAAAGGGGCCCACGAACATCCCGATCCGGAGCACGCCGCCCAGCGTGGACAGCGCCCGGGCCCGCAGGTGGGGCGGCACCGACTCGGTCAGGTACGACTGCCGGGCCAGCGTGTAGACCGAGCTGGCCGCCCCGAGCAGCAGCACCCCGAGACCGAACACGGCCAGCGACAGCGCGCCGCGGCCGAGGTTGACCAGGCACAAGATCAGCCCGGCGACCGCGACCGCGGCGGCCACCAGCATCGACTTGCGCTCCCCGATGCGGGTGGCGAGGATGCCGGACGGGATGTTGGTCACGATCGAGCCGATGCCGAGCAGCGCGTTGATGAGCGCGGCGACCGCGGTGCTGGCGCCGCGGTCGATCGAGCTCAGCGCGATGACCGGCATCATCGCGCCCTCCGCGAGCCCGAACAGCGTGGCAGGCCCGAACGCGGCCACCGCGATCGAACGGAGGCTGAACTCGCCGCTCTCCAGGGCGCGCCCCTCCTCCGCCACAATCGTTTGTTTGCCGCATACAACTAAATCATCCGCCGATGATCTCGCGCCGACCGGCCCGGCGGGCGGGCCGGCCTTAAGTTACTTGCGTGCGCAGGTAAATAAATTTAGAATGATGCCGTTCGCCTCGTCTGCGGGCCATCCATCTCACGGAAAGGCAACACCCATGACCTCATCCACGCCCGAGCCGGATCGCCGCCGCCTCCGGCCGCCGCTGACCCGCCGCACCCTCCTAGCGTCCGCGGGCCTGACGGCCGCGGCGGTCCCGGCCGCGGCGCTGCTCGGCCAGCCGGGCGCAGCGGCCGCCACCAGCCCGGCCTGCCCGCCCGCGACCGCGCCGGTCCCCCCGCCGGCCAAGGGCCCGGCCATCCCCAAGTCCGGTTACCTCGTCCAGGAGATCGCCGAGCGGACGTACTGGCTGACCGACGGCCTCTACCAGATGATCTTCCTCGTCACCGCCGAAGGCGTCGTCGCGGTGGACGCCCCGCCGACCATCGGGAACAACATCCTGCGCGCCATCGCCAGCGTGACCAAGGCCCGGGTCACGCACGCCGTCTACAGCCACCACCACGCCGACCACGCCGGCGCCATGGTCTTGTACTACGGCGCCCGCATCTACGCCCAGAGCCAGGTCGCCGGCCTGCTTCGGCAGGCGGGGGACCCCAACCGCCCGCTGCCGGATGTCACGTTCGAGGACCGGCTGACCGTGCAGGCCGGCCAGGACCGCGTCCAGCTCGCCTACCACGGCCCTAACCACTCGCCGGGCAACATCTTCGCCTACCTGCCTGCCCAGCGGGTGCTCATGCTCGTCGATGTGGTCTTCCCCGGCTGGGTGCCGTTCGCGTACCTGGCCGAGTCGCAGAACATCCCCGGCTGGCTGGAGGCGCCCGCCCAGGCCCTTCGCTACCCCTTCGACACGTTCGTCGGCGGTCACCTCACCCGCCTCGGCACCCGCGATGACGTCACCGTCCAGCAGCAGTACGTGGCCGAGCTGAAGGCCGCGGCAGCCAACGCCATCGACACCTTCAACGTGGAGACGGTCTACGCGTCCGTCGACGACGCCAACCCGTGGGCGATCTTCCGCGCCTACCTCGACGGCGTCGCCGCCCAGGCCGCCGCCGCGGTCGTCCCCCGCTGGATCGACAAGCTCGGCGGCGCGGACGTCTACACCCAGGCGAACGCCTACCAGCTCGTCGAGTCGCTGCGGATCGACTACGGGCACCTTGGCCCGTTCGGCATCCATCCCTAGCCCCATCGGCCGCGACCGCGCGGCGCGCCGACGACCCGATGCCTTACCCGAGGGACTCGGCGATGGCGCTGACCGCCTTGGCGAAGCAGGGCAGGGTAGACCGGTCGACGTGGTCAAGCACCCGGGCGCGGACGCTGCGCAGATGAACCGGGTACGCGCGCTGCAGCGCGGCCAGGCCCTCCTCGGTAAGCGTCACGTCGAAGCCGCGCCCGTCGGCGGCGTTGCGTTCCTTGGCCACCAGCCCGTCGGCGATCAGCTCATCGACTAGGCGGGTGGTCCGGCTCCCTGACAGGTAGGCGCGGTTGGCCAGCTCGGTCATCCGCAGCGCCCGCCCGGGTGCCTCGGACAGGTGCAGCAGGATGGTGTAGGCGCTGAGTGACATGTGCGCGCCCCGCTGCAGGTCCTCATCGAGAAGCCTCGGCGCGACGACGAAGAAGCGGGCGAGGGCACGCCAGGTGGGCTCCTCGAGGGCATCCAGCGGTATCGGTTCCTCGGGCATTCGCTCAGCTTAATTGCTCACGCAGGAAAGTATCGCCGTGGACCCGGCCCTCGACAGATTGGGCTAGACCAATGATCTAGACCAATTCTCTCCGTATTTCTCGCGGCAAGAACGCCATCTACTCGCCTAATTGGAAAAAATGAAAGAAATTCACAATATCTAACGCCCTCAGTTCGCGTGCCCGCACCGCAGCATGGGGTACACGGCCAATCGCACCGCCCGGCCGGCGTAACCCGGAAGAGGTCATCACCATGTGCACGAACGCAGAGCAAGCGGCGCTGTTGCAGCGAGAGTGGGCGACCGACCCCCGCTGGGCGGGAATCACGCGCAACTACACCGCCCAGGACGTGATCCGGCTGCGCACCTCGGTCGCGGTGGAGCATCCCCTTGCCCAGCGCGGTGCGAGTCGGCTGTGGGATCTCCTGCACCGCCAGGACGCGCTGCCGACCCTCGGCGCGCTCGTTGGTGACGACGCCGGGGAGATGACCAGGCCAGGATCGCAGTCCATCTACCTGCCCGGCTGGCAGGCGGCCGGGGTGGCGAATGCATTCGAGCTGATGACGGACATGATCAAGGCGGGCGCGGCGGGCGTGCGCTATGAGGACCAACTGCCGGGCGGGAAGGTCCTTGTCCCCACCGGTCAGCACATCGAGACGCTGACCGCGGCCCGCCTCGCGGCCGACGTGCTCGGCGTCCCCTCGCTGCTCATCGCCCGGTCCGGCGCGCGCACGGCGTCCCTGCTGACGTCGGACGTCGACGACCGGGACCACGAGTTCCTGACCGGCGAGCGAACCGCGGAGGGGCTCCACCGGATCGAGCCGGGCCTGTACGCGCACGTCACCCGCGGGCTCGCGTTCGCCCCGTACGCCGACATGCTGTGGCTGGAGACCCCCGCGCCCGACCTGGCGGTGGCCCGCGCGTTCGCCGACATCATCCGCTCCCAGTTCCCGGACAAGCTGCTCGCCTACAGCTGCCCGCGGCCGCGCACCGGGTGGGCGCACCCGGCCGACGCGTCAGCCGCGAAGTTCCAGCGCGAACTCGCCGCAATGGGCTACCACTTCCACTCCGCCAGCCCCGAGTCGACGTCCGAACGGGCCGACCGGCACCAGCACGACGCAGCGCCGGCCTACGCCTAGCCAACAGGGGTTCTTGGTAAGTTGGCGCATGGATCTGATTGTGGATTTCGCTAACATGCCTATCACCGAGCACGCGGCCGAGATCGCCCGGCTGTGCGACGCGATGGAGGCGGCCGACGCGGACGGGCCGGTACCCGCAGCTGACGGTGGAGCGGCCCTGGTCGCAGCACAACCCCGTGCTCGAGGGCGAGTTCGCCGCTCCCGGGGCGATCCGCTGGTACCTCGAGCGCGAGCTCGGGCGCCTCGCCGCGCACGGTGCCCGGATCTCGGTCAGCCCCGGGCGCGAGGCGCTTGACCTGCACGACCCGGAACTCGGGCGGGCGGTGGACGAGACCCGGCGGGACCTGCGGCGCAAGAAGCTGTTCCTGTTCGCGCCCGAGCGGATGGCGCTGTCGATCGACCGGCTGCGGCACTACACCGGGACCGAGCCCGGGTCCTTCCAGCGGTACGTGCTGCTGACGAACTACGCCATGCACATCGAGGAGTTCCGGGCCGCCCTGCCCGATTGCACCGGCCCCGACCAGGACGGGCGGCAGATGCCGGCCTGGCACTACGAGCGCCCCGACCGGGCCGGCGTGACCATGATCAACATCGGGGTCGGCCCGTCCAACGCCAAGACGATCACCGATCACCTCGCCGTGCTCCGCCCCGACCTGATGCTGATGATCGGGCACTGCGCCGGCCTGCGCAACCACCAGAACATCGGTGACCTGGTGCTGGCGACCGGCTACGTGCGCGATGACCGCGTCCTGGACGAGATGCTGCCGCTCAGCGTCCCGGTCGTCCCCAATCACACCCTGGACACGCTGCTGCTCAGCGAGCTGACCGCCCGCGGCCTGCCGTCCCGGATGGGCATCGTCTTCACCACCATGAACAGGAACTGGGAACTGCAGCTGTCCACGGTTGACGAGCGGCTGCGGGCCTCCCGCGCGGTGGCGGTCGACATGGAATCCGCGACCGTCGCCGCGAACGGCTTCCGCTACCGGATCCCGACCGCGACCCTGCTCGCGGTCAGCGACAAGCCCCTGCACGCGGCGCCGAAGCTCAGCGCCGACGCCCAGGGCTTCTACGCCGCCAGCCGCCGCCAGCACGTCGAGATCGCGATCTCCGTCGCCGAGAAGGTCAGGAAGCTGTACCCCGGCGGCCTGCCCACCGCCGACCTCCGCTCGCCCGACGAGCCGCTGCTCGGCAACACCGGCACCCCGCCCCCCGCCTGACCCGGGCCAAGAGTCGCCCCATCAACATCAAGATCCACCCCGTCATCTCGAACGGTCCCTGGTCCCACCACCCAGGCCCGCCGCCCCCCGCCACCGGCAAGACCTCGACCGGTCCGGTTTCCACCGACTCGGGCACCCTGCCCCGGCATCGGAAGGACCTCGATCGGGCCGGCGGTTCCACCACCCAGTCACGCAGCCCCCGCCAGCGGGAGGATCTTGGAAACTTGTATCGTCGCGGAAGTTTTGCACGCGTATAGCGGTCTTTTCCTCCAAGATCTTTATCGGCGTCGCCTCACCCGCCTAATCCGCCCCACCCGTGTCACCCGTGACGCGGGGCGGCAACGTCCGGCGCGCAGCCGACCCCCCGAGATAGCCCCTCGGCTGGTCAGCTGTCGGTGATGGTGAACCCGTCGAGGGTGGTGTAGGTGCCGGACAGTTTGGTGACGACGATGGTGTGGTTGCCCGGGGCGAGTCCGGTAACGGTGTAGACGGCGACGTTCGAGTGGCGTTGCCCGTCGCTGGGCACGGTGCTGATGGTCTGCTGGGTGCCGCCGTCGATGCTGACGCCGATGTTGCCCTGGTCGGTGTACTGCTCTCCCATGACCGCGATCCCGGTGCCGGTGAAGGTCAGCGTCGCGGTTGATCCGTTGGCGGTGGCGTAGTGCACGTCGTTGTCGTAGTCGCCAAGCCCCCGGTTGGCCGAGTAGCTGAACCCGCTGTAGCCGATCGTCGGATCGGTGTCATTGAGCCGCACGGAAGGAACCGTGGTGATGTTGAACCCGTCGAGGGTGGTGTAGGTGCCGGACAGCTTGGTCACGACGATGGTGTGGTTGCCCGGGGCGAGCCCGGTAACGGTGTAGACGGCGACGTTCGAGTGGCGTTGGCCGTCGCTGGGCAGGGTGCTGATGGTCTGCTGGGTGCCGCCGTCGATGCTGACGCCGATGTTGCCCTGGTCGGTGTACTGCTCTCCCATGACCGCGATCCCGGTGCCGGTGAAGGTCAGCGTCGCGGTTGATCCGTTGGCGGTGGCGTAGTGGACGTCGTTGTCGTAGTCGCCCAGCCCCCGGTTGGCCGAGTAGCTGAACCCGCTGTAGACGATCGTCGGATCGGTGTCGTTCAGCCGTATGCCGGCCGGGGGCGTGCCGACCGAGATCTGTGACGCCGAGGTCCCGGCCGGGACGGGCACGATCAGGAAGCCGCCCGAGAGGTACTGGACGCCGCTGACCTGAGTGCCGTTCACGTAGACGGGCATGCTCGAGCTGAAGCCCTCACCCGCGACCAGCACCTGGGTCGTGGTGCTGGTGGTGGGCGAGGTGTAGTAGATCTGCGGTCCCGCCGCGACCGCCAAGGCCGAGAACGCCGAGGCGACGCCGGCCGCGCCGAGCAGGCTGTTGGGGATGGCGCCCGGGGCCGGGGTGGCCGAGATGGTGGTGTTGCCGCTCGCGTTGGAGTTGACCGGCGCCGCACAGGGGTAGCTCTGCACGGCGTTAGAGAAGTAGTTGCCGGTGATCCAGAAATTGCCGGTCGGGACTGCACCCGCCCTGGGAGGCGCTCCCGGCGCCGAACGCCACGTTGCCCTGCCAGTTGATCCACTCGGACCCGGCGTCGTCGTAGTAGGTGAAGTCGGCCCTCGGGGCGTTGTAGGCGACGTTGCCCGTCACCTGCAGGCCCTGTGCCAGCGTCGCGGTCTGGTTGATGGTCGTGCCGTTGGCCTCGTACACGTACTGGGCCTGGTGGCCCTCGGCGTAGATCGCGCCGCCGTCGCTGCGCACCTGCAGGAAGTTATGGAAGACGTTGTCGGTGATGGTGTTGTCTTCGTTGATGTTGGTGGAGTTCTGCGGCGTGCTGGCCTGGTCGACGTGCCCCTGGATCACCCCGGCCGTGATCCCGGTGTAGGGCAGGTTGTACAGGTCGTTGTCGGCGATCGTGGTACCGCGGGAGAACAGCAGGGTGATGCCGGACGCCGAGGTGTAGTCGGTGCCGATGTTGTGGATGATGTTGTCGGAGACCGTGGTCCCGGTGAGGATCTCGTTCGTCCCGATCGTGTCCCCGCTGACCGCCGAGCTGTTCGGCGTGCAGTTCTGCTTGATCCCGGCCGCCTCGGAGGGGTCGGTCGGCAGCGGATCGTAGGTGCAGCCGAGCAGGATGCGCGGTCGAGGCGATGTCGGTGAACTCGTCGCCCCGGATGAGGGTGTTGGTCGAGCCGTACATCACGCTCAGCCCGGCCCCGCCGAGTCCGGCGAACCGGTCACCGGTCAGCGTGATGTCGTTGGACGCGGTGAACGACACGTTCGCCAGCGGCTGGGTCAGCGCCCCCCACGGGCAGGTTCCGGCCGGGGTGGAGAACGTGCACATGCCCTGGTTGGTCGCGCCGGTCATGTGCAGGTTGCTCTGCACGTCGGAGAACCCGGCCGTGGACGAGGGCGCGTTCCAGGTGGCGTAGGAGAACTGCAGGCCGCTGAACGTCACGTCGTGCAGCGGGCTGGCCAGCGTGCCCGCGCCCTGCAGCAGCGATTCGAGGTGGGGCAGCTCGACATCCAGGCTGGTGATCTGCTGGCCGGCCAGGGGCTCGTAGTACAGCGTGCTCGCGGACGAGTCCAGGAACCACTGCCCCGGGTGCAGCAGGGCCTGCGCGTCCTCCACCAGAGTCGGCATGGTGCTGGTCGACATCGACGGCAGGCCGCCGCTGGCCTGGCTGAACGATGACCTCTGGGTCGTGTCGGCCCAGCACGGCTCGTCCATCGTCAGCGTTCCCGCGGCGGCCGAGTAGCTCGCCACCCGGCACCGGGAATCGGTCCACGCCCCGTTGCCGCCCGGGTAGTCGAATTCCACGTCCGCGACCTGGGCGGCGGTCAGCGAGCCGAACCAGGCCTTCGCGGCGCTGTCATTGCTGATCGAATAGCCGGTCGACGAACCGGTCCACGAACCGGTGAAACCCAGCGCCGACGGGCTGGCCGACGCGACCGGCGCCTCCTGGCCGTTGACGTACAGCTGCCGGCTGGCGCTGCCGGCCGGCACCGGCGCGGACCACACTCCGGAGGATCCCACCTCGGTCCAGCCGGTGACCTGGGACGCACCGGAGATCACCGGATGAGCCCCGGGCGCCGCCGCCCAGACGACCGGACTGCCCGGGCTCCCGGAATCCGCCGACCCGAACGCCCACGTGCTGGCCAGCCGGTAGGTGCCGTCCTGCAGCAGCACCGTCACATCCGCGCCGCTGGTCGCGGCCAGCTCGGACCTGACGGCGGCCTGCGCGCCCGACAGGGAGCACGGCGAGGCCTGCGAGCACGTCGTCCCGCTGCCGGTGGGGGAGGCGTACAGCGTCACCGCCGTCGCCGCCGACACCTGCGGAACCACCGTCACCATCAGCGCGGCGGTGAACGCCGCGACACCTATCCCAGCCGTCAACGCACGACGCAGCCCTGACATCGAGTGGGCCCACCCTTCATTCATCCGACCTATGACCGGTCGTTTCGCTGAATGCCTGGAACTGGGCAGACGTCTAGCCCGCCAGGCTGCACGATAGATTGGATGTTTCGTTGCCGTGAACGTACATGTGACGCCCATCACGGTCAAGGCCCTATCTGCGGGCCGCGCCGTCCTCGACGACGAGGCCCGGTAACTTCCCGTCCGGCGCGCTGGCCGACGCCGCCGTCGGCTGGGGCGGGGCGGCCGCGATGATCCACTCCATCAGCGGCAGCAGCAGGGCCGCCAGCTCGCGGCCGCGGTCGGTCAGGCTGTAGTCGACGTGCGGCGGGACCACCGGCCGCTGCTCCCGCAGCACCAGGCCGTCCGCCTCCAGGGTGCGCAGCGTCTGCGCGAGCATCTTCTCGCTGATCCCGCGCGCCCAGCGGCGCAGTTCTCCCCAGCGCATCGTCCCGCTCGACAGCGCGACCAGGATCAGGACGCCCCAGCGGCTGGTGATGTGGTCAAGCAGCACCCGGGTCGGGCAGTCCGGGGCGAACGCGTCGGACCGGGCGTCCGCCAGCGCTGCCTCGATACTTACCTCCATGCCAGTACCTTACTTCAAAGTGGGTACCAGCAGAGGGGAAGGTATCCCGGATCTGCTCGGTTGTCACCGCCGACCGATACGGAATCCGAAGGGAACTCACCCATGCCACTCCTGATCACCGGCGCGACCGGCCACCTCGGCCGCCTGGTCGTCGAGCAGCTGCTAGCGGCCGGCTGGCCGGCCGGCGACATCATCGCGACCGGCCGGGCGACCGACAAGATCAAGGACCTAGCCGACCGGGGCGTGCAGGTGCGCGCGGTTGACTTCGGCGACCCGGCCGAGGTGCGCGCGGCGGTGGCCGGCGCGGACCGCGTGCTGCTGGTCTCGGCGATGGACCCGGGCGCCCGGGTGGCGCAGCACCGCAACGTCATCGACGCGGCGCGGGCGGCCGGCGTCGGGCTCCTCGCCTACACCAGCATCGTCAACGCGGGAACCACGACGATCCGCCTCGCCGCCGACCACCAGGCCACCGAGCGGCTGCTGCGCGACAGCGGCGTGCCCTCCGTGCTGCTGCGCAACAGCTGGTACCACGAGAACTACACCGACCGGCTGCCGGCGTTCCTGGCCCAGGGCGCGATACCCGGCAGCGCCGGCCAGGGCCGGATCAGCGCCGCGGCCCGGGCGGACTACGCCGCCGCGGCGGTCCGGGTGCTGACCACCGACGGGCACGCCGGCCAGGCCTACGAACTCGGCGGCGACGAGCCGTTCACGCTGGCGCAGCTGGCGGCCGAGATCAGCGCCCAGTCGGGCGAGGAAGTCCGGTACGTCGACCTGCCCGAGGCCGAGTACGCCAGCGCCCTCACCGAGCACGGCGTGCCCGAGCTGATGGCGGGCATGGTCGCCGAGACCGACGCCGCCGCCGCCCACGGCGCGCTGCACACCGCCAGCGGCGACCTCGCCGCCCTGACCGGACGGCCCGCCACCACGCTGAGCGCAGCGATCGCCGCGGCCCTGAGCGCGCTCGACGGGAGCTAGCGCGAAGCGGTCAGCTGGGCCGGGCGGTCACCGTGATCGTCGAGACGCCCGCCGTGGCGTCAACGTCGAAGCCGGTCACGCCGGGCGCCCAGCCGGCCGTGGTGAACACCGACCCGCCCGCCACGCCGGTGTGCTGCTGGCCCTCGAGCGACACCTCGCTCGCCCCGCCGCCCGCGGTCACCCGGGCCGGAACCCCGGCCGGCAGGCTGAGCTGGAAGTCGCTCGCCCCGCCGACCATCTGGACCGGGATGTCGCCGTGCGGCTGCGGCAGCGCGAGGGTGACGAGGCTGGAGCCCGCGTTGAAGGAGATGCCGGACAGCTGACCGCCCGACAAGTCGACGTCGGTCCGGCTGGCGCCCCCGTCCAGGTCGATCTGCCAGCTGACGTCGGCGTTGAGCGTGACGGTGACCGCGGGCGAGTTAGGGGCGGTCAGGTCGACCAGGGTGCCGTTGCCTGAGCCGTCAGGATCGGACGCGCTCAGCTGCGGCACCGGGGTACCCGAGGGCGTGGTGACGGTCAGCAGCGACCCGCCCGGGCCGAAGTTGGCGGTGCCGATGGTGAGCACGGTGGTCCCGCTCAGCACGTCGAGGCTGGCGCGGGTGCGGCCGCCGACCGCCATGCTGACGGTGTGCGAGTTGGCGGCCGTGGCGGTCGTGGTCACCGGGATGTGGAGCTGCTGCGGGGTGGCCGACGAGCACGCCGCCAGCAGCGCCGCCGCGCCCCCGGCGACCGCGACCGCACCCCACGCCCCGAGCCGCGCCCCGCCTGCCGGGCGTCTCGTTCCTGCCACCGCAACCTCCCGCGACCACCGGCCAGCTCCGCTCGATCGTGAGCTGACGAAATGCCTCAACACTGCCCAGGTGGGAGTCAACCATGCCAAGCCGCTCCGGCTGCGCGCAGGGGAACCGGCGGAAGGGACCGGGCCGCGGCCCGCATGCTCGCCCGACCGCCCGACCGCCCGACCGCCCGACCGCCCGGCCGACCCCCGCCTAGCGTGGCGACGGGACGGGGAAGGCGCGCGACGGCGTGGCCGGCTGTCCCGTCGCCGCGTCGATGATCACGCGATCGCCGATCGGCGCGCGGAGCCGCACCGTGGTGGTGAGCAGAACGCCCACCGCCGCGCAGGGGGTATTCGGGGTCGGGTCGACCTCCCAGCCGCCGATGACGACCGCGCCGTCGGCCTCGGTCTCGAGGCCGCCCCAGGATGTGTCGCAGACGCCGCCGAACAGCGCCAGGGTGAGCGTCCGCCCGTCGGCCGACACGGCCGCCGTGTTCGCGGCACCCGTGAACGCCGGCTCCGACCGCGGCGAGCCGCGCCGCCGACGGGCTGCCCGTGCTGCCCGGGGTTACGTAGCTGCCCGGCGGGAGGGCCGCCTGGATGACCGGGCCGGACACCCCCGCAAGAGTGAACGCCCAGGCCGGGACCTTGGCGATGCCCCGGCTGGTGGCGACGGCAAGGGTCGTCGGCTTGGCCGCGGTGACATCGAGCGGCGTCGTCGCGCAGGAGGGGCATTCCCTGCTGCTCGTCAGCTCGCTGAAGGTCCGCGCCTCGCTCAGCGTCGGCACCTTGATGGTCGAACCGTCGGGGAAGGTGACGACGCCGGCCCGCCGGACGGTCTCGGCCCGGTGAAGACGAGGTCGCCGTTGCCGAAGTCCGCCTTGTCCTGGCCGGACGGGAAGCCGCCGCTCGGGCCGGAGGACAGGTCGTCGGGCGAGATCACCACCAGGCCCGTCCGCCAGGCCTTCGCGAGCGGCGACCGCGCCCAGGCGGCGGCCTCCTGCCGCGCGAGCGCGTCAAAGGCCCCGACGTTCACCGCGCCGGCGGCGGCGCTGGCCGTCGGCCGCACCCGGCGGCCGATGAGGCCGGCGCGCACGGCGACGCGACAGGCCGACGGCAGGACGATCGCGTTCCGCGGACGATGACGGCCCCCTGCCACCACTCGCCGGACGCGGCCCGGCCCGGCGGCCGCTGACTGCTGCGGGCGCGAGGCAGGCGCCCAGAGGCCCCAGGGAGGCCAGCGATTCCCGCTGGAGTCGCAGATGTCCAGTCCCTCGTCTCCGATCAGGACCAGGACCGCCTTCGCGCCGATGGCGTAGATGGCCACATAGCCGCCAGCGCTGCCTTGGTCATGGCCTCGCGCAGCGTGCCCTGCCCGACCTCACGGGACATGCGCTGCGCCAGGGCCAGCCAGGTGGCCGCCAGGGCGGCCAGATTGTCCGGGTCCACGTCGCCGGTGTCGCCGCGTACGATCAGGCCATCGCGGCTGGCCACGGCCGTGCCGATGATTCCCGTTACCTTGTCCTGCAGGGCCGCATCTCTGCGAGCAGAGCGTCGACCGCCACCTGCACCCCTCCCCTTGTTGATCAGTTACACGTCGCCGGATGGCGCATGCCCGTCCTCTCGCCGGGCTGTAGCAGCGCGCCGAACGGCGGGCAGCGGGAAGCCGCCCGCCGCTCCGCCGCGCGGCTGCCGTTCAGTGCCTTGGCATGGAAAGTCCTTGAGGCTGAACCCCAGCACCGCCCCGTGCCCTGGCATCCGCCCTGGCCTGCAGCCAGATCCGCTCGCCGAGCTTGTACGAAGGCGCCTGACCCGGCAGGCCGAGGCAGCGGCGTAGCAGCTCGGAGCGCCGCAGTTGCCGTTCATCCCAGCTGGAATGGGCGCGCAGCAACTCCCAGGCGAGCTCGGCGTTCCAGCGCTCGCCCTCGCGCCAGCC
Source organism: uncultured Acidobacteriota bacterium (assembly GCA_963813185.1). Lineage (GTDB taxonomy): Bacteria > Acidobacteriota > Terriglobia > Acidiferrales > UBA7541 > Palsa-360. Next base: position 28,377 of record CAWEYA010000015.1, read on the forward strand.
GGCGCCCCGCGGAACATCCAGTTCCAGGTGCACCCCGATGTCCAGGGCCACTTGGCAGGCGAGCAGCTGCTGACTGTCGAGCATCCCGAGATACGCCCCCGGGTCGTCCAGGTATCCGAGCTCTCCCATCAGCCGCTCCGCGTAGAGCGCCCAGCCCTCGCCGTGGCCGGATACCCACGACATCCGCTGCCAGCGGTTCAGGCTGTCGGTGTTCGCAAGGGCGAGCGATACCTGCAGGTGATGGCCGGGGACCCCCTCGTGGTAGACGACCGTGACCTCCTTCCAGGTAGCGAACGTCTCAACGCCGTCCGGCACCGACCACCACATCCGCCCGGGCCGGGACCAGTCATCGGACGGCGCGGTGTACCAGATCCCCCCGTCGTTGGTGGGCGCGATCTCCGCCTCGATCCGCTGGGCCGGCCGCGGGATGTCGAAGTGCGTCCCGTCCAGCTCGGCCATGGTGCGCTCGGCCTGCTCCTGCATCCAGGCGCGGAAGTTCTCGCGCCCCGCCACCCGCCGGGCCGGGTCTTCGTCCAGGATCGCGACCGCCTCCTGCACGGTCGCCCCCGGCCGGACCAGGCGGCTGACCCGCGCCATCTCGGCCCGCAGCCGGGCCAGCTCCTCCCAGCTCCAGGCGTAGGCCTCCCGCAGATCGACGGCGGCGCCGAGGTAATGCCGCGAGGCCCGGCCGTAGACCTCGGGCCCGCTGGCGTCCTTCTCCCTGGCCAGCGGCATCAGCTCCCGGTCGAGGAAGGCGCCGAGCTCGGCCGTGGCGGCGGTAGCCGCCCGCGCGGCCTCGCCCAGCTCCGCCCGCAGCGAGTCCGGGACCGCGGTCAGCCGCCCGACCAGTCCCGCATAGAAGGAACCCCCCGGCTTGGCCCAGGCCGCGCACTGCCCGGCGACCTCCTCGACCTGCCGCCTGGCGGGGGAGCGGCCGTCCCTGGCCGCGTCGAGCAGGGTCGCGGACAACTGGCGGTAAGCCCGCGGCACGGCGGCCATCCGCCTGGCGATGTTGACGGCGGCCTCCTCGCCGTCGGTGGGCATCAGGTCGAAGACCTCGCGCACCATCTGCACCCAGCTGTTGATGGTGTTGAGTTCGCTGGTGGTGTCCCCGGCCTCGTAACGCTCGACCGCCAGCGCCAGCCGCTCCCGCATCGCGTCCCGCGCGACCTGCTCGCGCGGCGCCGGGGCTTCGGCCGCGTCCAGGGCCGCGAGGGTCGAGCGATCCAGCCCGGCCCGTGCGGCGAACCCGTCAGCACCGAGATCCGGCAGCTCGTGGTCGTGCCCCGCGATCCCGGCGTAGGTGCCGTAGTACGGGTCCAGGGCGGCGGCCCGCTGCACGTACTCCGCCGCGATGTCGTCGATCGAAGGCATACCTGAAACCTAGCCCCGCGCGCGAACGCGGCACCATTCAATTCCGGCTGGCCGCGCCTCGTCAAACCACCGCAGCCAGATCCGCAGCGCCGTCAGCGGCCTCCGCACCTGGCCGGGCAGGCGCTGCCGGGCCGAACAGCGGCAGGAAGAACTGCACCAGCGGGCCGATGCTGACGGCGAACAGCACCGTGCCGACGCCGACCGTCCCGCCGAGCAGCCAGCCGATCACCAGCACGGTCAGCTCGATGCAGGCGCGCACCAGCCGCAGGGAGCGCCCGGTGCGGCGGGCCAGGCCCGTCATCAGCCCGTCGCGCGGTCCGGGGCCGAACCGCGCGCCGATGTACATGCCGCTCGCCAGCCCGCAGAGCAAGATCCCGCCCAGCATCTCCGGAATCCGCCATGCCAGCAGGGCGCTGGCCGGCAGCAGCGCCAGCGTCACGTTCATCGAGCTGCCGACGAGCACGACGTTGCTGACCGTGCCGAGACCGGGCCACTGCCGCAGCGGGATCCAGCCAAGCAGCACGACCGCCCCGACGATGATCGAGACCGTGCCGATCGCCAGCCCGGTGTGCACGGCGATGCCCTGGTGCAGCACGTCCCAGGGGTCAAGGCCGAGTCCCGGAGCGGACCTGAAGAGCGCCCGACGCCCCGTACAGCGCCAGCCCGAGGTAGAGCATCACGATCCGCCGAGCCAGGCCGCCCGGTGCGCCATTGCGTGTCATGGTCCAAGCCAACCAGACCGACCAAGGCCATTTCGCGGGCCAATTGATTGAAAATGGCCCGCGAAAAGCAGGCCGCCTCATGTCAGAATGGCGACATGGCATCTCCACCCGGATCGGCAGCCACGCCCTGGCCGCCTTGCTGCCCGACCTGACCAGCTCCGGCGCCCGCCGAGGCGCGGTCTACGCCGCGCTCGCCGACGCGCTGAGCTCGCTGGTCCTGGACGGGCGGGTCGCGGTCGGCACTCGGGTGCCGTCCGAGCGGGAACTGGCCGCGGCGCTCGGTCTGAGCCGCACGACCGTGACCGCCGCGTACAGCGCCCTGCGGGCCGACGGCTACCTGGTCAGCCGCACCGGCTCGGGCAGCTTCACCGCCGTCCCGGCCGGCACCAGGGCCTCCGGCTCGACCGCGCGCTGGGCGCCGCCGGGGGTGCCGGCCGACTTCATCGACCTGACCTGCGCGACCCCAGCGGGGCCGGCCATGGCGATCGCCGCTGCCGTCGCCGCGGCCGCCGCGCACTTGCCGCAGCTGACCGCCGGCACCGGCTACGACCCGGTCGGCGTGCCGCGGCTGCGCGAGGCGATCGCCGCGCGGTTCGCCGCCCGCGGCGTGCCGACCGACGCCAGCCAGATCCTGATCACCAACGGCGCCCTGCACGCGCTCGACCTGCTGCTGCGGCTGCTGGCCGGCTCCGGGTACCGGGTCCTGACCGAGCTTCCGACCTACTCGGGCGCGATCGACGCGATCCGGGCGAGCGCCGCCCGGCTGCTGCCGGTGCCGCTGGCACCCGGCGGCGGCTGGGACGTCGAAGCCCTGCAGGCGGCGCTGCGGCAGAACGCGCCCGGGCTGGCCTACCTGATCCCCGACTTCCACAACCCGACCGGCGCCCTGACCGCAGACGCCGAACGGCGCGCCGTGCTGCGCGCCGCCCGCCGGGCCGGCACCACCGTCATCGTCGACGAGACCTTCGTCGACCTCGGCTTCACCGGCCCGGCCACGCCGGCCGCCGCGATCGACCCCGCCGTCGTCACGATCGGGTCGCTGTCCAAGACGGTGTGGGGCGGGCTGCGCATCGGCTGGATCCGCGCCCAGGCCGACCTCGTCCAGCAGGTGGCCGCGCTCCGCGCCGCCACCGACATGGGCGGGGCGCTGCTTGACCAGCTGGTCGCCGTTGAACTGGTGGACCGCCTCGACGAACTGGCCGCCGCCCGGGTCGCGGAGGTGCAACCCCAGCGCGACGCGCTGCTGGCGGCGCTGGCCCGGGACCTGCCCGGCTGGCGGGTCAGCGCGCCGCAGGGCGGCCTGTCGCTCTGGGCCGAGCTGGACGCGCCGCTGTCAACGCCGCTGACCGTGCTCGCCCGATCGGCCGGCGTCCAGATCGTCCCCGGCTCGCGATTCGGCGCCGACGGAACCCTCGAGCGGTACCTGCGGCTGCCCTACACCCAGCCCGCCGAGGTGCTAGAGCGCGCGGTCACCCGGCTCCGCGAAGTCTGGACGACCCTCGACCGGTCCTCCCCGGCCGCCCGCCCGCTCGTCGTCGCCTGACACCCGATGTATCTCACCGAGGGTCGGTCCCCTCTGTGCAAGAGAGGGAACGACGTTCCCTTGCCAGCCGGCGGCCCCTTAGGCAAGGAGAAGACATGTCCAACCGAACTTCCGAGACCAGTCCCGGCAGCACCTGGACCCATCCCTTGCCGCCCGACGGCTTCGATCCGCGCGCCGCGTCGCCGCTCGAGCTGCGCCGCTACGGCCTGCCGCAGCGACCCGATCCCGCGCGTCCGCCCGGAACTCGCGGCCGTCTGGGACGATGTCTTCTCCCGCAAGCTCAGCTACATCACGCCCGTCTTCCAGCCGGTCGAGGAGCTGGTCCCCGGCATCGCCGGGCGGACCGCCCGCGCCCGGACGCGAACGGCACCAACGGCACCTGGTCGGGCACCGTGACCCACGCCCCGGCGGGCGAGGCGTTCGAGTGGGTCTTCGGCACCTGGAACGTTCCTAACGTCGAGCCCGGCGGCGAAGGCCCGGGCAGCTGGTGGGCCGCCACCTGGATCGGCATCGACGGGGTCACCGACGTCACCCAGATCGGCACGATGCAGGTCTCTTCGCGGGCCTCGAAGGGCAGGCCCACCATGTCCTGCTTCGCGTGGCACGAGTGGTGGTCCGCTTTCGCGCCGTCCCCGTGGGTGGCGATCTCGAACTTCCCGCTCAGTTTCGGTGACACGATCAGCGGCCTGATCTGCCTGCTATCCCCGACCGAGGCGAGCTTCAGCATGATCAACATGACCACCGGAGTGCACGTCGGGTTCGGGCAGATCCCGCTGACCGCCCCGCCCGGCACCGCCTCCATGGAAAACCAGGCCGAGTGGATACTCGAACGGCCGGAGCTGTCAACCGGCCAGGCGCTGCTGCCGGACTTCAGCGAGATCTACTTCAACTCGGCCTACGCCGGCCGTGGCCTGGACTTCCTCGCGGAAGGGGGCGCGGCCGACACGGTGCTGAACATGGTGGAGAACGGCACCACGGTGGCCACGACCACGATCGAGTCGCCAACTCTGTTCAAGATCGACTACACCGGCGGACCGACTACGGCTTGACGCCGATCCCGCACAGGTGCCACGCCGCCCCGGGATCGTCCTTGGGCCGCTCGGGGACGACCAGCTTGAGCACGGTCGCATCGTCGCCGTCGTCGTCTCGCGCGCTGACGAGCGGGTTGTCCAGGTCAGGCCGCCACTGCGCGGGCGGCACGAGGCCCGGCTCGACCAGGGTGAAGCCGTCGAACAGCCGCATGATGTCAGCGCGGCTGCGCGATATGAGCGGGGTGTTCCAGTGCAGATCCTGGGTCATCTGGAAGAGCGCCTGGGCCCCCTCCGGGTGAGCCTCGTTGGTCATGTGGCTCAGCGCCAGGTGGCTGCCCGACGGCACCGCGTCCCGGAACTGCCGCACCACCGCCCACGGATCTTCCTTGTCCCACAGGCAGTGCAGGACGCAGGCGAACATGACCCCGATCGGCTGCCCGAAGTCGAGGGTGTCCCGCACCTGCGGGTTGCCGAGCACTTGCTCCGGCTCGCGCAGATCCGCGCGGAGCGTGACGACGTTGGCGCCGGCCATCAGCGCGGAGGCATGGGTGGAGACCATCGGGTCAATGTCGATGTAGACGACCCGCGCCTCGGGGTCCACCCGGTGCGCGATCTGGTGCGTGTTGGCCATGCTCGGCAACCCCGAGCCAAGGTCGAGGAACTGGCGGATGCCCTGGCCGAGCATGTAGTCCACCATCCGCTGCAGCAGGTGACGGCCTTCAACGGCCGTGTCGGCGGCGAGCGGCACGCCGATCTTCACCGACATCGCCTCGACCGCCTCGGCCGCCTGCCGGTCGACCGCGAAGTTGTCCTTCCCCCGCAGGTGGTAGTTCCAGACGCGGGCCGTGTTGGGATATTTCAGGCCGATCGGATCAGCGGGCTCCGGCTCGGGGGCTGCGGGCGGCAGGTCGGGCATCAGGCGTCTTCTTCTTCCGCGCGCGGGAAAGGGCACCACCGATCCTATCGGGCCCCGTGGTTGCCGTAGTTTTCCTCGGTTCAAAATCAAGAGTTATCCCGAACGGTCCCGGCCGGCTCTCATCCTCACCGCTCATTCTCAGACCGTTGCGATCGCGTCGGCGGCGGGTTCGTAAGCTGGCAGGCGTGGATCCCGTGCAGGCGTTGCGGCAGATCGCGTTCCAGCTCGAGCGGTCCGGCGCGCCGACGTACCGGGTCCGGGCGTTCCGGCGCGCCGCTGAGGTTGTCGGCGGGCTGGCGCCGGGGGAGCTGGCCGACCGGCTGCGCGACGGGACGCTGCAGCAGCTGCCCGGGATCGGCGAGGCAACCGCCCTGGTGATCGCGCAGGCGGCGGCCGGCCAGGAGCCGGAGTACCTGACCCGGCTGCTCGACGGCGGCCCGCCCGCCCCGCCGTCCGCGCTGCGCGCCGCGATGCGGGGCGACTGCCACGCGCACTCGGACTGGTCCGACGGCGGCAGCCCGCCGCTGGAGATGGCGCTGGCCGCGCGCGACCTCGGCCACGAGTGGATGGCGCTGACCGACCACTCGCCCCGGCTGACGGTGGCCAACGGCCTGTCCGCCGACCGGCTCCGCGCCCAGCTGGAGCTGATCGAAGAGCTGAACGCGACCCTGGCGCCGTTCCGGATCCTGCCCGGGATCGAGGTCGACATCCTCGACGACGGCTCGCTCGACCAGACCGACGAGCTGCTCGGCCAGCTCGACGTCGTCGTCGCCAGCGTGCACTCCAAACTGCGGATGCCGGCCGCGCCGATGACCGAGCGGATGCTCGCCGCGATCGCCAACCCGCACACCGACGTGCTCGGCCACTGCACCGGGCGGCTGCTCACCGGCCGCGGCCGCCCGCAGTCGGAGTTCGACGCCGAGGCGGTGTTCACCGCCTGCCGCGACCACGGCGTCGCGGTCGAGATCAACTGCCGCCCCGAGCGCCAGGACCCGCCCGACGACCTGCTGCGGCTGGCGGTCGAGCTCGGCTGCGTCTTCGCGATCGACACCGACGCCCACGCCCCCGGCCAGCTCGACTGGCTAGACGGCGGCTGCACCCGCGCCGAGCGAGTTCGGCATCGGCCCGGACCGGGTCATCAACACCCGCGGCGCCTCCGCCATGACCGGCCGCACCGCTTGACGTTCTCGTTGCTCCGCGCTCTTGACTTTAGAGAACACAAGTTCGACACTAGGGAACATGTGTTCTGACCCAGTCGGCTGCGTCCCTAGCGTAGCGAGCGAACGTGCGGATCAATCGGATCGGTCTGCGGGCGTGACTTCCCGCGACTTGGTGGACGCCCTGATTGGGGCTCGGCATGCTGTGGACGCGCTCGTGAGGGCTCTCGACGCGGGGCGGGCGGGTTCGCGGCCTCTTACCGGATTCACTACGCAATAAATCGTATGAACCCCGCTGAGGCGGTGAGCAGTTTGGTGACTTCGCCCGCCGCATCGAATCGCAGGTCCTGAAGAGATCGCTGATCTGCGGCGTATCTTTTGTTGGAGCGCTGTTTTTTCATCTGTTGCCGATTTTCATTGCCAACCGTCTGGCTGTACACGGCCATGGCCGTTAGCGCCTTCTGGCCCGACAGGTTCAGCTCATTGAGTGCTTTATTGAGGCTGGAAGCTGATCCGGGCGCTGAGGCGGTCTGGCTGAGTTGCAGACGACGGGGGATGATCTGCTCGCTGATCAGGCCGAGGAGCTGAGTCACCAAGTCGTCCGCCTCCTTGACATCTTCCTCCTTGGGGTAGGGGAGCGATCCGATACGTGAAATTGGACCCTGAAGTTTATTCGTGATTTCATTGATCTTTGCGATAAGCTCGCTGAGCCAGTGATCATCGCCGTTCCCTGGATCGGAGAACATGGCTGCGAGCATGGCACCGTCATCTCGACCCGGATTGCGGCTGCGTCAGAAGCTCGTCATGTATTTTCCACAGCAGTGCTTCCAGTGACCGCCAGGCGGCCTCGTAGTCATCGAGCAGCCTGTGCCGCCGAGAATTCCCCGGCGTGGCTTCCAGAGCATCCAGTGTCCTGGAAAACGCGCTAATCGCGTCGGCTGACCGGAGTATGAAATGCCTGAGGGTAAACGTGGTCAGGTCACCTGACATCCGGGCACTACGAAGGTATTCGCTCACCGTGGCAAGATGTGTATTAATGTGTGTGAGCTGCCGCTCCACGGCCAAGCGAGTCCAGCTGTACTCTGGGGTGCCAGCCGCATAGCTCGTACCGACTAGCTCGGCCGGCCGGAAACCTCCGTGATAAGGCGCCGGAAATGCTCGACGTCCAGCGGGTTGCGGAAGTCGGTTATACGGGGCGCTCGTGGCCATGGTGCAGGTGGATTTGAAGCGCTTGGTGGCGTACTCCTCGGTGAGCCACCTGGGATTCGTGGTGCTCGGAGTTTTCGCGTTTCATCAGATTTCCATTCAGGGCGCCGTCTACCAAATGCTCAATCACGGAATTTCGACGGGCGCTTTATTTCTGTGCGTCGGGATGTTGTATGACCGCCGCCACACGCACCTGATTTCGGAATTCGGCGGCATGGCCACGCCCATGCCTGCTCTGGCGGCGCTCTATTTATTTTCTTGCTTTGCCTCCGCGGGACTGCCCATGCTCAACGGTTTCGTCGGCGAGTTTCTGATCCTGGCGGGGACGTTTCAGAAACATGCGGATTGGGCTTCCTGGGCCGCGCTCGGCGTCATTTTCTCGGCGGTTTATCTGCTCTGGTCGTACCAGCGCGTATTCTTTGGCAGCATCACGCAAGACAAGAACGGCAAGCTTCCGGACTTGGATAAGCGCGAGCGCGGGATTTTGTTCGTGCTGGCGGCGTTAATGTTGTGGATGGGCATCGGCTCGCCGTTCTTCACGCGCCGGACCGAAGCGTTTACGCAAAACGTCTTGCAGCTCATGCAGCGCCCCCAGGCGTACAACGCCGGCGGCGCGCGCGCTCCCGGCACGAGCAGCCTGGAATTGGATCATGCATTCATGACGCGGCCTGGCCTGAATTCCGCGGCGTACGAAAACGCAACGGACTCGGTGAAATTGAAATAAATGTTCCCACCCATCCAAGACTTGTACAGGATTGCGCCCGAAATCGTTCTCTGCGGATTCGGGATGCTGGTCATGCTTCTGGCGCCGGTCGTGTCGAAGGCGCGCCACGGCGTGCTGGCGGGCGTTTCGCTGGCCGGTGCTGCACTCGCGCTCGCCGCTACGTTCTATCCCGCGACGCAACCTGGCCTCGCCTATTCGGGCCTTTTTCGCGCCGATTCTTTCAGCCTGTTTGTGCACTGGATCGTCTGCGGCGCGGCCTTCCTGGCAATTCTCGGTTCGATCGGCTACCTCCAGCGCGACGATCTGGACGCCGCCGAGTTTTGCGCGTTGATCCTGTTTGCCACGGCCGGCATGGGCGTGATGGCCGGTGCCCACGAGTTACTGACGGCCTTCATCGGCCTGGAAATGAGCTCCATCGCTTCCTATATTCTGGCGAGTTACCGGCGCGATGCCCCGCGCTCGAACGAAGCGGCGATGAAATATTTCCTGCTGGGATCGTTCGCCACCGCATTTTTTCTGTACGGGATCGCGCTGTCCTTCGGCGCCACGGGATCAACGCACCTCGACCTGATGACGCCGCTCGCCAACAATTCCGCGCATACCCTCTTGAAGATCGGCCTCGGATTTATTTTTATCGGCCTGGCCTTTAAAGTTGCAGCCGCGCCCTTCCAACTTTGGACGCCGGACGTCTACGAAGGCGCTCCCGCGCCGGTGACCGCGCTGCTTTCGACGGGGCCCAAGGCCGCCGCATTCGCCCTGGCATTGCGCATCATGGCCTGCGTGGATGCCGCGGCGCCGCTGTGGTTCTGGGCGCTGTGGGTGGCGGCCGCGCTCAGCATGTTTGTCGGAAATTTGTCGGCGATCGTGCAAACGAGCGTGAAGCGCATGCTGGCCTACAGCTCGATCGCGCACGCGGGATACATTCTCGTCGCGCTCGCGGCCGCGGCCGCCACGGATCATCCCGAAGCGGGCATTGCCGCGGCGCTGTTCTACCTGGTCGGCTACGTCATTGTGAAGATGGGCGCGTTCCTGATCGTCGCGCACCTGGGCGGGCCGGGCGAGCGCCATGTGGACATCGAGGATTTTACTGGCCTGGCGCGGCGGCAGCCCGCGCTCGCCGCATGCCTGTCGCTATTTCTGCTCTCGCTTCTGGGCTTGCCCATCACAGCGGGGTTCCTCGGAAAATTCTACGTCTTCAATGCCGCGCTCGAATCCAACTTGATCTGGCTGGCGATCCTGCTGGCCCTGAACAGTGTCCTCGGCGCTTACTACTACCTGCGCGTCATCGTCGCCATGTATATGTGCGAGCCGACGGTGGAAATCACCGCCGAGCCCGTCCCCTGGACGCTCTCAGTCGTATTGTGGATCGCCGCCGTCGGCACCGTCTTCGCAGGATTGTTCCCCGCGCGGATCATCGATTTCGCCGCCAAAGCCGCACTGAACATTCGATAGGTTTCAGTGGCGCACGCTTTAGCTTGCGGGGCTTGGTTTGGTGCACGTGGAAAACCCGCAAGCTAAAGCATGCGCCACTTAAAACAAACGGCACGCCTTCGACCGTCCGAGAGCGTGCCGCAGGAAATCAAAATCGAAATTGCTTCCTTACTTGACCTTGGCGAAGATAATGGCAAACGTGTACAGCGCCATCGACTCGATCAGCACGAGCGCCAGCAGCAGCGCGAAACGGATCGGAGCTGCCGCGCCCGGGTTGCGAGCCAGTCCCTCGCAGGCCGAGGACGTCGCTCGAGCCTGAGCCATGCCGCAAAATGCCGAGGCGATCGCCATGGCAAAGCCCGAAGTGATGGCCACCCAGTTGGTCGGCTCCGCGGCGCCTCCCGCACTCGTCTGCGCGAATACAGCCGGAGCGACGAAAGCGACTGCCAGAAGCGCAAACAGAATCATCGAAGACTTCTTCATCGTGTTTCTCCTTCGCTAAGAATTAGCCGCTCGGAGGTGGTTCCCGGACAGCCCTCTTGCAGCCGGGCTCACGCGAGACAGCGGATCATGCCGGTATGAGTATGAATTGGAACTCTACAAAATCGGCGCGCCGATTAGTGTTCTTCGCCTACTGCGCCGCCCAAATAGATGATCGGCAACAAAGTGAAAACAAACGCCTGCACGAATCCTACAAAAATGTGCAAAAGCAGAAAAAGCGGCGGGGCCAGCAGCGGAAGCGGCGCCAGCGCGTACCCCAGCACATTGAGCTTTTCCACATAGAAAAACAGCGACAGCGTCAAACCGAGAAACGTTACGTACAGCAGTTCGCTCACCAGCATGTTGACCCAGAGACGGACCGTAAGCGAGAGGAGCCTAGCGAGATGGCTGACAATTTCGACGATAAACATGATCGGAGACATCGCCAGAACAGGCCCCAGAAAATGTTTGCCGTATTTGAGCGGTCCATGCTGCAGCAAGCCTGCCCAGTTGTAATAAAGAAAAACGACGATGGCGCAGCCCAGCGGCACAGACTTCTCAGCCGTCGGAGAAGAAAAACCGGGAACCAGACTGATCAAATTGCACATTAAAACAAACATGCCAATGCTGCCGATCATGGGCAGGTATTTCACGGCGTTGTGGCCGGCGGTGTCCTCGAGCAGATCGCGCGCGCCCACTCCCATGGAATTTGTCAGGAGCGCTTCCATGCACTGCTGTGCCCCGCCGGGATTGTCCACCGACAGGCGCCCCTTCAGCCACGTAAAAAACACAATCGCGATAAGAAAAACCACCAATTCCATGGCGATGTGATTCGGGATTGGGTACTCGGAATTTTCGAGATGAATGTGCAGCGCCGCGAGCAGTGCCAACGCCGGCTTTCCCAGGAGCGCGTTGACCAGTTTTGTCACACCTAAGACTTGCTCTTCCATTTTTCCAGTTGACCCCGGGATGGAGCCCCGCGAAAGAAGGCTCTAAGTGTGTGTTTCCGTTCCCCGTCCGGTGCGCACCAATTCCCACATCAGTTCAATCATCACGGCCACAACCACCGCGAACAATCCTCCGAGCACCGCGGCCACAGGCAACCAGGAACGCGAAAGAATAACATAGACCACCACGAGCAGCAAAGCGAAGCGTCCAAAGAACTTAGCGTAAACGCCCACGGGCACCCGAACGCGCGCTGAGTTCGCCTGCGCCGTGGAAACTTTAACGAACGCGGTCACTCCCTGCTTCAGCCAGCGAAAATTTAGCCAAGCGAGAGCGGCACCCAGAGCTACCCCCGCTCCCGGACGCCAGCCCCAGCGCAGGAGGGTAAACGCGGCGCCGGCCAATCCGAAGGCAAGCGTCATCCACTCGATGCGATGCTCGGCGGCAATATATATGGAGTCGGACTCGGCCATGGTCCTAAGTGTCCTTTGACAAGCGCCGCACTAATTGAATCATGCCCGCGGCAAAGCCAAGCAAGCCAAGGATCAGAGTGAATAGAGGCGATGTATGAAAGCGCTTGTCCAGGAAATACCCAGCTCCCCCGCCAATCGCGACGCTTGCGACCAGCAGGATCGGCAGCTCCATTATATCGGAGAATTGTCGTATACCTTCTGCAGGCCGTTTTCGCGGCGATGGTGAGGAAGGCGAGCCTGGTTCTTCAGTGGCCACTGAAACCTGCTGGGAAGAAGAGCGAGTAGGTCGCCAGGCGCACGAACGGCTCCGGGTAGACTCCTGCGGCGACGGTCACGAAGCACAACACGGCGTAAGCGACCCTCTGCCCAAAGGTGACGATCGGCAAAGGCGTGTTACCCGGTTCATACAAATACGCGTGCATCACGATGCGGAAATAGTAGTACAGCGCCGGGACAATGTAGAGTGCGCCGAAGATCGCAAGGCGAATATGCCCCGTCTGGATCAGCGCCTGCAAAATAAAATACTTCCCAACGAAGCCCGCCAGAGGCGGAATCCCGGCAAGCGACAGCATGAAGATCAGCAGGACCAAGGCGGACAACGGGCTGCGCTGGTACAGTCCATTTAGATCGTCCAGCTCATCGCCGATGATTCCCTGCCGCTGCAGCACGATCAGGACAGCGAACGCTCCGATGGTCATGAACGCATAAGCGAAGAGGTAAAACGCCACACCCTTCATCCCGGTCAGGAATCCAAGAGGGCTGGAAGCGGCCGCCACGATCCCGAGCAGGACATAGCCCACATGCGAAATTGAGGAGTAGGCCAGCATGCGCTTCACATTGGTCTGCGTGATGGCCGCCAGGTTCCCGACCGTGAGGGACGCGATGGCTACCGCCGCGATGAGCATCTCCCAATCGACCCGGACCGGCCAGAATACGGTGAGCAGCAGGCGCAGCAACAGGGCAAAGCTCGCCGTTTTCGAAGCAACGCTGATGTAGGCCGTGATCGGCGTGGGAGCGCCCTCGTACACGTCCGGAGCCCACTGGTGGAACGGGACGGCGGCCACTTTAAAAAATAGCCCCGCAGCCACCGTAGCGAGCGCCAGAAGCACGAACAGGTCCGGCTCGGTTCGAGATGCCACCGCAGCCGCAACTACGTCCAGATTGGTCCTGGGAGGCAGCGCCTCCCCAATAGCGCTTAGGTTGGCCATAGCGCCAATCCCGTAGAGGATCGAAAAGCCATAGGCCAGAATCGCCGAGCTGAACGCGCCCAGCAGCAGGTATTTCACCGCGCCTTCGTTCGAACGCTTATCGCGCCGCAAAAATCCCGCCAGCACGTAAAAGCTGATGGCCATCGTTTCGAGGCCCAGGAATTGCACGACCAGGTCGTAGCCGGAGGCCATGAACATCATGCCGACCGTGGCGAAGAGCATCAGGGCGTAATACTCGCCGTGATTTTCGTCCTCGAGTTGCAGGTAGCGAACGGAAAGGATAATGACCAGCGCCGTGGCGATGAGGAAAATGAAGCCGAAAAAAACAAAAAACGGATCGACCAGCAGCGAGTCGCTGAACCCATAGGCTCGCCCGCTTTCGGCAGCCTCGCGCAATTTCCAGAGGACGATGCCGCTGAACATCACGCCGAGCATGGCCATCAGGGCATTGAAATACTTGTCGCGAGCCTCCAGCAAATAATCCGTGAGCAGGATGCCCATGGCAAACAGGACCAGCATCATTTCTGGCAGCAGCAGCCCGCCGCCGCCTTCCTGCATGAATGTCTGGAACGCCTTAAGCATATCGGCTCGCCTACTTCTTCTCCGCACCCGGAGCGGGTGCTATCCCGGTGCTGGACGGCATACTCATTCCGGGCATGGCTTGCGTCCCGACTCCGGCTTCCGCGGGAGCCAAAGCAGGAGTAGGAGCTGCTGCGCGCTCCGCGCCGTAATATCCGGGATTGACCTGCTCGACAATCAGCTGCACCGGCCGGTCCAGCACGCGAAACAGCGGCTTCGGATAGATGCCGATCCAGAAAGCGAGAATTACGAGCGGAATCAGCGTGGCATATTCGCGCGCGTTGAGGTCTGGTAGATGCTCGTTCGCTGGATTGGTGACCGGGCCGAACATCACGCGCTGGTAGAGCCACAGCAGGTAAGCGGCGCCGAGGATAATTCCGATCACGGCCCACGCCGTGTACCTGAAACTGACTTCAAAGGTGCCGCGCAGAATGGTGAATTCCCCGATGAATCCGTTGAGCAGCGGCAGGCCCAGCGAACTGAGCGAAGCAATCATGTAGATGGCAGCGAAGGCCGGCATGGGCGTCGAGAGGCCGCCGTACTCGGAAATCAGGCGCGTGTGCCTGCGCTCATAAAGCACGCCCACGATCAAGAAGAGCGCGCCGGTGGAAATTCCGTGGTTGATCTGCTGGATCACGCTGCCGGAAAGCCCGTGCGGCGTCAGCGCGAAAATTCCGAGCGTGCAGAAAGCCAGGTGGCTCACCGAGCTGTAGGCGATCAGCTTCTTCATGTCTTTCTGCATCATGCAGACAAGAGCGCCGTAGATAATCCCGATGACCGAGACGACCATCATGATCGTGACAATCTTTTGGCGCGCCGCGGCATCCTGCGGCAGCAGCGGCAGCGAGAAGCGGATGAAGCCGTACGTTCCCATTTTCAGCAGAACGCCGGCCAGGATGACGGAACCGGCCGTGGGCGCCTCGGTGTGCGCGTCCGGAAGCCAGGTGTGAAACGGGAACATCGGCACCTTGATTGCAAACGCGAAGAAAAACGCCCAGAACAGCAGCACTTGCGTGCGCGTGTCAAATTGCGCAGCGGAGGCGAGGAGCGTGGGCATATCGAACGTGCCGCCGCCGGCCTTGAAATACAACGCCAGGATTCCGAGCAGCATGATCACCGAGCCGATCAGGGTGTACAGGAAAAATTTGATCGCGGCGTACAAGCGGCGGTCGCTGCCCCAGACGCCGATCAGGAAATACATGGGCACGAGCATCACTTCCCAGAACATGTAAAAGAGGAAAAAATCGAGGGCCATGAAAACGCCCAGCATGCCGACCTGAAGCAGGAGGAACAGAATGTAGTATTCCTTCGTGCGGATCTTGATCGCGCTCCAGGACGAAAGAATCGAGATCGCGCCGAGAAGGGTTGTCAGCATGACGAGTAGTAGGCTGATGCCGTCAATGCCCAGCGAGTAGTGCGCGCCAATGGAAGGAATCCAGTCGTAAGTTTCCTTAAATTGATAGCGATCTGCGGTTGGGCTAAGGCTGAATCGCGTGATCAGCGGCAGCGAAACGATCAGCCCGAGGAAGCCGAAAAGATTGCCGATGACGCGGTGCGCGTTGGCGCTGTCGCGCGGCACGAACAGCAGCAGCAGCGACCCCACCAACGGCGTGAACAGCACCACCGTCAGGATATGAGTGTTGTAAAAGTCCATCTTCCTGCCTCGCCTTCTTCTAACGCTGCAACAGGTTTCTAAGTGTAAGTCCCGAAATGTGCAAATAATAGCCCAGGAAAATCAACACACCCGCCAGCATGAACAGGGCATATCGCGCCACGCGGCCGGTCTGCAGCATGCGCGCCGGCCAACTGAAGAGCCATACGATCCGCGCGGACAGATTCACCAGGCCGTCCACAATCCAGGAATCCCAAATGCCGGAAATGCTCGAGGTCAAGCGCGTCAGCCAGCCGGAGCCGTCCACGCCCAGCCCATTGATGAAGTTCACGTCGAAAGAGCCCAACATGAGCGCCAGATCCTTCACACGATTCACGAACATCGCGTCGTACAGCTGGTCCACGTAATACTTGTTGTAGACCAGGCGGTAGAGGAACGGGCTCCAGGCTGCGATCTTGTCGGGCACTTCGGGACGCTGGATGTACCAGCGGTACGCCAGCCAGATGCCTCCCGCTGCGATGGCAACAGACGCGAGCATCAGCAAATATTCCGTCGCTGCGCCCGATGACGCCTGTGCGGCGCCAGCCACCTCAGCCGCCCCTTCCGCATGCTTGGCCATCACAGGTTCGAGGAATTTGGAGAAGCGGTCGCTGCCGCCGAGCGATTCCGGCCAGCCGACCCAGCCGCCGATCATGGAAAGTACGGCAAGAATCATCAGGGGCACGGTCATCGAACTCGGCGACTCGTGAATGTGGTGCTCGACTTCGTGATCGACGCGGGACTGGCCGAAGAACGTCATGTTCACAAGGCGAAACATGTAAAACGCCGTCATTCCCGCGGTGATAAATCCCAGCAGCCAAAGGATCGGGCTGTACTCAAATGCGTGGCCCAAAATCGCGTCCTTGCTGAAGAAACCTGCCAGCGGCGGTATACCCGCGATCGCGATCGACGCGACGACAAATGTTTTCGCCGTCGTCGGAATTTTTTCCCACAGTGCGCCCATCTTGCGCATGTCCTGTTCCCCGGAGAGCGCGTGAATCACGCTGCCCGATCCGAGGAAGAGCAGAGCTTTGAAAAACGCGTGGGTCATCAGGTGGAACACGCCCGCAGTGAACGCGCCGACTCCGCAGGCGAGGAACATGTAGCCCAACTGCGAAATAGTCGAGTAAGCGAGCACCTTCTTGATATCGTTTTGCAAGAGGCCGATCGTCGCCGCGAAGAGAGAGGTGACGCAGCCGACCACGGCGACCACGGCGAGAGCCTTGGGCGCCATCGAGAAAACCGCGTTTGTGCGCGCAATCATATACACGCCCGCCGTCACCATCGTCGCCGCGTGAATCAATGCGCTGACCGGCGTCGGACCTTCCATGGCGTCCGGCAACCAGACGTACAACGGAAGCTGAGCCGATTTCCCTGTCGCGCCCACGAAGAGCAACAGCGCAATCGCCGTCAGCGTGGCATCGCCCATGGCAAAATGCCCCGCAGCAATCGCCGGTCCGAGCTCCGTAAACTGAATCGTGCCCAGCGTGCCCAGCATCAGGAACAGTCCCAGGATGAAACCTGCGTCCCCAATGCGGTTGGCGATGAACGCCTTTTTGCCCGCGTCCGTTGCCGATTTCCTCAGGAAGTAAAAGCCGATCAGGAGATAGCTGCACAGACCGACGCCTTCCCAACCGACGAACAGCAACAGCAAATTGTTCGCCAGGACCAGCACCAGCATCGAGAACATGAACAAATTCAGGTAGCCGAAGAAGCGGTAGTAGCCTCCTTCGTGCGCCATGTAGCCGGTGGAATACACATGAATCAGGAATCCAACGCCGGTGACAACTAGCAGCATCACCGCCGTCAACGGGTCCATCAGCATGCCCCACGGCACATGGAAATCCATCACGCGTCCGGCGGTCGTATGCATGATTCCAGCGGGAACCCAGTCAAACAGGTTGTAGTTGACCAGGCGTTCCGTGGCGGGCCGCGCTACGAGTTGCCAGATCGCGCCGAACGCATAGCACATCGCCAGAAAAGGCGTGCCGACGCAAATGACGTTCACCGCCGCATTCGGGAGGCGCTTGCCAATCAGCAGCATGATCGCCGCGCCCACGAGTGGAAACAGCGGGATCAGCCAGATATGCGCAAGAAAATATTCCGTCGGCATCATAGTGTTCGGTTTCTACAAGCCCCTGCACGTCGCGCTATGGCTCTCAACTCTGAAATCTCAACTACCGCGCATCCGCGCTTTCACTAGTCACTAGTCACCAGTCACTAGTCACTGCCTTCCTACCACTTCATCAAATCCATCTCATCGCCCAGCAACGTCTCACGATTGCGGAAAAACGCGATGATGATGCCCAGCCCCACGGCCGCTTCCGCTGCTGCGTCGGTGATAATGAAAATGGCGAACGCGTGCCCTTCGGCCGAACCGACCAGGCGCGAGAACGCCACGAGATTGATGTTCACGGCGTTCAACATAAGCTCGATGGACATCAGGATAATAATCACGTTCCGGCGCGTGACCACTCCGATCGCGCCGATCGTGAACAGCACCATGCCCAGGAACAAATACTGGCTGATCGGAATCATCGCCATACCCGCCTCTTCATATTTTCTTCTTGGCCATCACCACCGCGCCGATCATGGCCACCAGCAGCAGGATCGACGCGATTTCAAATGGGAGCATATATTCACTGAACAGAACTTTGCCCACCAGCTGCGTGCTGGGCTCGAGCGCGCTTGCCGGCGCGGGCTCGCCAAACGATAGGTGGGACCGCCCGATAGCGATCGCAATCGTGAGCTCCGCCCCGAGCACCAGCGCCAACAGCAATCCAAGCCACCATTGCCGGTTGAACTGGACTTGGTGCAGCGAAACATCCATGTTGATCAGCATGATGACGAACACGAACAGCACCATGATGCCGCCGGCGTAAAGAATCACCTGCACGATGAACAAAAACTCCGCGTGCAATTGCAAAAAGATGCCCGCCGTCGCCAGGAGCGCCGTGATCAGGAAGATCGCGCTCTGCACCACGTTGCGCCGCGTCACTACCAGAATCGCGGAAACCACGGCCAGCGCCGCAAAAAAATAAAATACGATGTGATCGAGCATCCTCGCCTGTGTAGCACAGCCACTCCCTGCTGTGCGCCTTTTTTAAACGCTGCGAAAACCGCACAGCCAGGAGTGGCTGTGCTACAAAAACCTCCTAAGTTTCCCCGACGAACACATGCACTTTGTCTTTCTTCTCTTCCGCCCAACCCAGCCATGCGGCCACCGCCAGCGTCAGCAACGTCGTCAGACCAAACGCCGGCAAGTGCCCCCATCCCCAATGCCTGTGCAGCACGAGGGCCAAGCCGATCCCCATCACGTTCACGATGGAAAGCGGAATCAAAAATTGCCAGCCCAGGCGCATCAACTGATCGAACCGGTACCGCGGGAACGTAAACCGGAGCCACATGAACAGATAAATGTACAGACCCACTTTCAACAGGAACCAGAACGCCCCGTGAAGCCCCGGCTTCAATCCGGGAAGTAAATTGGAGACGGCAGGAACCAGCGGCGCCGCAAGAATGATCGCGGCTAAAATCATCAGCAGCCCCACGGCCACCATAAAAAGACTCTGCACTTTTACCGGCTGCTTCGGCGCGCGATAAAAACAATATCCGCCAACGCCCAGCATCAGCACAGAGGGCAAATAATCCAGAAAATTGAACGCCGGCGTGCCCGCAAACGGCCGCAGCCAACCGCCCAGAAACAGCGTTGTGGCGATCGACGCCACCACGACCATGTTCGTGTATTCCGCGAGGAAATAGAGCGCCCAGCGAAACCCGCTGTACTCCGTCATGTACCCGGCGACCAGCTCCGATTCGGCTTCCGGCAAATCGAAAGGCGCACGATTGGTCTCGGCAATGGAGGCAACCAGGTACACAAAAAATCCGACCGGCGCGGCGATCGCAAACCACACTCCGTAATCGTTCTGCGCCTGAATAATTTCACGCGTCGATAATGTCCCGGCCAGCAGAAGTCCGCCCACGATGGCCATGCCGGCCGCGGTTTCGTAGCTCACCAGTTGCGCCGCGCTACGCAATGCGCCGAGCAGCGAATAGTGGCTGTTGGAGGACCATCCGCCAAGCACAATCCCGAAAATCCCCAGCGCGCTGATCCCCACAACAAAAAGCAATCCAACGTTCAAATCAGCAATCTGAAACCATGGTCCAATCGCCAGCGCCGACATCGCCAGCATGGCCGCGGTAACCGAGATCAGCGGCGCGAACCAGAAAATCGCTTTGTCCGCTTCATCCGGGATGATGTCTTCCTTGATCAAAAGTTTCAGCGCGTCGGCGATGGGCTGCAGCAATCCGTGCGGCCCGACGCGCATGGGGCCGAGCCGCGCCTGCATGTCCGCCATGACTTTCCGTTCCATCAAAACGATGTATCCGGCAACGAGCGGCAAAACGGCCACGATGATGAGCGCGCAAACCAGGGGCACCCAAATGGAAATCACGAAATGGAGGACGTTCATTAGCATGGCGCTACCGGTCGACCTCTCCGAGCACGATATCGAGCGTCCCGATGATAGCCACTACGTCCGCCACCAGGTGCCCGCGAATCATTTTGTCAAACGCCTCGAGATTAATAAGCGAGGGCGGGCGAATCCTCACGCGGTACGGCTGCGTCGTTCCGTCGCTGATAATGTAATAGCCTAGCTCGCCCTTGGGCGCTTCAATCGAGTGGTAGACTTCGCCAGGCGGCGGCTTCAGCACTTTTCCTACCTTGCCCATGATTGGCCCGGCCGGAATATTTTCGATGGCCTGCAGGCAGATCAGCCGCGACTGGCGCATTTCTTCCATGCGCACAATGTACCGGTCGTAGGTATCGCCATTCTTTCCGGTGGGGATTTCAAATTTGTACTGGTCGTATGCGGCGTAAGGCATGGCCTTGCGAATATCCCATTTCACGCCGCTGGCTCGAAGCACCGGCCCGGAGGCGCCGTAATCGATCGCTTCCTTGGCGGTGAGAATGCCCACGCCCTTGGTACGCCCCACCCAGATGCGGTTTTCGGTGAGCAACGATTCGTATTCGTCCACGCGCTTGTCAAAAGGCGTGCAGAACCTCTCCACGTCCTTTTCCAGTTCGTCGTAAGCCTCATATTGCAGGCCGCCAATGCGAAACGCGTGCGTGGTCAGGCGCGCGCCGCAATATTTCTCGAAAATTTTCAGGATTTCTTCGCGCTCGCGCAGGCAATAAAACAGCGGCGTCAGTGCGCCGATATCCAGCGCATGCGTGCCCAGCCAGAACAAGTGGCTCGCAATCCGCTGCATCTCCGTGAGAATCGTTCGAATGACGCGAGCCCGCGGCGGCGCTTCCGCTCCCAGCAGCTTCTCGACCGCTTCGCAGTAGCCCAGGCCGTTCGAAACCGCCGCGACGTAATCCATCCGGTCCACATACGGCGCGAATTGCGTGTAGGTGCGGTGCTCGGCGATCTTCTCGACGCCGCGGTGTAGGTAGCCGATCACGCACTCCGAGCCGATCACCTTTTCGCCGTCCAGGCGCAGCTTGACGCGCAGCACACCGTGCGTCGACGGATGCTGCGGTCCCATGTTGAGAACAATTTCGTCCGCCCCGAGGACGGTCTGTTCCGCGTGGGTGGCAAACGGGATGCGTTCGTCGGCCATTCGCTATTGTCCGCTCTCGATGCCCAGGTTTTCGCGAACCCAGGCGGTATCCTGCGTCAGAATGTCGTAGTCTTTCCGCAATGGATGGCCCTGCCACTCGTCCGGAAGCAGGATTCGCTTCAGGTCGGGGTGGCCTTCAAAAATCACGCCGAACATGTCGTACACTTCGCGTTCCATCCAGTTCGCCGTGGACCAGATCCCCTGCACGCTGGGGACGCGCTCATCCGCCGAGGCGTGCGCTTTCAAGCGCAGCCGCTCATTCTTTTCGAACGAATACATGTTGAGCACGATGTCGAACCGTTTCTCGCGCTTCGGCCAGTCGACGGCTGTGAGGTCGCTCAGCCAGTCAAATTTCTCGTCATCGCGGCTATAAAGCGCAATTTCCCCGAGCAATTCCCGGGCGACGACCAGAATGGCCTGTTTGCGATCCGTCCAGGATTCCAGGATGGCTGGCCCGAATTTCTCCTTGTAGCGCTTCACGAGGTCATTATCGAGCGCCACAGGGCCTTCCTTGGGTGGAGCAGGAGGCCGGGGCGGTACCGCCGCAGCCGGAGGTTTTGCGGCAGGTGCGCCGGGCGCAGCGGGAGGTTTCGCGGCAGGCGCGGCCGGAGGGGCGGGCGGTTTAGATGCGGGTTCTCCCCCTGCGGCTGGCGGTTTCGGCGCAGACGGGTCAGTCGGTGAACTCGCGGACGGCTGCTTCTCTTCCGGGTCGTTTGCCATGAATTAGGAGTAGAGCGGCTGCACCAAATCCGTACAGCCAATATTAAGTTGTAGCTTTTAGCACACGGCGGAAAACCGAGTCAACCTGTTCCGCCACAATCCCCGGCGTTACCCAAAACCGTGTTCGCCATAGCTCAAAAAAAATCCCGGTCACCTTCCGTGGCCGGGATTCACTTATCCAAAAACAGGGGCGCTGCCTACACCCATTCGAGGGCGCCCTTCCGGTAGAGCCAGACGTATCCGATGATCAAGATGCCCAGAAAAACGAACATGCTCGCCAGGGCATAAATTTCAGGCAAGCGGAACCCTGCCTGGCGAGTCGAAAACAACACAGCCCAGGGGAAAAGGAACGTGGTTTCCACATCAAAGATTACAAAAAGTATCGCCACGATGTAAAACCGGACTGAGTAACGCCCGCGCGTATCGCCTTCCGCCTCGACGCCGCACTCGTACGGCCTCAGCTTCGCTCCGACGGCCACCGGACTCGGCCGAATGAACTTGAACAGCACCAGCGTCACTGCCGGGAACGCAGCAGCGAGCACGGCAAAAATAAAAACCGGAATGTATTGCGTCGGCATACCAAGCAACTGGCGGGCTCCACGCTCGCCGCGGCGAGTGTTCAACTGAAACTAGAGCCCACACCCGTATCGCCGGAAATCCTAACACATCCGTCAAGCACGAGCCAGTTTTCGCGCGGCGAAGTCGCGACCCACCGGAATCACAAATGTGCCTGATCCGTTCCGGAAAATGCGGCATAGACCGACCCTACAAGACCGTCCGCCGGTTTTAAGTGCGGGCAGCCATTTGTTTCACCCGGGCCTAAACTGAATTAACAGTCTTGGTCTACTCGCTTGGAATCACGAATGTCACGTGAAGGTTAACTCCGTATGGAATTGGGCAAGTGGCGCCACAAATCGTGATTTCTACAGGAAGACGCCAGCTACAATCGAAAAAGTTGTACCAATTTGAATCGTGTGTGCACTTGAGGGGGCATCACAATGCGTGTGGCGATTTTCCTACTGGCGATTTCCCTTTTCTTTTCGGCTTCGGCAGAGGCACAAGGACCAGCGGGAGTTGGTGGGGGTGGGGCGAGTGGGGGCGGTGGATCGAGGCCCAAGTTCAGTTCCACAAGTCAACATGATTATGACCCGTGGCAGATCGCCATCGGTTATCAATATAACCGCGACAATTTGCTCGGCGCCCCATTCAACACCCATGGGCTAAATGTCAGTGCGGCTCGGTATTTCGGACGATGGTTTGGAGTGGAAGCCCAGTTCGGCACGGGTTTTCTCGGGAATACGGGACAGACAACCGCCCCGCCCAATTTGAGCGTTAAGTCATTCTTCGTTGGAGTGGGTCCCCGACTGGCCTTTCGCAACCACAGCCGATACGAGCCCTGGATCCATGTGGTGGTCGGTCTGGAACACTATCGCTTCGCCCAGACCGCGGGCTTACTGGGAAGCAATAATGCCCTCGCCGGCCCAGCGGGAGGGGGGGTGGACGTGTTTTTGAGCAGTCACTTAGCTGTGCGGGCCGAAGCGGACGCCTTGGGTTCCCGGTTCTTTTCGACCAATCAAAGATCTTTCCAGATCGTCGGCGGATTGGTGTTCGGTTTCTAAGTCCCGAGACCCATTCCCTCTTGTCTAATATTGCAGCCGGGGATTATCGCGCTGGGGCGCTGGTCCTCGGTCTACTTCACGCAGGTATTGGCGCGCAGTAGTCGAAAGTGGCGCCGGCGTCTCGCCGGCGAAACACCGCCGCCACGAATAGCAAATCCCTGTAACGATCCGACAGAATCCTCGGGGCGGCTACGGGCTACGCAGTCGTCGCGCGTCCACCAACCAACTTGGCGGTCATGGAGATTTCGGCCTTGAGGAGGCGCGAAATGGGGCATCCCGCCTTGGCGTCCTGCGCCGCTTTTTCAAATGCGGCGGCGTCCGCGCCGGGAATTTTCGCCGTCACATCGAGATGAACTTTCGTGACGGTAAAGCCCGCATCCAGTTTTTCGAGTGTAACGGAAGCAGTGGTCTCGATCGAATCCGGAGTGATTCCTGCGCCGCCCAGTTGCGCGGAAAGAGCCATGCTGAAGCATCCGGCATGCGCCGCGGCGATCAATTCCTCGGGATTGGTGCCGATGCCATTCTCAAAGCGCGTGGAAAAAGAGTACTGCGCGTTGGAGAGCACCTTGCTGTCGGTGGAAATGGTTCCCTTGCCGTCCTTAAGAGAACCGTTCCACACTGCCGACGCTTTGCGTATCATTTTTGAATTCCTCCTCTTCGATTGGATGTATTAAATTTGGAACCAGCTACAAATCAGGATTCGACGATCAATTCCTTGGCGCGCTGCGTGGCTTTCATCACGGCCTTGATCAAAGTGACGCGCAGCTTGCCGTCCTCGAGTTCCAGTATGCCGTCCATGGTGGATCCCGCCGGCGTGGTCACCGCATCTTTCAGCAGCGCGGGATGATCGCCGGTATCGAGCACCATGCGGGCCGCGCCCATCATGGTCTGCGCCGCGAGCAGGGTGGAAACGTCGCGGGGCAGGCCAACTTTTACGCCGCCTTCGGCCAGCGATTCGAGAATAATATAAATGAACGCGGTGCCGCTGGCGGAAAGTCCGGTCACCGCGTCGATCTGTTTTTCATCCACGACGGCGACGCGCCCCACGGCTTCAAACATCGCTTGCGCAATTTCCAGATGCTCTTTGGCCGCATGAATTCCCTTGGCCAGGCCGGTCATGCCGCAACCGATCGCGCAAGGCGTGTTGGGCATGGCGCGAATCACGGGCAGGTCCATGCCCAGTTGCCTTTCCATGAGCTGCGTCGAAACCGACGCGACCACCGAGACGATTAGCTTCCCCGGCTTTATCTCCGGCTTGATTTCCTCGAGAACTTCCTTCACCGCTTGCGGCTTCACGGCCAGCAGGATGATATCCGCGCCGGACACGGCCGCGCGATTGTCGGTCGAAGCTTCGACGCCCAACTGCTTGGCGAGCGAGCGCGCCTTTTCCGCATGACGCACCGTGGCGTGCACGCGCTTCGGCTGCACCAGTTTTTTCTCTAGGAACGCGCGCAGCAATATTCCGCCAATCTTTCCGGCGCCCAGCACGGCCAGCCGCTTGTCCGCCAGCTTACTCAAATGAGTCGTTTTCATGGTCCCAGCATTGTTGACGAGGCCGCGCCGCACGTCAACATTGTTCCTATTTTCCCGACACTGTCCTCCTTCCGTGAGGCCACTGGTTCCGGCAGAATCCCCTTTACTCCCGTTTGCCTAAGAGAGTATAAGCAGCACGAGGCATACCTTCACTCGGCATTACTGCCCCTGCAAGAATAGGCCATCCC
Source organism: uncultured Acidobacteriota bacterium (assembly GCA_963813185.1). Classification (GTDB taxonomy): domain Bacteria; phylum Acidobacteriota; class Terriglobia; order Acidiferrales; family UBA7541; genus Palsa-360. The sequence continues at coordinate 53,502 of CAWEYA010000015.1, forward strand.
TGGTAGATCCGGGTCTCTGGAAAATCGATGTAGACGAGTATCTAAACAACTTCGTCGGAGGAGAAACAGCCTATGAGAAAATACTGGATCGTACCTTGCATGTTGCTACTGGCTCTGCTTGTCTTCATGTCCGTTCTGCCAAGGACTCAACTCGCAGCGCAGCAAGCGGCCGGCGGCGTGAAAGTGACCCCCTCTACAGTTACGCGGGTGATACTAATCAAGATCAACCCGGGCCAGCGCCCGCTTTTCGATCAGGACATGATGGACAACATGATCCCAATTTACGAGGAGGAGAAGAAGGCGGGAACCCTCTCCAACTACGAGATCTACAACAACGTGACCACAAATGGTCCCAACGATTGGAGCGTTGGAGTCTCTCTGACGTACCCGAACTACGCCATGCTGGACAACCTCGGGGAGCGTAACGATCCGATCACGCTCAAGCACTACGGCTCGGCCGAAAAGCGGCAGGCAGCGGCGGACCACCGGAATCAGTTCACGACCGTTGTGTCGAGTCGATTGCAGCGCACGATCCGCTACAGCAGGTAGACGATGGGTAGCAATTGAACCGTGAGGACGTCGCTGGGCAGTTATCGGCGAGGTACCAGTCAGATTAGAAAGGCTGATTGATACTTTTTTTGGGCAAGCGAGAAATCGCCCACTTCACAAGGCCGTCTCCACTGACTTCCGATTCTGATGCACTTTCGCACCAGCATTACGCTAGTGTGCGCACGAGGGGAGTTGTGACGACGTAATCAGCACCCGGAAGGGCGGCATCGTTTTTCTGACCTTTAGTCAATCACTTCGTTCAAGTCACTTTCCTCCCACAGGCACGCGGCGCTTCAACTCTTCAAACCAGTTCAGCACGACGTTGATTTGCGTCGGCGCCGCCTGCTCTTGCTCGCCGGGTTTGAGCATCAGGAAGCGCTGGCCATCGGGTGACACATCGTAATTGGGGAGTGGTACCGGGGTCGGCTCGTACTGTCCCTCAAACAGCATCCGGGGCGTGCCCGCAGCGAAACCAGGCTGAGTGGAAATGTCCACGGCCATCATCTTGTCGCCACTGCGGTAGAACAGCTCCCGTCCGTTCGGATTCCACACTGGCTCGGTGCCTCCTTCGGTCGAGATTTGCCACTTGCCGCCCGGGCCTGGATAGGGCTGCACGTAAATCTCAAAGCGGCCGGATTCGTTCGAGATATAGGCCAGCCAGCGCCCGTCGGGCGAAAAACGTGGCACCGTTTCGTTGAATGGTGTTCGGAGGAACGGCTGCGCCTTGCGGTCACTCATCCGCAGAACCCAGATGTTTTGTCCCGAGGTGGGATTGATTTCAACAAAGGCCAGGAGTTGCCCGTCCGGAGACCAGGACACCGGAGCATTGAGTGTACTGGCTGGTGGTCAATCGCTCCAGCCCGCCACTGCCGTCGGCCAGTTGCCAGAAGATGTTCAGCGGCCCTTCCTTGTTTGATTCAAACGCGATCCGCTTGCCATCTGGCGTCCAAACCGGGTTATAGTTCTGATTCCCCTCAAACGTAAACCGGGTGAATGTCTCACGGGAGAGATCGTAGAGCCAGATTTGAGACTCCTGTTCAATGATTGCCACGGCTACCCGCCGTCCATCGGGGGAAAGGTGCGGGAAGCGGTAGGCGTGCGGCGGGGCGGCCAAAGGCTGCTCTGCCCCATTGCGACTGACCCACACCAACCTGCTCTGGGCCGCCTGAAACCCCCCGCAACGTAGACCAGAGATCCTGTGGCCGAAATGCTGTATTGGGCGGCTCCACTGGTTGGGGATTGCAGGACACCCTCCACCACAGGGACTGCCGTGCCTGTGGCCGTCAGCCGCTGGGGATCGAACGGCACGGCCATCAGGCTCCCCCCTTGCGCATAAACCAAGTGTCCAGAGAGCGCGTAGCGGGGATGGACGCCCCTTGGACCAGGTTCCGCCGTTCGCCCGTCCCGACCGACTGGACGGCGATCTGCGCGTTGCTGAAATTAATTCCACTCCGCCCCGCAGCGAAGAGCACTGCCTTGCCGCCAGGCAAGAACTCCGGCCAGCGGTGGGTGACATCGCCCTTCTCGAAATGCATCAGCGGCTGCACGGCGCCTCCAGCATCCGGCACTTGCAGGAGAGCTGAAGCTGCACCGGGTGCGATGGCGATCATCCCCTGGCTGCCCCAACTGGCCCCGCGATGGTGCACCAGCATACCAAGGTCAGCGTCGCTCCTCCAGTCACCGAGACTTTCTTCAACTTTCCGCCCGCGAAAAACCCCACCCATTGGCTATCAGGCGAAAAAAAGGGGTGGACCCCCTTCGGTGCCGGGGATGGGTTTAGCCACCAGGCTATCCATTGCGCGCAGATAGATCTGCTGGATACCACCCTGACGTGCGACATAAGCGAGGTGGGTGCCGTCGGGAGAGAGGGCCAAAGCAGGGCCGCTATCCAGACCTGCTAATTGTTGGCCCGGAGGCAGCGTAATCGTGAGTCGGCGACACGGGTTTCGGCGGCGGTGAGGGCCGGTAATTCCAGACGGCCAAGCCCGAAATTGCCGCACCCAACACGAATATGCCTACGCTAAGAATCAGCCTCCGCCACCCGAGTGCGCCGATGACTTTCGCTGCGGCAGCCGGTTCTGCACTTGCCACTCGTCCCGAACTCGTGTCGCGTTTCAAACGGACTAGGTCCGCCCGCAATTCTGCTGCGCTCTGGTAACGTAGCTTGCGATCCTTCTCTAGCGCCTTGTCGATGATCCGCTCCAGCTCCACTGGCAACTCCGGGTTCAACCGCACCAGAACTACTGGCGTTTTGTGGAGAATCGCATCGAAGATTGCCACCGAAGTGTTCCCCTGAAATGGCAGCCGCCCCGCTGCCATCTCGTACAGCACCACGCCGAGCGAGAACAAATCCGTGCGCCCATCAATTTCTTCTTCGCCCAGCGCCTGCTCCGGAGACATGTATGCCACCGTGCCTAGCGCCGTCCCCGGGCTCGTCAAATCCTCCTCCGACGCTCCCGCCGTCGATAGTTGCGAGAGCCCGACACCTTCGGGAATCTTGCGCACCTGCCGGACTTTCGCCAATCCAAAATCCAGAATCTTGGCGTGCCCGCGATCGGTCACGAAAATGTTGGCCGGCTTGATGTCCCGGTGCACGATTCCCTTGGCGTGCGCCGCGTCCAGCGCATCCGCAATTTGCGCGCCCAGGTCCAACAACTCCTCGACTGCGAATGGCTTTCCCGCCATCCGGTGCTTCAGTGTCTGGCCCTCCAGAAGTTCCATGGCCAGAAACAATTCGCCGTCCGATTCCTCAATGTCGTAAATCGTGCAGATGTTGGGGTGGTTGAGCGCCGACGCGGCCCGCGCTTCCCGCCGCAGCCGCTCCAGCGCCTGGCGGTCCTTGGCATATTCCTCCGGCAAGAACTTCAGAGCCACGAAGCGGCCCAGCTTGGTGTCCTCGGCTTTGTAAACGACACCCATGCCGCCGCCACCGAGCTTTTCGACGACGCGATAGTGAGATATGGTTTTGCCGATCATTGTTCCGTCAATTCGTTGAGTCACTATCCGTGACATTATTTCGTTCCTGTGGGCACGCGGCGTTTCAATTCTTCAAACCAGTTCAGCACGACGTTGATTTGCGTCGGCGCCGCCTCCGCCGACTCGCTTGGCTTGAGCATCAGGAAGCGCTGGCCGTCAGGAGACACATCGTAGTTGGCGATCCTTGAAAGGAGCTCGGCACGTACCGCCCCTCGAAGAGCATCCGGGGCGTGCCCGCAGCGAAAGCCAGGCTGAGTGGTAATGTCCACGGCCATCATCTTGTCGCCGTTCCGGTAGAACAACTCCCGCCCGTTCGGTTCCACACCGGCTCCGTGCCGCCTTCCGTCGAGATTTGCCACTTCCCCGGGTCCCGGATAGGGCTGCACGTAAATCTCATAGCGGCCGGATTCGTCCGAGATATAGGCCAGCCAGCGCCCATCGGGGAAAAACGTGGCGCCGCTTCGTTGAACTGGTGTTTGAAGAAAGGGCTGCGGTCTTGCGGTCGCCGCTAGCCGCAGCACCCAGATGTCCCGCCCCGTGGTGGGATTGACTTCAAGAAAGGCCAGCAGTTGCCCATCCGGGGACCAGGACATCGGAGCATTGAGGTACTCGCTGGTGGTCAACCGCTCCAGCCCCCGCTGCCGTCGGCCAGTTGCCAGAAAATGTTCAGGCGGCCCTCCCTTGTTGATTGAAACGCTATCCGCTTGCCATCCGGTGTCCAAACCGGGCTAATGTTCGCATTCCCCTCAAACGTCAACCGGGTCAACGTCTCGCGGGAGAGATCGTACAGCCAGATTTGAGACTCCTGTTCCGTGATCCTTACGGCTACCCGCCGACCGTCGGGGGAAAGCCGCGGGGTCAGATAGGCGTGCGCTGGCGCGGCCAAGGGCTGCTCTGCTCCATTGCGACTGACCCACACCAGTCTGCTTTGGGCCGCCTGAAGGCCCCCCGAAACATAGACCAGCGATCCCGTGGCGGAAAAGCTGTACTGGGCGGCTCCGCTGTATGGGGATTGCAGAACGCCCTCCACCACAGGGACCGCCGTGCCTGTGACCGTAAGCCGCTGGGGATCGAACGGCACGGCCATCAGGCTTCCCCCTTGCGCATAAACCAGGTGCCCGGTGGGCGCGTAGCGGGGCTCGTCCCCCCTTGGATCAGGTTCCGCCGTTCGCCCGTCCCGATCGACTGGACGGCAATCTGCGCGTTGGTAAAGTTAATCGCACTCGGACCGGCAGCAAAGAGCACTGCCTTGCCGCCGGGCAAGAACTCCGGCCAGCGGTGAGATGACTCCCCTTTCTCGAAACGAGTCAGCGGTTGCGGGGTGCCTCCTGCCGTCCGGCACTTGCTGGAGGGCACTGAACTTGAGTGGGTGCGAAAGCGATAATCCCTTGGCTGCCCCAACTGGCCCCGCAAGGGTTCGCAGCATCGCCAAGCGTCATAGCCGCTCCCCCGCTCACCGAGACTTTCTTCAGCTTTCCGCCAGCGAAAAATCCCACCCATTGGCCGTCGGGTGAGAAGAACGGGCTGACGGCTCCTTCCGTGCCGGGAATCGGCTTGGCCTCCAGGACTATCCATCGCCCGCAGGTAAAGCTGCTGCGTACCGCCCTGGCGAGCGACATAGGCGAGATGAGTGCCATCGGGAGAAAGGGCCACGGCAGGGCCGTTATCCAAACCTGCCAATTGTTGGCCCGGCGGCAGAGTATATCGTGAAGCGAATGACAGGCTGTGGTAGGCGAGGGCTTCAGATTCCAGACGGCAAGCGCGCGCAATCGCCGCACCAGACAGCAATGCGCCTGCGGCTCAAAGATCAGCGCTCGCCGCCCGAGCGTTCGAATGCCCTTCACAGCGGCAGTCGGTGCTAAGCCCGCTTGCGAGCCGCCCTCGGAAATCCATTTCAACTCATTCATCAGGTCATTGGCGCGTCTGCCACCGTTCATCCGGGTCTTTCGCAAGACATCTCTTGACGACGCGATCCAGCGCCGGAGGCGTCATCGGCTGGAGCGAAGACATCGGTGGAGGCTCGTCTTACAAAATGGCCGCCATCACGCTGGCTGAGTCTTCCCCTCAAACGCCTTCTTGCCGGTGGCCATTTCGTAGACGACAGCGCCGAAGGCAAAGATGTCCGTGCGCGCATCCACTTCCTTGCCTTCCAACTGCTCTGGGGCCATGTATTGCAACGTGCCTAAGATCGTTCCCTGCGCTGTCAGCGGGTCCTTCGCCGTGGGAAGGTCCGAAAGCAGCACATTGGCCGGGGCAACCTCCTGCTTCAGCTTTGCCAAGCCGAAGTCCAGCAACTTCGTCCCCGTCTTAGTGAGCATGATGTTGCCGGGCTTCAGGTCGCGATGCGTCACACCTTTGCGGTGCGCCTTGTCCAGCGCGTCGGAAATCTCAATGGCGAACTGCAACACTTGCTCCAGCGGCAGCGCCCCTTTTTGTAATCGCTGCGCCAGCGTCTCGCCTTCCAGATACTCCATCACCAGAAAATCGATTTCGTCTTGATGACCGGTGTCGTACAGCGTGCAGATGTGGGGATGATTCAGGCTGGCGATCGCTTTTGCTTCGCGGTCGAAGCGCTCGCGCAATTCCGCGCGGCCGGCAAGATGAGGGGGAAGAACCTTGATGGCAACGACACGATCGAGGCGCGTGTCGCGGGCTTTGTACACTTCGCCCATTCCCCCCGCACCGATAGCGGAGAGAATTTCATAGGGCCCTAGCCGTCTGCCGGGCAGGATTGCCATGGGGCTCCCACTGACTAGGAAACGCGGAAGTATAACGCATCGAGTATTTCTAAAATGTTATTTTTTCAGTGAATGGAGGCAATGTTTGTGAAGCGGAAGAACTGCCTGATTTGAGCCTAATCGTGGCGCGCGCCGCCGAGGACTTGCAGAGCGTGGGGCAATAAATCGGCGACGGCGTCGAGCGATTCGAGCGCGCCGCGCGGGCTGCCGGGCAGATTGACAATTAAAACGCGGCCCCGCACGCCCGCGACGGCTCGCGACAAGACGGCGCGGGGAGTTTTTTTGCGGCCTTCGTCGCGCATCAGTTCGGCAATTCCGGGCAGCAGTTTCTGGCAGGCTTCCGTGGTAGCTTCGGGAGTGGAATCTCGCGGGCCGATTCCTGTGCCTCCCGCTGTCAGGATCAAGTCAGTTGCGCCACTATCGGCGAGAAACTCGAGGCAGTCTCGAATGGCTACCGGTTCATCGGGCAAGACAACTTCGGTGACCACGTCCCAGCCGAGTTGCGCGCAACGCTCTCGTACGCTTGGACCGGAGGCATCTTTATGAGTGCCTCGCGATACAGAATCACTAATGGTGAGGATGGCAACACGCATGTAGAAAATCCGGTCCCTCGGCCGTCGAAGTCACCTAAGGATTTAAAGGGAACGCCAGGGCTAAGCCCCAATTGATTATAAGCGTGTTTTGTCAGGGCTGAAGCCCTGACCCACAACCCGGAAGCGTGCCGCGCCAGTGAGAAGCGGACTAGCTTCCCACGCTCTGATTGGCTTCGTCCATGAGGCGCATGGCTTCCATAAGGAGGCCGGTGGTGGAAAGAGTGATGGTCTCGCGGCCCGAGGCGGCGCCGAATTCGATTTCAAAGTCGCCGTCGAGCCAACCGATGACTTGATAGGCGACCGTGTCGCCTTCCGCGCCGCCCAATTGGGCATGCTTGCACTGGCCGGCGTTGAAGAACAGTTCGGCTTCTTCCCCGCCTCGGCGCAGCGTCAGCCGGCAAGTTTTTTGACCCATTTCGAGAGATTGCATGAGTTCGGTGACGCTCATTTCCTCGAGGCGGCCCTGGATAACTCCGGGGCGCGAGGCATGCTTCTGCATTTTTTCCAGATGCAGGCGGTCCACGATTTTTTTCACTTGGCGGACCAGGTCGGCCACGAAAAACGGCTTGGGAATAAAGTCCTCCACGCCGCCGCCCACCGCGGGGCGCAGCTTTTCCTCGATATCGCCGCGGCTGGCGACAAACACAAAGGGAATATTTCGCGTGCTCTCGCGGCTGCGCAATTTCTCGAAGAGTTGCCGGCCGTCCAGGCCCGGCATGCGGAAATCGGAGATGATCAGGTCGGGTGGATTGTCGACGGACTTGAGCAGCGCGTCCGCGCCATCGCAAGAGGAAGTCACCGCGCAATGCCCTGCCATCCCGCGGCACATGAGCTCGCGGATCAAGGGATTGTCATCGACAATCAGGACCTGAACGTTTTGTGAAGGGGCATTCATTGGGAGCCGTTACTTCTTGCGTCGCAGATAGTGGCCGCTCTTGCCGCCGATTTTTTCGAGCAAAACGATATCGGAAATTTCCATACCCTTGTCCAAGGCTTTGCACATGTCGTAGACCGTGAGCGCCGCCGCCGACACAGCCACGAGCGCCTCCATCTCCACGCCGGTCCGCGCCGTCGCGGTGACGCGTGAAGCGACCTCCACGCCATTCTTGCATAGCCGCGCAGTCACATCAATGTGCGTCAGCGGCAGCGGGTGACAAAGAGGTATCCACTCCGAGGTGCGCTTGGCCGCCGCAATCCCGGCAATGCGAGCGATTTCCAGGGGGTTGCCCTTGGGCAGTTTCTGCTGGCGCAGCGCTCGCAATACCGGTGGCGACATGCGCACAAACCCGCGCGCGAGCGCCGTGCGTTCCGTGACCGTCTTTGGATGTCACGTTGACCATGGCCACTTCACCGCGTTTGCGAAAATGCGTCAGTTTTGCCATGGTCAACTCTACTATGCCTTACCCGCGATGGAAGTTTTAATGTGCTCTGCCCGGAACCCGATCCCGATAAGGCGCGCGGGAATCCTGCGCAGAAAGGGCCAGCGCTGGAATAGCTTCAACGGCCAGGGCAACAAAATCGGCTGGTCACTTCTTAAGACCCGAGCGAGGACGTGATTTTGCACGATGGTTTGCATGCGTTGCGTGGCGCGGGTTGGAAATTCACGCCGCCGCTGAACTTCCGCGAGTTCAGCCTCGGAAGGGCGGCCATCCATGAAGATTGGCGCCAATATGTTGGCGGCAGCGACGGCGTCCTGAATGGCAAGGTTGATCCCGACGCCTCCGATGGGGGACATGGCATGAGCGGCGTCGCCGATGCACAAGAGTCCGGGTCTCGACCATTGGGATAGTCTATCCACCGAGACGGTAAGGAGGGAAATATCTTTCCAATCGCGTAACTCCTCGACCCGCTCTCCCAGGAAGGGACTAAGCTGAAGTATCTCTTGCCGAAATGCTGCAAGCCCTTTTTCGTGCACTTCGTCGGCGCTCCCTTTGGGAATGACATAGGCGCATTGCCAGTATTGATCGCGATCCAACATAACAAAAATTTTTCCGGCTTCGACGTGCCCAAACGTTTGCTTGGGATCGCCGTGACGGTGGCTAATGCGCATCCACATCACATCCATGGGCGCGCCCAGATCGATCACTTCGAGACCCGCCCGTTCGCGAAGGATCGACCGGCGTCCGTCGGCGCCCACGATCAGGTCGGCGCGAATTTCCTTTTCTCCATCCTTGGTTTTCGCGCGCACTCCTGTAACCAGTCCGTTTTCCTCAACAAGGTCGACCACTTCGGCGCACATCTCCAAATGAAAATGGGAAAAATCCTTTCCTTTTTCGGCGATAAAATTCAAAAAATCCCACTGCGGCATCAAGGCAAGAAATTTGCAGTGCGTGGGAAGATGCGTAAAGTCGGCGAGGGTTACGGTCTCGGCTCCCACTTGGCCCGCAAGCTCGAGCACCTTCTGATGGGGAAGCTTGAGAAATTCATCCAGAAGGCCGAGTTCATGCATTAATTGGAGGGTGGAGGGATGAATCGTGTCGCCACGGAAATCACGCAGGAAATCCTTATGCTTTTCAAGCACGTACACATCAATGCCCGCCCTGGCCAAAAGAAAACCCAGCATCATGCCGGCAGGGCCACCTCCGGCGATGCAGCAACGAGTTTGAATTCTCCCGGTCACGCAAAGAAGTCTAACAAGAGTTACGCCTCAGAACACCAGAAGCGATATTCGCAGTCACCCATTCGCCAGCGCTGCGGGCCGGGGGACGTGTAAGGGAATCGCGTTTACGGCCGACTATAACTTCGCCATCAATTTCGAAATCCCGGCGCAATTATAGTCACGGGAACGGCTGATGATTTTGACGATTGGCCTGGCCTTTATCTCGCGGGGACCCGGGGCTGCAAGAGTAGACCTGATTTCGTCCAGGACAGGTTCATGTGAATACACTAAATTGCCCCCCTGCGAGGCAGGACGTCAACCCATTCGCCCGGAGCAATTTCGGGACGATCGGGGGCAACAATCAGAAATCCGTTTGCCAGTGCCAGGGCTACGATATCGCCGGAGCCTTGCCAGGGCAGTTGCGTGACGCGGGCTTCCCTGCCTTCCCATTCAATCCTGGCGGGCAGGAAATGGGTCATAGGACCTTTCTCGCGCACCGGGGTTGCAAGCTTGGCCCGAAAGATCGGGAGGGGCCGCGGAATCGCGCCACTCAGCACGTCAACCGCGGGCAGGACGAAAAGCTCGAACGTCACCATAGTGGAAACCGGATTGCCCGGCAAGCCGAAGACAAGCTTATTTCGGCAGATTCCAAACACGGCAGGGCGCCCAGGACGAATGGATACCCCCGTGAAGTGAAATTCCGCGCCCAGATCGGCGAGCACTTGCTCAACCAGGTCGTACTTACCCATGGATACGCCGCCGGAGAGAACCAAGAACGTCCTGTTCGAGGCCGCGTTCGATGGCGGCACGAAGCGCGCTTTTTTCGTCGGGCGCGTTTCCGAGCTGAACGGTTTCCGCGCCGGCCGTGCTCGCCAGGATTTCGATGGAAATTCCATTGCTGTTGCGGACCTGAAGCGGCCCGGGCTTGCTTCGCGCGTCCACGACTTCGTCGCCCGTGGAGAGAATTGCGAGCCGCGGCGCTGCGAATACGTCAAGGCGGGTGGCGCCAGCTTGCGCCGCGAGGGCCATCTCCGCATAGCCCAGGCGAGACTTCGACGCGACGAGCAATGTTCCCGTTCGCGCTTCGCTGCCGCGAAGGACGATGTGATCTCCCTTTTGCGCTGCGCGTTCGAGGGTAATCGTCCGGCCTTCGCGTTTCGTGTGCTCGATCATCACGACGGCGTCCGCGCCCTGCGGGACGCCTGCGCCAGTCATGATCTCAACGCATTGCCCCGGCAGGACGGGCGCATCCAAACGTCCGCCCGCGCGAAGTTCACCGACACATTCGAGATGCGCTCCGGGGTTCTGCGCATCCGCGGAGCGAACCGCAAAGCCGTCGCGCGTGGAACGGTCGAAGGGGGGATAATCGCGATCGGCGAGGACCGGCTCGGCGAGAATGCGGCCGAAGGCCTGCTCGATTTCAACCTGAGTTCGCAGCAACGGCCGCGGGATGGACCCGGCAACCTCGATGACCTTTTGTCGCGCGTCGGTGTAGGACAACATTGGGATTCGCGAATCAGATCCACCGGGCGAGCTGCGTGCCGGCGCAAACAATGGTGGCATCGCGGTCCGGCCCGGTGGAAATCATGCCGATTTCTACGCCCAGAAAATCGGAAATAAATTTCAGGTAGTCCAGCGCCGCGCGCGGAAGTCTATCAATATTCTTCACGCCGAAAGTATCCGACTGCCACCCGGAAACGGTGCGATATTCTGGCGTGACTTCGGCCAGGTCGTCGGCGGAAGCCGGCATTTCCTTCACTGGCGCGCCTTTGTAACGATAGCCCGTGCAGACTTGAATTTCTTTCTGCGTATCGAAGACGTCAAGTTTGGTCACGACAAGCGAGGAAATTCCATTGATGCGAATCGCATAGCGCAGCACGAAGAGATCCAGCCAGCCGCACCGCCGCGGACGTCCGGTCACCGCGCCGTATTCCTTTCCGCGGTCGCGCACTTCGGTGGCTTCAAGGTCCGGCATCTCGGTGGGAAAGGGGCCGCTGCCGACGCGCGTGGTGTACGCCTTGGTCACTCCGGCCACGCCGTTGATCCGCGTGGGGCCGACTCCGAGGCCCGTGCAGGCGCCGCCGGAAATCGCATTGGAGGAGGTGACGTACGGGTATGTTCCGAAATCGATGTCTAGCATCGTGCCTTGCGCGCCCTCAAACAAAACGGATTGTCCGGCGTCCAGCGCGTCGTTAATCAGTTCCGAGGCGTCAACGACCAGCGGACGAATCCGCTCGGCAAGCGCAAGATACTGATCGGCGAGGCCCGCGGTATCGAGAGGCACGCCATAGGTCGCGCGGCACACGGCATCCTTTTCGGCAATGACGCGGGCAAGCCTTTCTCGAAATCGCGACGGGTCGAGCATGTCGCCGACACGAATTCCATGCCGTGCCATTTTGTCTTCGTAGGCCGGGCCGATTCCGCGCGAGGTTGTGCCGATTTTCCACGCGCCGCGAGCCGCTTCGGCCGCTTTCTCCATTTGACGGTGATAAGGGAAGATCAAGTGCGCGCGGTTGGAAAGATGCAAACGTCCCGCAACGTCGATCCCGGCTTTGGCCAGCGTGTCCAGTTCTCCCACCAGGGCCGCCGGGTCCACGACCACTCCCGATCCAATCACCGCGTGCTTGCCGGGGCGCAAAATCCCGCAGGGGATCAACTGCAGGACGAAACGATTCCCGTTGAAGATGACGGTGTGGCCCGCGTTGTGGCCCCCCGCGCATCGCGCAATGTAATCGAACGATGCGGCGAGGTAGTCCACGACCTTGCCCTTGCCTTCATCGCCCCATTGTGCGCCCACGACCACGATCGACTTCATCGGCAAGTTGCTCCCGCTGGAATTCGCATACCCGTTCACAAAATATAATGCAGCAGAACAATGTCCGCGGCTGAAACCGCTGGTTCGGCCACACGCCTCCGCGCCGCTCCAAAACCGAGGATTCATTAGGAGGGATTAAAGCGAACGCGGACTCACTATGCTACCTGCGGTTCACGGAGAAGGCAAGAGGGCCCGAGGGGGGCAAGGCAGGCTACCTGGCGTCTTTGAATGGACTTTATCTTGAATTGCACGGCAGGCGAGATGTCCAGCCGGCAAGAAGAAAAACTCATTCGCCGTTGATCATGCCTCCGGCTGGCGGCTCGTCAATGGGCTTCAAAGGCAGGCACATGTTTGCAGAGTTTGGACGCAGACAGGTGTTCCCATTTTCGGCTTCGGCGCTATGAGGGACCGGGCGACGGCGCCGCTGCATCCCCCAAATCACCAGGATGCTGTATATCTTTTCGGGCATCTTGAGAAATACTCGCCCGTTTCGCCGCCATGGTTATGCGTATAATTTCTATGCGTGAGAATACTCTTATGAAAAGTGACCGGCAGCAAACGCCCGCGGATTTGGAACGGCGAGAATTTCAATTAAGCCTTTTCGCGTGCTCGGCTATAGTCGTATTAGCCGGGGGGCTTGCCCTGCTCATGTACCCGGCGGTTTTTTCGAGCCGGGAAAACTCCGCGACCAGCACTCCGCAGATTGCCTTTCTGGGGTTCTGCACCTTGTCGTGTCTTCTGGTTGCCTACATTGTGGACCGCCAGGTTACCATCCACCGTCTTCGAAAACAGATGGCCGCGGATCGAATGAAGTCAACCGAGGCTTTGAAGCAAGCCAGCGCCGATCTGTTGTCCGCCATGCCGAACTACAATACCTTTGAGGACCGGTTGACCATGGAGTTCCGGCGGGCGGCCGCTGCGGAAATGAAATTTTCGGTGCTGGTGGTGGCCATCAAACTGCGCGCCGCTTTCTCGGAGCACAGCCTGGGAATGTCGGCTCTCGGCGATGCCGCCAAGGCAGTTTCAAGGAAGCTGCGCGAGCAAGACTCCATCTTCATTCTAAGGCCCGCCTATTTTGGCGTGATCCTACTCGGGGTTGATAAGGCGGGAGCCCAGCGATTTACCGCCAGAATCGCGGAAGGATTATCCGACGCGGCGGGAGCGAACGATCGCTTTTCATTCAAAATCGAAGCGATCAGCTATCCCGAGCAGACGACCAGCCAGCATGATTTAGAATTGGCTGTGAGCGGATTGCTTCCGGAATCCGCCTCCTCGGAGCCCCAAATGAAAGACGCCAATGTTTACGCTTGAACGCTAAGGAATTTCAGGACGAATTGGATTTGAGCGCGGAAGTCTAGAGGTCTTGCCCAACTAACTAGGTGAGCTCTGGAAGGCTTTATCGAGTTTCTTCGACGGCGCCCCAATCCAATCCCCAGAAGTTTTCGCAGGACACAAACTCGACCCCGATTCGGATATCGCTGTTGCCCGCGGGACGCTGCCAGGCGACCCGGGCCAGAGCCTTTTCGCCGGTATCAGCCCGCATGACCTCCAGGGTCTCGCCGGCCTTGGTAGAATGTTTGCACCGCACCAATGCGCCGTACTGGCTTACCAGCACCGTCTCGGTGTGCTCCTCCCAGGTGCCGCCAATTTTTTCCGAGCTGAGCCGCACGGCAATCGCCGCCGCCTTCCGCGGGCTGCGCCGAAGATGACGTCCGAGTTCGCTGGCCGACAAGATGATGTGGAGAAGCTTGGCGCGGTCCAGGTTGTCGAGATCCATGGCCGCATGTTCTATTTCGTCCGCTTGCCGCGTGCTTTCGTGGATGAGACGTCGCAGTGATTCCGTATCCGTGATACTCAGGCCGGGCCCTTTCCGAATTTCTTCGTAATGGTCAAGCCTCGTGTAGCAGACCGAGATAAAATGCTCGCGGCAAAACATCTCGCCGTCGAGCGTCGCTTCGACGGCCTGGCTGCAATCCGCAATCCGGCATTTTTCAATTCTCGTCATTCGGGAACTCAATTGATGCGAGATTTGAGGATCCGGCTCTGTCATTAACCAGGGCCCTTAGCCAGCAACTTCTTCATCTTAGTCTGATTTAGTCGGCTGGAGAAAACCGTAGATTCGAGGTGCAACGGAAGAATTAATAGTCGCATTGCACCGGGTTGGCTTGCAGGTCCCCGGCGCAAAGAAGAATACCAAAAATTGGAAAACGATCCCGTATTTTGGACCGGAAGGCGCAGGACAAATCTACCAATGCCAAAAGAAAGTGAGGTCTATGACCACCGCTAGTACAATCAGACTAAAAGCAACGTTGATTCCCCACCCCACCCAAAACGCCCACTTGAAACGTTTCCAGGAAATCAGCGCGAGGAGGAACACCGGCAATTCGCATGCCAAGCAAAACAGGTATTCCCGGCGATTCGATTCGATCGCCGCCAGGCCGATCCGCGGGTCGACATGCACGAGGCCAACGACCGCAACCGCAAGCACAGCGAATGCGCCCGCGGCGAGCGCAGCGGTGCCGCGAACATGACGGCGGGACGCCGGCGCTACGGAACTGCGCCCACCACTGTTATTGTTTCCTGTGTGGACGCCGGAATCTAAATGTCTGGGAAGAATTCCGGACTAGTTACTAAATCAGGGAAAGTCCGCTTACTGCGCTTCCGCAACATGGGCTCATTTGCGCCAAACGGCTCAGCAGTTCCCTGCTTCGATGTTCTCACCAATCGAAACTCGGAGCCCTGACGGAATTATTGTTGCTTAGCAGGTGTACAATGGCCACCGGTCTTGGGTGCGCAGTCGAAATTCCCTTTTGCAATCGGAAAGCTCGAAACGTAATGGCTCGTCTGAGGCGTGGAAAATCGAGGAGGATTTATGGCGGAAGAAAAAAAGTTCGCGGGTGATGGATTGACCCGGCGCGAAGTGATGGCGCGCACCGCTTGGGCGGGGCTTGGAGCGACTGCCGGTTTGATCGGTGCGGGCGGGCTGGAAAAACTTTTGGGAGAAGTGCAGCCGCGCGTCGATGAATCTTCCCCGCGCATCTTCGGCGCATCTGTCGAGAAGCTTCCTCCAATTGACGATCGGTATCCGGTAATGCCCGGCTGGAACACCGAGCTAAAGCAACTTGCGCCGAACGTGTACGCCTACCAGCAGGAAGGCGGCACCGGCCATCTGAATGCCGGAATCTCCAACGCCGGGCTTTTCGTGGGAGAGGATTCGCTGATGGTGTTCGATGCGCTGGGATATCCCGTGCAGAGCAAAGCCTTCATCGCCGCGGCGAAGAAGGCCGGCGGCGGAAAGTCCATCACCCACTTGATTAACAGCCATCATCACGGCGATCACGTGGCCGGCAATCAATTCTTTCTCCCGGCGCAGATTGCGGGCCACCCCTATTGCCGGCAGGAAGTGTTGAAGGCCATTCCGAATACGCCGCCGTCATGGCCAAAAGCTGAGGGCCTCGCGGACGGCACCGAGATGCGCAAGCTCGCGCCGCCGACGGTAACGTTTGAGGACAACCTGGTCTACAACATTGGCGGCAACACCGTGGAGTTCCGTTTTGTCGGCCCTGCGCACACGTGGGGCGATATTGTGGCCTACTTGCCGCAGCACAAAATTCTTTTCGCGGCGGACCTGGCCTTTTTCCATCTGGTGCCCTACTGTCACAATGCGCACGTGTCCAAGTGGATGGAGTCCATCGACAAAGTGATGAAGATGGATGTGGACGTGATCGTTCCGGGACACGGACCCGTCGGCGGAAAAAAGGACCTGGCTGAGTCGGGCGAATATTTTCGTTTCCTGAAGTCCGAGGTCAAGAAGCGCTATGACGCCAAGATGAGCGCGGGCGCGGCCGCCGCGGACATCAAGATGGGCAAGTATGACAACTGGATGGGACCGGAGCGTCTCTTGATGAATACGGTCCGTTTGTACGACGAATTTAAGGGAACGCTGATGCCGGATATCGACGTCGATGGCACGAAGCAGGCGATCCTGGAGTACAACGCGATCAAAGCGGGGAAAAAGGCGGCGTAAGTGAGCGCACATTCGAGCGATCATGACCGGCGCGCGGTCCGCACTCGATACCGTGGACTTCACTTCCTCCTGCGTGGCAGGTCTCGATGCGCTCGCTTTCACGGTGCAGGACGATCGTATGCTGCAGTTGCCGATGGCGGACCTGCGGTCTATGTGGATGAACTCCAGAGCGCTTTCTTCCATCAGGCACAATTTGGGATTATCAACCCATCTAACCCGCCCGAACTGGGTGCCAGTACCGGAAAATCTGTTTGACACCCTAGAGGTGCCAACCTATTATCAGCGTATTCAGTTGACCGTTTTTTGATCCGTAGCTAGACGGTAGTCGACAGAGGAATATCAATGGGCTTTCCGGCCCCTGCCCTCCCACCCTTACCCACTCGCGGCAATCTCGGGAATGCGGCTATTTTCATGGTGTTCCCAATATTTGTGCTGACTTTTTGCATGGCCGTCGGGTCCGTGTGGGCAGACGACCCGAAGCCCAAACCAGATAATACAATCCACGTCGTTCTGGGGACTCCCGTCACGCCGCAGAAATTTTCACGGCCTGTGAAGTTTTTTGTTGGAGACGTGATCGATCGCGCGGGGAACCCGCAGCCCATGCTGGTGACCAACGCTCGCGGCGGCATTTTCGTGGACCGGCTTCCAGTGGACATCGTCCGCGACGCTCTGGAATCTTCGCTAAAAGCAGCGGACATGCTGTCGCCCGACGCGGCGTCCGCCGACCTGATCCTCAACGTCTACCTCTTCCATTTCGGCCTGGCACCGAGCTTGGGCGACTTTTTCGGAAAGATCGAATTGGCAGTCGCGGTGAAAGACCCGAAAAGCGGAAAGTCTCAGCAGATCACGGCCAGCGGCACGTCCATTTCCCATGTGGCCGTCCGCAAGAAAAGTGAGATGAAGGATCTGGAAACGGATTTCAACGGCGCTCTCAGCGACGCCGTTCGCAATCTGCTTCGCGGACAGGCATTGCATGATGCCGTGACGTCCGCGACGGCATCGCCGGCGTCCGCGGGAAATTGAATTTCGGATCGAATGATGCGATGGGAGAAAAATTCATGCGTACTTTTGTAGCGATCTCTTTGGCTGCCCTGGCCGGAATTTTGCTAGCCGCGGCCCCGGCAAGGGCCAAGGATTCCAAGGGGAAATACAAGACGGTCGAAGCCAAGCATTTTGACCGGGCCGAAGGCGTGGAGCTTATGCCCGAGTTTTCCGATTACTTGTATGCCGAGCTTCGCTCGCGACTCGTGAAAACGAAGTTGTTCGACCAGGTGATTGGCGAGGGAGAAGTCGTTGAGGAAGCGGATGCACCGGCTTCGGTCGTGATTACCGGGACGCTTACCGAATATAAAAAAGGCAATGCGGTGGAATCGAGGGTCATCGGGTTTGGCACCGGGAAGCGCAGTCTGAAATTGCAAGTCACTCTCGTCCGGCGGAGCGATAAAAAAAACCTCGGGAGTCTCGCCGTCCGAGTCAAGGCCGACCCGCGCTGGAACGAGAAGATCCTGGCTGTGGAAGCGGCCAAACAAGTCGCAAACGAAGTCAAGAGTTCACTTGAGCACGAAGGCTCCTGACGGAGTGTTTCAGACTCCAATGATTCCTATGAGAGGAATGGCCATCCCGCACGGAACGAACCAGGTTGCGCGATACATTGGTACGTTGTTGATCGCGCTTTTGTTGCATGCTTCCCCGCTGGTTTCGTTTGCCGCCTCCCCCGCCCCTACGAAATTGAAGTTGCGCGGATACCTGACGGCGCGCATCGACGATTCCACCGTGGCAATTCTCGACGACCACATTCAAATGGCGAGGGGCGGCCACGTCGAAGGCCGCGATACCTCCGCTGGAACGGCGCTCAGCTTCGCGGGATTGGCAACGGGGCAATTGGTCGAAGCCGAGGGAACCTGGCAGGGAAAGCACCTGTTTTCCGCAGACCACATTACTGTTGAGGGAGGACTGTCGGACAAGTCGGTTCATGAATCGGTGTACCTACAGGAAGAACCCGCCAACGGCCCCATGATTGCTGCCGGCGAGCCTGCTGAATTGAAGGCGGACGGCGAATGGCTAACCATTGGCCCGAAGACTCACCGGGAATGGCCGCCGGCCGATGCAAGTGCGAAGTCCGCGAGCCTGCTTAAGGCTCGCACGGAGGATACGACGACCGGGACGCCAGCCGCTCTATACGCGGGGCGGCAAATCCATTACTCAGGCATTCGGCGCGAAAATGGCCGGGTTGACACGCAATCGATCGAGCTTCGCGACCCCGCCCCGCCCGAGGCTTACAACAACCCTCACGACGTCCAGGTAGTCCGGGGCAAGGATCCGCAGACTGGGATCGATCTCCTAGAATTCCGGCGAGGTGGCAAGGTGGACGGCCGGCTGAAACTTTTTCCTGT
The DNA here is from genome assembly GCA_963813185.1 of uncultured Acidobacteriota bacterium. GTDB lineage: Bacteria > Acidobacteriota > Terriglobia > Acidiferrales > UBA7541 > Palsa-360. The sequence continues at coordinate 72,192 of CAWEYA010000015.1, forward strand.
GCCTGAAGTGCAGCAGTATGTCGCCGATTTGGGGACCTCATTACTTCCCGCGGGGCAGCTGGGCACGACCCGGCCGCTGGAATTTCGATTCTTTGTGGTGGAGGACCCGAGCATCAACGCGCAGTCGTTGCCGGACGGCACGGTGCTGGTCAATACCGGCCTGCTCGGCGTCGTCGAAAATGAAACAGAGCTGGCATTTGCGATGAGCCACGAGATTGCGCACGTCTTGCAGGTACACACGTGGCGGGAAGCGAACGAGACGCGTGCCGCAAAGGTTGGTTTGACCATTGTGGGTATTGCAGGGACTTACTACATAGGAGATTTATCTATCTATTTATCCAAGGTGGGCATGGCAGCAGTTGCCAACGGCCACCTGCGCGGGCTCGAAAACCAAGCCGATCGCCTGGGGCTGCAAACCATCATCGACCGCGGGTATGATCCGCGGGAAGCCACGAAACTTATGCGGACGTTGATCGAAAGGTACGGCGACCGCTCGGCCAGTTTATTGTGGTCCAATCACGATTCCAGCGTCCTGCGCGGCAGTTTTTTGGCCGCACAACTCGAGGCACAGTATCCGCAGGGACATTTTGACGGAGCGCGCGTGGACACCCAGGCGTTCCAGGCCATGCGCGAAGCAATGGGCCCTGTCAAAATCAACTAACAGCCAACTTCTCATTTCAGGTTAGATGCGGTTCGAGAAGCAACTTCAGTTCCGCCACAAAGCGTTCCAATTCTAAAACTCGCTCCGCGGTCGCTTCCAGCCGCTGCTTTTTCCATACGAACCACGTTTTGCCTTTTTCCGCGATACGCACGGTTAGATTTCCTTCCAGCAGGAAGCATGGCTCGCCGTAGAGACGGAATGCGCCCCTTGGGATTGGATCGAGCAGCGCGGCGCAACTTCCCTTCCGTACGCCGACTGCGTTCGCGTAAAGGGGAAACGCAACAAGGATAAAATCCTTCGCGGACAGACGTTCCAGAATGCCAATCTGCTGTAGAGAAAGTTCGTTCATGAGGGTTCGGATTCAAATTGCCACGATTGGCGGCAGGAAGAAAAGGCTTTTAACACAGCGGGCGCAGATGGGCACAGAGAAAAGCAACTACTGCCCGTTGAGGATTTGCCGTTTCCAGAATTTCTCTGCGTTCTCCGAGTTGAAATCCGTGGTTTTGCGGTTTGTCACGCGACCGCTGGATTGCTGCGCCCGCCATCACCGGAGGATGACTTCCCTTCCTGCTCGAGCATTTCGATGAGATGGCGCAACGATTCGATCAGCTCGGAACGCGTGACGTTGCTCTTGCGGAACTGGATGCGCAGCCTGAAGGCCTCGTTGTCCGGGCGGTAGTTGAAGATGAAGGGCTGCGGGCGCGGACCGGCGTTTTGCTCTTCCTGGCGCTCGCGGCGGGCTTCGTCGCGCGTCAGTCCGGCCTGCGCGATGCGGTGAATCGCTTCCTGCATTTTGCGTTCGTTGGGCTGGCGGGCGATCTGCAGGAGCAGCGACTTCGAGACGATGCCGCTGTCAATGCACATCTTGCGAAGCTCTTCCGGAATCACGCGCAGGGACATTGTTTCCGTCACCGAGGAACGCGCCTTGGCGATCTTCTTGGCGATGTCTTCGTGCGTGTATTCAAACTGCTCGGCGAGTCGTTGCAGGCCGTCGGCTTCTTCAAACGGGGTCAAGTCCTTCCGCTGCAAGTTTTCGATGAGCGCGAGTTCCAGCGTTTCGGCGTCGTCGGCGATTTTTTCGATGCAGGGAACTTCGCGCAGTCCCGCTGCGCGCGAGGCGTGGTAGCGCCGCTCGCCGGAAATGATGTAGTAGCAATCGTCGCGCGGCAAAAAGCGCACCAGAAGCGGTTCCAGCACGCCCTTTTCTTTTATGGATTCGGTGAGTTCGCGCAGGTCGCCCAAGAATTTCCGCGGCTGGTCGGGGTTGGGCCTGATTTTATCGACCGGAACCATGCGGCCGATGGCCGCGCCGCTGAAATTGGTGATCTGTTCTACGTAGTGCGCGTCATGCCGCATCTTCAGCGTGACGGGCAATCCCATTCTCTTCGACACGTTGGATAACCTCCAGTGCGAGCTTGCCGTAATCCTTCGCGCCGGGTGATTTGGGGGCGAAGGTCATGATCGTTTCCTTGTAGGCGGGGCTCTCCTCCAGGCGCACATTTTTGCCGATGCGCGTCTTAAACAACACGCTGCCGAACACGGAACGAATCTGTTCGTGGGTGTCGCGGGAGATGTTGGTGCGCTTGTCAAACAGGGTGATGAGCACGCCCAGCACTTTGAGCTCAGGGTTGGGCCGCGCGCGGATCCGCTCGTAGGTTTCGAGCAGATCGTCCGTGCCCTCAATCGCGAAGTACGCGGCCTGAATCGGCACGAGCAGGTGCGTCGAGGCCACCAGGGCGTTCACGGTGAGGATGCCCAGCGCGGGCGGCGTATCGATAATGATGTAGTCGTAGTCCTTCAGGACCGGCGCAATGGCGTCCTTGAGCTTGAAGGGCGCGTCAAATTGCCCGGAAAGCTGCTGCTCGAGCTTGGCCAGCGCCAGCCGCGACGGCGCCACGGAGAGCATGGGATTCTTGGTCACCTTGATCACGCTGGCCATTTCCGCGCGGTGATCCCCGAGCACGTCGAACATCGACGTCTGCACGTCGGCGAGATCGAAAAAAGTGATGGTCGAATTGCCCTGCGGATCGAGATCGACGAGAAGCGTTTTCTTTTTGCGAAGAGAAATTGCGGCAGCGAGGTTAATGGCTGTGGTGGTCTTCCCCACGCCGCCCTTCTGATTGGCAATGGTCAGGATGGCGGTCATAATTCGCCCCGACACAGTCGGGACATAAAACCTCCCCGGGCGGCAACTTCCCCCGCAAGATTGTGACGGATTGCCCCCAGCCCTCAGCGCAAACCCAAATCTACTCGCCCCTTCGAGTGAGTGCAAGGAAAAAAGAAGATCAGGGCCCTGCGTCGGCTTAGGAAAACGCCGCCTATCGAGATCGATCAGATCAGTAAGCCAATATGTATTCCGGCAATTTTATCGGGTTGGGATTCAATTCAAAGTAAGGCGATACAATCTTCGGTGTTCCGAACACGCTAATTCGACATTAGCGCCTTCCGAAGGGATCTCAACAAGCCTTCGGCTTCATCAAGCTTTTTCAGCACACTCTCATCCCCTTTAAGCTCCTGCAGCATTGTCCAAGGGACACTCTTCATTGCTTCTATTGCGGCCACCAATTCACCCAGGGGTTGATCATCATATCTTTTTTCGACCGGACGAATTCGGAGCTCAGAAGACTCAAGATCGCCTGAATCACTTAGAAAGTGGGCACGTGCCACAGGGTCCGGGAGGATCGTCCTTAGTTTCCGCAGGTCCTTCGAGTTAGTGATCCGTTTTTCGTTCACCTTCTTGACCACGGCGTCGATTACTGTTGGAACCAGGAGCTTTTTGCTTACACCCATTAGCTCACGCGCCCAAGTAATCGCGGCGCCGGGGTCGCGAAGAGTGGTAAATCTTCCCGAGACCTCGTAGACCTCGACGAGCTTATCGAGCTCACGGACCGTAATGCCTAGGATGTTCGCGGCGCTGGCTCGTCCTACCAAATCGACCAAACGATAGGCGACCATCTCTTTTTCCCGGGCATCCCACTCCTTTCGCTGACGATGGATATATATCCAAACTCTAAGTCTCTCATCTTCTGTGAGCGTTCTGTCGGTAACTTCTACGGGAATTTGACGGTATTGTTCCCGCCCCTGTTGAACGAGAATTCGAGAATTTGTCCATCGCCGATCTCCGTCGATGATCAGGTACTTCCCAGGCAATTCAGGATGTGGTTCAACCAGGAGGGGTTCGAAGAGTCCGCCATTTGCCTCGATTTGCCGTTGGAGCTCATCATCCTCTTTCGGTCCAAGCCGTGGTTGATTTGGATTTGGAATTACCTCATCCAAATCCACATTAGTGCGATACGTTCGCAAGATCGTGCGGTCCAGACGACGCTCTTGCAAATCGGGTGCGTTCGAACGAGCCTGCGTCGGCATACGAGTAATCATGCTATGACGCCTTAGACATCGCGCTGTCATCGGCTGACGCGCCAATTATTGAATCGATCTGGTTTCCAAAATCAGCCTTTGCTTTTTGAATTGCACGGACAGCTTCCCCTTGTTTTTTCCAATTGTTTTCATGCCACCTAATTTCCTTCGTCTGCTGCTCAAGAAGGTCTTCGGCGCGTTCGTCGATTCGACCGAGAAGCAACAAGCACCGCTCGGACGTAATGAACTCGTATAGGGAAGCGGTCTTGCTTTCGCGTTCGATGTCGCTTAGGCGAAGGGTTTGAAGATGGAGCAGATGCTGCCGGAGGATTGTCGCTATGGATACAACCCGGGCCGGATTGGCAAGGATCACTCCGTCTTGAATGTGAAGCTGTCGTGTTCCTTGCGGGAATTTGTGAGTCGAGAGGATCGCATGCGTGGCTTTTGCGGCCAACTGGTCTGCTTTAAGCTTGGCGACATGCTCATTTCGAAATTGATTGTGGTTCTTCGAATCGTAGAGGATGGTGCCGCATTCTTTCCCGCGTAGCATTACAACGTGTAGGATGTCAGCCCCTGGAGTGCCTTTGGGAATGCGCGAAATCTTGTCATCAGGAAACTCCGCCTTGAGCGCCTCGATCACGTCGATCTCCGCACCTTCACCGAGTTCTTCTGCGGTTTTTTTGTCAAATGCGCGCTGCAGATCATCGAGTTTAGTAGAAAGCTTTTGACTTTCCTCGAAGGCCCGCGCTTTCTCGGCGTTGACAGCATCCTGGGTGGCTTTCTCCATAATTTCGCGTTGTGTTTTCAAATTTGTTTCCATCTCCAATGCGTGCTGTTCGGCAAGCGCCAGCGCTTTTGCTTCGGCCTCGCGCGCCCTTGCGCTGGCTTCGGCGGCAGTGTTCTCATGGGCCGTGATCGTATTACGCAAACGCGTCTCCACTTCCTCCGTGGCGACGTGGCGGATGTGCAGGAGCTCGGTTGCAGCTTCTTCCTTTACCTTTGCAACTTCAGCCTCACTGGCGTGTCGCAGCTCGTTGAGCTGCTCGGCAAGGGTGGTCTCCTTTTGTTCTGCCGCGACTCTGCTCGCTTCCATTTCGCTGATTCGTGCCAGCAAACCCGCCTGAGATTCCCGTTGGGCCGCCTCAACCGCAGCGATGCGCTCGGCCGCGGCTAGTTCTGCGGTTCGCCTAGCCTCAATCTGGATCTCCTTTTCACGCTCTTTAGTCTCAGCTTTTAAGACCTCAAGTGCATTGGCACTATTTTCTCGCACCTTATCCATTTCCGCCTGCAGATTCGCCTTAATTTCCTCGGCCGATTTCCGAGCCGACTCCGCCTCACCTAGTTGATGTTGCCATCCGGCCACAATCTCAGCGTGTCTACGGTCGGTTTCCGCCTGTCTTTCACTGAGTAGGCTCTCTGCAGCTTTTTGTGCCTCTTCGCGCGCGCGCCGTTCGCGGGCATCGCCCTGTTTGCGCTCCAATTCGAGGTCAGCCTTTGCCTTGGCTTCCGCCTCCGTCCTCTGGGTCGCGAACTGTTTTTCGAGCTGGGCAGAAATAGCAAGTGCCTGCTCGCGCTCCCTTGCGGCGACTTTGCCGCTGATCTCTTCGATTTTGTCAGGAGGAATTTCTTGCCCGCAAGTGGGACAAGTGTCGAGCCCGAAGTCAGCGCGAGATTTTGGTGCGGATAACTCAGATGCCTGGCCAGACTGTAAATTCATTGGGTCCTTCCCTTTACTAGGACCTATTTAGTCCCATTACTTCCCAATGTCAAGTAAAATCCGCGCAAGCCCGTTTTGTGGGCAGACATCCCTGGGCGCAGATACTCCAAGGATTCTTAAACCGCTCCCCAAAGCTCAACCGGTCGGTCGTTGAATGTCAGTTACTCGGCCGTATTGGAATCGGAGGCTTCTCGTTCAGAAAGCGCTGTCGAAAACTCAGTTCATCCGAGATCGTGTAGATGGTTTCGGTCATGACGCCGTCGGTTTTCAATTTGAATGTCAGGTGTCCATTCCAGGGTTTCGTATAGGCCTTGGGGTCATCAAAGGTGAAGTTGAAAACCAAGGTCTCCGGGTCGGTTCTCCGGATGTGCTCGATCATGTGAAGATCTTCCGTGTGCGGGTGGCCGATGGGATCGAGCCACGTGGAACCATTGAAACCCACCGAATCCACGACCAGCGTGTCCCCTTCCCACTTGCCAACGGATTCCCCAAACCAGGTGATGTCCGGAACCTCCGAGTGGGGCCGGTTGAGGGCAATCTCCCGCCAGGATTTGTTGTATTCCCAGAATTGATAAACGTAGTCCGGGGTTTGCACAATTTTGAATCTCATGGGATGAATCGAGGCGCGCGGATAACCGTCTGGATCCGCATATTTCAATGCCGGATCCGTAGTGTGTTCTAAGGATGCATTCGGCCCGAAGACCGGCCGCGCGGTCTTCATCCGCTCCAATGCCCAGGGCGTGTACGGAATATCGCCCTCGGCTCCGGGCTTCTTGGCCATGGGATCGGAAGGACTCAAGGACTGAATTGCTACGCCCTGCCAAATGCCGGATAAATCGGGCGCCTGGGAAACCGGCTTTCCGGCAGTCTTCGCGGAACACCCGGAGATCGACCCAAGTATTCCGAGCAGCCATAGCGCTGACCAACAGGATCGATTTCGCATTTTCATGCGCTCCTCACTGCGCCAATGCACGACCAAGCTCTTCGCCGTTAGCCTTGATCAACTTGATGAGGCGCCCGACGCCCCCGCCCCTCTGGGCGGGGTTGAACGTCACCTTGATGGCGTCCCCCACCTGGAGGCTCTTTCGATTCCAGCCACGACTCACCATGACCGGTGGCGAGCTGGCCTCCAGAAGCCAATGCTTCACGTTTCCTTTGTCATCTTTGGCGTCCAAACCGATCTCCACGTGAGGATTTGTCCATACGAACTCGGTCACAGTCGCATCCACAGTGATCTGTTTCGACACGTCATATAACGATGTACCGCCATGATGCGCGAAAAGCGGAATTGCCGTCAGAAGTACACTAAGGGCGAGCGCCTTGCCTTTCATGGGCAACCTCCGGTCGTTCTTTCGGCAAAAGCAAACCCAATGCAGCAGCAAACTCAAGTCGAATCGATTGCGCCTGGGCATTGGCTTGAGAACGCGCCGCCAATCGTGACGAGGGAGCGCGTCTCTGTCTGCGCATCATGCTTCGGACAGCCCGTCGTCTTCAATGTTTTTTTACAAGAGCGGCGGATCGCGCATGTTTTCCCGTGCCGCGTGTTATTCTCTCGCCCGGATAAGCGGGTCGTATCCTGCACCAATCGGGACCGGTTTCAGTAGCACAGCCACTCCTGGCTGTGCGGTTTTTGCAATCGTAGTTGAACCGGTAGCGCACACTCAGCCCACAAAACCACACAGCCAGGAGTGGCTGTGCTACTCGAGGCGAAAGGCGAAGATGAGTGCTGTCGAACCAGTGCCTCCTCCCACGCCAGAGAACACTCATTCTGACGCGCCGTCATCAATGGTTGAGGGCGCCGACAAGATCGGGGCTTCCGCGCTGCGCAAGGCCAGCGTGCGGCTCATTCCGCTCATCGCCATCGCCTACGGCGTGGCGTATACGGATCGCGTGAACATCAGCTTTGCCGCGCTGCAGATGAATCGCGACCTGCACTTCAGCGCATCGAGTTACGGCCTGGGCGCGGGGCTTTTCTTCCTGAGCTACGCCGCTTGCGAGATCCCCTCGAACCTGCTGTTGTACCGGTTCGGCGCGCGCCGATGGATCGCGCGGATCATGCTCACCTGGGGCCTCCTGGCGATGGGCATGATGTTGGTGAAGACGCCGGTGCAGTTTTACATCGTGCGTTTTCTGCTGGGCATGGCTGAAGCGGGCTTCTTCCCCGGAGTGGTCTACTACCTCAGCCAGTGGTTTCCGGCCAACGTGCGTGCGCGAACGGTCAGCCGCTTTTATGTGGCGCTGCCGCTCAGTTCTGTGTTCATGGGCGGCCTGGCGGGGGCGCTGCTCAATCTTCAGGGCCGCTTCGGGCTCGCCGGCTGGCAATGGCTGTTCCTGGCGGAGGGATTCCCTGCTGTGATTCTCAGCGTCAACTTTCTTCTCTATTTGCCGAACACGCCCGCGGAAGCGAAGTGGCTCACAGCGGGAGAACAAGACTGGCTCTTGAATCAGTTGCGTGCGGACAATTCCGCGATCGGCGAGCGCCATGCCGAAGGTGTGTTTCGCGCCATACTGAATCCGCGGGTGTGGCAACTGGGCATTTTTTTGCTGTGCATTTACATCGGCTTCTATGCGTTCTCGTTTTCGGCGCCGGTGCTCATTCAGCAGGCCACGGGGCTTGGAAATACGAATGTCGGGTTCGCGATTGCGATCATGGGAGTCCTGGGCGCGCTCGGCCTGGTGCTTAATGGACAGCATTCGGACCGCGCGGGCGAGCGGTACTTGCATCTCGTCGTGCCATGCGTCCTGATTGCCGCGGCGTTTATCGTGGGCGGCCTTACGGTCGCGCCGATCTTGGCGATCCCGGCGTACGCGATCATCTTCATCGGGTTCAATTCGACGGCTGGCCCCTCATGGGCCATCGCTTCCAGCTTTCTTACGGGCAGATCCGCGGCCGCGGGGATCGCCACAGCGAACACGATCGCGATTATCGGAGGATTTGTCGGACCCTATTGGATGGGGCGCGCAAAAGATTTCACTGGAAATTATCAGACCGGCATGCTGACCTTAGCGATTCCGGCGTTTGCCGGCGTGGCCATTCTGCTGGTCATGCGCCATCAGGCAATGCACAGGTAGGACGGGCTTCAGCCTGTCAGGTTTTGATTTTCGTTCCGTCATGGCAAGTCAAAACCAGACAGGCTGAAGCCTGTCCTACAAAATCAAATCCTACTCGCCCGTGATCGGCTGGAAATCCTCGTGCGGCAAAGGGTGGATCTCCGGGTCGCGCATGATCATTCGCGCGCAGGTATTCCAGCGGAGAATCGCGTCGTCATTGCCGGGCGGGCGCAGAGCCTGCGCGCGCTCGTAGTGCTCCATAGCCTCCCGCAGCGCGTAAAAAGCGACGGAATTACTGCCATGACCGCCCTGGCGAAGGTGGGCGTGGCCGTTTCTCTCCGAGATAATACCTGCATAATAAGCACGCTCGTAGTCGCCCTTGATCTGCGACAACACTTCGCGAGCCTTGGCCACGGTCATTCCGGTCCCGAACTGATCGGTTCGCGCCAGCAGGAGCGAAATCAAAGCTTGCTGGTGGCCGGGTGCGACCGCCAAAATATCCAGGCAGATGCTTTCCGCAAGACTGGGTTCGCTCAGCAGGCGGTAGCGTTCCACCTTTGCCAGCGCTTCCGGAATACTCTCCACTGAAATAGGTTTCAAATCGAAATGCATAAGGACCTCCTATCCTCCGCTGGAACTGAAAACGCGGAACAGCTTTGAAAGTGGATCGAAGAAGCGATCCACGACACGTTCCTTCAGGGGAATAATCGCGTTGTCGGTAATGGTAATATTTTCCGGGCAAACCTTGGTGCAGCATTTTGTAATGTTGCACAGCCCGATGCCCTGCTCTTTTCTCAAATCGCCGACGCGATCCTCCACATCGAGCGGGTGCATTTCCAGCGCGGCGGCGTATACCAGAAATCTCGGGCCGATGAACTGGTCGTGCATGTGGTGGTCGCGCAAGACGTGGCAGACGTCCTGGCAAAGGTAGCACTCAATGCATTTCCGGAACTCCTGCACGCGGTCCACGTCCGTCTGCGCCATGCGCCAGGTTCCGTCGGGGGCGTCAGGAGGCCGCGGCTTGAATTTCTTAATCCTCTTTTTCACCTGGTAGTTCCAGGAAACATCGGTGACCAGGTCGCGAATGTGAGGAAAGGCCTTCATGGGCTCGACCGTTACCGGCCGGTCGAGCGGAATCGAATTGAGGCGAGTCATGCACATCAACCGGGGCGAGCCGTTGATTTCCGCCGAGCAGGAGCCGCACTTCCCCGCCTTGCAATTCCAACGAATGGCGAGATCGAACGCTTGCGACGCCTGAATCTGGTGAATCGCGTCGAGCACCACCATGCCTTCCGAGATTTCGATGGTGTAATCGCGGAATTGCCCGGCGCCTTGCTCCCCACGCCAAATTCGGAACGTTGCGTTCGCCATCACTTCATCTCCTGAATGATCTGCTTCAGTTCGTCCGGCATCGGCGGAATCATCTCACGGCGCAACTGGACTTCGCCCGAAGCGCCTTTCGAGACCACAATATTGAAGCCGGCGTAGGCGTCGTTTTTCGTGGGGTAGTCGTCCCTGAATTGCGCGCCGCGGCTTTCTTTTCGTTCCAGCGCCGCCCGCGTAACCATCTCCGACACCACGATCAGGTTTTGCAGATCGAGCGCCGCATGCCAGGCGGAGTTGTACTCGCGATGTCCCGGCACTCCGGCGTTGTCAGCCTGTTTCTTGTATTCCTGAATGGTATTGAGGGCCTGTAGCATTTCATCTTCGGTGCGGACGATGCCGACCAATTCCTGCATGGTCTCCTGCAACTTATATTGAATAACGTATGGCGCGGGGCCATCGTTTTCAAAGGGCTTCAGCGCGCCCCTCTCCGCCGCCGCGAGTTCATCCGGATTCACTTTTCCCTGCGAATGTTCTTTCGCGAAGCGCGCGGCGTATTCGCCGGCTCGCTTTCCAAATACCAGCAAATCGGAGAGTGAATTGCCTCCCAGACGATTCGCGCCGTGCAGTCCCGCCGCGCATTCTCCGGCGGCAAACAGGCCGGGGACGTCGGTCATCTGCGACTCGGCGTCTACGCGCACTCCCCCCATCATGTAGTGCGTGGTTGGTCCGACCTCCATGGGTTCCCTGGTGATGTCGATACCCGCCAGTTGCTTGAACTGGTGGTACATGCTGGGAAGTTTTTTCTTGATGTGTTCGGCGGCGTTGGGAATTCTATCCTTGATCCAGGAGATGTCGAGGAATACGCCGCCATGGGGGCTCCCGCGTCCCTCGCGCACTTCTGTCCGGATGCAGCGCGCCACGTGATCGCGCGTCAGCAATTCGGGAGGGCGGCGGGCATTTTTGTCGCCTTGCGTATATCGCCAGCCTTCCTCTTCGTTGTCGGCGGTTTGGCCCGCGTATAGTGGCGGAATGGAATCGAACATAAAGCGGCGCCCTTCCTTATTCCGGAGCACGCCTCCATCGCCTCGAACCCCCTCCGTAACCAGAAGGCCGCAAACGCTCGGCGGCCAGATCATTCCGGTCGGATGGAATTGCACGAATTCCATGTCCTGTAATCCCGCGCCCGCTTCGTACGCAAGGGCCAAGCCGTCACCTGTGTACTCCCAACTGTTGCTCGTAATTTTATAGGCCCGGCCGATTCCGCCCGTCGCCAGCACCACTGCCTTGGCCTGGAACAGATGAAACCTGCCGCGCTCGCGGTCGTAGCCGAACGCGCCGACCACGCGGTCGCCATCCTTCAGAAGCGTAACGACCGTGTATTCCATAAACACGTCGAGGCCCAGGTGAATTCCGTGATCCTGCAGCGTGCGAATCATTTCGAGGCCGGTGCGGTCTCCCACGTGCGCGAGACGCGGGTACCGGTGGCCGCCGAAATTGCGTTGCAGAATGCGTCCGTCGGGCGTGCGATCGAAGAGCGCGCCCCAGGCTTCCAGTTCCCGCACGCACTGCGGCGCCTCCTTGGCGTGCAGTTCGGCCATGCGCCAGTTGTTCAGGTACTGCCCGCCTCGCATGGTGTCGGCGAAGTGGACGCGCCAGCTATCGCGGTCATCGACGTTGGAGAGCGCGGCGGCGATGCCGCCTTCGGCCATGACGGTGTGCGCCTTGCCCAGGAGCGACTTTGTGATCACCGCTACTTTTGCGCCTGCCGCCGAGGCTTCCACGGCGGCGCGCAAACCAGCTCCTCCGGCGCCAATCACTAGTACATCGTGTTCATGTTGTATGTACTCGGGCACTAGAAGATCCTCCAGTCGCTCCACACACCCATCGAGCACATCCGAACGTAAAAGTCGGAAAACGCCACCCAGAACAAGCTGCACCAGGCAAAAAGCATGTGGCGGCGATTGAGGCAACTGACGCAGTCGTAGGCCTGCTTGCGCACCGGCGCGCCGGAAATGCGGTCGCGAATTCCACCAATCAGGTGGCGAAGCGAGTGACACCCCAAGGTATAGCAGGTCAACAGTGTCACATTTACCAGCAGCACGAGAGAGCCGATTCCAGCGCCAAAGCGGCCGTCAAACCAAAAACCATCCCAGGCATCGCGCGCGAGGATGATGAGGAACACCAACGCAAGGTAAAGAAAATACCGGTGGATATTTTGCAGGATTAATGGGAACGAGCGTTCCCCCAGATAGGTCTTACGAGGCTCGCCCACAGTGCAGGACGGAGGGTCCGCCCAAAAGGCTTTGTAGTACGCTCCGCGATAATAATAGCAAGTCACCCGGAAGCCACCGGGGGCCCACAAGATGAGCATCGCTGCGGTCACCCAGGCGGGCATCCACTCCGGTTTGACTCCGAACCAGGCATGCAGAGGATCGCCAAACAACTCCGGTGAATACATCGGAGAAAGGTACGGCCCGAACCTATAGTGCTGGCCTTGAAGAGCCGCCCAAGTGGAGTAGACAATGAAGCCGGAGAGGCCGAGAAAAACAACAAGCGGCTGCACCCACCAATTGTCGACTCGCGAAGTTTGCGCAAACTGCGAGCGCACTAACGGCACATCAACTTGAGCCATTGAGATTCTCCTGACTCTTCGGGTTTTGCTCGGCGGTAAAAAGGGATTGCGTAGCTAGACATGCCCATGGGGGGCCCTGAGGTTGCAAGGCCGTCCTAGCAGCGCCGGGGCCCGATGTACGTTCTGGCCTGGGTCACCCCCCAAAATGCCGTCTTGATTGAGGTTGAGTCTGCCGGGGTAGGTACCACGAAAAGAAAATCGATGTCAATCTGAATTTCAGGCAGCTCACGCAGTTTCCTGGAAATGTAAAAAGCATTGATCGCAGGTTTTAAAAGGTTGCTAGGATTGTTCGTCCTTAAGAATCGTTCCTCCTTTTGTCAGCCAGGACACGCCGAAGGACATTGTTGCGATGGACTCAAGCCAAAATACCGGAAGAAGCTGCTCCACATGGGCGTTGACTGAAGGGAGTTTGACGACGCCTATTAATAAGAGACACGCCAGGATGGTGTATCCGAAGACGCGATAGACAATGTTTCTCTGGAGTTTTCGCCGCGTGGGATTGTTATCCGGGGTAGTCTTTGTGAACAGCGCGATGGAGAAGTAGGCCAGCATAAGGAAAAATAGCGCCGCGAACGAGAGGTGTATGACACCAATGATTTTATCCTGCGACGTTGCGGCCGCGTCCGGGGTCGTTGGGAAAAGCGCAACCCCGATGGCGAAGACACATGCCAGGCACCCGGCAATTTCGTCTTTCAGGTCGTACCCTCTGGTGGACAACAGGAATGTTCCGATCGCGCACAAGCTTCCCTCGAATACGTTCCGCATAGCCGTGTAGTAATACCCGCTGATCGTGTCTTGTATACCGGGACCTTGCAGGAGGATCTTTCCAACCGCCAGGGCGAATGGAAGCGCGAATCCAATAATCCCAACAGCCTTCCTCAGGCTGAGGTAAGAAAGTACCAGGGAATCTTGAGGGCCCGAGGGCTGGTTCATGGCGAGCCTCCATTTGTTTGGAATTTGGTAAAAATATCTTTACTTCAGGGCGGGGTGCCCGGCTTTGTATTTCCGCCTCGCGAAGGATATCACACCCATTAACTTGTCAAAGATAAAATGCGGAGTGAGCCTTCAGGGATTTCAGCGGATTCTCGCTTGCGGGCGCGCCTTTTCAGCAAAAATGGAGCCGCCGCACTCCGAGACTCGGACCAGTGGGCGGCCGCATTGTGGCGGAAGTATTTTTGGGTCTGATCTTCGGGGACGCCAATTCCGTGCTGAATATCGATCCTAATTTCGTGCCGATGAAGCCCGGGTTCGCGCTGAAGGATTTCGTCGGTTATGCATTAGGGCTCTAACGCTTCACGAAGCATCGATGCCTCCAAGTCAGTTTCTGATGAGTCCCGTCTGCGTGGTTGTGTTGCGGCGTTCCAGACCTTACATCTTGTATCGGCCGAGATCCTCGTCGGAGAGGCCTTCGAGCCACTTGCGAAGCTCTTCGCTGGTGGATTTTTCGGAGATGGCGCTGGAAATTTTCGAGCTCTTCAGGACTTCATCTTCCACGAAAATGGGGCAATCGACGCGCAGGGCCAGCGCCAGGGCGTCGCTCGGGCGCGAATCGATGGAAAAAATTTCGCCGTTGCGCTCGACCCAGATGAGCGCGTAAAACGTGTCGTCCTTCAGATCGTTGACGACAACTTTTTGCACGCGCACATCGAGGCCCAGGAACACGTTGCGCAGCAAGTCGTGCGTCATCGGACGAGGCGTCTGCACTTTTTCGATTTCGAGCGCGATGGCGTTGGCTTCGTAAATTCCCACCCAGATCGGCAAGACCGCCGTTCCCTGCGCATCCTTGAGCACAACGATGGGCATATTCGTGACGGGGTCCATCATCAGTCCGCGGATTTTCATTTCGACTTCCATCGATGCCTCCCGGACGGCGAGTGCGGGTTTACCCTGAGTTGCGGAGGGCAGCCCGCCTGGAAATCAGACCACGTGCGCACCTACGAGACAGTTCGGGCTGGCGCTCGAAACTCGCACTTGAACATATTCTCCCAGAAGGTTCTCCTGCGGCGAAGTGAAATTTAGAATACGGTTGCTCGAACAGCGACCCGACCACTGGCCCGGACGCCGCGAGGCTCCGTCGACCAGCACTTCAAATCTTTGGCCTACCAGCGCCTCGTTGCGCGCACGCTGTATTTCACGCTGGCGATCCATCACCCGCGCCAGGCGGCGGCCCTTTTCTTCCTCGGGAACAGCGTCGGGCATATGCTGCGCCGACGTGTTGGGGCGCGGCGAATATTGGAAGGCGAACACACCGTCGTATTGCGCGGCATCGAGCATGGAAAGTGTTTCTTCGAGATCCTCTTCCGTTTCTCCCGGGAAGCCCACGATTATGTCCGACGTTACGCTGATCGGCCTGCGCGCTGCGCGAATTATGGCGATCTTCTCGAGGTATTCCTCGCGCGTGTAGGTGCGCAGCATGGCCCGCAAGATGCGCGTCGATCCCGACTGCACGGGCAGGTGGACGTGGTCGCACAATTCCGGCACCGAATCGATGGCCTCGACGATGTCGCGTCCAAAATCACGGGGATGCGACGTCGTAAAACGCACGCGCCGAATGCCTGGAACCGCCGCCACGGCCGCCAGAAGTTCCGCGAAGGACATTCGCTTCGCGGACGGATCCGAGTAGGAATTGACCGTTTGCCCGAGAAGCTGGATCTCCGAGTAACCCGCATCGGCCAGCCTGCGAACCTCCGCGAGGACAGACGCGCTTGCGCGGCTGCGTTCCGGCCCGCGTGTGGAGGGCACGACGCAGTAGGAGCAGGCCTTGTTGCAGCCCTCGATGATCGTCAAATAGGCGCGAAAGGGATTGTCGCGCCGCGTAATTTCCGTCTCAAACGTCGCATCGGTGTCGGTGTCCAGGCCCATGACGCGGCGGTTTCCGGCCTCCAGTTCGGCAATCAGGTCGGGCAGCTTGCTGTAGCTTGCCGAACCGCACACCAGACGCACCCAGGGAGAGCGCTCGAAGATCTCCTCTCCTTCTTGCTGCGCGACGCAGCCCAGAACGCCGATAATTTTTTCTTCGCCGGGATATTTCCGGTAAGCGCCAAGGCGCGAAAATATTTTTTGCGCGGCCTTTTCGCGAATGCTGCAGGTGTTATAGAGGACCAGCCTGGCCGCGTCGACCGTTTCGACTTGCCGGTATCCGCGGCCGAGGAGCACCCCGGCAACTTTTTCGGAATCGTGGACATTCATCTGGCAGCCGAACGTCTCGATGTAAAAGGTATTGTTTGCCGAAGCCACGCCGGAAAGCGCGGCTGCGCCTTCGGGCGAAGCGGAGTTCGCGCTGGTCAGAGTGTCGAGGCGAATATCGAATTCTTGCGTCATCAGTTCCAGACAAATCATATCACACTGAATTCAGGGCGATGGGGGTGTGCGGCGCGGGCTTCAGCCTGCGGGGTTTGGTCCTTGCAAGGGCGAACCTTCGCAAGCCGATTTCTCCTCTTTTCACTGTGTTCTCTGTGTTAAGCTTTTCTTCTCCCCGGCAACCCGGCCTTCACCATGGGCGGCCCATAATACATCGTAATACGATGTGTTATCCTACCCGGCACAATCAAGCACAATTGCCCCCGTTATCGTTTGACCGCGTTTTGAGCGTGTGCTAGGTTGCCCGTAGGGGCCATTGATCGGCTTGCTGAGGGGGGAACCATTCCGTTATCTGCATTTTTGCTTTACGCCGGCCAACTTAACACGCTCATCGAGCAGACCGGCTGGGTTGCTCGAGTCGTTCTCGCGATGCTTTTGGCCTTTTCTCTTTTTTCCTGGGCACTTATCCTTCAAAAATTGGGGATGTTCTCGCGCATCAACCGCCAGACCTCCCTCTTTCTTCGCATTTTCCGCGCCAACAGAACTCTTCCCGATCCGAGGCAGATGGGCGGAGGCGGTTCTCCGCTCGAATCGGTGTACAGCGCAGGTTTCCGCGAAATCGAAAGCCAGGTCCGCGGAGGAAACCCGCATGGAAAAATCACCAGCCTCAACGCCGTCACCGTGACCATGCAGTTGGCCGCGGGCGAGGAAGTCCGCAAAGTGGAAAAGTATATGCCGTGGCTGGCGACGACGGGATCGGTCACGCCCTTCATCGGCCTTTTCGGCACTGTGTGGGGCGTCATGGACGCATTCACGGGCCTGGGCACTGCGGGGGCCGCGAGTCTTCGCGCGGTTGCGCCCGGCATTGCCGAAGCGTTGATCACTACGGCGGCCGGGCTCTTCACCGCCGTTCCCGCCGTGATCGCTTACAACCATTTTTTGCACGATATCCGGGATCTCAGTTCGCGGATGGATAGTTTCGCGTTGGAAGTCTCAGCCGTCGTTGAAAAACTGTATTCGGGTCAGCGCGGGTGAAGATGAAAAGATTGAAACACAGGCGAAATTCTTTAGCACTGAGGACGCAGAGCAAAAAGATTTCCAATCAATATCTGCGTTCCCGGTTTTCTCTGTGCTCTCTGTGTTGAAGGTTTTTTCTTTCTTTTGAATTTAAATTGCGCGGACCGCGGTTAGAAGAAAACGAAGATGCCACAACTGGCTCGCCAAACCGGGACTTCTCTTTCGGAGATCAACATCGTCCCCTTTGTGGACGTCATGCTGGTGCTCCTCGTGATTTTCATGATTACCGCGCCTATTTTGCAGTCGGGCATCGAAGTGGACGTGCCCAAGACCAAGACGGTAAAGGAAATCTCCGAATCGCGCGTGGTCGTTTCCATCGATCGCGCCCAACGCATTTATATCGGAGACGCCGCCGTCAACATCCACGAACTGGGTGACAAGGTCCACGCCCAAATGCATAATCCGCAGGGAGAGGCGGTCTATCTGCGTTGCGATAAGACGGTTCCGTTCGGCGCGTTTGCCCTCGTAGTAGACACGATGCGGCAATCCGGCATCCAAAATATCAGCGTGGTGACTGAGCCTCTCGACGAAGCTCCTCATTGAGACTTATGGCTTACGCCCCTCACCATCCCGGCGCCGAAAGTCTGAAGAAGCCCTTCTTGTGGTCGGTGGCTTTTCACACGATGCTGTTCGGCTCCCTCACGGTTTCCACCATCTATTCGCATCGCGGCGATATGTGGGGAAGCTCCGGAGGGGACGGCGCCGTTTCTGTGGGAATCGTCGCCAAACTCCCCGGCATTATGTTGCCGCGCCCCGATGTCGTAACGCAGAGCCAGGTTGTGGACACCAGCAAAGGCCTCTACAAAGCCGAGCCGCCGAAACCCCAGCCAAAAGAAATCGAGCCCGACGTAAAAAAGATTCCGGAATTCACCAAGGAAAAGACCCCTAAGATTGTCTCCCGCCCGTCCAAGGTTTTCGAGGATAAGACCCCACCGCCGACAAACGCTGTTCCATACGGACAGGGAGGCTCCCCGGCGCTTCCCTACTCGTCATTTGCACCGAATAATGGCCCAGCACAAGGGGGCGTGGGGTCCAACGCCGCCGGCCCCGGCGGTGGCGAATTCTCCGGCAGGTTTCCTTCGTACGTGGATGCCGTGCGAAACCGGATCAGCAGCAATTGGTTGCAATCCACAGTAGACCCGACCGTGCGGTGGGCGCCGCGAGCCAATTTTACGTTTCAGATTTTGAAGGACGGAACGGTAACAAACGTCCAGATGACGCAATCCAGCGGAAACAGTTCGGTCGACAGGTCGGCTTTGCGTGCGATTCAGAGCTCAAGTCCCGTGTCGCCACTGCCGTCGGGTTATCCAGGGAACAGCGTAACCGTCGAATTCTATTTCGATTTTCGCCGCTAGAAATTATGGGGATGGTGAAATGAATAGCAATTCATATCAAAAGCGGAGGAGAAGGAGCATGATTCATCCTCTACGCAAACGCTTAGCAGTCATACTTTCTCGTCTGAATCTGTATCTGTGTTTATCTGTGTTCATCTGTGGTTCCATTTACCTCTTTGGTCCTGCGCAGGCGTCGGCGCAGGATTGGTTTAAAACCGGCACGGGTCTTGGCGTGTCGAAGGCGCGGGTCGCCGTGGCTGATTTTGCGGCCAAAGATACCCCTTCGCAGCCTCTCGCAGTTCTCTTCAGCGACGTAGTTCGGACGGATCTGGATTTCAGCGGAATCCTGGAACTGGTCAGCAAGAGTTTCAACCCGTTGCAAATGCCCGGAACGCCCGCCGAAGTCGATTACAAGGCCTGGTCCGGCGCGCCCGCGTCGGCGCAACTGCTCGCGTTCGGCAGTTTTTCAGTCAACGCCAACAACGTGGAGATTCAAGCCTGGCTGAATGATGTCCGGGACGCCTCCCTGCCGCCTGTGATTGGAAAAGTTTATCGCGGAGAGGCCACCGAATCGCAAGTCCGCACGTTCGCGCACCAATTCGCCGATGAAATTATAGGAAAACTTTCCGGCGGCTTGCCGGGAATCGCCAGCACGCAAATCGCGTTTGTGAGCAATCGCAGCGGCAACAAGGAAATCTGGGCCATGGATTACGACGGCGAAAACCAGCATCAGCTGACGCAAACTCACACCATTGCCCTCACACCCCGCTGGTCCCCGGACGCTTCCCGCGTTGCTTTTACTTGTTACGCGCAACCAGGCAGCAGCAGCGTTCTGACGGCGCAGATCTGCGTGTATTCGATGTTGACCAACCACCTGGTTTCCTGGCCGCGCTTCAAGGGCACAAATTCCTCGCCCTCCTGGTCGCCTGATGGTTCGCAGCTCATGTTTATGTCCAGCATGTTTGGAAATCCGGAGCTCTTCATTTCGGATGCCTCAGGCCAGCGCCCCAAGCGCCTTACCTATTCGAACGGGGCGAATACTTCGCCGTCCTGGAACCCGAAGACAGGCCAGCAAGTTGCCTTTGTCAGCGATCGCGGCGGCATTCCGCAGCTCTACACCATGAACTCGGACGGGTCGAGCCAGTCCAAAGTGGACCTGCCGGACATGGGCTATGTCATCGATCCGGCCTGGTCCCCCAACGGCCAGTTGCTGGCCTTCAGCTGGCGTCGCCCGAACGGGAACTACGACCTTTATGTGATGGAAATTGTTACTCGCCAGCTCGTCGAATTGACGCGCGACGTTGGCCGCAACGAGCGGCCCAGCTGGGCTCCCGACGGGCGTCACCTCGTGTTCGAATCAACGCGAACGGGAACACGGCAAATTTGGTCCATGCTGGCCGACGGGACGCAGGCCCGCCAGCTTACCAAACAGGGGCAGAATGAGTCGCCCAACTGGTCGCCCAAATGAGGGGCTCCCCTGCAATGGCGGCGGATTCGTTTCCACTAAGGTCAATCAGCATAAATTCGTATTTGCACTCACAACCGAAGCTCACGTAAATTGTCAAAGGAGGAAGAAGAAGAAAGATGCGGACACGTACTCACGCCAGGATTCTGTTTGGTACTTTGCTCGCCATCCTCGCTCTGAGCGCGGCATGCAAAAAGCCTGCGCCCCAAGCGCCACCTCCACCCCCACCGCCTCCAGCGGCGCCGCCGGCAAAGCCCACGGTGAATCTGCAGGCGTCCCCCAATACCGTTCAGAGAGGCGAGTCGGTCACCTTGACCTGGTCATCGACCAATGCGACCACTCTGAGCCTGTCGCCAGCGATTGGAAACGTTTCGGCGGAAGGCACTCAGCGGGTGACTCCCACGGAATCGACTACTTACACCCTGACCGCTACAGGGCCCGGTGGCTCCGCCGATGCCAACGTGCATATCACCGTCAGCGCCCCTCCTCCTGCGCCAAAGGCCGCTGAGCCTACGCTCCAGCAGCTTTTTGACAGGGAGGTCAAGGATGCTTACTTCGATTACGACAAGGCGGACGTGCGCACTGACGCTCGCGAAGCCCTCTCGCAGACCGCTCAGTTCTTGCGCTCGTATCCGCAGCTGAAAGTCGTCATTGAAGGCCACTGTGACGAACGCGGCTCCACGGAGTACAATCTGGCTTTGGGAGACCGCCGAGCAGCAGCGGCGAAGCAATTCCTCACTTCGCTCGGAATTTCGGCGGACCGGATGGAAACCGTCAGCTACGGTAAGGAACGCCCGTTCTGCTCAGCATCCACGGAAGAGTGCTACCAGCAGAATCGTAGGGCCCATTTCGTAATGGGTAAGTAGCTGGAATCAGCCTCCGGGGCTGGCCGGCCTGACGATGTGGCCGGCCAGCCTTGGAGAAATATCAAGAACGAGGAGACCCCCTCGGAGGAGGCCCACCTTGCGTATTCGATGGATTCTATTTTTTGGCGCCGCCATGCTCGCTGGAGCTCTTGGCGGAACGTTATTCGGCCCCGCGCCGGCGGGCGCGGTTGCGCGCGAAATCATTGAACTGCAAACCGGCGTGACACAGCTCATTCAGGGCCAGCAGAACATGCAGACGGAGATCACGCAAAATGCCGCCGTGCAGCGCACGCTCATTGAGCAGTCGGTGGACGCGGTCAGCAAGCTCAACACCTCCATGTCCGCCGTCCAGAAGACCACGCAGGACTTCTCGGCTGCTTCCGGGGCGCGACTGGACACCATGGGCACGCAGGTGCAAGGCCTTTCGGATAATGTCGCCGACTTGCAGGCGCGCATGGGCAAACTCGATCAGAAACTCACCGACATCCAAAACACCTTGCAAAACGTGGACTCGAAATTGGCCTCGCCGGCTCCAGGAGCGGCTTCGCCCGCGGCGATGACCGGTCCCAGCGGGACAGTGCCGACGATCCCGCCTGGTGGCCCTGCCCCGTCCGCTTCCGGCCCGCCCGCATCCGCCGATGTGCTGTATTCCAACGCCCTGCGGGACATCAACGGCAAGCATTACGACCTGGCCACGCAGGAATTTCAGGACTACATGAAGTATTACGGCGACACGGACCTGGCTTCCAACGCGCAGTTCTATCTTGGTGAAGTCGCCTTCATGCAAAATCAATATCAAGTGGCGCTCGACGCTTACAACAGAGTGATTGAAAATTATCCGAAGAGCTTCAAGACGGCTTCGGCCCGGATGAGGAAGGGACTTTGCCTGGCCGAACTTGGCCAGAAGGCCTCCGCTGTGCGCGAATTGCGCGCGGTAGTTCGCCTGTATCCCGGCACCGACGAAGCCAAGCGCGCCGCCGCCAAGCTGAAGGAAATGGGCGCGACTGCCGGCTAGTCCGCGAATCGTGGCTCGTGACTCGTGATTCGTGAAGCTGCTTTACATTTCGGATTTCGCTTGCGCCTGCTTTCTCTGCGACCTCTGTGTTCTTTCCGCGTTCTCTGCGTTATGCCTTTCCGCCGCAATATTTTTAACACAGACGTCACAGAGAACACGGAGACCGCCGCGACCCCGATTTCGGAGTCCTCGCACTTTAATCCCCGCCCGCTAAAATTTGCACGCTGCTCTTGGCCGTGTTATCTTCCTCAGTTAATTGGAGAAAAATCATGTCCGTCAACAAAGTGATTCTAGTAGGACGTTTGGGCAAAGATCCAGAGACACGCTACACAAGCGGCGGCCAAGCTGTCTGCCACTTTTCCATGGCCACCGATGAATCGTACAAGGATAGGAACGGCGAGCGCCAAAAGCGCACCGAGTGGCACAGGATCACCGTATGGGGCAAGCAAGCTGAAATTGCCCAGCAGTACCTGAAGAAGGGCGCGCAGATTTATCTGGAAGGGAGCATTCGATCAGGTGAGTGGACGGATAAGGAAGGTCAAAAGAAGACCAGCTACGAAATAAATGCTTCAAACTTCCGCATGCTCGGCTCGCGTTCGGATTCGATGGGCGGCGGCGCGGCGCGCAGCGCGGCTGCCGGCTCGGCGGATTTTGACGGAGAACCCTCCGCGCCGGCGGAGCGCGAGCAGGCAGCCCCTGAAGTTACCGACGAAGATATTCCGTTTTAAGTTTGGTAGGACAGGTTTCAGCCTGTCGGGTTTGATTTTTCTTTGAACCGAAAACCGGACAGGCGGAAGCCCTTACTACTTTCTACTCATACCGCAATGCTTCTATGGGATCGAGCTGCGCGGCTTTGTGCGCGGGATAGTAGCCGAAGAAGATGCCGACGGCGGCAGAGAAAATTACCGCGGCGATAATGGCCTTGCCGGAAATGAGCGTGGGCCACGACAGCAAGTTGCTGATCAGAGCCGAACCGACGAGTCCAAATATAATTCCGATAAACCCGCCCATCATGCTGAGCGTCACCGCCTCGACCAGGAACTGCCGGCGCACGTCGTCCTCGGTGGCCCCGACGGCCATGCGCACGCCGATCTCGCGCGTGCGTTCGGTGACCGAAACCAGCATGATGTTCATGATCCCGATCCCGCCAACCAGGAGCGAAACCGACGCGATCCCTCCGAGCAGATAGGTCATAGTCGCCTGCGTTTGATTCTGCAGGTCGGCAATGTCCGCTTGCGTGCGGATCAGAAAGTCAGCGTCGTCGCCGGGACGGATGCGGTGCCGTTCGCGCAGCAGGCTGGTGATCGGAGCGACCGCCGCCACGGACGCCTCCTGCGAAACGGCCGAGGCGGCGATGAACTGGAGCCAGGTGATCCCGGAAATTTTGCGTTGCACGGTGGTATACGGAGCGAAGATCACATCGTCCTGATCCTGCCCCGTCACATTCTGTCCTTTAGACTCCAGCACGCCGTCCACGCGAAATGGAAGGTTGCCGATGCGGATCGTCTTCCCGATCGGGTTTTCGTCCACGAACAGGATTTTTTCGACGGTGGTTCCAATGACGCAGACATTCGCGGCGATGTCCACCTCTTCATCGCTGAAGACGGATCCGGCCTGCACCGGCCAGGTGCGTATATCGAAATAATTCGGCGCCGTGCCGGTAATGCTGGTGTTCCAGTTCTGGTTTCCGTACACCACTTGCTGGCGGCTGGTAAGCGCCGGCGCGGCCTGCTTAATGAGGGGAATTTCCCGCAGGATGGCGTTCATATCGTCGACTGTAAGCGTCTTCACGCCGCCGTATCCCTGGCGCACGCCGCCCGCGCGGTTGCTTCCCGCCGCGATGAAAACGGCGTTCGTTCCCATGGCTTGAATTCCCTGCTGCACCAAGTATTGCGCACCCTGGCCAATGCTCACCACGGCGATCACGGCGCCTACTCCGATAATGATGCCGAGCATCGTCAGAGCCGAGCGCATTTTGTTGCGCGCCAGCGCCCGCAGAGCAAGCCGAAATGTGTTCATGAAGTCCATGTGCAATTCAGATGGCCGCGAAAATTATGCGGTAGTATCGGCCCTGGCCAGCTTTTGGGCCTCCTCTGCCGCATCCTCTGCGGCTTGCTGCTCGACCGTGGGAAGCGATTTTAGCACCTCACGCGCGTCGAAGCGGTCCCGCACCAGGCTGTCCCGCTTCAATTTGCCGTCGCGAAAAAGCAAATTGCGCTTGGCGTATTGCGCGATGTCGGGTTCGTGCGTCACCAAAACAATCGTTATGCCCTGCTCGTTATTCAGCGTCTGCAAAATGTCCATGATCTCGACTGAAGTCCGGCTGTCGAGGTTCCCGGTGGGTTCGTCGGCCAGCAGGATCGAGGGCCGGTTCACCAGACCACGGGCAATGGCCACGCGCTGCTGTTGTCCGCCGGAGAGTTGCGAAGGGTGATGCCCGGCGCGGTCGGCAAGTCCCACGCGAGTGAGCGCCTCCATGGCGCGCTTGGTGCGCTCCCCGGGACTAATGCCCGCGTAGACCGTAGGAAGCTCCACGTTCTCGACGGCCGAAGTCCGCGACAGTAGATTAAATTGCTGGAACACGAATCCCAATTTCCGGTTTCGAATCCTCGCCAGTTCCGTCTTGGTCATCCCCGATACGTCCACCCCGTCCAAAAAGTAGCGCCCTTTGGTGGGGCGGTCCAGGCATCCCAAAATATTCATGATCGTGGACTTGCCGGAGCCCGAAGGCCCCATGACCGCGACAAATTCACCTTCATACACTTCGAGCGACACCCCGCGAAGGGCCTGGACCTGAATTTCCCCCAGATCATATGTCTTGAAGACGTTTTCGAGACGTATGACAGGTTTGCCGTCCGCCACGGTTTCCTTCGGTTCCACTGCGATCGTGATTTGATCGGCCATCAGACGGTATTGTAAACCTGCCTAGAACCTGCGCGGGACGCCGGCAGTTGCGCCGGCGGGGCCGCCTACAGGGCCGCGCGCCTGCGCCTGAGTAGCCGATGCTTTGTTCGCGGATTGGCCGATGACCAGATCGTCTCCCGGATTCAGGTTGCCGCTGACGAGCGCGGTGAAGGTGAAGTCGGTGACGCCAAGAGAGACCTGCACGGGCTCTAGTGTCTTGTTGGGAAGCAGCTTCCAAACAATCGCAGAGTCTTGCCGCCTGCTGTTTCCGCCCGCGGCGGATCCGCCTTGCCCTTTTCGCCCACCGTCGCCTGACCCGCCTTGCCCGCCCTGTGCGCCAGGCGTTTGTCCGGCGGCAGGACCGTTCGCAGCTTCGGCGCCGCCCGAACTGGCTGCGGCCGCGCCATCTGCCGATGTCGCCGCAATTCGTCCAGCCGCTGTTGCGCGCGTGCTGTCAGTTACGCCGAACTTTGCGTAAAGGGCTGTGCGCTCGCTGTCCGTCAGGTCCGGTTTGAATCGCAGGGCGCCGTTGGGGATCTCGACAACGTTCTTGGCTTCCGCGACTGGTATGGAGATATACGCGGTCATCCCGGGAAAGAGCTTCAAGTCAATATTATCAAACGCGATCATAGTGTTGTAGGTAACTACGTTTTGAATCGTCGTGGCGTTCATGCGCACCTGCGATACGGTTCCGTTAAAAGTCTCGCGGGGAAAAGAATCCACTCGGAAAGTCGCCTGCTTGCCGACCTTAATGCGGCCCACGTCGGCCTCATCGGTGTTGGAGTAGACAAGCATGTGTTTCAAATCCTGACCAATGCTGAAAAGATTGGGCGCCTGCAAGCTGGCCGCTACCGCCTGGCCGACATTCACGGTTCGGTTGATCACCGTGCCATCGATGGGCGCGCGAATGGTGCAATAGCTCAGCTGTAATTTGGCGGAATCCACCGCGGCTTTTTGAATCAGGACCTGAGCCTTGGCCTGGTCTCGCTGGGCAACCGTGGCGGCCAGTTGCGATTCGGCTTGCTTTTCTTGAGCGATGGTAGCGTTCTCCGCCGCCACCGCTCCGTCATAGTTGGCCTGCGCATCGTCGTTCTGCTGGGCCGACAATACTCCCTGCTCCGCAAGCGACTTTGTTCGCTTCTGCTGCGTTCCCATATCAACGGTAGTCGCGTGGGCCTTGGCAACGTTGGCTTTCATCGTCGCCACATTGGCGGTGGCCGTGCCGATCTGCGCCTCCAGATTTGCGACATTCGCCACCGAATTCAGGTACGACGCCTGGGCCTGAGCGAGGGCGTTCTCGAAGGGGACCGGGTCGATTTGGGCGAGGACATCGCCCTTCTTCACTTGTGAATTGAAGTCAACACTGACGGAAACAACGTTCCCCGAAACCACCGCACCGACTGACACGGTATTGACGGGATTAATCGTCCCTGTGGCTTGCACCACCTGCGAAATATCGCCGTGCTCCACCTTGGCTGTGAAATACTGCGCTGCTGTGCGGGCGCCAACCGTAACGTAACCCACCCACAGGAACAGCGCTACCGGCGGCGCAACGAGCAGAGCGCGATGCGCCATAGACCGCAGCCACAGACTTTTGAGGATTTCAACGAGCCGCGCCATGGTTTGAGTTTTTCTCCGGAACAGAGGACCAAACACTCAGGATCTAGTCGTGGCCTTCCGCGGCACGCCGGCGGCGATCCTCGTCGATCTGGCGCAATAAGTCTTCGAATTTCGGGCGTTGCTCGGGGGTTAGAATCTGGCGGATGCGCTCCCGGCCCTGCTGGCGAACCTGTTCGTATTCGGGGTCGAGTTTTTTGTGCAATGCCTCGTAATGGCCGCGCACGTCGTTGAAGATGGCCTCCAGTTGCTTCTCCTGGTCCGGGCTCAGGCTTAAGCCGCGGGTATACATGGCCACCGTACCGGCGTAATTGTGGCTGAGCGAGGCATGGGGGCGCGCGGCCTGCACTTGCGTGGTCACCAGGTAGGTTCCCATGCTGCCGAGCGCAATGCCCAGGACGAAGAGAATGGAAACGAGCAGGACGGCCTTACGGTTGCCTTGATTAGCGTTCATTGTTCCTCTCAGCCAGAGATTGCAGCACTTCTTCGTTGCTTACCGGATCGCCTGGAGGCTGCGGAAAATCGCTGGCGCTCAGTTCGGTGCGAATCGAGCCCAATGTCACGGTTCGGCTCGGACCAAATTCCACCAGATAGACCGAGAGAGCGAGCAAGACCACGGCTGCCGTCAAGGACAGTCGGGAAGCGATGAATTCCAGCGGAGCCCAAAACGCCGCGGGAGATTTCGCCCGCTCCTCTTCCCGATGAATCCTGGCCATCACGTTCGCCAGAAACGTTTGGCTCGGCTCGCTGGCAGGCTCCCAGGCCTCGCGGAGCAAGCTGCCCGCCAGCCGCGAATCTTCCAGCGCAGCGCGGCAATCCTGGCAGACGGTCAGGTGGTCGTGCAATTCGGAGTCCGCCGCGCCACCCAGATAGTCTTCGAATCGCGATTCGAATTTTCGGCATCGCATCGGAATATTCGATTTGTTAAACACCTTTTTCACTCCTTCGCGACCTGAGCCCTTCCCGCGCCGCCGGCCGTTTTTGCATCCGCTTCCGGTACATTTCCACAAGCCGCCCGCGCGCCCGGAATAGCCGTACCTTCACAGTGTTGACGTTGAGTCCCAGGACATCCCCGATTTCCTCCACCGAGAATCCTTCCACTTCCTTCATGACCAGCATCAGCTGGTCCTTCTCCTCGAGTGCTCCAAGCAATCGCTCCAGCAATTGCCGTTGCTCGAGCCTGCGACCGGTGTCTTCCCGATGCAGCGGCCCACCGTAGCCATGTTCCGGCAATGATTCCAATTTCCGCACCTGTTCTTCGCTGAGGTCTGCTTCGTACACCAGCCGGCGCACCTTCTTCTTTCTCAAATAATCCCAGCATTCGTTGACGGCGATCTTGTACAGCCAGGTGCCGAACGCCGACCGCAAGTCGAAGCGCCGGATGGAAAAGTAAGCTTTGGCCAGCGCCTGCTGGGCCACATCCTCGACGTCCTCGCTGCCTCGCAATATCCCGCCCACGACGGCTAGTACCCGATGCTGGTGGATCCTCACCAATTCTTCGTACGCGCTCACATCGCCATCCTGCGCGCGGAGCACGAGTTCTTTTTGCTTCTCCGCCGGGGTCACGGACCCTTTCTCGTTCGCAGCCTCGGTCCCGCGGAGGGCCTCTGAATTTGTGACGTTTGCCATCGCTTCCCGGTTACGGAATCTTTCAGATTGTTCAACATTCGTGCTTGCAGGCATTATAACTCTGTGAAACAATGCCGACATGATTATCGGCGATCGGCTTCGCGCACTGCGCGAGGACAAAAAGTTTTCCCAAGGGGACATCGAAAAGCGCACCGGACTGCTCCGTTGCTATATCTCTCGCGTGGAGAATGGCCACACGGTTCCGGCCATTGAAACGCTGGAGAAAATGGCGCGCGCTTTGGACGTCCCTCTCTATCAACTCTTCTATGACGGAGAACAACCCCCCGTCCTTCCCAACCTTCTGAAGCGCAAAAGCGCCGACGAGATCGTCTGGGGCAGCGCCGGGAAAGAGGCCCGTCTTCTGAACAAGTTTCGCAGGCTCATGGGTCGCATTGAAGAAGGCGACCGTCGGCTCCTGCTTTACATGGCTCAGAAGATGGCCACTCGCTAAGTCCGGCGAGTTTCCGATCCCGTCCAATGGGCCGGAAAAGCGCTCTCTGCCATACAGGCTTGAGGGCTCGGGTGGTATTGCTTTCAGGGGTCGTCTCACGACCAAAGTAATACCACCCGGGCCGCAGCCAATCCACCCTTATCAATCCCTGTTTCATTCCGGTACATACGCTCCTCTTTCCCTCCACTTCCATTCCCCTTACTCTCCCCCCGCTGCTTTTTCCTGCCTCTTCAATTTCTCTCCACTCCTCATCCCCGCCTTATCTATTTCCCTCTACTCTTCCCTACCTCTTCAATTTTCAATTCGCTTCCAGCCGGTTTTGATTTTCATTCCAAATCTCAAATTTGAAATTTCCTCTCTCTATTCCCACTCGATCGTGCTCGGCGGCTTGGAACTGATGTCGTACACCACGCGGTTAATCCCGCCCACTTCATTGACGATTCTGGTGGAAATGCGCTCCAGGACTTCCGCCGGCAGGCGCGCCCAATCGGCTGTCATGGCGTCTTCCGATTCCACCACTCGGACAACGATCGTAAACCCGTAGGTCCTTTCATCGCCCATTACTCCCACGCTTCGCACGGGGAGCAAAACGGCAAATGCCTGCCATACTTTTTCGTACAGGCCGGCGCGGCGAATTTCTTCGACCACGATCGCGTCCGCCTCTCGCAGCGGCGCGAGGCGCACTTCCGTCACCTCGCCCAATAGCCGCACCGCAAGACCCGGGCCGGGAAACGGGTGCTTGGTCAGCATTTCTTCCGGGAGCCCCAGTTCGCGGCCGATGCTGCGCACTTCGTCCTTGAACAGTTCGCGCAAAGGCTCGATTAACGCAAAGGGCAGATCCTTGGGAAGCCCTCCTACATTATGATGCGTCTTGATCGTCTGCGACGGGCCTCGCACCGCCACGGATTCGATCACGTCCGGATACAGAGTTCCCTGAACCAGGAATCCGGCGCGGTCCGGGCCTCTGGCCAGCTGGCGGGCCTGTTCGTCAAACACGGCGATAAATTCCCCGCCGATCTTCTTGCGCTTCTCTTCCGGCTCCACTACTCCCTTTAGACGCGCGAGGAAGCGTTCAGACGCGTCCACGCCGATCACCTGAAGGCCCATCCGGCCACGCAGCAATTCCAGCGTTTCGCGGTATTCGTTCTTCCGCAGAAGGCCGGTGTTTACAAAAATATTCGTCAGGCGGTCTCCTATCGCGCGGTGCACGATGACCGCGGCCACGGCGGAATCCACTCCCCCGCTCAGCGCGCAAATCGCGCGGCCGTCGCCGACTTGCTTGCGAATCGATTCCACGGTCTCGGCGATGAAGGCCGCGCCGCTCCACAACGGCTGCGCATGGCAAATGTCGAACACAAAATTGCGCAGAATCTCGGAGCCGCAATCGGTGTGCCGCACTTCCGGGTGAAATTGGACGGCGTACAATTTCCGCGCCGGATCTTCGGCGGCGGACACGGCATTGCCCGTTTCACCGGTCACGTGAAAGCCCGCCGGAAGCGCGCGCACGTGATCGCCATGGCTGTTCCAGATGCGCAGTTTCTTCGGCAGACCCGCGAACAGCGCCGAACCGTCTTTCACCAGCAGTTCCGCCCTGCCGTATTCCCGGCGATCCGCTCGTTCGACGCGCCCGCCCAAATTGTGCGTCATCCATTGCAGCCCGTAGCAAATGCCCAGCACCGGCAATCCCATGGACAATATTCCGGTGTCACAGAGCGGCGCACCCGCGTCATACACAGAATTCGGCCCACCGGAGAGAACAATTCCCGCAGGCTCATACTTGCGTATCTGTTCAATCCCCGCCGTGCAAGGCAGGATCGCGCTGAACACTTGTTGCTCGCGGATTCGTCGGGCAATCAACTGCGTGTACTGCCCGCCGAAATCCAGCACAACGATGCCGCCGCGCTCGCTCATTCTTTCCTCATAAGGCCGGATCTTCGTTCCGGCATTTTTCCGCGTTCATTCAATCCTCAATTCATTTTCGCGCTAGGATGCGTTGCATCCCACACATGTAATTTCAGATTTCAAACTTGAGATTTCAAATTCAAGTTCACTTCCCGAACAGGTCTGATTTGCATCTCAAATCTCAGATCTGAAATTTCAAATATGATATCTGCGGTCCCGGTTTTTGACCTCGAAGCATGCAACATGCATCGCGTTAGCCCACTACCAGGTTAACCAGCTTGTCCGGCACGGCGATAACCTTTACTACGCGCTGGCCGTTCAAAAGTTGCGCAATTTTCGGATCGGCAAGCACGCGTTTCGCCAGGGCCTCCTTATCCAGCCCGGCTTCGACCAGCACTCTCCCCTTCAATCGGCCGTTAAACTGGACGGGGATTTCCACTTGATCTTCCGCGGCCAGTTCGGGAATAAACCTCGGCCAGGCGGAGTGCGCCAGCGTGCTCTGCGTGTGGCCGAGAATTTGCCACAACTCCTCGGCGAGATGCGGCACCATCGGATTGAGCATCATCATCAGCAGCTCGAATACTTCCTTGGCGATTTCGGGGCGCACCCCCTCTTCGAGCGGCTCTTGCGCGTGAATTTCGTTGATCAGTTCCATCAGCAGCGCGATGGCGCTATTGAAATGCCAGCGCGACTCGAAATCGTGCGTCACGCGCCGCAGCACTTGATGCGCCTTGCGCAGCAGCGCTCTTTCCTTCGGCGTCGCCGAATCGAGCGAAGCCGCTGCCGCGCCCTTCGCTTGCGCTGTCCTTAGCCCTTCGGCGTGTCTGGACACCAGTCGGTACACGCGCTGCAGAAAACGCGCGCAGCCTTCGATCGCCTGTTCGCTCCATTCCAGATCTTTCTCCGGCGGCGCCGCGAACAGCGTGTAGAGCCGCCCGGTATCGCAGCCGTACTTGTCCGCCATTTCTTCCGCGCCCACGACGTTGCCTTTCGACTTCGACATGGCCGTTCCGCCCTTGAGCACCAGGCCCTGCGTAAAGAGGCGCTTCACCGGCTCATCGTGATTCACCAGGCCGAGATCGCGCATCACCTTGCAGAAAAATCGTGTGTACAAGAGGTGCAGGATGGCGTGCACGATCCCGCCGATATACTGGTCGACCGGCAGCCAGTAACGCACGAGCGCGGGATCGAATGCCGCCTTGTCGTTGTGCGGATCGGCATAGCGGTAGAAATACCAGGACGAATCGATGAACGTGTCCATCGTGTCCGTTTCGCGCCGCGCCGCGCCGCCGCACTTCGGGCATTTCACGTTTACAAATTCCGGATCGCTTGCGAGCGGGGATTGCCCCTCGCCCGTGATTCGCACCTCCGCCGGCAAAACCACCGGCAAGTCCTCGTCCGCCACGGGCGCCATTCCGCATTTCCCGCAATAGATTACAGGAATGGGCGTGCCCCAGTATCGTTGCCGCGAAATGCCCCAGTCCTTCAGGCGGAAAATAATTTCGCCCTTACCGAATCCGCGAGTCTCGGCATCGGACGACATTTTTTCAATGGCTTTGTCGGAGGCAAGGCCGGTGTAAGGCCCTGAATTCACGGACCTGCCGTACTCAACATAGGCGGTGTTGAGCGACTCTGGCGTCAGCTCTTTGCCCAGGCTTGGCTGCACGACGATGGGGATCGCCAGTCCATACTTTGTCGCGAATTCAAAATCGCGCTGGTCATGCGCGGGAACGCACATCACCGCGCCCGTTCCGTATTCCATCAGGACGAAATTCCCGACCCAGATGGGAATTTTTTCGCCGCTGAACGGATTGGTGGCATTACGGCCGGTGAAAAATCCCTCCTTTTCCGCAGTAGCGATATCGGCCGCGCGCATGAGCCGGCGGCGCAGGCGCTGCAGTTCCTCTTCGACCGCGGCCTGGCCACTCACGCCGGCGATCAGTTTCTCGAGGAGCGGATGCTCAGGCGCGAGAATCAGCCCCGAAGCCCCATAAATGGTATCCACGCGCGTTGTGAACACTTCTATCGAAGTATCGGGAAATCCCTCGACAGCAAATCGCACGCGCGTGCCGCGCGATTTCCCAATCCAGTTGCGCTGCATCGTCAGGACACGCTCGGGCCACCCGCTTTCGAGATGCTGAAGTCCGTCGAGCAGCTCATCGGCGTATTGCGTAATTCGCAGGAACCACTGCTCGATCTCTTTCGCCTCGACTGCCGTGTCTTCGTGTCGCCAGCAGCAGCCGTTCACCACCTGTTCGTTCGCCAACACCGTGGCGCATTTCGGGCACCAGTTCACGCGGCTGCGTTTGCGGTACGCAACGCCGCGCTCCAGCATGCGCAGGAAAAACCACTGGTTCCAGTGATAGTATTCCGGCTCGCACGTGGAAATTTCGCGCCGCCAGTCGTAGCTGAAGCCGAACCTCTGCATTACCCGCTTGAACGACGCGACGTTGGTGTTCGTCCATTCGCGTGGATGTATCCCCCGCTGAATTGCCGCGTTTTCCGCCGGTAATCCGAACGCGTCCCAGCCCATTGGATGAATGACGTGAAATCCCTGCATCCGCCGGAACCGAGCCACCGCGTCGCCGATCGTGTAATTGCGCATGTGCCCCATGTGCATCGTCCCCGAAGGGTACGGCAGCATTTCGAGCACGTAGTATTTCGGCTTCGATGGAATAGCGTCGGCCTCGAACGCGTGGTCCGCGTTCCACCGCGCCTGCCATTTCTTCTCAATCGCCTGTGGATCGTATTCCGTCACGTTTCCTTTTCCGTCCCAATCAATTTGCGTACCAATAAAATTGTGCCCCACAACTCTCAGCGTTTCGCTTTCGCGCTTTTCCTCTTCTTTTTTCCCCTCTGTGTTCTCTGTGTTAAAGCTTTTGACTTTGTCTTCGTCTTTGCTTTCGCCTTCAACATCGAAAACCCATTCTCCGCCTTTGGCGCTTGCCGCACATTCACCCCCACCAATTCCCAAAGCGCCCGCACGTTGCGCCGATCGTCCCCCGGCCGGTCGATAGGAGTCTCCAGAATAAACGCGCGCCCCGCCAATCCCCGCAACCCAGGACCGAGACGCGCATGATTTAGAATCCTGCCAAATGCCGCCAGCCCAATCTTGCCGCGCCCGATATGTTCGTGCCGGTCAACGCGAGACCCCAGCGGCGTTTTCGAGTCGTTGACGTGCAACACATAGACGCGGTCCAGCCCCACCGTGCGGTCCACGGCGCCTATCGTTGCCTCCAGCCCTTCTTCGGTAGTGATGTTGTACCCGGCTTCAAACGTGTGTGCCGTATCGAGACACACTCCCATCGGCAAGTCCCCGGTCTGATCCAGGATGGCCTTGATCTCTTCAAACCGCGCGCCCACTGCCGAGCCCATTCCGGATGTATTTTCGACAAGAATTCGCAGCCCGCCGAGTTTCATTCCCTTCGCTGCATGCCGCATTCCCTGAGCGATTTCGGCGATCGCTTGTTGTCTGTCCGTCCCCAGGCCGGAACCCGGATGCGCGACAAGGAAATCCGCGCCCAGCGATACCGCGCGGACCAGTTCATCATGAAACGCCTGGATCGACATCGTGCGCATCACTCGATCGGGCGACGCCAAATTAATCAGGTAGTTGTCATGAATCACGAGCGGCCCGAGGCCAAGCTCCGCGCGCCGCGCCCGGAACCTCGCCGCGTCCGCCTCCGCAATGCGTGAGCCTCCGCGCGGCCACATCCGCGGGCTCGAAGAGAATATCTGCAACGCGTTGGCGCCAAGCTTCGCGGCGGAATCCAGCGCTCCCGCAATGTCTCCGGCAATCGAAGTGTGGATCCCGATGCGGAAGCTGCCATCCTGCCAGGCAGGAGGCTGGGGAATCGGTTCAGGTTCGGGACGATATTCGTCGTCTAAGTAGTAGGCGGGTTCCGCGCCGATCAATGGGTCAGCCATACCCTCAGTAAGCTTTCAGGCGCCCTCAGGCGCCCACAGGTGAGTGATAAGCACATCATTCTATCGGATGCCTGCTCCAGCGGCAAACACATCCCCGCGTAGGACAGCCACTCTTGGCTGTCCATTTTTGGCCTATCCAGAATGAGCGGGACAGCCGAGAGTGGCTGTCCCGCCAAGATCGTCAGGATTGGATTTGAATTAACTCGTCGCCCTTGGGACCTTGGGATGTTGGCGGTTGATTCCATCGCGAAGGCTGCGCCGCGCGCGATCGCAGGCGGTTCATCATGAGGCCGATCTTCACCGAGCTGCCAATGAAATGATCGACTTTCACGGGACCTGCCAGCTTGATCCCCCGGACCCAATGCAGGCCGCTGCTGACCGCGCATCCACACTGTGAACAGTCCGGCGTCCCGCCGAAAATGCAGGGCTCGACGCGCGTTTCAAAATCCGCCGAATAGTTGGCGGACATCTTCGCGAAAAGGCATTCATCGGGATTCTTCGGCGGATGGAGAAACGCATTGGCGAGGCCTTCGTTGAAGAGAAATTTTGGATACCGCTTGCCCAATGCCGGCAATTCCCGGGCCAGCGTTTCCCGGTCGGCGCGGGTCAAAGTTTCAGGGCTGTGCTCTCCGATTTGAGGGCTGTAGACGCTCACCCAGATGCGATTCACTTCGGCCCGCGCGCTCCAGGATTTCACGTACTCTTCGAGGTAACCCGCGCGCTCCATCATCGGCCTCGTAATCACCCAGTGGATGTTGACCTCGCGGCCTTCGATATTTTTGAGGATGCGCTCGTAGGTCGCCGGCTTGCGGCGGATGTCGTGGTGTTCCGGCAGTCCGTCCACGGAAATGGCCACGCGGACTCGCGGCAAGCTTATCCACTCGGCCGGAACGGGAAGCACGCCGCTCGTCACCACCAGCGTGAAGACTTCCATCTTAGCCAGCGCCGGAAGGATCCGGCTCAACTCGCGATGCCGGACCATCGGTTCTCCGCCGACCAGTGAAACATGCAGAGGCTTGTGCTTGCGGACCAGCTGAAGTACGCCTTCCACCAACTGATCGCCGCGCAGGTCATTCAGCTCACTCAGAGTGATCCCGCCGCCAAGATGCGTATCTCCGTACGCATAACACCCGGGACAGCTTAGAGGACACTCCCGGGTGATCTCGATCGACAACATGGGGACCCTGCCGGTAAGGATCCTCCCCCAGGCGGCGAACATATCACGGGGCGTGAGACTCGGGTTCGGGACGCCATTTGCCATAGCCCTTTCGATGCTCGGAGAGGGCGCAGGGCTGCATTAATCTTCTGGATTCTTATCTTCTGCGTGAACTGAGTTGCACACGTAACCAGCCCGGAGCCACGAAATGTCCCCGGCAAATCAGGGACACCCACTCTGAACCACCGTCCGGCCTGCCCTTTTGCCGTTTCCCCTCTGTGACTCCGGATCTCTGTGGCAGAATCATTGGCTCGCGATGATGCGCCGCCTCAACTACCGCTTATTGATCCCCGCGATTCTGATCGTGGCCTCGGCCACCGTCGAAATCGCTCGCGAGCGCCGCCCCTCCTTCCTGCGGCCGGACTTGCGCCTGTACGCCTTTGTGGGCAACGCGGGAGACGGCACGGTGTCCGTCGTGGACTTGATTCGCGTCAGTAAGATTGCCACCATCGCCGTCGGTCCCACTCCGTCGGGCTTGCGGGCGCATCCGAAATTCAATCAGGTATGGGGGGTTTCTACGGAAGGCGGGTATGCGTTTGTGATCGACTCTTCCAACGGCCAGGTTTTGGCGCGCATTCCCGTTGGGCAGTCGCCGTTTGCGCTCGATTTTTCGCCGGACGGAAACCGCGTCTATGTGGCTGCTTCCGGGTCGGCGTCGCTTGTGGCCATTGATTGCAGAACGGGGCAAATTGTCGGGCGCGCGCGCACAGGAAAGCGGCCCTGGCTGGCGCGCGTAACGCCCGACGGCCAGCAGATCGTCGTACCCAATCGCGATGACTCCACCGTGCAAATTTTCGACGCCGCGACGCTGGCTTCTCTGGCCACCATCGGCGTCGCTGCCCACCCGGAGCAAGTCGCCATCCTGCCGGACGATTCCGTCGCGTTCGTTTCCGCTACCGGGTCGAACGAAGTCTCCGCAATAGACCTGAAGCGCCATGTGCTGGTGGCGAACTTGCAACTCACCGGCCCGCCCGCCGCAATGCTATTAGAGCCGGACGGCGGAGAACTCTACGTCAACATTCCCGCTTCGCACGGGCTGGAGATTATCGATACATGGAGGACTGAAATTTCCGAGTCCATGGTCCTGGGCTCGGCGCCAACGGAAGGAACGATGACCGCGGACGCTTCCCTCGTGTACGTAACCGACGCAGCGGCCAACAACGTCACACCCATTGAAATGGCTACACGGCATCTCTTGCCTCAAATTCCAACCGGCAGGCGCCCCGGCCCCTGCGCGCTCGATCCGAGCGGCGAGCTTCTCCTCGTCGCCGACGAAGATTCCGCCGATCTGGCTGTAATTCGCGTGCGCACACAAAGCCTCATCACCATGATTCCCGTGGGCACGAGGCCCACCTCTCTGGCGATCAAATTGTTCTAGCGCGAAAGGCCGGGAACGCCAATAATGAGATTGGCGTTCCCAGGCAGAAGATCAAACACATGAGAATAAAGAAAACGGCCGGCAACCAAGGTTGCCGGCCGTTCTCCTAAGAGCGCATGCCCCCTCGGCGATTAGCGGTGACCTCCGCCGTGGGATCCGCCGCCCCCGCCATGGAATCCACCGCCTCCGTGAAATCCACCACCACCGTGGAACCCGCCGCCATTGCCGCCACCGTGGAACTCGCCCCCACCATGGAAGCTGTTACCGCCGCGGAAGCCACCACCATGGAAGCCCCCGCCACCACGGAACCCTTCGTTACCCTGGAATCCGCGACCACCATGCCATTCGCCTCCGCCACGCCATCCTCCACCTTCACCACGAAATCCCTCTCGGCCGCGGAATCCGTCATGGTCTCCATACCAACCGCGACCATAGTAGCCGCCCCATCCGCCATAATAGCCACGGCCGTAGTAGCCACGGAACCACGGCCCCGCGCCAATGAACACGCCTCCGTCAAAATAGTCCGGCCCATAGTAGCCGTAAGGCGCGCAGGCATACGGTGCATAATCGTAATACCCGTAGACGCAATTTGGAGGCGGGCCGTAATAGCCTGGGCCGACTCCTACAAAAACCTGGGCATGAGCAGCGCTTCCTGCCAGGAACATGAATACCCCGATCAATGCCGCGTACTTTAGGTATCTCATTGAAATGTCTCCTCGACCGACCCTCGGTCGCCGCGAGCCTCTTGCGTCTCGCCCGCCTACTCAATATGACGCTTTAGAAATAGCAATGGGCGTGCCAAACCGAATCGAATGGTGCAAATTAAATCCCCTGTAAAATCAAATACTTACGCGCATTCCCAGAAGGAAGCATAATCGGTAATCTGTGCGGCCTGGCTGTAATCCACCACGCGCGCTGATTTTCAACCACTCCCAAGCTCATACGCATGGCTTGCGGTCTAGCGGAATGAAAAATCTCCCTGGATTCAGAATCTTAACCCGCGCGGAGCACGTCAGCAGGAAGACGGTCCTGCCCTTGACAGTGATGTACATTTGTGCATACACTTGGCCGTGGAATTCGAGTGGGATCCGGTCAAAGCGAACGCCAACTTCCGCAAGCATGGCGTTCTCTTCTCGGACGCCGTAAGCGTGCTCGAGGATGAACAGGCTCTCACCCTTCGCGACCCTTACGCAGAAAGAGGAAGAGCGATGGATCACGGTTTGGTTGGATTTATTCGGCAGACTTCTTGTCGTCGTTTATGTTTGGAGAGACGAAACAATCCGATTCATTTCGGCGCGGCCGGCAACGCCGCGCGAACGTCAAGAATACGATGGGGCAGGCTCTGCCTAGCGCCCACCCGTCTGAGGAAAAAACCATGAAACCTGAATACGATTTCAAAAAGGCAAAACGCGGGGCAGTTGTCGCAATCCCAAAGGGCAAGACCAGAATCACGATCCGGATTGACGATGATATTCTCGCCTGGTTTCGCGAGCAGGTCGACCGAGCGGGTGGCGGCAATTACCAATCGCTGATGAACGAAGCGCTAAGCCAGTACATTCGCGACGCCAAGGAACCATTGGAAGCTACCCTGCGCCGCGTGATCCGCGAGGAACTTAGCCACACGAGTTAATCTATCAGCTAGCCGTAGGTGTGAGCTAACCCACAAACCAGGCGAAATTATCCTCGCCCAGCTGGATTTCAAGCATTCCTTCCTCGGGAAGAAGATCCAAGGGCAGGCCGCCTTCCCAGAGGGCAACCCCGAGAGAAATGGATTTTCGGGTGCCGAGGAAAAACATTTCCTTGGCCACCGACACTTCCAGGATGCGGTCAAACGCGACTTTCACGACTTCATCCGGCCCCAGGAGACACAGATCCCGCGACTCGACCAGGTAGCCGGTCACGCGGCCTCCTTCGAAGCGGACCACCACGCGCAATTCCTGCTCGGCACGGACGGTGATGCGGAATTCGGCGTCGCGAAGTTCCTTCAACGCTTCGGAAAAAACGTCCACTCTCAGGTGAAACCGTTTCTCATCGAAACCGTACCGGATTTCGTGCAACAGCATCAAGCGGCCGTGCATCGCCGAGCTTCGGCGGTCGGCGGAATACAGGCCGGCGCCCATCCATTCAAAGTAAGTCGATTCGCGCCCGTCCACTTTCACGTGCAGAAACGCGCTGGGCGGCAAGACCAGCGCAGGAACGGGCTGCCGCTTGATCGGCTCGGCCAGGACGTCCGGCGCTTCAGCGCCCAGCGAACGATACACTTCGGTTAATAACTTTCTGTAAAATGCGTCGAACTCCGCGTCATTGGCAGAGCTGTGCTCCGGCCCGTACCACCAGCACCAATCGCTGCCTTCCGCCGCCAGCAGCGCTTCATACGCCGTCAGGAGTTGGTTGGCGTCCGGCGCCTTCGGAAAGCCCTTGGCGGAATTGTCCGCTTGCTGCGCATAGAAGTCGCGAGCGCGCCGCAGATGGTCCCAGGCCGTGACGTCTTCGCCGGCCCCGATCCACACATCGAAATTGGCGCTAATCCAGGAAGCCGGAAAGATTCCGTTGTTCCGCGGGATTTCTCCAGCCGCCGCCGCGGCCTCGCTTGCCGTCAGCGCATGGATATCCGGATCGTTTTCGATTCTCCTGTAAAACTGGCGCAGGAATTCGCGGCCGTTGCCGCGGAAATATTCCCAGGCATTTTCCCCGTCCAGGATCAAAGAGACCGTCAGCGGGCGCCCGATCTGAACGCGTTCTCCGATGGCGCGAATGCGCTGGTAAAGATCGTCGGCGGCGGCATTCATATCCATCCGGCTGTAGACAAAGCCGACGAGGTCCGACAAGTAGTGGTCGCGGAAGAATCCCACCATTTCCTTGCCGCCCACACGCACGCGCAAAGGCGAGTACAGTTTGTCCGCATTGTCCGGAACGCCGGCGCCGTCGCGTCCAAATCCGGCGCCCAGGGTCCGCCCGAGGACGCCTTCATCCGTGGCAAACCATTTGAATCCCAAATCGGCCGCCTGGGAAAGCGCTTCGTCCGATACGGACCCCTCGGAGGGCCAAAGGCCGTCGGGCGCCTTTCCGAAAACTCGTTCGTGATAGCGTCGCGCCCGTAAAAGCTGTTCCCTGGCATCTTCCGGATGGCGGAAGGCAGGCGTGGGCAACGGCGTGTTGGGATTGGATACGCGCGCGATGTCTGTGTCGCACAGCAGCGGAAGGATGGGATGATAAAACGGCGTCGCTGAAATTTCGATTTGTCCCGTGGAAGCGGCTTTGCGGTATTCGGGCAGGACTCGCCCCAGCAGTTCGATCTGTTTGTCGCAAAGCTGCTGCTTGTCCTGTTCCGTGTAATCGACTCCCTTCCGCGCAAGCTGCGAAACCACTGGATCGCTCGCCAGATATTCCTCGTCCATCCAGGCCAGTTGAGAAAGGACTTGAAGATCGCGCCAATCGCGTTCCCCGAAAGTTTGCGTTGCCCGTTCGCTGCCTTGGGCGCTCACCCACTGGTGAAGCTCGATATATCGCGGCCAGCGCGCCAAAAGGTTGTCGTAATTCAGTTGGAAGGCCCGCTGCATCAATTCGGATTTATCTTCGGGCGTGAGGTTCGCCACCGGGCGAAAGGCGGCCGCAAACGACGGTTCGTCGAATTTTCCGCTGGCATATTCTTCGAGTTGCACTCCCAGGGAAGGCACCACATTGAACGTGGCATGCACGCGGGGAAATTCCTCGATCACACGGACCATTCCCCAGTAGTCCTTGAGAGCATGAAGCCGCGTCCACGGAAGCACGTAACACCCGGTGGAAGGGTCGCGATATTGCGGCTGGTGCATGTGCCACAAGATCATCAAGTGAACACGGTTCATCGCCGGACCGCCTCATTCACCTTCGGTCCGGCAGGTTGCGCTTCTTGATGCGGAGGGAACGAGTACTGCTCGCTGCTCCACATCGCAGGCGTGCTAGAATGGCGCCTCGAAACGATGCGCCTGATTGACCGGTACATTTGCCGCCAATTGTTTTCCCACGCCTCGCTGGGATTGGGCGTATTCACGTTTGTATTTTTCGTGCCGCAGCTGGTACGTCTGATGGACCTGGTGGTGCGCCATCCGGGATCCTGGTTGACCATCGGCATTCTGTTCCTTTCGACTTTTCCCGGCATTCTCAGCCTAACCCTCCCGATCGGCGTACTGGTCGGCGTGCTCATCGCTCTCGGGCGCTTGTCGGCCGATAGCGAACTGATTGCCATGAGCGCTCTCGGAATGGGCCGCCGGCGATTGCTGGTTCCGGTCGGCATACTGGCCGTCGGCGCCACCGTCATCACTTTCACCATGACGCTCTGGCTCGGTCCACTTTCCGTGCGCACTTTCCGGACCATTGAGGACCGCCTGCGCGCCGGGCAAGCTTCCTACCAGGTGGCCCCGCGCGTCTTCGATGAGCGATTCCCCCAAATGGTCCTGTACATCAACGACATTGATTCCGCCGCCACACGTTGGAAAGGGGTCTTCCTGGCCGGCACCGACAAAGGCGTCTCGCGCCTGACATTGGCGGAGGAAGCGATTGTAATTGCCGACCGCAGCGAGGGCAAGCTGGAGTTACACCTGCGTAACGGAAGCGTTCACGAGTTTTCCCCCGCCGATCCGGGACACTATTCCCTTTCCGCGTTTGGGCAGCGCGACCTGCCCGTGGAAGTCAAATCGGTCGAAGGCGATCATGTTTCCGAACCCAGCATTCCAGGCCGGACGATGAGCATCTTGTGGCATGAGCGCCGCAGCCAGCG
The DNA here is from genome assembly GCA_963813185.1 of uncultured Acidobacteriota bacterium. Lineage (GTDB taxonomy): Bacteria > Acidobacteriota > Terriglobia > Acidiferrales > UBA7541 > Palsa-360. Next base: position 113,776 of record CAWEYA010000015.1, read on the forward strand.
CGATGCGAACGTGGAAATTCAGCGCCGGCTTTCATTTCCCTTCGCGTGCATCTCGTTTGCGTTGCTGGCCACGCCGATCGGCGCGCGCCCCCGGCGCGGCGGCCGAGCCGCCGGTTTTCTGATCACTCTGCTCCTGGTTTCCGGTTACTACCTGATGTTCACATTCGGCACGGAACTCGCCCGCCAGGGGACGATTCCCATCTGGGCGGGCATCTGGTCTGCAAATGTGATTACGGCGGGACTGGGACTGTATCTGCTGCCGCGGCTGGAGCGCATGCCGGGCAGCAGCCGGACGGGCGCCGCTTTCGACTGGGCTGCCGGGTGGCGAATCTGGAAGATTTTTTCGCGGGAAAAGCAGCCCGTTGCGGCTGCCCAGAACGGCGCGCCAGTTGGGGGAAGGATATTCGCTCGAAAGAAAAGCCGGACCGGGATTCCCCAGCTTCTGGACGTGTATCTGCTGCGCAATTTTATTTACTATTTTATGATATTAACAATAGGATTTATATTGCTCTTCGAGGTGTTCACGTTTTTTGAGCTGCTGGACGACATCGCCCAGCATCGCACCGGCCTCGTCGAAGTCACCTTGTACTTCGTCTATCTCGCCTGCTACCTGTTTTACCAACTCGCCCCGCTTGCTGCGCTCGTCTCCGTGCTGGTGACCCTCGGGGTGATGACCAAAAACAACGAGCTCGTCGCATTCAAGGCCAGCGGCCTCAGCTTGTACCGCATTGCCCTGCCCTTGCTGCTTGCCGGCATATTTCTCGCGGCCAGCCTGCTGGTGCTGGACGACACTTACTTGCCCTTCGCCAATCAGCGCCAGGACGCGCTGCGCAACCAGATCAAGGGCCGCCCGGCGCAAACTTACTACCAGCCCGGCCGCCAGTGGATCTTTGGGGAAAGCGCGAAAATCTACAACTACGAACTCTTCGATCCCGATCATGAATTGTTTGGAGGCTTGAATGTCTTCGAGCTGGACCCGGCCACCTTCGAAATCCGGCGCCGCATTTACGCCGCTCGCGCCCACTGGGACAGCCATCAGGGACTCTGGATTCTCGAATCCGGATGGATCCGCGACTTCAATCATGGGCAGCTGACTCGGTACACTCCTTTCTTGGCCAATGCCTTGAACGAAATTAGCGAGCCTCCGTCTTATTTCAATCGGGAAGTCCGTCAGTCCTACCAGATGACCTGGTGGCAGCTCCAACGCTACATCGGCGACCTGCAGCAGGCCGGATTCGACGTCGCGCGACTCTCGGTGCAATTGCAAAAGAAGCTTTCCTTCCCGCTGGTCGCTCCGATTATCATCCTGCTGGCCATCCCCTTTTCCATTCTGGTGGGAACGCGCGGCGCCGTCGGCGGCTTGGCACTGGGCGTGGGAATCGCGATTATCTACTGGGCCGCTGCGGCGCTCACAGAAGCGATGGGAGCCGTCGGCCAATTGCCCCCGCTTCTGGCCGCCTGGGCGCCGGACACCGTCTTCGGTTTCCTCGGCTTGTATTTCTTCCTGAAAATGCCAACCTGAGGACGTGATTCGTAATTTGTGAAAGTCTGAATTTAATTTAGCCTGAATTCCGAAATTAAATAGCACTGTTTTGTCCTAACTCGGTTAAGTTTCAGTTGGATGAAAGAAACTTCGAGGAGGACAAAACAGTGCACTGGAAAAGTACCTCTCTTTGGTCCGGGAAGAAAGTGGAATTACGCGAGACCCCGCGTGCGGTGACGCCGTTCGGCGGGTTGGTGGTGTTTTTTGAGTTTCTTCGGCAGGTAGGGTATTGCGAAGCGGTGAAGCAACATCTGCCGTTTCGTCTCACTTCCCCCAACGCGATCGATCCGGTGCAGACCTTCACGGCATTTCTGCTTTCCGTGGTGGCCGGGGCGCGGCGGTTCGCACACACCAGTTTGCTGCGTGCCGACGTGGCCTTGCACGAACTGCTAGGGATTACTCGCTTTCCGGTGGACGACACCATTCGCAACCTGTTCAAGCGTTTTGGCCAAGGACAGTGCCAACGTTTTTTCTCCGGCTTGTGGAACTGGCAACTGCAGCGGCTGCCGGAATGTTCGTCCGGATATAGTTTGGATCTGGACTCGACCGTGTTCGAGCGCTACGGTCGGCAGCAGGGGGCGTTGCGCGGGCCCAACCCGCGCAAGCATGGACGGCCCTCGCATCATCCGCTGGTGGCGGTGTTGGCCGAAGCTCATTTTCTGTTGCACGGTTGGCTGCGCAGCGGCAACTGCGGTTCGGCCCGCGGCGCGGTGGAATTTCTTAAGGAGGCGCTGGCGCTGTTGCCGGAAAAACATGCTATTCGCGTGGTACGTGCCGATGCGGGCTTCTTTGACCAGCAATTGCTGGGGTTTTTGGAGCAACGCGGGTTGTCCTACATCGTCGTGGCCAGGCTGACGCGATGGCTGAAGCGGGAAGCGGCACGCGTCACCCAGTGGCGCTGTTTGGATGAGCACTACGCGGTGGGCGAATTTTCTTTGCAGCTGTTGGGCTGGGACTGCCCGCGCCGCTTCGTGGTCATCCGCGAACAACTGCGCGCCGAGCGAGCCTCGCCGGGAAGAAGACTCCTGGAGGTTCCCGGCTATAGCTTCCGCGTCTTCGTCACCAACTTCGCTCTGCCACCGGAAGAAATCTGGCGCGACTACAACCGCCGGGCGGACATGGAAAATCGCATCGCCGAACTGAAACACGATCTGGCCGCCGATGATTTTTGCCTGCGCCAGTTCTTCGCCACCGAAGCCGCCTTTCGCAGCATTCTGTTGTTGTTCAATCTGCTCGGAGAATTTCAGCGCGCCTGCCGCTTCACCAGTTATCGCCAGCCCGCCACGCTGCGCGCCCAGGTTTTCCTCTGCGGCGCTCTGCTCGGCCGCGCCGGCCGCCGCTTGGTCCTGCACCTGTCCACTTCCTGGGGCGGCCTGCAGCAACGCATCCCACTGCTGGAAAACGTGTTAACTTACGGCGTCCCAACTTCGCCGAAGTTCAATCCGCAAACTGCTACCTGAACCCAAAATCGGGACGCAATCTTCCATGAAACCAACTTCAACTTCGGAATTCAGGTTTAGAGGTTCACTTGCAACGCCGAGGCTTTACCCTGCTAGATGCGTTAGTTTGGCACATTCAAACCTCAAGTTTAACTAGAGGTTCCCAACCGAATTCGCAAGACAAATCCAGTCCGAGTAATGGCCATTGGTTTACAATCTCCAATCTTAAATTAAAATCTCAAATTTCAAATCTGAAATTTGAGATTTGAAATTGAATTCAAGAGGACAATGCATCTCCACTACTACTTGAGATTTGACAAACTTTCGACAGTGAATGAAAACCTTCCCCTAGAATCCACGTTAACTTGAAAGGAACTGGAAATATTTCGAAGATCCCTTAAGTTCGTGAACCGTCGGCGGTCACCAAAGATCGTAGTTTTTGGATGACCAGATCGATGCCAACTTCGTTATGCCCGCCTTCCGGGATGATCACATCGGCATGCCGCTTGGACGGCTCGATGAACTCCATGTGCATGGGCCGCACGGTCGCCAGGTATTGGTCGACGACGGATTCAACGGTTCTTCCCCTTTCACGGATGTCCCGGCCCAGCCGGCGAATAAATCGCAGGTCGGCGTCGGTGTCCACGAAGATCTTGATGTCCATCAATTCGCGCAACGACTTGTTTTCAAAGATGAGGATGCCTTCGAGAATCATCGCGGGATAGGGGTTCATGCGGACAGTGGTGGAAGCTCGTTGGTGTTTTGTGAAATCGTAGACAGGCCGATCGATCGCGTGGCCTTCGCGGAGTTGCCGCACGTGATCGATCAGGAGAGGAGTGTCGAAGGAGTCGGGGTGATCGAAATTTTGCCGGGCGCGCTGTTCCAGGGGAAGATGCGGCAAATCCTTGTAGTAATGATCTTGCTGCAGGACCAGTACGCTTTCCGGCGACAACGCGGAAATAATCCGCTCGGTGATGGTGGTCTTTCCTGAGCCGGTGCCTCCGCAAATCCCGATGACCAGCCGCTTCGCCACGATCATTCCTCGAGCATTGTGTCAGGAGAAAAATCTTCTGTCGGCGAGCCGACTCGAATCAAAAGAATATTAACCGTACACTGCGAGAACCGTGCGACGGAAAACCCGGGAACGCCAATCTCTCAATTGGCGTCCGGCCCAAAGCCATTCAAGACAATGGCGCTCCCAGCCCCATCCCCGCGTTATTTCTTACCCTTTTTGCCGCGGCTTTTCTTGGCCGCGCGCTCCTCGATCACAGCTTGCGCCGCCGCGAGCCGGGCAATTGGAACGCGAAATGGCGACGCGCTGACGTAGTCCATTTCTACTTCGTGACAGAACTTGACGCTGGCCGCATCTCCTCCGTGCTCGCCGCAAATTCCAATCTCCAGTTTGGGACGAACCGAGCGCCCTCGCTCAATCCCCCAGCGGATGAGCATCCCGACGCCGTGCACATCCAGCGTCTGGAACGGATCGTCGGCAAAAATTCCGGCCTTCTTTTCGTCCACGTATTCGGGCAGGAACCGGCCGGCATCATCCCGGGAAAGCCCCATGCCCATTTGCGTCAGATCGTTTGTGCCGAACGAAAAGAATTCAGCCACCTCGGCGATCTCGTCCGCAAGCAAAGCCGCGCGTGGAATCTCGATCATGGTTCCAACCAGGTATTCAAGTTTTACTTTTGATTCTCGAATGACTTGCTGCGCGACCTGGTTGGTCCGGTCCGTGAGAATCTGAAGTTCCTTCCGATCCATCACCAGCGGGATCATGATCTCAGGTATCACTTTAATTCCCTTTTTCTTGCATTCCACTGCCGCTTCCAAGATCGCTCGCACCTGCATTTCAAGTATTTCTGGATAGGTAATCGCCAACCGGCAGCCGCGGTGGCCGAGCATGGGATTGGCTTCATGCAATTGTTCGACGCGACGCGCGATCACTTCAACGTCGATGCCAATTTTCTCGGCCAATTCGCGCTGCTTTTCGGGGTCGTGCGGAACGAACTCATGGAGAGGAGGGTCAATCAGCCGGATGGTGACGGGAAGGCCATCCATGACCTTGAAGATGCCGATGAAGTCGCGCCGCTGATACGGCAAGAGCTTGTCGAGGGCTCTCTTTCTGGCGGCGGAAGAGTCGGCGATGATCATTTCCTGAATCGCCAGTTGTCTCTCGATGCTCTTTTCCGGGAATTCAAAATCCTTAAAGAACATGTGTTCGGTGCGCACCAGGCCGATTCCCTCCGCACCCATGTCGAGGGCTTTTTGCGCATCGTGCGGAGTATCGGCGTTGGTGCGCACATGCAGTTTCCGTATGGAATCCGCCCAACCCATCAGCGTCGAGAACGCTTCCGGCAATTCGGGAGTGGAAAGTTTAACTTGACCCTGATAGACCGCGCCATCGTTTCCATCGAGCGTGATCCAATCTCCCTGATGAATGATTTTCCCGTTGGCATGCGCTGCTTTTGTTGCATAGTCAATGTCGAGCTGCTCGCATCCCACGATGCAGCACTTGCCCCAGCCTCGCGCGACGACTGCCGCATGGCTGGTCTTGCCTCCTGTGGCCGTAAGGATTCCCTGGGCGACAAACATCCCGCCGACATCTTCCGGGCTCGTTTCGCGCCGGACAAGAATCACCTTCTCTCCACCGCTGACCATGGTTTCGGCCTCTTCAGCGGTGAAAACGGCCTTCCCCACTGCGGCTCCCGGCACGGCATTGATTCCTTCTGCGATTTTTCTTTTGGCAAGGTCCGCCCGCGCGGTCGACGGGTCGACAATCGGATAGAACAGCCGGTCGATGTCTTCCGGCTTGATGCGCTCGATGGCCTCTTCCTTAGAAATGAGACCTTCTTTGGCCATATCCACGGCGATTTTGAAGGTTGCCGCCGGCGTGCGCTTCCCCACGCGCGTCTGCAGCATGTACAGCGTGCCTTCCTCGACGGTGAATTCCATGTCCTGCATGTCGCGGTAATGCTTTTCGAGCAATTGCCGCACTTTTTCCAGCTGCTTGTAGACTTTCGGCATGCGCGCCGACATCTCGTTCAGGTGCATCGGCGTCCGGATTCCCGCAACCACATCTTCGCCTTGCGCGTTGATCAAAAAATCTCCGTAGAAAATTTTCTCTCCGGTCGAAGGATCGCGCGTGAAACAAACGCCGGTGCCCGAATTGTCTCCCGTATTGCCGAAGACCATTTGCACGACGTTGACGGCTGTTCCGAGCAGCCCGGTGATGCGTTCCACGCGGCGGTAGGTCACCGCCTTTTCAGCGCTCCAGGAACCAAAAACTGCGCCAATCGCTCCCCACAATTGCTCCTCTGGATCTTCCGGAAAAGCCTTCCCAGTTTTTGACTTAAAGTATTCCTTGTAGGCGGACACTAGTTCGCGCCAGCCTTCGGCAGGTACCTGCGTGTCGTCCTTAACGCCGCGGCGCGTTTTCATTCCCCTTAATTTTTCTTCAAGTTCCTCTTTAGGTAGGCCGATAACCACCGACGAATACATTTGCACAAAGCGGCGATAGGCATCCCAAGCGAACCGCTCATTTTTGGTGTTGCGCCCCAATGCCTCGACCGACTTGCTGTTCAGACCGAGATTAAGAATCGTTTCCATCATCCCGGGCATTGACCTGGCGGAGCCGGAACGCACGCTTACGAGAAGCGGGTCCTTGGCATCGCCGAGTTTTTTCCTGGTGGTCTTTTCCAGGCGCGCCAAATTTTTCCTGACTTCGGCCTGGAGTGATTTTGGATAGTTAAGGTCGTGCTTTAGATAATAGTCGCAGCATTCCGTGGTGATCGTAAAGCCCGCGGGAACCGGGAGGCCGATCTTGGTCATCTCTGCAAGACCGGCACCCTTGCCTCCCAGCAGCTCTTTCATTTCTCCGTCGCCTTCCGCTTTTCCCGCCCCGAAAAAATATACGTATTTCACAAGTATCCTCCCCCAAGAATGAAACTCAGAATGAACTGTACGTCGGCGTGCCGACAAAAAACGATTTACCCGCGCGGTTATGATCCTTAGCTATTTCACCTGCTCCACGGTCACGATCTCAGAAAAATCGGCAATCGTCGAAAATTCCGAGAGCAATCCCAAAAGAAGCGTCAGCCGGTTCCTGCGAATCTGCTCGTCGTCGGCCATCACCATGACGCCATCAAAGAATCGGTCCACCACAGGCCGCAGCTTGGCAATCTCTTGCAACGCCTCGCGGTACCGCCCCGCCCTCTTCTGTTGTTCCACCTCTTTCCTGACGGAGGCCGCTCGAGCGTGCAGTTCTCTCTCGGCCTCTTCCGTAAACAGGTCCGAGCGCACCGCCGACATCTTCCACGCCGCTTGCGGCCCGGCCTTCTCCAGAATTTTGCGAATGCGTTTGAAGGAGACGGCCAGAGGCTCGAAATTCTTGGTCTTGCGGATGGCGCGAACGGCCTCCATACGCCGAATGGCGTCGACCAAGTCATCCGCGCCAGCCGCGAGCGCCGCGTTGACCTCATCATAGGCCAGGTCCCCGCGCTCCTTTAGCACGAACCGCGCGCGGTCGAGAAGAAATTCCAATACCTGCTTCTCCACTTGCAGGGTAACGGAGATCTTGCGCGGGCCATTTGCCAGGGTTCGCGCGGACCGAGCGATGACCATGGAGAGTGACACCGGCAATTTGGTCTCAAGCAAAACCTTAACTATGCCTATCGCCGCCCTGCGCAAAGCGAAAGGATCACTTGAACCCGATGGAACTAGCCCCACCGCAAAACATCCGACCAATGAGTCGAACTTGTCGGCGAGCGCCACGGCTTGCCCGGCGATGTTTCGGGGGATCGAATCCTCCAGCCCGGAAGGTTTGTAATGATCGTAAACAGCCCAGGCAACTTCTTCAGGTTCTCCTTGAGATTTCGCATAGAGGCCGCCAACGATTCCCTGAAGTTCTGTAAACTCACGGACCATCTCGGTGACGAGGTCACACTTGGAAAGTTCGGCGGCACGATCCGCCGCGCCGACGCTGGCATGGGCAATCCCGCTGGCGAACCACTGCTCCGAGAGCCAGCGAGCCAGTTCGCGCATGCGTTCGACCTTCTCGCCGTAGCTTCCGAGCTTTTCCTGGAAGGTCACGGCCGCAAGTTTCGGAAGATAGTCGGCGAGTCGACATTTCTGGTCCGTCTCCCAGAAGAACCGGGCATCGGCAAAGCGCGCTCGCAGCACCCGTTCATGCCCTGCGCGAATGAGGCCGGCTCTATCCTTATCGAGATTGATAACCGCCAAAAAATTGGGCGCCAGCGTTCCGTCTTTGCGCTCGAGCGCAAAATATTTCTGGTGGTCGCGCATGACAGTGATCAGAATTTCCTCCGGCAGATCCAGATAGGACGAATCGAATCCGCCTAGAATCGCTGTGGGATACTCGTTGAGGTAAGTCACCAGGTCCATCAGGTGCGCATCCTCATGAATTCGAAGCCCCTTCCCGCTGGCCAGACGGCGCAACTCCCCTTCTATCTTCTGCTTGCGGTCCTCCGGCCGGACTAGCACGAAATTGGCGCGCAGTTTTTGGACATAATCTTTTCCACTGCCGATTGGAATCTTTGCTTTGCCGAGGAAACGGTGCCCGGACGAATGACTCCCAACTTCGGCGTCGCCTAAACTGAAACGAAGGGACTTCCCTCCGAGGAGCGCGACCACCCAACGAACTGGCCGAATGAAATGGAGCCCGGAGGTGCCCGTCCAGTACATGCTGCGCGGCCAGGGGATCTCGGCAACGCTTCTTGGCAGGATGTCCTCGAGTATCTCTTTAGCCGACCTCCCCAGGATCACTTGTTTTGCGGAGAGGTATTCCCCTTTGGGAGTCGCAATAGTGGACAACATTCCGACCGGCAGGTTCATCTTTTGCGCGAAACTTTCGGCGGCTCGCGTCGGTTTTCCTGTGGCGTCATAGGAAACCGACTTCGGCGGGCCTGTGACCTCCTTCGTTTCGTCCGGCTGTTTGACGCGGAGTCTGGCACAAGACGCGACCAGCCTGCGCGGCGCGCCGTAGACCTCGATGCTCGAGTCTTGCATCAAGTGGTGGGTGGTCAAATATTTTTCAAGTATCACTTTCAATTCTTTCATTGCTCCAGGCAGCATGCCCGCAGGGATTTCCTCGCACCCAATTTCAAACAGGAAGTCGGCTGTCCCGTTCAACTTCATCGCGCGACCTCCGCCATTGCGGCTGCGCTGCGCGTTTCCGCTTGCTGGGCGAGGAAGTCGATGGCCACGCGGCAGGCAATCTGGCGGATGCGGCCGATCAACTGGGCGCGCTCGGTAGTGGAGATGACGCCGCGAGAGTCCAGCAAGTTGAAAAGGTGGGAGCACTTCAAGCAGTGATCGTAAGCCGCCAGCAGCGGAAAGCGCCGGTCCTGCCTGGCGGAGCGCTTCTCGTAGGCCCCAAGGAGCTGGCTGGCCTCCTTCTCATGCAGCTCAAAGAGCTTCCGGGTGATGCCCGGGTCGGCATATTCAAAGCTGTAGGCGGAAAACTCCTGCTCTTCGAGGAGCCTGACCTGGCCGTAGCTGTAATCGTCCGACCAACGCACGTCGTAGACGCTGTCCACGCCTTGCAGATAGGCGCAAATGCGATCCAACCCGTAGGTCAATTCGGCGGGGACGGGGTCCAGATCAATCCCGCCGCTTTGTTGGAAATACGTGAATTGAGTAATTTCCAGCCCGTCGAGGAGAACTTGCCAGCCCATACCCCAAGCCCCTAGGGTCGGCGATTCCCAGTTGTCCTCCTCAAAACGCACATCGTGAGCGGCAAGGTCCAGCCCTATCGCCGCGAGGCTATTCAAATACAGGTCCTGAATATCGGGCGGCGAGGGCTTAAGTATCACTTGAAGTTGGTGATGCTTGAACAAGCGATTGGGATTTTCGCCGTACCTGCCGTCGGCGGGTCGACGCGACGGTTGTACGTAGGCGACACGATAGGGTTCGGGGCCGAGCACCCGCAGGAAAGTTTCGGGATGCATCGTCCCTGCCCCGATTTCCACGTCATAGGGCTGCTGGATCACACACCCTCGATCGCCCCAATATTTTTGCAATTGAAGGATGAGGTTCTGGAATGAGGGGCCTTTCAAACCTTTCAGTTTTACTTTAGATTTCAAAGTTACCACTCTCTCCTGTTTCAAATGTTTTTCTGGAGATCAATTTCTTCTCGATATGGTGCTCCAAAACATCTAATGTGTAACTTAAGATTTCTTTCGTGGGATCGATCGGCGGATTTTCTTTCAACAAGCGGTCCAATGTTCCCGAAAGCGCCATCCTCCCAACTGAAAGTGCTTCTTTAGATATTGACTTCATCCATTCGTCCCTGCAATCCCCGCAATAGAGTTCGGCGAAGCCTTGAGAATGAAAAGCAGTTTCGTCCTTCATCGCTTTCCCGCAACGTGAGCAACGGTCGAGTGGCCCGAGCCAACCGCCGAGGCGCGCCGTCCACAGACAAAAATATGCAAGTATTACTTGAGATGGTCCATGCGCTCGAACCGCGCGGGCCGTGAGCAGAATCAGGCGGAATTGCGCATCGGCCGCCTCCCTCTCGCCCAAAACCGAGTCCGTAATTTCGCTGATCAACGCGAGAGCCACCGCGGACGAGTAGTCTCGCTGCACATCCATGAACGACTCAATCAATTCGCACTGATTGATGCGCACCAGTTCCCTGGTTTCCCGCTCGAAATACCAAATGCGGATATAGGCGAGCAGCTCCAGGGTCGAGCCAAAGCGATTTTTCGTGAGTCGCGCGCCGCGCGCGACGCCGCGTACGCGGCCGGACTGCCGATCGAGAAAACTGACCAGCCGGTCGCCCTCGCCGAGCGGAAAAGTGCGGAGAACAATCGCTTCAGACTCCTTTAGTGGCATCCATTTTGTCGACGCGCCGACCGACCGAGACTCACACGCAGGCAGAATCGCGCGACGAAATTTTGAATTCGTTACTTACCACACCACGCGCATTGAATCAATTGAGAACCGCATACGGAGGCAGGTTCGTTGGCTCACGCGCTGAATTTTCGTCGGACAGAAACTCCTAGCTGTCTCGTGCAGAAATGCTCAGGCCGAAGGAGGGCAGCCAAGAGTGGCTGTCCTACAGCGCCGTGCGGCCAACAAACCGTGCATAAGCTCCCTCTTACAGACGCTTCAATAATATGTTTACCACAGACCAGGCCGCGAAAAAATTATCAGACCCTCTTCTCGCTCATTTTCCCTTGCGCCAGATTTGGATTTCCGTAAAGTGTCTGTGTGGCAGAGACTCCTTCCGTCGTCGATATCGTTGGCGTGGGGCTGAACGCTACCGACACGCTCATCCGTCTCCCGCACTTCCCGGCATTTAATTCCAAGGTCGAATTTCGCGTGTCCGAAGTTCTTCCCGGAGGCCAGGTGGCCACCGCGGTTACAGCCTGCGCGCGCTGGGGGTTGAAGGCTCGTTATGTCGGGAAGATCGGGGACGATTCAGCCGGCATCCTCCAGCAAAACGAAATGCTAAGGGCCGGGATCGAAGCGCATTGGATCGTGGTCCCTCAATGCCAGAGCCAGTCTTCTTTTATTCTGGTGGACGGAGTGACCGGCGAGCGGACCGTTCTTTGGAAACGTGATGCGCGACTTGAACTTTTGCCGTCGGAGATTCAGCGCGAGTGGGTGGCGCAAGCCAAGCTCCTTCACGTGGATGGGCACGATTGCCCCGGCGCCACGCAAGCGGCGCGTTGGGCGCGTGCGGCGAAGATCCCGGTCACCGCCGACCTCGACAACCTTTACCCGGGCGTGGAAGCTTTACTTGAGAATGTGGATTACACCATCAGCTCCAAGGAATTCACGGCCCGGTTGTGCGGGCACAGTGACTTGCTCGTTTCCCTACCCGCCATTGCCGCCCGATTCGGAAGCCGCTTGACGGCCGCAACCCTGGGCGCCGATGGAGTACTTGCGTGGGACGGCACGCGCTTTTTCTACTCTCCTGCGTTTGATATACAGCCTGTCGATACAACCGGCTCCGGGGATGTATTCCACGCGGCTTTCGCCTACGCGCTCTTGCGGAGAGATGAACTTCCGCGCGCCCTGGAATTTAGTTGCGCGGCCGCCGGCCTTGCCTGCACGGGGTTTGGCGCGCGCGGCAGTATTGCGAGCCTGGAAGAAATTGAAGAGGTATGCAGAACTGGGAGGCGGAGGCCCTCAGTCTTCTCCGCGGGGCAGATGGAAGCCGCCAGGATGGCCCGATGATCCCTCTTCGCGTGGACATTCTCCGCGCGCGCGCGGCGATTTTTAATGGGCTGTTAATCTTGGTGAACGTTCTCGCGTTCCTTCATGAGCTGACCCTGTCTCCCATAACAGGGCGCGCGCTCGTTTACACCTTCGGACTTACCCCTGCTCACGAGCAATTGCTGTTCGCCAAGCACGGCATCACGTTTGGACAAGCCATCCTTCCGATGTTCACAAGCATGTTTCTACATGGCGGGTGGATGCACCTGCTGGGCAACATGCTATTTCTCTGGGTGTTCGGCGGGGCCGTCGAGGAAGCGCTGGGGCATTTTCAATATCTCATCTTCTACTTGATCTGTGGGGTTGGCTCGGCGCTGGTCCATACCGTCTTCAACCTTGGCTCGAAGGTTCCCACGATCGGCGCAAGCGGAGCGATTTCGGGGGTCATGGGGGCGTTCATTGTTCTGTTTCCGCGAGCGCACGTGACGACATTGATTCCTGCCCTGCTCTTATTTTTCACCGTGCGAATTCCAGCTTATCTGATGCTTGGCTATTGGTTCTTCCTGCAGTTTTTCAGCGGGGTCGCCTCGCTGGGGATGACGGATCAAGGGGGAGTGGCGTGGTGGGCCCATGTCGGGGGGTTCATTTTGGGAGCCCTGCTTGTCGTCGGTGTGCGCACGAAGATGCGGAACGCCGCTTACGGCTAGGCTGGATTCGGTAGGACGGGCTTCAGAGTCTGTGTGGCAACTCGATTTTGAAGAGGCCAGCGTGAAGCCGTGCCCCACAAAGATCAAGAAGTTGCCACACGGACTCTTCAGCCTGTCTCCGCGCTCGTGAACCGGACATAAAAACCAGACAGGCTGAAGCCCTTCCCACTAGAAGAGAATTTCTTTTCTGGCGGTGAGGGCTTCGATGCGATTGATGCGCGGAGTGTAACCGATGCCGGGGCCGTCCGGAACGCGGATCGTACCCTGCGAAGTGATCACTACTTCGGGGTCGATAATGTCTTCGGTCCAATAGCGGCGGCTGGCGGTCACGTCGCCGGGAAGCGAGAAGTTCTCAAGCGTGGAAAGCGCGATGTTGTGCGCGCGGCCGATTCCGGACTCGAGCATGCCTCCGCACCACAGCGGGACTTGCTTGGAAAGGCACAGATCGTGGATTCGCCGCGCCGGGGTATATCCCCCTACGCGGCCGAGCTTCATATTGATGATGCGGCAGGCGCCGAGCTCGATGGCTGCGCGCGCATGCTCTTCGGTGTGGATGCATTCGTCAAGGCAGATCGGGGTGTCGAGCCGACGCTGCAATTCAGCGTGGCTGAAAATGTCATCCCATCCGAGGGGCTGCTCAATCATCATCAAGTAGTAGGCTTCCAGGCGCTTCAGATGCGGCCAGTCTTGCAGACGGTACGCGGAATTGGCATCGACCATCATGCGGATCCTCGGAAACTGCAGGCGCAGGCGCTCGACGGGAGTGACGTCGCTCCCAGGCTTAATCTTAATCTTGATGCGCTGGTAGCCCGCGGCCAGTTCGCGCTCAACGGTCGCCACGAGCTCCTCGAGTGATTCTTTAATTCCAATCGACACGCCGCACGCAATCTCCTGGCGCACTCCTCCGAGCAAATTCCAAAGGGGAATGCCCTTTTGTTTCGCCTCGGCGTCCCAAAGCGCGGATTCCACGGCGCCCTTGGCCATGTTGTGCCCGCGAATGGTTTCGAGGGCGGTCCAGACTTCGGCGGCGCTCTCGAAATCGCGCCCCTTCAAGAGCGGCCAGATGAAATCGCGGATCATATGCCAAGCAGTCTCGACCGTTTCGGGAGCGTAGAAGGGGCCCTCCCCGGCGACGGATTCGCCCCAACCGGCGACGCCTGCAGACTCCGTTTCCACGAGCAACATTCGTCGGGCGGTGGTTCGGCCGAAACTAGTTTCAAAAGGGGTGACCAGGGGCATCCTGATTTCGCGGAGCGTAATTTTCCGAACCTTCAAGTTGGGCTCCCGGGTTCGAGGATATAGGCCATGCCGGCATTGATTTTCTCTACAGCAGTCGCGGAATAGCCCTTGCCCAACCACTTCAGAAACTCTGCGCGCACGCCGGCCTGTAAGTCACGGGCTCGCGAGGGATCGCTGCTTCTCAGCGCTTCGAGGTCACAGGGAACCGTGATTCGCACGGCCTTCTTTGCGGATGGCGGAATTGCCTGCTTCCCTGCGAGGAGGCGGAGAACTCGATCTGAGCGGAGATGCCACTCCGCGACGAGGCGGTCCGTGGGAAGCGAACTGTGCAAGGGACTGGTGGTAATTCCGTAGGCGTTTGGCAGATAACGCCGCGCAATTGCTCCCAACCGCATGAAATTGAAGTAGGCGTTCTTGGTAACCAGAGGATCGAAAGTCCATTCCACAAGGCTGATGCCGCGTGCCAGGGCGTCTTCCCTCTGGAATAGCTTCAATCGCCGACCGATGCCGCGGTCCCTGTGCCCGTCCAGGACGGCCGTCATGTGGGAATGAAGGAAGGGCTTGCGGGCACGCCAGCCGGCGATGGCCAGTGTAAATCCCACGAGATCAGTGCCATGGAAGGCGCCGAGAACCTGCCCTCCGGTCTCCGAGGCGACGACAAACAAGGGAATTGGAATTATGTCTACATCCGAGGACTTCCAAACTGCCCGTTCAACATGGATGCAGGCCTCGAATTCGGCAATCCCGCGGCAGGGGCGAATGAGGACGCCATCGCGAATCTCCTCAACGGGTCCCCTTTCGTTTGGACTCCCTCGCTTTTGCGCTTTCATGATTTGAATTCCAGTGGGAGCTTGGCCGGCGCTTTAGTTTTTGCCGCCTCCCACAATTGTTCCAGATCTTCTTTCGATAAATCGGATAAGCGTTTCCCGGAGCGTGAAGCTTCCCTTTCCATTTCCTGAAATCGCTCCTTAAACTTCAGGTTTGAATGTTTAAGCGTTACTTCAGGGTCGAGCCCGAGAAACCTCACGAGGTTCACAACTGAGAACAGGATGTCACCCACTTCCTCCTCAGTGGCGCGGCGATTGGAAGTGGCGAGGGCGGCACGAAGCTCCGTGGTTTCTTCTTCCAGTTTCTCGAAAATCCCTTCCGCGCGCTCCCAGTCAAAGCCGACTTGAGCGGCGCGCCGAGTCATCTGGTAGGCTTCAAGTAATGCTGGAAGATTTCGCGGCACGCCATCCAAGGCGGATGGGGCTGGGTCTTGTGAAACTTCGCCCTTCGGTGGCGTCGCCTGTTTTTCCTTGGCTTTTAATTGGGCCCAGTTTCTAAGGACTTCGCCGGCCGTTTCCGCCTTTACGTTGCCGAACACATGCGGGTGCCTGCGGACCATTTTGTCGTGAATGCCCGTTATGACGTCGGAAATGTCGAACGCGTCGGATTCGCGCGCGAGGTCCGCATGAAACAAGACCTGCAGCAAGAGATCGCCGAGTTCCTCCGCCAATTCTTTGGAGTTTCCCGTCTCGATGGCATCGAGGACTTCGTAAGCCTCCTCGACGAGGTAGGTCCTGAGCGAGGAGTGAGTTTGCTCGCGGTCCCAGGGACAGCCGCCCGGGGCGCGCAGGCGGGCCTGGACAGCGACCAAGCCTGCAAAAAGTTCGCCGATGCGCCCGTCCGAGGAATTTGCAGCCATCTTTCGCGATTTCGCAAAGGGTCGGCGGGCAGACTTCGATGCTTTTTTTGGGGAAGGTTTCGGGCGCTTCGAATTTTTCCTGCGTTTCGATCGAGGGGGAGGCACGATTAATCGCCGGCTCCTGAGATGACAGGAAACTTTACGGCATGGGTGGGAGATTCACAAGAGGGATGCATGAAAGACGAGCGCGCGATGTGATGGCGGTGAGGGCGATGTGTCGCCCCTGAGGGGGCATGCCTTTCGTTTCTTGGAACATCTCCCACTGCCGTGGCGGGCTACGATCTGTCGTCCCTCCGGGACTCTGCGCAACTGACGATCCCACCTTTCTGCCGCGAAGAAATTGCGGGGAGGCGTCAGAATGTCTTTTGAGACAAGGTTCCAACACGCAGGGGGAGCACTTGTGAGCGTGTGCGTTGCGATGCTAAACTGCTTGGTCATTATCGCAGAGGACTGATCGATTGCTTGAGGGAGATTCCGTTGTCCGAATCCAAGCGCGACGAAAGTTTTAAAGTTGTAGACCGCCGACTGTTCACGCCGGAGGGAGAATTCCGCAAAGAGGTTGCCGAGCAGCAGGATCGCGAACGCGAAACCGCGCCGCCGGCCAACGCGGCCAGCACGGCGGCTGCGGCTAGTTCGACAGGAGCGGCAGGCGCAGGCGCAACGGGCGGAAAACCGGCGACTCCGAGTGCCAATCCTGCGGCAACGCCTTCTGCTACTGTCCCGCCGGTGGATGCGCCGAAGCGCTCTCCTGTGTTCGAAAACTTAATTCGTTCGCTGGCGCAAAACGCGGCCATGCTGCTCGGCGGATATGCGGACCCTCGCACGGGGCAGCCGGTACTAGACCTGGAAGGCGCGAGAGAGATGATCGACATGCTGGACGTTCTTCGCGAAAAAACCCGCGGGAACCTGGCGGCGGAGGAAGACACTCTCTTGCTGGATGTGCTGGGAAATTTGAAACTGGCCTTCATGGAAATGGCGAAAGCCGCCGCGAAGCAAGAAAAGGCCCAGTCCCGGCCTTGATTGAGGATCCGCCCTGCCCGCAATACCTCATTCCGTACTCGAACTTACGGTGCTAGGTTCCGGCACGTCCATGGGAGTGCCGACGCTCACGTGCCATTGCCGGGTCTGCTCCTCCACGGATCCGCGCGACAAACGGCTGCGGCCTTCGATTCTGCTGGCGCACGACGGGCAGACGGCCGTGATCGACACCACTCCCGATTTCCGGTTCCAAGCCATGCGCGCCGGATTGGAGAGGCTGGACGCGGTGCTCTTCACTCATGCGCACGCGGATCACATTCTCGGCTTCGATGATATTCGGCCATTTAATTTGCGCCAGAAATCGCCGCTTCCGGTGTACGCATCGCCGGAAACCATTGTCACGCTGAAACGGACTTTCGCGTATGTTTTTGAAGGGTCGCCGGCGATCAGCACCATCCCGCAAGTCACGCTGCACCCCATCGACGGCCCGTTCGACCTGATCGGGACGAGGATCGTGCCGGTTCCGGCGCGGCACGGGGACATCGGAGTGCTTGGCTTTCGATTCGGCGGCGCGGCCTACTTGACGGATTTCAGCGTCATTCCCGAATCCTCCAAGGGGCTGCTGGCGGACCTTGACGATTTGATCCTCGATGCGCTGCGCGATGAGCCGCACCCGATGCATCAAACGGTCGAGCAGGCGCTGGCGCTGGTCCGCGAACTCACGCCGCGGCGCGCCTGGTTCACGCACATCGCGCACGAATTGCCGCATGCCGAAACGATCGCGCGATTGGCCGGCGCGGGATACCCCAATGTTTCGCTGGCGTACGATGGACTTCAATTTGAGGTTCGAGTCTGATGGCCTTCATCGTTTTCAACTCCATCGGGGAATGGGCGGCGCATTCGGGAGACGCGCGGCGAACGGCTGTTACGGTCGGAAATTTTGACGGGCTGCACCTCGGCCACCAGAAAATACTGCATTCGGTGCGGGAGCGCGCTCGGGCCACAGGAATGCGCGCCGCGGTCATTACTTTCGACCCGCATCCGATGCGGGTGCTTCGGCCCGACCGCGCGCCGCAAATGATTCAGACGCTTTCGCAGCGGCTCGCGGGCTTTGAGCAGATAGGGCTGGACGCGGCGCTGGTGTTGCGGTTCGATCACGCGCTGTCTCTCGTTTCGGCCGAAGAGTTTATCGAACGAATTCTAGTTGCGGGCTTGCGCGCCGGCGCTATTTTGGTCGGCGCCAATTTCCGGTTCGGGCATCGCGGCGCGGGGGATGTGCGGCTGCTCGGAGAATTTGGGAAGCGCGACGGCTTTGACGTCGAGATTGTTCCGCCCGTCGAAGTCGGTGGACAGATTGTTTCGAGCACGGCCATTCGCGGCGCGGTGGCAGGCGGGGATGTCGCCGGAGCGATTCCTTTGCTGGGGCGAACGTTTTCGCTGACAGGGGAAATTCGCGCCGGGGCCGGGCGCGGGCGGACGATCCTCTTCCCTACTCTCAATATGGCGCCCGAGCAGGAACTGCTGCCGAAGCTCGGCGTGTATGCGACCGAATCGGCCGTGGGCGGAAAGGAGTATTTGTCGGTGACGAATGTGGGGACGCGGCCGACGTTCAATGGAGCGGGTGTCACGGTTGAAAGCCACTTGTTTGGATTCGGCGAGAATCTCGCGGGCGGGAAGATGGAAGTTCGCTTTCATACGCGGCTGCGCGACGAACGGAAGTTTTCCGGGCCGGACGCGCTGCGCGCACAGATCGCGCGCGATATCGAGGCGGCACGAAAGTTTTTCTCGGAACGGGCAGCGGCGAGGCAATCTTCAGGCAATTGATGGCTGGCGTTTCGGCGGCGGAACGGGGCGGTGGCGCCGTTCGCCAATGCCGCTGATGAATCCAGGCAGTTGCGCGCATTCAGGGCAAAGCATTTAAAATTCCAAATTTGAGATTTGAAATCTGGGGGTTTAAACCTCAAGTTTGGAATGGATTACCTTTTTCTACACTTTTCGCAGTAGCCGCCGACTTCCGTGCGCGCCGTGGTGATCTGAATGCCGCAATCGGTTTCGATCTGCTTTTTCAGCTTTTCGTAGAGATGCGACTCGAATTCGCGGACGATTCCGCATTTCAGGCAGGCGACGTGGATGTGATCGCGCGGGCCGTGGCTTTCGTAGAAGTGCTGGTCGCCGCGCAAGTGGAGAAGGTCCAGCTCGTCGATCAGGCCGTTGCGTTTGAGAAGGTCGATGGTGCGGTAGACGGTGACGCGGTGGACGCGGGGATCGAGCTTTTGGGCGCGATCGAGAATGGCTCCGGCATCGAGATGGCGCTCGGCGTTGTCCATGACCTGGAGCAGAACTTTTCGCTGCCGCGTCAGGCGCACGCCGCGTTTTGCGAGGGCCTCCTGCAAGCGGCCGGGGCGCTCGTGGGCGTTAATGCGCTCGCCGGTGGAAACTCGATGTGCTGTGGTGGGCATGATTCCGTACGGGTGACCGCGCAATCTTAAGAATTATTTCTTTCTCAGCGGGCAAATCATCCCGCGAGGGCGCCAGAAATCATCTTTTAAATGACCAACCATCTAAAATTGCGGAGACTTCAGGGGCTAAAGCCCTTGTCTGGCAAACCCTGAATGTCGCGGCTGAAGCCGCGACCCACAAAGCGAATCGCAAAGTGAATCACAAAGCGAACCATAAATCGAATCATAAAGCGAACCACAAAGCGACCCGCAAGGCCCAAATGAAAAGCAGCTTTTAGCGATGCGGAATCAACCGCAGAACGTCATTGTACATAACCACGGCGAAGACCAGCAACAGGAACACCATGCTGACGGTGACGAAGCGCTCCTTGACGCGAACGCTCAAGTCCCGCCGGATGGTCCCTTCAATGAAGAGCATCAGGATGTGGCCGCCGTCCAGGGGAGGAATCGGCAGCAGATTCAACACCGCCAGGTTCACTCCAATCATGGCCATCAAGGAGAACAATTCCGCCATCCCCTCCTTGGCGGCTTCCCCTGAAGCCTTGGCGATCCCGAGGGGGCCTTCCAATTGATTGAGCGACACTTGTCCGCGGAACAGACCCACGACGACGTAGGCGACCTGCCGGGCCATCATGATATTGGTGCTGACCGAATCGGCCATGGCGGCGCCGAAAGGCAGACGGCGTTCCACCAAATCACCGCCTCGGATGCCAATGCCGATCTGCCACCGCGAAACTCCGTTTCTGGAGCCGACTTGTTGCGGGCGAACCTCGAGTAGCAGGGTGCGATCGCCTCGTAGGACGTCCAGATTCAACGGGCGGCCCTGCGAATCCTGCACCAGCTTAGGGAATTCGACGAGGCTCACCAAATCCTTTCCGTCCACTTTAAGGATTTCGTCGCCTTCTTTTAAGCCGCTGCGCTCGGCCGGCATGCCCGCGGTAACTGAACCGATTAAAAGGCGGTCTGAGGGAAAGCCATAAACGTCTTCCATGGTCTGTCCGGAAGGAACCGATAACGATATTTGCTGTCCGTTGCGGTCCACCAGCATAGAAAGTGAATGCCCCGGCAAGACCGACAAAAGCTCCAGGCGGGCCTCGTCCCAGGTGGGATTGCTCTTGGAATTAATCTTGATGATTTTGTCGCCGGCTGCGAGACCCGCCTTTTGGGCGGTCGAATCGGACAACACGCCCGCCAGGACCATAGGCTTGTCCAGATAGGCGGGCTGCTTGCTGCCGCGCATGTAAATTCCAGCGATGAGAAGAACGGAAAGAACGATGTTCATCGCCGGTCCAGCAAGCGCTATCAACACCCGCTGCCATCGCGGCTTGGATAAAAACTCATCGGGGTCGCCCTTGCGGTCTTCGAGGGGGTTGTCGCCGGCCATTTTTACGTAGCCGCCCAGGGGGAGAGCGCTTATGCGGTAATCGGTGTCGCCGCGCTTGAATCCCCAGAGGCGCGTGCCGAAACCAATGGAAAAAATCTGGACGCGAACGCCAAACGATTTGGCGACGATGAAATGTCCCCACTCGTGCACGAGAACCATGATGCCAAGGACAACAGAAACGGAAACAGCCATCAACAGGAAATCCGACACGGTCTTTTCTCCCCGTCTTAATGCTACGAAATCAAATTACGCAACCGCGGTCCTCGCGGCCTTGCGGTCAACTTCTTCCCGGGCCATGCGCCGCGCCTGGGAATCGGCTGCGAGCACATCGCCGATGGCTGCCATTCTGATTTTTGGAGTCCGCGCGAGCACTCGCTCGATGATTTCGGCGATGCCTGAAAACGGAATCCGCCGTTCGAGAAACGCTTCGACCGCCACTTCATCCGCCGCGTTGAAAGCGCATGGATAGGGACCCTTCTTGCGCAGCGCCTCGCGCGCCAAACGCAGGCAAGGAAAACGGCGGGTCGAAACTTTTTCGAAATCCAGACGGCGCAGCTTGCTCCAATCGAGGGCCACTTCATTGGATGCGGCCCGCTCCGGGTAGGTTAGCGCATATTGGATGGGCATGCGCATATCTGTTGGGCCGAGTTGCGCCAAGATGGACCCGTCCACAAATTCGACCATGGAGTGAATCGTGGATTGCGGGTGGATGACCACTTCAATCTGGTCCGGTCGCATGTCAAAGAGCCAATGCGCTTCGATGATCTCAAATCCTTTGTTCACCAGAGTCGCCGAGTCAATCGTGATCCGGCGACCCATGCGCCAGTTGGGATGCGCGAGCGCCTGCTCCGGCGTGGCCGCGGCCATTACTGCAAGGGGAGTCTTTCGAAACGGGCCGCCCGACGCGGTCAGTATGAGTTTCTTGACAGCGCTGTGTTCACCCGCGCGGAGACATTGATGAATGGCGTTGTGCTCGCTGTCCACGGGAAGCAGTTCCACGCGGGCCTGGCGGGCGGCGGCCATCACAATTTCACCGGCCGCGACGAGGACTTCTTTGTTGGAGAGAGCGACGCGCTTGCCGGCCTTGACGGCGGCGTATGTGGCTTCCAGGCCGACAACCCCGACGGCCGCGGAAACCAGCGTCTCGGTTGCCGGGTGAGTCGCGACGGCGATCATCCCGGAGGAACCGTGCTGAATTTCCGGCAATCTTGCGACGCCTGCAGCACGGAGGCGGTCCGCCAGAATTGCCGCCACGGCGGGGGTCGCAACTGAAACCAATTCAGGACGATGGCGTAGAATTTGCTGGACCAATTCCTCGACGTTATTTCCCGCGGCCAGACCTACAATTCCGAATCGCTCGGGCATCGCCTCCACGACGGCCAGGGTTTGGCGTCCAATGGATCCGGTCGATCCGAGAATGGCAATTTGCTTCAACTTAAGGTGCTTCACTTCCTGGCGGGCTCTCCTCCTGAATTCTGATTCAACAAGGAGAGCCAGCGTCCGTTCCTCAATACTTCTTTATTACAACCCATTCGAAATAGTACCAGACTGCGGGGGCGGCGAGGATGAGGGCGTCAACCCGGTCGAGCATGCCGCCGTGCCCCGGCAAGATTGTACCGGAATCCTTAACGCCGGCGCTGCGCTTCCAAGCGGACTCGAAGAGATCGCCGATTTGTCCGGCAACACTGGCGACACCAGCCATCGCCAGCATGTGTGCAGGCGGAAAATTCGTCCAATAACCAAATACAGCGGCTACAAACAATGCGCTCAGAAAATTCGCCAATGCTCCTTCCCAGGTCTTATTTGGGCTGATCTGCGGGGTCATCTTCCAACGGCCGATTCCGCGGCCTACAAAATAAGCCGCACTATCGCCCACCCAAACTAGGACCACGGTGAAGAGAAGAAGCCAGCGGCCCCAAACATCGACACCGTGGAGACGCACAACGGCGCTGAACGGAAGCACTACGAAAAAAATTCCCGCGGCGGTCGCCGAAATGGAAGGCAACACCTCGGCGAGCGCTCGGCGGCTCCCCAGGGCGATTACGGCGACTCCGAGTACAAATCCGAACAGGACCAAATCCAGAGTGATCTTAGGCGAGCGGTCCAGCAGGTCGCCCAGTCTGTTAATGCTCGCCAGGCGCGAGGCGTACCATTGCTGTGCGTAGATTCCGGCGGCAACAACGCACGACCAGAGCCGGTAGGCACGAAATCCGAGGCGCGCCACGATGGAAAAAAATTCCAGCATGGCCGCAATGGCAACGAACGCCGCCACGATTGCGATCAGCCACGGAGGTCCCCACCAGATTGCGGCGACCACTAAAGGAATGAGGATCGCCGCTGTCAACACGCGCAGACCGGGTCCGGAAATCATGCGGTCCCTTTCTATACTCAGATTTTGCATTCGTAAGCACCGCGTGGCGTTCTTGCTGGGCTCGCGTGTCCCGGTTTGCGTGTTTCCCACCGCTTTCGCGGCTGGCTAGGGTCTGCCGTCCCTCCGGGACTTATGACTGCTTGGCGCCGTGCTGCGAGACGAAATCGGCTTGTTCCACTTTCTCGTAATTTGGGGATGATTTCCCGAGGAATCAATTTGGATGTGCCGCGTTATGAAATGATGGTGCTCGAGAAAGCTTACAAAACTTTTGCAGGCCCATGGCGAAGACCGCGTCCGCGCGGCAGGATCAGGCCATAACGCGCCGGCGGGCTTCCGCCAGGCCGCCGTAACGGCGCTCGCGCTTTTGAAAATCGAGCAGGGCCTCGTAGAGCTGCGCGCGGCTAAAATCGGGCCAGAGGGTTTCGGTTACGTAAATTTCAGCATAGGCAATCTGCCATAACAGAAAATTGCTGACGCGCATTTCACCGCTGGTGCGAATCAACAGATCGGGATCGGGCAATCCGGCGGTGTAGAGGTGTTGCGAAATCATTTCCTCATCCACGCGGGCATTGGCGAGGCCGTTATGGCGCACGCGATCGAGTATGCGATTAAAAGCATCCACCAGCTCCGCGCGGCCCCCGTAGTTGAGCGCCACGGCAAGCTTCATGCCGGTGTTCCCCGCCGTTTGCTCCATAGCGCGTTCGATATCGGCGCGGACTTCCTCCGGCAATTGGTCGGGACGCCCGATGACCAGCATGCGGATATTGTTTCGATGGATGGTGGGAAGTTCCTTGCGCAGATATTCGCGGAGAAGGCGCATCAGAAAATCAATTTCCGCCTTGGGACGCCGCCAATTTTCCATGGAAAAAGCATAGAGAGTCAGAGCGGGGATTCCGAGCCTGGCGCAGGTTTCAATCACCGTGCGAGCCGACTGAACTCCCGCGCGGTGACCGGCCACGCGCGGCAGGTGGCGCCGCTGCGCCCAGCGGCCGTTTCCATCCATGATGACGGCAATATGCTGGGGGAGACGGTCCGCATCCAGGTCCAGGAGCAGCCGCTCTTCTTCAAGGTCCGAGGATTTGAGCGATTCCGGTGCTTTCACGCGACTATTCCTGCGAATCCCATGAAGGGGCCAGAGGTTGTTTTGCGAGCATGATGAAAAGCTAACATAGGGGATGTCACGGCGCAACACACTGCCCGTTACTAACGCGGTAAATTGGAAGTGGCGGTGGCCAGTGCTTCTCCAAAGAAACGCTATTGGCGCACGGATTGGGGACGCGCATTTTGGCGCAGGCTTTCGGACAGGGGGATTGATCAACAGGAAATTCAAAACCCGCAGGGTGAAGCCACCGCCACCAGGCCCTGGGGGACATATTGGGTTCGCTCTCGTATGTGCGCGGGAATTTTATCCGGATGTTCCCGGCATGCCGCTGGGGTGAAGAATGGTCACGTAGACGAGGACGAGGGTGAGAGCGATCACGGCGACGGCTGTGACCCAGGCGACGAGATTCAGTGTGCGCGTATTCACGAAGTCGCCCATCAAGTCGCGGCGGTTGATGAGCAACAGCATGAAAATGAGGACGACGGGAAGCCAGACCCCGTTGCCCACCTGTGAAAGGATGAGAATCTTTTCCAGCGGGGCGCGAGGAATCAGAATGACCGCGGCCCCCACGACGATCATTCCCGTGTAGAGGCTGTAAAATATGGGCGCGTCATTGAATTTGTGGTCGATGCCCGCTTCAAATCCCATGCCTTCGCAGATCACGTGAGCGGTGGAGAGAGGCAGGATGGACGCGGCAAACAAGGAGGCGTTCAACAGGCCGAAGGCAAAGAGCATGGCAGCCCATTTTCCGGCCAGGGGAACGAGGGCCTGGGCGGCCTCTCCCGCGTCGTTGATCACGTGATGCCCCGAAACAAATAGCGTGGCACCCGTGCAAACGATGATGAAGAAGACAATCACCATGCAGCTTACACTGCCGATGAGCACGTCCATGCGGGCCTGGGGGTACTGGCGCGCCGACACCCGTTTTTCCACGAAACTTGCTTGCATGTAGAAAAATTGCCATGGGGCGATGGTGGTGCCGATCAGCGCGGTCAGCATCAGGAGGTAACCGCCTTCAAGATGCAACGTGGGAATGGCCGTGTCGCGCGCCGCCAGCAGCCAATCCGGCTTGGCCAGAAACGCGGAGGCGACATACGAGAGATACAGGACGCAGGCCGCCAGAAATATTTTCTCAACCTGGCGGTAGGTCCCGCGGAGCACGAGAATCCAGACGGCCAGCGCGGCGAGCGGGACGGAGATGTACTTGGAAATGCCAAAGAGTTGCATGGAGGCGGCCACTCCCGCAAATTCGGCGCACACGTTGCCCATGTCCACGATCAGGCCGGCGAGAATCAGAAAAAAAGTCGGGCGAAAACCGAACTCTTCGCGGATGAGGTCGGAGAGACCTTTGCCGGTGACCACGCCCATGCGGGCGCACATTTCTTCAGTCACGTAGAGAGCGATGGTCATGGGGATGAGCGACCACAGCAACGCGTAACCGTACATCGCACCGGCCTGCGAATATACCGAGATTCCGCCGGCATCGTTGTCGACATTGGAGGTGATGACGCCCGGACCGACCACGGCAAGAAACAGCAGCAAGCGGCGGCGCCAGTGGCGTGTTCGCTTGCCCCAGTCCGACAGGCGAACGCGCCAAGGCTCGACCCAGCCGGGGATGAGCTTCCACCGCGTGGTCAGCGCCGGAGTTACCGGTGCTTGTTTTTCGTCTTCAGGTTTTCCGAGTACGGCCATGGGTCAAAACCTTCGCCGGTCCGCCGCGGCGGACGGGCGCCAGGCAGACCAAATCCAAGTCCTCTCACAGAAATTGCATATCATCAACGGTTTCGGATGCGTGAAACGACGTCATCCACTTCGATCGCGCCGATGGGCCGGCCCAGCGCGTCGACGACGGCCAGGCTGCGCAGATTGTACTTGTCAAAAATTTCAAACACTTCTTTGTCGTGCGCGTCGGGGTGGACCGAAAGCAACGGCTCCATTTTCAAATTCTCCATGCGTTCGTCCGGCGCCGCCAACAACAAGCGTCCCAAGGCCACGGCGCCGGAGAAATTCGCATTCCCGTCGATCAGAAATACGGTATCGAGGCGCTCGAGGTCCACGTCCATTTCTTGAATCCAGGCGATGACTTCGTCCCGAGTGGCCGCTTCGCCGACGTAAATGAAATCGGTATTCATCATTCCGCCGGCCGAATTTTCCTCAAACTTCAGAAGTTCGCGGACTTCGCGCGCGTCCTCGCCGGGCATCTCGCTCAGGACTTCACGCGAACGTTCCGCGGTCATGTCCGCGATGACGTCGGCGGCTTGATCGGGGTCCATTTCTTCGAGAATGTCGGCCGCTTTCTGAGGGGCCAGAGTCTCGACGATCTGCGTGGTCAAGCGCTGGTCCAGTTCGGCCAGGGCCTCGGCGGCGGTCTCCTCATCGAGGGAGGCGATGATCGACTGGCGCTCGATGGGGGAAAGGTCTTCCATGATGTCCGCCAGGTCGGCAGGATGCATGCGCTCGAGTTTCTGGTGAGTGATGCGGAGCTTCACGCGGCGTAAGGGGTCGGGTTCGATCAGGTTGACAAATTCCCAGGGAATGACCCGAGTGGGCAGCTTGGTGGCCAAACCGCGCACCAAACTGGGCGAGGCTATGCCGTGTAGGAGACGCCGGGCGGCGCCCGTCAGGCCCACGTCCACTTGCGTGACCCGCAGTTCCACTGTGCCGTTGACCCGCAGTTCGGCGAGGTCGATATCATTCACGCGGACCACTTTGCGGCCGCTGGTATCAATAATTTGCTGGTCGAGCAAGTCCTTGCGCATGGCCAGCCACGCTTCATTGGGCTGAAAATGTTCGAGGTCCTTCTCCTCCACATTCAGGCGAATCACGCCGGGGGCGACAAAAGCGATGTGATCGTACCGCGCGATCAGCGGAAGAAACTTTCCCCGGCCAAGGAGGACCCGGGCCACGCGGTTGGGCTGGTCGGCGGGCTCGATGAACAATTCGTTAACGTGGCCGACAAAATGGCCGTCGCGATCGTAGGCTTCTCCGCCAAGAAGATCGGTAGCGTGCAGCAATTTGCCTCCATTCCCAGGCCCGGGCGCTGTGGACTGCACCAGGCTCGAGGCTTGTCCTAAAGATGGCTGGCTACGGCGGGATCTAATAGATTTGAAACCCGCAGCCAGGGAGTGGCCCGGCCGCGGGTGGAGGAATATCCGGGTCTACCCGAGGCCGTTACGATTCAAATTCAACGTATGGCGGACTTGCGTTTCGGCACCGGCGCGCCGGACCATTTCGAAACACCGTGCCGCCGATCGATTCCTACTAGGAAAGGGTTCTTGCTTTTCGGATTCGCTCATGGCCACACAAAAAAACTCCAACTCAGTAGGTAAACGCTCTTGAAATCTTTGTCAAGGAAAGAGTGCGCGTTAACGCAATTTTTTTGTTGGCGGAAAGAGCATGTCTCCGGGTTTTCGGCCTTGCCGGCGGCAGGCGGCGAGATATAACGAGCCGTAGGTGTCCGTCATGTAGTCTTTGCGGTCGTATCCGAGGAGACGGGCGCCGCGGTCAATGGCTGCGACCGGGCCTTCCAATTCGAGGTAAAGGCCGACGGGCGTCTCGTCGAGCTCGATTTTCAGCCCGGGGGCCCCGGGAAGCGCATAGGTGGTCCGAAATTTTTCATATTGGAAGGCCGGATGCAGTCCGAGGGCACGAAGAATCGCGGCCAGTTCATTTGCTCCTGCGACCGAAACTTCCGCTTCGTCTTTGATCTTGAAATGCTTTTTCGCTTTTGAAATAAGGCGCGATGAGTGAAGGGGGCCCTTATAGGTCAGGATGGCCGGGGCGTTTTCACTTCTGCGTCTCTTCCCAAACCTCATGGCGAGCTGTTCAATTCGGATGCGGATGAGTTGGCCGCGGCGCCTCAGATCGTGGCACGGCGTGTCGTACAGGGTGTTGGATTCATACGTGCGCGGCGTGATTTCGCGGGCGCGGAGGCGTTTTAGGCGGCGAAGCGCGCCGACATCCGAGACGCGCAGCTTGATTTCGATTTCCTCGCGATGTGCGGGCATCGGCATATTCTGTGGAGTATACGGCTTGCTCGGGTTTCGCACGAGACCCGCCGAAAGTGCTCAAAGCAGGTTGCGATCCACCGGCGGTCTTTACCGGGGCGGCGCGGAATCATGCTCGTTATCAGATTTATTGGGGGTCATTTTCCCGATCCCTGGCTCGACAGAAGCGAACGTGGCGCGGTATAAACTTTATATTGCCGGGCGACGTCATCATCCCGCGGGATGCAAACTCAGCCCGCAGCCGATTCCGGCGCCCCACGAAATATGACTGAACCAGCCACACCGCTCATGCGGCAGTATCACTCCATTAAGGGGCGCTATCCCCAGGCACTGGTCCTGTTTCGACTGGGCGACTTCTACGAACTGTTTTATGAAGACGCCATTGCGGCGTCGCGAGAGCTGCAGATCACTCTGACTTCCCGGAACCGGGAACGCGGCGAGCCTGTGCCCATGTGCGGAGTTCCCTACCACGCGGCGGAGGGATACATCGCGCGTCTGCTGCGCGCGGGCTACAAGATTGCCGTGTGCGATCAGATGGAGGCGCCCGGGCCAGGGAAAAAACTGGTGCGGCGCGAAGTTGTGCGCGTCATTACGCCGGGGACTGCCACCAGCATCAACGTGCTCGAGCCCAAGGAGAATAATTATCTGGCGGCGATTTCCCGCCCTGCGGGCGGTTCGCCGATCGGCTTCGCCTATGCCGATGTCACCACCGGCGAATTCCGCGCGACGGCATTTTCCGGCAGCGACGCCGACGAACAATTGCGCGATGAGTTGCACCGCTTGAAGCCGCGTGAAATTCTCATCCCCCGGCAAGCGAGTTTATTTGCCGCGGCCGGAGCGGACGGAGATTTTAGCGGCCAAACTCAGGCGGCCCGGCCGGAACTCCGCGAAGGAGTAGAGACACGGATCGACGAATGGATCTTTCGGTATGACTACGCCGAACGGATGCTGCGGGAACAATTCGGCGTGGCGACGCTGGACGGATTCGGCCTGGCGGGACATCCGCAAGGGGTCTCGGCGGCAGGGGCCGTGGTGCATTACTTGCGCGAAACCTCGGCCATGGACGCCGAAAATGGAAATCATTCCGGCGCGGCTCTGGGGCATCTGGACCGCGTGCGGTATTACGAGCAGGCGGACGCGCTGGTGCTCGACGTCGTTACGGTGCGCAACCTGGAACTGGTGGCGCCGATTTTTTTCGAGGATGGGGCGCGTGGAGTTTCCACGACGCTGCTTTCCACGCTGGATGAAACGACAACGGGAATGGGCGCGCGCCTCCTGCGGCAGTGGATTCTGCGCCCGCAGGTCAATCGCGAAGAAATTCAAGCGCGCCTCGACGCCGTGCAGGAGCTCAAGAACCATACGGTGCTCCGCGAAGAGATCCGCCATAACCTTGCGGGCGTGCAGGACCTGGAACGCCTGGCCGTGCGCGCGACGCTGGGGGTTGCCTCGCCGCGCGACTTGCTCGGGCTGCGGCAGTCTCTTGCGCGCATTCCTCTGCTGCGAAAATATTTGACGAATTGCCCCTCAGCGCGGCTTTCGGCGCTGCACGCGGACATGGACGAGTTGTCGGACGTGCGCGAACGAATTGAATCGGCGCTCGCGGACGATCCACCGGCGCTGGCCTCGGATCCGGGCGTGATTCGCCGCGGTTACGACAAGGAATTGGACGAGTTGCGCGAACTCTCGCAGCGCAGCAAACAGATCATTGCCGCGATGGAAGAGCGCGAGCGGAAGCGCACGGGCATCGGATCGCTCAAGATTCGCTTCAATCAGGTGTTCGGCTACTACATCGAAATCTCCAATCCGAATTTGCATCTCGCGCCCGCCGATTTCGAGCGCAAGCAGACGCTGGTGAACGCGGAGCGCTTTACCACGCCGGAGCTGAAGGAGTACGAGCGCAAGGTTCTGGACGCCGACGAACGCATCGCGGAAATCGAGCGGCGGTTATTTTCCGAGCTGCGGTTGTGGATCGCGCAACAGGCCGCGCGCCTTCGTAGGACCGCGGCGGCGATCGCGCAGTTGGATGTGCTTGGAAATTTTGCGCGGCTGGCCGCCTCGCGCAATTACACGCGGCCGGAGTTTTCCGACGACACGCAAATCATGATCGTCGCGGGCCGACATCCGGTGATCGAGCAACTCCTCGAGCAGAAGGGCGAGCGATTCGTTCCGAATGATCTGTTTCTCGACGATGCGACGCAGCAGATCCTGCTCATTACGGGCCCGAACATGGGAGGTAAATCGACGTATCTCCGGCAGGCCGCGTTGATCATCCTCATGGCGCAAATGGGCTGCTTCGTTCCCGCGGATCAGGCGCGGCTGCCGGTTACCGATCGAATTTTCACGCGCATTGGCGCGGCCGATAATTTGGCGCGAGGACGGTCCACATTTCTGGTGGAAATGACGGAGGTCGCGGCCATCTTGAACACGGCTACTCCGGCGAGCCTGGTGCTGCTGGATGAAGTGGGGCGCGGGACGGCCACCTTTGACGGGCTTTCGATTGCCTGGGCGGTGGTGGAACATCTGGCGAGCGAGACGAAGGCGCGCACTCTCTTCGCCACGCATTACCACGAATTGACGGAACTCGCGGAATTGCTTCCGGGGATCAAGAACGTGCACGTGTCCGCACGCGAAACTTCGACCGGCATCGTCTTTCTGAAGCGCGTCGAAACGGGGAGTGCGGACAAGAGCTATGGGATCGAAGTCGCGAGGATGGCGGGACTGCCTCCCGCGGTGATTTCGCGGGCGCGCGAAATTCTTGAACGGCACGAGCAAGCCGAGCACCAATTGAGCGAGCGGCTGACGCCTGGCGCCACGGCAACCGGAGAGCCGCTGCCGGCACAGCAGGCTTTGTTCACGCCGCTGGACCGGCGAGTGCTGGATGCGCTGCGCGAAGCGGATATCGACAATTTAAAGCCGGTTGAGGCGCTCAATCTTCTGGCCGAATTGAAAAAACAAATTTTATGAAACACTCCCGCGGACGCAGCACATTGGCGCTTGGAATCATGTCGGGAACGTCGGCGGACGGGATTGACGTGGCCCTGGTGCGGGTGGCCGGGCGAAAGGCGTCTCTCGAAAACTTTGCGGTGTTTCCGTTTCCACGGGGGGTGCAAAAAGCCATCTTGAAGCTCGGCGAGGGCGGGCCCGTGACCACGGGAGAAATCAGCCAGCTCAATTTTCTGCTGGGAGAAATATTCGCGGGCGCCGCGCTCGCCGCGTGCAAGAAATTTCGGGTGTCGCCCGCGCAGATTGCGGTGATCGGCTCGCACGGGCAGACTGTTTTTCATCAGGGGATTCCGGCGGCATTCAACGGCCGGCGCATTGCTTCGACACTGCAAATCGGGGAACCCTCGGTAATCGCAGGGCGGACCGGCATCACTACCGTGGGTGATTTTCGTCCCGCCGACATGGCCGCGGGCGGACAGGGCGCGCCGCTCGTCCCGTTCGTCGATTTTCTGCTCTACCGGCATCCGCGGATCGGGCGCGCTGCCCTGAATATCGGCGGGATTGCGAATGTGACGGTGATTCCCGCGGGCGCGAAGATTGAAGATGTGTATGCGTTCGATACAGGTCCTGGAAACATGGTCATCGATGCACTCGTGCGCCACTACACGCACGGTCGAAAAGCTTACGATCGAAACGCGGAGATGGCCGGGCGCGGAACTTTTCTGCCTCGCTTGAGCGATGAATTAATGCGTGACGATTATTACGTGAAACCGCCACCGAAGTCGGCTGGCCGAGAACAGTACGGCGAAGCGTATGTACGGCGAGTGCTTGCGCATCGCGACTCCCGCCGGGCAAAGCCCGAGGACGTAATCCTTACCGTCACCGGCGTAACAGCTCACTCGATATTGTATGCATTTAGCCTCTTCGTGTTTTCGCGCACAAAGGTGGATGAATTAATCGTTTCTGGGGGCGGTGCACGCAATCCTTTCCTCATGAAGGCTCTCGGTGCGGCCTTCGAGCAGGATTTTCGAATTCGAGAGTCTTCGGAACTTGGCGTGCCGGGGGACGCGAAGGAAGCTTTTGCCTTTGCCGTGCTTGCCCACGAGACGCTGCACCAACGGCCTGCAAACGTGCCGGGGGCGACAGGAGCGAACAAGGCAGTCGTGCTGGGCAAGGTGTGTTATGCAGGTTAGGAGAGGAAGTAAAGGAAGTAGAGGAAGCTTAGAAAGGGGAGGAACGGAAACCCCGCATCAGCGCAGAGTTATGCGCGGGGATTTGTCCTTTACCTCCTTTACTTCCTTAACTTCCTTTACTTCCCTGTTGCTCCTTCTGGCGCTTTCAATTTCTTCCTGCTCTCGCAGTGTCGCCACCGAACCAGGCGTCGTTAATTTTCTGATTGAATCGATGCCCACGAATTTGGATCCGCGAATTGGAACCGATGGGCCGTCCGAGAGGATAGACAGCCTGATCTTTGACAGTCTGGTAGAACTTGACACACATAGGATCCCACACGGCGACTTGGCAGAAACCTGGGAAATGCCTGATCCGGTCACGTATCTATTTCATTTGCGACCCGGCGTGAAGTTTCATGACGGGCGCCTTCTCACTTCGGCGGATGTGAAGTACACATTCGATTCGATCATGAATGGAAGCGTGACGACTTCCAAGCGAGGTTTGCTCAGGCTAATCAAATCCATTGAGACTCCCGGCGTGACCACGGTCATTTTTCATCTGAGCGAGCCGGATGGAGGGTTTCTGACGGAAATTTGCCGGCCGGCGTTCGGCGTGGTTCCCACAGGCTCGGGGAGCGATGCGGCGGCACATCCGATCGGCACCGGGCCGTTCCGATTCGTGAGTGCGCTGCAGGATGACAGCGTCGTGCTGGAGCGCAGTCCAACGTACTTCCAAACACCAACCAAGATTCAGCAGGTTCGATTCCGTGTGGTGCCCGAAGCGGTCGTCCGCGCCCTCGAGCTGCGGAAAGGGAGCGCCGATCTGGAAATGAGCTCTCTCGCTCCGGACATGATCCCGGTTCTTCGCAAGCAATCGAGCCTGGAAGTGACCGAGGAGCCGGGAACGAACTATGCGTATATTTCTTTCAATTTCGACAATATGGTACTGGCCCGGCGGGAAGTCCGCCTAGCGCTCGCGCACGCCACGAATCGGGAAGAGATCGTTCGGTATTTGTACCGCGGACAGGCCCGGCTGGCAGACGGGCCGCTCCCGCCAAACAGCTGGGCGTACGAACCAGATATCGCGCATATGGGCTTCGATCCGCAACAAGCCGAGCAATTGCTGGATTCGGCGGGATATCCCCGGCGGGCGGAGAGCAGTGGAATGCGCCTGAAGCTCACATTGAAAACTTCGACCGACGAGTCCACGCGCCTGCTCGGCGCCGTTCTGAAGGAGCAGTGGCGCAAGGTCGGCGTGGATCTGGAGCTGCAATCCATGGAGCCGGCAACATTGGCTTCGGAAATTGCGGGCGGGAATTTCCAGCTCTACACGCTGCGATGGATAGGGGTCAACGACGATCCGGAATTTTACGAATTTGCTTTCAGTTCGAAGAGGATGCCGCCAATGGGGGGCAATCGCGGGCACTACCGCAATGCGCAGGTCGATTTGCTTCTTGATCAGGCGCGGGTTGAAAGTGATCGGGAAAAGCGGCGCGCGCTGTTCGGCAAGATTCAGAAAATCATTGCCGAGGATTTGCCGTACGTAAGTCTGTGGTTTATGGACAACGTCGGCGTGCACCGGAAAAGGATCAGCGACGTGCAGCTTTCTCCGACCGGGGATTATGATTTTTTGGGGAACATTGAAGCGAGGTAGGGCAGGTTAACGATGAGGCCGCGTTACTTTTGGAATTCGCAGGAGGGTGCTGCGCCGGCGATCAAAATGGGGGCATCGCTAGTTGGTCCGGCAGCGTCAGGCGAAGGTGAGAAACGGGCACGTGGTAGGAACGGATCGGCCCAAACCCGGGGAACCTCACCGAAGGTTATGCGTCGGTGTCATCTTCTAGGGCGGCGCGGATTTCCTGCTCGGTGATTACGCCTTCGCGCATCACGGCCCAGTCGTCGCCGTCGAGTTTCACAATCGTGGAGGCGAGATTCCCGGGCGTCTCCCCCGCGTCGATGATGAGCGGCAAGCGATCTCCCAATTGTTCCATAAGTTCGACGGCGGTTGCGCACGCGGGCTGTCCGGAAATATTTCCGCTGGTGCCTGTGACCGGCCCCTTGGTGAGATTGATGAGCGCATCCACAATGGCGGATTTCGGCCAGCGCAGGGCGACATTGCCTGTGTGAGCTGTCACCTTGAGCGGAACGCCTGTGGAAGCCTCGACCAGCAGAGTCAAAGGACCGGGCCAGAATTTGGCGGCGAGCTTGTGGAACGTGTAGGGAACATCGCGCGAAAGCAGCACCGCTTGCGCCGTCGCATTGACAAGGATGGGAAGCGCGCGGGTTTCCGGGCGCCCCTTGACGCGATAGATTTGATCGACGGCCGCCAGATTAAACGGGTCGGCCGCAATTCCATAAAAAGTGTCGGTCGGAATGGCCACGAGTTCGCCGCGGCGGATGAATTCAGCCGCGTAACGCATGGCAGCAGGATCGGGATTTTCAGGTGAAATCTTCAGCAACTCGGCGGACAAAGTAGCGACCCTCGTTGGTTGAACCAAGAAGTGGCAATCGACCGGCAATCGAAACGCAGTCGAGTGAACCTACCATAGACGTGTAGTGCGTTCAAGGCGCTAAGATTTAAAATTACGTTGATTCAGCGCCCGCCCTTGCTTTACCGCTCGGAGGGGGTTTGCTAGGCTGGTGTGCATGGCTCACACAGCAGGCACGCCTGCGCGACAATCTATGAAGGCAAACGCCGCAGTGATTACGAGCCGTGAGAACAGCTGGCTCAAGCGATTCCGCGCCGCGCTTTCGGGCGAGCGCGGCGAGGACGGAATGGTAGGCGTCGAAGGAGTTCGCCTGGTGGAAGCGGCACTGGGCTCGAGGCTGTCGGTTGAAGCGCTGCTCGTGAGCGAATCGGGGGCGCGGCATCTTACGCGCGTCGCGCCTTTGCTCGCCGCCGACGTGCCGGTGCTGCGGACATCCGACAAATTATTCGCCGGCGTTGCAGATACGCAAACGCCGCAGGGGATCGCCGCGCTCGTTCGGCCGCGGCTGGCCACGATTGAGACCCTCATGGCTGGTACGCCGCTGCTAGTTGCTCTGGTGGGCGTGCAGGATCCCGGCAACGTGGGAACGATTGTCCGGGCGGCGGAAGCATTTGGAGCGACCGGGGCGGCTACGTGCCCCTCGGACGGCATCGGAACGGCGGATCCGTTCGGGCCCAAGGCGCTTCGCGCGTCGGCGGGATCGGCGCTGCGATTGCCGATTGTCATTGGAATTTCGCCGGCGATTCTGCTGACGCAATTGCGAATATTTCGGGTGAAGGTTTACGCTGCGGTCGCCGCCGAGGATTCTAAAATTCAAGGGATGGAAGCCTCCTCCCATTTATTGCGTCCGTGGGACGTCGACTGGCAAGGCCCTGACGGCCATCTTGATCGGCAACGAAGGTTCGGGCCTGCCCGCGGACCTGGTGCGCGCGGCGGACGCGCGCGTATATATTCCGCAAGCCGCGGCAACGGCTCCGGTGGGGATTGAATCGCTAAATGCGGCGATGGCCGCCAGCGTGTTGCTGTACGAGGCCCAGCGGCAAAGAAATACAACCGGGCAAGGACATACATGAGCTTGTTCGCAAAACTCGAGCCTGAAGAAAACACCGGCGCCGGCCAGCCGCTCGCGGAACGGATGCGGCCGCGCACGCTCGACGAGTTCACAGGGCAACAGGCTCTGCTCGGGCCGGGAAAACCGCTGCGGACACAGATCGAGCAGGACGAAATCGGCTCGATGATCCTTTGGGGACCGCCGGGGTGCGGGAAAACAACGCTCGCGCGGCTGATCGCGCGAATGACTCATTCCGAATTCGCTGCGTTCAGCGCCGTGCTGACAGGGATCAAGGAAATCAAGGACGTGATGGCCGCGGCGGAACACGCGCGGCGCTCAGGGCGCAGAACCATCGTGTTCATCGACGAAGTGCACCGCTTCAACAAGGCGCAGCAGGATGCCTTCCTGCCGCACGTGGAAGCGGGAAACATCATCTTGATCGGCGCTACCACGGAAAATCCCTCGTTTGAAGTCATCGCGCCGTTGCTGTCCAGGACGCGCGTGTACGTTCTGCAGGCGCTGACCACGGAGGAGATCGAAGCGCTATTGAGGCGCGCGCTGGCGGACCCGGTGCGCGGCCTCGGAAACGAAAAGCTGGCGATCGAGCGATGAAGCGATCCAACACATCGCCGTGTTTTCGGGAGGAGATGCGCGCGCCGCGTACAACACGCTCGAGGCCGGGGCGCGCGCCGCGCAACCGGACGCTTCCGGAAAGCGCACGATCACCAAAGAATTGCTGGCCGAGTTGCTGCAACGCAAATTTTTGTTGTACGACAAATCGGGCGAAGAACATTACAACCTCATTTCCGCGCTTCACAAATCCGTGCGCAACTCCGATCCCGACGCGTCTCTGTACTGGCTGGTGCGGATGCTCGAATCGGGCGAAGACCCGCTGTATATCGCGCGGCGGCTCGTGCGCATGGCCAGCGAAGACATCGGCCTCGCGGAACCGGGCGCTCTCGCAGTGACAATCGCCGCCATGCAGGCCGCCGACTTTGTGGGGCCGCCGGAAGGAAATTTGGCGCTGGCGCAGGCTGCCGTCTACCTTTCGCTGGCGCCGAAGTCGAATGCGCTCTACACCGGCTACGGCGCCGTGACGAAGGATTTGGAAACCACGCGCGCCGAGCCCGTTCCGCTGCACCTTCGCAACGCTCCCACCGGGCTGATGAAAAATATCGGGTACGGGAAGGGATACCAGTACGCGCACGACGTCGAAGAAAAAGTGGCCGACATGGAGTGCCTGCCGGAATCGCTTGCCGGAAAAATTTATTACCGCCCGACGGACCAGGGGTTTGAAGCGCGCTTGCGGCAGCGCCTGGAAGAAATCCGGCGCATCAAAGTTCAGCGGAAAACGAAATGAGTTGGGCAGGACGGGCTTCAACTTGTCGTGTTTAGAGTAGCCGCCAAGGAAGCCGAAAAGCTGACAGGCTGAAGCCCGTCCTACTTGCGGCGTTTATAAATTTCCTTGGCGATGCAGTTGTCCATGATGACAAAGAGTCCGGCGCGGCGGGCGCGTTCGGCGGACGCTTCATCCTCCACTCCCTCCTGCATCCAGACAGCGCGTGCGCCGATGCGAATTGCCGCGTCCACAATTTCCGGCACAAATTCCGGGCGGCGAAAAATATCCACGATATCGATTTTCTCGGGAATATCTTCCAGACGCGAGTAGCATTTCTCGCCGAGCACTTCTTCTTCGTTCGGATTGACTGGGAAAATCCGATAGCCGGAAGATTGCAGTGTTTCGGATACACCGAAGCTTGCGCGGTAGGGCTTGGAGGACAGGCCTATCACGGCAATTGTTTTTGCCGATGCAAGAAGCTCCGTGATTGATTTTTCTTCCGCGGTTCCCATTGAAAATCTTTCAGCGGCGCGCCTATTTGGACATGACGCGCCGCGGGCGCCACGCGCGCCGGGGCTTCGTTGCAGCCGGAAATCGTTCGGGCTCCGATAATGCGCGCTCCACGGCGCGAACCAGTTTGGCCACTTCCAGGGCGCTGAGTTGCCGGTACGACCCTTCCGGCACGGTGTCGGCGTCGAGCGAAGCCAGCTTCATGCGCCTCATCTTTTCGACGGGATGGCCCATCGCCAGCAAATTCCGGCGCAGCAGGTCGCGGCGAACGCCGGAAAATTGCGCCTCATACCACGGATTCGGGGGATTTTTGCCGGCCGCGTGCGGAGCGCGCAAAGGAAAAATCTTGCCCCGCAGCGCGTGGGCAAGAGTTTTCAATTGCGTTTCGCTGAGCCGGCCCTTCACTTTGATCCAAAACGTCTGAGGCAGGGATGCGGACGCTTTCAACATTCGGCTGGCGAGCTCGCCGTCGTTCGTCAAAAAAACTGCGCCGCCCGCGGCATAATCCAGACGCCCAACGGGAAAGACGCGCTCGGATACGCCAACAAGAAAATTCCGCAACGTGCGCCGGCCCTCCGGGTCGGCAAGTGTGGAAACTACTTCCGGCGGTTTGTTCATCAGCAAATAAACGTGCGTTTCGGAAAGCTGAGCGACGCGGCCGGCGGCCTCGACGCGGTCGCGTTCAGGATCGGCCTTGGCGCCCAGTTCGGAGACGACAACACCGTTTACACGCACCTGCCCGCTGCGAATCAAGTCTTCCGCATGACGCCGCGACGCAATTCCGGCGCGGGCGATGATTTTTTGCAGCCGCTCCAGCATGGATTTTTTCAGGAAGCGCTTTCCGCCTTGGTTTGTCCGGAGTGCTCCAATTTCGCTTGATCGGTTTCCGGTATTTCTCGCGAGGCCTGCGTCAGGCCTGGCTCCGCCACAGCTTCTGCTGCGGCTGTTTCGTTCGCAGCGGCATCGGCGCCATTCGCTGGTTCAGACGTCTCTGGTTCGATCGGGGCAATCCCCTCGTCCGCGCCTAGAGCGGCGCGAGCGAGTTGTTCAAATTCCTTCAAGCTCGGCAACTCTTCAAGATCGGAAAGACCGAAGCGAATCAGGAATTCTTTGGACGAGCGGTACATGATTGGCCGGCCCATGACGGGTTTGCGGCCCGCGGTCACGATCAGGCGCTTTTCGAGCAGCGTCTTGATCACACCGGAAACATTCACGCCGCGAATTTCCTGAATCTCCGGGCCGGTGACGGGTTGACGGTAGGCGATCACGGCCAGAGTTTCGAGCGCGGGCATGGTCAGGCGCAGCGGCGGGCGCAGGCTTTTGATGAACCGGCGCACGACTTCGTGGTGCTGCGGCTTGGTGTAAAACTTGTAGCCGCCGGCGACGGCGCGGATTTCCACGCCGCGATCCTCGCTGCCATAGGAGGCAATCATTTCCGTGAGAGCCGCGCGCACCGTGGCCTTGTCTTCGCCGACGGCATTCGCAATTTGGTCGAGCGTGGCGGGCTCATCAGCGGCGTAAATAATCGCCTCGAGCGCGCCTTTCAGTTCCGTGGGATTCATGGTCATTCTTTCGGCGGGCTCCAAGTAGAGCCCGCACCCGAATATTGTTCGTCAATTCCCCGAAGCGGTTCCGCCAGCGTGTCGGAAATCGATTCGCCGCCGGCGAAGACCACATCGAACATTTTATGCTTGCGCAGCCAGATTTTTGAAAACAATTCCTGCTGCACCAGGATGATGGCCTGCAAGCGGACAAGTTCAAGGACCGCGAGCAGAGAAACAATCATGGCGTGGCGCGACGGGCAGGATTCGAAAAAAGCGATCAGGTCGATGCCCTCCTCGACGGCAATCAGTTGCTGGCGCAGCAGATCCATCATCTGGGCCACAGTGAATTGTTCATGGTGCAGCTCGATCTTCACCACTTCCTTGCGGCGCTCGAGCACTTGCTGGAAAACTTTCACGAGGTCCACGAGCGAAACGATCAGCTCGCCTTCCGATTCTTCGCCTTCGTACAGCGTGAGGTCCGGCTTCGACCAGACGTGCTCCTCGATCTGCTGGCGCTGGTGGAGGAGCTGCGCGGCGCTTTTGAATTTTTCGTGCTCGACGAGGCGGTGCACGAGGTCCGCGCGCGGGTCTTCCAGCTCTTCGGGGCCGGCCAGAGGATCGGGCGGCAGCAGCATTTTCGATTTGATGTAGATAAGCGTCGCGGCCATGTAAATAAAGTCGGCCGAGATGTCCATATCCAACTGCTCGAGCTTGTGGAGATAGTCGAGGTACTGGCCCGTGATCTTGGCAATCGGGATGTTGTGGATGTCGATCTCCTGCTTCTTGATCAGATCGAGCAGGAGATCGAGCGGGCCGTCGTAGGTATCGAGATGAATTTTGTAGGGTGACGCCATTTTGTTGCCTCGCTTGCTATATCAACCCTGCCGAGTTAAGAGAGCCAGCGGCTAAAGCCGCTACCCGCTACATACTTTACGGCACGGCTGAAGCCGTGCCCTACAAACATTCGTCGCACGTGGGTCGTGCCTTGTGGGTCGCGGCTTCAGCCGCGACATTAGTGCTCTTTACGAACTGGGCTTCAGCCCCTGAAGCTGCAATTTCGTCCATCATGAATACCGTCAACTCTTCGCCACTACGCGCGGCGCGGCAACTTCCGCGCGCTTCTCTTTCCAATTGAACACAGCTTCGCGGACGCGCGCCATTGTTTTCTGCGCAACTTCGCGGGCCTTCACGGAACCGTCGTCGAGGATGCGCAATACTTTGTCAGGATGCGCGGCGTATTCCTCGCGGCGCGCGCGGACCGGCCCGATCCACTTGATCAAATTGTCGGCCATGGCCATTTTACATTCGATGCAGCCGATTCCCGCGCTTCGGCAGCCAGCCGCGGACCATGCCAGTGTTTCCGGCGGCGAAAACAATTTGTGCCAGTCATACACGGGACAAATGTCGGGATTGCCGGGGTCGGTGCGGCGCTTGCGCGCGGGATCGGTGACCATGACTTTGGTCTTGGAGCGGATGTCGGCGTCGGATTCGGAGAGAATGATGGCGTTGTTATAGGACTTGGACATTTTTCTGCCGTCAAGGCCGGGGATCCGGGGAGTGCGGGTTAGGAGGGCGGCGGGTTCAACCAGAATTTGTTTCTCGCGAACATACACTTTCAATGCGGGCGCGGCTTCCATTAGATTCCGGTAGCCAATTTCGGCGACCTCGTGCCGGATTATGAGGTTAAGATTGCGTCTTACTCTCGCCTCTGTTGGGGCTCCCTCGCCCTTGTCTTCTAGAATTTCTCTCCACACCTTGGAGGACGGAGATTTCGCAACTTTGTCCAGAACCTCTTTAAATTCTGTGTTCGGCATGTCTATGAGCCCATCCATATCGATGTCGAGGCCCATGTGAGTGTTGAACCTCCGGACGATTTCTCGGCCCAATTCTACATGGGATATTTGGTCCTCTCCTACTGGAACAAATAACTCCGTTTCGGTTTTCCCATACATGACGATGTCCGAAGCCTGAAGAATCGGATAACCGAGAAAACCATACGTGTGCAAGTCCTTGTCCTTGACGTTGTCGAGGGCCTCTTTGTATGTGGGGACGCGTTCGAGCCAGCCGAGAGGCGTCACCATTGAGAGCAGCAATTGAAGCTCGGCGTGTTCTGGGACGGACGACTGGATGAACATCGTGCACATCGCGGGATCGAGGCCTGACGCGAGCCAATCCGTCGCGATTTCGATTGTGTTCTGCGCGACTTGAGATGTGTCGGCGTAGTCCGAAGTCAGCGCGTGCCAATCGGCGACGAAGAAAAAGCATTCGTATTGCGGATCGTTCTGAAGCTTGACCCAATTTTCGAGCGCGCCGAAGTAGTGGCCGATGTGGAGGCGCCCGGTGGGGCGCATGCCGCTCAGGACTCGTTTCTTTTGATCCACGCTAAATGTTTCTCCCTGACCATGTTGAATGGCACCGCTCAATTGCTGTAGCCCGGGTCTTCAGGCCCGGGGTTTTCTGCCCGGCGGCAAGTCTTCCCCATCCCCTGCAACCAATCCCTGCCTCTTAAGAGGCGGGCTACAAAATGCTGCTTAACAAATCGCGCGCGATGATCATGCGCTGGATTTCACTGGTGCCTTCGTAAATCGTGATCACGCGGGCGTCGCGGTACATTCGCTCGACATCGGATTCGCGCGAATAGCCGAGGCTGCCGTGGATTTGCACGGCTTTGTAGACGGCGCGATTCACCATTTCTCCGGCATACAATTTTGCGCGCGAGGCGTACGGGCCGAGGCGCGGCGCGCCTGTGTCGCGCATCCACGCGGCATGGTGCACCAGGGCTCGCGCGGCTTCGATTTCCGTCTGCATGTCGGCGAGCATCCATTGTACAGCCTGGAAGGCGCCGATGGTTTTTCCAAATGCGCGGCGCTCTTTGGCGTAACCTACCGACGCTTCGAGCGCTCCCTGCGCGATTCCGACGGCTTGTGCCGCGATGCCCACACGGCCGCCGTCCAAAAGTTCGAGCGCTATCTTCAATCCTTGGCCTTCTTCTCCCAGGCGATTCCCTTCCGGGACTTCGCAATCGGTGAAGGTGATTTCGGCCGAGCGCGAAGTGCGCAGACCCATCTTATCCTCGTACCGCGCCACTCGAAAACCGGGAAATGAGGGCTCGACGAGAAATGCCGTCACGCCCTTTGCTCCCGCCGGGTTGGTTTTTGCAAACACGACGTAGAGTCCCGCCTCGCCGCCATTAGTGACCCAGGATTTCGTCCCGTTCAATCTATACGTGCCGGCATGGCGCGCCGCGGATGTGGCGATTGCCGCGGCATCGGACCCTGCTTGCGGCTCGGTGAGGCAGAATGCGCCCAGGATTTCTCCATGCGCGAGACTCGAGAGGTACTTTTGCTTTTGCGATTCGCTGCCATATTTAAAGACCGGCAAGACGGCGAGAGAATTGGTGACGCTCAAGGCCACGGCCATCGCGGCGTCCACGCGCGCTACTTCTTCGAGCATCAGCACGTAGGAAATAGTGTCCGCGCCCAAGCCTCCCCAGGATTCGGGAATCAACATGCAGCAGCAGCCGAGTTCGCCGAGCTTGCGCAGTTCGTCGCCGGCGAATTTTTCTTCGCGGTCGCGCGCGCGGATCGTCGGGCGCACTTCGGCTTCCATGAATTGGCGGATCGTGCTTCGGATCAGGCGTTGATCGTCGCTGAGGGAAAAATCCATCATGTCGCGGGCAAAAGGGATGCTAGCACATGTAGGACGGGCTTCAGCCTGTCTTCTTTTGACTTCTGAAACTCAGCAAGAGTCAAAACCCGACAGACTGAAGTCCGTCCCACTAAAAGCTACATCTTCAGCAATTCGCGCAGATGTCTGGTTTGCGCGCGGCTCACGGGGACTTCGGAGGCGCGCTTGTCGTCCATTTTGAGCATGTAGCTCGACTTGAACCATGGGACAACTTCCTTGATGTGGTTGATGTTGACAAGATAGGAGCGGTGCGCGCGCCAGAAGACCTCCGACTCGAGCGTGGATTGCAGCTCTTCAATCGTTCGGTAGTTCGAGGTTC
Source organism: uncultured Acidobacteriota bacterium (assembly GCA_963813185.1). Classification (GTDB taxonomy): domain Bacteria; phylum Acidobacteriota; class Terriglobia; order Acidiferrales; family UBA7541; genus Palsa-360. The sequence goes on from CAWEYA010000015.1 coordinate 156,926, forward strand.
CTTCGACCTCGCGCGTCACCACGGTGATGGCGCCGTCCTCGATAGAAGCGAAAATGACGTCCTCGGCGTCCACCAGAAACAGCCGCTGCTGCGTTTTCACCAGCAATTTCACCGGCGGCGCCTTCGCCGATCCAATTTGATTGACGAGCGTCTCCAGGCGCTCGCTCGGCGAGGCTTCGGCCTCTAGCGCCTTTTTTGCACGCTGAATGGCGCGGGCCAGGCGATGTTTCTCAATCGGCTTGAGCACGTAATCGATGGCGTTCACTTCGAAGGCCTGCACCGCATAATTGTCATACGCTGTCGCGAAGACGATTTGAGGAAGCTTTCCTTTGCGGTCCATCAACTTCTTGATCACGCCGAAGCCGTCGAGGCCTGGCATTTGCACGTCGAGAAATACGAGGTCCGGCGAATGTTCCTTGATGAGGGCGAGCGCTTCGACGCCGTTTTTGCCCTGGCCGACGAGGTGCACGTCGGGAAAACTTTTTAGCAGATAAGCCAATTCGTCGCGCGCCGGTTTCTCGTCGTCGACGATAAGAGTGTTAATTGGCATGGAGGAGCGCCCAAGGACGCAACGGAAGTATATGCGACCGCTCGATCGCGTTCAACCAGCGGAGAGGCCTGTTCCCTGCTAAAATTCGAAGCGCATGCGCGTCCGCCACGGCGGGCGGTACTTAATTCCAACACTGCCTGCGGGAGCCGATTTGCCAACCAAACGCGCACAAATCCTCAAGAGTGAAGTTCTTTATGAAGGCAAAGTATTTTCCTTGCGGCGCGACACGGTGATCGAGCCGGGCGGCGTGCAGGTTGAGCGCGACATCATTGAGCATCCGGGCTCGGTCGTGGTCCTTCCCATTTTTAAGGATGGGCGCATCCTCCTCATTCGCCAATACCGGCACTCGGTCGGAGAATTTTTGTGGGAGCTTGTGGCGGGGCGCAAGGAGCCGAACGAAACGCCTGTCGCCGCGGCGCGCCGGGAACTCGCCGAAGAGACCGGATACACGGCGAAGCGTCTGCGCAAATTAATGCGCGTGGCTCCGACTCCCGGCTTTGTGACCGAGTGGATGTGGATCTTCGCGGCGGAGGGGCTTACGGAGGGCGCCGCTCGGCCGGAAGAAGACGAAAAAATCACGCCGCGCATTTTCACGTTGAAGCAAGCGGAGAAGATGATCGAGCGCGGAACCTTGCGCGATGCGAAATCGATTTGCGGAATTCTTTACTGCATGCGTTTTCTCCGGCGGGTTCGTTAACTCCAACCAGAACCGCGGGGGTTTCCTATTTGAGATTTAGAACCTGAGATTCGAGGGCTGATATTTTTATTTTCCGAGTTCTGCCGGCGGCATTCTTCTTTTTTTCCCTTTTGTTCGCGAACCATTGTCAATTCATTCCGAAAAAATATTTTTGGAAATTGATGTTCTTCGCTTGAAACATGGACGCGTGTAGCATAGGATTTGCGCAAGTATGTTCTCCGTGAAAATATTTCGGAGAGAAAGGCGGACATGAGCGTACGAGAATTCGTCAAGCACCAATTCCGGCATTTCAATGCGGCGGTGGTCGTGGACGCTTCGGAGGCCTACATCGCGCATCTTGCGCGCGGCGGAAAAATGTTCCTGACGATGGCGGGAGCGATGAGCACAGCGGAGTTGGGTATCTCGCTCGCGGAAATGATCCGGCAAGGCAAAGTGCACGGCATCTGCACGACGGGCGCAAACCTGGAAGAAGATATTTTTAATCTCGTCGCGCACGACCATTACAGGCGCGTGCCGAACTATCGCAATCTGAGCGACGCCGAAGAAGTGGCCTTGCGCGATCGCGGGATGAACCGCGTCACCGACACTTGCATCCCGGAAGAAGAGGCCATGCGCCGGATCGAGCGGCAGGTGCTGAAGCTGTGGCAAAAGGCGGACAAAGAGAAGCAGCGGTACTTTCCCTACGAATATATGTACCAGCTGATCCGCTGCGGGCTCATCAAGGAGTCCTATCAAATTGACGCCAAGGATTCCTGGGTGATCGCGGCGTGCGAAAAAAATCTGCCGATTTTTACTCCGGGCTGGGAGGATTCCACACTGGGAAATATTTTCGTGGCCAACGTGGTCCGCGGCGACGTTTCCACATTTCAAGTGGTCAAGTCCGGCGTCGAGCAGATGGCCTGCCTGATCGAATGGTACCGGCAAAATTCCGCCACGGATTCGATCGGCTTTTTCCAGATTGGCGGCGGCATCGCGGGAGATTTTCCGATCTGCGTCGTTCCGCTGATCACGCAGGACCTGCGCGAGAAATGCCGCCTGTGGGGCTACTTCTGCCAGATTTCGGACAGCACCACGTCCTACGGCTCCTACAGCGGCGCGGTGCCCAACGAAAAAATCACGTGGGGAAAGCTGGAGGCGGCCACGCCGCGATTCGTCATCGAATCCGACGCTTCGATTGTCGCGCCGCTGATGTTCGCTTATATCCTCGGTCAGTAGCGCCAACCTTCAGGTTGGCATCCTAGATTCATGCGCATGCCCGCCTGAAGGTGGGCCCTAAATTAACCAAGATCGAGTAAGCCTGGGACACACACATGGAAAATCGTGAAGTCGCTCGCATATTGCGGGAAACGGCGCAGCTTCTGGAGATCGACGGCGCCATGATTGGGCGCTACCGCAGTTACGAGCGCGTCGCCGAACTCCTCAACGGACTGCCCGAATCCATCGAAGAGCTGGCGCGCGATCGCGCCAAGCTGATGGAATTGCCCGGCATCGGCGACGGCATGGCCGATCACATCGAGGAAATCCTCAAGACCGGGCAATATTCCCTGCGCAGCAAACTGCTCAAGAAATACCCGGAAACGATCCTCCATCTTCTGGACTTGCAGTCGCTCGGACCGAAGAAAGTCGCCTTTCTCTGGAAAACTTTCAAGGCGGGAACGGTGGAGGAGGTGGAAAAGATCGCGCGCGAAGGCAAGCTGCGCGATCTCGCCGGGTTCGGAGAAAAGAGCGAAGAAAATATTCTGAAAGCGATCGAGGTGTACAAGAAATCCGCCGGGCGTTTCCACATCGATGTGGCCGCGGAAGAAGCGGAAAAACTCGCTTCCTACATTCGCGCATTCGGAAAGCCCATCGAGGCCGTCACACCCGCGGGATCGCTGCGGCGCGGGAGGGAAACCGTAGGCGACCTCGACCTGCTGGTTACGATCGCTTCGGGAAAGTCCACCCCCAAAGCGGTGGAATCGATCGCGCAACACATCCTCAAATTCACTGAAATCGATCAGAAGCTGGCGCACGGAGAGAACAAGGTCAGCTTCCTTTTGAAGAGCGGCATGCAAGTCGACGTTCGGATTCTTGAAAAAGAGAGCTTTGGCGCCGCACTGCTCTATTTTACGGGGTCGAAGGAGCACAACGTCACACTGCGCGGGCGCGCGAACAAGATGGGTTATACGCTCAACGAATACGCGCTCGCGACACTGAAGGGCGAGCGGCCCGTCGCCAGTGCGACCGAGAAAGAAATCTACGCGAAGCTGGATCTTGATTACATTCCGCCGGAGTTGCGCGAAAATACGGGCGAGATCGACGCCGCCGCCGAGCATCGCCTGCCCGACCTTGTCGAACTTGCGGACATGCGCGGCGATCTGCAAATGCACACGACCGCGAGCGACGGCAGAAACTCGATCGAAGAAATGGCGCTCGCCGCGAAGGAACTGGGCTACGAATATATCTCGCTGACCGATCACAGCAAGGCCGTGACCGTCGCAAACGGCCTCGATGAAAAGCGGACGCTCGAGCAAATTAAAAAAATCCAGGCCGCCAATGCCAAACACCTGGGAATTCGCATCCTGGCGAGCAGCGAAGTGGACGTTTTGAAGAATGGAAAACTGGATCTGGACGACGAAGTGCTCGCGCAGCTCGACGTGGTGCTCGTATCCATCCACTCGTACATGACTATGGAACGCGCGGAGATGACCGAGCGAATACTGGCGGCCATCGAGAATCCCTTTACGCAAATCGTCGGGCATCCCACGGGCCGCCTGGTTCTTCGGCGGGACGCCTACGCTTACGACATGGAGCGCGTCCTGGACGCGGCGCACAAACACGGCGTCGTGATGGAGTGCAACGCCTCTCCGGAGCGCCTCGATCTGAAGGACACGCACCTGCGCATGGCGAAAGAGCGGGGAGTGAAGATCGTGATCTCCACCGACGCGCATACGACTCGCGGCCTGCAGGCCATGCGCTACGGAGTGCAATGGCGCGGCGCGGATGGATTGAAAAGAAGGACGTCATCAACACGCTAAGCCTCGAAAAACTGCTCGCAGCGCTGAGGGAAAAACCCCGCGCCGCCGCTCAAGGAAAGCAACGCGCCGCTGCAGCCTCGGCGCGGCCATCGGCCAAATCGCGCAGACCCGCCTGACTAAGGGAGGTTCCGCGTTGCAAAACTTGGCGCGTTCGCGCATGATACGTTGTTTGCGCAAAAGGGAGCGCGGCTATCGTGCGGGGTGAAGAGAAGTCGCACGCTGCTTCGGTATTCCACACACTTTGAAAACAACAGGAGAAATGAGAATGCGCAGGTCCGCGGGCATTGCCTTGCCGAAGGGAAAACTCGGAGTCCTCACCGTCGGCATGGGTGCGGTCGCCACGACGTTCATGGCCGGAGTGGATCTGGTCCGGCGAAAGAAATCGCTGCCCATCGGGTCCCTGACGCAACTGGGAACCATCCGCCTCGGGAAGCGGACCGAAGCGCGCGCCCCGGCGATCAAGGATTTCGTGCCGCTGGCAACGCTGGAAGACATCGTCTTCGGCGGGTGGGACATTTTCCCGGACAGCGCGTACGAGGCCGCCAAGAATGCCGCGGTTCTCGGCCCGGAACACCTGGCCGAAGTGAAGAAATTTTTGAGCAAGATCCGTCCGATGAAAGCCGCCTTTGACCAGAACTACGTCAAGAAACTCACCGGGACGCATGTGAAGAAAGGGCGCAACAAGTACGAGCTGGCGCTGCAAATACGCGACGACATTCGGAAATTCCAAAAGAAAAACAAGGTTTCGCGGACCGTGGTGATCTGGTGCGGCTCCACGGAAATTTTCCTCAAGCCGCACGCCGTATACGAGACGCCCGAAACACTTGTGGCCGCGATGAAGGAAAATCATCCGGCGATCGCGCCTTCCATGCTTTACGCCTGGGCCGCCATTACGAGCGGCGTGCCGTTTGCCAACGGCGCTCCCAACCTGACCGTGGATATCCCCGCGATCGTCGCGCTCGCCAAGCAGCACGGCGTGCCCATCTGCGGCAAGGATTTCAAGACCGGACAAACGTTGATGAAGACGATTCTCGCCCCGGGCTTCAAGGCGCGCCTCCTGGGAATGAACGGCTGGTTCTCAACCAACATCCTCGGCAATCGCGACGGCGAGGTGCTGGACGATCCCGAATCTTTCAAGACCAAGGAAGAATCAAAGCTCGGCGTGCTCGAATACATTCTCCAGCCCAAGCTGTATCCCGACCTGTACGGCAAGATTCACCACAAGATCCGCATCGTTTACTATCCGCCGCGTGGCGACAACAAAGAGGGGTGGGACAACATCGACATCTTCGGCTGGCTGGGCTATCCGATGCAGATCAAAGTCGATTTCCTGTGCCGCGATTCGATCCTGGCGGCGCCGATCGTCCTCGATCTGATTCTCTTCCTCGATCTCGCCAAGCGCGCCGGGATGCGCGGCATCCAGGAATGGCTTAGCTTTTATTTCAAATCTCCCATGTGCGCGCCGGAACTCTACCCGGAGCACGATCTCTTTATCCAGTCCATGAAACTGAAGAACACCCTGCGCTGGATGATGGGCGAGGACCTGATCACGCACCTGGGCCAGGAATACTACGACTAGCGCATGTTGCTCCCTGGAATCGAATTGCCTCTAATTGGGCCCAGGGATGGCATAAATAATTCATAAGGATTATAGATTTTGGTCATTCAATCTTTGACTGCAGGAGCGCTTGACTAGCCCTCCGCCGTTCCGGTAGATTCGCCATTCCGATTCAGGGTTCCATGCCTTGGAGGATCATTAACCGATCAACTTCGTCTTAAGGAGAGCGAATGGACGCAAAAGGTGTACTGGAATTTGCGAAGAAGCGTGGCGCGAAGATTCTGGATCTTCGCTTCATAGATGTTCCCGGTGTCTGGCAGCACGTCAGTTACCCAATCGGCGAGCTTTCCGAGAGTTCCTTCAAGGAGGGATTCGGGTTCGACGCGAGCTCCATTCGCGGGTGGGCCTCGATTCACGAATCCGACATGCTCCTCATGCCCGATCCGGACACGGCTTTCATCGATCCTTTTCTCACCATTCCGACGCTCGTGATGATCGGCGACGCCACCGATCCGCCATCGCAAAAGCCCTATCACCGCGATCCGCGACACGTGGCCAAGCGCGCCGAGGCCTACCTGAAATCCACGGGCATCGCCGACAAGGCCTTCTTCGGCGCCGAAGCGGAATTTTTCATTTTTGACAGCGTCCGATTCGACTCGGCCCCGCAGCACAGCTTTTATTACGTCGATTCCGACGAAGGCCGCTGGAACACGGGCCGTGAAAATGACGGCGATTACAAGAATCTGGGTTATCGCCCGCGATACAAGGAAGGCTACTTCCCTGTCCCGCCCGCCGACCACAACCAGAATCTTCGCTCCGAGATGATCGTCAAAATGATCGATATCGGCATGGACGTCGAGTGCCAGCACCATGAAGTTGCGACAGCGGGCCAGGCGGAAATTGACTTGCGCTTCGACACCCTGCTGAATTCTGCCGACAACATGATGAAGTACAAATACATCATCAAGAACACAGCGGCGAAGGCAGGCAAGACGGTAACCTTCATGCCCAAGCCGATTTTTTCGGACAACGGCTCGGGCATGCACACGCACCAATCGCTGTGGAAGGGCGGGAAGCCGCTTTTCGCTGGTGACGGCTACGCGGGGCTCTCGCAGATGGCGCTGTGGTACGCGGGAGGATTGCTCAAGCATGCCCGCGCACTATCCGCCATCATCGCCCCCGGCACGAACTCGTACAAGCGCCTCGTGCCCGGCTACGAAGCCCCGGTTAACCTGGCTTACTCGCGCCGCAACCGTTCTGCCGCAGTCCGCATCCCGGTTTATTCGGAAAGCCCGAAAGCCAAGCGCCTCGAGTTCCGGCCTCCGGACCCGTCGTGCAATCCGTATCTGGCCTTCGCGGCCATGCTGATGGCGGGGCTCGACGGCATCAAGCACAAGATCGATCCCGGCAAGCCGCTCGACAAGGACATCTTCGAACTCGATGCCGAAGAAGCCGCCAAGATTCCGTCGATGCCCGGTTCGCTCGAAGAAGCGCTCGGTGAACTCAGCAAGGACCACAAGTTCCTCCTCGAGGGAGACGTTTTCACCGCGGAATTCGTCGAACTCTGGATCAATTACAAGAAAAAAACCGAAGCGGATCCAGTTCGGATGCGCCCGCATCCCTACGAGTTCCACCTCTATTACGACATTTAGGATTGCGCCGCGACACCGCCGTTGCGGCGTCCGCCTTCCTAAGACCTCAACAAAGCGCCCCCGATTAAATCGTCGGGGGCGTTTTGATTTGGCGCGTCTAGCAGCATGCGCTGCCAAACAGCGAGCTTCCGAGCGGGCCCGCCCGTGCTATGCTTGAAAATCGCCCGATTGCGGTTTGCGAGCGGAGTTACTGGAATCTGATAATGGGATAGCGATATGAAGTATTTCAAGCGAATCACTATTGATCCTAATCAATCGGGCGGGGCTCCATGCATTCGCGGGCTGCGGATTCCGGTCGCAACGGTGGTGGGCATGATTGGCGAAGGCATGCCGGAATCTGAAATTCTGAAGGCATACCCGGACCTCGAACTGGAAGATATACCTGAGTCGCTCCGCTATGCGGCGGAGGCGGTCCGGGAACGTGAATTGCCGGTTGCAGGTTCTTGAAATCCAAAGTGGACAATGCATTATCACCCTCGGTTGCCGCGGGCCTTCGATCCGCGGGGCACGATGCAGTCCATGTTCGCGACCGGCAAATGCAGTCTGCTTCCGATTCGGCAATTTTTACGCTAGCGGCAAGTGAAGACCGCATTCTCATCTCAGCTGAAACTGATTTTGGAACCCTCCTCGCGTTACGCGAGGAAGTCAAGCCTTCGGTCATTCTTTTCCGACGCGCGCCAAAGAAGCCGTCCAATCAACTTCAGCAGCTACTTGCCAACCTCCCAGCCATCGAAGAATTCGCCATGCGCGGCAGTATTATCGTCATCGAAGAGCGCCGCATCCGAGTACGGCATTTGCCCATTGGTGGATAATCAGCCGCGCAGCGAATTTCTATGCGTACGCATAAGTTTAGAGAAGAATTGACTGCCGCAACTGTGTCCTCTGAACGCCGGGTGTGCTATTCTCTCCCATTCGCGTCATTGCAGTGACAATCCACAGAGGAACATAGACATGAAGCCATCGTATAACGGCAGGGCCATTCCCTCAGACGGGCAGGCAATCCAGTATGTTGGAGGCAAGTTTGTCATTCCCGACAGGCCAATCATTCCTTTCATCGAGGGAGACGGGACCGGGCGGGACATCTGGAAAGCGTCGCAGCGCGTGTTTGACGCTGCCGTCGAACGCGTCTACGGCGGGAAGCGGAAGATCGCCTGGTTTGAAGTGTTCGCGGGGGAGAAAGCATTCAACGAATTCAAGCAATGGCTGCCGGATGAAACGGTCGAGGCCGTGCGCGATTTCCGGATTTCGATCAAAGGGCCGCTGACAACTCCCGTTGGCGGCGGGATTCGCTCGCTCAACGTCGCGCTGCGGCAGATCCTCGATCTCTACGCCTGCGTGCGCCCAGTGCGCTATTTCCAGGGAGTCGCCTCTCCTGTGAAACATCCCGAACGGATGGATGTAATCGTTTTCCGCGAAAATACCGAAGATGTATACATCGGGATCGAGTGGCGGTCGGGGACGCCGGAAGTGAAGAAACTGCTGGAATTCCTGAACAAGGACATGCTCGGCGGCGGGCCAAAACAGATTCGGGCCGATTCCGCCGTGAGCCATCAAGCCGATCTCTCCCTTTGGCACGAAGCGGCTGATGCGCCGCGCCGTTCAATACGCGCTCGATAATAAAAAGCGCGTGGTGACCATCATGCATAAAGGAAACATCCAGAAGTTTACCGAAGGCGCGTTTCGCGACTGGGGCTACGAGTTGGCGGTTGAAGAATTCCGCGCCCAGACCGTCACCGAACGCGAGACCTGGATTCTCGACAATCGCGACCGCAATCCGAGCATCACCATCGAGCAAAATGCGGCGCTCGTCGAACCGGGGCTTGAACATGGCACCGAAGCTTTCCGCAAATCCGTGTGCGACGAAGTGAAATCGGTGCTCGACAAAATTTACGCCTCGCACGGCCAGGGCAAATGGAAACAGAAACTTCTGATCAACGACCGCATCGCCGATTCCATTTTCCAGCAGGTGATCACGCGCGCCGACGAATATCAAGTCATCGCCGCGCCCAATTTGAACGGCGATTATATTTCCGACGCCTGCGCCGCGCAGGTCGGCGGGCTCGGCATGGCGCCCGGCGCGAACATCGGCGACGGCTACGGCTGCTTCGAGGCCACGCATGGCACCGCGCCCAAATACGCGGACAAGGACGTCATCAACCCAAGCTCGGTGATGCTCTCCGGCGTCATGATGTTTGAATTCATGGGCTGGAACGAAGTCGGCAAATTGATCGAAACGGGGATCGAGCGAACCATCGGACAGAAGCGGGTCACTTACGACCTCGAACGCATGATGGAAGGCGCGACGAAGCTGAGCACTTCGCAATTCGCGAGCGCCATCATTGAGAACATGCAGTCGCTGGCAGTCGCAAAGTAAGAAACGCCATCGCGGCGGTGGCAGGCGCTTCCGCCTCATTTCACTTTCATTCTGACCATTACAGGAGAACGCACTCATGCGGAAGAAAGTCACGGTTGTTGGCGGCGGGTTTGTGGGATCGACGACGGCGCAGCGCATTGTGGATCTGGAGCTGGCCGACGTTGTGCTGACCGATATTCTCGATGGGCCGCCGTCGGGCAAGGCGCTCGACATGGTGGAATCCACATCCATCACGGGATCGGATGCGCGCGTCACGGGAGTTTCCACGGCGACGGGAGATTACAAGGAGACGGCCAACAGCGACGTGGTCGTCGTCACCGCGGGCTTTCCGCGAAAGCCCGGGATGAGCCGCGATGATCTTTTGAAGGCCAACTTCGACGTCATCAAAGCGGTCGTCGAACAAGTCGTGAAATATTCGCCAAACGCAATCCTCATCATGGTGACGAACCCGCTCGACGCCATGGTGCAGGCGGCGTTCAGGGTCAGCGGTTTCTCGAAGAACCGAGTGATGGGCATGGCGGGCGTTCTCGACTCGGCGCGCATGAGCGCATTCGTGGCCATGGAGCTCGGTGTCTCGGTCGAAAACGTAAATTCATTCGTCCTGGGCGGACACGGCGATGACATGGTGCCGCTCGCTCGCTACTCAACGGTCGCGGGCATTCCCCTGCCCGACTTGCTTCCGCCCGACCGCATCGCCGCCATCGTGGACCGCACGCGCAAGGGCGGCGCTGAAATCGTCAATCTCCTGAAAACCGGTTCGGCGTATTACGCGCCGTCCGCTGCCGTTGTCGAAATGGTTGAGGCCATCCTGAAGGACAAAAAGAAAATTCTTCCCTGCGCGGCTTATCTCGAAGGCGAATATGGCATTCAAGGACTCTACGTGGGCGTTCCCGTGAAGCTCGGAGCGAGGGGCGTCGAACAAATTATCGAGATCAAACTCACGCGGAAGAAAAATCCGCTCTTGACAAGTCCGCGGCTTCGGTGCGCGAGCTGGTGACGATCCTCGGAGTGGCTTAGCTCTTCGTAGGACGGGCTTCAGCCTGTCGGGTTTGAGTAATTGCGAGGACTAAACCCGACAGGCTGAAGCCCGTCCCACTTAAACCCTACCCGTAAAACTTCAGCAGCGGCCAAGCCTGTTGCAGGGTAATTTTCGGCTTCCGGCAAATATAGACGGGCAGATTATTTTCCTCGGGAATCGCATAGTCATAGTTAATAGTTGCAGCGAGTTCGATTTGGTCGAACAGCGGTTTCAAACTTTCGAGCGGCATTCCCACTGCGATGACCACTTCCCCGGTGTATTGCTGAGGTCCCCATAAGTAATAGTTGTTGTGGCCGCTGATGGCATGCGGCAAACCCAGCGACGGGCCAAAATAATCGATCGCTCCGGCCTGCCCGTAATTCTTGGTGAAGATCGCAACTCGCGATTGTTCTTCCGGAGAGAGCGCGTGAAACACGCCGGCAACCACTTCCGCTTGTTGCGGCCAGCCCATCATGTCGGCATACATCTGGGGCAACTTCCCGCTCGGCTCTCTTTCCACCTGCACGCGGTCCACATCCCAGAACTTGGCGTATTCCGCGGCCGTATCCAGCGGAAGAATCGGCAGGGCCAGAGGCGCAGCGATGATTCCTCCAACAACGAGTGGAGCAAGGACTGCAGCCTTGACCCAATTTCCGGCGTGGTTTCCGATCCACGCTTCGATCGCAACGGCGCCGGAGGCAAAAAGCATTGGATAAATGGGCGCCAGATAATATATCCGCCCCCGGAAGATCAAGAACTCGGCTAGGAGAAAAAAATACGTCCATCCAAGAAAGCGGAACGGCTGGCCCTCGGCGGCTGCGCAGGAAAAACCACAATCCGGCGATGCAAATCGGCGCGCCCAGTGGATGCACGAGAAACGCTTGCTGCGCTATGAATTGCAACCAGGTCACGTGCGCGTTCTTCATGCGATCGACGTTCCGCAGAATCTCAATCGTGGGCCAGTCGTTGCGCGATCTCCCAAAGGAAATTCGGAAGAAAAATCAAGAATGAAATGAATGCCCCGAGCCAGATCCACGGCGTACGCAGCATGGACCGCTGGCGCGATCACGGCTAAAGAGAGAACGAATGCCAGTCCAAATATGAGCGTCGAGTGTTTGTTCAGGATTCCGATTCCCGCCACGAGTCCGAACCAGGGCCATAAGCGGGCGTTCCCCGTCCGAATGATCCGAAGCGAAATCGCCACGCACAACATCCAAAACACGGGTTCAAATGCATTCATGGACAGAAAATTGTCCATCGTCAGATAAATAGGGCAGAGCAGCATCGCGGTCGCCGGCAAGAATTTGCGCGTAGCGCCGCCCGCCAAGTTCGCGTACGATCCAGCCGGTAATGACTATTTTTGCGCCGGAGGACAGCGCAGGGAAAAACCGCAGCGCGCGCAGAGAGTCCCCAAACAACATTCTGGATAATCGAGCGATTACGGCAATCAGCGGGGCATGGTCCACGTATCCCCAGGCAAGGTGCTGCCCACAAGCCGCGTAGTACAGCTCATCCCGAAAATAGCCGTAGCGCCCGTTCCACAGGAAATGAACGAGACACGCCGTGAAAGCAATGCAGACTGCGACGGCTTCTTCAGATTCGAGCCAATTTCCGCGATCCAGGCTGACCGCGCGCACCGATCCGAGCGCGCCAGTTTCTCCCTGGACAACGGCTCCCCTCTTTTCTAAACGAAGGAAATCCATGATTTGAGCTTGCTCAGATCAAGTATGGGAAAGATTTTTGCAGACAGAACCAACCGAATGCAAAAATCACCCCTCAGAATTGCCGCCCGCAATGATTTACTTGGCCGGAGCGGATGCTGCGGCTGCGGGCACAAGCGTCGCGGAACGAATGCTATCCAACTTGGGAAAACTCTTTTCCAAATACTCGCGCCCGCGGCTTGTAATCAGGCCTTGGTCCGGCCCGTGGCCGTCAGGAGCGCCCTCTCCATAGCCGTTGTACAGTTTGTCCACCACTTCCATTCCATCCGAAACCACAGCGAACGCCGAAAATCCACTTTTGTCGAGGGCCTCGTTGTTTCCATAATTGATAAAGACCTGCGTCGTTCGTGTGTTCGGCCCCGCCGTTGCAAAAGACACAAATCCGCGATGATTGCTCTGCACGATTGGATCGTCCTTTATATTTGCGGTTTCCCATACTTTGGAAACCTCGGGGTGCGCGCTGATCCCAAATTGCGCCATGAATCCCGGCAGAACGCGGAAGAAAGCCGCACCATCGTAGAAATGATGACTGACAAGATTGTAGAAGCGGTCCGCGCCATTCGGCGCCCATGCCCGCGTCACCTTGATCGTGAATTCTCCCGCGGTGGTTACAAACTTAACCTCGTACTCGGCGGGCGCTTTGGCTTTCAGGGTGGCGGGCTGCAACAAGGCAGGATCAAAGGCCGCCGTTCGGCAGCGGGCGCTTTTGCCGCAGCAGCCGGTTTCTTTGCCGGCGCCGGGGCTGGGGTCTGGGCCATCGTGTAAATGGAGGATGATGGAGCAGGCGTAAGTAATGGCAGCAAAATTTAAGAGAGTTGCGCATCTTAGATTCTCCGTAAAAATGAGCGGCGCATATTATGCCGCGATTCCCCGTCACTGCTGACTAGGGATTCTCGTGATCTGCAACGACTCGACCAACTCGCTCCGCATCGTACATCACTCGAAGCGTATTCTCTCCGAGAATTTTCTTGATGTCGGCTTCCCCGTATCCACGCCTGAGCAAGCCCTCGGCGATAGCAGGAAACTTCGAAGCGTCTTCCATTCCGGCCGGCATGAATGCCCCGTCGAAATCCGAACCGATCCCGACGTGATCCGCGCCGGCAATACGGACAGCATGGTCGATATGCTCGACAATCTTCTCCCAGCTCACTCGCGGCAGTTTCCCGGTGCGAATGGATTCATCGCTCAGACGCTGCAATTCCATCAAATTCCGCGCTTCGTTCTCCCCGAACTTTTCGCTGACGACTTGTTCCCGGGAGGCGATTTCCGATGCCAGGGCGCGGTTCGCATTCGCGTATTCCTGGCTGAGGAAGCCGGTGTGAAAGGTGATATGAATCACGCCGCCGCGGGCCGCCAGCGTTTTGATCATCGCATCATCAAGATTTCGCGGAGCATCGCACAGCGCCCGGCAGCAGGAATGCGATGCGATCACCGGCGCGCGCGAGATTTCCAGGACATCGTAAAAAGTCGGATCGGAGACGTGGGAAACGTCGACGAGCATTCCGAGGTGGTTCATTTCCCGGATCACAAGTTTGCCGAAATCGGTCAGCCCGTTGTGGCGCGGAGTGTCGCTTGAGGAGTCCGCCCATTCCGTCGCCGCGTTGTGGGTCAGCGTCATGTAGCGCACGCCGCGCCCGTGAACCTCGCGCAAAATCGCGAGGTCGTTGTCGATGGCGTGCCCGCCTTCCACTCCCAACAAAACTGCGATTTTGTTTTCCGATCGCGCCGCCCGAACTGCTTTGGAAGAGGTGCAAAGCGCCAAATCGCCACCATGAATTTCGATTTGTCTCAGCGTGGCATCAAGCAGATCCCGCACCCGCTGCGTAGCCGCAGCTCCTGTGATTTCGACAGGCACCCACAGGGCAAAGAAGATCGCTCCCACGCCGCCCTCGCGCAGCCTGGGAATATCTACGCTGCCTTCGGCGTCGCGCCTCCCCAAATCAAATTGGTCGAAGAACAGGCGCTGCGGCGTATCCGCGTGAGTGTCAAATACGAGGCTTGAAAAATGAATCTCGCGCGCCCGGGAATCATGTTCATCAGCGCGCATGTGCGTAGGATTCCACAGTTTCCGGCGTTACTCGCCGCGACGATGCAGCGTGGCGTGGATCAGATCGCGATTCATGCGCCCGATAAACTCGATCGGAATTTTCTTCGGACACACGGCCTCGCACTCGCCATGGTTCGTGCAGCTCCCGAATAGTTCCGCGGACATGGCCGCGACCATGTCCGCCGTTCGCTGGTAGCGCTGCGGCTGCCCTTGCGGAAGCGAGTTGAGATGCGTGATCTTCGCAGCGGTGAACAGCATCGCCGCCGCGTTGGGGCACGCCGCCACGCAGGCGCCGCATCCGATGCAGGCCGCTGCGTCCATGGCCCGGTCGGCGTCCTCCTTGGGGACAAGGATCGCCCTCGCCTCCGGCGCAACGCCCGTGGGCGCGGTGATGTAGCCACCGGCCTGAATGATCCGGTCAAATGCGGACCGATCAACGGCCAGATCGCGGAGCACGGGAAAAGCCTTGGCGCGCCACGGCTCAAGCGTCAGCGAGTCCCCGTCCTTAAAGAATCGCATCGAGAGCTGGCAGACGGTTGTACCCCGGTGCCCACCATGCGCCACACCATTGATTAGGAACCCGCACATGCCACAAATCCCTTCGCGGCAATCATGTTCAAAAACGACAGGAGCCTCGCCCTTGGCCTGGAGATTCTCGTTCAGCAGGTCCAACATCTCGAGAAAAGACATGTCCGGCGTCACACCCTGAGCCTGATAGGTGGCAAAATTCCCGGCGGATTTGGTGTCCTGCTGCCGCCAAATTTTTAGTGTGAGGTTCATGGGCTACTTGTAGCTCCTCTGCGCAAGGTGAACATGCTCGAAGGTAAGTGGCTCCGTGTGCAGTTCCCACTGGTCGCCTTCTCCTTTCCATTTCCATGCCGACACGAACGAATATCTCTCGTCGTCGCGCAATGCTTCCCCGTCCGGGGTTTGGCTCTCGACGCGAAAATGGCCGCCGCAGGATTCTTCACGCTCCAGCGCGTCCAGGCACATCAACTCGGCAAGTTCCAGAAAATCCGCAACCCGCCCGGCCTTTTCGAGCGATTGGTTGAGTTCTTCACCGGTCCCAATGATCCGCAAGTTGTTCCAGAATTCCCCGCGCAACGCGGGAATTTTTTCCAGATTGCTCCGCAAACCCTCCGCGGACCGGGCCATCCCGCAGTTTTCCCACATCAGCTTGCCAAGTTCCTTGTGGAAGGAGTCCACGGTTCGCTTTCCTTGGATGGCGATAAACCTGGCGATGCGCTTGTTCACTTCTTCCTTCACGGCCGCGAACTCGGGATGAGAGGTATCCACTTTTTCTAGCGGATTGGACGCGATGTAATTGGGAATCGTGTAGGGCAAAATAAAATACCCATCCGCGAGCCCTTGCATCAGCGCGCTCGCGCCGAGGCGGTTGGCGCCGTGATCGGAGAAATTCGCCTCCCCGGCGACAAACAGCCCGGGGATTGTAGACATCAAGCGATAATCAACCCACAGGCCTCCCATCGTGTAATGGACCGCGGGATAAATTCGCATGGGAACCTTGTAAGCGTTTTCCCCGGTAATCTCGGTGTACATGTCGAAGAGATTTCCATATTTTTCGCGGACCACCGATTCTCCCATACGGCGAATCGCATCGGAGAAGTCCAGGTACACGCCCTGGCCCCCGGGGCCGACTCCGAGCCCTTCATCGCAAACTTCCTTCGCGGCGCGCGAGGCCACGTCGCGGGGAACCAAGTTTCCGAAACTCGGGTAGCGCCGCTCGAGATAATAATCGCGTTCGGCCTCGGGAATTTGCTCTGCGGGCCGCGTGTCTCCTTTTTTCTTCGGAACCCACACGCGCCCGTCGTTCCGGAGCGATTCCGACATGAGCGTCAGCTTGGACTGATTCTCGTTGCTCACCGGAATGCACGTCGGGTGGATCTGCGTGAAGCAGGGGTTCCCGAAAAACGCGCCGCGGCGATGCGCGCGCCAGATGGCCGTGGTGTTGCAACCCTTGGCGTTGGTGGAAAGATAAAAAACGTTTCCGTAGCCGCCCGTGGCCAGGACCACCACGTCAGCGGCGAAAGATTCGATCGCGCCGGTCAGGAGATCGCGCGTGACGACGCCGCGCGCTTTTCCATTGACGACGACAAGGTCCAGCATCTCGCTGCGCGTGTGCATCTTCACAGTGCCGCCGGCGACTTGCTCCTCGAGCGCCTGGTACGCGCCCAGCAGCAACTGCTGCCCAGTCTGCCCCCGCGCGTAAAACGTGCGGGAAACCTGCACGCCGCCGAACGAGCGCGTATCGAGCAATCCTCCGTATTCGCGGGCGAAGGGAACGCCCTGCGCCACGCACTGATCGATGATGTTGACGCTGATTTGCGCCAGGCGAAATACGTTTGCCTCGCGCGAGCGGAAATCTCCGCCCTTCACCGTGTCATAAAATAAGCGGTGGACGCTGTCGCCGTCGTTCCGGTAGTTTTTCGCGGCATTGATGCCCCCCTGCGCGGCGATGGAGTGCGCGCGGCGCGGGCTGTCCTGAAAGCAAAAGCAGTGCACGTTGTAGCCCTGCTGGCCGAGCGACGCGGCCGCGGAAGCCCCCGCGAGTCCCGAGCCAACAATGATCACTGTGTGCTTGCGGCGGTTGGCGGGATTGACCAGCTTCATCTCAAAGCGGGCCCGCTCCCATTTTTCTTCGATTGGACCGGATGGAATATTGGACTCGAGCATTTCTCTCCCCTCAGCGCACCCAGCCCGCGAGCACCGAAATCGGCACCGAGATAAAACCAGCGAAGGTGACCACAGCCACAATCCTGGAAGCGGCTCTCAAACTTTTTGTGTTGTCCAGATTGACCCAGCCCAGCGTCTGCAGCATGCTCCAAATCCCATGATCGAGATGAAGGCACAAGGCGCCCATGGCAATGACGTAGAACAACGCGATCGGCAAATTCGAAAACCCGGCTACTACATTTTGATACACCATCAAATGTTCAAACTGGCCCGGCTGAAATCCCACCACCCCGCCGGTAAAGTGAAACAAATGGAATACGATAAAAATGGCCAGCAGCAGGCCGCCCCACCGCATGGTCATCGCGCCCCAGGTGGTCTCCACATTTTTCCTTGAGTCGTACCCAACCGGCCGCGCCTGCCAGTTCAGTCGCGTCAGTTGCACGGCCGCGGTGATGTGCAGAACCACGCAAACAAACAGCACGCTCCGAACGATCCACAGAAGCTGCCCGTAGCCGAGTTCCGGCCAGCCCACTTCCCGCAGGAACCGTGAATACGCGTTGATTTCCTCCGGGCCGGAAAAGATTTTCAAATTGCCCAACATGTGCGCGATCACAAATAGAATGAGCACGGCTCCGGACACGGCCATAACCACTTTTTTCCCAATCACGCTGCTCCAAAGTGCCAGCAGGCGATTCGGGGCGGCTTTCGTTGCCGCCGTCGTTTCTGTCATTGCGGTGCTCCTGAAATCATTTCCATGGCCTCAAATCGAAACCCTTCTAGTGCGCCTCGCGCGTACCGGCACACGGCGTTCCTCCTCACTTGGAACACCCAGCCGCATTATGGCAATTTCTTAATCTTAGGGTATGGAAATGGCCGTGGGGAAAATGAGCGAAACCGTCGAAAATCCACTTCTGTCGCAGGCATCCGGGCTCCGATGGATCAGAAATTTTAGTATAGGTAATTCCCAGTGGTTTTTCAATGGGGATATGAGCAAGAATAATTGAAATCCCCCGCCTCTACTTGGATATAATGCGTTCCTTTGGAATGATTGGAGAATCATCATGCCCGATCAGCAAGTGGCCGATTTGGGATCGCTCGTCAACTCGATGGAAAGCAGTGGCGTGGCGCCCGATTCCGACGCCCTCGCCAAAGTGGGATTAACACTCGCAAAACTGTTCGGCGTGGAGTTGGATGAAGTTGCGATTCTGAAGTTCGAGGCCAAGTACAAGAGCCTGAAGTTCGTGATTCCGGCGCAACTGTCTCTGGTGGGCTCGATTCCGCTCACGAGCACCACGGCCCTGGCCGCAAAAACAGCTCGCGAGCGCAAGCCGGACCTCTTGAACAATTTCAGTTCCGCGCGGCACGCCAACGTTTTTGAAGCCGTTCCCCTCGGGCGAGATCCGGGCGAGTTGATCCAAAAGATCATGAGCGCCCCGATCCTGGACGGAACACGGGTTCAGGGCGTCGTGCAAATTTCAAGGAAAGCCCGAACACTCGCGCTGGCGGGCGCCGATTTCACGCAAAAAGATTTGCGCACACTGGTGTCGCTTTCGCCCACCCTGGACCGCCTCCTGAAGCTTTGCAAATTCGATTGAGAAAATGCCCTTCCGCGGGCTCTGCTTTGAATCGCGTTCTCCGTCTGATTTGCGATTTCTCTGACGAAAGAGGCCTTAGGCGGCGTCCCATTGTCGCAATTCGATTGCAATCCTGCTCTTAGGACCGGAAAGTAATTGACACAGTAGTGTGTTCTTGTTACTTTTCCGCACGCGTTAAAAGTTTGCGCAATTTTCGAGCAATCATTTAGCTGGTAGGAGGCACCGTACTCCGGCACCCCTAATGGCGTTCGTCGCGAAAAAGATCTACCTGACAAAAGGCGTGGGAAAGCATCGCGAGAGGCTCTCAAGTTTCGAGCTGGCATTGCGCAGCGCGGGCATTGCCGCGTGCAATATCGTGCGCGTGTCCTCGATCTTCCCTCCGAATTGCAAGCTCATCTCGCGCGCCGAGGGGCTGAAGCACCTCAAGCCCGGGCAGGTCGCCTTCACCGTCATCAGCGAAAACTCCACGCGCGAAGCGCACCGCCTGATCGCCGCGGGCATCGGCCTCGCTCTCCCCGCCGACAAATCGATGTACGGCTACCTCTCCGAGCACCACTCCTTCGGCGAAACCGAAGAAGTAGCTGGGGAATACACGGAAGAGCTCGCCGCCGAAATGCTTGCGACAACGCTCAACGTCGAATTCGATCCCGATTTGTCTTGGGATGAAAAAAAAGAAGTCTACCGCATCTCCAACAAGATCGTCCGCACCATGAATATTACGCAGTCCGCCGTCGGCGACAAGCGCGGCCTGTGGACCACCGTCCTCGCCGCCGCGATCATGATCGCCGAAGACGACTGATCGCTTTTCAGTTGTTCTTCGTTCCCTTCGAGAATTTCGGACTATCGATCGTCCCGCCAATTCGGAACGGAAACGATAATTTGCCGTCCTGCAATTTCGCTCCCTCCAACCGGCCGAACAAGTTGGTCAAAAATCCCTGCTTGGTAGTAATTGCCGCCACCCCCTGATAATTCAGCTCGTCGGTGCCCGAGACGCTCACACTCCCTGACCCGTCCACATCGACTCCATAGCCGTCAATGTCGATTGCCTTGCTCGAAATCCGCAGATTGGCAAACTCCAGGTCGGCGGAAATCGACTTAAACGATGAGGGATTATCTTTGGCGGGCCCAAGGTCATTGAAATGCGCCAACTTCATCAAATTTGAATTAAGCATCAGGCTCGGCACCTGGCCGTCCGTCACCTTGAGGTGCCCCGTTCCATGAATTCCCGCCAGCGGACTCACCGTGTGCTCTATATCTCCCGCGAGCTTCAGGTCTCCTTCCAGTTTCCCGGAAATTCTCCCCCGGGTTTCTTGGAAAGAAGCGAGCAGGTGGCTCATATTGATTCCGGTCACTCGACCGTCTGCCTTAAAGCTGGCGGTTTTTTTCGCCAGGTTCACAGAAAAGTCCCCGGTCGTCTTCCCGGTATACGCCTGCGCGCTCAACTCCGTGAAAAAAATCTCCTTCGACTCCAGCCGGAATTTACAATTCACATTTGTCGTTTCCACCGCGCCAAAGCGCAGCCGCGCTGCCTTCCATACACCTTGCCCATTCAGTGAGGGAGAAGCGGGATTGACGATCGCAGCCAGGTTCACATTATCCAGTTCACTCACGATGTCGTGCGCCTCAAAAAATACAGGGCCCGCCGCATCGGAAGGCAACAAATTGGACACGATCAAACTCCCCCCATGAATCACCACTTTATCGATAATGTCCAGAGGGAATGTGTTCTTCGAATTCTGTGTTTCAGGGTTCTCGAAGTTCCAGGGGCCATCGGGATCCGACACCAGGTTAATCTCCGGATCCTCCAGCACAACCGATTTGATAACTACCTTTCGGCGCAGCAGGGGCCAAAAGTCCAACACAGCATCGGTCCGCGCCACCTTCACGATGTAACTGGGAGGAAATAGCGGAGGGCTTTTCACGCCAAAACCATCCATGTGAACCGCTAGCCGGGGGAAAAAAGTCATCGTCAATCGCTCGATTTCCACTTTCTTTCCGGTATTCTGCTCGAAATAGGAAATCACCTCGGGCCGATAGCGATCCAGGTTAAAGAAAACAGGGGCGAGGAAAACCGCACCAGCGAGCAGACAAACGGCGATTCCTCCCAACCAAATAGCGATTTTGCGTCGTGAAGCCATGATGTTTCAGGAGAGCAAGTTCGCAGTCGCCTCGCGCAGAGTGCGAACCGATGATTAGAAACCATATTCCAGCTGGATGACCGACCAGCAAACCTTATCTTAAACACTTCAGGAATCCAAGTCTGTTCACTTCTGATCACTTTCAGCCCCTTATGACCGACGGCCTCACACTCTCTCATTCAAATCTAAATGGATAATGCTATGATTCGACCGTGGCGGAAAAATTCTGGATTGGATTGATTCAAATGAGTTGCTCCCTCGATCCGAGGGAAAATTTTGCCACAGCGGAAGCTCGCGTCCGCGAGGCTGCATCGCGCGGGGCGCAGATCATTTGCTTGCAGGAATTGTTTCGCTCGCAATATTTCTGCCGCGAGGAAAATTCCGATTTGTTCGAGCTTGCCGAGCCCATTCCGGGACCTTCGACGGAAGCTCTCTCGAAACTCGCACGCGACCTGAAAGTCGTGATCGTCGGATCGCTTTTCGAGCGGCGCGCCGCGGGAATCTACCACAATACCGCCGTGATTCTGGACGCCGACGGATCGCTCCTCGGAAAATATCGCAAGATGCACATTCCGGACGATCCGCTTTATTACGAAAAATTCTATTTCACACCGGGCGATCTCGGCTTTCCGAATTTCAATACGAAATTCGGCCGCATCGGCGTGCTGGTGTGCTGGGACCAGTGGTATCCGGAAGGCGCGCGCCTGGCGAGCCTCGGCGGCGCCAACATTATTTTTTATCCCACGGCGATTGGCTGGCATCCGTCGGAGAAAAAGGAATTCGGCGCGGCGCAACTCGACGCCTGGCGCACGATTCAGCGCTCCCACGCCATCGCCAACGGCGTGTTCGTCGCGGCTGTGAATCGCGTCGGGTTCGAGGGCACTCCCGAAAGCGGCCTCGAATTCTGGGGGCATTCCTTCGTCTCCGATCCATTTGGCCGCGTCCTCGCCGAAGGTTCCGCCGACAAGGAAGAAATCCTCATCGTCGAATGCGATCCCGCGCGCGTCGAAGAAACACGCCGCAACTGGCCGTTCCTGCGCGATCGCCGCATCGATGCCTACTCCCCAATCCTCGAGCGATGGCACGAGTGAAGCCCGCCCGCCAAGGCGGAGATGTTTGTGGGGCGCGGTTTCAACCGTGCCGTAAAGCGTCTGGAGAGAAAGCGGCTTTAGCCGCCGCCTGTTCGGAACGCTTACTCGCACGTGCTCTTATTCTCGCCAAACAGCAAAGCGCGCGCCTGCAAGGATTGCTCGAATGAGTCCTGCCAGAAGCAGGGGTGGAATCGGCATGCGCGCCATCCCCGCCGCCCTCGGCTACCGAATGCCCGCCGAATGGGAGCCGCACGCGGCCACCTGGCTCGCTTGGCCGCACGAAAAAACCGACTGGCCCGGAAAATTCGCTCCGATCCCTTGGGTGTACGCGGATATCGTGCGGCACCTCTCGCAAGTCGAACGCGTGCGTATCCTCATCGAGAACGCGCCCATGGAACGCGCGGCTCGCCGCATCCTGAAATCGTCCGGCGCGAATCTTTCCGCGGTGGATTTTTTTCACGTGCCCACCAACCGCGGATGGATCCGCGATTTCGGCCCGATATTCGTGCGCAACAGCAAAGGCGAGACCGCAGCTACAAACTGGCACTTCAACGCCTGGGCCAAATACGACGACTGGAAAAAAGACGACGCCGCGAACGATAAGCTCGCACGGAAACTCAAATGGAACATGTGGTCGCCTCCCTATCGCGGGCGGCGAGTCGTTTTGGAAGGCGGCAGCATCAACGTCAACGGACTGGGGACGATGCTCACCACCGAGGAATGCCTGCTGAGTCCGATCCAGGCCCGCAATCCCGGGGTGACGCGCGAAGAATTGGCAGCCATCTTTCGCGACTTCCTCGGCGCGACAAATATTCTCTGGCTCAAAAACGGCATCGCGGGCGACGATACGCACGGCCACGTGGACGATCTCGCGCGCTTCGTCAATCCGACAACCGTTGTGACCGTCGTGGAGAATGATCCGTCGGAAGCAAATTACCAGCCCTTGCAGGAAAATCTAGCCCTGCTCCATGAAATGAAAGACCAGGACGGCCGCCCCCTACGCATCGAAACGCTGCCGATGCCCGATCCGGTTTTTTTCGACGGCCAAAGACTCCCGGCCAGCTACGCCAATTTTTATATCGCCAATCAATTGGTCCTCGTTCCGACAGTCAACGATCCGAGCGACGCGACAGCTCTTACAAAGCTAGCCGCCTTGTTCCCCGGCCGCAAAGTCGTGGGCATCGCGTGCCTCGATCTCGTTCTAGGCCTGGGTACGTTACACTGCATGACGCAGCAGGAGCCCCAGTAGGGCGGGCTTGAGCTTGTCGGTTCTAGTGGCGCAGGCTTCAGCCTGTGGGGTTTGGCCGGCGAGTTCAAAAAACAAACAGGCTTGAAGCCCGTCCTACTTATACTTTCACACGAAAGGAAACCAATGCATATTTTGTCCGTCTACATCCCGCAATCCGTGATCGCCTGGGTGATCATCGGCCTCATAGCCGGCTGGCTGGCGGGAACCGTTTCTCGCGGCCGCGGCTTCGGTTGCATCGCCGATATCATTCTGGGCATGGTGGGCGCAATTCTCGGCGGCTGGATTTTTACGAAGCTCAGCATTCAGGGCGGAGGGCTGCTTTTCAGCATTGCCGCGGCGACAGTGGGAGCCGTCATCCTGGTCGCCATCGCTAGAATATTTTCCGGTGGGAAAGGTTGATCATATCTGTAAGGGGCCGGTTCATCCGGTGCCAAATCCGTTGAAACAGGCTAAGCAGAAGCGTACGATCGAGTAAACGTGGGCTCGAAGAGAGTCCCGGCATATGGTTTGCGAGGCTAAGAACAAAATTCTGGAGTCGAGGTTTTTCAAGCGGGACCCATCGTTACGCGCAGATTGTTAAATCTGCCCAGAAGATAAACTTCAACCAGCACATAAGTTAGAATAGCAATCTGTGAGGTGCCGGATGAAAAGTAGATTCATACCAGCAATAGCCCTGGCCGCCGGCCTTCTGGCGATGTGCGGCCCCGTTGTGGCACACCACGGATCCCAAGGGTACGACTTTACGAAACGCATTACTTTGAAGGGAGTCGTCTCGCAATTCGTGTGGGCCAATCCCCATTGCCAAATTTATCTTGACGTGAAGGACGAAACCGGTAAGGTCGTAAATTGGGCCGTGGAACTGAATAATCCGGGCAATTTGATCCGCTTGGGCTGGACTCATACGGCGCTGAAGACCGGCGACCAAGTTTCTCTTGAGTTCCACCCTGGCAAGGACGGTAAGTCGGTCGGTATTTGCGCGGACGTATTCTTCCCGGACGGGCGGAAATTACATTCGACTCAGGGTTGTGGCTTACCACAAGAACCAGAATTATGACCCGCCATAATGTCTGGATCGTTGGGGTTTCAACTTGCATAATCGCCTAATCCGTTCTGCCGCCATGCTGGCGGCAGTGGCGTTGGTGACCTTGCCATACATTCCCTTCGCCCAAACTACTAAGCCTTCGAGTGCGACCAAAGACCAGACAACGAAGCCACTGCCCTTTGACCCGCATGATCTGTCTGGAATTTGGGTCAGGGGAAAAGTCCCCAAGGGGAACGCCCCTCTAAGCGGCGATCGTCCTCCCATGACGCCTTGGGGGCTGGCAAAGTTCAATGCCGTGAGAGGGTCGTTCACGTACAGCCGGGCTCCGGGAATCGCGCCGCCCATTGCTCCGGAAAACGAATGGAATGACCCGATGCTACAGTGCGAGCCTGCGGGTTACCCACGCGTGATGTTGCAAATTTTTGCGCCGTTGATGAGGTTCATCCAAACTCGCAACGAAGTCGTGGAATTTTTCGAGTGGGGCCACACCTTTCGCGACATTTGGACGGACGGCCGAAAGCAGCTCGTTGATCCCGAGCCGACGTATTACGGATACTCAGTCGGCCGCTGGGACGGAGACACGTTTGTCGTGGACTCCAACGGTTTCAACGATAGAACGTGGACCGACCCGCTAGGTTCTCCGCACAGCGATCAAATGACCCTGCATGAAGTCTTCCGCCGCGTGGATCATGACCACCTGGAACTGGTCATTACGCTCACCGATCCGAAGACCTATACTCGGCCCTGGGTGAGCGACAAAATGGACTTCAACTGGGCGCCGAAATCCCCCCGATCCGAGAACGAGGAATTTCGCGAAGACTTCTGCATCTATTCGGATCAGGCGTCCTTTTTCAAAAAAGTGGATCCTGTTGGCGCGAGTGATGCACCCGTTAAAAATAAGATTCAATAGGACGCTTTCTTCAGCGCAGCTGCTTGAGGATCTATGATCGCGCAGGATGAGCCTCATTTGACAGATGCAACCCGGCGTACAAGTTGATTATGAAAATACAACTTCTCTTGGGAAAGAAATTCACGCGGATCGCCATCTTGCTGACCTTCTTGACAATCGCGGCATGCGGTAAAAGACATCCAAGCGCATGCCCAATCGATAATTCACCAGCACAAGTCACGAAACGAATAGATGAACAATCTTGCGAGTATTCTCATTTTAGTATCACGGAACGCCACACCCATACATGGGTGGCCGATTGCGAATAGTAGCGGCGCCAGGGACCTAAACGCGTCCCTCTTCCTACAAACTGATGGGACGAATTATCAAATCCCGGTCGCTATTTACATCTCCGCTTCCTCAATTTCCCGCACTCCCGTGTGTTACGATGATGGGTCTCTTATAAGGATGTGAGCGACATTGGATAAACCTTCTCTCTTAGCAATTCCCCTCGGCGGGCTGGGCGAATTCGGTATGAACATGCTCGTTCTCCGCTCGGGCGACGACATGATTTTGATCGATGCGGGCATGATGTTCCCCGAGGTCGAACTCCTCGGCGTGGACATCGTCATTCCGGACATCACTTATCTCAAGCAGAACCGGCAATACCTGCGCGCCATCCTGCTGACCCATGGTCATGAGGACCACATCGGCGCAATCCCCTACATCCTGCGCGATCTGCAAGTGCCCATCTACGGCACGCGCTTCACGCTGGCCCTGGTGCGCAAGCGCCTGGAAGAGCACGGGCTGCTCGACAAAACCGATCTACGCGAAGTCATCCCGGGGCGCAAGCTGGAAGTCGGCGTATTTGAAGTCGAGTTCATTAGCGTCACGCACAGCACGATTGACTGCGTCGCCCTCGCCATCCGCACCCCGGTCGGTGTCGTGATTCACACCGGCGATTTCAAGATGGACCCCACTCCGATTGACGGTCAGCCGTTTGACCTGCACGCGTTCGCCCGCTACGGTGCGGAAGGCGTGCTCGCGCTGTTCAGCGATAGCACCAACGTCGAGCGCCCCGGCTACACGTCTTCGGAGCGCAATGTCCGCCCGCGCATCGAGGAACTCACGCGCGCGGCAACGCGCAAAGTGATCGTCTCCTGCTTTGCATCGTCCATCCCGCGCATCCAGCAGATCGTGGACATCGCCTCGGCGGCAGGACGGAAAGTCGCCTTTATTGGTCGCAGCATGGTCGATAACGTCGAGATCGCCCACGGCATGAACCGCCTGCGCATTCCCGATGGACTCGTGGTGCGCTCGCAGGACATCAATTCGTATCCGGCGGAAAAACTCGTTGTCCTCGTCGCTGGCAGCCAGGCCGAGCCCATGTCCTCGCTCTCGCGCGTCGCCGTCGATAACCACCGTCTGCTCACCCTCGACGAACGCGACACAGTGATCCTCTCCGCGCGCATCATTCCCGGAAATGAAAAAGCCATCTTCCGCATGCTGGACCACATGTTCCGCAAGCGCGCCCTGGTGTACTACGACAATGACGGAGGCACAATTCACGTCTCCGGACACGCCAGCCAAGAAGAGCAGAAAATGCTCCTGAACCTGGTGCGCCCGCGCTACTTTATTCCCATCCACGGTGAATACCGCCAACTTTTCCGTCACTCCGCCCTGGCGTATACGGTCGGTGCGGTGTCCGAAGAAATCCTGCTGATCGAAGACGGCCAGCCGATCGAATTCACCGACGACCGCGCCTACCACCGCGAGCCGGTGACCGCCGGCCGCGTCTGCGTCGATTCCGGTTCCCTCGAGGAAATCGAGGAAGTCGTCATCCGCGATAGAAAACACTTGTCCGAGGACGGCGTCGTTGTGCCCATCATCGCCATCAACAAGCACACGGGGCAAATCGAATCGCAGCCTGAAATTGTCACGCGCGGCTTCATGCCCTCCGATAACGGCCTTGAATTGCTTAACGGCGCCCGCGAAGTCGTCCTCCGCACCGTCGAGCAATCGAATGCCGAGGAAAAAACCGATTGGAGCGTCATCAAGGAGAAAATCCGCGTGGACCTGAGGCGCTATTTGAAAAAACAGACTTCCAAACGCCCGCTTATCCTTCCCGTTATTCTCGAATTGTGAGCCGGCGCCGTGCCCGTTCGTGGACTCATTCTTCGCCCCTACCGGCCGTCCGATTTCGAAGCCCTGCTGGCGATGGATCAAGCTTGCTTTCCGAAAACAATCGCCTACGGACGGCGCGAGATGAAAATTTATCTGCAATCCGATGGCTCGCACTGCATCGTCGCGGAAATGCCAGGCTCGGCAATTCCCGGCGTGGTTGCCGGCTTTATCCTCACAGAGCGGTCCAGGGAATTCACCCACGTCATTACGCTCGATGTTCTCGAAGTGTTTCGCCGCCAGTCTATCGGTTCCCTGCTCCTCCAGGCCGCCGAACGGGAAGCCGCCTCCCACGGAGTTGCTTGCATGTATCTAGAAACAGCAACAACGAATAAAGCTGCGATTGCATTGTGGAAAAAGCATGGCTATCGTGAGACTGGAACCATCGAAAACTATTACGGCCGCGGCCAGAACGCTTTTGAAATGATAAAGCCCATGCGCCGGTTGCCGGAGGACAATTGAACGATTATGGTCTGTCCGTAGTGCTAGGAATCGTGGAAGGACTTACGGAATTCCTCCCCGTAAGTTCCACCGCACACTTGCGCCTCGCCGAAGCCCTGATGCACATCAGCCTATCGGACGGTTACTGGAAAATGTACACGATCGTTATCCAGTTGGGCGCTATCGCCTGCCTGCCCGTCTACTTTCGGGAGCGCATCGCGAAATTCCTGTCTACTTTTCCACGAGGCGAGCGGGGCGACCGCACCATCCTGACTCACCCATTGAGCCTGACCGCCATCGCCTTCGTGGTCACGGCAATTCCCGCTTTTCTCCTCACCAAGGTGATTGGCAAGCATCTGGAGAGCCTTCAAATCATGGGACTTGCGCTGTTGATCGGCGGAATCGCCATGTGGATCATCGACGCCATGAATGCCAAATCGGAAGTCGCTGGTCCGGGCGCGCCCGGAAGCCGCATTCGAGTTTGGCACATGGAAGACATGAACCTCGGCCAGGCCATCTGGATCGGAGCCTGCCAGATCCTTTCGGCGGTTTTCCCGGGCACTTCCCGTTCCATGTCCACGATTGGCGCGGGACAACTGGCTGGAATGTCGCGCGCGTCGGCGCTGGAATTTTCGTTCTTTCTCTCCATTCCCACGATGGTCGTGGCCACTTGTTACGATTTGTTGAAGTCGCTCATAGGGAAAACCGAAAACCCCATCGGCGTTTCTCAAATTGACGCGCATGGATGGATCGTTCTTGCGATCGGCTTCGTGGTTTCCTTCATCGTCGCTTACGCCTCCGTAGCCTGGTTCATGGCCTACGTGCGCAAGCACGGCTTCGTGCCCTTCGCCGTGTACCGAATCATTGTGGGGATCGCGGTATTGGTTTGGATTTCGAAGCTCGGCGGATAAGCAAGTCGCCCCCTGACAATCTTCGGCACGTTTCGTAACACTTTTTGGTGTTCAATTGGTGTGAACGGCAGCGATCGCGCCTCAATTAGCTTTTTGGCACCCTCAAATTTAGCCCCAAGTCCCGCGTTTGCTATGTCTTACGCTTACTGTGTCGAATCTACTACCGGGCTTGGTGCCGATGGCATCCGGGTTGCCTTCTATAAGGGTGGGGCTGGCCAGGGCAGTAACTGAGAGGCCGCCGGATGAACTGAGGAGAAGGAAAATGGTCCGCAAACTTATCATCACAGTCTTTGCATTCCTGAGTGCTGTTCCGGCTTTTTCCCACACCTCTCAATTCACCGCGCCCCAGGCTCCGCCGGCGCTCAAGCTCATGAACGATAATGAATTTGCCGTTTTTCTGGGCCGCCTGGATTCGGCTTTGCTCCGCTCTCAATCGCAGCTGAAAAAGATGGATGTGCAGTCCTTGAGCCTCGACGTTCAGGAAAGAGAAGAACTGGTGAGAAGCCACCAGCGCTGTTTGCAGTCGCTTGACTACGCCCGGGAAGAGATCCAAAAGCTGCTTCAGAAGCAGACGCTCAAACTTGACTTATTCCTTCTGATTGACATGAACGAACTGGCCCGCAACCTGGATTCGCTCGACCAGGGCCTGGTAAACACTGTGGCTGTCAGCGCTGGCAGCAAAAACAAAAAGTCGCTGGCTTATGCGAGAGAAGTATTGGATATGGATGTGGCTCTGGCCACGGATGTTTCCACTTTCCAGCACCACTTTCTTGCATTTACCGGCGTCATCGACGCGACTCTTGACCAAAGCGATCGGGACGCCTCTCTGCCTCAGATTCAGAAGTGACTCGAAGCCGGTATCCTTTTTAGATTTTGAAATCGAGTTGACCGCATCCCTTCGCGCAGAAATACAATCCATGATATTGCCGCGCTCACAGAACTGACGGGGCACGCCATGTCAAGGCGGCGAAAAAGATTCTTCCTTGCTGCGGACGTGGCCAAAGCAATTGGGGTTTATTTCGGAGCAAAGAATACGTAGTCGGCGGAATAGGGTACGCGATCTTCTTGGCCAGCGTGTGCGGCGTCACACCCGGATGCGTGCAGTATGCCGCCCTTGGTATTGATGCGCTGGATGGATGTGACACGCGCGAGAACGCCCTCTCCGGTGTGGCTGACCGCCGTGAGCAGCAGCCAAGGAAGGATGCGGCCATCGGGGAATGGTACGTCGGCCACGGCTTTTCCCGTGACGCTGCTGCCATCGTTTGCTTCCCACGACGGCCCAGCAAAATGTTTGCCGAACAGTTTGCCGCTTTTGTCGAAAAGCTGGGCCTCGGGAGCCTTCAATGTCCAGGAGTATTTCCTACCATCCACTTTGCAGGAATAGATCTGAACGCCCTTGGCGTGCAAAATAAGAGAGCGCCGTTCGTTCGCGGCCGGTTGTAGATTTTTCGGCACTTGTTGGGCGATTGAGCAGAGCGAAAAAAGTAACCCCGCGGCCAGGGGCAGTGCCGCGGATGCAAATGTGCGAATCGCTGCGCGCATGGAACTATTCCTTCTCAGGCAGCTCATTTGAGCAGTCCGCAATACTCCGGCGATTCAGAATTGTGGCTCGCAGCGCGCCGTTACTGGGTTGCGGCCCCTTCCACGATAAACACGCGGCTCTTCGCAGAACTGTGCCGGATCGGCTTGATCGCCTCATACTCCGGCGAATCTTCCCAGGCCTTCGCTTTCTCGAAACTGTCGAATGCGATCACCACGAAGCGCTTTGGCGCATCGCCTTCGATGGACGCGACTTTGCCGCCACGAATCAGATAGTGGCCATTGTGAGCCGCAATTGTTCCGGGAACTTTTTCCGCATATTTCTGAAAAGTAGCCGGATCGGTGACATCGACTTCCGCTACGACGTAGCCGGGCAACACCTTTGCTTGCCGCGCGTGAATCGCCGTGGCGCCCGCCACGCCGATCAACGCGCCGGCAAGCACCCCCAACATTATTTTGTACTTTGTCTTCATGGACTCCTCTCCCCCTTCGCATTTATGCGTTCAAACGCTGAGCCCTGAAATAATTCCGTGCAGACTCTATACATCCTGTCATTGAAGCCGTCAACGACTATAAGGTTTTAGTAGCGTAGGCTTCAGCCTGCGGGTTTTCGTCCTTGCAAGCCCTAACCCCCGCAGGCTGAAGCCTACGCTACTAAAATCAATCGAGCGGCTCAATCTTGGCGATCTTGCCCTGATGCACTTCCGCGACCCACACTGCAACCGGAGACGTGGAGTTGTCCACATCGATGTGCCGAATATTCGCATTCACTGTTGGCAGCATGTATTCGGTAAATTTGCCTGACTTGGGATCGAGTCGCAGAATCAGGTCTGTGCTCATTCCGGCTGTCCAAGCCTCGCCGTTTTTATCAGTCTTGGCGGGATAGGGGCCGACCCAGGGCGTCGGGGCGGTCCATTCCTTAAACTGCTCCGATTTCGGGTCAAACATTCCGACCTTGTTCGCGTAATATTCGCCAAACCAAACTCGATCCTGCGAATCGACGGACGCTCTGCGAGGGCCGGAATTCAACGTGGGCGTCTTATAGAGCGTGACCTTGCCCGTCTTTCCATCAATCTTTCCGATATTTCCGCCGACTATATCGCAAATGTAAATATTCGATTTCGAGTCCGCCGCCAGGCCGTATGTGGAATGTCCGACCGGTTTATCGTTGTAGCTGAACTGAATGATGCCGGAACTTTTTTCGTCCGGGTGATAACCGGGGTACATCGGATACTCGCTTACCAGTCCTGTTGCCGGATCGACTTTAAAAATCAGAAGGCTCTCGCCCCCCGGAATCCACGCGGTCCCATCCGGCGCGGCGGCGACTTGCGGCTGGATCGCGCGCGCGTCGTTGAACGCCGGCGGCACCAGCCACGTCTTGAATTCCTCCTTCCGCGGATCAAACCGCGTGTATCCGCCCTGCCGGAATCGCGGAATCCACAAGTAGCCGTCGCGATTGAATTCGATGGAAAGAGTGCCCTCGGGGAAGCCCGGCTTCAGTGGCGGCATGCGCCATTCCTTGGTTTCTCCGGTTCGCGGGTCCAGGCGGCCAATCAGTGGTTCGCGAAAATCGTTGTACCAGACCATTCCTTTGTCATCGAGATCGGCGTCATGAGGCAGGCGTCCAGGATCGGGGAGATCGTATTCCGTGATGATGACGCGCGTGGCGCTTGCCGTGGGACGCGGCAGCGTCTTCAACTCATACTTCCACGCGCTCGTCGAACTCAAATTGATCGTGCTCAAATATTTTGCGAACTGAGAGTCCGGCTGAACGGTCACCTTATAGGGCAATGAAACAGGATGTTCCAGAACCGCTTGCTCGGAATAACTTCTCATCCGCGCAAAAGTGGTAAGCCACCCCTGCTCATCGTAAGTGCTCTGCACAATCGGCGCGAGGGCATGACAAGCTGCGCACCGGAATAACTGATTCTTCTGCGCTTCTGTCCCCGGGACGCTTAGCAACCACTCGGAACTGGTGAGCTGGGAAACAAGGTCTTTGGTCTTCACCAGCTTTAAATCCGCGCGGGTTGTGGCGCCGGCCGCGACCTCCACGGACAGCGGGCTTGCAAGGTCGTACCCCACCGCTCGAATATCAATGTTGAATTTGCCGGGCGCGAGCCTGCTCGCAGGAAAAGAATAGCGCCCCTCGCGATCGGTAACTACGGTGATACTGATGGTCTTGCCTTCCCCCTTAGCCCTGACCAGCACGCCTTCCATCGCCCCTTCGGCATCCGAACTCACTCGGCCCGCGAGCGCCACCGCAGCGGTTTTCTGAGCCGGAGCAGCGAATACGCTTTCCGAGCAGAAGATCATTGCCAGCAGAATCAATTTCATTCGCATCGTTCACCCTCGTTTGTCTGGTCCCAGATCCCGCCATTCATTTCAGAGCAAGTGCGAATTTAATGCCGCTCTCGAACGGAGGCGGCTTCAGGCCATTTCAGCGCTTGCGTTAGGGACTTTCCTAGAATCCATTCCTTATCTTCCGCAGTAAGGAAGTCGAGACCGTTCTGAAAGAGTTCGCGGCACTCCCGGTACGTGCTGGTGAGGCGGCTGCGGTCCGCGCCCCACA
Organism: uncultured Acidobacteriota bacterium; assembly: GCA_963813185.1. Taxonomy (GTDB): domain Bacteria; phylum Acidobacteriota; class Terriglobia; order Acidiferrales; family UBA7541; genus Palsa-360. The sequence goes on from CAWEYA010000015.1 coordinate 189,899, forward strand.
GGATTCGCCTCGGACCGTATGCATCGTAGATCCGCCGAAGAAACACATGAAGGTCACGGAAGGGATATCGCTCATTGGAAAAGCACGGCACCGAGGACGCCATGATAAAAATTCTCGGGAAGCGCGTCAGAGCCAGGAGATCGCTTAGCCCGGCGAACGCCTCGTCACCCCGCGCATCCAGCTTACAACCCATATGTGGGATGAGAATCTTGAGGCCGCCGTGGCGCTCAGCGACAGGCAGAAGCTTGTGAACCATTCCAGGCACAAGCGCCATGACTGGTATCTCCAGCTGTTCACACGTCGCCCAAAACCACTCCAGCGAGCCATCCTCAAGCCAGTCAACGAATGGCTTTACGTGAAAGGACATGCGAACTCCCAGCATATGCGGCTGCTTCAGCCATCCCTCGAGTTGCGTGCGGGCATCGGTGGCCCTGGCATCAAACCGCCCGACGACGGCAAACCGCGCCGGATACCTGGCGGCCGCTTCACAGGCCATCCTGTTGTCCTCACCTACCCACGTCGGCGGGACAATCACTGCGCGGTCCACTCCTGCGGCATCCATCTCCACCAGCATTTCCTCAGCGCTGAATCCGTGGGGCCTGTGCGGCGGACGCTGCGGTCCCTTTGGCCAGGGCCGCTCCGGCCGGTCGGCTTCCCACAGATGTACCTGGGCATCGCTGATGAGCATTCGCACCCTCCAGAGCGTGCGTATCGTACCTGCGGAGGAATCTTGCGCGCAACTTGGCCAAGTTCCAAAGAATTTGGCCCTCGGACATTCTTGCAGCACGGGATTAAAGCAAGTATTCTCCTTCGCGGATTTCAAAGGATTCGCAGAGGTGCGCCCACTAACGATTGTCGTCGGCAACCCCGGTCTTACCAAGTCGCTGAGCGACGGCACCACGCCGTGCGGCCATCTGACGTTGAACTTCATTCCAGTCGACCCACTGATCGCGGCCATGCGGCGCATGGTGCGCGATCTTGAATTCGATATCTGCGAGATGGCTCTCTCGACTTATCTGTGCGCCCGGAATTTCGGAAAAGCTTTCACCGCCATTCCCGTGTTCCCGGCCAGAAATTTTCACCACCGCGCCGTGTTTTGCAACATTCATTCCGGAATCGCCGGCCCCAAGGATTTGGAAGGACGGACCGTCGGAGTGCATCGCGGGTATACCGTCACAACAGGTTTGTGGGCCAGAGGAATTCTTCAGACCGACTACGGAGTGGACCTCAAGCGGATCACCTGGGCCGCGACCGGCGATGAGCACGTGGCGGAATATCAAGCGCCGCCCAACGTAAACTACTCGTACAAGGGCAAAGCGACCTCGGAGTTGCTAGCCTCGGGCGAAATCGGCGCAGTGGTTGGGGACATGCGCGTGGACAGTCCGGAAGTCAAGCCTCTGATCCCCGACGCCCGCAACGCGGGCATCGCATACTACCGCAAGACAGGGATTTACCCGGTCAATCATTGTTTGGTGATCAGGAACGAAATTCTGGATGCGGAACCGTGGGTGGCCGAGGAGCTGTTCAACGCGTTCACGGCAGCCAAGAAGAATTACCTCGCGCGCCTGGATCAGGGCGTGGACCTTTCCCCAGCAGATGAGGCAGTGATAAGCCTTGGACGCGCAGTGGGCGGGGACCCCTTCCCTTTCGGCGTGAATGCCAATCGAAAAGCATTAGAGGCTATCGTCCAGTTTGCGTTTGATCAGCAGGTAATCGCGAAGAAGCCGGGACTCGTAGAACTCTTCACTCAAAACACGTTAACCTTAGAGTAGGTCCACCTCGCCTGACCCGCTGGCCGCCCACAGACGCGAATGGACGGCCTCGACAGAATGCCCCGCAGGTCCGATACGCGGAAGAACAGAGAGATATTGCACAAGCTTGATTGACAATATCTTTACTTTCCTTCAATGATTTAAACGTGTTAAAAATAGAAATCGCTGTTATTCGCACGCAGACTCTAAAGTTGGCGCCCATTGTAAACGGCTATGCGTTTTGGTGATGGCTGCCCAGATCGGCTAGAAAGGAATCCTCCATGAGCACAGCAATGCAGTCCCTCAAGAAGGTCCGGGTTTCCATGATGAATGCCATCCACGATCTGCCCTTGCTCGTGGCCCGGGACGAGGGCTTTTTCAGGGATGAAGGACTGGATGTGGAGATTCTCAAGACCCCGGGCACGGCGCAGCGGCGCGCGGATCACCAGGCACTGCGCGACAATATTTTTGAACGCACCATGGAGTCCCTCTACGACAAGGGCGCGTGCGATCAGTTTCGCATGTGCGAGTGGGGCGTGATGAAACGCGCCGTCGAATCCAATGTGACGTTCTGGGCATCGCCCGGCCAAGATCGTCGCCCTGGGCTCTGCCATGTCCACATTCGCCATTGTGTCCGACACGAAGTTCAGGATCTACGAACCCGAGCAATTGAAGAACCAGCCCATCGCCGTCAGCCCTTACAACGGGTCCCATTTCACCATGCTCAAAATGCTGGAGGGCTTCCTGGAACGCGATCAGATCAAGTGGATGAACGCGGGCACGCATGAGGAGCGGCTGGAAGCGTTGCGCAAGGGCGAAGTCAAGGCCGCCTGCCTGATGGAGCCCTGGATCAGCGTGGCCGAGAAGCGCGGACACACCGTGCTCATCGAATCCCATTCGACTAGGAGCGAGGCATCGGGAGACGAACTGGATGGCCCGACGCTCCGAAAAATGTTCGATGCCGAGGCCCAAGCCGCCGCGGCTATCCAAAAGAACCCAGCGAATTATGCGCATTATCTGATCGAGGAAGCCGGAGGCGAGCTAGAGGCCAAAGACCTCAAACTCTCTCGAATCTTGAATGCGGCCCCCGAACCTTACACTCGCGAACGCTTCGACCACACTTACCAGTGGACGCTCGGTTGGGGACTGACGGAACCCGGCGCCACCTATCAGAACACCGTGGATAACCGGGCCTGGGAATAGCGACGGCTACTCTAGATCGCGCCAAAGAGAAATCGCAGGATCGGTTACCGACCCACTACTCAAACTTGATATCCCTATTGCCTGCCGGCGGGTCTTTGGTATAGTCGTTGCGTTGCTCGTGCACTTCCAGATGGGATCCGCGCGCCAGCGCCCGCGCACCCTTCCTGCGACGAGCACCTTCCCCCTATTTCGAGGAGAAATTCGTGCGCGTTTTAACTCCAACTGAGAATCATCGTCTCAATGAATTGATTGGCTTTGTCGGCATGACCATCGCCATCCTGGTGGCTCTGGCGCTGATTTCCTACAGCCCTCACGATCCGTCGTTCAATGTTTCCGCCGAATCCTCCGACCTGCATTCCGCGCGAAACTGGATCGGCCCGGTCGGGGCCTACGGCGCGGACTTGCTCTTTCAGGGCTTCGGCTACGCGGCCTTCCTTCTGCCCATCGGCATCTTTGTCGTCGGCGCTCGATGGTTCCGCAGTGAGTTTCTGGAATCCCCAGTCATCAAGATCGCGGGCTACTCGCTGCTGGTGTTGATGGCCCCGACACTGCTCACGCTCTGGCATATCCCCGATGTGCGTGGCGCAATCCCTCCCGGAGGCCTGCTGGGCCATCTGGGCTCGACGGGATTGGAGGCCGGATTCAATACCGTGGGAGCCAACCTCGTCGCGCTGGCCATTTTTTTTGTGGCGCTCTTCTTGACCACGAAATTTTCCTTTATTGAGACGCACGAAACGCTGCGCGGTCCGCTTGGGAGATTGAACTTCATCGGCCCGCTCAAGGAACACATCGCCATCTGGCGCGAAGAACGCGAGGAGAGGCGCACGCAAAAGCGCCTGGCCGAAATCAAGTCGCAAGGCCGTCCGCCGATCCCCGCGCAATCCGTGGCTGAAGTGGATGGCAGCGCCGTTATGGAACAGGACGAACGCGAAGAATCGCGGCCTGAAGAATCCGAGCGCTCGCGATCGATCATTTTCCGAAATGTGGAAGAGAGGAAATCGCAGTCCAGGCCGCCCTCGTCGCCGAAAATTGCCAAAGGGGCCACCAGCTTCCGCCTTCCCTCCCCCGATTTGCTTCGCCCAGCGCCGCGCCACGAAAGAATCGAGGAAGATGAGCTCAAGGAATGCGCCCACGCCATCGAGCAAAAGTTTCAGGAGTTTGAAGTCAGCGGCCGCGTGACGCAGATCAATCCCGGTCCCGTGGTCACCACTTACGAATTCAAGCCTGAAGCCGGAATTAAATACAGCCGCATCACCGGGCTCGCGGACGATTTGTGCCTCGCGCTCAAGGCGGAATCCATTCTCATCGAGCGCATCCCCGGAAAATCGACGGTGGGCATCGAAGTCCCGAATGCGAACCGGCAAACGATCGCGCTTCGCGAGCAAATCGAATCCGCCGAGTTCGTCAATTCACCTTCCAAGATGACGCTAGCTCTCGGCAAAGACTTGATCGGACGCAATCGCGTTTCCGATCTCTCCCAAATGCCCCACCTGCTCATCGCCGGATCGACGGGAACTGGCAAGAGCGTTTTCCTCAACTCCTTAATTCTCTCGATGCTGTACAAGGCCACGCCGGACGAACTGAAAGTCGTGCTGGTGGACCCGAAGCGGCTGGAGCTCGGCCTGTACGAAGACATCCCGCACCTCCTGGCGCCGGTGGTCACCGATCCCAAAGTTGCGTCCAATGTTTTGCGCAATGCCACACGCGAAATGGAAGGCCGGCTCAAGCTGCTCGCCGCGCGCGGCGTCCGCAATATCGATCAGTACAATCGCACGTTCCAAAAAGGCCAGTCGCTCTCGCTCTTTGAAGAAACCGATAACTCAGAACACAAGCCGCTGCCCTACATCGTCATCGTCATCGACGAACTCGCCGACCTGATGATGGTGGACACCACCAACGTCGAAGAATCCATCACACGCCTGGCGCAAATGGCGCGCGCCGTCGGCATCCACCTGATCCTCGCCACGCAGCGCCCCTCCGTGGACGTTATCACTGGCTTGATCAAGGCCAACTTCCCCGCGCGCATTTCGTTCCGCGTGGCCAGCAAAGTGGACTCGCGTACGATTCTCGACGCCAATGGCGCGGAATCGCTTCTCGGCCGCGGCGACATGTTGTACTTGCCCGCAGGATCCGCACGCCTCAACCGCATGCACGGCCCGCTGGTCACCGAAGACGAAATCACCGCCGTGTGCGATCACTGGCGCTCGCAAGCCAAAGCCGTCTACAACGAGCGTTTGCTCGAAGCGCCGAAAGATGAAAACGCCGCAAGCCCCGAAGGGGACCCGGACGGTGAAGCTGTCGACGACGATCTCTACCAGGAAGCCGTACGCGTCGTTTGCGACGCCGGCCGCGCCTCCACATCTACTTTGCAGCGCCGCCTGCGCATAGGCTACGGCCGCGCCGCCCGGCTGATCGACATCATGGAAAAAGACGGCATCGTCGGCCCGCCCGACGGCACCAAGCCGCGCGAAGTCCTGAAAGCAAAAGACTGGATCCGCGAAATCGATCAATCATTGAGATAGTCCTGGAGGTTGGAAGGTCAAGGTTAGAAATTCCAAGCTAGAACTTGGCGAGCCCGTGCGCATTGCGAGAGTGGTGTCTTTCGGTCCGACCTCTAATCTCCAACCTCGGTGTTAAGCCTGTTTCCGATAACGCCGTTTTTCAGGATCTGGCAATCGTTGGCCTTGAGATTAGTCCGTCAGTGTCTGTGCCGTTGGCGAGACTGCCAGTCAGATGCGGAATAAACGTGATAATATCACGGCGGGTGCAGTTGCCTTGTCGTTAGTCCCGACCAAAGATGGGAGGTCACTCGTGAAATTCCTTCTGCCTCTTGCTCTCGCTGCGAGTAGTGTGATCGTTGCGGTTCCGCTATTCGCACATCACGGCAACGCGTCGTACGACTCAGCGAAGACGGTCACGGTGAAGGGAACGGTGACGGACTATATTTGGGCCAATCCTCACGTGTTCCTGGAGATTGACGCCAAGGACACCAGCGGCAACAAGGTGCACTGGACTATAGAAGCTCAAAACCCACTCTCCCAGACCGAAGTAGGCTGGACCAAGAATACGTTTAAACCTGGGGATGAGGTCATCGTGGAAATCATCCCGGCCAAGAACGGGCAGCCCTTCGGACGTTTCGGTGTCGCGGGACCAACCGCGGGCCTGGCAACACAAAAGAGCCTTATCGTGATCAATGGCAAACAGTTCAAGCCATGAGGAATCGCTCGGGTGAGTGTTCGTGCTGCAACGATTAGCGGACTGGCCTATTCCCGGCTGGTTTGAGGTTTGGCATGCCGTAGTCGGAGGCTGATTCGAAAGGTCGGAATCTAGCTGACGGGGGGATTTCGGAAATGTCCAAGCGCTGGGCGGTCTTGATCCTTGCTCTCATTTCAGGATTGACAGTCTCATCCATTTTGCGAGTTCAAACCGCTGCGCAGCAAGCAGCAGGAGGTGACGCAAAAAAATGGAATAATATCGCGCCACGCAAGTCTACATACACCCCGAAAAAGTCATCCCCCGCGCCGCGCCGTGACCTATCTGGGATCTGGGACGCAGCAGGATTGGATGGGGGATTCCAGGTAAACGGCGCCGCCGAACACCCAGCACTGTTGCCACAAAAAGGGGGACGTGCCGAAGGAGCGCTAGAAGCAGGAGCCGGTGCCGAAGGAGGACGACCCGACGAGACAGGTATTGAGCATCCTCTGCCTTACACGCCTGCGGGTCTGGCGGCACTCAAGGCCAACAAGCCCTCGGGACCTGGCGTCAGACAAGTCCCCGCCGCCCTTTCCAATGATCCACTGGACCAATGCGATCCGATGGGGTTCCCGCGCATGGAGCTTTTTGAATTGAGGACCTTCGAGCTCGTGCAGACCGCCAACCAGGTGATTTACTTGAATCAATGGTACGGCAATTGGCGCACCATCTGGACGGATGGGCGAGAACTCCCCAAAGACCCGGACCCGCGGTGGAACGGGTACTCGGTTGGCAAATGGGTGGACGACTACACGTTCGTGGTGGAGACGGTCGGGCTGAATCCAAGAAGCTGGCTCGATCATGCGGGCCGTCCGCATAGCGATGCGTTGCGGGTGGAGGAACGGTTTCACCGGGTGGACCATGACAACATGGAGCTCACCGTTACGATTGACGACCCCAAGATGTATACGCAACTCTGGCTGGGCATCAACAAGTTCCCTCTCCACTTGCTACCATCCGATTTCGATATGCCAGAGTTGCTCTGCTCGCCTATAGACATGGCCGAGTATAATCGGCGAATTAGTAATTCTGTCCTTCCCTCAACGCCGAAGAAGTAGCGAACGCGAATTCCCATCTAGAGGTTCTAGAGAACTCTTTCAAAACGCGCCAAGTTCAGAGAAGTCGGCTTATCGGAATGTGGCTTTTTGCCCCGCACTGGCTTCGGGCCACATTCCGATAATCCCGGCGGTCTCAATGGGTCGATGCAACACTCGCTCAAAGTCTTCTTGTATGAGTCTACGAGGCTGATTTCGTTCGCGGGTATTGATTCAAACAAAACAAAGCCCTGTTTAGGTCCTGATTGAGTCCGGCCTTACAAGTCGGTTCCCTAAAGGAAGCATTGTCGGATCAATTGGTTAGATGGTGTTGCAACGACCGGTTGAGCTGGCACCGTTTCTCAGGAGTTGGGAGACAAATTGCAATTGACTGAGATTGGAAAGGGATTTCAGTCGAGAGATCGAGTACCTGTAGGAGTCCAATAACTGAATAATCGGCGGCAGTTTCAGCTAGGGAGAGAGGGCGTTTGTCGCGGTGTTTGCATAGGTGCGCTGCCATTCACAAATTCTAAGATGAAGAATCCAGCGTTTTTCTGGTTAGCGCTCATTATGGCTTGACGTTCTTCGTTGTTGCCTTCTTGCTTGTCTTCAATTCGAGCTTCTCCTCCTGTGCGGTTGCGCGTTCGTCTTTGGCATCGTGAGCTGCGAACAAAGCGTTAAATTTGGCGCGAGCAAGTTCAGTAGCGTTCAAGTGCACTTCCTTTTGGGCAGGCGTAACTGAGCGTATATATCCGCAAATGAAAGGGCCGAATGGGGGTGCCTCATCCGGCCCGGGGTGGTATGAAGATTATTTTGTCTTTTAGCTTGGTCACTTATACCCTCTGGCGCCTTAGATGTCTGTTCAATCCAGCACACCCATCTCCCGCATTCTGAGAAGCCCGTTTCTCGGGGCTTACGCTCACAGCTGGTCTGGCGTACCCGCCCTATAAAAGCACTACGTTTCCCAAGTGGGGTGGGCAAAGGGTGAAGCAAGGACAATTTGTCGTACTCGCCCAATGTTCCTCGATCGGGAATCCCTCTCTTTCTCGGCGCCGCCTCACTATTACGTCCACAGGATGGTTGTCAATACAGCAGGTATGAAATGTTAAAATACAAATGTGATCATAAAGGGACAGACAAGGAATTCCGGTGCGTCTATCGTGGCACTTGGATGGTTTGCGTTTCGTTAAGAATACCGCAATTCCGGCCCTGGAGGCTCTCTCATGAAGCCTGTAGACATTGGAAGCTCTATTGGGTTAGATCGCCTCGCAACGTGGAATGAAGTCATGTGCGCAATCTCGGTCTCAGCCGAAGGTACTTTTGCACTCGTCCGCGACAGCGACGATCTGCGCGAGGCGGATTCTGACTTCAGCGGTATCGCTTGGAAGCTTTCAGAAGACACTATGTGGTTGGCGATTGTCAGCGAAATGCCAGATTCCAAAAGCAACTAAATGCAATTCTAAGGGGGCAATTCCTCAGTCAGCTCGCTGTGGCACAGGATATATCAGGCAAGAAGCGAAGATCGAGAAAGGATGCACCCATGCTACAACCAGCGAACGGTTCGATCACTTGCAGTGCATGCAACGCTTCGTATGAGTCGGTAACCATGCTACGGGAGCATCAGAGGATGGCTCATCGCGGAGGTGGGAACGAGGAAAGTGCGCAGGCGGCGGTTGTAGCCGAGCAGTCTGAAGATACCGGAGATTAAGTTGAACAGCATTGCTTCGATTTTAATATAATTGGGGAACAGTAGTATGCGTAACAAGAAAAGAGACAGTAAAGCAAAAATAGCATCCAACAAGATTCTTCTCGCGAGCGTAACTAAAGAGATGGCGAAGCCTCGGATGACAGAATCTGCCCAAATAAAAACTGACAAGCGGATTAAGCCAAGGCATCGCGAACCCTTATAGTGCGAGATTCCTCCTACAGCGCTAGAATCGGGCATGGCCCGCGAAATGAAGTGGGTAGAGCATAATCAGAGTTGTTGTTGCTCCGAATGCGCTTGGGTAATCGTCCCTTCAGGGCCGCCACTTGGCAACACTATCGAAGAAATGATGCGGAACTTTGAGACGAAGAGAGGCAAGGAATTTACGTCCCACGTTTGCATCAAGCTATCAGGAACCCAAGCTCAAGAAGACAGACTCCCAAAGAAAACTAAATAATTCTATCCAAGCCATTTTCTGGTCGGAATCTGCTCGTAGGGCCGCCTAGGACTTGCCAATTGCTTCACGAGCTGCGTCTACCGCGTCGCTGATTTTTTCCTGGCCCTGATCCATCACGACTTTCACTTGATGGCGCGTGTGCCGAACCGATTTATTGGCCGTATCTATGCCATCCAAGCACTTATTCGCAATCCATTGTCGCGTCTCTGCCCCGGATCGTGGAGCTAAAAATATACTCAACGTGGCACCGATGCCCAGCCCGGCTACCAAGTACGCAATTGTTGAGCTTCGATTGCTGCTTGGGATTTTCCCATCCTGAACATCACTTTGATTTTTCACAAATCCCCCTTGCGAGCTTCCATTCCGTGGCTGCTCAATATCGGATCTCGAATACGTGTCCCAAAAGAGCGCGAAATGGCTCAATTTTCAATTTACTCATACTTTGGCTCACCGTCTGTTCTAATACGCACACTTATAGGCTGGTTCCTTTTTCCAGAGACGCTCATTTTCCGACGCGTTAATCTATGCAAGGGCTCGGATTCTCGGGGGTCTTCACCTTCAACTCTCATCGAATCAAAATGAGAATGGTTGCCAAGTCCCGAGAAGTCCCGTAATCGGAAACTGGCCCACCAGACCAATCTGAGACCTCTTGCTTCCTGCTTCCCGCACCCGTACAATCTTTTCGCTACTTCGGTGCCGGGGTAGCTCACCGGTAGAGCGCGGCCCTGAAAAGGCCGGCGTAGGGAGTTCAACTCTCCCCCCCGGCACCACCGATTTGTGCTCTTTTCCCTGCCGGACATTCGCAGTCTTTAGTCCTGGCAAACCCTTTGCAAACCACTAATTGACAATGGTTTCGGTCCGGCATACGATTCCTCGCGGCCCTCAATGCTTGCTGTGGTTACACATCCCAATCTTCGATTGCGAACGTCCTGGCTGTGACCCACTCGCCGAAGGAGATCAACCGTCATGAACAAGAGAATGCCGTATCTCGGAATCGTGGCAATCACGCTCACCGCATTTCTGGGAATCGTGCGCACCGGCCATACGGCGCGTAAGCCCGCCGCGGAAATTAAAATCGTCTCCGACGATATCGGCGGCGTAGTCACCAGCTCGAAGGGCCCCGAAGCGGGCGTCTGGGTGATCGCGGAAACAAAAGATCTGCCGACCGGTTATCGCAAGATCGTCGTGACCGACGATCAAGGGCGTTACGTTATCCCCGAATTGCCGAAAGCCAATTACGACGTCTGGGTGCGCGGCTACGGCCTCGTCGATTCTCCCAAAGTAAAATCAGCGCCGGGAAAAATGCTCAATCTGACTGCCGTCATCGCGTCGGATCCGCGCGAAGCGGCGCAGTATTATCCCGCCGCCTACTGGTATTCCCTGCTGCACATTCCGCCGAAGAGCGATTTCCCCGGCACGGGCGAAAAAGGAAATGGCATCTCCGAGCGCTTCAAGGATCAGGGAAATTGGGTGGAATGGGTGAAGACGGACGGCTGTGAATCGTGCCACCAACTGGGCGACAAGGCGACGCGGGAGATGCCCAAGGGGCTCGGAGCATTCGATTCCTCGTATGCCGCGTGGGAACGGCGCATTCAGTCGGGCCAAGTTGGTAGCGCAATGAATACGTCGGCCAATCGAGCAGGAAAAAAGCGGCTGCTAATGGAATATGCGGACTGGACGGATCGTATCAAGGCTGGTGAATTGCCGCCCGTCCCGCCGCGTCCGCAGGGCAAGGAACGAAACGTGGTGATCACGCAGTGGGATTGGTCCGGACAAAAGGACTATTTCCATGACGAAATCACCGTGGACCGCTGGAATCCCACCATGAACCCCAACGGCTTGGTCTATGGAGTACATGAGGAAAGCACGGATCTCTTAACGATTCTTGATCCAACGAAGAACTCGTTTACCGAGATTCCAATTCCCTCGAATCCAGGAACTCCTCTCATTGAGCCCCCCGAAGTGCTGGAACCCTCACCCTATTGGGGATCCGAGGCGATCTCTACAGCCCGAGCCGCAGCGCACAGTTTAGCGATGGATTCTCAGGGCAGAATTTGGACTGCTTCCCAAACACGCGATCACGACAACCCTGCATTCTGCAAAGCGGGATCCAGCCTTGCGTCGGCAATCGCTTTCCCGATAGAGAAAGGCTCTCGGCAGGTGAACATGTTCGACCCCAAGACAAAACAATGGACTCTTGTCGACATGTGCTCGAGCTCACTGCACTTGAATTTTGCCCCTGACGCAAATCACACGCTGTGGATTGGACATCCGGGCACCGACTACGTGGGATGGTTGAACACGAAAATGTTTGACGAAACTCACGACGCTCAGAAATCCCAAGGCTGGACTCCTTTTGTTCTGGACACAAACGGAAACGGCAAGCGGGATGATTACACCGAACCCGGCCAGCCAACCGACCCCACGAAAGACACGCGGATCAAGGTTGGATATTACGGCATCATTCCCAGCCCTGCGGATGGGTCCATCTGGGGGACCGTGCTCGGCTTCCCCGGAGGAATTGTTCGCCTGAACCCGGGACCAGATCCGGCCAAGACTGCACTCGCAGAATATTACGAAGTTCCCTGGAACGAACCGAAAGCCGCCGTGCAGGGCTTCTCACCGCGGGGATTGGACATTGACACCAATGGCGTCGTTTGGACTGTCCTCGCCAGCGGCCATTTTGCCAGCTTCGACCGCCGCAAGTGCAAAGGCCCGCTGAATGGCCCTGCCGCGACCGGCAAGCAATGCCCGGAAGGTTGGACGCTGTACCGCACGCCCGGCCCAAGCTTCAAAGGCCTCGCTGACTATGGCAGCGCCGATTTGAACTACTACAACTGGGTCGATGAGTTCGATACCCTCGGTATGGGAAAGAACGTACCTGTCGCTACCGGCAATGACACAGACGCGCTGGATGTTCTGGATACGGCTACCGGTAAGTTCATCGTGATGCGTGTTCCCTACCCCATGGGCTTCTTCGCCAAAAGCCTGGACGGCCGAATCGACGATCCAAAAACTGGCTGGAAAGGCCGTGGCTTGTGGTCCACCTACGCCACGCGCGCACCCTGGCACATCGAAGGTGGAAAGGGCACAACCAGCAAAGCAGTAAAATTCCAGCTGCGCCCCGATCCGCTCGCGAATTAGTTAATTTAACTTTCAAACGAAACGCCCGAAGACAGTCAGTGGACTCCGGGCGTTTTTTATCGGGCCTTGACTTTTAAATTTGGCGGCATGCCGTAGCGGCCTGAACCGGGTGCCGCACCCCTGCATTTTCTGCAAGGGTGCGGGTTTAGAATCTTGTCCTCCCCCCCATCAAAACAACCTCATAAAAGTGGTCACATGAGCTTTCCACTCCCCACGGAGCCGTGAACCACTTCAATTTTTCTAGGATCCTAAGGAAAAATTGAATTTTCCCGTTAGCCGACTAAGCGCCCTTACCCTTTCTCAACAAACTGTGACCGATCGTGCTGGCGCAGATTTTTGGGCTTTGGAAAGCTGTCGATCACGTGGTACATGCGATTGACAATGGTTTCGGTTGGGCATACGATTTCTCACGGCCCTCAATTCAGGGTGTTGTTGCGCATCCCAATCTTCGATTGAGGATGCCCTGGCCTTGGCCCAGCCGCCGAAGGAGATCAGCGATATGAACAAAAGAATGTCGTACGTCGGAATCGTGGCAATCACTCTCACCGTATTCCTGGGAATCGTGCGCACCGGCCACACGGCGCGTAAGCCCGCCGCGGAAATTAAAATCGTTTCCGACGACATCGGAGGAGTGGTCACCAGCTCAAAAGGCCCGGAAGCGGGCGTATGGGTGATCGCTGAAACCAAAGATCTGCCCACGGGCTATCGCAAAATTGTTGTCACCGACGATCAAGGCCGCTACGTCATTCCCCAGCTGCCCAAAGCGACTTACGACGTCTGGGTGCGCGGATACGGACTCGTCGATTCTCCCAAAGTGAAAGCGATGCCGGGCAAGATGCTCGATTTGACTGCGGTGATCGCGCCCGACGCGCACACAGCGGCGCAATATTATCCTGCCGCCTACTGGTATTCCCTGCTGCACATTCCACCGAAGAGCGATTTCCCTGGCACCGGCGACAAGGGGAATGGCATCTCCGAGCGCATCAAGGATCAGGGAAATTGGGTTGAGAACGTAAAGACCGACGGCTGCGAATCCTGCCACCAGATCGGCGACAAGGCCACGCGCACGATTCCTTCCAGCCTCGGCGCGTTTGACACTTCCTACGCTGCCTGGGACCGCCGCATTCAGTCCGCCCAAGTCGGCAGCATGATGAGCGCCGTCGCCACGCGCGTCGGCCGCAAGCGCATGCTCTCGGAATATGCCGATTGGAGCGATCGCATCAAGAACGGCGAATTGCCGCCCGCTCCTCCGCGCCCGCAAGGCATGGAGCGCAACGTCGTAATCACCCAGTGGGATTGGGCCACTCCGAAAGAATATTTCCACGACGAAATTTCCGTCGATCGCCGGAATCCGAGTTCCAATCCCAACGGACTGGTCTATGGAGTCCATGAAGATGGCTCGGACTTCATCACGGTTCTCGATCCGGCCAAGAACTCGTTTACCCAGATTGCGATCCCGTATAAACCCGGGACTCCCATGGCCGAGCCGGAAGAAGTGCTCGAACCTTCTCCGTATTGGGGGAACGAGACAGTGGCCATCTCTCATGCCACCGCGCACAGCTTGATGATGGATTCCCAGGGCCGAATCTGGACCGCAGCTGCCACGCGCCCCCGGGAAAATCCAGACTACTGCAAGAAGGGTTCGAGCCTCGAGTCCGCGATGGTGCTCCCGCTTGCAAGCAGTTCGCGGCAGACGAACTTCTACGATCCGAAGACGGGAAAGTGGACGCTCGTGGACATGTGCAGCAGTTCGCAGCACCTGATGTTCGGTGAGGACGCCAACAGCACTCTGTGGTTCAGCAATCCCGGCGGCGACAATGTCGGCTGGCTGAACACGAAAATGTATGATGAAACGCACGACTCGGAAAAATCGCAGGGCTGGACGCCGTTCGTTCTGGACACCAACGGCAACGGCAAGCGCGATGAATACACGGAGCCCGGCCAGCCGATGGATCCCACCAAGGATATGCGCATCAAGGTGGGCTTCTATGGCGTGAGCCCGAGCCCGGCCGATGGCTCGATTTGGGGCACGGTGCTTGGCTTCCCCGGCGCACTCGTTCGCTTGAATCTCGGCTCGGATCCCCCGCGCACTGCTCTCGCGGAAATTTACGAAGTGCCCTGGAACAATCCGAAGGCCCCCGTGCAGGGCTTTTCACCGCGTGGAATGGACATCACCCGCGACGGCGTGGTTTGGACCGTGCTCGCCAGCGGACACTTCGCCAGCTTTGACCGCCGCAAGTGCAAAGGCCCGCTCAACGGCCCCACTGCCACCGGCCAGCACTGCCCCGAAGGCTGGACGCTCTATCGCACGCCCGGACCGAGCTTCCAGGGGCAGACGGAGTACGGCAGCGCCGACACGAACTATTACAATTGGGTCGATCAATTTGACACCTTCGGAATGGGCAAGAACATTCCGATTGCCACTGGAAACGACAACGACGCACTCGAAGCCCTCGACCCCAAGACCGGCAAGTTCGTCGTGATGCGCGTTCCCTACCCCATGGGCTTCTTCGCCAAGAGCCTGGACGGCCGCATCGACGATCCCAACGCCGGTTGGAAGGGCAAGGGACTCTGGTCCACCTACGCCACTCGCACCCCGTGGCACATCGAAGGCGGCAAAGGCACAACCAGCAAGGCCGTGAAGTTCCAGTTGCGGCCCGACCCGCTCGCGAACTAGTTTTCCGCTAATAAGCCTTCAAGAATCCCGGAAGTCGGCCTGCTGCTTCCGGGATTTTCCTTTAAAGCGTCAATTCAAAATTCCGCCTGTTCTTCCAGGCATAATTCAAAAGGAAATTCGGTTCCGATCATTACTGCCCATGGAAATAAAGCTGCAGTTGGTTGAGGAGCATTGATGGCTACACAAGACGATTTTCAACAGATAGTGACTCAGGTCCAATCTGCAATTCAGCAGGCCTGTAAGGGCAACCCTGAACCCATTAAGGCGCTTTTCTCGCACACCGAAGATGTGACCATCATGGGTGCGTGGGGTGCATACGAGCGCGGCTGGAAACAGGTCGGTCCTCGCCTTGACTGGGCTGTAACTCGCTTTCTTGAGGGACACATCACATTCCACCTGCTCGCCATCGAAGACAGTGGGAGTCTTGGTTATACCATTTGGATTGAAAGTGGTGAGGCGCGATTGCAGGGAACCGACGGGGTTCGTCCTTTCGCGTTACGTGTTACACAACTCTATCGCCGGGAGAATGGCGCCTGGAAGATTATCCAACGGCACGCCGACCCGATGTTGGAAAAGAACGTGGCCCCAAAATCGGTCTCATAGTAACCGGAGCGCTGGTCGCGCTCCGGGGCCAATGTACATGGTGTCCGGGTTCATCCCAGAACGCCGTTAGGCTTCCTTCTCGAACAGCGTTCAGTTTCGCCAGAATCCCAGCTTCGTTTACTTCCTCTCCACAAACAACGATGGATAATACTTTCTTAGATTTTCAACCTTTGGATAGTCGTTGATCACGATGTACATGTTCTCGGGATGCAGATCCATGTACCCCTGGTGATAATCTTCGGCGGGATAAAACTTTTCGAGCGGAACAATCTGCGTGACGATGGGCTGCCCGAAAACCTTGGCCGAGTCCAGTTGCTTCACATACGCCTCGCTGATTCGCTTCTGGTCTTCGGACGTGTAAAAAATTGCGGAGCGATACTGCGTGCCATGGTCGGGCCCTTGCCGGTTGAGTTGCGTGGGATTGTGGGCGACGGAAAAAAAAACCTTCAAGATCTGCCCAAACGAAATCTGCGACGGGTCGAAAACAAGTTCGACAGACTCCGCATGCCCGGTGCGGCCTGAGCACACGGTTTCATAGGTCGCCGTGTTTGCCGCTCCTCCCGAATATCCGGAGATGGCGCCAAGGACGCCCTTCAAGCGCTCAAACACCGCCTGAATTCCCCAAAAACAGCCGCCCGCAATGACAGCAGTCTCCCTCCCCTTTGCCGCAGCCAGTGGATTGTCCACCGCGGGATCCGGAAGCGCCACAACCTCGCTCGATGAATTGCAACTCGCGCCGCTTCGCAACATGTTGTTGTACCTCCGAGTAGAACAGGCTTCAGCCTGTTGGGGTTGGGTTAGAGTAAAGGGAAATCTAAACCGACAGGCTGAAGCCCGTCCTACTTATTGCGTGATCGAACTCGTCCCCTTCGCAGGCGGCGTTCGCGCCGGTTTTGCGCCGCCGGCAACTTCCTTCACGACCTGGGCCGCCAGTTTGCCGCTGACCGGACATTCCCCGTCGTTCACCCGGCATTGCGAAAGCGTCAGTTTGCAGCCGCACGTGCAGCTTTCCGAATTCAAGCGGCGAAGGGCGCGCTTTTTCTGTTCCGCAGTCAATCCTTTGAAACTGACGCCGGGCAATTCCGTCGCGTTGGCCGCATTTCTCAGGAATACCTGCCCGGTATCCACAAAAGTCTCCACGCGCGCATTCGTGGGCATGCCCAGCAGCGTGCGGATTTCGAGGTCATACGCCTCGATCGGGTACAACCCGCTGTGCTTCTGCACAACCCGGCCCTGCGTATCGATCAGGAACGAGGTGGGCAGAGCAGGGACGCCGCCATAGGCCTCGACCAACTCAGGCGTGGCCATCACGACCGGATACGTCATTCCCTTCTGCCGCGCGAACTTCAACACATTTTCCGGCGGATCGTCATCCTCGGAAATCCCGACGATCTCCAGCCGGTCCTTGTATTCTTTTTTCAGCGCCAGCAATTCGGGAATTTCCTCGCGGCATGGAGGACACCAGGTCGCCCAGAAATTCACCAGCACGACTTTCCCGGTCCAGTTTTCCTTGTTCACCGGTTTTCCGGACAAATCCTGAGCCTGCAGAGGCGGCGCCACTTCCGGATTTTTCACAAAACGGATCACCGGCGAATTCGCGTCATCCGCGCGAGCCGCGGTCGCAGCGGCAGAGGCCCGAGGCGGCAGTACGCGCAAGGCGCAGAGCACACCAAGTCCGGCGACAGCCAGCAAAGCGAATCTAAATTCTTTCATTCTAGACATGGCAACTCTTTCCATTATGATGTCGAGCCGCGCGCAAAACAAGTCTCGTCCTCACATTCTCCCGTGAGCATCAACGCACATTGCATAAGGTCCGCATCGAGATTTACTCGGCCGCATTTTCGTCCGGCCCGCACAATCGAGTTTAAGGATTGATTTAACGAATGCAGTTGACAGAGAACAACCCCGGGCATATGTTTCCCTGCGCGGCCTGAATTGGACAATTCCAGCTTTTCCGGAGGATTCGCGGTGAACTCCAGGCGGTTCATGTTCGTTTTTGCGCTCGCGGCAGGTGCGATCCTGCTGCCCGGCGCGGTCTTCGCTCACCACTCCACAGCGGAATATGACATGGCCACCGTGACTCCTATCAAAGGCACGGTCACAAAATTCGAGTGGAGCAATCCTCACGCCTACATTTACATCGAGGCCAAAGACGACAAGGGCAACGCGGTGGAATGGACCGCCGAACTGGCCAGCCTGGGCATGCTCGCCAGGGTCAATTGGAAGCGAGACACGGTCAAACCCGGCGACGCCATCACGATTTATGGAAATCGCGCCAAAGACGGCAGAACGGTAATGCGTCTCGAAAAGGTCGCGTTTGCAAACGGGCAGGAACTCTCGGCGCAGGTCAGGTGAGCCGTCTTCCAATCCTCCTCAGGTGAAGGAGTTTCATGGTGCGAAATCGTTTGAAGAGTTCGGTGGTATGCGGCACCGCATTTCTTTTCTTCTTGCCCGCCATTTTTGCCCAGACCGCGAATCGATCCAAGGCCGCAGGCGCGCCCGACCTCACGGGAGTGTGGATGATTGACCAGTTTCACCCGGCCCTATTTCCGAAAGGGACTACGCCGCCGTTTACGCCCTGGGGCGAATCGCAATTCAAGAAAGCCGACACTCTGGTGAACGACCCGAATCTGGCCTGCTTGCCTCACGGAATTCCCCGCTTGATGTTCGTGCCTCTGCCCATGCAGATTTTTCAAGTTCCGGACATGGTGCTGATCTATGAAGAGGCCGGAAACCAATTGCGCCAAATCCATCTGAACCGCGACCACCGTAAAGATTTCGACCCGACTTACAATGGCGATTCCGTCGGTAAATGGGAAGGCGAAACGCTGGTCGTCGACACCATTGGATTCAACGATGTGACTTGGCTCGATCACGCCGGCCTGCCGCACTCGGACGCTCTGCATGTCGTGGAGCGCATCCACCGCGCCGACCACAACACCCTGGTGGACGATTTCACAATTGAAGATTCAAAGGCGTACACAAAGTCGTGGACCGCATCGCAAATCTACCATCTGAAGCCGGGCTGGGAAATCGCGGAATACGTCTGCGACAATAACAAATACGTCTACCACGAAAAGTAGGACGGGCTTCAGCCTGTCTGCCTTTGGTTTGGAAGCGCAAGAGAAGACAGGCTAAAGAGCCTGTGTGGCAACTCGATTTCGATCAGGCCGGCGGCTGAAGCCGCTTTGAATTTGCGTACTTTACGGCACGGCTGAAGAGGCTGCGGAAAAAAGTAGTTTAATGTCATCCCGAGCGAAGCGAGGGATCTGCTTTTTCGCCAAACCCAAGAAAAAAGCAGATTCCTCGGGCAAACTGCGCCCTCGGAATAACACTTTTGGAATTTTTCCGCAGCCTGCAAAGCCGTGCCTTACAAAGATATGGCAGTTGCCACACGGGCTCTGAAGCCCGTCCTATTTGAACGGATTTATTTTGCCGCCACGATCTCCTTCGCATGCCCCGTGAGCCGCATGATATGCAGCCCGCTCCCCGCGCGGTCCGCGCTGTAGATCAGCCCGCGATCGTCAACCTCGACGTTATTCGTTTCAATCACTTTTTGGCAGGCGGCAGTAATCTTGGGATCGCCGGCGGGATGGCTGACTCCGTCCTCCGGGCAGAATGCCATCGTGTTTTTGTTTGGCGCGGGAATGAAATAGGCGACTTCTTGCACCGCAAAGGGATCGCGAATATCGAAAACGCGAGTGCCCGCATTGAACCAGGAAAAAATCGCGATCTTCCCGTAGTAAGGAGGATAAAACGATTCGGCGACCGCATGCGCGCCGAACCGCCCGCCCTTGCCGCAGTAATCTCCCGGATTTTCCGGCACACGAAACGTCGAAAGCGGCCAAGGCGTAGCTTCATTGCTGATGTCCACGAGGAATGCCAGGTGCGGCCCGGCGCGATCTCCCGCGGGACCGGGGGAACAGTGGTCTCCTCGTGAAGATTCCGACGGAACAATCAAGAGGTCCCGATTCCTGAGCGCAGAGTGCCCCTGGAATCCAGGCATTGGCTCGCCAAAAATCGGAAACGTGGTGTGCGCTCCCTGATCAGGCGACATAGTCAGGTATCCCAACTGCGGAGCCAGCATTTCTTCCGTCGTTGGTTTCTTGGGGTTCTCAAAAGCGGCGAGCAGCTTCTTTCGATCCAGAATCTGAATGACGCCGTTCGCTCCCGTGCCATAGGCGGCATAGACTCTATTTTTAGCGGTGCCTGCCGAAATCATGCCGTGTATTGCGATGCCTTCCACCACGCCTTCGTGCGACGTCGCGTTGGGCTGCTGGCCGAGCAGACCAAAGTCTCGAATGTAGATGGGCTTCGCCGGGTCGCTCAGATCGTAAATCTTCATATGCTGGCCCTTCCACCCTTCGGCCGGCGCATTGGCGACCAGGTAGGCGATTCCCGTATCGCATTCCCACCAGCTCTTGTGCGTGTGATCGAGATCGCCCACGATTTGCGTCAGACCGAGTCGGGTGCGCGGGATCGCTAACGTCATAGATTTCCTGCGCCTTCGATCCGAGCGGCCGCAACAAGTACCATTTGCCGCGCACTCCGTGCGGCAAGACGCTCCCGCTGCACACGCGCACCATCTGCGAGCCACCCGCTTCTTCGCCTGCTTCCGTGGAGCCCGGAATATGAGCCAGGTACTTGGGCTTCGCCGGATCCGTCACATCCACAATCGAAGTCCCATTGGGCTCCATCACGCCCGTGAGCGGATTCATAGCGCTGCCGGTATGGTGACCGACGTAGGCGATTTCACGGTCCCCTTCTTTAATGATGATCGGCTGGTATGCCGAACGGCCCTGGAGGTCGCTCCAACCCGCGAGTTCCATGTTCCATTGAGATTGCTGATCGGGAGGGTTGGGCGCCGGCTCGGCTACGCCTGGTCCACCGGTCGGCGCAATAGTCGGGATGGCCGGCCCGTCCGGCGGAATGCTCTGCGCCGGGACGGATATCGGCGCCGTCGCTGCCAGCAGAAACGGCAAAACGAAGTGGAAGCTCCTGCCATTGCGTTTGTGTCCCACGATTTAATCTCCCTTGTTCTTTGGCGATCGGTGGCTCAATCCCCCGCTGCGGGGAACACGCATCGAGAATTTCCGGTCCCATAACGAACTTTGCGCAAAACATACGTCCTCAGGTGTGCCGCGTCAACCTCATTTCGCATCGTTGCTCAGCCCTCGCAAATGCAGAACAAAAGAATCCTCGCCTGCGGGACAAAATCAGGCCCGGAACTTTTGCAAGGATTGGATTCTGTTTGCCTCCGCAAATCCAGACGGCAACTTCGCCCCGCAGAAATTAATGCGTCATGTCAAAAAGGATATAGTTGATCCCGATTCGATAGGCCAGCCCAGTTTCTCGTTCGGGATAGTGAGGACTGTCGGCCCATTCCCAGGCGTCGCCCACATCAGAGTTGTGGCAGATGGCCACGATGATTCGGCCTTTGTCATCACGAATCGCTCTCCATTTCGGCACGGCCATATCGGGCAAATAAGGCCAGCCTCCCCAGATAAATCGTGTGCCGTGAATCTGGACTCTGTCGTCCAGGTCGTACATCACATGAAAAATTTCGTCGCCGTTCTTCAAATCTTCAATCGGCCGGCCGGGGAGAATCATTTCCAAGCCTCGGACGAGCGCCTCCCATTCATAATCTCCATGCGTATCATCCGACAACAGAAAACCGCCCCTCAGCAGATACTGCCGCAGCCGCGCCGCCTCATCCTCGGTGAGATTCCAGCCATTGCCATGTTCCATATAAATCCAGGGCCAGTTGAATAGCTCGTCGGAGTCCGCGTCGACAATCTGTTCCACTCCCCGTGCATGCAGCCGGGTAAGGCGACGCACACCCATTGTGAATTGCCGGTCCGCTTTCGGATAATCCGCTCTCCACAGCTGGAAACGCCGGAAACCGCCGTATTCATCGCTCGACCTGAAATGGTAACGGGCAAACGCCCATTCCGCATTGGCATGCGCATCGGCAGCAAGCGACGGGGTCTCATCGTCTTCCTCGAACACGCGGCCCTGATACGCAAGCAGGCTGAGGCATAGCCCGGACAGCAGGACTGCGGTCGCAATGGAGGGAAGGATTTTCATGCTGCGTTCCGTCCCAGATTCTACGGCACTTCGATGCTTATGTCAGCGATGGGCCTTGCAGGGACGCCGGGGTTGGAGGAACTTTGCCGGGAATCGCGGGCACGGGCTTGCGCCGACGGAACCGCATTTGCAGCCGGTCCATATAAAGATAAATTACCGGAGTCGTGTAAAGCGTGAGGGCTTGGCTGACCATCAGTCCCCCGACGATGCTGATGCCCAGCGGCCTGCGCAATTCCGCTCCGGTGCCGGTCATCAACGCCAGCGGCAGTCCTCCGAAGAGCGCCGCCATCGTGGTCATCATGATGGGACGAAAGCGCAGCAGGCAGGCCTGATAAATGGCTTCCTCGGGAGTTTTCCCGGACCGTTCCGCATCCAGGGCAAAATCAATCATCATGATGGCATTCTTTTTGACAATGCCGATCAACAAGACAATTCCAATGAGCGCAATCACGGTCAATTCGTTGTGGAATGCCAGCAAAGCCAAAAGAGCTCCCACCCCCGCCGAGGGTAAAGTGGATAGGATTGTTACCGGATGGATGTAACTTTCGTAAAGCATCCCCAGCACGATGTACACAGCAACCAGCGCGGCCAGAATGAGCCATGGCTGGCTCGACAGGGAAGACTGGAAGGCCTGAGCGTTTCCCTGGAACGTGGGATGAATATCGGAAGGAAGTCCCATTTGTAAAACGGTCGACTCGATATCCGTCACGGCGTCGCCCAAAGCCACTCCCTCGCCGAGATTGAACGAGATCGTGACCGCCGGAAATTGCCCCTGATGGTTTACGGCGAGTGCCGTATTCTTTGTTTCATAGTGGGTAAAAGCGCTCAAAGGCACCTGGCTTCCGTTTGACGATCGCACATAGAGGCCTTGGATCGCGTCCGTGCTGTTCCGGAAAACCGAATCGACTTCCATCACGACGTGATACTGGTTCATTTGCGTGTACATCGTGGATACCTGCCGCTGGCCGAAAGCGTCATAGAGCGTGTTGTCGATGGTCGCGGGAGAAATTCCGAGTCGCGAGGCGGTATCACGGTCAATCACCAGGCTGGCTTGCAATCCGCGCGTCTGTTGATCGCTGGCGATGTCCCGCAAGCGTCGCATCTGCCTCATTTTGGCCTCGACACGGGGCGCCCATTCCTGAAGGTCGGTGAGATTTTCACTCGATAGCGTGTACTGATATTGCGAACTGCTGATCCGCCCGCCAACCGAGATATCTTGATACGCCCGGAGGAACAGTGTAGCCCCGGGAACCACTGCAAGTTTTCGCCGCAGGCGCGCGATGACTTGATCGACGGTGACCTTGCGTTCGGCGATCGGCTTTAATTCGATCTGCATACGCCCGGTATTTTCAGCCCCGCCCCCGGTGTTTGCCGCCGTGGCTTTCACCGCGGGGTCTCGCATGACTATGTCGGTGTATTCCTTCAATTTATCCTGCATCACGGGAAACGAAGTATCCTGGGATCCGAGGATATTCCCAGCCATCAGGCCGGTATCCTGCTGCGGGAAGAAACCTTTGGGAATGACGACATATAAATACACGCTGAGGCAAATCGTCGCGCCGGTCAGCACCAGCATAAAGGGTTGATGGCGTAGGACCCAGCGCAACCCGGAAGCATAGGTTGACACCGCCCATTGAAATACACGCTCGCTCGCCAGATACAATTTTCCGTGCTTCATGTCCTTTTCCGATTTCAGGAACAGGGCGCACATCATCGGAGTCGTGGTCAATGACACGCACAAGGAAACCAGGATCGCCACGCTCAATGTGATTGCAAATTCGCGGAAGAGTCTTCCGATGATTCCGCCCATCAACAGGAGGGGTATGAACACTGCGATCAGCGAAAGGCTCATCGACAATACCGTGAACCCGATTTCGCGCGATCCCTTCATCGCCGCGGCCAGCGGCGAATCCCCGGCTTCCAGATAGCGAGTAATGTTTTCGATTACCACAATCGCGTCGTCCACCACAAATCCAGTGCAGATCGCCAGCGCCATCAGGGAAAGGTTATCGAGGCTATAACCCAAAAGGTACATCACTCCGAACGTCCCGATGATGGAAAGCGGCACCGCGATACTCGGGATCAACGTTGCCCAGGCATTGCGCAGGAACAGAAAAATCACCATCACCACGAGCGCGACGGTTAACAACAACGTGAATTCGATATCATTGACAGACGCCCGGATGGTTGTGGTGCGATCGAAAGTCGGAGTCAGCGTAACCGATGGCGGGATCGAGGCCCGCAACTCCGGCATCAGCGCTTTGATACGGTCAACCGTCTCAATAATGTTGGCTCCGGGTTGCCGGCCAATCCCGATCACCACGGCGGGTTTACCGTTTGAATAACCCGAATTTCTGAGGTCTTCGATTCCCTCCGTAACTCTGGCGATGTCGCTCAGGCGCACCGGAGCCCCGTTCCGATAGGCCACGATCAACGGGGCGTACTGTTCTGGTTTCAGGAGCTGATCGGTGTCATACAAAACCCACCGGGTGGAGGAATCTTCCAAATTCCCTTTTGGAGTGTTGGCGTTCGCCGACCGAAGCGCAATTCGTACTTCCTCCAAACTGAGCCCATAGTGGGCCAAGGCGTTGGGATTTAAGTCCACGCGGACCGCAGGTTTTGCTCCCCCGTACGTGTTGACCTGGCCCACGCCCTCGACTTGCGAAATTTTTTGCGCCAGGATGGAATCACTCAAATCGTATAAGTGACTCCTCGGAATCGTATCCGAGGAAATTGACAAATCGAGGATGTCGGTTTCCGACGGATTAATCTTGCGGTACCACGGCAGGCTTGGCAGCCCGGCAGGCAATTGTCCGGCGGCTGCATTGATGGCCGCCTGCACGTCCCGCGAAGCCGCATTGATGTCCCGGTCCAGGTCGAACTGCAGCGTGATCCCCGTGTTGCCCAACTGGCTGGTGGACGTCATCTGCGTGACGCCGGCAATCCGGCCGAACTGGCGCTCCAGCGGAGTAGCCAATGACGAGGCTACCGTCTCCGGGCTTGCCCCCGGCAAGGATGCGCGAACGTAAATCGTGGGAAAATCAACGTGGGGAAGCGCTGCCACAGGCAGCAAATAAAAGGCCACCCCGCCCGCGAGCAGGATCGCCACGCTCAAAAGTGAAGTCGCAACAGGCCGTCGTATGAATGGCGCGGAGATGTGCATTTTCAGTCCGAAAGGTTCCGGGTCTCGCTCCTGTCCACATCATTCAATCTAATGTCTTAGAGGGCTGTAAGGCGCACATTGGTTACAACAATTCTCCTCTGATTTCCGCGGCGCGCGTCTCTTTTTCCCACATTATCCCACGGTTTCGACCCGGGCAGCCTCACTACTTGGATTCACATGGAAGCCAGTAAAGCGAACGAACCATGTGGCCGATAAAAATTATTGGGAATGCAATCTGGTTTTCATTTGTGCGTCTTACGATTGGACATTGCAGGCATCGCCGATTCAATTTCTCGATGGAAGGCATCTGCACGGATGTTCGTGGCTGTCGCAAACTCGCTGTATCCAAGCCACTTACACAAGGATTGGTTGTAGAATAGGGGCCCCGTGAATGTGCGACCTTCCGATACTACGATTGTTTCTCATCCCGCGCTCCCTTACACTGGGCGCGAACGGATTTCAGGCCATTTCAACCGTGAGGGTACCCACCTTTGCAAACTGAAATTCAGCGTGAAACAAGTCGAAGAGGTTTGATGCAGCCGATCCAATATGACCTCGTCGTCATTGGAAGCGGGCCCGCGGGTCAAAAAGGCGCTATCGCCGCTGCGAAGCTCGGCAAGCGCGTGGCCATGGTGGACCGCAGCGACATGGTCGGCGGCGTTTGCATCCATGGCGGCACCGTTCCCAGCAAGACTCTGCGCGAAGCCATTCTTCACCTCACCGGATTCCGCCATCGCTCATTTTACGGAGCCGACTACGTCGTCAAAGACCGCATATCGATCAGCGATTTGGCCACCCGCGTCTCGCAGGTCGTGGAGCGGGAAACCGGAGTCGTGCGCGACCAATTGCACCGCAACGGGATCAACCTGCTTTGTGGCACCGCCCAGTTCCTGGACGCCAACACCATCGAAGTGCAAGGCGAGACGCAAGCGCATATGCTTCATGCCAACCACGTCCTGATCGCCTGCGGCACGCGGCCTTCCCACCCGGATGACATCCCTTTTGACGGCAAGAAAATCATCGCCAGCGACCAGTTCTTTCAGATGGACGAAATCCCGCACGAATTAATCATCGTGGGCGGCGGCGTAATCGGCCTCGAATACGCCTCGATGCTCGTGGCTATGGGCGTGGAAGTCACTCTGATCGAGCAAAGGCCGGAGCTCCTGGACTTTGTAGATTCCGAAATCGTGGAAGCGTTGCGCTATCACATGCGCCGGCAGGGGGCTATCTTCCGCCTCGGCGAAAAAGTCACGGCGATTCAAACCGACGAGCGCGGCCGCGTGGCCGCAAGCCTCGAAAGTGGAAAGCGCATTCACGCCACCTGCCTGATGTACGCGGTAGGCCGCCAGGCCAATACCGATCTGCTGAACCTTGAAGCCGCGGGGCTCACCACGGAATCGCGCGGCAAGCTCGCGGTGAATGCATCCTTCCAAACTTCTGTCCCCAATATCTACGCGGCCGGCGACGTCATCGGTTTCCCTTCGCTCGCTTCCACGTCCATGGAACAGGGCCGCCTTGCCAGTTGCCACATTTTCGGCGCCCCCGCCGAAATGAGCGCGGCTTTTCTACCATACGGCATTTACACCATCCCCGAAATTTCCATGGTTGGCCAGACCGAAGCCACTTTGACCGAATCGCGCATCCCCTTTGAGGTCGGCATTTCAAAATATGAAGAGCTGGCCAAAGCGCAGATTGTCGGCGATCACACCGGCATGTTGAAAATTCTCTTCCACCCGGACACGCGCAAAGTCCTCGGCGTGCACGTCATCGGGGAAAGCGCCGCGGAAATCGTGCACATCGGCCAGGCTGTGCTCACCTTCGGCGGCACCATGGATTATTTTCGCGACACCGTTTTCAATTATCCGACCTTTGCCGAAGCGTACAAAGTCGCCGGCCTGGATGGGCTGAATAAATTATAGGAATGTGTTGGGTGAGTGGGCTGCTTATTCCTGGCATGCCAATCGGGCGTTTTACCGGGCTATTGGCGTAACTGTGAGAACTCGGTATTGGTTTGTGTAGCGCTCGCCTTCAGGCGAGCATCTGCCTGATTCCAAAGTGCCCGCCTGAAGGCAGGCCCGACAAAAACGCCTCCTGGCGATCGCTTGTTGACAGACAGCTCAGACGCCCCCAATATCTGGTTTGCAATTCACATTCAAGACTCATTTTGGAGGCTGAGATGGTGAACCGGCGCCGGTTTCTTTCCGTTGCCGCAGCAAGCGCGGGCGCGGCGATGTTTGCCCGCGTGCCGAGAGCATTCGCGGCAAGCTATGACCTGATTATCAAGGGCGGGCGCGTCATCGACCCATCCGTGCGGCTCGATGCGATCCGCGACGTGGCCATCTCAGGAGGCCGCATCGCCGCTATCGAAGCCAATATCGCCGGCGCCGCAGCCGACAACCTCGACGCGAGTGGCAAGCTTGTCGTCCCGGGTCTGCTCGATATTCACACCCATTGCGGACGCTTCACACAGGGGCCTGGCCTCGTCCTGCAGGACGGCGTGACCGGGTGGATCGATGCGGGATCGCAAGGCGCCGATCACATCGGCGACACGATTGCCGTTGCCCGGTCTTCGCCGCAGCAGGGCCGCGTGCTGATCAACATCGGCCGCGCCGGCATCCTGCCCGATGGCGACACGATGGACCTGAGGAACGCGGATGTCGCCGCGGCCCGCGATGCGATCGCAAAGAATCGCGACTTCATCGTCGGCGTCAAGGCACGGCTGTCGCAGGATGTCGCGGGCGAGAACGATTACGAGGTGCTGCGGCGCACGCAGGAAGTGGCCACCTCCTTCAGCCTGCCCGTGATGATCCACATGGGACAGACCATCTCGCCCATTCCCAAACTTTTCGCCCTTCTGAAGCGCGGCGACATCGTCACCCACATGTTTGCGCCGCCGCCCAACAGCATCATCGACGATAGCGGCCACATCCTGCCCGAAGTGCTGGCGGCGCGCCGCCGCGGCGTCTGGTTCGACGTTGGCAACGGCCAGAAAGGGCACATGAGGTGGGACACCATTGCCGCGATCATGAAGGCCGGTTTCTGGCCCGACACATTCTCCACCGACTGGAACACGAACGCCCACGAGACCGGGGTCATCGACCTTCCCAACTGCATGTCGAAGCTGTTCGGTTACGGCATGACGCTCGATCAGGCCATCGCGCGAGCCACCGTCAATGCTGCGCGCATCTTCCCGTTGTTCAACGACCGCGGCACGCTCAAAGTGGGCGCGCCCGCCGACGTCGCTGTGCTCGAGTTGCAGAAGGGGAATTTCGATTTTCTCGACAATTACAATAACAAAATCACCGGCCACCAGCTGCTCTCCCCGAGTGCGACGGTGCTCGGCGGAAAGCGGGTCCCGCGAGCCTAGCGCGTGATCTTTCGCCCGAGTTGTTAGTTCAAAAAAATTTGCTTCTGGATGAAATAAACGGCTGCCCGCCCATATGACGGGCGGCCTCTGCAAAACCCACCCCCAATAATGCAGGATGGTTTTGTAGCGGCCGTTCCGTCCCGCGTTTTTCGGGACGGAACGGGCGTCTTCGTGGTTGAGTCGAGGGACAGCCCCAATTTATGCAAAGTTTGACTGACGGCTTAGCCCCCTGCTAGTTTGGGTGCTTATGTCGAGACGCCTGCACGCGCAAATACTAATCCGTGGACGGTGGGAATGAAAATCCCCCCATCCTCCCGAATCGCCTTTCAAGGCGAGCGCGGCGCATTCAGCGAAGAAGCCGCCGTCAAGCTCCTGGGCGAAGACATTCAACTCGTTCCGCGAGCCACGTTTGAGACGCTCTACGGCAGCATCAAGGACGGCGTCGCGGATTATATTCTTGCTCCGATCGAAAACAGCTTGGCGGGATCGGTTCACCGCTCCTACGACTTGCTCATTTCCAGCGGGCTGCACATCCAGGCCGAAGTCGTCATTCCCATCGTTCACAATCTGATTGGCGTTCCGGGCGCAACATTTGAGCGCATCACGCAGGTTTCTTCTCACCCGGTCGCGCTCGCCCAGTGCGAGCGATTCTTCGCCAGCCACCCTTCAATCAAGCGCGTGGCCACCGACGACACTGCAGGTAGCGTTCGCGAAGTGATGGGCGCGGGCGACGCGACGAAGGCGGGGATTGCCAGCCAGCGCGCGGCAAAAGTCTATGGCGGAGTAATTCTGCGCGAGCATCTCGAGGATCACCCGGAGAATTACACGCGCTTCTTGTTGCTGGCCGCTTCCGCGGAGGTCGCGCCAAACGCGGACAAGCTCTCGCTCGTCCTGCACCTCGCGCATAAACCGGGCTCGCTGTGTTCCGCTCTGAGCGCCTTCTCCAAACGCAACCTGAATTTGCTGAAAATTGAAAGCCGCCCCATTCCAGGGACGCCATGGAGCTATTGCTTCTATCTCGACCTGCAGGCCTCGCTAAAGGATCCCGAAACTCGCGCGGCGCTCGAGGAGCTCACGCATTTCACGGATTCCGTGAAAGTCTTAGGATGCTATCCCCAAGCCAGAATATGAATCGATTTAGCCATGAAGTATTGACTCAGCACCAAAGAAAAGCCCCGGTCTGAAGACCCGGGCGACAGCACTTGCAAAAACACAAACACCTGCTGTAGCCCCGCCTCTTCAGAGGCGGGGCTTTCTCTAGCAAACCCTTGTTCCGCAACAAAGGCTAGTGATGCGCGAGGTCCCTCACGTACTCTAGCAATTCATTAGCCTCGTGAACGAGCTTCTGTTCTTCCGACCCGGAGATTTTTTGTTTGTTGAACTCAGCGTCTTCCAGCCGATCCAGCATCTCGCCGGCCAGGAGATCGCGAACGGAAGTGATCCCGGCGAGCTTGTCTTCGAGATGGCCATATGTCGTATCGTCACCGGCCAGGGCCGTCGTTGAAATGCGGAGGCTTTCGCGGCCGAGCTCGGCATTGGGGGCATTGATCTTCTTGAAGGCGCGAGCCAGTTCAACGAATTCGTCACCGCTGTCGATCACGCCGTCCGGCAATGCCCAATCGTGAAATTCCTCGATGAGTGCACGCCCCTCATGCTCGTAATCATCGTGGAGGCCGGTCAGTGCGAGCATGGTCGGACGGATGTCCGTGTGATCCGACCAGACATCGTCATCAATGCCCTTATTTTGGACACCCGGTCCAACTATTCCTAGCCAAGTATGAACAATTTCCGGCTGGATGCCGCCGTGGTTCCAAGCGAAGCCCGGATCCTGGACCAGGCATGGAGAGCTGCAATTGGGTGGTCCAGTTACGAAGAAATAATTGGGGTTTCCGAACATCGTAAACGTCGGATTCCGCAGAGGGTCGCCGGTGAGCATATGAAGCAGCTTCAATTCCACGGGGTCGGCAAGCGCGGCGGTCAGCTTATCGGCGGCGCCGGTCCGCGGGTTCACCGCGCAAAGCCCAGCGGCCGCGCGTTCGAACTGGCGCGCCAACGGATCGCCAGCCGGGGGATTTCCATCCACATAAAAGGACGGTGCCATATCAAAGGTAATATCGAATCCCGCCGTTATGGAAGGTGCGGGCTCGGTAGCCAGCAACCCGGTCATGTTGGCGTCAATCTCGCCGATCACGCTTTGAGACCCCTGCGTGTAGAGACATGCTATCGTCAAGCCGTCACAGCCCTGGTTGAACGGGGGGCCCCCGGCGAAGTGGTCGTTTTCATCCGCGGTAATCACAAAGAGTGTGTTCTTCTTTGTGATGCCGTCGGCCGCGAGCCGGTCAAAGAATTTCCCAAACGCCCGGTCATAAAATGCCAGTTGATCTACGTAGCATCTGTCCCCTGGGCCAAGGCCTCCCTTCTCGGGGTCCGTCAAGCAGGACGCTGGTCCGTAAAGAGTGTCGCCCTGAGCTGGATGATTATCATGGGCGTCGGAGATATACGCGTAGGTGACCGGGACGCCGTGCTCCTGCATTGCCGCCACATATGCTAGAGACTCAGCAGCCGTAATTCCGCCAAAGCCCGGGAATCCAACATTATTCGGCGTGTTGCTATCTGTAATTGGGTTCCCATCCAGGTCCAAAAGCGTTGCGCCCGGGCTGATCACCGGCGCCACGAAGACGTGTCCGTAGAGCGCATTGTATCCGGAGTAGCTCCCGGGCTCCTGCGGCAGAATGTCCGCCTCGCCTCCGTTCGCGGTCGAGCAAACTGGGTTACCTTTCGCGCAGTGAATCGAGATGCCTTCAAAGTCCGCTGCGGCTTTGTTGGGATTGGAACTCGCCTCGGCCTGAGCAATTCCTAGCTCGATGGGATCGGAACCAAACGCAGTCAAGAGGTCGCCTCCGGTGTTCTCCAGTTCAATATTTGCAGTCGAAACAGCGCCTACATTGCAGCCCGCTCGCGTCCATGGTACCCAGGGGGCCGGCGCATTCTTGCCGTCCGGAGTGATCATGTAATATGTCGGGTCGTTCGTCGGATCGACGATGTCAGTCCAGTACTGAAACGAGGACGTAAAGAATGGCCCCGAGGAAGTGAAGTAATCGAAGCTATTTGAAATCGGCTGGCCGTGCCGGTCCCCGTAGACGCCCGTGAGGGAAGTAATGATGTCATCGGCAGTGTGAGAGATGAGTGGCGTGTGATGGTTTGTCAGCAGCGTGCCGTTATCGGTCAGATAGTCTAGCAAGTGGGGCATCTGCTCCAAGTCAGAGGGCACGTTCGGATTATCCCTTCTGAAATGAACGTTATCGAACTGAATATAAATCACATGATGGGCATCGCCGCGAGCGGATTTGAGATTGCATCCGTCGGCGTTGGCGTCGCGATCGCCTTTGTGATCCCCGTCAGAAGCTGCGCGCGCTTTGGCTGGCGCAGGGGCCGCATACAGACCCGGGGCGGTGGGCGCCCAAGACACAGCTAACACCACAAACATGGCGATCGCTTGGCGTAAACGGCCAGAGATCTGTCGCGAAGTTCGAAAAAGCAGTCTTGTGGCCACGTGGGCGAAATCTTTCATGTGCGTCCTCCTGAATTTAATGTCTGATAACATCGAGGATGGGTTTTTAGTACGTTTTCTCGAACTAGGGGTTAAGAGGCGCTCAATTCTTGATGAATAGAGTGTAAAAAAGTTGCTGGATCGGCTCGGCCAAATGGAAAAAGCCATTCCATCGTTCGGCCCGCAATTCCCTGGCGGAAGCAGCCCAGTCTCAAACTCGGCGAATTCTTTGATATCGTGGACATCGCCGCGCCCGCCATGGCACGATGAACTCACACCGTTTGGGAGAGTTGCTCAGGTCGGGCGATTTCGCATTCCGTCGATCCGAGATTGAGCAGAGGCACTGGAAGCGAGCCTCCCGACCGGGCATAATGGGGGCGGTTCCGACAAGAGCCGCTACACACCGGAAAACTGAACCGACTGGATTTTCACAGGAGGAATCGTGCGGGTTTACTACGATAAAGACGCGGATTTGAATTACATCAAAGACAAAAAAATAGCCGTGATCGGTTTTGGATCGCAGGGCCATGCCCACGCCATGAATCTGGCGGATTCCGGCTGCGACGTGGTGGTCGGCCTGAAGAGTACCAGCGCATCCGTCGCCAAGGCGCAAAAGGCCGGGCTGCGAGTGCTGACGGTGCGCCAGGCCGCGGAAGAAGGCGACATCGTCATGATCCTCACTCCCGATGAGCTGACGCCGGGCATCTACGATGCCGACGTTGCACCGGCCATGCGCGCCGGGAAATATCTCGCCCTCGCTCATGGTTTCTCGATCCATTTCGGATTCATCAAGCCGCCCAAGGAAGTCAATGTCTTCATGGTTGCGCCCAAAGGGCCGGGACACCTCGTGCGCCATCAATTTTCGCAGGGCGCGGGAGTTCCCTGCCTGCTGGCCATCCATCAAGACCCTGCCGGCGACACCAAGAAAATCGGCCTGGCCTATGCCAGCGGCATCGGCGGCGCGCGCGCCGGAGTGATTGAAACAAATTTTCGCGAGGAAACCGAAACGGACCTCTTCGGCGAACAGTCCGTGCTTTGCGGCGGCCTCACCGCGCTGATTCAGGCGGGGTACGAAACGCTGGTCGAAGCCGGCTACGCGCCCGAGATGGCTTATTTCGAGTGCTGCCACGAGATGAAGCTGATCGTGGACCTGGTCTACGAAGGTGGAATCTCCGAAATGCGCTACTCGATTTCCAACACCGCCGAATACGGCGACTTGACGCGCGGCCCCATCATAATCGACAAGGCCACCAAGGAACGCATGAAGGTCATCCTCAAAGACATCCAATCCGGCAAATTCGCCAAGGAATGGATGAACGAAGCCGCCACCGGCCTCAAAAATTTCAAACAGCTGCGCGAAGCCGGCCAGAAGCACCCGATCGAAAAAGTCGGCTCCGAATTGCGCTCAATGATGCCCTGGATGAAAAAGAACCGCGTGATCGCAGAAGGCGCGTAAGCCAGTTAGGCCGAGTGGCTAGTGGCTAGTGAAAAATGCCCAGTGCAACGTACTCGTCACTCGCCACTAGCCACTAGCCACTATTCCGGAGGAATGATGGATTCGCGTCTCAGAGAACACAGCCGGATTATCCTGGACGGCCCGTCGAGGGCGCCCGCGCGCGCCTATTTTTACGCGATCGGCCTCACCGATGATGACCTGGCAAAACCGCTCGTGGGCGTTGCGAATACGTGGATCGAAGCCATGCCCTGCAATTCGCACTTGCGCAAGCTCGCGGAAAGGGTGAAGGAAGGAATCCGCGCCGCCGGCGGCACGCCGCTCGAATTCAACACCATCGCGATCAGTGATGGCGAAACCATGGGCACCGAGGGAATGAAGGCTTCGCTCGTCAGCCGCGAAGTGATCGCCGACTCGATCGAGCTCGTCGGACTAGGCTACATGTTCGACGCGATGGTGGCTCTCGCCGGATGCGATAAGACCATCCCCGCAACCGCCATGGGCCTCACGCGCCTGAACCTGCCGAGTCTTGTCCTCTATGGCGGCTCGATTCAGCCGGGTCGATTCCGCGGGCACGATGTCACGATTCAAGATGTGTTTGAAGCCGTCGGCGCGCACTCCGCCGGGAAAATGTCGGACGCCGACCTCAAGGAAATCGAGACGGTGGCCTGCCCGGGCGCGGGCGCCTGTGGGGGACAGTTCACCGCCAACACAATGGCAACGGCGCTTGAATTTATCGGCCTGACACCTATCGGACTGGGTAATATTCCCGCCACCGATCCGCGCAAGGAGGAAGCCGCGTATCGCGCCGGCACCCTGGTGATGGAGCTGCTCCGGAAAGGCCTGACGCCGCGTAAAATCCTGACCCGCCAGGCGTTTGAAAATGCGATTTTCTCCGTCGTCGCGACGGGCGGCTCCACCAACGCCGTCCTGCATTTACTCGCCATGGCTAAGGAAGCGGACATCGAACTTCATCTCGATGATTTCGGCGACATCAGCGCAAAAACGCCTCTCCTCGCCGACATGAAGCCCTGGGGAAAGTACACGGCCGTCGATTTGTACAATGCCGGCGGGCCCGCGCTCCTGGCCAAGCGCCTGCTGGACGCCGGCCTACTCCATCGCGGGCAAATGACGGCCAGCCTGAAAACGCTGGACGAAGAAGCGCAGGGCGCGAAAGAACGTTCGGGCCAGGACGTGGTTCGCCCGCTTTCAGACCCGATTAAAAATACGGGCGGCCTGATGATTTTGCGGGGCAATCTGGTTCCGGAAGGATGCGTGGTGAAAACTTCCGGCCACGAAAGGCCTTACCATCGCGGACCGGCGCGCGTTTTCGATCAAGAGGAAAATGCGATGGATGCGGCCGTCAAAGGGCAAATCAAAAAGGGCAACGTCGTCATCGTGCGCTACGAAGGGCCGCGCGGAGGGCCAGGCATGCGCGAAATGCTCGGCCTCACTTCCGCCCTCGTGGGCATGGGCCTCGGCGAAGACGTGGCTCTCCTGACCGATGGCCGCTTCAGCGGCGCGACGCGCGGCCTGATGGCCGGCCACGCCGCTCCCGAAGCCGCACGCGGCGGACCGATCGCCATTGTCGCCGAGGGAGATCAAATTGTTTTCGACCTGGCGACAAAAAGTTTGCGCGTCGAATTGAGCGACGCCGAAATCAAGGCGCGTCTCGCAAAATGGAAGCCGCCTGCGGCGCGTTACAAGACCGGCGTTTTCGCCAAATACGCAGCGCTGGTGAGCTCCGCTTCCCTGGGAGCGATTACGATCGCCGAGCTCTAAATCCGGGAATGCCAATCTCCCGATTGGCGTTTTGCACGACGCCATTCAGGAGATTGGCGTTCCCGGGCTTCGCTCAGAGCGACCAAGCGTGGTACCTTTCCGCAAGCCGGAGATTCAGCCAGAGGAGAGTCTCGTGAAAAACACGCCTCGATTTTCCAAATCCGTCCGCTCATCAGTCACGCTTGCGACGATGATAGTTCTGCTGCTGGCCGCGGCAGTCGCGACCATGGCCGATTCCCTGCTCCTGAAGGAGCAAGGCAGCTTCTTTGTCGGCGGCCGCACCGTGTACACGGATGCGCTCACAGGATCAACCACCGGTTTTCTGGGCACCGGCATCAACACCGGAAACATCACGGTCGACCAAATGTACGTGCAATATCAGATTCCCGAGGGCGCCGACTCACATGTTCCGGTCGTCATGGTGCACGGCTGCCGCCTCAGCTCGAAGAGCTACGAAACCACTCCCGACGGGCGCATGGGCTGGAACGAGTATTTCCTAAGGAAGCATCGCGCCGTTTATCTTCCCGACCAGGTCTCGCGCGCGCGTTCCGGATTCGATGCCACGGTCCTCAACGAAATAAAATTGGGAAAGCGTCCAGCAAGCGACATGCCCGAAATTCGGACCGCGACACACGAGATCGCCTGGCTGCTCTTCCGCTTCGGCCCCAGCATGGGAAAAGCGTTCTCGGATGAACAATTTCCGGTGGAGGCGTTCGAGGAGTTCGGCAAGCAAGTGATTCCGGATCTGAACGGCGGGCTTCCCGCAGCCAATCCCACGTGGACGAATCTTTCGGGCCTGGCGATCAAACTAAAAGGCGCGGTTTTGATGGGCCACTCCGAATCGGGTTTTTTCCCCGAGCAAGCCGCGCTCATCAATCCGACGGACATCAAAGCGACGATCACGATTGAAACCGTGTGCCCCGCGTTGAATCCAGAACAGCTTTCAAACCTGGCCAAAATTCCGACGCTCGTCGTTTTCGGCGATCACCTCGCCGATGTTCCTTCCATGCCCACGATGTGGAAAGAACGTTTCGACTCCTGCGCAAAATACGTGCAGCAGGTCAACGCCGCAGGCGGAGACGCGACCCTGATGCACCTACCGAAGTACGGGCAATTCGGCAACAGCCACATGCTAATGCAGGACAAGAACAGCAACCAGGTCGCGGACCTGATCCTGAAGTGGATTGACGAGCACGTGGAAAACAAACACAAATAGGCCCACAAACATTCCTGATAGGGGCCGCACAGACCTGGAATCTATCTATTTGCACGGGTCCTTTTCAGTAACTTCCTCGCCTGAAAACACGGCCATGGTGTCGCGCCAACGGCGCGGAGCATACCGGCCCGGGGCAACGCCCCGGGGATCGTGCCGAGGTGATTTCGTCCGCCCTGAAAGGGCGGAAGGGCTCCTGCGCACTTTCAGGGCGCAATGCAATTGAGGGATTCCGATTCCCAGGGTGTTGCCCTGGGCTAGCTTGCGCCGGCGCTTTCAGCGCCGGGAGACGGGGATTTATTTGACCCTAGGTTGGAAAGACTATCCTGTAAATCGTCCCATCTCCGCTCTGCCGAGCAATTAGTTTAAACGGCAGCAAGCTACTACTTGGAGAGAGGATTGGCCATCGACTTTTTATATTCTTCCGC
Source organism: uncultured Acidobacteriota bacterium (assembly GCA_963813185.1). Lineage (GTDB taxonomy): Bacteria > Acidobacteriota > Terriglobia > Acidiferrales > UBA7541 > Palsa-360. The sequence continues at coordinate 226,768 of CAWEYA010000015.1, forward strand.
TTCACTCGGCGCGCAGATCATTTCCATAATTTCCGTATTGTCCGGCAGCAATTTGAGGCGCAGCTTATCGCGAGCCAGCCAAGGCTCCTTGTAAATTTTCGGATCGTCGATCTTCACGGTCAATTCAACAGTGTCATGATCCACGCGGTGGTACGTCTCCTCCACGCGCATGTCGCCGCTGTGCGGGTCGCCGGCATTGTCGAGCCAGGTTCGCTCATCGGTCCCGACCGTCTGGACGACAAACGTATAATCATCCGCCCACTTCCCCACTGAATATCCATACCACCGCGAATCGGGATCCTTCGGAAGTTCCCGCCCGTCTTTCCAGATGACGCGCCAAACCTGTTGGTACTGATATGCCATGAGCAATTTGCTGGGAGTCTGCACGACCTGAAAAGGCCGTAGCTCAAATAGCAGATCGCGCGGAAAGCCCGCGGGATCGCAACTGTCGAGCGGATCGTTTACCAGGCCGATGGGAACTCTTCGGGGCCCGTCTCCGGGCTTGTAAACGTTGTTGGCTATGTTCTCTCCGAAAGAAGTGAAAGGAGCGTGCGATTTCACGCCCCTTGGAGAGATTCCCTCCATCGTATCTTCAGGGGCCCAAATTCCTGAGAGGTCGCGCCGCGGAGCCGGGGCTGCCTTGCGGTTCTTCGCCGCCTCGGGTTGTTGAGACGGAGCAGTCTGCGCACGCATACTTACGCAAAGCGCCAGCACCGCGAATCCTCCAATCATCGAGTTCACAAACTGCCTGAGCATTTTGAAGTCCTCACGCACCACTTGGCGAACGCCATTCGCTTTTGCACATGCCCTATATCGCATAAGCGATCGCCGCACCCCGCGGACGGCTTCCGCGTCAGCGCACCGTGGCGGTCCACCCAATCAATGTCTGGCCATTGGGAAGGACAACCTTCAAGAGTTGACCGACCGGGGCGCCGTTCCGGGCGGGCCGCACCGTCACGGTGACTTGATCGCCCGCATTTAAGGAATGTTTGGACCATCCGCGCCTGGTCATGTCCACGGGATTGCTGACTTCCACGGTCCAATGCGCCGCTTCACCTTTGTCATCCGTCGTATCGTAGCGCAGGAAGCAATGAGGATTGGCCCACAGCCAATCCGTGACGGTGGCCTTCATCACTAATTGTTTTTCCATATCGTAGCCCGCCGCGCCGTGATGCGCCGTCAGCGGAACGGCAATGGCCAGGAAACTCGTTACCGCGATGAAAATGCCGAGCGTCTTGTGCGTCACAAAAAAACCTCCGATCCTGGTTGCGCGGTGTGTTTTCGCCCGCAAAATATGGTCCCGGAATGCAGCCTCTATCGGCTTGCGGCCGTCTGCTTTGCCAATTCCACGCGGAAAGTTTGCTCGCGCTCGGCAATATAACTCTTGTAGCCCTCGGGATCGATGAATGGATTTGGCCCGCCGAGTTTCATTCGGGCGTACTTCGCCTCCATGCCGTAGTAATCTCCGTGGGCGCCGAGAAACACGTCGCAAGGCAAAGATTTCAGGACGCGGAACATGCGCTCGTAGTCGGAAGCGATTTGCGGATATAGCGTGTTGTTCACCAGCTTGTATCCGGGATTCACGTTGGGGCTTCCCACGATGACCACGTTGTATGTCTTTCCTCCGTCCGCCACTTTCATCGTCCAGGTGGTCGTTCCTTTTGTGTGTCCCGGCGTGAGATGCGCGGTGAGTACCGTGTCTCCGAGCTTCACCTGATCGCCATCGTGCAAGACCCGATCGACTTTGGCGGGCTGGTATTGAGAAACCCCGGAATCGCTGAATTTGGAATCGCGCCCGAAATTGAGCTTTCCGCCGTCCTCGATCGCGGGCACGTCGGCATCCATCACCATGTACTTCGCGCCGGTCAACTCCTTGACCGCCGCGCTGCCCGCGCAGTGATCCCAATGCGCGTGGCTGATCAAAAGAATCTTGGTGTCGCTGAAGCGAAAGCCCAATTTCTCGACGCTTTCCCGAATCATCGGCACGGACTTTTCCAGATTGCTGTTGATCAAAATATTCCCTTGCGGCGTGGCGATCAGGTAGACGCCAAGCCCCTGGCTCCCGACGTAATAAATATTTCCGATGATCCGGTAGGGCGGAAACGGATTGGTCCAGTCGGGCGGCTCTTGCGCCTGCGCGCCCCCGGCAAACACTAGCAAGGACAGGAAAATCAAGAGCCGGGAAATCTTTGCCATGACTTTATCCCCTTCCGTATGCGTTCCACTCCGCAACGCGGTTAGTCTACTCCAGAATCCGCCACGCAGGACAATCCGTCGCATGGCTGACTGTTCTGCTACCGGCTCTCTCCGCGAAGATGGTTTCCGCCGCCGCGATCCAGTAGCATCAAGGAATGGCCCGCGCGAAAAGACCCACCAGCAAGGCACAGCAGGAAACGAATCGGGACGTGATCACATTCGTCATCCTGTTCCTCCTCGCCTTTCTGCCATACAGCAATATTTTTTTCAATTGGTTCGTCTATGACGATTCCTTCCTGGTGGTCTCGAATCCCTACGTTCACTCCTTCCGCTATCTACGGCAAATTTTCACGACCAGCGCCTGGTCGTTTTATGGCGCGCAAGGCATTTCCAATTACTACCGCCCGATCATGTCGTTCGAGTTCCTGCTGTCGTACCAGATCGCGGGAGCAGTTCCCTTCAGTTTTCATATGGTAAGTGTCCTGCTGAATGGAATTGCGGTTTGGCTGGTGTTCCTCATCCTGCGGCGACTCAATGATGAGCGCGTGGCGCTCGTCGCTGCCGGACTGTTCGCTCTGCACCCCATCCACACCGAACCTGTCGCGTGGATCGCCTCGGTGGGCGATCTCAACCTTGCCGTGTTTTATCTGGGGACGTTCTTGTTCTACTTGAAGCTGCCGGAATCGAAAGCAAGAGCCTGGCCGCGCGCGATGATGTGCATTTCTTTCGCGCTGGCCCTGCTGTCGAAAGAGACGGCCATGACTCTTCCAGTCCTGGTGATGCTCTTTGAACATTTCTACCGGGGCGACCGCTCCACTACGACGCTCCGGGAGAAATTCTCACGCTACAGCGCGCTTTGGATTGTCGCTGCTCTCTATCTCACCGCCCGCGCCGCGATCATGGGAGGAATCGCCGCCGTCGTCATTCGACCAAACCTCTCCTGGCATGACACGGTCCTTTCGGCCATTGCCCTCATCGGCAGCTACCTCGGGAAGTTAATCTGGCCCGCGCGCCTGTCGGCATTCTATGCCTTTCACCCGAGCCAGCATTTCACGGACACGAATGTTCTTCTCGGACTCGCGGGCCTCGCTCTTTGCGCAATCCTTTTTGCGGCGTTGTGGAAACGCTCTCATATGGTTTCCTTCGCATTTGCGTGGGTTTTCTTGCCGCTCGGTCCGGTCATGAATGCGCGGTGGATGCCGGCAGGTGTCTACGGCGAGCGCTATTTGTATCTGCCTTCGGTTGGATTCTGCTGGCTCCTTGCCTGGAGCGCTGTACAGCTCTGGAGAGGAAGCGTCCCCTCCGTTCCGAGGCTTGCGGCGCGCGCCGTGCCGGCGCTGCTTTGCGTGGTTGCGCTTGCTTATGCGGTGAGAACAGTTTCGCGCAACCGGGAATGGGGCGACGAGGCCATGCTGTATCGCGGGGCCACCGAAACACAGGATGATTCCAGCGTGATCCGCACCAACCTCGGCTCGACTGCCATCAACCAGGGAAACTTGGGATTGGCCGAGCGGGAATGGCTGGAGGCGCTGGCGATGGACCCCACAAACGGTTATGCGCTCGACGACATGGCCCTTCTCCGGCAGAGGCAGGAACGATATCTCGAATCCGTCGATTACTCCCGGCGGGCATTGCGAAGTCTTCCGGCGTACACGACGGCGCATGTCAATCTGGCGGAGACGCTGGCCGCGATGAAGCGCAGCGCCGAGGCCGACTGGGAATTCCGCGTGGCCATAACGCTGTCTCCACTTTCGACCCGCGCTCACAACGACTACGGCAAGTTTCTGCTCGCCCAGGGCCGTTCGGAGGATGCGCGCGCCGAATACGAACGCTCCGCAGCCGCCGATTTCAATGCGGAGGCGTCCGACCAGTTGGGCGATATTTATCTATCCTGGCGGGATTTTCCGCGCGCCGAAAGAGCGTATCGTCGTTCCCTGGCAGACAACCAGTTTGACACCCACGCCCACTTCGGCCTCGGCCGATTGTTGGAATTTACCAGCCGTCCGGCCGAGGCTCTGCGCGAATACGAGAGCGGACTGGTTATGGACCCGTCCGACGCCGAAGCAAAAGCTGCGAGAATTCGCTTGGTTGGCAACGCCTCCCCGCAAGCCGGCGCGCGCTGAACAACCCTCAGGCGGACCTGGCGAATTTCCCCAATTGAAGAATCCTCGCCGGTCGCGCCACATCTGGAATAAACTGACTGTAGCGCGCGGGAAAAATTGTTCCGCGGAAAACAGAACTTTTTTTAAAGGAGGGACATTTCGCCGGGCCGTTCCCATGGATCGTGAAACACAATCCGCAACCGAATTCCAGGCTCTGCGCGTGCTATGCGATGAGTCGGTTCCTCGCGAGCAGCGGGTGACGCTCATGCAATCTCTTTGCCGGCATGTTTTCATTGAGCCGGAGCATCAGGTCGTCTACGAATCGATCCGCGCCCTGCTTTCGCGCGGCCCCGTTTCCGCAGGCCAACTCCGCGTCCACCTGAATAATCGCGGCTTCCCCGACACCGACGTTGAAAAATATTTCCAGCCCGCGACGGCCGAAAGCATCGGGCTCCGGCCACCGGACAACGTACCCTCATGACGTCATATTCGACATCGCAGTGCGGCTTCAGCAAGCCTCTGACTATCATTTCCCTGAGCATTGCAGCGATTGCCGCGGCGGTTTTCTTTTTTGGCGGGACGATTCGCCGCATCGTCCGCGAATCGCTCATGCAGCGCGTGACTTCCGCGCACTACGAAATCCTATGCCCGGCGGGCGCGTTCACGCAGAGCGCCATGACGGTATTCGCAACGAACAGGGAGCCCCTGTTCACCGCGCTGAACAAGAAACTTGGCGGCGCCGGTTCAAATATGACCATCCGTATCGTCTTCGATCCCACATTTTCCGCGTCGCCGACGGAAGAGCCTGGCCAGCAGCCTTACGCGGCCGCGGGGACGACCATTCGCACGAAGCTGACCGGACAGACTCCCCAACTTCCCGCAGCCGCCGATGCGCAAGCGCTTCTCTACGCCGCATGGGGCAAGCCCGGGAACGCGCAAGTCGCCCGGTGGATCGCGCTCTGGCTGGTGGGCCAATGGCGCGGCGAGGAAATTGGAATGGCGGCCGCTGAAGTGGAGCAACGTCTCGGTCACAAGAAGCTTGCGAGTTTGCTGAGCGATCCCGGCGGCGAGATTTCCTCTGCCGATGACCGGACTCTGCTCGGCGCGGCATGGGTCAGCGAAATCGCCGAATTCGGCGGCGCCGGCACCGTAAGAAAACTCTACGCCGCGACAATGCCGCACCCCAACGTTGCCGAAGTCACGAAGGCCTTGGGCACCACTCCCCTGGAACTGGACCGCAAATGGCAGTTGTGGATGTACGCGTATCTCGCCGGAATGCCTTCGACGCCTCACGATTCCAGCATGCCCATGGACATGCCGATGGACGTAAGTCATTAGGGAGACTTTAGCGTTGTGACTGGTGAGTTGTGACTATTGGGCTGCGACTTGGGGCTTGCGACTCGTCGTTTGCGACTGGTGGCTTGCGACTCAGGATCCGCTTGCAATGAGGCCGCAGCAACAGCCGAAGTGTGATTCGCGTGTAGTGATTCGTGGTTTGTGATGAACGACGAGCCATCACTTGCCATTGATTTAAAATCGCGCATCAAGATATTCAATTTGAAATGAACCCATCTCATAAATGAGTTTTGTGGGTCGCGGATTCAGCCGCGACATCATGACACGAAGAAATACAGGGCTTTATTGATGTCTGTAAAAGTAATGTCCGCCCCCTTCTGCCCAAAAGGCTTCAAAAAGGGCAGAAAACGGCCAATACACCTAGGACATTAGAAATGCAGCCCTCAATAGCCCATGGCGGCACATTGAATTCTGTTGGCGTTTCATTTATGAGGTGGATTCATTTCAGATTTGAGATTTGAAATGGGAGCCTTGCGAATCGAGTCAGCTAATTTGTGGATTTCGACTCCCGCCGATTGCCTATTGCGCCCGACAGTATCGCCCGTCCGCACAATTCAAAGATTCAACGCGCCGTATTTATCTCCCACTTTTTCGGAGGCCTGCAAAACCGCGGCTCCGGACGCAGCGGAAGCATTTGTCCACCGCCCCGGGACCCTGTGGCCGCAGGAAGAACACACCCCGTCGCGCAGCGAATTTTCGAGCACATCGTGCCAGGAACGGCGAATCACAAATTTGCCGCAGCCGGGACAGATGGTGTGCGCAGCGTCGCTATGGATATTCCCTTCGTAGACGTAGTGCAGCCCCGCGGCCAGCGCAATTGTGCGGGCGGCGTGCAGCGTTTCGGGAGGCGTTCTGGGCTTGTCCTGCAGCTTGAAATCGGGATGGAACGCCGTGAAATGCAGAGGCACGTCGGGACCGAGATGTTCCAGAATCCAGTCGGCGAGTTGGCGGATTTCGCGCGCGTCGTCGTTGAGGTCCGGAATCAGAAGATTAGTAACTTCAAACCAAACGTTCGTTTCCTCTTTGAGCCACACCAGCGTGTCGAGCACGGGCTGCAAATGCGTGAGCGTGATGCGGCCATAAAATCCTTCGGTGAACGCTTTCAGGTCCACGTTCGCGGCGTCCACGTGGTCGTAGATATCGTGAAACGCTTCCCTGGTGACGTAGCCGTTCGTGACCATGACTGTGCGGATTCCCGCTTCCCGCGCGGCGTGGCAAATGTCGATCACATACTCGCCCCAGATGGTCGGCTCGTTATACGTAAATGCAATCGAAGGACACCCGTAGCGGATCGCCAGCGCGACAATGTCTTCCGGCGGAATATGCGTTGAACGAACCTGGTCGGCCTTTGACTTTGAAATGTCCCAGTTCTGGCAGAAAAAGCATCCCATGTTGCAGCCCGCGGTGCCCAGCGAAAACACACGCGTGCCCGGCAGAAAATGATTGAGCGGCTTCTTCTCGATCGGATCGATTTGCAGCGCCGCCGGCGAAGCGTATCCCAAGCTATACAGCTTCCCGCCCTGATTCACGCGGATAAAGCAAAACCCGGCTTGCCCCTCCCCAATGTGGCAATGCCGCGGGCAAAGATAGCAGTGCACGCGCCCGTCCGGCAGCGGCTCCCACCAGCGCCCTTCGTGGAGCGATTCCGTCTTCTGAAATATTTTCAGTTCGTTCATAGCGGATTGCGGAAGAAAAACATTTCGCGACATTGAATCTATGACCCAAGTATAGCACTCAGGGGCATGGGACAGGTCAGTTTGGACGGCCGTGTTGCACACGCCAGCGCTCAGCCACCCAGGCGATGAATTGGGAAAGTTGCTTGCGCTCGCGCCAAATGAGCCGGAAGAACTCCGCGGGGCCCAGCGCGTGCATGTCGCCGCCAAAGAAAGTTTCGAGGCGCCAGCGAATGTACGGGCTGGCCCACGGACGCATCCGGAAACCCTTCGCCGTGATCCAGTAGTAGCGGAGCGCGGTGAGCATCAAGCCGGCTAGTTCCAGCCTTCGCGCTGGCGCAGCGAAGTGATGTGCTCGACGTGGTGCCGCCCGTGCCAGGCGTAGTGGTGCACAACGTGGTCCACCGTCATCGGCCCCAGGGCCGGGTGTCGCAAGCGGCGCGCAAAATCCCCCGGTTGCAAGGAGCGCAGCAAAATGTCCCAGCGCAGGTGCAAAAATTCCAAGAGCGCGAGAGAAACTTCGACGGGCGTTTCCCGCGAATCCGCTAGCTCGGCCCACAGCGCTTCTTCGTACGGCTTAACCGTAGGCTCGTCTTCCGTGAGCGCGAGTTTCATGCGCACATAGGCGTTCATGTGGCTGTCCGGGACGTGGTGCGCGAGTTGGCGCACAGTCCATCCGCCGGGCCGATAGGGCGTGTCGAGTTGTCCTCCGGAAAGGCCGCCCACGGCGTTGCGCATGCGCTTGGGCGTTTCCGCAATGTGCGCAATCGCCTCCGCGCGCTCGGCCGGAGTGAGCGAGATCTTGGATTCATACTTCCCGATGGGATAGCGCAGATCCGTGCTAATCATCCTTCTACTCCTCGGCTGCCGCCGGCTTGCGCGTCAACAGTGTAGCGCAATTCGGTCCGGACCGGTCCTTCGACACACCCCATTTCTGTGGCTGCAGGTCGGGAACCGATTCGTTCCGATAGCGCCTGGAGTTTTCTCGCCATTCGGACCGAATCATCGCTCGCTTGAATTTTCCGTTCCAGGAGAGTAGCTTGGAATTCGCCTCGCCAATTCAACGCGCAGCTGCACAGATCGCAGAGAAGGAGAGCAAATATGGCAACAACAGCACCAGCGCCGACACTCGATCAGAATGTCACGAAATTTGTCGCCAAGACGCACAAGATGCTCATCAACGGCAAGTGGGTGGAAGCCGCTTCCGGCAAGACTTTTCCCACCTATAATCCGGCCACAGGCGAAGTCCTGTCCCGCGTGGCCGAAGGTGACAAGGAAGACATCAATCGCGCCGTGAAGTCAGCCCGCGCCGCATTCGACGGCCGGTGGTCGAAAATCACTCCCTCCGAGCGCGGCCGCATGATTTGGAAACTCGGCGATTTGATCGAAAAGCGCCTGGAAGAATTTGCGCAGCTCGAATCGCTCGACAATGGAAAGCCGCTCACCATCGCGCGCGTTGCCGACGTGCCCCTGGCAGCCGATTTGTTCCGCTACATGGCCGGGTGGGCCACCAAGATCGAAGGCAACACCATTCCAATTTCGTCGGGCGGCGGAACAACGCAATTTCTGGCCTACACCGTGCGCGAGCCCATCGGCGTCGTCGGACAAATCATTCCCTGGAATTTCCCGCTGTTAATGGCGGCCTGGAAACTCGGCCCAGCCTTAGCTAGCGGCTGCACGGTCGTGCTGAAGCCCGCGGAACAAACGCCGCTCAGCGCGCTTCTGCTTGGCGAATTGCTGCAGGAAGCCGGAATCCCTGACGGGGTAGTGAACATCGTGCCGGGCTACGGAGAAACGGCAGGCGCCGCCCTGTCGGCTCATCCCGATGTCGACAAGGTTGCCTTCACAGGTTCCACGGAAGTTGGCAAACTCATCCTGCAGGCCGCCGCCGGCAACCTGAAAAAAGTTTCTCTCGAACTCGGCGGGAAATCGCCCAACATCGTGCTGGATGACGCCGATGTTGAATCCGCTATCCCCGGCGCCGCCAGCGCCATTTTCTTCAACCACGGCCAATGCTGCTGCGCGGGCTCGCGGCTCTTCGTCGAAAACGATATTTTCGACAAGGTCGTCGCCGGCGTCGCAAAATACGCCGACAACATTCGCGTCGGCCCCGGAATGGATCCCACCAGCGACATGGGACCGCTCGTTTCCGAAGACCAACTGAATCGGGTGTGCGGCTATCTCGAATCGGGCCTCTCGGAAGGCGCCAAGGCGGTCACCGGCGGATCGCGCGACGGAGACAAAGGCTACTTCGTCAAGCCCACGGTCCTCGTGAACACCAACGAAAAAATGAAAGTGGTGCGGGAAGAAATTTTTGGCCCCGTGGTCACTGTGCTTCCCTTCCGCGACATCGAGGAAATAGCCGCGAAGGCCAACAACTCGAACTACGGCCTAGCGGCCGGCGTGTGGACTCGCGACATCAAGAAAGCACACAGGATCGCGAGCCTGCTCCGCGCCGGAACCGTCTGGATCAATTGCTACAACGTCTTCGACGCCGCCCTCCCCTTCGGCGGATACAAAGAGTCCGGCTGGGGCCGCGAAATGGGCCACGAAGTCCTCGAGCAGTACACCGAGGTCAAGGCCATTTGCACCCCGATTTCATAGAGATGCAGTAAGCGGTGAATTGAAAATGAGAAAGGGCCGAAGAAACTCTTCGGCCCTTTCTCATTTCGCGGATGTTCCTATATACCTCGGATTCCATAAGACCGCTGGTTGGCAATTCAGGTTACTGGTACGGCCTTTATGTATCCGTTTCTTGTTGACAGGAATGTTTGACTGAGAGATTCTTTTTTCAGGCTTCGGCCTCCCGTTCCTGTATTTCACTTACAGGAGATTCCCGTGGAGAAAAATCGAGTTTTGCTCGTGGATGATGACGTCGAGCTACGCACCGTCTGCAAGTTAGGCTTGGAGCATCAAGGGTTCGAAGTGGTACCCGCCGCCACCGTAAATGAAGCGCTGAACCTCATTTCTACTCAAACCTTCGATGCGCTGCTCACTGACTTGCACATGCCCGATCCTGCTGATGGATTTACCGTCGTCAGCGCGATGCGCCATATACAACCCAAGGCTATAACTCTGGTGAACAGTGGCTATCCCGCGATTGAAGAGGCCATGACCACCATCCTCCTACAAGCTGACGAAGTTCTTGTGAAGCCCCTTAAGATGGCTACAATTGCCACAATCATCAAGGAAAAGCTTTCAAATCCTTCAGCTCGTTCGTCGAAGGTCAAAGAGTGTGTGGCCGGAATTCTAGATCGCGATGCGGAAACGACCATTAAGCACTGGTTGTCGCGCGTGGAGCGAAACGAGGAACTTGCGGCCCTTCCTCTGACCTTTACTGAACGTACCGGACATCTCCCACGGCTCATGAGGGACCTCGTCCGCCGCCTGCGACTGCCTCCCAACTCCAAACTTTTTGTTTCCGACGCCGCACAGGAACATGGGATTCTGCGACGAAACCAAGGCTACACGGTCCCAATGCCAGTAGAGGAATCGCGAATTTTGCAGGTCAGCATCTTCAATACTCTGCAGAACAATCTCGGGACTGTGGATTTCAGCACGGTACTGCTCGATGTGATGACCATCGCCGACGAAGTGGATTCGCAATTGAAGCAAACAATGCTCGGCTACATGGGATCCCTGCCTGAGGAGGCGGTGAGTTTGATCTCTTAAACGATCCAGGCAACGCCGGATATCTTGCAGAACGTGCGTGACCCAGGGCCGCTCATTGTGGCAGCGCGCGCACCCAGATGCGGCTGGTCGCCGGTTTGCCAAGGTGGACTGTGCGTTTGCCGACCGCGAGCGTCATGGTTTCGTCGTATTCGCGTTTGCGGATGCGCGCGCGCGCGCCGGGATGGAAGGTGAGGCCTGAAAGAAATTTCAGGAATTCCGGATCTTTCTCGTACACGCACAGGACTTCGACTGTACGGCCCGTGTTCACATCGGAAAGCGGGACCGCGCCGTACTTGCGCCGCAATTTAGCCAGGCCGCCTTGCAGCGGCACGCCGTGCGGGCAAAAGCCTTCCGCGCCAAAACGCGCCAGCAACAATTTTTCCACTTCGGGCGAGATACCGTGCTCGAGGCGCTCGGCCTCGTCGTGTGCGCGCGTCCAGTCCAGGCCGATGACTTCTGTGAGCAGTTTCTCCGCGAGCTGGTGGCGCATCGCCAGCCGGTCTGCGATGCTGCTGCCCCGCCGCGTCAAAGCGATGCGGCCGTCGCGGCGCACGACGAGCAGGCCGTCGCGCGTCATGCGCTTCAGCGCCGCAGTCACCGCCGGCGGCGTGACGCCCAACTCCTCAGCCAGGCGCGCGCTGATCGGCTCGTGCTCTTCCTGGACCATCTCCCAGATGGCCTTCAGGTAATCCTCGCGCGACACGCTGGTTTTTTCGCGCCGCATGGATCTCCCTCTTGGAATTTACATGTAGCGCCCGCCATCTGCCGGGCATCTGCCTGAGAGAAAAATGCCAAACTGAAGGTTGGCGCTACAAAAGCCTGGCTATGCCGCGTCCGGCGGATCTGCCCTTTCGCGTAGCCGCCGCGCCAGATCTTCGACGCGGGCCTCAATCTGGTCGCGAATCGCGCGATATACAGCGAGGTTGAATCCATACGGATCGCCGACATCCCAATCTTCGACCTGCGCCGCGGGCTCCGTGAAAATCGTGGCCCCCGAGCGCCCCGTCATATTGATCACGATGTCGGCCCCGGAAATATCTTCCGAACGCAGCGGCTTGGAGCTTTGGCGATCCGCGGAAATGCCGTGCTCTTGAAGCACGGTGAGCGTGGTGGCGGGAATTTCACCAAATGGCACGAGCCCCGCGCTTGATGCCTCCATCACGTCCGACGCCCTGTGCCTCGCAATGGCTTCCGCCATCTGACTGCGGCATGCGTTCCCGATACACAGAAATAGAACTTTGGTGCGCGGGACCATCATCCTCTTTCCGGGCCGGGCATTCAAAAAGAAAGAATGACACGGAATTCGGCAAGGCTCAAGGATGAGATCGTGAAATTGAGTGGCATACGCTTCAGCCTGTGTGGGGTTAGGCCTTGCAAAGACTAAAACCCACAGGCTGAAGCGTGTGCCACTAAATGCCTCCATAAATTAAAAGGAGACTCCAGCTCTCTCAGGCTGTGCTTTTGTTGGAAATTCCGACTAAATCACCCGCAAGCTTGACGGAGCCCGAGTCACCCCCCCTCGCCATGCGCAGAAAATACTCGTGTACCGTGGTGTCGCGCGTAAGTTCAGGATGAAACGTGGCGATCAGGATATGGCCCTGACGGATCAATACTGGCTGGCCCTCCGATTTCGCAAGCACCTCCACCTCTGGCCCAACACGTTCGATGATCGGAGCGCGAATGAAAACCATCTCGATCGGCTCGCTTGAGATCGCTGCGTCCCCGTGGCGCACTTCGCTCGCGAGTTGCCGCCCGTAACCGTTGCGAGTGACCGTAATATCGGCAAGGCCCAGAGACTGCTGCGCGGGATTGCGAACTTCTTTTGCTAATAGGATGGCTCCGGCGCAGGTGCCAAAGATCGCGCCGCCGCATCCGGCATGCGCAAGGAGACGCTTGTCGAGTCCTTCCTCGACAATGAATTTCCACTGCGTCGTGCTCTCACCGCCCGGCAAAACGACCGCGTCCACGCCTTCGAGATCGCGTGGCGTGCGCACAAACACGCAGTCGGCGCCTATGCGCGCGAGCGTTGCCGCGTGCGCTTCAAAGTCACCCTGAACGGCAAGTATTCCGACTTTCATCTGTTTCCTTTAAGGCCTCATCGAGTGGAACAATTCTCTATCTGGCCATAAAGCTTGCGGCGAGGTCCAGTAGCACAGCCACTCTTGGCTGTGCGGGGTTGTAAGTCGCACGCGAGCCTGCAGGTTTGAATTACGACTGCAAAAACCGCACAGCCAAGAGTGGCTGTGCTACTAAAAACGGTCCCGAATCGATTTTTCCTCCTACCAGCCGCGCGTCTGCAGCAAATCCTTTTCCTCGATCTGGCGGATGTCCAGGCCGCGCATCGCTTCTCCCAGCTCTTCCGAGGCTTCGAGCACGGCCTTGGGATCCTGGAAATGCGTGGTGGCTTTCACGATGGCCTTCGCGCGCTTTTCCGGATCGCTGGACTTGAAAATTCCCGAGCCGACAAAAACGGCTTCGGCGCCCAAGTGGCGAACGAGCGCGGCGTCGGCGGGAGTGGCAATTCCGCCCGCGGAAAAATTCGGCACGGGCAATTTTCCCGTGTTGGCAACTTCTCGGACCAGGTCCAACGGCGTGCCGAGTTCCTTGGCGACGCGCATGAATTCGTCGCCGCGCAGCGTCGTGAGGCGGCGCATCTCCGAGGTGATCGTGCGCATGTGGCGGACGGCCTCGACGATATTCCCAGAGCCGGCTTCGCCCTTGGTGCGAATCATGGCCGCGCCTTCGGCAATGCGCCGCAGCGCTTCGCCCAGATTGCGCGCCCCGCAAACGAAGGGCACCTTGAAATCGTGTTTCCAGACGTGATTTTCCTCGTCCGCGGGAGTCAGGACTTCGCTCTCGTCTATGAAGTCCACTTCCAGCGCTTCCAGCACGGCCGCTTCGGCGAAGTGGCCGATGCGCACCTTGGCCATCACGGGAATGCTCACCGTGTTCATGATCTCGCGAATAATTTTCGGCGACGCCATGCGCGCCACGCCGCCTTCCTTGCGGATGTCGGACGGAACGCGCTCCAGCGCCATCACCGCGCAGGCCCCGGCGTCTTCAGCAATGCGCGCTTGCTCGGCGTTGGTGACATCCATGATGACGCCGCCCTTGAGCATCTCCGCGAGGCCGACCTTCACGCGCCACTGATCGGTTCCATAATTACCATTGCTTCCCATCGTCACTGTCATTCTTTTTCTCCTCGCTCGGTTTTCCCGGCACCTGAAAGCGCCAACTTCGCCCATTCAGCAGTCTCCAATCACTGTGACAAATACTTTTCCAGGTCGATGATGACAAATCGCCCTTCGCCGCGGGCGAGCAAATCTCCCGCCTCGTTCCGAATTTCTCCTTCATGATACAACTGGCGGCCGTCGCGGCGGGCCACAAATCCCTCCACCACGATTTCCGTGTTCACGCGGATCGGTTTCTTGTATTCGATGCGCAAGTCCGCTGTGACCGCGTGCGCGGAGTGAAAACGGGCCGCCTTGCCCATGGCTTCGTCCAGAAGCAGAGCGATGATCCCGCCATGAAGAAAGCCCGAGCCGCCTTGGTATTCTTCTCCCAGGCGAAAACGTCCCACGATGCGCTGGCGGGCGTCATCCTGTTCGAAAGCGAGGCGCATCCCGCGCGAGTTCGCGCCGCCGCAGCCAAAGCAGGGGTTTTCGGGTTTTGGATCGAGCCTCATGGCGCCGCTCCAACCTTCAAGCCAATTCACCTCGCATCACAGTAATCGCCTGACCGGAAATAAAAACGCGGTCGCCCTCACAACGGGTGCGGACATACCCACCTCGTGCAGAAGCCTGAAACCCCATCAGATTGTCCCGGCCTAAACGGTCCTTCCAGAAGGGCCCCAAGCAGCAGTGCGCCGATCCCGTGACAGGGTCTTCGTCAACGCCCGCCGCGGGTGCGAAATAGCGCGAGACGTAGTCGCAATCCGGTCGGGATGCGCGGCTCGTGACAATCACACCCCGCGTTTGCAACCGGGCGATCTTCGTCAAGTTCGGGCGGAGAGATTGCACGGCATCTTCACTTTCAACTTCAACCAAATAGTCAAACAGAGTCCGCCCCACGTTTCGGGGCTTCGTCCCCAGCGCCGCTTCCACCTCTTGGTTGTGAATAGAATCCGGTGTTGCCGGCGTTGCCGGGAAATTCATTTCGATCCAGGCCCCCTTTTTTCTGGCGGTAAGGACGCCAGATTTGGAATAGAAGCATGCAGGCTCACCCTTTTCGAGTTGACCCTGCTCCCAAAGTACGTGAGCGCTCGCCAGCGTGGCGTGACCGCACAATTCAACTTCGACGGTGGGCGTGAACCAGCGCAGATCGAATCCGTTTTCACGTTTCAGCAGGAAAGCGGTCTCCGACAAATTCATTTCACGAGCGACGGATTGCATCCACCCGGCGTCGCGAGGCTGCGGCAAGAGACACACTGCCGCGGGGTTGCCGAAGAAGGGCTTGTCGGCGAAAGCATCCACTTGTGTGATCGTTAGCCCCATCTGTTGGTTGTGACTTGTCCCGATTCTGCCTATCTCTAATTGTCAAACGAGCGCGACGCGGGGAACCTCGGCGCGGCGCGCTCCCCGCTGGCGTTTGCGCATTTCGACTCGCAAGGCATCGGCCAGAGTGGCGATGCCGCGCACGATCTCGCGTTCGGCGACTCCCGCGAAGCCGAGGCGCAGCGTGTTCGGCTGCGGATTCTGGAAATAAAAATAGCGTCCCGGAGCGAACACCACGCCGCGTTCGCGCGTATGAATCAACAATTCATTCGAATCAAATCCCGGAGGCAGCTCCACCCAAACGCACAGGCCGCCCTCTGGACGCGTCCATTTTGTTCCGGAAGGCATATGGCGACCCAGCGCCTGTTCCAGCGCAGCCAGGCGCCCGCTATAGGCCTTGCGGGTACGTTCCATGTGGCGTCCGAGAAGTCCTCGGCGCACATATTCGGCGAGGATGGCCTGCGCCAGGTGACCGGTGTGCAAATCGGTGGACTGCTTCACCAGGCGCAGCCGCTCGATGACGTTCGAAGGAGCCACGATCCAGCCCACGCGCATTCCCGGAAACGCGATTTTCGAAAAGCTGTCGATCTGAATGACCAAGTTCGAACGATCCAGCTGCTTCAGCGACGGAACGCGTTCCCCGCGAGCGCGCAGACGCGCGTAAATGTGGTCTTCGACGACCGGCACTTGAAAGCGCGCGGCAATCTCCAGCAAGCGGCTGCGCTCGGAAACCGGAAGCGTCGTCCCCGTGGGATTGTGAAAATCCGGCGTGAGGACCATCAGCTTCACGCGATTTTGCATCAGCACAGCTTCGATTGCGGAAACGTCCACGCCGGGAAGCATGCCGGGACCGGATTCCGTTTTCACCGGGGCGCCCAGAATTCGCGCGCGCGCTCCCGAAAATATGGCCAGCGCTCCCGGATAGGCTGGATTCTCGAGCAAAACCGTGTCGCCCGGGCGCAGGAACGCTTTGCACACCAGATCGAGGGCCTGCTGGCAGCCGTCGGTGATCAGTAAATTTTCGTCGCCCGTTTCGTATCCCTCCGCGCGGAGCATGGCAACGAGCGCCTGCTTGAGCGGCGGGTATCCGTCCGACGGCCCGAATTGAAGAATTTCCGTGCCTTCGCGCCGCCAGACGGCGTTCGAGCACTTCCTCAATTCCTCGATGGGGAAAAATTCGGCGGCGGGCCTGGCCATCACGAATGAAATCGAGCCGCGCGGGGCCGCTTGCGCCAGGCGGCTCAGGATTTCCTCGCCGCGCTCGTCGGCGAACAGCGATTCCCAGCGTAGTCCTCCGTTCACGGACGTCGGATGCGGAAGCGCGGAAATTTTTCTCGCCGCGCTTTCGCCGCGAATGAAGGTGCCTCGCCCGACGTGGCCGCTGATGAGCCCTTCGGATTCGAGCTCGGCGTACGCATTGGCAATGGTGGTGCGGTGAACGCCCAGCTGCACGGCGAGTTCGCGGCTGGCGGGAATGCGTTCGCCAGGGCGCAAATCCCCGCCATGAATCAGCGCGCGAATCTGATCGCGCAACTGGATGTAGAGCGGAACGTGGCTCTCGGGCTGCAGATGTAGTGGAATCATTGGCTCATCCAATCAGGCCAATCTATAGTATCTTTTTCGGGTGTAAAGAGCCAATTTGTCTTTTGCCTTCAAGTGGCACAGGCTTCCACCTGTGAGGCTTCGCTTGCCTAGAAGCGAAACCCGACAGGCTGAAGCCCGTCCTACTTGGGGTAAACTGCTGGTCCGATTTCCAGGAGAGGACGCCATGGCCGGCAACAAGCCGCTCGAAGGAAAGATCGCAATCGTGACCGGGGCGAGCCGCGGCATCGGCCGCGCGATCGCGCTGCGGCTGGCGCATGACGGCGCCACGCTGGTACTGGCCGCTCGCACGGAAGCCGATCTGGCCAAAGTGTCGGCGCAGATTAAATCCGGCGGCGGCAAAGCGACCCCCGTCGCAGGGGACCTCCGCGGTCCCGAAACCCCGGCTGCCGTGGTGAGGGCCGCCCTCAATGCTTACGAAGCCATCGACATCGTCGTGAACAATGCCGGGGCCACAAAGCGCGGCGATTTTTTTGAATTGACCGATGCGGACTGGGCGGACGGATTTGCGCTGAAATTCATGGGCGCGGTGCGCCTGACGCGCGCGGCATGGCCCCACCTCAAGGCGCGCCGCGGTACCGTGTTGAACATTATCGGCGGCGGCGGACGCACGCCCGGAGCGGAATTCACAATCGGCGGCTCGGTGAATGGCGCTTGCCTCTCGTTTACGAAGGCCGTAGCCGACATCGGCATTCAGGACGGCGTCCAAGTAAACGCGATCAATCCAGGACGGGTCAAGACCGACCGTCTGAAGCAGTTGCTCGTGGATGAGGCGGCGCAATATGGCGGCGATATGGACGCTACCCTGGAAGCGATCGCTCGCAAGTCGAACATCGTCCGCCTGGGCGAACCCGAGGACGTGGCCAATCTCGCCGCATTCATGGTGTCGCCGCAATCGCGGTACATGCAGGGCGCGCTGATTGACCTCGACGGCGGGCAGACGAAGACCATCTGACGCTAAACTTCATCTGGCTCTGTTGGCATCCCTTTTGATGTCGAGGTTCTCAGTCGCTGCGTAACGCCGGGGCTGTAATTCGCCTCTTCAGAGGCGCGGGTTTTCCGCGAATTGATAAGAAAAACCCCGCGTCTGAAGACGCGGGCTACAATAAAATTGTCGCGCCAACGGCGCAGAGGACGCCAACCCGAGGCAACGCCCCGGGATATCGTACGCAAGAATTCCTTGCGTCCCTTCAGGGCGCATCACGATGTATGAGCTCGTCACCCAGGGCGTTGCCCTGGGCTAGCATCCTGCCGCGCATTCGCGCTGCAACTGCATTAACCGGATTCCTTTCCGAAATGATAAGCTCGGACAGAAGGGTAATCACCCTACTTCCGTACAGACCCTGGCGAGCGTATAGACCATGACAGGATTTTACAAAATTGCGTTGGCCGTGGCATTGCTTCTCCTGCCAGCTAAATTAGCGCTTGCTCAATCGGCGGATCAGGCCTCGGCCAAGAAGAAAGCGATCGCCGATCTCAAGGAGATTGCTTACGCCGGAGACATAAACGCGCAAGTCCAGTTGGGTGTGATTTATCTGAGGGGCGACGGCGTGGCCAAGGATGATGCGGAGGCCGTGAAGTGGCTGCGCAAGGCCGCGGATCAGGACAATTCGGTCGCCGAGCGTTACCTGGCGGAAATGTATTTCAAGGGCCGCGGCGTCCCGGCCGATAACGCGGAAGCCGCCAAATGGCTGCGCCTTGCGGCCGAGCAAGGCGACGCGGAAAGCGAGCACAACTTGGCCGCTCTTTACACTCAAGGCCTGGGTGTGCCCAGAAATATGAAGGAAGCGGGGAACTGGATGCGCAAGGCCGCCGAACAGAATCTGGCAGCCGGCCAGCACGGTTTGGGAGTCTTGTACGAGGGCGGCGAGGGCGTGCCCTACAATCCCGCGGAAGCCGCAAGGTGGTATCAAAAAGCCGTGGACCAGAACTACGTGCCCGCCATGAATAGCCTGGCGCTGCTGTTGGCCACCACCAAGGAATCCAGCGTCCGAAATCCGCAGGCGGCCATTGCTCTGGCCACAAAAGCCGTCGCCGCCGGAAGCAATCCCGACTACCTGGACACTTTGGCCGCAGCCTATTTCGCCGACGGGCAGAATGACGAAGCAATCGAGACGGAGCAAAAAGCGCTGGACCGCGATCCGGAAAATGATGCGTACAAGAAGGCGATGCAGAAGTATTTGGCCGCCGCGCACGGTAGCCGGTGAATGGAGCAGTATCGGAAATTGTATCCCGCGTCTTTAGAGCGGCTCCGTGCAGTTGGTTGTGCCACCGCCGATATCCGTCGTGGCGCCCCGGGCTGAGAATATGACCTGCACGCAATTCACGTCAGGACTCGTAGTGTTGCCCGTCACACTAAGCGAGAAGGGAGGGAATCCGTTCGCGAAAACCGCAAACGAGAGGTCGTGAATTTCTACACCGTTGCCGGTGTTGCCGGATATGGTTGTGGCGGCGTCAAAAGACGAAATGGCAGCTTCGGAGGCGTCGTCCACGACTACCCCACTTCGCATGTTTCCACTGATGCTTCCGCCAAGAATATTGAAGGTGGAATGAGTGGTGACGTGCACGCCTGCCCTCCCATTGTTCTGGATCGTCGCAGGATCTCCCGTGAACGTGCTGCCGCCGGTAACGGCGACCCCGATCAATGAATTGGAGTTCACTTGCAAGTTGGCGGCATAAGCGACAGATCCGTTTGCCACGGTCAGACCGCGATTCAAGTTGAGTTGCAGGACGTCACCCTTGAATGTGGCGCGGGACCGGCCGATCCAGACTCCAACGCCGTCTCCCGTCACAGCGGCCGTTGCGTTTTGGATGGTGTTGTTCTTGAATCGGCACAGGCTGGAATCTCCACAGAATACGCCGATGTCGCCTCCATTGATGGTAAAGCCCTGCAGTGTGACGTCCGCTGAATCCTCGATGTCCACGACATTGCCGGCTCCGCCCGAGGCGTCGTTGATCGACGCACCTGGATTGGCGTTCAGAGTCAACCGGCCGAATCCCTGGATCAGAACATTTTCCTTGCAGCTCCCCGACACGTTAATCGTATTCGGCCCCTCGGGGTCTAGTTTTTTCAGCGCCTTACCGATGGAATTCGTCGGCCCTTCATCTGAGCCATTGCAATTCACGTTCACAGTTGCCGCTTGAGCAGACAGAGGCAATAGAAACAAGGAGAAGGCACTAGCCAGCAAGAAAAGAGGCACTCGGACTTGTCGTAGCATTTTTTCCTCCGATCAATTGGGAATCGAACTTTTCGGGGCCGGTATTTCATCCGCCGCGTGAGCGCAG
This sequence comes from uncultured Acidobacteriota bacterium, assembly GCA_963813185.1. GTDB lineage: Bacteria > Acidobacteriota > Terriglobia > Acidiferrales > UBA7541 > Palsa-360. Next base: position 247,147 of record CAWEYA010000015.1, read on the forward strand.
ATTGCCGTGCGCAGCTCCGCGGTTCGTCAAGTGGCGCGGATTATAGTCCAATGCCGAATGTAGTCAACCCGAAATATTATTGCGAAGGAACTGGAACTGCTAGTACCTTGCGTCGTCCAGTCAACGATCGAACCGATACCAACTTATGAAGGGAGCGCGCCCCTCACGCACTCCGGCTGAGGTCGAATATCAACTGATCCGCAAATCACAAGGGAGGCTCGGAATCCGGACCTCATGTGAAGATCTGGTTTTTACTTGCTCGAAGTGCTTTGGCCCAGCTTGCGCAGGCGGTCCTGCAATTTGCGGCGTAAGACGGAAGGCGTGTTGGGATTGAACGCGACGAGGTACCACAGGGGCTGGCTGCGATCTTTCGCGAGCGACGCCAGCGTGGTGGGGTCGGCGTTCGGATGGCGCGCGACATTTTCGCGGATCGCGGCGTAGGGATGCTTGGCCAGGCGGGCCAGCGTCTTGGAAGTGACTTTGGGGTGCTCGCTGATCAGGCGCAGCAGGTAGTAATCGGTCTGGGGCGCCTCGCGCTCCAGCTTGTCCAGCATTTCGGCTTTGGAATCGGCGTTCAGGACCAGGCCGACTTTTTCGTCCCAGGAAGAATTGATGTGATTGAGTTCGCGCGTGCGTTCGTGGATCAGCTCCTCGATCACGCGGCGCTCCTGATTGAGACGCACTTGCGGCACGGCCGTGGTCTCCAGAGAATCAAGCACACGGAGAAGGTGCTGGCGCTCCCCAAAAACAATCTGCGTGGTCCGCGGGGTGGAACCTTTGGACGGCGATTGCACCAAATCAGAGCGTCTCATCGCTACCTCACTGAGTAAAATCGAGTTCGCTTGCCAGATTTGCCAGCTCATCGTCTTGGATGTACAGACTCCTTGAATCTAGGTGCAAGCCGGCTTCTATTTGCCGCTTCAGCCACCGTCCGGTGACGTCTATTTTCTGCTCGCGGGACAACCGGCTGCGCCCGCGCTCAAATCGAGCCAGGCTCAAACCAGAAATTCCAACCACGGTTTCTTCTCCATTGACTCGAAAGAAGAAAAGTTCAGGCCGGTCCCCCTGGGTCAAGGTACCTGCACGGACAAAGTTAATTTCTAGAAGGCTGCCGTCAGGCCCCACGACTTCGAACCGTTCGTAAATTGGTTCGTAAGTCATTTTGAATTATCCGACCAGTTACCCGTAGTGTAAAGTTTCCGGCGCGGCGGAGGTTCCATCCGTGCAACAGGATGAGGCCCTGAAAATGCCGCGAATCGGAAAGCATCTTTGAATTCCTGCCGCGCATGCCGCACCTGCCGGAGCCTCCCGGTTTGTGAAATTCGCGGCTTCTCACCCCGCGCGGGCCGGGATGGGCTAAGATCTGCTTCCCCTCCGGGCCTTCCAACCAGAGTCTAGTCCCTTATCCCTCTATTCCTACCACCATCTCGTCCGGTTTGCCATTCTTCACTGATCCGCGTAATTTGGAATTGTGGAAAATAACCGGGGGTTGGCAGGCAGGAGGAGTCACCATGTCGGCTTTTGACGATCACAAGGATGAGCTTCAACATTACGAGCAGATGCTCGGGGCGCATCGCGGGCGCTTGGCCGTGACCCTCGACCGCGTGACCAACGCCATGGTGCTTGTCGGGCAGCACGGTGTGTATTGCCACAGCCAGCGCGATCCATCCAAGCCCACCATGGACATTCAAATCATCACGGATGAATTGCGCAAGGCCAAGGAGCTGATTCAGAGCGTCATGGAAGATTTGCGTGTGGAGAGGGAGAATCGCCTGCGCGCCAATTAACCTGGGAACGCCAATCTCCCGATTAGCGTCGCGCCAACCGCCAATCGGGAGATTGGCGTTCCCGGGTTAATTTCCCAACAGGAACGGGTTCGTGGCGCGTTCTTTGCCGATCGTGGTGGTTTCGCCGTGACCGGGGTAGACGATGGTGTCGTCGGGAAGCTCGAGCAATTTTCCTTTCAGGGAACGTAGGATTCCTTCGAACGAACCTCCCCAGAGATCCGTGCGGCCGATGCTTCCGGCAAAGAGTGTGTCCCCTGCAAATAACCGGCAGGTTCCAGCCCTGCCGGATTTCGCGGCGGCTGCGTTGGTAGGCGCGGCCGGAATATCCATTGGCATATATAGGCAAATGCTTCCAGGAGTGTGGCCGGGGGTATGAAGGATTTGTGCCTGGTAGGGGCCCCAACGGATGACGTCGCCATCGCGCACCAATTGATCGATTTGCACTATCTCCGGGGTTTTCCAACCGAGCCACGATGCTTGCATGTCCAGCATGCGATACAGGTCCAGATCGTCGGCATGCAAATAAACTGGGGCGCCGGTCGCTTCGCGCACGCGGCGCAATCCGCTGACGTGATCGATGTGCGTGTGCGTAACCACGATGGCCGTGACCTTCAGATGATGGCGCTCGATGACTTCCAGGATTCGGCCGGCATCGTCACCGGGATCGATCACAATGGCTTCGCGGGTCTGCGGATCGCCGACGACGTGGCAATTGCACTGCAACATGCCGACCGGGAGGATTTCGTGGATGAGTTTTGGGGTTTCGGGCATGCGGTTCAATATAGCATTGGTAGAACAGGCTTCAGCCTGTTTGGGGGTGAGGTGCGGCTGGCAAAACCACACAGGCTGAAGCGCGTTCCACTCGGAAGGCAAAATTCAGCCTGCAATGATGATATTGTAGGTTTTGAGGATCCCTTCTGAACATGCCGCTGGAAACTCCATTGCTTGAGTTGCACCGATCCTCCGGAGCGACGATTGGCGAGTATTTTGGCACGCTGCTGCCGGCGCGATTCGGCGACTTCGCCGCGGAATACTCGGCCTTGCGCGAGGCAGTGGCGCTCTTGGACACGAATTTTCGCGCTTTCTTTTCCTTCAGCGGTCCTGACCGACAACGCTACGTGAACGCAATCCTGACCTCCAATGTCCGGGACCTTAGGCCCGGTCAAGGAACCGTTGGGCTGCTCCTGAATCCGCAGGGGCACATCCTCGCGGAAGTTGAAACATTTGCGCGGGAGGAAAGCATCCTCGCATCCAGCCACGCAATGATTCGCGAGCGAACATTTTCCACGTTTGAGAAATTCATCATCATGGACGATGTCACGCTCGAAGATGTGACGGCCTCGACAGGTACGCTGGACCTCGCGGGGCCGCGCGCGGCGGCGCTGCTTGCGGAGCTTGGCGTGCGGAACTTTGCGGATCTGCCCATCCTCGCGCATGAAGAAGTGATGGTGGCGCAAATTCCCTGTCGCGTCGTGCGCCGCGAACTCGCGGGCCATGCGGCTGCCACGCTGATCGCCGGCCGCGAGCACCTTCCCGTTTTGTGGCGCGAACTTGCGCAACGCGTGCGCCTTCACGACGGCGCGCCCGCGGGCATGGAGGCGCTCAACTCCATCCGGCTCGAGTGCGGGACTGCGTGGTTTGGCCATGACTACGACGATAAGCAAATTCCGCACGAGGCCGGGCTGGAACATTCGCACATCAACTACGAGAAGGGATGCTACACGGGTCAGGAAATTGTGGAGCGGGTCCGCTCGCGTGGGCATGTTAATCGCCGGCTTGCGGAATTGGGCTTTTCTTCAAATGAGGCGCCCGCTGCCGGAACGAAGCTCTTGTACAGCGGAAATGAAATCGGAATGGTCACCAGCGCGGCATTTTCTCCGAGTCTCGGCCAGCCGATTGGTCTTGGCTATTTGCGGCGCGAGCATTCCGCCATCGGAACGCGCCTGGATGCTTCCGGAGTCCCCGCGGAAGTGATTGAACCACCATTTCTAACTAAGAAAACGTCCGCCTGAAAAAAGTTGTTGCCGTAGCTGTAGGACAGCCACTTCTGGCTGTCCGCTTTTGCATTGGCGAGACTTTGCGGCACAGACAAGAGGACAGCCAGGAGTTGCTGTCCTACGACTGCGGCGATTGAGTATTTGCGCGCGTTCCGGTATCGTTTCCTCACTTTATGAACGATACATTTCGATCGCGGATAATTTCGGCTATGAAGACCATCGGCATGTTGTTCCTTTCCTGGGGTTTGCTTTCCGCTGGATTGGCCACGGCCGCGCGCGCGCAGGACGCGCCGGAGACGGGTGGGAATGAAATCGAAATGTGGACGACGGGAGGACACGGGACGCATGGGATCGCGCAGCACACAGGCGTCTGGACTGCCGGCTTTCGCTACGGCTGGATCATCACGGAGCCGCGCGGGCCGGGCTTTCTTCGCGGACGATTCGAGTACGCCCTCGACGCTGTCCCGGTCTTCGTGCTTTTTCAGCCGACGAATACCGCGTACGGCGCCGCGGTGAATCCCTTCGCCATGATATGGGATTTCGATACGCATGGCCGGGTCGTACCGTACATTGATCTTGGCGGAGGGGTTTTGTTTACCAACACGCAGGTTCCCACGGGAACTTCGCGCATCAACTTCACCACCGCGGGCGCCGTGGGCGTGCATTTTCTCGCGGGCAAAATGCATTGGACCGCGGATGTGCGCTACATGCACATCTCGAACGCGGGGTTGGAACCGAGTAACCCCGGCCTTAATACGGTGCAATTGCGGTTAGGCGTGGGATGGTTCACGCACGCTCGCCGCTAAGCGCATGGCACTCCGCGCATTAAACCCACTGCGACCTTAGCTCCCGCCTCACGCGGCGCGATCGAGCTTTACAATCCCATCAATCAATGCGGGGTCAAAGGGCCGGCGGCGATCATATCGATTTCGACGCGCGCGCCGGGCGAGCTCAAATTATTGATGCAGATGGTGGTGCTGGCCGGGCGCCACTCGCCGAAGTAGCCGTTCATCACATCGTGCATGGCGTCGGCCTCGCGCATGTCCGTCAGGTATTTTGTGACCTTGATGACATTGCGCCAAGTCAACTTCTTGTGGTCGAGAACAATCTTGATATTTTCCATGGCGCGGCGCGTCTGCTCGCGGATGTCGTCGGGTTGAACGTGCTCCTCGGGAACATGTGGGTGTTTGTGATAGAGAGGGGACGAAGTCGCACCGGAAATGAAAACAAGTTCCGCCGGCGTTTCGACGCTCACGGCCGGAGCATAGGGCATCGTGCGGGCCTCTTCGGGTCTCGGTTGCACGGCCAAAATTTTGGTCATGAATCCTCCTGGCTACAAACTGCTCTCTTGATCTCTGTGGGACTCCGTTTCCTCTGTGTTGAGCTTCTAGGATTTCACCACAGAGGACACTGAGAACACAGAGAAAATCTGGAGAAAGATTGTCCGGGATGATTACGCGATGTTCAGCGCGCGCTTGAAGCTGCCGCGTTCGTTGCTGATTTTTTCCTGGAGTTGCAGGATGGAGTAGAGCAGAGCCTCGGGCCGGGGCGGGCATCCGGGAACGTAGATGTCCACGGGAATCACCTGGTTGACTCCCTGCACGATGGCGTAATTGTTGAAGACGCCGCCGGAAGTCGCACACGCGCCCATCGAGATCACCCACTTGGGCTCCGGCATTTGCGCGTGAAGCTGCTTGATGACTGGCGCCATTTTCTGCGAAACGCGTCCGGCGATGATCATCAAATCAGCCTGGCGCGGCGATGGACGGAAAACTTCCGAGCCAAAACGCGCGACGTCGAACCGCGAAGCGGCCATGGACATCATCTCAATCGCGCAGCAGGCGAGGCCGAATCCCAGCGGCCAGATGGAACTCTTGCGAGCCCAGTTCACGGCCTTATCCAGCTGCGTGAAGATAATTCCCTCGTCCTGCAGCAGCTTGCCGAAATCGTCCGGCTTTTCCAGGGTCACGTTCTTGCCGACAGATGTGGTCATGGGGCCTCGTTGTTCAAATTCATTTTCTCACACTCTCTCCTATCGCGCCACTTGCGACCCTTTGGAGTTGGTTACTGTCGAAGCTATGTGAAAACTGTGTGAATTTTCCCGGGAACGTATTGACATCGCCGCGGACGCAGTCGCACAATTTCGGTGAACGCTCCCGGTTCTGGAATCAGAGCCGCGGACCCCCGCCCCGAAAAACCTAAAAGGAGACTCCTATGCCAAACCAGGTAAAATCCGTCCCCGAAGGATTCCGCACCATGACGCCGAACCTTGTCTGCCCGAATGCGGCGCGCGCCATCGAATATTACAAGACTGCCTTTGGCGCCACCGAACTCCGCCGGGAACTTGGGCCCCACGGCGAAATCATGCACGCGGAATTGCAGATCGGGGACTCGAAATTCTTCCTCAACGACACAATGAGCAAAACGCCGATACCGAGCCCCGGCCAAGGGGTCAGCAATTCCATATACCTTCATCTGTATGTCCCGGACGCGGACAAAATTTTTAACCGCGCTGTGACAGGAGGCGCTCGGGTTGATATGCCGTTGCAAGATATGTTCTGGGGCGACCGCTACGGAAAAATTACCGACCCGTTCGGCCAGCAGTGGGGCATCGCCACGCACATTGAAGATGTGGCTCCGGAAGAAATGAAGCGCCGGCAGGACGCGTTCTTCGCCAAAGCTGCCGGACAAAACTGATTTGAGTTTTAAGAGCCAGCACACATTGCGTTGGGGCATCTCATGAATTTACGGAGCGTGCCCCAATGCATCCTTCGCAATCTGAGCCTGTCATAGCGAGCCGCTGATCCAGATTACACTCGGGATGCTTGACTTCCGTGTTGTCCCTTCCTTGTTTCAAATTTGTCAAATCTCCCTCGCAAAACTTTGACTTCGGTTTGACTGCGTCGTGACACGAGAGCGAGCAAGTCTCGCTACCTTAACCGGCCGGGGCAAATCGAAATTGGGAAAGATCTTCATGGGTGTGGAGTTTGTAAACCGGTTTTCCCCGCGTTGCTCCTACTGATTTAGATGCGCCTCTCTCGGGGTATGCCAGAGCACAAAATCGAATTTATCTACGCAGAGGAGAAAAAAACAATGAGGCAAACGGAAAACGCAATCCACAAGCATGCCAACCGGCGGTCCTTTTTGAAGAACAGCTTGGCCGCCAGCGCAGCAACCGTCGGCGTGGGATTGATGTCCAGCGGCCTTACAGCTATGGGGGCCGTCAGCAGCGGCGGAATTACCGATGGAGACGCAGCAATTCTCAGATTTCTTGCTGCGGCCGAAATCCTCGAAACCGATCTGTGGACTCAGTACAACGAACTCGGAGGAGTCAAAGCTCCCGGATCCGGCTATCAGGCGGGGCTCACGCAGCTTGATGGCGACATGCCGCAGTACATCGCGGACAACACCGATGATGAAATGACTCACGAACTCTTCATCAATCAGTACTTGATGTCCAAGGGCGCAGAGCCGGTGAGCCTTGAGCGCTTCCGCCGCCTTGAGGGCAGCGAGGTGACGGACATTCCCAACGTAGACGGGACGAAGCGGCTTACCAACCTTATGGAGCTCACCGTGGACACAAGCTGGTGGACGCGGTATCGCAGCAGCACTCAAAATCCGGATTTCGGAGACACCTTCCCGAACGCCGTTCCGACGCTGGCCCAGGGAAGGTTCACAGCGATTCCGCGAAACGACACCGAGCTGGAATTTGGAAGCAAATCGGCCAGCAATCACGCGCAAGCCATTGCCAATACGGCAGGCTTTCACTTCGCCTTTATCGAGCAGGGGGGAACCAGTCTCTACGCTTCCCTTGCGCAAAAGGTGACCAGCCTGGAAGTTCTGCGGATTGTCTTGAGCATCGGCGGGACCGAGATCATGCATTTTCAGACTTGGCATGACAAAGCAGGGAACGCGAAACCTTTGACAGACAAGACGACAACTCCGCCCCTCGTGTTTCCGGACCTGACCGCCGCAGCCACCCCTCCGGTGGGGGAATCGTTGCAGTCCAACTTGATCATGCCCGAGCCGACCATATTTCTCAGTGGGAATTTCCCGGCATGCTCGATCATTCGGCCAACGAATCCCAAAGGAGTTGCTATGGGGGCCGTGAAGGCCCTTACGGCCGACGGGCTGTTCCGTGGCCAAACTCCCGATTTCTTTGAATTCCTGCGCGATCTCGCCGAGGATGCGGATGCAGCCCAGCGCGAGATTTAGCAGGTAATTGCAACCCTCCACAGCACTTTCCCTCAGAGGGTCCGCCGCGGTTCACCGATAATGGGGATCGCTCCATGGCAGCCGAACGGGGCGTGTCTTTACGGCGAGCCGCGAGTCCCATTCCGCGGCGGACTCACCTCCGCTCTTTTCTTTCTGCGGCTTAATTCTTGCGTGATAAGAAGAGGCCCGTTACGCGGGGCCGGCGAAGTCGTTGACAGGTTGGAGCGCTCGCCGTACCCTATTTTCAGGCGCTTCCCTATGGACCTGTTTGAAGAAGTCGTAAAGCTCCGGCGCGCCGGAAAGCGCGGAGCGCTAGCCACGATTGTCCACACCAACGGCTCAATCCCGAGCTATGAAAGCTCGCGCATGCTGGTGCGCGAGGACGGGTCGATTGCCGGAACGATTGGCGGCGGGTGCGTGGAGGCGGAAGTGTGGGCGGCGGCGAAGGAAGTGATGCAAGCGGAAGCGCCGCGCAAGATGACCTTCAGCCTGAACAACGAAGCCAATTACGACAACGGCCTGATTTGCGGCGGAACGCTGGAAATTTTTGTCGAGCCGATCCTGCCGCAGCCGATGCTCTACATTTTCGGCGGGGGCCACGTTTCGATCGCTCTGGCGAACGCGGCGAACACCGCGGGCTTCGCCATCGGCGTCGTCGACGACCGCGAATCGTTTGCCAACCGCGAGCGATTCCCGATGGCGCAGGAGATTCACACCAGCTTCGAGGAAGCGTTTGAAAAGATCAAGCCCACCGCCGCGACCTACATGGTGATCGTCACGCGCGGCCACAAGGATGACATGCACGTGCTGCGCTGGGCCGTGGGCACTTCGCCGCGCTATATCGGGATGATTGGCAGCAAGCGGAAAGTGCTTTCGGTTTACCGTGCGCTGGAAAAAGAAGGCATTGCGCTGGAAAAATTCGCAAGCGTGCATGCTCCCGTGGGGCTCGACATTGGAGCGCTGACGCCGGAAGAGATAGCCATCAGTATCACGGCCGAGCTGATCGCGATCCGCCGCGGGGCGGCCAATATTCCGCAAAAATCCGTGAAGATTGAAAACGCGGCATCGGCCCCGGTTCACAGCGAACGCTCATCGTAATTTTTTACCAAAAGGAACCCGATTGCTTGCCGCCGTCATTCTCTCCGCCGGCGCATCCAGCCGGATGGGAAGACCGAAAGCGCTGCTCCCCTACCGCGAAGGGACCTTCCTTGAACACTTGATCGAAGTGACGCGCCATCCTCTGATTGGGGTGACCCGCGTCGTGCTGGGCGCGGGCGCAGAAGTGATTCGGACGATGGCAAAGCTCGATCCGTCCAATGTGGTTTTGAATCCGGAGTGGGAACAAGGGCAACTTTCCTCCATCTATGCGGGCTTGCGCAGCCTCGAAGGAATGGATATCGACGGTATGATTCTCTGCCCCGTCGATCATCCCCTGGTGAGCGCGCGCCTGGTCGGCGATTTGGTGGAGCGGTTTTACGAAGGAAAGAAGGCCATCGTCCTTCCTACCTACAATGGCCGGCGCGGCCATCCCGCAATTTTTTCAAACGCACTGTTCGGCGAACTGCTGGCCGCGCCAGCGGAAAAGGGCGCGCGGGCCGTGGTCTGGGCGCACGCCGCCGACGTCCTCGAAGTCCCCACCGACGAAGAAGGCGTCATCCTGAATATCAATGACCCCGACATGCTGAATCGCGCCATCGGGCCGGACGCGATTTAGCCGTGGAAGCGCAAAGTCACACAGGAAACTTTGAACTGAAATTTCTCTCCTTTGTTTTCTCTGTGTCCTATGTGTTGATTTCTTTAATTTAGTTTGGCGAGAAGAGCCTGAACGGCGTCGCGAGCAAGTTGCGCGCCATGCAGCGTCGCTTGCGGCAAGCCGCCCAGCGTTTCCGAAATTTGTTCCGCAGTGATGGCGCTGGCCTCGGCCGGGGTTTTGCCACGCAGTAATTCCGTCAATAACGAAGAACAAGCCAGCGCCGTGACGCAACCGCGCGTGCGGAATCGCGCCTCGGCGATGCGCCCCGCCTCCATGCGGACAGACAACTCAAGGATGTCGCCGCATACGGGATTTTCCACGGACGCCGTGGCCGTAGCCGCGTCGAGCGTGCCTGCGTTCCGCGGGTTCTGAAAATGATCGAGGACCGCTTCGCTGTACATGGCTGGAGTATAACTCGTTCCGCGATCTCAGTAGGACGGGCTTCAGCCTGTCTGGCATTCCAAGCCTACGAAAATCAAAACCTGACAGGCTGAAGCCCGTCCTACTTAATTCCCAGCAATTTCGCGGAGGTATCGCCGAGGATGGCGCGTCGATCGGCTTCGCTGAGGCCGGTTGCGCCGAGGACGAAGTCGGCTTCGCGCGGATCGCCCATAAAGGGATCGGCCACGTCGAAGGGGAAATCGGTGCCGAACAGGACGTGGCTTGCGCCGACTTCGGCGACCAGATGACGCAAACCTTCCGCCGTGAAGACGATTGAATCGCAATAGAGTTGCTCTTTGAAATATTCGCTGGGATGTTTTTTCACGGGCTGGCAGCGGTTGCTGATTTCGGCGCAATGATCCGTGCGCCCCAAGTAGGAGGGCAAATAGCCGCCGCCGTGCGAGCCGCAAATTTTCAGGCCGGGGTAGCGGTCCAGCGTGCCTTCGAAAATGAGGTGAGTGAAGGCGACGGTCGTCTCCAGCGGATTGCCGATCACATTGGGAAGAAATCCGTTGCCCTGAAACCGCTTGAGGCCCTCCACAAAAGTGGCGGGATGCAGAAGCAGCAGGATGCCCAGTTCCTCCGCCTTGGCCCACACTGGATTGAATTTTGGATTTGCAAGTTCATCCCCATTCACGCTGCCGCCAATTTCAAATCCGCGGAAGCCGAGCTGCTTGACGCCGTGCTCCATTTGCTCGACAGCGAGGTCGGGATGCTGCAACGCCAGGCCGCCGAGGCCCACGAAACGATCCGGATGAGCGGCGCACAACGCGGCGATTTGCTCATTCTGGCGGGAGACAATTTTGCCGGCGAGATCGCGGTCGGCCCAGTAGTTGTACGCGGGGGCCAGGCTCACGGCCTGGATATCAATTCCATGCTCATCCATGTGGCGGAGGCGGGCTTCCACATCTTTGGTAGGGCTGAGAAAAGGGCCATCAAACGTGGGCGGGCCGCGGTTTGGGATGAGTGCTTCCGGATGGCCCTGGATCAAATCGGGTAGATTCACGTAACAGTGCGCGTGGATGTCAATCGTGCGGACGCGGCGGCCTCCAAGCATGACTTGGCGGCGCTTCCCTGCCGCCCCCGTTTGCGGAGCGCCGGCAAACGCGCGCTGCAGGGCGCAATTTACGAAGCACAGGCCCGCTGACGCTCCTGCGAAACTTTTTAGGAATTTTCTGCGGCCGGGCATGATTCCTCCGCCATAATTGAGTGCAGCAGAATCCCAGATGCTGACTCCTGAGTGGAAATCCGGACTAATTTTATGTTCCGCCCGTCTTCAGGCGGGTATTGAAGACTCAAGCGGATGCACGCCTGAAGGCGAGCGCTACATAAACCATCTATTGCAGAAGGCCGGGGCATCATAGTTCCGGCAACATGGCCGGGTCAACAACCTGTCTTATATAGTGACTGCGATGTAAAACCGTTTGCCCGGCGGGGCGATTCCGGGCATTATCAGTCGATTGGACACAGGTGTAAAAGCATGCGTGCGCAGACCGGTCGTTCGGCATCTATCGAATGCAGGAGGTCGTACGTCTAAAACTCCCATGAACCGATTCCGGCTTTCGATCCCCCCATTGCTTTTAGCGATTTTTGCCGCGACTGGAATTCTTGCCTGGAGCGCGCCGGCGGCCGACAAGGGCGAGGGCGTTCTGCTTTCAACCATGCAGGCGGAACTGGAGCGAGCGAAAACTTCGCTGGCGAAATCCGATCCCGCGCCTTACTTCATCAGCTATGAGGTTTACGACCAGCGCAACCTGATGGTGGTTGGGACGTACGGGACGATTGTCACTTCCAACATGGGAAATCACCGCGGGGCGGACGTGACCATGCGCGTGGGCTCTCCCGCCATGGACAACACTCATAATGAAAATCGCGATTCCGGAATCACCTCCGGCGCGCTGCCCCTGGCGGACGATCGCGACGCCCTTGCGCGCACTTTGTGGGAGCTGACCGACCGTGAATACCGGCGCGCTACTCCGGCTTACGCCAAGGTGCTGACCAACAAATCCGTGGATGCCGCGGAGGAAGATAAGTCTCCCGATTTTTCCCAGGAGGCCGCGCAGGCGCACGTGGAAACGCCGTCCGCTCCCGTTGCATTCAATCAAAAGGAGTGGGAGGAAAAGATTCGGAAATATTCGGCGCTCTTCCGGAAATATCCGGAAATCTACAACTCCTCGGTGACGCTGCAAGTCGAGCAGACGACTTCGTATTTTGTTTCGAGCGAGGGAAGCAAGGTGGAAACACCCGGGCTGATGGCCAGGCTGGTGGTCGAGGCCACCACGCGAGCGGACGACGGGATGGACCTGGTGCGCGTCGAAACGTTTGAATCGTCCAAGCCCGACGCGCTGCCTTCCGAGAAAGAGCTGCTGGCCAAAGAAGAAAAAATGGCTTCGGATTTGAAGGCGCTGCGCGAAGCTCCCCTGGCCGAGCCTTTTGACGGCCCCGCGCTGCTTTCCGGAAGAGCAGCGGCCGTCTTCTTCCACGAAGTACTGGGTCATCGCCTCGAAGGCCATCGGCAGCGCGGCGACACGGAAGGACAAACGTTCACGAAAAAAGTGAATCAGCCGGTGCTGCCCGCATTTTTGAGCGTGTATGACGATCCGACGCTCGGAACCATCAACGGCGTGCCCCTGTCAGGCACTTATTCGCACGATGACGAAGGAGTGCCTTCCCAGCGCGTGCCGCTCATTCAAGACGGAATCCTCAAGAATTTTCTGATGTCGCGCATGCCCATCACCAATTTCTCGAAATCGAACGGGCACGGACGGCACCAGGCCGGGTTCATGCCCACCGGGCGCCAGGGGAACCTGATCGTTCAATCGAGCAAGACGGTGAAGGATTCCGAAATGCGCGCGCAACTGATTGACGAAGTCAAGAAGCAAGGGAAACCCTACGGTCTATACTTTGAAGATGTCCAAGGAGGATTCACGCTGACGACGCGCGAGCTTCCGCAAGCGTTCCAGGTGCTTCCCGTGATTGTGTGGCGCGTCTATCCCGACGGCCGGCCGGACCAACTCGTGCGCGGAGTCGATATCGTGGGCACTCCACTGGCGTCCTTGAATCGGATTTTATTGACGGGCGATAAGACGGAAGTTTTCAACGGAATCTGCGGAGCGGAGTCGGGCAGCGTTCCGGTATCGGCTTCTGCGCCCGCGATGCTGTTCAGTGAAATGGAAGTGCAGAAGCGCAGCGCCTCGCGCGAGCGTCCTCCGATTTTGCCGGCGCCGGGATTTGAAGAGCTATCCGGCGGCGCGGCTTCAACTTCGCCGGCGGGAGGTGCGCGATGAAAATTTCCCGGCGCGTCCCCGCGTGGCGAGCCGCAGCGATTATTTTGATTTTTCTGGGGGCCACGCCATTCGCGGCAACAGCGCAGCAAAAGCAACTTCCTTCCGAAGCCGCTTCGGACCCGATACTACGCGCTCTTCAGGCGGAACTCGCGCGCTCCAAGTCGCAGCTCAAGATGGACAATGTCGAGGCGCCGTTTTACATCGAATACCGGGTCTTCGACGTCGAGCAATTCGATGCCAGCGCGGCATTTGGCGCGTTGCGAGACCAAAACCGCACGCGATTGCGCTTGCTCCGCGCCGTCGTGCGTCTGGGCGATTACAAACTCGACAGTTTTTTCAATGCCGGACAAGGGATCAGCGACATTCTTCCATTGGACAGCGACGAACTCGCCATCCGCCACCAAGTCTGGCTGGCGACCGACCAGGCTTACAAACGGGCCAGCGAGGCTTTCTCCAACAAAAAAGCGCAGCTCAAACAACTGAACATCGACGATCCCGTGGACGATTTCGCCAAGGCCGAGCCGGTCTTGTCCGTTGGGCCGGCGGCAAAGCTTGCTGTGGATCCGGACAAATGGACGAAAATGCTGGAGTCCGCGACTTCCGTTTACAGGAGCGACCCGCAGATTCAATCGTTCCTGGCCAGCTTGAACTTCACCGTGTTCTCCCAGTATTTCGTGAACACCGAAGGCACGGTCACGCGGCATGGATCCGCGCATTACCAGATTACGCTGAGCGCGAGTGAACAGGCGCCCGACGGCATGAGACTGGATCGCGCCCCGCAATTCACGGCCAACCACATCGAGGAGCTTCCGACGCCCGACGAATTCCAGGCCGACGCGGTGAAACTGGTCGCAGACATGAAAACTTTGCGCGAGGCGCCCGTGGCGGACGAGGAATACCGCGGCCCGGTGCTTTTCTCAAACGATGCCGCGACCGACATGTTTTTCGATCTGATCGTGCCGAACGTACTGGGGCGGCGTCCCCTGCCGGGCCGGCCCGCTCGCACGGTCGGCGCGTTTGCCAGCAGCTGGAAGGCTCGCGTTCTGCCCGATTTCATTTCTGTTGTGGACGATCCCACGCTGGACACGTTTGCCGGACACGGTCTTGGCGGAAGCTACAAGGTCGACGATGAAGGCGTCCCCGCCGCTCCGGTCACTGTGGTGGACAAAGGAACGCTGGTGAACTATTTGATCGGACGAGTGCCGATTCGCGATTTCCCCGCTTCCAATGGCCATGGCCGCGCTTCCGGCAATGGCAACACGGCGCCTGCGCCCGGCAATTTGTTTTTCCGGCCGGCCAAGACCAACACACGGGAGGAACTCAAAAAGCAGCTCCTCGACGAATGCCGCACGCGCGGATTGAAATACGGATATTTCGTGGACACGCTCGGGCCGCGCCTGTCACCGCGCATGCTCTACCGTGTGTGGACGAACGACGGGCATGAAGAACTCGTGCGCGGGGCGATTTTCAACGAGCTGGACATTCGCGCATTGCGCAGCGACCTGGTGGCTGCGGGCGACGATCCCCTCGTAAGCAATCGGACCGGCGTGCCGTTCATGGCGATTGTGAGTCCTTCGGTCCTGTTTGATGAGCTCGAGGTCAAGCGCGCTGACAACACCAAGGACAAACTCCCCGACTACCCCGCTCCCGCTCTGAGCGCCGGCCGCAATTGATCGAGCGCGACTGCGGGTTTTAGTGGCACAGGCTTCAGCCTGTGAGGTTAAACCTTGCAAGGACCAACCCCCGCAGGCTGAAGCTCGCGCTTCTCAACCGCGAAATGCAATTGCACGATTTGCCGGACCTGCTAAGATATTATTGTGCACCGGCGCAAGGACTTCTTCCGCTGCGGCCACATCGGGCGCAGCTTGTGCCCAGGATGAGCGCTCGAATTCACTCCGGCGCAGTTGAATCGGCGCCCACCGGCAGCGCCAACCGCTAACAAGCCACGTCGCCTTGTCAGCCGAACTTTGAATGGCGCACGGATTTTCTACGCCCGGGTGGAAGATCGGGCGTAAACTGTAGTCATAGAGGCCCAGCGAGCATGAGGGCAAGAAATTATGGATAGTGACACCGACACCAACGTTCTCGGCATGGATCCCCAGGAAGTACAAGAGTGGGTAGAGTCCTTCAACCAGGTGGTTCGCGAAGAAGGCCAGGAATCCGCGATCACTTTGCTGGACCGGCTTCGCGGCCACGCACAATCTCTGGGCATCGCGCTTCCCTTCACCGCCAACACTCCCTACCTGAACACCATTTCCTTTGAAAAGCAGGCCATCTTTCCGGGCGATCAGGAAATCGAGCGCCGCATCAAGAGCCTGGTGCGGTGGAACGCTCTGGCCATGGTGGTTCGCGCCAACCGCATTGACCACAGCATCGGCGGCCACATTTCCACGTACGCTTCCGCCGCGACGCTGTTTGAGGTGGGCTTCAACCATTTCTTCCGGGGACGCACCGACGAGTTCGAGGGCGACACCGTGTACTTCCAGGGACACGCTTCTCCCGGCGTCTACTCGCGCGCGTTTCTGGAAGGGCGCCTGTCCAGGAAACTACTGGAAAATTTCCGGCGCGAGCTTCGCGAGGGCGGCGGGTTGTCTTCCTATCCGCATCCCTGGCTGATGCCGGATTTCTGGGAATTTCCCACCGTGTCCATGGGGCTCAGCCCGCTCATGGCCATTTACCAGGCGCGGTTCAACCGCTATCTGGAAGACCGCGGCCTGAAGCCCGCCACGGACGCGAAGGTCTGGGCTTTTCTCGGGGACGGCGAGACGGACGAACCGGAAAGTCTGGGCGCGATTACTCTTGCTTCACGTGAAAATCTGGATAATCTTATTTTCGTCGTCAATTGCAACCTGCAGCGGCTCGATGGCCCGGTGCGCGGCAACGGAAAAATCGTGCAGGAACTGGAAGCCGCCTTCCGCGGCGCCGGCTGGAATTGCATCAAGGTGCTGTGGGGCAGCGACTGGGATCCCCTGTTTGAGCGGGACATCGACGGGCTGCTGGCCAAGCGCCTGGGCGAAATGGTGGACGGCGAAATGCAAAAGATCACCGTCGAATCCGGCGCGTTCGTTCGCCAACAAGTGTTCGGAGGCGATCCGCGGCTCCTGAAAATGGTCGAGGACCTTCCGGATGAAGCGCTGCGAACGCTGCGCCAGGGCGGGCACGACCCGCGCAAAGTTTATGCCGCCTACAAAGCGGCGTTTGAACACAGGGGCTCTCCTACTGTCATTCTCGCGCGGACGATCAAGGGCTATGGCCTCGGCGAGAGCGGCGAGGGACGCAACATCACGCACCAGCAGAAAAAGCTCAATGAAGAGGAGCTGCGCGAATTTCGTTCGCGCTTCGGCATTCCGATCAGCGACGAACAACTTGCGGAAACACCGTTCTATCTTCCGCCCGAAGACAGCCGCGAGATCCAATACATCCGCGCGCGCAGGCAGGCGCTGGGCGGTTATTCTCCGGCGCGCAAGGTGCGGTCCCAGCCGATCGTCGCGGACCATGACGCGCTGTTCCGCGAATTTCGCTCCGGCAGCGATGGCCGCGAAGTTTCGACGACTATGGCGTTTGTCGGCATGCTGCGCCAGATGCTGCGGGACCCTGAAATCGGGAAGCTGGTCGTTCCCATCGTCCCCGATGAGGCGCGCACGTTCGGAATGGAATCCTTGTTCCGGCAAGTAGGCATCTACAGCAGCCGCGGGCAGCTGTACGAGCCCGTTGACGTTCACACGCTGCTTTACTACAAGGAAGCCAAGGACGGACAAATCCTTGAAGAAGGCATCACCGAAGCGGGCTCGATGGCCTCGTTTATTGCCGCGGGTTCTGCCTATGCCACGCATGGCATCAATACCATTCCCTTCTTTATTTACTATTCGATGTTCGGACTGCAGCGCATCAGCGATTTTATTTGGGCCGCGGCGGATATGCGCTGTCGCGGATTCATGCTGGGCGGGACGGCGGGGCGGACGACCCTGGCGGGCGAAGGACTGCAGCACCAGGACGGCAACAGCCACATTCTGGCGCTGCCGATTCCGACGATGCGCGCGTACGATCCCGCGTTCGCCTACGAAATTGCCGTCATCATCCAGGACGGCATCCGCCGCATGTACAAGGACGGCGAAAGCATTTTTTATTACATCACCGTAATGAACGAGCCGTACGCGATGCCTGCCATGCCCGCGGGCATTGAAAACGGGATCCTCAAGGGCATGTACAAATTCCGCGCATCGGAAAACGGGAAGTCGAAGCTGCGCGCGCAACTTTTCGGCAGCGGGGCCATTCTGCGCGAGGCCTTGACGGCCCAGGAAATATTGGCGGAAAAATACGGCGTGTCCGCGGACGTGTGGAGCGTCACGAGCTACAAATCTCTATACACCGACGGGATTGATACGGAACGCTGGAATCTTTTGCATGCGGGCGAAAAACCGCGCGTGCCGTATGTTACCGAGTGCCTCGCGGATTCGGACGGCGTGCTGGTAGCGGCCTCGGATTACCTCAAGGCGCTGCCCAATCTCATCAGCCGGTGGACGCCGCGGCGGCTCGCCTCGCTGGGTACCGACGGGTTTGGCCGCAGCGAAAGCCGCGCGGCCCTGCGGGACTTTTTCGAAGTGGACGCGCGATTCATTACGCTCGCCACACTGTATGAGTTGTTCCGAGAAGGGAAAATCGAGTCGGCGGTTGTGCAAAAGGCCGTCCAGGATCTCGAAATCAATCTCGACAAGCCGAATCCGCTGTTCTCATAAACATTATGAACGTCGGCGCACCCCAGTCTGCACCGGAGAAATCAAGGAAGTCGGAACTTACGGTCGTAGCGGGCCTGATCCTGCGCGACTCCAAGATTCTGGTCTGCCAGCGGCGTCGCGACGATTCGCACGGGCTGCAATGGGAATTCCCGGGCGGCAAAGTCGAACCCGGCGAAATCCCCCAGGATGCCCTGGCGCGCGAACTTCGCGAAGAACTCGGAATCGAGGCCGGGATCGGCAGGGAGCTTTTTCGGGCGCGGCACCGCTACCGCGAATCTCAGGCGGAACTCGAAGTGATTTTCTTTCAGGTAATCGTCGATCCTGCCGCGCTGCAAAATCTGGTATTTGAAGGGTTCGAGTGGGCCGATCCCTCGGCGCTGCCTCGATACGATTTCCTGGAAGCCGACCAGAAATTCGTCGCCCTGCTCGCGTTGCGCGCGATTCCGCTGGATATGCCTGAGTAGGACAGGCTTCAGCCTGTCTGGTTTTCCGACTGATCAAGCCAATGTTGCCAGGCAGTCCGGCCCTCGCATTTTCATTCTTCATTAATTTTAAAGAAATTCAAAAGCGGACAGGCTGTCCTTCGCTGCACTCAGGATAAAAAGCCCGTCTTACGCGAGAGATCTTCCGCCATCGACGACGAACACTTGTCCGGTGACAAACTCGGACTGGGCGAGAAACACGACGGCGTCGTCGATATCTTGCGGCGTTCCCGTTCGGCGCAAAGGCGCGCGGCGGATGAAATCCTCCGCAAGTTCCGGAGCATCGCCGGGAAATGAAATCGTGCCGGGGGCGATCGCGTTCACCGTGATTTCGGGGGCGAGGGCGCGCGCGAGGCAACGCGTAAGCATGATGACGCCGGCCTTGGATACGCAGTAATGCGTGTAGGCCGGCCAGGCCAGCAGGCCGCCGAGCGACGCGAAGTTGATGATCCGGCCATGCCCGCCGCGCCGCAGCATTGGAGTTGCCGCCTGGGAACACAAAAATTGCGATTTTAGATTTGCGTCGAGAATGCGATCCCACTGCTCCACTGTTAGCTCCTCAAACTTCGCGGGAAAGAACATTCCGGCATTGTTGACGAGGATATCCAGCCGCCCGAATTCCTTTTCTGCGGCGGCGAACATCGCGGTCACTTCCTCCCTTTTCGCGACATCGGCCCGAAACGCCGCCGCGCGTCTGCCCATCGCCGCGATTTCCGCGACGACTTCCTCCGCCTCGCCCTTGGAGCTGCGATAATTGACGGCTACGTCCGCCCCTTCCGACGCGAGGCGCAGGGCCACGCTTCGGCCGATGCGCTTGGCGGCTCCGGTCACCAGCGCTACTTTCCCGGCGAGAGATGATGGCGGCACGAATTCCCTCTTCCTTTCCGTACTGCGGAACATCCTATCGTATTTCTGGCAGTGGCGCGGGTTTCAACATGCGCGTTTGCGGCACTTGAAATTCAACGACCGCGGCCTTCAAGTTTTTGTGTTTTGTTCTTGCAAGGAGTAAAATCCGCAGGCTGAAGCCTACGCTACGCAACCCCTCGAAATCAGCAGTGGTTTGACACTGGCGCGAAACGCGAGCACAATCCCCAAAAATGGTGGGAGGTGCCGCATGTCCGCCTATATGTGCCTCGATTGCGACTCTCCGGGCGACGGGAATTGTCCGGTGTGTCACGGCTTAGGGAAGATGCCGGGAGAAAGTGTCCACGGCATGCTGGGCGGACACGGAGATGAATTATCCTGCGCCTCATGCAGCGGCAGCGGCGAGTGCCAAAAATGCGAAGGAAGCGGGGTAATTGAAGTGGGAGGCGAAGGCTGATTGCTTGGCCAGACCCATGCGGTCCACTCCAAAGTTATGATTAGCGGCTGCGGCGCGCCATCGGCGCTAAGTAGCACAGGCACTCTTGGCTGTGCGGTTTTCTGTAAGTTCACGGATCCCCACGCTATCGGCGATCGAGAGCCATTCACAGCCTGGAATGGCTGCGCGACTCACCGCACAGCGAAAACAAGAACCTCCGCGCACTTGTCTCCGTGCGGTGGCACGGCCACAAAATACTCGTTCAATGCCGGCACCAATAGACCGGTCTTCCCCAGCGGGCCAGTGGGAACCTTACCGATGACTTCGTAGTGGTCCGAGTCAATCTCCTTAAAGACGTTGACGAAGCCTTCGCCGGCGGCCACGTAAACCCTCTGGCTTGCTGAATCGAAAACCATGTCGTCGACGCCGGTGGAGATCGGGAGATTCTGCAGCACTTTTCCGGTGTCGGAATCCAGCACGTTCATGTTTCCGTCGCGGCAGGCGGCGAAAAGCCGGTGATGTATTTCGTCTATGGCGACAGACGCATTCACCTTACAGGTAAGAGGCCAGACCGCGGCAACGGCCTCCTTCTTGCGGTCAATCACGCCGATAGAATTCTTTTCGGTCATATTCAGGAACAGCCGGGATCCCGATTTCTCGACCACCATGGCTTCCAGGCGATTGGAATCAATCTTGATTTGGCCCACGCGCTCGCCCGTGTCCGTGTTCACGATTTCGAGGAAGGTGTAATTGAGTTTGGCATCCAGCCCGCCGTCCGCGATGTAAAGGTAGTGCGTCACGGGGTCATAGCCGGTTGCATCCGAGTCCGCCAGGAGTTTCACCGTCTTCAGCAGTTCGTAGGTGGCGCCGTCGAAGATTTTCAAATCGCCGTCGGAGCCGTCGGTCACGAAAATTCTGTCAATGTCCGCGCGATACACCACCGAATGCCCGACGCCGATTCCCTTGATGCTGTGGACAAATTTGCCCGAACGAATGTTGTAGACTTCAATCGACTTGTTATCTTCCGGAACGACGAACAGGCGGTTGTTTTTCAGATCGGGCGTCAGGTGGTCGAAATGGTTCTGAACGCCGACCATGCGCGTTGTCGTCAGATTCTTGGCGAGCTGGTCCGCCGAAACGTCGGGCACGCCGCTGCGAATATCCTGGAGCTCGATGGTTTGAACCAATTTTAGCGGAGGCGTATCCCCAGCGAACACGAAAGCGCGCGGGGCGGTCCACGCGGCGATAGCGAGCGCTGCAAACCAGAAGAAATACCGTTGATACGAGCGCATCAATCCCTCCACCCTTCCAAACTTGGCGGAAAAGCACTGCGGCAATTTCGCAATGATAGCACGCGATAGAGCAGGTCTCCAAAAATCTGGCCATGCGATTTACGTTCCCGCTCACTCTTTCAACCTTTCCAGGCTCTAAAAATACGGCGAACGCCTCATCCAATCCCGCGCGGCCCTCGTAGTACAAGCTGCAGGGCAAATCACAATTGGAAGAGAGGGAAAAAAGAATGAAAAAATTCGTACAGATGTGGGCCATCACACTGGTTGCGGCATCCGCCATCCTGGCCGCCAATAATCCCATGGTGGGCGGGCATGAGATGTTCCCGTCGAAGAATATCGTTCAGAACGCTTTGAACTCCGACGATCACACGACGCTGGTGGCCGCCGTCAAGGCTGCCGGCCTGGTGGATACGCTGGAAGGGCCCGGACCGTTCACCGTGTTCGCTCCGACGAATGAAGCGTTCGCGAAGCTTCCCGCAGGCACGGTGGATACGCTGCTGATGACAGAAAACAAAGCCACGCTCACGAAAATTCTCACCTATCATGTGGTGTCCGGGAAAATGGACTCGAAAGAGATTGCCAAGGCAATCAAGGCGGGTAACGGCAAGGCCGAATTGACTGCCGTAAGCGGCGGCAAGCTGTGGGCCAGCATGCATGGCAGTGACATCGTCCTCACCGACGAAAAGGGCGGGATGGCCAAGGTCACCATCTCGAACGTCTTTCAATCGAACGGTGTAATCCACGTGATCGACTCCGTGCTTCTCCCTAACTAGTCCAAGTTCAAAATCTTCAACACAGAGGACACAGAGAAAATCTGAGGAACCAGACATAGAGGCACGAGGAACTAGAAGAGGAAGTGCAAGATATCTTCCGCGTTTCTCTGTGCCTCCATGTCTGTGCGGCACTTCCCCACTTTGCTTGACAGAGGCGGGAGGCGGGCGTATACGGGAAGTGACCCTGTCCGCTGCCGCAGAAATTCAAGGAGGCGTCCAATGAACACCAGGAAACGGGATCTTGGAACCCGCATCAGCCAACTGGAAGCAGGCGCGCAACGCGCCAAGCCGGTCCTGCACCAGCACGCCAAGGAAATTCAGCCCTTCGGAAAAATCGCCAAATTGCCGATCGCCCTCGATGAGACAGCCTGTGAATCGAGTATCAGCAATCTGAACCAAATCCTCGCTGACACCATGACTTTGCGCGATATGTACAAGAAGCATCACTGGCAGGTCGCGGGCGCCACGTTTTACCAACTTCATTTGCTCTTTGACAAGCATCACGGCGAGCAGGACGAACTCGTCGACACCATCGCCGAGCGGATTCAACTCCTGGGCGGCGTCAGCATCGCCATGGCCGCGGACGTCGCGGAAACCACCATCATTCCCCGGCCGCCCCGCGGCAGAGAAGAAGTTCCCGTGCAGATTTCACGCCTTCTCGAAGCGCATGAATTCATCCTGAAAGAAGCGCGCACCATGGCCCGGGAGGCCTCCGAAGTCGGCGACGACGGAACCAACGATCTGCTGGTGAGCGATGTAATTCGCGGCAACGAATTGCAGGTCTGGTTCCTTTCCGAACATCTGGTGGCCATGCCGCTTTCGCATCCGGAGCAGGCCAAGGCCGCGGCGCCCGGGGAATAGCCCGGGCGCGTTGGCGCTCCTGATCGGGAAAAATTTCTTTCAGCGGGATACTTTCGTAAAAAATGAATTGTTTCCGGTGCGCAGATCCTTGCCGTAGCCGAGGACGAATTCGAAGCTGCCGAGAACGCGGATCTTTGCTTGCAAACCGGTGTCCCAAAGCCAATTCCTCGTACCAAAATATCCGGAAGGATCGTAAATCCGGCCCGTATCGAGAAGCGGGCCCAGGCGCACCGTGAAGAGTCCGTTGTGATACGCGATTTTATCGATCTCAGAATTCACCAGAACAAAATTGCGGCCCAGCGGGGCATTTCCTTTTTGTCCGTTGGAAAGCCCCGGGTGGCCACGCAGGAAAAGATCGTTATCCCGCTCGAAACCGATCGTAAATAGCTCGTCGAACGGCACCATTCCAAAGGTCCCGCCGCCTTTCACGCCGGCTTGAATTTCATAGTCATTTCCGCGCGCCTTCGGGAACCAATGTCCAGTGAGGGAACCTTCCATTCGGCCATATCTTCCGAGCGGATTTTCAAAGAATGACCCGAATTCTCCCGACACGGCCGAATCGAGCGTTAATCTTCTTTCCGGAAACCGAAGCAATGCATGTTCCGCTCCGGCATGGACGGCAAGAGAGGATCCGTTTGTGAAAAATGAAACCGACTGGGCAGGGATTGAAATCAGGTTGCTGAAAGCGCGGTACGAATATTCGACTCCGGTATTCCAACGCCACCGCTCGCTGGGGATCAATTGAAGTTCCGCGCCGGCGGCGGCCTTTTTCATTTTCAAAGCGGAGAGCGAGCGTATGGATGGTAAAAGTGTGTTCGCAAGGCCCCAATTTTCATTGCGACTATCAAGATAGATCCGGTAGCGCATCGCGGGACTGCTCGCAAGCGGCGCAGCGATTTCGGAGAAGAGGCGCCGTTTTTGATCATCCCAACGAACCAGCGAGCGCCAATTCAATCCGCTCTTGCCCAGATTGTAAAATTCCGGATAGATGGTCAAATACGGCAAGCCTCGCAAGAGTGAAAGGGCGCCCTCCAATTTCGCGCTCCCCAAGCCGTTCTTCTCGGGAGCGTGAATGGTCAAATCAAAAGTGTCATCGGGCAGCGTTTTGAGGTCAAAAAGAACGCCGGAGTAGAGACCGAGGGCCCCGAGGCGTGATCGTAAAAGGAGAAATTGGCCGCGCCTCCACTCGGTTCCAGGAGAGAACTGCACGGCGCGATCAAGAACCAGCGGATTTAGTTTCGGCTGCGGGTCGAATTTGAGGTCGGCGAGTATGGGCCGGCCCGCCCGATTCCAATATTTCAGAGCGGCTTCCAGATTGCCGTCGAGAAAATAAATCGAGGCCACAAAATTGTTGGCGTAGTCGTCTTGCGGCTGGATATTTAACGCGCGGCGAAGGTCTCGCGTGGCGAGAGAAAAATTAGACTGGCGATAGGCGATCCCTCCAAGCTCGACGAAGAAACGCGAGTCGCGCGGATGCCGGGCAGCGCCAGCTTCGAGAGTCTGCCGGGCCTCATCCCAGCGTTCCAGCCTGGCGAGAGCAAGGGCCCGATACATCTGCAAATCGGGGTCCTCGTTATCCGCTTCCGGCACCGCCCGGACGACGTCGCTCCACCGCCGCGCGTCGTACATCTCCTTGATCCGGGACATGCGTTCCTCGGCTGGAGATCCCGACTGCGGGAAGACTGCGGCCGGCAGGAAAAATAGAGACAGGACAAGCAGGACAGCGAAGTTTAATCGCCCGACTGCGGTACGGCCAGAAGGGTCCAATCGTGCGTGGGATTCCATTCGGATTCGAATCCCTCCCGCGAAATTCGCAACAATTTTTGCTGCGCGGGGTCATTCATATAGACATAGCCCCGCTCCGGGTCGATTCCCACGACCACGACGTAATGGAGTGGTCCAAGCGGCCCGCTGGCCTTCAGGCCCACGATCAGAGGCCGTCCTTCTTGAATGTGGTGCTTTAGGTCGCTCCAGTTCCCCCGGAATGCGAAGGCTTGATAACCCGAGGCCTGAAAATATTCTCGCATCCGGCTAGCGGGAATACCACCCGCGGAGGCGGAGTATAGCGCTGCTTGAATTCGTTCCGGGTCCGCCGAGTTCGTTACGGCTTGCCCCGCTCGTTTCTCCCAGTATTGCATGATCATGGAAATGGCGGCCGATCCGCAGCCGTCCCGGGTCTGGGCCACAAAGGGGACGTCAATCCACAATCCCGGCGGCTGCGCAGCGAGAACCGAGACAACGCTCGCAGCACAGATCAGGAAGAAAAAAATAATGGCGCGCGCCTTCATATTTCAGCGCACCGCCACGATGATCAGAATCAAAGCGACGATGGCGATTAGTATGATGATGAGGTCACGGTCACTCAGCTTGCCGGCGGCAAAATCCTCCTGAGCTTTCTGCGAGCGCGCGGACAAGTCCGCCAACTCCTCATCATTCAGATTCGGAATGGCATTCTTCACCTGGCCCGCATCCAGGTGCGCGGATTTCATGGCGCGTTGGGCTTCCGGGGAGGAAACAAAATTTTCCAGTTGAGTCTGGTTCTTTTGGCGTGCAGAGGAGGAAGCCGCCAAATCCTTTTGAATGTCCGATGGAGCTACGACGTGGTCCTGTGCGATAGCGGACCGGGGAATCACAAACGCCAAGGTGAACAGGAATGCGAATGGAATGCCGAGGAAGAGCAGCAAGGACTTTTTCATTTTTCCTCCGAAAAAAGATACTTCGGCAGGCTGGTAAATCCAGTGTATCGGGAGCCTTTTGGAAGTGTCAACGGTTTTGAAACGTTCGCATTACGGGCGCATTTTCATGCATAAAATTTTTCCCGAAAGCACCGATAGCAAGAGCGGCTATCCTTCCGCTGCTTTGGCGGCCCCGGAGGTTCGCCGAATCATTCCCGCCAATTCGCGCGTGACCGGCACGTCGATCCCATGCTCCTCCGCGTGGCGCAAGATTGGCCCGGCGATCGCGTCCACTTCGGGCGGGTTGCCGGCGGCGACGTCCTTCTGCATCGAACTGCGTCCTCCCTGCGGCGTTTTGTCGAAGAACTGGATGATCATCGAAGCATCAAGCGGTGTCCCGCTTGCCGTGCCCACGGCGGCGACTTCGCGAGCCACGGCTTCCAGTCTCTTTCGCCACACCGGATCGCGATTCACTTCGCCGATGGTCAGCCCGGCAGCGCTGGTCGTGAGCGCAAACGGGGCAAGGAATGACAGTTTCGTCCAAAGAATCCTCATCTCGTCCTCGACGAATTGACAGGCAAAGCCAAATTTCTTGAATTCCTCCACCGTGCTCGCCAGCCTGCTTTCGCCGATGGAGGAGAAGGAAAGGCGTACAGCCATCCCCCGATGAATGATCCTGCCGGGAGCGACCCGTTCCGCCTCGACGCCAATACTTGCCGGGACGACTCGATCATGTCCAAAGCGCGCTCGCAGCAATGCGACGTGGTCAATCCCATTCAACAGGGGAACGACGGCGCCAATTTGCTTGGTATCAACCGTGACGTTGCGCAGTGCGGATTCCAGGTGCGTGGCCTTCACCGTGATCCACAACACATCGTAGGGCGCCGCGACGCTGGCAACACGATCCACCGGAACGCTGAAGGAGCCAAGGGGGCTCTCAAGCGATAGCTCCGCAGGGTAGTTCTTCAACGCCTCCGGCCGAAGCACTAGCGTGACGGACTCACCCGACTTCGCCAGCGCCACGCCAATTAGCCCTCCGATGCCGCCTGCTCCCAGAATCGCGTGACGCATGTTCTCCTCCTGGATCCGGTTAGTAGGACAGGCTTTTTGCCCTGAGTTTCGCGAAGGACAGCCTGTCTCAGCTTTAGATGCCGAAACCATAGCAAACCCAGTCCGGCTGAAACCCGACCTACTGAACCCCGGCTGAACCGACCCCCAACTTCGGCGTCCATTGTACGCCGGGTTGCGCTATGGATGCGGTCTCGTTCGGGGCAAAAGCAGTTGAATAGGAGGCATTTGACCCACCTTTTCACCCCGCCCTCATTCTCTAAGGATCAATGCAGATTACGAAACCTCCGCCGAGATCGACTAGGGGTGTCAAAGACCCCCCGATGCTATGATTCCCCTATGGTGACGGAAAAGAGCACACCTAAGATTGCCTATTTTTGCATGGAGATCGCCCTGGACCCGGCGATCCCTTCCTATGGCGGGGGCTTGGGCATCCTGGCGGGAGACATGCTGCGATCGGCGGCCGACCTGGAATTGCCCATGGTGGCGATCTCGTTAGCGTACAGAAACGGCTATTTCCGGCAGCGCCTGGACCACGAAGGCAACCAAGTCGAGGAGCCTGATCCGTGGCAACCGGAAACCGTGCTTCCATCGGTCGAGGTGGCGTTTACCGTTCGCATTGAGGACCGTGACGTCCACGTCCACGCCTGGCGTTATAGCATCCACGGCTTGTCCGGATTCATTGTGCCAGTTTACCTGCTGGATACGGACCTGCCCGAAAACTCCGATTATGACCGGACTCTGACCGATGCGCTCTACTCCGGTGACCAGCGCCATCGAATCTGCCAGGAAGTGCTGCTCGGGATCGGCGGCATCACTCTTCTGCGGCACCTGAATGTTTCGCAAATCGGAAGCTACCACATGAACGAAGGGCACGCCGCGTTCCTCACCCTGGCGATGCTGGAGGAGCAGCTCAAGCTTCGCAAGTATACGGTGGCCGTGGAGGCGGACATTGAAGTCGTGCGCCGCCGCTGCGTTTTTACGACGCACACCCCGGTGGAAGCGGGCCATGACCGGTTTCCCTGGGAGCTGGTGCACCAGGTGCTTGGAGAATACAGGACCGGTTTGTTGCAGCAATCGGGCTTCGCCAACGCGAATATGCTCAACATGACGGACCTGGCCATTCACTTCTCCCGGTATGTGAACGGTGTGGCCATGCGCCACGGCGAAGTCTCGCAGCACATGTTCCCGCAATTTCCCATCCACGCGATTACCAACGGGGTACATGCGGCCACCTGGGCATCGCCGCAATTTCAGGAATTGTTCGATCGCGAGATTCCCGAATGGCGCCGCGACAATGCGTATATGCGTTACGCCGTCGGGATTCCGATCGAGGAAATCCGCAAGGCGCATTGTCTGGCCAAGGTGGCGCTGATCAAAGAAGTTCTGAAGCGCACCGCAGTTCAGCTGGACGATTCGGTGCTGACCATCGGCTTCGCCCGCCGCGCGGCGACTTACAAGCGGGCGGACTTGCTGTTCAAGGACATCGACCGCCTCAAATCCATCGCTCACTCGGCCGGCCCGATTCAGATTTTGTATGCCGGGAAAGCCCATCCCAACGATGCAGGAGGAAAAGCGTTGATCCAGCGCGTGATTCAGGCCGCGGCAGGATTAAATGACAATATCAAAATCGTTTATCTTGAGAACTACAACATGGCGCTCGCCAAGATCATCACCTCCGGCGTCGATCTCTGGCTGAATACGCCACAACGTCCGCAGGAGGCTTCCGGCACGAGCGGCATGAAGGCGGCCCTGAACGGCGTTCCCAGCCTGAGCGTGCTGGACGGCTGGTGGGTCGAGGGCTGTGTCGAGGGCGTCACCGGCTGGGCCATCGGTTACGACAGCAAGATCGTCGGCGATGAATCCGCGGCCGAGGTCGCCTCGATGTACGACAAGCTCGAACACCAGATCGTTCCCATGTTCTACCGGGCGCCCGAAGCTTATGCACACGTCATGAGATCGTGCATCTCCCTGAACGCCAGCTTCTTCAACACCCATCGCATGCTGAGCCAGTACAAAGCGAATGCATACTCACCCCGGGCCCTCATCAGGAAGGCGAAGGAAGTTTAGAAGCTTAAACGTTGCGTTGTTCCCGCCGTTTGATTCTGTAGTGACCTGCAACTGCAGCGCCATCCCGCAATGCGCAAACTATTGGGGCATACCGGATAGTACCAGCGCACTATGGACGCCAACAGAGGCGAACCGTAATCTACTCTCTCGAAACGAGGAAATAGCCGAGGGCTCCATCTGCAATAGCGCAGAGCCAGGAGCATTGAGGAAGTCTGCCGTGAATGAGCTGCAACAGAGGATTTTTTCCCTGAAACAGGAAGAGGCTTCGTCGGATCGGTCCGACCGGCGTCGCGAGCCTCGCGTCCAAGTCGATCGGCTCGTCTACGTCCAAAGAGCCGATTCAGGAGACGCTTATTTCGAGGAAGTGCGCAGCATGAGGGACCTCAGCCGCAGCGGGTTCTATTTCATCACGGAGAGGGATACCTACCAGCCAGGAATTCAATTGCACGTAATTCCGGCATTTGGATGTTTCAACCTGGAGTACTTGGGTGAGGTGGTGAGGGTCGAACAGTTGGCCTTCGGAGAGTTTGGCATTGCTGTACGGCTCCTCCATGTAGAGAGTTTGGTAGCCACGGCTCGCTCGACTACGGCTGCGACGTTTGAAGCCCTTGCGCGGGGGGACAGCTCACCGGTAGTGCTGCCGCAATGCGATACAGATATGTCGTCATAGAGTACCCGCTGATAGCCTTCGAGATTTCTGATCCCTGAAATTAAGTCGCTCGCCTGTGTTTTTGAACTGGCCTGTTGCCTTCAAAGCGACCCGCCCGCAAGCCAATTCTTTCCCAGCGCGTAGAGCGCATCGGCTTCGGGACCTCTTAGTCCTGGCATATCCACCTTGACCTTGAATCCGAGGCCTGATTGCAGGTAGGCCAGATGCCTGTAACCTTCGGGAAATTGCGCGAGAATCTTCGGATCGAGTTGCACGGTTTTCGACGGATCGACCGGATCCATGCGGTCCTTTTCATAGAAGAGCCGCCGCAGAACAATGGCCCAGCGGTCGTTTCGTTTTTCAAAGAAATCGTAGAAGCGGCCTGTGCAAAGAACGTCCACCAGGACGCCGTGTACCGGCGCGCGCTGCGAAATCGTCATCTTCGTTTGCGCGATGGCGCGGGTGACCGCGATTTCGACCGACGTTCCTCCAAGCAAATGCAATATGCTGACGCCCTTGTTCCAACCCTCTTTGTTGACTCGGATGAACTCCTCGAAAGACCCTTGAAACCATGTCGCCATCATGACGCCTTCCTCGTGCCACACAGTACGAAACCGTTCCCAGTCACCGGAGTCGCGGTACACGACCCAGTTTTCGACCACCTCCTTGATCGCCAGAGTATCCAGCATGCGTTGGTCCATGCGGCCCCCTTGTGTGAGTGGTGACTAGTGAACGGTGACTGGTGACTAGTGACTGGTGAAAACCACCCGGAAATATTTTTCTTTATTGAGATCATCGCCTTGGATTTCAGGAGAGAGTCACAAATCACGACTCACGAATCACCAGTCACGAATCACTAATCACCAGTCACTAGCCACCAGTCATAAACTTTTCCCCCTTCACGTACGTCGAAAGAAACTTCAGCGCCAGCTCCCAGGCTTGCATCGCCGCGGTTTCCTTGTAGCTTGGACGCGCGTCGCAGAAAAATCCGTGGTCGGCGTCGGAGAACTCCACATTCACATAGGTCTTCTTCGCTTCCTGCATGGCGTCCATGATCGCGCGAATGTGCTCCTTGGGAATGTGGGAATCGAGCGCGCCCCAGAAAAAGAGAATCGGCCCATGCTGCTGGGCGGCGCGCGGCAGGAGCGCCGGAGCGATCCCTCCGCCATAGAACGAAATCGCCGCCTTCAAGGGAATCGCCGAGTTGGCAAGAAACGACACGCGTCCGCCCAGGCAGTAGCCGACACTGGCCGTGGCGTTCGGCAGGACGCGCGGATTTTTTTGCAGCCAGTCAAACGCCGCGCGCGCGTCGGCGATCAAGCCTTCGGGCGTGAGCGCCTGCATGTGCGGCATGCAGGCCGGAAAATTCGAGTAGACGCCTTCAAACCCCGGCCCTGTGCGGTGAAACAGTTCCGGCGCGATCGCAACGTAGCCTTGCTTCGCGAAGCGGTCCGCCACATCGCGGATGTGCGCGTTCACGCCGAACGCTTCCTGGAACACCAGCAAGCCCGGAGCCTTTGCTCCTTCCGCCGGAGCGGCAACGTAAGCGTTCATGGAAGTTCCATCGGCGACGTACAGAGTAACGTTTTCTTTGCGTATCGTTTCCATCGGCTTGTCCTCGCGTATTGATTTGTACTGAGCCGACACATCATATCCATTTTCACGCCGTGCTCCAAGCCCCGGCCCGCCAAATTGAATTCGGGGCATTCCAGTAGCGCGGGCTTCCGTCCCGCGACACTCGCGCTGCCGGATCATATTGAGTTGGGTTTGAACGAGCGGAAGGGTTTTGTACAAGTGGCTTGCGACAAAGCTGGGCTAACTCGCCAGCAATCGCTTCTCGGCCTCTTGCACGGCCTCGTAGATTTGATCGAAGCTCTCGATCGCGAAAAGCCTCTTCTGAATCTCGTCAACCTTAACCGGAGTCGCGAGAACGTCTTCCAGATCGAAATTCCTGATCTCGCAACCTTCTTCGATCACGTTGGTGCACTCGCGGTGCGAACTGATGACGCCGCTGCCGTAAATTTTTATTCTTCCACCTTGCCGAATCAGACCGAATTCAACGGTGTACCAAAACAGGCGGCCCAACCGTTCCAGGATGTCCGCGTCTTTTGCCTTTACGCAAATGCTGCCATAGTGCTGAAGGAAATCCGCAAAGACGGTATGCGCGTGCATCGGGACATGCCCGAAAACATCATGAAAAATATCCGGCTCGGGAATGTATTCGAGCGAATCGGCGCTGCGCAGCCATGTGGTTGTGGGGAACTTGCGCGCGGCAAGCATTTCAAAAAAAGCTTCTCCGGGAAGAAAACCGCTCACCGGTGTTGTGCTCCAGCCGGTTCGGGGACCGATCCGATCGCTGATCGCGTAAAGATTTGGCAGCCGATCATCCTGCAAGCCGATGATTTCGTATCCCTCGAGATATTCCCGGCAGGCGTAGGTATCCACCTGCGGTCGTCGCCGGCGGACCAATTCAGTCCAAACGGCATGCTGGGCAGGGGTGTAGTCCTGATACTTCTGTTCGATGAGATAGGGGGCTGCTGCCACGAGAGGTTCAGTTGACATGACGTTCCTCCTCTCGCCGTGGGGTCTGCAATTAAGTTTACCAAAAAAGACGGAGGGCTGGATGGGGTGGAACGCCGAGCGATCCCCTAGTGGATACCCCTGCGAGATCCAGCGTTAGTTTCAATCGGTCTCTCACAATCGAAAATAAAGTTGGTTTCCAGGAGGTCCGACCTTTAGGTCAGACGACCAGAGTCTCGAAAGAGAGGCTTTTAGGCCCTGAAGCTTGTTACTGAATGATAGGAACCAGCGCGGCGCCGGCCGGCCTCCACTTCCCATTTTCTTTGGCGAACATGCGAAGCACTCGCGTTTCGGTGCCGGCAATTTTGTCGTCCGGGCTTTCGGCCTGCAGAAACGTATGATCGGTCGCCAGGGCAAAATTGCCGTACACCGCCATCAGCTTGAAATCATCGGGATGTGGGCCAACGCCCTTGGATGGGTGAGCCGCCCTCTGCGCGGCAACCATTTCCGCTTTGGTTTGAACTTTTCCCTTGATGGAAATTTCGAAAAACTGATCGGTCCAAAACTGATTGCGGAATTCGACGCACTCTTTGTAATCCTTGTGGTAAGGCGTGGCGCCTGCGCTGCACAGCCATTGCTGATCCACATCCCACAGCGTCTTTTCAAGCTCCGTCCACTCCTTGCTGCCCATTTTCGGCGTCTGCTTGGCCGGCTCCTGGCCGAATGCCAATGCCGAAACGGCCATCGCGGCAACAAAACACAACACGCGAATCGCTCTCACAGTACCCCTCCTGGGCTAATTTAGATTTGCTCAAGTGGCGCGGGCTTCAGCCTGCGGGGTTTTGTCCTTGCAAGGACGAAAACCCACAGGCTGAAGCCCGCGCCACTTTACCCACACTCTTTGCCGCTTGAACTGAAGCATATTAATGCGATTTTGAACTTATCGTGAAGAATCCCGACAAGATTTCGTGCCGCTAGGCTGCACCTCAGCTGACCACCCACCCGGCATCGAATGGCAGGATACCACCACTTCCAAAAATCGGCGTGGAGTTGTAAAGCAAAGCGCCGCATTCTCAGCGAACCCCGCCCACATTCTTCACCGGACCCGTGTAAGCTTCGAAACGCTTCCTCAATTCTTCGAGTTGCTTCGTGTTGGTGAGGAAAGCGCGATAAGTGTTGACGACTTTGTACGAGAGGATGGGCTTCCAGCCGTAAGGGGCGGGGACGTCGGAGCGCGGCGACCAGCTTCCTGCTTTGGCTTGCTCTTCGGGCGTGAGGTACCACGACAGGAAAAGTTTGGCGGCGTTTGGATGCGGCGCGGATTTGAAAATGGCCGCGGTGAAGGGCCAGATGGGCAGCGGATCGGACTCGGGGAAAGCGACGGCTTGCGCCAGGCCCAGATTTTTCTGGCCCATGCTGATGCTGGCGACGGTATCAAACGTGACGAGGTTCTCGCCAGACGCGATGCTGCGCACGACGCCGAGATGCCCCTGGATGAAATTCGGCTGGTTGGCCATGTAGCGGTCCATGTAGGACCAGCCGTATTTCTGGACGATGGTGTGGAAGACGTAGAGCGTGGCATCGTCATCGGCGGGATAGCAGGTCACCACCTTGCCCTTGAAGCGCGGATTGAGAAAGTCGAGGGCCGAGCGCGGGACGTCTTCGGGCTTCACTAATTTGGGATTGTAGGCATAAGCGTGGGCGTTGATCTGGATCGCAACATAGGCTCCACTCGGGTCCTTGAAGCTCGGGTCGATCTTGTCGGAGCCTTGCGGCTTGAATTCCAAAAGCGCGCCTTGCTGCCTCCAGCGCACAAAGTCTTGCAACGTCTGGAACATGGCGAGATCGACCTCGAGCTTGCCGGCGGAGATTTGCGCATCAATCTTTTTGTCGAGGACATTGCTGAATCCACCGGTGACGGACACGTTCACGCCGGGGTAGCGCGCGGAAAATTCCTTGGCCGCAGCGTCCCAGGGCGCCGTCGGGCCGCCGGTGTAGAGGAGCAATGCGCCTTCGGTTTTGGCTTTATCGTAGAGCGCGTCGAGGCTTTGCGCTCGAGCTGGGGAAACGCAATTGAAAAGTGCTGCGACAGTCAGAGTCACGTAAATTAAACCGGAGACGGCCCACACGCTCCATATCCTGCTCATTTGTGTCCCCCTCTAATTTACGCAACCAACGCTACAGCCAGAGGCTAAAGAGTCTGAGTAACAACTTGATTTAGAACACGTCAGCGGCTAAAGCCGGACTGATTCTAGACACTTTGCGGCACGGCTGAAGCCGTGCCCTACAAACATTTTTGTGGGGCCGGGTTTCAACCCGGCCGAAACGCAGCTGTTTGCATTCGGCTTTAGCCGCTGGCGCACTGGTTGTTGCACCTTCTCCAAGATGGTCCGCAACTAGAATTAATGGCTCGCCGACTCCTTTGCGTGTGCCAGAAGCGCGTCGAGCGCGCCGCGATCCAGATATTTTCCCTGGACGATGACCGCGCGAATTTTCTGCGTATTGCGAATGTCGTCGAGCGGATTTGCATCTAGCAGCACGAGGTCGGCGGCCTTTCCATTGGCGACAGTGCCAAAATCATCGCCGCGGCCGAGGAATTGCGCGGCGTCCAGCGTCACCGATTGCAGCGCTTCGAGCGGGGTGAAACCGGCAGCAACGAGCGTTGCGAGCTCGTTGTGCAAATCGAATCCCGGAATCACGAATGGAGGACCGCCGGCGTCCGTTCCGCCAAGCATGGAAACGCCATCGCGGTGATATTCGCGCGTGATGGCCAGCTCCTCCTGGTACGCGGCTTTGCGCAGCGTCCAGAATTCCGCCGGGTTGTCCCGGATCAAGCGATCGCGGCGCTCGTTCCACTCTTTCCGATCCTTCGCGCCGATGTACACAAGGAGCGGATTTTTCGCGATAGCGTCATCGTTGAGAAACGGCACGACTTTTCTTGCAACGAGTGTCGGAACCTGCCACGTTCCATTCTTCACGAACAGCTCGCCGAGAATCTTGAGCCGCTCGGGATCGAAGCCGTCCACTTCCAGTTTCAGCAAAGCCAGAGCGCGCGCGGCTTTTTCGGCAGGGCTCGCCGGCGGCGAATCGTTCAGATGCACGATTTGATCGAAATTCCTGGAGGATTCTTCCAGGCTGCCGAGCAGGTGCTCGATACTGAGCTGGCCCGCGGTCGAGGCGTCGCTCGCCCACACGCCCCGCGGCAAGTGTCCGGCGAAGGGCAAGCCCACATTCTTCGATTCTTCCGCGATGGCGTAATATTCTTCCGGCGTCAAATTGTCGAACACCATGATGAAATCAACGCCGCTCTGCTTCAGCGAATCGACGATGGCGCGGCCTTCCGCGGGATCGTGGACCACGACGGAGGTGTCCGGATGCGCGGGATTCAGGCCGTCGACCAGCGGACCGGAAATCACCAGGCGCGGGCCGAGCAATTCTCCATTGATGACTTGCGAGCGCCAGCGTTTCAGATCATCCAGATGTCCGCCCATATTGCGCACACCCAGGACGCCATTAGCGATAAAAAGCGGAAACGTGCGGTCGGTCTCCCAGACATGCACGTGCATATCCCACAGGCCGGGAATCACGTACAGGCCGCGCGCGTTCACGACTTGCGCGCCCTTCGGAGCGTGCACTTTTTTCGCGTCGCCAACTTGCGAGATGCGATCCCCTTCCACAGCTACCGTTTGATCCGGCCTGGCTGGCGCGCCGGTGGTGTCGATGACCGTCACGCCCGTAATCTCGAGCGGCTTGGACGCAAACTGTTTGCTCTGCGCCGATGAGACGAGCGGAACGAGACAGAAAACGCACAGAACGGCAAAAGGCTTCACAAGTTCCTCCGGAATTCTCACTATATATCAACTTCCCTGCATGAATGCGTTCGGCGGAATGATGAGACAGAAATTCGCGGAGAATCCCTCCCTTTCTGAGTTACCATGCAGCTTGTACGGTGTGGCAGGCTGGAGGGCTATTCCCGCCCGCCACGAATACAATTTCATGTAACGCAATGGGGGCCTTGTTCTTCTAAGATAGGGGTGACTACACCTTGCCGGAGGAGCTATGTCTCGTAAATCACTTTTGATTTGCATGATGGCGGGTTCTCTACTTTTGGTTCTCCCCGCGCGCGGGCAGGAGCAAATGCAAGATCGCGCGGCCGTCCAGTTGCCTGCGGGCGACGCCCAGGAACTCGTCTCGGACACCTGCTCGTCGTGCCATAGCCTGACCAACATCACGAATTCGCAGGGGCATACGCCCGAAGAGTGGAAAACCACGGTGGCTATGATGCTGAACGTCGGCGCGGCCGTGCCTCCTGAAAAAGTCGACATGCTCACGAATTATCTGATCAAGAATTTTCCGGCGAAGCCGGGCCCTGCGCCCGCATCCATTCCCGGCAAC
Organism: uncultured Acidobacteriota bacterium; assembly: GCA_963813185.1. GTDB lineage: Bacteria > Acidobacteriota > Terriglobia > Acidiferrales > UBA7541 > Palsa-360. Next base: position 283,448 of record CAWEYA010000015.1, read on the forward strand.
GTCGAAGTGTCCTTTAAAGAATGGAACTTGCCCACGCCGGGCACGCGGCCTCACGATCCGCTCGCCGCGCCTGACGGATCGATATGGTACACGGGGCACATGGCCAACCTGCTCGGCCACATCGATCCGAAAACGGGCGACATCAAGGAATATCGCACCAGCAGGCCGATGTCAGGCCCGCACGGACTGGTGATGGACAAGCAAGGTAACATCTGGTTCACGGCAAATTTCAAGGCGTACATCGGGAAGTTCGAGCCGGCAACCGGCAAATTCACGCAGTATCCCCTGGATCCCAAGGCGCGCGATCCGCACACGCCCATCTTCGATCAAAAGGGGACGCTGTGGTTTACCGTGCAGGGTGCGAACATGGTGGGCCGCCTGAACACCGAAACGGGCGAGTCGAAAGTGGTGACTACGCCGACGCCAAAGGCGAATCCCTACGGCATGGTCATCACCACGAAGGGGATTCCCTACTTCGTTGAGTTTGGCGCGAACAAAATCGCCAGCATCGATCCGGAAACGATGGAGATCCATGAATACCTTCTGCCCAACGAAGCGGCCCGGCCGCGGCGCGTCGCTATCACGGCGGATGACGTTCTGTATTACAGCGACTACGGGCGTGGCTATCTCGGCGAGTTCGACGCCAAGACCGGAAAATTCGTGAAGGAATGGCTGTCACCGAGCGGCCCGCAGTCACGGCCCTACGCAATCACGATCGTGAATGGCATCGTGTGGTATTGCGAAGCCGGCGTGAAACCGAACACGCTGGTGCGCTTCGACCCCAAGAGTGAGAAGTTTCAGACCTGGATGATTCCCGCTGGCGGCGGCGTGGTGCGGAACATGATGCACTTCGCAGACGGCAAGCTGGTGCTTACCGAGAGCGGCGAAAATGTGGTCGCGCTCGTCACCGTAAAGGGCGGCGACAAGATCGCCCAGTCAACCGGATCTGAAAGCCACTAACAAGAACTTCAAGCTCCAGCAGCAGCATACGGATTGAGGAGTGTGCGCAACTTGTTTTTTTCAGGGCTGTAGGTTCATGCGGCGGAGCAGGTCTGCAAAGCGCGGATCCAAGCGCAGCGGATCCCAAACTGGGTCCACTTTGAGGTCGACGCCTCCGAGACCTAGAGAGTGTCTCTCATAGCCCTTTTCCAACCACTCGAACGCCTTGTCCTTCTCTCCGAGGCCCGTATAGATTTGAGCCATGGCATCAGCCGGCACAAACTTTTCGCTTGAGATCTCGTTCAACTCATCGAGCAACTTCTGCGCATCGGCTCTTCTACCCAGCACCGCGTAGGTATATGCGCAATTCGCTATTGCCCATACGCGACGTTGGGTGATAATCAAGCGCTTTTCGCACTCGTCGATCGCTTCTTTCTTCATGGACTTGAAGAGATACGCATAGGCGAGATACGAGGTCGCCAGGCCGAGGTTGGGATCCAACTCTAGAGTTTTCTGCTCTTGCTCGATCGCATCGTCATATCGCCGTGTGTAGTAGAACGCCTGACCCAGAGTCCCATTTATGATCGGCGACAGTGGATCAAGTTCCAGGGCTCGCTTGTAATTGGCTATGGCTTCTTCGGGCTGGCCCATAGTCTCCAAAACGCTGCCATGCCATAGATAAGCGGTCGAATAGCCCGGGTTTAGCTCCAAAGCTCGCTGGAACTCTCTCTCGGCACCGGACCAATCCCAGTCATACTCGGCTTTGATGCGCGCTAACGTGGTATGCGCTTCGGCAAGCGTGCCATCTATTTCCAGTGACCTCAGAGCGGCTTCCTTAGCCTTCGGATAACCCTCCTGCGGCGACGAAAAGCCGAACACCGCAAGCCAAATGTAGCAATCAGCTAACCCGTCATACGCCTGGGCGTAACCGGGATCCTTGGCAATTGCCTGCTGAAAATACTCGACCCCTTTGTTCAATCCGAGGCCTGTCTTTTGCCAGAAATAGCGCCCTCTCAAATAGTCCTGATAGGCTTCGGCGTTCGGGGTGTAGCTTCTTACCAGACGCTTCTGTTCTTCGTCTGTCAGGCGCAGCCGCAGCGCGGTGGTCATGTCCCTTGCGATCTCTTCCTGGAGCCCGAAAATGTCCGCTGGCTTGCGGCTGTATTGTTGGCCCCAGATGTGGCTGCTGTCGCGGGCATCTATCAGTTCGGCACTAATGGTCAGGCTGTCGCCGCGCTGCGTGACTCGGCCCTTAAAGACAGCTCGAACCCCCAGATCGCGCCCCACGGTTTGAGCATCGGTCTCTTTGCCCTTGTAGCGAAAGGAAGCGTCGCGCGACATCACTTTCAAATGGGGCACCTGGGACAGGCTATTGATGAGGCCCTCGGTTATGCCGTCGCTTAAGTATTCCGTATTCGGATTGGCGCTGGCATTCACGAAGGGCAGTACCGCGACCGAGTCGATCGTTTCTCCGCCTCGCCCGACTGACATGTAAAACCAGCTCGCAGCCGCCAGCGACGCCAGTAGGGCAACCGCAGCGGTCCCCAGTAATGCCGCTCTGCGCCACGCTCGTCGCGCTCTCGTGGAATCGGAAGGGATGTCCGGGCTGACGACTTCGGGAAGCATGTACGGGTGTGGCGACTCGGAACCCGGAAACTGCCGCACGGCGCCAATGAAGCGGTAACCTCGTCGAGGAACTGTTTCGATGAACGCTGGGTCCTCACCCAACGCCTTGCGCAGTAGAAAAATGTTGTTGGATAAGCTGCCCTCTTCGACGAACGTATCGGGCCAAAGCATCCCGATGAGCTCTTCCTTTTCCATGAGGTGTCCACTATTTCGGACGAGCAGGAGCAGGGTATCGAACGCTTTCGGCGTCAGCGCCACTATCTCATTACCCCGCACCAACTTGCGTTCGGCGGGATCCAGGCGGAAGCCCCCGAATTCGTAAAGCCGAGGCGTCTCATGGCTGGGCGTCTCTTTCCCAGCAGAGGGCGGATTGCGGAGACCCTCGGTGGCAGCTCCCCGGCGTGTTTCCTCGCTCACGGCCCCCCTCGCAACTCTTGTGAGAACTCTTTGAGAATTCTGTGAGTGCGCCCAGAGGACTTCCGGACTAACGACAGGCTACGTGTGCGCAAACAAACTAGCGGAAGGCCGGGCCATTTACTAATTGTACCACCCGCTCCCGCGTCGTTCAATCTCTGTCTAAGGAGGGTTAAAAATGTTGCGAAACCCAGTCTCAAAGAGAAGTGTTTTCTCGATTTCATTGGTCCTGCTGGCCCTGGCGGCCCTTACCCTTACTCTGAAGCCCAGAACCGCCCAAGCCGAGGAAGGTGTGCGATTCAAGGGAGCCCTTACGGTCCAGTTCGAGGGGATTACAGCGACATCAGCTTGCGCCAACGGCGATACTAGTTGCATCACGTGTGTCAGCAACCCCGGCGCTTACTATGTTGACGCACAAGGGATTGGTGACACATCACTGGGCACCCTGTTCTTTAAGCTCTTAAAATGTGCCTTTGCGCCGACTCCGGCAGCCCCATTCGGGAGTTACGCAGGGACTTTAACGATGACCGCTCCTAACGGAAAAGATTCCTTGACTTGGGCCTATTCAGGACAGAACGACAGTTTTGGAGATGCGTACGGCTTCGGCCCGTTCAGTGGCAAGTTAACGATCACGGGGGAAAAGGGCAAATTCGAAGGCGCACAGGGAAGTGCCACCTTCACGGCCGTGGGGGGCCCCGCCACGCCCGGACCGCTCCCCAATACCGGCGTAGGGATGGCTTTCTATTCAGTCCAGGGAAAGCTTGAATTACGCGACAACGACTAGCGTGGAGTACCGCCACGGGCGGGTGAAGTCATGACCGCGACAGTCCCGTTGGTGAAAGGCGTGCTATCCTCTCGGATCATTGAAGGTGCCGGGCAACGCCTTTCCGCCACGGGATAGCTGGTTCATGTATGGTCGACGAATCATTTTCGAAGCTTTCAAACGCGCGATTGCCGATCCGCCCCGGCAGACGTCTCGGGCCGTACGAGATCCTCGCCCCTATCGGTGCGGGTGGAATGGGCGAGGTTTATCAAGCGCATGACACCAAGCTCGGGCGCGACGTGGCCATCAAAGTCCTGGCCGCGAACTTCGTCAATGATCCACAGCGCCTTGTCCGCTTTCAGCGTGAGGCGCGTTTGCTCGCGGCGCTGAATCATCCGAACATCGCCACAATCTACGGTTTAGAGCAGTCCGATGGTGTGACCTGCCTCGTCATGGAATTGGTCCCCGGCGAGACACTGGCGAATCGAGTGAAGTCCGGCCCGGTCCCTGTTGAGGAAGCGTTGCAGATCGCCGTGCAGATTGCGGAAGCGCTGGAAGCCGCGCACGAAAAAAGCATCATTCACCGCGACCTGAAGCCCACCAACGTGAAGGTGACACCCGAGGGAAAAGTAAAAGTGTTGGATTTCGGATTGGCGAAAGCGTTCGCAGGCGACGCAGAAAATGATGATCCTTCCAATTCACCCACGTTAAGCGCCACGGCCACAATGCAGGGAGTGATCCTGGGCACGGCAGCTTACATGAGCCCCGAGCAGGCGCGCGGCAAGACCTGTGACAAGCGCGCGGATATTTGGGCGTTTGGATGCGTGTTGTACGAACTGCTCACCGGGAAGCACACGTTTCGCGGGGAAACCGTAACGGAAATTCTGGCTGCGGTCCTGAAAGAGGAACCGGAATGGCGGGCACTGCCCGCCTCGACGCCCTTGAAGATCCGCGATCTGCTGGGACGATGTTTGCAAAAGGATTTGCGCCGCCGCTTGCATGATGCCGCGGATGCGCGAATCGAGATCGAGGAGGCACTGGCTGCGCCAGCAGACGCAGAACCGGCTGCGGCAGCGAAAGGCATTCGCGTGCGCTGGCGAGAAAACCTGGTGTGGGGCGTCGCGTTATTGCTTCTGGCGGGCTTCATCAGTATGGCCGTCTGGAAACTGAAGCCCTCGTCTACGTCTCCGCCACAGCCAGTCACACGCACAGTAATAAATCTGCCTCCGGGCCAGCAATTGGCAGGTTTGGAGAGTGGCCCTGCCATGGCCCTCTCTCCTGACGGGACTCATCTCGCCTATGTCGCGCGTCAGAGTGGCAACCAGCAGCTTTACCTACGGCCGATGGATAGCGAGGAGGTAAAGCCTATCCCCGGCACAGAAGGAGCCGTAAATCCCTTCTTCTCACCCGACGGACAATGGGTGGGATTTTTCGCAGGCGGAAATTTGAAGAAGGTCTCGGTGAGCGGCGGAGCGGCGATGACCCTCGCCATTGCTGCGCTGGCTCGCGGGGCCAGTTGGGGCAGCCAAGGGATGATCGCCTTCTCACCCACAACAGACGGGGCCCTCCAGCAAGTGCCGGACGCCGGGGGCACTCCCCAGTTGCTCACTCGACTCGGCAAAGGAGACATCAGCCAGCGTTGGCCGGAGTTCTTGCCTGGCGGCAAGGCAGTGATGTTTGCCGCCTCAACAAATACTTCTAATTGGGCCAACGCGCAGGTTGCCGTCCAATCTCTCGGGACGGGCGAACGGTGGAACTTGATCCAAGGGGGGACAAACCCGCGCTACGCGCCCTCCGGGCACCTAGTTTATTCGCAAGGGGGAAGCCTGATGGCCGTTCCGTTCGATCCCCAGCGGCTCGTGGTTACGGGTCCGCCGGTCGCCATGGTCGAGCGCGTCTTGCAATCCTCAGTCATTGGCGTCGCTCAGTACAGCTTTTCGTCCACGGGATCGGTCGTATATATTCCGGGTGGCATTCAGTCGGCCCAAAGCAGGCTGGTATGGGTCAGTCGCAATGGGGCGGCGCAGCCCTTGGCCGCTCCTGTGCGCCCCTACCGCGGACCGCGGCTTTCCCCCGACGGGCGCCGAGTAGTTGTGGCCATCGAGGAACAGGAGACTCAAATCTGGCTGTACGATCTCTCCCAGGAGACTTTGACTCGGCTGACTTTTGAGGGGAGTGCGAACTATAACCCGGTTTGGACGCCGGATGGCAAGCGGATAGCGTTTAATTCGAACAAAGAGGGGGTGCCGGTGAACCTTTTCTGGCAATTGGCAGACGGCAGTGGCGGGCTGGAGAGGTTGACTACCGACCAGTACGGCCAGGCTCCAATGTCCTGGTCCCCAGATGGGCAAGTGCTGGCATTCATTGAAATTAATCCCACTACGGGGCGGGACATCTGGACGCTGCAGATGGGCGATTCTTCGCTTCGCTCAGGACAAGCCCCTTCGGCGCGCTCAGGGTTGGTCCCTTCCACAGCCTCAGGGCAAGGCCGCAAAGCGCAGCTGTACTTGCGAACGCCGGCCACCGAAAGTGCGCCACGGTTTTCCCCCAACGGGCGCTGGCTGGCCTATACGTCCGATGAATCGGGACGTTTTGAGATCTACGTGCAGCCCTATCCGGGCCCTGGCGGGAAGTGGCAAATTTCAACGGAAGGCGGTACCGAGCCAGTGTGGAATCCGAATGGGCGGGAGCTGTTCTACCGCAGCGGCGAGAAGATAATGGCAGTGGGCGTCATGACGCAGCCAACCTTTTCGGTGGGTAAACCGAAGATGCTCTTTGAAGGACCGTTCGAGCCGGCCCCGACAACGTTCCCCAACTACGACGTGTCTCCCGACGGGCAGCGCTTCCTGATGCTCGAGCCCAGCGAGCAAGGGCAGGCCGCGCCGACGCAAATCAATGTGGTGCTGAACTGGTTTGAAGAGCTGAAACAGAAAGTTCCTACAGGGAAGAATTGATGTCGACAAATGACTCGGCAGAATTGATGAAACAGTGTTCGGCAAAAACCATCTCGAACTATCGCATCCTAGAAAAGACCGGAGGCGTGGTAGGCGTGGTGGTCGAGGGCGAAGACCCCAAGTGCACCTCCAAGTAAAGCTAAAGTTTCCGCCGCGGGACTTGGAGAACGATCCGGCTGCCCGCGAGCACTTCCAACAGGAAGCCTTCGCAGCGCCCGCCTTCAAATATCCGCACATCTGCACTGTCAACGAGTTGGATTACTTCTCCATATTCTTGACATCAACTGCGGCGCGCTGGCTGGCAGTTGATCCCGCGAGGTAGAAATAGCCGACGCGGTTGTTTGCTTGCGAGCCCCACCAGACTCGGCCTTCGGCGTCCTGGAAAAAATCCCGCATGCCGTTTTCGGGGAAGAGGAATGGATAGAGCGTCATTTTCCCCGTCGCAGGGTCGAGTTCGGAAATGGTGTCCATTTCCATGGACGAAAACCAGAGGTGGCCGGTGTTTTTGTCAATCACCAGGGCGTAGGGAGTGGGTCTGCCGCCGGGAAGAGCGTATTCCTTGAACATTTCGGTTCTGGGATCGAAGCGGGCGATCTTTCCGGCTTCGTATTCGCAGAACCACACGTTGCCCTGGGCGTCAATCTTCAGGCGGCGCGGCCAGGACCCGGGGGTTGGCTGCTGGTATTTGGTTACCTTGCTCGTTTTGGCGTCGACTTTGCCGATCTTGCCGTCCTTTGAGAATTCCGAGAACCACACGTTTTCGTCTTTATCGAGGGCCAGGCCGTAGGCGGTCGGTACTTCGGCGAAGTCGTGGAAACCTCCGGTTTCGGGATCGAAGCGCGTCAATGGCTCGCCAGTGCCCCACACCATTCCTTTAGAGTCGACCACGAGCGTGTGTTTGGTGCCGCGACTTGGCTCCTTATATCGGGTAATCTGGTGCGTCGCGGGGTCCATCTTGCCGATCGTGTCGGTGGCCTGCTCGGAATACCAGATCATCCCGTCCGGGCCGACCACGACGGAATGGATGGATGCCTGATCGACATTGGGGATTGGGTATTCGGAGATGACTCCGGTCTTGGGATCGAGTTTCCCGAGCCAGTGGCCCCGGTACTCCCAAATCCAGACGTTTCCATCGCGCTCCGGTTTGGCGGAGCCGGGAAAGCGATTGGATCCGGGCATGTCAAAAGTTACATAAACGATCTTCATCGCGTCGTCGCCGTAAGTAGGCTGCTTGAATTCCTCATATGCCGGCAGTTCCGCGGGAGAATGCGCCAACGCCGAATCCGGTCCGAAATATTTCGTGAGATAAGCGGTGACGTCGTTGCCGTCCTTCTCGTTGACGTTTTTCAGCAGGTAACCAAAGCTGGTGCGCATGTAATTGACGCGGTCATGCCAGCCCGTTTCGTCCCGTACCTGGGCGGCCATCCGGCTCTGGAAACCGTGGCAACGGAAGCACGCGGTTGTCAGCTTTTCCCTCCCGCGTCCCTGAGGCAATAGCTGCTCGCCTTGATAGATCGAGAGATCGGTCCAGTGCACAGTTCCCTTCTCCAGGGCGATTTCGTACATGGCATTCTGCCCGGCGGCCAGTTGAATGCCTGTGCGCGGCTCGAAGCGATATCCGACAGCCCTCACCAGCAGTTGGTATTGCCCTTCAGCCAGATTTTCGATGCGATAGCGCCCGTCTTTGTCGGAAAGGACGATTGTCGCGACCCTTGAATCCATTTCCTGGGCCTGGACGAAAGCGCCCTTGAACGGTTTTCCATCGGGGCCCTTCACCGTGCCGGAAACAGTGGCGCCATAAGCAAATGACGCCAGGGAAAAACCTATGGCAACTATGGCCGCGCTCTTCCAGGCTGAACGCATAATCCCTCCTACCTTACCTGAAGCGGTTCTGGGCCACACCTTTGCGGGGCGTTACAGTTTGCATGACTGGGATGGCCCTCCGAGGATGAGCTTCTGGCGGAATCTAGCAGGAAAGGAGATGCCTTGCAAGGATTCGGAACACCGGTCAGAGGATTGGCCAGCATTTGTTCAAATGGGCGGAAGCATGGATTTGGGTCCTGCTCGCCTTCAAAATTCGAATGCTGAAGAAGCGGCTTTGACAATCTCCGACAGAAATGTGACATCCTTTGACACTTCGTCAACTTCGGTACCTACAATTCGCTTATTCAAATTCGAATAAAAACTTTGGGCTTACGCTAATTCCCTCATCTGCAATAACTTGCTAGATCCCCAAAAAAATCGCTCACCTTCGCCAGATTGGTCATTCAGATGCATAAGACATCATGAGGGCGAGAAGGGGGGACATCATGAGGAGTCCATACGCATCCTGGATAGGCCAAACAGTGATTTTGCAAGTGGCGGCAGAAGACTTGAGCGTTCCGTTGCGCGGAATGATTGTCGAGGAATCAGCGGTCTCGGTGCTGTTTCGAGTTGCAGATGGGAAAGACTTCGAGATTTTTAAGCCCATGATCCTCGCCGTTGAGCAGGACGACTGTTCTGAGATCCTGGTGAACTAAGGGTGGCTGCGATGGCTGAAGGTCCGGTCCGAAAAGAGATTGACGAAGATCGAGCGGCGGTTCTGCTCGGCCTCACTCTCGCTCAATTGCGGGAACTGTGCGAACAGTCCGGTCTGGGACGTGGCGAAGCAGGCGACGCCCGTCAGCCGCGATCATTTACCTATGAAGAATTGTACTGGATTTGCCGGAAGGTGGCCCGTCCGGCTGTTTAGCTACAGAATTCGCGAATTTATTCCGGCCCTGCCCCTGCTTCAATCCCTCGGTCCCGGGTTTGCATCCCCCTGACGAACCCGGGGCCATCCCCCCTTAGACGTCCCTGCTTTGAATAAATTTCTTGAACAACTCGCCAAGTATATGATTTGTTGGGACTTGGCTGGTAGGTGTGCCAAAGCGTATTTCAGGCAAGGGCGCTCAAACGGCTAGCTGAAAAACCGCAGAAAATTAATTCAAGGTGATCCTGTGTATTTTGCGCCCAACGAGGTTGGACGGGAATCAGCGACGCCGACCGGGATCAATGTCCGGTCGGCGTCGTCTGCTGTACTTGAGATTCACCACACTGCCCGGGAAGCCATGCGGGCTTCCCAAACATCCTAGTTATCGCCGTCGTGTCGATCACCATCATGGTTATGGTCGTGGTCGCGGTCATGATCGAAATGAAACAAGTCGAAGAGGTCGCCGATCGCAGGACAGTTGCGCGGCACGTAAGGGTTATCGTCATCCACCCTGGGATTGGGGAAATTATCGCGGCTGCGTTCCGTTAGCGGCTCCAGGTCCCAATTGCGCTCAATAAATTTAAGGATGGAGACGTGGTCGGTGTACGTGTGGCTGATGTGCCCTCCGCGCGTGTAGGGAGAGACAACGATCAATGGGATCCGTGGGCCGTCGCCAAAAAAGTCGAGCGGCTGGATGTAGCCGGAATCGTAAAAGCCGCCACCCTCGTCCATCGTAATGATAAGAGCGGTGGAGGCGAAAAGCTCCTTGTTGGCCGTCAGATGGTCCACGACATTTTCGACCATGCCTTCAAACAGGTCTTCTTTCGAAGACGCTGGGTGGCCATCCAACAAACCGTCCGGCTTGAGAAAAGAGACCGAAGGCAATTGGTCGTTGTCGATAGCGGCAAAGAGATCGCTGGCGTCCTTGATGTGCGCGGTGCGTTGCGCCGTCTTGCCCATGATGGAGTTGGCGTAGGATTCGAAGTTGCAGATATTGCAGTAAGCTCCGCCAATCAGGATGGTCGGATCAGTCGTGGTCTTGCCTTGCTCCTTGAGCTTTTGCAGCTCCACGGCCGCGTTGTACGCTCCGCCATAGTAGGCCCAAGAAATGCCTTTATCGTTGAGCGCGTCGCCAATGGTCCGGACATTCGTTGGAGGAACCGAGCCGCCGCTGGCAATGCCCTTGGTGTCCACGGTGCCGTCTGGCAAAAAGCCCGGGCTGTCGTTGTTCACCATGTAGAAATGGCCAGCTTGGCAGTTCGGATTCGGACGATAGGGAAGCGTTGCGAGATAGTCAAGAATCGCATCAATGCCGGGCTGCGAGGAATCCGCGCACTCGGCGAAGTTGCCATCGAAATTGATGTCCACCGTGTACTGGTTGTTTGAGCCTGGCAGCGGGTTAGGGTTCGCAATGTGCGATGGCGGCTTGGTAGGAGTGCCCTTGCCATCGCTCCAGAAGATCGCATCGCCAGTGCCAAGCATCACGTGGTTGGCGCCCGTGCCGCCCATGAAGGACTGATGGAAATTGTCGCTCATGGAATATTCGTCGGCGAGGCCCTTCAGGACCGGAACATCGCCCTTCTGCATGTTGTAAAACGCCATGGAATTGCCTCCGCCGTTGTCGTCGACCTGGTTGGGAAGGGGGAAGCTGTTGGGATCAGGCTCGCTCGTATAAGAGGTGATCACGAAGGGATACAAGTCGTTCAGGCAACCCGAGGGGTTCTTCGGCGTGGCATTCCTGATATTGCAATCCGATTGTTGCCACATTTCGAAGAGCCGGTGTGTGGTGTCTCCCGTGTAGGAATCGTAAGGTAGACTAGCGCCCTCGAGCGGGAACGGCCCGTTGGGCAGATCGTTGAAGTTCTGTATTCGCGAATCGAAGTCGGGAAGCTCCGCAGTTTGCGCGGCCCCGGATGCCCCAGTGGTGAGCAAGTGCAGGTCTGCGGTCTCGAGCGACGGCTCGATGCCGCCCAAGAAGGGCAGATCCGCGGCCGGAAACGGTGGCGGCTCTCCAGTCGCAGGGCTGGGCGAAAAATTCAGGGTCGGCTCCGGCAGGATGTCGTAGGGCGTCTTTTCATTCTTGTTCAAGCTGATGTAATACTCCGTTTTGAACGGACGCGTGGCCTGAAATTGCGCCGCCTTTTTGAAGTGAGGGCCGGGCGTGCCGTCCGAATTGATGATCCCTTTTGAGAGCAAATTGGAAACGGAATCGTCGCTCTTCGGCATGTAGGTTGCAAAAAGGTGATCGAACGCCCGGTTCTCGCCGATCAGGACGATGACGTGCTTGATTGGGGTTCTGGTAAAGTGTTCGTCTGTATCCCGAGCTTGCAGTGGGACTGCCAAAAGCCCGCCGAGGCTGAGTTGGAGGATCATGAGCGCGACAACGCTCACGCGCAGATAAGACAACGACGTCGACACCAAGTTCTTAAGCAACATTCACACTCCTTGATCAGATTTGGCGGGGGGGGGTGCGTCAAATTGAATGAAGAAAGTTAAAAGCAGATGATTTCGCCGTGAAGTTTGAACAACAGGCCATTAATATTCCGTGACATCGATGTTGAGTCTTTATTCGGGAAGTCGTAGGACCGGAAGTTCTGCAAAGCTTGGCGATTCCGCCGAATCTCGCTTCGCTGAAAGGAGAAAGCCTTAATCACCACACAGGTAAAGACAATTGGGGGCCGGAAGGGCAATCACACATTCCGAGAATGCGATTTCAGCCGTTGAGAGCGGCCTTGATGCGCTCCGAAGTGAACGGCACCTGCCGGATGCGTGCGCCGGTGGCGTCGAAAATGGCGTTTCCGATTGCGCTTCCGACCACGGTGATGGCGGTTTCGCCGGCTCCCGTGGCGGGCACGTCGGGGCGGTTCAGGAGTACCACTTCGACTTTCGGGACGGCGAAGCCGAGGGGGAGCGAGTGATACGTTCTCCAGTCGATCGAGGTCACGTTGTGGTCGTCCCAAGTAACCTCTTCGCCGAGGGCGCGGCTCAGGCCTTGCAGCGCCCCGCCTTCGCTTTGGTTGCGGAGGCCGTCGGGATTCGAGATCGGTCCGGCATCGACGCTGACGACGATTCTTTTCACGGTAAGCTTCCCTGTTGCCAATTCAACTTCGACTCCAGCGACCATGGCCGAGTAACCGTTATCTCCTTCGTAGGCAACGCAGGAGATGCCGCGCCCGCTGGCGATGCCTGCCGCTGAAGTGGCGCGCGGCTTCGGCGATGGGCGCGCATCCCAGTTTGCCGCTTTCGCGGCGGCCTTTACGACGTCGATCATTCGCTCTTCGCTCAAATGCCGCAAACGAAATTCGACGGGATCGGCTTTCACGCGGGCCGCAAGCTCATCCATAAAGGATTCGTGGGCGAAAGTATTTTGCAGCCGCTGCGGCGAACGCAAGGGGCCAGTCCAGAACGGGGAGACGACATTGTGCAAGAGGGCGCGCTCGGACTTGACCTTGCCCGCGCCGTGATCGGCGCCGCCCACGTGGCCCACCACATAAGACGGGATCGCGTTGCTATTGTTGCTGAAATTGGCGGGCTCGGGGGCAGGCGAGCGCGGCCTGAATTCCTCGGGCTGAAAACCCGCCAAAAATCCGGTGATGACGTTTCCCGGATAAGTGTAGACCGGACGATTCCCGAGCACCGGCGACCACGCCTCGTGATCCCACGTGATGATATTTCCCTGCGCGTCCAGGCCGGCGCGCTCGTCGATCGTAAATGCGAATCCGTAATTCTCCCACGCCATTTCGTCTTTTCGGGTGAGCTGGACGCGCACCGGCTTGCCGACGGCCTGCGAAAGCAAAGCGGCATCATAGGTGACCGTGTCAGCGCCGTTGATTCCATAGCATCCCGAGCCACGGCGAAAAATCACGCGAATATTTTCGGGCTTTAAGCCGAGGAGCATGGCGAGCGTGGCTCGCTGGTGCCACACTCCCTGGGTCGGCGACCACACTGTCGCCTTATCTCCCTGCACATCGGCGACGGCGCACGAGCTTCCGACCGACCCGTGCATCTGGTACGGATGGTAGTAGGTCGCCTTCACGACCGTTGCGGCCTCGGCAAGCTTCTGTTCCACGTCCTTGGAATTCACGAGCAGGGTGTCGCGTGTCGGCTTTTGATTCCGCAAGTGGTCGTAAAAAGTTTCCTGCTTCGGCAGTTCGGGAGCGGGCGACCAGGTGACATTCAGCGCCTTGGCAATCTGCGCGGCTTGCCAGGTTTTTTCCGCGACCACGCCGACAAAATTCTTTTTGACCACGACTTTCACGAAGCCCGGCATTCCGGAGACCGAGCTTTCGTCCACATTCATGAGGTTCGCGCCCACGGCCGCCGGACGAATCACCATGCCGTGCAACATGCCAGGGACGCGCACATTGTGCGCATACTCGAACGTGCCCGTGGCCATTGCGGGCATGTCCGGCCGGCCGATCGACTTTCCGAGGACGGTCCATTCGCCGGCGGGCTTGCGCTTCGCGGAGGGATCCACTTTGAGAGCGAATTTCTTTCCGGCTACGAGTTCGGCGTAGGCCACCTTCTTCGAGGCGTCGCTTTTCGAGCGAATCTCGCCGTCGATGGCGACGAGTTGGTCCTCGGGAATATTCAGATGTTTCGATCCGAGCTGCAGCAGCGCCTCTCGAGCCGTGGCGCAGGCGCCAGCCAGATTGCTGTGATTAAAATTTGTGGGATGCGACTGGCTGCCGGAGGTGACGCCTTGATCCGGAGTCACCGAAGTGTCGGCGACAATCAAATTGACGCGGCGAAACGGCACGCAAAGTTCCTCGGCAACGAGTTGCATTTGGGCAGTGGACATGCCCTGCCCGAGTTCTTCTTTTCCGGTGTAGGCGGTCACGCTGCCGTCCGAAGCGATGGCGATCCAGGAATCGACTTCATTTGCCGACGGAGAATCCGCCGCCGCCGGCTCTCCAAATGCTCCCGCCCTCGTTTGCTGAGCGTTGAGCGTTCTAAGAGCGCCGCCCATGCTGAAGCTGACGATCAATGCGCCAGTTCCCTTGATAAAGTCGCGACGCGAAAATCCAGCGCGCGCCAGAGCATCCGTCGCGCTTTGCGCCATGGGGAGTTCAGTCGAGGAAAGAGATGGATTTTTCATCGCGCCATCTCCTTTTGCGCGCGCCCGATCGCGCGAAGCATGCGCGTGTGGGTGAAGCAACGGCACAGGACGCGGGACATTCCTTCCTCGATTTGCTTTTCGGTCGCCTTGGGATTTTTGTCGAGAAAGGCTTTGGCAGTGAGGATGACGCCGTTCAAGCAATAGCCGCATTGCGCGGCCTGCTCTTCGATGAACGCTTTCTGGATGGCGTGCGGCTTGTCGACGGTGCCCAACCCTTCGAGAGTGATGATCTCGACGCCCAGCACCGACTCGACCGCGGTGATGCAGGAGCGGACCGCCTGGCCCTTTACAAGAACCGTGCAGGATCCGCATTGTCCGAGACCGCAGCCGAATTTCGGGCCGCGCAGCCCCAGGTCGTCGCTCAGCACGTACAGCAGCGGAGTTGTCGGATCGACGTCCAAGCTGTGCGTTTGTCCATTTACTTTCAAAGATAGGAGGCTCATATGCTTATGAAGTTATTGCGAAGCTGAATTTTCGTCAAGTACAAGTGTTTACGGATTCGGGTTAGGAAATATCGCGGACTGCAAAACGGACGCGCATCTTAATTCCTGCACACGTCAGAAGGGCCGAACCTGAGGCTCGGCCCTTTTCTTTCTCTCGGAATTTCCGTCCGGAACTTTCGAATTCAAAGACTCTAACCATTCCCCAAAAACGTCACATGGACGTAAGTGCCCAGCCGGACGTTGTAAGCCAAATACCAGCCGTCGTGGTCCGGATCTTCATAGATCACGATATTGTCGGCACTCCAGTCCCAGTCGTTGCAGTAGCCGAAATCATAGGGCGCAACCGAAAAATAGAAACCGCCGAACCAGAAGCGGCTCGGGCCGCCTCCTTCGATGCGAAACGCATGACCTCTGCCGAAGCCACCCGTAAAGCGGCCATGCTCCCAGGGATGGTCGAGGTGGTAGTGGGCATCATCTCTTCCTGTATCATGCCCAATCCACTTGTCACCGCTGGAATGGACGTGCGGAGCCTCCGGGTGGCCCTTCTTGTCACTGTAGGATCGCGCTTGCTCCTGTGCCGGGCGAGATTCCTCACGAGCTGGGCGTGATTCCTCGCGAGCAGGAGCGGGGCGCGCCGCGGGAGCCGGGCCGGGATGTGGAGCTGGGCCGTGCGCGGGGATGTGTCCTCCACCAACGCCACGCACGCCGCCGCCCTTGGAGCCCCCGTGATTTTGCGCCGACGCGGGAATTGTAAACAACAGGAGCGTGAGGAATATTCCAAAGAGGTTTTTCATTTCAATCTCCTGATTATTCTTTTGAAAGCGATTTGAAGTTTTGCATGGAGCAAGCCCTCTTCGGGCGGGCACTCATTAAGATGGCCGGCGCGATCTCGCGGTTGCACCTAGTTGAGACAGCAGCCTCAATCCGGGACCCTCAATGTTTACGAGCGAGGTTGGAAAATCTCGCGTCTTCATGCAGACTACGATACGAGAACCGAATCGCTTACACATACGGTACACACGATGAAACTCGACAAAATCTATACGCGTACGGGCGACGAAGGTGAGACTTCACTCGGAGACGGATCGCGGCTGCCGAAATTCCATCTCCGCGTAACCGCTTACGGCAGCATCGATGAAGCCAACTCCGTCATCGGATTGGCGAATCTGCAGGTGGAGAACGCCGAGGTCTTCCAGCTATTGAGACACATCCAGAATGATCTGTTCGACGTCGGCGCCGATTTGTGCCGGCCCGAAAGGCCTGGAACGGATAAGGCGCCGCTGCGCATTACGGAAGAACAAGTCACATGGCTCGAAAATCAGATTGATCGGTTCAACGCGGAACTGGAGCCGCTCAACAGTTTTGTGCTTCCGGGAGGAAGTCCCGCCGCCGCCCACTTGCATCACGCAAGAACGGTTACACGGCGCGCGGAACGCGATGTGGTGCGCCTTTTCGCCGATGAGCCAGTAAATGCGGCGGTTCTGCGCTACGTCAATCGCCTGTCGGACCTTCTTTTTGTACTGGCGCGATTTTTGAATGACAAGGGCAAGGAAGACGTTCGCTGGCGGCCTGGGCTGCACCGCTGATCGAGTGGCAGAGGCTTCAGCCTGTGGGTTTTGGTGATGAGCCTGCCCTGACCAAACCACACAGACTGAAGCGTGTGCCACTGAGGGAGCTTCGCGGCCCCTGTGGTGACAAACGCGGTTTAGAGAGTCGTATAAACGACGTGGACGAAAGCGTCGCCGTTGAGGACACCTTTTCCCCAAACTGGATCAAGGTCAGTGAGAGGTTTGGCGGCGACGGCTTGTTCGAGTGACTTCCCGGAGGACTTCAGTTTTTGCACGCGGGCGCGCACGGTGACGAGCATGTCGCGAAATTTTCTGAGGTCCGCTTTGTTTCCGAGCGGGCCGTGGCCGGGAACAATCTTGGTGTCGTTGTCGACCATGGCCAGCATCTTGTTCGCGCCCGCGATCATGCCGCCAATGCTGCCGTTCGTTTCCTTGTCGATGTAGGAGTAGATGCCGTTAAAAAAAACGTCGCCCATGTGCAGCACATTCGCTTTCTGAAAATGAATATAAATGTCCGAATCGGTGTGCGCCGGGGCTAGATGTCCGAGCGCCACGTGCTCGCCGCTGAAATTCATCTGATACGATTCCTTGAACGTTTTCTGGGGCAGAGCGTTTTCAGGAGAGGGATCGAAATGCAGGCCGATGACGTCGAGATCATGCGATTCCTTCAGCCGCTTCAGCGTGTTTTCGTGCGCAATCAGAGTGGCGCCCGCGCTGCGCACGTTGGCATTGTTGTCGGTGTGATCCCAATGCCAGTGCGAATCGATCGCAAGTTTCACGGGAGCTTTGCTGATTTCATCCAGCGCCTTCTTGAACCGGTCCCAGGCCAATTGCGTGAACGTATCCACGAGCAGTTTGCCGTCCTTTCCGCTCAAGACAACCACGTTTCCGCCCGGCCCCCTCAAGAGAGTGAGGTTCTCCGAAAGTTTCGCCTGCTCGATTGGAACTGCTCCGAACCGGGCCCGGGCCGCAGCTAGCGCGTCGCCGGCCGCCGCGCCGCCCTGCTGCATGAATCGCGGTGTCGCGCCCCAGAGCGCTACGGGAAATACGTGAGACAGCGCCCAGCCGCCTGCAAGCGTTCCGGTCGCTTGCAGAATTTCGCGCCGCGTAGGCCGCTTCACAATGTTGCCGGAATCCATGATGCACCTCGTTGCATTGTGGAATCTGGTTTCGACCCGCATGCAGGTTGGAAATATAGCAAATTCATGATCGCATGCACATTTACACTCTTGATGATGTTGCGGCCGGAAGCGCGTCTTTCAGAATCTACCACCTGGGTTATACTTAGCCGATTTTTTTAATGCGAGGATTGCCCATGGATTCGTTCGATTCATTCAAGGCGGCGCAAAAGCAGGGGTGGGCGCACTTCGCGCCGTTGGAGGCGATCACGACTCCATGCGCCGCGCGACTCGTGAAGTGGGCGGGCGTCCGCTCGGGCCGGCGGGTGCTTGACGTGGCGTGCGGGACTGGCGTCGTTTCGGTCACGGCGGCGCGCCTCGGCGCTCGCGTCACCGGACTGGATCTCACGCCCGAATTATTGGAACGGGCGCGAGAGAATGCGCGCATCGCCGGAGTCGAAATTGATTGGCATGAGGGAGACGTCGAGAAGCTGCCCTTTGGCGACGCGATGTTTGACTTTGTTCTGAGCGAGTTCGGCCATATTTTTGCGCCCCGGCCGGAAGTTGCCATCGGCGAAATGCTGCGATTGCTGAAGCCGGGAGGAACGATTGCATTCTCCACGTGGCCGCCGGAGCTGCTTGTCGGCCGAACGTTCGCGCTCACGGCAAGTTACATGCCTCCTCCGCCGCCCGGCGTCGCGCCGCCGCCGCAATGGGGCGATCCAAACATTGTCCGGCAACGGCTGGGCTCGGCCGTGAGGGATATTTTGTTCGATCGCGCGACCATGTGGGTGCCTGCGCTCAGCACGAGCCATCACCGCAAGGCGTCTGAAAAGAGCGGGGGCTCGATGGTGCGCCTCGTTGCAGAATTAGAGGGCAGGGATCCCGCCAAACTGGAAAAGTTCCGCAGAGAATACGACGCCCTGGCCGGAGAATATTTCGAGGACAATCTACTGCGGCAGGGTTATCTGATTACGCGCGCTATAAAGATTTGAAGCGATAGCCTGGGAATTTCGGCCAGGATGGCAGTAATTTGTAGTTGCATCTCAAATCCGAAATTTCAAATTTGAAATTTCAGATTTGAGATGTAAATCATCGGAGAGGGATGAGAAGAGGGGGGAGCTGAGAACTGAGGGTTCAGAGTCCCAAAATAACGGTGGGCGAATCACAATTTAACCTTAAAAGATATTTCTCACATTTGAGATTTTGAGTGAAATTTCAGAAAGATTTGCACTCCTTCTGCGCCTTGTATACCCTTTATCATTGAGGTGAAGCTTCGATGAAAATCACCCACGTGCGTGTTCATTTGAGACTTCGCGCGGCCTGCGCTCTGTGCTCGCTCTGCGCGCTGATTGCTCCAGCATCCCAGGCCGACGAAGGGATGTGGCTGTTCAACAATCCTCCATTGAAGCTGCTGCAGGAGAAATATCATTTCCAGCCGACGGCTGCCTGGCTCGAGCACGTGCAGAAATCCTCGGTGCGATTCGACAATGGCGGCTCCGGATCCTTTGTTTCGCCGGATGGCTTGGTCATGACCAACCATCACGTGGGCGCCGACTGCCTGGAGAAAATGAGCGCGAAGGACAAGAATTATATCGCGACCGGATTTGAAGCCAAGTCAAACGCGGACGAACCAAAATGCGCGGACCTGGAATTGAACGTCCTGATGAGCATCGAGGATGTGACCTCGCGCGTGGCGGGCGCCGTCCAGCCCGGCATGGACGCCGCTTCGGCGGAAAAGTCCCGGCGCGCCGAGATCAACAACATCGAGAAGGATTCGCGCGACAAGAGCGGCCTGCGCAGCGACGTGGTCACGCTTTACAACGGCGGGCAGTATCACCTGTATCGTTACAAGCAGTATACCGACGTGCGCCTGGTCTTCGCGCCGCAAAAATCCATCGCTTTTTTCGGCGGCGATCCCGACAACTTCGAGTATCCGCGCTACGATCTGGACATCTGCTTTTTCCGCGTCTACGAAAACGATAAGCCCGTGCACGTGGACAACTATCTGAAGTGGAGCGAGTCTGGAGCCGCCGAAGGCGAATTGATTTTCGTTTCCGGCCACCCCGGCCGAACCGAGCGTGGCGACACCGTGGCGCATATCCTGTACCAGAGAGATTACACGGTGCCGGGCGTCCTGAATCTTTTGCGCCGGCGCGAGGTCCTGCTCGACAATTATTCCGAACGCAGCGCGGAAAACGCACGCCGTGCCGAGGACGAATTATTCGGCATAAAAAATAGCCGGAAGGCATACCTCGGAATCCTCGCCGGACTGCAAGACCCCGCGATCCTCGGAAAAATTCGCGATTCGGAAAAAGAATTGCGCGATGCGGTCGCGAAGGACCCGAAGCTGAGCCAGTCCTACGGCGATGGCTGGGACCGAGTGGCCGCGACGATCAAGACGGTCATCAAGATTCGCGACGAATACAATCTCTTCGGAATCGGCCCACAAAGACGCGCGCAGTCCTTCAACAGCACCTTATTCGACATTGCCATCAAACTGGTTCGCCTGACTGAAGAGACCTCAAAACCAAATGGCGAGCGTCTGCGCGAATATTCCGAGGCCGGCCTCGATTCCCTGAAACTCCAGCTCTTCTCCGACGCGCCGATTTACGATGATCTGGAAACTTTGCAACTCGCCGACTCACTGGGATTCATGGCCGAGGTCATGGGCGAGGAAAACGAAATCGTTCAGATGGTGCTGGCGGGAAAATCTCCACGCGATCGCGCGGCGGAACTGATTCATGGCACCGCACTCAAAGATGTGGCGGTCCGCAAGCGCCTCGCCGAAGGCGGATTGAAGGCCATTCAGGAATCCAACGATCCCATGATCCAGCTCGCGAGAATGATCGATCCGGAGTCGCGCCGGATCCGCCAGGCCTTCGAGCAGCAAGTCGATGAGCCGCAACGCCAGGCGTACACGAAAATCGCCAAGGCGCGGTTTGCCGTGTACGGATCGAGCGTTTATCCAGACGCCACCTTTACCTTGCGTCTCGCGTTTGGCGAGGCCAAGGGCTATACCGAAGGCGGCGAAAAAATTCCCTGGGCCACAACGCTCGGCGGCACGTACGAGCACGCCGCCGCGCATAACAACAAAGAACCATTCGCATTGCCTGAAATATGGAACGAACGGAAATCGCAGCTCAAACTTTCAACGCCGTTCAATTTCGTGAGCACCGCCGACATCATCGGAGGCAATTCCGGCAGCCCGGTAATCAACCGCCAGGGGGAAGTCGTCGGAATTATTTTTGACGGCAACCTCGAGTCCCTGGTGCTGGATTACACATATTCGGACAAAGAAGCGCGCGCCGTCGCGGTCCATTCCGCGGGCATCCTGGAGGCGTTGCGAAAGATCTACGCGGCAAATCGACTGGTTACGGAACTTACAGGGAAGAAATAGATCCGGCGCGATTTGAAGGGGCGCAAAGGGCGCGAGGTGTATTGATCGGCTCGGAAATAAAAAGGCCGGACAGTTTGCCGTCCGGCCTTCTATTCTACGCTGTACCCAATGATCGTGCTCTAGTTTGGAAATGGCAGATAGGTCCACAGGTCGTTAAGGTAGCCTGGGGGAGTTCCCTGGGAAGAGTCATAGCCTTCTCCGCCGAAGACGGTGACGAAACCGAGCGGGTCCGGTGCCCAGATTGCCGCTCCCCGGCGTCCGCCGACGACGTTATTCACAAAGGGTACGCCGTTGGCAAAAGGTATGGATTGCGTCGCAAACACGCTGTTCTGGTTGGCATTGCTGATTCCCTTCCACCAGATCCACTGCCCGGAACTGTGCTGATACTCCCAGATGTCGTCCAGGAATCCAGTCGGGTCCGTGGTACTGGTGCCGTATCCCCAGCCCCCGAAGAACCAGAGATTGCTGTTGGCATCGCTCCAGCCGACGGCGCCCCAACGCGACCCAGGCATGTTTCCAGCCGCGCCAGTGCTAAGGTTGTTCGTAGCCTGCGAGCCATAGCTACCAGTCTGATTTGCGAGGTTGCTCCCCGATACCCAAATCCACTGCTTGGTCGCAATATTATACTCCCAGAGATCGTTCAGGATCGCCCCTGCTGGGGGAGGACCTGAACTGCCAGTCCCTGCCGAATCGAGTCCGAATCCTGCGAAAAGCCAAATATTGCCGGATGTATCGGCCCACATTGTTGCTGCCTGGCGTCCACCTGGAGCCGTCGTGCCACTTCCTGTTCCCTGCGTGCCGTAACTGCCCCTCTGATTGACGACGTTGGAACTGGAAGGCCCGATCCACGTCCATTGATTTGCGGTGGCTTTGTACTCCCACAGATCATTTAGCAAACCGGTCGTGCCTGCAGAGTCCAAGCCTTGGCCGCCAAAAAGCCAGAAATTCCCGGACGCGTCTGTGGTTGTCGCAGCAGCCCATCTGCCTCCTGGAACTCCTCCCGCTGTTCCTTGAGTGCCATAGGTGCCACTCTTGTTGCTTGTGGTTGAACCTCCTACCAGGCTCCACGGGCAAGAGCTGGTGCCAGCGCCAAAACCATCAACCGAAGCACCGGGAATGCATTTCCATAGGTCATTGAGCAACCCGAAAGTCCCCGTACTGTCGACCCCCTGGCCACCAAACAAGAAAAGGTCGCCGGAAGAATTGTCGGTCCAACTCGAGCTACCCCACCTCGAGCCTGGAGCGCTACCCGTGGGAACATCCTCGAGTTCGAGTGGGTTGGTACGCACCTGAAAGACGGGGATGCCCGTAACGTTCGAATAAATTGGGAGATTGGCGGGGACCCAACCTCCGACTGATTCGTCGAAAACCCAAAGATCGCTAAGATAACCCGGAGCTTGGTTGCCAAGCAGTGAGGGAAACGGAAAGCCGAGTCCACCGAAGAGCCAATTTCGCCCCTGTTTGTCGGTCCATGTGGCAGCGAAGTCCCTGCCGCCGGGAGTACTGAGGTTCGGCGGGAAAACCTGGTTAGGAGGAAAAAGGGGCGTTGTGACCGCAGCGTAGTTGTTGGCCCTATTCGTCGAACTTACATACCATGAAATCCAGTCCCAGTCGTTGTGCTCGCAATCTACGAGAACGTTGCTGACATTGGTGATGGCAATGCCAGTATAGAAGAAAATGTTGCACGGCTGCGGCTGGCTGTTTGGCGGTAGAAACACGTTTACGTTGTAAATGCCGCCATTCGTAACCTGAGTGGGAAAGGTGAATGTAGTATCTCCGGTTACAAAAAGGTCGTCCCCCGCATTGTTTTGCAATTCGAGAGTGTCGCCGGGGCCCTCCACCAAACCGACCACCGATCCGCTGATTTTGAAACCTGGCTGTGTGCAGATAACCTCTACGTTATTGATGTTCGAATTCGCGGTGCCGCTGCCGTTCACGACAGAGCAAACTTGCGCCGGGTTTGAGGGCTGAGTCAGAATCGTAACGGCGTAAGTGGTACCGCCGGTAACCGGCGTCGTAAACGTAAAGGGGACGTTTCCATGCCCGGAGACTCCGAAATTGTTACCTCCGTTGTTCTGAAGGACGAGGCCGCCTCCAATCAGGCCGGAAACCGAACCGCCGATGGTCAGGCCAGTCGTACCGCAATTGATCAGAACGTTGTTCACCTTGGACGTGGCAGTTCCCGTGCCGTTGGAGATACCGCAGGTCTGGGCGGGACCAGTGGGCTGGGTCTTTACCGTCACGGCGTAGGCGCCAGATATAGCAGTTTTGAAGGTGAAGACGCCGTTTGCCGTGATCGGCAGGTCGTCCCCGCCGTTATTCTGCAGAACCAACCCGGTACCAAGAAGGCCGATTACCGACCCGCCGATGGTCACCGTGCCGGAGCCCGAGCCTGAACCGGAACCAGAACCGGAGCCTGATCCTGATCCTCCACCACCGCTAAGCGAGCCGCCTGACCCAGTGTGCGCGGGATAGCAGGAAGACACAAACAGCGCTATCAATACCAGAAATACGAAATACGCGGACTTCAATGAGAGTTTCATTGCGGTTAATTGCTCCTTCTTAGCTTGCCCTCGACCGCAGTACCCCGTCTGCACACACCTCGCCACACACTGGTCCAGGCAAAGTGGACGCGGGCTTTCATGATTTGGTCTAACTAGGGCTAGACCGTTCGGTAACCTGGTCGACAATAACCGGATTACGCAAGATGCTGTCATGTACACCCTACGTCCACGGATAGTGAGGGTCAATTTAGAGTTGCGGGGCGTGTGTCTACCTAACTAATAAATATCAGGAGGAATTGATTCAGGGAGGCACACCTGGGCTATTGTTTTCCCCAGATTGGATTACAGCAAAGCCCATTAGAACGAATAGGCTACGAGAGTTTGCAAGGTATTGTGATACGATCTCGATTGCCCTACATCAACTACGATACCGTGTTGCTCGAAATGCAATTCCTAGACAACTGAGCGGCGCTGCCGCTCTACGCTTAGAAACTGCCTCTTATGCGTCCTTCACAGATTCGCAATCTCATCGTTCTTGCAGTGCTCGCGGTCCTCGCGCTTTGGGCGAGTTCCACGGCCGCTGATTTCGTGATTGAGTACAACTGGTGGAAAGAGATCGGACAGGTGAACACGTGGGTTGGCATGCTGTGGTACAGCATTGCGCCGGCGGCGGCGGGTTCACTGCTGGCTTTCCTCGCGCTGTGGGTAGCGCATGGGCGCGGGCTGCACTTCGCCGGAATTTTCTCGCGCGATCACCGTCTGTATTCCCGGTTGATTCCGGTGGGGCTGGCGGTCGTGGCGATCGTGTTCGCGTCGAGCTCGATTGACTACTGGACGGTAATGCGCTTTTTCGGTTCGCGCGGACTCGCGGCGCCCGCCGATGCCTGGAAGGATCAGGTTTTTTCGCGCGGCCTACCGTTTTATCTGTTCGATTTGCCTTTCTTTGCGGAAGTGCTCGGATTTGTTTTTGTACTGGCGATTCTTTGCGCCCTGGTATTTTGGGCGACGGCGAGAGGCTGGCAACTGGCGGAACGCTTTCGCTACGGCACATTCGATGAGGGGCCGCGCAGAACCCTGACGATTGGGCCAGGATCGCTGCTGCTGCCGGGCGCAACGCGCGCCGGATTTGTGCGGATCATTACCGTCATTTTGCTGGTCGGCTTTGCCGTCTGGATCTACCTCGGCAATTACGAGCTTCTGCTCAACTCCCACGCGTTCATGACCGGCGCCGATTACGTGGACGAAAAAGTCACGCTCCCATTGCGGTGGCTGTTGATCGCAGTCACACTCGGGTCATTGCCAGTCGTTTGGATGCGGAGATACAAGCAGGCGGCCGTCCTCGTCGCCGGCTTTTTTATTTTGCAGCTCGCCGTGCCGGGCATCGTTCACGCCATTTATGTGCGGCCGAATGAAATCTCCATCGAACGGCCTTATATCGAACGGCACATTCAGACGACTTCGATCGCGTTTGGCCTGAACCGGAACGCCCAGGAACTTCCGTTTAATCCTTCCGGGCAAGCGACGGTTGATCCGGTGCAGGATGCCACGCTGCTCGACAATGTCCGGCTGTGGGACCTTCGTGCGTACAACGCCACAATCACGCAAATCCAGGCGCTGCGCCCCTACTACACTTTTCCGGCCACCGACGTGGATCGCTACTTCCCGAACGGCCGCATCAAGCAGGTGTTGCTGTCGCCGCGCGAAATCGATGTCACGCAGTTGTCCGCCGAGGCCAGCCAGAGCTGGATCAATCCGCGCTTTATTTACACGCACGGATTCGGCGCGGTCCTGTCGGAAGTAAATAAAATCACGCCCGATGGCCTTCCCGTTCTGCTGATTGAAAATGCTCCTCCGGAAATCAAGACTCCCGGCTTTCAGCTCACGCGGCCGGAAATCTATTACGGCGAAAAGACGCAGGATCCGGTATTCGTGCACACCGCTCGCGAGGAATTCGACTATCCTTCCGGCGACCAGAATAAATATTCGACCTACCAGGGGACTGGGGGCTTCCCTGTCGGATCTATTCTGCTGAAGACGGCCGCGGCTATCTCGCAGGGCGAGCCAAACATTATTTTCACCAGCTACCTCACCGGCGAGAGCCGCATGATGATTCACCGCAACGTGCAGGAAAGATTGCGGTATCTGGCGGGGTTTCTGACCTGGGACGGGGATCCTTATCTCGTGATTACCGATGACGGCCGCCTGGTTTGGATGGTGGACGGCTATACGACCTCCCTCTCGCATCCCTATTCCGCCACGATTCCGGTGGCCGGGCTGCCCGAGGGCGCAAATTATATTCGGAATGCGGTGAAGGCCACGGTGGATGCCTACACGGGGAAAATATCTCTCTACGTGTTTGATCCGGGCGATCCCATCATTCAGGCGTACGAGCATCTCTTCCCAAAATTATTCCTGCCCGCTTCCGAGATGCCTGCCGATCTGCGCCGGCACGCGCGTTATCCCGAAGCTCTGTTTCAAGCGCAGGCCGAGGCCTACCGGACTTTTCACATGCGCGACCCCCAGGTGTTTTACAACAAGGAAGACATCTGGGACATCGCGCATAATCTGTTTGGCCAGTCGGCGCAGCCTGAGAACGTGCAGCCCACTTACGTCGTGGCCACTTTGCCGGGGGAGAAAGCGCCTGAGTTCCTGCTGATCCTTCCTTTCGCGCCGCGGGGCAAAGATAATTTGATCGGTTGGATGGCCGCGAGGTGCGACGGCGAACATTTGGGAAATTTGATTTTTTATCAACTTCCCAAGCAGCAATTGATGTACGGCCCTATGCAAATTGAGTCGCGCATCGACCAGGACCAGAACATTTCCAAGGATCTGACGCTGTGGAACCAGCAGGGCTCGCGCGTCCTGCGCGGAAATATCATTTCCCTTCCCGTAACGGGCGGCTTCCTCTATGTCGAGTCCATTTATATTCAGGCGACGGAAGCCCGCATGCCCCAGCTCAAAAAAGTTGTTCTGGCCATGGGCGACCGCTTGATCTATCGCGACAATTTCGATCAGGCCATGGCGGAGCTTACCGGCGGGGCTGTGCCTTCCAAACCAGCCTCCGGCACGGCCACGGCCTCTGCTCGAACCACGGCTCCCGGCTCCCGGAAAGAATGCAGCCGACATGGCTGAGCGCGTGCGCCAAATTCGCGATCAGGCCGAACAACTGGTTCAGGAACTCGAAAAACTAGAAAAGGATGCGGGCAAGAAGTAAGTAGGACGGGCTTCAGCCTGTCGCCTTCTCGGCTCGCAAACCAAAACCAGACAGGCTGAAGCCCATCCTACTTGTGCGGCCGTCCGGTATATAATCACTTGACTATGACAAACACTTCTTATCTTTCGGATAAATTTGCATCAGGCCTACCATACAGTCGCTATCTCCAGACTGGAAACGAAGAGCAACAACGCCGCTGGACGCAGGTCTACGACGCTGCGCACTTGACCGATGCTCAGAAGCAACTTGTCGCCGGGTTTGTCCGCGAAATGAAGATTTTAATTTTCAGCGGGATATGGTGCGGCGATTGCGTCCAGCAATGCCCGCTGATTTGGCGGATCGCCGAAGCCAGCACTGGAAAAATCGATTTGCGATTTGTCGAACGGCCCAAGGAAAGTGAACTGGACCCTCCGATGCGCATCAACGCCGGCAGCCGCGTACCTGTCGTGGTATTTTTGTCCGAAGATAACGAATGGTGCGCCACGGCCGGCGATCGCACCATCAACCGTTACCGCGCACTGGCCCACGCCAGACTTGGCCCGCTTTGCCCGACCGGCATCGTCGCCCCCGAGAAGGACGAACTCGACGCCACCTTGGGCGATTGGCTGAACGAAGTCGAGCGCGTGCAATTGATGCTGCGGCTCACTCCCCGCTTGCGCCAAAAATATCAAGATTGAGCGGTTAGACCGGTAAAATCCTCCGCAGACTTGACTGGCCGAGGCCAGCTTGACACGAGAGTCGCCGGGCGTATATTCGGTTCTACACGATTCCCAAGCCGTTGGAGGTGCCACCAACATGAGCGATTTCCCCCTGAAGCGTCGTGACTTCCTCGTGGGTGTTGGCGTGAGCGGGCTTGGCTTGGTCTTTGGCCTCGATCTCAAACCGGCTATCGGCGCGGGCACGGAAGTGGACAAAGACGGAACCGGCGCCGGCTTGAAGACGGCATGGGTGCGCATCGCTCCGGATGGCGGCATCACTATTATGGCTCCGGCGGCGGAGATGGGACAAGGCACGATGACGGCGCTGGCGGTGATCTTTGCCGAAGAACTGGATGCCGACTGGAACAAAGTGGCCATCGAGTTCAGCCCTTCGGACGACAATCTGTACGGAAATCCACTTTCCTTCTTTTTCGGAATGATGGTCACGGCGGCCAGCACCGCGGTGATGGCATATTACAAGAACATGCGTCTTTACGGCGCGCAGGCGCGGCGCGTGCTGCTGGATGCGGCCGCGAACCGCCTCAACGTTCCCGTGTCGGAACTCACTACGGAACCGAGCGTGGTTGTCCACACCAAGACCGGACGGCGGCTCGGCTACGGAGAGATTGCCGGATTCGCTGCGATGCCAGAGACATTGCCCAGTGTTTCGGAAAATGATCTTAAGGACCCGAGCCAGTTCCGGCTGATCGGTCATGATGTTCCCCGCGTGGATGTTCCGGCCAAAACCAATGGCTCGGCGCAGTACAGCATCGACGTTCGGCTCCCGAACATGGCTTATGCCACCGTCGTGCGCGCTCCCGTTCTGGGAGCCACGCCGGTTTCTGTAAACGATGCGGAAGTTTCCAAAATGCGGGATGTGCTGAAGGTGATGCAGTTGCCGCCCGATCGTGTGGCGGTTGCGGCGCGGACCTACGAAGCGGCGCTGGCCGCGGAACGCGCGCTGAAAATCACCTGGAGCAAAATTGCTCAGAGTGAATTTGACAGCGACCGCGCGATGGAACAGCAGTCTGCCATTGCGCGCGACCTCAACAAAGCCGGAACGGTTGTGCAAAACGCGGGCGACGCCGTTGCCGCACTCAGCGGCGGGGCCAAAGTCTACAAGGCTGAGTACCGCACAGAATTTGTTTACCACGCTCAACTCGAGCCGCTGAATTCCGTGTCCTGGGTAAAAGATGGCGGGAAAAGCGTGGAAGTGTGGGCAGGATCTCAGACCCCCACGCACCTGAAGCGTTCCGTCGCACAAGCGCTGGGCATTGCTCCCGAGAACGTGCAACTTCATCGTACCTATTTGGGAGGCGGGTTCGGCCGGCGATCGGCGATGGACCACGACTGGGCTGTCGATTCCGCCCTTGTATCCAAAGAGTTGGGGCAGCCGGTGAAGGTCATTTGGAGCCGCGAATCCGATGTGCGCTTTGGGCGCTTCAAACCGATGACGGCGCAGTATCTGCAGGCGGCCGAAGACAGCAATGGACGGCTGATCGCCTGGCACCATCGCCTGGTCGCGGACGAAGCGCTGGCCATGACCGATCCGATCCGCTTCGAGAAGGGCAAGGAGTTTCCGAGGATTTCCACGACGGGCATCAAGACGGATTACGATGTTCCCAACATTCTAGTCGAGGCGGTGCGCAACAAGCTGGGCGTGCGCATGTCGGCCGTGCGAGGTGTGGGCTCGACCGTGAATCAATTCGCAGCGGAAAGTTTCGTGGACGAAATCGCCATCGCTCGCGGCCAGGATCCCGTCGAGATGCGCCTCGAACTGCTGCAGAAATTGCCGGTCGAACAAGAAGTTCTGCGCGCGGTGGCCAGCATGGCGGGTTGGAAAAAAGGCGAGAAGGCGGGCCGCGGAGTGTCCTACGTCGAAAACGCGGGGACATACATGGCCACGATCGCGCGAGTCACCGTGGACCACAATACCGGCGCGATCCGCGTGCCGGAAATCTGGATTGCGGCCAATGTCGGCGTTCCGATCATGCCGCGCAATTTGGACGCGCAGTTGCAGAGCGCCGTCATCCATTCTTTGAGCAACCTGCTCAAGGAACGCATTACATTCAAGAACGGCGCCGTTCAACAATCGAATTTCTACGACTATCAAGTCCTGCGCATGTCGGAAGCGCCGGAGGTACACACGCACATCGTGCCTTCGACACGCAATCCGGTTGGCATCGGCGACCTCGGAGGAATTGGCGTGGGCCCGGCGGTCGCAAACGCTTTCTTTTCGGCCACCGGGCGCCGCCTGCGGCAGTCGCCATTCCTGCCGGAACGCGTGCTCGCGGTACTGAAAACCTAGAACGGTGAGGAATATAGATACATGAGAGTGGATAAACCGGTGCAGGCAGTTTTTCCCGAAGGAGGTTTATTCCCGTGATTTCTTTAACGGTAAATAAGCGCAGCGTGAAGGTGGATGTGGAACCGTCCACTCCCCTGCTCTGGGTCTTGCGCGAGCATCTGGGCCTGACCGGCACGAAGTACGGCTGCGGAGTGGCTCAGTGCGGCGCCTGCACCGTGCACCTCGATGGCCGGCCGGTGCGCTCCTGCAGCACTCCCGTATCGCGCGCCTCGGGAAAAGAGGTCACCACCATCGAAGGGCTCTCGCCGGGGAGGAATCATCCCTTGCAACGCGCGTGGATAGAGGTCGAAGTGCCGCAATGCGGCTACTGCCAGTCCGGGCAAATCATGAGCGCGGCTGCGCTGCTCGAAAAAACCCCCGACCCGGCGGACGAGGATATCAACCGCGCCATGTCCGGAAACATCTGCCGCTGCGGGACCTACCCGCGCATTCGGCGCGCCATCCATCGCGCCGCGGAAATGGCCAAGGCGGGCGCATGAGGAGAAGAGTTTGGAGATTGCCAATTTGAAATCTTAAATCCGAAATTTGAGATTGTACGGCGTATTTATTCTGTCCGCGGGAACCCACGCTGATCCGCAATTGCCTCTTGGTGAATTGTCCGCAGCCTGGGGCGCTCGATGTTGGGCAAGAACGCCGCCAGCAGGCCCACCGCGGGAAGATATGAGCAAACCAGGTACACGAAATTGATGCTGGTCAAATCCGCGAGCCAACCGAGAACTGCCGCACCGAGTCCCGCCATCCCGAAAGCGAAACCAAAGCAGAGGCCGGAAATCATTCCCACTTTGCCGTGGACAATCTCCTGCGCGTAGACCACAATCACTGAAAATGCCGACGCCAGAATCAGGCCGATCACCACGCTGAGAATTTCAGTCCAAAACAGATTGGCATAAGGCAACAGCAACGTGAACGGGAGAACTCCAAGGATTGAGCACCAGATGACGGTCTTCCGGCCAATGCGATCGCCGACCGGGCCGCCGATGAGCGTGCCCAGGGCGACAGCGCCCAGAAAGACAAATAGATGAACTTGCGCGCTTTCCACGGACATTTGAAATTTATTGATCAGATAAAACGTATAGTAACTTGTCAAACTAGCTAAATAGACAAACTTCGAAAATAAGAGACCCATCAGAATCGCAATCGATGCGGTGATCCTGCCGGTTGACAGGTCCGGCGGCTTGTCAATATCGTGCTTGGCGCTGAATTTCTTCCAGCTGGCCGCGTGGTTCTTAGCCCAGGTGCTTACTCCCGTCAGCAAAAGCATGCCCGCCAGGGCCGCGAGCGAAAACCAGGCGAGACTGTTTTGCCCCCGCGGCAACACAAAAAACGCCGCCAGCAGCGGGCCAAAAGAAAGTCCCGCGTTCCCGCCCACCTGAAATATCGATTGCGCGAGGCCATGTTGCCCGCCCGACGCCATGCGCGCCACGCGCGAGGACTCGGGATGAAACACCGAGGAGCCGGTCCCCACAAGCGCCGCGGCAACCAGGAGCGCGGGAAAAGTGCGCGCAGCCGCCAATAAAATCAGGCCAACGAGCGTCGCGCCCATCCCCACCGGCAGGGAAAACGGCCTGGGCCTTTTGTCCGTATAGAAACCGATCATGGGCTGTAGCAAAGAGGCTGTCGTCTGGTAGGTGAGCGTGATCAGGCCGACTTGCGCGAAATTCAGATTGAACGAACTTTTCAGCAGCGGATAAATCGCAGGCAGCAGCGAGGACATCATGTCATTCAAAAGGTGACACACGCTGATGGTCGCCAAAACTTTATAGACTACCTTTGGCCCTACTTCCACCAGAGTTTCAGTCTGAGTCGCCACCAAGTTTCTTTCCCCCGACAACTAAAAAATATCCTGCCCAGGAAACTCGAACTTTTTATTGTACCAAGAGATGGCCGTTTTTCGGGATCGAAACAGCGCAACCTTTACGTACGCACCGGGATTGTGAAAACGATTTCAACACAGGAGGAGCCAAGCATGTACCTCGGCAGAGAAAGTCTGCCTGTGCCTTTTCTCTCGCCACTCATAAAAACTAAGGAGGATAGGGCAAGCCCTAGACCGTTTCAGGCAACGGTTTTCCGCGGGTTTCCGGCAAAAACGGACCCGCCGCGAGGCCCAGAAGGTAGACGGTAGATACAATCATCGCTGCATTCCCGTAGCCGCCGAATCTAACAATGAGCGTGCCGGCCATGAGCGTCCCCCCTGCGGCAAGCAATCTAGGAGCATTGAAGATGAACCCCAAGGCAGTGGCGCGCATGCGCGTCGGGTAGAGCTCGGGAAGCCAAGTCGCCAGCCAGGTGAGCTGTCCTGAGCCAAAGAATCCCACGAACACCGATACCATGACGAGCAGGTGAAGCTCGTGCGTCCATAGAAATAAGACTGGCGTAGCCAGGAGTGAAAAAGCGAAGTAAGCCAGCGTGACCGGCTTTCGCCCAAACGCGTCGGCAAGAAATCCCAGGCTGATGTACCCCGCGATCGTTCCGGCGTTATAAGCCATTCCGGTGAAACTCGCCCACTGCGGCGAGGAAAGGCCGGCACTCGCCGCCACGGAACCAATGTAGGGAGGAACCCATGTCGAGATCCCCCAGAATCCCACGGCTGAGGCCGTAGCCATGAGAAATGCGATGATCGTCCGGCTGCGGATCGCAGGCGAAGCGAATAGATCGAGAAATGTAAAGCTGGTCAGCGCGCGATCCTCCGGCATTGCCGGGCGACCGCTTCGCTCCCGCCGGGTCGCAGCCTTGCGTTGTTCGTTCGCCTTTTCCCAAAGAGTCGATTCCGGGATAGCGCGCCGGATCCAGAGGGTCAGCAGCGCCGGGAGAACTCCAATCAGATACATCGTTCGCCATGCGCCTGGGCCCGTCGCACCGATAAACAGCCAGAGGAAAGAGGCAAGGAAAAAACCGATTCCGAAACCGCATTGGAATAGCCCGCTGCCTTTGCCGCGGGCACTGTCCGGCCAGAATTCAGCGGTCATGGAAGTCCCGGTGACCCACTCGGATCCGATGGCCAAACCGGCGAGGAAGCGCAGCACGGCAAAGGAAGTCCAATTCCAGGAGAACGCGCTCAGCCCGGTCATGATCGAGTAAGTCAGAATCGCGTAAATCATGGTTCGCTTGCGGCCCACATAGTCGGCGATGACGCCTGCCATCATGCCTCCAACGGCCCAGCCGCATAATGTCGTGGCGATGACCGCGCCTGCATAGGCCGGGATTTGAGAATATTGCCCGGGAGGCAGCAACTGGTGGAGCGCCACACCAGCCGTCAGGATTAACGCATAGGCTTCAAAGCCGTCGAACACCCACCCGAGATTCGACGCCAGGAGCGTGTTCCATTGGGTGCGGCTAAGTGAGCGATACCATGGTTGGATGGAAGAGGGAGTCAATTTCAATCCGAACGTGACTTGCGGCGCGCCGTGGCCGCGACTTTCGCGCCGATCTGTTTCTGGATCGAGCCTAAATCAAAAAAAACTGTTTCGCCCCAGAGCTTGTTTCCCCGAAAGTGCCAAACCACCAGAGCCCGCACCCGCACATGTTTTCCACTGGGCCGCAAGCCGAGGAACGTGCCCCGATGCGTTCCGCTCCATTCGTTTTCGGTCACGATGCACTTGTCATCCGCCGCGAGGAACCGCTTGACCCGAACCTTGAAATCGGGAAAGCCGGCCCAGTGTTTCGTGTATCGCTCAGCCACCTTCTTGGGACCGACAAATGGCTTGGGCACGCAGCAAACATCATTAAAGCAATCGGCCGTCATTCCCTCAAGAAGCTCTTCCATATTGTGGGTGCTTTCGGCCTTGATGTGCTCGCGAAGGACGGCAAGGCGTTTCTTTGGTATCCGCATCCGGTTCATCTCCCTGCTGTTTGATCTAAATCTTTTGCGGCTGACGCGGGGCGCTTTACATCACGTGAGCTTGACGCATGACGGCTTCAGATTTCGTACGGATTTCGCGGGCGACCTCGTAGGGATCGCCTTGCTGGAATTTCGGCAGGAAGAGTTCCACCGAGAGCGGACCGGCGTATCCCTTTTCAGCGAGCTTGCCCAGAATTCTGGTCAGCGGGCTGACTCCGTCGCCGGGAATGATGCGAGTGGAGAGATCCAATAATTCGCGCGGCATGTCCGGCACATCCTGAAAGTGGACGTGGCCAATTTCCCCGGGCCGGATCATATCGAGATCCTCGAGTTTGTTGAGGCCGGACCAGAAATGATAGAAGTCCAGCATGGGCTCGACGTTCGGATGCGCGGCCGCGCGTGTCAACTTGAGGATGGTGGGAAGCGTGGAGATGAAAGTCGAAGTGCGCAGGAATTCAATCCTGAGTTTCATGTTGAATTGTTTGGCAACCTCCCCGGCATCATGCATGTTTTGCGGGCCTGCTTTGTAATCGTCTTCCGTGACTTTCTTGCTGGTCGCGGTAGCGGCGTAGACGCGGTTCAAGCCCATCTTGGAGAACATCTCGCAGCGTCGCTTGAGATTGTCGAGCGCGGCGGCACGATTGGGATTCGGCTCCCAGAGTTCGGTCACTCCGGTCGCGGCGTGAACGAGGTTCAGTCCCAGGTCCGTGATCACGTGCGTGGCCGCAGCCAGATCATCGGTCTTCAGAAATTCGTCGAGCAGAGTATTCGTGATCTCAACGTCTTTGATCCCCGCGCGAGCCCAGCCTTCCAGCGATTTGCGGTAGCCCGCCCCGTTCGATGTGTTCTGGTGAATGGCAAGCGTCATCTTTTTTTCGCCGCCGGCGGCCGACAAGGCGCTCGTGGCAGCCAGCGCCACTGGGGTCAAGAAAACTTCTCTCCTGGAAAGTGTGGTCATAGAAGCGGTTCCTTTCTTTTCAGCATCCCTGTCCATCGTGAGTTGCGCGATCCAAGTAGGACGAGCTTCAGCCCGTCTGCCGTTCCGAGCATATGGAAATCAAAACCGGACAGGCTGAAGCCCGTCCTACTCAGCGAGAAACAGTCTACGCTTTTGGCACCGGCGGCCAGATTCTGAGCGCGCTGTTGGGGCCGTTGGGCGCGTGCGTCAGATTTGGAACTACGGAACGCCCATTCAGGCCTAATGGCGAATTCGCAACCGCAGGAGCGTAGTCCCGGTCGAAACCTTCCTTGGACGCGAATTCGTAAATAATACCGTGCTTGGCCCATCCGGCCACGGAATTCAGCTTCCTCACCCGAACGCAAGAAGGAGTAGCGCACATCTTGGGCATCCGTTCCAGAACATATCCAGCGTGCATTTCTTCTTCGTACTCCAATGCACAATCGAAGCTTCCGACTTGAATACAGGGAGCGCCGGTCATACCTTCCTTATAAGCGCCAAGCGCGCGGCCCTCGCGCCAACAAGCCTGGGTGAAAAGGTTCATGCGCTCGCCCACGCGCATGGCAAGCATTTTCTTTCCCTGCTCCGGCAAAGCTGAGTTGATTAAACTCGGCACGGGGTCACCGAAGACGCCCGCATCGGTCGCAGCGATCAGGAGCATGTAGTGATACCCCTTTCCGACCCTCGGGTCGTCGACATGCTTGTAGCGCGTGGCATTTTCAGCTCCGCCTTCGAGGTCTTGCGAAGCGTAGTGCGCCGCCCACAAATAGCCGGGGCGCTTCAATAGGCCGGGGAGATAGGTCCCGTGCAGCCAGGAAAAATAAGCCTCGCGACCCTCCATTGGCAGGTCATACCAGGTGATCCACATGCCTCTGTCCTGGGGCGCGCTATGCGCGCGGTCCTTCTGCGGCGCGGATTTGGAATTTTCGTTCTGTGCCGACGCGCCTTTCACCGCGGCGAACGCCACGGCGGCGGCGCCGCCCGCCGTCTTCAAAAAATTGCGGCGATCCCGGCTTGTCTCAGCTTCGTGCCTAATCATGTCCTCTCCTTCGCTTAATGGGTTCAGATACTGATCTTTAGGAGCTTCGCTGCGGTGTTGCCGAAAATCGAAATGCGTTCCTCGTCGTTGAGCCCGGGCACGGCGAGAATCCGGTCCACCGGAGTGCGATTCCACAGCGTGGGATAGTCGGTGCCTACAACCACCTGGCTCGGGCCGACCACGGCGATCAAATGCCTCATGTCCTCGGGAGTAAATAATACTGAATCAAAATATAACTGTTTGAGATATTCAGTCGGTCGCTTCTTTAAAGGCTTGCAAAGGTTGGGGAACGCCGTCAGGCATTGTTCGTTCCGGCTCGAATAGGAGGGCAGGTAGCCTCCCCCGTGCGCCGCGCAAATCTTCAATCGCGGGAAAAGATCCAGAGTTCCATCCTGGATCAAATGCGTGAGCGCGAGCGTGGTCTCCAGTGGGTGCCCAACGACATTGTCCAAAAATCCATTTCCCTTCAGCCTGTTTTCGTCAATCGGCGTCCCGGCCGCTTGCGGATGAATGAATATCAGCGTCTGCAGTTCCTCGGCCTTCGCCCAAAACGGATGAAACTTTTCAGCGGAAAGATCTTCTCCACTCACGCTGCCGCCGATGGCGAAGCCGCGCATCCCCAGCTTCTTCACGCCCTCTTCCATCTGCTCGACGGCCAGCGCCGGATGTTGAAGGGCCACGCTGCCGAGGCCGGCAAAGCGTTTTGGATGCGCGGCGCACAGTTCAGCAAGCTTCTCGTTCTGAAGCTGGATGATCTTTCGCGCGAGATCCACATCCGCCCAATACCAATATGGATTGATCGAAAGGGCCTGCACGTCAATTCCCATTTCGTCCAGATCCGCGAGATGTTTTTCAACGTCATTGCGCATGTTGGCCGGATTGTCCGGTTTTGCCTGAGCCACGTCACCGGCGAAGCCCTCGCGCCCGATGCGGTCCTTGACGAGGTCCCAGGCTTCGGGCACTCGCACGTGCGCGTGAACGTCCACCACCGCCGTCCGGCGGCCGCCAACGACGACTTCGCGGCGTTTGCGGGTTGTAACGGAGCCTGCCGCAGCTTGCCGCGGACTCCCTCCGAAACCAAATGAAGATTCAGCGCAGCAGCAACTCGCAAAAAAGATTCCCGCCGTTGTCCCGGACACACCCTTCAAAAATTCCCTGCGTGTCGGCATGTTCCACTCTCAAATTTTTTCTGACTTCGATTTCCGTTTGACCTTCCCGGATGGGCCTACTTATACACCCGAGTTCGCTCTGAAGGAACGGACTTATTGATGCCGGGCTGATTCCCGCGGAATGGTCTGCGTTGAGCTCGGTGGAAAAGTTGCGTCTGGCCAGCAAGAATGAGAAGCGTTACAATCGGCAACCATTATGAACCAATCCACGTTTTCCGCCCGTCGTGAATTCATCAAATTCCTGGCCGCGAGCCCCTACGTGGCGGCTCTCGGCGGGGTTGCCGCATTTTTCGAGCAAAGCGGCCTGGCGCAGAGCATGCAGGAAACTTCCAACGTCATTACCAGCCCGGCCGGCGCCCTCGACGTTTTCGATTTTGAAGAGGCCGCGCACCGCAAGGTCCTGCAAGGCCATTGGGCCTACATGGCCAGCGGCGTTGACGATGACGCCACGCTGCGCGCGAATCGCGAAGGTTTCAAGCACATCGAATTGCGCCCCCGCCGATTGCGCGACGCCACCAAAGTGGACATGCGCGTCGATCTGTTCGGGACCACGTACAACAGCCCGATTTTCCTGTGCCCCACCGGCGGCGAGAAATCCTTTTTCGCCGACGGCGAATTATCCGTGGCGCGGGCGGCCAAAGCGCGCGGCACTTTGCAATTTCTGTCCACCGCGACTTCGACGGCCGTGGAAGAGGTCAACAAAGAACGCGGCCAGCCGGTGTGGTATCAGCTGTACGCGACGAACACGTGGGCTGCGACGGAGAAAATTCTGCGCCGCGTGGAAGCGGCTGGGTGCCCCGTCGTTGCGCTTACGGTCGATAACACCACGGGCCGCTTCAGTGAAACGTATCTGCGCACGCGCGGCAAGGACCTGCACATGTGCCTCAACTGCCACGAAACTCCCGAAGGGCCAACGATCAAAGAACGGCCGATGTACGACGGCATCGACATGACGGGCGTGAGAACACAGAATCCTTCGATGGACTGGGCATTCCTCGATCGCCTCCGTAAAACCTGGAAGGGGAAACTCTTCATCAAAGGGATGGACACGCGCGAAGATGCGCGGCTATGCGTCGAACACGGCGTCGACGGCATGCTCGTATCGAACCACGGCGGGCGTTCCACGGAAACTTCGCGCGCGACGATCGAGGCGTTGCCGGAAGTTGTGGCCGAAGTTGGCGGCAAGATACTCGTGTTCGTCGACGGCGGTTTTCGCCGCGGCACCGATGTATTCAAAGCCCTCGCGATCGGCGCCAAGGCCGTCGGGATTGGACGTCCCTTCCTGTGGGGTCTGGGAGCTTTCGGCCAGGCCGGGGTCGATCGGGTGATTGAAATCATGCAGGGCGAATTGAAACTGGTGATGGGCAATTGCGGCACGCGAACCGTTGCTGACATCACGCGGGAATACGTGGAATCACACGACTGGAAAATTTAGCCCGCATTGGAAAACTGTAACGCGGGCTTCAGCCTGCGGGGGTTAGTCCCTGCAAGCCCCAAACCCCGCAGGCTGAAGCCCGCGCAACTCAAGACTCAACGCGGCGGCTTTGGCCACCAGCTTATAAAGCCATCCTTGTTCGGCATTTTGACTCGGGGCAGTGACTTTGCATCGAGTACCGCGTCCGAAGGAACGATTCCGTCGATGGACAAGATATAAGCCGTCACCGCGTAGACTTCATCGTTCGTC
Organism: uncultured Acidobacteriota bacterium; assembly: GCA_963813185.1. Taxonomy (GTDB): domain Bacteria; phylum Acidobacteriota; class Terriglobia; order Acidiferrales; family UBA7541; genus Palsa-360. The sequence continues at coordinate 321,995 of CAWEYA010000015.1, forward strand.
AGCGACTGCGGCGACGTGATCGGCATGGCTCGCCGAATATAATCGAACAATGTAGTGGCGGCCGGCCAATAACTCGCCGGCGTTTTGACCGGCTTGCCCGATGCGAGTGTACCCACGCCGCCGGTGAGCTGATCTTGTGGCTTCCCCGCCCCTTTTTCCCCATGGCAGGACTGGCAGGCCTTGGCGTATACCGCTGCGCCCGCTGTGACCGACCCGCCGCCCGCAGGCAGTCCCCTTCCATCCGGCACGACCGTGATGTCTATCTTTCGAATCTCTTCGGGCGTCAGCGGGCGTCCAAGGTTGGGTCCTTGCGCACCACACACGGACGGCATGAAGAAGAATGCCGCCAACGGGAAAAGGCAAGCGAGCCTAGGCGTAAACATTTTTCACCGTCCCATCGGCCTCAATACCCCAGGTTTGAATGCCGTTGAAGTGGTACCCCTGTCCCGGCGCGTATTGAGCGATCCAGCTGGCCCGGGTGGGCTGCGTGCCTCCCGTCTCGTCGGTGGCCCGGCTCATCAGCGTGGAAGGGCGGCCATCCCAGCGCCATGGCAGGCGGAATCGCGTGAGCGCCTTTGGCAATATCGGATCATTCAACGCCGCGGGCGCCCAGGTCTGGCCGCCATCCGCGGAGACCTCCACTTTCGAAATCCGGCCCGCCCCGGACCATGCCAGTCCTGAGACTTCGTATAATCCTGGTCCTTTCATAGTCATACCAAGGGACGGCTTGAGGATCGCGGATTTCGCGGCCTGCAGAAACATGAACTGGCGGGCCTTCCCATTCGGCATCAATTCCGTATAGTGCGAGGTCTCATCCCGGGCATTCACTGGAGCATCCGTCAAATTCAAACGGCGCAGCCATTTCACATTCATGTTGCCTTCAAAACCAGGCAGCAACAGCCGCGTCGGAAAGCCCTGCTCCGGGCGAATCGCTTCTCCGTTTTGATACAGCGCAACCATCGCGTCGTCCACGCATTTCTCAAGGGGAATGCTCCTGCTCATCGCGGCGGCGTCGGCGCCTTCCGCGATCGCCCACTTCGCCTCTTTGTTTACTCCTGCTTCCGCAAGCAGAGTCGAAAGCTTCACTCCGGTCCATTCTGAACAGGAAAGCAGGCCGTTCAATTCGCCGGCGGTGATTTGCAGCGGCTGCGGCGAGCTGAACGCCCCGCTGTTGCCTGCGCACTCCACGAAATGGATGTGCGTTTCCATCGGATAGCGCATGAGAGCGTCGAGTGAAAATGCCAGCGGCCGCTTCACCATCCCGTGAATGAATAATTCGTGGCGCGCGGGGTCAATGTCGGGGACGCCATTATGATGGCGCTCGAAGTGCAGCCCAGCCGGCGTGATCGTTCCTTCCAAAATTTGAAGCGGCGTGCGCGAAACGCCCGTTCCGGCGCGCCCCGGGCCAATCGTGAAGATGCGCTGCACTTTTTCCTGCCACTTTGAAGGCGTACCGTAAGCCGAAAATGGCCGGCCAGGCGTCTTCATCCAATCCGGAGCATCCGCGCCAACGCCATCGTCAGCCTGCGCTATACCCGCACTGGCTGCCGCAACTCCGGCGGACAACAACGCTCCCCGCAACAGCGCGCGCCGGTGAATCAAACCGTTTCCGGCGGCAATTTCTTCCCGCAGTGTCGGTGATTCCAATTTTTGACGTATGTCCATGGCTGTCTCCGTCTCCACTCTTACATTGAACCAAAAACAAAGTCGCCTCGGTGTCGCGGAGAGCATAGCGTGACATCGAGGCGGCCTCAAGCTTCGATTTAAAATACCGCGAACTTACTAGAAAAGTGCGAAACGTGCGCCCCCTTTGTGATATTCAAAGCGCAGAGGTTTAGACTCCACCAAACCAGAAACGTCCGCTGTATCGATTCGATATGCAGACGCGAGGCGCTTATTTCCACGCGGCGTATATCGGCTTGCCGACCAAATACGCGGGATTCGCTCCGGGACGCGGCGTGAACTTTTGCGCGCGGCCATTGTCCACTTCGGCGGTATAGAAATTGCCGTCCTGGTCCACACTGAATCCATGCACTCCCCAGAAGCCGCCGGGGAAATCTCCCCAGGTGCCCCAGGAATACAGGAAGTGTCCCTCAAGATCGTATTTCAGCATCTTGGAAGTGCCGCGGTCATAGGCCCACAACATTCGGTCAGCCCCGAGGTAAAGCAGATGGATGTCGGACGGTTCCTTGCCCATGCTCCACTCGTAGAGGTATTTACCGTTTTCGTCGAATACCTGCACCCGATGGTTGCCTCGATCGTTGACGAAAACATGCTTGGTCACCGGATCCAGAGCAATTCCGTGTACATTATTCATGTAGTAAGGGCGGGTATCGTTCGGAGGCGTGCCTTTCATGCCCCAGTCCATCAGAAATTTTCCGTTCTTGTCGAACTTCGCGACGCGCGTGCCATTGTATCCGTCCGCCACGAACAGGGTGCTGTCCGGCAGCCAGGAGAGGAACGTCGGCCGGTTGAAGTGCGTGCCATCGGCGCCCTTTACGGTGGGCGTGCCGATCGTCTGCACGAGTTCCTTCATGTCATGCGTGAATATGTAGATGGCGTGCATGTGATCGTCAACGATCCATATGTGTTTGTCGGGATCATAGGGATTGATCGTGACATAGTGGGGCCGTTTGAAGAGGTGGTCGTACTGTGGAAACGTCTCGATGATTTTTCCCGAGGAGTCCACGATAGTCAGGCAGTGTTCCCATTTGGCATCCACGCCCACGACTCCCTTTCCCTCCATCCAGTTTTTCGGCCCATCGTCCGGCTCCTGCCCTGTTCCGCCCGATCCCGGAAGGGACGAAACCGTCGCGTCCCGCCAGGGCAGACGGCCAATCGGAAATATCAAACTCGGTCCAAAATCGGGAATCAGCTTAGCCATCGGCCGCTTGATGTTCGGCAGTTCGCCTCGGAATAGCAGGAACACGCGATTTGGATTCTCCGCGTAGATTCCCTGCCCTGCTCCCCAGGTCCATTGTTCGTTTCCCGGCAAAGTGCTGATGTTCGCCGGCCAATCCTTGGCGACATCATAAGGACCGAAAGTGTCCTGGCCTCCCACCACGCCCGGGACCGCCGCGATGCTACCCGAATTCCCCTGCCCCTGGACGGTCCAGGGATGGCTGCCAAAGGAAAACCCAATCAGGCAGCCCACACCAATCGCAAGAACTGTCAGCATGACTCTACGCATGACTCCCCTTCCCCATGTCTAAACTCTGAGATTTGTATGGTGAGCGCGGCGCGGAATTCAACCACGTCCCCAAGCCTTATATGCCTGCCACATAGACGTGTCAATATCATCCTGCTTCCGGCGATCCGTCATTTTCAGAACCCCGCAATCGATTACAAATATTTGAAACAATCTTGGTCTATAATTCGTCTTATATGTATCGTCGGACCCTTGAAGGGTGGCCTCCGGCAGAACTGTCGCGACGATTCGCGAATAAAAATGAATAGGGGAAAAAAGTGAAAATTACTCGAGTGAGGTTTCTGGCCCTATCTCTGGGGCTTCTGACACTTGCTGCCGGGGCGTATGCGCACCACGGCTCGGCGAACTACGAAACGGACAAGTCGATAACCGTGAAGGGCGTGGCGACAGGATTCGATTTTGTCAATCCTCACGTGCAAATTTTTTGGGAAGCCAAAGACGACGCCGGAACGGTGCAGAAATGGCAAGGAGAGCTCACCAGCCCCAATCGATTGACCAGGGTTGGATGGACCAAGAGCACCATTAAGCCCGGAGACTCCATCACGATCAGCGGCTATCCGACCAAGAGCGGCGCTCGCGAAATTTGGATTCAGAAAGTCGTGATGGGCAGTGGCGAAGAACTTCCGACGGGTGGCGGGAACTAGGAAATTAGCTATCGCAGCGGCAATATTTCGAGCGGCACAATCTTTGCCCCAAGGGAGAATTTCAGAATGCGCAATCGCGTTGGCACGTTCCTTTTCGGTGCGCTCGCGGGTGTAGCGCTTACCTCCGCTTTGCCCGCTCAGTCCGGTCAGCAGGGAGGACCCGCCAAGCCCGCGGCGGCTTCCGCACCCGCCCCGGAACACGATCTTTCGGGTGTCTGGAATATGCACGCCCCGCCCGCCCAGCGAAGGTTCTTCGGCAACACTTACACCGCGGAGCCGCCCGAGATGACTCCCTGGGGGACGGAGAAATATAACGCCGCCAAGCCCTCCAACGGCCCTCGAACGCATTCGCTTAAGGAAACCGACGATCCGGTTCTAAGACAGTGCCTTCCTCCCGGCACTCCGCGAATCTACCTCCAGCCGTTTCCCTTTCAAATCGTGCAGACTCCCAAGGAAATCGTCATGATTTTTGAATACGATCACACCGTGCGCCAAATCTTCATGGATGGCCGCCCGCATCCCGAGGATATTACCGCCAGCTACATGGGGCATTCGATTGGCAAGTGGGACGGCGACACACTGGTCGTCGACACCGTGGGCTTTAACGAGAAGACTTGGCTCGACCGCGACGGCCATCCACACAGCGATCAACTGCATGTTGTCGAGCGCTTTCACCGGCTCGATCGCGACAACATGACCATGGATCTCACCATGGAAGATCCGAAAGCGCTGGCAAAGCCATGGAAATCGACGTTGTATTTTCAACTGAAGCCGGATTGGGACATCATGGAACTGGCCTGCACCGACAACGGCGCGTTCGAAGACTTCGAGAAGTAAGAAATTTTCGCAAGGCGGCAAGCGACCAGGCTGGTTCCTTGCCACGCATAGGTTGATTCCATCAGGAGCATGTGTTTCGCATTTTGCTCCGCTTAAGTTCCAACACAAATACTTCATTCAGAGAAATCGACCAAATCTTCCGCCTATGTCTGCGCGCCCAATCGCAGGAGGTTCCCGCAAGAGAGAACATTCCCATCGGTAACCCGTGGCGCCTGCCGGATTCCTCGCGGCGGCATGTTCCAAGGCCGTACGATGCATTTGGAAAGTTGCAAATCTTAACTTGACATTTAATTTTGGATGAACGACTATCGCGTTCATCGGGGACATTGCAACGTTTTAGATTTTTGTTTTACTTCAGAGTCCAAAATTTTTGCATTTTGTTTTTTCAAGATCACTAGGGGTGGTAGATCGTAGCGAATCCTGGCAAATCTGATTTACCAGATAAGGACGAGACCGCGCGAAGGTTTGCGACCGGTCGTTCGCCAGGACTACGAAACAAACCAAGGAGGGTGGGTCAAATGAAGCCAGTGGTATCTTTTTCTGCCAAGTGGAAGAGTGCTTTTGCAGTTGCCATTCTGCTGATTGGATTGTCATTGTTGAGTTCCGCTCCGCTATTTTCTCAAGGTAGTACCGGCCGTATTCTCGGAACCGTTACGGATCAAACCGGAGGCGCTGTGGCCGGGGCGGCGGTAATAGTTACCGATACGGTAAGAGGCACTTCGCGAAACCTAACCACGGATGATGCGGGAGAGTACAACGCTCCCAGCCTGACTCCCAGCACTTATAAGGTCCACGTGGAAGCAAAGGGGTTTAAGGCAATCGACCGCCAAAATGTAATTTTGGAAGTAAATGGCAACATTCGAGTAGACATTCAGCTGCAGCCGGGTGACGTCACCCAAACCATCACTGTGACGGAAGAGGTTCCGCTGGTGGAAACGACCAACGCCGAACTGGGCGGAACGCTCCAAAACACGATCATCGAAAATCTGCCCCTGAATGGCCGCAACTTTGAAAATTTGCTCACCCTGCGCCCAGGCGTCGAAATTTATGTCGGTGGAGGGGGCTGGACCCAGAGCACGAACGGCGTGCGTCCCCACGACAATGTCTACATGGTGGAAGGCGTGAACAGCAATGATCCTTACATGGCACAGAGCATTATGAACGCGGCCATGGCGGCCGGCGACGCCGGCACGATTTTGCCGGTCGACGCAATCAGCGAATTCAAGACCCAAGTCAATCCTTCGGCTGAATATGGCTGGAAGCCGGGCGCGGTGGTCAGCGTTGGCATCAAGTCCGGCACGAATAGTTTTCACGGGACTGCTTATGCCTATGGGCGAAGTGATTCCTTCGACGCGCGCAACTACTTCAACACAGCGCCCAACCCGGTTTCACCATTGTCGTTGCAGCAATTCGGCGCTACTTTTGGCGGACCCATCAAGAAAGACAAGCTCTTCTTCTTCGCGAATTTCGAAGAGCAACGTTACACGGTTGGCAATCCGGCCAATCATACCGTCCCTGCGACATCTTCCACCCTGGATCCGACGACAAGTCTAATCGACGCTTGCAAAGCTGTGACGCCAACTGCTCTCAGCCTTCAACTTGCGGGCCTCGATGCAAGTTGCAACCCGATTTCCGGGCAACCCGCGGGCGGATTTCAAGGGCTTTTCCCGGTAAGCCCCACAGGCTCCCTGACAACGAGTTTGTCCAGCACTAACCGAATTGATTCGGGCCTTGTGAAAGGCGACTACCACATCAATGACAATAACACCTTGACAGGGATGTACTTTATCAGCCCGGGCAATGGGATCCTCGCCGATACTCCTGGACGGCAGATTGCAGATCAGTTTCTTACGAACCAGTACGCGCGATCTCAGGTAGGGTCAGGCGCCTGGACTTGGACGCCGAGTTCCGCTTGGGTGAATGAAGCCCGAGTGGGCTATTCCCACTATTATCAAGTGTTCCAGAGCCAAGACCACACCCAGGATCCTGCGAACTATACGTTCAATGGGTCGACGTACCATATCTACACAGGGCAAACAAACCCAGACTATTTTGGGCTTCCACGGATTAGGTTAAAGAGCTTCGGGCGCTTCGAACTTGGCGCATCCTGGCCAAAGACTGTCGGTCCGGACAGCGTCACGCAGATTGCCGACCATGTTTCATATCTTCGCGGCAAGCATGCTTTCAAGTTTGGGGGTGAGATTCTGCTGGAAAAGAGCACCAACAACGTGACCGCCAATACCAAGGGCCCAGTTCAATTCAGCACTTTGGAGGATTTTTTCACCGGTACACCACAGGCGAACTCGAACACGGCATTTCTTACAGGAAACCTATTGCGGCATATGAGCTATAACGGATACGCAGCGTTCCTTCAAGATGATTGGCGGATCAAACCCACAGTTACCGTAAACCTCGGCCTTCGCTACGAGATCACCACTGTCATGAAAGAGGCTAACAACTTGATCGGAAATTTCGACCCAGTCAATGGCCTGCAACAGGTCGGGATGGGCGGGGTCAGTGCCCCCTTCAATGGCGATCACAACAACTTCTCTCCGCGCCTGGGCATCGCTTGGGACGTCCGGGGAAATGGGAAGACCGTGATCCGCGCAGGGGGAAGCATCCTTTACGAGCAGATCAGTTTGGACGCGTTTAACGGACAAGGCAACTTTCTGGGATTGCGGATGATGCCGACCGGGGCTCAGCTCTTTAGCCAAGGCCTTGCAGGTCCTCCTGGCACAGCCTGCGATGCGGCCCACGGCTGCGTGCAGGGTCCGGGCACAATCAACGTGGTCGATACCGCTGGTCTGGCAGGACCCATTAACAACTGGGGCACCAACTCGCCTACTTCGCCGCTCTATTCGCAGATCCCTCAATGCGGCACCGGAGTTGGTAGCGATCCGGGGCAATGTAACATTCTCGGGGTGGACCGCAATCTACGCAGCCCATACGTCAGCACATGGACGCTCGGAATACAGAGGGCGCTCACCAACAATATGTCATTGGAAGTCGCATATGTCGGGAATCACGGCACGAAGCTCCTTGGCCTGACCAACCTCAACCAACCGCCAGTTGGCTCTGGATATTCAGCCGCAAGCCTTACGGCATGCGCCGCAGATCCCACTACGTGCGGATCCGATCCAAACCTTGAGCGGCAGCACCAGCCGTACACCACGTCGTGCTCCGCTGCTATAGTTCCCGGGACAAGTCCTGCCACAAGCGTCGGACTCGGCGTCGGGAATAAGCCTTGCCTCCCGTACTTAGGCTACATCGAGTTTTTCTCGAACCATGACAAATCTAACTACAACGGCCTCCAAGTGACTCTGACGCAACGTACGTCCCACGGTCTATCCTTTACGGCCGGTTACACATATGCCCATGCGCTCGACGACAACGGAGACAATGAGGGCAATGGCCTCCACGTCCCGATCGACAGCGCAAATCCTGGAGCGCTATATGGGAGCAGTGATTTTGACATCCGCCATCGCCTTACGTTCTCGGTCGACTATGCCATCCCCGGAAGGAAGGGCTTCGGACAATTGCTCGAGGGTTGGGCGCTCAACTCCATCGTGACAATTGAAACTGGCGCCGTATGGGGAGTGAACGATCAATCCGATGACCTGAGTGGAACCGGCTCTGGCGCCGACCCTGTGGGGAGCATCGGTGAACAATGGGTTTTCTCGGGCAACCCCTCCGACTTCACACCCGTCCACGGATGGACCGATACGAACGGCGGTTGGCAGAATAGCGGAGGCGGGGTTCCTTTCTTTCACCCAGGTGCGGTGCCTTCAACCGATCCTAACGGTCCGAACGATCCGGCGTATGCCATAAACAATTCGGCCTGCGTTGCGCGTGCCGGCGCTCCGGGCACGCTTGGATATGCATCTATGTTCAACCTTGGGTGCTACAACGTGAATGGCTCTGTTCTGGTGCCTCAACCGTATGGCAGCCTTGGTACAACTGGCCGAAATATCTTCCGGGATCAGGGGTTCAAGAACTGGGATATGTCGGTGACCAAAGCGTTCAAGTTCAGGGAGCGGTTTAGCGCTGAGTTCAAGGCCGAGGTCTTTAACGTCCTCAACCACCCGTGGTTCGCTAACCCATATGGCGGACCCGGAGGCGCTGCCGCCGATCCTTCGGCGGGAGGCTACGGCTTTACCGGCGTGACTCCTGATGTGCAGGCTTCGAACTCTGTGCTCGGCTCCGGCGGAGCTCGCGCCATGCAATTGGGACTGAAGCTAACTTTTTGACCCGATCCTCGCGGAGCGGCCAAAAAAATCGAAGGGGCTGGATTCAATTCCGGCCCCTTCTTTTTTGGAATGGATGTTAGGATATGCGGTGAATGAACATGACGGAAACATGCCCTTTGTTCATGGGAGGCAGGAGGAACGGCATGCGATCTGAAAAAATTCCAGTTTCCACGAAAAACAATTTAGTTCAGAGGCGGGATTTTCTTAGTGGCGCGGCAACATTGGCCGGAGCTTCCCTGGTTGGAGGAGCCGGATCGTCGTTGCTCGAAGGCACGGCTAGCGCAGCGCTTCCTCCTGACCCTCCGCCGCCTTCGATGACTCCCGGTGTGGAGCGCAAGCTGGCGCGCTGGCAGGACCAGCGGTGGCTGCTGGACGCGGTGATTGCCGCGCTCGGCCCGGAGTGGGATCAGGGCCGACTGGGCGGCCTGGCCAACATTCCGGGCGGCGCCGCCGATGCCGCCGGATTGCGCGCGCGCATTCACAAATTCAACGATATCTCGCGCGAATTCACGCGAGCCGCCGTGCGCCGTGAAAAAGAGGCGCGGCAATTCGAGAAGGACGAGCGCACCGTTCCCGCGCGCGAAAGTTATTTCCTCGCCGCGCATCTGTACGCCGGCGCGCAGTGGCCTATCTTCGAGAACACCCCCGACAACATCGCGCTCAACGACAAGAAGAACGCCTGCTACGCCAAGTACATCCAGTTCGCGGATCACGAGATTCGCCGAGTCGAAGTGCCGTTCGGCAGTGGCGGCAAAACTTTGCCGGGATACTTGCACCTGCCTCCCAACCGCTCGGGCCGCGTGCCTTGTGTATGGTCCATCTCCGGCCTGGACAGCAACAAGGAAGGCGGCGCGGGCATCTACGGCGACCCGCTGCGCGAGCGCGGCATCGCCACGCTGGCTCTCGAGGGACCCGGCCAGAACGAGTGCGCCATTCGCGAAATCTATCTGACGCAAACCAATTGGCAGGAGGCGGGCCGCGTGGTGCTGGAGTGGCTGCGTTCGCAAAAGGAAATCGATCCGGACCGCATCGTGCTGCGCGGCGCGAGCCTGGGATCGTACCTGGGGACGCAGGTCGCCTCGATCGACTCGCGGTTGCGAGGGGCCGCCCTGCAGGCCATGGCGGTCGAGCCGACCGCGCACACGGCCTTTGAAACCGCGTCTCCCTCGTTTAAATTACGGTTTATGTATTATACTGGTATACAAACAGAAGCGGAGCTGGACAAGTTCCTGCAATCGTGGACGCTGCACGGCGTAGCCGAAAAGGTCAGGTGCCCCTACCTGCTGGTCGGCGGCGAAGACGACCAGCTCTCCCCCGTCGAGTACGGCTTACAACTGATGGATCTGATCTCCGCACCCAAGCAGATGCTCATGTATGAGGGCGCCCTGCACAGCGTCAGCGGCTCCGCCGCCACAGCGAACGGGCCGAGCACTGGCACATTCATAGCGGAATGGTTCAAGGACCGATTTGACGGCAAGCCCATGCCCAGCAAGCTCATGAAAGTGGACGCGGGCGGCCAGGTCCACGATTTCAAATTCGAGGACTCGCGCAAATCCCTGTCCGTATCGCTCCTGTGGCAAGCGGCCGAGCAGCGAGCGAGCACACCGGAGAAGCCGACCCAAGTGCAGGAACCATAAGGCTCGGCGAACTTATTCCCCCAGCACTCTCGCAAAAGCAGGTCAGCGGAAGGAGACGATCACATGAGCGAAATAACCCGGCGCACATTCACAAAAGGGGCTGCGATCCTGGCGCCGCTCGCGTTCGCACCCTTCAGTCTGGTGGCGCAAACGGCGGCTTCCGATAAATTCGATATCGTCGTTGCCGGCGCGGGGCACAACAGTCTGGTCACGGCGGCCTACCTGGCCAAGGCGGGCTACCGGGTCGTCGTGCTGGAATATCGACCGGAAGTCGGCGGTGGCGTGAAGACGGAAGAGGTAACGCTGCCCGGATTCAAGCACGATACCTGTTCGACCGCGCACGGCGGCATTCAGGCGAACCCGGTGATGCGCAACGATGAGCTCCACCTGATCCGCGATTACGGAATTGAATATATCCAGGCGGATCCCATCTACCACATGCCCTTCCCCGATGGCAGCTACATCACGCAGTGGCGCGATCTCGACCGCACCTGCGAGGAATTCGCAAAGTTTTCCAAGAAAGACGCGGCGGCCTACCGGCGCATGCATGACGAAAATGAGGCCATAAGATCGGTCTTCGACGGCAATGGTTTGACGCCGCCGGGATTTGGCGGCAAGTCGGTGGCCGAGCGCCTGGCCGAACATCCCCAGGGCAAAATGTGGCAGCGCCGCATGGCCATGTCACAATGGGAGGTTCTCCGCGATAATTTTGAGGACGACCACTGCCGCGCGTTCATGATGGGCACGCCGCCGAGCATGTCTCCGCCGCAGTATCCCATGTCCGGCCGCAGCGCCTATTCCGCGATCCGCACAAGCCGGCCCATTCCAAAGGGAGGCTCGGGGATATTGACGCAGGCTCTTGCTAAATTCATCGAGGCGCACAACGGAGTAGTCCTCACCAATAAGGCGGTGACGCGGCTGATTATAGAAAACGGCAAATGCGCCGGCGTCGAATGCGCGGACGGCAGTTCGTACCGCGCCGAAAAGGCGGTGCTGTCCACGATCCACGTCAAACAACTGGTGGACATGGCGCCGAAGGATTTGTGGGGCCACGACTTTCTCGACGGAGTGGACACCTGGGAGGGCGAAATTTCCGAAATCGTGGCGCATTACGCGAGCAAAGAACCGCCCAAATATCCGGTGAAAGGCGGGACACTTGCTGTTTGCGAATCGGCCATTCTGGTTTCTCCCGCGCGCTTGCTGCGCTACGCCTACGACTACCCCACTGCAGTCGTCGGGCTTGACGATCCGCCGTTGACTATTTTCAGCAGCACTGTTGCCGATCCCTCTCGAGCGCCCGCGGGCATGCACACCATCAAAGTCATCGGCTTGCAACCTTACGATCTGAAAGAAGGGCCGAATCACTGGGACGCGATCAAGGATGAGGTCGCCGAATCCAATTTGAAATACCTGCGGCGTTTTGCGCCCAACCTGACCGACGACAAAATCCTGGGCAAATTTGTGGTCAGCCCGCTCGATATCGAGCGCAGGAATCCGCACATGTGGCACGGGAGCGTTCATTCCGGATCGGGAGAACCCTCGCAATCGGGCAACATGCGGCCGATGCCGGGCTGGGCGCAATACCGGATGCCGATACCCGGCTTATATCAAACGGGCGCCTGCACTTATCCGGGAGGGTCAGTGACTGGAGCGCCGGGGCGAAACGCGGCCATGGTGATGCTCAAGGATTTCGGGACCAGTATTGAAGAAGTGGTGAATAAGACTTAGTAGGACGGGCTTCAGCCTGTCAGCCTTTTCTGGCTAAGGAATATCCAGGTCAGGCAGTCTTTACCCTATCCATGATTTTTGATCTTGAGGAAATCTGAACCAGACAGGCTGAAGCCTGTCCTACTCCTGGCCGCTACACATCTGCAGCGAGAGTTTTTGCCGCCCAATCCGGAAACACGATTGGCCGTGAAGCGCGCGGTCCGCCGGCATTGGAGGCCTGAACGTGTCCGGTGCCCTCGACCATGTCGCGCTTGGAGTTTTTGGCAGCCTCGTAGAGCCGCAGGGCGCCGGCCGGGTCCATGATGCGGTCGTCCTTGCTGTAGCCGATCAACATGGGTGCTTCGATCTTTTCTGCTCGGCCCTCCGCCAGGTTATAGTCGCCAAGTTTCTTTTTCGCATCGGCTAGATCCTTCGCCCCGATAATCCAGCGGACGCGCTCCTGAATGGGAGGATAGTAATCGAACAGGTCGGATTTCAGGTCGTAGGAACCGCTGCTCATGAACGCAGCCTTGATCCTCTTTTCGCCGCTGGCGGCACGCGGCACGCCATACCCACCCATGCTGATTCCCTGCAATCCGACGCGGGTGGCGTCCACATCCGGGCGCGTCTCGAGATAATCGATCATGGCTTTCACAACTCTGTCGGTATCCGGCGGAAGGTGCAGATCGTGCAAACGCATCGCGCCTCCCTGGCCCGGGAAATCGACTGCCAGATACGCCATACCACGGGCCGTGTAGGCGCCTCCTCCCAGAATGGTCGCTTCGGCCATCGTGTCGGCGCCCTGGAATGGGATCACCACGGGAAATTTCTTGCCCTGGGGAGCATTCGGTTTCCGGAAATAACCATCCAATACTTTACCTTCATAGTTAATCTGCACGCGCTCGAAGGGCGGCCGCGCCAGCTTCCAGGCCTTGTCGTAGGTTTCCCGCATCTTTTTATAGGTCGCCAGCATGCGAGGTTCATCGACCGGCTGCGGCCAGCACGCTTGCCGGTAAAAAGTGGAGGCCTTGAGATAGTATTCGTTGGCCGTGACCTTGTAGCCCTCGCTGGCGAACTTATCGGCCAGCACTTCGTTCTTCTCCGCGACTCGCGTCCATTCCACGATCCAGGACTCCAGATCGAACGGCTTCATCCGCTGCGCGACTTCGAGCGCGTCCGGATCGCTGGTATAAATGGATTGGGTCAAGCGGATTTCAAGCTGTCCGCCGCCCTGCAGTCCTTTGCCGGTATAGAGTTCTTCTTCGGCCCTGCCGCCAATCGCGCCTTTCTTCCCGGCTTCGCCGCCCAGATCCTGGGCAAGCGCGCTCGAGCCGAGGGCCCTGGTCAACATGGGTATTCCAGCGGCCGCCAGGCCCCACTTAACCAAGGCCCGACGGCTTACGTTCAATAAAGAATCCATGTTCTTGCCTCCATTTATCGCGCAGATTTCGGTGCCGGGAATGGAACCCACTCGCTCTGCCGGCTCTTGAGCAGTAAGACTGAGCTCGAAGGGAATTTAGTTTCAGACATTTTCAGTCAGCGCCCTGCCAGGATTCCCCGATTCGCAAAACGTGAGTGAAGCAATTTTGTTAAAAACATACGGCAGGGGCTACCGGGTGTCAAGCAGCGGTTTCCAGCCCGCATCGCCCTCATTCTCTCCAAGCACAATTTAATGGATCCCTTCAACTTTTCCGGAGAATTGCGATAAGACCGCGCGGAATTCATCCCCAATGTAACGGCCATCCGGATTGACACGTCTATTAGAACAGTGCGATATTCCACGCCACGGGGAGGAGTTCACCTATGAGTAATGCGCTGCCGGCCGCTGTTTTTGTAGCTGCGTGTCTGTTCGTATTTTCCGGACCTGCGCTGGCGCATCACGGCGGCGGCGCCTACGACGCAGCCCATCCCATGACCATGACGGGAACCGTGAAGGAATTTCTATTCATCCAGCCGCACCCGCTCATCACTCTTGAAGTAAAGGATGACCAGGGCGCCGTCACCGAATGGTCCGTCGAAATGACCGCGCCGAATCATTTGGTCCACTATGGTTGGAATGGAAAGAAGCTAAAACCGGGCGACCAGATCACGATTGTCGGCCTCCCCTCCAAAAATGGTTTAAAAGTTTTGAACCTCCGGAAAATCTCCTGGGCCAACGGCGAAGTCATTCCACTGGGTCCGCCTCCCGAACCCGGCCAGTAATAGATCCGGGAGGTCCTTGCGAATCGCGTGGCCGCATCTTCGCTCATCCCGGGACCGGCAATGCGCCATGCTCCGCAATCGTTTAATTCGTTCCGAACGACAGGAGGAATTCCAGAAATGAAAAAATATTGGGTGGCCCAGACTCTTGCTCTTGCGGCTGCTTTGATCTTCTCTTCCGGACTGAGCGCGCAGACCTCCCCGAAAACGAATTCAACTGCGGAAAAAGCAGCGGCACCGCAAGGACTTCCCAGAACGGCCGATGGCGTGCCGGATTTCTCCGGCGTCTGGGAGGGGCATATGCCTGCAAGCTCTCGAAAGTGGGCTGGTTATTCATTTACGGGAGTTATTCCGGAGATGACATCCTGGGGGAGAGCGCAATATGAACAGACCAAGCCATCCTGGGGAGAACGCGCCGTAGTCGATTCCACCGATCTCGTCAATCCGACGACGGGCAATGAAATCGGATGCTTCCCGACAGGCGTGCCGCGAATTTACGTGCATTCTTTCCCAATGGAAATTATTCAAATTCCCGGGCGCGTAGTTCAACTATTCGAATTCAACCACTTCGTCCGGCAAGTTTATACGACCGGCCCGCACGAACATGCCAAGGACCTGGACCCCACCTGGATGGGCGACGCGGTCGGCTGGTGGGAGGGGGACACGCTGGTGATCGACTCGGTCGCCTTTAATGAAAAGACGTGGCTGGACCGCGCGGGCCTGCCGCATTCCAATCAGCTCCACGTCATCGAACACATTACTCGCCCCAAACACGACACCCTGGTTGTGCACATCACCATTGACGACCCGAAAGCGTATACCAAGACCTGGGAAGGCGAGCGAATTTATCAACTCGAACCGGATTGGAAGCTGACGGAAATGATTTGCGAAGATAACATCACATTCAATGAACTAAAGAAGGCCGGAAAAGAACAGTAGGACGGGCTTCAGCCTGTCTGGATTTTGCGAAGACCCGGTTCGTGCAAAGCAGACAGGCTGAAGCCTATCCTACCAAATTCCTATCGCACATTTTTATCCAGCCATTGCGCAAAAAATTTGGCGATCTCGTCGCTGTTTTTGTCGAGCATCAGCTCGTGTTCGTTTCCGGTAAGGCCTACATCTTCGAGCTTGACGTATTGCGTCTTCACGCCCGCCTGATTGAGCTACTTGGGAATGCAGGAATCGAAAACGCGGTGGTAGCTCGCCTGCGTGGAAACATCCAGCACCGGAATGTCCTTCATGTTGACGAGTTTGTGCGCGGGTTCCTTCTGCAGATAACAGGGCACAGTGTCCGGGTCCTCTGCTTTCTCTTCCAGCACGGGCTGCAATTCGGCAGGATTGCTGACAAGCGGATCGTAATGGAGCGGTAGCGACGTAATGCCCCAGGCGTAGCCGCTAGCCGCGCTGTAGGCGATCTTGGAAATGTCCACGTTCTTGATCGGCGGACCGCCCGGTTCAGCGGTGATGATCGCTTTCACCAGCTTTGGCCGCGCATCCGCGATTTGCCAGCCAAATTCTCCGCCCTGCGAGTGGGTGATCACGATAACTGGAGATCCGATCTTTTCCAGGAGCGCAATGTGCGCATCCAGGTTTAGTTTGGCCTGTTTCCCGCCCGCCAGAAATTGGACCTGCGTCTTGGCAAAATCGTCAAAGATCGGATCACCCATCTTCCCCTTGTTCGGGCCTTCTCCCGGCCATTGCGTGAATTTCTTGGCCTGAGGCCAATTCCCCTGCGCACCGATGTCCGTGAAAACTTGCTCGAGCTGGAGCGCCGTGCGCGTAATCAATGTTCCGTCGCCATCGGGATTGGGATTATAGGGGGACCGGCCGCGCGCGGGATAATCCACCATGTAAACCGTATATCCCTGCTTGATGAAAAAATACGCCCAGCCCGGACGTCCGTCCGGAGTTTGCAGCCAATCCGTCGCGGTCTGCCCCGCGCCATGAAAGAAAACAATCGGATACGGATGGCGGATTTTCTTCGGCACCATCACTTCCACGTATTCGGCGCCGTCCATCACTTCCTTGCCCGGCGCTCCGACATACTGTCCGCCTACGTAAAGGAAACCTGTGCTGGCGATATCTTCCGTAGAAAATGTGTGGATCGAAGGGGGCGGCGCGCCGGCGGCGCGGTTCTGCGCCCGCGCGCCGAAACAAATACCGCAAATTGCCATCACCAGTGCGACCGGCGCGGAAACCCATGTCTTGATTCTCATAGATCTTCCCCCTTGCTGGCAGTGCCACGTAAAATATTTTGGCTGGAATATCGTTCTGGGGGAGTATACAACACCAATGCCGATCCGCCCTGCCTGAGAATGCAGCGGGGCGGCCTCCGAAATCCCTCTCATCGGGAGGTAAGCGGAACTACTTTGGTCCTTTTCCCCGCTGCCGCAAAAGATTCCCGCTCAAGTCCTTTCCCATTTTGCCGACTGTATATAAGGCGAGAGATTTTCTAGTTTCGCAAACTCGCAACCAACATTCTTCATGGAGAGGAATCGACAATGCTAAACAGGGCTGCGAAAATCGCTTTCTTCATTCTCATCCCTCTTTCTGCTTTTGCAATTCCAAAAGAAAAAGGGAGCACGACGCTTCAAGTCGTCACATCAAGAACGAAAATCCATGGCTCATCCCCGGGAAACATTTTCACATACACAGACCTCATATTCACCGAAGTCAACGGCAAGAGGGTAGTGTATGAATGCATCCAGCGTGGGAATGTCTGCCCTATATTGGAGTCCGGAAAAACCTACACCGCCGACCAGAAGGGATCCTACATATACATACTGACGAATTCTCCGCAGGACAAAAAAGAGTTTTCCGCGAAATTCAGGCAAGTCGGGAGTTGGTGATGCCACACGCACGGGATGCCAAAGAGCGATGAATATCTCTCCGGCATCCTGTCAAAATCATTGCGCATCTCGATAATCCTTTTAGCGGAACTTGGTCATAGTTGATTTACTCCCCGCCGAATCGATCTGCAGCATCCTTCCATTCATGCGTTCGGTGACAACGAAGCTGGTTGCGAACCCCGCCCAGGCCTGAACGCCTCCTCGCGCAGTTGTCGGCATGCAGAGATCAAGATACTGGACGGATAAGCCACCGCATAAGGTTCGGTTCAACTTGTACGATCTCAAGTATAACGCCTGACAGGCATTAGCATCGGCTGCATCCCCATACAGCCCCCATCGGAATCCGGACTAGTGCACGGAAATGGAGCGGTTTCTTCCGAGACAGAAGCAAGGTATAATTTGACCAGTAGCCTAGCTTGTTCGCCGGGAGTAGTGACCTCGCCCATGCCGAAGATCAGCTTTACGCTGAACGGGAAACGCACGACTTCCTCTTATGAGCAGGGGATGCACTTCCTTGATGTATTGCGCGAGGAATGCGGCGTTGTGTCTCCCAAGAATGGCTGCGCTCCCGAAGGCACTTGCGGCTGCTGCGCGATCCTCGTGGATGGACGGCCTGCGCTATCCTGCCTGCGGAAACCGGAACAAATGGAAAGCCACGATGTGGTCACGCTTGAGGGCGTCCCGGAAAATATGAGGGAAGTGCTCGGCGAAGCGTTCGCGCACGAGGGCGGAGTGCAGTGCGGCTTCTGCATTCCGGGGATTGTGGTTCGGGCGTCTTCCATGTTGCGGCAAGGCTGCACGCATGATCGCGAGGCGGTGAAGCAGGGGTTGGCTGGACATCTCTGCCGCTGCACAGGTTATGCGCGAATCATTGACGCTATTCAAACTGCCGGCGAAGCATGGAAGAACGGCGGAAAGTTGCCGCGCACGGAACCTCGCCGCCATTCTTATTTCGGCGAAGATTTCGGATTGAGCCGCAATCCGGCGTTTGCGAAAAACAAAAACGTAAATGGAAACGGCAAGCGGAATGGGAATGGATTTGGAATCGGCGACTCGCCCTCCCGCTATCGCGGCTTCGAGCAGGCTCTCGGTGAGCGGCCGTTCGTCGACGACATGAGCGTGCCAGGCATGTTGCACGGCGGAATGGTTCTCAACGAACACCCACGCGCCAAAGTCAACGCGATTGATCTGTCGGCCGCGCAAGCCATGCCGGGTGTGGTGAGGATTTTCACCGCCGCCGACGTTCCCGGAGAGCGCGGCACGGGCCTGAATTATCCCGACTTACCGATTTTTGTGGCTGTCGGCGAAATCACCTGCTGCGTCGGAGATTTTCTGGCCATGGTGGTCGCGGACACAGCGTTTCACGCGCGCCAGGCCGCCGACAAAGTGAGAGTCGATTACACGGTCCTCGAACCCGTCACCGATCCGTTTGCCGCGATGGAACCCGGCGCGCCGCAAGTGCATCCCCCCGGCAATTTGTGGGTGCACGACAACGTTCTCGATACCACCGCCTTTTCGCGCGGCGATGTGGAAGCTGCCTTCGCCCAATCCGCGCATATCATCGAGCAAACGTGGACTACGCAGCCAATTGAACCCGCGTTTCTCGAACCGGAAGCTTGCCTGGCCATGCCCGAAGGCGACGGCATCAAGCTCTACTCGCAGAGTCAAGGCTCGACGTATGACCAGAAAATGGTCTCCGACATCTTGAAGCTGCCGCAGGAAAAAGTGAATGTCGAGTTGGCCGCGAGCGGCGGCGCCTTTGGCGCCAAGGAAGAACTCACGATCCAAGGGCAAACCGCGCTGGCGGCGTTTCTGCTGCAGCGCCCGGTGAAGACAGTTCTCACTCGCAAGCAATCGACGCAGCATCACGTCAAGCGCCATCCCATGATCCTGAAATACAAAGTCGGCGCGGACGCGGAAGGCCATCTGCTCGCCGTGCGCGCACGCATCGTGGGCGATACCGGAGGATACGCGGGCACGGGCGGCAAATGCTTACTGCGCGCGGCGTGCCATTCTTGCGGCGTCTATCGCGTTCCCAATGTGGATGTGAACTCCAAGGCCGTATTCACAAACAATCCGACGAGCGGCGCCATGCGCGGATTTGGCAGCAACCAGGCCCAGTTCGCGATGGAAGGCGTCATGGATATTCTCGCGGAAAAAGTGGGCGTCGATGGCTGGGAAATCCGCATGCGGAACATTCTGAATCCAGGCGACGCCTTCGCCACCGGCCAGATCATGCGGGAGAGCGTGCGCGGGATGCGCGTGGCGCTCGAATCCGTGAAGGACATTTATAAAAATGCAAAATACGCCGGCCTGGGCTGCGGCATCAAGAGCACCGGAATCGGCAATGGCGCCGTCGAAAGCGGCCACATTATCATTCGCGTAGTCGAAGGCCCCCGAGTGGAGATCCTCAACGGATACACGGAAATGGGCCAGGGTGTTTTCACGACCGTTCGTCAGGCGGTATACGAAGAGACGGGGCTGTCGCCGGACATCATGACCGTGCGCTGGGACAGAGAGGTGGGCGCCAAGTGCGGGGAGGCGTGGGCATCGCGCGCCACCACACTCAGCTGCGCCGCGGCTCAGCGCGCCGGACAGAAATTCGCCGCCGACTTGAAGGAACTTCCTCTCGAAAAACTAATCGGCCGCGAATACCGGGGGGAATATGTCTGCGACTTTACTACCCGGCCGGGCACGCCGGAAGCGCTGAAAAATCCGACGACGCACATGACTTTCAGCTACGCCTGCCAGCTCGTAATTCTCGACGACAACGGCCGCATGGAGCGCGTCGTGGCGGCTCACGACGTGGGCCACGCCATCAATCCGAAGGCTTGCGCCGGACAGATTGAAGGCGGCGTGCACATGGGACTTGGCTATGCGCTCTCCGAAGATTTCACCTCCACAAACGGAGTGCCTGATTCCCTGCTACTGCGCGACTGCGGAATCCTGGGAGCCAGGCAAACACCGAAAATTGATGTGATCCTGATCGAAGTTCCCGACGAAATCGGCGGGTACGGCGCCAAGGGAGCGGGCGAAATCGGATTGGTTCCCACGGCGGGCGCTGTGGCTGCCGCTTTGCATTCCTATGACGGAAAACGGCGCTTCAGTTTGCCGATGCAGGATTCCCCAGCGGCGGAGCCTTCCGTGCCGAAATCGCGAAAAAGGAAAACCGTCCCTGCGGGAGTCCTTTCCCCCACGGCAGAAAATCCCGCCTTGAAAAATCAGTAAAAGGAATCCTCGCGGTTTTTTGTAGGACGGGCTTCAGCCTGTCTGCTTACCCGAAAACCAAAAATCAAAACCAGACAGGCTGAAGCCCGTCCTACTGGAAAGCTTTATCCCGTGGCCGATTATTCGCGAAGAGCGAACGCGAAGAGGCTGTTTCCGGCCGTGACGGTGACGTATTGCTTGCCGTCGACCTGAAAGCTGATCGGGCCGGCGATGATGTCGCCACCCAGGTTTTCCTTCCAAATCAGCGCGCCGGAACGCGCGTCGAGCGCCTGGAAGTAGCCTTCCCGGCCGCCTACAAAAAGCAGGTCCGTGGCGGTAGTCAAAATTCCGCTGGTGTTGACGTCGTGCATGACGAATTTCCATTTTTTCTGGCCGGTCTGCGGATCGAGAGCCACGACGCCGCCTGAGCCCAGCGCTTCGGTGTAGGTATTGACGGGCCCCTGGCGTATGCCGCCGGGGTTATCAGCGCCGGGAATAGGTGCTGCGTTGGCGCCGCCGGTAAAGCGAGTGCCCTCCTTATATTCCGCCTGCACGCCGGTGAAAATGGTGCCGTAATCTTCCCACGTGGAGACATAGAAGAGCCCCGTGCGAGGGCTGTAGGAAGGCGAGTACCAGTTCGTTCCGCCCTGGATGCCTGGATAAGTCGGCATACCCGGTGGCTGCGGCGTGGTGATCGGCCGGCCGTTGGCATCCAGGCCGCTTGCCCAATTGACCTTAACGAATGGCTGGCCAGCCAGAAACTTCCCCGTCCCGCGATCCAGAACATAGAAGAAGCCATTGCGATTGCCCCACAGCATCAACTTGCGCGGGCTGCCGTTCCAATTCGAATTGGCCAAGACAGGAACCTGCACTGAGTCATAGTCGTAAGGGTCGTGCGGAGAAAATTGGAAATACCACTTCATCTTGCCCGTGTCCGGGTCAAGGGCCAGCACGGAATCCGAGTAAAGATTGTCGCCGAGACGCTGCGCAGCATTAAAGTCCGGGCCGGGGTTGCCGGTGCCCCAGTAAGTCAAATTCAGTTCGGGGTCGTATGAACCTGTCATCCAAACGGCGCCGCCGCCATGCTCCCAATCGCTTCCCCGCCAGCTATCGTGGCCAGGTTGGTCGGGATCGGGAATCGTGTCGAAGCGCCAGGCTTGCTTGCCGGTTCCGGCTTCGTAGGCGGAGATGAAGCCGCGCACACCGAACTCGCCTCCGGCAACGCCCACGATGACTTTATCTTTAACAACAAGAGGCGCAAGTGTCATGGCATAGCCCGCAGTGGGCTCGGCCACCTTCACGCTCCAGAGGGCATGCCCGTCCTTGGCGTTGATAGCCACGAGGTGGGCATCCACGGTGGCCATGAAGAGCGTGTCACCGAGGATGGCGAGGCCGCGATTCACAATCCCGCAGCACGGCCTGGCGGCGGGAGAGGTAGCGTAATGGTAGACCCAGAAGACGCGGCCCGACTTGGGGTCAATTGCCACGACGTCATTGGGCGACTGGGTGATGTACATGACCCCGTCGACGACCAGTGGCGTGGTTTCGAACTTCTGCAGCGACTGCGCCTGGAAGACCCATTTCAGCTCGAGGTTTTTGACGTTAGAAATGTCGATTTGCTTGAGAAGGCTATATCGCTGGCTCGCATAGCTGCCGGAATAGGTCAGCCAGTTCTGCGGTTCGTCGCTTGCATGGAGCAGACGATCAGGAGTTACCTGTGCGCGCAGAGCGAAAGGAATCAGCAAAGAAAGAAGCAATAGGAAAGTCGTGCGCCGTGAGTGGTTCATTTCACACCTTTCAAGGAAAGAAGGTACGCCTCAAGGTCGGCCAGTTCTTGGGCGCTCAACTTGTCTTTGTATGACGGCATGGGCGTGGTCTTGAGAACCGTGAATTCGCGAAGGTCGGCCTTCGTAAGAGAGACCAGGCGCTCCTGCTCGTCGATGAGTTGCACGGTGTACGTATCTTCATTAAGGCGGCGGCCGTTGATGACTTTGCCGTCTTTAGTTACTGCGCGCACCGGTCGATTGGCAGGGAGCATCGACGCGGCTGGATCGACCAGCGTCCGGTGAAGGAGTTCGGCCGTGCGCAGGGTGCCGATGTCGCCCAAGTCGGGAGAAACGCGCGGACCCTTCCCGTTGACAGCGTGGCAACTGGCGCAATTTCCCGCGCCCGCGAACAGGGCCTGGCCGCGAGCCGCGTTGCCCAACATCATTCCACGGGCGTCGAAACTGTTCATATTTCGAAGATAAGAGACGATGCCCGTGAGCTCAGAGGCGCCAAATGCAAAGGGCTGCATGGCGGTGCCGGGAACGCCGTTGGTGATCGTGGCCCGCAGATCATTGTCGGAAACTACGCGCTTGAATTGGCCTGCGCGGAAGTTGACGCCGGGGATCTGATCGCCGGACGTGCCGTGGCAAGCAGTGCACTGAGTCGCGAAGATCTGCGCGCCGTACTGAATGTCGGTCTGAAAATACTCAGGAGCGCGGTCCTGCCCTTGAGCATGCGTGGCCGTGCCACGAAGTATAAAGACGAGGCAAACGATGGCGCATAACAACACCGGGCGTAAATACAAGGCCCGAATTTTCACGGAACCACCCCCACTGGAGTCAGAATTCTAAACTCAAAATATTTAGTTAGATTTCGTAACGCGAAATATACACCCGCCCGGCGATGTTTGGAAGGCTTGAAGTGGGACGGGCTTCAGCCTGTCTGGTTTTCCAGCAGTGACAGTACAAAACCAGACAGGCTGAAGCCTGTCCTACTTGAGCCCAAAAATTTTAGATAGCCAATATTTTTCGTTGATCTCCAAAAATGTGCCTTACGCACCTGCCCTCTTTAGCCGGGGGAATAATTCCAATGCGTTTTCGCGTTCAATGGCGTGAAGGTCGCTGGCCTTCAGCCCCGCTTCCCTCAGTCCTTTGGCGGTCGCCGCCGCACTGAAGAACGGGAAATCCGTGCCGAATAAAATGTGCGATAGGGGCGCCAGCTTCAGCAGTGTCGGCCAGGGATACGGGCTATTCATGCTCGCGGTGTCGTAATACAGTTTCTGCGCTTCGTAAAGCAGGCCATTCGGCAGTCGCTGCGCAATATCAGGCCGCGCTGCGAAGGCCTCAAAGCGGGTCATGAGATATGGCATCGTTCCCCCGCCGTGGGAGAAGATGAACCGAATGTCCGGATAGCGCGAGGCGGCGCCGTCGAGTATGAGGCTGGCGATTGCGCGCGTCGTTTCAGTTCCCAGCTCGACCAAAGCCGGCGCCAGCTCCGGCTGCAGGTCCTTGCAGCACTCGGCCTTGACTGGATGAAAGAAGACTACAGCCTTGCGCCTGTTCAATTCGCTCATCACCGGCGCGAACGCAGGGTCGCCGGGATATTTTCCCTGGTAGCTCGTCATGAGGCACACGCCGTCGGCCTTGAGCGTGTCCTGGCTGTATTCAATTTCGTGGAGACACCCATCGACATCGGGCAGCGGAACCGTGGAGAACATGCCGTAGCGGCCGGGATGATCCGCCATTAGGCGAGCGCCGAGTTCGTTACATTCGCGCGCGAGCTTGCGCGCCGCTTCGTTATCGCCGAACCATACGCTTGGCTCGCTGGTCGAAATGATGGACGTTGCGACGCCGCTTTTGTCCATGTCCTCGATCGATTTACTGGGCGTCCATTGTTCCAAAGGGCGCTGGTTCGTCTTTCTCGCAGCTATGGCGGCGATGAATCCAGGAGCTGAAAAGTGATTGTGGGTGTCAATTCGATATGGCCGTACCGGAAAAGCGGTTGGCGCCTGCGCCCGAAGCAAAACATCTGAAAGTATGGCAGAGGCGCCAACCGCTGAAAGAACGGCAAGAAATTCCCGCCTCGCTATGCCGGTGGAAAATGGCGTCACATCTTTTTCCATTTTGTGATCAAAGGCTTTGCGTGTCATTAGGCGTTAACTTACACCGGGACGCCCATGGTGAACAATCTTTCAGGTTTACGCAGACCAGGTGAGTCGGTGAGCTATTCGCGCAGGCGCTCGAGGGATTAGAGAGACGCACTGCATTTGAAAACGCGGAGCATAGGTTATTAATTTTCCCGGTTTGCCGCCGAGTGTGTCACTTGCAGCCATCCTCCAGGAAGCACCAGCGGTACACAGCACAACACGAAAATGGGAAGGTGCGGAAAGTGTTTACTGCAGGTATTTCATGGCAAGCTGAACCACAGCTACCATGATCAAAACACCGACTACAGCAAGCAACAATTTTTCCGACCATGCTTGGTCACGCATCATGTGAAGCTCAGCATCTTAGTCTTCAAAGGCGGGGATATCAAGAGGTAAACCTTTGCTGTATACAAGTCAAGAGAATTTACGTGAAGGCCATCGTTGCGCGAATCGTGGTTGCCGTCGTGGATTCGCACAGTGGCAGTGCGTGATTTCCTCATATCATCGCCCGCCCAGAAAGAGCTGAGGTTTCCTGCGCTCTTTCAGGGAGCACCACCATCGATGGACTCCGAAACCCTGGGCGTTGCCCTGGGCTAGACTTCGCCGGCGGATTCAGCTCGGAAGAATCTGGGTTTGATTGAGTCTTGGAAAGATCACCTTGCAAAAATTTTCCGTCTCGGCATCGCCCAAACATCCATGGGTTCGATTCCCGTCAGCAGTTGCAGCGGATGGCGAACTCGCGCTCGTGTCCCACCAGGGATTCACCCCGATCGTGATGAGCGTCCCGATGTGCCATGACGATATTCAAGCCGCCGTTTCGATATAGGCCGCTGACTTCGTCTTCCCAAGCGCGGCTTCCGTCGGGCGTCCACTGAAACGGCAACGATTTGATGTGCCATGGCCGGCCGTCAAAGTCGGAAGCCAGCTTCAGAGCGCTGCGGAGGATTTCGCGCTGTTGTTCGGCTTCATGAGGTTTTCCCGCCGGGCATCCGAGCGGGAAATCCAGAAAACAGGTTCGCGGAGGCTTCGCTTCTTCGGCGGCTTCGAGCAGTACGTTCATGCTCAGTGTGGGAAGCCCGCGCGCCTCGAGTGCGCGTGCAATGACGGTCGTGGCTCGATGGCAAGCCGGGCAAAAAGGAAAAAGGAAGACCAGATCAACACCTTGCGAATCGTATATCTGTTTGATCGCCGGGACAGTTTGTTCGACGAGTTCCGTGTAGCGCTGGATCGAACCCACCATGGAAACGGCCGTATGCGCGAGCAGCTTGAACGCGCCTTCGGCTTCCAGTTCCCTCATGCGTTCCAGCGGAAACGCGACGTTAAGATCTTCGACAGCCCATTTGCGCACTTTGGTCTTGTGCGCAACTACGAGCCGGGACATCGGCGTGTCCCGGTGAATCAGGCGAAATGAAATGTCTTCGGTCTCTCCCAATAGCGGGTCCTCCGGCAATTGGGCGCCGCAACTGGCGAACAAGCCAATCGTGGACTCGGCGATTGATTTTCTGAGCGGAGTCAATCTGGGAGGATCGAAAACGGGCCGGTTTTCGAACTTGCGGCCGGTGATTTCTTCAAAAAGGCGTGAGTAACTGTAAGGCATCATCGCTCCAGGCAATCATAATACAGCTCGTGCCGGCAAACGAGTTGGGCAAATGCTCGTTCTCTCGATCAACAAATCGCGCGGCCGTGGGCTCTGCTATTGCGGCCACGTGGCAGCGGGATCGAGGTTGATAATGGGCTGCGCGCCGGAAACCGGCACCATGGGACGCAAATACGGCCGGGCCGCCACTTTGTGGCAAGAGTAGCAATCCTCCAGCAAGTGTTTGTACTCCGCGGCGAATTGCTTGCTGTCGTTCATTTCAATCGCTTTCTTCACTTTGGGCAAGGAGCCGTTGTCGATGCCGTCGAAGATTGACTGCATATCCACGGGATTGCCGTCGGCGCCTTTCGGGCCGGGATTCAAGTGCACTTCCCAGCGGATGCGATTACGTGTTTCGTTCAGATAATAATCGGCTAATGGCCAGTTCTTCTTTTCGCCTGCAAACCAGAGATTCGCGGCGAACATCCCCACTTCCACCATGGGGTGAGAGTGCGGCGGGATCAGGTCTTTCAGATGCGCCAAATCCGTCTGCATCGCAGCGGGACTGCTCTGCGGACTATTTTGCTGCGCAATGGCAGCCGGGTGGTCCCACGACGAAACGAAAAGGCCGCCCAGTACTGCGCCAAGAGCAAATATTTGAAGACTTTGGATCCCATTCGTGTTGGGCATATAGCAATGCTCCTTCTGAATTTAGATTGAAACCTCTGAGCAAACTGAAACCATTTTTGCAGCGAGGGCGCCGCTCTTAAGGTTCGTCTCGCTCAATCCCGCTGGCATATTTCCCGAGCGGCATGCCGGTGGTTGCCGCTTCCGGCAAACGCCTCTCCGCGAAAATAATCTGTGTTCCCGATCTTGGCCAAATATTCTGGCGGGGATTATAGCTCAGATCTTTCGATCCCACTTCGCCTGGCGCGCCGCTGAGCCAGCGAAACTGCAACAGCTGGGGCCTATACAATCCGACTCACGAATAACTACGTTTATTGAGATACAGGAATCGCCATAATTGAACGCCGGGAAAGTATGTAGGCGCCTAGCAAATGGGGCGTGGTGCCGAAGGCACAAGAGTGCGATGCAGGTTAGTTGGCGACTGCCGGGGCGTCGGTCGTTCCTACACTTCCCAGTACTTGGTTAATCGTCCGCGCCAGATCCTCCGCAGCCGAAGCTTTCGATACGAAAGCATCCGCGCCAACCAGACGGGCAGTGGTGGGGGTCTCATGAATGCTGAAAAATACAATTTTTGTCCATGGGGCAATCTGGCGGATGCGTATAGCCGTTTCGAAGCCGCCCATTACGGGCATGGTAAGGTCAAGGATAACGACGTCGGGAGATAACTTCCCCACTTTATCTATCGCTTCGGCGCCATCTTGCGCTTCCCCGCAGATTTCCCACTTCATCTTGTCGGCTAATAGAATGCGCACACCTATCCTTACGATTTCGTGATCGTCCACAACTAGCAGGCGTACTGGAATATGCGGCTCCGAGTTATTGCTGAAGGAATTTATCGAATGCGCGACTTAATGTACATACATGGAATCTTGTATTATTTCTCCGTCACATAAATATTAAATCAACGTTCCATTTTCGACGATTTCGACCTGAACACAGGAAAGCCGCTCAAATCCGAGCAAGTCTGTATGTACGTGTTTGATTTAGAAGGCGCCGCCGAGGCTCCTTGAAGCCCCCGACTCAATTTGGACTTACTGAAAAGCTCCAAAATCGCCCTCCGGGTGTGCCAGCCCTAAACAATCCTTGTGGACAGGTTTGCAAGGCGGCAAAATGTCTCGGTTTCGATTCGCGCAGCGCCCGGGGAGACCTCGATCCTCGGGCGATGGCGAGCGCACTCACGCGAAAGAGGACTCGGGATGAACAAGGGTTGGCTTTGGTTTGTCGCGACGATAGCGTTGTGTACTGTTAAGTTATCATTCGTTTCGGGGCAGCAGCCTGCGGGCGTTCGGCCCCGCAACATCGTGATTTTCGTTTTCGATGGTTTGCGGGCGGGGTCCGTGAATGCGGTGGATTCGCCGACGATGTTTTGGATTCGCAATCAAGGAGTCAGTTTTGCGAACAGCCACTCGCTCTTTCCAACTTTCACTACCGCGAATGCTTCCGCGATAGCCACGGGCCACTACCTCGGCGACACCGGCGATTACAGCAATCAAATTTATATCGGGCATCCTGTATTCCTGGATGGCAATTTCGGACGGCCGCCCGGAAGTTATGCGCCTTACGTCGAAAATAATCGAGTCCTTGGGGATCTGGATGCCCAATTCAACGGGAACTATCTGAACGAGGAATCGTTGCTCGCCGCCGCGCGCAGGCACGGATTCAGCACGGCAATCGTTGGAAAAATGGGGCCGGTGGCGATTCAGGATGTCAGCCAGTTGAATCCTGTCCATGGCGGATTCGCTGTACCCCAGACAATCATTATCGATGACGGGACGGGCACTCCTGATGGGGTGCCACTTGCGCCAGAAGTCTCATCGGCTCTAGTCAACGCCGGACTCCCCACAACCACTCCTGCCCGCAACCAGCCCACGGGAAACAACACCACACCTGGAACCAAGGAGACAAACTACGTTCAGCAAGCGTACTTCGCGGACGCCACGACCAAAGTGATCCTGCCGATGTTCATTAAAAATCGAAAACCGTTCGCGCTGCTCTACTGGTCACGCGATCCGGACGGAACGCAGCACTTTCAGGGCGACAGTTTGAACAAGCTCATCCCCGGCATCAACGGGCCGACCTCGAAGGCGGCCCTGAAGAATGCCGACAACAACCTGAAGCAAATTCTGGATTACATCAACAGCGATCGCCGGTTGGCTGCGAACACGGATATTTTTTTGACCGCCGATCATGGCTTTGCGACGATCAGCAAGCATGACATAGACGCCGCAGGCCACGCGACGGCCAGCTATGCAGCAAAGTGGATCTACAAGGACGCCCAGGGCCGGCAAGAGGTCAACACCGGATTTCTACCGGTAGGTTTTGTTTCGATCGATCTTGCTCACGAATTGGGGCTTCCGCTCTTCGATCCCGACAGTCAGATCGACGGCCCGGATGGCCAGAAAATATTTGAGCCGGTGGATCCGGCCGCTGCTCAGCAACTCCCCAAAGTGCGCCAGCACCCCGTTAGCGGGAACGGATTAATCGGCGGCACGGGCCTGATCGCAAAAGAAACGGATGCTAAAGTCGTCGTCGCCGCCAACGGCGGCTCCGATCTGATCTATCTTCCGGCTCATGATCCGGGGGTGGTAAAGAAAATTGTCGCATTTCTTGCTCAGCAGGATTACGTGGGCGGGCTATTCGTCAACGACGAGTACGGAAATGTGCCCGGCGCTTTGCCGTCAAGCTCCATTCGCCTCATCGGCACGTCGCTAACCCCGACGCCCACGATCGCGATCACATTTAAGACCTTTTCCACAGATCCCAAAGACCCGAATATGACCGGCGTCCAGATCACGGATTACATGTTGCAGCATGGCCAGGGAATGCACGGAAGTTTCGGACGAGCGAACACGTTCCAATTCATGGCGGCGATCGGGCCGGACTTCAAAAAGCAGTTCGTTGATCGAGCCCCGGTAAGCAACGCGGACATCGCGCCTACCTTGGCGAAGATCCTTGGACTCGATATCGTCAGCAAGGGCGAACTGCAGGGACGCGTATTGCAAGAGGCTCTGGCAAGCGGCCCGCCAACGGTTTCGTTCCAACGCCGGACGGCAATTTCGGAAGGCGCGGCGAACGGCAAGAAAACCTTCCTGATGTACCAGCAGTTGGCAAAGCAAGTTTACTTTGACCAGGCATGTTTCAAGAACGCAGCCGGACCGAGAGCTCAAAATGCGTGCCCCTAGCAGGGCGCTCATCAAAACTGATTATTGCTGTACACTCTGCCGATGGCTGGACGAAGAATCCGGCTCCCGAAGTCCGTTGATGACGTTTGCTTGCCCGCCCGCGACCGGCGGCTAATCCAGGAAATAGAGGACGAGGGTGAGTAAACAGCGGCTTGAGGCCTTCACGGATGGAGTGATTGCCGTCATCATCACCATTATGGTGTTGGATATGAAAGTGCCGCAGGGCGCCGATTTAGCCGCGCTCAGGTCCGGACTCCCGGTGTTTCTGGCGTATGCTCTCAGCTTCGCCAATGTCGGCATTTTTTGGAATAACCACCACCATATGCTCCACGCGACCGAGCGGATCAATGGCATGGTTTTATGGGCCAATCTCTTCTTGCTCTTCTGGATGTCGCTCGTGCCATTTGTGATCCGCTGGATGGACGATGCACATTTCGCCCCTTCGCCGACCGCGGCCTACGGCGCCGTTTTAGTTTTGTGCTCGATCGCTTACATACTGTTGGAGCGAGCGATTATCAAGTGCAACGGCCCAAACTCAAAGCTCGCCCGCGCCGTCGGCAACGATCGGAAAAGCAAAGTATCGCTATTGATTTACGTGCTGGCAATTCCCTTAGCTTTCGTGCGCCCGTGGATTGCGCTTGCGATGTACGTTGCGATCGCCATGATCTGGTTCATACCCGACCGGCGCATTGAAACGATGAATTAGGCAATCACAGGGGCGTCAAGTGCGTTTGCACGGATTGTCCCGCGCGCGATCGCGGAATCCGGTATACCTGCGCACTGATTAAGCCATCCGCGAATGGCACTCTCAATGCAATCCCCGAGGATCGTGCTCTGGTTGCAAATTCGTTGTGTCGAGTGCAGGAGACGCGTACTATGCGCGAACTAGAAGTCTAAATCGGTTAAGGAGTGAAACCGTATGCGAATGTTGCTGAGAGTATCGATTCCCGTGGAAGCGGGAAATGCCGCCGCCAAGGCCGGGACCCTGGGTGCTACTGTCGAGCGAATTCTGGCCGATCTCAAACCGGAAGCTGCGTATTTCTTTGCGGACGACGACGGCCAACGGTCGGGCTCCATCGTGTTTGACATGAAAGACACATCGCAGATTCCCGCGGTCGCTGAGCCCTGGTTTCACGCGTTCAACGCAAAGGTTTCCTTGCGGCCGATCATGAATCCGCAAGACCTTGCCGCGGCTGGTCCGTCGATTGGCAAGGCCGTTAAGCAATACGGGAAGTAGACATTTTCCAGAATGAACTGGCTCTTCGCGGCGGGCCACATTCCGATAACGTGTGTGAGTTCAATGGGTCGATGCATCACCGTGCTCGCCGCCTGCGCGTGGTAAGGTGTGGCGTTGATTGACGAACTTTGTGGAAGGGGCTAGCCGGCTCGCTCCTGGTTACGCAAAAGTATTTCGCCACTCTCTTCATCGACGCTAGCGATACAAGTTCGGGCTTTCTGCCGGATAACTTCCTTGATCACGCGTTCTAAAACTTCATCTCGTCTATCGGCAGCCCACGGATATTTTTCGTTCCACTCTGACGCTGGACCTCCGTGGATGATTGCAATGACATCCCGGCCGCCAAACTCCCAGTAAAACGAAGCCTCGCATGAATTCTCGTGGTAGACAATATTTCCATCGCGACCACGCGTTATAACTTCGACTGACCAGTCTTGAGGAATTAAGTTTTCCATGAAGTGTACCTAGCCTTGCAGAATATTCTCGCTAACGCGTCCCAGACCGCAAATGCCCCCCGCAAGTGCCCGGGCGGAAGTGTGAAACCTCGTGTCGCTAAAGACCCTCATTCCGAAAAGAGGACTTCCCGAGGCTTGGCCGAGCGGCCAGTCCGATGCAGCCGGACAGATCGCCCTCTTTTCCTCCGTTCAGGGTAAAATGCGAACGCTCGGCGGTCTCCAAAGTCAAAACGAATTATTACTTTTTCAAACAAATTAGGATGAACGGGGCTTATACACGTGC
>CAWEYA010000016.1:0-464089 GCA_963813185.1 uncultured Acidobacteriota bacterium
AGTGTTTATTCTCGAAAAACCGCGAATCGATAAAATAGCACACGGGGAGTGCCATCGCCATTTCGCCAGGACGAAACTTACGGGGTGCACATTACAAGCAATCTAGTAACTTACTTAGCTTGAACCCCTTCCTTTATCGCTTTAGACTTCCAACCCGAGACCACACGACACTCAATAGGAGCGGAGTTTGCCGGCTTCCCTCGCCTCGTTCACTGCAGCAGTTGAGAGACTGATTCGCAGATTTGACTCAGAGCGAACCCACCATCTCTCGAAGAGTTATTCCGAGGCCCAGGCACGAGTCGATTTCATCACACCATTTTTCAAGGCGCTCGGATGGGACGTTGAAAATGAGGAAGGGCATCCGCACCATGCGCGGGAAGTTGTTGTCGAAGCAACGGAAGATACTGGAGGTCGTCCCGACTATAGCTTCCGAATGGCAGGTCAGACCAAGTTCTTTGTTGAGGCCAAAGCCCCGTCTGAGGAACTAGACACTGCCCGGCACATCATACAAGCCAAGACTTACGCTTGGAATACAAAGCAGGTCTTCTTCGTCGTCCTCTCCGACTTTGAAGAATTCCGCTTTTATGATGCCTCCATCCTGCCCGACGAACGCAGGCCGGACGAGGGCTTGATACTGAAGCTCAAGTACACCGAATATCTTGCTAACTCAAAAAAGCTCTGGGAGTTCTCGCGTGAACGCGTGGCTGCAGGTTCGCTCGAAGCCATGCTCCCTCGCGACCGGCGCACGCAGCGCCTCCGCATCCCCGTCGATACCGCTTTCCTCGACGAGATGACCGAATGGCGTGAGGAATTGGCAAAGAACACTTACAAAAACAACCCTGGCCTCACGGCCAAGCAACTAAACGAAGTTGTCCAGCGTTTACTTGACCGCATTGTCTTCATCCGGATTGCTGAAGACCGCCGCGTGATTGAGAAGAATCAGTTGCGCGATGCTGTCGAAGAATGGAAAGCGCGCGGCGGAAAGTTTCATATATTTGACTGGCTCAATGACCTTTTCCACAGGATCAACGAGGATTTTAACGGCGAAATCTTTAAGCCGCACCTTTCCGAGGAAATCAAAATCGACTCGGATGTGCTGGCGCGCATCATCGAACGCCTATACCCCCCGAAAAGCCCCTATCGCTTTGACGTGATTGGAGTAGAGCTTCTCGGCTCAATTTATGAGCGCTACCTGGGCAAGACTATTCGCGTCACGGCAAGGCGCGTGTTTGTTGAGGACAAGCCCGAGGTCCGTAAAGCGCACGGGGTCTATTACACGCCGAAATACATTGTGGACTATATCGTCAAAAATACGGTGGGCAAGATCATCGAGGGTAAGACACCCAAGCAGATCGAAAAAATTCGCATCCTTGACCCGGCGTGCGGGTCAGGCTCATTCCTTATCGGCGCATTTCAGTGTTTGATTGACTATCACGTGCGCTACCTCACAGAACACCCCAAGGAGGCCGAGGTCCATCCCCTATTCCCTGACGTAATTAGAGATGAGAACGGCGAATCGCGTCTTTCAGTCGTCAGAAAAGCACGGATATTGGGGAACAACCTTTTTGGCGTGGATATTGACCCGCAGGCGGTCGAGATCACGATGATGAGCCTATACCTCAAAGCTCTCGAAGGAGAGCGCTCGCAACTCCCACCTAAGCAGCATCTTCTCCCAGAACTCAAGAACAACATCATTTGTGGGAATTCTCTGATCGGGCCAGATTTTTATAAGGACCAACAGTTATCGTTCCTCGACGAAGAGGAGAAATTTAGGGTAAACGTGTTCGATTGGCAGGCGGGTTTCCCGGATGCCATGAAAGCCGGCGGATTTGATGCCGTCATCGGTAATCCACCATACGTGCGGCAGGAGACCCTCTCTGAATTTAAGGACTACTTTGAGAGAAACTACGAGTCATTTGATGGCGTAGCCGACCTATACGTTTATTTCATGGAAAAAGGCATTTCTCTCCTGCGTGGCGGAGGGCATTACAGCATCATTGTATCGAGCAGCTTTTTACGTACAAACTTCGCTGGACCGCTCCGGCAGTACCTCAAGAAGGCTGCTGCGGTTCTTCGTATCGTTGATTTTGGTGGATTGGCAGTTTTCGAAAATGCCAAAGATACGTACGTTTGCATACCGCTTCTTTATAAGGGACAACAACCCAAGCGCGTGGAAATAGCACAAGTCACGTCTTTAGATTTCGAGGAGCTAGACGCATTCATCACTCCGAAGGTTTATTCTATTCCTCACGAGCGCCTAACCCCCGCCGCGTGGCCATTAAAGACGGATGCAGAGAATAGTGTCTTCCAAAAAATCATGAAGGCAGGGCGACCACTTGGAGCCTACGTTGAGAAAAAGTTCTTTCGAGGGGTCTTGACGGGATTAAATGAAGCGTTTGATCTCTCAGGTTCCGAAGCAAAAAAGATCCTAAAGGCATATCCGTCTAGCAAGGGCCTTATTAAACCAGTCCTCGGGGGAGAGGATATCAGACGATATTTCATAACTCCTCAGGGTAAGTTTTGGATTGTAATCCCGAACGGCTGGACACGCGAAGCGATGCGAAGTGCTAACCTGACGGGAGGGATTTCCGAGAAGGAAGCTTGGGCGTGGTTCTCAAGAAAGCATAGGGCGCTTGCGGAACACCTTCGAGTATTCGAATCGAGTTGCCGCAAGAGACAAGACCAAGGAGAGTTCTGGTGGGAACTTCGACCTTGCGATTACTACGAGTATTTCGCGACTCCCAAGATTGTATTTCCGGACATAGCCAAGGGTCCGAGGTTTCACTTTGATAGCGATGACTTCTACCTTGCAAATACGGCGTATTGCCTCGGGACCGATGACAAGTATTTGCTCGGGATATTGAATAGCAGTCTCTTCTGGTTTGCCATCAGCAATATCTCAATTCCGTTCGGAATACGTGCGGGCGAGTACCGCTATAGGTTGATCTACCAATATATGGAAAAGGTCCCCATCCGCGTGATCGACCATGCGAACCAAGCTGACAAGAACGACTGCGAAGAGGTAGTGGCGCTGGTCGACCGCATGTTGAACCTTTGCAAGGCGAGGAATTCAGGCGAACTCGCGCCGTCAGAGGTTGACCACCTCCAACGTGAAATCGACGCCGCGGACAACAAGATTGATGACTTGGTCTTCAAACTTTATGACATCACGGATGAAGAGCGGAAACTCATCGAGGGATTCCCGGCAGTTCTCGCCGTTTGATCTCGTTACCTGTTTAGCCTGAGTTGCGCGCCGCTTTGCTATACTCGCGGCGATGGCAAAAGCTGCCGCTGCGAAAAAAATCTTCCTTGTGGACGCGATGGGGTTCATCTTTCGCGCCTACTTTGCGCCCATGGCGCGGCTGAACAGCCCGGCGGGCGTGCCCACCAAAGTTCCCTACTTGTTCTCGAACATGCTCAGGAAACTTCAGAAGGAGCACGCGCCGGATTATCTTGCCGTGGTGTTTGACACCAGGGAGCCAACCTTCCGCGACAAACTTTTTGACAAGTACAAGGCGCAGCGGCCGCCGATGCCCGACGATCTCGCGGTGCAGTTGCCCTACGTGCGGCGGATGTGCGAAGCCATGCGGCTGCCGATCCTGGAATTTGACGGGTTTGAAGCGGACGACGTGATCGGGGCGCTCTCCAAACAAGCGGCGAAAAAGGGGCTCGACGTGTCCATCGTGACCAGCGACAAGGACATGATGCAGCTCGTCGGCGGGAAAGTGCGCGTGCTGCGTCCCGGCGCGGGGCCGGACAAAACCGATCTGGTTGTGGACGCGGCGAAGGTCGAAGAAATCATGGGCGTGCCGCCGGAAAAAGTCGCCGACGTGATGGCGCTCATGGGCGATTCGATCGACAACATTCCCGGCGCGAAAGGCATCGGCGAAAAAGGCGCGAAGGAACTCATTCGCCGGTTTGGATCGGCGGAAGCGGCGCTCGAACGCGCGAAGGAAGTCGAAGGAAAACGCTACCGCGAGGCGCTTGAAAACAGCGCCGACGTGGTGAAGATGTCGAAACAGCTCGCCGTCATTGATACCGCCGCGCCGGTGAAGCTGGTGCTCGACGATCTGCGGGCGAGCGGGCCGGACGTGGAAGCGCTGCGCTCGCTTTACGCGGAGTTGGGATTTACGTCCCTGCTTCGCGATCTGCCCGCCGCGAAGACCGCCGCTCCTGCCTCGCCGAGCGATTCCGCTGCGCTGGAATCTCCCGCTGCGCTCAAAAAATTTCTGAGCGGCATTCCGCGCGGCGCCGAAAC
Source organism: uncultured Acidobacteriota bacterium (assembly GCA_963813185.1). Taxonomy (GTDB): domain Bacteria; phylum Acidobacteriota; class Terriglobia; order Acidiferrales; family UBA7541; genus Palsa-360. The sequence continues at coordinate 4,259 of CAWEYA010000016.1, forward strand.
CGCCGTGTGGCTGACGCTCGCCGAGGGCGAACGCGAAGAAGAGGGCTTCGGCTCGCAGGTCGCTGCGATTGAAATTTCGCCCAAGCCCGGCGTTTCGCGGACGGCAGAGCTCGACGCCAAGGGAGAAATGCACGCCGCGCTGGCCGAATTCCTTCGCGATCCCGCTCGCCCGAAAATCGTGCACGATCCAAAGCTCGTCGAGCTGCTGGCAGGCCCTGTCGCGGGAATCCGCCACGCGACGATGCTTTATTCCTACCTGTTGCGTCCCACGACGGCGAAACACAGCCTGGCCGACGCGGTGTTGCGGCAGGAAAGCGTCACCCTCTCCGGCGCTCCCGGCGCACACGCGGAACATTTGCAGCGCCTCGCGCCGCTCTTGCGCAAGGAAGTCGAGGCGCATGGCCTTGCGGAACTGTACGAGACGATCGACTTGCCCCTCGCCCCGGTTCTCGCGGCGATGGAGCGCGACGGCGTGCGCGTCGACCCCAAAGCCCTCGCCGCCATGTCCAAAACGATGGAGCGCGAAATCCGCTCGCTCGAAAAAGCCATCTGGAAACTGGCCGGGACGGAATTCAATGTCAATTCGCCGCAACAGCTCGCCGAAATTTTATTCGACAAAATGAGTTTGACGCTCGGCGGAAGGCGCCGGGAAAAACCGCGCTCGACCGCCGCGGACGTGCTCGAAGAGCTGGCGCTCACGCACGAGTTGCCGCGCAAAGTCCTCGAATACCGCGAACTCAGCAAGCTCAAATCCACGTACGTTGATGCGCTCCCGAAACTCATTCACGCCGAAACCGGCCGCCTGCACACTAGCTTCAGCCAGACCACCGCGGCCACGGGCCGCCTCAGTTCCTCGGATCCCAATCTGCAAAATATTCCCGTGCGGTCGGAACTGGGCCGCCAGATTCGCGCCGCATTCGTGGCCGGCCCGGGCAACACGGTACTTTCCGCAGATTATTCGCAAATCGAGCTGCGCATCCTGGCGCATTTTTCCAAGGACCCTGTGCTGGTTGAGGCCTTCCGCAACGGGCAGGACATTCACGCGCGCACGGCCGAGGAAGTATTCCGCGTCGGGCCAATGGCGCAAAATGCCGAGCACCGCCGCGCGGCCAAGGCCATAAACTTCGGCATCATCTACGGGCAGACGCCGTTCGGCCTTGCGGCGCAGCTGGGCATCGACCAGAAGGAAGCCGCGCAATTTATCGCCGCCTACTTCGCGCGCTATCGCGGGGTGAAGGAATATCTCGAGCGTTCGCTCACCGAAGCGCGCAAGTCGGGAGCCACGCGCACGATGTTCGGACGCATCCGCCCCGTCCCCGAAATTACCTCTCCGCAAGTGAACCTGCGAAATTTCGCGGAGCGCACCGCTCTCAACATGCCGCTGCAAGGCACCGCCGCCGACCTGATCAAGCTCGCCATGATCGCCATTGCCCGCCAACTTGCGGAAGAAAAGTTTCAAGCCAAGATGATCCTGCAGGTCCACGACGAACTGCTGTTTGAAGCTCCCCACAATGAACTGGACCGCCTGCGCCCGCTGGTGCGCAAGGCGATGGAAAATGTGCACGAACTCGCCGTGCCTCTCGTGGTGGACTTGAAGGCCGGCCCGAATTGGCGCGACATGAAGTAGAAGGTGGCGGGTTGCAGATTCTTGGCAAAGGGTGGAAAGTGGTACCAGCATTTGGTGGTGGGCCACATTCCGATAATCCCGTTTCACAGATGGGATGAGAAGGCCGGTCTCCGGCGGGATGCGATACGCTCCCAATGGTCGACGTGCTCAAGGCACAAAGAAAAGGAGACCGGCTATGAAAAAGACTAGAGGCTGTTTCAAAACCGGGTACAGGGCTTTAATTTTACAGTAGTTGTCCTTCCCAAAGTGCGCGATAAGACGAGTTGGCAGCGCCAGGGGGAGGATCGATGGCGCGATACGGTCGGCTGTTGACCGACGCCCAGTGGGAAAAGATCCGGCCCTTGCTCCCGAAACGCCCCAAACGTCCGAAGGGCGGACGTCCCCCGCAGGACGACCGCAAAGTGCTGGAGGGGATTTTGTGGATTCTGCGCAGCGGGGCTCGCTGGTGCGATTTGCCCGACGAGTTCCCCTCACCGGCGACTTGCTGGCGGCGCTTGCGAGACTGGGAGGAGCAAGAAGTTTGGCTGGAAATCTGGCGCGTGTTTCTCAGCGAGCTGAACGAACGGCAGCAACTGAAATGGAGTGAATCGTTCCTGGACGGCAGTTTCGCTCCAGCAAAAAAAGGGGCGACGCCGTCGGAAAAACCAAGCGGGGTAAGGGGACGAAGTGGATGGTGGTGGTCGACGGCCAGGGTGTTCCTCTGGCAGACCACCTTCACTCTGCATCCCCGGCGGAGGTCAAGCTCGCGGCGACGACGCTCGCCGCGATCCGCGTAAGACGGCCGCATCACCCGGGAAGACCGCGGCAAAAACCCGAGCGCGTGATTATGGATCGCGGTTACGATAGCGACGGGCTGCGCCAACAACTGCGTCGCCGGGGGATCGAACCGATCGTCCCGCATCGCAAAGGTCGGCGCAAGCCGCCGACGCAAGATGGTCGAGCACTGCGGCGCTACAAGCGGCGCTGGATCGTCGAGCGCACGTTCGCCTGGCTGGGCAACTACCGGCGATTGACCGTGCGCCACGACCGCTCGCTGACGATCTATCACGGATTTTTTCATATCGCTTGCTTCATGATCGTGTTACGGAGGGTTTTGAAATAGCTTCTAGCACTATGCGGGCATTAAAGAACGAAATTTTCAAGGGACGAAAGCTGACGATCGGCCTGGATCTGGGAGATCGTTGGTCGTTCTACTGCGTCATGGATGAAGCAGGCCAAATCATTTTGGAACAAACACTGCCGACGACACCGGAAGCGATGAAGCAGACCTTTGGAAAGATACCGCGAAGTCTCCTGGCACTGGAGACCGGAACACATTCCCCCTGGGTAAGCCGGCTGCTCAGGGAGTTAGGAAACGAAGTGATCGTGGCGCATGCACAAAAGGTGCAGCTGATCACCAAGAGCAATCGAAAAGATGATCGGCACGATGCTCGGACACTGGCACGGCTGGCGCGAGTCGATCCCGAGTTGTTGGGGCCGGTGCGGCACCGCAGTGCGCAAGCACAACTCCACCTGACGGTGATCCGGGCGCGAGCGGAACTAGTGAGTGCTCGAACGGCCTTGGTGAACGCCGCACGGGGGCTCGTGAAGTCTTATGGCCAACGGCTGCCCAAGTGCGGCACCTATCAGGTGAGCGAGAAGCTAGCCGAGGGATTGAGCGTGGAGTTGCGCGAGGTTCTGGTACCGCTGTTTAAAGAAATCGAATCGCTGAGCGAGCACATCAAGCAATACGACGAACGGATGGAGAAACTCGCCAAGGAAGTGTACCCGGAAGTGTCCTTGCTCAAGCAGGTGAAGGGCGTGGGAACACAGATCGCTCTGACCTATGTCCTGACAATCGAGGACCCGTATCGGTTTCCGAAGAGTCGCCAGGTCGGCTGTTTTCTGGGGTTACGACCTGGCCGCAGGAACTCTGGCCAGAGCGAACCACAGAAGGGCATCAGCAAAGAAGGAGACCGGTATCTGCGCACCATGATGGTGCAGGGAGCGCACTACATTCTGGGACCCTTTGGAGAAGACAGCGATCTGCGGAGATGGGGACGCAAGCTGGCGGAGCGAGGAGGAAAAAATGCCAAGAAGCGAGCGGTGGTGGCCGTGGCTCGAAAGCTGGCGGTCCTGCTGCATCGGTTGTGGGTAGGCGGAGAGGTGTACGAACCACTGCGCAATAGTCAGAAAGCGATGCAGAAAGTGGCCTAGAGAGTTGCGATCCCGACAGCCGAGCTCAACCGCCGAGTCCAGGTGACTGCGACTAAGTCCTGGGGCCCAACTCCCGCCGAAACGGTGGGAACAGAGGTCGATTCACAGGTAGCAGCACCTACTGAAACGAGAACACCCAACTTGCACCGAGCGAACAATCGCTCACCAAAGAGTGCGGATGGAAGGATGGCGACAGAGGCGGCTCGGTTCTAAGGAAGACCACTCGACGAGCAAAGGCAACTACAAAACCGACTTGACACTAACCGGCCTTCTCATGGAAGGACTTGGCATTGGTCGGAACGCTGTTTCAACCACAAGTGAGTCGTCGCAGCCTGAAACGTGATAGATATTCAGGGACTGGACAGCACGCGAATGATGGCAACGGAACAACACAAGGAGGTGAACTACCACGTTGCCTTTGATGTCTCGCAGAACAGCTCTCAGCTAGTAGATTCGACTCGGGGGGACTTCAGCGAAGAAGACATGAAGCTAATAAGGGTTCGATACAAGAAACTCATCGAGGACAAAGTTCACGCGATGTAGCCAGTTAGCGAGAGGCTTGTTTATCGGGAGCTGTGCGACGGATGATCAGATCTTCGAAGTGTTGACGCCTAGAAGGACAGTATTCAGGAGCATGGCGACAGCATATTCGGGTAAGTTAGTACGATATTTTTCCCTTCACCGGTGAATCGCAATTTCCAGTGGCGGGGCTTGTCAACGGATTCGGGAAGCGTAATTTGCACTCGATAAAATCGGAGTAATTGGTTGAGTTGTTGTGATACGGAGACACCGAGCTGCGTTGGGTTTCCGTTCTTGTCAATAAGAACGGCTCGCGCAGAATAGCGAAGGCTGTCTTGGGTTGTGACAATCGATGTCCCGCCTGTGGCAACAACAAGTTTCTGAATCTCGATGGGGCCTTCCAATTCCTCGGGGGACCGGCCTCGGAATCCAGCCGATGTGAGGATGAATGCAAATAGGCGAACGCCGGCGCGTGTCAAAACCGTCAGAACACTCTTTTCGGTCTCGGTGCTTTTGTTCTCTCCCCCATCTGAAATAAGGTAGATAGCGTCTCCAGTACGCGGCGTTTTGAAAATCTTGGCCCCTCGAATGAGCGCCGACCAAAGCGCGGTATCACCTCTAAAGGAAGCATGATTCTTTCTCAAAGATTCCAACTGGAAGATCAACACTTTGCGATCAGTCGTCGGCGGCACGACCGGTATCGTGTCAACCGAGAAGAATGCAAGTCCAACTTGGAGGCTATCGGGCATGCTAGACAAAACGCCCTCCGCGGCATCGATAGTAGCGTTGACACGAGTGTTCATGCTTCCGCTTGTATCTACGAGCAAGACGACACGTGGTGGTGTGTTCTCGAGTTCCACCGATTTCACAAGAACGGGCTTTTTCTCGTAGATTCCTTCAAGGCTTCCTGCTATCAATTCCGGCGTCAAGCTCGTATCAGTACTGGAGGAGCTGACGGGGATCGTTCTTTCGAGGCACCCCGATTCTTCCGCGTGGCAAAACGCCGCAGTCACAGCAATAAGAAAAATGATGTTCTGAGCGAAGCGCATTTTAGATATTTCTATATTAACAGTCACGTAGGCCGCAACAGATTTTGAAAATGGGAAGCATTCGCTAGACTGCACCCCTTCTAACGCACTACTCCTTAAGGAACAGTCATGACGCGGTTGGCCACGTCCTGGTAAGTCGGCTTCTCGGAATGTGGCTCGCTCGGAAGGCCACATTCCGATCAGGTTTGCGATGGCGCTCCGCGCTACTTCAGCGGAATTTTCTTGGCGGGATCGGACCGGACAATCAGGTAGGTTATGTCTCCTTCGGCACTCGCCCACCCATGCGGCACGCCGCCGGGGATGATGACCACATCGCCCTTAGTGAGCCGTCGTGAAACGCCGCCCTCAATGCCGTTGCTGCCGAGATCCATACAGTCTCCGAGACCCGATTGCCGCGGCGTCACAGGTTTCTTCAGCGTGCCTCCGGTCACAAGCACTCCAGCGCCCTCCAGGACGTAGTAGGTCTCGCTGACGTTTGTTTGATGCACGGTTGCGGTGATGGGGGCATCCTTCGGCCGAAAAACGCCAAAGACACCGACGCGGTAGTCTCCGGCGTCAACAACCCGGATGGGCCGATCGCTGTTTCGATCGTGAGGCGCATCTTTTATGAACGCCTGGACCTGCGCAGCGGTAATGTCCGTCGCCGCCGCTGGCGTTTGTGCCTTCACCGAAGTTGCGATGAGCATCACGAAGATTCCCAAAACTATTTTGCGCATGAGGTGGCTCCTCTCTTTTGCCGTAGACGTGAGCAAGCTGTCCAAGAATTGCCGGAGGATAGCACATTCCGGGGCGCCGCGGACGGCGCGGCGTACTCCAAAAAATGCCAAGCCAATCGAATCACTCGGCGGCCGTGGACGGCCCCCAGTACAGGTTCGGAGAAGCCGGCCACTGGGATTGCCGGCGATTCCAATGGCTACTTTCCAATACTCCCATTTATCAAGGCCTAAATCGAGATTCCGTTTCCGTCGCGCTCAGTTGTCTTTGCCCAAGCGTCGGCGTAGGCATCCATAACGAAAGATTCGACGGTTTTTAAGTCCGGTTCTAAGGGGAGCGGCGATGAATCCAGTAATTCGCCAAGCCGCAATTCCAACTGTGTGCATTCTGCCAGCACGTCGGCCAGATTGCTGCGCCCCTGCCGGACATCCATCAAATGATCGCGAACCGCCTGTCGCATTGGCAATGTCAAGCGCCCCGATTCGAGAAACTCTACGCCCTGATGACCGAGCCGCAGCATGTGCATGGCGTATTTCGTGTCGTAGCCAAACTGTTCGACGAGTTCGACGCGGTTCACATCACGCTGGCCACGCTCTCCAACCAGGCGTTGTCGCTGCGCTTCCAGGTATCCAAGGAATCTTTTTCCCGCGTGCCTCGATGCAAATGCGGGCGCGAGCTTCTGGAGTTCTTCGCCAGCGTCGGTGCGGATCACCAACGCATCGTCCGGCAAGTACAGCAGAAGCAGCACGGTTGGATTGCCTTGCAACGCCAGGCGCGCCCACTTGCGCAAACTGTATATAGTTAGATCGAGATCGCCCGCCTGAGACCGGGCTCCCAGGTGTCCCTCACGCTCAGCGGCAGACCGATATACCCAATGCTCGAACTTACCAAAGCCCACAACATATCGGCGCGGCTCAACACACACGCCCATTTCGTCCCGGTCGTCTGTGCCCGAGAGCACCAGGCCGTGAACAGTAGAGCCGACCAATCCTCGAAGGATGGTATTTGGTTCAGCGATCAACTGATGCGAAATCTCATCGTTAGACAACGTGATGATTCTCCTTGCGACTCTCGGGCTGTCCTGGTTTTCAAACTTCGGAATTGCGATCATACCTGCAGGCTTGGACGAACTCCAAGTCCCGAGAAGTTTTCACTGGCTGCTATAAGGGCCACTGGGAGGAAGCCTCAGGCGCTAACCAAACGCTTGCGACCATCTCTGCGGAACATGCATGCATTCGGGTATCCGCGTTATCGGCATCCATAAGCCTGCTCTGGCGGCAAATTCGTTGTCTCCAGCGCAAGAGAAGCGTACGATGCGCAAGTCTGAGGTCTAAATCGGAATTTCTCGTTCCAAGCTACAAGACAAGATCGGTGATCTGGAAAACAGAGTCCCGGTCTTCCGCGTTCAAGTTGACCCGTTTGAGGACCCAGGCGATCGCTTTCAGAATATTTTCAGGCAGCGGGACTAAAGTAGTGAGATCGCCTGCCCTGGAACGCTGGATGGAATTGCGTCTGCAACAAGGGTGCTTGCAAACGCTTGGCTGCGTATTCATGCGACCGGCGCTGATCGTGGCCTTCACGGTTATCGTGCCCCGGCAGGCCGGGTTTTGGTCAGGTGAGTTTCTCTTTCAGGCGTGGCCGCCACAGGAAACAAGAAAGCAACGATGAAATTCAGGCGTAGGTCATCCTTTGCATCGTCCGCCCTGCTGCTCGTCGTACTGGGCGGGCACACTTTTCGCACTTGGGCCCAATCTTCTACGACGGGGGCGTTGCGGGGGACAGTCACTGACCCGGCAAGCGCCGTTGTCCCGGGTGTGACAGTCACGCTGACCAACAACGCGACGAGCCAGTCCCAAACCACGACGACCGACTCGAACGGCAGCTATAGATTTTCGTTGCTTGCCCCGGGCGCGTACGCTGTGACTTTTTCCGCGCAGGGATTCAAGACCTCCCTGATGGCCTCCGTGGCCGTGAATGTTTCGGAGGTTCCCGTCCTGGACGCTCAATTAGAGGCCGGAGAATCGACGGAGCATGAGGCGTGTCTTTGCCGCCTCAGTCAGAGCGCGACGTCCTCGACAGGCACTTTGGTCGACAGCAAAACGCTAACAGGGGTTCCCCTGACCACCCGCAACACCACGCAGGTCATGTCCATGTCTTCAGGGTCGGCTTCCGATGTAAATAATGCGGGAACCTTGGGAAGGGGTACGCAGTCCTTCAATGTGAATGGCAATACGACCGCCGGCACGTATACGGTTGATGGCGCTACCTCGGGCAGCACAGTGCCCAATCCGGACGCCATTTCGGAATTTAAAATCCAGACTTCGCAATATGATTCCGGGTACGGCGCCAATGTTCCCAACACAAACCTGATCACCCGGTCCGGGGGGAACGATTTTCATGGCGACCTTTGGGAATTCGTGCGCAATGATATTTTCAATGCCAATGACTTCTTCCTGAATGGAGCTGGACAGCCTCGTCCGAACTTGAAACAGAATCAGTTCGGCGGCACGATTGGGGGACCAATCAAGAAAAACAAGATTTTCTTCTTTGGATCCTTTCAGGGCACCCGGCAAGTGAATGGGCTGGATCCAACCTCACTGTCCACCCTCATCCTCCCGCCACTGACGAACGATCGCTCGGCTGCAACCATAGGGTCGCAGTTCTGTCCGGCGAATCACCCTGGCAACTCGAAGTATTCGTCATTCGCTGGGGGAACTCAGGTAGCCTGCGATGGCTCGAACGTCAATTCGGTGGCTCTTACTTTGCTCCAAATGAAACTGCCCGATGGCGCCTACCTGATCCCCACGCCGCAGAGAATTCTCACCAGCGGTCGTAATGCCGGCCTGGGCTCTTATTCGATCAGCCTTCCTTCCACATTTCGTGAGAATCAATATGTCGCCAACATTGATTATGCGATTTCGACCAAGCAAAATCTTTCGGGCCGGGTATTTATATCCGCTTTTGACCAGGTTCGATCCCTTAGCGCCCCCTATGGCCTCAATCCTGGTCCGCAATTTGTTCCCGGATCTCCCCACGGATTCAGGCCGAGAGATTACGTCGCCAGCTTGAAGCTGACTTCCATATTGACCAGCAATGTCGTGAATGAAATCTGGGCGGCGTATACCGAAGACGACGCGGTTGGAGATAGCCGGGGAGTCCCGTCGGCCGCATCGGTAGGAATGACGCCTTTAGACAAGTTTTTCCCAGTGCCACCGGAAATTCAGGTGCTCGGGTCGCTTGGAACTTTTCGATTCCTGGGGAATAGTGCGAGCGATACCTTGACCAAAACCGTGACGTATCAGTGGGCGGATAATATTTCCTGGTCTCACGGAAGGCACATTACTCGTGCGGGCGTATTTGGCGACACGCAATCCAATTTCGAGGACAACACCGGGGCAGCGAAAGGGAAGATTGTCGTGCAGAACTTTGAGGACTTTCTGCTCGGACAAAGTGCGGCGCAGAACGGAAGTCCTTTGGGCCGCAGCAACATTCAAAGCATTCAAGCCAGCGTGGGTGTGGGACCGCTCGGCGAACTCCAATTCCGGTACCGAAACTATTATGCCTCCGCATTCGTTGAGGACGACATCAAATTGAATTCGCGGTTCACCCTTAATTTGGGTTTACGATGGGAATATATTGGACCTTCCCTCGACACCGATGGCACGATCGGCAACGTCTGGCCCTCTCTCTTGAGCCAGGTTCCCATTCCGCCCGCTTCCGGCACACTCGCAGGATATACAGTCGCCTCCAATTACAACCCCAACGAGATTAACCCCTATACGGGCCAGCCTTTCGGACTGCTCCCTGCAGGCGTTGCTGTGCACTCGACGAAAAGTTTTTACCAGAACGGCGCCCCGCTTGACACTTTTGCTCCCCGATTTGGTTTTGCGTGGCAACCGGGGGGCTGGTTTAGCCGTGTTTCCTTGCGCGGCGGGTATGGCTGGTTCTACCAGACTGCTCCGTTCAGTGGCAACGCGGCGGGTACACCGTTGTTCGCTTTGCCGCCCTTCGCCCAGGGGTTTAGCAATACGGACGCCAGCAACGATTTGTCGACGCTGCAGAAACCTTTTCCGACTGCCACGCTGGGCTTCGTCGCACGCACGCCAACCTCTGAACTTTCCGACCGGGTAGCCGGCCCTGTTTACAGGATTCCCAACCTTCAGCAATGGAATGTCAACGCGCAATTCAGCCTGTCATCTACTTTTTCGCTAGACCTGGGATATGTCGGCTCGTACGGGAACCATCTCTTGCTCTCGCAGGTCTTGAACCAACCACTTCTGGCAAGTCCGACGGCTCCCGTTAACTGCGGCTTCGATGGCATCCCCACCGATTGCGTCACGACGAACACCTCCCGAAACGCAAAGTTGCGCGTGCCCACGCTGGGCGAGACGCCGACCGCTTTGGCTGCCAACGATTTCATTGGGCTTTCCTGGTACCACAGCATGCAAGCAACGCTCAGAAAGCGTGTCTCCCGCGGCCTGACGTTCCAATCCGCCTACACCTTCTCCAAGGCTGAGAACAACACCAGCGTCTACAACGATCAGACCAATCTTTCGCTCGATTGGGCTCGCGCGAATTTCGATCGCACTCACCGCTTCATCGCCAATTTCGATTATCAGCTGCCTGTTCCCATGCAGGCAAAAGGGTTTGCGGGGAGAATGCTGACCGGATGGTCGACGGCAGGAATCATCATCATTCAGAGCGGGTTGCCCATGACTCTTACGGACCCCAAGGGTGGAGGAGTGTATGGCGGCGCAGGAATTTCCACCATTACCCTCTGCCCCGGAGCATCCAATGCAAGTCTGAAAACATCAGGCAGGGATCAAGCGAGGTTGAACAATTGGTTCAACTCGGGTCCCACGGTGATCTGTCCCGCGCCGGTAGTCGGCCCCGACGGTTCGACGGGATACGGCAATACAGGGCTGAATTTCATTACCGGACCAGGACAATTCAACACAGATTTCTCAATCGGCAAAAGAACGACGGTGGGAGGAATCCGGGAAAACGCGGAACTCGCTTTTCGCGCCGAGTTTTACAATACCTTTAACCATCCTCAATTCTCCAACCCCGGAACGACTTTTGGGACGGCCACTTTCGGGGTCGTCACCCAAAGTTCCGTGGCGCCCCGGCTGATTCAATTCGGCCTCAAATACCTTTTCTGAGACTCGATTCCGGTTGCTCCGCATGACGGACTCGGAACGGGGCTTTCTGCGCCCGGGAGGAACCGGCGTCGCGGGGCAAATAGCGCGCGGCGGAACGCGGCTATGAAAAGTTACGGCACTTCCCTCGAGGAAACCTACTCGAGGGGCTGGACGCGGACTAAGTAACCATTATAGTCAATATACCAAACAGTTACTGGATGCGTGGAGGCGTCAATATAGGTTCGCCGGTCATAGGAGTATGGTTCCGGCATCTGATAAGCGCGCCAATGACTGGTCTTGGGATCGAACCGAAGCATCTGCCGCCCGTGCAGCACGCCTGCCCACACCTCGCCGTTTTTGTCGGGCATGGCCTCGTAGAAATCGGTATAGGGATGCGGTGCAATCGGCGGGACGTATTCATCAATTCGGGCGGCCTTGGCATTGAGCTCGATTAGAGCGCCATCCGCTCCGCCCCACCACGTATTTCCGAAGGGATCAAACCCGCCGCGTTTTGCGGTCATCATGTGCGCGCCGCTGTTCAAATTCAGCATTTTTCCGGTTTCAATGTCCAGCATCTCAACGGTATTGCCCCAATTCGCCGGCCCGCTGCCACCCCAATACCTGCCGTCGTAGGAAATGACGTTGTCGTAGCTGCTGTTGGCCTGAAGCGGCCACTCCTTCAAGACCTTGCCGGTGGTCGGATCGAGCTTGGCAACCCTGTCCGCCCGGGCATCCCACACATTGCCCTCCGCGTCCAGCGTGAAATTTCCAAAACTGGGTGCATTAATGGGAGTCTTGCTTTCGATCAGGACTTGCTTCACGTCACCCGTCCGCGGATCCAGCCGGTTGAGCTGATGCGCCCAATTTTCCGAAATCCAGGCGATGCCGCTCTTGTCAATGACGGCGTGGTGCGTTCCCGGCATGGAACCCGGGGTTAGCGGAATCGTGTACTCGGTCACAATGCCCGTCTTGGGATCGAGTTTGCCGACGTAACGCGTCTTGTGGCTGGTGAACCAAATGTTGCCCTGGCCGTCTGCGGTAGCGTCGTGAAGAGCGAGCAATTGCTGCGGCAGTTCGTATTCGGTAACGACCACCCTCGTAGATTCTCCTCGGGGGCGCGGGAAGATGCGCAAAGGCTCGTCCTTTGCATCTGGACCGCGCACTCGCGAGAGGAACTTGACGAGGATGTTGTACTCGGGATCCGGTGCGGACATGGGCTTGTTGCGGACGGCAATCGCTGTCCCGCTGAAATGCATCATGCGGTCAACAATCAGACCCCAGCTATGCTCGTCATAGCGATTCCTGAAAATCTGCTGCCAGGAATGGCATCCGGAGCAATTCTTCTGCAACATCGCTTTTTCTTCGGCCGTGCCCGGCAAGTTCCACAGGATTTCCGCGCTGCTCAGCTGAGACTCCAGCGCCGCTGAGGCAGGCAAATTATCCGAGTCGGCCACCCTCTCCAGAAGGATGTCGTCGAGCTTCGTAGAGCCATTGATAGCGACCGAATCTCGCCGATAGGGCTTGAAGGGGACCGGGGTTGGAATGCGCAAAGTGTAGGAACCGGCTTGCATCTTCGGAAATTCAAATTTGCCATCCGCATTGGTATAAACGGTGGTTCGCACGCCATTCGGCGCGATGAGCTGGACGCCTACACCCTCGGGGGAATCTCCGCTGGCGATCCGTACCATACCAGTGGCGCCGCCCGTGAGGCCGCTTTGCACCGGCCATTTCTGGGTCTCGGCGCGGTACCAGGGGTTCGCCGGGGGGTTTTCGCCTTCCACGCAGCATTTTCCGGAGTGAAAATAAGCGACCAGGTCCGCGATGTCGGCATCGGAAAGACTGGTCCGAAATGACGGCATTCCGGCGCCACCTTCTTTGATTTTGGCGTTGACGTTGTCGTCATTGACGGGATCGCCGGATGTCAGGTTTTCCCGCTGAAACAGGTTCTTCAATAGGGGGGCGCCTTTGGTGTACTGGTTGTGGCACATCCAACACTTATAGAAGTAAATGTTTTCACCGCGCGCCGCGCCGCTATCGGCCAGAATCCTATAGGTATCCAGGCGGAGGGACCGCTGCAGATCGTCCGTGGAAACGTCCGGGGTGGCCGCAGCCTTCGCGGGCTTGGGGGACGTCTCAGCCCTGCCCAAGCGGGCCGTCGCGCCTGCGAGGAAGAGAGCCGTCAGGGCGAGAAAGGCTGCAACTGCGCGTGGGCGACGATCATTGGAGATTTGCGGTGGCATAAATTCACCTCATGTGGAATGTAGAAGTTTCAACCGGTGAGCGAAACATACGTCCACTGGCCTCTCCCGTCAACTCAAATCAATTTGATGGCCGCTGAATCGCTATCTCCTGGATTTCCGATTTGGACCACTGGCTTGCGTTGCACGCGCTTCTCCGGCCATCGACGCACCGAAAAATTCCCGGCAGGGTCCCGTCCGCCAAACATGCGTGAAATGCACATACGTTGACGAACCGCATCGCCAAATCCTGTGAAGGTCTGCTATCGGAATGTGGCCGTGGGCTACAATGGGGCGGAATTGCGCAGCGGCCCACTGGAGTAGGTCATGACCGATCTCAACCCACAGGCCAAGCAGATGGCCGACGAGTCCATGGTGCGAAACCTGGCTGCGCAGGCGCGCGCCATTTGGCCGCAGGAAATTCCGCTGCTGCGCCGCTACGCCTTGCCGGCGGAGCCGCGCATCCTCGATGCCGGTTGCGGCACGGGCGAAGGATCCTCGCGGCTGGCCGAATCTTTTCCCGGCGCGCAGGTGCTGGGCGTCGACATTGTCGATTCGCATCTGGAGCTCGCGCGCCGGCGCTACGCAAGCCTCGCGCCGCGTCTTACGTTCGAGCATCAAAGTATTTTTGAACTGAAAGCCGTCGACCGCAGCTTCGATCTCGCCGTGTGCCGCCACGTGCTTCACTCCATCCCGCACGCGGACCGCGTGATCGCCGAACTCGCTCGCGTGACGCGCCGCGGAGGATATTTGCACCTGATTCCCGAGGACTACGGCATGCTGCACTTCCAGCGCGCGGTCCTCGATCCCCGAGACTTTTGGCACAAGGCTCCGGCGAGCTTCGGAGAAAGCACGGGCACCGACTTGTTCATGGGCCGCCACACGTTCGGGATCCTCGCCGCGATGAAGATGGAGGAGATAAAGGTCGATTACGTCGTGGTTGACACGCTGCGTGTTCCACGTGAAACATTTGCGGCGATCCTGGAAGCCTGGCGCGACGGCTACGCCGAATCGATCGGCGAACTGACGCCAATCTCGCGCGAATCCGCCGTGGCGTACTTCAACCAGATGATCGCCAACATTCGCGACCCGCAGGGTTACGCGGTTTGGATGGTTCCAGTCGTCAGCGCGCGCGTGCCGACGAGCTGAGAAATTGCCGAGCTAGCTGACAACTTCTTCGGTTTTTCCGCGGGGTTGAAAAAAGAGGGGCGGAGTTGAAACTCCGCCCCTCATGGCGAAGAACTATCTAGGACTTCAGGTGAGGAGACGCATTTTGTAATTGCGACGTCAAATTCATCGCGATGGAAGGAGGTTGTACCTCCGATTCCCTGACGATCTGCGCCGCAGTCACGGAGCGTCCGTATAATTCGCGGTTGGCCTTATTGTCGGGACGCAGTGTTGACCCCTCGAGCGAGATTCCCGCGAACACTCCTCGTGCTCGCGAGTAACTCAGAATCTCGGAGCGCAAATAAGCGTCCGTGTCCGCTGCTGCGGTTCGTCCCACCGGCCCGGCGGCTATGGATGCATCGCCGCCAAGTTTGACCTTGCTATGCAGCAGGCTATTCGCCCCGCGATCGTTCATGATCAGAAAGACGAAGTCCGTCGCTTCGCCGCCAATCTGAAAACCGATGCTGCCGCCTTCCAGTGCATACATTGCGGGAGCGCCCCAGGAGCCTGAAAAGTTCGTTCCCGTGCGACAGACCATGGTGCCGCGTCCGTAATCGCCTCCGATAATGAACGCCGCTTTAATAACCGATGGTATGACGACGACGCATCGCGCCTTGTCGAGCAGGTCCCGCGGAATATTGTCGGGGACATTTAGAATCTCGCCCATAACAGCGCTCGAATTTGCTATGCGATCCTCTTGCTTCTTCGCTCCATCGTGGTCGCTTGCGAAAGTAACTGGAGCGAATGCGAGAATTCCGATCATTACGATTGCCCATCGCTTTAGGAGCATCATCACTTTGCCCTCCTTTAGTCGACTTTTGATTGCTATGATTTCCATTTTCCCGTTCTCGATGATGCGAAGCTGCGATATTCCTCCATTTTCTCCGAGTTCGATTCTGCCGATGTGCATAGGAGCAAAACCTCTGCCAGCAGGGAGAATAATTGTTAAGTCATGCCAGCTCAGGTGGATAAGCACTCCCTGCCGAGTCATTTCAGCGGAGTACTAGAACTGGTAATTTTGTCGGCCTTGGTGCTTTTTTTCGCAAGCGATAAGGCTGAAGAGCAAGGTCTCCCGGAACATACAGCGCATTTCCTTATGTTACTCTGTGCCGCAGTGACTCTGCGGCATTCCGGGAGGTTTTCATGAAACATGCGCCGGGATTTCTGGCCATCGTGAATGATGCAAAAACTCGCGTGAAGGAATTGAATTATCGCGAAGTCAAGCGGCGGCTCGACGCCGGCGAAAAATTCACGCTGGTGGATGTCCGCGAAGACACCGAATGGGCGCGCGGCCGCCTGCCCGGGGCCGTTCATCTCGGCAAAGGCGTCATCGAGCGCGACATCGAGGCGGCCATCCCCGACAAGTCCGCGACGCTGGTCCTCTACTGCGGCGGTGGTTTTCGTTCCGCCCTCGCCGCGGATAACTTGCGCAAGATGGGCTACACGAATTGCATTTCCATGGACGGTGGCTGGCGCTCCTGGACCGAGGCGGGATTTCCCACCGAAACCCCGGAATAAAATCTTTCGGGGCGGGCTTGCGCGTTTTGCGTACAATGTTTATCTTTGTAGGATTCAACAGGACGTCGCGAAACTGCTGGGGCGTGGTCCAATTGGTAGGGCACCTCACTGTTAATGAGGACGGTGTTGGTTCGAGTCCAACCGCCCCAGCCAAATCTTTCGCCGCCGATCTCCTGGCTGCACTCCCGATCCATTCCAACGATTCAAGGGATTAATCAAAATCAGCCGGCGCGGAAGTCACCCCGCCGCCCATATTCCGTGTGTTAAAAAGTTTTTGTTATTTTGCAGCCAGAGCCCACGCGTACTTCCGCCGATAGGTATGGTCCATTGGGTGTGGTTTTGGGGTAGGCGGCGGAAGCAGGTCGGAGGGAAGATCGTGCCGGCCCAGCCCTCAATCCCCTAAAGGGATCCTCGGCGCGTCTTCCCTCCTACGGTTCCTACTGTTTGCACGCGGCAGGCCAAACACAAGGCGCTGAAAACACAGTGTTTTCATTTGCGTACCCCGGTAAAAAAGCCATGTCGCGGGAAATTTTTCCGGGGAAATTTTACGCTGCGGCGAAAAACGGGGGATTGCGCTCAATCTGCCGTTTTGCGAACAAGAAAAAAGTTTCCTATGGCCGGAGAACTCGGGGAAAACCCTGATGTTTCAAAGGAAAGGAGCCTGAAACCCTGCCGCCAAGATTGACTCCCCCTGCGCACCCTGCTAGGTTGTAGGATTACGATGGGCGTATTTTACCCGCAGTGTGCTGAGCCGGCAGTGGGGGCGGTGTTCGCAACATGGGCCAGACGAAAATAGTCATCCGGGGCGCGCGCCAGCACAACCTCAAAAACATCAGCCTGGAAATTCCGCGCAACACGCTGACCGTAATCACCGGGCTTTCCGGCTCGGGCAAATCGTCGCTGGCCTTTGACACGATTTACGCCGAGGGCCAGCGCCGCTACGTCGAATCGCTCTCCGCCTACGCGCGGCAATTCCTGGATCAAATGGAGCGGCCGGAAGTTGACTCCATCGAGGGCCTCTCGCCTTCGATCGCCATCGAGCAGAAAACGACCACACGTTCGCCGCGCTCGACGGTGGGCACCATCACCGAAATCTACGACTATCTGCGCGTAGTCTACAGCTCCATTGGCACGCCGCACTGCCCGAAATGCGGCAAGCCCATCTCGCGCCAGTCCACCGACCAGATCGTGCGCTCCATCCTGCAAGGCGAGCTGGCCAAGAGCGGCGACCGCGTCATGATCCTCGCGCCCATCGTGCGCGGCAGAAAAGGCGAGTACCGCCAAGAGCTGGAGAAGCTGGCGCGCGACGGCTTTGTGCGCGCGCGCATTGACGGCAACCTGTGCCCGCTCGACGATCCGCCCCGCCTGGACAAGCGCAAGAATCACACCATCGAAGTCCTGATCGACCGCCTGCTCGTCAAGCCCGGTATCGCGGGGCGCCTCGAGCAATCCATCGCCACGGCGCTCAAGCTGGCCAAGGGGCTCGTCACCGTCGTCGTGGTCGGCGGCACCGAGCAGGTCTTCTCCGAAAAAATGGCCTGCAGCGAATGCGGCGTTTCCGTGCCGCAGCTCGAGCCGCGCTCGTTCAGCTTCAATTCGCCCTATGGGGCGTGCCCGGCGTGCAACGGCCTCGGCTCGAAATACGATTTCGATCCCTCGAAAGTGATTGTCGACTGGACGCGGCCTCTCTTCGAAGGCGGGCTCGGTCCCGGCTCGGGCTCCGTGTTCTTGAGGCGCAACCTGGAGCTGGGCGCGATGGCGCACGGGTTCAATCTCTCCACTCCATTTGAAAAATTGCCGCGCGAAGTGCAGAACCTGATCCTGTACGGCAATCCGCCGTCGAATGCCAAGAGCAATGGCGGCGGTTCGGCACGCGGAGCTCGCGCCGCGAAGGCCCCCGGGAAAACCCTTCCCGGCTTGCATTTCCAGGGAGTGATCGGTTTTCTGGAAAGCAATTTCGAGGAATCGGAGTCGGACGCCTACCGCGAGTGGATCACGCAGTACATGTCGCCCGTGCCCTGCGCGGTTTGCGGCGAGCAGCGCTTGCGGCCGGAAAGCCTGGCCGTAAAAGTGGGCGGCCGTTCCATCGCCGAATTTACCGGGCTGGCCATGTCGGACGCGCGTCCCGCCGTGGACAAGATTCGCAAGGGCTTGACCGAGCGCCAGATGGACATCGCCGGCCGCGCCCTCTCCGAAATCGCCGCGCGCCTCGATTTCCTGCTCGCCGTCGGTCTCGGCTACCTCAGCCTGGATCGCTCCGCCGCGACGCTATCGGGCGGCGAGGCGCAGCGCATTCGCCTGGCCACGCAGATCGGCTCGCAGTTGCGCGGCGTGCTCTACGTGCTGGACGAGCCGTCCATCGGCCTGCACTCGCGCGACAACGACCGCCTGATCACCTCGCTCGAAAAATTGCGCGACCTCGGCAACACCGTCCTCGTCGTCGAGCACGATGAGGAAACCATTCGCCGCGCCAACTACGTGGTGGACCTCGGCCCCGGCGCAGGCAATGCCGGCGGGTACTTGGTCGCCAAGGGCCGCCCGGAAGAAATCGAGCAGAGCGCCGACTCGCTGACGGGGCGTTACCTTCGCGGCGAACTGAAGATTGCCGTGCCGCCCCAGCGCCGCGCGCCCAGCGGCAAGGTCATTCGCCTGCTCGGCTGCGAAGCGAATAATTTGAAAGGCGTGGATCTCGAGCTGCCGCTCGGCCTGCTTACGGTAGTGACGGGCGTTTCCGGCTCGGGAAAGTCCACTTTAGTGAATGACATTCTCTATCGCGCGCTCGCGCAGTCGCTCTACCGCTCCATGGAACGCCCCGGCGCGTTCCACGAAATCCAGGGCGCGGAAAATATCGACAAAGTGATCGAGATCGATCAGGCGCCCATCGGACGCACGCCGCGCTCCAATCCCGCGACCTACACCGGCGTCTTCGCGCCGGTCCGCGAACTCTTCGCCATGCTCCCCGAATCGCGCGAGCGCGGCTACCGCCCCGGCCGCTTCAGCTTCAACGTGAAGGGCGGCCGCTGCGAAGCCTGCCAGGGCGACGGATTGCGCCGCATCGAAATGAATTTCCTGCCCGACGTGTACGTCACCTGCGAAGTCTGCCGCGGCCGCCGCTACAACGCCGAAACGCTCTCCGTGCGCTACAAGGGCCACTCGATTTCCGACCTGCTGGACATGCAGATCGCCGACGCCCTGAAAATCCTGGAAAATATTCCGCAAATCCGCGTGAAGCTGGAAACGCTGGTGGACGTCGGCCTCGGCTACATCCAGCTCGGCCAGTCCTCCACCACGCTTTCCGGCGGCGAAGCGCAACGCATCAAGCTCGCCCGCGAACTCTCCCGCCGCCAGACCGGCCGCACACTCTATATTTTGGACGAGCCCACCACCGGCCTGCACTTCGACGACGTAAAAAAACTCCTCGATGTCCTGAACCGCCTCGCCGACCTCGGCAACACCGTCCTCGTCATCGAGCACCACCTCGACGTAATCAAGCAAGCCGACTGGATCATCGATCTAGGCCCCGAAGGCGGCGAAGGCGGCGGCCGCATCGTCGCACAAGGCACCCCCGAGCAGGTTGCCAAGGTGAAAAAATCGTATACGGGGCAAGTGCTAGCGCGGGTTTTGAACGGGGCGAATGGGAATCACACGTAGCAGCTGGCCGTTGTGAGAAAACGGGGCTAGAGGCGATTTTATTTAGGGTGCGGAATAATATCGATTAAGGAGTACAGATCTCCATCGATCTTGAAGTAAAAGCGCCAGCTTGCATTCACCCGGCCTTGCCAAATATCTCGCACCTCGTCGTATTTCTTGGCTCGAAGCGATGGATGGCGAAGGTCTTGAGCCAGAAGCGTCAATTGCTTATCGCATTGCTTCTGAACGCGTAGCGGGGCATCCGAGTAACTTCGGCGGAAACGATCAGTGTAGGAAAGCCGCATTTACGCGATCCAGCCTTGAGGAGCCAAAGCGCCGTCCAGTTTCAAACCTAGCCGCTTATACATCTGTTCTCGCCTTCAGCTTCGTGTCCTTGGCCCGATCTGAGCCGATAAATTCGCGTGGTAGGGTGATTTCAAGCATCTTGTCTTTCTCGTTCCAGGTGGCTGGTAGCATCTTTCGCCGAGGGGCACTCCAGCCGATATACTTAAAAAACGCCTTCGCTCTCACAGTACCTGATTGGCGGCCATGCGCAATTGACACAGCGTAAGCGTTCTCGTCGTCTTTCGGCGACGCCTTGATACCGAGCTTGCAATTCGTCTTGTCCCAAAGCAAAAGCGCAAACTTTACGCCAGCCCCGGCTAGAACTCTGGCTGCCGCCGCGTTTATGCCTATTCTTCCGTCAGTGAATACTGACAGCGCGGGCTGCTCAACCCTCACCACTGTCCTCTTGAATACTTCGTAGGCCATTTGTTCGGCTGCACTCAGTTTCAAGTATACTCAAACCATGCCTCTAGTGCAACTTTGTATTTGTACACCGCTGCAGCTATTGTCGACTTTGTTGACTACCCAGACCACTTGAAGTCTGTTGAGGGTGGGTCAACCTCTGGAGTTGTTGACAGCCAAGGTTATTGAGGGACTTGGTGTACCATGCGCCTTCGGAAGCGTGATTTTTCTCGCGCTTCGAAAGAATTTCCTCACCTCCAATGAGGCGAGTTATAACTCAACCACGAACGTCGGCTCTCATTAGCAGGGATCTCGCAGCGGGTTAAGAGCGCGTCGTCTTTTTCGTTCGGTGAAGCGAGCGGAGTAGCGCCGGCACAGACTTAAATGGTCCGTGTACGCGGCCTTGTCGGATGTCTTCGAGGCCTTCGGCCAATCGCTTCTCGATGAGCGCTTTCGGAGTAAGGATCAGGCGATCACCTTCCAGTTCAATCTGTAAGTAATCACCCGGTGCCAGTCCCAATCGGTCGTGGAGCTTTTTCGGAATGGCAACTTGCCGGCTAACCCCAATCTTGACTACCGCAGCAGGCCGATTCGCCTTGGGTTGCATTTTCATATATTCATATTTTACAGGTATTGGAGTTTCCTGTCATTGGAATCGTATAGGGTAATTCGTTGCGGGAAACGTCGGACGGGTGGCCCGGGCCTTGCTGAATTTTGAATTTGGGGTGCCCCGTTCTTCGATGTTGGAAGGGCGGGGCTTTTATCGCTGTTATCCGGACCCGGGTGCTAGAAATCAAACCAAGTTCGCACTAGGAACTCTCGGTTTTCTCGGCCCCGTGAAGAGAACGAACAAGCGCCCGCGCGGATTGAAACGGCCCGTGCACGCGGCCCCGCCGGATGTCGTCGAGACCTTCCGCAATGCGTTTTTCGATCAGCGACTTAGGAGTGCGAGTCATGCAGTCAGCATCCGACATTCCCGTTTGACTTCCTCAATCAGAGTGATAGGCCGAATTCGAAGGCCGAAAACGTCGTCCTCGCCAGTACATCAAGGATATACATGAGACATAAGAAAAACAACTCAACGAAAAGGGAAACATCGTGTGAATACAGCTTCACAGTGTTTTTTGAACCGGCCGCGGAAGGCGGATACGTGGTTACTTGTCCTGCTTTGCCGGGTCTGGTCACTGAAGGAGATTCCTTGGCAGGGGCACGGAAAATGGCCCGGGACGCCATTCGCGCCTATCTGGAAAGTTTGCGTAAAGATGGAGAGGCAATTCCAAGCGATCCGAAATTCGTTTCAGACCCGGTAAAAGAAAAGATCAGCGTCGCGTTTCCCGCATGAGCAGGCGTCTGCCCGCAGTCAAGCCCAAGGAAGTGTTGAGGGCGCTTGGCAGGGCAGGTTTCTTCATCCACGAAACTTGGAGGTCGGGACTTCAGTCCCGACGAAAAGCGTTGCGGAAAGAGGGGTTTTAACCCCTGAAGCTTCAGGGGCTGAAGTCCGCAACGATACGCAACCTGAATGGCCGAGCTGTCCTTCCTTCGTCAGGATGAAAAGCCCGGCCCTCCAGAGGACAAAACCGCACAGGCTGAAGCGTGCGCCACTAGTTAGATTTGTCCCAGCCCGCCATCTACGTTGATTTCCACGCCGGTGATGTAGGACGCATCTTGCGAAGCCAGGAACGCCACGGCGCCCGCCACTTCTTCCGGCTGTCCAAAGCGCTTCATTGGGACCCGGTCGATTACTCCCTTCACGAATTGATCGATTGCTTCCTGGGGCAGACCGGTCCTGCCGATGATCGGCGTTTCAATCGGGCCCGGGGCAACCGTGTTTACGCGGATGCCGCGGCCCACGAGTTCCGCCGCCGCGGTTCGGGCGAGCGAGCGCAAGGCTGCTTTCGTTCCCGAATAGGCGCTGGCGCCGATGGTGCCGTTGCTGTCCACAACGCTGGTATTCAGGATGATCGACGCGCCGTCGTTCAGAAACGGCAGCGCTTTCTGGATCGTGAAGTAGGCTCCCTTGATGTTGATGTCAAACTGTTCGTCGAACACGCTTTCGGAAGTTTCGGCGAGCGGGGCGAACTTGGCGACTCCCGCGTTCACAAACAGCACGTCGATTTTCCCGAGCTTCCGGGAAACTTCCGCAAAGAGCTTGTCTATTTCGCTCAGCTTGGCCACGTCTGACTGGACAGCCACCACGCCGTTTCCAATTGTTTTTACCGCATCATCCAAGGTCTTCTTGCTTCGGCCCGAGATAGCGACGCGCGCGCCTTCTTCCTGCAGGCGCTTCGCTGTCGCCAGGCCAATGCCGCTGTTTCCGCCGGTCACTACCGCCACTTTTCCTTCGAGTCTCTTCACGTGCGTCTCCTTTTGTTCGCCGATTTGCTGTCTTGTCCCCATCGTGAGCATCCATGCTGCCGCACCCGGGGTAAATATGATTTCGATATTTAGATGACTATCGAAATGATAGGATGCAGGTATTTCCGGAATTTATTCCGGGGTGGAGCGAGTTCCGGCTGGCGCAGGAGGGAATGATTTCGCTACACTTGGAATACTCCATGGACCGCGCCGAGATCGAAAAAATATCGAAAGCCCTGGCCGACGAGACCCGCCTCAGAATCTTTGAGGCCATCTCGGCAACCGAGCACATGACATGCAGCAACATCGTCTCGATGCGCGGCGTGACTCCCGCGACAGTTTCCCACCATCTCAAGATTCTGAGCGAAGCCGGTTTGATCGCCTGCCGCCGCGAAGGGCAGTTCGTGTATAGCCATGCCGTTCCAGAAACCATAAAGGCATACGCGCAGGCGCTCGCAAAAATCGCGCGAGGCAAGAAAGCAGTTCGCCACCGCTGACGCACACAAATCGATCAGTAAGAATTGGCGCGTGTTTTGAAATGGAGCAAACGGAAATCACGAGCGGCTTGGTGCGTGCGCAGAGTTTCGGAAAGACGTGTAATGCGGAGAGATAGTTTCTCTGCGAGTGCGCCATAATTCAGGCGTCATCGCGAGATCGTAGACGGTGATTGTTATTTTGACGATACGTATTCGTACCAGGGCAGACCGAAGGCCCCCTTGTGCACACCCACAATAACCGTTTTCCCAACGACAGTGTTGTTGTACGTCGGAGCCCCGACCCTAAGTTCCTCCACGCTCCTGCCAGGCCGCCACGAAGAGACGAGAACGCTATAAGAGGTCCCGCCCCTACTCCGGGTAGAGGTTTTCTGGATGACTGTGGCTCTTACTGCACTCCGAGGAGACGTGTCCTGCCACCCATTCACGAGGACCAGAAGGGAGAGCATCAGGAGAGCGAGACTTGCGCAGACGTATGCCGTCCGTAACCGGCTCGCATCCTCGCCCAGCCGTTTTCTCACCATGCTGGACAGTTTCAGCACAAAGGGCAGGAAGAAGATACACAAGCCGAACGCCACCAGCGGACCGGCATCCAGGGGAGGATAAATGACATACGCCAGGAAGCCACCCAACAGACCGGGCGCCAGCATCAGGGAATACAGATTCAGCGATTTGCTTGACTGCCCACCAGGCGGAAGGGATCCATCACTGCCGGCGGGGCGAGGCCCGACCTGAACTTCAATCCCCGATGGCAACGTGGGCAACATTTTAGAGCCTCTTGCGAGCATCAAGCGGATTCGACAAGCCTCTAAGAAGTATCAACTTTGTCAATAGGATGAGCCATAAGCTGAAAGTACGGGTATGGTGAAAGTTACACCTCACCATTACTTCTGTATGACTTTGCCCTGTTACCTTTGGGTGGATTGATTGCAAATTGGCTTAGGAGTTGGGATTTGCAAAATGTAATGGAGAACCATCCGTCGGGATCAACGACGCTCGAAGCGGGAAGCCATTGCCCCGCACTTGCGCGCGGCGAAAACTGCCGCTACAGTGATTGTAGTGTCCTTGCGCGCCTGTACCCCCCGACAGCGCCATGCCACTCTGAAATGGCCTACGACGATCACAGTCCGTCCGGTGCAGCGCCTGTCAGGGCCCGTTCGAATGAACCTTTGGGCAACGCTTCGGAAGATGTCCCTCCGCCCCCCTTGGAACCCCCCGCCATGGACCGCACGGAGCCCGGACCGCAGAATCTGCAGGACATCCCTCATCCGCCGCTGGCGCCGCCATACGGCGCCGGAATTTCAGACGACTTGCGCGTGCCGTGGGGCTGGCTTGAGGTGGCGCTGTTCGTAATTCTGGGAGTGATTGCCAGCGTGGTGGTCACCTGGGGCGCGGCCGAGATTGCGGTGCGGTTTTTCGGTGTCAATTCGAACGAAGTTTTCGGGTCGACGATGAGCACGGCGAAGTCGATCGTGGTTCTCCTCAGCCAGGCGGCGTTGGACGGCTTCGCAATCCTGTATCTTTACCTGATGCTGCTGGCGCGCACGGAAGCGCCCTTCTGGCCGTCGATCGGCTGGCGCGAGACGCTGCCCGGCGCAGGGAAAGTTTGGGACTCGGCGCTGCAATTCCTGGCGGGCGGTGCGGTGCTGGCCCTGGTGGTTTCGTTCGCGGGAGGGTTTCTGAATTCGAAAGAAACGCTGCCGATCGAAGAGTTGCTGAAGGCGCGGGTCAGCATACTGCTGTTCGGCGTGTTGGGCGTGTTGATTGCGCCGCTGGTGGAAGAAACGATTTTTCGCGGCTTTCTTTATCCGGTGATTGCGCGCCGCTTGGGCATCGCGGCCGGGATTGCGATCACGGGCACGCTATTCGGATTGATGCACTCGGCGCAACTGTGGGGCGGATGGGGACAGATCGCGCTGCTGATACTGGTGGGCGTGGCGCTGACGTGGGTGCGCGCGCGCACCGGGACCGTGGCCGCCAGTTATCTCGTGCACCTCGGCTACAATGGCTTGCAACTTGTCGGGTATCTGATATACGTCGTCAGCGGGTCGCATCACTAACAGGTTCAAGTGGCACAGGCTTCAGCCTGTGGGGGGTTGGTCCTTACAAGACCCAAAACCCACAGGCTGAAGCCTGTGCCACGAAGATCGTCAGGGGAATCGCGCAAACTTGATGAACGTCGCACAACCCATTGAATGGACCGGCAAGGGCGTGGTCCTACTCGACCAGCGCCTTTTGCCCGGAGAAGTGATCCGTCACACCTATACCGACTATCGCGATGTCGCGGCGGCGATCAAGGACATGGTGATTCGCGGCGCGCCGGCCATCGGCGTGGCTGCCGCCATGGGCGTGGCGATTGGCGTCGAGCGTTCCAGCGCCCGCACGGCCGAGGAACTTCGCGCGGAGTTTCCGGTCATTTGCCGGACGATCAAGGAAACGCGCCCGACGGCGGTGGATTTATTCTGGGCCATCGAACGTATGACGCGCCGGTTCGAGCAACTTTCGGCGGCCAATTCGCCGCTCGAGGCCACGCGGCGCGCGATGGTGGATGAAGCGCGCGCGATCCATGCCGAAAAGCGCGCCATCGACGAGGCCATGGGTCGCTTCGGCGCGCAGCTGATGCCCGCCGCGGGACAGGTCATGACGCAGTGCAACGCCGGAGCGCTGGCCACGGCGGGGATCGGCTCGGCGCTGGGCGTGATTCGCACGGCGATTGAAGAAGGCCACAAGCTGAGCGTGCTGGTGCCCGAAACACGGCCCTACTTGCAGGGCGCGCGGCTCACCGCGTGGGAACTGCACGAGGGCGGCGTTCCTCTCACACTGATTACCGACAACATGGTGGGCCATTTCATGAAGGCGGGAAAAGTGGACGCGGTCGTCGTGGGCGCGGACCGCATCGCCGCCAACGGGGATACAGCCAACAAAATCGGCACCTACCAGATTGCTGTACTGGCGAAGGAACATGGCGTGCCGTTCTACGTTGCCGGCCCGGTTTCTACATTTGATCTCAAAATTCCGTCAGGAGAACAAATTCCTATCGAAGAGCGTCCCGCCGAAGAAGTGACGCACTTCCGCGGCGTGCGCATCGCTCCCGACGTGCCCGCGGCGCATCCGGCGTTTGACGTCACGCCCGCACGCCTCATCTCCGCCATCATCTGCGAGCGCGGCGTGGCCCGCGCTCCGTATACCGAATCACTGCAACGACTTGCGAGCTTTATGATGGTTGTCTCTTGACACTATTTATCAATCTAGGCTTTCATACAATCACTTTCAGA
This sequence comes from uncultured Acidobacteriota bacterium, assembly GCA_963813185.1. GTDB lineage: Bacteria > Acidobacteriota > Terriglobia > Acidiferrales > UBA7541 > Palsa-360. Next base: position 30,928 of record CAWEYA010000016.1, read on the forward strand.
TGCAGGAAGGCTGTGTCGGGATGAGTTCGCCGCTCAGAGCGCTACCCAAGAATTTCGATCGCGAAGCAACGCTTGCAACGCAGGTGAACCTGAACGATTTTGTGCCTTCGCAGATATTGCCCATCGAAGACATTCAGAAGAACATTCCGCGTTTAGCTAAAGACGAGAGGGCAGTCAAGCTTATTGAACGAGCTGTGCAAAGCATTCCCACAACCCATTCGATTTATCGGAGCGATGCGCGAAGAATGGTCAATCTTGAACCCGAAAGTGTTCACCTCGTACTCACCTCTCCCCCATATTGGACGCTCAAAGATTATCGAAATTCTGAGGGCCAGCTTGGGCATATTGAGGACTATGACGAATTTCTTAGTGAACTGGATACGGTTTGGGAGCAGGCTCTTCGAGCCCTAGTTCCGGGAGGCAGATTAATTTGCGTAGTTGGTGACGTGTGTTTATCCCGCCGAGAAAATGCGGGCCGACATACCGTAGTTCCCCTCCATGCATCCATTCAAGAGCATTGTAGGAAACTGGGCTTCGACAATTTGGCGCCGATTATTTGGCACAAGATCTCAAATGCCGCGTATGAGGTTGAAGGCGGATCGGGCTTCCTGGGCAAACCGTATGAACCAAATGCAGTTATCAAGAATGATATAGAATTCATTTTGATGGAACGAAAACCTGGCGGATATCGGACGCCGGATATTCCGACGAAAATACTCAGCCTAATCTCCGCCGAAAATCATAAAAAGTGGTTCCAGCAAATATGGAGCGGGCTGACAGGCGCGTCAACCAAACATCACCCTGCCCCATATCCCAATGAACTGGCCGAAAGGCTAATTCGGATGTTCAGTTTTGTGGGCGACGTAGTGCTCGACCCATTCTTGGGAACGGGCACCACCACAGTTGCAGCTGCCAAGTGGGGACGAAACAGTATCGGATTTGAAATTGACAACCATTACTTCAAGCTCGCAAGAAAGCGAATCGAAGGGGAAACCGCCTCTCTATTTAGCACGGCAAAAATAAACGTGGGTCCAGCCGAATAACTTCAGAATGGCTCTCAATCCAGAACTCGACAAAAGACTCCGCAAGGCAATTCGACATTTTTGGAGTACTCGCGAAACACAAGCGCAAAAGCAAGGACTAACATCGGGGACTCGCGATTCCGGCGCGAGAACAGCGGTGACCGGCGGTCGTCAGATGAATGGCTTTATATCCCTGGTGAGCGAATATCTTTGTGAAAATGGCCTGCCAAAGGCCCATGTTTATTGCGACACTCGAGTTGAGTTGCCCGGCTGGTTCCGACCTGAAAAGAAGTGGGACCTTTTGATCGTAGCGGATGGGCAATTGCTTGCCGGCATCGAGTTCAAATCTCAAGTCGGGTCATTCGGGAATAATTATAACAACCGTACAGAAGAAGCTATCGGTAGCGCCTGCGATATCTGGGCAGCCTTTCGTGAAGGGGCCTTCAAGCCTTCTGCGCGTCCTTGGCTAGGATATTTGATGTTGCTCCAAGAAGCCCCAGGGTCTTTGCGCCCGGTGGCGGCCAGAGAACCGCATTTCAAGGTCTTCCCTGAATTTGATCAGGCCTCGTATGCGAAACGATACGAAATTCTCTTGACGAAACTTGTGAGGGAAGGACTCTATGATTCGGCGTGTCTGTTGCTCTCTGATCCCAAGAGCGGTGCAAAGGGAGACTACAGGGAACCAGCCGCTGAACTTGTATTCGAGAGCTTCATGGCCTCGCTGTGGGCGCGTGCCATTTCAATTGCGAAGACTAGAAAATAATCGACGACTCCCGCGCGACGATCGTTCTACTTTGTCCCGATAGGATCAATCGCGCACAAGAACATTGTACTGCTCATTCGTGAGAGGGACGACAGAGAGCCTGCCCATGCGGACGAGCGGCGAATCCTTGAACATCTTGTGCGCCTTGATTTCCTCGAGTGACACCGGCTTTTCAATGGCTTTTCCCGCTTTGATTTTGACTCTGGGATTTTTGGGATCGGAAGCGTCCACGGAAACGACCGTTGCGGTTCCGACGGCGCTCTTGCGCGCGCCGGTTTCATAGATGATCAGCCTTGCGCCTGCGCTCATTTCGCGCAGGTTCTTGACCGCGGTTGGGTTTGACACGCCTTCCCACTCGGTCGCGGCGTCTCGCACGAGGTCGGCGAAGGAATATTCCGAAGGCTCCGTCTTGAGCAGATAATCCTGGGGCATGAAGTTTGCCTCCCTTCTGGCAGTCTATCGTAGCGCCAACCTTCAGGTTGGCACTTTGCAATCGCGCGCACCTGCCCGTCCGCCCCGCCGGACGGCCGCCACAGGAAATCGCTTTTCCATTGGCGTTCGCGGGCCAAAACGATATATTCTCCCGACGTTCGGATTACCGCAAAATCACTGGACAGAAAATCGGGGCTCAACGCTTCACTTTCTGCGTTCAGCGAATAAGCTGACTCCACTACTAAAGGATTGGGGAGGTTCGTATGAAAAAGTTTGCGCTCGTGCTGGCATTTTTTCTGTGTGCGCCGCTCGCGCTTTTCGCGCAGGGGGCTCCCGATATTCCATTTGATTCCGTGCCCAACGCAATCAAGCTTCCGGCCGGCATGTATATCGGCGAAGTTTCCGGCGTGGCCGTGAATTCCAAGGGACACATCTTTATTTTCTCGCGCGGGAACACCACCGGGCCGGCCTACGCGGCCAGCGCCGCGCAACTTCTGGAATTCGATAAGGACGGCAAATTCCTTGGCGAGATCGGCCACAACTTGTACGCCTGGTCCTTCGCGCATACGGTGCGGGTCGACAAGGACGACAACATCTGGGCCGCAGACAAAGGCTCCGACATGGTGATCAAGTTCAATCCGCAGGGCCAGGTCATCATGGTGTTCGGGCGCAAGCAGGAAGCCTCCGACGAAAGCACCGAGCCGCTCAAGCATCCCAAGCCTCCGCTGCCTCCGGTCGATGGATTGTTCCGGCAGGTCACCGACATGGCCTGGGACGCAGCCGGCGAAACGTTCATCAGCGACGGCTACATCAACTCGCGCGTCGCCAAATACGACAAGAACGGCAAATGGATGAAGTCGTTTGGCGAGCCCGGCAGCGGGCCCGGCCAGCTCAACACGCCCCACAGCATCGCCACCGATGCGCAGGGAAATGTGTACGTCGCCAACCGAGGCAATTCCCGGATTGAAGTGTTCGATGGCGACGGCAAATATCTCCGCAATATCAAGATCAGCGAGCCCTTCGATTACGCGAATACGGTGCCGATCATCGGCAACAAGCCGCCCGTCGATTTGGTGGGAACCATGGGGCCCGGCGCGCCCTGGACGGTTTGCATCACGCCCGGGCCGAATCAAGTGCTGTACGCCTCGGACGCTTTTCCTGGGAGGGTCTACAAGATCAGCCTGGATGGAAAAGTTCTGGGCAAGCTTGGCGGAACCGGCAGGCAGCTCAAGGAATTCGGTTGGATTCACGAGATCGCTTGCCCGTCGGAAAATGAAATCTACGTAGGTGAGTTGATTAACTGGCGCATGCAAAAGCTCCTCCTGCATCCCGCGAAGTAGCGCGTCAGCCGGAGAAAAACCAAAAGCGCAATACAAAGAACACTGAGGAGCGCAGAGGCCCACAGAGAAATTCCAATGCATCGGATGACGAAGAGCGAGCAGGAACGCCGCCACCCGTGCTTTTCTCTGTGCTCACTGCGTTAAAAGTTTTTGAATTCCTGCCGCCCAAGCAGCACAAAAAGGAGTGCTATCATCGAGCCGTGATGCGCAGCCAATAGCTTTTGGGCCGCCAGGTTGTGGTACGCAACATGAATGCCGATTTGCGCACGGGACTGACTCTAGCCGATGTTTTCTTCGTTCCAATTTTCATTGGCTGGTACATTTGGCGCGGCCAATTTGCCGAGCCGCTCTCCTGGTTGGGAGCCGTCGCCTGGCTCGCAGCGAGCTTCTGGATTCATGGCGATACCCCAAAAACTCTGGGAATGCGCGCCGACAAGCTATGGCCCGCGACGAAACAAGCGGCCATCGTTTACGGAGGGTTTGCCCTCGCGCTGTTCCTGATCGGCATGGCTCTCGGGCAGCAGTTGCACGCGCCTCCAAATTATCGCTCGTTCGGCAGGCTGTGGACCTACTTCCTATTTTGCCTGGTGCAACAGATCGCCCTTAATTCTCTTTTGACAAACCGTCTCGTTTCTCTCCTCAAGCGCCGCTGGCTCGCCGGCTTGCTTGCTGGAGCAATCTTCAGCGCCTTGCATTGGCCGAATCCTGTGCTCCTCCCTTTGACGTTCGTCGCCGGAACCGCAATGGCATGGATGTTTTTGTGTGAACGAAACATTCTGCCGCTTGCGGTTGGCCAGTCACTGCTAGGCTCACTTGTCTGGTGGGCGTTTCCCATCGCCTGGCACCATATGCTGCGCGTCGGCCCGGGATACTACGCTCCGTATTGAGGGCTGCCGGCATGCGGTCAAGCAGTTGTGGCAGAAGTGTCGTGGAACCACACGAGAAGGGTCTTCGAGCAACACATGCATCTGCCGGCCGAAAAATCGCTGTCGCCGATTCGTAATTCATATAAAAGAGAATGCGATTTTTTGCGAAGAAGAAAACTACCTAACAATCCCGGATTCGCGGACCACGCTGGCTTCGCCTCTTTCCCGCGCCATATATTGATCGTAGATCCAGCGATACGTTTTTTCGAGGCCCGCTCGCAGCGGCGTGCTGGGCTCCCAATGCAGATGCGTTTGGATCAAAGTGTTGTCGCTGTTCCGCCCGTTGACGCCTTTCGGCGCGCTCAAATCGTACTTGCGCTTGAGCTTGATTCCCGCGACGTCCTCGGCGATCTCCACCAGCTGATTGATCGTCACCGCTTCGCTCGAGCCCAGGTTGATGGGCTCCAGGATTTCGGACTTCATGATCCTTTGAATGCCGTCGGTGCAGTCGTCAATGAACATGAAACTGCGTGTCTGCACGCCGCTGCCCCAAATTTCAATTTCGTGCTTGCCGGAAACCTTGGCTTCGATCACCTTTCGGCAGATGGCCGCCGGCGCTTTTTCGCGCCCGCCGAACCAAGTTCCCCACGGGCCATAAACATTGTGAAAGCGCGCCACGCGCGTGGCGAGGCCGAAATCCTCCATGAAGTGACGGCACATCCTCTCCGAAAATAATTTTTCCCATCCATAGCCGTCTTCCGCCAGCGCCGGGTAAGCATCGGCTTCTTTCAGGGAAGGCGCTTCAAACGTCTTCTGCTTGTCCCCGTTGTAAACGCAAGCGGACGAAGCGTAAAAAAAGCGTTTGGCGGTCCCGTGCTTCAGCGCCGCTTGCAGCATGTGCGTATTGATCAGCACGGACAACATGCACAGCGCTTTGTTGCTCTCGATGAAGCCCATCCCGCCCATGTTCGCCGCCAGGTTATAAATCTCCACAGCGCCTTCCGCAGCCGTCTCGCAGTTTTCCTTGAGGTTCATATCCAGGGACAGATTCTCCACATCCTCGAAGCGCTGATACCATTCGTCAAGCGGTTTGACATCGACCGCCCGGAGATCCCGGAAGCCCTGCTTGCGCAGAAGCGCAACCAGCGCGCCACCAATAAATCCGCCCGCCCCAGCCACTAAAATTTTTTCGTTGATTCCCACAGACATCTCCCTACTCCAAAGCCATTTGCACGGACGATTTCACCACGCGGAAGATTTAGGAGCAACCGATAATTCGCATTCAGTAGCGCAGGCTTTAGCCTGTGGGTTTTCGACCCAGCAACGACAAATCAACACAGGCCGTACTAAAATGGGCGGGAGGCCAGAATGACGAAAAAAGAGGATAAAGTCGCCAAGCAGATCCCCAAAAAGCGTCGATACCTCGACCCTATTGAATGGCTCGCCGAAGTGAGGCGATTTGGCACGGAACCGCTGCTACCCGAGGGTCGGAACCAGCCGATTCTTCGCGGCAACATCGACGCGGAAAAGAAGAGGTTCTTCAAGCTCGCCGACCATTTGTGCGCGACTTCAGTCCCTGCCAAGCGGAAACGCATCAAGGAGGAGCTGGCCCGCATGACATTCGGGAGGAAATAAATTGCTTCGACGTGTATCATCGCGCGATTAATCGGAGGCAAGACTAGTCTGAAGTTCCGGCGCTGAAAGCGCCGACGGGTACTAGCCCGGGGCAGCGCCCCGGGTAGAGACGGTATAATTCGTAGGCGCCCCGAAGGGGCGCCAGGATTCTGCAATGCCGCAATCTCTCGCCAAAATTCTTGTTCATCTCGTCTTCAGCACGAAGAACCGTGAGGCATTCTTGACCGAGCCTGTTCGCGAACCCCTATGCGCCTATGCTTCGGCCGTCTTGCGTGATCTCGATTCGCATGTAGTCGCAATAAACGCGTGGCGCGACCACGTCCACATTCTAATTGCGCTGAATAAAAACTATTCTTTGGCTCAAGTCGTCATGGAGGTCAAACGCGCGACTTCCAAGTGGATCAAAACCCAAGGAAAGGAATTCGCGGGATTTCATTGGCAGAGCGGCTATGGAGCGTTTTCCATTGGTCAATCTGGCGTGGAAGAAGTGAAAACATACATCGCCAATCAAGCCAAACATCACCGTGTTAAGAGCTTCGAGGAGGAATTTCGGTCATTCTTGAAACGGTATCAAGTCGAATTTGATGAGCGTTATCTTTGGGACTAACCGTGCCGGTTTTCATAGGGGAGAAATCCCTCCGCCCCTTCAGGGCGGACCGTTGGGCTGGCAAAATACCCAGGGCGTTGCCCTGGGCTGGTTAACTCCGCGCCTTTGGCGCGGCGGAACAGGATTGGTTTGCCTGTGCTTTCGGACTTGCGGAAGAGCATGCGCATTTTTTCCACAGAACCTTCACTCGGCAGCCAGACTTATGCTTGACATTCAAGAAACCGATGCTATAGTTGCTGGGTTGTACGGTAGCCTGCCTGCTGGACAGGAGGCAATTGCTCTTTGACAAACTGGGTAAGATGAGATGTGCCAGAACCCGTTCGATTGACTTTGGCATTTAGGTGCCAAAGGATTGAGTGAATCGAGCGATAAAAAGTTCGCTTGGAAAACTTGAGGTCCGACATCCAGAAATGGGAGTCGGGCTTTTTTGTTTTCTAAGCAGCCAGTTTCACATGAGAGTTTGATCCTGGCTCAGAGCGAACGCTGGCGGCGTGCTTAACACATGCAAGTCGAGTGCGCAGTTCTCTGTAGCAATACAGGGGATGGGCGCACGGCGCACGGGTGCGTAACACGTGGGCAATCTGCCCTCGGATGGGGGATAACTCGTCGAAAGGCGAGCTAATACCGCATGACATTCCGAAGACTCCGGTCTTTGGACTCAAAGGCCGCAAGGCCGTCTGAGGAGGAGCCCGCGCCCGATTAGCTAGTTGGTGAGGTAACGGCTCACCAAGGCTTTGATCGGTAGCCGGTCTGAGAGGATGGCCGGCCACACTGGAACTGAGACACGGTCCAGACTCCTACGGGAGGCAGCAGTGGGGAATATTGCGCAATGGGCGAAAGCCTGACGCAGCGACGCCGCGTGGGGGATGAAGCTTCTCGGAGTGTAAACCCCTTTCGACCCGGACGAATGACCCGCAAGGGTTTGACGGTACGGGTATAAGAAGCCCCGGCTAACTACGTGCCAGCAGCCGCGGTAATACGTAGGGGGCCAGCGTTGCTCGGAATTACTGGGCGTAAAGGGTTCGTAGGTGGTGCGGCAAGTTGGGAGTGAAATCTCTGGGCTTAACTCAGAGGCTGCTTTCAAAACTGCCGTGCTCGAGTGCGAGAGAGGCCAGTGGAATTGCAGGTGTAGCGGTGAAATGCGTAGATATCTGCAGGAACACCCGTGGCGAAGGCGGCTGGCTGGATCGCAACTGACACTGAGGAACGAAAGCTAGGGGAGCAAACAGGATTAGATACCCTGGTAGTCCTAGCCCTAAACCATCAGGACTTGGGGTGGCTCGCGTAGGCGAGTCGTCCCGTAGCTAACGCGTTAAGTCCTGCGCCTGGGGAGTACGGTCGCAAGACTGAAACTCAAAGGAATTGACGGGGGCCCGCACAAGCGGTGGAACATGTGGTTCAATTCGACGCAACGCGAAGAACCTTACCTGGGCTTGAACCGCTACTGACCAACGGTAGAAATATCGTCTTCCCGCAAGGGACAGTAGTAGAGGTGCTGCATGGCTGTCGTCAGCTCGTGCCGTGAGGTGTTGGGTTAAGTCCCGCAACGAGCGCAACCCTTACTCGTAGTTGCTACCCGCAAGGGAGAACTCTACGAGGACTGCTCCGGATAACGGAGAGGAAGGTGGGGATGACGTCAAGTCAGCACGGCCTTTATGTCCAGGGCTACACACGTGTTACAATGCACGGTACAGACTGTTGCGAACCCGCGAGGGGGAGCTAATCGGATAAAACCGTGCTCAGTTCGGATTGCAGTCTGCAACTCGGCTGCATGAAGCTGGAATCGCTAGTAATGGCGTATCAGATCGACGCCGTGAATACGTTCCCGGGCCTTGTACACACCGCCCGTCACATCACGAAAGTGAGCTGTACTAGAAGTCGCCGAGCCAACCGCAAGGAGGCCAGCGCCCAAGGTATGGCCCATGATTGGGGTGAAGTCGTAACAAGGTAGCCGTAGGAGAACCTGCGGCTGGATCACCTCCTTTCTAAACATAGCGGCAAACGATCCTGTGCAGGTGTGCAGGTGAAGTTGCCCAAGCTTCGGAACCTCTCACGGGGATCCGAGGTAATCGCTCGAACGATTCGACCTTCGAGCGGGTTCTGTCAGATCTCATCGACCCAGTTTTTCAAAGAGCTTACCGAAAAAAAGCAAAGGCGCACCAAGTACTTGGTGCGCCTTTGCTTTTTTCGGCGTCCTCGTTTATTCCCCTCGGAATTACACGGACTAGTTCTTAAATAGCTCCGCTATCTGTAGATACTTTTCCCCTTCCTGTGCGTTGCCGAGCGAAATAAGTGTCAAGCCCTTATTCTCTAGCAGCATCGTGTCGCTTGGCTTGATCTTGAGGCCCTGGTTACAGGCGGTAAGTGCCTCCTCCAGCCGCCCCAAATTCCGAAGAGCATAAGCCTGAATAGACCAAAAGTCGTGATTGCGAGAGTCAACGGCCAAGCCTTCTTTGCATGCTACAAGCGCTTGTTCAAAATGCCGCAGCCTTAGTAGGAGGAAGGCTTTGCTGTACCACAGCTCGCCGTGATCGGGCTTGATCTCGAGCCCCCGATCACACGCGAGGAGCGCGTCTTCTAAACGGCCCAGATTCCTCAATGCATCGGCTTCGATAGACCAAAGCTTGTAATTGCGTGGTTCAATCGCCAAGCCTTCCTTGCAACTTGCAAGCGCCTGCTCATATTGCCCCAATTTGGCTAGGACGAGTGCTTTACCGAACCACAACTCGGCGTCGCGTCCGTTGGAAGTAAGTCCAGCATCACAACATCTGAGAGCGGACTCAAGATCACCATCGTTGTATAGAATTACAGCCAAGTCGCGTAAAGTAGAGGAGGAGCCAGTGTTGGATTGGAGTTCCAAGAGCCTTTCAAAACACACGCTAGCTTCGGCGGACCGATCCATCGATTTTAGGATGAGGCCCTTGTTTTTCCATAGCCCCGGTTCACTAGAATCGATCAGCAAACCCCGGTCAACGCACGCTAGGGCGTCCTCCAGGCGGCCCAACGTCCATAGCTCCCCAGCGTAGTTCATCCATACAATTGCATTGTTCGGGGAAATGCCAACTGCGTTCTGGAAGCAAACGCAAGCCTCATTGGGATATCCCAACTGGGACAAACCGAGACCTTTGTCATTCCAGTCGGCAAATGTCATTTCGACTTCATGCGCCGCAGGAGGCGCGAGTACCCCTGTCAATTCGCGATAAGCTACTTCCAAGGTATGTCTCAGCTCTATAAAATCGCTAGGGCGTTCCTGAAAATTTGGGTGCACGCAACGAAGTATGATTTCCTTTAGCTTATCCGGGATTCCTTGAGAAGCAGGGGAGCGTGTGACGTGAGAGAAAGCCAAGTACCCAATTGGCGGCAAATCGTTTGTTAAAATCTGGTACAACATGACACCAAAAGCGTGGATGTCCGTTCGGGTGTCCAATGGCGCTCCAATACGAAACTGTTCAGGAGCCATATACTGCGGCGTTCCAGCCACGGTGGTGAACTGCGATCCAATCTCAGGATTCAAATCCGACAACCCTAGCGATCTTTCACCGAGTTCAGCGAATGTTCGCGACAATCCCCAATCAGCTATTTTCAATGTTTGCGAATCCTCTGTTAGAAGGCAATTTGAGGGCTTGATGTCGCGGTGAACTAGTCCGAGTTTCCGACTTGCATAGGACATTCCATCGCAAAACTGGAACGATAGCTCCAACCCGGATTTCGGAGTTAGTGGTCCACCTTGCAACAAATCAGCGAGGTTATGCGGCAAATACTCAAGCCATAGGCAGGGAAAACCTTCAATGGCGAACAGGCCCTTTGCGCTAACAATGTTCGGATGGCGGTCGAGCATTATCCAATTGACAGCTTCTCGCTCGAATCGCTTGCGGTCGTCATCACTCCAAAGATAGCTTGCTTGAAATGTTTTGAATGCTGACTGCTCTTGGTCCAGCCAATCCTCGACTATATAGACTGCACCGAAGCCCCCCTTCTTGGCCTCTAGAATGAAAAAACAGGATTTCAGCTCTGGCACTTGAAGAAGCTGATTCAGTTGAAACTCATCTCGTCCCGGCGGTATCGGCGGTAGGGCCAAGAGGGCAGCCCGGACTTCCGGAAGGCCCGGATTCAAATTCAAGGCACGCAGAAAAGACTGCCGCGCGGCCTCTATCTTCCCTGCCAGAACGAACGCCCGTCCGAAGGCAAAATGCGCCTCGGGATCGTTGGCGTGGAAAAGCGCCGCATGTCCTAGCGCCTCGATAGCTTCCGAAATTCTCTCCTGAGCGAGTGCTCGAAGCCCCTCATCGCGGTACTTGCGGTACTCGGCCTCGTAATCTACGCCCGAGGGAGTTCGGGCGCGTCTATCTGGGCGTACAAGTTGCTTTAGCCAACCAAATTTGCTCATGAAACCCATAGTTTCTGTCCGGTGCGAGCCCCAATCCGGGAAGAGCCGGCTACGTATAGGATTTGTTCTTTGCTTCTTCCTCCTCCTTCGTTGGAAGGCATTTCTGATGATAGGCGTTTTCAAGATACTTCACTGGCTTGTCGGGCTCTTCTATATTTCTGCCACATTTGTGGCAGGGACCGTATGAGGTTACGACATCAGGTTTCTCAGGTGTCATGTTTTTACTCCGATTCGTCTATGATTTAGTGAATTCGTAAACTCGCGTTTTCCGGTTCTTGATAGTTACATTCTAAATGAAACGCCCCAAAACGACTCGTCATTCCGAGGGCCTGTTCTTGGCCCGAGGAATCTCCCCTTCTTTGGAGTAGAGCACAGAGAGATTCCTCGGGCCAAGAACAGGCCCTCGGAATGACAGCAAGCCCGTGTTACACGGGCAATACACTTCATCAGCCCCGCCCAGGTAATCCAATCTCCTGGTTATCGTTGCGGAGACTTCATTCCGCAAAGTAAGGAGGAGAGTGATATAGTAAGGAGGAGGGAGAACCTTCGTGAAAAGGCAAGCTCGAATCACGAGTAAGAGGCAGATCACCGTACCGTTTGAGATTTGCCGCGCCTTAAGTGTGCGGCCTGGCGACAAGCTGGAATTTGAAACGGACGGGGCGGACTGCCGCGTCCGTCCGGTGCGAACTGAGAGCCCGTTTGAGAAATATCGGGGAATCGGCAATCCCGGAATTCCCCGCGGCAAGAAGGCTATCCTCAAATATATTCGCGAAATGCGCGGCCATGACGACTGCGATTGATACCAATATCCTTGTGGTCCTCTGGGACCGGGAAGACGACCTGAATCTTCCCGTGCGGTCCGCGCTGGATGCGGCGTTGGGGCGCGGAGGCCTAATCGCTTCGGCCCCGGTGTATGCCGAACTGCTTGGCTTTCCTTCGAGAAACGAAGAATTTCTCGACGATTTCTTTCGGGAATCAGGCATCGTGGTGGATTGGAGCATGGATGAAATGATCTGGCGAACTGCAGGCCGCGCATTTCAAGCCTATGCGGCACGCCGGCGGTCGCATGCCGGTCCCGGACCGCGACGCATTCTTGCGGACTTCCTGATTGGCGCCCACGCCGTCCGACATGGAATTCCTCTTCTCTCGCTCGATAACCGCCTCTATCGCGCGGCATTCCCACGTCTTACGATTTTGAACGTAAAAGACTTGTAGGTTTCCGACCAAATCCCCGCCATTACGCTTTTAGCAGATGCATGAGCCCGACGGCTGCATGCGAGAGGCGCGCGCCGCGGCGCGAAACTAAATAAAGCGAGCGAGGCATCTAAAGTTGCCGGATGCGGACTTCGGCCAGGAGTTTTCTTTCGACTTCCCAGCGGACGCACATACGCGGGACGATGGCCACGCCCATGCCCATTTGGACGAAGCGCTTGATGCTTTCGATCGTGGGCATTTCGATGTCGCGGCGCAGCGTGGCGCGAGAATGTGGTGCGGTATTTCTCGAAGAACTTGGTTACATACGGGCGCGGAACGGAAATTCGAGGACAGCGCGAAACGGCCGCTACTTTTCACCAATCGAGGCGCCGGAGTCCGGCAACAAAATCAAAGTGCTGGTGCCGGCTTACAAGAGGGAGGGAATGCTGGCGGCAGAGTGCGGCGATCCAAAGATCGTTGGCGGGAATGGGCTTGCCTTTCCGTTTCAATTCGAGGCCGATGGCTGAATAGGAGTGGGTGGTCCCATCGTCAATGTCTAGAACCGTCACCGCAGCGATCCATTGGCGAAGCCAGCTCTCATAGCTGGCCCGGTGGCGGGACTGGGCGATTCCAAGCCGATATTCGCCCAATACGATCACAGGGACAGCAACGCGATCGGCGCCGGCAACCACTTCCATGGCGGAAGCCTCGCCATCGGCAACAGCCGATAGGGCGTTGGTATCCAAAATCAACGCCACATCTCCGGATCTATCTTCTCCGAATCCTGCTCGATCAGGCGGTTGATGCGAAGCGTCTCCTTGTGCAAGCGTTTCAACTTGCCCATATGCTTAAGCCAGGGTTTTTCGCCGGTCCGAGCCTCGGCTGCCAGTTTGTCCTTGACGGCCTCGGTAACAAACTCACGCAGACGAATACCCCGGGTCGCGGCAACGGATTTGGCGCGTCGAAAGAGGGAATCGGGAATTTCGAGGGTCGTTTTCATAAGCCCATTCTCCCATATTTATGGGAGCGCATCAATGGACCGCCGCTAAACCAGGTGCGGCGAGCGCGGCGTTTTCATCTCGGCGGATTTCATTTTGGGAAGAGCAGTTTCAAAAGTGAACGGCAACTAACTTGTGGACCTGCAAAGGAAAAGCGAAAGCCCAATGACAAATAGGAAGCGAGAGCTGGTCACGGATTGTAACGAAACAAGTTAGTTTTGTCCCGATTTGGGACTTCTTTCTCGCGCAATCTGTTCGCGTTTGGAACATGAACTGCACCCCAGCGAGCGTCCGCGAGAGGGTTTGATGTCGAACCATTCCAAACGGAATCGCCGACGAGAATCGCCTCGGATGCAGCATAGCTACCGAACCTTTTTGGTACAAAGCATTGGAACTCCAGATGGCTTGCGCGCTCTCAGCGAATTGATTCGCAATGTGGTCTTTGCCGGTGCAATTCTCCTTTTGTTTCTAAGCAACCATCCTTTCGGCGAAACATGTCTCCGGATTGCCGCTGCTTTGGCTCTGAGCAAGGCCGTCTTCCGAGTCGAGGGTCATGGGCAGAACCAGGATTGATCGAATCATATCTTTACGTGACGGCGCTGATTTCCTGATCGGCGCCCACGCTTTCCGGAACGGGTTCGCACTGCTTACCTTCGATGATCGCATCTACAGGGTCGCATTTCCGCGACTCTCGATTATCACGCCATCGGATTGAAGGAAAGCGGGTCATGCGTTCAGCAGGCGCATTAGCCCTTCGGCGGCGTGGGAGAGCTTGGCGCCGCGGCGCGAGACTAGGTACAGCGAGCGCGGCATTTTCAATTGGCGGATGCGGACTTCGGCCAGGAGCTTTCTCTCTACTTCCCATTGCACGCACATTCTTGGCACGATCGCTACGCCCATGCCCATTTGCACGAAGCGCTTGATGCTTTCGATCGTGGGCATTTCGATGTCGCGGTGCAGCGGAACGCGGTGCTTCTCGAACAGTTGAATGACTCGCGAACGGTAGGGCGACTCGACGTTGTGCGCGATGAATGTTTCCTCGCCCAGTTCCTTGATGTCCACCGAGCGGCGGCGGGCCAGCTTGTGCTTCGGCGGGACGACGAACGTCAGCTCGTCCTGCAGGATTTCTACGGCCGCGAGTTTCGCGTCCTGCGGGACGTAGGAGACGGTGCCGAGGTCCAGGCGGTAATTGAGCACTTCCTGCGGGATGTCGCGCGAAAAGGTGCGGTGCATGATGAGCTTCACGCCGGGGTACAGTTTCCGGTAGCGCGCCAGGGCCGGGAGCAGCGCGTGGATCGAGCTTTCATTCACTCCGAGGCGAAGCTCGCCGCGGCCGAGGCTCTTGAGGTCTTCCATTCCGTTCTGGATTTCGTCGCGCAGGTTGAGCAGGCGCTCGGCGTAATCGCGCAGGAGTTCGCCGGCGTCGGTGAGTTTTACTTGGCGGGCCCCACGAACCAGCAGCGGCTGTCCTACCGATTCTTCGAGCTTGCGGATGACGATGCTTACTGCGGGCTGCGTGCGGTAGAGTTTTTCCGCGGCGCGGGAGAAGCTTTGCTCCTTCGCCACGGTGAGAAACACGTGCAATTGGGATAGGTCCATGGGGCCTCTCAATTGGCGCATGCTTCAGCTTGCGGGGGTTGGCCCTTGCGAGGGCGAAAAACCCGCAAGCTGAAGCATGCGCCACTAGGATCTCAATACCACTATAACGAGAGTTTATAGAAAACCAATCTACCATAAATGGCGTGAAGGGTTCAAAGAATGGCGGATCACACGGCGGCGCGGGCGGATTTGGTCCTGAAGTATGCGGCGAGAAATAGAAAGGCAAAAATCCAGTCCACCGAGCCGATGGCAAAGGCGGATAGAGGGAGCCGCCGCTGCGAGAGCAAGACGATCAGCGCGATTCCCCAGCTGACTTTTTCGAGAATGGACGGGAGGATCATTGCCCGGTACCGGACGCCTTGATCGCCTTATGGCATATGTGGGAAAAGGATCTCGATATACCGCGCTTCCGAGCCGCCGCGATTCTGAAACACGCGTTCGGGGCGCAGTCCGGCGTCAAACCAGACGAAGTCGCCCGGGCGCAGCGCCTTTGCCTTTTCTTTGGAGGAAGGGAAAGAAATCGTGGCGGCATCCAGCGCCACGATCAATTGGGGCGCGCCCTGGGAGGCGGAATATGCCGCAAGGTTCATCGATTGGTGGGGAAGGACGCGGACAAGGCGTACTCGGGTCTGTTCGGAGTCTAGCAGCGGCTGGCCCGGGAGGATGACCGCGCAGACATTGTGAAATTTGGTCTGCGGGCGCAGGAGTTCCACGGCAACGGTGTGGTAAGGCATATCCCCGTCGACATGCGTGGAATGCACATAGCCTCCACGCTGGAGGCGGACCTGGGCGTCCGCATTTTTCTGGTGCACATCCGGCTTGCCGGGGATGCCGACCGTTACTTCCAGGTCGCCTATGGCAATGGCGACGGTGTCCTGGTCGTGGTGGTGCAAAACGATCGGATCTCCGGGCGAAACTTCCACCTCAGATATCTTCACATAGTCATTTTGGAGGGTGAGATGGTGGTGAGGCTCCTGGTCCATCGTAATGACATCAGAAGTTTGCGCTAGAAGAGGCCATGCCAGAAGGCACATTACGGCTAGCCCGGCAGCGTTCGTCTTGGTAAGTTTTCTCCTACTGGGTATCAATCTATGTGGGATCGTAATTCCATTCAACTGTCCATCTAAGTTCCTATATTACAGGCACATACAAGAATTACAGGGGCTTCACTTTCCGGCTGGCCGGGCCCAATTTAAGCATGTAACACAGAATTAACATTCCTCTCACAGACCATTAAGCCCGTGCCGATAGGCTCTTCACAGCCGGGAAGTGTCTGAGCCGTGCCCCAATTCGAGGAAGGGAACTGTTTGACTTTGAGAAGAGGACGCCAGATGGAACTTTCTGCCGAGGCGCAGTCCGCGTGGGTCTTTCCCCCAGTGAGGGATGGGGTCTTATCAGATAAATATCTGCTCTTGCGCAAATGCGCGGGGGGATCTTGATAGCGCCACGCAATCCCAATACAGATTCATGCATGAAATCCAGTCCCAAGACTTCATTTTCAGGAGGAAACGAAATGCGATTATTCGCAGCAGTGTTGCTAAGCATGAGCATTGCGGCCATGCCGCTTTTGGCGCGCAATGCCGGCGAGACGGGGAAGGAAGACACGCCTGCGGCGGCAAGCAGTGCGTCGTCCGTGCCGGATAAGCCCACGGCGGTGAAGCCGGAAGCTTCCGCCATTGAGAGCGAGATGTTGGAGCTGCGCAGCCTGGTGGAGGAACAAAGGGCGGAACTCGAGTCGCAGCGCGCCGCGCTAAAAGCGCAACAACTGAGAATGGAGGCGCTGGAGGAAAAGCTCAGCGCGACGCCTGCGGAACCGGTGGCTACCCCTTCCGCGGTGACCGCAGCCATCGCCACGGCCACGCCGATTTCGAGCGCGACCGTTACGCCGGCAACTCCCGCGGGGGCACCAGCACAAAAGGGGGACGATGAAGTGTCGCCGCTCCAGCTTCGCGTCGGTTCCGCCTACATCACGCCGGTCGGATTCATGGATTTCACCGGCGTGTTTCGCAGTAAGGACGGCGGGAGCGGCATCGGCACGAACTTCGGAAGCGTTCCATTTAAGACCTCGAATGCCTTCGCGGGTAATTTGAGCGAACTCCGTGAGAACATGCAGAACTCACGCATCGGCTTTCGCGTGGATGCAATGGTTCACGACGCGCACGTCATCGGCTACATGGAAGCAGACTTCCTTGGAAACAACGGCGGAAACGTGGCAGTGACCAGCAACAGCAACACTCTACGCTCCCGGTTGTATTGGGTCGATGTTCGAAGGGGAAGTTGGGAAATACTTGGCGGCCAAACGTGGAGCTTAATCACGCCGGGCCGGAACGGGATTTCGCCCTTGCCAGGGGATATCTTCTATTCGCAGGACATAGACGTGAACTACCAGGCGGGCTTGTTTTGGGGACGTATCCCGGAACTACGGTTCGTCTATCACCTTCCCTCGGACAAGGCGGCTTTTGCCGTGGCGCTGGATAGCCCAGAGCAGTACATCGGGGGCTCAGGGGGCGGCGGAACCATCACTCTTCCTTCCGGTCTGAGCACGCTCGTGACTCCAGAGTTTAACAACGGGGCCACAACGCTTACTGTTCCGAACCTCTCACCGGATATTATTGCCAAACTCGCGATTGAGCCGACAAAAAGATTTCACTTGGAGATCGGCGGAATCGAGCGTCAATTCAAGGACTACACTCTACTTGCCGGTGTGGGGGCAACAAATGTAAAGACCGGCGGCGGCGGCTTCTTCAACGTGAATGTTGAATTGTTCAAGGGCTTCCGCGTCCTGACCAACAATTTCATCGGTGACGGAATCGGCCGGTACATTTTCGGCCTCGCTCCCGACGTGATTGTCCGGCCCGACGGCACGATCTCTCCCATCAAGGCAGGGTCGACCGTTTCCGGCATCGAGTTGACTCACAAGAATTCATTTTTCTATGCTTACTACGGCGGCGTCTACATCGAGCCGAATTTCTCGATCGACACGACCTCTTCTGCCACCCCCAAACCTCTAATCGGCTACGGTTATGTTGGGTCGGCCAATAGCCAAAATCGGGCGATTCAGGAAGAGACGATTGGCTTCAACCAAACGCTGTGGAAGGACGCGAAATATGGCGCTTTGAATTTTATGGGCCAATATTCCTATTTGTCGCGTAACCCGTGGGCAGTTAGTACCGGCGGGGAAGATGCCCACTTGAACATGGCGTTCCTCAACTTGCGGTATACCCTCCCGGGTTCGGCTCCGACCCTGGGGAAGTAGTCAAGCAGGCATTCGGGGAACAAACCAATCATCCAGCCGGTGCTGACCTCACGGTCAGCACCGGCTTTTTTGTTGTTAAGTGGCGCGGGCATCAGCCTGCGGGTTTTGGTTTATCTAGTGAACCAGAAAAACCCGCAGGCTGAAGCCCGCGCCACTTGAGCTACAAAAGCTAGGCGGCGTCGGGATCGTAATTCAAATTGGGGGCCAGCCAGCGCTCGACGATGCGCAAGTCTAGGCCTTTGCGGCGGCTGTAGTCCTCAACCTGGTCGCGGCCGATCTTTCCCACGGCGAAATATTTCGATTCGGGATGAGAAAAGTAAAAGCCGCTTACCGAGGCCGCCGGATACATCGCGAAATTTTCCGTCAGCGTGATGCCCGTGTTTTTTTCCGCGCACAGCAGATCGAAGAGCGGGCGCTTTTCGGTGTGATCGGGCAGCGCGGGATAGCCGGGCGCGGGGCGGATGCCGCGATAGCGTTCGCGCACGAGATCGTCGTGGTTCAGATTCTCGTCCTTGCCGTAGCCCCATTCGATACGCGCGCGTTTGTGGGTGAGTTCGGCGAGTCCCTCGGCCAGGCGGTCGGCGAGCGCCTTGGCCATCAGCGCGTTGTAGTCGTCATTCTCTTTTTCAAATCTTGAGACCAGCGGTTCGATGCGCAAACCTGCGGTGACCGCGAACATTCCGAGATAATCCATGCGGCCGCTCTCGCGCGGCGCGACGAAATCCGCCACGGCGTAGCTGGGCTCCTGGTTGCCCTTCACGAGCTGCTGGCGCAAGGTGTGGAATGTCGTGAGCAAATGTCGTGATTCATCCGCGTACACTTCGATGTCGTCCTGCACGCTGTTCGCGGGGAAAAATCCGACCACGGCGCGCGCCTCCAGCAATTTTTCGCGAACGATGCAAGCAAGCAGCTTCTGGCCGTCGTCGAAAAGCTCCTTCGCTTTCGGGCCCACTCCTTCCTGCTCGAAAATTTTCGGATAAATGCCGCGCAGCTCCCAGGCGTGAAAAAACGGCGTCCAGTCAATGTAAGGAACGATTTCTTCGAGCGGGACAGGATTGTACACGCGCGTTCCGAGGAACGACGGCCGCGGCGGCTCATACGCGGGCCAATCGTAAACGGGTTTCTTGTTCCGCGCCTCCGCGAAAGGCAAAAGGGGCTGCGCCTTCCGCGAGGAATGTTTTTCCCGCGCGCTCTCCTGTTCCTTGCTGTTTTCTTCCGTGAAATGGTCCTTCATCTCGGCGCTGAGCAAACTCCCCACCACGCCGACGGCGCGCGATGCGTCTTGCACGTGGATCACCGGCTGGCGGTACGAAGGCGCGATTTTCACCGCCGTGTGCGTGCGGCTGGTTGTCGCGCCGCCGATCAGCAGCGGAACGGTGAATCCTTCGCGCTCCATTTCCTTGGCCACGTGGGTCATCTCCTCGAGCGAAGGCGTGATGAGGCCGCTCAGCCCGATTAAATGAGCGCCCGTTTCGCGCGCGGTCTTCAGGATTTTTTCGCTCGGCACCATCACGCCGAGATCAATCACTTCGTAGTTGTTACAGCCCAGCACCACGCCCACAATATTTTTGCCGATGTCGTGGACGTCGCCCTTCACCGTGGCCATGACGATGCGTCCCTTGACGGACACGCCGCCCGCCTGCTTTTCCGCTTCGAGGTATGGCTGCAGATACGCCACCGCTTTTTTCATCACCCGCGCGCTTTTCACCACTTGCGGCAGAAACATTCGCCCCGATCCGAAGAGATCTCCAACCACGTTCATGGCGTTCATGAGCGGGCCTTCGATCACCGCCAGCGGCTTGCCGTATTTTTGCCGCGCCTCTTCGGTGTCTTCCTCGATGTAATCCGTGACGCCCTTCACGAGCGCGTGCGTCAGGCGCTCCTCGAGAGTGCCGCTGCGCCACGAGTCTTCTTCCACCTCTCCCTTTACTTTGGCTTTTACGGTTTCCGTGAACGCCAACAAACGTTCGGTAGCGTCGGGACGCCGGTTAAGCAACACATCCTCGACCAGATTCAGCAAATCCTTTGGAATCTCTTCGTAGACCGCGAGCTGGCCCGCGTTCACGATGGCCATGTCCAGGCCGGCCTGAATCGCGCGGTACAGAAACGCGGAGTGCATCGCCTCGCGCACCACGTTCTGGCCGCGGAAAGAAAAGGAAATATTGCTGACGCCGCCGCTCACTCTTGCGTAGGGCAGCTTGGCCTTGATCTGCCGCGTGGCTTCGATGAAATCGACGGCGTAATTGTTGTGCTCTTCGATGCCCGTGGCCACGGTCAGAATATTCGGATCGAAAATAATATCTTCCGGAGCGACGCCGGCATCTTCGGTGAGAATCCGGTAAGCTCTCCCGCACACTTCCATCTTGCGCGCCAGCGAATCCGCCTGGCCCTTTTCATCGAACGCCATCACCACCATGGCCGCGCCGTAGCGCCGCACGAGCCGCGCCCGCTGCCGGAAAGCTTCTTCGCCTTCCTTCAGGCTGATGGAATTCACGATGCCCCGGCCCTGGATGCATTTCAGCCCGGCTTCGATGATTTTCCAGTTGGAGCTGTCAATCATGATCGGCACGCGGGCGATGTCCGGCTCCGCGGCGATGTGGTGCAGAAACGTGGTCATGGCCTGCTCGGAATCGAGCATGGCTTCGTCCATGTTGATGTCGATGATCTGCGCGCCGTTTTCGACCTGCTGCCGCGCCACGGAGAGCGCCGCTTCGAGTTCCCCGGCGAGGATCAGCTTGGAAAATTTGGGCGAGCCGGTAACGTTGGTGCGCTCGCCGATATTGACGAAGCGCGAATCCGGCCGCAGCACCAGCGGCTCGAGCCCGCTGAATCGCGTGTAGCGCTCCGGATTTGAGAGCGCGTGCGGCTTGATCCCGCGCACGGCTTCGGCAATCGCCCGGATGTGCGCGGGCGTCGTTCCGCAGCAGCCGCCGGCGATGTTCAGCCAGCCGCTCGCCGCAAAATCGCGCAGATCCGCGGACATCGATTCCGGCGTCTCGTCGAAGCCGCCGAACGCGTTGGGAAGCCCCGCATTCGGATGACAGCTGATGTGCACGGGCGCGAGATGCGAAAGCTCCTCGATGTACGGGCGCATCTGCTTTGCGCCGAGGGCGCAGTTGATGCCCACACTCAGCAGATCCATGTGCGAAACGGAAATCCAAAACGCTTCCACCGTCTGCCCGGAAAGCGTGCGCCCGCTCTGGTCGGTGATCGTGACGGAAACCATGACCGGGACGCGCCGCCCGGAAGCCGCAAAATATTCGTCATTGTATTGGCTGATGGCGAAGAGCGCAGCCTTGGCGTTCAGCGTGTCGAAGATCGTCTCGAGAAGCAGAAGATCCACGCCGCCTTCCACGAGGCCGCGCGCCTGCTCGTAATACACCTCGCGCAATTTGTCGAAGGTCACGCCGCGCGAAGCGGGGCTGTTCACATCCTGCGACATCGAGGCGGTGCGATTGGTCGGCCCCATCGAACCCGCGACGAGGCGGTATTCGCCGGGATGCGCGGCTTCGTATTCGTCGGCCACCGCGCGGGCGATTTTCGCGCCTGCGACGTTGAGTTCGTGAATGTGATGTTCGAGGCCGTAATCGAGAGCGGAAATTCCATTCGCGTTAAATGTGTTGGTCTTGATGATGTCGGCGCCGGCTTCGAGATATTGCCGTTGAACGGCCTGCACGATGCCCGGCTGCGTCAAGTTCAGCACGTCGAAGTTTCCCCGCAGGTCGCGCGGGTGCTTCAGAAATTGCGAGCCGCGAAACGCCGCTTCCTCCAGCTGCTGCGCTTGGATCATCGTGCCCATGGCGCCGTCCAAAATGACGATCCTCTCCTCCAGGAGATGCTTCAGCGCGGCGAGTCGTGTATCTCTTCGATCCAACGTACGTCTCCCATAAGCAAGGTGGCCTTGGAATTAGGCCGGCCAAGCGAATGCGGGCCACACTCTCCAATGAGCGTCACAAATGTCTCCCTTATAGTTTACCGGAGAGAGCATTACGACCGTAATTCCATTCTCACATCGCGGCCTCATTAGAGCAAATCGCGCATCCCCATTGACCTCCGGCGCGGGATGAAGGTATCGTTTGGACGATGAGATCGCGAGCCTCATTCCTGATAGTAACGATTGCCTTGGCGATCTGTTTTGTTTGCCAGCTGGCCGAGATGTTCGACCAGTGGGACCATACTCTTCAGACCGGAAACGACACCGAGTACACCTTCGTTGTCCTCGCTTTGTGTGTTGGCGTTGCCTTTTCGCTGAAGTGGCTTATACCTCGAATCACTTTGCCGGATTCTCAGACGGAAGCGATTATTTATGGGCGCATACATCCGTTATTTTCGGCAACGACCAACTGGGCTTCGGATGTTTCGATCCCTGCAAGTCCCCCTCCTGCCGCGCTTCGCGTCTAGAGCTCCCGAAACTGCCAATTCGCTGGCTCTAGAAGTGTATTTCTCGAATTCGTCCCCGTGCACGGACACTCATCTGTGAGTTACATGGAGAATGGCTTTCCTGTTTCTATCAATGATTCAGCGGAAAAGGAGACTCGAAGTGATTGCCAACACCTGTTCGGTTCATACGCACGCCGTTGCAATTGCATGGGCAGTCACGATTGGGATGTTCGTGTTTCCGCCCGATGTTGGCGCTCAGGGCTCAAGGGTTGCGGCCGCCCTGGAAGGCACAGTGAGGGATAGCAGCGGGGCCGCCATTTCTGGAGCAGCTGTCGTTGTTCGCAATGTTTCCACGAATCAGGCTCGCGACACGGAAACGAATGAGGAGGGGACTTTCCACGCGGAGGCGCTATCGGTTGGCTCCTATGAAGTACGCGTAAATCAGGCCGGTTTTGCGCCCTACCGGCAGACCGATCTCGATCTGACGCTCGGCCAAACCACACATCTGGATATCGTCCTTGTTCCCGCGTCGCTTTCCGAGAAAGTCAGCGTGAACGCCCAACAGCAGACGTTCGACCTCTCGCAAGCCTCCGTCGTGTCTCCGGTAGACCGCGAGAGAATTGAGGAATTGCCTGTTCAGAGCCGCAACTCCCTGGATTTCGTTCTCCTCGCGCCCGGCGTTTTGAGCGCCCCTTCGGCGCCACCCGTGGCTGGAAGCACACCGCTCGCCGGCAGCGGCTTTACGTTCGGCGGTTTGCGCGCTCGCAGCAACACGGTGTCGATCGACGGGCTCGACAACAACGATGAGTACACGGGATCGGGCCGCACAGAACTTTCTCCGGAGATCGTCCAGGAGTTTCAAGTGGTTCAGAATGGCCTCTCGGCGGAATCGGGCGGAGCTTCCGGCGGCTCGATCAATGTCATCACGCGATCGGGCACAAATACGATTCACGGCGACGCATTCATTTTTGCGCAAGACGCTTCGCTCAATGCGCGCGACCCGTTCGAGGACGAACCGGGGAAACCATCCTTCCGCCGCTACCGCGCTGGTATTGCTCTGGGCGGCCCGGCCATCAAGGATCGAACGTTTTACTACGTGGCGATCGAGCAGGAGCACAATCGCGGCCAGAACGGCTCGGACATCGATCCCGCCGCCGCCTCCGCCATCAATTCATTCCTCGCAACGGGAGCGTTCCCTGGTCTGGCGACACGCCAGATCGCCACGAATTTTTTCCCCATCTCGCGAGCGGAAACCGAAGCCGCGGGCAAGCTGGAACACCAGCTCACAAAAAACACTTCCTTGATGTTGCGCTACGCATTCACGAACAATCGGGAGGCGGGCGACGCGTTCAACACGAGCGGCCTCGTGGATTTGAGCGCGCGGGGCAGCAGCTTCATTGCCGATAACGCGCTCTCCGGCTCGCTCACGACCGTTTACGGCTCCGATGCCGTGGGCGATTTGCGCTTTCAGGCCGCGACGCGCCACGCCGTCCTTCGCCCAACGGAATCGGTTGGGCCGGAAATTGACATCGCAGGAATCGTGGAATTCGGACGGCCCTACGGCGGGCTAAGCGAGCGCCGCGAAAATCATTATCAAGCGGGCTACACCTACACGCGCACGGCGGGCAAGCACATTTGGAAAGCGGGCGCTGTCATCAATCGCGTCACCCTGCGAGCCTCGGCTGCGGATGGCTTCGGCGGCGTCTATCTCTTCAACACGCTCCCGGATTTCCTCTCCGGGCAGCCCAGCCAATACCGCCAGGCGTTCGGCAATCCGGCCGTGGATCTCCCGGTGACCAGCTTTGGCGGCTTCGTGCAAGACCACTATTCGATCGCACCGCACGTCTCGGTCGATTTTGGCATTCGCTATGATTTCGAGCGCCTCCCGAGCGAATTCAACCAAGCCATCCATAATTTCAGCCCGCGAATCGGGCTGGCATGGACACCTTCTTCCCGGTGGGTGCTTCGCGCCGGATATGGAATATTCTTCGACCGCTACGTCCTCGCCAATCTGGCGCAGGCCGTGGACATGAATGGTTCCCAGGGATTTGAGCAGGTGGTGGACGGCGGCGTGGCGGCAACTCTTTTTTTGGCCGCGCTGGGCGGGCCGCTGGTTTCTCCATCGCCGGGGATTGCGCCGTCCATCTTTCAACCCGACCCGCGCATGGCCACTCCCTACAGCCAGCAAGCCAGCGTTGGCGCGGAACATGAACTGGCCAAATATCTTTCCGTGCGGGCGGATTTTCTGTTTGTTCGCGGTACGAATCTGGCGCGCACTGTCAACATCAACCTTTTGCCACCGGTGATTCTGACCGCTGCGAACGCCGCGAGCCTCGGAGTTACGAATCCCACGCCTCAGCAAATCGGCAGGGAGGTCTTTCCACCGAGGCGGGTCAACACGCAATTTGACGATATTTACCAGCTCTCAAATTCCGCGACGTCGACGTACCGAGGCATTTCCTTCACGCTGAACCGGAGAATGAATGACGAGCTGGCATTCTCGGCAAGTTATACCCTTTCCCGAACGGTCGACGATGCTTCCGACTTCAACGAACAGCCGCAGAATCCATTTCTCCTGGCGGAAGAAAATGCGCGGTCACTGCAAAATCAACTACAGCGATTCGTGTTCAACGCCCTCTGGGAATTGCCGATCGGCGACGAGGAGGATAAGCCCGCGAATCAGCAAGAAAGTCCCGGATGGTTGACTAAGACCTTTCGTCACATCGAAGTGGCGCCGATTTTTACTGCGGGAAGCGGCCAGCCGGTGAACCCTCTAACGGGCCTCGATTCCAATCAAACCCATGCGTTCCCGCTCTCGGCCAGGCCTCTCAATTTTGGCAGAAACTCGCTTCAGAATCCCGCATCGGTCAATATGGACTTCCGCGTACTGAAATACTTTCCGTTCGGTGAATCCCGGCACCTTGATGTGGTCGCGGAATTTTTCAATCTGTTCAACCATCCGAATGTGCTGCTAATCAATCCTGTGTTTGGATCAGGCCTGACGCCGATCGCTGCTTATGGCGCGCCCATCGAGGGATTAGGCGCGCGCCAGGTTCAGTTTTCGTTGGATTTTGAATTCTAAGAGTGGGACGGGCTTCAGCCTGTCTGCCTTTTCGAGCTAACGAAAATCAAAACGCGACAGGCTGAAGCCTGTCCTACTGGAACTACGAAAACAGATCCAGGATTTCTTCGTACCGCTTAAACGGGGGAATCAGGTAGGCGCCGGCAATTCCCAGATGTCGCGCTCCTCTCGCCCAATCCAGCAATTTGCGCGCGAGGGCGAAGCCATGTTCGCGCGCGGAGCCTCCCGCGGCCTCGAGTTGCTTCAACAGCGGCTCCGGTATCACGATGCCGGGCACCTCGTTGTGCAGCCGCAGCGCTTGCTTGTAGCTGCTGAGCGGCCACAGCCCAACCAGGATGGGTATCGGCGATTTTCCGCCCATGCGCGCAAGAAATTGCTCCCAGTGCTCGGGATCGAAAATCGGCTGCGTCATGGCGAAGTGCGCGCCGGCCTCGACTTTCAAGTGAAACCGGCGAAGCTCCTCGTCCAGATCCTCGGCGAGAGGATTTACCGCGACTCCGATGGTGAAATTCGTCGCGCCGCCGAGATTTTTTCCGCCCCAATCCTGCCCCTGATTCAATTTGGCCATCACTTTCACGAGGCCGATGGCGTCGACTTCATACACGCCGAACGATTCCGGGTAGCTGCCGAGTGAGGGCGGATCGCCGGTGACCGCCAGAACGTTACGCACTCCGCCGACGGCCCAGGCGCCGAGGAGCATGGCCTGCAAGCCAATCAAGTTGGCGTCGCGCGTAGTGAGATGCGGGATCGTTTCGATGCCGCGGGCTTCGAGCGCGCCGGAAAGCGAAAGCGCGTCCATGCCCACGCGCGCGAGTGGCCCGCTGTTGACGTCAATGGCGTCCACTTTCTTGGAGGCCATCACGTTCTGCACCTGCTCGATGACGCGATCGATCGACGTTCCTTTCGGCGGATCGATTTCCACGGAAATTACAAATTTCTGCTCCTGAATTTTTCGCCACAGCGCGCTTTCGGGCTCTCGCGCAGCCACAGAGCGCGCCTCGGGCGCCGCTTCCACCACGGTCACCGCATGTGCTCGCGCGGACGGATGCATGCCTTCCACCGCGCGGACCATCGCGCGAATATGTTCCGGCGTGGTCCCGCAGCACCCGCCGAGAATTCGCGCGCCCAGCACCACGGCTTCGCGAGCGAACAGATCGAAATATTCCGGCGAGGATTTGGGATAGATGACGCGATCGCCGGCGCGCTGAGGGAATCCCACGTTGGGCATCGCGCTCATCGGAAACGATCCCGCCGCGGTGGCAAGTTCCTGCAGGATTCGCAAATGGTCCTGCGGCCCCACGGAGCAGTTGCCGCCGATGACCTGCACGCCGCGCTCGTGCAAAAGAGTCCAGGCATCTTTGGGCCGGAAGCCGCTGAAGGTGCTGCCCTCCTCGGAGTAGGTCATCTCCGCAACGATGGGGAGCTGCGAAAACGATCGAACCGCTTCGATGGCCGCCACAAGTTCGCCGGGATTACCAAAAGTCTCCAGGACAAAAAAATCCACGCCGCGTTCTTCCAGCGCTTCGGCCTGCTCGCGGAAGATTTCCCGGAAATGTTCGGGGGTCGCCTCGCGCGGATCGCGTATGGCGCCGAGCGGCCCGATGGAGCCGGCGATCAAGACTTCGTGCCGGGCGGCTTCTCGCGCCTCGCGCGCGATCTTGACGCCGCGGTGATTGAATTCGGTGACGCGCTCTTCCAGGCCGAACGCGCTCAATTTGTTCCTGTTGGCGCCGAAGGTGTTGGTCTCGATGATGTGCGCGCCGGCTTCGAGATACGCCATATGAACGCGAAACACTTCTTCGGGGCGCGTGGCGTTGAGTTCATCCACGCAGCGCTGCGGCCCGAGGCTCTCATAGAGCATGGTACCCATGGCTCCGTCCGCAATCAGCACCCGGTCGCGGAGTCTCTGTTGGAATTCGTCGATTCGCATGGTTTAGAAAATTACCGCGGATATTCCCAGTGAATTCCGCAAATTCGGTTCGGCTTCACAATTTACGCTCGAACCCGGGTAGCACAGGCACTCTTGCCTATGCGGTTTTTGCAATCGCCGTTAACCGAGTAGCTAGCCAGTACAACTCATAAAACCGCGCAGGCAAGAGTGCCTGCGCTACAAAAACCCGCTATTTCTGCCGCGCGATTATTAGCATCAGGCCGAAAACGACCACGGGAATTAACGCCAGCATGACGTAAAACAGAAATCGCCGTAGCACGGGCGAGCGCTTCACTTTCCAATTTTTCAATTCGGCCCGGTCGGCGACGCCCACTTTTTCCGGATGCTCCAGATCCAGCGCGAATTCGCGGGCGTTCGGATAACGCTTGCTGGGATCCCGTTCCAGCGCCCGGTAAATAATTTCCTGCAGCTCGGGTGAAATTTCGGGATTGACCTCGCGCGGCGGCACAGGGTTATTCAGCAAACGCTCGTTCATAATGACAAATGGATTGGGCCCGTTGAACGGCACCTTGCCAGTAAGCATCTCGTAAAACATGATCCCCAGGGAATAAATGTCGCTCCTGGCATCGCCCCGCTTTCCCTTCACTTGTTCTGGAGAAATATAATCCGGCGTTCCCATGGCTTCGGTCAGCTTGGCAAAAGTCAGGCGGCGCGATCCGGCGTTGGCGGCAATGCCGAAATCGATCAGCTTCACCTGATCGTTCGGGCCGACCATGATGTTTTCGGGTTTCAGGTCGCGGTGGACCACGCCCTGGCTATGGATGTAATCGAGGGTCTTGCACAAGCCGAGAGTGATGCGGATCGCGCGATCCTGCGGAAGCCTCTTCTGTTCGTTCATGACCTGGCGCAACAGGCGGCCGTCCACCCATTCTAGAACCATGTAGCGCCGGCTGCGCTCCTCGTCGTCAAATACACGAACGACGCCGGGATGATCCAGCTTTTTGCCGATATCTTCTTCGCGCTTGAAGCGGTCGAACATGACCGGGTCGGCTTCCATTTCCGGGTGAGGAAATTTAATCGCGACCGCTTTGCCGTCGCGCATATCGGTGGCGCGGAAAATAGAGGCCATGCCGCTTCTGGCGACCAGGCCGTCAATGCGGTAATGATCGAGCTGATCGCCGGGATGGAATTCGCTCATTGAGAAGGCAGGTCAGCGGCGAACGGAAAGAAAGCAGCGAACCTGTATCAGTACAGTTTGTAGGGTCGTCCGCGATACATTCCCATTCGCTCGACGCCCCGGATTCGGACCAACTGAACGCTGATATTATCGCCGCCGCCCCGATCATTGGCAAGAGCAACCAATTTTTCGGCTGCCTGATGAAGATCCTGGCCTTGGCCGCAAATCGCAGCCATTTCCGAGTCTTCCACCGGCCCGTGCAGCCCGTCCGAGCACAGCAGGAGAACATCGCCGGCGAAGATCTGGTGGTCGCTGGCATCGACATTCGCGACCAATTCGGTTCCGAGGGATCGGCTGAGGATGTGGCTCGTCTCGCCCTCGGCCGCTTCTTGCGCAGTGACGAAGCCAAGGCGCACTTGCTCGCTGGCAATCGTGTGGTCCCGCGTGATCTGCGCCGCCTTTCCACTCCGGATCAAATAGCAGCGCGAGTCGCCCACATGCGCAACGCAAACTCGGTCATACCGCAAAGCGCAAGCGACAATCGTGGTGGCCATGCCGGCCGAAGTCCGCCCGCCAGTGACGGCGGACTCAAACACGCGAGTGTTGGCCTGCTGAACCAACCGTTGCAGCACCGCGGAGTGCGATTCTCCGTCCTTGGCGTTGTGGAATCCGGCGACCACGCTTTCGACCGCGGTTCGTGAGGCGACTTCCCCTTTTTCCTGGCCCCCCACGCCGTCCGCCAACACGAACATCCACCCATGCGTGCGCACCTGCGCTGGAGTTGCCGGCGCCGCGTAGCCCAAATAATCTTCGTTGTGGTCGCGGACTCGCCCGACGTCGGTGCGTTCCACGAATTCGAGGTCCAGCATATGGCCGGAAGCCGCACGCGTCACGGAGGCGACCCGGGAAGAATTGTTATGGAGAACGCTTTTCCCGGGTTCTCCAAGATTCTCGTTAACATCTGAAACGGAAATTCGGACAGGCGAAATTGCCTGTCCGAATTTCCTCGCTAACTCGGCTATGTTCATACTACACCATTACGTGCGGCTGGTGACCAGCGTTGTGCGCCCCGAGGCTTTGCTGGACCGCAGGAAGTAAATCCCTCCATAAATCGCCCAGACCGCTGCGATTCCCAAGGCCAGGAACGGTTCCATCTTCGTGCCGTATCCCATGAATGGCAGGACGATGTAAGCTCCCATGCAAATCAGGTTTGCGGCTATACCGAAATAAGGAATGAGCGTGTGTCTCAAGAAGCTGTAGTTCGGGTGTCCTTTGTAGCAAAAGATGCAGGTTACGCAGCTTAGCATGTAGAGCAGGAACGTCCCGAAGTTGGAAGCCAGTGTAATGGTGAGCAGGCTGTTGGGCATTTTCGCCATGGTGTCGTGAGACACGTAGCCGAAGCTCGACCAGAACCCCTGAGGCAAGGCCTTGATGGTGGCGTCCGGGAGAGCGCCGGCATCGCCGAATAGCATCAGCAGTGCCAGGCAACCGAACACCGCAGAAATGATTGCCAGGGCCCAGATCGCGCGGTGAGGGCTCAGGTTCTTTTCGTGCAGCATGCCGAAGTGTTCCGGCACCTCGGCGTCTTTGCCCATGGCATAGGTGACGCGCGCCCCTGTGTTGATGCAGGAGAGCGTGGTGCCGATCAGAGCCAGGAATACGGTTACGGCTTCGATCAGCATGAAGGCTCGCCCGTGGCCGTTGAACAGGGCGTCGCCGACCATGATCATCATGTCGCCGATCGGCGCCGCCGAGCCGGTCGCGGTGGACATCGGGTAGCCGCTACTTAAGAAGTAGTTTGCGGCGAAATACTCGAACAGGTAACAGAACGCCCCCTGAACGAGCAGTGAAGTGATGACCGCGATGGGCACGTCCCGCTTGGCGTTTTTCGCCTCGCCACCCAGCGCGGTTACCGATTCAAATCCGACCAGGATCAGGATGGCGACCGTGGCCTGCACGAACATCCAGTTGAAATTGTGGATCGCGATTACGGATGTGGCGCTCGGATGGGCCTGAAACACCGGCGGATTGCTGGTGTCATACATGTCGTAGCTGACGTGATAAGGAACCGGTTTTCCGCTGGCGTCGAGCTTAGGCTGCGGCACCATGTTGGCATCGCGCGTGATGACATCGGTCGCTTTTCCATCCACCGTTTGGCTGGTCGTCGCGAATTCGTATTTATAGCCCTCGCCGGAAACCGAATCAAATTGCCATGCCTCGCTTCCCGGGGGATGGCTCACCCGGTAGCTGATGGCCAGGACGGCGAAAACGATCAGCGCGGAGATCTGGATGACGTTGATGGCGACG
Organism: uncultured Acidobacteriota bacterium; assembly: GCA_963813185.1. GTDB lineage: Bacteria > Acidobacteriota > Terriglobia > Acidiferrales > UBA7541 > Palsa-360. The sequence continues at coordinate 61,864 of CAWEYA010000016.1, forward strand.
CTAACCGCCGTGGACCCGGTAACTCCCCGGTGCGCGATATAGGCAACCGCGAATGAAAACAAGATCGCGATGAGCATCATGAACATCGGACCGGGGTTCGACGCGCTCATGAAGTTTGGCCACAGCGTGCCCGTGATATAACCGCAGAAAACTCCCGTGACGGCCACCATTACGCCGGGGTAAATCCAGTAGTAAAGATGCGAGCCCCAGCCGACGATGAACTTCATCACGCGGGCGTATTTCCACGCCTTGTCGTGATTCAGGAACGACTGCTCCGCGAAATAGTAGGAGCTGCCGGTGCCTGGATACAGCTTCGCCATTTCCGCGTAACACACCGCAGTCGCCAGACACAACAAAAGTGCGAACAGGATGCCGATCCACATTGAGGGCGCCGTGGATCCTTCCGTCGCTTGCGGTGCAAACGTGAGCCAAAGGAATGCACCGGGAGCGATGAGCGCCATGGCGTTCATCGTCAACCCGGTTAATCCTAAGGTTGGTGTCATTTTGACTTCGCCGGTATTCTCCGCCATGTATTCTCCTTATAGATTCTTTATCTCGCCGCTGAACCCACACGTCCGAAATCAACTGCACAAACTAATGTGTGCCGAGGAGCGAGATACTAATTGGCCGCACGGGAGTAGTAAAATGCAACGTTTCGATGGCCTAAATTACGGATTCATATGGCTGTAATCGAAGGTTGCGAGGGGCGGGCGGAATGGCCTTCGACGCAGAAAAAGCACATTCGCAGGCTTCCCGGCCGTTAACCCCATCCTTATAAATTGTTTATTTGCCTGAATTTGCGGCATTCCTGCGGCTCATCGTTCCGGTTCGACCACCGTCTTACAAAATCCTGCGCTCGGCCAGAAGCCTTTTTATCCATCCACTTCTTTTATTCTATGCATAGAAGATACGTGGGCTCCTTGACAGATTTCGGTCCGACCGAGGTCCGGCGCAGCCGTCAGCCCCGCACGATGCGCTGCGCAGGCCAAATTGATTTTTGTTGGAGGGGCGCGTCGGGTTCCCTTGCGATTGTGATATTTTAGCGGGCGTCGCAAATCTCAAAGCAAGTCTGCCTGCTTTGAACTCGGGGGATTTCGGAATGAAGGTCGTGGGTTTCCTGATGCTGCCGGCCGGATGGTTCCTGGCGCTGGCCGCGATCGTGCTATTCGCCGCGCCGCCTTTGCGAGCCGCCTTTGTCCTGGCCGGCATTGCCGTGGAGGCGCTGGGGTTGATCCTTGCTTTCCGAGCGCATCTGATCCCGCGGGAGGAAAAAGGATAATCTCCATGCCCGCGCCGAGACTCACGGAAGTAACCATGGCCGCCTGCCTCTTTTTTATCTTTCTTGTTCCCCTCGCGGCGGCCGGACTGGCGCTCATGAACGTCGGCCTGGGAAGGTCGCGCAGCGCGGGCCACATGATGATGGCCTCGCTTTGCGCTCTGGCCGTCGCCGGACTGGCCTACTTCGTTTGCGGATTTGCGTGGCAGGGATTCATCGGCGGCCCGAGTCATGTCCTCGCTGTATCCGGAAAGAATTGGAACTGGATTGCCGCGGAACCATTCTTTTTTCGCAAAATCCCCTTCGACGGCTCCGCCGCTTCTCTTGTCGCGTTGTTTCAAATTTTTTGCGTGGGCCTCGCTGCGTTGATCCCGCTGGGAAGTGGCGCGGACCGGTGGCGTCTTCGGGCCAGCTGCCTCTCCACGGGAATGCTTGCCGCCTTGACGTATCCTCTCTTCGCGCATTGGGTATGGGGCGGCGGGTGGCTGGCGCAACTGGGCGTCAATTATGGAATCGGCCGCGGATTTCTGGATGTTGGGGGCGCCGGCACGGTTCAGGTCCTGGGCGGCCTCACGGCCCTGGCGGTCACCTGGATCTTAGGGCCGCGGCGCGGGAAATATTCCGCGGATGGCATGGCGCCCGCAATCCCCGGTCACAATGGGGTTCTGGTGCTGTTTGGTTGCGTGCTCGCCTTGGTCGGTTGGATTGGGCTTAATTCCGCGGGCGCAATCCTCTTCACAGGGGGTGAACCTTCCGGCGCGGCGTTGATCGCCATCAATACCATGCTCGCTGCGTCGGCCTCGGCGTTGATTGCGGCGTTCATCACCAAAATTCGCTTCGGCAAACCCGATGCTTCGCTCACCGCCAACGGCTGGGTAGGTGGACTCGTCGCCAGCAGCGCGTCCTGCGCATTCGTGATTCCCGCCGAAGCCGTCGTGATCGGCTCGGTCGCGGGCGTGGCGATCACTTTTTCGATCGAATGGCTGGAGCTGCGCATGGAAGTCGATGATCCGGGAGGCGCTATTTCCGTGCACGCCGTGGGGGGCATTTGGGGTCTCCTCGCGCTGGGAATGTTTGGGCAATTTCAGCGGCCAGTCTTGAATGTTGCGGGAGACACTCTTCCCTCAACGATGAGCGGGTTCGTTTCCGGCCAGTGGCTGGCCCAATTGATCGGCGTGGCCACGCTGCTGGGTTTTGTATTGCCCCTGACTTACGGCGTGAATCGGCTGCTCAACCGCTTCTATCCCTTCCGCGTTTCGGTCGAGGGAGAGCGGCAGGGCATGGACCTTCATGAGTTGGGCGCCGGCGCCTATCCGGAATTTGTGACCCACACCGACGAGTTTCTCCCTCGCTAAATTACCCATCCGAATCTCGCGGGTTAAGCAATAATCTTTTCAATCCAAACGATCCGCTCTTTGAGTTTGTCTTTGCGCCGGGATTGCTGCAACCTGAATAAAGTTATAAGGAATTCATAAAGGACTTCTGGTGGCCTTGGGAAACATTGCACTGTCTTCAACTCCAGAGCGGGATCGATGGTCCAGGATGCGGATGATAGCGGCGAGCCTTCGCTATGGGATTGCCCTGGTGTGCGTTGCGGCGGCGCTCTCTGCGAGCCTGCCGCTTCAACGCCTGTTTCCGTATCCGTTTTTGTTCCTGTTTTTTGCCGCGGTGATGGCCAGCGCGTGGTTTGGCGGCACGGCGCCGGGCCTCTTCGCGGTCTTTCTTTCCACGCTGGCCGTGGACTATTTTTTCGTCCCGCCGTTTCATTCCTTTGCCATGAATGCCACGGACACCGCGTATTTTGTGGCGTTCGTCGCTCTGCGCCCTGGCGGCGAGCTGGGTGAGTTCATCCAAAAGAAAAAGTGAGGAGGCGCTTCGGAGGCGCGCGACCACCTTGAAGCGCGCGTGGCCGAGCGCACCGCGGAACTTCAAAAAACGATCGCCGAACTGCAGGAAAACAAGCGCCAGAGGGAGCAATTGGAGAGCGAAAAATCCGCTCTTTCCGGCCAACTGGAATCCCGAAAGATGGTGGAGCGCGCCAAGGGAATTTTGCAGCGCGACATGAAAATCGGCGAGGAAGAGGCGTACCGCGCGATGCAGCGGCAAAGCCAGCAAATGCGCAAATCCATGAAGGAAATCGCGGAGTCGATCATCTTGAACGATGAACTGAAGCGCGGCTCTCAATAAACCGGTGTCCGCTCTGAATCGCTGCGATTGAAAGTTTGAATTTGACTATCCGGAGAGAAAGGCTGCACACTGCGCTTGAAATGAAGAGGCCGCATCGCCGCCATGAACGTTTCATTTCGCCGATGAAATGAGACGCCGCGCGGCAAACCTCCAGCTGCATTGTTTTTCTCGGACACGATGCCGTGTCCAACCAATCGCAACATAACGCTCGACGACGAGCCGAAGAGTAAGCCCTGAACGGCGCTTGACCGGATCTGTGTCTTCCGTCTTCGAGCGATTCCGTTCCATTATCGGGCTTGTGTCTTTATCGGCTCAGCGAAGGCATTCGCAGGAGAGGAAATGCTGCCGTGCCAATTTCTATGTCGAGCGTTTTGATGACAAGAATTTTTAGTGATTCATTCTTCAAAGGAGAGTTGAAATGTCAGACATACCTCGATGCAAGGCAAGAAGGATATCGCTATCGGAAAAAATTTCCCGCCTTCGCGTGCGGCTTCGGAATCCGGAATGGCGCAAGTACGGAGCGACGCTGCTCGCCGGGAAAGATGGGTTGGCCTGGTCCTGGCCTTATGGCCGTCGTTACCGGCATCTTCTTCAGCCACGCCTTTGCGGCCGATCCCGAACTGAAGGGGAACGACATCGTCAATCCGGTGAATACGGCGTGGACGCTGATCGCCGCGTTCCTGGTGTTCGGAATGCAGGTCGGGTTCACGATGCTGGAGGCCGGCTTCTGCCGTTCGCGCGAAACGGTGAACGTGCTCGTCGAATGCGTGGTGGACACCTGCCTTTGCGGCATTCTGTTCTACGCCGTCGGTTTCGCATTCATGTTCGCCCACGGCAACGGCTTCATCGGCTACCACTGGTTCTTCCTGCAAAACGCCCCGGCAACCTATGAAACCACCGGCGTGGCGTTCCTCGCCGTCTGGATTTTCCAATTCGCCTTCGCCGATACCTGCTCGACCATCACCTCCGGTGCGATGATCGGACGCACCGGCTTTCGTCGGCGACCTCCTCTACAGCATCTGCGTTACTGGTTTCATTTATCCGGTCATCGGCCACTGGGCCTGGGGTCCGGACGGCTGGCTGGCAAACATGGGCAGCGACGGCCATTTCTGGCCCGCCTCGGGAATGGGCTTCCATGACTTCGCCGGTTCCACGGTTGTCCACACCATCGGCGGTTTTATCGCCTTGGCCGGCGCGATTGTTCTCGGTCCACGCCTCGGCCGCACATTCAAGCGCGACGGTGGCACTCCCATGCTGCCGCATGATTTGACGATTGCCGTCAGCGGCGGACTCATCCTCTGGTTCGGCTGGTACGGCTTCAATCCGGGCAGCACCCTCTCGGCCATGGACTTTGTAGGCATCGGCCGCGTGGCCACGAACACCACACTCGCCGCATGCGCTGCCGGGCTCACCTCCATCATTTACGGCTACATAATGACCAAAAAGTGGGACGCGGGTTACACGACGAATGGCTTCCTTGCCGGACTCGTGGCCATTACTTGCCCCTGCTACTGGGTCAGCTCCGACTGGCGCGGTTCTCCTCGGCGGCGTCGCCGGAGTCATCGTCATCCTCGGTGTGGACCTGCTGGAATATCTGCGGATTGATGATCCCATCGGCGCGGTCCCAGTCCACGGCTTTTGCGGCATCTGGGGAACTCTCTCCCTCGGGCTGTTTGCCTCCGGGCAATATCGGCTCGACGGGACCATTCGCCCCCGACAATAGCGCCCCGCTCAAGGGCCTGTTTTATGGCGGCGGCACACAGGTACTGGTTGCGCAGGCCATCGGCAGCGCATGCATCACGCTGGCTACGTTCGCGGTGGCGATGGTCGTGATGCTCGCCGTCAACGCAACGGGAACCTTGCGCCTGCCGGCAGAGGCGGAACTCTACGGCATGGACCTGCACGAGCATGGCATTTCGGCTTACCCCGAATACGTCATTACGGCGCTTGGGGCGCCCAAGGGCTTGCCCGCACACCAGCAACCGTCCGGTGCACCGATGAAGGCACCAGCGCCGGCGCACGGCGATTAAGCACGCGGGCGTTCTGAATCGGATTCACGATTCATGGGACGCTCAAGGCCCTTTTCCCGGCACCGTGTCTTCCAGGAGTTAGCGAGTGAACGAAAAGGAAGACACGGTGAAGGGCGGCTTACAGGCCCGCGGTTATTGGCACCAGTTGAAGCACGCAATGAAGAAAAACGGGGCACAGTGGAAGAGATTGAGTTTTGAATCCGCTAGCGAAACTGAGGATAAGAAAACATGATGACAAAATTAGAAGTGATTATCCAGCCCTCCAGGTTTGAAGCCGTCAAGGAAGTCCTGACCGAGCTTGGCATCGGCGGCATGACGATCAGCGATGTGCGCGGCCACGGCCGGCAAAAGGGACACACGGAGGTTTATAAAGGGCCGCGAATACACAGTTGATCTCGTCCCAAAGGTCAAACTTGAGATTGTTCTCGCTGATGAGCTTGTCGATTCCGCCGTGGGGGCGATTCTAAAGACCGCTTCCACAGGCAAGATCGGTGACGGAAAAATCTTCCTGTATAAAGTAGAGGAAGTCATCCGGATCCGGAACCAGGAGCGCGGAGCCGTCGCACTGTAATTGAGTTTCACGCGGGGCCGAGTCTCGCTCTGACCGCCATCACGGCGAGACCCGCGTGGGTCATGTGGCCGCGGCATCCCGCAAAGGCCCGCCGGTCTTTTGCGGACGCCGCGGCATTTTGACCGCTTGTTTTCCGTTTCGAAAATTTTCCGCAATTCTGTTTTGGCGTGCCAATGAAAAAGAAAAATCGCAAGCGGCGCAAACGCAACCGGTCGCGCGGCCGACGAAGGTCCGTTCACCCAAAGCGGCGCGAAAGCGCGCGCAGAAATTATCTCGAGCCCACGCAAGCCGTGGCTCCGGATGATCCCCCCGCCGCCGAGGATGAACTAAGCACGGATGATTACCGAGATTGTTCCCCCTCCGCAACGGCAGACGCCAGCCGCGGGATCTGGATCTGTACATTCCGGAAGACAATTCACAAAGCCGCTAGAGATTTCAGCGCGAAGCATTCTGAGTTCGTCCGTCATAGATCGGTTTCTTGCTATAGTTACGCCATGCCTTCGAGAGAAACAAGTCAGGAAAATTGGCCCCGGTTTGGAGGGCGATGGTCGAGGTCGGTTTTATTATATTTCTGTTTTATTCAAACCTGTTGATGGGGGAGTTCACTCGAACCAACGAACGGGGAAAGACCCTGGTTTTTGCGGTGAAAGATATTTTCACGGCCGCCAATTTTGGATTGCCATCATTTCCGGACTCATCGGATACGTGGTTTTTGAATATCTTCGCAAACGCCTTTAGATCTTGCAGTGGCGCAGGCTTCAGCCTGCGGCGATTCGTCCTCGCCAGGGCCAAAACCCACAGGCTGAAGCCTGTGCTACCAGCGCAAATCCGTTTCGGTGGGCTGTTCGTAGTCCACGCCTTCCACTTCAAAACCGAATAGGCCGCGAAACTCGCGCTGAAATTCGGCGAAGGCGCTGACTGCGCGAAGATTTTCCGTGGTGACCTGCGGCCACAACGCCGCGACTTCCGCCTGCACGTCGCTGCGCATTTCGCGATCGTCCAGACGCAAGCGCCGCGCCTCATCGAGCTTGGGCGCATGTCCCGTGCAAAGAAAATCCGTGAACAGGCGGCGCATCTGTTCGAGCGGCCCTTCGTCCAGATTTTTCTTTTTCATCGCCAGGGGAAGCAAACTCAAGTAGAGCGGCACGACAGGAATCGCCGCGGAGGCCTGCGTCACCACCGCTTTGTTGACCGATACCCAGGCGTTGCCACCCAATTGATTCGCGAGCGCTGCATCCAGATCCTTTGCGGCGCGCTCGAGGTCTTTCTTCGCTTGTCCAATCGTGCCGTCGCGATAAATCGGCCAGGTAATTTCCGGGCCGATGTAGGAATACGCCAGCGTGCGCGCGCCCGGCGCCAGCAATTTTTCCTCGAGCAGCATGTCCATCCAGCGCCGCCAGTCTTCGCCGCCCATCACCGCGACGGTGTCCGCAATTTCGTCTTCGTTCGCGGGCTGCAGCGTCACGCTCACTACTTTTTCCGAATCGAGCTCGATCGTGCGATTGGTATACGGCTGCCCGACCGGTTTCAGGACCGAACTGTACACTTTGCCGGTGCGCGGATCGGTGCGTTTCGGCGACGCGAGCGAGTAAATCACCAGGTCGACCGGAGCCATTTCCTTGCGGATGGTTTCCGCGGCGGCGCGTTTGATTTCGTCGGAAAATGCGTCGCCGTTGATGCTCGCGGCGAACAATCCATCGCGCTTGGCGATCGAATGAAGAGCGACGGTGTTGTAGTGGCCCGCCGTCGCGGTTTTGTCGCCTTCCGGCGGCCGCTCGAAAAACACGCCCAGCGTTTTCGCTCCGTAACCCCAGGCCGCCGCGATGCGCGACGCGAGCCCGTAGCCGGTGGACGCGCCGATGACGAGCACATTTTTCGGCGCGTTTTGCCCGGCGGGAATTTTTCCCTTTACTCCGGCAACCCAGCGCTCGACATTGCGCCGGCATCCCTCGGGATGGGCATTCACACAGATGAAGCCGCGCGAGCGGCGCTTGACGATTTGCAGTGGCATAATCGAAAGATGATACCGTAGCGCGGGCGGCTATGCATGTCCATCCCCGGGAACGCCAATCTCCCGATTGGCGGTGTCGGCCACGCCAATCGGGAGATTGGCGTTCCCAGGTTTAGAACCCGCGATGTGGGCTGACTTTCACAGGATCTGTGGCTGCGGAAAAAGTGCCGTGTGTCATTCTGAGCGGAGCGAGGAATCTGCTTTTATTCTCTATACTGAAGCAAGAGAGATCCCTCGAGCATACGCAGCCCTTTAGGATGACGCACTGCGAGTTTGTCCGCGACCACTAACTGAAGCCCGTTCGGCCAGGATAAGACAGCAAAACGCCCTTTCTTCCGCGGGCGTGTCTTGGAACAGCGGAGAGAAAATGATAGAGCCCGCTCCACAAATGAAACGGCCACCCGGTACGACCGGGTGGCCGTTCTGATTCGAAGGCAACGCGTTTGTTACTTGTGCTGTTCCGGTATTATTGGCTTGATCGATGAGAGCATCCGCCTGGTGGATGCTGCCTTTTGCAAGATTCGTCTTCACCACCGACTTCTGGCCGGCAACCAAAGTCACATTCGTTTCGAAAATCTGGTATCCGGGCAATTCGACTTTGATCTGGTGAGTTCCGGGACTGAGCAGCATGGAGTGAAACGCGCCGCCCAATTCCCCTGCATGTCCCAAAAATCTGTCGTCCACGAAAACGGCAGCGCGGTCCGGCTGAACATCAATTTTCAACTCCGCGGTCACGCTGGGCCACGTCGTTGGTATCTTTCTGCATTTTGACGGGGACGAGCAGTAATTCCTTGGGTTCCACGGTAAGTGTCTCCGTGAAGTCCTTATAACCCGCCTGCCGAACGGCCAGTTCGTGGTCACCAGGAATCAACAGAATTCGCTTCGGGCCCCACAGTTCGCCCAAATATCCCACGTACTTGCCGTCAATCCACACGCCGGAGGTTTTTTCCACCTTCGACGCGCCTTTAAATGTCAATTCCCCAAGAACTGTGGTCTGCGCCAACACGGGCGCGACCATCGAAAAGACAGTGAAAAACGATGCAGGAGGGCCAGAACGCCCATCCATCTGTGCTTATTATTTACGAGTTTCGTCAGCATCGGTGACTCCTTTTCGGGCATTTCTAAGAACTACCCCACTGCCCGATAGTACTTCCTGAAGCACGCTCGCTTCCAAAGTCTTATCGCGTTTGTGTCCCGTAATTAATTGCCCCTAAAAGAAATAACTCAACATGCAACTTTTGCCCCGGAAGGACCTAGCCGGCTTGAATTTTTTACCCGCCTAGACAGTAACGCCGGGGCCTCGAAATTTGGGAACGGCTCGCGTTACGATATGATTTTGCCCAATGGACATTCTTCTAAGTGATGTGGAGACCCGGGTGCTGGGCTCGCTCGTGGAAAAAGAGCTCACCACGCCCGAATATTATCCGCTTTCCCTGAACGCGCTGGTCAACGCGTGCAACCAGAAATCCAATCGCGATCCCGTCATGAATCTGGACGAAGAAGCCGTGCGCGAGGCCTTGCGCACCCTGGATAAAAAGGGCCTCGCGGGACCCGCCGACAACATGGTCAGCCGCGTGAGCAAGTACGAGCATCGCTTGCAGGAAGCCTACAATTTCACGCGGCACGAAATCGCCATCCTGTCCGAGCTGCTGCTCCGAGGACCGCAAACGCCGGGCGAATTGCGCAGCCGCGCCGACCGCATGCACAAATTCGAGGATCTGGGCATCGTGCAATCCACGCTGCAGCGCTTGATGAAGCGCGAGCCGCCGCTCGTCAAGGTGCTTCCCCGCCAGCCGGGCACGAAGGAAGCGCGCTACGCGCACCTGTTCAGCGGCGAGTGGAAGCCCCCCCGCAGAATTCAGCAGCGGCGGGAATTTCAGTGCCCGGCGGCGCCAGCAGCGGCGAGCGGATCGCGCGCCTCGAGGATCAAGTTGAAAATCTTCAGTCGGAAATTGCGGCTTCAAACAGCAATTCGCAGAGTTTCGCAAACAATTCGAGTAGGACAGGCTTCAGCCTGTCTGCTTTTTGGGGCTTCCAAAAATTAAAACCAGACAGGTAATTTTTTTTTTTTTTTTTTTTTTTTTTTTTTTTTTTAAAAAAAAAAAAAAAAAAAAAAAAAAAAAAAAAAAAAAAAAAAAAAAAAAAAAAAAAAAAAAAAAAAAAAAAAAAAAAAAAAAAAAAAAAAAAAAAAAAAAAAAAAAAAAAAAAAAAAAAAAAAAAAAAAAAAAAAAAAAAAAAAAAAAAAAAAAAAAAAAAAAAAAAAAAAAAAAAAAAAAAAAAAAAAAAAAAAAAAAAAAAAAAAAAAAAAAAAAAAAAAAAAAAAAAAAAAAAAAAAAAAAAAAAAAAAAAAAAAAAAAAAAAAAAAAAAAAAAAAAAAAAAAAAAAAAAAAAAAAAAAAAAAAAAAAAAAAAAAAAAAAAAAAAAAAAAAAAAAAAAAAAAAAAAAAAAAAAAAAAAAAAAAAAAAAAAAAAAAAAAAAAAAAAAAAAAAAAAAAAAAAAAAAAAAAAAAAAAAAAAAAAAAAAAAAAAAAAAAAAAAAAAAAAAAAAAAAAAAAAAAAAAAAAAAAAAAAAAAAAAAAAAAAAAAAAAAAAAAAAAAAAAAAAAAAAAAAAAAAAAAAAAAAAAAAAAAAAAAAAAAAAAAAAAAAAAAAAAAAAAAAAAAAAAAAAAAAAAAAAAAAAAAAAAAAAAAAAAAAAAAAAAAAAAAAAAAAAAAAAAAAAAAAAAAAAAAAAAAAAAAAAAAAAAAAAAAAAAAAAAAAAAAAAAAAAAAAAAAAAAAAAAAAAAATTTTTATTTTAGGTTATAAGAGTAAGTTAATAGTTATATAAGATTTTTTAAAAAAAAAAAAAAAAAAAAAAAAAAAAAAAAAAAAAAAAAAAAAAAAAAAAAAAAAAAAAAAAAAAAAAAAAAAAAAAAAAAAAAAAAAAAAAAAAAAAAAAAAAAAAAAAAAAAAAAAAAAAAAAAAAAAAAAAAAAAAAAAAAAAAAAAAAAAAAAAAAAAAAAAAAAAAAAAAAAAAAAAAAAAAAAAAAAAAAAAAAAAAAAAAAAAAAAAAAAAAAAAAAAAAAAAAAAAAAAAAAAAAAAAAAAAAAAAAAAAATAAAATGTGATAAAAAGTAGGTAAAAAAAAAAAAAAAAAAAAAAAAAAAAAAAAAAAAAAAAAAAAAAAAAAAAAAAAAAAAAAAAAAAAAAAAAAAAAAAAAAAAAAAAAAAAAAAAAAAAAAAAAAAAAAAAAAAAAAAAAAAAAAAAAAAAAAAAAAAAAAAAAAAAAAAAAAAAAAAAAAAAAAAAAAAAAAAAAAAAAAAAAAAAAAAAAAAAAAAAAAAAAAAAAAAAAAAAAAAAAAAAAAAAAAAAAAAAAAAAAAAAAAAATAAAGTGTAAAAAAAAAGCTGAAGCCCGTCCTACTCCAAACCCTGAAGAAATTCCGCCAAGTATTTCTGCCAGGCAGCCGCTTGAAAAAACGTATAGTGTCCGTACGACTCGGGAAACGACAACAAAACAAATTTTCCGTTTTTCACTTTCTTGATTTCCTCTTCCGCGATGCCCAGCTCCGCCGGATTCCAGAAATCTTCCTGCGGATTGATGAGCAGCACTTTGGCGCGGATTTTATCGAGGCCCTTTGAAGCATCGTAATTTCGCGACGCGTCATACTGGTACATGAAATCGTTCGCGTCCGTCGTCTTCATGTTTTGTTCGATGTAGTCATTCACGTATTTGTCGGCCGCCGCGGCGGTCGGATACTGCTTCTGCCAGCGCGTCGGAACGCTTCCCACGACGAGCAAATGCCCGAGCGCGGCGCGCAATCCGTAAGGCTGCTCGGTGTAATTGCCGTTGTTCCATCCGGGATCGAGGCGAATGTCGTCTATCATGATTTTTCGCACCATGCGGTTGCGGCTGGCGACCTCCACCGGCAGGCAGGAAAGCAGCAGCATGGCATCCATGTCGTCGGGATTCGATTCGCCCCACATGAATCCTTCCATGCACCCCATCGACGCGCCGACCAGCAGATGCAGATGGTTCACCTGCAATCCCTGCGCGAGAAGAATCTGCGAAGCGCGGACCATGTCCGAATAATCGTAGTGGGGAAATTTCGCCCGCAGGCCGTCGCTCGGTTTCGTGGATTTTCCGAGGCCGCCGCCGAGTTGATCGGGAAGAATCAGATAATATTTCGACGCATCGAGCAGTTGGCCCGGACCGAAGAGCACGCCCGCGAAGGAAGGAACAAGCCACACGCGGCCGGCGCGATTGGTGCCGTGCAGAATCAGCACGGCGTTGGTGACGCGCCCGCTGGCGTCGCGGCGGGGCGTGCCGAGCGTCGTGTAATGCAGCCGAACCTCGGGAAGCGTCTGCCCGTCTGAAAATTTGAAATCGTGCGCGACGAAATCGCCTTCCATGGGCGGCACAGCCGTCAGCGGCGCATTCTGCTGCGCCGAAACGCAAGCCGCCGCGGCACACAACGCCGCCACCCACACCAGCGCTTTCCAGATCCCTGATTGCATCTTCATTTCCTCCTCAAAATTGCAGGTATTGCTCAAGAACCGCCGGCCTTGAGTGGCGCATGCTTCAGCTTGCGGGGTTTAGTTCTTGCAAGTCCCAAACCCCGCAAGCTGAAGCATGCGCCACTAATATTTGCTGATCAGCTCGGCCCCGTGGTGAACGCCAGCGTCAGCAAAGTTTTCTGTTCGAGTTCATGCGCCTTGGCCGAGCCCGTCGCGGGGCTCGCGCTGGCCGAGCGCTTCACCGAACGCGCCTGAATGTCCGGAAAATATGTCCGGATGCGCGGCAAGACATACGACAGCGCGCCCATATTCGCCGGCTCTTCCTGCACCCAAACAATTTCGCGCGCGTTCGGATGGCGGGCCATTTCCGCGCGCAACTCGTTTTTCGGAAAGGGATAGAGCTGGTCGAGAAACAGGATGGCCGTATTGGTATCGCCGCGGCGTTTGCGTTCCCCGCGCAATTCGTGGCCGATTTTTCCGCTGCAAATCAGAACGCGCTCGGCGGACGTGACTTCGCGGTCCGGCACCACCCATTCAAATCGCGGCCGCTCGAAATCCTCGATCGGCGAAGACGCGTCGGGATGCCGCAGCATGCTCTTCGGCGTGAACACGATCATCGGCTTGCGCCAGCGCCGCAGCGCCTGCCGCCGCAACAAGTGAAAATATTGCGCGGCGTTCGACGGCTGGCACACTTGAATGTTGTCCTCGGCCGCGAGCTGAAGATAGCGCTCGATCCTCGCGCTGGAATGTTCCGGCCCTTGCCCTTCATACCCGTGCGGCAGAAGCAGCCCCACGCCTGAAGGCAAGTCCCACTTGTCCTCCGCCGCGCTGATGAACTGGTCGATGATGATTTGCGCGCCGTTGGCGAAATCGCCGAATTGCGCTTCCCAAAGCACCAGCGCTTCCGGATAGTCGCGGCTGTAGCCGTATTCAAAGCCCAGCACCCCGGCTTCGGAGAGCGTCGAATTATAAATTTCGCACCGCGCCTGTTCGGGCGCCAGGTGTTCGAGCGGAACATACTGCGCCTCATTCCGCGTATCGACGAGGGCCGCGTGCCTCTGGTTGAACGTGCCGCGCCGCGTGTCCTGTCCCGTGAACCGCACCGGAGTGCCCGCCAGCAGCAGCGTTCCGAACGCGAGCGCTTCCGCCATGCCGTAGTCCACGGGGCGCTTGCCGTGCCCCATTTCGGCGCGCTGCTCGAGCAGCTTCTTCACCTTCGGATGAATCGCAAAATCTGCGGGATAGCTGGTCAATAAATCTGTAATCTCTCCGAGTTCCGCGGGCACGACTCCGGTGTCCACTTCATAGGCGCTGTCATAGCGGCCGCGCTTGTAGGGCGACCAGTAGGCAGGCAGCTTGCGCAGGCGCGGTTTTTCTGCATTTCGCTCGCGGCCTGGTGCGCGCTTTCGAGTTCGTTGCGCACGGCCGTGATGTCGCCGACGGATCCGCTCCGATCTGCTTCGCGTAAATCTGCCAGAGCTGCGGGTGATCCTTGATTTTCGCGTACAGGAGCGGCTGCGTGATCGTCGGGTCATCCACTTCGCTGTGGCCGTGGCGCCGGTAACCGATCAGATCGATCACCACATCGCTGCCAAACGCGGAACGATACTCGAGCGCGATTTGTCCCGCCCGCACGACCGCGTCCGGATCCTCTCCGTTCACATGAAAAATAGGAACAGCCTGCCGCTTGGCCAGGGACGAGGCAAACCGCGAGGATTGAAATTCCCGCGGCTCGGTCGTGAATCCCAGCAAATTATTGACGATCACGTGAATCGTGCCGCCGACCGAATACGCCCCGATTTCGGCAAGATTCAGCGTTTCCGCCCAAACGCCCTGCCCGGCGAACGCCGCGTCCCCGTGCAGAACGATGGGAAGAACTTTCTTCAATCCGCCGGAATGGCCGGCGCGGGTCTGTTTGGCGCGCGCGCGGCCGACGCCACGGATCGACCGCCTCCAGATGGCTGGGATTCGAGGCCAGATGGACGCTCAGTTTCCGCCCTTCGCGAGTGCGGTATTCCCCCGTCGCACCGACGTGATACTTGACGTCGCCGCTACCAAGAACGCTGCGCGGGTCCACATCCTCGAAGCCCGCGAAAATGTCGGCCGCGCGCTGTCCCGCGATGTGCGCCATCACGTTCAGGCGCCCGCGATGGCTCATCCGAGCACGAATTGTTCCGCGCCCGCCGCCGCGCCGACGGAGCACCGGTCGAGCAAGGGAATAACGGCGGTCACGCCTTCGAGCGAAAATCTTTTGCTCCCGAAATAGCGCGCCTGAAGCACCTGCTCGAAAAGGTCCGCGCGAATCAGCCGCTCGAGGATATAGCCGCGATCGGGCTGCGGCGGCGTCGCATTCCATCCGCGCGGCAATCCAGCGGCGGCGCTCGGTATCATCAATGTGCACGAATTCCGCGCCAATCGTCCCACAGTAAAATTTTCGCGCCGCAGCGGCGGCCTCCCGGCGGCGACGAGTTCAGGATGCACGACGGAGTCAGGAAGCCGAGCGGATCCAGATTCGCTGCCAGATATCCCCAGCGCCGGTAACCTTCAAATACGCGCTCGTCCTCGGCGCTTTTCTGCAAGATCGCTTCCGGCATTTTCCTGGTTTCCCCTGCCGTCCAATCCCATCAATTCCAACGAGTCATTCTATCAAACGCGCGGGTTCAAGTAGCACAGCCACTCCTGGCTGTGCGGTTTTCGCAGCGCCTGATAAAGGCGCTCAGCCAGGCGTGTGAAGTGAACCCCTCCGGTGAGACATTTTGGACCGGCAGTCGCGGGGAAAAGATTCAAAACCGTTGCTCGCGAACTTCAATGCGTACACAATTCCGGAACGAGACCGCCATGCTCCGCATCGTACCGGCTATCTCGGGGGAAACCATTGCGCAGGCGCGCAATTTGTTCCGCAAATACCCAACCACGACTGGAGTGGAGCCGTGCCTCGAGGATTTTGAGCGCGAGGTGGTCTCGCTGCCCGGCCTCTACGCTCCCCCCAGCGGGAGGCTCCTGCTGGCCATTCAGGAAAGCCCGGGAAACTCCGGAGAAGCCATCGGTTGCGCGGCGCTTCGCAAATTCGACCGGAATCTGCGAAATGAAGCGGCTCTACGTGCGCCCCGCTTTCGCGGCAAGGGCGCCGCGCGGCAACTGGTCAAAGCATTAATTGCGGAAGCGCGAACGATTGGCTACCAGGGGATGTCCTGGACACGCTTCCTTCCATGCAAGAAGCGCAAAAACTCTACCGGACACTTGGATTTCGTGAAATTCCAGCTTATCTGAAGAACCCAATCCCTGAGTCGCTTTTCTTCGAGCTTCCATTGCGCTGAGCTTTAAGTGGCAACAGGCTTCAGCCTGTGGGGTTCGTCCTTGCGAGGCCAAACCCCACAGGCTGAAGCCTGTGCCACTAAACCCGGCTAAACCGGAAAAGGGCCCAGATTCTATCCCCCATAAATCTGCTGCATTTTCCCCGCAAGATCGAAATCATTCTTCGTCAGCCCGCCGGCGCTGTGCGTGCACAAATCCACCGTGACCTTGTTCCAGGAATTGGACCAGTCCGGGTGATGGTCCATTTTTTCGGCGGCGATCGCGACCCGCGTCATGAATCCGAACGCCTCCGAGAAATCCTTGAACTCGAACACGCGGTGCAGGTTTCCGTTCACCACCCTCCAGCCGCTGAGTTTTCGCAATTCCGCCGCAATTTCTTTTTCCGAAAGTTTTGTCGCTGCCATGAAAGCCTCCCCAGTCGCCTGGCGCCTCATACCGTTCCGCACTGTCCCCCGGCATTATCCGCCCCTGGCACAGGCGGAGCAAGCGAGCCAAGTAGCACAGGCACTCTTGCCTTGTGGTTTTGTAGGGCGACGCGCAGATTGCCCCACCCGATGACGATCGCAAAACCCGCACAGGCAAGAGTGTCTGTGCTACCAAAACATTCTCCGAACTGCCACTTCCCTCAGCACTGTTTGCCCTTCTCGCTAGATGCAAATCCCGCGGCAATCATATCCTTCAAGAATATGCGGATGTGTAATTGCAAGTCGAGGGTATACTTTGCCAATTCAAAAGTTGGCGGGAGCCCATCGGATACTTCCTGGCAGACGTCTAGGGCCTTACGAAATTCTCTACGCTATCGGTGCGGGCGGAATGGGCGAGGTGTACAAAGCCCGCGACACACGCCTCGACCGATGTGGCCATCAAAGTTCTTCCCGCTCACTCGCCGCCGCGCTGAATTGCGCGAACGATTCGACCGAGAAGCAAAAACCATCGCCAGCCTGAACCATCCGCACATCTGCACGCTCTACGATACCGGCCATCAGGACGAAATCGATTTCCTGGTGATGGAATATCTGGAAGGCGAGACCCTCGCGCAGCGCCTGGTGAAAGGTTCGCTGCCGATACAACAGGTATTACAGTACGCCATCGAGATTTCCGACGCGCTGGACAAGGCGCATCGCAAAGGCGTCACACACCGCGACCTGAAGCCCGGCAACATCATGCTCACCAAATCGGGGACGAAGCTGCTGGACTTCGGTTTGGCCAAGCTCGCGCAGGAAGCCGTTCCCGCCACTCCCGAATCGCAACTCCCGACGATGAAGACCCGCTCACGGCAGAAGGAACGATCCTGGGCACGTTGCAATACATGGCGCCGGAGCAAGTCGAAGCCAAAGAAGTGGATGCGCGCACGGATATTTTCGCGTTCGGCGCAGTGGTCTACGAAATGGCGACAGGCAAGAGAGCCTTCGAGGGCAAGACCCAGGCCAGCCTGATCGCGAAAATTCTGGAGGTCGACCCGCCGCCCATTTCATCCCTCCAGCCGATGACACCTCCGCGCTGGATCGCGTGGTGAAGAAATGTCTCGCCAAGGAGCCGGAAAAAAGATGGCAAGCGGCCAGCGATGTGACGAGCTGAAGTGGATTGCCGAAGGCGGTTCGCAGGCTGGAATGCCGCTACGTGTCGCCACCAGCCCCAGCTCGCTGAGAAGTGCTCGCTATCTGGCTGGTCGCGGCCATTTTTTCTTGCGCTGCTGGTGCTGGCGCTTTCGTTTATTTCGACCCGCTTCCGCAACAGGCGACCTGTCCGCTTTTTCTTTTCCCGCCAGACAAGTGGGGTTTGCCGGAACTGGCGCGGTCGCCACGGGAGCGACGGCTCCTGAGATTTCGCCCGATGGCCAGCGGGCCGCTTCGTTGCAGTAAGCGCGGAAGGCAAAACTCTTCTCTGGGTCCGCTCGCTCGACACGCTCACCGCGCAGCCGCTTGCCGGAACGGAGGGCGCTCGGCGCCTTTCTGGTCGCCCGACAGCCGCACTCTTGGGTTCTTTGCGGGCGGAAAGCTTAAGAAAATCGACGTGTCAGGCGGTCCTCCAATTACGTTGTGCGACTCGCCGGACAATCGTGCGGGCGGAACGTGGAATCGAGATGGAGTGATTGTCTTTGCTCCGAGCAATACTTCGGCGCTCCAGAAAGTGTCCGCTTCGGGGGGCTTGCCCACGCCCGCTACGGTGCTCGGTCAAGGAGAGCTTGGCCATATCCGGCCGAGCTTCCTGCCAGACGGGCGGCACTTTCTCTACAGCACGATCGCAGCCGCGTCGGGTTTGGGAGGGTCCAATTTACCTGGCATCGCTCGACTCGGCCGAACGGAAAGTGTTGTTCAACGCCAATTCACAAATGCCGTCTACACCCAGGGCTATCTTCTCTTCTTCGCGAGACAACTCTCATTGCGCAGCCTTTTGACGCGCGGCGTCTCGTGTTGACGGGCGATGCGTTTCCGATTGCCGAACGGATTCGGAACCAGCACCAACCAGCCGTATGGATACTTCTCAGCGTCTGAGAATGGGGCGCTGGTGTATCAAACGGGAGCGGAAACGGCCAAATCCCACCTGGTTTGACCGCACGGGCAAGCAGATCGGCGCGCTTGGTGATTCCCGCTCTACGGCGCTCTGGAGCTTTCTCCGGCGGCAAGCGGGCCTCCGTGAGCGTTCGATAACAACGGGCAAGGATATCTGGCTTTACGACGTGGCGCGTGGCCTGCGAACGCGCTTCACCTTTGGCCCGGCAATTGCCGGGCGGTCTGGTCACCCGATGGCAGCCGCATCGTTTTCGCTCCCGCCGGAAGGGTCCTTTGACCTGTATCAGAAACCCTCCAGCGGGGCCGGCAGTGAGGAAGTTCTGGTGGAGGACAATCTCGACAAATATCCCGACAGCTGGTCTCCGACGGCAGATTTGTTCTCTACGAAAGCTTGGCTCTCATCAGGGCAGCGAATTGTTTGTCTTGCCGCTGACCGGAGATCGCAACTGCCGTTTTCCGCTCATTCAGCGAAAGCCAGGGACAATTTCTCCGGACGGCCGATGGGTCGTATACCGTTCGAACGAGTCTGGTAGAAACGAAAAATATGTGCCCCCTTCCCGGACCCGGCGGGAAGTGGCAGATCTCGACCGCCGGCGGTAGTTCCCCGATGGCGGCATGACGGCTCTGAGATCTTCTACCTGACACCTGACAACAGGTTAATGGCGGCGTCAGTAAACGGTAAAGCGCGGGCTTTGAGGTGGGCGCCGTCAAGCCGCTCTTCCCCACGCATTGTGTTCGCAGGAGGTTATCAGTACGACGTGTCCACCGATGGCCAACGCTTCCTGATCGATTCAGCCCCGGAGCAAAACGGGGAACGCGGCGCCCATCACGGTGGTCCTCAACTGGACCGCAGGGTTGAAGAAATGACCATCGCGCCCGGCACACGTCTCGGCTCCTACGAAGTCGTCGCGCAGATTGGCGCGGGCGGAATGGGCGAGGTGTATCGCGCGCACGACACCAAACTCGCGCGCGACGTGGCCATCAAAGTCCTTCCCGCAAATTTCGTGAATGATCCGAACGGCTGTCCCGCTTTCAGCGCGAAGCTCGCATGCTGGCGGCGCTGAACCACCCGAACATTGCGACGATCTACGGTCTGGAGCAGTCCGACGGCGTGACATGCCTCGTGATGGAACTGGTTCCCGGCGAGACGCTGGCCGAGCGAGTGAAGGCTGGGCCAGCTGCCAATCGAAGAAGCGTTGAAGATCGCAGAGCAGATCGCCGAAGCCCTCGAAGCCGCGCACGAAAAAGAAATCATTCACCGCGATTTGAAACCTGCTAACGTGAAGGTGACGCCGGAAGGCAAAGTTAAGGTGTTGGACTTTGGATTGGCAAAAGCATTTGCAGGCGACACAGCGAACGAAGACCTGTCAATTCACCAACGCTGAGCCGGCAGCCACGATGCAAGGAGTGATCCTGGGCACGGCAGCCTACATGAGCCCCGAGCAGGCGCGCGGAAAATCGGTCGACAAGCGCACCGACATTTGGGCCTTCGGCTGCGTGCTGTATGAGCTGCTGACCGGGAAGCAGGCTTTCGACGGCGAGATATAACTGAAATTCTTGCCGCGGTGGTTAAGACCGAACCCGACTGGAACCTGCTCCCGGAAAACCCTCGCATATCATCCGAAAGTTGCTGCGGCGGTGCCTGCAAAAAGACAAGACTCTGCGACTTCGAGACGCAGGTGATGCCCGCATTGAGATTCACGAGGCCCTCACTACGCCAGTTTCTGCCGAGCCGGTGGGGCGCAGCACAAGAACTTTCTGAGCAATGTCGCGCTGCTTGGTCAGTCGCGGCGCTTGCCATTTTTGTTGCGGCGCTGGGATGGGGAGCTTTCGCGTATCTCCGGCACGCGCCGGAAAGCGCGCAGCCAGTTCGCTTTTTTATTTCTCCGCCGGCATCGGGACAATTGGCGATGACGGCCACTACTGCGAGTGGAGCAGTTGTGAGTCCTCTGGCGGTTTCGCCCGACGGCCGTCAAATCGCCATCATAGCCACAGGTGCGGATGGCAAATCGCAAATATGGGTCCGTTCGCTCGATACACTTGCCGCGCAGGCGCTGGCAGGAACGGAAGGCGCCTTTCAGCCTTTCTGGTCGCCCGATAGCCGGTTCATTGGATTCTTTGCGGACGGGAAGCTCAAGAAGATCGAGGTTTCGGGCGGCCCGCCCATTACATTGTGCGACGCGCCGGATCCTCGCGCCGGGACGTGGAATCGAAATGGCGTAATTTTTTTTGCCCCTACGCCTACTTCGGCTCTCCAGAAAGTCTCCGCTTCGGGCGGGGTGCCGACCCCAGTCACCACGCTCGGCCAAGATGAGACGGTCCACATGCGGCCCTTTTTCCTCCCTGACGGCCAGCATTTTATTTACCGCCCGAGCACGGGCCCGGGAGGCGGACCAACTTACGTGGGTTCCCTCGACTCGGCGGAACGGAAATTTCTGTTCAACACCGATTCGTCAAATGTTGTTTATTCTCAAGGCTATCTGCTTTTCCTGCGCGAGACGACTCTCATGGCGCAGCCATTTGACGCGCAACGCCTTGTACTCATGGGTGATGCCTTTCCGATTGCCGAAAATATCCGGGACAGCGGCACCATTAATCCGGCCGGGATTTTCTCTGTGTCGGAGAATGGGGTCTTGGTGTATCAAACGGGAACGGCATCGGCGAGAGACCAGCTTCTGTGGTTTGACCGTGCGGGAAAACAGACCGGCACACTTGGAGATCCCGCTCTATACAGCGACCTGGAGCTTTCTCCAGACGGGAAGCGAGCTTCCTTCACCATGATGGATGAGTCGGGAAAGGGGAGGGACATCTGGATCTACGACTTGGCGCGTGGCCTGCGGACACGCTTCACATTTGGTCCCGACGCCGCATAAACATCCATCTGGTCGCCTGACAGCAGCCGAATTGTTTTCAACACAAATCGCAAAGGACATCTGGATCTTTATCAGAAACCCTCCAGTGGGGCAGGCACGGAGGAAGCGCTGCTCGAGGACAATCTCGACAAATATTCCCTTGAGCTGGTCTCCGGACGGCCGGTTTATACTTTATCGCACCGGCGCGGGCAGACAGACAGCGAATTGTTTCTCTTGCCCTTTCAGGAGACCACAAGCCGGTTCGATTTCTTAACACGAAGTTTGAGGAAGGCTTTGGCCAATTTTCTCCCGACGGCCGGTGGGTCGCGTACCGCTCGGATGAGTCCGGCAGAAGCGAAGTTTATGTTGCCCCCTTTCCGGGGCCTGGTGGGAAGTGGCAGATCTCGACCGCCGGCGGCACTCTCCCTCGATGGCGGCGTGACGGCACCGAGATTTTCTATCTCGCTCCCGACAACACGATGATGGCTGCCACAGTAAACGGTAAGGGAGCAAGTTTTGAAGTCCATGCCGTTAAGCCACTCTTCGAGACACACATTGCAATGGGAGGGCGTTATCAGTACGCAGTATCCGCCGACGGCCAGCGATTCCTGATCAACACGGTGCCGGAGCAAGCGGCGTCCGCGCCAATCACAGTGGTCCTCAACTGGACCGCGGGGTTGAAGAAATGAGCATTGCCGCGGGCACACGTCTCGGCTCCTACGAAGTCGTCGCGCAGATCGGCGCGGGCGGAATGGGCGAGGTGTATCAAGCGCACGACACCAAGCTCGCGCGCGACGTGGCCATCAAAGTTTTGCCGGAAGCTTTGCGCATGATGCCGAACGGCTGTCCCGTTTTCAGCGCGAAGCCAAGATGCTTGCCGCTCTGAATCATCCGAACATCGCCACTATCTCATGGCCTGGAACAATCTGGCGGCACGAGCTATCTCGTGATGGAATTGGTGCCGGGGGAGACGTTGGCCGAGCGAGTCAAGCGCAAGGGCCGGTTCCAGTGGAGGAAGCTCTAACCATTGCAAAGCAGATTGCCGAAGCGCTCGAAGCCGCGCACGAAAAAAGCATCATTCATCGCGATCTGAAGCCGGCCAATGTGAAGGTGACGCCGGAAGGCAAAGTAAAAGTATTGGATTTCGGACTGGCGAAGGCTTTCGAGGGCGACGCCGCGAACGAGGACATCAGCAATTCGCCGACGCTGAGCCGCGCGGCGACCATGCAAGGAGTGATCCTCGGCACGGCCGCGTATATGAGCCCCGAGCAGGCCAAGGGCAAGAATGTCACCAAGGCGCACCGACATCTGGGCCTTCGGCTGCGTGCTGTACGAATTGCTTTCCGGCCACAAAGCCTTCGATGGCGAGGACACCACGGAAATACTCGCCGCGGTAGTAAGAGCCGAGCCGGACTGGACCCGCCTGCCGGAAGCAACCCCGCAAACGATCCGTTTGCTGTTGCGGCGCTGCCTGCGAAAAGACCGCCGCCAACGTTTTCAAGACGCGACCGACGCGCGGATTGAAATCGAGGATACGCTTTCCGGCGCTTCTGTTACCGCGCCTGCCGCGCCGCCGGAAATCACGAAGCACGAGCTTCCTCGGATTTGGATTGCAGCGTGCGGCGCGTTGCTCCTGGCGTTGGCAGCTGTGTCCTTCGTTCATTTTCGTGAGATACCGCCGCAGCCAAGGATCGTCCGATTTCAGGTCCCGCTGCCCGAAAAGGCAATCAACCCGATCTTTGCCCTGTCGCCGGACGGAAAAGTTCTGGCCTTCACTGCTGCCGAAAGCGGGCGCAGAAAATTGTGGATCCGGCCCATCGATTCGTTGACCGCGCAGGTTGTGCCGGGAACGGATGACGCGACCTATCCCATCTGGTCGCCCGATAGCGCCTCCCTCGCATTTTTTGTCCCCGGAAAATTGAAAAAAATGGCGATGAGGGGCGGTCCATCCCAGACCATTTGCGATGCTCCCGAGGGACGCGGCGGAAGCTGGAACAGCGACGGCGTGATTATTTTCTCGCCGGGCCTGGGAAGCCCAATCGAACGAGTGTCAGCCACAGGGGGAGTCCCCACGGCGGTGACGAAGCTTGCGACCCCCGCTGAACTCCAGCGTTACCCGGTGTTTCTGCCCGACAACAAGCATTTTCTTTATGTCGTAAACATTGGCAAGCCCGAAACCAATGGCATCAACATCGGTTCCCTGGACGGAGCGCCTCCCGTGCGCATTCTGGCCGACGACTCCTCTGCATTCTACACGCCTTTGGCGGGCTCAAACGGCAACGGCCTTTTGTTATTCCGGCGGGAGAGCTCGTTGATGGGTGTGCCCTTCGATCCACAGCGGCTGCGCATCGCCGGAGACGTATTTCCCATTACAGAGGGAGTGGGCACGGCAGGAAACACCAGCAATTCCGCATTTTCGGTATCGAGCAATGGAGAGCTGGTCTACGGCAACGGCGGACTCGGGCCCAAGGGCGACGAATTGGTATGGATGGACCGGACAGGCAAGCGGCTGGGCAACGTCGGCCAGCCGGCTCAAATGTCCGGTGCGAGGCTTTCGCCGGACGGAAAGAAAGTATTATTTAGCATCTTTAATCTGTCGAGAGAGCTTTCGGATCTTTGGCTTCTAGATGTGGAGCGAGGCGTGCCATCCCGCAGTACGTTTCGCTCGGGGGTCTCCGCGGATGGGATCTGGTCTCCGGACGGAAACACCATCGCTTTTCAATCCGATAACCAAATGATCTACCGGAAAGCAGCCGATGGCACCGGCAAGGAGGAACTGCTCCTCGGCGCAGGCATCAACAATCATCCGCTCGATTGGTCCCCCGATGGGAAGTTCATTGTGTATGAGACTACGGGCGGTACCACCGGCGATGATTTAATGCTTTTGCCCATGGAAGGGGACCACAAGCCAGTCCCCTACCTCCAGACTCCCTTCAACGAGGGCGACGCCCAGTTTTCTCCGGATGGACGGTGGATGGCTTACGCTTCGAACGAATCCGGACAGCCGCAGGTTTATGTCCAGGGGATTCCGGCCAGTGGAGCGAAATGGCAAATTTCTCCGGCGGGCGGGGTTCAGCCCAGGTGGCGGCGTGACGGCAAGGAAATCTTCTACATTTCCCCCGATCAAAAACTCATGTCCGTGCCTGTAAGACCCGGCCCGGGTTTTGACGCAGGAGCACCGCAGGCCTTGTTTAACGTCGATCCTTTATACTCGCCTTTGCTGGGCCGCTTCGCCTACCAGCCCGCGGCTGACGGCCAGCGATTTCTGGTGCTGGAGATTGTAGGAGGCTCGGCGGCCGAGCCCATCAATGTAGTGATGAACTGGCAGGCGGCGCTGAAGAAATGACGCCGCTAATCCAGTAGCACAGACTTCAGTCAGTGGGTTTCCATCTGATCTTGGCAGGGGTTAAATTCCGAAGCCGCGCATTTCTGTCAGTACGCCCAAGCGCGCGGCCCGGGCACAGTGACGGAAACCCACAGATGAAGTCTGTGCTACGGCGCTTCTCGAATCCGGTTGATCGCGCCTCGCGTTTGCTTTATCGTATTCGCTCTAAATTTGGGAGGAACGAACCGCGGCCCGGGACGCCGGCGAGGAGCACGATCGAGGGAGCGCGCCGCGCGCTCGACGGAGCAAGCCTTGAAAAAGAAAATTCGTGCGGTGCAATACGGCGTCGGTCCCATCGGTGCGGCCATCGTGCGGCTGATGCGGGAAAAGAGTTCGATCGAAATCATCGGGGCGATCGATTCGGATCCTGCCAAAGGCGGGGCGCGACCTTGGCGACATCGTGGAAGGAGCCGATGCGCCCTGGGGCGTGCCGATCACCGATGACGCTGCGGCCATGCTCGGCGAATCCCCGGATGTGGTGATCCACTCGACTTCTTCCTACCTGCCGAGCGTGATGGAACAATTGCTGGCGTGCCTGGCCGCGGAATCGTGCGTGGTCTCGACGTGCGAAGAACTGGCCTATCCCTTCCGCAAATATCCGGAGCTGGCGGCGAAGCTCGATGCCGAGGCCAAGACCTGGGGCGTCGCGCTCATCGGCACGGGCATCAATCCCGGGTACGTGATGGACAAGCTGCTGATCACGCTGAGCGCCGCATCGCAGGAAATTGAATCCGCGCGCGCGGTCCGCATTGTGGATGCGTCCAACCGCCGCCTCCCGCTGCAGAAAAAAGTGGGCGCGGGAATGAGCGTCGAGGAATTTCGCGCGCAGGTGGCGGCGGGAGCGATCAAGCATCACGGCCTGCCGGAATCGGTGGCCATGGTTTCGGACGCGCTGGGCCTCGGCGTGGATGACATTTCGGAAACGATCGAGCCGGTCGTCGCGCGCGAACGCGTGAAGACTGCGTTCCTGGAAGTCGCGGCGGGCCAGGTTGCCGGCGTGCACCAGATCGCGCGCGGCTTCACCGGCAGCCAGGAAAAAATTTACATGGAATTGCAAATGTTCGTCGGCGCAAGCGACCCCGGCGACACCGTCGAAATCGCCGGCAATCCCAACCTGACGCTCACCATTCCCGGCGGGACGCACGGCGACATCGCCACCGCCTCGGTCGTCGTGAATTGCATCCCCGAAATCCTTGCCGCTCCGGCAGGCCTGCGCACATCGCGCGATCTCCCCATGTGCTTCCTTCCGCCGGAGCAAAGCCGTAACGAAAATTTCATACGCGCAAGCGTGCTCCCAAGCGATTTCGATGAAAAGAAAGTAAGCCATTTCAACCAGGTAAGCCAAATCTAAATATGGCTTCCACTTCTTACCACGTAGGATGAAAAGAAAACCACTTTATCGGGAGTGCTTCCAAAAGGTAGCGAGCGCGGAAAAATCCACATCCTCCGTCATGGCGCCCTTCACGGCGCTCATCACTTCGCGCGCGGCAGCGGCAGCGGGCAGCGGCACTCCCAGTTGGTTTCCGAGATCCAGCGCCAAGCCAACGTCCTTGTGCATCAGGCGTAATGGAAAACTGGGTTTGTATTCGCCTTTCAGCATGTTCGCACCTTTCAGGTCGAGCACGCCCGAGCGGCCCATACTGGACTGCATCACTTCGAAAAGGCTCTGTCCCGGCACGCCCGCGCGCGTGACGAGCGCCAGCGCCTCGGCGAACGCCTCGACTTGCAGGTTCAGCAACAGATTCATCGCCAGCTTCACCGTTTGCCCTGCGCCGACCGGCCCCAGGTGAAACCAGCGCTTGCCCATCGCGCCCAGCACCGGCTCGACGCGCTTGAGCGTGCTCGCTTCTCCGCCCACCATGAAGACCAACTCGCCTTTTTCCGCGCCCCAGGTCCCGCCGGTCACGGGAGCTTCCAGAAATTCCGAGCCCTGTGCTGCCGATGCCAGGGCCGCGCGTTTTTCCAAGGCCGGGCTGACGGTGCTCGATTCGATGATCACGCTGCCACGCTTCAGTCCCGCAAACACGCCGTTCTCTCCCCACAGCACCGATTCGAGCGCCGGGGGATCGCTGACAATCGTGAGGATCACTTCGGAGGCCTCGGCGACTGCACGCGGCGTCGCGGCTCGCTTCGCGCCTTGCGCCACGAGGTCATCTCCGCGCGAAGACGTGCGGTTCCAAACTGTAAGTTGATGGCCGGCCTTTAACAGATTTGCCCCCATCGGGTGGCCCATCAATCCCAATCCAATCAATCCAACCGGCGGCTTCATGGCGAAAGTCCTCCTGAGCGAATAAAATTTTGGCAAGCCGTAAGAGGGAAAAGTCTACAGGAGTTCGCTGGAAAATCGGATGAAAATCGGCAGAGAAGAGGGAAGGCTACGCCAGACGGTTCTTAAGCTCCAGCGTATTGCGCTGCCGCGCGGATTCGGCGGAGGCTTCCCGGGGTTCGTTTACGGACGCGGACGGCCTGGGAATTTCCGGGCACTCGTGCAACTCGACGATGGAGGGGTAGGGGATTTCCCAGCGGAAGGTCTTGATCTTGCCCTGTTGCCGGTAGCTCTCTTCCAGGAAAATGGACTTCCCCGAGTCAGCGGCCAGTTGGCCGGTCGCAGGTAGGGCGATCTCACCGGCGCGGTAAGTGACGACGATGCGGCGGCCTAAGATCGCTGAATACCGTGCCATGAGAGGCAGTATGGCGGTGGGAGTACCTGGCGGGCAATAGTACGATAGTGTGATTAACATTAGTACTGAGCCCTCCTTACGCATTGCAAATAGGGAAGATACAGGGTTCCCCGAAAGGAGAGTGGGTCCCGGGGCCGATAGGCCTAGTGATGCCCGCCGCCGTGATCGCCCGCGCCTTGTCCTGCTGAAGCTGGTGCGTGAGCAGGCTCGGGAACCGGAGCCGCGGGAGCATTGCGCAGATTGGCCGTGAACATCAGCACCAGCGGCGAAACGATGCCGAACGCGAGAAATGCGTACAGCGTCGGCAGAACAGCGCCCAGGTCACTCGTCGAACCACTGGAAAGATGCCAGGCGATTGCGCCGGCCGCAAGCCCGCACAGAGTGGATATCGTGCGCGACCCGGGAGCGACTTCGAGCCGCGTCCCGCACTTCGGACACTCCATGTCGTTCGAGCGCGCCGCCGTTTCCGGCGCGGAAATTTCCGTCTTGCAATGCGGACAGATGCGAACAGCCACGCCTCACCTCCCGATGCGAACTCCTACAGTAATCGAAATGGCGCCGATAAAAGAAATTGAGAAACCGGAGGTCTCTCCGAAGATTTCACTGCAACGGCGTGGTGGCCGTTGCTTTCTGTTCGTTAAGCTTGCGGGCGTTGTTTCCGAGGGATTCTTGTTGCGGAGTAACATCCGTCGTTTGCCCAGAAACTGATGAATTTTCGGGGGTCGCTGTTGCCACTGGTGCGGGCTGCGGGACTACCTTAGGATTGAGCGCTTCAGACGTGAATTTCGCAGGATCAAGCACAGCATCTCCCTCAACGAATGCCGTGATTTGGGTGCCCTTTGGAATTGTGATGTCCTTGCCGTGCATAAACAGGAAAAGGGGAGCAGCAGGCCAAATGACTAAGCTAGTCGCCACCATCGCGCCAACCATTGCGCCTTGATGCCCGCCTCCTTTGCCGCCTTTGACGGCCCGGAGTAAGACTTTCTCACCATCGGCCAAGCGAACTTTATCGATGTTTATGTCAAGCTTCCCACCACGCCCCATCCTCTTTTTGGGCTCGGCGGCTGTAACTGTCGCCCATGCATTTGAGCCGCGCGGAATCACAACCACGTTGTTAACAGCTACATCTTCGACGACTTCAAAGCTAACGAGGTTGCCAACCTGTTCGTCGGCAGAGGAAATAGTTTCACCAAGGACCAGCTTGACTGGAGTGTCGGTTTCTAGGACAAATTTCGCCGCCGTCTGCTGGGCAGCAAGGCCGGGATTTGCTATCAGAACCGTAACAAACATTGTCAGCAGTTTCATATCCATTCCCTCTCGTCTAATTTCCGAGCTACTCATACATCTGAAGCCGGGCTCGGCAACCAAATCGCAAGATAGCCATCCACTTCAAATAGCTACATGGTCCATTGGTACTATTTGTTTAATTAGCTAATAATCTAGCCGAGACGGTGGGTTTCTTGCGAAATGGCTTCAAAAGCGGAATAGACGCATACGCCCCGGGATCATTAGTTACGCTTGCGACAAAGCCTCGCTGGCATGCATTGGAGACGTTCGCCGGGAGCTACAATGGTGCCTTCTCCGGCTATTTCGGGAGCCCGCGAGAAAATCTTGAACGTCATGGAGTGCACAATGAAACTGAAAATCCTGACTCTTTCTTCCTTGATGATCTTTGCACTGGCGCTGTGTTTGTCGGTGACGACAACTCCAGCGTCGCCCAGGACGCCTGCTGCCGCGGCAGTTCCGGCAGCGGCTCCCCAGCCAGCGGCCGCGCCCGCGGCTTTGCCTGAACCTCACCCCGAAATTCGGGAAGCCATCGGTTCGCTACGGCGCGCCAAGGAACACCTGGAACACGCCGCCCATGATTTTGGCGGGCACCGCGTGGAAGCGATCAAGGCCATCGATGAATCGCTCCGCCAACTCCAGGATTGTTTGAAATACGACAAAGACTAGGAATTTCGCGAACGTCTGCTCATCCCAAAAACAATCGGCGAATTCTTCACAAAGAATCGACATCCTTAACCCGTCCACATCGAAGTCGATGTGGACGGGCTTTTTTTCGCGCGCTCCGCACCTCGCAACTCTCTTGCGCTTCGGGGGTGTCCACCAGTGCGCCCCCCGGCTATGTAGCGCCCGCCCTCAGGTGGTCATCCGGTTGCCCAAAATGCCAACCGGAAGGTTGGCTCTACGCTGCTGAGACGCGCAGCGCCGCGAGCTTCCGCAACAGGAAACGCTGCTGAGGTTCGGTGCGCGCAAAATCCAGCGCCCGGTGGAAGGAAATCTCCGCTTCGCTCGAATGTCCCAGGCGGCGGTGAAATTCGCCTTCCGCGGCATGCAGGAACGGATACCGTTCGGCCTGGCTATCCACAGGGATCGCCTTCAAAGCCGCCAAACCCGCTCCCGGGCCATCAATAATTGAGGGCGGAAAAAAAGGCTGGTATTCTGTCGATTTTCGCCAAGGCCAATCGTCTACTGTATAGGCGCGCAACAAGGAGCGCGGAAAATTGGTCAAGAATTAACAGGATTGGGCGACAGGTTTCATCTGGCCATCCCAGGGAGGGTATAAGAATATTCGGTTCGGCAACATTCGCGGCAGCAAGCGAATCTTAATTTGGCTTGATTCAACTTCAAAGGAGAAAAACATGGCAAATCCCTTCGTGCACGTGGAACTGAACACTACGGATGTGAGCAAGGCAAAATCCTTTTACGGAGCGCTGTTCAACTGGACTTTGGAGGACATGCCGTCGCCGGGCGGCGGCTACACCATGATCAAAGTCGGCGAGGGAACCGGCGGTGGGATCATGAAGCATCCCGTGCCGGGCGCGCCTTCGGCGTGGCTGGCCTACGTCCTGGTCGACGACGTGGCCGCCTCCACGAAGAAGGCCAAATCGCTGGGCGCCACCGTGATGAAGGATGTGACCGAAGTCATGGGCATGGGCTTCTTCAGCGTGCTCATCGATCCCACCGGCGCTGCAATCGCCCTTTGGCAGCTTAAGGCGAAGTAATCGGCTGCCCGGTCCGCAACCGCTTATGGCCAGGGCCAATCGAGGGGAACAAACCCGATTGGCCCTGGCTCAGACCTGAACAGTTGATGGCACCGAGCTAATTTCCGGACTTGGGCTTATCCGTTTCGACCCAGTTGACCAGGAACGGGCCTATTCCATGCACCTGGATGACCGAGTCGCCCTTGCACATGGCAAAATGCCGCATGCGGGCCGGAGCGGAAGCAAATCCCCCGGCGGGAAGATCTTTCAGCGCGGCGGGATCCCACTTCGATCCCATGCCCAGGGCGAACGTGCCTTTCACCACCGTTACATTTTCCGTTGTGGGATGCCAGTGCGGAGCGATTTTCGTGCCGTCCGTGCAGGAAAGACGCAGCGTGTAGGGCGCGCCCGCCGCCATAGGATTCCCTAGCACTACCGCCAGTTGGATCTTGCCGCCCATGTCCACTGAAGGAGTGCCAACCATGGCCGCGGCGGGAATGTCGCCCCATTTCTCTGATCCCGCAGGGACAACAGTAGCCATCGCGGATGCTGCGGCCTTTTTGGCAGGCGCGTTGGTTTGGGCAAAGCCTGAAGCAGCGAGGAATAGACATAGAGAAACGAAAATTGTGTGACGCATCGCTTGCCTCCGATAAAAGAATTTTAAAATCCTACGAGGTCCTTGCCGCAAACCATATGGCAGGAGCGCGTTCGAGTCAAGTGGGGCTATTTCTTGAGCAGCGCGGGCTTCAGCCTGTGGGTTTTGAATTGGAACGACCAAAAGGCCACAGGCTGAGGGCTGCGCAACTTACGAACCTACGGCACCGGCGAAAATTCAACCCGGCGGCGGATAGGGTCGATGCGTTCGGCGCGGACGCGGATGCGGTCGCCGAGTCTCCAGATGTGGCCGGCGTGGGAGCTTCCCCGGCCGGACTTTTTCTTTTTCCCCGGCTCATGTGGCGCGGGCCGCTGGGCGTGTCCGCTGCCGGAAACGATGGCGTGGTCCTGCTCGCGGTAGAACACGTGCTCGCCGGTGAGTTCCTCGATGCGGTCGATGGGGACCATGCCTTCGACGAAGATTTCTGTCAGCTCGACGAAGAAGCCGAATTTCTGCACGGAGATGATCAGCGCGTCGTACTCCTCGCCAAGATGCTGCTCCATGAACTGCGCGGTTTTCCAGGCCATCAATTCGCGCTCGGCGGTTTCGGCGCGGCGCTCGGTTTCGGAAGTTTCCGCGGCGATGGCTTCGAGTTCGCCGCGGCGATACGGGCCGAAAGTGGATTCTCCCTTGCTTGGACCCGCGTGCGGCGCGGGCTTCGTCTCGGGCTTGGACTCAGAATGATCGAGCGCCCACTTCAACACGCGATGCACGACGAGGTCGGGATAGCGGCGGATCGGCGAAGTGAAATGCGTGTACTGGTCGAAGGCCAGAGCGAAATGGCCGAGCGGGTCGGCGGCGTAGCGCGCCTGCTTCAGTGAACGCAGCATCAGGTAGGAGACGATGCGTTCCTCGGGCTTGCCCGCGATTTTTTCCGCCAGGCGCTGGTAATGCGAGGGGCGAATGGCGATGTCCATCACGCCCGGGAGGGAAACGGTCATCGGCTTCTCGCGTCCTGCTCCGCGACGGCCGTGCCGCGCGCCGCGATCGAAGCGCTGCGGGCGGGAACTTCCGTGCTTCACTTCGATGCGCCGCTCCGCGAGATTTTCGACGCCCAGCGAATATCCGAACGTCTGCGCCAGCGCCTCGAATTCCAGAATTTTCTTGGGGTCGGGTTTTTCGTGGACGCGATGCAACGATCCGATGCCGCGCGATTCGAGATAGCGCGCCACGGCCTGATTCGCGGCCAGCATGAATTCCTCGATCAGGCGGTGCGCGATGTTGCGCTCGCTGCGGACGATGCCGGTCATCTGCCCGGCATCGTCAAATTCAAATACCTGCTCGGGCAAATCGAAATCGATGGAGCCGAGCCGCGCGCGGCGCCCGTTGAGAATCAGGGCCAGATCGCGCATGGCGCGGAAATTTTCGGCAAGGTGCGCGTATTGGGCGGGCGGCCGCATCGTTCTGAAGCACGGCGTTCACCGCCGTGTACGTCATGCGCTCGGCCGAGCGGATCACGCCGCGCGCGAAATCCGACGCGACGATCTCGCCGTTCGCGTCGAGTTCCATGATCGCGCTCATCACCAGGCGGTCTTCCCTGGGATTAAGAGAGCAGATGCCGTTCGAGAGTTCTTCCGGCAACATGGGCACGGCGCGATTCGGAAAATAAACGGAAGTGCCGCGCAGGCGCGCCTCGCGGTCCAGGGCCGATCCGCGCCGCACGTAATGCGAAACGTCGGCGATATGCACCTGTAATTGCCAGTGGCCGTTTTCGAGGCGCTTCACGTACACCGCGTCGTCAAAATCGCGCGCCGTTTCGCCGTCAATCGTGACGATCGGCAAATCGCGGAAGTCGCGCCGCCCGGCGCGCTCTACATCGCCCACAGGATGCGCCGCAGCCGCGGCTTCCGCCAGCACGTCCGCGGGAAATTCGTGCGGCAGATGATGCTTGCGGATCAGGATCTCCACGTCCACGCCGAAATCGCCGGGGCGCCCGAGAATCTCGATCACGCGTCCCGCTGGGGCCACTCCGCCGCGCGGAAAGCGCGTCATTTCCACGTTGACCACGGCGCCGTCGAGTTCCGGCAAACGCACGCCTCTT
The DNA here is from genome assembly GCA_963813185.1 of uncultured Acidobacteriota bacterium. Lineage (GTDB taxonomy): Bacteria > Acidobacteriota > Terriglobia > Acidiferrales > UBA7541 > Palsa-360. The sequence continues at coordinate 94,858 of CAWEYA010000016.1, forward strand.
TTTGGCTGATGCAGGCCTAATTTCCCTTGCAGCTCGCGGTGTCAATTCATCGCCCGGCGGAATAATGATTTCCTGCAGCAAGCGCGATTCGTATGGCGTGACCGTATTTCCGCGGGAACCGTAGCGGAACAGCCCCACGACTGTCGCGTGCGCGCGGCCGATCACACGCAGGATGCGCCCTTCGGCGCGCGCCGGCCCAGCCCCGTCGCCAAAACGTTTACGGCGCTCGATGCTCGCAAGCACGTGATCGCCGTGCATCGCGTCGCCGATGGCATCGCGCCCGACGAAAAGGTCGCCGTCCAAATCTTTTCGCGGCGTATCCGGCACGACGAAACCATATCCATCGCGATGGGCGACGAGGCGTCCCGTCAATTGATTCGCTTCCGGCCTCACCGCCGGGCGCGATTCCGCATGGAGTTGCGGGCGGGGTTCCGAGCGATGTTCCGAGCCGTGACGTTGCGGCGAGTTTTTTTGCGGCGCTTGCGCATAGTGCGCGCCCTGTTTCTCTTTGGGCAAGCCTACGCGCCCGTTCGGGTATTCGTGAATCTCTCCATGCTTCTTCATTTTTCGCGCGAGCTTCACCAGCGCGCGGCGCCCCGAGTGGCGCAAGCCCAGTGCCGCGGCGATTTCGCGCAGACTCTGCGGCTTGCGGGACCGCGCGAGGTGCGCGACAACCTCGGCTTCAGTGACAGGTGCGCGCGGCTCAATGTGGCTTGGCATGGAAGCGGCCATTGTATGCGCTCCGAGGCAAACGCGAAAGGCGAAGCGTATCGGTTGAAATCCGGGAACCCCAATCTCCCGATTGGCGTTCCCGGGCGTAATCTCCAGGCGATTTTTCGTCTACCCCGGCTGGCTGGACTCACGGGGGTAGTGGATTGCCCTTTCGCTCCGTGCCCGCCGCCAAACCGAGTGAAAATCACAACTTAGGGCCCTTTTCCGACTTAGCTATAGGGTGAAGACCTTGCTTCGACAATAGATCCAACCGGCCCGCAACTTTTTGATGAAACCGGGGTTTAACAGAATACATCAAGAACATAAGGCCCGACTTTCCTCCGACAGGCCGGGCCAAGAGGGAGGGGGCGAATCGACCTGGATCGCCCCCTTCATATTTGTACTCCACGCAGGTTCCAGCCCTGAAAATGCTGCTGCCTGTTTACCCAGGGCGCCGCCCTCAGTATCAGAGTCCAACGATTGTTGTGCGGTTGAATGCCAGAATCAGAATCTTCCGGGCACAACCGCCCAATCCGCCGTAGAATCAGATTCTAGGCGACGCGGAGGGCCCGCCCCCCTCGGCAGAGTCAGGCGAACCCATGGTTCACGGAAGACACATCGTGGCGCTGGGAGTGTGTTTGATCTCCATCGCGCCGTGGCTCGGAACTCCCCACGCGCGGGCGCAGGCCGCCGGCCAAGGGCCAATCATCACTGGAAATCCCGCGCCCAGTCCCGAGCAGATTCACTCCCTGATCATGCGAGCGATCGAGAATCAGCACCGGGACGACCGAGCGCTGGAGGAGTACGAACGCGTCGAGCACGTGATCACGCACAAGGACGAGAACGCGGAGATCGTCACCGACCTTACCGAGCGCATCGTGCCTTCCGGAGCAGGCAATATCAAGTTGAAGATGTCAGAAAACGGAGTTCCAGTCCCCCCGCAGCTGTATCGCACGGAACTGGAGTTCGCCGTCAAAGAGCTCGACCTGGCCATGCACCCGGACGACCGTTACAGCGAGAGTCAGGCGAAATTCGAAAGGCGGAGGCGCGATCATGCCGAACTCATGGACTCGGCGACGAAAGCGTTTCGCGTAACCTGGGCCGGCCGCGAAACGCGCAGCGATCCGGCCGGGGCGCGCACGCTTATGAAATTTCTGCTGGAGCCGGACCCGAACTACAAGCCGATCAACCGCTTCGCGGCCAGCTTTCAGCACGTTCACGCCACGCTATGGGTGGACGAAACTCAGGCCCAATTCGCGCGTCTCGAGGCGGACATCGCCACGGACATCCCGTTTGCCGGTGGAGTCGCCGGAAAGGTTTATCACGGCGGCCACGTCGCCATGGTGCAGGAGGAAGTGGCGCCGGGCATCTGGCTGCCGACTTGGTTCAATTACCAAGTGGACGGCCGCAAATTTGTGTTCCCATTCGCCATCCACGAACGCACGGAAATCACCCGCTACCGCCGCGTCGGTCCGCCGTCGCAGGCCGTCGAAATCGTTCGTAATGAATTGAACAATCTGACGGCTGCAACTCCTGCCCAGTAACGCAAGTGACTACGCGGGTCCCTGTGCCTGAAGACAGACGAAGTGCAAATAAAGGTTCTCACGAATCACAATTCACGATTCGCGAATCACCAGTCACTATTCACCAGTCACCGATCACGGTCTTCTATCTCGCCGCTGCCGCGATTTCCTTTTCGATCGGCGCGCCCACCAGGTTGCCCCACTCGGTCCACGAGCCGTCGTAATTGCGGACGTTTTTGTAGCCGAGCAGATACTTCAGCACGAACCAGGTGTGCGAGCTGCGCTCGCCGATGCGGCAGTAGGCGATGACTTCCTGCTCGCCCGTGATGCCATTGCCTGCGTAAAGTTGCCGGAGCGCGTCGGCGGGCTTGAACGTGCCGTCTTCGGCCACGGCTTGCGCCCAGGGAATGTTCGCCGCGCCGGGGATGTGCCCGCCGCGCTGCGCCGTTTCGTTCATGCCCGGAGGCGCGATGACTTTTCCGCTGAATTCATCGACCGAGCGCACGTCCACCATTTTCGCGGAAGAACGCCGCTCGAGGACGGAGAAAATATCCTCGCGCTTGGCTCGAATCGAGGTGTCCGGAGCTTTCGCCGCGTAATTGGTGGGCTGAATTTTCGGCGCATCGGTCGAAATCCCGCGCTTTTCTTCGAGCCACTTTTTGCGCCCGCCGTTCATCAGGCGCACATCTTTGTGGCCGTAATATTTCTTTTGCCAGAAGCCCCACGCGGCGAACCAATTGTTGTTGTCGCCGTAAAGGATCACGGTCGTCTCCGGCGTGATCCCGGCATTGCCGGCCAGCTGGCTGAAGCTGCGCTGATCGGCCAAGTCGCGCCGCAGCGTATCCTGCAACTGCGTTTGCCAGTTCCATCCCACCGCGCCGGGAATGTGGCCCTGCTCGTACGCCGAGGTGTCCACATCGACTTCGATGAGGCGAAGATTGGGGTCGTTCAAATGGCTGGCCACCCATTCGGTCGTCACCAGGACTTCGGGATTCGCATATTCGCTCATACTATTTCCTCCTTCGGAAAAATTTATTTGGCCGGGCGATGTTTCCGGAAGGCGTCTTCCGGGCTTCGAGTTACCCGTCGGGGTCTCGTTGAATCCTATAAGCAATCGATTCGCGGAACAAGCGCGTGGTTTCAGTAGGACGGGCTTCAGCCTGTCGGGTTTGCAGTGTGCGCTAGTCTGAAAGGAAAGCGACAGGCTGAAGCCCGTCCTACAACGCCTCCAGCTTGCCGCCGCGCGCCTCGAATTCCACGCGCAGCACCCAGTCGTAATGAAACCCTTCGTCGCGCATCCACTTCTCCAGCGCCTCCCGGTCCGGCGCGTCAAACTCGACCAGCATTTTCCCTTCGATCATGTTGACCTGCACGCGCCGCATCGTGACGCGCTCCGCCGCAGCCAGCCGCGCCGTCAGTTGCTCCGCCCCCTGCCGCGTCAGGCAAGCCAGCGTGTGCAGCGAAATGTACCGTGGCATGAATTCTCCTCGCGCAGATATTTTTCCATTAAATCAAACCATAGTTGAAACGAAAAGTCTTGCGACAGGACGAATCGCGGGCCCGTCGGGAACATGCGCCAGCGCGGCGGTGTCCAACATTTTGGCGAAACGGCGGCAACCCGCTGCCCGCTGCAGGCATCGCAGTTGACAGGGTGGTAACGGTCTAAATCAAAAATCTAGGGAGGTTGCCATGCGAAAACTACTCGCATTGGTGTCCATTGCCGTAGTGTTGCCGTTTCCGAGTGGCGCGCAACAACAAGCCCGTCCCGTCTCCGTAAAAACAACGTCCCAGTCCAATTCCCAAGTACCCACAAACGAAACGCAGGCTCCGGATCTGCCGGTCCGACGCGTGGTTCTGTACAAGAACGGCGTCGGCTACTTCGAGCACATCGGCCGCGTGCGCGGAAATGAAGACATTCACATTGATTTCACTAGCGGCCAGTTGAACGACGCGCTGGCTTCTCTCACCGTGCTCGACCTCGATGGCGGCCGCATCAGCGGCGTCAGCTACAACTCAACGGCGCCGTTCGACCGGCGCCTCGGGGCATTGCGATTACCTCTGGATGAGCAAACGTCCGTTTCAAAATTTCTGGATGCTTTGCGGGGCTCGCGCCTCGAAGTTTCCAGCGGAGCCGACCCGATCTCCGGCCGGTTGCTGAGCGTCGAACGAAAGACGCGGACCGCCGGCGGAACGACCCTCGAAGTCGACATCATCTCGCTAGTTACGGATGGCGGCGAAATCCGGGAGATCGAAGTCACGCCCTCGACGCGCGTCCGCCTGACCGACACCGGCCTGCACCGAGAAATGAACCGTTACCTCGGGCTGCTGGCCTCCGAGCGCGAGCAGGATCTGCGCCGTATGACGCTTGCGGCCACCGGGACCGGCGAACGCCAGCTTTTCGTGAGCTACATCAGCGAAGTGCCTGTGTGGAAAACGACCTACCGTCTGGTGCTTTCCGCAGGGTCAAACAAGAAGCCTTTACTGCAAGGCTGGGCCATCGTGGACAACACTGTGGGAGAAGATTGGAACAATGTTGACTTGTCTCTGGTCGCAGGAGCGCCGCAATCGTTCATTCAACAACTCTCACAACCCTACTACGGCCGGCGGGCCGTTGTGCCGTTGCCACAGGAATACGAAACCGTTCCGCAAACGCACGAAGCGCGGCTGCTCGGCGGGGCGCAGATTGCCGGACGGGTTACAGACCAGTCTGGGGGATATGTCGCAGGTGCGCAGGTGCGCGTTCTCGACAATAGCGGGAGGGAAATAACCCGAACCAAGAGTGACGACCAAGGCGAGTACGGTATTTCCGGCCTGTCCGACGGCACATACCAGCTTGAATTCACCCAGAACGGATTCAGCAAATTAGTCATGAACAACGCCCAGATCCGTGGTGGTCTCGGCGGCCAACAAGATGCGAACCTGCAGGTCGGGGCGGCCACGCAGACTGTCACCGTGACAGCCTCGGCCCCACAAATTGAAACTTCAAGCGCCGAATTAAGTGGCATCTTGAGTAATCTGGGTTCTGGCCGCAATCTAGGCGTAGGACCAGCAGCAGGCGGCGGTACTGGAGGCGGTCGCTACAGGCCAGGCCAAATCCAGAACAATATTGATCGGCCTTTAAATGGCAAAGACTATCAAAGCCTCCTCATGTTGCAGCCCCAAGTTGCGGGCGGCAATTTCAATAGTTTGATGCAAGCGAGCACTCCGGCGGCTGCGGAGGGCGCGGACCTGGGCGACCTTTTCGAGTACAAACTGAAGGACCGCGTCACGATCCGGAAGAATCAGTCGGCGATGGTGCCGATCCTGCAAAGTGAAATTCGCGCGGAAAAAGTTTCGGTGTGGACCCAGGGTCGCAGCACCGGGCATCCTTTGCGCGGCGTGTGGCTTACCAACACTAGCGGCGAGACACTCGACGGCGGGAATTTCAGCGTGATCGAAGATGAAGTTTTCGCGGGGCAGGGGCTGCTCGACCCGATCAAGCCCGATGAACGCCGCCTGCTTTCTTATGCCACCGACCTCGGGATGCTAGTCCGCGAGGCGGGATCGGACACGCCGCAACACAATCTCCGCGTGGCCATCGCACACGGCGTGATGATTCGCATCAGTGAGGTGCGCCAGAAAAATACCTACACCATACGGAACGAAGACGCTTCGCAGCGCACTCTAATCATTGAGCACCCCGCCCGAATCGGATGGAATCTGTCCAAGGATACGCTCCGCCCTGAGGAATCTTCCCTGGGCATGTACCGCTTCCGCGTGATCGTTGCGCCAAAGCAGGCGGCCACGCTCGAAATCAATGAATCGCATCCCATGGAAACGCGGGTCGAGCTGAGCAACATCACGGACGACCAGGTCGCATTGATGGTGAAAGACGGAGAGGTGAATCCGGCGATCGAGCAGGCCTTGCGAAAGATCCTCGAACAGAAGAACCAAATTGCTTCTCTCGACTCCGAAGCGGAAAAACGCGATAAGGAAATCGAGAACATCTACAATGATCAGCAACGCCTGCGGGAAAATCTGAAGGCCCTGAAAGGGAGCGCGGAAGAAAAGGCCCTGACGCAGCGGTACACGCAGCAGCTTTCCGATCAGGAGACGCGTCTCGACAAACTGAATGTTGAGAAGGGAGATTTTGAGAAACAGAGCGCCAATTCGCAGGATCAACTCGACAAGATGATCGAAGAGCTTTCGATCCAAGCAACCCTGTAATCCACATTTTCGCGGGGTTGGAGATGGACACGAAGCGAACGAAGAGGAACCTGTTACTGTAAACTCACCCGGTGAGGATGGAATTTAATCATCTGGTGATGCTTCCCGGGAACGCCATTCTCCTGAACGGGGTTTCGCAATCCGCCAATCGGGAGATTGGCGTTCCCGGGTTTCAACCCTCACGGTTAGCGCCAAGCATGCGTTGACTTCTTTCGTTGGCACCCCGTATCTTTCGCGGTTCATCCCTCCCTATCAGTCAGTCAGGGCTTGAATTCTTCAATGTAGAATTAGGGAAAGTCACCATCTAGGAGGTGGACAGCATTGCGGCGCGCGCGTCTACAATTCACGTTTCTTGTATGCGCTGCTGCATTTGTGTCCGCGGACGCGCGGGCGCAGTCGATTAAGGTTGCGAAGAAGAAGCCGGGCACCTTGGGCGGCGAGGTGGTCAACGCGAAAGGGACGCCGGTGGCCGGGGCGCAGATTCTGTGGCAGGCGGCGGACGGCGAAACGCCGCACGTGTTGCACAGCGATGCGCAAGGAAAGTTCTATGTTGGGGTTCTGCGCACGGGCTCCTATGATTTGCGCGCGAATGCAGACGGAACCTGGTCCGAGTGGGAGCACAACGTTCTGGTGCGTCCCGGCGACAACACCAATGTGACGCTGCGATTGAAGTTCAAGGCGCCGCCGTCCTGCCGGGCGTCGAATTGAAGGGCACGATGCGCGTGTGGGATGTGCCGGTGCCGGGATCGGTGCCGCACGATTCCGCGGTCGACCCGAAGGGCAACATCTGGTTCACGCTGCAGGAGACGGGACACCTCGCGCGGTTCAATCCCGACACGCACGAGTGGAAACTCTTCAAGGTGCCGACGGAGGATTCCGGCCCGCACGGCCTCGTTTCCGACGCCTTCGGCGCCATCTGGTTCACGGAAAATTATGCCGGAAAAATCGGCCGCCTGGACCCGGCGACGAGCGCGTTTGCGGAATTCACTCCTCCCACTGCGAAAGATCCGCACACGCCGGTGTTTGGGGCGGACGGCGCGTTGTGGTTCACGGCGCAGAATTCCAACTTGATCGGACGGTTGGACATCGAAACCAAAAAAATCACCGAGTACGGCCTGCCGACGCAGGATGCGCATCCCTACGGCATCGTTTCGGCTGACGATGGCGCGCTGTGGTTCTGCGAATTGTCGGGTGGAAAGCTGGGACGCATAGACCCGCGCAGTGGGACGATGACGGAATACGCTCCCGCGGAGCGGGAGGTGGCACCTCGGCGGCTTGTGGCCGTCAAAGGCGCGATCTACTTTACCGATTCTGGAGGCGGCCGCCTGGGCCGCCTCACCCTTGCCGACAAGCAATTCAAGTTTTGGGAGAGTCCCTCCGGAAACCACTCCGAACCCTACGGAATTGCGGCGGATTCCACCGGCAAAATCTGGTATGAGGAAAGCGGGGGCAACGCCAACAATTTGATTCGCTTTGATCCTGCCGTGGAGGTGTTTAGAACCTATGCCATGCCGGCCCCCAATTCCTCCGTCCGCAACATGGCGCGAGACACTAAGGGCCGCCTGTGGATGCCTCTTTCGCTGGCCAACAAGATCGCCGTCGTCGAATAGAATTCCTCTTGTAAACCTTTTCTGGAGAGCAAGTTAAGAATCTCTGAAGCCGCCCCGTGCAATCCTCCATGCCGGGCCAGCCCGTCGCACTCCCTGGCCTGGTACTACAACCCCAGTCCCAAAATTTATGACGCCTCTAGCCCATTGAGCCACCCACTTCTCACTGTCAACATGTATTTCACAGTGGGTTGGGAGTTGCGCTGCGGGGACGACGGCCCCGAGAAATCGGGTTCGTAAGCGTGCTACCCAACCCGCCAAAATCCTTCACGGAAAACAATCCAAATATCTGTAACACAGAGTACACAGGGAAAAGCGGAGAAATCCCCCTGGTGATCACGTCCGCGATTTGCCGTTCGTTGATTTCTGCGGATTCTTGCTTTGTAGGGCCGGGCTTCAGCCCGGCCGCATCGATGGGCCTAAGCATCGGCTTTAGCCGCTGAAGCTGAAGCTGAGTTTGGTCGCGGCGCGCTGTATTTCAGATTCTTACTTCCTGGAGCGCGGTTTACTTCAGATAGGTGCGCACAATCTCGATCAAATCGTCGGCGGCTTCCTCCGCGGATTTCGTTTTGCGCGGCATGTGGTTGCGGATGTGGTCCTCCATCAATTCGCCCATGAGGCTGTTGAGGGCGCCGCGCGCGGCGGAGAGGCGCTGCAGCACCTCGGCGCAGGGCTCGTCCTGATCCAGGGCGCGGCCGACGGCTTCGAGCTGGCCCACGATTTTTTTGGTGCGGGTTACCAGATCCAGCTTTTCTCTCGATAAATGTGACATTTTTCCTTGACTACCCTATGGGGGTATGGTATCAGAGATTCAGGCCGCGCTGCAAAGGCCCGAAAGGAATTTAAAACAGATGGAACTTCCAGTTCAAGAACCGGAACCTCCGGGTAGTTTCAGCCTCCCGGTCCTCCGCCCCGAGCGAGCATAGCACACGCTGACGTGAATTGAATTTCCGCTCGCTCTGATGGAGGAAAAACCGAGCGAGCGGGATTCCGCGATGCCGCGGCAAAAATCCCCTCCTGAAAAATAATTTTACCGGGCGAGGCGCCGGAGCACGGCCAGAACACGCGTGGTTTCAAAGGAGGGAATCATGTTCGATTTCATCATCAACAGCAAAAATACCGCGCCGCGCCCAGGCCTGTACTGCGTGTGGATTCGCGCGCACGAAGGCGAGAACGCCCCGCTCATCCGGGTTTGGATCGATCCGTCGATGTCCATGTTTGAGTCGCAAGCCAAGGTGCATGAGCCCGATCTCGCGGCGGCAAGGGAGGAAGCGCAGGCCGCACTCGCGCAGGAGGGCAATTCGTAAACCGCACCGGGAAGGTGGAAAAACCCTCGTTTGTGTTTTTACAAACTGTTCATCTCGGGATCGTGCAAGGCCGTGATCTAATGATTTGAAGGAAATGCCGATCTAACTTAGAGAATATGCGCTATCGCCTGGCCCAATTCGCGCTGTCGTTCCTGTTCCTGCTAGGCCTGCGTCTGGCGACCGCGCCGTCCGCACGAGCGCAAGACACGCTCGCGGATCAGGCGCCTGCGCAATCGGCTCCAGCTCCCACGGATGATTCCTCTTCCGATCCACCAACAACTTTATTCCCGCATTTTGAGTCGGACCGCTTCTGGCTTTCCGGCCAGGCAAATATCATTACGCAGTGGCACCCCGCGTTTCATTCTCCCTACCAGGGGCCGAACAGCCTTTCGCCGGAAGCGCAGGATGCTTCTTCCCGCGTGTTGACTCTGCTTACGGGAGTGCGGATCAATGCCACGACTGAATTTCTCTGCGATATCCAGGAAACCGGCGGGCACGGGATCGGAGAAGCGCTCGGCCTTGCGGGCTTTACGAATCTGGACGTGGTGCGCAATCCCTTGCTCAGCAAGGCTCCCTATGTGGCTCGCATTATGTGGCATCAAATCATTCCGCTCACCGGTGAGAAAGCACCCTCCGAGAGAACTCCGCTGTCGCTCTTCCCGCAGTTGCCGGTGCGGCGCCTCGAAATTCGCTTCGGAAAATTCAGCCTGGTGGATTTTTTCGATCTGAACACGTACGGCTCGGACAGCAATCTCCAATTCATGAATTGGGCGCTCGACAACAACGGCGCCTACGATTACGCCGCGGACACGCGCGGCTACACGTATGCCGCGATGGTGGAGTACGACGACCGCCACTGGGCCGTGCGATTCGCGGAAGCGATGATGCCCAAGGTGGCCAACGGCATCAACCTGGACGCGGACCTCGGCCGCGCTCACTCGGAAAACGTTGAATTCGAGCTGCATCATTCTTTCCTGCCGCGCCGCGAAGCGGTCGTTCGCCTGCTCGGCTACGCGAACCACGCCAACATGGGCGTTTACAGCGTGGCCATCGACAATTTTCTTGCGGGCCGCACAACCACGCCTGAAATCACGGCGCATGCTCTGCAAACGACCACGAAATACGGGTTCGGCGCCAACGTCGAGCAGCCGCTGACGGATTGGCTGGGAATTTTCGCGCGATGGGGATGGAATGAAGGCCGGCACGAATCCTACGCCTACACCGAAGTGGACGAAACGGAGCAGGTCGGCGCCAGCGCGCAAGGAAGCAGGTGGAAGAGGAAGTTGGACCGCGCAGGCCTTGCGTTCATTTCCAACGGTATTTCACGCGAGCATCAGGAGTATCTGGCCCTCGGAGGCGTCGGCTTCCTGCTCGGCGACGGCCGGCTGAACTATGGGCGCGAGAACATCGTCGAAACTTACTACACGCTTCACGTGTGGCGCGGCATCTTCACCGCGCTCGACGCGCAATACGTCGTCAACCCCGGCTACAACCGCGACCGCGGCCCCGTGTTTGCGCCGGCCCTCCGCCTTCACGTCGAGTTTTGAGGGGTAAGTAGCGCGTGCTTCAGCCTGCGGGGGTTGGACCTAGCAAGAACGAAACCCCGCACGCTGAAGCCCGCGCCACTGGCTCTGACAGAACATTCAGCTTGCTTTTGCCGAAGGCTGCACCGTGCCCGCGCCTGCCACCGCTGAGGCAAACGCAGGTGCTTTCGGAATGATGATCCATGCAAGGAAATAGGCCACAGCGCCGCCCACAAAGCCGCCGGGCACAACGGACAACGCCACCCAGATCAGCCGCACGATCGTAGGGTCGACGTCCAAATACTCGGCGATGCCTCCGCACACGCCGGCCATCTTTTTGTCCGTGGCGGAAAGTGTCAGTTGCTTGTACGAACTCCGCGGGCGCTGCCTGCCGCAGCATGAGGAGCAAAAATTGGAAGAGTCGGCGATTTCTCCGCCGCAATGAATGCAATACATGACGTCACCTCCTTAAGACGGCCATTCGAACGGTGTCCCCCGTTTCGAACTTCCGGCCCCGCAGCCTTATTCAAACCCCGTCTTTTATTTTAAGGCCAGGGTTGCCAATTGTGCGGATTGCCCTAATTTCGTGGTACTTCCCGCAATCGAATTTGAGAACGCTGTTCAGGAGGTCCGACCTTTAGGTCGGACGAACAGCGACGCCTGAGCGGGGCCTTCAGGCCCTGAAGCTTCAGGAGCTGATGCCCACGAATGCGCTCGCCTGAACGTCGGTGCCTAAGCCCAGACCTCCTAAATGCCAGAACTGACGAGAGTCTGGCACGGATTCGGCCAATCCATGCCCCTTTATTTTGAACGGGCGGTATCCCAGGCGATTTTGTAGTAGCGCCGCTTGGACTTGACGCGCTCGGAAGCAGTCACCAGTGAAAACAGCGAATAGTAGGACCATTTACGGAGGATGCGCGCGCGATCCAGGAAATAGACGGCGTTGGCGTGCAGCGGACCGTAGAACTTTTTCAGGTAAAGGTATTTGTTTTCATGGAAGTGCGAATGGGAATCCGCTGACCTGGATTGGCCGCCGATGTGAATGATGGTCGCGGCGGGAAGGATGAAGCACGGTACTGCGCGATTTTTTAAAGTGTGGGCCAGCGACGTGTCCTCGTAAAAAAAGAAAAAATCCTCATCAAACAGCGCCGGCGGCGGTATGACCGACCGGCGTATCAGGAAAAACGCTCCCATCACGCCATCGACTCGCAGCGGCGCGGTTGCTTTCGATATTTTCAGCTTCAGGTAGCTTGCCAGAGTCTTCGCAAACCAGTCGGAATAATAGGCAAAAAGGGAGGATTTGAACGCCATTCCCTGGTTCCGTCCATCCTCATACACGATCCGCGGCGCGCAGACTCCAGCATCGGGCCGTTCTTCGAGGAAGCGCCAAAGCTCTATCAAGGCCTCGCGATTGAGGATTACATCCGTATTCATCACGCACACATATTTGCCGGCTGTCGCAGCCACCCCCCGGTTGATAGCGCGCCCGTAACCAATATTTGCGCCGGTTTGCAGGTAGTGAATTTCCGGGTGCGATCGCAGGAATTCCTGGGATCCATCCCTGGATTCATTGTCCACAACCGTGAAGGAAAACGTAAACGGCACATCCAGGCTTTTGAAGAAGCCGGCCAACTGGCTTACATACTCTAGGGTGTTGTAGTTGACCGTGATGAATGCAATATCGACCGGCACGACCGACCTCTCCCCCTCGCCATTGGCCGATGTGAGAACGACCGTAAGGCTTGAAGTATACCCCTGCCGGGAAACTGCCTGAAAAGAATGAAGAGGGTTAACCGGGCCGTAAATACTTTGTGATTTAAAAAATTTCAACAAGTGCACCAGACATTTATTGGAGGGTGCGCGCGAACGCGGCGATGGCGTTAGCCATGGCTTCGGGCTGTTCGGGGACGAGGGCGTGGCCGGCGTTGGGGATTACAACGACGGTTACGCGATTGCCGAGCGCGGCTTTCAATACGCCGGCGAATTTGCGCGGGGCGACGGCGTCGTTTTCGGCTTGCAGGTCGAGGATGCGGGCGGCGCCGCAGGCGAACCATTCATCGATGGGCGTGGTGCGCGAGGCTTCGTTTTCCGCCTTTTCGGTTTCGGGGTGCCAGCCGCCTAGCCAGACGCGCGGATCGTGGCCCGGCGCGAAGAATGCGAACTGCAGATAGCGCAGGCGGTCGGCCTCCGGGAGCGACAGGTCTCCGCTCTTATCAATTGCTTCGCGCACTTCGGGAGAAACAGACGGCTCTTTAACACCAGGCGGGACTTTGCCTGCGGAAGCTGCGGCCAGCACGACCCCGCGCACGAGATCGGGCCGGTCGGTCGCCAACGTGCCTACGACGAAGTGGCCGTAGGCATGGCCCACCACGACGGCGGGGCCCTTACGCTCGTGCTCGATCACGGCGGCGATGTCAGCGGCGAAGTCATGCAGCGTCAAGCCCGTCATGGGTCCGCTGCTCGCGCCGATGCCGCGCGGTTGGGGGCGCAGGACGCGGAAGCCGTCCTGGGCAAGCAGTCCCGCCACGACGTCGTAATCCTCGACGCCGCGGCCTAGCGACGGCAAAATCACGATCGCCGGGCCGGATCCCTGCGCGATCACCTCGATGCGCACGTCGCCGCGGGCAACGGTAAAGCGGCTTTCCAAGGTGCGATTTATTTGGACATGCGGGGAAGGGCTAGACGTAGATTGCGCGCCGGAAGTTTGCGCCCGGGAATCAGGACAAAAAATCGTGACCAGGAAACAAATTAGTGGTAGAGCGCTTTTCATTTGGCCGGTCCGTTTTGGGAACGTCCGAATTCTACATCCGGTCTGGTCGGCGCCATCACCGAATATGCCGTCCCTGCCGGGGATTTTTCGTTTTGGCGGGCATGATCCCCCGTCGGCTGGCTCAAGTCGGGCTAAGATATGTCGTCCCATCTGAACTTTGAGCAACTCGTGATCGACTGGGGGTCCCCGATCGACGCTCATGGCCTTTAGTTTCCGTCCCTTTTTCCTTCCCAGCCTCCTTTCCCTGCTTCCGCGCCACCTTGCCTTCTGTTTGCTCGCCGGGAAACTGGGGGAATTCCTGTGGAAAGTGATGCAAAAAGTAGCCCGGGCCTACGCGGATCGCAGTATAATAACTCTAATTGAATCATCAAGTTGCGTGTATATTCCGATCGTTCATGGCCCAGACTTGTATTTCCACAGCGTGTGGACTTATGCAACTGGACCCGGGTAGCCCCATTAGAGTAAGATTAGGTGACACTCAAAGCCTGAATCGAATCTCTGCGAGGATCGAAAATGATGATGGAAGCCGAACACCCAACATTCCGCGGAGTCGTATGCCTGCATTGCAAAGCTCCCATTCCCGTTCCCTCAATTGTGGGTAGCCTGCAGTCCGCCGGAAGCGAGGGAACGGAATCGTCCCAGCGAAAATCTCAAGTCTTCAACATCCGCTGCCCCCAGTGCCACAAGGAGAAGCCGTACCGGACTCGAGAAATCGTCGAGTTTGAGGGAACCAACGAAACGGCCATGACTCCTGAACCACGAGGCCCTCTGGGGTGGTATGCCAGGGGTGGATTGACCAGGGCCGCCAAAGCCTAGGCCTGCAGCAGCGGTTTATCAAATTCACGTATTCGCAAGTGGTGTGGCTTCCGGGCGATTCCTTCTCCCGAATTTCTCAGTGTCCTCTGTTTCGCAAGCCTTGCCTGAAATTGCAGGAACATTTGACACAGAGGGCACAGAAAAATACCCAAATAACGCGACACCTGACCTTTGATGGCGTAGCGGCTCGCCCGGTTCGATATCCCGGCGACCGCGAATTAAAATCCACCTGGAAAACTCCCTGTAACTCGCGGTGATGTAAACTCGGATTCCCATTTCAGTGAGAAACGGCGCGGCATCGTCGAAGATGGAGGCGGGGGCGAATCGAATATTGCGCGCACCACGCCAGCGATCCAGAGAGAAAGGACCAAGAGCATGCCCAGCACAAAACGTCCGCGGGTTGCGCTGATCGCATCTTTCGGCGCGGTGCTCATCCTGCTTCTGCCCGTGCTTGTTCGCCCCCAGACCGCGGCCAAAGAATCTGCCGCGGCGGCGGGAACGGCCGAACAGCGCGCGGCCCGAGCTTATGAAGCCGCGCGCGCAAATCCGCTCGACCTCGAAGCGTTTCTCTGGCGCATGCCCAAGGGCGCGGACCTGCACTATCACCAGGACGGTGGAATCTACCCGGAATCCTATATTCGCGTTGCCGCGGAAGACGGTCTTTGCGTGGATCTGGCGACGCATGCGATTGTCCCGCCGCAACCCTCGTGCGGCGCGGGCCAGGTAGCAGCCGCGCAGGCGTTCTCCGACCAGAATCTCTACAACGCGCTTATGAGCGCCTTCTCGATGCGCGGCTTCGTGCCAACTTTCGGCACGACCGGCCGCGATCACTTTTTTGATACGTTCGGCAAATTTTCGGAAATGAGCAGGCGCCACGAGGGCGAGTGGCTCGACGAGATTGCCACGCGCGCGGCCGCGCAAAACGAGCAATACCTGGAAATCATGGTCGCGCCGGATTTCAGCCACAACATACACATCGCAAATCAAATCGGGTGGCGGGACGATCTCGCACAGCTTCGTGACGCATTGATCGCCCAGGGCTTGCGCGATGACGTTGCCGCAGCCCGCGCCGTCCGCGACGAAGCTGAAGGCTCCCGCCGCGCGCTCGAGCATTGCGGCACGCCCGAGGAAGCGCCCGCCTGCAAGGTTACGATCCGCTACATCTTCTATGTCCTGCGCGATTCCCCGAAGGAGCAGGTCTTCGCGCAGACGCTCCTCGGATTTGAGGTCGCCTCCGCTGATCCGCGTTTTGTCGGACTCACTTATGTGGAGCCCGAGGACAACGCAAGACCCATGGCCGATTACGCGCTGCACATGAAAATCGTCGGCTACCTTCATGGTGTATACCCCAAGGTTCACGTCAGCCTGCACGCCGGCGAACTTGCGCCCGGTTTTGTGCCTCCCGAAGGACTTTGCTGCCACATTCGGCTGGCGGTGGAGATGGCGCACTCCGAGAGGATCGGGCACGGGGTCGACGTGATGTATGAGGATCGCCCTTACGATTTATTGAAAGAGATGGCGGCGAAACACGTGATGGTGGAAATCAATTTGACCAGCAATGACGTCATTCTTGGCGCTAGTGGAAAAGATCACCCGTTTCCCATTTATCGCAAATTCCACGTTCCAGTGGCGCTTTCCACCGATGACGAAGGGGTCTCGCGCATCAACCTGACGCATGAATACGTGCGCGCCGCCGAAACTTACGCGCTCAGCTATGCGGACTTGAAGCAGCTGGTCCGCACCGGCCTCGAACACGATTTTTTACCAGGGGCAAGCCTGTGGCGCGAGCCGGATACCTTCACCCGCGCCGCAGCCGCGTGCGGGCCAGACATCGCCCGGCGCTGCCAAGCCTTCGCCAGCCTGCGCGGCCTTCCTCCAGTCCAGCGAAAGGGCGCAGCAGCAATGGGAGCTCGAGCGGCGCTTCCGCGAATTTGAAGCGGGGTTTTGAGGCGCCTGAGGCGACATGGAAACGCCTGGGAACGCCAATCTCCCGATTGGCGTCTGGCAATCCGCCAATCGGGAGATTGGCGTTCCCGGGTTTTTACACTGCGGTGGCCTTTCGGTTTGGTTTTTAAATAATGTTTTGTTAAAGATTGCGGGAAGTTTCCGTGATAGAATCCGCGCCTTCTGGAGGAATCACCCATGCCCGAACCATTGCCCGAGCACCAAAAAACGCAGTTGATTGTCCGTTCGCCACTCTCTACCGAAGGATTCGTCTCGATCTATTTTTCGAGTCCGGAGGGAAGGCTGATGAGCGAAGAGGAGTGGTGGAATCTGAGGCAGCTCATCGAACTGACCAATAAGGTCTGTGTGAAACAGCAGGCGCATGCCCAGTCTGCCTAGGAATGGTTTACTGCGCTGATTCGCGCACCCCTGGTTGGCAGATGCCAGGCGTTGAAGCGCTGCCGAAATTCCGCCGCTTGGGCGCCTCTGCTTATGTCCGGAGAAGGGGCGCAACGGGACTGTCGAAGCCCCGGCAAGGCACGGAGGTATTCTCTCGCGTGTTGGCCGATAGCGTAGTCATCAGATTCCGGAAAGAAAGTCCTAGGGAAGCGCCACCTACCTTAAGTGAAATCTTTTACCTAAAAGGGCCCCAATCCCCTCTGTAGTTCTCTAAACTGATTGATTCTACAAGGGTTATACAGAAAGTACCCCTGGCATGGAAATTGCCCTGTAAGTATTCACCTGCACCCCGGCACACGGGAAGGATGTCCTGAATGTCAGACCTTGGAAAGAATGCACTTGTTGATGAGCACCGCGCCGCTGTCCTGCTGGGTCTTGCGCCACCGGAACTGCGATGGTTTTCGCGGGTGCTTGGATTGGGCTTTAAACAAGAGAACGGGGAGTCCTCGCGTACTTTGTTCACTTACGAAGACTTGAAGCGATTGTCGTCCGCGGCTGCCGCGTCCGCGAAGTAGCTCGGCCAACGAAATCTGGCCTTCGATCCGCCCGGCTGGCCGTCTTTCCCCAAATTCCAGCAAATTTTCATATTTTTGCATGCATCGGCAATACGTGAACGATCGCGAAACTCTGTGTAACGCACTCATTTCGCTATGCGTTGAAGTATTCAGCCGATGAAATTCATGCCACCATTCAAGGCCTGATACATCTGATGCAGTGGTGTCGTATTATATAGTGTCAGAAATCAGAGTCTTTGGGAAACATTAGGTGATTGATGCTCCGCGGGAACACGACAATTCATGTGGTCTGCGTTTTAGGCCTGCTGGCGACAGGATGCGCCAAGAAAGATCCGCCGGCATTTGAACGGCCGCCGTCGCCTGTGACGGTGGCGGCGGCTGTCTCGCAGGATGTTCCGCTGTACCTGGATGAGGTGGGTCACACGGTCGCCAGGGAGGTTGTGTCCGTGCAGCCTCAAGTGTCCGGGAAGATCACGGAAATACACTTCGCGGACGGGGCCGATTTGAAGAAGGGCGATCCGCTGTTTACGATCGATCCGCGGCCCTTCGAGGCGCAACTCAATGCGGCGCAAGCCAACCTGGCGCAATCGAAGGCGGCGCTGGATTATGCTCGGATCCAATTTGCCCGCGTGCAGGACCTTGTCGAGTCGAAAGCTATCGCGCGGCAGGATTATGACTCGCGGAAAAACGCGGTCGACGTAGGCGAGGCGCAGGCCAAGCAGAACGAGGCGGCGGTGGAGTCGGCGCGGCTGAATCTGGAGTACACCTCGATCCGCTCGCCAATCGATGGCCGCGCGGGGCACCGTCTCGTCGATAACGGGAACGTGGTGACGGCAAACGTGACCACCCTGCTGACCATCGAGCGCATGGATCCGATCTACGCGGATTTTACGGCCACAGAAGGTGATTTCTCCGAGGTGCAGCGCAACTCGGCAAAACAGTCGCTCCGAGTGGAAGTGCGCCTGCCGGATGAGGCGAAACCCGAAATTGGGCAGCTCACCTTTCTCGACAACTCGGTGCAGAGCAGCAGCGGAACGGTCATGCTCCGGGCCACCGTTCCAAACTCCGCCCGCCATCTCTGGCCGGGCCAGTTCGTGAATGTGCGGCTGGTGCTAGCGACTCTGCCGAAGGCTGTCCTAGTACCTGCGGCCGCGCCGCAAGATTCGGCTAAGGGCCCTTTTGTGTACGTCGTCAAAGAGGACTCGACCGCGGAACTGAGGCCTGTGAAACTGGGGCAGAGGCAAGGCGATTTGGTGGTAATCGAGCAGGGACTTCAGCCCGGCGAACGCGTGGTCATGAATGGCCAGCTCGGCGTGCTGCCGGGCGGCAAAGTGCGCGTGGTTACGGGCGCGGCCGCAGCGCCGCCAGCGGGATAAATATGAACCTATCAGAACCATTCATTCGCCGTCCGGTCATGACCGCGGTGTTGACGGTTTCCGTCATCGTATTCGGCGTGTTGAGCTATCTGCGCCTGCCGGTCAACGATCTGCCGGTAGTGGATTACCCGGTGATTTCGGTGCAGGCGAACTATCCCGGAGCAAGCCCCGACACCGTCGCCAACAATATTGCCACGCCGCTCGAGCGGCAATTCATGCAGATCAACGGGCTGGAACTAGTGACCTCGCAGAGCACGCAAGGCCACGTGAGCTTCACGCTGCAGTTCGCGCTGGACAAGAGCATCGACGCGGCCGCAACGGATGTGCAAACCGCGATTTCGCAGGCCACCGGCAGCCTGCCCACGGATTTGCCGTCGCCGCCGACCTATTCGAAAACCAATCCAAACGACCAGCCCATTCTGTACATCGCCTTGACCAGCGACTCGGTCACCGGCGGCCAGCTCTACGATTACGGGAGCACGCAGGTGGGGCAGCGGATCAGCATCCTGCCCGGCGTGAGCAGCGTAAACGTTTTTGGCACCAAATCAGCAGTGCGCATCAAGGTCGATCCTTCGAAAATGTGGGCGCGCGGAATTTCGATCGACGACCTCACCAACGCCGTGAAGAACGGGACAAGCTACACCGGCGCGGGGCAGTTCGACAGCGCCTCCGGCACGGCTCTGCTGCAGCCGAAAGGGCAGCTGGAGAACGCCGGGGCGTACGGGAATCTGATCGTCAGCAGCACCAGCGCCGGGCCCGTTTATTTGCACGATGTCGCCGACGTCGAAGACACGGTGCAAGACGAGCGCATCCGCATGAAGTTCTGGGTGCGCGGGTACGGTGAACCGACCGCGACCGTCGTCGTGGCCGTGAACCGCCAGGCAGGCTCAAACGTCGTGGCCGTGGCCAAGAGCGTGCGCGACTTGCTGCCGATCATCAGCGCCGAGTTGCCCGGGTCGGTGCGCGTCACGCCGATCTACGACCGTTCGCAGACGATCGTCAATTCCGTGGACGACGTGCAAGCGACGCTGATATTCGCGTTTGTGCTCGTCGTCGCCGTGATTTTTGTGTTTCTGGGCAGGGCCACGGACACGCTGATCCCGGCCGTCGCGCTTCCCTTGTCGCTGCTGCTGACGTTTATGGCCATGCGCCAGTTCGGGTACAGCCTGGACAATCTGTCGCTGATGGCGCTGACGCTGGCCATCGGATTTCTGGTGGATGACGCCATCGTGTTCCTGGAGAACACGGTGCGGCTGATGGAAAGAGGAATGAAGCCGCTGGAGGCGTCCCTCGAAAGCGCGCGTGAAATCAGCTTCACGATTCTTTCCATGACGATCTCGCTCGCGGCGGTATTTTTTCCGCTGGTTTTCATGTCGGGGCTGGTGGGCCGCATTTTCCGCGAATTTGCAATCACCATCGTGGTTTCGATCATCGCTTCGGGCCTGGTCTCGCTGACGCTCACGCCGCTGATGTGCGCGAGGCTGCTGAAACCGAGGGGCGAAGGCGTGAAGCAAAACTGGGTCGAGAGGACCGTGGGGCGAATTGAGAAAGCCGTCCTCCGGGTGTACGGCAATTCGCTATGGTGGTTCCTGCGCCATCGCTGGATTTCGGCGCTGACCTGGGCGGCCTGCATGGCGGGCACGATTTTGCTTTTCATGGTGGTTCCCAAGGCCTTCCTGCCGATCGGCGACAGCAGCTTTATCTGGGGCGTCATGATCGGAAAGGAAGGCTCTTCCCCTGCCCAGATGCACGCCTTGCAGGATCAGGCGGGCGGTACTCATGCGCCAAGATCCCGCCGTCGGGGCCACATTTACGATGAGCGGGAACAGCCAATTCCTCGCTTCCAATCAGGGACTTCTCCTGGCGTTTTTGTATCCGCCGCAGCGTCGCGCGCCGATTCAGGCCGTCGCGGGCGGATTGATGGGCCGGCTGGCCACTATTCCCGGGATTTTCCCTTTTCTGCGGCCTTTTCCTGTGTTGGAAATCAGCACCGGGGCGACCAACACGAATCAGGGCCAGTATGCGTACTCGGTTTCGGGAGTGAATTCGCAGCAGGTCTACGACGTGGCGCAAAAGCTGATGGGCAAGATGAGGGAATACCCGGGTTTCGCGACCATCAACAGCGATTTTTTCAATAACACGCCGAATCTGGAAATCAATATCCGGCGCGACCAGGCGCGCACCTACGGCGTTTCGGAAACGCGAATCCTCAATTTGCTCCGCAACGCGTATTCGCAAAATTATCTCTATCTGATCAAGAAGCCGGAGGATCAGTACCAGGTGATCCTCGAGGTGAAGGATTCCGAACGCGCCCATGCCAACGATCTCTCGCTGCTTTACATCCGGTCGGACGACGGGAAAAATCTTGTGCCTCTCAACGCGCTCGTGGATTGGAAAACCACGCTGGGCCCGCAGAACGTGAATCACCTCAACCAGTTCACCGCCGTGACGATTTATTTCAATACCAAGCCGGGCGTGGCGATCGGCGACGCCACAGATTTCATTTCCAAGGCCTCGGCGGAAGTCGTGCCCCTGACGATTCGCGCCAGCCTGCAGGGCGAGGCTCTGACGTTTCGCGACACGGTGCGCGATTTGACCATCCTGATGGGGCTGGCCGTGTTCGTCATGTACGTGATCCTGGCGATTCTGTACGAAAGCTACGTCCATCCGCTGACCGTGCTTTCAACGCTGCCGACCGCGCTCGTGGGCGGTCTGCTGACGTTGTACTTTTTCGGCGAAGAGGCGTCCCTGTACGCGTTCGTGGGCATGTTCATGCTGATGGGCATCGTGAAGAAGAACGGAATCATGATCGTCGATTTCGCGCGGCAGCGCGTGGACGCCGGCGAGAGCGCGGAACAGGCCATCCATGACGCGAGCATCGACCGCTTCCGGCCGATCCTGATGACCACGCTCGCGGCGGTGATCGGGGCCGTGCCCATCGCCGCGGGATACGGAGCCGACGGAGCTTCGCGCCGCCCGCTGGGCATGGTGATCGTGGGCGGGCTGGTGGTCTCGCAATTCATCACGCTGTATGTGACGCCGGTGATTTATTTGTACCTCGAAGAATTCCAGGAAAAAGTGTTGAACCGCACGTCGTTCTTCCATTCGGGACAAACTCAGATTCCTTCCGCGGGCGGCCGGGTTGCCGCGCAGGATGGGGCGGCGGATTGAGCTTTTGGTGGCACAGGCTTCAGCCTGCGGGGGTTAGACCTTGCAAGGATCAAACCCCACAGGCTGAAGCCTGGGCCACTGGTGCTTCGCAATTCATGAGAAATTTTCTCGTCCATCGGAACGCGGCGCTTGTTTCGCCAATCGGGGTGTGCGCGCTCATCGCTTTTCTCGGCGGATGCACGGTTGGCCCTAATTACAAGAGGCCGAACACCGACGCCCCCGCCGCCTTCCGCGGACTGACGCCGGAGGAGACGGCCAACGCCTCCGCGCAATCCCTCGGCGATCAAAAGTGGTGGGAGGTTTTTCAGGACGAGCAGTTGCAGAAGCTGATTCGCACGGCGCTGCAGCAAAATTACGACACGCGGATCGCAGCGACGCACGTGCTCGAAGCGCAGGAGCAAGTCATTCTGGCGCGCGCAAACCAATTGCCAACTGTAAATGTTACCGGCACCGGCACCGGCCAACGCAATCCCGCGATAGGCCCTATCCCCTCGTACAGTTTCAATTTTGGCCGCATAACGGCGAACGCCGCGTGGGACGCCGACTTCTGGGGCAAGTACCGGCGGGGGACGGAAGCGGCGCGCGCGAATTTGCTGGCGACGGGCTGGGCGCGCCAGGAAGTGAATGCCACGCTCGTGGCGAATGTCGCCGCCGCATATTTTCAGCTTCGCGAGCTCGATCTGGAACTGGACATTTCGCAAAAGGCGGTGGCCTCCCGCAAGGAATCGCTGGACCTCACGAAAACGCTGGAGGAACACGGCATCAATTCGATTCTTGATGTGCGCCAGGCGGAGCAGCTCGTGTACACGGCCGCCGCGGACATCGCCGACGTGCAGCGGCGCATCGGCCAGCAGGAAGATTTGCTGAGCGTCTTACTGGGAAATAATCCGGGGCCGATCGAGCCGCGCGGAAAAGAGCTGATCGATCAGCCGCACGCGCCGACGGTACCTGCGGGCCTTCCCTCGTCGTTGCTCGAGCGGCGCCCGGACATCCGCCAGGCGGAAGAGTTGCTGGTTGCGGCGAACGCGCGGATCGGCGTGGCTCGGGCCGCTTATTTTCCCGACATTTCGCTTACGGCGCAGCCCGGATTTCTGAGTTCGTCGCTCACCAGCCTGTTCAGCGGCTCCGCTGGGTTGTGGACGTTTGCCGGGACGATCACGCAGCCGATCTTTGAGGGGGGAGCGCTTCGGGCTGGCGTCCGACTGGCCGAAGCGCAACAGCAGGAAGCGCTGCTGACGTATCAGCAGACGATTCAAGGCGCGTTTCGCGACGTTTCCGACGCGCTGATCGCCTACCGGCAAAACCAGGAATTCCGCGCGCAGGAAGAGCTCTTAGCAAACGCCGCGCAAGACGCCGCACAGCTTTCCGGTAAGCGCTACCAGGCCGGTACCACGAATTATCTGGAAGTCCTCACGAACGATACGAATTACCTGACCGCCGCACTCGGCCTCGCGCAGGCTCGCCTCAACGAACTTCTTGCTCTCGTGCAAATCTACAAAGCCCTTGGCGGCGGATGGCAGCAGTAGGATTCCGGTAGGACGGGCTTCAGCCTGTCGGGTTTGCGATTTGCGTAAATCCAATGGAAAAGCGACAGGCTGAAGCCTGTCCTACTTCTGAACCTCACGCAAACGCCGCTCGAGGAAGCGGCGCTCGCTGTCATTGGTTACGAGGGCGAGGGCTCGCGCGTAACTTTGCGCGGCTTCGTCAAGCAAGCCGAGGCGGCGTTGCATATCGGCACGGGCAGCATGCAGCAGGTGATAGTCGTTCAGATCGTTTGCGGCGGCCACGCCATCCATTACTGCAAGCCCCGCCCGCGGGCCCTCCGCCATGGCGACCGCGACCGCACGGTTCAGGGACACAATCGGGGAAGGCTGCACGCGCTCCAATTGGCCGTAGAGGCGGACAATCTCGGCCCAGTCCGTGTCCGCGGGACGAGCAGCCTGGCAATGCAGCGGCCGCTATCGCGGCCTGAAGAGCGAAGGGGCCGGACGGGCCACGTGGCGCGTCCTTTACGAGCAGCAAAGCCTCGGCGATCTGCTTCTGGTTCCAGCGGCTGCGGTCCTGCTCCTCCAGAATTACGATTTCTCCCGCCTGATCGAGGCGCGCATCGCGCCGCGCATCGTGCAGGAGCATGAGCGCGAGGAGGGCCTTCGCTTCGGCCGCGGGTTGCGGCTCCATCAAGGCGACGACCAGGCGGCCCAGGCGAATGGCTTCGGCGCAGAGATCGGTCCTGAGGAGCGACGTACCCCGCGTGGCCACGTAGCCTTCATTGAAAACCAGGTAAATCACGGTCAGGACGGCCTCGAGGCGCTCGGCTATGTCGTTCGATCCGGGGACGATATAGGGGATACCGGCGTCGCGAATCTTTTGTTTGGCGCGCACCAGGCGCTGGGCCATGGTGGTCGAAGAAACTAGAAAGGCGCGCGCGATCTCGTCTGTCTGGAGGCCGCAGAGCGTTCGGAGAGTTAGTGCGACCCGCGTTTCCGGTGCCAGAGCGGGGTGGCAACAGGTAAAAATGAGCCGAAGGCGCTCATCCTGAATCTCGCTGGCCTCGTACTCCTTCGCTGGAGTAGACCCGGTGTAATCGCGGGCCAGCTGAGGCTGGATCTTTTCCGTGAATAGCGTTCGCCGCCGGAGCCGGTCGATGGCCTTGTGGCGCGCGGTTTGGGTAATCCAGGCTCGCGGGAGATCCGGGACGCCGGACACTGGCCACTGCTCCAAAGCAACCGCAAATGCTTCTTGCGCATACTCTTCGGCCAAATCGAAATCGCCCAACAATCCGATCAACGTGGCCACAATCCGGCCCCAATCGGAGCGATAGACCTCTTCCACGGCTGCGGCGGCATTCACGTTTGCAGGCATGCCCGATTGTATGTATTTTTTGGTATAGATGTCGATCTGGAGGGGCGCCGTTCGATCTTATCTTTAGAGGCGAGTTACAGGACGGTCGGGTCATTTGCGCGCCCGCTCGTTCCGAGAGCACGCAGGAGGCATCATGGCAACTGGTCGGGCTACTCCCAGGAACATTGACGAGTACATTGCGTCTTTTTCGCCGGATGTTCAGACGATCCTGGAAAAGATTCGTATGACAATCAGGAACGCCGCACCCGGAGCGCAGGAGACAATCAGCTACAAAATTCCAGCGTTTAGGTTAAACCGTATTTTGGTGTACTTTGCTGCCTTCAAGAATCACATCGGGTTATATCCGCCATTGAGGGGCGATGCCAGCCTGATGAAGGCGATCTCAGCCTATGCAGGGGAGAAGGGCAACCTGCAGTTTCCACTCGATCGGCCGATTCCTTACGGCCTAATCAAAAGGATTGTGAAGGTCAGAGTGAAGCAGAATTCATCGAAGGCGCGCAGTTCTACTTGATCGCCGGAAGGCGACTCCTACTCGCCGCGGAAAGGGTGCTGAAATGAAATACATGTTGCTCATTTACTTGGATGAGAACGGGCTGAGCGAGATCGAGCGGGCGCAATGCTACCAGGAGTCCGCGCAGTTCGCGGTGCAGCTCAGCAAGAGCGGGCAGTATCTGGGCGCGGGACCGCTCCATCCGACTTCCACGGCGACCAGCGTCCGGGTGCGCGAGAACAAGCGGCTGGTGACCGACGGCCCGTTCGCGGAGACGCGCGAACAGCTCGGCGGCTATTTCCTCATCGATGCCAAAGACCTCGACGAAGCCATCGGGATCGCGGGGCGGATCCCGGCGGGGCGCTGGGGAACGGTGGAAATCCGGCCGGTCATGGAAATTGCGGGTTTGCCCACGACATAGCTGGGCGATGTTTGAAACAGTTTGGATAACCGGGACTTAAACAACCCATGGAGGAAAGGCGGCTGAACATGCAATTCATGATCATCGTTAAATCCGGCAAGGATTGTGAAGCGGGCAGGAAGCCCAGCGACGAGGTCCTTGCCACGGTCGGAAATTATACGCAAGAACTGAGGAGGGCCGGCGTATTGGTCGAGCTTTCCAGACTGGAGGCCAGCTCGAAGGGCGCGCGCATCAAGTTTTCTGGAGGGAAACCTTTGGTCATCGACGGGCCCTTTGCCGAGACCAAGGAGCTGATCGGCGGGTACTGGATCATCCAGGTGAAGTCGAAGGAAGAAGCGATCCAATGGGCCAAGCGCGTCCCTGCCCTCGCCGGCCCAGGAGAGGAAAGCGAGATCGAAATTCGCCAGTTTCTTGAAGTTGAATATTTCATTCCCAACTTTGGATTTCATGGTCCGGCGAAGCCGACGAGTGAATTCGCAAAAATCAAGACGCAAGCGCAGTGAGGCTGTCGATTTCGGCTTCGGCCGTTCGACATACTTGTAGAGCGGAAGCATGGCCCGCTCAGGAAGATCAGCAAAGCGCTTCCACTCAAAGGACAAAGGAGACTCAAACGTGAAATTCCTAAGCGTTTACAAGACCGTGGAAAGAAACGCGCCCCCTACCCAGGAAGAAATGGACAAGATGGGCAAATTGATCGAGGAAGGAATGAAAGCCGGCTGGCTTCTGGCGGTGGAGGGCTGCATGCCCAGCGCCACGGGAGCGCGCGTTCGAAAGTCCAACGGCAAGACGATCGTTACGGACGGGCCTTTTGTGGAGACCAAGGAACTGATTGGCGGCCTGGCCATCCTTCAAGCCAGCTCCAAGGAGCACGCCATTGAATTGGCAAAGTATTTTCTCGGGCATGCCGAAGACGGCGAATGCGAGCTTCGCCAATTGTGCGAGGCCACCTGCGTCGAGCTAAACGCGCAGCAGCAAACTGCGGCAAAGGCATGATCTCTCCGGGGCATGCAGGAGACCGCAGCAAGTCTCCTGCATCCCTGGATGGGGCGGGCTCGATGATGGGCCGGACCAGGGACGGACTGGAAATTCATCCTCTGGCGCAAAATCAAGGGAGAGAATCGACATGCAAAAAATCACTCCGTTCTTGTGGTTCGATGGGAAGGCTGAGGAGGCGGCCAGGTTTTACGCCTCCATTTTCAAGAACTCGAAGATTGGAACGGTGAATCGCTACGGAGACCAAGGGCCGGGGCCGAAGGGAACGGTGATGATCGCGACGTTTCAATTGGACGGGCAGGATTTCATTGCGCTGAACGGAGGGCCGCAGTTCAAGTTTTCTCCGGCCATTTCGTTCGTTGTGAATTGCGAGACGCAGCAGGAAGTGGATGACTTCTGGGAGAAGCTCTCCGAGAGCGGAGAGAAAATGCAGTGCGGCTGGCTGCAGGACAAGTTTGGCGTCTCGTGGCAAATCGTTCCGACGGCGCTCGCCAAATTGATGAGCGATCCCGATCGCGAAAAGACCAGTCGGGTCATGCAGGCGTTGATGAAGATGACCAAGATTGACATTCGAGGGTTGGAACAGGCTTATCGGCAGGCGTGATGCGCGCAACGCAGGATTCAGTCTGTTTGGGTTCGTTCATGCAGGGACTAAGCCCCGCAGGTTGAAGCCCGCGCCACTAAAAGGAGACTTGAACATGCGATTCATGATGATCGTCAAAGCGAATAAGGACTCCGAGGCGGGGAAGATGCCGGGCGAGGAACTCCTCTCAGCCATGGGGAAGTACAACGAAGAGTTGATGAAGGCCGGCGTGCTGGTCGATCTCTCGGGGCTGCAAGCGAGCTCGAAGGGCGCGCGCGTCAAGTTCTCGGGAGGGAAACGCACGGTGATCGACGGGCCGTTCGCCGAGACCAAGGAATTGATCGCGGGCTACTGGGTCATCAACGTGAAATCAAAGGAAGAAGCCATCGAATGGGCCAAGCGCGTCCCCAATCCCGCCGGCGAAGGTAAGGAAGGCGAGATCGAGATTCGGCAGTTTTTCGAGTTGGAGGATTTCGCTCCAAGCGAAGCGATCGATCGCGCGGTGGAACTGGGGAAAGAGCTGGCGAAAACGAAGAAACAATCGCAATGAGGCTGTCGATTTTGATGTCGGCCGTTCGACTAACGAATGAAGGCACGGAACGGATCAGCCGCAAATTTTGAAATCTTAAGGAGACTGCGATGCTACTGAATGCGTATCTACTGTTTCATGGCAATTGCGAGGAGGCGTTCAAGTTTTACGAAAAATGTCTTGGCGGCAAGATCGAAGCCATGATTACACACGCGGGCACGCCCGCGGAACAACATGTGCCGGCGGAATGGCGCGACAAGATCATGCACGCGCGCCTGGTTGTGGGCGAGGCCGTATTGCTGGGCAGCGACGCCCCTCTGGACCGGTTTGAAGAACCCAAAGGCTTCTCCGTGGCGCTGCAGAACAATGATCCGGCGGAGGCGGAGCGCATATTCAAGGTGCTGGAGGAAGGCGGGAAAGTGCGCATGCCGCTCCAGCCAACTTTCTGGGCCACGCGTTTCGGGATGCTGGTCGACCGATTTGGCACCCCGTGGATGATCAACTGCACGCAAGCCGCGGAGCGGGCCGCGTAGGGTGGTGTCGGCCGGGAACGCCAATCTCCTGATTGGCGTGGTGCATTCGCCAATCGGGAGATTGGCGTTCCCAGGGGTTCGATCTAGTTTGCTTGAAAGGAGCGATATAATTTATGCAAGCTGCTGCTCAAACTGCGATGCAATCTGCCATTCAACCCGGTTCCCTGTCGAAGAAAGCTCTGTGGGGCGGGCGCATCATGAGTGGTCTGGTCACGGCGTTTCTGCTCTTTGATGCGGTTATACATTTGCTGAAGCCGGCGCCGATGGTGGAGGCGTTCGCGAAGCTTCACCTCCCTCTGAGCCTCGCGGTGGAGCTCGGGATCGTCGAGCTGTTGTGTCTGGTTCTTTACGTGATCCCGCGAACGTCAATCCTTGGCGCGGTTCTGCTGACGGGGTATCTGGGCGGCGCGGTGGCTACACAGATGACCACTTCCAATTCGTTATTCGGCGAAATTTTATTTCCGGTATATGTAGGAGTCCTGGTCTGGGGAGGGATTTACTTGCGCGACGACCGGCTGCGGACACTCTTTCCCTGGCGCAGCTAAACTGGGCCGCGATGGAATAATATTGGGAAGTCGATCGAAGACCTCTGATTCATAATGGCGGGAACTTCTAAAAGGAGCGAGACAGATGAGCAAAGTCCGCGTACTAGTTGGCACACGCAAGGGCGCATTCATTCTTTCCGCGGACGGCAAGCGGGAAAAATGGGAGGTCAGCGGTCCCCACTTTGCCGGCTGGGAAATCTACCATCTCAAGGGGTCGCCCGCGGACCCGAATCGGATTTATGCATCCCAAACTTCCGGTTGGTTCGGGCAAATCATTCAACGATCCGAAGACGGCGGCAAAACGTGGCATCAGCCGGGAGCGGATCCGCAGCAACCGCCCGCACCCGGTACAGCAGCGGGCGTGAGCAACAAGTTCGTCTACGACGCTACGGCCGAAACCGGAAAGCCGCTGACGACGCACCAGTGGTATGACGGCACGCAACATCCCTGGGAGTTCAAGAGGGTCTGGCATCTCGAGCCGTCACTGAAGGAACCCGACACGGTGTACGCCGGGATTGAGGATGCCGCCCTATTCCGCTCGACCGACGGCGGGGAAACCTGGAAGGAACTGCCCGGTCTGCGCGGAAGCGACACCGGACCTCGCTGGCAGCCGGGAGCCGGGGGGATGTGCCTGCACACGATTCTTCTCGATCCGAAAGATCCCAAGCGAATGTTTATCGCCATCTCCGCCGCGGGCGCGTTTCGCACGGACGACGGAGGAAAATCCTGGAAGCCGATCAATCGTGGATTGAAATCCCAATATATTCCGGACCCCGACGCCGAGGTGGGACATTGCGTCCACCGCATCGCGCAGCACAGCGCGCGCCCGAAAACGCTGTTCATGCAAAAACACTGGGACGTGATGCGCAGCGACGACGCCGGCGATAACTGGCATGAGATCAGCGGGAACTTGCCAACAGACTTCGGTTTCGTGATTGACGTGCACGCGCACGAGCCGGAAACCGTCTACGTCGTTCCCATCAAGAGCGACTCGGAACATTTTCCGCTGGAGGGGAAATTGCGCGTGTATCGCAGTCGCTCCGGCGGAAACGAATGGGAGCCGCTGAGCAAGGGCCTGCCGCAAAGCGATTGCTACGTCAACGTATTGCGCGACGCGATGGCCGTCGACTCGCTGGACTCCTGCGGCGTGTATTTTGGCACGACCGGCGGACAGGTGTACGCTTCGGCCGATGCCGGAAACAAGTGGGCGCCGATCGTTCGGGATCTTCCGGCGGTGCTTTCCGTCGAGGTGCAGACGCTGCCATGATTCGAGTTGTATTGCCGCAGCACCTGCGGACGCTGGCGCGCGTGGGCGGTGAGGTGACGGTGGAAGTTAATGGCCAGGCGACACTGCGCTCGGTCCTTGACGCGCTTGAAACTTCGTATCCGGCGCTGCGCGGCACGATCCGCGACCACGTCACATTACAGCGCCGGCCGTTTTTGCGTTTCTTCGTTTGCGCGGAAGATTGGTCGCACGAAGCGCCGGATGCGCCCTTGCCCGCAGAAATCACTTCGGGCAAGGAGCCTTTCCTTATCATAGGTGCCATCGCCGGAGGCTAAGTGCTGGTGTTAAAGAAGTCATTGGAGCTGGCGGAAATCGCCGACAGGAACAAGCATCGGCTCGTCCAGGTCAGACTACCGGATTTTTGCAACCGCCACTTGGATACACCGCGCTGGGCGAGATTCTGAATCGGCGGGCAGCGGGCAAAGGCGCATAGGAGTGCGCCCTTGCCGAGGCTGCCATGTTTTTAGTTGATGGAGATGGTCACTGGGGTGGATTGAGTTATTGCGCCGGATGTGCCCGTCACCTTCAAGGTGACCTGAGATCCGGTTGTTGGGATGTTTGGGCATTTGAAGTGCCACCGCATCCCACCGCCAACAATGAGAACAGTGAGATGACAAAGCAGTATGACCGAATACACTCATCGCCCGAATGCTCTTGCGTGTGGGCGGTTTCCGTTTGCCAGCCGCGAAAACGGTCCCGAAGAGCCCCAGAGCAGGTAGCAGGCCCCCGAAAACCGCCGCGTGGTAGCCGCCGGAGGGCGGGATCGCGGCGGCAGAGATGGTCAAAGTGGCCGGCGCGCTCGATCCGGGAGTGATTGTCGAAGGATTGAAAGCACAGGTCAGACCTGAGACCGAGGAGCAGTTCAACGAAATTGGACTGTTGAATCCTCCAACTCCTGCGGCACTAATCATGAGGCTGGCAGAACCGCCCGGTGTGACGGATACACTTTTGGCTGAGAGGCTCAGAGAAAAATTTTGGCCGGTGACCGCGGCTGCGGGGATCACGCTGGCAAACACGCTGGTGGTGCTGCCTCCGCTCGGAAAATTCGGCTGGTTGCTGCCTCCGGCCGTCAGATAAAGAGTGCCTGGAGCGCCGGAGGTGCCGCCTCCGCCAAACACCATATCCCACAAGCCGGGATTCACCAGTACCTTATTCGACGCGTCGGTGAGCTGACCGAGAAACTTCCCGGTTGTGTCGTACGCGTTGATGGCGCCATCGCCAAAATTCCCCACCAAGATGGCGTTCGGGAACGCGCCGAAAGTGGCTGGGGCAGCCACAACGCCCCAAGGGGCATTGAGGTGGCCGCCGGCAGCGACGAAGGTGCTCACGAAATTGCCATTCATATCGAAGATATCAATCTGGCCCAAGCCGGCGCCGGGCATGGCATCGTGCTTGGCGGCATCCTGCTTGGCATAGGCCACGTACACCTGGTTATTGATGACGTGAATGCCGTGCGGCGCGTAACCCGCGGGAAGGTGCGGATCGGTGAACGAACCGGTCAGCGAAGTGAGGGTGAAGTTGCTGCTGAATACGTCGACTTTCCCGCTGTTGAAGTTCGCCGCCAAAAGGATATTGGCGTTGAGCACGGTGAGACCTTTGTAAACTGCGCCGCTGGCGGAGTTATCGAATGCCACTGCCGCCGTGTTGCTGGCGCCGGTCCAGTTGGCGATCAGGCCATCCTCGGTGTCAAAAATAAATTGCCCGCCGCCGAAGTAGGTGCCGTTGCCGTTGGCCACGTTTCCCGTGGGGCAGCCAGGATTGCAATTACCGTTTGGATTTTTTGTGGCCCCCGGTATGGTCACCACCAGCGCGGTATCTTTGGTGCCATTCAAATCATAAAGCGTGGAGGTGCCGCTGTTGTTGTTGGCGATCCAGAAATCTTGCCCGGGAAGAAAGGAAATTCCCCAGGGATTCAAAAGCTGCGTGTCCGTAGTCGTGGCTATGCCGGCAGAATTGGAGACCAGGTTGGTCTGGAAGTAGCCGCTTTGCTGGGCCCACAGCCCGGAAGGAATTGCCAATATCATGAGTAGCGCGAATGAAAACAATGTCCTTTTCAAATCATCCTCCGTGTCCTAATTTTGTAATTTCACCGAGATCACACTCGATTCGTATGCGATTCCAGGGGTGAGCGATTCGTTGTAAGCAGAACAGATAAGTTACAGAATAGATACAATTCCGTAACTTTAGATGAAAACGGCTCTTTACTCTGTTGGATACGGAGCGCGGTTTTGATTCAG
Source organism: uncultured Acidobacteriota bacterium (assembly GCA_963813185.1). Classification (GTDB taxonomy): domain Bacteria; phylum Acidobacteriota; class Terriglobia; order Acidiferrales; family UBA7541; genus Palsa-360. Next base: position 127,264 of record CAWEYA010000016.1, read on the forward strand.
GATTTGACGCACAGGAGGTCTTTCTCTTCCGGCGCCCTCAGCGCGGCCGTTGATAGGCGTTTCTCCCGCGCGCGGCTGCGAAGCTCTTCCTTCAGCAGTTCACGAAGCCGGAGGCGGGCCTTGTACAGCTGGGATTTGGAATTTCCAGCCGAGCATCCCAGAATCCTGGCAATTTCGTGATGTTCATATCCTTCGACGTCGTGAAGGATGAACATTTCTCTGTATCCATCCGGCAACTGCTCGATGGCCTTGATTAGATTTATGCGGTCGGCCATTCCGCTGAGCCGAAGGTCAGGTCCGCCAAGTTCCATGACGGACCTGGAGTCTTCTTCTTCGGATTCATGCGTGGCGTCGAGCGGCACCTCCGGGTGCCGCTTCTTGCGAAGCCGCATGAGCACGAGGTTGGTGGTGAGCCGGTGCAGCCAGGTGGAGAATTTTGCTTCCCCGCGAAAAGTATGAATCTTGCGGAATAACTGTAGAAACGCCTCTTGAGTTAAATCTTCGGCCTCGCCCGCATCCTTTAGGATCCGAAGGCATATGGAGTAGACGTGCCTACTGTGTCGGCGATAGAGCTGCTCGAATGCCGAGGCATTGCCCTCCTGGGCCAGCCGGATTGCGTCTTCTTCAGGAACGTCTTTGGTTTTAAGTTCTCGTTCTACCGATGACGGCATAGCATTCAACCTCTTGAACCCTGTTCTATAAATTGTGAGCGGAACCCAAGCATTTCCACCAATTGGAACCTCAATCCGGATAAGTCTCACGAAATCAGCATATCTACGGGATTTCCCTGGCGTGTCATGGAGATGTCGCGGGTTTGTAACAATCTTGCCGAAATCGCCGCAACAAACACCGTGCACAAAATCGAGTTTTTTCAGGCACTTGACCGCCAATCCGGCGAAAGCCGAATGGTAAATCCATCAGAAGCTTAAGTCGGTCCGTTGACCCCGCTGACGAATCCGCCGACGTGCCCGGTCAGCAGGGTTAGGGCGACCGTCGCGAGTTCAACGGTTAAACGGAACCCTGGCGAGGCATCCTGTGGTTTGCGTTGCTCCCGGATGTGCAGCCAGCAGACCGGCCAGATCAACACGCTCGAAGAGAGCGCCAGGAACATATGCAGCTTGAGGTTTCCCCGCGGCGCTTTTCCCTCGAATTGCAGTTGCCAGGCCAGGAGGCCGGTGGCGACGGTGGGTACGGCGGCAATGGCCGCCGCAACCACCGTGTAGTACGCGGCACGAAGCAGAGCGAGATTCTGCCTCCGAAGGGAAAGCAGGTCGAAAGCGACGCCGGCAAAAATCAGCGCGATGGGAAAGTGGACCATCGCCACATGCTGCGCATGTTTGGCGAGGAGCACCGATTTCAAATCAAACGGATTCATTCGGATCTCCTGGCGTCACTGCACTTCGATTTTGGCGGTCATCTTCGGATGAATCGCGCAGTAGTAGTTGTAGGTGCCCGGTTTGGTGAACGTAAACGAGAAATGATCGTTGGTATCGAGCGGTTTCGATTTGAACATCTTGTTATCGTCACTGGTGACGACATGGGGAACATCGTCGTTGTTCGTCCACGTGATCGTGCTCCCGGCAGGAATGGTTATGGTTGCCGGGCCAAAGCTGAAGTTGTCGATCTTGACAGTGGCGCCGCCGGCGGATTTGTCACCGGAGGCCGCAGCCAAGTCGGGCGTGGTTGCCGCGGTCAGGACAACCGCAATCGCCAGGATTGCAGTCGATCCAAAGATCCATTTGATACATTTCATTTTTTTCTCCTTTGAAATTTTTATCGAAAGCCGTGCATTGCAGTGGATCACGCCAGTGGTGAATCCACGATCGCGAGCGAGTGGTTGCCTTGCACATAGTTCACATGCGAGATGCCCAGCACGCTGCGCAATTGATCGGCGGGCACTTTCATGGGGCCCGGCGAAGGGGCGGTGCCCGGCGCGGGCTGCGGGAACGCGGTGGACAGCGCCGTGTGGAACGTGACGTTGCCTTCCACCTTTTGCATGATCTGATGGATGTGGCCGTTCAGGACGGAGACCGAGCCGAAACGCTTCAAGTATCCGAGCGCCTGCTCGCTGTCGTCGGTGCCCCAACCCCACTCGGGGTAAACCGCCCACAGAGGAATGTGCGCGAACACGATCACCGGCGTGCTGCTCTTCAAGTCCCGCACATCGTCCTGGAGCCATTTGAGCTGGTCGGCGCCGAGCGATCCCAGGCCGCCGGCTTTGAGATCCACCACGTTGACGAGGCCGATGAAGTGCGCGCCCTTGTGGTCGAAGCTGTACCAGCCTTTTCCTTTCGTGCCCTTGCCAAAGCGGTCCAGGTATTGCTGGCCATCGTCGGTGAGAACGTCGTGCTCGCCGGGCACGTAAAAAATCTTTCCCGCTTTGGCGCCCTTCAGGACTTGTTCGGCCGTGTCAAACTCGGACGGCTTGGACAGCTGCGAAATGTCGCCCGTGTGCAACAGGAATTCCGGTGGCGCCGCGGCGCTGTTGATGCGATCTACGGCGATTTGCAGCGTCGCGGTGACGTCGGGATTGGCTTCTTTACTGAATCCGATGTGGGAGTCGCTGATCTGGATGAAGCTGAAATCGGCGGCTTTCATTTTGGCCATGTCCTTGCCGCTCATGCCCCCCTGCATTAAGGGCAACGATTTCAGAATGCCGCCATGAAGCGAGTAGAGCACTCCGGTGCCGGCCCAGGCCATGCACTGTAAAAATCCCCGGCGGTCGATGCCGTCCTTGTTGATGTTGTCGCGAATCAAGTCAGCCATGATGTCGTTTCTCCTCCGGCGGGCGTGGGCTGTAGAATGCTTGCCGCACGCGGCCTTCGGGATGTAAGACTTGTCCGGATGGCGATTATTCCCGGCGAAGGGCCGATTTCAGGGCCGGGAATAAAAAAGTGCCGGCCGCAGTCTTACTAGTGCCAGACTAGAAAACGGAATAGAGAACGGCGAGACGCACAAGGGTGCCAGGCGCAGCAATACGCGAACGCTTCGAGCAAGCCGTCCTGCCTCATCTGGACGCGGCGTACAACCTCGCTCGCTGGCTGACGCGCAACGAACACGACGCCCAGGACGTGACTCAGGAATCCTTTTTGCGCGCGTTCCGATTTTTCGACGGCTACCAGGGCGGGAATATGCGGGCCTGGCTGCTCACCATCGTGCGGAATACGTGCTACACGTGGCTGCACCAGAATCGCCCGCCCGATTCCGCCGTGGAATTTGACGAGGAAATTCACAGCAGCGAATCGCCGGGCGGGGCCGACCCGGAACTTCAGGCGCTCGCAAGCGCCGACAAGGAAACTGTGCATCGCGCGCTCGAGGAACTGCCGGAAATATTTCGCGAAGTTCTGGTGCTGCGCGAAATGGAAGGAATGTCTTACAAGGAGATTGCCGATGTCGCGTCAGTTTCGATTGGCACGGTGATGTCGCGCCTGGCGCGGGCGCGGACGCGTTTGCGGCAGTCCCTGGGCGCCGCGCTTGGCAAGGAGTCGTGATCGTCAAGGAGTCTTGAGTTGAGCTGCAAGCTGACACAACGCTTTGTTCCCGGCTACCTGGATGGCGAGCTCGATCTGTCTCGCACCATCGAGATGGAAACGCATTTGCAGGTTTGCGCGGAATGCGCTCGGGAACTCGAGAGGCAGCAGGCATTGCGCGCCGCGCTAGAGCGCGGTTCGCTCGCGTATGCTGCGCCGGAAGCGCTGCGGCAGCGGATTCAATCCTCACTGCGCGCTGCCGCTCCGGCACAAGCTCCCGAACGCGCAAGTGGCGGGCATGGGTTTCCATTTTTGCGCCCGCTGCTATTCTTACGTTGGGCCGGTGCGTTTGCGGTGCTCGCTTTGTGCGCCGTGGTCGCTTGGCAGTTGGTACCCGGCCTGCGCGGCCCCTCGAACGACCAGCAACTTGCCGCCGAAGTCCTCACCAGCCACGTGCGATCGCTCGAAGCGAACCACTTGATGGATGTGGCCTCCACGGATCAGCACACGGTGAAACCGTGGTTTGACGGCAAGCTCGATTTCTCGCCCCCGGTCGAGGATCTGGCCAGCGACGGTTTTCCGCTGGTTGGCGGACGCCTCGATTACCTCGAAGGCCGCCAGGTCGCCGCGCTGATCTACCAGAGGCGAAAGCATTTCATCAACGTGTTCGTGTGGCCCGGCGCGGCTGGAACGAGTTCCACACAGACGATCCAGCCGCAGCAGGGCTACAACATGATGCGTTGGTCGCGCGGCGGGTTCCAGTTCTGGGCCGTGTCGGATGTAAACGCGCAAGACCTCGCGGAATTTGTCCGCCTGTTGGAAGCTCGCGTCGCCCCCGAATTGAAGTAGCGTTCGGAGCGCGCCTAAAGGTACGCCAGATGCGAACTTGGGCTAGTACGATCCTGTCGCTTGGCGTGCGTTCTCGGCGTTGAGAAAATCCACCAGTTTTGGGATGACTTGCTGAGGCGCTTCTTCCATGAGCCAGTGGCCGGAACCACGAATGACGACACCTTCGACGTTGGTCGCCACAAGCCGGCTCTGCTCAATCAGGGATTCGCCTGAAGCCTTTTCTCCAGTCAGAACCAGCATTGGCATGGGCAATGGCTTCTGGGCAAAACGGGCGAAGTCCTCCGCATCTTTCTCAAACGCACGAAAGTATTCGAATCCGGCGCGCATGCCGCCCGGGCGGGCGTAGGCTTTCGCGTAGAACCGGCGGTCGCGCTCCGGCAGCGAATGAGCAGGGTTGGCGGCAAAATCGTTCCAGAAATGTTCGAAATAGGTGCGCTCGCGGCCGTGAACAAGGGCAAGCGGCGTCTTGCCGTAGAAATGGAAATGCCAGAGATCGCGCATCAGCCAAACGTCACGCCATTTGCCGACGCCGGGCAGGAACGCGTCCATCAAGACAATTCGATCCACCTCGCTTGGATATTGCGCGGCAAAGGCGTAGGCGACCATCAACCCGATGTCGTGCCCCACAATTCGAATGCGCTGGTAACCCAGTTTTTGTGTGAGTGCATGGATGTCTTGCGCCATCGCGGCCTTGGTGTAGCCATCGGCTGGAGTGGCTGATTGTCCCGCCCCGCGCAGATCGACGGCGATCACCGTGTGCCTCGAGGCAAGTTTCGGCATCAGCGGGAGCCACATGTGGCTCGTTTCCGCATACCCATGCAGCAGGACTACAGGGTCCCCTGTGCCCGTGACAAGGTAGTGCAGCCGCGTTCCCTTGACATTCGCAAACCGGCTTCGTACCGCTTGCGTGGATTTACGAACTGAAGATTTCTTTTGGGATGGCATGTGCCAGTTTCCTCCGCAAGAGGCCGATAGTATGGGATGAGTCCCAGGCAAACGCAACAAGTCTCGCACTCGATTGGTTCTTGGGCCTCTCTCCACCTTGCGTGCTCACTCCCATTGGCTGTAGCATGCCAGAATCAGGCTATCGAGCCGGGCTGCCGGTGAAACTGCGGCGGCTGACGGGCCGTCTATTTAGGAGCTACCTTTATGAGGCTCCTCGCACCGATTTCGGTGTTACTGCTTCTGGCGGGCGTGAGCACGGGCCTCCTGGCCATGCAGCGCGGCGGGCAGCAATCGTACGACGAGTACGGCGCCCGCGAAGCGTTTGGGAGCTCCCAAGATCTCGGTTCCGGGAAATATGAATATTCGTGGTCGCGGCTGCGCTACTCGATGGCCGGCGGCGGGGGTGGGGGTTTCGGATATGGGCGCTACGCTACCTGGTCGCGTGATTATCCTAAGGCCGACCGGCAATTCCTGATTGCGATGAAACGCTTGACGCGCGTCAATGCGCGGCCGGTCGAGCAAGTGGTGGACCTCGACAGCGACGGGCCTCAGGCCATCGAAAATTTTCCGTGGGTGTATGCGGTGCAGGTGCAGACGTGGACGTTCACTGACGCCGAGGCCAAGCGGCTGCGCGAATATTTGCTTAAGGGCGGCTTCCTGATGGTGGATGATTTCCACGGCGCGACCGACTGGGAGCACTTCATGAACGGGATGCTCATGATTTTCCCGGACCGGCCCATCGAAGACCTGACCGACAAAGACGAAATTTTTCACGTGCTGTACGACTTGACCGACCGCTTCCAGGTGCCGGGCGAGCAGTACGTCTGGACGGGACGGACGTATGAGAAGGACGGCTACGTCCCGGAATGGCGCGCCATCAAGGACGACCGGGGCCGCGTGATGGTCGCCATCTGCCACAACATGCACCTGGGGGACGCCTGGGAATGGGCCGATGATCCTCGCTATCCGGAGAAGTTCGCTTCGCTGGCGTTTCGTCTGGGGATCAATTACGCGATGTACGGAATGACGCACTAACGGCGAACTTCGGGCCGCGAATCTAGCATCCTAACAATTTGGGGAATTTGCGTCCTGTACGTTTTTGGGAGGAGCCCGCCGCGCCCAGTAGGACAGGCTTCAGCCTGTCGCTCTTGTGACTCGAGCGGCGATCGGAAAACCGACAGGCTGAAGCCTGTCCTACTTGAAGATATGTTCGAGTTCCTATTCAAATATCCGCGGGCGGTTTTTTCGAAGGGCACCCTGGTGCTGCTGGGCGCCTGGCCGTGGTGGGTGTTCGTACTTTTTCTGCTCGCGGCGGGCGCGGGGCTGGCCTGGCTGATTCGCTCGAAGCTGCCGCAGGCGGCCACTCAAGTCAAGAACTGGAGGTCAGGCGTCATCTGGCTGCTGCAGTTCGCGCTGGCGGCGCTCGTGCTGCTTTTGCTTTGGCAGCCGGCGATCCTGGTCGCCGAGCTCAGGCCGCAGCAGAATATTATCGCGGTGCTGGTGGACGATTCGCGGAGCATGGCCATCGCGGACACCGGCGCGACGCGGGAAGCGCAGGCCATCAAGGCGCTCGAAGGCGGCGTGCTCGACCAGCTGCAAAAGAAATTTCAGATTCGCATCTACCGGCTGGACCGGCAAATCTCGCGCGTGCCAAAGCTCGACGACCTGAAAACTTCGCCTCCTGCTTCCGCTACGCGCATCGGCGACGGCCTCAAGCAGCTAGCCGGCGAGGCCGCCGATTTGCCGATCGGCGCGGTGGTGCTGCTGAGCGACGGCGCGGACAATTCCGGCGGGATCGATCTCGATACGATTTCCACGTTTCGCAGCCGCAGGATTCCGGTGCACACGGTCGGCTTCGGCCTGGAACAAACGGCGCATGACGTGGAGATCAACGACGCCGTGGTCGCGCCGCGCGCGCTCGCCGATTCGCGCCTCGCCGCCAAAGTGACGCTGCACCAGCGCGGCTACGCGGGGCAGAAAGCGATGCTGACGGTGCGCGACGGCGGCAAGGTTCTCGCGGGGCGGCAGATCACTCTTGCCGCGGACGGCGTTACGCAGAACGAGCCGCTCTTATTCAATCCGGGCGACGCGGGAGCGAAGACGCTGCAGTTTTCCATCGATCCGCTGCCGGGCGAGGAAAATCGCGACAACAATTCCGTGGCGCGGCTCGTCAACGTCGAATCCACCAAGCGGCGAGTCCTGTACGTCGAGGGCGAGCCACGCTGGGAATACAAATTCATCCGCCGCGCGGAGCAGGATGACCGGTTGCTCAGCATCGTTTCGATGCTGCGCACCAGCGAAAATAAAATTTATCGCCAGGGGATTGAGGATCCAAAGGAACTCGCCGACGGTTTTCCGTCGCGCGCCGAGGATTTGTTTCCGTATCAGGCCATCATCATCGGTTCCGTGGAGGCGAACTACTTCACGGCGGCGCAAAAAGAATTGATCCAGCAATTTGTGGATCGCCGCGGCGGAGGATTGCTTTTTCTCGGAGGGCGCGCGTCGCTCGGGGATGGGGGCTGGGCGGCGTCGAGCCTCGCCGATCTGCTCCCGGTCACGCTGCCCAACAAGAAAGGCACGTTCCATCGCGATCCTGCCACAGTCTCGCTGACATCGGCGGGCGCGGACAATATCATCACGCGGCTCGTCGAAGATCCCGCGGCCAATGTGGAGCGCTGGAAAAAACTTCCTTATTTGATGGACTATCAGGAAGTGGGAACCGCGAAACCGGGCGCAGTGGTGCTGGCGGAATTGACCGCGGCGGGGAGAAAAATGCCGCTGCTGATCACGGAAAATTACGGGCGCGGGCGCACCGCCGTGATGGCCACGGGCGGCAGTTGGCGCTGGCAGATGAGCCAGCCGCTGGAGGACCAGACCCACGAGGAATTCTGGCAACAGTTGCTGCGCTGGCTGGTGATGGAGACGCCGGGGCACATTGTGGCCGCCGTTCCCAGCCAGATGCTGTTCGACGATGGCCGCGTGCAATTTTCCGCGGACGTGCGCGACAAAAATTATTTGCCCGCGGCGGATGCGCATGTCGAAGCGCACATCCTCGGGCCGGGAGGCTCGGCAGCGCAAATCGAAATGACGCCGGACCCGAACACGCCCGGGACTTTTCGCGCGGAGTGGACCGCGGACCAGGCGGGATCGTATCTCACCGAAGTGGTAGCCACGCGCGATAAGGAGGAACTCGGGCGCGATGTTCTGACGTTCGCGCGCATGGACGGCGTGGCGGAAAATTTTCATACCGAGCAGAACCGCGATCTGCTCGAAAAACTCTCGGCAGAAACAGGCGGGCGCTATTGGACGCCGCAGGATGTTTCCAAGCTGCCCGGCGAAATTTCGTACTCCGAGGCGGGGATCACCGTGCGCGATGCGAAAGAGCTGTGGAACATGCCCGTCGTTTTTTTGCTGCTGCTGCTGTTGCCGTCCGCGGAGTGGCTGCTGCGGCGAAGGTGGGGAGTGGTATGAGAAATTTGTGGCACAGGCTTCAGCCTGTGGGTTTTAGTCCTTGCAAGGACGAACCCTCACAGGCTGATGCCTGTGCCACCTGTTCTTGCGAGTCATTGAGGGTTGCTGTGATGGTGACGAAAAATGCGGACTAGCGGCCGATGCCGGCGAGCCGGCTCGTTGCTAATGACGTTTTGCATCGCGTTCGCGGCATTTTCCGCGCGCGCCGCGCAGGCCGCGCCGTACTACGTCACCGTCGCGGGGCTCGGAGGCGAGCCCGATTACGAGCAGCGCTTCACCGCGCTGGCGAAAGACCTCGACAAATTGTTCAAGGCCGCGGCGAGCGATGCGCACGTGTACACATTCACGGGAAGCGACGCGACGAAAGCGCGCTTGACCGACACGCTCGGCCAGATCGCGCGCGAGGCCAAGCCCGAAGATGAATTCACGCTGATCCTGATCGGGCACGGCTCCTACGACGGCGAAGTGTACAAATTCAATCTGCCCGGGCCGGATATTTCCGGAGAGGATCTGGCTTTGCTATGCGATCGCATTCCCGCCAAGCGGCAATTGATCGTGAATACCACCAGCGCGAGCGGCGGATCGATCGGCGCGCTGCAGAAAGCGGGGCGCGTCGTCATCGCCGCGACGAAAACCGGGACGGAAAAAAACGCCACAGTGTTTGCGCGCTACTGGGTGGACGCGCTGCGCGACGGTTCCGCCGACACGGACAAGAACGAAGCCATCAGCGCGCTGGAAGCGTTCGTTTACGCCGATCGCAAGACGGCCGCATTCTACGAATCGCAAAAGCGCCTGGCGACGGAGCACGCGGTGATCGAAGATACCGGCAAGAAGGAAGCCGTTCGCGCCGCCTCGGCGGAAAACGGAGAAGGACTCCTGGCCGCGAATTTCGTTCTTCTGCGCCTCGGCGCGGCGCAAAAGGCAGCGAACGATCCTGCCAAGCGCGCGCTGCTGGACAAAAAAGAAGAGGTCGAACGGAAGATCGATCTGCTGAAATATCAGAAGGCCGCGATGTCCGCGGAGGATTACAAGAAGCAGCTCTCCGATGCGCTGTTGGAGCTGGCGCGAGTGCAGGGGGACCTGGACAAATGAACGGGCACGTCACGCCTCGTGCTGCGCGGATACTTTTGTGCGTCGCCGTGTGCGCGGCGTGCCTCGCGAGCGCGAGCGTCGTTCGAGCAGCAACCCCGGACGATTGCCACGCGTTGCGCAAGCACGGCCATCGCGCCGAGGCGCAAAAGTGCTACGAATCGCTAACCACCGCGCGCGATCCGTCTCTGCGCGCCGAAGGCTTCTGGGGCATGGAAATGTATCAGGAGGCGAACAACGAGTTTCGCATTGCGACGGACGCGTCGCCCGCGAACGCGATGATTCGGGTGCGCTGGGGCCGCCTGATGCACGAGCGCTTCAACAACACGGAGGCGGATAACCTCTTCGGCGAGGCGCTGAAGCGCGATCCGAAAAATGCGCAGGCCTATTACGGACTCGCGCTCGTCAGCGCGGACGGTTTCGACAGCAAAGCGATCGAGTATACGAGCAAGGCGATTGAGCTCGATCCGAAAATGTACGAAGCGCACGAACTGATGGCCAATCTGCTGCTCGAGGATTCCGACCAGGCAAAAGCCTTCGACGAAGCGGACGCCGCTCTGAAACTTTCTCCCGAGGCGCTGGACGCGATGGCGATCCACGCGGCGATCGAAGCGCTTGCCGACCGCCCGCCCAATGCCTGGCTCGACAAAATTCGACAAGTCAATCCCTCCTACGGTGAAGGGTACGCGCTCGTCGCGTATCACCTGGTTCTGAACCGCCGCTACGAAGACGGCATCGCCTATTACCGCAAGGCGATTGAAGCGGACCCGCGGCTCTGGTCCGCCCGCTCGCAGCTCGGCATCAACCTGATGCGCCTCGGGCAGGAGGACGAGCCGCGCAAGCAGCTCGAGATGTGCTACGAGAACGGGTACCGCAACGAAGAGACGGTCAACAGCCTGCGCCTGCTCGACAGCTATAAAAATTTCGTCACCTTCAAGGACGGCGACACCATCCTCAGGCTCAACAAGAAAGAAGCGGAGCTCCTGCATCCTTACTTTGAAGCGGAGATGAAGCGGATTATTGCCACCTACGACAAAAAATACAAAATGAAGCTGCCGGGGCCGGTGCAGGTGGAAGTTTATCCGGACCACGAGGATTTCGCCGTGCGCACTATGGGCATGCCGGGCCTTGGCGCGCTGGGCGTCACGTTTGGCCTGGTCATCGCCATGGACAGCCCGTCGGGCCGGCCGCCGGGCGAATTTCACTGGGCCAGCACGCTGTGGCATGAGATGAGCCACGTGTACATTCTTACCGCGACAAATTTTCGCGTGCCGCGCTGGTTTACCGAAGGGCTCGCGGTCCACGAAGAAACGGAAGTTTCGCCCGAGTGGGGCGACCGCATCACGCCTGACGTGCTTGTCGCCATCCGCGAAAAGAAACTTCTGCCTGTCGCGGAGCTGGACCGCGGATTTATTCGTCCCGAATATCCAAATCAGGTGATCGTGTCCTATTATCAGGCGGGCCGCATCTGCGATTACATCAAGGAACGCTGGGGAGCGGACAAGCTGTTGGACATGGTGCACTCTTTCGCCGCGCACAAGAACACGCCGGACGTGATTCGCGGGGACCTGGGAATGGCTCCCGAGGATTTCGACAAGCAATTTCTCGATTGGCTGGACAAGGACGTGGGCAAAACGGTGGCCAACTTCGACGCGTGGCGCGCGAAGTTGAAGGATCTGGCGGGGCAAGCCAAGAACAAGAACTACGATCAGGTTCTCAAGGAAGGCGAGGAAGCGCGGCGTTTGTATCCGGACTACATTTATCCCGCGAACCCGTACGAATTTATGGCCGAAGCCGATCTTGCCAAAAACGACAAGACCGCCGCCGCCGCGATTCTCACGGCGTACGAAAAAATCGGCGGGCACAATCCTCCGGCTTTGAAGCAACTCGCCTCACTCGAGGAGGAACAAGGGAAACCCGCCGCCGCGGCCGCCACGCTTGACCGCCTCAATTACATCTATCCTGTCGACGAAGATCTGCACCGTCGTCTCGGGGATTTGTGGTTCGCGCAAAATAATTTCACGGGGGCAATTCGCGAATACAATGCCGTGATCGCCCTGGGGCCGGTGGACAAGGCGTCCGCGCAATACAACGCAGCCCGCGCGTATTTCGCCGCGGGCGAGAAGGACAAGGCCGAGGATCACGTGCTCGCGTCGCTCGAAGTCGCGCCCAACTACCGTCCGGCGCAGAAGTTGCTCTTGCAGCTGAAGGATTCCAACGAAGGGAAATAAAAAATGGCCTCCATCGCACAGCTCGACTCGGATTCCGCGGAACTGAAAAAACGCATTGAACGCTTTCAGGCCGTGCGCGACAACATTCTCGGACAGGTCCGACAGGTCATCGTCGGGCAAGAAGAAGTGCTGGACCAGATTCTCATTTCGCTCTTCGTCGGCGGCCATTGCCTGATTACCGGCTTGCCGGGCACGGCGAAGACGCTGATGGTCCGCACCATTGCGCAGACGCTGGGCCTGGCCTTCAAGCGCATTCAGTTCACGCCCGACCTGATGCCCTCGGACATCACCGGGACGGACATCATCGAGGAAGATCCCACCACGGGCCACCGGCGCTGGACCTTCGTGCCGGGGCCGATTTTCGCCAACGTCGTGCTGGCCGACGAAATAAACCGCACGCCGCCGAAAACACAATCGGCCATGCTCGAAGCCATGCAGGAACTCTCCGTCACCGTGCGCGGCAATCACTACAAATTGCCCGCTCCCTTCTTCGTGCTCGCCACGCAAAATCCGATCGAGCTCGAAGGCACGTATCCGCTGCCCGAGGCGCAACTGGACCGCTTCCTCTTCAACACGATCCTCGATTATTTGAGCGCGGCTGACGAAGTGAAGGTGGTGGACTTGACCACCACGACGCGCGTGGCGCAAGTGGAGGCGGTCACTTCCGCCGAGGAGATTCTCGATTTCCAGCAACTCGTGCGCATGGTGCCGATAGGAGACTCTCTTGCACAGTACGTGGTGAATCTGGTTCGCGCGACGCGGCACAACAGCGGCGCCGCGCCGGATTTCGTGAAGAAATACGTCAACTACGGCGCTAGCGTGCGCGCGGCGCAATTCATCGTGCTGGCCTCCAAGGCGCGCGCTCTCGCGCATCGCCGGTACCACGTCGCGTACGAAGATATTCTCGCGCTGGCAATCCCGGTGCTGCGCCACCGCATCCTATTGAACTTCCACGCCGAATCGGACCGCATCGATTCGGATGAAATTTTGCGGCAATTGCTGCAATTCATGCCGCCGCCGTCCAAGGCCTGAGTGGCACAGACTTCAGTCTGTGGGTTTCCGGTGGGCCTTCCGGGCTGCGCGCGTTAGCCAAGATCAGGTGGAACCCCACAGACTAAAGTCTGTGCTACTAGAACGCCGCCGCCGTCGAAGGAAAAGTGGAAAGTAAGTGTCATTCCGAGCGAAGCGAGGAATCTGCTTTTCCATTGTAGGGGCAGAAAACAGATTCCTCGCTCCGCTCGGAATGACAACGAATGCGAAACGTGCTGAGGAGAATGTCGTAGATGCTGCAGCGCTTTCTCGATCCCGCGGTGCTCGCCGGAATTTCCGGTCTGGATTTGGTGGCGAAGACTGTGGTCGACGGCTTCGTCAACGGGCTGCACCGCTCGCCGGATTTCGGCTTCAGCCAGGAGTTCGCCGAATACCGCGCCTACTCGCCGGGCGACGATCTGCGCCATGTGGACTGGAACGTCTTCGCCCGCACCGAGCGCGCTTACCTCAAACGCTACCGCGGCGAAACCAACAGCATCCTCACTGTGCTGCTGGACGCCAGCAACTCGATGAAATTTTCATCGCACTCCGTGAACAAGATGGACTACGCGCGCTTCACGGCGGCGTCGCTCTTTTATCTCGCAATTCAAAATCAACGCGACGCGGCGGGCCTGATCGTCTTTGACGATGAAATTCGCACGTACATCCGGCCGTCCACGCGGCAGGGGCAGCTGCATCGCCTTTTGAGCGGCCTCGAGCAGGCCGAGCCCCACGCCCGCACCGATTTCGCCAAGCCACTGCATCATTTTCAGCAGTTTTTGCGCCGCCGCGGAATCGTCGTCTTCATCTCCGATTTTTACGATTCGCCGGAAAATATCGTGCGGACCATCGAGCCGTTGCGCTTCCACGGCAACGAAGTCGTGCTCTTTCACATTCTCGATCCCAAGGAAATCCGGCCGGAAATCGGCGAGCCCTCGACTCTGATCGATCTCGAAACGCAGGACCGCATCGAGATCACGCCGGAATATGTGCGCGACGAATACCGCAAGAAATTTGACGCGCACGTCGAATCTCTGCGGGACAAGACGCGCGGCGCGGGGATGGATTACCACTTGCTCGTGACCGACCGGCCGCTCGACGACGCCCTCCGCGAATATCTCTCGATCCGCCAGGGGAGGAATTAGATGGGCCTCCTCGCTCCCTGGTTTCTGGCGGGCATCGCTGCGGTGGCCTTGCCGTTCTACGTGCACCTGTTGCGGCGCCACACCACCACGCCGCGCCCGTTCAGCTCGCTGATGTTTTTCGAGCGGCGCACGCAGAGCTCCATCAAGCACCGGCGCTTGCGTTACCTGCTTCTGCTCTCGCTTCGCACGCTGCTTTTTCTGCTGCTGGTGCTGGCGTTCGCCAATCCGTTCATCAACCGCACCGCCGCGAACATGAACAGCGAAAAACTTCAGCTCTTGGTGATCGACAATTCCTTCAGCATGCGCGCCGGAACGCGCCTGGCCGATGCGAAGCGCGAAGCGCTCTCCGTGCTCACTTCGCGCAGGCCAACCGACAAGGCGCAGGTCATGGCGCTCGGTTCGCAGATTCAAGTTCTGACGCAGCCGTCGCTCGATGCGGGCGCGTTGCGCGCCGCCGTCGACAATATTCAGCCGGGCGATTCACGCGCCAGCTATGCTGAACTCGCGCGCGCGGTGCGTTCACTTGCGGAGTCGGTGCAGACGCCCATCGAGCTGCACTTTTTCAGCGACTTGCAAAAATCCGCGATGCCCGGAAGTTTTTCGGAACTGGCCCTGCCTGCCAACGTGTCCCTCGTACTGCACGCGGTGGCCAAAGAAACCGTGCCGAATTGGACGGTGGAAAGCGTCAACGCGCCGGGACAAGTTTGGGATCCGAAGAAGGCGCGCGTGCAGGCCGTGATCGCGGGATTTGGCACTCCGGCCGCTACGCGCACAGTTTCTCTCATCGTGAACGGCAAGACCGCCGCCACCAAACCTGTGAATGTGCCAGCGAATGGCCGCGCTACAGTGGAATTCCAAACGCTCGACGTGCCCTATGGCTTCACGCGCTGCGAAGTGCGCATCGATTCGGCGGACTCTTTTCCCGCGGATGACGTGAGCCTGTTCGCCGTGGAGCGATCGGACCCGCGCCGCGCGCTCTTCGTTTCCGACGCTGGAGACTCGCGCTCGCCATTTTATTTTCGCTCGGCCCTCGGCTCGGCTGCGGAGTCCGCGTTCGTCCTCGATGCCGTCAGCGCCGGCGAGGCGGGCAATCAGCAGCTCTCCAAGTACGCGTTTGTTGTCCTTTCCGATTTGATCTCCGTCCCCGCGCCGTTTGAAAGTGCGCTGTTACGATACGTTCAGGACGGTGGCAGCGTGTGGATCGCGGAAGGAACCTCGGCGGCGCACTCGACGCGCGTGCCCGTGTTTGGCGGCAACGTTCTGGATTCGCACGACTATTCCCGCACGAGCGATCGCTATCTGAACGTAGCCGATGCTGATCCCTCGCACCCGTCCGTGGAAAAGGCGGATCACTGGTCGGGCGTGAAATTTTATTTTGCGGTCCGCGTCGATCCGGGCAACGCTCGCGTGATCGCTCACCTGACGGACGGGACTCCATTGCTGCTGGAAAAGAAAATCGGCGAGGGCAGCGTTTTGCTCTTCGCCTCCGGCCTCGACAATCTCACCAACGATTTTCCGCTTCATCCGGTCTTTGTGCCCTTCGTCGAGCAGACCGCCTTGTATTTGTCCGGCACCGAGCGCCGCAGCGGCGCCCGCGTGGTCGATTCCTTCCTCGAACTGCGCAGCTCGAAGGAGCAGTCCGTGGGCGTCGAGGTAATCGATCCCCAGGGCCACCGGCCTCTCTCGTTGAAGGAATCGACGTCCGCGCAGACCTACCAATTAGCGAGCGCCGGATTTTATGAACTGAAACTCGCGAACGGCCGCCACGACGTGATCGGCGTCAATCCCGACCGCCGGGAATCCAATCTCGAAGTCATCCCAGACGATGTTTTGGCGCTGTGGCGGGGAAATTCGGCCACGGGAACCGCCCAGGCCGGGGCCGGAAGTTCCGCCCAGGAACAAACCCAGCCCTACCATTTATGGTGGTATATTATGCTTCTAGTATTCGCCGCAGCCATCGCCGAATCCCTGCTTGCGGACCGATACTTGGGGGCCCAGCAGCAGGAGGACTTATGAGCTTTCGGGACCAGCTCAACTCCTATATTCACCAACTAGAGAGACGGCTGCGCCTTGGCGCGATGTTTCGTGGGGCCGCCATCCTCACCTCGGTTGCCTTGGCCGCCACTGTAGTCCTCGTCCTGATCACCAACGCCTTGGCGTTCTCCCGGTGGAGTATAACCAGCGCGCGCGTGGCGCTGCTGTTCGCGCTGGTGCTGGCCGTGACGTTCGGAATTGCCCTGCCTCTCGTTGCGCTCAATCGCCGCCGCGCCGCCCGCCAGGCCGAGGACATGTACCCCGAATTCAAGCAGCGCCTCGTAACCTTTGCCGAGCGCGACGCTCAAAAGCGCGAGCCTTTCCTCGACTTGCTGGCCCTCGATACGCTGAACGTGGCCCGCGCCGCCGAGCCAAAGTCCCTGGTTCCCGATAAGAAGCTAGCGACTTTTCTCGGCGTCGGCGCCGCGTCGCTATGCGTGCTCGTGTGGCTGATCCTGGCTGGGCCGGGATACCTGGGCGAAGGAGCTGCCCTGCTTTGGGCGGCGACGCCGCACGGCGGATCGGCTCCCTTCTACGACATTCAAGTGGTGCCCGGCGATATCTCCGTGCGGCGCAATTCCGACCTGATGGTGACGGCGCAGCTCATCGGCCTGCAAACGCAGAACGTGCGCTTGTACGCGCGCTACCAGAGCGCCTCCAAATGGGATCAGGTGCCCATGAAACCGCAGGCCGGGGGCTCGGGCTTTCAATTCGTTTTCGGGGGGCTGCCGGAGAGCGTGGAGTATTACGTCGAAGCGGGGCCGCTGGACTCGAAACACTTCAACATCCGCGTGCTCGATCTGCCCAACGTGAAAAACGTCCGCGTGACGTACCACTATCCTTCGTGGACCCATTTGCAAAATGTGACCGAGGAGCGCGGCGGCGATTTGCGCGCGGTCGAAGGCACGGACGCCGATCTTGAAATCGAAACTGACAAGCCCATGCGCGACGGCCTCCTGGTGCTCGATGATGAGAAACAGATTCGACTGACGGCCGGCGAAGGAAATGTGTACAAGGGCACGGTGCACTTGGAAAAGGACGGCGTGTACCACGTCGCCGCTCTCGATCAAGGGCAGCCCGTGCGCCTCTCCAACGACTTCTTCATCGAAGCGCGCAAGGCGGAGCCGCCGAACGTGATCATCGCGCGTCCAGGGCACGATTACCGCGCGAGCCCCATCGAGGAAGTCACCGTCGCAGTGAAGGCTGACGATGAATTCGGCGTCTCCGAAATGACGCTGCATTATTCGGTGAATGGCGGGCCTGAACAGACGGTGGACTTGCTCAAGCAGAAAGGTGTGAAGCAGGCCGACGGTTCCACAATTCTTTCCCTGGAAGATTTCAAGGCCGTGCCGGGCGACGTCGTCAGCCTCTATGCGGTGGCCAAGGACACACACACTGAATCGCGCACCGATATTTCCTTCATCCAGGCCGATCCATTTGAGCGCGAGTTCTCCCAAGCGCAGGCGGCGGGCGGCGGAGGTGGGGGCGGTGGCGGCATGGGCGATCAGAACGACATCTCCCAGCGCGAAAAAGAAATTATTGCCGAAACCTGGAAGCATCAAGGCGACAAAAAAGCAACGCAGCAGGAAGCGGCCGACGCCGCCAAATTCCTTTCGGGCGTGCAGGCCAAGCTGGGCGAGCAGGCCAGATCCCTCGCCGGACGCATGCAGAGCCGCGAGTTGTCGCAGGAAAACGAGGAATTCAATAGTTTCGTGAAGGATATGAACGCAGCCGCGGCGGCCATGGGCCCGGCTGCGGAGCAATTGCAGCAGCAGAAATGGAAGGACGCCCTGCCCAGCGAACAGAAAGCCCTTCAGAATTTGCTGCGCGCCGAGGCCACCTTCCGCAAGATTCAAGTGGCGTTCGGCAGTTCGGGCGGCGGAGGCGGAGCGGGCGGCGGGGCCGGGCGCGATCTCGCGAGCCTCTTCGATCTGGAACTGGACACCGAAAAGAACCAGTACGAGACGGCGCAGACTGCGGGCGGCTCGGCCAGCCAGCAGCAAAAGGAAATCGACGAAGCGCTGCAAAAGCTCGATCAACTTGCGCGCCGCCAGGAAGAGCTGGCAGCGCAGCAGCGCAACAACCAGCAAAGCTCCGAACAGCGCTGGCAGCAGGAAATGCTGCGCCGCCAGGCGGAAGAACTGCAGCGCCAGATGGAGCAGATGGCGCGCAACAACGGCCAGAGCGGCTCAGGCTCGCAATCCAGTTCGCAGCAGGGCAATGCGCAAGGCAATTCGTCCTCGGGATCTTCGGGACAGTCGGGTTCCTCCGGGCAGTCTGGCGCGGGAGGAAAATCGGGTGACCCGCGTGTCCAGCAGGCGCTTGACCGTCTGCGCCAGGCCACTGACGACATGCGCCGCGCAACTACTCCGCAGCAAAGCGAAGCCGAAGCGCGCCGCGCCGCCGATCGTTTGAAGGAAGCCACCGGCCTGCTCGGCAGCATGCGCCAGCAGCAATCGGCGACGAAGGTCGATTCGCTCGCCGAAGAGGCCAGCCGCCTCACCCAGGAAGAGCGCGATCAGGCCGGCAAGATTCAGCAAGCCTTCGGACAAGGCATGGGATCGCAGGCCGGTACGGCGGAGCGCAGGAAGCTCGCCGACGACCGCGAGAAACTCGCCAACGATCTCGGCGGCCTGGAAAAAAATCTACAGGAAACCGCCCGCGAACTGGCCAGCAACAATCAGAACGCCGCCTCCACCAAGCTTCGGGAAGCCCTTGGCGACATGCAGCAGTCCGATCTGCGCGCGCGCGTTCAGCGCGGCGCCGACTGGATGCGCCGCGGTATCGATCCCAACGCGAATGGCATGGAGCCGGAAATCGCCGCCGGAATGCAGCGTCTCGAAAAAGGCATGCGTGACGCGCAGCAAGCCATGGGCTCGGCCCCGCAGCAAGGGAACGATTCGCAGCAGGGCATTGAAACCGCGCTGAATCGCGTGGAGCGGCTGCGCAATCAGCTCGGCGGACTGTCGCGCGACGGCCAGGCCCGCCTGCCGGACGGTCAGGGTCGCCAGCAAGGGCAAGGTCAGGGACAGCAGGGCGGGCAAGGCCAGAACGGCGGTCAGCAGTATGGCCGCGGCAATCAGGGCTCCTGGAGCCCCAACGGCGGCCCGGGCGCGAGACTCGGCGGCGGCGACAACGGCGGACCCAACGGCAACACGAACGCAGGCGGCGGAGGCTATGGCACGGTGTACGGCAATCTGGACACGGGAAACAATACGCCGCGCGGAGGGCCGCCGGTTCAGCCTGACAATTCCCCGGTTCCCCCGCAGCGCGCCTACGACGACAGCCTGCGCGATTTGAACCAGCTTCGCCAGGCCGTGCGCGAAGATCCGGAGATGGCCAAGCAAGTTCAGGAACTCATTCAAGAAATGGAACGCCTCGATCCGAGCCGCTTCCCCGGCAATCCCGCGCTCGTCGAGCAGCTGCATTCCCAGGTGCTGGCCGACGTGGACAAGCTGGAACTGCAGTTGCGCCGCCAGCTCGACGACAAGGATGCCGGCCAGGTGCGCAGCGGCGACACGAAATCGATGCCCCAGGGCTACGAGGAACCCGTCGCCGAGTATTACCGCCGCCTAAGCAAGAACAACAAATAGATTTGAGTGGCGCACGCTTCAGCTTGCGGGTTTGCTCCTTGCCCAGACCAACCCCCGCAAGCTGAAGCATGCGCCACTGAACACCTACTTTTTCGGCAAAGGTTTTCGCGGAAGAAGCTGCTCGGCGTTCGCGGTCATGTATACGAATGAAGCGACGATCACGGCCATTTGCTTCAAATCCGCCGCCTGGATTCGTTCGTACACGTCCATGTTCGTGTGGTGCGTGCGAGTCTCGTATTCAATCGGGTCTTGAATGAATTGAAAGCCGGGCAGCCCGGTCTCGTCGAAGGAAACGTGATCGGTGCCGCCGGTCCCGCGGGCCGAAAGCGTAGTCATGCCCTCGGACTTGAACGGCTCCATCCACTTCTCGAAAATGGGCCGCACGGCTTCGTTCCCCTGCAAATAAATCCCGCGAATTTTTCCCGTGCCGTTATCCACATTGAAATAGGCCGAAAGCTTCGTATGGTCGGGCTTGAGGTCTCCGGAATTTCGATCGGCGAAATGTTCCTTGACATACGCGCGCGACCCGAGCAATCCCTCTTCCTCGCCAGTCCACAGCGCGAGACGCACCGTGCGCCGCATCTTCACATTGCTCGCTTTCAGAATGCGCATCGCCTCCATCATCACGGCGGAACCCGCGGCGTTGTCCGTGGCGCCGGTGCCGCTCGCCCAGGAATCGAAATGGGCGCCGAGCATGACCACCTCATCGGGTTTATCCGTGCCCGGAATTTCCGCGAGGATGTCGAACGAATCCAGATTGTCATCGTAAAACTTGTTCGTGATGTTGATGCGCAGGGTCACCGGAATATTTTTCTCGAGCGTGCGCAGGATGCGCCCGTAATGCTCGATGTCCACGGCCAGGCGCGGGAGCACGGGCGCGTCCTTGGGATCGCGCGAGCCTCCGCCCATGACGGCCATCGTGCCGCCGTCGTGGGGCGCGGGTTCCAGCCACGCCATAGCGCCTTCGTCCGTCAGAAATTTGACGAGCTTGTTGTTGAATTCCTGCTGCTTGCGCTGCCGGTCGAGCGCGGCTTTGTCGGGGGGAGGCTGGGGCGGGCGCGGCTGTGCGAGGTCGGCCAGCTCCTGGTCGGTAAAGCGATGCGCGGGCGCCTCGAACTGCGCTTCAATCACGCGCATCGGCGCGGTCAACACAAACATGCCTCTGAGCCTCCCGCGGTAAAATGCGAAATCCTCTTCCTTTTCGATTTTCGCGTAGATCGCATCGGCGATGATGGGCCCGTTCGTTCCCGGTGTCCACGCTTTGGGATACGCGATCAGCGGAAAATGCCGCGGCGCAATTTCATTGGCTTCAAAAAGTTCGTTGGACCAGCCGCGCCCGAACGGCCCCCACATCTCCTCGTGCACATTCGCCAGGCCCCAGGCGCTGAGCGTCTTGAGGGCATACTCGCCGGCCTCCCGGATATTCGGCGAATTGGTCAGCCGCGGCCCGTACACGTCCGTGAGATAGCCCATCACCTCCATGATGTGCGAATGCTGGGACTCTTCATCTTGAAATTTGCTGATGACGGAAGGGTCGGGTGCGAGCCAGTCCGTCTGCGCGGTGGTGCTCCAGGAGAGAGCAGCGATCAGCGCTATGGCGGCCAAAATTCCAAGTTTCACGCGAATCCTAGGGCTCTTCATACCGGCCCAAATTCTACCCTGAGAAGCTCCCCATGCGGCGTTCATTCACTCCCCCATCGTGGGCTCCGAAACGATTTTGCGCGCCTTCCCGATTCGCCTGACCGTGGCGCTGTATCGAATCAGGCAATGCCGGCGGGATGTTTGGTCCCTCTCGTCCCCGTGGCCCCTCATGGAGCAAACTCATTGTTTTCCGTTACTTCGAAGAACTGTGACGCGCTCTCAATCCGATGTTCGTCGGTACAGGTGCATCTTTTGGAACTCTCCGGTACGCGCGTACCATCGCGGGCGGCGTTGGCACTTGCCAGAATCGTCTCGGATCGAAAACAGAAAGACGATTCCATTAGTTCGGCCCCGGGCAACAACTTTTCAAGGTTAAAGGAGCCAAGAAGCCATGCGAACCATTTCCAGGGTCCTTCTCGTTGCGGTTGGATTGTTCTCCGTTGGTGTTCTCTCTTTGTCCGTCTGTGCAAATAGCTTGCTGGTAGGCACGTTTACGCTGAGCCACCCCACGCAGTGGAATGGCGCCACGCTGCCCGCCGGGAAGTATCAATTCAAGATGACGCGGACCCAGACGGACGCCAATATGCTAGTGATTACTGGTGAAAAGCAGACCCTCAATGTGCTCGTGTTTTCCCAAAACGCGTGCGATTCGTGCAAGACCGAAGCGCTGCGAATGGCCGTGCAGGGTGACAGCCGGATCGTCACTTCGCTGGACCTGCCGGGCTATCACTTCGATTTCAAGGTTCCGCGAATGGAGGCAGTCAAAGAGGCAGCGAGCGACTCCTCCGCCTGGGTCGAGCAAGTCGCCGTTCAAGTGAATCCGGCAAATTGACAACGTCGCTCGGCCGTCGCGCGTTACGGTAATCTCAGTTGTGTGCGTTTGCTACGAGCGGTAGAATGATCTCATGAAAAAGCAAGTTTCTCGCAAAGCGCGTATAGAACGAGCGGCGCGCGCGCTCCTTCGCCTGACTGAGGAGCACCTCAAGTCATTTCCACCAGAAGAGCAAGAGCGGAGATGGCGGGCATTTGAAGCGAAGGTCGCGAAAATCAAACAGAGAAGGAAGAACGCCAAATCTTCAAGGCCTCCCGCAGTTTCTCGGGGTCGTCGGCGTACCCAAGCTCGCGGATAGCTTCTACAAACTCTCTTTCAGTTCTCGCCTTTAATGCTTCCTGAAGCGCCTTGAGCCGTTCCTGCCTTTTCTGACGAGCTCCAATATCAATACGACGTTTGCCCCGGCTTTTTTCTTCCTTCATCACGTCGTGAATGTCTGAATCTTCTGGGTCCATTCGTCCCTCACTTCAATGACACGAATTTCTCCCTGCTACGCTTGGTATCCCGAAAGGTTGACGGATGAGTTTTAATCGCGGACTCAATTGCCTGCCGCGTTACGCTATAACCAAAGGTTTCCAGCTGAATTTCGAGGTCGACGATTCGTATTTTCTCGGTGTGTCTGATGATCTCTCTGATGACCTTCCAGAGAGGTATGGTCTTTCTTTCTTTGTCTACGTCAGAGATCGCTAAACCTAGGTCGAAACGAACATCCTCAAGCGTTGGTTTTTTGTCTCCTGCGATATTTCCTATGATGGAAAGATTGACGCGCAGGCGGTCCTCCAATGATGAGCGCTCTTCTAGCAACTCTCTATACCTAAGATAAGTTTCGTGCAAGCTTCCTAATTCCCCATTGACCGTATTGAGTTTCTTCGCATCAAGCTCTACCTGATGTTGAACGGCATCGTAAACATGGGGAATCCCGGGCACGAATTTAGTGTACAACAGTTAGGCAACAGAATTCAACATATATCTTGTATCACCCTTGGGCAGTTCCGCGGACATTGTTCATTATTTTCGCTTCCAATATTTAAGGCTACGAAATGGGTTAGCACCACCGCTCGTGCACCGTGACGCGGTGCGGCGTGGTGTGTTATTCTTAAGCTGTCGAGGACACTTGTAATTCCTCTCGGAATCGATCGTGGGGGCTGCAAGTATGCATTTGCAGCCTTTTCTGTTATCACCGCTGCACCGAAACGACAATCGAAGAGAAAGCTAGGATTTCATGCCGCAGATTCGCAATATCGCCATCATCGCTCACGTGGACCACGGAAAAACAACGCTGGTGGACGCCATGCTCCATCAGAGCGGCGTGTTCCGCGACAACCAGGTGGTGATGAAGCGCGTGATGGACTCGAACGACCTGGAGCGCGAGCGCGGCATCACCATCCTGGCAAAAAACACGGCGCTCTTCTATCACGACACGAAAATCAACATCGTGGATACTCCCGGCCACAGCGATTTCGGCGGAGAAGTCGAGCGAGCCCTGAAAATGGTGGACGGCGTCCTCTTGCTGGTGGACGCGAGCGAAGGACCGTTGCCACAGACGCGCTACGTACTGCAAAAGGCCCTCCAGGCCAAGCTGCTTCCTATCATCGTGCTCAACAAGATAGACCGCAGCGACGCGCGCACCGCGGTTGTGCTCGACGAAATCTACGATCTCTTCATCGACCTCGAAGCCACCGAAGACCAGCTGGATTTCCCGGTGCTCTACACGAACGCCAAGACGGGAGTCGCGCACCGAAAACTGGACGACGGCTCGACGAATCTCCAGCCTCTTTTTGAAACCATTGTTTCCGCGATTCCCGAACCGAAAGGCGATCCGAACGGCATCCTGCAGGCGCAAGTCATGAACCTGGACTACAGCGATTTTCTCGGGCGCATCGCCATCGGCCGCGTCTTCAACGGCACGCTGCGCCGCGGCGCCGACGTAGGTATCGCCAAGCGTTCGGGTGAAATGGTCACCACGCGCCTTACCAAGCTTTACACATTCTTCGGGCTCGAGCGCATCGAGACGGAGGAAGTTCCTTGCGGCGACCTCGTCGCCGTTGCCGGCGTTGAGGGGATTCAAATTGGCGAAAGCCTGACGGATCTGGAAAATCCAGCGCCGCTCGAACCACTGGTGGTGGACGAGCCGACGCTGGCAATGAATTTCACTGTGAATACCGGGCCGCTCGCCGGGCGCGAAGGCCAGTGGGTCACGTCGCGCGACCTGCGCGAGCGCCTGCAGAAGGAATTGCTCACCAACGTTTCGCTGCGCATCACCGATTCGGAAACCACCGACGTGTTTCGGGTCTTTGCGCGCGGCGAATTGCAGTTGGCTATCCTGATCGAAACGATGCGCCGCGAAGGCTACGAACTGATGGTCGGCAAGCCGGAAATCGTGGTGCGCGAGGAAAACGGGAAGAAACTCGAGCCGCTCGAACGCCTGGTGGTCGACTGCCCGGAATCGTTCGTCGGCGTGGTGATGGAATCGCTCGGACGGCGCCGCGGCGAGCTCGGCAAGATGGTGAATCACGGCTCGGGCTGGGTGCGCATGGAGTTTACGATTCCCTCGCGCGGGCTGATCGGCCTGCGCGGCCAGTTGCTCACGGACACGCGCGGCACCGCGCAGCTTCACACCC
Organism: uncultured Acidobacteriota bacterium; assembly: GCA_963813185.1. Lineage (GTDB taxonomy): Bacteria > Acidobacteriota > Terriglobia > Acidiferrales > UBA7541 > Palsa-360. The sequence goes on from CAWEYA010000016.1 coordinate 152,214, forward strand.
TTTTTGAAGGCTGGACCGAATACGGCGGCGAAATGGCCTCGCGCCCGACCGGCGCGCTCGCGGCCGACCGCGCGGGCCACACCACCGCCTTCGCGTTGTGGAATTTGCAGGAGCGCGGCGAACTGTTCGTCGGCCCGGGCGAGGAAGTTTACGAAGGCATGGTGGTCGGCGAGAACTCTCGCGACGCCGACATGGACGTCAACGTCACCAAGGAAAAAAAGCAAACGAACATGCGCGCGTCCAGCGCCGACGAGGCCATCCGCCTGATCCCGCACCGCCAGTTGAGCCTCGAACAGGCCATCGAATTCATCGCCGACGATGAACTCGTCGAAGTCACGCCGAAATCCATCCGCCTGCGCAAGAAAATTCTCGACACCAAGAAGCGCCCCAAACGCTGGCAGCTAATCCGCGCCAACGCCGAAGCTTCGCAATAAAGTGGCGCATGCTTCAGCTTGCGGGGGTGGGACCTCGCGAGGACTAAAACCCGCAAGCTGAAGCATGCGCCACTTGCCCCGTCGCCGTGCGCGTAACGAACGCCGGCAGCCCTGATTTACTCGCCCAATTCCGCGACGCTCCGCTCAAGCACTCGCGCGATCTCCTGCGCGTCCGATCCCTCCGGAAATTCCACAGGTTTGCCGATGTGCACGCGAATGCGGCCGGGGCGGTTGAACATGCTGTGCGCTTCGCGGATCTCATACGCGCCGTCAATGCTCATCGGCAGGACAGGAATTTTCAGATTGCTCGCCAGCAGGCCGATGCCGGCGCGGAAGGGCTGCAATTTTCCATCCGGCGTCAGATCGCCTTCGGGAAATATGAGAATGTTCCAGCCGCGATCGGCCAAATCGCCGGCAAAGCGGAAGCTTTCGCGGAAACCGGATTTTTTCGGCAACGGGAAAACGTTGAACAGCGAGACGACCAAAAAATAATTCATGCGCTCTAGCCAGCGCCGCAGGAAAAACATTTCGCTCGGCGGCCGCCGCATTTCCGCGAGGCGCTCGCCGCCCATCGCTACCGCCAGGCGATGGCGCAACCGCATCGGCAGCGCCGCAAGCACAAATCCCACGTCGAGATAGATCACGTGATTTGAAATCACGAGCACAGGACCCTTCACGCCGCGAAGATTTTCGCGCCCGAACACGCGGGGGTGAGCCATCAAGTGCGTCGCAGGCCAGGTCAGAAGGTAATAAAAGAATGCGCGAACCGATGTCGCCGGCCAGCGTTGCGCCCAGCGGGGAAACACAAATTCGGATCGGACGGGCGACGACCCGCGTACCAGGCCCTCGATTTCGCCGACGGTCCTGGCCGAGGCGAAGCGCGTTTCATTGAGATCGACTTGGTAACGATCTTCGAGCGCGCTCATCAGCTCCACGCGATCGAGCGAACTCAAGTGCAGATCGTTCTCAAGATTTGCGCTCGGGTCGATTTCGCCATCCCCGCCTTGCAACCGCGCGATCAGTTCTCCAATTCCGCCCGTGGAAGCCGGCCAATTCCCGGCGAAATCCCTGTTGCCCCATTGCGCTTCAACAGACGCGCGAATCTCGGCGAGCTTGGGTTTTCCGGTGGACGTCCGAGGAAAATCCGCCTCGGGCCACAGAAACCACGAGCGCATCCTCTGATATTCCGCCAGGGATTCGTTCACGCGCGCGACAATCCCGGCGGCGTGGCGCGGCTGCTTCACCCTCTTCTCGTCGCGCAAAAGCAAAACGCCGCAGGGCTCGGCGTTTCCCCCGCGTTCAAGTCCCACCACCACGCAATCCTTCACTTCCGGTTCGCGCCGCAATAAAACTTCCAGGTCTTCGGGAAAAATGTTCATTCCCGCTGCCGTGACAATGACGTTTTTCTTGCGCCCCTTGAAATACAAATTCCCTTCGGCGTCCAGCGCTCCGAGGTCGCCGGTGCGAAACCAACCCGCGTCCTCGCCCTTCCTGGCGACGGCCAGAGTCGCGCCGTCTTCCCAATATCCCACCGAGATATTTTCTCCGCGCACCAGGATTTCGCCATTGGCATCCAATTTCACTTCGCGGCCCTGCAGCACTTTCCCGATCGAGCCGCGTCCGATGCGAAACGGGTGATTTACGCTGACCAGCGAAGTCGTTTCCGTCAGCCCGTAGCCTTGAATCGCGGCGAATCCGGTGCGGCCCCAGAATCGCTCCGTCTCCGGGTCCAGCGTCGCGCCTCCGGAAATAACGGCCCAGAATTTCCAGCCGAACCGGCGATGAATCTTCCGGAAGCGCCACATGCGGCGAAGAATTTTTTCATTTTCGGCGGCCTCAAAATCCTTGCGAAACGCTTCCAGCGCCCCTTCCTCCTCAAGATCGCGCTCGATCTTGCCCTGCAGGGCTTCGAGCACGCGCGGCACCCCGATTAAAACCGACACACGCTCGCGCCGGATTGTCGAGATGATTTCCGATGGGTTCAGCGAATCCTGAAAGTAGACGCAGCCTCCGAGCAGCGGCGGGATCCACACGCCCATGAATTGCCCGAAGACGTGGCTCACGGGAACAAGATCGAGAAGCCGCAGCGGGTGGACGAAGCGTTCCCACTTGAGGTAAGGCTGCATGCCCGCTTCGAGCGGCTCGAGATTGGCGAGAATGTTGCCGTGCGAAATCACCACGCCTTTCGGTTCGGCCGTGGCCCCCGAAGTAAAAATGATCTGCGCGATGGAGCTGCGGCTCAGGGGAGGAGAAGCATAAGGTTCGCTGGAGTGCCCGGCCACCGCTTCCCGGAGGGAATCGAGCGCGAGCGCGCTTTTCGTATTATTATTTAGTAAATGTTCGCGGTCCGCGACCAGAAGTTTGGCCTCCACCTGCTGCGCCACCCGCCGCGCGAAGTCCGCCGTGGCTCCCTGATCCATGGGCACTGCGACCGCCCCGCGCAGGAGGCACCCGAAAAACGCGGCCACCCATTCCGTGGAGTTGCGTCCCCACAACTGGACCCGGTCCCTGGGCGCAATTCCTAACCGCTCAAATTCCCGGGCGCATTGCGCCGCCAGGCCCGCGACCTCCACGTAGGAAGACCGCAAAGTCCGGTACCCGGAGCGCTGCGCAAATGCGGCGCTGCGGCCATGTTTCGGGTATTCACGAAGGTATTCGATCAGAGACTGGCGAGGCATGGCTGCGGTCCTGCTTCTCCCAGGTTGGCGGCGTCTCCATGGAAGAGTAACCCCAAATCGCTTCCTCGGGTAAGGCGCGCGCAAAATCAGCACGCGGACCGATAAACAGGGAGCCTATATCGAGCATCGTGTGCAGATGTTAAAGCGCGGTCAAAATCTAGTAATATATTGAAAATAAAGCAGCTTAGCCGGTGGTACACTTCTGGAAAGCCCTTTATTTTCTTGCTACAATCCATCTAGACAATAGATGCATTTTTTTGGTAAAATTGCTTTGCGTTTGTTGCTCTTGTGATTCCTTTTGACTCGTTCAACGGGGCTGCAAGCCTAAAACCTTGCAGCCGTTTGTTTGTACGGGCTAGAGGCAGTCGAGGCCCCCGCACCCCGCCCTGCGAGGCGCGCCGGTCAGTACGAGAAGCGCAAATAGCTTAAAGCGAGGTAGTAGCAGTGAAAGAACAAGGAACAGTGAAGTGGTTCAATGCCAGCAAAGGCTACGGGTTCATCCAGCGCCAGTCCGGCGAGGATGTGTTCGTTCATTTTTCCGCAATTCAGATGGACGGATACAAATCTCTCAACGAAGGGCAAGCGGTTGAATTCGAGGTCCGCAAAGGCCCTAAGGGCCTGCAGGCGGAGAACGTTACCGGCCTCTAGTCTGACAAACGCTGGTCCGTCCCGTCCGCCTCGGCGGGCGGGACGGACCCGCTCCCTCGCAGCAAGTGCTCCGCAGGTACCAGGATCAAACAAGGAGGCGTTGTGCAGGTTCTTTCCGAAGGGCAGTGCATCAAACACGAGCAATACGGGTACGGAATTGTGGCGGAGTCCGACGCCGAGCGAACCACGATTGATTTCGACAGCGTGGGCATGAAGAAGTTCGTCACTGGCCTCATGGCCATGGAGCTTGTAGGCGAAGCGCCCGAACGGCCCACCAAGCCCCGCCGGCGCAGCAAGAAAGCCGGCGCGACAGCCGCCGCAAAAGTTGCTGCAGCCGGCAAGTAGATCAGGGACACGCGGAATTTCCCAGCCCAGCGTCACGAGCAGAACGGAAACCGGTGCGCACCTGCTCGGGCGAATCAAACCTCTTCACAACCGATGCTGAAAACGGAAGCTTGGTATTTGTCTACGCCCCGGCGGCTTTTCCGCGGAAGGCGGGAGCGAATATTTCGGCGGCAAACGTCTCCAGCGGCGTAGCCGTGGTGTTCCGGGCCGAGCGAGGTTCCTGCGACTTCATGTGGCCCGTGTTCAACGCCTCGGACATTTCCAGCAGCAGATCCACCATGTTGGAAGACATTCCGATTTGCATCATAGCCGGCTTCAGGACGGAAGCTGGAACCTGCCGATAGGCCAGGTCGGGTTTAGCGATCGCGGCGCCGATGATCTTTGCGGCTTCCGTGTACGTTACGTGTCGCGTGCCCAGCAGTTCCCGTGTTTGCATTCCGACAAAATCCGGCTTCAAGAGCGATTCGGCCGCCACCGCGCCAATGTCCCTCGTATCGATCATCGGCAACGGCACATCCGGGCGGACCGGCCCCGCCATGAACCCCATCGATTGAATGACGCCGACCTGCGGCAGCAAATTCTCCATGAAATATCCGCAGCGGAGAGAAAGTACGTTGAGACCCTGAATCGATCCAAGTTTCTTCTCGAGGCTGTGCACGCCCATAACCGGCCCGGTCCCATACGATTTGTCCGCCCCCGTGCTGCTGAGGGCCACCGCATAAGCGATCCTGTTCTTCCGGATAGCTGTGGCAATCGAGTCGGTCACACGTTCCTGGTACGCGCGAACATCCGCCGCGGAGATGTTCGGCGGAATGATGGCGTAGACCGCGTTCGCGCCGGCCAACGCTTTTTCCAGGGCTGCCGCGTCTGTCATGTCGGCAACAACTGCTTCCGCGCCCTTCTGCGAGAATCGTTCCAGCCGCTTGGCGTCCCGCCCAATGACGCGCACTTTCGCCCCGGAAGCCAGCAGCTTCTCAGCCGCTACACTACCCGTATGTCCCGTCGCCCCTGTAATGACGATCATCGTGCCTCCTCTCCATCGCAGGCTTTGCCTGCTCATGACGTACCAATCACTTAGAATACTGCCGTATCCGGCGGTTTCAAAATACGTTCTTTTTACGGCGAATGCCGCCCACAATTGCCGCTCGCGCCGACAGCCCCACCGGTACCGGTAGGTTTCGCGGGATGCTCGGTGCTATAATTTGCTGCGACAACCGCAGTCCCCGCACTGCATATACGGCCAACGATTCCGCGGAGAGGTGCTGGAGTGGCCGAACAGGGCTGACTGCTAATTCGCAAGGAATCACAAACAAAGGGCTTACAGTTGTTTACCGATTCTGCTATTTGTTCACAGAATATGCTACGGCTCAATGTGTTGCGGGGAGAAGCGTAGCAACATCTGTGAACAACAGGACGGATGTGGTAGTGACAAAATCAGGGACATTTTTTTGGTGGGATTTTTCTTCTCCAAGTTCACCGCTTATCAAAATCCGGACGGCGAGGGCGGCTCCAAGTATGGCAACCATTGAATTTCGCACACTGGTCGGGTTCTTAGTCTCGCCGCTTGTCCCACATAAAGCAAAATAAGAACTATACTTTAAGAATGCAAATCTACAAGAGCACGAGGCACCAGAAGATAGTAGGCGACTTCGGCGAGCATCTAGTTTGCAATTGGCTGTCGCGATCTGGCTTTGAAGTCAGTCGAGTCGACCACACGGGCATCGACGTTGTTGCGTTCAATCCAGTGACGAAACACCGCTACGGCATCACAGTCAAAGCAAGAACGAGAATGCGAGGAACAGAAGCAGAGTCCGTTTATATTTTTCGACACGAGGATAGAGACAAGATGTTGTCTGCATGTAAAGTGTTTGCTGGTGAGCCTTGGATTGCAATTTACGTCGAGTCAGAGTGTGCTGCCGATTTGTATTTGACAAGCCTTGCGAACTATGACCGCAAGTATCGTGTACGGGGCAGGAAAACAGAGTCTTGGAAGATGACCAAAAGACAGATCCGCGCCTACACGGCTGATACTGGTGTAAAGCATATTCACGTTGTGTTTAGTGATGAAAATTGGCGGCGGCGTGGCCTCTGGGGGACAGAAAAAGATATATCCTCGTAGTCTCTCAACATAGATACGGCGAATGCGGTATAAGGCCGCCATTAAAATCGCCGGGAGAACTTTCTCGGAACGTTTCCATACTAATTTCTCTTGCTGCTATTTTGGGGGACCGTGTCCTCAGCGTCAGCATCAACCGTGACGCCCACTCGAACGCCCTTTTTGAGTTTGACCTTGTCGCCCTTCTCGTCTTCCAGGGTGTTCTCGATTCGAATCTCTCGATACAGGGGGTCCGCACCCTCAATAGCAATCTCTGCTTTCTCTGGTTCATGCGGAACTGGCGACTCGATGATTTTTTCAACGAATCCGGGCTTGGTAGTTTTTGGCTTCCGCTTTTTCATGTCCTTTCCTCCGTGTTGCTGAACCAAGGATTGGCAGCGAGAGTATATCAGTGCTACAGAGTTTAGTGCAGGTAGTCCTAATGGGCTTTGTAAGCCCGCCGCGAAGGCGGGCCAGTCGAACGTTATACTATAGCTCCGCGTGAGAGCGAAGCATGACTTACAATGGGACGAATGAAGGTAACGAACGAAGACGTAATAGTTCCTCCCATCGAGACTGATATGCGGCAGACTATTAACAAGATGAGTACACGCTTCTCGGTATGGCCATAAAATTTGCAGGGCTCCATGGGAAGGAAGTCCGTATCATCGGAACAAACAGGGAAACTCTCAAGGAATCGGCGAGACCTGAGCGCCACCTGTTCCGAAAGTGATGTGAATCTTCTGCTTGGTTTTGCAGCTTGGGCATTCCACCGTCATCACAACATACCGCTCGCCGAGCATCGTTGGGCCTCAGGGCGGATTCTAACACGCACGACACCGTCCCTCGACACACCTTCCAACGAGAAAATTGCGACATGTGGATATGCTGCACAAAATAAAAGCGCCGCGCCAATGGGGTATATGGCCTCCGGCGCGGCGCATGTTCAGTTTTGTCCTACTCTGTCTTGCCTCTAAAATCTTCCGCTCTTCGCTGGGATGTGTCAACGAAAAATCAAGCACGTCAGAACCTAATTTGAGGGTGTGAGAGCATTGAAAACTCCAAGATATGCCAGTGGCAAGCTTTCACCGCACGTATTTCATAGCAATCTGAACCATGCCAGCCAGGATCAAAAACCCCAGCACAGCACGTAACAATTTCTCCGACCATGCAGGGTTACGCATCATGTGAGGCTCGTTACCAAACGCGGGTTCTTCGTTGCCCGGGGGTCGCGGGATAGCGAATTACGCGGCGGAATTAACAAAGGTATTTTAACACTGACGTGTCTGAGGAAAACCTGTGATTAACGGATTTGGTTTAACTTGAACGATAATCCCTTCGGTGTTAGATTCGCTCTTAGAAGGGATCACTCCAGTCAACAGCATCGGTTCAGCGCAGGGAGTCCTCAATGACCGATATTCCAACGCAGTATAAATTCCCCGAAGAGTGGGCAAATCGCGACTACGACGTGTTTGAGGAATTCCCGGACGGTTCCACCGTTTGGCGAGCTTGTTTGTTCGGAATGGAAAACGTAGAGCTAAAGTTGCGCGAATTGGCCAAGGAGACAACCAACAAATTCTTCGCACTTAGCTTACAGGACCGAAGCCAGGCTGTAATCCGTCCTATGAAATCGTCTCGCAGACAAGGATTGCGTCCCTCCAGTAAGAGGGCTAATCCCGTCCCAAGCGCCTAGACGAGGTTCCCACTATGCGACGACCTTACGATGTCTTCGAGAAGTTCCCCGATGGTTCGACTCTCTGGCGAGCATGTGTCGCTGGGCGTTATGAAGCCCAACGAAAGATTCACGAGTTCGCGGAACATTCAGAAAATGAGTTTTTCCTGATCGATATCCAGGCAGGGCAGCGGTTGCCGATAAACATGCTTCGCGTCAATCCACGAGCACTAGTCAAGAGCGCCACAGCCGGATAAGCCGTGGGGATGCCTACGGCAGCGCAACAAACGGTAGCCATTCGTTTGGCTTGGTCTCTATCGCATTGTAATCGGCTCCGGGAAGCTGCTGATTAGGTGGGTTCAGAGCAAGAATTCTGACGTTTGGATAATTTGCCTTGAGCCAATCAACCATCTCTTCTCTCGTCTGTTCGGGGGCAGCGTGGCCTATGATGAAGAGCATAAGGTCGGGCTGACCCGCGCTAAGGAGAGCTTTTGCGGACTCATTGCCGATCACCGATATAACGAGATACCCAAGGTGCCGCAGCAGTTCAGCCCTCTCACTGCGTAGTTTCTCGGTATAAGCGATTTGAAAGATCCGCTTGGTCACAAGCGCCTGCGCAATCCTGGCCGGATCTGATTTGCTGCGTACTCGTCGCTTTTCAGCTCGAACTGGCAATTATCCTTCGCGGCAACCAGATCGTGACTGGCATCCTAGCACATATATCCAGGTCATGCCGCGTCTGGATCGTGACTGTAGGGGCTTCTCGTGGCCGTCTTTTGGCCAGGTTACCGCGCCCGCCGTGGATTCGCCGCTCGACGGCGCGGCCTGGAGCGCAATAGTGGCATCGCTACATGGTAGAATCCGCTCGCATGGCAAAAATCCCCGGCAACCTAATGGTCGATATGTTTCCCGATGGCACGGTGCGTCTGGTCTTCCTCCCAAGCGTGCCTTCGTGGAACGCATGCCCGGTTCAAGCCAAGAACCTTGACGCAGCGGAGGCACTCTTTGTGGAGTGTGGATTATCGGCAGAACTTGCGGCTGCGCTGCGGAATGAAGTGGAACGCAATAAGATTGCCAGCATGGATACGACCGTTGATGAAGAGGTTGCGGCAAAGTTTCGGTATACAAGACCGCACTAGAAGGACAGGGGCACGAGGACGCAAGCTCACGGAAGAAAACTGCAAAGCGTGGCGTCAGAAAAGAAAGACGGCCCGCCAGGTCGGAGACTGACGGGCCATCTTTGGTACTTCAGAAGTTTCTGTTACTTGAATCTTCCACTTTCGCAAGAACGATGTCAACGTGGAACGGCGAGGGCGGTGGCCCTGTTTTTAAGGGGCACGGTGAACGCCTCAACGGCAAGCGACCCCGGTCCCGGTCTCCCGGCCTCAACCTACGCCGGAAACGGTCCAGCGACAACCTTATCGGTGATCGTTACCTTGAAGTGATGGTCGCAGTTAATGCAGATGACCATCTCGTTGCTCTTCTGCCCGAGGCCATTTCGGGAGGCAACATGAATTTTCTGTCTCGTTTTACATCGGGGGCATTCAACCTTCATGACAACATATTGTTTGACCTTCATGGCGGACCCGTTTTGGATTCTACCACGCATCCTTGTGCAATATGTATATGTGCGGCAATATCAGCATTCGTAAAGTGCGGGCGAGGTGTTAGACTTCGCTACATGAGCGACGATCAGAAAGACCGACTGAAGCAACTCTTAAGCAATACAAACGCACTGCTGGAGGCAATGCGTTACAGCGTTGGCACGGTAACCGGGGAATACGCGAATATTGGACGGTATAGCAGTTATAAAACATTTCTCCGCAAATACAACAATCTGGTGACACAGGCCGCCCCACGCCTGCCGGACACGACGATGCTGGACGTGTTTAATCTCGATAGAGTCAAAGGAAGTGGAGACACCACTTGGATTCAGCAGAAGGAAATGTTCGATTCGACGTATTCAAATGCCGCTCTTCTAAAATCTCTCCTTGAAGGCGCAATCGGGTATGCCGAAGATGAGACTCGGAACCTGATCGACTTCATCCAAGCAAATTTGCGCAGGACCATCTTCGCAATTCCAGAAAAAGAAATTGAAGTCCAGAATGGACTCGAAGCCCTGTTTGTTGGCAGGAACATGGCGAAGGGAACGGACTACGACAGAGAAACCGGGCGCGTTAAAACTTCCGGCAAGGAATCCATTCCAGACTTTATCATTCCACGCCTGAAACTAAGTTTGGAGATCAAGCTTCTAAAATCAGGGCAAGGGATGGCAATAGTTGACGAGATCAACGCAGACATACGCACCTATAGGACACAGTATGAACGCCAGCTTTACATTGTTTACGATCTTGGAATGATCCGTGATGAACAGGAATTTAAGCTTGATCTTGAGGATGCTCCGGGCGTTTCGGTGCTCATAATTAAGCACTGACCGCTCGGAATTATTTCCTCGGCTTGTAATTCTTCGTTACAAATGCTTCGGTTGCCTTGCAGTAAGTTCAGCGGCAAGTTGCGCGGTCAGATTGATTCAGCATTCGGGGATTGAGCTAAATAATCTGCGTCACGCGAGCGAGTTTCACGACCGGAGACTTCCTTTGCCGATCTGCAAACGCGATGGCTTTCTTGCGATCTATATACGTCCGGGCAAAACGGTCGCCGTCATGATAGAAAATCGTCGCCAGCCAATGCTTATGCTTCCGGCGTTTGTCTTTTCCAAACTTCGTTCGTTGGTGGTGTGCGTTCATTCGGGGGATTCTAGCACGGCCTCAGCACGCCCGCATTAAGGGGCAATTTGCGCGCCACACTTGGAACGGTAGGGCATAGCAGCCTCGTGCGACGGATTCTATAACGGCGCAGCCCAGGTTTAGCCAGCGGGTTTCATTGTGAAAGTGCAGTAGTTATACTCATCGATTGCCTTCAAAAGGTCGGGCCACGGAGCACCCTGCTCTGTCAACACTCGACACTGTTCTTTTGCTATCCGCATAAAATTAATGTACCCATCCGATGTCTCCCGGTTGAGATTCACATGGTAAGCTTTTGCGATAGCCCGGTCCCACAGCGGAAAAAACTGCGGGGCAAGAAGGTGGAGACATTTGGCGGTACCAACCGCGCCGAGCACATTCTCAAAGCAGCTGAAAACCATTCGTAGCCCGTCTTCTTCGTCCGATGCAAGGCTGGTAATTGAGCGGTGTCGATACAATTCGATCATCGCGGAGTGATTGACCAGGAGTGCCTCAATCTTACGCAAGTCTTCTTCATGGAATCCACCCCGGAATCTGTAGAAAGAAACGTTCCAAGTTTGCAAGAGGACGGCCAGTGCTTGGGCTACTGACACCTTGTTGGTGGTTTTCTTGCTGGAGAGATCAATCAATTCTGTAGCGACGAGATAAAACAAATTACGAGGCTCACCCGCGATAAATCTTTTCCGGGCGTCCTCGACACTTTTCATCGTCGGCATCGGAATACCAACGAAGTTGTTTATGCCTGCCAATTCTATTTCACTTTCGTGGGCGGATTCTACTGCGGCCCCTAAAAAGCAAACGGGCACACGCTAATCACCGGATGCTTTCCAATTGCCCGGTAAACTCGTTGAGGCGCAGCGTCCAACTCGGCTTCGAGATGGCAATTCTTCCACCTTATCGCGGGAACAAAGTACTTACGGTTTCTTGGGTTTGCTATCTGCCTGTCCCGTCTGTTCGTCGATCCGCTTTCGCAAGTTTTCTACCAAACCTCTAGTTGCACTGTGAAATCCGGTCAATAGGCTGCCCCATGCCTTGCTATCGCTCCACAATTCAGCTCCGCTCTTAGGGTCAGCGACCGTCAGAAAAGTGGTTCCGTGCACGACAGTGCTCGTTTCTGATTCACCTTGCAGATTCACATTGCCAGACTCATCCACCCTTCCGGTTGTGTTGGAATTTGTGACCATGGTGGTTGTGTACTCGCGCGCTGAAAGCACGAAAATCAAATCTGCGTCTTCGCGTTTCGACACCACTTTGTACCGCCCCCACTTCGTAATCTCGTCATAAGCCTTGTCCCGAAAGGCCGCATCTCCAGCGAGGTTCACGATGTATACTGTTTTTGCCTGCAATACCAAATCCGGTAGTGGCGCGTGTCGTGTTTTTGCGAGGACGATTGGCGATACAATTAGTAGAAGGATTGCCAGAGTAAGGAAAAGTCTTTTTGCTTGCATTATGACCTCCAAGCCAACGCTACCCGAGTGGCCTCGCGTCGGACAGAGGCGAATGCGCGGAAATGCCTTAACCAGTTATTGCCGGATTGGGCATTACGAGAAAGACACGGCCCGCAATCAACTCATTTTTGAGTTGCCTCTTCTGCTCCTGCGGACGATGGTACTGCCTGTCCTGAAGTACTATTGGTTAGTTCGCCGTCTTCGTTTATAGTGGTCAGCACAAAGCATCCAGAGTGGGGCAATGCACCATCGCCCCCGCCAACCGAGCGGTTCCCAACCGACGCGGTGGAAGAAATGATGCGGCACTGAAAGGTGCAAAATGGCTCGCCGTAGTTTCATAGGTCGCAACAAAAATCTCACCCACAGTTCAGCATCTGCTGAAAGACGGGGCCTTGAAAGCGAGGCTCCAATGGCCAGCGATGCATTCCAAACTTCCGGCAATCCTCCCACTCGTTCGGGCAAAAGTCAGCCTGATTTTGCCGTAGAAAACCACGGTAGTATTTTCCTCCTCAAGCCGCTCACGCTTTCGGCAACCTCTTGGATCGAAGAGCACATCGGGCAAGAGAACGGATACCAGCCTTTTTTCCCCACAATCGTAGTCGAGCACCGATATATCGCTGACATCGTTGAAGGTATTCAAAGCGACGGTTTGGCGGTGCAATCGTGAATCTAAAAATAGCCAACATCGCGAAGTACGCGCGAGGAACCGCACCATTTGCGGGAATCCCGATAGCAGGGGTCGGAACGATTGTGTTCCTGCGTCGTCATCTGCAGGCCGCACTCGAAATTCAACCGAACCGAATCATTTACAATGCCGACACCAAGGTCATTACCTTTCGCAATCATCGTGCTGAGTGGAAACTTAACGACCTTCTTGGGCAGGGAAAACTTCAGCGGTGGCAGATACGTGACCAGTTAACGGCATGGGCGCATGGAAAACGCTCGGGAGCCCGCAAGCGCAAGGCGACCAAGGCTCTCGGCAAAGAAGGGGTCTACGTTCGGCGGCTGCGCGAAGCCGTCGCGAAACTCACCAAGCAGCGCGACAACATCTACTTGCATCGCCCGGTGCATCCGTTGTTGCCTCGCGAATACACCCGGGGTGACTACGGTCGCGACCAGATGCGGGCGTGGGTTGAAGAGAAGGTTGTCCGCAAAGCCATCGCGAAGGTCGTGGGACAGAAGCTGATGCACGGCGAGCCGAAGACATGGGCGGACTTTTATCGGGAACTCGAAAAAGTCTCGGGCCGTCACGTCAGCGAAAGCCAAACCTATGCGCGTGTCCACGCTCGCAAACGATATCGCCACGGGTTGTCGGATTATCCCGACCGCGAAGACTACCTCAAGAACCTGCCGCGCTATTTGGTGATGGCGGAAAAACCGTGGGATCGTCGTCCTTGGGACCCGTTCAAGAAAGACACGTACGGCGAGCAACTGAACGCCGTTGAATCCCACGCCAAGGCGCGGCGCGAATATGTCGCATTTTTGCGCGAACGACAAGCAATCGAAAGTCAAATCGAGGCGCACCAAACCGAAATCAAATCCATGACGGAGGCCGCATGACAATTCAACAAGCAGCAAAGACTGCACTCGAATGTCAGGATGCGTGCAATCTGTCCGGCGTCCTTGCTTCGTTCAAGGAAATCGTTCACGAAGTAATCTGGCCCGAAGCCCGCAGGCTTGGCAAAGGCACGGAGTACGTCAACACCCATCCCATCGTAACTCTCTTTCTTAGCAAACTTTGTTCGCTGAATCGTGGCTGTTACGAATGTGATTATCTGCACGCGAGTGATGCCTGTGAATCACTCGTCCGGGGCGAGACTGTCGAGTACACCCACCAACAGGTGCAGAATTGAATTCACAAAACCGTTGTCGTCGCGCGGACGGCACAATGCGGGCGTGGTTTGCGAGCGCAGCAGAGGCTGTTGCGTTTGCCGAAAATCCGGTCAACACGGCGTACCACGGTGACGTTCCGGTGCTCTGTTTGAAACCGGGCTGTGACGGTTGGCATCTCTCGCAGCCGCACTGGCCTGATGCATTGGCAGCAGCGAAAGCGCGGGTTAACTGATGTCTGCCATCAACCGCACGAAGACCCACTGCATCCGAGGCCACGAACTGCGTGGCGATAATCTGGTTTGGTCACAACTCGAAAATGCGGGTATCCGAAATTGCCGCACTTGCTGGAACGCCAATGCGCGGGCGCGATGGCGCAGGAACTCAAGGCTTCGAGCCTGTCCGAAATGCCGAGGGCGACTAGTCCGCAGGCCAAAGGGCTGGAAGATTTGTTTGAAATGTTCACGTCAAGAAGGTCGGACATGAAATGGCATTTATAGTCATCAATCCCGAGGCTCGCATCTGCCGCAATTGCGGTGAGCGTCGGCGCTTGTTTCGCAATTCCAACGGTCCCTGTTGCTTTCGTTGTCCGCGATGCGAGTGTTCCGATATTCTGGCGCACTTGCGCGGAGAAGTAGGCGCACACACCTCGGCACAATTCATGCGCAATATGGGCGCGAGTCCGTGGCAGATTTTTATGCATGGATGTAGGCAACGGTATCTCGCAGATGTCGCTGCCGAGGATACGGTCTTCTTGTGGCAATGTGGGATCGCCCCTTGAATCAATAGTAGTTGACCTGTACATGTTCATGTGCTATGCTTGCGGTATGAAAACTGCACGCTTAATTGCACTGATTGAACCTGAGACTATGAAGGCATTGAAAGCCGAGGGTCGCAAACTCAAGGTTTCTTTAGCCGAAGTCGTTCGGCGCGCAATCAGCGTCTACCTCAAAAAGTAACAAAGCGGAGCCCCATACCCCTGCAAGGGTCTGGAGCCCCTAACTCACAGTCGAGAGGTAACCTCGATGCAAGCTGCAAAGAACGTACAGCAGTCTATTTCTCTCAGCAAGTCCCACGGCCAAAATGGAAACGGGGCAGGAGAAGCCCCGTTGCCGAACCCGATCCCAGAAGTTATAGATTTTGAAGTCCAAAACCACGGCAGCATTTTCTTGCTGCACCCGCGCACCCCGGCGGCGAATGTTTGGGTGAGTGAGCATCTCCCCGAAGATGCCCAGAGCTTCGGCGATGCGATTGTAATCGAGCACAGATTCATTTCAGACATCGTGCGGGGGATTCAAGGCGATGGATTGGTGGTCGTATGAGCAGCCAACACCCCAAGCACGACCCGAAGGCCGCGGCATTCAAGTACTTCTTCACCGCGATCTTGATCGAATTGAGCGCGTGCGATTTGACTCGGAAACACCAGCCCTGCGTCGACGAGGCCGAGGCGGAGTCCGATGGCGAAGTAGAATTTATTTGCTACATCAGGTAGCGGCAATAAAAATCTCAGCACAACGGAGGCAACAATGAACGTCATACTTAGGCAGGTATTCACAGCACTGCCCCTCTATCGTGCGGTGAACGAGACTACGCTTCCAGACACGAAGAAAGCCAACTTGTGGGATAGTCTGGTCACCTCACCATCTCCCGCCGCATTTGGCGAACAACTCCACGCGTTTAATTTGCCGCCAGCCGAACATACCCGCGTGCTGGCGTTCCGACAGTCTTACGGCCCAAGTCCCATCGGCGCGACAGCAATCATGTCGCCTTGGCTGCTCGTCGGCGTCGGCAGACTGCTGTTGATGGGGATTATCTGCATTCTCGGGCTGGGGCTGCTGCTGTACGAGTTTTTTGGGCTCGTTGATTTGCTAAGTACAACTCATGGCGTGCTGCTGGCGATTCTGATTGTGTTGGTCTGGATGGGTTGGAATAAATCTTGAGGAGGCGCAATGATTCTCGATAGACCATACCACGATCCGCTGAAAATCGACCGCGGTACGTGCCCGCAGCGCAGCATCACGTCGAAGTACATTCAGATTTTACTTTGGCAAGATCGGCGAGGATTTTGGAATGTCCGCGTTCAACACAAGACGCGCGGCTATCTTGGGTGGGGCAGCTTTCGCGACCGTCGACAGGCAGAAGGATATTTCGACTTTCTCGTTGAGGACTGGACTATGCGAACAAACTTTACCAAAGAGGATTCAGATTTTCTCCGCGAATGTGGGATTGCGGCGGACGTGAAGCCCGATGCCGAATCGGACGCCTTGATGCTCCAACGCCACCCGGAACTGGGTAGCGGAATGTTGCTCGAACAGATTGCGGAACTGATGATTACAGAGATTAGCAAAATGTCACCCGACGAGAAGGCCATTCTCAGGGCGCGAATGAGCCGCCGCAGCGGGTTAATCAAGACCGGCGGGGGCAAACCATCGTGACCATCAAAGACAAAATATTCTTGGAGCGTTTGGGTGTCGACGTAGGCTCACCGCCTGATGATGGAACCGCCGCGATATGCCGAGAATGCGGGGTCCCTGTCACATGGGAAAACTGGCTGACGCTTCAAACGGCGGGACATCCCGACATTGAGATTGATGGCGAGATGGAAGCTCTAATTGCCGAGTGGGCGCAGGACGACGACGATGCCGAGGAAGACAACGAATAGTCCGAAAAAGTAGGCTCTGGGAGTCTCCCAGACGCACGATCTATTCGGCCTTCAACCCACACCCCCGCCGAATTTTTAGGACTCGTCGAATTGCACGTCCCGAACTTGAGTGAGTGCGCCTGCTACGACGGAGTGAATCCCCGCCAGCACAAAAGCGTTGTCCCCGTTCGCTGACATCCCCGAAACGGTTGCATTCAGGCTCGATATGATATCTACCGCCGCCGCCACAGCGGCAACCAGAATAACCCTCTGGTTCACAATATCCT
The DNA here is from genome assembly GCA_963813185.1 of uncultured Acidobacteriota bacterium. Lineage (GTDB taxonomy): Bacteria > Acidobacteriota > Terriglobia > Acidiferrales > UBA7541 > Palsa-360. Next base: position 169,036 of record CAWEYA010000016.1, read on the forward strand.
GCCGTCTCAAAATCCCGTAATTGTCGAGAAGTTTTGCATACGAGAATTGCAAGGCGATTATTGTCGGCACATCGGCGGCCAAGGTTCTGAGAATCGTACCCGGGGCAGCGATCTGGAGGCATGCAAATACGGCAACTGCGGCGGTCGTGCGTTGACTGAACGGCAACGGTATGAAACCTTTCCCCTGCACAATAGGAGAGGATGTCACCGTCAGCGTATCAGCCGGACTTACTACGCTGCCCGCCGTAGCAGTGATGTTGCTCGTTCCCGCGCTTACGCCAGTCGCAAGACCGCCTGCCGCGATGGTCGCGACCGAGGTAGTCGCCGAGGCCCACGTCGCCGTACTCGTCAGATTCTGCGTTGAGTTGTCGCTGTAAGTTCCCGTCGCCGTGAACTGCTGCGTATTCCCTATGGCAATTGATGGACTCGTCGGCGTCACTGCGATGGACACCAGCGTCGGCAGCCCAGGCAATTCCATCACGACATATCGCCCGCCGCCTGATGGATTGTGATACGTCCCTGAGGTTGTCGTGACCGTCAAAGAACCTGATGACGAATTCACAGCCCATGCGAAGTTCGCAAAAGTCCCGGGGTCCGCTCCCCCACCCGTACCTTGAATGTTGCTGACACTGTAAGTGTTTGTTCCATCTGACACACTAGCAATAGTACAAAATGTGTTCACATCACCGTGCGTCAAGAACACAAGAATGGTTGAGCCTGGGGTGACGTTGTTTGGCAGCGTGAGCCCTTGAGCGGTCCCGCCTGTGTTGCTCGCCGTAGCTGCCGCGTCCACCATCTGCAGATAGGGAAAATTGGTGATGCCTGCCGATTCGCTCGTTGGACCCACGTCCGCATGTGAAAAATTGAATGTAATGTGCGTCCCGTCGTTGCTGAGAATCGTAACAAGCTGACTGTTCAAGAACGCCGAGTTGAGCCCCGAAGGAAATTGAATCTGCGTGCCCACGATAAAGTGCTGGGCAGACGTGGCTATCGTACAGACATTGCTCGTGACTTGAACCGATAAAAGAGTGCAAGTGATTGGATAGCTGACGCCATTGAAAATCAGAAGATTGGTTATCCAACCGCCACTAGCTACTGCATTGTTGATTGAGACGGGGTTGATTGATGAGAGTGGTTGTATCCCGACGACGTTGCCGCTCGTGTTGTAAATTTGTATGAAACCCGTGCAACCCTCATAGGACCCATTCGAAAAATTACTCTCGAATGCCCAACCTGTTGCCTCCGCAGGGGTCAAGGGTCCTGCAGTCTGAGGTGAAGTCAGCCCATTCTCCGCGTCCTTTTTGTCGAAAGTGCTGAAACCGTATTGGCTCATTAGACTACCTGGGGTTTTACCGTGCAATTTGCACAAACAGGCCCAGTCGCGGTTGATGTGTACCGTGCCACCACCCGATGGCATGAAAGGCACTCCATATGGGCTGAGTCACTAATGGCGCGGACAATTGGGATAGTCGCAGGTGTGGCCGAAACAACCGGCTCCACGGGCTCGGACTTCAGAAGACGAACGATCTTTCGATACCCAACCCAACCCGAGGTTAGAATCGCCGCGCTTACCGCCAAATTTATAAATTCGATTATCATATTAAGCTACCTTCACTGATCGCAGAAGTGCCTCACGCGGCTGTCGTTTGGTCTACAGGGTGTTCTCGCAGCCAAGATTCATACGCTTTCGTGTCGAAATCTCCGATGCACCTACCGTGCCTGAAATTGGGATTGTTCTCTCCGAACCGATTCGTATCATTGGCGCGTTTCTGGCACCCGCAAGATTTCGTGGTTTCCTCCACAAAGGCGTTACGCTCAACCACGCAAAGGTTAGAGCAATCGCACCGACACTCCCAGCGGGCATGACGCGAATGATCGTTAAATCCAATTACCCGAATCGCTAAGAGACGCCCGTTCTGCTGATGGATGCCAGTCAGGTCCCGAAATCGGTCGTGCTTCGTTTCGCGCCGCTCATGATTGCGTTGCCGCGTGCAGGCGATGTTGTAACATCGGCAAGATTTTGTACTCTTATTGCGGCGAGTCAAATCAGATTCAGCCGCGATGACCGTTTTTCCGCAACGGCATAGGCATTCAACTCTCGGATGACCGTGCCGACTGGGTTGTGCTGGCCCAACCACCGTCAGCCAAGTAAAAATTTGTCCGACGCGAACACTCATTTGTTGCCTCCGATTAATGTCCCAGCATCGCCATGAATTTGTCGACGAACATCAAGGCGCAAGCAGGGCAGTAATCCCCGCCCTTCCTGCCTCGCCGATTGCCGCCGCGCCAATCAATCCAGCGGTCCACAGCTTGAAGTTCTGTATCCGTATAGCGGTCTTACCTGCCGCCTGCGCGGCTTCGAGACCTCGGATATAGGCATCAGCAATTGGTTTACCTGCCGCAGAGTCCCCTTGTCCGAATGCCTGCGCCAGCCTATCGCCATACCGCTGGTTAAACCGCGAGTTTTTGGCGCGATTCAATAATTGATTGACGTTGATGGTTCCGTCCGACGACGTAGACTTCACGATGTCGTTCTTAACGCCCTTGGATGCTTCCCAAGATGTGTTCAACCTGTCCGCGACCTTCGGGTCGATGTTTGCCGCTTTCAGTGTATTGTTCGCATCCCCGATTTTCTTTGTGAGCAGGTCGATGTCCTTTTGAATGGCGGGGGCATTCGCACCAGGCTGTTTGATAGCGTACTGCGCATCACTCAATTGTTTCTTTGCGTCTTTCAAATCAAACCCGACCGTATCGTCAATCTGTTTATAGGCTGCGTCTTTCGCAGTACCGACTTTCGCGAGATGGTCGTCAATCACAGTGCTAGGCCCTTCGCCTTCGAGGATGGGTGTACCCGCCGGTGCGCCGACGGACGTGCGAAGTGCCGTTGCTGCGGGTTCTTGAGTCGCCGCCAGCCCTGCCTCTTTCGGGCTCTGGAGCAATTTACGAAATGGATTCGTTAGCCGCGACACTAAACCCGGCGTCTCTGCAGCTTCGGCAGCAGGGGCCACAGCCGCTTCAGCTTCAGGCGCCGCACCAGTTGCACCACCAAACAAACCGGCGGCTAATGCTACGCCATGGGTAAGAGCCTGGACGGTTTCCTTCGTGGGGTTTTCTCGAAAGGATTGAATCAATGCCGGGAGCGGTGAAATATTCGAGATATGTTGCTTGGCGGTTTCATTCACCGCGGTCAGGGCATCGGTCATGGAAGAACCGTTCGACCGCGCCGTCTCATATGTGTGAATTAACGGCAATATTTGCTTGACGGAATTGACCAATTCTATGGGAGGTAGGGCATCCCAGATAGTCTTGGGTAGCCCCGTGATGAATGCTGTTTCTGCAGGACCGCCCGGCACGCTGCTGTCGGGACCTAAACCCGCGGCGGCATCGCGAACGAATTTCCCAACACCTGACGGAGCAGCCGCTGCGGCTGTGTTCGTATCCAGCGGCACAGACGTGCTCATGTCGATTTTCGGCAACACGGTTGATGCCGGAGTCGGTAGCGGTTGATTCAACGGCACAGAAGTACTCATGTCAATCGGCGGAAGCGTGGTGGTATTTTGGTCGGCCATGTTACTGTACCTTTCCGAGGTTGTTGCCTTTAGCATCATGGTAATACCAGTTTCCATCCGAGGCTTTCCCCTTGCCGGTTGCTCCTGCGGGAGGAACCGGAGCCTTTGCGGTCACGCCAGCCTGCGGCACGCCACCGAAACTCCCACCAGATTGTAAGCCGCCTGTGTCGATGCCCATGTTCTGCAGCGCGGCAGCAGCGTCGGGCGTCAACATGTTTGGATAATCCGTCCCCGTATGCGTTTTGTATCCTTGGTTCGTGCTGTTCAGACGACGGAGAATCGTATGAGCCATTGTCTTGCCTGCCGTCTCGATTTGTGCCGGGGTTGAATTTGGCTTCAGCAACTGCTCAACTGTCGCCGAGTCTTCCGCCGTTGGAGCGAACCCCGCCTTCAATGCATTGTCGTATTCTGTTTTCACGGGAGCGATGGCCGCCAGCAGTTCGGTGTACGTTTCGTTCCCGAACAAATCGGCGATCTTGTTGAGCGGAGTGTTGAGAACCTTGGTTTTCGTCCGAGCATACTTCTGGTTGACGGCCAGCAAATCGTTCATGTGTTCCATAAACGTGCTGCCGGAGTTAATGCTCTGCTGGTTCTTACTGTTCGGGTTGTTGAATTCTTTCACATAGTCGTACTGTTGAGTCGCGGCATTCGCGTTGAAGTAATGACCCGTGCCTTTACCGTTGACTTGAATTTCTGGAGCGCCATTCGCCTTCGCGCGGGCGTCGGCAGCAGCAAGCAACGTCTGGAAACCCTTCTTGTCGAGTTGACGCGCGATAGCAATCTGCGGGATGGTGATAAGACCATCTGCCGCCATCTCGCCAAGAGCGGACGGGTCGCCCTGTTGTGCTTTGACTTCAGCTTCTTTGGTGACGCGAGCCTGCCATGTGGCAAAATCTTCAGTCGGCAGACCTTGGGCGTTCTTCGGGACGGTACGATTATAGGTCGCTTGCGCCAGTTTCTCTTGGTCCGTCTTGATAGCGCCTTGGCTTCCGGCCTGTTGCTTAACGGCGAGGTCGGCCTTTTCGGTCAGATTCTTAATAACCTGCTGGTTCATTCCGGCCTTCTGTTGAAGACTAAGAAGAGCCTGTTGCTTCTGTTCAATGGTTGCTGTAGACCCAGGGGCAAAAAGTTGACGAGCATTGGTAACCGCGGGGTCCTCTTTGCCAGTGGAATCAGCGAGTTCTTTACCAACAGCGTCGAGAATAATTCCCGCACGACGGTCGTACATGGATGGGGTGGCGGGTTGTCCAGCCCCAGGAGTCACGGCAGTCGTAGGCGGATTAGTTCCCACCGCGGCGGAGTTATTTGCGGGTGCGCCTTGTGTAAGCTGCCCCGTGTTCGAATCGGCGGACCAACCTGTCGGCACACGACCAGTGGTATCGAATATTTCCTGCGCTTTTTGCTGAAGATTCAATCCTGCCTCTTGTGCTGCGAAGTGACTCTGGTTCACTGTGTCGTTCCATGTTTGGCCGAGGATGTGGTTCTTGACGTTCATCTCATTGATTTGGCCAGTGGTGAGTTGATTCTGAAGGTCCGCATTCTTTTGCGCTTGCGCGGCGGCAGTGGCTCTCTGCGCCTGCTCAGCACGCTGACCTTCGAGGCCCTGTACGACTTCCGAGCCACTGACCTTTCCTTTACTGGCCATGCCTTCGGACAGGCCCGCGAGGCCGTCTGAAAGGGACTGGACCATTCGGGCCAAAACTTGATGCTTGCTTGGCGCAGGCGGCTGTGCAACTGGCTGCCCTACGGGAACAACGGTAGACGGCTGGGCAGGCGCCCCAGGCTCCCCGTACGCTGGAAGATTGCCCTGTGTAATATTAGGTGCAGCTACGGATTCCATCACGGGCGCAGCAGCGCCAGGCTGACTCATACTATCCGGTAATGGTGTTGCACTAGGTGTTGCAGTCGAAGCTGCGGGTGTATTTGTGTTCTCTGTTTCTGGCATTTGATTTTCCTCTTTAAGCTGCTATTGCCAATTTCAACTGTCGTTTCTTTTTCTGCTCTGCGGATTGCTCTTTTGGTGTCTGCCAAGCGCAATTGCCGGGCTCGTAATTTCCGATGTCACCAAAACGGCCAATCGTTGTGTTCGCTGGTCGCTCGCCCATGTCGGCCAGGAAGGTCTCAAAGCCGTGTTCACCGAGCCAGCGGGTGCACACTGTTATTCCTGCACCGCCGTAGTAAGACCAGCCGATGTGGTTTTCCTGAGTGCAGCGATTAATCATCGCTTGCCACGTATTCCATGTTCGACTGCCTCCGGTGCGCATCGCGTGACCGTGCTTGAAATTGGGATGGTTTTCGCCCTTTTGATTTGGGTGCATCGCCATCAACCGAGTCGTCGCTACTTCGTCACGCAGACATCCACAACTCATCGCGTTACCGGATACAAGCGTCGTTCCACAAACAACCTTTCGGGTTTTAGCAGGGCAAGAACATTCAACTTCCCACAGAGCGTTGCCGTGTTTATCGAATCCAACCTGCACAAGAACTGTTAATCTCCCAAACTGTCGGCCTATCCTGTTAATCCTGCGTCGTGCCGACACCGCTTCATCACGCAGACATCCACAACTGGTGGTGTGTCCTGAACTGAGGTGGTAGCTCAACACTTCACGTTCTGTTCCATTGCACGAACACGCACAGAGCCAAACCGCGTTGCCGTGTTTATCCCGACCAACGCACCGCAGCGCGGTGAGCCGTCCGAAGTGTTGTCCCGTTAAATCTCTGAATGCGGACATCGGCTTTATCCTTGTATCTGACGAGGCCCAGTTAGATGGGCTACATGCTCGCCGTGCTTGTACAAATTGTGGCGTCGGGCTAGTAACAAAAACAGCGGATGAATAATTGCAATTAGGGCAGCACCGGCATCGAAAGCCGTCATGCCTGCCAAGTCGCGCTGACCAATCAGCTTGATTTGAGATTTGGCTTGCTCGGCGGCGGGTTCCCCGGGAACCAAATCCGCAATCTTGTTCACGAGCGTCTTGCAAATAGCGACAGCTTTCTGTGCGGGCTCAAAATCCGTGGGAATAATTGTCTGCCTCAACTGCTCACTTGGATGCGCAACTGTTGCGCCGCCTTTCGGGTCGTGCCGAGTATGCGTGGCGGTCACAAGGTTCTTGGTAATGCCTCCATGTTTCATCAGTTGACTACCAACGTCCGTGATGTGGTCGGCCATGCTTTGTCCGTGATGAGGAAATGTCGCTGACCTCTTCACGCCGAGACTATCGAACAATTCGGTGATAGCCCCGTTCAAGCGGCTGTACAATTTAAGAAGATTTACACTGCCCGCGACGGCTTCGTCTGATTCTGCATCGTTGCCCGCATCGTCGTCAGCCTGTGGGGCTGCTGGCGCGTTTTGCTGCGGCGCTGGAGCAGCGGGCTGCGGTGGTGCGGATGATTGGCTAGCCTTGGCGTCGAGGGTTTGCTGCGCATCTTGCGGTGCCGGAACGACCGTCTCGCCTTCATGCAGCTTATACGTGCCTGTTTTGGGGACTATTCCGCCTTTTTTGAAGCTGGCGTTTACGCCCGGCACTTTGGGAAGGCTGTCGAGAATGTTTTGGGGGTCGTTGCGATGGGCATACTTCACGGACGCTAATTTTTGTGCAGCGGCGTTTTCTTCTTGAGATGGCATGATGATTTCCTTTTAGACTGCTGCGGATTGTTCCGCGCAAATTCGGTTCAACATCTGTTCGACAAGCAACGGACCCGCGATGGCTTGGAGTCGCTGCCTCTCGTCATACAGTTGGGCGACGGCTTCTGATGTCGCGTCGCGGTAATTCTGGGCATATAGTTTGCGACATGGTCGACAGTATGCATTGCCACGAGACACGGGCTTGGCGCACTGGGCGCACGTTTTATTCCCATGCTTGCCTTTGTGGCTCGGGCGTAAAGTGCAAATACCTCGGGAAACACCGTTCGCGGCGGGTTGTACTACATGGCCACATACATCGACTTGTTCCCTGACCAATAGCGCCCGCCACCGGCGTGCGGCTTCAAAACCGCCCTTGCGCCCGCTCTTCTTTAACTGATTGCATAACTTGCGTAACTGACCCTCAGTAAGAAGCCGCGGCATCGCGCGGTCATTGGGACCCTGCGCAAACCATTCTTCCCGGGTCAAACCATTCTTCGCCGAGTTACAGCTAAAGTGCGCGGCGCGAAGGTTCTTCAAGTCATTGCACTGGCGGATGGCTTCCTCAATCGACATGTATGAACGAGCAAAGACGACGATAGGTGTTGAATGGTCGAGCGCCGCACAAACCAAATCTTGAATAGGATGCTCGCATAGGTCGCATCGACGGTTCTGCATTTCGTATAGCGATTCGAGACAATCCGGTGTAGCGTTACGAATCAACCGAATCCGCTCTCGAATTTCACTTTTAGTGGGCATCAATCTTCACTCATCTATGGAACGTAAAGTCTTATTCTCAGTTATGTGGATTCAATTCAGGGAGATACAGACAGAACTATTTCCAGCCTTGGTCATCGGCCATCGAGGCTCTTTGCTCTGGGGTCGGGGCCTGATTCCATCCCGATGTGGTGGTTTTATCATCAAGCATCGGGTCGGCAGGAAGGTCGATGTCGAGATGCCGTACGCGGCTGGTCCATCCATCCGGCCCGACCGGGACCGTTCGTTCCTCCCACATCGGTTGTTGGGCGGCGATGAGCACGGCTTGCTCGACCTCTGGCAGCGCCTGAAATTCCGCAAGGGTCTTACAGATTTGTATCGGTGCGCGGACAACTGCCGGAATCAACGGTTGGGCTGGCGAAGGCGCTGCACACAACTCCACGATGGCGCCCGGATGCTCGGGCAAGAAAATGAAGCGGCGGCTGTCGCGTTGTCGCGCGATTTTTTGTTCTGGAGTCTCGTTCGGCGCCTTCAGATGATAGTATTTCGCTCGGGCAAGAGGCAAGTGACGACTCTCCCATCGCTCCTGCGCTTTGGTGAACACGCCCACGGTCGATAAAATACACTTTTTACGAATCCACTCATGCTTGGCGAGGGACAACAACATCTTGATGTTCGTATCAAGGTCCGCGGACTTCGCTGCGGATTTCGTTGCCTCTGGATTCACGTCGACCGAGCCGCCCGGCTTCTCAGGAGGAACAGTTGAGATTAGAATTTCGGCGCGCGTCATTCCGGCGAAGGGATGCATGTCGGCATAAGCTGGATGCCACCCAGTTTCAGGCAACATCACTACAGGCTGGGTAAAGGATTTTGCAACCGCAAAGTTGTAGGCCGTCCACACGAGAAGGAACTCGCACATGTCAGGCTTCAAATTTGCACTGAGAAACGGAGGCGGTGGTTCGGGTGCTGGCGCGACGATAGTCGGAGGCTCGGCCTTCGGTGGTCGGACCCCGAGCAGGCGCTTCGTGACATCGCCGAGAGCGGACATAATTATTTACCGAAGAGGCCGGATGATTCGCGCCCTTGTCGAAACCGCTCGATGAATTCTTTGTTGGCACCGGTTGTGTCACCTTTTACAGTCCCGGCTTGGGTTTCTTTCCACGCCTGTAGAATCTCGGCAGGCGAGGCGTCCCGGGTTAATTCCTGCAAACGCTCAGGGCTGATGTCGCCATCGCCATCGGGAAAATACGTCCCTTCCGCCTTCATCGCCGTCCAGGCTTGTCCCATCGCCGCAACTTTATCTTCGGCGTTGGTCAGGCCCATGGAGGCCAGCTTGTCGCCGAGCAAGGCGCGGTTTTTTGTGCCACCGGGCCAGTCAGCGCCGACGCTTGTACGGAAAATTTCCGATGCTTCTTCCCACGCCTGTATCTGCTGTTTGGCCGCGAGGGCTTCAACGTCGATACCTTTTTCTTGGAGGTAGCTATCGAACGCGCCGGTCTTTTCCAAATATTCCGAAGTGCTGATTTTGCCTTGACGAAATTCAATTTCAGCATTCGAGCGTTCGATTGCGATTTCTTCCGCCGTCTGCGCGGCATGACGGGCAGACCGCGGCGTTACCGTTCGGTCGGCGACCAACTGGCCTGCGACAGCACGGGCAGAATCAATCTGCAGTTGGAGTGCGTCGGCGCTCGATGCAACGAAATCGAAATCTCGACCTGCTATTTTGACGGTTTGCTTGAACTCCCGCGGTGCAGCAGCGGCCTCCGCAGCAGCCTTGTCCGCGGCATCTTTGGCGGCATCTTGAGTGGCTGGGGTCAGGGGCTCACGATTGCGAGGCACAAATTGTCCGGTCAGGGGGTCACGAGAAAAGCCCGACTCTGGGCTACGCTCGACAGCGTTGTGTAAAAGCGCCATTAGCTGGTCGAACGTGACTACTTTTTCGATGTCCGCGGTCAACGCTTTGTCGGCCTTTAGTCTGAATGCGTCTTCGGTCATGGTCGTTCTCCTCGTTCGATTTTTATATCTGATGCTGTACGCCCGAATCCAACTCGAACTGAACGCCGGGTATCGCGCCCGTAAACTTTAATCAAGTCTTCGACCTGCTGCTCCGATGGTTCATACTGCCACGGTGGAAGTGGCGGGTGACTTGTGTCATACGCAAGATGTTCACGTTCGTCAGGAGTCAGAGTCCCGATACGCACGTACTCAATAGGGTCCGATTCCCAAAGTTCTTTTGAATGTTTCCCGCACCTTAGCGCCACCCATGCGGGTTTCGTGCATTGGACTCCATTGACCAGTACACAGCATTGGCGTTTCACATGCCGACTTGAATTTTTCATGACGCACCTCAGTCGGCGGTCACGGTAAATAGTTCTGCAAACTCCGATGCCGTCACAAGATACTGCGTATGCATAAGGTCATCTTTGATGACTACTGACCCGATGGCAGGGACTGAGTTACCTTCGAGCAGCCAGCGAAGGCTCGAATTGTCCTCAAGAGTCAGGACAACCCCAGCGTCAGGCGATACGATTTGGGCGCCGCGCTTCATTGCCGAAATCTGCGTGACGCGAAGAGCGGTCACGGGATGCTGTTTCACTTGAACTTTTGACATAATATGCTCCTATGCGGCTTTTGCTTGCTGGCACAAAACACATGCGGGATTTGAAATGCCGCGTCGAATGTGCCAGTGGATGTGGCTCGCTCTGTTGAGCGCCCCACTCTCCGCATTCTTGCGCCCTTGTGAGCGCCCTAACGCTTGAACTTGGCCGCTTTCAACGGCTCTCTGCCCGGCCTTGCGTCCGCTTACTTTCAGGGCCGCTTTGGTTTGCGGTAACGCCCGCATTCGCGCGAGATGCCCAGACTCGACATTCCGCCGCCCGTTTTCTCGGCGGGCTGCTTTGGTTTGCGGTAGTTCACAAATTCTATCAAGTTGTCCAGACTCAACATTCCGACGGCCTTGGATGGGGCCTTGAATGTGCCCGCCTTCCGCACGGCTTTTGGGAGAAGCGATTCGCCAGATATGCCCAGACTCGACATTCAAACGACCCTGCTGTCTGAAGTGCTCGGTCGCCTTATACCGCGTTTCTTCGCTGCATTGAGCCCAAAACTGTTTGTTACTCTCGCTAATCTTCCGCCTCGTCTCTTCACTAAGCGGTCCCGTATGCCCCTCGCCGCCATCACAGATGTTGTAGCCGACCTCTGGGTTCTGCGCATTCAACGCCTTGATAAGCAGCCGCTCCCAGTAGTCGCACTCTTCCCGGGTTTGTAATCCCGAAATCAGTGGATGGATGCTCCATACTTCGCGCGGGTGCTTCCGCATCGAGGCATATAAGTGCGACCGCGTTCCCGATGTGTGATGATTGGCGTCCCAAAATTTCCGAGACAAATACTTACCCAAGTCGTTGCCCTTATGCTGACCAACATAAATCTTCAAAGTCTCGCTGTTGACAATCACGTAAATAAACATTTCCGTTCCCTCTACTTAAGGAACGGAAAGTCTTAAAAGTTACGAGGCCATATCCGGATGCGCCACGCAGTAATCGCGATGAATTTGTTTGTAAAGTGGATGGGCATCGACGATGCGTTCCTCGCCACGGGGGAACTCTTCGGTCGGAGCCAAAATATCCCATCTACGAGGCTGGAAAAGTTGCATACAGGTATGGCAGATGTAGCGGGGGTTACGGTCTGGATAATTCCGAATTGCGCTAATGCTTTGGGTCCCGTTGACATACTTGTGCGGGCACGAATCACGAAGTGCCTGTTGGTTGGCCGAGAGTTCGTTGAGTTCTTGCTGCATCAGTTTGCGCTCGCGTTTGGATCGGGCCTTCGCGGCCTGCTCATCCTCAGACGGCATACGCCGCATTTTCTCGGCTTCGACAAGCGCAGTAGTCAACGCCGCAGGCGTAAACTGGTTGGCTTGATTCGCGGCCAGAATCGGTGCGATGGCGGCCATCACTTCGCGGACTACCTCAGAAATATTGGCGTTCGTATGCGCGACTCCGGAGGGCGTCAGCAATTCGGCGGGAATTTTGCGACGGGGTGTTTCGCCGGGCGCGTCCAAATTCGTCAAGTCGATTATCTTTTCTTCATTCTTGGAGGACATGGTAGTAAATCTCCTTCCGCTCAGTGGCGGTGTGAATCTTTGTCGTGCGGATTACAACTTTGCAAAATATCTTTCAAACCCTTCGAGAATGGCATTGTTGATGACATCATTGAGCGCGGTGGCTTGCGCATCGGTCAGGACAAGTTCGACGGTACCAGCCTTAACACCGGCTTCGAACGCTTCTCTGACGCTGGCCGTTTGGTCGGCAACGGCGATTGCCAAGGCTTCAGGTGTTGGGGCCGTACTTCGGTTTGTGGCTTTCGGTTGCATTATCGTTTCCTCGATTTCTTGGATGGTTTGCACTTCTTGGATGCGGGCGTCTTCCCGAAAATCAATTGGCCGTACAAAGCGACCAGCCTCTCTCGTTTGGCTCCGGTCGCGGCATCCATCTCTGTCTTCAGGTCTGCGAGATACTGCTGACGCGCGGTCTGAAGTTCTTCATCATGAATCTGGCGCGGAGACTTGCCGTAGTTCTGATAGACGCGAAGGACGGCTTGGACTCCGCGTTTCTTGAGAATCTGATACGCCATCGTCCTGGCGTTCTCGCCAGAATTTCCGTACGCCGCAGAACACGCGAACGAAGGGTCGGGAACCGATAAATCAATCGCGGTTTGCAGGAGCGTTTGGACAAAAAATTTCATCTTCGGAGTCAGGGAACGAAATTCAGGAGTAGCTTCAAGTTGCGCCAACGTCATTTTGGACTTCTTGATTTGCACCATGACCGCTGCTCCCAGACTGGACGCTCCGAACGAGCCTCTAATATAGGAACGATTAGTCAGTTTCTTGTGAGTTTGGTGTGACCAACCCTCTACTGAAGGAATGAAAAGTCTTAAAAGTTACGAGGTCATAGGCAAAATGATGTCCCATCATTGCGCCCGTCGCCCTCTGGCTCTGTCGGAGCGTGAAGTTTCCTTAACCAATGGGTAGTGCTCATCGGCACTGGCGGTTTTTCGGATTGCCAATTCGTCGGGGCTTCGAGGACCCTCCCGAGCGCATCGGCGAAATCGTCGTGCTTGGTGCGCGGGAAGCGGCACAACTCGCCCACCAAATCTTGGTACCCCGGCATCCCGGCGAAAAGCCAAAGACGCTTCGACGTGAAACCTTCCGCGATATTCCGAATGCGGCGGTCTTTTGAACCCTTGACGTTGCCCGACTTCACCCACGTAATCGGAATCAACGGCAGACCGAGCGCGGTCATGCGGGCGGTGAGAAGACCGTCAAGGTGCCCTGAGCCTAATGTCTTTTCAAAATAGACAGCGTGAGGCCGCGAACGCGGGTCGCGAACGATGCCGATAATCGCATCAATCAACTGCGGCGAACCAAACTTGCCGAATACACAATGGAATACATACAGCCGTCCCTGCCACGACCGGCAAACATACATAACAGAGTTGTCACCGCTGTCCGCGGAATCAGCAAGATCGCCGACGATGAACGTCGTACCGGAAGAATAATTCGGAATTTGATTAATATCGTGCAAAGTTGAAGCGCCGATAAGCGTCTCCGTAAATGTTGTGTACTCTGACGCGAGTGGCGAATTCTCATATTGGTTCGCAAACTCTTGAGGCCCGACCTCTGCGCGAATCGCCTGATACATCTGGACGCTCTGGCCAACTTGCCGACCGTTTCGCGCAGGAGTGAGCGGAAATATCGAACCGACGCTCCCGTCCGATTTGAACCCCGGGCATTTGTCGCCGCACTTGATGCATGGAGGTTGCAGGATGTTGACCTGTTCATCATGCCACGCCGAAGAGCACTGGCAGTTCAGGCAGCGGCTTACCCAACACGATTTGATTGAGAATTGCCATGTGGAGAGTTCGCCCGCTTTGGCGGCCTGTTCTTGAATTCGAGCGTACGCATCCGCAAAGTGGTAGCGAGTTCCCGACATTACAATCAGCCCGCCCGGTTCGAGCACAGGAACGATTCGTGTATACTGGCGATAACTCTTCTCCAACATCTGGTCGTTGTCGACGGTATTCTCGTTCACCAAGTCATCTATGAAAATGAAATCGTAGTGGCTTCCGGTCTTTCCTGACAGTGGCGTTGCGAGCGTAAAACTCTTCTCCGCGAACGTCATGTTGGTGCGGCAGGGGAGATTGAAGCTCTTCGCACTCCCGAGCGCGTCTTGGTGAATCTCCCACTCTTTTGTTTTGCGATTTTGGCGTTCCGTATAGCAGTACTCAGGGAACAAATATTTGAAGCGGGGTTTCGCGCCGATTTCGAAGTGAGCGACGATGCGGGCGAGTTGTTGCTTCGCCAAGTCCAGCGTGCTGGTTAAGAACAGAACGCGAGCGTTGGGGTAGCTCAGGAATATCTGGATGATGGATATGATGGTTCCCGATGTTTTGAAAACGCCGCGCGGCCAAAGAATCATCGTTTTCTTCTTGCCTGTCCGCGTGGTGAGTTGGGAGATATCCGGGGCGGGATATTGCATCGGAATTAATTGTTTGAAGAGCAGTTCGTGAGGTTCCGCGCACATATCGAACTCAAGGATTTCGGCGAGGTAGAGCGCATCGACCTTCGCCCGGATACGGTCTTTCTTCCATTGCTCGAATTCGGCTGGCGGCATCGCCGCGATGGTTCTCGAAACAGCGCGGGGGAAGACGAGTCCATCGAGAACGAAGGGCGTTATGTCGTCACCAAAATCCTCCACGGAGTTGGCATCGGCATCTGCACCGGGGCGAACGTACGGCTGGCCTGATGTCGAGGGCTGACGAGCGAATGGGATATTGGGGTTGAATGGCATCGCTACTCCGTAGATTTCGGCAGGACGATTGTGACCTGACCGTCAGGCCCGATGACGGAAACCAGTTGGCCGTCGGCGGTAACCTGATGGACGTGATATTCTTCGTCCTCCTGCCAAACCGATTCGCCAACCGTAAAGCGACCCAGGTCGGCAACCTTCAGCGCCGGGGCATCCGTAACTCCGGCATCGACGCGTCGGGGTTTTGAAGTCTTGGGCGTCTCTTGGTCGGGCTCAGGGAGTCGCGTATCGCGACCATGCACGCTCGGAAGTGAGGCGGATGCCCAGCCGTTCATATCGGCATGCAATTCCATTGCTCGAACTTGCGCGATGGTTAGCTTGCGGCTTCGATACGCACGACGGACTTCGGCCTTGAAATCTTCCAAGGGTTCCGATTGAAAGTACGCGGCAAGGGCGGCAATCACCCGGGGTGTTGCGAACGCCCTGTACGCCATCACGCGAGCGACTTCCCCAGATGCGGTTTTGTAGGCGGTCTGGGTCGCAAGTAGACGGTCACCGCCAGAGGTGACGAACGTATCAACGAGAACCTTCTGTCGAGGCGTCAGTTCGGTGTAGCAATCTGTAGCCTGCAGTTCCGCAAGGGTCAGGCGTGGTTTTATCGGCATTGGAGCGACCTCTACACATAAAAAGAGAAGTCTTAATCCCGTAGCCAAATGTCACAGTGTTGCCGCAATGCAGATATAATGCTGTAACAACGGGACGAGGACAGCCTGTCCTGAATCGTGACAGCGGCGTACGGGCGGCGTACGGGCGGCGTACGGGCGGCGTACGGGCGGCGTACGGGCTTCTGGCGCTCAGGGGTTGGACCTGTACAGGTGAGGTACGTCTGGGGCTCTGGAATTTATAGATGGGGCCGGAGGTTGTTACAGGGCGTTACGAGCGGCGTGCCTGAAAGTTGACATGTGCCCAGTGCTAAGCCCTGCATTACCAACAACATACGTGGGGGTTTTCATTTGCGAAATCGAATCCAAAATGAGACTTACTTATTTAGAATCAGCGACTTACGGAGAATATTTTGCCGCGCTGCCGAGCCGAAAAGAAATCGCCACCGGCGATGCCGCGGCAGGCAATGGGGTCGTTCGCAAATCGTTCGGAGGTGGGTACGAAAGTGTGACAGCCCAGCGAACAAATGGCGAATGCTGTAGGCGAACATAAGGCGAAATAATAACGTCCGATAACGTACAGTCGGTTTACTTGGCGAAATCGCCGATGTACTGCGTTATGTGATACTTGCTGCTAAGTGATGCACACTTTTCGAGTTATTGATGTCACTTACGAGGTCCGCCAAAATAGTCTTGTTGAAAACAAACGACTTTAACTTTCGGCCCGTCCAAATCGGCGGGCATAATCGAACTGTTTACTTGCCAGCGTGGCGTTCGCTTTACGTTCGCTGCAGCGACCTGCCCAGCGGACCCGCGACCACCGACCGTTGCCAACACGGCCCGTCTTGAGCGGATAAAGGAATAACGGGCTGGGAGCCAATATGAGCCATCGAAAACAGCGAACATACCAAAACGCGTCCCGCTGCATAGAGCCTGTCTGAAGCCCCAGCAAACGCCAAGAAGCTCTATTCTAGCTTGTCGCGGTTGTAGTCCTGAGCACATTCGCTGTAGGTTCGCCTGCCGACCATTGTCAGCCACAAAATCACCGTTGAAAACACAGGATTTATGTCGAAGTGTGTCAATATTTCCACACTTTTCGTCAAAATTTTGGAAATTTTGCAAACGGCATGCGATTTGCCTGACACCTATCGCCTTTGGACTGGGTATCCATCCACCCGCCTTTGGCAACTACATCCCGCATCTGCGCCTTGTATCGCTCACCCTCCCGCGCGTCTCCGCGCAGGGTTCGCTGCTGCTGCGCCCATCCTCGGTCCCCGCTCGCCGCTACCGCAGCATCGCGATGCCCTGCAGTCTGCTCCCTGTCCCTGCCTCTTGACTCTCCCTTGGCCATCTGCTTTGCCTCTACCCACTCTCAGCCAGCTATGTCGGGCATGGAAGCTAAACAAGCAAACCCGTGGCGTGCGCATTTTCGTCGAGAGTCGAGATGCAGAAAGTAACCCGCGGTAGGTCGGACGCATGATGCCCATCCGCGATTCACGTCGCCAGCCGCAACGTGCCGACCGCACTTTGTGCGTCTCAGTTCGTCATCCCAGAATCTTGGGCACGAGGCGGTTTCGATCCCGACCGAATGTCATTGCAACGTGCATTGCATTCTGCATAAGCGGCCCGCTCGGCGGCAGTGGCTTTGGATACCTGTTTTGACTCTTTCGCGTCGAGGCTCAACTGCGCCCGATGAGAATCGGATTCCAGACACCGCGCGGCTTTCGTTCTGGCTTCGATCTTGCTGCTCGCCAGAACCAGCACAGCCTCTGTTTCCAGCCGGACGCCATCAAGACCAATCACGTTTGGTGCTATGAGATAGTACTGGACTTTGTACAGCGTCTGCTTGGCCATTGGTTTGCTCCTTCGCATTTGCGGACTTTTTATATTGAACTGATTCAACCTTGAACGATCTGGCGGGTGACGCTGTGAATTCGACAGGAAAAGCCGAATAGGATACTCCGCTCCGCACGGCGCTGACCGCATCACTGGAAATCTGAAGAATCGAGAAAAGCGTACTGGGGATTCGTGAACCAATCCCATATGCCAGGACGAACCGCCATCCGTTCGCGCACTTCATCCACGGTATAGGAATGCTCGCTTTGATGATTCTCATATGCCTCGCTGGCGGGTATCTCGGTGTAGTCCGCGAAATTAATGTTCCTTGAGAGGTCAACAGTCACACCATCGAATGTGTTCCACGCATGGCGCTGCGGTTTGGAGCCAGGTAAACGTCGGTCGCATGCAGTGCCCTCATGGTAAAGAAGCCGCCCTTCGGCCATGACAGTGGCGTGCTGCGCAACACCAAAACATTGTGGCGTGTGCTGGGGCTCAAATGGATTCGCCGCACGCTGCCAAATTTCGAGAAGATGTGCTCGAATAAATTCAGACAGCCACGTGACATTAGGCGATTCGGTTGTCATTTCGTTTGCTCCTCTCCAATTCGCGCTGGCTATTCCGTCGCCGCCAATAGTTGGCGCGCATTCTTCAGTTGCTCACACACAGTAGCGTGGGCTGCGTATGCTTGATGCAGTTCCTGGGCGGATTCGGGTGTGTTCCCGAATAACTCAAGTTCTTGTATCCGCAGCACAAGCCGTTGCCGCGCGGAATCCGCAAGTGTGATGGTTTCGAGGATGTCATCACGCGCCTTATCCATCGGGTTCTGTTCGTTCGATTCATTTGGCATTCGCCATCCCCCTTGTCCCCACACCGGTTAGTTTACTTAGCTAATTATCTCACTGCTTTGGTAATGTGTTTCAGTCGTGCGACCTTCAATTGTCCTGAATGTCACTTGCCATTTCGGATGTTCGTATGTGCAATCTGGTCCGCATTTCCGTTTTGTAGCCGCAACCAAATCAGTCCCTCGAACAATCACCACAGCGCCGCAGTCGCATTTCGCCTCGAACATCGCATGCCTGTCTTTGACCTCGATAAATCGGACAACCTGCAACAGCCCGAAACGATAGCCTTCAAGTTGGGCTCGGGGAGTTGGCATCGGCTACTCGCCCGGCCCGTAGATCAAATGATCTGGTCGCCCGGCAGTTCGGACTTTCTTCGGACGGCGACGAGACCGACCTTCGATAAGCGCCCGCTCGGCATCAAGCTGGGCTTGGGATGGATTACACGGTCCATCAAAAGCCTCCAAGCGTTTTCTGATTTGTTCGTCGGATATGTGAATCCGTTTCTTTCGCGGTGCTGTTTTAGTCCGACGGGCTCTTGGTATCGTCCCGTCCCTATCCAATTGGGCCCGCCACGTGTTGTCGATCATAAACTTCTCCTCGATTAAAGTATGTTGCCTTCGAGGAGAATCTGCTCACCCTACTCGAACAATTCCGTTTCTACCGCCTTAGCGGCCTTTCAAATTTGCTGGTGACACGAGTGGTGACAGAACTGGTGCCAAAACTCCCGCCGAGAGTTTTCCGGTCTCCCCGAAGTTGTGTCACCTTCCCTCGTGTAACAGAGACCCCCAAGGGTTAATCGTTATAGATTGTGTGATATCCATAGTTGTGTCACCAGTTCTGTCACCAGATATCCTTACAAATCCCCTCTTGACTGGGGGAGGGGGGTATCTCTCCCAAGAAAACGTGGTGACGCTTGCTCAGTCCAGCACCAATCTGATGGCGCTTGCGGGTCGTCCGCCCGCGCGATTCCCGGGCTTCGCCGGAAGGGTTCCCAGTTCTGTCACCTTCAAATACGAAAGACCATCAAGCGTCCGCCTGAAGATGCTGGGGCCAAAGCGGTCGGCATGGATATCGCGCATCAGAACGCGGACGGATATCCATTCACCGGCGGGCCCATGCGCCTGCAGATAGTTCTCGACCTTGATGGCACATTGCGCGTCAGGGGTCTCACCGATATTCGGTTTGAGGGTCTGCCGCAGCTTCATTTGTTCATCGGCGAGAATAAGATGCGGGCCCAAATCTTTGCCGTACAGGACCGGCGCACCGTCGAAGCTGGCGCATATCTCTGCGACTCGCAGGGCAATTTCCGATTCGCGGGTCGCCATCGGATTCGCTTTGCGCCACGCCTTCAAACACTCCCATACGGATTTATCCATCTGGACGGGTTGCGGCTCGAAGTCCGCGGGAAGGACGTTGCCCTCGAATGGGCGGTAGTTGAACCCGGTGTAGCTCGACGGGTTGATGCCCTGCAGTAAACGGTCATGGAGACCCAACGACGTGACACTGGAGAGGCAATCATCGTATGAATCCGTTACGATGCCGCCTATCCAACTGAATGCAGTAGGCACCGTCATCGGACGACCGAAGTTATCTAAGATGGTGACGTTCCGCTTATAAAATCCGGTCGTGAGCAATGTCGGAAAAGTGGAATTCTCAATACCTGCTTTGTCGAAGAAGAATTTCCATTCGTCTAGCGACATCAGGACCCGCGGCCCGAGGTCACCCTTCGCGACTCGTTGATTCATATATC
This sequence comes from uncultured Acidobacteriota bacterium, assembly GCA_963813185.1. Classification (GTDB taxonomy): domain Bacteria; phylum Acidobacteriota; class Terriglobia; order Acidiferrales; family UBA7541; genus Palsa-360. Next base: position 188,843 of record CAWEYA010000016.1, read on the forward strand.
GCAGCAGGCGTTCGGCGCTACCTGCTTTGACTTCGTCATATCGCTTTAGGTCATCCTTGAGGCGCAGCATCAGCACTGCCCATTCAATGGCTTGACTTTTGCCGAAGTTCACGGGTCCAACGAGAGCGGTGTACAGGTTGTGGAGATTATCGCCGTTGCCTGTCGACGGGCGTTCTGGCACGAGAACAGAGGCTGCAGTGACCAACGCAAGCCATGCATACGAGACTGGGAAGTCGTCCAACATTTCTCGCTCGCACATCTCACCCAGCCGCCCAGACAAGACCGCGCGTGGAATGTCGGGCCGGTCTTCGGCCTTATGCATAGGCGCTTCTTGCGCAACGATTTCTACCGGCGCATCAGATACCCGCGATGATTCAGGCACTTTGAATGACAGTCGTCGCCCTGCGAGTGCCTCAAGATGCGCGCGGAATTCGTTCCAGTTTTTATCACTGCAATGCGCGTGAAGGCATTTGAATCCGTACGCGCCGCTGGGCTGTACAAACGCCATCGCGTCAGAGGGTCCACCGTTCGAGTGATTCTCGCGCCATGGGCACAATGCCAAGAGAAACTTATACGCGCCGCCCGAGCCTTCCCACGGCCTGCGGGTATAGCTCACGGAAGCCGCATTCATGGCTGCTTCCAGCAGTTCGATACTCTGCTGAACGGTCGCGTCCGACACAGGGGAATAAACCGTATTGTCTGGTTCGCTCGTCAGCGGGATATTAAAATCTGCACGGGAGATGCCCCAGAATGGCGGCTCGTTGTACTCCACCAGTTCCGCTACCGGTTTCGGGTCGCCGTATTGCGGCTTAATGTTACGGAACCCGGGAATACGCAGGACCCGCGCCGCATCTGTCGCCTGCGCATCTGTCCCAAACTTCTGTTGGAGTGTCCGATTCATCGCTTCCTGTTCGGGAATCGTGAATCCGACGACGTTCCACACGAATTGATATTTATGGGGAGACGACTGGACGATGACGGTTGGCGTGGGAACCTCCTCTGCCGCGACAGCAGCTCGTAACGCAGCCAGAACTGCATCGCCATTTTCGTCAGCGTCGATGAAAACATGCCGCGCTTCGAGGATGTTCGCCTTGGTGCGGTTTTTCGAGCCCGGTTTGAACGGAGCCATTGACACATAAACATGCCAATTTTTATTACGTTCAATCAGGCGCTCGATGCTTTTGGCAGTGATGACTTCAGATAATGGGCGATAATCGTTATCCGTGACCGCAGATTCAGTGCCCGGGTATTTCTTCGTCGCATGAATGAATGTCAGGCAGACGATATCGTTCGGCGAAAACAACGCGGTCAGATATTGAACGGCGGGTTGGACGGCCAGTGCAATGGATATGTTCACAATGCGCCGCCGGAGGTCTGGCGCGCGATGGTGTGACCAAGATACTTGACGTTAGCAGCCTGAAACTCTCCGGGCTGCGTTCTGCTCGGGATGATGTCAAAGGAGATTAAATCGTCGACTAGAAGATAGCGACGGTGCTCGACATCTTTCTGATGGACGAAGATGGAGGAATGGTCTGCGGAATTTTCAGCAAAGAACCAACCCTTGCCCGACACGTAGGTGATGCGACCTTGATTCATATAATTGCCCTTGTACTCATCCGCAAAGCGAAGGCTGCGGTACGCCCATCCCTGTCCATCGCTCAATACCTGCGGACAGGGTTGCTGCTGAAATCGGTGCCAGCCGCCAGTTGCTCAGGCTGACGGCCAGCGCCTTGGGGGAAACTTGGTGCTTGAACTTTGTCCAATATTGGACGAAGTCCCCGTGCTATTCGCCGAGTACGGCCCTGCGACTCTTGCGACCTGGGACCACAACCTGTGCCGCCTGCGCGCGCTTCTCTCGGCGGATGAACTGAACCACTGCGAGCCTAACTAATGCCGAAGGGCATTGTCCTGTCGCATCGGATATCGTCGCCAATTCCTGCATATGCCGCGGGTTCAAAAAGATGCTGGTTCTGCGTAACATATTCATCGCGTGTATCCCTTCTATTTATGGAACGGGGAAGTCTTAAACCTGCCTATTTATTGATAGATTACGATTATTTTTAGACACAAAGCGTCTACCCCAGTTAGGGACATCGCCCGGTCCTGACGCGCGGCGATCATAATTCTGAAACCAACACCAGGATCCCCGCCGCCAGTACAAAAATTATCAGCCCGCGCACCGCCCAGCGCGCGGCGGGATTGATTCGGCTGGTCCTGACCCAGATTCCCGCAGTTACTGCCGACAGCAGACCCAGGAAGAATCGAGCGGCTGTCCACCCGAGCGAAAAACCGAAGCCACGTTGAATTGAGTTGGACATCCCTCGACGGTAGCTCATGATGTTTGCTCCTCGGCGGTTGCCGCTCTCTTCTGTCTGCGGGTTACGGGCGGAGCCGAAGCCCTCCCCGCCGATAAACTGCCTCTAGTGTCAATCTATTCGGCAATCAGCTCCCGAATCTGCGCGATGAGATAATCAATATTGGGTAGCGGAGTTCGCCGATTCGCTATCTCGACAAGAGATTTGCGACCAACTGGGTCTGGGTCCGAAACAATCTGCCAAAGATAGGGGTCATCATCCCGCAGAGATTGAAACTGCGCCCAAGTTGGTGCATCGTCGTCGGTCATGGAGGTAAACTGGTTAACCGCGTCCGCGATGCGCCCTGTTTCAGTGATTTCCTCGGCAACGGCTGCGTCCCACGCGGCTACGTCTGTATGCTTCTTGACCGCTTCTTCAATCCTCCGGCGAAGCTCAACAGGCGGGAGAGCATCTAGTTCGACGGCTTCGCCGCCATGTTCTCTGCGGAATTTTGCGGCGCGCGGGTCACTATCGGTCCCATCTGACTTTTTCTTGAGAGGAAGCGGCGGCAGATTGAATGTGGTGATGTCTGATTTGTGGATTGCAAGCCGTTCAAGGGTGAAGTTTTCAAGGAAGGAATCACCTTCACCGTAGTAGCGGACGCGCTCTTCCAAATCACGCGAAATATCAACCCCGCTCGGGTCATGGTCCCCAAGATAGAATGCAGTAATGGGCTTCTCAACGATGGCGAAATATTCCGCGATGTTGTGGGCGGCGGTGGTGCTCCAGTAACCTCGACCGACTCGGATAGTGACTCCCAACGCTTTACAGACTTCTTCTATTGAGCCGATAATGGCATCTTTTTCGACCCAAATTTCAATATGTTCCGGCTGTGTCTCCCAGTAGTTTTTGTGATATCCGTCCCGCATTGTGTCCATGTAAGTCGCAGCATCTTCCCATCCTGTTACCTCATATACTGGCCGCGAACGGTCTGCAATCCACCCAAATGGGCAGCGTCCGTCATCCCGGCTTTTAGTCATGGCTTCACTGACTCGCTGATAACTGGCTAGGTCGTTGGGAATCACATTGACCGAGACCAGTCGATAGAATAACTGGCGAATGGTCATGGGATTTTGTTCCGCGAGGATTTTCAGCGCGGCGTCAATGAGTGCAGTCGTCTTACGATTTTCACCGCCTGCGGTTCTCACAGGGCACCTCTGACGTTCTCGCCATGCTTCTGCAAAAACGTCTCAGAGCGGTCGTGCATCCTGTCACCGACCTTTGTGCCTCCGCGGACCGCCGCCCCCATTGTGGCGAGAGCGAGGGCGTCCTTGCGCAACTTCGCATAAGCGACGGTGAGTGTCTGGACGCTGCCCTTCAACTTTGTGATTTCAGCTTCAAGTGCCTTCACTTCGCTGGCGTGGATTTTTTTGAAATCCTTTTCTTGCGATTCTGAGACAGGGGACGCCTTCGTGGAGGCGGCTTGCAACTTGGTCGTCAGGACGGCGACCTGCTTTTGCAGCCTGTCTACCTTTTTCTCTTCAACCTTCTCAGCGTGTGTTTCAGCGAGTACTTCAGCGTTGGTCTTTTTGCGAATAGGCAAAGCGTTTTGGTTACGATTTACGCTGGCAGTCAACTCACGCTTTGCTTTACGGTCAAGTGCGAGTTTATTTTCTTCGTCAGTCAGGGAAGGATTCTTACCTTCAAGGACCCGCTGAGCCTGACGAATGCCATAGCCCATCACATTTTCACAATATTCTGTGAAAGTGCGAACGCCACAAATCAACTCAGTTTTTGGTTTGTCGTCAAAGTCTTGCCGGATTTGGCGTAACTCAGACTCTCGCTCACGAAGAAACTTGGTAGCCCCTGTAGTCCATACGCTGACAAATGCTGTAGCAAAAGTACGACCTCGTGCTTCTCGTTCTTCAGGGGAACTGACACGACAAATGTCGTGTGCCTGCGTTTGGGAATGCTGGGGTAGGAGGCTCATGACGCCACCCGCTTCGCTGGCACGGTGTTGCGTTCAATAAACGCATCTACATCTGTGCGTCTGAAAAGCAAGTTCTTGCCGTTGAGTTGAACGAATGGGATTTTTTTTGCGAATCGCCATGCACGGACACAACTGACACTCACACGACAGAGTGCGGCGACTTCATTGATTTTCAAAAACGGTTGGTTGGAGTCAACAACAACTGCAGGGGGTTTTGATTTCTTTGACTGTACGGACATAGGAGCACTCCAGTTTCGGAATGCCCCTCGCACTCGGTCAACGCCGTCTGGGGGAGGGACTCAGCAATCGTTGGGACTGTCCTATTGCGGCAGAGCACGATTGCCAGTTTGCGTGTAGCGAAAGCAATGCTTTCGTTCACGGCTCACATTTGCTGCAGTATCACATCGTCGCAGCATCGATTCAGAATGCCGTTCCTAAACAGCATCTGGCTAACGTTGGAAGGGTACCAACAAATACCAGCATCTGTCAAGGACAAAGTACTATAGACAGGACTGCCTAAAGTTGGGACAATGTCACCATGATCTACAAACGCGGAAAATACTACTGCTTCAAGTTCACATGGAAGGGTCAGGCTCTCTACTTTTCGACCGGGCAAGCGAACGCGGACGTTGCGCGAACGCTGGAATCAAAGAAGCGCATCGAACTTGCAGAAAATCGGGCCGGCATCAAAAAGAAAGTTGAGCCTCCAACCCTTCGAAGATATCTCCACGACAACATCATTCCTTGGGCGGAAGCGCAATTCAGCGCAAAGCCGAAGACGTTAAAGTGGTATCGAAACGAGGCCCGTGTGCTTTGCGATTATAAGCCGCTGGCGGATGCCAAGCTGGACGCGATCAAGGGCTCGTCGCTGACCGGCTTCAAGTCGGTTCGACTCAAAGAAGGCAGAGCCATCGCCACAGTGAACAGCACGATCCGGGCTCTGCGAGCGGTTCTCAACCATGCAATAGAAGACGGCTTGATCGACATTGCGCCCAAGTTCAAAATCCTGTCGGGTGCGAATGTCCGCAGTTGGATACTGTCGCCCGAACAGGAGCCGAAATATCTGGCCGCATGTACTGAACCCTTGCGTACAGTGGCCACCATTATTCTCGACGCTGGGCTGCGGCCAGATGAATGCTTCCGGTTGAAATGGGAGAACGTCCGATGGATCGACGACAAGCGAGCCGTGCTGATAGTGCCCGGTACAAAGACAGAAGCCGCGTCTCGGATCGTGCCTATGACTCCGCGTGTGCGTGATATACTTCAACGTCGCTGGGAGAAATCGGGAAAACCAACGGGCGGGTGGATTTTCCCCGCGAAGAAAGCTGCTGTGGGTCACATCGTGCCGAATACGATCTATGAACCGCACATTGACGCTGTAAAGAACAGCGGGATTTGTGAGAAGCAATTTGTGTTGTACGCGCTTCGTCACACTTGTCTGTCTCGGTGGGGCGCTAGCGGGATGGATGCTTGGACTTTGGCGCGGCTCGCCGGACATAGCAACATCAAACAGAGCATGACGTATGTTCACCCGACAGACAAATCACTGCACGCTGCAATTGATCGTATGAGCGAACTGCCGGGTGTTGTAGGTGGTGACAAATCTGGGGACAATGCAGAAACGCCTGTTTCTGACGCTGAACCCAAACTGCTTTTATTGCCAACGAATACATAGAGTTAGCAGACCGCGGAGAGGTGCTGGAGTGGCCGAACAGGGCTGACTGCTAATCAGTTTCACCCCAAAAGGGTGACGGGGGTTCGAATCCCCCCCTCTCCGCCAGAATTTTCCCATCACATTTTAAATAGAGCCGTTCCCTGGGTAATTGATTGCCCGGTTACGGAAGCGGTTACGACTGAATCGTTGTTCCTTGAGAGACGCCACTCGGCTTCGGCCCAAGCCTTCGTCATTCCTGAAGACCAAGCACCTGAAGAGCCTTCCTCTTCGCACATCATTTTTGCGGAAGAACACGCGAGGGACGCACATTCGTTAAGTTTTTTCCGTTTACTTACCGGATGAGGCAGGAGCGGCGGGATCGCCCATTATTTTCAAATACTCAGACTCCTCCGACGGCACGCAAATCTGCTCCTCGAATTCCTGTTGCGGAATCCACCTGTAATTGGACTTGGTCATCACAAAAGGCTTCGTATAGGTCTTGGGATCGTCAATCGTGATGGTAACTTCCAGGGTGTTATGATCCACGCGCGTGTAGCGTTCCTGCACACGCATATCGACGCTATGAGGGTGACCGTAGTTATCCAGCCAGCTTCTCTCATCACTCCCGACCGTATCCACGACGAATGTGTAATCCCCCTCCCAGTGTCCCACTGAATAACCGTACCACCTCGGATCCGGTGCCTCGGCGGAATTGCCGCCCACATTTTTGGGAAGTTCTCGCCCGTCCGTCCAAATTTCGCGCCATACCTTGTCGTACAGAAATAGCTCGAGCAACCTGCCAGGCATCTGAGCGAATGCAATCCCTCTGGTCATGAAAAGCATGTTGCGCGGGAACCCAAGTGGATCGCAACCGCTGCTGGGATCATTTGATTCCGCAACGGAGGTGTTCCAGGTGCTCTTGTGGAGACGGAACTGCTCCTGCCCCCAAGGCGTCAGGGGAGGCACCTCGTTGAGTTTGGGTTCGACCAACCCTGCCCAGAACCCAGTCAGATCCCGGCGCGGCGCGGCGCCCCCGGTCCCAGTATTGGCTAACCTGTCGTACAAAGTCTCGCTAACGCCCCGTTTGGGCGGAGGAGAAGTTTGGGCCAACGCAGGCGACGAAACCAGCAGCGCACCCACTAAACTAACAACGCAGCCCTTAAGCAGATTTCGCATTTCGCACACCTCGCTGCTCCAAATTCGTTTGCCTACAGCTTTCACGCCCCGAGCAAGGCCAATAGCATGATCGGCTTACTTCTCAATCGGAACGTCCTGGACTGGAATTTGCGGGTTGACCTAAACAATACAACGCACGCCCATCCCGCTCGCCGCTCGAAAATTGCTTGCTTCCACGCCTTGCATGACGACCGCAATGATTTCCCTACTGCGTCTCAGGGTTGTCTCCCCGCTGCTGGGTATCCTTCAACGTCTTGCCATCGGCAAGGACGATCTTATTGAGACGGCCAAGAGGGTTGCCGGATTTGGCGGGATAAAGGTAAACAGTGATTACGTCACCGGGCTGCAGCGAATTCCTGTTCCAGCCAAGAAGGGCGACCGCACCCGGGTTGCCCGTTTCGACAGCCCAGTGCGTGACGTTGCCTTTGTCATCTTTCACGTCGAGCATGACAATGATATGGGGATTGGCCCACATGTATCTCGTCACCGTGGCCTCTTTCAAGACCAATACGGTGTTCTCAAACGCCGCTGCTCCGTGATGCGCAAATATCGTGCCGCCGGCGCTCAAAACGCCCACGAGCAAGCCAAAGGACAACAGCAGCCTACTTTTCATTCGGCACCTCACGAGCTGGAATTTGTGGTTTGACCTTGAGGATATGACAAGCGGCCTCTTGCGTCAATCGAGTCGAACACGGGGCGCTGGCCAGTAGTTTCGTCGGGGTGCCTTCAAAGCACGATTCTGTGGCGCGAGGTGTTGAGTGGAGTAGAGTGTGGCGATTGCGGAGAGGACCTAACTCTGTCCTTTGGCGACATTGATACTTCGGGGATTTTTGGCAGCATGGCCGCCACCGTCATCGAGCAGCACCTGATCTCTGCGACCTGGCTTAAGAACGGACAACTCGTCATCCCTTGCCTTGACTTGATTTTCGGATAGCCTCCCAGGCGCCGTTTCTCTTGCCGCTGCGCCAATCCGCTCGGCGAAGGCATACCTCCGGTGGATTCTAACGGCGCTTGAGGGCTTCAAGCTCTTCGAGCGTCCGCGGCCAGTCCGACCGCAATAGCCGGGACAAACCGCGATCGGCAAGGACTTTTCCGCCGGTCTGGCATCGGGCGCAGTAATTCGTTTCGTTGTCCGCGTAGCGAATCCGAAGAATTTTTTCTCCGCACCTCGGGCAAAGCTCTCCGTAGCGTCCGTGAACCGCCATACCTTTGCGAAACGCGGTCACCTTTTCGGGAAAGGCGGCTTCCGCCTCCGAGCGCAGCCGGTCGATCCAGAGCCCCAGGGTTTGGCGCGTCGCCGCGAACAGCCTTTCCCATTCTTGCGGCTGCAGCTTATGCGTAAGCGTGACAGGCGACAGTTGCGCCGCGTGCAGGATCTCATCCGAATACGCGTTGCCGATGCCGCTCACCAGTCGAGGATCGGTAAGTGCTCTCTTCAGCGTGCGATTTTCGGCCGTGAGTGCCGCGCGGAACGAGATGAGATCGCTCGCGAAGATGTCAATTCCCTCGGGGTCGACGGCGCGCAAGCCCTCCTCGCCGGAGAGGACATGCAACGATGCGCGGCGCTTGGTGCCGGCTTCGGTAAGCACGAGAGAACCGTTGGGAAAATCGAAGGCTGCCAGATTCTGCCGCCCTGCCAGCTTGGCCCCCCGCGGCCGCCAGTGCAACCGGCCGGCGATCATCAAGTGCAGCACCAGCCAGAGATCGCCATCTACACCGATGGCGATGCGCTTGCCGATCCTCCGCAGTTCGCGCACAACGCGGCCCTCCACATCCACAACCGGCGGTTTTACGGTTCGCAGGAGAAACACGCCCCTCAACCGCACCCGCTCGATCGGTCGGCCCACGATTCTTGATTCAAGCGCGCTGATGTAGGCGGCGATATCCGGCAGTTCAGGCATGCTTATTAGCATGCGGGTCGCGCCCGCGCTTTTGCAACCGCGCTCTTTTTTATCCAGAGAGATCGCCGGCGGCCATTGGAACCGAACCTTCACCGGCCAACCGCTGGACGAGGAGACGGGGCTTCAACATTAGGAGGGCGGGACCTGGAAATTTTTCATCCGTAATCGTCAGTGGGCCGCGGCCGAAACCCCTTTGGGTGGCCGCTTCATCAGGAAAACAAAAGGGATCATTACCAGAGCCGAAAGGCCCAGGAGCCAGAAATTATCGAGGTACGCGATCATGGACGATTGCCGCAGAATGAATCCATACAATTGCCCATGCGCTAGATGTTGGGCGGCAAGGGGGCCGCTCGCCGCGAAGTTTTGACTCATGCCTTGCACCGCATTGTTGAATTGACTGCTGTACGCGGTGGCGTGGGCTGTCAATGTGGTTTGATGAAACTGCGCGCGGCGCGTCAGCATCGTGGTGACGAAGGAAATGCCCACGCTTGCGCCGATGTTGCGCGACAAATTAATCAGCCCGGAAGCGGCGTTGTTTTTTCTCGCGGCAAGTAGGAATACGCCGCGGTGTTGATTGGTATGAAAAGGAACGCCAGCCCCGCGGTCTGAAATACGCGCGCCCACATCATGGTCCTGAAATCTACGTCGAGGCTAAATTGGTGGGCCATGAAAAGCATGGCGAGCCCGAGGGCCAGGAGCCCGAAGGCGATCATCAGGCGCGCATCGTACTTCGATAAGAGAAAGCCTGCCACAGGCATCATCAGCATGAGGGCGAACCCGCCCGGCATGATCATCAGTCCAGCCAGTTCCGCGGTGTATCCCATCAGCGTCTGCGCGAGTTGGGGAAGCAGCAATGTCGTGGCGTAGAGAACAAATCCCACCATGAATAGCATCACGCAGGCCATCAGGAAAGTGCGGTCGCTGAAGAGGCGGACTTCGATGATCGGATGTTCGTGGTAACGTTCCCAGAAGTAGACCGAAATCAAGCAAATCACGGCGATCACGGTCAGGATCAAGATGTAGTGCGTCTCGAACCAATCTTCGCGTTCCCCTTTGTCTAGAACTATTTGAAGCGCGCCCAGCCCAATCGCCAGCAGGCCGAAGCCAATGTAGTCCACCTTGATGCCGCCAGATTTTTTGGCCCGAATCCACGGCGGATCAGAAACCAGCAGCGAAGTCAGAGCCACCGATAAAATTCCGACGGGGATGTTCATGAAAAAAATCCATCGCCAGCTATAGTTGTCGGTAATCCAGCCTCCGATCGTTGGTCCGAGGGCTGGAGCAACCACAACAGCCATTCCGTAAATGGCAAAGGCCATGCCTCTCTTTGCGGCCGGAAAAGTATCCGCGAGGATGGCCTGCTCGCTGGGCTGCAGTCCCCCTCCTCCGGCGCCTTGCAACACACGGAAAAAGATAAGAAGGGGGAGGCTGGGAGCAATTCCGCACAGGAAAGAGCTCGCCGTGAACAGCACGACGCAGCTCATGTAAAAGCGTTTTCTGCCAAATATTGAGGAAAGCCATCCGCTCAGCGGCAGAACAATAGCGTTCGAAACAAGATAAGACGTCAGCACCCAACTGCTCTCGTCCTGCCCTGCGGCCAAACCTCCGGCGATGTGGGGAAGAGCAACGTTGGCCACGCTCGTATCCAGAACCTCCATGAAGGTTGCGAGAGTCACCGTGAGCGCGATGAGCCAGAGATTGTGCCCGGGATTCCAGTCTTGCACGGGGCTGGCGTTGATCGAAGTTGCCTGCTCACTCATTCCGCTGCTCCACCCGCATTTGACGAGTTCCCTTTCACATAGACATCAGGCACCACGGACATGCCGGGCCTGAGCCGACGATCGGGATCCTGGCCTTTATCTAATCGCAGCCTGACGGGAAGACGCTGAACCACTTTCACATAATTGCCGGTTGCATTTTCGGGAGGCAGCAAGCTGAATACGGCTCCGGTTCCACCGGCGATGCTTTCGACATGCCCCGAATAAGTGCGCCCATACGCATCGACATGGATTTTCACGAGGTCGCCCGGCCGCATGTTCTGGAGTTGCGTTTCTTTGAAATTCGCGGTCACCCAGAGGTCATCCAAAGGCACGACGGCCATGAGCTGCTGTCCCGGCGCAACGTATTGGCCGGGTTGCGCCGATCGCTTGGCGACCACACCGTCGACGGGCGCGACGATGCGTGTGTAACCCAGGTTCAGTTGGGACTGCTCCAGGGCGGCCTTGGATTTTTGCGCGGCGGCGGAAGCAGCGACCGCGCGGGACCGCTGAATCCGAATCTGCTGTGGACCCGTTTGAGCAGACTCGACCGAAGCGGAAGCCTGCGCCAGCCTGGACTGAGCCTGACGCACCGCATCTTGGGCAGCCTGCACATTCGCGGTAGCAGCCTGTACGGCCGCGGCCGCGCCGTTGGAAGTCTGGACGGCCTGCACGTACAGCTGATCGGAAATTTCCTGCCTGTCGACCAACTGCTTGTAGCGCTTCACGTCGTCCTGAGCCTTGTCGCTGTTGGCTTCCGCTTGCAGGACAGCCGCCCGCGCCGCGGCGAGTTGTTGCTCGGCGGCGGAAATCCCGGCGCGAGCATTGGCAACATCGGCCTCAGCAGACACGAGCTGGCTCGAGGTATTCACGGAGATGACCGGAACATTTACCTGACTCGCGTCTGCGGTAGCCTGATCGTTGGCCAAAGTAGCCTGGGCGCTGGCGACGGCCACCTCATAGTCCTTCGGGTCGATCTGCGCGAGGAGCGTCCCGGCCTTCACGTATTGGTTGTCGTCCACATACACATTCGTGATGTAGCCTGCCACGCGCGAGCTGATGGGATTGATGTAGCCATCGATTTGCGCATCGTCGGTGGACTCCCAGCCCGCGTAAGAACGGTACGTGACCGCCGCCATGGCAGCCAGGAGCAACGCGACGATCGGCGCAATAATTTTTGCGCGCGCCATTCTCTTCCCGTTAGCGGATGGGCCGGAATCGGGCCTCTGAGGATCCTTCGCTGCCTTCCTCGAAGCCGCCGTGCCGTCCGCAACCTCCGGCCGCTCATCCAAAACTAATCTTTCGTCGAAATCCACCATTCCGTCTTGAGCCATTTCATTTTCCTCCGAGGTATCCCTTGACGGCTTGCTCCGCTATGCCTACCGCGCGCGCGAGCTGTACTTTCGCGATGTTGAAGGCGTACAGGCTCGATATGTAGGACTGATCCGCCGAAGACACGGATTCCTGCGCCTGCACGACTTCGATGTTGTCGGTGACTCCGGCGCCGAAGCGGTCCTGCGCCTGGGCTAGAGTTTCCCGTGCCAGGTCCGTGTTACTCCTGGCGACACTCACAAGTTCGCTCGCGGAGTCCAAGTCAAAAAATGCGTCACGAACATCCTGATCGATGCGGCCCTTCAGATTTTCAAGCTCCGCTTTCTTCTGCTGCAGCGTGGCGTCCGCCTCGAGAACATCCGCCTTTACGCGCGTGCCCTGGAAGATTGGGATGTTCACGCCGGCGGATGCCGTGAATGTTCCATGTGAATTGCCGAAATTGGGGCCGATGACGCCATAATCAGCCGCGGAAGTGACGGTAGGATAGTTCTCGGCAACGGCTGCTTTCCGCGACAGAACGGCGGCTCGGACTTCCTGTTGGGCGCTCAAATAATCGGGACGCTCCGCGTATGCGTCTTGCAACGCCTTATCAAGCGAAACTCCTTCCAGTGGCGTGTAGGGGACAATGTCGGTCAGCGTGAATTCCTGCCCGGCGGGCAGACCGATTGCGCGCGCCAGGCTCAACATGTCCTTGGACCGCTGATCCTTCGCGGCAATGAGGCGCTGTTGCTGCGTCTGTAGCTCGACCTGGGCGCGCAGCTCGTCGATGCGCGCCGCCACTCCCGCAGTTCTCTGGTCGCGAGCCCGCTGGTACAGAGCCTGAGAAGTGGTTAGTTGCGCTTGCTGCGATTCGATGGTTGAGGAATCGGCAATCACTTGCAGGTACGCGTTGGCGACCGCAAGCACGACAAAGTCGCGGCTGCTCTTGTAAGTGTTCTGTGAAGCTTTCAGGCGTTCGTTGGACGCTCTCAGCTTTTCGACAGAACTCCAATTGAAGAGAGTCTGGGAAACGCTTCCCCGCGCGTCCTGAATGCCGAATGGCCCAACGATCACCGGAAAGCCGGCGACTGGAATCTTGAGTCCGAGCGCCCTGAGGTTCACTTGCTCAGCGGTCTGAGAGATGGACGCATTTACATTGGGCAGAAGCTCGTTCAGGCTCCTGAGCCGTTCGGCGCGGGTGGTGCGCGTAGCCACGTCACTCTCGATCAGGCCCAGGTTGTACTTCAACCCGCGATCCAGGGCGTCGCTCAGCGAAAGCTGCAAGACTGTTCCGGTCGGCGCGCCCGTTGGAACGCTTCCGAGGAAGGGACTCTCGGAAGCGAGCGCGCTCGAAACGGAAGACGCTGGTGAAACCAGTTGGCCGTCTGCCGGAGCGGCCTGCGCGCGCAGTGATTGCGCCGTCATGCATGCAAGAACGAGCATCGAGGCCAGCAGCATCCGGCTGAATCCTGCGTCTAGTTGTTGAGTCCGAAACATTTGTAGCAATTCCTTTCTTGATCCCGCGGAAACTATTCGGCGTGTGCCGTTTCTTCAAGCTGAACGCGGTCTGGCCGATTTTTTCCGATCAATTCCTGTTCGGCTTGCTGCCAATCTTCGAGGTCGTATCCAAACAGCCCGCCGCGAGCGCGGTGGATTTCGTGCGCGAGATTCATAACCTCTTCGATCTGTAGCGCCTCGCCCACCGCATCTCCGTTAAAGATCGCGTCTTGCAATTCAATTTGACCTGCGACTTTGTTATGCAAAAGCCTCATGGAAGAGCCTCTCTGCCTGCGCAAACACTTATTGCTATTTTTTAAATACCAACTGTCTGCAATGGACGGAGTTGCGGTTCCGCGGCCAGCGCCACCGGTTCTTGTAAGCGGCGCTGGCCACGATCCCGGCGGTGGTAATTAGAAATGGAGCACGAGTCCGGCGGATGGCTGCGCGGTGTGAGCGAGCACGCTCGAGCTCAGAGTGGCGATCCCGAAGTCCGGGCGGTCGTAGACATATCCGCGGTACTCCAAGCGAAGCGCGACGTGCCGCATGAGTCTGTAATCCACTCCTCCGCCGTATACAAATGCCGCGCGCGCCTGGCTCTGCGCCGCGGAAACGAGTCCCGTGTTGTTGCCAGTGGGATCAAACACCAGCGCTCCAGCTCCCGCGAGCACGTAGGGCCTCATCCTGGCAAAAGAAACGGGAAGGTCGGCGACCAGCGCTCCGGTTGCCTCATGCACGTTGGTCTGCACGCCGAAGTTTCCGCTGGGAGTGAAATTCTGCTGCGTGTTTCGGTTGTAGCCGTAACTGGCCTCAGCGGCGAGCCAGCCGTTGATGTGAAAGCGGTAGTTCACCAGGAACCCGCCGGTATCTGTGGAATGTTGCAGCGTCCCATTCTGCTGTGAGTTCTTAGTGAAAAATCCGGCCCCTTGCACATCGATCTCGTGGCGCATGAATCCGTCTTCCTGCGCCTTGGCCGATGACGCCAGAAGAAGAACCGCTCCAAGAAGTCCCGAAACCAATATCTTCGCTCGTATCATTGCTGCGTCTCCTTTGATTTGCATTTACGATTGACAGCTTAAAAATTATTTGCGGCCCTGCCTGCTCGGCAATCTCATCGTCGCGATTGTTTTGTTCCATCTCCGAGAACGACGAGAAATAAGTCGATCGCCAGGACCACCATGAGTGCGTAAACCACCATGACCAGATACCCCCGCTCTATCTATGTGATCGATGAACACCCTCTTGGAGTAACTCCCGCGAAAACAGCACGGTCAAGAACACCCCACGAGTTTGCGAATCCAGCGTTGGCGCCGCTTTTCCAGCGTCTCCAGGATGTGCTTCGTGTACACGCCGGTGGCGATGAACTCCGCGCCATCCTTCATCATCGCGGCGATCACGCGTTCTCCGTCCAGATCCACGAACGTCACGCCGCTCACGTCCACCACGCATTTACGATTTCCGTTCTGACCGTGGGACTTTTCCCAATTCGATTTGAGCTGCGCAACCCACGGCCCGGAGAGCCGCCCCTGCAGATTCCATCGCTGCTCCGTGGGCTCGTCGAGGATCGTGATTCTTAGCACTGCTTTCTCCGTTCGCGGAATGAAATTGCAAACGGCGTGCCATTCTCGGAATCGGAATTGAAATTCTTGAAAGTGAATGGAGATTCAGGAGATAGAACGAAAAAGAAAATCTGCTCACAGGAAGTGTGTCAGGGTGCCACTGCCAGATAGGTGGCAGCCTGCCGGTTTCATGGCATTGAGAAAAATTGTAAATCGCGTTGTGGGAATTAAGATCTAAATGAAATAGGAAATCACGACACAGGCTGGGCGCTTTCCCGGGAGAGTCCCAGTTTGCGCATGCGCAATTGCAGCGTGGAGCGTTTCATTCCCAGGCGGATTGCGGCCCCGTTGGGTCCGGCGACAACCCAGTTCGTCTGCGAAAGCACGTTCAAAATGTGTTTCCGCTCGGTTTCTTCCAAGACGTTGCGAATATCCTTGCCGGCGGAAGCATTGCCCTTCTTATCGCGGCTCTCATTCCCATCGCTGGCCGCCTGCAAGGGGCGTGACTGAATTTCGCTCAGCGGCACATTCAAGACCGGGCCCGCCGAAAGAATCACGGCGCGCTCAATCACGTTCTGCAGCTCTCGAATATTTCCCGGCCAGTGGTATTGCCGCATCTGCTTCAGCGTTTCACTGGAAATCGTTTCGATCTTCTTATTCATGCGCCGCGCGCATTGCTCGGCGAAATGGCGGACCAGCAAGGGAATATCTTCCGGCCTCTCGCGCAAGGACGGCACGCGAACCGGAAACACGTTCAGGCGATAGAACAGGTCGGAACGAAATTTCTGCTCCTCCACCATGGAACCCAGGTCGCGATTTGTCGCCGCGATCAGCCGCGCGTCCGTGGTAAGCGTGCGCGTGCTGCCCAGGCGCTCGAATTCGCGCTCCTGCAGCACACGCAGAAGCTTGGGCTGCAATTCCAGCGGGATCTCTCCGACCTCGTCGAGGAATACCGTTCCGCGATTGGCGAGCTCGAAGCGGCCGATGCGCTGCGCGATGGCGCCGGTAAACGCTCCCTTTTCGTGCCCAAACAGTTCGCTCTCGAGCAATCCCATGGGAATGGCGGCGCAATTGAGTTTCACGAAAGCGTTTGATTGACGCGAACTCAGGTTGTGGATGGCGCGGGCGACTAATTCCTTGCCTGTTCCCGTTTCGCCATAGATCAAGACTGTCGAATCCGTTGGCGCCACGGTGGCCACTTGCTGAAGGACGCGCCGCAGCGCGGCGCTTTTCCCCACAATTTCCTCGAAATTCAGCTCAGTGCGGATTTCATCCTCGAGATAAAGTTTTTCCTGCGTGAGTTTTTCTTTCAGCTCGGCAATTTTGTTGTAGGCCAGCGCGTTCTCCACCGCAATAGCCACCTGGCTCGCCACCTGCATCAGAAACTTGACCTCTTCCCGGCTGAAATTATTTTCATCGCGGCGGCCCAGGAGCAAAACTCCGTGCATCCGCCCGCGGCTCGCCAGCGGCAGAACGGCGCCTGTCTTCAGGCCTTCGGCCAGCGGCGGGGAGTCCGGGATCAAGTTGCATAGATCACGGATCATTCCCACAAAGGGTTCGCCGGTCTTGAAGGCCATACCCGGGGGAGTTCCTTCGATAGGGATAAGGACTTCTTCCCTTACAAAACCTTTGCTGTCGGGAAAGTCCAGCGCGTAAAGGCGCAAGTGCTTGTTGTTTTCCGCATCCGGCAGCCCTACGCCGGCAAGATCGCAGCCCATTACGCGGCGCAGATTCCCGGAGACGCTTCGCAACAGTTCACGCAGGTCCAAGGTGGAAACAACGCTGTTGGTCAGATCCAGAAGGAGTTTCAACTGTTCTTGAGCGGTTCGCGAAGTCTCGAAATTCAGCGCATCGTCGATCGCCAGCGCCATCTGGTCCGCGACCAGGCCCAGAAAACGGACTTCGTCCTCGGAATATGCGTCGGCGCGTTCGCTGGCAATAAACATGCTCCCGATGCGGCGATGCACGGTCGTCAGAGGAAGCATGCAGACCGATTGTATTTCGTGTTTCTTCAACAACTCCATCGTATCGGGGAACCGCGTTTCCTGATCAACATAGGGAATCACGAGGGGTCGCTGATTCTGAAACACCCAGCAGGTCATGCTCTCTTTTTGTACGCACTTGTCTTTCAGGACTGGATTGGGCTCGTTGCAATGAATCGAGACGTGCCACTCGATGGCGCCTGTCGCTTCATCGTATTGCGCGATCCCGATGCCGTCAAATTCAATGACGCGGCGCAATTCATCGACCAGCACATCGAAGAGTTTTCTCGGTTCGCGGTAGGCGCTGACCGCCTGGGAGACGCGGATAAGCGCCTCGTAGCGCGCCACGACAGACTGCTCGGACGTGGCGAGGCGCAGTTGGGCCGCTCCAGCTTCGATCATGAAGGATTGGATGCCATGACCTGGAAGTTGGGTTCACGATACTCGTGGAACCATCTGCTCGCGCCGGCACTCGGAAGCGATCTTTCCATAGCCGCTTCGGCAAACTTTAACGATTCGGTTTTATACTTGTGCGGATCCCGCGGGGCGGCGGCACTCGTTCCGCATAAGCCTGTACGCCGCGCACAGTCGCCAGGAATATCCCCGAATCGAGCGCCAACATTCAGACATCAAAATGGGAGACAATGAGATGTCGATGGTGATGAAGCCTCAACTCGATACGTTTGAGAGGGAAGTCTCAGGATGGCCCCTCGTTTCGGTTCATCCGCACCGCTTTGGCGGCAAGGAATTCCGATTCCGGAAGGCGGAAGTGGGGCACGTGCACACGAATGGCGTCGTTGATATTCCGTTCCCTCGCTCCATCCGCAATGCGCTTCTGGCGGAGGGTCTTGCTGAAGAGCATCGCTGGGTTCCCCATTCAGGGTGGACTACTTTCCAGATGGGCCACGAACGGGACTTGAAGCATGGGCTGTGGCTCATGCGATTGTCCTACGTGCGGTATGCGCTAAAGACTGACGAAAATCCGCGCAAATTTTTCGAGAGGGAGACTTCCGACCTGCATCTAGGCCCACGCCTTAAATTGTTATTGGCATCGTTTATACCTTCAGTGCCGAGTTCTGCCTCAGCGGAACGGCTTTCCGCATAGCACGGACGTTTCAATTCGAATCGGGTCGCAGATCGAGCAAAAGCAACCGTACGCCTGTGGCCGAAGAAAAAAAGTGCCCAGAAAAAGTATTTGGTGAAAGGCGCAACTGGAAATGCCTGCCTCGGGCAGACGCAAAGTTCGTGTCGAAGCTGCGAAGTTTACCTCAGCTTTGAAACGGCTGTGGAATCAGTTTCTGAGCAAAGAAATAGGAAAGGCACTCTAAGGATCCCAAAAGTGCAGATCGGCATTGACAGCTTCGCCGCAGCCATCTCGGACCCTATCACGGGTCTTACCTCAGTCCTGTCGAGCGTATGCAACACTTGCTGCAGACGATTGAGCTCGCCAGCCAGACTGACCTGGATGTTTTCCGTATCGGTGAACATCACCGGGCGGAGTTGCTTGATTCCGCGCATGGGGTAATTCTGGCTGCCGCAGCCGCGCGCGCAAAAACCATTGGTATCTCATCGAAAGGCAAGCCCACCGTTCAGTTCAGGATGGACAGATCAAGCAGATTGATCTAGTGTGTTCCCGTTTTCGCCCTTGGAGGCAATCAAGATGAACAAGCGTTCTGAGGCCCTTGCCGCGCGTCTCGAGGCCGGCGCAACAGCTCTCGCCGCATTCGCGGCCACACTTTCCGAGGCAGAGTGGCAAACGTCAATTCCGCATGACGGACGCAAAGTCGGCGTGGTGGTGCATCATGTTGCCAGCGTCTACCCGATTGAGATCCACCTCGCGCATTTGCTCGCCTCCGGCAAGCCGGTCGCCGGCGTGACTTGGGACGCCGTTCACGCCATGAACGGCGACCACGCGAAAGAGAATGACCGCGTTACAAAGGAAGCCACGCTCGCCTTGTTAGCGTCCAACAGCGCTGTGGCGGCTGCGGCGATTCGTGCTCTTAGCGATGCAGAATTGGATCGCGCCGCGCCCGTGTCGCTCAATAGCGATGCGCCACTTACTTGCCAGTTCATCCTGGAAGATCATGCCGTGCGCCACAGTTACCACCACCTCGCTCGCATCCGGGCAGCGCTCGCCCGTTAGTACGTGGCGCCTGACTAGTATTGGGGCTGACGGCGCGCGAGATAGACCCCCGGGCGGGCGACCTGGGCGCGCAGTTCCGGCAGAAATAGCCGCTGCTCTTGCGTGCTTCATAATGGCGCGTCGAGCATCGCGAGAGCATGCCGCCGACGCCAAGCCTACCTGGGTTTAATTCGAAATGTTTATATTGACCGTTGTGATTACCGTGGCCCCATCCGCCGTAGTCGCTGTCACCGTAAGGGTGGACGGACCGGTAGGCGTGGGAGTCTTTTGCGCCGTAGTGCAACCGACCAGTCCTCCCGCAGCCAACATGAGCAGGCCGAGTGTCAGGTACATCGGAACGCGGCGCAAGGGCAGCGCTCGCTGCCGGACTGCCCCCAACATCCCCAGCATGGCTAGCAGGGCGGCTATAACGGACCACAGCAGGGAAGTGGACCATGGCCCTCGCCCACCCATCCCTGGCACCGATGGCGAGGATCCTAACGCTGCCCCGGGGGTCGGAATCGCATTGATCGTAATCGTCGAGCTGCCGGAACTGGCGCCCGCCGCGATCGTTCCGCCATTTACGGCGCAAGTAGCGCCGGTGAGCGACTGCGGCACCGCGCAGGTAACCGTGAGCGCCGCAGGCAACGGAACATTCACCGGATTGGTCAAGTAATCGATTCTCACCATGGCCGGAGTGCCTGCGTTGACCGTGATCGTCCCGGAAGTTGAGGCATCCTGCGTACCGGTTACGCCTACGAGCGGGAATGAAAATGTCGTTTGGCCGCCTCCGTTGTTAGAAGTCGGGTTCTTGGGGTTCGTGATCGTGACCGTCAAGTTACCGGCATTCGCCGTCGTTAGGTCGGAGGACGGCACGCTAATCGTCAGCGAGGTGCCGGCTGCGTTGACCGTACCAGTCAGCGGCGGGTTGCTGCCAAATGTCACCGTCGTCGAGCTGTTGAACTCTGCGCCCGTTATGGTGATCTGTTGCGCCGAAGTGGCTCCGGCGATCAGTCCGACGTTCGGCGAGAAGGAGGACTCCGTGGGCGCGGCGTTGTTGACAGTCGCCGTATCCGTAGCGGAAGTTTTGTCCGCCCCCGTCGAGTTGCCGTCGTTCGGGTCGGACACGCTGGCCGTGTTCGGTACGGAGGGATATGCACCCGGGGCTACCATCGCAACGATCGGGAAGCCGCTGCTCGCGGCAGCGGCAATGGGGCCGGCGCTAATGCATGTGACCACTTGACCGGTCACCGCGCATGCCCAAGTGCCTCCACCGCTGCCGGCTGGCACAAAGGTCAGATTCGCATTCAGCGTGTCGGTAACGGTAATCGCGCCCGTGGTCGGTCCAGTGCCATTATTTGTGACCTTGATCGTGTAGGTTCCGTTCTGACCGACCGTGAAGTTGCCAGCGTGGGACTTCGCGACGGTCAAGTCGGGAGCGACGACCGTCAGAGTCGCCGCGGTCGTGGTAGCCGTTCCCACGGAATTGGTGAAGACCGCCTGGTACTTATTCCCGTTCTGTGCAAAAGCCGCACTGAACGTCAGTGTGGTGGAAGTCGCGCCGGGCAGGTTGCTGAATGCGCCCCCGCCGATGCTCACCTGCCATTGCACCGTCGGGGCGGGAGTTCCGCTGGCGGCCGCCGTGAAGGTCGCGGTGCCGCCATTGTTAACAGTTTGACTTATTGGATTCGTAGTAACCAACGGCGGGGCGTTGACCGTCAGTGTGGTCGATCCCGTCACACTTCCGCTGATCGCGCTGATCGTCGACGTGCCCGCCTTCAGCGCGGTGGCCAGTCCGGCGGCGTTGATCGTCGCCACCGTCGTCGTCCCCGAAGCCCAAACTGCGCCGCTCGTCAAGTCCTGCGTCGTGGTGTCGCTGAACGTCCCGGTCGCTGTGAATTGCTGTGTATTCCCGACCAGGATGGAGGGGTTCGCAGGGGTCACCGCAATCGACACCAATACCGCTGCCGTTACCGTCAGCGTTGTCGTCCCGTTGATCGACCCCGATGCCGCCTTGATCGTCACTGGCCCGCCTATCTTCACTCCCGTCGCCAGTCCCGTCGTGTTGATCGTCGCTACCGTCACGTCCGACGAACTCCACGTCACCGAATTCGTCAGGTCCTGCTTCGAACTGTCACTGAACGTCCCCGTCGCTGTGAATTGCTGCTTGTTTCCCGCAGCCACCGAGGGGTTCGCCGGCGTCACCGCGATCGACAGCAATGTTGCATTTGTCACCGTCAGCGTGGTCGATCCCACCACGCTCCCGCTGGTCGCGCTGATCGTCGAACTTCCCGCCTTCACCGCCGTCGCCAGACCGCCAGAAGTGATTGTCGCCACCGTCGTCGTCCCGGAAGCCCACACCACGCTGCCCGTCAAGTCCTGCGTCGTGGTGTCGCTGAACGTCCCTGTTGCGGTGAACTGCTGCGTGCCTCCAACGATGACCGAGGGGCTTGCCGGCGTCACTGCAATCGACACCAACACGGCCGCCGTCACATTCAATGTCGTCGATCCCACGATGCTTCCGCTGGTCGCGCTGATCGTCGAGGTACCCACCTTCAGCGTCGTGGCCAGACCGCCGGCGCTAATTGTCGCCACCGTCGTCGTCCCGGAGGCCCACACCACGCTGCCCGTCAGGTTCTGCGTCGTGCTGTCGCTGAACGTACCGGTTGCCGTGAACTGTTGCGTCTTCCCCGCAGCCACCGACGGGTTAGCCGGCGTTACCGCGATCGACACCAGCACCGCCGCCGTCATGGTCAGCGAGGTCGTCCCATTGATCGTCCCGGACACAGCCTTGATCGTTACCGGCCCGCCCGTCTTCACTCCAGTCGCCAGCCCCGCCGAGTTGATTGTTGCCAACGTAGTGTCCGACGAGCTCCACGTCACCGAATTCGTCAAATTCTGCGTTGAGGTGTCACTGAATGTCCCTGTCGCCGTGAACTGTTGCGTCTTCCCTGCGGGGATTGATGGATTCGTCGGCGTTACCGCAATCGAGACCAGCGCCGCCGCCGTCACCGTCAACATCGTCGATCCGACTACGCTCCCGCTCGTCGCGTTGATCGTCGACGTGCCCACCTTCAGCGCGGTGGCCAGTCCGGCGGCGTTGATCGTCGCCACCGTCGTCGTCCCCGATGCCCAAACTGCGCTGCTCGTTAAGTCCTGCGTCGTGGTGTCGCTGAACGTCCCGGTCGCCGTGAACTGTTGTGTATTCCCCGCAGCCACCGACGGGTTCGCCGGTGTCAACGCAATCGACACCAATACCGCTGCCGTTACCGTCAGCGTTGTCGTCCCGTTGATCGACCCCGATGCCGCCTTGATCGTCACTGGCCCGCCTATCTTCACTCCCGTCGCCAGTCCCGTCGTGTTGATCGTCGCTACCGTCACGTCCGACGAACTCCACGTCACCGAATTCGTCAGGTCCTGCTTCGAACTGTCACTGAACGTCCCCGTCGCTGTGAATTGCTGCTTGTTTCCCGCAGCCACCGAGGGGTTCGCCGGCGTCACCGCGATCGACAGCAATGTTGCATTTGTCACCGTCAGCGTGGTCGATCCCACCACGCTCCCGCTGGTCGCGCTGATCGTCGAACTTCCCGCCTTCACCGCCGTCGCCAGACCGCCAGAAGTGATTGTCGCCACCGTCGTCGTCCCGGAAGCCCACACCACGCTGCCCGTCAAGTCCTGCGTCGTGGTGTCGCTGAACGTCCCTGTTGCGGTGAACTGCTGCGTGCCTCCAACGATGACCGAGGGGCTTGCCGGCGTCACTGCAATCGACACCAACACGGCCGCCGTCACATTCAATGTCGTCGATCCCACGATGCTTCCGCTGGTCGCGCTGATCGTCGAGGTACCCACCTTCAGCGTCGTGGCCAGACCGCCGGCGCTAATTGTCGCCACCGTCGTCGTCCCGGAGGCCCACACCACGCTGCCCGTCAGGTTCTGCGTCGTGCTGTCGCTGAACGTACCGGTTGCCGTGAACTGTTGCGTCTTCCCCGCAGCCACCGACGGGTTAGCCGGCGTTACCGCGATCGACACCAGCACCGCCGCCGTCACCGTCAACGTCGTTGATCCCACGACACTTCCGCTGGTCGCACTGATCGTCGATGTGCCCACCTTCAGCGTCGTGGCCAGTCCGCCAGCGGCGATCGTCGCCACGGTCGTCGTCCCTGACGCCCACGTCACGCTGCCCGTCAGGTTTTGCGTCGTGCTGTCGCTGAACGTCCCGGTCGCTGTGAATTGCTGTTTATTTCCTGCAGCCACCGACGGGTTCACGGGGGTCACCGCGATCGACACCAGCGCCGCCGCCGTCACCGTCAACGTCGTCGATCCCACCACACTTCCGCTGGTCGCGCTAATCGTCGACGTGCCCACTTTCAGCGTCGTGGCCAGGCCACTGGCGGCGATCGTCGCTACTGATGTCGTCCCTGACGCCCACGTCACGGTGCCAGTCAGGTCTTGCGTTGAGCTGTCGCTGAATGTCCCTGTTGCGGTGAACTGTTGCGTCTTCCCCGCGGCCACCGACGGGTTAGCCGGCGTTACTGCGATCGACACCAGCACTGCTGCCGTCACCGTCAACGTCGTTGATCCCACGACACTTCCGCTGGTCGCGCTGATCGTCGATGCGCCCACGTTCAGCGTCGTGGCCAGTCCGCCAGCGGCGATCGTCGCCACCGTCGTCGTCCCTGACGCCCACGTCACGCTGCCCGTCAGGTTCTGCGTCGTGCTGTCGCTGAACGTCCCGGTCGCTGTGAATTGCTGTTTATTTCCTGCAGCCACCGACGGGTTCACGGGGGTCACCGCGATCGACACCAGCGCCGCCGCCGTCACCGTCAACGTCGTCGATCCCAGCACACTTCCGCTGGTCGCGCTGATCGTCGACGTGCCCACTTTCAGCGTCGTGGTCAGGCCACTGGCGGCGATCGTCGCTACTGATGTCGTCCCTGACGCCCACGTCACGGTGCCAGTCAGGTCTTGCGTTGAGCTGTCGCTGAATGTCCCTGTTGCGGTGAACTGCTGCGTCTTCCCCGCGGCCACCGACGGGTTTGCCGGGGTCACCGCGATCGAGGTCAACATCGGCGGGGGGCCGGCCTTGAAACTGAGATGGAAATTCGTTGTTCCGCCGTCACCGAGGAACGATGAGACCATGAAGAAGTACTTGGTCCCTGATGTTGCGGCAAAGGTAACAAGCGACTGTGCTATCCCAGCGCCGGCGTTGTCATTGCAGGCGATTTGCGCGCCGGTCGGAGTGCCACTCGTCACATTCAGGATGGTGTCGTACGGACTTGTGAGCGTATCCGCCGTAATCGTGCCAGTACCAGGCGCGGTGAACGAATACCACGCGCTGTTGGCCTGGCCATTGCTAGCTGCTCCTGTGGCACATCCACCTGGCAGTGTAGGATCCGCGTGGCCGTTCGTGTTGGCAGTAGCCTGAATCGTGTTCACGGTTCCTGAGAAAGGAGCCGAGGAGATGACTGTTGGAGTTAAGTTGTCGTCGTTCGGAGGCGCTGTACTCTGGAAATCCAGACTGAACGTCAGCGTTCCGCCGAGCCCGCCCGCGCTAGCGTCCGTCACCATGACGTAGTAATTGGTCCCGCTGGTCACGTTAAATCCAATCAGCGATGCCGCCGTCGTCCCGGGAACATTGCTGGACGCGCAAGCGCCAGCCACCGGCGAGAAGGTTACGGTGGAGCTGGGCAGCGCGCCGCTTAGGGTCCACGCCGATAGAATCGTGGCGTAACTGCTGAACCGTGTATCCGCGATCACCCTTCCATTGGCGGGCGCCTTGAACAGGAACCACACGCTTCGCGCTTTGCCAGCCTGCGTGGCTGTGCCCGGTGTACATGCCGGCGCCGGATCCGCTGGCTCGGCTGGGGCAATTGAACTCGCCGTCAACTGTGCTGTTGCCTGCGTGGTGTCTTGCGTGGCGCGGAAAGGAGTCGAACCCGCATTCGTCGCAAAATTGATATCGTCATTCGATGCCGTCTCTGCCTGCGCTACGAACAGGGTCTTGGGCTCAGAAGTGCCCCCGCCGGCAGGATTCGTGACAGTAATCGCGTTGGAGCCGGCCGTGACGAGGTCCGACGCGGGAATCGAGGCCTGCAGATGTGTGGTGTCCACAAACGTGGTGAGGCGCGCGCTGCCATTGAAATTCACTGCGGATCCCAGGACATAATTCTTGCCGGTTACATTGAGCGTGAATGCGGGTCCGCCGGTCTGGACGATCTGGGGAGAAATCAAATCGATGGTGGGGACCACGCCGATTCCGGTCAGCGGGACGTCGATTTTCCCGATGCCCGGATTCGAAAACGTAAATTCCAGAGTTGCATTTTCCTGAATGCCGGCTTGCGTCGGCGTAAACGTGAGCCCTAGACTGCAGGAACCAGCCACCCCCGAAGGAAGATTGAATCCCCCAGTGAGGGGACTGCACGCAATGAAGGAGCCGGCCGAGGGCGGCCCAAGTGTAAAATCACCCGAGTTGGCTGAGGGCAGGATGCCGATAGTGGCGACACTGAGCGGCGTGGTTCCGCTCCCGCCGTTGAACAGAGTTCCGTCATTCTCGATCGCTGTGCCCTTTGGAACGGCTCCGAAATTTACTGGTGTAGGAAAGCACCCGGTGACTGAACAGGAGTTCGCTAACGGCAGCGCTAGAAAAAATTCCGGTATGGGACCATTCACTTCTCCGCGGATCCCAAGCGTTGGCTCAGTATCGGCGTCGTTATCGCTGACCGTAAGCGCGGCGTTGCGGAATCCCGGCGGCGTTAGAGCAGGCGGGCTAAAGGTTATGCCGAAGAAACAGACCGCACCTGTGGCGATGGAAGTTCCAGCTCCGCCAGCGATGAAGCCACAGGTCGGCGTACCGAAGTTGGGCTGCCCACTGTCGGGCGGCACAAGGGTGAAATCGCCCGGGTTTGCTCCACTCTTGGTGGCTGAGGCTCCGTTCAGGGTCAGCGTGGCCCCGCCGTTATTGGTCATCTTGACGTTCAGAACAACGCTCGTGGTACCTGCGTCCTGACCGGGGTTAAATGATGCGAAGCCCGGGCTAAATTGGATCTCCGGCGTGGTGTTCGCACTAACCGGGAAGTTGGGAATGGGAATGGCGCTGCCTACTGCCGGTCCGCCGCCAGGAAGGCTATTGAGAACACTGACCGGCACGCTTTTGCCTGCCAAAGCCTGAGTAAGGTCAGACCCATCCACCGTGGCCACGAACTTGGCGCCACCGTTCGAGACGATCCCAAAAACTTCAATGCCGTTGAAGTTCAAGTTGGTGGCGCCGCTGAGAAACCCTGAGCCGCTAACAGTAACTGTCACAGGCTCGGCGACCACTCCGGGATTCGGGCTAAAAGTGACGCCGGTTACCACCGGGATGGGATTCATTATCGCGAAGGGCAAAGTGTTGCCCTCCACACCCAATGGATCAATCAGGCCGACACTTTGTACGCCGCCGCTCACCATAAGCGTCGAAGGAACGCTCACGGTCAGTTGCGTAGTGCTTACAAACGTAGTGTTCATACCCGCCGGGATGAAGGCGAAACGACCGGATCCAAGGGCCACCTTTGTGTTAGGACCAAAATTCACGCCGGTAACGGTAACGTTGATTGTGGCGGAACCGGCCATCACGGCGGCCGGAGTCAGCGAGCCAATAAGTGGGAGAGCCGTGGACGGCTCGTCGGTCAGCTGGAGGTCCCACATGCTGCGGCCGTGCGTGGCTGCGTGCAGGATTCGGGATTCAGGCCGCATGGAGAGGGAGAGGACTGGAGAATTCGGCAGTCCATCGCCGAGCACAGTCCAGTTTGTACATGGTGTGGCCGCTTCAGGATCCGGGCAGGAAAAAACGCCCACATCGGTAGCGATGTATACAGCATCGAACGTGGGGTTGTCTGAGTGATCCACGATGATATCGTTCACTGGGACATCGGGCAGATTCCCGCTGATGTCGGTCCACGTCGCTGAGGGCCCCTGGGTGGCATTCTTGGTTTTGAAGACATGACCTGGAGTGTTGCCGCAAGTCGGGCAGGCCCCGAAGCCTGATATGGTGACGTAACCGATGTCGCCGGTCGAGTCGCCTGGCTTGGAGCGGACCGCAGTGATATTGCGATTCGGCAACAGCCCATTATCGATTTCCGATGGGAACCCGAAACTGATTTGCCATACCTTGCCATTGCTGGTTCCAGCCAAAAGCGTTCCGAACGCCTGTTTCGAAACGTCAATCGCGGTGATTTCGTCCAGATCGGCGCAACCGCCAGCAGGAACGGCGGGGGCATTCGCTTGGGTCAGGTCACCGGTGGCGGCGGTCCACGTGGTAGCGCTGTTAGTGGTCTGCCAAATGCGGCAAGTACCAAAATACAGGTTGCTGCTAATGTTCGGATCAATTACCAGCGGAGGAATGAACCCCATGGTATCGCCCGAAGCCGTGATTTCGGTTTCCGCGCGCTGAAAAGAAGGGAGAGAAGGAGAGGGAGGTACGGGCGTACTCAACCCATAGAAAATCGACTTAACAACTTTCGCCGCCGCCGTGGAATTACAGCCAGCGTAGATCGTGGTGGGTGTGTTTTTGTCAATCGCGGTATAGCCACCGTCACCGCAGGCCGGGGCCCCTGTCCAATCGAGCGTGCCCTCGAAGACCTGAACGTCGTTGTCCTGCGTCCCACCGAAGCCCCAATTTTCGTCCGAGATGGAAGGCTGCGCTCCCGGATAAAACTGGCTCAGGGCCAGCGTGGCGTTCAAATCGACCCACAATGGAGGTGTTGGTCCGGGATCGTCCGTGCGCCAAATCCCTCCGTCATTGCCAACATAAAATCTGGGAGGATTCGCGCCATTTGCTGCAAACGCGAACGCGTGCGTATCCACGTGCGGCCGCACGTTCGTCGAGCCGAGCGTGAAATCCGTGCCGGGAGTCGAGTTCGTCCAAGTGATGCCGCCGTCGGCGCTCTTAAAGAGCGATGTGCTGTCATTGGTGTAGGCGCCACCGCCCACAACGACGAAGCCGGAATTTGCAGGATTTACGCCCACGGTGTTGGCATACCAGCAAATGTGGTTGCAAAACGGTGGTGTATTCGTAAGTTTTGTCCACGTTGCTCCGGCATCCGTCGTCTTGAAAAAACCAAGTAAATCATTGGAATTTACTGATGCGTCCGCAATGGCCGCGTAAAGCACGGCCGTGTTGCCTGAAGTTGACGGGGCGAGGGCCAATGTGATCCGGCCCATGCCAATGTTCGATCCCGACGCGGGGAGTCCAGTGGTAAGCTTAGACCAGGTCACACCCGAGTCAGCCGACTTATAAATTCCGTTCGCGGTTTCGCCGAAGAGATTACCCATTGCGGCATATACCGTCGCGCCTGTCGGGGAAGCAACCGAGGCCGGATCAAATACGATTCCAGTTGCGGCGAACCCGATCGGAGCATTTGCTCCGGAAACTTCCGTCCAAGTGAATCCCGCATCTGTCGAACGGTAGACTCCGCCAACCGTTCCCCCGACAAAGAACGAAACCGACGCGAGCACGACATTCGAATTCCCCGGCTGTACCGCGATGCCACCAATCATCGCCCCGCCCGTTTGCGGTCCCAGAACCTGTGCAAATGTCGACGCACCCATCTGCTTCCATGTGGCACCGGCGTCCGTGGATTTCAAAATCCCGGCGCCATAGAATTCATCGCCGCTGAAGTTCTCTTCACCCGTTCCGACATAAATTGTATTGTGATTGTTCGGATCAATGGTGATGGATCCGACTGCCAATGACGGCTGGTTATCCGTCAGAGGTGTCCAGTGCGCGCCGCCATCTATCGTCTTCCAAACGCCTCCCGCCGCTGTACCCAGGTAGATCGTATTCCCAGTGGTGTCGGTTGCGTCCGCAGCGAGCGCCGTCACGCGCCCTGAAGCCGTAGGAAAGCCGAAGTTTCCGCCGCCCGGGAAATCCCCAAACTGGACGTTGGTCGGTTGCGGCCCGGTCAAGTGCCAAACACCATCGCCCGGAAACGAAATGATGCCCGCCGGGGCGAGGCTTTGCTTTCCCCCACTTTGCGCGGTGCGCATCCCGTCGCGCTGCTCGATCGCCCGTTGGAGCGCCCCCGCAGGAATATTCTGGAACGGGTACGCGCGCTGGTCATGGAACCACTTGGCGCGCTGGCGCAGCAAGTCGGCTCTCCGCTGAACTGCCGCCGACTGCTCGTCTGGAGAAAGCTGGCTGGCTGCGGAGGGTTGTTGCGGCGCTGGCTTCGCGGCCGGCGTCGGGGCTGGCGCGGGGGCCGGGGCGGCAGGCTTCGCGGCTGCCGGTTTTGGGGTGGCAGGTTTTGGAGCTGGTGCGGGCGCCGGTTGCGAAGCAGGCGTTGGGTCAGGCGCGGGCGGGGCCGCGCGCTTTCGGGCTGCTGTGATCCCACCAAGCGTGGCCGTCAGGGTCACGCCAAAGAGAATTAGTACGCGCCACGTATGCGAAGGGCTGGACGATCGCATCGAAGCCTCCAAATAGTTTGTGATTTCGGTGTCTGGTTCTCTAGTGCTCCCGCTTTATATTTCGAAACGGTTGGATCGTGGGATCTTGCGTCCTGCGCCGCAAGCTCACTTGATCCTTCAGAACGCGCGAAAAAGCCTGGCCATTCGTCCCGGCTGCACAACGCCCAGGGTTGCAAGGGGCGGATGCCTTCATCAGATGCCCGGCCGTTGCCCGATTGAAGGTGTGCATGGGCAAAGAATCAGCGAAAGGGGTGGAAGTCACGTCTTTGCAAAGGGATACGTGTCCACAAAACCTGATGCGGCTAAAGGACACGATAGACGGTCCCACGACCACACGGTTTCCCGGGTTCAGCATTTACACTGTCGCCAGCTTGTCTTGTGGCAGCTGCGGGACGCCCTGCCAGCATGGATGATGGCAAGCATTTTGATATGACGTGCCGACACTGTCAAGATATATTCTGAGCCACCCTATGAGCTGGAAGGGGATATCAAGGCTACGTCATTTAACTCGTTGCCGGCCAAATCAGGCAAGCAAATAGGGGCACTCTCGAAAATCCCTGCTGCGGATTCGCGCCTGGCCGAGGCGGCGGTGGCATCCCTTCGGCCAAGAAGAGCCGCGCATTCCCGCATTCACTTCGGTGTACATTGCTTCCGCCAATTCGTAGTATCATGCGCCGGGGGAGTGCAGGGAAATGAATTAGTGAAGTGTTCTCGATAGGCCCGGTGGGTTCGAATTTGCCCCTCTCCGCCACCTCCAGCATCGGGTAGGTAACTCCCAATATGCCGCGAATTGAGACTCTCGAAGCGGTCTCATAGGCAGGGAGCGCCGCAAAACTCTGATCGCAGAAAACGAGTCGTGATGGACGCACTGTCAAACGTCAAAAAGAAGTTGCAGGACGAAATTACGGCCCTCGAGCATGAGATGAGCGTCGAGCTGCCGAAAGAACTCATGAAGGCACGCGCGCACGGAGATCTTTCCGAAAACGCCGAATTCAAATACGCCAAGGAGCGCCAGGGTTACGTTTCGGCGCGCCTGGGTCAACTGAAGAAACGCCTGGGCGACATCGGCATGCTGAATCTGAATAACATTCCCGCCGACCGCGCCGGGTACGGTTCGCGCGTCTGGGTGCTGGACATCAAGAAAGACGTGGAAATCGAATACAAGCTGGTCAGCACCGAGGAAGCGGACGTCGCGCAGGGATTGATCTCCACCACCTCGCCGATCGGGAAAGCGCTTCTGGGAAGAAACGTTGGCGATGAAGTGAAGGTACAAACGCCCGCGGGGATAAAAGAATTTGAAATCGTCCGTTTGAAGACCATCCACGAAGGCGAATAGCGATCCGGCTCTTTATTTTTACGCTTTTCTTTTGGGAACGCCCGAATTCTATGCGCAACATGGGGATGCTCGGCGCCGCTGGAGAGACCATGGCCCTTCTTGGGCTTGGTCTGCTTTGGACGTACCGCGCAGAGGCGATGGATTGGCTGCGTGAGCTTTTGGAAATTTGGCGCGGAGAGGGTTCAGGCCGCGATCCGCAACTTTCCGACCCGGTCTACCGCAGGGTGAAGCCAAGGCGGCCGCGCAGCGCCTTTGCGCTCATCAGCGCCGTGGCCTTGCTATTCATCGGACAAATTCTCTTCCTCATCGACCTCACGTTTTAGAGTCACGTTAGCCCGCGTTTCTCGCGCCTTTGTAGGGCTCGGCTTTAGGCCGCCGGCTTACAGGAAAATAATCCATACCAAATATTCTTTGGGTCATTCACATTGGCTATTTCCAAACGGAAAACCAACAGGCTGAAGCCCGTTCTACTCTTTTTTGGAAGGTCGCGGGGCCCGCTCCTGAGGGGCCAGCCCCGCACGGTGATTGAGGTGCCACGCCGTCAGTCCGCGGGGCGATCCTGCCCCCGGGAGGTCGTCGCGGAAATTGAGGAGGTAGTCGAGGAAGTATACGAGGGTGAGATAGAAGAGGGCGTAGAACCCGTCCATGAAATCGAATCGGCGGGCGCGGATGCGCTGCGATCCCGCAGCGTCCCGGATGGCTCGAGTCTCAGATTCACTTTCATGGCGGCTCCAAAACTCTTCGCGGCGCATCGCAAACCGCGGATTTAAAATTGCGCGCGGGCCAGTCGCGTAAAAAATGAATGGGACGGGCCCGCTCGTCCCCCACGCACGGGAGAAGGTGAAGCTCTCTCGCTGCACGTCTTGCGAGGAGCACGAAGCCTTCCATTCGGGCAGCAAACGGAAACGGGTCTATAAACCTGCTGGGTTCAGAGAGTTACTGCGAGGCGCGAGAAATCGAGTCGGGGATTCCCTGTAGTACTAGTCCTGAAATTCTTGCTCGCTGCGGCGCGTTTTGTCTGAATGCTTAAGCACAGCACGCTTCAGCCTGTCGGGTTTTACCATCCCGCCGGAAAACCCCACAGGCTAGAGCGTGTGCTGCCAGCCGTTGAAAATGAGCAATTGAAGGTTTGCACGAATTACGAATCACAACTCACGCTCAGCCCTGCGAATTGGAGATGACCTGGGCGGCGCGGAAGACGGCGGCCAGGAGTTCCACGACGATGCGGCAGTACACGATCCAAAGAAGCATTGCCGCACAGCCGATAATGAGCGCCAGCAGGCCATTGGACGTGGACGTCTGGAAGCCGGTGAACACGAACCAGACGGCGGCGATCAATCCGATGAGCAAATGAACGCCATAGAGCATTTTCAACAGGCGCGGCGTGACCAGCCGCTGAAATGAAAAATCCATCAGGTTCTCTATCAGGCCGTTTTGCCGGGGGATGGATTGCTCTTCGATGTAGGACGGTGCGGTGGCCATGGCGCGATTCCTCCAGTCAAGAATTTTCGAGCAGGGAATTCCATGGTACACAAGTGTGCGGCGCGCGCCTCCTCGCCCGTAGGACGGGCCTGCTCAAAGAAATAGCTGGCCAATCGTACAGGCCGCGCGCAGATTGCCGCGCGATGCAATCCGGGCGCGTGAGTAGTTTTTGAGAGAAAGTTTCCTGGGAAGGCGCGAGCGGTGACACCGGTCACCCTTCGGTCGCTAGGGCGACCTCAGGGCAAGCCAATCTCCGGTCACGCCCTTTCCTTTGTTGACCCCCGCGCCCGGCCGCGCTATAAGTCCGCAGCAGTTTGAACCTCCAGCGGCATGCGCTGCTCCCGAGTGAGGCCGATCATGTTTTGTACACGCTGTGGTGCGCAAGTGCAGGAAGGCAACCGATTTTGCCAGGCCTGCGGGCAGGAGGTCGGCGCAGCCGGAGCGCCGGCGCCGGTGGCCGCAAGCGCGCTCCCTCCGCCCGTTGCGGCGAGCGCGCTCGTATC
The DNA here is from genome assembly GCA_963813185.1 of uncultured Acidobacteriota bacterium. GTDB lineage: Bacteria > Acidobacteriota > Terriglobia > Acidiferrales > UBA7541 > Palsa-360. The sequence goes on from CAWEYA010000016.1 coordinate 221,847, forward strand.
GGTGCCGCTTCCGTATGCGGGATTCTGGCTGCGCTTTGTCGCTGCGCTCGTCGACGGAGTGATTCTTGGCATTCCGTTCTGGCTCATCATGGTTGCTTTGATCTTCATGTTTGGCGGATTCGGAATGATCATCCGTCGAATTCCACAGAGTTCGCCCCCGACGGATCCTCGCGAAGTCATTGCTCTTCTAGCCCCGTTTTTCATGGCGTTCTTTCTCGGGTGGCTCATGTTCATGATTTTGCAGTGGCTGTATTTCGCGGGAATGGAAAGCTCGGCGCGGCAGGCCACGTTCGGCAAATCCGTGATGTCTCTGCGCGTAACCAATTCTGAAGGGCAGAGGATTTCGTTCGGTCACGCCACCGGCCGCTTCTTCGCGAAAATCGTGAGCGGGATGGTTCCGCTGGCAATCGGTTACATCATGGCAGGGTTCACGGAAAAGAAGCAGGCGCTGCATGATTTGATCGCGGGGACGCTGGTGCTCAAGAGGTAAGAATTTCGATAGGGATGTTTGGTGGCACAGGATTCTGCCTGTGGGGGTTTGACCTTGCCAGGACCAAATGCAACAGGCTGAAGCCTGAGCCACTGGCTGGTTACGGCAACAGGCCAAACACGGCTACGCTGTTTGTGGTTGCGGCGAATACCTTGCCGTCGGCGATCATCGGCGTGATGAATTTGTTGCCGCTGCCGAAATGGTCGCGGCCGTTGGACGCCTGGTCGCTGTTGTAAAGCTCTTGCGTCAAGTTGTTCGCGGCGAAGGCGTGCAGGACGGCGTTGCCCGTATTTTCAATCCCCCACACGATGCCGTTGGAGGTTCCGTTTGCCGAAACGCTGGGCAGCAGCCCTGGGTAGGTAAAGGATGCGCCCGTCTGGACAGGTGTGGTGGAAAGTTTTCCGCCCGCGATCGAGAAGGATTTCAGAGTGGAGTTGACATCGCAGTAGTAAACCGCGTTGTTGAAATATGCCGGCACGCCCCACACCCCGTTGAGCAAGGCCCCGGGCAATTCCTGATAGACGTTGTTTGAGTTTGCGTTCCATTTGCCCATGTTGTTGCGGTTTACAACGTAAAGATTTCCGTCTTTCCCCGCCCCAACCGCCAGATTGAGCGTGCCCACCGTCCCGTAGCTCAGGTCGGGCAGCACCATGGGGCCGCCGGAGCCGAGATCCACGTCACCGCCCGACTCGTTCACCGTGTTCGACATGTTGAAATAATCCGCGACCTTGAGATTGCCGCCCGTGGTGGATACCTTGACGAAACCATTGCCGTAATCTTGCTGGTCTGGAAAGCCGTTCACGTCCAGGGCGGTGTCAAATGTGCCGTTGGCTATCAAGGCGTAGATGTTTCCCTGCGCGTCCGCCGCCAGGCCTCCGCCACTCTGCCAGATCGACCCTTCGCTGCCGTTGGGAGTCAGATTGAGGACGCTCGTTTGCGCCAGGGTCCTCTCGTTATATCCCATGATCCACGCAGTGTACGGGCTGAAGTCGCAGTGCGACGCCCAGCTGGTATAAATCACACCGTTCAGAAGAAGCAACGCGGCTCGTTCCTTGTACTGCCCGGGATCGAACACCACTTGTCCTCCGGAGCTGTTGTCGCCGGTCCCGGGATAGGTCGCCTGAACCGTGATGGGGCCGCCTTCCAAATCGGCGCCCGTGGTGATGTCAAGGGCGTGCAGGCGCTGGAAATACGTGGACCCGTTTTTCGACATGGCCACGGCGTACAGGATGCCGTGCGCGCCGGCGTTGCGGTCGATCACTGGGGTCGAGGTGATGCCGATTTCCGGGGTGACTTGCCCGCAGCCGCGATCGTCGCTGGTGGTTTCGCCCGAACTGAGCAGCGAAACTTTCCACAGCCGCGCGCCGGTATCGGAATCGAAAGCGTAGACCGAGTCGTGCTCGGTCACGATGAACACGACGTTGTGAACAGCGCCCGCCACAGAGAGTAGCGACAGGTACAGCGGCTCCGCGTCCACCAAGCCATCAACGGCGAGGTTGCGGAGCAGGCCGAACGTTGTCATATTCACATTGGCCTGCGTCAAGATTGTTTCCGTGGTGTTCTGGCCGGTGCGGGCGATGTCGTTGTGATATGTGGTCACGTCGGTTCCGGAGGAAGTGACCACCGGGTTGACCGTAAGAGTTGCCGGATTGCTGGTAATGGTGGTCACCGGGTTGGTGACCTTCACGCGGAAGGTCGCGCCGCTGTCGCCGGAAACCGTTGGGGGCGTCGTGTACTTTGCCGAGTTCGCGCCGGAAATATCGGCGTTGTTTTTCTGCCACTGATAGGTGAGAGGCGGGGTTCCCGCCGCGACTACGGAAAATGTCGCCGTCAGCCCCACCGTCACCGTTTGATTGGCAGGCTGCGCGGAAATGCTGGGCCCCACCGGAGCGGAATTTACGGTCAAAGTAGCGGAAGCGCTGGTCGCGCTGCCGGCCGAGTTAGAGACGATCACGCGAAACGTCGCTCCGTTGTCGCCGGAAACCGTCGCGGGCGTGGTATAGGTTGACGAGTTCGCGCCGCTGATGTCGGCATTGTCTTTCTGCCACCGGTAAGTGAACGGCCCGGTTCCAGTCACGGTCACGGAAAAGTTTGCCGGTTGCCCCGCAGTGACAGTCTGGCTTGCGGGCTGGATGGCGAAACGGGGAACATCTAATTTCGTCGATGACGATGGGTTAATGGAGCCGACGCAACCCCACAGTCCTAGCGCGAGCGCGAGAACAAAGCCGCTTCCAGCGAACAACTGTTTGCGTTCAGTGAGCATAGAGCTGGCTGAATTCCTCACAAGTCTGATTCTTGAAGGAAGCAAAAACCGCGCGTTCAATGAAGCAATCGGCTAGTACTGCTTAGTTTAAGACTGAAGGGCATCCGGAACACCTGTTCCCAAGGCCGTAATTAGTCTACTGTTCAACAGGGGTAGATATGGACACGACTTGCGGCGATGAGGGCGTTTATCTGGAACGCGGTGTTGGCTCAAGTTGAAAAGGGAGATGCCCGTTCCGCCCCGTTGGTTGTAGGTTTTGTAGAGGCCGCCCGCATTTTGGGCGGGCAGCCGTTTAGTTCAGCAGGAGTCAAACTGAGTCCCCGGCTTGTGGCGCCGGGATTGGATGCGCCGCGCGGTTATGCTAACGTCTTTTCCTTATGTCACATCGCATTGGCGTGCTGCTGTCCGGGCGTGGGTCGAATTTCGAGGCGCTGGCCGACAGTATTGCGGCCGGACGAATTCCCGGCGCGGAAATTGCCTTGGTGATCAGCAATCGCGAAGGCGCGCCGGGTCTGGCGCTGGCGGCGGCGCGAGGAATCGCGGCGAAGGCGATTCCGTCAAAAGGCCTGGCGCGCGAGGACTACGACCGGCTGGTAGTGGAGGAGCTGCGGAAGGCGGGCGTCGAGATGGTGTGCCTTGCAGGGTTCATGCGCCTGCTGTCGCCGTATTTTGTCGCCGCGTTTCCGCAGCGTATTCTGAATATTCACCCGTCGCTTTTGCCGTCATTTCCCGGACTTGAGGCGCAGCGACAGGCGCTGGAATACGGCGTGAAGTTCAGCGGGTGCACCGTGCATCTGGTGGACGAAAATCTGGATGCCGGGCCGATCCTGGCGCAGGCCATCGTGGCGGTGCGCGAGGACGATACGGACGAAACGCTGTCGGCGCGCATCCTCGCTGAGGAGCACCGCATTTACACCGAAGCCGTGCGCCTGGTCCTTTCCGGGAAATATCGCATCGAGGGGCGCCGCGTGATTGCGCTCGCCAATCCATCATGACATCGAAGCCTCAATTCAAGTCCGTCGACGAACAGGTCGCCTATCTGCGCAAAGGCGCGGCGGAGATTATTCGCGAAGAGGATTTGCGCGCGAAGCTGGAAACTTCGCGGAAGTCCGGCAAACCGCTGCGCGTCAAGCTGGGGGTGGACCCGACGGCGCCCGACCTGCACCTTGGGCACACCGTGGTGCTGCGCAAGCTTAAGCATTTTCAGGATCTGGGGCACACCGCGATTTTTCTGATCGGCGATTTCACGGCGATGGTGGGCGATCCCACAGGGCAATCCGAGACGCGCCCGCCGCTGACGCGCGAGCAAGTGGACGCGAATGCCAAAACGTATCTCGAACAGGTCTACAAAATCCTGAGCCGGGAAAATACCGAGGTGCGCTACAACAGCGAGTGGCTCGGAAAACTATCGGGACACGATATGATTCGCCTGTGTGCGCACTATCGCCTGGCGCGCATGCTCGAGCGCGAAGATTTTCGCTCGCGTCTTGCGGGCAACCTGCCTATCGCCATCCACGAGCTGCTCTATCCGCTTCTGCAGGCGTACGATTCGGTCGCGCTCGAAACCAACGTCGAGCTGGGCGCCACGGAGCAAAAATTCAATCTGCTTGTGGGCCGCGAGATTCAGCACGCCTACGGGCAGCCGTCGCAAGTGGCGCTGACTATGCCGATCCTCGTGGGCCTCGACGGCCAGCGCAAAATGTCGAAGTCGCTGGGCAATTACGTCGGCATCACGGAAGCGCCTTCGGACATGTTCGGCAAGCTGATGTCGATTCCCGACGAGCTTATGTGGTCGTACTGGGATTTAGTCACAGATCGGGAAAAGTCTGGTTGGGAAGAATTGCGCAAGATGTGCGAGGCGGGTAGCGCGAACCCGATGGACGTGAAGATGCAGCTGGCCAAGGAAATCATCGCCGGATTCCACGGGGAGGCCGCTGCGGAAAAAGCCGCCGCTGAATTTCAGCGCGTCTTCCGCGATCGCGAAGCGCCGGAACAGGTAAGAGAAATCACTATTCAACGTTTAGGTCTCGGACATTTTCAGTGGTATCAGCAAGATGGCCTGATCACGAACACGAAATTACTACGACTTTCATCCACGGGAATCGAAAAGTGGACCCGGTTCTTGTTCGAATTGGAGCAGGTTTCTTCCGCGTCTGAGGCTGAAAGAATCATCAAGGGGCGCGGTTTTGAGGTTGACGGGAAAATTATCGGCGACCCCTCAGCAAAAATTGATTTGAACCAACTTGGCACCCACATGTTGAAGATTGGGAAAAAAAAATTCCTTCGCATCATTCTGGAATAGCCATTCTGGAATCACTAACGAGACGTGCTTTTGACTCAAAGCCATACTACATTTTTCGGCGCTGAAAGCGCCGCCGGATACCAGCCCAGGGCTACGCCCTGGGTCTGGGAGCTGATCAATTGTGGCGCGCCCTGAAGGGGCGCAGGAATCCTCCGCCCCTTCAGGGCGGACGAGAATATTTGGTCAAGATACCCGGGGCGTTGCCCCGGGCTGGCATACTTCGCGCCTTTGGCGCGACAACGCGACCGCGTTTTCACGTTGAGGAAACCGCTCTCGCTGGAACTTGCTTGCCATGCGCGGTGGAACGTAACAGAATAAGCGCTTCCAGCCGGGAGCAGACGAATGTCGAATCGCGTGAAAGTGGAGATTTACGGGCAGAGTTACACCTTGGGAGGAGATCTGGACGAAGCCTACGTCCAGAAGCTGGCGCGCTTCGTGGACGAAAAAATGATTGCGGTCGCGGAAGCGACTCAGACAGTAGATTCCGTGCGAGTCGCGGTGCTCGCGGCCATGGCCATTGCCGACGAACTGCATTCGCGCGAGCAGGATTCTGGCCACCGCGACGACGCCCTCCGCGAGCGCGCCCAGCAGTGCCTGACCATCCTCGAACGGGCGTTAAAGCAAACTGCGTAGAACGGGCTTCAACTTGTGTGGGCTGGTTGGAGCACGACAGACCCCTGGCGCAACCAAACCCACAGGCTGAAGCCTGCGCCACTAATGCCTTGCCGTTCGCCACGCGATTTGCCACGATATGGCCTCGACGGCCACCCGGGCTTCCATGCGGCTATATGCTTCCCGGAGAATGTGAATTGCCATGGCTACCCCTTCTTCCTCGGTAACAAAAACCAGGCGGTTCCCGCTTTGGGCAAAGATCCTTCTGAGCGTTTTTGTGTTGTTGCTCCTTGTCGTTTTGGCCGTGCCTTATTTCCTGAACGTCGATCGCTACCGTGACACGATCGCCACCGCCATCGCGAAACAGACTGGGCGGAAAGTCACGCTCGGACCGATTCATGCGCGGCTCTTTCCCGGGGCCGGCGTGACCGTCACGGACTTGCACATCAGCAACCCTCCCGGCTTTCCCGGCGGCGATCTGGTGGGAGCCGACGAAATCGGCGTGAATGTGGCGCTCGCCCCGCTTCTCCATGGAACCATCCATGTGAATTCGGTGGATTTGGTGCGCCCGAAGCTGATTCTCCTCACGGAAAGCAGCGGGAAAAATAATTACACTTTCGAGTCCTCCGATTCGCCGCTGGCAAAGTCCGGCGAGTCGTCTTCCAGCATGACGCTGGATCAAATCGACAGCATCAATCTGGCCGGCGCCGAAATCGTGGTGGGCAGCGTCATCAAGGGCGCCGCGGCTCCGCTCGCTGATACCAAGGGCATCAACATCACGCTGCACAATTTTGCCGTGAGCCCGATGCGCATGCATGACTGGCAGGCGGAATCGAATCTTTCCAGCGTGACGCTGGCCCTGAGCGGCTGGAAGGACCCCATCGCGTTTCACACCGGCAAATTCACTTTGTCCGGCGGAAAGCTCGATGCGCAATTTGTCGCCGACCTCGCGACTGCCGCCGACATCAAAGGGACCGTGAACGTGCCCGACTTCGAGCATCCGGTTGTGAATTTTGAGATGAGCGCCTCGCAGCTCGATGTGGATAAGTTGATCGACGTTGCCGGCAGCGGGCCGGGCATCCCTTCATCGGCCACGGGGGCTGATCCTGAGCCGGCGGGCTCCGCAGCGCCGGCCAAGGCGGCGGCCAAAACCAAATCGGCGCCGGCTGCGTCTCCAAAAGCGGCGCCGGCTTCCTCTCCTGCGGCAAAGAGTGAACTGATCGCCCGGGGACACATCAACATCGAGAAAATTACGACAAAGCCCTACGCCGTGGGCCCCGCGAACGTCGAGGTTCGCGTGTACACGGATCGCGCGGAGCTGTGGCCGATTTCCATCGGCATGTACGGCGGCACGCTGCAAATTTCCTCGCGCGTGGACCGCGTGACCGACCCGGCGCGCTTCACCGCGAATATGCAGTTGCGCAACCTGGATGTCGCCAAGGTCCTCGACGTTTCTCCCTCGGCGCGTGGAAAAATGGGCGGCACGGGGGAGCTTGACCTGCCGCAACTCGGCGGCTCCCTGAGCGCGGCCTGGAAAAAAACGCTCATGGGCACGGGTAAATTTTCGGTCCGCAACGGACATTTGCCGGGCGTCAATCTGGCGGGCGCCGCGGAATCCGTCATGAAAATGGGGGGCGTCGGCGGCGACACGCCGTTTAGCGTGCTTGAAGGCGACATCAACATCGCCGACCAGCGTGTTTCCAGCAAACAGATTCATCTGGATTCTTCCGCCGGTATCGTGGACCTGCGCGGCAGCCTAGGGCTCGACGGCACGCTGGACTATCAGGGCACGGTTCAGGTGAATCCTGCGTCGGCCCTGGGCGCAAGCAAGGTGGGCAGCGTTGTCGGCGGGCTGATCGGGAGCCGGGTCGGAAAAATTACCGTGCCGTTCGCGCTCGGAGGAACGGTCGAGAGCCCGAAAGTGCGGCCTGGCAACGGCGCCCCCAGTTTTGGCGCGCCCTCCACCGCATCGGGTTCGACGCCTTCTACCGCGCCTTCCGGCCAGCAGCCCACGGTGCAGGACGACGTAAACGCCCTGAAGAATTTGTTCAAGAAAAAGAACTGACTTACCGGTAGGACGTGCTTCGGCCTGTCTGAATTTCTTCGCCGCATCGCAAGCCGAACACCGACAGGCTGAAGCCCGTCCTACGCAGCCAGCGCAAGCCTGTAAAAACTGAGCGCTGCGTCCCCTTGTTCGACCACGCGCGCAAGCTCCAGCTCCCCCGCTCGCTCGGCGAGCTCACGCTTCTTCAAGTGCTCCACGATCACGCGCCCCTCCGGCGAGACCAGCGGCGATTTTCCGAGAGCCTCGAGAGCGTTTTCATATTCGGCATCGGCCGCGTACGGCGGATCGAGAAAAACGAATTGCGCGTGAACGCGACGCGCCTCCAGCCGTTCGATCGCGCGCGCCGCATCCATGCCGAGAATTTCCGCTTCCGCGCCGATTCCCAACGACTCCAGATTGCGGCGAATTAACGCCACCGCGGGCGCATGCTGTTCCACAAAAATCACGTGGCGCGCTCCCCGGCTGAGAGCTTCGATGCCCACCGCTCCCGTGCCCGCGTAGAGATCCACAAACGCGGCGCCGCTAATCGCCGGCCCCAAAATGTTGAACAGCGTCTCCCGCAAGCGGTCGCTCGTCGGCCGCAGCTTCTGCCCCTTCAAGCTGCGCAGCGTCCTGCTCCGGTATTTGCCGGCGATTACGCGCATGAAGAAACCCTTTGGAACCACGGATGCACTCAGATGAACACGGATGAAGAAAAGTCTAAAATTTCGAGGCAATGGCTGCCCGGAACTACAACTAATAATCCAAAGTCTTTGAGCACAATCGCAGCCTTCCTTAACATCTCTTATCTTTCTTCATCCATGTTTATCTGTGTGCATCCGTGGTTCCAAAGCATTTATCCGACCGACGCGAGCTGATAGCGGCGCTGCCACTCGGCCGGCAGATGGGCCAGGAGGCGCAGGCGCGCGGGCTCGGCTTCGGGGGGCTCGACGAGAGCGAGCGCTTCGCGGCGCGCGGCCTCCAGCAACTCAAAATCGCGAATCGGGTTGGCGATGTGGAAGCCGAGTTCGCCGTGCTGGCGCGTGCCGAAAAATTCGCCGGGGCCGCGTAATTTCAAATCGGTTTCGGCGATCTCGAAGCCGTTGGTGGTGCGCACCATGGTTTCGAGGCGCACGCGCGCGTCGTCTCCGGGATTCTTTGGAGCGATCAGGATGCACGTGCCCTTATCTCCGCCGCGCCCGATGCGCCCGCGAAGCTGGTGCAATTGAGAGAGGCCGAAGCGGTTGGCGTGCTCGATGACCATCACGGTGGCGTTGGGAACGTCGACGCCCACTTCGATCACCGTGGTGGCGACCAGGAGATCGATTTCGTGGCGGCGAAAACGCTCCATCACGTCTTCCTTTTCCTCGCTTTTCATGCGGCCGTGCAGCAGGCCCACGTGCCGGTCGGGAAAAATCTGGCTGCGCAGGCGCTCAAATTCCACGATGGCCGCTTTCAGCGAGCGCTCCGATTCGGCGGATTTCGATTGCTCGATCACCGGGTACACGACATAGGCTTGCCGCCCGGCCGCCATTTCGCGCCGCAGAAAATCCCACACGCCCGGCAAATTGCCTTCGGATGAAACGCGCGTGGCGATCGGCACGCGTCCCGGCGGCATCTGGTCGATCACCGAAATGTCCAGGTCACCGTAGAGCGTCAACGAAAGTGTGCGCGGGATCGGCGTCGCCGTCATCACGAGTACATCGGCCGCCGTCCCTTTTTCCATCAGCTCTTTGCGTTGCAATACGCCGAATCGGTGCTGTTCATCCACGATCACGAGTCCCAGCCGGTGAAATTGCACTTGGGGCTCGAGCAGCGCGTGCGTCCCGACCACGAGCTGCGCTTCGCCGGAGCGCACGCGCTCGAGCGCGGCTTTCTTCTCCGACGCTTTCATTCCGCTGATCAGCAGCTCGACCCGGTAACCCGCCCGCGCAAAAATTTTCCCCGCGGCCAGGAAATGCTGCACGGCGAGAATTTCGGTCGGCGCCATCAGCGCCGCCTGATAGCCGTTTTCGATGACGATGGTCGCGGCTTCCAGGGCGACGATGGTCTTGCCGCTGCCGACGTCGCCCTGCAGCAGGCGGTTCATCGGCACGCCGCGCTCCAGGTCCGCCGCGATTTCCCCGAGCGCGCGCTTCTGCGCGCCGGTGGGCTTGAACGGCAGCACGCGCTTGATCGCTTCGCGAATGGCCGGCTCGCGCACGCGAAATGCGATCCCCGCCTGCTGCTGCGCCGACTTCTTCCGCATGGCCACACTCAACTGGTAAAAGAAAAATTCCTCGAAGATCAGGCGCAGGTGGGCTGGCGAACGAAACGAATTCAGCGCCTCCAGCGATTCCGTCGCCGGCGGGAAATGCACGAACCGGATGGCCTCTCGCCGCGAAGGGAATTTATATCGCGCCAGAATTTCCGCGGGCAGCGGGTCGGGCAGCGCGCCGGAAAATTTTTCGAGCGCCAGATAAACGATGCGCCGCATCGACCGCGAGCTGATGCCGCCAGTGGCTTCGTAAATGGGAACGATGCGGCCGACCTCGGTCGAGTCCGCGTCTTCTCCGCCGAGCAATTCGTATTCCGGATTGATCATCTCGATCCGGCCGGGGCGCATCGCATCCACTTCCGCTTTCCCGTGAAGAACCAGTCCCTGGCCGGGCTTGAATTTTTTTTCGAGATAGGGGCTGTGAAAAAATTTGCAGGGCAGCGAGCCGGTGTCGTCGCTCACGAGCAGGTGATACATCCCTCCGCGGGCTCGCGTGTAGCGGACGAGGCTGCCGCTGAGGACCTGCGCGCGAAGGGTGTAGACACGTCCCGGCGCGATCTCTCGAATTTTCGCGAAGCGGATGCGGTCTTCATACCGGAAGGGCAAATACCCCAGCAGATCTTCAAACGTCCTGAGTCCGCGCTTGGCGAGAATTTCCGCGCGGTGCGGGCCTACGCCTTTGAGGTACATCAGCTCGGTTGCGGGCGTCACGGGCATTTCTTGTTTATATCACGCACCAGTGGTACACGCTTCAGCCTGTGGGGTTTGGTCCTTGCAAGGACGAGAATCCACAGGCTGAAGCGTGTGCCACAGGGAAGCACCGAATGGCTTGCAATCCCCTGCGGCATGGGAAAAGATAGTTTGCTTGTGCCTGCGCCAAGGGAGGCGTGCTTGCCGCTGGAACGGCTCGACGGGAAAGACGCAAAAATTCTCCTGATCTGGATTCTTGCAGGCGTACTCGGCGCGGGCGTAGCCTACACGTATTTCTTTCGAGCTTTTCCGGAAGCCTCGGTCGAGTTCAAGGTGCCGCGCGCGGACGCCCTGGACATCGCCAGGCAATTTGCGGCAGCGCAGGGCGCGCAACTCAGCGGGTATGATTCGAGCATCGTTTTCGATGTGGATGATACCGCGAAAACGTACCTCGAGCGCGAAGTAGGCCTGCAACAAGCCAACCGGATGATGGCGGGCGAAGTCCACATCTGGTATTGGGACACGCGGTTTTTCCGTCCCCTGCAAAAAGAAGAATTCAAAGTTCGTGTCAGTCCCGCCGGAGACATCGTCGGCTACACGCACGCACTCGAGGAAGCTGCGCCGGGCGCGCGCCTCGAACGCGCCGCGGCGCAGGGCACGGCGGAAGCCTTTCTGCGAGACACGCTGCACGCCGACCTTTCCCGCTACGATTTTCGAGAGGAGGAAGCGAACCCCACGGAGCGTCCGGCGCGCCGCGATTGGAGTTTCGCCTGGGAGCGGCGCGGCTTCCACGCCAAGGACGCGCCCTACCGTCTGACCGTCACGCTGGCCGGCGACCGCGTCAGCGGTTATAGCGAATTCCTGAAAGTTCCCGAAGCGTGGACTCGCGGCTACGAACATTTGCGGTCGTCCAACAATGTTCTAGAATTTATCGCGCTCATTCCTTACGCGTTTTTGATTGGCGGTTGCTTGTATGTAATCGTTTCTCTGGGACGCCGCGGCTTGCTCGAATGGCGCACCGGCCTCGCGCTCGGCATATTCCTCACCGTTCTGTTCTTCCTCATGACCATGAATCAATGGCCGCTGGACCGCGCGGAATACAATACGAACACGCCGTACTCCAGTTTTTTCCTGAGCCAGGTGGGCCAGGCCGCGCTGCTGAGCGCGGCAAGCGCGCTACTGGTCGTGATTGCCATCGTGCCTGGAGAACCTCTTTACCGTATCCTTCTGCCCGATAAAATCAGGCTGGATGTGGGATTACGCCTGCCCGGTATTCGCACCAGGGAATTTTTCCGCGCCAACGTCATCGGCATTTGCCTGGCCGCCGCGCACATCGGTTACATCACCGTGTTCTACATCGTCAGCAGCAAATTGGGAGCCTGGGCGCCGCAAGACCTCAACTACGAAAACGTGGTCAGCACCTACGTGCCCTGGGTCTACCCGCTGGCGATCGGCATCTACGCCGCGACCAGCGAGGAATTTCTCTTCCGCCTGTTCGCGATTCCGTTTTTGCTGCGCGTGACGAGGTCGCGCTTTCTGGCCGTGGTCCTGCCTGCCTTCTTCTGGGGGTTCCTACATAGTAATTATCCGCAGGAGCCCGCGTACATTCGCGGCCTGGAAGTCGGCCTCATCGGCATCGTCGCCGGCCTGGTCCTGCTGCGCTGGGGAATCTGGGCCACGCTTGTCTGGCACTACACCGTGGATGCGTTCCTCATCAGTACGTCCTTGCTGCGCTCGCACGGCGCTTACTTGCGCATCTCCGGAGCGCTCGTGGGCGGCGCCGCGCTGATTCCCCTGGCCATCGCCGCCGTCTCCTATATTTCGCGGGGCGGATTCACGGCCGACTCGTCGCTCTTGAACAGCGCCCGGCCCCTTGGGGGGCAGCCGACTGACGCGGCGCGGATCGAGCCGGAGAAAACTGCGCCTGCCGAAATCGCGCCGTCTGCCGCGACCGCAAGTACTCCGGTGAGCCAAGCCGCCATGTCTTCGCGATCGATGGCTATCTTGATTGCTTGCGGCGTGCTCGGCATGGCGCTCGTGGCAGGAGTCAAGCGGGAGACGATCGGCGATTTTGTCCGCTTCCAGATCAACTCGCAGCAAGCCACAGGGCGCGGCGACGAGGCCTTGCGCCAGATCAACATTGATCCGGGAACCTATCACCACGCCACGACGCTCACCTACACCTTCGACGGTTACACCAATGAATATCTGCGCCGCGCCATCGGCATCGCCGCCGCCAACCGCATTTACCGCGACCAGGTCCCTTCCGCCTTCTGGACCATCCGCTATTTCCGCGATTCGCAAACGGAAGAATACTTCGTTGTTTTGAAACCGGACGGTGCACTTCATTCCATACATCACTTGCTCGACGAAAAGGCTCCCGGCGCGAATCTCTCCAAAGAAGAAGCTCAGGCGCGCGCCGAAGTATTTTTGCGCGACCGGAAGGGCGTGAACCTCGCGGACTGGAACCTGGTCGAGACGCACACAGATAAAAAGCCCGCCAGGACCGATCACAGCTTTGAGTGGGAACAAAAAACCGCGCTCGATGCGGCGTCAGCCCAGCCCGCCGCGGCGGGCGCTCACATCCGCTTACAGTTGCAGGTGCAAGGCGACGAAGTTTCCGGCTATCGCGTGTATATCAAGATTCCCGAAACCTGGCGCGACGTGGAAAGCCGCGACACTCCCGCGCAACTTGCGCAGAAGTACGGTCTCGCTCTCGGAATCGGCGCGGCGCTCCTCGCCGCTCTGGTCATTTTCCTGCGTAGCCTGAAAAGTCCGGACGTGGCGCGCGTTCCATGGCGCACTCTCGGGAAATTGTCGGTGTTGATGCTGCTGGCGGCGATTGTTATCTCCGCAAACCGGATCCCGCAAATTCTTCAAACCTACTCGACGGCATCGCCGCTGGTAATCTTCTACGTCATCCTGTTCATCTCCCTGCTTTTCAGCATGGCGATTTATGTGGCCGGTGCGGTGCTCTTACCGGGGCTTGCCTGGTTTTTCCTGGAGCGCGCGTTTGGCGCCGGACGCATTACCGCGTGGCGCGAATGGAAGCCCGCCTACTTCCGGGACGCATTCTGCGTGGCGCTTTTCGGTTCCGCCGCGGCGATGGGTCTCGCGCGCCTGCCCGCGCTGTTGGCCCGCTGGCCGCTGTTGCGCCACACCTTGGCAGCCGGGGTTCCGCAAAACCTGGACCTGCTCAATCCCGCGGCGGGGGCTCTCGCGTCGGCAATCGCCGCCGGCTTTCTTGCCGTGGGACTGCTCGGATTGGCGGCGGGCCTTGTCGCCGCTTACGTTCGCGGCACGTGGGCGCGCGCCGGGCTCATGATTCTCTATGCCGTCCTGATGGCCAAGAACGTCGCCACACCCGGCGCGTTTTTGCGCGAAGCCGCGATCCAACTTCTGGCTGTCGCCGCGCTTTGGTTCGGAGTCGCGCACATCGCGCGATTCAACGTGCTGGGCTACTTCCTGCTCGCCGCCCTGGTGACGCTCGTTCCCAGTGCGATTGATCTGCTCGAGCAGCCCAATCCCTCCTTGCATGCCAACGGCTACGCCGTCCTGGCGATCGCCATCGCCATCCTTGCGTGGCCTCTGATGGGCTGGCAGCGCGGCGCTTAAGTGGCACACGCTTCAGCCTGTGGGGTTTTGAATTTTGCCTGGCCAAAACCACACAGGCTTGAAGCGTGAGCCGCTGGAGGCGCCAATGTTTCGCGAAGGACTGCTTAGCGGTCTTTCGTGGGGGAGTCAGATTTTCTAGCCAGCGCCCGGCTGAGAAAATAGAGCGCGACTCCCACTGCGATCACCGCGACGCCAATCACCAGTTCATTTGTCGAACCGATGCGCTCCGTGAGGTTGCGCGCAAAAGCCAATATCATCAGCGCCAGCGGCGGAACGCCGACAGCCACCGCTCCCGCCATTCCGCCGGGAACGCGGAACGGACGCGCCAGCTCCGGTTCGCGCACGCGCAGCGCCACCAGCGCCCAAAATTCCAGCAGGATGCTCAAACCCGTCAGCATCACGTCCAGCAGCAGGCTCTTCTCGAAGCCGAGGGGAAAGCAAATGGCCCACAAAATCGCGCACACCAGGATCGCCACCCACGGCGCGCCCGTGCGCGCATCGCGCCGCGCGAAAACACGCGGGAGATAGCCGTCTTCCGCCATCACCAGCGGCAGCCGCGTGAAGGAAAGCATCAGGGCGCCGAACGATCCGATGGCCCCAATCACGCCGGCGAGCGCAATTGCGACGGCCAATGTTTCGCCGCCGACGATTTGCCCGATATCGACCCAGCCGCCAGTCGTCCAGCGATTCGGATCGATTCCGGTGCGGGCAACCGCGCCCACGGGAATCAGGTAGCTGACAACGACCAGCAAAACCGCGCCAAACATGGCGCGCGAATACGTCCGCTGCGGCGCCTCGACTTCGCCCGCAATCGTGGATAAATTGTCCCAGCCCATGTAATTCCACATGGCGATGAGCACGCCGCCAAGCAAGTCGGCATGGCGCAACGGGACCGCGGCCGCGCCTGCACCCCCGGCAATCTTTCCGCTTCCGAGCGCCAGAATTGTGAGCGCGACGAAGGGTACGAGAAGCGCCACGTTCAGCCATACTGAACCTTCGCCGACCGAGCGTACCCCCAAGACGTTCCACGCCGTGCAAATCGCAATCATGGCAAAACCTAGAATCAGCCCGCGATGTCCGTCAACAAGCCCCGGCGCAAACTGGCCGATGTAGGCAATGCAGAGATTGGGGTACAGCGCCATTTCAAACACGCTGCCCGCCAGCGTCAGCCAGGTTTCCTGAAATCCCCAGAACCGGCCCATCCCCCGGCGCACCCAGATGTAGAAGCCGCCTTCTTCCGGGATGGCCGTAGCCAGTTCGCTGACCATCAGGGCAGTGGGCAGGCTCCAGAGCAGGGGAGTTATTACCAGGATGATTAACGCCGCGGCATAACCCGCCTTTTGGACGATGTCTTCGAGACCGTAGGGGCCGCCGGCAACCATGAAGTACGTCGCCGTGATCATGGGCACGACGGAAATTTTCGCGGCGCTTTTCAGGCGGCCTTTGCTGTTTATGAACTTTGGAGTTTTCATTTGCGATGGCACTGGCGTCGGCTTTTGGTGGCACACGCTTCAGCCTGTGTGGTTTGGTCCTTGCATGCACCAAGACCACACAGGCTGGAGCGTGTGCCACCAAAACCTTTGCTGAAACGGCGGTAGTCTAATATATTGGGAATGAAACAGTTAGAGCATTCTGCATTCGGGGATAACGCCGAAACAGCTGCTCACCTTTTCGTGTGCTGGTGCGTCTAATTACTTTGTAGCGGTCCGAGCATTTCATGCGAGCACACTACGATGGCTGCAGAAGAAATAACCATGGCCTGGTCCGTTAACGCCTCGGGAGATCCCGCGGATAGCACCCCTGCCCTGGGGGTCGCTCAGCGCAGCCTGGCCCCGTCCGATGAACGCGCCTTAATTGAACGCGCGCAGGGCGGCGACCGCGAAGCGTTTGAGGAGTTGGTGCACTGCTACGACCGCGACGTGCTGCGAATTGCCCTGAATATCCTTCACAAGACGGAAGATGCACGCGACGTCTATCAGGAATCGTTCCTCAAGATATACAAAAATCTGCCGCGCTTCCGATTCGAGTGCAGCTTTTATACCTGGACCTACCGCATCGTTACCAACGTCTGCCTCGATCACCTGCGCCGCCGAAGCAGCAGGCCGGAAGACCAAGCGCCCGAACTTGCGTCTAACCGGAATGGTGAGACAACGCCAGGCGATTTCTTCGACCGGCAACAGGACCACGGAGCGCTATCCGATCCCGAGCGCCGTATGAGGGGACTCGAAATCGGCCGCCGGATTTCCACCGCTCTCGATCAGCTGACGCCTCGCGAGCGCATGGTCTTTGAGATGAAGCATTACCAGGGGCTGAAACTTCGCGCCATCGGAGATGCCCTGGGCACGACGGAAGAAACGGTGAAGAATTCACTTTTTCGCGCGACGCGCAAACTGCGGGCGCAATTGGAAGGACTGCTGTGAGCGATACGCCACAAGGCACGTCTCAAAA
The DNA here is from genome assembly GCA_963813185.1 of uncultured Acidobacteriota bacterium. Taxonomy (GTDB): domain Bacteria; phylum Acidobacteriota; class Terriglobia; order Acidiferrales; family UBA7541; genus Palsa-360. The sequence goes on from CAWEYA010000016.1 coordinate 238,568, forward strand.
CGACCAGGGCATTCGCTGCGAAGAGATCGAGTCTCTGGCGATTCTCCATGCCTGCGATGAACTGGACGCCGGCACACGCGCGCAGCTCGATGCGCACCTCGCGCAATGTCCCGCTTGCGCCGCCGTGGTCTTGCGCGAAGGCCGCCTGCAACAGGCCGTCGCAGCGCTCGACCAGCCGGCCGATTCGCTGGACCGCTCCGGCCTGCTGCTCGCGCAATGCCGCAGCGAGCTGGCGGAATCGCTCGACGACCGTAAGACACGCGCGGATGGCTCGATGTGGCCCTCGATTTTTTCGCCCATGGCGTGGTGGGGCGCGCTGCGCCATACGCTCATCTATCATCCGGCCATGAGCATGACGGTGCTGGTGGTGGCCGGATTCCTCGCGGGCGTCGCGGGACAAAGACTGCGCGTTGTTCCGCCGCAGGTGGTTCCACCTGGCCTGCCCACATTCTCCGCCCCTACGAGGCTGTCGGCTTCGGGTGCTGCGTCGAGCGCGTCCACTTCCTCCAATACATCCGCGCCGCCCCGGGTGACTGACGAGCAACTTCGCCGCGTGGACAGCGCCCACGTGGCCTGGGTGACGCCATCCGGCTCGCAAACTCCCACCGTGCAGGTTGAGCTGATGTCTCCCACGCCGATGAATATCGTCGGCGCGCCCGATGATGCGGACGTGCAGCGCGCGCTCACCTTTTTGCTGGAGAACGGCCAGCGGTTTGATCCCGACGTGCGCCTCGATTCGCTGGACGTGCTGCGCAGGAACGCCGCGGACCCGGACGTGCGCCACACGCTCTGCGCCGCAGCCCGACTCGACCCCAATCCCGGAGTGCGCCGGAAGGCGCTCGAAGCGCTGCGGGGATTCGAGCAGGACCCTGCGGTGCGCGACGCGCTTTTGGACGCGCTCGAAAGCGACGCCAGTTCCGGGGTGCGTGTTGACGCCATCCATCTTCTTCTGACCGCGCTGCAATCCGAGGCTGAATCCGGAGGATCGGGCGGGCAAGACCCGCAAACCGTGGCCGTCCTGCGCGATCGCCTGCACAACGACCCCAGCCCCATCGTCCGCCAGCAAAGCGCCGCGGCCCTGCGCCAGCTAGGCGAGCAGTAATCAACGAAATAAAAAATAAGTGACGACTTTCTTGGAAGAGAGCTAGCCGAGATGTGAGCTTTAGCTTCTGTCTTCCGGTCGATGCTTGGCGTGTCCACCGGCTAGAGCGCAATTGACAGCCTCCCCAAGAACGGCAAGAATGCAATCAAGGGCAGCACATGCGAAAGCCTCGTCCCAAACACGCATCCAAAAGGGAACTTCAAACCGAGTTGCGATCCCCCGTCGTCGCGGACGACCCCGTGGAGGAAGCTTCCCTGGAATCATTCCCCGCAAGTGATTCCCCGGCCTGGAACGCAGGTCATGACAATCCCCCGTCTCGATTGCCGAAGAAGCCGGGCGGCGCATAATCTATTTACATTGATCCGCGCAAAATGCCAGAGCCCGGTGGAGTGCAGCAGGCAACCTCAGTTTACCGTTTAACCGCCGCGTGTCTTTTCAAGAAAGTTCTGAGATCAAATCAGTGGAGGAATTCCGATGAGCGGATTTCTTGTGAAGCGTCGCATCCGGCTTAGAACCATCACTTTTTGTCCGAGCTTGCCGAGAGTCGCGGCAACTGAAATGTGTCGGCCTGCTTCCACGTGCCTTTCTCTGCGTCCAACTTGAACATATCGAAGACCAGACCTTTATCGTCAAAACTGACCTTGCAATAATGATAGGTGGGTCCGCTGTCGCGATACGCGTCGCTTGGATCGCGCTTCACCGGATAAGGCGTAGCGCCGCCACCACCAGTCACAATATAAGTTATGCGCTCGTCCTCATACCTTTCGTAGTTATGATTGTGCCCCGAAAATACCAGCAACCTGGCTAACGGATGGGATTGGGAAAAGTCCTGCAAGATTAGTTTCAACTTCTTCTCGTTCTCTTCGACCCCGTGGGGAGCGACAAGGGCCCTGTTCCGCCCATTGCAAACGGCAACTCTGCTGATCCCCTGCGATGCGTGTGTTACGACGGGATGGTGCAAGACAATAAACAAAAAATCCAGATCTTCGGGAAAGCCCTTCAGTGTATTTCGCAGCCAGGTTCCTTGCGGCGAGTCCGCTCGATAATCGCCCTGACTATCCAGCATCAGAAAGACAGAATTCCCATAGCCTATCGAGTACCAGGCTTCTTTTTCGACTTGCGAATAACTCTTCAGTTCGGCAAAGTGTTTAAAGAAATCAGGCCGTCCAGCTCCTCCATCCACATCATGGTTCCCCAGGACCGGGAATAACTTGATTTTCGCGTCTCTGAGAGGTTTGGTTTGTTTTTCAAAGACATCCCAATCCTGACTGTTATGCCCGTGATATACCACGTCGCCTGTCAGGACCGCGAAATCAGGCGGCGGAACAATGCCTGCAATTTCCTGCACGATCGCTTGTCTTACAGAGGGGTCGCTCTTATCACATTGCGCCGGATCGGTGAATCTTATATCTCCCCAAACCACGAAGGTCCGCGTAACCGGTGACACGACGATCGCGGGTGGAGTTGCCGGCGGCCGGGATTGGGAATGAACGGAATGGCCTGCCAACATCGTGCCGGCGAGTAGAGCCGCGAGAAGCAGCAGGCATCGGGCCGTAGTCCAAGAAGGTATTTGCGGCGCTCCCCTTGATGACATTTTTACCTGTTCTCCGCGTAATTCGTCATGCGGCCGCAAGGATCGCACTGTTCGTGAACGGCCGCCGGCCCCTGATTTTCATTGTGCCGGCTGCCTCTGATTTGTAAGTCGAAGCTTTTCAAATTCCGGCCTTGTGGCAAAGCGGTTTGGGAAATCTTTTTCATAGCTTTCCAGTCCGGGACAAATCAAGTGCCGATGGACGAAATTAAATCCGAAATCAACCATTTCGTTTTCTGCTTTCTCCGCGCTCCATCCCTGTTCGGCCATGCGATACGCTGCGACCATCATACCCGTCCGGTCATCCCCTACACGGCAGTGGACAAAAATCTTTTTCCGCGGATTTGTCCGGATCAGGGTGATAAAAGCCGCAAAAATTTTATCCCTCGGAGATGAACATTGCCAATGCATGGGAACGTATTGCATGCCAAGCCGCGTCACTTCTTCGCGTTCACTTTCCCTGTCTCCGCGCAAGTCCACCACGATCTGGATGCCCGACTTTGCCAGTGTCTCAAACCCCTGCTTTTTCGGCTGCCCTCCACGATAGAGTGTGGGAGTCACTTCGCCGAAATCAGGTATCAGCTTGTTGTCGATATGCCTTCTGGAGTAGGCGAGGTCAGATTCACTCCCGACGGATGCATCCTGGGCCGGCAACGATCGAGGAGCCGAGTCGTGGACGCGCCGCGCATTCGCGGAAAGAACGCAGGCAGCCGCCATGAAAAAAGCTACGTTGAGTGGGGCAGTGAATCGTCGCCTCATGGTCAGTACGAGTGCGGATTATAACAAACTGTCTGTAAGTGAGCGCATTTGTCTAGCCGGGCAGCAAGGCCGAACTCATTTCGCCCCGCCAAGGCTCTGCGGTCAAAAACCTGGTTCGAGCATCGCCTACTTGGGTGTATGTTATCGGCGGGGCGGGAAGTCAAAAATGGAAATTCTAACCTGCACCTTGCATTTCGGAAGCAAGAGGGCATTGCGCCCGTTTCGGCCAATTTCCCGAACCTAGGATAAGCAGCCTGAGAGGCGAAACAGAGGAGGAACCCCAATGAAAGTGGCTAGTCGAGCGATTCTTGTTGGAGTGATGATCTGCGCCGTGGTCGGCGCCATGACGTTGATAACCTTCTTCAGGTCAGAAAAGGTGAGCGCGGCGCGGCAACAGGCGAAGGCGGGTCAGTTCAACGATCCTGAAAATCCCAGCGACGAAATGGTGGATGGCCCTTATCGAGTCGACCCGAACTGGCCCAAACCCCTGGCCACGTTGTTTCCCGAGGAGAAGGGCTGGACGTGGGGCGCGGTGCAGGGCGTGTTCGCGCAGAACCCGGAACGCATCTTTGTGGCCATGCGCGGCGAACTGCCCGATTTAACCAACGCCAAGAGAAAATATGTCGAGTATGAGACTGCTTCAGGCATCACCGCACACCTGGAGGTCCCCGGGCGCGGGATGTACGGACGCAACGCGTCCGTGGGTCCCTACGCCAGCCCCGGCGAGGCTTCCGACGACTACATGGGCGTCGAAGGAAAGGACTACCGGTGGAAGCACATTATTACGGTCTACGACAGCGAGGGGAATGTGAAAGAGGCCTGGACGCAGTGGGATTCGCTGTTCAAGCCGGACAACCCGAATGTGTTGTCCCAGGGCCGCGTTCACAAGATTCTAATTAGTCCCTATGATCCGGAAAAGCGCGTGTGGGCCATCGACGACGGCCACGAGGTCATCCGCATATTCAGCAACGACGGGAAGAAACTGCTCCAGACGATCGGCACGTTGAACACCACGACCGAGAGAAACGCAAAGATGACCGGCAATACCGCACGCCCGTCGTACATCCAGAAGACCGGTCCGCCCAGCGAAACCTTCGGCCGTCAGACCGACATCGCCTGGCTGCCCGACGGCACTTTCTTCGTCACCGACGGCTACGAGGAAACGCGCGTCGTGAAATTCGACAAGGACGGCAAGTTCCTGATGGCCTGGGGCGAGAGGGGCGATGCCGGCGGCAAGGAGAAACGGCCGGGCTACTTCAATACCGTGCATGGCATCGCCATAGACAACCAGCGCCGGCTGTACATCAATGACCGCAGCAACCGGCGTATTCAGATCTTCGACGAAAACGGCAAGTTCATCACACAGTGGTACCTGGGCGACGGGCCCACCGCGACGTATCACATCTACATGACCGCGGACCAGCACCTCTGGGCTTCGGACGGCCACGGCAACTTCAAGTTCTACAAATTCGACTTGAACGGGAAGCTGCTGTATTCGTGGGGCACCATGACTCCCGAGGCGGGCGGTTTGTGGGGAACGCACCAGTTCGGCGTGGACCAGGACGGCAACCTGTACACGGCCGAAGTGTGGGGCGGACGTCCGCAGAAGTTCGTCCCGCGGAAGGGCATCAACCCGGAGATGCTGATCGGCCAGCCGGTTCGCGCGGCCTGGACCAAGTAAAGAATCGGGGAACACTTTGCAGGGAATGGGATCTCATCTTTCCTTAATTTTGGAGTAACGCACGGCGCGCGCGAAATTAGGTGTATTTTCGGTCGCAGCTTCAAGACCGAACAACACGTTTCCGCTCGATCAAGGAGATACCTTATGCGACGACTTTGCACGCCGGTTGTTTTTGCAGTAGGCATGGCGATGTTGGCGTCCCTGGGATTGGCCCAGCAGACTCCAACCGGGGGCCCCTATAAAGTGCTAAAGACCGTCAAAGTTGGCGGCGATGGCGGATTTGATTATGTCAACGCGGATGTGGTTGGCCGCCGGTTGTACGTTCCGCGCAGCGGCCCCACGGCTCGAATCACGGTCTTCAATCTGGATACTCTGGAGCCGGCCGGCGAAATCCCGAGCGTCAGCGGACACGGAGCGGTGGTCGACCCCAAAACCAATCACGGCTTTGTCACCAGCAATCCCGTCGTGATGTTCGATTCAAAAACTCTTGCGGTCATCAAAACCATCACTGTACAGGGCAATCCGGACGGCATTCTGTTCGACGTGTTCAATGAGCACGTGTACGATCTCAGCCATTCCGCGCCGAACGCCACGGTGATCGACGCGAAAGATGGCTCCATCGTTGGCACCATCGATCTGGGCGGAGCTCCGGAACAGGCCGTCACCGACGGCAAGGGGCACGTGTATATCGATGTCGAAGATAAAGGCAACGTCGCGGTGGTCGATGCCAAGACACTCGCCGTGACCGCTCATTACGATGTTTCCGGGAAAGCCGGGACGTGCGCCGGGCTGGCCATGGATATCAAGAACCGCGTTCTCTTTGTCTCCTGCCGCGCTCCGCATGTGATGGTGATTCTCAACGCCGACGACGGCAACATTATCACCACCCTGCCGCTCAGCGGAGTCACCGACGGCACCGTGTTCAACCCCGCCACGATGGAAGCATTCAGCTCGCACGCCGAAGGCACGCTGGACGTGATTAAAGAAAATAGCCCCACCAGCTTTGCAGTGGAACAAATCGTGACCACCATGCCGAGCGCCAAGACACTCACGCTCGACACCAAGACGAACCGCATCCTCCTGATCGCCGCAATGTTTGATCCGCCTCCGCCGGGGACGCCGCCGCCCTCAAACGGACGCGTTGCTCGCGGCCCCATGGTGTCGGGTTCGTTCTCCATCTTGATGGTATCGAAATAGACGGCCCATCTGAATGTTCATCTTGGCTAGTCGGGTGGATTACGCCGTTTGGCGTGCGGCGGTGAAGTGCGCTATCAGGCTGCGCACGCTTTTGGCGAGTTCCACAACCTCGCCTGTTCCTTGCAGTTCAAATTCGACTTGATATTTTCCCGAAACGGCGTGATCCACGGCCTCTTTGAGGATCAGCAGCGGCTTCACGACCTGGCGCGGCAGAACGAAACTCATCCAGACGCTCAGGATGATGGTCAAAGCCGAAACGATGCTCAAAACCCACTCCGCGCGATGCAGAAGATTCTGTGCGCTCAGGTGGTCATCCTGAACGCGCTGCCAGTTCTTCGCTTCCAGGGAAGACGTCAGGCTGAAAACGTCATGGCTTGACGTATCCAGGTCGCCGGCCACTTCCCGCAACTTCGGGTCGCTGGCCTGAAGAGTGGACATGATTTGAGCATCAAACGAATCCACTTGCGCGCGAAGCTCATTGACGAGCTTGGCCCTGCTCTTGCCGCTATCCTGTCGAACTAGACCGTTCAAATCCGTTTCATAGTTCCGCACGACGGCTGCAACGCGGTCGCGCTGGGCCTCACCTGGCTGCGACAAGTACGAAACCGCATCCGCAAAGCGCTGCTGGTATAGGTTGACCGCGTTCAGGGCATTCTGAATCGTCGTCTGCTCCTTTGGCTGCAGGCTGCGAATCTGGGTCAGGATGCTGGTGACGGCCGTGAGCGAATCCCCGTTTTCCTTCACGTCTGCGTCGTCGTGCAGTAAGAAGAAATTACGCTCGGCGCGGCGCGCCTCGAGCATCTGGATCGAAGCCTGCTGCGCCAGAGTGGCCGCAGGCGCATCCACGCTCACGATGCGGTCGACAATCCAGCCCATCTCAAACAGATAGTAGACTCCTACCAGAATGACCGGTGCGAGTATCAGCCTCACAATGGCCAGGCTCAAAGCGACCCTCCGGCGCAGAGAGACGCCGGGCGCGAAAATCGAGAAAGTCCTTCGCATGATTGGTTGCATTTGCCCTCCCCGGTGGGCGCACCCCCATATTACCCGCAAATCCCGATTTCGACTTCTGGCATATCCACCTTATGCTTATCCCCGTCCTCGACACAACGAATTTGCTTCCAGCGCCGGCGCAAATCAGCGGAGTTCTATGCGGAAGGCCAGCCCGGGAATAGTTTCATAGCCGTCGACAGTTCGCCACAAATCAGCGATTTAAGCATCGTCTCTTAAATGCATCCAGCTACTCCCCGAATCCGGATATCCCGAGTATATTAGTGCAGAGCGCGACGGCGGAGATCGGCTTGAAGAGTGGAAGATAGGGAGAGTCGCGAGTACTTTGAGTGCTCAGACGACAATGCGAGGGCAACGCAAATGGATACAAGGTTGAAAAATGACCGGTCTTTGGCGAGACCAGTGAGGGTAGCGGTTCTGTTTGCAATCGTGTGTGCGACGGGCGCCGCCTTGTGGCCGCAGTCGCCTGCCATCACGATCACATTGGTGGGGCAGTCGATGATCCGCTCGGATATCCGTGAGACCGTGCCGGCGGCGGTGCCGGTGATCCAGGGGCTGCTGAAGGGCGATGTGATGTTCACGAACCTGGAAGCCGCGATCGCCGAAAAAGGCGAGACGGTCAACGAGGGGAGGGGATTTCTCACTCCGCCGGAAGCGCTCGACGCGCTGACTACCTTCGGCTTTAACTTGTTGTCACTGTCCGGCAACCATGCCTTCGATCTGAAAGTGACCGGCATTCAGAACACCATCCGCGAGACGAACAGCCGGAAGATCGTTCACGCTGGAACTGGAAACACTGTTGCCGAAGCGGTAGCGCCGGGTTATCTGCGCACGCCCAAGGGCACGATCGCTCTGATCGCCAGCGCGTCTGGACTGATTACGCCGGGAGGAAGCGCCACGGCGGACCGGCCGGGCGTGAATGAACTTCGCGTCGAAGCCGGCGGCATAGAAAATGAGGCCACGCAAGATTTGCCCGGCGCGCCCGCGAACACGCCGAATCCTGAGGATTCGCAACGCATCCTTCAAAGCATTCGTGAGGCCCGCCAGCGCGCAGACCTCGTGATCGTGTACCAGCACAACCACGTCTTCAGCAATCACTCGTTCACGACGGTTTTCACGGAAGGGTTGCAGGAACGGCTGGCCCCGAATGAATGGCTTGTGAAGTGGACGCATGCGGAGGTGGATGCGGGCGCGGACATCATCGTGATGCATGGCGCGCCACTGTTGCACGGCGTGGAGATTTATCACGGCCGGCCCATTTTCTACGATCTGGGCAACTTCATTTACAATCTGCCGCCGACGCTCACGTACATCGACGAACCGATGAATTGGGAAAGCGCTGTCGCCTACGTCCAATTTCAGGGGAAGAATCTGAAATCGGTTTCGTTGCGGCCGATTGCCTTGAACAACGTGGGCGAGGGCCAGCCCGATATTCACAACCAGTACACCAACAACCAGTTCCTTGAAACTCGCGGCTTGCCCTCGCCGGTAACGGGCGCGCGAGCGGGTTACATCCTCCAGCGTCTGGCCGACATGTCAAAGCCCTTTGGCACGACGGTTGAATTGAAGGGCGATACGGCGGAAATTGTGCTGAAAGCTGGAAATTAACGGCAAATTCTTTGCATCGCGACACTCCGACTGGCCAGGGAGGCCGAGCTGCATTCCGATATGAGGATGAATCGGGGCTAGCTTACAGTCGAGTTCGTGACAGAAGTAACCCAACCCGGGCTTAAAAACGCACCGGTCTAGCGACGGCTACCTTTTCTTTTTACCTCGCTTATCAATATCATTGGCTCGCTTGGCGGGTTCGCTGCCCGCTGTCTTTCCTGTTCCGCTGAGGGCGCTTCCTGATCTCTGATGAGCTTCTTGTGAGGACTGGTAAGCCTTGGCTGAGTATTCCATTGCCCGTTTCGAAAACTCGTGTCCGGTCTGGTGATCTTCTTGGCCGTGGCGCGCTGCGGCGACACGGTGGGCGTGCGCGGCAAGGTCATGGAACTCGGCGGCTCTTTGGTGCCAGTCGTTTCGGCCTAGCCTGCCATGGTTCCCTCGGTTGCCACGGTTGCGCATGTGTTGCTCCTTTACGAAATCAAGCTGAATAGTACCACGCAGATATCTCTGCCCCCGCGTCCCTATTTCCGTAAGCAATTGGGTGGGCTCCGCTCAGACAGGGATGGGTTCGTCGCAGACAGGCGATAAAAACCGCTGATAGAAAAGACCCCAATCCTTGGGCCAGAGTGGCCAGCACCCTTGCCCGCGGCGCGGCAGCTCAGAACAGATTTCGCTTGATCACGAGGACTGGGAAGCAAGAAGAACTCTGGCCACAGGGAGAATGTTTCTTTTTGACTCCCCCTTCTTTTGAACGGAGTTATCGGTTGTGTCCGATGGTCCTGACCGAAGAAAACCACAATCCGGCGGAGGAATTCGCTGGTAATGGCGTGGAGGAAACTCAATCGCGGATTTACTTGCCGGTCTTCAACTCGGAATACACCATACCGACGAACCGGTCTGCGCTCGTGCCAGCGCCGGCCGGCAAAAGTCCACCGGGAACTTTTGCGTCGTAGGGAGCCGTCACCTTCGCGGCCAACACTTCTTCGCGGGTCATGCCTTGGGAAATCATCTGCTGCACTTTTGCCTCGACGGCGAGGATCATGTCGCGGTAGGGGATGAGGTCCGTCCGGTGGATGATGGTGCCGTGTCCTGGAATGAGTTTGGTGTCCGGGCCGGCCAGCTCCATGGTGGCGTCGAGCGCCTCCAGCGCGCCCTTGAGCGAGCCGCCGTTGTTGGTGTCAATGTAGGGATAACCGTAATTCCGGTAAAAATCTCCGATCATGATCGCGTTCGCATTTTCAAAGCGGATCATCGAATCGCCGCCGGTATGCGCCGCGCGGACCGGGATCAAGTCTACGATTTCCCCGTTCATATGCAGCTTCACCGGCGAGCCCAGCCCGTAGGTTATGACGGGGAGCGAGGCCGGATCCCTGGCAGGCGCCGGATTGCCGTTGGCCATCGTCGGCGGATGCGCCAGTTCTTCGCGCAGTTCTTCACGGGCAAAGATCGAGACGCCCATCTTGGCGAAGTTGGCGTTACCACCTGTATGGTCGATATGTACGTGGGTATTAACCAGGAAACGAATAGGCGCGGTACTGATTTGTCTGATCGCCGCCAGGACTTTGTCCGTGAGCTGTGCATATTGGGCATCGACCATGAAGATGCCGTCCGGGCCGGCCAGCACCCCGATCCTTCCGCCGGCTGCGTCTTGATGGCCCGGGTCGAGACCCGCCGAACCGGAAAGCATATAGAGGTTCGGTGCGATCTTCTCTGTCGTGATGTCAATTTTGCTGAAGTCCGTTCCCGGTCCCTGCGCCCAGGCGCTTGCAGCGAGGGCCAATGCAGCGAATGCAACCATGGGAAATTGCCCCGCCAATTTCATCGGCCCCGCTCCTTTTTTCCGTTCATCTGAAGAGGTTATTTCGGAGAATGCCATATGTTCAGGCGCCGGTTGGAGCGGCAAGATTTTCGAAGCTGCGCTCCTTGATGTGCTGGTCGAGTCCCCATCGCTTCACCTGGTCGAAAACTTCTGCAAACTCCTCGCGCGAGATCGGCTCGTAAATGAAGCGTTCGCCACGCCCGAAACGGCTGAAGTCCCATGGACCGGCCTCAAACTCGGGTGGCACGGCGTACTTCCATTGAGCCAGATATTTCGGCAAATCGGCTTCAAGAGCCCGCTCCGCGCGGTCGAGGGCGCCGAGATAGCCGCGCACAACTTCCGGCGGGGATGTCTCGGGGACCCACCACAGGGTGTGGAACGTGTCCTCCATAATCTTCCGCAGGCCGAGCTGCTCGGCCATGGCGATTTGCGGCGGCAGCAGGCTGGCAGCCTCAACCTCGCCATCAAGAAGGGCCCGGAGCCTCGCGCCGAAGCCGCCCACATTGTTTGTCTTGATATGTCCCAGCGGCAGATATTTCTCGAGCCGGTAGGGCACGTTGAAGTGGCTGCCGGCGCGCATTCCTACGGCGATGGGAACATCCTTGAGGTCTTCCGGACGGTGAATTGGGGAATCGGGCCGCACGAAGATGGCCCAGGGCGATACGCCGTAGGCTTCCGCCACGAACCGGCCCATTCCTGCGCTGGCATTGCAGATACTGCCCCACACGCAGGCGCCTTGGATCACATCCTCGCCCTCGGCGTAGATCTTGTCCTGTGGACGCTCGAAATAGGACAAATCTTTCCAGCTGGACTGAGTCCCGCGGAAAGTTTTCCAGTCAAACTCCACGTGCAGGCCTTCCGCGGCGAAATACCCTTCGTTCGAGGCCACGAAGTCGTTCAGGCCCATACCCTTCGGGGCGATCTTCACGTTCTTGAGACTAGTCGTCATGGACAGTCCCCTCCTTGCCTCAGGCCGCGGTCCCCGCCTGACGAACTATTGCGCTCGAATATAGATCATAATCCTTAGCGGACTGAGGCCTCAATCATTCGGCACAGCGCCGCGCTATGCCTCATGCTATTCCGCTGCCAGGGGAATAACCGATTCTTCGTAGTTGCCCGAGCCCATTTTGCCTTCCGAGAAAATGGCGTGCTCCGCTATCCATTTGAACGATTCCTCGAACACTTCTTTCGTGTAAGGTTCAAAAACGAGCCGTTCGCCCGGACCCCAGCGGCGCGTGTCCATCACCTCGTGGAATCGCACCGGGAATTCCTTCTTGAAATAATGGGTGTACAGATCGGGCCGCAGATCGATATCGCGCTGCGCCATTCTGAGCGCGCGAAAATATTTCCGGATGTCCTCAAGGTCCGGATCACCGCTGATCAACGAGGCCATCATGAACGTCGTATCAATAATCTTCCGGAAGCCGAGTTGCTCCACGAAATAGTACAGTGCGATGAACAGGGATGCCGCCGCAACTTTGCGGTCGATCAGCAGCTCCATGCGGCAAGTTTGGGCGAGCGGCTCGCGCAACCTAAGTGCATCCTACCCTCGAAACTGCGATATTGCCATACCAGCGGAGCCCAGAAGAATATCGCGAAGTAGTCTCTGCTAGGTCCTCCAGAGAAATTGAACTACCGGAATGTAGCCCCCTCCATCCAGGAAATCGGTCGTTGGCGACAAAACTGCGGATTTGGGGCTTACAAGAGGATCGTTTACTGGTACTGGCGCACGGCTTCTTTGTTGCGGGAGTTGGCGAGGATGGGAAGCAGCAATGTCGTAATGAGCAGAGCGAAGAAGGTGCCGTCGTAGGCGGACATCACCAACGTAAACAACGGAAACAAGAGTGTGCCGAAAACAAAAAACCGCCAGGCATCCGGTTGGGTAAGCCCGCCTCCGCAAAAACTCGAACTGAAGGTCAGCATCGAGGGGCCGGCAATCCAGATTCCCAGAACTGCGAACACCGCCAGCGATAGGCGGCTCTCCTGTTTTAGCGAGGGCCGCAAAAATGCCCGAAAAAAAAGAAGGGTGGTCGCGGGCAAGAGAACCGAAAGACCTAAAACGACGAAACCTGAAAACCGGTACGCGATGATCCAGTGGACCACGACGTTGGGAGTCCAGAATACGAACGCTCCCAGCAGCGCATACGCCAACGCTTTGGCAGCGCGTCCGGGTTGCGTTCTCATGGCCAATCTCATCCTTGCCGACGATTCCTCAACAGCCGGTTCGGTATTTCGCCTGGCTCGCAGTATCTCATGGTTCGCCATGCTTCTGCGTTTTCGCGCCAACGGCGCGAAGGATGCCAGCCCGGGGCAACGCCCGGATCGGACGCGCGCGCCATCGACCGCCCTGAAGGGGCGGAAGGTCCCTGCGCCCTTTCAGGGTGCCCCGCATTCGATAGATACCAAACCCAGGGCGTTGCCCTGGGCTGGCATCCGGCCACGCTTTCAGCGCCGCAAGATGCCTGAATGTTCAGTCAGACGGTTGACACGTCTGTGTAGCGCCCGCCTCCAGTGAAGGCGGGCGCTACAGGAACCAAGACCGAGTGCGCACACAGGCTCGTTAGCCCTTTGCGTCCTACTGAGATTCGATGGGTTGTAATTTACGAGATAGCTTCTTCCCTAGAAATAACGCGGGCGCGCCTCAAGCTCCTGGCCGTTCGGCAGGATCACTCTTTCAAAGCGCATGGTGGGGGAGCCGTCCTTGTTGCGATTGCCGACGATGGTGACTTGATCGCCCGGCTTGAGCGTGTCCTTCGTCCAGCCGTGATTTGACAGGCGGTTCGGGCCGGGACCTTCGGCCCACCATTTCTCGACGTTGCCGTGTTCGTCGGTGACGGTGAAGCTGATCGTCGAGTGAGGATTGACCCAGTCGAACTCCGTAATGGTGGCCTTGAACGTGGTGTCGTGGCCGCGGTCGTACATGGACATGGAGTGGTGGGCAAACGCGGCCCCGGAAATCATCAAGGAAGCGGCAAGCACAACGAGGAGCGAAACGATCCTGGCTTTCACCGTGACACCTCTCGACATTCCAATCTTGAACGCGCATCGCGGGCATGGCGCCCGTACAAGTTAGACGCTCTTACAATCCGCGCCGTTGCAACAAACCCCGAGCCGGGGATGTGCCTCGCAATGGTACTACGCGTGTGACCATGCGTTTGTGTCAGCCCACGGCGCGAAAAACACTCTCCGCAAGCCGCCAGGCCAACTAGGGCGCGTGCGATAACGATAGACTCTTCGCCTATGGTGCCGGCGGTCACATGGATGCATGACACCGATCACTGCATTTGCCTGAGAACCGCCGTATCTTGTGATTGCAAAATGGAGAGGCTCCACGGATACGGGCCAGGAGCGGTTAAAAAGGCCCGGAGGACTCCAGCCTTGAAAGCATCCACATGACCATCCATTAGGGGGAGCAGCGGTCAGAAGCGCGAAGCCGTTAGGACAGCACCTCGACTTTCGACGCGCCGACCATGATGGTCGGACTGGCTCGGCAGAAGCTGCTGGTCCTTTTTTTTATCTCCCGGGAAACTGAACTGCCTCTGATATCTGTCGTCAGGCTAAACGTCGATCCTCGTGGAAGCGGCGTCCCTGAGCCATTGTTCCATCTGGTCGTGCCCTACCAAGCCCGCCTGCTGCATCACCACGCGGCCACCGAGAAGCACGACAAAGTTGGGGATCCCACGGACATCGAAACGCCCAGCCAACTGGGGGTATTTTTCCGTATCCACTTTTACCACCACCGCCTTGCCAGCCATGTCCGCGGCCGTGCGCAAAACTTCAGGGGCGGCAGCGTGGCATGGCCCGCACCACTCCGCCCAGAAATCCACGAGCACAGGAACGCGAACACCCTGAACGATTTCGTCGAATAACGCGTCGTCGGCCGCGAGAGGTTCGGCAAAGGGCGGCAAGTGAGATTTGCATTTTCCGCAATGACCGGTGCTGGCGAGATGTTTGGCAGGAACGCGGTTTTTCTGTCCACATTGGCTGCAGGCACGGATGACAGGCATATAAGACCTCGCTCGATCTTACCAACAGTTAGCCCGGCGCGTGCGTTCTATTAGTCCTGTGAATGCTACGTCAAGAATGTTACTTGACCTCTTTCTAGAGCAGCAGTTATATCCCCGAAGTTAGCACCCGTATCTTCCAGGCCATCTGAAATTGAGGCGGCGTCCCCCGGCCCCAAGAAGTTGTTCAGGCTGCGGAACTTAAATTCGTTCAGGCCGGTGGACGATCATGAATCGAGCCACTCAGTTGTTACTGTTGGCGTTGCTTTTTGCCGTGCCATCGAGCGCACAGACCTTGCCAGACCGGGCGCAAACAAACGACTTGCCGGAGCACATCCAGCCTGCTCGAAATGTTTTTGCCAGGCCGTTTTTGGATGCGCGAGACGCCGTACTGTTCAAGGACAAGACGGAATCAACGCTTGCGTTCACGCAAGGAATCTTCCTGATTTCCGACGGGATCGTGACACATGCCAATGGGCGGCGCGGCAGCAACCCGGAACTCGATCCGGCGTCCAGATTTCTTTTGGGACCTTATCCGTCCTGGCATCGGATGGCGCCGCTCGGAGCCCTGCAAGAGGTGGTTGGAATCTATTTGGGAACCGAGATGAAGCGAAGCCGAAACCGGATTCTCCGCAAAGTCTGGTGGATTCCGCAGGCCGCGGGAATCGGAGGAAATCTATTTGGAACGGCGTATGGAATACTGACGAGGTGAGCTTCGAAGTAAGGATGAAAAGCACGTAGTACTCAAACCTTTCTCCGCACTCTCCGCCTAGTTCGATTCAAAGGATACGTTCTTGAGGGCGTGCGCGACGGCGTCTTTGACAACAACCTCATTGCGGCCGTGGTCGGTGATGCCGTCGTACAGCAACTGCGTCGGCTCGGGGTTTAATTCCTGGTTGTATTCTTCGGTGATTTCATGGGCCATCTGCTCGAGCATCCGGGTGGATTCGGCATCCAGACTCGCGCCCGTGATCTCGACTTGTTTGCCCATGTAGGCCACGGCAATTCGCCCGGCGACCTGGTCGGCGGTCTGGTAGTAAAATTCCGAGATCTGGCGATGGCCTTCTTCATGTTCCATCACGTGCTGGGTTGCGCCGGCCGGCGCCCAGATGGTGACGTTCAGCTGGAGTGTCACGTTGATCCGTGTGATTGTGATGGTCCCGTGCGTGGCGTCCGTTTGCCGGGTCTCCCCGCCCACTTTGGCGCTCGAGAAGAAATTGGAATCGCACTCCGCGTATTCCCCCGGGCTAAGGGGCGGCATTTCGGGCGGCGGCGCGGCCGGATCAAACGTGCGGTTCGTGAAAAGGACCGGCTGCTTGTTGATGGCCAGCCCGGTCGTTTCACCCTGCCCCTGGCGCGTCGAAACGTTCCGCCACCAGAGCCAGCCGAAAATAATCGCTCCCACCAACATGCAAATCACAATGGACCGGCGCAAGGGCAACACTCCCTCCGCTTCCATTCTCCGGACACCACTGCGCCGTAACCACGAGTTTGTGGCAATGCATGCCGCGAAAGGTACTGTCCTTTAGGTGCCCGGGCATATCCTGACAAATGGGGTTTGGGCCAGTAGCCCAGCCGGATTCCATTCGAGGTTTGCACACGCCGCGGGGCTCATTCCCGTTCAATCACGACGTTCGAGGAGGGCACTTCGAGCCGCATCAGGCGGTGGCTGGCGTCCAGATACACCATAATCTCCAGATCCGGAGAGCTGACTCGCAGGGCTTCATATTTCCGGTTTCCGGCTTCTTGCGGGCCGAGCGATTCCACCGAAATGCTTCCCGGAACCATGTCCTGCGGGATGAGGACGGGAAAAGTCTGCTTGCCGCCGGCCTTCCAGTCATAGAGCCGGGCCAGAACGCCGAACTGGTAGTAGAGATTATTGTCGAGCACGGCGACGAGCGGCGAGGTGAAGGTAAAATCTTTCCGCAGCGGCGAGGCCGCGCCCAGGTCGGCCGAACATTTTGCCGTGCCGTTTACAAATTCAACCGTGCCCGTGGCTTTTTTTTGCGCTTCGGCGGACCAGTCGTACCGGATGGGTGCGCCGTCGGGGGCGAGTTTGAGCTGGCCCGTGGCCTTGATGTCCCCGCCGCCCGGGGCGTGCGCGCTCATCGAGCTGCGCTCGGTCCAGGCGTCGCCGGAGGCGGAAATTTCAAATTCTTCGCTGCCTACTTGCTGGCCGTTGATCACGATACGAAACTTGCCTTTGTCCGGCGAGAAGACGGACGGACCGTTCGCGGGCTGCGCTGGGCTCGCCAGCATGGGGGGCTGGGACGGGCCGGCGAAAACCCGCAGGCTGAAGCCTGCGCCACCCAACGCGGCGGTCAGGGACAACGGCAAAGCTGCCGCGAACATTTGCCTCAGAAAGCGATTGTCACGTATCATGACAAAGGAGCTCCGGGGAGGTTGCCGCCGGCGTGCGGTTGCGCGGACCGGCCAAAAATTCCCAGGGCCAGAATTTGCTCGACAACGCGCATGGGTTCCCCGCCGCTCTCGACGCGATAATCGGCCTGCCGGTAATACGGCAAACGCTCCTCGTAGAGTTTACGAAAACTTGCTTCGTCGCGGAAGAGCGGGCGGTCACCCATGAGTACACACCTCTGCAGGAGGTCTTCGGCCGAGCAATCCAGCCAGATGACCACGGCCCCGGCGCCGCGTTGCGCCGCGCCAACGTCGCGGATGAGCGCGGCGTTGCGCGGCTGCGTGAACGTGCCGCCGCCAAGCGCCAGAACGAGCCGCGTATTCCTCGCCGCCGCCGATCCCAGAACGCGCGCCAGGCAGGCGTGTTCGATCTCGCGGAACACGCTCTCGCCCTTCTGCGCGAAGATTTGGGAAATGGAGAGACCCGATTCGACCTCGATTTCCGCGTCCAGGTCGGCGAAGTGCCAGGCCAGTTGCGAGGCCAGCATGCGGCCGACTGTGCTCTTGCCCGAACCCATGAATCCGGTCAGGCAGACCACTCGATACTCCGGTACAGGCCCTGGCGAGGGCATGTTTGATGGGGATGAATCCTGCAAGCGATTCCGCGAGCGTTAGTCACGCTTCAGAATCTTGATTGTACCACTAAAGGAAGAGAGCTCGACTTTCGCGTGCCCGTCGTTCATGGTGCCAAACAGGCTGTGTCCCCACTTGGAGGCGGTATGAGGACTGCCGTGTGAATCGGGCTTGAAGGTAGCCTGGTTGATCACGTCGCCCTTGAGGGAGGACGCATTCACATCGAAGGAATCGCTGGAAGAAAAATGGACTTCAATCGTGCCGCTGAAATTCTTCATGATGTATATGCCGCGGCTCAGAAAGCTGCCGTCAAAGAAAATGTTTCCGGAAGAGGTTTGCACGCGCACGCTGTCCAGGGATGGCTGAATCATTTGCACGTTGCCGCTGATGGAGTTGGCTTCCAGCTTGCCCGAGCAGCGGTTGCAGACGAGCGAGCCGTCGATGGTCTTGACCACCATGTAGCCGTTCACGTCGGAGAGCTGGAGATTGGCGCCGACGGTATCAAAGGTCATGTCCCCGTGGACGCTGTCGACGGTCACGTTCCCGGAGTCGGTTCGCACGCTGAGTTCGCTCTCGACGGGAACGGTGATTTCGAAATCGGTCTTGCTATCGTCTGCGGAGGTTCCATCCCCGTTAAACTGCGTGGCCACTTCGACCCGGTTTCCGGCCAGCTCGGTTTCCACCACCGTCCGTCCGCTGGCGCTGGTCCAAGCGACCAGCACTTCCGGCTTGGTCCAGGCCTTCACCTGGATGCGCCCGTTCGAGTTTCGCACGGTGATCTTGGGCTTGCTCTGCACCGCAAAATGTTTTTCGATGCGGTCGGCTTGCGCGGGAGAAGCGGCGAGAATAAATCCCGCCATGACCGCGCCCAATGTGCTTACACGTATAGGGCTACTAGAAGATGCGTTCACTGCAGTCCTCCCGTCAAGCTGCGGTTCATCGCCGTGGCCAAAAGCTCCGCCTTCTGCTGATAGGCTCCGTACAAGTATTCCCGCGCCATCTGATTGTCAGGTTGTTCGCGTACGCTCTTTTCACATATTGCGATAAAGTTGTCAACAATTTGCAGGTTTCGCCGGATGGAATTGGTTACCGCAGTGTCCTGCCGCCGCAGTCCTGGAATCGAGTCGCTCCCCACGGTCAATACCTCTTCTTTGAAAACGCTGTCGGCCGAGGGCATGGGAGAAGTTTCCTGCGGAAGCGTCAATTGGGATTGCACGGCCGTCTGCGCCGGATTCGACAGGTAGCCGACCGCCGAACCTGCTGCCAGCAGCAGGCCTAAAAACGCGCCGGCAATGGCGGGGCGCTGAAAAACAGCCCACCAGCCGGGGCCCGCCTGGCTCGCGCTTTGCGGGCCCTGCTGCGGGCCGTGAATCAGCCGTTCCGCTTCGAGCTGGTTGCGCAACGAAATCCACACGCGCTCGGGAGGAGCGATGTCCTCCGTGCCGAGCTCCAAAGCCATTTCGTGGATGGCGCCGAAATCGGCCGAAAGGGCGCGGCAGGCTTCACAAGTTTCCAGGTGAGCGAGCGCCGCCTTCGGCAATGCGCCTTCGTCCTGTTGTTCCAACATCTGTTCAAATTGTTCGCACTGCATATTCATTTTCCTTCTTCTTTCTGCTCTTCGTTCCCTCGTTGTTTCAATTCTTGCTACTCGTCTAACTCCATTCCCTAACCCCAACTTCTAGCTTCTAACTTCCGGAACTTTTGGCCGCCTGGCGTTCCTGCCGCGCCATGTCCCGCAACGTTTCCTGCAAGAGCTCGCGCAATCGCATCCGGGCTTTGTGCAACTGCGATTTGGAATTTCCGATCGAGCAATCCATCAAATCGGCAATCTCGTTGTGCTCGAATCCCTGCACGTCGTGGAGCACGAACACCTGCCTGTAACCCGGCGGCAATTGTTCAATGGCTCGCTGCAAATGGACTCGGTCGATGGAACCGGTAAGCAACAGATCGGGAGCGCCAATCTCCCTCCGCGGCCCGCCCGACTCGTCCTCCGGATCGGTCGATTCCTCCAGCGAAGTTTCCGGCAGCGTTTTCTTGCGCAGCTTCATCAAGACCACATTCACTGCTAGTCGGTGCAGCCAGGTGGAAAAGGCCGACTCACCCCGGAACGTTCCAATCTTGCGAAATAGTTGCAGGAAAGAGTCCTGGGTCAGGTCCTCCGCTTCAGCCGTATTTCCGACCATGCGCAGACACAACGCATAAACCCGCCTGCTGTGAAGCCGGTAGATACGCTCAAAGGCGCCAGCGTCGCCCTGTTGGGCGAGGCGTATGGCCTCAGCCTCAGTCATTTCGCTGGTTTCCGATCGTCTCGTGCGGGTCACCGTACCCGTTCGGGACGCATCCACAGTTTGGGATGCGACCCCTCCCCCTTGAGTTGCATGTGTCCTTTACAGGTAGTTCTGGTAGCGCAAGCGTTCACCCTGAGAGCTACGAAGGCCAGTCGGCGGGGGTTGGTGTTTGCAAGGACTAAGACCCACAGGCTGATGCCTATGCTACCGGGCACACTTCCGCGCGAAGTATACCAAAATCCCCACTTCAGGGTTCTATTCACTGTCGAGATAGTGGGTCTGTCCGTGATCCAATGCAAAGCGAGAGGGAGCCAGGTTCACCAGCTTCTCCCGGAAGGATTCGAGCTCTTCGGCGGGCAAAGCGCAGAAAAATGACTTCAGGATGATCGTCGTTTCTCCCATACACGTATTTAGATCATAAGCAAGGACTTCCAGAAGTTGCCAGGCTCGATCCGGGAACTCGGAAGCTCCCTCGGAAATACCGGCCAGGAGCGCCCGCGCTTCTTTTTGCAAATCTTCGATGATTTCGCCGAGGGATTGCAGCTTATGAAAGAAACGCGTCCTCTCGCGGAATACCACCTTGGCGAGCAAGCTGTTCATCACGGAAATCCGCTGGGCACTCGGCCCTCGAAAATTGGAAGGGGAGAGGGGCTGTACGTTCGGCAGGGTTCCAAAATGAGCGCCGTGGTCCTTGATGGTCTGAATCACGTGGTCAATGCGAATGGCCAGTCGATCGAACAGACCGGCAATTACCGTCGCCCTGTCCTTGGCGGATTCAAATTGACCCCCTCTGCAAAGGGAGAGTGCTTCGTCCAGGCTAATGCATAAGATGACGTCGGAAGATTCCAGTTCCTGGCGGGTGGCGTCAAACAACTGGTCCATCTCGTTGGGGATCCAAGCGAGCCAATCCTCGCGAACTGTGCGTGTACGCTGGCCTGCGCGTTTGGCGCGCGTTTCTCCCAAGGCCCACCCCTGATTGAGGTGGCTAGTATACCATACGGCGCAAAATCCGGGCTTCCATGGTATTGCCGGTTTGTTTCCAGAAGAAACAAACGGCTACCCGTGCGCCGCAGAGGGCATAATCATGGTCAAACTGAATGACCAGCCGCTTCCTTGCCACTGGCATGACCAGCCGTTATACTGCCCATCGCCTATCGATGGGAGAGTCCACTGTTACCTTTTGATCCAGTCGACCAGTTTCTTCAGCGCCAGAAAAAGCTTGCCGAGATCGAGGCGCGCGGGCATGAAGCCTATCCGCACAAATTCGATTGCACGGCAACGCCCGAGGAACTGTTCGAGAAATACGGGACGGCTGACGCAGCCACGCTCGAGGCCGCCAGGCCGGAAGTCCGCGTGGCCGGGCGCATTCTTACTCTTCGCATTCATGGAAAAGCGGGCTTTGCTCACATTTACGGGTCGGGCCAACGGCTGCAAATTTATGTGAAGCTGGATAATGTCGGTAAAACAGCCTATGAACTATTTCAGTTGCTCGATCTTGGGGATTTGATCGGCGTCGCGGGGCATTTGTTCCGAACGAAGACGGGCGAACTCACCGTCTGGGTCACGGAAGTGACGCTGCTCAGCAAGGCTCTGTTGCCCTTGCCGGAAAAATGGCACGGGCTTTCGGATGTGGAAATCCGCTACCGGCAGCGGTATCTCGATCTGATCTCCAACGAACGAGCACGCGGAATTTTCATCCGGAGGGCGCATATCGTTCGCGAATTGCGGCGTTTTTTCAACGCTCGCGGCTACATTGAAGTCGAAACGCCGATGATGCAGCCCATTGCCGGCGGAGCGGCGGCCCGGCCGTTCGTCACGCATCACAACGCGCTCGATCTGGACTTGTACCTGCGCATCGCGCCCGAACTTTATCTGAAGCGCCTGGTGGTCGGCGGCCTGGACCGCGTGTACGAAATCAACCGCAATTTCCGCAACGAGGGCATCTCCACTTCGCACAATCCCGAATTCACCATGCTCGAATTTTACGAGGCCTACAGCGATTATAACGACCTGATGAAATTGAATGAGGAACTCTTCGCTTCGCTCGCCACGGAAGTGACCGGCTCCACGTTCGTGAAATATGGCGAGCACGAAATCGATTTCTCGAAATTTCAGCGCCTCTCCATGCGCGAAGCCGTTTGCCGTTACTGGCCCGCCGGGGCCGCGCCGCCGCCGACACTCGCGGAACTTGCCGCGCCCGGAGGGCCGCAGGCTGCTGGACATCGCTACAACCAATTGGCGCCGTCCGCTGGCCGCGAGCCTTTGCTGGGCCTTGCGAACATGAAGGACGGTGAAATTACCGGGCTGCTTTTTGAAACGGTCGCCGAGCATCAGTTGATTCAGCCCACCATTCTCTACGATTTCCCCACGGACATTTCGCCGCTGTCCAAATGCCGCAAGGACGATCCCTCGCTCGTCGAGCGCTTCGAGATCTATGTGGCGGGCATGGAGCTGGGCAACGCTTTCTCCGAACTGAACGATCCCCTCGAGCAGGAGCGGCGTTTCCGCGCGCAGGTCGAATCGGGCGGCGAGGAAGCGCCGCGCGAAGTGGACATGGATTACATTCGCGCCCTGGCGCACGGCATGCCTCCGACTGCGGGCGAAGGCATTGGGATCGACCGCCTCACCATGTTATTTACTGATACACACTCTATCCGGGAAGTTATCCTGTTTCCTTTGCTGCGGCCGGAAGCCACGGGGCAAGCCGCCGCCGCGGGCGCATCGCATTCCACGGAGCGGGATTCAGGCGAAAAGAAATGAGATTTGCGTGGCTCGTCGCGCGGCGCTACTTGCGGTCGCCTTATAAGCCCGCCGTGCTGCGGCTCGTGACGCTTTTTTCCGTGATCGGAATCGGCGCGGGCGTGGCCACGCTGGTGATTGCGCTGTCCATGAACACGGGCTTTCGCCGCACCATTCAGGACCGCCTGCTCGGTGTTTCCGCGCACGTCAACCTGACGCGGCCCGGCGCGGAGGGCATCGAAGATTACGGCGCGCTGGCGGAAAAGCTGAGCCACGTGGATGGAGTGCGCAGCGTGGCGCCCGCGATTTATCTGACCGTGCTGCTTTCCGGAGGCGGCCACGCGCGCGGCGTGGTGATCAAAGGGATCGATCCCGAACGCGAGCGCCGCTTCGATGACGCTTTGCGCCGCATCGTTTCGGGCGCCGCCGATTTTACTCCGGACGCCGACGGCTTCGATTCCATCGTCGTGGGGCACCTCATGGCGGACGAACTGAAGCTCAGCACCGGGGATTACGTCACGCTGACGAGCCCCGAGGGACGGCTCACGCCGTACGGGATGGTGCCGCGCTCGCGCCGCTTTCGCGTCGCCGGCGTGTTCGATTCCGGCTTCTACGATTACGATGCCAACTGGGTCTTCGCCAGGCTGGCCGCGGCGCAAAACCTGGCCGGCGTCGGCGATGTGGTGAGCGTCCTCGAATTCCGCGTGATCGATGTGGACCGCGCCGTGGATGCGGCCCGTTTAATCGGCGCGGCCGCCGGCACGGGATACACAACCACCACGTGGGAAGATGAAAATCGCGCGCTGTTCCGCGCGCTGCGCCTCGAGAAACTGGTCACCGCGCTGTTCATCGGCTTGATCACCTTCGTCGCCGGTCTGAACATCCTGGTGGTGCTGTCAATGAGCGTCACCGATCGCGCCCGCGACATTGCCGTGCTCATGTCGCTCGGCGCGTACCGCCCGCAAGTCCGCAACATTTTCGTATTGCAGGGCCTCACCGTCGGAGTGATCGGCACGGTCTCCGGCCTTATCGCCGGCTACGCCATCTCCTGGGCCGCCGGCTCGTATCACCTCATCCCGCTCGACCCGCAAGTGTATTCCGTGCCTTACGTGCCCTTCGTTTCCAGCGCTTTCGACGGCATGTGGATCGCCGCCGCCGCCCTGGCCATCAGCGTCGCCGCCACACTGATCCCCGCGCGCGCCGCCTCGCGCATCTTGCCGGTGGATATTTTGCGCTACGAGTAGCTGCGCCCTTCTAGGAACGCCTGCCTCTCTTACCACCGGCCGAATGTCCTTTTCATCATGGCGCTTTGTCAACGTGGCTGCGTGGTGTCCCCCAAGCGGCTGAGGCCGGAGAAATTAGCTTATAAGGGCCACTATCTTCGCTCGCACTTCGGCTAATTCTTCCGCGGAAACGGCGCCCTTCCGCTTGGATCTTCGGACGCGCCAGTCCAAACTCTTCACCTGATCGGCCAAGACGACACTCGGCGGGGTTCCGGAAATTAGGACTTCGAACGGGTAATTCTTGATCTGTGTCGTCATGGGGCAGCAGATCATTAGACTTGTCTTGTTATTGTAAGCAGCCTGACTTACCACCAGAGCCGGCCGGTATCCCGCCTGCTCGTGACCTGCTTGCGGTGTGAAGTTCAGCCAGACGATGTCTCCGGCCGCCGGCACATAGCGCGCCATTACCAGACCTCTTTGCCCATCGCCGGACCGAAATCAACCGCCTCGTGCTGATTTTTCGAGGTGATCCCTTTCAGCAGCGTGGCCAGGTCGTACGTTTTTTGGCGGACCGGCTCGATCACGATCCGTCCCGCCTCTTCGCGGACGTCCACCACTACATCCAGATGGAGGCGCGTGGCCTGCATTACGGAGGCCGGAATCCGCACGGCCGCGCTGTTGCCCCATTTCTTCACTGTGGCTCTCATTTAAGCCTCCTTGTAGATACCATGTATCTACATATTCCCAGACCCGGTAGCATGTGTCAACAACGTAGATACGTCATCGCTCCGAAAGTTTCGTTGCGCAGGCTTCCAGCCTGCGGGCTTTGGTTGGGACAGGATCGATACTGCTCTAACTAGCCGCCACAGGGTGGAAGCCTGCGCTACTACTTCTTCCAGAGGCGGTGGGGGAGCAGATAGGTGAGGCCTGCGAAGGCTTCCCAGTGCGTGGACGTGCCGGTCAAACCTTTGTCGAAGCCGGCGTCGAAGACCAGGGTCTTCCGCGCGGCGTAGGTGACGGCCCAGAGATTGCCGATAGCGTTACTCCGCAGGAAGGGTTGAGAGAAGCGCCAGACCTCGCCGGAGAGGCCGAAACCTTTTCCGAGGGGGTGGGAGATTGAAAGTGTCTGGCCGAACTGGAGTCTGTGCACGGGGCCTTCCAGCACTTCGTTGAAGATGGCGTTGGCGTCGTAGTGGAAACCTTTCACGTCGGCGCTGGCGTAGAACACCAGGGAGTTTCGCGGGCTGCCGAAATCGAGTTCGGGCGCGCCGCCGTCGTAGATGCGGCGGGTATAGCTGGCTGAGAGGGTGGGCTTCGCGCCTTCGCCGGGCAGGAGCACGACTTGCGCGCCCAGAAAAACCTCCGCGATGCCATTCGCCGAAATGCCGTTTACCGTGTAGTGAATCGCCGGTTCGGAAGACTCGATGAATTCCAGGCGGCGGGTGACGGCGAGTTTTATGACTTCGTTGAATTCGTAGCGCGTGGAAAATTCGGGCGAGTTCGTTGCACCCAGAGTGCCGGTTTCAAATTGCAGATAGCCGACGGGAGTAAGCGTGGCGGGATTGCTCACCGTGGGACGCGCGGGATTGGCTTCGGGCTCGTCGGATTGGTCGTCCGGTTTCGTGCCAGGCTGGGGCGCGGGCTGTGTGGAGGGCGGCTGGGACTGGCCGGCCGCCGTCCGGGCGGCAGGCAACGCTGCCAGGAACGCGAAGAACAGAACAAGGCGCGTGCAACGGCCCATCCCCGGAAAACTGTTTCGTTGCCGGAATGGAGATCCGATGCGCACCTCAGGTATGTTATCGCAACTCCGTCCTCGATTTGCGAATCGCCTTGGGATAGCCGCGCCCTGTCCCGGGGTCGACGTATCGTCTGCTTTCGAGACCAAGCTAACCGCAGATTTTCGAAATACACAGGGAAGTAAGTTTCGATGGGGCTTGGAGTGATTTGGCGTTCTGGTTGCACTTATAAATGGCGTAGGGTCTGGCGGCGAGAAATATGCGTCCAGAGGGCGCAACGGGTCATTCATCTCATGCTACAATCGCCGCCGAATCAATGAGTTGGGAAGCCAGGCGGCAAGTGCCAAAATGGGACACTATTCCCACAGGCACTCACAGGGCAATAAAGTGAAATCGTTTGTCCCCGTGAGCGACTACCCCCAGAATGGCAGGCCGGCCATCGAACGGCCCTGCGGAGAAGGGCATCTAAGTAGGGTAGATAGGGATGTGGTTTTGGCTTGCTGCGGGACCGAAACAACAAGGTCGCGGCAGAAATTCTGAGCGAATATGCCGGCAGAGATGACAACCTCGGCGAGCACACCAGCCAGCGGCGCGACGCACCCAGGCGCGCTAATCGAGACGCGCGATTTGCGCAAGACTTATGGCGCGGGGGCGGCCGAAATCACAGTGCTGTCCGGCGTCAATGTCAGCGTCGCCCCGGGAAAATTGATTGCCGTGGTAGGCCCATCGGGAGCGGGGAAAAGTACGCTTCTGCATTTGCTGGCTGCGCTAGACACGCCAACAAGCGGTACAGTATACTTCGAAGGGAAAGCGATAGATTCGTTTCGAGAAAGCGAGCTTGCGAATTATCGCAACCGGTCTATCGGTTTTGTATGGCAGAGGCACCATCTTTTGGCCGATTTTACGGCGGCCGAAAACGTGGCTATGCCGCTGCTGATGCGCGGCGCAAGGAACAGTGAGGCGCTCGAAACTTCCGAACGCTGGCTCAGGGAAGTCGGCCTGGGAGCGCGAGTAAGACAGCGTGCGGGGGAGTTGTCCGGAGGGGAGCAACAGCGTGTGGCGATCGCCCGCGCGCTTGTGCAACAACCAGCCCTGTTGCTGGCTGATGAACCCACCGGAGACCTGGACGAGCGAAACGCAATGGCCGTTTTCGAGCTGATGCAGCGGTTGCATCGCGAGCACCGGCTCACCTCTATTTTAGCGACGCACAACACAGTTCTGGCGGGGCGCGCAGATCACGTGCTGCAACTGGAGCACGGAACGCTCCGGCCGGTTGGGACGTAGACCAAAGCCCCGGGTTTTGTACTGAGGGAGAAACGAGTTGACCCGTGTTTGAACGCTACACAGAGAAGGCACGACGCGTCATATTTTTTGCGCGCTACGAAGCCAGCCAGTACGGCTCGCCGTACATCGAGACCGAGCATTTGCTGCTCGGCCTGATGCGCGAGGACAAGGCACTGGCCAATCGTTTCCTGCGTTCTCACGGCTCGATCGAGTCCATCCGCAAAGAGATCGAACAGCGCATCACCATTCGCGAGCGCATCTCCACGTCGGTGGAAGTGCCGCTCAGCCAGGAATCCAAACGCATCCTGAATTTCGCCACCGAAGAAGCCGAGCGCCTGGGGCACCGGCACGTGGGCACGGAGCACCTGCTGCTCGGAATCCTGCGCGAAGAGAAGTGCTTTGGCGCGGAAATATTGCAGGAGCGCGGGCTGCGTCTCTCGACGCTGCGCGAAGAACTGGCCCGCAGCGCTGGTGAAAAGACGCCCGCCGCGCGTCCGAAAGAAACCTCTCTGCTCGCGGAGTTCAGCCGCGACCTCACGCAAGCCGCGCTCGAGGGCCAGCTCGACCCGCTGGTGGGCCGCGAGCGCGAACTCGAACGCGTGATCCAGATTCTCTGCCGCCGCACCAAGAACAATCCCGTGCTGATCGGCGAGCCGGGGGTCGGCAAAACAGCCATCGTGGAAGGCCTGGCGCAGCGCATTTCCGACAGCGACGTGCCGCCGTTTCTGGCCGAGAAGCGCATCCTGTCGCTGGATCTTTCTCTAATCGTTGCCGGCACGAAATACCGCGGCCAATTCGAGGAGCGGCTCAAGACCATCATGAAGGAATTGATGGAGAGCCAGAACTCGATCGTGTTCATCGACGAACTGCACACGCTGGTGGGCGCCGGATCGGCGGAAGGCTCGCTCGACGCCGCCAATATTTTGAAGCCGGCGTTGTCACGCGGCGAAATTCAATGCATCGGCGCAACGACGCCCGGTGAATACCGCAAATCCGTGGAAAAAGACCGCTCCCTGGAGCGGCGCTTCCAGGCTGTGAAAGTGGGCGCGCCGTCTGAGGATGAAGCCATCCAGGTCCTTGAGGGCGTGCGCGAACGCTACGAAAAATTTCACGCGGTCAGCTACACCGACGAAGCCGTCCGCTACGCCGTCTATCTCTCGAGCCGTTACATCCCGGACCGCTTCTTGCCGGACAAGGCCATCGACTTGATCGACGAAGCGGGCGCGCGCGTCAAGCTGCGCCAGGCTACCCTGCCCGATGAAGTGGCCGAAGTGCAGAAGCGCGTGAAGTTCATCACCCACCGGATGGAAACGGCCATCGCCAATCACGAATTCGAGAAGGCGCGCTTTTACTCCGAGGAAGAGCGCAAGGAAAAGGAAAATCTTCGCGCCGTGCGTGAGCGGTTGAAACTGGACGACACCAATACGGGCATCGTCACGCGCGAAGACATCGAAGACGTCGTGGCGCGCTGGACCGGAATCGCGGTTACCTCGATCAAGGAAGACGAACAGCAAAAATTGCTGCGCATTGAAGTCGAACTGCACAAGCGCGTCATCAGCCAGGACAAGTCGATTACCGCCCTGGCGCGCGCCATTCGCCGCAGCCGCGCCGGACTGAAGGCCCCGGGACGCCCCGTCGGATGCTTCCTGTTCCTCGGCCCCACCGGCGTCGGCAAAACCGAAGTCGCGCGGCGCCTCGCCGAATTCCTGTTTGGTAGCGAGAAATCTCTGATCCGCTTCGACATGTCCGAATACATGGAGAAGCATTCCGTGTCCAAACTGATCGGCGCGCCTCCAGGATACGTGGGATACGAAGAGGGCGGCCAGCTGACCGAACGCGTGCGGCGCACGCCCTATTCGGTGATCCTGCTGGATGAAATCGAAAAGGCGCACCCGGATGTGTACAATATCCTGCTCCAGGTTTTTGAGGATGGGCAATTGACGGACGGGCTGGGAAATACGGTCGATTTCCGGAACACCATTCTGATCATGACTTCCAACCTCGGCGCGCGGCACCTTCAGAAGCGCTCCACGATGGGATTCCAATCGGCCGCGGAAGAAGGCACGGCCAAGAGCCTGGACGAACTCGTGCTCAGCGAAGTGAAGCGCGTGTTCAATCCGGAGTTCCTGAACCGTCTGGACGAAATTATTCTCTTCAATCCGTTGGGCGATGAAGAGCTGCTCCGCATCATCGATTTGCTGGTCGGCCAGATCAACGACACTTTGATCCACCGCCAGGTGCAGATTGTGCTGACGCCGGAAGCACGCCAGTGGGTCCTCGAGAAAACGTGCGGGGATCGCAGTTACGGCGCGCGGCCGCTGCGGCGGGCATTGCAAAAGTACGTCGAAGATCCGCTGTCGGAAGCGCTGATACAGGGGGGCCTGCAGCGCCCGGCAACGCTGGAAGTCTACGTCACAAGCGACGGGCTCGGTTTCCGACCGGTGGTCGAAGCAACCCCGGTATCCCACTAGCGAATCCTACGCGCGCAGGCCGCGCTCAAGCTCTTGAGCCGGTTGGGGGGAGCGTACAATCTTGTTTCGGGGGAAGCGGCCTTGAGTATTTCCCAGGCCGCAAGACACTATACGTGTTTTGTCATAGGGCTGCGCGCAAGCATGCTGTGTATGTTTGCCGCGGCTGTCGTGTGTCTCTTCCCCCTCTCCTCGGCCCGCACCCTTTCCGGCCAGGCCGCGCAGAAAGCGCCGGCTGTGACACCGGAGGGAACGCCCACCATCGAGCGCATCGAATTTCAGGGCAATCGCAGGATCCGCAGCGAGACGCTTCGAGCGCGCATTTTTTCCCGGCCCGGCGACGCGGTGAATGAGGATGCCCTACGGCGCGATTTTCACGCCCTGTGGAACACGCAATATTTCGAGGACATCCGCCTCGAAATTGAAGACAGCGCGGACAAGCCCAACCAGAAAATCGTCGTTTTTTATGTGACAGAACGCCCCATCGTTCGCCGCATCGAATACAAGGGCAACAAATCGGTATCCGAATCCGATATCCTCGACCGGTTCAAGGACCGCAAGGTCGGCCTCTCGATCGAGAGCCAATTCGATCCCACACGCATCAAGAAAGCGGAAGTTGTAATTAAAGAGTTGCTCGCCGAGCACGGCCGCCAGTTCGCCGTGGTCAAGCCCACATTTGAACGCCTCCCCGGCACGAATGCCGTCAAGCTCACCTTCAACATTGATGAAGGCCCCAAGGTGAAAGTCGGCAAGATTATCATCACCGGAAACACCGCCTTCTCCGGCCGCAAAATCATCCGCACCATGC
Source organism: uncultured Acidobacteriota bacterium (assembly GCA_963813185.1). Classification (GTDB taxonomy): domain Bacteria; phylum Acidobacteriota; class Terriglobia; order Acidiferrales; family UBA7541; genus Palsa-360. The sequence goes on from CAWEYA010000016.1 coordinate 268,877, forward strand.
GCAACTCGCGGCCCATCGCCATTCCGCTCGGGCCGGTGCCTCCGTACTTTATTCCGGTCCTTTCCAAGACCTTCGACCGGCCAAAACTAGATGAGGACATGGAAATCGGGATCCGCGGGATCTACCAGGACAACGGGTATTTCAAGGTGCTGGTGAAAGACCCGATTATTCAAAATGTTACGTTAAAAGAAGGGTATCTTCCGAAAGGCGTTCCCCTGGTAGGGGTCCACCAGGGCCGGGCCACCAACATCACCATTCCCATTGAGGAGGGCGAGCGGTACCACATGGGCACGCTCCATGTGCGCAACGCGAACCCCGATGAAGGACTCTTTTTCAAGACCGCGTATCTGGAATCCGTATTCCCGATCAAGAAGGGCGAGATCTTCAGCGTGGCCAAAGTGCGCAAGGCCATCGAGGATTACACCAAGCTGTACGGAAATTTCGGGTTCATCGATTTTACCGCCGTGCCGGATACGGAAGTGGACGACGCCACGAAGACCATCAATCTGACCTTCGCCTTCGACCAGCAAAAACAATTCTTCGTGCGGCGCATCGATTTCTCCGGAAACACCGGGACGCGCGACAAAGTCATCCGCCGCGAGCTGCTGCTGAATGAAGGCGACATGTTTCGCAACAACTTGTGGGAGCTGAGCCTTCTGCGCCTGAATCAGCTGGATTATTTCGAGGCGGTGAAGCCGGATGCCGCCGAGATCAAGCGCAACGTCAAGCAAGGCACGGTGGACATTCTTCTGAAGCTCAAGGAGAAAGGGAAACAGTCCATCAGCCTGACGGGCGGCGTCAGCGGCTTCGCCGGCACCTACATCGGCTTGACCTATCAGACCAACAATTTCCTGGGGCTCGGCGAAACACTCACCCTTTCCGGAAACGTCGGCACCTTGCAACGCAATGTTTCCTTCGGATTCACCGAGCCCTATCTGTTCGACCGGCCGATCAGCACGGGTTTCACCGTGTTCGGGAGCCGCTACAATTTCAACCAGGCGCAGCAATATTCGCTGGCGGTGGGTTACCAGGTGCAGCTCAACCCCAACACAGTGCAAAACTACATTCAGAACAGCGACGGCTTCACTGTTTTTGCCAGCTATCCACTGAAGAAGCTCGGATTCACCCGTCTGGGTTTGACGTACGGATATACTTCCACGAGCATCACGGGCTTAAGCACGGCGTCCACCGCGCTATTCAACGTGTTGCAATTTCAACAGCTCGAGGGGCCGTCCTCGCTTTCCGGAATCCATGAAAGCAAGGTGACTCCGACCTTGCAATACAACACGGTGGACAATCCGGTGAACCCCACGCACGGAAGAAGCCTCTTTCTTTCCAGCTCCTTCGAGGGCGGCCCCATCGGGGGCAACGTGAATACGGTATCGGAAGTTGTCGAGGCCAAATATTTTCGCCCGAATTATCACCGACGCAATGTCATCGCCTTGCGTGTGCTGGGAGCCTTCGAGACGGGATACGGCGGCAAAGTGATCCCTCCCTTCAGCAGGTTCTATCTGGGAGGCGAGCAGGACTTGCGCGGATTTGACATTCGCACGATTTCGCCGGTTGTGTTTGTGCCCACGCTCACGAACACCTCCGTTTCGTATTTAAATTCGAGCGTCCTCGACCGCAACGGGAATCCCAGCACCGGTGTCGTCAATCTCCCAACGCTCAGTTATCAAACTTCTTTTCCCGGCGGGGATACCCAGATCGTGGGCAATTTCGAGTACCGCATCCCCCTTTTCCCCCACGTGGCCATGTCGATTTTCGGCGACGCCGGGGCGACCGGAGATTTGCGGCAAAGCCAACTGGCACTGAACACGCAGGATTACACGACGCTCGTTCAGCAATTTCCGGGCACCAGCATCAGCCGTACGCTGCAGAATCAGCCCGGCACGAATTTCAAGCCGCGCACCTCGGCGGGTCTCGAACTGGTCGTGCAACTTCCCATTGTGCAGGCGCCGTTCCGGATTTATTGGGCGTACAACTTTAACCGCATGGCGCAAGTGATCACGGCGCCCCAGACGCAATTCCCCGGACCGGTATCGGCTTTGACGACACCCTGTACCCAGACGGGCACCGATCCCAATCAGTGCCCGTGGAACATCTATAAGGCCCAGGTGCCGCTGACGGATATATGGAATTCGCAGGTGGCGCCGCAGATCGTAAATTTATTCAACAACCCGCAGCGGACGAATTTCTTCGATCCGATCCGCACGTTCCGCTTCACGGTGAGCCGGACGTTTTGATTGCGCATTCTGCACCGCGGAATTTAGTATGTGTGGTCTGAAAGTGGAAAGTCCTGACATGCGCCACGGGTCGGCGCTGCACTACGAAGGCGAATGTCGAGAAGTCTTGGGAGGACTGGGATGAGGTGGTGGAAGTTTTCTACAATGCTCACTCTTGCGGCTGCCTTGGGAGCCCTGGGCTGCGGAGGAAGCAGTTCCTCCGGCGTCACCATTACAGTCTCGCCGACCACCGCCAGCGTGATTACCAACAGGACTCAGCAATTCAGCGGCGTGGTGACCGGCTCCAGCAATACGGCGGTTAACTGGTCCCTGACTTGCGCCACAGGCGTGGCCGCAAATACCTGCGGCTCCATCGACGCGACTGGACTCTTCACCGCTCCGGCCACGATCCCTACCACGACCTCCAACGGCACAACGTCGATTGCACCCACGGTCACGGTCACGGCCACCTCGCAGGCCGACACGTCCAAAACTGCCACAGCCACCCTGACCATCATCACCGGTATCAGCATTACCATTGCGCAGACAAGTGCTACCGTGGGCACCAGTGAGACGTTCACGTTCTCCGCGACCGTCAACAATCCGGGGTGCAATATCACCTCCAACCCCACTTGTGACAATGTCACCTGGTCGCTTTCCACCACTCTTACTGGAATCGGTACCATCGGCTCCACTACCGGCGTATACACAGCCCCCTCTTCGGTTCCCACTTCCACGCAAGGGGGCAGCACAGTCATCATCACGGCCACATCGGTGGCGGATACATCGGTCACGGCCACCGCCACGGTCACGGTAGTGACAGCGACAACTCCCACAGTGACCTCCGTGAGCCCGAGACAAACGTCTTTGGGCGGGCTCTTCCAGGATGTTTACATCACCGGAACCAATTTCATTTCGACGGAAAATGTATTTGTCAACGGGGCGCAGTTAGCTTCCACTTTTGTTGGGGATGTATCGAGTTCGGTGATCCGAGCGCGCCTTCCGGATTTCCTTCTGGCCGTGCCGCCGCCTTCCGGAATCCTCCAGATCAGCGTCTCCGAGCAGTCCGGGAAGGCTCAGACGTGTACGACAGACGCGTCCCTCTGCCAGATTACAGTGATGGGAGTGCGCCCCGGGGTTGTCGGGCCTTCGCCCAGCAGCATCCCGCAAGGCACGGCGGGTGTCTTGTCATTCGGCGTGGACGGGGGATTCTTTGGGACGGGAAGCAGTCCCGCATCGCCCGCCGTGAGCGCAACTTACAACGGCCAACTCCGGGCGATACAACTTCCTGGCAGCCAAACCATCGGCAGCACGCGGCAATTGTCCGTAACCATTGGAGGCGCATCCAACTCCAGCGATTTCACTGTGCCCGGGTTGTATCCCGTGGCCGTAAAAAGCGCTACGGACCCCACAAAATTCGCGGTCGCCAATCTCGCCGTGCAGCCTACTTACACTCCTCCCACCGCAACGCGAATCCCGGTCGGCTCGGTGCCGGCATCCTCGGCGCCAAACGATGTCGCTATCAACCCCGCGACGGGTGTCGCCGTGGTGGCCAATACGGGGTCGAACGACATTACTTTGATCGATCTCACCACCGTCACGCCCACCTTTATCGCTAATATTTGCACGGCTGCGGTGGGCGCCTCTCTCCCGTGCCCAACTTCCGGGCCCACTGGCGTTTCGGTCGACTATGTCCACAATACCGCTTTGGTGGTGAACGCGGCGTCGAAAACAATTGCCGTTGTGGATCTCAATACAAAAGCGGTCACTTTTGTGCTTCCGGTGCTCCAGGACACTCCGGTATCCGTGGGAATCAACCCGGTCACGGGGCGCGCCCTGGTGGCCATGCAACGGACAAATTACGGAGTTCTGGTGGATTTGACGGTGAATCCGCCGGTCTACGCAGGCATCGTTTCCATCAGCACCGGGACGAATCCGCGCGTCGCCGTTGAGCCGAATCTCAACTGGGCTTTGGCTACGCCCGGTGGGCTTGGCTCGGTAGGGATTGTGAATTTGAACCAGCAGTCGAGCAACGCGATTACCGACGTCTCGCGCACGTCCAACGTGGTTACGGTCACAGTGCAATCCACCGCGTCATCCGCTCCCCTTTCAGTGAAGATTGGAGACGCCGTCCAAATTCAGAATGTACAATTTCCCTCTGGCACAGCCTCCTCGGTAGCAGCTCTTGCTCCCACTTTTGATGGGTTCTACTCGGTGGGTTCCGTCGGGCCGGCATCCAACCAGTTCAGCTATACCCAGACCGGCGCTATCCTGATGGATGTGGGATCCCAGCCGGTGCCGCAGGCCGCCACGGGATCCGTAAACTACGCTCAGCCGGTAGCGACCGTGGGCCTGCCGATATCGGTGCAAGGGATTGGAATCAACGCGGAAACGCAGCAGGCGGTTTTAGTGGATCCCACGACGGGCGGGGGAGTTTCCTTTTTCAGCTTGATTGATCAATCAGTTACGTCACTATCTCTGAATACAAATAATGCTCTCGAATCGGGCACCATCGCAGCGGCGTTCAATCCACTGACCAACATCGCCGTCGCGGTCAACTCTTTCACCAACACGGTTTCGGTGATCGACCCCACAGCGCCGCGGCGTTTGAACGACGGGAATCTATTTGCCCTGAACACGCAGTGCCCCGGAAAGAACTGCGCAGTCGCCGTGGCCATCGATCCCGCATCGAACCAGGCGGTGGTTGTCAACCAGTCCGACAACAGCGTCAGCGTTTTGAACCTGGGCGCGATTCAGCCGTTCTCGATCTCGGCATCGAGCCCCAAAACGGTCATCACCACTTCTTCGCTCGGCAGCGGCCCGAGCCCAACGCCTCAACAGGTGACCGTCATCGGCAAGGGACTCACTTGCTCGAACGGCACGACCAATCTAATCGTTCGCCTTGACGGCATTCCGCTGCAAAATACCTCCTGCGTCGGCAACGGCGATCGCCAGCTGACTGCGACCGTGCCGTTCAATCTGCTTACTTCGGCGCGGCAGTTTGCGCTGGATGTCGAGAATCCAAGCGGCGGCATCACCAATGCCGAGGGCTTTACCATCGAGCAAAGCGTGGATGTCAGCAGCCCCTCTTGCCCCATCCCGCAGCCTTCGGGCGTCTCCATTGATCCGCAGCTAAACTACGCCGCGGTCACTTTGTTTGGCTGCAATGATCTGGCGCTCATCAATCTGGCGACGGGTACCGGCTCCCTCGTGCCAGTGGGCGCGAACCCGATCGGCGTCGCCGTGATCCCGCGGCTGGGCGTCGCCGTAGTTGCCAATAACGGCGGAAACGGAACCGCATCGATCGTTGATGAATCAAAATTATCCGTGACGCAGACCGTTTCGACGGGGTCAGGGTCGATTGGCGCGGCTGCCGACGAGGCCACCGGCGAGGTGGCGATCGCCAACAGCGTGGCCAACACGGTTACGGTGGTGAACGCTGTCACCGGAGGAGCCAGCAGCATTTCCACGGGCCAGCGGCCCGTTGCGGTGGGTTTCAACTACGTCAATCATCAGGTGGCCGTGGCCGCATCCAGCGGTAACAGCGTGGGAATTTCCAATGGCGCGGGGGGCAGCACGACCCAGAGCTTCAGCGTCAACTCCCCAACTTCCGTGATTTATGATCCTGTGCCCACCGATTGCGGCTCCAACAGCAACGGCACCACGACCAATACAACCGGATGTTTCCTCGTAAATTCCAGTGGCGGCAATTCAGTGAATGTCATTGATCCGGTCAGTTCCATTCAAACCGCGTTCCGCGTCGGCATCAATCCGACCGCGATTGCCTACAACTTCAGGACCAGCACGCTGGTGAGCACCAACACCGCCAGCCATACGGTGACGGTGGCCGATTTCCTTGGCCAAAAGATCAGGGCGGTGCTGACCCTGCCGCCGACGAATTCGGTTAACGCCAACGTGGCGCTCAGTTTGGCCTTTCAGGGCGCGTTCCAGTATGCATTGGACATTCACCCTTTCACGAATGTTGCCGTCATCGCGGACACGGCCAACGGGCAAGTCTTGTTCGTGCCCTTGCCTCACTAGCGGGAGCGCGGCCAACTCGGGAAGCGGCAGGGCGCATCGCACGAGTACAGGGAAAGAGTTTGCGGGGCGGCCATAAGTGTCGCCAGGGCAGCCGGAGCGGCGAGAGCAATTCCGATTGACGCCCGTGAATCAGGACCGCTATAATCCGCGATTTGTGATTTTCCAGAGGAAAGTGAAGGTGTGAGGATGATCGTTAATTCACGTAATCTAGGCACTTTGACCGCGCTGGCCATGTTCTGTCTGGCTCCGGTTCGCGGGGTCCGCGCGCAAGGCGCGGCAGCCGCCGCGGCGGCGCCGTCGAAAATCGCCGTCATCAACGTCCGCAATGCCATCGTGGCCACGGCGGAAGGCAAGCAGGCGCAAGCGCAGTTGCAATCGCAATTCGCACCGAAACAAACCGAATTGCAAAACCTTCAAAAACAGATCGAAGATCTGCAGCGCCGCATGTCCGAAGGGGCGCGCACTCTGAGCGATGAGGAGAAGGCAAAATTGCAGCGCGAGGGTGAGTTGTTGTCACGACGCCTGCAGCGGGGAAACGATGACTTGAACGAGGAATTGAACGCCGCGCAAGGGGAAATCGTAGACGGCATCGGCCGCAAGATGCTCGAGGTGCTGGATCGCTACTCCCGGGAGAACGGCTTTACCGCTGTTCTGGACACGTCCGCGCAGGGCAGCCCCGTTGTGTACGGATCGTCCAATTCCGATATCACGCAGGAAATCGTGCGGCTGTACGACCAGGCCTATCCGATTAAGGCTGGGGCAGGCGCGGCTCCGGCAGCGCCCAAGCCGGCGACTCCTTCTCCTGCTCCCGCGCCGGCGAAGAAGCCGACTCCGTAGCGCAACGCTCCATGCAGTTGATTGGCCCGCCATCGGGCGATTTTGATGTTACCGTGCTCCGTCCTCGCCGCGTCGAGGGCGGGGCTTTTGATTTGATCCGCCCTCAGAACTGCACGCTTCGCAGCATTTTCTCGAACGTCGGCCGCATCTGCTCGGAATGAATCTGCGGCACCACAGACCGCCGGGAAAACTCTGCCAGGCGGCGCTTTCCTCCCGCCGTAAGGCGCCTCTTCGAGAGATGCTTCTTTCGTTTTTCGTTATATCGCTTGCGGTCTTGTCCCACCGAGACCTATTTGCCCCCGTCCGTAACCGGATTGGCGACCTGCTTTTTGTATTCCTCCATCTCTTCCGGTGAACAGAGAATCTCCCCCATATCGAAATCGGCGGGCAGCAGGTGAAAAATCAACTTGTCCGCGGCCACCCAGGGTTTCGAATAGAACTTCGGGTCGTTTATCGTTACCGTAAGCTCCAAAATCTCGCGGCTCGGCCGGTGGAACCGTTCCTGCACCCGCAACTGGTCGCTGTGCGGGCGGCCCGCATTATCCAGCCAGGTTTTGTCATTCAGCCCAACTGTGTCGACCACAAACGTATAATCGTCCTCCCAGTGGCCAACCGAATACCCGTAGTACCTGGGGAAGGGATCCTTGGGGAGTTCCCGCCCATCCGTCCAGATGGTGCGGAACACGGTATAAAATTGATTCAACCACAGCACGTAGTTCGGGGTCTGGACGATGGCCATCGTTTTTAAATTAAAAAGATCGGAGCGCGGGAACCCGACCGGGTTGCAGGAGTGCACCGGGTCGTTCACAAGCCCAATAGGAGCTTGCTCTTCTCCTTCTCCCGCCTTATTCGCCATGCGCGCCGCCTTCCCAGCAGGTGTGTAAGGCGCGTCCGGCAAATGCCGCGAGTCATCAGGATATGACTTCGCGCCCTTGGCCTGGGTCCCTCCCTCCGTAAATCCATCCCATGTGCCGGACAGGTTACGGCGCGGCGCTGGTTCTGACTTTCTGCCGGCATATACGGACTTATCCTCCGGCAAGGGTGTATCCCACTTATCGTGGTGCAACCACCAGTCGTTCTTCTGCGCCTCAGTTAACGGCTTCGGCGGATCGTTTTGCGCTCGCGGAATGCGCGGGAACAGCAGGATCATCCATGCCGCGGCCAGCGGAAGGGTCCAGACCACCGCTCGTTTTGACATTTTGGAAATCCTCCACGGATTCTGGCTGGAGGCAGCCGCAGACGCACACAAAACGCTGCCGAGCCCTTCGGAGCAAATCTGTCGAGCGACTTGCCCCGCTCCCTGCGGGTCTTTCGCTTAAATGGTGTTTCGAGTGGTCGCTTTCAAAACCGTGCCGTCGCTCAGCGTGACCTGCCGGATGCGCCCGACGGCCACGCCGTTCTTGCTGGGCATCACGTCAATCGTGATTTCATCCCCGGGCTTCAATACCGTACTGCTCCAGCCGATGCGCAGCATGTCCACCGGACTGCTGGCTTCCGTCACCCAATGCTCCACTTCGCCCTTGTCGTTCTTCACATCGAACTTCAGGAGGCAGTGGGGATTCAACCACACCCATTGCGTCACGGTCCCCTTCACGGTAATCGTCTTCGCGTAGTCGTACGATGCGTTCCCGTGGTGCGCAATCACAGGGACTGAAACCGCGAAAAGGCCAGCAAGCACGAACAGAATTGCCAGAAGCGTATTTCTCACAGTGTCCCTCCAGACCTTCTTCCGGTCGAAGTCAAACAAGCTTGCCTCGCCTTGCACTATGAGGGGTAATTTAGCACGATTCCCCGGATCCTCGTCCTTCGTCATTTGAAGGACGGGCGAAGGGCGGGACTTCTGATTTGAAACTCAAAGTCATTCGAAAGGACCAGTCGCCGCCAAATTCATTGTGTGGAGAACAGGAGAAGCGTTACGATGCGCGGGGGACGTCTGAAATCGGAATTTCTGGTCACGGAGACTGACTCCATGGACTCGAAACGCTCGATGGCTTTGGTGATCGGGGTGATTTGCGTTTCCACTGCTTTCCGCCCGAGCCCGGCATGGGCCGCGCCGCCCGATCCTTGCACTTTGCTTACGCAAGCCCAGGTCAGCGCCGTGCTTGGCGTGAACGTCGGGGAAGGCCGGCGCGTTGCGTCCACGCTGTGCGAATGGGCTGTGCCCGGCGAGCCGCCGTCGCTGAGACAGAAAAAAGTCGATATCACACTGATTACCGAGCGGGGGTTTGCGTCTGCCAAAATGCCAGCGGGCCAGGGCATTACCAAGGTCCCTGTCAGCGGCGTTGGGGACGAAGCGATTGCCGGTACGACGCCCAAGTTTGCCACCACCCTCACCGTCAAGAATGGAGACGTGTTCTTCGTCGTTCACGTGGGAGGCTTCCCGATCGATCAGAGCAAGACCATCGACGAGGTCCAGGCCAAGGAAAAGACTTTGGCCCTCGAAATTCTCTCCAAGCTTTGAACGGTTTCCCGTGAACGCGAAATTACTTTGCAAGGGTGGGGATTTTCGCTCCACTTCGTAGAGCCGATCACTGTGGAATCTAAATCCCAACCCTTTGAAAATCGCAAAGGGCGGGGCACGCGGCTGAATGAGTTTGTCGGCCATGGAACGCCAAAACCGAGAACCTTTGAAACCGAAAGCGTCGGCCACCCGAAAAAACCAAGCCAATTACTTTTCGTTTACATACTGGAGTAGTATTATACAAGCTTGGGTTACCTTCAAGATAAATACCGCAGAAGGGTGGGCCACACGCGATTTTGGGGAATTCAAGAAGGTGGGCCACTCGCCATTCGTCAGCGGGAAAACGCGAAAGGATCAGCCACTCGCCCTTTCTGTTTCCCGATGTGCTATAAAGTGGGACATTAACGTGGTAACGACACCAACGCCAGCCGTTCAGCCTCCTAGTGGAAAAACCATCGCGAACAAGTGGTGGGGCAAGATTAGGCTCTACGTTGCAGTGATCGGTGTTGGCCTTCAAGTTTACGCGGTGTACGCGCTTAAAATGTCCTTGGATTTGTTGACAGGCGTTGCGCTGATAACCCTGTTGTTCATGATGTTGCAAACTGAACATGAGCGCTGCGACAGGGTGCGGGCAGGCTGGCGCGAAGTTCGCCGGACCACCTTTACTACTACTTCCGCGGTTCAATGGGCCAAGAAAAAACAGGGGCTTGCAGGCGGGTGGCGCAGCCTTTAAGGCGGTTTTGATCTTCCGGGTGGCCGATCCTTCGCGGTTTTCGAAGGGTCGGAGGGTTTGACTTTTCATCCCCTTGTTAGCTGGTGGCCTACCTTCTGCACCTTGCTTTTGAAGGAACGGGTGACTATACTGGAAAAGCCTAAGCCGGACGGAAGCCTCAGTGGGCGAGAGCCCACTTTTTTGTTGGGCGGAGACCGGAATGTAACTTGGTGTCTCTAATGGGGCGCCGTGCCGGGGTTCGAGGGCGACGGGAAGCAGAGAATGGAACTGGAGCGCATCCGCGAGGCGGCCGAGCGCGTGGCGCGGTCGGTGGGCATCGACGTGGTGGACGTGGAATGGAAGGTTGGCAAGCAACGCTTCCTGCGCGTCTATATCGATAAGCCGGAAGGCATCAGCCACAAGGATTGCGAGACCGTGAGCAATCAGTTGAGCGTAATCCTAGACGTCGAGGATTTGGTTCCGGGGCCGCACTATATTCTGGAGGTCAGTTCTCCCGGCCTCGACCGGAAGCTCACTAAGCCGGCGGAATTTGAGCGGTTTGCCGGGCGGCTGGCGAAGATTTCGACGAACGAGCCGGTGGAGAACCAGAAATTTTTCGAGGGCCGCCTGGCGGGCGTCGCCGACGGCAAGGTGCAGATCGAAGTGAAAGGCCGGGTGATTGCTTTGCCGATGGAAGGTATTCGCAAAGCGAACCTGGTGGTTGAGCTTTGAGATGAGGGACAGATGGCCAATCTGCTATATCAAACTATCGAGCAGATCAGCCGGGAAAAGCACATTGAACCGGAGGTGATTGTCGCGGCGATCGAAGACGCGATGATCGTCGCCGCGCGCAAGTTTTACAAGACCGAAGAAGACCTACGCGCTAAGTTCAATCCAGATTCCGGGCAGGTCGACGTGTTCGCCGTGCGCCCGGTCGTCGAAGAAGTCACCGACCCCAAAAAAGAATTCACGCTCGCGGAAGCCAAGCGAATCGATCCCAACGCGGAAATAGGCAGCGAGGTTGTCATCCCCAAGCCCACCGACGTGCTGGGCCGCATCGCCGCGCAAACCGCCAAACAAGTGATCATGCAGAAGGTGCGCGAGGCCGAGCGCGACACCATCTACAACGAATATAACGGCCGCGTCGGCGAGCTGGTGAATTGCGTCGTGAAGCGCACCGAAGGCCCGGACGTGATTGTCGATCTCGGACGCGCCGAAGCGCGCATGCCCAAGCGCGAGCAGTCGCGCCTGGAGACGTACAACATCGGCGACCGCTTGCGCGTCGTCATTCGCGCCGTGGACCGCTCAGCGAAGGGCCCGCAGGTGATCGTCTCCCGCGCCGATCCCATTTTAGTGCAGCGCCTTTTCGAGATGGAAGTCCCGGAAATTTACGATGGAACCGTGCAGATTCGCGCCGCCGCGCGCGAAGCGGGCGAGCGCACCAAGATCGCGGTGCAGAGCCGCGACAAGGACGTCGATCCGGTGGGCGCGTGCGTGGGCATGAAGGGCATGCGCGTGCAATCCATCATCCGCGAATTGCGCGGCGAAAAAATCGACATCATCCCTTATTCCGAAGACACCGTGCAGTTCGCGCAGAAGGCGCTCTCTCCCGCCAAGGTGACGCGCGTTCAGATCATCGATCCCGAAACGCGCCATCTGGAGGTGATCGTCGAAGACACGCAGCTTTCTCTCGCGATCGGCAAGAAGGGCCAGAACGTACGCCTCGCCAGCAAGCTGATCGGTTGGAACGTGGACATCAAGAGCGAGGAAGAAAAGCGCCAGGAGATTGAAGCGCAAATGACCGCGCTGACGGCTCCGGGGACGCCGCTGTCCGAGCTGAAAGGCGTCGGGCCGAAGACCATTGAACGAATTGAATCGCATGGAGTCAGTTCCATCGAAAAACTTGCCGACATGACGCCAGAACAGCTCACCGAAATTCCGGGCATCGGCGAAAAAATGGTCGAAAAGATTCAGTTGTCCGTTTCCGCTTATTTCCAGTCGCTCGAAAATCCGCAGCCGGAGAGCGAATCGCTCGAGGCGCTGGCCGAGCAGGAAACGCCGGAGGACTCCGCGGAACGGACGGAAGCCGCCGAAGAAACCGCCGAAGCAGCGGATGTTGCCGCGGAAGAAATCGAAGCTCCCACGGAAGCGGCCGCGGCGCAAGGCCAGGCCGACGGCGCCGAACCGGATGCTTCGACCAAAGATTCAGACGAGCACGGAAACAAGTAGCCGCCCCGGAGGGCAATGACCGATTCGAATCAAATCCGAATCAACGAACTGGCACGCGAACTCGAGGTCAAGGCCAAGGCCATCATCGATTATTTGCCCGAGGCCGGCGTTACCGAGAAAAAAACGCATTCCAGCTCGATCGAGGTAGAAGCCGCGGTAAAGGTGCGCGAGCATTTTCGCGCCCTCGCCGAAGCGGAAGCGGAGGCCGAACAGAAGGCCGTTGCGGAGAAAGCAGCGAAAGATGCAGCTGCCAGAGCGGCTCGCTTGAAGCCCGCTGTGGTAGCTCCTCCACCTCCTCCTGCCGTGGTTCCGCCACCCCACGCTCCCGTCGTTGCTGAGCCGAGCCGCCCTGCCGCACCTCATGCCGACGCCGTGGAAGCAAAGCCAGCGGCGGCAGCTCCGCCCGCCGCGATTCCGAAGCCGCCCGCCGTTCCACCAGCGGAGCCCGCCAAAATTTCTCCCGCGCCAAGCCCAGCTGTTGTCAAGCCGGCCAAATCGCCCGTGCGTCCAGCTGTTCCTGCGGCGCCGCCCCAAGCTCCTGCCGTTGTGAAGCCGCCCGCTGCCGCGCCGGTGGCCGCGCGACACGCAACTTCTGCTGCGCCTGCTGCTGCCTCGGCCAGACCTGCCGCTGCGGCGCGCCCGCCCGCTGCAACAAAGCCGGCTCCTGCGGCTCCCAAACCAAACTGGAATCCGCTGCCTCCCGGTGCGCGAGTAAATCCCCCGACAGCGCCAAGGCCTACGGCCAGCGCGAGACCGGCTGGTCAGCCAACCAGATTTCCGGCGCGCCCGGGGCAGGGCCGTCCGGGGCAGCCTGTGCCGGGACGCAGCGGCCAGCCATTGCATGAACGCCCGGGAGCGCCGCGTCCCGGCGGCCGCTCCGGAACCCTTTTGCCTCCGGAAAAATCGCCGCCAAAGGCGGAGCCGGGCAAGCCGATTTACGAACGCAAACCCGCCGCCCGCGCGCGCCCCACGATGGAGAAGCGTTTTGAAGAGGGCGAGCGCAAGCTGCATCCGGTCCGCGCCCGCATGGGCGTCGGCGAACGGCGCACCGCGCAGATTGAGCGCGCACCCGCGCCCGCGCCGCGCGAACCGCGCCAGATTACGATCACCGAAGGAGTCACGGTCCGCGATCTCGCGGAGAAACTCGATGTGCGCGCCAAGGACGTCCTGAAAATTTTGCTGGATCGCGGAATCTTCGCCAGCATCAACCAGGCGCTGGACACTGCGACCGCCACGAGCCTCGCGGAAGCGTTCAACGGGATCGTCAACGTCATTACGTTTGAGGAAGACGTCGTCCGGGAAGTCGCGCTGGAAGAGAAGCCGGAAAACCTCGTGCCCCGCCCGCCGGTCGTGACCGTGATGGGCCATGTCGATCACGGGAAAACCAGCTTGCTCGACGCCATCCGCGAAACGGAAGTGGCCGCGGGAGAGGCCGGCGGAATTACGCAGCACATTGGCGCGTCGGAGGTTCACATCGACGGGCGCAAGGTCGTGTTCATCGACACGCCTGGCCACGAAGCCTTCACGCGCATGCGCGCGCGCGGCGCGAAAGTCACGGACATCGTCGTGCTGGTCGTGGCGGCCGATGACGGCGTGATGCCGCAGACGCAGGAAGCCATCGACCACGCCAAAGCCGCGGGCGTGCCCATCGTCGTGGCCATCAATAAAATCGACAAGCCGGAAGCGCAGCCCGAGCGCGTCAAGCGCCAGCTTTCCGAGCGCGGCCTGTTGCCGGAGGAATGGGGCGGGGACACCGTGATGGTGGAAGTCTCCGCGAAACAGAAAAAGAATCTGAGCAAGCTGCTGGAAATGCTTTTACTCGTCGCCGATTTGCGCGAATTGAAGGCCAATCCGAAATCTCCCGGCGCGGGCACCGTGCTGGAATCGCGCGTGGACAGGGGCCGCGGGCCGGTGGCGACGGTTCTGGTGCAGACCGGCACGCTGAATGCCGGAGACGTTTTTATTTGCGGCGCGGTCTATGGCAAGGTTCGCGCGATGTTTGACGACCACGGCCGCCCCGTAAAAAGCGCGGGGCCGTCGACGCCCGTCGAGGTGCTCGGCCTGCAAGGCGCGCCCGAAGCCGGCGACCAGTTCCAGGTGGCGGACGAAGCGCGTGCGCGGCACATTGTCGAATTCCGCCAGGGCAAACTTCGCGAAGCAAGCCTCGCGCGTTCCGCGGGAGCGCGCATCACGCTCGACCAGTTGCACGAACAGCTTCGCGCGGGAGAGGTCAAGGAACTTCCGCTGGTGATCAAGGCGGACGTGCAGGGCTCGGTGGAAGTGCTGAGCGAGATGCTGCCGAAACTTTCCGACGACCGCGTGAAACTGAAAATTATTCACGCCAGCATCGGCGCGGTCACGGAGAACGACGTTCTGCTGGCGTCCGCGTCGGGCGCGATCATCGTGGCGTTCAATGTCCGCCCGGACCGCAAGGCTTCCGATCTGGCGCAGCGGGAAGGCGTGGAGATCAGGCCGCACTCGGTGATTTACGAAGTGTCCGACGAAATCAAGAAAGCCATGACGGGGCTGCTCGAACCCGTCTTCAAGGAAACGCATCTGGGCCGCGCCGAAGTGCGCGACACCTTCCGCGTCAAAGGCGTGGGTATGATCGCGGGCTGTTACGTGGTGGACGGCATCCTGAAACGCGACGCCGACGTGCGCGTGCTGCGCGAGGGCGTCGTGATCTATACCGGAAAGATCAGCTCGCTGCGCCGCTTCAAGGACGATGTGAACGAAGTGCGCTCCGGGTTTGAGTGCGGCGCCAGCGTCTCCAACTTCAACGACATCAAAGTTGGCGATGTGCTTGAGTGCTTCCACATGCAGAAGCTCATTTTGGCGGAAGCCACTGCCTGATTTTTTGCCCGGTCCGTAGCCGAAGCGTGTTTTCTCAGTGTTCGCAGGGATGACGATGGCGATCGGTCTGCTCACCCTGGAAATTTATATCCCCGAGGCGCACTCTCTTAAAGATAAGAGGCAGGTGCTCCGCAGCCTGAAGGACAGGCTGCGAGGAAAATTTAATGTGGCCGTGGCGGAACTGGACGGGCAGGACTCCTGGCAGCGCTCGGTGGTGGGCGTCGTGAGTCTCGCCAACAACGCCGGATTTCTGGAACAATCCATGCGCACGGTGCTCGAGGAATCCGAACGGCACCTGGGGCGCGACCTAGTGGGCCACGAATTGGAAGTCTTGTAGCAAAGTTTCGGATTCGAGTGCATTGTTAATTTAATATTTTATTTTCCGGTGAGACGACAATGACGGTTGCAGGCCATCGGCACGAACGCGTGGCCGAGGAAATTCGGCACGAGTTGGTCATCATGGTGGTGGGTGAACTAAAAGATCCGCGGATCGAGGGGCTGGTCACGATCACCGAGGTTCGCGTGACGCCCGACCTGAAGCACGCGCGCGTATTCGTCAGTGTGATGGGCAGCGAAGCCGAGCAAAAGAGCACGATCCGGGGGCTCTCCGCGGCGGTCGGCTACATCCGCCACGAACTCACCGAACGGATTCAGTTGCGCCGCGCGCCCGAAATTCATTTCATCCTGGATCACTCCGAGGAATACGGCCAGCGAATCGAAGACCTCTTGCGGCAGGCAAAAAACCCGCCCCGTGAGTAGGGTGGCCTTCAGCCTGTCTGATTTTGAATTTCATTAGCACGCAAGAGCAGACAGGCTGAAGCCCGTCCTACGCAATCCATGCCACGAAAACCGCAACCCGCGCCGCTGGACGGCGCCCTGGTCATCGACAAGCCGCGCGGCAAGACGTCGCACGACGTGGTCGAAGCCGTGCGCCGCATCGTCGGCTTCCGGCAGATCGGCCATCTCGGCACGCTCGATCCGCTGGCCACGGGCGTTCTGGTGCTGCTGCTCGGGCGCGCCACGCGCCTGGCGCAATTTTACGTGGGGCGACGCAAGCGCTACGACTCCACCTTCCGCTTCGGCTTTGCCACGGACACCTACGACGCCGATGGCGCGCCGCTCGGCCCGGACACGGCGCCGCAGATCGATCGCGCCGAGATCGAGCGGCTCGCGGCCGCGCGCGTCGGCCGCTTTCCGCAAATGCCGCCGCCGTATTCCGCGAAGAAAATCCACGGCCGCCC
Source organism: uncultured Acidobacteriota bacterium (assembly GCA_963813185.1). Taxonomy (GTDB): domain Bacteria; phylum Acidobacteriota; class Terriglobia; order Acidiferrales; family UBA7541; genus Palsa-360. Next base: position 285,476 of record CAWEYA010000016.1, read on the forward strand.
GGCCCACGAACTCGCGCGCAAGAAAAAACCGGTCGAACTGAAGCCTGTGGATATCGAAGTGTACGATTTTCACGTCAACGAAATTTCCGGCTCGCTTGCGAGAGTGGCGATCGAGTGCGCCGCCGGCACCTATATCCGTTCCCTCGCGCACGATATGGGAGCGGCGATGGGCTGCGGCGCGCACCTCTCGGAAATCGTGCGCACCGCGGTGGGCGAATTCACATTGGACCAGGCCGCGAAACTGGAAGACCTCGAGCGCGCAGCTAAAATGGGAGATCTCGCGCGCTACATCATTCCCCTGGAACGCCTTTTGCCTGAATTGCCCAGCGTGACGATCCTCCCTCTTCTCGAAAAGCGCGTGCGCCACGGATCGAAATTCAACGTGCAGATCGCGCAGATTCTGCCCGGCCGCACGAGCGCCGCGCAAGGCGCCACCTCCGAACTCAATTCCGGCGAGTGGAAGCCCGCGCGCCTGCGCGTCTTCAGCCAGCAAGAGCGCCTCATCGCCATCGCCGAAGCTGTCGTCCCGCGCACCTACCAGCCCGTCGTGGTCCTCGAAGCAGAAGCCTGAGCTAGTCGTGAGCTAGCGAATCGGGAGAATTCCGCCGCGTTAATGATCTTTCTCCAGGTATTTGTCCGGGACGTCGTCTTCCTGGACTTCGTGCGTCCTGATTCCGCCTTGATCGGCATCGGGAACGTTTTCGACGCCCTCCACAACTTCTGCTTCGTACGCGTTCCCTTCCTCGAGCAATTCGTCCACGCTCTCTGAATCCGCGCCCGCGGCGTTAGACAAGCCCTGCAAATCGCCTGATTGACCGCCCGAGCTTGCTCCCAGTCCTCTGGGTTCAATCGTCACCGATGCCTCGCTCTGGCTCTTTCCTCGCGCCCTTCGTTTCTTCTGCGCCGCCTTCTTTTTTGGTGCGGTCTTCTTCGAGCGCGCCTTTTTCTTTGGTGCCGCCTTCTTTCTTGAAGCATTCTTCTTCTTGGCCATGTTTTTGTTCCTCTTCTTCCTGCGCATCGCGTTCAAATTCTACCACCTGTGGTGGGCGCATCCACCGATCAACACTCAAAGAACTTCTCCAGCCGTCGAAGTCCTTCCTGAAAATGTTGCTTTGGCGTGATCAGGCTGACCACTAGGAATCCTTCCTGCGAAAAATTGAAGAAGTGCCCGGGGTGGACGAGCACAGAACAGCGTTCGAGGAGCGCAACCGTGAAGTCGTCATCCGTCGCCGTGACCGGAACGCGCAGGATGGCGTACCAGCCGCCCTCGCGTTCAAGGCGCGTGACAGAATTTGATTCGCGCATCATGCCGTCCAGGACGGCGAGGTTCGCGCGAATTCTTTGCTGCACTTGTTCCTGCATGGAATGCCGCAGCGAGAGAAATTTTGGCAAGGCGAGTTGAACGGGAGTGCCGGGGGAAAGATAAGTGTCCGCGATGATTTCGAGGCGATCGACGGCCGCGCGGACTGCGGCATCCGGCCCGCTCACGACGGTCCAGGCAAGTTTCATCTGCGGGAGCAGGGAAATTTTTGAAAGCCCGCTGAGCGTGAACGTGAGCGCCGCATCGTGCAGCGCAAACGTTTGCGCTGGTTTCGTGCCGCCCGTGTAATCGAGGAACACTTCATCGGCCACGATGCTCATTTCCCGCGCCGCGCAAATCTCCGCAAGTTCGGCCGCTTCACGCGGCTTCACGAACGAGCCGGTGGGATTGTTGGGATGCACGACCAGCACGGCGCGCGAACGCGGCGTGAGCGCCCCGCGCAGCGAAGCGAAATCAATTTGCCAACCGTGATCGTAGAGCAGCGGGTACGGGATGAGACGAATGTCGGCGAGGTCCGCCAGGAATTCAAAGAGCGGATAGCTGGGCGCGGGGACCAGGATTTCGTCTCCCGCTTCGCATAGCAGCCGGAAAATGTGGCTGTAGGCCTCGCTGGTTCCTGAAGCGAGCAGGATGCGTTCGGGATCGATCCGTGCGGACGGCCCGGAAAATCCCGCGCGCCCGGCGTAATATTCGGCCACCGCTTCCCGAGCTTCGCGCAGGCCCTCGCTTTCCGGGCGATAGACAAGCCCGCGCGGATCGGCAAGCGCCGCGAGAATTTCCCGCTCCGGATAGACGAACCCGCACGTTGTGGGATTCGACGCCGTCAAATCCAGCAGTTCCTTGCCGCTTCGCTGGTGCTCCTCGAGAGCCCGCGCCAAGCGGTTCGTTTCCAGCCGCCAATTCGTGCGTGATGCAAACATGGGAGCGAAATATGGGTCGAATTCCGGGAGCGTCAATCTCCCGATTGGCGCTTTGCGTGACGCCATTCAGGAGAATGGCGTTCCCGGGCAGCATGTCATGGCAGTGAATTTATACCACGCCTGCGGATTTACTACAGTTGAACAAAGCCTTAAACCTGGGAACCGGCGCCGCGCGCAGGTTTCCATTTTCGAGGCCCGTCGCACCCGCCGAACAGTTTCACTCGAATTGGATCAAGACTATTTCGGGATTGGATCCCAGCCGCATGGGCGGGCCCCAGGTTCCGGCGCCACAAGATGTGTAGACCAAAAGATCGCCGAAGCGATTCAATCCGTAAGCATATTTCCCGTACACGCGGGAAACAATTGCTGTGAACGGGAAAAACTGCCCGCGATGCGTATGACCGGACAGTTGCAAGGAAATGCCTGCCTCTGCCGCGGCTGGCAAGCGGTTGGGATTGTGAACGAGTAAGACGCTGGCCACCTTCGGATCGAGGGCTACTTGCCGCAAGATCGATCCGAACCTCTCCTCATTCGCCGAATCGCGATAGTGGACGCCCACGATTTGCAGTCCGTCGAGAATAATTTTTTCGTTCTCGAGCACGCGGATTCCGGATTCCCGGACGGCGTCGAGGTATTTCGAGGGACTGAAAAATTCTTCGTGGTTGCCGGTGATGAAAAAAGCGCCCTGAGGAGCGGAAAATTCGGCCCAGGGTTTTATCAGCCGGTCGAGGTCGGTGGTGGTCCCGTCAAACAGATCGCCCGGGATGAATAGAACGTCCGGATGCAGTTGCGAAAGCTTGCGGACGATGCGGCGGAGAAACCCGGCGTTTCGCACGTGGCCGAGGTGCAGGTCGCTCACGACGGCGGCAGTTCGGCCTCGCCAGGCCTCGGGAAGGTTGGGCAACCTTACGGTGACGCGCACGATGCGGGTCCACGCCGCGTTCACGATGGCGCAAATGCCCGCGAGAAGGCCGAGACCAAAGCACACGGCTGCGAGCTCGCGCTTTTCAACGTGCACGCCAAACAGCAGCGGTACGCCATAGGCGATCCAGCTGGCGCAGGCGGCGAGAAAAAAGAAATTTACGAGGCCGAGCCATATTGAGGCGAGCGTATAAGCGGCCCGCACCAGCGGATTGAAATACTGGTGCGCGAGCAGGGACGCGGCCACGAAGCTGACGGACAAAATGGCCAGGGCGATGCGCAGCGCAGCCTCGCTCGAAACATCCCGCGCGCCCCAGAAAAATGTCCAAGTCGCGTAGATGGCGATGTGCACGAGAAAAAGGAACGCCTGAATGATGGAAACCGCGATGGGGATTCTGGCGCGCAAGCCCGACGACGATCGCGCTCGAGAATGCGCGGTTGCGCTGAGTTCGGGAGTATTGGATTCCGTCACAAGGATTAGATGCGCTTCAGTCCGCGGCGATACAAATGGAATTCGTGAATTTTAGGAGGAGGTCCCAGTGGCGCGGGCTTCAGCCTGCGGGGTTTAGTTCCTGGAGGGCCAAAACCCGCAGGCTGAAGCCCGCGCCACTTGAGTGGACTAGTGAGCGATTGACTGGTCGGTTTCGACTTTGCCGTCGCGCACGTGGATGACGCGGTTGGCCCGCTGGGCAACATCGTTTTCGTGTGTGACCACGATGATCGTGTTGCCGTCGCTGTGCAGCCGCGCGAACAGGGCCATGATTTCATCACCCGTTTTTGTGTCCAGGTTTCCGGTGGGCTCATCGGCGAGCACGATGGAGGGCGAATTCACCAGGGCGCGCGCCACCGCCACGCGCTGCCGCTGTCCTCCGGAGAGTTCATTGGGTTTGTGGAACATTCTCGGCCCGAGATCGACCGCTTCGAGCGCGCGTTTGGCGCGAGCCAGGCGCTCTTCCGCGGGAGTGCCGTTGTATATCAAGGGCAGTTCAACGTTGTGCAAGGCTGTGGCTCGGGGCAACAAATTGAACGTTTGAAATACAAATCCGATTTCCTTGTTGCGGATGGCGGCCAGCTCATCATCGTCAAGATCGCTCACCAGCCGCCCCGCCAGCCAATATTTCCCCTCACTCGGCGTATCCAGGCAGCCGATCAGGTTCATCAGCGTGGATTTGCCCGATCCCGACGGCCCCATGATGGCCACATATTCGCCGCGGCGAATGGTGAGGTCAATTCCGCGCAGGGCGTGCAGCTTTTCGCCGCCCATCTCGTACGTCTTCCAGAGCCCCTCCGTCAGGATGGCTACACCCTGATCGACGAGGTCCTGGCGAAAAGTATCGGGCGAGAGGACCGGCTCGGGCATTCCTCAGCTCCTCAATCCTGCGCGGATTTTCATTTAATTCTCTTCCGCCGCTTTTGGCGTGGAATTGTCAACCTTGACGCGCGCGTCAGGTTTGAGCGTGCGCAAGGCCTTGTAGCTTCCGGTGATTATCTGATCGCCTTCTTGCAAACCGTTTAGAACTTCAATGTCGGTGACGCCGGTGATTCCGGTCGCGACAGGCACGAATTGAGCGCGTTTGTTGCGAACCACAAAGACGCCCTGAATTTCCGGATTTTTTTCCAGCGCGGAAGAGGAGGCAGTCCCGCCGGCCGTCGCGCCAGGCGCGGGGCGGCCGGCCGCCAGCGTGACGGAATTTCCCCCGTTTTCCCTGGCCGCTTCGTCCAGATCTTTTTTCGTCCGCTCCGCGAGCGCCTGAATCGGAACCGTCATCACGTTTTTCTTCTGCGCCGTGGTGATTTTGGCCGTCGAGGAAAGCCCGGGGCGCAGCCCATCCGGCGGATTCTGCAGCGTCACCACCACCTTAAAATCCTTCGCTTCCTGGTTGCCCGTTGTGGATTGCGTGGAAGCCAGGCCGGAACTGCGAAGCACCGCTTGCGTCCCGACTTCGGTGACTTTTCCCTTGAAGAATTTTCCCGGGATCGCGTCGATGGTGACTTCCGCGTCCTCTCCAAGCTTCACGCTCACAATGTCGGTTTCATCCACCATCACTTCCGACGTTACCACAGACATATCGGAAATCGTCATGAGGTAACTCCCGGTGGCATTTTGGATGCCGGGAACGACGTTTTCGCCAACGCGAACGGCGATATACGTCACAACTCCGTTGATCGGCGCGGTGTACGTCGTCTTGTTCAAGATGTCGCTCAAGCGGCCCAGCATGGCTTGATTCTGCGTCAACGCGGAACGCGCCTGGCCGAATTGCGCGCGGGCCTGTTCCGCGCGGGCCTGCGCGGAGGCCAGGGCCGCCAAGGCGCCATCGTACGTGGCCTTTCGCGTATCGTAATCCTGCTTGGGAATCAGACCCTCCTTGAACAGGACCTGGCCGCGATCCCAGTCGAGTTTCGCATGTTCCAGATCCGCTGCGCGCGACTTAATGTCCGCCTGCGAGGAGACATCGTTGGCCTCGGCGGATTTAACTCCCGCCTCCGCGGCCGCGATGCCGGCGCGCTGCGCACTTACATCGGCCGCGGGCTGCACGCTTTCCAGGCGCAGCAGGACATCGCCTTTCTTTACGTGGTCGCCTTCCTTCACCGCAATGTTGGTGATTTTGCCGATTCCTTCCCCAAGAACATTCGTATAAGTAAGCGGTTTTACTTCGCCCGAAGCCGTGACGATGGAAGTCAGATCCTGGCGGACCGCCGGGGCGGTCTGAACGGTGACCACGCCCTTATTGATCTCCCAAATTGACAGCCACGTGCCGCCAGCCAATACCGCGGCGACACCCGCGCCAATCCCGATTTTTTTCCACATGTTCATGGGATTGCAGCTCTGGTTCTGTGTTCCGAGTAACTTCCTTCAGGCACCATCCATGATTCTTACGCGGTGAAACCTTTAAAAGTTTCCCGGCGGCGCTCAGCAAGTACGGGAAATTCAACCGGCGGGCCCAGCGAGCATGCACGTTTCGAATTGTTTTCGTGTGAGGCCGGATTTCCGCAAGCTCGGGCAGGCACCCGCGCCGGGCCCCACTCAGCACATAATTTTACAGGCAATTGGATGCGGAAGAAAGCAATTTGGCTCGTGTCCCATATCGGTTCAGGTACCCTTCACCTTTTTCTCGCATTCCCAGCCCACTAGAATCGGCGGACGTAAGCCTTTGGGTGATTCATTCGAACCCGTCGAATTGGCGGGCAACCCGAGAGCACCCACCCAGTTCTTAGTAGTCATCGGTCCGTCCCAGGCATTGCGTCCGCGAGGGGAAAGGGCGCCTACAATGCCCCGCAAAGCCAGGACCAGTGGCGGAGATTCATTGATTGACGGGTGCATAGCCGGGGATTAGAATCGAGCTTCCGAATCAGGGACGAGGTACGTTCATGAACCGCTTGGGACGCATTTCACTTGTGCTACTGATGGGCGGGGCATTCCTGCTGCCTGTTTGCGCGCGTTCCTACGCTCAAGATCAAGATAAAGACCAGAACGGCACTCCCGCTGACAAGCATAAGGACTCTGGAAAGAAAAAGGCCGAGGACAACGGCAAAGGCAAGAAAAACTTAAAGAAGCTCGAAAAAGAGCTCGCCACTCCATATAAGAAATGGCTGGAAGAAGAAGTCCCGTACATCATCACCGATGAAGAGCGCTCGGCATTCCTGCAATTGCAGACCAACGAAGAGCGCGAGCAATTCATCGAGGCGTTCTGGCAAAGGCGCGATCCCACTCCGGATACCGTCGAAAACGAATTCAAGGAAGAGCACTACCGCCGCATTGCCTACGCCAATGAGCGGTTTTCCTCGGGGATACCCGGATGGAGGACGGATCGAGGGCGGATTTATATCATGTGGGGCCCGCCCGATCAGATCGAGAGCCACTCGGCAGGCAGCACTTATAACCGCCCAATGACGGAAGGCGGTGGGCAAACCACCGTCTATGGTTTCGACGATTGGACCTACCATTACATGGAAGGCATCGGACAAAACATCACCATCGAGTTTGTGGATCCCACCGGCACGGGCGAATATCACATCAGCTTGGACCCCGGTGAGAAGGATGCCATGGCGCATGTTCCCGGGGGCGGTCCGAGCATGCTGGAACAGATGGGCTTGTCGAGCCAGGCCGCCCGCTTCACGCGAACGGACGGGTCCACCGCCCCACTGGGGCCCGCCGGAACGAGCGCCCTCGACAGCCAGAATGAGTTCACCCGGCTCGAACAATTCGCGAAGGTGCAGGCGCCACCGCCGGTCAAGTTCAAAGACCTTGAAGAGGTGGTCAGCTCCCGCATCCTGCGCAACCAGATTTCCTTCGATTACCGGTTCGATTTCATGAGGATCACCGGCGACACAATTCTTGTTCCGGTAACGGTGCAGATTCAGAACAAGCAAATGACCTTCCGCGACCACGATGGCGTGCAATCGGCGTCGCTCAATTTGTTCGGGCGAATCAGCTCGATGACCGGTCGAGTGATTCAAACTTTTGAAGACGTGATCCAGCGCGATTTCCCGGATTCTCTCCTCGAACCTTCGCTGAAGGGCTTTTCCATTTACCAGAAGGCCGTTCCCCTGCGCCCCGGTTTGTACAAGCTCGACCTGGTAATCAAGGACGTAAACAGCGGGAACGTCGGCGTCGTAAACACGCGGCTGGCGGTTTCTCCCATTCCAGACGATAAATTGGAAGCCAGCTCTCTGATCCTTGCTGACCAGATGGAGCCTGTCTCCTCCAAGGACGTAGGCGTGGGGCAATTCGTACTGGGCTCAACCAAGGTTCGCCCCAAACTTGACGCCGAGTTTCATGTGGATCAGCCGCTGGACGTCTACCTTCAGTTCTACAATTTGAAGGTCGATGACAAAACCCACAAGAACAACGTGTCTTTGGACTTTAAGGTGACCCAGGGAGACCAAACCGTTTCTCATGCAGTCAAGACGGGCGACGATCTCAAGCAGAATGGCGAGCAGATTACGGTCCAAGAGGTGATTCAGACCAAGACTCTGCCGCCCGGCAAATACAAACTGCAAATTCAAGCCACCGACCTGGTGGCCAACCAGACGGTTTCGCGCATCGCGGATTTTACTGTTACTCCCCCCGCCGTGATTCAGAAAGTGGCCACGAATGGAGCCACAGGGAGGTAACCAGGCCCTATGAAGTCGACTTGTCGAACTTTGTGCTGGGTCATGGTTGTTGTGGTGGCCTTAGCCGCTCCGGCAGCAGCGAAACCGGGCTTTGGCACGATCTCGGGTGTCGTTCTGGACCCCTCCGGAACGCCGCAGATGGGTGCCATCGTCTGGTTAATCTCCGAGGACGCCGGCGGCCGCACCGTCGCGCAAATCCTTTCCAATCAACATGGTGCTTTCCTCTCGGACCACCTCAAACCTGGCAATTATGCCGTGCGCGTTTCCTTGGCGGGGTTCTTGCCGGCGATGGAGACCCACATCGCCGTGATGTCGAATCTGACGACCCTGCTGCGCGTACAAGTGGAGACCGTGTTCACTTCGCTGGATACACTGCGCCGCAAATCCGACGTTCCAGCCGAACCAGACGACTGGAAGTGGGTGCTGCGTTCTTCGACGGCCACCCGGACCATCCTGCAGTGGGATGATACCAGTAACGAGATCGCTTCCAATACGCTGGGGGCGGATCTCCCCAATGCTCGGCACCCTCACGGCTTGCTGCAGGTAACGAATGGAGCGTTGCGGCCGGGATCCGCATCGAATCTTCCGAATGCTCCCGCGACCGCCGTTTCTTATGACCAGCAGCTGGGCAACTTGGGCCGCGTCTTGCTTGCCGGCCAGATGAGTTATGACAGAGGAGCGTCGGGCTCGTTCGCCGGCGTTTGGCTTCCTACCGGCAGTGGCGGAAACGGCCCTGAAACCATATTTATTTGGCGCCGATCCAAATTTGGCGCCGAGGGTATGGAGTTTCAGGGCATGCGGATCGATCACACCGAGCAGATTGAATTGGGCGACCGAATCCAATTGCGCGTAGGCGGGGAGTATCTTCGTGCCGGCATCATTTCCTCGGTTTCTTCACTGCGTCCTCACGCGCAATTGAACGCCAAACTTGCACAAAATCTTACCGCTACATTGATCGTGGCAGCGAATCCCCCCTCAGAACAGTGGGGACGGACGGGCGCGCTGGAATCGGCCATCGACGAACTCGATAGCCTCCCGCCGGTCCTGTTTCATGATGGCAGGCCGGTCCTCGAAGGCGGCTGGCATCAGGAACTTTCCGTCAAGCGAAAGATGAGCAGCCAATCCACCTTTGAGGTTGCCGCTTTCCATGACTCGTCACGAGATCAGGCCGTTTTTGGGACCGGCGCATCGGCGAGCCCTGAATTCGTCCAAGACGCATTTTCGAGCGCTTTCCTGTACGACGGAGGCAATTCCAGCTCGTGGGGCGCTCGGGCGGCGTACCGGCAGAAGATTTCGGACGACCTGGAGGTGGCCGCAATCTATGCCTGGGCGGGCGCTCTGACACCCTCAGGCGGGTTGAACACGGCGTCGTCCGATCTGCGCGACAGTTTCATGACCAGCAACCATCACAGCCTTGCCGCACGCGTTTCCGGCAAGATTCCGCGATCCGGTACGCAGGTTGCGGCGAGTTACAAGTGGATTACCGGCACGGCCCTGTCGCGTACGGACCAATTCGGCGAGGCGGCTTACCAGATGGATCCAAACCTGCACCTTTCGATTCGCCAGCCGCTCCCAGGATTGAATGGGCGCTGGGAAGCGCTGGCCGATTTCAGCAATCTTTTGGCGCAAGGGTACGTGACGGTGAACGGGCAGGATTCACGTATGGTGCTGTGTCCGAATATGCGATCGTTCCGGGGCGGGGTGAGCTTCCAGTTTTAGTTTGGCAGGACCTATTAAAAACAGGAAAGCCCCTTCCATAAAATGGAGGGTGGGAAGTTCCGCCCCCCTTCCCTCGTTCGATCCGCATGCAATTGATTGAATTTCCGGTGGTTATTGAATTGAGATAACTTATATAATTTGGAAGCGGGGTTGCACAACATCGATTGCGATAAGATTTTGTAGGGATAACCGGTGAGCGCTCCAATCAACGACAATCTTCGGGTCCGCCTGGGCGCAGCCGTCCTAGCCCTAGCCAGTATTGCAGCGGTTGTCTTCGGAATCATCAATTTTCAGCAGCGGTCCATGTTCACGGCGCCCGATGACGGCGTGTCTTGGATCGAAGGGCAGCCCGGGGTCGTGGCATGGCACGTCTCGCCAAATTCACCCGCCGCCAACGCCGGCCTACGAACAGGCGATCGGGTTCTTGTCATTAATGACGTTCTGATCCATAGCCCGATCGACGTCACCAAGCGTTTGTGGCGGATCGGGCTGTGGTCGATCGCTCATTATCAAATCGAGCGGAGCGGTAAAAAGTTTGAAGCGCAGCTCGTTGTTCAGCCTACCGAGCGGCCTGCCTCGATTGAGAATTATCTGACTTTTGTCGGGTGGCTTTACCTCTTCATCGGTTTCTTCATTTTTGCCCGACGGTGGAATGCGACGCGGGCCGTTCATTTCTACATTTTTTGCCTTGCATCCTTCGTCCTGTACGCCTTCCAGTACACGGGAAAGTTGACCCCCTTCGATTGGGAAATCTATTGGGCCGCGATCGTGGCCAGGCTCTTGCAACCTGCGCTGCTGTTGCATTTTGCGCTGGTGTTTCCGGAGCGGCGTCCTGCTTCCAAAGGGCATGGCGCGATCCTGGGAGCGATTTACGGCGTGCCGGGAATCTTGTTGCTTGTGCGAATTCTGGTCGGGCTTCGCGAATTGGGTTTCATGCCGTCGATCGAAGCGCGAAACACGCTCGACCGGCTCGACCTGGCTTGTCTGGGGATTTACTTTCTTCTTGCCGCGCTCGTTTTTGTGGTCAGTTATCGCCGCGCATCGTCCGGGATCCTGCGGCAACAGTTGAAGTGGGTGACCGGAGGAGCGCTGGCGGGAATTGTTCCATTTCTGCTGCTTTACATCGTGCCCTTTTTTCTGGGAGTTGTGCCGCGGCCGTGGATGAATTTGTCCACGATTTCCCTGGTGCTCATCCCGCTGAGTTTCGGTTACGCCATCATCCGCTACCGCCTGATGGACGTGGACATCATCTTCAAGCGCGGCCTCGCCTATACGGCGGCGAGCGGCGGCGTGGTGGCTGTGTACATAGCGATTGTGGCGCTGATCGGAGCGCTGTTTCACACTGCGTGGCCTTCCGGAATGATGGGCGGAGTGATTGCGATTGTGGTCGCGGCATTTTTGTTCCAACCGTTCCGCGACTGGATTCAAGCGCGCCTGGACCGTTTTTTTTATCGCGACCGTCTGGACTATCGCCGCACGCTGATCGAGTTCGGCCGCACGCTCACCTCGGAAGTGCGCCTCGACCCGATGCTCGCGTCGGTGATGGATCGCATTTCACAGGCGTTGCTGGTGGACCGGCTGGCGATTTTCATCGAGGACGAGTTCCGTCCCGGCGGGTATCGCATCGCGCGGTCGGTCGGCGTGCGGTACGCGGGCGCGCTTGATTTGAGTTTTCTGGACGGCGAGAGCAAGCCGTTTGCGCAGGGCATTTTGTTTTACGAGTCCGCGCGCGCCGCTCGAGAATCTTCTCCCTCGGTGCGGCAGACGCTCGAGCAGCTGGATTTAAATTACTTCATTCCGTGCCAGATTCGCGACCACGCGATCGCCGTGCTGGGACTCGGGAAAACGGTCGATGGCGACTTTTTGTCGAGCGAGGACGTCGAGCTGCTGCACACCATCGCCGGGTATCTGGCCATCGCGCTCGACAATGCCCAGCTCTACAATTCCCTGGAACAAAAAGCGGCGCAAATCGAGCGGCTCAAGGATTTCTCGGAAAATATCGTGGAATCGCTGAACGTCGGCGTGCTGGCCGTGGATTTCGGCGGCGCGGTGGAATCCTGGAATACGCAACTTGATGGGCTGATCGGCGTGCCGCGCGAGGAAGCCGTCGGCAGAAAACTCGAGGACGTGCTTCCTGCCGATCTGATGGCGGAAATTACAGCGCGCTCCGGCGATGAGCGCGTCTCCAGCCTCTACAAATTCCATATGCAGAACCGGGAGGGGCGAAACCTGGTGGTCAACGTTTCCATTGCCCCGCTGGTTGGGAAATCGGGCGACCGGATCGGCCGCCTGATTCTCTTCGATGACGTCACGCAGCGGATGCGGCTCGAAGAGCAAGTGTTCCAGAACGAGAAGCTCACTTCTCTCGGTTTGCTGGCCGCGGGCGTCGCGCACGAAGTGAATACGCCGCTCGCCGTAATCTCCAATTACATTCAAATGCTGGCCAAGCAGCTTCCCAGCGGCGACCCGCGCCACCAGCTGATCGAGAAAGTGGTCAAGCAGACATTTCGCGCGAGCGAGATTGTGAACAACCTGCTGAATTTTTCGCGGACGGGCGCGACGGAATTTACGGAAGTGAATTTAAATGCCGTGGTGGAAGAAGTGCTGACGCTGGTCGCGCACCCGTTCCGGACGGCGCAAGTGCAGGTGACCAGAAACCTTCAACAGGAGTTGCCCGCGGTGCTGGGCTCGACCAACAAACTGCAGCAGGTTTTCCTGAACCTCTTCCTGAACGCTCGCGACGCCATGCCCTCCGGCGGCGTCGTGGAGATCCGCACGGCGGCGCACAACGGATCGGTGGAAGTGGAAATCATCGATACCGGCGGCGGCATCTCCCGCGAAAACATGAACCGGATCTTCGATCCCTTCTTCACCACGAAATCCTCCGGACGCGGCACCGGGCTGGGACTCTCCGTGAGCTATGGCATCGTCAAGGAGCACGCCGGGAAAGTGGACGTGCGCTCCACGCCAGGCAAGGGCACGTCGTTCCGGCTGGAATTCCCGGTGGCGCGGAAAGCCGTGCATGTCTAAGGGCTCCATCCTAGTCGTCGACGACGAATCGGAAATTCGAGAGGGCCTGGAACTTCTGCTCAATACGGAGGGCTACTCGACATCGAGCGCCGAATCGGGCGAGGCGGGCCTGGCGATGCTCGAGGAAAAGCCGTTCGATCTTGTCCTGCTCGACGTCAGCCTTCCCGACCGCAACGGACTCGACTTGCTGCGCGAAATCCGCCGCCGCGATCCGAATCTTTCCGTCGTCCTGATTACCGCGTACGGTTCCATCGATATGGCGCGGGCCGCGTTTAAAAGCGGCGCGCAGGATTACATCACCAAGCCGTGGTCCAACGACGAATTGCTCGTGCAGGTGGCGCAGGCCGTCGAGGGCCGCCGGCTGCGCGAGGAGAATGTCCAGCTCAAGCGCGCCCTGAAGCAGCGGTACAACTTTCCGAACATCATCGGGAAAAGCGAAAAAATGCTGGCCGTGCTCGACCTGGTCGGCCAGGTGGCGCCATCGCGCTCGACGGTGCTGATCCATGGCGAGAGCGGAACGGGCAAGGAACTGATCGCCAAAGCGATTCATTCGGCATCGGCGCGCGCGGACAAGCCCTTCGTCCCCATCAATACCGGCTCCATTCCCGTGGACCTGCTCGAATCGCAACTGTTCGGCCACGTGAAGGGCGCGTTCACAAGCGCCGTGGCGTCGAAGAAGGGGCTCTTTGAAGTCGCCGATCAAGGGACGATTTTTTTCGATGAAATTTCCACGATCGGGCCGGAGACGCAGGCCAAGCTGCTGCGCGTGATTCAGGAACGCGAATTCATGCGCCTCGGCGGCACGGAAACGATCAAGGTCGACGTTCGCATCATCGCCGCGTGCAACGTGCAGTTGCTCAATCTCGTCCGCGAGGGGCGTTTCCGCGAAGACCTCTATCATCGCTTGAACGTGATTGCCGTTCCGCTGCCGCCGCTTCGCGAGCGGAGGGAGGATGTTCCCCTCCTGCTCGACCATTTTCTGCGCATATTTTCCAAGGAAAATAACCGCCCTTTGAGCCGCTTTACTCCGGCGGCGCTGCGGCTGCTGGTGGATTACGATTGGCCGGGGAACGTGCGCGAACTCGAAAACGTCGTCGAGCGCGCGGTGGTTCTGTCATCCCAGGAACTGCTGGACGTCGATCTCTTGCCCGAAAGCGTGCGGACGAAGGAACTCCTCGGCGGCGTCCGGCTGCAACTTTCCGAATTCATGCCTCCGCTGCCGGGAGAGCACGGCGCGCGTGCCGGCGCTGACGGCGCAAAGCTTCCTTGTTTGAAATCATGGATGAGATCGAGCGGCGCGTGATCTGCGACATGCTGGAACGCACGGAATGGAATCAAACCGAAGCAGCGGAAAACTTTCAGATTCCGCTTTCCACCCTAAATCAGAAGATCAAGCGGCTGGGGATTGACGTGCGGCGCCGCGGGCTGTCGCGCGCCGGGGCCGCCGAAACATCCGCTTCCGCGACAGGGAAGTAGAACCGTTTCTGGTGGCACAGGCTTCAGCCTGTGAGGGTTTGTACTTGCAAGGGCCAAACCCCACAGGCTGAAGCGTGTGCCACTTGAGACTGGCCTCAGCTTTTTCGATTGTCACGGACCACGGCGTCTTTCAGGTCTGCGCCATCCAGCTTGACGTCGGTCAGATCGATTTCGCGGAAACTGGCGAGCGCCAGGTCCGAGCCGGAAAAATCCGCGCCGCGAAGATTGGCCTGGCGCAGGACCGTCCCCCGCAAAATCGTTTTGTGCAATTTCGCGGAACGCAAATCTCCGCGAAACAGTTCCGTGCCGCTCAAATCGGCCTCGCTCAAATCCGCGCCTTCGAGCCGGGTTTCCGTAAAATCGCAGTTCCGCAAATCCGCTTGGCGCATGTCCGCGCGGCTCAAATCCGCGTGGCTGAGCTTGGCTCCGCGCAGGTCGGCTTTCCGCAGGTTGCTTCCCGCGAGATTGGCCCCGGTCAAATCGCGCTTCTTCAAATTCGCGCCGGAAAGATCGGCGCCGGAAAGATCGGCGCGCTCCCCGCCCGGATGGCCCTTATGGAATTTCTCGTGCGCGTCCAGAATGTCTTCGAGCTTCTTGCCTTTGTGTCGAATATTCTCCGCCTTCCTCGCTCTCGTTGCAGTGCCCTTGAGTAATTCCAGTCAGTTCATTGCCGTTCGCCAAATAGATTCGAGGGATGCTCCCATTCTACAGAAATCGGCGAGAGTCGCAAACCTGTGATAACTTGGGCATGTGATGACACTGGTTGAAAAACTCAAAGCCCGCGCGCGTGCGCGCCTTCAGCGCATCGTATTGCCGGAGGGCGAAGACCCGCGCATTGTTTCCGCGGCGGCGGCCATTACACGGGAAGGCTTCGCGAAAATCACCCTGCTCGGCCGGAAACAAATTATCGGCCAGACCGCTGCGGATTTG
This sequence comes from uncultured Acidobacteriota bacterium, assembly GCA_963813185.1. Taxonomy (GTDB): domain Bacteria; phylum Acidobacteriota; class Terriglobia; order Acidiferrales; family UBA7541; genus Palsa-360. The sequence continues at coordinate 300,908 of CAWEYA010000016.1, forward strand.
CATGTGGCGCTGGGGGACGTCGCGATCGAAGACCCTGCAGCGAGCGCCCGTGCAGAGACATACGCCCAGATTTACTACGAGCAGCGTCGCGCGCGCGGCGTCTCGCTGGACGAAGCCAGAGAGATCGCGCGGCGCCCGCTATACTTCGCGGCATTGAGCGTGGCCGCTGGAGACGCCGATGGGACGGTGGGAGGCGCGGCGAACACAACTGGAGAAACGGTGCGAGCGGCTCTGCACTCGATCGGCCTGGCGACGGAGGCGAAGCTGGTTTCCAGTTTCTTCGTCATGATGATTCCGGAGCGCTCCGGGCTGGAACTGGGACCTGCCGGCGCGCTGCTCTTCGCCGATTGCGCCGTAATGCCCGACCCCAATCCGGAGGAACTCGCCGAAATCGCGCGCGCCACCGCGGAAAATGCGCGCGCGATCCTCGACGCGGAGCCGCGTGTCGCATTGCTTTCTTTTTCAACCAAAGGATCGACGAGTCACGCGCGCGTGGAAAAAGTCCGCGAGGCGCTGCGCATCCTGAAGGCGCGCGCGCCGGAACTTGCCGCGGACGGCGAACTCCAGGCCGACGCGGCGCTGGTGCCGCTCGTGGCAAATGCAAAGGCCCCGGGGTCGCTCGTCGCTGGACATGCGAATGTGCTGATCTTCCCGGACCTTGATTCCGGCAACATCGCGTACAAACTTGTCGAGAGGCTGGGCGGCGCGCAAGCGCTTGGCCCGATTCTGCAAGGGCTGGACCGGCCGGCGAACGACCTTTCGCGCGGCTGTTCGGCGGAGGATGTCGCCAACGTCGTAGCTTTCACGGCGCTGCAGGCCATGGCGCGGAAAGAAAAAGCTTTGGAACCACAGATGAACGCAGATAAACGCGGATAAAGACTGATAAAATCTAAGAGATAGATTTCTGTTTGCGGAATATCGACCATGGCGACACGAAAGCACAATCGTTGGGTTTCCTTATCTTCACCTCTTTTGTTTTTATCGGTGTTCATCAGTGTTTATCTGTGGATTCTCTCTCCGTGCGCATTTGCGCAAGTGGCGAGCGATCAGGAAGTAGCCGCGAATCAGGTCGAAGGGCGCGTGGTGATTTGCGCGACGAAGGATGCGATCATTTTGGCGGCCATGGACACGCACGGCGAGGCTGGTTCGTTGCCTCCCACCTTCACCATACTTTCCGCGCAGCGCATCGGTGTGATGATGGGCGCGGTCGAGTGGGTGCAGCCGGATTCCAAGGACAAGCCCGTACGGCTCGATGACGATTTCCACCGCATTATCGCCGCTGCTCTGAATACCGGCAGTCAGAAAGACGATGGCTTCCGGACGAGCGACATCGAATCCATCGGCATCGCTGTGCTGGAGCGTGTACGTGTGCTCGCCGCAATGTTGCACCACAAAATTAAACTGGGCGAGGACGAACCGTTGATCCGCATCGTCCTCGCCGGCTTTGTGCCGAACTACGGCCCCGAGGCCTGGACGATCGACTACCACATCCGGCAAGACGCCCTGGGGAACGATATTTGGCGGACGCGCGTTCTGCGCCCGAGTTACAACCAGATCTATCCTCCGGAGAAGGGCCAGCCAAGAACGTTCATGGAAGTGCGCTTTCCGCCGGAGAATCGCGCCAACGGCGAGCCCGAGCTTCTCGACCTGCTTCAGCAGAATGATTCGCGCCTGACGAAATTTCGCGCGGCGAATGAGATTCAAGCCAAGTCCATGACGTTTGCTGTGGAAGGGCAGAGTCAGAAGGCCGATGCGGCGAGCGTCGTCAATTTCTTGAAGGCGGCGCTTCCGACGATTACTCCGCCGGAGACAAAACTCACCATGGCGAAGGTCGACTATGATGCTGGGTTCCAATGGATTCTGGCGCCGCCCAAACCTCCCGCTCCGCCGCCCGGCGAAACGCCGCAGGAAAAAACGCCGGAAGAACCCGAAAGGCCCACGCTCCGCCACAAGTCTCAAAATTAGCCGGCGGGAAAGATGCAAATGAGTTCATCACCTACATCCTCGATGGAAAAGCGGCCAGAGATCACAATCCGCCCGCTGCGCGAAGAAGATCTTCCCTCCGCCGACCGGATCATGCGGCTGGCCTTCGGAACGTTTCTTGGCTTGCGCGATCCTTTGAAATTCATGGGCGACGCCGATTATGTGCGTACGCGCTGGCGGGCGGATCCTTCCGCTGCGTTCGGCGCGGAGATGTCGGGAGAACTCGTCGGAACAAACTTCGCCACGCGTTGGGGAAGCGTCGGCTTTTTCGGCCCGCTTACCATCCGCCCCGATCTGTGGGATCGCGGCATCGCCAAACAATTGCTCCGCCCCACAATGGAATTATTCGAGAGATGGAGAACTCGCCATGCAGGCCTGTTTACGTTCGCGAACAGCGCGAAGCACGTGAGCCTATATCAAAAATTCGGTTTCTGGCCTCGCTTTCTTACTTCCGTAATGGAGCTTCCGGTTGATACCGAGTCAGCCTCCGTTTCCACGCGATGGGCGCGGTTCAGCGATCTTTCCGTCGGCGACAAGCAACTGTGCGTGCAGGCTTGCAGGAAGTTGACGGACTCGATTTACGAAGGCCTCGACGTGGAACGGGAGATTCGCGCGGTGGATCAACAGCGTTTGGGAGATACAGTGCTGACCTGGGGCGGCGGAGAGCTTGCCGGATTCGCCGTGTGCCATGCCGGACCGGGAACGGAGGCAGGCAGCGGAAATTCCTACATCAAATTCGGCGCCGTGCGCAGCGGTCCCAAAGCGGCGCAGGAATTTCACCGCCTGCTCGATGCTGGGCGCGAATTTGCCCGTTCACGCGGGGACGGAAAACTGGCCGCCGGCGTGAATCTTGCGCGCCTCGACGCGTATCGTGAAATGTTAAAGGCGGGGTTTCGAACAACCATGCAGGGCATCGCCATGCAACGGAATGCGGACCCCGGCTACAACCGGCCCGATGTATTCCTGATGGATGATTGGCGATAGATTCGCCACATCGGAACTAGGGCGTTGCTTTGTTGTCAGAAGGATTCGCCACGGGCGGTGAAGCCGTTGCGGGCGCTGCCGCCTGCGGAGTGAAATCGCTCCACTTGACGATGACGCGGATCGGCACGCTGCCATCCCCGGACTGGATGGTGTCGTCCGAGCGCGAGTATGCGGGGAACCACAAGTTCTTGCCGACCTGCTGGCGGTACGTCTCGAAGACCGTGAACGGGAGATTGGAAGCCGTGACGTCACCGATCTCCGTGACCCACTTGCCCATGGTCTTCACGATGACCAGGTCCTGCGCGTCCACCCAAACTACTCCGGAAAAATAGGCGCGGGCGCGCTCCACGGCGCGCGGCTTCACGGTGAAATAGTAGGCGCTCAACTCATCGAGCGGCTGCTTCCCTCCATAGGTAATTACGTACTTCGGAAGCATTGCAGTCGTGAGCGGAAACAGCGGCGTGGGGGCCAGGAGATCGGAATCCCCCCTCTGCAGGTCCAGATAGTGAAGGGTCGAGGGCTGCCGGCTCACGGGCTTCTCATAAAACTTGCCTTCGGGAGTGATCCGCAGTTGCGTGACGATTTCGAGCTGGCCGGTGGGTTTATTGTCGGGACCGATCTCCTGAAGGCGCACGTCTTTTTGAAAGGTGTAGCCCATGATCGCGCGAAGCATTTCATCTTCTTTGGCGGCGAACCGGCGGATGATTTCGTCCGGCGGAAGCGTGGGCGGCTCGGGTTTGCTGGGGGACGGGGGGGCAGGGAACTTTGTCGATTCAGGCGGCTGCATCGGCCCGGCTGCCTGCGCGCGGATTGAAGCAGGGGCGGCGGCAAGAACCAGGGCCAGTGCGCTACACGCGGCCAGCACATTTGATCTTTGAATCATGAGATTTGCTTCCATCTGTTGGATGCAAACCGCCGGAATTTTGCACCTTGGATTTGTGAATAATCCTTCGCGCTACTTCCTGGTCCATGCAACAGTGTATCGCGGCGCGCCGGACCTTTGCTACAATCGCGCGGCTGCAAAAACAACTGTGAGCGCAAAGTGCTGCCGTGGAAACGCAGGCCAAGCGATTTTTCGTGTCAGGCAGGGTGCAGGGAGTGGGGTTCCGCTTTTTCGCCGAGCGAACGGCGGCAAGTTTGGGCGTCGGCGGATATGTGAGAAACCTGTACGACGGGCGCGTGGAAGTCTACGCCATCGGCAACGGGGAGCAGATGGATGCGCTAAGAGACGCATTGGGCCGCGGGCCGCGCATGGCCGGCGTGGACCGCGTGGACGAACAAGACGCGGAGATCCTGCGGGAATATGCGAACGCGTTCTCGATCGAAAACGATGAGTGAAACCGGGCAGAAGTGCGGCGAGCGCGACCGGTTTTGAAATGGCGATTCATTTGGAAAGGCGGGGCGAGCGGAATGAACCATTTGAAGGAATTCATTCGAGAGGTTCCCGATTATCCGAAGCCGGGAATCCTCTTCTACGATTTGACGACATTGCTGCAGAATCCCGCCGCATTCCACAGCCTTGTCGATGAGCTGTGCGACCACTATACGGGCCAAAAAGTGGACGCGGTCGTGGGCATCGAAGCGCGCGGATTTATTTTGGCGCCGGCGCTGGCTTACCGTCTGGAGGCGGGATTTGTTCCTGTCCGGAAACCAAAAAAGCTGCCGTCAAAAGCCGTCTCCGTCACTTATCAGCTGGAATACGGCACGGACACGCTGGAAATCCACGAGGACGCAATCAAGCCGGGCCAGAGCGTGCTTATCAGCGATGACTTGCTCGCCACCGGGGGAACCGCCGCGGCCACCGTGGAACTCGTGCGCAAGCTGGGCGGAAAAGTGGTCGGCGCATCCTTTGCCGTGGAGCTTACGTTTCTGAATGGCCGGGCGAAGCTGCCGGGGATCGACGTCTTCACCATGATCCAGTACGACAAGTGAAAAAGCTTTGGAACCGCAGATGCGCACAGATAAACACGGATAAAGAAAAGAATTTCTGTAAGTGGGATCAGAGCGGAGACGGCACGACGTCGGAATCCTTCTGTTGCTTTTCCTTCAATTCATTTGTTTTGCTTTTATCCGTGTTCATCTGTGTGCATCCGTGGTTCCTTCAGGGTCTGGCCGCGCTGACGGACTACCTCGAAGAGGACCACTCCGGCGGCTACGGATACGTTGAGCGCGCGCACGGGGCCGGTGGTGGGGATCGAAACCAGGAAATCGCAGCGCTCGCGCACCAAAGCGTGCAATCCCTTGCCTTCGCCGCCCAGGACGATTCCCACGGGAACTTTGAAATCCACTTCGGTGTGGCGCTGCTCGGCGCGCTCATCGAGTCCGACGAGCCAGTAGCCCGCTTCCTTCAGTTCCTCCATGGCGCGGGAAAGATTGGTGACCCGCGCCACGGGCAAGTGCGCGAGCGCCCCGGCGGATGCGCGCGCCACGGTTTCTGTAAGTCCGGCAGCGCGCCGCTCGGGTATGACAACGCCTTGCGCGCCGGCCGCCAGCGAGGTGCGAACGATTGCGCCGAGGTTTTGCGGATCTTCGACCCCGTCCAGCAGGACCAACAATCCGGGACCGCTGGCCGCGGCGCCCGGTTTCAATAAGTCGTAAATACTCACGGCCGGCGAGGAAGATACGAACGCCACTACGCCCTGATGCTCGCGAGTTCCCGCGGCGCGATCGACCTGAATGCGCTCCTCAAAGCGCACAGGCACGTCCTGTTTTCGCGCGAGGCGCACCAATTCTTCGATCCGGTTGCCGTGCGTGCCCTTGGCAACTAGTAAGGAATCGAGTGGGCGGTTAGCTTCCAGCGCTTCGCGAACGGCGTGGATTCCGGTCAGGCGGTCCATATGAGTGTGCCGTAGGCTCAGCGATCGAGCGTGGCGATGGCCTGCGCGGCAATCGCTTCGCCGCGGCCGATTGCGTCGACGGATTCGTTGGTCTTCGCTTTCAAATTGATCGTGGATGGGGCGATGCCCAGCGATTTTGCCAGCGCCTCCCGCATGGCCGGAAAGTGCGGGCCGAGTTTCGGCTTTTCCGTGATGACGGTCGCGTCAATGTGCACGATACGAAACTTGTGTTCGGCGAGCAGATCGCGGATGCGCTCCAGAAATCGCAGGCTGGACGCATCCTTCCACTTCGGATCGGTGTCGGGAAAATGCGTCCCGATGTCGCCCAGTCCCGCGGCGCCGAGGAGAGCGTCGCACAGAGCGTGCGCCAGCGCGTCGCCATCGCTGTGGCCGACCGGGCCCTTGGGAAACGGGAGTTCAATGCCGCCGAGGATCAGTTTGCGCCCTTCAGCGAGGCGATGGAGGTCGTATCCAATCCCCGCACGGGTCATCGGCCCGCGCGCTCCTGGCAGAGATAAAATTCCGCAAGCTCCATGTCGCCCGGGCGAGTGATCTTCAAGTTGCGTTCGGATCCGACGACGACATGGACGTCGTGCCCCATGCGTTCGACCAGGCCCGCTTCGTCGGAAGCAGTCACGCCATCCTGGCGCGCGCGCGCAAAGGCCTCGAGAAGCACCGAAGCGCGAAATACCTGCGGAGTCTGCGCCAGGACCACTCGTTCGCGCGGAATCGTGGCCGTGACCAGTGCGACGTCAGTCGGCAGGCTCGCGCGCTTCACTTCTTTCACCGTGTCCATCGCCGGAATTCCAAGGATAGCCGCGTCGCAGGCGTCCGCCTCCGAAATCACGCGTTCAATCTGGCTGAGCGTCACGAGAGGCCGGACCGCGTCGTGCACCAGAATCAAGTCGGCCTCGGCCTGGACTTCTGCCAAAGCGTTGGCGACGGAATCCTGGCGAGTATCGCCGCCGCGAACGACGCGGATGGGCCGGCCAAGATTTTCCGATTTGACGCTGGCCGCCACCGATTCGACTTCGTCGGCTCGCGTGGCGATGACGAATTCCATGATCGCCGGGCAGGCCGCCAGGCGCCGCAGCGTGAAGAGCAGCACCGGCACGCCATCCAGCGAGAGAAACTGCTTCGGTGTCTCTGCGCCCATTCGGGTGCCCAGCCCTGCCGCCGGCAGAATGGCTGTTACACGGTTCATCAAGGCCTCGGTAGTTGAGCCAAAAAGCTTACACCAAACGGGAACACTTATAAACAGACCGATCCACAGGTCAAGCGGCGCGAGCTTCAGCCTGCGGGGTTTGGTACCTGCAAGGACTAACCCCCGCAGGCTTAAAGCCCGCGCCGCTTTTTCCCATCGCATCACAAAAAGAGAACCTACCGAGAGATTTCTTCGATTGGACGAGCGTGGCCCCGCACGCTACGCTGCTTATTCGGTGACCCGCACCCGGTTCGCTTAACGATGTCCCAGGATTTTACTCTTTCCAGGTCCAAATGAGGAGACCCGCCAAATACCATGACGAAATATAAACTGGAATACATCTGGCTTGACGGCAAAAAGCCCGTTCCTGAACTGCGCGGCAAAACTCTAATGAAGGCGTTTGAGCGTCCACCCGTCCTCGCTGATCTGCCCAATTGGGGTTTTGACGGCAGCTCCACCATGCAAGCCGAGGGCAAAAGCTCCGATTGCGTGCTGAAACCCGTGGCTCTCTATCCTGACGCCAGCCGCAAGGACGCCTTTATCGTTCTCAGCGAAGTGTGGCACGCGGACGGCACCCCGCATTCCACGAACGCACGCGCCACGATCGAGAACGACCCGGACTTGTGGGTCGGTTTTGAGCAGGAATATTTCCTGTATAAAGACGGGCGCCCTCTGGGCTTCCCGGAAAACGGCTACCCGAGTACACCGCAGGGCCCGTACTACTGCGGCGTCGGCTACAAATATATGGGCGGCCTGGCCCGCAAAATCGTTGAAGAACATCTGGAACTGTGCCTTGCCGCGGGCATCAATCATGAAGGCATCAACGCGGAAGTCGCCAAAGGCCAGTGGGAATTCCAGATCTTCGCCAAAGGCTCCGCCAAGGCCGCGGATGACACCTGGACGGCCCGCTATTTGATGATGCGTCTCTGCGAGAAGTACGAAGTGGATATGGTATTAAATTGTAAACCAATTAAGGGCGACTGGAATGGATCCGGCATGCACTGCAACTTCTCGACGAAATACATCCGCGAAGTAGGAGGCATGGAATACTTTGAAGCCGTCATGAAGGCGTTCTCCGAGAATGTCGCCGCGCACATCGCCGTGTATGGACCGGACAATCACCTGCGTTTGACAGGCCTGCACGAAACGCAAGCCATTGACAAGTTCAGCTACGGTCTCTCTGATCGCGGCGCTTCGATCCGGATGCCCATTCACTTCATCAAGAACGGCTACAAGGGGTATCTGGAAGATCGCCGCCCGAACTCCGAAGGCGATCCCTACCAGATCGTTTCGCGCATTCTGAAGACGATCAATGGCGTTCCGAAACCGGTTGCCAGCACAGCCGTGGCTTAGAACGGGCGGGCAAGACAGAGAATAGGTCGCCGCAGTTGCGCGGACTGGGAATATTGGGAGTCGCGGCAATTTCGAGCGGGTTGAGTAGGACGGGCTTTAGCCTGTCGCTTCTTGTGATGGATCGCCAAACGAAAACCAGACAGGCTGAAGCCCGTCCTACTTGGGGGCCAGCACCCGGGTAGGATCGACACGCACGACCACGTACGTAATCGATCCCTCGATCTCGCTGAACCAATGCGGCACGCCCGCGGGAATCACCACCACGTCGCCCGCTTTTATCTTTTGGGTAACGCCGCCTTGGATAGAGGTGCCGCTTGCTCCGGGGCCATCTTCCAGCCGGACGGATATGGCGTCGGCAGGTCTCGTCTTGGCATCAACCATGGTGCCCCCGGTTACCAGCGTCCCGGCACCATCTATGACATGATAAATTTCGCTTACCTTGAAGTGCACGGCAGCGACGCCAGGCGGCGTCTGTGAACGGTGGATTGCGCCGACGGCAACGTTGTACCCTCCGGCGTCAACCACGCGAATGTTCGGCAAGGGATTCGTTGCTGAATTGGGCGCTGCTTTCAGATTGCCTTGGATGTCCGCTGCGCTGACAAAAGTGGCGGGAAGAGAGTTCGCGGGCGAGGCCGCATTTTGGGGCGCGGCCGCGTTGGGGGCTGCCGCGAAAAGCGCGATCAGAAGTGCGAGAAGTCCCAGCATTGCTTTCATCGCCGACTCCTTTTTTGCGTTCAAATTTTCAATTCGGAATTTCCGTTTTGGTCTTCCAACTGAGCGATACCTTATACCTCAACGCTTCTGTGTGCAACGGTGGGTGGCCCAATCGTAGCGAATCACTGAGGGAATTGCCGGCGGACTCGCGATTCTGTTGCATTGGTGCCGCGAGCCGAAAAACCCGCACCCTTTACGAAAATCGTAAAGGGTGCGCCACCCCCAAGATCACCCCGCCGGAAAGGCTCGGCCACCCGCGGGAGTGTAGTTTGACCTTTTACTAGCAGGGAGAAAGACTCTTCCATATTTATGGCATTTATGGGAATATAGAAACATGAAATCGGAAGCGGTCCGAACTACCGTTGATATCCCCGTTTCCCTCTACCGGAAACTGAAGGAACAAGCTGCGGCACAGGGGCGATCGGTCCGGGAACTCATTCTGGCGGGCGTCAAAACCACGCTGTTGGAAGGGAAACGCCCAAGGGCGAAACGGGTGCGCTTTCCATTAATCCTTTCCAAAGGCCCCAAAGTCGAACTTACCAACGAACAAATCTATGAACGCATTGAATTTCCTTGATGCCAATGTTTGGCTGGCTTTGCTCTGGAGCCGGCATGTGCATTCGGAGAGAGCGAAGGGATGGTTCGACAAGTCCGATGATGAGCAATTTTTCTTCTGCCGTTTCACGCAGCTGACTGTTCTACGACTTCTCACCACTGAAAGTATAATGGGGAAAGACGTTCGGAATATGTCACAGGCCTGGGAACTGTGGGACAAAATTTGGGCAGATCCGCGAATTGCGTTTCTGCCGGAACCCGAAGGCCTCGAAGCGGAGTTGCGCGTCCAAACCCGCATGTCCAGCAGATCGCCCAAGATGTGGGCTGATGCATACCTGATTTCCTTCGCTATTGTTGCTGGCTTGCGGTTAGTTACTTTCGATCGCGCGATTCAGTCTCGCAGGGCTGACATTCTTATCCTCTGAAAGCGCTATGCCTTCATTGCCGGTCCACTCTTCGCCGTGGGTAATTGTTCCCGGATGCTGAACCCGCTGGTCCGCACTGCCAGCATCTGCGCGGCAAGGTTCAGGATTCGGTCTGCCGCTGCCTGCGGTTTTAGCCCGCGTGAATGGATGTTCGAGATGAGATTTCGATTCGCATCGGTGTGAGCCCCGCCAGGCCGGTAAGCCATGTAGGCAGATAAACTCTCCGCAGTGGCAAGACCCGGGCGCTCGCCGATCAGCAAGAAAGCTACTTTTGGCGCGAGCAGTTCGCCAATTTCATTGAGAACGCCTACCCGGCAGTGGCGGATCACGAATGGATTGCCAACGGTCCATCCGCGCGCTCGGGCTCCTTCGTCAAGCAACGGCAGCAGGGAAGGAACTTGCGCGGCGACTGCCGTGACGGAGAGGCCGTCGCCAATCGCAATTTGAATGTCGTTCTCCCGCGTGCAACGCCTTGGCAATTCTTGCCGCGAGGCTTCATTCAAGCGACGTCCCAAGTCCGGCTGCAGGAGGTACTCTTCCTTCGAGCGCGCCTCGGTGCAGACCTCGAACAGATTCCATTGTTTCATGAACGCCGCGCCAAAAACGGTTTCCAGATCTAGCTCCGCGCGGACGGCGTCCCGCGCGGCGGCGTGAGCTTCCCGCAAATCCAATTGCGTGGAGGTGCGGTACGCGGCCCCGGCGCGGCCAAGCAAAATACGCGCGGGAGTGCGCTCGCGAATTTTGCGTAGGGCTTCGGGGAAATCGGCGGCGAGGATGGAATCGGCGTCCCGCGGCATTCAGGCGATTTCTCCCAGGGTAGATTCGAGTCCTTGCATCAGCTGGCGGCGCGCGGAAGCATCGATCAGCGCGGGCTCCGCGTCCCGAAAAATTCCTTTGGATTGAAGCCAATTCAAAAATTCGGGCGCGGGACGCAAGTGAAAGAGTTTTCTTGCGGCCAGTGCATCGTGGTAGCTGGTGGATTGATAATTCAGCATCACATCGTCCGAGCAGGGAACGCCCATGAAGTAATTGCAGCCCGCGGCGGCGAGAAGAACCAATAGATTGTCAGCGGAATTTTGATCTGCCGCCGCGTGATTCGTGTAGCAGACATCGCAGCCCATCGGGAGTCCCAGCAACTTGCCCATGAAATGATCTTCGAGCCCGGCGCGAATGATCTGCCGCTCGTCGTAAAGATATTCCGGTCCGATAAAGCCCACGACACTGTTTACCAAGAAAGGATGGAACGCGCGGGCGACGCCATACGCGCGCGCTTCCAGCGTCAGCTGATCGACTCCGTGGTGGGCCTCGGCGGATAGCGCGCTCCCTTGCCCGGTCTCGAAATACATCACGTTCGCGCCCCTCCAGGGCACGTCGCGTCGCGAATGATGCTCCAGGACTTGCTCGCGCCCTTCGCGCAGCAACTGCAGTGTGACGCCGAAACTGCGGTTGGCTGCTTCCGTCCCGGCCACGGATTGGAACAGCAAATCCACCGGCGCGCCTTGCTTCATCGCTTTCAATTGCGTGGTGATATGCGCGAGGCAGCACGCTTGCGTCGGCACGCCATAGGCGTCGATCAGCCGCGCCAGCGCTCGCAGAATTGCGCCAACCGTTTCCACCGAATCCGAAGCCGGGTTCACTCCAATCACCGCGTCCCCGCATCCGAACAGCAGCCCCTCAAACGCGGCCAGCAAAATCCCGCCGATATCGTCCACTGGATGATTGGGCTGCGTGCGGATTCCCAGCACGCCGCGCTCGCCCATGGTGTTCCGGCAACGCGTCACATTCCTGATTTTTGCCGCCGCCAGGATGAGGTCCTTGTTGCTCATGATTTTGGCGACGGCCGCGGCGATTTCCGGAACGATCGCCCACTGGATTTCCTTCAATTGTTCTTCGCTCGTGGCATCGTCGAGAATAAATTCCCGGAATTCACCCACGGTCTGGCCCTGGATTCGTTGAAAACGATCGGCGTCGTAGGATTCCAGGAGCAGGCGGCTGACTTCGTCGCGCGAAGGATCGACAAGAGGCTGGCGGACAATTTCACCGAGTGAAAGATCCGCAAGCTGGCGTTTCGCGGCCACGCGTTCGCGCTCCGAGCGCGCGGCGATACCCGCCAATTGATCGCCGGATTTTTCCTCGTTGGCCTTGGCCAGCAAGTCGCGCAGATCGCGAAAAACAAAATGCTCGGGCATGGATTTCCCACGGGCGAATCATCTGCCGAGTAAAAAGTAGCATCAATCGCAAGCGCAAGAAAGGTCGAGGTCCATACCCGCCGCAACCGATCCCCGGCTGGTTCGCACGAGTCACGAGTCACAAATCGTGATTTACGGAAATTCTGGTGCCCGAAAGAGGACTCGAACCTCCACTCCCTTGCGGGAACTAGCTCCTGAAGCTAGCGCGTCTGCCAATTCCGCCATTCGGGCTTACAAGCAGGTGTTGCGAGGCAAATTGATTGTGCCCGCGCGTGGCGGCGTTTGTCAACGCGGCGCCTGGAAGAGGCGATGCATGCCGGGGTTGTCGGGGTGTTAGGAGCATTGATCTGGACTCCCCGATCCTGCAAATCGGAACAGAACTCGAACTCACCAACCGCTTTTCGCGGCAGACCGCCAATTTTCGCTTGGCATGGGTAAGGGACCAACGGGACGACGAACTCTGCGAAAGCAGCGTCGAATTGGCGCTCCCGTGGGAGGAGTTCTGGGGGTGCGTATCCCACCCATGCCTAGTCACCAATAGATAACACTGGCCGCTGACTTGTTTGCATTGATGCTATAATTTTTACAAGTTTTGCCATTGAAGCACGGCGCAGTCGCTTGGCCCGTTCCGTACAGCGCCGTTCTCGCGGGGAGGTAACCTTGGAAGCATCCCGATCACTGATTCTCGATCTGCTCATGATTTCCTGGAGTGTCATCACGGTTGTTTTGGTGGTTCTGGTGGTATACCGGGGAACGCTGTCGTCGAAAGAAGACGATCAGATCTTCATTGATGCCGCCGAACAGCATCATTACGAGGAGCAGCTGGTGATCATTGCCCGGATCTCACGCCTGACCAGGCCGATTATCGCTCTCTCCGTCGTTTCCGGAGTGCTCCTGCTGGCCAGCGTGGCGGTTTGGGTTTACCAGGGCTTCAAGAGCTTCTAGCGATTGGTGGGCTGGGCCGAACCCATCGGGGCGGCGGGTTCGGGAATCGAAGAGTCCACGATCGAGGAATGGTTGAGTGTGATTACCCACCGGTCCGCCTGCTTCACCAGGAAAAGTGTCGTGTGCCCGCGGAATTGAGCCACTTTGCCATCCATTTGTGCGGCATATATGAATTGATACGTGGCCCAGGCCGAGTTGCCAGTCACCTTAATGAGAGTATTTGACCGGTCCATGCGGGCACCGCTGACTTGAGCGCGCTGCGCCCGGTAGGCCTTCAGGAAATTGTCCCAGCCGATGATGGGCGCTTCCCACGTCCCGCTCACCAGGACCACATCCTCCGCGTAGTATTTATGCAGGGATTCCACGTCGCCGATTTGCCAGTAACCCATAGCTTCGCCGATGGCCTGATCGATAGCCTGCGCATCCGGCAAGCGCATTGCGGATTTGATGTCCTCTCCCAAATCGGCGGGTGGCGCTTCTTTGTTCTTACCTTTTTTCTGCGCGCCCGCCGGAATAGCAAAGGCCATCCAGGCGAGCGCCAGGATGATGCAGATCCGGGAGCATCTTGCATAGTTTAGGGCGTGTTGGGTCATGTCTGGTCCTCGCCGGTGAAGATAGCACGAACCAGTTTGCGCTTGGCGGGAATCGGCGGCGGAAGTGTCGTGCTAGTGCACGCATTCCCGGAGCGGAAATTCATCATTTGAAGCGGGTCTTCCGCACGACGTCGAGGCCGAAAGTCCCGTTTTCATCGCGCAAGGCTACCACGGAGAATTCACGGTTAATGGTGTATTCGATTTGAATCACTTGATACTGGGTCGTCGTGACGTCCGTGATGTAGGTAACGACAAGGCCGCGGGTGACTTGCTGCTCGATAGTAACGCTGGCAATTGAGTTTTGCTGCGTGTTCAACGTCGCCACCGACGGCCCGACGCTGAAGTGGCTGATCCCGAACAGACGCTGAATTCGTCCGCCCAACTGGCTGGAAATCGCTTCCGAAAGCAGCGCCGAGGCGCCCACTCCCGCGTTTTGCCCGGTGGCGCTTCGCGCCGCGCTTTCTTCACCGGTCTGGCCCAGGGCCAGCAACTCGATGATGTCGCTCGAGGGCAACGGCGGGTCGGAGCGGTAGGCCAGCGTGAGCCGGCTCGCGGGCCCTGTGAAATCGAGAGTGACTTCATACTGGCGGATGGTCGTGGTGGCCTCGACGTTCAACACGGGATCGAGGCGGAACGGATTGGCGAAATTGATGTCTCCCCGCGCGATGGTGTACTGGTTGCCGCGAAAGCTCATTTCCCCGCTTAACAAGTGAATGTGACCGAGGAGAATGGGATGCTCCCAGGTTCCGCGCAAGCGCAGGCTCGCGTCCGTCAACAGGCGCGCCCCGGTCCATTCCATCCGTGAATCGGGACTGGAATCGGCCTGAATATCGAACTGCAAATTTTGCAGAAATGGGGAAGTGGTGCTTGGTCCACTGGCCGGCTCCTTGGCTGATACCATGAAGCTTCCGAGATCGAACCCTTCCGCCATCAGCAGGCGATCCACAACGATGCGTCCTGAAAGCGTGGCCGCTTCCGTGTTCCCGGAGAGGCGCAAGGTCCCGCCCACGAGCCAGCTCATTCCAACCGGATAGCGGATGCGAACCTGGTCGGAGTGCGCGTTGAGCGCATAGGTCAACGGCCCTTCTCCGTATGCCACCGTGCCGCCAATCGCGAGGCGTCCGCCTCCGCTTTCCGCGACGACGTTGTCGAACACCATGCGCGTCGCGTCAAAATTGAAATCTCCGCCGACGTTGCTCAGCCCCGCCGGAAAATCGCCGTACCGCAGCGAAGCGCCTTGAATGTGAACCTTGCCGTTGAAGCGCGGCGCCGCCAGGGTCCCGCCCACCGCGGCATTGATCTGCGCCTGGCCATTGGCTTCGATTTGCGGATAGAAACTGGCCAGCAACTGCAGGCTGACCGCTCCATCCATGCGCAAATTGAGCGCTTGATCCCCCGCGAAACGCGCGGACCCGGTCACGCGAAAGTCCGTGTCGGTCCCGCGGAGACTGGCCTGCTCGACGCGCACTTCGTCTCGACGGTAAGTGAGCCGCACGGGGCCGACATTTTCCAGCTTCACATTTTCAAAATCGAACGTCAGGCGCGACAGATTCGCTTCCATGGCCAGCGTTTCAGGACGCGCGCCAAAGCCCGCGACGTCAAATTGGCCGTCCACCAAGCTGTGGCCGCTCATCCGCGTAAGATGCAGCGCGGAGACTAGAAATGGATTGAAATCAATTCGTTCGGAGGTGATGTGTGCGGTCACCGGATAATCGCCCCCGAGCCCAACGTCCATCTTTCCCGTAAGCCGCCCCGAGGTCATCGCCGAATCAATCGTCGCAGTCAGGTGGCGGCCATCCGAATCCACTTTCCCGTCAAAGCTTCCCACCACGTCATCGCCGAGTTTCAGGTCAACCAGTCGCAGCGTGGCGTGCAATTCGGGCGCGCGCAATGGTCCCTGACCGTGGGCTTGCAAATTCAAGCGGCCTGCCACGGGCAGGCGGGCCATTTGAATTTTGTCGATGGCCTCCAGCGGAATCGCAGCGCCCGTGAAGTCAAAAGACACTTCGCCCGTGGCGGTGTGATAGTCCAAATTGCCCGTCACGAGGCCCATGGGCGCGCCTGGCGCGTGCGCGGCCAGGCGCAACTCGGCGTTGGCAATTCGCACTTCGCCCGGATGAATCGACAATTGCCCGCGCGCCCGCTCGAAGCGCCAGGATCCTGCCGTTGCGTTTGACATGTCAAACAAACCTGAGAATTCGGGCTGCGCGTGCGTGCCCTTTCCATGAAATTCACCGGTCAGCAGCCCATGTGCTTCATAGGATGTCCCCAACATTTTTTGCAAATCGTCCGTATCGGCGCCTACCAGGTTGACGTCAAAGGTCCATCCGCTTTCAGGAGAAAAACTCCAGTTGTCGAGATCCAGCGCCAGTTCCAACTCCGCGGAAGACTTGCCTCTGCGCGCGCGCCCTCGGGCCAGATGCAACTCGTCGGGCGAGTAGGTGAGCTCCCCCTCGAGATCGTCCCAATACAACGTGCCATATTGCGCTTCGCTCCCCTTGAAGCGTCCCGTGAACGTGGGGCCGCCAAGTGGCCCGGTCAACCGCCCTTCCCAGTGGACATGTCCGCCAATCACTTGCCGTTCTACAGCCGGACCGCGCAAGCGGTTGATGAAGTCGTCCCAGGGCGCGAGGTCTTCGGTGTCCACCGTCGCCTCAATCGAGGAGTCAACCGCGCTGAGCGCGCCGCGAAACTGGATGCGGCTTGTGGGAGTTGTAATCTCGCCCGGGGAAAGCGCGAATTGCTTGTGGTCCATGTCGTAGTGAAACTCGAAGTGCGCCGCAGTGGGAATCTGTCCCGGCGGAAGAGTGGCCGGAGGCGTCCACATCGAACTCCCCCGCGAATCAACATGCTTGAAATCGGCGACCCATGTCGTGGTCGCGTCGGTATCCATGCGGCTGCCCCAATGCAGGGGATTAATCGGCAGACTCCGGTTGTCTTCCGCGGCGAGCGCCTGGCGCAGGTCCATTCCGCGGACTTTCGTATCGGCGCGGAATTCCAGCTTCGCGAGATTTACGCGCACGTGGCTGCTTGCGATTCCGCCGAGGATCATGGCTTCCATATCGGGCAAATCCACGGTGTGATTGTCGGCGTGGTAGCTCCCGTGCGCGGAAATGTTTCCAGGATGAAACCACTGATAATTCATGGTGACGCGGTCTGCGGTATAACGTCCGGTGAAATCTATCTGATTGGGGGAGTAACCGCCATCTCCGGCAAACTCAATATGCGCGTCCGGAGCGTCCCGCCTGCGCACGATGGTCCAAAGATCCTCGAGGCGCACCTGCCCCCGGTACCGGAATGTCCACGCTGGCTGCGCGAAACTGGCGAGATTTGCTTGCGCATCAATTTCGCTTCCGGCTGTCTTCCATTGCAATTGGGTCACGGAAAACGAATCCTGCCGGAGCGTGAATCGCGCGGAGAAATTCGACGTGAAAGGCAAGTTGCGCAGCGCCGCGATTTCAAATTTTTGCCAGCTGACCTGGCCCAGGTACACAGGGCGTCCACTTTCTCCGGCATAGTTCAATCCGAATTCAAAATTTCCGCCCCTAGCCGCCAGCGGAATTCGCTTGTCATTCCACAAGATCTCGCCCTGTTCGAGACGCAACTGCGCAACCTTCAAATCGAACAGGATCCGCACGTCCGGTGGGCCCGTCTTCACGGCAACTTTTGGTCCCGGAATATTCGTCGAACCGTCTTTTTCGACCTGCACGTTCGCCGAGAAACGGGACATCACCACGCTTCCCAGCGAAATCTTACGGCCCCAGAACGATTCGACATGAATGTCAAACTGCAATACGTCCGCGTGAAAAAGCGGAGGACTTCCAGCCGGCTCGCGGCCATGCAAAGTCAAACCGTCGAAGCGGGCGGCGAGCAGCCGCCAGCTAAAATGAAAATTTCCCAGCTCGACGCGCGCGCCGGTAGTTTTCTCAAGTTGTTCCACGATTGTCCGGCGGGCCCAGCGATCCGCCAGCCCGCTGGCAATCGCATAGGCGATGAACAGGCCCGCCACGACGGCCAGGGTGACGACCAGGCCCACCCCATGTTTCAGTCCGAATCTTCGTTTCGGTCCGTTCATCGTTCCAGATTTCGACGGCGCGTCATGGCTTGCCGCCGGCAATATCGATTTCGATCTTCAGCCGCGACTTTGTATCGTCCAGCCATTTTACCGTCAGATCGCTGATCCTGCGCTGGATCAACAATTCACGGATCTGCTCTTCGACCGCGGCCAGAGCAGGGGCCGGCTGATTTTTTTTCGCAAGCTCCGGAAGCAGTTCCTTCTTGTAATACGCGTCAATATCCGCGGGTTCGACTTGAACCGAAGGCCTGAACTTGTAGTCGATGTAGCGCTCGACGTAAATCTGCCGGGTCAGCAGTTGCCGCACCTGGTTGGAGGAAAGGACGAGTTCGTTTAAGCGAGACGCATACTTCTCCGGACTCGCAAAGTGTTCCTTCAGTCGAGTCAGTTCGCGGTCCACCTCGGATTGCGCGGGCTGCGGGAAATGCGACGCCGTCGCCTCGGTCTCGACCACCCACTGTTGGATCAACTCCTCCAGCAGCTTGTCGTCGCTTTCCGCATGTCCTTCGATGAGTTGCTGGAAAGCGCCCAGATCGCGCACCTGGCTCTGCAGAATAATGTCATCCTCGATGCGCGCCACGATGCGGTCCACAACGCGCGCCGACTGAGGCGGCGCGGTCGCGCCTACCGCTTGCGGCCCGCGCGCCACAGCCAGAAGCAAAACGAAAATGAAAATTGCGTTGCGCATCAGAACGTCGTCCCTAAATTGACGAAAAATTGGAATCCGGGGAGCCTCGCAAGCGTTGTCAGGCAGGCCGCCGTGGTGGTGGCCGGGCACGTGCCGCCGCTTTGAATCAGGTATTGCGCGGGGTTCAATTGGTAGCCGAGATCGAGCGCCACGGGTCCTATCGGCGTGCCGTAGCGAAACTCAAATCCCACCGTGTGCGAGAAGTACGCCATTTCGTTCGTGCAGTTCGTCAGACACACATTCGGATTGCTCGCATTGAACGTAGGCGCCGGCGGCGAGATGCGCAGCGAAATTTTCCGGATGCTTGGGAACACATTGCCGGCGTCGTAAAACACGGCTCCTCCCAGGCGGTTGCCGATCAGCGGCAAATGCATCGGAAACCGCAAGTCCTGGTTAAAGATAAGCTCCGTTTGCCCGCCGATAGGGAACCCCGTGACGGGATCACGCGGCCCCGCCTGGTTGAGGCCAAATCCGCGCAAGGACGTGCCGCCTCCGGCGAAGAACCTTTCGGGAAGCGGAATGTCGGTTGAGACCGAGTTGCCATAGACCGTCTGAATTCCAAAGCGTGTGGAGCGCGCAAAGACCAGGCGCCGGCCGATGGGACGGTACGTCGAATTCTGCAAGTACACGCGGAGGAAGTTCGCTGATGAGCCGATCGCTTTCATGGCCAGGCTCACGTCCACATTTTCGAAATCACCGCGGCTGGGATCGGAGACGCTGTTGCGGCGGTCTCGGAGCCAGTTCACCTCGAATTCGGAAACTTCCGTATTCTGGCTGAACAGCGGAATTTCCTCGACCGCGATTTGGATATTGCTGGCAACCACATGCCGGTAGA
Source organism: uncultured Acidobacteriota bacterium (assembly GCA_963813185.1). Lineage (GTDB taxonomy): Bacteria > Acidobacteriota > Terriglobia > Acidiferrales > UBA7541 > Palsa-360. The sequence continues at coordinate 320,288 of CAWEYA010000016.1, forward strand.
CGTAACGGTACAGGATGGAACTCGTGGAGGAGAGCTTCTGGGCCAGCCCCAGAGAACCTTCCGCCCGCCGGGAATCGAATGTTTGCACATCCCGCGAAGTCTCGTAGAAACCGGAAAGCTGCAAACTGAAATTGGGAGATACAAAATAATTAGGTGCAATGTAGGTAATCAGCGCGCGGCCTTGAATGGTGCTGGCTCGCGCTTTGAACGAGAGAGAGTCCGCGCGTCCCGTCAGATTCGCTTTGGTAAGTTCGAGCGTGCCGCGCGGCGCGAAGCTGATCGATTGAGAAGTCGGGCTGGAGGAGTTTCCCAAACGTTGCGCCTCAAATCCCAGGCCGTAGGCGATGGTGTAACGCCTGGCCTCGTCCACCATGACCACAATCGTCTTTTCCGTGTCCTCGCCTTCTGGATTTTGCGGCGCGATCGAAACGCGGCTGAAAATCCCCAGATTGTAAAGCTTGCGTTGCGTCTCGACGACCGTGCCTTCACTCAGCGGCTCGCCAACCTTGATTCCTACCTGGCGTGAGATCACGCCGGGGCGCGTGTGCTCATATCCGCCCAGCAGAACTCGCGCGACTCGCACCTGGCGCCCTTCGGTGATGTGGTACGTCAGCTGGACCGTGGGACCGGCGTTCGGCCCCGCCGGCGGCAATTTCTCTTCGTCGGCCGAAAATTGCGCTTCCGAGAATCCCTGGTCATAGTACGTGGCAAGAATGTTGTCACGGTCGGAGGACACATTGAATTCGGAATAGGGCTGTCCCTTTGAGGAACCGATCACGCCAAGCAGCTCATCGTTGCTGAGTTGCTGGTTGCCTTCGATGGCCAGGCTCGCCACACGGGTTTGCTGTCCCTCCTGTATGACAAATTTCACCGACAAATCTCCGCGGTGGCTCTTATAATCATCAATGAGCTGGCTCTGCACTTCGCAATCTTGAAAACCGTTGGCGTCATAAAGGGTGCGAATCGAAGCGACGTCACTTTGCAGCAATTCGGTCGAATACCGTCCCGGCGAAGCATAGCCGGCGGGCTGTATCTTCAGACGGTCCCGGAGAAGAGTCGACGCGAAGTATTTATTGCCGGCGAAGTCCACAACTACCAACCGGTGGTGGTCACCACGATTGACTTGATAAGTGACCACTCTCGCGGCCTCGCGCACGACACGGCTCGATTCCTCCGCGGGCGCATCCGATACGGTGTAACTCACCTGCGTGTCAAAGTACCCGGCGCGTTCAAACCAATCGCGCAATGAACGCCGCCCTTCCTGCAGCAGATCTTCATCCACCGCTCCTTCCTGATAAATGGGAACCAGCTTGCGCAAAGTTCCTGCCGGAACCTTTGCGCCTACCACGGCCACACGCACTTCCTGCCCCGCATACAATGTGAAATCGACCGGGACACGATTCGATTGGGCATCATATGCGCCGCGGTGAATCGTCACTCGCGCGCCCAGATAATTCTTGCCCGCCAGCCATTTTCGCGTCCGGTCGGCCGCGCGGTTCAGGCGGTCGGAGGTCACTGCGGCTCCCTCTTTGAGTTTCACCTGTTCTCGAGCCTCTGCGTTCGCAAATTGCGTCTGATTTTGGATCGTGATTTTGCCAATCCGGGCCCGCGGACCGGCCATCACGCGCACCAGGATATCCATCTGCAGCGTGTCCGGATGCGGCGCCGTCGAGTAATCGAGTTTGGCCTGATACTGGCCATCATCCTCCAGGGTTTGCCGAAGGCGCTCAAGGGCATCCTTCATGTCGCTTTCACGGAATGGCTCTCCGACGTTGAGTCGCAGCGCGGAAAGCGCCAGCGCCTCTCCAGGCGGTTCGTGCAAACCTTCGATCTGCACCCGACTGATGTAGAAATTTTGACGGACCACAAAATCCAGCCGCGCCCCTCCCGGAACATCGGCCAATTCGGCGCGCAAATCCGCATAACGGCCCGTGCGAAACAGCTCCCGCAGGCTCGCGCTTTCCGCCTCCATGGAAAAAGATTGGCCGGGCTGGATGGTCAGCTTGGGAGGATCTTGTTCCAGGACCGCGCCGGATTCGGTGACCACGCGCACTGCCACGATATGCGGCGGCTCACCGGGGAAACCGCTCTGCGCGGCCGCAGGGCTCGCACAGATTAACCAGAACGCCGGCAGCCATGCGGCGAACCGAACGAAGGGACGATGAACGATCAGCATCACTCTTCACAACAGACCTAGGGTAGCATAGCCGGGGTTGCCCGCTTGGCGCGAATTCTGCCGCGCACGCGGAAGACGCCACTTGATTTCCATGCACTGCCAGGGTGGGGCTATCATGGAAGTAGGACGGGCTTCAGCCTGTCGGGTTTAGAGTTGCCGGCTGTCCCAATGCAAACCCGACAGGCTGAAGCCTGTCCTACTGGATCGGCTCGTCTTTATGGACCCAAAATCCTACGAACGCTACTCGCGGCAGATTCTTTTCCGCGAAATCGGCGAGGCAGGCCAGCAGCGCCTCATGCAATCCTCGGCCGTAATGGTAGGCTGCGGAGCGCTGGGGACAGCCCTGGCAAATCTGCTTGTGCGCGCGGGTGTCGGCAAGCTGCGCATCGTGGACCGTGATTTTGTCGAGCCTTCCAACCTGCAGCGGCAGACTCTCTTCGAGGAATCCGACGCGCAGGAAGCCCTGCCAAAAGCTGTCGCCGCGGAGCGCCGCCTGCGCGCCATTAATTCCGGAGTGTCGGTCGAAGGAATCGTCGCCGACCTCAGCCCGAAAAATGCCGGTGAATTATTGCGCGGCTTCCCGCTCGTCCTCGATGGGACGGACAACTTCGAGACGCGATTCCTGCTGAACGATGTTGCCGTCCATTTGAACGTTCCCTGGATCTACGCCGCAGTCGTCGCCAGCTATGGCGTAACCATGACAGTGCGCCCGGGCCTGACGGCGTGCCTGGCGTGCGCGCTCGAAACCGAAGGCGGGAACGGATCGCAAACGACGGGCTCGGAAGACACCTGCGACACGGTCGGTGTTCTCGGCGCCGCCGCGGGCGTGATTGCCTCGATCGAAGCTGCGGAAGCCGTCAAGCTGCTCATCGGCAAATCCGCAGCGGCGGGAGGGCGCCTCACTTCCTTCGACGTCTGGTCCGGGAAATTTCAATCCGTACGCGTGGCGCGCAATCCAGAATGCCGCGCGTGCGCACGGCGCGAATTCCGTTACCTCGAAGGCGAAGCCCAACCCCACTTGACCATGTGCGGCCGCGACTCGGTGCAGATCCACGAGCGCCGCCGCGAACTCGATCTCACTGCGCTTGGCAAACGCATCGCGCCAACCGTGGCCGAGGTCCGCGAGAACGGTTTCCTGCTGCGCTTCCGCATCCCACCCTACGAAATGACCGTCTTCGCCGACGGCCGCGCCATCATCAAAGGCACGCGCGACACGAGCGTCGCGCGCTCCCTCTACGCCCGCTACATCGGCGTTTAGTAGGACATGCATCAGCCTGTCTGCTTTTGATTTTTGCGCCGCTACAGGAAGTCAAAAGAAGGCAGACTGAAGCCTATCCTACTCAGGGCGGCTCAAATCTCGCAAACATCGTGCTTGGAATGCAGCCGCGTCAGCCCGCGCCCCATCGCATTCAATTGCTCTTCGCCGAGCGCTTTTTCGATGCGCGGAAACAGTTCGTTTTCTTCCAACCGCACATGATCGTGAAGAAGTTTTCCAAGGCGGCCCAATTCTTCCGCAGCAATCGGAGCCTTCGCCGCAAGCCTCCGCTCGAAATCCAGCACGGCGGCGCGAATCTCCGCATGATCGGCGAGGATGTGCATGACGTCGGCGTCCTGGTCGAGCCGCGTGTGGCGCGCATACGCGGGCAGCAGCACTTCCTCCTCTTCGCGAAAATGCACTTGCCCCGTCTTGTGCCAGAAGCGGACAAATTTCTCCGCCTGGCGCTCGACCGCCGCCGCGCGTTTTCCCGCAGACGCCTCGGCCGCGCGCCGCATCCCCAGCGCCTGAATCAGCGCGAAATGATGATGCTGGCTAAGTGGATGCAAACTCGGATGGCGTTTCATGATTTGGCCGTTTTTATCGTAAATCCAACGCCAGCCGATATGCCCGTGAGATCAAGTTTAGCACGGAGGCCTATTTCCATTTGCCGGGGAGAAAGATATGAGGCGCGCTACCCGCTTCGGCCGACGGGTTGCCGCAGGGCCGCGCGGTCCAGGTTTTCGCGCAGGTTCATCAAAGTGAGGAAGGTGTTCAGGATGCGCGCCTTCATCTCGTCAGCCAGGGGCAGGCCACTGGTCGAAGCTCGCGCCAGCATTTCGCCATGCTCGGCGATGTACCCTATGATTTCGACTTGGCGAGCCCGGGGGGTCTTCCCGTAGACGGTCTCGCGGCGCATCTGGGCGCAATCGTTTTCGACTTTTAGCGTGAAATGAAGCACGCACAGATGGACCGCTTCGAGCGCCGCCGGCACCTGTCCCTTGCACCCGTTTTCCTGGCAAGCCGTGTGTATAGCCATCGCTGGGGGCACGCCCCGTGTCTTTAATTGTAAGCATCCCATGTGCCAAAAATCCACTTTGTCCGTAAAAAGTGCGACGAATCTGCCATCGGTACGCCTAGCCCTACTCATTCGCACAGACCGGGCCCTAAAAAGCATGCCAATAGGGGTGCCGGGTTACAATATGCGGCGGTGTCGGGCGCCATAGGTATACGCACCCTAGACCTTGACCGGAAAACCCGGCGCGCGTTCCAATATTGAACGAATTCTGGAGTCCCAGGCTCAAAATGGAAAACACAATCGAAAGCACCGAACAAATCCGCTGGGATCTCAGCGTCCTGTATGCGGATATCGCCGATCCGCAGCTGGATGCCGACCTAATCGAACTTACGGCCATGGCCAAGAATTTCTCCCTTTCCTACAAGGGCAAGCTGGCGGAACTGCTGGGCGCGGCGATCCGGGACTTTTCGGAAATCGAGATGCTCAGCGGTAAAATCAACTCGTACCTGTTTTTGCGGGAGAGCACGGACCTGACCAACGCGGCGATCAAGGCCAAGCATGCCGCCTTTCAGCGGGAACTCAGCGCGATCCGCGGGGAACACCTGACTTTTTTTGAATTGGAGCTCGTCCAGCTCGGCGACGACACACTCAAGACATTTTATGAGCGCGACCCCGTCGTATCCAAGCACCGCCCGTGGATCGAGCACATACGCACATTCAAGCCGCACTTTTTGACCGAGCCCGTCGAATCCGCCCTGGTCAAGCGTTCGCCGTTTGATTCCAGTTCCTGGAGCGATTTTTTTGACGAAGTGGAAGCCGATCTTAATTTTGAATTCCGCGGCACGACGAAAAACCTCACCGAAATGATGCACCTGATCGCCGAATCCAAGGATTCCACCGAGCGGGCCAATGCCTTGCAATGCGTGAATAGCGGCCTGGCCGGCCCATTCGCAAAATACGCCGCTCAAACCCTTTACATGGTTGCCGGTCTGAAGGCGGTGGAGGACAAGGAACGCGGCTACGCGCACCCCATGGACCTTCGCAACAAGGCCAATCGAATCCCGGACTCCGTTGTCAATGTTCTCCACAATGCCGTCACCACCCTGGGCGGTACCTTGACGCGGCGCTATTACAGACTGAAGGCGCGCCATTTGGGCCTGACCATCCTCCGCTGGAGCGATCGCAACGCTCCCATGCCATTTGCCGATACCACCTTGATTCCCTTCGACGAAGCCGCGGGGATTGTCACCAATTCTTATGAAAGTTTCAGCCCCACGCTCACCACAGTCGTGAAGAGCTTCTTTGCCGACCGGCGCATCGACGTGCCCGTGGTAAAGGAAAAACGCAGCGGCGCCTTCAATTCCTCGCACGTCCTGCCCGGCGGGAAACCCATTTCGTTCACGCTCATGAATTATCTGGGATCCAACCGGGACGTCATGACGCTGGCGCACGAACTCGGACACGGCGTGCACGGCATCCTGGCCGGAGAAGCGCAGGGCCCGCTGATGTTCCACGCCCCGATCGCCTATTGTGAAACAGCATCCGTATTCGGCGAAATGACCACCTTTACCTTCCTGAAGAATCGCCTCGTCCGCTCGGGAGACAAGAGTTCGCTCCTCGCCCTGATCATGGCCAAAATCGACAGCACTATCAACACCGTGGTCCGCCAGATCGGCTTCTCCAACTTCGAGCGCCGCCTTCACGGCATGGACGAGTCTTACTCTGTCTGGACGGAGCCGCTGAAACGTTCGGTCGAGGAGTTGGACGCGCTCTGGCTGAGGACCGCCCAGGAACTCTACGGCAAGCAAGGCGAGATATTTACTTACGAAAACTCCGAACACCTGTGGGCCTACGTCCCGCACTTCCACAGCCCGTTTTACGTTTACGGTTACGCGTTCGGTGAACTCCTGACGCAAAGCCTTTACGCGCAGCGCCAGCGTCTCGGAGCAAAATTCGAACCGCTTTATCTTGACCTGCTGCGGTCCGGCGCCACCAAGGATGTCGTGGAACTGCTCGCCCCGTTCGGCCTGGACGCACGGAACGAGGCCTTCTGGAAAGACGGCATCACGGTAAGCCTCGGAGCCTTGATCGAAGAGGCGGAGCAACTGTCGCGCGCCATGGGCGTGATCTAGGAAAGGGCTGGTCCAAGGCGCCGCAAATCGCATTGCTTTGAGGAGGAACATCATGAAGGGTCGCGACCCACGCCGGCATTCATTTGGTTATTTGCAGAGATGGATCGGGTCATGGAAGAAGCCAGGCGCGTTCCTGGCAGGGCTGTTCGTGCTTCTTGGACTTGGAGCGGCTCCAGCAAGTGCGGCGGACTGCTCGAACCTCCTCGAATTGAAGCTAAAGGACACGGTCATCACCGAGGCGGCCGTCATCGCGGCGAAAGGCGATGTGCCGGAATACTGCCGCGTGCAAGGCGGGCTCGAGACCGTGATTTTGTTCGAAGTGGCGCTGCCCACCAAGGCGTGGAACAACAAATTCTTCTACGTTGGCGGCGCCGGGTATAACGGATCGGTTCCGGAACTCACCGACGCGCTCGCCAGGGGATACGCCGCGGCCGGTTCGGACACCGGGCATCGCGGTTTTCACTGGGATGCGTCGGCCATGTACGGCAATCCTCAATCGCAAGTGAACTACGGGCACCGCGCCACCCATTTGGTGGCGCTGCTGGCCAAGGAAGTGGTCAAGGCCTATTACGGCACGCCGGCGCGGCATTCCTATTTTTGCGGATGTTCGAACGGCGGCAAGATGGCGCTCATGGAGGTCGAGCGGTATCCGGACGATTTTGAAGGCGTGGTCGCCGGAGGCGCGGTGGTCGACCGCACCAAGGCGATGGTCATGTTTGATTGGACCCAGCGAGCTCTTCTAGGTTCCGAGATCCCTCCGAGCAAGATCCCCGCGATGGAAAAGGCGACCCTGGCCGCGTGCGATGCCCGGGATGGCCTGGTGGACGGCCTGATCGACCGCCCCGACAAATGCGAGTTCGATCCGAAAGTCTTGACCTGCCAGGGTGCGGACGGCCCCAATTGCTTGACGCCAAAACAAGTGACCGCGTGGCAAAAGATTCTGAGCGGTCCTGTAAATTCCGCGGGAAAGCGATTGTACGTCGGATACTCGCCGGGTCACGAAGACGACTACCCGTCCTACATCACCGGAGTCGGAACGATGCACGGGTATCCCTCCAGCAATTTCATGTATATGGACAGTTTCATGCGCTGGCTCGTCTTCGGCCCGAAATTCGATTCGGTCAGGGACTTTGACTACGACAAGAATCCCGAGTCGATGATCCCGTTTGAGAAAGATCAGGACGCCGACAGCACGGATTTGTCCGGATTCAGGGCCCATGGCGGAAAACTGATCATGTACAACGGCTGGGCGGATCATTCGACGCCTCCGCTGCGGACCGTGCAGTATTACAACGACGTGCGGCAGAAGAATGCCGAGGCCGCCGGCGAATTTGTGCGCTTGTTCATGATGCCCGGCCTGTATCACTGCAACGGAGGACCCGGGCCGAACACCTTCGGCGGGCTCGGCCAAAAGGGATACAAGAAGAACGACCCCGAAAGCGACATCATCGGCGCGCTCGACCGCTGGGTGGACCAGGGCATTGCCCCCGCGAAGCTCATTGCCACAAAGTTCAAGGACGATGATCCAAGGCAAGGCGTGGCGCGCACGCGTCCGGTGTGTCCGTATCCGCAGGTAGCGGCGTACAAGGGTTCAGGCAGCGTGGATGACGCCGCGAATTTCGCGTGCTCCAGTTCCAAATAGTGGAAAGAGAAAAATGATTTTACTGGATTAGTTACTTGGCTGCCATCCAGTCTCAAGTGCGTGTGTGGCAACTTTCAAATGTTTGTGCGGCACGGCTTCACAAGTTGCGGAAAAATTCCAAAAGTGTCATTTCGAGGGCGCGGTTCGCCCGAGGAATCTGCTTTTTTCTTGAGATTGGCGAAAAAGCAGATCCCTCGCTTCGCTCGGGATGACATTAAATTACTTTTTTCCGCAGCCTGTTTAGCCGTCGGCCAATTCAAAATTGAGCAGTGAAACAGGCTCCCACACCAAGTAACGGCAATCGTACGCGACGCGAATTAATTCGTCTCGTGGCTCCATTCCGCTTGCCACTTGGACCGTAATGCGGCGCGGTCGACTTCCTGTCCGCGCAGAAAAACTTTGTTGATCCGCCGCGTGTTGCCGATTTTTTCCAGGGGATTCGCGTCGAGGACGATGAAATCGGCGCTCTTGCCCGGCGCAACTAAGCCGGAATTGACCCGCGCGATTTTGGCCGCGTCGCGCGTGGCGGCGACAATCGTCTCCATCGGCGTCATGCCCATGGCAACCATACTTTCCAAATCCAGCTGGTTGAAATAGCCGATCAAGAACCGGCTTTGGCCGGTATCGGTTCCCGTAACAACCCGCATACCCGCCGCTCTAAGCCTCATGGCGTTGCGTCCTTGCAACTCGAAATCCATGCGGGCGCGTTCGACGGCGTCAGGCGTCATGTTTTTCAACGGGTCGCCCCAATATTCTTCGATATGTTTGGGAGAATAGGTGTCCCGCAGGAGAGGATCGTCCAGCCACGCCGGCCGTCCGCCGCCCTGGGTGAGCATCCAGGCCGTAATCAGCGCCGGCGTCATCCAGATATTCGGCCGATCGTTCTTGGCGATGCGCTCTTTGACGATGGCAATCAATTCGTCGTCGACCGCTTCGCCGCCACGAACCGGAACGTGCAGCCAACCCTCGTCGCCCGCGCGCATCAGTTCCTTGGCATCCGCCAAAGTGACGTTATGGACCCCGACGGGCACATTGAACTTGCGGGCCTCGTCAATAATCGCTCGATAGAGAACGGGCGTCAGCGTCTGCTTGGTCCCGCCTCGGTTGTCCACCCAGATTTTGATGAATTCCGGTTTCATCAGCACGTAATCCTGAACGGCCGCTCGAGCCTCCTCCACCGTGGTGACCGGATAGGACACGTCCACTCTGGAAGGGTGGCCCTGAGCCCCTGATCCGGGCCAGGCGATGCCCGTGCCCGCCGTGCGAAACAGCGCCGCATTGGGGATGATCTTGTCCCGCACCTGCAACGGCACGTCGCCCCAATGCGTTCTGCCACCATGCAGATCGGAGCGGTCTTCCAGATCGCCAATGCTGACGACCGCGCCGACCCCGTGGTAGGCGAGACGCTCCAGGTGGTCGATGAGATTCTCGCGTGTGAAGAACTCTTTCGCCATGGTTCCATCATTCACATGCTGGTATCCAATGTGGCCGTGGAGATCGACCATCGTAGGCATGACTGTCTTGCCCGTCAAATCGACGCGCACAGCCCCGGCTGGAACCTGCAACTTACCGCGCTGGCCGACTCGAGTGAACAGATTGTTCTCGACCAGGAAGGCGGAGTCTTCGATGGCGGCGCTGCCGTCGCCGGTGATGAGGCGGGCACCTTCGAACACGGTCACGCTGGCTTTTCGAGTTTGCCCGTCTATTCGCGTTGACCAGGCCACTGTCAAGAGCAGACATACGACCACGAGCAGACAGGGTGACGTCCTCTTCACACCGCGCATGAAGCCCTCCACCGAAAGCATCTAGTTCGAAAGTGGGGGAAGAATACCATGCGCTTGCGCAGCTAAGCTTAGGAATCCGGCTGATCAACGCCGACAGACCAAATTGGAAGGCGGTTTTGACAGTCACGCGGGCGATACTCAAGGATTGATTCCTATTGGCGCGCCCGGGCAGATGCGTGTATATTCCCGCCCGAACGCAAATTGAAATGGAGATCCAGACCACCCGGAGATTGCTATGAGACGGTTCCTGAGGAAAGTGCTGGTCATCGGAATTGCGTATGCAGGCATGGCCGGCGCTCTGCAAATTCGGCCGATTGCCGCTGCCGATAGCAAGGACGATCCGAGCGTTCTGCAAGCGGACCACGCACTGGTCGCAGCCTTCGGGAAAGCGGACAAAGCAGCGGCCGAAAAGCTTCTCGACGCGGATTTCATGTGGACAAACTCGGCTGGTGAAACCTTGGGCAGGGCGAAGGTCCTTGGTGATCTGCCCAAGCCCCCTCTCAGTGATGAGAGCGGAATTGCGGTGACTGAGTACACGTACGGCCAAGTCGGAGAGGTCCGTGTCGCCCGCGGCAAAATGTACATTCTGCGCGTATGGGTGAAACGTCCCGCGGGCTGGAAGATCTTGCACTACCACGAAGTCGCTCTGGCTGAGCACTCGGGAGCCAGCGCGCTAAGCGCAAACGATTGCGAGAAGCCTTGCAAAGATGTGCCGTATCCGCCGAAGGACGACGCCGAGAAGGGCATCCGCACATCCTGGGCGGGGTTGGAGCTGGCGCTCACCGACCATGACACGAAGGCATGGTCTCCCCACTTTCCCGAAGAATACCTAATGGCCACCTCGGGCGCTACCGGCCCGATCACCAAGGCGGATCGCATTGCAACCATCAGCAAGCCTGGTGCAGCGCGCGTAACTTTGTGCAGGCCCCAGTGGGTTGCCGGGAAGCTGTGTGAGTCACAGATGGCGGCAGTGCCGCCGGCGAAGTTCTTTCACTTTGGGGACTCGGTCGTAATCATTTCGCGAAACACACCCTATATCGGCAAGCCCGAACTCAGCACTCGCATCTGGCATGTCGACCACGAAGGGGTCTGGCAGATGATGGAGAGCTGGGACACGGAGATTCAGTCCGCTCCCGCTGCGGTGCCAAAATCATAAGGCCGCGATCGCAGCGACAATTGCGGCAAGAAAGCGTAAAATGCCTCTCAACCGTCGAGGTGGCTCATGAAAAATAGGGAAATTAGCTTCATCGGCCTGTCCGGCTTCCTTCTCCTGCTTTCATCCCCGGTGTTGGCGCATCACGGGACGGCGGCGTTCGATATGGAAAGTGTGACCACAGTCAAGGGAACCGTGACGAAATTCGAGTTCATGAATCCCCACGCATTAATCTATCTTGACGTGGCTGGCAGCAAGGGCGACGTCGAACATTGGATCGCCGAAGAGAGCAGCAATAATCATCTGAGCCGCAGCGGCTGGGACAAGAATACTCTGAAACCGGGAGACCGCATCACCCTTGCCGGTCATCGCGCCAGGAACGGCGCGCGCGTATTGGAAATGCAATGCTCGGAATGTTCGGTGACGGATCCGCAAGGGAAGGTTTGGCCATACCAGTAGATACTCGGGTTGGGGCACCGCGCTTGCACGTTGGCTGCAAACGGTGGTTCGTTCTTTTCTTTCCAACCGCGTGTAATGCCGGGCTCCGAGCCGCGGGAGAAGCGTTTCAAAATGCGCGATAACCGAATCCGTTTAATTCTGGCGCTGGGGGCTGTATTCGCCTTCCTTTCAGTTCTACATGCTCAAACCGCTGCGCCGTCGGGAACAACAACGGCTCGCGCCACAACCCCCACAGTGGATCTCTCCGGGGTTTGGGAAGCCAACATGCCCGGCCTCAAGTGGGCCACCTATTCCTTTACACCGGACATTCCCCCCATGACTCCGTGGGGAAAGCAGAGATATCTGGCCGTAAAGCCGTCCTATGGACCCAGGTCGTTTGCGGATTCAACCGACTACGTGAATCCGACCACGGGCAAGGACGTTGGTTGCCTCCCTCCCGGTGTGCCGCGGATTTACATTCAGCCCTTCGCGCTGGAGATGATTCAGACACCCGGTCGCGTCGTTGAATACTTCGAGTTCGATCACCATGTCCGCCAAATCTTCACCGATGGCCGCCAGCATCCCAAGGACCCGGAGCTGACCTGGATGGGGGACTCGATTGGTTGGTACGAGGGGGACACGTTCGTCGTCGACACCGTCGGCCTAAACGAAAAGACCTGGGTCGATCGCGGCGGCCTCCCTCATTCCGACCAATTGCACGTCATCGAGCGCATCCGTCGTCCCAGCCATGAAGCCCTGGAGATTAGCATTACGATCGACGATCCCAAGGCCTATACGAAAACCTGGACAGGCTATCGAAACTACAAGTTGGAGCCCACCTGGAACATCAAAGAATTTATTTGCGCGGACAATTCCGACTACAACGAGGATTTTATTAAAAACAGCGGGGCATATAGTTCTCCAAGCCCTTCAAAACAAAAATCGAAGCCAGCGAAGCCCAACTAAAAGCTTTAGCAAGTGTAGTTGGCGAGCTGAAGTGAGACGCAGAGATAGTGCATATGCCCCGAAAAACGGAATCCCCGCAATCGGGCCCAACGCCGAGCTCTCCCCCGATGTTCCGATTCGCTGGGGGCTATGCTAAACTGTCGTGGCAATAAGCAGGGATTCGTCCCCCAACTTGTTCCCCAAGAGGCGATTATCATGTCTGGGCATTCGAAATGGGCCACGATTAAGCATAAAAAAGCGGCTACCGACGCCAAGCGCGGCCGCATCTTCACTAAACTGATTCGCGAAATCACCATTGCCGCGCGGGTGGGCGGCGGCGATCCGGATTCCAACCCGCGCCTGCGCACCGCAATTCTCGCCGCTAAGAATGAAAACATGCCCAACGACAACATCGAGCGGGCCCTGGCGCGCGGCATGGGAACGCTCGAAGGCGAGCAATACGATGAAGTGAATTTCGAGGGCTACGGCCCGGGCGGCGTGGGCATGATCATTGAAGTGGTCACCACCAACCGCAATCGCGTGGTCAGCGAGATCCGCCACATGATGAGCAAGCACGGCGGCAACATGGCCGAAAACGGAGCGGTGGGCTGGATGTTTCACCGCAAGGGCGACATCGTCGTCTCCAAGGAAAAGGCCAACGAAGACAAGATGCTCGCAATCGTGCTCGATGCCGGCGCCGACGATCTGCGCGACGACGGCGAAGCCTGGGAAGTGTTGACTCCCCCGGAAAGTTTCGAGTCCGTTCGCGAAGCTTTGGTGAAGGAAGGCATCACTCCGGATTCCGCCGAGATCGGATGGGTGCCGCAAAATTACGTGAAGCTTACCGGCAACCAGGCGGCGCAAATGCTGCGGCTCGTCGAAGCGCTCGAAGAGCACGACGACGTGCAAAAAGTTTCCGCCAACTTCGACATTGACGAAAAAGAAATGCAAGCCGTCATGGCCGCGCAGTGATCGGAGTGGCACACGCTTTAGCCAGTGTGCTTTTGACTTTTTCTCGCGCAAAACCTCACAGGCTGAAGCGTGTGCCACATCCCCCGAAAAAACTGTGGCCGGGCGCGGCGCGCCGCCGTACACTCGTTGCCGTGCCGCTCTCTTCCCGAACGAATAGCGATTGCTTCCGCGTGCTCGGCGTGGATCCCGCCGCGGCCGGCGCCACCGGATACGGTGTGATTGAAAGCGACGGCCGCCGCTGCCGCCTGCTGCGCTTCGGCGCGCTGGGCGCCACGCGCAAGGGCCCGGAACATTTTCCCGAACGCCTGCGCGAAATTCACTCCCTGCTTGCCGCGTTGATCGAGGAGTTTCAGCCGCACGGCGTCGCCGTCGAATCGGTCTTCACCGCTCTCAATATGAAAACGGCCTTGAGGCTGGCCGAAGTTCGCGGCGTGGTTTTGCTGGCCGCGGCGCAACGAGGCATCCCCGTGCGCAGCTACTCGCCGCGCGAAATCAAAGCTTCCGTGGCCGGCTACGGGAACGCGGCCAAGGAGCAAATGCAGCTGATGGTGCGCGCGCTTCTGGGCATGAGCGAAACGCCCGAGCCCGCGGACGCTGCCGACGCGCTCGCCGTCGCGCTGTGCCATGTGCAGGCCGAGAGGTTTCGCGCCCGGCTGGCCGCCGGATCCGCGCGATCCGCTGTGGAGCCGGAGTCCGTGCGCTCCCTTCGCGTTCCACGCAGCCGCAGTGCCACTTCGCGCATCTCATAGTAACGATGACTCGAAACCGTTTTCTTTTGAAGCTACTCACTCTTCTTTTAGGCGCATGGCTGGTTGTCACTGCGGCCGGCGCGAATCCGGGCGGCGCGACGGTCACTTACCGCCGCGTTTTTAAGGGCAGCACTCCGGAATTTATTGAAGTCAAAATCGGCGACCAGGGCAAATCCACCTACGACATCCGCCAGCTTGAGGAAGAGGCGGATCCCCAGCCGCTCGAAGTGGGGCCCGCCGTGCAAAAAAGAATCTTCGATTTGGCCGCCAGCCTCAACAATTTTGCGATCGCCAACATTGATATCCAGAAGAAAGTTGCAAATCTTGGCCAGAAAACTTTCCGCTACGAAAACGGCGCGGAGGTGCACGAGACTTCGTTCAATTACACGCTCAACCCCACGGCCTCCCAGCTCATGGAAATCTTCGAAGGGCTGGCCAGGCAGCAGGAAGACCTCGTTTTGCTGCAGCGCCAGGCCAAGTTTGACCGCCTCGGAGTCAACGATGCCCTGCTGCGTTTCGAATCGGACATGGACCATCGCCTGCTGCCCGAGCCCGAACGCATCTTGCCCGTTCTCGATCAAATCGCCGCGGATTCGCACTTTTTGGAAATCGCCCGCACGCGGGCGCGCGCTCTTGCCGAACGAATCCGAGACTCTCGCGACCACTAAAACGACTCGAAGCAGCATGCGGTTTAAGTGGCACACGCTTCAGCCTGTGGTGTTTGATTCCGCGCGAACAAAAACCCACTGGCTGAAGCGTCTGTGTGGCAACTCGGTTTTGAGCAGACCAGCGGCTGAAGCCGTGCTTGTTTTGCGCACTTCACGGCACGGCTTTACAGGTTGCGGAAAAATTCCAAAAGTGTCATTCCGAGGGCGCGGTTTGCACGAGGAATCTGCTTTTTTCTTGGGATTGGTGAAAAAGCAGATCCCTCGCTTCGCTCGGGATGACATTAAACTACTTTTTTCGGCAGCCACTGAAGCCGTGCCCCACAAAGATTTAGAAGTTGCCACACGGACTCTGAAGCGTGGTTACTTCATAACCATACCCGCGTACCCCACAACTTCCTGCGTGTCGCCGTTCACCTCTCCCGAATTGGCGTAGCAGACCAGCTCGGCATCCGTGGCGCCCAACTCCTGCGCGGCGATCACTACGGCCACCGCGGCGGCGTATCCGCACATGGAAATATTTTCATCGCGCACCGTATCGAAGAGTTTCCGCGCGTCGAGGGCGAGGATTCGATCGATGGCCTTGTGGTCCTTCACGCGCGTGATGGCATCGCTTTCATAGTGATTCATGTCCGAGCTGGCAATGAGTAGAACCGGCTCGCGCTCCGCGGCAATCACGCCCGCGAGCGCATGGCCCAGGGCTTCGAGCGGCTCCCATTGCGCGGGGCCAATCACGATCGGCACAAACGCAAACGAAGGAACGAGACGCTGCAGGAAGGGAAGCTGGACTTCGAGGGAGTGCTCCGCGCTGTGCGCGGCGGCATTCTCGCGCAACAGCGGAAACGCACGAACAATTTCCTCCGCAAGAAGACGATCGATCGGCGCCATTCCCAGGGGCGTCTGCCAGGCCCCGTCTGAAAGAATTGCAAAAGGAGCGCCACGCGGAAAATGGCGCGGGCCGAGCAGAATCACGCGCCCGGGAATTTCCATGCGCCGGTAAACTTCCCCGGCCACGCGGCCCGAATACACATATCCAGCATGGGGAACAAGGCATGCCCGCGCGTGGATTTTCTTTTTCTCGCCGGCGCCGGCAAGAAAGGAATCGACGGCGGAGCGCAGGCGCCCCGGATCATCTGGATAAAACCGCCCGGCGACAGCAGGAAGGCGAATCATGGGGAGCCCTTGCGGCTCATTTTGGTTTGGATGGCTTGCCCTTGATCTTCAAAGCGACGTCAGTGCCGCTGCGGTACCAAACGGTGACTTTGTCCCCATACTGGTAGCCGCCCGCGGTCACGATTTTTTGCATTTGGTCGCGGATCTGGGGGGAATAGGTGAAGGTATGGAGTTCGTAGATGTCCACGGTGCTGCGCACCTGAAGCGCCTGGTACAACGTGTGCATAACCACAAAATGCGTCTTGATGATTTTCTGCGATTGCTGGGCGGGCGCCGGGGCGCTGCGCGCGCCGGCTTCCTGCGCGTAACTCGCCAGGAACACGCCGGCGAGCAAGAGCGCCGCGGCGAGCGAGAGCGCGTGAGTCTTATTGCGAGTCATCAAGCGTAATTTTCAGCGACTTCAAAAACCGCATATCCTGCGGCGTCATTTCAAATTTCGGCGCCTCGCGATCCTCGTTCAGAATTTCCTGCTCGACCTGAATGTGCAGGGATTCGAGAAAGCGGCGGTCGTTCGTCGTGATTTTGTTATCGTCGGCGTCGCGTCGCGCCAGGCCGATTGTCGCATCCAGCTTCAGGACGATGTCAAATCCCGCGGAGCGCACGTCGGCAATGGCCTCCGAGATGCGCCCGGATTCCGACACGGTATCGTTGATGGCATGTCCCAACTCGCGCAGCAGTTGTTTCAGATGATCATCCAGTTGCACGATCCCTCCCTCTGGAAAACTACCCTGCATTTAATTGTAGGACCGAGTGCCGCAGGAAACAAGTCCCCGGGCGACGAGGCGCGTGCTCAATTCGCCTATGCCGGCGGTCTGGGCTGTGAACGGGCCCATTTTGTACTAGAATTCAATCGTGGCCACGCAACCCATGGGACTGTTTGCGACGGTGCGGCATTCTCTGCGCGTGCTGTGGCGCGCCGCTCGGGAGCTGTTTCATGAAGTCACCGGCGCCATATTTTTTATACTTGCCGTGGCCGCGCTCCAAGGCACTTGGCGCGGCTGGCACAACGGAGCGGCCCGGTGGCTCGTGGGCATGAGCATCGGCTACGCGGTACTGATGATTTTCTTTGGCGTGCTGTCGTTCCGCGATTCGCGGCGTGTGCGATGAAACCACTTCCCGATCAGGCCGCCGAAAAGGCGGCCGCAACCAAGGAACGCAAGGAGCGCTTCACCACGCTCGGCGGCATTCCTCTGAAAACGGTCTACACGCGGGAAGACCTTGCTGGCCAAAACGCTGATGAGGCGATCGGCGTCCCTGGCGAATTTCCCTTTACGCGCGGCATTTATCCCACCATGTACCGCGGGCGTCTGTGGACCATGCGGCAATACGCCGGATTCGGCACGGCGGCTCAATCAAACGAGCGATTCCGCTATTTGCTCGCGAAAGGGCAAACGGGTTTGTCTGTCGCTTTTGATTTACCCACGCAGATCGGCCATGACTCGGACCATCCGCGCGCCGCCGGCGAAGTGGGAAAAGTCGGCGTGGCCATTGATTCGCTCGAAGACATGGAAGCGCTCTTCGACCACATTCCTCTGGACCGCGTGACGACTTCCATGACGATCAACGCGACTGCTGCGATACTGCTGGCGCTGTACGCCGCCGTCGCGAAAAAGCAGGGCGCGGATCTGCGAAAAATTTCCGGAACAGTGCAAAACGATATCTTGAAGGAGTTCATCGCACGTGGCACGTACATCTATCCGCCACGCACGTCGATGCGCATCGTAACGGACCTCTTCGCCTGGTGCCGCAGCGAGCTGCCTGCCTGGAACATGATTTCCATTTCCGGGTATCACATTCGGGAAGCGGGCTCCACGGCGGCGCAGGAAGTTGCGTTCGCATTGGCTGACGCGGTCGCTTATGTGGATGCCGCGGTCGCCGCGGGATTGGGCGTGGATGAATTCGCGCCGCGGCTTTCGTTTTTCTTCAATGCGCACAATGACCTGCTCGAGGAAATTGCCAAGTACCGCGCCGCGCGGAAACTCTGGGCGCACCTGATGCGCGACCGTTTCGGCGCGAAGAATCCCGATTCGATGATGCTTCGCTTTCACGTGCAGACGGCCGGGAGTTCTCTCACCGCGCAGCAGCCGGAAAACAACATCGTGCGCGTCGCCATTCAGGCGCTTGGCGCGGTGCTCGGCGGCTGCCAGTCCCTGCACACGAACGCGATGGACGAGGCGCTCGCGCTCCCCACCGAAGATGCGGCGCTGCTCGCTCTGCGCACGCAGCAGATCATCGCGCACGAAACGGGCGTGGCGAACACCGCGGACCCGGTCGGCGGTTCTTACGCGATCGAGAAATTGACCGACGAAATTGAATCGCGCGCGAAGGAATATATTGTGAGGATAGATGCACTCGGCGGAGTGCTGCGCGGGATCGAAATCGGCTACGTGCAAGGCGAAATCCAGAGGGCCGCGTACGATTATCAGCGGGCCATCGAGCGCGGCGAGCAGATCATCGTCGGCGTGAATCAGTTCGTCGCGGAAAAAGAAGCGCCCATTCCGACGATGCGCGTCGATCCGGAACTGGAACGCGCGCAGATCGAACGCGTCCGCGCAGTGCGCGCCCGGCGCGATTCTGCGCGTGCCAATGCGGCAGTCGCCGAAGTCGAGCGGCGCGCGCGCTCCGGAGAAAATCTGATGCCCGCGATCGTGGCCGCAGTCGATGCATATTCCACAGTCGGCGAAATTTCCGATGCGCTCCGCCGTGTTTTCGGCGAATATACGGAATCGGTGGTTTTGTGATTTGGTAGCACAGACTTCAGTCTGTGGGGTTTTGTCGCAGCAAAGGAGGCCATTCTCCGGCCAATTTCACAGGGAAGCCTCTCCTACCTACTATCGTTATGAAGATCATACTGGCGTCCTCTTCGCCGCGCCGCGCGGAAATTTTGCGCAATGCGGGCATCGCGTTTGAGATTCGCGCCACGCAAATCGACGAGACTGCCCTCTCTGGCGAGACAGCGCCCGCAATGGTTGCGCGCCTTGCGGAAGCAAAAGGGCGCGCGGCGGGGCGAATGGACGTCGGCATGCGCGATTTCATGATCGTGGGCGCGGACACCACCGTCGAGCTGGAAGGCGAAATCCTCGGAAAGCCTCGCGATTCCGCGAACGCGCGCGCAATGCTCGCTAAGCTCAGCGGGCGCACTCACCATGTCCTTACGGGCATTTTCGTCCTGCGATTGCCCGACAATGCAACGCGCGCGGCAGTCGAAAATTCAGCCGTAACGTTTGCTCCACTCGATGAAAAAGTGATCAACGCCTACGCAGCGACCGGCGAGCCGATAGGCAAAGCGGGAGCTTACGCGATTCAAGGGCTTGCGGGACGCTACATTCCCAGAATTGAGGGCTGTTATTTCAACGTCGTGGGGCTGCCGCTGGCGCGACTCTATGCGCTGCTGCGCGAACTGGGCTGGCGAGAAGAAAAGTAATTGGCAAACAAAAAGGGCGGTCCCGTGGGCCGCCCTTTCACACAAATCCTGAATCGATCAAACGCTTAAAGAGCTACTTCTTTTCCTCAGTTGCTGGAGTTGCAGTTGCCGTTGGTGCAGCAGGAGGCGGTGCCGTGGGCCCTTGCCCTCCTCCGTGCATGCCTTCCTTAAAGCTCCGGATGCCTTCACCCAAGCCACGCATCACTTCCGGAATCTTCTTGCCGCCAAACAAAAGCACCACGATGGCCAGCACTATCAGCCAATGAAATGGGCTAAACTCTCCCATGATGTACCTGCCTTATGAGTCGCTTTCCGTCGCAAGGACGGGTACAGCGCAAGACTCAATGGGCGAATTATAGCACGTTCACGTCCCGGTTTCCGCAAGTCCGAATCCAATACCCTAGGAGTGGTCAGATCCGGCGGGATTTGCCGGCGAAAGAACTCGCAGCTCAATTCCTCGGAAGCGCTGAACTGATTTCATCCAGAATCGCGCGCGCTGCCTGTTCCGGATCGGTAGCCCCCGTAATCGGCCTGCCGATCACCAGGTAATCCGCCCCGTCACGAATCGCTTCCGCAGGGGTAGCGACGCGCGCCTGATCATCGGTTTTGCCTCTTCTGCTGCCAGCCGCCCCGCCGCCGACCAAGGGACGGATTCCGGGGACCACGATCAGGAAGTCTTTTCCGCAGGCCCGCCGAATCGCGCGGACTTCGTGGGGAGACGCAACCACGCCGTCCAAGCCGGCCTTCTGAGCAAGGCGGGCCAGTTGAAGAACGCGCCTGGAGGCAGGGCCCGTTATCCCAACACTTCGAAGAGCGGCATTCTCCATACTCGTCAGGATCGTAATTGCCAGCAGTTTAGGCGTCGCGGATTTTGGGCCTTTGGCCTCATTCCTGGCCTTTGCAGCCGCGCGCATCATTTCCAGACCCCCCAGGGCATGGAGATCTAACAGGTGCACGCCCGGCAAGCTACTGGCGCTCGTGACACCTCCTTTGACTGAATTCGGGATGTCGTGAAATTTAAGGTCCAGGAATATGCCTGGTCCAAACTGGCTCAATTTGGTGATGGCAAGGGGTCCCTCGGACGTGAATAACTGTATATTTATCTTGAACATACCGACTACTGAGGAAAGAGACTGCGCTAACTCTAAAGCGGGTTCGAGGGTGGGAAAATCAAGCGCGAGGATCAGTTTTTGACGGGCCTGCTCGTTCACTGACGTTTTGGGACCTCGAGGAGTTCGACTCGCAATCGCGAAATGCCATTGTCCAGGATCCCCAGGCGGCAAGCAACCAGGTAGGAGACATCCAGCTCGCGATCGTCGATAAAGGGACCTCTGTCATTGATTCGGACGAGCTGGGCGATATGGGTTTTGGGATTCGAGACGCGGACAAGGGAGCCGAACGGCAGATCCGGGCTAGCTCCTGTCGCGGCATACATGTCGTATCTTTCGCCGCTGGCGGTCTTGCGGCCCTGAAATTTGCCCCCGTACCAGCTTGTTTTGGCCGTCCAAACCCGAATGGGCTTAATGGGCTGGCTGACATGGGCCACCAGGGGGGCTTCCAGGCCTTGGGCTACCAGAAACATCAATGGTAACCAGCGGAGAGCGGCCCAAATCATGAAAAGTCGACTACGCATAAGTGTCCCCCCGTAGTCAGTGTCCCCCCGTAGTCCTTGGCGCTGAACAATGCTAGCATGCGCCCTCGGGCGATTCAAGGACAATCGGTCTGCATGTTTCCAATTAAATTACTGATATTATTGATCTTATTCCCACTACAGTATCTTTCCATTTGATCTAGGATGTCTTCACACGCCCTGGGCTCTGAAAAGTTCGCCGTTCCAACCTGTATTGCGGAAGCGCCCGCAATGATATATTCCAAGGCGTCATCAGCCTTCTCGACGCCCCCTAGGCCAATGATGGGAATCTTGACAACTCGGCTGGTTTCGTAGACCAGTCGAAGGGTAATGGGCCTGATCGCAGGCCCAGATAAACCCCCAGTTGCGCGGCCCAACCTCGATTTGCGGGTCTGGACGTCGATACTCATTGCCTGATAGGTGTTTGCCACGGTCAGGGCATCTGCTCCGGCTTCTTCGGCCGCCTTGGCGATCACGCCGATGTCGGTGACATTGGGCGAAAGCTTGACCCATAGGGGGCGGCGGGCGGCTTTGCGCGCGGCCGACACGACTTCCGACACCATCTGAGGGTCGCTGCCGAACTGGATACCGCCATGCGCGGTGTTTGGGCAGGAGATGTTAAGTTCGTAGGCCGCGAGCCCTTCCGCTTCCTCGAGAATCCGAAGCACACCCACATACTCGTCGATTGTGTAGCCAAAGACATTGGCTATGACAGCAGTGCGGTACTGGCGCAGCGCAGGCAGCTTTTCCGCAACGAAGGCGCGCACACCGACATTTTGGAGGCCGACGGAGTTGAGCATCCCGGAAGGCGTCTCGCACAAGCGTGGCGCAGGGGCACCGGCCATCGGCTCGAGGGAAAGTCCCTTTACGACGATACCGCCCAAGCGGTTCAAATCCACAAGGTGGGCAAATTCGACGCCGTAGCCAAAGGTACCGCTGGCGGCCAAAATGGGATTGGCGAGGCGCAATGCGCCGACGTTCACAGAGAGGTCCACCGAGGTTGCAACATTCATTGGCGGGATTCTAGCATGCAGATTCGCTCGCCGATGTGGAAGGCTTGTGGAAAAACGGCGGAAATCCGGGGGCCTTCCATAACCCGCGCTTCGAGACCGAGTGGCACTATGCTAGGATGTTCGCCCAATGCGCATCGTTGA
Source organism: uncultured Acidobacteriota bacterium (assembly GCA_963813185.1). GTDB lineage: Bacteria > Acidobacteriota > Terriglobia > Acidiferrales > UBA7541 > Palsa-360. Next base: position 342,598 of record CAWEYA010000016.1, read on the forward strand.
AAAGACGCAGTTGATGACAGCGACGGAAATCGATCGCACCGTCCAGCGTCTGGCGCACGAAATCGTGGAAAAAAGCGGCGGCACTTCCAACCTGGCATTGATTGGGATTCGCCGGCGCGGCGTTCCCCTGGCCAAGCGGATCGCCCAGGCCATGCGCGGCATCGACGGAGTGGACGTGCCGGTGGGAATTCTGGACATCACACTGTACCGCGATGATCTTTCCAAAGTCGCCGCGCAGCCCGTTCTGCAATCGAGCGACATTCCATTTCCGGTGGACGACAAGGACCTGGTGGTTGTGGACGATGTGTTGTACACGGGGCGGACGATTCGCGCGGCCATGAACGGGCTTTTTGATCTAGGGCGTCCGAAGCGCGTGCGCTTGTGCGTGCTGATCGAACGCGGGCATCGCGAATTGCCTATCGAAGCGTCCTTTGTCGGGCGCAGCGTGCAAACCAGCGACGCCGAGATCATCGAAGTTCGCCTGAATGAGATTGATCAGGAGGAGCGCGTCATGCTCGTCGAGCGCGTTCCCTGACGCCGGCCAACGTGGTGACATGCCCGGCCTAGATTTCGAGGATAGTTGTGCCATTTCGCTTCGGCCACATGCTAGGGATTGAACCGCTCAGCGCCGAAGAAATTTTATTTCTGCTGGACCAATCGAAACCCTTTCAGGAAATCCAGCGTCACCCGCTGAAAAAATTGGCGACGCTGCGAGGAAAGACCGTGGCGCTGGCGTTTTTCGAGCCCTCCACGCGCACGCGCATCAGTTTCGCCACGGCGGCGGCGCGCCTCGGCGCGGACCAGATGAACCTGCAGGCGGAATCGTCGAGCCTGAAAAAAGGCGAATCGCTGCTCGACACGGTCCGCACGCTCGACGCGATGAAGCCGGATTGTATCGTGATGCGACATAGTTCCTCGGGCGCGCCGGATTTTGTGGCGCGAAACCTGCCCCTGCCGGTGATCAATGCCGGCGACGGCACGCACGAGCATCCCACGCAGGCGCTCCTCGATGCGCTGACGATTCGCGACCGGCGCGGCACGCTCGAAGGGTTGAACATCACGATTCTCGGCGACATTCTGCACAGCCGCGTGGCGCGCTCGAACATTCACCTGCTGTCGAAATTCGGCTGCCGCATTACATTGTGCGGGCCGGCGATGTGGTTGCCGAGGGAACTCGAATGCCTAGTTCCCGCAGGCACGGCGATCCGGCGCGTCACGCGTATTGCGGAAGCCCTCGAAGACGCGGACGTTGTAATGACTTTGCGCGTTCAACAAGAGCGGCTGCACGAACCGGCTCTGGCTCTCGATGAATATATCCTCCTTTACCAGCTCACTCCGGAGCGGCTGCGCATCGCCAGGCCGGATGCGCTAGTAATGCATCCTGGGCCGATGGTTCGCGGCCTGGAAATCGATCCCGCCGTGGCCGACGGGCCGCAATCCTGCGTGCTCGAGCAAGTCACGAACGGCCTCGCCGTGCGCATGGCCCTGCTGTTTCTGATGATCGGCGCGGACGGCTCTTCGGAAAGGGAATCCTCTCATGCTGCTGATTAGCAATGGACGCGTGCTCGATCCCGCAAGCGGGACCGACGCGCCGCGCGACATTCTGCTTGACGAAGATCGTGTCGCTGCCGTCGCGCCGCACGGACAGCTCGCCTCGCGTGCGCAAGGCGCGGAAATTTTTGATGCCACAAATCTGATCGTTGCGCCGGGCTTTATCGATTTGCACTGCCATCTGCGAGAGCCGGGCGGCGAATCTTCGGAGACGATTGAGAGCGGGACGCTGGCTGCGGCGCGCGGGGGCTTCACGGCCGTCTGCCCGATGCCGAATACGCGTCCCGTGAACGACAACGCATCCGTGACGCGCTCGATCCTGGAACGCGCCGCCGCGGTCTCCCCCGTGCGTGTCTGGCCGATTGGCGCGGCGTCGATCGGCAGCAAAGGCGAGGCGCTTGCGGAAATTGCCGCCATGAAGCAGGCCGGAATCGTGGCGGTTTCCGACGACGGGCGTCCCATCGCCACGGCGAAACTTTTGCGGCAGGTGATGGAGTATTGCCGCGCGCTGGATTTGCCGGTGATCGATCACTGCGAAGACAGTTCGCTGTTTGCCGGCGCGGTGATGCGCGAGGGAAAACAATCCGTGCGGCTGGGCCTGCGCGGTATGCCTTCCGCCACGGAATCGCTTGTCGTTGCGCGGGACGTGCAAGTGGGCGAGTTGACCAGTTGCCGGCTGCACATCGCGCACCTTTCGGCGCGCTCCTCTCTGGAACTCGTGCGCGCCGCCAAGGCGAAAAGCCTGCCCGTCAGTTGCGAAGTGACGCCGCACCATTTCACGCTCACCGATGAAGACGTGCAGTACGACACGCGCTACAAGATGAATCCGCCGCTTGCTTCCCGGGAAGACCGCGACGCGCTCATCGCCGGGCTTGCCGATGGCAGCGTAGACGCCATCGCCACCGACCACGCGCCGCACGAGGCCGCCCTCAAAGACGTTGAATTTGACCGCGCCCCATTCGGCGTGACCGGTTTTGAAACGGCGATCGCCCTTGGCCTCGAGCTGGTGCATGCCGGAAAGATTTCGCTGATGCGCATGGTGGAATTGTTTACGTCAGGGCCGGCGCGCGTCCTGGGAATGCAGCGACGCATCGCGGGAAATGACCTGGGCGATCTGACGATTTTTTCCACCGAATACAAATGGACGTTCCGCGCGGAAGAATCCGCCAGCAAGTCGCGCAATTCGCCGTTCGACGGCCGCAATTTCCGCGGCGCCCCTATGGCGACAATTGTTGCAGGCCGCATCGCCTACCAAAGAAATGGAACCACAGATGGACACAGATGAACGCGGATTAAAACAAAGAATAATTCGACAATTAAATTAAAATCGAAGAGCCAAACTGGGAGCGAGTCTCTGCGGGCTTTCTGTTTTTTCGCTTTTATCCGTGTTCATCTGTGTGAATCTGTGGTTCCGCTGTTTCTGACTTTCTAGTGGGCGCCGGGTTCGGCGGCGGGGTGCATGCCGTGTTGCGGGACTTCGTGGACGCCGCGGGTGGGAGGTTCCTGGTGCACGCGGTAAAAGTGGTCGAGCGGGCCGGGGCCCTTGCCGATAGAGAACCCTTTTTCAATCGCTATGGTCACATAAGCCTTGGCGAGCAGCACGGCTTCCCGCAGAGGGCGCCCTAACGCCAACTGCACCGCGATCGCCGATCCGAACGTGCATCCGGATCCGTGCGTGTTTTCACTCTTGAGGTGCTCGCCGCCGAACCGCAGCACTTCCGTTCCGTCAAACAGGACGTCGATGGCCTTCTCCATGTGGCCGCCCTTGACGACCACGGCGCGGGCACCGCGCTCGACGATCTTACGCGCCGCTGCTTCCATCCCGGCGTGATCCTTGATCGGAAGGCCCGAAAGAATCTCGGCTTCAGCGATATTCGGCGTCACCACGGTTGCGCGCTTTAGTAATTCTTCTCCGATAAATTTGATTCCGCCGGCATCGATCAAATCGGTTTCGCCGGAAGTGGATTTCATCACCGGGTCGAGAACCACGTTGGGGACTCCGGCGCGATCCAGAAACTCGGCGACGACGACGGCGTTCCCGCGATGGCCCAGCATCCCAATTTTAATTGCGGATATTTTTAAGTCTTCGAGGAGGGCATCCAATTGAGCGCGCAATTCCGCGGCGGGAGTATCATGCACGGATTTCACGCCCTGCGTGGACTGCACGGTCATCGCGGTGATGGCCGCGACGCCGTAACAGTTATGCGCCGCGATGGTCTTGAGGTCTGCGGCAATGCCCGCGCCGGCGGACGGATCGAACCCCGCGATTGTCAGCACGATCGGGGGAGCCGCATTTACGTGATTGGACAATTCTTCGAGTCCCTCCGCAAAAAAAATCGCCCACAGAAAAGTGGACCGGCTGCGCAAGAACGTCGCGCGAGCCGGCAAGTCGAAATGTACGCGCGTGTACGCTCACGCGCAACATCTTTTTTGATGCGCCCGACTCATTTGAGAAATCCGCGACGTCTCTCGAAGCCAAATGGAGTGCAAATCTGAAGCAGGAACGGGTGATGATTGACTCGCCCGCAGCTGCTATAGCATCATTGTAGTTAATATGAGGAAAACGCACTTCCGCTTCAATATTTTTTTGCGCCCGGAACCGGAAGGTGGCTTCACGGCAATTGTGCCCGCGTTGCCGGGCTGCGTTACGTACGGACGCACATTAGTCGAAGCGAAAAAAATGCCAAAGGACGCAATTTGCGGCTACATCGAGAGCCTAAAAAAGCATAAGGAGGCGATCCCCACCGACGACGAAACTTTGGTCGCCTCTCTGGATCTCGAATATGCCCAAGCTTCCCGCCGTTAAACCGCGCGAAATAATCCGATTCCTAGAACAGAATGGATTCATTCTCGACCACGCTTCAGAGTCTGTGTGGCAACTCGATTTTGAAGAGGCCAGCGGCTAAAGCCGCGTTGATTTTGCGCACTTTACGGCACGGCTGAAGCCGTGCCCCACAAAGATCTAGAAGCTATTTCAAAACCCTCCGTAAGACGATCATGAAGCAGGCGATGTGAAAAAATCCACGATAGATCGTCAACGACCGATCATAGCGCACTGTCAGTCGCCGGTAGTTGCCGAGCCAGGAGAAGGTGCGCTCGACGATCCAGCGCCGCCGGTAGCGCCGCAGCGCTCGGCCATCTTGCGTAGGCGGTTTGCGCCGACCTTTGCGGTGTGGAACGATCGGTTCGATCCCGCGGCGACGCAGTTGTTTACGCAGCCCATCGCTATCGTAGCCACGGTCCATGATCACGCGCTCGGGTTTTTGTCGCGGTCTTCCCGGGCGATGCCGACGTCTTACGCGGATCGCGGCGAGGGTCGTCTCCGCGAGCTTGACTTCCGCCGGGGATGCAGAGTGAAGGTGGTCTCCCAAAGGAACACCCGCGCCGTCGACCACCACCATCCACTTCGTCCCCTTGCCCCGCTTGGTTTTTCCGACTGCGTCGCCCCCTTTTTGGCTGGAGCGAAACTGCCGTCCAGGAACGATTCACTCCATTTTAGTTGCTGTCGTTCGTTCAACTCGCTGAGAAACGCGCGCCAGATTTCCAGCCAAACTTCTTGCTCCTCCCAGTCCCGCAAGCGCCGCCAGCACGTCGCTGGTGAGGGGAACTCTTCGGGCAAATCACACCAGCGAGCCCCGCTACGCAAGATCCACAAAATGCCTTCCAGCACGTTGCGGTCGTCCTTCGGGGGCCGTCCACCCTTCGGACGCTTGGGCCGTTTCGGGAGCAAGGGCCGGATCATTTCCCACTGGGCGTCGGTCAGCAGTCGACCGTATCGCGCCATCGGTCCTCCCTCGGCGCTGCTGCCATTGCTTATCGCTTATTTCGGGAGAACCAACTACTGTAAAATCACAGCCCTGTACCCGGTTTTGAAACAGCTTCTAGAAGTTATCACACGGGCTCTTCAGGCAGTCACTTCATTTTCTACAATCCGACATCAAAAAGACATGCAGTGGTACCCCAGCACAATCGTGACATGCCGAAGGGAACACTTCTGTCGTTATTGCGCGAGGCAGGATTTTCACGCTCTGAAATGATTGAATTTCTCGAACGAAAATAAGGGAATCACCAACAAAACGACTCCCTTCTGAAGGGTTATGTTGTTCTTACGGAAATAAACCACGCACCAGAGTCGCGTCGGCGACGCGGCCTACGGCCAGGATATAAGCGGCGGCGCGCGGGTAAACGTGGAACTTGCGCATGGTTTCGTGCACGTCGTTGAACGCGCGGCGCATCACGAATTCCAGCTTGGAGTTCACTTCCTGCACTTGCCAGAAAAATCCCTGCAAATCCTGCGCCCACTCGAAGTAGCTGACCGTGACGCCGCCGGCATTCGCGAGAATGTCGGGCACGACAAACACGCCCTTGCGCGACAGAATTTCATCCGCGTGCGGCGTGGTGGGGCCGTTGCCGGCTTCCGCGACGATTTTCGCCTTGATCTGGTCGGCGTTGTGCAACGTGATTACGTTTTCGAGCGCCGCGGGGACCAGGATGTCGCACTTCAACGCCAAGAGTTCGTCGTTGGAGATGCGGGACGCGCCCGGCATGCCCACGACCGTGCCCGAACGTTCTTTGTAGCGCAGAGCCCGCAGCGGATCGATGCCGCGCGGATTGTGCACGCCGCCGCGGGAGTCGCTGATCGCTACAATTTTTGCTTTTTTCTCCGCAAAGAGCCGCGCCACGGCCGAGCCGACATTGCCAAAGCCTTGAATGGCGACGGTGGCGCCGCGCAAATTGATTTTCTTTACTTTGCAGGCTTCCTCGACCACGTACAGGACGCCGCGTCCGGTCGCGTCCGCGCGTCCTTCGGAGCCGCCAATGGAAACCGGTTTGCCGGTCACAACGCCGGGAGCTGCATGTCCCACCGTCATGGCATAAGTGTCCATGATCCACGCCATGGTCTGCGAGTCGGTGTAAACATCGGGCGCGGGGATATCGACTTCCGGTCCGATGATGGGCTGAATTTCCGCGGCGTAGCGGCGCGTCATGCGCTCGAGCTCGCTTTTGGACATGCGCTTGGGATCGCAAATGATGCCGCCCTTGGCGCCGCCGTACGGGAGATTTACCGTCGCGGTTTTCCAGGTCATCCAGGCGGCCAGGGCCTTTACTTCGTCCAGCGTGACGTTCGGGTGATAGCGCAGTCCGCCTTTGGCCGGGCCGCGTGAGACATTGTGCTGCACGCGGAATCCGGTGAACACTTTGGTCTGCCCGTTGTCCATTTTCACCGGGATGGAAACTTCCAGGACGCGCTTCGGAGTCCGCAGGATCTGCCGCAGTCCCGGATCGAGCTTCAAGTATTCCGCCGCCATGTCAAACTGGATTTGCGCGATGCGAAACGGGTTCAAGTCTTCGCGGGGAGCCATGCGCGGAAGAATGGGTTGAGGGACCGCTTTTAAAACCGTGGCCATGGACGTTTCTCTCCTTGAGGATTGCGACTACGCACTGGCCGCGCGCTGCGAAGAGCGCTGATATCGCGCGCGACACTCGGCAGAACAGAAGTGCAACACCTGGCCCGCTTGCTCCAAGGGAAAAGATATTTCAGGTGAGACGTACGTGCCGCACCACGGATCGCGATGCAAGGGAATCGCAGAGCGCTTGTCTTGTGGGTGAGGCATGGACGCCCGTCCTGAATTTCCCAGGGCCGCCAGCAGCGTGCGCAGCAGCCACGCCAGCCTTCCACTCACCCACCGATCGATTCGCTCTTTTAAATTCACCCGCTCGACGCTTCCCAGCGGCTCGTCGTGGCCCAGCCTGCCGCGCGTGTTCTCCGGTCACCCACTCCGACTGCGTTCCGAAGAACCAGGCGGGCCGAAGCCCCTTGAATGGTTAACTTCCTATCCTCAATGCGCGACTATTGGCCGCGCATTAACCCGAGTGTAGTCAACCCGGAAAAGCGGTGTCAACCATAGAACCGGGATATTTTGGGCGCAGATGCTCTGGAAACACGCCTCTTCACAAGTTTCGCCCGGAGAATCCACCCAAATCACACATATAAAGGAACTTAACGCGGAATCGGCAGAAGGGAACCAGGGGTTGAAAAGTTCCCACTCCCCGGGCCTGAAGGGCCATAATTCCCTACAACACCCAAGGGCGTGCCCCATCGAAGCGGGTCCGCGGCCCTTCCGCGGAAGAAAGACCACTTTCAAGGCTTTGCAGGGATGCGGTCCATTCCCAAATAGGAATGCAGCGGTTTTGGGATCAGCACGGAACCGTCGGCTTGCTGATAATTTTCGATAATAGCCAGCCAAGTGCGCCCCACGGCCAGGCCCGAACCGTTCAGCGTGTGCACGAATTCGCTTTTGCCGCCCTTGGGCTTGAAGCGGATGCCCGAGCGGCGCGCCTGAAACGATTCGGTGTTGGAGCAGGAGGAAATTTCCATGAATTCGTTGGCGGAGGGGAGCCACACTTCGATGTCGTAAGTTTTTGAAGAAGCGAAACCCATGTCGCCCGTGCAGAGTTGCATGACACGGTAGTGCAGGCCGAGTTTCTGAAGAATCTGTTCGGCGTTGGCGACGAGGGATTCGAGTTCATCGTAACTCTGGTCCGGGCGGGTGAACTTGAACATTTCGACTTTTTGGAATTGGTGCTGGCGCTTGAGGCCGCGCGTGTCTTTGCCGGCCGCGCCGGCTTCGGAGCGGAAGCAGGCTGTCCAAGCGCAAAGCTTGATGGTCAGGAGATCGGCATCGAGGGTTTCGTCGCGAAAGAAGCTGGTGAGCTCAACTTCGGCTGTAGGCGTGAGCCAAAGGTCGGTGCCTTCGAGATGAAACATGTCGGCTGCGAATTTCGGCAACTGGCCAACGCCGGTGAGAGCCGCGGTGTTCACGATGAACGGCGGGAGAATTTCGGTGTATCCGTTTGATGCGTGCGTGTCCAGAAAGAACGCGGCCAGGGCGCGCTCGAGTCGCGCGCCGACGCCGCAATAGACCGCGAAACGCGTGCCGGCTATTTTCGCCGCGCGCTGGAAATCCAGGATCCCGGCGCTTTCGGCGATTTCCCAATGCGGGCGCGGCTTGAAATCAAATTTTGGCGGAGCGCCCCAGCGGCGCACCTCGATATTCGCCGAGGCGTTGTGTCCGATTGGGACGGAACTGTGCGGGCGGTTGGGCACGGTCAGCATGAAATCGGAGAGCTTGGCGTCCAGTTCCGCGATGCGCTCGTCGGCCAGCTTGATTTCTTCCGAGACTTGCTTCATTTCCGCCAGCAGGGAGGACACATCTTCCCCGGCCTTTTTTCGGCGGGGGATTTCCTCGCTGGCCTTGTTGCGCTGGGCTTTCAAGCGCTCCGCGGCGGTGATTCGCTCGCGGCGTTCCTGATCGATCGCGCGGAAACTGCCGAAATCGATGACTACGCCGCGATTTGCGGCCATCTGTTCAAATTCTCCGAGGTGTTCGCGAAAATATCCAAGGTCGTGCATGCGGGATAGGATACATGAAGAGAGTTGAGAGTTGACAGTTGAGAGTTAAGAATGAAAGAGAAGGGGCAAATGGCGGCAGGGGATCGGTGAAGCTGTTTCTGAAACTCTCAACTCTAAACTGTCGACTCTTAACTGAATTTTTAGCTGTTAACTCTTAACTTCGCACTTCTCGCCGCTTCCCTTTTGAGCTCGACCCGCCGTGCTAGGATGAATTGGAGCTGAAAATGGCGGACCGAGTCCAGGCAGAAGAAATATTTGCGAAACCTGCGCGGCGCGCGCCGGGGAGCTTTGAATTCATCCATCACCAGGTCGAAGGTCCGGTGGCTCGCCTCACGCTTCAACGCCCCGAACATAATTTATTGAATGAGCAGATGCTGCGCGAACTCGCGGACGGAATTGGGATGGTCGCGGAAAATGGCGCGGTAAAGCTGATCGTCCTGGACGCCGCGGGAAAGGTTTTTTGCGCGGGCGTGGATATCGGCGAATACACCAGCGAGCGCGCGTTTTCGATGCTGGACGCGTTTCACGCCACATGCATCGCCATGGTGGAAGCGCCGCAACCGGTGATTGTAATCGTGGACGGGGCGGCCATCGGAGGGGGCGCGGAACTGGTCGCCTACGGGGACTTGGTGGTGGCCACGCCGCGAGCGCGATTTGCGCTGCCGGAAATCACGATTGGAATGTTTCCCCCGCTGGCTTCGACGATGTTTCCGCACATCATCGGCCCGAAGCGGGCGCTCGAACTGGTGCTGACGGGCGAAGCCATTTCCGCGGAACGCGCGCGCGACCTGGGCCTTGTGAATCGGCTTGTGGCGGAGACGCAACTGCAAGCCGCGGTAAACGAACTGATCGGAAAAATTACGGCGCAATCCGGCGCGGTGCTGGGGATGGCTAAGAAAGCGGTCCTCGCCGGGATGGGAATGTCCCTGCGCGACGCGCTGCGCAATTCCATGAACATTTTCCTCAACGAGCTGTACCGCCTCGAAGACTCCCAGGAAGGACTGCGCGCGCTGCTTGAAAAACGCAAGCCACAGTGGAAGAATCGTTAGGTACGAGGAACGCGTCTCTCCGCCGCGCGGGAGATCCGTATGGACGATTCGCAAAACTTTCCTGAACCAAGTTCCCCCGAAGAGTCAGCCGACCTCCGCGGTGCGCCTGAACCGCTGCCGCCCCTGGAGCCGGCTGCTGAACTGATTTCGGCGAACTTGCCGCGTCACGAGCCGGCCGGTGAGGAACGGACCACCGCTGCCGCGTATGAAGATGGGGCGTCGCGCAGGCGCAGTTTCCGCCACAACTTGTTTTTGCTGCTTTCGCTCGCGCTGGCCGCATTTATTTTGACGTCCTGGATCCTGGTTCGCGTTGACTCGCCGTTCGGCATGTTCTCCACCGGTCCGCAGGAAATCGTTCGCGCGCAGCTTCGCGCGCTCGATCGCGGCGAGTTGCGCCCGGCCTACGATATGTTTTCACCCCGTTACCGCGGGCAGGTTTCCTATGACAACTGGCACGAACTGTTCGTCCGCCACTGGCGGATGTTTCACGCGAACGTGGTGCGCGCGGAAACGCCGGCGTACAACGGTCCGGGCGTCACGCTGGAAATCTACCTCCACGGCGCCGACGACAAAGATTACCGCGCGCGCTTCACGCTGATCCGCACCGATGGCCGCTGGTGGATCGACGATGTGCACTGGACGCAAGAAGCGGATGAGCGCGATTTTTCCCGCACCTGATACCCCGCTGTGCCTGTTCATTTACCGAAAACCACGTAGTTGCCTCGGCTTGAATTTTGTCTCTGGGCGTAAGCGCCGGTGAATTCGGCGCGCCCGTGCGAGTCTGACCGCCGGTCGACGATAGGGTCGTGTTAGGTACCGTCAGGTCAGATAAACTTGGCCAACGAGAGTGGCAATGAGGATGGACAGAAAGACGAGCAGCGTGGCTACCACCAGCAGGCGGGCTTCGCTGCGCTTCAGCGAGATTCGTCCAGCGGCGAATCTCTTGGTTCTCACGGCCACGATTCCGTGCAGGCCGATCAGGATCAAAACGAAAGTGAGTTTGATATGCAGCCACGGCGCGTGAAGGTAGTACGAGGAGTTGGTCGTGATCAGGCCAATCCCGGCGAGCAACGTCAGAAGCGCTCCCGGATCCGCCAGGCCTCGCAGGTAGATGCGCTCGAGGCGGGCCAGCGCTTGACGCGCTTCCGCCGAGGCCTCCCGCGTGTGACGCGTGAGCGCCATGGACGTTACGAGCAAGCCGCCCACCCAAAACACCAGGCCCAAAACATGTGCCACCAGAAGCGCAGGAACCACGACGATCCCCCGGAGGAGTCTAACAGGCTGCCGAAAAAAGCACATAGCTCATTCTGTTTTATCCTCGCGCCAGGAATTTCACACAAACTGAGCACAGGGAGCGGCGTCATCGGAAAATATTCCGGTCTCTCCTGGCGGCCAGTGTTGACACCGGTCATCGCGCGACATAGACTGCGTTTCGACATTTAGCAGGTTTGGGATGCGGGGAAGGCCGTGAGAATCGGCCACGGTCCCGCCACTGTGATCGGCGAAACGCCGTAAGTCAGGACACCCTCCCGGGCCGTTGCAACCGGCACTCTTCGCGAGAAAGGGTGCGGCCACGTGCGCCTCGTGTTCTCGCGAGGCTTTTTTATTTTTATGGCCACAAAATGGAGGGATGACGCTTGAAATACGGCGTACACACTTTGGAGACAGACGGTCATCTAATGAAAGCGAGTGGAATTCAGAAGCAATGCGGCTCAGGGGCTAAAGCCGAATTTTCTGGAAGCTAGGATGTCGCGGCTGAAGCCGCGACCCACAAAGACCATTTATGAAAGGTTTTCTGGAAACCGGCGCCTGGAAATTCCGACACGCCAAGTTTTGCGGGATGACGACGGTGTTGTTCCTGATACTGTGCGACGGGGCCATCGCGAGGCAAACTAACGCGGCGCGCGCTGCGATTCCGCCAAGCCGCGAACTCACGGACGAAGTTGGCAGGAAGATTCAAATTCCGCGGGAGATAAATCGCGTCGTCTCGCTCGCGCCGAACCTTACGGAAATCGTTTTTGCACTGGGGGACGGAAACCATTTGGCGGGCGACACCGATTTTTGTGATTACCCGCCGGAGGCCGCGCGGAAGCCGCACGTAGGCGGGCCGGTGAATCCGAATCTGGAAGAAATCGTGGCTCTGAAACCGGAATTGGTGCTGGCAACGAAATCGATAAACCGGCGGGAAACAGTTAACGCACTGGGTCGTATCGGCTTGCCGGTATACGTGACAGAAGACCCACATTCCATTGAGGGGATGATTGCCGCAGTGAAGCATCTTGGCAGCGTACTGGGTGCGGAAAAATCGGCCGCCACCTTGACCGAGGATCTGCGCGGACGCCTCGCCGATCTCGATAATCGCCTCGCTGGCGTAACTCAGCGCCGCGTGCTCTTTGTTGTGTGGACCGAACCTTTGATCTCGGTTGGCCGCGACACGTTTATCGCGGACGCGTTGCGCCGCGCAGGAGGCCGCTCCATCGTGGAAACGAAGGCCGAGTGGCCGCATGTGAGCATGGAAGAAATTGTGCGGCTGCAGCCGGAAGTTCTGGTTTTTGCGAGCGCGCATGCGGTAGACACGCAGCGCGACATTGACGCACTGCGCACGCGTCCCGGCTGGAGAAATCTTGAAGCTATACAGCGCGGCAATGTCGTTGTCGTCAGCGACGCGATCAATCGCCCCGCGCCACGGATGGTGGACGCCATCGAGCGCCTGGCGCACGCGCTGCACCCGGATGCTTTCACAACGCGCGCGGCGCCCCCTGGGGATAGTGGCACAGGCTTCAGCCTGTGGGGTTTGGTCCTTGCAGACGCGAAATCCCACAGGCTGAAGCCTGTGCCACTAACTTCCGCGGATTCCAATCCCGTCGTCGAAGAGGTCTGCGCATGCGACCGCTGACCGTCAAGCGATTGCTGTGGACCTGCGGCGGCCTCGCGCTGTTGCTGCTGGCGAGCGTGGTGCTCGCTTTGAAGTTGGGCGCCGTGCCCGTCTCGGTCACCGACCTCGTCCTGGACCTTGGGCGGATCGCCATCGGCCGCGCTGACGAATTGCCGACCGAGTACCGCCTGATCGTTTTTGACTTGCGGTTGCCGCGTATTCTGCTTGGAATCTTAGTGGGCGCGGCGCTTTCGGTTGCGGGAGCAAGTTTTCAGGCACTGCTGCGCAACCCGCTGGCGGATCCCTACGTTCTGGGTGTTTCGAGCGGCGCGGCGCTCGGCTCGATCCTCGCGCTCATCATCGCGCCGGGATATGCGCTGGTCACGCCGCTGGGCGCTCTTCTTGGAGCCATCGCCACGATTGCGGGAGTTTATTTTCTGGGCCGGCGCGAAGGCCAGCTCGATAGCACCACGCTCCTGCTGGGCGGCATTATTTTGGCGTCGTTTTTTTCCGCGATCATCCTGTTCCTGATGACGACGCTCACGGGACGCGACCTGCGCGGTATGGCCTACTGGTTGATGGGGGATCTCTCGACGCCAGTGTCGGCGGGGATGCAGTGGATTTTCATCGTGGGCCTTGTCGCTGGCATCGGCGCAATCTATAGCACGTCGGCGGATTTGAATCTTTTGCTCACGGGCGAACGCGAAGCCGTTCATCTGGGCGTGGACGTGACGCGAGTGAAACTCGTGGTTTATGTGTCCGCCTCGCTGCTGACGGCGCTGGCCGTATCCGCCAGCGGCGCGATCGGTTACGTCGGTTTGCTAGTGCCGCACGCGGTACGGCTGATCTTCGGGTCGGATTACCGGCTGCTGATTCCGGCTTCGGCTTTGTGCGGCGCGATTGCCATCGTTCTGGCGGACACGCTGGCGCGCACCGTAGTGTCTCCCACGGAATTGCCGGTCGGCGCGATGACGGCCATGGCCGGAGCGCCGCTATTTATCTATTTACTGCGACGAGGGCTGCGATGAGCGCGCCGGAAACTTTCGCGCGAACGGCCGGCGGGCGCGAGGACCATCCGAACCGCGAACAAGCGGTGCGGCTCAACGTCGAGCAAGCGAGCTACGCCTACTCAGCGAGCGTACAATCCGTTCCGACGTTCACGTTGGGCGCGACCAGCTTCCAGGCGCGCGAGCGTGAAATCGTCGCCATTCTCGGCCCAAACGCCAGCGGCAAGTCCACGCTGTTGCGGCTGATCACGGGGACGATCGCGCCGCTTTCGGGGCGCGTGGAACTGGACGGCGAGGAAACCAGCAGGCTGGACGTGAGAACGCGCGCGCAACGCATTGCCGTGGTGCACCAGGAAAGCCCGATCGTCTATCCCGCGCTGGCGGGTGATTTTGTGCTGCAGGGCCGCTTTCCCTACGGACGAGCACTGCGCTTTGCGAATCCCGAGGACATCGAGGTCGCCCGCAACGCTCTCGCGCAAGTGGGCGCGGAGCACCTGTCAAAACGCACGATTGGCGAACTCTCCGGCGGGGAAAAGCAGCGCGTGATTCTGGCGCGGGCGCTGGCGCAGCAGCCCCGGCTGATCCTGCTGGACGAGCCCACCCTGCATCTGGACATCGGAGCGCAAGTGGAATTGCTCGAACGATTGCGCCAACTGGCGCAGGAGAACCGCTACACGGTGGTGGTCGTGACGCACGAGCTTGGGCTGGCCGCGGAATTCGCCGATCAGGTGGTGTTGCTGCAGCTTGGACGCTGCCTGCGCGTCGGCCCGCCCGCCGCCGTGTATCAAAAAGAATTACTGGAACAGGTGTTCGACGCGCCATTGGACGTGGAACTTGGTCCGGCAGGACGGCCGCGCGTGAATTTGCGCGCTCGCCGTGGAGAGGACATTACGTAACTGGTTTTTTAAGCAGCAGTGCCGCGGTTGCCCGGCTTTGCTTCATGGTAAGGACCGAGCACCCGCTGAATTCGGGGATTTAGTGGCACAGGCTTCAGCATGTGGGGTTGAGTCCTTGCAAGTATAAACCCCCACAGGCTGAAGCCCGTGCCACCCAAAACCCCCGCCACAATAACCGCAGACTCCGTGCCGGGAAGACGGTGCAAAACCGTCGCCGCCGCGCGACTGTAAGGCGAGAAAAATTCCGCGCGAGCCACTGCCCTCGATTTTGCAGGGCGGGAAGGCCGCGCGGCGCAGTTCCGCCAAGCCAGGAGACCGACGGAGTCCGCAACCGCGAAAGCCGGAAACGATCCCGGACACGCGGACAACCTTTGCCTCCCGCGCGAGCCGGGAGAGGAGGCTCCTCATGCGTTACTCCGTACGTGTATTGCTCTCCATTTGTACGACCGCTTTTTTGGCCGTTTTGTCTATTGCGCCTGGATCCGTCGCACAAACCCAGACCGCCAGAATTTCCGGTATCATCACCGACCCGCAAGGGTCGGTGATTGCTGACGCTCAAGTTACCGCCGAATCCATTCCTCCTGCAGGTCCACCGGCGCACGTGGTTTCGGGCATCGATGGCCGATTTAATTTGACACTTCCGCCGGGGCGCTATCGCGTCACGATTGCACGTGATTCGTTCGCAACGGCCGGGGAGGAAATTACGATCGCGGCGGGGGAAACGCGGGAGCTGCAAGTTCGCCTGGCGCTTGAGCCGCTCTCCTCAAAAGTCGTGGTCACCGCGCAGGCACTGCCGCTCGATGCGAACGCCTCGCCCGCGCCGGTCACCATTCTCACGCGCGAACAGATCAGCCAGCGCGCCGCGACTTCACTTCCCGATTTGCTGGCGACACAGCCGGGTTTCAGCCTTGGGCGCACGGGACCCGAGGGAGGACAAACGTCGCTGTTCCTCGACGGCGGCAACTCGAATTACACCAAGGTGCTGGTGGACGGCGTGCCGGCGAATATTCCGGGCGGGCTCATTGATTTCTCCAACTTCACGCTCGACAACATCGACAAAATCGAAGTCGTCCACGGAGCGGAGAGCGCGCTCTACGGTTCGGACGCGATGGATGGCGTGATTCAAATCTTTACGCACCGCGGGACGACGCGCGTACCGGAATTCACGGCGTTCGCGGACGGCGGCAACTTCTCCACGGGCCGCGGCGGCGCGGAGCTTTCCGGCCTGCTGGGGCGATTCGACTATTCCGCCGGAGTTTCCGATCTCGAAACCGCGGGCCAGGGGCCGAATGATGCGTTCCGCGATCGGACGCTCTCGGGAAATTTCGGCTGGCGCATTTCCGACACCGCGCGAATCAGCCTCGGCCTGCGCGATAACGACAGCCGGGCAGGCACGCCGGGGCAGACGCTCCTGCAGTCGGCGAATCTCACCGACACTATCGCTTTGCAAAATCTCAGCGCGGGCTTGCGAGCGGATTTTGCAACGGGCTCACGGTGGCATCATCAATTGAGCGGTACGGAAATGTATTTTCGCGAATTTAATTTCGATCCTTTTTTTCCATCATTCTATCAATACAATCGCGCCGGCTTCTCCGGGCAATCGACCTATTTCTTCAAGGGATTCGGGCTTACCGCCGGATACGAATACGAAGTCGAAAACGGATTTCTCAGCGCCGCGGCAAATGGAGGTCAGACCCTGGCGGTGATTCACGCGCGACGTAATAATCAGGCCGGCTTCCTGGATATCCGTTGGCAGCCTATCGCGAGGCTGACGCTGAACGGCGGGGCGCGGGCCGAAGATAACGCCGACTTCGGAACGCGCGTCGTGCCTCGCGCAGGGGCCTCTTATGCCTTGCGCGTGGCGCAGGGCGCTCTCGGTGACACGCGCCTGCGCGCGTCCTACGGGCAGGGCATCGTGGAGCCCAGATTCGACCAGTCCTTTGGGACCGATCCATGCTTCCCTGGCGACCCTAACCTGCTTCCTGAAGAGAGCCGCACGGTGAACGCCGGCATCGAGCAGAAGCTGGCCTCGGATCGGCTGTTTGTGAGAGCGGATTACTTCGACAGCCGGTTTCATAACATCATCAGTTTTCAGTCCGTCACGCCTTCGGCCGCATGTTTAGCTATCCAGGATCCTTTTGGCGCGGGCACATTTTTCAACACTAACCTTGCGAGCGCTCGCGGGGCAAATTTCTCGTCCGAAGCGCGTCTCACGCGCTGGCTTTCGGCCTCGGGCAACTATACGTATGATTCAACACGCGTGCTCTCCGCGCCAAATAACTCAGACGCGAATTACATTGTTGGCAGCCGGCTGATACGGCGGCCGGTAAATTCCGGAAACGTCGTGCTGAACGCGGCATTCCGGCGAATGAACTGGAATCTCTCCGGATATTTCACAGGCCGACGCCCCGATAGTGATTTCCTGGGACTGGGGTTGACCAACAACCCCGGCTACGCGCGGTTTGACCTCGCTGGGTCGTACAATCTGACTCACGACGTCAGTTTCTACGGGCGGATTGCGAATCTGGCGGATAAGAAATATCAGGACGTGTTGGGCTATCCCGCGCTCGGGCGCGAGTTCCGCATCGGCGTGAAATACACGACGCGCCATGAGTGAGGCTCGCGAGCCGGAAGACGTGCTCTTCTGCTGGAGCGGGGGGAAAGACAGCGCGATGGCTTTGCACGCGTTGCGGGCGGCGCGCGAGTGCCGCATCGCTGCGCTGCTCACCACCGTCGCCGAAGAATACGACCGCATCAGCATGCACGGCGTGCGCCGCGCGCTGCTGGAACGGCAGGCCGAATCGCTGGGCCTGCCGCTTCACGCGGTCCTGATTCCTCCGCAATGCATCAACGCAACTTATGAAGAGCGAATGAAAGAGGCGCTCGCAAAACACTTTGCGCGGGGCGTGCGGCGCGTGGCGTTTGGCGATATTTTTCTCGAAGACCTGCGCGCCTACCGCGAAAACAATCTCGCCAAGATCGGCATGCAGGCGCTCTTTCCCATCTGGAAGCGCGACACGCGTGAGTTGGCGCGCGAATTTGTGCGCCAGGGCTTCCGCGCGATCACTGTCTGCGTCGATCCGCGCGTTCTGGATGCGTCCTTCGCGGGGCGCGAACTTGACGCAGCCTTCTTTGCCGAATTGCCGCCCGGCGTGGACCCTTGCGGCGAGAACGGCGAATTCCACACCTTCGTTTTCGATGGTCCTGTATTTAAGACGCCGATCGCGTTCCACACCGGCGAAAAAGTGGTGCGCGACGGTTTTTGCTTCTGCGATCTCTTGCCGACATGAAAGGAGACAGCCTTGCAATCGAACTTAGAAACGAACAAGGAAAATGGAAACTCGATTCATCCCCGCGTGGCTGTGATCACGGGCATTGTTCTTGCCGCGGCCGCGCTTCGCATCGTCCCGCATCCCATGAACTTCACGCCAATCGGCGCCCTGGCGCTGTTCGGCGGAGCTTATTTTTCAAGCAAGCGCACAGCAGTTGCCGTCCCGCTTCTCTCGCTCGCAGCAGGGGATATTTTTACCGGCTTCCACCGGCTCATTCCCTACGTGTACGCGAGTTTTCTGGTGAGCGTTGCTCTTGGATTCTGGATTCGCCGGAAGAAGTCCGCATCCCGCATTGGCGCAGCCACAGTGGCGGGCGCAATACAATTTTTCCTGGTCTCCAATTTCGCGCTGTGGGCATCCTTGATTGGAAACTATCCGAAAAATTTGGGCGGCTTAGCGGAGTGTTATATCGCGGGCCTGCCATTATTCTGGAACACGCTGGCGGGTGACGCATTCTACGTCGCGTTGCTGTTTGGCGGCATAGCTTTGGCGGAGAAGCGATTCCCGTCGCTGCGGGAACCGCTCGCCGCCGAGGCCGGCCAGAAGTTGTCCTACCAATAATCTGAGACGGAAGCAGTTCTACTTCAGCTTGTCGGCCACTTTCGCGATGCCGGCGTCCGCGCAGGCTTCGTCCTTATCGCCGCCGGGAGCGCCGCTAACGCCGATCGCGCCAATGGTCTCCATCCCCGCTTTGATCGGAACGCCGCCCTGCATCATGACGGTGCCTGCAACGTTCGGCGGAGGCGACATCGCCCCAAAGGCCTTGGCGGTTTCACCCGAATTCCTCCGGAAAAACAATGCCGTGTAAGCCTTGCTCCGGCTGAGATCGGGCGTGCCCGCGCCGGACCCGTCGTCACGGAGAAAGGCTTTGAGCAGGCCGCTGTTGTCGAGAATTGTTACGCTGACGCGATAACCGTTGGCGCGGCATTGCGCGATGGTTGCCTGCGCCATGGTCTGCGCCATTTCCATTGAGATCACTTTTTGCGTGAGCAGGTCCTGCGAAAGCGCGGCCATCGAGAAAGCGCCGGCGAGCACGAACGCGGCAACAGCCAATACTGAGAAACGAATGTGCGACATTGGAATTTCCTCCAGGCATCGGCGATGCGATGAGAACCGCATCCTACAAGCATCGTTGAACTCCCGTCAATGGAGGAACACCGATTTGTCTGGGCCGGGATTTCGACAGCGTCGATTGCAAGCGGGGGTTTTTCGGCCGCTCGCCTGTTCCATTGACGGCATTGAGGGAGAAGTAAATTATCTTGCATTCTTTCCTCTCAGGCGTTACATAGGCTACTTATGGCACAGCGGGTTTGTTTCTTTATACTCCTGTCGGTCGTTACCCTATGGGGATTATCGGCCTCAGGCCAAACTCCGTCCGGCGCGGCTCCGCCGGTTGGCGACTATTCCAAGGAAGCAGCTGTAGGGCAACTCCTCTCCCTCAAGGCCAACTTTGAAAACGATGGCACCTCGACACAGGAGCTTACGCTCCGGGCGCGCATCCAGTCCGACGCGGGCGTAAAGCGCTATGGCTTGCTGACGTTCACGTATCAAGGCGCAACGCAGATGATCGAAGTGGAGTATTTGCGGGTGCGCAAACCTGACGGGTCGGTCATCGTGACTCCCCCGGACAATATCCAGGATATGGATGCCGGCATCACGCGCGAAGCGCCATTTTATAGCGACCTGAGGGAAAAACATGCAGCCGTGAAGGGACTTAGTCCCGGCGATGTGCTTGAATACCAAGTTCGCTGGCACACTACCAAGCCGCTGGCGCCAGGGCAATTCTGGTACGACTACAATTTCGAGCACGAGGCCATCCTGCTGGATGAGCAACTTCAAGTCAGCGTGCCCCGGGACCGGCCCATCAAAATGAAGAGCCCGTCGGTCAAACCCGCCATTACCGAAGGGGAGGGTCGGCGCATCTACACATGGAAGACATCTAACCTGGAAAACCATTCCAAGGAAAACGAGGCCAGCAAGACGATCGATGCGAACCTTGGCCGATCGCCTCAGCCTGACGTGCAGATCAGCAGTTTTCAAAGCTGGGAGGAAGTGGGCAAGTGGTACTGGGGTTTGCAGCAGGAGCGAATCCAGCCCACTTCGGACGTACGATCCAAAGCCGCTGATCTCACGAAGGGCGCGACCGACCCTGCCGTTGTCCTGCACAGCGTTTACGATTTCGTCAGCACTAAATTCCGATACATCGGCGTGGCGTTCGGAATCGGGCGTTACCAGCCCCATTCCGCGGACGATGTGCTCGGTAATCAGTATGGCGATTGCAAGGACAAGCACACTCTCTTCGCGTCCCTGCTGCAGGCGACAGGCGTTACCGCCTATCCGGCTCTCATCAGCTCAAGCCGCAAACTCGACGCGGACGTGCCCTCGCCGGCGCAATTCGATCACGTGATTAGCGTGGTCCCTCAAGGACAGAACTTTCTGTGGTTGGACACTACCGCGGAAGTCGGACCGTTCGGGTATCTATTGCCCCAGCTTCGCGACAAACAAGCTCTCGTCATGCCCGGCGACAAGCCGGCGATGCTGCTCACCACTCCGGCGAATTTGCCGTTCCCAAGCATCAACACCTTTACCATCGACGGCAAGCTCAACGAAGACGGCACGCTGGAGTCTAAGATGGACTACACTTCCCGTGGTGACTCGGAAATAGTATTTCGTTCCGCTTTCCGTCTGGTTCCGCAACCACAGTGGAAGGACCTGGTTCAGCAAGTATCCTACAGCTTGGGTTTTGCGGGGACCGTTAATGAAGCGACCGCCAGTTCACCCGAAAGCACGGCCACGCCGTTCCATTTTTCCTACAGCTACAATCGCAAGGATTATCCGGATTGGAGCACGCATCAAATTACTGTCCCCGGACTGCCGTTTTCGCTGCCCCAAGTAAGCGAGGAAGAGACCCACGCCAAGGATCCCATCTGGCTCGGTCCGGTTTTGGAGTTGGTCTCTGATGCAAAAGTGGAGTTACCGAAAGGCTATGCGCCTGAGCTCCCGAGCGATGTGGTCCTGGTGCGCGACTATGCGGAGTATCGCGCCACTTACCGGCAGGACCGCGGCGTTCTGATCTCGCACCGCGAATTACAAATTAAGGTGAGCCAGGTGCCCGATGCTGAAAAGGAAGACTACAAGAAGTTCACGAAAAACCTTGGAGAAGATGTCAATCGCTACGTGGTTCTCACTGCGTCATCGGAGCCTCGCGCGCCTAGTGCGCAGGACCCGGCCAACGCAAGTCTTAGCGCAGCGCTCCGCACGCTTCCTGACAGCAGCAGCGCCGAGGCCCAGAAGTTTGAAAAAGAGGCCTTCAACTCGATGGGGCCTAATCAGCCGGCAGCCGTGGATGCGCTAAAGCGAGCCGTTGCGGCGGACCCAAAATTTACCCGCGGTTGGGTCACTCTGGGCTCTTTATATATGGCCTTGTCCCAGACTAACGCCGGGCTCGACGCATTCCACAAAGCGATTGATTCAGACCCCAACCAGCCCGTTTCCTATGAAATGTTAGCCACAGCACTCATGTCCCAACGGAAGGTGGAGGATGCCATCCAAGTGTGGCAAGCGCTACTTAAAGTAGCCCCTGAGGATCGCAATGCAATCACAAATCTGGGCGAGCTATTCTACGTGGACAAGCGGTATGCCGAGGCTGTGCAAATCTTGGAAACCGAAGTGAGACTCAATCCTTCGGCCGAGGGGCCACTGACTCGACTGGGTATTGCCTACTTGAAGTCCGGCGAGGTGGATAAAGGATATGCGACTTTGCAGCAGCTTCTAAAAATCGACTCCGGCCCCTCGTCTCTCAACGATGTCGCTTACGAACTTGCCGATGCGAACGTAAAACTCTCTGACGCGCTCGACTACGCGGAAAAGGCAGTACGCACGGAAGAAGAAGCTTCGGTGGAAATCCGTCTTTCCAGCCTTACGGACGAGAACTTACATTCGACGGAGAGGATCGCGTCGTTTTGGGACACGCTCGGGTGGGTTCAATTCCATCTCGGACATTTTGACGAAGCGGAAAAATATCTTCGGGCCTCGTGGATGCTGTCCCAGCACGGCATAGCCGCGGACCATCTCGGGCAATTGTACGAGCTGAAACAGCGACGCACGGATGCAATTCACATGTATCGGCTCGCTATCCGGGCAAACAGCGTAAACGGCCCAAGTGGAGATCCCACACAGATCCAGGCTCATTTGTCCCATTTGGTGCCCGGGGCTAATCTTTCCACAGGATTCGATTTACATCGAGGAGACCCCGCAGGCGATGAACTGAGCCAAATGCGGAATGTAAAATTGAGCCGGTTCTTCCAAGGGTCAGCGAACGCGGATTTCTTTCTACTCTTTGGCCCCGGAGCGAAACTCGAAGACGTAAAATTTATTAAGGGGTCGGACAAGCTCGAAGGGGCCGGAAAGTTCATTCGAGCGGCCATTTTTCCGATTTTGTATCCCGATGGGAGTAAGGCCCAAGTTGTGCGACGCGGCATCCTGTCTTGTTCTTCCCTGACCGGCTGTTCCCTTGTGCTGTACACCCCAGATGCAGTGACTTCCGTGAATTGAAACGAATCCCGGCAAACGCTGCCCCATCGACGATGCGATGAGAACCGCATCCTACAAGCATCGCCAAACCCAAGTCAACCGAGCCCTCGTCGGGTTAACAATTTCTTGCGTTTAGATCGGCGCGGAGGTACATAAGCTAGCCAAGGTTCGATGGGCGCCCCACTCGTTTGAATGCTGGCAATTTTTTATTGGCCAACCCCTGGTTGGATTCGGCACGCGCGGGAGGAAAGCATGAGGAAATTTTGCCGCATCGGTTTTTTGCTGACAATCGTCATTGCGCTTACTGCATGCCAGAACACCCAAACGACTGCTCCCGCGAGCGCGCCGCCCGCGGCCGAGGCTGCACCCGCGATGATCATGACCGCTACGGTTCCGCTTGAGGGCGTGAAGGGGCGCTTCGATCATTTTGCTTCCGGCAAAGGGAAGGTGTTTGTTTCGGGGCTGGGCAACAATTCCGTGGAGATCATCGACCTTTTTCAAGGAACCCGCTCGCACGAAATCACCGGGGTGCCGAACCCGCAGGGCGTGGCCTTTTCTCCGGAGGCCAACAAGCTGTTTGTGGCCAGCGAAAAGGGCAAGCTCTACATCTACGACGGCGACTCGTACAAGCTCCTCTCCACGTTGGATTTTGAGGGAGGCGCCGACAATCTGCGCTACGACGCGGCGACCAAGCGCGTCTACGTTGGCTGTGGGGACGATGAGAAGAACTCCGCGATTGCCGCGGTGGACGCGATGACCAACAAGCGTCTCGATGAAGTCTATAAACTCGGGGGCGAGCCGGAATCGTTCCAACTGGAAAAGAACGGCCCCAACATTTACGTGAATGTCCCGGATTTGAAGCAGATTGTGGTGATCAACCGCACCACGAAGGAACTCACGCGCTGGCCTTTAACCGTGGGCCAGAACTTTCCCATGGCTCTCGACGAGGCCGATCACCGTGTCATCGTGGGCACGCGGGAACCGGCGACGCTCTCCGTGTTCGACACGGCCACGGGCAAAATGGTCGCCTCTGTCCCGACCGTTCAGGACACGGACGATCTGTATTACAGCGCCGAACGCAAGCGCGTTTACGTGCCGGGGCGCGCGGGCGCCATCTGGGTTTATCAGCAGGCCGATCCCGATCACTACAATATAATTTCCAAGATTCCCACCGTCGTGGGGGCGGGCACGGCCGGATACTTTGGAAGGCAGGGGAAAGGCTTCGACCGTTTTTATCTGGCTGTTTCCGCGGGCGCCAACACCAACGCCGAAGTAAGGATCTATACTTTGCAGGATTGAAGGGCATAAGCTAATCAATAAGGTTCGAGGAAGAGTCATCTGAAAAACGCGCAACAGCAATATTCGATCGAACGTCATATTGACAAGGGAGGATGGATCACCATGCGTCACAGAAATCTGGCACTCATCACAGGCGCGACCCTGAGCCTCGCGGTTATTCTTCTGCTAGCCGGATTCGCGCGGGCCTTGCCTGCAAATCCCGATTCCTCCGGCTATCACATCGTGAAAAAAATCACGACCGGCGGGACGGAAGGTTGGGACTACATTTCGATGGACCCTGATGCGCGGCTCGCCTACATCGGGCGGGAGAATCACGTTGACGTGGTCAATGTTGACACAGGCAAAGTCGTGGGGAAAGTTTCCGGACTGGAAGGGACTTCCGGGCTGATTCCTATCCCCGAATTTGGGCGCGGCTACGCGATGAATGGCGACGCGGGCTCGGTAGTCGTCGTCGACCTGAAAACATTGGCGAAAATAGGAACCGTCAAAGCGGGGAAGGATCCTGATTCCTTTACCTACGAACCCGTCACCAAGCGCGTTTTCGTCATGAACAGCTCGAGCGCCAACGCCACGGCGATCAACGCCAAGGATGGCACTCTTGCCGGCACGGTCGTGCTCGGAGGTCAGCCGGAGGCGGCCGTCTCCGACGGCAAGGGCAAGGTCTATGTCAACCTCACCGACAAGGACGAAATTGCCGAAGTCGACGCGGAAACAATGAAGGTGACCCATCACTGGCCGCTCGCGCCGGGCACAGGGCCGTCGGGCTTGGCGATGGACCGGAAGAATCGCCGCCTTTTCTCCGCGTGCGATAACCAAAAAATGGTCATCATGAACGCGGACACCGGAAAAGTGATTGCCGCGCTGCGCACTGGCGCGGGCACCGACGGCGCCGGTTTTGACCCCGAAACAGGGAACGCTTTCGCCTCAGCCGGGGGCGCGGGAACGCTCACCATCATTCACGAGGATTCCCCGGGCAGCTTCAAGGTACTTGAGGAACTGGATACGCAATCGGGCGCCCGGACCATGACGGTAGACTCGAAAACGCACAACGTGCTGGTCATCACGGCGAGGCACGGCCACGGCGCGACCCACGATAAGGTCCTGCCCGATACGTTCGTCGTCCTGGTCGTTGGTAAGTAGCGGTAGGCTGGCCGCACCTTCGTTAGATAGATGCTCTTGGCCCGGCTCAGAAGACTGTCGCTTCGGGTAAGCCTTGAAAATGCTTGTCGGATGTGACGAGGTGCGCCCCGGCGATCAGCGCGGCTGCGTAGATCATGGCGTCGGCCACGGCCAGGCGGCGATCCAAGCTGATCCGCGCCGCGAGTAGGGCCAGCCGTTCATCAACCGGCACTATGCGGGCGCGCAACGCGGCGGAGAGAAACCTGTCGGCCACCGTGGAACCTCCCGCGGAAAGCAACTTCTTGTAGACCTCGTAGAGGACAATCGCGGGAACTATCAGGCGCTCCTCCCGCTCGAAATAGGGAGCAAACCGATCCGCCAGCGGCCCATCTCCCAGGAACTCGATCCAGCCCGATGAATCCACCAGGAAAAGTTCAGAGCCTTTCGGCATGATCGCGGTCGTTTTCTTTCCACCGAAGCCCGCGCGCCAGGCCGCGAAGACTCTTTGGTCTGTGCGAAATCTCGAGGCGAATCTGCCCCTCGATTTCGTAGATCAACAGGTCCTGCCCCGGGCGAAGTTTGAGCCGCTCGCGCAGCTCTTTGGGAATGACCACTTGAAATTTTGGCGAAACCCTGACGGTTTGCATGTTCCTGTCCTAGAGGCATTCTATCGATACACAATTAGTATGTCAATATAAGTATCGATCTATTTATCGTATTACGGTAACGCATGCTTCGAAAATGAATGCCAGCACGCGCGTTGGCAGGACGGCGCTCCCAAGCCAAACGCACGGTGGCAACCCTGCTCTCGCGTTCCGCGTCTGAATTTGTCCTTCCGTACAGTAGTTACTAGGCTTGCGCCGAGGCATAGTCCCCTTCAGGCAATCCAGACGCCTGAGCACCGCGCTTTCTGAGTGCCTTCTTATGGTCAATCGGAAGAAATTCGCTTGGCGACATGAGCTGCTTTTTGTGATTCTGGCGGTCTCGGCCCTTGCGGGTTGCACGGGCACGACTAAAAGTTCATCGCTTTCCAACGCTGGCGCGCCTCCTTCGGGATCGAGCGTGACGGTTACTATCGCACCGCCGAGCGCCAATGTGCGGGCCGGCGCGACGCAATCCTTCAGCGCCACCGTGGCCGGGTCATCGAACACTTCCGTAACATGGCAGGTGAACGGCGTGCCAGGCGGCAGCGCCGCCACTGGCACAATTAGTTCGTCGGGCGTGTACGCAGCGCCAAGCACGGTGCCCGGCTCCAATACTGTGACTGTGCGCGCCGTAAGTTCGGCCGACTCCACAGCAACAGGCAGCAGCGCCGTTACATTGCAGAATCCGGTGCCGGTACTCGCCGGCATCGCTCCGCCGTCGGTTCCCGCCGGCGCGTTCGCGATCACGGTAAACGGCAACGGATTTGTCAACGGCGCGCAAGTGCTCCTCGCAGGCTCGCCGCTGGCAACAAATTTTGTATCGTCCACGCAGCTCACAGCGGCGGGCAACGAAGGATCGGCAGGAACATTTTCCGTCGCGGTGATGAATCCCAATCCCGGAAGCGCGACTTCCGCTTCCCAAAATTTGCAGGTGACTTCGACGAGCGGCGGAAATCCTCCGCCGAGCTGCAGCGGGATGAGCCTGGGGCAGAGTGCCGGCCTGAACGGATTCGTGCCCTTTCCAGTGGACAATCTTTGGAATAAGGACATCTCTTCCGCTCCCGTGGACGCGAATTCCGCCGCAATCATCAATTTCATCGGCTCCGGCATTGGCCTCCATCCGGATTTCGGCTCGGGTCTATATAACGGGCAGAGCATGGGCATCCCGTATTTAGTTGTAGGTTCGCAGCAGGGGCCCGTGCCCATTGTTTTTACGGCTTACGGAGACGAGAGCGATCCGGGGCCGATGCCGATTCCCGTGAGCGCGTTGATTGAGGGGTATCCGGCTCCCGGCAGCGGAGACCGGCACGTACTCGTGCTCGATAACAACAATTGCTGGCTGTATGAGCTGTACAGTTCCTATCCGAATGCCGCGAGCTGGAACGCAGCCTCGGCAGCCGTATGGGATCTCACTGCCGACGAACAGCGTCCCTACACGTGGACCTCGGCCGACGCCGCCGGTCTGCCGATTTTTCCGGGACTCGCGCGTTACGATGAAGTTGCGGCGGGCCAAATCAACCACGCGCTGCGGTTCACGTTGCAATCGAGCCGCGCGGCGTTCGTGCCGCCGGCGTCGCACTGGGCCGCGAATTCCTTGAACGCGCTGGCCGCCCCGATGGGCATGCGCCTACGGCTCAAGGCCAGCTTCGATATTTCCTCGTTTTCCGCGGCGAACCAGGTCATTCTGACGGGGCTCAAGAAATATGGAATGATCATGGCCGACAACGGCTCTTCGATGTACATCAGCGGCGCGCCGGACGCTCGCTGGGACAACAGCGACCTGCACAATCTCGGCAGCGTCACTGCGGCGGATTTCGAAGTCGTGCAGATGAATCCCATCTACACGGCCGCTAATCTTCCGAGCGGCGCAAATCCCGTGATCGCAAGTTTCACCGCAAGTTCGCAGGCGGTCTCGGCGGGCACGCCCATTACTCTGAGCTGGAACGTCACGGGCGCGTCCTACTTGATCGTTTCGTCGGACATCGGTGCCGTGCGCGGAACAAGCGCGGTGGTCTCGCCGAGCCAGTCCACCACGTACACGCTGTACGCCACGAACGCTTTTGGAAGGACCACGGCGACAATCAATATCACGGTGCATTAGTAGCGCGGGCTTCAGCCTGCGGGGTTTGGTCCTTGCAAGTACTAACCCCCGCAGGCTGAAGCCCGCGCCACTCATCAGTGCGTCATGGCGTAAATCACATAATTCACGCCGAGGCGCATGCCTAAATCAGAAAATTTTTGCGGATAGCCGGGCACGTTCGACCACTCCCAGGAATCGCCGACATCGGAATTAAATGAAATCGCCACCATGACGCGCCCATGGTCGTCGTAAATCCCCATCCAGTGCGCGTCCTTGCCGCCATTCTTGTAGCCCAGACCCAGGTGCTCGGCCCCAGTGATCCGGTAACGGTCGTCCAGGTCGAACATGGTGTGAAAAATCGGGTCGTTGCTTGGAATATCCACAATGGGGCGATCCGGAAAAGCCTTCTTTATACGTTCTTCAAATACCTGCCATTCGGTCGTCCCATGGAAATCATCGGCCATGAAAAATCCGCCGCGCAGCAGATAATCGCGCAGCTTCAGCATCTGTTGATCGGTCGGGCCCCATTCGCCGACCTGCACGGCGTACAGGAACGGCCAGTTGTAAACCTCGTCGCCGTTGTCGAGATTCACGCACTCTTCGACGGACCGCGTGTGAATGCGCGTCAAGCGGCGAACCGCCTGCGAGAATGCGCGGTCCGCCGGCGGATAGTCTTGCGTCCAGAGAGAGAGTCCCAAGCGCCAGTCTCCGTCAAAGCGTCCGCGATAGCCGTCATTCCACCCCGGCGGATACATCATCCGCGCAAAAGCAAATTCCGTTTTTTCCTGATAGTCGGGAGGAAGTGGTTGTATGCCGTATTCGACAGAGGGATATTCCCGGAACGGCGCCTGGTAGGCATACGCCACGCCCACGAGCACAAACGCGCATCCCAGCAGCCACCAAGCCTTTATAATTCGCATCACTTGTTCCCAGACGCGAGGATAACACGTGTGCACGCGCCGCGGACACAGCCTACGAGCCTGAATTTACGCTCGCGACCGGTGTGGCGCACTACGTGGCGTGGCTCAGGGCCGGCAATCCTAAGTAGGACGGGCTTCAGCCTGTCGCTTTCCGTCTACACATGCCAGTTCAATACCGACAGGCTGAGGAGTCTGTGTGAAGACTCGGTTTTGTTTCATCTAGCACCCGCCTTCAGGCGGGCATCTGCTTGATTCCAATCGCGCCGCACCAGAATTTCCGTGTGAAAAAATCTCCTGGTCGTAAAAACTGGAAGGCCCACCCAGCGCTCGTTGCCGTTGGCTCTCGCCATCATCAGGGAGGAAAACGACATCTCGGAAACGTCAAAGTCCGCGAACCGCAACTACATCCAAAAAAGTTCCGACGGATGGACCACGCTGGGAACCAATTCGATTCCGTCGGCGCTTACCTGGCCATCGAGAACGGGCCAAGTTCGCGGATTCGATGCCATTCCGATGCTGAGTCGAAGTTTCATGAAGGAATGTCTCTCTTGAGCATTGCAAAGCACAGGCAAGAGTGCCCGTGCTACGAAGACCCGCCAATGACAGCCCACGCTTCGCACTGTACAACCATCGTGCCCGCGAAATGGTCATAAAACATGGTGTGCCGCGCCGGACGCGATTCAGGGTCGGGAAACATCACCACCCACTCTTTGTTGACCTCCGCACGAATCTCGGGCCGCTTGATCCACACAGTCACGCGGATCACGTCCTCGGGCGATGCTCCCGCGGCGGCAAGAATCGCGCGCAAATTCGCGAACATGCGCGCGCACTGCGCCGCAACGTCCTCGGGAATTTTACCCGTGCTCGTGTCCGTTCCGGACACGCCGCCCGTCGCCACGATGTTTCCGATGCGCGAAACCGCAGGGATCGGATTGGCGTGGCCCAATCCCTCAACATCGAACGACGTTCTCTTGCTCATGGCGCCGCAATCCCCCCTATTACGCGAATTCAGTCGCCGGCCAAACCGGTCCGCGGAAGAAAGCATCTCTGAATTTCGGATCGTTGGAGACGAGGGCGCTATTATGGTGTCAAAGATTGAACCGACGCAACCTCGCTCCTTCCGCAGCATCCTTCAGCCTCGCCAAATTGCGACACGCCACGATTGACATGCCCCCTAAAGGCGAGGAGAATTTGCGCGACGCAAGTCAGGGGAGGACAAAATGAAACTTCGCATCATCGTATTTTCATGGGGACTGGCATTAGCTGGCGCGATCTCGCTCGGCAGCGTGGCATTTGCTCAAAACGTGCCGGAGCAATTCGTCGTCAGCGGCAAAGCCGCCGAAAAGATTCAGGATTTCACCACCATCAATCTGGCCACTGCGGAGCGCATCGCCGATGTGTGCGAGAAGGCTGCGGCCGGCCAAGGCGTACAGATCAGCATCATGGTGCTCGATAATTTCGGCAACCATGTCTACATGGATCGCATGGACGGTCAGGGCTATCTCAATATCATTACGGCCGACATGAAGGCGCGCACCGCGCTCCTGGGACGCGACCCCAGCAAGAACCGCATGAATCGCGTGATCGAGGATCCGACCGCGGAATTGCAGCTCATTCAGCTCGGCCTATTTGCGAATTCCGGAGGGCTTCCCATCGTTGTCAACAAGCAGATGATCGGTGCCGTCGGCGTTGGCGGTTCCGCGCCACACGCCCCCAGTGTGGAGCGATGAGATTTGCGCGCACAAGGCGCTGGAAGAAGTGATCGGGCCAACTGTCGCGCCCCTGGTGCAAGACCTTCCGCCTCGCCAGAACCCCAATCCGGGTAATGCCCCGGTTCCAAAATTTGCCGCGGCCGCGCCGCCCAAGACGACTCTGTCCCCGGATTTCGTGGTCGGCGGCAAGGGTGCAAGCAACGTGTTTGACGGGAATCAGATTTCGCTCGCGGCAGCCAAGAAGATCGGCCGCGTCTGTCGAGACTGGGCCGCATCGAAGGGCGGCACGATGTCGCTTTACGTTATCGATAACGCCGGCGAATTCGTGCACATGGAGCGCATGGACGGCCAAATCTACCTTAACATTCACACCGCCATGTTGAAGGCACAGACGTCGCTGAAGACGCGCCAGCCCACCTCCATCAATGCGGCGCAACTCAAGAACAATCCGGCAGGCATTCCCCGTACTACTGCCTATTTTAATTTGTTCACGAACTCGGGCGGCATCCCGATCGTTGTCGACGGACAGATGATCGGCGCCGTCGGCGTCGGCGGCGGCGCGGGCGGAGGTGATGAGAATTGCGCCATCGAGGGTTTAAAGGCCACATTCGGCGAACACGTCACTCTGCCCGTCTATCCGGCAGCCGCGGTGGGCGCCGCGGGTGCGGCCCAGTGACCGAGTGAGGGATTTCGTATCCGCAGGCCGCGAAAACACACGGCTGACTGTCATTCCGGGCGAAGCGAGGAATCTCTCCTGGGTCTAACCCAAGAAAAGAGAGATTCCTCGCTTCGCCCGGAATGATAAAAATTGAATTTCTTGGCGACCCCTACAGTCGATTCCCGAAAGTTCGTGCTCTGTGAAAACTCCGGATGAGCTGCTTTGCCTTGCTTATTGATAGAGCGAGAGATCAGCATTTCTTTGCTGGTTTTTGGGAGAACGAATGGCTTCCATCGTGGCCGGGATCGGCGCGTCGCACTCGATCATGTTGATGGCCAGGCTCGAGGACTGGCCGCACTTCGCCCAAGCGGACAAAGAGCGCGCGCGTCACCTCCGTCGCTACCCGCGGCCTCAGCCATTTTTGCCTGGACGAAGAATTCGACCGCAACCTGATCGCCGCCATGCACCACAATGACCCCAAAGTGATCGCCTCGGTGCCTCCGGCAAAGCTCAAATCCGGCAGCGGCGAAATCCGCAACTGGATCGCCCTCGCCGGCGCCATGGAATCCTTGAACTTAAATTGGTCCGACTACGTTCCGTGCTATCGCTCTCCCGCTGGCACTGGCACTGGCACGGGCATCGCCTTCGCTATCTGGGAGTGAAGGAATAGCGGCCGCAGCTAAGAGGAAGAGGTCCGGCCCCCGGCATATACATGGACAAGCGCGATCAGGCCTGCTTTCAATTGAGTCCGCAGCATTTCTTGAATTTTCTGCCGCTGCCACATGGACACGTCTCGTTGCGGCCAATTTTAGGTGAGGGGTGACGTATGGGTGTTGGAATCGATTCGCTCGGCAGGAAGTCCAGCAGGTCCTCTTTTGCATTTCCTGGCGGCTCATCACCGGTTTCGGCCCTATGAAAACATTGCATCCAGCCCATATCCTCTGATAAATCCGTAACAAGGGGTTTTCGGTGCTGCGCATACTTGATGGCCTCTTGTTTGCCTAACGCCAATGCGTCTTCAATGTCATCCCAGCAGATGCTTCCTGGTTCTATCAGGCCCTCATCGTAGGCGCGCCGGAGTTCTTCGATCGCTTCTTGCGGCCAAAGATCGGCGCAGACATTTGCGAGCCCGTCCCACTGTGCCCCCGGCGTTCGCTCCAGCTTTTGGAATAGCTGGAGAAAATAAGCCATGGTCTCATCGCGTGTCCGCTCACCGATGGTTACCAGGGAAACGATGCCATCCATTGCGACGGCCCGGACATATTCGTTAGCCGTCTCGTTCTCGATGATCTCGGCCATTCCGCTGGAGTCCCCGCCTGACACCGACGCCAGGATGCGGCCCAAATCTTGAGTGGCAACATCGCCCGCCAGATCGAAGGGGAATTCGCCAGGGCGGGAGAAAATTCGTACCAGCAGAGGATATGCGCGAGTTTCCCGGAATATTGCGAGCAGATAAATCGCATAGATGTGGGCCATGCGATCCTGATCCGCCAACCACGGTTCTGGGTCACGGTCGATATCTTCGAGAGTTTCCAGGAGTATCGGGATGACCTCCTCCCGTCGAACGATCGCTTCCGCAATGAGGTTCTCAGGGAACGAACCCTGGTATTTATCCAGACGTGCAAGAAGCTCTTTGATCTCCATGGCCGGTCCAAGAATAGCATTCCGAAGAGTCCACAATCACTTTCCTTCAGCCGCGAGGCTTGGTCGCAAGCTTCGCCGGTCGCAGGCTCTGTACTATCAGTGTTCCCGTCCGCTTTGGCGTCCCACCGGTAATCGCACTGATCGCGTTGCGTCGAGCGGTCTAAGTAGGACGGGCTTCAGCCTGTCTGGATTTGATTTTTCCTCACATGCAGAAAAGCAGACAGGCTGAAGCCTATCCTACTTGAGCTGGTTGCCGTGCGCTCAGAGCGGTGCGATAATTCGGCGTCGAGAGAGACGCTCCGCGAGCGGAGACTCTTCAGGGGGAACGATGGCAGTGCGAGACGCTTGGATCGAGAAGCGGTTGGCGGAAACGGCGGCGGCCAACGGCACAAGAAATGTGTCGCAGATGCACTACGCGCGCAAAGGCGTGGTTACGGAAGAGATGGACTACGTGGCGCGGCGCGAAAAGATCGCGCCGGAACTGGTGCGCAGCGAAGTGGCGCGCGGCCGCGCCATCATTCCCGCGAACATCCATCACAAGGCGCTGGAGCCGATGGGCATCGGCGTGGCCTTCAAGTGCAAGATCAACTCGAATATCGGGAACTCGGCGACGACCTCGCACATTGAGGAAGAGCTGAAGAAGCTGCATCACTCGGTGCACTACGGCGCGGACACGGTGATGGACCTGTCGACGGGCGGGGACATTCCGGAGATTCGCAAAGCGATCATCGCGGCGTCGCCGGTGCCGATCGGGACGGTGCCGATTTACGAAGCGCTGTCGCGGGTGAAGCGCACGGAAGACCTGAGCATCGGCCTGATGCTGGAAGTGATCGAGGAGCAGGCCGAGCAGGGCGTGGATTACATGACGATCCACGCGGGCGTGTTGCGCGAATTTGTGCCGCTGGTGCGGAACCGCATCACGGGGATCGTGAGCCGCGGCGGGGCGCTACTCGCGCACTGGATGAACACGCACAAGCAGGAAAATTTTCTGTACGAGAATTTCGAGGCCGTCTGCAAGATTTTCAAGAAGCACGACGTGAGTTTTTCGCTGGGGGATGGTTTAAGGCCGGGGTGTCTGGCGGATGCCAGCGACGCGGCGCAGTTCGCGGAGCTGAAAGTGCTGGGCGAGTTGACGAAGAAAGCGTGGGAGCACGACGTGCAGGTGATGATCGAAGGTCCGGGGCACATCCCGATGGATCAGATCGAGCTGCAGGTGAAAAAGGAAATGGATCTGTGCCACGAAGCTCCGTTTTACACGCTGGGTCCCTTGGTGATCGACATCGCTCCGGGGTACGACCACATCACGAGCGCGATCGGAGCGGCGATGATCGGGTGGCACGGCGCGTCCATGCTGTGCTACGTGACGCCGAAGGAGCATCTGGGCTTGCCGAATGCCGAGGATGTGAAGCAGGGCGTGATCGCGTACAAGATCGCGGCGCACGCGGCGGACGTGGCGCGTCACCGCCCGGGCGCGCGGGACCGCGACGATGCGCTGTCGTACGCGCGCTTCCTGTTCGACTGGAACAAGCAGTTCGAGTTGTCGCTCGATCCGGCGACGGCGAAGGCCATGCATGACGAAACGCTGCCGGATGATTTTTACAAGGACGCGAAATTCTGCTCGATGTGCGGCCCGAAATTCTGCTCGATGAACGTGACGCAACTGGCGGAAGCGGCCGGCGGGCAGGATCAATCCGAGCGCCAGCAGAAATTCGTGGAGTTGCTGGCGAGGATTGAGAAGTAGCGGTAAGTGGCGCATGCTTCAGCTTGCGGGGTTTCGTCCTTGCAAGGACAAAAACCCGCAGGCTGAAGCCCGCGCCACCAAAACCTATCTCCCCGGATCCAGATCTCTCATCACCACGTGAAGGACTTGCGTGGCGCGGCGCGCATCGCGCTCGGAAATCGCTAATTGCGGGTTCCCGTTCGAGTCGCTAATCTCTCGATACCTCCGCGCAGCTTCCGGCAATCGGGCGCATCCACCGCGAATCAGCCCCGCCCTCTCGGCAACGGCGAGACGATCGTTGAACGCCCAATCCGCGATCTTTCCCGCAGGGACTCCGGCGGAAGCCAGTGCGTCGCTCCCTTTGTATTCCAGCGCATCCGTCACAATTGCTTCCAGAATTCCGCTGGAGGTTATCAACGCCTCTCCATAACTGCCTTGCTCCAGCGCGTCCCGGCTGGCGGCATATGCCTGCTCGAGAACTGGCCGGAGCTCGACGTTGTGAACGAAATCGAACCGGTGGGGAAGCGGCGCGGCCACAGGCGAAGTGGATGCGTGCTCTCCGTCGTCCATGCGTGACAACGAAAGAATCGCTTGATCTAACACTCCGACCAGCCGCTCGACGATCTCGTCCGGCGCAGCGGTTTCGATGACCTGGCCGGACACTGTTCGCAGCAAAAACGCTTCGCTAAACGCCCGCGCCAGCCAATGGGCCTTACTGCCTCCGGAAAGTTGATGGATCGCTACGCCACAATCTTGCTGCCAGGCGCGGTTGGCCACGAGTGCGGATTTGCTCGCGGGATCGGTTGTCAGAATTTCGCGAATCTGCCGTCCGCGGCGAATCAAGCTATCAAGGTGCGAAAGATTTGAGTCGATTTGCGCACGCAGGCTCTCGTCCATTCTTGACTCTCCGGTTACTTAGCCGGCGGGTTCGGACCCTTGTGCGCGGGCACGTGCAGATCGGCGATCTGATCGATGTGGTGGCGCATGGCTTGCGAAGCTCCCTCTCCATCCCGGCGACGCAGCGCTGCCACCACGGCCTCGTGCCCGTCGATGGATCGCCCGGGACGGCCCTTCTGCCTCAGCGATTGCGTGCGCGAATCCACGAGCAAATCGTTCAGCGTCGCCATGATGCTCATGACCACGCGATTGCGCGTGGACCGCGCCATGATCGCATGAAACGCCGTGTCCTCGGCGATGGCCGATTGGCCCCTCTTCAGCTTTTGCCGCTGCGTTTCCAGGATTCGTTCCAGATCGGCCAAATCTTCATCGGTCGCTCGCATGGCCGCGGCACGCGCGACGGCGGGTTCGAACATCCGGCGCACATCCAGCAACTCATCTTGCAAATCCGGCCGGTAGGCCATCACCGAGGCCAGGGGAGCCACCAGGCGGTCCACCGAAAGCTCATGGGGAAATGTGCCTTGCCCGTGCCGCGTCTCCAGCAGTCCAATCGTTTCCAGCGTGCGCAGCGCGTCGCGGATCGACCCGCGGCTTACGCCGAACCTCTCGGCCAGATGGCGTTCCGAAGGCAGCGGCTGGCCTGGCGGAAACGTGCCGTCCAGCATTAATACCCGGATGCGGTCAGCTACTTCTTCGGCCACACGCGTCTTTTTGATTGGGGTGATAAGGCGCGACTCTTCGCCGGAAGGCTGCACGTAGCGCTTGACAGCGTTCCGCGTGGGTGCTAAAGTTTCGTTAGGAAGTGGTTCAATCACTGGTCCACTGTACCACAGATTGCCATGAGTGAAAAGCTTTTTGAGTTCGTGACTTCTGGCTCCCCCCGCGCCGTCTCCGGGGCGATTGAGCAACTGGCTGCCGGACAGGGCAGCCTCACCGCCATTATCGTGCCCTGGGAGAGTGATCGTACCACGTTATGCATGGCGGTAGCCTCTACGCAGGGAGAGGGCTGGGCCCTGGAGCATACGAACTTGGGAACCGTGCGCCTGACCGACCTGGGAAACGAAACCACCCGCGTGGAAGTCCTCGCAGATCTGCAGCACCACGCCGAACATCAGAAACTCGCCAAGCTCTTCGCTCGATTCAGCAGTCAAATCCAGTCTCAATTCCAGGTGGCGCAGTGACGGAAATCGTTTCACCCTCACCGGCGTCCACGCTCGCGCTTCGTGTGGCAGAAGCGCGCGTGGAAGATGTGGGCCGCGCCATTGCGCGCCTCGCGCCGGCCGACCTGCAGCGCATTGGCGCTCGCGCCGGCGACGTCGTGAAAATCACCGGTGGCACGTCCTCCGTCGCACGCGCCGAAATTTCCGACGAACTGCACGAAGGCATCATTCAGATCGACGGCACGGCCCGCAGCAATTGCGGCGTGGGCCTGCAGGAACAAGTGACGGTTGCGGTCGTCGAACATTCGCAGGCCGTGGCCGTGCGGCTCTCGCCCATGTGGGTGGGCGCCGCGCCGGCAATCATTGCGCCCGAACGGATCGTCGAGGACCTTACAAACGTACCAGTCACGCAGGGCTGCGTGGTGCGCGTGCCGACGTTTGCCAAAGCGGTGAACTTCCAGGTGGTGCGCACGATTCCTTCGGGGCCGGTGGTGATCGGACCGCGAACCGACATCCGGATCGTGGAGGGCGAGCAGACCGCGGCACGCGCCCCCGCGGTGTCCTACGAAGATATTGGAGGTCTGGAGCGGGAAGTGGCGCGCGTCCGCGAAATGGTCGAGCTGCCGCTGAAGCATTCGCGCATCTTCGAGCGATTGGGAATCTTCGCGCCCAAGGGCGTGTTGTTGTACGGACCTCCGGGCACTGGAAAAACTCTTCTGGCTCGCGCCGTGGCGGCGGAGAGCCGCGTGCACTTTATTCCCCTGAACGGCCCGGAAATCATGCGCAAGTTTTACGGCGAGAGCGAAGCCAAGCTGCGCGAGGTCTTCGAGGAAGCGGCGCGCCGCGCTCCCGCGATCCTCTTTATCGATGAAATTGACGCGGTGGCTCCCAAGCGCGCCGAAGTTTCCGGCGAAGTCGAAAAGCGCGTGGTGGCGCAACTGCTCAGCTTGATGGATGGTTTCGTGTCGCGCGGCCAGGTGATCGTCATCGGCGCCACCAATATTCCCGAAGTTCTGGATCCGGCGCTGCGGCGTCCCGGGCGTTTCGATCGCGAAATCGAAATCGGCGTGCCCAACACGCAGGCGCGGCTCCAGATCCTGAAGATCCACACGCGCGCCATGCCGCTCGCGGCGGACGTCAATCTCCAGGAAATCGCCGAACATTCGCACGGTTTCGTGGGCGCCGATCTGGAAGCGCTGTGCCAGGAAGTGGGCATGATTGCCTTGCGCGGATTCCTGGCCACCGCCCCGCTTGAAACCGACGGCGCTCCGCCCGCCGACCTCACCGCGCTGCAAGTGACGCGCGACGATTTTCTCGCGGGCCTCAAGGAAGTCGAGCCCAGCGCCACTCGCGAATTTTTTATCGAGAAGAGTTCCTCGACATTTGCGGACCTCGGCGGCCATGCCGATTTGAAGCGCCTGCTCGATGCCGTCGTCGAACATTCCCACGTGCACGACGATATCTACGATCAAGTGGGCCTGGCGCCCCCGCGCGGCATTTTGTTCGTCGGACCGTCGGGCACGGGCAAGACCGCCATGGCCCGAGCGCTCTCGGGCGAAAAGCAGATTCCTCTGATCGCCATTGACGGCCCGCAACTCTACTCGAAGTGGCTCGGAGAATCCGAGCGCGCGCTGCGCGAAGTTTTCAAAAAAGCGAGACGCGCCGCGCCCTGCATCCTGTTCTTTGACACCATCGACGCCCTCGCGCCAAAGTTCGGCGCCGACCATCTGGGCTCCGACATTTACCAGCGGATTCTCAGCCAGCTCTTGCGCGAAATCGATAACCTGCGCGACGTTAAAGGCGTGCTCCTTCTGGCGGCCACCAACCGCCCGGAGCGCGTCGAACCCGCGCTTTTGCGCAGCGGAAGATTTGATTATATCCTTCCGTTTGCTAAACCCGGCGCAGCGGACCGGGCGGCGATCCTGCGGCTTTGTTGCCGGCGCGTGCCGCTCGCGCCCGACGTGGATCTTGACGAACTAGCATCCCGGACGGAAGGGTCGACGGGCGCCGATCTGGAAAGCCTGTGCAAGAAGGCGACGTTGCTGGCCATTGCAAAATATCAGGACGGCGCGCAAGCGGCTCCTTTCGTCGTACGCGCGGGCGATTTCCAGTCCGTTTTGAATTCCCATCGCGGCAGCCCGCTCCTGTTGAAAGACCCGGCTTTGCGATCCGGCAATACCGGGGAATTTACCCTGGCATCACATATCCACTTAGATGACAAAGAGGGCAGATCATGAGCTATACAGAACTCACCGTCTGGACACGCGGCATCATCATGGACAAAGAAGGCCGCGACATCGTCAATTCCATCGCCGCTTCGGCCCGCAACGAGGGCAAATTCTCCCAGGCCATGGAAAATTACGTGGACAACCCCGATCGCACCAACGCCCCGACGCGCAAGTATTTACGCGTGAGCGACAGCGAGATCGAAAACGCGCTGACCTACGAGAACGAGCATCCCAACATCGTCGTTCTGGTCGAAGGCACGATGGT
The DNA here is from genome assembly GCA_963813185.1 of uncultured Acidobacteriota bacterium. Classification (GTDB taxonomy): domain Bacteria; phylum Acidobacteriota; class Terriglobia; order Acidiferrales; family UBA7541; genus Palsa-360. The sequence goes on from CAWEYA010000016.1 coordinate 381,601, forward strand.
CAAGGGCTGGGACTACATGCGCGGAATGCCTCCGGGTGGAACGCTCATCATCAACACGCACTACACGCCCGAGTACATGATCCGCTTTGTGCCCGGTGTCGAGCGGTTGTCGCAACTGGTTTGCGTCGATGCCGCCAAGCTGGCCGACCACAAGTGGCTCTATTACCGCCTGGGTGAGCTCGGCCTCGACCGTCTTTCGACAGAAGGCGCTGCCGAACGAAGCAAAGCGGTTGCCCCGGACATTGCCGCCCCGCTCATCGCGGCGGTAATCAAAACCACAAGCATCTGCAAGATGGAAACGATCGAACCCATGATTGCGAACAAAACGGCGTTCCATGCGGCGCTCAAGGAATTGCACATCATGCCGCTGAAGCCGGTTGCTGCGTAGACAGAATTTTTTGCGGGCGCGGGCTCTACTGGTTCACTCTGAATCCAGAAGGGAAGCTTGCCAGAATGAGGGCTAAAAATGTCGACTAAAGGAACGCGCATTCCCGATTGGCTCAACGTGCCGTTTGCCGGAATCACCCCGGCTCCGTCACAGGAAAAGGGCCAAGATCTTTTCCCCACCGGCAATTGGCGCTCGATCCGGCCGGTCTACCGGGACAAGCTGCCGCCCTGCAACAACGCCTGCGGCACGAACGAAAAAATCCAGGGCTATCTCGACCTGGTGAAGCGCGGCAAGTATGTGGACGCCTACGCTCTGATCAAAGAAGACATGCCGTTTCCGTCGGTCACGGGCCGCGTGTGCTACCACCCGTGCGAGCAGGCCTGCAACCGGGGACAGTACGATGAAGCCATCTCGATCCGCGCGGTCGAGAGGTTTCTCGGCGACCTGGGACAGGCGCTGGCGCGTGACGTGGTCAAGGCCGGGCCGTCCAACGGTAAGAAAGTCGCCGTCATCGGATCGGGTCCCGCCGGCCACAGCGCCGCGTATCAACTGGCGCGCCTCGGCTACAAGGTGACCATCCTGGAGAAGTCGCCCAAAGCCGGCGGACTGAACCGCGGTGGAATTCCAGACTGGGTCCTCCCGCAGGCGGTGCTGGATCGAGAAATCGAACGCCTCGTCCAGCTGGGCATTGAGATCAAGACCAATGTCGAAGTCGGGAAAGACGTCACCCTGGACGATCTGAAAAAGAATTATGACGCCACGGTGTTTGCGGTGGGGCTAACCGAGTCCAACAGCGCGCGAGCCGAGGGCGAGAACAAGGCCGGCGTGGTTTTCGGGCTTCCGTTTCTTCGCGACATCGGCATGGATACATCCAAAGTGAAGCTTGGTCCTCGAGTTGCCGTGATCGGCGGCGGAAACACGGCCATCGATTGCGCGCGCGAAGCGCTCCGGCAAGGCGCCGTCGAAGTGACCATGATCACCGTGGAAGCCAACCCCCAGGAAATGCCGGCCTCTCCGGAAGACCTCCATGACATGTTGGAGGAAGGCGTGGAATTGATGCACGGTCTGGCCATGACCGCTGTTCTTGGCGACGGCAAGGTCGAAGCATTGCAACTGCATCCTGCGCGCTTCACCGGCAAAATCAACGCCTCGCCGATCGCTATCGATCGAGAGACGCCGGCCAAGCGCTTTGCCGTGGACAACGTAATCATTGCCGTGGGGCAAAAAGCCAAGCTCGATTGGATGCCCGCCGAGTTCAAGACCGAACGCGGCACGATCAAGATCGACGAGTTCGGGCGCATCGGCAACACCATCTTTTTCGCCGCAGGCGATGTGGTGCAACTCGGTTCCGGCCAGCCGCTGATGGTGGTGAATGCCGTTGGCGACGGCAAGCGCGTGGCATTCAATCTGGACAAGGTGCTTCGCAAGATTCCTCTGGAACCACGCACGGTTCCCATCGATGTGATCGTCGATCTGAACCGCATGAACATGACCTATTTCCCGCACTTCCCGCGCGTCAAGCAGGCGATGCTGGCGCCAGTGGCGCGGCGCAGCACCCAGCAGGAAGTCATCCTGGCCTATTCGGAAGAGCAGGCCAGCATGGAAGCGAGCCGCTGTTTCAGTTGCGGCACCTGCAACGCTTGCGATAACTGTTACCTGGTCTGCCCGGAGCCCTGCATCGTGCGCTCTACGCGTTCCAATGGGCTTTATAAGATTCTGGTGGACTACTGCAAGGGCTGCCGCGTTTGCATCGAAGAGTGCCCGACGGGGTGCCTGGAAGGCGTGCCCGAACTCGATTTCGATACGGGCGTCATTCGAATGGACACGGCATTCGCAATCACACAGGGGCTTCACGGGCGCCAGTCGGGAGAGCTAATCAATCTGGGAGACCGTCCGGCGAAGAGTATCTAGATTTGGTAGGACAGGCTTCAGCCTGTCGGTTTTGGTTTTCGTTCACGATGAAAAGCGACAGGCTAAAGCCTGTCCTACTAGTTAGCGTCCGCCAATAGGTGGACTGCGCGGAGCGAGACATGGCAACGCTTGTCGAAGGAAGAAAGAAGACAGTTCGCATCAACGGCTGCGTCGCTTCGGCGCAGGCAGCGAAATACGCCGACGTTGATGTGATTACCGCCTACCCCATACGCCCTTATACGGCAACGATGATGGCGCTGGCGCAAATGGTGGCCAATGGAGAGATTGACGCCGAGTACATCGTGGCCGACAGCGAGCACTCGCAATTGAGTATCGCGCACGGAGCATCTTCGAGCGGCGCGCGCGTTTTCACGGGCAGCTCGGGCGTCGGCGTGCAGTACGGCTACGAACTGTATTCGCCGATCTCAGGCAGCCGCATGCCGGTGCAGATGATGATCGCGGACCGCACGCTCGATCCGCCGGGCGATTTCGGTTCCGAGCATACGGACGCGCTTTCGACGCGCGACATGGGCTGGCTCATGGGCTGGTCGTGCGATGCGCAGGAAGCGTTTGACAATCACTTGATCGGCTACCGGATCGGCGAAGACCCGCGCGTCCTTTTGCCCCAGATGGTTTGCCAGGATGGCTTCTTCGTTTCGCATATCGTGTGTGATGTGGAGTTGCCCGATCCGGGCCAGGTAAAAGAATTTCTACCTCCCTACAAGCATCCCTTCCCGCTCGATCCGCGGCATCCGGTGTCGCACGGTCCGCAGATCATGCCTGAGCAGGGACCGCCGCTTCAGCTGGAGAGGGCGCGCGCCATGGAAGGTTCGATGGCGGTCATCGAGCAGGCGCACGATGAGTTCGCAAAAATTTTCGGGCGGAAATACGACCCCTGGGTCGAAGAGTTCATGACCGATGACGCCGATGTTGTCTTTTTCCTGCAGGGCGCCCACGGAGTGACCGCGCGCTATGCGATCAAGCATATGCGCGATCGCGGCGCCAAAGTCGGCATGGTGCGGCTGCGGACGATCCGGCCCTACCCAACCGATCGCGTTCAGGAAGTCCTCAGCAAGTTCAAAGTGGTCGGCGTGATCGAGACCAACATGGGCTTGGGCAGCGTGAGCAGCGGCGGTTCGCTGTACGCGGAAGTTTGCGGCGCGCTGTACGAAAGCCAGAAGCGCCCCCTGGTTGTCTCCTTCATGGCTGGAATGGGCGGCGAGGCCATCGTGCTGAAGGAATTCTACTGGATGACTCAGAAGATGCTTGAAGCGCAGAAACGCGGGCGCATCGAAAAGCGCACGCATTGGGTTGGGTTCGAAGAGTAGTTAATTTCGAGGAGTAGCCGGTCAATGTTATTTATGAGACGGGCTTGAAGGCATGCACTAAAGTAGTTGCGGTGCCAGGTTTTGGCACCGCCATCCGGAGGATCTAAAATGTCAGTCATTGAAATCGAGCGACAGATATTGCCGATGCTGGGCAGCCCGAACCAGGGAGCGCGCTTCTACAACCCAGAATTGCCCGCGAGCGAGCCCTTTGTTCCCGGCCACCGAACGTGCGCCGGCTGCGGGCCGTCCATCCAGTACCGGATGACCAGCAAAGCGTCGGGCGACAACACCATCCTGGTCGGACCGACCGGGTGCATGTACGTCGCCAACAGCTCTTACTTGTGTACGCCTTACAACGTGCCGTGGGCGCACACGCAGATCGGCAGCGCCGGCAGCTTCACTGCGGGCATTGCCGCCGCCTACGAAGCGTTGATCCGCAAGGGCAAGTGGAAGGGCGCCTTTCCGAACATTATCTGTGAGGCGGGCGATGGCAGCGCGTCCGACATTGGCATCGGCTCGATTTCAGGCGCGCTCTATCGGAACCACGATTGCCTGATCATCTGCTACGACAACGAGCAATACGCGAACACCGGCATTCAGGCGTCGTCGCGCACGCCATACGGCGGCATGACGACGTTCTCGCCGCCGGGCCCGAAAGTTCCCGAGGCCAAGACTTTGTTCCCCAAGGACCTCGCCCGCATGATGGCGGCCGGACATCCGCACTGCTACGTGGCGACGGCCAGCGTAGGGTATCCGATCGACCTGATGAACAAAGTGCGCAAGGGCCTGAACCACAAGGGCGCATCGTTCCTGATGGTCTACACCCCCTGCCAGAAGGGCTTCGTGTACGAGACGCCGCGCTCGATCGATCTCGGCCGGCTCGTCGTCGAATGCGGGCTTTATCCGATCTGGGAGTGGAACAACCAAAAGCGTGAATACGATTACAGTTTCCGCCCGCAAACGATGCGGCCGGTATCGGAATACTTGAAGCTGCAGGGCCGCTTCGGCCACTTGCACGCCGAGCACATCGCCACGCTGCAAAAATTCGCCAATATGCAGTGGCACATGATGGGCGTACCCGTTCCCGAAGCCTTGATCAAGGCCACCGATGCGAAAAACCTGGTGAACATGGGGGCTGCCGAAGCTGCGGCCGCCGTGGCGGAGACGGTATGAGCGCCAACACTCCTAATCCCAATCCTCCTGCCGCGGCGGAAGTGCAGGATTTGTATGCCGTAAGCGAAGGCAAGAAGCACGGGGCGACGCGCGAGGTCCGGCCTGAAGCAGCCTTCGACAAATACTATACGGTCACGCGCGTGCACGGCGGCGACGCGATCCTCAACGACAACTGGCATACCAACGAAGTGTACAGCCACACTCGGAATAATTTCGAGGGCTACACCTTCGCCATGCGCACGCTGGAAGCCTGGGGCGCGGTCGTGCAGAGCGACCACCGCGCCTATTACATTGCGGGTGGCCGCGTCTGGGTTTTGGATCTGGAACCATCCGCGGGCAAGAAGCCGAGATTGCCCGGCAACTACGCCACGAAGTAGCGTTCGTTTGCCGCGCATACTGCTCATTGACGATACGCCGGAAATCGCCGAGCTGTTGTCGTTCGCATTGCGTGATCGCGGCTTCGAGGTCTTCGCCTCCGGCTTTGCCGACTCCGTGAACGAGATGCTGGCGGAGCAACACGCCGACGCGCTGGTGCTCGACTGTTCCGTGTACAACATGAGCGAGTCGCTCTTCGACACCGTGCGCAATGATCCGAATCTCGCCAACCTCCCCGTTGTCATCATTAGTGACACGCCGGAGGAGGCGGACGAAAGTCTCCGATCCCGCGACGCCCAAAATGTCATGCTGATTCCAAAACCATTCACCGGGGCGCAGGTCGCCAGAGCGCTGACCGAACTGCTCGGCCCTTAGTGGCTCAGGCTTCAGCCTGTGGGGTTTGGTCCGCGCAAATTCCAAAACCCGCAGGCTGAAGCCCGCGCCATCGCAACACGGAGAGAGATCGCTATGGCTTCCTGGAGCATGGACAACTGGCGGTACGTCGAGCGCCAATCCGTAACCGACCCGAAAGGGAGGCAGTGGTCTGTTGCGCTGATGGACATTTTGGGGCAGGAAGGAGATCCCGAGATGCCCAGCAAGCTGCTCGAACTTCAATATTCCTCGGGACGATATTTCACGCTCATTTATTCTGCCAGCGGTGTCGTGGTCTGGGAACGCGGCTACACGTCTCTGCCCGAGGCGACGACCGTTTACGAACGCCTGATCGTGGACGTGATGGACGGCGCCCTGGATCCGTCAGTTCCCGTGTTTCGCGAAGATTTGGAAGATTGAGGATTCGTCGAGTGCTCGCCAGCGAAGCGCCCGAGCACAAGATTCCCGCCGAAGTTCTCAAGGAGCCTTGAATATTTCAGGCAGGGTATCCGCCGCGCGGCCCATGGCGCGAGCGAGGCTCAGCTTCGCGACGTTGAAAGCGAACACGCCGTTGATGAAATCGAACTCGGCGTTTGTCACTTCTTCCTGCGCCTGCACATAGGCGACGTTGTCGATCACTCCCACTTCCACTTTTTGCCGCGTCAGTTCGAGCGCTTCCTTGTTGACCTGCACATTTCTCTGCGCGACTTCCACTTGGCTCGCGGCCGCCTGCAAGTCCAGGTAGGCGCTTCGGACGTCGCTCTCAATCTGGCCCTTCAAGTCTTCATATTCGGCGCGACGTTGCGCCATCGCGGCGTCGGATTGCTGGATGTCTCCTTCGGCTTTCCCGCCTTGCCAGATCGGAATTTTCAGGCTGGCCTGGGCCGTGTAGGTCGTCTCTATTTGGTTGGGGTTTACGCCGATGCCGCCGTAGTCGGCGGTGACTCCGAGCGATGGGTAGCGTTCGGCGCGCGCGGCGGAGTGGGCGCGCTCGGCGGCGCGCACCTGGGCTTCGGCGGCTTTCAAATCGGCCCGCTGCTGGAAGGCTTGCGCCAGCGCTTCTTCCATGGTCAGCGGCGCCGCAGGAGCGAAGGGTACTTCGTCGGAGAGATCGTATTGATCGTTTGCCGGCAGGCCGATCATGCGCGCGAGATTTATTTTTTGTTTGGCCAGATCGTTTTTGAGGGAGAGCAAGCGTTGCTGGTGCGTCAGCGCCTGCACCTCGTTCCGGTCGGCGTCCACTTTCGCGATGAGTCCCTGTTCGAGCTGCTGCTTGCTCTGGTCGAACACGGCATTCGCGCTCTGCAGCTGCGCGTCTTCGGAAGCCACGCGCGCTTTCGCCGCAACCGTTTGAAGATAAGTTCCGCCGACGGCGAGGACGATCAATTCGCGCGCGTCCTGCGCCGAGTAACGATTGGCCCTGGCGACATCGCTCGCGGCGCGATAGTTGTTGATCGCCGCGTAATCGAAAACGGACTGCGAAAGATGCGCGCGAAAATCGATGTAATTGAATGGGCCGATCACCGCGGGAATCGAGAACCCCGGAAAACTGAACCGGAAACCTTCCGCGCGCAGATCGGTGGTCTGAACATTTTCGTTTATGGTGCCGTTAAGATTCGGGAGCAAACCGCTGCGCGCCACTTTACTCAGCCCCTCCGCCTGCCGCAAAGCCTGGGTCGCGCCGGTTTGGCCGAGGTTATACGCGAGCCCGCGCTGGATCGCCTCGCGCAAGCCAAGCATGCCGTTGAACGGCATGTTCGCGACGCCCGGCGTGCTTCCCGCGTAGGCGCCTTGCACCTGCACGCTAGGACTCAGCGTGTTCACTGTGGCCGTGGTGCTCGGCGCGGGCGCCTCGGAAGTCTTCACCGTGCCGCTCGATTGCGCCGTCCGCCCGGAAAGCGGAAGTTGCACGGCCTGCGCGCCCTGCGATTGCCCCGCCGGCGGGCCGAATTGCGCGAAGGCGGGCGCGGCAAACAACAACGCGGCCGCGAAAAAAGGGAATCGGCCTGCCAGGCGCTTGCCGCCCGCATTCGAGATAAGATTAGAGAAAATTCGCCTTTTTTCTTTTTTTCTATACATAAGACTCCCCTATGAACCTGTGCGGCAACTCGATTTGCAACAGGCCAGCTGCTAAGGCCGCATTGATTCTGCGTACTTCACGGCTCGGCTGAACAGGTTGCGGAAAAATTCCAAAAGTGCCATCCCGAGGGCGCGGTTTGCCCGAGGAATCTGCTTTTTTCTTGGGATTGGCGAAAAAGCAGATCCCTCGCTTCGCTCGGGATGACATTAACTTACTTTTTTCCGCAGCCTCTGAAGCCGTGCCCTACAAAGATCTGGCGGTTTGCACACAATCTCCCGAGCCGGGCTTAGCTGAGTTGTTTTCTGAATCGCCAGATGCTGAACGAAACGAGGATGACCGTGAACGCCAGGAGCGCGAGGAAATTCGGCCACAAGGTTTCGATCCCGCTTCCCTTCAACATCGCGCCGCGCGAGATCTGGCCGAAGTGCTGAATAGGATTGAATTGCGCAACAGGCTGGAGCCATTTCGGCATTGCTTCCACCGGCGTGAACGCCCCGGAGAGCGAGGTGAGCGGAGGATTCACGAAAAAGAGAGTAAGCTGCGCCTGCCTTGCCGACTTTGTGAACGTGGCAATGAACGTGCCGATGCTGATCCCGCATAACAAGCAAAGGGCCGCGGCGGAAACGACCAAAAATACATTTCCCCGAAAGGGGATTCCAAACACAGCGCGCATCATCATCACCGCGAAAGTCCCCATCATGCACAACAGCACGAAAAGCGGAAAAAGCTTGGCGACTATAATCTGCGTCGTCGAGGCGGGAGACATCAAAAGCTGCTCGAGCGTTCCCGCCTCGCGTTCCTTCACAATCGCCGCGGCGGAAATCAACGAGCCATTCAAGATCAGGAGCACGCCCAGAATGCCGGTCACGATGAACCACGTGGGCTCGAGGCCCGGATTGTAGAGATATGCGGGATGGATTAGCACCATGCCCAGGCGGCTCACGTTCGGCGCGGCAATCTCCTGAAACCGCGCGTGAATTCCTTGGCCCGCGAGCGTCTGGTTGTACGACGCAATCACACCTTCGGCAAATCCTTCGCCGATCGTGGCGGTGTTGGAATTCATGGCGTTCAGCAGCACCTGCACTGTGGCGGTCCGGCCGCGCTGCAGATCGCGCGCGTAGTCGTAGGGAATAACGAGTCCGGCATCCAGGTCCCCGTCCGCGATCTTCTTGCTCATTTCGTTCACGTCGAAATACGTGCCGGCGCCCTGGAAGGCCCTGCTTTCGGTCATGTTCGCGACCAGTTCGCGGCTTTCCGGAGTCCTGCTGTCGTCCACGACGCCGAGCCGCAGATTGGTGACGGTCGCGTTAAGAGCGAATCCGAAAAGAAGCAATTGCAGCGTGGGCGGCAGGATCAGGGAAATGGCCAGGCGGCGATCCCGCAAAATCTGGCGAAACTCTTTGAGGATCAACGCCCGCATGCGGTACCCGATCAAATTGCGAATCTTATTCATGGCTTAATCCTTCAATTGCATTCGCCGCATGTTGCGCCACGCCATCGCGTAAAAAAAAGAGCCGATCACTGCGATCGCAAGCACTTTGAGCCATACCGACGCCCAGCCTCCGCCCGCCAGGAGCGCGTCGCGCACGATTTCGATGTAGTAGCGGCCCCAGATAAAATTCGAAATCCAGCGAATGCCGGCAGGAATGTTTTGAATAGGGAAGAGCAAGCCGGACAGCATGTACACCAGCAGGAATCCGGCCGTGGCAACCGCCTGCATGGCGGCCACCTGGCTGGGGATAGCCGCGCCGATCATGTTTCCAAAAGCCGTGACCGTGAACATGTACAGAATCGTGGCCACAAAAAACGCCGACGGATCGCCGGCGAAGCGCAGGCCGAATCCCATGAATAAAATCAGCATGAGGATGATTCCTTCCGCCGTGGCCACGATCATGAATGCGGCGATCTTTCCCAGCAGAAATTCATGCGCCGAAATGTTCGAGACGTAGACCTGCAGAATCGTTTTCTGCTCACCTTCTTTGGACATGGCCAGCGTCGCCAGCAGCGGCGGAAAAAGAGACATGGCCAGCACATAGATTCCGGGTCCATAAAACTTCTGCGACGAACGGCTCGGGTTGTACCACAGCCGGATCGCGGCCGCGACCGGCTGGGGACGGGCCGCTCCCGCGTTTTCCGCGTTGTAGGCGCGAACGATTTGCGCTGCGTCGCCGGAGATGATCTGCGCGGTGTTCCCGTCCGACGCGTCCACTAATATCTGCACCGTGGCGTCTTCGCCGCGCGCGATTTTTCGTCCATATTCTTCCGGGATAATCAACGCGCCGCGCGCTTTGTTGGAGGCGAAAGCCTCCTCCGGCTGTTTGTCCGTGGGCCACGAGGCGACGTGGAAGCTCAGCGACTGGCGGAACGCGTCCACCAGTTTCTGGGACGCCTGCGACTGATCCAAGTCCTGCACAACGATGGGGAGATCCTTCACGGTCAGCGAAATGGCCGTAGTCTGCAGCAGCAGCAAAATCACGGGGAGCAGGAGCGCCAGCATCACGGCGAGGCGGTCGCGGAGAAGTTGCGTCAATTCTTTTCTTGCTTGCGCGAAAATTCGCCGCATGATTTCTTCCTCTCCAAGCCATCTCTTGAATGGTCATTGTGGGTCGCTGCTTTAGCAGCGACATGCAGAGACCTGAAAAACGAGGGCATTAGCCCCTGAAGTCCTGTCGAGTTTGAATGCTCGGCCATATATGAAATGTTTCTAGTTCTCCGCGCCGATCTTGCCGCGTTCGCGGGCCTGCTCGACCACGCTGATGAACACGTCTTCCAGCGAGAAGCGCCCTTCGCGCGCCTCGATCACTTGTACTCCCCCGGCTTCAAGCCTTTCCGTGTTCTCGCGAATGCCGGCGTCAATGTCGCCGTCCGTGATGACGTGGAGCCGTTTGCCGAACAGCGCAACCCGCCAGTGCTGCGTTTCCGACTTCAAGAGATCGGCCGCGCGTTGCGGCTGGTCCACGCGAAATTCCAGCAGGTGGCCTTTTTGCCGCGCTTTGATTTCGCTCGGCGTTCCCTCCACGAGCAGTTCACCCGCCACCATAAAACCAAGCCGGTTGCACTGCTCCGCTTCTTCGAGATAGTGCGTGGTCACCAGGACAGCGGTGCCCGCATCGGCGAGGCGATTGATCATCATCCAAAACGCGCGGCGGGCCAACGGATCGACGCCCGAGGTCGGCTCATCGAGGAACACAATGCCGGGCTCGTGCATGATGGCGCTGCCGAACGCCACGCGCTGCTTCCAGCCGCCCGGCAAACTTCTGGTGATCTGTTGTTCCTTGCCCTCGAGCCCCGAAAACTCGAGCACCCAGCGTTCCTTCTCATTGAGCTGTTTCGGGGGGACTCCGTAAACTCCGCCGAAGAAATCCAGGTTCTCCGCGATTGTAAGATCGTCGTAAAGCGAAAATTTTTGCGACATGTAACCGATCTGCTGGCGGATTTCGGTGGAGCGAAATGCGCCGCGCTCGCCCGCAAGCTGCATGTTTCCCGTGGAAGCCTCCAGCAAACCGCACAGCATCTTGATCGTGGTTGTTTTTCCCGCGCCGTTGGCGCCGAGCAATCCGTAGATTTCGCCGTAGCGCACTTGCAGGCTTACATCATGCACAGCGGTGAAGGAGCCGAATTGCTTGGTGAGGTGTTCCGCGCCGATTGCGATTTGCCCGCGCTTGTCCCGGTGGTCGCGGCGCGCGGGAAAGGGCGTGTCCCGCATCTCCTGATTGAGCGACCGGAGCGTGGCGACAAACGTGTTTTCCAGCGTGGGTTCATCCACTCGCACGCCATCGATTGGAATTCCCTCCGCGCGCATGGATTCTTCGATCTTTTCCTGCGCGTCTTCGGGCGAATGCGAGAGCAAATCGAGGCGGTCTCCAAATCGCTGCACGTCAAAGATGTCCGCATGGTGGGCAATTGCCCTGCGTACCGCCGGGAGCGCCTTGCGCAGATCGGGCGAGCGCAACTCGATGCGTTTCGCGTGCAAACTCTCGCGGAATTCGTCCGGCATGCCGACTTGCAGAATTTCGCCGAGGTGAACCAAAGCGATCCGATGGCATCGCTCCGCTTCATCGAGATACGGAGTGGCGATCAGCACGGTGAGGCCCTGCCCGGCGAGATGAGCGAGCGTGTCCCAAAACTCCCGCCGCGACACGGGGTCCACGCCGGTCGTCGGCTCATCCAGAAGCAGAACATCCGGCTCGGAAACGAGCGCGCACACCAGCGCCAATTTCTGTTTCATGCCGCCGCTCAATTGGGATGCCAGGCGCCTGGAGAAGCGATCCATGTCAAACATTTTCAGATAACGGCCGCCGCGCGCGTCGATTTCCGCGGGAGGAACGTGCCGCAATTCGCCGATATAGCGGATGTTTTCAGCCACGCTCAGGTCGGGATAGAGGCTGAACGTTTGGGTGAGATATCCGGTTCGCGCGCGCGCGTCGCGCGCCGGCCTTCCGAAAATTTCCGCCGTGCCGCCCGTGGCTTCCATCACTCCGGCGAGAATTTGAAACGTGGTGGTTTTGCCCGCGCCGTCGGCGCCGATCAAACCGAATATTTCCCCGCGGCGCACCTCAAAGGAAATTCCGCGCACGGCTTCGAGAGCGCCGTAGCATTTCCTGAGGCCGCGAACATCTATGGCGGGCGCGGAAGTCGCGGCGCCGCTCGCGAGGAGATCTACCCGGTCCGTGGAGGCAGCGTTCATTGCGCCGCCCGTTTGTGCGGCGGCCACGCGGTGCCGTTTGTCAGGATCTCGCCGTCCGCGGGCATGCCGGGTTTTGCGAAGCCGATCCCCTGCGTGAGCTGTACCTTCACGCCGACCACTTGTTTCACGCGATCGTCGCGAAAGTAGGTATTTTCCGGAGTGAACGTCGCTTGCGGGTCGATTCGCAGAACGGAGCCGTTCAGCGCTTGATTGGAATTGGAGTCCAGAAAAACGTGCGCCGGCTGGCCGATTTTCACGTTCCCGATTTGCCCTTCCGGAATAAAACCGCGCAGATAAACCTTGGAGAGATCGAGCAGCGTCACGATCGCCGTGCCCGCCTGCACCACTTCGCCGGGTTCAGCGGCGCGGGTGAGTACGGTGCCCGAAAATGGCGCGAGGACGGTCAAATCGGCGCGATCGGCCTCCGACTCCGCGAGTTGCGCCTGCGCCTGGGCCGTCTGCGCTTTTGCTGCGGCGATCGTCGATTGCTGCTGGGCAATTTGCGCTTCGGTACTGGAAACCTGCGAGTCGCGAATTTTTGGATTTTCCAGGTTCGCCCGCGCCATCGTAAGCGCGCCCCGGGCCGATTCCACCTTGCGCTGTGAGGCGGCCACCACCGCTGCTTGCTGGTCGGCTTGCACCTCGGCCTGCAGCCCTTGCTGTTGGGAAGCGGCGCCGGTCTTGGCGAGCCGCGAGTAGGCATCGCGGTTGAATTCGGCGAGCCGCAACGCGGCTTGCTGCTGCACAAGGTCCGCCTCCGCGGCCGTCAGGTCCGCTTGCGCCTGCCGGACGCGGCCCTCGGCGTCCATCGACGACTGCCCAGTTTGCAATTGATTCTGGTGCAACTGCTCCTGCAGCACGGCGATTTGGTCGCGCGCGCCCTGCATTTTTGCCTGCGCATCCGTGAGCGCGGCCCGCGCCTGATCTTCGCGCGCGCGCACCTGCGCGTCGTCCAGCCGCGCGATCACCTGCCCGGCGGTTACGGTGTCGCCCTCGCGCACGGTAACCTCGAGAATTTTTCCGCTGGTTTTCGGCGCCACCGCGGAATCGTCGCCTTCAATGCGCCCGCTAAGCGCAATGATGCTGGCCGGAAGACTCGGCGCAGCGAAAAATATTTTCCAGATCACCAGCGCGGCGATGACCACTCCCGCGACGAGCAAAATACGCACCAGGCGCGAACGCGGCGCTTTGTTTTCCGCAGGCGGCGCGCTGATTGCGGGAGGCGGCGTCGTGCGCTGCTCCTCCGCAGAAGGCGCTTGAGTCATCGTGCTGGTTTTCATTTCATCCATGGCGTTTGCCGTGCCCCACTTTCTTCAAATACGCGAACGAGAAATCCGCGATGTGGTCCGCGATGCGGTCTAATTGAGCCGGCGTGAGCTTCAGTTCCGGCTGTAGATGCGAGAGCACCGGCTGGGAGAACGTATAGAAAAGGATTTGTCCGACGATGCTGTTCACCGAGAGCCGAGTAGTTTCATGGTCCAGCGGCAGCCCGATGATCGCACCGACCGCTTTGCGCACACGGTCATAGATCGGCCGCATTCCTTCGTCCACCACGCGTCCCATCGCCGGTGTGGGATGTGAGAATTCGTGCATCACCAGGCGAAAGTGCCAGTCAGGCCGCGGCCCTTGACAAAGGCTCATCAGCCGCGCCCGGATCACGCCGCGAATGGTCCCTTCGGGAGAAAGGCTGGAATCGAGAGCGGCGCTCATCGCCACCGCCTGGCCTGCCGCGCGCATGGAATGCCGCAGCACCTCCGTGTACAGGCCCATTTTGTCGCCAAAGGTGTAATTCACAGCGGCGACGTTGGCGCCCGCGCGGCGGCAGATGTCCCGAATGGTCGCGTCGCGATACCCGCGTTCGGCAAATACATAGCCGGCCGCCTCGATGAGTTTGTCGCGCGTCAAGTCCGGAGGTTTCCGTTTGGAGCGCGCGCGGACCGGAGCGGGCATTCGTGTTAGCGCATGGTGAGCCATATCAAACATATGTTTAAAACAACTGTTTGATTTTGTCAAGGGCAAAAAACAGGAGGGTGCGAACGGCGCAGGGTGATCCTTTCGTACCACGTGGTGGCGGCGCACTTCGAAATCGTTCGTTCGCCGCCTGCGCATGAGAGCCCCTTACAACTTCTTATAGATCGGGCGATTAGGACGGCGCGTCTCGTTCCTAACTCAGCAGGCCCATTGGCATTCTGTTCCAAAGATGTCAGGGGATTTGCCTTGACATCCGGACAATCAAATGTAAGCCTCACCCACAAATTTGTTTTGATCGTGCCGGATTTCTTAATTTCGAGGTCGCCTGAAACCTGCAATGAATACAGTCTGGGCTTACAAACACTGCTTCACTATGCTGCGCCGGTGGAAATTTTTGACGCTGCTGAAACCAACTCATTGCGCGGCCCGTCTTTGTTATAGCGATGCAGGCGTGAATGCGGGCACGGATGCAATCAAAGCATGTTTCTGGCAATGCAAAAGCCAGTCGCGGTTTTCCTTGTCTGTCGAGTAGATTTTAAATGGCTAATTTGCGGCGAAGCTCAATTTGACGCTGAGGTCGTTACCTAAACGCGCAGAAGAACACTGAGCTTTCCATTTAACACCGGAATCGTCGCCGAAGCCGCTTGACGATCAGGCAGCTACAGAGAGGAGCACCCGAATGCGTTCTATCAACAAATGGATGACGGCATGCACCTTGCTTATCGGACTCTGCGGGAGTTTGCTGCTGAGTCCTGCTCTCCCCGCACAAGCGCAGGATGCTCCTCGCTACACGCTGGACGGGAATTGGCCCAAACCGTTGCCCATCAACTGGACCATTATGGGCGTCACCGGCATGTTCGTGGACAAAAACGATAACATCTGGGTTCTGAACCGTCCGCGTGATCTAGACAAGACCATGAACTTCGCGACGCTCATTCCGCCCACCGCGGAATGCTGTGTGCCGCCGCCCGCTGTTCTGGAATTTAATGTCGAGGGCGACCTTCTTCGGTCCTGGGGCGGCCCCAACTACGCGCCCGGCTGGCCTGTTTCAGAACACACAATTTTTGTGGATAAGCAGGGAAACGTTTGGCTGGGAGGCGCGAGGTCCGGGGACACGCTGCTAAAATTTACGGCGGACGGAAAGTTCATCTCCGAGTTTGGCCATCGTGGGCCCGCCGTGGAACAGCAGGATCAGCAGAAACAGGATAATCAACAGACAAGCCTTCTTTTGCGCGGAGTCGCCGCTGCGGAAATGGATGATGCGGCCCATGAGCTGTACATCGCGGACGGATATTTGAATAAAAGGATGATCGTGTACGATTCCGATACCGGGGCGTTCAAGCGCGGTTGGGGAGCCTACGGCATTCCTCTGGATCAAGTCAATAACGATCCTTTGCCGCCGCGTGTTCCAGGTGATCCGCCGGCGAAGCAATTCCGCGAGCCGGTGCACTGCGTGCACATTTCCAATGACGGGATGGTTTACGTTTGCGACCGCGGCGGCGACAGGATTCAAGTCTTCACCAAGCAGGGCAAATTCGTGAAGGAATTTCCGGTGGCCAGTAATAGCGGCAACAACACGGCCGGCTCCATTAATTTTTCTCCTGACCCGCAACAGAAGTATCTTTATGTCGCGGATATGATGAACAGCGTGGTGTGGATTCTGAACCGCAACGATGGATCGGTGGCAGGCAGGATCGGCCATGCCGGACATCTGCCGGGGCAGTTTCACGGTTTGCACGTTGCCACCGCGGATTCACAAGGAAACATCTATACGGGTGAAGTCACGACAGGGGAACGGATCCAGAAATTTGTCCCGGCAAAGTAACGCAGTGAGGAGTCGGCAAAATTAGAACGCACACGAGGGAGGCATAGCATGACACGCAAGCTGACATTTATTTTGTACTTTGTGGCAGCGGTTCTCTTATTTGCGGGTCCAATGTTCGCGCACCACGGCGCCGCGGCATACGATACTTCGCAAACCACGAGCCTTAAGGGAACGGTGGTGGAGTTCGATTTTATCAATCCCCATTGCCAGCTTTTTATCAACGTCCCAGATGACAGCGGCAAGCTCGTTAAATGGGACGGGGAATTCACCAATCCAGGCGTTCTGCACCGGCGCGGGTGGACAAAAGAAATGTTCATGCCCGGCGATCAAATTACGATGGTTGGAAATCGCGCCAAGAACGGGGCCAACGTCCTGCGCGTTCTGAAACTCGAAATGGCCGACGGCAAAGTAATAACCGCGCTCGGCGCCGAGGATAACTGAGGCTGCGCTGATCTGGACGGTCCTTGTTGAATTCGCTGCCGTAACTAAATTCACGCTTGCGGAGATCGGAACCCTTGATGGGCTTCATGCGCAAACACCCAATGTGTGCGATCCTTGGAGTGCCCATCCTATTGGCCTCCTTTTCCATCGCGCTCGCTCAAAAGGCTGAACCATCGGCGTCCACGCAGCCTCAGATGCCGGCGCCGGCCGATTTTTCCGGACTCTGGCTGATACGCCCATCCGCAAGCGCCGCCGCTTATTCCAGCTTTGCCTTTACTAAGGAAGGTCCTCCCATGACCGCCTGGGGAGAGGAAAAATACAAGGCCGCCAAGCCTGTCTTTGGCCCCAATAAAACAACGCCGAAGCAATCCAACGATCCGGTTTACGGCTGTTTTCCGCCGGGCCTGCCGCGTATCTATCTTCATCCCAAACCTATAGAAATTGTGCAACTGCCGGATGAAGTGATCATGATGTACGAGTATGACCGCATCGTGCGCCACATTTATATAGACGGGCGCCCGCATGACGAGTTTCTGGATCCTCCGCTCTGGATGGGCGACTCCATCGGCAAATGGGATGGCGATACCCTGGTCATCGACGTGATCGGCTTCAACGATAAAACCTGGCTTGATCGAGCCGGCCATCCGCATAGTGACGCGTTGCACGTCACCGAACGCCTACGCCGAGTCAACCATGACACCCTAAACGACTCCATTACGATTGAGGATCCAAAGGCGTACACCAAGCCTTGGACTGCGCAAATTGGCTTTCAGCTGCAGCCCGGTCTGACCCTCGACTGGGAAGGCGTATGCGAGCAGGAAAAAATGGCGGATCGCCAATAAGACCAAGACCGGAGTTGCCGATTTGCGAAATTCCTTAACGCGTTCGATCCTATTTACTTCGGCGCTATTGTTTCCGTCCGTAATATTTTGCCAAACGGGCGACGCGCCTAAACCGGCCCAGCTGGAAAAGGTGAGCAGTCAGGAGGTAAATCCGGTACACAACTTATCCGGCACGTGGGGTGCGCGCGCCCCCGAAGCCAACGCTCGGAACAGCCCTTACGGCGATGGAGACGGCGGCTGGTGGAATTTTGCGCTTCGACCGGATGAACCTTCGATGACCCCTTGGGCGGAAGCGAAATTCAAAGCCAATAAGCCCTCCTTTGGCCCGAACAGGGAGGAAAATTCGAATGATTTGGCCTACGGCTGCTTCCCGCCGGGCGTGCCGCGTGTTTACGCAGCCATCGCCGCGGGGATGCAGATCATCGAGCAGCCGGGCCGCACGCTGATGCTCTTCGGACAGAATGTACGCCAAGTCTATACCGACGGGCGGCCGCACCCCAAAGACCTGCATCCGCTCTGGATGGGCCACTCCATAGGAAGCTGGCAGGGAGATACATTCGTCGTCGACACCATCGGCATCAATGACCGAACCTGGATTGACCGGATGGGCCATCCGCACAGCGATGCGCTTCACCTCGTGGAGCGCTTCCGCCGCGTGGCGTACAATACGCTTGACCTTGAGTTAACGGTTGACGATCCGAAGGCCTACACGGCGCCCTGGACCGCGAACAAAGTTTTCCAGTTAAGACCGCCGACTGCACGGGCCGGGGGAGGAGCCTGCGAGGATATGTTTATCAACGATGCTTTTGGGCTGAAGCCGATGTTACCCTCCAGGTAGGCCATGGTGAGAACGAAGTCTTTTGAATTTGCGTAAAGAAAGATGGAGTTTCAAATGCGTAGATCAATTTCTTCGCTTCTTCTGCTGCCGGCCGCGTTGGCGCTCTCGTTCGCGGCACTCTCGCAATCTGGCGCGCAATCCGATGCAACTCAGTCGGAAACCGCAAAGGACCAGAAACCTGTTCCTGCCAAGAGCCTGGCGGGAACTTGGGCCCTTCGCGCACCGCGTGGCGTGCCTTGGTACAACTATGCGCTGATGGCCGATGAACCTCCCATGACCCCCTGGGCAGAGGAGAAATTTAAAAGCAACAAGCCTTCGTTCGGCCCGCACCCGGTGGAAGAATCGAATGACCCGGCTTACAGCTGTCTCCCCAATAGCGTGCCGCGAGTCTATGCCGCTGTCCAGGCCGCCATGCAGATCACGGAACTCCCTGGCCGCACGATGATGTTTTTTGGGCGCAATTTGAGGCAAATCTATACGGACGGGCGTCAACATCCTCCAGGCCTTAAGCCGCTTTGGATGGGGCACTCGATTGGCCGGTGGGACGGAGATACATTTGTCGTCGACACCGTCGACATCAGCGATGTCGATTGGCTCGACCGGATGGGCCATCCGCACAGCGACAAGTTGCACCTCACCGAGCGTTTCCGGCGAGTTGACTACAATAATATATTACTTGATATTACTATTGACGACCCGATCGCCTACACCAGGACCTGGGATGCGACCCAAAGAACGTTCCGCTTGCGGCCCAACGCCCGGGCCGGCGAAGCGATTTGCGAGGATATGTTTGAGAACGAAGCGTTTGGACTCCATCCCGTCTTGCCCTCCATGAAGTGAACCATCGCCTCAGCCCAGGGACGTTTCCCGCTCCCTGCGTTAACCAAACCCTTGGATTTCCATTTACCCGGATTAGAAAAAGAAAATCATTGACTTCCCACTCCCACAGATGCTAAAGACGCGTCCATAAGAAGTGTCCACGGGCAGGATTTTCACTTAGAGCTTAAAAGGGGGGTGTCCTATGAGCCTTTCAGTGCTCTGCGTGTCAGGGCGGTTCAGATTTACGAGTATTGCACGGGTGTTGCTTTCCATCGTAGGGATATTGCTGATCTCCGCTTCGCTCTTCGCGCAATCCAATCAAGGCCGCATCCAGGGAACCGTTCGTGACCAATCCGGCGGCATCATTGCGGGCGCCACGGTGACCGTGACGGACGTGCTGAAAGGCGTCACCCGAAACTTGACCACGGATGAGGCGGGAGAGTATTCCGCCCCGAACCTCGACCCTAGCATCTACAGGCTCCGTGTCGAATACAAGGGTTTTAAGACTTTCGACCGCGAAGGCTTGAACTTGGGGGTTGGTCAGGAAGCCAAGATCGACGTCATCATGCAGACGGGAGAGCAAAACCAGACGGTTACCGTGACTGAAGCGATCCCGCTCGTGGAAACCACCTCGGCTACCTTGACTGGCAATATTGAAACTCAAAAGATCGCCGATCTTCCACTGAACGGCCGCAACTTCGTTAACTTGCTCACGCTGCGCCCTGGATTCGTCAATCAACCGGGCGGCGGCGGAGGCAATCAGTCGAGTATGGGCCTGCGTCCCGGCGATTCGATGTTCCTGCTGGACGGCTTGAACTTGTATGAATGGGGCCAGGGTTCGCAACTGCTCAATGGCTACGCGCCTGCCGGTGATGCGGCCACGCTGCTGCCGATTGACGCCATCCAGGAATTCAACATTCAGCAGGATCCCAAGGCGGAAGTGGGGTGGAAGCCCGGAGTTGCAATCAATGTGGGGCTGAAATCCGGCACGAATTCTCTGCACGGCACGGCATACGCCTTTGGACGTGATGGTTCCTGGGACGCGTTGAACTTTTTCACGCCCCAGGGCAGTACACCGCCGTCGCTCGGGTTCGAGCAATACGGCGCCACCGCCGGCGGTCCCGTCCTGAAGGACAAGCTGTTTTGGTATGTTGGCTATGAAGCGCAGCTGATCAATCTGGGCCTGATATCGGCGGTCACTGAACCCGTGGATGCCAAGATTGGCGACCCGGCCCTGAGCATGGTCGATGCTTGCCTCGCTGTCAACGCCGCCCATACTGCGAATCCAGGGCTGTACCCCCAGCTTAGCCCGCTCAGCGCCACCCTGGCCGGCTTGAACTCCACGACTTGCCAGGTTTCACCCCCCAGCGGTTCCGTTGAGAACGTATTCCCGTATAACCCAGGAACCCAATTCGCCGGTATCCCCCAGCAGGTCATCCCAAACGGTGTGGCCGCGTATCAGAACGTGAACAATACGTACAACGGCCTGGCTAAAGTCGATTATCACCCCAATGACAAAAACACCTTGAGCGGCATGTTTTTCATCGGCGACGGAGCGGGTACCTATAATGACAACCCATCGGCTATCGCTTCGTACTTCTACGAGTCCCTGTTTCCCGTAAACGCTCGAGTGGGTTCGGGGAGCTGGACGTATGTTCCCAACTCAGCGATTGTCAACGAATTCAAGGTGGGTTACACACATTACCGGCTGCCGTTTTTTTCTGTGGACCATAACGCTAATCCGGACGGCCCATGGGGTCTCTCCGGCGGGGTACCGACGGGCTACGCCATCAACACGGGCGTAACCAACCCTGTCTATTTCGGTTTCCCAACTATCAAGCCCTCAGGGTTCGTCCAGCTCGGAGGCAACTGGCCCAAGATCGTCGGGCCGAACCAGAACACCGAAATTCTCGACCACATCTCCTACCTGAAGGGCAAGCACGCCTTCAAGTTTGGCGGCGAGTATAACTACGTGGAAACCACTTCCGGCGCCACCAACAGCGCGAAGGGGCGGATCAATTTTGGCGGCGGCGGCGACTGCTCCGCCTTCAATCCTGCAAACGAAAAAAAGTGCACTTCTCTTGAGAACTACCTCTTTGGAATCGTAGGCACTGGTGACAGGATCCTTGTGGGCGACGCGGTTCGGGACGTTCATACGAATCACCTCGCCGCTTTCTTCCAAGACGACTTCCGGGCGACACCAAGACTTACGATCAACATCGGCGTGCGCTACGAGCTGGGCACGATTTGGACAGATACCGCCAACCGGTTGGGCAACTTCGATCCCAACTCGCCAACCGGCTTCGTGCAGGTCGGTGCTGGGATCACTTCTCCCTACAACCCCGATCACCGCGATTGGTCGCCTCGCGTGGGTTTCGCCTGGGATATCTTCGGCAACCAGAAGACGGTGATCCGTGCGGGCGCGGGTCTAATGTATGAGTTCGTTCCATCTTCTGCGCTCCTGAATGCCGGCGGTAACTCGCTGGGCCTCGGCAAGGTTCCGACAGGAGCCGCGATTTGCACGAACGGTAGTTGCGCGCCGGGACCCGGCACGATCGCAGTCGCCACCGTCAATCCGCTGTCATCATCCCTGACGCCTGGATGGCAGAACAATGGCCCGAATACGCCAATCTTCAACGCTACCCTAGCATGCGGTGACGGAACGCCGCTTCCGAAGCCTGACCCTGCTCTCCCTGCATCCCTTCAATCCTTGGCTGGCACGTCCCCGGGGCCTTGCTCGACTGCCTCCTTCGATCGCAATCTTCGCGTACCCTATGTGGAAACCTGGAATATCGACATACAGCATAGCTTCACCAACAACCTCTCCCTTGACGTTGCTTATCTTGGGAATCACGGTACGAAGATCTTAGGGACAAGGGACATCAACGCACCGCCAGTGGGTGCTGGATGGGGAGACCCCTCTGTCGCGGGCAGTCCTGCGCAGTTGTGCATCGCCAGCGCCTCCGACGCCACGCCTTTCGACAACTGCAATCCGACCCTGCCCGAGGTCGGGCGCTACTCCACTCCAGGCAAACTCCCGTTCTTCCCGTTCATCTCCTACATTGACCAACTCTCGAACCAAGACAGGTCTCACTACAACGCCTTGCAGGTCACATTAACGCAGCGGACCTCCCACGGCTTGTCGTTCACCGCTGCTTACACTTACAGCCACGCTCTCGACGATGTTTCCCAGAACTTTGGGAGTCCCGTTCCGTTCAATAACCTGCTCCCTGACTTGAACTACGGGAACAGCGATTACGACATCCGTCGTCGGTTCACCTTTGAGCTGACCTATGCGCTGCCAGGATTGAAAACTCCCGGGCAGATTTTGCAAGGCTGGACCATCAATTCGATCGTAACCATACAGCCTGGGACGCCCTGGGCTGTTCAGGATTCCAATTCTAATGGTCTTGATGATTTTAGCGGAACCGGTGAGGCGGCCGGGAACCCGAATTTTTATGGAGACACCTGGGACTTCTACGGCAACCGCAAGGACTTCACCGCGACGCCCAACGGAATCCCCTTTTTCGCTGGCACGAGCAACGCAACATGCTTAGCGAAATCGCAAGCACTCGGCACGCTTGCTGTCGCGTCGCTTACGAACACTGGCTGCTACGCCATGGGGAACTCTGTCCTGATCCCGCCGCCCTATGGGCAATACGGGACGGTTGGGAGGAACGTTTTCCTCAACCCGAATTTCCGGACTTGGGACATGTCCGTGACGAAGGCCTGGAAATTCAAGGAACGGTTGACCGCGCAGTTCCGCGCGGAATTCTTCAATGTCCTCAACCATCCTGTCTTCGGGCAGGTGGATTCGGGACACCTAACTGCCAACGATCCATCGGCGTTCCCCACGCCCCTTGCCCTAGCCAACGCGACCCCGGACGCAGCTGCGGGCAACCCCGTGCTCGGCTCGGGAAGCAGCCGTGACATTCAACTGGGCTTGAAGTTAATCTTCTAAGCTCAGCGGAATCGTCAGATCGGGTTTCTCAGTTGTACAGTATCGCCGCGGAGGCGAGCGTAGATTACGCCCGCCTCTGATGGCCCCTCGTTTCGCGAAGCTCAATCCATTCGACTACTTTCGGCGCTGAAATCGCCGACGCATGTCAGCCCACGGCAACGCCCGTGGTTTCGAAATCCATCGATTGCCGCGCGCGCTTCATAATTTTTCCCAACAGGCGGATTGGTTGACAGGCACTAGCTCAAGGAATAGACTCCGCGCAGTCGGCGTTTCAAACCGAGGGTCCCACAACGCGATTTGAGGAGGGGCAGATGAACAGCGACAGAATTGTACGGAGCCGTGCCTACGTGGTATTAGCGGGCCTCTGTTTGTTGGTTATGTGTGCAGCGCTGGGAGCGCAGTCGCAAACCGCGCCAAAGTACAAGTTCGATCCGGACTGGCCTAAACCCTTGCCGAACAAATGGAAGATGGGAGGCGTCACAGGGCTGGCCGTGGATAAGGATGACAACGTCTGGGTGCTCGATCGTCCGCATGACTTGAGAGATATGGAACTGCGCGCGGAGCTGCCCAATCCCACTACCGACTGTTGCACTCTCCCTCCCTCCATGATTCACATCGACAAAAACGGCGACGTCATCGGTTCCTTTGACGCGCCCGAAGGACACGGCATGGCCGTGGACAGCAAGGGGTTTGTCTACATCGGACAGGACACGGTCCGCAAATACGATCCCAAGACCGGGCAGCCGGTCGGTGAAGTGCCTCGCGCGCCGGACAGGTTGGCGGTTAACGGCGAGGCAGCTATCAGTAAAGAGCCCCACGTCCCTGGCAAAGGCAGCCCCGGCCCGCTCGGAACATACCCGGGCAGCGTTGGCGGCGGCGCTCGGCTCGATCCGGCGGCGGTAGCGGCTTTCCGCGCCAAGTATCCCCCGACGACGCCAATGATTGTGGGGAATATCGAGGAGATACGCCTCGACGAACCTGCGCACGAAATCTACGCCGCCGATAGTTACCTGGGCGGGCGCGTGATGGTGTTCGACTTGGATACTTTTGCATTCAAACGCGGCTGGGGCGCCTACGGAAAACCCTTGTCGGAAATGAGCACCGATGACGCAGACCGCAAATATACGCCAAATGGACCGATGCCCAAGGAGTTCAGGGGCCATCTTACTCTGAATATTTCCAGCGATGGGTTTGTCTACGCGGCCGACCGGATGGCCAATCGCATTCAGGTCACCACCAAGCAAGGCAAGTTCGTGAAGGAATTCATCCTGGCGCCATCGACGGGCCAGGGAGGTTCCACCGGCGGCGTGGCCTTTTCGCCCGACAAGCCGCAGAAGTTTTTGTTTATTTCCGATCTGACGAACAACCACATCTGGTTCCTCAACCGTGAAGACGGCGAAGTCCTCGGGCGAATGGGCACCATGAGCCAAAACGGCGGCCAATTCATGGGGCTCCATATGATCGCTGTTGATTCGAAAGGCAACATCTACACGGGAGAAGTTTCGAACGGCGAGAGGGTGCAGCGGTTCGTCGCCGTGAAGTAAGGAAGAGAGAAAGGGAGGGATAAAATCATGAAACGGGTCGCTTGCCTCGCGCCGATTTTAGCCATTGGGACGATGTTTTCCCCTTCATTATCCGCGCAGCAAGCCAAGCCCCCGGAGCTGACCGTTCGGGCCAACACGGAATTCTTGAAGCTGCCGGACGATGTCTATTTCGGAGAAGCGGTCGGCGTGTCTCTCGACTCGAAGGGCAACATCTACGTGGCTAACCGGGGCAAGCACCCTCTGATGGAGTTCCGGCCTGACGGGACCTTTATGCGCTTTATTGGCGAAGGTCTGGATGTCTACGAGGCTCCTCACAGCGTTTTCATCGATCCGCAGGACAACATCTGGTATGTGGATGCGGGTTCGAATCTCATCATCAAGATGGACCAGCAGACACGCCTGCAAATGGTTCTGGGCAAGAAACCGGAAGCCTGGACCTGGGAAACCCATGTGGTCGAGCATGGCGCTCCGGGGCCCACTTTTTTCTATCAGCCAACAGGCATTGCTTTCGCGCCGGACGGGAGTCTCTTTATCTCCGACGGCTACGGCAATTCGCGGGTCGCGCACTTCGGCGCCGACGGGCATTTCATCAAGGACTGGGGAAGGCGCGGGCCGGATCCCGGGCAATTCAATACCCCGCACACGATTGTGGTGGACCAGAAGGGAATTGTTTACGTGGGCGATCGGGGGAACCGCCGCGTTCAAGTGTTTGACGCCGAAGGCAATCTCCTGAAAGTTTGGACAAACACCGGCGCGCCCTGGTCCATGTGCATCACGCCGGGACCCAATCAAATCATCTGGGTCGCCGATGGCGCCGCCGGCCGCTTCGTCAAGTTCGATCTGAGCGGAAACGCCCTGGGCGCATTCGGCAAGGAAGGAAAGACGGCGGGACAGTTCGGCTGGACGCATGGGGTGGCGTGCCCCAACGAAAATACTCTCTACGCCGCCGAAGAGTTGAATTTTCGCGTGCAGAAGCTGGAAGTTCAGCAGTCCCGCTGAGGGAATTCGCTGATGCCGATTAACTCATAATTAAAACATGTTGTATGATATCTTTATGGTTAATATAGAGCGGCGCGTGTTCGCAACTGTAAAACCCCTACCACGGCAGTTGATCGCAAGTTTTCTTCTAACTTAGTGAGCCTGGATTGCCGCCTGTACATGTTGCGGAAAAATCCCAAAAGTGTCATTCCGAGGGCGCGGTTTGCCCGAGGAATCTGCTTTTTTCTTTGGATTGGCGAAAAAGCAGATCCCTCGCTTCGCTCGGGATGACATTAAGCTACTTTTTTCCGCAGCCTCTGTCGCCGTGCGCTTATTTGCGGCTTTGGCTCACGCTTGCCGCGGCCATCGTCCAATCCCAGTGCTGCCCCGCGGCCTCGACGATAGGCGCCACATCTTCCTGGAGCAGGTAGCGCTCCTGTGCTAATTTTTTCGCCGCCTCTTCCACGCGGCGCACATATTCCGCGCGGGTGCCATAGCGTTCTTCGACGGACAAACGCGGGTCGCGATTCTTCTCCCGGTCGCCGCGCGTTTTGGCGAACGGAATATAGGACCCGGCCATGGCAATCAGCGTGTCCGGCGCGCCGGACTGTTCGCTGCGGAAGGCCCAATCTGTGTAAGTTCCGAGCGGTACCGCCTGCTCGGGCAGGCGGATGCCGCCCAGGTCGTTGCCATCGCTATCCATTTGCGGAACGATGAACGGCAATACCGAAAAAGCTCCCGGCAAGTCCGCGCGGAATCCGCCGGGCACATGCAAGGGCCACTGCACGGCGGGCAGGTTCGGGAATTTAATGTCGCGCTGAGCGACCAGAGTTCCGTCGGAAAGTTGAGGATGCCGGCTGGGCGGCGGCGCGACGCCCTGTCTTGCCCAATGATCGAGCGCCACGAGCAGGGCGCGCTGGGCCCAGCGGTAATCGTTCGGGTTGACCTTCAGGGGCTGCGCAGGGTTGTCGGCCGGCGGCCAGGAGCCGGGACTGTGCTTCGTGCCGGCCAGAGTGAAAATTCGCACGTTGGGCGGGTCGGGCAAATCTTCCAGACCGTCCAGGGAAAGGTGCCGCAAGGCCGCCACGCGGCCGCGGTCCCAATATTCGGATCCCGTGTCCACAAAAAAGATTTTGGGATCCTGACCGGCAGGGATGCGCGCGCCGAGCCCATCTCGTTTCCCTGTCGCAGGGTCGGTAGTGACTTCATAACGAATCGGGAACACCGTTTCCGTGAAGGACCCAAGCTCGTTGGGCAGCGCGAATCGCTTGTTGAAGCTCCCAAAAGATGTTCCGCCCGTGTGGATAAAGAGGGCATCAATGGCTTGCCGACCTTGCTCGTCCGTCGTGAAACCCTCGTAAACAAGTTGACGCTGATATCGTCCCACTTGAGAAGCGCCGTACGTGTAGACAAACCGGACGTGGACGATCGCATCGGAATTATTTTTGATCGCCGAGGCCATATCGCGAATCGCCGCAAATCCCAGCCCCGCAACCGGCGGATTTTTGCTTTCGTATGTGAGCTGATACGTTTGGCCGGCTTTGATGCCGCCCTTCACGGTCAGCCAGTTCTGGTCGAATGAAAGCTTGCCATTTTCCATTCGCCCAAATTGCCAGTCTTCGCGCGGTATGAGCCGCGGCGTGGCAACCCAGCCCTCACGAACAGTTAACCGGTAGGCAGGATTCTTGGGATCGAGCGGCGGATACACGTCTGTGTTGTATTCGGACGTATAGTCAAACGACTCGGAAGCTTTGTCGGGGATAAACCACGGGCTGATCCATCCGGTTATCGGCTGGCCATTGTCGGTTGCGATGGGGGCCTGCAAGCCGACAAGATTCTTGTCCCTCCCCTTGCGCACTTCAAATTCCCAGCCCACGGCCACGAGTGTGTAGCCTTCGCGCATAAGTAAGCCATCGCCAAATTCGGATTCGGCCGCAGGATCGGAGGAGCCTTTGGCGCGGTTGAACACGCCAAGCAATCCCTTGTTGCCGCGATTCACCACGTCAAAGAGCGCGACGCCGTTGCCATGCGCAGGATCCTTCGGCCTGAGAATGAACAGGTCGGCGGAAAATTCCACCTTGCCTTCGCTGTTTTTGGGCGCCTTGTCGATATCGGCGATGATCTTGTTATGCGGATTATTCGGATCGACGGCGAAGTAGACCTTGCCGGCGAGCTTTTCGTAAGCGCCAACCGCGCCGAAGGCTTTTCCGTTCAGCACATCCTGGCGGCTGGTGATCTCGACTCGCGTCACCTCGGCGCGCGTCGCTGCCGGCGCGAACGCCACGACGGACCACACCACCAAAATTCCGAATAAGTGCCGGATATATCGGTTCATGGATCCCCCATTTGCGCGCACGGCTTTTTTATTGCAGGACTACTTTGTCGAAGCGGTAGCTGAACTCTTCCGCCAGAAACAGCGTCTTTTCATCGGGACATGCCAGGGCGTGCACTGAGTCAAACCATCCCGGCAGCCTGCCCAGTTTGCCGAATTCGCCCAGCAGTTTTCCGCTCAGGTCATATTTGTAGACCTTGCCGACGCTGCCGACAAAGATGACCTGATTGGGGGGCGGCGTGATGCACAGGGACCACGCCAGGCCTCCCACGCGCCATTCCTGCTTGAAGTTCCCGTCCGTGTCAAAGACCTGCACGCGGCTATTCTGGCGATCGGCCACATACAAGGTCGAATTGGCGTCCATCACGATGCTGTGCGGCGTATTGAATTGGCCGGGCTTCGTGCCGCGATCGCCCCAGTACTTCACCAGATTGCCTTCCGGCGTGAACTTCACGACTCGCGAGTTTCCGTAGCCGTCGGTGATGTAAGTGCTGCCGTCGGGACCCACCACGGTGTCCGTCGGCTGATAGAAGCTGGAAGGACCCGGAATGGCGCGCTCGATCCCATGAGTCAGGTAGACCCAGGGCTCCTCACGCCTGCCGAGGGCTTGCTGGACTCTGCGTTTCGAATCGAACTTCACGACGAGATTGTCGCCTGAATTCACGTACCACAGATTGTCCTGCTTATCGAACCGGATGCTGTGGGGGATGTGGAAGATCGGCGAGCCTTCCCCGAAAGAGCTGACGAAGTCGCCTTCGGTGGTGAATTCAAGCAAGGGATGATTCCCCCGATTCAGAATGAAGATGTGGCCTTTCGAATTGATGGCCACGCCCACGGCCTCGGCCATGATCATATCGCTCGGAATTTTCAGGAAGTCTTGAACCACGTGGAAGGTAAGTTCCGGCGGCTTCGAGGCTTCCTGCGATTTGGGCATATCCTGCGCGCCGATAGACGTCGCAGCGAACAATAAACCAACGAGCATGAAATGTTTCATACCTTCACCTTAACTTTGAATTTTGACTGTCGTTCGTGAGGTGACATCGTGATTGGTCGGAGAAGAGGAGTCGGGACTTTTGCCGGACAACTCACCCGGCTCCCCTTTTTTGAATGTGTGCTACTACTTCAGGCCTAGAAAACAATCTTCAAGGCAAATTGAATCTCCCTCATCGGTACTTGTGTGGGATTATCAAGCAGACCAAAGCCACTTTGTGGATTTGGGTCAAGAGCGATGAGATGGTCAGAAGGGGGCGCGAAGTTCGTGCGATTGAATATGTTGAACAGCTCGGCGCGGAACTGGACATTGAAATCTTCGCCGAGTTTCTTGATGTGATTGTCCTTAACAAAGGACATATCGACGTTGAACAACCCCGGCCCAATGATCGAGTTGCGCGGCAGATGGCCGAGGAGATTGGCGCACGTATCGGGACCAAGTTTGGTGGTATTTACAGGATTAGCGTTGTAAGCGAGAATGAAACCCTGATCACACTTGGTGTGCGAGGGATCAAAACCCGCAGGTGCCGAAGGCAGGACAAAGCATTGGGGCTTGAGATACTGAAGGTTGCCCGGCTGAACCGCGTTTTGGGGAGTGCACCCGGGAGCTAAGTCCGGAATAGACATTGGCTCTTGGTTGATTTGCCCCAATGGGTCTGAGGCGAGACCAGTCAAGGGCCAGATTGGACTGCCGTCGCTCAAATCGAGCAGTCCTTCTACTCCCCACCCTCTGGCTATCCATCCGGCGGGCCCAGAGAAAGACGCCGGAGTCGGGACCTGCCACAACCAATTCACCGATAGGTTACGGCCAACATTGAAGTCCGATAGCCCCTTGGTAATAGCCAAATCCCACCACGGCGTGGCAGCAGTTGGGTTCGATGAGTAGTTGTCGCCCGCGAAACTGCCGGAGGAAGTATCCATGGACTTTTGCCAGGTAAAAGAAGCTTCCATTTGGAAGCTATGGCTGAACCTCTTCGTAAAGTTTGCCTGGAACGAGTTGTACCACGACTGGCTTTGAAAAACGGTCGATAGAATCAAGTTGGGGACGAACGGGTTGATGATGTTCCCAGGCACAATTCCGGTGGGGGGAGTGGCAGGGCTTGTTCCACACGAACCCGGCGGCACAAAGAGCGATGAGCAGGCGACGGGGGTATTTGCGGGAGGGACGAACGTTCCGGGCGGAGGGGCTGGATTGGGATTTGTTATACTGGGAACGACAGGGAACAGCCAGCCAGCCGAAGTTTTCGTTGGAAACACGGTATTAAGTGTGTCCGTCTGGAAGGGATTATGGATTCCCCTCGAACCTGCATAAGCAAGTGTGACAGAAGTGCTCGCTGTGATTTGTCTCTGAACGTTAAAGTTCCATTGCATCACGTAATTGCGTTTCGGGTTGGGATCGGTATATTGAAACCTCCCGCCCGCACTCGGTGAGGTGGCGAGAGCTATTGCCGCAAACCCCTTGTCGAATGATCCCTGGGGAATCTGCGCAGCTTTAAGATCAACCTCGGCGCCAGCCGGAGAGGCTTGCAACGCATTGAGGCCTACCATATACGGCATAGGGAGAACATCAAACAACCCGAATCCGCCGCGAACTGAGGTCTTGCCGCTTTTGAATGGATCCCAGGCAAAACCGACTCTCGGCTCAAAGTTCTTGAGTGTAGGGTTGCTCGCAAATACCGAATCTCTCAGGGCTGTACATGTAGAGTCTACGGGAAGGCCATTGATATCCTCCACGCAGCCGCCAGGGTTGGTCCATAGCGTCGGCAGGATCCGGAACTTTCGGTTGATCTCGTACGGAATCGTTGACATTTCGTAGCGCAAACCTAAGTTTACCGTCAGGTTGGGTCGCATCTTCCAATCGTCCTGGACATATCCGCCGAAAACCGAGTTGCGGTTATAGTGTTTGGTGTTCCCCGCAGTGAAGGGTGGGCTCGGGGGCATTCGAACTGAATTGGTGATATTCTGAAGATAATGCGTCAGATCAAGGAAGGATGCGCTACCGGTTCCATTTCCATTGACCAGGTCAGTGTGATTTCTCAGAAACTGAAAGCCAAACTTCACAGTATGCTTGCCGAATGTGCGGCTGACGTCGTCTAACACCTCCACGTAGTGGACCCAGTCGCTGAATCCACCAGCTTTGCTAAAACCACCAAAGCTTGTAAGGCCGCCAATTCCGTTGCCACCGCCGCCTTGCGGAGAGATTCCAGGCGCCGCTAGCGACGAAGTCATCCCAAACTGAGTGTCAACTAATGATGGAAGAAGAGCCGCAATTCCGGGGTTCCTAACGATCGATTGGGTATACCCCAAACGGATGCTATTGACCATGGAAGGACTGAACACGTGATTTTCCTCGACGGAGATGGCCTGGTTCGGAATTATATATCCGCTCGTTGACAGGTTCAGAGGATCGGGCTTGGCCCAAGAGGAGTGGTCCCAATACCAGCTGGAATTCACGCTGTCCTTGTCCGAGAGCTTTACGTCGCCCCGGAGCGTGACGTAGTTATCGGTCACCGCTTGGGCGCCCGAAAAAGTGTAGAGTGCGGAGTTGTTGTCAGGCCCGACCAGGCAACTGGGGTTGGTAACGTTGCAAGTCGGCAGCGGATCGAGAGCATTTGTAAAGGACTCTACAAAGTTATCAACGCAAAGAGACGCCTGTCCGGGAGCCAGGTTTGTCGAGTTGGCAAACGGGCACCCGCCTGTGCTTGTAAGCGTACCCGCAGCGATGCCCTGAGCAGGGGTGATTTGGTTGCCGTTACTGTCATTGATTATTCCTAACCTCGCGTTCGGCGTGAGGACTTGGGCAACTCCGGGTATACCCTTCCTTTGACGTAGTCCTTCGTAATCGCCGAAGACAAAAATCTTGTTCTTCTTGATCGGTCCTCCGCCCGACCCTCCAAACTGGTTGCGAGTAAAAGCCCCTTTATGTGGCCCGTCAATGTAATTTGACGAGTCCAACGCTGCGTTGCGGAGAAATTCATAAATGCTTCCATGAAATTGGTTCGTGCCCGACTTGGTTACGGCATTAATAACCCCGCCCGACGTGAAGCCGTACTCCGCGGAGTAGTTTGCCGTCAATACCGTGAATTCCTGAATTGCGTCCACACCCACGCTGGCGCCGAGGACGTTCCCCGGTCCCGCATTCGAGTAATCGTTGACGATAATGCCGTTGAGCCTGTAGACGTTTTGCGTGGGCCGATTTCCATCAATGGTCATCTGCGCTCCCAAGCCCCTCAGGTTGCCCCCTGGTTGGTCGACCGATTCATGGGGGCGCACCGCGACGACGCCGGGTTCCAGCGTCGCAAGAGATGCCCAGTCGCGTCCGTTCAACGGCAACTCCACTATTTGCGCGCTCTGGATGTTTCCGGCAAGGGTGGCGTTCTCCGTCTCAATCACCGGGGCGGCGCCAGTGACCTCCACCAAAGTACTCGTATCACCGACCTTCAAAGAAAGGCTTAATTCCTGTTGAGCGCCGACGGTAAGTGTCACTTTAGTCTTCGTCGTATTGAAGCCGGTCGCTGACACTGAGACATCGTATTCGGCGGGCTTGACGTTCACCAGATTATAGTTGCCGGTGCCGTTGGTGGTCGTTTCACTCGTAATACCTGTCGCGGTATTCCTGGCGGAGACTTTCGCGTTGGCAACGGCTCCACCTTGCGCGTCAGTGATGGTGCCGGTGAGTGTGGCGCCGGCTACTTGAGCATAAAGAGGGGCTGAACAGAGCAGGCCGATTACCCAGATCAATACGAAGATCTTGGTCACGTACGATTTCATGGTCATATCCTCCCGCGCTGCATTAGGATTTCTCGGACATCTGATATACAGACATTCAACATCCGATAGTGAGTAAATGGGTTCTTCAATCGAGGCAAGGCTATTGATTGCAACTTGGTGAAATCTTCAAGGTGGGTAAATTCCGCAAGGAAAATCTTTGATTGTGAACATACACTAATAGCAGAAGCGATCGCGGTCCTTCGCGTCATGGCAAAATCAGAAAAACCCACGCGGCGCCCCCAATGCTCCGCTTTGCCACCACTCGGAAAAACTTGTTATTGAAGCTAAGATTACCCCGTTGGGCGCTAGGTTACACTTGCGGTAGACATTGTCAATCGAATTCTCTTTCATTTTCTGGTCGGACTGCCTTCTATTTCAAAATAGGCTCCCCATCAAACTTTTGAAATACGCTGAGGGGGATATTCTCTCCCCCGCATTGCAGGAATACGTTGATCGGCGCGAATCTTCCATTGCAGATCGGAGCCGAAAGAACCATCTGCAACGGCATCGCGTATGGTTATGGCAGTTTCACTGGCCGAGTCGATCAAGAGAGCTTGCAATACCCGATGACTATTGGCGACCCAGGCGCACGCGATTCTGTTGGCGCTCCGGCCAAAAGCGAATGATTGGATTTGACCATCCTTGCCGCTGCCTATTTCTTCGGATGCAGGATGAGTTTCTGCACGCGCCAGTTCAGCAATTCAGCCACATAGATCTCGTTTTCCGACGGGCAGGCGATTTCGTGTATCCAGCCGAACTGCTTGAGTTCCTTGCCGGACTCGCCCAGCCAGCCCAGGACTTTTCCGTCCAGACTGAGTTTGTAGACGCGGCCCGGAAAGGCATCGGAGGCATACAGCACCTGGTTTGGTCCGGGAGTGATGCAAACCGACCAGGGTGAGCCGGGGCCCAATTGCCGCGCATACATATCTGTCCCGCCCAGAACCGGTTTGGGGCCGATCGCCGCGATCTCCTTGGCATAGTCAAAAGGCACATCGATCTTGATCTGGCGGAGGTACTTGCCCTCGTTGTCGAACACTTCGATGCGGGAATCGCCGCGGTTCGCGACGTAAACATTGCCCTGCGCATCGGCGGTAATGCCGTGCGGCGTGTCCAGTTGTCCGGGCCCTTCACCGGGCTCGCCAAAGGACTTGAGCCATCGACCGTGCTTGTCTACTTTTGCCACGCGGGAATTGATGTAACCGTCGCTGATGAAGGCGTTGCCGGCTGGATCCCAGGTCACATCCGTCACCTGGCGAAACATTCCGTCCACGGGCGGCAGCGGGGGATGGGGATGCTTCAAAGGTTCGGTTCCTTCGTCGGAGGCTTCCTGTTTGCGGCCGAACACCATGGTAACCTGGCCCGCCGGATTGAATTTGATCACCATATCGGACCCTTTGTCCGCGGCCCATATGTTGTCTTCCTTGTCGACTCGCACCGTGTGCGCGAAGGACCACGCGTACAAGTTGTGGCCGATCTCCCGAATGAATGTGCCGTCAGGGCCAAATTCCAGTAGCTGCGCTGCGGACGCGGCATAGGCGGGACCGGTGGAATTGCCGCGCGAAAAGACAAAGATGTGTCCCTTGGAGTTGACCGCCACTCCCGAGGCTTCGCCAAGATAGAGGTCCTTCGGGAGTTTCAACAAGTTGGGAGCCGAGTCAAAGGGAATCTGCGGAGCCGACTGCTGGGCCAGCAGGGCCAGCGGGGCAATCATGAAAAATATCAGAGCAAGCGCAAAGCGTTTCATTCCAACCTCCTCAGACCTTGTTATTTGCCGGGATTGCGAATTTGTCTTCCGGTGGCGAGAACGTACACCCGTCCCGTCCGTATTGCAATGCGCCCGCCGGATCATTTCCCGATAGAACGTCCGCATCAAAGGAACGTGGTAAAGGGCAGGAGTGGTCTGAAGGCCGTTGATATCTGAGGGGAAATAGGGACCAACAACTCATCCATTTCGAGCTAACGCAGGCCTGCAATCGCCTTCCGGTTCGCTTGGTTTGGGGCCCCAATTGAGTTAGGATTGCGTCGAACGGTTGCACCCTTATTTTTAGCAAAAATTCAGTTAGGAGCGTCCGAATCTTGGGGTGGAGCTTGTGGATGCGGAGCAATCCGGGTCGGCGCGGATGTATACCTGAGTGAGGCCAGACCAAAGTACTGGGATCCCTGGAGATTGTGTCTAACCACGCGAGCTTGCCTGTAACCTGGCCCGACTCTCGGGCGTCGAACAATTCACAGCATGCGCAATGAGCGATGTCGGGGATAATGCCCCCATTCGATAGGTGGTCGCCTGAATCATGACTCGGTCCTACGGAAACTTGAAGGCATACAGGTGTCTGGCCTGCACGATGCGCACTGCGCTGCGCTTAGTCGCATTCGCTGCGCTCGCCTGTGGCTGCGCAAAACAGCAGGCGGCGCCTACGGCACGTCCGGTGACGAGGGTAACCGTTGCCAAAGTCACGCAAAAGACCATGCCCGTCGAAGTGACTGCGGTCGGAAACGTAGAGGCGATTTCCACGATTTCCATCCGGGCCCAGGTCGCCGGAGAGGTCCAGAACATCCGCTTTAAAGAGGGTGACTTCGTCAAGAAGGGACAAGTATTGCTCACCATCGACCCGAGGCCTTACGAGGCGGCGCTGGCACAGGCCAAGGCCGCACTGGCACGCGACAAGGCCACCGGAACGTATAATCGCGCCCAGGCGCAGCGTTACAAAACGCTGTTCGATCAGGGAGTCGTGCCGGCGGAGCAAGTCGATTCCTTCACCAGCGCTGCGGACGCCTCGGATGCCACCGTGAATTCCGACGAGGCCGCGGTGAAGACGGCGGAGCTCAATCTGGAATACTGCACGATCGAGTCGCCGATTGACGGACGGACGGGCACCGTCATGGTGAAAGCCGGCAATCTGGTGAAAGTGGCGGACGTCCCGATCGTGGTGATCAATCAAGTGAATCCGATCTACGTGAATTTTACTGTTCCACAACAGTACTGGCCTGATATCAAGCAGGACATAGAACGGCGCGCGCTCCATGTCACCGTCACCATCCCCCAGAATTCAGGCCGGCCCGTGGAAGGCACGCTGACCTTCGTGGACAACATCGTGGACTCCACCACCGGCACGATCCACCTGAGAGGGACATTCGAGAACTCCCAGAATCGCCTGTGGCCCGGCTTGTACGTCGGAGTTCTGCTTACGCTCTCGCAGCAGCCGAACGCCACGGTCGTGCCGGCGCATGCGATCATCACGACTCAGGAAGGTTCGTACGTGTACTTAGTGAAGGCGAACGACATTGTGGAACAGCGCACCGTTGTGCCGAACAGGACGATAGACAATGACACGGTAGTCGACAAGGGCCTGCAGCCCGGCGACGTGATCGTCACCGATGGACAGGTGAATCTGGTGCCCGGCGCGAAAATAGAGGTCAAGAACAGCGCCTCTGAACCGATGGTGGAACCAGCAGGCCGCCCACGCGAAGAAGCGGGCTCGGCAGCGGAAAAGGGCGCGGCTGCGGATCCCCCTCCGGGCGATTCCACTCGCCCCAAGCCGCGCTAACGGGCGCCTGACCGAATTTCACGGGAGCAAGGCGTGAGCATTCCCGAACGATTTATTCAACGGCCGATCGCGACCACGCTGGTCATGCTGGCGATCTTGCTGTTCGGGATTGCAAGTTATCGTATCTTGCCGGTCAGCGATCTGCCGAACGTAGACTATCCAACGATCAATGTTTATGCGAACCTGCCCGGCGCGAATCCCGACACCATGGCCGCGGCGGTTGCATTGCCCTTGGAAAAAAACTTTTCCAATATCGCCGGCCTGGATTCGATGGTTTCGTCGAGCCGGGTTGGGGCAACCTCGATCGTCCTGCAGTTCAGCCTCGACCGCAATCTGGACGGCGCGGCGGAGGACGTGCAAGCCGCCATTTCTCAGGCGGCCCGTCAGCTGCCGCCGGACATGCCGTCCCCGCCTGCGTACTACCGGCAAAACCCCGCCGACTATCCGGTCCTCTTCATCGCCCTCACTTCGGACACGCTGCCGCTTTCCGCAGTGGATGAATACGCCGAGACCTTCATCGCACCAAGCGTCTCCACCGTCAACGGCGTTGCGGTCGTGCAGATTTACGGCCAGTTCAAATACGCCCCGCACATTCAATTGGATCCCCAGGCCCTGGCGATCCGGCGGATCGGGATTGACGACGTCGAGAATGCCCTGACGAACGGCAATGTGAATCTTCCGACGGGCACGATCTGGGGCCCGCAGCGCGCGCCGACGGTGCAGACCCAGGGGCAGCTTTACAACGCCGCGGATTACTCCAAATTGATTGTCGCCTACCGCAACGGCTCCCCGGTCCGGCTGTCGGATTTAGGACGCGTCATTGATAGCGTCCAAAACGACAAGAACGTGAATTTCTTCTACGACGCGAACACTCCGGGCGGCTTATCCGCTATCCCCATGGTCATCTTTAAGCAGCCGGGCACGAACGCGGTGCAAGTGGTGAACGGAATCAAGGCCATGCTTCCGCGTTTGGAGGCGACGCTGCCTCCCTCCGTCAAGATGAGAGTGCTTTTCGACCGCTCGGTCACGATTCGCAACTCCGTGGACGATGTGAAGTTCACGCTTGAGGTGGCGCTCTTTCTCGTGATCATGGTGATCTTCCTGTTCTTAAGGAACCTGTCGGCCACGACAATTCCGAGTCTTGCGCTTCCGTTCTCCCTGGTGGGCACGTTCGCCGTAATGTACCTGTGCGGCTATTCGATCGATAACCTTTCGTTGATGGCGCTGACTCTCTCGGTAGGTTTCGTCGTGGATGACGCGATCGTGATGCTCGAAAACATCGTGCGCCACATGGAGCAGGGAGAAGGCGTGATGGAGGCCGCCATCAACGGTTCAGGGGAGATCAGTTTTACGATTCTTTCCATGACGCTGTCGCTTTCGGCCGTGTTTATCCCGGTGATTTTCATGGGGGGAGTTCTCGGCCGGCTCTTGCACGAGTTCGCCGTGACCATCATGGCGGCCATTCTGGTGTCAGGATTCGTGTCCTTGACGCTCACGCCGATGCTTTGCAGCCGCTTCCTGAAACCCCGCCACGAAATCAGGCACGGCCGGCTCTACAACTTCTTTGAATCCAGGCAGGAGGGACTTGAGCGGATCTACGATCGTTGCCTGCAGATCTCGCTTCGCCACAAGTTCGCGACTTTGATGTTTTCGGTCGCTCTGGCGGCTGGAACTTACTATCTTGCGGTCATTATTCCCAAGGGGTTTTTGCCGAGCGAGGATATCGATCAGATCAACGGGACCACCGAAGCGATCGAGGGCATTTCGTTTGACGCGATGGTCCAGCACCAACATGAGATCAGCCAGATCCTGGCGAAGGATCCCTCGGTTGCCTACGTATTGTCATCAATCGGCTCGGGCGGCCGAACCTTGAATCAAGGCGGGCTCAACATCCGCTTGAAGCCGCGGTCGGAGCGCCCGCAGGTCGACCAGGTCATCAACGAGCTGCGCCCAAAACTTGCTACCGTGCCCGGGATGGTGACGTACTTGCGCAATGATCCCCCGATCCGCATTGGCGGACTGCAAAGCAAGGCGCTCTACCAGTTCACCATACAAAGCGCGAATACGGACGAGCTTTACGGTTCGGCTCAGGATTTCACCGCCAAGATGCGCTCTCTCCCGGGCCTCACGGACGTCAGCAGCGACCTCCAGATCCGAAATCCCCAGATCAACATCCAAATTGACCGCGACGCCGCGTCTTCTTATGGAGTTTCGGTGAATCAAATCGAAGACGCGATCTACTCCGCCTATGGGCAGCGCCAGATCTCCACGATTTTTGCGCCCAATAACCAGTATTGGGTCATTCTGGAACTGGAGCCGGAATATCAGCGCGACGCAAACAAGATCGCGTCTCTCTACGTTCACTCATTGTCAGGATCGCAGAATTTCTCAAACGCGACCGGGCAACTCGTGCCGATCAGCGCCGTAGCGAAACTCAGCCCGACGCTGGGGCCGCTTTCGGTCAACCATCTGGGGCAACTCCCCGCGGTGACAATTTCCTTTAACCTGAAGCCCGGCACATCGATTGGAGACGCGGTCGGCGAGATCAACGATCTGGCACGGCAGGCTCTCCCGCCGACGACCACGACGACTTTCCAAGGCAACGCCCAAGCTTTTCAATCATCGCTGGCGGGCCTTGGTTTGCTGCTCGCGATGGCCATCCTGGTGATCTACATCATTCTCGGCATTCTCTATGAAAGCTTCCTGCATCCGATCACGATTCTGTCGGGATTGCCGTCCGCCGGGTTTGGAGCGCTTCTTTCGCTGTACCTTTTCCATACGGCCGCGACGAAAGGTTGGGTTTCTCCGCTCCTCGACATGAACCTTGACATCTATGGCTTTGTGGGAATCATGATGCTCATCGGTATCGTCAAGAAAAACGCCATCATGATGATTGACTTTGCGCTGGAAGCGCAACGCAAGGAAGGAAAAAGTCCGGCCGAAGCGATTTATCAGGGATGCCTGGTGCGCTTCCGCCCCATTATGATGACCACGATGGCGGCGCTCATGGGCACTCTTCCGATCGCATTGGGTTTCGGGGCAGGCGGCGAAGCGCGCCGACCCTTGGGAGTATCGGTCGTCGGAGGGCTGGCTTTTTCCCAACTGGTGACACTTTTCCTCACCCCTGTCTTCTACATTTACATGGAAGACGCAAAACGGTGGGGGACGCAGGTATTCGGCCGCAAGGGCGGCGCAGAGTCCGAAACGGGTTCGTCTTCCTCCGGCCAGATTCCGAGCGGCCCGATCGGCACGCCGATCGCGCGCTCCAAGAACGCGCCGGAGCTGTAGGGGATTGACCATCAAGCCTTGTCCGGATGGCGCCGAAACACGCGACTACGAACCCCGCGGCATGAATTGCATCATCCATTTGCGACCAGATTGCTCCAGCCCGGTATGGGCATCGTGAGCGCGCAGCACCTCCTGGGCATTCCAAAATTACGATGACGGCACCCTTTGCGCATTCGCTCGCAGATGTTAAAATATCGGCGGAATGTAAGCTGGATTTGGCTGCTGTTTGTCCGGCAGCAAACTCTAATCGGACTTCAAATTCTCCCAACGTCATCGCCGAATCGGCGGGGAATAGCCTTGCTGCCTGACGTTAGGCCCGTAGCTCAGTTGGTTAGAGCGCTACCTTGACACAGCGGTTGGGCATTTTCCTTCATCTCGCGATTTTTCATACAACTAGACGCACTTTGAGTCATTTGCAGGTATCTTGCTTCTCTCTGCTCTTCGCCCAATTTGACTGGTTATTGTTACTTACTGGACTCTAATCGGACCCCAACGGTCTAGGCGCGTGAGAACTCGAACCGCAAACCTCTACCGTGTCAATTTGCTGGGAGGATTGGGAACGGATGAGGTGGAGTGAGAGCAAGTTGCATTGGGAGAATCGCTTAGCGCAAGATTTTGAGTCGTGTCGTTGTAAGCGATTGGTTCCAGTTGGAGGCGTTTGCACGGGCTAGCATGGCTGGGTTACGTCACAAAGTGCGTCACAAAATCTCAATTACATCCTATTCGCAGCGGTCCTAACAACGCAAAGTCGCTATCTTCGCGAGATTACTTGTCCAATTGTTGTAGCGTGTTACAAGAAGCATTTCGCTCAGTGGACCTAACACAATTGCGGCCGTTCGCTTTCGCCTGATAAAGCGCCGAATCCGCCTCGCCCAAAATTTCCTCGACACGGCACAAATCCGAATGTCGGCTTGCGAGAACACCCAAGCTCATCGTGATTGAGAGGGGACCGCGCGTCGTTTGCACTGGATGGCTGGCGACCCCATTCCGCACCTGTTCGGCACGGACGAGGGCCTGGAGGGAGTCACAATTGTTGAGAACAATAAGGAACTCTTCACCGCCGTAACGACCCACAAAATCATACGACCGTACCGACGCCAGGAGACGCCGCGCAATCTCGCGCAGCACTTCGTCTCCCACGATGTGCCCGTATTGATCATTCACACTCTTGAAATGGTCCAGGTCGCCCAGCATCACGACTGTGCAACCTTTCTCGCGGCGAGTACGAATTAACTCGCGATCCAATAAATCTACGATGACCCCACGATTAAAAAGTGAGGTTAAAGGGTCGTGTGTCGCTTTGAAGCGCATAGTTTCGCGCGCTTCGACGAGTCGATCTTCCAATTGCAGGATGCGTTGCCCCACTTGCAACCTCGCTGTCAGCTCCGCGGGATCCCATGGCTTCGTCAGATAATCGTCCGCTCCTGCTACGAGCCCCGCCACGACATCTTCTTTCGACTCTCTTGAGGTCAGCAGGATGATATGAACATACGGCCGTTCTTGCTGCTTGCGAATCTCAAAACAAATCCCAGGCCCGTCCAGCTCTGGCATCATCCAGTCCAGCAGTGCCAGTCGCGGCGCGTCCGGCAAAGACAATTGCTGCAAGGCCAACCGGCCATTTTCGACCGCGATGACCTCATATCCCTCGCGCTCTAGCGTTTTCTCGAGCAGCCGAAGGGACATCCTGTCATCGTCTGCGATAAGAATCTTCACGATTTCGCCTCTTCAACATATGCCTCCAGCTCCGGCAATAACTGCGCGACTTGGCTTTCGAGCAGTGTTAAAGCATCAGTTAGCCCTGACGTTTTCCCCTCGCGTCCCATTTGTTCGAGCAGCGAAGCTGTCGCAGCGGCTTGCATCACAGAGAGCCCAGAGAGCATGCCTTTCAAAGCGTGGCTGGTGGCCTCCACATTCTTCATGTCTTCAAGAACCACGGACCGTTGCAATGACTGCAAGAGGCATGGGAAATCTTGGTTGAATATGCCGACCAGTTCGGACAACAACTCATGGTCGTTCTCTACTCGCGCAAGCAAGTCAGCCAGATTTACTGCTCCTTTCGAAGAACGATCACTCTGTTGAGTCATTGGCTGTCCTCGATCATTGGCTAAAGTCTTGTGCTTCGATTGCAATTGCTGATTTTGTCCGGATCGCAAAATACTTCTCCAGGATTTCGTCGAGATCCCGTGGCCGGATTGGCTTGCTGAGATAATTATCCATGCCGCCAGCCAGGCATTGCTCACGGTCACCTTTCATTGCATGGGCCGTTACAGCTATCACAATCTGATGACCTCCAGTACCTTTCTCCCTTTCCCGAATGGTAGAGGTGGCCTCGAATCCGCCCATCACTGGCATCTGTACGTCCATGAAAACCAAGTCGAACGTGTCTTTTTCCAGAGCATCTAGAGCCTCACGCCCATTGCCCGTCACGGTCACAAGGTGGCCTCTCTTTTCGAGCATGCGGACCACCAGCCTCTGATTCACCGCGTTGTCTTCGGCGACCAGTACTCGAAAGACAGTGTCTGGATCCCGAGCGTCTTGCAAGGAATACCGGGTGACCAGGGGATTCGCAGCTGTCTGTTCTCGTGCCCCGAGCACTCGCGCAATTGCCTCCCGTAACTCGGATTGCCGGATGGGCTTCAACAAGTACGCGGCTACTCCCAGATCCCGGCATCGAGCTCCGTCCCCCCGGTGGCCCACCGAAGTGAGCATCATGATTATGGCCGTCGATAATTCTGGCTTTTGTCGGATTTGTTCAATTAGAGAAAAGCCGTCCATCTTCGGCATGTGCATGTCCGTCAAGACCAATGCATACGGATCTCCCACTTTTTGGGCTGAGGACATGCGCACTAGCGCCTCTTCTCCGTCTTGCACAGATGTCGACTTCATATCCCAGCGCTTCAGCATTCCCTCAAGTATCCGACGGTTCGTACGGTTATCGTCTACTATTAGAACCTTCACACCCCGTAATGTCTCAGCTGGGGCAATCGTTCCGACTTCCATCGGTTGCTCTGACGTCTTAAGCCGCGCGGTGAAGTGAAAATGAGTTCCTCGCCCCACTTCGCTTTCTACCCACATGTTTCCGCCCATCAATTCCACCAGGCGCTTCGAGATGGTCAATCCGAGGCCGGTTCCGCCATATTTCCGCGTGGTCGAGGTATCCGCCTGGGAAAAGGGTTGAAAGATTAATTTTTGCTTCTCAGCGGGAATTCCAATCCCTGTGTCTGATACGGTAAAATGTATGATTTGATTTTCAACGTCGTCGGCCTCGACTTGAACGTTTAATGCCACCTCACCGTGATCTGTAAACTTAATAGCATTCCCGATAAGATTAACCACGACTTGGCGCAGCCGGTTGGAATCTCCCCGGACGACATCCGGAACTGACGGACCTATCTCGCACAGAAGCTCTACCCCCTTTTCGTCGGCCCGCAGCGCTAGTGTTTTCAGTATCGCTTCCAGGCTATCCCGCAAATTAAAGTCGTCCAACTCCAAATCTACTTTTCCCGCCTCAATCTTGGAGAAGTCGAGAATGTCATTGATTACCGTGAGTAGAGAATCCGCCGAGAATTTCACTGTCTCTAAATATTCCCGCTGTTCCGACGTGAGGTCAGTTTCCAAGGCTAGATCGGTCATCCCCATGACACCATTTAGCGGGGTACGAATTTCATGGCTCATGTTCGCTAGAAACTCGCTTTTCGCCCGGCTCCCCGCTTCAGCAGCTTCCTTTGCTGCAATTAATTCCTGCTCAGCCCGCTTCCTGTCGGTGACATCCTGAACGATCCCGACCATCTTCAACGGTCTCTTGGTGTTCTCGTCGTAGACGATTTCGG
This sequence comes from uncultured Acidobacteriota bacterium, assembly GCA_963813185.1. Lineage (GTDB taxonomy): Bacteria > Acidobacteriota > Terriglobia > Acidiferrales > UBA7541 > Palsa-360. The sequence goes on from CAWEYA010000016.1 coordinate 424,890, forward strand.
CCTGCGAGTAGAGGTTGCGTTCAGTACCGTCGGGCAAGATGATTCGGTAGTCGGCGCTGTAGGGTCTTCTCTCGCGGATCGCTGCTGACATACCTTCGCCTACACGGTCCCGGTCATCGGGGTGGATGGCACGAACGAAGTTTTCTCTCGATACTTCGACCTCGCCAACGCTGTAGCCGAGGATGCGAAACATCTCGTCTGACCAGCGCAACGGATTGTGCGCCCAATCCTCTAGTTCAATGAGGTCCCGCCGCCAGCTGCCCAAATGTGCGACCCGCTGTGCCCCCGCCAGGCTTGCTTCACTTTCCAGCAGCCTCTTTTCTGCTTCTCTCCGCTGTGAAATATCACGATAAGCCACCTGCATCGAGGCTTGTCCAAGATAAGTGATCGAGCATGCCACTGCTTCCGTGTAGGTTTCCTTTCCATTTAGGCCAATAAGTCTGGTCTCGTTGTGACGAACCTTCGTAAAGTCGCGGTCGTATTCTCGGATCCTCGTTCTCACACCCTCGCGATCATCCGGATGCACAAAGTCGAACATTTGCTTTCCGAGGAGTTCACCAGCGGATGAAGCGCCAAATAATGACACGCACGCCCTGTTCGCAAAGATGATTCTGCCTTGGCGATGAACCAACACAGCATCTGGAGATTGCTCGACAAGCTTGCTGTAGGATTCCGCGATCGCGCGAAACTTACCAAGAACAAAGAGACTAGCCACAGTCGCTATGGCGCCGCTCACGACAATAGTGACGAGGTGAGATTGCCGTAGTGTAATGGACGGAAACAGCAGAGACTTCCAAAGCTCAAACGGCGTCATGAAAGCGACTGCAGACAGCATCACTATTATAGGCAGCGGAATACTAGCCCGGCGTTTGAAGGCTCCCGTCCTTAGTTCTGCATTTCGGTGTGTGAGGCTATGTGGCGTGGTGCCCTCTGAAAGATCCGGGCACACTATTTAGATGCGCTCGTGCTATTGAGCTTACTGCGATTGGGGTGCTCCCCTGACGAAATACGTTAACCTGGCGCGAAGTAATAACCCCTTCTTTGTAAACAAGCCGGTTTTCCGGTCGTGTGCATTCACGCGAGGCATGCGAGGGTCATAGCAACGATATTCGGCGGAAACTCCTTGCGATACGCCCGTAGGGGAGCCAGGTCCCGGGAAGTCCCCTGCTATGAAAATGGATCAACTCCGACTGAAAATAAACGATTTACAGCACGACTCCATGCAGACCCTATTTTCATACAAGGTGGTGCGCCAACGGCGCATGTAACCTTATCGGGATTTTGCAGACCGAGCCCAGGAACGTTGTAGACATAAGCCGATTGCAGTAAAACTGTAATCGCAATCTTCACTCCGAAGAGGGAGGGTAACTTATGCCCAGGGGAGGAAAGATCGGCATCTTAACGGGCGGAGGTGACGTCCCAGGCTTGAATCCAGTCATTAAGTCCGTGGTGTACCGCGCAAGCGAAATGGGCCGGGACGTGGTTGGCATTCGCAAGGGATGGGAGGGTCTGACGCACATGAACGTTACCAACGAAACCGATTCGGTGTACATCCATTTACTGACGCGCGAGAATACGCGAACGATAGATCGCACCGGGGGCACGGTCCTCCATACCTCACGTGCCAATCCAAGGCGCGTGCCCGAATCCAAGTTGCCCGATCGTATCTCGGGGTCCCAACTAAAGAGGCTTCCCTTTGATGGAAAATGCTACGACCTAACATCCATCGTCATAGAAAACTTGGGACGTTTAGGGATAGGCTGCCTGATCGTAATCGGTGGCGACGATACGCTTAGTTTCGCGTCTGTGCTCTCCGCCGAGGGAGTGCCGTTGATTGCTGTGCCCAAGACGATGGACAACGACGTCCAGGGTACGGAATACTGCGTCGGGTTTTCTACGGCTATCACGCGTGCTAAGGAGTTGATAACAAGGCAACGGACAACTCTTGGCTCCCACGAGCGAATCGGCATCTTCCGAATCTTTGGCCGCGACTCCGGGTTCACAGCTCTCTATACCGCCTACGTAACGTCAGCCCGATGCCTGATCCCCGAACACCCGTTTGAATTGGACCGGATCGCCAGACTTCTGTCCGAAGACAAACTAAATAATCCGAGCAATTACTCGCTCGTGGTCGTATCGGAAGGAGCGGTGTGGGAGCAGCAAGAGGTCGGCGAGTTCGGTGAGGTGGATGCCTACGGTCATCGAAAGAAGGTTGACATCGGTCACGCCTTAGCGGAAGAGGTTCGACGACGGACGAGTGAGGAAACAATGGTCAGCGACTTGACGTATGACTTGCGCAGCGGTGAACCGGACTCAATCGATCAGCTGGTAGCCATAACCTTTGCGAACATTGCGTTGGATCTGATTCACGACGGCGTTACAGGCCGGATGGTCGCTGTACAAAACGGGTGCTATGCGCATACGGCCCTGCCGGCATCTTCTCTTGGCCCGCGCAAAGTCGATGTGGCAAAGCTCTACAATACGGATCGCTACCGACCTAATTACGCTTCCAAACTCGGCGCTCCATTTCTGTTCAGCCGCTACTGAGTGATAGTGGTCTCAGTCTTGATACGGGAACATTTTCAGAAGTTGGAAAGGAGGCCCTGGGGAAGCTGTGGAACCCTCACATAATGGGATGGTCCGCTGCAGGAACTTTGTAACTGTGTAGACTGCGAGGAAGGAGGCGTCCCATGAAATTACACGTGGTGGGTATTGATTTAGGCAAAACGGTTTTTCATTTGGTGGCATTGGATTCGACAGGTAACGTGGCGATCCGCAAGAAATGTTCTCGCAAGCAACTGCTGGCCTTCACCGCAAATTTGCAGGTGCAATTGATTGGCATGGAGTCGTGCAGTGGATCGCACTTTCTCGGTCGGGCGCTACGCGAGCAAGGGCATGAAGTGCGATTGATGCCGGCGCAATACGTGAAGCCTTATGTGCAGACCAACAAGAGTGACTTTTTGGATGCCGAAGCCATTGCCGAGGCGGTGCAACGTCCGAGGATGCGATTTGTGCCCATCAAAACCGAAGAACAGTTGGATCTGCAAGCGCTGCATCGGGTGCGCGAGCGTTGGGTGATGCGCCGCACGGCGGTGGTGAACCAGATCCGCAGCCTTCTTCTGGAACGTGGGCTCACCCTACCCAAGGGCCGAAGTTATGTGCATCGGCAACTTCCCAGGATCTTGCAAGACGGCGAGTTGAGGCTATCGGGTTGTTTTCGTGTTCTGTTGGGGCAACTCCAATTGGAACTGGAGCAGCTCAGCGCACGCATTGAAGAAATGGACCGGGTCATCCAGAAAACGGCGAAAGAGAAGGAAGCCTGCCAACGACTCACGGAGATTCCCGGAGTCGGCCCAGTCACCGCGACAGCCCTGATCGCTGCGGTGGGCAACGCCAGCGCATTTCAAAAAGGGAGAAATCTCGCGGCCTGGATGGGGATCGTTCCAAGAGAGTATTCCACCGGGGGCAAGCAGAAACTCCTGGGCATCAGTAAACGGGGCAATAAGTACTTACGAACTCTGTTCCTTCAAGGTGCACGCAGCGTCGTGCAACAGCGAAACAAGCAATCACCTGGTCTGCGCAGTTGGTTAGCGCAACTGCTGGGGCGCACGCACCAGAATGTGGTCATTGTGGCCCTGGCCAACAAACTGGTTCGCATGGCTTGGGCGGTCTTGTGCAAGAACGAACGCTATCGCGCTCCCGTTTTTGCGGGGACAACTTAAAATCCCTGTTTAGGGAAAAACAGTTCCTGCCAGGTCTGCTGGCGGAAAATAGAGATGGCAATGGGTCTCTCCCACGCTCTCGAAACCTGATATCGGAAAAGGTCTTTCCCAGGCCGTCCACATTATACGGACGAGGGCGAGCGGATATCCATCATGGCCCGGAGTCGATGACTCCACTCAAGGCCGAATACATTGGCGCAGACCAACTGCCATTCTTCGTTTTTCGCTTGCAACTCTGCGGCGGACCATACATTCCGATAAGACCGTTTCTCATGACCTATCCGGGTTTTGCTCCGCACGATGTCCCAACCTCAACGGAAGAAAATTGCAAAGCGTGGGTGTGTTCCAGGTCAACAACACTGGAGAACGTGGCTTTAATAGGATGGGAACGGGCAAGTTTAAGGAACGAATCCCGATGGCGCTAGGTTCCGTGTTCAAAACTGAACAGAATCGAGTCACCAGATTTTATTAGCATCGGCGTGAAAGGAGAAAGCTCATGCTGAAAATGACGGAAGAAGGCAGGAATAGAGTCGCAAGCCTGGGTTTTGCAGAAATGATCAGAGCATTTGATAAATACCAAGTACAGCGGAAAGTGAATCAAGAAACTAGGGAACGAATGTTACGAATGATATTCGCAAAGGTGCTTACGGAACCCGATCGCTTGCCTGAATTGCTAGCAGATGAATATACTGATGAGCTTAGGCAGTTCGCAGATAAGCATTCTGCTGAAATTGACGTTGCTGTCGGCAAGTGTCTTTACACAACTCTGATGATTCATCACTCGGCTGGTCTGTCGTGGAAGGCTTCTTAGACACCTCTCCCGAAAGCCAATTGCCAAGTGTAGCAGCTGTTCCAGGCCCACGCCGAACGCCTCACCATGAGGCTGTCAGATGGTTAGTTTTAGCCTGTGGGACGGCTGGTAGGGTCTGGCGGCCGGTGGTCTACGGGTGACTTGGGCCCCCTTCCGATAACCTCGTTTATCAGATGGGATGAGAAGGCCGGTCTCCGGCGGGATGCGATACGCTTCCAACGATTGACGCGCTCAAGGCGCAATGGAAAGGAGACCGGCTTATGAAAAAGAATAGCACTGTGAAGGGGTAAGCACCGTGGCGTAGAATTGGGTACGAAGAGCCGAGCTCAACCGCCGAGTCCAGGTGACTGCGCCCAAGTCCTGGTCCAACTCTCATCGAAGAGACGGGAGCCGAGGTCGATTATCAGGTAGCAGCGCCTGCTGAAATGAGGACGCCCAACTTGCACCGAGCGAAAAATCGCTCAACCAAAGAGTGCGGATGGAAGGATGGCGACAGAGGCGGCCCGGCTCAAACGCAAAACCCCCTGGGAGAAAAAAGAAAAACCGACTTGACACTAACCGGGCTTCTCATGGAAGGACCTGTAGAAGGTAGTCGCCGGACGCCATGGAACGACCGGATCGAATTTTCGTGCGGCCCGATATCTGCGACCGATTCAGGGATATTCGTCGGCCCTTGTCCGCTTTTGAACAGTCTATTTCATCCGAGCTTGCTAGGCTAGAGCATTTCCATAAATTATGTAGCGTACTTGGCGCTAAAAAAGAAGCCCCTGCAGTCGATGAGTGAGATGGCTTGGAACGCCGCTTTGGCAGCCACGAATAACTCGCTTTCCGTCCGCGGAGCGTGACTGCGAAGGATTTGCTTGATCTTGCTCCACATCGCTTCGATGGGATTGAAATCGGGAGAATAGGGCGGCAGATAGAGCAGCCGCGCGCCCCTAGACTGGATGGCTTCGCGGACTCCGCGGATTTTGTGCGTCGCCAGATTGTCCAGGATCACCAGGTCGCCTGCTCGCAAGGTGGGCGTTAGTCCTTGCTCCACCCAGGCCAAAAACATTGCGCCGTTCATGGGGCCTTCAAACAGCCAAGGGGCGCAAGGACCCTCCCAGCGTATGCAGGAGATCAGCATGCTGGTTTGATAGCTTCCGTGCGGGACGCGGGCCAGCAGTCTTCGGCCTCCGAGGGCACGGCCGCGCCAGCGCGTCATTTGCGTATTCGCCCCGCTTTCATCCACGAACACCAGTCCGGTGACGGGCTCGTGCGCCAACTGTTCATGCCAGCGAGCTCTTTTTTCGGCCACGTCCGGTCGGTTTTGTTCGGCGGCGACCAGAGTTTTTTTTATACTTCCAGCCCATCTGCCGAAGCCATAAATCCATCGTGGAAGTTCGGAAGGACCGGTCCATGCGGGCGCCCAACTCGGCCAGCGTGGCGTCGGGCTGCTCGGTCAGCAACTCTTGCAGCCGCTGTTTCCGTTCCTGGGTCAGTAGCGTGCGACGCCCACTGCAATGAGTCCGCGGTTGCAGCGTGCCGCGCTGCCGAAACTGCTGGCGCACCCGTCGCACCGCCGCCACACAAAAACCGAAGAATTGGGCAATCTCACGAGTGCTCTTACCTCGTTCGTAGAGTTGGAGCACGCGGCGACGTACGGGGACAGGTATGGGTGTCATAGCCCACACTCTGCCACACAATTTCATTTCCGACAAGCTACATCATTTATGGAAATGCTCTAGTACGGTGTTCAAGGTCTTTCATTCATGTAAATTAAGCATTTGGCACGAGTGAAGTAACTTATGAAGGGTCCGAACAAGCTGATTTCGTAAATGGAAAATCAAACCTCCAGTGCCAGCTTGGGCGGCATGCTATCGCAATATCAGAACAAGCAAATTATCTACTCCGAAGGGACACCTGCTGACACTCTCTTCTACATTCACAAAGGAGGGGTTCGGCTCACCACCCAAACGAAAAACCAACCATCCGCAGTTACCGCAATTCTAGGCGTGCATGATTTCTTTGGTGAGCTTTGCCTGGCGGGCTTTCCTCATCGTGTTTCTACAGCCATTGCTTTGACTGCCAGTTCCATATTGGTGATCGAGAAGCAATCAATGATCCGCGTCCTCCGCGAGAACAACAAGATGTCGAATTCCTTCATATCCTATCTACTGTCCAGCATCAGGCAGTATCAGGATAGTGTCGCGGAATTACTGATTTCTTCTACCGAACAACGGCTGGCGCGCGTGCTTCTGCGGCTAGCCAACCTGAACACAAGAGGTCCACTATTTGTTGAAATTCAAACTCCAAGTCACCAAGTTCTAGCGGAAATGATCGGCACTACCCGCTCGCGAGTCAATTTTTTCATGAACCGATTCAGGAAGCGAAGATTCATTAGTGGCAACGCCCGAATAGAAGTACACGAGTCCCTCCAACAAGTTTTAAGGCGCGGACGCGGCGTTGCTCTGAGTCGCCCGCCAATTATCGGAGGAAGTCGGCATTTCGATCCTCGCGGCTCGAAGCCCGGCGGAAGTCATCCATATCTCTGAAGGTCCCCCATATCCTGAAAGTGGACAGGGATTTTGATTGCACCCGGATTTCCGACAATGAAAAGTTTCGTAGTTTAGCCAAAGAGCCCTAGGCCTACAACCCACCGTGAAGGATGCGAGTGATTCAAATGCAAGTTGCAACCAAGGAACGCCGCCAAACTCAACGCGAGAATCTGTCAGAACCCGTCCGTGTTCGTCCCTGTGATCCCCAAAACCCTGTGGAAGTTTGTACAACTCTAAACGTCTCGCGGAACGGGCTATATTTTACGGTTACTGCGGAACACTACTTCTCAGGCATGAACGTAATAGTGACGCTTAACTTCTGTTCGGATGATCCGATCCAGCGAGAATATATTGGCGACGTGGTGCGGCTAGAAAGGCTCGGAGATGGCAAATGGGGAGTCGCGATACGGATTCTGATGTATTGCAATCCCGGAGTTTATTCGGGCACGTAATTTCCACTGAGCATTTTTATTAAGAACAATCTGAAGAGGCCTAAGCCGCGAATGAAGGAAGTACTTTTTCATCGCCTACTTTCTCACTCCAACCTTTATATTCGGTCTATGCCGCCGCCTTCGCTTGTTCTTTAATCTCTCAGAATTTTGAATCTATTTCCAATAGAGAGCCTAAGACCTCTTGGGCGACAGATTCGAGATGGCCCCCGATACTGCTTCCTTTCTTGTCCGCGTACCACCAGTTCCTGCCATTGAAATTCGGTTTCACCTCGACAACGTATTTGAATCTTGCGGGCTCGTCACACTTGAACGTGACTTTGTGAAGATTGGGATCGAATTTGATGGAAAGGAACGCACCTGAATCCTTACGTGTAATCCCAATCGGCTCGTTACCCAGATTCGTTACCAAGATATTTCCAATCTGTGGTTCGTGATTCAATTCCGCACACTGTTTTTCTAAGTGTTCCTTTAATTCCACCCGCATGCTCACAAAGGCTTCGTTGAGAAGTTGTTCACGTTGAAGCCCCGACGCATCATTTATCTGATGTTTGTCTTTCGAGTGTTCAAATTGCGCAGCGAGTCGTTTAGATTGTTCAGACATCCGCAACCCCCTCTGATTAGCAACTCAATGTGTACGCCCCATAAGCCTGCGATACATTTCTGCGGTAACCGGAGCGGTACCACTGTCCATGAAATGACGAGCATCGGCATATTTGCTTCGGGTGGGATTCCAGCCCTCGGATGAAAACTGAATTCCCCAAAAGTCGGGTGACGGTTTATCGAAGGTGATCCCTACTTCCGCTTTCCCGTGGTGGCTTAGTTGGCTGCTTACCACACAGCATTCAACGTTTTCTCCAGTATTCTCATTGACCGCGAGGACTCGCAATCCGTTTACAACCGGAGATTCTAGTTCTATGAGTCCGCCTCTGACATCAACAGCCAAGGTCCGGGTCAGCTCCTGAAAAGGATCTCCCTCTTGCGTGTATCCATAAATGAACACGGGTATCGCCATACTTATCCGCTTGCCTTGGGTACTACTGAAGCTCACTTTAGACATTTTGCCTTTGACTCGTGGACTCAAGTACCTGATTTTTTGGCCCGCATTCGGAAGCGTGCAATCCGTCCCGTTGATTGGTAAGTATTTACGCCGCAGCCGGCAGATGGCCGGGTATCGCGTGGCCACGCAAACGGGCCAGCCGCGTCCGTAATCGTGAGCTGTCCATCCCGGCAGACAGGCAAACCAGGGGGAAATCCCTGTTATCGTCGAACAGATACTGTTCGGCTTCACGCTGGCGGCGAAGCGGTCCCGAAATCCATTCCTGAATAGTTCTCGCAATCACCACCCGCCAAAGGCGCGACTCAGGCGTATCTTCCCCAACCTCGAACGTGGAACTCGCATAGAATGTGCTCATGTTCAAGCCTCCGACTTTGCATCTGAGTGGCTGCATGCGCTACCGAAGGTGTACCGGCCAGCGAAGTAGCAAGGGAACACTTGGCCTTCATCCACCATACGGGTAAGTTCTTCTTCAAAGGTGGTCGATTCTTTCGCATACGGGTTTGCGTAGATGCGCATCGTATTCATGGCATCCTGTGGAAGTTCTTCTTCATCAAACTCTTCTTCCTTGGCAACCCGTGATTCGACTAGATAGGCTGATTTGACTGAAGCAAGGTCATAGCCAGCCCACCAGTCAAAAAGATTAAGTCTGAAAACTTTCACGTTTTGTGGCATTTGACTCCTTAGCGGCCACGCGTGAAGAACCGCTATTTGTTGGGTTGTCTGCAAGGGCTGAGTGGCAGGACTGCAGGCTTCCAATTACGTATTAAAGGTGCAATGGCGAGGCCGAATGCCCGAAAAGAGCCGTATTTTTCGATGACCTGTGAAGGTACTGATCGCAGGTGACTTAGCCGCTTGGGATGATTCGATTAGGCATGGTCTGTTGTCATGAGGCCGCCGGTCAAGCAAATTTGGCGTAAATTCCCCCAATTGTACACGCTTTACTATCCATCCTTTCATCTAGACATAATAGTAATCTGATGCTCCTTTAATTCGGCAGTACAGTTCACCCGTTGATTCTAAGATTGGTCCTCAGAAGTCCTCTTCTCGGAATGCAGCCCTGAATCAGATTCCCCAATCATCGGTGTACCAATACGACACATTCTTAAAAGTGTCTTATAGTCGACATTCTCTGTCCCTTCCCATCTCTAATATTAATGTTAAAGGGATCTTTATAATGAGCTTACCGAGCCGCAATATCCTTCTCATCGACGATGACCCATGTCACGCCAAGGCATTTGAAGAAGCCTTGAAGGCCGCAGGTGACGGTTCATCCAATTTCGAATGGTTTAGAACCCTCTCGAGTGGCCTCGAAAGATTGGCGCACAAGGGGCCATGGGCCATTTTTCTCAATCTCTCTTTGCCCGACAGCCGTGGTATCGAAACACTCGATAGGCTGTTGTCAGTCAATGCCACAGCTCCAATCGTTGTTCTAGCCGGCGCGGATGATGAGGACGTTTGTAAAACGGCCATGGTGCACGGAGCGCAAGATTACCTTTTAGAGGGTCACCTCGACAGATATGCGTTTACGCAAGCGATTCGCAACATTATCGAGCGTGAAGTTGCACGACAGGAATTGTTCATAGAGAGGGACCGTGCCCAGGTCACACTAAACTCCATAGGTGACGCCGTACTGAGTACCGACATCCACGGCAATGTGGATTATTTGAACGTAGTTGCGGAACACATGACGGGATGGTGCAGAAAGGAGGCAGTGGGCCGTCCGCTCACTGACGTATTCCAAATTATTGACGGGGCTACGCATAAACCGTCACCCAATCCCATGGAGCAGGCAATTCAGCTAGACAAGGCCGTGGGGCTGAGCGCGAACTGTATCTTGGTTCGACGAGACGGATATGAGAGCGCAATTGAAGATTCCGCTGCTCCGATCCACGACGGGGATGGTCAGGTCACCGGGGCAGTAATTGTATTTCATGATGTGAGCATGGCTCGTGCGGTGGTGCAGGAAATGGCTCATTTGGCGCAACATGACCCACTTACCGATTTGCCCAACAGAATGATGCTGAACGACCGGCTTACCCAGGCGATTTCGCTAGCCCGACGCAATCACCATCTACTCGCAGTGCTGTTCCTGGATTTGGATGGCTTCAAGAATATCAACGACTCCCTCGGACACTCCGTTGGCGACAAACTCCTACAATCCGTATCGGTACGACTATCAGCATGCGTCCGCAAATCTGACACAGTAAGCCGCCAGGGTGGCGATGAATTTGTTGTGCTCCTTCCAGAAGTCACACATGCAGCAGATGCGGCCGTTAGTGCCGCAAAGATCATCACCGAGCTTAAGAAGGCGCATAGCGTCGGCGAGCACCGCCTTCACGTAACGGCGAGCATCGGCATAGGCACCTACCCCGATCACGGTGAAAATGGTGAGACTCTGATTAAGAATGCCGACACAGCGATGTATCACGCCAAGCAATCTGGACGCGACAATTACCAGTTCTTTAAGCCGGACATGAGCCTCCGGGCCGTCGAGCGACAATCCCTGGAAGGCCAGCTGCGATATGCGCTTGAGCGGCAGGAGTTGTTGCTACATTATCAACCAAAGGTAGATCTCAAGACGGGAGCGATCACGGGTGTCGAGGCGCTCGTACGCTGGCAACATCCAGAGCGTGGCCTGCTTCTTCCAGGCCAGTTCCTGACCATCGCCGAAGACACCGGCATGATTGTCACAATCGGCCAATGGGTACTACGCGAGGCATGCAGGCAAACGCGGGAATGGCTTGACGCGGGCCTGCTAGCCGTCCCCGTGGCGGTCAATATCTCGTCGCTGGAATTTCGGAGTGGGCGGTTTCTCGAACACGTTCAAGCTGCCCTGAAGGATACCTCCCTGGACCCCAGATATCTAGAGCTTGAATTAACCGAAACTGTTCTCATGCAACATGCTGAGTCAACTACCTACGTGCTTGGACAACTCAAAGCCATCGGTGTGCGACTTGCCGTGGATGACTTTGGCACCGGCTATTCCAGCTTGAGCTATCTGACTCGATTTCCCATTGACTCCCTGAAACTCGACCAGTCGTTCGTGCAAAATATCATGGCCAAATCAACGGATGCCATCATCATCAGCGCGATCATCAATATGGCCAAGAACCTCAAGCAAAGAGTTATCGCTGAGGGAGTGGAAACCATAGAACAGTTGGCATTTCTTCAGGACCATGGCTGCGATGAGGGGCAAGGATATTATTTCAGCCGGCCCACAGTTGCACCGCAGTTCGCGCACTTACTTGAAATGCCATGCCAGCGACTGGTTGGAAATAATGGCGTAATTCCTTTTCACCACGACACGAGGGTACATCGTCGGTGAGCCTCAATTCAGTTAGCTAATTTCGGCCCATGACGACTTACCGACCACGTACCACATTCTTGTAGATAAGAGAAACAACGGTCCAATGGAGGCGTGGGCATGACCATGGAAAACCCGACGGCCAGCTCTTGCGCAGCAAGGGTGGAACATAGAAGGAGCAAACGTTTCCATGTGTCAGTTGCCGCAGAAGTGAAGTGGCATGGAGCCGGTGGTGTAAGAATGAAAGAGAAGGCGCACGCGGAGGAGGTTAACGCTCACGGGGGCTTGCTGCGCATGAATACATATCCCAATAAGGGAGACATCATCGAGCTGACTAACGTTGATTCTGCGGTGTCGGTCGAGGGTCGTGTGTTAGCGATGCGCGGATCGATAGCAGATTTGCCGCAACGGATAGTTGTCGAGCTTTTTGTCCCCAGTGAAACTTTCTGGGGAATGAATTTCCAACTGATGAAGACCACGGCTGGCCTTCTCAAGCTCGGACAAAGCTTACGGCCTGACGGAATAGATGTTCGCATACTAAAGGAGTTTCGTCGTGAAGCCGATTCCATCCGCCGCAGTGCGTGGGCCATTGAGGAATCGAAACAGCTCCAGACACAGCCACACGGCCTACCCAAGGCGCTGTCACTGCAGAGGTCTGAGCAGATTCACTGTGCCACCCGTCTGTGCAACGAACTGATAATCGAATTGGAGGGCGAGGAAATCACCTTCAAGACTGAGGGGATTGCGGATTTTTATCGGGCTGTCGAACGCGCACACCAATGTCTAGAACGCTTCATTATGTCTCAGGAGAGGGACATTCGAGAAAAACGCCGATCCCCTCGCGTGGAGCTACCGAAGGGTGTGTGGGTCGCATGGCAGGGCAGCGATCAACGCTTCGTCTCCCGCGTTTTCGACCTAAGTAAAGGAGGTGTTTTTATCCCAACTGCAAACTTGCCACCGGTGGGAACGGTCGTAAGACTGACCTTCGAACTTCCAGACGGCGAAGTTTACGCCCCTGCCGTTGTACGGCATACAGTGGTTGGACGGGGGATGGGCGTCGAATTTGCGGCGGCGGAAGACGGCGACCTGGTGCGCATTCTTCAGTTGCTGACCGAATTGGTCCACTGAGGATCCCTACCGTACAAATGTATATCCTCCCCGCTCGACCTGCCCATGGTTCACTCGAATTACTTCTTGCCGTTACGACCGGCACAGCCCCCGCGACGCCGAGAAATGTCTGTTCCCAGGCGGACACTTCCGAGGCAAATACGTCCATTTTGGGAGTCTACCGAGAGCCAGTGATCATTCGTGAAGAATGACGCTCAGGAGGGAAGGGTTAATATGGAGACCGCCTTCGTACCCAATGAAGCCCAGCTTTTTGAATTTGGTCATGAAAAAGCTGACTCGGGTGCGAGTTGTGCCAATCATTCCCGCTAGCATTTCCTGAGATACCTTGGGAAGCCACTTTAGGGGTTCGTCCCGCCTGCCATACTGGGTGAGCAGCAGAAGAGCGCGGGCCAACCGTTTCTCGCTTGAGTTAAACAGCTGATCGATCAAAGCTTCCTCGGTGCGGATGTTCCGTGAAACCATATAAGATATGAAGTGGTCAGAAAACTCATGCTCGGCATGCAAGGCGCGTACCATCTCGTCTTTTTCAATGGCGAGTAGAGTCGTGGGTGTGACCGCGGTCACAGTGCTCATTCGAACGGATTGATATATTATGCTGCCCTCACCAAGAAAGTCACCAGGTCCAAGGATGGCCACGACTGCCTCCTTGCCAAACAGATTCACAACTGACAGCTTCACGCTCCCCTCTCGGATGTATAGCACATTAGACGCCGCATCACCCTGAGAATAGATTCTCTGTGATCTTCGATACTTCGCAACTCTTCTCGTCAAGCCCACCGAATCGAGAAAAGCTTGCACATTGAAGGCATTCTGCCCACTGGACTTGATTTTGGATTTGTTAATTCGTGAATTCGCAGCTACCTTCATAAAAATGGCCCGCTTGAAGTAAAATATAACACAAGTAATCAACTAAAGTCACATTGAGTGACAAGAGGGCGTTGATGGAGTTCGAATAAGGGGCCGTATGCCCGACTTTGTTGGTTTCAGAACCAAACAGTGCGATATCCTGATTTTCAGTGCGACGCTATCGACGCCATGACCAGATAAGTCGGCTTGTGCTTATCCGTTTGACTCCACAGGCCCCAAGGGATAGTGTCGGGCGCGATGCGCCCGGAGTATCCTCGGTCATTGCACAGTTTAGAAGGCTCTTTGGCGATGAGGCCGCCTGTCGCCTGTACCTTGCGCGGAGCCGATGGCCTGAGGGCTTCCAGTGTCCACGGTGCCAGCAGGGCGAGACCCTCGAACTACCGACTCGTCTCTTGTGGCGGTGTCGAGCTTGCAGGCACGACACCTCGGTCACGGCGGGGACCGTGCTCCACCGAACCAGGATCCCGCTGACACAATGGTTCTGGGCGACCTACCTGGTCTCGACTCAGACCCCGGGCTTCTCAGCGCTCCAACTCCAGCGGCAGTTGGGGCTCCGCCGATACGAAACGGCTTGGGCCATGCTGCAGAAGCTTCGTCGCGCCATGGTGCGCCCGGAGCGGGAGCCTCTCAAGGACAAGGTCGAGGTGGATGAGACCTACATCGGCGGGCGAGAAATGGGCCTACGTGGGGGGCGCCACGTCCTTGACAAGGCGATCGTTGTGGGCGCGGTAGAGGTCCGGGGCGAAGCTTCCGGAAGGGTACGCCTACAAGTGGTTCCCGACGTCTCGGCCCGGTCTCTGACCGGCTTCGTGAGAACGAACGTGGCTGCGGGAGCGATCGTGGTCACTGACGGCAGGGGAGGCTACGACCCCTCCCGAAGCAGGGTTACCGGCACCGACCGCACACGCAGGGCGACCGTCGAAGCTCGACCAAGATTCTGCCGCGCATCCATCGTGTCTTTGGGAACCTCAAGACCTGGCTTCGTGGCACCCATCACGGCGTCGGCCACGCCCATCTTCAAGCCTACCTGGACGAGTTCGTTTTTCGGTACAATCGCCGCCGAACACCGATGGCCGCCTTCCAGACGCTTCTCGGACTGGGTAGCCAGCAGCAACCCACGACCTACAAGCAGTTGTACCGAGTGGAGCTAAACGGATAAGCACAAGTCGGCTTATAGGAATGTGGCCACCTGCCATGAATGATCCGGACTAAATACCCCGGCCAAGCGGTCCTTCAGGTGCTGCAAACTCAAAACGGGCTATTCTCACGGCAGATCACTCAACCAACTATTCGCATAGCTAGCTCGACATTCACCGCCGTGGGCTGGAAGATGCGTTCTACCCGGAGTGATGAAGCCCACAGACTAACTGACCTCCTAAGTAAACCGCTTTAAGTCGGTCAATGTAGACAGAACCATTTATCGCACGCCATCAAAGCTTCGCCTCGACTGAATATTCCTTTGCAATTATCGCAGTTTAGGTTACTCTCCCCCATCCCCCAATTCAACTTTAGAAGCTGTTTCAAAACCGGGTACAGGGCTGTGATTTTACAGTAGTTGGTTCTCCCGAAATAAGCGATAAGCAATGGCAGCAGCGCCGAGGGAGGACCGATGGCGCGATACGGTCGACTGCTGACCGACGCCCAGTGGGAAATGATCCGGCCCTTGCTCCCGAAACGGCCCAAGCGTCCGAAGGGTGGACGGCCCCCGAAGGACGACCGCAACGTGCTGGAAGGCATTTTGTGGATCTTGCGTAGCGGGGCTCGCTGGTGTGATTTGCCCGAAGAGTTCCCCTCACCAGCGACGTGCTGGCGGCGCTTGCGGGACTGGGAGGAGCAAGAAGTTTGGCTGGAAATCTGGCGCGCGTTTCTCAGCGAGTTGAACGAACGACAGCAACTAAAATGGAGTGAATCGTTCCTGGACGGCAGTTTCGCTCCAGCCAAAAAGGGGGCGACGCAGTCGGAAAAACCAAGCGGGGCAAGGGGACGAAGTGGATGGTGGTGGTCGACGGCGCGGGTGTTCCTTTGGGAGACCACCTTCACTCTGCATCCCCGGCGGAAGTCAAGCTCGCGGAGACGACCCTCGCCGCGATCCGCGTAAACGTCGGCATCGCCCGGGAAGACCGCGACAAAAACCCGAGCGCGTGATCATGGACCGTGGCTACGATAGCGATGGGCTGCGTAAACAACTGCGTCGCCGCGGGATCGAACCGATCGTTCCACACCGCAAAGGTCGGCGCAAACCGCCTACGCAAGATGGCCGAGCGCTGCGGCGCTACCGGCGGCGCTGGATCGTCGAGCGCACCTTCTCCTGGCTCGGCAACTACCGGCGACTGACAGTGCGCTATGATCGGTCGTTGACGATCTATCGTGGATTTTTTCACATCGCCTGCTTCATGATCGTCTTACGGAGGGTTTTGAAATAGCTTCTAGTTCATTTTTGGATTCAAATACATGCTCGGGAGGAGTAGACGGTGATTATCGGAGAGCGTTTGCATGCATTGCGCGAGGAAAAGAAGTTTTCACAAGGTGAGATTGAGAAAAGAACGGGCATGCTGCGTTGCTACGTGTCCCGTGTAGAAAACGGTCATACGATTCCCTCCGTTGAGACGCTTGAGAAGCTTGCTCGCGCTCTGGAAATTCCGATGTACAAATTGTTTTACGATGGCGAAGAGCCGCCCAAGCTGCCGAATCTCCTGAAACGCAAGTCTGAGGAGGATATTTTGTGGGGCGACTCGGGGAAAGATGGACATATGCTCGCCAAGTTCTGCCGTCTTTTCGGTCGGATGCAAGAAGATGACAGAAACATGTTATTTTTCGTGGCGCAGAAAATGGCGAAGCGCAAGGTTGCTTGAGCCGGATTGTCTTGAGGTGGTGCGGTTTTAGGAAAGATTGTGGAAAAGCTTAATTGGCCAGGCCCGCTTAGCCGACACCCATTCAACAAACTGGTGTTTCTTGAAAGCCTAGAAATACATTTTGCAGTACTCAGAATCAATCACTTGCGGCGGGTGTTTTAGACCGGATTTTTGAAAGGCTACTGCAACGTGAAGCCCTTATTTTGATGGTTACCTAACCCCAGGTCCCAATTTCGTGAACCAACATTGGTGTGGATAACGCGCCGTAGCTACCCGTTACCACCGCAACGGACGCTAAAGAATCGACCCAATTTGGCCAAGAGCAGCGTGTCCTCTGCCTACGTCCGGTGCTTTCGAGGCCTCGGAAACCTGTCCGGTTCCCATTTGAGCAAATCTCCAAGCTTACAATGAAGAGTCGCACATAGCCGATTCAAAACCTTTGCGCTGTAACCCTTGCTCTTTCCGTAGAACATCGAGTACAAGGTCGGAAATGTGATGCCTGATTCCTTCTGAAGCCTATAGCGGGTCCAGCCCTTGCGCCTTAATATCTGTTTCAGTGTGCAGGTAATCATGGGGCCATCCTAACGGGTGCGACCTTCTACTGTCAAGACTGCTATACCTAAATTACTATTTACCTATTGCTAAGTCCAGGTATAATAGCCTTCATGGACCGCTCGCTCGTCTCGTGGTTACACCTGGAAATGGGTAAAGCGGCTTACCGGGGGCTAAAGCCATGCAAAACGCCCCGTAGGGGCACTAGCGAGCCTATTAGGTCGGGCAGCTTTATCCCCATAGGAGTAAGAGGGGCAGGTATTTTGGGAGGCAAAACAATGAAAACGGCGGTTTACGCGAGAGTGAGCACGAATAACGGTCAAGACCCGGAAATGCAGTTGCGGGAACTCAGAGAGTACTGCCACCGGCGGGGTTGGGAGGTAAGCCAGGAATACGTGGACGTCGGTATCTCTGGTGGCAAGGAAAAGCGGCCTGAGCTGGATAAGCTTCTGGCAGATGCCCACAAGCGACATTTCGACGCAGTCGTGGTTTGGCGATTTGATCGCTTTGCACGCTCTGTTTCACACCTGCTGCGGGCGCTGGAAACCTTTCGGTCCCTTGGCATTGAGTTTGTAAGCTTGTCCGAACAGGTGGATACCTCGACCCCTACCGGCAAGATGATCTTCACGGTGCTAGGCGCTGTAGCGGAATTGGAACGAAGCCTAATCGTGGAGCGAGTCCGGGCGGGCCTCCGGAACGCCGTTGCAAAGGGCAAGAAACTCGGTAGGCCCCGCAAGGTAAGGAACGGAACCGAAATAAAGCGCCTCCGGGCTGAGGGAGCCTCCTGGAGGACCGTAGGAAGGGTTCTAGGAGTAGCTCCTGCTACGGCCCTGCGTGCCTCCGTAAAGGCCCGTTTAGAAATCCCTAAGAAACGGAAGGCTCTAAGTCGCTCATAACAGGAGGAGCAGGGACGGGTTTTAGGCGTTTGGATTTCAGTAGTTTTTTAAACGCGGGCAGTTGTCACGCCGAGGGTCAGCTAAAGCCGCTTCAAAGGAGGGTAGGCCCTAATGATCGTATTCTTCGTGGGAAAGAGGCTAGCCTTCGGGAGCAAGGCTACCCGGCTCCGCCACGTTGAAAGGCTCCGCGCCCTGGGGATAACCCACATAATTGACGTGCGAAAATATCGGGCGAAGAAGCTCGACCAATTCAAAAGGATCTGCCTCAACTTCAAGGATGACGCCCGGCCTCGACCAGAATGGTTCTACGGTCGAGCACTCTCGTTCTACAAGAAAGCGATGCGCCAGCCAGGTTCCAAAGTTTTCGTCATGTGCCGCGCAGGTAGGCGACGCAGTGCAAACATGACCTACTTTCTTCTACGTGCTTCGGGAATCGGGCCAAGCGAAGCGGAAGCCACAATCCGTCGGGCTCGCCCATGCATACAGATCGTCCGGGCTTACCGGGAATCTGGCGAAGAGTATCTGCACCAAATGAAGCAGTGATTGGGCCTTTCGAGCAACAACAGAGTTCTATCCGCCCAACTTCACAAGAACCGAGGAGGACTAATGCCAACGCTCAAAGCAGAAGAATTTTGCCAGGCTTTTTATACCTGGGCGGAAGCATGCCAAACGGGATTGCCCACTGATGATGAAGACCAAAAGCAATGGAGGAAAGAATTCGCTCATCATTGGAGTTTCATAGAGTCGGCAATTCACAAGAGCTGCCTTCTTGACCGGTTGATTTATCCGCGGGAACCACTTCGAACCGAAATGTGCCCGGTCCATATAGGCGAATGGAGTGGTTGTGTTTTTGTGAAATTGGAATATGGTTGTCAATTCGGTTCAAATGTCACGGGGTGGCTGGCGCCGTCTAATCAACAAAAAGGGAGTTAAACATATGATTCCCCGACAAAGCTTAGCATTGGACTTGGGTTCAATCTCCGCCGTCCCTACCAAGGAACGGTGAGGAATCCCGGGCCACACTTCTTCGGCCTTGTGATGTGGAAATTGTCTTATCCGGGTTGTGGCGCGCCCTCAAAAAGATGTGGTCCGACTGACTTTGGGATTCTCCGTTTCGGTTTGACCGGGACTTCAAGTGCTCCCGCGACGCGCAGCTCTTCCAACGAGATCGTCGGACCGGAACAAACTTTTTCCAGCAAGCTGGCCTGGGTCAGTTCAAGATCGACAAGCCAACCCAGGACATTGAGCACATTGATTAGCTCAGTTGTGTATTCGGCCAGCCAATGATCGGGTTGAATGTCTCCAAGCAGGGATGGAGGTCGCCGGTCCCCGATGATCGGACGTTCCCTATTTGCCCTTCTGTAGCTGAACCATTGCAATAACACCTGTTTACCTGAAATCTCATAACTCCACATTCTGGGCTCAACGTTTTCCACGTATCCTTGCCCGACCAGCAGCCTTTTCTTGCCAGCATCATAGTATATCGAGTCAGGCATCGACGTTGGCTCTTGAGGAATCGCACCTGCGGCTGGAACGCGCGGCATTCTTGCGGTCGGGAGTCGTGGCGGCTGTGCCGGTCGTCCTTTCTGGGGATCAATCATGCGCTCGCCGAAAGTATGGAGCCAAATAACGATGCGACCGAGTTCGGCCACTTCGGCAAAGGTGTCTATGTCAGCAGCGAGAGGGATTCGCAGACCTGGAGTTGAGAGGTCGTCCTGAAAGCGTGCTGTGAATGCTGGATGGGCCGCAATTGCTGCAATGTAGGCGACGATATCCTGTGCGCTTATTTTGCACGCGTATCTCGTAGCAAGAAATGGGAGCAATTTCGGCGGAATGTTAGGGACGCTTGCAGTGCGATTGCGCCAGAGCGGGAAGACACGGCCGCCGAAAGAGCCCTTGTAGTGATGAAGATCGGGAATAAGCCCGGTAAATGTAAGCGCGGGCCCATTTGTCGGCGATTCTTCAGCAAAGGCTGTCATATACACCTGTTGGTCTGAGCGCAATTCCCATAACTCTGGGTTGGGCCGGTTGATCAGTCGATTGTCAGGAATAATCCACTGGCGATCAAAGGAACGAAATCCATAGCGCACTGGCTGGATGCAAGAACCATGCTCATCGGCGACCGGTTTGGTGACCCCTCCATATCCGGGAAGACCATCCTTTACCACTCGCGTGCTGTGTCGGTCGCCAAGTTTCCCTTTGGAGAGGTGTGGATGAAAAAGGGCTTCCTTTTCACCAATGGGCGCATGAACAAGCTTTTGCCAACGCCGCTCCAAAGATTCAATATCGGGCGCGATGATCCAAGTACGGCCCGGCATGACTCCGGAGCCGTTATATATGAAGAGGTCTTCCACCTTAGGGTAAGTCGCCCAGGCCCCTGTTGAGGCGTGCAGGAACGGGGCACGCCAGTCGGATGGGCACTCAACCCACGTTTTGCTCTTCAGCCTTATGGCGCCGAGAGCTTTGAACTTTTCCACGCGATGAACGCGCGGTAGCGCCTGAAACAAGACTTTTGCCGGGGTATTGGCATCGCTCTTGGAGGAACGCGAAGCCAGCACAATGCAAACAGGCTGTTGGACGCCTTGGAAGATGCGGGTGTTGACTCCTGGCTGATGCCCTTCTGGCGAGCAATCGATGACCCAAATATCATCACAGGTGCGGCGCAGGTACTCGCGCATTTTCTGAAATCCCAGCCCATTGAGGAAACCGGCCGCAGTGATAAAACATACGATCCCGGTGTTATTTGCTGGGTCATGGTCATAGACCTTCCAGGTGGCCCAACGCCAGAAGTAGACATAGAGATTACGCAGATGCTTACTGTGAACTCCCGCGCCCCATTCGCGGGGCGGCATCCAGTCTGACAATGGAGCGCTTTTTTCTGCTTTCTGGTTTTCGCCTTCAATCCAGCCGCCGAGCCCCTTGGCTTTCACCTTATACGGCGGGTTACCGATCACAACGGTTATCGGCTCGTCCCGTTTGATTTTGTTTGCATCTTTGCGAGATTTGGCAATTGGGGCCAGAATACCTGGAATCCATCCCTCATCGTCGTTTGGATTTCCCAACGTATTGGTTACGAACATACGCAAAGGTGTCTTCGGTGGGGAACCTGTGAGATCCACAATTTCCGCGATGATTCGCAACTGTGCGACTGCGAATGCCCCCATCTGCATCTCAAAAGCGATGAGTCGCTTCACGGCGGCGTTGATCGCTCCTTTCACGGACCCTTCTCCCTCATCCGCCTTGATGGACTCCGCGATCCGTCGCAATACACCGAGTAAAAAAGTGCCTGTACCGGTTGCAGGATCGGCCAGTGTTACCGATGGCGATGCTAGCCCCGCAGGCAACCCAAACCTTGATGTCCTTAACGCTTCATCGACTAGCCCGACCATCGCGCCGACAACTTCGGGAGGGGTGTAATACGAACCCGTTTGCTTCCTTAGCTGGTTGTCGTAGACCTCAAGAAAGTCTTCGTAGAAATAAAGCCAGGCGTCCGGCCTATCTTTGCTTATCTTTGACCAGTTAACCGCGTCTAGCACGCGCGTCAGCGTTCCGAGCGAAGTCTTGAGAGTCTCTTGGTTCTCCGCGTTGTCCGTGAGGAGTCTGAGCGCTGCGCCGATTAGAGTGCTTGTGTGACTAAGTTCAGTGGCAACTTGCTGAAGCCCGGTTGCGAGTCTGATGTTTTTCACACGCGCCATCAGCATGCCGAACGTCACAGCCTGAGCGTATCCGTCGGCAAACCTTTCGTCCGTCGCATCTGGAAATAACAGTTTCCGCCAATCCGCTGCCAGTCCCGTGAGAGCTTCACTTCCCAAGCCTAGCTGCTCTGTCACTTCGGCACGCAATAATCGGCAGAGGCGAGCCGTGGTGTGAGCCAAATCTTTGGCGCTCCGCGGAGGGACTGGCTCCCAACTCAGAAAATTCGCGAACAGGCTCAAAAGGCCCGCTGGAGCTTGGAGTTTGCTGCCCGAAGATTCGATGTCTCCGATCAAACTGACTACTGAACCAACTAATTCCCCATTCTGCCATAAGCTGAATGCATTTCCGTCCGTGTAGATTAAATTTGGGAGAGCGCAGAGTCGATCCCATTGTGCTTTGTCATGCGGGTCTTTGAACTTTCTCGGATCGGCCCCCTTGCCGGGGGCTTTCAACTCAACAAATCCAACGAGCGCGTTGTGAACGGTAATCGCGTAGTCTGGACGCGTTTTCAAATCGCTAACCGATGATTCGCCCACAGCAGCGACCACAGTTTTTGAGAGGTTGGAAAGCTCTGCCAGATTCGCAAGTAGATACTCGAACGGCGCGCGGAGCTGGTCCTCCGGTTGTCCAGTCGCCGCAGGATTCGATAATTTTTCTTTTGCTTTGGCACCGAAAGTGGCAATCGCCGAGTTGAGGGTTAGTGTCATTTATTATATAAGTCTGCTCCCCACCGCGTTAACCGTCATTTGCGAGTATCGTACCAGACCAGAACCTAAGCTGACTTGACATGATATGCATAGCCTTCGGAGAGTAACTGGCGACCAATCTAAATCTCCATCTGGCCAGTGTCATGTGCGGGGTGCTAAGTAATACAAAGCCTCTAGTCGAAGTCTCGGTCCAAGCAACTCTTTGGCGGTGTGATTGCGGCTCTAAGAGCGTCCGAAGGATTCTATAAACCTGCTGCAACTGCTGCGGGCTACGGTTGTGTAGTAACGCCTCTATTTTCCTGCGGAGAACTCGTTCGCGCGGTCCCGGCCTTTGCGAACCAGCACCTCACAATACAATATAGGAATAAGTCTTTGGATACGAATACCTTCTAGCTACCCTAAGCCGCGTGGGACCCGATACGCGCTTAGGAGATGTCCAGTGAAGCGGAAAAGGACGATTGTCTATTGGGAGTTTACGATTGATATCGTGGGACTTTGGCACGAAACGAAAGCCGAACGCGAGCAGGTTCGGAAGCGACTGCCGAGGAAGCGGTTAAAGGAAATCGAGCAGGCGGCGTGGCTTGCCACTAAAGCCAAGCTGCCTCCCGGATTCAGGGCAGTCCTCTCGTAAAACGTCTCGCCAGGCCATCCCGGCAGCAACCAGCTACCAGTACAGGCAGAAACCTCAAACACCCTTGAAAAGTTCTGAAATGGAGATTCGCAGGGTCTTCGCGAGCTTCTCGATATTGACCAGTGCCACGTTCCGCTCGCCACGTTCAATGCCGCCGATGTAGGTCCGGTCCAAGTCGCACATGTCCGCGAACGCTTCCTGAGATACACCAAGATTGTTCCGTCTTTGACGGAGGGCCTTGCCAAATCGAACTCGAATATCGTCCATTTACGCTTGCGCGTCATATTGATGGCCTCACTGTTTATGTGTCCACGGACTATGAGTATCATTAGAGAGAGCTGTAAACAGAGGTGCCTTGGTGCTGATCGAACAGTTCGGCGAAATGAGGGCACGAAACCCTAAAAATATCAAAAACGTGCCGGGAAGCCGCGAAGGGGGGCAAGGCGTTTACATCCTCTACGAGGGTTCGGCACCAGTCTACATTGGAAAGGGAAATATTCGCCAGCGACTCCGGGCAGCGGACAAGAGTGGTCGGCGGGGAAAGTCCTGGGACCGCTTCAGTTGGTACATCCTCAAGGACCAGAGGTTGATACACGACGTGGAAGCGCTCCTGCTTCGGATATTGCCTCTGTATCTTCGATACATGACTCGGCAGCGAGGACACTTCCAGGGCGTACACTCGACCGACCAAAAAACAAAGAACCGCACGGTAATTTACATCGAACGAACGTGATTGCGGCAGGTCGCATTCGTAGGAGGCATCTATGGAGCCTAAGAAGCTTGTTGGAGCGTTGCTGTTGGGAGTGCTCGTTCTATGGATTATTGGGTGGGCCAGTTCGCGCTCCCACAAACCTGACGCGCCGCAAGTCGTCCAAGCTTCTCCGGCGGACAAATGGCAAGTGACGGAAGAGCGGTCCCCGATGGACGACTCGCAAACCATGGTGTTGACACTCGATTCTGAGAATGTCGTGCAAGGGCCTCTGGGAACAGTCAAACCATCCCTAATCGTGCGCTGTCAGCAGAAGAAAACCGCGGTCTATTTTGTCACCGGGATGGCGGCAAGCATTGAGGAGGACGTTGAGGGTGGGCCGAGCGATTTTCACAAAGTCGGCCTTCGGTTGGATGACGGCCCTGCTAGTTACGGGTCGTGGGTAGAATCTAACGATAATAAGGCACTGTTCGCCAGCGACCTGATCTACGATGCCACGGGGCACGCTTCTGCATTCAGTGGAGGTGCGATCAAGTTTGCGAAGGGACTTTCCCAGGCTAGCAAGCTGACCTTCCAATTCACGCCCTTTGATGGCACAACACAAGTGGCACGGTTCGACCTTCGGGGACTTGACCCTCATCTACACAAGCTCGCGGAAACGTGTGGCTGGGCATACGAATAGATTTCTGACCCGTCATGGGCCTGCCCACCGTTTTTCATCGGGTCAAGTGAGGGCTCCCCGCCACGCTTACCGGGCCTACAAACTTGCAAACTTTTCCTGAAAAATCTCTTTCGTACCGGTGAGCACTTTTTGTGCCCCCGCCCCCATCCCCAAAAGCCACATTCCGATAAGCCGACTTCACGGGACTTGGCTCAGCGCCAGCATGCGGTAGAATCCGTTTAGCAATGGCCCCCCGAATCATCGTCGGAATTGTTGCCGTGGCGTGCATTTCAGTCTGTGGGCTCCTCTCCACCTTTGCGCTCTTCGAGATGGTTGACAAAGAGAACGACAAATTGCCAGAAACGGAAAAGTTCGATCACCTTGGCTGGTATTTTTCCAAGCGTCTCAGACTCAACCGCAAATACAGAATGCTCTATCCAGACGGAAGGCTTCTAAAACGGGTGCGCATCCTTACTGTACTTATGTTTGCGTCTGGTTTAATCGCGCTCTTGTGCTTTGGGGTTTTCGCAAAATAGCGGCCCATCCACCTCATCCGGTCTGAGAAATGGAATTCTCGTCAACCGGGAATCCGGCAAATCCCACATGACGATAACGCGACTTTTCGGGACTTGGCGCGCCAAGGGTTTCTGTGAGGTCGGTTCTCACAACGATTCACTGCTTCGTAGCCGCTCGACCGGTTGGTATCGTCGCAGTGGCATTCTCAATCGCAGATTGCGTCCACTCGACACCCGGATAGAGGCTTGGTATTCGGAATCCTCGATAGGCCAATTGTCCTGTAATGTTCATTTGCCACACCATCTGAGAGTTCTGCTCGTGAGTCACCTCTTGTATGTAGGAAACATCAGGCGTATTTACATCCAACGCTACGTCATATTCCAAATCTCCGTTAGCAAGCAGATTTGTGCTCCCGCAGCAGACTGAGTAGTCCGGAGACAGATTGGTTTCTTCGAGCACCTGCGCGGTATCAGCATATTCGTTCAACTGGAAGGTCGGCACGCTGCTATAGCACGGCGTGAGGCCTGGTGTGCCGCAGATATCATTGTTGGTGTCCACCTGGCGGCCATTGCCGTTGTTGAAGAACATTAGTGGGAAAATGCCGGCCGTGTTTGGGCCCAAAAGGACCGGGTAATGTTGTCCGTAGTTCCACTCGATAGGAGCCTGGCCACTTGGTAAAGTGAAATCTCCGCCTGGGCCAAGATGCCACAAAATTCTGCCATCGCCCGCTCCGTTACCGTAATTGATCTTGACGATCCAATTTTGATTGCGCAAGGAAAGTATCAGGTTTCCGTCGTCGGGTGAATATACGACCGCATTCGAATGCGTCCAATCCGCGGTTCCGTTCGGTGCGTGCGTCAGGGGAATGTGGTCGAAGGTCGACCACGTCCACACCGGACCTTGTTGAGGATCCCAATCGATCAGCGCATCGCCCGTCACGGTCGTCACTCCAGGCTGATCCGTGAAGGTCTGATTGTAATTGACTAACAGAATCAGATGACCATTGGGGAGTTTTGCGACGTCATGGTGAAACGACGCCAGCGACGGAAAGGAGAGTCCTGCCGCCGCGAGCCCCTGTTGAACGTCGGCCAGCGAAATCTGAGATATGACATTGCCAGCTAGGTCAATCTCTTGGACTGCATTCGTAGTTGGTGGCACGCCTTGCACGACAACCAGCACATGGCCGTTTGGCAGAAACTTCATGGGATATGGCCCACTCGGTTGTATGGGGTAATACCAGATTACATTGCCCGCCAGATCGGTGACCACCGCAGTAAGCTGAGTTTGTGAAGCTTCCTCAAACAGACACAACAATTCAACGCCGGAAGCCGGGGTCATCCCGGCGGTTTGCTGGATCGTTAGATTCGGCAAAATATTGGCTGGCAGCGCTCCAGTTGTGAATACGTGATCGGTATCAAACAAAGTGCTCCCATTAGAAAGGTGAACTATAGCTTGCATGTGATAGGTGGTGCTGGCGCGCATGCCCGCAACCAGTATGCCCACGTTGCCCCCTTCCTCCGGCGCTGGCTGGGCCCAGGTCGTGAGACCGTAACTTGTGCTGGCTCCAAACTGAATTTGGACAACCGCCCCCTCTGGAGCACTAAAAGTGTAGAGCGCCACCAGAGGATTGTTGGTTGCCGAAACGGTACCCGGCTGAAATTGGCCCATCTGGAAAATTGAAATTTGGGCCGGTGGCGATTGTGTATTTTCTGTCAAGTCGTTCACGCTAACTTGCACCGCCGTCGCCGCCGATCCTGTAGGCGCTGTGTACAGCCCGGAGGCAGTAATTATTCCAGTTGCGGTCGCGCCGCCTGCGACGTTGTTGACCAACCAGGTTGGTTTGGCAAGGGGGGCCCCGTTCAAGGTCGCTATGAATTGTAGTGTTTGTCCCGGGAGAAGAACCGCAGAAGAGGGTGTAATCACTGGGGCTGGCGGTGAGGCTGGCGGTGGTGCTGGCGCTGGCCCCTCGCTAAAGCTCCCAGCGCCACATCCGGAGACGAAGGCTATGATGACAAGAAGACCTCTCGCAAAAAGAATTTGCACCGCGAGCCGTTTCATTTCCTCCCCTCCCCAATTCGAATTGGCCACAATTCCACTTCGCAACCAGAAAGAAACTAAGACTACAAACCGGGAGACCACCCCTCGCCCGCACAAAACTTGACGCTTTTTCCGTCGGAAGGGCGTAAGAGTTCCCGTCGCGCTGATTGAAACAACCGGGTTTACAAGAGTCCGGTTCTCTTTGCACGCTTATATAGAAGTCGGAGGGGTTTGTCCACGAATCGTAGCTCCGCAGGACCACTCGATGACCCGATGGTTCGGGTGAGCCACTCGTGATTACATTGTGTCGGCGCACCCGATGAACCCCAGCTTGGCCAAGCCAGGCGAATCCGCTGTGTATGGATCAACGACCGTTGGAGCCAAGCAATCTCGAACCATTACGCCAAGTCCTTCCATGAGAAGGCCGGTGAGTGTCAAGTCGGTTTTTTCTTTTTCTGTTGGTTTTTTTTTCCTCTCTATAAGAGGTTTTGCATTTGAGCCAAGCCGCCTCTGTCGCCACCCTTCCATCCGCACTCTTGGTTGAGCGATTGTCGCTCGGTGCCAGTTGGGTGTACTCGATTCAGTAGGTGCTGCTACCTGATAATCGACCTCTGTTCCCCCCTTGCGAAGGGAACGGGTCCAGGGCTTGTCGCAGTCACCTGATCTCGGCGGTCGAGCTCGGCTGTTTGGATGCCATCTCTCTTCCTACTTTTTTGCTCCTGTTTCTTTCTTTCTTCCTGCCTTTCCCAGTTTTTCACAGAGAAACTTCCAGCCAGGATCGCCCAGGAACGACGATCGCCAACTCCGTCGACCCCTAGCCTCCCCTGTTTTGTGGGGAGCTGTTCCCTCTAGGCCACGGCGCGCATCGCTTGGTGGCTGTTGCGCAGTGGTTCGTACACCTCTCCGCCTACCCACAACCGATGCAGCAGTACCGCCAGCTTTCGAGCCACGGCCACGACGGAAACCCGCTCTTTTATTGCGCCTCTACGAATTCCTGCTCAGAGCCAAAAGGATTTAGATACCAGGAATAACCGCTAACATCTGCAGATAGCTGCTGATATCACCTGGATTCTCCTGCCTATCTTATTTCCTACACTCACCTGCTTCACCCCTTTATTACCTACAACACCCTATTGTTATTAGCATGGGCTCTACGAGGAGGAGGATTTGGACCAGATTCCGATTTTCACGTCAGTTGGCCCTTGGGCGAAATGTAAAATTCTTGCATTAGATGATCCGCCGGTCCTGATTCCAAGATTTGGGGATTTTACAATTTGCTAAGGACAGCCAGGACCGGCGTCTGCACGATCTTCACCGAAAAAACGGTGGGGACAGGATGTTTAGCAGAATTGAATACCCAAAAAGCACAATCCATAAACGCCCCAAATTTCGGCCTTCCTCGCGGATTCCTGAGATTTTCGGCCCCGTCTGCGCACGGAGCGGTTTTCCGCCTATTTTTTAGGTCTTTTCTATTCCAAACGTATCAATCCAGCGTAGGAAAATTCAGGTTGGGGGCAACAGACTCACGAGGGGGCCCGAATGCGGGCTTCTGCCCAGTAGCAAATCGCCTTTCAAAATCGCCTAATCGACAGAGTTGTTCGGTCCGCAGAATCCCACATTCTGAGAAATGGATTTGTCGGGACCTATAAGCAAAAGTTACAAATCGTCTGTCACAGTTTTGATGCGATGCTGCACGAGACTAACGCAGCAGCTGAAATGCGACTTCAAGTGACAATCTACCGACTGGGTTTCTTCTTGATTGGCGGTTTTTTTGCAGCACCCTTAGTGTTGATCAGCGCTAAGTAGTCTTTTGCGTTAAATGGGTACCGGCGAGTGGAT
This sequence comes from uncultured Acidobacteriota bacterium, assembly GCA_963813185.1. Classification (GTDB taxonomy): domain Bacteria; phylum Acidobacteriota; class Terriglobia; order Acidiferrales; family UBA7541; genus Palsa-360. The sequence continues at coordinate 453,864 of CAWEYA010000016.1, forward strand.
TGTTCCCCGGTCGTACTCAACGTGATGTCCACGCGTCGATTATTGGCCAGGACCATCACTTGCAGATTCTTCAGCATTTGTTGCCTATCAGCTGGACTCAAGTCCGGGTTGTTCGCTATCTGCTCCTTTATTTGGGCGGAAGAGAGTTGGTCCTCTTTGCCGAACGACCGTGTTTCTATGTGGTCTTCAGGGACGCCGTTTTCCATCAGATAGGTCCTGGTACGTTCTACGCGACGCTGCGTAAGAGCCTTATTGAATTCCGCAGAGCCGCGGGGGTCTGCATGACCACCAAGGATCAAGTGGGCATCAGGCTCGTATTTCAGATAACTTCTGAGGTCTTCGGCCATTGCCTTCAGGATCTCTGCCTGACTGTCAACCAGCCCTCCCCCAGGATTCTCAACGGTGGGTCGACCGGTTTGAAAATAAATACTATGGAGCGCAAGCTTGGCTTCCAACTGCTTGATCTCAGGAGCAGGAGCAACGGCAGCAACGGGAGGAGGCGGAGCTTCCACGTTCACGATGGTGGTGGAAGAGGCTGTCAGCGACGGATTGCGGTCATCGCTTACGTTGCACGCAACCGTGATCATGCCTGGTTCCGCGCCCCGCGAATTCAACGCCGCCGTTGCGTCAGCGCCGGAGATACTGCCGGCGCTCGCTGTGTAGCTGTAGGTCAGTCTGCGGTTATCGGGGCTGCTGGCGGTTGAGCGGACCGTAGCGGTGCCGCCTGTCCTTATGGTTCCCGGGTCTGACGAACAGGCAATCACCGGCGGACGCGGCGTTTTCACAGTAAACATGGCCATGCAGGAGGCAACGCCATTCTTGCTGCCATCACTCAAGTTTGCACTTACCTGGTAAGGGCCGGGCGCCAAGCCTGTGGTATCAATCTGCGTAGAAGCATCGCTCCCTGCAACTTTTACTCCTGAGCCGTTCCAGTTGTATTTGACCTTTCGCTTGGGATTGAAGTTAGCTCCCCTGGCGCTCGCGGTCACCGGCTCGCCAGCAAAGACGTCGTTTGGTTGTACTGAGCAAGCCGCGCTGGCTGAGATTCCAGCCGCTCCGCCACCAAACATAAAATTGAGGCCAGTCTGTAATCTTAGGCCCCGAATATCTGTATTCGGAACGGATGGAGGACCATATGAGTAATTCGAGTATATAAAGTCGGCCCGAATCAGACGTAGTGCTACGTGTCTGGACAAATTGATATCAAGGCCACCGCCGAACATGAACCCCAATTTATCGACATCATGGAAGGCGTCCGGCATAAGACGATGGTCGCCTACTAACGCTTCTAAAAATGGGGAAAATCGATGACTGCGGAATGTAATCTTTGGGCCCAGCGAAAGGTTGGAAAAAGCGGCGTCGTCAATTCTCTTACCTAGAGTGAGTTCACCGCTGCCCCAATCCGTGCTGGTATCAAGAGTGAGTCCGAACCAACGATTGAAATCATAGGTAATGCTAGCACCAGCGCCGCGCGGGTTCGATTCCAGGCGACTGCTTATCGGGATTAATGCCCCTGGAAGTTGGCCATGCACATCCGCGCCGGGATAAAAGAAGGAGTACCCGCCAAAGAGCTCCACCTTGGGAGCAGGTTGATCCTGAGCAGCCGCGAGGGCGGCAAACGAACATAGGACAGCAATCATTACCGACAAATTTGCTAAGACCCGAGCGAGATGGCTCTTCGATTGAGATGACATACAATTATTCCTCCGAATTTCGATAACGTGAAATCATGCTGTGCCAGCGCGGACCGTAGTGGACCGGCCCTTCACCCTCTCGCTCTCGACTACCTCACGGACAGGGAGGTACATTTACCGGATTGCTGTCCAACGTGACTGCACCTGTCCGTGCCAGCGCCCTGCCATTCAATATCGCGCCCGTGCCGACCGTGATGGATGCCTGAGCCAGTATGGTTCCCTGGAATGTTGAGCCTGACCCGAGGGTCGCTGAACTTCCCACCTGCCAGAACACGTCGTGGGACACAGCGCCGCCAGCCAGGATTACTTTGCTTTTACCGGGACCGGCTGCTGTGGTGAGAGAGGAGACTATCTGGAAGATGTAGATGCCATTGCCGCTGAGAGTCAGGTTGCCGGTTATTCCCAGCGTGGGCTGGGCGCTTGTGGTCTTATAAACACCCGGTGCCAGAGTCTGCCCTCCTATATCTGCAGTGAGGACGGCTCCTCCAGCAGCTCCTGCGGCGTTGTTATAGGCCGTCGTCAGGTTACTCTGAGCCGTCATGGCCACTGGATCGCCCAAGTGTTCCATACCGGTTAATGTCCCTGGCGGGAACCCTGTGACTGAAAGCGCCGGCCAAATCCCTATATCTCCCGTAACAATCGTGGGGCCTATACTGCTCACGACTGGGGTGGCGCCCAGGATCCCGAAACTACAGCTCGCTCCTAATGCTAAGGCTCCGGCGGGCGGGGCGCACGGTGCAGTGGTCATGAACGTCCACACTTTATTAGCCGCCAGCGCATTACCGAACGTGTCGGCCACCCCAGTGGTGATGGTGGCGGTAAAAGAGGTGTTTGGTGCAAGACTGGCCGAGGGTGTAAACGTGGCAACATTGGTCGACGTATTGTAGGTAACTTGCCCAGACACGCTCGCCGCGCTTGCCCCGGTCAAAGTAAACGTAGTGGTGGTGATCGTTGCAGGGTTCATCGCCTTGCTGAATGTAGTCGTGATGAGGACCGTATTGGGGCAGACCAGGGTAGAGCCGTCCGGCGGAGTTACGGAGGTCACAGTAGGCTGGGTTACGGGATCAGTCGGGCTCCCCGTTCCAGCATTCTTGTCCGGGTCACTGCATCCAGCCATTATCATGACCAATAGAAACGCCGCGATCCAAATTTTATTAATCTTTAATTTAGGCATTGGCTTTTCCCCTTTGGAATCGACGAGCCCGAGCTGAGCAGCATTGATTCACTCTGATAACTAAGCACTGGCGGCACCGCGATAGATTACTTTGTGTCATGAGATCGATGGTTCGAGCGTTTGAGTATCGGGCCGGGTCTATGCAGATGACTGTTCAAAACTAGACAAAATTAAAGATAATTAGGTATGTGTCGTATTGATTATCACGAGGCGAGTCACTTCTGTCCAAGACCTCGGGAACAGTTAGAAATCAGAGAAACGGATTTGGAAGTCCCAACACTGAGTGCCGCGATTATCAGTCAATCCTTGAAAGCAATCCTCGTCTCCATCTAATTCGCATAGGCCCTAATAACCGGTTTTCGGAATGTGGACCGGATCGTCCCAGTGGGAAATCGCATATTCCGATGCGAGACTGCGCTCTTTGTCGTTCACCGCAATGCAACGGTCGAAGCAGTTGGCCTGAGCTTTCTCCTGCCCGAAGATCGTTTCTCATTCTTAGAACATATCCCTTATTGGACAGTCTTGCGGCTGCCGGAATGGAACACTAAGTGTGCATAAGAGGAGGTTTCAATGACGAAAAACTACAGTTTCACCGACGGGCGGCAGCAAGCCCCCTCCTGCTTCCCTAGGCACAGAGCGAGTGGCCGACATTCTCGAACAGGAACTCAACTCAACGATTCATGAGTGGGTCGGGCTTGTAGAGAAAGACCCAGATCTAATCCACATTCCGTTGAATTCCGAAGAACGTACGGGCCATCTTCCGAGACTCCTCAACGACGTGATTGCCAGACTGCGTCTCGACAAAGGATTGAAAGCTCCGGTTTCGGTCGCTGCAAGTCATCACGGAGAGTTGCGATGCAAACAAGGCTACACCGCAGCAATGGTCGTAGATGAATCCCGAATCCTGCAGGTCTGCATTTTTTCGACGCTGCACAGGAATGAGCATCGTGTGGAATTCAGCAAGTTGCTTCCGGACGTTGTGACCATCGCAGACGAAGTAGATGCGCAATTGAAAGAGCAGATGCTGAGGTTCATGGCCGCAGATGCTGCCGAAAAGGCAAAGGCAAATAATACTTTTTGTTGGAATTAATAGAAACGCCACGAGGCCGCTATAGCCCTTAAGCAACGGCACCGGAGGCCCCGCCACAAGGTCTTACGTGCAATCCTGACAAATATACCTTCGGGGTGTCAACCTCGGAACCACCTGGACACTTCAACTACTGGTTGCGAAGAACCTTGCGGAGAGACTTGTGCACTTCCAATCCACCATCGTAGCTAATGTATCCCCGCTTTCGGAAGTCATTCATGAATGCATTAATTCGGGGGCGGGTCGTGCCCACCATGTCAGCAAGAACCTGATGGTTTGGATTGGGGACTTCTGGAACGGGCGGCCCCTTTCTATCCAGGTGGGCTAGCGACAACAGAACGCGCGCGAGCCGGTGTTCGGCAGTGAAAGTCAGCAGCGCCGCCACATGCTCCTGATACTTCTTGAGGGTGGACAACAGATAGGACACCAGGGAAACTGATATCTTATTTTTCGTGTGCAGCAGATGGATCATCTTTTGCTTCGGGATGGAGCGTATCGAACTGCTGGCCATGGCAGCAGCCGTGGATAGACGAAGAGGAAAGCCTATGAGGCATTGCGTGCCAAAAAAGTCACCTTCGCCCAAGATGGCGGTAACCGCTGCGCGGTGATTTTTCGTTTCATTGGTAAGGCGCACTTCTCCTTCTTGAATGAAAAAGAGAGAGCTGGCAGCCTCTCCTTGGGTATAGACATTTTGTTTCCGGCGATAGTGCGAGACCGTGCCGCCCAAACTGGCTCCTGAAGAGAGAGTATCGGCGTGTGAAGGCAGCTTCGTTTTGCGTGGCATAAAGTGTGCTCCGTTCCGGACAAACTTATAGCGTCTGTTGCACCTGCTCCAACCTATCCTAGACACAGCAAAAATGGCCGTCTGTTCCTTATTGAACGTCAGAGGGGTTAAAGTGGACTTTTCGTTTGGGCCTTGATTTCATGTACACCCCTCCTACCCTCGACACACCACATGGGCCACACCTTGCCGGTTGGTTGCGCGACGTGATGCCGTTGTGTTCCGGTGCGTCCGTTGCGTGATAGCGCGGCGTGAACGTGTGTAATACTGAACAGACAGCGTTTTTGCGGTCGGCGTATCTTTTGCCAAATGTCACAACGGCGATAGGTACAAGGACACTACACACCGATAACACACCCGACCTAACGCCGCAGCGCGATCAACGGGCACTTCCCTCAGAGTGCCCGTTTTTCATACCTCATGAGAATGCTAAGGATGGAATTTCTGTCTTTGTTTAGGACCGCAACCTTGTAAATCTCTCAGGAGCGAGTTATATGTTGGCCCCAGGGCGCTCCGTTAAGTCATTCACGCCTCCCACCGATTTGGGAAGCCGGACTGAACCACGCATGTCGGAGTGCCCGACCTCAAGACTATTCTGGTTAAACTGCCTTCCGCTGCGCCATCTTCTGAGCCATGAACATCAAGATTCTCCGGTCGCCTTCTTCCGTGCGACTAAGAAGGCGGCGAAGCTTGTGAAGCCAACGTGCATTTTTTCCCGTGCTGCCCCATGCAATATCGTCAGCAGTTTTGCGCTTCTGAATATTTGGCAGCTTGGGTGGTTCTTCCCCATCATAAAAGAGTTGGTACATCGGGACTTCCAGGGCGCGAGCAAACTTCTCAAGCGTCTCGACGGAAGGGACCGCGTGTCCATTTTCCACACGAGAAACATAGGTGCGAAGCACTCCCGTTCGTTTCTCGACCTCGCCTTGTGTAAACTTTTTCTCCTCACGCAATGCCCGCAAACGGTCCCCGATATTCATGCAGCGACCCTCCGCAGAATTCGATTTGCTCGAATAGTCAACTTAGGTTGAACTGGGGACGGACGAGCATACCTCAAGCTCCAATGGAAGCCCAGCCTTTTGTCCGTCGAGGCACATGCTGACTTTCGTTTGAACGGATGACCGTGCTTTGCCGAGCAATCTGAAGAATGTCCCTGCCCCGGTATGTGCCGTATGCGTTAATACTGTCCGGAATTAGACAGTTGATTCGTGTGAACTGTCACACTATATGACCGAATGGGTTGTAACCCGACATGTCCTAAGCGGGGGGTCATGGAAGCGAACGCGAGTTCCAGCGAGACAACATCCAAGAAAAAGCATATTTTCAATGTCCGGGAGTATCTCGCTTCGGTCGGTGTTGCAAGAAAAGTTGTCGAGTATCGAAGATCACAGAGAATCTATTCTCAAGGTGATCCCGCTACCGATGTCCAGTACATCCAACATGGAGGTGTGAAGCTGTCTGTCGTCAATCCGTTTGGCAAAGAGGCAGTCGTGGCGATTCTGGGACCTGGTGACTTTCTTGGTGAGGGGAGCATAGTATATCAATCCGTTCGTATAAGCACTGCGACCGCGATCACACCCACGACTCTACTCGTTATTGAAAAAAACGAGATGGTTCGCGCCTTACATGCCGAGCATGAGTTTTCTGACCGCTTCATATCTTATATGCTTTCACGGAACATCCGCACCGAGGAGGCTTTGATCGATCAGCTCTTTAACTCCAGCGAGAAACGGTTGGCCCGCGCTCTTCTGCTGCTCACTCGGTATGGCTCGCAGGACGAACCCCTAAAGTGGCTTCCCAAGGTATCGCAGGAAATGCTAGCGGAAATGATAGGCACAACTCGCACCCGGGTCAGCTTTTTCATGACCAAATTCAAAAAGCTGGGCTTCATTGGGTACGAAGGTGGTCTCCATATTAACCCTTCCCTCCTGAGCGTCATTCTCCAAGAGTAAGCAACCACTTTCTAGCGGTGCCAACTCACTTTTTCACTAGCCTAATATCGTCACCCGTAAGGGATCACATCAAACCGGACCGATACTACACGCGCCGGTGGGTTGCGCGAAGTGAGGCCGATGTGTTTCGGTGCGCCCGTTGCGTGATTGTGCGGCGTGAAAGTGTCCAATACTGGACAGACACCATTTTGCGGTTGGCATATTCTATGCCCAATGTCACAACGCTACGGCGAGAGGTAGAAGGACAGTAGACTCTACACACCGAGACAACACCCCACCTAACGCCAAAGCGCGATCAACGGGCATTCCCCAAGGGTGCCCGTTTTATTTTCGGATTGTGCCGTTGTGACCTGCCTTCCTTGATATCCTGCATCTGGAGCGCCCTTACCACCGTCCTGCCTGCAATAACCTCGTGCGACAAGCCTTTGGGAGCCTGTAGCATGATTTTTCGGGCGATCAAGGCACTGGGGCATCTTTCTTTTCTGACGCCACACTTTGCAGTTTTCTTTTTCGGAGGTGCGTCATCGTGCGTCGTGCCGTCGGTCGTGCGTGCTAGAATCCGCCGCACGGTAGGGGATGGACAAACTTCATCATCCCGGCGAGCGCATCAAGGATCTGAACGATAAAGGCACGCAAGTCTTACCGTTCCTCAGCTTTGCAATTGCAGCGGCGGAGCAGGGTCAACTGTTCAAGTGAAACGGATCCCTTAGAGCCTCGTCAAGTTGATTTCCTCAGATTGTCCAACTGATCTAAGAGAACAAGCAGCACTAATTACTCCATTAGAACGAAGTCGCCCCCAATTACGGCTGCTTCTATCGCCTTGACTAGCGCCTCTCCTGTTTTTGTTTTCGCGACATAAGCCCGAGCACCAATCTTTTTGGCTTCCTCGATGAAACGCTGATCCACGTGCGAGGACAGTATTACGATGGCTGTCTCTGGAAGGCTCGCCTTGATCTCGCGAGCCGCTTGAAATCCGTCTACGACCGGCATAGTGACGTTCAAAACGACTACATCTGGTTTTAATCTCTGCGCTTCCTCGATCGCTTTAGCACCGTCTTCCGCCTCGGCACATACTTCAAAGCGCGAATGCCCTTCCAAGGTGGACCGCACTCTTTTTCTTATAACGGGATGGTCGTCCGCAATAAGAATTCGGACCTTTCGATCCAATGCTTTCACGGCGACGCCGAGCGGGGGAGACATGGTTAAGGCTATGCCCATTACAAGACGAAGGGCATACAGGAGACTATGTATTTTGCAACCGGGCAGTGACACTCTGCCTTCAGTGTGTGTGACACTGAACACAAACGAAGAACTTTGCTTGTAATTCACAAACCGGGGTGCTACTAACAAACGTGATATATCTTCGATGCTAGGTGTTTTCCGGCCCCAAGTGAAGGTATCTTCATGCGAGACCCGGTCGAGGAACGTTTGCAAAGTCTGTGCAACGAAGCAGCGAGCGAGCAAGACCCGGAGAAACTACTAGAACTTGTCCGAGAGATAAACCGGTTGTTTGACGAGAAATCTGATCATAAGTTCAAAACTGCCGATCAGAAATGAGCGGTGTGTAGTTCAACATTTAGGTTTGCTCGAAAAGCTCGCTACCGATGCACTGATTGCGATTTACTAATTTCACCGACTCCTGATAAGCCCCTGTTATCGGAAAGTGGCTTTTTGCGCTTTGCTGGGTTGAACCGAACTCGGACTCGATTCCTCAACAGTACAGAAAGTTTGGCTCAGTCTTCCTTTGACGTACCAGGTTGACTTTTAGAGCCATCCGGTTGAGCACCACTCTGGAAAGTACTTTGCTCTGGGACAGACCTACGATGAGCCGTCTGCATGTGCTTGTAGAATTCACGTTCTGAATCGTACCAACTGTTGCATTCTTTGCAGGAGATTCGAGCCTCTTGTGGGTGCGCCATGTAGGGTTACCTCCTAAATCTTCGTTAATCTTCGCTTGCCTTCTTTAACAGTGCGAATTCATCCTAGGGTGCCACGAGCGCGAGGCAAGGGGAATCGACCGTTCAGGCTGTGGATAAAAATGATGACTGTGGAAAACACGCAGCGTGAGGGGAAGGCCGCTTCCCTCAACGACCATCGAACTGATTCGAAGAGGGCGACAGGCGGGGCGGGACTAGCTAATTTGAGTGACGCGTGCCAATTTCACGACGGGAGATTTCTTCTGCCGCTCTGCAAAGTTAGCGGCCTTTTCATAATCCGTGTAGATGTGAGTAAACCGCTCACCGTCCTCGTAAAACACAGCGGCTTGCCAGTGATGGTGCTTCCGCCGTCCATCTTTCCTGAATGATGTGCTTTTCCGAATTTTCATTTGGCAAACTCCGTGCGGCGGAATCTACCACGGCGACTCACCAAGTTCAATACTTACAGATGTTGTGATAGGCTCGCAGCCGTTTCGAGTTGGCTTCAGGATTATGCGGACGCATGGCGCTGGCTGTCATCGGAAGGGTGAAACTTTCGATAGTGTCACATAACATGCCACATTGCTCTTGTAACGGAGAGAACCGAGTGATACTGTTCGCCGATGAAACGAATCCGGCTAGCATCAGTAATGAGAGGGCTTTACAGGCGCGTTGGCGATAAGCTCGGCGTTGATCCTTCGTACGTGAGCCGGGTTGCGTGTGGTCAACGCCGCTCCGCCAAAATTACGGCACAACTCAACCGGGAAGTTTCGAAGATTCTATCGGCGACGAAGAAGAGTCAGCGAAAACGGTGACATTCGCCAATGGAGAATACATGGTAGGCCACCGCGCTGTCCGTCAAGACGCCGGATACCCTGTCCGTTTTCGCAGTGCATCGTAAATCGCTAGTTTTCGCACGGCCTCTGTGATAAGACTCCGAAGCAACGCCGTCGAGCCTTGCGCGATGCTAGTCCATTATCAAGTCGTGCTCGTTCAACTTGTCGTTCAACTTGATGCGATAACTTTGGACGGCCAAACCTGATATCTCACCCTCGGCGACTGGTTTAACGACCCTACAAACTTTTGCAACAACGTTGAGTGTCACTTTCGGCCCGAGCCCATCGGTGCGCAGGAAGATCGTTAAGTGGATGTAAGAGCCAAGGGAATCTCGGGCTCGCAGATAAGAAACACACCTTTTGAGGAGATGTCCCTAGTAAAGCCGCAGGCTTTTTGTTTTCCTGTATTCGATTGCCATTCGATTTCTACAGGAACCTGAAGTTCATATCTCAATTGATTTCTTAACTCTTTCCCCACGATTCCCCCTTTTCATCGCGTGCCATAGCGGGGCGGCCAGATTAAAAGTTCGGCCAGCCGTCTCATTGTTGTGTTGGCCAAGGGCCATCGGTCGGGGGTTTACGCGAAATCAGGTACGATGGGCCTTATCCGTGTTCAAGTGACATCAGTCGGGGGTTTGGGCGGTGGGGGTTTACGCGAAATCAGGTACGATGCACCTTGAACGTGGCCAGAGACGGTCAATAGAAGCAACGGGCCGTCTCGACTTACTCTCTTGATACCCTCATCTACTCGAATTGTCAACTAAACGTTTGCGCCAAGAAGCGGGG
>CAWEYA010000017.1:0-312427 GCA_963813185.1 uncultured Acidobacteriota bacterium
CTCGTTAGAGATAGCTAGGTACATCGTATCCCCCTGAGTCATTGAGGTAATAATCCAAGAAGACGGGTGGAAGCAAGCAGAGTTGGAGCGGCGAGCGAGGAGCGAGCCGCTCGATGATTTGCCAAGGAGTTTGAAATTCCTTGTGTGAGTTGGGTCGCGCGAGATTGAAATAGTGCTGATAGGTCTGTGCTTTGGCGAGGAATTCGCCGCGACTGGCGAAGGTTTCCAGATCAAAGAATTCATCTTCGACCAGGCGATGCACCGTCTCCACATCGCTCTGATAAGTGTGCGCCGCGGGCGGGATGCGGAGATGCTGGCTATCGCCCAGAGCGGCCGGGAAGCCGGTGCGATGACCCTGAGGATCGTGGCCGCCGATGAATTCGCTGCCGTTGTCGGTTTGCCAAGCCAGATCGCGCAGGTGGACGCCCCAACGATCCAAGTGCTGCTGAATGCGAGCCGCGAAGACGGCGCTGGCGGCCGCCGAGCGTTTCTGCGCGAAGGCCCAGAACAGCAGACCGCTGCGAACTTCCCGCGCCGTGTATTCGACCAGGGGCAGAGGCAAACTCTGGGCTTGGGGCCAGAACTGCGGGATATCGCACAGATCCTTGGTGTCGGCGGAGATTTGTTGGAACAGGCGCCAGGTGGCTTTGACGGCGGCCAGATCCTGCTTGCGCTGATGTTTCTTTCTGCGTTTGCGAATCAATCCGTGTTCGCGCCAGATGCGCTGGATGGCCATGTGCGAAACGGTAAGATCGAACTCTCGTTTCAGACGGGCCGCTCCAAAGGTGGGCAGCTTCTGGCGTAGAGCCAAGACCTGTTGCTCGATTTCGGCAGAGGTCTTGTGTGGGCAATGGCGATGAGCACGGCTGTGTTCGCGCAACCCGGAAGGCCCGTGCTGCTGAAAGCGACGCAGCCATTTCCGCACCGTCGGCACCGTGGTGGCAAAGGCACGGGCGGCGGGTTTGATCCCGTGTTGGCGGGCGTGCTGCACTAATCGCCAGCGATGGTTATAAGCGTCTCTCATCTCACGAACCAGGTCGAAATAGGGGGCGGCGGCCATGCGCGGATTTTATCTCGCGCGCGCGGCCCGGCTCCTCCCCCCTCCGCCGGGCCGCGTGCCCCGCACCCAAATACAAATCCAACTCCTTCACCCGCTTCGGACTCATACACTTCAGTTCTGCCAGGGGGATACGATGATCCTTTCCAATGCCAAATGCTTATCAGGCTTGCGCAAGCCGGAAAACTCCGCTACGCTGACTGGGTCGTCGGCGGAGTCTCCCCTCCTCACCCGCTATCGGTCGCTCCTATTGCAGGGCAAATTCTAGTGATGGAAGGATGGCGCATGACGCGCAAGAGCACTTTGGCGAGCCTTGTTGTGGCAGTGCTGCTGACTTTGTCTTTGACCGCATGCAAGGATACGAAGACTCTCCAGGAAAACGAACAATTGAAGGCTCAGGTAGCGGACCTTCAGAAACAGAACGGCCAATTGGGAAACAATCTAGAAACCGTGACGGCTGCCCGCGATGACTTAGCCAGGGAAAACGATGCCCTTAAGGCGCAGCTCAAGGCCCAGAGACCGAAGAAGTCCCAAAAGAAAGCTGCCAGTCGAAAGCGCCGGCGGGGCTAATGGTTCCGGCCGCGTCAATACCTTCAAGTGATTTGGATTGCGCGAACCAGGTTGATTTTTAAATCTTCGGAAAAGGGAGGTAAGCAGCATGAAAACGTTTGAGGTGCGATTCAGCTATCACGATCGAAATGAGGAAACGGTGGAATCGACCGTAAAAGTGGATGCGTCGAATCTTCCTGGAGGCGTCGCCAAGGCGACGCGCGAGTTCGTCAAAAGCCTGGACCGCAAGCAAAGGTTCGACTTGAACAAAAACGGCCTCGAAATTACGGCCAAGTCCGTTGGTGGGGCCGCCGTGGTGCCTGCCAAGTCAACCGCGGAAGCTGCCGGCTGAGAATTCAGCGCAACCGCTGAAACAAAGCTGCGCATTCCTGCCCCGAACCAAAGGGGTGAATCCCGGGAACGCCAATCTCCCGATTGGCGAATTGCAAAACGCCATTCCACAGAATGGCGTTCCCGGTTGATCCCTCGTCCTCCGTTTTCAACGCGTCGAATTTCCTCGATTGAAAGCAAAATTTAAAAATTGCATTAAGCTTCTTGACACCTGAAGCCCTCGGAAGTACGGTCCCACTGACCTTTTGCCGACCTGGCTGAACTAGGCGCCGCTGCGAACGCAACACCGCGATCCGGAAAGGAAAGCCTTTGATACCGGACACCGCTTTCCTCGAGAAACGGCTTTTCGATCACCGCCGCGATGTACAACCCCATTCGCGCCACAAGTTACTCGCCATTTTGCCCCCGGCTGCCGCCTGTTCGCGTACCTTCCTCGCATTGTTTCTTGCCATCTCCTCGATAACCTTCACTCAGACTGCGCAGCAATCAGGAGTCGCCAAGCCCGCGGACGCGCCGCCCGCTGCGTCTCCCGCCCTTTCCCATGATCTGTCTGGAATTTGGATGCAATACCCGCCCGATAATGTCCGGGGCGCCCTCGGCATGGATGCCATCAACGAAAAGTTTCGTCCACCACTGACCTCCTGGGGGCAGGCGAGGTTCGATGCCGCGTTCCCCTTAATAGGACCCCGGGCCGTTCCGGGAAAGGAAAACGATCCAGTTCTGCGCTGTGACCCCACAGGCCCCCCGCGGCTTCTCACTCTTCCCAATCCATTCGAGATCGTCCAAATTCCCGGCAGGGTGCTGATGCTCTTTGAGGAGTACCACGTCTGGCGCACAATCTGGACCGACGGGCGAGCCCTTCCAAAAGACCCCGACCCCAGCTGGCTCGGATACTCGGTTGGCAAGTGGGAGGGCGACACATTCGTTGTCGACACGATCGGGTTTAACGACAAGATCTGGGCCGATCCCTATGGCGATCCGCGCAGCGAACAAATGCACCTGACCGAGCGGTACCGGCGCCTGAATCATGACACCTTGGAGTTAGCCATCACGATTGACGACCCCAAGGCTTACACGAAGACCTGGGTCAGTCCCCCGAAACTCCACAAATTGGAGCCGTCCTGGGAATTTGGTGAGTGGTTTTGCGTAGTGGACGAAACAAAAACCTATGACGACGTGGTTCGGAAACCCGCGGGGGACGCCCCGCCCTCGCACAAATAATTCTGCAAGCCCGGCGTGATTTGGAAATGCAGCGCCTTTTGATTTCCGCCCGCAGCTAATTCTTCATTTGCTGGCGCGCTCGGTTGCGCTGGCGAGATAGAAATATCCCACCTTGTTATTCGTCGGCGTGGCAAACCAGATATGCCCCTGAGCGTCGAGGAAAAATTCACGCATCATGGCTTCCGAATGCGGGAACGGATATTCGATCACTTTGCCGGTGTTCGGATCGAGACGCCCAATCAAATCCTGATCCGTGGAGGCGTACCAGATCCCATTGTCCTTTCCGACAATGAGCGCGTACGGCGTTGCCGCGGGGCCGGGCAGTGGGTATTCCTTGAACGTTTCCGTCTTCGGATCAAACCGCCCGATCTTGTTTCCCGTGCGTTCGCCGAACCACACAATTCCGTCGGAATCGATTGCCAGCCGCTGCGGCGTGCCCTGCGTCGGCGGAGACCACTGCGTCAATTTTTCCGTCTTGGCGTCGATCCTGCCGATTTTTCCGTCTTTCTTCAACACGCAAAACCAGACATTGCCGTCTTTATCGAACGTGATGCCGTAGGACGACGGCGCGTCCATGAAGTGCGTGTACTTGCCCGTCTCCTGATCGTATTTACTTACCGGGCTGCCGGAGGACCACAAATTTCCTTTGGCATCCACGCGCACCGTATGTTTGTCTGCGCGCTCGCCCGGCACCGCCACGGAGTCCTGAAATTCCGTAATTTTTCCGGTGCGCGGGTCGAGTTTCGCGAGTTTGTCCAGCGCGAACTCCGTGAAATAAACCATGCCGTCGGGCCCGGGCACGGCCGAGTGCACACCGGCGGTCTCGTCAAAAGGCAGCGGGAAGCGTGTGACTTCGGCGGTCTTCGGATTCAGCCTGGCGACTTCGTTTCCTCTCCCATAAAAGGGGATCCAGAGATTGCCGTCTTTGTCCGGAGCGGCGCTCCAGGGCAAGCCTTTGGAACCGGATACGTCGTACTCGACGTAGACGATATTCATGGCCTCATCGGCGAACGGCCGCACGGTATCTTTATATGCCGGGAGCTCCGCCGGGCTGCGCGGGACCGTGGAGTCCGTCCCGAACACTGTATTCAAGTAAGATATTACTTGATTAGCTTTATCATCGTTAAATCTCGCGGACAATTGAAAGGCCATGGCGTCGCGCATGTAGTTGACGCGGTCGCGCCAGCCATCCTCGTCGCGGCGAACGGCGGCCATCCTGGTTTGAAATCCATGGCAAATAAAACAGTTGGTGGAGAGAACCTCTTTCCCTTTTGCCTCCGGCATGAGCTGCTTGCCTTGATAAAGATTCAGGTCGCTCCAGCGCACCGTCCCTTGTTTCAACGCAAATTCAAAGGACGCGTTCTGGTCCGCGCTGAGGTTCACCGCGCTGTGCGGATCCGCGGTGAACCCGACAGCTCGCACCCGCACCTGGTACTCTCCAGCCGGCAGATTCTCCACCCGGTAGCGCCCTTGCTTGTCGGAAAGCACGCTGACGCTGACTTTCGTCTTGGCATTGACGGCCAGTACAAACGCGCCCTCAAATGGCGCCCCGTCCGGCCCCTTCACGGTGCCGGTGACTGTCGCGGCAAAGGCGGAGGATGAAAAAAGCACCAGAAAGCTTACCAAGGCAGTAAGCTTGCAAATGGATCGCATGGACTCTCCTCACGAAATGATGGCTCGCCGGAATTAGGTTTGCCGCTAATTTCGAACTATACACATAACTGTCTCCCGATTCAATGAGTTGGGCGAGAGTAGCTGGCGGGTGAGTCATTTCCTGGAACACTCGATCTCCTTCACGCGCTCACCGAAGTAGAATCAGACGAATTTAGCCTGGCGATTCTAATTTCGCTTTGGTGTAGGCATTCCACTTGGCTGCGATTTCCAGGGACAATCGGTCCTGATTCCTCCCTCCCTCGGGACCTTCGGCACCTCCGCCCGCAACCTTTAGCGCGACTCAGGAATCCGCAATGTGGATTTGTCCGTGACCAAGAGTTGGAAATTCCAGGAGCGCCTCACTGCCCAGTTCCGGGCGGAGTCCGTCAATATTTTGAACCATCCCAACTTTATGAATCCCTACCGGGCGTCGGACGGGTGTGGTATCGGCGCGGAAGGAGATCCCTCCTCAACCTCTAATTTCGGGTGCGGGTGCGCCACGCCGGATCAGGCCGGAGGCAATCCCGTACTGGGATCGGGCGGTAACTGTCACGAACAGTTGGGGTTAAAGCTGATTTTCTGGTTCGGATGCCCTGGCATATATCCTGTGCGGAATATTCTGCGCAGGATATATCGTTTTAAAGGGAAAATCGCGGTCTGGCGCGAATTGTTAAAACCGCACGGCCCCGATTGAGTGTAGAATCTTTCGGGGAAGATGAAATTCAACCCTTGCCAGTCTTGATTCAATGGGCCCAGGCACCGTTGCCTGCTGTGGAATTGCAAGCCCGCTAGCTCCCAGCGGTCTCCAGGCCAAGCCGGCTTCCATGTCGAAGGACTTCATCACTGTGTAATTTTCAGGTGATAGGTTCACATGGAAGCTCAGGAAAGGAGACGCACATGGCCGTCACGCACACCCCCGGTTCCGTCAAAGTCCTCACTTCGGAAAATCCGCTCTCGAACGAGGAGCGAGCCAGAATGGACGCCTATTGGCGCGCGGCAAATTATTTATCCGTCGGGCAGATCTACCTGCTGGCGAATCCGCTTTTGCGCGAGCCGTTGAAAATCGATCACATCAAGCCGCGCTTGCTGGGCCACTGGGGCACGACTCCCGGCTTGAACTTCGTTTATGTGCACATGAACCGTGCGATTAAAAAATTTGATCTGGACGCCATCTATATCGCCGGGCCCGGCCATGGAGGTCCCGGGCTGGTCGCGAACACATATCTTGAGGGCACCTACAGCGAGTTCTATCCCAACATCCCGCAGTCCGAAGAGGGCATGCAGCGCCTCTTTAAGCAATTTTCTTTTCCCGGTGGAATTCCGAGCCACGTGGCTCCGGAAACGCCCGGCTCGATCCACGAGGGCGGCGAGTTGGGATATTCCATCGCTCATGCCAACGGCGCGGCGTTTGATAACCCGGAATTGCTGGTCTGTTGCGTCGTGGGCGACGGGGAAGCGGAGACGGGACCGCTCGCGGCCAGCTGGCATTCCAACAAATTTCTGAATCCCGCGCGCGACGGCGCCGTTCTGCCCATCCTGCACTTGAACGGCTATAAAATCGCAAACCCAACCGTCCTCGGCAGGATGTCCGACGGCGAGCTGGCACAGCTTTTCGCCGGTTATGGTTACAGCCCCTACTTTGTAGAGGGCCGCGAACCTGACGTGATGCACCAACTCATGGCAGGCACGCTGGACACCGTGATCGCGGAAATACGCTCCATCCAGCACAAGGCCAGGCTGCAGGGAGTTACGGAACGACCGGTGTGGCCGATGATTATTCTTCGCACGCCCAAGGGCTGGACAGGGCCGCGCGTCGTGGACGGGAAGCCCGTCGAGGACACCTGGCGCGCGCACCAGGTGCCGCTGGCCGAACTTGCCGCGAAGCCCGAACACCTGCGGCTTCTTGAAGAATGGATGAAGAGCTACCGCGCGGAGGAGCTGTTCGACCGCGGCGGAAAACTGATCCCCTCCCTGGCCGAGCTGGCGCCCAAAGGGGAAAGAAGAATGGGCGCGAATCCCCGCGCCAACGGCGGCCTGCTGCTGAAAGACCTGGTGATGCCGGACTTCCGCGAGTATGCCGTGCAAGTCGTCAAGCCGGGAACCGCGAATGCGGAAGCGACCAGAGAACTTGGAAAATTCCTGCGCGACGTGATGCGATTGAACAAAGAGGCCAAAAATTTTCGCGTCTTTGGCCCCGACGAAACCGCCTCCAACCGGCTGGACGCGATCTATGAAGCGACCGACAAGATCCTGATGGAGCCCCTGCTGCCCACGGACGAAAATCTTTCCGTCGAAGGCCGGGTGATGGAAGTGCTCAGCGAACACATGTGCCAGGGCTGGCTGGAGGGATACCTGCTCACCGGACGGCACGGTTTTTTTTCTTGCTATGAAGCGTTCATCCACATCGTGGATTCCATGTTCAACCAGCATGCCAAGTGGCTCAAAGTCACGCGAGGGATTCCGTGGCGGCGGCCGATCGCTTCGCTAAATTATCTGCTCACGTCGCACGTGTGGCGGCAGGACCACAACGGGTTCACGCATCAGGATCCGGGCTTTATTGACCTTGTGGTAAATAAGAAAGCCGATATCGTCCGCGTCTATTTGCCGCCCGATACCAACACGCTTCTCTCCGTGGCGGATCATTGCTTGCGCAGCCAGCACTACGTCAACGTGATCGTGGCCGGGAAGCAGCCCGCTTTGCAATACCTGAATATGCAGTCCGCGATCCAGCACTGCACGGCTGGCGTCGGCATCTGGGACTGGGCCAGTAACGACCAGGGGGCCGAACCGGACGTGGTGATGGCCTGCGCCGGAGACATTCCCACGCTGGAAGCGCTGGCCGCCGTGGACTTGCTGCGGCAGCATTTTCCGGACCTGCGCGTTCGCTTCATCAACGTGGTGGACTTGATGACGCTGCAGCCCCCGAGCGAGCATCCCCACGGCCTGCCGGACGCGCAGTTCGATTCGATGTTCACGATCGACAAGCCGATCATTTTTGCGTTTCACGGGTATCCGTGGCTCGTGCACCGCCTGACCTACCGCCGCAAGAACCACGAAAATCTCCACGTGCGCGGGTACAAGGAAGAGGGAACGACAACCACTCCGTTCGACATGACCGTGCTGAATGATTTGGATCGCTTCCACCTTGCCGGGGACGTGGTGGACCGCGTGCCGCGCCTCCAGCGGGTCGGCGCGCACTTCAAGCAGGTCCTGCGCGACAAATTGATCGATCACAAGGAATACATCGTGCAAGTTGGCGATGACATGCCGGAAATTAAGAATTGGAAGTGGCCGTATTAGTTGTAAGACATGGGCCAATGAGCCTGTATCGCAAGCCAAGGCAAGGCCCTGTTGCGCTCGCCTTCAGGCGAGCATGTGTGCGAATTTGAAATGCCCACTCGAAGGCTGGCGCTACAATAGCTTCCTAGCTCCATGTTGCCGCGGGACCCCTGAAGGCAGACGGAAAAGGCTAAATGAATATTCTCGTTCTCAATGCCGGCAGTTCCAGCTTGAAATTCCAAATTATCGCCACGGACCTCGAGCGCATCCGGCAGGATCAGGACGTGCGACTGCTGCGGGGCGAGGTCGAACGAATCGGCGCTGAAGCGGTCGTCACCGTGCAGAAGGGAGAAGGAGCGAAGCAGACGCTCACCGCGTCTTTGAAGGACATTTCCGGGGCGCTCGATTTCATTCTTCGCTGGGCCGCCTCGCCGGATTCCGGCGTGCCGGAAATTCAGAGCATGGCCGACATACACGCGGTCGGGCACCGCGTGGTGCATGGCGGCGAGTCTTTTACGGATTCCGTCCTGATCACGGACAAGGTGATCAATGGAATCGAGAATTGCATCGATCTTGCTCCCTTGCATAATCCCACGAACCTCCGCGGCATTCGCGCGATGCGCGAATTGCTGGGGCCGCAGATTCCGCAAGTCGCCGTATTCGATACGGCGTTTCACCACTCCCTTGCCGAGAGCTCGTACTTGTACGCGATTCCGTACCATCTCTACCTGCGCTACCGGATTCGCCGGTATGGATTTCACGGCATATCCCACCGGTACATGGCCTACCGCTATCGCACCATTCGCAATCTGGAGCGCGAGCAAACCCATATCGTCAGCCTGCACCTCGGCAACGGATGTTCCGCGGCGGCCATTCGCGGCGGGCGTTCCGTTGACACGTCCATGGGCATGACGCCGCTGGAGGGATTGGTGATGGGGACGCGGTCGGGCGATATGGATCCGGCGATTCTGGGCTTCATCGCCGCCAAGGAAGGATTTTCCATACACGAAGTCGAGACCCTGCTGAACAAGCAGTCGGGACTGCTCGGAATATCGGGACTGACGCACGATATGCGCGTCCTGCAGGAGCAAGCGAAAAATCACGACGATCGGCGCGCAAAACTGGCCATCGAAATGTTTTGCTACCGGGCGAGAAAGTACATCGGCGCATTCCTCGCCTCCATGGGCGGCGCGGACGCCATCGTGTTCACGGGCGGGATCGGCGAGAATTCGCCCGCGGTCCGGGCGGGCATTTGCGAAGGGCTCGAATGGGCAGGATTGTCGCTGGACGGCGAGAGGAACCAGAAAACAATTGGCGTCGAAGGCAGGATCAGTCGCGAGGAATCCCGTCTGGCCGCCTACGTCATTCCCACCGATGAGGAATTGTTGATTGCCCGGGACACGGCACGCTGCATCCTGGGCGAAGCGAACCCGCAATAGTTTCACTGTACAGGTGAATTTCGTAGCGCCGGCGTGCCCCCGGCTAGTTTGCGCAGCGCCTCGTTAAAAACTACTGCCGGCGGGACGCCGGCGCTACTAATCCGGCAAATATTTCTTTGGGACAAACTCTGGAGTCTTAAGCTTCTGTTTGAGACCGGAGAATGCGCTCCAATTCGAATGGAAACTCATTCCGGCGAAATGCGGGGGTGCCGTGGCAATCCTGTCCATGACGCAAGGTTGGCAGCCACCAGCAGCCGTTCTCGACCGGGAAGGTATAAAAGATGGAAGCCTCCGAGCCAATGAGCTCGGATGCGAGCTTCCTTCTTTGTTCCGGCGGAACCGTGGAATCGAGAAGAATGAGATTGTAAGAGCCCCTCCGCACATATTCCGAGGTGACAGTTTGCGGTGCCACAAAAAACAATTCGCTGCCAAATTTTTCAAGAGACTTCAGGACTGAAGTTCCCCAGGAGCCGTTCCGGCCGACCAGCAAAACGCTCGGACACGAAACAGCGGTTGCGCCCCGGGATTGTAAAGCAATTGAGGAATTATTTTCGAATAAGCCGCGCTCGTAACCTATTGCGGGTGACAGCTGTGGTCTGCTAGACATGCAACCCTCCCAAGTCGCGCCGGGAGAGGGACACCTGAGGAAAAGCATACAGCGCGGCAAATCCAAGTTACACGCCTGCAAAGTTGTAGTCAAGGCAAAGTGAGGAAAAATTTCAGAAATTTTTGAGGGAAAAATCTGTCCGGGCACTCAGTGCCGGGCGGGAGGGGCAGCAGGAGGGTTTACTGTCCCCAGGGCATCCTGGGGTGAGAGATTGACGTGTTCGCCCTGCTCCAGCGCGTCCGGCGGATTGACGACGATGCGGTCCGTAGCGTCGATCCCTTGCAGCACTTCCAAAGAATCGCCAAAATCGCGGCCAATCGTGAGTTTTTTCAGATTGATTCGGCTATCGGGCCCGACCACAGCGGCCATGGTTCCGTCCGGGCGGAAAAGGAGGGCGTTTATCGGCAGGGAAAGGCGCTGGCCGGTGACCTTGACGTCAAAATGCACTTCCGCGTACGCCCCCGGCAAGAGGGTCCCGGAAGGGTTTGGGACGTCCACTTCGGTGAGGAGCGTGCGCGTGGCGGGATCAATGGAGTTAGCGGTACGCACGACCTGTCCGCAGAACTTGCGTTCCGCCAGTTCCGTCAGCGAGAGACAGGCCTTCAACCCGAGACGTATGGAAGGAGAGTACGCCTGCGGCACTGCCACATAGACACGCATCGGATCGATCTGCGCCAGATCGAACATCTCCTTGGTGGCGTTCCCGCCGTTTCCGGCATTGATGAGCGTGCCGGTGTCGACGTTCCGCTGCGTGATGATTCCCGTAAAGGGAGCATACACACGCTTGAAGGATTCCATCTCTTCCAGGCGTTTGACGTTGGCGTCGGCCGATTGCGCCATGGCCCGCCTGGCGGCCAGGTCGCCGTTGGCGTTGTCCAGGTCTTGGCGGGAAACGGAATCCGATTTGATCAGGTCTTGATAACGCGTGGCCGTCAAGGAAGCCAGACTGAGATTGGCCTGTGAGGTCACCAGATCGGCGCGGGCCTGCGCAAGTTGCTGGTCAATCTCCGGCGTATCGATTTCGGCAAGGAGTTCGCCCTTCTGGACGTGGCTGCCAATGTCCTTGTACCACTTCTTGAGGTAACCGTTGGTCCGCGCATAGAGGGGAGACTCGACATTGGGCTTGAGAGTTCCGGGGAGCACCATTTCGGAATCGGATTCGATGGGTGTAGCGCGAATCACCGAGACGAACGGAACCGCCATCTGTTCGGTTTGTTGCGCGAGCGCTTTGTGTTCGGACATGCGTTGCGAGACCGCATAGATTCCCAAAACCAAAAAAATAAGAAATAGGATGAGAAACCAGCGAAGCAGCGCGCCCGGCCCTCTGCCGGAGCCGCCTGGTTCGTCCGCAAATTTTGGTTCGTCTTGCAACTCCACCGGGTTTTGAGACATTCCCTATTTGCTCCCTGAATTCATCACTCCACTACTCGATTCCTGCCAGTTCCGCGGCGCCCGACGCGCTCGCCGGGACGATGCCCTTTGTGAACCAACGAAAATACGCAAGGCACAAAATACAAAGTGGCGAAGGTGGCGACGATAAGCCCGCCAATCACGGCCCGGCCCAGCGGCGCGTTTTGCTCGCCGCCTTCTCCGAGCCCGAGCGACAGCGGGACCATGCCGATGATCATGGCAAAGGCGGTCATCAGCACAGGGCGAATGCGCACATATCCCGCCTGGACCGCCGCCTGCGTCGAATTCAGTCCTTCGTTCAAGCGTTCGCGCGCGAAGGACACCATCAGGATGCTGTTCGCCGTGGCCACGCCCATGCACATGATCATGCCGGTCAAGGACGGCACGCTCAGCGTGGTATGCGTGAGCAACAGAATCCAAATGATCCCTGCCAGCGCCCCAGGCAGCGCCGTAATGATAATAAAGGGATCGATCCACGATTGAAAGTTCACCACGATCAGCAGATAAACCAGAACGATGGCGACGCCCACGCCGGCGCTCAGTCCTGCGAAGGAGGACGTCATGGTGGCCACTTGCCCGCGGCGAACCAGCTGCGTGCCGCGCGGGAGCTTGTCTTGAAAATCCGCCAGCACCTTCTGAATGTCCGCGTCCACGCCGCCCAAATCGCGCCCTTCCACGGAAGCATAAACGTCCATCATGGGCTGGCTGTCATACTGGCTGAGCAGGGCCGGCTCGGAATTAACGCTCAATGTCCCCATATTTCCCAGAATCTGCGGGGTCGTGGTCTTGGTGGAGGAAATCGGAATGTTGTCGAGCGATTGCATGGAGTCGATCTTGTACTGCGGGACCTGCACGGAAACGTTGTATTCGTAACCGTTCGCCGGGTTGACCCAGAACGATGGCGTAACCTGGGCGCTGGAACTCAGCGTGAGCAGAACGCTATTGGCCACGTCCTGTTGGCTGATGCCCACGGATTGCACACGCGTGCGATCCACATCCAGGAAAATCGCCGGATAAGAGCGCAACTGTTGCACGTGCACATCCACCGCGCCGGGAATATGTTGGATGCGGTTGGTAATTTCCTGCGCCAACTGATAGTTGGCCTTCTCGTTCGGGCCAATGAACTGAATATCGACCGGCGCGGGGACGCCGAAATTCAGGATCTGGCTGATCATGTCCGCCGGCTGAAAAAAGAATTGCGTGCCGGGAAACTCCTGGGCCAATCGCTCTCGCAAGCGTATCAATGTAATGCCGGGTTTGCTGTTTGCGTTCGGGCTTGAGGCCGATGAGAATTTCAGCGTCCGACTCGCCAATTACGCCCGAGTTGCTGTAGGCCGTATTCACGGTGCTGTTATACAAGCCGATGTTATCAAGGATGGTTCCTAGATCTTCCGGAGGGATGACCCGCCGGATCAGGTTGTCCACGCCATCGGCTTCCCGGGCGGTCTCCTCGACGCGTTGCCCCGCTCGGGCGCGCATGTGCAAACGAATCAGTCCGGCGTCCACGGAAGGGAAGAAGTCCCGGCCCAGCACGGGAATCAGCGACAGCGAAGCCACGCAGAACACGAGAAACAAGGCCACAAAAAGCCAGGCGCGCTCCAGGCAGAAAGAGAGCGACGCGCGATAACCGCCGCGCATGCGGTCGAAACCGCGCGCGAATCCGCGTTGCGCTCGCGAGAAAATATCGTTCCCGGTGGCGTGTTCCTCGCCGTGATGCTCCTTGAGGAGGTACATGGCCATCGTCGGCACCAGCGTCCGGGACAAAATGTACGATGCCAGCATGGCGAAAATCACGGACTCGGCCAGCGGGACGAACAGGAATTTGGCCACGCCGGTCAGGAAAAACATGGGCACGAATACAATGCAGATGCACAGCGTCGAGACCAATGCAGGAATGGCGATTTCCTGCGAGCCGTCCAGGATGGCCTGAATAATCTGCTTTCCCTGGGCCAGATTTCTCTCGATATTCTCGATGGCAACCGTGGCGTCATCCACGAGGATGCCGACGGCAAGGGCCAAACCGCCGAGGGTCATCAGATTGATCGTTTCGTGCAGCGCGCTCAGAACCGTGATGGACACCAGAATTGAAAGCGGAATAGAGATGGCGATGATCACCGTGCTGCGCCAGCTGCCCAGGAAGAGAAGGATCATCAGTGCGGTCAGGCAAGCGGCAACCACTCCTTCGCGAAGAACTCCCTGGATGGCCGCGCGCACGAAAATCGATTGATCGAACAGGGGCGTGATCACGGTTTGTGGCGGGACGAGGTTCTTGATTTGCGGCAGCTTGGCGTAGATCTGGGAGACGACGTCAAGCGTGGAGGTGTCACCGGTCTTGTAGATGGCCAGGATCACGCCGCGCTGCCCATCCATGCGCGCGATGTTGACCTGCGGCGAAAAGCCGTCGCTGACGTAGGCGACGTCCCGCACGTAGATCGTCGCGCCGTTCGTTGTCCTGATTGGCAAATTATTTAGCGCGGCCAGAGTATCCGGCGACCCGTTCATCTCCACATTGAACTCGGTCGAACCCATCTTGACCGTGCCGGAAGGAAGCACCAGGTTCTGCGTGGAGATGGCATTGATGACATCTGTAGGCGAAAGACCTTTCGCCTGCAGCGCCGGGATATCGATGTTTACCGAGACCTGGCGTTGTTTGCCGCCGAAAGGCCACGGAATGGCCGCCCCGGCCACATTCGCCAGTTGATTGCGGACCAGGTTCGCTCCGAGGTCGAACAACTCCTGCTCGGACAGCCCCTGGCCGCGCATGCCCAATTGCAAGACAGGCACGCTCGATGCCGAGTACGTAATGATGAGCGGAGGGGAAATGCCCGGGGGCAACTGCCGAATCATGGTTTGAGAAATGGCCGTGATCTGCGTGACCGCCACATGAACGTCCGCCCCAGGCTGAAAAAATACTTTGACGATCGCGCGGCCCGCCACAATTTGCGACTCGGTGTGCTCGATGTTGTCCACCACCGTGGTCATGAAGCGCGAGTAAGGCGAGACGATGCGGTCTTGCATCAGTTGCGGGGACAATCCCGAGTAGTTAAAGCATATGCTCACGACCGGGATGTCAATGTTGGGAAAAACGTCGGTGGGCGTGCGTTGCAATACGATCGGCGACATCAGCACAATGACGAGCGCGGCGACAATGAACGTGTACGGCCGCCTCAGTGCTATCCGAACGATCCACATGCCTCTGTCCTCGAAGGTACTGAGAATTTTACCGCGAATGAAATCGCGAGCGGAACTTCAACTTCCGACTTTTCATGGATCTACAGCAATTGGATGCCCAAATCTTCCGGTACGTTACATAAGTTATACGGTTCACGGGCGCGAGTGGCCATACGCGCAAGCCTTCCGAACGAAATGATCCAGCCGGGCTTTCCAAGAAGGACCGGCGTCGGCGCCGTTTAGCCGTGAAGCCGTGGCAGGGGCATCCGCCGCGGCGCGTCGCGCCCCTCCTGCTCGGATAAAAGCGGGAATTGCGACAAGCGTCACAACGGGTTAGGCTGTTTAACCCGACGGATAAAATTGAACGATTGAAATTAATTTTGTATTGCTGCTATAGTCTTTTGCGCGGGAGACGGATGATGAGAATAGATAATAAATGGAATTTTAGAAACACACGTATCGAAATCCGGTGAAATACATTAGTAGCAAGTTAAAGATCGCCGGGTTTTATTCCCCTTCCCTGGTCAAGGCGCTGTTTGCCGCTTTATAGTGAGGCCGGATTTGCAGCCCGCAGAAAGGCACTAAGACCGTCCAGACTGTACACCTCGGAGCGTCCCCCCGAGGGCGGCACGTATGGCACAGATCTTTAATCGCAGCACGAACACCATCTCTCGCGTCAGCATTTACGGCGCTGTGATCCTGATCGCTGTTCTGGGATACGCCGTGGACGTGGTGAATCAAACATCCTACGTAACCGAAGTGCACAACGCGCGGCCGCAGCCCGTCCCGTTCAGCCACAAACATCACGTGGGTGAACTGGGCCTGGATTGCCGCTATTGCCATAGCTCGGTGGATGTCTCCTCGTCGGCGGGGATGCCTCCGACGCAAACGTGCATGGCGTGCCATTCGCAAATCTGGACCAGCGCGGCCATCCTCGAACCGGTGCGCGCGAGCTTCCGCGATTCCACGCCGATCTCCTGGACGCGCGTCAATGCGCTTCCCGATTTCGTCTATTTCAATCACAGCATTCACGTGGCGAAGGGAGTTGGCTGCACGACTTGCCATGGGCCCATCGCCGAAATGAACATTACCTGGCGCGAGCAAAGTCTGTACATGCGCTGGTGCCTCGAATGCCACAACGCGCCGGAAAAATATTTGCGCCCTCGATCCGAGGTGTTCAACGCGTTTTACAAGCCTCCCGCGGACCAGGAGGCTTTGGGCAAACGGCTGATGACCGAATACAAAGTGCAGAAACTCACGAACTGCACGACGTGCCACCGCTAGCCGGTGCGGGCTGCCGGTTGTGGCGCGGGCTTCAGCCTGCGGGGGTTCGTCCTGGCAAGGCCCAAACTCCGCAGGCTGAAGCCTGTGGCACAGCGGACCCGGCGGAATAATTAAGGGATTAAGGAATTCATGGACATCGATCGAAAAAACGGCGGACTAGCCCGATGTGGACATTTCCGCATTGCGCATGGCCTCGAGCGCCGGCGGCACGCCTCGATTTTGGCGCGGGCTCGATGAGCTCGCCGATACCCCCGAATTCCGCAACCATAAAGAAAATGAGTTCCCACACGGGGCGAACGATCCCGAGGCGAAGATCGACCGGCGGGAACTTCTGAAGGTGATGGCAGCTTCGGCCGCGTTTGCGGGTCTCACCGGGTGCACGAAGCTACCCAATCAAAAAATTGTTCCCTACGTTCGCCAACCGGAGGAAATCATCCCCGGCAAGCCGCTCTTCTACGCGACAGCCGTGACACTCGGCGGCGTGGCCACCGGTGTTCTGGTCGAGAGCCACATGGCGCGGCCCACGAAAATCGAGGGGAACCCAGACCACCCGGGCAGCCTGGGGGCGACCGGGGCGTTTTCGCAGGCTTCAATTCTCGGGCTGTACGATCCGGACCGCTCGCAAGCGGAGATTCATGACGGACGCATCGGAAGTTGGGCTGAGTTTCAGGAGGAGCTGTCCACCGCGCTCGGAGCGGAGAAGGGAAACAACGGTTCCGGCGTGAGGCTGCTGACGCCGACGATCACCTCTCCGACGCTCGGAGATCAAATCAACACGTTCTTGAAGGCCTACCCGTCCGCGAAGTGGGTGCAGTACGAATCGGTGACGCGCGACAATATTCGCGAAGGCGCAAAACTCGCCTTCGGCGAATACGTGAATACGGTTTACCGCGTGGAGCAGGCGGAGGTAATTGTCACGCTCGATTCGGATTTTCTGACCAGCGGTCCGGGATGCCTGCGCTACGCGCGGGATTTCTCAAGGAAGCGGCGAGTCGACGGACCTGAATCGAAAATGAATCGCCTGTACGCCATCGAGTGCACGCCGACGAATACCGGCGCGATGGCCGATCACCGGTTACGCATGAGGGCTTCCGACATCGAAGGCTTCGCGCGAGCGCTCGCGCGTGAGCTTGGCGTAAGCGCGGTTGCAGGGCCATCCATTGCTCCGAGCGTTCCCTCCGGGTGGATTCCAGCTCTGGCTCGCGACTTGAAGCAACATTCTGGAACGACTCTGATCGTCGCCGGTGATCAGCAACCTCCTATTGTGCACGCGCTTGCCCATGCCATGAATCAAGCTCTGGGCAATATCGACAAGACCGTCTATTTCACAGCGCCGCTCGAAGTTTCGCCGACCAACCAATGGGATTCCATCGGCCAATTGGCGGCGGATATTCGGGCGGGAAGCGTCACGACATTGCTGATTTTGGAGAGCAATCCTGTCTACGACGCGCCGGCCGATCTGGGATTCAAGGAAATTCTGCCGAAGGTGGCGTTCAGCGCGCGGCTCGGCCTGTACGAAGACGAAACCTCGGCGCTCTGCCACTGGCACATCCCGCAAGCCCATGAACTCGAATCGTGGGGCGACGCGCGCGGATATGACGGCACCGCTTCGGTGATTCAGCCGCTGATTGCGCCGCTTTACGGTGGAAAATCCGAGGTCGATTTTCTGGCCGTGCTCAACGCGCAAGCCTCCAAACCGAGTCACGATCTCGTGCATGACTATTGGCAAATGCAGCGCCCTAACCTTGACCGATTCGATGTGTTTTGGGAGCAGACGCTGCGGGATGGAATTGTCGCCGACACGGTTTTTCCGCCGAAGCAAGTCGTCCTCAAACCGGGGATCGGCGCGGACCCTCCGGCCGCCGCGGCGCAGGGTCTCGAAATTGTTTTTCGGCCGGATCACACTATCTGGGATGGGCGTTTCGCCAATAACGGCTGGCTGCAGGAACTGCCCAAACCGCTGACCATGCTCACTTGGGATGCGGTGGCCATGGTAAGCCCAAAAACCGCGCAGCGCCTGGGGGGCAGCTCGCGAATCAGCGGTTATCTGAAAAGCGAGGATGCAGTTGAGTTGAAGTATCAAGGCCGAACGATCGTCGCGCCGGTTTGGGTGATGCCCGGGCATGCGGATGAAAGCGTGACCGTGTTTTTGGGCTACGGGCGCACGCGCTCCGGACGAGTCGGGACGGGCGCCGGTTTTGACGCGGGATGGATTCGTCCGCTTTCCACGCCGTGGATCGGCACAGGGCTTGAGATTCGCAGAACAGGCGACCGATGGGCTCTGGCCACAACGCAGACGCAAAGCACCATGGAAGGGCGTGAACCGATTCGCATCGCGACGCTCGACGAATACCAGAAAAATCCGAAGTTCGCGCAAGCCGATGCGGAAGAGAATCCACTCTCGCTTTATCCTGAAGTGAAATATGAGGGCAATCAGTGGGGCATGGCCATTGACCTGAACGCCTGCACGGGTTGCGGCGGCTGCGTCGTCGCCTGCCAGGCGGAAAACAACATCGCGGTCGTCGGCAAAAAAGAAGTGATGATCGGACGCCACATGCACTGGATTCGCATCGATCGCTATTACGAAGGCGGCGTGGACGATCCGGGCACATATCACGAGCCCGTGCTGTGCATGCACTGCGAGAATGCCCCCTGCGAAGTGGTCTGCCCGGTGGCCGCGACGGTGCACAGTCCCGAAGGTTTGAACGAAATGGTGTATAACCGCTGCGTGGGCACGCGTTACTGCTCGAATAATTGCCCGTACAAAGTCCGGCGTTTTAATTTCTACCTCTATTCGGATTGGGATACTCCGAGCCTTTTCGGGATGCGCAATCCGAACGTGAGCGTGCGCAGCCGCGGCGTGATGGAGAAATGTTCGTACTGCGTGCAGCGAATCAACGCGGTAAAAATCGAAGCGGAAAAGCAGGATCGCCCGATCCGCGACGGCGAAATCGTCACCGCCTGCCAGCAGTCGTGCCCGTCGGAAGCCATCGTGTTTGGAAACATCAACGATCCCGAGAGCCGTGTCTCCAGGCTGAAAGCGATGAACCGAAATTACAAATTGCTCGAAGAACTGAATACGCGTCCGAGAACGACCTATCTCGCGAAGTTGCGCAACCCGAACCCGGAGATCGAAAAGACGTCAGGCGTTTAGAGCGGATTGAAACATGGCGGATAGCCCAAGCGACAAACTGGCGGCGGCGGAATTCGCGAACGCGCCGATTCTGGGCCCGGGACACGATTTCGCTTCCGTCACAGACAAGATCAGCGCGATTGTGCTGACGCGGCGCACGCCGCAGTGGTGGATCATCGGCTTTCTGGTGTCCTTCGCGCTAGTCATGCTGCTGATGGTGTCGGTCACCTACCTGGTTGTCGCCGGGGTGGGCATCTGGGGCATTCAGATCCCCGTCGGATGGGGCTTTGCGATCATCAACTTTGTCTGGTGGATCGGCATCGGCCACGCCGGCACGCTGATTTCCGCGATCCTGCTTTTGCTGCGGCAGACGTGGCGCACTTCCATCAACCGTTTTGCGGAAGCGATGACGCTGTTTGCCGTTTCCTGCGCGGGATTGTTTCCGCTGATCCACATGGGCCGCCCGTGGCTGGCTTACTGGCTCTTTCCGTATCCCGATACGATGAAAATGTGGCCCAATTTCCGCAGCCCGCTGGTGTGGGACGCGTTCGCGGTGTCGACCTATGCCACGGTTTCGCTGCTGTTCTGGTTCATCGGCCTCATTCCGGACCTGGCCACGCTGCGCGATCGCGCGAAGAATCGCGCGGCGAAATTGATTTACGGATTGCTGGCGATGGGTTGGCGCGGCTCGGCGGTGCATTGGGAGAGACACGAAACGGCCTCCTTGCTGCTGGCGGGCCTGGCGACGCCTCTGGTCGTCTCCGTGCACACGATCGTGAGTTTTGACTTTGCCTTTGCCATTGTTCCCGGATGGCATGCCACGATTTTTCCGCCCTACTTTGTCGCCGGCGCGATTTACGCGGGCTTTGCCATGGTGCTTACGCTTTCGATCCCGGTGCGGAAACTCTTTCGCTTGGAAGATTTCATCACCATGCGCCACCTGGATAATATGGGCAAAGTGTTGCTCGCCACCGGGCTGATCGTCGGCTACGGTTACATGATGGAAGCCTTCTCCGCCTTCTACAGCGGAAATCCATACGAGCGCTTCATGATCCTGAACCGCATGACCGGGCCCTACGCGCCCATGTACTGGTTGCTGATCGCCTGTAACATCGTGACGCCGCAATTTTTGTGGTTCCGGAAAGTCCGGGCGAAAGTGGGCGCGCTGTTCGCCATCGCCATGGTCGTGAATCTGGGAATGTGGCTGGAGCGGTTCGTCATCGTGGTGACCAGCCTGCACCGCGATTTTCTTCCGTCGTCCTGGGGCATTTACTACCCGACGCGATGGGACATTTTTACGTTCGTCGGAACGATTGGGCTCTTCCTGTTCCTGGTGTTTCTCTTCATCCGCTACTTGCCGCTCATCTCGATTTTTGAAATGAGAACCTTGGTGGCAAGCGAGGAAGAGAAGAAGGCGGTCAACTGATGCGCGCCTCGGGATTTTATTTTTAGGTGATGGCAAAGGTGCAATGAAGCAACAGGAAACCATCTACGGATTGATGGCCGAGTTCGCCACTCCCGAGCAATTGCTCGTGGCGGCCCGGCACACGCACGATGCTGGATATCGCCGCATCGATGCCTTCGCGCCGTTCCCGATTGAAGGGCTGGCGCATGCCGTCGGCTTTCACCGCACGCGGCTGCCCCTCTTGGTCCTGCTTGCCGGGATCACCGGCGGCTGCGCCGGATTTTACCTGCAGTATTACGCCGCGGCGGTGAGTTATCCCATCAACGTCGGCGGCAGGCCATTGAATAGCTGGCCGGCATTTATCCCCGTCGCGTTTGAAATGACCATCTTGTTCGCCGCTGCCGCCGCCGTACTCGGCATGCTGGCGATGAACGGGTTGCCGACGCCGTATCATCCGGTCTTCAACGTGCCGAGGTTCGCGCTGGCTTCGCGCGACCGGTTTTTTCTTTGCATCAAAGCGCGCGATCCGATGTTTGACCTGGACGAGACGCGCAAGTTCATGTTGACGCTCCATCCGCGCGAGGTGACCGACATTGAACCCTAGCGCGCGCTCACGCAAACCGTTCGCGGGCGGATGGATGCTGGCCGCTCTCGGGCTGCTATTCGTGTGCGCCGGATGCCGCCTCGATATGCACACGCAGCCGCGCTATAACCCGTACGATCCGAGCGACTTTTTTGGCGACGGCCAATCCGCGCGATTGCCTGTGGCAGGGACGGTTCCTCGCGGTGAATTGACGCTGGGCCCGCAGGAATTGCTGTACACCGGAAAACTGAATGGCCAGCCGGCGGAAGTGTTTCCGTATCCCGTGACGGAGGAAATCGTGGGCCGCGGCCGCGAGCGCTACAACGTCTTCTGCTCGCCGTGCCACGGATTTGCCGGCGATGGCGACGGCATGATCGTGCAGCGCGGTTTCCGCCACCCGCCTTCGTTTCACGAGGACCGCATGCGCACAGCGCCCGTGGGCCACTACTTTGACGTGATCACCAATGGATTTGGCGTGATGTACCCGTACGGCTATCGCGTGCCGCCGCGGAGACCGTTGGGCCATCATCGCCTACATTCGGGCGCTGCAACTCAGCCGGCAAGTGCCGATCGGCGATGTGCCGGAAGCGGAGCGCGCGAAATTGACGAGCCAAACGAAATGAACGAAAGCGGAGAAAATACGCTGAAAGTCGAACGGCTGCCGCTGCGGCTGGTGCTTGCGGGCGCCGTGTTGCTTGCCATTTGCCTCGCGGCCGGATTTGCGAACAGGACGGAATTTTTCCGGGCCTACCTGATCGCGTTCGTGTTCTGGATCGGCATCACGCTGGGCTCTCTGGCGCTCCTGATGGTGCAGCACCTGACGGGAGGGAGGTGGGCGCTGGTCATCCGGCGAATCCTGGAAGCGGGCACGCGCACTCTTCCGCTGATGGCCGTTGCCGCTCTGCCGCTTCTCGCGGGAATGCGCACACTCTACAGCTGGTCCCGCCCCGGGCAGACCGATCCGGTCATTCTGGTGAAGCATTCCTATCTCAACCCGGAATTTTTCGTTGTCCGTATGATTTTCTATTTTGTAATTTGGTTCACGCTCACCTATTTTCTGAACAAGTGGTCCCGGCAGGAGGACGCGGTCGGGGCGGGACTGGCGCTCTGGAAGCGCCTCGAAGGACTGAGCGGGATCGGATTGGTTATCTACGGATTTACCGTGACATTTGCGGGGATCGACTGGGTGATGTCGCTCGAGCCCCGCTGGTACTCCACAATTTATGGGCTGCTCTTCATGGTTTCCCAGGCGCTTACGGCCATGGCGTTTTCCATCGCCATTCTGGTCTGGCTTTCCGATCGCAAACCGCTTGCAGAGATCGTGAGACCTGCGCAATTCCAGGATCTCGGCAGTTTTTTGCTGACGTTTGTGATGCTCTGGGCCTATTTGGAATTTTCGCAATTTCTGATCATCTGGGGCGGAAATCTTTCCGAAGAAATCCCCTGGTACATTCGCAGGATGCAAGGGGTGTGGGGAAGCGTGGGCGTGCTGCTGGTGATTTTAAGTTTTTTCTTTCCGTTTTTTCTGCTGCTGTTTCGGGATGTGAAGAGAAGAACAGGTTCGCTGCTGATCGTGGCCTTGCTGGTTCTGCTGATGCGCCTCGTGGATATGTACTGGATGGTTTTGCCGGCGTTCGGCGGCGGAAATGTTCGGCTTACATGGATGGATGTGGCGCTCCCGCTGGGCATGGGCGGGATCTGGTTCGCGTACTTCCTCTGGCAGTTGCAGCGCATGCCGATCTTGCCGGCGCACGATCCGCGCATGGAAGAAATTGCCGGGCAGGCGGTTGAACATGGATAAACCGCACAACGTTTCCGCGACCACGCCGGGCTACGAAACGCGCGACGCCAACGCGGGAGGAGTATTTAAATCTCTTATGGCCTTGGGCATCGTTTTAGTGGCCGCGTGCCTGGTGTGCTGGGGGCTGTTCCGTTATTTTTCCGCACACGAAGTAGACCGGGCCGCTTCCGATTCGCCCTTCGCGGACACTCGGCAGCTGCCGCTGGGGCCGCAATTGCAAGTGAATCCTCGCGAGGACTGGCTGAGATTCCGCCAAGAGCAGGAGCAGGCCCTCGAAACATACGCGTGGGAGAACCGCTCCGCCGGGACCGTGCGTGTGCCCATCGAAGAAGCCATGGATCTGCTCGTGAAAAAAGGGCTGCCCGTGCAGGGCGCGCCGCAAGCGCGGCCCGGTGATGCAAAGAAGCCGGCGCCCGAAGGGGGCAAGAAGCCATGAGTTGCCGATTTTATGCCGCGTTGTTTTTGGCCTTGCCCGCGATTACCGCTTTGTCCGCGAGCGCGCAACAGGTCACGACGCCCGCCATCTTGAGCAAAGTTGGCATCACGCAAAATCTGAACGCGCGCATTCCGCCGGACCTCGTGTTTCGGGACGAGACAGGAAAGTCCGTGCGAATCGGCGACTTCTTCGGGAAAAAACCGATTGTGTTCTCGCTCGTCTATTTTGATTGCCCCGCGCTGTGCACCGAAGTTCTGAACGGGGAACTGCGCACCATGAAAGCGATCTCCCTCGACCTCGGGAAAGATTTCGAGGCGGTGACGGTCAGTTTCGAGCCGAAAGATACTCCCGCGCTGGCCAAAGCAAAGCGTGACGTTTACATCGGGCAATATGGGCGGCCCGAAGCGGCGGATCACTGGCATTTCCTGACGGGCGATCAGCAATCGATTGACGCTCTCACCAACGCCGCCGGTTTTCGCTACGCCTACGATTCTTCGATCCGCCAGTACGCGCATGCCGCCGCCATCCTCGTTCTCACTCCGGACGGGCGCATCGATCGCTACTTTTACGGGGTGCAATATCCGGCGCGCGACGTGCGCCTCGGTCTTGTCGAGGCGTCGGAAGGCAAGATCGGAACACTGACCGATCACGCACTTTTGTATTGCTACCAGTACGATCCCATGACCGGCAAATACGGCGTGGTCGTAATGAATGTGCTGCGCGCGGCGGGCGGATTGACCGTGCTGCTATTGGGAATTTTCATGACCTTGATGTTTCTCCGCGAACGCAAACGGCCTTCCGGCGTTTCTCCGGCGGCCGGCGCCAAGGCGCGGTGAGGATTGGTGACGTGAGGACACGATCTTGATGCAGAGCCTTCCATTTCAGCCGGAACAGGCTTCCTCGATCGCGAAGTCGGTGGACCAGCTGTATTTTTTTCTGACAGCCGTCACGCTGTTTTTTACGGCCCTGATTTTCTCGATCATTTTCTATTTCATGATCAAGTACCGGAGGCGCTCGCCGAACGAGCGCCCCAAAGCGATCGAAGGATCGTTTCCGCTCGAAGTGCTTTGGACAGCCATTCCCACGCTGATCGTGGCGATGATTTTCGTTTGGGGTTCCGTGTTGTATTTCCGGAACTCGGAGGCGCCAAAGGGCTCGATGGAAATTTTCGTCACGGGCAAGCAGTGGATGTGGAAGGTCGAGCATCCCGAAGGGCAGCGCGAGATCAACGAACTGCACGTGCCGCTCGGCCGACCGGTCAAGCTGACGATGACTTCGGAGGACGTGATTCACGACTTTTTTGTTCCCGCGTTCCGCGTCAAGAAAGATGTTTTGCCGGGGCGCTACACGTCTCTGTGGTTTTCGGCCACCAAGGTGGGAACGTTCCATCTGTTTTGCGCGCAGTACTGCGGCGCCTTCCACGCGGGGATGATCGGTTCGATCATCGTCCAGCAACCCGACGAATATGAGCGCTGGCTCGCGGGTGGAGTTCCGGGCGAATCCATGGAGCAGGCGGGCGCAAAAGTATTTCAGGCCAGCGGCTGTCCCACTTGCCACCTGGCCGACGGAACCGGCCTGGGGCCGTCTCTGCTCGGCGTTTACGGGCAGCCTGTTAAGCTGACGACGAGTCAGACCATTACGGCGGACGATGCCTACGTGCGCCAACACATCCTGAATCCGAAAGCCACAACCGTCTTTGGCTATCATCCCATCATGCCGTCGTTTCAGGGACAACTCACAGAAGAACAACTCAACAATCTGGTCGCTTATATTCGCGCGCTGGGCAAGGCAACCCCAGCGCCAAAGGAAGCGGGGAAGCAATGAGTACGGCCACGCTG
Source organism: uncultured Acidobacteriota bacterium (assembly GCA_963813185.1). GTDB lineage: Bacteria > Acidobacteriota > Terriglobia > Acidiferrales > UBA7541 > Palsa-360. Next base: position 25,218 of record CAWEYA010000017.1, read on the forward strand.
GAACCACGTGTGCGCGCTTCGCGAAATTATCTGAATGCGGACTATGGCTGGAAGTCCTGGCTTTTTACCCAAGATCACAAACGCATCGCGCTGCTATACCTGGTTTCGATCACGTTTTTCTTCATGATTGGCGGATCGTTTGCCGTGTTGATGCGCATCCATCTCACCGAACCGCAGGGCGCGCTGGTGCAACCGGAGACCTACAATAAATTGTTCACCTTGCACGGGATCGTGATGGTGTGGTTTTTCCTGATACCCTCGATTCCGGCTGTGCTCGGCAACTTCCTGGTTCCCTTGATGGTGGGCTCGCGTGATCTCGCTTTCCCGAAGCTGAATTTACTGAGCTGGTACATCTTTATCGTGGGCGGCCTGTTCACGCTGTATTCGGCGATCGCCGGCGGCGTGGATACCGGTTGGACGTTCTATACACCCTATAGCAGCATGTACACGAATACCCAGGTCACGGCTGTTGCGATTGGTGTCTTTATCACCGGGTTCTCCTCGATCCTGACGGGGCTTAATTTCATCGTGACGATTCACAAAATGCGTGCGCCTGGACTGACTTGGTTTCGCATGCCGCTTTTTCTGTGGTCCATGTATGCGACGAGCATCATCCTGGTTCTGGCGACGCCGGTGTTGGCGATCACGCTTGTTCTTATTGCGCTCGAGCACTTGTTTCACGTGGGAATATTCAGTCCGGGGCTCGGCGGCGATCCTCTTTTGTTCCAACATTTATTCTGGTTCTATTCTCATCCTGCTGTATACATCATGATTTTGCCGGCGATGGGAGTCGTCAGCGAGATTATCCCCTGCTTCGCGAGGAAGCGCATTTTTGGCTACAAGATCGTTGCCTTTTCAAGTGTTGCCATCGCCGTTCTGGGATTTCTTGTTTGGGGGCACCACATGTTCGTTACCGGGCAATCGGTTTACGCGGGGCTGATTTTTTCCCTGTTGAGTTTCCTGATCGCCATCCCGTCGGCCATCAAAGTGTTCAACTGGACCTCTACTTTGTATAAGGGATCGATTTCCTACGAAGCGCCGATGCTGTACGCCATGGGATTCATCGGCCTGTTCACAATGGGCGGCTTGACGGGGCTATTCCTGGCTTCGCTCGCGACCGACGTGCACCTCAACGGAACGTATTTCATCGTAGCCCACTTCCACTACATCATGGTCGGCGGCGCGGTGATGGGATATCTCGGCGGCATCCATTTCTGGTGGCCGAAAATTTCCGGCCGGAAATATCCCAATGGCTGGGCGGCGCTGGCCGCGGCGATTATTTTTATCGGTTTCAACCTGACATTTTTCCCTCAGTTCATTCTTGGCTATCTGGGCATGCCGCGCCGGTACGCGTTTTATCCGGCGGAATTTCAAGTGTTGAACGTCATGTCTTCGGCGGGCGCCACGGTCCTGGGAGTGGGCTATCTGATTCCGCTGGTTTACCTGATTTGGTCCATGCGCTACGGCCCCATCGCCGAACCCAACCCGTGGGGCGCCACGGGCCTGGAATGGAAAACGTCCTCTCCGCCACCCACGGAAAATTTCGCGGAAATTCCCGTGGTAACCGAGGAAGCCTACGCATACGCAGCCGAGGAGGCCGCCGGTGACTGACGCCGAAGCACACGCGCAAAACGCCGGACTGGCGCACCAGTTTGAGGACCTCGAGCAGCAGCAGGAAACCGATGCCCTCGGAATCTGGGTCTTTCTGGTGACGGAGATCATGTTCTTTGGCGGGCTTTTCGCCTCTTACGCCATCTACCGTTGGCTTTATTTTGCCGCGTTTCAAGGCGGCAGCCACATTCTGGACATTCGGCTGGGCGCCGCGAATACCATCGTCCTGCTCGCCAGCAGTCTCACCATGGCGCTCTCGGTGCGCTCCGCGCAAGCCGGCAATCGCCGCGCCCTGGTCCTGTTCCTCGTCGCCACGATGATACTTGGCGGGATATTCCTGGGCGTCAAGGCGGTATGAGTACAACCAGAAATTCGTGGAGCACGTTGTTCCCAGTCTGGACTGGGCGCCCGAAGGACAAACCCTGGCGCGTCTCGCGCCCGGCGGCCTCGAGCATGCCCAGATTTATTTCTTTTTCTATTTCGCGATGACCGGCCTGCACGCTCTGCACATGATCATCGGCGTGGGCTTGTTACTTTGGTTGGTCGTGCGCGCGCGCAAAGGCAACTTCAACCCGCATTATTTCGCGCCGGTCGAGGTTGTGGGCCTGTACTGGCATTTCGTAGATATCGTCTGGATTTTCTTGTTTCCGTTGCTCTACCTGATAGGCGGGCGCTACTGATGTCACAGCCGATTGTGCCGCAAAAAACTTACCTGCTGGTCTTCCTCGGTCTCGTGGGCTTAACGATCTTGACCACTGGAGTGGCTTTCATCGATCTCGGGCCGTTCAACACGGTGGCGGCGCTGGCCATTGCGTTTACGAAAATGCTCCTGGTAATTTTGTTCTTCATGGGCGTGCGGCACAGCGGCGGCTTGGTTCGGATCATACTGGTCGCGGGTTTTTTCTGGCTGGCTCTTCTGATCGCCTTCACGACGGCCGACTATCGCACCCGATCCTGGACGCCCGCGCCTGATTCCTGGTCCACGACCGCTCCGCCGACCCATCCATAACTCTTGTCTTCTCTGTGCCCTCTGTGTTCTGGGTTTTTCCTTCGCGCCTCGTAGTAACGTCAAAACCTTTCACTATGGAGAACACAGATGACACGAAGAAACCCTTAAGATTTCGATAGATTCAAATTGAGTTGGAGTTGGTCGAGAAACAGAAAACCCGTCCGTTTTGCGGACGGGCTTTCCAGAGGGGAGAATAGTTCCGTGCCTATGCGCGGAAGGCACCAGAACTCTTTGTCCTCGCGGGAAGTCTAGAGGAGCGGAAATAGGAATGTCAAGCGGAGAAATGGCTGAATCTAAATGATTATAAGTGTTTTATAATCAATGTGTTATCAAACACACTTCGAGCAAAGGATGAGATATTCCACTGAGTTTTCAACAGGTTCTTGCCATTCTTAGTAGAAGTCCTTTGCCTTGATCGGTTTGCTGGTAATCCCCAATTGCAGAATTTCGATCTGCTTCTCGCGGTCGAAAACCTTGTTCGGAAAGAAAATTTTTACCAATATGCGGATACCCCCGAAGCCGATACCGGCGGCCACCGCGAAAACCATAATCGCCCCGGTTCCCACGAAACGCTTCCACGATCATGCTGTTGATGCTGGGTTCGGTTAGCGTCTGCTTGGGCTCATCCCAGGTCACATTGCTTTCGTAGCCGACCTGATCGAGTATTTTGTTCGCTGCTTGCCTGGAGGGGGCTCCCACCACGACCGCGACGAAGGAACTGACCCGCTTACCGAAGAGCACGTTCTGGCCGGGAGCCACTCCGCCTGGCGGGTCAAAGACGAAACGGCGCAGCATGCCCGCGAATTTGGCCGCGGCGATCTGCTGCGTCGGGTAAGAAGTGACGAGCAGCGTCTCGTCCTTTCCAGCCACCTGGTAAATGGCAAGAATGGTTTCCGCGCTATGGTCGAAGCCCATCCAGTCATCCGTTCCGAGCGGGACGAAATGCGCCAGGCTGAGCGGACCGATTACGTAGCGTTCGGAATCCCGCACGCGGCCCTTTTCGGGAAGATGCTCGCCGACGAAAGGATAAGGCGTGTGATCCGCTTTTTTATCCAGTATGGCGGCGAGTTGCTTCAAATCGGCATCCGAAGGACGCGCCTGCTTCGCCGGCGCCGAAACATCAAGCAGCATTTCGCCCACTACGATCAGCGCCCTGTCGTGCGAAGCGCTGGCGAACGAGCCCAAATCCGCGGCGGAAAGCGCCCCGTTGCGGAGAAAAGTGTACGCGCCGTAAGCGGAACTCGGGTCGCGAAGACGGTAAAGCGTGACCGATGCGGTCTGGGCTCCCTGCGTGTAGGACCTCTGCTCCAGAGATCTTACGACGTATTCACGGAAAGCCGCCGTATCAGGTCCGAGAAGGGGATCGAGTCCAGTGGGCGGAACGATCGTCGAAGGCGCCGTGGCACTCCAGGCTCCGAAAGTGGACGGCAAAATGCCCTGGGCTGCAGCCGGATGGGCCGCCACGGTCAGGCATAGAATACCCGAGAAAAAGGCGAAGCAATCGGCGCATGTCGCTCTTAATTAGACGCTAGAAGTTTACTGCGAGTTCCCGGATCGCGCCACTTTTCCCGGAATATTTTCGGCGGGGGAGTGAGCTTGATTGGAGGCAAGGCTATTGGTGCTCTGCAGGTAGCTCTCGATGCCGCGGTAAAGCCCGTCGGCTACGCGCTGGCGGTTTTCTGGATTTTTGAGCCACTTTTCGTCACTGGGATTGGAAAGAAACGAAATCTCAGCCAGTACCGAGGGCATGTCCGCGCCGATCAGAACGACAAAGGGTGCCTTCCGCACGCCGCGGTTGCGGTCGCCACGGTTGAGGTTCTCCATGCGCTTGGACAGGGAATCCTGAATCATGGTGGCGAGGTCGCGGGATTCCTCGATTTTTTCGTTGCGCGCGATTTTCGCGACGATGTCTTGCAGGTCGTGGACGGCATTTTCCGACAACGCGTTTTCACGGGAAGCGACTTCCATGGCGTCGCTCGATCCTGTGAAGTTCAGGTAATACGTTTCGATCCCGCGCGCCTGGCGGTCCTGGCTCGAATTGGCATGAACGGAAATAAAAAGGTCAGCCTTGGCCTCATTGGCGATTTCAGTGCGGCGTTCAAGCGGTATGAAGGTGTCATCATCGCGGGTAAACACCACTTCGGCGCTGGGCAGCCGCTGTTGAATAATTTTTCCCAGCCGCAGCGCCACATCGAGACACAGATCCTTTTCCATGAGGCCGGTAGGCCCGATCGTGCCGGTGTCGTGGCCGCCATGCCCGGCATCAATCACGATCCGGCCGATCTTGAGTCCCAGCGCGCGAGTCAGGGAATGTTGACCGTCGCGCGTCAATCCCGGAGTGGGAGGAGGTCCCATCTCCTCCGCCTGGTCGTGCGCGGATTTCATCATGCGTCCGGATTTTTTCGGCATTGGCGTGCGAGCGGGAAGAGGCGCAGTGTCCGCGTCCGCAGGGCGTGCAGCTGCCGACAACGTGGGGCCATCGGTTTCGTCGTCTTGCGCTGCCTTTGCCTTTGAGGAAGCGGAGCCGCCGGATTTCTGTGAATTGTCGCTTGGATTGCTTGCTGCTTTTCGTGGCGCCGGTTCCGTTTCAGCCGCCGCGTTCGCGGAAGGCGCGGGGGCTGCGGCGGATTGCGAATGGGTTTGGACAGCCGGCGTGCTCGCTGCAGGAGCTGGCGCGGATTTCATTACGGGTTTTTCGGGCGCATTCGGGGGAGCCTGGGCCGCGGTTTCCACGGCCGGCTTTTCGGGTTTCGCTGCCGGCGCGTCCGTTGTGGTCGGGCCAGGCGGAGGAGTCGTATTGCGCGCGGCCTCTTCGGCTGCGGCGGAAGTGCCGTAGACATCCACGACCAGGCGGTACGGATCGGGCAGCAGAAACACGGAGTAGTCCGTGACACGATTCACTTCCAACACGACGCGCACGATGCCGGACTGATATTGCGCGACGCGAACCGTTTTCAGGAATCCGCCGCTTTCCAGATCGATCGGCTTACGCAGCAGCGCGGAACTGAGCTTTGCGCCTTCAATGTCAAAATAAATCCGGTCGGGGCCGGAGATGCGCGCCGCCTGATATTTCACTTTCGATCCGACGTCGATCACGATGCGGGTATAAGTGTCCGCGTTCCAGGTGCGGATGCGCGAAACCTTGGGCCGGAGTCATCCGTGTCGGCATTATCTTCGGACGACCCTTGCTTCGTGTCTGTCGCCGGCGGGGTCTTTTCCGCGGAAATTGTTTTGACGCTCGCGCGATCCGGGCGATCTTTGGGGGCCGGCGTCTGCACGGCCGATTTCGACGGGGCGCTCCCTGCCGACAGCTTGGCCAGAATGGCGCGAACTTCCGCGGCATGGGACGAGCGCGGGTGGAGCGCCAGAAACTGCTCGTAGGTTTTTTGCGCGAGAACGGAATCATGCAAGTCGTCCTGCTCGATTTGCGCGACAGCCAACTGCGCATCCTCGCGGTACTTGCTCGCAGGGTACTCGCGGATCAGGAACTGAAAGGAATTGATGGAGCGCTGATAATATTTTGCATCGAAGAGATCGCCCATCGTGCGGAACAGTTCGGCCACTTGACGAAGCGAGGCGGGGACATCCGCGGCGTGGGAGGTAATCAGGTACACGCGCTGATACTGGACGACCAGAGCCGTGTAATCCTTGAGCGTGCGCGCGCTCTCCGGGCGCGCTTCGAGCGCCTCGCGGGCTTTTTCCGCGCGATCGAATTGAGATTTTGCGGAATCGCGGCGGGAGGACGCGCTTTCATCGGCGCGGCCGGCGAGAGGAAAAAGCGACAAAGCCAGCACGGACGCGAAAAAGACGCGCAGGATTGGCCGGATTGGAGCGGCGTCAGGCCGCAACGTCTGCCTCATTCGTTCGTAAAAACGACCCGTCCGTCTGCTTCCACCGTGCGGTAAATGGGACGCGGTTCATCAAATGCACGAGGGATGCGGTCGGATCCGGGACGGAAGTAAGAATCGGTAACTTTGTGAACGTATTCACGCGTTTCTCGATACCGAGGAATGCCCCCGGCACGATCGACGGCGCCCGGCCCCGCGTTATATGCGGCCAGAGCCCTGTCGAGATCGCCATTATAACGCTCCAGGAGCGTATGTAGATAGCGAACTCCGCCGTCGAGATTCTGCTTCGGGTCAAACGCGTCGTTTACGCCCAATTGCTGCGCAGTTCCCGGAACTAGTTGCATCAACCCAAGCGCGCCTTTTCGGGAAATGGCGCTGGTGTTCCAGTTCGATTCCGTCTGGATCACGGCCCGAACCAGCGCCGGATCCACGCGATACCGAGCTGAAACTTCGCGAATCATCTCCTCGATTTTTTTCCGATTGTTCTGCTCGGCGGCAGACATTTCGGAAGGCGTTACGGATGAGCTTTGAGTTGTGCGCGACACATTCCCCACGAGGGTAAACCCCTTTGGCACCACGGTTTTAATCGGCCGGGCGACGTAAACCGCCGGGTTCGAGTTGATGAACACTCGCTTGCCGTCGGAGTCCTTGTAGGAAACGATCTGGCTATGCGCCGGAACAGCCCATAAGACCAGCATTCCCACAAAGATCACCATCGAACTGGAGAGGGAGCGCATATCGTTCAGTTCTGAGAAGGCAGTGCGATTCAGCTTCCTGTGAGACAGACCAAACACCGCGACAGGGAGAAGGATTATCGCCCTGGACGTTCCTAGCGCTACTCATGAATTATAGCAATTGGTCAATAAGGGGGTAAACATGTGCGAGGGCACTTTTTAGGGCAAATGTGTCTTTTCCGCCAGCCTCTGCCAGGTCGGGCCTGCCGCCGCCCGATCCGCCCACTTCCTTGGCGATGGCCTGTATCACCTTTCCTGCGTGTAACTTAGAGGTGAGGTCCTTGGTAATCCCGGCCAGGAGGGCCACTTTGCCGTCTTCTGCGGTCCCCAGGACGACCACGCCCGAGCCGAGTTTTTGGCGCAGGCTGTCCACGAGTTGGCGCATGGCATCCCGGTCCACCCCTTCGAGTTCGGCGGAAATGACCTTGACACCCTTGATGGTCCGCGCCTGGGCGGCCAATTCGTCCAGTTTGGAGAGGGCGCCTTTGCGCTTTACGGCTTCCAGCTGCTTTTCGAGCTGTTTTTGTGTTTGCGCGGTCCGCTCGATAGCGGCGGCGAGGTTTTCTTCTTTCACGCCCATGCGGGCGGAAATTTCGCGCAAGAGTTCTTGCGCGCGCTGGTAATCGGCAAGGGCAGCGGCGCCGGTGATGGCTTCGATGCGGCGCACTCCGGCGGCGGCGGATTGCTCGACCACGATTTTGAACACGCCGATGTCGCCGGTGCGGCGGACGTGCGTGCCGCCGCAAAGTTCTTTGCTGTAGAAGCCCCGTGGGGCGGACGGGTCGGGAATGGTGACCACTCGGACGTTCTGCTCCGGATAGCGGTCGCCGAAAAACGCGAGCGCGCCGGAGGCGAGCGCGTCGTCCAGCGTGGTGATGTTGGTCTGGATTTCGCTGTTGAGCAAAATTTCGTCGTTCACTTGCTGCTCGATGTCGCGCAGTTCGGCGGGATCGATCGCGGCGAAATGCGAAAAATCGAAGCGCAGGCGCGCGGGCTCGACGAGCGAGCCGGCTTGCTTGACGTGCGTGCCGAGAATGTTGCGCAGCGCGGCGTGCATCAGGTGTGTCCCGGTGTGGTTGCGCTTGATGTGTTCGCGGCGAGCGCCGTCAGCGTCGCCCGCGACGAGATCGCCCACGGCAAGTTTTTCTTTCGCCACAACGCGGTGCGCGATCAAGCCGGACACGGGATAGTATGCGCCTCGCACCTCGGCAACCTGCATGGTGTGCTGGTTGTTCCAGAGCGCGCCGATGTCGGAAACTTGTCCGCCCGATTCGGCGTAAAACACTGTGCGATCCAGAATAATTTCGCCCTCTGCGCCTGCCGCGAGTTCATTAACGGCACCTTCCTTGGTAACGATGGCCTCGATGCGGCGATTTTTCGCGCTCGTCTCAAAATAAAAATCAGGTTCCGTGCGATACCTTTCGGCGAGCTTCGCGTACACCGGATTCGCAACGTCCTTGTGCCCGCCCTTCCACGTTGCGCGTGCACGTGTACGTTGCTCCTGCATTGCCCGATCAAAGCCAGGCCAGTCCACTTTCTGATATCGGTCGCGCACGACGTCTTCAACAAAATCTCGCGGGAGACCGTACGTATCGTAAAGGCGAAAAACCTCTTCACCCGGAACAGGCTGCACAAACGCTGCGAGCCAGTCTTGTCTGAATTTATCAGCGCGCTCTTTTCCCAAAGACTCTTCGACCCGCCGTTCAATACCCTTATCGTCGATGTGTGGGAACTTCTCTGAAACTGCCAGACCCTCGTTCCGAAGTTGCCCTAGAAGAGTATTAGTGCGTTCAACGACCATTCGTGCCAGCAGTCTGTACAATTCGTATTGGCCTTTATCTACCGTCCTCGCGAAGCGTTTCTCTTCGGCAAGCACGATGTCTGTGACTCGTGAGGCTTCGGATTGGCGCAATTCGGGGTAGGCGTCACCCATGAGGTCGCGTACGGCACCAACCATTTCGTACAAAAAGGGTTTAGTTGCGCCAACGAGTCCACCATGGCTAATGGCGCGACGTATGATTTTTCGCAAAACGTAGCCGCGACCATCATTAGAGGGTAACACCCCATCAGTGATCAGAAATGTCGCAGCCCGAGCGTGGTCGGCGATTACACGCAGAGACGCTGCGCCACGACCTTTCTCTTCTTCGGTCTCTTCTCCCAGATCTACTTCGCAAAGGTCCGCAGCGCGCTCCAGTAAGGGCACAAAGAGGTCGGTATCAAAATTGCTAATCTTGCCTTGCAAGACGGCGGCGAGGCGTTCGAGGCCCGCGCCGGTGTCTACCGAGGGCTTGGGCAAGGGTTCGAGATGCGTTTCGAGGCAATTGCCCTTGACGTCGCAAAGATCGCAGACGCGATTGAACTGCATGAAGACGAGGTTCCAGATTTCGACGTAGCGGCCGCAGTCGCAGCCGAATTTGCAGTCGGTGTGGCCTTGGTCGGACGCGGCGGGGCCCATGTCGTAGTGAATTTCGCTGCAGGGGCCGCAGGGGCCGGTATCGCCCATGGCCCAGAAATTCTCTTTTAGGCCGGGGACGGGAATGACTCGGTCGCGCGGTGCGCCGACGCTCACCCAAAGGTTGAGGGCCTCTTCGTCAACGCCTAGTGTTTTTCCGGGCGCCACCTCGGCGCCGCCGAACACGGTGAACGTCAGCTTATCAACCGGGATGCCGAACCATTTGGGCGAAGTGATCAATTCCCAGGCGTAGGCGATGGCGTCTTTTTTGAAATAGTCGCCGAAAGAAAAGTTTCCGAGCATTTCAAAAAAGGTGTGATGGCGGTTGGTGAAGCCGACGTTTTCGAGGTCGTTGTGCTTGCCGCCGGCGCGGACGCATTTTTGCGACGACGTGGCGCGCGTGTATTCGCGCTGCTCGAGGCCCAGGAAAACGTCCTTGAACTGGTTCATGCCGGCGTTGGTGAACAGCAGCGTAGGGTCGTTCGTCGGGACGAGCGACGAGCTCCGGACTCGTCGATGCGGCTGGTTACACGTCTCGAAATATTTCAGAAATGTTTCGCGGATTTCGTTGCCGCTCAGCAAGATACCCTCAGTAATTGGGAGGATGAACAAACTCCAGAAAATCATTATGGCAGACGGATTAGAGGCTCGCAACGCGGGGGAAAGTCAAAAGCTTTCACCACAGAGGGCACAAAGGGCACAGAGTTCGGAATGAGGAAAGAGCAGGCTGTAACTGCCGAACTGTCAAGACAGGATTTCTTTTCTCAAAGGTTTTCTCTGTGCTCTCTATGTTGAGCTTTTTTCCGCTCGCGAATTTGAGTTGACTGCCCCGGAAGGCAGGACACTTGGCGTGCGGCGCCAGTGTGACGCACATTTCAATCCGCGCCGGCGAAAATGGCACGCCAGTTGGCAAAGATGCGCCGATGCGTTGAATCCATTTATTGAGTTTGCCTTTCTTCGCATGCGTTCGTATCTTGCTTTTTGGGCCCATTTGCGCGAATCTCTGAGGAAGGCGGCGAAACAAAAGTTTATGTATCTGAAATGCGCCCACCCGGATTGCTCGTCTGATTTTGATTACGGGCAAGGGCGTCTGTATCGCTTTCAGCAATCTCCCCGGCAAGAAAAACAACCCTCCCACTGGCACGGCGTGAAGCACTACTGGCTCTGCGCGCGATGCTGCGAAGACTACACTATCGAATACCATAAAGGAGTAGGCGTGCTGCTCATGGAACGGCTGGAAACACTGGCCGGCAAGCAGCCCGGCTACTACGTCCTGCAAGCGGAAGTTGCGCCTAAACCAGCTTTGCCGCGGCGGCTCAGCAGGTCGAGGGCCCGGCAAAGGAAGCAAAACAGCGAATTGGCCCCAACGGTCGTAAGTGCGATCGAAGTTCTCGAAACCCGGAATTTGGAAAGGAGGGGATCATCCCAATGAGTGAAGAGATTGGAACGATGGCGGGCGCGATCTGGCATACGCTCGAAGCAAATGGAGAAATGACGGTGACCAAGCTGAAAGACGAATTGAACGCAAAATCTCCGCTTTTTGACTGGGCAATCGGCTGGCTGGCGCGCGAGGACAAGATCATGTTGACCCTGGATAAACGATCCACGCGCGTTTGTCTCAAGGGATGGCATACGCAAAGCATGCACGTGGCTTAGTTAATCTGTAACGGCATTGGTCTAATCCCGCATATCTGAGCTGGCCCGGCCCTTTGGATTGCCGCACTTGCGGCGATGTATCTACTTCCTGGTTAAGCAGCGATCCCTCCCGGGCCAAATCATAAGCGGATGTCGCCTTACCGCTCACGGCGTACGAAACCTCTTCGCTTGCTCGGGCGTCCTTGATAATAACCTGCTGCATCTTTACGCCCGGAATTTGGAGGGTGGATCATTGGGAGGATTTGGATATGAACCCGAGGGCAGAGATGGGTGGCGTCGCGCTCAGCATATTGATTTTCCTATTTGGCATTTGCATTCCATTGCGCGCGCAGGACTCGAACTCTTCGCTTTCAGGCGTAATTACCAGCGCAGCCGGTGCAGTCGTTCCAAACGCTAAAGTCGCCGTCAAGAATTTAGCCTCGGGTCAATTGACAGAAACGCAGACCGATTCTGGCGGCCACTACATTGTGTCGAATCTGATGCCGGGCGAATACGAGCTTTCCGTGTCTGCAGAAGGGTACAACACGAACACGGCGAAAGTGACGGTCGCCGCCGGCACCGGCCAGACCTCCGACGTGGCACTGGCTGGCGTGCTTTCACTGCAAGATCTGGGCATCTCTCCCGATCAGGCGCAAGGCACGGCAGCGGATCAAGCCCGGCTCAACAAGCGTTCACACATGCTGATGCTGCACCAGCGCCTTGGCCTCATCGCGGCCGTTCCTTTGATCGCTACCGTTGCTACCTCCTTCGGCGCGGGCGGCAGGAGCACGAGCACTGCGGACCGCTGGACGCATTTGGCCCTGGGCTCAGCAACGGGAGATTTGTATTTCATGAGCGCGTACTTTGCGATTCGCGCGCCCGGGATTCCAGGGACGCATAGTCGCGGCCAGATTCGCGCTCACAAGGCGCTGGCGTGGATTCACGGGCCGGGCATGATTCTGACTCCTATTCTCGGCGCCATCGCCTTCGACCAAAAAAGCAAAGGGGAGAAAGTGCATGGGATCGCGAGCGCGCACGGGGTGGTGGCCATCGTGACCGCGGCAGCTTACGGCGCGTCCATCGTGTCCGTATCATTCAAGTTTTAAGACCATTCCTTAGGTGGATTTCAGGGAAAGGTGTAAGGACATTTTGTGAACAAGAAATTGCTGTTGGCGCTTTTGCTCGTGACGATTCCGCGGCTCGCCGCCGCGGACAGCCAGTGGATTCTCGAGGAATCCACGCTCACGTATCACGTTTCCCATCCGCTTAAACAAACCGAGGGCGTAAGCCATGCCGCCAAAGGGAAGGGAGTCTGCCATGCCGGACAATGCGACTTTCTGATTGCTGTTCCCGTGAAGTCGTTTGATTCCGGCGACAGCAACCGCGACCTGCACATGCTTCAAGTGGTGCGCGGCGGACAGTTTCCCCTGATCACGGTGCGTACGCACTTGCCCGAGGACGCCTCTTCGATGGCTACCATTCTGGCGGACTTGGAAGTTCAATTCGCGGGACAGACCATGCAGTATAAGCAAATCGCGCTTCAACATCTGACCAAGGGAAGCGATACCCTGATCACGGGAACCATCCCGCTGACCCTGTCGGATTTCAAAATCGATCCACCAACGCTCCTTGCACTGCCAGTGAAGAATGATATTCCCGTGCGCGTGGAAATGAAGTGGCGGGCGATGTAGCAACGGCACGCCGCAAGCATTCCGCGTCACGCCGTGTTTCAACTCACTTCGGTGCCGGCGAGGAGTGAACGAATTGTATCCTTCCTAAAAAAATTCGTGGGTCGGCTCGCAAGCGGACCGGAGGTTGCGGGAGTGCGCCACGATAGCAATGCGGCCTGTTTCCAGCGGCGAACTCCGCTTCGCCGGCTGGCCTTCGGGGTTAAATATCCTCGCTGGAGTCTGGTTGAAACTCCGCCACCGGGGCCTTCGTTAGAGCGGTTAATTCGCGCCGAATGATATCCGCGGAAAACCCGGCACGGAGAAGGCCGCGGTAGAGCGAAGCGACACGGCGTTCGTCCAGCGGGCCGCGCAACGACTTGATGCGGCGGTTCAGCCGCTCCCGCACGAGGGGACCCTCGCTCGATTCTGCGGAGCGTTCGGCAAGGGCGGATTCTATGTGGCGGTCGGGCACGCCGCGAGCGCGGAGATCGCGGGCAATGCGGAAGGGCCCCTGCTTGCGCAATTCGGTGCGCAGGCGAACAAATTGGCGCGCGTAACGCGCATCGTCCAAATAGTTGAGCTGCTTCAGGCGGTCGAGGATTCCCTTGACTGCTTTTTTGTCTTCCGCGCGACGCTCCAAATAGGTTCGCATCTCGAAAACCGAATAGGCGCGCCGCGCCAGGCTATTGATGGCGGCTGTGTAGAGATCGGTCTCGGAGGAAAGTTTTCGCGGAGAGGAGCGCATGCGAGGAGCATAGATTGAGGAGAAAAGGAAGTAAAGGAACCTGAGGAAGTAAAGGAAGTTCAGGAACAATACCTTGCGTGCGGGGTGCACCTGGATTACGGGGGACCATCAGCTCGACCTACAACCTGCCGCCTGCAACCTCCCCTATCGCTTACTGGTGCGCTCGAACTCGTTCATGCTTTGTTCCATTTCCTCGCGGGCGGAGTCGGAAGCGGAGTGGATGCCCTGGACGCGCAGCTTGAAGTCGTCGGGGTTGGACGCGCGTATGAGCGCTTCTTCGTAGGTAATGAGGTTTCGCGAATAGAGATCAAAAATCGATTGATCGAACGTCTGCATTCCGTACTGGCTGGTGCCGGCGGCGATGGCGTCGTGGATCAGGCGTGTCTTATCGGGGTTGATGATGCAATCGCGGATATATGCGGTCGCGATCATCACTTCCACTGCGGGAACGCGGCCGCTCTGATTGGCGCATTGCACCAGGCGCTGGCTGATGACGGCCTTCAGCGTGGCGGCCATTTGCAGGCGAATCTGTTTCTGCTCGGGAGGAGGGAAGACTGCGATGATACGTTGAATTGTTTCGGTCGCATCGAGCGTGTGCAAGGTGGAGAACACCAGGTGGCCCGTTTCGGCGGCCAGCAAAGCCGTGGCGATGGTTTCGAGGTCGCGCATTTCGCCGACCAGGATGACGTCAGGGTCCTGGCGAAGCCCGGCGCGCAGGGCCGTGGAAAAGTTCGCGGTGTCCACTTCCACTTCGCGCTGGTTGATGAAGCTCTTCTTGTCGCGATGCAGGAATTCGATGGGGTCTTCGATGGTAATGACGTGATCGGATCTGGTCGTATTGATCCGGTCGATCATCGCCGCAAGGCTCGTGGATTTGCCCGAGCCGGTCGTGCCCGTAACCAGGACCAGGCCGCGCTGCTCTTCGCAGATACTTTCGATGACATGCGGGAGATTGAGTTCCTCGATCGTGCGAATCTTGGTCGGAATGACGCGGAGCACCATGCCGACGTTGCCGCGCTGCTGAAAAACGTTGACGCGGAAGCGGCCCAGGCCCGCGACGCCGTAGGCCATGTCGAGTTCCGCCGTCTCCTTGAACTTTTGCTTTTGGCGATTGGTCATCATGCTGAACGCCATGGACAGCATTTCTTCCGGAGTGACGCGCGGGACATCGGTGAGCGGCGTGAGAGCGCCGTCCACACGCAGGCAGGGATGGTTGCCCACTTTCAGATGAAGGTCGGACGCCTTAGTTTCAACGGCGCGGCGGAGGAGATCGTCGATGCTGAGGGCCATGGTTTTACCTGTCTCCGTGAAGAGAAGAGCATCATCGAACGTAGCACCGGCAGAATAGGCGAGCAAGTACGCCGGAACGAAGTGATGCCGCCTAGTAACGAGCGATCCATGTGGAAGGAAACGCGGGTGTTGCGAGTCCGCTTAAGAACGCGACCTGGTTTGTGGGGCACGGCTTCAGAGGCTGCGGAAGAAAGTAGTTTAATGTCATCCCGAGCCCGCCTGAGGCAGGCAGGCGAAGCGAGGGATCTGCTTTTTCACCAATCCCAAGAAAAAAGCAGATTCCTCGGGCAAACCGTGCCCTCGGAATGACACTTTTGAAATTTTTCCGCAACCTGTTCAGCCGTGACATTCGTTCGTTTGAATCAATTCGGCTTTAGCTGCTGGTCCGTTACGATGTGAGTTGGGGAGAACGCCCGTATTTTCTAAAGTGGAAGCGCGCATTCAGCCGAGTTCGGCCAGCGCCGCTTCCATCTCGGATCGTGCGTGCTCGTCACCGGTGCGCTGGGCCGTGGCAATGCCTGCGCTCAGTGTGGACCGGGCCTCTTCGGTGCGGCCGGACTTGGCCAGGAACTGGCCGTACTGAAAATATCCGGCAACGTATTCGGCATGCGCGGTCAGGAGGGCTTTGAAATGCTCGTCCGCGGCGGCGGCGTCGCCGGAATTGGCGCACTCCATGGCCAGCCCGTAGCGGGCGAATGCATCTGTCGGTTTGGCGGCGACGAAGTCTTCGAGGATTTGGCGGCGCGATTTCTTCTGTGGTTGGGTCAAGGTCATGCGCATAGTATATTCGCGCTGGGACGGAACGCCAAATATCTGGTGGGACAGCCACACTTGGCGGTCCCGCCACAATCTTTGCAGGGGCTAAACGGACAGCCAGGAGTGGCTGTCCTACGAAAATCCCGATCGCAGGCGCATTGAAGCAATATCAGGGAGCGCGCAGCCAACAATGAAACCATCTTCTGTGCCGGCAAAATCGAAAACGCGCCCGGAGAAATCCCTGCCAGGGCGCCCGGTCAGCGCTTCACGCACGGAAATGACCGAGTTGGTGCTGCCACAGGACTCGAACCTGCTCGGGAATATTCTGGGCGGGCGGGTCATGCACTTGATTGACATCGCCGGAGCAATTGCGGCGCACCGGCACTGCCATCGCCAAGTGGTTACGGCGTCCGTGGATCACCTGGATTTTTTGAATCCCGTGCGCGTGGGAGATTTGATTGTTCTCGAAGCACAAGTCAATCGCGCGTTCCACACTTCCGTGGAAGTGGGCGTAGATGTCTTCTCGGAAGATTCCGTGGCAGGGGAGCGCAAACATACCACCACGGCGTTTCTTACGTTTGTCGCTCTCGATGAACTTGGCAAGCCGGTACCTGTGCCGCCGTTGATTGTGAAAACAAGCGAAGAGAAGCGGCGGTACCGGGAAGCGGGAGGCCGCCGCAAACTACACCTCAAAGCGCGGGAAAAGAAATAGATGGCGCGGCCGTGGCTGTAGATGCGCGGTCATATCTTCTCCCGCTTTTCTCTGTGCTCCTCTGTGCCCTCTGTGTCAAAGATTTTTGCGACGCGCACGTCGCGCGGAAATTCAAATGCGTTTAACACAGAGAACACAGAGGGGCACAGAGAAAACAAAATCGAGACAGAAAATATCGAACCGTTTTTAATTCACTTGAGCCATCCAAGCGATCGGTGTGGTGGGCTGCGGGCTGCCGCCGGCGGGTTCTTCCGTTACGGCGAGCGCGGCAATTTCGTTCCTCGGCATATTCACCGGAGCTACCAGCGCGATCTCGCCGGTGGCGTCGGGATGGAAAATCGCTACGCTCAAGGGCTTTCCAGATTTCGGCACGAACCAAAGCTGCAGAGTGCGAGCCGCAGGCATGGAAGGCATCTGATCCGCCGTGATGGCTACTCCCATGTGCGGATGCAGGTAGGCGTGAACCATCGGCATGTTTTTGTCCTTGGGTATGAGTTTGAGCGAGGTCGAATCCGGCGACATCATGACCATGGCGACCATGCGGTCCATGTCCAGTTGATTCTGAAGCGCCTGGTTCTGCATCGTGGCGAGCTTCATTTGTTTGCGCAGTTGGGCCAGTTGCTCGTTTTGATTGTTTATCTGGCGGATCGTATATCCGGTCATCAGCGCGAGCAAAGCCGCCGCAACCCAGGCCCATGCCGGGAACATTGCTTTCGGCTCGGACGGGTTTGGCTTCGTGACGGGAACAACGCCGCGCGCCATGTCCGCGGACGGCATGGCCGCGTCCATGATCTTGCCTCGCAACGTTGTCGGGAGTTGCGTATCGGGCGCGGCATGCGCCAGTTGCGCGACCACCCATCTCGCCTGGGCGACTCCCGCGATGCACTTATCGCCTGCGCGCGCCAGGTGCGTCTCCAGTTCCGCGCGCTCTTCTCCCTCCAGCACGCCCAGGGCGTACTCTTCGTACAGCAGAGCGAGTTGTTCGCAATTCATCACGAACTTGCCTCCGCAAGCGATTCCCGAAGCCGCAACAGGCCGCCGCGGATCCAGCTTTTCACCGTGCCCAGGGCCTGGCCAGTGGCAGCGGCAATCTCGCTGTGCGACATGCCCTCGAAAAAAGCCAGCTCAATCGCGCGGCGCTGCGCTTCGGGAAGGGAAGTCATGAGCGCGCGAATTTTTTCGGCGCGCCTGGATCGATCGATGTCGCCTTCGGGATCGGGACGCACGACGGCTGAGGGAAGAATATCGGAATCCGAATGTTCGCGGCGGCGCTGCTTTTCGCGTTTCAGGCGGAGAAAATCGAGCGCGCGGTTGCGGGCCATGGTGAACAGCCAGGGCTCGAGAGGCCCGCGCGAAATTTGAAAGCGGTCCGCGCTGCGCCAGAGCTGCAGAAAAACGTCCTGGACGATTTCTTCCGCCGAGGAGGGATGCTGGGCGATCCGCAGAACTAGGGAATACACCGGCCTGCCGTAGCGGTCGTAGAGAGTCTCGAGAGCGCCGGAGTCGCGTTGCAGGATGCGTTCCATCAGGGCAGCATCGGTCGGCTGTTTGCCCTCGGGCCAGGGGTGGACGACTGCAAGCAGCAAAATTCCGTTCCCTTTCCGTTCTCCTGTAAGTACGGAGAAACGACGCGAATGGATGAGGCCGGGCGAGTATGACTATCCGGTGCAACATCTTACTACGATCCCCGTAGGACGGGCTTCAGCCTGTCGCTTTTCCGCCAGGCATGCAAAATGAAAACCAGACAGGCTGAAACCTGTCCTACTAACTAAAATCACGCGTGCGCGACTGCGCCTACTCCTGCAACACCTATCGACGCAAGGTAAATGCGAACCGCTTCGGCGGTCCGGTCAGCCTGCTCGACGCAGGCGCCGATGGATGGGCCGGATAAGTAATTCCCGGCAAGAAATAATCCGGGCACTGATGCAGTGAGGGCTTCGAGGGATTTTACGATTTCAGTATGGCCCAGATTGTATTGCGGCAAGGCGCGCGCGTAGCGGTGCACGTTGGTCGCTACTGGCTTCCCCGTGATGCCGAGGACGCGCGCGACTTCGGCGCAAATGGTCTCCGTGATTTCTCCTTCGCTCAATCCGCACAACCCGGGATCGGTGGCGCCTCCCGCAAAGCTGGTGAAGGAGTCCATTCCTTCCGGAGAGCGTCCGGCGAAAAGCGCGGAGTTGAAAACCGTGCCGAGAACGCGCAGGCCTTCTGCACGAGGGACCAGGAAGCCAAATCCGTCGGGGGGCCTCCGGATTTGTTCGCGGCGATAGCATGCAGACACCACCGCTAACGGCGCGTATTCGATGCGCGAAAATAGCGGCGCAAATTTATCGGAAAGGCTCAGGAGGATTTGCGATGCGATGTACGTGGGCGTGGCGATGACCACCGCGCTGGCCGCCAGCGTTTCGCGATGATTTCGGCGCGTGATTTCCACCTCAAACCATGGCTTTCCATTGGCCTTGCCGTGGCGCAAGCCTGCCGCGCTGGTTTCGAGTAGAAGTGAGTCGCCGAGGCGAGCGGCGATGGCCCGCGGCAAAGTTTCCATGCCATCGCGAAACGAACATAGGCCGCTAATCTTCTTTCCGCTGGCATCGTGGAAGCGACCCCGGGCGTTCTTGCGTTGCGCGCCCGTGGCAGGCCGCGATTTCATGGCTCCGCGGAGAACGCTTCCGTACTTCGCCTCGAACTCGTACAGCTTCGGAAACGCGGCGCGCAAGCTCAGCCGTTCCGGGTCGCCGGCATAGACGCCGGAAACGAAGGGGGCGACCAAACGGTTGAGCAACTCGTCTCCGAATTTGCGCCTAACAAACGCGGCGATGGACTCGTCATCTGCCGGGGGCTTGGATCGGCGCAGTATTTCCATGAAAAGCCGCAATTTCGTGCCCGCAGACAGTAAGGAGGTCGTCAATAAGGAGGGCGGGGCCAGCGGCGCTGGGACTAAACGGCCGCCCATGAGAATGTAACGCGGAGCACGCGGATTGGCATGCAGTAGTTGGTCTTTCAGCCCGAGCGCGTCGATAAGCCCAAGAACCGGCTCCGTCGAGAGAAAACTTTGTGGGCCGAGCTCGAAGCGGAATCCGTCCTTCTCCTTCGTTCCAATCATTCCGCCGGGCCGGCTGCCAGACTCTAGCAAACGCACCGGGATTCCAGCCTGCCGCAAGCGATACGCGCAAGCCAGGCCGGAAATTCCTCCGCCAATTATAATGATCGGAAATGCAGTCGGAGAGGGAATGGACACGGAGCCTCGATCGGTCGCTCAGAGCGTTTTTGAAAAAAGCTGGCGGCTTTCGAGCTTCTGTTTTTCAAGATACGGATCAAAAACCATGGCGATATTGCGAATAAAGATGCGGCCCAGAAGCGTCGTGCGCAGTATGCCGTCACTGAACTCGAGCAATCCGTCGGAAACAAACAGGGCAAGGCGCTCGATTTCCGGGGCGAAAGTCTGGTCAAAGCGGATCCCGAATTCCTGTTCGATTTCGTTCGTGTGGAGGACGCCATGGCACAAGATGCGGCTGATCACGGTGCGGCGAAGCAAATCGTCCGCGGTGAGGCGGTAGCCGCGCATGGTGGCGAGACCGCGGCCTTCAATTCGCTGGCGGTAGGGAGCGACGTCGCGATCATTCTGCGCGTAGCACGCGCCGACGCTGCTGATGGCGCTGACGCCCATGCCGTAGAGATCGGCGCCGGCTTTCGTCGTGTAGCCCTGGAAATTGCGGTGCAGCGTGCGTTCGCGCTGCGCCAAGGCAAGTTCGTCGCTGGGCCGGGCGAAGTGGTCCATGCCGATGTATTGGTATCCGGCTTCGAGGAAACCTTCCAGGCCCGCGCGGAAGATGCGGAATTTCTCCATACCTTCCGGAAGCCGCGTGGCGAGCGCGCCTTGCTGCTTGCGCAGCCACGGCACATGCGCGTAGCTGAACATTGCCACGCGGTCCGGTGAAAGACCGATGACCTGTTCCACGGAATGCGCGAAGCGCTCGGCGGTTTGCAATGGCAGCCCGTAAATCAAATCGACGTTGATGCTGTCAAAGCCCAGCCGGCGCGCCTCTTCGATCAATCCGCGCGTCATTTCCAGCGGCTGGATGCGGTGAATCGCTTCCTGAACCTCGGGATGAAAATCCTGAATGCCCATGCTCAACCGGTTGAAGCCCAGCCGCCGTAGCGTTTCGAGGTGCGCGTGCGTCGTCACGCGCGGATCGATCTCGATGCCGATTTCCGCATCCGGGGCGAAGGTAAACCTCTCGGCCGTGAATTTAAAAAGGCCTTCCATTTGTTCGGGCGTCAGATAGGTCGGCGTGCCGCCGCCCCAATGAAATTGCACGACGGGCCGATCGCGGGACACGAAGCGCCCGACGTGCTCGATTTCCCGCTCCAGAATTTCGATGTAGGGCGGCGCGACGCCGTGATCCTTGGTGATGACCACGTTGCAGGCGCAGAACAGGCACAGACTTTCGCAGAAGGGCAGATGCATGTAGAGCGAAACCGGAGTGCGCGCCTCATTGGCCGTCGCGTAAAACTGCTCGAGGTCGTCCGGCCCGAAATTATCCTGCCACACGGGCGCCGTGGGATAGCTGGTGTAGCGCGGTCCCGGCCGATTATATTTTTCGAGAAACTCTTCGGAAATTTCGAAGCGTTTCCGTTTCAGCTGCAGATGGAGGCTTGAATTGCTCATAAATTAAACGGTCTGCCCATCGAAACGAAGTGCAAGCAGCTACGGTCCACGCCGAACGGGCTTCTAACGCGCCCCTTCCATGCGCACTTTATCGACGGCGACGGTGGCGGCCTGGCCCGACTGAACAAAGGCCCGCGCATTTTCCACCGGCGTCTGCTGCAAAATGCCGTGGCCGAGATTCAGGATGTGACCCATGCCGCCCGTGCTCTCGATTGCCGCGAGAGCTGCGTTTCGCACGCCTTCTTCCGGGCCAAGCAACAAGCACGGGTCAACGTTGCCTTGCAGCGCGATGCGCGGCCCGATCAGTTCGTGGACGCTGGCGAGATCCACACGCCAATCCACGCTCAGCACGTTCGCTCCCGATTCCGCCGCAGCGGTCAGCAAGTGGCTGGACGCCTTCGTGTAGAGAATCACCGGCGTATCCCCGGCGCCAATTTCTTCAATCAGTAGCTGCGTCGCGGGCAGCGCAAATTCGCGGTATTGATCGAGCGTCAGCTCGCCCACCCAGGTATCGAAAAGTTGCACGGCCGCGGCGCCCGCCGCGATTTGCGCTCGAAGATAGAGGGCCGTGGCGTGCGCAATGCGTTCGAGCAGATTTCGAAAGAGTTCCGGTTCGGAGTAAAGCATCGTCTTGACAGCGGGAAAACCGTCTGTGCCGTGGCCTTCGATCATGTAACAAGCCAACGTCCACGGCGCGGCCGCAAAGCCCAGGACTGGCACGTTGGGGCCCAGCTCCCGAACCAGGCCGCGAATCGCTTGCATGAGGAACCCCGTTTCCTGCTCAGGGTCAAAAGATGAAAGTTCACGGATTTGCGCGGCCGTTCGCAGGGGAGACTCGATCACCGGCCCCTTATCCGACAGTTCGAATGGCAAACCCATTGCGCCGGCAGGAATTAAGATATCGGAGAAAACGATCACAGCGTCCACGCCCAAAACGCGGTAGGGCTGCAGCGAAACTTCGATGGCCAGTACTGGCGTCTTGCAAACTTCCAGGAAATTGTGCTTTGCCCTAATAGCGCGGTACTCGGGCAAGTAACGTCCGGCTTGGCGCATGATCCATACCGGTACGCGCTCGACTGGCTCACACCTGCAGGCGCGCAGGAAGAGCGCTTTCCGGTTCACGGATTCAGGCGATTGGGTCATCAAAAGCCAGGCTTCGCATTCATGATAGCAAAAGTGAGCCTTGCCTGCATGGCCTTGGCCCCTGGTGCTGCACGGCCATTACGCGGGGGACCCTGCTCGGCCCTACCGGCTTGGGGTGCGGCGAGCCGTTCCGATACTAGACTATGAGGGAGCGACTAATCATCCGGAAACTCGCCCGATATAAGGATTTCACACTTGGTGGCTCGGCCTGCCGGTAAGATAGGTGCGGCCTCATAAAGGCCATGTGAAAACATTTGCCCAAATGTGGCACAAATTTGAACCGATGTGTCCCAATCAGAAACATTTGTTTCACCTAGCATTTCTAATACACTGTAAACATTGGAGATAAATTGTTAAGGGGCGTCAGGGGGGAATGGAAGTTTGGTAGTTATCCTGCTTTGGGAGAGGCCAGGCAACGAAATGGATAATTGCTTCAAACAGTGTCGCATCCCCGGCTGCGGGACTCTCGTTCCCACAGAGCTAGAGATGGAAGGGTACTGCGTTCCGCACTTCCTCTCGGCTGCCGAAAGTGCCTGTGCCGAGATGCGGCGAGAGACGGCGACGGGAACGTCCGACGCCACTCGACGAGCCGAGGTTGAAAGCTATGTGGCAGCAGCGGCCGTCAAGCTGGCCCTCGTCGGCACTGGAAGCGCGCGTTTATCCGATGAAATCAAAAAGCGGGTTCTCACTACTTTCCTTACGCTGATGATCCTCCGGGAGAATCTGGACCGCGCCGCCGCTCATTTTTCGGCTCGACCACGGACAAACGGGACAAATGTGAATGTGGCCTCCGTCGCAGCTCGCGCCTGACCGAAATCAAACCTCAACTTACTTCTAATTTTTTCAGAATTTAATTACCAAGCTTGGCGATCTCTCGGTCCGCTTCGATTTCCAGCAGGCTTCCTGAGCCTTTAGGGAAATATTTTGGCTATCTTGTAATCCACAATTCCGCACAAGGTTCCCGAAGGCAAACGCGCATCAGAACTTCATCATCGTGCTGCGCGTCAGCGTCACTTGGCTAGTGACCACGGCCGGTCCAGCTTTGAAAAGATGCCAGGCCGCGTATTGCTCCGAGTACGTATCTTCTGAAGACAGGCAATCGACGGGGATGATGACTTTGTAGCCGCGTTGCGCCGCGCCGCCGCCGGTGCCAATGCCCACGCCTTGAAACGAAGTGCCGCAGACGATGAGCGTCTTGATGCCGCGCGCTTTCAGCTTTTCATCCAGATTCGACCCGATGAACTTGTCCGGCCCGTTCTGGCGAACCCACTCGCCGTCGCGCGCCACAAAACCCGGATCGATCATGTCCGCCGGAGTGGCCATGCCGTTGCTGCCGACAAAGCTGTACCACACCATTGCGCCTGCTTTGCGCGCCGCATCGTTCAGCCTCTTGACATTGGGGATGGTGGCCACGCAGCGCGGGCGCGCCCCGCAGTTCATCTTCATCATGTCAAGTATGAGCAGAGCCGTCGTCGAACCGTCGACTGTTACCGGCTTGAGCTCGGGCGGTGGCGGCGCTTTTGCCGTGGCCCAATCGTCGAGGATATCGGCCGCCAAAGACGACGCGCCAAACGCAATCATGATCGCCAGCGCTGCTGCGATTGCACCGCGAAAGAGAATTCGCATGTTTAACATTTTGCTCTCCTTGGATTAGTCCAGCTCGAACCGACTCTCCGATCGAATCTTTCCCCACGCATTCTGCGGCATCGTACGCTTCCAATGTTTTCGACACAACGAATTTGTCTCACGAGCGGGTCCCGCCGGGATCAGCGCTGCATTCCCGACAAGCCTCGAAGAAATGTCTTAGCGGAAACTTGCCGGGGACGGCCCGCTTCGTATTCGTGCTTTCATGCTTGGGAATTGGCTATAATGTTGAGGCAATGGACATTTGCGGAGAGCGGCAACGAAAAACCCTTCCCGCAAATGCGTGCACACAATGACAAGTCCGTACGTAATTGCGACGCTTCTTTTTTACGCGGCGAGCCTTGCGCTCTACATCTGGAATTTGCGCGAGCCTTCGCGGGCGGCGGGGATTGGCGCGACGTCGTGCCTGGTGGTGGGGCTTGGTCTGCACTATCTGGCGCTGCTGGCCCGGTCGCGATTGATTCATGCCGTGCCGTACGATGATCTTTTCGGTTCGCTTTCGCTTTTTGCGTGGCTGCTTGCCGCTACCTATCTTTGTCTCGAGGCGATTCACCGGCGCCGCGCTGTCGGTCCATTCGTGTTGCCGATCGTCCTGGGTGTGTTTCTGCTTGCGCACCTGCCTGCTGCCCGCCCTGTCAACGCGCCTCCGGCGCAGGGGCCGCTGTTCGCATTTCACGTCACGCTGAACATTCTGGCATATTCGGCGTTCGCGATTTCGTTTGTGCTCAGCATTATATTTCTCGTGCAGAACCGGCGGTTGCGGGACCACAAGCTGGGCGTTGTGGGATGGCGGTTCCCGGCGCTCGATGTTCTGGAGCGCATGACGCGCAGCAGCGTGCTGATTGGCTGCGCATCGCTCGCGGCCGGAATGACGGCGGGCTTGATCTGGGCGCACCGTCTGCAAGGACAGTATTGGGACGGCGATCCAAAAGTGATTGTCACGGTCTTGATTTTTTTGATTTATGTCGGCTACACGTACCTGTCGCGGACAGCGGCGTGGCGCGGAGCGCGCGCTTCCGCACTTTGCATCTTCAATTTCATGTTTGTGATTTTCAGTTACAGTATCGTGAACCGATATTTATCGCATTTTCACCGATACTTCTGAGCGGGTGCGAAGGCAGGGAATCAGGGGAGCTCGTCGAGCGTTTCGCAAATGGAAATCGTTCTTATCGGACTGAATCATCGCACGGCCTCGGTTGACCTGCGGGAGCGCGTGGCCTTCACGCCCGAGCAGGCGCGCGAAGCCGCCGAACAGCTGCGTTCGCGCGGGATCCTCGAGGAATCGCTGGTGCTCTCGACGTGCAACCGAAGCGAACTGTACGGTGTCCCGCGCGAAGACGCGACAGACAGCGCGGCCGCCGTGGAATTGTTCGTGGCGTCCTTCCATCAACTTTCCCTCAGTGAATTGAATGGCTCGCTGTACCGGCATCGGGATAGCCACGCCGTGCGGCACTTGTTCCGCGTCGCGGCGGGGCTCGATTCCATGCTGCTTGGCGAAGCGGAAATTCTGGGCCAGGTGCGCGATGCCTACCAGATCGCGCTTGACCGCGGAGAAACGGGTCCCGTCCTCAACCGTATGTTTCAGGCCGCCCTGGAAGTGGGCAAACGCGTGCGCAGTGAAACGGAACTCGGCACGCGGCCCGTTTCGGTGGCGTTTTCGGGAGTAAAACTGGCCGAGCGCATTTTCGGCAAGCTCAACAACCATCGCGCGCTGATCGTCGGAGCGGGCGCGACGAGCGAGCAGGTGGTGCGGCATCTCTGCGACCGGGGTGTCAAGCAGTTGCGCGTGCTGAATCGCACGCTGGAGCACGCCGTGGATCTCGCGGCGCGATTCGGTGGGAAAGTCGTCCCGTGGGAAAATCTGGCCGCGGCCCTCGACTGGCCGGACCTGATCGTGGCTTCGGTGTCGGCGGGAGAGCCGATCTTGACGCGCGCTATGATCGAACGGGCCATGGCGGCGCGCGGCAATCGGGGCCTGCTCCTGATTGACCTGGGAGTCCCGCGCAACGTCGCTGCCGATGTCGGCGATATTTACAACACGTATCTGTACAACATCGATGACCTGACCGAAATCGTCGAGCAAAACAAGAAGGCCCGCGTGGCCGAAATTCCGCGCGCCGAAGCAATCATCGACGAGCAGGTCGAAAAATTTCTGCACTGGCAGGCGGGAGTGGCCGCCGGCGCGGTTCTCGGAGACCTTCGCAACAAACTGGCATCCGAGCACGAGGCCTTCGTGCAGGAGCGTCTAGCTTCGATGCGCAATCTCTCCGAAGAGGACCGCGCGCAGATCGCGGCCATGCTGCGGGAATTTCTCGATCGGGTGGTCCTCACTCCCGCCGAACGCATGCGCGGCATTCCGGAATTGCGCAGAAAACTTCAGAATTTTGAAGCGATTCGAGATCTGTTCCGGCTGGACCGGGAGAAGCCTTGAAGGCGCTGCGAATCGGCACGAGGGGCAGTGCCCTTGCTCTGTGGCAGGCGAGAAGCATCGCGCGGGCCCTGGGCAAGTCTGCGGGCGGCGAGCCTGAGATTGTGATCATCAAGACCTCCGGCGATAAATTTCAGCAAACGAGTTTCAGCCAAATCGGGACCAAGGGAGTCTTCATCAAGGAACTTGAGGACGCCTTGCTGGAGGGACGCATCGACTTGGCCGTCCACAGCATGAAGGACGTGCCCACGGAAATGCCCGCTGGTTTGACAATTGCCGCAATTGAAAAACGGGAAGACATGCGCGACGCGCTGCTTTCTTCGAGCGGGGCGAAGCTGGCGTCGCTGCCGCCGGGCGCGCGGGTCGGCACGAGCAGCCTGCGGCGCCAATCGCAATTGCTCTACGCGCGGCGCGATTTGCGCGTCCTCGAACTTCGGGGAAACGTGGATACGCGGATCGCGAAACTGAAGCGAGGAGATTACGACGCGATTGTGCTGGCCAAGGCGGGACTCGATCGCCTGGACTTAAGCGGAAGCATCACCGAGGTGCTGCCGTCGGAGGTGAGCCTGCCCGCGGCAGGACAGGGCGCCATCGGAATCGAGGCCCGTGCGGGAGATACCGAGACATTGCGGTTCCTGGCGCCGCTGGAAGACGCGGAAACTCGCAGCGCGGTGACTGCCGAACGCTCGGCGCTCGCAGGGCTCGGAGGCGGCTGCCAGGTGCCGATTGGCGCGTGGGGCCGCGTCGAAAACGGGCAACTCGCGCTCGACGTCGCTGTGCTCTCCCCGGACGGCACGCAGCGCATGTGGGAGAAGGATTCAGGATCGCCGGAAGAAGCCGAAGCGATTGGCAAGCGAATCGCGCAGAAATTGCGCGAATCCGGCGCAGCGGCTTTGCTGGACTGCGAAAGCCGCGGGACACGCGCGTGAGCGCGGCCAGGCCGCTCGAAGGCAAGCGCGTCGTCGTCACACGCGCCGTCGAGCAGGCGCGCGAACTGATGGCGCGCCTTGAAGACATGGGTGCGACTGTGATGCTATTTCCGGCGGTCAGTTTTTCCGAACCGTCCGATACGGCCGAGCTGGATCGGGCGATCCGCTCACTCGGTGAGTTCGATTGGATTTTGTTCACGAGCGCCAACGCGATACGGTTTTTTGCCGGGCGTTGCCGCGCGTTGGGAATCGATCCGAGCCGGGCCGCGAATTGTCGTTGCGCCGCGGTCGGCCCGGCTACCGCCAGCGCTGTGGCAGCGGAAGGATTTTCAGTCGATCACGTGGCGCAGGAATTTTCCGGGGCGGCGCTGGGGAGCGAGCTTTCAGCATCGCTTGCCGGCAGGAAAATCTTATTGCCGCGCAGCGAGCGTGCGCGGCCCGATCTGCCGGATGCGCTGCGAGCCGCCGGCGCGAAAGTCACGGAGATCGTGGCGTATCATACGGGAGGCGTGGGCGCGATTGACCCGGGAGTGATGCGCGCGATCCGCGATGCCCAGGTGGACGTGATCTCCTTCTTCAGCCCGTCGGCGATTGAAAATATGCGCGCTGAACTCGGGGAGGAAGTGCTTTCTCGTCTGGGAGCAAAAGCAGCGCTCGCCGCGGTCGGCCCGGTGACGGCAGCGGCATTGAGGAGCGCTGGATTGCCTGTCGCCATCGAAGCTCCGGATGCGACGGCGGAATCCATGGCGGATGCAATTGCCAACTATTTTTCATCGAGCGCTGATTCAAATGCGAGGGCCGTATGAGTTTTCCGGTAACTAGACCGCGCCGGCTGAGGCGCAGCGAAGCGATTCGTTCCCTAGCGCGCGAAACGCGCCTGTCGGCGCACGGCTTCATCTATCCGATGTTTGTGTGCCCGGGCAAGAACGTCCGGAATCCTATTGCTTCGATGCCCGGCGTCGCGCAGCAGTCCGTCGACACGTTTCTTGAAGAATGCCGCGAAGTGGAGCAGCTCGGCATACCGGGAATTATTTTGTTCGGCATCCCGGAAAAAAAAGATGCGCTCGGCAGCGAAGCCTATGCGGCGGATGGCGTCGTGCAGCGCGCGATCGAAGCGGTTCGCCGCGCCAATCTGAACTTGCTGGTGATGACGGACGTGTGCCTGTGCGAATACACCGATCACGGTCATTGCGGCATCGTGGAAAACGGGGAAGTGAAGAACGACGCGACGCTGGAATTGCTCGCGGCGGAATCGCTCTCGCATGCGCGCGCCGGCGCCGATATCATCGCTCCTTCGGACATGATGGACGGGCGCGTGGGCGCCATTCGCAAAGCCCTGGACGGCGCCGGATTTCAAGACATCGCCATCATGAGCTACGCGGCGAAATATTGTTCCGGCTTTTATGGCCCGTTCCGCGAGGCGGCGGAGTCCGCGCCGCAATTTGGCGACCGGCGCGGCTACCAGATGGACCCGGCCAACGCGCGCGAGGCGCTCCGCGAAGTTGAGCTGGACCTCGCCGAAGGCGCCGACATGGTCATGGTGAAGCCGGCGCTGGCCTACCTCGACATTATTCAGCGGGTGCGCGATACATTCAGCGTGCCGGTGGGCGCATACAATGTGAGCGGCGAATATTCGATGGTGAAGGCGGCTGCCGCGAACGGCTGGATCGAAGAGAAGCGAATCGCGCTGGAAATATTGACCGGCATTCATCGCGCGGGCGCGAGCATCGTGCTTACCTATCATGCGAAGGACGCGGCGCGATGGTTGAAGAACTGCTGACGCGGATGCCTTCATCCACATGCAACGATGAGCTCACCCAGACAGGTTAAAATGCAACGGCCACGCTCGCAGGAAATATTCCGCCGCGCGTGCGACGTGCTCGTCGGCGGCGTGAATAGTCCCGTGCGCGCGTTTCGCGCCGTGGGCGGCGAACCCGTGATCGTCGATCGAGCGGCCGGCGCGCGCCTGTGGGACGCCGATGGCAACGAATATATCGATTACGTCTGCTCGTGGGGCGCGCTGATATTGGGCCACGCGCATCCGAAAGTCGTTCAGGCCGTTGCCGAACAATCCCGCCGCGGCACGAGTTATGGCATGCCGACCGAGCTTGAAGTTGAACTTGCGTCGCGCATCCGGAAGGCGCTTCCTTCCTGCGAAAAAGTGAGATTCGTAAGTTCTGGCACCGAGGCGACCATGAGCGCCGTTCGCCTGGCGCGGGCCGACACGGGCCGCGATCTGATCGTCAAGTTCGACGGATGCTATCACGGCCACTCGGACAGTTTTCTTTCCGAGGCGGGGTCGGGGCTCGCCACGCTCGGAATCGCGGCGTGTCCCGGCGTGCCGCAGGCGCTGGCCGAGTTAACGCTCAATGCTCCTTACAATAATGCGGTGGCGGTGGAGAAACTGTTTGATTTGCATCGCGGCAAAATTGCCGCGGTAATCGTCGAGCCGATAGCGGCCAATATGGGCGTCGTCCCGCCCAAGCCCGAATTTATTCAGGCCCTGCGCGATCTCTCCTCGCGGCACGGAGCGTTATTGATCTTCGACGAAGTGATCACCGGCTTCCGCATCTGCTACGGCGGCGCGCAGACCTTGTTTGGTATTACTCCGGACTTGACCACTCTCGGCAAAATCATCGGAGGAGGATTGCCGGTTGCCGCATACGGAGGACGCCGCGACTTGATGGACCGTGTCGCGCCACTCGGCCCTGTCTATCAAGCGGGAACGCTGTCCGGAAATCCGCTGGCGATGAGCGCGGGAATCGCGTCGCTCGATTTGCTGGCCGCTCCGGGGTTTTACGAATCGCTCGACGCGCGAGCGAAGCGCCTCGGAGACGGCATCGTCGAGGCGCTTCGGGAAACGCGCGCAGGCGCAACGGCGGTTCGCGCGGGTTCGCTCCTCACGCTGTTTTTTTCACGCGAGCCGGTAACCGATTATATCGCCGCGAAGAAATGCGACACGCGGCGCTTTGCCGAATTCTTCCACGGAATGCTCGATCGCGGCGTTTTTCTGGCACCTTCCCAGTTTGAAGCGTTGTTTGTTTCGGCGGCCCACACGAACGAGGACATCGATCGCACGCTTGCGGCGTGCAGAGAATCCCTGGCTGCTTTCGCCCGATAACAAGGTCGTGGGCTCTTCCGGGGAATGGGAATTGCTAGCTCCGGCGTCTTGCCGGGGGATTTTGCAGTATCATTCGGGCGCAGATTCGCCGGCGAGACGCCGGCGCCACAAAAACAACGGGAAGCGCGAGCAGTTAAATTATCAATTAGAGAGGGAGTGTGAGTTCATGCCCGACGAACTGAGTGAGCTCCAGGAGAACGCGGAACATGGCCGCGAGAATCCGTCGGTGGCCCCTGTTTCCGTCACCATGGCGATTCTCGCCGTATGCGTGGCAATTGTTTCGCTGTTGGGGCACCGGTCGCATACCGAGGAACTGCTGATGCAGAATCGCGCGACCGACCAGTGGGCATATTATCAGGCGAAGAATATTCGCCTTCACAATTATGACATGAGCCTGGACATGCTTCCCCTGATTGAATTCAAGGACAAGGAGCAGGGCGGAAAAGTCCAGGAAAAATATAAAGCGCAAGTCGACCGCTATACCAAGGAACAAGCTGAAATCGAGGAGCAGGCCAAGGACTTCGAGGGCGAATCGGCGCGCGCGCAACGCAAGGCCGACCGCTTCGATCTGGGAGAAGTGTTTCTCGAAGTTGCGCTGGTGATTTGCTCGCTGGCGCTGCTCTCGCGCAAGCGATTCTATTGGCTCCTTGGAATTGTTTCGGGACTCGCGGGCCTGGGGATTGCCGCGACCGGAATGTTGATGCACTGACCCGAACGGGAACCGTGCTCACGACGCCGGGGGCACGACTCGCAGGCGCAATGTTGCGATGTCGCTCGCGAGTTGGTCAAGCCGGCCGAGCAGTTCGCGGTGCCGCTCTTCTTCCGGCGCGGGTTTCTTGCCGGTGAAGGAAATCGTGCCGCTGGGATCGAGTGTGGCGCGGTCCACTTCGCGGAGGTCGCCGAATCCCTGCTTATGCGCAGCGGCTTCCAGTTCCTGGAGCGAGAGTACTTCCTTCGCAAGTTTGTTCTTCAGGATCTTCCCGTTTTCAATCAGCACGGTGGCTCTGCCTTCGACCAGTTGGTCCAGTTTCTGGTGGCGGAAGAGAAACCGCAAGACAAGATAATTGACCAGCAGCAGCGTTGCGGCGCCGACGATGCCGCCCGTCACGCTGTTGTCGTCGCCGATGATTGCGTTCTGTACCGTATTCGACAGCGTGAGCAGGACCACCAGGTCAAAAGGATTGAGCTGCGCCAGTTCGCGCTTTCCTGCCAGGCGCAATCCAATTACCAGAAAAAAGTAAACGACGATCGGGCGCAGAATTTTCTCGGCCACAGGAATAGCGAGAACAAACATGTCGGTCCAGACTCTAGAATGCATCAAAATTCTCCTGACTGAACGATAGACGTGCGAGGGGCACGCGGAGGCGGATGCCACAGCGGCCTGCCGGGTGCTTCGCGCAGGGTACCATGTCCCGGAAGCCTAATTAACAGTCGCCGGAAAGGATCGCTTGTCTTGACGCGAATCGCCTGTTCTTGTATAGTCTTTTTCGCAATGAATTTCTCCGCGAGACACCACGGTCATCACCATCATCACGGCGTACGACCGTGCCCGCGGAGGCTTGAGTAGCGCATCGAAATTCGCACTCATCGGCCCGCTGGCGCGGCAAGCGCCAGCGGGTTTTTTATTTTACGGTGGCGGTCGTGAGAAGTTGGGGGAGACGATGGACTTGGATTTCAGGAAACTCGACGGTTTGGTCCCCGCGGTGATTCAGGATGCGGGCTCGGGCGAAGTCCTCATGCTGGGCTTTATGAACGCGGAAGCGTACGCCGCGACGCAGTCGACCGGCGAAGTCACGTTTTTCAGCCGTTCGCGCAACAAACTATGGCGCAAGGGGGAGCAAAGCGGCCACGCTCTGAAAGTGCGCGAAATTCTCGTGGACTGCGACGTGGACGCATTGCTGATCCGCGTGGACGCGCTCGGTCCCGGAGTTTGCCACGAAGGCTACCGCTCCTGTTTCTTTCGGCAACTTTCTCCGGCCGGCGAGGCCAAGTTGGTCGGCGAACGTACCTTCGACCCGAAGGCCGTTTACGGAAAGGACGCGCGCTGATGAGCGTACTTCGCCTGGGCATTCCCAAAGGCAGCCTGCAGGATGCGACCATCCAGCTTTTCGGCAAAGCCGGATGGCGGATTTCGATCAACTCTCGCAGCTATTTTCCGGGCATCGACGATCCGGAAATCAACTGCATGCTCGTTCGCGCCCAGGAAATGGCGCGCTACGTGGAAACCGGCGCGCTGGATGCGGGGATTACCGGGCGCGACTGGGTGTTTGAGACCGGCTCGAAGGTCGCGGAAATCGGGGAGCTGATGTACTCGAAACAAAGCCTCTCGCCCGTGCGCTGGGTTCTCGCGGTGCCGGAAGACGGGCCGGTGCAGTCCGTGAAAGACCTGGCGGGGAAAGTGATCGCCACCGAAGTCGTAAATCTTACAAAGCAATACCTCGCACGCAATCAAGTGGACGCACGCGTGGAGTTTTCCTGGGGCGCGACCGAAGTGAAGGTGCCGCAGCTGGCCGACGCCATCGTCGAAGTCACGGAAACGGGATCGTCGTTGCGCGCGAATCACTTGCGGATTGTGGATACCATTCTCGAATCGCGCACCGTGTTTATCGTGAATCATGCGGCTTCGGCGGACTCTTGGAAATCGGAAAAGATTTCCAACATTTTTCTTTTGCTTTCCGGCGCCATCGCTGCGTACACGAAAGTGGGCATCATGCTGAACGTGCGAAAGGAGCATCTCGGCGCTGTGCTGGCTGTGCTCCCCGCGCTCAAGAATCCGACCGTCTCGACACTGAGCGATCCCGACTGGATCGCGGTAAATACCATCATCGACGAAGACGTGGTGCGCTCGATTATTCCGCGCTTGAAGGCCGCGGGCGCGCAGGGGATTGTCGAATACCCGCTGAACAAGATCGTGCTCTGAAGAAAGTTTTGATCCGCATGCGCATACTCAAACTAACCGATTCCGTGGCCGCGAAATTCCTGGCACGGCGCAGCTCGCATGACGCGGCCGCCGAGCGAATTGCGGCGCGCATACTCGCCGACGTCCGCAAGAATGGCGACACCGCCCTATTTCGTTGGGTGCTGCGCCTTGACGGGCTTCGACTCACTCGGAAGTCGCTATGGATCAGCCGCGCGGAAGTCCGCGACGCGAGCCGCAGCGTGCCGAGTGAGTTGCTTCAAGCAATCGCACATGCCGCGCGAAATATTCGCCAAGTCGCCGCGGAACAGCGTCCTCGCTCATGGTCCATCACGGTCGAGCCGGGAGTTCGTATCGGCCAGCGAGTCACGCCGCTCGCAAACATCGGGTGCTACATCCCCGGTGGGCGGTTCTCGCTTTTTTCAACGCTCCTGATGACGGCGATCCCGGCGCAAGTGGCCGGAGTGAAGCGCATCGTCGTCACGTGTCCGAAGCCGAGTCCCGCTTTGCTCGCCGCCGCTGAAATCCTCGGCGTGACGGAAATTGCCCGCATAGGCGGGGCGCAGGCGATTGGCGCGCTTGCCTATGGCACGCGATCGATTCCGCGCGTGGACAAAATTTGTGGCCCGGGCAATCGCTACGTCACCGCCGCGAAGCGCATCGTTTCCAACGATTGCGCGATTGACATGCCTGCCGGCCCGACGGAAGTGTTGATCCTGGCCACGGGCGGATCGCCGCGATTCATCGCCGCGGATATCCTGGCTCAAGCCGAGCATGATCCCGACGCCGTTGCGTTGCTGGTCACTCCATTGCCGCGCCTCGCAAAGGCGGTGGCCGTGGAAGTCGAAAAGCAGCTGCGCGCATTGCCGAAAACAAATCCAGCGTGGAAATCCCTTCGCCTCGCGAGCGCCATTCTTGTTGCGAATTCGCTCGACTCCGCGATTCAATTTGCAAACCGCGTGGCCCCGGAACATTTGAGCATCCCGGATGCGAACCGGAAATTGGTCGAGAAATTGTCCGAAGCGGGAAGCGTGTTTCTTGGGCCGTGGAGCGCGCAGCCGGCCGGGGACTACGCCAGCGGCACTAATCATGTGCTGCCGACTTCCGGCTGGGCGCGCGCGCGCGGCGGCTTGAGCGTTGCGGACTTCGTGAAATGTTCGAGCACGCAGGAAATTTCGCGCGCCGGGCTGAAGCGCCTCGCGCCCGTCGTCACTGCCATGGCCCGCGCGGAGGGCTTGGAAGCGCACGCCCGCGCCGTTGAGGTGCGCCAGTGAAACGCGCCAACGTTCCAGTTATTCCAGTCCGCAAGGCTGCATTGCGCCTCGCGCCGTACAACGCTCCGGAGGAAGGCCGCGCCAAAAAACTTCGCCTCGACTTCAATGAAAATACCGTGGGCTGTTCTCCCGCGGTCCTGCGCGCGCTCGCGCGCATCACGGCGAAAGAGATGGCCATTTATCCCGAATATCAGGCGACGACGAAGCGCCTGGCCCGCTACTTCGGTGTCCGCGCCGAGGAAATGCACCTGACGAACGGCATTGACGATGCTTTGCACTTGATCGCGGACACATTCATCGAGGATGGCGATTCGGTCCTGGTCATTGAGCCCACATTCGACATGTACAGTTTCTTCGCTGCGCTCGCGGGCGCGCGCGTCATCGCATTGCGCTATGACGAGGAAATGCGCTTTCCCGTGGAAGCGGTGATTCGCGCGCTGCATCAGCCGCCAAAGCGCTGCCCGCGCGTTCTCTACATCGCGAATCCCAACAATCCTACAGGCACTTTGGTGCGACACACGGAATTGCGCAGCATATTGCGCGCTGCCTCGCGGACGCTGGTGCTGGTCGACGAAGCCTATTTCGACTTTTCAGGCCTTACGATTCTTCCCTGGATTCGCCGGTATCCCAATCTCCTTGTGGCACGAACATTTTCAAAATCCGCGGGGCTTGCGGCGTTGCGGGTGGGCTGTTTGTTCGGAAGGGCCGAGATCCTGGCGGCGATGCGCCGCGCCTGCACGCCCTATCCCGTGAATTCGGCGGCGCTTGTGGCGGCGGTTGCGGCTGTTGGCGATCCGCGCTTTCTGCGCAACTACACGCGGGAGGTTTTGCAAAGCCGCGCCATGCTGGAAAAGGGCCTCGCCCGCCTGGGCGCGCGGATTTATCCCAGCAGCGCGAATTTCGTGCTCGCGGATTTCGGCCCCGCAGCGCGCCGCCTCGTTCGCGCCCTCGAACGCAAGGGAATTCTCGTGCGCGGACGGAGAGACTTTCCGCGCGAGGGATTCGTTCGCATCAGCGCGGGCACGCGGGCCGACACGCGGAAAGTGCTCCGTGCGATAGAAAGGATCCTGTGAAGCTGTCGCCAAAACTGATTATTTTCGATGTCGACGGCGTACTCGTGGACGTGCACGGCTCGTTTCACAAGTCGATTGTCGACACCGTCCGTTTCTTTACCGGCAAGCGCGTCACCTACACTGAAATCCACCAGTGGAAGAATCGTTCCGGTTATAACGATGACTGGCGCTTGACGACGGATTGGATTGCTTCGCTCGGCCCGGCGGTTCCGTATGAAGAAGTGAAAGCGCGTTTTCAGAAGGTCTATTGGGGCACAAAGGCGCGCCCTGGGAATGTGTCGCGAGAACGGTGGCTGGTCACGCACAAGAGGCTGGAGCGCTGGTCGCGCCGCGCCGAGCTTGCTCTTTTTACCGGCCGCACGCGCCGGGAGTTGCGCCATACGCTGGAGGGCACCGACGCGAACGCTATTTTTCGCCGCTCGGTCACCATGGACGACGTAAAAAAAGGCAAGCCGGACCCGGAGGGCTTACGCGTCCTGCTCAACGGCACGCCGGGCAGCCATGCGCTCTACCTCGGAGACAACATTGACGACGCGCACTCCGCAAAACGCGCGCGCGTGCCATTCCTCGGCGTTCTGCCGCACGGCAGCGATGCGCACCTGGCGCGCGCCAAGCGCCTGCGCGAATTGGGCGCGCTCGAAATCCTGCACAGCGTTCTCGATCTGGAGAAATTGTGGGCATGAGAAAAGCAAAACTGCGCCGCACCACCACCGAAACGGACATTCGCGTGAGCCTGAACCTCGACGGACGGGGCCGCGCGAATATCTCCACCGGAATTCCGTTTCTCGATCATATGCTCACACTCGTCGCGCGGCACGGCGCCATGGATTTGGATCTCACCGCGCGCGGCGATCTGGAAGTCGATCAGCACCACACCGTCGAGGACACGGGCATCGTGCTTGGAGAAGCCGTGCGCAAGGCGCTGGGCTCCAAGCGCGGCATTTTGCGCGCGGGATATTTCCTGATGCCGATGGACGAAACGCTCGCCGCGGCGGCCATCGATTTCAGCGGCCGGCCGCATCTCGTCTGCAAATGGAAATTCTCTGCGAAGCACGTTGGCGGCCTGCAAACGGAATTGCTCGAGGATTTTTTCGGCGGCTTCGCCCAGGCCGCGGGAGCGAATGTTCATCTGCGCCTGATGTATGGCAGGTCTTCGCACCATCAGGTGGAGGCCATCTTCAAGGCGTTCGCCAGGGCGCTGCGTTTTGCGGCCACGCGCGATCCTCAATTGAAGCGCGTGCTGCCGAGCACGAAAGGTCTTCTATGAATATCGCACTGGTGGAATACGGAGCGGGGAATCTTCCTTCCGTGGAGCGCGCGCTTTCCCGCTTGGGCGTTGAATCGCGCCGCGCGTCTACGCCGGAGGCCCTTGCGGGCTGCGATGCATTGATTCTTCCTGGCGTAGGCCATTTTGGCGCGCTGATGCGCTCGCTCGACGAGCGTTCGCTGGTGAATCCGCTGCGTGACGCGGTATCGCGGGGGACGCCACTGCTTGGAATTTGCCTCGGTCTTCAGGCCATGTTCGCCTCCAGCGACGAAGCGCCGGGAGATGCGGGCCTTGCGCTGTTTCCGCAAAACGTTTCCGCTCTGCCGCCCGCCGACCGCCTTCCACACATGGGATGGAACCAGTTGCGCCGCGCGCGGCCTAGCAAATTGCTTGAAGGCGTTCGGCAGGACGCCTATTTTTATTTCGCGCACTCTTACGCCGCCCTCGATGCCGGCGAGGCGGGCGTCGCCTACTGCGATCACTGCGCCCCGTTTGTGGCCGTGATCGAGCAGGGAACTCTACTCGCGACTCAATTTCATCCCGAAAAATCCGGGCCGGCCGGCTCGCAAATCCTTTCCAATTTTGTGCGGCTAGCAGGTGGCAAAGGATGAGCCTCGCGCACCGCATCATTCCATGCCTGGATACGGACGGCGAGCGCGTCGTCAAAGGCGTGAACTTTGTGAATCTTCGCGATGCGGGTGACCCGGCGGCGCTTGCGGCGCGATACAACATCGAAGGCGCGGATGAACTTGTGGTTCTGGACATCGCCGCCTCGCGCGATCACCGCCCGACGTTTCTGGAAACCATTCGCCGCGTCGCGGCCGAATTGGCGATTCCGCTGACGGCCGGCGGCGGCGTCGCCAATGTCGACGAAGGCCGCGCCATCCTGCGCGCAGGCGCTGACAAATTGACGGTCAACACCGCGGCGATTCGCAATCCGCCATTGCTGACCGCGCTCGCCGCAGAGTTCGGTTCGCAGGCGGTGGTGCTGGCGATTGACGCCAAGCGCGTGGGAGATTGCTGGGAAGCATTCGTTCGCGGCGGCAGCGTGCCCACCGGAATAGATGCAGTTGCCTGGGCGCGCCAGGGAGTGGATTGCGGCGCCGGAGAAATTCTGATCACTTCCATGGACAAGGACGGGACGCGTTCCGGATTCGACTGCCTGCTCACCGCCGCGATTTCGCACGCCGTTTCGGTGCCGGTGATAGCGTCGGGCGGCGCTGATACTCCGGAAACTTTCCTCGAAGTGTTCCGCGAAGGCCGCGCGGACGCGGCGCTGGCCGCGTCAATTTTCCACGACAGTATCCAGGGACTGGGCGCGCTCAAACGTTATCTCGGCGAACAAGGCGTGTCGGTCCGCCAGACAGGCTGAAGTTCCGTGAAATAACAGCCGAATCCTTGTAGGGCACAGCTCCAGTCGTGCCGTACAGTGCGCACAATCCAAGCGGCTTTAGCCGCTTGCGACTCGATTTATGAGCCGCCCCATAAACCCTAGAGGCTCGACATGATGATTCCTTGCATCGATCTGCAAGACGGGCGCGCCGTTCAGTTGGTCCACGGGCGCGAGCGCAAACTCGCGGTGGACGACGTGTTTGGTTTGCTCGACCGCTTCGGCCGTTACCCGCTGATCCACGTGATCGATCTTGACGCCGCCATGCGAAAGGGATCGAACGCCAGGCTCGTGCGCCAGCTATGCGCCGCGGCGAAAAAGCGCAAGATGCGCGTGCGCGTGGGCGGCGGAATCCGCACGGTCGCGCAAGCCGCGCGGGTTGCCGGCTGGGGCGCGGAGAAAATTATCGTTGGCAGCGCCGCCTTCAAGAATGGAAGCGTGAACAGCCGTTTTCTGAAACGCCTGGCCGGCAAGATTGGACGGCGGCGTGTCATGGTCGCGCTAGACACCGAGGGCGGAAAAATCCTGGTGCGCGGCTGGCAAGATAAGTTGCGCTTGCGCCCCGAAGATGTAATCCCCGAACTGGAAAAGTACGCCTCTGAATTTTTGTGCACCTACGTGGACGCCGAAGGCACGATGCGCGGAACGAACCTGGATTGGTTCCGCGCCCTGCGCCGCGCCACTCGCCGCCCGATTACCGCTGCGGGAGGAATTCGCAACCGCGCGGAAATTCGCGCACTGGCGCGCATCAAAATGAACGCCGCCGTCGGCATGGCGCTCTATACAGGGAAGCTGTCCTGACTACGTGAGTACCCAGATCGCAAATTGATCGGAGCCGCCGGAAGAAACCTTTCCATTGCATGGGGGGCTTTCTGCCGATTAAAGCTCTCGCGGCCGAGTGATCATCTGATGAAGCAATTCAGCGCCGGCCCCGCCGATGCAAATCTGATTTCAAATCTCAAATTTGAAATTTAAGATTTAAAACCTAAAACACCAAATGTGACATTGAAGATACGAAGCATCAGGCCAGGCGTGTAAATCCCTTCATTGCAATGCAAGCTCTGAAACATGAAATCTGAACATTCAAAAGTCAACTTGAAAATCCCAGATTCAGGCTTAGCGATTTCAGATTGTGCGAGGTAAATTGCAAATCACGGATTGTCAGGCTGCGGGCGGTTCTTCAGGCGGCGCCTGCGTCCGCCAGAAATCCGGATTTGTTTCTGGAAACGCGACGCCGGCCTCGACGGTGCGGCTGTGCTGCGCGCCCAGAAAAACGACGTGGCAGTTTTGTTCTCGCTGCGTGAGCTGATTGGTGAGCAATAACGTTTGTCCTTTCTGCACCGGGGCGCCCAGAAGCAGAAGAGCGCCATTCGCGTTCACGTTCAGCGTATGCGCTTCTTCGTGGAATGGTTCTTTCCCCGGCCCGTGGCCGTACACGTACACGGAGATGTCGAGTGCCCAGCGGCGGCTTCTCCGCCGGTCTGGAACCTCCACCGCGTCCTCTGCCGGCGGTTTCGGCTGTGCTTTGCCGGCGCGCACCAATTGCGCCTGTTTCAACGCTTCAAAAATTCGGCTCATTGTTTGCCTTGCAGCTCCGTTGGAGTTGGACTGTCCGGGAGTAAAATACTCTGAACGCGCCCGGCGAGGGAAGCCAATTGGTACTCCGGTTCGAATGGGTAACCCCGCAAGCAAAACCTCACAGGCCGGTTGCCGGAGCATTTTCGCTCGCCCTCTTGCGCCGCTTCCAGAGTAGCATCACTCTAATATAGAGGAGAACAACTTTCAATTGTGATGTCTGGATCCCGCAAAAGTCGAAAAGGAAACGCAGGCACGATTCGTGTCGGCCCCGCGGGCTGGTCCTACTCCGACTGGGCAGGCATCGTGTACCCCGCTCGAAAGCCTGCCGTCTTCCACGAGGCCGCCTATCTTTCCGGGTTTTTCGACACGATCGAAATTAATACGTCGTTCTACCAGCCGCTGCGGCCGGAGCATTGCCGGCATTGGATGGAACTCGTCTCCGCCAATCCCCGGTTTGTGTTCACCGCGAAGTTGTGTCAGAGATTTACGCACGATACGAGTGCGGGAGAGGAAGATGAGCGCGCGGTCCGCGCGGGATTTGACGTGCTGCGCGATGCCGGAAAACTGGGCGCCGTGCTCCTCCAGTTTCCGTTCTCTTTCCACCGGACGGAGGAAAACATCGCATACCTCGGCAAACTCCTGAAACAGTTTTCCGATTATCC
Source organism: uncultured Acidobacteriota bacterium (assembly GCA_963813185.1). GTDB lineage: Bacteria > Acidobacteriota > Terriglobia > Acidiferrales > UBA7541 > Palsa-360. The sequence continues at coordinate 65,775 of CAWEYA010000017.1, forward strand.
GCTGGTGGTGGAAGTGCGCCATGCCACGTGGAACGACAAAACCTTTTACTCGATGCTGCACGAGCGCGGCGTGGGCTTCTGCAATATCGACCAGCCGGTGATCGGCCGCTCCATGAAGCCGAGCGAGCGCGCGACTTCCGGCGTCGCCTACGTCCGCCTGCACGGCCGCCGCTACGACACTTGGTTCAGCGACGATCCCGCCACGCCGCCCTCGGAGCGCTACAACTACCTCTACACCGAGCAGGAACTCGAGCCCTGGGCCGCGCGCATCCAGCACGTGGCCGAAGGCGGCGACTCCACCTTCGTCATCACCAACAATCATTTCGAGGGCAAAGCCATCGTGAATGCGCTGCAACTCGTCCACCTGCTCACCCGCGCAAAAGTAAAAGTCCCCGAGCCGCTCCGCCAGCGTTATCCCGAACTCGACCGCATCGCCACCGAGCCGCCTGCGGAACCGCTGCTGTTTTCGACTTAGGGAGAAGCCCGCCGGCTAGTTGGCCATTCTCGGAACTGTCCTAAATTAATTTTTTTCGTCTTTTGGAGGGCCGAGATTAATGTCGGCAGTTCAATCTGCTTTTACTTGAGGGCTTCAGACCCTGAAGCTTCAGGGGTTAAAACCTCTGATCCGACGAAGCTCTTCGTCGGGACTGAAGTCCCGACCTCCTGAGCAAGCGCGCCGTGACAGTGTCATTCAAATTAGGGCAGCGCCCAATTTTCAAAACCCATGACTTTGCGAACACTGTGAGATAGACTGCCGCCCAAGCCCCCGGGATCGGAGACTGCTGATATGAACTGGAAATTGATTTTTCAGCTTTCGTTGTTTGGGTTAGCGATGGGTATCGCTACGGTGTTTCTGATTCCCTCCAAGATCGAACCGGCATTTTGGCTGGTTATTTTCCTGATCTGCGCCTACGTGATCGCCAAGCGCCGCCCCGCCATGCTCTTCCTGCACGGTCTACTACTCGGATTGGCAAACTCCGTCTGGATCACCGCTGCGCACGTTTTGCTGTTCGATACCTACATCGCCCGCCATGCCCAGGAGGCGGCGATGATGCAATCCATGCCAATGCCGGATTCTCCCAGGCTGATGATGGCGCTTACCGGTCCGGTAATCGGGCTAATCTCCGGCGTGGTACTCGGCCTATTCGCGCTCGCGGCAGGCAAGCTGGTCAAGAGCCCTTCCGCGCCCACCTACAATGCGGCCTAACCGCTTAGTGGTGGCTCTCCGAGCCTCTCCACGGTCCAAGGCACACAAGTGGCCAGGGGGGCAGAATCATGTTTTGTTGCCTCTGTTCAGCGCCACCAACTCTGCTCCGCTCACTTTTAAGCGTTTTCCACTCTAAACTTTGATTAAGCGCGCGAGAAAGTCCGGCCTGCGAATGGACGGCGTGCGTTTCTTGTGCACAATTGCTTTTCTCATGGAATGTATTATGTCATCACACAGAAATGTATGACGATCCATTCAGCGCTTGCATATATACCAATATGGGTATAAGTTGGAATTCCCATGAGGAATCCACCTCAGGTAAAACCGCTGTATTGGGTGGGTGGAAGCAAAAAAGACCTTCTGGCGCTGCCGGAAACAGTCATGCACGTCTTCGGCTACGCCCTATATTTGGCTCAGATCGGCAGGAAGCATGACCAGGCAAAACCAATGAGAGGCTTTGGCTCGGCCGACGTGCTGGAAATCATTGAAGATTGGGAAGGGAATACGTACCGCGCGGTCTATACGGTTCGTTTTGTTGAAAGCGTGTTGGTCCTGCACGTGTTCCAGAAGAAATCCAAGCGGGGTGCTGCGACACCCAAAAGGGAATTGGACTTGATTCGAGAAAGATGGAAGGCAGCAGAACGAATGGCCAGGGAGTTGGGACTATGAAGAGAACGCAAATCACCAATCGACAGGAAATCGTGATCGAAAAAGGTTCAGGGAACGTGTATGCCGACCTGGGCTATCCCGACAGTGAGGACATGCTGATTAAAGCCCAGCTTGTCACCAAAATTGCGGAGATCATCCAGCAGCGGCGCCTGACGCAAGCGCAGGCGGCGAAGCTCCTCCGGCTGACCCAGCCCAAGATTTCGCGATTGCTCTGCGGTGAGTTCCGAGGCATCTCGGAGCGTCGCCTGCTCCAATGCCTCACGCGATTGGGCCGCGACGTTCAGATTATCGTGAAACAAACGTCTCAACAGCGCGCCGAGGGTCGCCTGACTATCCGCTTTGCCTGACCGCGAGAAGATTCTTTAAGTTCACGACGCATTCCCTCCTATTTTTGGTAGTGGGCCAATTTCCGATAAGCCGCACGACTCATCAGGATGTGGAGGCAAACTATCGATCTGGACCAGCGGTTTGCAAAGGATGATCTGGATTTTCAGCCCAACGCGCCAGCCCGCAATGAATACAATTCTTTGGCATTATCGACGCGACCCAAAAGCTGCGATATCGAAACCCGCAACGGGGGCAGGGCCAGTATCCAATTTCCATTGGCTATACGCATATCCGACAAACGTAATTCCGGCTCCGCATGCGACAACGCAAAACAGAATTCTGAACCCACGCTCGTTCAACCGAATTCCCAAGGCGACTGTCAGCACAAATCCGGAAAGAACAATCGACAAAAGCATGATTACCCAATAATTGGTCCTTTTGCGCAGGCGCGAATACTCCCGCCACGACTTGGCATATGCGGCGGACACTTGTGGTGACCTTGCCGGCATTATCTCAGTTACTGTATCTGTTAAAGCAAAGAGGACAACTAGGGCTGCCAAGGCTGCGCTCAAAGACCAATGCAAGCCGAATAGTCTCGCTACGCCAAAAACATTCGAAGAGGCGACAATTGTGGCAAAGAGCTTGATTAGCCAAACCGTTCGCCGAGCATGATGGGCAGTACCACATGTGATGGTTCGCAGGCAACGTGTCGTCTGGACACTTAGCCAAATCCATGCCACACATACGAGAATCGGTGCCCACTTGTCGGTGAAATTCAAAGTCATTCTGAATAGCTCTTCTTCGGAATAATCAATCAGGTTGTCGTAATTGTCTAGCAGGCTTCTAAAATCTAAGGGTGTTTCCCGATAGATTCTGGTAATCGGCTATTGTCGGAAACTGGCCCAATACCATTTCTTCACTCTGCTATACATTCGCTTTTTATTCGCCTATACTGTAGCTCATCCCCGGTCCCCCGGAATGCGCTATGGCTTCAGACCCTATTCCCGTTGCACTGGCCGTGCCGGTGGCGCCGCCAGCGCCGCCAAGAAGGCCCTGGGCGCTACCTCCGGCCGGGCTCGCGGTGTTTTATGGGCGGCCGGAGACGCCGCGGCTGTTCCATTATTTTTTGCCGCGCCTCTTGTCCGAAGGGAAGCGGGTGCTGTGCCTGGACGGCGCGAACCGGTTTGACCCGTTGCTGATTGCGCGCCTGGCGCGGCAGCGGGGAGTTGCCGCGGCGGAGTTCAACCGGCGCATCCGCGTGGCGCGGGCGTTCACATGTTTTCAGTTGACTGAACTGCTGGTGCGCGTGCCGCGCTTCGTAGAAAAGTTTGCCGCCGACGCGCTGATTGTGACGGCGCTGCCGGACCTGTACTTCGACGAGGACGTGCGCGACCGCGACGCTGCTGTGGCGTTCCGCCACGCGCTGGACGCGCTGCGGGCGCTCACTCCGTTGCCGCTGGGCGTCGCGGTGTTTTCGGACGCGACGTCGTTTGCGGGACCGCGCCGAGCGATGTTCCCGCAGCTTACGACGCAGGCGACCGAGCTGTGGCGATTCGCGCTCGATGGAGAGAACGGCAAGCTGCGCCTGATCGGAGAGGGAGGAGGGGGCAGGTTGCAGGTGACAGGTTGCAGGTGACAGGGCTCTCTGACTCCTTGGTTTTCTCTGTGCTCTCTGTGTCCTTTGTGGTGAAAGTTTTTCTATTTCTGCAAATAAAGAAAAAACATTTAACACAGAGAACACAGAGAAAACCGAGAACGCGGAGAAGTGGCCGCACGAATCACGAATCGCAAGTCACGAATCACGGACACCCATGGGCCGCACGGTTCCCACATTCCGGCAACTGGTCGACGACGCCATCGCGCGATGGGCGAAGTTCCGCCGCGCGCTGCGCCGCGAGGATCAGGAATATTTCGACCGCCTGTTTCGCCGCGTGCGCACCTACACGCAGGCGGCCACGTATCAGGCGAGCGACAACCCGATGGAAGCCATTCTGCTCTCCATCGCGCTCGATCAGGAAAAGCGGCTGGACGCGCTCGAGCGCGCTGCGCCCCGGCAGGTCGGGGCCGCCCTGCCGCCAATAAAAATTCCAGAGCAACTCGATGCGCCCGGAAGCCTCGACGAAAATGTGCAGCCCAACACACAACCCGACATGCAGCTCGACACGCAATCTGGCGCAAACCAGCAACGCAACATCCATCAGCGGCTGCCTCTTCGATCTTTACCCGAGCCCGCGCGGGATGACGTTGTGGCTGATCGAGCCGAACCAGACGCGCCACCGGCTGATTGACCGTTTCACGCCGGCATTTTACGTGTCGGGACCGGACGCGGTGCTGCGCCGCCTGCGCGGGGCAGCCGCGCGGCAGCCGCACGCGCTGGCCTGCCGCGCGGCCGAGCGCATGGATTTGTGGGAGCAGCGCCCGCGTCCCGTGCTGGAGATCGAAGTCGCGCATCCCAATGAATTTGCTTCCTGGACGCGTTGGGTGCGCCAGTTCGATTCCGCGCTGCGGCTTTACAACAGCGACTTGATGCTCGCGTCGCTGTATTGCTGGCAGCGCGGAGTGTTTCCGCTGGCGCGCGTCGAAGTCGAGGCCGACGGCGAGGGCCGCGTCCTCGCGCTCGAATGCTGCGACACCGAATGGGCGATTGATTACGATCCGCCGCCGCTGGAAATCCTGCGCGTGCGCCTGGGCGGCCTGAAGGGCATTGATCCCCGGCATGGCGTGCAGACTGCGCTCCAAATCGAAGTGGACGGACGCGAGTTCGAACTCGACGAAGCGGGCGAGCCCGCCGCCGTCGCGTTCCAGCATCTGCTCGCGCGGCACGACCCTGACCTGATCCTGAGCGACTGGGGCGACGCCACCATCCTGCCGCGGCTGCGCGAGCAGGCCGCCAAGCTGCGCCTGCCGCTCACGCTCAACCGCGACCCTTCCGCCGAAATACATGAGAGCCGCGCGCGCAGCTACATGAGCTACGGCCGCATCCTGTTCAAGAACAGCGCGACCACGCTGTTCGGACGCCTGCACGTGGACACGCAAAATTCCTTCATCGCCGACAAGTGCGATCTCTCCGGACTCTGGGAACTCGCGCGCGTCACCAAACTCCCCGTGCAATATTGCTCGCGCACGTCGACCGGCACGGGAATCTCCTACATGCAGATGGAACTGGCCTGGCGCGACGGCGTGCTCATCCCCGAGCAAAAAGCCGAGCCGGAAGATCCCAAGCCGCCCGACGAATTGCTCATCGCCGACCGCGGCGGATTGGTCTTCACGCCGAAAACCGGCTTTCACACCAACGTCGCCGAACTCGATTTCGTCAGCGAGTATCCCAGCATCATGGCCCGGTTCAATATTTCACCCGAGACGGTCAATTGCCCGTGCTGTCCCGATGCGTCGCGAGTGCCCGAGCTGGGCTATCGTGTTTGCCAGAAGCGGCGCGGCATCACCAGCCGCGTCGTCGAGCGGCTCATCGCCAAACGCGGCGAGTTGAAGAAGTGTAGGTCCCGCCTTCAGGCCGGCATGTGCGTGCATCCAAAGTGCCCGCCTGAAGGCGGGCGCTACATAGACCAGCCATGCAGCGCAGACGCAGAGAAAATGCAACGCTACAAACTCCAGCGCGACGCGCTCAAGTGGCTGCTGGTTTGCTGCTTCGGCTACACCGGCTACAAAAACGCGCGCTTCGGAAAAATCGAGGCGCACGAAGCGATCAACGCCGTCGCGCGGGAAACCCTGCTGGTAGCCAAGGAGATCGCCGAGGACCGCGGCTACGAAATCCTGCACGCCCTCGTGGATTCGCTGTACGTGCAAAAAACCGGCGCGACGCGCGACGACTATGAAGCCCTCAACGCGGAAATCGCCGCGCGCACCGATCTCCCGCTGGCGATCGAGGCCATCTATCGCTACGTAGTGTTCCTGCCGTCGCGGCAATTTCAAGACGTGCCCGTCCCGAATCGCTTTTTCGCCGTCGCCGAAGACGGCGCGCTCAAAGTGCGCGGCCTGGAATTGCGCCGCCATGACACGCCGCCGCTGGTGGCCCGCATGCAACAGGAAGCGCTGGCGATTCTCGCCGAGGCCCATGATTTCACCGGCTACCTGGCCAAGCTCGAAGAGGCCCGCGAAATCCTGCGCCGCTGCGAGGAATCGGTGGCCGACGGCAGCGTCGCGATCGAGGATTTAATCGTGAGCAAGCGCCTTACCCGCGAGCCGCGCGAGTACAGCAAAGCCAATCAAACCGCCATCGCCGCGCAGCAACTTTTCGGCAACGGCGTGCGCCTGCGGCCCGGCCAAACCGTCGAGTACATCATCACCGACAGCGGCAATCGCGTGCCCAACGACCGCGTGCGCGCCTACGCGCTCTGGGACGGCTGGTTCGGATATGACCGCCGCAAATATACGGAGCTTTTGCACGACGCCTTCGACCCGCTCGCCCTGCTCCACTGCGAGCAACCTCCCTCCAGCATGCCGAGAGTCACCAAAAAGGACAGGTAAAACCCACCTGTCCCAATTCTGACCTAAAGGACGTGATCATTCGCGCAACGAACTGGCTCACAATGGAATTTGGGAGCATCTAACTAGATATGGCTGTACGCGAAAGACTTAAAACACTGCGGGAAGTCGAGCGTCCCTGGTGGCTGGCGGTAGTGGCCTGTAGTGGGGCTGTCGTCCTGGGCCACTTCTTGCGGCAGCTCGATATCGAATTGAATCCGCTGGCCTGGTCGAGCGCCGAAATCATTTCGGCCCTGCTCAGTTTTACCATCGCTGCCAGCGTCCTGGTCCGGTATTACGGCACGGGAAACCGGGTTTCGCTTCTGCTGGGGTTGACGTTCGGAGTCACCGGCATTATTCACCTGGGGGCAATCTTTGAATTCTACGACCATTTCCTGAAACCCTCGGAGCAAGTCCGGGTTCCGGTTTCCTGGATGATCGGGCAGATGCTTCTTGGAATACTTCTGCTTGTCGCTTGCGTCATTAACAAATGGCTGCCCTGGCCACGTGACCCCGGGAAAAATGTCATTGCTCTATCCTCAATTGTAGTCAGCGCCACTTGCATGGTCGCGGGCGCCTTCCTGATTTTTCCAAGTACTCCTCCGATTCGCGCCCACAGTCCCACGCCGCGCGTCTGGGAATTGCTCCCCGCGGTCGTTTTCTTGATTGCCGCCGTGGTCCTGAACAGCGTTAAAGAAAGTGACGGCTTTGCCTTCGACACGGCCCTGGTTTGGGTGGCGGGACTGAATGTCATAAGCCACCTGATTGCGTCGCAATCCGCCCGTTTACTGGACGCCTCGGCTGGAGTCGCCGAACTGGTCAACGCCATCAGTTATATCGTTCTTCTGGGCGCCACCTTGCTGGACAACGCGCGGCTTTTCCGCCAGGTGCGCACGCTGGCGATCAGCGACAGCTTGACGGGTCTTGCGAACTACCGCCACCTGGTCGACATTCTGCAAAGCGAGCTCGAACGTTCCGGCCGAACCAACAGGCCGTTTTCCCTCCTGCTCATGGACCTGGATGGTCTCAAGAAGATCAACGATCGCCACGGACACGTCATCGGCAGCCGCGCGCTTTGCCGCGTGGCCACAATTCTCCGGCTGAATTCCCGGTCAATTGACACGGCGGCGCGTTACGGCGGCGACGAATTCGCGCTGCTGCTGCCGGAAACGAATGTCACCGCCGCCGAGCAAGTCGTCGATCGCATACGAAATTGCATGATCGCGGATGAGGAAGTTCCGCAACTCAGCATAAGCATCGGGGTTGCCACATTCCCGAAATGCGGCGCCACGGTTCAACAACTGTTTGAGTATGCGGATCGGGCTCTCTACGTGATGAAGGAACAATCGAAAAGAGGCAGGCTGGAAAAGCGCGAAAGTTCTTGATGGCCGGCAGGTGTGGATTAAAACTCTGTCTACGTGCTTCAGGCTGGCCGGGAAGCCTTCCAGAAATCGGGATTCGGCACCGGAAAGCTCACGGACACTTCGCAGGTCTGAATGTCCCGGACGTGGACGTTCACAATATCGCTGATTTGCTCCAGTGAAGTGCCGTTGTTAATGAGCAGCAAGTCCTGCCCTTCCACGACGGGCACGCCCAGTAAGAACACCCCTCCGTTTGCATTGCCGCTGATCGCTCTTGCCTGCTCATAAAACGCCGATTCGCTTGCGCTGCGGCCATAGACTGTCAGGTCGATGGCCAGTTCCGCCCTGGCAGTCACCCGACGTTCCGGCAACTCCATTTTTCCGAGGAGGTCCGAAGTGTCGAGTCCTTTGACGGATCGCGCTTCTCGCGCGGTTTTGATTGCGTCGAAGATGCGGCTCATCAGTTGTATCCTGGGAATTCAATAATCATTCGGTTGAACGGTCTAGGGATACTCCAGCTGGATATTTTCGCAAGGAATTACGGACAGCCCAATAGGTGTGAAGTTCCAAGGCCAGTAGTACTTTGGGACAAGTACATTTCGACTGGTCCGCTCATCATCCATTTCTGGCGCGGAGAGCGTCGCCGCATGCCAGCTTGGGGCGTTGCCCTGGACCGGGTTTCTCCGCGCTGTTGGCGCGACAACTTGGCCGTTTCTTCGAGAAGAGGCCGTCAAACGCTATTTGTGAATTAGCTTCCGGATGGTCTTGAACCAGCCATGCCACCGTGAGAGGATTTCTCTTTCGATGTGGTGGCGCAGCCAGGTTCGCTGCGCCAACGCGAGCCGGGTGGGAGGACACTGTGGACCGAAGGGAATTCATGAAATTCGGTGGCGTCGCCGCTATCGAATTGGGCGCCGCGAGGCTCCTGATGTCACAGGCGCAGCCTGGAATGCCCGGCATGCAGCCTGCCGCAAGCCCACAAGAAAATTCCAAAGCAGATTTCACCCTGCGGATTGCACCCGTTACTGTGGAACTTACTCCCACTCGCATCCTCAGCACCATCGGCTACAACGGCACTTCTCCGGGCCCCGTGCTTCGCATGAAGGAAGGGAAGCCGGTCACAGTCGATGTCATCAACGAAACCGACGTTCCAGAACTCGTTCATTGGCACGGCTTATTCCTGCCCGCCGAAGTCGATGGCGTGGAGGAAGAGAAGACCCCGATGGTGCCGCCGCATGGCCGCATCCGCTATCAATTTACGCCGCGTCCGGCAGGGACGCGCTGGTATCACACGCACACAATGGCCGGATCGGACCTGCACCGCGGGTCTTACACGGGCCAGTTCGGTTTTCTCATGATCGAGTCCGCCAACAACCCCGGAAATTACGATAAGGAAGTGTTCCTCGCGTTGCGGGAATGGGAGCCGTTTTTCAATCCCGAAGAGGAAGACAATGATGAGGACACCAGCGGCGGGCCGCAGCCGGAACGCCCCAAAGTCCTGGACACCAGGCCGGCCGGCCTTGAAGTGGGCTACTCGATGTTCTCTATTAACGACAAGGCTCTCGGCGCCGGGGAACCGATTCGCGTCCAGCAGGGGCAGAAGCTTCTCATCCACCTGCTGAATGCCAGCGCCAGCATGAATCGCCGCATAGCCCTTCCCGGCCATAAATTTCAAATCGTGGCCATGGACGGAAATCCGGTTCTCACTTCCCGATTCGTGGACGTAATCTACCTCGGCCCGGGTGAGCGCGTGGACGCTATCGTGGGAATGAATCAGCCGGGAAACTGGATTCTGGGCACCACCGACGATGATCCGCGCAACGGTGGGATGGGAGTAATCATCGAATACGCTAATCAGCACAAACAGCCGCAATGGGTGGCGCCTGCCAAATCCGAATGGGACTACACGATTTTTGGCGGCACGGGAACGCAGCCTCCGCCGGACGCCACCATCGACATGATTTTCGAAAAAATTCCCAGCGGCGCTGGGCTGTTCAACAGTTGGACCGTAAACGGGAAGGAATACCCGCACGATCAGGAATTTATGTTGAAACAAGGCGGACGCTACCGGCTGGTGTTCCGCAATCGCAGCGAGGACGATCACCCGCTGCACATGCACCGGCATTCGTTTGAGCTGGTGGAGATCAACGGCAAGGCCACGGCAGGCTTGATGAAAGATACGGTAATCGTTCCCGGCTACGGCCGCGCCTCCGTAGACATGGTCGCGGACCAGCCGGGCTTAACACTGTTTCACTGCCACATTCAGCAGCACATGGACTACGGATTCAAAGCGCTGTTTCGTTATGCTTAACTGGCACGCAACTCGGATTACTTCTTTCCGTCCGCTGGCGGCGTCTGCGTCTCCTTAGCCGCGCCGATCTTGATCGTCACGCCGAATCGCTTGTAATTCTCGTATTTCACGACCATGCGAATCGGAATGTCGCCGCCGCTGAAATGCAGAATGTCGTTGGATCGCGTGTATGTGGGAAACCAGAAGTGCCCCTCCACGTTTTCGCGAAAAGTCTCAAACCTCGGGAATACGTTTTCTTGCCCGCCCTTACGGATGTCCGGGACCGCCTTGCCGTCCGTCTTCACGATATCGAGATCTTTGTCTTCCACCCAGACGCGGCCCTGAAAATATCTCTGATTTTTTTCAATCGTTTTAGGCGCCACATCGAACACGTAGGCCGTAAGTTCATCGAGCTGCACGTGGTAAACATACTTGACGTTGTACTTGGGCAATTCCGTTGTGGTCAGGACAAACGGCTGCACATGCTCGAGATCGTCCAGGTCCTGTTGCGACAGGGATATGCGTTCGAGAGTAGGCGCGGGGGCATTGGTCACTTTCTCGAACCGTTTTCCCGAGGGTGTGAATACGATGTCGCTGGTCATCGTGTATTCGCCGTCGGGCCGTCCGCTGTAGTCGAGCGTTTGAATGGTAAAAGTTTGCGTGTAGGTGAAGTTGTCTCGCTCAGTCTTGAATTCCGCTTCTCGCGCCGCGAATTTCTGGATGATTTCCTCGATCGGCGCCGTCGGCGGCCCGAGAGTCGCATTCTGCGCCGGCGCTGCGGCGGTGGCCGCAGGCTGGGCCATGGATCCCTGTTGCCCGGCACTGAGCGGTAGGAATGCGCAGACAGCCGCCAGACCCGCCAATAAAATAATAGCCGCTCGTCGTCGGTGAATCGCAGCGATTTGAGGTTGAATGTCCGCCATAACTTTCTCTCCCTGTGGTTTTCTCGGTATTGCCTGCGCCTTAATTCATGAAAATGTTTTATCCTGTTGAATTGGAGCTTTCCAGGAGCGCAAGGGTTGCCTTTCCGAGATTAACACGCGCACTTCAAGTTTACCTCTTTCCGCCGAAAGTTTGCTGCTCGTTTGTGGCAAGAAAATAGCGCCATTTGACAGCCAACTCGGATGTCTGGTACGTTCCCGCGGCCATTCAACTTTCGCGTTGTAAACTCGCGCAAGCCAATTCCTGCGTGCATCGCGGAAAGCAGGGGACCTTGCCCACGGCACTAAGCAAGTTCCGGCGTCTCACCTTCATCGATTGGGTCATCTGCGGCGTGGCTTGCATTGGATTCGCCTTCGACACCTACGAGCTTTTGGTCCTCACGGTCACCGTCCAGCCGGCCTTGTCTGAATTTCTCGCGGCTAAACCCGGAAGCTCGGAGTTCAATCGCTGGATCGGTTTGATGTTTTACGTTCCCGCCATTGCTGGAGGAATATTCGGTCTCTTGGGCGGATATCTCATCGACCGTTTCGGCCGCCGCCCCATCTTGTTTTGGAGCATCTTGCTGTTTTGTTTTTCTGCGCTGGCGACCGCCTATTCGTCCTCCGCCCAGCAATTGCTGCTTTATCGTTGCATCACTTTTGTAGGAGTTTCGGTCGAATTCGTCGCGGCGACAGCTTGGCTGGCCGAACTTTTCCCCGAAAGAGATCAGAGAGAAACCATTCTTGGCTCGACTCAGATTTTTGCTTCCACAGGCGGGATCCTGATGAGCGGCGCGAGTTATTTGAGTTTGTCGATAGGCCCGTTGCTCCCAGCCATACACGGCGGCCATGAAGCCTGGCGCTATACGATCCTGTGGGGGATTCTTCCCGCCATTCCATTACTCGTCGTGCGCCCACTCCTCCCTGAATCGCCCATCTGGAAGAAGAAAAGGGAAGAAGGCACGCTCCAGCGGCCCAGCATCGTGGAATTATTTCACCCTGAATTTCGCAAGACGGCTCTGCTCAGTTGTTTCATGATGGCCTGCGCCTATGCCGCCTCCTTCGGCATGCTGCAGCATTTTTTTCGCATCATCCCGGGCACTCCCGGGGTAAGAGAACTTGCGCGCGTGGAACAGCTGAAGATAGCGAGTCTTTTGCAAGGCTATCAGGAGGCTGGAAGCCTGATTGGGCGCATCTTGATGGCTATTCTGGCTATCTTCATTATCGGCCGGAGACGCCTGCTGCGCATTTTTCAGATTCCCGGCCTGATTCTGATACCGCTCGTTGTGTTGCTACCCGCTGTTCGTGACACCGCGATGTCGCCGTGGGGGATTTTTTTTCTTGGCACTGTTTCCGTGGCCCAATTCAGTTTTTGGGGAAATTATTTGCCGACTCTTTATCCGACGCACTTGCGCGGCACGGGCGAAAGTTTTGCCGCCAATGTGGGAGGGCGGATGCTGGGAACTTCCGCCGCTCTGATCACCACCAGCATCGTTACGTATATGCCGGGAGGCACTGCCACGCGGCAACTCGGCTACGCGGCGGGAATCGTCGGCTTCCTCGCCTACGCCGCCGGATTCATTGGAAGTTTCTGGCTCCCCGAGCCGCGCGAAAAACTGTTTACGGAATGACTTGAGCTAAGACTCAGTGAAAAAAGCCCCAGGTCTGAAGACCCGGGCTACAGCACTACCGCCCGTCCTGCTATAGCCCGCCTCTTAAGAGGCGGGGCCTTTGGTAGCGTCGATCGTGCCGGCATGTCCACGCTCGGAAAGTTCAACCCCTCAGGCCAGCTTCAATCGCATCAACTTCCGGGCGTTGCCCTCGTAAATTTTATGGCGGTCCGGGGCGGACATCTCCACGCCCTCGACGCAGCGAATCGTCTCGCGAATGTACCCCGGCCCCTTTTCCGGATCGAAAGGACAATCGGATGCGAACAGAACCTGATCGGCCCCAAAGTAGTCCAGTCCGCACCGCAATGCCGGGAGAGAACCAAATGTTGCCGTGTCGGCGTAAAACATTTTGAAATATTCCTGCGGGCGCTTCTTGAGCTTCCGGCCAACCATGGCCAGATCCTCACCTTCGGTCCGTGCCCCTAATTGATCGAGCCCGGCGCCTGTTCGCCCGGAAAAGTATGGGATCATGGCGCCCAGGTGGTGCGCGATAATCTTGAGTTCGGGGAAGCGGTCAAAATATCCGGCAAACAAAATGCGGCCCATGGCCACCGAGGTTTCATAAGGCCAGCCAAACACCCACCACAGTTCGAACTTGGATTTCTTTTCCGTCGCATAGTCCGCGAAATTGGACGACCTGCTGGGGTGAAGCCAAAGAGGCACGTTGCGCTCCGCGATCTTTTCGAAGATCGGCAGAAAATCCGGGTCGTCCAAAGGACGCCCATTCACGTTCGAAAAGATTTGAAACCCGACCGCTCCCAATCTCAAGACGGCGCGATCGATTTCCTCCACTGCGGCTCCCGGATTGTTCATCGGCAGCGCACCCACGAATCCCGGGAAGCGGTCGGGATGCTTCTCCACCAATTCGGCCAGGCCGTCGTTGGCAATCTGCGCGAGTTCCGGCGACAGCTTGGCGTCCCCCATCGCTTCGATCGGAGGCGCGGCCATGCTGACTACCTGACAGTATTCCTGGAAGCGGTCCATCATGCGGAAACGAACATCGAGGTTCACCATGGCTGGAATGCTGGCCGTGCGCCTCTTGATCGTGGTTCCCGATTCGGGCAGCTTGAGCATTCGATCGTAGTAATTTTGCGGGACAATATGACAGTAGACGTCGATTTTCATGAATTCCTCTTTCTTGAATTTGCACAACGGAAAGTGTTGGCCAACAACAAGAATCGTCTTGAGTATTCTTGCATTCGATGCTTGTTTGATTGAGGGGGAAACATACCAAGCTCGGCACGGAGTGTCAAACATGGCCGCCTGTGGCTTGGTGTGCATTCTTGCGGGTAACCCTTTGCAAAACGGGGTACAACCTTATGTTTGGCCGGGGAGTCAAAACGAGCGATGATAGAATCTGTTTGCGGTACGCGTCAGATTAATTCACTTCATTTCTGATCGATGCGGCCAATCGGGGGATGGCGCGCTTGCAGAAAAGCCTGCCAGCGCAGCCAGGATGTACCATCCGCCGGGCAATTCCATCTAACACGGGAACAGTTGAGTGCTGCGAAAAATAGATCTGGGGGATTGTTATTGAATAGCCTGCGAAGCAGGACAAAGTTGGTTCGATGCTTGGGACTCGGGGCCTTGTTGCTCTTTGCCACGGCTTTCGCAACCCCAGGATTCGCACGCATGGGAGATTCAAGCCCTCAAGCCACAACCGCTTCCATCTCGGGCAGGGTGAGCGTCGCTTCCCCCCAAAGTGTGAGCAATAACCTCTCCGGGATTACCGTGAAACTGACGGGTCCTGCGCCTGCCGCCACTTCGCAGGAGGCGGAATCGGATACCGAAGGGCGTTTCGAATTCACTCGTTTAGCGCCGGGGAATTACAAGCTGGAAGTAACCGTGGAAGGCTTCAAACCCTGGTCTGCGACCGTGACCCTCGTTGCCGGCCAGGATGCCGTTCAGGACGCTGCTTTGCAGCTGAATCTGGTCGAGGAAAATGTCGAGGTCAAAGGAGAAGCCACCGAGATCGCGACGGAAAGTGTTACCCCGACCGCGACGGTCAGCGAGCAACAGCTTGAAACTCTGCCGCTTCGGACCGGAAAATTCACCGAAGCGCTTTCCGTAAGCCCGAGCGTGATCAAGACACAAGAAGGCAGATTAAATTTCAACGGGCAGGCGGAAAGCCAGGGCATGCTGCTCGTGGACTCGACCGAGAATGTGGATCCTGTGGCGGGAAGTTTCGCCATTCCCGTGCCGGTGGACGCCATTCAGTCCATCCAGGTGTTCAATACGCCGGACAGCGTGGCCTACGGTGGATTTTCCGCGGGTCTCACACGCATCGAAATCAGGCCGCCCTCTCCTTTGTGGAATTACAAATTTCTCGACTTTCTTCCTTCTTTCCGCGCGAAGAACGACCATCTCGTGGGCATCGCCAACATGACCCCGCGGTTCGAGGTGGGTGGCCCGCTCGTGAAGGACAAGCTCAACTTTTCACAATACCTCAGCTACGAATTTCGCCGGGACCCCATCCACGGGCTGTCCTGGCCTCTCAACGAGACCTACGTCTATGCCTTCGACTCTTTCACGAATTTGCAGTGGATCCTCTCTCCAAAGCATCTGATAAACTTCAACCTGAACCTTTTTCAATCCACCAATCTTTTTGCGAATATCGATTCGTTCATCCCGCAGTCCGCGTCCGTGAATTTTCGGCGCCGCGGAGGGTCGTTTGGATTTTCCGACGCCTACCAATTTAATTCCGGAATGGTGTTGACCACGGTCGTCCGCTACATCAAATTCTACACGGACGCCCACGGTCAAAGCACGGTACCAATGACGATGAATCCCGAGGGTTGGGGCGGCAATTATTTCGACACGTCGTCGCGGGACGCAAATCAGGTCGAAGCTCTCCCCGTCCTGCAACTCCCTTCAAAATCGTGGCTTGGCCACCACGATATCCGATTTGGAGTTGACTTGCTTTACCGGACCTTCACGGGAAGTAGCATTTCGCAGCCGATCAATCTTCTGGCGGAGGGTGTGCCGCAGAGCGGCGCGCCGGTCGAGCAGATCGCCTTCCTGGGCCCCGGCGTCCTGCGGGGATCCGACACTGAAGTTTCGGAATACGCCGAAGACCGCTGGACCATGACGAAAAACCTGTCCGTCACGCTCGGCGCGCGCCTGAGCACCCAAAGCATCGGCCTCGACGATGCCTTCGCGCCTCGCGCCGGCGCGGCTTATTCCTTATCGAGATGGAAGACCGTCTTCCGTGCCGGCGCCGGGTTGATCTACGGCCATGTGCCTTTGCTCGCCCAGGACTTTGGCGACAATCAAACTCGCGTGATCAGCTTTTCATCGGGGCCATACGCCGGCAGGAGCATCACTTTGCAGAATGTCTTCCTTCCAGGCGGATCCGTTGCAAATCCTGCCAATCCAGAAGACCCGGGCAACAGTCCCCGGACATACACGTGGAATATCGAGAGCGAAACCGCCTTACGGAAAAACGTCACTCTTCGTATCGACTACTTTGAAACCCACACGGACGGCCTTTTTCTGGTGAATCCGATTCTGCCCGCAACTGGAACTACCGTATCGAACGGACTTCTGGCGCTGGAGAACACCGGATCCGCGCACTTTCGCCAAGTGCAAGTCACCGCTCGTTACAGCCCGAATGAAAGGGCCGAACTCAACGCATCGTATTCGTGGAGCCGCGCGCGCGGCGACCTCAACACTCTCTCGGATACTTTTATACCGTTCGAGATTCCCGTGATTCGCACCAATGTTTATGGCGTTCAACCTTCCGACATCCCCCACCGCTTTCTTGCCTGGGGCTTTCTTCATCTTCCGTTTTGGAGCCTGGTGTTTAGCCCCGTCGCTGACATGCACTCCGGCTTTGCATATTCAAATGTGGATGTTTTTCAAAATTATGTCGGTATTCCCAATAGCATCCGTTTCCCGACTTATTTTTCTCTCGACGTAAAAGTGTACCGGGACTTTCCGATCCGCATTCCATTTAGAGAGCGCCCCAAGGGCAAGGTCCGGAAAATCCGCCTGGGGGTGTATTCGCTTGACGTCACGAATCGCCAGAATCCCCATGACGTCTTCAGTAATGTGACTTCTCCCATGTTTGGACAGTTTGATGGGTTCCAGCGGCGGTTCACCGGCCTTGCCATCGGCCTCGGCGAGTGAGTTTCACCGCAGCCCGCTGATTCTTCCATCGGAACATGAATCGCCTGATGATATTGGCTGGGAACGCCAATCTCCTGATTGGCGTTTTCCACCACGCCAATTGGGAGATGGACGAACCCGCCCTTCCATTGACAAACCAGGTGAGCCGCGCCAGCCAGACTGCGCTATTCTGGTTTCGCCAGGAGATATCGCATGACGCGAGCCGTTTCCCATCCGTGCTGGGGCAATTCTCCGTGGTCCATCAATTTTCAGCCTTCTCCCGCGTCTTTCCCCGACGAGACTGACTTCGCCATTGTGGGCGGCGGATTTTCAGGACTTTCCGCCGCGGCATGGCTGCGGCAATTCGCGCCCGAAAAAACCGTGGTTCTGTTTGAATCCGCATCGATCGGAGCAGGATCGAGCGGTCACACGGGCGGGATCGCGCTGGCAGAAACTGCGGCCGGCGATCTTCCCGGCCTGGGAGATGTGCTGGCCGGATACGCCTCCATCTTGAAGGAACTCCACATCGATTGTGATCTGGCACTTCCCGGAGTGTACGAGATTGGCCGGAGCGGCGGGCTGCCCGATTCGCCAATTTCGTGGTCGGATTCGGGAATGGTTCACGCCGTGAAGCAAGTGCCCGGGGGAATGATCGATCCGGGAAAAATGGTGAGCGGCTTGGCGCGTGCGGCGGAAAAGAGCGGGGCGCAAATCTTCGAGAACACCCACGTCGAGGAAATTGAATTTACAGATCCCGTGCAGTTGCGTTTTCAAGGAGGACAGCTTCGCGCCCGCAAAGTCCTGCTGGCTACGAATGGAATGTCTCTCGAACTAAGCGATCTGGTTGGTCGTGGGCAACCGAAATTCACGCTGGCCGTTGCAACGGAGCCTCTCAGCGGCGGCCAACTGGAAAGCCTGGGACTGGCGTCTGAAAAGCCGTTCTACACCATCGATTTCCCTTATTTGTGGGGGAGAATGCTGCGCACGGGAGGCGTGGTCTTTGGTGGGGGACTCGTTCACTTGAACGACTGGCGCGAACTTGCGAGCCTGGATATTGAGGCAGGGCAATCAGCGGAGCTCATCGCGCGGCTCAAATCCCGTGTCCAGGCGCTGCATCCCGCTCTGCAAAATGTGCGCTTCACAAACCAGTGGGGCGGCCCGATCTTGATCGCGAATCAATGGCGCCCGGTATTTGCGCAGCATCGTCAAAGTTCTCACACAATCGTCCTCGGAGCATTCAGCGGGCACGGCGTGGCGCAATCGGTCTACCTGGGACGCTGGGCCGCCGCAGTCATGTGCGGCCGGAGATCCCTGCCGGACTGGAATTTGTAGGATAGGCTTCAGCCTGTCTGGTTTTCGCATGCGCTTCGCTCGCGGGACGACTGGCTGAAGCCCGTCCTAATTCTGATCACCAGGTATTGTAGGGCGAGTTTTCAAATGGAGAGACTTGATCCGAACTGGAGTGCACGTCAGTAATGCCCGGCGTGGTCTGCTGCGGGTCCAGCAAAACTGGTTCGGATTCCGTGTGCCAATCCTTGATCCGCGTGATGGGATCGCTTGGAATTGCGGAAAGATATTTTCCCTGAACCAAATCATCGAGCGAAGTCGGTCCGGCTTCTTTGTCGAGCGTATACTGCTGAATCGCATTGCGCATGACAAACAAATCCTGTTTGAGGACGGCCTCTTTGGACCTCTGGACGGATCGATCGTAACGCCCCAGGGCGATGGCCGCTAGAATCGAAATAATCGTGATAACGATCATCAATTCAAGCAACGAGAATCCGGCCGCCCAGAAGCCGCGCCGCGTGGACGGGCAGCGCGGCCGCCTGTTTCGGGAACCGGAATTTGCGATCTGTGAGCGTTTCATCTGCGCATTACCAGGCGGAATATTTTGTCCCATCGGTCGCCGTCGCCTGGGATTGAGAATAAACGTCGAAGACATTGCTTCCGCCCCAACTGGTGGAATCCGGATCGTCTTGCACGGCGCGCAGACCCCAATCGGGCTTGCCGGTCATGGGATCCACCGGAATTTTCCTAAGATAGCGCACCTTGCTGGGCACGTCCGAAATACCTTGGCCTGCCTGGCCAAGTGTTGACCCAAGCGGCGGAATGCCTCCCGTCGCGCCCTGGCCGAATTGCGATGCGCCGCCTGCGCCGGCGCCAAATTGAGACGTATTGCTCGCTCCCGCCAGCGCCGAGGCGCTGACTCCACCCACCCCGGCTCCTGCGGCGCTGATGCTTACGCCATCGACCAGAGTCTGCAAATCAGGCGGATAGTTTTGGCTGCCTACTTCCGTGCGGATCAGATTTTTGTCGGCGTCGTCCTTGTAGCGATCGATTGCATTTCGCATCTCCCGCAAATCGTAGCGCAATTCCGATTCTTTCCGGTGCTGGATGGTCATTTGAAACATGGGAATCGCGGCCGAAGAAAGGACCAGGAGGATCCCAATTGTGGCGATGAGCTCGATCATGCTCAATCCCGATGTCTTGCTTCTTCCGGCACCCGGGGATGAGGTTTGTCGACGCATACGAAGTGGTCCTCTTACTTATTGCACTCTGACGGTGGCTTCGCCGGTGACCACCTGGATCGGCCGCTGCTGGGAATCTTTCGCGTTCACCTGCACGATCGATAGCTGCGAGCTGCCTGGAGCGAGGGCCTTGACGACGATGCCCACAAGCGTCCCCGATCCGCTCACTCCGGGGGTATTCGGCATGCGCGTTGCCGAGATAATCGCCTGCCCGCGCTCCTTATCCACGCGTTCCACAATGGCGACTTCCTGCGTCCCGCCCGAGAGGAATCCTCCCTGGCGGACGTCCTCGATGGAAATTACCGCCGGGTTGAACTGCAAGAGCATGGGGATGGAGTACAGGTCCTGAACGTTTTGAACGGTGACGCCAATCGTCGTGGTTTCACCCGCTTTCAGGGCAGCCGTTCCGGGCTCAAATCGCAACGTCGCATTTTGCGCAGGGGATGAATTCGCCGCCGCGGGCGCTAATGCAGCCGCAGGAGCTGCTTGCGGTTTCGGGGGCTCAGGCAAAAGCACCGCGTCTTCCAAGCGCACTTCGGCGTTGGTGTCCGTCCCTGAAGCGATGCTGCGCAAGTTCTCGGCTGAGATGGAAGGCAATCGAACAATGTGCGGAATCAGGACGATCAGGACTTCATCCCTTTCGTGATCGATGGTGTTGTTGGAAAATAAATGTCTGAAAAGGGGAACGCTTTGAAAACCGGGCCAGCCATTGATTGAGTTGGAATCAGTCTGCTCGATCAGCCCTCCGAGGACGTTGACTTCGCCATCTTTGAGGCGAATGTCATGCTCGATGCTACGCTGGCTAATGACCGGCTGGTTGATCCCACCAATATTCACAGTGTTGGTCTGCGACGAAACCTCGATGTGCACTTTCATGCTGATTTCGTGGTCCGGGTGGATGCGCGGCGTCACATCCACGTTCACACCGACATCGAGGTATTGAAACTGCGTGTTCACCAGGGGATTGACGACACCAGCGCCGGTCCCGGTCGACCCGACTCCGATCCCGGCCTGAAAACTTCCGGTGGCAACTGGAATCCGGTCGCCGATTTTGAGTTTCGCGGTTTGTCCGTCGACCACACGAATTTCAGGATCGTCTAGGATCTGCGTGGATGAATCCGTCATGAGGAAGGACGCAGTGGCGCCCGGCATGGTCACACTGTATCCGTTGCTGAAAATATGAGGATCGCTGATCAACTGCCCGATAGTGGCCGCGGGGTTCGATGTCGGTGTGGATGAGGAAGAGCTCGAGGTAGTGGTCGTGCCGGGGTTGGCGAACGACGCCGAGATGCTCGTCGGCGGCGTAATCCCGATATTGCGCAAGCGGTCGCGCCGCGCTTCCATCACGGCCACTTGAATCACGACTTCGGGCTTGGCCTTGTCAATGTCGTCGATAATCTTTCCCGCCAGCAGGACCCGGTCCGGCGTGTCGCGAATCACGATGGCGTTCTGCGCATTGATCTGCTGCACGCGCCGCAAATCGAGCAGTTGCCGGATGCTGGTTACGATTTCGGTGAGTTCCTGCGGCAGAACGGTGTTGCGAAGATAAAATGTTTTGACGACTTCCTCTTCATAGTCCTTGCGCTTTTGCGGCTGGTCGGGCACCACAAAAATAATATTGGAAGTCACCGGACGCCAGAATGCCTTGCTTTGCAGGGCGGTGATGTTCAGCGCCTGTTCGAGCGTCACGTTGGTCAGCTCGACGGAAATTCTCCGCGAAGTTAAATCCGGGTCAAAGATGACGGTAAGTCCGGCCAGCTTCCCGATGGCCTCGAAAACCGCTTTGGAGTCGTTGGTGGCTTTCATGCTGATCGGAGCGCGTGAGAGCGGCTGGACCTGGGGCGGCCCGGTCATTAATTTTGGTTCTTCCGGATTTACACTCGTTGGAGCCGCGTTTTGCGTGAGGCCTTGTTTAGCGTTGATCGCATCCGTCGTTGCTTTCACTTCTTGCTGCGCCACAGCGCTCGCCGGATCAATCATCTGCGCCTTGCGGAACTCCGCAAGCGCCAGTTCCAGGTTGGCCTGGTCCCGAAAACGCCGGCCCTGATCGACGTGCCACTGGCCGGCTTCAAAACGGGCCCTTGCCGCTTTCAATCTATATTCGGTATTATTTGGCGATGCTTGAAGTGCTTTGTTGTAGTAGTCGAGGGCGGTATCGTAATCACTCAGGGCTTCCGCTTTATTGCCTGCATTGGTTTCCTGCCTCGCTTTTGGGCACCCCGTCAGAAGCACGGCCGCCGACATCAGAACCACTCCACACACATTCCGCAGGTTCATCCGCGCTCCACCAATGGCATTAGCATCGCGATAGTCTAGCACTCGCACAAAAGCCGAACAAGGTGCGAACTTGCTTCCGGCAACTGCACACGGCTAAGATAGCTTCCCGTGGCTAAAGCGCCAAAAAAACAGGAAAAACCCGCAGAGTTGGTCGTGGCCCAAAACCGCGCCGCCTCGTACAATTATCACCTTCTTGAGAAGCTGGAAGCGGGCATGGTGTTGCTTGGCACCGAAGTGAAATCATTGCGCGAGAGCAAGGCCAACCTGCGAGACGCCTACGCCGTGATTCGCGGCGGCGAGGTCTGGCTCCTGAATTGCCATATCGGCGAATATCTTCCGGGAGGGCCCTACAACCACGGCCCTCTCCGTACCAGGAAATTGCTCCTACGCAAGGAACAAATCGACAAATTAGAACGAAAACTTGATGCCAAGGGCCTCACCATAGTGCCCCTGCGGATTTATTTTCGCGAGGGCATTGCCAAATGCGAATTGGCGCTGGCCCAGGGCAAGAAGAAGTGGGACCGCCGCCAGACCGAGCACGATAAAGAAGCCAAACGGGAAGTCGGCGAGGCCATGCGCCAGTTTCGTCATCGTTGACCGGCACGCCGCTGAAAAGTTGAATCGCAGGCCTCAAGCAGTGAAGCGGAATCACGTTACGGATAGATTGCAGGGAGTTGAAATTTAGGCGCAGTCCGCATGCGGGCGGCGCTATCTCACTCACAGAAGGGGATTTATGGATATCACGGTGGATACCCGCGCGCTTGCCAAGATCGAAGCCGACGCGCTCGTGACCTACTCATTCGAACAAGAGAAGCCCGTCGAGGGCGTTCTGGCGCGGCTCGACGATGCTGCGGGTGGCGCGCTGACCAAGCTGTCGGCGTCCGGCGAGCTGGCCGGCAAAACGTTGGAGACGACCCTGCTGTACTACCCGCAAGGACTGGCCGCTCAGCGGCTGCTGGTCCTTGGGGCAGGAAAGAAGGACAAGTTCGGAACGGCCGAGCTTCGCAGAATTGCCGGGGCCGCGGTGCGCACTTTGAAGTCGCGCCAGGTGAAGACGGTCGCGTTCCTCGCGCGCGAAAACGACCGCACGGCCGCGGCGGCGCAGGCCATTGTGGAAGGAATGATCCTGGCGAATTTCGATTCCGATAAATACAAGACGGACAAAAAACCGGGGAACGAAGTCACTTCTGCCGCGCTGGCCGGGTGGGAAGAATCTTCCCGCGCCGGTGCCGATCTGGGGCTTGCGCGCGGCCGCGTCATTGCGGAATCGCAGAACTTCGCGCGCGAACTGGGCAATGAACCGTCCAACCGGTTGACTCCGCGCATGCTGGCCGAC
Organism: uncultured Acidobacteriota bacterium; assembly: GCA_963813185.1. GTDB lineage: Bacteria > Acidobacteriota > Terriglobia > Acidiferrales > UBA7541 > Palsa-360. The sequence goes on from CAWEYA010000017.1 coordinate 88,949, forward strand.
CGCGCCGCGGCCATGGCGCGGGAAGCGGGCCTTGCCGTCGAAATCCTGGACGAGAAGAAAATCGCGGAACTGAAAATGGGCGCGCTGCTGTCGGTGGCGCAGGGAAGCGTCGAGCCTCCGCGCATGATTATCATTACATATATTCCCTCAACAGTAAATAATGGAGCGCCCGTTCTGGGCCTGGTCGGAAAGGCCATCACGTTCGACACCGGCGGAATTTCGATCAAGGGCGCGAACGACATGGAGAAGATGAAATATGACATGTGCGGCGGCGCCGCCATGATCGGCGCGATGCGCGCAATCGCCGTGTTGAAGCCCTCTTGCAAGGTGATCGCCGTTATTCCTTCCACCGAAAATATGCCCGGCGGCCGCGCGCAAAAGCCCGGCGATGTGCAAATCTCCATGGCCGGGAAATCCATCGAAGTGATCAATACCGATGCCGAAGGCCGCCTGGTCTTGGCAGATGGCATCGCTTACGCTAAACAGCTCGGCTGCACGCATCTAGTTGACGCCGCTACGCTCACCGGAGCGGTTGTGGTCGCCCTGGGTAACGTGAATATCGGAGTGTTCGGTTCCGACCAGGCATTCACCGACCAGCTCTTGGCGAGTGGAAAAGCGGCGGGCGAAAAGATGTGGCCGTTGCCGATCGACGATGACTACCGCGAATTGATCAAAAGCGGCATCGCTGACATCCAAAACGTCGGCAGCGGCAAGGGTGGCGGAGCCATCGTAGCAGCAATGTTCATAAAGGAATTTACCGGCGACACGCCGTGGATTCATCTGGACATCGCCGGAACAGCTTGGCAGGACGACGTGAAACCGTGGAACGCAAAGGGCGCAACGGGTGTGGGCGTGCGAACGCTCGTCGATCTGGCCATGAAGTTTGGCCCGAACGATTCTTCCGCGAGATAACCTGGCGGGCGCGTGGAGAGCCAACTTCCGAGTTCGCCGCGAACCAATTCGCAGTCGACAAAATTCTGGCGGTGGATCGCCCTAACTATCATAAGCCGTTTACGGGTATCGGCTTCGGGCGCCAAGAGATAGAGCGGGGGTCTATCAATACGAGCGGCCCGCATGATTTGTGTTCTCGTTCGCGACGTCAAAAACAGAAATCTCCGACCAGAATCGAATCCGCAGCGTTATGCACCGAGCCAGCGGCCCGCGGATTCCCAGCCCTCGACATGGTCGCAGATCACCTTAATTGTTGCAGTGATGGGTATCGCCAGGACGAGCCCAATGGCGCCCCACAGCCATCCCCAGAGCAGCAACGCAATGGTGACGGCAAGGGGATTCAAATGGACTCGGCGTCCGACAATCGCGGGCATCAGTACGTTAAGGCCGACAATGTGGAAAAATAGCAGGGTCGCCGCAATGCCGAGATAAGGACCGATGGTGTTCCACTTCACCACGCCGATAAAAAAGGGAGGCAACCACGCAAGGACTACGCCCAGATACGGCACTAGATTCAGCAGGCCCGAGGCGCAGCCCGCCAGAAATGGGTAGTCCAGGTGCATCATCAGGAAAAAGCCCGAGCTCGCAAGCATCAGGATCAGCGCCACCAGCGCGTTTCCGACGAGGTAGCCGCGAACCATGGTGCTGACTTGATCGAGTGCTTCCTTGACTCGTGTCCGTTTTCCGGCGGGGAATAATTCCATGGTGGCTTTCCAGATCTGCGGCTTGGAAGCGAGCATAAAAAACACCAGAAACGGAAGAAATGTGGCGACAAGTAAAAAGGAATAAAGCGAGCCGACGCCGAGAAAGACAAAATCCCTGAGAGGCCTCCCTTCGTCAAGGCGCAGGGGCTGGCGTTCCTTCCCTTCCTCCGGGGAAATCCCCTCAACCTGGTTTTCCAACGTGGCCAGCTTGCGGTCAATCGCGGTTGTAGCGTCTCGCAGGGCTGCGCTGTAGCGCGGCCAATCGGCCGCAAATTGATCTGCGCGGTTGGCCACCAGAAAGCCCAGCCCGCCGACTAGCAGCATGACCGCCAGCAGCACCATTAATGCTCCGAGTCCTCGAGGAACGCGCATGCGTTCGAGGAATTCGACAACCGGTTCAAGAAAATACGCGGTTATAGCGGACAGCAGCAGCGTCATCACAACGCTCGAAGCAAAGTATAGGAAGGCGAACACAATTCCCGAAGCGATGATGCGGAGCAACGGAATCGCTCGCGCGGTGATATGGATGTCTTCATCTGGCATAGCTGGACCGCGGTCACGATAGCACACCGCTGCACTGGGATAAACCAGGAGAAACCGCAAGGCGCCTTGGGAAGTTCCAAATTCGCATCTGCCGATTCGACTCTTTGTGACAATCGAGTTGATGGTGCAATGTTCGGATGATATGTTTTGGTCTACAAGAACGGTGTGACTTAGCCTTGCGGGTCCGGCGGAGTTGCCGGCAGGATCCCCGATTTGACCGGGAGAAAATCACCATGGCCTTAAACATTACGAGCGGAGAAGTGAACGGGGTTGGCGTGGTGTGGCTTGATGGACGCATAGTGCTCGGAGAAGAGACGGTCGCGCTTCGCGAAAAAGTGAAGGGACTGCTGGGCGAGGGCAAGAAGAAGTTAATCCTGGATTTGAAAAATGTCACGTTTATTGACAGCGCGGGCCTCGGCGCGCTGGTAGCTGCGCATACCAGCGCGAGAGTGAGCGGGGCAACGCTGCGCCTTTGTAACCTGGGATCGAGAACCATCGAATTGCTGCAGATGACCAGGCTGGTGACCGTCTTTGAGGTTTCCAAATCCGAGGCGGACGCGGTGCGCAGCTTCGCCACGTAATGTTGCCGAAGGAGATGAATTTCTAGACCCCGGTCGCGTCATATTTTTGTCGCTACCCGTTGTCACCCATTCCAAGCAGATGGCCGGCCTCCCGGGCACTGATCCCTTGCAGACAGTTCACTACATTTTTTCAGGCGATTCGATCCCGAGAAGTTCCAGTGCCGCGACGAGTTGAACTTCGACGAGGCGGCTCAATTGCAGCAGGAACTTTTTCTTGGCAGGGTCGTTTTCCGTGAGGATGTGGTGATGGTGGTAGAAAAGATTGAAGGCCTGCGCGAGTTGGAACGCATACTTGGCGACGAAGGCCGGCTCTTGCGCGCCTACCGCGGCGTCGATTTGGGTGTCGAGCGACGCCGCGAGGAACGCGAGTTCCCAGAACGCGTTTCCGTCGAAGCCCGCGAATAATTTCGCCGCCGCAGCCGCTTCAACGGTTTCGAGAGAAGCGCCGTCGAAGTCGGGCTGTTCGTCGCGCAGCTTGCGGAAAATGTTGCGTGCGCGCACGACGGCGTACTGGCAGTAGGGGCCGGTTTCGCCCTCGAAGCTGAGGGCGTCCTTGAAGTCGAAGGCAATGGTGGCGGTGCGCGTGAATTTTAATAGGAAATAGCGCAGAGCGCCGATGGCGATGGCATGCGCGATGGCGGCGCGTTCCATGTCCGGCGTATCCGGGTGGCGTTCATCGACTTCGGCGCGTGCGGCGGTTTCCAGGCGGTCGAGCAGGTCGTCGGCTTTGACGCCGAGGCCTTTTCGGCCGCTGACTTCGACGTACGGCTTCTTCGCGTCTTCCTCGCTCAGCGTGTAGCCGAGTTCAGCGGCGCAGCGCGGCGTGAGAGCCACAATTTCGTATGAAAAATGAACGGAGCGGGCGGCCTGTCCTTCGTAGCCCAGCGCCCTCAGCCCCGCGGTCACGACATTTTGCAGGTACGCCTGCCGCGCGTCGATCACGTTGTACACAATTGCGGCATGGCCAAATGCGGGAGCCGAGGAATTTCCTCCGACGGCTGTGCTGATCCACAGCATGTGGCCGGCGGGATAGGTATAAAACATCTCGTACAGAAAATCGCGGCCGAGCAGCCCGAATTTCCAGAGCTGGTAGGCGATGTCCTTGCCAACGTAAGTGACCGTGCCATTCGAGCGCACGATTATTTTTGCGTCGTCGTCATCGCTAGTCGCGCCCGAGCCGTTGGCTTCGGCAGCTTCCGCGCTTTCATTCATGCGCATCACCCAGCAACCGGCATTTTTTCCTGAACCGGCGAGATGGATCGCATTGCGCTGCTTGAGCAGCAGGAATGCCGCGTCCCAGAATTTCAGATGCAAAATTTCGCTTTCGCGCGGCAAAAAGTCGTACTCGATTCCCAAGCGCTCCATGGTGCGCAAGTGGCAGCGCACAATGGCCGGCGCCACGATATTCGCCATTTCGGCGGCTTCGCCCGCGCCTTCTTCGATCGATTTCAGCATTTCGCCACGCAAGGCCACGCGCGTCTTGTCTTCCTCAAAAAAGTGCGTCACGCTGGCGTACAAGTCCCAGCAGTAGTAATCAAATTTTGGCTGCGCCGCCAGGGCGCGAACTTCCGCCGGCGTTTTCCCGGCGATGTGGAGGAATCCGATGACCACGTCCGCAACCTGGACGCCGGTGTTGTCGATGTAATTCTGCACTTCGACGCGCTGCCCGGCGCGGCGAAGCAGGCGCACAAACGTGTCGCCCAGCACGGCATTCCGCAGATGACCGATATGTGCGGCTTTATTCGGATTGATGTTCGTATGTTCCACAATGCATTTTGGCGCATCGGGAGCGGCGTCGGCCAACTTCATTTCCGTTTCTTTCAGGGAAGCGGCCAGAAACGCGGCCCGCGAAAAATAAAAATTCACGTAGCCGCTGCCGGCAATTTCCACACGTTCAACTCCCTCGATGGGCGGGAGTTGGGCGGCGATTTCTTGCGCGATCTGCCGCGGCGCGCGTTTCAGGCGCTTGGCCAATTCGAAGCACACGGGCGTGGCGGCCTCGCCCATCTCGATGCGGGGCGGCTTCTCCGTGACGATGGGTACTTCCTGCTGGTAGTGCTTGCGGATATGCGCGGCGAGGGCGGCGCGAACGCGGGCTACGAGGACGTGTACCAAGTGGCTCCCATCTGCTAAGCGAAAGTTGAAAGTGGAGTGTGTAAAGTGGGACGGGCATCAGCCTGTCTGCTTTGGACTTCTGCAGCCGGGCGCAATTCGTCCGTCTTGCCGCAAATTTCAAAAGCAGACAGGCTGAAGCCCGTCCGACTGAATCAATTCCCGGAATGTTTCCCGGTGTAGGTCACGCGCCAGACGCTGTTCGAGCCGTCATCTGTGAAAACCAGCGCGCCGTCGTTGGCCACGGTCACGCCTACTGGGCGTCCCCAGACATTGGCGTCGTTAACTACGAACCCCGTGACGAAATCTTCATACTCGCCGGTGGCCTTCCCGTTCGGCGCAAAAATTCGCATGACTTTGTATCCTGTGCGGTGCGCGCGGTTCCAGGAACCATGGGAAGTTACGAAAAGATCGCCGCGATATTCGGCGGGGAATTGTTTTCCTTCATAAAATGCAAGCGTCAGCGGAGCGGAATGCGATTGCAGCAAAACGTCCGGAACGATGACTTTCTCTTTCAGTTCGGGATGCTTGCCGGCAAATCGCGGGTCCTGATTGGGTCCCGTGTAATACCACGGCCAGCCATAGAATCCGCTTTCCTGAATGTGCGTGACGTAGTCGGGGACGAGATCGTCGCCCAGCGCGTCTCGTTCATTCACAGCTACCCAAAGTTGGCCGGTTTGAGGGTGCATGGCCAGCCCAGAAGCATTTCGAACGCCGGCTGCGTAGATCCGCTGCCCGGTTCCATCGGGATTGAATTCGAGCACATCGGCGCGATTCGTTTCAGCTTCGCCATCGGCAACGTTCGCCTGGGAGCCGACCCCGACATAAAGTTTCTTGCCGTCGTTCGAAAACACCAGGCTGCGCGTCCAGTGCCCGCCGCCATATTTTCCGCCGCCCGGTAGGCTCGCGACAACCACTTGAGCCGGCCCGCTGGCTTTCAAATCGCCATCCTTGTAAGGGAAGCGGACAATGGAATTCGTGTTTCCGACATAGACGTACTGCGGATTCGGCCCGGGAGGATAAAACGCGATTCCGTAAGGCATCGTGAGACCCGTGGCAAATACTTCGTTTGTGACGACCTTGCCGTCGCCTGCAAATCCGCGCAGGACGCGGATGCGGCCAGGAGTGCTTTCCGCGAGGAAAAGGTCGCCATTCGGCGCGCTGACAATCGTTCGCGGCTGGTCCAGCCCAGTTAGGGCCTGGTCAATCTTGAAACCATCGGGCACCTTTGGCCAGGCGTCGGCGGGACGCGGAACAACTTTGGATTGATTGGGCGCGGAGTCGGTGGCGTACGGTTTCGGCAAATCGGACGTCTTGATGAGATACCGATTGCCCGGGCGCTCATTCGACCAGTCATTGAACGAGCCCTGGCCCCGCAGGATTTGCGCGGCGCCACCCGAGTTTTGCGCCCGCGCGCTGGTCGTGAAAATCAGGCCTGCCGCCAATAGCGCGATCCATAGCGCGGCTGAAATTTTGCTGAAAAATCTGCGATTCATGGCTTTTCGCCTCCCCAGTGAAAATCGTGCTGTTTGACGATTCATTTCTCGAAAGCGTTTCTTCGCCTGGAGGCATGTTAACAGGCGCACGCCGCCGTTTCCAGCGGTCTGCTTGCCGATCGCAAAGCAGAGCGCCCAACGCGCGATAAGAATATACTAAGGCGCCTGTATGCAAGGCATATCTGAAACGTCCATCAGGCCAAGAAAGTGGAACTCCTCCTGCCAGGAAGAGTAATTCCTAGTGTAAGTGCGGGAGAGACGTCCAACCGGGGGAGATGGCAGAGCCAGTCGAAACACGCGATGTCGAACTTTTGAGGCGTCTCGCAGCGGGAGATGAGGACGCTTTTTTGGAGTTCTACCGGCGCCATCAAGGTGGACTCTACAGGTACGCCGTGTATATGAGCGGAAGCCCACAATCGGCTGCAGACATAGTTCAGGACACGTTTTTAACGCTCATTCGGCATATTGCCAAATATGACGTTGAAAGGGGTACACCCGCCGCCTTTCTCTTCGGCATCGCCCGCAACCACTTGCGAAAGCTGCATGAAAAAGAAGGCCGGTACGTGCCTTTATCCGAGGAGTTAGGCAAGGGGCTTCAGGCCGGTGGAATTAGCGATCTGGGACACTCCAACGGGAATGGCCACTTTCCGGCAATGCCCGGTCAGGCGGAGACGATTCTGGAAGGGTTGGAGCGCGCGCAAATCGCGGAGCTGTTGCGCGAAGCCATACGGACGCTTCCCGATCACTATCGCGAGCCTGTGATGCTTTGCGACATTGAGGGAAAGAGCTACAGCGAGGCGGCCACATTGCTGGAGTGTCCGGTAGGAACCGTGAGGTCAAGGCTCAATCGAGCGCGATCGATATTGCTGGACAAGCTTCGCCCGGCACGGATTGGGGCAGGGCGAACGGGGCGCATCCGGGAGGAAAGGAATGAGTGAAATGACTTGCAGGGAATTCGATGAAGTCGTTCACGGATTTGTGCGCATGGAACTGCTGGACGTGAACGTGCGTGAAGCGGCCCTGGAGCATGCCGCTCAATGCGAGCTTTGCTCGCGGCGGATGGCGGATGCAGCGACCCTCGCGGAAGCTTCGGAAATGTTGGTCAAGAGCGCGCGTGGTGAGCAGACGCCGGCTCACGTGGAGGCGTCCTTGCTCGCGGCATTTCATAGCCATCACCGTCGCGCATCGTGGCGGCGCACCTGGGAGTGGGCCAGTGTGGGAGCCGCTGCCGCGGTCCTGCTTATTTTTCTGTGGACGGTTAGCGGGCGGTCGAAGGGGCAGACACAGACTTCGCCAAGGAAAGACGGCGCATCGCAAACGCAGCAACCGGTGGAGGCGAAGGTGGAGGCTTCTCCGGCACAAGAACAATCGGCGCAGGACGTTGAGGTGGAGATTCCGGACACCTCAACTAGTGAGGCGTTCGTGGCCTCGGACTTCGTGCCCGTGCCCTTCACTGCGGGGATTGTCCCGGGCGATCCGGGCATGGTTGTGCGCGTGCAGTTGACGCGGGCTTCCCTGACGGAATTAGGTTACCCAATCGCGGAAACGCCGGACGAAGATTTGATTCTGGCAGATGTGCTCGTGGGTGAGGATGGATGGCCGCGCGCGGTGAAATTGGTTCAATAGCGTTCGGCGGCACCGTTTCTGGCGAAATATTTTATGCGGGGGGGTTCAGGGGTAACGATGCGTTTGCAGTAAGGGAGGGTAACGAAAGTGAGAAAGCAAGGACTCGCGGTGGCTTTGGCGGCGGTGGTTGTATTTGGCTGGGCTGTTGTGGCAACTGCGCAAGACTCGCCGGGAGGTGGCGGTTTTGAGCTTCGTGCCGGAGGGTCGGGTGGGCCCGCTGGACTGATGGGGGGCCAGCAGGGCTGCGTTCTGACTGCCTCCAAGCCTTGTCCGCAGTATCAGTTCACATTCACGATCAAGAGTATGGTTCCGGTGCTAGTGGGCGGCGCCACAAGCACTTTTCCTAATACAACGACTGGCATCATTGCCGGCGACGCTAACGGCGACACCTATCGCCAGGTGAGCCTATCCGGGATGGGTGCCTGGTCGTCTCAAGGTGTTGCTGTGAAATTTATCCACGTGAAGAACTTATCGACGATGATGGATTACATCGTGAACGTAACCAAGGGAACGTATAAGGAGTTTCCGATTCATCCACGCACGCCGTCAGCAACCTTGCGAGACAGGCTGTCGAATTATGAGGCCGACGGAAGTGACCGTCCCAAGCCTGTGGTAGGCCCTGATGATAGTTCCGGCTATCCGTGCCCTGATGCGGAGACGACGACGATTACGCACACGATTCAGATTCAGCTTGCGACTGGACCGACTGCCGCCACCATCACAACGCACCGCGTGTATTGCCCCGATCTGAAACTCGTGCTGGAAGAGGACCACAGCGATCCTCGATTTGGCACCAGAACCTATCAATTGAGCGCCTACAATCCGTCGCCGAGCCCTTCTTTATTTTTGCCGCCCTTCGGTCTGAGCCCGGCGCCGACGCTTGTGGAGAGAAAGAAATTTGGGCACCAGCAAGGTGGGGCGCCAAAAGGCGGAAACGACCAACCGCCTCCACAGCCTTAAGTAAAGCGGATCACCAGATCCTGCCTATTCACCGCAGCTTGAAGGGCACGCCGATTCCGGCGTGCCTTTTCCCTTTGCACATTTCCTGGAATGCCGCTGCAGGCCTCGTGACAGTCCAGAGCAGTGATTTGACAGCATCGAATGGCGCGCTTACTATCGCATTCGCGCTTCCAGCGAGGAGTCTGCCGGTCCCGTAGTGCGGCCTGCCGATTCAGCGCGTAACCGAAATTTCAGACGGAAAGGGCGAATGAGCACTCCCCGAGCCAAGCCAAAGTACTATCTGACGACTCCTCTGTATTACACCAACGGCCTTCCCCACATCGGACATACCTACTCGACGATCGTTGCCGATGTGATCCGCCGTTACAAGCGCATGCGGGGATTCGACGTGTTCATGACCACTGGGGCCGACGAGCACGGCGTGAACGTCGAGCGGTCGGCGCAAAAAGCCGGGAAATCGCCCCAGGAATTTTCCACGGAAATCTCCGTGCAATGGAAGCGGCTGTGGGACGAACTGGGAATTCCGGGCGACGAATTCATTCGCACCACGGACGAAAAGCACCACCGCACAGTGCAATGGCTGTTCAAGCGTTGCCGCGATAACGGCTACATCGTAAAGGGCCACTACACGGGGCAATACTGCGTGCACGACAATGCCTACGTGGTGGATGCCGGACCGGGAGACCCTTGCCCCGATTGCGGGCGGCCCACGGAAACCGTCACCGAAGAAAACTATTTCTTTAAGCTTTCCGAATTTCAGCACAAGCTGCTCGATTTCTACGCGGCCAATCCCGATTTCATCCAGCCGGAGAGCCGCCGCAACGAAGTTCTGAGCTTCGTGAACGGCGGCTTGAAAAATCTTTCGATTACGCGCACCACCATCCGTTGGGGCATTCCCGTGCCGGGTGAGGCGCCGCACGTTTTTTACGTGTGGTTTGACGCGCTCATCGGGTATCTGAGCGCCGTGGGAGGCCCGAATTTCGACCAGCGCGGGCTGTGGCCGGCGGATTTGCATCTCGTCGGCAAGGAAATTATTCGCTTTCACGCGGTGTATTGGCCCGCGTTTTTGATGGCTGCGGATTTGCCTTTGCCGCGACAAATCTGGGCGCACGGATGGCTGCTGTTTGACAGCGAAAAAATGAGCAAGTCGCGCGGAAACGTGGTGAGGCCGCGACCCATCGTCGGCGCGCTGGGGATCGAGCCGCTGCGCTTTTACCTGCTGCGCGAGATCGTGTTCGGACAGGATGGCAGCTTTTCCTACGATGCGCTGGTCACGCGCTACAACAGCGACCTCGCGAACGGTCTCGGCAACCTGGCCAGCCGCACGCTCACCATGATCGAGCGCTATTTTGGCGGCGAAATTCCAAAGCCCGCGCCGCAGCAGGGCGGCGAAACCGACGCGCCCAGCACGGCGGAATTTGCCAACGAAGCGCTGACCAAGGTAATGCACCTGTACGACCGGCTCAATTTTTCGCAGGCGCTGGAGTCGATTTGGGAAATCGTGGGCATGATCGACAAATACATCTCCGTGGAAAAACCGTGGGCGCTAGCCGAAAAGCCGGAGGATCGCGCGCGTCTGGCGTCGGTGCTATACACTGCCGCGGAAGGCTTGCGTATCGTAACGGCGCTGGCGCATCCGGTGCTGCCGCAAGCGACGCAAAAAATATGGAGTCAATTAGGACAGGCAGAGCCGCTAAGCGGAGTCCAGTTGGACCTACTCTCCTGGGGACAGCTTAGGCCCGGAACCAAAACAGGGAAGCCGGAAGGGATTTTTCCGCGCGTTGATAAATCCGAAACGATTGCGAGGATTGAAGCCATGGAGCAAGAACAAAACAAAACTCCGATGCTGCCAACTGCGGCAGCGGCAAGCACTCCTGCTGGACCGGGGGTCGCGGCAGCTCCCGCGGTTGCAGCCGCAGCCAAGATTGGCATCGAGGACTTCGCGAAAGTAGAGATGCGGGTCGGGCAGGTCAAAACCGCCGAGCGCGTGGCGGGCGCGGACCGGCTGCTCCAACTGCAGGTCGATATCGGCGATGAAGTGCGTCAAATTGTCGCGGGCCTGGCGCTGGTGTACAAGCCCGAGGACCTTGTGGGGCGCAAAGTAGTGGTGGTGACGAATTTGCAGCCGCGAAAACTGCGCGGCGTCGAATCCAATGGCATGATCGTCGCGGCTTCCTTGCCGGATGGCGCGCCTGTGCTCGCCGGGTTCCTTGAAGATGTGCCCGTTGGGGCCAAGTTGAAGTAGGGCGGGCTTCAGCCTGTCTGCATTTCGTGAATGCAAGAGCAAAATCAAAACGAAAACCAGACAGGCTAAGGCCCGTCCCACTGTGACCATGAACCTGATCGATTCGCACGCGCACGTGGACGTTTCCGACTATGACGCGGATCGCGATGCCATGCTCGATCGCGCGCAAGCGGCGGGAGTCGGTACTGTGCTGGCGATCGGCAACGGGCCGGAAGTTGAAAAGTTGGGAGCCGCCGTTCCTTACGCCGAAGCCCACGATTGGATCTACGCCGCGGCAGGGATTCACCCGCACGAGGCAAGGCACGCGACGGATGAGCACTATGCGGAGCTGGATCGGCTGGCACGAACCCCGCGCGTGATCGCCTGGGGCGAAATAGGCCTCGACTATCACTACGACCATTCGCCGCGCGGGGTGCAGGCAAGCGTGTTTCGCCATCAGCTCAGTCTGGCGCGCGCAACGAATAGACCGGTGATCATCCATTGCCGCGAAGCCTGGCCGGACTGCCTGAAGATCCTGGGGGAAGACTGGGGGAGCTCCGGCCTGGGCGGAATTTTCCATTGTTTTACCGGAACGCTGGAGGAGGCGCGACGCGGCGTGGCGATGGGGTTCCTGATTTCTTTCGCGGGGAATGTGACCTATCCGAAGGCGCAAAATTTGAGGGACGTCGCACGGGAGATTCCGCTGGATCAGTTGCTCGTAGAGACCGATTCACCGTTCCTGGCCCCTCAAACTCACCGGGGGCGGAGAAACGAGCCGGCCTTTGTCGCGGAAGTGGCGCAGAGCATCGGGAATGTGAGAGACTTGCCAGCGACCCAGGTCGCCGAAATGACGTCGGCAAACTTTCGGCGGTTGTTTGGTCTCGATCGTTCCGGAAATCGCGCTGGAGCAGTCCCTGGAGGAGCGTCATCTCACTTCTGACGGCGAAGGAAATTTTCGATTTGGTTCGCGACGACCTGGTTAAGGTCGAGCAGGAGCTTGCGCTGCAGAACGGCTCGGCCATCGAACCGGTGGCAGAGATCTCGCGTTACCTGCTGGGCGGGGGCGGAAAGCGTTTGCGCCCGGCCCTGTTGTTGCTTTCGGCGGGGTACGCGGGATACCGCGGGAGCAGCGCGATCCGCCTGGGCGCCGTCGTCGAACTGATCCACAGCGCCACGCTGATCCACGACGACGTGATTGACGGCGCCAACACACGCCGCGGGCGGCCGTCGGCGAATTCCCGCTGGGGGAACCACCGCAGCGTGCTCGCGGGCGACTGGCTGTACATGCAGTCGTTTCAAATGGCTCTTGCGGAGCGTAATTTCAAGATCCTCGACGTCCTGATCGAACTCACCCAAAATATGGTGGAAGGCGAGCTTCTCCAACTGGCCAAGCTCGGACGGATGGACTTGACCGAGCAGGACGCCGTGGAACTCGCGGCGCGCAAGACGGCTTGCTTGTTCGCCGGGTGCGCCCGGTTGGGCGCGGTGCTAGGGAATCTGGACGACGCCGGCGAGCAGGCGATGGCTGATTACGGGCACTTCGCGGGACTTGCCTTCCAACTGGTGGACGACGTTTTGGATTTCACCGCCTCTCCGGAAAAGCTGGGCAAGCCGGTGCTGAGCGACTTGAAAGAAGGCAAGGTCACGCTGCCCTTAATCTACGCGCTCGAGAGCGACGGCGCCGCAGGCAGACGCCTGGTGCGCACGGTGCTCGAGGAAAAGGGATTCGAGAGTGTTCGCCCGGAGCAGATCACGGCGCTGGTGCAGGAGTCGGGGGCGCTTGATCGCACGCGGGCGGCGGCCTTCGATTTTGCTTCTCGCGCCAAGGCCTGCCTGAACGGGAATGGGACTTCCGATTTCGGGCGAGCGCTGCGAACGGTTCCGGACTTCATACTTGACCGCGACAATTAACGGGCGTCCCGCGCTCTCCTATGCTGCCGTTTAAGGTCATTTATCACCCGCAGTACGATTTGAATCTCGGACCGCACGTTTTCCCCTCGGAAAAATTCAGACTGATCCACGCCGCGCTTCTCGCCGAAGGGATCGCGGAGCCCAGCGATTTCCTGCTGCCTGAGCCCGCCCCGGACGACGACATTTTGCGCGTTCATACGCCTGCCTATGTGAACAAGCTGCAAACGGATTCCCTCACTCTGAGCGAACGTATGAAACTGGAAATTCCTCTCTCGGAGTCGACCCGAACGGGATTTTGGCTGGCCGCCGGGGGATCGACTTTGGCCGGGCACAAGGCGCTCGAGGACGGATTCGCCGCCAACCTCAGCGGAGGCTTCCACCACGCTTTTCCGGGGCATGGCGAGGGGTTTTGCATGATCCACGATGTGGGCGTCGCCATCCGGTCCCTACAGGCGGCAGGGAAGATCCGGACGGCTATGACCGTGGATACAGACGTTCACCACGGCAACGGGACAGCGGCAATCTTCGCAAACGATACGAGCGTTTTCACACTTTCCATCCACCAGGAAAATAACTATCCGATGCCGAAGCCGCCCTCTGACGAAGACATTGGCCTGGAGGACGGCACGCGCGACCACGAATACCTCGACGCCCTGGAAGAGGGTTTGCTCCGTGCGCTCAAGGAAATGACGCCGGATTTGATTTTTTATGTCGGTGGGGCAGACCCATTTCGCGAGGATAAGCTCGGCGGATTGGCGCTGACAATCGAAGGCTTGCAGAAGCGCGACCGGCTAGTCTTCGAACATGCGCGCCGCAAAGGAATTCCAGTGGCGTCCACGCTTGCGGGCGGATATGCCCGCCGCGTTGCGGACACGGTTCGAATTCACGTCAACACAATCCTCGCCGCGCGCGACGTCGTTTTGCAGCACTTACCCACCGGAAGCTAGCGTGATGTCCCAGGCATTCTTGCAATGAACCGCGACAGCGTCAGGGGCTAAAAGCCTTTTCTCTTACAATCACTAATGTCAGGGCTGAAGCCCTGACCCACAAAGCGGGAAACGCGATTTATTCGCACGGCAGCCCTGTTTTTGTTGCCTCCTAAACAAACTTTGTGGGTCGCGGCTTCAGCCGCGACATTCAATATTCAGAAAATACTGGGCCTTTATCCCCTGAAGTTTTGTCAGAGGAGTTTCACCGCCGGTTTATGAGATGAACTTCAGTACTTGATTCGGGAGTGATCAGGGTGCGGGCGCCGTGGAGGCTTTGGTGATCGCGGCGGCGGCCAGATCGGCAAAGCCATCCGGGGCGAAACCTTGCGTGCGGTAGGCGATTTTACCGGCCTTGTCGAGCACCAGGATGGTCGGTATCGATTCGACGTGGAACGCGTGGTTGACGCCATCGGCAAAGATTAAAGTGCCGCCGGGCCTCTGGCCCTGGAGAAATGGCGCGACCTGAGATTCCTCCTCATCGGTATTTATCGCCAGGAAGACCACATCATCCCGCCCAGTGAATTTCGTTCGAACATCGGCCAGCATCGATTCCATTTGATTGCAGTAAGCGCACCAGGTGGTCCAGAAGTTCAGAACAACGACTTTTCCGTGCGATTCGGCCAGCTTGAGGGGACCGCTCCCATCGATGTGCCGCAAGCTGAATTGGAGAGGGTCGGTTACGTCTTTATTGTGGACAGGCGCGTCGGGCTTGTCCGCTTTGGCGAGGTCCCGGCTGCGATCGTAGGCCGATAACACGATGTCGCCAAGCCCTGCGTTTGAATCGTGCGTGAACCGCCATAGATTGCCCATGCGCAGGCGTAGCATGTCGCGGTCGAGGGAAGGGCCCTCGTTTTCCGGCTGCGCCTGGCTGGCCAGATTGAACGCCGTGGCATATTGCCGGATGGCTTCGTCCGAGTGCTTATTCTCTTCCGCGATTTCGCCGAGGGTCAGCGCAGCCTCGGCGTTTGGAAAAAGACGGAATCCGGCCGTCAAGTCTTTCACGGCCTCGTCGTTCTTGTGCAGGTGGTGTTGTAACCGGCCGCGCATTACGTACAGGTCTACCATGAATTTGTTGCGGCCCGCCTGCCAGTCCTCCAGAGTCATCTGCTGCGGACGCGATTCCGGATCGGCTTTGGAGACGCGGTCTATCAGGCGCGTGTCGAAATCGACGGCGCGCAGCTGGCTTGCTTCGTCGGGCATTTTTTCAAGGAGCGTCACGGCGAGATACATTGACTGGCTGTCTTCGGGCTGGATGGCGATGACCTTCTCCGCATACTCGAGCGCGCTCTTCTGGTTGTGAAGATTCATTTCCGATTCGAGGAGCGCGCGGTAGATCGCCCCGCGCCGCGGCGAGTCCGGATACTTGACGAGGTAAGCTTCCAAGCTCTGAACAAGCGCGGCGCTGTCGTTCCCGGCCTGGCGCACGGCAAGCTGCAGTTCGGCGTCGGGGTCGAGAGCGGCATCCTTGGGCGGCGCAACAGCGTCGTCAGTCTTTGGCTTCGCGGACGATGGCTGCGCTGGCGGCGATTTCTTCGCGGGAGCTTTCGCCGGAGGTGCGGCGGAAGGTGGCGGAGTTTGCTGCGCCCAGGCCGCGCCGGTCATAATCAATGCCAGAAGGCACAGGAGGAAACGCATTCGCCATCGCATAGGCGCCGATTGTAACTCGAAATCAAGGGGCGTAATGAGAAAACCTTGTTCTGACGGGCCATGAAAAGAGCGCCTCCACTTTGTTCTTCCGGGCGAAGCGAGGAATCTCTCTTTGGTTGAATTCCGGGAAAGGCAGAGAGATTCCGCGCTTCGCTCGGAATGACAAAGATTTGGATGTTTCCGTGCCTGATAAGGCTGTGGGACTTATTTGAAGTCCAATAGGACGTCCACGGTGCGGTTGCTTGCATTGGGACGGAGCAAGTGGCCAAAGTCGTTGTAGTGAACGGGCAATTCGCCAAAAATGTCCCGGCTGGGTCTCGACAACAATTTTACGTGTGCTTCGTAGTAGCCGTCGTCAAAGATCTGGCCGGGAGCGATCTGCCACGCCTGCCGCAGCCTTTTTTCAGCCTCCAAGGACAAACCTGTGACGATCATTTCACCCATGCGGTACTGCGGGCCCTCGGAAATGCCGGCGCGATAGGAAATCTGGTGAACATTGTCATCGAATTGCGGGTCGGCGCTGAGCTTCATATCGAGGTAGCCGCGCTGTCCATAATAGGATTCGATTTTCTGCCACAAAGCTTCGATCTTCATGCCATCCGCAACGTCGCCAGGCTTTAACTCAACGGCGGCGTCAAGACTCGAGGATTGCACTGCCGAATTTCTTTGCCATGAAACTCCTTTCCACGTATAGACCGGGCCGGGATTAATGGGAATCGTGACTTCCACTGCGGTTTCTTTGGGATCGTTCATGTCGGGAATCGGGCGCGATTGCGGGGGCCCGATTTGCGCCCGGAGGAAACCTTTGGAAGCGTAGAGCGGCCGGACCTGCTCATTTTCGAAAATTTCGGCGGCAAAAAGAGAATAGGGCTGGCCCTTGATGTCGGGGATGCGCTCCTTCAGGCGCTCGGAATTGGTGGCAATGGCTTCTCCAAACTGAAGGGATTGAACGCGCAGCTGAACGCCCTCGATCCGAAACTGCATCTCCATGCCATCGCCCACGGCCGCCGCGACGAGTTGGTGCGTCACGCTTCCCTTGATATTTTTCGACGCCAAAAGGTTTTCGATGACGTCCGTCATTTGGTCGATCATTGTTCCGTCGCCGGGAGCTTCGCCAGTAAACAGGCCGACCTGGTTTCGGATCGCCTCTCCGATTTCAGCGCTGGTAAACCAGGGAAAATTGTCGAACAAAATCGGGTATGTGGGCGCTTCCTGAATTTGAAACTCCAGGTTAATTGCATCGCCCTTCGAGGTGTAGCGGAAGTTGACCCCGGAAAATATTCCGAGGGCGGCGAGGCGGTTGGTGCCGTCCTGGATTTGGGCCGCAGTGACCACGTCGCCTGTCTTCAAGCCACTGGCGGCAATGATTTGGTCGGCAGGAAATTTTTGAGCTCCGCTGACCTTGATGGAGGCGATGGCGGAGCTTGGAGGAGAATTCGGGGCGGGCGTCTGCGCGCACGCGGCCAGAGCCGCGAAAAGAGTGAAAAGGACGGCTACGAATGCAAGAAGAGTGCGTCGCACAGCAGCATTATATTACGTGATTTGCGATGCAGGAATGAAATGGAAAGTGGCGCACGCTTCAGCCTGTGGGTTTTGGCATATGCGTGGACTAGAACCCACAGGCTGAAGCGTGTGGCACTTAAAGACTACTCAACCGTAACCGACTTGGCCAGGTTGCGCGGCTGGTCCACGTCGCAGCCACGGCGGACGGCGATGTGGTAGGCGAGCAACTGCAAGGGAATCACTTCGAGCAAGGGGGCGAATATCTCCATCGTGGGCGGCACGACGATAACGTAGTCGGACGCCTCGCGCGCCAGATGATCGTTTTCCGTGACGACGGAGATGACGATGCCGTCGCGGGCTTTCACTTCCTTGATATTTGAGACGCTCTTTTCGTAGCGAGTCATGGCTTCGGGATCGCTTTCGTCGCGCGTCGCCAGCATCACGACGGGAAGATTTTCGTCAATGAGCGCGTTCGGCCCATGCTTCATTTCGCCGGCTGGATAGCCTTCGGCGTGAATGTAGGAAATTTCCTTGAGCTTCAGGGCGCCCTCGAGGGCGATGGGGAAGTGGATGCCGCGGCCAAGGTAAAGGAAATTGGTGTGGCGGAAAAAAGTGCGGGCCAGAGCTTCATAGATTCCCGATTCATCGCCTTGCAGAACCGTTTCCATTTTGTGGGGGACGCGCATCACTTCCTGGAGGAGGCGCTTCTCGCATTCCTCGGTGAGCGTGCCGCGCACCTGGCCGAGATACATCGCCAAGAGCATCAGCGCGGTGAGCTGGCCCGTAAAGGCTTTCGTGGAAGCCACGCCGATTTCCGGCCCGGCGTGAGTCAGAATCGTTCCCGCCGCTTCTCGCGTGATCATGGAACCGTGCACATTGCAAATGGCCAGCGTCTTGGAACCCTTCTGCTTGGCTTCGCGCTGCGCGGCCAGAGTGTCCGCGGTTTCGCCGGACTGGCTGATGCAAATCGTGAGGGTCTTTGAATCGATGATCGGATCGCGATAGCGGAACTCGCTGCCGTAGTCCACTTCGACGGGAATTTTCGCCAGTTTTTCGATCATGAATTTGCCGGTCTGCCCGGCGTGCCAGCTCGTGCCGCAGGCCACGATCTTGACCTTCGTAAATTCACCGAACTCCTGCTCGGCAATGTCCATTTTGTCGAGGAACACCTTGCCGGAGTCGAGCGCCACGCTGGCGAGCAGAGTGTCGCGAACGCCGCGGGGCTGCTCGAAGATTTCCTTCTGCATGAAATGCTTGTAGCCGCCCTTTTCGGCCATGATGGGGTCCCAGGAGATGTGCTGCACGGCGCGCTGGATAGTATTGCCGTCGAGGTCCATGACGCGGACGCCCTGCGGAGTGAGCACGGCAATGTCGCCGTCGGCCAGGAAAAACATTTCGCGCGTGTGCGCGAGGATCGCGGGAATGTCGGAGGCGACGAAATATTCGTTTTGCCCGAGGCCGATCACCGATGGCGGGCCGGTGCGCGCGGCGATAATCTTGTTCGGGTCCGAGGCGGAAAGAATCGCCAGCGAGTACACGCCCGAGAGCTGGCGCACCGTCTTTCGCACGGCGTCCTCAAGCGGGCCGCCTTCTTTCATGTATCGTTCAACGAGGTGGGCGATAATTTCCGTGTCGGTTTCGGTGACGAACTTGTGGCCCTCTTTTTCCAGCTGGCGTTTCAGCTCGACGTAATTCTCGACGATTCCGTTGTGGACCACGACGATGTTTCCCGTGCAGTCCCGGTGCGGGTGCGCGTTTTCCTCGGTGGGGCGGCCATGCGTGGCCCAACGCGTATGCCCGATGCCGTACGCGCCGTCCATCGGCGATTGACGAATTATTTCTTCGAGATTATGCAGCTTGCCGGGGGCGCGGCGGATTTGCACTTTTCCATCTGAACCGACCACGGCGATGCCGGCGGAGTCATACCCTCGATATTCGAGGCGCCGCAGACCATCCAGAATCAGAGGGACAACTTTTTTGGACCCGATGTATCCGACGATTCCACACACAGGTTCATCTCCGGACTTTTAGCTAGGCGACAGACAGGGAAGCCCGCATCAAAAAGAGTAACACAAGAGAATTGCGGAATCGGGCGCGCCAGGCAGTTTGTTTCCTGAAGCTAACAGCAAGGGCCTTTTTGGAAAAAACACGGTTATTCCACGATTTCGTAGCGAAATTCCTCGATAACGGGGTTTGCCAGGATTTCCCGGGCCATGCGTTCGACCTGCTTTTCGGCGGCCTCGCGGGCCACGCCGTTCAAATCAAGCACGAAAAATTTGCCCTGGCGAACGTCTCGAACCTCGCTAAACCCGAGAGAAGAAAGGGCGTGCTGTATTGCCTGGCCCTGCGGATCGAGGACCGTGCGCTTGGGCATGACCCATACATGTGCTTTCATCCACGGCATTATACCAAGCCCAGTGCGGCAACGCCGGAATGAAATTTGTCCAGCATGGCGCGCTTTTCGTCGGGGGGCAGGAAGGAATGGTGGAAGCTGGCCTCGGCGAGGCTGACAAGTTCACCCGGAGCGAGGCCCATGCGGTGCGCATGGCGGTATTCGTCGCTCACCGTCGTTTCAAACATGGAGGGATCGTCGCTCGAAAGCGTTACGGGAAGGCCGCGCCGAAAAAAGGACGGGAGGGGATGCTGGTCATACCCGGCCGTGGGGCGGCCAATCTGCCGGGCCAGTGCGCCGGTGCGAAGATTGCTCGTGGGGCAGACTTCGAGGGGAATGTTGCGCGCGGCAATAAAATCCATGGTGCGCTCGTCGCGCATCACACCGATGCCGTGCCCAATGCGTTCCGCGCCCAGCAGTTCCACGGCCTCGCGAACAATTTCCGGTCCGCCGATTTCCCCGGCATGGATCAAGCGGTGCATGCCCTGGGCGGCCACGAATTCATAGACGGGCCGCAAATCAATCGTGGGGAGTCCCAGTTCATCGCCGCCAATCCCGTAGGCAATGATGTCAGGCGAACGCAGTTCGGCGGCGATGCGCGCGACTTCCATCGCTGCCGGAGCGCCCCATTGGCGGACAGCGTCGAAAATATATTTTAACTGGACGCCGGGAACTTCTGCCGCGGCGTCGCGCAGCGCGGCAAAATTGGCGGCGGGATCTTGATTGCGCCGGAACATCACGCCGATCGACAGCGTGACTTCGGCGTAAAGAACGTTTTGGCGCCGCAAGGATTCGGCAAATCGGCGCGCGATCAGGGCGTAATCTTCCGGGCCCCGCAAGAAAGAAGTGATCCAGATGAAATTTTCGATGAATTGGTCGAAGGTGCCCGGGGCGTAACGTGGGGCGGTCTCTTCGATTGTAAGAGTGACTCCGTGACGCGCGGCCAATTCCACCACGGTGGAAGGCGCAATGGAACCTTCCAGGTGAACGTGCAATTCGGCCTTGGGCAGAGCGATGAAAACGGCTTCGGATATGGGCGTGATCATTCGCGACAACTCGGCTATCCCCGCAGGGTGCTGCGCCTGCGGCTATACGAAAAGTAGATCACCAGGCCGATAGCCAGCCAAACAAAGAATCGGATCCAATTCATGATAGGCAAGCCGGCCATCAGCAACAAGCAGGTAAAAATCGTCATGATGGGAGCAAGCGGTCCGCCGGGAGCGCGAAATGCGCGATGCCGGCCCGGATCCCGGTAGCGCAGAATCAGCACTCCGCCTGCGACAAGAGCGAAGGCGAACAACGTCCCAATGTTGGAAAGGTCCGCCAGCGTCCCGATGTCCAGCAATCCCGCGGGGACGCCGACAACAAATCCGGCGACCCAGGTGGAAAAATCGGGAGTGCGATAATTGGTGTGGACGCGGCTGAAAATCCGCGGCAGCAGGCCGTCACGCGACATCGCGAACCACACGCGGGCCTGGCCGAGCTGAAAGACAAGCAGCGAGGAAATCATTCCCAGCAGCGCACCGAAGAGCACGATCAGGCGAATGTTATTGAGACCCAGGCGTTTCAGCGTGTTGACAACAGGGGCCGCATCGTCCAGCAGCGTTTGCCACGGGACCAGGCCCGTGAGCACCACAACGACCGCGATGTACAGAAGCGTGCAAATCACCAGGGTAGCGATGATACCGATGGGGAGGTCGCGCTGAGGATTCTTTGTTTCCTCGGCGGCGGTGGAAACTGAATCGAACCCGATATAGGTAAAAAAAATGATCGAGCCGCCTGTCAGAATTCCCGGCCAGCCGTTCGGCGAGTACGGATGCCAATTGGCGGGGTGGATGAGCCTGGCGCCGAATCCAACGAAGACAACGATCGCCACGACCTTCAGCAGGACCATCACGTTGTTCGTCTCGGCGGACTCGCGGATGCCTCGCACCAGAATGACGGTGAGCAACATGACGATAAGGAACGCCGGCCAGTTAAATCCGAAGTGCCAACCGGGCGGCAACAGCTCGTTGCCGGAAAAGTCGCTCAGGCCGCTGGGCAGGTAGGCAGGAGAAATCCAGCGAGGACTCGGGTGGATGCCAAACCAGTCCAGCAACGCGACGACATGCGCCGAGAATCCGACACTCACGGCCATGTTGCTGACGGCGTATTCGAGGATGAGATCCCAGCCGATAATCCAGGCGATGAGCTCGCCCATCGTGGCGTAGGTGTAGGTGTAGGCGCTGCCGGCGATGGGAATCATCGCGGCAAGCTCCGCGTAGCACAGTGCGGCGAAACCGCACACGACCGCCACGAGCAGGAACGAAATAGCAATGGCCGGTCCGGCACCTGGGCGCCCGAACGAAGGAGATCTGTAAATCATATATTCAAGCAGCGGGGCGTTGAGGATCGAAGAAACCTGGAGTTTTTGTCCGGCGATGGCAGTCCCGATCACGGTGAATATTCCGGAACCAATCACCGCGCCGATGCCGAGAGATGTGAGGCTCAGCCAGCCAAGAGATTTTTTCAACCGGCGTTCGGGCTCGTCTGCATCGGAAATCAACTGGTCGATATTCTTGACGCGGAAGAGCCCTGAACCCACTCGGCACCATCCCCACGAGAAAAATGACAGTCGAAGAGACTCTACCTTGACGCGGGAAGGTCCGCAACTGCTGGCGTGGAGAGATGTACTAAATTGGAAATCACAGGGATGGTTTGGTTTTCAGTGGGACGGGCTCCAGCCTGTCTGGTTTTTGGATTGAGTGGCGATTCGCAAAAGCGACAGGCCGAAGCCTGTCCTACGTCAAGCCCAGCTCAAGTTGGCGTATCGCTCCACCAGTTTTTTCGTGCCGTGATCGGAGAAACGGACAGTGAACTTGCGCTCCGGCTCTTCGCCTTCCACGGCGATGATCGTCCCGGTGCCGTAGGTGGCGTGGCGCACGCGCTGGCCGATGAGCGGGTTCCCATTTTGCTTGCCGGGACGCGAGGAGGCGCTCGACCGCGAGCGGCTGGGGGATTCGCTCGTCGCGCGCGATGGGGTGGCGATGCGTTTGACGCGGCGCGAAAATTCCTCTTCGCTGTAGGAGTACTCAGGGTCCGGCTCGTAGCGGCGCGTCTCGCCGGCCTCGGCGAGGGAGCCGGCCGCAGTATCGATCAGTTCCGCGGGAATTTCCTGGAGAAAGCGGGAGGGCATGGAGCCCGAGAGTCGCTCGGAGCCGTACATGCGGCGATACACGGCGCGCGTCAGCGTGAGCGTTTGCTTGGCGCGCGTCATTCCGACGTAGCACAGGCGGCGCTCTTCCTCGAGTTCTTCATTGTCGTCTTGCGACCGGCTGTGGGGGAAGATGCCCTCTTCCATCCCGGATAGAAACACGTGGTCGAATTCGAGACCCTTGGCGCTGTGCAACGTCATGAGCGTAATCAGCGCATCCTCGTCAAAGTTGTCGGCATCGCTGACCAGGGCGGCGTGGTCGAGAAAGTCGGAAAGCGTTTCGCCGCGCTCGGCGCCTTCGGCCATGGCGTTGACGAGTTCACGCAGGTTGTCCGCGCGCGCGGTGTCCTCACTGGAGTCGCGCTGCGCGAGCATGTCGAGATATCCACTGCGCGTCAAGATGGACTGCAGGAAATCCGCGGGCGACGAAGAGGCAATCTCCTGCTGCAGGCTTTCGATTAATGTGTGGAAGTCCCTGAGCGGCGCGAGGGAGCGGCCTGAAGCGGAGGGTTCGAGCATCTTGCCGATGGCCGCCCAGAGGGAAATATCGTGCTGCCGAGCCACGGCCGAGAGTGAGTCTATGGATGTTTTGCCGATGCCGCGAGGGGGCGTATTGATCACCCGGAGCAAGGCGATATCGTCGTCCGGAAACATGGCCAGGCGCGCGTAAGCCAGCGCGTCCTTCACCTCGGCGCGCTGGTAAAACGAGAAGCCTCCCAGCATGCGATAGCGCATGCCGCGCGAGCGCATGGCCTCTTCGAGGGAGCGCGATTGCGCGTTGGTGCGGTAGAGAACGGCAATGTGCACGGCCGGGTCATCGGCGTGGAGAACGCGGATGGCGTCGGCAATGTATTCGGCCTCGGCTTTTGAGTCGCGCCCTTCAAAGAAAGCCAAATTGTGGCCCGAGGACCGGGTGGCCTTCAGATTTTTTCCGAGACGCCGGCGATTATTCGAGACCACGCCCGCGGCGGCGTCGAGAATTTTTTGCGTCGAGCGGTAATTTTCCTCGAGGCGAACGACGTGCGCGCCGGGATAATCCTCGTCGAACCGAAGGATGTTTCCGATATCGGCGCCGCGCCAGCGGTAGATGGATTGATCCTCGTCGCCGACGACGCAAAGGTTGCGCGACTCGTTGACCAGCAGGCGCAAGAGATCGTACTGCACGCGATTGGTATCCTGATATTCGTCGACGTGAATGTAGCGGAAACGCGACTGCCAGGCCGAGCGCGCATCCGGAAATTCACGAAGCACCTGGACGGCACGCAGGAGAAGATCGTCAAAATCGAGAGCGCCGGCCTTGCGCAGGATGTTTTCATATTCCGCGTACACTTTTGCGGCGGTAATTCCCAGGGGGTCATTGTGCTTGGCGGCTTCGGTGGCGATCTGCGCAGGGGTCTGTCCATGATTTTTCGCGAAGCTGATGCGCTCGAGCAGGCCGCGGACTTTCTCGCCCGGATCCTTGATGTTCAAATGTTCGAGGGCAAGCTTTACGGCCGCGACCTGGTCGTCGGCGTCAAATATTTTGAAATCGCGGGGAAGTCCGAGGCGTTTCGCCTCCCGGCGCAGGAGCCATGCGGAAAACGCGTGAAATGTTCCGATCCACGGATCGTCGTACCCTTTCCCCTGGCGGATGAGCAGATCGCGGACGCGCTCCTTCATTTGCGCCGCGGCTTTGTTGGTGAAGGTTACGGCGAGAATCGCGCTCGCCGGGTACGCCTTGCTCGATCAGGTGCGCGATTCGGTAGGTAATGGCGCGCGTTTTTCCCGTGCCGGCCCCGGCGAGGATCAAGACGGGACCTTCAACTGTGGTAGCTGCTTCGTGTTGCCCGGAATTCAGCTCGTCTAGGAGTGTCATGTTGGCAGGCGGGCCCGTTTCGGAAGTAACATTCTATCCGACGAGGTCGCGTTCAGCAAATTCACTCTCGCGCAGGTAGTAACTTGTTTCCCGAGAGGTGCCAGCGGTTTTGCGCAGCGACGCAAATACAAAAATCGACGGCGGGACGCCGGCGCTACGTATCTTGTCCAGGAGCCGTGCTAGCCGGTTATCGCGATCGGGCCTCGCCAAGATCGATCTCGAAAAAGAAGAGGGCCTTGTGGTCCGTCATGAAATCGAGATCCGGGATATACAGATGGGAGTAGTGGATAGCGCCAAAGTCGTGGTTCAGATCGAAAAAGAGGAAGCCGTGAGTGGTGGCGTGGGGCGGCAGGACATCAGTGCCGAGAGCCACGGAATGAAGCGTTGTGGTCATCTCGGTCCAATCCTTGCTGTGGCCCGAACCGGACGAAGTCCCGGGAAAAGGGAATTGGCGGTGAGCGCGAATATTGGAATTGGCAGTCAAGAGCGTGCGATCGGCGACTTCTTCAGGGGAAAGGAGGCCCAGACGCTGGCGATCCTGGCCGGGCTGAGAAATGACCAGTTGGATGGTTTCAGGGTTAACGCGAATCGGCACTTCATTGTCGTTCCGGAAATAAACGTCGATGGCGACAATGCCTGCGGCGTAGACAGAATTTTTGCCGAAAACTTCTTTCTTGTAACGCTCGGCGCGGAGATACGGATCGGCGACGATAGTCAAGTTCTGATGCGTGTCGCGTGTGGGCAGCGACATTGGGTCGGGAGGGGCAGTTTGGGCCAGCGCGCCCACAGGCAGGAGCACCACGATGGTAAAGATTGCGCGGAGCATAATCTGGTTGGCTATGATGCGCCCTCCTGGAAATAGGTTCGCTCCAGGTAGTGACTCATTTTGGCCATGGAGAAGCCCGGTCTTTCCCGAAAATCACGGATCACCATGAACAGGACAGGACGGCCGCCGTAAAAGCGTTCCGCATCGTTGGTAGCGGGGTCAGTGGAGGCGGCCCGTCTTTGGAGCCGGCAGCCTTGTTCCCGACCCAGGCCTAAGCAGAATCGCTCCCTCACTCCACTATTGGTATGCCAATGCCAACGGTGCGCCTATAATATCCGATCTAAAGTCTTCATGGGGATAGTTCTAAATTCTTCCCGGACAGGAGACGGCTCGCCGAGGGCCTCTTGGGATGTATGCGCTCTATAGTCTGCTGACGGCCGCGGGGATGCTCCTGCTCACTCCTTATTTTTTGATTCGCGGGTTGATTCACGGAAAATATCTCAGCAACCTTCCGGAACGCCTCGGATGGAGATTTCCGCCGGAACTGCGGGCCCGAGAGTTTCTCGGCACGCGGGAAAAATCGATTTGGATTCATGCGGTGTCCGTCGGCGAAGTACTTGCAGTGCTTCCCCTCGCTCAGAAGCTGAAAAAAAGGCTCCCGCAGCGCCGCCTGGTAATTTCCACCACAACGGTCACGGGTCAGAAGCTGGCGCGCGAGCGGATGGCGTTTGCGGACGCTGTGTTTTATTTCCCCCTGGACTGGCGCGGACCCGTGCGGCGGGCTCTCGCGGCTGCGGGCGCGAAGGCGGTGATCATCGTGGAAACCGAGATCTGGCCGAATTTTCTGCGCGAGTGCCGCCGCGCAGAAGTGCCGGTTATTTTTGTAAACGGGCGGATTTCAGAGCGTTCCTTCCGCGGCTACAGTCGAGCCCTTGCGTATTCCGCCGATGCTCTGACGGGGTTTCTCAAAAGAGTGTTGAGCGATGCAACTTTGTTTCTGATGCAAAGCGAAGAGGATGCGGCGCGCCTGATCGCTTTGGGCGCTGCGAGCGAGCGGGTAGTCGTCGCGGGCAATATAAAATATGACCTCGCCGAGCCGGGCGAAAGCGCTCTTTCGGCATGGCTGGAGGCCGAACTGTCCAGGAGTAATCGCGGTCCGGTGATCGTTGCGGGGAGTGTGCTTGCCAATGAGGAGGTTCCTGTCCTGCGGGCGTTTGCAGAAGTGGAGAGCGAATATCCGCGGGCGCTTTTGATTCTCGCGCCGCGGAAACCGGAGCAATTCGACACTGCGGCAGCTCTCATTGCCGAATCGGGTCGAAAATTGTTGCGCCGCCGCGGCCTCACGCTGAATGGGGCGGGAAGCGCCGAGCTTGCTGAACCGGGCAATGTATTTCTCCTCGACAGTATTGGCGAGCTGGCCGGGTTGTATCGTCTTGCGGACACCGTATTCGTGGGAGGCTCGCTTGTTCCCGGCGGCGGGCACAATATTCTCGAGCCGGCGGCTTTCGGTAAAGTGCCGATTTACGGCCCCTCGATGGAAAACTTTCGTGAAATATCGGGGAAATTTCTGGCCGCGGGCGCTGCGATCCAGGTAAAAAATTGGGAAGATTTAGGCGCGGCCTGGCGAGGCATACTCGCGGAACCGGAGCGCGCGTCACGCATGGGAGCTAGCGCGCGGGAATTGGTGGCCCGAAATCGCGGCGCGACCGAGCGTGTTCTGGGACAAATCGAGCGCGCCGCCGGTTTGGAATGGGGCGAAAGATGAAGTGTTCTTCGGGATGGCTTCGCCTGCTGTGGCCGCTGTCGTTTCTCTATTCCTTGATTGCACGCGCTCGAGCATGGTGCTACGCCCGGGGTGTTTTCCGAAAGCGCAAATTGCCGGGGATGGTGATCGCCGTGGGAAACCTGACGGTGGGGGGTACGGGCAAGACGCCGATGGCGCTGGCCATCGCGGAGCGCCTCGCCGGGGAAGGGATGCATGCGGCGATACTTACGCGCGGGTATCGAGGAACGGCGGATAGCGGTGCGGGCGGCGTTCCACAGAGCGATGAAGTTGCGCTGCTGCGCGAGCGGCTCGCGGGAAAAGTTCAACTCGGCGTCGGAGCGGACCGTTACAAGAGCGGCATGGTCCTGGCGCGGCACGGAATCGATTGGTTTGTGCTGGACGATGGGTTTCAGCATATGAAGCTGTCGCGCGATGCCGACATCGTCCTAGTGGACGCCACGGATCCGTTTGGCGGCGGCAGGGTGCTGCCCGCGGGCCGCTTGCGCGAGCCGCTCTCGGCGCTGCGGCGGGCGGACATTGTGGTCATTACGCGCGGCGTGCAAGCGCCTTCGCCGGCCCTGGAAGCAATCATCCGCAGACATACAAATAAGCCCATCTTCTATTCATCTGCGCGCCTCGATAGCGTGCTGCGCGTTCCGAGGCTTGACGTTGCACTGCCGCAGGAGAATTGGCGGAAAGCTCGATGTCTGGCGTTTTGCGGAGTGGGGAACGCGGCCGCATTTTTCGAGGACTTGCGCAGCTGGGGATTCCAAACGGTCCAGCAGCGCGCTTTTGCGGATCATCATGTGTACACGCCCCGCGAAGCGGTGGAACTGGAGCAGGCTGCGTCAAGTTGCGGCGCGGATGCGCTGCTGTGCACGGAAAAAGACGTGTGGAATCTACGGAACGTGCGTTTCACGGCGCTGCCTGCGTATTGTTGCCGGATTTCGTTTGTCCTGCCCGAGAATTTTTGGACCTCGGTTACGGACCGGGTGCGGCTCGGAAAAGCGGGCGTGGCTCGATGAAAATTCTCGTTCGCGCTCCGAATTGGTTGGGCGATGCAGTGATGTCCATCCCGGCTTTGGAAACGATCCGCCGTACGCACGCGGGCGACGAAATCTGTGTTTTGGCGCGGCCTGCTGTCGCCGATCTGTTTGCAGGGCAAGCGTTCGCGGACCGAATTCTTCCATACGACTTTCGCGGGAGACACCCGGGTTGGCTCGGCCGTGAAAAGCTCGTAGGGGAGTTGCGGAAGGAAAACTTTGGGGTCGCTGTGCTGCTGCAAAATGCTTTTGAAGCCGCGTGGCTGGCCTGGCGCGCGGGCATTCCCGAGCGAATCGGATATGCCCGGGACTGGCGCGGTCCGCTGCTGACGAAAGGGGTTCAGGTGCCGCAAGTGGGTGAGGCCTCGAAACACGAATCGCATTATTATCTGGAGTTGTTGCGCCGCTCGGGATGGATAGAGGCCACGCCGGAGGTCGCGCCGATTCGCTTGCCCGTTGCCCAGACGGCGCGCGCAGCGGCGGAATCCGCCCTCCGGCGGGCGGGGGCAAAAGACAATTCATGGCGCTGCGCGATTGCTCCCGGCGCCTCTTATGGCGCGGCAAAGTGCTGGCCGCCGGGGCGTTTTGCGCAACTTGCGGATCGCCTGATTTCGGAATGCGGCGCCGATGTGATATTTTTTGGCACGCCGGGAGAAAAGGAAATTACGGCTCGCATTCTCTCCCAGATGAAGTCGCGGGCTATTTCTCTGGTCGGCGAGACATCCATGCGCGACCTGGCGGCGCTGTTTGCCTCCTGCTCGCTATTCATCGGCAACGATTCCGGAGCCATGCATGTGGCCGCCGCCGCGGGCGTTCCGGTCATCGGAATTTTTGGTTCGACAGATCCGGAGGGCACCGCTCCCGTGACGGAACAATTCACATTGATTCGCGAGGCCGTTTCCTGCAGTCCGTGTTTTCTGCGGAGCTGTCCGGTGGACCACCGTTGCATGACGCGGATTGCCGTGGATTCGGTGTTCACGGCCGCCTGGCAACTCAAGAACTCGCCGAGAAATCTTTCTGTCCGGGGCGCAGAAAATGTCTGAGATGCAACTTCTGCGCCGCGCCGTTTTTCTTGATCGCGACGGCACGATCGGCGAGGAAATGGGCTACGTCAACCACGTTGACCGCTTTCAAATCTTTCCGTTTGCCTCCGAAGCCATTCGCCAGTTGAATCAGGCGGAAGTTCCTGTGATCGTGGTGACGAACCAGTCCGGGATCGCGCGAAACATTTTTCCGGAATCTTTGGTGCACGAAGTGCATAAGAAAATGGTTGCGCAGCTGGCGGCCGGGGGAGCGTGGATCGACGCGATTTATTTCTGCCCGCACAAGTCGGAAGACGCCTGCGAGTGCCGCAAACCGAACCCGGGTTTGCTCCGGCAGGCAGCGCGCGAACATGCGCTGGACTTGCCCGCCTCGTGGGTTGTGGGCGACCGTTACGCCGACCTCGAGATGGCCCACGCGGGTGGCGCTCGCGGAATGCTGGTGATGACTGGTTACGGCCGCGGCGAATACGAATTGCATCGCGGCACGTGGCCCAGGCAGCCCGATGCCCTAGCCGGGAACCTAAGCGATGCCGTGCGCCAGATTCTTCAGATTGGCTGCGGCGCGCCGCGTCGCAATGATTAAAAGCGAGGAGCGTTACCTGGTCGTGCGGCTGACCGCGCTGGGCGACATTCTGCACACGGTTCCAGCAGTCGCCGCGATCCGGGCGGTGCATGCCGAAGCGAGAATCGACTGGGTTGTCGAAAGAAAATGGGCGCCGGTGCTCGAAGGAAGTCCGGCGATTGACAATGTGATTCCGTTTGACGGCCGCTCCGGGTGGGGCGCGGTCGAGTGCGTTGAGCGCCTGCGCGAGAACCAGTACACCTGCGCGATCGATTTTCAGGGTCTCTATAAGTCATCCATACTTGCCGGCTTTTCGGGCGCCGGGCGGCGCATTGGTTTCGATCGCGCCTGGGCGCGCGAAGATGGCGCGGCCATGTTTTATACCGAGCGCGTGATTCCCGTCGGACGCCATGTCGCCGAGTTGAATTATTCGTTGGCCGAGCGGGCAGGCGCAACGCGCCCGGCAAAGCCGGAGTACCCGCTGCGCGTTCCGGCCGGGGGTGCGGCATCGGTTCGCGCGCGTCTGCACGATCTGGGAATCAGTGGAGAGTACCTTGTCGTCGGGCCCGGCGGAAGCTGGCGGGCGAAATGCTGGCCGGCGGAGCGGTATGGCCAATTTTGCCGGGAGATTCGGGAAAGATTTGATATGAGTGTGGTCGTGATTCAGGGTCCCGGTGAAAAATCCCTGACGGAGGAAACCACGCGCGCGGCTGCCCCCGCTCGCCTAGCAGTCATCGCGACAACGATTGAGGAATTGATGGGGCTTCTGGCGCATGCGCGATGCGTAGTCGCGGCGGATTCAGGTCCACTCCATTTGGCGGCGGCCCTCGGCACCCAGGTCATCGGTTTGTATGGCCCCACCGATCCTGCGCGCAACGGCCCGTTTGCGCCCGGAGCTGTGATCGTGCACAAGGCGCGCCCGGATGAGATTAGCTACAAGCGGCGCACGGATTTCTCGGCCGCGATGCTGCGAATTAACGTGGAGGACGTGCTGGCCGCGGCCGACGCGCTTCTGAAGGCTCCCGAGTGACCTCCAAAGCAAATTTTTGGATCCGCTGGCGAGTCCCTGTTGGATACCCGGTTGGCATCGCGGCCTTCTGGTTTGCGCGTCCGCAAATGAAGTGGCTGCTCTGGGGAGTGGGAATTGCAATTTGCGGACTGATCGTTCGTGGATATGCCGCGGGGCATCTTCGCAAGCACAAGCAATTGGCGACCTCGGGACCGTATGCTTTCACACGCAACCCCTTGTATTTGGGCAGCGTTCTTCTTGCCGCAGGATTTTCCGTGGCGAGCCATTCGTGGATTTCCACACTCCTGTTGGCTGCCTATCTCGCGATTTTTTATCCTGTGGTAATTCGGCGGGAACAGGACGAACTCGAGAGGCAATATGGCGCCGCATTTGTGGAGTACATGTCGCAAGTCCCGGTGTTTTGGCCGCGGCTTTCTCCAGCGATGGCATCGACGGAACGATTTTCTTGGCCTCTATATCGTCAGAATCGTGAGTATGAAGCTGCCATCGGCCTCGTTGTGGCCATGGCCATTCTGTGGGTCCTCATGGCGTGGCGGGGCCAGTAGCGCATGCTTCAGCTTGCGGGTTTTGGGCCTTGCAAGGACAAACCCCCCGCAAGCTAAAGCATGCGCCACTGGAATCTCGACCGATTTACCTATTGTGCGAGAATGTGCTCACACTCAGCGACTTTCCGTCGGTGCTGGCCGTGATGGCGCCATCGCGATCGGTCCGGTAGACGCGCACTCCCGCCGCTTCCAGCCGTTCGGTCACTTCGGGTGAAGGATGGCCGAAGAGATTGTCTCTCCCCACGGAAATCGCCGCGAATGCGGGATGCGCCGCGGATAGAAATGGGTCGGTGGTGGAAGTCTTGCTGCC
This sequence comes from uncultured Acidobacteriota bacterium, assembly GCA_963813185.1. Classification (GTDB taxonomy): domain Bacteria; phylum Acidobacteriota; class Terriglobia; order Acidiferrales; family UBA7541; genus Palsa-360. The sequence continues at coordinate 120,700 of CAWEYA010000017.1, forward strand.
GTGATGGGCAACCTTGAGGAAATTTACTTTCACGGGCTGCTCCTCAGCAAGAATTTTGCGCTCTGATGGCCGCTCGATATCTCCCGCAAGAAGCAGTGTTTCAGCGCCATCCGTCAAGCGCAGGACGAGGGAATCATCGTTCTTCGCGGCCTGGCTTTCGGAAAGATCGTCCGGCCACAGGACCGTTCCCGACACGCTGTCTTCTGAAAAAGAATCGCCCTGTTTCAGATGCCGGACGAGCACACCGTGTGCTCGAGCGGCCGCAAGGACTTGGCGGTAGGCGCCACTTTGAATGTCGCGCCCCACCCAGAATTCACCGACACGAAAATTTTCAAAAATGGCGGGAAGTCCTCCAAGGTGATCTTCGTGCGCATGCGTGAGGGCGACAACGTCGATTTTTTTCAGCCCACGCGACCACAAATATGGCGAAACGACATCCTCGCCAACGTCAATACCGGAGCGCATGCCTCCCGAATGGAAATTTCCGAGTTCGCCGCCCCCATCGACCAGCATGGTGCGCCCGCGCGGGAAGGAAAGAAAAAGGCTGTCGCCCTGTCCTACGTCAAGCACCGTCAGGTCCAGACGCTGCGGCGCGAGGCGCGGTGAAAAAGGGTGTGTCGCGATGATTACAGCCGTGGCCACCAACGCGACCGCCGCACTTGATGGCCACCAGAATCTCCAATGCATCCGAATGGCCGCGGATAGAACGACCGCAAGTCCGACAAAGATCGCTATGAGAGTGACGGTCGGCCCGGGAATTCGGTAACTTGCGCCGTGCAGTCCTGCGAACCATCGCACGGCTGCGTCGAGCGTTGAGAGAAGCAGTCCCAGAACTTTTGCAAACAACCCCGCAAGCGGGTGAGATACGAGAGATGCGGCCAGCGTGAGGAACCCGATGGGAACAGCGAGTCCAGTGAGCAAAAGCGCCGGGACGTTGGCGAATGGTCCTGCCAGGGCCACACGATGAAAATAGTAGGCAAGCGGAGGAAGCATTCCGAGCTGAAGGACGGCGGAAATGAAAATGATCTCCCAGAAATAGAGCACCGCCCGAAAGAGGTGCGCGACCAGGCCGGATCCGAAGGGTGCGGCAAAACGAGGCAGCCGCGCGGATAACCAGGCAGCCGCGGCGCGCAATTCCATTCGGAATTGAATGACGCGCGGCGCGTGGGCAGGGTCACGGGTCACATCGGACAGATGATCGAGCGCGCGCCGGTAAGGTTCGCTGGAACGCGCGATGCAGGGCACCGCAATCGCTCCAATTGTCGCTACCGCGGAAAAAGACAAAAGGAAACTGGCGTCGGTGATTTCCGATGGCCGCGCGGCAAGGATCACCAACGCGGAGACGGCCGCCACGTTGATCAGATCCATTTGGCGATAAATGAGCTTCGCCGACAAAAACACCGCGGCCATGAGAACGGCGCGCAGAATCGGCGGGCGGTCCTCGACGATGTTCACATAGGCCGCGAGTGCAAGAAGCGTCAGGAGGATTCGCTGGAGTTGGACGAGGCGCAGGTGGCGCCCGGCCCAGAGAAAAAATGCAGCGAGGGCGCCGACGTGAAGCCCGGCCAGCACCAGGACGTGGTAGACACCCGTTTTCTGAAAATCGACTACGCGATCGCGCTCCACAAACGTCCGGTCGCCGAGGAGCATGGCGCGGGCGAGCGCCCCCTCGTCCGGGCGGGACGCGAAAAGCTCGTTAAGCGAATTGAGAAAGCGGCCGCGCAGCCGGGCGGACCGGTCGAAGAGAGTCAATCGCGGATGATCCACAATTGTGAGCAGTTGGCCGTTCCGCAGCGAGCCCTGCAATTGAATGTTCTGGCGAGCGAGATAGCCGCGAAAATCAAAGCTGCCGGGATCGCCAAAATTGTGCACGGGGCGCGCCCGGGCTAGCACTTCGATGCGATCTCCGGCGCGGGCCGGAGGTGGAACGGAGCTTGCAGAATCCGCGCCGTAGAAGGTCAGACGCAGGCCGCCGGCGACAGGGGTAATCCCGGCTGAAGAATCGACTTCGTCCAGACGAATTTCATATCGCATGCCCCACGGCAACGGGAGCGGATCGCTGCGCAGGCGTCCGCGCCAGCGCAGGGCTGTCTCCGCATCGAGCTTCCCGGATTCGATCAGGGTGCTGGCGAGATTTACTGGAACGGAGGCGCGTTCCAGATTTGCGGCTGCCAGGCCCAGCGATAGCCACGCGCCCGCGGCGAATAGCGCGGCGGCGAGAATCCAATTCCGGCGGAGCAGCGTGTATCCGAAAAGCAAAAAGAGAAGCGCGGCGAAAATAAAAAATCGCGGGCTGAGCAGGGCACATTTCTTCAGATCGATCGAGAGGAGAATTCCTCCCGCAAAAAGGCCAACGGGGAAGAGGGAAGGCAGCTTCATGCGCGCCGTCTGAGCCGCACCAACACCTCCATATGATAGGTTTGTGGAAAAATGTCAAACAAATTAATGCTCTCGATCTCGTATGGGTTGGCACCATCCGTGCCTGCAAGTTGCGCAAGGTCGCGCGACAAGGTGGCAGGGTCGCAGGAGACGTAATGGATGCGCGCGGGGGCCAGTTTCTTGAGGTGAGCGATCGCTTCCGTTTCTACGCCGGCGCGCGGCGGATCGATCACCACCAGGTCCGGCTTCTCAAGCCATCGGGAAAGAAATCCCTCCGCCGTAATGTTGCGTGAGGAGGGAGACGCTCCGCCGCTCTTTTTCAAATTGTCCTCGAGGTCCTTGGCGGCGGCCAAATTCGATTCCACTCCGATCACGCGCTCGAACTGTTTGGCCAGCGCCACGGTAAACAATCCCACGCCCGCAAATAAATCAAGCGCGAGCCGCCCCCGGGCTTTGCCGATCACCGCATCGATCAGCGGCTCAATTAAAAACCGGTTGACCTGAAAAAACGAAAGATGACCGACACGGAATTGTGCGCCCGCGGCAGCGTAGGTTAGATAGCCCGGCCCCGCCAGGTGAAATGTATCGGCGCGTCGATCCTGGATCAGAAGCGATTCCACATTCGGCAGCGATTTGCGCAGGGCGGCCGCCATGGATTCGGGAGAATCGGCCAGCCGTTCGGCGGAAAGATTCAGAAGAATCTTTTCATCGCCGGAATCGGCGAAGGCTTCGATTTCATCCACGGCGGAGAGGAATTTGTCCTGCGAGACGACCTGGCGCAGCCGGGAAAATGTGTCGGCCAGCCGCGGCGAAAGAATCGTGCATTCCGTCACGGCGCAAAGTTTCGTGCTTCCCATCTCGAAATAGCCGATCGCCGCGCTTCCCGCTGCGCCGTCTTGATTCGGCCGAAGTTTCCACTGCGCGCGATTGCGGTATCCAAACGGCGGCGACGCCTGCGTCTCGATGGCGCCTGTCCACTGAATGCGACCGATGCGTCCGAGTGTCTCGCGAAGAATTTCTGATTTATATCGCAGCTGCGCTTCATACGGCATGTGCTGGTATTGGCAGCCGCCGCATCGTCCATAATGCGGACACGGAGCGGGCACGCGATCCGCGGAGGGTTCCACGACGCGCTCCAGCCGCCCGCGTATGAATTTCTTCTTCCGGGCGGAGGATTCAATCTGAACGAGCTCTCCGGGAAGGACCAGCGGCACAAACACCGTGTGGCCGTCGTGATGCGCCAGACCGTCGCCGCCATACACCAGTTTTTCGATTCGCACTTCCATTCGGGTCGCTTTCCGTTGCGGGGGTGTGATCCTCGGCCGGGGGCCTCAGGTCAGGTAGAACAAGCTCAGGCGAGGAAGATTATAGCGCTCCCAGAGCCGTTTCTGCATGTATTGCCGCTCGAGTTGCGCAAGTTGCGCGGAGCTCATTTTCCGGCGGTAGGGTGCGAGTTGATGGTCCATTTCGCGGCGGAGTTCGAGAAGAAATTCTTCCGGCGCGCCGGAAGTCAGCGCGGCGGTGAGTTTTTCTTCGATGACGGTCAGCCGCCGCTCCAGGTCTTCCAAGTCCAACGCGGCCGGAGATTCCACGAGGGGCGACAATTCCGCAAGGCGTGCGCGCGCTTCTTCCACGCGCGAAGCGAGTTCCGGCTGCGCCGCTCGCACGGCTGCGGCTGCGGAAGCAACGCGTTCGTCATTTTTGTTGAAGAACGCCCGCAAGACTTCCCGCGAAAAAGTTTCTTCCGCTTTTTTCCCTGCCGCTGCAACCGGGCCGGTGCCCGCGGCGGTTTCCTTTTCCTCTTCCGCGGCATCGAGTACGGCGTCGACGCAGTAGGAAAGGCTCTTCAATTGCCGCCCGCCCGCAGCGCGTCGCGACCGCGCATAAGTTTCAAAGGCTCGATCGATTCCTTTCAATACCGCGGAGAGGGGAATGCCCGCCTTCTGCCAGGTCTCGACAATGGCCCAGTCCAGCGGCGAAACCAAAAGGTGCGCGCCGCGCTTCTGCCAGAAATATTCCTCGATTTCGGTGAAATAATTGAAATAGTTCAGCTCGGCCATTGCTTCGCGGGAATTCAAGATTTGGTTTTTCTGTCCTTCGCTGCCAAAAGAGAAACGGGGACTTTTTCGGAGCCTCCCGCGGAAGTGCGCTTCGCCGTCTGGTTCCGCTCCCAAACGATGCGCAGCCCCTCGAGCGTAAGAAATTCGTCGATGATGGCGATGTGCCGCGAAGCCCGCGCGATCAGAGGCGCTTGCCCTCCGGTCGCAATCACGCGCGCCGATTCCCCAATCACGCTCTTGATGCGCGTGACGATTCCGTCCACCATGTCCGCGTATCCGTAGTAGAGGCCGGACTGCAGCGACTGCATGGTGTTGGTCCCGATGATTTTTCCGGGATCCTTGATCTCCACGCGAAACAAACGCGCGGCGTGGGAAAAAAGCGCTTCCGCGGAGATGCCGATGCCGGGGGCGAGCACTCCGCCCATATACTCGCCGCGCGCGGAGACCACGTCAAAATTAATCGCCGTGCCAAAATCCACGACGATGCAAGGGCCGCCGTACTTCGCGTACGCCGCGACTGAGTTTACGATCCGGTCCGCGCCTACCTCCTGCGGATTGTCGTACAGAATGGGCATCCCTGTTTTGATGCCCGGCTCGATGAACAGCGCCTTCACGCGAAAATACCGTTCGGACATTTCCTCGAGCGTGGAATTGAGCGGTGGAACAACCGAACTGATGATCACGCCGCTGACCGACGACGGATCGATTCCCGCCAGAGTGAAGAGCTCTCTTGTGAGGATGCCGTACTCATCTACGGTCTGATCGCGCGCGGTCGTGAGCCGCCAGTGCGCCACGAGTTCCGTGCCGCGGAAAAATCCGAGGACCGTGTTCGTGTTTCCGACATCCAGCGTCAGCAGCATCAGTCCGCCTCGGAAAGAGTTCCTGCAATCACCGGCAAGACTCGCCCGTCGTCACGCCTCACGCGCAGAAGGCCGGAGGGTTCGAGTCCTTCCGTCGTGCCGGTGTAAGTTTCGGAGACACTTTCGATCCGCACACGCTTTCCCCGAGCATAGCTGGAAACTTCGGAGAAACGCGCCACGATCGTTTCGGGCCCTTCCGTTACGAAGCGATTGTAGTAGGAGTCGAGGTGCCGCAGCAACCGCGCCACAATTTCGATGCGGGATTGCGCGTGCTTGGTCTCGAGGCGCAGGGAAGTGGCCGTCTTGGACAATTCTTCCGGAATCCGATCGTGATTTACGTTGATGCCGATTCCCACGGCGACAAAATGAATTTGGTCTTGCTCCGCGTTCATTTCGGTCAAAATGCCGCAGAATTTCTTGCGGCCGAAGAGCAAATCGTTCGGCCAGCGCAGGTCCGGCGCCACGCCGGTCTGCTCAAGAATGGCTTCGCGCACGGCAAGGCCCGCTATGAGCGTGATGAGCGGAGCCTGCTGCGGCGAAATCGGCGGGCGCAGCAGCACGGTCATGTAGATCCCGTTCGTCTTTTCCGAGTGCCAGGTGTGTCCGGCGCGGCCGCGTCCCGCCGTCTGCTCCTCGGCGATGACGACAGTTCCGTGCGGCTCCCCGCGCTCTCCCAGCGCCATAGCGACGGAGTTGGTCGAGTCAATCTTAAAAAAATGGTAGACGCGTTTTCCGAGCGGCCCGGGATGCAGCCGCCTGTGCAGCAGCTTCGGCGCCAGAATATCGGGCACTCTTTCGATCTGATAACCGGTGCGCGCATGGCCCTTGACGTGGACGCCGAGGGCGCGCAACTTTTCGATCCAGTTCCACACGGTCCCACGCGTTACGCCGATCTCTCGAGCGATTTTTGCCCCGCTGATAACAATCATGGTGTTGTCGGAAAGCAACGCGAGAAGCGCGTCGATGCGGCGATCCGTCGTACCCGGAAAAGTTGTGTGCGCCATGAAAGTTTCAGGTTTGTTCTGGGAAATATCTAAGTGCTTTTGGTTGAAAAGAAATCTATTTCATATCTCGCATGATCAGTTCATAGCAATTTCTTTTTTAAAGACCTGAATTGTGTTGACGCGCCAACGGCGCAGAGGTAATTAGCCCGGGGCAACGCCCCGGGGATGCGTGCGAGATACATTTTCGGCCCTGAAAGGGCGGGGATCCCTGCGCCCTTTCAGGGCGCCGCATCAATCCGACTCCGAACCCAGGGCGTTGCCCTGGGCTGGCACACGTCGGCCCTTTCAGCGCCGAGATCAAAGATTCTTTTCGAGCGTCGCAAGGCGTTCTTTCACCTTCGCAAGCTCGGCCTGCCGGCCGGCAAGCGTCGATTCCAGCCCCTTCACGATGTGCTCGGGCGCGCGGCTGCGAAATGTCTCATCCCCAAGCCGAGCCACTTTTGAAGCGATATCCTTGGTCAGGCGATCCTGTTCTTTTCGCAAGCGCAAAAGTTCCGCCTGAACATCGAACGCCGCTTCGTGGGGAATGAAGAGGTCAAAATCCTTATTCGAGCGCACGATCCCCTTCGTCGAATCAAAGGGCGGTTTGGCAAACGATAGGGAAGAAAGATTGGCAAGGCGCAAGACCGTATCGAGGCTGCGCTCCACCGCGCACTGGACAGCCGGCGGTGCCGCGCCCAGTTGGGCAAAAAGCTTCTGTTTTTGGTCGAGCTTCATTTCCGCGCGAATGTTGCGCGCCGAAGAGATGATCTCCTGCAGCAGAGCGATCTGTTCTTCGGACGCGGAATCCAACCGTTCCGCGTGCGTTTGCGGAAAACGGTCAAGGGCAATCGAACTCGCGTTTTGTCGCTGCGGCAACTGGTGCCACAATTCCTCCGTAATAAACGGCATGAAGGGATGAAGCAGCCGCAGGGCGCTCTCGAACGCCGCAAATAAATTCTTCCAGGTGGCTCCCGATTTCGACCGGTCGGGCGATAGCAATTCCGGTTTCACCCATTCGATGTACCAGTCACAGAAGTCGCCCCAAAAAAAATGGTAAACGACGTGCGCCGCTTCGTGAAAACGAAAATGCTCCAGCGCATCGTTCACCTGCGCTGTCGCGCGGGTTAGGCGCGAAAAAATCCAGCGATCAATCAACGCCACTTCGCCGCCTGCGGCATAAGGCGCGGACGCGCGCACATCGGGAGACGCCAGGGCCTCCAGCGTTTCTCCGCCCGCGGCTTCATACTTGTCAAGGTTCATGAAGACGAATCGCGCGGCGTTCCAGATCTTGTTGGCGAACGCGCGGTAGCTCAAGATGCGTTCCTCGGACAAAACGATGTCAGTCCCGGGCGCGGCCATGCTCGCCAAAGTAAAACGCATCGCATCGGTTCCGAATTTTTCATTGAGCTCGACCGGATCGATTCCCGTCCCCTTGGACTTGGACATCTTCTGGCCTTCCGCGTTGCGCACCAACGAGTGAAGGCAAACCTGCCGAAAGGGAACGTGGCCGGTAAATTTCAAACCCATCATGATCATTCGCGCGACCCAGAAAAACAGGATGTCGTAACCGGTGATGAGCAAGCTCGTCGGATAGTATTTCCGATAGTCCGGCGTGTCGTCCGGCCAGCCCATCGTTGAAAACGGCCACAGAGCCGAGCTGAACCACGTTTCGAGCACATCGGGATCTTGCACAAGTTTGCCCGAACCGCACTTCGCGCATTTCGCCGGCGCCTCGCGCGCAACAATAATTTCCTTGCAGTTGCCGCAATGCCATGCGGGAATGCGGTGCCCCCACCACAGCTGGCGTGAGATGCACCAGTCCCGAATATTGCGCATCCACTCAAAATATTCTGTCCGGCGATTGTCGGGCATGAGTTCCACGTCGCCGCGCTCGACGGCCGCAATCGCGGGCTCGGCCAGCGGCTTCATTTTCACGAACCACTGCGTCGAAGCGCGCGGCTCAATGATCGTCCCGCAGCGGTCGCACGTTCCGACCGCGTGCGTATGGTCGACAACTTTTTCGAGCAAGCCCGCCGATTCCAAATCAGCGACCACACGTTTCCGCGCCTCGAAGCGGTCGAGGCCGGCATATTTTCCCGCCGCCGCGCTCATTTTCGCGTCGTCGGTCATCACGTCGATCTCCGGAAGGTTGTGGCGGCGTCCGATTTCAAAGTCGTTCGGGTCGTGCGCCGGAGTGACTTTCACCGCGCCCGTACCAAAGTCGCGATCCACCACAAAATCGTCCACGACGGGAATCTCGCGGTTCATGAGCGGCAGGAGAACCATCTTGCCGATTAAATGCTGGTAGCGCGGATCGCTTGGATGGACGGCCACAGCCGTGTCCCCCAGCATCGTTTCGGGCCGCGTAGTGGCCACGACGACGTATTCCTTCGTCCCCACTATCGGGTAGCGAATGTGCCAGAGGTGGCCCTGCCGCTCTTCGTGAACGGTTTCGAGATCGCTGATCGCGGTGCGGCATTGCGGGCACCAGTTCACGATGTAATGGCCGCGATAAATCAGGCCGTCTTCGTACAGGCGCACGAAGACTTCGGTGACCGCGCGCGACAACTCCGGTGACAGCGTGAACCGCTCGCGCGTCCAGTCGCAGCTTTCGCCGAGCTGCAGCATCTGCCGCGTGATCGTTCCGCCGGATTCCGCCTTCCATTCCCATACCTTCTTCTCGAACGCTTCGCGGCCCAGATCGCGGTAATTGATGCCTTGCGCCGCCAGCTGGCGCACCACCACGCGCTGCGTCGAAATTCCCGCATGGTCGGTCCCCGGCAGGTACAGCGTGTTGTAGCCCTGCATCCGCCTCCAGCGCGTCAGGATATCGATCTCCGTGTGGTCGAGCATGTGGCCGATGTGCAGCGACCCGGTCACGTTGGGCGGCGGGATGACAATGGAAAAAACCGGGCCGGGCGCGTTCACGTCGGCGCGAAACAAGTTTTCTTCCGCCCATTTCTTCGCCCAGCGCTGCTCAATCTGTTGCGGCTCGTAAGCCTTGGGTATTTCTCTCGGCATGTTCTCCAGCCCTGTGGTTAAGAGGATTACTATACGGACGCCCGCGCGGACGGTCAAATGCGTCATCCCGCGGAGCTAGGTGGGCCGATTGATTGAATTTTGAACGGACGAGCGGGGGGACTGCGTTTCTAGCGTTTCTGAATTTCCCGGTTGACCAGCGCTTGAACAACGGGCCGCAGGAATTCCTTGGTGATAATGTCCACGACTTGCGGACGCATTTTTTCTAGGACTCGCTGGACGACTGCCTCGACCAAAGCCGGGTCTGGCGAATCAGCCGTAGCGGAATTGGCCGGATCGGGTTGTGCATTTCCCTCGGCTTCCGCAGGTTTCTGAGCGGAAGAGACTGGCGCGGGTTGAATGTTTGAGGCGGGCACGGCGGGCACAGGAGGGACTACGGGTAATGCCGCCTTGGCTTTTTCCGCAAGAGCTTCAATGGTTTTGGGTTGGAGGCTGGCGGCCAAATCCGCCCAATCTTGCTTGGGAATTGAACGCGCCGTATCTTCAGCGCTTTGGTCCGCTGGCTTGAGGGACGGCTGCGTTTTGTGGGGGTCTGGAACCTGTGCCGCGATTGTCGCCTGCGGCTGGACGGGCAGATTCGCCGGCGGAGGCGCCGGCGGTGGCTCTGGAGCGCGAGTCGAAACCAAAATCGGGGGCACGACGGGAGTCGGGGATTCCGGGACGTCCGCTTCAGGGGGTAATTCTAAATTGTCTTCTTGGCTTAGATCTCTCTGATCAGGAGCCTCGGCAATTGCCTCGCTCCATTCCGGAGCGGCCTCTGGCGCTTCCTCAACGGGCGGGGGAGGAACCGAAGCCATCCATTCGATTGGATTGGCGGCGAGGTCTGCCGGCTTGGCAGATTCGACTGTCAGCGAAGCTTGCGAGGCCGCGTCCTGAGCCATCAGGGGCGAAGATTCCACGATCGTGGAAGTTTGCCCGGCCTCTTCCTCTTGATCTTCCCGCACTAGCTCAAACGGCTCCGCGGGCTCCGCGATCTCAGTTTCCGGACGGCGAGAGAGGGCATCCTCACCCAGATTCCACGGGCGCGAGGAAGCCTCCGAAGAAACCTCGCTTTCCGCATCCGAATCTTCTTCTGCGGCGTTCGGTTCCGTCTCTTCTGTCCTCCAGAAAATCGGGTCTCCCAGGGATGAATCGCGAGAACTCGTCAGAACTTGTTCATTGTCAACCGGCTCGATCACTCCTGTTCCCGCAGCTGCGGGTTCCTGCGCCGGGGTTTCCAAGAGTTGCTGAAATGCCAGCGGGCGTTCAGCCTCGCCGAAGGTCAGGCGTTCCATGGGCGGCCGAAATTCCTGCGCAGGCGATTCTTCCGATATTTCCGCCGCTGGAGGATGCTCCACCGCAGTTGCGACGCCGCCGGACTTACCCTGCGCGGAAACCGCGGGCTTCGAGATCGCTACGCTCACCAAACGGTCGCCAATGGTGCGTTCGAGCAGCGTTTTTACCATCGCGATCAGAGGGTCCGGCGGAACGAATGGCTTCTTGAGAATCCCGTCGGCGCCGACGCGCTGCGCTTCGGGTTCATCCAGGGGGTCAAAGGCTCCCACCAGCAGTACGACGGGCACGTGCGAAAAGCGCGAATCCTTTTTGATGAATTCACAGACTTCATAGCCGTTTCGGACAGGCATGAAAATATCGGCCAGCACAAGGTCCGGCGAAACATCGGCTAGTTTCCGAACGGCTGCGTCGCCGTTATTTACCGCAACTACCTCAATGCCCAGTTCTGCCAGAGCAAGGGCTACCGTTTTCTGGACGTTGCTATTATCGTCGGCTACCAGGATCTTTGCCACGTGCCGTCCTCCGGACTACCGCGGGCGAGAGTCTTCCGCCATGCGCAAAGGCACAAAAGCCTATAGTCCATTGGTAACATCACGATCTGGGTGAGTCAATAAAGACTGCAAAGGCATGTGTCCGAATGAACCAGCCACCCTTCCGAGAGGTGGCCGGCCCAAGAAAGCCTTCCAGGCGGATCAATGGAAGGCGCTTAAAACGGGATGATCTTGCGGAGTCCGCTCTTCTTCTTGCTGGAGGATTCCTGGCTGGTATTGGCAGGCGGGGCTGGCGTCGTCGTGCTCGCGGGCTGCGTTGCACTCGAATCCGGCGAGGCGCCAGTGCTAGCGGGTTGCGTCGTGTCCGTCGCCCCTGGAGCCGTGCCGGAGGCCGCGGGCGCCGCATCCGTTGCGGGCGGCTGAGGCAGGGCATTCGGACTTCCGGGTGTTATCGTTTCCACGGCCGCTGTGTTTCCTACGCTGGATGTTGTAGCCGCATTGGCGTTGGGTTGTAAGCTGAATCCGATGGTCTCATCCCCGGATTCGCTTGCGGGTGTCATAGTCGGAGGGCCGCTACGCGCTGCCGCGGATACATCCGGGGATGTCTTTAGGAAACTCATGGTCCGTTTAACCATTCCCGGACGGTTGGCCGATTGTTCCTTTTGCATTCGTGCGAACGCCTCAGGATCCGGAGGAGGAACCGGAACTCCAAACTTCGTGAGTTTATTCTTTGCATCGCCGGCGAGCGGAGAAAGCGGATAATCCTTCACGATCCTACTGTAATAGCGCGCGGCAAGATCATTGTGCTCGCCCTTTTCATAAATCTGTCCAAGCATCCAGTTGGCTCGATCCGCCTGGCTGTACAGGGGGTAGCGATTGGTCAATTCGATCAAGCGAGCTCCCGCAGCTCTATAGGCAGTGCGCACGTAATAAAAGCTGGCAACCCTGAAATTGCCTTCGGCCAGAACTTCCTGCACATCGCGCAGGTGCTGGTCGGCCTGGGGCACCAGGGGGCTGTTGGGATACTTTTCCAGGAATGTTTGGAATTCGGCCTCCGCTTGCACGGCTTCGGCGTGGTCGCGGTCCGGCTTCTCCATCTGGCGGTAGTGCGCCATGGCGATCTGCATCTGCGCGTTCGCCGATTCATCGAGGAAAGGGAAGAAGGTAATGAAGTCTTTGTACTCAACGATGGACTGCTTCAGGCCCGCGGTCCCTCCTTCCTTGTAGTAGGAATCCCCGATAGCCAGTTTCGCTTTGGCCAGGTATTCGCTGTCCGGGTAGGTGTTGATAAGGGTCTGTAATGCTAGGCGGCCGACTTCGTAGTGGCCGTGCTTCAGGTCATTGGTGGCCTTCGCGTAAAGGACTTTGTCGGGTTCAGCGGAAGTTCCGGCGGTGGGGGCCGTATTCTTCTTACCAAAACACCCGGAGAGGAACGCTGCAACGAGTGCCACGAAAAATATGATTCGGCCTTGTTTCAAGTTTGATCCTTACTTTGGGTGGGCTCTCCGCCGCGGCGGGCCCCGCCCAAATCCTAAACTTTTTGTGCCAGTGCTCCGCCGGCCGCTTGCTTCATCGCGCGCACGGCCTCGGCGGCGTCGGGGGTGTGAAAAATGGAGGTCCCAGCGACCAGAATTTCGGCGCCGGCTCGAACCAGATCGGCCACGTTTTCCGGACCGACTCCCCCGTCCACTTCGATCCGGAAGGAATGATTATAGCCCTCTCGAATTCGCTTTAGCTCACTAATCTTTCCGAGTGCCCTAGGAATAAATTTCTGCCCGCCGAATCCCGGATTTACCGACATCACCAGAACATGATCCAGTTTCCCAAAGACTTCGGAAAGAGCCGACACGGGAGTCGCGGGATTAATTACGGCACCCGGCTGGCATCCGTGCTCTCGAATCATCGAGAGTGCCCGGTCCAGGTGCGGTGTGGCTTCCTCGTGAACGGAAATCATGTCGGCGCCCGCCTCGGCAAATGCTTGAATGTACCGCTCGGGATTCTCGATCATCAGATGCACGTCCAGGGGTAGCCGGGTTGCCTTGCGCAAGGAAGCTACAACAGGAACGCCGATGGAGATGTTGGGCACGAAATGCCCGTCCATCACATCCACATGGAGCATTGCCGCGCCCCCGCGCTCCACTGCGCGTATCCCCTCCCCCAGGCAGGAGAAGTCCGCAGCGAGGATGGACGGGGCAATTTCAACGTGATACGTCACGATTTCTCCGCCGCCATCTTACCAGATTCAAGCTTTTGCATGCACCGTGCAGCTTTCAGATTCGAAAAAACTTCCGGCGCAAGTCTCGAAATCCCTACTGCGCCACAACCATTTCGATGGGGGACTCGATTGTTACCTTGGAACCCGGCTCAGGTGTCTGCTCTGTGACGACGCCCTTCGGCCACTGCGGGGAGGGAACGAACGTGGTTTTGGCCAGTTTGATCCTGGCGGAAGCCAGTAGCCGGTCCGCGTCCGGCAAAGGCATCCCCACGAGCCAGGGCATGATGTAAGCGGCCGGCGAATCGCCTTGCGCAACGAGCAAATCGACACGAGGACTTGCCGCCCGCGTTCCCGGCGCAGGCGTCTGCTGCAATACGGTGTCGGACATGGCGGCCGGACCGGGGAACGTGGTCACTTCGCCGAGTTGCAGGCCTACCTGCAGCAACTGGATGCGGGCTACACGAAGGGATTCGCCCAACAAGGATGGCGTAATGACATTTTGCGGGCCCAGGCTCAGGACCACGTGCGCGTTCTGCGCAACCTTCATGCGCTCGCCTTCCGGAGGGCTTTGCCGCACGACTGCGTTTGCCGGCAGATCGCCGTAGACCCGATCGACTACTTTTAATTGCAGCCCGCGCCCCTGCACGATAGCCATTGCATCGGCCGAGCTTTTGCCCACCAGATTGGGCATGGTCACTTCGCGGCCCTGAATCGCGAAACGCATCGTCGTCACCGCGCTCAGGAACGCGGCAGCCGCCAGAATGAAAACAAGCAGCCCCATGCGAAATACCCATTCGATTCTCTCGCGAAGATTCATCGATTCACCGCCTTCAATTTAGCACGCGCAGCAAGAGGCTTCTAGCGCGATGCAAGAAAAACATTTCACCACAGAGAACACAGAAGGCACAGAGATAAAGAAGAGAATTCTGATGAGTAAGATCAGGGATGACAATCTCAGGTTTTCTCCGCGCGCTCTGTGTTCATTGCTCGGTGATTTCTGTGTTAAGCCTTTGATTTTGGCCGCTCCATGACGGCCGCAAAGAATCCGTCTGTCCCGTGTTCAGGAGGAAAGGTCCGAAAGAAGCCGTCGGCGGAAGTAACGCTCTCCGCGCGCACGGACTTCTGCAAGGAGCTCTCGATGATGTTCCGAGGATCGGCGACCTGGAAAGTGTCGCCCAGCGCGCCCAGCACTTCGCGCACAACGAATTCATTCTCCTCCGGCTCCAGCGAACACGTGGAGTACACAAGTCGCCCACCCGGCGCCAGATGGGGGAGGCCATTGCGAAGCAAGCGCACCTGCCGGTCGTGCAGATCGCTCAAGTCCTCGGCGTGAAGCTTCCAGCGAATTTCCGGGTGCCGGGCGAGAGTACCCGTGCCCGAGCAAGGGACATCGACCAGAATGCGATCGAACGCGCATTCGAACGGAAGCGGTTGCTCTCCGTCCAAGACGTGCGTCTCGACATTTCGAACGCCGGCGCGTTCGAATCGCTCGCGCATGGCGCGCGCACGATGCTCGTGCAGATCCGCGGCGACGACATGGCCCTGCGCTCCAACCGCTCGCGCCAGGAGCAGGGTCTTGCCACCAGGTGCCGCGCATAGGTCGAGCACAGAATTGCCGGGATCGGCCGCCACAAGGCACGCTACGGCCTGGGAAGCCTCATCCTGGATAGCTACCCAACCGCAGCGCACAGCTTCGTTCGCAGCGGGGTTTCCTCCTTCGAAAACCCAGGCGTCGCGCAGCAATCGTCCCGGCTGGATGCGGCACCCAGTCCGTTCGAACGACGCCGTCGCTTGCTCGCGACGTTGCGGGTCGAACAGATGCCCTGAAAGTACGGGGACACGATTGTTTGCCTGGACGAGGCTCCGCGTCCGGTCCTCTCCATAAATTCGAATCCAGCGCTCAACCAACCAGGTGGGATGCGAATATTGAATTCCAATCCGGTCTGCGAGAGGGAGATCCGCGGGAAAGAGCCGCGCCACGGCATCGGCAGTCGAATTCCCAGGTAAAGTTTCCTTGGCGGCCTTGCGCAAGATGGCATTCACCAGAGTAGCCGCGGAACGTTTCCTCGCGCGCTTGACCAGTTCCACCGATTCGTGGACAGCGGCGCGTGCTGGGACGCGGTCGAGAAACAAAAGCTGGTACACGCCCAATCGGAGGGCAATCCGAACCTCGATGTCGGCCGTACCCGCCGATGTTTTCAAATAGCGGTCGGTAACGAAATCGAGAAGTCTCTGCCAGCGCAAAACGCCGAGCGCAAGTTCGGTGGCGAGGCCGGCATCCTCGGTCTTCACGGATTCATCAAGCTCGGCGCGCAGCACATCATCCGCGTACGCATCTTGTTTCGCGACGCGCAGCAGGACATCGAATGCAATCGTTCGTGCTTGCGAAATTGGCATGAGCAAACATGGAACCACACTATGCTGAGGAAAGAAAATGACGATACAGGAGGGTAGTTGGTCAATTTCCGATAATCCGACTTTCCGGGAACTTCTTGTTTGATAGGTTCACGCCTGGATCGGTGTGACTTGTAGGCCGAGTTGTGCAGCTTTCCTTCTGACGAACTCGAGTTGGTGTTGGCGATTTCAAAGCTCGTAGTACTCTGCACCTTTGTCGACGTAGTGCTGACCATACTTAAGCATTCGATAGACCAGTCGAGCGAGCCGATGAGCCATAGCAGTGATGGCTTTCGGGGCGCCGAGCTTACTGCGCAAGCGGCGGTACTGCGCGCCGAGGTAGGTCTGGCTTCGCAGTAGGGTTGAGGCTCCCAGACGAAGTGCCGTGGCCGCACGGTTGAGCACATGGCGAGTGCCTCGTGCAAGCACTTTGTCTCCACTGATCCGGTTGTCTGGGCAGAGGCCCAGCCACGAAGCGAAGTGTGCCTCGGTTTTCCATCGACTCATGTCCAATCCCACTTCACTTACGAGCGTTTGAGCGACCATCACATCGACGCCATCGATCCGGGTGAGATCCACTCCCGTGATGCGCTCGAGCTCATCGGCGAGATGGAAATGCGGATTATTTTTGTTTTGTTTTCCCTTCTTTTTCGGGGGTAGTTCTTCCTTCGCTGGTGGCGGGACGGTATCGGCAAAGGCAGTCAGGTGTTTCTGTAATTCCTGGTCGCACTCGGCGACCCGGCGCTGGTAGGTGTCATACATCTCGATTTCCTGTTGCAGCACGAAGATCAGTTCCTGGCGCCAGTTGCCTTCCAAACTCTTGGCAATTTCTCCGCGGCTGGCCTGAATCCGTGGATGACTGAGTTCCGCGAGCTTCCGCGGATTCCGTTCTCCGCCGACGATGGCCCGCACGATCAGCTGTCCGGTCAGTCCGCTCAAATCGCTGATGACATTCGCTAACTGTACATTCATCTGCGTCAGTGCTTTCTGCATTCGTTGAACGCAGGTCGCCGCCCCAGTGACGTGTTGTAGCCGCTGCCGGCAGTAGGTGCGCAGGACCCGAATCTTCGAGGGTGGTTGAAACGAATTGTTCAGCAACCCGTAGGTATGCAACTTCAGCAGCCACTGGCTTTCCTGCACATCGCTCTTTCGTCCCGGCAGATTCTTGGTGTGCCGGGCGTTGACCAGATAGACCTCGAACTCGCGTTCTTCCAAATGTCGTACAAGGGGATCCAATATACGCCCGTCGACTGGAGAGCCACCGTCTTCACTCCGCAGATCTCTAACCAGTCGGCTAGCCGATGCAGATCTGCTGTGAAGCACTCGAACCGCCGCACTGGTTGCGGATCACGGTCTGGTCGTACCGCCACGTAGTGCGCACTATTGCCCACATCGATTCCCGCGGCGTGTGGATGGACCACCTCCAGCCCCGGGTTCTCAGACTGCAACCGCCGCAACAGTTCTTTCTTCTCCTTTCGACTTCGCCACTGCTTTGTGTCCGTCCTCATCCCTGTTCTCCTTGATGGAAATTGGGATTCGACTCGGCCCGGCAGCGAACGGTTTAAGAAACTCTCCAACGGGGTCAAAGGGCCACTACAACGAGGTCCTTGCCACCAGACTAGTGATCGCCAGTACCGGAGCCATGCTTATCGTCGGGCACGAAGCGCCATGTCGTATATCGGCCTTAGCTTGCCGAATCGAATCCCAGGATCACTTTGCCGAAGAGAAAAACTCTGGACAAGTTTCTGGCACTAGCGACGCGACGAAGACGCAGTCAAGGCTTATCAGGACTTGGCCGTCGGGACCCTGCTGATCTCGCTGGGGCCTGCTCCGGTGGCAAACTCGTTGTGTGGAGGGTAAGGGAAGCGTACGATGCGCGAGATAGCGGTCCAAATCGGAAATTCCCGTCTAGACGGACAGAGGGAGGTCAACACCGTGGACATCGCGTTTCTAATCGGCAGGATAATCGCCGGTGGATATTTCATTATGGGCGGCTTCAACCACTTCAAGAATCGGGGAATGATGACAGGTATACGCGAATGGGAAACGTAGCCGGGCGCGTAAAACGAGACTGGCGTCTTGCTGCTACTCGGAGGGTTCAGCCTACTCCTGGGCTATCAGCCAATTATATGGATGGTCGCTGATGTTTTTCTTGGGCGTTCCTTATACCGTTTCTGGAGCGTTAAAGAGCCGCAGATGAAGATGGCTGAGATGGTGAATTTCCTGAAGAACATGGGACTGATCGGTTTGCTATTGATGCTGGCAGGGATACCGAGGCCGTGGCCCCTGAGCCTTGGAAATCGATGATCAGAATTTAGAGCTAAAAAGCCTGCATTCGGACGCCGGTATGCTGTGCTCCCCCAGCGCCTTCTTATCGGAATGTGGCTTTTCAATCGTGACGAGGCTCAAGGCGTACTCACGATAAGTGGGGCGACTGAATGAGCAGGACGGGACTAGCTGCGTTGGTTGCATCTAACACCGAAAGTTTCTCTTTAATTCTCTTTATGTTTCCGGTCGGCGCTTATAATTTGCGGCACTATGGAAACTAACGACACTGCTCTATTCGAAATACTTGCGGACCTCATCGAGAACCTGGAATGGGCTACTGAGGAGATTCAACGCCTTCAGTGTGCTGTTGAATCGTCCCACCATACCCGCGAAGCGTATCTCGCAAGTGTGGGGGAAAAAGCCGACGACGTACATCTAGACTCCATTCGTGAACTACGTCAGCGAGTTGCCGCAATACGTCGCGTTATATATGTTCGTAGCGTTTCGCCTTCGCGTTTTTCCATGATTCCGCGCTGCGGCATAGACTTCTTTCTAGCCACAATCCGCCGGATAATCCCTACCCCCAGGCGATCCTTCTAACGCGCTCCAAAAGCGCTTTACCAAGTTTTGGGACAGGGTACAGACAGATGCTAGTCCCATCGGTCATCTCACAACCGAGGTCAATAACATCGGTAATCCCAGCTTTCCCGCGTAGTGCGGCCGATAGCGCTTTGTGTTGTACATTCGCGGGATCTCCAGTTTCCGCGCGCCCAACCCGGCGTCGGGAATCGCGATGTGGGTGTATTTTCCGTCCTGGATCGCGGTCAAACGGCCGCTGATGCCTTCGCGGATCAGGTCCACCGCAACGTTTGCAAACGTAGTCGCCACGATCTGGTCAATGGCGTCGGGCTCCTCGCTGCGCAGATCGTAGGTCAGATCACTTGTGATGATCTCTTCGCCCGTGCGGCGGTGAATCTCTTCACCGAGAACGGCCGATGTCGACTTTCTTCCTATGGCCGTATCCGTCGGCTTCTCCGTACTCGGAAACGGAGTAGCCATGCCAAGCAGCGCCCTCCGAGGCAATCACAAACGAATATTTGCTGGGATTATTGCGCTTGTCCTCTGAGAAGAATTTCGATGAGATGTTCGAGATTGAACTCCACCTCTGGGACCACGCAGCGCCCTGAAGTGACGAAGGCTGCGTACAGCGCAGTGAAACATGCGTTGCGGCCAAAGATACGAAAGATGTCAATGCGTTCGTGTGAGGCCAGCGTGCTGCGCTGTCGGGTGATCGCTTCCTTGGCACGCGAACGCAGTGGAAAAGCCAATGAAATACTCGGTGCTATGGACTTCTTGTCATGGTCTTGGGCATGGCGATGATCGTCACGCCCTTGCTGTCCAGCACTTTCGCGAAGCCGAGCGTATCATCGCCGCCGATGGCGATCAGGTAGTCGAGCCCCAAGTGTGCGATGTTCTCCAGCACCAGCGGCGTTAGATCGAAAGTGCCCTCCGACACTCGCATGGATTCCAGCCGATGCGCCGACACATGCTTGGGCAAAGCAGGCTCCCGCATCTTGCGCGGATTCGTGGAGACGTGTGCAGAATTGTTCCTCGGTGCGATCGATGTCACGCGTGTTGTTCCAGTCGAGCGGACAAAGATAAGCGGCGGCGGAATCGGGTCCGGATCGCAGGTGAGTCAACCCTTCCCACCCGCGCCGTATCCCCAGAACCTCGTACCCCATGCCCGTGGTCTGGTAGACGACGCTCTTGATCACCGCGTTCAGGCCGGGTACGTCACCGCCTCCGGTGAGGATTCCAATTTGGCGTTTCGTGGACATGATCGAACCTCCCAGTTTGATCTTACCGGGAATCTTCCCATTTGACCTCCCGGCCTGCCAATAATTCATGCCAGACCACTGCGGTTATGACGCTCTAGCTATTCTTGAGTGCATGGTCTCTTCGGGGGTCGACCGATTGTTCCTGAGCGAAGGCTATTCCCTGGCCCGACCTCCTTGGATTGCGCCTGAGAAACGGGATTATCGGAATGTGGCTGCGAGCTTCATCTTCGAGCCACTAGTAGCGGCATGAGAGCAAAGACCCCGAGCATAATGAGATACGCCGTTCCTGCCACTGGGTCTCGGCTTGCAAGGTACTTGCGAAATGTGAGGCCGCGAAGCCATAAAACCACGGTGAATTCTGTGATTAACAACAAGCTAAGGGCGACGAAACCGAAACCGAGCCGCGTGGCCACAGTGGGCGGTAAGAGAAGCCGCTCGGCCACCCAATGTGCCGCAAATACGATTACTGCGAACATGATGGGCGTCTCCATCAGTTCGGCTGTCCGCGCACCCACACGCGGGACAATCCAAAGTGTGCGGATGGTCCCAAGCCCGAAGCCAGCGGCAAAGACGATAGCGAAGTAGAACGCGCCAGCTTTCAATGTCTGCCCAATCATTCCTGCCTCCTTGAGCACTTGCGAGAAGACGATTTATACATCTGTACGACGCTGATGCCTCTCCCTGAGCCAGCATCCAAGCAAGACCAATTCGCCAGCGACGAAGAGCACTCCAAAAATGAATTTGTTGTGCTGGGCTAACCAGTTCGGGAGATAGATATCGAAGTTGTCGGCGCGGTCGCCGGTGAGCGTGGCAGCCAAGTCTGTCAGGGGGCATCTGCCGCCGTTGATAGCCAGAATGCCGCACTCCAATAGAACGATCCCGGTCAGGATCACAGCCCAGCGGAATCGGCGCAGCACCCCTAGAACGGGTAAGGCCACTATGCTCGTTGCCAGAAATGCCCAAATCAGCGTGTGCAAGAGCTTGATCGTCGTCAGCATTTCGATTTCGATCCTGCCTGCCCCGCAGTATTGGCCACGGAGGTGGTCATCGAGTATATGTCCTGAATACTGGCCCTGTGGGATGTATCAACGTGCGGTGAGCCCAGGTCCTGATAAACGGGATTATCGAAAACTGGCCCAATACCTCCATCAGCGAAACGTTGTTGCTTTCTACGCGTCAACAAAGGCGGACGATCGATTGCCTCATCGCTATAATTAAATTATGAAGACAACTCCTGGGACGGGCACTATTCGCTTCAACGGTAAAGGCCAGGTCGTAATTCCGGGCTGGCTGCGGAAGGAGTTGGATATCGAAGAGGGCACGCGCGCCCTCGTGTATCAAGAAGGAGACGCCATAGTGATGAAGCCGATTTCGGCCAGGCACATCAGGAGTCTCCGCGGTTCCTTGAAGGGTTCGGGAATATTGAAAGCGCTCATGGACGAGCGGAAGCGCGAGCGAGAACTGAAGTGAATTTGATTCAACTTTAGTCAAACCCGTCGTCGGCGGCCAGACGCGCGCCGTTCGCAAATTGGCGCGCGGAGATTTTTTTGCGCCCTTCGATTTGTACGGCTTCCAGCCGCAAGCAAGTCCCTTCTCCGCAGATAACATAAAGATCCGTCGTTGTATGAATAATTTTTCCGATTGCGAACTTGGTTAACTCCGTGCTAGGTGCTGCGGGGCTGCCCCAGAGTTGGCACGTTTGCTCTCGAAACGTGGTGTACGCTCCAGGCCAGGGCGTGAAGCCACGCATGCGGTTGTAAATCTTGGCCGCCGGGAGTCCCCAGTCAATTCGCCCGTCTTTCCTTTTTAGTATCGGCGCGTAGGAGACGTTTTTCTCTTCCTGCGGAGCTGGCGAAATTTCTCCGCGATCGAATCGCAGAAGCGACTCGGCGATCAGGTCCGCGCCCATGGCGCTCATACGCGCGGCAAGCTCCGGCGCCGTTTCGTCCGGCCCGATCTCGACCTCTCGCCGCAAAAGCGTTGGCCCGGTATCCATTCCCGCGTCGATTTGCATGGTAGTGAGCCCGGTGATGGTTTCTCCATTGGCGATGGCCCAGTGGATCGGCGCGGCGCCGCGATAACGAGGGAGCAAGGACGCGTGCAAGTTAAGCCACCCCAGGCGGGGAATCGTCAAAAGTCTGGCGGGAATAATCTGACCGTAGGCAATGATCACGACGGCATCGGGCGCGACGCGTTTCAAAAACTCCTGAGCGGATTCCGACTTGATCGTTTCGGGTTGATAGACGTGCAGTCCAAGTTCGAGGGCTGCTTCCTTCACCGGCGAGCCGCTGATGCGCTGGCCGCGGCCGCGCGGCCGGTCCGGTTGCGAGATGACCGCTTCCACCGAAAATTCCGGACGCTCCGCGAGCCGCCGGAGGGAAGGGGCTGCAAATTCCGGCGTTCCACAAAAGACGATGCGCAGGGCTTCCATCGCAGAGGTGCGAATTACCACTCGCCGGCTTTCCGCAATTTGCGGATCCGGCGCTTGATCAGGTCTCTCTTGAGCATGCTGAGGTGCTGAAGAAAAATGATGCCGTCAAGATGATCGATCTCGTGGCAAAAGGCGCGGGCCAGCAGTCCCTCGCCGCGCATTTCGTAGGATTCGCCCTTCAAATTCTGCGCGCGCACGGTCACATACGCCGGGCGCAGCACATTGCCGCGGAAGCCGGGCAACGACAGGCAGCCTTCCTCTTCGCGCTGGTCGCCCTCCACATGGATGATCTCGGGATTGGCAAGCACCAGCCGGGCCTCGGGATTTTTCCCTACGCTCACGTCAATCACAGCCAGCCGTTTGGACAGCCCGATTTGAGTGGCCGCGAGTCCCACACCCTGGGCCACATACATGGACTCGAACATGTCCTCGCAAAGCTTGGCAAGATCGTCGTCAAATTTATCCACGATCTTGGTCGGCGACTCCAACACGGCGGCCCCGTATTTTGTAATCGGATAAATCATCTCGGCCGTCTACTCAATTCTTTGGAAGGGCAGATGAACACAGATAAACACTGATAAAGACTGATTTCGATCTCAAAAGCAGAATGCATTGAGTGTGAGGCAGTGAGAATCTGTTCTCCTCGTCTACCTCTTATGGAAACAAATGCGCAATTTATATATTTCTTATCAGTATTCATCTGTGTTTATCTGTGGTTTCAAAACTCCTTCAGTTGCTGCAAGTATCCGTCGAAATTGCGGCGCATTTCGCCGAGCGAGTCGCCCCCGAATTTCTCTACCATCGCTTGCGCGAGCACGATTGAAACCATGGCTTCGCCGGCAATTCCTCCAGCGGGAACGACGCATACGTCGGAACGCTCGTAGGCGGCGGAAATGGGCTGCTTGGTCACCATGTCCACCGTGCCGAGCGGAGTTCGCAGCGTGGAGATCGGCTTCAGGTATCCGCGCACGACTACGTCCTGCCCGTTGGTGATCCCGCCCTCCAGCCCTCCGGCGCGGTTGGACGGGCGCGTGAATTTTTTTGCGGCCGTGTCGTACCCGATCTCGTCCATCACTTCAGAGCCGTAGGAAGTTGCCGCCGCGATTCCCGCGCCGATCTCGACGCCCTTCACGGCTTGAATGGACATGACGGCCTGCGCCAGCCGCGCATCGAGTTTCTCGTCCCACTGGGCGTGAGAACCAAGCCCGGTGACCACGTTGTGAGCCACCACTTCGAAAATGCCCCCCACCGTGTTCCCGGCGCGGTGCACGATGTCAACCTCACCCTTCATTTGCGCTTCCACTTCGGCGTCGACGCAGCGCAAGGGGGAATCCAGATTGGCGCAGACGGCTTGAATTTCGCTCCAGGTAGCTGCACGCGGCATTCGCGCCTTGCCGACAGCGATCACATGACTCAGCACTTCGCATGCAAACTGGCGAAGCAGCAGCTTGGCAATCGTCCCGGCGGACACGCGCGCGGCGGTCTCCCGCGCCGAAGCGCGTTCCAAAATATAACGCGCGTCATGCAGATTGAGTTTCATGGAGCCGGCCAGATCCGCATGACCCGGCCGTGGTGCAGTCAAGCGGCGCTCGGCGCCTTCCGAGTCCGGAAAATTTTCAACGGGAAGAGCCTTTTCCCAGTTGGCCCAATCGCGGTTCTCGATCCGCAACGCGATGGGCGCGCCGATAGTTCGCCCGTGCCGCACGCCGGACAGGAACTCAACGCGGTCCTTTTCGATTTTCTGGCGCCCGCCGCGGCCATAACCCAGCTGCCGCCGGTGCAGTTCCCGCTGCACGAATTCGAAATCAATAGGCACACCGGCAGGGACGCCGCTGATCCATGCAATCAGGGCCTGACCGTGTGATTCCCCCGCAGTGACAAAGCGAAACATAGAAGGCTCGACATTCTATCGGACCCCGCACGGCGCGTAAAGCCATGAAAGGTTTTGGTAGGACGGGCTTCAGCCTGTCTTCCGTCCACCGATAGCGAGAGTCAAAACCAGACAGGCTGAAGCCTGTCCTACAAAGACCGATCCCCTGAAAATTGTTTCCCTACGATTCGTTCACGTTGCTTGACGTCCCTGGCTGCGACCAGTACGCTGTTTCGGAACTCACCCGCGCTTGAGGGAAATCCGACGGCGACCGATGGCGACTACCGACCCCAAATTCCTTGAGCCCAACACGATTTCGGTGACCGGCGCTGTTGCGGAAGGAGCGAAGCGGTGGGTCCTGCACGTGCAGGAGTATTCGGTTCTGTCGGCCCGGTCGGTGACAAACCTTTTTAGTCCACCTTATTACGTTTCCGATGTCTTGGATCAAATGGACATTATCGGCGTGGGATCGCTGCCGATCGTCTTGTTGACCGGCTTTTTCATTGGCGCTGTCATGGTTCTGCAAACCGCCGCGCAATTTGAAAGGTTCGGACAGACGGCGCTCACCGCCGACGTGGTGTCGCTCGCTCTGGTCCGCGAATTGGGGCCTTCGATTACCGGATTGCTGGTGGCCGGGCGCAACGCCTCGGGGATGGCCTCGGAATTGGGATCGATGATTGTGACCGAGCAAGTGGACGCCATGCGCGCGATGGGCACGGACCCGATCCGCAAACTGGTGACGCCGCGGGTGGTGGCGACCGTTCTGATGCTGCCCCTTCTCACCGCGATGGCGGATTTCCTGGGGCTGATCGGCGGATACTTGGTTTCTTTTTTCACGCTTCGTTTGGGCGCGGTCACCTTCTGGACGCGGGCCATTGACATTCTGGTGTTTTCCGATCTGATGCAGGGACTTACCAAACCGATCGTCTTCGGCTTCATCATAGCGACGGTGGGATGCTATCAAGGATTGAAAGTGAAGGGCGGGACGCAAGGGGTGGGGCGAGCGACCACGCAAGCGGTGGTCACCGCTTCCGTGGTCATTCTGGTTTCTAACTTCTTCCTGACGAAGTTGATGCTGTACCTTGCGGGGCACGTTTTCTAACTGCTCCGGTGGCGCGGTCTTCAGCCTGCGGGTCATGTTATTTCGCCGTGCGCAGGAAAACCCGCGAGCTGAAGCTTGCGCCACAAACACCCCGCATGGCCGGCATTTCCATCTATAATCACCGGGATGAATGCTCTGCCGGTTCCACGACGGCGCGGACGCATCATTTCAGAATGAGCGCGACCCCAGACAGCGAACCTGTTCTCTCCCTCGAAGACATTCGCATTGGTTTCGACAAAGGCAACGTGCTGGATGGCCTTTCTTTTTCCGTTGCTCCCAGTGAAACAAAAATTCTGATCGGAGAAAGCGGATCGGGAAAAACGCTTATCCTGAAATTGGCCGCGGGCTTGATTCAGCCGGATTCGGGAAGCGTGCAAATGCTGGACCACGATCTGGGCCGCATGTCGGAAAAAGAATTGCAGGCGTTCCGAAGGAACATCGGTTTCGTGTTTCAGGAGGGCGCGCTGTTTGACTCGCTTACGGTCGCTGAAAACGTGGCCTACTGCCTGCGCGAAGAACACGTGGACGAGGAAGAAATCGAGCCGCGCGTTCGCGAATCCCTGCGATTCGTGGAAATGGAAGACACTCTGGAGAAATTGCCCGCCGAACTTTCCGGCGGCATGCGGCGGCGCGTGTCCATCGCGCGCGCTCTGGTGACTCGGCCCCGTGTGGTGCTCTATGATTCTCCCACGGCGGGTCTCGATCCGGTGACTTCGCAAACGATCATCACGCTGATTCTGCGCCTGCGCGACACCCAGGGGGTCACCTCGGTGCTCGCCACGCACCGCTTGCAGGATGCTTTTGGCCTTGCGAGTTACGAGTTTGATGGCCGGTCCGGCCGGGTCGTGCCCGTCGCGCATAACGGGGCCTCGCGGCCCTCCGGCGCGGCGACAACTTTCGTTGTGCTTCGCGAAGGGAAAGTCTATTTCGAGGGGAGTCCGCGGGAACTGGCGGATACTCGCGACGAGTATTTACGGAGATTTTTGTTGTAACTTTGGGGAAACGATTCTGGAATTCGATGAGGAGGAGTGCCGATGGCGCAACACAAACAGTTGACGTGGACCGAACTCCGGGTTGGATTGTTTGTCCTGGCTGGAGCCGTCTTGCTGGCTGTCGTTATTTTCTATGTGACCGGCGGTAGCGGGTTTGGCCCGAAATACCGGCTGCGCGCGTACCTGCCAGAGGTGGACGGACTGACCCTCGGAGCGCCCGTTCGCGTGGACGGCGTCGAGGTCGGCAACGTGGAGCAAATTACCATTGCCGTCCCGAAGCCTGGCGAGCCGGCAACGAAAGACCGGAACATTGAAGTGGCTTTGCGCGTCCAGAAGGCCTTCCAAACCTACATCCGCACGGACTCTTCCGCGGGACTCATTACCGAGGGACTGCTCGGCAACCGCTATGTGGACATCGACCGCGGATATGTCGGGCGCGTCCTGGAGAACAATGATGAAATACCCGGCCGGGAAGAGAAGGCCCTGAAGGAAGTCGTCGAGCGCAGCGCCGACCTGATGGATAATTTGAGCGCGATCACGAAACAGGCCAGCGCCGTGCTGACGGATGTGCGCAACGGCCGGGGCTCGCTGGGCAAGTTCATGGTCGACGAGACCGCGTATAATCATCTCAATAGTTCTCTCGGAAACCTCGACCGCATGATGGCCGACCTCCAGGCCGGGAAGGGCACGCTCGGAAAACTCGTCACCGACGACGAAATGTACAATCGCGTGGATTCTGTCGCGGGGCGGGTCGACAGCGTGCTCGAAGCCGTGCAGAACCAGCAGGGGACGCTCGGCAAGCTCGTCTACGATGCCGGCATCCACGAAAGCGCAAAAAAACTGATCGACAACAGCAATGCGTTTTTTGCCGATGTGCGGGGTGGCAAAGGAACTCTCGGCAAGCTCGCCACGGACGACACCTTGTTCGTGCAGTACAAGCAGGCGGGCGAAAATCTCGCGAATGCGACCGCAAAACTCAATTCCAACGAGAACACCATCGGGAAATTTTTTGACGACCCGAAATTTTACGATAATTTCACGGGACTTGCCGGGGACATGCGGCTTCTCATGGGAGATTTTCGCAAGGATCCGAATAAATTTCTGCACGTGAAGTTTGCGCTTTTCTAGCCCGCGTTTCTCAACGCTGGAGGAAACCCCCGCCTCTGAAGAGGCGGGCTACAGCAATCTCCAAAGGGCAGTTCTGTAGCCCGGGTCTTCAGACCCGGGGGTTTTCCGCGGTATGGCGGACCATCGGCGCAAGTTGCGATTTCGTCGATCTGCGAAGCGCGAGAAGTCACCGGGAATCGGGCAGCAGGAAAATCGCGTAGAACGTGGCGACGAGGGTCATGACGGCTCCCGCGAGAAAAATGTTTCCGGGCTGAAGGTGGGCGAGCGAGGAGAGCGCAAAATAAAGACCTGCGGCGAGAAACACGCCGACGAAGGAAAGCAGATTCGCGGCCGCGATAACTCCACCTTTCTCCTCTCGCTTGGGCCGATGCTGGATCAGCGCGTTGAGAGGGACAGCGTAAAAGCCGCCGAAAAATCCGAGCAAACAAAGATCGATTCGCACCGGCCAGATGCCCAGGCCCGGCCTCGAAACCAGAAATCCGAACAGCGTCATTCCGATCCCGCCAATTGGAACCAGGCGCGATTCGATCTTTCCGCGCGAAAGGTAACCCGCTGCGAGGCTGCCCGTCCCGATGCCGATTCCCACGGCGGCTTGCAAACGGCTGATTTGAAATTCATTCACACGCAGCACATCGTGCCCATATATTACGATCACGAATTGCAATAGCGCTGCCAAAAACCAAAGATAAGTATTGCCCACGACGGCCCACCCAAGAACGCGATCCCCCGCGATGACGCGTAGCTGCCGTCCAAAGTCGGCGAACGGATTCGCGCGAAATTTCCGCGCAGGGTCGGCCGCAGGCACGCGCGAAATTCCGAGGCTGGTCAACAAGCCGATCACCGTGAGCCCCAGAAAAGTGACGCCGGACCAGATAGGGCGCCCTCGAAACGCATCGGCCAGGAATCCGGCGAACATCACCGCGGTAATGGATGCAACGAATGTGCCGAGTTCAATCACGCCGTTTCCCCAGGAGAGTCTGTTCTCCGGGAGCAACTCGGGCAGCAGTCCGTACTTCGAAGGGCCGAACAACGCGCCCTGCGTGCTGATCAGAAAAACGGCGGCAGCCTCCATCGTCAAATTTCCGGCGGCGAGTGCGGCGATGGCAAAAAGCCCTACGCCAATCTCAAAAAGTTTTGTGCCGATCGTGACCGTGCGCTTGCTGTAGCGGTCGGCGAAATATCCGCCCGCCAGCGAAAACAAAATAAACGGGATCGCAAACACCGCGCCGACGAGCAGAATGAAACGATCGCGCACCGTCACAGGGAAATTGCGTTCGAGGACCAGGTAGATGACGAGGAACTTCAGCCCGTTATCATTGAACGCGCCCTGAAATTGCGTGGCGATCAAGCTCCAGAAACCGAGCCGCCAGTGCGAGGGAGGTCCCGGCTCGTTTAAAACCGAAACCCCGCCGGAGGCTGTCTTCGTGTTTGCAGCCGATGCGTCTTGTGGAACGGTGGACATGTGGCAGCGCGATAGGCCTCCGCGTGGATCTGGCGTCTCCTTGGTGTGATGCGCAGTTTAGACACGGAGCGCCCAGCGAGCAAGGCTTTGGCATGCGGCGCGTGTCATGTAGAATCTAGGACACGCCGGAGTGGCGGAATGGCAGACGCGGCGGACTCAAAATCCGTTGGTCGCAAGGCCGTGTGGGTTCGACTCCCTCCTCCGGCACCAACTCTTTCAAACGTCGATTCGTATATCGAAGTCTTAAGTGGGCTCTTTCGCGAAAGTAAAAATCAGATGAGAGGCTGTGTCATGAAAATTACTCGTATCGCGGCTATTGCAATTTGTTTGGTTACGCCCCTGCTCGCTCAAGGCCAGACGCCGGCGGGCAAGAACGACAAGGCCGTTCAGGAAGTCATCGCGTTCCGAAACCGCTACATCGAGGCGGAAGAGAATCGCGACATGGCGTTTCTCGATAAAATATTGGCGGACGATTTCTTCGCTCTCAATCCGCAGGGCAAATTGCTCGACAAAGCGGGGCAGCTGGAAAACTTGAAGAGGCCGGACCGCACGCTCAAGGTGCTCAACCCGCGTGAAACGCATGTGCAATTTTACGCCAACGGAGACGTGGCCATCTTGACTGAACATGTGACCGTCGAAGGCACGGATAAAGGAAAACCTTTCGGCGGAGAATACCGGTTCCTTCGAGTCTTCGCCAAGCAGAATGGAAATTGGAAGGTTGTGCTGGCGCAAGGATCGCCCATGCCGGAACAATCGCCTGCCTCGAAATAGTGGGGGATTCCTGGCTTTGCCGAACTTAGGAGAGAATTCCTGCGTTATTTGCCTGCGCGCACTGGCTCGATTTCCGCCATGCCGCTTACGGACTGGCCGCGCGCAATCAACAGAACCGCGAGCGCTCCGACGCCGGACAAACATGCCAGCGGCAGCACCGCAAGGGGGTAGCTTCCCGTGGCTTGCTTGATAGATCCGACTATGTACGTCGTGAAGAATCCGGCCAGGTTGCTGATCGCGTTCATTTGGGCCAGGCCAGCGGCTGCAGTCCCCGCAGAGAGCCACTCGGCCGAGAGCGCCCACACCGGCCCCTTCCCGGCATAGATTCCCATCACCGCGAGGCACAGGATGATGATAATCGCGGGCAGGGAATTAAAGACCAGCGCCGACGCCAGGCTGACCGCGGTGACCAGCAGCGGCAACGCTGTGTGCCAGACACGCTCCCCGGTTTGATCCGATCGCCTCCCCCACAAAACCATGATCACGGATGCGAGAGCGAACGGCACGGAATTGAGCAGGCCTGTCTGCATGTTGGTGAGACCATACGATTTGATAATTTGCGGCTGCCAAATTTGCAGACCGCTGCTGACGGCCGTGCTTCCCGCCAGCGTTACACTCAACACCAAAACGTATCTGTT
Source organism: uncultured Acidobacteriota bacterium (assembly GCA_963813185.1). GTDB lineage: Bacteria > Acidobacteriota > Terriglobia > Acidiferrales > UBA7541 > Palsa-360. The sequence goes on from CAWEYA010000017.1 coordinate 150,899, forward strand.
GCAGAGAACTTTCCACAATCCGATCTTGCCTACGCGCTTCGTTCCGCCGTCTTCCGACAGCAGCTTTCCGTTGAGCCAGGATTTTTGATTGCCGTCGAGCCAGCGTGCGTTCGACGGCTTATCGCTCAGCACGAGCAGGCAGAACAATCCCAAAAGCACTGCCGGGGCGCCTTCCATGATGAACATCCACTGCCAGCCGCGAAGTCCGAGCCATCCGTCGACGCCGAGCAACGCGGCAGATATCGGCGAACCTAAAAAACTGGAAACGGGAATGGCCACCGTAAACATTCCCACGATTCGAGCCCGGTATTCTCTCGGAAACCAATAGGTGAGATAGAGGATCACTCCGGGGAAAAACCCCGCCTCGGCGGCCCCGAGCAACAACCGCATGGTGTAGAACGACCGGGCCCCGACAACAAATGCCGTTCCTGCCGCAAGAAATCCCCACGTAATCATGATCCGGGCAATCCAGAGCCGCGCCCCAACTTTTTCGAGCAGTAGGTTGCTGGGAACTTCAAATAGGAAATAGGAAAAGAAAAAAATTCCGCCGCCGAAGCCGAAAACCTTGGCCGACATATGGAGGTCCTTGACCATCTGCAGCGCGGCGAAACCCACGTTGACGCGGTCGACGAAGGAAACGAAATAGCAAATCATTAAGAACGGCAGGAGGCGCCAGGTAACCTGGCGCATGGTTCTGGCTTCCAGCGAGGAGGGAGTCGAAGGATCGGCCTGGGCCGACAATGATGCGGTCCTTTCCGTCTCACTTTGCGTGGAGTTCGGCAGACCGCCACGCCCGTCGCGGTTCGTAGGAAACTCGGTTTAATCTGCAGCCGCGGTCGCCACCAGGGAATTGACCACCGCTTCGACTTCGCGTTTTTGCGCGGCATTCAAGGGCAGCAGCGGCCCGCGCACGGGTCCGCCGTAGTAGCCGCGGTAATCCATGGCGCATTTCACGCCGGCGATGCCCATTTGCCTCACGATCTTTTTGGACGCCGGTAAAATGCGCCGGTTCAGCTCGCGGGCATTTGCGGTCTGATCCACGGCGACAGCTCGGTGCAATTCAATACACAGCTCCGGCAAACAATCCGCGAGGGCCAGGACTCCGCCCACAGCGCCCAGCATCAAGGAAGCGTAGAGCGTGTCCGCCGACCCGACCACAGTTTGGAATCCTTCGGGAGCGGCCGCGATGATTTCTCCGACTCGCTGGACGTTTCCGGAACTCTCTTTGATCCCGATAATGTTCCGATGTTCGGCCAGCCGCGCGACGAGATCGGCCTCCAGCGCTACGCCCGTCAGTTGGGGAATGGAATAAAGCACAACGGGAAGCTTGGACGCGTCGGCCACGCGCCGGTAATGTTCGATGAGGGCATCGGCATTCAGCGCGGACTTGTAGAAGCTGGGCGTTTTTACAAGCACGTAATCAAAACCGAGATTCGCCGCAGCCTTGCTTCGCGAGATCGTCTCCGGAGTCGACTCCGACCCCACGCCGGCAACCAGAATGCGCCCCGGCGCCGCGGCCTCGCGCACGGCGGAAAATACCTGCTCGACTTCGGCCCGCGTGAGCAATACGGACTCGCCCGTAGAGCCAACCGCCACATAGCCCGACAAGGGGACGCGATTGTACCGGGCGATATTTTCACGCAGGCGATCAACCGCTACGGCGCCTTCACCGTCAAACGGAGTTGTGATCGCCGTGAAAATCCCATTCAGATTCATTCCAGAATTCCTCCCAAAGGACCATTTTTATTTATAGTGGCACATTCATGATGGCACACCCGCAGTCACCGCTCCAAGAGGAAATCACCGCCGGAGGCAATTCGGAAGCCGTAGTCGGCATATTTGAATCCCGGGGGAATGCTGGAGCGCGCCGCGGTTCGCGTCACTTTAATGTGATGGCGCCATGAGCCGCCTCGCGACGCGCGCCGGCTGCTGGAAAGCGGCCCGCGCGGATTCCTCTCGGGTGATATGACATAGTATGCGGCATCGTACCAATCGGCGCACCACTCGTGCACGTTGTCGCCAAGATTGTAGAGGCCATAGGGGTTCGGCGCGTACAATCCTACCGGCTCAGGCCCCGATTTCCAGCGGTCCGCGTAATCGGGAAGTTCTTCAGGCGAGCAGTTGCCCCAGGGAAACGTTTCGCCTTCCACGCCGCCGCGAGCGGCGCGCTCCCACTCCGCTTCGGTGGGGAGCCGGTATCGCTTGCCAGGTGCGCGGCTCAGCCAATCGCAATACGCGACAGCGTCAAACCAGGACACTGCGACCACCGGCTGCTTAGGATTTGCAAAACTCGGATCATCCCAGAGTAACGGTGGTGGATGGCGCGCTTCTTGCAAAAAGCGCGCGTACTCCGCGTTTGTGGTCTGAAATGCCGCGAGTTCAAATGCGTCGATCCACACTCGATGCGCAGGTTTTTCGTCGTCGCGCCCCGCGTCGCAGCCCATCTGAAACCATCCTTCAGGGATGCGGCGCATTATTGGTTCGGAGACCTGAGAGCGGCGAAAATCCAGGGTTGCCATTTGCGTGTGGCCTCAGCGGTATCCGGCTGTCGCGCGGCGTTCGTGCGAAAGTTCTTCCAGAAGTTTTTCCGCGGAAGGCTTTCCTTCCGGCGGCAGGATAAGTTTCGATTCGATGCGCCTCACGATCCCCGCAGCGGTGTCGTAGCGCACGCCTGCGTCAAGCGCGCTGCGCCGGCTGAGAAATGTCTCCACGAGCGCGAACTCTTCGGGCGTGAGCCGGTTTGCGCCATACTGGTGCGTGGCCGCCTGCGCGGGAGCGTTCCACTGCGGGGCCACGGTTTCGAACGGCTTTTCGTGAACCACCACGGTCCCGGCAACGTAATCCCCGAGCCGCTTGCTTTGCGGGCTGATCCAGGCACAGAGTACGCCGAATCCGTAGGCGAATGGCAATTGGTCGACGATCCGAAGAAGATTGCGGCCCACGGCGTCAATCGCCGTAATGGGCTGGCCGGAATCCTTGATCACGCGGATGTGCGTCAGGCGTTTGCCCGGCGTCTGCCCATTCCAGATCGATTCGAACAGGATGAAATATCCATACATCAACAGAAAATAGATGAAGATCAGGATGGCCACGATCCAGACACCGGCGGTCGGAGATCCGGCGAAGCCTGCGCTTCTAAAACCAAGTCCCACCCCCACGAATATCAATCCCAAAATAATCAAGACCGCAGTTTGAATCAGAGAATCGATCAGGACAGCGAGAAACCTGCTTCCTATTCCGGCAAGTGGAAATTCAATCGACGTTTGTTCGGGCGTTTCAATGATAAGCTTTTCGCCGGCGGCGGGATCGTAAGCGCTTGGATCTGACGGACTCGTAGGCATAGATGATTTCCACTCGATGGCTGGCGAAACGTAAACCGCACTGGCAGCGTCTCGAGCAGCTGGTGGACCACTCGGGGCGGCGCGGCGTGGCAGCCCTCGAACATGACGAATTGCAGGAGCTGGGACTATTGTACCGCCAAACGGCCTCCGACCTCGCGACGGTTCGCGAGGATATCACGAGCCGTCCGTTCACGTCCTACCTCAATCAACTGCTGGCGCGCGCACACAATTTGATTTACATGGGCAGGCGCCCGAACTGGGGCAGCGTCGTCACGTTCTTCGTGGACACTTACCCGCGCATTTTTCGGGAGACGTTTCCGCTTGTTCTTCTTTCGGCTCTTGTTTTTGCCGCGGGTGGAATCGCCGGCGCCGTCGTCACGCTTCGCGATCCGGGTTTCGCGCACCAGATCCTCGGACCGGAGATGATCGAAACGATCGAGAAGCACGAGATGTGGACCCAGTCCATCTTGGCCGTCAAACCCATGGCCGCATCCGGAATCATGACCAACAACATCACGGTGGGATTCGCCATGTTCGCTGCCGGAATCACCGCCGGCCTCGGCACGCTGTGGATGCTGATTACCAACGGCCTGTTGATGGGAGTCCTCGCCGTCACCACTGCCCGCGCGGGCATGGCGCTGCAGCTTTGGGATTTCGTAGCCGCGCACGGCGCGCTGGAGCTGCCTGCCATCTTCATCGCCGCGGGAGCGGGACTGGAGATTGCGCGCGGGCTGCTCTTTCCGGGAATGATGCCGCGCAAGGAATCCTTGCGGCAGTCGGGCAACCGGGGCGCAAAATTGTTGCTGGGAACGATCCCGCTTTTGGTGGTCGCCGGCGTAATCGAGGCGTTTATTTCGCCGGTGAAAATCGCGACGCCGCTGAAGTTCCTGCTCTCGGGGGTCCTGTTTACCACGCTCGTATTGTACTTGTGCAGTGGAAAGAGGAAGCCGGTGGTCATGGAACATTAGGAGAGCGCCAACGTGCGGCAGAGAATCAGAAATCTCAGATTTGAAATTTGAGATGAGTTCATTGCAATTCATGGTTCACAAATCACCAATTACAAGTTACGAGTCACGAAAACCGAACAATCACCGCACCCCGGTCGATCAAATGAGGCTGCGGTCCTTAATGTCGAGGTATTGGTTGACGAGCGAAACGGCCAATGCGCCGGGCATAAGTTCCATCGCCAGCACGCCACGCTGCCTGAGGCGCCGCAGCAGCAACTCGCGCCGCTGCACGATTTCGATGGCGGCGATGTAGCGGAACATCTCTTCCTCGGATTCGGGGCGCCGCGCGACCAGTTCGTTCAAATCGGGCTGGCCTACTGCCGCAAACAGCACCAGGTGCCGCCGGGTCATCTGCAGGGCGTACTCCACCACGTCCGGCGTGCCCGCGGTTTCGGCAAGATCGGTGATCCACACGATCAGGCTGCGGCGGTGTTGTTCGGAAAGCAGTGTGTGAGCGGCGCGGCCGTGATCGGCTTCGTACGGCTCGGCGCGCACCAGCGCCAGGGACTCGACGAGCGAGTGCAGATGAGTCGCCCCGCGCCCGGCATTTCGATTCTGCTGAATCTCCCGGCCGTAAGCGAGCAATCCCACGCGATCGCCGGAGTGCATGGCCACCTGCGCGAGCGCAAGCGCGGCGTCCACGGCGTAGTCCAGTTTGGATAATCGCAGCGAGGCTCCGTCATGAGCAATCTGCTCGCGCAGAAGGCGCCCCGCATCGAGCACGATCCACACGGTCTGGCTTCGTTCCACCTGAAATACGCGCGTGATGAGTTTGGAGCGGCGCGCCGTGGCCGTCCAGCTGATGTTGCGGAATTCATCGCCTGTCCGGTATTCGCGCAGGCTTTCAAACTCGCGGCCCAATCCGCGCAGGCGCTTGCGCCGCCGTTCCATGGCCACCTGGCGCGTGCGGATAAGATACAGCGTCTGCTGTTTGGCCTGTTCGAGATTGGGGAGGACGCGCACGCTCGCCGAGGTTTCCGCCACGGCCCAGCGCTCGGCCAGCCGCAACGCGGTTTGGTAGCGCAAATAAAATTTTCCGATGGGAAGGTCTCCGCGCTGCGCCGGTAGAATTTCATACTCCGCGCTTGCTGTTCCGCCGGCCGGCGCGGCGAGCTGGACTACCGGTGGTTCGCGGCGCAACGCGCGCGAGGTTTCGTCGGTCACGCGCGCGAAGATCGCCCGCTTGCCAAAATTGCGCAATTCAACCGAAATTTTCGAGCGAACTCCGAGCGAAGGCGCGGAACGCCAGACGCGTTGCAGTTTGAGCTCCCCGGGTTTCGGAAGGCGCAGCAAATCTTGAAGCCAGAGCAGCACAAACAAACCATCCCAGATAAACATTCCCGCGATCAACCGGGGCGACCACGCAGACGGCACGACCCAGACCAGCCCGATCAGCAAGGCCACAAAGAATCTCGTGCCAAAGCCGATTCGGAATCGTCCCGCCGAATGCGCTCGCCCGGCCGCGACGGCCGGGATGAATGTCGCAGCCGAACTCATTTGGGAACCTCGACAGCCGATAGAATTTCCGCAATCACAGTGTCCGCCGTAAGGCCCTCGAGGTCGGCTTCCGGTTTCAGCATGAGCCGATGCCGGAGGACGGCGGGCGCGGCCGCTTTGATGTCGTCGGGAATCAAAAAATCGCGGCCCTCCATTCCGGCAATCGCGCGCGCCACAAAAAACAGGCCGATGCCCGCGCGCGGACTGGCGCCCAGCGACAGCGCGGGCCAGTCGCGCGTCCGGCGAATCACCGAAACGATGTATTGATATAGCGCTGGTTCGACTCGCACTTGCGCGATCTCCGCTCGCGCCGCGGCCAGGAGAGCCGGGTCGATGGGTGCGAGCGGCACCTGCTCGATCAAATGCGCGTCGGTGAGCGCTTCAAACCGTTTGAGAATTGCGCGTTCGTCTTCCGCGCTGGGATAGTCAATTTTGATTTTCAAAAGGAATCGGTCCAGTTGCGCTTCGGGCAGCGGATACGTTCCCTCGAACTCCACCGGATTTTGCGTAGCGAATACTGTGAAGTTCGACCCGAGAGAATAGCGAACCCCGTCTATTGTTGCTTGCCGCTCTTCCATGGCTTCCAGCAGCGCGGCCTGCGTGCGCGCCGTGGTGCGATTGATTTCGTCGACCAAGAGCAAGTCCGTGAAGATGGGTCCGCGATGCAGCGTGAACGCGCTGGTGGCGAGATTGAAGACGTTCGTCCCAATAACGTCGGCGGGCATCAAGTCCGCAGTGCATTGGATGCGCTGGAACCCGAGCCCGCAAATGCGCGCCAGCGTTTTGACCGTCAGAGTTTTCGCCAGCCCGGGTACGCCTTCGAGCAGGGCATGGCCGCCGCAGGCGAGCACGATCAAGAGCTGATCGACAATCTCCTGCTGCCCGATGATCACCTTCGAGAGCTCGTTGCGAATATGCGTCGTGAGGCGCGCGAGATTTTCCACTTAGCGTTTCTCCTTGTGGCGTTGCTGCTTGAGCCCGAACAAGACTTCGTAATGCTCGAGCGCCTGCACAATTTTCAGCGCGGCGGAGCCGGGAATGTCCCGTTCGCGCGTAGCTTTTTCGGCGCGCTGCAATATGTCCATGAATCCGGGCTGCTTCCACCCCAGGCGCTCGCGGACCGCCGCATCCAGCTGCATATTGGAAATCGAAGGCGCGAGCGCAAGCCGGCGAAGCAACTGCGTGCGGAATCGCTGGTAGGCCACGCGAACCGCGGCGGAGCCAGCACTCGCGCGGCGATACAAGTCGCCGAGCGTGTCGACGAATTCCAATGGCGAAAGGCGGGACACTGCTGCGGGAGCGTAGAGCGGCCCGCTCCTCCTGCCAAACGCCAGCAAAACGAAGACCGCTACGAGAGCGAGTTGAAAAATCGCCCACGGCACAGGCGTCTCCTTGAAATAGTCCCACAGAGATCCCCGGTAACCATGAAAATATTCGTCCCACAAAACCGTCGTCTCGCCTGGATTTGCGCCGGGCCGCACCGCCTGAATGCAGTCCAGGAAAAACGGCAGGTTCCCCTCGCGTGTAATTCCGGAGTTGGTGACCGGCGTCGGCGCGGCCCACCAGACAATACGGCCACGCCCGAGTCTCCAGGTCACAACAATAGCCTCGCCGGCGTTGCCGTAAAGGGGAACGTGAGGACCCTCCCAAACATTCCACTTGCTTATCGCAAGCATCGTGATTTTCGGCGCATCGCGAGTGAATGGGCTTGGGGCAAGCGCAGGAAAGCTCCGTGCGGTCCGGCCGAGAGTCGTGTCCATTATTGGCGTGACGTCGCCGACTCCAACGAAGAGAAAGGGAAAATTGCCCGCATAAATCATCCAGCCGCCGGAACGCACAAAACTCAGGAGGGCATCTCGTTCCTCTTTTTCCGGATAGTTATCGGGACCCGCGAGAATGAGAATTTTCCCATCGGATTCGGCCGGCAAATCCGACGGAGGTTTTTCCCATCGCTCCGATTGGTACCCGAGCTGGCGAAGCAGGAGGTAAGCCGCTTGCGCGCCGTTGTTCGCCGTGGAATACGTGGTCGGAACTCCCTGGCCTTCTTCTTCATCTTGGGACGGGGCCAATACAACTGTTGCGACGATCAACACAAGCAGAATCGTTCCGGCGATGAGCAGGAGTTTGCGGTCGCCAGGATCTAGGGCAGATGGCATCCCAGAGTCTCCAGTTGGTTGAGGGAATCGCGAAAGTCCGCCTCCGTGGCGATCTGATAGCCGTACCAGATTTTTTCCAGGCGCGCCGTGAGCAGGGAAAGCGCCCGCTGCCTGGTCACCAGCGTCTCCGGCAGGATCAATTTGGACTTGGCGAGCGCGCGAAGATATTCACGCGGGGTCTTTGCGCGGTCAGCCGACAACGCGCCGAGGTCTTGAAGACGGGCGATGCCGGCCCAATAGGCGCAGTGGATGGCCATGCGATGGTCGCCGCGTCCGGCCGCTTCGCGCGCAGCAAACACCCACTCCTGCCAGGACCGCGAAGGAACGGCTGCAGCCTGCAAGGCCATTTCTTGTCCTCGGGCCGCGCGAAACCAGCGGCGGAATATCCAGTAGGCAATGAGGATGGCCGCAGCGCAGATGCCAATCCACAACAGAGCGTACCCAAGCGAGGCCTGACCACCAACCCCGCGTAGGATGCGGACCAACGCGTTAAAAAGTATTTCGTTGATGCGCGTGCGCAGTTTCTGCCACCAAGTTTGCTTCTGTGTGTGAGCGTATTCGGAGCGGGCTAAAATGGCGTCCAGTTTGGCCCGAGCGGAATCCGTGCGCGGCTGCGGCTCTCCGGAAAGGGATGCAGTCTCCGCTGCCAGAGCGTCGAGATATTCCCGCGCCTGCTCCAGTTGTTGCCCGCGAAGCTCGGGGTGCTTTTCCGCTCTGTCCAATCGCGATGCGAGCAAATCGGTGGGGACATCGTAATGACGGCCGTCGGCATCGACGGCCCAAGCTTTCGGAATTGATTCACGATACGCGCGCAAGCTCTCCGTTGACTTGCCTGCGCCTGCCAGTCCTGCCTTTAGACGGCCGAGTTCCTTGAGGAAGGATTGCGAGTTGTAAATGGGAACGGCCGAAGATTGCGGCGTGTTATCCGTCGCCCGCGCTGTTTTCGCCTGAAAAAAGATGAGCGCAAGCAAGACCACGCCAAGGAGCTCGAAGCTCCTCGCCGAAAGTGAATTGGCCCCATCGAACCGTTCAGGACGCATCTCTTCCAAACATGGAGGGCACACCGCCCGTAATCGGCGGAGGCATGGGATCGGCGCCAATCGCCCGCATCATCATTTGCAGATCGAAGGCTTCCTTGCGAACGCGCAGATCATAATAGAACAATGCGAAGCCGATTGTGCTGACCGGCGCCACGAGGGCGCTCCCGATGAAATTGCCCACTTGCATGAGAACCGTCAAGAGCAGGAGGAGCTGCATTTGCTTGGCGTTCATGGCTATGAGCAGAATGAATGGAAATTGAAACACAGCCACGACGCCCCACACCATCGCAAAATAGAGCATGTAAATCATGAACGCGCGGCCGGCAAAATCCCTGGTAAGGTCGAAACTGCGCCGGATGGAATCGGAAGGGCCAAGGTCCTCCAGCAACGCGGCAGGCGTTGCCACGCAGATGCGGCACATCAGATAGATGCCGGGAATGATCAGCGCAATGAACCCGGCAATCATAATGAGCCCGCTCAAAAACAGGACGCCAAAAATGGTCCCGGTCTTTCCACGAACGCGGGCCAGAGACTCGCGAATGGAAGTCTGGCGTCCCGTGTAGATTTCGGAAACCGCAAAAACCGTCGCGCCAACGGAAAATAGAAAAGCGATGCCCCCTGCAATGACGGCAAGGAACGCGAATAGCCCGCCGCCGATGGCTGCCGCGGCCATTCCCGCAGGCTGCACATGGCCGGAGGCGGTGGATCGAGAGAGCGCGGGGAGGAGCGCAGTGGCCAAATTAACCACGAAAAAAAAGGAATAGGGGATCGCGGCTATACCCACGAACAGAAGAAAATGCCGCCGGTACAAGAAAAACGTGCGATCGAGCAATTCTCCAAGGCTGAGGGGCCGGAGGTCGAGCGTGGCCATAAGGCCTCCTGGCGCCGGGGGGCGCACAAAGTGTGTGTACTCTATCAAGAATTACCTGAGAGTCAATCACCCATGCACCCAAGAATCACTACCAGGGGAACCGAGGGTTCTAGAGACTGCATGAGTGGGCCACCAGCAGTCCGATCCTCTAAAGGGAGATCAGCATCAGACTCGAAACCGCTCGTAGGATGAAGAACCTGGTTTTGCGTCCCCTTTCAAGTGGTGTAATCTAAAAACGGAGTCGGGGAAATCAGGATTGGCGCGCGGGAGAGCGTTCCCGCATGAGCCAAAGATTTTGAGGAGGTCTCGATGAAAATTTCTGCCAGGCTGCTCGCAACAGTCGCTTGGGCCGGACTCGGTTGGATGGCGGTGACTGCCTCGGCGGATACGCTGCAAATGAAAGATGGACGCGTGATTCAGGGAAAGTTTCTAGGCGGGACACAAGCCAGCGTGCAGGTCGAGGATAAAGGTAAAATCGAACTTTACGACGTGGACGACATCATTTCCGTGACGTTCACCAGCGCTGGGCGAAATTCCTCGGCCTCTCCAGCCGCGGCTGCGCCCCCTCCAGAGCCGATGCCAGCTCAGGCTCCGGCCCCCACCCAAGCTTCGGCGGCAAACGCTAACAGCATTACAGTCCCAGCAGGAACGGATCTGCTGGTCCGAATGATCGACAGCGTCGATTCGGACAAGAACTACGTAGGCGACCGCTTTCGAGCCAGTTTGGAACAAGATTTCGTTGTCGATGGTGTTGTAATCGCTTCCAAGGGGACTGACGTCTACGGAAGATTAGCCGAGGCCAAGGAAGCCGGCCACATCCAAGGGAAATCGCAGCTGAAGCTCGAGTTGACGGACATCTTGATCCACAACCGTTTGCAGCCGATCATGACCGGCGATTATGAAGTGTCCGGGTCTTCGCGTGGTGAGGACACGGCTAAAAAGGTTGGAATCGGCGCGGTGGCCGGGACGGTCATCGGAGCGATCGCAGGAGGCGGCAAGGGAGCGGCGATCGGAGCCGGCGTGGGAGCCGGAGCCGGGGCCGCCGTGCAGGTGATGACCAAAGGCGAGCAGGTGCACGTTCCGAGCGAAACGCTTCTCGATTTTCGGATCGCGCAGCCGTTTTCGTTTCCACAGTAGGGCGGTGAATCGAATTCCTATGCTGTGATTCAGCGGAAAGAAAATAGGCAAGTGAAATAAAGAAACCTCTTGCGCCCTGTTGCTGCACTGCGTAAGATACCGCCGGGTCAAGAAGGTGTGGAACCCGTGCCAAAAGAGAAACCGAAAGTAAATATCGGGGAAGTCATCCGCAGTTACCGGGGACAACGGGGCCTCTCTCAGGGCGATATCGAGCGGCGAACTGGATTGTTGCGTTGTTATCTTTCGCGCGTGGAGAACGGCCACACCGTGCCGTCTCTCGAAACTCTCGCCAAGATCGCCGAAGCCATGGAAATTGCGCTAGCCGATTTTTTTCCCGGCGCGGAAACTCCCCGCGATCGCGACACTCAGAAAATGCTGGGCGAACTTTCCGAAGACGAAATTCGCTTCCTCTCGGAAATTAAAAAATACAGCACCACGCTCTCCGACGGCGACAAGCGCCTGGTCCTGGCCATGATTCGCAAAATGGCCACGGTGATCCCGCCACCCCCGCGCAAAGTCGCATCCCGGCGCGCCGCCTACTAGTTTTATTCCCAAATTTAATGATGTGAGAATTTCGCCGGTTATTTTTGCGCGTTCAGAGCGATGCCAGTTTTCCTGCGGCTGTGGCGGCGAATCGAGAGTGTTCAACGATGGTGTGAAAGATGCGCCCTCGCCCGATCACGAATGTCCCGCTCCGGACCTCGGCTTCAAAGATCAGGCGCCGGCCGTCGATTTCCACCAGCCTGGAGACGACCAATACGTTTGCACCGGCAGGCACGGCCTTCACGTGGTCCACTTCGATGCGCACGCCAACGGTGATGGACCCCTTCGGCAACGCTGGCCGGATAGCGTGTGAACTGGCCATCTCCATCAGCCCGATCATGGCCGGAGTGGAAAAAACGGCCGGCAGGTTTGGATCAATGTGGGCGAGGGTCCATTCCTGAAGCACCACGCGTTCGCAACGCCCTTCAAGGCCCAGCTCAATTTTTGCTGGATCGCCGACGGTCATGGCAGGTTCTCCGACCCGGCGGCCGATGGGTTCTTCGCCAGGGACGGTTGGCCTTTCAAAAGGCTGCCTACGACTTCAGTGAGTGTGGTGCCGCATTGCGCCCACAAGCGTTGCTTCAGGCTGCAATAAGCTTGCGATCCGGCGAACACGTCCGCCATCAGTGCGCGAAAAGTCGGGCTGCGCTCAATGAATTGAATCATGCGTGTCGCGACGGCGCCCCCAAGAAAACGCCCGCGGTAGAAGCGCCGCGCAATTCGCGTCGCAAATTCGAGGTCGGTGGAAAATGCTTTGCGAATCCGCGCGGGATATTCCTCAGGTTTGTGCGCTATCAGGGATTCCGCCAGTAACTCGCCCGATCGCAGCGCATAGTAAAGGCCCTCGCCCGTGATCGGGTCGACCCAAGCGGCGGCATCGCCTACCAGCGCCCAGTTCCGCCCCACGACGCGTCGTGAGGAAAGCGTCTGCTTCTGCGGTGACGGCAGGACGTGGCTGTAGAAACGCGCGCCTTCGCGCGGGATGTTTTCGGATTCCATGAAAGCATGCAGGTGGCGGCGCAATTCCTGGCTGGTGTGTTTGGCCATGCTTCCGCAAATTCCAACGGAGAGATGATCGCAGCGAGGGAAGGACCAAAGGTAACCCTCAAAATGACGCAGGAATTTCACGCAAATTCCCTCCGCCTGCGCCGGCACAAAATAACCGAGCGTCATTTCCAGGTCGTTGCGCGCGAGGGCGCGCGTTCCCGGGAGCAGGGAATTGCGCGCGCCGGCGGCGACGACAACGAAGTCCGCTTCCACGCGGGATTCTCCGATCCCTAATGTGGCGCGTTCCTCAGCCGTGTCCAATTGACTCACCCGGGACCGCACCACGCGGCAGCCGGCTGCCTCGGCGCGTTCCAGGAGAAGGCCGTTCAGCACCGCTCGCGAATAAATCACGATCGGTTGATCGAGGGCCAGCACCGCGCGATTTCCCTTGCTGGAAATCAGTTCAATTGTGCGAATCAGTTTTTTGGGATAGGGTCCGTTCAGCAGGAAAGGATATGCCCGTATGGCCTTGTGCGTCAGGCCGCCGCCGCACGGTTTTTCCCAGGCCAGGTGTTCATCATAAATAGCGACGTTATAGCCGGAGCGGGCCAGCCTCTCTCCGCACATGGCCCCGGCCGGTCCTCCACCCACGATCGCGATATCACGCATGCAAACGCCTCGATGAAAAGGGCAAAGCCTGGCACGGAACCCGGCGCTTTGAAAGAAAGGCTCAAATGTGCGAGGGGACTGTTCCCGCAGCTTGAAACCTCGCCGCGAGTATAACAGAAAATATTGGCGAAGCAGCAGCGTGACGCGTAACTGCCACGGACAAATCATCAACCTGCGCACGCGAATTTATCATGACAGTGTTTGTTATTTGTTGTCCGTCTTGCTTGAGAGCCGCGACATTCCTCGTCCACCGATTCCGGTATGCGATGGTTCAGCCTTTTCGCCGTTCCGAGCCTAGAAAAATCGGGCTCAAATAGTCCTGCCGTTGAGCAGCAGTTCGGCCGGTGGTTTCCCCGCCCGGCATCCTGGTTTCTGACCAGCGGTTTTCTGTAGGGGGTCAAATGGCGCCACTCCGGATTCAAGAAGGCGATGCATCTAGCCGATAAGACTAGGGATAGCAAGCACCAGCATCGGTAGCATTTTAACCAGCCGCTCGAGGGGTGCCGAACTTTGCTTTATTGATTTTGGCCCAACCGGCTGAATCTGAGGCACTTATGAAGAATTTCCGGTTGGTCACAAACCTGCGATTAGTAACTCCGTGTGGTTGGTTTGCTTTGTATTTAGCGCCTTGCGCATCTAGTGCCGTCGTTCGTTGTGCTTGGAAAAATGATTGGGGCAGACGGAAACGGGAATCAGGCAATTGGGGGAATCTCCCACAGGAAACCGCAGGTCCGAGTCAGGTTTTGGGCTGGTCGAGATCATGAAGCCAAATAGGAACACTAAACGGAGCGGTCATTCGCTAGTCGAGTTATCGATCGTCGTAGCTGTTGTCTTAATTTTGGGTGCGCTGGCAATTCCAAACGTGGCCAACGCTCTGGCCAACATCAGGCTACGTGGCGCGGCCTCCAATTTTGCAGGGCTGGCACAGCAAGCCCGCATTACCGCCGTCAAGAGAAACGCGGTCTTTACGGTTCGCTTCGGAGTCCCAAGTGGCCATGGTGCTTACATAGACTTGAACAACAACAGTTCATACGATACCGGCGAACCGTTGATCCAGTTCAGCGGCAACGCCAATCAAGTGGCTGCGCCCGGCGGGGCCAGCGGGGCACCGGCGAACCTGGATGCCACAAGCACCCCACTCGGATGGACCGCCACGAGCGGAAATGTTTCTTTCAATTCGCGGGGGCTGACTTGCGACGTAACCGTGACACCGTGCGGCGCCAACGTGAATTACCTCTTCTATTTCCAAGATACCAGAATTTTCGGGGGTCACGGCTGGGCAGCGGTTTCGATTACGGCCGCGGCCCGTGTGAAGGTCTGGTTCTGGGACGGTTTTAACTGGATCAATTGAACTGACGTGAGCGGACACAAGGTCATGCGAACATTCAAACATACGCAAGGAAACGGTGCGCTTCGGAATCCACAGGCCGGCTTCACGCTGATAGAGATGGTGATTGCTGCAGCTATTCTGCTCGTTGGCCTGATGGCTGGGATAGCGCTGATTATAACGGCGATGGCCAATGACAGCCGCAGCAAAAATGACACCTCGGCGACGGTCCTGGCGCAGATGACCATCGAAACGATCGCCGCTGTGCCAGCTAACGCAACGACCAGCATGACGATTATAGATTGCAATCCAACAACTTCTTCCGCCAGCCATACTATCAATACCACCGGCTCCAGCTCCGGAGCCGGCGCCCCATTGACCAGTGGAATCATCGACTTCTCCCAGAGCATCGTGAGCGGTTATTCGATGACTTATTACGGCTGTCAGGCTTCCACGGGAGATCGCCAGACGACATACGATGTTCGCTGGAATATCAAGACGCTCACCACCTACACCAAACTCATCACCGTGGCCGCAAAACCAATCGTGGGCAGCACGCACGCGAATTACATCGCGGTGCCTGTCACCTTGAAAATGATCGTAGGAATCTAACGGGGCTCCCATGAAACTGCGAACACAAAAATCGAAACATTCCCAGCAAGGCTTCTCGTTGATCGAACTGTTGGCCGTTGTGCTTCTGTTGTCGGTTACGGTGGGCGGCCTAATGAGCCAGATTAGCTTGGTTCAGCAGAGGTCACGCGGGGAGCAGACAAAATTGGATATCTTTCAGGAGTCCAGAGATTTCGTGGACCAGTTCGTGCGCGACGCACACCAAACGGGCTACCCCAGCGCCCACATGTTCGATACGAGCAGTTGGACAGTCGCCCCGGCCGCGCCCATTTACACCGACACAAGGCTGGCCGCAGGGATCACCCTGATCGGGCCCAGTGAGATCAAGTTTGAGGGGGACGTCGAGGGCGACGGTAACGTAGATGTGGTTGATTATAAACTGGCGCCCACCGGCAACAACTGCCCTTGCCTGCAACGAAGCGCAGTGGACAAGAACAGCGGCACGACTGTTTTTTCAAACGAGGTACAAAACGTGCAAAACGCCGGCACCAACGCGGATCCCATTTTTGTGGCCTACACTTCGTCGGGGACTACTGTTACATCGGCCGACTTGACGACCCTTGCAAACCAACAGACTCTGGCGACGATCAAGATAGTTTTGATCCGGCTCAAGACGAAAGCCAATGTTGTGGATCCCCAGACCCTTCAGGCAGCGGAGAGCACGCTGAGCGGCCAGGTCACTATCGTGAATTGTTCGCTCGCCGCTACCTCACAAACCAATAGCTGCCAACCGTGACGAATATCCGGGGAGTCATCTCTTTGACACGAGGAAAACCCATGAGACAGCCAAAACAAAACGAACGAGGAATGGCACTGATATTGACTTTGATCGCTTTGCTGATCGTGACATCGATCGGGCTGATCATGGCGTATTCGACCGACACCGAAACCACTATCAACGGCAACTACCGGGACGAACAGACCGCCTATTATGCCGCCAAGGCGGGGCTCGAGGAAGCGCGCGACCGAATGCAACCCAGCGCTACCAATACCGTTAGTGCCAACCTTCCCACGGCCTTGCCAGGCGCCACTGCGGGAGAGCTTTATATCATCAACCCCACCGGCAGTGAGACCGTGGCGCCGTGGCTCACATCCAACGCGTATTTCGACGATGAAATCTGCAAGGAGGTGAATTGCTCCGGTGGCCAGGTGCCTCCGGCCTCCAACTGGTATATTGGCCCCGGTCTCACGAGCACCACCCCCGCGCTTTCAGCTAGTTCAACCTATGCAGTGAGTCCTGTTTTACCCTACAAGTGGATGCGGATCAGCCTAAAAACAAACGCGTCAGCTTCCGGATGGTCTGGCGCAACGCATAACTTCATGTACGTGGACGGCAAGTCCGCCGACGCCAGCTATTATGTCTGTTGGAATAGCACGCTGGGGCACGAATTTGCCCAATCTATCGCCTGCGCGTCACCCAATAACCCTGTTTACTTGATGACCGCGATGGCCATCACGCCGAGCGGTTCTCGCCGTGTCCTGCAGTACGAATTGACGCGGGATAAGTTAAACCTGTCATTTCCCTCCGCACTGACCCTGGATGGATCGAACGCTTCTCTATCTACAGTGACCGGACCAAACTCGAATCCGTACCATATGAGCGGCGCCGACCACGCGGGCTGCGGAGGTTCCGCAACTGCTCCTGCGGGAGCGGCCATTGGCGTTACCAACGCTCCGGACATCGCGACAGTAGTTGCGGGAATACCTTCCAACCGGCTAGATCACTATACCGGCGCAGGCGCCTCTCCAGATGTGGAGAACATTTCTGCGGGCATCCCTCCCACTGAAAATTCGGTCAGCTCACTGAATGCCCTGCTGGCAACTATTAAAGCCAATGCCAACCAGGTGTATAACAGCAACCAATCCAGTCTGGCAAATGTGGGCACGGCCGCTTCGCCGCAAATTATCTATATCAACGGGGATTATTCGCCGAGCGGGAATGTGACCGGATACGGAATCCTGGTCGTGACAGGCACATACTCTCCCGGCGGCAACGTAGGGTGGAATGGCATTGTTCTCATCGTTGGAAAAGGCTCCATGGTGGGAAATGGCGGCGGCAACAACTCGTACAATGGTGCGATTCTTGTCGCCAAAACAGTTGATTCCAGTGGAATCCCGTTAGCCACTCTGGGCGCCGCTAATTTCGATTTTAGCGGTGGCGGCGGCAATGGCATTTATTACAGCAGCGGGTGTGTTGCCCAGGCGTCCTCTTTGTCGGACTACCGGGTGGTTTCATCGCGCGAAATGATGTATTAGGAATAAATAACTATTAGCAGCGGTGCCGGGGGAAATTTGCCATGCGAAACCGAAATTTGATCCTATCCGGGCTGACGCTCGTTGCCCTAATTGCCGTTCCACTGCGGGCGCATCAGGTTGCGCTTAAGGACGGAAAAACGATCCAGTTTGAGAAGTATCATGCTACGGAGACAACGCTTTTCTATACGGCCGGGGACGGGAAAGAAATAGCGATCCCACTTAAGGATGTGGACCTGGACCGCACGCGGAATCTGAACGCTAAAGAACCTTCGCCTCTCGATTTGCCCGGCTTAATACCGCCAGGCGGTACGAACGGGAGCGAACCTTCTCTCGTGGATATCGCGCGCAAGCAAAGAAAATACCTGTCCGCGATTTCCGCGAAGCACGTATTTACGGATGACGATGTGCCGCATGCTTCCTCCGCAGTAGCACATGTGCAAGTTGCTCCGCCCGATGATCCTCAGACCAACGCGCAGCCGGTCCAGAAAATAATCGACAAACTTGCGAACAAGTCACAAACACAATTGGCTAAGGAAGTAGTGGGCGACGCCCAATTTCCGGATCGGGATGCCTGGGAACAAAAGCTGTATGGTCAGGCGCGAAGAGCTCTCCGGTTTGCTCAATCTTATTTGGACCGAACCAAGAAGTTGGACGAGATAACAGATCCCGCCGAACGCAGTACAGCAAGTGAAATTGCCAAAAACTTCGAGTGGCAAACGCATGAGGAAGAAACTCTCTATAATCAGATTTCCGCCGAGGGTTCCCAAAAGGCTAAGGAAGCGGAGAAACAGCCGAAATAAACTTGCGTGGCAGGAACGTGCGGTATTTTTTCAATCGGATAAGAAAAGGCTAGTGGTTGGGAATTTGGACGGCCGCCGTAATCACGCAGACCCACAGCAGAATTTCCGCTAGCCCCGATAATTTTGCGACGGCAGGAGCGTCCTGCGTCGCTCCCCAGTCGCGCGCCTTCCATTGCACGAAGATGTGCCAGAGCAAAGCCAGCGGAACAAAAATGCCAAGCTTCCAGCGGAAGGCAATGTTCACCAGAAACGTCGTCGCGGTCGAGGAAAATAGAAGAAAACCGCCCAGCACGACAATGCAGAAACCAATCCAATTCCAGGCGAACAAATCGTCCCTCAGCTGCGCGGCCGTTTCGCGCCGCTTTCCCAGCCCCAGCAGCCGCAAGTCCAGCGCCAAATTGGTCCCCAGCCAGATGGACAGCCCGGTGAAATGAATCAGCTGGGTGAACGGATACGCCCACAGCGAGGTGCGGACACCGGTCCCCCATGGAGTTCCTTCGAGCCATTTTGCGAAACTCACAAGCATTTCGTACATAGCGGGCGTCCCCTTTTCTTTCGGAGTCGTGAAGTTCTACCGGTCGCGTCCCTACCGAGTCATGGCGGTCCTTATCCCAGTCCTTCCATCGCCGGAATTTCCGAGGCCATCAGAATGGTCGCAACCCAGGACACCAATGCGATTGTGGCGATGACTTTTGCGGCCGTCGGAATTTCCGGCGCCGCAGCCCACTTCGGCACGCCGCGTTGCACCAGGATCGCAAGGCCGACGGATAGTACGATCAAACCCAACTTGTAGTGGAAAATCGAATCTGGCGCCCAATCTCCGGCAGCCGTCGCGAACATGAAAAACCCCGATATGACTGCCAGAACGCATCCCGTCCACGCCCAGGGAAAGAGTTGCCCGGCGAGTTCCGAGAGATTTCTTTTGCGCGCCGCGATTCCCATGACGCGCAAGTCCACCACCGCCATGGAACCGATAAACCAAAACATCGTCAGGTAATGAATGACGGAGACGCTCGCGTACATCCAACCCGTGCTGCCGAACGTCTTCACCCATCCCGTTTGTTCCAGTGCTTCCCACATCGCTGTGCCTCCCGGTTGAGCGCGCGACCGCCGCGCGCATTCCCTATGCGCAAATCCTGCAGTCCATTCGCGTTATGAGCGGTTTTTGCGCAGGAACAAAATCTGCGGGATTTTGTTCGCACGCCCCCCAAATTGATGCTGACCGTACCCCGAAACACGCTGAGCATCTTTGAACTAAGTCACAAATGCAAGCTAAATCGATGAAAAGCAGGACCCCGCCGGAAGCAGTCAGATCTTCGCGCGAACGCTTAGTTTCCTTCTCGTGGCGGGCTGGTTCCCGAGAGGCTGATGCGTCAGGCAGTGGCTCTGATCGTTATGTGTCGCTCGACCTTAGGAGGGTGGATAACGAATGATGGCATGCCTATCACCTTGACCGGGAACAGCCTCGAGTGAAGGCGAAATCTCAGCCAGTCAGTTGGGATTTCCGTTCGCCAGGAACAGAAGTGTTTCTTGTAATTCAGAACTGGCTCGCGTATTCTACTTGTGATGAAACCGCTCCGCCAAGGCACCCCAAGTAGCTGTCCTTGTTGCGAATTCTATGCGTGTGTGCCTACAGGTGCGGGGAGGCTGAAAATCTAGTTCGCAGAATCATAACCCGGCACTTCTTATACCCACCGCCAGAAAGGTATTTGGCCGGTGGGTTTTTTGTTTTTCGGTTCGTCACAAATAAGGAGAGTTCCATGTTCCGAAGAGAGAGTCTGAAGAAAATGGCCGTTCAGCTTTTTATTTTTCTGGCCGTCAGTATGTCTTCCGTGGCCGCGCGCGCGGGGGAGGGAGATGCCGTGACGCCTGCAAGCGGCGCAGCGGAGTCGCCCCCTGGCGGCAATGCTTCAGCGCCCGCCGAAAGCCGGCCGGATGTGCCGGCTCCGACGCCCCTTGCGCGAATGCTGACCGAACTGCAGCAAATGCGCGAAACCGTGCAGGGACAATCGGAAAAGATCGCGAAACAGGCCCAGGAACTCGAGTCCGAGCGCGCAGCCGTTCTCGACGAACTGGATCGCATCGCCAGGCTTGAGGCGGAACTGCATGCCCCGTCAAAGGAAGCCTAGGATTTTCTCGCTTCAGCTCAGCCCGCCTTGCCAATACGAGGTTCGGGTTCGCCAGCCGATGCCGGGCTCGAAAGCGTGGCCGCCATCCCGGATGCACAGGAGAAGACTCCTCCGGCGCAAGGCAGTGTGGACAGGCGGTTAGGCGAACTGGAGCAAAGGATGAAAAAGCTGGGCCCCCTGTCGTTTAGCGGAGACTTTCGTCTACGCGAGGACGCTTTCTTTGGTGGCCCGAGCGATCGATCCCTGGACCAGAATCTGCAAAACTACCGGCTGCGTTTCAATATTGATGTGCAACTCAATGAGGATCTCTCGGGAGGATTCACTCTAGCTTCCGGCAACATCAACGATCCCACCTCCACCAACCAGACTCTAACCGGATTCTACGCGCGCAAGCCGATTGCCCTGGACAAAGCCTTCATCCAATATCATCCCAGGCAATTCAAGCCGCTGAGCCTGGTGGCCGGCAAGTTCAGCTATCCCTGGTACAACACCGAACTTACTTGGGACAAGGACCTGAATCCCGAGGGCTTTGGCGAAACGCTGAATTTCCAGCTCAGTTCCACGCCGGTCTTTAAACGCGTTGCCTTTGTCGGCTTTGAGTTGCCATTCTCCCAGGTTGCCGGCGCCTCCTTGCAAAACAAGAGCCTTATGCAAACAGCCGTCTATGGCGGCCAGTTTCAAACCGAGTGGCGGCTGGCCAAGTGGCTGGAGCTAACCGCGTACAACGGCTTCTATAACTTTCACAATGCCGATCCCATGGCGCTGGCGTTGGCCAGCGCCAGCGCTAAGAACCCTGCGACGCCGTTTATAGGCCTGCTGCCGCTGGCGGGAGGGGGCGGAGCAGTGCAGAATTCAGTCGCCACAACGACGGCAACTTCGGTGGTTAACGTCAACGGAACAAGCGAACCCACGGGAGTGACTTCGATTGCCAATGCGCAGTTTGCCTCCAAGTTCGCCCTGTTCGACTCCATCGCGCGTTTCGACGTCAAGACTCCTTCCGAGCGTTGGCCGGTTGCCATTATTGGAGACTTCGTGCAGAACACCAGGGCCTGCGCGAACGTCGGAAATATTCTGCTGACGCCGGTAAACACGGCCACAACCAAATTCACGCAATCTGAGAATTTTTCCTGCGACCCGCGCCAGCGGCGCGGTTACTGGGCGGAAGCCGAAATTGGCCGGATCCTTCAGAAGCATGATTTGCAGTTTGGCTACACGCGCATGTTCATCGAGCGGGAGGCGGTTCTGTCCAACTTGAACTACAACCAGATGTATCAGGGCAGCAACGTGACCGAGCACCGTTTCAGCGTGTTCTATACCATCCGGAGCAATGTGATCCTCGATTTCATCGGGTTGTTCGGACGCCCTCTGAATTTCGGCAACACGAATCCGCCAATCGATACGCTCAAGCGGTTGCAGTTCGACGTCAACTACGTGTTTTGACGTTCTCTGAGTGCCTGGGCCGCGCTTCGCGGATTCGACGGGAAAACAGACGGGCCGTCCGCATGATAGTATGAATGTGATGTCTTTTGCAGAGTGCCACTCGTAAATCTCGTGCGCGTTGCGTCTTCCATGGGAAAAATTATTTCTCAGGATGAATTGATTCAGGTGACAACGCGCGAAAAGCGCGCTGGCCGCCGCGTAGTCTTCACCAACGGCTGTTTCGATTTACTGCATCCCGGCCACGTGCGCTGCCTGGCCGAGGCGCGCGCCCTGGGCGATGTGCTGGTGGTGGCGATCAACAGCGACCGCAGCGTCCGCGGCAACAAAGGGCCCGAGCGCCCGCTGGTTTCCGAGCAGGACCGCGCGGAGGTTCTTGCTGCGCTTGCCTCGGTGGACTACGTAACGATTTTCGATGAGCCCACGCCGCGCGAATTGATTGCCCGGCTCCTTCCGAGCATCCTCGTCAAGGGCGCGGATTGGTCGCCCGACCAGGTGGCTGGGCGCGAGGAAGTGGAAGCCGCAGGTGGACGCGTGGTTTCCATTCCGCTTGCACCCGGATATTCGACTACGAGTATCGTCCAACGAATCCGCAATGCCGGCGCCGGCGTTTCGACCGCTTCGCGCGACACCCACGACAAATCATGATCCTGTCATCGGTTTCGGAAACTCTGGCATCGGTGAGCCGTCATCCCGCGCTGGAATCCGCAATGGCCTTGTTGCGGAGCGGAAATGCGCGCGAGCGTATCGGGGGTCTTACGGGCACGGCCAAAGCCCTCCTCGCGGCCATCGTGGCGACAGAACTGCGGCGGCCTATGGTTGTCCTGGTCGAATCCGGCGCGCGCGCGGAAATTCTCGCCGCGTCGATGCAATTTTTCTACACCGCTCTTGCCGGCCAGGAAGCTACGCAAGTGGCCGTTTTGCCGGCCATGGATGTTCTGCCCTGGCAGGAGGCAGCCCCGCACGCGGAAATTCTTGAAAACCGCGCGGTGACCCTGTGGCGATATGCCACCGGCCAGGCGCGCGTCGTCGTTGCGCCGGTTACGGCGGCGCGCATGCGACTCGCCGATGCAGCTTACTACGCCGAGCAGGCGCGCACGCTGGCGCGCGACGAATCCGTTTCGCTCGACGATCTGGTCGCTCACCTCCGGCGCGTCGGTTACGAATCCCACGATATGGTGGAAATGCCCGGCCAATTCACGGTTCGAGGGGGAATCGTCGACATTTTTCCCGCCGAAGCCGAGCGCCCCGTGCGCCTCGAACTGTTCGGAGATTCGGTGGAATCCCTGCGCGAGTTTGATCCCAACACCCAGCGCTCCGTTCGCCCGATCGAACATGTCACGCTTCCCCCTCTTGCCGAGCAGCCTGCCAACGGTTTTGGCGAAGGATACGGAAACTCAGCCGGCGCGGAAGGCGCTGTTCGCGCGCATTCCCTGTTCGATTTGCGTGAAGACACGGTCGTCCTCCTAGACGAGCCGGGAGCCATCGAGGAAGCTTCGCGCGCTTTTTTAGAAAGCGCGATGGAAGACCTCGAATCGATAAAGAGCGATTCGTTGGAGGCCGTGTCCTCGTATTACTTCACCGGCGAATGGGACGCCCAGCTTTCAAGACACCCGCGGCTGGAGCTCGAACACCTTGGCCTGATGCGCGAGGACTCGGACACTCGAACGATTCAAACGCAACCGACCTCAAGTTTTCACGGCAACGTGCCTGCGTTCATGGCCGAAGCGCGCGAGCGCATCGCCGCGGGCGAGCGCGTATTGCTGGCCGCCGAAAGTCTTGGCGAACTCGAACGTTACGCCGACTTGTGCCACGAATACGAGGTCCCTTTCCGCCTCGGTGAGCTTGAAGAAAGCGCCACCAGCGCGCGCCTCGCCGAGGATTCCTCCGCCGGCAGCGTTCCCGCGGTGGTTCTGTGCCGCGCTCCGTTTACGGAAGGCGTCGTGTTCCTCGACGCGCGCGTCGCCATCTTCGGCACCGGGGATGTCTTTGAAACCATGCTGCCGGGCGCGGCCAAACGCCGCCCAAAAACGGCCAGCTTCTTCAGCGATTTTTCAGAGCTGAAGCCCGGGGATTACGTCGTCCACGTTGACCACGGCATCGGCCAGTTTGAGGGCTTGCATCAAATCGAAAACGGCGGCGCCCGCGGCGAATTCATGCGCCTGAGGTATGCGGAGGACGCGCGCCTCTACGTTCCGCTCGAGCGGCTCGACCTCGTGCAAAGCTACCGCGCCGTCGAGGGCGCCAAACCCGTCCTCGACAAACTGGGCGGAAGCACATGGACGGCGCGAAAGGCGCGCGTGAAGAAGTCGGTCGAGGACATGGCCGACAAATTATTGAAGCTTTACGCCGGACGGAAAGCAGGAGAGGGCTTCGCATTTTCGTCCGACGGCGCGTTCCAGCGGGAATTTGAAGACGCCTTCGAGTTTGAAGAAACGCCGGACCAGGCCATCGCCATCGGCGATGTGAAACGCGATATGGAGCGTCACCAGCCCATGGACCGCTTGTTGTGCGGCGACGTGGGCTACGGCAAAACTGAAGTGGCCATGCGGGCTGCATTCAAAGCGGTCTCCGACTCGAAACAAGTTGCCGTGCTCGCTCCAACCACCGTGCTCGCCTTTCAGCACTTTGAAACTTTCCGCCGCCGCTTCGCCGCATTTCCGGTGCGTGTCGATCTGCTCAGCCGCTTTCGCACGCCGCGCGAACAAAAAGCCGTCTTGGCCGGAGTGGAAACCGGGCAGGTGGACATCGTCATCGGCACCCACCGGCTGCTTTCCAAGGACGTGAAGTTTCACGACCTCGGCCTGTTGGTCGTGGATGAGGAGCAGCGCTTCGGCGTCGCGCACAAGGAACGTCTCAAGGAACTCAAGCTCAACGTCGACGTCCTGACGCTTTCGGCGACTCCTATCCCGCGCACGCTCAATATGTCGCTCGTAGGATTGCGCGACATGAGCGTCATCGAAACGCCTCCGAAGGATCGCCTGGCCATTCAAACCGTGGTCTCTCCATTTTCCGAATCGCTCATGCGCCGCGCGATCGAGGAGGAGCTCTCCCGGCAAGGGCAAGTTTTCCTGGTGCACAATCGCGTCGAATCGATTTATACCATCGCGGATCTGGTTAACAAACTGATCCCCAAAGCGCGCGTGGTGGTGGGACACGGGCAGTTGAATGAGAAGGAACTCGAGTCCGTGATGTTCAAATTTGTGCGCGGCGAGGCCGATGTTCTGGTTTGCACGACGATTGTTGAAAACGGCCTCGACATCCCGCGCGCGAACACCATCCTCATCAATCGCGCCGACCGTTTCGGTCTTTCCGAGCTCTATCAGCTCCGAGGGCGCGTGGGACGCTCCAACCAGCGCGCCTATGCCTACTTGCTCGTTCCCGAAGATGTTTCGCTCACGCCGCTGGCCACGCGCCGCCTCGCCGCCCTGAAGGAATTCAGCGCGCTCGGCGCGGGATTCCGAGTGGCCGCGCTCGATCTCGAGCTGCGCGGAGCTGGTAACCTGCTCGGCGGCCAGCAGCACGGACACATCAACGCCATCGGCTTCGATTTGTATGTACAGATGCTGGAGCGGGCAGTGGCCACGCTCAAGGGCGAGGAGGTCAAGCCCGAGATGCGCGCCACGATCAACCTCGGGCTCGATATCCGCATCCCAGAAGAGTACATCCCAAACGAAAATCTTCGTCTGCGGACGTACAAACGCATCGCCGGCATTACCGGAGAAGCCGAAAGGGAAGAGGTCAACAACGAATTCACCGACCGATTCGGGGCGCCGCCTCCCGCGGTTGGTAATCTGCTGGATTACGCGCTGCTGAAGGGGCTCGCCGAGGGGCTGCTTATCTCGTCCATCGAGAGGCGCGCCAATGAAGTGGCCATAAAATTTCATCCCGAGACGCCTCTGTCGCCGGAAAATCTCGTGAAATTTATCCGCTCCCAGAAGGAAGGATTGCGGCTGGACCCCAACGGCACGCTGTGGATCCGCCTGGACCGCCGCGGCCGCGTGGCCGAAAGCGTCAGAAACGTGTTGCTTCCCCTGGAAACGAAGCGATAAACTGGACGCGAGCGAAACTTATGAAACCAAGCATGTGGTTGATTTTTCTTTTAATTTTCGCGGGCCTGGGCGTTTCCGCGCGCGCGCAAACCAAGAGCACCGTTGTTGAGGAAATTGTCGCCCGCGTGAACAACGAGATCATCACCCGGGAGGACCTGGAAAAAGCGCGGCAATCTCTCGAGGGCGAAGCGCGGGACGCCTGTGCGAATTGCACTGCCGAGCAGATTCGCACGATGGTCGCGTCGAAGGACAAAGACCTGCTTCGTGATTTGATCGATCAATCCTTGCTGACGCAGCGCGCCAAGGATAACGGAATTAACGTCGACGCCGAAGTCATCAAGCGGCTGGACGCCATCCGCCTGCAAAACAAATTGCCCAGCATGGAAGCGTTGGAAGCCGAGGTGACCAAGTCCGGCCAGGACTTCGAGGATTTCAAGACCCAGATTCGCGACCAGCTCCTGACGCAGGAATTGATTCGCAAGGAAGTGGGCTCGAAAATCATTGTCAGCCACGAAGACATCGTCAAATATTACAACGATCATAAGAGCGAGTTTGTCCGCCCGGGAACCGTCGTCCTTCGCGAAATTTTTGTCTCCACGGAAGGCAAGCCCGACGCCGATCTCCCGGCCCTGCGCAAAAAAGCCGAGAATTTGCGCGACCGGGTCATGAACAATGGCGACGATTTTGGAGAACTGGCCAAGCGCTATTCGGACAGCCCCACGGCTCAGCAGTCCGGCGAACTCGGCGCCTTTCAGCGCTCGCAGCTCGATGCCAAGATCGCGGATAAAGTGTTCGCCCTCAATCGCAACCAGATGACCGAGGTCATGGAGACCAAAACAGGATTTGAAATTCTGCAGGTCCGCGAGCGGTACGAGGCGGGCGAGCAACCCCTGGAGAAAGTGGATCCTGAAATCAGCAACAAACTTTACGAACAGAAAATGGAGCCCGGCATGCGCGCCTATTTGACCACTCTGCGCGAAGACAGCTACCTCCAGATCAAGCCGGGGTACACCGACACCGCCGCCGTGAAAGCCGAGCCGATCGAGGAAGTCGCCGCCGCTCCCGAAAAGGACGATTCCAAGAAATCCGGCCGCAGATTTGGCATTCTTCCAAAGAAGAAATCCGGCACATGAAACAGAGTTTCGTCGCGAATCTCCAGGACGGCCAGACCGTTACCTCTCACTTTCTTGTCTGCGTTAAGGAAATTCGCGCCACCCGAGAAGGTAAAGCCTACCTGCGCCTGGAGCTGGGCGACGCCACCGGACGCGTCGAGGCGCGCATGTGGGACGGATTTGACCGCATGGCCGCCTCGTTTGAGCGCGACGATTATGTGAAGATTCAGGCGCGCGTCGAAAATTACCGCAACAAACTTCAGCTGGCCATCGAGAAAATTCGCCGCGCCGAAGAAAGCGAAGTCGATCCGGCGGATTTTTTCGCGCACACCAAAGAAAACGTCGACGATCTGTACGCGAAGCTTCTCGAAGTCGTCGCGTCGGTGGGCAATCCCTGGCTCCGGAAACTCCTGGACAGCGTGGTTCAGGATCCGGAAATCGTCCCTCGATTGAAACGGGCGCCCGCGGCCAAGGTCATGCATCATGCCTATTATGGAGGGCTGCTCGAACACGTCCTCAGCCTGTGCAATCTTTGCCGCGCCGTCCTCGGCCATTATCCCGAAGCCGACGCTGACTTGTTGCTGTCCGGCGCCGTCCTCCACGATCTCGGAAAGTTGCAGGAACTCAGTTACGAGCGCTCGCTCGGATACACCGATGAAGGCCAACTTCTCGGCCACATCCTGATCGAATACGAATTGGTCACCAAAAAAATGGATTCAATCGAGGGATTTCCGCCCGCGTTGAAAACCCTGGTGCAGCACATGCTGATTTCCCATCACGGGCAATATGAATTTGGTTCGCCGAAGCTTCCCATGTTCCGCGAAGCCCTGCTGCTGCATTATTTGGACGACCTCGATTCCAAGATGGGCGCGATCCGCTCCGCGCTCGATTCCGATCAGGGAGAAGGGAATTGGACGGCATTCAGCGGGGCTCTTGAACGGCGCCTCCTGCGCTCCGATCACTTCCTTGCCGGTTCGGGCGCGTCCAAGGAAAAAAACTCCGCAGCTCAGGCGGCAGCCGGAGGGGGGAGTCCTTCGGATGGAAATGAATAGCGACATGGAAGGCGCCGGCCCATCGCGAGGCGCAGGCCCGCGACATTCGATTCTCGACCTCGCCCCGCTCGAACTGGAATGTCTGAGCGTACTCTGGCCCTTGGGCGAAGGCACGGTGCGCGACATCCATCGCGCCCTGGCCGCGTCCCGCCCGCGCGCCTACACCACCGTCATGACCATCATGGATCGCCTCGAGCAAAAGGGCATCGTGGCTCGCCGCAAAGTGGGCCGCGCCTTTCATTATCAGGCCAGGCTCAGCGCCGACGAGGCTCGCTTGAAAGCGGTCGAGAAAATTGTGGAAGGATTTTTTGACGGCTCGCAGGAAGCCCTTGCGGCGCATCTTTCCTCCAAGGGAAGCGGGGCCCCTGAGCTTCTTTCCACCGCGCCGGCCGCCGTTGACGCGCCCGGCACAACTGTTGCAGAATCGCAAACTAAGAATCTCGACGAGAGATTACTCTAAATAAAATGCTGCCCGCGCCCTTTTCGATTCGCGACAAGCATATCTCTCCCGGCACGGTTCTCGCGCCCATGGCCGGAGTGACCGACACCGTTTTTCGCCGCATGATTCGCGGCCTCGGCGGTTGCGGCCTGATCATGACCGAATTTACCAGCGCCGAATGCATCACGCGCAACTCCGCCCGTACCGCCCGCTATCTTTTTTTTGAGCCGGACGAGCACCCCATCACCGGCCAGTTGTTCGGCGCCGACGCCGACGTGATGGCCCGCGCCGCGGGAATGGTCGAACAACTGGGCTTTGACATCGTGGACGTCAACCTCGGCTGCCCCGCAAGAAAAGTAGTGAAGTGCGGCGGCTCGGGTCTGCTGCGGGATTTGAATGCTCTCGAGCAAGTCCTTCGCGCCGTGCGCTCCGCCGTGCGAATTCCGATGACCATCAAGATTCGCGCCGGATGGGATGAACACAGCATCGTCGCCGCGGAGGTAGCCCGCCTGGCCGAGCAGATCGGCGTCGAAGGCATCGCCGTTCATCCGCGGACGCGCGCGCAGGGCTACACCGGCCGCGCCGATTGGAACGTCATTCGCGACGTAAAGCAGGCCGTGCGCATGCCGGTGATCGGCAACGGCGACATTAACTCTCCAGAGGACGCCACGCGCATGCTCCGTGAGACCGGATGCGACGCCGTAATGATCGGCCGCGCGGCGTCAAACAATCCCTGGATTTTCCGCCAGATCGCCCAATTCGCCGAGACAGGATCTTATGACGAACCGAGCGAGTGGGACCGCTACCAGTTGCTTTCCATGTATTTCCGAAATCTGGTCGATACCGAATGGCCCGATGCGATCGGCAGAATGAAGCAGTTCACCAGCTACTTTACCCACGGCGTGCGAAATGGCGGCGAACTGCGGAGAAATGTGCATACGGCCCGCACTCCGGCCGAGATTCTCGACCGTGTGGACGTATTTTTTGCCCAAACTGTAACCTGAGGAGGTACTGGATGACCGCAGCCAGCGCTTCGACCCCAGCAATCGAGCGCCGCAGGGAACGCAGAGTCCCGGTACATCTCCCGATTGTGGTTCGCGGAACCGACCGCACCGGATTATCCTTCGAGGAGCGCACTTCCAGCGAAAATTTATGCCGCGGCGGCGCCGCGTTTGCCACGCGTTTTCCGCTCGACCTCGGCGGCCAGTTGGAAATCCAAATACCCGTGGTCCCCACAGCGGCCAGCGACGATACAGAGTTTTCCACCCAAGGCCGCGTCGTCCACCTGAAGCAGGGAAGAGACGAGCAGCAAACGATCGTGGGCGTCGAGTTCACTGGTCCTCGTTTCAACCGTATGTTCGTTTCCGAGTCGACCTAGGAGTGGCACACGCTTCAAGCCTGTGTGGTTTTGACCTTACAAGGATGACCCCCCACAAGCTGAAGCATGTGCCACAAATACCGATGTCGTTTCTGAAGCACCGCATATTTTTCTCTTGAATCTTTAGGGACCGCTGGGGTCACCGCTCCAAAAAAAGCTGCTTATACGCCTCGCGCTTGGCAAGCCCGCGTTCCCGCGCCGCCTGCTTGAGCGCCGCCTTGCGATCCAGCCCCGCCTCCGCTTCGAGCTGTTCAACGCGCTGTTTCAGCGAAACCGTGGGAACCGCCGGTAGCTCTTCTCCCGTCGCCAGGCCAATCAACAAAGTAATTTCGCCCCGAGGAGCTCGTTGGCGCGCCGCGTCTCGAAGCTCGGCTAGAGATCCGCGCAGGAATTCCTCATGAATTTTGGTGACTTCCCGGGCCACGACTCCGACGCGCGATCCGAGAATTTCCGCGGCGTCCGAGAGCGTTTCCGCTAGCCGATGCGGCGCTTCATACAGCACCAGCGCCCGCGGTTCGGACTTCAACGCATCGAGCTTCTTCCTGCGCGCTCCTGCGCGTGACGGCAGGAATCCTACAAATAGAAATTCCTCCGCAGGCAGCCCGGATGCCGCCAGCGCGGCCACAAACGCGGATGGCCCGGGGACAGGAACGACCGGGATGTGATGGCGCAGACACTGCGCCACTAAACGGTGCCCGGGATCGGACACCACGGGAGTCCCCGCGTCGCTCACCAGGGCCACCTGCGCGCCTTCTTCGAGTTGAATCACCAGTTCTGGCGCGCGCGTCAGCTCATTGTGGGCGTGATAGCTGACCAGCTCCTTGTGAATCGCGTAGTGCTGCAGCAATTTCTGAGTCTGTCGTGTATCCTCGCACGCGATGAGGTCCGCTTCCTTCAGTACGCGCAGCGCCCGCAGCGTAATGTCTTCAAGGTTGCCGATCGGCGTCGCCACCAGATAGAGGCATCCCGTCGGTAAATTGTCTTGCACGTCCGTGGTCATGCTTTCCTCATTGCTGCGAGTCTAACATGCGCAGGCGGCGCGCACCCACCGGCGTCGTTTTACGCCTAAGTGGCACACGCTTCAGCTTGTGGGGGTCGTCTTTGCAAGGACTAAATTCCGCAGGCTGAAGCCCGCGCCACTTATCAGCCTCCACCGGCGTGACCGCACTCCGGGCCGCGCAACGTGTTAAGATAGTGGATTCCATTGGGAGTCTGAAGGAGACCTGAATTGCCGCTCTATGAATACGCCTGTCTCAAATGCAAGCGCCACACCGATAAGATAGAAAATGTAAACGGGCCGCACCTGAAGAAATGCCCGCACTGCGGCGGCAAA
Source organism: uncultured Acidobacteriota bacterium (assembly GCA_963813185.1). GTDB lineage: Bacteria > Acidobacteriota > Terriglobia > Acidiferrales > UBA7541 > Palsa-360. Next base: position 182,092 of record CAWEYA010000017.1, read on the forward strand.
GTGGAGTCCGTAATCACGGCCCCCTCGATTCAGTTCAAGGGCTCCGGTTGGTACGTCACCGACTACGGGAAAAAAACGACGGGTGGCGATTCCAGCAAGTCAGAGAAGGATGAAAAATCGGAGAAAACCGAGAAGACGGAGAAAACGGAAAAATCGGAAAAGTCGGATTCCAAATCCGCTTCTCCAGCAAAAGAACAGAAAAAATCCGGAAGCACAGCGAAAGAGAAGTAATTCCGAGTAGGACGGGCTTCAGCCTGTCTGGTTTTGACTTTCGGCAGCGCGAAAAAAGGAGACAGGCTGAAGCCCGTCCTATAGCTTCAGCGCCCGCAGATATTCGCGAAAATCCTGGCCGAATTCCTGATTCTCCAGCCCGATTTCAACGGTGGCTTTCAAAAAGCCGAGCTTGTCTCCGGCATCGTACGATTTCCCTTCGTAGACATACGCAAGCAGCCCGATTTCATGCGCCAGAAGTCGCAGCGCGTCCGTGAGCTGAATCTCGCCCCCGCGTCCCGGCTTGGTCCGCTCCAGGCAATCGAAAATTTCGGGAGGTAACAGATACCGTCCGGTCACGGCCAGCGTCGAAGGCGCTTCCGCGGGGCTGGGCTTCTCGACCAGGTCGCGTATTTTCAAAATGCGTTTGTTCGCGCCCGCGCCGTTCTTCTGTTCCACGTCGACGATCCCGTACAGTCCGGTCCTTTCGCGGGGCACCTCTTCGACAGCGATGGCGCCTTTTCCCGTGCTCTCATACACCTCGATCAGTTGCTTCGTGGCGGGATTCGGTCCCGGAATGATCACGTCGCCGAGCAGTACGGCGAATGGCTCGTTCCCGACGAGTTCTTTTGCTACTAGCACGGCATGTCCCAGCCCAAGTGGTTCCTTCTGCCGCGTGTAGCTGAAGTGCACCATGTTGCCGATATCGTGCACCAATTTCGCCAGATCGGATTTGCCTTTCTCCTCAAGAAAACCTTCCAGCTCGGGTGACGAATCGAAGTGATCTTCAATCGCGTTTTTCCCCCTGCCGGTGACCACAATGATGTTGTCAATTCCGGAGGCCACGCACTCTTCGACCACATATTGTATGAGCGGCTTGTCGACCACCGGCAGCATTTCCTTAGGCTGCGCTTTGGTCGCGGGCAGAAACCGCGTGCCCAGACCTGCGGCGGGAAGCACCGCTTTGCGAACGCGTTTTGGATTCTCGGCCATCGGTGAATGATCCTGTAGCCACATTACTTGCCGCTCGCATTCAGTGTCAATCCATGGTTTGCCTTAGAAGTTCCTAGCATCAAATCTCTAGCGGCTAACTCATAAATGGTAATTGTGAGTCGCGGCTTCAGTCGGGCCAGCAAACCACCGAAAAAAGCAAGCTTTAGCCCCTGACGCGTGAAGCGCGCTACGCCCTCCTGAATTTATGGGGAATGGTCAATTAAAGTATTGGGCCGTACCCGGACAACGCGAAACGGAGAATCAGTGGCTTATGTGCAGATGAAAGCGAGCAGGCTTCAATCGCCGGCACTGCTCACCGTCTCGGAGTGCGTGGGCCGTTTACACATTCCGCTGAGCCAGTCGCGAAACCCTTCCTTCACGATATCGGCGATGGTCTGCCTGTTTTCATAAAGCACCTTCAGCCAGGCCAGCGGCCCCATCTGCGGGAAATAGATCCCGCGGAAACACAGGCGCGCGATGAGAATATTGATGCGATAACCCAGTGGTTTGTAGCTGAACGAACGCACGGCTTGCGCGATAGCTTCCGGGCTGTAGGAATGATTCCACCCGTACTTAACCTCGGCGTGAGCTTCCCCGATGGTCATTTTCAAGGGCGTATGGGCCATCGCAAAGGGTATGAATTCCTCCCAGTGCTTGGGCCGAGTCAGGCGTCCCGCGGCCTCAAGCCTCGCGTAGAGCGGCGTAGCGGGCAGAGGAGTAATCAAACCGAAGATTGGCAGCCCCGCGGGCCAAGTGCGGATTTGCTGAAGCGTCCGCTCCGCCACTCCGACCGTGTCGTTGTCCATGCCGAACATGAAGGAAGTGATCGCGAAGACGTTGCGGTCGGCCAGCCTTTGCAGCACGGCGGCATACTCACCCGGTTTGTTGAACCCCTTGTTCACGTCGGCGAGGTTCGTTGGATCGATGGACTCCATGCCGATGAAAATCCATATGCCTCCCGAGGCAGCGATGAGATCGACGAGTTCCTCGTCGCGCAAAAGGTTTGCGCTGATTTGCGCGATCCAGTAGACCTGGGCGTTGGCAGCGATGATGTCGCGCAACAGGGATTTCGTCCGTTTGGGGTTGATGGCGAAATTATCGTCGATAAAGAAGACGGCGATCTGGCCGCGTTCGCTCTTGGCCCGGGCCTTGAGCATCAATAATTCATCCACAACGCTTTTGTTGCTCCGAAAGCGGATGGAATCTCCAAAAAAGCCTGTCACCGTGCAAAATTCGCACCCATACGGGCATCCGCGCCCGGACTCCACGGGAATAACGCGGAAGGTTCCCCAGCCGCCGCGAAACCGTTTAAGCATCGGTCCGGCGAATTTCGGTACGACATTGAACTGGTTAAGGTCGATCGAGTGCCACGGAATAGACGGATATGCCTGCAGGCTCGGTTTGCGCTCCTGCCCAAATTCATCCACGGGTGCATAGATCTCCTTGAGCTGCCCGAGCGCGGCATCGGCCACGATCTTCGGCCAGGTCTCATCGGCTTCGCCAAGAGCCACCGCATCGGCATGGCGCTTCCCGGATTTCCGGCCGAGCGCTTCGTCAGGCATTTCCGTGACGTGCGGCCCGCCCATCACCACCGGCACGCCGGCGGCGCGCACGGCGTCGGCCATGCGATAGGCCTTCGCGATCATGCGCGTCATGCAGCCGATGCCCACCAGCGCAATATTATTTTCGCGGACGTAGCGCGCAATGCCGGCTTCGTCGATCGGCTGCGCGTTGCCGTCGATCAGCACCACTTCATGGCCGGGCGGGGTGAGCGACTGCAGGAGAAACATCCACAGGTGCGGCATAAAGTTCCGCGTCACGCCATTGTCGGGACTATAGAGCAATATTTTCATCGTTTTATTCTTCTCTGACGACGTGCCGGTTGGACAGGCTCCGACGTTCCCCGGCTTCCGTCTTACATTTCGTTCTGCTGGTGCAAGAACCGACGCCCCTATGGGCACGGCGGAAGGGTAAGTGCGGAAAACGGCAGCAGTGTATCATTCATTCGGCACACAGAATGACAAATTATTGCTAGGCCCCCTATTTGTTAGCGGGCCCATGCGCTTTCCCGGGAGTAGGGCGTCCGATCCAGGGCATTAGCTACCGTATGCGGAATTGCCTGCGCTGCACGAATTGCTCGCTCATGAGAGTCCCTGACGGGCGGAAGATCGTAACCCATCGCGGCAGCCGTGGGTCCGGTGGCCCGGAACAAAATGAAAGCCCCGGCAGGGGCGACACACTCCCCTCAACCACCCGAATATGCCCGCCTGCCAATCTGGCGACTTATGCGGGCGATTTCCGCGACTGTGCTAACATAAATATTTCCTTCGTTGGGAAAAAGATCATGCCAACGCGCATTCTTGGAATCGAGTCTTCGTGTGATGAAACGGCCGCGGCGGTTGTCGTGGATGGGCGCGAGATTTTATCCAGCGTAGTCTCTTCGCAACTCGACATTCACCGCAAGTACGGCGGCGTAGTGCCCGAACTTGCCTCGCGCGAACACCTGCGCCAAATCGTCCCCGTCGTGCGCGAAGCGCTTCTCCAAGCGGGTCTCGATTTCAGAGACATCGACGCTGTCGGTGTGACCCAGGGCCCGGGCTTGGTAGGTTCGCTATTAGTGGGAGTAACGTACGGCAAAGTACTTGCCACCGAATTGGGGAAACAGCTCGTGCCCGTCAATCACCTCGAAGGCCACGTTCACGCCGTATTTCTCGAAGCGCATCTTGGCGGCAGAGCTCCGGAACTGCCCGCGATCTGCCTCATCGTCTCCGGCGGACACACGCTGCTGTATCACGTGCAGTCCGCGCCCCCGAACGCGGAACACAACGGCGACGCCGCTACGCGCGGATTTGAATACCGCCGTCTCGGCGGCACGCGCGACGACGCTGCCGGCGAGGCCTACGACAAAGTCGCCAGACTCCTCGCGCTCGGTTATCCCGGCGGCCCCATCATCGACCAGATTGCCTCGAAAGTCGCCGCATCCGGCGCGAATTTCCACGAAAAAGACGGATTGAATTTTGCTCCCGTAAAGATCAAAGGCAATCCCTACGATTTCAGTTTCAGCGGAGTCAAAACCGCCGTCCTGTATTACGTCCGCGCGCATCCTGAATTCGCCGGCGAAATCGAAGCCCGCAAGAAAGCCCTTCGGGAGGGCCACCGCAAGGCCGCCGATCTGCTCCCGCTTTGCAGCCCGCGAACGCTCTCCTTAATTTCCAAATTCCAGTCCGCCGTAGTCCGCGATCTCGTGACGCGAACGCTCGAGGCCGCAGCGGAAACCGGTTCCTGCACAGTTTTAGTTTCCGGCGGCGTAGCCGCCAACTCCGAATTGCGAGACCGCTTCGCATCCAAAACAGCCGCCATGGGCGTCAGCGGCTTTTTCCCCAGCCGCGCTCTTTCCACCGACAACGCCGCCATGATCGCCGCAGCCGCCTACCCACACTTGCTTGCGGGAGACTTGGCCTCCCCTGATTTGAACGCCGAACCAAACCTCCGTCTCGCCTAGCTCTTTTTGCCCTTACCTTTCTGTGCTGGGCCAGATTCCGAGAAGCCGACTCCTGAGAAACGGGATTCTCGGTACCCGGGTATATGGTCATTCCCACATTCCGATAAGCACGACTTATCAGGATGTGGGAACCAGCAAGAATTTGCAGGGGTATAAGTACCCGTCAGGGTTATACTCTGCCAATTCTAAGTTGGTGGGAGTCCATGGCGATTCTCCCTGGCAAACGTCTAGGACCTTACGAAATTCTCTCCGCTATCGGTGCGGGTGGAATGGGCGAGGTGTACAAGGCCCGCGATACCCGCCTCGATCGAATTGTCGCCATCAAGGTTCTTCCCGCTCATCTCGCTGACCGCGCTGATTTGCGCGAGCGATTCGAGCGCGAAGCAAAGACCATCGCCAGCTTGAACCATCCCCACATCTGCACGCTCTACGACACTGGCCATCAAGACGAAACTGATTTCCTGGTGATGGAGTATCTGGAGGGCGAGACGCTCGCGCAGCGGTTGCGGAAAGGCTCGCTGCCGATCCCACAGGTATTGCAGTACGCCATCGAGATAGCGGATGCGCTCGACAAGGCCCACCGCAAGGGTGTGACGCATCGCGATCTCAAGCCCAGCAACATCATGCTGACGAAGTCGGGGACGAAGCTGCTTGATTTCGGGCTCGCCAAGCTGCGCCAGGGCGTCTCTCCTGCCACACCATTTTCCGAACTTCCCACTGAAAAAGACGCAATCACGGCGGAGGGGACGATCTTGGGCACATTGCAGTACATGGCCCCGGAGCAGTTGGAAGGCAAGGAGGTAGATGCGTGCACAGACATCTTTGCGTTTGGCGCGGTGCTATACGAGATTGCGACGGGAAAGAGGGCCTTTGAGGGCAAGACCCAGGCGAGCGTGATCGGAGCCATCATGTCTTCCGATCCTCCGCCGATCTCTTCCCTCCAGCCAATGACGCCTCCAGCGCTCGACCGCGTGACCAAGAAATGCTTACGGAAGGACCCGGACGAACGCTGGCAAAGTGCACGTGATGTGACGGATGAATTGAAGTGGATCGCCGAGGGAGGTTCGCAGGCGAGCGTGCCGGCGCCTGGCGCTACCAGCCAAACGTTTCGACTGAGAACTGCCCACCTGGTCTGGTCAGTTGCGGTTACATTGGTTCTCGTGCTGTTGGGATTGGGCGCTTGGGCATATTTCCGACGCGCTCCGGACGCCATATTACCTGTCCGCTTTTTCGTTTCCCCGCCAGAGAACTGGACCTTTGACGACCTGGGAAGTTCCAATTCCACTGCATTATCGCCGGCTTCCCTTGCGGTTTCGCCCGACGGCCATCGGATCACCTTCGTAGCTGTGGGTGCTGATCGCAGATCTCTCCTCTGGGTCCGCTCGCTCGACACGCTGGCAGCATATGCGCTGGCAGGAACAGAAGGCGCCGCGCGAGCATTCTGGTCGCCCGATGGTCGCTTTCTCGGATTCTTCGCGGACGGAAAGCTTAAGAAGATCGACGTCACAGGTGGTCCCCCCATTACGTTGTGCGACTCGGGGGCCGGTGTTGGCGGCACGTGGAGTCGAGATGGGGTGATCGTCTTTGCTCCGAAAACTACTTCCGGGTTCCAGAAAGTATCTGCTTCGGGCGGGATGCCGACCGCAGCCACCGCGCTCGCTGAAGGTGAGTTGGGCCACAGGCGGCCCTTTTTCCTGCCCGATGGCCGGCATTTTCTCTACTATTCGGCCGGGTCAGCCACGACGGGTGGAGCGGTTTACGTGTCATCGCTCGACTCGGCAGAACGAAAATTTTTGATAAATTCCGATTCAGTAAACGTCGTCTACAGCCAGGGCCATCTGCTATTTGTACGAGAGACAACGCTGATGGCACAGCCATTTGACGCGCGGCGGCTGACATTGACGGGCGAAGCGTTCCCGATTGCCGAACAGATTCAGACTACAAACATCAATCCGTCGTACGCGGTCTTCTCAGCGTCAGAGAATGGCGTATTGGCGTATCAAACCGGGCCGGGAGCAGCTGGTTCACAGCTCATCTGGTTTGACCGCACCGGCAAGCAGATCGGCGCACTCGGAGATTCGCGTGCATACGCCGATCTTGAACTTTCTCCAGACCAAAAGCGGGCTTCCGTCAGCACATTATCACGGGCCGGCGCGGACATCTGGTTGTACGATGTCACGCGTGGCCTTCCGACGCGTTTCACGTTCGGTCCGGGATTGGCGTTCATTTCGATCTGGTCACCTGACGGTAGTCGTATTGTTTTCAACTCAACCCGTAAGGGGCATCTGGACCTTTATCAGAAGGCCTCCAGCGGAGCTGGCACTGAGGAGGTGCTGGTCGAGGACAATCTTGTAAAATATCCCTTGAGCTGGTCCCCGGATGGCCGGTTTATTCTTTATTCCAGCGCCGGTTCTCAAACGGGCATCGATTTATTTGTCTTGCCACTCACTGGAGATCGAAAGCCGTTTCCGTTTCTGCAAACGCAGTTCAACGAAGGCCAGGGTCAATTCTCTCCCGACGGCCGATGGGTTGCATACGCCTCAGACGAAGCTGGCAAATTTGAAATTTATGTTGCTCCCTTCCCCGGTCCCGGCGGCAAGTGGCAGATTTCGACTGCCGGCGGAAGCTTTCCCCGATGGCGGCGTGACGGCACGGAGATCTTCTATCTGGCTCCCGACACTACCCTAATGGCGGCGGGAGTGAACGGCAAAGGTTCGACCTTTCAAGTCGGTGCTGTAATGCCGCTGTTTAAGACGCGCGTGACCGGACCACGTTATGAATACGGCGTGTCCGCCGACGGCCAGCGTTTCCTGATCAACACACCCCCAGGGCAAGCGGCGTCCACCCCTATCACGGTTGTCCTCAACTGGACTGCGGGGCTGAAGAAATGAGCATTGCTTCTGGCACACGTCTCGGTTCGTACGAAATCGTCGCGCAGATTGGCGCGGGCGTGACGGGCGTGGTGTACGAAGTGGAAGACCTCAAGCTGCACCGCAATTTCGCTCCAAATTGGTCTGAAGAGTTGAAACTGAAAGTTCCCACAGGAAAAAAGTGAATCCGCTCTGATCGGCAAAACCATCTCGCATCAGTATGCCACGCCCTGATAAATGGGATTCTCGGAAACTGGCCCGATATCCAACGATCAACTGACAATACTCGAATTGCGATACAATCCCCGCTTTCATGCGCATCGCGTTTGATACCGGCGGCACCTTCACCGATTGTGTTTATCTTCGAGGCGGACGCCTTGAAATTCTGAAGGTTCCTTCCACGCCACGCAAACCTTCCGAGGCGATCGCTCATGCGCTGGACAGAATCCGGGAATCCTCTATGGATTTGGGAATCCTCGAACTCGTCTGCGGCACCACCGTTGGCACCAACGCACTTCTTCAACGAAAAGGCGGGCGAGTCACCCTCATCACGACCGCAGGCTTCGAAGACGTCCTCGAAATTGGACGGCAAGCGCGCTCGCAACTTTACAATCTGTTGTTCGAGAAACTGGAGCCGCTCGTTCCGCAGGCGCGGCGATTTGGGCTGCGCGAAAGGCTGGATTCCGATGGCCGCGCGCTGCTTGCGCCGTCAAACGCCGAAATCGAGCGGATCGTGCGCGCAACGGTTCGCAGCGGAGCAGACTCCGTCGCCGTTTGTCTGCTCTTTTCCTTTGTGAATCCGGCACACGAAAAAATGTTGGCACAAGCCCTGGCGGCCACAGGGCTTCCTGTTTCCGTCTCGCACCAAATCCTTCCCGAATATCGCGAATTCGAGAGAACCTCTACGACGGTCGTCAACGCATACCTCGTTCCGGTGATGAGCGGGTATCTCTCGGAAATCGAGAGCATAGCCGCCGGCCGATCGCGTAGCGCGCCTGCCAGTTCGAAAGCCTCAAAGACCGGGAGCAGACCTTCACGCGTTCGCATCATGCAGTCGAACGGAGGCATTCTCTCCGCCGGAGCAGCCGCCAGCGAACCCGTTCGAACGATACTTTCCGGCCCTGCAGGAGGCGTCCTTGGCGCGCAATATGTAGCCGCAGCCGCCGGATTCGAACGCATCATCTCATTTGACATGGGAGGCACATCTACTGACGTGGCCCTCATGGACAGTGGGAGCGGGGAAACTCTCGCCACCACCTCCGAGAGCGTCGTTTCGGGGATGCCTGTCGCGGTCCCCATGCTGGACATTCACACAGTGGGCGCTGGTGGCGGCTCCATCGCGCGCTTCGACCGCGCAAGCGCGCTGCGCGTCGGCCCAGAGAGCGCTGGAGCGGAGCCCGGCCCGATTTGTTATGGGCACGGCGAAACGGCGACGGTGACGGACGCGAATCTCATCCTGGGGCGTATTCCGGAATCCGGCCTTCTGGGGGGAACGTTCAAACTGGATCTTTCGCGAGCCCGGGATTTCTTAAATCGTGCGCGAGGCCCGATGCCTTCCGCCGAAGCCTTCGCGCAAGGCATTGTGGACGTGGCCAACGCTGTCATGGAGAAAGCCATTCGCGTCATCTCAGTCGAACGCGGGCACGATCCGCGCGACTACACGCTCGTGGCGTTCGGTGGCGCTGGCGCGTTGCACGCCTGCGAACTGGCTGAGGCACTCGAAATTCCGCGCGTCCTCGTGCCGTGTTTTCCGGGAGCGCTTTCCGCCCTGGGCATCCTGCGCGCCGGTGTGACCAAAGATTTGTCGCGCACGGTTCGTTTCGAGGTGGAAAGCGCCGGTGACGCAAAGCCTAAACTTCAACGAGCGTTCGCCGCATTGGACGAAGAAGGTCGCAGGCAAATGCGCGCCGAAGGATTTTCCATCAGCGCCGTTCAAATCCATCGTTCTCTCGACATGCGCTATGCCGGACAATCGTACGAATTGAACGTGCCCTTCGCCGGCAATTTCGTCTCTGCCTTCCACCGCGCACACGAAAAACGCTACGGCTATTTCGACGGCACTCGCGCGTGTGAGGTCGTAAACATTCGAGCGCGTTTCACGGGCCACACACCGAAACCCACTTTGCCGAAATTGATGCCCGGCGGCCCGAATCCAAAGAACGCGCTTGTCGCCAACTCCCCGGTGCAATTCCACGGGCGCCGCAACATGACGCCGATTTACGACCGCTCACTGCTCCGCGCCGGAAACTGCATCCCCGGCCCCGCCATCGTGACGGAATACAGCGCAACCTCGCTGATTCCCCCCGATTGGTCCGGCCGCGTCGATCGAACCGGAAACCTCATCCTGGAGCCGCGCCGATGAAGGTGGACCCCATACGTCTCGAAATCTTCAAGAATCTTTTCCACTCTGTTGCGGAAGAAATGGGCGCCGCCCTCCGCCGTTCCGCCTTCTCTCCCAACATCAAAGAGCGGCGCGACTATTCCTGCGCCGTATTTGACGCCGCGGGCGATGTCCTCGCCATGGGCGATCACATGCCTGTTCATTTAGGCTCGATGCCCATGTCGGTCCAGGGCGCATTGCGCGCGTTCCAGCTTGGGCCCGGAGACGTTGCATTGCTGAACGATCCATACGCCGGGGGCACGCACCTTCCGGATCTGACGATGGTGATGCCCGTCTTTGCCGCGAGTTCAACCAGGCCGCTGTTTTACATCGCCAACCGCGCGCATCACGCCGATGTCGGAGGCGCGCATGCCGGCTCCATGAGTCTTTCACGCGAAATTTTTGAGGAAGGCCTGCGCATCCCTCCCGTAAAAATCATGGCACGGGGCCGCATCGCGCGCGACGTCATGGCGATACTTCTCGCCAACGTGCGCACGCCTCGCGAACGCGAAGGCGATCTGACCGCCCAGATCGCCGCGTGCCGCATCGGCGAACGCCGCTTATTGGCGCTCGTCAAGAATTACGGCAGCAGGGAAGTGATCGCTTACGGCAGCCACTTGCTGGACTACTCGGCCAGGATGATGGCCGCCACGATCGCCGCGATTCCCGATGGAGTTTACCGCGCCCAAGATTTTCTGGACGACGATGGCGTGACAGAAACTCCGCAACGCATCACCGTGAAGATCCGCATTCGCGGAAAAAATGCGGAAGTCGATTTTACGGGAAGCGCGCCGCAATGCGCCGGCAGCGTCAATGCCGTCGCCGCTATCACGGAGTCCGCCGTCTTCTACGTTTTCCGTTGCCTGCTGGATGAGCAAGTCCCGGCCACCTCCGGCCTGATGCGCTCAATTCGCGTGATCGCGCCCAGCGGCACCATCGTGAATGCGCTCCCGCCCGCAGCCGTTGCCGGGGGGAACGTGGAAACGTCGCAACGCATCGTGGACACGCTCCTCAAAGCCCTCGCGCGCGCCATCCCCTTGCGGATTCCCGCTGCAAGCCAGGGCACCATGAACAATCTGTCGTTCGGCGGAAGCGATCCACGCCACGCAGGCGAGCCTTTCGCCTTCTACGAAACGATCGCAGGCGGAACGGGAGGAGGCCAAGGCCACGTCGGAAACAACGGGGCACAGAGCCACATGACCAATACGCTCAATACTCCCATTGAAGTTCTCGAGCATATTTATCCGGTCCGCGTTCACCGTTATGCGCTGCGAAAAAAATCCGGCGGCCGCGGAAAATTTCCAGGCGGTGAGGGCGTAATCCGCGAAATCGAAATGCTGGCTGACGTTCAGACCGGAATTCTTTCGGACCGCAGGAAACTCAGCCCGTATGGCCTGATGGGCGGGTCGCCCGGGAAGCCGGGGAAAAATGAAATGATCGTCCAGGGCCGGGCGCGACCGCTGCCCTCCAAATGCGCATTCCGTGCCCCGGCCGGAGCGATCATCCGAATCGAGACTCCAGGCGGAGGGGGATGGGGAAAAGCAGGGAACGGGCCGAAGACAAAACGGCGAAAAGAAAAAAGCCCCAAGGCGTAATGGCCTGCGGGGCTTTTCTTGAACTCAGGAAATCAGAATCTCAATTAGAATTCGAGGCCCTCGGGCTTCTCAATCGGCAAAGGCATCTGCAGCCGCGCTTTTGCCAGGGACTTGACCAGAGCGTCTTCCATATTTTCGGCGGAGGTGTTTCTGGCGGTGGCGAGTTCGCTAACGAGGAGGAATTTGGCCCGTTCCAGCATTTTCTTTTCGCGGAAGGAAAGTGGTTTTGTGCGGCTTAGTGATACTAGACTCTTCAGTACGGCCGCTACTTCTATCAGCTCGCCGGTCCGCATGCGCTCCGAATTCTCTTTGAATCGGTGTTTCCAATCGTGGTGCGAATTCGGCTTGCCCTTTTCCAAAAAGCTCAGAACCTTAAGCGTTTCTCCGTTTCGGATCACGTGTCGCAGGCCAACCGATTCCGCATTGGTCGCCGGAACCATCACTTTGAGCCCGCTCGCCAGGATCTTCACCATAAAATACTTTTCCGTGCGTCCGTTCAATAGCCCGAAATTGATTTGCTCGATCATACCTACACCGTGGTTCGGGTAGACAACCTTGTCCCCTATCTTATAATCCATAATCGGAAGCCCCCTAGAGGTAAGCTAGTAGAATAGTGGATCATGCCTGGTACGAAGTCAAGATATTTCTCCTAGAATCAGCAAGTTATGCGATATTTTGATTCTGGATTGGTCCTTGAATTGCACATGCGATTTTACGCGATTTTTACAAGTCTTATACATTGATTCCCGCACGCCAGGTTCTCCTCTCGGGCGCTGGCCCCACTTGCGCTAGAATGGCTAAATGCTGATTCTTGCCGTAGATACAAGCTCTCGAACGGGAAGCGCCGCGTTATTGCGCGATTCCCAGGTCCTGGAGGAGATTTCCGGATTCGAAGAGGCGCCCTATTCGACGCGCCTTTTTCGGGACATCATCCTGTTACAGGGCCGGGCCAAGTTCCGCATGGACCAAATTGATGTATTCGCCGTTGCGGCCGGCCCTGGCTCCTTCACTGGGTTGCGCGTCGGTTTGACGGCCGTGAAAGCCTGGGCGGAGGTGTACGGAAAACCCATCGCACCCATCAGTGGATTGGAGGCCATTGCCGCGGAATCCCTTCTGGTTGAGGGTCCCGGCGCCTCAAGCGCCCCTTTTATCGCGCCATTTCTAGATGCCCGCCGCGGACAAGTCTATGGGGCAATATATCGAAGAATATCAGGCGACCACATGGGTCTCGCGCTCGCTGGCGACGAGTCGATCCTTTCGCCGGACGAATTCGTGGAATTGGTCAAGGGAAAGTGTCCTCATCCGGTCCAACTTGTCTCGCCGACTCCGGAAGCGCTCCCCGCGGCTCGCATCGAGGAAGTTCTGCATGGCGCTAGCATTGTTCAAGTTTCCGCGGCCCTAGCGCCCGCGATTGGGCGCCTGGGATTCGAACGAGCCAGGCGCGGTGATTTGGTCGATTCGATCCGCCTCGATGCAAATTACGTGCGGCGCTCGGATGCTGAAGGCGCCTGGAAGGACCGGTAATGCGTTCTCCGGGCGGGAAAATCAAAAACCCCACAGCTGTCACGGTTCGGCACATGTCGGCATCAGATGTTGCCGCCGTGCTCCTCATACTAGAGGAAAGTCCTGAAGCGTCGATATGGTCAAGAGAGAGCCTCTTGGAATCGGCTTTCCGGGGGACCGCCTGGGTGGCGGAACTGGGCGACAGCGTCGCGGGAATCTTTATCGGCCGGGTTGCCGCGGACGAATTCGAGGTATTGAACTTGGCAGTCGGGAAGTCGTGGAGGCGGCGGGGTATTGCAACACGATTGTTGAGGGCCGCGCTCGAAAACGCCCGGACCGCGGGTGCAGCGCAAGCCTATCTGGACGTGCGCGCTTCCAACGAAGGAGGAATCGCCCTATATGAGCGATTGGGATTCCAGGTTTGCGGAAGGCGGCCAAGTTATTATCGGAATCCCACCGAGGACGCCGTCCTGCTAGTCTTGCACAATCACGGACTCAAGCCGTAATTTTCGTTGATTTATGCTTGGCGAGTTCTTGGCATTGTGCTAGCTTCGACTTGCTATGTAACTCCCCATTCACAATTCGGATCGCTCAGGAGGCACACTATGCCGACCTTGAATCAGGAGATACGCGAGCAACTTCTGACATATGACCAAGAGTTTCAAAAGCTCGCGCAGTTGCATTCAGAGTATGAAAACAAGCTAAGGCTGCTTTCGCAATCCTCCTACCTGAATCTGGAAGACCTTCAGCAAGAAGCTACCCTCAAAAAATTGAAATTGCGAGTCAAAGACGCGATGGAACGCCATATCGCGCAGCGCCTGCAGCATCCTGCTCCGCGCTAACCCTCCGGGCTTTGCCAAATTGAGATAGAATCATAGTGGATACATCAGGAGTGTCGCCGTTTTTCCTCCTGGCAAGGACGTGCATGATAAAAGACGGCTACAAGTTTGCCGCAGCGCCGCTGCTAGCGGGCATTGTGGCGTTGGTATTGCATTGGAATTGGCCGGGAGGTGTGCTGATTTTCCTAGGTCTGTTCGTAATGTTCTTCTTTCGCGATCCCGAAAGGAAGCCGCCGGCGGACCCGGAAACGATCGTCTCTCCCGCCGACGGGCGCGTCATGGAAATCGTGGAAGAACCGCGCGACGCCAAGCCGGGCCGCCGGATCAGCGTGTTTCTCTCTGTCTTCGACGTGCACGTCAACCGCTCGCCGGTAGCCGGACGAATCACCGCCATCGAGTACCGCACCGGGAAATTCTACGCGGCCATGCGCGGCCGGGCATCGGCGGAAAATGAGCAGAATGCGTTTTACGTTCAGAGCGACCGCGGGGAAGTAGTCTTCAAGCAGATTGCCGGTTGGATCGCCCGCCGTATTGTTTGTTGGAAATCAGTCGGCGATTCGGTGATTCGAGGCGAGCGCGTAGGTATGATACGCTTTGGTTCGCGCATGGATATTTGGCTCCCCGAGGGGGCTGAAATTCTAGTTCGCCCCGGCCAGCATGTGGCGGGGGGCACAAGCGTGCTGGCGCGATGGAAATGAGCGACTTTGAACAGCATGAACTCGGGTTTCCCGGCTCCCGGCGAGCCAATCTCAAGCTTCGCCGCGGCGTTTATTTGCTGCCCAGCTCCTTAACCGTGGCAAACATGCTTTGCGGCTTCTACGCCGTGATGGCCACGCTCAAGGGCGGCGGGACGGATTTGGACAACGCGGCCAAAGCCATCGGCCTGGCGATCCTCTTCGATTCCTTCGACGGTTTTGTGGCCCGCGCCACGGGCACCAGCAGCGAATTCGGCAAACAATTTGACTCCCTGGCCGACATGGTCAGCTTTGGAATCGCCCCCGCCGCGTTGGCCTTCACCTGGGGAGTGCGCGGCATTGCCGAGACCGAATTCCTGGACATCCGGCGCCTGCACCAGATCGGGTGGTGGGTGGCGCTCACCTTTGTGATTTGCTGCGCCTGGCGCCTGGCCCGCTTCAACATTCAGGGAATGGCGCCCGGAACAGGGTCAAAGTATTTCGTTGGACTGCCTTGCCCGGCCGCCGCCGGGCTGATTGCCGCCACGGTGCATGCGATTAAATCGCCGATTGAGGACTGGCGCTGGTCGGTCTTCTGGATGGTAGTGGTCATCGGGGATGCGGCCTTGATGTCCAGCACGGTGCGTTATCGCAGCTTCAAGGACGTCCCAGTGTTGGCGCGCCAGAGGTCGATCTTTGTGATCGTGATTGGCCTGCTGGTGTGGCTGATTCTGGCGTATTCGGAAGTGGTGCTGATGGTGATTGCGACTGTCTTCGTTGTTTCCGGCCTTTCGCTTCATCTGTTCCGCACGGTTCGTCATTACGTGATTTCCCATCCCGCCAAGACATGACTTCGCCCAAAGAAGCGGTTCGAGTGGCCATGGCGGGGGCGTCTTCTCTGCTCGGCAAGGAACTAAATCAGTTGCTGGAAGAATCGAAATTTTCGGCGAGCGATATACGTCTCGTCGACGAGGAATTCGTCGCCGGAACGCTGACCGAAGCCGGCGGGGAACCGGCCATCATTGAAACGGTTTCGGAAGACAGTTTCGAGCGTGTGCGCTTCGCATTCTTCACCGGGTCGCCGCAATTTTCCAAGCGGCACGCCGCGGAAGCGCGCCGCGCCGGGGCGGCGGTCATCGACCTCAGCGGAGGGCTTGGGTCGGACGCGAATGCCAGGTTGTGGATCCCCGCGCTGGATGCGGCGCTCGCCTCACCGGCGGTAAACGCTCTTCCTGGGGAGTCGCAGAGCCTGTTCGTAGTCCCTTCCGCTCCCTCCGAAGCGGCCATTTCCATTTCCGCAGCCCTTGTGACTGCGGGTCTCGAGCGCCTGGTAGTCACGATTCTTCAACCTGTATCGGAGTATGGCCCGGAAGCGATCGAGGAACTGGAAAGCCAGGTCGTGAAGCTTCTGTCCTTCCAACCGATTTCGCAAATCGTATTCGATGCGCAGGTTGGGTTTAATATGCTTTCCAGCTACGGTCCGGAAAGCGGCGTGAAGCTGGCCGATGCGCGAGCAAGAATTGCAAACGAAGCTCAAAGATATCTTGCGGGGCGCGCGCTCGTCCCCGCCATCATGCTGGTCCAGGCGCCGGTCTTCTATTCGCACGCGTTTACGGCCTACGCGGAGTTCAAGGCCGCTCCCGCGCTGGAGGATGTCGCGGCCCGCTTGCAGGCCGCAGGGTTAAGAGTGACGCGAGCGAAGGATGAGCCGCCCACAAATGTGAACGTGGTCGGGGAAACGCGCCCCGTGCTGAAGCAACCGGAGCGAGACCCGGGCATCGAAACCGGTGTCTGGCTGTGGGGCGCGGCGGACAATTTGCGCGTCCCGGCGGCAACCGCCATCGCCATCGCGGAAAAGTTGCTCGTTTCAT
This sequence comes from uncultured Acidobacteriota bacterium, assembly GCA_963813185.1. Lineage (GTDB taxonomy): Bacteria > Acidobacteriota > Terriglobia > Acidiferrales > UBA7541 > Palsa-360. The sequence goes on from CAWEYA010000017.1 coordinate 198,529, forward strand.
AAGGCACCAGCGAAGCCGCGGAATCAAGGGGCAGCCGAAAGGCCTGATCGTTGTGAATCACGGAAAGACAGTCGGAAGGCAAACGAAAAACGCGATCCATGCGCCGGAACCGCAATTTCGTCTTCCTTTCAAATTTATATCAAATATGAAATCCACAATCTCAAATCTCAAATTTGATATATTCCTCCCGTGCTCCTGCATCTCCGCGGTCCTATTCTTATCCGCTTGCGGCTATCACGTAGGCGGGACTTCTTCCCAGCTCCCTCCGGGCCTGAAAGTGATTGCGGTTCCGGCGCTAAAGAATGACACGACCCGCTATCGCATCGAGCAGCGCATGACAGAGGCCGTCGTCCACGAATTCATTGCCCGCTCGAAGTTGCGCGTGGTTTCTTCCCCGGATTCCGCCGACGCGGTCCTTCACGGCGAAATCACGAGCTTTGAGGCCGTTCCCGCGGTGTTCGACACCACCCCCTCTACGACCTCCAACTCCACCACCGTTCCCACGGTGAATGCCACGACGGCGCGCGCCACCACCATGCTCATTTCCGTTCATGTGAAGGTGTTGCTGGAAGAGCGTGAGACCAAAAAGGCGCTGTACAGGAACGACGACTATCTTTTCCGCGAGCCCTACGAAATCTCCACCGACCCCGCAAAATTCTTTGACGAGCAGGGGCCCGCGCTCGAACGGATGTCGCGCGACTTCGCCTCGCGCCTCGTTTCCGATGTCCTGGAGAACTTCTGATGGCTTCTGTTTCGCCGCACGAACTCCTGGCGCGTCTTGCAAAAGGGAAGCCTATTCCGGGAATTCTTCTTGTGGGCAGAGATGGCTATTTGCGCGGACTGTGCCGCAGCAAACTCGTCGATGCCTACGTGCCTGAGGGAACGCGCGATTGGGGCGTTCGGAAATTTTCCGCGGAAGAGGATGACGTTGCCGCAATTCTAGGGCAGGCGCAGACGATGCCCATGCTCGCGCCGCAACAAGTGATTTTCGTCAGCGAAGCGGAAGCCTGGGAGCGTCTGGGAGACGATGCGCGAGATTCGCTGGTGAAGCAAATTTCCGAATATCTGGACAATCCCGCTCCGTTCACCGTTCTGGTGTTCGAGGCGGCCGCGCTGGATCAGCGCATGCGCCTCGCCAAAATGTTTGCGGAGAAGACTGTGACCGTGTCGGTCGAGCTTGCCACCGATCCCGCCCAACGCGCGCGGCTCGCCGTTCCCATTTCCCTTGAAATGGCCAGGGAATTGGGAGCGACTCTCGAACAAGACGCGGCGGAAGAACTCTGCGATGTTCTGAATGGGGAGCTGGCGGCGATCCGCACGGAACTCCAGAAACTGTCCGCCTATGCGGGCGACCGGCGAAGGATTACGCGCGCGGACGTCGATCTCCTGGTGATCTCCGCGCGAAAATATGAGGTATGGGATCTGGTGGACATGCTGGCAGCGCGGCAACCTGCGCAGGCCCTCGAATTTCTCGACAGCCTTCTGAGAGAGGGCGAAGCCGCCCCGGCTTTGCTTGGCGCGCTGGCCTGGATGTACCGGAAACTTCTCGAAGCGCAGGAATTGCCGGCGAGCACGTCGGAATGGCAAGCTGCTGGCCGCCTCAAGATGCGTCCAAGGCTGCTGAACTCGCGGTGCAGCCAATCGAGAAAATTTCCGAAGGAGCAGCTCACGACCGGCTTGGCCGCGTTGTACGAGGCCGACAGCCGCCTGAAATCCGGCGGCACAAATCAGCGCGCTGTCATGGAATTTCTTGTCACGCAGCTCGCTTCATAAAGTAGGACGGGCTTCAGCGTGTCGGATTTGTGGCGTGTGCCACTCCGAATGAAACCCTTCAGGCTGAAGCCCGTCCTACTAAAATCGAAAAAACCTGGCGGAAAGAAAAACGCCCGGGATGTTTTTCCCGGGCGCATCTTTATCGCTCCAGCAACCGCTCTGTAGCCTACGCTTTCGCGGCAGCGCTCAATCCATTTACCGCCACGCTCAACCGCGACTTGTAACGGTTCCCCGTGTTCTCCTCGAGCACGCCCTTGCTGATGGCGCGGTCAATCGCGGACAAGGTGGGGTGCAGCAACGTCCCCGCGGAGGTGGAATCTTTCGCGACGATGGCCGTTCGCAGCTTCTTCATGATGGTTCGCACGCGAGTCGTGTTCGCGCGATTGATTTCCGCGCGCATGCGCGCCTGCTTGGCCCGCTTGATAACCGATTTCTTGCGCTTCTTTACTTTTGTAGGTGCGCCTTGCGCCATTCAATTCTCCTCTGTCCATGAATTGCAATGAAAATACACTAGCGGACCAGCAAGTCTTTGTCAACGAAGTGCGGAGACGGGTGGCAGCCCAGGTTCATGAAAAGAAACGGTCAAGGGATGCAGTGCACGCGAGTCCGTTGTATAGTACCGCCCATCCGAGGATGAGGGGTCGATCATGGTCTTTAAAAAAGATCGTCTTAACGGGATTGCAATTGGCTTTCGCGATGCTTCATTTCAACGTGGCCGCGCCTTCCGTTTTTGCGCAGGCCAAATGGGAGAAGCTCGCGCCATTTCCGGAGCCGGCCGAAGAAATTCTGGGTGCGGCGGCAGGCGGGAAAATGTACGTCTTCGCCGGCTTTATTCCGATTTGGAAGCCGAAAGGGCTGGTCTACGAATACGATCCGGCAAACAACCAGTGGACGAAGAAAAAGCCCATGGCGCTGCCTTCGCATCACGTGGCGTTCACGGAATATCACGGGAAGATTTACGCGTTCGGCGGATTCGTGTATCCGACGTCTGGTCCCGCGGCGTGGGTTCCGATCAACAATGCGTGGGAGTACGACCCGGCCGTCGATACCTGGAAGGCCCTGGCGCCGATGCCATCCAAGCGGGGTTCGCCCGTGGCCACCGCGGCTGGCGACAAGATCTACGTGATTGGCGGTGTGAGCCTTCCATCCGGTTCCCCCGATATCGCCGTGAGCCCAACGACGCCCCAGGTCTCGGTCGGGACCGTTGAGGAATACGATCCCGAGTCGAACACCTGGCGCACGAGAAGTCCCATGCCGACGCCGCGCAACCACGCGGCCATCGGATCGGTGAATGGAAAGATTTACGTAATCGGCGGGCGGGTTGGAGCGGCGTTTATTGGCTTGGCATCCGATACTTCCGTAGTCGAAGAATACGATCCGGCGACCGACAAATGGAGCGCCACGCGCGCTCGCATGCCCACTACGCGCAGCGCTCTGGGATATGCTGTGATTAACGGGCGTGTCTACGTGGCCGGGGGTGAATTCCAGGACCCCCACATGATGGCTACGTTCCGGTCCGTGGAAGCCTACGACCCGGCCAGCAACACCTGGTCAATCATGCCGCCCATGCCCGTCAGCAGGCATGGACTTGCCGCTGGTGCGATCGGCAACCGCTTGATCCTCGTAGGCGGAGACGTGCAATCGTCGGGAACAGGAATTGAGGTTTCTACGAGCGAGGTGGACGCCCTCGTTATTCCGGGCAGTGACAAGTGAGTTGCGGCGGGAATCCATTTGAGGATCGCCACTGATTCTATTGTGATCGGCCTCATGTCCAACAGAAACAAGTGGGCGCAGCCGAATGTAGGGCAATGGCCGAAACCTAATTCTGTGGCGAAAATGGTCATGAATCGGGAGTGCGAAGCGTGTCGTTCTAGGCGGTCTATGGTTGTGGCCATAGGGAGTCAAGGGATCCAATAGAATCACGTTTTGCTGCGTATCCAGTTGGCATTTCAGTGGGCGTTGGAGGTCACGTCCTGTTATCACGCCGAATATGGAGTCTGTTTGTGTTCGGAGCTGTGTTTCTTTTTGCAGGTGTCGCCGTGTTAATAGGATTGCGGACCGAAGGGCACGATTTACCTAAGTCGAGACCGCTCAGTCTGACTGCCTAGGCTGGATGCCTTCCTATTCTTCCCATATTATCACGCATATTCTTGACCCCTCCTCTCCTTTCAAGTACGCTTTCCCGTACCCCCTAGCGAGGGTGGAGGTCCATACCGCACCGGTTGGCGGCGCTCGGAAGCCTGACCAGCCGAATCTTCCATGCGACGCACCGTACAAATTGCAGGCGAGATAGAGTCCCTATTTGGCACTCTAGACGAAAACGTGAAATTGCTGGAATCCGCGCTGCGCGTCACCACGCAATTGCAGGATGACCGCCACCTGGCCATTGAAGGCGAGGCCACCCAGGTTGAGCGAGCTGTCCGAATCGTCACCGAATACAACCAATTGGTCAAAGAAGGGCGGCGCATGAGCAATGGCGACGTCAAGGCCATGATCCGCGTCGCCACGCAGGATCCCAAGACCTCGCTGCGCCAGGTCCTCGAGCCTGGCGCTCCGGCGCGGCCCAGGATTTTCGGCAAGAAAAGCGTAACGCCGAAGAGTTCCAATCAGCGGCAATACATGGAAGCGATCGAGAAACACGACATGACTTTCGCCGTTGGTCCGGGCGGCACAGGAAAGACGTACCTGGCCGTGGCCATGGCGGTTTCCGCGCTCCTCACCAAGCAGGTGGACCGCATTATCCTCGCGCGCCCCGCGGTCGAAGCGGGCGAGCGGCTCGGGTTTCTTCCCGGCACGCTGCAGCAGAAGATCGATCCGTACATGCGGCCGCTTTACGACGCGCTGTATGACATGCTCGACGCTGACAAATTGGAGCGGTTCCTGGAAAAGGGAATCGTGGAAGTCGCGCCGCTGGCGTTCATGCGCGGGCGCACGCTCAATGATTCGTTCGTCATTCTGGACGAAGCGCAAAACACAACCAGCGAGCAGATGAAAATGTTTCTGACGCGCCTCGGATTTAATTCCAAAGCGGTGGTCACCGGCGACGTCACGCAGATTGACTTGCCGGCTGGCCGCAAATCGGGCCTGGTCGAAGCGCTGGAAGTCACCGGCCGCATCGAAGGAATTGCCTTCATCAAGTTCGACGAACGCGATGTCGTTCGCCACAACCTGGTGCAGCAGATCATCAAGGCCTATGAAGAGTTTGGTGGAGGCGAGGCTCGGCGAAACGCTTCACCTGAAAACGGCAAGTCCGAACCTCCGAATTAGCGGGTGCGGACGCGCCACGGCGGAAACCCTGGCCGTAAAAATGCCCAGTCTTCGATGATCATCAACCGCCAGCGCCGCGTGCACGTGGCTATCCGCCCTCTGCAGCATTTTTACGAACGCGTCCGCCTAGTGCTTGGCTTCGCTCCCGAGTCTGTGACGATCGAATTGATCAGCGACATTACCATGGCGCGCTTCAACAAGACTTTTCGCAAAAAGCAAGGACCTACGGATGTGCTTTCTTTTCCCGTCAATGGCGAGCGCCCGTCGCAGCGTGCTGAATATATCGGAGACATTGCCATCTCGCCGGAAGCCGCCCGCCGCAATGCCCGCCGCTTCTCGCGTTCCTTTCCCCTCGAATTGCGTATCCTGATTCTCCACGGCATGATCCACCTGGCAGGGTTTGACCACGAAACCGACCACGGAGAAATGGACCGCCTCGAGCGCCGCCTGCGCAAACGGTTGGGAGTTGGCGGACGATTGGGAGCTGCCGGAAGATGATGACGTTTCTCTATTTGCTCGGAGTCTCAGCTCTCGGGGTGGGGCTGGTCGTTTTTTCGTATCTCGACCGGATTTACAGGGAACTGGGCCGCGTGAACAAAGGCCGCGTGCGCGAGCATCTCGAAATTTTCGAAGCCGACATCGAACCCCATTTCAAGCTGGAACGCGCGCGCGCGACCACCGGATTTCGTTTGCTCGCCAACCTCTGGCTGGTCCTGGTCACGGCGGAAACCGCGCGCGGGGTGATTGTGTTTGTCCCGGGCACATGGGACGCCCTGGTGCAGGCCCTGGTCTACGTGCTCGTCGAAGTGCTTTTGCTCGCGCAATTTATTCCGGACTTTTTGCTGGCGCGCACCAAGGGCCGCTGGCTCGTCCGCTTGTCGCTCGTCATCCGCGCGTTTTTGTGGATCGTCTGGCCGTTCCGCGTTCTCCAGGAGCTGGCAGCTTCTCTGGCGCGTATCTCCGACGATCCACACACTGACGGTCCGGCCGGACAGGACGAAGGAATCGAAGCACTGGTGGACGCTGCCGAACAGGAAGGAATCCTCGACCCCGGCGAAGCGCAAATGATCGAGCAAGTCGTTGAGTTCAGCGACAAGCGCGTCCTGGAATTCATGACGCCGCGCCCCGATGTGATCGCAATACCCGCGAACGTTACGGTTGCCGATCTGCGCAAAGTCCTAATCAACACCAAGTTTTCCCGCATTCCCGTCTATGAAGATTCGCTGGACGACATCACCGGCGTTGCCTTCGCCCGGGATTTGCTGCAGATTCCCGAAAGCGAGGCCGCTTCGCGGACGGTGCGGGAACTGGCGCGCCCGGCCTTCTTCGTCCCCGAAACCAAGCACGGTTCGGATTTGCTGAAAGAAATGCAGCGGCGAAATCAGCAAATGGCGATCGTCGTGGATGAGCACGGTTCCGTTGCAGGCATCGTCACGGTCGAGGACCTGGTGGAAGAAATTATCGGTGAAATCGGCGAGGATGACCGCGTCCCGGCGCCCGACGCCGTCCGCGAGCCGGACGGCAGCCTGGTCCTGCGCGGTAGCGTCTCCGTCGAAAAAGTTCAGGAATTATTCGGAGTGGAATGGGATGTCAGCGGAGAGGAATCCGCCACGACCATCGGCGGCTTGCTCAATCACATCGCCGGGCACGTGCCCACCGCGGGAGAACATCTGAACTACGGCGGCCTGCGTTTTGAAATTCTGGAAGCCAATCAGCGTAAGGTGCTGCGACTCAGGGCGCGCCACATTACCGCGGCAGTCACCGCCAAATGACGAGAAGTCAAACCCTTCAACACAGAGTACACGGAGAATAGACCACAGAGTTCACAGAGAAATTCCGTCTGAGCAAAAAATCTGAATGGTTTTCTCCGCCTTTCCCCGTGTTCTCTGTGTTAAAGCTTTGCGGCCTCATCCAAGCGCCCGTCAGCTAATGAGCTTGGCGATTATGAATGCAGCCGTAGCCGCAAGCCCCCCGATGACCACCGTTTGCAGCGCTCCTTTGAGCGGACTGATTCCGGTAAAGGTTCCCTTCACCCAGCCGAAAACAGCCAGCGCCAGCAAGGTGACTCCCACCGAAAAATAAAGCCCCTTTTGCACATCGGAGAGCAAGATGTACGGCCCGAGCGGAATCAAGCCGCCGACGACGTAAGACGCGGCGATGGTCAGCGCGCTGACTCGGGCGCGCTTCGGCTGAGGCTCCTCGAGTCCCAACTCGAAGCGCATCATGAAATCCACCCATGACTTATCGTTTCCCGTGATCGCCTTCACCACGGGAGCCATTTCCGTTTCGGTCAGCCCGTAATCGCGAAAGACCTTGGCCACCTCTTCGATTTCGACGTCCCGCAACTCCACAATTTCCCGCACTTCCCGCTCGCGCTCGGAAGCGTAATGTTCACTGTCCGTCCGCGCCGCAAGATATCCTCCGAGCCCCATGGCAATCGAACCCGCCGCAATTTCCGCAAACCCTGCCGTAACCACAAGAGTCGAAGCGTGCGGATTCGAGGCGATGGCTCCCGAGATTCCCGCCGCAAGCGCAAACGGGACCGTGAGGCCGTCGGACATTCCGATGACCACGTCGCGAACCGCTTCCGGCGCGGTGAAGTGATGTTCCGTGTGGGGTGTGGCGGGCATCGCAGTTTCTCCGGCAATGCAGTCTTAATTTAACGACGAATATTCTGGCGAAGGCGGCAAACCCGAAAAGTGTAACACGCCGTCGCTCAGCGCCGGATATGGTTCGAGGTTCTAGTAGGACAGTCACTCCAGGCTGTCCGCTTTCGCGTTGCCGGGATGCTGCAGGGACAGCCAAGAGTGGCTGTCCTACAAAATTCGCAACCTACCCCCGCAACCGGCGATTCAAACCATGCCATTCCAGGCTCTGCGCGGTATCATGCGAGCATGGCGGAACAATTTAAGTCGGGATTTGTCGCGGTTGTGGGCCGGCCAAACGCCGGGAAATCGACGCTTGTAAACCGGCTGGTCGGCGAAAAAGTGGCGATCGTAACGCCGCGCCCGCAGACCACGCGCAACCGCATTCAGGGCATCGTAAACCGCCCGAACGCGCAGGTTGTTCTAATCGATACGCCGGGCATGCACCGGCCGGAATCCGCGCTCGGTCGGCAAATGATGAGCGAAGTGGATGCCGCCATCGATGCGGTCGACGTCGTGGCTCTCCTGCTCGACGCCAGCGAGGATTTCGGTGTCGGGGACCGCCGCGCAGTCGACCGCGTGCAGCGTTTTGACGGTGCGCGTTTCCTGTTGCTCAATAAAATCGACCGCGTTCCCAAAGCCGAATTGCTCCCGCTCATCGAAACGTTGTCGAAAATAGGAAAATTCGATGAGATCATTCCGATTTCCGCACTGAAGGGTGACGGGATCGATCGCGTGCTGGAAAAATTCATCGAATATCTCCCCGCGGGCGCGCCGCAGTTTCCCGTCGACCAATACACGGATCAACCGGAACGCTTTCTCGCCGCGGAAATTGTGCGCGAAAAAGCGATGGAGGCGACTACACAGGAAGTCCCGCACGCCGTTGCCGTCATCTGCGATGCGTTTGAAGAATCCGAGAAGCTGATCCGCATCCGCGCCACAATCTACGTCGACCGCGAAGGACAGAAGGGAATTCTGATCGGCAGCGGCGGCGCAACTCTCAAGAAAATCGGCACCGCCGCGCGCAAGGAACTGGAAGCCATCCTGGGCACGAAGATTTTTCTGGAGCTTTACGTAAAAGTGTTGAAGAACTGGCGCGAAAATCCGCAAATCGTCCGCCAGCTCGACTGGCACTGGCAGCTGGACCGAATGGCGGGAGAGTAGCGCGTGTCTTCTGATGGTGGCCAATTTGCCGCTTCGGCCGTCACTCGGCATCTCGTCCTCGGCCCGTGGTAACCTCTTTGAACATCATCATCCGAAGACTGGTTGAGCGGAATTGCTTTCTGGGCAGTCTCGCAGAGACAGCCGAGATCCTCACCCCAAGTCAAGAAGGAGAACGACTATGAAGCGTTTCAAAGTTGGAGCGCGAGAGACCAAAATCGGGCGGCGCGACTTCATCAAACTAGGCGCAGCTGTAAGCGCTGTGAGCGCGACAACGATGACGTCTCTGAATGTTCGTGTGGCTTCGGTTCAGACCGCGCAGACTCCCTCTGCCGAGCCGTGGGCTGTTCCTCAAAAGACAATGGTCCGGCCTGTTTCCATTGATTGCCATTGCCACTGGGCGCCGCCACGATACATGAAAGCATTGCTCGCCGCAGGGGACAAACGACCATACGATCCCGTGAACTATGACATGGACAGACGGATCAAATGGATGGATATGCGTGGAGTTCAAATGCTCGTTTTGACCCTAAACGGCGGTATGCCGTGGGGAATGGTCAAACCGGAAGAGGGAGTGCAGATCGCTCAAATTTGCAACGATGAAGCCATAGATGCCCACAAAACTCATCCCGACCGTTTTATTGCGGGCATCGAGGTGTTTGCCGCAGACCCTGTGCTCGCTCTTAAGGAACTGAATCGCGTAGCAGGGAAGCCCGGCATGCGCGCCGTACATTTGCCGAACTCCATCGCATCGCGCGACTACTTGTTTGAACCTGCCTACCTCCCGTTCTTGGCACGGGTCGAGGAACTGGGGTATCCGATTCTGTTTCACCCCCTGGACGAAGAGGCGAACTACTATGGAGGAAAAGCAAGACTAGCGGCCCATTATTCGGATGTGGGGGGATTTAGTAACACACTCGGCTTCACATTTGAAACTGCCACCACTGCGGCAAAGTTTATTGTCAGCGGCACATTGGATAAGTTCCCTAATCTGGAAATCGTCCTACCTCATTCTGGAGGGTGCTTCCCTTATATATTTGGACGCGTTGATCACGGGTTGGCCGTAAGAAAGGTCAAGCTGCAACACCCGTTCAAGGATTATGCCAGGCGATTTCATTACGACGCACTCACCTATGATCCCGAAATCCTGCGCTTCCTGATCAACTTCGTCGGATCCGATCGAGTCGTAATCGGGACAGATAACGCCTTCGGCGCTAACGGCCAAGCCATGGAATATCCGCACACACTAGTAGAGCAACTGAATCTTCCCGCAGTGGACTACGACCGGATTCTGAGAGGGAACGCAGCGAGGCTCTTCCATCTGTAAACTAATTTGGCTCAATCGACGATGATATGCGAGGGTTGCCCGTTTGCACGCTATGGGACCCCACAATTGCCAGCTAAATAGACCGTTGGTATGGTGTGCACCGCAAATTATCCGTACGGCGGTTATTTCCCACGTGTTCGTTCAAAGCAACTTCGCGTCACCGAGGAAACTTAGTGAGTTTGGGCGCGGAATCTTGTAGTTCGACGGGGGGCTTTTGCCACACCTTGTTCATTACAGCCCACATCGAATACCAGCCATAAACTCCAACGATATCGACGACGCCCCGTTCGCCAAATTTGGCGAGTGCTTTGGCGTAAGTTGCATCGCTGACGCTCTGGTTGCGATGCAACTCATCGCAGAAGTCGTAAACGACCTCGTCGTCCTCGGCCATTCCTGCCGGGCGCCGGCCTTCGGCTATCGCCTTCAAGATTTCCGGACTGATCCCGGTCTTGATCGCCACGGCGTAATGGGAGTTCCACATGAAATCCGTGCTCGACTGCCGACCCATGATCATGATTACCAACTCCCTGATCCTTGGCGCCAGTGCCGGCTTGTATTCAACATACTCCCGCATGGCGTTCACAGTTAGCAGGAGTTCCGGGCTGCGCAAAAGTTCCCTCCAACCCGAACCCACCTCCATTTGGACCGGTCTGGGGTATTTGTCACCATAGATTTTTTGGATGTTCGCTTGGGCCGCGAGGTACGCTTCTACAGCTTTCTTCTGTTCTTCAGTCAACTTGTCGGGCGGGATTGGTGGCATGCGATCTTGAGCGATCGCTGGAACTCCGAGCCCAACGACAAGAAACAGGCAGGGCGCCAACCAACGCGGTAAATGGATCATGGATATGGCACTCCTTCGTTAGCCACGCTTTTCCCATATGCATAGCTTCGCGGATGGTATCTTACCGAGGTTCGGAAATCACTTAGTTTTCGAAATTTCCCTTTCAAAGCATTTCTTCCCGCCACTTCCTGAGAAACGGGATTGTCGGTGTGTGGCCCAAGTGGTCCCGGCGGAGAATCCCACATTCCGATAAGACGACTTACCAGGACTTGGCTCACAGATTGAGGCTGCACTTCAGACGCCCACATTTTGACGCGTATCGATGTAGAAAATTGTGTTGCGGTTATTCACAGAGCTTATAGACAAGCCCGTTCAGCCGGGTGTATTTCTTTTTATCCAGTTCCTCCATACCCCTCTTATGCCAGTTGATGTCAAAAGGAGAATATCTCATGCCTACGATTAAAACGAAGGACGGAACAGAGATTTATTACAAGGATTGGGGCAAAGGTCAGCCCATCGTCTTTAGTCACGGCTGGCCGCTCTCGGCTGACGATTGGGACACACAGATGTTGTTCTTCGGCCAACGAGGCTATCGCGTGATTGCTCACGACCGGCGGGGGCACGGGCGTTCCAGCCAGACCTGGGACGGCCATGACATGGATCATTATGCCGACGACCTGGCGGCGCTGACCGCACATCTCGACCTCAAGGATGCGATTCATGTCGGCCACTCGACTGGCGGCGGCGAAGTGGTGCACTACCTGGCTCGCCACGGCGAAAGCCGGGTGGCAAAAGCGGCCATCATCAGCGCGGTGCCGCCCCTGATGCTGAAGACGGCGGCCAATCCGACCGGTCAGCCCAAGGAGGTGTTTGACGGATTGCAGGCGCAACTCGCCGCCAACCGAGCCCAGTTCTATTACGATGTGCCCGCTGGACCGTTCTATGGTTACAACCGGTCCGGTGCGAAACCCTCTCAGGGAGTGATCTGGAATTGGTGGCGCCAAGGCATGATGGGAGGCACCAAGGCGCAATATGACGGCATTGTCGCCTTCTCCCAGACGGACTTCACCGAAGACCTGAAGAAGATCACTGTGCCAGTCCTGGTGATGCATAGCGAGGACGACCAAATCGTGCCTTATGTCGCGGCTGGACCGCTGTCGGCAAAGTTGCTGCGGAATAGCACGTTCAAAAGCTATAAGGGCTTTCCGCACGGCATGCCCACGACGGAGGCCGACACTATTAATGCCGACCTTTTGAAGTTCCTGAAAGGTACAGCGACCACAGCGGCGGCCTGAACGACGCAATCCGGAATCCAAGACTGTTCCATTACTCAAGCCTGCGTCCCAGGTCTTGATACGGGATTATCGGAAGGTGGGAATGCGCGCCAAGGAACCCAAGGCCACATTCCGATAAAGAGTGGCAACAACCAGTGGTGCACCGACACTAAAAGGGAGAGTGCACCCGTGTGAAGGAGCGTGGCACTGCAACGTTGTGATTTCGACAGCTAGAAGTCCAGATCTACGTTCACGCTCGCCGATTTGAGACTTTTGTCCGTGCTGTTGAACACGAGAGCAATTCCGGCTCGCTCTAGGTTCGCCGGGTTAATCAACACGGTCGTAACAGGAAATTTTACAAGTTGTGTGCCGTCGGAACTAGTCAGAATGACATCGTAGACTGAGTTCGCGGCAAGGACTGTCTGGAAGGCAGCCCTGCCGTCCGAAAGACTCCTGGTCACGATGATGGTTTCCGGACCTATAGTATTCACTTTACCGAGCGTGACCACGCCTTCCACGTCGGATCTGGTGTCCCAATTGGCGTGGATCACCAGATTGGTTCCTGTTGTCTCAGTTTGCGCCTGCGCCGAACAAAGCACGGCGATTGCAAGCGTCGCGGCAATGTAAAGTAGCTTTTTCACTGTGGACCCCCTTATTTGGCAATCATATCTGCAGCTCGCAGCCACACGGGCCCTGACATCGCCCTCAACTCGAACTGCTCTGCTGCTCCGTAATCAGGGTACAAGCGCCGGGGGTGGGTCAGCCTTGCCATGCTCCAAAAAGCAGCGTATGCAGGCTACGAGGGAACATATGAGCGGCCAACTGGCCTTGCGACCAGTCAAGGTCCAGGGTTCTAAACCAAACCTCTACCCCGAACCTGCGGGGCCCCTGTACAGTCGTCTTTATTTATTCTGAGCTCCTGGAAACCTGCTCAGTAGGGCAGATGAGCGGCTGACGTTCTTTCAATTCCCGGAAAGCCAATTCTTCGCGCCATAGGCTGCATTGCATTCCCTCCGTTGCGGTCGATAGGTCCTGGTAAGCTTATTAGGGCGTGGCCGACCCGGGCTCCGGGGGCTCGCGGATGGTGCGGGAATATCCCAATACGTTTCTACCTCGCCGCGATTGACACCGTCTGACGCTTTTCGCCGCTCTTCGCATCTATACCTAGAGGGACCAAGGTCGGAATGGCCAGAGCAGTTCGGGCCCTTCGACACACAAGAATTCAATCGTTGTGATCGCTCTTAGTGAAAGTCCTGCGCGGGGCTGCTATCGAACCCATTGCGATTTAGAAAGGAAAGTGAACAAAGTGACAGCGGAAAACAATCGAGTTCCGTCGCTGTATGAGTGGCTGGGGGGAGCGGAAGTGCTCAAAGCGTTGATGGTGAAGTTCTACGAGCGCGTGGCCGCGGACGAATTGCTGAGGCCTTTGTTCGGCGAAATGCCGGCGGATCATCCGCAGCATGTAGCGGATTTTGTGGGCGAGGTAATGGGAGGATCGCAAGCATACACAGTGAGTCGCGGCGGCCACGCGACCATGCTGGCGCATCACTTTGGGCGAAACATTTCGGAAGCACAGCGGCGACGGTGGGTGAGCCTGCTGCTTGACAGCGCAGATGAGATTGGGCTTCCCGGCGACCCTGAATTTCGGTCGGCGCTGGTGGCATACCTGGAGTGGGGGTCGCGACTCGCAGTCATGAATTCGAAACTGTCGCCAGGTACGGTGGCGGATTCGGGGACGCCCATGCCGAAGTGGGGTTGGGGAGTGCCAGGTGGACCGTACCTGCCGGATAAAGAATAGAAAGCCGCAAACAACCAAGAGCTATTGGAATGTCGCCCGAGTCGTAAATTCCTACATTCCGACGAGAGGACTTAATAGCCTATGAAACCCGTTGCAACGGACCGGTCCGGTCGCAAACTGAATGTACTGCTTTGGGTCCTGCAGATCTTGCTCGCGATGCTTTTCATGTTCTCTGGCGTGATGAAGTTCGTTATGCCGGTTGCAGAGATGACCAAGCAAATTCCACTGCCAGGTTGGTTCCTGCATTTCATCGGAGTTGCCGAAATACTTGGCGCTATTGGGTTGGTTCTGCCAGGCGTTCTTCGCATTCGAGCTGGCTTGACGCCATTAGCGGCAGTCGGCCTGGTGGTTATTATGATCGGTGCCACAGCGGTGAACTTGAAGACCGGGCAACGCGGAGCTGCGCTGACCACCGTGGTTGTTGGGCTACTTCTGGTATTCCTGGCATATAACCGTTGGCGGATGGTGCCGCACGCCCAATTGTCTCAAGGTGCGTCACTCTAGTCTGCAAATGCACGCTGCGGATTTTATTCATGGGTCCGATGTTCGTTTGAACTGCACGAGAACGAGGGCTTCTCAAGTCCCGATAAACGGTGCCAGCTCAACCGGTCGATGCAACACCATCTAATCGGTTGATCTGACAATACTTCCCATCGAGAATCGATCTGTACGCCAGGACTCAATCAGAACATAAACAGGGCTTTGTTTCGTTTGTTTCAACGCTCGCGAACGAAATCAGCCTCTTAGACTCCTTTATGAAGACTTCCAGCAAGTGTTGCAACGACCCATTGAGACCGCCAGGATTATTGGAATATGGAAACTCGTCTCCATGAGATCGCAAAGCCACCCTCCGATAAGAACGGATCGGAAGTTGGGAAATCAACTTACGAAGAAGGTTAGTAAAATGTGTTGAGCCCGCTCTGTCGTGATTCGATTTCGCCTTAACATCTGGACTAAATTGTACGTAAGACAGCCTCTGCCGAAGGAGTGCCGTGATCTAGAAACAAAATCTATTTGCCAAAACTTTCGTGAATCTTGAAGAAAATCCAACCCGGCGAGAGTTTTTTCACCCCCCTCTTGTATCGATCGAGCAACGCGGCAAGGCACATCTTCGTTCGTTTGTAGGTTCGTTAGGATCAGCTCTTGCGACCGAATCACTCTTGCAGAAAGCTGTATCAATCCCCCCACTGCGCTAACGTTCAGAGTTTCCGTGCTTTCCGAGAACGGTTCATCTGCCAGCCATCCGTACACGAATACGGGAGTGGCGAGCGCCACTCGATAACTGCGCCGTCTTTCCTTCTGCATCGGCGTGCGGCTGAACCACTGGCGCCGCCTCGACCACCAACGGATGGCGGCCAGAAGCAAAAAGACAACAGCAACGCCAGTAACCAACGACATATATCCTCTTTCGGTGAGTAGCACTTCCGTCCAGAAGTATCCACCCGCCCATAGTTTAATCCAGGCGCCGGGTCCCATACGTGAAGATCAGCGATTCTCGGAATGCGGAAATCCGCTTCGGGCCACATTCCGATATTAAGTGCCAGCTCAACCGGTCGATGCAATACCATCTGATCAATTAATCTGACAATACTTCCCCTCGAGAATCGATCTGTAAGGCAGGACTCGATTAGAACCTAAACAGGGCAGTGCTCTTTTTGAATCAACGCTCGCGAACGAAATCAGCTTCGCAGGCTCCTGCAAGAAGACTTCGTGAAAGTGTTGCATCGACCCATTGAGTCCGCCGGAATTATCAGGACTTGGCGGCTCGCTGAGCCCCCCCTTGACATCACCGCCTAGACGGCTTACGGTGTAGGCAGTCCCCAGTTGGAACCCAAAGCACACCGCAGTGGCGGCCCGTGAGCAAAAATTTTGACGCCCTGAGGCAAATTCAGTTTGCCAGCCGATCCAGTCCACGGCTAGCTGCGATTCGGCAGAAGTCTGCGCAAGCAGGCTTTGTCATCCGCTCAAAAGATTGTGTGGACCCTCTCGAGCTAGAGGCACGGGCCAATGAGGGGTTGAGCCGCCATGGCACGTCGCGCTATCTGATCTGGTTTCTTCTAGGTGTATTGCTCATATCGGCGAACGTTATTTTCATACGTCACTATTGGCGCGGCATGGGGGATAATCGGCAGGCCACGGGGATCACATCTGCGGGGAAAGTACCTGGGATTCTCTCTCCTGGCTCAACTGTTGAGCAATCAACCTCGGCTCTGCGTGCCACGATTTCCCGGGGCCTTCCCGGATTCGTACTTCAAGTGGCCGCCATGAAGCATAAAGACAACGCGGATGCTCTAGCGGAGACCTTGCATCAGAGGAATTTTCCTGTGTTTGTATTCAAGCGCGCCGCCGGTCCTTTCTACCGTGTGGCCATCGGAGTCTACGGCGATGCCGATTCCGCTGGCAGAGTCAAGGACGAGCTGGAAAGGCAGGGTTTTGAAGCCATTCTCAGACGCTGGCTTCCCGAATAGAGCCTTCCCCGGAAAGTGGCTGCCCACAACTAGTCTGACTCGAGATCGTTCTGGTCTTGACGACCGCACCTTCTGGTGCCACACGCGTGAGCGCTATCCCATTCACGACCATCGTAGAGAGCCCAACCGCAAAAAGCCACATTCCGATACTTCTTATCGGGACTTGGCTCGATTGTTGGTGTAAAGTGGGAGTGGAAGTGCCGCCCGAATGACACCCAGATCAGTGTCGCCTGTCGATTCACCAGCCAAAGCATTGTCTTTTTCGACGAAAAGCTGAATACCGCGAGGGCAAAAAGTGACCCAATTGAAATGCTGCAAATGCGGAAAGGGGACGCGTAAGTTCACGCAGGTCTGCCAGAATTGCGGTCATAGGTTCTGCAAACTGTGCAAAGGGGGCAAAAGGTGAGCAACACTTTAGAATTAAGCTAGGCGCAAACTCACCAGAGACGCGCGGACTTCTCCACCACTCTTGTCAGGAATAATCCCTAATTCAAGCACTTTGACTTCCGAAAGTTTAACCGCATAGTCTTCTGTCTCTCGCACTGAATCAGGCGGGCTAAAATTCCATTGTTGGCGGACGATTTCGCGAAAAGAACTCTCCATATCGGGTGACCACCGAAGGACGAACTCTTGTGTCCGGCTGTTCTCGCTATCTTCAAAAACAAGCAAGATCCGCCTGAGCTTTTGGGGTTCGTCGAAGATCAGACGAATTGACTGGGCCCCGGGTTTAGCCGCACGCCAGCCTCTCTTTCCATCCAGTAATAGCGCAGATTCAATTGGATAGTCGGTCTCTTCCGATGTGACCTCAACGGAAGCTAGACGGTCCACGTCCATCCAAGCCTGATCGCGGAGTGGGGCATCCTGCGGAATTCGCGTAATCTCGCTCTTACGCACGGTTGTACTTTACTCCTAAGATCCATATTTCTGGGCTAGGGCGAAGCTCTCCACAACCCAAACGAATACTTGCCACATAACATTCCGAATATCATTTAAACACGTCGCCTTACTTTGCCACAAGGAAGGCGCGAGGAAAATACCGTGTTTGCCGTAATTTCCCCGATTCCGCCTAATTTGCGGCACCATCATCGTCAAGAATTCTCGCCTGCGCTCGTCCTTCATTGACGCGACCGACCATTTCCTGCGTTCCTAGTATCAGTTGCGAAGTATTCATTGACGATTTCATTCGTCAAGGCTTCCCATGGAGTTACCCAGTGTCTTACAGCTTACATTCCCAGTAATCTTTTCATCCATCCGCACTTACATCGCACCTCGAAGGGATTGCCGTCGATATTTTCAAGGTTGCGCTCCGCGGTCATCACACATATGACTAGTGGTTCCTTGCATTGTATACACTGAAAAAGACGCGAGTGTACATACTCAATATGTTCCCCGTCCATGACTGCACCTCGTCACGAAGTCATGGACGCACGTCCCTTTCCGTTTTGACGATGGCGCAAGTTATTGAGATCTATGGTCCGAACACGGCATGCCTTATGAAAAAGAATCCATTGGAAGGCAATTTCTCCTCATTTCTAATTAGATTTAGATTAAGGACTACTGAAAACCCTGTATCGCTTTCCTATGTGGGCGGGCGTACGTTTGCTGTATTGAGGTGCTCCCCCGGCTCATTGGGTCTCCTCAACGGAAGTTCTTTATGAGTAAACGCATTCTCTTAGTTGACGACAACGCCCTTATCAGAGGCTTAGTTCGCTTGTGCATTGAATCTCGCCCTGGCTTCGAAGTTTGTGGCGAAGCGGCAGATGGCGTGGAAGGAATCGAAAAAGGTAGAGAGTTAAAGCCAGACCTGATCGTTCTAGATTACTCGATGCCTCGAATAAATGGCTTACAAGCAGCGGAGATTCTGCACCAAGCCGCACCGAACACACCGATCATACTTTTAACTATCTACAAAGACGCAATACCCATTCGCCTGGCCCACACCTCTGGTGTGGACTCGGTTCTATCAAAGACAGAGCAACTCACAATCCTGGCTGATGAGGTCCAAAGACTCACCGGTTGCGCGAATTAGTTGAGTCTTGGAATCTTGCGTCTTTCAGTATGCTCACTTGGCCCGGTCTAACCGTTCGCCGTTTTCTTAATGGCTTGTCGCGATTTTTGGGGCACTCCTAGGACTCGCAATTTAGACGGCCACCCTATATTGCTGGGTGGGCGTCCAAATGCGAATCCGATGTGCGATTATTTATCTCGGCCGGAACTGTTGGCCTCATAGATGAGGGCGTCAGCCTGGTGGATGCTTCCCTTTGCAAGGTTCGTCTTCATCACCGACTTCTGGCCTGCAACCAGGGTTACGTCCGTCTCGAAACTCTGGTAACCGGGCAATTCGACCTTGATTTTGTGCGTCCCGGGACTGAGCAGCATGGAGTGAAATGCACCGCCCAATTCCCCTGCGTGTCCCAGGAACCTGTTGTCAACGAAGACGGCGGCGCGGTCCGGCGAAACATCAACTTTCAGCTCCGCGGTCACGCTCGGCCAGGTATCGCTGGTTTCTTTCTGCATTTTGACGGGAACGAGCAACAATTCCTTCGGTTCTACGGTAAGCGTTTCCGTGAAATCTTTATAGCCCGCCTGCCGAACGGCCAGTTCGTGGTCGCCAGGGATCAACAGAATCCGCTTGGGGCCCCACAGTTCACCCAAATATCCCACGTACTTGCCGTCAATCCACACGCCGGAGGTCTTTTCCACCCTGGACGCGCCTTTAAACGTCAATTCCCCAAGAACTGTAGTCTGCGCCTTCAAGGGCGTTACCATCGGGCCCAAAGTGAAGTACGAAACCAGGATGGCCAGAACGCCAATCCATCTCTGCCTGTGATTTTCGAGTTGTGTCTGCATCACCGACTCCTTTATCAAGCTTCACAAGTCCTATTGAGAAAAACCGCAGGTTCCTTAACAACTTTTTTAGCAAAGCCGGAGCACTACGAGCATCAGGAGGATCCTGTAGTTCATTGAGATAATTACTGTATCGTAGATACCGGACCCACAAAGACGGGCGATGAGACGATTCAAATAGTCGTGATTGGATGATATCGCTATGCAGAGTGCAATTACGCCTATCGTGATTCTACCCTTAGGTACGCAAATATTTTTTCTTTTCGGTTCAGGTATTCCTCAAATGCCTGGACTTCGGCAATGCACTGTTTCTGCAACTCATCGTACCATTCAGGCGAAACAGGTTCTTCGGACCGCTGTAAAAGAGCGCCCAACTTTGCAGCTTCAGTTGAAAATGCTCTGAACGCATCGGACAAATCGAAAACCATATGGGCTAGATGTCTATCCGTCGCTACCAGGCTCATGACGGTCCTCCAAGTTATTCATCGAACCCCGAGAGACACACGCCTTGGCTGGTACCTGCTGCGGAGTCCGTCCTTTCAATTGTGATTGCGGCAAGGGCCATCAGAGGCCGCCGTAACCGCGATTAAGGACCTCCAAACGCAGGCCCTCCATTCAGCTGCCTTGCGCCTTCAACTTTTCGCGATGATAGGTCTCGCGCCCTGCGTCGATTGCCGTGGCGATTTGTCCTTTCGTGTCCGCGATCATTTCCTTGCCGCGTTCAAACGTCTCTTCAGCGCGATCCCGCAGCTCCTGCACTTTCTTGCGGGCATATTCATTTCCGTCCCTAGTTTTCTTTGCCATGTATTCCCGGGTTTGCTCGCCGGATTTTGGAGCAAACAGAATGCCGACCACCGATCCGATACCCAAACCCACTAGGAAGTAGTTTGCTTTGGGAATTATATTTTTAGCCATGACTAAACCTCCTTCAAAAGTAGAAGTATATTTCTGATCCGAGCGGCCCACGCGGCGGAGATAATAATCGCCTCGGCCCGTCATTTCACATTAAGCGACCTCTCCTCGGGAAGATCCCAAGTCGCCATCAGGATCAGGATGCTACCCAAAACGAATAAAATGCTGATTGCTTTCTGTCTATTTCTGTCCATTACTCCACCTCAAGACTGCTCCCGCCTGGCTGGATATGGGTGAGCAGGGCAGCCTACGTGCCAGACGGGAAATTATCGGAAGTCACGCAATTAAAGCATTTACATCCTGACTTGGACCCGGATCAGGCAAATGCTGCGTAAATTATTCAATCAGGTTGGAAAATATGGCGGGTCTAACAATTCTTCCGAATGCCGTAAAAATTCTCAGATGGGCGACGAGATCGACTCACTGCAATCTATTGATAGAATGACTTTTAATCAGGTACAGACTTGGCATGACTATTGCCCTTGAATAAGCACAGCCCACCGGAGGTGATGCATGAAGCGTATTTTCCTCTCACTGGCCGGATTCATGGCGATGTTTACCATGGCGCCCCCACTTGTTCAATCTAGGGTACCGACAACACCACCACTGCAAACTCAGGCACGGCCCGAGGCCAAGACATTCACCGGCACAATTCTAAAAAGTGGTGAAAGTTTTTTCCTGAGTGATTCAGTTACCAAATCTAGATATATGCTCGACGATCAGGACAAGGCACGCCCGCTTGAAGGGAAGAGCGTAAACGTCACGGGAACAATTGATGTGGCGCGTGATACGATACACGTCGAAACCATTGAGGAGATCGTTTAGATGACATCCTCAAAGAGAAATCTTTCCATGTATACGGAAAACAAGGAAGTGCCAAGTCACGAACAAATAATCCAAACAGCATACCGAATTCATTTGGAGCCCAGTCTTCACCCTGGCGAGGTGCGTCATGCGACATGACTATGACATATTTGAGAAATTCCCCGATGGTTCCATTGTTTGGCGAGCCTGCGGAACCGGACATTATGAAACAAAAAGAAGAGTACAAGAGTTGGGCGAGCATTCAGGGAATGAATTTGTGGTAATCGACATTCAGGCCGAAGAGCTTCCGCGAGCCGAACCGATCCGCAGCAACTCACGACCATTGGCGAAGACCGCAACGCACAGATAACTCAGACAGCGGAGGTCTACGATGAACGGCGAGTACGATCTTTACGAAATTTTCTCAGACCACTCAATACAATGGCGCAGTTGCGTTCGTGGAACTCAATGCGCACTTGAGGCACTGCAAGAAATGGCTCAACAAACGGACAACGAGTGCTTCGCAACTGACCTGGGCACGGATGAAGTCATTGCCCGAGTCAATGAAGGACCGCGCATCCTTGACGATGACGGTTCAAGCGCAAATTAGGCTTGATTCATTCGGCGGCAGGGCAATTCTCTCCCATTGTTCATCAGGACTTGGGCTGGGATTCCAGTAGAGGTAAACTAGTGTGCTCCATGTTCCGAAGCGTTCACAAACTATACGTACCACAGACGACGAGCTCCCTTTTCGGCTTGCAGTCAGGGTTCGTGCTTTGCGTGTACATCATATCGACTCTCACGCTCGTTTGCGCGGGATGTGCCGTTACGTCCGAGCCGCCTTCCGGGACGCTTTCGTCCACAACGCCGTTCGGACATGTTTTCATTTTAGTTGAGGAGAACGCGAATTACTCCAACGTGATCGGAAGTTCCGCAATGCCATATCTGAATGGTCTGGCGAGTCAGTATGGTCTGGCAACGCAATACTATGCCAACACACACCCGTCGATTGGCAACTACCTGATGTTGACGGCTGGTCAAGTTTTGACGAACGACGACTCTCAAACTCCGATGACCTTCCCTGTTTCCGTGGACAATGCGGTTCACGAGCTGATCGCCTCTGGAATTAGCTGGAAGCAGTATGCGGAGTCCATTCCATCGGTTGGTTATCTCGGTGACGACTCGACATGTTGTGGCGGGCAATACATTGCGCACCATGTGCCGCTGCCGTATATGGCTGACGCCCAGGTTGCGAGCCAGCTGCCCAAAATCGTGCCCTTCACGCAGTTGGCGATAGACCTGGCCAACAACACTCTGCCCAACTATGGGTTCATTACTCCAAACGGGTGTGACGACGCCCACGATTGCGGCCTGAACGTGGCGGACAATTGGATGAAATCCAATATCGATCCATTGATCAAAAGCCCGCAGTTCCATAAAGACGGACTGCTCGTTATTGTCTTCGATGAGTCAGATACCGACGATGCGAATGGCGGCGGTCGCGTTGCAGCCGTCATCATCAGCCCATTTGCAAAGCCCCGCTACCTGTCCACCACATTTTATCAGCACGAAAGCGTTCTTC
The DNA here is from genome assembly GCA_963813185.1 of uncultured Acidobacteriota bacterium. Lineage (GTDB taxonomy): Bacteria > Acidobacteriota > Terriglobia > Acidiferrales > UBA7541 > Palsa-360. The sequence goes on from CAWEYA010000017.1 coordinate 221,168, forward strand.
GCCTCACGCTCGAAGGTTTGGGAGTGAAAACGCTACCCGGAGCGGCTGCCACTGCGCCGAAGATGTGGGAGTTCTTCAACTTCACCCCGCCGTCGTAGAGAATCTCGCCTCGAATAATTTTCGATCTTCACGAATTTTGGCGCCGACGTCGAACGCGAAGAAACCAAAGAGATCGACCATTAGAAGCAGTACAGATTACTCGGTGTAGATTGACAGTTGCTGGTTCTACGGCAATACTTGCGCCGTTCGGCCGGGCGACATCAACGGATCACTTTATGACGAAGCCAAAAACAAGAAAAATCTCTGCGAAGAACTCTGGAGGACCGCGCTCCGCAAGGAAACTTGCTGCCAAGCGGGCCAGGCGGACAGGGACTAAGGCTTCCATCACCTCGGATCCTGCCGGGAAGCTTACTTTCAACCACGCCATGATTTACGTGAAGGACGTAGAGCGCGGATTCCGTTTCTACCGCGATTTGCTTGGATTCAAGCTCATCGAAGATTTTCGCTACGAGGGTACGCCGGTGTATGCGCGGATGCGCGCGCCCGGTGGCGATGGTACTATCGCCCTGCATCAGTCAGGTCCGGACGTCTCCGTTTCGAGCGATGGCGTGCGACTGTACTTCGAAGTCCCCGATCTCGACGGTTTCTGCCGCAAGCTCCAACAAAAGGGCTTCTACATCACCCAAATGCCCCGCATGATGCCCTGGGGCTGGCGGCACGCTTATGTGAATGATCCTGATGGACACGAGATCAGTTTGTATTGGGCCGGGAAAAACCGCATGAAGAAAACTGTGATGAAGGCCGCACAAAAGGTCGCCGATATCGGAGGCAAGGCGTGAATGGCTGGTTTACCGGAAACCGAAAGCCACATTCCGATTATATGAAACTGGCCCAGCTCCCATTCCCCGCAAAGTTTTGGGGTATGTGGTTCGAGCAGGGCAAGCCCTTGTTGCGCTACTCTTCCGTCTTTATCCCCAGAGCGCGCATGCGGCGGTACAAGTGGCTGCGCTCGAGCCCCAGCGCTTCCGCGGTGCGCGTCATGTGCCACTGGTTTTCCTCGAGCTTGCGCAGAATAAATTCCCGCTCATAGGCGCTGCGCGCTTCGTGCAGCGTTGCGTTCGGTTGCTGGGCCATGCGCGAACTGGCGCGAAACAACTCGGGCGGAAGGTGCAGCGGCTCGATCTTGTCGTGCGGGACCACGATTATGAGGCGCTCGATCAGGTTGCGCAATTCGCGGACGTTTCCCGGCCAGTGATAGCGCGCCATAACGCCGAGGGCCGCTTCGCTCAACTCTTTTGGTTTGCGGCCGTACGCGACGGCGAATTCCAGCATGAAATAGCGAGCCAGAACCGGAACGTCCTCGATCCGCTCGCGCAGCGGCGGCAGCGTGAAGGGGATGACATTGAGCCGGTAGAAAAGGTCTTCGCGAAACCGGCCATGCGCGATCTCGTCTTCCAAGGTTTTGTTGGTCGCGGCAATCACTCGCACATCGACACTCACTGTTTGGCTGGAGCCCACGGGCTCGAGGCGCTGCTCCTCCAGTACGCGCAGCACTTTGGCTTGCGTGCGCAGGCTCATGTCCGCCACTTCGTCGAGGAAGAGCGTGCCTCCATCGGCCTTCTCGAATTTCCCAACTTTGTTCTCGGTCGCTCCGGTGAAGCTGCCTTTCACGTGACCGAAAAGTTCGGATTCGATGAGCTCCTCCGGAATCGCCGCGCAATTGACTTCGACAAATCCCCGGTCGCCGCGCAGACTTGCGGCGTGAAGCGCCCTGGCGACGAGTTCCTTGCCCGTGCCGCTTTCCCCGTAGATCAGGACGCGCCCGTTCGTGGGAGCCGTCAGCGCGATCTGCTGCCGCAATGCGCGCATCGGAACGGAGTCCCCTTGCAACTGCGTGCGGCCTCCCAGTTCCTCCCGCAGTTGCCGGTTCTCCTGCGCCAGACGGTGCACCTCCAGCGCATTCTTGATGACCAGGATGACTTTTTCGAGCGACAGCGGTTTCTCAATGAAATCAAACGCCCCAAGCTTCGTGGCACGCACGGCGGTTTCGATGTTGGCGTGCCCGGAAATCATGACCACCATGGCGTCCACGCCGTTCTTGCGTATGCGATCCAATGTATCCAGGCCATCAATCCCGTCGAGCCACACATCCAGAAGGACCAGGTCAATCGAGCGCTTTTCGAGAAGCGTGAGGCATTCTTCGCCCGAAGATACCGCCAGGGATTCGTATCCTTCGTCCGCCAGGATGGACGAAAGCGCTTCCCGTATGCCTTGCTCGTCATCCACGATGAGAATGGAATTGGACATGAACGTAGGGAACTATACGATTCGCGGGGACATCGGAGCCGAAGCGACCTCCGCCATGGGAAGCTGGAGAACAAATTTCGCGCCGGTGGGCAAATTGTCCTCGACGCGGATCGAGCCGTGGTGCTCGGCCATGATGCGGCTGGCGATGGCCAGTCCGAGCCCCGTGCCGCGATCCTTGGTCGAGAAGTGAGGCAGAAACAGGCGGTCCTTGTCCTCCGGCGAAATTCCGTGCCCGCTGTCGGCCACGACAATCTCGACGATTTCGCGATCGCTGTTGAACCGCGTGCACAGGAACATTTCCTTAACCGACGAGCCTTCCATCGACTCCGCGGCATTGTCGATCAGATTGACAAGCACGCGCCGCAAAAGTTCGCCGTCGGCGCGAATGACCGGCAGATCGGGCGCCAGATCCTTGCGCACGCGGATCCCTTCGAGCCGGCCGTCAAATACCGAGAGCGCCTCATTCACAATTTCATTCGGCGAAGTGGGTGAGAGCTTCGCGGTAGGGAACCTGGCGAATTGCGAGAATTCTCCGACCAGGGATTCGAGCACCCGGACCTCGCGTTCGATCAAGCCCGAGCACTCCCCGACCAGGCGCACCAGCTCCGGCGGTTCATTTTTCAAGGGGTTCCCGCGATTTCGTTCCAGGTAGCGGGACAATCGCTGCGCAGAAAGCTGAATCGGCGTGAGCGGGTTCTTGATTTCGTGAGCGATGCGCTGCGCCACTTCCTGCCAGGCCGCCGCTTTTTGCGCGCGAAGCAAGTCGGTCAGATCGTCCACCACCACCACGTAACCTCGATTCGACTTGCGCGGCCCCAGCGAACTCACCGTCACAGCGGCGCGCAGCAACCGCCCCGCCGCCGAAAATTCCAGTTCTTGAGTCGCGGTGCCCAGGCGCAGCGAACGCCGCATCAGCACGTGCAAGGCGCGGGCCCCCTCTTCTCCCAGGAGTTGCACGAAGCTCATGGCGTGCCTGGCGCTTTCTCCAAACATGCGGACCGCGGCGGGATTGACGCGCCGGATCGTTTCCGTTTCGTCGACGGAAATAACGCCGGTCGGAATATTTTCGAGAATCGTTTCCATCAGCGTCCGGCGCCGCTCCAGCTCTTGCACCGCCTGTTGCAGGTTCTGCGTGAAGATGTCGATCTGGCGCCGGCTGTCGCCCAGCTGTTCGGTCATGCGGTTGAAGGAGCGGACCAGAGTCTCGAGCTCATCCTTGGCCTGCACGTTGACTCGGGTTTCGTAATTGCCCTCGATGATCTCTTGCGTCGCCTGGGCCAGCGCCTGAATGGGGACGGTGATTTGCTTGGAAAGGAAAAACGCGGTCCACGTCGCGGCGAACATCAAAAGTATGGTGAAGAGCAGCAGGGTCGCCAACATTTGATTTTTGTAAGTCCGCAGATGTTGGCGCTGTTGCTCGTAAGCGGTCTTCTGGGCGTCGATTTCCTTGATTCGCCCCTGAAAATCGTCGGGAACAATTCGTCCGGCGAGTAGATAACCGTTTGACGTCTTGGCCCGGCCCGCGAGGAACGTCTTCCCGCCGTATTCCCAAAGCTCCGTGCCATCCGGCAGTTGGCGGGACAACACGGGGGGATTCGGCCGCAAGTTTGTCTCATGGCTGGACTTCGGCGGCTGAAATTGCAGGTCGGGGTTCGCGGCAACGGCGAAGGGATGGCCGCTCGCGTCCACTTCCCAGGCCAGGTCTGCCCCCCGCGCGAAGGTTTGATCGAAGGCGTGCATGGTGTCCCGCGCGGATTCGCTCGCCGCGGTTGCTGCCACCTCTTTGGCAATCCCGGACATGCGCTCGGCGTCGGCGCGGCTCATTTCATTGACCAGGGAGCGGCTGGATTCGGTCGCGATTTCGAGAGGACGCGGAAACCAGAGCACGAGGGTGCGGTTCAGCAGCGCGTAGCTCACGAAAAACAGGACAATCACCGGCAGGAAGGAAACCGCAATCGCTCCCAGAACCATTTTCGTCTTGAACCGCGAACCCGCCTTGTGCGCCATCCTTTCCGTGGCAAGCCGCACCAGTGTGCGCGCCAGTATAAACAGGAACACCACCAGGGCCGCCACGAGGAACATGGACAGCGCATATAGGACGACTTGGTCGGTCGACTCGAAGGGCAGCGTGAGCGATCCCAGCGTGAACACTCCCGCGAGCAGAAATACGATGGTTATGCCGCCAACGCCCAGCAGGAGTTGCGATTTGCGGCTGGTGCTCACGGCATGCCCCCGGAAAGCGGAGTCCCGGCCGGCACAATCACGGCGAACGTTGACAGCGGAGAGTTTGCCGGCAGAAGCGGGCGAAGCGGGCAATCCTCGCAGCGCAGAGCGCCCTTGCGGCACCAGTTTTTCCCTGTATTTACGATCAGGGCATGTAATTCATTAAATAATTCCGGCCGTCGCGGAATCGAAGTCTCCACCAGGGCGCGGACGCTTTCATAATCCGCTTTGCCGTTGGTGATCCCGTGCCGCCCGAAGATCCTGTGCGTGTAAGCGTCCACCACGAAAACGGGATGGTTCCCGGCATATAGCAAAATGGAGTCGGCTGTTTCCGGCCCGATGCCGTGGACGGCGAGCAGTTCTTCGCGCAGCTTCAAAGTCGGCGCCAGAAACATGCGCTTCAGCGAGCCCCCATACCCGGCATGAAGAAATCGCACAAAAGCCTTCAATTTTTTCGCTTTTTGACGAAAGTAGCCGGACGGCCGCACCAGCGCAGCGAGTCGCGCCGTTCGCACCCGGAGCATCGCCGAAGGCGTGAGCATGCGCGCCTCGCGAAGATTGGCAATGGCGCGTTCGACGTTTCCCCATGCCGTGCTTTGGGTCAGGATCGCCCCCACAATCACTTCAAATGGCGTTTGGGCCGGCCACCAGTGCATCGGGCCGAGCGCGCCGGACATCGCTTCATAGTAACGCAATAGTTCGCCGGAAAGGGGAGCCACATGGGTTGCGTCAGCCGCGCCCTGTGGTGCGCTCCCCCTGCTGCGGCTGCCTCTCCGCAGCGCGGACACATTCGCTGCCTTAGCCAATGCTGCGCCCATTGCTTCGCCCATCGCTTCGGAAGATAACGGTCGCCGTACCTGTAGTCAAGGCAAGCTCTTGAACGTGATACCAATCCACCTGTACCAAAGGACAGGGGACCTCATAGTGTCCGTTTCAGTACGTCCGGGGAAAATGGACCCATAGCCGCTCTCCCCTATCTGCTAATTTAATCTTACCGGGGGTGTGTATGCCCCGAGGAGTTCTCATTCTATGTCGTCCCGGCTCGGCGAAATACTGATCAAGGAAAACTTGATCACCTCCGACCAGCTCCGTCAGGCCTTGGATCACCAAAAATCCAGCGGGGCCAGGTTGGGGACGTGCCTGATGAAGCTCGGCTTCATCAGCGACGACGAGATAACGGGTGTGCTTTCCCGCCAGTACGGGGTTCCCTCCATCAATTTGAAGTATTATGAGGTCGACGCCGCCGTTATCAAGCTGATCCCTCAGGACACCGCCGTCCGCTATCAAATTGTTCCTCTCTCCAGGGTAGGCTCGACCCTGACCATTGCGATGACCGATCCGACCAACGTCTTCGCCATGGACGACATTAAGTTCATGACCGGTTTCAACGTCGAACCCGTGGTGGCCTCCGAGACGGCGATTGCCGAAGCCATATCCAAGTTCTACGGCGAGGCCAAAAGCGAAGAAGAACTTTCCAAGGTGATGAAAGACCTCACGGGCGAGGAAGCCGCCGACCTGGAACTCGCCGCCGAGGAACAGGAGATGAATCTGGCCGAGCTGGAACGCATGGCCGAGGAAGCTCCCATCATCAAGTTGGTCAACCTGGTCCTGACCGACGCGGTCAAGCGCGGCGCCAGCGATATCCACATCGAGCCTTACGAAAAAGAAGTCCGGGTGCGGTTTCGAATTGACGGAATCCTGCAAGCAGTCATGACGCCGCCGATGAAACTTCGCGACGCGATTATCAGCCGCGTCAAGATCATGGCCAAGCTCGACATCAGCGAAAAGCGCTTGCCGCAAGACGGCCGCATCATGATCAAGTACCGCAAGGACGGCAAGATCAAGGACCTCGACTTCCGCGTTTCGACCATCCCGGCCCTTTTCGGCGAAAAGATCGTCATGCGTTTGCTCGATAAAGAAAACCTGAGACTGGACATGACCAAGCTCGGTTTCGAGGCCGAATCCCTGGGCAAATTCGAACGCGCCATCCTTCGTCCCTATGGCATGGTTCTGGTGACCGGACCCACGGGATCCGGCAAGACCAACACCCTGTACTCTTCCATCGCCCGGCTCAATACCCCCGAAACCAACATCATGACGGCGGAAGACCCCGTGGAATTTCAGCTTCCGGGAATCAATCAGGTCCAGATGAAGGACCAGATTGGCCTGAATTTCGCGGCGGCGCTGCGCGCTTTCTTGCGGCAAGATCCGAACATTATTCTGGTCGGCGAAATCCGCGACTTTGAAACGGCGGAAATCGCCGTGAAGGCCGCGCTCACCGGACACTTGGTCCTTTCCACGCTGCACACCAATGACGCACCTTCGACCATTAGCCGTCTGATGAACATGGGAATCGAGCCTTTTTTGGTGGCCACTTCGGTAAACCTGATTTGCGCGCAGCGCCTCGTGCGTAGAATTTGCTCCAACTGCAAGCAAGTGCTGAAGGTTCCTGAACAAGCTATGCTGGACGCCGGGTACTCGCAGGAGGAACTCAAGACGACGGAAATTTTCATCGGCAAAGGCTGCGGCACCTGCAACAAGACCGGATACAAGGGGCGCGTGGGCCTCTACGAGGTCATGGAAATCAATGACGAACTGCGCGAATTGATTCTGGTCGGCGCGTCCGCGCTCGAATTGAAGAAAAAAGCCGTGGATAACGGGATGCTCACCCTGCGCCGCAGCGGCCTGACCAAGGTCGCGTTAGGCATGACCACCATCGAGGAAGTTGTTCGGGAAACCGTGCTGTAGGAAAGGTAAAGCGATGTCTGGAATCACACTCAGTGAACTGCTGAAGAACATGATTGAGCTGGGGGGGAGCGATTTGCACATCACCACCAACAGCGCGCCCAGGGTCCGCGTCCACGGCAAGCTGAAGCCCATGGAAATGGCGCCCTTGACTGCGGCGGACACCAAGGCCCTCGCTTACAGCGTCTTGACCGACGCGCAGAAACACAGGTTCGAGGAGAATCTGGAGCTGGACTTCTCCTTCGGTCTGAAAAATCTGGCCCGCTTTCGCGGCAACGTGTTTCAACAGCGTGGCGCGGTGGGAGCCGTGTTCCGGACCATTCCCTGGGAAATTAAAAATTTCGACGCGCTGGGCCTGCCCGCCGTGGTGAAGGGGTTGTGCGACAAGCCCCGCGGTCTGGTGCTGGTCACCGGCCCGACCGGCTCGGGCAAGTCCACGACGCTCGCGGCCATGCTGGACAAAATTAACAGCGAGCACGATGAGCATATGATCACCATCGAGGACCCCATCGAATTTCTGCACAGCCACAAGCGCTGCCTGGTGAATCAGCGGGAAGTCCATTCGGACACGCATTCCTTCGCCAATTCGCTGCGCGCGGCCCTTCGCGAGGACCCCGACGTCGTGCTGATCGGAGAAATGCGCGACCTCGAAACCATCGAATCCGCCTTGCGCATCGCGGAAACAGGCCACCTGACTTTCGCCACCTTGCATACCAATTCCGCGATTTCCACCATCAATCGAATCGTGGACGTTTTCCCGTCCTACCAGCAACCGCAAATCCGCGCCCAGCTTTCCATGGTGCTCGAAGGAGTCCTTTGCCAGTCCCTTTTGCCGCGAGTGGACGCGCGAGGGCGGGTGATGGTGATGGAAGTGCTCATTCCCAATCCCGCGATCCGCAACTTGATCCGCGAGGACAAAATTCATCAGATTTACTCGGCCATGCAGACCGGAACGAGCGCATCCGGAATGCAGACCTTCAACCAGGGTTTGGCGAACGCCTATTTCGCGAAGTTAATCACTTTGGAAATCGCCCTATCTCGATCGTCGAACCCTGAGGAACTACAGGATATGATTAATCGGGGAGTGACGTCGCCCACTTCGCGCGCGACGGCGCCGGTTCGACGCTAACCCAAGGGCGCGGGCCCGCCGCGGAGGGCGGCCCGCCGGAAAATTTTAGCGAATGCCCCCGATGTGGGGGAGGAGAGTCGGGCAGGACGAATTTGAGGAGGAGAGCACGATGCCGGTTTTCACGTATCGAGGTACCAACCGTGGTGGGGCTACCGTAAGCGGAGAGTTGGCGGCCGCCAGCAAGACGGAGCTCATCAACACTCTCAAGCGCCAGCAGATCAACGTCACCAAGATGTCGGAGAAGGGCAAGGAATTTAACCTGCCGACATTCGGCGGAGGCGTCGAGGCCAAGGAGTTGGCCGTCTTCACCCGCCAATTCTCCGTGATGATTGACGCTGGATTGCCTCTGGTGCAGTGCCTGGAAATCCTGGCCGGACAGCAGGAAAACAAGGTCTTCCAAAATGTGCTGACTGCGACGCGCGCCTCGGTGGAAGGCGGATCGACCCTGTCCGCGGCCATGCGCCAGCACGAAAAGGTTTTCGACGCCCTGTATGTGAACCTCGTCGAAGCGGGCGAGACGGGCGGTATTCTCGACACCATCCTGCAACGCCTTTCTTCCTACATCGAAAAGAACGTCAAGTTGAAACGCGCGGTGAAGTCCGCGATGGTTTACCCCATCGCCGTCTTGTCGGTTGCCGGAGGAGTAATTGTGCTGTTGTTGTGGAAGGTGGTGCCGATTTTCGCGACTCTGTTTTTGGGGCTGGGCGTGGATCTCCCGCTGCCCACCCGCATCGTCATCGCCCTCAGCAATTTCATCGGCAGCATTTTCGGTCTTCTGATCTTGATGGCCATCGTCGGGGGCATCATCGGGTTAAAGGTATGGTACAAAACCCCGGCCGGACGCATGGCCATCGATACCACGCTGCTCAAATTGCCTCTGATGGGAATTCTGCTCAGGAAAATCGCCGTGGCGCGCTTTACAAGGACGCTTGGCACGCTGATCTCCAGCGGCGTCCCTATCCTCGAAGGGCTGGAAATTACGGCGCGAACGGCCGGAAACGCCCTGATCGAAAAGTCGCTCATGCAAGTCCGCAAAGGCCTGGAGGCGGGCCGCAACCTGGCCGATCCGCTCAAGGAAACCAATGTATTCCCGGGCATGGTGACGCAGATGATCGGCGTCGGAGAGCAGACCGGCGCGATGGACGCCATGCTGCAAAAAATCGCCGACTTCTATGAGGACGAAGTTGACGCGGCGGTAAAAGACTTGTTGGCGGCCTTGGAGCCCATGATGATCGTTTTTCTGGGCGTAGTGGTGGGCGGCATCGTGATCTCCATGTATTTGCCGTTGTTCTCGCTGATCGGACAGCTCAGCAAGGCTCACTAGAGGCGCGCAAGAGGCCCGCTGGAGAACGGTTCAGCGCCCTCAAAGATCGGAAGGGCGGTCCCAACGGACCGCCCTCATTCTCTCCCCGGCTCGAGTCTGACTGAAATTTACAAACTTTGGAAGGATGCCGGCTGACAAGCTCGTCTCAAATGGAACTGACACAAAATGTCGCTGCTTGGCTCGGCTGGCTCTCCCGCGTCCGGTTTTTCCTGATTACGCTTCTGCTCACTCTGGTCATCGTGCTCGGCAAGACCAGCCAGCTGGAAGTTTCCACCCGCTACTTCATTCCTCTGATGATCCTCTGGTACACGCTGGCGATTGTTTATTCCATTTTAATGCGCTGGATGCCGATGGCCTCCTGGCACGCCGGAGTTCAGCTGGTTTTCGACCTGCTTGTGGTGACCTGCGTGATTTACCTCACCGGGACGCAGGACAGCTATTTCATCTGGCTGTACCCGCTGGCCATCATCGTCGCCAGCATTTTATTCTCGCGCAAAACCACCTTCATTGTGGCGGGGTTCAGCTTCATTCTGATCGGAGGTCTGGCCGAACTTATCTTCTATAACATCCTGCCTCGCATGCAGATTGCCGTGCCCAGCAGCCGCCAGCTGCAGACTTGGATCTTCAGCAATTTATTTTATTTCATGGCTGTGGCCTATCTCTCCAGTCTTCTGGCGCAAACCCTGCGCCGGCACAGCGCGGAACTCGAAGTCAAACGCGGACAACTTCAGGACCTGCAAGCTTTCAACGAGGACATTATTCAGTCCATGCGCGGCGGGCTGCTTACCACGGACATCGACGGGCGCATTCTCTTGTTGAACCGGACGGGTGAAGAAATTACGGGCAGCCAATTTTCCAGGGTGAAGGGATTGTTCATGCAGGACGTGTGGCCCTCCTTCTGGCTGCCGGGCGATATGGCCGAAGACGGCAAGCTCCCCCAACGGCGCGAAGTGGATTTCAAGACGCGTGATGGCCAGCAGCGTTTCATTGGCATTTCGGTTTCCCCCCTTCGTACTGGGGAGCGCCGCACCACGGGCTACGTGTTCAATTTCCAGGACCTCACCGACCTGAAGCGCCTGGAACAGGAAGTAGCGACGAAGGAGCGCATGGCAGCCCTCGGGCGCCTTTCCTCGGCCATCGCGCACGAAATCCGCCAGCCCCTCACCGCCATGGCGGGCGCCGTCAAGGAATTGGGCCGCCTGGTGCCGCTGGAAGAAGACGAAAAACACCTGGTGGGAATTGTGTGCCGGGAATCGGAGCGCTTGAACAAAATCATCACCGAATTCCTGAACTATTCGCGCGAAAAAACCTATGAGTTTTCGGAAGAAGATGTCTCGAACCTGTTGGACGAAACTTTGACGCTGCTGGAGCGCAACCCCCAGGTGGATGGAAAGTACCGCATCGAGCGGTCCTTCACGGGGGCTGAAGTTCGCGTCCGCGTCGACCGCAACCGCATCAAGCAGGTCTTTTGGAATTTGTCTGACAACGCCCTGCGAGCCATGCCCAACGGCGGAATCTTGACGGTGTCTCTGGAAGCCGCCCCCTTCTGGGTCCGCATCCGCTTCCGCGACACGGGAATGGGGCTCGATCCGAGGCAGCGCGCCAAAATTTTCGAGCCTTTGCAATCCAATTTCGCCGGCGGCACGGGTCTGGGACTCGCCATCGTGTATCAAATCGTGCAGGCCCACAGCGGACGCGTCAGCGTCTTCTCCGAAAAAGACAAGGGAGCGGAATTTACAGTGGATCTGCCTCGCGTCGCCTGACGCGCCGCCGGAAGGAAGCAGTAGAATGGCTCATATTCTGGTCGTGGATGACGAACGCTCCATTTGCGAATTGCTGGAGATTACCTTTCGCAAAGAAGGGCATCGCGTGGAAGTTGCCTTGAACGGCGAGACCGCGCGGCGCAAGCTCGAATCGCAGATTTTCGACATTGTGATCTCCGACATCCGCATGCCGGACGCCACCGGCGTGGAACTCCTGCAATTTTGCAAGGAAATATCGCCCTCGAGTTATTTCCTCCTCATTACCGGCGTGCCCACGCTGGAAACCGCGATCGCCGCGATTAATTCCGGGGCGGACCGTTATGTGATCAAGGATCATGACCTCGTCGATCAGCTGCGCCGAGCCGTGCGCCAGGTGGATGAAACTCTGCGCCTCAAGAACGAAGCCGGCTACTTGCGTAGGGAATTGCGGCGGCTCACGGGCCAGGACAATATCATTGGGCACAGCGACAAGATGCGCGCGATCTTTGACATGATCATGACCGTCGCGCCGCAAACCAGCCGCGTCCTGATCACCGGCGAAACCGGCACTGGCAAGGAACTCGTCGCGCGCGCCATTCATGAAAACAGCGCCCGCAGCAAGGAGCCGTTCATCACCATCAATTGCGGAGCCTTTCCGGAAACTCTTCTGGAATCCGAGCTGTTCGGCTACGTCAAGGGAGCTTTCACGGGGGCAAACGAGAACCGCCAGGGGCTGTTCCGTGGAGCGCACGGCGGGACGCTCTTCCTGGACGAAATCGGAAATATGAGCCTGCCGATGCAGGTGAAGCTATTTCGCGTTCTCCAGGAGGGCAAGGTCCGCCCGGTTGGTTCCAACGAAGAAACCGAAATTGATGTGCGAGTGATTGCCGCCACGAATAAGGATCTGGACAAAGCCATCGCCGCGGGAGAATTCCGCGAAGACCTGTTCTATCGTTTGAGCGTGATTCCCATCCTTTTGCCGCCCTTGCGCGAGCGGAGAGAAGATATTCCGCTTCTCGCGCGCGCCTTTCTGGAGCGATTCCGCAAGTCCATGGAAAAGCCCGTCGAAGGCGTTTCGCCCGAGGCCATGGGCTTGCTGGAGGCGTATGACTGGCCCGGAAATGTCCGCGAGCTGGAGAACACCATGGAGCGGTCCGTGGCTCTGGAAATAGGAAAGATGATTTCCGTGGCCGTGCTTCCCGACAAGATCGCACGACAGGGCAAGCCGGACATTCTGGTGGCGCAGGAAAATGGAAACGGCCGCGCTCTCATTCCAGAGGGCGGGATCGACCTGGAAAGCCATGTGCAAGGTTTGGAAAAGAATTATATTTTAGCGGCGCTCAATGCCTCTGAAGGCGTGGGGACTCGCGCGGCGGAATTGCTTAAAATGAGCTACCGCTCTTTCCGGCATTATTCCAAAAAATACAACATCCGATAACGGGCAGGGAAGTTGCCTCAGAGGGCCGGAAGCGATGACACCGGCCCGGCCGCTTTCTTCACATTCGGATTCCGGCTTCGCGCGAGCGATAGCAGATGCGCCAGCGCGCCTACCGCAAGAATCAACATGATGGGATCGACCGGAAAGCGATAGCGCATGGACGCATGCGTCACATAAAAAACGAGTGGAAAAACCAGCAGAACCATGGCGAACAGGAACGCTTCCGGATCGCCCGAGCGGTGGGCATACAGTGCCCCGAGCAGGCAGAGCACGGATAGCAGGCAGTTCAAAATGAGGAACGATTTACTATAAACCGTGCCGTTCTCCCAAACGTCCGCGGGGCTGTCACTGAAGGCCAGCCAGTGAGACACGAACCGGTGAAACAATAGGTTCAGCGTAATGCCCGGATGAGTCCGCATGAAGGCGAAGGCTTCCTGCTCCTTCGCGGCCATATAAGCGATCTCTCCCATGCGCTTGTATTTTTGCCCTTCCGCAAAATTGGTATTTGGGTGCTGCCATTCCGCGCTTGTATCCGTGACATCCGGATTGTTTCCGAGCCATAACTCCAGCCCAAAATTGGAACGCAGCACGATGAACTTGCCAAAGACGCGATAATTTCGGATGGTCCAGGGGACCAGGGCAATCGTGAATACTAAAAGCGCCGCCGCAGCAGGCTTCGCCCAGGGGGCCGCGATCTTCCGCGCTTCCCAGACCAGCCATCCCAGGAAGAACGGCATGAGGGACAGGATCGAGGGATTAATAAGAACCCCGAAGGCCCACAAGGCCCCGTAACCCGTCCAGGCCAAGGTGTCGTGTCTTTCGCGCATGGCCAGGGTCGCCCAAAAGATCAGTGAAAAGACAAACGCTGTCAGCGTTGTATCCCACACCCACATCGTGGGGTAGTACAAGGCCGTGGGAAGAAAGACCCAGGCCCAAGCCGCGCCCACTGCGGCGCCTTCCCCGAAAGTTCTCTTGGTGATGCTGTAAATCGGAATAATCGTCAGGGCAGCAAAAGCGCTGTTCAGCGTCTGGATGATGATCCGGGACATGTCGGTGTAGATTCCCCAAACTTTAAAAATTCCGCCTATCAGATACGGATAGATTGGGGTGAACCAGGCAGTCGGGCCGGTGTCCAGTTCGCGTATGGGCGAGGAAAAGCCCTCACCCGCGGCGATAGCTCTTGCCACTCGGCCTAGCTCAACTCCATAAGGGAGGTTAATTCTGGTGGGGTTCGGCGACAGTCGAGCCGCTATGTAGCAAAGGAGCATGCGTACAGCAAAGGCAAAGCCCGTGATGAAGACAGTCGAACTCAAGAGTCGCTTCAATTGGGGCTTCATTGGTGGACATCGTCCTTCGCGCGAGATCGGCGAATTACCGTCTGCTTGAGAAATTAAGTCTACGAATTTGTGGCTCCACGTGCAATCACATTGGGGCCTTTTAAAGCCACGGATTGTCGTTGGAGTTAGCTGCCAAAAGCCATCCTACTGTCAAACCATCCGGCCATTCTCGTTTGTTCAAATTCGAAATGGATCTCCCTCGAAATTGAGGGAAATCCTGCATTGCGAGACGCGCTGCGTCGAAAATTCCCTCAAAATTGACTCTCTAAAGATCTTAGTGAGGGACGCCATTTTCCGGCCAGAAATGATGACAAATTATGTCGTTAGTACTGCCTTCCTCCCCATCCACGTGCATATAGGTGCTTCAAAATCACCGTACAAATCCCGTATCTATTGAGGTGGTTGGGGTTATAGGGTGTGTGTCCAAGTCAGAAACTCACTTCCTTAGTTTGGTATGAAGAGTGCTCCTTTACTGGGCGAGGATGAGTCCCGCAGCCCTCCCAAACTTGCTATAAGTCAGACCCTAAAAGGAGCACCGTGCATGCGCAATAAACAGAAGGGTTTTTCGTTGATTGAGTTGTTGATCGTCGTCGCGATCATTCTGATCATCGCGGCCATTGCAATTCCGAACCTGCTGCGTTCGAAGATGGCGGCCAATGAAGCGTCTGCCGTTGCTTCGCTGCGCACGTACAACACCTCGATCGTGGCGTACCAGACCACGTATACCACCGATCCGGCCACGGACTTATCTCAACTCGGGCCGCTAACGGGTGGCGGATCGACACCCAGCTCCGCTTCGGCAGACCTGGTTGACAGCTTACTCGGCTCGGCCACTCCGAAAAAGAGCGGATATGTTTTCAGCTACGCGCCGGTTGCCGCCACGCCTGTCACACAGTACACAATTCTTGCCACTCCTCAATCCAGCTCGACCGGTCAGCGGTATTTTATGACCGACCAGAGTGGCGTGATTTACCAGACTTCGGATGGCAAGGTCCCCTCGATCGGTGCCGCCGATACCACCCCAATCGGTCAGTAATTCTCGGAAGTTGCACGCTTGGGGGAGAGGGCGAACGCCCTCTTCCCCAATTTGTTTTATAGATTTGTAGATCGCAGGCTCGTAGTGAACTAGGAAGAGTGAGATTCACTTAGGAGAGTAAAGGAATGAGACGGCTACGATCGACCGGGATCTCTAAACGAACCGACCGCCAAGAGGCGGGGTTCTCCCTCATCGAACTGTTAGTCGTCGTTGCCGTGATCTTGATCATCGCGGCCATAGCTATCCCCAATTACGTTCAATCGAAAATGCGCGCGAATGAGGCCTCAGCGGCCCAGAGCCTGCGCAACATTTCGACAGCCGAGCTAGTATATTCCACAACCTATGGCATCAATTTCTCGGCGAGTCTTACGCAGCTGTCCGGCACCGGCATCGCCCCGGACCAGAACAACGCTGGTTTGATTGACGAAAACCTGGCAGCCGGAAAAAAGAGCGGTTACAACTTCACATTTACGCAGCTTACTACGGATGCGCAGGGGCACACGGCCACCTATTCGCTTACTGCCGATCCGCAGTCGCCAAGTACAGGTCAGCGCCATTTCTATACCGACCAATCCTGCGTAATTCGATCCAACGTTTCCGTTCCGGCCGGACCAACCGATCTCCCCCTCTAAATTAACTGTTCGAATTTTGGGAATTGCCATCTGCGATTCGAACGACGTGAATTTTTTTTTCGATCTTAGTCTGTGCCAGATTCCAGGGGAATTGCCATTTTCTGGCCCGGCGAGATGACAAATTATGTCAAAATTTTGAATCTCCCCAATGACGGCTGCCTGCAGGATTGCTTAACGTCACGACAAAAACTCCGCATCTATTGAAATAATTAGAGTTACCGGCGTGTGTCCAGTCTGTTACCTCACCCTCCAATTTTGGCACAATTGATGCTCAAAATTTTCACGTGGATCCGCGGGGTCCTCACAAACGATTCAGATCTTAAAGTCCAAAAGGAGCGCCGTGCATGCGCAATAAACAGAAGGGTTTTTCGTTGATTGAGTTGTTGATCGTCGTCGCGATCATTTTGATCATCGCGGCCATTGCAATTCCGAACTTGCTGCGTTCGAAGATGGCGGCTAATGAAGCGTCAGCTGTTGCCTCGCTGAGAACTTATAACACCACTATCGTGGCTTACCAGACCACGTATGGTACCGACCCGGCCACGGACTTATCTCAACTCGGGCCGCTAACGGGTGGCGGATCGACACCCAGCTCCGCTTCGGCGGACCTGGTTGACAGCTTGCTCGGCTCGTCCACTCCGAAAAAGAGCGGATACAATTTCAGCTACGCGCCGGTTGCCGCCACGCCTGTCACACAGTACACGATTCTTGCTACTCCTCAATCCAGCTCGACCGGTCAGCGATATTTTATGACCGACCAGAGTGGCGTGATTTACCAGACTTCGGATGGCAAGATCCCCTCGATCGGCGCCGCCGATACTACCCCAATCGGTCAGTAATTCTCGGAAGTTTTTCGTCTGGGGGAAAAGGGCAAACGCCCTTTTCCCCCATTTCATTTGCGCAGCCATTTTTCCGTATTGCCCGGTGCCAGATACCCGAGGTATCCGCGGCTTCCTGCTATAATTTCAATGTGAATTTACAAAGCAGAGTGGGATGTGCCGCGCTTGCTTTAGCTTTTGCTGTTCTGGCTATGGCGAGTCCATCCGAATCGCCTGCGCAACAATCATCCGACCTTGCAAAATCATATGCGCGTCTCCTGGAGCAGCATTACCGCCAGCCGCGCACCCTTCAGGCCGTCTTTCTGGAACGCTATACCGAAGGGCAAAGACAATCGAGGATCGAGTCCGGCATAGTCTACTTTCGCCGGCCCGGACAAATGCGCTGGGAATATGACTCGCCGGAAAAGAAGCTGTTTCTGGTTGATGGCAAGACCACGTGGTTTTACGTTCCCTATGACCATACGGTGACGAAGGCTCCCGTTAAGGAGAGTTCCGATTGGCGTACGCCTCTCGCGCTCCTGACGGGGAAGGCGGACCTTTCGCGCCTTTGCGGCCGGATCGATGTGGTCGAACAAAAAGGAATCCCCGCGGCCCATGCGCTCCTTCGCTGTGTCCCCAAGGAAGCTAAAAGTCATTCGGAGGGGAATGAAAACACGGAAGTTCTTCTGGAATTAGATACCTCCACGGGAGAACTGGCGCGCATCGAGATTCGCCAGCCGGGCGGAATTGAGCTGGAATATCGCTTTGGAAACTGGCAGTCGGACGTTCCTTTGGCGGGCGATCTGTTTCGTTTTCAAGTACCGGTTGGAGTCGCCATAGTGGACGGCGCGTCCTTGTCCGAATCCCCCCTGTAATGCTCGCCCCATGCTCCTATGTGGTACTAACTGTTTGACGGTCCCCTTCGCGCATTCTGCGCCGCTCGCCGGAGCCCGATGCTAGACTTTCATTAGAAATCTACGAATGGTGAATATGGCCACGGAAATAACCGCTATGACGGATGATTCCCGGATCGCAGCGCTGCGCGAGAAGTATATTGTCAGGATTCTTCTTCTTGTCACGGCAGTTACGTACGTGGGGACCATCCGATTCGATTTCGTCTACGACGACTTTCCCCAGATCGTCAATAACCCTTTCCTGAGGGCCTGGCATTACGCTCCGCGGTTCTTCGTCAGCTCGGTATGGAAGCAGATGGCGCCCGGGGCCGTGGGGAACTATTACCGCCCAATCTTTCTTATGTTCCTAAGGATGAATTACGCACTCTTTGCCAGCCGCCCGCTCGGTTGGCATCTGCTTGCCATCGGATTGCATATTCTGGTCACTTGGCTGACGTATTTGGTAGTGAGAAAAATGACCGGGCAATTCACAACGGCGTGGCTGGCGGCGCTGATTTTCGGCGTACATCCAATCCATCACGAAGTGGTCGCCTGGGTCTCCGGGACGACCGAATCGCTCTTTGCGGCCATGTTCCTGTTGGCGTTTTTGGCGTATCTGAAATCGTGGGAGGGATCAAAAGGCCTTTGGATGGCAGTCTCTTGTGCTTTATTTGCCCTGGCTCTTCTGAGCAAGGAGACGGCCATTGTTCTCCCTGCCCTGGTGTTTGCGCACAGTTGGATTGGATATTCCCCGGCGGAAAGCGAGGCCCGCCCGGGGTATGCCGGCCGGTTCCGCAGCGCTATCACTCCCACAGTCTGGTTTCTTCCCGTCGCGCTCCTGTATTTGCTGGCGCGTTACAAGATTTTGTCCGGCCTCGGTCATTCTTTGGCGTACGTATCTCCCGTGGCGTGGCTCTTGACGCTCCCTTCGATCCTGCTCTTTTACGTCAAGCATTGGTTTCTTCCGTTTGGACTTTCCGAATCCTACGATCTGTTCTACCAGACGAAATTGAGTGTTGTGCATGTAATCCTCCCTGCGATGATTCTCGTTGCCCTTGGAGCGGCCGCCTGGATTTCGCGAAAATATTTAGGCGCAAAGGCAGTAGATAACGCCGTTGCATGGATCGTGATTCCGCTTTTGCCGGCTCTGGATACTTTTGTTTTCTGGCACAACGAGCTAGTTCACGACCGGTATTTCTATGTTCCCAGCATTGGAGCAGCCATCCTTATCGCTGTGATCATCGAGCGCGCCGCAAAAACGCGGCTGGGACTTTTCGGACAACCCGCGCACGTTGTGGTGACCGGATTGGCAGTCGCCATTTTTCTGGCATCCCTTACAGGCTGGACGGTAAATTTTTGGAGAAGCGACTACGCATTGTTCTCGAGAGCGCACCAAATTGCGCCTTTGAATGAAAATGCCATGAATAACCTCAGCATGGAAATGATGAGTCGCGGGGCTCTGGCCGGCGCCCAGACGCTTCTGGAAACGGGATATCGCAATGATCCTTCCGACTTTCATTTCCCGTTAAATTTAGGGCGCTTGTACTACAGCAAGGGCGACTACAAGAAGGCGGAATCGTACATGCTGCAGGCGAAGAATCTCGCTCCCGAGCTGGCCGATCCCTACGTGTTTTTGGGGCAGATCCAGCTGAGGCAGCACCGTGTGAAGGAAGCCCAGGAAAGTCTGCGCCTGGCTGTGAATCTGAACCCTTACTCAGCGCAAAATCACACCATCTACGGGATCGTGCTGGCGTCAAACGGCGACTGCGCGGACGCCGATCAACAGTTTGAGGCCGCACTGGCCCTGGAGCCGGGTGACGCCCTCACTCAGCATCAGATGTCTCGCTGCCGAGCGGCATTGTCGCCGTCCATGCTTCCCGCGACAAAGCCAGGGCAGCTCTGACAAAATTGCTTCCAGCGGAACCTCCTTTCCGTTGCGGTTCAAACCCGTCAGTGATTTGAGACGATGCCTTTCGTCGGGACTTAAGTCCCGGCCTCCGATGAACTGCGCCGCGCCAATGGCTTTCAAATTAGGACAGCAGGCTCCTCTTACGTGATGTTGACCGGAAATTTACACGGGACACATAAATGAGAAATGTATTTCCAAGCGCCCGGCGGGTATATTGGTCCCCCTGGCCTGAATGTGGAGTTATCGCCCAGTGCACGCAGCCCCGGGGCCAGCTTCCTGCATCTATAGCGGTTGAGGTACACTCACGTCATGGCTGAGTTTCTATGTAAGGTGGCCGACGGCAGCGGAAAAGTTTTCTTGCATGTAGAGCCCGCGGAATCTATCACCGAGGCTCGCCAGAAGCTCTCCGACCGCGGCCTCTTTGTTTACAATGTCCGGCCGCGAGCCGGACTGCTGGGCCAGTTGCTTGGCCGGCGGCGCCAGAAATCGGTCGATGGGAATGATTTCCTTGTGTTCAATCAGCAATTCAACACACTGATCAAGGCGGGAATCCCAATCCTGAAGGCCTTGGACTTGCTTTCCGACCGGGCGGCTGCAGAGCGGTTGCGCCCCGTTCTCGGCGAGGTTCGCCGGCAGGTTCGGGAGGGCACCACGCTGTCAGAGGCGCTGGAACAACAGGGCGTCTTTCCAAAGGTCTATACGGTGTCTGTGCTTGCCGGTGAAAAGAGCGGCAACTTGTCGGGAGTCCTGGAGTATTACATCACGTACCAGAGGGTCACCACGGGGTTTCGAAAAAAACTGATCTCGACGTTGATCTATCCTGTCATTCTGATTGCCGCCGCAACGCTCATCGTGACCTATCTGGTTAGCTCGGTGATTCCAAAATTTGCGGGTCTTTACGCCGACCTGAACGTGGCGCTACCCCAGGCCACTCGCATCCTGATTGCCGTCACGGTCACATACCGGCCCTACTTGTTGTCCGCCATCGCATTGCTCTTTCTGTTTGCGGCGGCCGTGTATGCATGGTCCCAATCCGAGCAGGGAGGAATGGCCATGGAGCGGGTAAGGATGGGCCTGCCCCTCATCGGAGAAACGATAACGAAATTTCAGTTCGCGCAGTTTTGCCGCACGCTCTCGACGCTGCTCGCCGGAGGCACGCCGCTGGTGCAGGCGCTGGAAACTGCCGGCGGAGCGATCCGCAGCCGCCTGATTTCGGGAGCGATCACTCACGGCGCGCAACTCGTCCGAGAAGGGCAGTCGCTTCACAACAGCCTGGTTTCCACGGGTCTGGTGCCGGATTTGGCATTGGAGATGATTGAAGTGGGGGAAGCCAGCGGATCTCTTTCGCCCATGCTGGCCAGCGTCGCGGAATTCTATGAGGACGATGTGAATACGCACCTGGCGAATTTGGTGGCCCTCATCGAACCGGCGATTCTGATTTTTATGGCGATATTAATTGCGTTTATCCTGGTCGCGCTGTACTTGCCGATGTTCTCGTTGTCGGTCGGCGGCCAGGGGTAGGGACAGACAGCCATGAGCACAACCGACCAAACATTAGCGACAGCATCGGATCCCCAAGGCGAACGCGAAAAGTCGCGGCGGCTGGCGGAGCGATACCGCTGCGGGTTCGTGGATTTGTTCGAACAAAGAATCGATCCGGAGCTATTTCGCAGCATTCCCGCGGAATTGATGTTCCGATTCAACTTCGTGCCGATGGAGGCTCAGGGCGCCTGTCTGGTGATTGCAGTGGCCGATCCTAGCCAGGTCCTGCTCAGCGATGAATTGCCCCTTTTGCTCGGGAAGAAACTGGTCCTGAAGGTGGCCACGCCTACGCAAATCAGCGATCTTCTGAAGCGCACCGAGCAATCGCAAAGGGTTCTCGACCAGGCGACCGAGGCCTTCACGCTGACGGTGGTCGAAGAAGATGATGAAACCGATTCGAACATATCCGCCGACAGTCTGACGCAACAGGACTCCGCGGTCAGCCCGGTGGTTCGCCTGGTGGACACGGTGATTTTTACGGCTCTCGAACGCCGCGCCTCCGACATTCACATCGAGGCCCGGGACATCGAGGTGGCCGTCAAGTACCGGATTGACGGCGTTCTGGTTCACGCCATGGCGCCGATTTCCAAGGACTGGCTTTCCACCATTATTTCGCGCATCAAAGTCATGAGCGAACTGGATATCGCCGAGCGCCGCGTGCCGCAGGACGGGCGCTTCCGCGTCCGCTACAAGGGCCGATTCGTCGATTTCCGCGTTTCCATCATGCCCTCCATCCACGGAGAAGACGCGGTTCTGCGCGTCCTGGACAAAGAAACTCTCTCGGAAAAATTTCACAACCTCAGCCTGGACGTGGTCGGATTTTCCGCCGAGGAAATGTGGAAATTCCGCCGGTACATCCGCGAGCCGTACGGAATGGTGCTCGTTACCGGTCCGACCGGGTCGGGAAAGACGACGACTCTATACGCCGCCATCAACGAAATTAAGACCGACGAAGATAAAATCATCACCATTGAAGATCCCGTGGAATACCAGGTCCGGGGAATTACACAGATTCCCGTCAACGAAAAGAAGGGACTCACGTTTGCGCGCGGATTGCGGTCGATCCTGCGGCACGACCCGGATAAGATCATGGTCGGAGAAATTCGCGATAACGAAACGGCTCAAATCGCCATCCAGTCGGCGCTCACCGGGCATCTGGTGTTCACCACGGTGCACGCGAATAACGTGACGGACGTCATCGGCCGATTCATCAATATGGGCGTCGAGCCGTACAATTTCGTCTCGGCTTTGAATTGCATTCTGGCGCAGCGCCTGGTTCGCGTGGTTTGCGTGCATTGCAAGAAGTCCGTACGCTATTCTCCGGAAGTCCTGCGCGCTTCCGGCCTCGATCCGGCGGAGTGGGGTCAAGTGCAATTTGTCGAGGGAGCGGGATGCTTGGAATGCTCGGGCACGGGATTCCGCGGACGCAGCGCCATTTCCGAACTGCTGGACTTGTCCGACCACATACGCGAGATGATCATTGACCGCCGCCCCACATCGGAGATCAAACGCGCGGCCGGCGAAGAAGGCATGACGTTTCTGCGGGACTCCGCCCTGGCAAAAGTGCGCGCGGGCGTCACAACTCTCAAGGAAATCAACAAGGTGACCTTCATTGAGTAGGGCCGACAGCATCCGGCAGGGAATTTACCAGAGCGGATTCGTGCGCCGTCTGGCGCGCTGGCTCGATTCCATTCCTCACCCGCTGATCGCCTGTGAAATCGCCGCGGATTACGTGG
Source organism: uncultured Acidobacteriota bacterium (assembly GCA_963813185.1). Lineage (GTDB taxonomy): Bacteria > Acidobacteriota > Terriglobia > Acidiferrales > UBA7541 > Palsa-360. Next base: position 243,979 of record CAWEYA010000017.1, read on the forward strand.
CCGCGGCGCGATGGACGCGCGGCGGAATGGGGCTGGACGGTTTTGCCGTCGAGGCGCTGTCTCCCGGGGCGATTTTGCCCACGCCGGTGGAAGCGAATCTGATCGATGCCGCCGAGGTGCGGGCCGCCGTGGGCCGCGTGTTCTCACGCCTGCGGGCCAAGAATGAAGATGTCGCGCTGCTGCTGCCGGACTCCGTAATTCGCGTCTTCGTGCTGCACTTCGATGTATTTCCGCGGAAGCCGGAAGAAGCCATTCCGATCCTGCGGTGGCGGCTCAAGAAGAGCGTTCCTTTTGAGGCCGAAGAAACTGTGATCTCCTATATGCGCCAATCTCCCCGCGACGATGGGGTGGATATCGTCACGGGATTGGCCAGGCTTCGCATTGTTCGCGAATACGAAACGCTGGTAGAGTCGGTGGGGATGTCGCCGGGCGTGGTGATGAGCTCGACGCTGGCGGTCGTTCCTCTTTTGCCCGATGGGAGGCCTTCTCTCCTGGCCCGCGTGGCCGGCACGAGCCTCACCACCGCGATCGTTCGCGAAGGGATGCTCTGCGGATATCGCTGCATCACGCTGCCCGCCGACGCGCGGCACGTGACGCCGCAGGACTTGTTGGATGAAATTTATCCGCTGGCCGCTTATTATCAGGATTCCTGGTCCGAGGGCATCGCCCAGGTCCGCCTGGCGGGACTGTCCGACCGCATCGCGGATTTTCGGGAACCTTTCGAGCGCGAATTGGGATGTCCGGTGCAATCGGTGCTGACGGCCGCGGAAAATGAAGGGACCATCCGTTCCGACGAACAGCCTCTGGTGGACCGCGGGCTGGATGCTTTGATCGGCTGGACGCTGAATCGCGGCGCGTGAGCGCCCGCGGAAAAGGAAGGCGCATCGTCGAGAAATGAAGGTTCGTCTCAATCTTTCAACTTCTCCGCTGGAGAGCAATCGGCGTTTCACGTTCAGCGCCGGCGTGATCGGCACGATTGCCGTCGTGGCCCTGCTGTTTCTTTCCTATCGCACCTACACCGACTGGCGGAGCGACAATGCCCTTCGCGCGCGGCAGGATTCTCTCCAGCTTCAAATCGGGAAGCTCCAGCAGCAGCGTCAGGAGCTGTCGGGGTTCTTTGAAAATCCGCAAACGGTGGCGCGCCGGCAGCGCGCCGCCTATTTGAACTCGCTCATCCAGCAAAGGGCGTTCCCCTGGATCAGAATTTTCATGGACCTGGAGCGGATTCTTCCCGAGGGAGTGCGCGTGGTAAGCATCGAGCCCAAGCTGTCAGGCGATAACGTGCAACTGACCGTCCTAGTGGGCGCCGCAAGCGACGAAAGTAAATTGAAATTCCTGAAGGCGCTCGAAAGTTCACCCGAATTTTCGCACATCGAACTGCTGAGCGAATCGCGTCCGGCCAGGGTGGAACAGACCGATCGCGTCATGCTCTCTCTGCAGGCGCAGTATTCGGTGATTTGAGATGAAACCTGACATCCTACATCGCAACAACGTGATCCGCTGGGTTCTGGCCGTCATCCTGCTTGCGGACGTCGTATTGATTGGGGTCCGTTGGAGGATCGACAGCTCGTCCCATGTCCAACCCGGCGACTTGAACCGGCTGGGCATGCTCGAGAAACAATATCGAGCGGACAATACGCGCCTCGAAAGGTTCAGGACCGAATTGCCCGCCGACGAAAAAGAATGGGACGAATTTTTCACCACCCATTTTCATCCCGCGGGGGCCGGGTATTCAGCAATCAGCGAAGACCTGGGAGATTTATCGCGTACGGCGGGCTTGCGGTCGGACACCATTTCCTTTCACCAGCATACGCCCGACGCGCGGGGCCTGGTGGAAGTGGATATTACTACTGCTGTCGAGGGAGACTACGACAGCCTGGTTCAATTCCTGAATAAACTCGAGCATTCCGAAAATTTTTATGTTCTTGACAGTCTGGCCCTGGCCTCCAGCAGCCTGGGCAAACTTCGCCTGAACGTGCAGCTCAGGACGTACTTCCGTACAACATGACCCAGCGAATCCAAGTGGTAGTTCTCGGCTTGTTGCTGGCAGTGCTTGCCGGCACCGCGTTCAATTTTTACCGGAACAGGTATTCCTCCCCGGGGGACTCTCCGCAGCCGGTGTCGCTGGATGCGCGATTCACGCCGCTCAACGTGGATAATCCGGCATTGCGGCTGGATATTCTGAAACGGTTTTTGGCGCTCGAATACAAAGGCGTCCACCGCAGTATTTTCAGCGCGACGCTCCCGGCGCCCCCGGCGCCTCCGCCGTCCAAGGAGCAAGTAGTTGTCGCTCCCGGTCCTCCTCCGGGCCCGCCTCCCCTGACAGTGGATGCCAAATACTTTGGATTCGTCAGCGATTTTGGCGGCAACCACCGCAGGGCGTTCTTCGCGACGCCCAATAACGAGGACGTCATCATCGCGGGCGAAGGAGACACTTTCATGGGGAGGTTCCGCATCGTTCGCCTCACGAATACCACCGCCGATGTGGAAGAGGTTTCGTCTGGCCGGCACGCCACGCTGACTTTGGAAGAACCCAGTCCGAACGGGTGAGTCTGATGACTTCTGTCGTTTCCACGGCGCGACGGCGCCAACAGGCGGGATACACGCTGCTGATGGTGGTTTTCATGGTGGCGGCCATGATCATTGCGGCCGCCGCCGCCGCTCCGAACATCCTCACCCAAGGCCGGCGCGAGAAGGAAACTGAAATGGTTTGGCGCGGGCAGCAGTATGTGCGCGCCATCGGTTTGTATTACCGGAAATTTGGGAAGTATCCGACCAAGGTTGAAGACCTCACCAAGCAGACCAACGGCGTGCGGTTCCTTCGCCAGGCCTACACCGACCCAATGAACAAGGACGACGGCTCCTGGCGCTTCATCTACGTGGGGCCGAACGGGCAGTTGATTGGTAGCCTTCGCCAGACCAGCCTGCTGCAGACGGCTCTCACCACGCCCGGCGTGGGCGCGCTATCGGCCTTGGGTGGCGGGCTGCAACCGCTGTCGCCGCCGGCGCTGACCACGGGCGCGAACCAGGCGCCCGGCATTGGCCAGCCAGGGCAGCAGCAGAACCCTGCTGCGGCTCCAAATACATTGCAATCCCAACTGCAGCCACTTACAGGACCTGTGTTGGGCGGAAACATTATCGGCGTGGGGAGCAAGATGAAACAGCCTTCTTTGCGGATTTATTTGGGAGGCGAAACCTACCAGGAGTGGGAATTCATCTGGAACCCCACGGGGCAGATTGCTCTGCCATTACAAGCGCCGGTCAACCCGAACGCGAATCCCACAGCCGCTCCGAACGCCACGAATCCAAACGGACCCACTCCGAACGGACCAAATCCGAACGGAATGAATCCGAACCCGGCAAATCCGAATGGCCCCGAGGGGCAACAGCCGCAGCAGAACCAGCAACCGCCGATCGTGAATGTACCGCCGCCGGCCCAGTAGGACGGGCTTCAGCCTGTCGGGTTTTGCCTAACCCCGCGCCACGCACTTCCCACAATCGAAACCGCGTGCTATCCTGTCACGAATAATGACATACTCGCAGCGTCACCTCCCCCACTGGAGCGCGCCCGGCCAGGATATATTCATCACGTGGCGCCTCCACGACTCGCTCCCCCCTCAATTCCGACCACCTGCTTCCAATGAATCAAGCGGCAAAATCTTCGCCAGTTACGATCGTATTTTGGACAAAGCTCAAAGCGGCCCTCTTTGGTTGAAAGATTCTCGCATCGCCAAAACTGTCCTCTCCGCCCTAAATGCCGGACAGCAACGGAAAATGTTCACGCTACATGCGCACGTAATAATGGCAAACCACGTTCACGTGTTGATCTCTCCGCATTCGCCACTCGCACAAATCACTCAGCAAATCAAAGGCGCTACGGCCCGGGACGCGAATCTTATCCTTGGCCGCACCGGCTCGCGATTCTGGCAGGATGAATCCTTCGATCATTGGATCCGCAACCCGGAGGAATGGAAGCGTGTACTGGCCTATATCGAACGAAATCCTGTCGTAGCGGGTCTTGTTCACAAGCCGGAGGACTGGCACTGGTCTAGCGCCTCGCACTCACTTGGATAACGTTCCAGTAGGATGGGCATCAACCTGCCGGGTTCGGTTTGTTCGCCGTCGGGAAAAAGCGACAGGCTGAAGCCCGTCCTACAAGAAACTACTGCAAATCACCGGCGTGGCTGGAGGCGCGATAGGTCTTGCGGAATTTTTCCGTGACGCGGCGGACGTAGTCGCGCGTTTCGCGGTAGGGAGGAACGGAGCGGTATTGTCCGACGCGGTCGGGGCCGGCGTTGTAAGCCGCCAGCGTCAGAGCCAGATCGTTATGATAACGTATCAGTAATTCTTTTAGATATCTCGTGCCCGCCTCGATGTTTTGCCGGGGATCGAACACTTGCGTCACCCCGAATCGCGCCGCCGTGTCCGGCATCAATTGCATCAGGCCGCGAGCCGAGCGCCAGGACACCGCGTTCGGATTGAAATCGGATTCCACGGCAATCACGCTGGCCACGAGTTCGGGAGCGACTCCATGCGCGCGCGCGGATTCGGAAATAAAATTCGCAAAGGGAACATCGAGCAATTTCACTTTGACCGGCAGGAAGGTGTCTTCCGGTTCGATTTGCACGGCCGTGTCCGCCGGAATTTCCAGCGTGCCGCCGGTCATCGTCAGGCGCAGCGTGTCGCCCACGCGTTCGTATCCGGTCACATGAATCCGCTGGCCGGATTGCAGGACCACATAATCGGCGCGCGCGCCTGGAGCGAGAGCGGCGAGCGCCACGACGGCGCACGAGAGCAACACTCCGCAAAGAGGGAATCGCTTCACTTCACGCATCTCCAAACGCGTACAGTTCGATTGCCGCGGCCACACCGCCCTGGTCGTTGCTCAGAGTCTCACGCCAACCGAGGGATTTCAACTCCGGCACGCTGTTTCCCATGACCACCGGAAGCCCGGCAAATTGGAGCATTTCCAGATCGTTGAGGTTGTCTCCAATGGCCATCACCTCATCGCGCGACCAGCCGCGCCGGCGCACCCACTCGGCCAGCGTCGCGCCCTTGGAACATCCCGCGGCAATGACGTCCACCAGGCCAAAATCGCGCTTGTCGTACACGGTCATGGCCAGCGAATACTCCGCCGCAAACGGCAACCGAGACAAAAAAGCTTCCACTTCGCGCACCTGGTTGGCATAGCCCGTGAACATCACCTGGATGGGATCCTCGGTCAGGCAATTCCGCAGGGGAGACATTTCCGCAAGATATTCGCGGTTCCTTTCGAAATATCCGCGCCGCAAAGGGTCTTCCCAGTCGATGCGTTCGTAAAAAACCTGGTTTTCGCGCGGCCGGTTGAAGCATACGGAGGCCAGTTCGCCAAAGGCGGCGGCCTCTTCGAGCACGCGCGCCGCGATGCCGCGGGCGAGTAGGTGAACGAGTTGGGTTTCCCCAGTGCTGGATTTAACCAGGGCGCCATTGTTGACAATCATGGTCAGCGGGCAAGGGAACTGCCGCGCAATGGGCGTGGCAAAATCGTAACGCCGCCCCGTCACAAGAGCAATTTCAATTCCCCGGGCGGCAGCTTCGGCAACTGCGTTCCGATTGATGGCGGGCAAGTGGGAGCGTTCGTCGAGCAGCGTTCCATCAATATCGAGCGCAATCAGGCGGACTGGCATCTGTATAGTTTACCGTGTCTGCACCCTCCCTGGCCAGATCCGCGAAGTACAGGTGTTTTCCGGCGGCAAGCTCAAAAAGAGGTGAAAAATCACTGCTTTGCGGGAGGGGTGACACTCGTTGGGACAGTAGCGGTGATTGTCTCAGAGGGCTTGCTCTCTATCCCTCTGAAATCGACGGACTTGACATAGTACGAATACGTCCGTCCCGGTTCGACGGATTTGTCCACGTAGCGCGTTTCAGAAACGATGCCTTTTGAAACTTTGACAGGGTCTCCCGAGGGGGACAGGCGGTACACGTTGTACCCCGCAACGATGGATTTGCTGGCGGTCCAAGTGATGGTTACGGAATGGGCAGTGTCCGATTGCGCCTGGGCTTGGATAAACCAGCTATGCAACTTTCCACACCCGGCGAAAAGCGATAGCGCCGCCAAAGCAAAAAGGCAGAAGCAGCGCAGGCCCGGCGACAAATGCAGGGGTCTTCTCATTCGATAAGCCGAGCCGCAGCCGGGATGTATTTGCGGCTTTCGTATTTCTCAGCGCGGCCGGGGAAATTGGTGGACGGCAGGGGATTCGAACCCCCGGCCTCATCGTTGCGAACGATGCGCTCTCCCAGCTGAGCTAGCCGCCCACCGAACTGGTGCGATTTTAACAGGGGTCGGCGGGGATTCCAAACCTGCTGAATCATAAAAATTGGAGAATGTGAGTCGAGCGGTAATTACTGCTGCTGTATGCCGCTTCCCGCGTTGCGTTGCGCGATGATCTTGCGGGCGTTTTCGTAAAGCGCGCGGGCTTGCGGCAGGGACTCGATGGCCTTCTGCAGTTGCACGTCGTCCTCGAGGTCCACTTTGTATCCTTCGGTTAGGCCAAACATGGAGATGACTGCTTCTTTGCGGATTTCGCGTTTGATCCAACTGAGGTTCTGCGCGATGTCGTCCTCGGTGTAAGCAATTTTTTCCTTGTCGAGATAGGCGCGGAACGCTTTAAGCGCGGCGTCGCGGGGAACAAAGTCCTTGGTGATTTCCGGTTTGGTGCCCAGGAAGTAGGTGGTAAATCCGCCGACTCCGCCCTGATAGGCGAAGAAAACTTCGCGCCGTAAAAGCGTTTCCTGGAATGGATTGAGCTTGGCCGGCTGGACAGCGATATCGGGAGTGATGCCGCCGCCGCCGGTTACCTGTCGCCCGCTATCTGTCAGCTTGACCTCGGTCGGAGGAGGATTCTTGTGATTGTACAGGTAATCGTACAGCGAAATATCCTTGTAATCGCGCTGGATCAGGCGGCCGCTGGGCGTGTAGTAACGCGCGGTGGTGAGCGCCAGGCCGGTGTTTTCACTCAGGCCGGAAACGGTCTGAACCAGGCCCTTACCGAAGCTTTGCTCGCCAACCACCAGGCCGCGGTCATGATCCTGAATCGACCCGGTCACGATTTCCGATGCGGAAGCGGATCCGCCATTGACGAGAACCACCAGAGGCATGGTGACGCCGCGATTGCCGCGAACGGCGTAGTAGCGCCGCTCCGCCGATGCGCGCCCGTGATGAGAAACGATCAACTGGTTCTTGTCGAGGAACATATCGGAAACGGCGACGGCTTCATTGAGCAGGCCGCCCGGATTTCCGCGCAAGTCCAGGACAATTCCGTCGAGCTTGGTGGCATCCAAATCTTTCAGGGCCGTGGCGAGTTCGGTGTCCGTAGTCTCGTTGAATCCGGAAAGCTTGATGTAACCAATGCCGGGCTTGACTTCAAAATCGAGGTCCACAGAATGTTTTGGGATTTCGTCGCGCGTCACGGTGAAAGTAAGATTTTCGTTGTACCCGACGCGTTTCATTGAGATGTGAACCACCGTACCCTTGGGGCCCTTGAGCATGTCTGCGACTTCAGAACTGCTCAGTCCCTCCGTGGATTTTCCGTCCACAGCCATGATCACATCACCGGGGCGAATGCCGGCGCGGTAGGCCGGAGAGGCGGGCATGGGAGAAAGCACGTAGGTGTAATTATCGCGCGGCACAATCGTCATGCCGACGCCGTAATATCTTCCACGTTGGTCCTCGCGCAGGTTGGCATAGGCGCGAGGATCGAAAAAGCTGGAGTGGGGATCAAGAACGCGCAACATTCCCGGGATCGCCCCGGAATAAATGGCATGATCGGCATCTACGGGAATCGCGTAATCTTTTTGGACAATCGACAGGACATGCGTAAAGGACTTGACCGAGTCCTGCAGGCTGTTTACGTCCGTGGGCGTCGCGCGCACCGACGGGCCGTAAATGCCCCCCAGAACCGCGGATATAAGCAAGACGCCTATGACGAGCAGCGCACCGCGCCTCTCTCCCTGCATTTCGCCCTCGCTTTCCTGCGGCATGACCCGTGGCCATGCACATTGCCGAATAGTATAGCATAGAGGCTGAATTGACACCCCCTCGCCCGTCCACTATGATTCCACGTGGGCGGTAGAGGGGAGCAGGTTGCATTCGTTTCGCCCTGATTATAGCGGGCGTCACGCCGGAATTCCGGGCGGATTCGATAAATAAGCCGGTCCCCGGCCGCTTGAATTTTCTGCGTTGGATCCAAAAAGGCAAAGTGCACTGGCCATGTTGAGTTTCCCACACTTAGTCGTGCTATTCGTCATTGCCCTGATTATTTTCGGCCCGCAGAAGCTCCCGGAACTCGCTCGCATGTTGGGCAAGGCGACGGCGGAATTCCGGAAAATGACCAGCGACTTCCGCTTTGCGCTGGAAGATGAAGTGCGGGAACTCGAGCGCCAGACGCGCATCCGCGAAGAGGAAATCGCGACGGCGGCCCGGGCCGCCCAGACTCCTGTTCCCATGCCCTCGCCGGCTCCGGAAGGCGCGGTGCCGCGCGAGACGCCGGACGCGGCAGTGACTGCGCCAGCCGAGCCGCAGAGCGAATCTCAAAGCGGGGCGAGCCTCGGGCCGCCCAGTGATTCCGGCGCGCCGCAGGCGTCATCGGCGGAAACCGTAAGCGTCCCGCACGAGAAATCTTCTGATGACAACGCCGCAGTCTGACCCCTCCCAATCGGCGCCCGAGCAAGAACCGGGCGGCAAGATGTCGTTTTTCGAGCACCTTGTGGATTTGCGCAAGCGGCTCATCAATTCCGCGCTGGCCATTGCCGTAGGCGCTTTCGTTGGCGTCAGCATTTCGAGGAAAGTATTCGACTTTATTGACATTCCCATGAGGGCGGCGCTGCGCAAGCAACATCTGGATGACCGGCTGGTCTACACCAATCCTACCGGCGCGCTCAATCTGATCATCGAGCTCGGGATCTATATCGGCGTGGTCCTGGCCGCGCCGGTCGTTCTGTACCAGGTGTGGCTGTTCATTGCTCCCGGCCTTTACAAGCACGAGCGCAAAGCGGTAACTACATTTATTTTTTCTTCCGTATTCCTCTTTATTGCGGGGATCTCGTTCGGCTACTTCGTCATGTTGCCGTACATGCTCGATTTCCTGATCGGATTCCAGGGGTCGTTCCGTCCGCTGATCAGCATCAACGAGTATTTCGATTTCATTTTAATCGTATTGCTCGGGCTGGGAGTTATTTTTGAATTGCCCGTCCTGATTTTCTTCTTGGCGCTGTTTGGCATTGTGACGCCGAAGTTCCTGTGGAAGAATTTGCGCTACGCGATTCTGGTTATCGCGGTGGTTGCCGCGATCATTACACCTACGCCGGATGCGCTGACGATGCTCATTTTCATGGCGCCCATGGTGGCGTTGTATTTCTTGGGGATCGGCGTCGCGGCTCTCGTCGTGCGGAATAAAACCAAGCGGGCGGCCATGGCAGATCAAGGAGCGCGATAGATGAAAGTGCCGTTGCGCGGATTGAGACGAGGGACGATGCTTTTCGCGGCGCTATCGCTCGTGTGCCTCGCGGCCTGCGGACACTCTTCACCCGCCGAAAGCGGCGCGCCGGGGACAAGCGCTCCCCAGGCGGCCACGTTTCCACCCGCGCCCGCCGCGGAAACGACCGGAGGATTTGACGGCACGCGGGCGTACAAGCATGTCGAGCAGCTCGTCGCCATCGGGCCGCACCCGGCGGGGTCCGAGGGAATTCGCCGCGCGCAACAATACATCACCGGCCAGCTGAAGAGTTTCGGATGCCCGGTGGAAGAGCAGGATTTCCACGCAACTTCGACGCCTGTTGGCGACGTGGCCATGAAGAACATCGTTGTCAAAATTCCGTCCACAAATGCCAATATAATCATTTTCTCATCGCACTACGACACGAAGCGGCTTGCCAATTTTGTCGGCGCCGATGACGCCGGGTCCAGCACGGGTGTTCTGCTGGAGCTTGCGCGCCTGCTGTGCGCGCGAAAAAACGCGCAGACCATCTGGTTGGCGTTTTTTGACGGCGAAGAAGACTTTAATTTCAATTGGACGGACACAGACAATACTTTTGGGAGCAGAGAACTGGCTGCTAGTCTCGCGCTTTCGGGCGATTTGCGGCGCGTGAAGGCCATGATCCTCGTGGACATGGTTGGCCCAACCAATCCGGTTTACAAACGCGAAAACAATTCGACTCCCTGGCTCATCGATCTCCTGTGGTCCACGGCGGCGCGTCTCGGATACGGAAAGGTATTCGTGAATGACCGCTCCGACATTGAGGATGATCACCTTCCGTTTTTGAAGCGCGAAATCCCGGCGGCGGATATTATCGATCTGGAAGTGCCGTACTGGCATACCACGCAGGACACGCTCGACAAAGTCGATCCGCGCACCCTTGCGATTACGGGCCACGTTTTGATCGAGTCCCTCCCGGAATTGGAAAAGCGGGTTAAGTAGGACGGGCTTCAGCCTGTCTGGGTTTATTTTCCTATGGTCCAAAACCCAGACAGGCTGAAGCCCGTCCTACTTAACCCAAATCCTGCGTTTGAAGGAAATAATTCCCTGAAGCACGCTGCAATAGAATCCCCAATTGATCAGGAACATGAGGATGTATCCGATGGAGCGGTTGAATCCGTGGAAGAGTTGCGCCTGCGCCCAGTTGGCGATTACTACGCCGGGCAATCCGACGGCGCCTGTCCACATTCCTGGCGTGGAATGCAGGCCGAACGTGCGCGCGATCACTATGAGCGCGGCGGTCCAGGCAAGCGCCAGGGCTAGAGCCCAGAGAACTATTTTCACGCGGCTCCTCGATTCTGTGGAGAGCGCCGTTCGACCGTGGTTGCGCGCGATAAAACCCGCAGGCTGAAGCCCGCGCCACTCAGGCTACGTCGCGGTTTTTTCGCTGTCCAGCCAGCGCATCTGCTCTTCGCCGTAGCGAGTTCCGGCGACGGCGTCGGCTGGGACGGCGCGTTCGATTTGCGCCAGATCCTCGGGCGACAATTTCAAGTCGAGCGCCTTCAGCGATTCGGCCAACTGGGTGCGGCGCCGAGCGCCGATGAGCGGAACAATGTCTGTCCCGCGGGACATAACCCAGGCGATGGCCACCTGCGAAGCGGTGGCGTTCTTGCCCGCGGCGATCGCGCTCAGCGTATTTGCCAGCGCCTGGTTTTTTTCGTAATTCTCGCCGCGAAATCGCGGCAAGTGCTTCCGGATGTCCTTTGGCGAAGTCACCGGCGATCCCGAGAGCAACCCGCGCGACAACACGCCGTAGGCGGTGATGCCCATCCCAAGCTCGCGGGCAGCGGGCAGGATCGTGGCCTCCGCTCCCCGGCTCACGAGCGAATATTCGATCTGCAGGGCAACGATCGGAGCGGCTTTGCACGCCCTGCGAATCGTGGCCGCGGACGCTTCGGAAATTCCGATGTGGCGCACGTAGCCCGCCTGGACGAGGTCTGCCAGCGCACCGTAGGTGTCCTCAATCGGGGTACGCGCATCGACGCGGGAAGGTTGATACAAGTCGATGTAGTCCGTTCCCAGGCGGCGCAGGCTGTAGGAAAGGAAATTTTTTACGGCTTCGGGGCGCAGATCGTAACCGTTGAACGAGCCGTCCGGCCCGCGCATGGCGCCGAATTTGACGGCGAGAAACACATCTTTGCGCCGGCCTTCAATGGCCCGCCGGATGAGCATTTCGTTGTGGCCCATGCCGTAGAAGTCGCCCGTATCGAGCATGGTGATTCCCGCATCGAGCGCGGCGTGAATCGTGGCGACGCTTTCCGATTCATCCGAGGGGCCGTACATGTCGGACATGGCCATGCATCCCAGGCCGAATTGCGAAACAAATGGTCCGTTGTGTCCCAGTTGTATTGGTTTCACTTTTGCCGAATCCTCCCATGGAACCGAAAAATAGAGCCAGCACACTTTACGCTATCGCGATATGGAATGAAAATACTGCGGGCAGTGGCGCATGCTTCAGCTTGCGGGTTTTCGTCCTCGCAACTACCAAAAACCGCAAGCTGAAGCATGCGCCACTCACACCGGCGCCAAGATTGCGTTTGTGCCCCTTACCGGTCTGCCATCTGTGTTACATTTTTTGTCGGCTCTGGAAGTCTCCGCGGGCAATCACCAGAGAAGATAAGAGATGAAGAAAATTTCAGTTCGGGCGGCGAATGGGAACTACCAAGTGCTGTGCGGCCGGGGCGTATTGCAGGAATTGGCCCGCATTGCATCCCGCGCCGGGCAGGATGGCGCTGTGTTCGCGATTTCGTCGCCGCGCGTTTGGCGGCACTGGGGCGCGCGCGTCGAAAGGCTGCTCGCGGGCGCGCATCACGCCACGATTTTGATTGATGACGCGGAGACCGCGAAAAATCTTTCCACCGTCGAGCGGGCCTGCCGCGATCTTGTTCGCGCGGGCGCGGACCGCAGATCGCTCATCGTTGCCGTGGGCGGAGGCGTCGTGGGCGACGTGGCCGGATTCGTCGCGGCCAGCTATGCGCGAGGAATCGGCGTGATCCACGTTCCCACAACCGTCGTGGCGCAGGTCGATAGCGCGATCGGAGGAAAGACTGGCGTCAATCTTCCGGAAGGGAAGAACCTTGTGGGCGCGTTTTACCCTCCGAAAGGAGTGGTGGCCGATCCCGCATTCCTCAGCAGTTTGCCGCCCCGCGAATTTCGCTCGGGAATCTACGAAATCATCAAGTACGGAGTGATCGGAGACGCCAAGCTTTTCCGATTTCTCGAAGAGAGACTGGAAAAAGTTTTGCGCCGTGAGCGCGCCGCTCTCACTTTTGTGATCGAGCGCTCGATCGCGCAAAAAGCGCGCGTCGTTTCCGAGGATGAGCATGAATCGGGCCTGCGCGAAATTCTAAATTTCGGGCATACGTTCGCGCACGCCCTCGAAAGCGTCACGCGCTATCAAATGTACCTCCATGGCGAGGCGGTGGGATGGGGAATGATCGCGGCGGCGCGGCTGGCGGTGGAGAAGGGAATGCTGTCGCCCGGCGATGAAGAACGAATCGCAAAAGTGATCGCGCGCGCCGGGCTGCTGCCGACCTGGCCTTTGATTCCGCCGGCCAAAATAATCGCCGCGATGCAAGCGGACAAGAAGACGCGCGCCGGGCGCTTGCGTTTTGTGCTGCCCGAGCGCATCGGGGCAGTTCGATGCGGCGTCGAAGCCGACGAGGAAATCCTGGTGCGGGTATTGCGCGAGTGCACTGTCGTCGCAGTTTCAACGGATACCCGGGCGAGCCGCGGCAAATGAGCTCCGCATCCCCGAGCGGCGTTCCCGGCACACGACCCGAAGGCGTGCGGGACGAACGGGAAGCGGCGGCGCATGTCCGGGAAATGTTCGGCCGCATCGCGCCGCGCTACGATCTCCTGAATCATCTCCTCTCCCTTGATGTGGACAAAGTATGGCGGCGCCGCGTGGCCAAGCAATTCAGCGCGGTGCTCCACAATCCGGCCGCTCGCGTTCTCGATCTGTGCTGCGGCACGGGCGACCTGGCGCTGGCCTTCCGCAAGGAAGCGCCGGCCGGCGCCGAAATTGTGGGATCCGATTTCGTTCCGGAAATGCTGGTTCGCGCGCGCGCCAAAGCGGCCGCATTCGGCGCCGGCGTCACATTCGTCGAAGCGGACGCGCTGGCCCTGCCGTTTGGCGGCGGAAGCTTCGATCTGGTTTCCTGCTCGTTTGGATTCCGAAACCTGGCGAATTACGAGCGGGGACTGCTGGAGATCTTTCGCGTGTTGAAGCCGGGAGGCGTTGCGGCAATTCTGGAATTTGCCGAGCCTCGGGGAAAACTGTTTGGAAGTCTGTACCGTTTTTATTTCCGGCGAGTGCTCCCGCGCCTGGGCGGACTGATTTCGGGGAACGGCTCGGCGTACACGTATCTTCCGAATTCGGTCAGCAAATTTCCTTCTCCGGAGGCATTGCAAACCTTGTTTGAGCGAGCGGGGTATCTAAATGTGCGGTTCGTGCGCTGGACCGGAGGGATCGTTACGCTGCATAGCGCGCGAAAGCCGTAGAGATTTTTGTGGCACAGGCTTCAGCCTGTGGGGGTTGCTCGGTTTACAATTGCCGCTTGCCGCCGCCAAAATCACACAGGCTGAAGCGTGTGCCACTTAATTTTCCAAACCGAGAAGGCGGATCTTGTTCAGCAAAGTCTTGTAGGAGACGCCAAGCTGTTCGGCGGCGCGCGTCTTATTCCACTTTGAGGATTTGAGGGCCGATTCAATTTTGAAGCGCTCCACGTAGGCCACGGCTCGCGTTCCCACTTCCTGCAACGTGCCGCCCCAATCAAAACCTTCCGCCAGCATTCCGGTGGGCATGTCGCCATCGGGAGGACGCGGCGCGGGAAGCTGCAGGTCGGCGGCTTCGATGGTGTCAGAGTCGGTCAGGATCGCGGCTCGCTCGATGGTGTTTTGAAGTTCGCGGACGTTGCCGGGCCACGAATAGCCGCGCAAAGCGGTGCGGGCGCCGAGAGCGAACTTCAGGTTCGGCTTGCGAAATTCGACGCGGAAGCGCTCCAGAAAATGGTCCGCGAGCAACAGGACATCTTCGCCGCGCGCGCTAAGGGCGGGAATGGTGATGGGAACCGCGGCAATGCGAAAGTACAAGTCCTCGCGAAATGTTTTGGAGGCCACGGCTTCGTGAAGGTCCTTGTTGGTGGCCGCCAGAATACGAACGTCGATGTCGACGAGTTGCGTTCCGCCGACGCGCTCGAAGCTCCGCTCTTCCAAAACGCGCAAAAGTTTCGCCTGCGTGCTGAGCGGGAGCTCGGCGATTTCATCCAGAAAAATCGTTCCGCGGTTGGCCAGCTCCATTTTGCCGACCTTGCGCGACCCGGCGCCCGTGTACGCGCCGCGTTCGTGGCCGAACAACTCGTTTTCGACAAGCCCCTCCGGGATCGCCGCGCAGTTCAGCGCGACGAAGGCATGCTGCCGCCGGGGAGATAGATGATGAACCGCGCGCGCAAATAATTCTTTCCCCGTGCCGCTCTGTCCCAGCAGCAACACGGTGGAATCGGTGGCGGCCACGCGCTGCACCTGGTGCGTCGCATCCTGCATGCTCTTGTGTTCGCCGACGATTCGCGGGAAGCCGTAGCGTCCGGCGTATTCCTCGCGCAGCAGAAGATTTTCGCGCAGAAGTTCCTGTTGTTGCGAGGCGCGCTCCACCAGCAGGTTCAAATGCTCCAGGTCCACGGGCTTCTGAATGAAATCGTACGCGCCTTCCTTCATGGCTGTCACAGCCTCTTCCACCGAGCCGTACGCGGTGATGAGGATGACCGGAATGGTCGGATCGGCCTGCTTGGTTTCGCGAAGGACGTCGAGCCCTGAACAGCCGGGAAGTTTCAAATCCGTGAGGACGAGCACGTAGCGGCGCGCGCGAACCTTGGCCACCGCGGAGGATCCGTCAGGGGCTTCGTCCACGGTGTGCCCCGCGCGCTCGAGCGCCTTCTTGAGCATGGCGCGCAGCTCAGGTTTGTCTTCGACCAGAAGAAGAGGTTCCATCAATTTTCTTGTATCACGATTTCAGAGCGCGCAGTGACTTGCCGCGCGGCCCTGTGCGGTGTTCGCTATCGGGTAATCACTGCGGCACGAACGGAAGCAACGTGCCGATCTCAGCGAATTACGGTTGCGGCGCCGGAGCAGGAGCCGCTGGAGCGGGCTGTTGCGGCGCTGATTGGTCCGGTGCCGGCTGTTCTGCCGCCGGCTGCCCAGCTGGCGGCTGCGATGACGGAGTTGCCCAGCCCGGATTTCCTCCCGCTTGACGCAGTTCGTCTTCCAGATTGGCAAGATCTGTCTTGTCTTGTTCGACCCGTGCATTAAGCTCGTCAATTTTCGTTCTGGAATCATTGATGTCTTGACGGGAATATTCCTGTTTCAGCGCAGCCATAGGGTCGGCATAATACTGCTGCTGCTTCAGATTTAGCTCGCGCTGTGAAATGTCCATTTCATGCTGATCGTCGGCGAGTTTCTTGTTGGCATCGGCGAATCGCCCCCGCCAGTAAGCTTCGTCCTTGTCCTTGGTCGGAGCGGCGTTGTTAGGCGTGGCCGGTTTTTTTTTGGTCTGGTCTTCGGGCGGTGCAGGCTCTTGGCCTACGACGTTGACGGTGCCTGTCAGGGTGCCGAGATTGTCGTTGTCAATCGTCATTTTGGCTTTCGGGGCGTTCTTTTTCTGCGCCTGAGCCTTGCGAGCCGCGTCGGCGACGCTTTCCTGGTCCTGTCGAGCCGCAAGGTAGGCCGGGGACGCCAGCATCATGCCCTCCAAAGCCAGTGTAATAAGTCTCTTTGTATTCATGGTTTTTGGCCGCCTTTCAGAGAGGAAACGGCGGATCTACGCGCTACTAGTTTAGATGCGGGCGGCGGCCGAATCAATCGTTCCGACGCTTTCGCGTACAAAAGGTAACCATACCAGGAATTCCGCGCCGCCCGCGGGTTGGTTGCGCGCCTCCACGCTTCCGCCATGCTGCAGCACGATCTTTTGCACCACCGCCAGCCCCAGGCCGGTTCCATTTGTTTTCGTGGTGTAAAAAGGCATGAAAATCTTGGTCAGAGCCTCGGCAGGAATTCCCGGGCCGTTGTCTGTAATGGAGATTCGCTGTCCCAGCTGCGGGCCGGACTTGTCAATCTCGCCGCAAATGATTACGCGCCCGCCGGCGGGATTGTCGGATGCGGCTTCCGCGGCGTTGCGCGCCAGATTGAGAATCGCCTGGCGCAGCAGGGCGTCGTCTCCGGACACATCGCCAAATTCGCCGGTGATGGTGACGGGAATACCCGGAACAACCTCGCCCACTTCGATCCCGATGCGTTCGATCATTGGCCGGAGGGAAACGCGTTCGTCGGCCAGTTCCAGAGGGCGGGCAAATTTGAGGAATTCGGTGACCACGTGGGTCAGGGATCGCGTCTGCCGGATGATGAGCTCGCCGTGCTCGTGCAGATCGCTGCCGGGTTGCGCCTCGCTGCGGATCATTTGCGCGTAGCCGGAAATCGTGGCGAGTGCGTTTTTGAATTCATGCGCGATGCCTGCCGAAAGCTCTCCGAGCGCGGCCAGGTTTTCCTTCACGTGAATTTGCTTCTGCAGGGCGGCGAGTTCCGTCAGGTCGCTCAGCAGGCAAATCGCGCCGGTGATTTCATTAGCGTTGTTCTGGACCGGAGAGATGGTTACGCCGAGTTGCCGCAATTCGTGCGAAGGCGTCAGGTATTCGACTTCCTCGCGGCGAAAGGTGCGCCCGTGCTCCAGGCATCCCGCGACAAGCTCCGTGAGGCGCGATCCGGAGCCGAGGACTTCGCTGTACCGGCGATAGACGAGAGATTTTACTCCGAGCGCCGCTTCCGCCGCAGGATTCGCGCTGGTGATCAGGCCGGAGGAGCTCACCAGGAGCAGGCCCGCGGGCATGTTGCGCGTGACCGCTTCGCTCATGCGCTCGGTTTGCTGCGCGCGCTCGCGCTCGGCGCGGTGCAGAGACTCGAGCTCTTTTTCCTGCTCCTTGAGTTTCTTGATGACGGCCTGCATGGAGGCGGTCATGAACGCCGCGGGATTGTCGCTGCGCGGCGAATCGGCGCCGAAACCATCCGGCGATTTCGATCCGCGGTAGAAGTAACGCCGCGCCAGAATGAGGGCAAGGATCGCGGAGACCAGCAGAACGATCAGCAGCGCTCCCGAGAGCATCCACAATGAGCTGGAAGCGGGAGCCGCGGCCGCAATTAGGGTTTCAAGTTTCACCGTTCACTTCACCGCCAGAAGGGACTCATACCAATGAAGTGCGGGCGTACCAAAAAATACCACCAGGAGCGCGCCGGCTCCGAGGAATGTACCAAACGGCAATTCGTAATCGCGCCCCTTTTTGGAGACTGCGATCAAAAAGATACCGATCACGCTGCCGAGCAGCGATCCCAAAAGAACCGTCAACATCGTGCGCTTCAGGCCGAGAAACGCACCGACCGCCGCCATCATTTTCACGTCGCCCAAACCCATGCCTTCGCGTCCTCGAATACGAAAATATCCTTCGGCGACAATCCACAGCAGGCCGCTTCCGGCCAGCGCTCCCAGAGCCGCGTCGGCAAAGGACAGCGCCATCTGCGGAGGCGGAAAATCAAACCACCTCCCGGCGAGCCACAGCGCCGTGCCATCCAGCGACTTGGTGAAAAGACTGAAGAGCAACCCCGCGCCGAGGCCGAAGAAATTCACTTCGTCGGGAAGAATACGTTCGCGAAGGTCGGTGATGGTCAGCACGACGAGCAACGCCGCGAAGACGGACCACTTCAACGCGTCCACTGAAAGGCCAAAAATAAAATAGCAGGCCAGGAACAGCAGCCCAGTGAGCAATTCCACGGCCGGGTACATCGCGGAAATCTTAGTCTTGCAGTTGCGGCATTTGCCGCCGAGGAAGATCCAGCTCAGGACGGGAATATTGTCGTACGGCGCGATCGCCTTGCCGCACTTCAGGCAGCTCGATGCGGGCAGAACAATGGATTTATCCGCGGGGATTCGCAGGATGCAGACGTTCAGAAAACTTCCGATGATCAAGCCAAGTAAAAACGCGCCAAGAGGGATCACTCCACGACTCTGCCACACCCGCCTGCCTTGAACAATGCTTCCCGCACGCAGCGGGAAGCAATCAGGTAACAGCAGAGAGTTGGTCGATCGCTTGCGATCTGGAGTCCCGTAGGGACGGCAAATCGTAGCCCACCACGGAAGTGGTGGGGAAAAAGCGCAAACCATCTCGCATCAGCCCTGGAGGGGCGGCACAGAGACTGACAGGGACAGGATTCATACCACATGCAACGCAAGGAAGTCGGCCATCCGCGCGCCGTTGGGCATCATGTGTCGCCCCTCCGGGGCTTGCTTGTTGGGGCCATATAACTTCCCACCACTTCAGTGGTGGGCTACGGTCTTCCGTCCCTCCGGGACTCCGCGCGACGATCCAAAGGCCAACTCCCAAACACCCCGCTGGTTTGACAGGCCTCTCACACGTCCCTATATTCGAGATTCATACGTTATGTCGTGGCTCGAACAAAAAATACGCCGCTACGAGCACGCCCGGTGGACTACCGATGACAATCGGCGCGTCTATCCCTTTGAATGGGGCTTGGAACACATCGGGGGCAGGGCCGACGAATCCGATCCCCGCGGATTTTTGGATGCCTGGGTCGCGGAAACATTGGCGCGCAGCGACGAATGGTTCGCCACAACGCCTGCCGACGATTACGTGTTGCATCCCCCGCAGAATGGCGCAACGGGCGGGCAGGTGCTCACGTTTACGAGCCAGATTGCGTCTCCGTGGGCGAATAACAATCTGGTGCACGCGCGTTTTTTCCGCGCCAGGGCCACCGGGCCTGCCGTCGTTCTACTGCCCAACTGGAACGCCAAGTGGCACGGCCAGGTCAACCTCTGCCGCTGGCTGAACAAACTCGGCATCAGCGTTCTGCGGCTGTCAATGCCGTATCACGATTACCGCGTCGCGCCCGGGCACGAGCGGGCCGACCAACTGGTTGGTTCGAATGTGGGACTCACAATTCAGGCCACGCGCCAGGCCGTCACGGATACGCGCCGATGTCTTCACTGGCTCGGCCAGCAAGGCTACGGGCGGCTGGGCCTGGTGGGGACGAGCATCGGCTCCGCGATCGGGTCAATCACCATGGCGCATGACCAGACCGTGCGCGCAGGCGCGTTTATGCACGTATCCACCTATTTTGCCGATGTCGTCCGCACTGGAATGACGACGTCGCACGTGTGGGAGGGTCTGCGGACAAAGGTGACTGAGGACGAGTTACGCCGCTACTGGACGCCCATCAGTCCCGTCCCCTACATTGACCGGCTGCGAAATACCGGCCAGCGCATGCTGATGATCAGCGGGCGCTACGATCCGACGTTCTGGTACGAATTTACCGAGGAAATGTTTCAGACCATGCGGCGGAAGGGAGTCCAACTTGAAACGATGACGCTGCCGTGCGGGCACTATTCGCTGGAGCTTGCGCCTTTCGCGTTTTCGGCGGGGCTGCGGCTGGGGCTTTTCCTGTTTGAGGCGCTCGCGTGACATGCAGTTATGTAGCACAGACTTCAGTCTGTGGGTTTCCATTTGGCCTAGGCTGGCGTGCCAATTTCATCAAACCGTCGCACTCATCTGTCTTCGCAAACGAGGCCAGCCCGAAAGGACTGACGAAAACCCACAGACTGAAGTCTGTGCTACTTGGGGCCGTATCCCCGGCTTACTCGGTAATTGATTTTGAATTTGATTCTGAAACGGCGTAGTCGAAATAGCGGCGATACTTCTCCGGCAGGGGTTTGGGGCGGCCCTTACTGTCGCACACCACGTGGATCGTTTCGCCGGTGGCCAGCAATTCGCCGGATATGTCGTGGCGAATCTCGTAGCCGAACGTGATCGTGCGGCGCCGGGCCGAAGCCACCCGGGTGCGAATGCGCAGCGGATCGTCATAGCGGGCCGGGCGGCGGTACCGGCATTTGGCTTCAGCGACTACGGTGAAACTGTCGTCCTCGATTTCCATGCGCCGGTAATCGAGGCCGCGCTGGCGCAGGAATTCGACGCGCCCAATCTCAAAATAAATGAAATAGTTCGCGTAGTAGACGATGGCCATTTTGTCCGTCTCGGCATAGCGGACGCGCACCACGGTGTCAATGAATTCGCTCATGGGAAGGGAAATTGTAGCAGATGGGCGGCGTGGCGCGCTCAGGCGCGGAAGCCGTTCACTTGCCGGTCCAGCGCGGCGCGCGCTTTCCGAGGAACGACTCGAGCCCTTCCTGGAAATCCAGAGTCGTGCGGATTCGCGCGCTCTCCGCTGCGGCCAGTTCGAGTTCGCGGGCAACTTCCGGCGCGGCAAAATCACAGAGCAGCTTCTTGGTCACGCGCAGGCTCACGGGGCTGCACGCGAGCAAATTTGCCGCCAGGATTTGCGCCGCAATCATCAATTCTTTCGCGGGGACGATTTGCGTGACCAGGCCCAGGCGATGCGCTTCAGCAGCATCGATGGTTTTTCCCGATAGGAGCAGATCGCGCGCGCGTTTTTCGCCGATTTGGCGCCTGAGAAAAACGGATACGACCGCCGGCAGAAAACCGATACGCACTTCCGGATATCCGAATTTCGCTTCCGGCACAGCCATGGTGAAGTCGCACAGCGTGGCGATGCCGCAGCCGCCGGCAATCGCCGGCCCGTTCACGGCGGCGATGGTTGGTTTCGGGAAACTCCAGATTCGGAGGCAGAGGGTTGCAATGCGGTCCGCGTCTTCGCGCTGTTCGGCGGGGGACTGCGAAGCGAGGGCCCTCAAGGCTTCGAGGTCCATGCCGGAGCAGAATGCTTTGCCCGCGCCGGTGAGGATCAACACGCGCGCGGGGTTCGCTTCGACCTCGCTGAACGCGGAGAGAAGCTCGGCAATCATTTCGGCGGTGATCGCGTTGCGCTTCTCCGGGCGGCTGAGCGTGATCATGGCGATTTCGCCGGAGAATTCGAGATGGAGCGTTCGGTATGGCATTTGATTTATGTATGACAGGCTTTAGCCTGTCTGGTTCTTACTATGCACATTCACAAAAGCAGACAGGCTGAAGCCTGTCCTACTGAATCGCTTTCTCCGCATGCGAATACTTGGCGCGAATTTCTTCCGTCATGGCGATGGCCGGCGCAAGCGCTTCCGGGCGAATCCCCGCGTCCACGCCGCGAGAGGCCAGCGCCGCGAGAATCGTTTCCGTGGCGATATTTCCGACCAGATCATCGCCCGCGAAGGGGCAACCGCCAAGTCCTGTGAGCGCTCCATCGAAGCGGCGGCAACCGGCATCGTAGGCGGCGAGGACTTTTTCCGCGGCGCCCTCGGGGCGGCTGTGCAGGTGAACGCCTAACTCGACTCCTGCAACGCAATCCTTCACGGCGGCGTATAGCGAGCCAACTTGTTCGGCCGACGCGTTTCCGACTGTATCGGCGAGCGATACATTGCGGAGGCCGACGTCTTTGAGCCAGACGAGCGTGTCTTCGACGATCTCAGCGCCCCACGGCTCCTCATACGGATTTCCGAAAGCCATCGAAATGTAGACCACGAGCCCATGGCCGGAAGCCTTGGTGGCTTTGCGCAGTTCCTCGACAAGGGCTCGCGATTCTCCCCGGCTCATATTCGCATTGGCCCGGCGAAAATAAGCTGAGATGGAATAGGGATAACCGATGGTCGTCACGCCGGGAGTAGCGAGAGCGCGCTCAAGGCCCCGTTCATTCACGACGATTCCGATGATCTCGGGGTGCGCTGTTCCGGAGGGAAGGCCCGCAAGGAATCCTTTCATCACTTCTTCGCTGTCCGACATTTGTTTCACGTGTTTTGGCGAAACGAAACTGACAGCATCGATATGTTTGAAGCCGGCAGAGGCAAGCTGCAAGAGGTATTCCACTTTAAGTGAAGCAGGAATTATTTCCGCTAAACCCTGCCAAGCATCACGCGGACATTCGATTATTTCTACTGTTTCAATCAATGGAGGCCCTTTGAACTTGGGAGTACATAGCTAAACATCACGTCTGCAATACGCCGGTCTTGAAATCCTTAACATCTGGATTCAGTGCTGCTGCTTCCAGTGCCCAAATCAGCGCTTCGCGCGTTTGCGCCGGATCCAGGATTGCATCGACCCATAAACGCGCGGCGGCGTAGCGCGGGTCGGTCTGATGTTCGTACGTGGCGCGGATGGATTCGTGCAACGCTTTTTTATCGGCATCGGAGAGCTTTTTTCCTTCGCGCTCGAGTTGCTTGATTTTGATTTCGACCAGCGTGGAGGCGGCGGAATCGCCACTCATTACAGCGTAACGCGCCGTCGGCCAGGCGAAAATAAATCGCGGGTCGTAGGCTTTTCCGCACATGGCGTAATGGCCGGCGCCGAAACTTCCGCCGCAGATCACGGCAATTTTCGGCACGACGCTATTCGAGACGGCGTTCACCATTTTGGCGCCCGCGCGAATAATCCCGCTCCACTCCGCCTCTTTGCCGACCATGAATCCGTTGACGTCGTGCAGAAAAACGAGCGGCACGAGATTCTGGTTGCAGTCCATGATGAAGCGCGCGGCTTTTTCCGCCGACTCGGTATAGATCACTCCGCCAAACTCGATGCGGCGTTCGCCCGTGGCGGCGTCAATGGTGGGGACATGCTTTTTATTGTTGGCGACGATGCCCACGGCCCAGCCGCCGATCCGTGCGTAGCCGCAGAGCACGGTCTTGCCGTATTCCGCGCGGTATTCCTCGAATTTGCTGGCGTCGACGATCCGCGCGATCACTTCGTGCATGTCATATTGGCGCGCCGGGTCGGAAGAAAAAATGCCGTAGACGTCCTCGGGCGGGAACACCGGATTCTCGGTTTCCTTGTAGTCGAAGCGCGCCGCGGGGGGGTGCCCCATCTTGTCCACCAGCGCGCGGATGCGCGCGAGGCAGGACTCATCGTCCGGCTCGCGAAAATCGACCGTGCCGCTGATTTCCGCGTGCATTTTCGCCCCGCCGAGCTCTTCGGCGGAAACTTTTTGCCCGATCGCCGCCTGCACCAGCGCCGGACCCGCCAGAAAAAGTCCCGACCCCTCCGTCATAAGAATGTGATCGCACATCACGGGCAGATAGGCGCCGCCCGCGACGCACATTCCCATGATCGCCGTGATTTGCGGAATGTGCATGGCGCTCATGACGGCGTTGTTGCGGAACACGCGGCCAAAATCGTCGGTGTCGGGAAAAACATCTTCCTGCAGCGGCAGAAAAACTCCGGCGGAATCGACCAGGTAAATCGTGGGAATATGGTTGTCGATGGAAATGTTTTGCGCGCGAATCACTTTTTTCGCGGTGAGAGGGAAGAAGGCCCCGGCTTTCACCGTCGCGTCGTTGGCGATGATCATCACCAGACGCCCGCAGATTCGAGCCAGGCCGGTGATCGCGCCCGCGGCCGGCGCGCCGCCCCACTCTTCGTACATATCGTGCGCGGCGTAAATTCCCAACTCGAAAAACGATGTGTGCGGATCGATCAGTTTGGCGATGCGTTCGCGAGCGGTCAGGCGCGATTTTTTGTGCTGCGCCTCGATGGCTTTAGCGCCGCCGCCCTCCTGGATCGCGCTTTCCTGGTTCTTGATTTCGGTGAGCAGGTCCACCATGCGCCGGGTATTCTTCTCAAAGTCGGGCGAGTTTCGTTTGACCTTGGTTTCAACGACGGAACTCGTCAAGTGGAACTCCTCCAGAAATATTTTCCGAGATGCTCGCCGAGACAGCGAAACGACAGTATAATCCGATTCCGCCCCATTCTGCATGGTTTGCAATCGGGTGGATGACCAATTAGATCGCATGGATTCGGTTGGAGAAGACTCCAGGCGTGATGGTCTTTAATACTGCTTCGCGAACGCCACCTTCAGATTGGGCAAGCGAGGCGGGAGGGAAGAGACCGCATACTCTTGGCTACCGGTCCGCGTCGCCTGACTTTAAAAACGACGATACGTTATACTACTCGCACGCCACGAAGCTGTTTTCGGCGAATCGCGTCGGCAGCGGATAAGAGGAGTCAGCGCCTGGGACTCCCCCAACAAAATTTTCAAGGGAGTGGCCACCATGGAGGATCGGCGACTTTACACACGGCATGCCCTCTCCGCGACAGCGGTGGTAGTGGATATGGCGTCAGGCTCACGTCTGTCAACGCGCGCGGCCGATTTGAATAAAGGGGGCTGCTATCTGGATTTGCTGAACCCGCTCCCGGTCGGATCCAAAGTGCGAGTCCACATCAACTGGGGCGGAACCGAATTGATATGTGCCGCGGTGGTGCGAGATTCGCATCCCGGAATGGGCATGGGAGTAGCATTCACCGACCTGGACGACGCACGGAGAGCCCTCATCGACAATTGGATCGAAAAGCTGGGGTCGCCTGCGGGTGCGGGTCCCTCGGTGTCCCCTCCTTCGGGAAGTGCCAAGCCTGCCCCGCCTGCTGACCAAACTGACGCCCTCGCCGTACGGCTCATTGAGCTCCTGCACAAGAAGGGCGTGCTTAGCACCAACGAAGTCTCCTCCTTGCTTCGCAGCCGGGTCTTGTAGACTCAAGCAGAATTTCGCGTTCATTTCATGGCCAAGTCCCGCGAAACGGCGCTCCTGGAATGTGGGCCAATTCTAACCCGCCGGCAAATCCCAAATTCCCAGAACAAATTGACTGGGCTCCGCGTTGACATGGGCGGAAGCGAGTGGAAACGCACGTCCTTGAACAACGAATAATTTTGCGGCCAATTTCCAAAAGAGGACGCAGGCGTTATTGGGCGCCTTTGCCGCTGGCGGGATTACCGATTATTTTATTGTATTCCGCAAACTCGGATGGGGAACACATCATCTCTCTTACATCGATTTTGGGCGGTTGCAACTTGAAGGGCAATTTGTCAAGGGCCACCCAAGGTTTCGTATACATCTTCGGATCGTTAATCGTTACGGTGAGTTCCAAGGTATCGTGATCGAGGCGGTGAAATTTTTCCTCTACGCGCAGGTCGGCGCTATGCGGGCGGCCTGCGCGATCGACCCAGGTTCTCTCATCCGTTCCCGAGGTTTGCACCACAAACGTGTAGTCATCCTCCCACTTTCCGATCGAGTAGCCGAACCACCTTGGTTCGGGTTCTTTGGGTAGATCGCGCCCATCCGTCCAGACCACGCGCCAGATTTTGCCAAATTCGTACAGGACGAAAACTTTGAGAGGCGTCTGGATGATCTGTGTCGTTCTCAGTTCATACAAATCTTCGCGAGGCATTCCCTGGGGATCACAGTAAACGACGGGATCATTCGTCTCCCCGGGAAGAACGCTTCTGACTCCATTGCTGGGCTTATGTGCGTACAATGTCTCCAGCCCCAGAGGAGTGTAAGGCAGTTGATGCTCCGGCTTGCCGTCTTCCGGCATGTTGCGCGGCCCCAGGGGTTGGATTCCCCCGTTGCCTGGATCCCAAGTCCCGGAAATGTCACGGCGAGGAGCGGGGGCGGCCTTCTGATTGGCGGCTGATGCTGGCTGTTGAGGCGAGCCGGTTTGCGCGTGCGCAGGAGAGGCCACCATCCCTGGTGAAATCAGGGCAAGCGTCGCGATCAAGATGTACCGTAACATTGCAAAGTTCCTTCCCCTAATTGAATGCACCGTCGAATCAATTCACGGAGTTGAATGGAAGTATCAGAATACAACCCGGGCCTTCAGAATCTGGCCATTGGCGAGGACCACCTGTTCGATACGGCCGATCGGCAGGCCGTTCTTGACGGGCTCCACAGTGACAGTGACCTCATCTCCCGGTTTGAAAGATTGCTTGCTCCAGCCCAGGTTGACCATGTCGGACGGATTGCTGGTCTCGGCCGCCCAATGCGCGACGTTGCCTTTGTCATCCTTCACATCGAACCTCAGAAAGCAGTGTGGATTGGCCCAAAACCATTCCGTGACGATTCCTTTCAAGGCCAGCTTTTTCGACGTGTCGTAGGCCGCCGCGCCGTGGTGCGCGAACAGCGGAACGCAAACCGTGAACACGCCGAGAAAAACCGCGATCAGTTTCCTTCTCACAGAATCCCTCCACACTTATTCTGGCGCACTCCAGATCGTAAACGCGCTAAAGCCAATCCGCCGCGGTGCGACGACGGTGAGGCTGCGCCTTTGCCCCACGGCGCGGCCTTTCGCGATGAGCCGCGGGCGGAAACAGTTCGCACCAGAATTTCCGCTTGGACTTCCAATTCGCGCATCATACGCTTCTCCTGCTTTGGGCACAACGAATTCGCCGCCGGCGCTGACTCCAGCGGGAATTCAATTTTGGCCGGCCAATTCCCAAGGAACACACCGATCGCAATGGGCGCCAAATCGAACTCAGCCGCAAATCCGACGTACAAATGAGAGGATTTCACATGCTTTAGGGAACTGCCCCGTTCTGGTTGGAGTCATTGAGGCGACGGTGACAGACGTCACGTCCCTATTTACAAGAACATTTTTCGGGACTATGCTCCCGCCAGAAAATTTCCCTCCAAAGGAGGTCTCGTCATGCCCGGTCCACGAAAGATGATTGACTGCAGAAACTTTCCCAACGAACAGAATTGCACGATAGCAATTTCCGGCACGGAAGAGGAACTGCTGGATCTGGCCGTCCATCACGCTGTCACGGTCCACGGACACCCGCAGACGGCCGAGCTTCGTGAGCAGATTCGATCCATGCTCACGGATGAGGCTGGAGCGAAGGCCGCATCTGTCTGATCCTGAAGGACGCCCTGCAAGCGAAAATCTCGAAGAGGCACCAGGCAGATTCAAGAAACAAAAAGAGGCGAGAACGCGAAAGCGTTTTCGCCTCTTGAACTTTCTGAAATCCCCGGAACGATAAAAGTTTTAGAACATTTCACTGATCTCGCACCGTGGCCCCATTGCCCTTGGGAGCGCAATCCGCTCGAACAACTTATCCAGCGTAATGCTGCTATTCTTGAAGGTAGATTGTCCCGGTTGCTTGATCATAGGAAAGGCTTCGAAATCCCAGCGCGCGCACGCTCAGCAAGCCGTCGAATGCCGGTTCGGCCCTCCCCGGAACAAAGTAGGCCCTATCCACGCTGAAGTGCTGCCCTCCGAGGACAATATCAGCGGCGGAAAATACCTGAACGTATATTTTCCGGTCGACTTGATTCGCTCCCGTATGCGAAGTATTCCGCAGCGTCAGCCATCCCACTTCCGCAAAATTTCCCCCAAAGAGCACGACTCGGTCTGATCCTGTATCCACCAGGAAACGCGCTTCCTTGCCTTCGATCCTTGCCTCCGCCACAGCAAGGCCTGCGCGCGCATCGAAGTGCACGGGGATCCCCAGGCGCGAGACATCGCCAAATTCGATCTCTCTCTTGTCGTACCCCAGATGGAAATTGGATTTTGACAGCACATCCAGTCCAATAACGCCGGCGATCGGGATGCCCAAATCGCGTTCAAGCAGCGAAAGGTCCTGCACCTGCGCCAGCAACGAGACGGCGCGTATGGGACCAAGATCAATCTCGGGGATCATGGCGGCTTGCGACGCCACGGTTTTGCCGAGCGCGCGTAGCGTCGAAGTTGTGGTCGCCGATCCAAGCTTGCTTAAAAGCCTCACGTTAATGATGCTGGGCGCTGTTCCCGTGTCCAGGATGAAATTCTCACCTTTCGAAGAGGGTCCAAATTGGCCCTCGGCAACCACGATGAAATTACGATAAATTCTTACCGGGAGAATTTGCCGCTGTCCATCGTCACAGTATTTGTGCGGTTTTGCCGGGCAGTTTCCAGCGCGGGCGGATCCTGAAGATGCTAGGACTGCTGTCAATAGGAGCAGGCGGGAAATCTTCAGCTTGAATCTCAATGTTGCCGCACACTCCGGACTGCGGTGCGGCTCAGGTTAAGAGCCCGGCAAGGAACCACAAGGGTTTGCGGGTGGATTTGGGGTAAATTGTTTGTGGCCAGCTAACCCACACGGAGTGGGTGGGTTACTTTGGCCAGGACATATGAATTTCCATTCATAAAAATAACCTTTTTCGAAGCTATCGCGTCAAATACGCCGAGGTCACCATGGGTGTGTCCTATCCAGATCGAGCTTCCATTCGTTTTGGTGCATTTGAATTGGATCTGCAAGCCGGGGTGCTGCGGAAGAACGGAATCCGCATTCGCTGCCAGGAGCAGCCGCTGCAGGTTCTGGCCGCGCTGGCGGAGCGGCCGGGTGACCTCGTCACCAGGGAAGAACTGCGCCGCCGCGTTTGGCCCGGAGATACCTTCGTCGACTTCGATCATGCGCTGAATACCGCGATAAAGAAAATTCGCGCGGCATTGAATGATGACGCTGACTCTCCCCGTTACATCGAGACTGTGCCAAGACGGGGCTACCGGTTAATGGCGCCGGTGGAACAGGAGTTGGCATCACCCGCCGCCGTTGCGCCACCGGTCCGAGCAAAGTATCGTCGCTTGCTGCCGATCACCGCTATCGCCGCTATCATCCTGGCAATTCTTGGGTTTACGTGGAAGCTGGCTCCCTGGCATGGCGACGCCTCCACATCTCCGCAATTCCAGCGGCTTACTTTCGACCTGTCCGACCTTGGTGATGCTCGCTTCACGGCCGATGGGGCTTCCGTGGTGTACTCCGCTGGCTGGGATTCCCATAAGGGGAGTCTCTTCGCGCAAAGTT
The DNA here is from genome assembly GCA_963813185.1 of uncultured Acidobacteriota bacterium. GTDB lineage: Bacteria > Acidobacteriota > Terriglobia > Acidiferrales > UBA7541 > Palsa-360. Next base: position 273,093 of record CAWEYA010000017.1, read on the forward strand.
TGGGCGCTCCCGGTCCTCAAAAGCTCGGGATAGCCAGTTCCATGTTGCTGGCCGTTTCACCCATGGACGAACTAGCCGTGTTAGGCGAAGCCCCGGTTGCCCAGCCCCATTTGATGGAAGTGGGCATGTCCGGGACGTTGGCGCGAGTTCCCCTCAATGGAGGAGCACCGCGCGAACTGCTGACGGAAGCGGGAGGCGCAGATTGGTCGCCCAGCGGCGAACTCGCCGTGGTGAGACGAATAGGAGACAAGAGCCGCCTCGAATTTCCCGTTGGCAAAGTCCTTTACGAAAGCGCCGGTTGGATTGCCACGCCGCGGTTTTCTCCTAGGGGGGATACGATCGCATTTTTGGATCATCCCATTCTCCCCGATGACCGAGGCTCAGTTGCGGTCGTCGATTTGAACGGCAATAAGAGGACGCTATCCGGGTTCTGGGAAAGCTTGCGCGGCTTGGCATGGAGCCCGAATGGGGATGAAGTTTGGTTTGCTGCGGCCCGCTCAGGCGTCGCTCGGGCGCTTTATGCGGTCGCATTGAACGGAATCGAACACCGCGTCTTGAGTATGGCTGGAGGTTTATCGCTGCGGGACATCTCGCGCGGGGGGCGCGTCCTGATTTCCCGCGACAACGAGCGGCTCGGTATCACGTTTGTGGGCGCGAGTGATACCGAACCTCGCGACCTATCATTTGAAGACTGGTCTATGGTCACTGACATCACTCCGGACGGCAAACGAATCCTGTTCGGCGCGGAAGGGGAGAATTCCGGGTTCTCGTATCAAGTAGGATTGCGGCCGACAGACGGTTCTGCCCCAGTGATGCTTGGCTCAGGCGCCGCGCAGTCGTTGTCCCCCGACGGCAAGTGGGCGCTTTCCATCGTGCCGCCTCCCAACGACCAGATCGTATTGCTTCCGACCGGCGCCGGTGGTCCAAAAACTCTGGACCGCGGCCCCGTGGAACACTACGTGTTTGGCGCAGCGAAATGGTTTCCTGACAGCAAGCAAATCATGTTCGTCGGATACGAAGCAGGGCACGGACCGCGCTGCTACGTGCAAAATATGGAGGCAGGGAAGCCCCGCGCGTTCTCTCCGGATGGAATGATGTTTTGCACTGTATCGCCCACGGGGAGCATTCTGGCGCTCGCCGAGGACTTTCGAGCGCTTCTTTATAGTTCGCAATCCAGCCAACGGCCCGACAAAGAGTTCAAATTTGAACAGGGAGAAATTCCGAGTGCCTGGACTTCCGATGGCAAATTTCTTTATCTTGCTCAGACACTGAAGACCCCACCAACCATAGAGCGTTTTGAAATCGCTTCAGGACATCGCTCACTTTGGAAACAGGTTCCTGTGCCGCCCTCAGGATCCAGGGTGAAAAGTGAAGGCGTCGTCATTACTCCGGACGGGCAAGCTTATGCGTACACGTACAGCAATCACTCTTCGGATCTGTATCTGGTGCAGGGCCTGAAGTAAAAATTGGACAAGCGGAATTTGGATGAATCGCGCGCGTCGCGAATATCGTTCGGTGCGCCTCGCTCTTCGCACGCAGGCAGCGGTTCACAAATACCATTTCCAGGCCTTGTAAAACGGGAGGATCCGCAACTGGCGGGCACGGTGATTTACCACACTAGTGCTTGCGTCGAGGTAAGGGTAAACTGCCACCATCTTGATTCAGGCAACGCTGACCTTTTTTGACGCACAGCAAAAAGGAGTAGCTCGATGACAAAAGTCATTCATGTTTCATCGTATTGCCTGCGGACAATGGCCTTGCAGCGGCTCGCTTCCCGGTCGTCCGGTCACCGACAGGTGACGCCGATGATTTTCGTCGTCGCGCTCTTGACGGCGCTTACATTTCCACCTGACATCGCGCTCGCCCAACAGGCGCCGCTTCACCTCAATCCTGCCGTCGAAAAACTCGCGCGCGGAGAAGCCATCATCGGCACGCAAACCGACGATATGTCCCTGCAGAATTGCCACTCACTGGCCCGCCTGAACTTCGACTACACCTATGTGGACATGGAACATGGGCCGTTGAATCTGGATGGCCTGGCCTATTGCGTGGCCGCCATGGTCGACAAAGCTGCGATTCTCAAAAAAGGCAACGCGCAACCCAATGTGGCGCTGTTTGCGCGCTTCCCGCCGTATGGGCGCGATCTCGAAAGCAATGACTGGATCGTCAAGCAGGCGTTGGACATGGGCCTGATGGGCGTCATCTTCAATGGAGTGGAGAACAAGGAGCAGATGACGCGCCTCGTCCGGTATATGCGCTACCCGCAGCAGAAAACGTCGAAGTACCAACAGCCGCCGGGATTGCGCGGGTACGCTCCGGGGAACGCGGTTTTTGCCTGGGGCGTCTCCGCGGCGGAGTACGAGCGCCACGCCGACGTTCTGGCCGCTCAATCCGGAAGGCGACCTGCTCGCCATTCCCATGATCGAAACGCTGGAGGGCTTGAAGAACGTGGACGAGATTGCGGCAGTTCCGGGCGTGGGCGCGATCTTCATCGGTGCGGGAGGAGATTTGCACCAATATCTTGGAGTGCCGCAAGATTCGCCTGAGGTAGAACAGGCGCGGCAGACCATTCTAGCGGCGTGCAAGGCCCACAACGTCGCGTGCGGCATCACTGCGCTCACCAAGGCCGATGTGGATAAACGGCTCAAAGAAGGTTGGAAAATGATTCGAACGGGGCGAGGAGAGTGATCGCCGTCCGCAATGAAAGCGCGCCATGCTTGCTCCATCGGTGCCCGACAGCGCGACTTTTTCGTGTATGCTCTTTCTGCTATAGTCCCCACCCAGCCGAATCTGTTCCCGAAGGACTTCGCGGCTTTTCAGGAATTCAGGAGAGAATCCATGACCGCTTCACCCATGTCAGTTGCTTGCCTGGGCCTCGGGCGGATTGGGGCTGGCATCGCGCATAGCGTTCAGAGTGCCGGCCATCGCCTCGTTGTGTACAACCGCACACCGCAAAAAACGCAGCCGCTGGTCGCAGCGGGCGCGACGGCGGCGCGGTCGCCGCGCGAAGCCGCGGCTGAAGCAGACGTTGTGATTACCTGCTTGATGGATGACCGATCCGTGCTCGACAACACGACCGGCGATAACGGAATTCTGGCCGGCATGCGGCAGGGCGCGATTCACATCGGCACATCGACCATTACGCCGAAAGCGACTACGCGCTTAGCGGAGATGCACGCAGCGCATGGAAGCCATTACGTTGCCGGGCCAGTCGCAGGACATCCGGTACAAGCGGCCGCAGGGAAGCTCATCACCTTCGTGGCGGGAAGGCCAGAGGTAATCGAACGCTGCCGGCCCGTGCTGGAGGCTTACACCGCGAAAATTATCCTGCTGGGTGACGAGCCCGCGCGAGCAGCCAGTTTCAAGCTGGTGGTGAACTTCTTCGCGGCCTGTCTGCTCGAAACTTTCGGCGAAGCCTTTGTTTTCGCGGAGAAGCAGGGGCTTGATGTGATGCTCGTGAGCGATATGTTCAAGGAGGTGCTGCACCATCCGGCATTTCCGGTGTACATGGATAAGATCCGCACACGGAGCTTTGACGTTCTGGGTTCTACGCTCGATGGGGCGGGGTCGAAAGACGTGCGATTTATCCTGGAGTCGGCGGCAGAGGTTGGAGTTCCGCTGCCCATTGCAAGTATCGTTCGGGACAAGATCATAGCTGCGCAAGCGCATGGCTGGGGCGAGCTTGATTGGTCCGTCTTCACCGAAATTGCCCGCCTGAACGCCGGCCAGGAGCAGCTGAACCGGGCGGCAAGGACTGCTTGATCGCAATGTTTATTTGACCGCGCCCCGTTCTTGGCCCGGCCATCGTGTGGCATTCCTAGTCCTCGTTGCGAATCAGAAGTGGGAAGTGAACGATTTTGGTCCGCATCCCGACATGGGAGGTGGTCTCATTAAGTCGATGCAATATTTGCTCAAAGTCTCTTTGAAGGAGCCTACGTGGCTGATTTCATTCGCGGGTGTTGAATCAATCGAAACAAAGCCCTGTCTAGAGTCTGATTGAGTCCTGTCGCGCAAACCGATTCTTGATGTGAAGTATAGTCTGCTCAACCGATTAGATGGTGTTGCACCGACCGGTTGAGCTGGCACCTGGTAAGAAAAAGAAAAACTGACTTGACACTAACCGGCCTTCTCATGGAATGACTTGGCATGCTGGTGTGAAATGGTTTGACCGATCATGCACTCACTTTCCTGGCGGGAGTTTGCTACGGAGTTCAGCGAAGAAATTGAAGATGAAGCTGACCTTGTTCACCGCGGGGGTCTGATCTTTGCCCGAAGTTTTCAACACGGCGAAGCGTTTGCCGTCGGGGTGCAGGTCAAAGTTAAGGTTGGCCAGCCCGCGGTCGGTGAACTGGCCGGGCGACCAGAGTTTGGGCTTGTCGGCATGGAAGGAATCGCCGGAAGCGGTGTAGGTGACCACCATGATCTTGCTGTCCGGCGTACGATAAAAAAGCTCCTTGCTGTTGCGCGACCACTCAGGAAAGACGCCGCCCCCGGTAGAAATCGGCCACTTGCCGCCCGGGCCGGGGAAAGGCCGGACGTAAACTTCGTAGCCACCGGATTCATTGGATTGATAGGCCAGCCAGCGGCCATCAGGCGAGAAGGCGGGCTCCATTTCGCTGGAAGGGCTGTTCATGAAAGGCTTTGGCTCTCCGGCCTTCCAGCCGGATTTTTCGTTGCCTTCGATGGGGAGAGTCAAGATCTCAAAAGTCGTGTCGGGGTTCTGTTGGGATAATGCCAGGACCTTGCCATCTGGCCGCCAGGAACTCGCGTAATGCACGCTCTTACTTTCCGTTAGGCGCTGGGCATCCCCGGCGCCATCGGCGCGTATCCACCAGAGGTTAGGCGCTCCACCTTTTTGTAGGGAGGAGTAGACGATCCTCTGGCCGTCGGGCGTCCAGACAGGGTTTTCGTTAAGCTCGCCGGCAAAGGTCAGGCGCGTGAGGGCATCGCGTTCCCATTCGTACACCCAGATGTCCCTCCTTTTGCCGTCAAAGATTTCCAGAGCCAAACGCTTCCCGTCAGGGGAGACCGCGAGATTAGTGTAATCGCTGGGAGTCTCGCGGAGGGTCCCGAATTTGCCCTCGCGGTCCATCCAATAGATGGACACGTTCTGAGCTCCGCCACGGCCTGCCACATATACGAGGCTCCCTGTTTCGGAGAAAGAGAACTGCGCCCCCCCACTACCGGGAGCGGAGACCACACCTTCTAGAATCGGCGCGGGCTGCCCGGTGACTTCAAGCCGCGTCAAATCGAACGGCACGCCAAACAGCGCGCCTTCGTGCGTATATACCAAGTGCCCACTGGGCAGATAGCGTCCATGGAAGCCGCCGCGCTGCACCGTCTTTCGCTTTCCGGAAGCCATCGAGTACACGATGATCTCTGCGTCTTCGAAGCTTGCTACGGCCGTGCTGCTGCTGGACGTGAACAACACGGCTTTCCCGCCGGGCAGCACCTGGGGCCAGCGTTGCGTGACTTCCTCCGCTTGCCTATCGAGGGTGGTCAGCGGTTGGGGCGTTCCTCCTGCCGAGGAGATTTTGGATAAGGCCGCCCTGTTATTCGGTTCGAACACGATTGTGCCGTCTTCGCCCCAGCTTCCACCGCGGTCATCGAGAGCATCGCAGAGCGTGGCCGCTGCGCCGCCTTGCACGGAAATCTTTTTCAGCTTGCCGTCAGCGAAGAAGCCGATCCACTGGCCATCGGGCGAAAAGAAGGGATCGCGGGCACCCTCCGTGTCGGAAAGCGCGGTGGCCTGCAACTGATCAAGCGAGCGGACGTAGATGTGCCGCTTCTGGTCGGCGCCGCTAGCAACAAGAACCAGTCGCGTGCCATCGGGTGAGAGGAGCGCGGAAGGTCCGAGGGAGGTGTCCAGGCTTGCGTCCGCGCCGATCTCCGCGTTCAAACGGACCGGTTGCGGAGACTGCGGCGACTTCAGCGCGCGCAGCGCGAAGCCAATGGCCAATGCGACGGTCGTCAATACGAAGACCGCCAAACCAGCCTGAGTCAATCGATCGCGCCAACCTCTAGTCGCTGGGCGGGGGGTAGACGCGCCTACACTGGGTGGAGCCGCGAGAGCCTCCTCGATTTCAATCCGCACGTCACCCGCGTCCCGGCAACGTTTGTTCACATCTTTCTGCAGGCAGCGCCGGAGCAGATCCCGGATTTTTGCCGGAGTCGCAGATGGCAAAACTTGCCAGTCGGGTTCGCGTTCCAGCACGGCTACAATCGTGTCGGAAACTGTCACTTCGCGAAACGCCACTTTTCCAGTCAGCAACTCGTAAAACACACAGCCGAACGCCCAGATGTCGGTGCGCTTGTCCAACGCCTTTCCGCGCGCCTGCTCTGGGCTCATGTACGCGGGCGTACCAAGAATTCTTCCTTCTTCAGTACCCATCGCGGTGAGCGTCGGCGCATTGGAAAGGTCCCGCCCACCGTCACCGCCAAAGGCTTTTGCCAAACCAAAATCCAACACCTTCACCCTGCCTTCCGGGGTCACCTTCACGTTGGCCGGCTTCAGATCTCGATGGATCACTCCTTTTTCGTGCGCCGCTTCCAGTGCTTCCGCAATCTGGCCGCCGAGCTTGAGCGCCTCCTCGATCTTTAACGCGCCAGCATTAACCCGCTCCGCCAGCGTCTTACCGGAGACCAACTCCATGACGAGATAACTCGTGCCGTCACTCTGTTCGAGCCCATGGATCGTTGCAATGTTCGGATGATTGAGCGAAGCCAGCATCTTGGCTTCATGCTGGAAACGCGAAAGCCGATCAACATCATGGGCGAACGCCTCGGGCAGGACTTTGATCGCTACGTCGCGCCCAAGCTTGGTGTCGTGCGCCCGATACACCTCTCCCATCCCGCCCGCTCCCAGGGGCCCAAGGATTTCGTACGGGCCTAGCTTTGCTCCAAGCTTCAACATCCCACTTTCCGCGGGAGGTCGCTCCATAAAACTGCTGTCCCCTTGTTCGTGCGCGGCAATTAGCGACTCCAGTTCGCGGCGCAGGGATGGCTCCGCGCAAACCTGATCCAAATAGGCGGGCCGCTCCTGCGGCTTGCGTTCGAGAGCAGCAGCCAGTACTCTCTTGAGTTCTACCCAGCGTTCCGGTGTCATGTGCGCGCTTCCCCGTTTTCCGTTTGTCGCCAAATGGGCGCACCTGCGATGGCGCAGAGAGTGCGGATGTGTGGATGATTCAGGCTGGCAGTCGTCCGCGCTTCGCGCTCAAATCGCTCGCGCAACTCAGAACGGCCGGCAAGATGATCTGGCAGGATTTTGACGGCGACTGTTCGATCGAGGCGCGCGCCGCGGGCGCGATACATTTCGACCATTCCGCCCGCGCCGATAGAGGTGAGGATTTCATAGGGCCCTAAACGTCTGCCAGGGAGGATCGGCATGGGCTCCCGCCAACTTAGAGTGGGCAGAGTATAACTCCGTCAGAGAATTACAGAACTGCAAATTCTTGCACGTTCCCAAATCCTTCCATGAGCAGGCCGATCTGAGTCAAGCAGATTTTGTGGTTTCCGTCGAGTGGTCTTCTATGGAGCTCCTCCGCCTCTGCCGCCATCCTTCCATCCGCACTCTTGGTGGAGCGATTTTTCGCTCGGTGCAAGTTGGGCGTTCTCAATTCAGTAGGTGCTGCTACCTGATAATCGACCTCGGCTCCCATCGTTTCGACAGAAGTCGGATCTGATGGGATGAAATACGGGATTATCGGAATGCGGGAATCCGCAACCTCAGCCAAAAAGCCGCGAGCCGATAAGATCAATTCTCGGGATTTGGCCCGGGAACCTGGGCGGGGCAGAGGGAAAGAACGAGCCGTCGGAGCCTCGCTGATTTCGGGGGCCTGCCGTCGCGGCAAATTCGTTGAAACCAGAGCAGGAGAAGAGTAGGATGCGCAGAATAGAGGCGCAAACCGGAAATTCTGGTGAAAACGGTCCCCTCCTGCACACATGCAGGACACACCTTGAGAGGAGGACGAATTATGCCAGTCTCATTTCACATCGACAAAGCGAGGCGATTGGTCACTAGTACTGCATCCGGCTTCCTGACGGCGACAGACATCCTGGCTCATCAGCGGAAGCTCCTGGGCGATCCCAACTTCGATCCAACCTGTTCCCAGCTCGTGGATTGTACCGGTGTTACCGGAATCGATCTCAACGCCGAAGACGTGCGCACGGTGGCGGCTACGACAATCTTTTCGACGCATTCCCGGCGCGCCGTGGTGGTTAACTCGGACGAGCAGTTCGGCTTTGCCCGCATGTTCAAAATGCTTCGTGAGGCAGAGGGCGAATACGGAATCCAGGTGTTCCGCGATCGGGCTGAGGCGCTGCGCTGGGCGCTCCCCGACGAACACGCGTACTCCAGAACCGCGTAGGAACGTCGCTGAAGAAGCAAGGTTCGACAGTTCATGCTACTTTCTGAGCCGCGGCGTGAGTTCTTCGCGCGGCGTTCTCGACCTTTCCCTGCCAGCTTCCGAGAATCGCAGCGCTTACCGGAATGGAACCTGATCTTCCGATGGCCAAATAATTTTATTCACATGAGAGAACTCATCAGGAAGTGCTGCAGGCCCGATGCAGAATCAAATAATCTCTTGCCAAACATCCCTGCAATCCGGTGGTCGAACGAAAAACTTTTCAGGCGCCATATAGTTAATCGCTCGCACCGTAATTTGACCTCCGGGTGTATATTCGTTTGCGCAGTTTTGGACCTAAGCCTATGAACAACTGGATCAGGAAATTGCCTCTTGCTTTTCTGTTGCCCTTGTCGGCTGCAGCTCAAGTGCCGCAGGCGGTTCCCAACGGCCTTCCTTCGTGGGCCTACAACATTCCGGACAAGGTGCAGCCCCCCAGTGTCAAGCCGACCGGCCCGATAAGTGTGCCGGGCAGCACCAAAGTGTATGACCCAGCTCAAGTCGCCAGCAGCGGAAATCCACCCGATTGGTTTCCCGATGAACATGGTCCCGCTCCCCGGATCGTGAAAGATGAAAGCGGAACGGCAAAGATGGCCTGCGGCACCTGCCACCTCATGTCCGGACAAGGGCATTCCGAATCCGCCGACATTGCCGGCCTGCCCGCCGAGTACATCGTTCGCCAGATGAGCTACTTCAAAACTGGGGCCCGGAAGGATCCCGATCGGATGGGCCCTATTGCGCAAACCGTGTCCGATGAAGACGTGCGGCAAGCGGCTGAGTATTACGCGGCAATCAAGCCGATCCCTTGGGTGAAGGTGATCGAAACGGACACGCCGCCAAAGACGTACGTCAGCTCTGGTGCGCGTCATCGCCTTCTGGACCCGGCCGGTGGCACCGAACCTATCGGCCATCGCATTATAGAAACGCCGGTGGATCCGGTCAGAACAGCGAATCGCGATCCGCACTCTCCTTTTCTGGCCTATGTTCCTCCCGCCAGCCTGGCAAAGGGAGAAGCGCTCGTTAAAACTGGCGGGGCAGGGAAGACGATGCAATGCGCGGCCTGTCATGGAGACGCGCTGAGGGGTCTCGGGGATGTGCCCAGAATCGCAGGTTTGCAGCCGGTCTACATCGCCCGGCAACTCATCTACTTTCAGAATGGATCGAGCGCCGGCGCCGCCGCGGCGCCGATGAAGAAAGTGGTTGCGAACCTTTCCGAAGACGACATCATTGCAATCTCGGCGTACCTCGGCTCGCTGCCGCCGCAGTGAATACGAGACCGGCTTCAAGCTTCGGCTCTTTTGTTTTGGCTACAAAATTGAAAAATGTGTCTGGCTATTTCTCGAAGTCTACAAACGAGGCGTTGTCAGCGCAGGCTTGTTCGAGGATGTCCCAGTCCGCATGCAACGAAAATCCAAAGTGCACATCCCATGGTTTGGCAAGCGCTTTCGCGTCTTCCATCGTAATGTCGAGTTCCAGATTATTCTGATCGATGCGGTGAAAACGCTCGATCACGTGCAGCTGCTCGCTGTGAGCATGGCCGATGCGATCTAGCCATGTCTTTTCATTGAAGCCTACCGTATCCACTACGAAAATATCGCCGTCCCAACGGCCGATGGAATGGCCCATGTAGGTCGGCGTTAAGTCCTCGGGGTGCTTGCGCCCGTCGATGAAAACGTACCGTATGATGTGGTCATACTCGTAGAACAATAGGACCGCTTTTGGAGTCTGTATCACTTGCATCGGAACCGGCTGGAGATAGATGCGAGGCGTGCCGGGAGGTAAGCACTTGGTGAGGATCGGATCGTTGGTTTCCTTCAGGGTGTACTCGCCGCCGTTGGATGCCTTGGCTTTCTTAAATTCCTGCTGCCCCCACTCTGTCATTTCAGGCCCTTGCCTGCCGAAGGTGCTGCCACCGTAGCCGCGGCGTCCATTCCACACTCCCGTCAAATCGTGGGGATCGTGGGGAGGGCCGGGGACAGGAGGCGCTGGGCCGCGCATCTGCCGCGGAGCGGCTTCACCTTGCTTGGGCGGATTTGTTGGCGCTTCATCCTGACCGAAGAAAGAAGCTGAAACTAACGATACTACGCTCAGGAGAAGACTAGCGAGTATCCAGTGCTTTCGCATTGTTTCAGGACTCCTCGACACCTGCTGTGAACCCGTTGAGATAAACTCAACCGGTATTTCCGATGGCGGCCTTTCACTCGTGGAGCCTACGCTTTTCCTCCCCTGAAGACAACGAATTTACCGGCAGAGTTGGCCCCGCAGGTATCGAGGTTCTGGCGGCCAACCCCCGAGAAACGTGAATGCCGGAATGTTGCTCGCACAAGCGGACCATCCGACTGTCTGGCCCAGATGTAACTTTCAATCTCGGCGGAGACTCGTAGGACATTCCGCATTGCCCGCCTTAGGGACGGGGCGCCTCAATGCGTGTCACCAAATAAGTAATGGTCCCCTCGAGCTTGCTGAACCTATGCGGCACGTTCGGAGGAATCACGACTACATCGCCCGGCCCCATCCGCCGGCTTTCGCCACCTTGAATAGTGCCTCTGATGCTTGGGCCGGCGGCTTCCGAAGTGAGGTCCACAGGTTTCCCGTCCACCAGCGTGCCTCCGGTCTCAAACATTCCCGCGCCAGTGAGGATTTGATAGACCTCCGTCACCCTGTCGTGCAGCAGGGAGCTGTCGGGGGTCTGGCTCGGTATTCGCCGCAAGATAACGATGGTAACTTTGTAGGCGCCGGTGTCGACGGTTTTGATCGGTTTGTCATAGGTTGTCTTGTCGGCTGGCATTTGTTGCAGGGCAGCGTCAATCTCCGCCGTCGTAACGTAGGTTGCCGTGGCGGCATTGGTGGCCGGTGCGGCAAACAATAGCGTGGAAAGATGCGAACACCAAATCGGTGCGGCAGCGACCGCGAGGACTGCGAGTAAATATAGCCCCGGCATGAAACGACTACGCCTCGTCTGCATTGAGCAACCTCCAAGTGTTTTGAATTACTGAAATCTCTGATGCGATGCGGAATCTCGTGTGATCCTACACCGACTCTTGCATCCGGGAATATACAAATGCGTTTACCTTCTGTCAAAACCCACCACGCCGTTTCCACCAAGTCTCGAGAAACGGTCTAATCGGAATCTGTCACGAGCGGTCGCGGCGGAAAATCCCATATGCCGAGAAGAGGGCATGTCGGGAGTATGAACTTTCTGGCGGATCAGGCGAGTTCGGTTTCTCTGCCCATTCTCAAAACTTACACATCGTCCTCAGTCCTGTGATTATTCCGTTGACAATTCACGTTGGAATTGAATAACTTGCCCGCGAATGGAGGTTCCCCGTGAAAGTTAAGCTCTTAGGCCCTCCTGCTTTGGCAGCTGTTCTTTTCCTTCTGGTTTCTGTTCCCATCTTTGCGCACCACGGTGCGGCGTCCTACGACATATCAAAGATGACGACCTTGAAGGGAATCATAACGAGTATTCAATGGATGAATCCGCACGCAACAATTGACATTGATGTGAGCGAGACGACGGGCAAGATCCAAAAGTACACAGTGGAATCGGTTAGCCCCTTGGGGCTGTCCCGGAATGGCTGGACCAAAGATTCGCTCAAGCCTGGGGATCAAATCACGGTGACAGGAAATCTCTCGAAAAACGGCACGCATATCTTACGACTGAAAAAGATCGTGTTTCCAGATGGCAAAGTGTTGACACTCCAGAACGGCGAGGATTATCCAAGTCAATAAAGCTTGCCCAGCAAATTTGCATGAAGAGTCGCTTCGATACGCGGGGATCATGAGCTGGCTCGAAATCTGGATTGCGAAGCCTGAGAGGAGTTTTGTGATGTGCAAGCGGCTGGCGGTTTCGGCGGTGGCCGTAGTGGCAGTGCTCGTCCTCTCGTCCGGCATATTTGCCCAGACTGCGCCGCCGCAGGGAGAAGCAAAGGCTGCGGCGCCGGACCTCACAGGAATCTGGAGGCGAGCGCGGCGGCCACCCGATAACGCTCACAAGTACAACTTTCATGGGATTTCAGGAACCCTTACCAACGAGGAACCCCCGATGACGCCCTGGGGTGAGGCGAAATTCAAGACCGCCAAACCAAATATTGGACGGCGTGGCGTTCCCTTATCGCAGTCAAACGATCCGGTTACGAAATGTTTCCCTCCCGGCGTCCCGCGAATCTATGAGATGCGCGTCGGACAACCGTGGGAGATCATGCAGATTCCCGGCCGGGTGATCATGTTCTTCGAGTACGATCACTTGGTGCGCCAAATCTTCACGGATGGACGGCAACATTCCAAGGATCTAATTCCCTCGTATATGGGCGACTCGATTGGGACGTGGGAAGGGGACACGCTCGTGGTCGATACGGTTGGTTTCAATGACAAAACCTGGCTCGATGGGGACGGCCATCCGCACAGCGACGCACTGCATCTGGTGGAGCGCATTCGGCGCGTCAGCCATGACTCCTTGTCCATCGATTTTACGATTGACGACCCGAAGGCGTACACCAAGCCTTGGGTCGCGCACAACGACTTCGAGTTAAAACCGGGCTGGAACATTGGAGAAGTGGTGTGCGTGGACGACAACGCCAACTTCCTCGGCACGGAAAAGAAGTTGGAATCCGGTAAGTAGAAGCCTCATCGTTGCCCAAATTCCTGGAGTTTCCGTCCTGATTCCGAAGAGTTCACAGGTTACCAGCAACTGCCAAGATCAGCGGAGTTCCGACAGCCAAGTTCTGACAGGCGGGATTATCGGAATGTGCTCCAAGCCACCTGAGGCCCCCAAAAGCCATATTCCGATAAGACGACTTACCAGATGGGATGAGAAGGCCGGTCTCCGGCGGGATGCGATACGCTCCCAATGTTCGACGTGCTCAAGGCACAAAGAAAGGGAGACCGGCTATGAAAAAGACTAGCACTGTTCGGGTAAATGGAAACCTGATGTTCAAAGGACACAAACTCACGATTGGTCTGGACCTCGGCGATCGCTGGTCGTTCTACTGCGTTTTGGAGGAAGCGGGCCAAATCATTTTGGAACAGAAACTACCGACGACACCGGAAGCGATGAAGCAGACATTGGAGAGCATACCGCGAAGTCTCATCGCCCTGGAGACGGGAACCCATTCCCCTTGGGTCAGCCGGCTGTTAAGGGAGCTGGGACACCAGGTGCTGGTGGCGCACGCGCAAAAGGTGCAATTGATCAGCAAGAGCAAGCGAAAAGATGATCGACACGATGCTCGGACACTGGCACGGCTGGCAAGAATCGATCCTGAGCTATTGGGGCCGGTGCGGCATCGCAGCGCGAAAGCACAAATTCATCTGACGGTGATTCGGGCACGGGCGGAACTGGTGAGTGCACGAACCGCCCTGGTGAACGCGGCGCGAGGGTTGGCGAAGTCTTATGGGGAACGGCTGCGCAAGTGTGGCACGCAGCAAGTGAGTCGGGAGCTGGCCGCGGAATTGAGCGTGGAGTTGCGAGAGGTTCTGGAGCCGTTGCTGCAAGAAGTCGAATCGCTGAACGAGCGCATCAAGCAATACGACGCACGGATGGAGAAAATCGCCAGGGAGAGCTACCCGCAAGTCGAGCGGCTCAAACAGGTGAAGGGGGTAGGGACGCAGATCGCGCTGACGTTTGTCCTGACCTTGGAAGATCCGCATCGGTTCGCAAAGAGTCGCGAGGTCGGCTGTTTTCTGGGGTTGCGCCCTGGGCGCAGGGACTCCGGAGAGAGCCAGCCGCAGATGCACATCAGTAAAGAAGGAGACCCTTATTTGAGGACCCTGCTGGTGCAAGGGGCGCACTACATCCTGGGACCCTTTGGACAAGACAGTGATCTACGGCGTTGGGGACTAAAACTTGCGGCGCGAGGAGGGAAAAATGCAAAGAAGCGGGCCGTTATTGCGGTGGCGAGAAAGCTAGCGGTGCTGCTGCATCGGTTGTGGGTAGGTGGAGAGGTGTACGAACCACTGCGCAACAGCCACCAAGCGATGCGCGCCGTGGCCTAGAGGGAACAGCTCCCCACAAAACAGGGGAGGCTAGGGGTCGACGGAGTTGGCGATCGTCGTTCCTGGGCGATCCTGGCTGGAAGTTTCTCTGTGAAAAACTGGGAAAGGCAGGAAGAAAGAAAGAAACAGGAGCAAAAAAGTAGGAAGAGAGATGCTATCCAAACAGCCGAGCTCGACCGCCGAGATCAGGTGACTGCGACAAGTCCTGGACCAGTTCCCTTCGAAAGGGGGGAACAGAGGTCGATTCTCAGGTAGCAGCACCTACTGAATCGAGTACACCCAACTGGCACCGAGCGACAATCGCTCAACCAAGAGTGCGGATGGAAGGGTGGCGACAGAGGCGGCTTGGCTCAAATGCAAAACCTCTTATAGAGAGGAAAAAGAAAAACCAACAGAAAAAGAAAAAACCGACTTGACACTCACCGGCCTTCTCATGGAAGGTCGATTCTCAGGTAGCAGCACCTACTGAATCGAGTACACCCAACTGGCACCGAGCGACAATCGCTCAACCAAGAGTGCGGATGGAAGGGTGGCGACAGAGGCGGCTTGGCTCAAATGCAAAACCTCTTATAGAGAGGAAAAAGAAAAACCAACAGAAAAAGAAAAAACCGACTTGACACTCACCGGCCTTCTCATGGAAGGACTTGGCTATAGCAAATTCTTGAGTTGGTTGGGTGCGCCCTACTAACCCCCAGCTTGCGATGGCGAGAATTCGTGAGCGATTTGGCGCTGCCGCGCATATCATCTACTGGAGTTATCCCTCTTATCGGAGGAATCCATGAGTCAGGTGCCGATCTGGTTTGAGCGCGAGTTTGAGTTTTCGTTTCCAGTTGAACTGCTTCCGAATCTGCGAGCACGTCTGCGCGGCACTCCCACCAGGCTCGAAGATACGCTTCGTGGGTGCTCAAACGAAATCCTGACTGGGAAACCGAGAGAAAAGTGGTCGGCACAGGAACACGCGGGTCACTTGCTGGACCTCGAACCGCTTTGGCTGGCGCGATTGGGCGACTACGTGGCGGCTAGCGACCAACTCACCATGGTGTTTCTTCTTTTAGTGGTGGCGTGTTTCTCCCGCAGGATTCTGGGGCGGTTCCCCGCCCTTCAGAAATGCGCTGGATCCGCCTCATTCTTCGGGTCCCACCCCTTCATGTCATTGAGTTCCTCGGGCGTGATCTGAGGCAAGTGCCGGATGAACAAAACCAGGCGCCAGGTTTGCGGCACAGTGTGCGTTCCGTGGAAGGCTGGCATGCCGCTCAAACGAACTCCATTTTCAATTGTGTAGTAGAGCTCACCATCGCTCTTGTTCTGCGTCCCGGCTGCGCGCAAGTCGGGCGGTTTCGGATAGAGGCCCTTGCCGAATACCGTCTGGCCCCCTCCGTCATTCGAATGGCACTCGGAGCAATGATAGGAGAAATGCTCCATGCCTCCCCGAATGTTCTCCGTTGAAGGCACGATGGGATTGTGAAGTTGGCGATACGAGGATGGCACGGCGAGTTTGCGCGCCGTTGTGGCCGCGAACACCTCAATCGCTGATGGTGTCGCAAGTGCGCTGAAGCCTCGTCGCACGAGAGTCAGCCCGTATCCCGCGGCTGCAACCGCAAGAGCAAACAGAATCAGCAAAACTGCTTTCCAGGGTTTCATGTCTATCTCTTCTGCGTACCCGTGTCCTCGTCGTCCGCCCGCCCGAACGTGGGGAGATACCGGCCAAAGTTCATTTCGAAGTCGCTCGGAACGCCGTAACCGATATCACGGACCTTGGCACGGCGCGCCTGTGCGCCGGGCAAGGCCAGCAACGGGAAGAACAAGTCGTTGCTCGACTGAAGCTCGGCAGCTGTCGGCGTCCCGAACCGATTGATCTGGGCCTTCGCCGCGGCTAGCGTTTCACGGTCGAACGAGGCCAGACGCCGGGCGAGCGCATCGACAAACGAGTCAAGGTCGCCATCGTCCAGCGTGCGGTTCACCCAGCCGTAGCGCTCGGCGATATCCGCATCGAAATCGTCGCCGCTGAGCACGATCTCAAGTGCCCGCGAGCGGCCGACCAAGCGCGGGAGCCATTCCAGCGCTCCCCCGCCCGGGACCAGTCCGACGCCGACCTCGGGGTTGCCGAATAGGGCGCTTTGCCTGCTCGCGAAGCGCATGTCGCAGGCCAGCACGAACTCGTTACCGATGCCGCGCGTGCGGCCGCGAATCTTGGCGATGCTCACGACTGGCGCGGACGAGAGGCGCAGCACAAAGTCGCGCCAAAGGCCCAGCACTTCTGGCCGTTCAGCTGCCTTGGCTACGTCGAGATGGGCGATGAAAAAATCGGGATTCGCCGACTGGAACACTACGACCTTCACGAACGGGTCCGCCTCGAGGTCGGTCATTAGCGCTCCCAATTCGACAATCGTTGTGGGAACGAATATGTTGATCGGCGGGTTGCTGAAGGTGATCGTCCACCGGCCCGGGTAGGTGCGGTCGGTGTTGAACTGCGCACCTGTCTGCTCGCTGCTTCGCTGTGTAGCGCTGGATTGGGTCATCATTTTCTCCTCTCTTGTGAAGAACCCTACCGCAGCGATCTGAAGCCCGCGCGAACCTCTTCTGAAAAGACCTTCGGCTGTTCCCAGGCCGCAAAGTGCCCGCCCTTGGGGAGCTTATTGAAGTGAATGAGCTTGGGGTACGCCCGCTCCGCCCAGCTTCGTGGAGCAGGATAGAGTTCGTCGGGAAAAACGCTCACGGCGGTCGGGACAACGACGCCTCTGACGCCGAAGAACGAATAACCCTTGTTTTCCCAATAGAGACGAGCCCCCGAGAGCGCCGTATTCGTCAACCAGGTCAGCGTGATGTTGTCCAAAACGTCGTCCCGGGTGAGTCCTTCGCTGCCTCCGGCGAAGACACGCACGATCATCTCGTAGCTGCGCGCGTCGTGATCAAGGAAATAAGCCGCAAGACCGACGGGGGAATCTGCGATTCCGTATAGCGTCTGAGGGCGCAACCCCATCTGGTACCCGTAGGCGATTCCCTTTTGATAGATGGTCTGTACACGCTCGTAAGCGACCTTCTCGTCGGCCGAAAGGCCTGATGGTGCCGGCGCGCCGGAAGCGGCCGCTTTGTCGATGTCGGCCGGAAAGATGCCAGGCATATTCGTGTGAATGCCCAGCAACTCCGGCGGAGCCTGCGCGCCCATCAGCTCGGTGATGACTGCACCCCAATCGCCGCCTTGCGCCACGAATTTGTTGTAGCCGAGGCGCTTCATCAACACGGTCCAGGCACGTGCAATGTGCGCGGGGTCCCACCCGGTCTTGGCTGGCTTGCCGGAAAAACCGTAGCCGGGCATCGACGGAACCACGATATGGAATGCGTCGGATGCGTTTCCGCCGTGTGCGGTGGGATTGGTCAGCGGATCGATGATCTTCAACTGTTCGGTGATCGAACCGGGCCATCCGTGCGTAACGATCAGTGGCAACGCATTTTCGTGTTTGGAGCGGACGTGAATGAAATGAATGTCCAGCCCGTCGATCTCCGTGATGAAATTCGGCAGAGCGTTCAGTTTCGCCTCGACCTTGCGCCAGTCGTAGTCTGTCCCCCAATAGCGCGCCAGCGCCTGAGTCGTCGCGAGCTGCACTCCTTGCGATGCATCTGTAACCGTTTCCCGCTCAGGCCACTTTGTCGCGTTGATGCGCCTGCGCAATTCGGTCAGTTCCGCCTCTGGAACGTTCACCTTCTGAAACGGACGAATTGCATCTGCCTGCTCGCTGCCTCGCTGTGTAGCGCTGGATTGGGTCATTATCTTCTCCTCTTCAGCAGTTTTAATTTCGGGGTATGTGCTGCGGTTCAAAAATGTCGGAGCCTCCCCTGTCCTGTTCGAAGCGCCGACGTAGATAAGGCCGAAGCATATAGCATCGGTGGCGCAGACTATTGTTAAAATTTTCAACATTTGCGCATTTTCCACAGCGGGGCTGAGGATGCCAAGAATGGGCTAGTATTCGCCATGCATTCGCTTGTTCCCAGGTCCTGTGAAACGGGATTATCGGAATGTGGGAATTTGGGCCAATGCAGGTCAAAAAGCCACATTCTGATAAGTCGGACTTATCAGGTTGTGGCCGAAAGGCAATGCGGTCATTCACTGATGATACTGAAATGTTCGACTCCGGGACTCTCGACGACGCAGAATAGCCCGCTGCCACTCCGGGCGATTTGAGTGGGTCTGTGTTCAGATCGCCAAAATGAATATTGTGCTTGGGGACCAGGCCTACGTATCCTTGAGCCGCGGTATGAGTTTCACCGCATTGTCGCGTTCGACCAACTTCAGTTCGGCATCGTTGAACATCTTCAATTCGCGGATGGCATGAGCTTGTTCCAATATGTGGCCTCCGGGCGGAAAATCGGTCCCGAACAGAATCTTGTCCGGCGTCACAAGCTGGCGCAGCGAAGCAACTACGCCCGGATTGGCTGCGCCTGCCAGGTCGTAATACATCTTCTTCAACTCGGCCATCATGCCGTTGGGCATCTGCTCCTTGTGGCTGTCCGCGCCACCCGAAATGCGCCCGGCGAGGAACGGCATGGTGCCGCCGCCGTGCGACCAGATCCAGCGAATATTGGTGAAGTGCGCGGCGTATCCGCTGAAACAGACATCCGTGATGGCCCGGGTCGTGTCGGTCCCGTACTCCATGCTCCCCGGACCCACGCCGTAGTTGAGATTCCGGCAGCAATCGGCTGCGGTCGGGTGGACAAAGACGACGGCGTTGCGCCGATTGAGTTCCTCAAACACCGGTTTGTAGGCGGCGTTGCCCAGCCAGGTGTCGCCGAAGCTGGTCATGAAACCGATCCCATCGGCGTGGATTTGATCGTAGGCGTACGCGATCTCCTTCAAAGTGGCGCCGACGTCGGGTAGCGGCATCGCGGCGAACAACCCGAATCGGGTCGGGTGGTCCTGCACCACTTTCGCGCCGAAGTCGTTGCACTCCCGGGCGAGGCGGTTTGTCTGCCGCTGATCGCCGATAAAAAGACCCGGATTGGTAATGGATATCAACGCGGCGGAGGCGCCGCCGCGGTCCATGTCTTCGAGCGACTTTTCAGCCGTCCAGGTCGTATTCGCAACCTGCAGCAGCTTGTTGCCTTTCATCGCCTCGATCCATGTCGGCGGCGCAAAATGATGGTGCGCGTCGATGCGGAACTTCTTGGAAGTATCCACCGTTTGCGGGCGAGCGGCCAAGAATTCCGCGCGGGCGGCGGTCACCGCTACTCCAAGTGAAGCAATTGCCCTGGTCAAGAAACTTCGACGGTCAGATACGGCCACAAGTCACCTCCAAGAATCCTCAACCGGAATTTCGGATTTAGACCTCTCGCTTGTGCATCGTATGCTTCTCCTGCCCTGGATACAACGAATTTGCCGCTATGGCCTACCGATAAGCCGTGCGAGCTCAACCGGTCCTCGTGAAGGATTACTTCCGAGTAGGCCGTGATCCGGGCAGAACCAGCGACGGCACCGTCTGGTCCCTTGTTCACGTCCAGTGGGAAAAACGCCCGAACACTACAAACCCCGCGAGCAGGAAAAGGATGACGGGTACGGCCACCGACTCATGTCGGCGCACGTGAAAGCCAATCGCCAGCAGCATGATGATCGCGAGTCCGATTGCGGCCCACGGGCTGAGCCACGGAGCGATGTTAGTCGCCATGGGCAGGACGATGCCGAGGCTCCCGGCGATCTCAGCCATACCGATAAAGGTAACTAAGCCGCGTGAGAGACTAGTCTGACCGTTCTTCTCCTCCGACATGGCGTTGTACTTTTTGTAGGCAAACAATTTCATCCCGCCGGCGGCGATGAATGCGAACGCCAAAAGTCCCTGGACAATCCATAGGGCTACGTTCATACAATTCTCCTTTTTTTCTTCAATTAGACAGTTGATAGCGTTGTTCAGCGACTGCCTGTTCGATTTGTTCGAGCGCGGCTGCTCACGACGAACCGGCCCCTTCACGCAACTGGTTCTCAGCATGGATAAACGTCACATCGGTGATACCCATAAAGCCGAAAATCTGGCGTAAGTAGGGTTCTTGAAAATCGAGCTTCTCGCTGGGAGTGCCCTTTTCGTACGCGCCTCCGCGCGCGGTGATGACAAAGACCCTCTTATTTTCCAGCCGTTCCTGGCGGCTGCTTGGCCCGTACGCTACCGTCTTCCCGACTCGAACAACCTGATCGATCCATGCCTTGAGCAGGGAAGGGATCGCAAAGTTATACATGGGCGCTCCAATGATGATCGTGTCCGCGAATTGCATCTCTTCGATTAAGCGATCCGATGTCGGGAGATAATTCCGTTGCGCAGAACTCAGCTTGGAAGGTTCGATCTGTGTTGCGCTCCAGTCATCGGTGATGACCGGGAGTGTCGTCCTCGAGAGGTCCTGCTGTATGACTTCACCGGCTAGGTGGTTCGCTCTCCATTGCTCAGCGAACTTCGATGTTAATCGCCGGGTCACAGAACCGGCGCGAGCGCTGGAATCAATCTGAAGTAGTTTCATGTGAACCTCCTGAGCCGACCGATTCACCGCCTGTGTTATAATAGATGTCCATATTGCCGGACGGGCACTATCCTGTTGTCCGTAAAACTTGTCCAGGCGTCCAATGGGGAGGTCCAACGTGGACCCGATCACTGATGTATTCAAAACAATGCATGTGGCGAGCGTGGTGCACGCGCGCCTGGAAGCCACGGCGCCATGGGGCCTTACACGTGAGGGGCAGGCCGGGAAAGAAATGGCTCCTGATTCGGCTGCGCACGGGAATTCGCCATCGAAGTTCGCGCATTTCGGTATGGTTTCGCGTGGCAATTGCTGGCTTAGCGTGGAGGGGGTACCGGCCCCGTTCCCGCTCACCGGTGGAGATTGCTTCCTGCTGGCGCCAGGCAGCACATATACTTTGCGGGACAACCCACGCACACGCGCGCAGAGCTTTTGTCACGCCGCACCCAAGAACGGCAGTTACGTAATCCATTACGGAGGCGGCGGAGCCCCGACAACCATAATTTCGGGATGGTTCAGTTTTGGCCACATGAGCGCCAAGCCTCTAAAACGCTTGCTTCCGGAGCTGATACTGATCAAGGCGGATCAGGCCCAATCCCTTGCACTCCACTCGACTTTGCAGTTGCTCGCATCGGAAATGGCGGAACCAGCGCCTGGCTCGGAGGTTATGGTGAACCGGCTGGCGGATATTTTGTTCATACAGTGCGTCCGCGCCCACATCGCAGCGAGCTCCGAAAACTGTAAAACTGGGTGGCTTCGCGCCATCTTCGATCCAAAAATTGGAGCAGCGCTCAAAACAATGCACGAGCGAGTCGAGAATCCATGGACAGTGGAGACGCTGGCCGCCGCAGCAGGTATGTCTCGCTCAGCCTTTGCATTGAGGTTTAAAGAACTGCTTGGGGAAACGCCACTCGAGTATCTGACGAACTGGCGGATGTACAAGGCGACTGGATTGATGCAGGAAAATGATATGAAGCTGTTCGAGGTAGCAAAGTCAGTTGGTTACGATTCTGACGCGGCGTTCAGCAAGGCATTCAAACGCGTCTTGGGTGTGGCACCCAGGGAGTTTCGGCGAAGTGCGACCGAGGCACCTTGAAACTGAGCTATCTTAATATAGAGATCGGTTCTGGACGAATGGTCGGCCAACTGGAAGTAACTTTGAAAACCAGTGTTCGTCGAAACAAACTTCCGGTTACGCCGTCACTCGCCCATTTGAAGTCCAGAAGTTCGACAAGGCAGAGCTAGCAGTGCCGCGCGAGCCAGAGGGCGGACTCTAAAAAGTTTGGGCCAGTTCTCTGCTGATTGGATTGCCCTTCGTCAACTTTGCCTGTGTCGAGACCAACTTCCCTAACTATCCGATCTTTCCCAGTTTGGCCCTTACCGAGTTGCCTCTGCCTTAGCCAGCATCACAGCCGACCTCCGGGCCGCCGCTTCGTAATACCGCACCATTCGTTGCGGTTCCTCCGCCTTGTAAGGTGCCAGATTATGGGCCCACCGAAAGCCGATGGGTTGAAACCAAAGTTCCGCCTCCACTTTGAACGGTCCCGTTGCGTTCCCGGTCGAGACCACATACCGCACCGAGCTTCCGCTGTCTGTGAATCCGGGATCGTCGGCCGCGTCGCCTGTCACCGCGATATCACTGTTCGCGGTGGCTTTATCGAAACCGTTCGGCAACAGCCGATTATCCTTCAAGTAGCCGACAGCATGGAGTAGACCGGTCGTAACCTTCCCCTCCGAATCCTTCAGAATCGGTTCGTAAATTTCCACTTCCTGTGAACTCGTAATCTCACGATAATGCGGCTCGAACTTCAGAGGGTCTTCGTCGTTGTCGTTGCCTACAATCGACCCGTCCGGATTGAGCGCACCCGACTCAAACACCACCCGCCCATTGCCGTCCGTCACCGCAAAATGCAGCCATGCCCGCCGCGAAGGATAAGCCGTAGGCAGCTTATGCCCGCCCAGATTTTCCACATGCACATCCACGGCAAGCCCATTTGGCGTCGCATCCACCCGCGTAATCGTGACCTTCGCCGCTTGCGTCTTCAAAAACTCCGCCGTGCGCTTCATCGCCGCATCCATCTCCTCGGGCTGCGCCTCCGTCGCCAATTCATCGCGATGATCTTGCAGCATTCCCTCCATAACGAAATTCGATCCGACAAACACGTGCCGGTGCATGCCCTCGCGTGGCTGGCCGTACAACGCCGTTACCGCAACAGCCTCGTTTACCACCGGCATATGGCAGTCCTGGCAGGTCTGCTTGGTCGCGTAGTCGCTATGCTGCCACTCCTGGAACGGCATCTGCTCCGGGAACTTCGCCAGCTTCTCACCCTTCGGCCCAAGCGCCGCGGTGTATAGCGTATGGCAGCTCCCGCAAAGGCCGGCCTCGCGCATGTGGTCGCCCCTCGTCGGTAAATAGGTCGCCGTCGAGGAGTGCATCACGGTTTGGTGCCCTTTGTCGATGTCGAAGGGTCCATATTCGGGCCGCTCGTCGTTCTGGACTGATTTCGCGAAGACCACATTTCCGACGAAGGTCGCGTCCGTCCCCAGCCCGGTCTTCTCAATCTGGTGGCAAACCGAGCAGGTGACCCCATCTGCTGCCGCGCGGTCCCCATTGGGGAACTTCTGCAACGGAAGGCGCGAAAAGACCTGAGTGTGCCTACCCGCATCCCGGTCCGACATTCGTACGGCCGGCATATGGCAGATCGAGCATTCGTCCTCGATCACCTGCTTCGACTCCGGATGATCCATTGACTCCCGCCGCACGCTTCCTTGCCAATAAGGATCCCGCGACGAGTTAGCCATAATGCTCGCGCTCCACTCCAATCCGATCGAAATATCCTCGCCCGAACTCGTCTTGAGGCCGTTATGACAAGCCACACACCGTTCCGATGTGCGAAAAAAAGTCCCTGGAGGCGTCTTGTCGCCCTTCGCGTTCTCCGTTTGCGACTTGCCGCGCAGCATTGCCGGAACCCCGATGACTGCGAGCCCTAGAACAACTGCACTACCCGAACGGAATCTCATCTCCAACCTCTCCATAACTTCCCATCCGCCCGGTCCCAGAGCAGGTAGAACAGCACCTGCGGCGTTCGCCCTTGTATATTGGCGAACGGCTCCCTTACGCCAAATCCTATGCGGACGTGTTGTCGTCTGCTTACGGTGATCTGCATCTCCGGCAGAACATCCCAGTTGGTACTCGCCCCCGGCCTGAAGTCGCGTACCGCCAAAAACTCGACCATGGGCGAAAACAGCCGTCCCAGCATGTGGTCCGGAGCCATCGCCTGCCCAACCGCCACCCGCCAGAACATGCTGCGCGGAGCAATGCTCGTATCCACTGGCAGGTCCGCCCCCAACTGGGTTTGCAAAAACGTATTCTCCTTAAACAGCTGATCGAACGCTGCAAAGGGCTCGAACTGCGTCGTCCCCGCACCGAAACCTCGCTTGCTGTCCCCGGTTGGCAGCAAAATACCACCCTGCAAACTCAAGATCGAACCCGTCCGCAGACTAGAAAACATTTCCCGCTTCAGCGCCAGAGTAATATCCCCGAAACCCGCCGTCCAGTTGTGCGCCTGGTCTGCGTAGTTCACCGGAACATCGGTCTCAAGCTGGGTCCTGGCGTCGATGATCGTTCGTTCATCAATGATGTCCGTGGTCCACGCCGGCGCCCCCGAAGCACTTGCCGCCGTGGAAATCACGATCTCGTTTTCTGGAAACGCCTTCTCTGTTACCAATGCTCGTGGCAGATTTAGCTCGCCCAGCGGATCGTGGTGGACGTTCTTGCAGAATCCCCGCATGTACGCGATCACATCGTTGATCTCCACGTCTGTCAGCAGATCCCCAAACGCAGGCATAATCTGCGAGAGCCCTCGCGATGGCCCGCCATGCACGATCACTGCCTTCCAATTGCCGTTCGGCTCAGGCGTTGTCCCCGCGCAGTCCGTAAAGTCCGGAAACGTATCTAGCCGCCTGAAAACCGTACTCGCCATGGGAGCACCCTTCCCCTCGCTCCCGTGACAGGCAATGCAGCCGCCGTTGTAAACCTTCTGTCCATTCTTCACGTCCGGAGTTTTCGCATAGTGGAGCGTCTGTGCGGAAAGAACCAAAGGGCGACCAAGAAGCACGACAAGCCACACGATGAGGGCGCCCGCCGACCCCGTCAGAAACCCTAGGGGAAATCTGCGCACTGGTGATTTGGGGACGGCAATCAAGTGCCAGGCCTCCTTCCGTGGCGCAACTCTGTCGCAGACCGCGGTCGCCTCGTATCTCATTCGCCCTCCGCCTTCTTACACTTCGATGACGAGAAAAGGTTATCTAGACCATCGCCAACAAGTGCCTCTGCGAAACCCATGCCCATCCCCCACCGAGTGGTGCGGCCAATCCGCGGCGCCGGACTGCATCGACCAAATCGGACTTACGCCCTATGCTTCAGAGTTTTGGTATCGAGGGTCGAGATCAATTCCCCGGCTGCTGGGGGCACGCCGACAGTTCCGGACAAAGCGATATCCCTTGCAGGAATTTTCCTGCCGTACAGACGGCGGTTGTCGCCATTGTCCGGACGGATCGTGGAGCCTTCAAGAGAGACTCCGGCAAACAGCCCACGCGCTCTTGAGTAACTCAAAATTTGGGTTCGCAGAGTCGCGTCCGACCCAGCCGACGAATCGCGACCGACCGGGCCCGCAGCCACGGAAGCATCCGCTCCCAGCTTGACTTTGCTATTGAGGATGCCTCTCACGCCACACTCATTCATCACCAGCAGGACCAAATCCGTAGCTTCTCCGCCGATCTGATAGCCGAAGCTTCCGCCATCGAGTGCCATCATCGTTGGAGCGCCCCACGGGCCCTTGAAACCATCGCCCTGGCGGCACGACATAGCGCCCCGCCCGTAGCTACCGCCGCCTTTGGACGTGGCCTTTAAGACCGAAGGGAAGACAACGACGCAATCTGCCTTATCAAGCAAGTCCCGCGGAATGTAATCCGGTTCGTCGAGAATCTCTCTCAAGACTGTGCCAGAATTTCTCAATCGGTCGTCACCTTTGGTCTGATTCGATGCGCTCGCCGTCTCGGCGAACATTGGAAGAATCGCCAAGAGAATGCCACTCAGACAGCAGAATAACTTTCGCATATGATTCCCCTTCAACCGTCTTCTTGCCTCGCACCCCTAACATGGCAATCCGGAAGCCATTGTGAAGGCCGAGTGAAAGTTTCGGGAAGTCGCTGAAAACAGGCGCGCTTAGGAAGATTCTGAGGCGAATTAAATGTGTGGCTTACACGAGAAAAGTCCAAAGAATTGAATTGTTGTCAGTATTTGGACAGGGCCGGCATCGAAGAGGGCGCTATCCGGTCTCAGCCAAAATCTTGGAAAACTGACAACGGCGAAACGTCCATTTCTGTGCTACCTCAGACGCCTGAAATCGCTGGGCGATCCAATTTGGCGAAAACCACCAACATAAGGGCGGGCAACAGCAGGGTCCAATTGGCAGAGCGAGCCTCGAATGCCGCTCCCAGCACGGCTCCCAAGAGGAAGGCGAAGATGCCGAGAACAAAAAACGGAATCGGAAGACAAACTGTGCTCGGCCGCGGCGAGGTTTGACTGCGCAATATGTAAACCGGCAGAATTCGTGTTGCCGCTCATTAAGGAGGCGTAGGCTCCAAAGTTCAACAGCGCACAGGAATGGGACAGGCCTTTCCACACTGCATGTTAGTTTTGGATGAGTGGTCGGCCAATCGGAAGTTATCCTTGGACGGGATTTGCTCGCATGCGAACTAGAATTATGTTGGGAAATTCCGGCCTCCCTCGTGAAACACAACTTCGCAGGTTGGCCACATCCTGTTAAGTCTTATCGAAATGTGATTCCGAAATGACGATACGCGGTCTTCTCGGACACAACGCACACTTACGGCTACATTTTTATAGAAGAGTAAATTAACAATGTATTAAATTAACTACACAATTCAACAGGGACGCCAGATCACTAGCGCATCGGGTTCCTGTTTGACCAGGGATCAGGGGTAACCCTGAAGGCTTGGTGTGCCGTGCTTCCATTCCGGAGCCAGGGCGAAGTGATCCCGGTTTGGCATTTTCACCTTCGGCAGGCTCTGGGCGTCCATGACCTCGTCCTCTCGGATGATGCCGTTCTTGTAGAGGAGAAAGGCAGTCAGCGCGTACACCTCATTGGGTTTTAGTGTGCCTTCTTTGGTCAGTGGCATGGCGCGGTTCGTGTAATCCCATATCGTCGTCGCGTACGGCGCGCGCAGGGACATGACGTTGGAATCGTTCACGCAAGGGTTGAGGCAAGGATAGGGGGACTTGGTCTTGCCGTCGCTCTTTATCAAGGTAGGAGCGGGGCCCCCTGAACCTGTTTCCCCATGGCATCCAAAGCAGGCCTTTCGAACAAAGAGTCCCGCGCCTTCCACGGCGGTTCCGCGTCCTGGCGGGAGCTCCTTTCCGTCGGGGCCGATCGAGATATCCCACTTGCGGATTTCTTCCGCAGTGGGAGTTCTCCCCACACCGTAGGTGGGTGACTGTGCCTTGCTGATCTGGCATAGCCCCAGAATCATCATAAGCAGGAGAAGTTTACGCGAGCCCATTGTGAACGTTCCCATCGCTGGCCACCCTCCACGGAAAAACACTATTGTCCAGGCCGCGTATCTGGAGATCGCTGTCGTTTGGTTTACCCCAGTATTTGGCGATCTCGGCTCGCGTGGGTTGCACGGTGCCCAGTTCGTCTGTGCAGCGTGACATGATCACGCACTCCTTCCCGTCCCACGTCCAGTGGAAGCCAAACCGCGTATGCGCCATGGGATATGCTGGGGATCGGAGCTCAGCGGGCGTCCAGGTCTGCCCGCCGTCGATCGAGATGTCCACGGTTCGAACGGCACCCGACCCCGACCAAGCCAGGCCAGTGATTTCATAGAATCCGGGGCCGGGCAGCTTTTGCTCCCCGGAAGGAAAGGTGATGACCGATTTCGGCCCAACCTGGCGATTCAGGGCAGCGACACGGGAATCGGCGGCGAGATGTCCGTAATCGTTGTAGGTCATATAGTGCTGGTCCACAACCTTGATTCGCCGCAGATACTTCACGTTATGAATTCCTTCATAGCCGGGTACGATCAACCGAAGCGGGAAGCCGTGCTGGGGACGAACTGGCTCGCCATTTTGGCCGTAGCATACCAGACAATCGTCCATGACCTTTGCCAGAGGAAGGCTCGTCGCGCCTTTCACAGTCTCCGCCCCTTCCGCCACGATGAAGGACGCGCCGCTCTGCACACCGGCCTCCTTGAGCAAGAGAGACAGGGGCACGCCGGTCCACTCGGAGCAACTGGTCATCCCGTGCGTCTGCTGCACGTTTTTATGCGTGGCTTTCGCGCGATTTCCACTGCATTCCAGGAAATGAGCGCGGGTCACAAAAGGCAGACGCTTTAGTTCGTCCATTGTAAAAATCAGCGGCCGGTCCACCATGCCGTGAATCATCAGCCGATGTTGCTCGGGATTGATGTCCGGAACAAAGGAGCCGCGATGGGTCGCCACATAATGGAGCGACGATGCCGTGATCATTCCCACCGAATCCTGGAGCGGCGACAAGACGTGAAACGTCATTCCGAATTCATCCGGGGACATTCTCTCCATCACAGGAATCCGGACCGATTTCACGTAATGGGAGCGCTCGCCATACGCGATCAGATCCTTGGGATCTTTGCAATCTTTAGGGGGCGCCTCAGAAGGCGACATCTGGGCGCCGGCGGACGGTGCCACTCCCGCGGCTAAACCAACCAATGCGGCGCTATCCCTTAGGAATCTCCTTCGACCAGATAACTTAGAACTCATCAGCGCTCCTTCGCAGTTGAAGTAGCCAGGAATTGTTTTCTTGGCCTTCCCATTGGTTGAGATTATACATCCGTTGTGATTACGACCAAAAAATTCCTGCTGCGCCAGGGTGTCGACGGGATCACTTCTCCAATAAATCTGCAAGGCAGGCATATAGCGATAAGTGGAGGAGATTTGCGGTGGGCTTCGGAAATTTTTGCCACCTCCCGATAAAAGGATTGTCGGAATGTGGTCCGGAAACCCTTTTTGAGGCGAAATGGCCAGTTAATGGGATGCCTCCTTGCCACCGCACTCTACAACTTCTAGAGATCTGCGGCGGACCATCCCATTAACTGGGAATCTGGCCACTCCCACAATCCGACAAGAGGTACTTAGCAGGACTTGGCAGTCCGATCAGTGGTGGGTGTCTTTCTCGCTCGGGGTGATGCCCATCAATTTGTTGTATTTCTCATACTGCGAGGGCGACCAAATCATCTCCCGGACATCGAAACTGGGCGGCTGCAACTCGAAAACGAGTTTGTCGAGCGCGACCCAAGGCTTCGTATACATTTTGGGATCGTCAATCGTCACAGTCAGCTCCAGATGATCGCGATCCGGGCGGCGGAATCGCTCCTCAACCCGCAGATTGGCGCTGTGCGGACGACCGATTCGATCGACCCAGGTATCGTCAATCATCCCTATGGTTTCGACGACAAACGTATCATCATCGACCCACTTGCCTACCGAATATCCATACCATCGCGGCTCGGGATTTTCGGGGAGTTTACGGCCGTCGGTCCAGATCACCCGCCAGACTTTGTTGAATTGGTACAGGATGGCCATGTTTTGTGGCGATCGATAGATCTGAATCGTTCGCAGCTCGTAGAGATCTTCGCGGGGCGTTCCTTGGGGATCAGCATACTTGAAGACGGGATCATTTGTGTCTCCCGGGAGAACGGCTCTGGTTCCGGAGTTTGGCTTCGCGCGCGCCAGCATTTGGAGCCCCAAGGGAGTGTAGGGCGGCTGATGTTCCGGCTTGCCGTCATCCGGCATCGCCTTCGCACCGAGCATGCCGATTCCGTTCAAACCGGGGTCCCAAATTCCAGAAATGTCACGCCGTGGAGCAGGGGCTGGTTTCCGATCTTTCGGGAGCGCGACTATGGGGCGCTCCCAACCGTCGAGCTCCTGTGGAGTTTCCCCTTGATCCTGCACGGCTCCCGATTGCGGTTCACCGCGAGCATTCACCGCGAGCGGCGAAGCGCCCTGCCCGCCCGCAGGCGACGCGGCCATGCGCTCCTGAGAGTGCGCGAACGCCGAGAAGAGCGGTGAGGACATAAAGACGGGGGAGAGTATCAACGCGGTAAGGACAACCCCTAGGGCACCCGGATTTTGTCGGGCCCTTCGGAGTTGAGCGTAAACAAGTGCAGCCCACTTCCGGCGCTTGCAAACCTTCTTCGGCATCGGAAATCCCCTTATAAACAACAGATGAAAAGTAACCAATGGGTAGCCACGAGGCGCCAGTCGCTCGCCACCGCTATCTTCACGGTTTAGCGGACTCGTCTGGCTTGCCTGGCGCGACCGAGTATCCCCGGCCGAGCAGTTTGTGACCATCAGGGAGCGTGACCTCGACGATGCGCCCAATGCGCCCGCCAGTTTTGGGCGGCACGACAATGACACTAATTTCATCTCCTATCTTCAAGGAGTCCTTGATCCAGCCACTCCGAATCATGCTGGACGGATTTTCCGTCTCCAGGACCCAATGGGCGACCTGGCCGCTATCATCGCTCGCGTCGAGCTGAAGTATGCAATGGGGATTGGACCAGAGCCAGTCTGTGACAGTTCCCTTTACCGTGACCTTTTTGTCTGTGTCGTATGCAGCCCCGCCATGATGCGCGACGAGCGGAGAGGAGAAGACCGAAACAACAAGCGCTAAGAAAAAAATGATCCGGAGTTTGCCGTTCACGACTCACCTCCATTTTCCAGTGGGGATGAGGCCCACCCCTAGCTTTCAATGCACCCCTTATACACCCAATTTGACCCTAGTCGGTAGGACAGACTGCTGTGGTGAGCAAAATCAGCTTCATCTTCAATTCCTTCGACTAGATCAGCGGCAATTTCCGCCTGGAAAGTGTGCGCATGATCGGCACAATCAACTCGCAACAGCACGCCAATTCCTGATAAACGGGACTTCTCGACATGTGGCGAGCAAATATATTCTGTCCCGGTTTACTCTGATTGATTCGTGAACGGATAATTGAGTACTAGTACCCTGGTACTGATAGAACCCCCCGTCCTGGCCATTACGTCCCCCGATGTTCCTATGAGAATATTGCAATTCGCGGATAACCAGGTAACTATTCTGACCCAAAGGTGAAGAGTCGATGAACCAGACTTTAGAAACGGTAGAGACCGTGGAACAACCCAAGGCGTCGAAAGCGACTTGCGTAGGTGTTCCGAACGCGCCTCCCAGTTCGCAGACTCGCCAGGAACGTCGGAGGCAAAAGAGAGCGGCGGTGAAGTTGGCGGCGCGCGTCCGCCCCGCTGATCTTTACACCGAAGATTCTCATGAAGTTTTAATTACCGTCAACGCCTCGCGTCAGAATCTTTATTTCACGACAACTAGTGAACGTTACCACCTGGGAATGCGCCTCCTCGTCACATTTCCTTATGACATCGCACATGACAGTATTGCCGCTCCCGAAGACACTGGAGAGGTTACGCGCACAGAACGCCTGCCCGACAGGCGCATCGGGGTCGCGGTCCAGCTGAGTAACCGAGCACTGGCGGCGCGCTCAGCCGTCGGCGCCGTGAGGCCTTCCATCTCCCTCGGTGCGGTCGCAGAGCGCCGCATCACCACACGCCAGCCATTTTCGTCCGAAGCACTAGTCGCTGATTCAGATGCCAACATTCGCCTGCGGGCGCGCTGTTCGGACTTGAGCCTGAAGGGCTGTTACGTGGATACACTGAATCCCTTCCGTACCGGAACGATCGTGCGCGTAGAACTGCGTACAGCTGATAGGGTCCTTGAGGCCGTTGCGCGCGTCAACTCCAGCCACATGGGAATGGGTATGGGCCTCTGCTTTCAAGATCTGACGCCCGATCAAACGTCTGTGCTGATGAATTGGTTGAACAATGAGCCGAGCGGGCGCATGTGGGTCACTAATCCACTAGATGCCGCCAAGCAAGAAGAATCAATGCATCGGACTCTGGCAATAGACCTGGTTCGTCATATGCTATCCAAGGGTATTCTCACGAAAGCCGATATCTCGGATATTTTCCATAATCCTGGCATCATCTGACCGCCTTCCGTGTTCGAGCCACACGGAGAGGGGGCAATACCAGTGTGGTTTCCGCCACTTCCTGATAAACGGGATACTGCTTATCCGTTTAGCCCCACCAAGTACAACTGCTTGTAGGTTATGTGTTGTTGCTGGCTGCCCAGTCCGAGAAATATCTGGAGGCGGCCATCGCTGTCCGATGTGGAGGCGCCACGTTCTTGATAAGGCGATCGTTGTGGGCGCCGATAAGAGGTCCCGAAACTGAAGAGCTTTCTAAACTCGTGCAATGATCGAGGATACTCCTGGCGCATCGCGCCCGCCCCATCCCTTGGAGCTTGTGGAGTCAATCGGATAAGCACTAACGGGAATATCGGAATGTGCGCGGGAGCTGGGCCGTCCTTGGAACCAATCCCGTTGGATGCGTGGAAGCTGGGCTGCCTGAACGGCTGCACGAAGATATAATCCGAAATGACCTTGTGACTTACCCTCAGCGCAAGCAACAAGAGCCAAGAGCCCGCTCGGCAGCAATCCCTCGCGGCCTCCGGTTAATCGCTGCCTTTAAGCTTCTCAAGGGCCTAGTCCTGTTCGCTGTCGGCGTCGGTGCGATTAAGTTACTGCACAAGGACCTGGCTTTCGAGGTCGAACGCTGGGCAGATATCTTCCGTGTCGATCCCAACAATCACTACATCCACCGCGTGTTGGAAAGACTTTCGATTCTTGATGGTCGGAAACTTAAGGAACTCAGCGTGGGTACTTTCTTTTACTCAGCCCTGCTGCTGACCGAGGGCACTGGCCTTCTATTGGGCAAGCGTTGGGCTGAGTATTTCACGGTTATCGCCACTTCGTCTTTTATCCCGCTTGAGGTCTATGAACTCACTAAGCGGATTAGTTCGGCAAGACTAGTCGTGCTGCTATTCAATGTCGCCGTAGTCGTTTACTTGGTGATTGAGCTTTGCCGGAGCCGCAAGAGCCGCTGAGCGGGATAGGTCCCGAGAAACGGGGCGGTCTCAATGGGTCGATGCAACACTTACTCAAAGTCTTCTTTTAGCCTGAATTCCGAAGTTGAAGTTGGTTTCATGGAAGATTGCGTCCCGATTTTGGGTTCAGGTAGCAGTTTGCGGATTGAACTTCGGCGAAGTTGGGACGCCGTAAGTTAACACGTTTTCCAGCAGTGGGATGCGTTGCTGCAGGCCGCCCCAGGAAGTGGACAGGTGCAGGACCAAGCGGCGGCCGGCGCGGCCGAGCAGAGCGCCGCAGAGGAAAACCTGGGCGCGCAGCGTGGCGGGCTGGCGATAACTGGTGAAGCGGCAGGCGCGCTGAAATTCTCCGAGCAGATTGAACAACAACAGAATGCTGCGAAAGGCGGCTTCGGTGGCGAAGAACTGGCGCAGGCAAAAATCATCGGCGGCCAGATCGTGTTTCAGTTCGGCGATGCGATTTTCCATGTCCGCCCGGCGGTTGTAGTCGCGCCAGATTTCTTCCGGTGGCAGAGCGAAGTTGGTGACGAAGACGCGGAAGCTATAGCCGGGAACCTCCAGGAGTCTTCTTCCCGGCGAGGCTCGCTCGGCGCGCAGTTGTTCGCGGATGACCACGAAGCGGCGCGGGCAGTCCCAGCCCAACAGCTGCAAAGAAAATTCGCCCACCGCGTAGTGCTCATCCAAACAGCGCCACTGGGTGACGCGTGCCGCTTCCCGCTTCAGCCATCGCGTCAGCCTGGCCACGACGATGTAGGACAACCCGCGTTGCTCCAAAAACCCCAGCAATTGCTGGTCAAAGAAGCCCGCATCGGCACGTACCACGCGAATAGCATGTTTTTCCGGCAACAGCGCCAGCGCCTCCTTAAGAAATTCCACCGCGCCGCGGGCCGAACCGCAGTTGCCGCTGCGCAGCCAACCGTGCAACAGAAAATGAGCTTCGGCCAACACCGCCACCAGCGGATGATGCGAGGGCCGTCCATGCTTGCGCGGGTTGGGCCCGCGCAACGCCCCCTGCTGCCGACCGTAGCGCTCGAACACGGTCGAGTCCAGATCCAAACTATATCCGGACGAACATTCCGGCAGCCGCTGCAGTTGCCAGTTCCACAAGCCGGAGAAAAAACGTTGGCACTGTCCTTGGCCAAAACGCTTGAACAGGTTGCGAATGGTGTCGTCCACCGGAAAGCGAGTAATCCCTAGCAGTTCGTGCAAGGCCACGTCGGCACGCAGCAAACTGGTGTGTGCGAACCGCCGCGCCCCGGCCACCACGGAAAGCAGAAATGCCGTGAAGGTCTGCACCGGATCGATCGCGTTGGGGGAAGTGAGACGAAACGGCAGATGTTGCTTCACCGCTTCGCAATACCCTACCTGCCGAAGAAACTCAAAAAACACCACCAACCCGCCGAACGGCGTCACCGCACGCGGGGTCTCGCGTAATTCCACTTTCTTCCCGGACCAAAGAGAGGTACTTTTCCAGTGCACTGTTTTGTCCTCCTCGAAGTTTCTTTCATCCAACTGAAACTTAACCGAGTTAGGACAAAACAGTGCTATTTAATTTCGGAATTCAGGTTTAGGAGTCCTCGAGGCTAATTTCGATCGCGAGCGTTGAATCAAACGAAACAAAGCCATGTTTAGGTTCTGATTGAGTCCTGGCGTACAGATCGATTCTCGATGGGAAGTATTGTCAGATCAACCGATTAGGTGGGGTTGCATCGACCGGTTGCTCTGACAGGGATTATCGGAATGTGGCCCAATCGCTTCCTTAGACCAAAGAGCCATTTTCCGGGAGGTAGATTTCTCAGGCGATGGTCGTCATGGCAAGCAAGACTTTTGCCTGGGCGGCTTGTGGCGGGGCTTAGCACCTCTTCGACGCAAGCAAAGGTGCGTCGGACTCAATTGTGCTGCGCTGCGCGATCCAGACGAGCAGCAGCAGGGCCGGCACGGTGGCCACAGTGGTCAGAAGAAAGAAAGGGACCCAGCCAAGCTTGTCGGCAAGCAGGCCGCCTGAAGACGCCACCAGCGTGCGCCCGACCGCCGCGAGCGAAGACAGCAGCGCGTACTGAGTGGCCGTGAAGGCGGGAGAGCACAAGCTGGAGAGATAACCTACCAGAGCCGAGCCGGCCATTGCGCCCGTGAGATTCTCGGCGGTAACGCAGAGCCCTAGATAGGCGATTCGGTGCCCACCCACGGCTTGCAGCACGTAAAACAAATTGCCCGCGGACTGCAGCACGCCACACAGCATGAGAGAGCGCAAGATGCCGAACCGCGCCGTCACTACGCCTCCGATGAGCGCTCCCGCCACGGTTGCAAAAAATCCCACCAGCTTGGAGACAGCGGCGATCTCGTCGAGTGAAAAACCGAGCGAAACATAGAGCGGCGTGGCCATCACGCCCGCCAGCGCTTCACCCAGCTTGTAGCCGAGAATGAAGACAAGGATTACGGCCCAAAGCGGTCGGCGCATGAACTCGGCGAAGGGGCCGGTCACGGCTGTTGCCAGCCATTGGCGAAGCCCGTCTCCTCCGTACGGTCGGCTGTTTCGCACAGATTCGGGTGCCGGCTTGGGTTCCGGGCCGAACAGGAAGACAAGAATTCCCACGGTCAGGAGAGCCGCCATGGTGGCGTAGGCCGCAAACCAGCCCACGCGCGCAGCAATAAACAGGGCGCCCGCCCCCGAAACCAACATTGCGATTCGGTAACCTGTCTGGATCATTCCCGCGCCAGGGCCTTGCAGTTCGGTCGCCAGGATCTCCACGCGCCAGGCGTCAATAACAACGTCCTGGCTGGCCGAGAGAAACGCGACGAGCAGTGCCAGCACTCCCATCCGGGCAAGATTCTGTTTTGGATCGCACGCGCCCAAGCTGAGTGTCGCGGCGATTAGTGCGATTTGGATCGTTACTCCCCAACCGCGCCTTCGTCCCAGCGGGAGCGGGGCGGGCAGGCGGTCAATCAGAGGAGACCACAAGAATTTGAAGGCGTAGGGCGTGCCGACTAGTGCGAAGGCGCCGATTGCGGCACGGCGCACGCCGGCGGTGGCCAACCACGCCGAAAGGGTCGAAAAAGTAAGCAGTAGCGGGAGACCGCTGGCGAACCCGAGCGCCAGGACTTGCAGCACCTGGCGATTGGTGTAGGCCTTGACTGAGCCCCGCCAGCCGGTGGCGCCCCCTTCGGCAATGCTGGAAGTTTCTCCCATCGTAATGTGAGGAGCGCACGGCCACAGAAATATTTACCACGGCTATGCGCGCCCCTTGAATCATGCGCACAATGCCTCCTGGGTGCAAGACTCCGTAAGCGCCAGCATTCCTTTAAGGAAACACTCCCGAAAAGCCGTAGTCCTCTGGTTGCGACGTCTTCTTCTATAGACCCGATTATCTGAATGTGGGAATTGTCACTGCGTTCTATTTGGGCCACCTTCCGATGAAACCGTGTACCAGGAATTGGAGAGAGTCAACAAGCAGAGGGCATGCACTTGGTTGCGATTGCCGCTATCTGAGTCTCCAGCATAAGGAGCGACATGGATAGTACCGAGGCCGGGAACTGGGTAGGAAACGCCGCGCAAAGGCCTCTACCTCACATCGGCTGTTATCCCCCGTGCGCTTCAGCCTTTGCCTGCCCTTTGGTACAGTTGCCGCAAAAGAACTGGCTGTATCGGTCTGAAATTGACGGAATAGCAACCCTACGTTACCGTAGTTTTGCAGGCAATATCCTAAAGTTCGCAGAAACTTGGGCCACAAGTATCTGCGCTACGGGGCACCCGTTTGATGTCGCCCCGGAATAATTCATAACAAACCGACGAATGGAGGAAAAATGAAGAAATTCATATGGGTGGCGTTCGTTCTCTCGCTTCTTGCGGTGTCGTCTCCCGCGCAACAAATACCCGCTGCCGACGTCTCGGGTGGATACTCCTATTTCCGCATCGGAGGTTCCGGCGGCGTGAATCTGAATGGCTTCAGCACATCGGCCGCCTACAACGCCAACGACTGGTTCGGGGTAGTTGGCGATCTGGGGGTATACCACGGATCGCCAAGCGGAGTGGGCTTGACCGCGCTGACGTACACGGTCGGTCCACGCTTTACTATCCGCAAGTCGGACAAAGTTGTGCCCTTCGCGCAGGCGCTCTTCGGCGGGTCGCACGTTTCGGCGTCGTTCGGGGGCTTTAGCGGGTCGTCCAATCCGTTTACATACAGCGTTGGCGGAGGCGCGGAGGTGCCCTTCGGCAGCAGAGGCAAAGTCGCTCTGAGGCCTGAAGTCGATTACTTCGGAATGAGTTCGAACGGCTCCATGACAAACTGCGTGCGCATCTCGGTCGGAATCGTCTACCACATCGGACAAAGATAGCAACTCGCCTTCCGACTCGCGTCAGGCCGCGGTGATCTTTCACCCGGCCTGATGCGGGTTACTCCGCTCCCGGCCCGTTCATCGTCGGCAGAATTCCCGATGCTTCCATCATTGCCCTTCCGCGCGGAACGGGGCGAATCTGGAGCACGATTGCTCTTTCGCGATGTCCTGATGTGCATCGCCCGACTTTTCTTTGCGGCGCGTGCTACATTCCGGGAAGGGAATTACCCAGCCAAGCCAAATTCAACTCGTGCAGCTTGCGGCAACATAGCTATAATCAGCCTCCCAATTGAGGAGGGACGATGCGTGCCATAACTGCGTTGCTGACCTGCCTTGGAATGACTATCTGCGGTCTATCCTCTCACGCTCAGATTTCCACGAGCGTGGCCAGTGCGCCCGCTTCGAGGGCCGAAAAGGCCATTGAGACACCGCGCGCTCCTGTTTTCGAGTACCTTGGCACGCTGCGCGCCGAAATCGGCACGCGCACCGTTGTCGAAAACGGCCCGCAGGGGACGCGCACAATCGTGCAGATCGTCGGCGGCCGGTTCGAAGGCCCGCGTGTCAAGGCGTCGGTACAGACGCCGGCTGGGGACTGGATTACCAACCGGGCCGACGGCAGCTACCGGCTTGATGTTCGCCTCACACTGAAAACGGACGATGGAGTAGTAATCCTAGTGACGTACAACGGCATCGGCCAGACGACAGATGCAGGCGCATCGCTGCGTGCTGCACCCCTCTTTGAGACCGGCGATTCGCGCTACGCGTGGCTCACCCGACTGCAGGCGGTCGCGGTGGGTGAGCGTGCCGGTACAACGGTCACATACGACATCTACGCGCTAAAGTAGTGCCCGACGCAGGTTCAGTGCGGGAGAAGATCCTACGCTGATCTAGAGGATTCGCAGCTTTTGCCGAGCGTCCATCCATCGGACCCAGGTTCTACTACCGAGTCAGAGGAACCTCATCCACACTTAAAAGCTCACCTCGTAAGTATTCCGTACGCCGCTCCAGATAGGTTTCCTCCGATACCTACGGCTTGCGGAATCCACCAAGTTCTCCGGAAAAAACGGTTTCGGCTTCGCTTCATTTCGGTTCCCAACCATATTCCAACAATCTCTTGAACCGCTCCCAATGGTGCCATCCGATTCCAGGTGG
This sequence comes from uncultured Acidobacteriota bacterium, assembly GCA_963813185.1. Classification (GTDB taxonomy): domain Bacteria; phylum Acidobacteriota; class Terriglobia; order Acidiferrales; family UBA7541; genus Palsa-360. Next base: position 311,518 of record CAWEYA010000017.1, read on the forward strand.
GATAAGGTCCTGTAAAAACTCTGACTGCCGGGTTGATTTCTTCGATGCCGCCACTTCGCACATCGGCGCGAGTGACTATGCCATCGGAAACTAAAAAGAATCCCTGCGCTAGCGCAAGAATCGATTCAGACTTGTCCTTGAACAGAAAAGCGTCTCGCGTGTCCAGGAATGGCTGTGCAAAAACATTTCGAGAAGGCTGGATGTGATCCGGCAAAATATTCGCCTCTGCTGGGCTTGGTGACGTCTGAGCCCTCGATGACACGGCAAACAGCAACACCAATAGCGACAACTTTGTGGCTCGATTCATATTTGTCCACCTGTGTGAACTACTTTAGGTGCCGCATTCCGAACAATATCCCGCGATCAGGGGACACTCCTGCAGTTTCAGATCGCCTGGAAGATACGAGGGTGTTAACAGTGAAGATGTTCTTACTACTTCATACATACGTCAAGTAACATTCATCTCGTGGCACTCATAACGTAGAACTCATAGGACTTATAGAACGCGCTATGGGGCTAACCTCTGAATTTCGTGCCGATGCTGAATGGCCTGGAATGAACCCACATCCTGAAAAAATCTCTTCTAAGAAAGTGGCCGCTTAGTCATTCATCGTTCGGGGAGGCAGATAGCTACTCTCTTCTATCTCTGGCTGCGCGGATCCCAGTCACTTGCTTATCAGAAAGTGGCCCGACTAAAACCTCTCTCTCCGACATTGGCGTTTCTCGAGAATTGGGCGATGCAACCGGCTTCTCTCAATACAAAGACGGAACGAAGGCCGTCAGTTTGCCGATGGCTCCTCGACATAGTCTACGACAAGGATATCGACAGGACCCGTTTGGGGTTCCAGCTTCAGGCCGGGTTCTTCCTTTAGTGCCTCCAGGAGCGGAGTCTGCTGGCGGGCACGAAGTG
>CAWEYA010000018.1:0-563836 GCA_963813185.1 uncultured Acidobacteriota bacterium
GTGCCTGCTCTGCATGAACGGTTTTCGACCTTCGGAGCTATATCGAATTATTAGGTCATTACTTTCAAAGCTACAAGGATCAGTACAGATTTGTAGGCGCTGAAAGAAGGTCTAACGTTTTGAAGGTCAGATTCTGTGCTTAACTCTGTGCCTGCGGCGGCTTTCCATCACTCTTCCCTATTCAAAGAGGATACTCGTCTCGAGTGTTATTAGGCCGGGCCTCGACGATGCAGGGAGCTGCGCCGTTTTGTAGAGAACGAAATCTCAAATCTGCGGGGTTTTTTAAACCATGACCCAGCCCTTGCGAAAGCGGACCTGCACAGTCAACTGAGCGAAATCCGTATGACTCCCAACCGCGAGTCAAGAGCGCTGCACTATGTTGCAGAGGGGAGCTAGAACTTCGTGGGATGTGGCCCGAACGCGCCAGTTATGCAACTGGCGCATTCGGATAGTTGCGGGGGTTGGATTTGAACCAACGACCTTCGGGTTATGAGAGATGAAGTCAAAAACTATATCTCGTTTGTCTGGTGTCGCTTCCGAAGGTACCGCACCGCTCTTGTGCCTTTTACTTGCACCCAATCCTGTACCCAAATACGAAGGTCGGATCCTTGACTTCATCTAGTCGCCAAAATAGATCTCATCCACACCCATTTGTGCAAACGGGTCCTTGCGACGCGTTGCACTCCAGCGCTTCAGATATCGCAGGTCGATCGCTCGCACTGTGCTGGCAACCGGTCGGAACTACCAGGCGACTCGTCGTCCCGACACCCTTTCGCGCAGCAACCCCATGGCGACGGCACCCGGTCAGGCGTTCAGGACAACCTGTAACCCGGCCACTTCTACCCAGTTGGTCGCATTTTGGCAAGCGTACGAGGCCAGCGAGAATTCAATCGCGTCGAACGAAACACCGCTGGCCAGCCTGCTGGGATTGATGACGAAAGGCATGCCATTCTGAAGAAGTTCCTGCCCATCGAACCCCGCCGCGCAGTTGTTCTGCCGGCCGAGCTCGGCGAGAAAGAGCCGCGAGGCTCTCCCGATGCGGGCCTGCTGGCGCAATAGGCGAATCCCCATCCCCGCGATGCTGAAGGGTTCCGGTCCCCGATCGGCTTGAAAATGCGAACCCATAATCAGCACGTCGTCGGTATTCAGCGGCGCGAGCAGGGAGAACACATGCGTCTCGGCAATGCACGTGCAGCATTGCGGAGAATTCGACGCGGCCGTCAATTTGACGCCCGGAACATTTTGGTGAAGGATGTTCTCGAACCGCGTAACCTTAGGATTCGGAGGATTACAGGTCCCGCCTGTGTTCGCGGGAACGTGGCGCATCCACCCGTCGCGGATCTGTCCCAGGGTCGCGGGCAGCGAAAAGCGCGGAGCCTGGAGAGGAAGTTGAGCCACCGGAATCACGCCGGCATCGTCGCGGACCGACCAATACTTTGCGACCATCACCCCATCAAGCCGCGCGGCTGCGGGATTGCATACGTCGCCAACCTCGACTGGCGCACCGGGGGGATAGATCGCGGGGGGAAGTGAACCGGGCGGCGCGGCAATACCGCCGCCCGGAAACGGATCGCTCACTGCCTCGACCAATTCGTGGGAAAAGACTCGTGTAATCTCGTCGAGCACATTGCCGGTGGAAACCCAGGCGTAAAACGCAGGAGGCCACTTTGGGAACCACAGGACCGTGTGCGCACCGAGATCGTTGGGATCGACCGTGACCCCAGGAGGAAGAAAGACGCAATAAAGAGCGCCGGTTGTAAAGCGTGGCTGCGGCAGGAGGCCAAGACCGACCAGATCGTACAGGAACTGCTCGAGCTGGGGGTATCCGCAAACCGGAGCGGTAGGATCTGCAGGCGAACTTCCGACGGAGTAGTTCACGATGAAGGAATTGACCAGCATTGGGTTGGTAACTCCGAACTGTTGGAGCGCGCTCAAATAGGAACCAGTGACAATCGTACCGACTGCGGCGGTGATGTCCTTGGCTGATGGCGATGGCCCACTACCCCAGAATGAACCCCAGAATATCAGGAAGAGTTCCGGATTGGTCATGACGGTTCCCCCGTGGCTGAAGGGGGCCGTGGGAGCTGTACAGGGTGCCGGCAAGGTCGAAACGATACCCCGCTTTGGCGCGATCGTGAGCGGCATACTAGACACCTCCTGTTTATTAGACCGGAATAATTGACGCGGACACTATCTCGCGTCTCAGGGCTTCGGGTAAAGCAATCGGTGAACTACTATTGTGCGAGCAAGTGAGGGTAGTGATTATGGTTTCGGTTTGAATATTCCATATTGTGACAGTACCGTCTTCGTTGGAGCTGGCGAGGACTTTCAAAGTCATGAGCTCACGTGATGAGTGCACATCCCAAATCTTGATCGTTTGATCTAGGCTACTAGCTGCGATCAAATCCCCATCTAGAGAAAATGCGACAGAACGAGTGCTGTGGTGAATACCCGCCTCGACATACAGGCTCATCGATTCATTTTGGGCACACCTGGCCGAGCGGCCGCACAAGGTGAGCGCAAGTAGCGAACAGCCAAGGATTTTGCCGAATATCAGCGCGATAGATTTTGTAATCTGCCCAGGTTTGGCGATTTTGAACACGGAAGCCATCCCAAATCCAGGGACTGCGGAATCGCGCTTTCTCTTGTTAGGAATGACAAACCAGATCGGCTGAATAATATTACGGAGAAATACGTCAACGCAAGTGCATTCGAGAACTCGGCCTTGCCACCGGCCATTTGCCCGCAAGGGCAATAGGCCTTTCACTGACTGCCGGGTGCCCCTCGATAAGAACGAAGGCGTTGTCAAGGCGCAAAATTCCCGAGCAGTGTTTTCTGCACCGCGTCATTGCCAGAGAAGGTGGAGGACCAAAGCTCTGGAAGTCTCACGGTGAATCATTTCTCGGCGAATCGTTCCACCAGCCATCGATACGGCCTAAACCGAGACCATGATTCTTCTATCCGAATCCCGATTCGCATCGGGACGAGAGCGCCCAATCAATCCTTCGGTTTGGGGTTTCCCGCCAGGGGCACCCGCGAGCTGCTCTCGACAGGAACGATCTCCGGATACGGCTTTTGCGTGCGCAGCATCCAGTAGAGTCGTACCGCCAACTTTCGTGCTGCGGCCACCTTGGCCACGCCTTTTGGCTTATCGTGGTGGCAGCGCTGTAAATACTCCCGTCTCAGCTGCGGATCGCAGCGCACCGCCACCTGCGCCGCTTCGACCAGCAGCATTCTCATAAACCGGTTGCCTTGCTTGCTGATGGGTCCCAGTCGCTGCTGTCCGCCCGAACTGTACTCGCGCGGAATCAGCCCCAGATAACTGGCTACCTGCTTGCCCCGCGGAAAACGCGATACGTCTCCCAGGGTCAGCACAAAGGCCATCGAAGTCACCGGTCCCACGCCCGGTTGCGTCATCAGCAGCCTGGCGTTTTCATTTTCCTCGGCCGCTTGCTTCACGGCCAGGTCCAACGATTCCACTTGCCGGTCGAGCATCGCCAGCACACTGAACAGGTCTTCTCGTCGGCGGCTGGCCCAGGGTCGCAAGGGTAGCTCGCGCAACGCCTCCTGCCCCGCTTGGCTCCCCAGGCGTCGTTTCTTCTGCAGCCCCTGATTCATCGCCAGGTGCTGCAATCCATTCTTGGTTTGCGCCCGCAGTCGCACCAGTTTGTGTCGGTGAATCAGCAACTGCCGCAAATCTTTTTCCGCGCTGCAGGGCGTCCAAATGCGCGGAAACCGGTTTTCCATCAGCAAACGCAACAACAACGCGGCATCTCGCCGATCATGCTTCTGCTGCCGCACCTCGCTGGCGCGGATCTTCGCTGCGTCTCCGATCCACACTTCGTGCCCCAGTGCCGCCAGCATCTCCACGAACCACTGGCAGTTGCCTGTGGCCTCGATGCCGATCCGCGCTGGCGCAGCAAATCGCCGGTAGAACTTCTCGGTTTCTCCCGGCGCATGCACCAGCTCGTGCTCCTTGGTCTCTCCCGTCTCCGTATTCACCCAACAAACTTGTTGCCAACTGGGATGAAAATCACATCCAATAAGCATCATCGCGAAGGCTCCTTTCCTTCCGAAGCTTTGGTCCTCCAACCCAAGCTTACTCGGATCGCATTCGGAGCCTTCGTTCTTATCCAATCAACCCTTGCGGAGCAAGGGTGGGGCTTAAGTTTCTGAAGTTCCATCAATGAATAACATCATTTCGGCAGTTCGCAAAAATAAAAAAGGCCGGACGTCTGGACCCGGCCTTCGATTTCAAAAATTGGTTGCGGGGGTTGGATTTGAACCAACGACCTTCGGGTTATGAGCCCGACGAGCTACCAGACTGCTCCACCCCGCGAAGGCATGATAGCGGAAGCGGAGTGGTTCGTCAAACGAGACGCGCAACTGTGTCGTTAGCACATGATATGTCCGGTCGAATTAGCACATGAAATGTCCGCTTTCTAAAGGTGGCTTGGGAAGAAGATGCATGCCGGGGGACGCGCATGCACACCTATCCGAGAGCTGCCGTGGAGCGGATGATGAAAGTACAAGAAGTAATTTTGCGAGCATTGGCGAAGAAGATTACGTGGTGGCAAGCCGCCGAGATCCTGGGCCTGAGCGACCGGCAGATGCGGCGTTGGCATTGGCGCTATCGGGAGTATGGCTATGACGGATTGATCGATCGCCGGGTGGGCCGGCCTAGTTCCAAGCGCGTGCCGCTGGCGGTCGTCGAACAGGTGTTGGCTTTGTACCGGGAGAAGTATTTCGATCTGAACGTGCGGCATTTTCACGAGAAGCTGCGAGAGGAGCATCCGATTCGCCTGAGCTACAGCTGGGTGAAGAAGGCGCTGCAAGGAGCGGGGCTGGTGCGAGCCCAGCGCCAACGCGGAGTGCATCGGCGGCGGAGGCCACGGCGGCCCTTGCCGGGGATGCTGCTGCACATCGATGGGAGCCGGCACCAGTGGTTCCAGGACGATCGCTGGTACGACCTAGTGGTGATTTTAGACGACGCCAGCAGCGAAATTTATTACGCGCAACTGGTGGAGGAAGAATCGACAATAACGGTGCTGCGGGCGCTGCGGGAAGTGATCGAGCAGCAGGGGAGTTTCTGCGCGCTGTACAGCGACCGCGCCAGTCACTTCTTTTGGACGCCCCAGGCGGGCGGGAAAGTGGATGTGGAACGGCCGACGCAAGTGGGGCGGGCGTTGCAGGAATTGAATATCCGGATGATTCCGGCGTATTCGCCCCAGGCGCGGGGGCGATCGGAACGGGGATTTGGAACCTGGCAAGGGCGACTGCCGCAGGAGCTGCGCCTGCGAGGAATCCGCACGCGGGAACAAGCCAACACGTTTCTGCGACAGCAGTACGTGGCCGAGTTCAATCAGCGGTTTCAGGTCTCGGCTCCGCAGCGGGGCAGTGCGTTTCTGCCCTGTCGGAGAAAAGACCTGGAGGTGGTGTTCTCCGTGCAACAACCAGGTGTGGTGAGCCGGGATAACACGGTTGTGGTGGGAGGAAAAATCTTACAAATTGAGCCGACGCGCTGGCGGGGAACCCTGGCCGGGTGTTCGGTCACGGTCTGCGAGCATCTGGATCAAACCTGGAGCATTCGGTACGGGCCGCATGTGGTGGGGCGATACAACGCGCAAGGATGGCCGTGGCTGTGGGAGGGTAAATCGGATCGCCGGGGAAAGGCTGTGGAAAAGCCGCTCCGTGGAAACCCAAAGGCAGGGTTTCCACGGCGCTTGGAAATCCCGCAAAAGGCGCGGGATTCCCACTTTCCCACAGCCGCGACGGCGGCGGTCCATCACCCTTAAAGCGGACACATCATGTGCTACGAAAACCGGACATTTTAATTTGCTAACGACAACGAGACGCGCAACTGGCATTGGAAAGGATCATCGTATCCCCCTGGCAGAACTGAAGTGTATGAGTCCGAAGCGGGTGAAGGAGTTGGATTTGTATTTGGGTGCGGGGCACGCGGCCCGGCGGAGGGGGGAGGAGCCGGGCCGCGCGCGCGAGATAAAATCCGCGCATGGCCGCCGCCCCCTATTTCGACCTGGTTCGTGAGATGAGAGACGCTTATAACCATCGCTGGCGATTAGTGCAGCACGCCCGCCAACACGGGATCAAACCCGCCGCCCGTGCCTTTGCCACCACGGTGCCGACGGTGCGGAAATGGCTGCGTCGCTTTCAGCAGCACGGGCCTTCCGGGTTGCGCGAACACAGCCGTGCTCATCGCCATTGCCCACACAAGACCTCTGCCGAAATCGAGCAACAGGTCTTGGCTCTACGCCAGAAGCTGCCCACCTTTGGAGCGGCCCGTCTGAAACGAGAGTTCGATCTTACCGTTTCGCACATGGCCATCCAGCGCATCTGGCGCGAACACGGATTGATTCGCAAACGCAGAAAGAAACATCAGCGCAAGCAGGATCTGGCCGCCGTCAAAGCCACCTGGCGCCTGTTCCAACAAATCTCCGCCGACACCAAGGATCTGTGCGATATCCCGCAGTTCTGGCCCCAAGCCCAGAGTTTGCCTCTGCCCCTGGTCGAATACACGGCGCGGGAAGTTCGCAGCGGTCTGCTGTTCTGGGCCTTCGCGCAGAAACGCTCGGCGGCCGCCAGCGCCGTCTTCGCGGCTCGCATTCAGCAGCACTTGGATCGTTGGGGCGTCCACCTGCGCGATCTGGCTTGGCAAACCGACAACGGCAGCGAATTCATCGGCGGCCACGATCCTCAGGGTCATCGCACCGGCTTCCCGGCCGCTCTGGGCGATAGCCAGCATCTCCGCATCCCGCCCGCGGCGCACACTTATCAGAGCGATGTGGAGACGGTGCATCGCCTGGTCGAAGATGAATTCTTTGATCTGGAAACCTTCGCCAGTCGCGGCGAATTCCTCGCCAAAGCACAGACCTATCAGCACTATTTCAATCTCGCGCGACCCAACTCACACAAGGAATTTCAAACTCCTTGGCAAATCATCGAGCGGCTCGCTCCTCGCTCGCCGCTCCAACTCTGCTTGCTTCCACCCGTCTTCTTGGATTATTACCTCAATGACTCAGGGGGATACGATGTACCTAGCTATCCCTGCCTGATAAGCATTATTCGTGGAAAAGGGGATTCAATCATTTCCAGCGATTCGCACGCTGGCGAACCGCCCGCATGCGGAGCGCGCCTTGTACATCGTTTCCATTCTGTAAAATGTTGCGCTTCATGGCTGGTGAACGCGTCACAATTTCTTGCCGGGCGGCTCGCCTTATAAAAATATGCCGGCCTTGAAACCTAATATTTTCATGCTATTTTCAGGTTCTTTTGGTACGCTCTCGCCAATCTTTTGCGGTCGGAGAATCGAAGATGTTTCCTAATCAGACGGATTATTTTCGTCGAGGATAATGGAACTCGCACTTAACCTCGTGTGGGCCATTGGCGCCGCCGATAGTTACGCTCTTCTTTTTCACCGCCTCGCAATTTGTGAGGCGGGAAATGCGCGCGGCTTGAGCCGGGGCCAATGCATTGTTGCGCTGACTTGCTTTCTTGCGATCCTCTTCCCAATTATTTCCCTGACCGATGATTTGCATGAAATGCAGGCTACTGCGGAGGAGGCATCGCCTTCCGGCTTGGCCATGAAAGGGGCGTGGTCAGCGGTTCGTCAACTTGGGCGCGGACTTTGCATTCTTTCCTTTTACTTTCCGCGCCGTTTGCGGCGAACGCTCGCTGGGCCGTTTTTGGAATCATGACAGCCCAACAAATTCAACGCACGTCTCCTGGGATGCATCTGCCTGCTATCGGCCGCGCCCCGCCTTCTTTCGCCATTCCCCGAATCAGTTAACGAACTTTCACAGCAACCGTCACCGGGACTGTTTCGGAAGCGCCTTTTACTGCTATGGAAGCTTATTGATCGGGTATCTACCGAGAATATAAGGCCCCCGCCATAGGAAAACCGGCCCGAAGGTATGTGACCAGTCAAGAGTTTAGAGCTACGCGGCGTGCGAAGTTTCGCCTAACCGAAGCAATCGCCGTTAGAGGAAGGAACATGGCTAATTTTTGCGGAAGCTTCCGTCGAATTGTTGCGGCCTTTCTTGCAATTGGCGGCGCATTGGGCGCGCTATATGGTGTCGCCCTGATAGCAACGGCGGTAACCGGAAACAGCTCTCCGAGCAGCATTCTTCTAGGGGGCTTCGGATTTATGCTGCTGGTGCTATCGCTGGTGCTTCTCGTTTTCGCTATCAGTCAATGGAAGACGGGCCAGCCCGGCCAGGAGAGCTAAAGAACGGTACACGCCGCATTCTGCCTTTGCATCCGTGGAACAAATCACTCAGCGCTTGATCTTTTCTACGGCCTGGTGCGTAGAATAGGGAGGAGCAGGTACACGACCATGGACCGACGAAAGCTCTTTCCCATCGCACTTATCGCTATCGGATCTCTCGCAATTTCGGGGACCGCGGCAGGACTTGCCGCGCGGCAGCCGGCGCGGCAGAACCAGCAGCAAAAGCCCAGTGACAATTCCGGACAGAACCAAAACATGCCCGGGATGGATAATGGCATGCCCGGCATGGACATGGATCACGACATGCCCGGCATGAAAATGGGACAGGGCTCGGATGAAAAAGATCAACAGGCCGAGCATGGCGCGATGGACGCAATGAGCCACATGCACCACCACCAGATGGGCCCGCACATGTACATGACCAAGCTGCGCGCCGCTTCTCCGCAGGATTGGGCCAAGGCCGACGAGATCGCCGGCGAATTGCGCGACTCCATCGAGAAGTATAGGGACTACCACGCCGCGCTCGCCGACGGCTTCCGCATATTCATGCCGAATCTTCCGCAGGCCGAGTATCACTTCACGAATTATTACAACGGATTTCTCGAATCGTTTAGCTTCGATCCTGCGCGGCCCACTTCCCTGCTGTACAAAAAGACGAAGACCGGATACGACCTGATCGGCGCGATGTACACCATGCCCAAGCGCGTGTCGGAAGAGCAATTGAACGAGCGCGTGCCTCTCGGTGTTGCGCAGTGGCACCTGCACACCAAGTTGTGCGTCCCCTCGAAGGACCAGCGCGCCGGCGCCGACTGGGCGAAATTCGGACTGCAGGGCTCGATTCTTACCAAGGAAGCCTGCACCGAAGCCGGCGGCACCTTCTACCCCGTGATTTTCGGATGGATGGTGCATGTCTATCCGTTTGAGAATTCGCGCGAAAAAATCTGGGGGCAGTAGCACAGGCACTCTTGCCTGTACGGGTTTGAGCTCCGCATGCACGTCCTGCCCCACTGGGCGATTGCAAAAACCGCACAGCCAAGAGTGGCTCTGCTACCAAAGCCGGCCCCACTCGTTCATCCTCTACTCATCTAGTTGTCACCAAACTTTTACATTGTGTGCGTATAATGGATGCCGGGGAGAAAATCGTTTGATCTCGCGCCCTTTAACAGCGGTGGAACAGTCGTCCGCCAATCCCGTGGAAATCACTGAGGGGCCCTCCTTTCAGCTTGAGCCCTCCCGGAAGTACCCGGGCGCGCTGATTGTCGTGGAAGGCATCGACGGCTCCGGGAAAAGCACGCAGCTTTACTTGCTGAAACGCTGGCTGGAAATCGGCGGCTATCGCCTGCATTTCACGGAGTGGAATTCCTCGCCGCTGGTAAAGTCCGCAACGCGCCGCGGAAAGCAGCGGCGCCTTCTCACCCCCACCACGTTTTCCCTGCTTCACGCCGCGGATTTTGCCGACCGTTGCGAACGGCAAATCCTGCCGCTGCTGCATAGCGGATACCTAGTCCTCGCGGACCGCTATATCTACACCGCATTTGCTCGCGACGTGGCGCGAAATTGTTCCCCTCGCTGGCTGCGCAATCTTTACCGGTTTGCCCCGGTTCCGGACATCACCTTCTACTTCCGCGCGCCGCTGGATGTGGCCGTCAAGCGAATCATGAGCGGCCGGCCGAAGCTGAAGTATTACGAAGCGGGGATGGATTTGAACCTCTCGCTGGACCGCGCGGAGAGCTTCCGAATTTTCCAGGGACGCATCCTGGCGCAATACGATGAAATGATCGAATCGGACAAGTTCGTGGTGATGGACGGCACGCTGCCGGTGAATTCGCTGCAAAAGCAGATGCGCCAGATGGTGAAAGCGCGCATTGATTTGGCGCGATTCGCCCCCAAAAAGTCCGCGCGGAGGGCCCTGTGAAATCCGCGAAGACGAATCGGAAAAATGGCCACTTGAAAAAAGGGATCCTTCCTTCAGGCGCTACGCCGCGCAATTATGGGCTGCCTCTCCCCGGCGTGAACGACGAGGAGTTCGGCGGCTCGCTCATAGTCATTGAAGGCATGGACGGATCGGGCCGCTCGACTCAGATTTCCCTGCTGACGGAATGGCTGGAGTCCGAAGGCTTCGCGGTGGAGACGATGGGCCTGCGCCGCTCGGGCCTGGTGGCGAAGGATATTGACGCGCTGCTGGCCGAAAATACGATTACCCGGATGACGCTCACGCTGATGTATGCCACCGATTTCTACGACCAGCTCGAGCACCGCATCATCCCCGCGCTGCGCTCCGATTTTGTGGTCCTGGCGGACCGGTACTTTTATACTTTGATTGCCCGCGCGGTAGCCCGCGGCATCGAGCGCGACTACTTGAACGGCCTGTACGAAATGGCGGTTCGTCCCGATCTCACCTTCTGGCTCAACGTGCGCCCGGAAGTGGCGTTCGAGCGAGAGTTTCGCAAATCGCACGCCATCAGCTATTGGGAGTCCGGGCGGGACCTTTCCCTTTCGGACGATTTGTTTCAGTCCTTCATCCTGTATCAAGCCAAGATCAAAAAAGAATTTGAATGGCTCTCCGAGCGCCACGGTTTTCTGGCGATGGACGGCGAGGCGAGCGTCGTTTCCGTCAATGCGGATTTGCGGAAGCGCATTGCCGCCCATCTTGGCATTCAACGCACCCACTACCGGCCATCCGCGGCTCTGGCCCCACTGTGGCGTTAAGACTTCGCAAACCCATCCAGCTCGCGGCGATCGACGCCGGATCGAACGCCTTCCGCCTGATGATCGCACGCATCCACTCCGCCGACGACTGGGAGATCGTGGAGTCGGTTCGCGCTCCGGTGCGTCTCGGCCATTCCGTATTTACCTCCGGAGAATTTGACCGCAAAACTTTGCGCGACGCCACCGCCGCGTTCCGCGAATTCCGCAACATCATGGACGCGCGCGGCGTCACCGCGTATCGCGCCGTGACCACCAGCGCCGCGCGCGAAGCCCGCAATCGCCATGTTTTAATCGAGCGCATCCGCCACCAAGCCAAAATCGATTTGGAAATCATCTCCGGCGACGAAGAAGCGCGCCTCGTGCGGGTCGCGGTCCTCCGCGCCCTCCGCGATTTCGATCCGCCCCGCTTCATCCTGGATTTGGGCGGCGGCAGCCTCGAACTCAATGAATTGCGGCGCGGCGTCTTGCAGGAAAGCATCGGCCTGCCCCTGGGAACGGTACGGTTGATGGAAGCCTTTCACGCGCAGGGCGTAGTTCACGAGCACACCGCGAGCGAGATTCGCCTGCACGTGCTGTCCGTGCTGCAAAGCGCGCTGCCCTGCCGTCCGCGGCCCTCAGGGGCTTATACGGTTGCTTGCGGGGGCAATGCGGAAACTCTCGCAGGTCTGGCTTCGGGTCCGAGAGTCGGCGCCTTTACTACCCTGAATCCTCGACTGCTGCGCGACCGGCTTTGGCACATTCTGCAGCTCAACGTGGATGAGAGAATGAAAGCGTTCTCAGTGCGGCGGGACCGCGCCGAGGTGATGGGCGTGGCGGCTATCGTTCTCGTGACTGTGTCAAGGTGGTTGCGGTTGCGTCAAATGATCGCACCGCGTGTAGGCGTGCGTGAGGGGCTGCTGTATGAACTCGCCTCGGCGCAGATGGGCCCGCCTGGCCTTACGGAAGACCATCGGAAACGTTCGCAGGAAATGCTCGCCGGCGCCGAGTCCTACGCCGGCCGGGTGCGTTGCGATCTGAAACATGCCGAGCAAGTCCAAGCGCTCGCCTTGCAACTCTTTGACCAGTTCTGGCCGTATCATCAATTGGATTTTGAAGCGCGAGCCATTCTTGCGGCAGCAGCGATGCTCCACGATTGCGGCGTGCTCATCAACCGCAAAGCGCACCACCGACACGGCGAATACCTTATCCACAACGCGAAAATTCCGGGATTGCGCGGCTGGGCGAAAAACATGACGGCCTGCCTGGTGCGTTATCACAACAGAAAATCGGAACCCAGCACGAAGCACGCGGTGTTCGCCACGCTCAATAGGGAACAAAGAAAGAAAACACGGCTACTGGCCGGCATGCTGCGCTTGGCCGAGCGCCTCGAAAGCGATCACCGGCAAGGTATTGCGAAACTCACCGTCGAGGGCGGCCCGCGCGACGTCCGCATCCATGTGGAGATGCGCGACGCTTCCCGGCTGAACCTTGCGGGCATCGAACGAAAAGCCCGCCTTCTCGAACGTGAACTGCATTTGCGCCTGTCGTTTCAGCGGGTCCTGGTGGTTGAGAAGGAGAGGGTCGCGTAATGATGGAACTTTATCTGATCCGCCACGGCATCGCCGTGGACCGCGAAGATCCCAATTGCCCGCCCGACACCGAGCGCCCCCTCACTCCCAAAGGAATGAAACGCTCACATGCGGCGGCGCTCGGCTTGCGCGCCCTGGCTGTAAAACCGAACGCCGTGCTGACCAGCCCGTGGCTGCGCGCCGTGCAAACCGCGGAAATCTTTTGCGAAACGATCGGCTATCCCTCCAAGAAAATCATTCGCACGGACGCATTGAAAGGCACCAGCGCTCCGGCCGATTTGATGCGCGAACTGCAATCGTTGAAAGCCAGGGTGGTCCTCTGCTTCGGCCACGAACCCCATTTGCACCTGGTGATCGGCCACGTCCTCCACACCAGCGCGAAAATCACGGAACTCAAGAAAGCGGGCCTCGCGCTTTTGGAACTGGAACGCGTCTCGCCGCCGCAAGGGCGTTTGCTCGCTCTCTACCCCGCCAGCACGCTGCGCCTCCTTGCAAAATAAAGTGGCACAGGCTTCAGCCTGTGGGGGTTGGTCGGGGCACGGTCGAGCTTGTAGTCACCAAAACCCACAGGCTGAAGAGACTGAGTCACAACTTGATTTAGAACAGGTCAGCGGCTAAAGCCGGACTGATTCTCGACACTTTGCGGCACGGCTGAAGCCGTGCCCTACAAAGATTTGGAAGTTGCCACACAAACTTTGAAGCCTGTGCCACTCGGATCGCCTCAACCAATCTCCGCCCAGCGGAAACAGCCGCGGAGATGATCGTTCACCATGCCGGTGGCTTGCATGAACGCGTAGCATATGGTCGAGCCGACAAAACGGAAGCCGCGCTTTTTTAGATCCTTGCTCATGGCGTCGGATTCCGCCGTGCTCGCAGGAACGTCTCTTGGGCCGCGCCTAGTGTGGCGTAGAGTTTTGCCGCCGGTGAATTGCCAGATGTACGCGTCGAAGCTGCCGAATTCGCGCTGCACATCGAGAAACGCCTGCGCGTTGGAAATAGTGGAAGAAATTTTCAGGCGGTTGCGGATGATGCCAGGATCGGCGAGCAGCGCGCGCGTTTTTCGGGCGTCGTACCGCGCGATCTTGGAAGCATCAAATTCGTCCAAAACCTCGCGGTAGCGCTCGCGTTTCCGCAGGACTGTCTCCCAACTGAGGCCTGCCTGCGCGCCCTCAAGGATCAGGAATTCGAAAAACCGGCGGTCGTCGTGCACGGGCACACCCCACTCTTCATCATGATAGCGAACCATGATTTCGCTTTGCGCCCAATGGCACCGTCGCCGGGAAGGCTGCGACTTCCCGGCGCCCTTTCGATCTGGCATGTGGAGCTTACACGAGGTGGCGCTGAACGGCCTTCTCGATCTGGTCGCGAGGGACCGCGCCGACGACTTGCTCGGCGACCTGCCCGCCCTTGAAGATGAGCAGGGTGGGGATGCCGCGGATGTTGAACTGCCCGGCGGAGTTGGTGTTTTCGTCGACGTTTAATTTTACGACCTTAATTTTTCCCGCGTACGCGGTAGCCACTTCCGCCACAGTGGGAGCCAGCATCAGGCAGGGCCTGCACCACTCCGCCCAGAAATCGACCATCACGGGCTGAGTCTTGCTGGCCTCGATGACTTCCGCCTGAAACGTGCTGTCCGTTACATTGCTGACATTATCTGCCATGTGAACCCTTTCCTATGGGAACTACCGGCGACATCTTAGCCGATTTTGCCCCGAATTCATTAGATGAAGTTATAGCTTTTTGGTTTCTGGATTTCCAGGCCGTCTGGTACAGCTTTGCATACTCGGCCGCGGAGACTTGCCAGGAAAAATCCTTGGCCATGCCGTTCAATTGGATGCGGCGCCAGACCGCCGGCTCGTTCCGGAAAATTGCCAGAGCCTCGCGGACCGCGCCGAGGAGCGATGGACCGTCATACGCCTGAAACTTGAATCCGGTGCCGCGTCCCGTTGCCGGATCGAAGGCGTCAATCGTATTGTCCAGGCCGCCGGTGGCGCGCACCACGGGCACCGTGCCGTACTTCAAACTGTAGATTTGATTCAAACCGCAGGGCTCGTACCGCGAAGGCATCAGAAAAATGTCTGCGCCGGCTTCGACCTTGTGCGCGAGGATGTTGTCGTACGCCACTCTCACGCTGAATTTTGCGGGATAGGCCTTGGCCAGGTCGCGAAACAGCTTTTCGTATTTCGCTTCCCCCGCGCCGAGAGCGGTGATCGCCAGGTCTTCTTCCAGTAAACTCGGCGCAATTTGTTCGATCAAATCGAAACCCTTTTGGCCGGCAAACCGCGAGACAATGCCGATTACCGGATGATCCAGTGTTTCCGGGGGCAGGCCGAACACTTCCAGCAAATTCTTTTTGCAGATGAGTTTGCCCGACAAATCCTTGGCCGAATAGCGGGATGCGATCATTTTGTCGCGCTCCGGACTCCATGCGGCGTAGTCAACGCCATTCAAAATTCCTCTCAGGCGTGCCGCGCGACTGCGCACCACGCCGTCGAGGCCGTGGCCGTACTCCACCATCTTTATTTCTTCAGCGTATTTCGGGCTCACCGTCGTCAGGTAGTCGGAAAAGATCAGCGCCCCCTTCAGGAAATTGACCCGCCCGTAGAACTCCATCCCGTCGATGCCGAACAGGCTTTCCGGCAGACCGATTTTCTTCATCGTGTCGCGCGGAAACGCGCCGTGATAGCCCATGTTGTGGATTGTAAACACGACAGGCAATTCCTGCAGCGCCTCATCCTTCGCGTACCGCGTCCGCAACAGCACGGGCACCAGGCCCGCCTGCCAGTCATGGCAGTGGATCACGTCCGGCATCCACACACGCTTGCAGAATTCGATGGCCGCGCCGCAAAATTCCGCAAAACGTTCGGCGTTGTCCGGATAATCCTTCCCTGCCGCGCCATAAAGTTGCTCGCGATCGAAATATTCCGGATCATCCACAAAGTAATAGTAGACACCGTGGAGAGTTCCACCCTCCACAATGGCCGGGAAAAGCAGGCCTTCGCCCGCCGGAACCGTAAGGCTCGGCACCGTGACCGAGACTCCGCGCGTATTGCGATACCGCGGCAAAAGCACGGTCACTTCATGGCCGAGCGCAGCCAGCGATCTGGGCAGCGCTTCGATCACGTCCGCGAGGCCGCCGGTCTTCGAGAATGGAAGCCCTTCCGATGCGACAAAAAGTATTTTCATGGCGGATTTGAAGCTTCCAAGCTACTGAAACACTCCGCCGCCGTCAAGGACGCTCGCCGGTCATGTTTAGTCTGGATGCGCCCGAAACGGGGTCAGTGGCGCGGGCTTCAGCCTGCGGGGGTTGGTCCTTGCAAGTACCAAACCCCGCAGGCTGAAGCCCGCGCCACTTGAGTTTGGATGTAGAATCAAGCTTTGTGTAGTCAGCCAATTTATTTCCATCCAAGCGAGGTGAAGGCATGGGCACCGTAAAACCAATTCCAGAGGGATATCACAATGTGACTCCCTATCTGTATGTCAGAGGGGCGGCCGCCGCAATCGATTTTTACAAGAGCGTCTTCGGTGCAACGGAAATCGTGCGCATGGCGGGACCTAACGGAAGAATCATGCATGCGGAAATGAAAATTGGCGACTCGATCGTGATGCTGGGCGACGAGAATCCACAGATGGGCGTTTTGAGCCCACAAACCGTGGGCGGCTTTTCCACAGGTTTGCACGTTTATGTGGAACACGTAGATGCGGTGGTCCAGAAAATGATTGATAGCGGGGCCAAACTGGTGCGGCCGATTAAAAACCAATTTTACGGGGATCGCTCGGCGTCATTGCTCGATCCGTTCGGCCACATGTGGTCCGTTGCGACTCATATTGAGGACGTTGCGCCGGAGGAAATGAAGAAGCGCATGACTGCGGCGATGAGTCAGACGGCGGGCTCTTAGCAAGACGCACCACCAGTGGTCGCATTTTATTCGCTCCTGACCGAGGGCAGGTGGAGTGGGCCGTGGGGCTTGGTAGCGCCGGCGGGACGCCGGCTCCGCGAAACCCGCGCGACGAGGCCACGCTTGGGCACGACCCCCATTCGGGCTCCATCCACTATGAGAAATTCCTGGTAATCGGATTCTCAGGGCTGTGGATGCACGCGCCTCTTGGTACACTTCCCTGCCATGTCACCTGAGAAGCTAGGGCAACATTTCCTTACTGATGCGAGTTGGCAGGAGCGGATCGCCCGCGCGGTGCGCATTGACGATGGAATGTGGGTGGAAATCGGCGCGGGGCACGGCGAAATGACCGCGCGCCTGGCGAAAAGCGCGAGCAAAGTGTTCGCCATTGAACTCGACTCGCGGCTTGCCCGGCGCTTGCGCGAAGTCACCGCGGCCTGCAAGAACGTGGAAGTTGTCGAGTGCGATGTGTTGGCCGTTGATCTCGGGAAACTGACAGGACTCGAGCGTTTCTCCGTTTACGGAAATTTGCCGTACTACATTACGTCGCCCATCTTGCATCGCCTCTTCGAGCATGCCGGGCAAATTGCGGCAATTCATATCGTGATTCAGTTCGAGGTCGCCCTAAGAATTGTCGCGCAGCCGGGTAGGCGCGATTACGGTTATCTGTCGGTGGTGTCGCAGTGGTTCAGCCGGCCGGAGATCGCCTTTCGGATCCCTCCGGGGGCGTTCCGGCCGCCGCCCAAAGTCGCCTCCGCGCTCGTGAGTTTTCATATTCCAGGAGCGCGCGCGAAAAATTCCGTCGAGGATGAAAATGGGTTTCTCGATTTCGTGAAGAAGTGTTTCGCGCAAAAGAGGAAGACGTTGCGCAACAATCTGCGCAGCCGGCTGGGGGCGCGCGCCGAGGATGTGTTACGGGGGGCGGGTCTATCACCAGATGCGCGAGCGGAACAACTCACAGTCGCGCAATTCGCGGCGCTCTTCGGCCTTGCGCGATGACGCCCGCTAATCCGGCGCCTTGCCTTCTCCGTGCCCTCCGTGGCCTCTGTGTTAAAGCCATTCGGTAACGCCAGAAAAAGCTTTAGCACAGAGGTCACGAAGAACACGCTGGACTCAACTGCGTTCTTTGCGCAAGACCTTGAACAGACAGTCCGGATAGTCCGTGATGATTCCATCTATGCCTGTGGCAATCAGACGCCGCATTTGCTCCGGCTCGTTAATCGTCCAGGCCACCACCTGCAAACCTGCGTGATGGGCCTTCTCCACGACGTCGGCAGTGATGAGGTCGCCGCGCGCGACGAGTTGCCGCGCTCCGGCGCGAACCGTGCGCTCGACCAAATCGTTGGACGGGTGCTCACACAAAAAGCCGGTCATCATCGTGCTGTCCAGGCGGTGAACCGAATCGAGCGTGGCCGGATCAAACGAAAGAATCACCACGCGCGCGGAGGCGTTCTGATCGCGCAATGTTGCCACCACGGCATGCTCGATTCCCCAGGCCGGACCGGATTTAATTTCCAGGTAAAAAATAATGTCATGTTCTTTTGCGAAATCGAGTATTTCGTCGAGTGTGGGCACGCGTTCCCCGGAAAACGGTTCTGCCCCGTGATCGCCGAACCACGCGCCGGCATCGAGCGCGCGGATTTGTTCGAGCGTCTGCAAGTGCACCTGGCCCTTGCCGTTCGTGGTGCGGTCCAGCGTAAAGTCATGGATGGCTACAACTCGAGCATCCCGTGAGAGTTGCAGATCAGTTTCAATGAAGGTGGCGCCCAACTCCACGGCGCGGCGAAACGCCGCCATGGTATTTTCAGGGGCGTGACCGGAAGCGCCGCGGTGCGCGATCGCCCAGATATTCTTTGTGCCCATTCCGTTGCCACCGTTGGCGGGACTCAATTTATTCGAAAGCCTGAGCCATCCTACCAGACTTGCCCGATGCGGCCGGAAATGTTCGTCGCGCGTTGTGTCCAGGATGCCTTTGCAGGCAAGTCTGCATCTAATGGGGTGTAAGGTTGTAAGAAGCGCGGCCCGGAGCGGGCGCGGAAAGGAGAACTCTCATGACAACACGCAAAACTATCCTACGGCTTTTGTTTGCAATGCTTTTGGCAGGGTCGATGGGCCTCACATTGGGGGCTTCCGGCGCGAGCGCCGGCACCACGACAAATCCCAACGTTTCAACGATCGCCAACCAAGTGCAACACAATTTGGCGATGCTTCCCTGGTATGGCGTATTTGACCACCTGAACTTCCAGGTGAACGGCACCCAGGTGATTTTGAGCGGCCAGGTGACCAGTGAGCATGCCGTCACGAAGGACGACGCCGGGAAATTTGTAAGGTCAATTCCCGGAGTGACCAATGTGGTCAACAACATCGAGGTGTTGCCGCCATCCAGATTCGACGATCAGATTCGGCGCGCCGAATATCGCGCCGTCTTTTCCCAGTCTGATCTGGGACGGTACACGATGGGGGCCATCCCGCAAGTTCACATCATCGTGAAAAACGGGCACGTGTCACTCGAAGGCGTCGTAATGAACGAGATGGACAAGAACATAGCGGGAATCGTCGCGAATACTGTTCCTGGCGTCTTCTCGGTGGAAAATAATTTGCGAGTCGGGTAACCCCCCTTCCCTCTCGCTCGATCCAGTGGGCCCGGACTCTTCCGGGCTCACTTTTTTCTCAGCAACGAAAACGCGGGCTTGAAATAAAACGCGGATCGGCGCGCTGGTCCGATCCGTGGAAAACCCGGCGCAAGGCGTACGGATTTTCGGCGTGTCCGAAATTCGTGGAAGCGTGATTCCGTAAATTCAGGGCTGCGGTCTTTGTATTCAAGGGAAGCTTATTTCAACGCGTGGAATCTACTTTTTCGAGCGGTCTTTCAGCAGGCCCTTCAATTCGGACATGAATTCCTTCACGTCCTTGAAGTCCAAATAGACCGAAGCGAAGCGCACATAGGCAACTTTGTCGAGCCTCTTGATTCGATTCATCAGGAGTTCGCCGATCTCGCTGGTTCTGCGCTCGCGCTCGGCCGCTTCATAGACAAAGCGCTCCACTTCATCCACCAGCGCCTCGAGCCTGGCCGTGGCCACTGGCCGTTTCTCGCAAGATTTCAGCAGTCCTTGAAGAATTTTCTGCCGGTCAAAGCGCTCGCGGCGGCCGTCCTTCTTGATCACCATGTACGGAATTTCGTCGATGCGCTCGTACGTCGTGTAGCGCCGCCCGCACTTCAGGCATTCGCGGCGGCGGCGGATCAAATCTCCGGCGCGGCCCTCGCGCGAGTCAATGACCTTGTCTTCCATGACCGAACAAAATGGGCACTTCACTGCGCCGAATCTCCCCGCAACTTTTCCTTCACGGCGCCCGAAGGCTTGATGCCGTTCGCGCCCGCAACCGTAATGTGTTTGCCGGCCTCTTCCGCCTCGGCTTCGGCGCGCGCCAGTTTGCGCAATTCGCCAAGGGACATTCCCTCATGGATCAGCAAGGGAATCCCCGCCAGCGTGCATCCGGCAAAGGTGATGACCCAGAGAACGGCGGCGATGGCGATGGCAGGCTCTTGCTCGACGCCGAAGATCGCCGTCAGAGCGACAATGCTGGCGATTTGCGCGCCGCCCCCTATCCCGGGGAGCTGCAACACGGAGCCCACAAGAGTGACCGCCAGCAGAAGCATAGCCCCCCAAAAATTCATGTCGGAGTGCACAAACGCGCTCGAGAAAGCCTGGGAAACCCACATGTAAATGAGCACGGCGAGCACCCAGTGCGCGGCTGTAAAGCCAATCGCGGCCCACAAATCGGACATGGTCCGAATAGCCTGCAGCCCCTCGCTAATTCCGGAAATGGCGGACGCGAAGCGCATCCTGAACCCTCCGCTGCCGCGCCAGCTCTCCAGCCTCCGGTCAACCGCCGCGGCCCCGTGCACACGGTAGTAAACCAGGACCGCCGTAAGACCGATCAACCCGCCGAGCAGCAGCCATGCTCCGTGCCGCGCGTGCCCTACCCAATTCATGTCCGCCCCCGCGTCGGAGAGCCGGTTCGTAAAAACAAGCAGGCTCAGGCATGCCAACGCCGCCGCCGCGGCGAAGTCGCAGTAGCGCTCCAAAAAGTAGATTCCGAACATGCTGGCGACGGGCAGGCGATCTTTCCGCGCCAGCAGCAGCGGCCGGACAGGCTCCCCAGCACGGCCCAGAACAAAAATCGCGGCGAAGCCCATCACCGTGCCGCGAAAGGTGTTCAGGAAACTCGTTGGGCCCAAATAGCGGCAGAAGCGTTGCCAGCGCGCAGCGCGAATCGCATAGCATCCGTAAATCGCGGCGAAGGAAAGCAAAAGGAGCCAAATGTTCGCCTGGCCCACGCTTTCAATAAACCTTCTCCAGGTGAAGTCGGCCAAATGAATCTTATGGCGGGATTGATAGGCGAGCGTCACCACGCCCGCCAAAATGAGTAGCGCTATAATTATCCTACGGAGTCTTCCACGCATTCGCACGCGAGGTTAACCGCTGCGGCAATGGAGTGTCAAGAAAGGACCTGCGCAGCCGTTCTAAAAAATTCGTATGTCCTTTAATGCCAGATGAATGCAGGGTTACAGAAGTTTAACAAAGCCTCAATGCCTTTGGACGATCTCGACGCAATTCCTAAAGATTTTTCTGCAAAATATGGGAATCTGACGGCGAGTCGATTAACCAAAATCGTGTGCGGGGAGTGTTGTGGCGCCGGCGTCCCGCCGGCGTTTTTGCAATGTGCGATGGTTCGAGAAATTGCGATTACCGCTCGACCAACCGCTCCAACGTGGCGAAAAATTCAGGGTAGGACACCGCGGCGCATTCGGCATCGCGAATCACAGTTTCTCCATCGGCTCCCAGCGCCGCGACAGCGAATGCCATGGCCATGCGATGGTCTCCCTGCGGCTCAATTTCGGCCCCGTGCAAGCGGCCCGCGGACCGGCCTTCCACGCGCAAACCGTCGGGCAGCTCTTCCACTTTCGCGCCCATCCGCCGGAGATTCTCCGCCAGGACCGCGATGCGATCGCTTTCCTTCACGCGTAGCTCGGCCGCGTTGCGAATCTCGATTCCCTGCTCGGTGTACGGGCCAAGCACGGCGATTGCCGGGAGCTCATCAATCAACTGGGCGATGGCGTCGCCTTCGATGGAGCCTCCCTTGAGCGGTTCGTGGCGGATGAACACGTCGCCGACTAGCTCGCCGTGTTCGCTGCGAACGGACACGAGGCTGACCGGCGCTCCCATGGAACCCAAAACGTCAAGCACAGCGGAACGTGTGGGATTCAGGCCGACGTTATGAATCACAATGTTGGAATCCGGAAGCACCATCGCCGCCGCCAGAAAAAAAACAGCGGAGGAAAGGTCGCCCGGGACCGCCAGGGAGCGCCCTTTCAGGCGCGGGCGTCCGTGAATGCGAATCGTGCGTCCCTCGTGATCGAGGCGCGCGCCGAATTCGGCGAGAGCCAACTCGGTATGGTCTCGCGTGCGCACCGGTTCGGTCACAGAGGTCACGCCCTCGGCAAACAATCCGGCCAGTAGGACGGCGGATTTTACCTGCGCGCTTGGCACAGGCAGGGCGTACTCGATTGGAGAAAGACGCGCGCCCTCGATCTTCAGCGGCGCAAAGCCTCCGTCGCGGGATTGAATCCGCGCGCCCATTTTTTGGAGCGGGCCCATCACGCGGCGCATCGGCCGGCGCCGCAAGGAAGCGTCGCCATCGAGGGTCGAGCGGAATTCCTGTCCTGCCAGAATCCCGGAAAGCATGCGCATCGTCGTGCCCGAATTTCCGGCATCAAGCGTACTGCGCGGTCTGCGCAGTCCCTCGAGACCGAGGCCGGTGATGCGGACGCGGTCGCCTTGAATCTCGATTTTCACGCCGAGTCGCGAGAAACAATCCAGCGTGCTGCGGCAGTCGGCGGCGGCGGAGAAGTGCGAGATCTCGCTGGGCCCCTCGGCGAGCGATGCAAGCATTGCGTAACGATGCGAAATAGATTTGTCGCCGGGAACTTCGAGCGATCCGCTAATCGTGCGGGCAGGACGAATGATTTGTTTGGACACACGAGAATTCTAGCATGCGGATAATCCCAGCCGCAGACTCCCCATCGCGGATACTGAGAAAATGGCCCGTGGGACTACCTCGGTCTTTTGTAGCGCCCGCCGCACAAATCCAAGCCACATACACTTGGAACGGGAGTATGATCTGGCGAAGCCATTTCCCGAGGAGGCACAGAGATGAAGCACTTCATTGGATTGGTATTGGCCGCGCTGCTCGCGATTGCGCCGGCGTTCGCGCAGTCGCCAAAAGGCTGGAAGTTGCGTTCGGACCACAGCTCGGACGCGTCCGACCCGGATGCTCCAGGCGCCAACAAGTTCACGGTCAGCGGGCCGGGCTTCCACGCCGTGAATCCCATGGCGGCTATCTACTGGAACCCGGCGAATACGGCCAGCGGAAACTACACGCTCAAGGGCACATTCAAGCTGATCAAATCCACGGGCTATGACGAATACTACGGGCTCATCTTCGGCGGAAGCGGCCTCGAAGGCGGAGGGCAAAGCTATTTGTACTTCATGGTGACGGACGACGGCACGTATCTCATCAAGCGGCGCGAAGGGTCCTCGACGCAAGGAGTGTCGCCCAAGACTCCCAGCCCCGCGGTGAAAAAGCCCGATGCCAGCGGAACGGCCACCAACGCACTGGAAGTGCGTGTGAAGGCCGACAAAATCGATTTTGTCATCAACGGCACGGTCGTCACATCGCTGCCCAAAACCGGAGGGGCCGCGAAGACCGACGGCATCTACGGTATCCGCATCAACCACCAGCTCGACGTACAGATCGACGGATTTGAAATGACGAAAATGTGATTTCCGGTGGGACAGCCACACTTGGCTGTCCTCTTGGCTGCCCCGCACAATCTGGGCATGGCAAAGGCGGACAGCCAGGAGTGGCTGTCCTACAAAAACGTGGCGGAATTTGACACGTTTCCCTCGCTGTGCTCTAAATGACCCATGTCACCCAATCGCGAGACTGAGGCGAAGCAGCGCTTCCAGGAGGCTTTTGCGGCGCAAATGGAGGGCGATTACGACCGCGCCGTCGAACTCTACCTCGGATCCCTGGCGTTGCATCCGACCGCGGAGGCTTACACATTTCTCGGCTGGACGTATCATTTTCAGGGAAAAATCGAAGAAGCGATCGCGGAATGTAAACGCGCCATCGAGATCGATCCGGACTTCGGCAACCCGTACAACGACATTGGCGCATATCTGATCGACCTCAACCGCTTCGACGAGGCCATTCCGTGGCTCGAGCAGGCCATGACGGCCAAGCGCTATGAACCGCGCCATTTTCCTTACTTCAACCTAGGCCGTGTCTATCTCGCCAAAGGGATGATCAACCGCGCGCGCGAGCTCTTTCAGAAATCGCTGGCCATCGAGCCTCGTTACACGCTCGCGCGCCAGGCCCTCGAAAGCGTTCGCCGCATGGTGAATTAGAAGCTCCTCTGCTGTGCACTACGCGTCGCTACGCGCACGCGATTTGGAAAGGCGCAACGAAAATGAAATTGACCCTCGCGGCCCTGCTTTTTCTTCAGGCCATTCCGGCGAGCCCCTTGCTCGAAAACGATTTCCTTCGCGTGTTCAAAAATAGCGCGCCGTGCGCGGCGGCTGCGGCGTCCTGCGGAGAGCGCGTCGTGGTGGCTCTAGGCCCTGTCGAGGTGAATGGCCAAAAGATGGAGCGAGGCGACGTCAAAGTATTCAAGACAGGCGAGCGCTACATTCCTCCCAAATCCGGAGATTTTCTGGAAGTAGCGATTAAACCAGCGCATCCCAAAGTAATTCCTCCGGCCCCCGGAACGCCGCCACCGCCGGGCAACAAAATTTTGTACGACGGAAAAGATTTCACCGTGTTTGCGGAAAAGATGCAGCCCGGCGAGTACGCCGCTCCTCACAGCCACAACCAGCGCTTGGCGATCTTCCTGAACGACACGATGGTGCAGCAGTGGACAGACGGAAAACAGGAAACCCGCGAATTAGTGCCTGACTTCGTGACGTGGAGACCCGCGGTAGTCCACGCATCCAAGGACGTTGGCGTGCTCCCGATCAGCAATCTCCTGATCGAATTCAAACCCTAAGGGCCACTCCCGATGAAGCGCAGCTCCAATCGAATTTTGACTACGCATGTCGGCAGCCTGATCCGTCCGCCCCGTCTTCTCGAACTCGTGCGCGCGCGGGAGGACGGCGAGGCCGCCGATGTGCGCGCTTACGAGGAATGCCTCAAAGACTCCGTCGCCGAAGTGGTGCGCCGGCAAGCTCAGGCGGGCATTGACGTCGTGAACGACGGCGAATTCGGAAAATCCACCAGTTGGTCGCTCTATGCACTGAAGCGCGTGAGCGGCTTCGAGATGCGCCCGATCCGGCCCGGCGCCGATCCATTTGCCCGGGGCGCGGACAGGGAGCGCTTCAAGGAGTTTTATGCGGAATTAGAAGGTGGAAATGATCGCACATGGTCAAACGTGACAAAGCAAGAAGCGGTGTGCGTTGCCCCCGTTCAATACACGGGCCTCGCCGAACTTCAGCATGACATTGACAACCTGAAAGCCGGGCTGAAGGGCGTGAAAGCGGAAGAGGCGTTCTTGCCAGTGGCCGCTCCCTCCAGCGCTATCCCAGACCGAAAGAACGAATACTATCGCAACGATGAGGAGCTGGTGATCGCCCTGGCGGAGGCGCTGAGGACCGAATACCGCGCCATCGTGGACGCCGGTTTCCTGCTGCAAGTGGACGACGCCCGCGCCGCTGTGACGTACGACAGGATGGTGCCCCCGGCGAGCTTCGACGACTACTACCGCTGGGTGGCCCGCCACGTCGAGGTCCTGAACCACGCCTTGGAAGGAATCCCGGAAGATCGCGTGCGCTACCACGTTTGCTGGGGAAGCTGGCCGGGGCCACACACAACAGATGTCCCACTGCGGAAAATCGTCGATCTCATTCTCAAGGTCCGTGCCGGCGCTTACCTCATCGAAGCCGCCAATCCCCGCCACGAGCACGAATGGCGCGTCTGGAAGGACGTGAAGCTACCGGAAGGCAAGATCCTGGCCCCTGGCGTCGTCAGCCATGGCACCAATGTCGTGGAGCATCCCGAACTCGTAGCTGAACGAATCTTGCGGTTCGCGGGTGTCCTGGGCCGCGAGAACGTCATCGCCAGCACCGATTGCGGGTTTGCACAGGAGCAGTTTAACCGGCGCGTTCATCCCTCAATCATGTGGGCCAAGCTGGAGGCCATGGCCGAGGGCGCTCGGATCGCCAGCGAAGAGCTTTGGGGGCGGGCCAATGTTGAGCGCAGCCGGGCTTCGCAGTAGCCGGGCTGGATTGCAACGAGTGGGGAATTCGCCGCCTGGGAACGCCAATCTCCCGATTGGCGGTGTGCCAGACGCCAATCGAGAGAGTGGCGTCCCCAGGATTCAAGAGTGCGATTCGTGTTTCGTGTGCGCGGATATTATTTCCGGATCAGAAGGAGTTGCGGAAATTCTGGAGCCGAAGGGCGGACTTGAACCGCCGACCTGTCGATTACGAATTGACGGTTTCCTTGCATCCCTTTTCCTTTCAATCGCTGGCATTCACGCTATTCCCCCTCTTTCGCCCCCTTTCGCCAGTCGATTGTGCAACGCAATGTGCAACGTTTGACAGATTTATTGGAGACAAGGTTTGTTCACAACGTAGCCAAGAGTTATCTTGACCTGAACGAACCCGTTCGCTACCTCATGCATCTATCTTGCGGAGGATCCCATGTCCAGCGTTGCCGATAGTCCCAGAATCGCCGCCTTGCGTTCAGCTCCTTTGGATGCTTGGGTTGCTCTTTCCGATGACGAAAGCAAGATTATCGCAACAGGGGCAACTTACGAAGAGGCTGCGCTGGGAAGCGACTGTGCGGGTGTTCTTGACCCAATTATCATAAAGACGCCCGCGAAATGGCTTCCCTTCTGCGTTTGAGAAAATATTGAAATTCGCATATAAGAATTATCCAACGCCAAATGGTGAATCTGATTACTGCGCCACTCTACAAGTGCAGATCAGCAACCCGGTTACACACTCACCTCCCTCCAAGAGATTTGAAGCACTCATTGATTCGGGAGCCTCGCGTTGCATTTTCCACGCGGGGCTTGGTAAGGGCGTGGGATTCAATATCGAAAAAGGGGAAGTCGAAGAAACGTACGGTATTTCGGGCAAGCCGACCTTGCTTTACCGCATAAGATTTCACTTTATGTCGCGGGGCACATCATTACCATTATTGACGGGTTTTCATATGACATACCGCTTGCCGCAGTATTAGGACGAAGAGGATTTTTCGACAATTTCAAGGTTGCTTTCGATGCCTCCACGAATCCCCTCACTTTCGATTTAGAGCGCATTCATAAAATCTGACTTCAAATGAGTCGCTACCCTGCCTGGCTCCCGCTTGACATCTGCGTTTCTAATCTGATATAGGTGTGTGTATGAAAAGCTTCTCAACCCGCGAGGCGGCCAGGAAGCTACGCGTCGCGCTCATAACTCTGCAAAGGCACGTCACGGCCAAGACGGTCAAAGCGCCGCCGTTGCAGAAAATCGGGGGAGTGCGTGTCCGGCTCTGGACGGCCCGCGATATTGAGAAGGCCCGGAAGGTGCTAGCTGGCATTAGGCCAGGGAGGAAGAAGAAAAAGAGTTAGGCGAAATGAACTAGGTAGTAGAATCGTTTCCTCATGCCCAAGCTGAGGTTAGAACAACCGAAAGCTGAACTGATCAGGCCAGCGAAGCGCTTTTATTTTTTGTCTTATTCAACTGGTGAGCCGCAAATCGAATTATTCGCCGAGTATCTTGATATAGTTTTCGCTAAGCATTTCGCCTTGAGGCGAACGCCTGGCTCTCTTACGCCCGGAGAGAGCCAGCACGAATCGATCCTTGCATCCATTACTGATTGCGCATTCGGAGTTGTATGTTTGGATGGCCTGCGACCCAACGTCATTTACGAGTATGGTGCAATGCGTGGCGCGAGTAGGGCCGTTCTTCTGTTCAAGGAGCAATCAGCACAAGTGGACATCAAACACTTTTATGCCGGAGCCCCGAATTTGGCACTGGAACCACCCCAAATTGATTTAGACAAGCACTTTTCAAACACAAAAGACCTATTCTGTGAAAGTTGGAGCCGCTTTAAGATCAGGGATACCGTCAAGACGATTTGGGAAGCGTATAACAAAGCGCATGAAAGAATAGGCGGGTACGTCGAAATACCGGAGCTGAAGTTATGAGCCCGAAGTCCCAACAGCCGTTCGTCTACGGTAAATTTGTTTGGCCACAGAGAGCTCTTAAGAGGCCTTTTTGGGGGGAGGGTTCGACTATCGAGCCAGAAATTGCATTGGAAATACTCAGAGAGTTTAGTGCTTCGGAGTTTGTAGGGAAGCTGTACACAAAACCCAACGTTGGCTCCTGGGCTGTTGCACAATTCGACTGTGTTCGGTCAAGTGATTGGTATGAAGCTTACCAGAAAGCGCAGCAGCACTTTGTATTCGACATGCAAGGCTCTGGACCATGGGAGGTCCTCCATTTTAGAACCGAGAGTGACGAATCTGGCCCGTATGTTGCCGTCGCCCTCCGCCAGTTCGACAAAGGTAAAGTTCCCTCGTGGGTCGCAACGGTGCGAAAGAGATTTACCATATGAATAATGGGCGAGGCGTCTGCCCATCCCTGGACCTGCTCGATGGTAAACCGACCGAAGAGCGACGGGAGATGTATCCATTGCCGTGAGCGCTTGATAAAGGCAACGAAGGACCACGTTTTCCCGGATTCGTGGTATCGATGTCTACCCCGTCAGAGGTACAGCGCTGGACCGCGCCAAGTTGTGGACGTTGCAATCACGACTTCGGAGAAATGGAGAAGGAACTTTTTGTGCGGCTCGCGTTCCGCGTTGACCCACAAAATGTTGGAGCGTCTGGACTCTCGAAAAAGGCCATTAGATCGTTTGGCATTGGAGCGAGTGGCCTAAGTGAAAAGGAAAGGCGACACCGGGTAGCTCTAAGAGACAAAATTCGTGATGAAGTAAGACCCTATTCGAGCGATGACCAAGCCATGTGCTTCCAGGCATGGGGCCGCACCCAGAGGTTCCGGCAAAGCTACAGTTCCAGATACCGATTCCCGCGAACATGCTGTACTTGGTGTCAAAAAAGGTCGTGCGAGGGTGCGAGTACTGGCTCGCCAACGGACGAATCATTGAGCGCCTACGAAATTGATGTGGCCTTTGCACGGGAATTGCCTCAGGATGTCCTTCAGTCATTCGCCCCCTTCGGCCCTGTTTACTTAGGCCCTGGATTCCGGATACGCAGAGCGGGAGCCATTGACGACCCCGGCGTCGCAATGTACGAGATAGTGGTGTGGGCTAGCTGGACGATTTGTGCCGGGGTTCTTCCCCCGCCGTCGACCGAAAACCTGCAAAGTTAGTGATACCAGTCTCGCTTCCGGGTCTCTTTACTTAGCTTTCGTTCGCTACGCTCTCAAACTGCGGTTTCTCTCGATGTTTGAAGGCAGAACTGGGCACTCTACGCGGTCCTGTGGACTGCAAGATCCGCCGGAACGATACCGCCTTGAGCGGGAGCTTCCACCTGGCCGACTGCTCGGGATTAACTCCGTCGAGCCAAGGGCCGTACAATCGGCACATCTTCCGGTACATGGCAGGCCACACCGAAACGCAGACGTGCGCAAGGCCGTCCTGCTGGTCAAGTCTCACAATCAACTCAGCTTGCTCTCGTTTTCCTTTCACTCTCAGCCTCCCTCCCGGCGCTTTTCCTGTTAATTCCGAGCGTCAATTTCCTTTTTCGCTGTGCAACGTCCGTGCAACGTCAGGCGAAAAGCGGCCAAACTGAAAAATGCAACGCATTGTAAATAAAAGGGATGTTTGGAGCCGAAGGGCGGACTTGAACCGCCGACCTGTCGATTACGAATCGACTGCTCTACCAACTGAGCTACTTCGGCCCTTGCTTCATTCCTGAACAATTCACTCTAGCATCGCGCAGAAAATAGTGTCAAACATTGGCGCTCGAATGTAAACGCCCGCCGGTCAAAGCGGCAATGATTTGCTTGCCGTGGAAGCGGCCATTTTCAATGAAAATTTCGCTGGTGTGATTTCCGCCGATGACGACGCCCGCGACAAAAATTCCCGGAACGTTGCTCTCATGGGTTTGCGCGTCCATGGTGGGCTTATTGGTTTCGGGATCGAGAGAAATTCCCAGGGCGCGAAGGAATTCAAAATCCGGATGGTATCCGGTCAACGCAAAAACCTGATCCGCGGGCAATGACAATTCGCCCGCGTGGTTGGAGAGCACGACTCGCCCTTGCTCGATGCGCTTCACACTGGTTTCAAAGTGCGCGCGAACTTGTCCGGCCTTGATGCGGTTCTCGATGTCCGGCCGAACCCAATATTTAATCGTCGATCCAAGTTCCGCGCGACGGTGAATCAGAGTGACTTTCGCGCCGTTGCGGTAAAGATCCAGGGCGGCCTCCGCGGCCGAGTTTTTCCCGCCGATCACCACCACATTCTGCCGCCAGAAAGAATGGGCCTCCGTGTAGTAGTGCGAGACGTGCGGCAAATCTTCACCCGGAATCCCCATGCGGTTGGGAAGGTCGTAGTAGCCCGTTGCCACCGCGATTTTTTTGGCCGCGAATTGCGCGGCATTTCCCTGCTCATCGCGCGTGTGCACGCTGAATTTTCCGTCGGCGCCCTCGACTCGTTCCACGCGGTGGCCGAGCCGCAAGTCCAGATCATAGTGCTCGGCGCACTTGCGATAATATTTGAGCGCCTCGCTGCGCGTCGGCTTCTCCGCGGCGCTTGTGAGCGGCAGATCGCCGATTTCCAAAAGTTCCGGCGTGGTGAAAAACACCATATTGACGGGGTAATGGTAGAGAGAATTGCAAAGGCAGCCTTTGTCGATCACCAGCGGGCGCATCCCCACGCGCTTGGCTTCGATGGCGCAGGCCAGCCCCGTGGGCCCCGCTCCAATGCAAATCAGGTCGTATGTGCTCATAAGGAAAGTTTGCCCCGGGAGGAACACTTTTGCAACCGCATCGGCGGGCACCTTTTGCATGGCCCGCTCGTAAAGTGGCACACGCTTCAGCGTGTGTGGTCCTTACTTTTTCTCGTCCAAAAAATCACATAGGCTGAAGTGTGTGCCACTGAAGATGTCGTAAGGAATAGCTGCCAGGGGAGCGGCAGCTATTTGGCGGATGCGGGGTGAGGAGTTGCGTGCCCTCCGAAAAGCCGCGCCTCTTTGCGCCCCTTGATTCGCAATTGCAGGCGATCCATATACAGGTAGATGACAGGCGTCGTAAAGAGAGTCAGCATCTGGCTCACCATCAAGCCGCCCACGATGCTGATCCCGAGGGGGCGGCGCATTTCCGAACCGGTACCGGTCATTAACGCCAGCGGCAATCCTCCAAAAAGCGCAGCGATGGTGGTCATCATGATCGGGCGGAATCTCAGCAGGCAGGCCTGATAAATCGATTCCTCGGAGGTCTTCCCTGTCCGTTCGGTTTCAATGGCGAAATCGATCATCATGATGGCGTTTTTGATGACGATCCCAATCAACAGCACAATGGCAATGAGCGAGATGACGGTCAACTCATTGCGAGAGATCAACAAGGCCAGCAAAGCTCCCACACCGGCCGAGGGCAGCGTCGAGAGAATCGTAATCGGGTGGATGTAACTTTCGTAAAGCATCCCCAACACGATGTAAACGGTGATGAGCGCGGCCAGAATGAGCCATGGCTGGCTCGATAAGGAGGACTGAAAGGCCTGCGCGTTTCCCTGGAACGTCGGATGAATATCGGCGGGAAGTCCCATGTGAAAGACCGCCTCTTGGATTTTCGTCACCGCATCGCCCAGAGCGACGCCCTCCGCAAGATTGAACGAAATCGTAACCGCGGGAAATTGGCCCTGATGGTTGACGGAGAGGGCGGTATTCTTCGTCTCATAGTGAGTAAAAGCGCTGAGGGGTACCTGGTTGCCGCTCGATGACCTTACGTATAATCCACGGATAGCGTCCGTGCTGTTCCGAAACGCCGAATCAACCTCCATCACCACGTGATACTGGTTCAACTGTGTGTAGATCGTGGAGACCTGCCGCTGGCCGAACGCATCGTACAGCGTGTTGTCGATGGCCTGCGGTGAAATGCCCAATCGCGATGCCGTATCGCGATCAATCACCAGGGTGGCTTGCAAACCGCGCGTTTGTTGATCGCTGGCAATGTCGCGCAATTCGGGCATCTGGCTCATGGCCGATTCCACGCGCGGCGCCCATTCCAGCAGGTCATTGAGATTTTCACTGGATAGCGTGTATTGATACTGCGAACTGCTGATCCGCCCGCCGACCGTAATGTCTTGATAAGCCCGCAGGAAAAGTGTGGCTCCCGGAATCGCGGCAAGTTTGGGCCGGAGGCGCTCAATCACCTGGTACACGGTGACTTTACGCTCGCCTACCGGCTTCAATTCAATCTCCATGCCCCCTGTATTTTCCGCCCCGCCCCCTGTTTGGCCGATCATGCTTTTTACGGCTGGGTCGCTCACGATGATGTCGGTATATTCCTTTAGCTTCTGTTGCATCGCGGGAAAGGAAGTATCCTGCGCCCCCAGAATATTTCCGGCCATCAGCCCGGTATCCTGCGGAGGGAAAAAGCCCTTGGGGATGACGATATACAAATACGCGCTCAGGCAGATGGTCGCGCCCGTAAGGGCCAGCATCAAAGGTTGATGGCGCAGGACCCAGCGCAACCCCGCGGCATAAGTCTTCACGCTCCGTGTGAACACCCGCTCGCTCGCCTGAAACATTTTGCCGTGCTTCATTTCCTTTTCCGATTTCAGAAA
The DNA here is from genome assembly GCA_963813185.1 of uncultured Acidobacteriota bacterium. Classification (GTDB taxonomy): domain Bacteria; phylum Acidobacteriota; class Terriglobia; order Acidiferrales; family UBA7541; genus Palsa-360. The sequence continues at coordinate 32,280 of CAWEYA010000018.1, forward strand.
TCGGGCGCACATCATCGGCGTTGTGGTGAGAGACACGCACAGGGAAACCACAATGGCCACGCTCAAGGTGACGGCGAATTCCCGGAACAATCTTCCGATGACCCCGCCCATCAACAAGAGCGGAATAAATACGGCCATCAGGGAAGTGCTCATCGACAGGACCGTAAATCCGATTTCGCGGGATCCCCGCATGGCTGCTTGCATCGGGGTATCCCCCGCTTCCAGATACCGCGAGATGTTCTCGATCACCACAATCGCGTCGTCCACCACGAACCCGGTGCAGATCGCCAGCGCCATGAGGGAGAGATTGTCCAGACTGTAGTGCAACAGCGACATCACTCCGAACGTTCCGACGATCGAGAGCGGTACCGCAATGCTCGGAATGATCGTGGCCCAGGCGTTGCGCAAGAAAAGAAAAATGACCATGATCACCAGAATCACGCTCAAAAACATGGTGAATTCGATATCGTTGACCGACGCGCGGATCGTAGTGGTGCGATTAAAGTTGGTATCGAGTTTAACCGTGGGCGGGATGGAAGCGCGCAATTCCGGAAGCAGCGCCATGATGCGGTCCACGGTCTGTATTACGTTGGCGCCAGGTTCCCGGCCAATGCCCATGGACACGGAAATTCTGCCGTTCGCGAATGCGGAGTTGCGCAGGTCTTCAATTCCCTCGGTCACTTTGGCGATATCACTTAACCGGACCGGAGCCCCATTCCTATAAGCGACAATCAATGGAGAATATTGGTCAGGTTTGAGGAGTTGGTCGGTGGCGCTCAGGGTCCACCGATTGGATTCGTTTTCCAGATTTCCTTTGGGAGTATTCGCGTTGGCGGACCGTAGCGCCGCCCGCACTTCCTCCAAACCAATCCCGTAATGCGCCAGCGCGTTCGGATTCAGGTCCACACGAACCGCGGGCTTGGCTCCCCCGGAAATGCGAACCAGGCCTACGCCCGCGACCTGGGATATCTTTTGGGCCAGGAAGGAATCACACAAATCGTAAAGACGGCCCCGGGGAACCGTGTCCGACGAAACATCCAGATCTAAAATGTCGACTTCGGCGGGATTAATCCTGCGGTAGTTCGGCAAGGATGGTAATCCAGTGGGCAGTTGTCCCGCGGCGCCATTAATAGCCGCCTGCACGTCGCGGGAAGCGGCGTTGATGTCCCGATCCAAATCGAATTGAAGAACGATCCCCGAGGCGCCAAGTTGGCTCGTGGACGTCATCTGCGTGACGCCCGCGATCCGCCCGAATTGGCGTTCCAGCGGGGTTGCCACCGATGAGGCCATCGTTTCCGGACTGGCCCCCGGCAAGTTGGCTCGAACATAGAGTGTCGGAAAATCTACGCGGGGCAAAGCCGCCACTGGCAGAAAGTAAAAACCTACGCCGCCCGCAAGCAGGATTGCGATACTCAGCAGCGAAGTGGCAATGGGCCGTCGTATGAAAGGCGCTGAGAAATGCATCTTTAGTTCCTTCAGCCCGCTCGTTCGATTACGAATCTTGCGCCTGCACTCACTCTGGCAGACATCCAATGTACTTAATACTAATCGAACGTTCTGAAAGTTTCCTGAATGCGTTGCCAGACCGGTTTCCAAAAAATCTGATGCGCGGGTGGTGGCCCGATCGCCTTGGCGGCGTCATCCTACCGGAGCCGGCACCCTCAAATACTCGCCCTGGAGCGATATTCTCCGCTCAAGTAACCGAAGCGTGCAACCCCAAAGCTTGAGCGGTCACATCCGTATACTTGAGTCCTCCACCGGTATTAAACAATACGACGCGGTCCTTTGCGGTGAGGAACCCGGTTGTGAGCAAATGATCGTATGCAGCCGTTGCAGTGGCTCCTTCGGGTGAAAGAAATACGCCTTCGTGTTTCCCCCAGTCCTTCAGCGACGCCAGAATCTGCTCGTCGGATAAAGCGAGTGCCACACCGCCGGATTCCCGCAGGATTTCGAGCATGATGGAATCCCCGTAGGGTTTCGGCACGCGAAGGCCGGCCGCAAATGTAGCGGCGTTTTGCCACATCTGGCTCACGCTTGCGCCCTGCTCAAACGCGCGGACCACCGGCGCGCACCCGGAAGATTGCACCGCGATCATGCGCGGCCGCTTCCCGGGACGCACCCAGCCGAGTTCTTCCATCTCCAGAAACGCTTTCCACATTCCGATCAGCCCGACTCCGCCGCCTGTGGGATAAAAAACCGCATCGGGATATTCCCATCCAAGTTGCTCGACCAATTCATAGCCCATGGTCTTCTTGCCTTCGACGCGGAATGGCTCCTTCAGCGTGGAGATGTCGAACCAGCCCTCTTTCTCCTTGCGTTCGGCCACGATGCGTCCACAGTCGGAGATGAGTCCATCGACCAGCGTCACGTGGGCCCCGTAAATCGTCGCCTCGACGAAATTAGCGAACGGCACATCTTTTGGCATGAAGATATGCGCTTCGATCCCCGCTGCGGCTGCGTAAGCTGCCAGAGCGCCTGCGGCATTCCCGGCCGATGGCACGGCCAGCTTCTTCAGGCCGTAGTGGCGCGCCATGGTGACTGCCAGCGCCAGTCCGCGTGCTTTGAACGTGGAGGTCGGGTTGGCGCCCTCCTCTTTAAGAAACACATTCGGGAAGCGGCGGCTTTGGAGCATGGGGGTCCAGCCCTCGCCGAGCGTGACTGGCTTGGCATCCGGCAGGACCAGGCTGTAGCGCCACATGCCGGCCCAGGGTACCGAGGAAGCATGCTGCGCGATTTTGTCGCGCGCCGCCAAGCCGCGCAGCGGCTTCAAATCGTACCGGACATACAGCGAACCTGAACAAGCCGGGCACAGCGTCTGCGGAGTTTGCGCGGAAACAGTATTTCGGCAACGGGAGCACTCTAAATTCAGGATAGGTGGCATGCGCGAAAGATATCAGAGAGCGCGAACGACAAACAACCTTCCGAAGAGAATTGACCGTCGGGAGAATCCCTGAGGTACTATCTGGACTCGCAAGCATGCCGGGTCATATCCTCTTGGAGAAAAATCCGCCAGGACTGGAACGGCCCTCATGGCGCCTGACACAACGAAAACTTCGACCCGGAAAACCAAGCCCGGAGACTATTTCGGAATTCCCATGCCGATCTGGGTAATTGTGTTCTTGGCTGGCGGCTTGCTGATTGGCATGCGATTCACGGGAAACCATGTGGCTGCTTTAATTTATGCGAGCGGCACCTATTTCCCCAAGGCAGTCGTGACATTTGCCACGCTCATCATCTTCGTACTGCTCTCCGGAGCCACGGCCAAGCTGGTCCTGTACAACCGGCAAGGCGCCGGGCGCCTGTTCGGGTCGATCCTGGCTGCCTACGTTGTCCTGGGATTTGCCTCTCTGGCCTACGTCACGATTTGGATTCCGATTCTCACAAAACTGCCGTTTGCCGCTCCTGGCGTGCCTATCCTGGGGGCCGGCCAGTGGCTTCAGCAAGTCGGACAGTCCTTCTCCACGCTGCTTTCCGAGCAGCCACTCATTCAAGCGTTGGTCGTCGCTGTATTCATCGGGTATATGGCAGCCGTCATCCCAAGTCTCCATTCCGTGGCGCGGGGTCTGATCCTGGGCAGCCAGGTCACGCTGTGGTTGTTCCAGAAACTTCTCTGGTACTACCCGGTGATGATCGGCTGCCTGGCCATAGGCATTCCCATGAAGTTCGGCGTTAAGGGCATGACCGCTTACGGCCAGACGACTCTTTGGGTGGGCCTTGTAACGGTGAGTTGGTCCGTCATCCTCGCCACTTTCGTGAAGTTGGCGTCGAAGCGCTCCTGGAAACAGATCGCTTCGTACTACGCGTCGGTGTGGCCAACAGGATTCGGCACGGGAGGATCCTACGAAACCCTGGCGATGAATCTTGTTTCTGCCGAAACCGAACTGGGTTTGCCTCGTGAAATGGCGGAGGTCTCCATCGTTTTCGGCACGGTGATGAATAAAAGTTGCGCCACCATTTCCGTCATGCTGGTTACAATCTCCGTGGCCCGGCTGCTCAATTTACCGCTTTCGCTGGCAGAGATTCTGACGCTGATTCCGCCGGTGCTTGTTCTAGGTTTGGAATCGCCTGGCATCCCCGGAGGCGCGGCATTCTTTATGTCGCCGATCGTAGCGGTGCTGCTGCACGTGCGGGACGTTGATGGATTCGTGGCCACGTTTGTGACCATGTACACTGGTCTGATTCCAATGTTCTCCACCGCCGGCAACACCACCAACAATGGCCTCGTGGGCGCGCTGCTGAACGATCGATTTTGCAAATACCTGGGGCCCGCAGATCGGGCGTCACCCAAAATTCAAATTGCTTCGGAGTCATTCACGAATCAAGGCCGGCCGCCAGGCCTGTCCGGACTGATCGGGTGGATGCTTATGGCATTGGGTGTCTGGATGATTGTTTCGCCTCAGTCACTCCTGGGACTCGACCAACTGAAGTGGATGCACCGTTACGCCTTTCCGGGTGAAGTCGTACTGGGCGCACTAGTGATGACTGTCTCGCTTTATTTGTTGGCTCCCAAGGGCGCCACCGAGGAGCCCGACCCGGTTGCAGGAAAACGCGTTCCAAGGCCGGAGCCTTCGAGTACAACCAACAACCTGACTTAGGCGAGAGCCCGCCCTTGAACTCGCGCGCCTGCGAACCCCGTCCGCAAGTTTTGTGGCGGCCGCTTGTCTTTTCGGCCTACTTCTTCAAATTTCACCCGAAACAAACTGACGAACGTCTTACCCCTCATGATTGATTCCCAAAGTCAGCACGCGTATCATGGAAGGTTAATGCATATAGATAGAACAGGTCGCCCGGCTCGCCTCTTCCTATCTTGCAAGCGCATCCTGCTTGCCGCGCTCCTAGTGTCCCTGCTCGCGCCCGCCCTGTTTGCTGCCGATCCGGAGATTTTTCCGCTCTCGCAGGTCCAGCCGGGAATGAAGGGCGAGGCTTACACGATTTTTGCCGGGGACCAGATTGAGAAATTCGATCTGGTGGTGATTGGCGTGATGCCGAATTTTCTGGCGCCGAAGGAATCGATCATCCTCGTGCAACTCCTGGGCCCGAAAGTGGAGCACACCGGCGTCGTCGCGGGGATGAGCGGAAGTCCGGTCTACATAGACGGGAAACTGGCAGGCGCATTATCGCTGAAGCTCGGCGCGTTTTCCAAGGAACCGTTGGCGGGAGTCACGCCGATTGAAAATATATTGAGCCTGCCAAAAGGCCAGGCCGGCACGATGCGCGCCGAGGCCATGCCGGGCGCGGGGGCGCCCTCTCAACAAACGCAAGCGCGATTCGATATTCCTTCGGATTGGGCTTCGCGCGCCGGCGTTTCCGGCGGAAGTTTTCTAACGCCGATTGATTCCCCGCTGGTATTTTCCGGTTTCAGCGGCGTGGCCATTCGCCAATTCGAGAATGAGTTTGCAGCCTATGGCATGTCTGCGGCGCAGGGCGGTAGCGTTGACGCGCGGCCGGATGACGGAAACATTCGTCCCGGGAGACATGGTCACCGCCGTGCTTCTCGAAGGCGATTTGTCGCTAGGCGCTTCGTGCACGGTCACGGCCATCGTGGATGGGCGCGTGTATGTTTGCGGACATCCGCTGTTTGGTTTCGGCTCGGTTCAAATGCCCATGGCCCGGGCGCGCGTGCTGACCACGCTCAGCTCCGATCTGGAATCGACGAAAATTGTGAACGTCGGCGGAACGATCGGCTCGTTCAGCCAGGACCGCGTCACCGCGGTCGTGGGCAGTTTGGGCGCCGCGCCGAAATTGATTCCCATTGACATGACCGTGGCCACGCCGGATGGTGACAAACACCTTTCCTTCCGCATGATGTCGAATCCCAAGCTCACCCCGATTCTGATGGGCATTGCGGCGCTGAACGGCCTGATTCAGAGCAGCGTGTACGGGGAAGGAACCACGCTGCACTTGACGGGAGGAATCGATATCGCCGGCCACTCCAGCGTCACGCTCGACAATCTTTTCCCGCCGATTGATTCCTTCATACCCGACGGCTTGCCGGTGTCGAGCGCCGTTCAAAACATTTTCCAACGAATTTTCTCGAACCAGTATGAAACGGCGAATATCGAGCGCGTGACGCTCCGCATGGAGTCCATGCCGGAGCGCCGCCAGGTGACCATCGAGGGCGCGTGGCTGGATAAATCCCAGGCTGAGCCGGGCGACACGGTAACCGTCCGCGTGCAATTGCGGCCTTACCGAGGTTCCCCTGTGATCCGCGATGTGCGCATCGCGATTCCCCCGCAGGCGGTGCGCGGCACGTCCATGCAAATTCTGGCCAGCGATTCGGGCACACTGAACCGCATGAGCATCATCTCCGGATCGCAGGCGCGCCTGGACAGCCTGGAGCAACTCATTTCTGTGTTGAACCGGGAACGCAGAAACAACCGGCTGTACGTGACGCTGCTCGGCTCTTCGCCGACCATGGTGGTGCAGGATAAAGTGATGCCGAACGTCCCCGCATCCCAGATCAATCTTCTCGATCAGCGCGGCGGCCCGGCAAGCTCCCTGATCGTTCGAGAATCGGCGGCGGGAGAATGGTCTCTGCCGCTCGATCAAATCGTTCAAGGATCCGCAACCATTACGATTCAAATCAAGTAAGCGGCAGGCTGGCGCGCGTCGCCCGCTCCTCTGAGGAGTCTTATGCGCAATGCATTTTCAAACGCCCGCAATACGCGCGGCGCAAGAACCGCCGCCCTTGCTCGCCCGTGTACGCTGGCACTTTTCGTCGCTGCCCTACTGGCCATTGCCGGGCCGGCGCTGGCCGAACACACCCGCTGGTGGCGGCAAACCACGTTTGAAGAGTTTGACAAAGGGACGGCGAAAGGCGTGGCGCTGCGCAGCGACGGAAAAATGTTTCTGGCCCCGCGGTTCGCCGAATTTGCCGACGCCAACCTCGCCTATCTCTTGCAAATCCGGGCCGATTCCAAGGGAAACCTGTTCGCGGCGGGCGGCTCGAACGCGAAAGTGCTGCGAATCGACGCGAGCGGCAAGACCACCAGCGTGTTTGAATCTTCTGAATTGGCAGCCCAGGCGCTTGCCGTCGATGCCGCCGGCAATCTGTTCGTCGGCACCTCGCCCGACGGCAAAGTGTACAAAGTGACTCCCGCCGGGCAATCCTCGGTCTTCTTCGATCCGAAGACCAAGTATATTTGGGACCTAGCTGTGGACAAGGACGGAACCGTTTACGTCGCCACCGGCGACACCGGAAGGATTTTTTCCGTCGCGCCGGATGGCAAGGGGCAGGTCTTTTATTCCAGCGAGGAAACTCATATACGATCGCTGGCGTTCGATGCCAACGCAAACGTGCTGGCAGGGACGGAGCCGAGCGGGCGGGTTCTGCGCATCCCCAAGGCCGCCGGCAACCGCCGCGCCTTTGTGCTCTATGAAACCTCTAAAAAAGAAATCACCACGCTTCTGGAAGGCGCCAATGGGGATCTGTACATCGCCGCCGTGGGCGAGAAGACCGCGCCCGCTCCCGGGCCGCCGCGCCCCATAACGGCGGAGACCGCTGCGGCGACAGCGAATTTTGCGATTTCGCTTGGCCCGGGGGCAAACCAGGCGGGAGCCGTGCCGCAGGCCCAGCCAATCCCCTTTACGCCGCTCTTCACCGTAAATTCGAGTTCGGTCTATCGAATCGCTCCGGATGGTTCTCCCGAGGAACTTTGGAGCGCGCGGGACGATGTTGTTTACTCTATGGGTTTATTACCAGGCGGGAAACTTCTCCTGGGTACCGGAAATGAGGGCGCGGTTCTGGAGCTCGAGGGCAATCATGTTTTCTCGAAACTCGTCAAAGCTACCTCGCGCCAGGTCACCTCGATCGCCGCCGGCCCCGGCGGAAAGCTGTTTCTCGCCGCGGCCAATCCGGGAAAAGTCTTCACCCTGGGGCCGGAAAACGAGTCCGAAGGCACCTACGAATCGCAGCCGTTTGACGCTCACATTTTTTCGCGCTGGGGCCGCACCGTGTGGTGGGGTGAAAATACCGGGGCTGCAAATAGCGCCGGGGCTTCGCGCATCGCCATCTATGCCCGCTCGGGCAACACCTCCGATCCCGATTCCAATTGGAGCGATTGGGCGGGCCCGTACGCAAACCCTTCCGGAGACAAACTCGATTGCCCGGCCGCCCGCTTTGTGCAGTGGAAGGCAGTGTTGCGCGGCGGCGCCGGCAGCCCGCCCCCGGCGATCAATTGGTTCAGCATCGCCTATTTGCCCAAAAATATCGCCCCTGAAGTGACGGCGATCACGTTGCAGGATTCCGGCGTGCGCGTCCAGGGAATTTCCTTGCCCACGGCGGGTTCGGGTCCCCAGACTCCCGCGCAGCTGCGCATGCCACAGCCGCCGCCTTCGCCATCTTCACCCAATTCCGCATTCACGGTTGCCGCGATGACAAACATCGCGCCGTCCTCGGGCCCCGCGCATTTCGATCCTGTTCCGCAAGGCTTTTCGCAAAAAGGGTATCAGTCCGTGCTGTGGACGGCTGACGATCCCAATGACGACCAGCTGGAATTCGCCATTTATTTCCGCGGCGAAAACGAAACGTCATGGAAACTGCTCAAGGACAAAGTGGACACGCGGTTTTACGCCTGGGACACGACCTCCATGCCTGACGGCGCGTATTATCTGAAGATCGTCGCCAGCGATGCTCTGTCCAACCCCACCGGAGAAGGGCTGTCCTCCGAGCGCGAGTCCGACCGCTTCGTCGTGGATAACACGCCGCCCGCGATCGCTCAGCTTACCGCGGAGTCCGTGAGCGCCGGCGTGCGCGTGCGGTTTCAAGCCAGCGCGCCGGTGAGCTTCATCGCGCGCGCGCAATACAGTCTGGATGCGGGAGATTGGACGCTGGTCTTTCCGGCGGGAGGCTTGAGCGATGCGCCTCGCGAGAATTACGATTTTCAATTGCAGAAAGTCTCGCCGGGCGAGCACACGGTCACCGTTCGCGTGTACGATCAGTTTGAAAATGTTTCCAGCGCCAAGGCGACCGTACGAATTTCCTCCAGCGGAAATTGAACCCAGATTTGTGGCGCCGGCGCCACGAAACACCGTTCCGCGTTTCGGAACGGTGTCCTGACTTTTCGTTAGTATGTACTCAAAGGCGGGTGTTAACTCGCCCAGCGTTCCCGCGCCGAAGCCTTGGCCTCGTATCGCTCGATGTGCAGCCCGATTCCCGACATGCCTCCAGGCGCAAAACTGGGCTTAACGTGGACCACGCGCGCCACGCACTTCACATCGCTCGCCAGTTTCCCCGCGAGCTCCTGCGGCATACGGAGCGACACCTCCACCGGCGTCCCTACTTGCAGCGGAACGTCGGTCAAAAAGTACATGCCGCGCTGCGAGATGTTTTCCGACTCCGCCGTTTGCTCCGTCGCTCCCGGATTGTTGAGAGCCCGGAATCGCAGGGGCACGCAGATCTTCACGCGCGTATCAATGCGTCGTTCACTTGAACTCATGGTTTCCTCCCCGCTCGCTGGTTTGAGTGCGCGCGGTTATCAAAGTAGGAAGGGGGTGAAATCGATTTTAGCGCGCCGCGAAGCGGAAGCAAGGGAAATGCGCATCTCTCGCGACCCATGGACCACGCCGGGACAAGTTGTGCCATAATGCGCCTTTCTTAAGAGTTCTCTCATTGAACGCACCCGACACTCCATCTTTCGTGGGCCCCAGCCTCCTGGCGATTCAGGAGGCTCACCGCCGGATTGCTCCGCATATCGAGGAAACGCAGGTGATGATTTCCTACCCGCTCGATGAACTGGCGGGCGCGCTGCTCTATTTCAAATGCGAGAATTTGCAGCTGTCCGGCTCGTTCAAGATTCGCGGAGCGGCCAACGCGGTTTTTTCGCTGAGTGAAGCCGAGGCGGCGCGAGGTGTGGTGACGCACTCCTCGGGAAATCACGGCGCGGCGCTGGCGCTGGCGGCGCAAATGCGCGGCATGCGCGCCTGGGTGGTGATGCCCCGCAACGCTCCGCAAGTGAAAATCCGAGCGGTGGAAGCCTACGGCGCGGACATTTCATTTTGCGAGCCGACGCTTGCGGCGCGGGAAGCGGCCGCGGCGGAATTGCTGCGTTCCACGGGCGGCACGCTCGTTCACCCCTACGACGACGACCGCGTGATCGCGGGACAAGGCACGGCTGCACTCGAATTTCTTGAGGAAATTCCCGACCTGGATATTATTTGTGCCCCGGTCTCGGGCGGTGGGCTGCTTTCCGGCACAGCCATCGCGGCGAAGTCCCTGCGCCCGGAGATCCAAGTGATCGGCTGCGAACCGTCCAACGCGGACGACGCGGCGCGTTCGTTGGCCTCCGGCCAGATCGAGCCCGGCTCGCCCAAATTCACCATCGCCGACGGCCTGCGCGCGATTCTATCGGCGCGTACCTTCGCGATCTTGCGCCAGCGCGTCGACCGCATCCTGCTCGTCACCGAAGACGAAATCGTTCAGTCAATGCGTTTGATCACCGAGCATCTGCGCAGCACGGTCGAACCGTCCGGCGCCGTGGCGGCCTCCCCCGCCCTTCACCGCCAGATCGAGGGCGAAGACCTGCGTATCGGAATTATCCTCTCCGGCGGAAACCTGGACCCTGACGTTGTTCCGGGGAAGCAGTAGCACAGGCTTCAGCCTGCGGGTTTTAGTCCATGCAGGTACGAAACCCCACAGGCTGACGCTTGTACTACTGCCGCGATCAGTGGACAGTGACGGTGACTGCCGGGGACGTCGAAGCGTTGTAGTTTCCGTCTCCGCCGTAAGCTGCAGTGATGGTGCCGGTGGTCGCCAGTGTGGCGGCGTTCAAAGTGGCGGTTGCAGCGGCAAATCCGTTTGCATCGGTTGTACGGCTCAAATTCGCCGTACCGAGCGTCACGGTGGTGGCGGAGCTGGTTGAGTTACTGCTTCCGCAACTAGTTCCCAACGCAAGGGCTACAACCATTGCCATTCCAAGCCAGATTGTCCCGCGGCGTCTCATTGTGGCAAAGAGCAGCGCGAATAGACACACCAGCACAGCGCAAACTTCGTCGACAATCAGAGAATTTGGCATCGGCCAGTCAGGCCGAATAGGTGTGAAGCTCGCACTTTTGACAGTGGCAGTGAATGTAACCGTGCCGGAAGGGGCAGTTCCAGAGCTGCCAACCGCAGGATTCGTGGACGTTAGCGTGTCCACGACCACTGTCAGTGAGAATGCAGTGTTTGCCATAACCGAAGTGGAACTTGATGTAACTGCCGAAGTTGTCAATGCCTTGGTTACATTGATGGTCGGTGAGTTGGCATTGCTCCCGGAAAAGCTGGTGTCTCCCGCGTAAGCCGCTTGAATATTGTGCGTGCCCACAGAAAGTTGAATGCGCTGGTCCTCGAAGTATCCGAAGCTGTTCAGCTTGAAAGATCCCCCGTCCAGAGGTGCCGCCGCGCCTCCATTGAAAGAGTCTGTCATCGTAACAGTTCCCGTGGGACTCGACCCGGTCTCATTAGGCGCGCACGGCGTCGAGCCGGCGTTGAGGTCCGACACATCCACGGTTAAGACGTAAGAGGATCCATACATAATCGACGTTGGAGTAGAGCACGTTGTCGCAGTGGTTACCACGATTCCCAAGCCTGTAAGGCTCGGCTCATGGTTGACGGTCACAGTCACGGGCGCTGAGTCGCTTCCCAGGAATGTGCCGTCACCCTCGTAATGGGCATGAACCTGGTACGTTCCCCCGGGCAGAAGAAACGTGCTGTTAAAAGCTGAGCTGACAGAACCACCGCTGAGCGCGAACCCGTCAACACCTAAGTCTGTATTGCTGTTTGCCACCAGCGAAACGTCGCCAGTCGGTGTTCCCGTGGCGGGCGCAACGGGTGCCACCGTGATGCCCACCGGCACGGACGACCCGTGAATAATATTGACGGCTGCGCCGTTACTCAGAGTGAGCGTCGTCGTGGTTGCGTCAACAATGGCGGTACTCCACTTGTTAACCAGGTTTGAGACATTGACGGAGCCAAGACCTGTTGCCTCGTCGTACCCCACGTCAGCCGAGAACCCATTCTCATTGACAATGGTAAGGTTGGTGTTCCCGACAGTCACGTCGTTAAATATGCAAGTGCTTGCGGGAAGAGTGGTCGTCTTTGACGCATTGCACGAAGAGAGTGTTTCGGTGGCTGCCAGGTTGTAGAGCGCAAAGTTTGCAATCCCTACACGGGCTCCTACCTTCTGAATGACCAGAGCCATGACTCCGCCAAACGACTGAGCCGACGCAGACGTCCCGCTGATGGACACGAGGGCAGGGCTGCTACCCCCACAGGACGCGTCAAGACACAGCACGTACGCGTCGTGATCGGCGGCGGTTAGAGAGACATCAGGCACAAATCTCGCGTCTGTAGATGGAATTCCGGCGACACCCGCCTGCCAAGGTGGCTTTGGAAAAGTAATACTCTGTCCGCCGCCGCTGGACCAAAGCCCCGCCAACGATGAACCACATTGCGCCACGGTGCAGCTTTCATTCCAAACATTCTCCGGGATGTAGGAGATGGCGGACCCGAGATTTGCAGAGTTATTTGCATTCCAATAGGTGCTGGGACTTGCTGTGTCATTGAATTGTGTCCCGCCCACAGCAATCGTAAATGGCGTGGACGCCAAAAGGTTGACCGATGCCCCGAAAGGTGAGGCCTGCACTGTGCTCGGGTCTGCGCAGGAGTCCGGGCCGCTGTCACCCGAAGCCACCACGTATGTGATTCCTTGAGCAGCCGCTTGCTCAGCTAAAAAGGAATAATACTGCGCAGCCCCATTCGATCCGAACAATGAAGACCCAAAACCGGCTTCGCAAACCGAGAAGCTCTCTGTAATGACGTCGGCGATGTTATTGTCAATAATATAGAACTCGGAAAGGTCTTCGCCCGCTGCGGCATTCGTGGATTCGGAAACGACCAGGTCCACTGTCGCGTTCGGGGCCACAGCGCCGGGCCACGTAGCGTCCAGAACGGCTTCCGCTTCCTCACCCGTTCCTAGGTCGCCGGGATCAGGACCGTTCAATATGATGTTTGGGCCGCTTCCCCCGAGGCCAAACGTGTTCCGAAAATCGGTAACATCCTGAGGGATGATGTTTGAGCGTGCCACAACGCCAATCGTTACGCCGCTGCCCGTCATCGTGGAAGCGATGTTGTATATCGTGTTGAAATCCGCGGGCGCCAGGCCGTGCGTTCCGTCCGTAAAATTGATCTGCGGCTTTCCGTTCGACGTTCTGGTCAGAACCCCTGTTCGTCCCGATCGGACGGAGGCAGGCTTCTTTTGAAAATTGTGAAGTGAAACGAAGCCAGAAATTACGGGAGTAAGCGCGGCGGGAATCTGCGGGTCGTTGGCATTCGCCCAGTGGGATTCTCCATTCACGACATATCGGTGAATTGGAGTGTGTAGCGCTGTTTGCACCTGAGAGGCCGTCCCCGAAAACTCGATCACGGTGCGGCCCCTCGAAACTTTAATGGATTGAAATCCGTAAGACGCAAGCCAGGATGTAACAGCCAAAACGTCCGCATCGGCGGGCCCGAATTGCTGCCCAAACTGGTCTGGCGTAAGCCATTTGTGATAATTAGACGAGGACGTGACTTGCTGTCGAACGAGCAAATCCTGCAGAGCGGTTTCTTGATTGGGACTGCGCTTCAGAACGAGCATTATCCGATTCATCGGCAAATCGGGGGGCGCAGCGCCTTGGTCGTACTGAGCGCGCGCGAGTGGGTGAGTATTTCCAGTTAGTGTAGCAAGCCGCGAGATGTCCACTCGATCCGCAACCCGCGGGATAACGCCATTCGTTTGCGCGGAGGCGGCAAGTGGCGCGACCAGCGCCAATGCTCCTGCGAGCAGCACCCTCTGGCGGAATTGCGTGAAGGCGCGCCGAACATCACTGATCGCCCGCGGAAGGAAATTTTCGCGCCGCGCGCGCTCATGGACGTACACACTTCCACCGAATGGGTTTTTCACGTTTCCCTCTAGTCAAGCTTGGATGATGTCAGACCAAAACCCCACGAACTCAATATCGAAAAAGCACCTAGGCCAATAACAGGCGTTTACCGTCCCGTTTCAGTTCCCTTGGATGCAGGATTCGGTTCCGGGTTTTCCCGTAAATTTTCCGGCGTGCGTTTCCAGAACACTCCGAACCCATAGGCTATGCCCTTCCCGGGTCGAAGGCCAAATGGGAAATCAACGTTATTGTCTAGGTTATTAACAATGGGACAGGGAAAGCCCCGGATTCCGGGCGGGGAGGTTTTGAACGGCGGATCAAGGAGCACTGCAATTCGGACGAATGCACGACCTAGCCTGAATTATTCACGATTTTACTGGTGAAAAAAGAAAGGATGCTCTAAAAGGAGTGATGAACACTGGGTTTTCGCGAACCCGGCATTCTCTTTCGGAGCATCCTAGAGATGACATCTTGTTGTATACCACAGCTGTCCTTTTCCTTCTACCGACACCGACCTATTCGAGCTGATTTTTCCGGTGGACAGATCAGTTCTGACGCCGGTCTGCTTCCGTTGCGGGCCTTGGATCAGCGGTATGGACTCACTGGCGGGCTGGCACAGCTCGTCTGTGATCCTCGCGAAGAGGAACGGGTTCGTCATTCCGTGTTGTCGTTGTTTCGCCAACGCCTCTACCAGATCATCGCTGGCTACGAGGACGTCAACGACGCGGATCGACTTCGTCACGATCCGATTTTTCAGATTCTTGCCGATCAACCGCTGGGTGAGTCTCTCGGCTCACAACCGACTCTCAGTCGCTGGGAGAACTCGCCCTCGCCTCGCGACCTCCTCAAACTGCAGGATGCTTTACTCGATTGGTTTGTGAAGATTTGCGGGAAGCAAGTCCGGAAACGAGGGGAGATCCTGCTCGATGTCGATTCCACTGACGACCCAACTCACGGGCAGCAGCAGCTCAGCTTCTTCAATGGTGGTTATGACCAGCACATGTATCACCCCTTGCTGATCTTTGAGCGTCACACCGGTTGTTTGTTGGCCGCCAGACTGCGGCCGGGCAGGGTCGTTAGTCACGCCCGCATCATCCCCTTGCTGTTACGCATCGTTCCGCGACTCCAGCGTGAATTTCCTAAGGTCCGAATCAAGTTACGCGCTGACGCTGGTTTCGCCACGCCACTGCTCTATGAATTTTGCGAGTTTTTCGGCCTCCAGTACGCCATCGGAATAGGCAGCAACTCACGGTTGCAAGGTAAAGCACAGTGGCTGCAGCGTCGTCTCGCGAGAAGTTATCGTCGAACCGGCAAGCCGCAGCGTTCCTTTGCCAGTTTTCTCTATCGCGCTCACCCCTGGTCTCATCAGCGGCGCATCTGCTACAAGGCCGAACATGCCGAGGCCGGTACCAACCTGCGTTTTCTGGTCACCAACTTGCCAGGCCGCAGCCGTTCCGTTTTTTCTTTTTATAACGATCGCGGGGAATGTGAGAACCGTATTGAAGAGTTCAAAAATGGTTTTGCTGCTGACCGCTTGAGCTGCCACCGCTTTCGGGCCAATGCGTTCCGCCTGTTGCTCCACAGTTTCGCCTATAACTTGGTCAACCTATTTCGCCTGCAATTGCCTTCGTCCCTGCGCCCAGCACAAATCGAAACTCTGCGCATTCGGTTGTTCAAGATCGGTGCGCGCATCCGCGAAACAGCTCGCTGTATCCGCATCCACATGGCCAGCGGCTGGCCTTATCAAGATCTCTTCCAAGCCGCCTCGCTCTGCAACTCCTCTTAGATTGTCTCGCCTGTTCGACAACATACTCTCGGAAGCACAAGGAGGAGCTATCTCGAAAAATGGTTCGTGAGGTCAAAAAAGCAGCAGCGCATACCTTTTTGAGCGTCGACGATGGGGCTCCATCCTTTTCTCCGTCACCAATGCGCTTTCTACGTTACGATTCTCGCCTCTGATGAATTAACCAGGCTAGGGGAGCCGCCGCGATCAGTTTTCAGGCCCCTTCCAGTTTGCCGGGGGGAAAGTGATCTGCCAGAAGTTAGAGGATGGCGTAATGAACTCCAAGGGAATCAGGAATCCCTCGGAACTCTCGCGGGGAGCGCGCGTGACCCGGCAGACAACAGTCTCGTTTGTTCGCCCGTTCTCCAATTCCATCTGCGTCTCCGCATCGAATGAGCGCGGGGACAGGACCATCGCGCCATGAATATTCACTTCGACCGTGTGGGCGGAAACCCGTAGGTCCTGGCCCGCTGCCTTTACCAGAAGTGTGACCGGGACGCGAACCATCACGCGTTGGCTCCGGCGGCGCTCTTCGCCCACCAGCAAGGTGGTCCCTCGATTTGGCTGTACTTTTGGCGGTATCACAGGTCAAGCTCCCAAAAACCCATGCGAGGCTCGATCAATTCAATTCCCAATTCCCAACCCTCGGTGCGCTCCAGACCGCGCCATACGACCACGGCCGCATTCGTCTGCTTGCTCACCATATTGGTTAACTGAATCTTCTGCTTAATTTCCAGGTTCATGGGCAGGACCACCATGCATCCGTAGGGCCCCACCACGCGGGTTTGCGTTTCTTTCCGAACCGATTCTCCGCCCGCGTTCCATTCGACGGAAATGGGAACTCGGGAATTGACCCGCACGCCGCGGCGTTTTTCTCGACCGATCAGTGGAGCTGGTTTTGCATTTGGAACCGGGTGGATAGACCTGCCCGGAATACTTGGGGCACGCTTGGCCCGAAAGTCAGTCATTCCAGGACCCCTATGTTGATTGCGGGGATTGCCGCCTCACTCCCTTGAGGAGTGGCAATCTCGCCAGAGAGAATGCTAAGTGACGGGTCCAAAGGCGTCAATGGTACGTGGGGACAGGGCGAAATGGAGGTGAGGACAGGTATTCCAAAATTGGAATCGCAATGAAAGCAGCTTCTTGAAATGTTGTCCGCCAAAATGCGGCTCGGAACGGTTCGAGTTTTAGTAGCACGCGGTTCAGCCCTTGGGATTTTTGGCCTGTACAAACGGCAAATCCTTCAGCGTTGCACGATGCAGACATGGAGATGAGCGAAAGTTTTGCGGTGTGCTACTCTTCAGTGTTTCCGCGTGATTTCGGGAGGGGCGATGAAACTGGACTTGCTGGCGATTGCGGCGCATCCGGACGACGTCGAGCTGACCTGTGGCGGCACTTTACTGAAAGCCGCCGAGCAAGGCTACAAAACTGGCATCCTGGATTTGACTGCCGGAGAAATGGGAACGCGGGGAACGCCGGAGATGCGCCTGAAGGAAGCCGCCAAGGCCGCTCAAATTCTGCGCGTGGCCCACCGCGAAAACTTGCGGCTGCCGGATGCCCATCTCGAAAACAACAAGGAAACGAAACTGGCCGTCGCCAAGAGGATTCGCGCGCTCCAACCTCATACCGTGATTCTTCCCTACTGGGAAGGGAGGCATCCTGACCATTACACGGCCGCACGGCTGGGGTACGAAGGCTGCTTTCTCGCCGGGCTGAAGCAATTGCCCATCGAAGGCGAAGCGTTTCGACCGTTCAAGATCCTGTATTCGACGGTCTATTACCGGGAAGTCCGGCCCACCTTCGTCGTGGACATTTCACGGCACTACGAACGGCGGTACAAGGCCATCCTGGCGTATCACTCGCAGTTCCGCCCAAAGTCGAAAGACAAGAAGACAAAAGTGGATATCCCCCTTGATCGCCTGCACCACGAGGTCAACCTGATCGCCCGTTATTACGGCCAAATGGCCGGCGTGGAATACGCCGAACCGTTTCTGGTGAAGGAAGTGATGCAGGTGGAAGACGTGATCAAACTGCCCGTGCGCTCGGTCTAGGGGAATCGCTGCGCTAGTGGCCTTCGTCTTCCTGGGCCATCGAGTAGCCGGGCAATATCTGGCCATCGCCCCGCCGTTCCACTCGAACGCGAACCATCGACTCGGTGGCCGCTCCTGTAGGACGCAGCACGGCAATCGTGGACAGGGCCTCATTGTAGATCTTGGTCACCAGGAAGGTTTCCTCGGTTCCGACTTTCTTCCAGACCTGTCCAATCCGGATGTGCTGGGCCACAATGGGCATACCATGAGGTTAGTGAGAACTCCGGCAAGTGTCAATCGGTTGCCGCGCCATGCTTTCCAGACCAGCCTGGAAAACCCATTGGCCTTGGATTACATCTCACTGCCAAGAGAATATGCATTCAGAGTCTACGTGTGTTGTATACTGGATAGGCGGGAGCCTTCAGGAGGAGCCATGAGACGCCTCTGCAACGGAATTTTCGGGATTATTTTTGTACTGCTATTGGCGGCACCAGCCGGGTTTGCCGCAAAACAACAGTCCCAAACTCAGACCCAGCAACAACCTCAGGCGCAGCCCCAACAGCAGCCCGCCGCCACCGACCCCGGCCAGCAACCTCAAACGCAGGACCAAACGGCCACTTCGGACGAAGACGAAACCGTAAAAGGCGTCAAGCCCGGCTCTGAAAAAGACGTCAATTCCATCGGTAACCGGGGCGTGGGCAAGGGCGTGAACTTGTATTCCTTGCAGCGCGAGATCGCGCTCGGGAAGCAGGCGGCCATGGAAGTCGAAAAAACCGCCAAGATGATCAATGATCCCGTGGTCACCGAATATGTGAACCGCGTCGGACAAAACCTGGTGCGGAATTCCGATGCCAAGGTGCCCTTCACCATCAAGGTGATCGACTCGGATGAAATTAACGCGTTTGCTCTGCCCGGCGGCTTTTTCTATGTGAACAGCGGTTTGATTTTGCGCGCCGACGAAGAGGCCGAACTGGCGGGCGTAATGGGGCACGAAATCGCGCATGTGGCCGCGCGCCATGGCACCAAGACCGCGACCAAGGGCGAGATCATGCAATTAGCCACCATCCCTTTGATCCTCTTGGGGCCGGGAGGCTGGGCCGGATACGGCCTTTACGAGGGCTTGAACCTTGCCATTCCCATGAGCTACCTGAAATTCACGCGCGACGCCGAGCGCGAAGCGGATTTCCTCGGCCTCCAGTACATGTATAAATCCGGGTACGATCCGAATGCCTTCGTAAGTTTCTTTGAAAAAATCGAAGCGGAGGAACGGCGCCATCCGGGAAGCATCCCCAAGGTTTTCTCCACGCATCCGCCGACGCCGGACCGCGTGCAAAAGGCGCAGGAGGAAATCGCCACGATTCTTCCGACGCGCGATGAATACGTCGTCACAACATCGGAATTCGACCTGGTCAAGACGCGCCTGCGGAAAATTGAAAATAAGAACAAGCTTGACGATAAAAAATCCGCCGGCGATAAGCCCACCTTGCGAACGCGCACCGAGCAGCAGCCGCCCGCGAGTACGACCGGCTCACAGCAGCCGCAGGCCGGCGGCTCCGGCGACGATTCCGATCCGGACCGCCCGGTGCTCAAGAAGCGCACCGATGACGGCACCAACCCCAATTGAATTTTTGGTTGAATTTAGTAGCGCGGGCTTCAGCCTGCGGGTTTTAGTCCTTGCAAGACCAAACCCCACAGGCTGAAGCCTGTGCCACTTGAGGCCCTACGACGAACTCGGCTGGTGAACGATTCCCATGCGGCGCATCTCTTCCGCATAATACTTGCGGTAGAGCAGATCCCATTCTTCGCTTCCTTCCAGAATTTCCTTTTTCTGCGAGCTGATCTTTTTTCGGACTTCGGCGTCCATCGCTTCTTCTTCCTTCAATAGATCCTGGATGATCTGCAAGGCCTTTTGGCGGATGGTGTCCCGGTCCTCCACGAATTCGACGTCGTCGCTGGCAACCAAAAGATCGGTAATCACGTGGGAAAGGCGAATGGATTTTTCGCGGGTAAGTCGCATCAGTGGGTTATCGAACGTCCCTTTCCTTGTGCTTCAACGCAGGATCAGCTTTCTTTGCCGGGCCAGTTCTCCCTTTACTTTCTTGTACATTTCCTGATACTGCACTCCTGTCCGGCGCATTTCCTCGGCGTGTTTGGTCAGAATTTCGCGAACTTCCTCGTTCAGCCGGTCTTCGACGCTGATTTCTTCCTGCATCGCCACGCGCACTCGCTGCGCCAGCGTAGCCGCGGCCGGCGCTTCGATCATTTTGGCCGCCAGCAGGCGCTTCACTATTTCACCGGCCATGTACCCAACGTAATCGCGCGAGAGCAGCATCGTGTAAGTCCTCTGAAGAATTCGGAAAAGCAGTTTACTGTCCCGCGCGAAGGAGTGTCAAGGAAGGTTCGCGCGGCTCCTTGGAATCCCGTCCAGGGCAAATACGGCCGGGGCATCACATTCGCAAGCCCATGATGCCCAATGATTTGCCTCCGTTGCCCCCGCTGGGCCCTGGCTATCGTCAAAGGAAGAGTTGAACTATATTGGACGACCCCATGCTCACCCGAATCATACCGTCCAGCGGCGAACCTCTGCCAGTCATCGGCGTAGGCACCTACAGAGGGTTCGACGCTGGCTCGAGCGCCGAGGAACGAGCCGCCCTCGACGGCGTTCTCCGCACATTGTTCTCCTTGGGAGGCTCCGTCCTGGATAGTTCTCCGATGTACGGCCGTGCCGAAGGAGTCGCAGGCGACCTGCTGGCTGCGCAACGCTCGCGCAAAAATGCGTTCGTGGCCACCAAGGTATGGACAGAAGGGCACAGCGCCGGCATCGATCAGATGAACCGCTCGATGAAATTATTGCAATGCCGGCAAATCGATCTCATGCAGATTCACAATCTGGTGGATTGGCGCACGCATCTTGCGACGTTTCGCGCGTGGAAAGAGGAAGGGCGCATCCGGTATCTTGGCATCACGCATTATTCTTCAAGCGCGTATGGCCAGATGGAGAAAATCATGCGGGCCGAGGCGCTCGACTTCGTGCAACTCAACTACTCGCTCGATGACCGTGAGGCGGAGCGGCGACTCTTACCCCTCGCGGCGGAACGCGGCATGGCCGTGCTGGTCAATCTGCCATTTGGACAGGGAAGCTTGCTCAGGACCTTGCGCGGGAAACCAGTTCCTCCGTGGATGCAAGAAGCCGGGTGCGAAGCGTGGTCGCAGGTGTTGTTGAAATTCACGCTCGCTCATAACGCCGTAACTTGCGTCATCCCTGGAACAGGAAATGCGGAGCACATGGCGGAAAATTGCCGCGCTGGGGATGGGCCCATGCTGGAGGAATCCCTGATCAGAAAATTGGTTGCGTTTTACAAGTAGGACGGGCTTCAGCCTGTCTGGGTTTGATGACCCGGCGCAGACAGCAAAAGCAGACAGGCTCAAGCCCGTCCCGCTAGCTGATCTTCAGCAACTTGCTCATAGTGCCGCCAAGGATGGCGATGCGATCGGCGTCGCTCAGGCCGGGCTGAGACATCACGTCATCCACGGGAGTGTACGCCCATGGAAAGGGATAATCAGTTCCCAAACCGATTTGGCCCGC
Source organism: uncultured Acidobacteriota bacterium (assembly GCA_963813185.1). Classification (GTDB taxonomy): domain Bacteria; phylum Acidobacteriota; class Terriglobia; order Acidiferrales; family UBA7541; genus Palsa-360. The sequence continues at coordinate 53,578 of CAWEYA010000018.1, forward strand.
GCCGACCACAGCGATCAAGTGCCGCAGGGCCTCCTGATTGAAGACGATCGTGTCCACGTAGATTTGCTTCAGGTACTCCGAAGGCTGCTTCTGAATTTTTTTTGTGCATTGCTTCGGGAACACGCGGCATCCCTGATCCAGGCGGCCGTCATAGCTGGGAAGAAAGCCCCCGCCATGCGCCGCGCAGATTTTCAAGTTCGGAAACTTGTCGAGCGTTCCTTCCATGATCATGTGAGAAAGAAAGATCGTGGTTTCCAGCGGGTTTCCGATGACATTGGTCAGGACCCCATTCCCCTGCACGCGATTTTTGATGCCTGTGGCGTTCTGGCTGTCCTGCGGATGCACAAAGATAAGCGCCTGCAACTCCTCGGCCTTGGCCCAGAAGGGATCGAATTCCGGCAAGGAAAGCTCTTTGCCTTCGCAACTTCCGCCGATGGCCACGCCCCGCAATCCATATTTCTTCATCCCCACTTCCAGTTGCTGCGCGGCCAGTTCGGGAAACTGCAAAGCCACCGAAGCGAAGGCGACGAAGCGGTCCGGATGCGCCGCGCACATCTCCGCCAGCTTTTGATTTTGCAGATCGATCAGCTTGCTCGCGAGATCCTGGTCCGCGGAATACCAGAAAGCGTTGATGCTCACGGCCTGGACGTCGATCCCCATTTCGTCCATGGTCTGAATCCGCGCGGGAGTCAGCCCGGCGTCATCGTACCCGCCGAGCGCGATTCCGGCGCCAGGGCGCCTCTCGATCTTCGTGCCCTTGAGCAACTCCGTGGCTTCGGGCACGCTCACGTGGCAGTGGACGTCCACGGTTTTCACGCGGCGCTTCCCTACCATGGCGGGTTTGTGTTTCACCCCGCTTCCAACCTGCGCGGGCCGTCCCGCGGCCATCGCATCGCAGAGTTCGCAGCCGACAAAAACGACGCCAGCGGAGGCACCCACAACGCTCTTTATAAAATCCCTGCGATTCGGCATCGTTTCTCCTTTAGCTCCCAGGCAGTCTTTGGGTACGGTTCTCTCCGCTTTTCACTGGGTTCTCTGTGTTAAGCCTTCCAAAAAATTAACACCGAGCACACAGAGAAAGACGGAGGGCCGCGGAGTCCGCCGGTACGGAGGCAATCCCGGTCGGAAGTCTATCGGCACGCCCACGCCATGTCGATAAAAAATTCGCGGGCTTGTTGCCGGCTTGGCCATCCGTTTGACTGGAACGTTGACGCAATCGCGATTAAACTATGTGTCGCTGGCACAGCGCTATCATTTATTCATACTCGAGTGGGAGGAGCCATCATGGGTTTGCCGACACGTCCGCTGGGTTCGAGCGGATTCCAAATTACGACCGTGGGATTTGGTTCGTGGGCCATTGGCGGAGGCGGATGGGCCTTCGGCTGGGGACCGCAGGATGACGCCGAATCCATTGCGACGATGCGGCATGCGCTGGATTTGGGCATCAACTGGATTGATACGGCGGCCGTGTACGGATTGGGCCACTCGGAGGAAGTCGTCGGAAAGCTGTTGCGCGAATTGCCGCCGTCGCAGCGTCCGCTGGTTTTTACCAAGTGCGGCCTCACCTGGGATACGGACAACCCCATGCAAGCGGCCAAGCGCATCCTAAGACCGGATACGATTTGCCGCGAATGCGAGGCATCGCTTCGGCGGCTCGGCGTCGAACGCATCGATCTTTACCAGTTCCATTGGCCGGACGAAACCGGGACGCCCGTCGAAGAATCCTGGGGCGCGATGGTAAAACTGATCGAGGAAGGAAAAATTCGCGCCGCGGGCGTATCGAATTTCACTGTGGAGTTACTCGAGCGGTGCGAGGCTATTCGCCACGTGGATTCGCTGCAGCCGCTGTTCTCATTGGTCAGCCGCCAAGCCGCGGACAAATTTTTGCCCTGGTGCAAGAACCACAACACCGGCGTGATTTGTTACAGCCCCATGCAGTCCGGAATTCTGACCGACGGATTTACGAGCGAGCGCGTCGCAAAAATGGCCGGCGACGACTGGCGGCGCCGCGGCCCCGAATTTCAGGAACCCGCCCTCAGCCGTAATCTCGCCTTGCGCGATGCGCTGCGGCCCATCGCCGCGCGCTATGGAGCGTCCGTCTCCTCGGTCGCGGTCGCCTGGACGCTCACCTGGCCGGGCCTCAGCGGCGCGATCGTCGGAGCGCGCACACCCGCGCAAGTAGACGGCTGGATTCAAGCGGCCACGTTGCAACTTACGCAGGAAGACCTCGCCGAGATTGCCGCTGCCATCGCCAAGACTCAGGCTGGCGCTGGCCCATCACAGCCGGCGATATCCGTTGCCTCAAGGGGAGGGAGCGCCTCATAGTTCCCCTGCGGTTGAAATTCTTTGAGGCACCCGTATTCGTCGAGTTCTTACGATTTTCATGTAGCGCCCGCATTCAGGCGGGCATCTTGGGCACGCTCAGATGCCCGCCTGAACAGGCTGCGGAAAAATTCCAAAAGTGTCATTCCGAGGGCGCGGTTTGTCCGAGGAATCTGCTTTTTTCTTGGGATTAGTGAAAAAGCAGATCCCTCGCTTCGCTCGGGATGACATTAAACTACTTTTTTCCGCAGCCTCTAAGGCGGGCGCTACATAGGCCAACACAATTTTCCATTCTGTAAAGGAGTTGTCTTTGCCGTCGGATGATCCTTGAAAAGAGTTCAACTTCATAGTTCCTTTCACAGAGTGATGATGAATCAAATGGCAAACTATGCGTCCATGCTCGAAGTTGCGCTCTTGGAGGCCAGGCAAGGATTGGCCGAGGGCGGCATCCCTGTTGGCGCAGCCATCTTCGATCCCAGCGGCCGCCTCATCGGCAAGGGCCACAACCGCCGCGTGCAAAACGACGACCCGTCCGTTCACGGCGAAACGGATGCATTCCGCAACGCGGGCCGTCAGCGCAGCTATCGCCACCTGATCATGGTCACCACGCTCGCGCCCTGCTGGTATTGCAGCGGCCTCGTCCGCCAATTCGGTTTCGGCACGCTGGTTGTGGGCGACAGCAAAAATTTTCAAGGCGGCGTCGAGTGGCTGCGCTCGCTCGGCGTGAATGTCGTCGACCTGAATTCCCCGGAATGCGTTTCGATGATGGCGGAATACATCCGCAAGAATCCCGCAATTTGGCACGAAGATATTGGTGAAGTGTAAGGTCACTGAGAACAGAGCGAACAATTCTATTCCGAGCAGAAATTTCTCATAGCAAAGTTACGCCTCTTGCATCTAAGCCTGAATTCCGAAGTTGAAGTTGGTTTCATGGAAGATTGCGTCCCGATTTTGGGTTCAGGTAGCAGTTTGCGGATTGAACTTCGGCGAAGTTGGGACGCCGTAAGTTAACACGTTTTCCAGCAGTGGGATGCGTTGCTGCAGGCCGCCCCAGGAAGTGGACAGGTGCAGGACCAAGCGGCGGCCGGCGCGGCCGAGCAGAGCGCCGCAGAGGAAAACCTGGGCGCGCAGCGTGGCGGGCTGGCGATAACTGGTGAAGCGGCAGGCGCGCTGAAATTCTCCGAGCAGATTGAACAACAACAGAATGCTGCGAAAGGCGGCTTCGGTGGCGAAGAACTGGCGCAGGCAAAAATCATCGGCGGCCAGATCGTGTTTCAGTTCGGCGATGCGATTTTCCATGTCCGCCCGGCGGTTGTAGTCGCGCCAGATTTCTTCCGGTGGCAGAGCGAAGTTGGTGACGAAGACGCGGAAGCTATAGCCGGGAACCTCCAGGAGTCTTCTTCCCGGCGAGGCTCGCTCGGCGCGCAGTTGTTCGCGGATGACCACGAAGCGGCGCGGGCAGTCCCAGCCCAACAGCTGCAAAGAAAATTCGCCCACCGCGTAGTGCTCATCCAAACAGCGCCACTGGGTGACGCGTGCCGCTTCCCGCTTCAGCCATCGCGTCAGCCTGGCCACGACGATGTAGGACAACCCGCGTTGCTCCAAAAACCCCAGCAATTGCTGGTCAAAGAAGCCCGCATCGGCACGTACCACGCGAATAGCATGTTTTTCCGGCAACAGCGCCAGCGCCTCCTTAAGAAATTCCACCGCGCCGCGGGCCGAACCGCAGTTGCCGCTGCGCAGCCAACCGTGCAACAGAAAATGAGCTTCGGCCAACACCGCCACCAGCGGATGATGCGAGGGCCGTCCATGCTTGCGCGGGTTGGGCCCGCGCAACGCCCCCTGCTGCCGACCGTAGCGCTCGAACACGGTCGAGTCCAGATCCAAACTATATCCGGACGAACATTCCGGCAGCCGCTGCAGTTGCCAGTTCCACAAGCCGGAGAAAAAACGTTGGCACTGTCCTTGGCCAAAACGCTTGAACAGGTTGCGAATGGTGTCGTCCACCGGAAAGCGAGTAATCCCTAGCAGTTCGTGCAAGGCCACGTCGGCACGCAGCAAACTGGTGTGTGCGAACCGCCGCGCCCCGGCCACCACGGAAAGCAGAAATGCCGTGAAGGTCTGCACCGGATCGATCGCGTTGGGGGAAGTGAGACGAAACGGCAGATGTTGCTTCACCGCTTCGCAATACCCTACCTGCCGAAGAAACTCAAAAAACACCACCAACCCGCCGAACGGCGTCACCGCACGCGGGGTCTCGCGTAATTCCACTTTCTTCCCGGACCAAAGAGAGGTACTTTTCCAGTGCACTGTTTTGTCCTCCTCGAAGTTTCTTTCATCCAACTGAAACTTAACCGAGTTAGGACAAAACAGTGCTATTTAATTTCGGAATTCAGGCTAAGTAGGACGGGCTTCAGCCTGTCTGGTTTGCTCGGTGGCTAACGAAGACCAAAACCAGACAGGCTGAAGCCCGTCCAACTGAAAAGCGGCGGCCTCCCGATGGGAAGCCGCCGCTTTGAATTTGTAATTAAATTTTAGAACGAAAGACTCAGCGACATCTGAATCTGCCGCGGGCTGCCAATCGTTTTGGTGGTTTGGCCGAGGCCTGTTGGGCAGAAGTAGATGCTCGGCACGTTTGGAGTAGATGTGCCGCACCCAGTCGGTAGGGGCGATTGCCCTGGTGCAAGCTGAGTCGGAAACCCTGCGAAGTTCAAGTTTTGCGTCACGTTGTCAATGGGAATGTCGAAACTGGGGTGGTTGGTCAGGTTGTAAACGTCGAAGCTGTACCTCAACGAAAAACGCTCAGTCAATTGCGTCACTTTGACGACGGACAAGTCGGCGCGACTTTGCCAGGGTTGGCGGAAAATGTTGCGCTGGCCCGACGTGAAATTGGTTTCGAAAACGTCCCCCGCAGGATTAGCCCCGAGAGGATTGGCAGTGCTCCCCGCAGACGGTCCGGGAATCGCACCGTTTAAATCGCCAGGATTGAGCAGCGGCACGGTGAAACAGGACGCTTTCAAGGCAGGCTGACCGGGAGTCGCTCCGTTCGCCCCAGTTAGCGCGTTCTGCGGGGTGCAACCAGGAGCGAGCGGCACGATGGGATTCGTGATTCCATCGGAAATGCCGTAGAAGATGCTTCCCACAGCCCCGGAATAGTCGATCATGCTGTAGGGCTGTCCGCTTTGGAAAATGACCAGACCTTGAACGGCCCAGCCATCGGCGACTTTGCCTTCCCAGGTAGTGGTTGGGTAGAATTTTGGGAGTTCATAGTGATAATCGATGTTGACGACATGTGTGCGATCGAAGTCCGACGAGCCATACGCGTTACGGATATCCAATGGATTGTTACCGTTGAAGAACAGACCCAGGGCGCTCTGCTCGTCGAGGGAGTGGGAGAAGGTGTAGGAAACGCCAAATTGCAAGCCGTGGCTTAGCCGCTTTTCGATGTGCGCTTGCAATGCGTTGTAGGCCGAGATTCCTTCCGCATCATACGACTCCGACTCCGCCCCATAGCCTATGTAAGGGACTCGCAGGTCGATATTCCCGCCTTCAGAAGTTACCAGCATCGCCTGCCCATTTGGCAAATTGGCCGGGCAGGGGTCGAATTGCCCAGGCTTGGGAACACACGTTTGAACCGTATATCCGTATGTATAAGATTGCGCGACGCTGGAAGACGGTGTAGCGCATTTGGCCGCTATCCCGCACAAGGGGTTGCTGGGAGATGCAATCCTCGCCTGGTTGAACGGGATCGGGATGACTTCGTGACGGCCGAGGCCGTTTACATACCCAATATCGACTGCCAAGTCGTTGCGCGGCTGCCACTGAATGTCCAACGTGCTGTTCATCGTATACGGCAACTTGTTTTCACGCGCGTAGGCGCCCAAGTAAAAGGGCGGAAGCCCACATGCAATATAGGCGCCGATATTCTGCACACCGCCTACACCACAAAACGAAGGGATATTGGCAAGTGGGACAGATGGAATGGCGGTCGTGGGATCACCCGTGGGCTTTAAGCCCGGCGGCACACCCCAGGGGTAAGCGAGTTGATTGCCATTTGGAACTTGCGATGAATCGCACGGATTGAAAGGACCGGGGACAAATGTTGGACAGAACTGTGTGTTTACGAAAGGTTGCTGTTGATTGATTCCGAAAGGCCCGCCGTTTGTGATGTTCTGAGTTAGCCCCGGTGACAGGTAGGAATAGAGTTCGCCGCGATCGTAGTACAAGCCCCATCCCGCCCGGACCACCAGCTTGCTATTGAACCTCTTCGGGCTCCACGCAACACCGAGCCGGGGCGCAATTCCCCATTGGCGGCCCGTTAAAGTGGTGTTGCTGACGCCCTTGGTCGCGAATTCCGGGTTGTTGCCAGCGATGATCAAGCCATTCGAACTGAGGATGTCGTTCACCGGGTCGTACTGATATTTGGTCGGATCGAAGTTGAGCAGATTGCCGTTCTTCTCCGTCAACCCGCCGTTCCAATCAAAGCGAACGCCAGCCGTAATGGTCAAGTTCGAACGCAATTGAAACTTATCTTGAAAATACTCCCCCGACTCTTTGGCACGCCAGTAGCGATTTGCATTCCCATTAATAGTCGCGGTTATGTTGTAGCCAAGAACATCGACGAGTTGTCCTTGCATGAAGGTAGAGAAGTCCTGGGCGGCAATCATCCCCATTTGATCTCTTAAATCCTTGGTATTCATCTGCGTATAGGCAAAGCTCCCGCCAAAAGTAATGGTATGCCTTCCCAGCGTCCAAATCGCATTCGCCGAGGGATTGAACCGGTTTTGGAAAACACCGGTATACGCGCCCTGGCCGGCCGCGCCGGACCCGAGCAAAGTGCTGTAAGGATAGGAAGGGAAGATCGGGGAAGCGTCCAGGATGCTGATGCCGGGAAAGACAGTCGATCCGCTCAAATTGTGGATCAGCAAATCGCTATTCGTTATCGCGCCGGAGGTCAGAGCAGCCGCTATTTCGGGCATCTGAGCGGCGGCTGCAGCAAACGACTGTGGAGTAAAGGGCTGGTCCATGGTGCTAAAGGCTTTTTCCCGGATGAAGCCGAAAATTTCGGTAATGCTCAGGTTGGACTTTACAATTTGGGTGTGACTGAGCGCGATGACCTGGCTGCCGGCATCCAGGTGTTGCGCAAAACCAGCTACCTGCGAATACGCGTACGGAGCAATTGTGGGGTCATGCTGATAGTAATATTTGGAGGAAAAGGAATGGGACGAGTTGGGATTCCAATCCAGATTCGCGACGGCCTGATGGGCCAAGAATAACGCCGTCCCCGGAACCTCTGCATCCTCAGGAAATGCTTCGATGAGAGCAGATTGAACGGCCGGATTCGAACTAAACGCCGCCGGATTCGCGACGACCGCGTTGGGATTCATGGATGGAATCAGATACTGGCCGTTGGGCATCTTGTAATTGAATAAGGCGTAAGCGATTGGGTTGATCTGGCCCGGTCCAGTGCCGATCGAAGCGGGTGACGTCTTGGCAAGAGGATCCGGGTTCGTGGGGAGACCAGTTATTGAATCGCCGTTCGCGATGGTGGCCAGACAATTCGCCGAGCGATCCGTGCACGATGCTCCATTGGCTGCGACGCCCGCCCCCAGACCGAGAGGCACAAACGCCCTTGAGATCCCGATTTCCTGGTCGGAGGCATGTGTGTACTGGTAGCTCCCATAAAAGAATAGCTTGTCCTTCTTGATCGGCAAGCCAATCGCTCCTCCCGCGGTGTACCGGTGCAGCTCCGGGTTCTTTTCATTCAAGGGGATATTCGGATCGGCATTGAAGAAATACGGATCGGCGTTCAGCCAGTTCGTTCCGCGATGCACGTAAGCGGTTCCATGAATATTGTTGGTGCCGGAAGCGGTGCTCATATCGATGTGCGCGCCGCTGCTCCCGCCCTGCTGCGCGTCATACATGGAAGTGTTCACACGCACTTCAGAAATCGTTTCCGGAGCCGGCGACGGGATGGATTCGCCGATTGCAAGGTAAACAGAGGCGCTGCTCTGGACAGGAACGGAACTGAGAGCGGAGGTGGTCCCGATACCCGTGTTATTCACAACGCGGGCCGAATTAACCTCGCTGGTGCTCTTGCCATTGAACAAGCTATAGGCACTAACGCCGTTCATCATGAAAGTGTTGCTGGTGTCGCGCTGGCCGTTCGCCCACATCGGCGCATTGCCCAGGCCCGCATTCGCGCCGGTCCCGGAGGAAAGTTCCGCGCTCACGCCAGGAGAAAGAATCGCCAAACCCGTGAAGGAGCCTGTCGGAAGTGGAACAGCTTCGATCTCCAGTTTGTCCATCACGTAGCCGTTGGTCGTGTCCACCATATTGATCAGCGGCGTCTCTTCGACCGTGATCGATTCACTCACATTGCCGATTTTCAATTCGGCGTTCACGGTTGCGGTGCGGTTCGCCTGGACTGGGATGGAAGGGATGTTCTGCGACTGGAATCCCTGCTGCGTGAAAGAAAGCGTGTAGGTGCCAATAGGCAGGTTCACAAAAAGATAGGATCCGGCGGAGCTGGTGGTCTGTGTGCGGTTCAGCTTTGTCTGATCGCCGATCAAGGTAACCGTCGCGCCCGAGATTACGGCGCCGGATGAATCCGTGACGGTGCCCGTGATCCCTCCGAGTGTTTGTTGGGCGTAAGCATTTGGAATCAGAAGAGACGCTATCGCGAGGAATGAAGCGATATACAATGCAGAACGACCTCTGCGCATTTTCATACTTAATCCCCTCTCTTAAGTCGAAAATCGATAATCCTGAAGCACGTATTGAGGGCTCGTTTATATGAGGCTGCACCCCCCTATCGTCACCACTCAAAACCTTCAATATTTTGAAGGAACTTACGCCATTCCCGACCGGATGGAAAGCACAATCTTTTAATCGTCGCCATCAAACATTTGTATCTGTTTCTGTCTGCACCGAGCTGGCCTGGAAATAGGGGTTGATAGCAGCATTCCCAAAATGGGAGGAGACAGGAAAGTGTATTTCGAACGCTTACTTTCGTCTGGATCTTTTCCCGAAACCGCTGTTCGGACCATACGACCAGCCGCCGCGTATCAAGCCTTGTTCTCTTTTCTTCCTTGCCAGAAAAACCACAACAGACCCGCGCTCAAATAAGCGAGGTAGATGTAAGGCAGCCTGCCGTAGGGTCCCTCGGGTACAGGGTAAAGATTTCCGACGAGCGCGGAGAGCATGGCGATAAAGGCCAGCCAGGGAATGACCTGCGCGCCCGGACGGAAAGCGCCATGATCGCGCAAATATCGCGGCAGCGCCGCGCAAACGAGCGCATATGTCACGATGAATCCGTACGTGGCCAGAGAGCCCATCCAGCCATAGACGTCAAGTCCGCTGGACCCGCCATAGGCCAGCACGGCGACGGGCAGAACCGCGGCAAGCGCCGTGGCGAGGATGGCGAAGGTGGGTGTCTCGTTGCGCGCGTGCGTCGTCCGAAATGCGCCGTGCACAAGGTCGTTGTGCGCCATGAGCAGCAGGACACGCGCCGCGGCCGTAATGCAGCCCAGCGTTCCGGCAAACAGACTGACCGCGGCGCCGACATCGATCAGTATTCCGAGCGCCGGCACGTGAGCGACGCCGGCTAGAACGTGCATGGGCGCCTGGCTTGTGCCCAGATCTTGCCCAGCCACGTGGAAGCCCAGCACTTCCGAGTAAGCCGAGACGATAAAAAATAACCCTGCGATCACAGCGCTCTCAATCACGACGCGAGGAATAGTCTTCAATGGATTGCGCGCCTCCGCCCCCAGAGTGGTCGCGCTCTCGAAGCCGACGAAACTGAATAACGCCAAGACCAGTCCGAGCCTCAGGCCGCCCCCCGTCATGGCGGTTAAATGCAATTGGCCGGGATCCACATGAAGGCCGTGCCGCACCAGCACGAGCGCAACGACCACAACGATCACGAGCAAAGAGATCGCCTCGATCCACAACATCAAACGAGCGGAGATTTTTATGTCGCGCCAGGCAATCCAGGCGGACACTCCGGTAACGATCAGGGCGAGAACGGCCCCCGAAAAACCGTGTCCCACGACATCCACGAATAAAAAATTGGCGTAGTGATAGAAGCCGCCGATGACGCTCGATCCCGTGGCGACGTAGGCAAGCAAGAGGCTCCACGCAGCGACCGCGCCGAGCCACGGCGGGAGAATCATGGCCGCGTAGGTATAGAGCGAACCGGGCGACGCGGAGTATTTCGCAAACCGGCTGATGCACCACGCCACCAGCAGAATCGCCACCATGGCCAGAAGGTATGCCAGCCACGTGCCGTTTCCGGCGAGCGCAGCCACCAGCGGAATGGTGGCCGCCGGTGTGGAAGTGGGCGCAATAGTGGAGACCGACTGCGCCAGCGTTTCCATCGGGGAGAGCGCCTCGCCGCGCAATCCATATTCCCCAACTTTTATCTGGACTGCTCCTCGTTGTTCAGCGGACGTTGTGTCACTCATCTTGTTGGATGGCTCAGCGCGGCTGAGCATGCCGTACCATACCCGCCCGGCGGGATCGGCGCAAGGTTTGGAGGCGGACAAGCGCATTTGAAAAACAAATGGGAACATCACACATCTACAATCCGAAAATCGCCGCGGAAAAAGATACCCCGTCCGTGTGACGTTCACCGTTGACGGAGCGGGCTGCTCCGGCCTATAGTGGCGCACTTTTCATAGAGGCGCGCTTTGCTGGAGCGAATTTTTCATCTCAAGGAAAATCAAACCACGGTTCGCCGCGAACTTCTCGGCGGACTGACGACGTTCATGGCCATGGCCTACGTCGTGATTGTGAACCCGCGCATCCTGGGTGAAGCGGGCATGCCGGTGGAAGGTGTGCTCTTCGCGACGTGCATTTCGGCGGCGCTGGCGACGCTGGTTATGGGTCTGTGGGCGAATTATCCGATTGCCCTCGCTCCGGGAATGTCCTTGAACGCGTACTTCACCTACTCGATTGTTCTTGGCCGGGGCGTACCCTGGCAGACGGCGCTCGGCGTAGTGTTCTTGTCCGGCACGCTCTTCCTGATTCTGACGCTCACCAACATCCGCGAGCACATCGTCAACGACATACCGGATTGCCTGAAGCACGGCACCGCCGCCGGCATCGGCTTCTTCATCGCCTTTGTCGGCCTTCGCAATGCCAAGATCATCGTGGCTAGTACAGCGACGTTCGTCGGACTGGGGAAATCTTCCGACCCCCAGGTTCGCCTTGCCGCTTTCGGACTGATTCTGATCGCTATCCTGATGTCGCGCCGGATCGGCGGCGCGATTCTGATCGGCATTGTGGTCATTGCAGTGGCGGGGATCCCTCTGGGGCTCACGAGCGTGCCCTCGCACGTATTTTCCTGGCCTCATCCGGGAGGCACGTTCCTGAAACTTGATTTTCGCTCAGCCGTGAAACTTGGCCTTCTCGAATTGATCTTTGTCTTCTTCTTTGTGGATCTTTTTGACAACGTGGGAACGCTGGTTGGCGTTTGCGAACAGGGCGGATTTCTGCGCGACGGAAAATTCCCGCGGGCCAGCCGGGCCCTCCTGGCCGACGCCTTCGGCACCATTGCGGGGGCGCTGACCGGAACGTCCACGGTCACGAGTTACATCGAGAGCGCCGCCGGGGTAGCTGCGGGGGCGCGAACAGGACTGGGCAACATCCTCATTGCCGGACTTTTTGTTGCGGCGATTTTCTGCGCCCCGCTCGTCGCCGCCGTTCCAACTTACGCAACCGCTCCGGCGCTGATTCTGGTGGGCGCGCTCATGTGCGCCTCACTGGCCAAAGTGCACTGGCACGATTTTACTGAGGCGTTCCCGGCATTTATCACGCTGGTGGCAACGCCGCTCACCTTCAGTATCGCTACCGGATTGAGCCTGGGCTTGCTTTCCTTCACGTTCATCAAGATCGGCACCGGAAAGATTCGGCAAATCAGCCCACTCATCTGGGTGCTCTCCGCGCTCTTTTTGCTGCGCTTCGCGTTCTTGGGCGCGGAGTAGCAATCCCCGGCCGGACTTCTCCGCCCGCGGAGCACACCCGGCTTTTTGCAGGTCGCACACCGAAGATGTTCAGGCGAACAGCAGGCAACTAAAGATATACTATGCTCCATCTACTTTTCATCGGGCGCATTTCCGGACGAGGTCCGGCGGTAAACTTATTTTAGAAACTGAATTCCAGCGCGCTCCCGGGAACGCGGAAGTCGAGGAAAACTTGCTGAAAAGAAACGCCACTCATGCCGCTTTTTGCGGGCTCTTGTTTGTCCTGGCGATCGGTTCTAACCGTTTGATGGCGCAAGCGCCGCCGGGACCGCTTCCCGTCCCGCCACAGACAAATGTTCCCAGACCCCGTCCAGTGTCCAAGCCCAAACCGCCGGAAGTTCCGCCGAGGACGAGTCTCGACGGGACGTGGAAATTCAACCGCGATGAAAGCGATGACACCCGCAGGAAGATTCAAGACTCGCGAGGCACAAGCGCCAATTCTGGTGGGGGCCGCAATGGGGGAGGCTACCCGGGTGGCGGATACCCCGGTGGGGGCTACCCCCCTGGAGTAGGCTTTCCTGGGGGTGGTTATCCTAGAGGCGGCAGGCCCGATGGAGGAAGCGGGCGGGACACCGAGACGGACGAAAGGTTGGAGGACTTGATTCGCCCTCCCAACTCGTTGAGTTTCACCATTAAAAGCCCAGAAATAGATCTGACGGACGATCATTTCCGCAAACTGGCTTTCTTTACCGACGGGAGGCAGCCGCAGAAGCCTAAAGACGACAGCTATCAGGAAATCGCGGCGCACTGGGATGGAAAGCTACTGGTCACTGATGAAAAGACTCCTCAAGGTGCGAAAATGAGCCGGACGTTTGAATTGTCTTCAAATGGCCGGCAATTTTTCGAAACTGTGCACGTCGATCGCGGCAAGTCCAAGGGGCAATTAGTCATACGTTACGTTTACGACGTCGCCGGCTCCGGTACGGAGGCTGACCACGAATCCGATCCAGACCAACCAGTGCTGAAAAGACATCCTGACAGCGCCAATAGCACGTCAAGTCCGCAGGGCGCGCCGAGCGGCCAAGGATCCGACCCAGATCAGCCAACAATGCGAAAGCGGCCCGACGACAGCAGCAATCCTCCGCAATAACTTAGCAAGCCCCCGCCGAAATTCCTGGGGTTTGCAATATCAAAAATGGTGTACCGCGACGAATCCCAAATCGGCTGAAGAAATGTTCCGACTCAATTGTCCCCTCTCCATTCCATCTCATGGAGCACAATTTCGTTTTGACAAGAGCAGACTTTGACCTAAAATGCGCATCCCGAGAGGAGTAATCGAATGCCCGCATCGTTCAGAGCGGATCACATCGGCAGTTTTCTCCGGCCCAAGGACCTGCTCGAAGCCAGGAGCAGCGCCAGTCCGGATCAGTTGCGGAAGCTCGAGGACCAGCACATTCTGCGCGTTCTCTCCAAACAGAAAGAACTCGGATATGAGGCCGCCACGGATGGCGAGCTGCGGCGTCGAAATTTCATGAGCGATTTCACGGACGCGGTCGAGGGATTTGATTTATCGGCCGGACTCGGCCGGACCTGGAATGCGGGGGAGGCCACCGCCCCCGCCGCGACCCGCGTGACGGGAATCGTCACCTCCAAGCTTCGCCAGGTGCGGCCGCTCACAGGCCACGAATTGCCGTTCCTGAAAGCAAATAGCTCGTTGCCAATCAAGATGACGTTGCCAAGCGCAACGCAATTTCCCGCCATCTCTTTTCAGACGGGCGTCACCGACAAAGTCTACAAAGACCATTCGGCGCTGCTGTCGGAAATCGTGGAGATCATGAAGAGCGACCTCCGCAAGCTTTCTACTGATGGCGTGAAATATATTCAGATCGATGCTCCGCGCTACAGCTACTACATGGACCCCAAGTGGCGAGAATGGATCAGGAAAGAAATGAAGGTCGATCCTGACGCGGCGCTCGATGAAGCGGTGCGCGCTGACAACGCCTGTTTTCTGGCCGCCCGGAACGACGGCGTGACGCTTGCCATTCACCTGTGCCGAGGCAACAACCGCAGCCACTGGTACGCCGAAGGCGGGTACGACGCGATTGCGGAAAAGTTGTTCGGGACACTTGCGGTGGACCGGTTCCTGTTGGAATATGATGACGAACGCTCCGGCACATTTGAGCCCCTGCGGTTTGTGCCCAAGGACAAGACAGTAGTTCTGGGGCTCATCAGCTCAAAGCTCCCTCGTATGGAAGATCCCAGCGTGCTTGCCAAGCGAATCGACGAAGCATCGAAATATGTCCCCATGGAAAATCTGGCGCTGAGTCCGCAGTGTGGGTTCGCTTCGACTGCGGAGGGTAACCTGCTGACCGAGGATCAGCAGTGGGCCAAGCTGAAACTCGTCATGGACACGGTGCGCCAAGTTTGGGGCTGAGCCGAACACCTTGCCATTTTCTGCAAACTGGTCAGGCTGCGGAAAAAAGCCCCCACTCCTCCTGTCATTCCAAGCGAAGCGAGGAATCTCTCTTGCTTTTCATGCGGTAAAGACGAAGAGAGATTCCTCGCTTCGCTCGGATTGACAGGATAAATTTCTTTTGTCGGAGCCTGTGTAGTCGCAAGTGAAACACGTTAACGCGGTCCATCCGAAGACCTCCCCTGAGGAGCCCTCGGCCAACCTGCTTCTTTTACCGGTTACAGGTTAGGCTTCCCGTCGGGCGCCACGACACGTCCAAAAGTTAAACTAACCGGCTACCTTTTTTCTTATTGCTTGAGCCGCGCGGCTGAATTGCGCTAACGTGCCCGCTAGCAGTGCCTTGGTCGAAGCTAATTATATTTTCCAGCGAAGCGGCCATCGGGTTTGAAACTGTCGACACATGCAAACGCCGCGGCTGATTTTCAAGCGGAGGCAGATCATGAGAGCAACTTCCGGGTCCATATGTTCTGAAGGTTTGTCGCGCAGGGATTTACTTCTCGGCGCATCCTCCGGCATGGCGGTCTCGCTGGCTGGAACCGCGCTTCCGGCTTGGAGTGAATCGCCGCAGGCGGGCGCGGCTGCCAATCCGGCGGCGCCGAAGCGCTCTATTTCTCCCGCATCCATGCCCAAGGCCTGGTCTGCCGAAGAGTTTCGGCGGCGTTGGCAGAACGTCCGCCAGGGAATGAAGGAGAGCCATTTCGATTGTCTGATCGTGCCGCAACACAGCACGCAGGCCATGATTCATGACCGGCAAGATGGCGACGCGGACGTCCAATACCTCACCGGGATTCCGGCCGGATGGGCCATCATCCCCGCGGAAGGTAAGATCACGGCGATTTCCAGCCGCGTGGGATCCTTGCTCGCGGAAAAGCGTCCCATACCGGGCCTGGTGATGACTACCATGTTCGCGGACAACGCTGCGGATATTGACGTCCGCTATTCGGATGAAGAGGGGTTATGGTCGCCGTTGATCATCGAATGCCTGAAGGAACGAAAGATGGAGCAGGCGCGCATCGGAGTCGGCGCACTGGCCAACCTTTTTCGCAATACCGAAGGCTCCGTCACCTACACCACGTATGACCGCGTTCGAAAAGCATTTCCGCAAGCCCAATTCGAGTCTGCCGCGGACATCCTGTGGCGCGTGAAACTCGTGCACAGCGCCGAGGAGATCGCCGTCCTCGAAAAAGCCACCGAAGTCAGCGAGGCCGGCGTGCAGGCCATGATCGAAACAGCCCGCCCCGGTTCCATTCATCGTGAGGTGTGGCTCAAAATGTACAGCACCATGGTGCAGGCCTCCGGCGAGCGCCCCTGGCGGTTGAGCATCAGCACGCGCGGATCGGGTAACGCCAGCTTCGGCTTTCCGTTGGATGATGTTTTTGGAGCCGGACAAATTCTCGGACAGGAGTGCTCGGGTTCGGTACTCGGATTTGGCTCCCAGGTGAACTACTCCGTGTTGCTCGGCTCACCTGCCCCCGCAGACTGGACCGCGGCCGGACAATATTGCCTCGACCTCTTTCAAGCGCTTTTGGATCGGGTTGCTCCGGGAAAAAGTATCAAGGAATTTTGCGACTTCTGCGGCGAAAAACTGAAGGCCCGGGGCGTGGCCAGGCCCGGCGGCGTCCTGATCCATTCCGGCGGCCTGGCCGATTTGCCGCGTTGCGGTCCGGGCCGTATGGAAGGCGGCGACGATCTGGTATTTCAGGCCGGCATGGTGTTTGACCTCAAGCCCAGCGTGCCGATCAAGCAAACTCCGACGCCCGCAGAATTCGGTGACTCCATCGTAGTGACGGAGAAGGGCGCGCGCCGGCTCGGAAAACGCAAAATGGAGCTGATTACGCTGGGAACATAGCCGCGAGCGGGCAAGCAGCCCATCCCTCAATTGATTTTGAAAATCAAGAGGGATTTTTGCGCGCTGTGGAAATCTGGACGGCGGCCTATCACTTCGTGGGGCGGGCTAGTACCCTTCAAAAATAAAATCAAAAATTACTTGACAAGCGAAACGAATGGGTATGGAGTGCGCCTAGTCGGCCTAGTCATCGGACCATCCGGGTTAGTGAGGTTTTCGGATGCTTCCAGCCAAAGCGGAATTCGAAGCGGTTCCCCGAACGAAACTTTACCAGAAAGTGGTGAAGCAGGTTCAGGACGTTATACGTGACGGCCTGCTGCGCCCCGGCGACAAGCTCCCTCCGGAACGTGAATTGGCGGAAAAGTTGCACGTCAGCCGTGGTTCGCTGCGTGAAGCGATCCTGGCCCTGGAATCCATGGGTTTGGTCGAACCGCGCCATGGAGAGGGGACCGTCGTCCGCGATCTCTCCGCCGCTCCCCTGGTCAATCAACTTTCGGTCATGCTGGTGCAAAAGAAGGCGCTCGTGGGCGAGTTGCTGGAATTTCGCCTGATGATCGAGCCCACGCTGGCCGCGCGCGCCGCGGCCAACGCAACGGATGAAGAGATCGCCCACCTGGATGAAATTTTGGCCCGCCAAAAGGCAAAGATTGACCTGGGCGAGCTGGCCGTCGAAGAGGATTCCAAGTTCCACTATACGATCGCCCAGGCAGCCAGAAACAGCGTGGTTCTGAAGGTGCTCGACGTTTTCATGGATTACCTTCGCGATAGCCGCGAGCTATCGCTGCAGGTGGAAGGCCGCCCGCAAAGATCATTGAACAGTCACCGCCGAATTCTGAACGCGATCGCGCGCAGGAATCCTGCCGCCGCCGAGGCGGCCATGCGCAGGCATATCACCACGATTGAGGGATTGTTATTGAAAAAGATGTAGCGAAAAAGGAGGCACCTCATGGGCCGGCTATTCGCAGTTGAGATCGTCTACCGCGGAATTTTTCAGAAGACCCTGGCCAAGAACATCAGCCGCGCCATTGTGCTGGCGGCGCACGAGGAAGGAAAGCCGGGCATCTCCTTTGGGCGCTACGGCGACAGCCCGGAGCGCAACGGGATTCCCGCGAAGGCCTTTGCGATCGTCGCCAACGACAACCTGACGCTCGAAGAGGGCATGGCGAAATACGAGCCGAAGGAAGTGGATATTACCATTGCTGTAGATGACACTCTGTGTAAAGGAGTGGAGTCCTGGGCTTGGTACGGCCTGCAGCCGATCAATCGCCTGCTGAAACCGGACAGCACGCTGATCGTGACCTCGCGCGAGGAGCCGGAGACGCTCATCGCCATGTGCCACCGCAAAGAATACCCCTACAAGCTCGCTATCCTGAAGGGGATCCCGAGTTTTTCGGGCCTGTGGGTTTACAAGGATGACCACACCGACGCGCGCATTCTGGGCGCCATCGCCAAACTCCTGCCGGAATTGTTCAGTCTTGAGTCCGTGCAGAAAGTGATCAAGAAAGACACTGGCGGTGAATTGAAGGCTGTCTCCGCGGCTCGTTCCTACGAGCGAATTTCAACGGTGACCGTCCCGCCCAGCCAGGGCAATCCCGAAATACCCTACAAGTTCGAAATGCCGAATTGGCACGAGATGCGCGATGGAATCACCATCCCGAATATCGCGCCCGGGCATAAGATGACGGACCCCCAGACTCAGGCGGTCGGGGGATTCCAGCCGGCGCGCAATCCCACGTTCAAGAAATTCACCACGCGGACGATGCGGCCAATCCTCAATTTCGACACCTGCATCAAGTGCACGCTCTGCTGGCTGCAGTGCCCCGATTCCTGTTTTGACGTGACGCCCGAGGGCCTCTACGACGCCAATATGGAAGCTTGCTGCGGCTGCGGCGTGTGCGAGGCGGTTTGCCCGGTGAAGGATTGCGTCACCATGGTGAACGAGGTCGAGTTCCACGACAACTCCAGCCAGTGGGAGATGTGGCGGAAGGATCAGCCAGGTTACCTGGCTTTCCTCAACAGCAAGATTGAGAACCGGCCGGAGCGATCCCACGGGTTCCGTTACCGCGGACAATATCAGGAGCAGATTGCCGATATGGCGAAGTCCGCGGCGCCGCCCGCAGACTAGGGGATTTGCCCGGGACCGTCGATTGAAAACGCAGTCAAGGTGATTGGAAGGGCTGACAGATTCATTTACAAATATTGTGAAACAGGGAGGGAGCCAATATGGCAGCGCCATCCGTAACAATTGAAAAAGGAAAAGGACCGGACGAAGTAGTTGAGCTTATTACCGGAAGCGAAGCGATCGCCGTGGCCTGCAAGCTGGCCGACGTGGACGTGATTACGGGCTACCCGATTCGTCCCTACGACACCGTGATGCAGTACATTGCCAAACTGATCGCCGACGGAGATTTCGATTGCGAATACATCATCGCGGAGAGCGAACATTCGCAATTCGAAATCGTCAAGCACGCTTCGGTGGTTGGGGCGAGAGTTTTCTGCGGAAGCAGCGGCGTGGGCTGGATGTACGCGTTTGAGGCCCTCACTGTCACTCCGGCTCTGCGAGTTCCAATGATCGCCATGGTGGGCAACCGCGCGCTCGACGATCCGGGTGCTTTCGGCGTGGAACACAACGATGCCCTGGCCGTGCGCGACCTTGGATGGCAACTGGTTTGGGTGGACAGCGCGCAGGAAGCGCTGGACACCGCCCTCATCGCGTACCGTGTAGCGGAGGACCGGCGCATTTTCTTGCCGTGCGCGATCAGTTGCGACGGCGCTTTCCTGACCCATTCCCAGGGCATGGTGAAGATTCCGTCGCAGGAAAAGGTCAACGAGTTTCTGCCGAGATACGACCGCGGCGATCTCCAGCTGCACCCGGACAATCCCATCACGATTGCGCCGCAGGCCAATGAGGACTGGCTTATGGAAATCCGCCGCCAGACCGCTGCCGCCATGGAGCGCTCGCCGGGCGTGATCCGCGAGGCCTATAAGGACTTCGAGAGGATCTTCGGCCGCAGCTACGGCAACCCATTCTTCGAGGAATACGAAACCGAAGATGCGGATGTAGTGCTGATAGGAATGGGAACGCTGTCCACGCCGGTCAAAGTTGCCATCCGCAAAATGCGGAAGGAAGGCAAGAAAGTCGGCTTCGTGCGCATGCGCTGGTTCCGTCCGTTTGCCGCCGAGGAATTGACCAAGTGCTTGGAGCGGTTCAAGGCCGTTGGAGTGGTCGACCGCGACTTCTCCCTGGGCTCCCCCTTCCACAGCGGAGTGCTGGCCACGGAAGTGCGCGCGGCGATGAACAGCAGCGCTAAACATCCGCCGGTTATAGGCTTTATCTGCGGCCTCGGAGGGCGCGAAGTTTTGCTGCAGGATGTGGAGAAGATGTCAGGAATCGTGTACGAAGCGGCGGCGGGGAAAACACAGCCGCTAACGCAGTGGATCGGAGTTCGCGAATAACGGATTTCTTGCTTGTGCCGCCCCAGGCGGCGAGGAGGTCAGAGCAATGGCAACTATCGATGTTACTCTCCCTAAGCTGGACCCCATCAAGGGCCAGAAAAGCATTCCGCTCGAAGAATTCTTCACTTCGGGTCACCGGACCTGCCAGGGGTGCGAGTCCGCCCTGGTGATGAAGATGATGGCCAAGGCGGCGGGTCCTCGGACAATCGTGCTCGGAAGCACCGGCTGCATGTACGTCGCGAACACGACCTACTACAGCACGTCCTGGGTGATCCCCTGGATGCACACTCAGTTGGGAAGCAGCGGATCGGCGGCTCTGGGCACGGCCGCGGCCCTGAAATCGCTGATGCGCAAAGGCAAGATGAAAAAGGAGCCGATCAACGTTATCGCGTTCTGCGGCGACGGCGGCGGCGCCGACATGGGTCTCTCCGCTATCTCGGCGACCCTGACGCATCCGGACTACAACTGCCTGATTTTGATGTACGACAACGAATCCTATGCGAATACGGACATCCAGCTGTCCGGCAGCACGCCGTACGGCGCAAACACCACTTTCAGCCCGCCGGGCAAACTGAAGCGGATCATGCATCACCGCTGGAAGAAGAACATGGCGGGGATGATAGCGGCTGGCCATCCCGAATGTAAGTACGTCTCAACGGTGTGCATGTCGTACGGCTTGCAGGCCATGAACAGCGTCCGCAAAGCTCTTTCGATCGGCGGCCCAACATTTATTCATTCCCTCGATCCCTGCCCCAAGGGATGGGACTACGATCCGATCCAATCGCACGAGTTAGGCGAACTCGCGGTCACCACGGGGATTTG
Organism: uncultured Acidobacteriota bacterium; assembly: GCA_963813185.1. Lineage (GTDB taxonomy): Bacteria > Acidobacteriota > Terriglobia > Acidiferrales > UBA7541 > Palsa-360. Next base: position 74,462 of record CAWEYA010000018.1, read on the forward strand.
GCCACTGTACGAAGTCGAGAATGGAGTGCTCCGGCTCATCGGCAAGACGAAAGAGATTGCTTCCGGGCGATACAAAAGAGGCCCGGTAAAAGACTATTTGCTAAGGCAAGGCCGCTTCGCCCACTTCACGGAAGAGGATTTCGACTATTTCCAAAAGAAAATCGACGACATGTGGGAGAAGTGGCTGATTCCGGGAGTGATTCCCTTCCGTAGGGAGATCGAGAATTCAGCTCCCTGAACGAACCGGTCGGTTTCTCGGTGAAGTTGGAAATTTGTGTAATTGTTTCTGCAGGCGCCCGGCGGCGATCCCTGTTCGGTGATCGTGCGAGGGCTGCTTTCCGGGAAATCTAACTATGCCGTTCGGCTGCCCGCTTGTGGAGTTGCCGTCCCGCCGAGCGGAACCCTCCACCTTGCTTTTGGAACATATCTCTACGCCGCCTTGTCTTGATTAATGATAGGCAGAGGCCGAAGACTGGCCATGGCCTTCAACAGGTTGAAGCATAGCGGCGCGCCCAAGCAGAGAAGAACGACGGCGAGGAGCAGGCCCGGGAGTTCCTGTTCGCCAGGCTTCCAGCCGGGCCATTCTTCCGGGAGAACTCGGAACTCGGACCGAGCGAGCTGGCGCTTAATCGACGCGGAATGATCGATCAGTTTATCTGCATCGCCAACTAACTGATTATTTAACTCTTGTTCATAGACAGCCACTAAATTTTCGCGCGCAGGATTTCCCTCCAGAATCGCGCGGAGCCACAAGACCGCATCTTCCCTGCTGGCAAATCCTGGCCTGGCTTGCAACGCCTTCGCCGCCCTGGCTTTCGCTTCCATGGTAGCTTTGTCCTCTACAGAAACAGGCGCTGACCCGGATTTTTCTTGCGCTTTTGCCCCGGACTTTGACTTTGCCGGCGGTGCAAGCCGGTTCTCTCGCTCCTTCGCGGGAGCGTCCGTCGCTGACGAGATTGTAGCCGGCGAGGCTTGATCATTATCGCCGGCTGGCGATGACGCTCTCACCGATATCTGAAGATCGTTGGGCACTGTTGAACCAGCATTGGGCAGCGGTTGGGAGCCGCCCGGAAGCGGTGCAGCAACGCTGCGGGAGGCGCGGCGCGGCTTTGCCTTTGCTTGCTCAGTAGTAGCGGGAGTGAATGCCAGGACGGCGGCCATAGCGCTGCGGTACACCTCAGGCACAGCAGATCGCCCGCCTTCTCTTGCCCGCGAAACCTGCTCTGCCTGCTTGACGAGCGCGTCGGCGCTGCCGGCCAATTGAGCTCGCTGCTGCACGTCAGACGAAAGCATTTGGAACAAACGGATAGCGTCCAGATGCGCGGCAAAAACCAGGACAAGAGAGAGAACCACCGTAATCACGCGGGCTTGCAATGTGAATCTTTGCGAGGCCCGGTGCATGGCGTGATCGAACCACAAATTCAAACCATCCAGCCGCGGCTCCGTTTGGCCAGAAACCTGCGCCACCGCCTTTTCCACAGCGACGGCTACGCCACCGCTATCTTCCTCTGGCGCGTCATGGAATATTCTTTCCATTTGCGCCGACGCCGGGTTCATTTTTGGGCGCGGCTGGCTCTGCGTTTCGCCGGCAATGACCAGCATCGCGCGCTGGGCCGGATCGGGAAGAGTCCCGCCCGCCGGAGCGGACATCTTCTCGAGCACGGAGACCAGCTCATCGAGCCGGATTGTCGTCGCCAGCCGCCAACGGCTGAGCAGGCCGCCAAAAATCGCTCCTAGGATTACGCCGCTGCGCCAGGGATGTTCACACAGATTGAGCACGGGGACGTAACTGGAGATGACGCTCGAATAATTGCAGAAATCCAGGGAAGATAGATGGTCGATCAGGAACAGCATGGCGGGCCAGAGAAAGCTTCCGAACAGCGCGCCCAACAACCAGGGCTGCAGCGGGATTCCGCTGCCTGCCCAACGCAACTTCCCTGCCGCGTCCGCGGGTACGAATGGAAGTTCGTCCAACCGGATGCCAAAGCGCGAAAATGCCGATCCGGAAATCAACGGATGACGCAAAACTCGGCCGGCGATTACTTTGCCATAGCGTTTCGCGTCGCGATCCTGACTAGCCGTCTCGAACAGATCCGCAAGGCTCCTGCGCAAATTGGCGCCGCGCAAGCCGAGCAAGCCAATTACCAGTTGCGTGCCCGCCGTAATGACCAGGCTGGCGGCCAGCATCACGGCCACAAATGCAATTACGGTATCTACGTGTTGGAGAGTCATGGTCTTCGGCTGGTGGTTAAAAGTTTAGGACAGCGCGAAGAGGGTGTGCAGAGAAAAAGCCCAGTAGGTACCATTTTGGTTAAGGTCCGCGCGGCGCCCAGCCCCGATGGATCACTCCAGGCAATCTAGCGGTGCTGCGCAAAAACTGCTAGCATGCGCCTACGAGATCACCAGCGTACGGGAACGGGCGGTTTTGAGGGCGGGTGGGCTGCCCCTCAGTCAGGAGACATATGAAAGCATTCATTCGAATGATGTTGTGGACCTTTCTAACGTTCTTGTGTGCATCGGCCAGTGTCGCCGCTTCGACCTTTGTAATAAAGGGCGTGGTGACGGATAGTTCCGGCAAACCCATCCGTGGAGCGGTCGTCAGCGCCAAGTCAGGCATAAAAACGATCAGCCGCTTTTCGCAGAAAGACGGCAAATATGAGATTGCGGTTGCCGCGGGGACCTATAGCGTCACTGTCGAAGCGTACGGATTCGATGTAAAGAGAATGTCGGTGGACGCGGCAAAGGCCGGTGAAACAAACTTCAGCCTGTCTCCTGCAAATCTGAGCCTGGGGCGGCTTACAGGATCGGAATTGGAAAGCCTTTTGCCGGACACTCCGGAAACGAGGCTATTGAAGTCGAGATGCATTGAATGTCATAGCTTGCCAACTATTATTCACAAACGCGGTCGATCGGCTTCCGAGTGGAAGGACTTCCTGCCGGAAATGGCGAAAGGGGCCACCGACGAACCGTTTGCGAATGCGACGCCACAAGAACTCGACGCCCTGAGCGCAGCATTAGAAAAATACTTCGGCCCGGCCTCACCCTTCTTTAATCCGGATGCGAATGCATCGGAACTTAAATCCCACGTGAAGCACGTCGAACCCTCCGATGAAGCTTTGCGGGCGACTTTGATTGAGTACGACGTGCCGACGAAGATCTCCCGCCCGCACAGCATTGAAATCGACCAGAGGACGAATGTCGCGTGGTTTGGGGAAGAATCCTTTTTCGGCAACAAGGCGGCGCGGTTCAACATGGAAACGGAAAGCTTTCAGGAATATCCGCTGCTGACGGAAAAGGCGCGTCCGCACACAGGAGCGGTGGCAAGCGATGGACGCTACTGGGTGGCCCTGGCGCACACCAATGACCCCGCTAAGCTCGCCTCGGTGGATCCTGAGACCGGCGAAGTGAAGCAATATAGCTGGCCGGAAAAGAAAGCTGCCGCACATACGTTGACTCTCGATCATTCGGGCAATGTCTGGTTCTCCGGAGGGACTTCGGGAGATTTGTGGAGCTTTGATGTGAAAAAACAGCAGTTCTCTTCCCATCCGTATGCGGTCCCGGCGACTTATCCGAAAGGGACGATGCAGGATTGGGGGGAAATTCCGGGAGAATCGCATCCCGCCCAGGGCAGGTCCTATGACGTCGCGGTCGACAACGAGGGGATGATTTGGTTCAGTGAAATAGCGCTGGGGACGCTGGTCAAATTGAATCCCGCGACGGGCGAAACCAAGGACATCCATCCCGAAGGAACGGTGAGCATTCGGGGGATTACGGTTGATCCGGCGGACAATCTTTGGTTCGGAGATTTCCTGGGGCATCGATTTGGGAAATTGAATGTGAAGACGGGGGCCATAAAGTTTTACAAGCCGCCCACGCCGAACGCGACGGTCTATGGAGTCAACTACAATCAAGTGGATGGGAACGTCTGGTTTGCGGACATGAGCGGGAACAATGTCACCCGGTTCGATCCGAAGACCGAGCAGTTCACCGAATATCCGATCCCGCAGCGGCCGGACCGCTCCTACGCCCGATTCATCGGGGCGGACGTCAAAGGAAGAGTTTGGTTTACGGAATACTTTGGCGATCGAATCGGTTTCGTCGATCCTACTGGAGAGAGCAGCGGCTCGCAGATTACATCTAAGCGGGCTTCCGCACAGTAGAGATTGCGTACCGAGCTGGCCACATCGCGGAAGACATTTCAGATTCGCCCGTCTTGATGGCGCTATGCGGAATGAATTCAAACCACTCTGGAAGTCTGAATGGCGACGGAATGATAAATGCCGTTCGATCTGATCCGGAGTTTGATTTGTACGGAAGCCATGTCTGTGAAATTGCTTTCGTGGAGGTGACGCCGTGCTTGCTAAGAACACGTTGGGAAGTTCGGCAGGTCTGGCATTGTTTGCGGCACTAACGGCAATGTTTGCCTGCAACGGTTCACCAGCAATGGCCGCCTCGTGTGAAAGCTTGGCTTCTCTTTCGCTGCCGAATGCGAAGATCACATTAGCGCAGAGCGTTGCTCCAGGGGCCTTCACGCCACCGGGTGCAGGAGGAATTGACGCGGCCGGCGCACCTGCCGGCGCTCTTTTCTCACGCTTGCCTGCGTTCTGCCGGGTGGCAGCCACTCTTACGCCATCGAGCGACTCCGACATCAAGATCGAAGTGTGGCTTCCCGCATCCGCGTGGAACGGCAAGTTCCAGGCGGTCGGCAATGGCGGCTGGGCTGGATTCATCAGTTACAACGCGTTGGCGCTGGCGGTGGCGGGCGGCTTCGCCACGGTCAGCACGGACACTGGACACACAGGCAACACCGGCAGCTTTGCCTTCGGGCACCCCGAAAAGATGGTTGATTTTGCTTACCGCTCGGTGCATGAGATGACCGTCGGGGCCAAGGCCATCCTCGCGGCCTTTTACGGGCGTGCTCCCGAGATCTCTTATTGGAATGGATGCTCGACGGGGGGCCGCCAAGCGCTCGTCGAAGCGCAGCGATATCCTGCGGACTTCAACGGCATCATCGCCGGCGCGCCCGCGAACAATCGCATCCATCTCTACGCCTGGTCCATCTCGGTGGCTCTGACCGTTCACAAGGAGGAAGCGAATTACATTCCGCCGAACAAGTACGCGATGATCCACAAGACCGCCCTGGAAGCCTGCGACGCGCTCGACGGGCTGAAGGACGGATTGATCGGCGATCCCACGCGCTGTCATTTCGATCCTAAGGTGCTAGTGTGCAAGGGCGACGACGCACCTTCGTGCTTGACTGCGGGACAAGTGGATACCGCCCGGAAGATTTACTCTCCGGTAAATAATCCGCGCACGGGGCAGGAAATTTACCCGGGACTGGAGCCGGGGAGCGAGCTGGGCTGGGCCATTCATGCCGGGCCGGAACCACTCTCATACGCCACGGACGGTTTCAGGTACGTTACGTTCAAGAACCCGGCGTGGGACTACCGGACTTTCAATCTGGATAAAGACGTCGCGCTCGCCGACAACGTGGACGATGGAATCACCAGCGCCATGGACCCGAATCTGAAAAATTTTCTGGGACACGGCGGAAAGCTGCTGATGTACCACGGATGGAGCGACCCGAATGTTTCGCCTCTCAACACCGTGCACTATTACCAAAATGTTCTGAAGACGATGGGCAGCGCGGCGGGCGATTCAGTCCGCCTGTTTCTGTTTCCCGGCATGGCACATTGCGGCGGAGGAGAAGGGCCCAACTCCTTTGACGCTATGGCTGCGCTCACGCTGTGGGTTGAGAAGGGGCAAGCGCCGGAGCAGGTCCTGGCCTCTCATCGCGCTGGCGGCGCCGTGGACCGCACGCGCCCTGTGTGCGCGTACCCGAAGGCCGCCGTCTATAAAGGCGCCGGCAGCATTGACGATGCGGCGAACTTTGCGTGCCAGGCCCCTTAGCTTCAAATCCTGGAAGTACTCGATGTGAGCCAATCGCGTGACCGAAGCCAGTTAAGCAGGATCGGCCAGTACATTTCGCAATCTCAAGAGGTGTGATAGTGAATATTTCATCCTCGCTTGGCGGCTTCTGGCTACGCCCTCTTAAGATCGCGGCTTTCGCTTTGCTCGCGGCCGCAATCGGACAAACTCAAACAAATCTTGATAACAAATCAGCCAGCAAAACTTCCGGAATGGGCAAAGTGGCGCTCTACGCCGCTGTGGGCCCTGAACTCACGCAATATGATGTGGATGTCGATGCTGCCACGCTGACGAAGCGAGGTTCGCTCACACTTCCGGCCAATGTGCAGGAAGCAACGCCCCATCCATCGAAGCAGTACCTTTACATTGCGTGGAGCAATGGCGGGCCCAGCAATCTCCCTCAGGGCGCAGTTGCTCCAAACGGCAGCCAACACGGCCTCAGCGCATTTCGCATCGATCCAGCTTCCGGGGCCTTGCTTCCCCATGGTCAGCCTGCAGCGCTGCCCTCACGCCCGATTCACGTGACCACGGACATTCCCGGCACACATGTGCTCGCCGCATATAACGAGCCGAGCGGCGTGACGGTTCACCGGATCGAGCCGGACGGGACCCTTGGTTCGCTGGTAAAACAAGCGCAACCGCTGGACGTGGGAATTTACGGACATCAAATACGTGTTGATCCTTCAAACGAAATGGTGATTCTCGTGACGCGCGGCAACGGGCCAACTCCCACCAAACCGGAGGATCCGGGCGCGCTGAAATTATTCAACTACAAGTATGGATTGCTGACCAACCAGCTTTCGATTGCTCCGGGAGGAGGCTTCAATTTTCAAGTTCGGCATCTGGATTTTCATCCTTCCCGGCCGTGGGTCTTTGTTTCGCTGGAGCGGCAAAACAAGCTCCAGGTTTACGAGAAGATGAAGGATGGAACGCTCAGCAGGAATCCTTTATTTGCCAAGGACACGCTGGCGGATCCCGGCAACGTCCGGCCAGGGCAGGCTCTCGGAACCATCCACATGCATCCGAATGGCAGGTTCGTTTATCTGGCCAATCGAGCCAGCGGCACAGTCGATTTCGAGGGAAAGCCCGTCTTCGTGGGCGGAGAGAACACCATCGCCGTATTCGCGATCAACCAGGATACGGGCGAGCCGACTTTGATCCAGAATGTTGATACGCGGGGAATTCATGTGCGCACATTCGCGCTCGATCCGAGCGGCAGGATTCTCGTGGCGGGCAACATGATGCAACTCGCCGTGCGCGACAAGGACGGCGTGAAAACAGTTCCCGCCAGCTTGGCCGTATTCCGTGTGCGACCTGATGGCAAAATCGAATTCGCGCGGAAATACGACCTCGACGTAGGCAGCCGCAATTTGTTCTGGATGGGAATTGTTCCGCTGCCCTGATGCAGCGATGTCCGGCTTCCTTCCTCAAATTCGCCCTTCCCTATGAGCCCGAAAACCGCGGCGATAAGTGCGGCGACGCTCGCATCGAGCAACGACGCGGGCTACAGGAAATAATTCTGCTTCCGGCGCCACTTTTTCACTACAATCACATGACCGCAAAAAAGATTCGAGGATCGTTTTGGATTCTTTGGGAAAAATTCTGCGATTGAAATTGGAGGAGCGTCGAGGCCTCCTGGTTCCCGGCGCCGCCGACGCGCTGGCAGCGCGTGTGATCGCCAGCCTGGGCTTCGAGGCAATCTATATCACAGGCGCGGGCGTCACAAATACGTGGCTGGGAATGCCCGATCTCGGATTCATCAGCTTGCCGGAACTTGCCCAACAAACTTCGGCCATCCGCGAGGCTGTCGAGCTTCCCATCATCGTGGATGCGGACACGGGCTTTGGCAATCCTCTCAATGTTCGCCACACGGTTCGCGTGTTGGAGCGGGCCGGGGCGAACGCCATTCAAATCGAGGATCAAGTTTTCCCGAAGCGCTGCGGGCATTTCAGCGGTAAGCAGGTAATAACGGCGGAAGAGATGACGGCGAAAATCAGGGCCGCCGTCGACGCCCGCCGCAGCCAGGATTTCCTGATTATCGCGCGCACGGACGCCCGCGCCGAACACGGCTTTCAGGCCGCCATCGACCGCGCGGCCAAATGGATTGACGCCGGCGCGGACGTGACGTTTGTCGAGGCGCCTGAGAGCCTCGAGGAAGTGAAACGCATTCCGACTCTGTTGCGCGTTCCCCAAATCATAAATTTGGTGCTCGGGGGAAAAACGCCGATTGTCGATGCCGCGGCTCTCGCCTCGATGGGATTTGCCATGGTGCTGTATGCTAACGCCGCTTTGCAAGGCGCGATCGCGGGAATGCAGGGCGCGTTGTCAGAATTGAAAGCTCGAGGCATTCTGGACGAGGGCGGCGGCAAAATCGCCAGCTTCGCGGAGCGGCAACGGCTGGTGCAAAAGCCGCTGTTCGATGAATTGGAGCGGAAATATTCGCCTAAATAAAAGCCGAGCCGCCGCATTATTTTTTTGTTGGTGGAAACAAACATCTGTCGTCACATCCAAGGCCTCCTATGAAATGGCACCACGTGAAGGTGCACGCCTCGGCGGAGAAGTTTCCGCGGGAAGAACAGCTCGCCTGGAAAATCGCCGAAGTCGCCGCTGATCCCGCCGGCGTTGAACAGGACGTGTCGGAAATGATCGCCAACCGCGTGATCGACAACGCGGCTGTCGCGATGGCCGCGATCAACCGGCGGCCCGTGGTGTCCGCGCGCGCCATGGCGCTTGCTCACTTGCGCAAAATGGGCGCGGCGATTTTGGGCGTCGAGTCGGCGCAAACTTTTTCGCCCGAATGGGCCGCCTGGGCCAACGGCACAGCTGTCCGCGAATTGGATATGCACGACACGTTCCTCGGCGCCGATTTCGGCCATCCCGGCGACAATATTCCGCCCATCCTGGCCGTGGCGCAGGCCGCCGAAAAATCAGGCAAAGAATTAATTCGGGGAATTGCCACGGCTTATGAAATCCAGATGAATCTGATCCGCTCAATCTGCCTTCACGAACATCACATCGACCACATCGCTCATTTGTGCCCGGCGCAAGCGGCAGGGATTGGAGCGCTGCTCGATCTTCCGGTGGAAATTATCTACCAGGCGATTCAGCAAGCCGTGCACGTGAGTTTCACGACGCGCCAGTCGCGCAAGGGCGAGATCAGCAGTTGGAAGGCGTTTGCTCCCGCGCACGCCGGCAAACTGGCCGTCGAAGCCGTCGATCGCGCCATGCGCGGCGAAAATTCTCCAAGCCCCATCTACGAAGGCGAAGAAAGCGTCATCGCGACCATGCTGGGCGTACCAAGTTCCGAATATTCTGTTCCGTTGCCTGCGACGGGAGAACCGAAGCGCGCCATTCTCGAAAGCTTCACGAAAGAGCATAGCGCCGAATATCAAGCGCAGGCGTTGATTGACCTGGCGTTCCGCATGCGCACGAAAATCGCCGATCTCTCCCAAATCGAAAGTGTGATTATTCACACCAGCCACCACACTCATCAGGTGATCGGCACCGGCTCGAACGATCCTCAGAAAATGGATCCCCGGGCGAGCCGCGAAACGTTGGATCACTCGGTCATGTACATTTTTGCCGTTGCGCTAGAGGATGGCCGATGGCATCACGTGCACAGCTATGCTGCGGAACGCGCCAGCCGGCCGGGCACGGTGCGACTGTGGCGCAGCATTGAGACGCGAGAGGACCCGGAATGGACGCGCCGGTATCATTCCAGCGACGCTGCGGAAAAAGCGTTCGGAGGCCGAGCTGAAATTTTTCTTCGCGATGGCTCGCGCATCACGGACGAAATTCGCGTAGCCAACGCGCATCCTTTGGGCGTAAAACCGTTTGCGCGAGAGGATTACCGGTACAAATTTGAATCACTGACCGGCGGCATACTGTCTCCCCAGGAAACACGCAGATTTCTTGATGCCGTGCAGAATTTGCCCGCGCTGCGCGGCGGAGAACTCCGCAGCCTCAATCTGGTTGTCCCGGAAGAAATGCTAATTCGCGGCAAGCCGGGCCTGTTCTGAATATGAACGGCCTGAGAATGCTCAAGAAAATGGGAAGAGACGCCAGGTGAATCTTCACGGAACGCGGGCATGACCGCAACGCAACAACCGATGGCCGGGCAAGCAGCGTCCGCGATCAGCGCGCGGCTGGATCGTCTTCCCGCGACGCGTTACATCTGGCAACTGGTCCTGCTTCTCTCGCTCGGCGGCTGCTTTGAATTTTACGATCTTTTTCTGACGGCATACATCGGACCGGGGCTCGTCCGCAGCGGGCTGTTCTCGCGAGCGTCGGTTTCCTTCTTTGGCTTCAGCGGACTGGCGAGTTTTGTCGCCGCGACTTTCGTCGGGCTTTTCCTCGGAACGCTCGTCTTTGGCTTCGCCGCTGACAAGTTCGGACGGCGGCTGATTTTTACTTCCTCTTTGCTCTGGTATGCAAGCGCAACCGCCGTCATGGCCTTTCAAAACAGCGCAGCCGAAATTGTCCTTTGGCGAATGATCGCGGGAATCGGCATCGGGGTTGAGCTGGTGACCATCGATACCTACATTGTCGAGCTGATGCCCAAGGAACTTCGCGGCCGCGCTTTTGCGGTCAATGAATTGATCCAGTTTTCCGCTGTGCCGGTGGTCGCCCTGGTTGCTTGGCGCCTCGTTCCTCTGCGGCCCTGGGGTTTTGACGGATGGCGCTGGGTGGTGCTCCTCGGTTCGATTGGAGCGATTTTTGTCTGGTTCATCCGGCAACGCATTCCGGAAAGCCCGCGCTGGCTGATCGCCAAGGGAAAACTGGAGCAGGCGGAGCGCGTGACCTGCGAAATGGAGCGGCGCGTCAGCGAAGAGGCGCGAGCGCCATTGCCGCCGCCAAAAATTGAAACGACAGTGGAGCAGCACGGCAGTTTTCTTGAAATTTTCGGCCCGGCCTACGGCCCGCGCACATTCATGATGATGGTCTTCCACTTTTTTCAAACCATCGGCTACTACGGATTCGCGTCGTGGGTGCCCACGCTGCTGATCGCCAACGGCATCGGGATCACTTCGAGCCTGCAATTTTCCTTCATCATTGCCATCTCCTCTCCGTTCGGCCCCCTCCTGGCAATGAGCGTCGCGGATAAATTTGAGAGGAAATGGCAAATCGTGGTCACCGCTATTTTGATCGCCGGATTCGGCATGCTCTTCGCCCGCCAGCGCGATCCTCTCTGGCTGATCGTGTTCGGCGTGATGCTGACCTGCGCGAACAACTGGATGTCCGCGAGCTTTCATACCTACCAGGCGGAACTTTTTCCGACTCGAATTCGCGCCCGGGCCGTGGGCTTTGTTTATTCCTGGAGCCGCCTGAGCGCGGTTTTTACCAGCCTGATGATCGGCTTTTTCCTGCGCGACTTCGGAGTCGCGGGAGTTTTCACCTTCATCGGGGCATCCATGCTGGTTGTGGTTCTCTCCATCGGGATTTTCGGCCCGCGCACGCGCAACCTGGCGCTTGAAGTCATTTCGCATTAAAAACGATATCTCGAAGGAGGACGAAACAATACGACGAGGAGTACAGATCAAGACCCGGGGCACACTTCGCCCGCAATCGAATTCAATTTCACTATTGCAAACTGACTACGATTTTTCCGAAATGCGCGCCCCTTTCCATATATCTCAACACCTCGGGCACTTCCTTGAACGAAAATGTTTTGTCGATCACCGGTTTCAGCCGATTGCCTTCGATGGCGTTGTTCATTTCCTCAAACATCCGGCGCGAGCCGACGAGCATGCCTTGCATCCGAACACCTTTCATCAAGACGACTCTTGGATCGAACTCGCCCGCGCCCGCCAGGACGCCGATCATCGCCACGTGCCCGCCGATGCGCAAGGAATTCAACGATTTGGCCAAAGTTCCCGCTCCTCCGACTTCCACGACATGATCAACGCCGACGCCGTTCGTCAAAAGCAGGACTTCCTTGTCCCACTCCGGAGTCTTCTTGTAATTGATGATTTCATCGGCACGCAACTCTTTGGCTTTTTGGAGTTTAATTTCACTACTCGAGGTCGCAATGACGCGAGAGCCGTGCATTTTGGCGAATTGCAGGGCGAAAATCGAAACGCCTCCAGTGCCCAGCGTCAAGACCGTTTCGCCTGCTTTCAAATTTCCCGAAACGACTAACGCATTCCATGCCGTGACCGCCGCGCAGGGGAGAGTAGCGGCTTCCTCGAACGAAAGATGTTGAGGGATCTCAACCAAGCCCTCTTCGTCAAACGCACCGTACTCGCGGAGAACCCCATCCAAATCACCGGCGCCAAGCGTGGTTCGCCGCTTTTCGATGGAGAGAGGCCCATCCAGCCAGGCTTGCATAAAGATAGGACAAACGCGGGCGCCAACCTTCCATTTCTTTGCGTCTGCTCCGACGGCAACCACTTCACCCGAGCCGTCTGAAAATGGCACGGCCGGCAATCGCGCTTTCGGGTTATACAAACCTTTGACAAACATCAAATCCCGGTAGTTGAGCGACACCGCGTGGAATTTGACGACGACTTCATTTGCCGTGGGTTGCGGCTCAGCGCGCTCGGCCAGAACTAAATTTTCAATTCCAAATTGCCGCACCTCGTAAGCCTTCATATTTCTCCTTTAAAGTTCCCTGGCCCGCCTAATAACCTACATTTGCGCACAAACCGAAATCGCGCTCGGCCATCGGCCTATTATGCTTTCGTTCATTTCTCGAAGATAGCGCAGATAATGATCGCTTTTGAATCCGACGCCGCTTGTTTTCTGCCGGTGGCATATGAGGCGTGAAAACATTGGAAAAAAAGCGTCAGGTGTTAGAGCCTGACCAAGAAGAAGCGATTATTCCTCCCACTTCCAGTTGGCGAACTGTTCTCGCAGGACAGTCTTTTTGAACTTGCCCACGGAGGTGCGCGGAATGGCGTCGAGAAAAACATAAGCGTCGGGAAGCTGCCATTTGGCAAATGACTGACTGAGGAAGGCGCGTAATTCTTCGGGAGTGGCTTGCGCGCCGTCTTTCAATACGACAGCGGCGAGGGGACGCTCCAGCCATTTAGGATGCGGGACACCGACGACGGCGGCTTCCTTCACGGCGGGGTGGCCCATCAAGTGATTCTCGATATCTACCGAGCTGATCCACTCCCCGCCGGATTTGACCATGTCTTTGGCGCGGTCGACAATTTTGAGAAAGCCCTCTTCATCGAGTGTGGCCATGTCGCCGGTCTTGAACCAACCGTCTTCGGTCCAGCGGTGCCATTGATCGGGCGCGGCATAGTAACTTCCCGCTACCCAGGGTCCGCGCACTTCAAGTTCCCCGGTCGTGACGCCATCCCAGGGCGCCTCGACCGACTTCCCATCAAGGCCTTGCGGTTGCATCACGCGCAACTCGACGAAGGGCGCCGGCCATCCTTGTTTTGTACGGATTTCGTATTGAGCGTCCTGCGGCCAGTCGCGCATATGGGCTTTGAGCTTACCCAGCGTAGCGAGTGGCGTGGTTTCCGTCATGCCCCACAGATGAAGGATGTGAATGCCGTATTTATCCAGACCGCGCATGAGCCGCTCCGGCGGCGCCGAGCCTCCACAAATTATCCGAATGGGCCACGAGAATTTCCAGCGGCCGGGACTCTTTTCGAGCGCGTCAAGGACGCCGAGCCAGACCGTGGGCACACCGCAGGAAGCGGTCACGCGCTCCTGAGCGATCAGGTCGAGGACACTCTCCGCATCCAAATTGGGACCAGGCAGTATCAGGCGGGCGCCGGCCATCGCGCATGAATAAGGCACGCCCCAGCCGTTGGCATGAAACATCGGCGCGACTGGGAGAACCGTGTCGTGATGGCTGATGGCAAACGCGTCCGCGCCGAGTTCGGCGAAGGAGTGCAGAACGAGCGAGCGGTGCGAGTAGAGGACACCTTTGGAATTGCCCGTGGTGCCCGACGTGTAGCACATTACCGCGCCGTCATTTTCGTCCATCGCGGGGTAATGAAAATCGTCGCCCGCGCCGGCCAGCAACTCCTCATAGTTCAGAACGCCTGCCGGCATGCCGCAACCACCGTAAGGCACGACAATCACTTTCTCAAACGGAGCATCTTCCCGGAACTTCTCAAGAATCGGAAGGAGAACATCATCAATGATGAGGAATCGATCGGCCGCGTGCCTGGCGATTGCGGCAATTTCGTGTGGATGCAATCGCAAGTTCAGTGTGTGCAGAATGCCGCCGGCGCACGGCACGCCAAAGAATGCTTCCAGGTGGCCGGAGTGATTCCACATCATCGATGCGACGCGATCACCCGGTTGAAGTCCCAGTTTGGTGAGCGCGTCGGCGAGACGCCTGGCGCGGCCGTACACCTGTCCGTAGCAAGTGCGGTCGGCGGAGCGGTCCGGCCTGCGCGAAACGATTTCGACGCGAGCGAAGAGCTTGCCCGCACGCTCCAGGATCACCGGGAGCGTCAATGGAGACTCCATCATCGTGCCGCGCATAGTCCCTCGCTTTTGGGAGGCAGATTGCTGGCATCCTATCATCAATCGGGGCGGAGTCGGCGCAAGACACAAGCAGGACGGTTCTTACGCAATTGGTGTGCGTTGATGTTCCCCGCCGTTGAAACCTCATTCCGGCCGAGTTTTGCTGAGGGAGATGGATGCGATCCTGGCGTGGAAGAAGGCAGTGAGTTCAGCAGCGGAACCGGCAGAATGATGATGCAGTTAAGAATCTGGCCGTCCTTTGCGACTTCTGTCACCCTCTAGAAATTCTGGTTCAGGATGAACAAATCCGGCTGCAATCTGGAAAGTGGAACGACCGGACTGATGGCTATCGGCAGGCGTCTATTTTTTCGGATTAGACGGGTTAGGTGTCTCTGCAAACTCCTGTTTTTCGCGCAGCAGAATGTGGATTGCAACGCCCAGCGCCCCTTCCGCCAGATGATCAATCCTCACGATCTGGCCAGTTTCTTCAAGGTTTGTGATGTCGTGGGCTCGGAAGTTGCGCACTACGCGCACCTTCCAGTTGTGGAAGTATTGCTCGAGGTAGTGCCTCGACTTGGTCTCAAAATACAGTCCTTCTCGGGATACATTTGAAGTTTTGGCAATCTCATCAGGCCAACTCGAACCAAAGCAACGGACTAGGACTGGGAGCGACACTTTGGCGCGCGGTGCGAGACGACGATTCTTAATCGGGGCTTCCATAAAAATGATTCCTGTCTCCGGACAGAGATGAAAAAATCGTCGAATGAATCGGGCCCGTGGCTTCCCTATCCAGTTTGGATTTCTCCTGAGTGCAATTTCTTCACTCTGGGAATTTCTTGGCCGAAAGCTGAAAACTCTGCCTCTTCGACAGCCTAACCAGGTGCCGGGGTTCAGAAAAGCACACGCTGGTACGCCACATTTTGCAAACTGAACATACCTTTCTTCGTTTCACATATGGAATATTCGCCATGATCACCCCTGCCATTCACCTGTCTGAGTATGGTGTTCCGCTCCCCAACGAAATTGGGCGCCCTCTCCACGAGCAATCATGGCCGTAAAATAATCCACCATAAGCAAGGAGCCAAGATGAAAATATCGGGCGTACGCGAGTGACTCCGGGTTTGCAATCAAGGGAGCAAACCCGGAGTCAGTGGGGGACGCAAAAAAGATGCAGTGCAGGAATAAACTAATTCCATCCGGAATCTGTTAGAAAAAATCCTAGCGCGTATTCCGGAATGGAATCCTCTTAGCTTCATTCGACCCGGAGCCCGGCGGAGTTTGGGTTCTCACTCCCTCTTGGCGGGCGTCGCGGTCGGCAGTAGAGAAACGCAACGGCTCGGAAGATTTGGATTTTGCCGGGTCCGTCTCACCGTCACGAGCGAAGGACCGATCCGGTGGAATTACGGCGTCCGGCTCGACCTCTTGAGAATTTCCATCGGTCACGAAGGAGTGATTGACGCAGAAGAGCGCCAACTCCAGCCGGTTATACACGCCGATTTTATCGAATATGCTGGTGAGGTGGTGCTTGACGGTCTGCGCGCTGACGCTAAGGGCCTCAGCGACCTCGTTATTTGTTTTGCCGGCCACGACTTCCGCGACAATCTGCTCTTCACGGGGCGTCAATCGCCACTTCTTGTTTGTAGGATTTTGAGAAACCGCGTTGGATCCCTTTTCCACCGCGTGAGCCAAATCTGTAACTCCCTCCCGCTCAATCCAGTATTGGCCCGCCATAACCGTGAAGATGCTCTTGCGAAGAAGATGCGTGGCCGTCTCCTTCAGGACGATCCCGGAGGCGCCATGGCTGAGGGCTTCGATTATTTCCGGTTTTCGGACTTCCGTGGCCAGGATCAATATTCGTGCTGGAAGAGACAGGCGCTGAATCAGCCTCAGGGCCTCCATCCCGGAACATCCCGGCATCCGCAGATCCAGCAGGACCAGATTCGGCTTCAATTCGTTGGCGAGCTTTGCAGCTTCCTTGCCGTCGGAAGCTTCGCCTACAACTTGAATTCTCGGGTCCGTTTCGAGAAGCATCCGCAAGCCCTCTCGAAACACAGGATGATCATCAGCGACCAAAACTCGAATATTCTCGCTCATATTATCCAAGGGCATCCTTAGGAAACGCAATCTCCAGGCGCGCACCACGCCCGGGAATGGATTCAACTTCAAGCTCACCGCCAAGGGTGGAAACTCGTTCCCGGATGACATAGGGTCCCCGGTCCTTGGCTTCCAACTCCAGCATGCAAAGCCGTCCGGTGAAATCAAATCCCTGGCCGTCGTCGTCGATCAGTAATTTCCACCGTCCTTGCGCCGCACCCAACTCGATCGAGACATTGCGCGCCCCACTGTGTTTTTTGATGTTCAGCAACGCCTCTTGAACGATCCGCACGAGCTCACCGGCAACCGCCGGAGAGGGTGAAATATGCCTGTCATCGGAAACGAATCGCGTCAATATTCCCGTATCTTGCTGGAACTCCGCGGTCAAATCGGCCATGTATTCCACGAAACTTTTCGGACCAAGATCGGGAGGCCGCCCCTGTTCGACAAGCTCTCGTAACTCCGCCTCGCTTCTCCTCACGAGACGCTGAAGCTCCCCGAGTTCTTCTGACAAATCGCAAGACATCCCGGGGGAACTGCGCCTCAATTTCTCCAGACGGAACTCCACGGTAAAAAGGCATTGGATCGCGCCGTTGTGGAGCTCTCTGGAGACCTGCGCGCGCACGCGTTGCGCCGCGCGGGCGGAACTTTCCCATCGCTCCGCCGCATCTGTTTTGGTGAGCTGCCACAGGGTGCCGGCGGCAAATAAAAAGAATCCCGCCGAGGATAGGTAACCCGCGCCCGGTCGAATCGCATTTTGGAAATTGACATGCGGTGTCGACGAAATCAAAAGCAAATCAGCAATCAAGAGCACTACGACCGCCCCGGCTGTCCACAGCACTCGGCTCGGACCCCAACGCTGCGCGGAGGCGACCAGCACAAACAAGAGCAGCAAAAAGATAGCGGCCTCGGATTTTCGCACCAGGAATGCCACGCTGGCGGTGGATAGGACGTCCAGGCAATGAAGAGTGAGGCGAGTCGAGTTTGGCCACGTTCGATGTTTTCTGAGCAGAAAGAGCAACACCAGGCTATAGGCGATGTATGCACCTGAGGAAACCACGCCCTGATTTCGCTGCAAATTAGAAGAGGGGAGCTCCGTACAAACTAGCACTAAGACACCTGCGGCGGCCCAGACGCGTCCAACAGCGATTGTCCGCTCCGGACTGGGCTCGCTATTCAGGCTGGACCAGTACCTGAAGCGAGTGGACCGAGCGCTGGGAAGCAGATCCATGCACGAATCCTGTCACCGCGGCGGACTAGAAAAATGCACCAACGGACCTGCGTGCTCTCAATCTAAAGCAATTAAGAGAATGCAAGCGCTGGCGCTCTAGAACGCACGCTACTAGTTTGAGTTGGTTCGTTTATTGCAAGGCCTGAGGACGGAGGCCCCACCCGCGACCTCGATTACGAGGTACCCGGCACTAGTAGAGTGACATGGAAGAACCCCCAAAGTCAAGAATTAAGATTCAACCCAAGTGATTTGTTTTCGGTGATATCGGGGCTAACCAGGCGCTCCGGATACTGCGTCCTGCCCGTTGGCATCAACCTTCCGCGGATGCGGCACTCCTCCTACTCGCGGAAAATTCTTTCTCCCGGACGTGCAATTCAACGTCGCCATTCAGTCGCGTGAGATCGGAGCGCTGCATGGATGCGAAAACGTTTCAAATCTCAATCCAGAAGGGACGCACGGGCCATATAGCACCTTTGTGCCCCTGGGCCATACACCTTCGTGCCATTGACGATTTCTGAAATTGCCGTAGGATCGGCGTTTACTTGAGTACAGGATTTGTTGTTCAGGCGAGGCGAAAGCTCTCGAGCAGCGATTGCAGACTTGATCGTGATCGCTCCAAGTTACAGATGAATGAATGAAGAGTGAATATTTATGACCCGGGCATCCGATTCGCGACGATCGCAACGCTTCCCTATCAGGATGCCGCTTCGCTTTCGACTTTCTGGCGATGGCGAGTGGCGGCAAGGGAAGACGGTGAACGTCAGTTCGGCCGGGGTGTTTTTTCGTTCCCTGCTATCGGCTGATTGCGGGACACGCGTGGAGATGAATTTTATTTTGCCCAGTTCGCTGGCTAAAGATTCCGGTCTCGAAGTGGCTTGCAAGGGCGAAGTGGTTCGACTGGAACTTGCGCCGGGCGCGGAGGGTCAGCCCTCGATTGCCGTGAAGTTCAGCGACTATCGGCTGTTCCCTTTCGTCCCGGGCCGCGCGAATCGCCAGGATCCATTCGGCCCCGCTAAAGTCGAAGAATGAACTTAGAACGCCTCAGAAGGCGAGGCGCAACGTTTAGGCGCGATGTTTAGTAAGCGGCACGCATGAGATTTGTTTGAGGCAGGATTTCCGGTCGAAGGGCTTTGTTTATCGCGCCGGCCGAGCGGGAGATCTAGATAAAAGCTTCCTGTAAGTCACAGGACGGAGGTGTATTCGCGTGACGCAATCGGATCCGGAGCAAAGGAACTGCGGACAGGCGGACTGGTATGCGATTTATACCCGTCATCAACATGAGAAAACCGTCGCTGAAAGCTTGTCAAATAACGGAATCGAAGTTTTTCTGCCGCAGTATAGCTCCGTCCGTCAGTGGAAGGACCGAACAAAAAATCTCTTGATGCCGCTCTTTCCCTGCTACGTATTTCTGCACGGGGGTCTTGACCGCCGGGTGAAAATCCTGTCCACCCCGGGCGTTTACTTCATCGTGGGCAACGGCGGCCAGCCCGCGGCGATTCAAGAGACTGAAATTGAAGCGATCCGTACGGCGGTGACAAGTGGCCTCCAGGTCGCGCCTTATCCGTTTTTGCAATGCGGCGACCGGGTCAGAGTCAAGGCCGGTCCGCTTGTGGGGATCGAAGGAATTCTAATCCGCAAGAAGGGTTCGTTTCGGCTGATCCTATCTGCTGAATTGCTTCAAAAGTCCATAGCGATCGAAGTGGATGCTTTCAGTGTCGAGCCCGTGACACCACGATCTCTTGTCGGGCCATTGTCTTCCTCCAAGCTGTCGCCGGCAGATCATCGTGAACTCGGGGGCCGAACCCAGCTTTTGGGACTGCGGTAGGTTGAGGAGTCCTTGCCATGACAAATAGAAATATTATTAGAACTTGCGCGACGGCATTTCTATTGGCCGTGAGCATTTGTGCGGCTACAGGCCAGGAGAAGCCAGCCGTGTCTAAGCCAACTCAGGCTGCTCAGACGGCTCAAACTGCTCAGGCAGCTCAGACCGCTCAGACCGCTGAAGACAGCGCGCCGAGTGTTCCGCCGGAAGTCACTTCGCCAACTCAGCCAGTCCTAGCGCAGCGATATCCGCGCTATCTGCTCAGGCCAAGTGACGTGCTTCAAATCGCGTTCCCTATCTCCCCGGAATTCGATCAAACCATCGCCATCCAACCTGACGGCTATGTAAGTCTGCGTGAGGTGGGTGACTTATACATCGCAGGCAAAACGCTTCCGGAATTTTCGGCGGCGCTGCACAAACTTTATGGAAATTTCCTGAACGATCCGGTCATCAACGTCGAGATGAAGGATTTCGAGAAGCCCTACTTTACCGCTGGCGGCGAATTCGGCAAGCCGGGAAAGTACGAACTGCGCGGGGATACGACCGTCGCGGAAGCGGTTGCGATCGCTGGCGGATTTACGGACAAAGCGAAGCATTCCGAAGTGTTGGTCTTCCATCATGTCCCAGGCGGCTGGGAGCCTGCAAAACGACTTGACGTAAAGCAAATGATCGCCAAAGGAGACCTTGGCGAGGACATACACGTGCGGCCTGGTGACCTGATTTACGTGCCGAAGAGCAAATTCGCCAAGATTAAGGATATTAAGGATTTGATCCCCACTTCTGGAATGGGTTTCGCGATTCCTTGATTGCCGCGCGCTGAGAGGCGAGGAGATTGAACATGGAAGAGATGCCCATACGCAAAAAAAATACGCGACCGCCGCTCATTCAGCTGCGCGATCTGCTTGCCATTGGCCTGAGGCATCGCCGCCTGGTGACTCTTTCTTTTCTTGGTTTAATGGCCGGCGTGATCCTCTCCCTTTTCTTGCTGCCGCCTCACTACAAGGCCGCCACAAAGATTCTCGTCAAGCGCGAGCGTGCGGATCTCGTGGTGACCGCGGATACCTCGGGCGCGCAGCAGCAACCGCCTGCGGCCGTATCGGAAACCGACATGAATTCAGAGATTGAGCTGATGAAGAGTCAGGATCTGTTGGAAAAAGTGGTCGCTGCCTGTGATCTGCAGAAACTGGTTAGCCGTTCCAGCTGGTTCTCCTGGCTTCATTTGTCGAAGGGAACGGACGATTCAACCAGGATCCTTGGCGCCGCTGTGCGCAATCTGGAAAAGTCGATGGACCTGGGGCTCGTGCCGAAGACCAGCCTCATTTCCGTCTCGTACGATGATACCGATCCCCAACGGGCGGCTCACGTGCTCGACACCTTCGTAAATTCCTATATGGAGAAGCATCTGGCCGTGCACCGGCCCGCCGGAACCTTGGCCTTCTTTCGCGAACAAACCAAGCAGTACGAGGAGGGTCTGAAAGCGGCCGAATCCCGTCTGAGCGATTTCAGTCACACTGAGGGAACGGTTTCGCCGGCCCAGCAGAAAAGCTCGACGTTGCAGAAGCTCTCCGAATTTCAAGGGGAATTCAAGGAAACACAAGCGGCCATCGCGGAAACCGAACAGCGAATCCACACCCTCGAAGGTCAGGCATCGACCGTGCCTAGCCGCCTGACCACACAGGTGCGAACAGCGGACAATCCTCAACTTATAGAGCAACTGAAAACAACTCTGCTGAATTTGCAACTGAAGCGCACGGAATTGGTTCAGAAATTCGATCCCTCTTATCGCCTGGTGCAGGAAGTCGATACACAAATCAGCCAGACCAAGGCTGCCATTGAAGCCGCGGCGAGTTCCAAGCTCCTGGACGAAACGACCGACAGCAACCCAACCTACGAGTGGGTGGATTCGGAGCTGGCCAAAGCGCATTCGCAATTGGCCGCCGAGCAGGCGCGCGCCGCGGCCCTTTCGCGCAGCGTGGAGGCCTATGAAAAGCAGGCCGGCGATTTGGACCAGAAGGAAATTGTACAAGAAGGTCTCTTAAGGAATAAGAGCGCCGAGGAAGCCAACTACCTGCTGTACATGCGGAAGCAGGAAGAGGCGCGGATTTCCGATGCGTTAGACGAAAGCCGGATTATCAACGTGGTGGTGGTCGAACCCGTAACCATCCCAGTTGTGCCGTCCAGATCGCGTCCGTTGGTTCTCTTCCTGGGATTTCTGGCGGCGTTCGTCGTCAGCCTGGGGGTCGCGGTGGTGGCCGAATACTTGGATCCCTCACTCAAGACTTCCGAGGACATCAAGGAATTCCTGGACTTGCCGGTACTGGCATCGGTTTCGAACTCGGGTCGGTAAGGAGACTAGATGTTTCTAGAATATTACGGAGTGCGCGAACAACCCTTCGGGGTCACACCGGACCCGCGTTTCCTCTATTTCGGCGAGGGACACCGCGAGGCCCTTGCATCTTTGTTCTATGGAATCGAATCCGGCTGCGGATTCCTGGGTTTGATAGCGTCGCCGGGCCTGGGCAAGACGACGCTTCTCTTTCACTTGCTCGAAAAGCTGCGAAATTCCGCACAAACCGTGTTCCTTTTTCAGACGCAATGCGGGTCCAGAGAAATGTTCCGCCACTTACTTAACGATCTCGGGATCGATTCGGCCGAGCTGGACCTGGCGGGCATGCATGAGGCCCTCAATTCCGTGCTGCTCAACAATGCACGCAAAGGCCGGCGGGTCGTAGTGGTCATTGACGAGGCGCAAAACCTGAAAAATTCGGTCCTGGAAACTGTGCGGTTGCTTTCCGACTTCGAGACGCCGCAATCCAAGCTCCTGCAAATCGTGCTCTCCGGCCAGCCCCAGCTCGCGGATAATCTTTCCGATCCTGGGATGACGCAATTGCGCCAGCGTATTTCCGTTATTGCCCGGCTGCATCCGTTTGCGCGAGTAGAAACATTGGTTTACATGGAATATCGGCTGAGTAAGGCCGGATATTCAGGACCCCCGCTTTTTACTTACGGCGCCGCTGACCTGATAGCCACAAAAAGCAGGGGCAATCCGCGAACCATAAATAACTTGTGTTTCAATGCCATGACACTTGGTTTTGCCAAGCGCCAGAAGCAAATCGACGCCGCCACCGTGTCCGAAGTGTTGGCGGACCTGGACCTCGATGGCATTAGCACGCATCACTCGGCTGCGCCGGAAGTCGTCGAAGATTCGCTCTTTTCGTTTGATGGGATTTCACCATCGAACGATTTGACATACCAGGATTTCCACGACGCTGTACGCGCTGCCTGGGGAGACGGCACACCAGTGAGAATCGAGAATAGGCCAGCGCAAGAGGGCCCAAAGTGGGTCGAGCCGGACAGCGTGCCGCGTCCGGTTGACGCGACGCTCCCGATGAGCCTGCAATCGGAAGGAACAACAAGGACATCCGTTGAGTTGGATCAATCGCAAAAAGAAGGGAACGGCAATGGTTCAGGTTCTTTGCCAAATCCCACGAGGTCGCCGGTAGCATTGGCCGATCAGGTAAACCCGCAGGCGCCTCAGCAAATTGAAGGTCGAAAGGACCAGACCCCCTCGCCCGCCGCCCTGCCGGGACCAGAAGGGTATACGGCAAAGCCGTGGGTCCGCAGGGATCGAGCGGCGCAACTTGAAAACAAGAATGCTCCTTCCGGAAGCCCCCGACAGCCGATGGGGCACGCTAAGTCTCCGAATGCGACAGAAGATAAACACCGTCAAAACAGAACTGAACAAGGCGTTTCTTCCGCTGCATCGCCAACCTCCGCGACCATGGCGTCAAGCCGCGGCCGCGAAATCCTGAAGGCGACCTGGGAGGCTGTATCCCAGCCCTTTCAGGGCGCCCACAAGAAAGAGACGGGCCCTGCGGAAGAAAGCCGAGCCGCCCGAAGAGGGACGATAATCGCCGTTGCTTTCGCATTGACCACGAGCGGCCTCATGTTCGGTTGGCGCCACCACGAAATTATGCAGCCAACGCTCAACGATGGCACAGGCGTGTCAGCACGAAGTTTGGTGGCCTCATCGCTACCCTCCGCATCGTTGCTTGACAGTCGCGATTCCCGCACGCTTAACATGACTCTCTCCTCCTGGCAAATTCTGAACCGCGCGGAGGCGAAGCAATGAGCAAAATGTTCGAGTTGCTGCAACAGGCACAGCGGGATCAGGAGCTTCTCAGACTATCTGGCCCGTCTCCCACAATTCATACCCGGAATTTAGATGTCTTGCAAAGGGCTGGAATGGACCAGCAATTGTTCGACATCCCATCTATGCCGGAGGTTGTCGAAGCCGATCCGGAGCCGCCATTGACCGGGATCTCGCGCAGTGAAACCCACAAACTCGTGAAGCAACTCTTTTCAAGAGTGCACCACGCTTCTCCCCGAGCGGTTGTTTTCTGCGGCGTGGATAAGGAGAGGGGACGCGACTGGATCTGCGCGCAAGCCGCCGAACTCCTGGCCACCCTCAAGCAAGGTTCCATCTGCATAGTAGATGCGAACGTGACCAGCCCATCCTTGCACACTTACTTCGGCGTAGCGAACAGTCGTGGATTGTCGGCCGCGCTGGTCGAAGCCGGGCCGGTGATGGACTTTACGCAGCACGTCGGTCGCGGACGGCTGCGGCTCATGAACGCGGGTGAAGCATCATTGGGATCGAACTCCGGGCCGGGGTTGGCTTCTGCGCGCCTCGCTTCCAGATTACGCGAACTCCGGGGGGTCTTTGATTATGTGCTGGTGAATGCTCCGGCAGCGACCGCCAACTCGGTTACTGGCTATCTGAGCTCATTGGCCGACGGCGTTGTCCTGATCGTCGAGCCAAGTTTCACCTCGCGGCAAGCCACGCGCGAAGTTAAGGAAGAAATCGAAGCCGCCGGAGGCCGAATACTCGGTGTAGTCCTGCACCGGCGCGCGCTTTCCATTTCAGACAGTCCCAATTCGCAAGCGTAGAAACCGATAAGCGGCCAGGAACGCTGGCCGCGCTTCCAATCATCAAATTCTTAAATCTGGCTACTCGAAGAATCGTTGAGGTGTCAACGTGGGCATGACGCGGCGCTCCATTCTTTTAATTCTTTTCAAACTCTTTGATGCGGCGCTCCTGGTGGGCTCCTTCCTGGTTGCCTCTCTGCCGAGATTGAGAGAGGCCAGTGCGATTTCGTTGACCCAGTTCCTGGCTATGCGAATCTCGATTCGCAACTTCGTGCTTTTCGCAACTCTGGTGCTGCTCTGGCACGCGCTGTTTTGCTTTCTCGAACTGTACGAATCCAAGCGCCTATGGGGCCAGCACGCCGAGGCCGTGGATGTCCTGGAAGCGACATCGCTGGCCACCGCCGCGCTGTTCGTGGTGGGCAGCTTCTTCATTCCGAGTATCACGGACCCTCAATTCCTTGGCCTATTCTGGTTTGTCAGCACGGCCACTGTCCTAGTGAGCCGGCGCGTGCTGCGTTTCATGCTCAAGCAAATCCGGAAGCGGGGACGCAATACCATCCAAATGCTGATTGTGGGAACCAATTTGCGCGCCCTCATGTTTGCCAAGGAATTGGAATCTCAATCCGAGCTCGGTTACCGGATCCTGGGTTTTGTGGACAAGAAGTGGCCCGGAATGGACGAGTTTCGCAAATCGGGCTTTGCCTTCGTGTGCGATTTCAAGGGTTTACCTTCCTTCATTCGCGCAAACGTGGTGGATGAAGTCGTCATCGCGCTGCCGCTCAGCTCATGCTATCTCGAAGCCTCCCGAATTGTGGCCCTCTGTGAGGAGCAAGGCATCGTCACCCATTGCCTCTCCAATCTTTTCGATCTCAAGCTGACAGGCGCAAAAGCCGAACCCCTGGATTACGATTCTCTGATCACTTTTCCTGTGGGAGGGCTGCAGGGTTGGGGAATCATGTTCAAGCGTTTCCTGGACATCGTAATTTCTTTGGGGGCCCTCATCCTTTTAGCGCCTCTTTTGCTGATGGCCGCCGCTCTCATCAGACTCACTTCCCGGGGGCCGGCCCTTTTCGTTCAGAAGAGGCTGGGCCTGAACAAAAGAATCATCGGCGTCTATAAATTCCGGACGATGGTGCGGGATGCCGAAAAGAAACAGGCCGAGCTGGAGCATTTGAATGAGGTCAGCGGGCCGGTGTTCAAAATCAAGAATGATCCCCGCATCACCCCCATTGGGAGATTTCTAAGGAAGACCAGCATCGACGAGCTTCCCCAGCTGTTCAACGTGTTGAAAGGCGACATGAGCCTCGTGGGCCCGCGGCCGCTTCCGGTTCGCGACTATCAAGGCTTCAACAAGGACTGGCAGCGCCGCCGTTTCAGTATTCGCCCGGGGATTACTTGCCTCTGGCAGATCAATGGAAGAAGCACTGTCCAATTTGACAGGTGGATGGAATTGGACATGGAGTACATCGATCGATGGTCTGTTTGGCTGGACATGCAAATCCTTATTCGAACCATCCCTGCAGTTCTGAAAGGGTCTGGCGCGGCCTGAGATTTTCCGCGCGGCTCGGGGATTGAGACTGCTTTCAAAGCCTCGCTTACACCAAGAGAATATATGAGTTCAGAGTCACATATACCCATGTCAGCTGCTTCTCCGTTACGCAATGCGGGGGCGCACGCCCAGCAATGGCCGGCCGACCCGTGCGGCTTTTCCGCTACGGTTTTCCATCTGCTGGACAAACTCGACCTGCGCTATTGCCTGCTGCATCCGCCCGAACCAGAGACGGTCGATTCGCCTGCCGGCGTCGAGTTGACGATTCATCCAGAAGACCGCGAGCGCTTGCCGCTGTTGATTCAAGGACTGCGCAATGAGGGATATTTACCGGTCCAGTGCGTCCCCCTGGTAGCGAATGATTGCCGCTATGCCTTTGCCACCCCCCTGGATGCGGAGGCCCGCTTCTTTTTCCTGACTGTCCGTGAAGTCTTTCCTGCTGGCCATTTGGTCGCCAGGGACGACGAAATCCTCTCCCGGCGCAAAAGACAGGGAAATTTCTGGGTCCTCTGCGAAGCCGATGAGTTTTGCTACCTGCTGTCGAAAATCAGCCTGGAAGGCAGAATCAGGGAACATGAGCAGAATCGGTTAAGGCAACTCGCCAGAATTCTCGGCCCTACCGTCGCCGGGACGATCGCTGCCGAGCTCTTCGGCGATGGGCGGCAGCAGCAAGTGCTGGACGCGTGCGCCGGCGTTTCGTGGAACGGATCGCTGGAGCGTCTGGGAGCTCAATTTCGAAGGGCAAGCCTCCTGGGGGCGCCCCTGACTCGAGCCCTGCACGCGCTCCTGCAATTCCGGCGCGCGCTGAGGCGCTTGTATCGGCCGAACGGAATATACATCGTCATACTCGGACCGGACGGAGCCGGGAAGAGCACCCTGACAGAAAAGATACTGAAACTTTTGGGACCTCTGTTCCAAAGCCATCACACTCTTCAATGGCGCCCGCAGATCCTCAGGCCTAGGCCGCAGTTTGTTCCCGGTTTCAATCCCCCGCACACCAAACCGCCGTACGGGTCTTTAAGGTCTATGGCGCACGTTTTTGCCGCGCTTTTGGATTACTGTGTGGCGTATCCGGTCAAGATCATGCCACTTATGGTGAATCGCGCTCTCATCATCTACGACCGCGATTTTCACGATCTCCTCGTGGATCGCCTACGATACCGGTATGGCGGTCCAGAATGGTTTCTTAAAACAGCTATGTGGCTGTGCCCCTCGCCGGAAACGGTGTTTCTCACCCTTGATGCGGATCCGGATGTCATTCTGAACCGCAAGAACGAAGTCGCGCCGGCGGAACTCCGCCGGCAGCGGAAGGCCTACGCTGAGCTTTCCGCCAAACTCCCGCACTCAAGTTTGATCCACACGGACCGAACTGTGGAGGCCAGTATTTCCGCGACTTCCAAAGTGCTATTTACGTATATGGGCAATCGGTATGAGGGCCGGCAACGTGCGGAACAGGCGCGTGCAGCCATGGCCGCGGAAAGATCCCGGGTGGCCCGGCAAGCAGCTTACGACAAAATGCCCGATGTCGCGGAAGTCCCTCCCCCCGAGCGAATCCTGAATAGCTTTTTGGTTAACTCCAAGTCTTGGATACTGAAGTGTTCGACAGCCATCATGGACCATGGGCTGATCTCCGGGTCGAATTTCCTCCTGGGTATCGTCCTGGCCCGGTATTTAGGTTCGGAGCAATATGGGGCCTATGCTCTCGCCTTTTCAACATTTGTCTTGCTCTCTTTGATTCATTCCGCCCTGGCGATGGAACCCATGTCGGTGTTTGCTCCTTCCATTTATCGAAAAACCTTGCGGGAATATCTGGGCCTGCTGTTATGGGTGCAGTTAGTGGGAAGCCTGATCATAGTGGTCTGCGCGGTGGCAGGCGGAGAGGTTTTCCGTGTATTAGGAGAGCAAAGCCATCTCATCTCCGCATTCGAAGGGATTGCTCTTGCCTCCCCATGTGTCTTGATTTTTTGGTTTGCACGGCGGGCGTTCTATCTGCAATTTCGGCCTGGCCGGGCGCTCATAGGGTCGATTCTGTATTCATTGCTGCTGTGCTTCGGAATCTGGGTTTTGGCGTCAGGCCGCTTTCTTTCGCCCTTTGTGGCTTTCGTGGTGATGGGAGCCGCCGCCCTGCTGACCAGTCTTCTGCTTTTATTCCTGCTGGGGCCGACAATCAACGAAAAAGCGATTTCCAAAGTGCTCTCGGCGAGAGAAGTTCTGAACCGGCACTGGATCTATGGACGCTGGGCCTTCGCCAGCGCCCTATTTATCTGGATTCCATGGAATTCGTTTTACTCTGTGGTTACTCACTATTCCGGGCTGGCCGAGTCAGGGACACTCAAAGCCCTGCTGAACCTGGCCATGCCCATGACGCAAACCTATGCCGCATTTTCTCTGCTCTTCATTTCACAGGCGGCTCGCCTCGGCCACGATAAAGGGTGGGAGGCAGTCAAGATTTTGGCCTGGAGAATCGCCGGGCTCTACACGCTGGGTTCGAGTGTCTACTGGGTGCTGGTCTGCCTCTTCCGCTACCAACTGATCAACCTGATGTACGCAGGGCATTACCAGGAGATGGTCCCACTCATACCGGTTGTTGCTGTGGCCTCGATCTTGTCGGGCGCAGCCATGGGTCCGACTATTGCGATTCGGGCCATGCGATCGCCTGCCAACGTGGCTTTGATTTATTTCGGCTCAAGCGCTGTTTCTCTTCTTGTTGGAATCCCGGCGTGCCGGGCGTGGGGCATCCGCGGCGCCGTAATTGGCATTTTGCTCTCCAGCATGATTTCCGTACTGACCGGGTTCCTGATGGTTCGCTCGCGCAAACTCCATAAGCAAATGTCCGCATCCAGTCCGGAGCACTTTTCCCCCGAGTCCGTTACGGCCGGGGACTAGGGAAACACGCGGACGATTTCGGCGACAAAAATGGCGACTTTCACAGCTACCAAGGTTCTGGATGCGCGACCGAATGCGAAGATCGTATTCGGTTTGGCAATCGCCGTTGCCATGGGCGTGCTTCTGGCCGCCTACCCGATCACCAGTTTGGGCGTGGTGACGGTAGGTATCGCTCTCTATGGATTTTTCCAGTGGTGTCGGGAGCGCATGGAATGGTGGCAACTGCTGGTGCTTTTGGCCCTGGCGCCTACCTTCGTCCTGAACTACGGGTTTGACAACTTCGCTGTAGGCGCAGGTGGATTCAAGTTCCCGGCCGGCGACCTACTGATGTTTCTGGCGCTCCTGCTGGTCACCTGGCAAATCGGTCGAAGCGCCCTGCAAAACATTTTAATCGATCCTCCCGTAGCCTGTTTGATGGCCTTGCTGCTGATGACCTGCTGTCATTTGCTGATCGACGTGCCGCGCTATGGATTTTATGCCGTCCGGGACGGTTCGATGTTCTTTGAGTCGGTCATTCTCATCCTGGGAGTGACCTGGGGGCAGGATCAGCGAAACACACAACTCTTGAAGCGCTGGCTCTTTTACATTTTCCTCGCCAACCTGTTTTACAGTTACACGTTCAGCTGGGGCGACAAAATAAAATCCATGTCGCCCAGTTTTGGAGTCTTCCATCCGGTTGCGCTGTTCGGAAACTATCAACAAAGCGCTCTGTTGTTGCTTCTGGGAGCGATGTACTTCGTCTGGATTGCGCCGTCCGCGGTTCGCTGGCCGCGCTGGCTTTTGACGCTGCTGTCCGCGGCTCAACTGGGTGGTTTGGCGATCCTGCAGGCGAGGTCCATGTATGTCGGAATCGTCCTCATTCTTCTAGTTTTGTTTCTTTTCCACGAAAACAGGAAGCTGGTCGGCTTTGCTTCGACAGTCGGATGGGGCGTCGCGGTACTGCTGCTATTTCTTGTGGTGATTTCCGCGCTGGGGATCACCATACAAGGGCGCATGGGGCCGGTCAATCTTTCTTTCGTCGGAGATCAAATCAAAACCGTGTTGGCAATGGGCCATGCGAATACGCGGATGGTCCACGAAGATGATCGCGCCGATTGGTACGGCCAAGTCTGGGATCGCGTGCGTTCCAGCCCCACAAATGTGGTAGTCGGCGAAGGGTTTGGGCAGGCGCTGATTAATTTCGAGGATGAAGACGGCAATCCTGTCCGCCAGCCGCACAATTCCTCCCTCACCGTGCTGGCGCGCTTGGGGTTCGTGGGATTGTCGATTTGGCTTTTGTTTATCGGGCTGGTTCTGGCGCGCTTTGTTGGCTTCCTCCGGATGCGATCCGCATCCGAGGGAGTCACCAGCACAATTTTGTGGTTATTTCTCTGCTTTCTGCTTTTTCTCGAGATCTCCAGCGTGCAGCCTGAGCTGGAGTTTTCGCACGGCACAATCCCGTTTTATTTCTTGCTGGGCCTGGGCATCGGGATCATGAGCATCAGGAAGAACAGTTTTGACGCCGGGTCCATTGGTGCACGCGCACTTCGCACCTGAACTGATCAGGAGTAGCAGTCGCCTTCTGATACCCGGGCTGAGCCTTTGAATCAAAACCAGGCCTGTGCACAGAGAAGTTGCGGACGGCGCGCGGGGGTATTTTTTTTGCCCAAGAGTATGCCTGATTCATCACCAATCGAGAAGTATCCCTCCGCTTTGTAACGTGAAAAAGTCAAAAAGCCGCTGATCCTGGGACGCTGACGCGAACGCAGGTCTTCTCTTTACAAATTGCCATGAAAAATACGAATCCAAAGCCAAGGATTAACCCAACCATTGTAACCACAAGCTGGGATGACGGGCATCCCTGCGATCTTCGGCTTGCCGAGGCGCTCGGTGAAAGCCGCATGCCGGCGACCTTTTACGTTCCCCTGGTCGGC
This sequence comes from uncultured Acidobacteriota bacterium, assembly GCA_963813185.1. Classification (GTDB taxonomy): domain Bacteria; phylum Acidobacteriota; class Terriglobia; order Acidiferrales; family UBA7541; genus Palsa-360. The sequence goes on from CAWEYA010000018.1 coordinate 105,247, forward strand.
GAGCGCGGAAGGGCCGTGCTGCATACGGCAGCCCTTCGGTCTTTCCTGGACCAAGGATTTGAGATTGGCGCACATACGGTAACGCATCAGATCTTGCCCGAACTGGATAGCACCGCGCTGTTAAAGGAAGTATTCGGTTCAAAGCAGCTTCTGGAGGACGAACTCGGTCGGGAAGTGCGGATGTTTTGTTACCCGCGAGGCCGCTATGACAGCAGGGTCATCCGCAGCGTGCGACTGTCGGGATTCCTGGGTGCTCGGACCACACGCATGCTTTCTCAATCGCTGGCATTCAGTCGATTTGAAATGCCGACCAGCCTGCAAGCATATCCACACCCCCCCATGAATTACTTGAAAAATCTGGGCAAGCGCAGAGATTTGGTTGGAATTGCCAGCTACGTCACGAAGTATTCCAAGTGCAAAAACTGGGCCGAGATGGGAAAGATCATGTTCGACGACGTCTTGCGAGAAGGCGGCATCTGGCACCTCTACGGCCATTCCTGGGAGCTGGAGGAATTTGGACTCTGGGATCAACTGCAGGAATTGTTCAGCTATGTGAGTAATCGTCCCGGCGTGATCTATGCCTGCAACAGCAAGGCTCTCGAACTTGGGGCGGAAGCGGCATGAAGATCGTAATGGTCCACAACACGTACCAGCAAGCAGGAGGCGAGGACATCGTCTTCCGGAATGATTGTGAGTCGCTAAGGACCAGAGGTCACGAAGTTGTCGAGTACCTTCGCAGCAATGAAGACGCAGAAAAATTCGTATCGATTCGCCGGCTCGCTCTGGCCAAGCAAACCATCTGGGCCAGCGATACGCGGAAGGAATTCCGCCAATTGCTGCAGCGCGAGAAACCTCACATTGTGCACATCCACAATACGTTTGTAATGATCTCGCCTTCGATCTACTGGGCCTGCCGCGACGCGCGCGTTCCGGTGGTGCAGACGCTGCAAAACTACCGGCTAATGTGTCCGGGTGCGCTTTTCCTGCGCGATGAGAAGGTCTGCGAGGAATGCATGGAGCATGGGGTTTGGCGTGGGGTGCGCTATGGCTGCTACCGCGGTTCACGCCCTGCCACGGCCGTCGTGGCTGCCATGCTTTCGACGCATCGCATTCTCGGCACATGGTCGCGTTTGATCGAGTACTACCTTGCCCCCACGGAGTTCGGGCGCCGTAAGTACATCGCAGGAGGGCTGCCCGCGGACAAGATGTTAGTCAAACCGAATTGTGTGCAACCCGATCCTGGTGAGGGCACAGGCGACCGCAGCTACGCCCTGTTTGTTGGGCGGCTTTCTGCTGAGAAAGGCTTGCGCACCCTATTGGCCGCCTGGGCCCGCCTGCGGCTGTCCATCCCCCTTCAAATCGTCGGCGACGGTCCTCTGCGGCCAGAGCTGGAAGAGTACGCTCGGCAGCAGGGCCTCGGGAGCGTGTGCTTTCGAGGAAGGTTAAAAGGGGAGGAAACCATGGCCATGATGAAGGGAGCAAGCTGCCTGGTTTTCCCCAGCGAATGCTATGAAGGTCTGCCCATGACCGTGATCGAAGCGTTTGCCTGCGGCACACCCGTGATTGCTTCGAATATGGGAGCCATGCAGGAGCTGATTGCGGATGGCCGTACAGGGCTCCACTTCACTCCGGGGGATGCGGAGGATCTGGCGAACAAGGCCGAGCGAGCCTGGACGCACGCGGCAGATATGGCGGTAATGGGAAAGCAGGCCCGGCAGGAATACGAGTCCAAATACACGGCGGCGAGCAACTACGAAATTCTCATGGGAGCTTACCAGCAGGCGATCCAGAACAGCGGGGCCAGACACGCAAGCCTCGAAACCGGTTTCACGAGGCCGGCGGAGCATTACGAGAATTAACATTTAGTAAACTAAATTTACAGTAATATACAATCTCACGCCATAGGAGAAATCAAATGCATATTCTGATCACCGGGGGAGCGGGTTTCCTCGGTTCGCACTTGGCAGACCACTTGCTCGCTCAGGGCGACACGGTTTGGGCCATCGACGATCTATCCACGGGCTCGATTGAAAACATCGAACACCTGAAGAACCATCCGCGCTTCCACTACCGCATCGACAGCGTGATGAACACACCCCTGGTGGCGGAACTCGTGGACCGGTGCGATGCGATTTTCCATCTGGCCGCTGCCGTGGGCGTCCGCCTGATCGTCGAAAGTCCCGTTCGCACGATCGAGACAAACATTCGCGGCACCGAGATTATTCTCCAGGCGGCCGCGAAGAAAAAAAAGCGGGTCCTGATCGCCTCGACTTCCGAAGTCTACGGCAAGTCCGACAAAGTGCCCTTCGGGGAAGAAGACGATTTGGTGAGCGGTCCCTCTACAAAGGGGCGCTGGAGCTATGCCTGTTCCAAGGCCATCGATGAATTTCTCTCCCTGGCCTACTGGAAAGAGCGGCACCTGCCGGTGACGGTCGTGAGACTGTTCAACACCGTTGGCCCGCGGCAGACCGGACGCTACGGGATGGTGATACCCAACTTTGTGCGGCAGGCGCTCAGCGGCGAACCCATTACCGTGTTCGGGACGGGCAAGCAAACCCGCTGTTTCGGCTATGTGGGGGATGTGGTCGAGGCCCTCAGCAAGTTGATTCGCAACGACAAAGCGATAGGCGAAATTTTCAACATCGGAAACAACGAGGAAGTGTCCATCGAAGAACTTGCCCACCGGATTCGCCGGATCGCCAAGAGCCAGTCTGAAATCACGTATATCCCCTACGACCAAGCGTACGAGGAAGGTTTCGAGGATATGCCGAGGAGAGTTCCCTCATTGGAAAAAATCGGAGCGTTCATCGGATATCGTCCGAAAACGTCACTCGACGAGATCATTGCAAAAGTCGTGGAATTCGAGCGGAACCGCCGGGCGCGTGTGGCCCCGGAGGCCGTTTTGGCAAACCCCGTCGCGATCGTCGCCCCCAACATGCAGCAGCTGGCTCCTCCCACTTCGTAGTGGCAACACTGCGGAGATCCGTACAAGTACAAATGACAATGGAAAATAATAGCAAAGCCGAAGTGGACCTGCGCGCGCTGTCGCTCCTGGTGTTTTGCCCGGAGCGATCAGCCGAGGCGGTTCACTATGTTGCCGGCAAGGGCGCGTCGGAAAGAGCGGATTTTTTTCGACTCGCGGACGACCATCACGTGGTCATCCGCGCCTTGCAACCGTTCCAGCAGCAAGCGCGAGCGATTGGCGACGCGGAACTTGCCGCCCTCGCGCAGGCCGCGCTCGACCGCGAGCACGACCGCATTGCTCATGCACTCGCGGGCCTGGACAGAGTTTGCACCGAGCTCCACGCGTCCGGATGCGCGGTCACGGTGATAAAAACGCTGGATCACTGGCCCGACTTTGGCAGCGACCTTGATCTATTTACCATGGGCGACGAACATCGCGTTGTGCATGTGTTGAAGAACATTTTGCGAGCGCGCCGCTGCATGCTCACTCTTTCAGACCGCATCGCTCACAAGCGCAGCTATGCTGTTCCGGGACTGTCCGAGCAGGTGGAACTGCACATCAACAGGCTGGGCCATGTTGGCGAGCATATTGAGCTGGCTCGACGCTTCATCGCTCGCCGCCAGGCGGTAAACTTCAACCAATATACGTTTCAACTGCCCGCTCCTGAGGAGCGGGTCATTGCCGCAACATTGCAACGCATGTACCGCAGCCTTTGCCTGCGCCTCTGTGATGTTTGCAATACCGCCGGATTGATTGAGAGACGCATGCTTGATTTCGGCGAATTGCGCGGCGCAGCTGAAGAAGCGGGAATCTGGACAGGTGTGGCCACGTACTTGACGCTCGTGGCTGGTTACGTAAAGAAATACCGCGGCGATAGCCTGGAGCTTCCTGAATACGTAACCGAGTCCGCAGGTTTCGGAGTTGAGAGGACGTTTGTGCGCGGAAAGTTTTTCACATTCCCCGCGAGGCCGTATGGCCTGTCTCTCTATTTTCGCCAGCTTAGACACGCGGCGCACCGACGGGACATCCCGGGCACTGCGCGCTTGAGTCTGGTGCCTCCGCTGGCTTCGATCGGTGCGTTTGCCGAGGCAGTCATCGGCAACAGCGACCGAGTCTGGTGAACAGGTATTAATCCCAATTCAGCGAGGTCTACTTTGAGTACTTCGACGATCTGCCGTCCGATTCCCACAATTGGGGTAGTCGAGCGGACTGCGCGTAAGTGGCGTATGGCGCGCCGACTTTACAAGGAAGAGGGAACACTACCCTTGCTTGTGGAGACGTTTTGCCAGATCAGCAAGCCGGTTCTGTGGTTGTACGAATCCTGCCGGTGGATGTGGGTTCGAGCTCGCGGGCACAAATCGTTTACCGTATTGGGCCATCAGATCGCCGTCTTCCCCAAGGATCCGGGGATTTCGCGGGAACTGGCCCTGTACAAAGTTCATGAGCCGCTGGCGACCAAGCTTCTGATGGAAACCTTGAAACCAGGCATGAACGCGGTCGATATTGGCGGAAACATCGGCTACTACGCAATGCTGGAAGCTCGCCTGGTCGGGCCCGCGGGCAAAGTGATTGCCATTGAACCCATGCCTGAGAATTCTGCCCAGCTGTCCAAAAACGTGGAGGCCAACGGCTACCAGAATATCCACATTCACAAGGTGGCTATTGGAAACAAGGATGGCAGCGCCCTCATGTATATTGCGGGGAAATCAAATTGGCATTCCATGCGTCCTAATTCGTCGTCAAAAGGAGAAATAAAGGTTCCGGTCTGCACCTTGGATTCCCTCCTCGTGCCGTACAACCTTCCCTCGGTGGATCTGGTGCGCATGGACCTGGAAGGCTACGAGGTCACTGCGATCGAAGGCATGAAGCGGACCCTTGTCAAGTACGGCCCGCGTTTGCTGGTTGAGCTTCATCCGCACCTGGTAGGAACCGCAGCGATCGAGAAATACCTTCGCTGCCTTGGGAATTTGGGATACACCATCGAGTGGATGATTGAACAGGATCGCGACTTGCCCTGGCGTTGGCAGTTTCTGAAAGTGGAACGGCCAACTATGAATGGGCTCATGAACGATCCGCGTGTCTGGGAAGACCCCAGGTCATTGACCGTGCTTTTTTCAAAACGTTTTACCGAGATCCGGACGATGTCTGAAGGCGCGGACCGGCAGAGGCTCAATACTTCGGCGCGTCGCGCAGTTTAATCATCTGGCTGAACCTGAATTAGCATCTTGATTGCAACAATTCTCCCTTGAAAAGGAAGCCTCTTTCCGCAGAAGACGTTTCGGCTGATTCTGGATAAACCGCGGTTTCACTAAGAAAAATCAAATCCTGGAACTCGCGAGTAACTCCCCAGGAAACAAGCGGACCCGGGCCGTATGCACAGCGATGTAGCGATAGTGTGCGGGCCGGCCACGCTCCCCGTGAACGAGCGGAAAGAAATGTGTGGAAATGGTCCCGCACGCACAAGGAGACGAAAAAGTGAGTGAAGGAATGACAGCAATTGCACCGGGCGCCCCATTCAAGGTTCTGGGCATACCAATCGCCGCCGTGCAAATCCCGGATGTAGTCGCAAAGATGGAAGAGTGGATTGCAGGCCGGGAGCGGAGCCACTACGTCTGCGTCGCCAATGTGCACGTCATAATGGAAGGAAGGCAAGATCCATCGTTTGGGGAAGTCCTGCGCTCCGCAGACTTATGTGTTCCCGATGGAATGCCATTGATATGGGTGGGGAGAGCGCATGGCCACGCCCTGAATAATCGCGTTTACGGCCCTGACCTCATGATCGATTTCTGCCGGAGTACGAAGGACGCCGGTTATACCCATTTTTTCCTCGGCGGCAAGACCGGTGTTGCGGAGAAACTTTCGCATGAACTCCAGAGTCGTTTCCCGGGTGTTCAAGTCGCTGGCATCTATTCACCGCCCTTTCGGCCTTTGACTCAGGAAGAAGACGATGCAATTACCGCGGAAATCAATCGTGTAGCGCCTGATGTTCTCTGGGTCGGACTGGGCTGCCCCAAACAAGAGCGATGGATGCGAGAACACCGGGACAAGCTACGGGTTCCCGTCGTTGTAGGAGTTGGCCAGGCTTTCGATATACATAGCGGCGAAGCACCCCAGGCGCCGATTTGGATGAGAAAGAACGGGTTGGAATGGTTGTATCGGTTATACCGTGAACCGCGGCGCCTTTGGCGCCGGTATCTCATTTATAACACGAAATTCATCTTCACGTTACTTTTTGAATTATTGTACTCCTAATCTAATAATAGAGAGGATAACGATGGCAAAGCGCGCGCTGATTACTGGCATCACAGGCCAAGACGGTTCTTATCTCACCGAATATCTGCTCTCGTTGGGATATGAGGTGCATGGGGTGATCCGTCGGGCCAGCACGTTTAATACGCAACGCCTGGATCACATTTACGACGACCCGCACAATCCCGAGGCGCGCTTTCTTCTCCACTATGGCGATTTGTCCAGCGGGGAGCAACTGAGCAACCTCATATATAACGTGGAGCCCGACGAGATCTACAATCTTGGCGCGCAAAGCCATGTCAAGGTCAGTTTCGAGATGCCCGAGTACACAGGGGACACTACGGCCCTGGGTACAACCCGTTTGCTGGAGGCCATCCGCCGCAGTGGAATCCGGACTCGGTTTTATCAAGCCAGCTCTTCCGAAATGTTCGGGAGCTCTCCGGCGCCGCAGAGCGAAACGACTCCGTTTCATCCGCGCAGTCCATACGGCGCTGCGAAAACCTACGCCTACTGGATGACAGTAAATTATCGCGAGGCGTACCAGCTCTTTGCCAGCAATGGGATCCTTTTTAACCATGAGAGTCCTCGTCGGGGCGAGACCTTTGTTACCCGAAAGATCACCCGCGGAATCGCGCATATCCTTGCCGGCAAGCAAAAGAAACTTTACCTCGGCAATTTGGACGCCGTTCGCGATTGGGGCTACGCTCCGGAATATATTGAGGCGATGCATCGGATCTTACAGCAGGATAAGCCGGATGATTTCGTTCTGGGAACCGGCGAAGTCCATTCTGTGAAGGAATTTGTGGAGGAAACGTTCAATTATGTTGGTCTCGATTGGCGGGAATTCGTGGAGATTGAGGCGAGATACATGCGCCCAACAGAAGTAGATTTTTTGGCGGCGGATTGTGGCAAGGCTAAGAAAATGCTGTCGTGGGCTCCTTCCGTCACCTTTAAGGATCTCGTCCGAATCATGGTGGACTCCGATATGGAGGCAGTCGGGCTCAACCCGATTGGAGAAGGCCAACTCGTTCTTCAGACCAAATTCACCGGGTGGCACCAATGGAAGAGCGCTGTTTCCGATGTGTTGTGCGCACAGCAAGGACGAGCCGTCATTTCCTAGAAACCAACAAAGGGGAATTGCATGAACTTCTGGAAAGATAAGCGCGTCTTGGTAACAGGCGGCAGTGGCTTCTTGGGATCCCACTTGGTTCAGAAACTTCGCGATCAGGATTGCTCGGAAATTATTCTTCCTCGGAGTCGCGATTGCGATCTCCGAGAGAAGGAATCGGTAGTGAGCCTCTTGGAAAGGAGCCGCCCTGATATCATCATCCATCTGGCAGCCACTGTCGGTGGAATCGGAGCCAATCAAAAACATCCTGGACGTTTTTTCTATGACAACGCAATCATGGGAATTCAGTTGATTGAGAGCGCGCGACTATTGAGAGTAACAAAATTTGTTTGCGTTGGCACGGTTTGTTCCTACCCTAAATTCACGCCGGTGCCATTTAGCGAGGAAGAATTGTGGGGAGGCTATCCCGAAGAAACCAACGCTCCATACGGGTTAGCGAAGAAAATGTTATTGGTCCAGCTGCAATCTTACCGAAAGGAGTACGGTTTCCCCGGCATATACATGATTCCGGTCAATCTCTATGGACCTGGAGACAATTTCGACCTCGAAAGTTCGCATGTAATCCCTGCCATCATCCGAAAATGTGTGGAGGCCCAGAATCGCCGGGAAGACAAAATCGTGTTGTGGGGTACGGGCGACGTTTCGCGGGAGTTTCTTTACGTCAAGGATGCGGTCCGCGGGATCTTACTCTCAGCGGAACACTATGACAAACCAGACCCTGTCAATCTGGGTTCTGGCCAGGAAATTTCAATCCGTGAACTCACCTGTCTGATCCGCGAACTGACTGGATTTTCTGGAGAGATCGAGTGGGATAGCTCCAAACCGAATGGGCAGCCGCGCCGGTGTCTCGATACCACGCGGGCTGAACGTGAATTCGGATTCAAGGCTGAAGCCACATTGCATTGTGGACTGAAAGAGACGATCGCCTGGTACAAGAAGGCTTTCTCAACTCACTCCACTCTCCCTGAGTTGATAAGTAAAGGGACGCAGCTAGCCTGTGATTTCCGATCAACCAAATTTTCTCATTGAGTTGGAGCGCTTCTCGCGCCTCCTTGTTGAGCGATCGCCCCTTCTTTGCCGTCCTTTCCTGTTAGTTTGCAACGACTTCGTCCTCACGGGAGTAACCCGGGAGACCGACACAAAATTTCCTCTTTTGCGGAAATGATCTCTGGAAGAGACGTTGAGTAATTCTGAGGGGAGTAGAGATGCTCGGCCAAAGGAATCGCCGACGACCGACGCGGTCCATCTTCCTCGCCGTCGTTGGCCTGATCGGGAGCTACCCCTTGCTTCGTGGAGACAGCGGGACTCTCGCCACTGCGTCGAACTCCGCAACTGAAGGAGTGCCAACTCGCGCGCCCTTCCCCACCGGAATATCGCAATTCCCTGCCCCGGTGGATTCTGTCCCTCAGCCTCCTGCCGTGAAGTCCCCCAAGCGCAAAAGCCCGAGAGTTAATGAACAACCCGGTATCATGCTTGTTCCTGCACGTGCCTCCAATTCGAACACGGATTTCTACATCAATGCCCTGAATCGTGAGTCGAACAAGATTGGTCCCGGGAAGGCATCTTTAGCACTGGGACCGATACGTCCCAGCCCGCTTAAGGAGGCGCTCTCCAGCAAGTTGCGCCCCGCTCCTTTGCCCCAGGGCGGCTCGGGCTCCCCTCCCAATCCTCCCACCTCTAACTTGCCTGCCGACGGGGCCACGGGCGTTTCCACTTCTCCCACTCTCAGTGTGAATGTTTCCGATCCCAGCTCCAGCAATCTCACCGTCAATTTCTACGGCAAGCTTGTTCCTGCCACTCCCACAGGCTCAAGTTTCTCCATCATCGCCCTCCCCGATACCCAATACTATTCCTCCAACCAGTCCAACGGGACCTTGGCCATGTTCAATTCCCAAACGCAGTGGATCGTCAACAACAGATCCGCTGACCACATTGCCTTCGTCATCGGGGTGGGAGACCTCGTTCAGAACGGAAACAACAATGGAGATTTTTCCGAGTGGATCAACGCCAATTCTGCCGTCAGTTTGTTGGATAATCCCGTCACCACCGGTCTTCCACAGGGCATCCCCTATAGTTTTGGCGTGGGCAATCATGATCAAGGCCCGTCTGGTGACGGGTCACCGGACGATACGGCCGGATACAACCAATACTTCGGCGCCTCTCGCTATAGCGGCAAGTCCTATTACGGCGGCCATTACGGCACGGACAACGATAACCATTATGAATTGTTCAGCGCCGGCGGGATGGACTTCATTGTCATCAATATTGCCTATATGGACCCGGGAAGCGACGGCGCCGAACTCACCAGCGTTTTGGATTGGGCGAATGGTTTGCTCCAAGCCAATAGTACCCGGCGCGGAATCGTGGCCAGCCACTACCTGATCAACGAGGGTTTCAATGCGTCTTGGAGTGACCAGGGCCTGGCAACCTACAATGCTCTGAGTGGAAATCCCAACTTGTTTTTGATGCTGGCCGGACACTGGACCCCGCCGGAAGGCCAGAGAACAGACGTTAGCAATGGAAATCGGGTCTTTACATTCTTGTCGGACTATCAGGAGGATGGTTTTGGGGGCGATGGCTGGCTCCGCATCTTGACCTTTGTTCCCTCCAGCAATCAGATTCAAGTCCAGACCTATTCTCCCTTTATTAATCAGTCGGAGAACTCTCCCTCGGGCCATTTCACTGTAAATTATGACATGCATGGCAACGGCAACAACTTCACGCTCCTGGCCAGCAAACCAGCCGTTCTTTCCGGCAGCACCGCAACGTTCACCTGGCCCAGTCTCTCCCCTGGGTCCAAGTATGAATGGTACGCCACCGTAAGCAATTCGACGGGAACTGCGGTCGGTCCCTTGTGGAGTTTTACGACCGGCGGCCCACCCCCTGTAACTCTTTCTCCGACGAGTCTGACTTTCCCAAGTCAGTTGGTGAACACCACCAGCGCGGCACAATCCGTCACGCTGACCAATTCGGGGAATTCGACGCTGAACATCAGCAGCATCGCCGCCAGCGCGCCGTACTCCCAGACCAACACCTGCGGCGCTTCCGTCGGGATCGGCGCCAACTGCACCATCAACGTCACCTTTACCCCCACCGCCGCAGGCAGCCAGCCCGGCGCGATTACCATCACGGATAACGCCACCGGCAGCCCGCAGACCGTCACTCTCTCCGGCACCGGAATCGCACCCGCCGCCAGCTTCGCGCCGACGACGCTGAGCTTCGGCAATCAGAATCTGAATACCACGAGCGCGGCACAAACCGTCACGCTCACCAATTCAGGGAATGCGGCATTGAACATCGCCAGCATCGCAGCCAGCGCGCAGTACACCCAAACAAACAACTGTCCCGCGAGCCCATCAACGCTGGCCGTGAATGGCACGTGCACGATCAATGTAACTTTCACGCCGACGGCCCTCGGCACGCAATCTGGCAGCATAACGATTTCCGACAACGCCGCTGGAAATCCCCAGCAAATCAGCCTGACCGGAACTGGCATTTCGGTCCCTGCGCCAGTTGTAAGCCTTTCGCCCGCCAGCCTGACGTTTCAGAGCGGCGTGGCTGCAGTGGTGCAGGATACAAGCACCACGGGGAGTGGAAGTACCACGCTTACAGCGACGTTTGGCAGCAACGTCACGCAAAAAAATTTACTGGTAGTCGGCGTCAGTTCTAGTTCCGCAAACACGTTTGCCACACACCCCATCACGGACACGCGCGGTAGCGTCTGGACCCTCGCAATTGCCCAGAACCCTGGAACGGCCGGCACGCCTGCTCAGACCAATATCTACTATGCTTTTGTCCCTTCGACCGGGCCGGACGCCGTGACCGTGCACATGACGGGAACCAATAGTTTGCACCTGCACATCTACGAAGTCTCGGGCGTGGTGACTTCCTCCGCCCTGGACACGACCGGCTCTAACTTTCAGTCCAGCGCTACTGCCGGAACCGTCTCTACCACTTCGCCCACGACGTCGGCCAATGAGTACGTCTTCGCTCTTTTCGCCAGGCAAAACGGATCGGGGACGTGGACAACAGGCCCGGGATATGGAGACGCTCAGTCATCTCCCAACAGTGGGTCAGGAACAGACGCTATTTCAGAGGACAAGATCGTCACTACTACTGGGACGCAGACCGCCACGGCGACTGCTTCCGCGACGGACGCTATCACTTCGGTCATTGCCACGTTCGTGGCAGGTGGCGGTGGCACCACAGTAGGCACGACCACCACAGCGCTTACGGTGACTCTGAACAACACCGGGACCGCGCCGCTCAACATTGCCAGTATCGTAGCCAGCGGGGACTTCGCGCAGACGAATACCTGTGGCAACTCCGTCGCTGCAGGGGCCGGTTGCACGATCAGTGTGACCTTCACACCCACCGCTGCAGGAACACGCACCGGAGCGATTACCATCACCGACAATGCCTCCGGCGGTTCGCAAGTAATTAACCTGACTGGTACAGGCATTCCGGCGCCTGGTCCGGTGGCGAACTTCTCACCTTCCAGTCTGGCCTTCGGCAACCAGGCAGTCGGCGTCTCCAGCGCAGTGCAGACGGTCACACTGAATAACATCGGGGGTACCGCGCTAAACATTGCCAGTATCGTGGCCAGTGCGCAGTACGCCCAGACCAACACTTGCGGCACTTCCGTCGGCGCCGGCGCCAACTGCACCATCAGCGTCACCTTCACGCCCACAGCTTCTGGAAGCCAGCCCGGCACGATTACCGTCACTGATAACGCTACCGGAAGCCCGCAGACTGTGGCCCTGTCCGGTAACGGAGGCGCCGCAAGTGCCAGCTTCGCGCCGACGACCCTGGCCTTCGGCAATCAGAATCTGAACACCACCAGTGCGGCACAGACAGTGACGCTGACCAATTCAGGTACGGCTGCGCTGAACATTTCCAGCATCGCCGCCAGCGCGCAGTACTCCCAGACCAACACCTGCGGTACTTCCGTGGCCGCCGGCGCCAACTGCTCGATCAGCGTCTCGTTCACACCCACATCTGTTGGCAGCCAGCCTGGCACGATCACCGTCACCGACAATGCCACCGGCAGCCCGCAGACCGTCAACCTCACCGGTACGGGCGTGGCATCCAGCGTGACCTTTTCACCAACCAGCTTGGCCTTCGGCAATCAGAATGTAAACACGACCAGCGCGGCGCAATCCGTCACGCTCACCAATTCAGGCACCGCGGCTCTGAACATCACCAGCATCGCCGCCAGCGCGCGGTACTCCCAGACCAACACCTGCGGCGCTTCCGTCGCCGCCGGCGCCAACTGCTCCATCAACGTCACCTTCACGCCCACAGCCGCCGGCAGCCAGCCTGGCACGATTACCGTCACCGATAATGCCACCGGCAGCCCGCAGACCGTCAACCTGACCGGCACAGGCATGGCATCCAGCGTGAGCTTTTCACCAACCAGCTTGGCTTTCGCCAATCAGAATGTGAACACGACCAGCGCGGCGAAGACGGTGACGCTGACCAATGGAGGCACGGCTGCGCTGACCATCACCAGCATCGCCGCCAGCGCGCCGTACGCAGAGACCAACACCTGTGGCGCTTCCGTGGCCGCCGGCGCGAAGTGCTCCATTAGTGTGACGTTCACACCCACCGCCACCGGCAGCAAGCCCGGTACGATTACGGTCACGGATGACGCCACCGGAAGCCCGCAAACGGTGAACCTGACCGGCACCGGCGTGGCCCCCATTGCGAAGCTCTCGCCCACGAGCTTGACCTTCGTTTTGCGCAAAGTAGGCACCACCAGCGCGGCGCAGACGGTGACGCTGACCAATGGAGGGACCGCGTCGCTGAAGATCAACAGCATTGCCATGAGCGGAGATTTCTCTGAGACAACTACGTGTCCCTCATCGCTCGCGGTGAAAGCAAGCTGCAAAATCAGCGTCAAATTCACCCCAACCGTCACGGGGACCCGGACTGGAACTGTCACGATCAATGACAACGCCGCGGGCAGTCCGCACATTGTCAGCCTGACCGGCACGGGGAATTGACACTCGATCTCTTTACTCTCGCTCCTTTTTGTGCAAAGCAAATCCAATTAGCGTGATCAACTTCGAGAAACGATTTCCCGGCTTCATCTCATGACTGGGTATCTTACGGAGCTGGATACCAAGATCATGTTCGGGTAGGCGCCGCTTTCGACTGTCACACTGGCAGAGCGCAGGATTCTCCTGACTGGGTGAAACATGGGGGCTTGCAGTGGTTGCATCAGCTCTTGCAGGAACCTTCTCGCTTATGGAACCAATACCTGATTCACAATCTCGTATTCCAATATAAGGTGGCCTTGCAACTCCTTGGACTCACAAAGTACGAATCTCTGTGATTCATTCGTCCTGAGACCCGTCATCTGAGCATTGACGGAATTGACTCCACATTGAATCTCAACTTTTTTCATGGCGTGTGACTTCCAAACAATTGTCTCTTGTCGTTGAGTTGGACCAGCTGCTGCACTTCTTTGGGTGATCCGATTTTTTGCAGTTCTCGCCGGTCACTTCGCGATGCCTTTGTGCTCGTAACCAGCGGCGTGGCAAAGCGAGCACCAAATCTCTAGCTCTGACAGAAAGACTCCTCGGAAAAGGCGTCCCAAAGAAACCAGAAAATTAGAAATGATCCAACACACCCTTCGCCGACGGCCGACGTGGTCCATCTTCCTCGCCGTCGTTGGCCTGATCGGGAGCTACCCCTTGCTTCGTGGAGACAGCGGGACTCTCGCCACTGCGTCGAACTCCGCAACTGAAGGAGTGCCAACTCGCGCGCCCTTCCCCACCGGAATATCGCAATTCCCTGCCCCGGTGGATTCTGTCCCTCAGCCTCCTGCCGTGAAGTCCCCCAAGCGCAAAAGCCCGAGAGTTAATGAACAACCCGGTATCATGCTTGTTCCTGCACGTGCCTCGAAATCGAGCTCGGATTTCTCCTTCAATGCTCTGAATAGTGAATCGAGCAAGATTGGTCCCGGCAAGGCATCTTTAGCACTGGGACCGATACGTCCCAGCCCGCTTAAGGAGGCGCTCTCCAGCAAGTTGCGCCCTGCTCCTTTGCCCCAGGGCGGCTCGGGCTCCCCTCCCAATCCTCCCACCTCTAATTTGCCTGCCGACGGGGCCACGGGCGTTTCCACTTCTCCCACTCTCAGTGTGAATGTTTCCGATCCCAGCTCCAGCAATCTCACCGTCAATTTCTACGGCAAGCTTGTTCCTGCCACTCCCACAGGCTCAAGTTTCTCCATCATCGCCCTCCCCGATACCCAATACTATTCCTCCAACCTGAACAACGGGACCTTGGCGATGTTCAATTCCCAAACGCAGTGGATCGTCAACAACAGATCCGCTGACCACATTGCCTTCGTCATCGGGGTGGGAGACCTCGTTCAGAACGGAAACAACAATGGAGATTTTTCCGAGTGGATCAACGCCAATTCTGCCGTCAGTTTGTTGGATAATCCCGTCACCACCGGTCTTCCACAGGGCATCCCCTATAGTTTCGGCGTGGGCAATCATGATCAAGGCCCGTCTGGCGACGGGTCACCGGACGATACGGCCGGATACAACCAATACTTCGGCGCCTCTCGCTATAGCGGCAAGTCCTATTACGGCGGCCATTACGGCACGAACAACGATAACCATTATGAATTGTTCAGCGCCGGCGGGATGGACTTCATTGTCATCAATATCGCCTATATGGACCCGGGAAGCGACGGCGCCGAACTCACCAGCGTTTTGGATTGGGCGAATGGTTTGCTCCAAGCCAATAGTACCCGGCGCGGAATCGTGGCCAGCCACTACCTGATCAACGAGGGTTTCAATGCGTCTTGGAGTGACCAGGGCCTGGCAACCTACAATGCTCTGAGTGGAAATCCCAACTTGTTTTTGATGCTGGCCGGACACTGGACCCCGCCGGAAGGCCAGAGAACAGACGTTAGCAATGGAAATCGGGTCTTTACATTCTTGTCGGACTATCAGGAGGATGGTTTTGGGGGCGATGGCTGGCTCCGCATCTTGACCTTTGTTCCCTCCAGCAATCAGATTCAAGTCCAGACCTATTCTCCCTTTATTAATCAGTCGGAGAACTCTCCCTCGGGCCATTTCACTGTAAATTATGACATGCATGGCAACGGCAACAACTTCACGCTCCTGGCCAGCAAACCAGCCGTTCTTTCCGGCACCACCGCAACATTCACCTGGCCCAGTCTCTCCCCTGGGTCCAAGTATGAATGGTACGCCACCGTAAGCAATTCGACGGGAACTGCGGTCGGTCCCTTGTGGAGTTTTACGACCGGCGGCCCACCCCCTGTAACTCTTTCTCCGACGAGTCTGACTTTCCCAAGTCAGTTGGTGAACACCACCAGCGCGGCACAATCCGTCACGCTGACCAATTCGGGGAATTCGACGCTGAACATCAGCAGCATCGCCGCCAGCGCGCCGTACTCCCAGACCAACACCTGCGGCGCTTCCGTCGGGATCGGCGCCAACTGCACCATCAACGTCACCTTTACCCCTACTGCCGCAGGCAGCCAGCCCGGCACGATTACCATCACCGATAACGCCACCGGCAGCCCCCAGACCGTCACTCTCTCCGGTACCGGAATCGCGCCCGCCGCCAGCTTCGCGCCGACGACCTTGAGCTTCGGCAATCAGAATCTGAATACCACCAGCGCGACGCAATCCGTCACGCTCACCAATTCAGGCGCCGCGACGCTGAACATCACCAGCATCGCCGCCAGCGCGCCCTACGCTCAAACCAACACCTGCCCCGCTTCCATTGCCGCCGGCGCCCATTGCTCCATCAGTGTTACGTTCACGCCTACGGCCACCGGCAGCCAGCCCGGCACGATCACGGTCACCGATAACGCCACCGGAAGCCCCCAGACCGTAGCCCTCTCTGGCACCGGAGTCCCGGCGAGCATCAGCATCGCGCCAACGACCCTGAACTTCGGCAATCAGAATCTAAATACCACCAGCGCGGCGCAATCCGTCACGCTCACCAATTCGGGCACCGGCACGCTGAACATCACCAGCATCGTGGCCAGCGCACAGTATTCCCAGACCAACACCTGCCCCGCTTCCATTGCCGCCGGCGCCAATTGCTCCATCAGTGTTACGTTCACGCCCACAGCTGCCGGCAGCCAGCCCGGCACGATTACCGTCACCGATAATGCCACTGGAAGCCCGCAGACTGTAGCTCTCTCCGGCACCGGAATCGCACCCGCCGCCAGCTTCGCGCCAACCAGCCTGACCTTCGGCAATCAGATTCTGAACACGGCGAGCGCCGCGCAGACGGTCACGCTGACCAATTCGGGGAATGCGGCGCTGACCATCACCAGCATCGTGGCCAGCGCGCCTTACGCTCAGACCAACACCTGCGGCGCTTCCGTCGCCGCCGGCGCCAACTGCTCCATCAACGTCACCTTCACGCCTACAGCCACCGGCAGCCAGCCCGGTACGATCACCGTCACCGATAACGCCACTGGCAGCCCGCAGACTGTGGCCCTGTCCGGCACCGGAATCGCGCCCAGCGCCAGCTTCGCGCCGACGACCCTGCCCTTCGGCAATCAGAATGTGAGCTCGACCAGCGCGGCGCAGACGCTGACGCTGACCAATGGAGGTTCGGCTGCGCTGTCCATCACCAGCATCGTAGCCAGCACGCAGTACGCTCAAACCAACACCTGCGGCGCTTCCGTCGCCGCCGGCGCCAACTGCTCCATCAACGTCACGTTCACGCCTACAGCCACCGGCAGCCAGCCAGGTACGATTACCGTTACGGATAACGCCACCGGTAGCCCGCAGACCGTGGCTCTTTCCGGCACCGGAATCGCGCCCAGCGCTAACTTCGCGCCGACCACCCTGGCCTTCGGCAATCAGAATGTGAACTCGACCAGCGCGGCACAGACGGTGACGCTGACCAATGGAGGTACGGCTGCGCTGAATATCACCAGCATCGTGGCCAGCACGCAGTACGCTCAAACTAACACCTGCGGCGCTTCCGTCGCCGCCGGCGCCAACTGCTCCATCAACGTCACCTTCACGCCCACCGCTGTTGGCAGCCAGCCCGGCGCGATTACGGTCACGGATGATGCAACTGGCAGCCCGCAGACCGTCACTCTCTCCGGCACCGGAATCGCACCCGCCGCCAGCTTCGCGCCGACGACCCTGGCCTTCGGCAATCAGAATGTGAACACCACCAGCGCGGCGCAGACGGTGACGTTGACCAATTCGGGGACTGCGGCGCTGAACATCACCAGCATCGTAGCCAGCGCGCCGTACGCCCAGACCAACACCTGCGGCGCTTCCCTCGCCGCCGGCGCCAACTGTTCCATCAGCGTGACCTTTACTCCCACGGTCACCGGCAGCCAGCCTGGCACGATTACCGTCACCGATAACGCCACCGGCAGCCCACAGACCGTCAACCTCACCGGTACCGGCGTGGCACCCAGCACCAGCTTCGCGCCAACCAGCTTGGCCTTCGGCAATCAGAATGTGAACGCGACTAGCGCGGCGCAGACGGTGACACTGACCAATTCGGGGACTGCGGCGCTGAACATCACCAGCATCGTGGCCAGCGCGCCGTACTCCCAGACCAACACCTGCGGTGCTTCCGTCGCCGCCGGCGCCAACTGCTCCATCAACGTCACCTTCACGCCCACAGCCGTCGGCAGCCAGCCTGGCACGATCACGGTCACCGATAACGCCTCCGGCAGCCCGCAGACTGTGGCCCTGTCTGGCACCGGAATCGCGCCCAGCGCCAGCTTCGCGCCAACCAGCTTGGCCTTCGGCAATCAGAATGTGAACACCACCAGCGCGGCACAATCCGTCACACTCACCAATTCAGGTACGGCTGCGCTGACCATCACCAGCATCGCCGCCAGCGCGCCGTACGCCCAGACCAACACCTGCGGCGCTTCCCTCGCCGCCGGCGCCAACTGCTCCATCAACGTCACCTTCACACCCACGGCCGCCGGCAGCCAGCCCGGCACGATCACCGTCACCGATAACGCCACTGGCAGCCCACAGACTGTGGCTCTCTCCGGCACTGGAATCGCACCCGCCGCCAGCTTCGCGCCGACCAGCTTGACCTTCAGCAATCAGAATGTGAACACGACCAGCGCGGCGCAGACGGTGACGCTGACCAACACAGGGAATGCGGCGCTGAATATCACCAGCATCGCCGCCAGCGCACCGTACGCCCAGACCAACACCTGTGGCGCTTCCGTGGCCGCCGGCGCCAACTGCTCCATCAACGTCACCTTCACACCCACGGCCACCGGCAGCCAGCCCGGCGCGATTACGGTCACGGATGATGCAACTGGCAGCCCGCAGACCGTCACTCTCTCCGGCACCGGAATCGCACCCGCCGCCAGCTTCGCACCGACCACCCTGACCTTCGGCAATCAGAATGTGAACACCACCAGCGCGGCGCAATCCGTCACGCTCACCAATTCCGGCACGGCTGCGCTGAATATCACCAGCATCGTAGCCAGTGCGCCGTACGCCCAGACCAACACCTGCGGCGCTTCCGTGGCCGCCAGCGCCAACTGTTCCATCAGCGTGACCTTCACACCCACGGCCGCCGGCAGCCAGCCCGGTACGATCACCGTCACCGATAACGCCACTGGGAGCCCGCAGACCGTCAACCTGACCGGTACGGGCGTGGCACCCAGCGTCAGCTTCGCGCCAACCACCTTGGCCTTCGGCAATCAGAATGTGAACACCACCAGCGCGGCGCAATCCGTCACGCTCACCAATTCAGGTACGGCAGCTCTGAACATCACCAGCATCGTGGCCAGCGCGCCGTACGCCCAGACCAACACCTGCGGCGCTTCCCTCGCCGCCGGCGCCAACTGTTCCATCAACGTCACCTTCACGCCTACAGCCACCGGCAGCCAGCCCGGTGCGATTACTGTCACGGATGATGCCACCGGCAGCCCCCAGACTGTGGCTCTCTCCGGCACCGGAATCGCACCCGCCGCCGGCTTCGCGCCGACGACCCTGACTTTCGGCAATCAGAATGTGAACACCACCAGCGCGGCACAGACAGTGACGCTGACGAACACAGGAAATGCGCCGTTGAGCATCACCAGCATCGTGGCCAGCGCTGCGTACTCCCAGACCAATACCTGCGGCGCTTCCGTCGCCGCCGGCGCCAACTGCTCCATCAACGTCACCTTCACGCCCACGGCTACCGGCAGCCAGCCCGGCACGATTACCGTCACCGATAACGCCACCGGCAGCCCCCAGACCGTCAATCTCACCGGTACCGGCGCGGCATCCAGCGCCAGCTTCGCGCCGACCAGCTTGGCCTTCGGCAATCAGAATGTGAACACCACCAGCGCGGCGCAGACGGTGACACTGACCAATTCAGGCACGGCAGCTCTGAACATCACCAGCATCGTGGCCAGCGCGCCGTACGCCCAGACCAACACCTGCGGCGCTTCCCTCGCCGCCAGCGCCAACTGTTCCATCAGCGTGACCTTCACACCCACGGCCGCCGGCAGCCAGCCCGGCACGATTACCGTCACCGATAACGCCACCGGCAGCCCCCAGACCGTCAACCTGACCGGTACGGGCGTGGCACCCAGCGTCAACTTCGCGCCGACCACCCTGACCTTCGGCAATCAGAATGTGAACACCACCAGCGCGGCACAATCCGTCACACTCACCAATTCAGGTACAGCGGCGCTGAACATCACCAGCATCGCCGCCAGCGCGCCGTACGCCCAGACCAACACCTGCGGCGCTTCCCTCGCCGCCGGCGCCAACTGCTCCATCAACGTCACCTTCACGCCCACAGCCACCGGCAGCCAGCCCGGCACGATCACCGTCACCGATAACGCCACTGGCAGCCCACAGACTGTGGCTCTCTCCGGCACGGGCGCGGCATCCAGCGCCAGCTTCGCGCCAACCACCTTGGCCTTCGGCAATCAGAATCTGAACACCACCAGCGCGGCGCAATCCGTCACGCTCACCAATTCAGGCACGGCAGCTCTGAACATCACCACCATCGTGGCCAGCGCGCCGTACTCCCAGACCAACACCTGCCCCGCTTCCCTCGCCGCCGGCGCCAACTGCTCCATCAACGTCACCTTCACGCCCACGGCTGTTGGCAGCCTGCCCGGTACGATTACCGTCACCGATAACGCCACCGGCAGCCCCCAAACCGTCAACCTCACCGGCACGGGCGCCGCATCCAGCGTCAGCTTCGCGCCAACCACCTTGGCCTTCGGCAATCAGAATGTGAACACCACCAGCGCGGCGCAGACGGTGACGTTGACCAATTCGGGGACTGCGGCGCTGAACATCACCAGCATCGTGGCCAGCGCGCCGTACGCCCAGACCAACACCTGCGGCGCTTCCCTCGCCGCCGGCGCCAACTGCTCCATCAACGTCACGTTCACGCCCACGGCTGTTGGCAGCCTGCCCGGCACGATTACCGTCACCGACAACGCCACCGGCAGCCCCCAGACCGTCAACCTCACCGGTACCGGCGCGGCATCCAGCGCCAGCTTCGCGCCGACCAGCTTGGCCTTCGGCAATCAGAATGTGAACACCACCAGCGCGGCGCAGACGGTGACACTGACCAATTCAGGCACGGCAGCTCTGAACATCACCAGCATCACGGCCAGCGCGCCGTACTCCCAGACCAACACCTGCGGCGCTTCCGTCGCCGCCGGCGCCAACTGTTCCATCAACGTCACCTTCACGCCCACGGCTACCGGCAGTCAGCCCGGCACGATCACCGTCACCGACAACGCCACCGGCAGCCCCCAGACCGTCAACCTCACCGGCACGGGCGCGGCATCCAGCGCCAGCTTCGCGCCGACCAGCTTGGCCTTCGGCAATCAGAATCTGAACACCACCAGCGCGGCGCAATCCGTCACCCTCACCAATTCAGGCACCGGCGCGCTGACCATCACCAGCATCGTGGCCAGCGCACCGTACGCCCAGACCAACACCTGCGGCGCTTCCGTCGCCGCCGGCGCCAACTGCTCCATCAACGTCACCTTCACGCCTACAGCCACCGGCAGCCAGCCCGGTACGATTACCGTCACCGATAACGCCACCGGCAGCCCACAGACTGTGGCTCTCTCCGGCACGGGCGCCGCATCCAGCGTCAGCTTCGCGCCAACCACCTTGGCCTTCGGCAATCAGAATGTGAACATCACCAGCGCGGCGCAGACGGTGACACTGACCAATTCGGGGACTGCGGCGCTGAACATCACCAGCATCGTGGCCAGCGCGCCGTACGCCCAGACCAACACCTGCCCCGCTTCCCTCGCCGCCGGCGCCAACTGCTCCATCAACGTCACCTTCACGCCCACGGCCACCGGCAGCCAGCCCGGTACGATTACGGTCACGGATGATGCAACGGGCAGCCCGCAGACCGTCAACTCTCACCGGCACCGGCATCGCATCCAGCGCCAGCTTCGCGCCGACCAGCTTGGCCTTCGGCAATCAGAATGTGAACACCACCAGCGCGGCGCAATCCGTCACGCTCACCAATTCAGGCACGGCAGCGCTGACCATCACCAGCATCGTGGCCAGCGCGCCGTACGCCCAGACCAACACCTGCGGCGCTTCCGTCGCCGCCGGCGCCAACTGCTCCATCAACGTCACCTTCACGCCCACGGCTGCCGGCAGCCAGCCCGGCACGATTACCGTCACCGATAACGCCACCGGCAGCCCCCAGACCGTCAACCTCACCGGCACGGGCGCCGCATCCAGCGTCAGCTTCGCGCCAACCACCTTGGCCTTCGGCAATCAGAATGTGAACACCACCAGCGCGGCACAGACCGTGACGCTGACCAATTCAGGCACGGCAGCTCTGACCATCACCAGCATCGTGGCCAGCGCGCCGTACGCCCAGACCAACACCTGCGGCGCTTCCCTCGCCGCCGGCGCCAACTGCTCCATCAACGTCACCTTCACGCCTACAGCCACCGGCAGCCAGCCCGGCACGATTACCGTCACCGACAACGCCACCGGCAGCCCCCAGACCGTCAACCTCACCGGTACCGGCGCGGCATCCAGCGCCAGCTTCGCCCCAACCACCTTGGCCTTCGGCAATCAGAATGTGAACTCGACCAGCGCGGCGCAGACCGTCACGCTGACCAATTCGGGGACTGCGGCGCTGACCATCACCAGCATCGTGGCCAGCGCGCCGTACGCCCAGACCAACACCTGCGGCGCTTCCCTCGCCGCCGGCGCCAACTGCTCCATCAACGTCACCTTCACACCCACAGCCGCCGGCAGCCAGCCCGGTACGATTACCGTCACCGATAACGCCACCGGCAGCCCACAGACCGTCAATCTCACCGGTACTGGCGCGGCATCCAGCGCCAGCTTCGCCCCAACCACCTTGGCCTTCGGCAATCAGAATGTGAACACCACCAGCGCGGCACAATCCGTCACACTCACCAATTCAGGCACAGCGGCGCTGAACATCACCAGCATCACGGCCAGCGCGCCGTACTCCCAGACCAACACCTGCGGCGCTTCCGTCGCCGCCGGCGCCAACTGCTCCATCAGCGTCACCTTCACGCCCACGGCCACCGGCAGCCTGCCCGGTACGATTACCGTCACCGATAACGCCACTGGCAGCCCGCAGACTGTGGCTCTCTCCGGCACTGGAATCGCACCCGCCGCCAGCTTCGCGCCGACCAGCTTGGCCTTCGGCAATCAGAATGTGAACACCACCAGCGCGGCACAATCCGTCACCCTCACCAATTCAGGCACGGCAGCTCTGAACATCACCACCATCGTGGCCAGCGCGCCGTACGCCCAGACCAACACCTGCGGCGCTTCCCTCGCCGCCGGCGCCAACTGCTCCATCAACGTCACCTTCACGCCCACGGCTGTTGGCAGCCTGCCCGGTACGATTACCGTCACCGATAACGCCACCGGCAGCCCCCAGACCGTCAACCTCACCGGCACGGGCGCCGCATCCAGCGTCAGCTTCGCGCCGACCAGCTTGGCCTTCGGCAATCAGAATGTGAACACCACCAGCGCGGCGCAATCCGTCACGCTCACCAATTCAGGTACGGCAGCTCTGAACATCACCAGCATCGTGGCCAGCGCGCCGTACGCCCAGACCAACACCTGCGGCGCTTCCCTCGCCGCCGGCGCCAACTGTTCCATCAACGTCACCTTCACGCCCACGGCCACCGGCAGCCAGCCCGGCGCGATTACCGTCACCGATGATGCCACTGGCAGCCCGCAGACTGTGGCCCTGTCCGGCACTGGAATCGCACCCGCCGCCAGCTTCGCGCCGACCAGCTTGGCCTTCGGCAATCAGAATGTGAACACCACCAGCGCGGCACAATCCGTCACCCTCACCAATTCAGGCACGGCAGCTCTGAACATCACCACCATCGTGGCCAGCGCGCCGTACGCCCAGACCAACACCTGCGGCGCTTCCCTCGCCGCCGGCGCCAACTGCTCCATCAACGTCACCTTCACGCCTACAGCCACCGGCAGCCTGCCCGGTACGATTACCGTCACCGATAACGCCACCGGCAGCCCCCAGACCGTCAACCTCACCGGCACGGGCGCCGCATCCAGCGTCAGCTTCGCGCCGACCAGCTTGGCCTTCGGCAATCAGAATGTGAACACCAGCAGCGCGGCGCAATCCGTCACGCTCACCAATTCAGGTACGGCAGCTCTGAACATCACCAGCATCGCCGCCAGCGCGCCGTACTCCCAGACCAACACCTGCGGCGCTTCCGTCGGGATCGGAGCCAACTGCACCATCAGTGTCACGTTCACACCCACGACCACCGGCAGCCTGCCCGGCACGATTACCGTCACCGACAACGCCACCGGCAGCCCCCAAACCGTCAACCTCACCGGCACGGGCGCCGCATCCAGCGTCAGCTTCGTGCCAACCACCTTGGCCTTCGGCAATCAGAATGTGAACTCGACCAGCGCGGCGCAGACCGTCACGCTGACCAATTCGGGGACTGCGGCGCTGACCATCACCAGCATCGCCGCCAGCGCGCCGTACGCCCAGACCAACACCTGCGGCGCTTCCCTCGCCGCCGGCGCCAACTGCTCCATCAACGTCACCTTCACGCCTACAGCCACCGGCAGCCAGCCCGGTACGATTACCGTCACCGATAACGCCACCGGCAGCCCCCAGACCGTCAACCTCACCGGCACCGGCGCGGCATCCAGCGCCAGCTTCGCGCCAACCACCTTGGCCTTCGGCAATCAGAATGTGAACACCACCAGCGCGGCACAATCCGTCACCCTCACCAATTCAGGTACAGCGGCGCTGAACATCACCAGCATCATGGCCAGCGCGCCGTACTCCCAGACCAACACCTGCGGCGCTTCCGTCGCCGCCGGCGCCAACTGCTCCATCAACGTCACCTTCACGCCCACGGCCACCGGCAGCCTGCCCGGTACGATTACCGTCACCGATAACGCCACCGGCAGCCCGCAGACTGTGGCTCTCTCCGGCACGGGCGCCGCATCCAGCGTCAGCTTCGCGCCGACCAGCTTGGCCTTCGGCAATCAGAATGTGAACACCACCAGCGCGGCGCAGACCGTGACGCTGACCAATTCGGGCACTGCGGCGCTGAACATCACCAGCATCGTGGCCAGCGCGCCGTACGCCCAGACCAACACCTGCGGCGCTTCCCTCGCCGCCGGCGCCAACTGCTCCATCAACGTCACCTTCACGCCCACGGCCACCGGCAGCCTGCCCGGTGCGATTACCGTCACCGATAACGCCACCGGCAGCCCCAGACCGTCAACCTCACCGGCACCGGCGCGGCATCCAGCGTCAACTTCGCGCCAACCAGCTTGGCCTTCGGCAATCAGAATGTGAACACCACCAGCGCGGCGCAATCCGTCACACTGACCAATTCAGGTACGGCAGCGCTGACCATCACCAGCATCGCCGCCAGCGCGCCGTACGCCCAGACCAACACCTGCGGCGCTTCCCTCGCCGCCGGCGCCAACTGCTCCATCAACGTCACCTTCACGCCTACAGCCACCGGCAGCCTGCCCGGTACGATTACCGTCACCGATAACGCCACCGGCAGCCCACAGACTGTCGACTCTCTCCGGCACTGGCGCGGCATCCAGCGTCAGCTTCGCGCCGACCACCTTGGCCTTCGGCAATCAGAATGTGAACACCACCAGCGCGGCACAGACCGTCACGCTGACCAATTCAGGCACTGCGGCGCTGAACATCACCAGCATCACGGCCAGCGCGCCGTACTCCCAGACCAACACCTGCGGCGCTTCCCTCGCCGCCGGCGCCAACTGCTCCATCAGCGTCACCTTCACGCCCACGGTCACCGGCAGCCTGCCCGGTACGATTACCGTCACCGATAACGCCACCGGCAGCCCACAGACTGTGGCTCTCTCCGGCACTGGCATCGCATCCAGCGCCAGCTTCGCGCCGACCAGCTTGGCCTTCGGCAATCAGAATGTGAACACCACCAGCGCGGCGCAATCCGTCACCCTCACCAATTCAGGCACGGCAGCTCTGACCATCACCAGCATCGTGGCCAGCGCGCCGTACGCCCAGACCAACACCTGCGGCGCTTCCCTCGCCGCCGGCGCCAACTGCTCCATCAACGTCACCTTCACGCCTACGGCTACCGGCAGCCTGCCCGGTACGATTACCGTCACCGATAACGCCACCGGCAGCCCCCAGACCGTCAACCTCACCGGCACGGGCGCGGCATCCAGCGTCAGCTTCGCGCCAACCAGCTTGGCCTTCGGCAATCAGAATGTGAACACCACCAGCGCGGCGCAGACGGTGACGCTGACCAATTCAGGCACCGCGGCTCTGACCATCACCAGCATCGCCGCCAGCGCGCCGTACGCCCAGACCAACACCTGCCCCGCTTCCCTCGCCGCCGGCGCCAACTGCTCCATCAGCGTCACCTTCACACCCACCGCTGTTGGCAGCCTGCCCGGCACGATTTCCGTCACCGACAACGCCACCGGCAGCCCCCAGACCGTTACTCTAACTGGCAGTGGCACCACCGTCGCTGCTCCCGCCGTGAGCCTATCCGCTACCTCCCTGACTTTTGCCAGCCAGCAACTCAATACCACCAGTGCCGCGCAGACCGTCACCCTGACCAACTCAGGAACTGCCCTGCTCAACCTCACCAGTATCCTGCCCAGCGGAGACTACGCCCAGACCAACACCTGCGGCCCTTCCCTGGCCGCCGCCGCCAACTGCTCCATCAACGTCTCCTTCACACCCACAGCCACCGGCACCCGCACCGGCGCCATCACCATCACCGACAACGCCACCGGCAGCCCCCACTCCGTCAACCTCTCCGGTACCGGCTCATCCGCTCTGACCTCTTCCATCAAGCTCACTGGAAAGTTCACCGAGGCCCTCTCCGGAAACACCTCCGTCTCCTCTCAGACCGTCACCAACTCCGGCTTCCCCATTGCCTCTGGCGACTTGATCGTGGCCATTGTGCGTATCGGCACCTCCGGCGAATCTGCGACCTCCTGCAGCGACAATGTCAATCCCGGAAACTATACCCAGGCCCACTATCAGGAAGACGCCTCCAACGGCAGGGCCATGATCCACTACTACAAGGCCAACTCCGCCGCCGCTCCTTCCGGCTCGCTGACCATCACCTGTCTCTATCCTTCCGCCAATCACGCCTATTTGGGAGCCCTGGATTATAGCGGCGCGGCAACAACCAACCCCCTGGACGGACATATCGGGACGACCTTTACGGCCGCCACCACCTCTCCCACTTCGGCAAGCATCACTCCCTCGCAATCGGGAGATCTATTGGTCGGGTCGGTGTACATCAGCGAGAGCAGCACCGTTACGGTGAGCACCGAGAGCACCGGCTTTACCAAGGAACTCATCGGCAAGGAGGGGACAGGCAATTTCCAACACGCGCACACCGCCGACGAAGTGTTGAGCAACGCCGCGGCGCAGAATTACAAACCGACCTTTAGCTCCTCCATCACGACGATAGATATCATGACGGCGTTCAAGGACGGGGGCAGTGGGGGCGGAAGTGCGGCCGTGAGCTTTGCGCCGACCAGCCTGACGTTCGCGAGCCAAGCGGTGGGCACCACCAGCGCGGCGCAGACGGTGACGCTGACCAATTCAGGTACGGCTGCGCTGACTATCACCAGCATCGCCGCCAGCGCGCCGTACGCCCAGACCAACACCTGCGGCGCTTCCGTGGCCGCCGGCGCCAACTGCTCCATCAACGTCACCTTCACGCCTACAGCGACCGGCAGCCAGCCCGGTACGATCACCGTCACCGATAACGCCACCGGCAGCCCGCAGACCGTCAACCTCACCGGTACCGGCGCGGCATCCAGCGTCAGCTTCGCGCCAACCACCTTGGCCTTCGGCAATCAGAATCTGAACACCACCAGCGCGGCGCAGACGGTGACACTGACCAATTCAGGGAATGCGGCTCTGACCATCACCAGCATCGTGGCCAGCGCGCCGTACGCCCAGACCAACACCTGCGGCGCTTCCCTCGCCGCCGGCGCCAACTGTTCCATCAACGTCACCTTCACGCCCACGGCCACCGGCAGCCAGCCCGGCACGATCACCGTCACCGACAACGCCACCGGCAGCCCACAGACCGTCAACCTCACCGGCACGGGCGCGGCATCCAGCGTCAGCTTCGCGCCAACCAGCTTGAGCCTTCGGCAATCAGAATCTGAACACCACCAGCGCGGCGCAGACGGTGACGCTGACCAATTCAGGCACCGCGGCGCTGACCATCACCAGCATCGTCGCCAGCGCGCCGTACGCCCAGACCAACACCTGCCCCGCTTCCGTCGCCGCCGGCGCCAACTGCTCCATCAGCGTCACCTTCACACCCACAGCCACCGGCAGCCAGCCCGGCGCGATTACGGTCACCGATAACGCCACTGGCAGCCCACAGACCGTCAACCTCACCGGTACCGGCGCGGCATCCAGCGTCAACTTCGCGCCAACCAGCTTGGCCTTCGGCAATCAGAATCTGAACACCACCAGCGCGGCACAGACGGTGACACTGACCAATTCAGGTACGGCTGCGCTGACCGTCACCAGCATCACGGCCAGCGCGCCGTACTCCCAGACCAACACCTGTGGCGCTTCCCTCGCCGCCGGCGCCAATTGCTCCATCAGCGTGACCTTCACACCCACCGCTGCTGGCAGCCAGCCCGGCACGATTACCGTCACCGATAACGCCACCGGCAGCCCACAGACCGTCAACCTCACCGGCACGGGCGTGGCATCCAGCGTCAGCTTCGCGCCAACCAGCTTGAGCTTCGGCAATCAGAATCTGAACACCACCAGCGCGGCGCAGACGGTGACGTTGACCAATTCGGGGACTGCGGCGCTGAACATCACCAGCATCGTAGCCAGCGCGCCGTACGCCGAGACCAACACCTGCGGCGCTTCCGTCGCCGCCGGCGCCAACTGCTCCATCAACGTCACCTTCACGCCCACGGTCGCCGGCAGTCTGCCCGGCACGATCACCGTCACCGATAACGCCACCGGCAGCCCACAGACCGTCAACCTCACCGGCACGGGCGCGGCATCCAGCGTCAACTTCGCGCCGACCACCTTGGCCTTCGGCAATCAGAATCTGAACACCACCAGCGCGGCGCAGACGGTGACGCTGACCAATTCGGGCACTGCGCGCTGACCATCACCAGCATCGTAGCCAGCGCGCCGTACGCCCAGACCAACACCTGCGGCGCTTCCCTCGCCGCCGGCGCCAACTGCTCCATCAACGTCACCTTCACGCCCACGGCTGTTGGCAGCCTGCCCGGTACGATTACCGTCACCGATAACGCCACCGGCAGCCCACAGACCGTCAACCTCACCGGTACCGGCGCGGCATCCAGCGTCAGCTTCGCGCCAACCACCTTGGCCTTCGGCAATCAGAATCTGAACACCACCAGCGCGGCGCAGACGGTAACGCTGACCAATTCAGGTACGGCTGCGCTGAACATCACCAGCATCGCCGCCAGCGCGCCGTACGCCCAGACCAACACCTGCCCCGCTTCCCTCGCCGCCGGCGCCAACTGCTCCATCAGCGTCACCTTCACACCCACCGCTGTTGGCAGCCTGCCCGGTACGATTTCCGTCACCGACAACGCCACCGGCAGCCCCCAGACCGTTACTCTAACTGGCAGTGGCACCACCGTCGCTGCTCCCGCCGTGAGCCTATCCGCTACCTCCCTGACTTTTGCCAGCCAGCAACTCAATACCACCAGTGCCGCGCAGACCGTCACCCTGACCAACTCAGGAACTGCCCTGCTCAACCTCACCAGTATCCTGCCCAGCGGAGACTACGCCCAGACCAACACCTGCGGCCCTTCCCTGGCCGCCGCCGCCAACTGCTCCATCAACGTCTCCTTCACACCCACAGCCACCGGCACCCGCACCGGCGCCATCACCATCACCGACAACGCCACCGGCAGCCCCCACTCCGTCAACCTCTCCGGTACCGGCTCATCCGCTCTGACCTCTTCCATCAAGCTCACTGGAAAGTTCACCGAGGCCCTCTCCGGAAACACCTCCGTCTCCTCTCAGACCGTCACCAACTCCGGCTTCCCCATTGCCTCTGGCGACTTGATCGTGGCCATTGTGCGTATCGGCACCTCCGGCGAATCTGCGACCTCCTGCAGCGACAATGTCAATCCCGGAAACTATACCCAGGCCCACTATCAGGAAGACGCCTCCAACGGCAGGGCCATGATCCACTACTACAAGGCCAACTCCGCCGCCGCTCCTTCCGGCTCGCTGACCATCACCTGTCTCTATCCTTCCGCCAATCACGCCTATTTGGGAGCCCTGGATTATAGCGGCGCGGCAACAACCAACCCCCTGGACGGACATATCGGGACGACCTTTACGGCCGCCACCACCTCTCCCACTTCGGCAAGCATCACTCCCTCGCAATCGGGAGATCTATTGGTCGGGTCGGTGTACATCAGCGAGAGCAGCACCGTTACGGTGAGCACCGAGAGCACCGGCTTTACCAAGGAACTCATCGGCAAGGAGGGGACAGGCAATTTCCAACACGCGCACACCGCCGACGAAGTGTTGAGCAACGCCGCGGCGCAGAATTACAAACCGACCTTTAGCTCCTCCATCACGACGATAGATATCATGACGGCGTTCAAGGACGGGGGCAGTGGGGGCGGAAGTGCAGCCGTGAGCTTTGCGCCGACCAGCCTGACGTTCGCGAGCCAAGCGGTGGGCACCACCAGCGCGGCGCAGACGGTGACGCTGACCAATTCAGGTACGGCTGCGCTGACTATCACCAGCATCGCCGCCAGCGCGCCATACGCCCAGACCAACACCTGCGGCGCTTCCCTCGCCGCCGGCGCCAACTGCTCCATCAACGTCACCTTCACGCCTACAGCCGCCGGCAGCCAGCCCGGCACGATTACCGTCACCGATAACGCCACTGGGAGCCCGCAGACGGTTACTCTAACCGGTACCGGCCGATAAGACGGTGACCAGGCCGACGTTCGTGAGCGGCCAGGTCGCGCCCGCTGACAGCTGGACGCTGAGTGTCACGTTCGATCCCAGTGCCGCGAATGCTCGCAGTGCGAGTATCACTGTCACGGTATCCGGCAGTACGAGTCGAGCGCGCATTACCATCACCCGAACCGGCATCGCACCCGTAACCACTCCGTCCACGGGCACCGTAGTACTCGGCAACCGAGAAGTCAGCACGTCGAGCATCCCGTATTCATGTTTAAGATGACGTCACCGCTTCTTCGACCCACAAAGGACGAATACATGTAATTCGTTCGGACCGAGATCCGGTGATATGGGGCTAGCTTGATTCGAGCTGCCAGTTGAGAATGAGAATCGCGGGGACGGTATACTTTCCTACCTATTTCGGCGGCCGATTACTTCGACTGCCGGGGCCTTTAGTTGGTCCTAGTGCAGTTGTGACCAAGAGAAGTGGCTTACTTCCGATTTGGATGCTTCCTCCAGAAATCGGCGCCGTGCTGCCGTCCAGGCTCCTGTATTGCACATATTTTGGCGCGGGCCGGAATTGCAAAGTCGAAGAAGCAGAAACAGAACTATTCCAGACAACCTGAGCTTGCACGCCGCCGCGAAGAGTAAAATCGCAGGTCCATGTGGAGTCAGGAGACATGGCGCAAGGAGTGGTCATCAGCGCACCCGTCAGCCAACTTACTAGTTCCCCATAGGCCATTCCGGCACGGCGAATATTGTGGCTCGTATCGTCCCAGAGCGTTCCATAGTCGTTATCATTCCACGCGTACCAATAGTCGCGTCGCACTCCTTTAGACCATTGCAGGAGGTAGTGGCGCGCAACGAAGGCGACCCGGTCATCCTCGTTCGGAAGATGTTTTGCCGGGCCCCAACTGGACTCTGTATCCCACAACAGCAGACTGCTTATGCCCCGTTTGGCCATAACAGCTTGTACCGCGTCCACGATCCGGTTCACTTCTTCGGGCGAAGAGGGAATCGTATTTCCATAACCGTGGAAAGCAACACCGTCAACGAACCGACCTCCGCCGGCCGCAAGAAATTCGTCGAGGAAAGTCGAGGTATCCGTGGCGCCTCCCACGCCGGAAGGGGTAAATAGTATTGCTGAAGGGTTAATTACCTTTATAATATTGTAGGCGTGTTGCGCCATTGTGACTAGCGCGGGGACTCCCCCACTCCAATACTCATGCTGGTTGGCCTCGTTCCAGAGCTCCCAATACTTGATTCGACCTGCCGCGTGAGTCGCCAGGGCCCTCACAAAATCATCCCAATCCTGCATATTCTGCGGCGGATAGCAACCTCCCGGATTGTAATCGCATTTTGCAGTTGGGTTCGAGGAAGCCCAGGTTGGTGTGACCCCGAACGTGTAGAGTACGTCCGCCCCGTGAGAGTGAGCCAGGTCAAGCCAACGGTCGAGCGCCGGCCAGTTGTAGTTGCCTCTTGACGGCTCGAGCATGCCCCAATACGTATAAGTATCCCAGAGCCGAATTCCCGCAACATGCATGGGCGGCCATGGGGTTTGTTTGAAGATCCCTGATTGCACGGTCATGGAAAAAATGGAGGAAGGAGCGGCGCTGAGACGATCACGATCCGCCAATTGGGCGCCGTTCTCGAGGGGCTCATTTTCCGCGCGGTCAACTGCGACGAAGGAGTCTCCGCCCACAACAGCCATGCCAAAGAGACATTGCAAGAGGCAACAAAAAATCATCAAAAATATCCGCGACTTTCTGCGCAAAGATCCTCCCCCAGCCGTCTCTTCACTCCGCTAGATAATCACATCAGTAAAATACCTCATTAAATATCCCACCCGTGCATCCCGCAGGATAGTTCGACTTCCACTTAAGTATCGCACGGCCTTCCTCCAATGCGTTCCGGCCTGCGCATTAAAGTAAACTCATGAGATGAATCCGATCTGAGGTTCATCCATGATGGCCTGACTGTTTTCCGGAAATACAAAATAAGTCTCGA
Source organism: uncultured Acidobacteriota bacterium (assembly GCA_963813185.1). GTDB lineage: Bacteria > Acidobacteriota > Terriglobia > Acidiferrales > UBA7541 > Palsa-360. Next base: position 138,042 of record CAWEYA010000018.1, read on the forward strand.
GCCATGTTCAAGCGGGTTTTGCCGAGCCCGCAGCTTTTCGCTCCGGACTTGTCCCTCCTGGCACATCCATCTTCCTTCTTAAAACAGTTCCCGCCTTCTGAAACTCCCCCCACTAAAAGCACCAATCAAAACGTTAGTTTGCCTTTCCTTATTGCAAATCACCTGACGAGTACAGGGGCGCAGACCTGAACTCAAATTGGCCTCCGGACCAGTATGGACAAGGTTGCCCGAAACATAGTGTTGGACCCAACGCGGCTGAACATGGGCGAGGGGATGAAGTCCGCCTTGTCACCCGCGATGCTGCCAGGTGAGCGACATGAATATGTACTGCGCCGGGTCCACTGGGAAAATAAATACTCGCCTAACCGACCGCTGCGGTTATTGCCTTATCTTTATTATGCTATCGCTGCTCTGCAATGGGTGCGTCGGTCTAACAAGCGCCGGTTCGAAGAATGGAGGCTCGTCCTCGACAACGCCGCCGACGATCTCTATTACTGCTCCGGCCCAGGGTACAACGGTCTCCGGGGCTGTCGCGGTCATGGCGAGCGTTTCCCCTAACACCATTAGCGTGCAATTCAAGGTAGATGGACATAATTCCGGCCCCACTGTGACCAGCGCGCCGTTCACCTATTCTCTGGACTCTACCAAGTTATCCGATGGGACCCACTCGCTCACGGCCGAAGCCATCGACGCATCCGGTCAATCGACATCGAGTTCCGCAGTTTCGATTATCGTAGCCAACGCAGGTGCTCCGAGCGTCTCGATCACTTCGCCGGCCTCAGGTGCAACCGTTTCCGGAACTGTCCCGATCACGACAAGCGTCTCCTCCAACACCACCGGCGTGCAACTCATGGTGGACGGCAACAATTCAGGCTCGACAGTGACCACCGCTCCATTTAGTTTCTCTCTGAATACTGCGACGCTTACCAATGGCAGCCATTCGCTTGCCGCGGTTGCCAGCACTTCAAGCGGGCGCTCGACAACAAGTGCCACAGTCTTGATTACGGTCAGCAATTCCTCGGCTCCGTCCATCTCGATTACTTCGCCTGCGTCCGGCGCGACCGTTTCGGGCACCGTCGCTGTCTCGACCAGCGTCTCCTCCAACACCACCAGCGTGCAGTTCAAGGTCGATGGAGCGAATTCCGGCGCCGCCGTGACCACCGCTCCGTTCAGGTTTCTCTCTGAACACCACCACGCTTTCCAACGGCAGCCAGCGTCGATGGAGCGAATTCCGGCGCCGCCGTGACCACCGCCCCGTTCGGCTTGCCGTCGCCACTAATTCGGCTAGTCAAACGGCTACCAGCGCCACCGTCACGATCACCGTCAACAACTCCTCGGCTCCGTCCATCTCGATTACTTCGCCTGCCTCCGGCGCGACCGTTTCGGGCACCGTCGCTGTCTCGACCAGCGTCTCCTCCAACACCACCAGCGTGCAGTTCAAGGTCGATGGAGCGAATTCCGGCGCCGCCGTGACCACCGCTCCGTTCGGTTTCTCTCTGAACACCACCACGCTTTCCAACGGCAGCCACTCTCTCTCTGCCGTCGCCACCAATTCGGCTAATCAAACGGCTACCAGCGCCACCGTCACGATTACTGTGAACAACTCCTCGGCTCCGTCCATCTCGATTACTTCGCCTGCCTCCGGGGCAACCGTTTCGGGCACTGTCGCTGTCTCGACCAGCGTCTCCTCCAACACCACCAGCGTGCAATTCAAAGTCGATGGAGCGAATTCCGGCGCCGCCGTGACCACCGCCCCGTTCGGTTTCTCTCTGAACACCACCACGCTTTCCAACGGCAGCCACTCTCTCTCTGCCGTCGCCACTAATTCGGCCAGTCAAACGGCTACCAGCGCCACCGTCACGGTCACCGTCAACAACTCCTCGACCCCGTCCATCTCGATTACTTCGCCTGCGTCGGGCGCGACCGTTTCGGGTACTGTCGCTGTCTCGTCCAGCGTCTCCTCCAACACCACCAGCGTGCAGTTCAAGGTCGATGGAGCGAATTCCGGCGCCGCCGTGACCACCGCCCCGTTCGGTTTCTCTCTGAACACCACCACGCTTTCCAACGGCAGCCACTCTCTCTCTGCCGTCGCCACTAATTCGGCTAGTCAAACGGCTACCAGCGCCTCCGTCACGGTCACCGTCAACAACGCCAATACGACTCCTCCGACAGTTTCCATTAGCTCGCCGACCTCGGGCGCGACAGTTTCCGGCACGGTGAATGTCGCGGCGACTGCCACCGACAAAACCGGAATCACAAAAGTTGAATTCTACCTGGACAGCGCTTTGCAGATCGCGGACACGTCCAGTCCTTATGCCTGGAGTTGGAACACCGTTTCGTCAACCAACGGTTCCCACACGGTCATGGCTAAAGCATACGACGTGGCGGGAAAAACGGCGTCGGCTTCCGTGACCGTTAGCGTGAGTAATGGAGGAAGCGGAGGCGGAGGAGGAAGTTTAACACCTTCAGGGCCAATCACCATATCGGGCCAGAGTGGCGTGACCATCCAAAATATGCACGTCACTAATCCCAATGGAGATTGCGTGACCATCAACAACGGCACGAATATCACCATCCGCCAGTCGGAAATCGGTCCGTGCGGCGGGAACGGAATCGTCATAACCGGTGGAAGTACCATCAACGTGTTTGACAATTTCATCCATCCGGAAGGGCCCCTTTCCGGGTGTTGTGACATCACCGATGGAATTTTTGCCAACGGATCGAGCAATCTGGCCATTCAAGGGAACGTGATCGCCTACGGCGAAGCAAACATTGAAGCAACCAACCAGACCAATATTTCCGTGATCGGAAACTTCTTCCTTAATCCCAGAGGCGGGGCGAACAGCCGCGGCCAGAACGTGCAGGTCTGGGGAAATAGCACAACCGTACTGGTGCAAAACAACTACACGCTGTCCAGCATGGATACCTCGATCTTTGCGTTCGCCGAATTTCAGGAAGATTCGATAAATTTCGGCTCGAACATAAGCGGAGTTACCGCCAAGGGAAACTATGTTACCGGGGGACACAGCAATTCGGGATGCGGAATTATTGCCGATACGGGCACGCTCAGTGAGCAGTTCCTGAATAACACAATCTTGAATTCAGGCCAGTGCGGAATCGGAATTACCGATGGGGCGAACGCAGTAGTAGACGGCAACAAGATCCTGAACACAACTCCGGTGAACGGAGGCGGAAACACAGCCATCTACGTTTGGAAGATTAATGCTTCCGACCCGCCCTGCGGTCCCGTACAGGTTTCAAATAACATAGCGAGCGCCATTGCTTCTGATGGAACGCCCAATAGTTTCTGGAACGGCGGAGGATGCGATCCCCTTACCCTGACGAACAACACCTTCGATGCGGCCGCAGTACAAGCGCTTTCGCCGGTTTCGCAAAAAATGCCTCCGCCGCCCATCCCGCCGCAGCCAAAAAATTGCACGGTCGCCTCGCCGTTCACGAACAATACCAGCGTGCCGCCTTGCGGTGGTTCTGGTCCGGGACCCACAGGCACTCCGCCGACGATTTCGATTACTTCACCCTCGTCGGGTGCGACCGTTTCGGGTACTGTCGCAGTCACAACCAGCGTTTCTTCAAACACTACCAGCGTGCAATTCACGGTGGACGGCAACAATTCTGGTGCTGCAGTGACCAGCGCGCCGTTCAGTTTCTCTCTGAACACCACCGCGCTTTCCAACGGCAGCCACGCTCTTGCCGCTGTCGCTTCAAATTCGGCTAGTCAAACGGCTACCAGCGCCAGCGTTAGGATCACGGTCAATAACTCCTCGGCACCGACCGTCTCGATTACTTCGCCTGCCTCCGGCGCGACCGTTTCGGGCACCGTCGCTGTCTCGACCAGCGTCTCCTCCAACACCACCAGCGTGCAGTTCAAGGTCGATGGAGCGAATTCCGGCGCCGCCGTGACCACCGCTCCGTTCGGCTTCTCTCTGAACACCACCACGCTTTCCAACGGCAGCCACTCTCTCTCTGCCGTCGCCACCAATTCGGCTAATCAAACGGCCACCAGCGCCACCGTCACGATTACTGTGAACAACTCCTCGGCTCCGTCCATCTCGATTACTTCGCCTGCCTCCGGGGCAACCGTTTCGGGCACTGTCGCTGTCTCGACCAGCGTCTCCTCCAACACCACCAGCGTGCAATTCAAAGTCGATGGAGCGAATTCCGGCGCCGCCGTGACCACCGCCCCGTTCGGCTTCTCTCTGAACACCACCACGCTTTCCAACGGCAGCCACTCTCTCTCTGCCGTCGCCACTAATTCGGCCAGTCAAACGGCTACCAGCGCCACCGTCACGGTCACCGTCAACAACTCCTCGACCCCGTCCATCTCGATTACTTCGCCTGCGTCGGGCGCGACCGTTTCGGGTACTGTCGCTGTCTCGTCCAGCGTCTCCTCCAACACCACCAGCGTGCAGTTCAAGGTCGATGGAGCGAATTCCGGCGCCGCCGTGACCACCGCCCCGTTCGGTTTCTCTCTGAACACCACCACGCTTTCCAACGGCAGCCACTCTCTCTCTGCCGTCGCCACTAATTCGGCTAGTCAAACGGCTACCAGCGCCACCGTCACGATTACCGTGAACAACTCCTCGGCTCCGTCCATCTCGATTACTTCGCCTGCGTCGGGTGCGACCGTTTCGGGCACTGTCGCTGTCTCGACCAGCGTCTCCTCCAACACCACCAGCGTGCAATTCAAGGTGGATGGAACCAATACAGGCGCCGCCGTGACCAGCGCTCCGTTCAGCCTGTCACTAAACACGAAAACTCTTTCCAATGGCAGCCATGTGCTTACCGCCACAGCCAGGAATTCAGCCGCGCAGACGGCGACCAGCTCCGCGATCGCCATTATCGTCAATAATCCACTTCTTTCAATTGTGACTACCAGCTTCCCGAATGGCCCGGTGCAAGTCAGTTACACCGCGTCGCTGCAAGCCTCGGGCGGGACCGCGCCTTATTCCTGGTCCGTGTTGAGCGGACAGCTCCCGACGGGTCTCTCGTTGTCTCCGTCAACTGGAACGATTTCAGGAATGCCAACAGTTGCCGGGTCGTTCTCGTTCACCATCCAGGTGAAAGACAGCGCCGCGGCCACGACCTCCGCCGCATTCAGCATCAACATTACAACGCCCACGCCTCCACCGACGTCCACGGCTCCTTTCGGGCACGTCCTCCTGGTGGCCCTGGAAAACGCGAATTACACAGACGTGATCGGCAGTTCTTCGATGCCGTATCTAAATGGCCTGGCAAATCAGTACGGTCTTGCCACGCAATACTACGCGGACACCCATCCGTCGATCGGCAACTATCTAATGTGGACCACCGGACAAATCCTGACCAACGACGATTCACAAACTCCGACGTCCTTCCCTGTCTCCGTGGACAACGCAGTCCGGGAACTAATCGCGTCCGGAAATAGCTGGAAGCAGTACGCCGAGTCCATTCCATCGGTCGGCTATATCGGCGGCGACTCAACCTGCTGCGGCGGGACATTCATTACACGCCATGCCCCGCTCCCGTATTTGACTGACGCACAGTCTTCCAGCCAGGCTAACAATATCGTGCCCTTCACACAGTTCGCGACGGACCTCGCCAACAACACTCTGCCCAAGTATAGTTTCATCACTCCTAACGGATGTGATGATGCCCACGACTGCGGCCTGGACGTGGCGGACAGTTGGCTGCAAACCAATATCGATCCGCTGATCAAGAGCGCAGAATTCCAAAAGGACGGATTGCTCATCATCGCGGTCGACGAGTCGGGCAGCGATAATACAAACGGCGGAGGGCGCGTTGCGGCCATCATCATCAGCCCGTTCGCAAAGCTCGGCTTCAAATCCACCACGCTTTATCAGCACGAAAGCGTACTGCGATTGATGCTCGAAGGTTTGGGCATAAAGGTTCTGCCCGGTGCAGCTGCTACCGCGCCGAAGATGTGGGAGTTCTTCACCTTCACACCGCCAACTTAGAAAGAGTATTTTGAGCTGGGCGATGTGAAGGCACCGAGTCCGATTTAATCCGTGAAGCCCGGGCACGCCGACGACGTGCCCGGGAAATTATACGCGCCGCTCGCCGGCCTATTTAGAGCCCCTTCTGTTTGCGTATACGGACGAACCTACGGCCATCCACAGAAAACCTGTCGGCTCACAGCAGCTCGAGTAGTCCCCATAGGAACCGAGCAATCCGCATTAGTGCCTAGCTTTGCGGCAAAATCGTTGTGTCCTGAGCAGGAGCAGCGTACGATGCGCAAGCCAGAGGTCTAATTCGGAAATTTCTGTGAGATTGATCTGCTTTCAAAAAGGAGGGCAGAAACATGGGATCAAAATTGAAGGTGAGTAGGAGAGCCCTGATGAAGTGCGGACTCGCCTCCGCGGCGCTCCCTATGGTTTCGGAGCTATTGCGTTCGCCGGCCACTGCCCAGGCGCAGACGAACCCTGAGACGTCATTTGCCGCCATCCCGGGACAGAAGGGCGTGCAGGATGTCTTCGGGGCCTACGATGTGGACCCGAATTGGCCGCAACCCTTATCCTCCTTGCCGGGGAACGAACAGTGGAACTGGGGATCGGGAGAAGGCGTTTTCGCCGAGAACTCCGATCGCGTCTTCATCCTCCAGCGCGGCGAATTGCCGAACATCAAACGGCCGAAAGAAATTGACCTCCCTCAACTGGGGCCGAGCCTCGGCTTTCCCATCGGGCGTCTGCCTTGGCGCGACGCTACGACGGCCAGTCCGCCAGGCCCGCTGGATGGCCCAAACCACGGAACGGAAAATGTGGACTGGCGCTGGCAGCACTGCATCGTCGGGGTGAACGCCAAAGGAGAGATCAAAGAGACCTGGCCGGAGTGGGACAGCATGCTACGCCGGCCTCATGCGATTTACATCAACCCTTACGACAAGGACAAGTACGTGTGGCTGGTGGACGACTACCGGCACGCGATCTTTAAGTTCACTCACGATTTAAAGAAATTGGTGCTGACGATCGGGACACCCAACCAAATGGGTGCCGACGCCACACACTTCTCCCGGCCGACTTACTTGGCTTGGCTGCCCGACAGCACGATGTTTGTGGCGGACGGATACGTCGGCACGCGGGTCGCCAAGTTCGACAAGGACGGCAAATTCGTGAGTGACTTTGGACAGAAGGGGACGCCGCCCAACGAGACGCGCCCTGGCTTCCTCAATGGCGTGCATGGAGTGGCCGTGGACGTTCCCAGCGGCAGGGTTTTTGTCAACGACCGGTACAACCACCGCGTCCAAGTGTTTGACACCAACGGCAAATTCGTGAACATGTGGAAAGTGGGCGATCCGCCTTCCGATGTGCATTGCCTCCACCTTTCCGCGGCCGACCGGCATCTCTGGCTCTTTGACCGTGGCACAAACAAAATGATCAAGTACGACCTGGAGGGCAACTTCCTGTACGCATGGGGCACCTTCGGCGAATTTCCCGGCGGATTCTGGGGCGTGCACGGCATGCACGTGGACCAGGAGGGCAATCTCTATGTGGCCGAGGTGGACAACGGGCGAGCGCAAAAATATATTCCCAGGAAAGGCGCGAACCCGGCGATGTTAATCGGGCCAGGGGTCAAGCCGGTGTGAAGGTAGAGCCCGAATTTTATCTATAACGAACTCTTGCGGCTGCGGCGGGCATTGAGATGGCATTGGAGCGGCAAGTTGTTGCCACTTCTTCGGACGGATGCAATTTAGTTTCCCTTCGGCCTGCCCTGTAAGTAGGCTTTCTCGCGCCCAAACATTCACTTGACACCTTTCCTTCCTCGCCTAATCATGTGGTCAAAATAATCGCAGTTCAAAGTCGGATTTTTCATTCACTCTGGACAGACTGTGCGGGCGGTTATTCATTTTACTTTGCAAACAAAAAGGGGGGGTGGAAACAAATGAGACCAAAGTTTGTCAAGGTTGTACTTTTCATTTTCATTTTTGGACTTTTTTTTGCGAATTCGCGGGCGGTGCTCGCCCAGGTAGCCGGAGGAACGCTGTCGGGCTCCATTACGGACCCCTCCGGGGCAGCTGTCCCGAACGCCCAAGTTGTGATCAAGAACTCGGCAACAGGCGTTTCAACGACGGCGACGACGAACACGGACGGCTTCTATTCAGCGGCGAACTTGCTGCCGGGCGAGTACGAGGTCGCGGTTTCCGCAACCGGTTTCAATACCGGTATCAAGAAGGGGATCACCATCAACGTGGGGTCGCAGCCAGTCTTTAACCTGGCATTGCAGGTCGGTTCCGTCACGAACAGCGTGGAAGTTACTACCGAGGCCCCCACCGTCCAACTCACAAGTTCGGACATCAGCGCCACTGTCAGCGCGACTACCGTTCGGGAACTGCCTTTAAACGGCCGCAGTTGGACAGATTTGGCTGCCTTACAGCCCGGTGTGGAAACCATCCACACCCAGCCAAGCTTCTCGACAGGGGCGGATCGCGGAAATCGAGGTTTCGGGCAGCAGTTGACTATCTCCGGCGCGCGCCCGCAGCAAAACAATTATCGCCTGGATGGAATCAGCCTGAACGATTACGCCAATGGGGCGCCCGGCAGCGTTCTTGGAGGAAATCTGGGCGTGGACGCCATCCAGGAGTTCTCCGTTCTCACGAGCAACTATTCAGCGGAGTACGGTAAGACTTCTGGTGGCGTAGTCAACGCCATTACACGATCGGGGACCAATGGATTTCACGGGAGCGCATACGAGTTTTTGCGGAATAGCGCTCTGGACGCGAAGAATTTCTTCGAGCAGGATCCTACCCTTCCGAAAGCGTCATTTAGAAAGAACCAGTTCGGCGCCGCCATCGGCGGGCCTATCATCAAGAATCGCACGTTTTTCTTTGCGGACTACGAAGGCATTCGGCAGTCGAAGGGCATTCCGAATCAAAATCATGTTCCCTCGCAAAATGCCCGTAACGGAATTATCCACGATTCTAGCGGCAATCCGATAACCGTCCCTGTGGACTCCAGCGTCCAACAGTACTTTCCACTTTACCCAACGCCGCCCAGCAGTTGCGTTACAGACGTTTGTACTCTTGACTTCAACGCACAGCAGGTCGTAACTGAAAATTTCGTAACTACGCGTGTGGACCACAAGTTCTCAGATAAAGACGGCCTGTTCGGTACGTACCTCTTCGACAGGACACCATATAGCTCCCCAGACTCATTCGGTAACGTGCAACTCAATACTCTATCCTCGAGACAGATCGTCGCTGCCGAGGAGACTCACAGTTTCACTCCGAACTTCGTGAACGCGGTCCGATTTGGATACAACCACGAATTCGTAAACAACGATGCGAGCGTAGGGGCGATTAACGCGGCGGCGGCGCTTACTTCCTTGAGCTCCTGGCCAGCTTCTGTTGCGGTTCGCGACGCGTCTTTCGTGCATGTCAGCGGCCTTACGGACATGTCAGGAGGGGTAGGCGGGCTCCCGACCTATTTGTATGGCTGGAATTCGTTTCAGTGGTATGACGACGCATTCTGGACTAGAGGCACTCACTCCATCAAATTCGGCGTTGCCGTCGAGCGTATGTTGCTCCAGATAACCGCGCTTACCGATCCGAATGGAATCTGGTCATTTGGCAGTTTGCAGAATTTCCTGACAAATGCTCCCACCCATTTCCAAGGTGGAATCCCCAGTACCCTCACACCCCGTGATCTTCGCCAGACCGTTTTTGGCGCCTATTTGCAGGATGACTGGCGCTGGAAACCCAACGTGACGCTGAATCTGGGGCTGCGTTACGAGATGGCCACCGTGCCGACGGAAATCAATGGCAAGATCGCCAACCTGCCCACTCTTGACGCGGCACTACCAGTCTGCGCGGTAGCTCACACGGGCTGCGGCAGTACCGGTCCTTTCTTCTCGAACCCAACGCTTCGCAACTTTGAGCCGCGCATAGGATTTGCGTGGGACCCATTGAGTAACGGAAGATTGGCTGTCCGCGGTGGGGCCGGACTGTTTGATGTTCTCCCATTGCCCTATCAATTCATCCTTCTGACCAGCCAGTCGGCTCCCTTTTTCAGTTACCCAGCACTCAATGCCCCTCTCACTTTCTTCCAGGTGCCTGCAGCAGCTCTTTCTGGGACCAATTTCCGTTCTACGTACGTTGAGCCCCATCCGAAACGCAACTACGTAATGCAGTGGAACCTCAATCTCCAGTATCAACTGACACCGAGCCTGGCAACCATGATTGCTTACGTGGGCTCGCGCGGCGTGCACCAGCCTTTCCGCGTGGACGAAGGTGATTTGGCGCTTCCGATAAAGTCCCCCGAAGGGCTCTACGTTTGGCAGCCGAATAACTCTCGAGTTAATCCAAACTTTGGCTCTATTCGGTCGATGTTCTATGATGGGCGCTCCTACTTTAACGCCCTCGAATTTCAGCTGGCCAAGCGTATGAGCCACGGCTTTCAGGCCCAGGGTACTTTTACGTGGGGCAAGAGTATGGATACCAGTTCGGCGACTCTGGCGGGCGACGCCTTCGGCAATTCCATTTCGAGCCTGGATTGGTTTGACCTGAAGTTGACGCGAGGCCTTTCCGATTTCAATGTCGGACGCACCGTCGTGATCAATGGCACCTGGGATGTCCCTTCGGCTAAGTCGTTCTCTGGACCAGCGCGGTGGGTGACGGACGGATGGGAACTTGGACTTATCTTCACTGCCAGTGACGGTGTGCCATTCACACCTACGTGGGGGACCGGCGGAGACCCGGCCAATACGCTAAGCAGCGACGATTTTGCCTTTCCGAATCGGTTGGGTGGGTCTAGTTGCAGCAGTCTCACCAACCCGGGAAACCCTAGCAATTACATCAAGACAGGGTGTTTTGCCGTTCCCACAGCTCCTGCGAATACTGCCTTCTGGCACACGAATTGCCTGCCCAGCTTCACACAATGCTTCAATGTTCGCGGCAACTCTGGCCGCAATTTTTTGATTGGTCCAGGTGTCACGGATCTGGACTTCTCCGTGTTTAAGAACAACTACGTGAAGAGGATCTCAGAGGTCTTCAACGTACAGTTCCGCATGGAAATGTTTAATGTTATGAATCACCCCAACTTTGCCCCGCCAGGCCCCGGCGATGGCAATACAGACATCTTCGACGCGACAGGAGCATCACTGGCCCCCGACGTCAATCCCAGCGGGACGGCAGGTGTCTTGGTTAAGACGACCATCCCCGAACGCCAGATACAATTTGCGCTGAAGGTCATCTTTTAGTTTTGGAAAAAGTTGATTCTGTCGCGTTCCCGTCCGCCACCGGACGGGAACGCGATTTTCCGTTTGTACGGGATCGGGACCCGACTGGAGATACGCAGAGTTTTGATTGAAGATCCTTCCGAGAAGTTATTCCGGTTGCCCGACCGCGGATCCAGTTGATTGCCGCGGATTCCCGCCGGCGAGGCTATAAACCTAAGGAACCTTGCGCCCAGCACGTCGTTGCGAATCTACGATTGGGTGACAGGTTGGCCTGGATTATCGAACTCCTCGACGGAGAGCGAATCCACTAAATCGTAATAATCTCTTTCTTTCGAAGCCCAACTATTGCGATCTACGTATTCATATCCGTGCCGAATGAGCTCTTCGCGCCGTGCTTTGTCTTCAACGACTCTCATGATCGCATCCGTCAAGGACTGAATATCGCCCGATGTGAAAAACTCGACGACGGAGTTGTCGAAGTAGAACGAGTCGATCTTGGTGCGGGAGATCACCACAGGTACTCCCTGCGACATGAATTCCATTATTTTGGTGCTGTAGGCCTCGTTTCCAAATGAGTTCGCGCGCTTCGGCACAACTCCGAGATCGGCATTAGACATTACTTCCGCTATTTGTTCGAGGGGTAGATATCCGAAAAACTTGACGCAGTCCGTTAGTTTTAATTGCTCGGTCAAGCGCACCAATTTCGCTCTCTCTGTTCCGTCGCCGTAAATGTGAAACTCCGCGTTGGGCACTCTTTGTTTCACTCCGGCGAAGGCTTCGATGGCAAGGTCAATCCCTTGATGCCACTGAAAAGTGCCCGGAAACAGAACAATGAATTTGCCGTCATTCCGAGTACGCCGGCGGCGGTGAAAAATTGCCGGATCAACATGATTTACGATAACCGATGTCTTGTCTTCAGGAACGACTCGCGCGATCAGTTTCTCGTGCCACAGATGATTCGATACGATGACGTGATCGACGGAGGCTGTAGCCATTTTCTCAATGGTTTTCAGCAGCCTTACGTACCGGCCGTTCTTGGTCGCCCCGAACTTGCTGGCGAACAACTCTGGAACGATATCGTGGATATCCAAGATGAGCTTCGCGCCCGTCATCTTGGGGTAAAGGCCGGCCAGCACCATAAAGTCGGGTGGATTGTGAATGTGAATCAGGTCGTATCGAATGCGGTGGTGGCGGCGCGCGAGAATAGCGGAGGAACTGAACAAGAAGCGAAACAAGCGCCATACGTAAGTCCACTTGTTGCGTTCGTTGCGATTCCGGCTCTGGATTCGATGGACCGTAACGCCGTTAATGATCTCCGTACCCAGCGGAGAATTTCCCTGGCTTAATGCGATTACATCCACGTGATCACCCCGCTTGGCGAGCGCCTCTGCGTATCGCCGAACACGATTATCCACTTCGTAAATACTATAGGTCAACATACAGATCTTCTTCCGCGAGTTGCGCGAAGATTCCGGCATGCTGGCGCAATAGAAGCGGGCTATGTCGCGCGGCTGCCCCGTCCAGAATGAGCCGTCATATTTTTCTCGCGCGTAGCGCAGAAAATCTTCGTAGTAGGAGGCGGGGAATTCATCCCGTGCTTTCTCTCCTTCAAAACACATATAGTCGGGATGAGTGTTCAGAAGTGCCATGCCGCCGCGCTCGGCGATCCAATCAAGCTTTTGTTTCCAGATATCGATATTTGACTCGCGAAGAACTGAAAACAAGGTGAAATCCTGCGGCAGCGTGTACGGAAGCTCCACATAACCGGAACCATTGGGACCCGGCACCCAGAAGGGGAATATAGTTCCTACGCCGTCCGGTTCAGGCTCAAAGGGATCCGTATCAAAAGTAGAAGCGTCGTATTCCACACCAAGTTGGTGGAGCCATGACAACCGGTGTTGCATCATCGGCGAACGAAATCCAGACGCGTTCCACGATTGAACATACTGGCTGATGCGCACCGCCTTCGAGGCGAACTTGATTTTCGAATCGTAGAGCTTGCCATCATGCTCCAATCCGTGCACGCCGACTTCGAATCCGTTTCCATCCACGGTCTGCCGCAAGGTATCGGGAAGACGATACTCCCACTCGGGGACGAAGTTAAAAGAGGAACGAAAATCATATTTCATTTCCAGGTTCATCAATTGCTCGACGCGAGTCAAACCTTTGCTTCCTTCAACGTCATGCGTCAAAATCAGCGCGAAGCGTTTGCCTTCAGGCCATCCCGGCCAGCCGTTGGGAACCGCTCCCGCTTTCTGGTCGATCGGCCAGACGTTGGCGTGCGAGGTTCGCTTGAGGCGGCCTCGCAATCGGCGCATGGCCACACGGACGCGCCACGGAATGATGGGTTTGAACAGGTAATAGATTCTGTTTAGGCGCATTCGTTATTTGCCAATCGTCTGTTGGTGCATACAGAAAACAGGCACTCTATATGGCCCTTAGGCTCACACCTTTATTAGTCTGGTCCAGAATTTGCGAGGATGCAACGAAAGTCACCAACTGAAGTGGTGTAAGTCACAAATGATCGTCGTGGAGCGCAGGTCTGCTTCTCAACGGACTTTTACTTATTGGGTATAACACAAGTAGTCCATAAAACTTTTCTCTTCATCTATGGATGGGGCGCAATTGCCTGCGCCAACACAGGAAATTGAGACGCTGACCAGACAATGCGGCACTCTTGACCCGATCAGATTTCGCACGGGTTGCCCAAACTGGCGTAAAAGCAAGCCCCCCTCATAAAAGATTCAGTGAGAGGGCTTCGCTTTATTTGACTTCGCGCCGGCCGCTCATAGGGAACGGCCGGCGCGCAGTTGGCCGTTTAGCGCCCGAAATTACCCACGTACGTTGACTTGCCGATGACATGTCCATCCATCGCCTTCAAAAGGTCGGCGCGGGCCGATCCTGCCGGCAGGTCGAGCTTGGCATCCAGAGCGTAAATTTCAAAAATGTAGTGGTGAGGTGTAGCGCCGGGAGGCGGGCAGGGCGGCTGATATCCATTCACTTTGCGGATATTCACGCCCTGCACGATGCCGTCTGGCGAGGAATCAGGCTTTATCCCTGCCGCTACGGAAGTGGAACTGGCAGGAATGCCCCAGAAGATCCAGTGCGTGACATCCATTACCCCTTTCATGGGCGCAGCGTCGGTATCGTGCATAATCACGGCGAAGCTTTGCGTGTTGTTGGGAGGATTGGTCCAGGATAGGGCCGGCGAAGCCGCATTGGGATCCGCGCACGAATATTGGGTCGGAATCATGGAGCCTTCGGCGTAGGCGGAGCTGGTCAATTTAAATTTGGAAGGCGGAGGCGGGGCTGCTTGTTGTTGCGCGACCGTGCTGACTGCAGCCGCGACCGACAGAATTGCCAAAACCGTAACCAATTGGACTAGCTTAGTTCGCATCGTATTTCCTCCTGAGGTTTCGTTCTGACGTCTCACTATAGCTCGAAAAAGTTGAATTGGCCTGGAATCTACCTCGTGGCGTCATTCCCCCTTTTTGCGAGTTCTTCTCCAACGACGGCCGCTCATTTGGGACCGAGGCGTCCAAACAACCGGGCCGCGTTGCCGCGGTTAATCGTTTCGACGGCCTCGACGGTCAATCCGGAATGCATTAAGTCGTTTGCCGGTTCTCCCGCCGAAATAAACGGAAAGTCGCTTCCAAACACAACCTGGGAACTTGGGACGACACTCAACAGCGCGGAAAGCGAAGTTGGATTGCTGGCGCTGGCAGTGTCGTAATACTGACGCTTCAATTCATAGAGGACACCGTTCGGCACCTGTGGCGCAAATTCTTTGGGAAAAGTTCTGACCATGCGATTTGCCAGGATGGGCATGGTTCCCCCGCCGTGAGAAAAAATAAACTGAAGATTCGGATATCGGGAAAAGGTACCGTTCATCAGCAGGCTCTCAATCGTTCGAGTCGTGTCGAATAGAAATTCTATGGTTGACGCGGGCACGTGAGGGAGAACTTGGGTGCAGCAATTCGGAGCATTGGGATGGACGAATATCACGGCCTTGCGACGGTTCAGTTCCTCGAAAACGGGCGCGTAGGTGGCGTCGCCAAGCCATTTGTCACCATAGCTGCTGAGCAACGCGATTCCGTTCGCGTGAAGAGTGTCCAGCGCGTATTCAATCTCCCTCAGGCTGCCCTGCGG
Source organism: uncultured Acidobacteriota bacterium (assembly GCA_963813185.1). Taxonomy (GTDB): domain Bacteria; phylum Acidobacteriota; class Terriglobia; order Acidiferrales; family UBA7541; genus Palsa-360. The sequence continues at coordinate 153,378 of CAWEYA010000018.1, forward strand.
GTCAGGCAAAGGCAGCGCCGCCAGCAATCCAAAACTCTCGGGATGGTCCTTGACGAGTTGCGCGCCGTAGTCATTGCTTTTTCGCGCCAGGCTGCGGCCAGCCTCGCCAGCATCGAAAGCTACACCCGAAACGGCGAGTGATAACATGACGGTCGATACGCCGTTCTTCTCCATGTCGTCGAGCGACCTGGCAGGCGACCATGCCGGCATGGCGCCAACATTAGGAACCGCGCGCCGAAGGTCCATATAAAAAGGGGGAAGCATGTGATGGTGCACGTCGATCCGCCCGCGTTTGGGATCGGAATCGGCGCGAGGGATCCGCGCAAGCACCGGGCGAATGGAAAGAGCGGCGCCTGCTCCCATGGCCGCCACGTGCTTGAGCAAAGTTCTGCGCGAAACGCCACCCGGGGAAAAATCGGAACCTGGCCGGGCCAGAATATGTGGAACGAAACCGCTTTCACTCGTATCAGCCATCAACATATCCCTCATCTTCGGTTAAAAAATAACTCCGGATTGAGACGCCGGGCGTCAGCAGTCAGAAGCCCAGAGTCGGCAATTCGCCGGCCGGCGGGCGCGTCCAATTTTTCCCGGGGCGTCCTTCGGCCACAGCGCGCAGTTCGCGGGCCAGAATTTTTCGCCACAAAATGATAGCCGTATCCGACCGGCCAAGGCGTTCCTGTTCGCGGTCGGCAATTCGGCCCTGGCCCGCCTGCACCGCGATGTCTTGAACAATCACCAGATCCGGATGAATCATCTCTGCGAACTGATGCTGGCCGGCCATGAGTTCCACCGCGAGATCTCGCGCCGGGCGGGCCGCGGCGATTTTCTGATGATACTCGGCGCGCTTGGCGCGGTACGCTTCCGCCTCCGGGCCGCTCACGGTAACGTTGCTGGTGATCAGCCACATGTGATTTTCGTCGTCAATCGGCGTGAAGTTGAAGAAAATTTCCACCCATCCACCCACGCCATTCATTCCCGCTACGGGCGGCACGATCACCCGCGTGACGTTTGGCATGTAGTGCAGACTGCGCCGCACCTTTCCGTTGGCGCGGGTTCCCAGACGCAGCATGCCCCACTCCGTCTCTTCCGCGCCAACCTCAGGGAGATCGGCGATATTCTGATGGGATCCGCCGGGGCGGTGCACGAAGGCAACGTGCACTTCATCCATGCTGTTCTCAAAACACTGTAAATAATTGCAGGGCACATATTCGACGTTCCACAGATCAATCAACGCGTCGGGTCTTTCACCCGGATAGGGCGGGAACTGCGGCGGCGCGCCTTCCCCGAAGTAAGCGAAGATGAGGCCCATATATTCGCAAGTCGGATAGCTGCCCATTTTGACTTTGGGGGCGAAACTGGAATCTTCGGCAGGCTGCTCGACGCATTGACCCGTGCAGTCATACTTCCAGCCGTGGTAAATGCAGCGGATGTCGTCGCCCTCCACCCAGCCAAGGTGCATTTGCGCGCCGCGATGCGCACAGCGGTAGTCGATGACCTGCGCCCGGCCCGATTCGCCGCGATAAAGGGTGTAGTCGACGCTCATGATGCGGATCGGTTTTGCGGCGCCCTTTGGAAGATCTTGGCTCCGGCCGACAGCCATCCAAAAACGCCGCATGAAACGCCCGCCTGGAGTGCCGGCACCCGTGCGTACCAAATCCAACGCTGCCAAGTCGCTTGTCAACTCGTTTCCCCGATTTCGTTCTAATGGCTGCTGATTGGCTGCTGCCATGAGCAGGCCTCCTGGGGCCCGAAAAGAACCCGCTGCCCACTGCATTTTTGAATATTTGCTTCTCTATATTGTTCGAGACGATATGCCCACCGCCGAGTGCTGTCAAGGTTTACGAATCTTCTGAATCGCAGCATTACAGTTGGCGGTAGCGCGTGTTTTTGTTGTTTGCAATGATCTCGCTTGCAGGAGGCGCAATTTCTTTCCGCACGGAGGAAACGCGGGAGCGAGCGCTCGCAGAAATCTCCCCCCCTAACGGGCGCACTTGAACCTCTGCTGCCTTCCGAGTTTTCCTGAACCGTGCGGGCATTTTCGATTTGATGAAAATTTGTTAAAGAATTCCCAATTAGGCGCGATCGCGCTTCCTCACGTTCCAAATCGGGTCTCCAGTCGCAAAAGTTATCCTGTCGGGCCTTCCTTAATTATGCATCCATAATAAGTTAGGCAAGGGTATTGTATTGGTCCCCACCTTGCATCTCCCATTCCGTTTTCAACGACTAGGTGATGAAAGCACAGGACGCAGGAACCGTTCCACTTCATGTTTCAGCGGCTAATTAGCATAGGAGGTTAAGCGTGCATCTGGGAGCCTGTCCGTCTTTCAATCGCCGGGGCACACAGAGGAGGCGAAGGTTAATTGGGATCACCGGAATCTTGTTCCTAGGTGTGTGGCCTGCGCCTGCGGCGCGTGCGCAGGAGCGGAACAGCAATTCAGCGAGCGCTTCGGATTTAGCGTTGCAGAACCTGAGTCGCGTGGCAGCCTCGGCAAAGGAAATTGAGGCGGTCCTGGCCATGGACGCGGGGCTGATGATCGAGTTGAAACATTGGGTGGCCAGGGATGCGACCGACCATGGGCAGGTTCTAAACGACTTGGACGTGACCAGCGACGGTATCTTCGCGCGATTGGAATCGGACATTCAATTTCGGTCCATTGCCACTGCCCTGGTGCAAAAATACGGGTATCTGCTGCCGAAGCTGAATCCCGACTCGGACCCCGGAAGAGAACATGAGTTTTTATTCCAGCAACGGACGAAATGGCTCGCGCAGAGCCAGGACGAAGAATTGGCGCAGGCTCGTGCGGGGGCAACCCAAAATCTGAACACTACCGGGCTTTGTGATCCCCAACCGGATATGGGATGCGAAACTTCGCAAACTCAATCTCCGGCGTCGAGAGGACCTCGCCAAACAGCGCCGCCTTCCAGAACTGCACCTGCGGATCCAAATTATCCGAACCTCCCGAGCGGAGACGCAAACACGACGCTACGCGCGCAGCTCGGGCAAACGGCGGAAGATCCCGGCAGCGCGCCCTCCCAATTACCTTTGCCAGGCTCTTACGAGTCCGCCCGGTCATTCAACGGCCTCAACGTAAGCGCCTCGCAGCCATTTGGTTCCCAGACTGGAGAAACGCGGCGCCCCTCGGGAGCTTACCTCGAAGGTGGAAATTCGATTGCCGGGAGCGCCGACGATGGATTGCTCGCGGCGTACGGGATGGGAACGAACTCCGCGAACGGCGGTTTGCCGGACTTGAATGCCACGAGCGGGGCGGGAGACTTTGCCGTCTCCTCCCCGGGTACGCCGGGGGTCGCCGCGAAACAGCTGCGGTCGTCATCGGGCCCGTTTCCCGAGCCCCCGGAATTGATTCGCAAACAGAGCCCCTATGCAGGCATTCCCTCTCTCTATGACATGTACGTGCAAGCGGTTGCCCGCCCCGCCACTCCCAGGCGGTTTGGCACGGACGTGTTTGAAAACGGGGCGCGAGATTCGCAGTTGATTCCAATGGACCTGCCCATCGGGCCGGACTACGTGGTCGGGCCGGGCGACGCGTTGTCGGTCGATCTCTGGGGGGGCGTGTCGCAGCGCCTTTATCGCGTGGTGGACCGCGAGGGCCGCGTCAGCCTGCCGGAGGTTGGTCCAATCCTCGTGAGCGGAAAGAGCCTGGCAGCGGTGCAACAGAATTTGCAGCAGATTTTGAGGACGCAATTCCGGGAAGTTTCCGCGGATGTTTCCCTGGCCCGTCTGCGCACCATCCGGATCTATGAAGTCGGCGATGTGGCAAATCCTGGCGCGTACGACATCAGTTCAATCTCTACGCCACTCAACGCCCTTTTCGTCGCGGGCGGACCGACCGGTCGCGGGTCCATGCGCGTCGTGAAACATTACCGCGGCGCTCAACTCGTCGAGACCGTGGACCTTTATGACCTTCTGCTGCATGGAGTCAAGGCGGATCTCCAGCGCCTGGAAAATGGCGACACCGTGCAAGTCCCGCCGATTGGCCCGCAAGTGACGGTGGAAGGAATGGTTCGCCGCCCGGCGGTCTACGAGTTGCGGGAGGAGAAGACACTGGCGAGCGTGCTGGAGCTTGCCGGCGGCCTTCTTCCTGCCGCGGCCTTGCGCCACGTCGAAGTGCAGCGCATGGTGGCCCACGACAAGCAAACCATGCTAAGCGTGGATATCGCGGAGGCGGATGACCCCGCGGAGGTGACGAAGAAACTCGAGTCCTTTGAAATCCGCGATGGCGATCGCGTTCGAATTTATCCCATTGCCCCTTATAACCAGGACGCTATTTTTGTCGAAGGCCATGTCGTTCGGCCGGGCCGCTATTCCTACCGCGCCGGGATGCGGGTCACCGATGTGCTCTCTTCCTACAAAGACCTGCTACCGGAACCAGCCGCCCAATACGCCGAAATCATCCGCCTGAATGCCCCGGACTTCCGCCCGAGCGTGGAAAGCTTCGAATTGGCCCAGGCCCTGGCCGACCCTGCTCAATCTCCCGTTCTTCATCCCATGGATACGGTTCGGATTTTCAGCCGGTTCGACTTCGAAAATCCGCCGGCGGTTTCCATCGGGGGCGCTGTGCGTGCTCCGGGAACCTACCAAACGTCCGGCCAGATCCGCCTGGCAGACGCCATTCACCTGGCGGGAGGACTTACCCCGGACGCGCAGCTGGCCGAGGCGCAGCTGTTCCGGTATTTGCCGGATGGGAAATTCAAGATCTCGAGCGTCGGCCTGCGCCAGGCCCTCGGGGGAGATCCGGTCGAGAATATCTTGCTGCAGCCGCGGGATCGCCTCTTGATTCACCGGAACCCGCAGGCCGTCGAGCCCGCCACCGTGTACATTCAGGGAGAAGTCCAGAGGCCGGGGCGTTACCCATTGGCCGAGGGCATGCGAGTCAGCGATCTGATCCGCCTGGGCGGCGGGTTCAAGGACAGCGCCGATCTGGAAATGGCCGACCTTACCGAGTACCCGCTGCAGAACAAGGCAGCGGGCAGCGTGGCGCATCACGAGGTGCATGTTTCCGCGGCCCTGGCCGGTGCGGCTCCCGATAACTTGGCGCTGCACAACGGAGACACGCTGACCATTCGCCAACTCTCCGGATGGAACGATCTCAGCGCCTCGGTCGCCATTCGCGGCGAAGTGGCCCATCCCGGCAAGTACGGAGTCCATCCAGGCGAGCGTTTGAGTTCCGTGCTGCTGCGAGCTGGGGGTTTGTTGCCGTCCGCCTACCCGCAAGGAATCGTCTTCGAGCGGGAAGACGTGCGCCAGTTCGAGCAGAAAAACAGGGAAGAATTGATCCAACGCATCCGCATGGAGTCAACCTCGTTCAAGACCTCCATCCAGGAAACCGCGCAAGGCCAGGCGGCGCTCGCTCAACAGTCTCTCGCGCAGCGCAACGCGGAAATCGCAGCGCTCGAGCAGGCCCCCGTAGCCGGACGCCTCGTGGTGCGGCTGCCGGGCAACCTCGCGCGCTTTCCAGGGTCGCTCGACGATATCGAAATGCGCCGCGGCGACTCTGTGTTTATTCCCAAGCGGCCGGAATTCGTCATTGTGAGCGGCCAGGTATACAACTCGAACGCCATCACCTACCGGCCACGCCGCGCCGCGGGTTGGTATCTGCGCCAGGCGGGCGGCCCCACGGACCAAGGAAACGTCAAGCAGGTATTCATCATTCGCGCCAACGGGTCCGTGGAGAGCAGCCAGGGAAGCGCGTTGTGGAATGGCGGCATCCTTTCCACGGTCATTGAACCGGGCGACACCATCGTGGTTCCGGAAAAGGCCATTGGCGGTTCGAATAGCTGGAAAAACCTGATCGCCGTCGCGCAGCTGGCGGAGGCGGCGGCGACCACGGCCTTCATTGCCACACACTGATGGGCCGTACGGTGGCTCGCAGGCGGGCCGTTTGGCCGGGAATTTGAGATGAACAAGACCGCAAGGAAAGGCCCGGCGTTTTGCGGCGGGTTGCTCATGGCCATGGTATCGCTCGGCGCGGCGTGTCTTGCGCAATCGCAGGGACAGGAGCAGCTGCCAGCGGGCGCGGCGCTGGCGTCGGCGGCTGAGACCGGGACCGCGGCGCGGCAAGCAGTGGAATCGATGCCAGCCTGGAGCGCCGGGAAATCGCAAAAGGAAGGCGATGAATTCACGGAATCGAGGCTCGGTTTATCTTTGCTGGAGAACATTGCACTCGATCAGAAGGCCATATGGACGAGTCCGGCGCACCTGCGCCTGGACGATGCCGATTGGATCTTGCCGTCGGCTGGAATTGCCGCCGCATCCTTGGCGTCTGACACTCACATCTCAGCGGGGCTGGCGCACTCCACGAGTCTGGCGAGCAAGAGCAACACTTTTTCGAACTCCGGCATTGCCGCCTTTGGAGGGATTTCGGGCGGGCTGTATCTGCTCGGAAAAATGACGCATGACGGCCATAAACGGGAGGCCGGGATATTGAGTGGCGAGGCCGCTATCGACGCCCTCGGCACAACCACCGCGCTGCAATATGCGTTTGGCCGCGAGCGTCCCGCCAGTGGCAACTCCGCGGGAGAATTCTGGAGGAAAGGAACCTCGTTTCCCTCCGACCATGCCACCGCTGCGTGGGCAGTCGCCAGCGTCGTGGCCCACGAATATCCCGGCCCGCTGACAAAGTTCTTCGTCTACGGACTGGCTTCGGCAGTGAGCCTCTCCCGGGTCACGGGCGAAAAGCATTTTCCCACCGATGTTCTTGTCGGCAGCGCCATTGGCTGGCTGGTGGGGCAACACGTCTATCGTGCCCATCATGACCCGGAACTGGGCGGCAGCAGTTGGGAAACCTTCTCGGAAGCCCGCGCCGAACAAGGCGGCCGGAATTTCAAGAACGCCGGCTCGCCGCATGTTCCGCTCGATAGCTGGATTTATCCGGCCATCGACCGGCTCATCGCCCTTGGCTACATTCATTCCGCTTTTCAGGATGTGCGCCCCTGGACGCGCACGGAGTGCGCCGCTCTGGTGCAAGAGGCCGGCGAAAGCATGGCCGCGGGAGATCCCGCTCGCGGGGATGGCGTCTCGCTTTACGCGGCGCTCGAAAAAGAATTTCAAAACGAGTTTTCCGTTCTGGACGGAGAAGGCCAACAACAATCGGTTCAACTGGAATCGCTCTATGCGGACGTGACCGGAATCAGCGGGCGGCCGTTGAACGACAGCTATCATTTCGGCCAGACGATCATCAACAACTTTGGTCGCCCGTATCAGCAGGGATTCAACACCTACGAGGGCTTTTCGGGCTTTGGAACGGCGGGACGCTACACGGTCTACATCCGCGGAGAGTTCCAGGCCGCTCCTTCCGGACCGGCCTACCCTCTCGCGGCTCGAGAGGCGGTGGCCACCGCGGACCAAACTCCCCTGCAGCCCGCGGCGCCTGTCCCGGGCGCAAAGCAGTTCCGGCTTCTGGACACGTATATCTCCGCCAACATTAACGGCTGGGATTTTTCCGTTGGCAAGCAAAGCCTGTGGTGGGGGCGCGGCGTGGGCGGGGCGCTGATTTTGAGCGACAATGCCGAGCCCATGTATATGTTCCGGGCGCGGCCCATGGAAGCCGTGATGCTCCCCTCCATCCTGCGTTGGCTCGGGCCCATGAAGGGGGACTTCTTCTTCGCCAAATTGTCCGGGAACGAATATCCCGCGCGGCCTTTGATCCATGGGTTGAAGCTCACGGCGAAGCGCACTCGCTATCTGGAAGCGAGCCTGCTCGCCACGTCGGAACTCGGAGGCGTGGGCCGCCCGCTGACGCTTGGCGCGATTTTCAACAGTTTTTTCAGCACGAAATCGTCCGACATCTATTCCGTGAGCCGCAGTCCTGGAAAACGCACCATCGGATCCGACTTCACTTACGCCATCCCGCATCTGCGCGACCGGCTGCAGATTTACGCGAATGGATTGCTGCCCGAAGACAATCCCACGAACCTGGACACGAGCACGTCTCAGATTTACATCTGGCAGCGCCTGGCCATCCGTTCCGGGTTCTATCTTTCCCGCCTGCCGCATTTGCCAAAGCTCGATTTTCGATTCGAGTCCGTCTATACAGACCCGCCGACGGACCGAAGCCGCTACGGGCAGTACATCTACTACAATAATTTTTATCGCGATCTCGATACCAACAAGAAAAACCTCATCGGAGACTGGGTGGGAAGACAAGGCATGGGTTATCAAGCGTGGAGCAAGTATTGGTTCCGCGCCAAGAATTCCATCCAGTTTTCCTACCGGCACGCCGCAGTTGATAGCAATTTCATTCCCGGCGGAGAAACATTGAACGACGCGTCGGTCCAGGCCAACTGGCAACTGCGGCCCGAGCTGAGCCTTTCCGCGTCTTTCCAGTACGAGAGGTGGTTGGCCCCCATTTTAGCGCCGACGGTTCAGAGCAACGCGACGTCGGTCGTGGAAATTCAATTCACACCGCGGCGGTGGGGCCGCTAGATGAAACCGTTTCTCAAAATTTCAGCGCGGCGCCGGGCGGTCCGCTTATGAACGAGGCCGAGCAATCCAGGGCGCGGGAAACGCCTTTTCGCGAAGACCTCGCTCTGGCGCAATCGGACGTCGAAACCTTGCCGGACGAGCGGCGCGAACTGGAACTCGGCCGCACGCGCGCCGTGGCCAGGCAGCGCCTGGTCTGGGAAAATCGGTCGTTTATTTTCAGAGCGTCCCTGACGGGATTATTGCTGTCAATCTTGATGGCCCTCCTCATTCCGAAGCGCTTCGAGTCCACGGCGCGTCTGATGCCTCCGGATCAAGCGAGTTCCGGCATGGCCATGCTAGCGGCGGCCGGCGGCAATCTCGGCGCGCAGCTTGGATCGGGTCTCGGTTCAGTGGCGGGAGACCTGTTAGGCCTCAAAAGCTCCTCCGACCTTTTTATCGGCATCTTGCAAAGCCGAACGGTGCAAGACGACTTGATCAACAAATTCGACTTAAGAAAAGTCTATGCCGACCGGCGGATGGAGGACGCGCGCGAAGATTTAGGCAAGCGCACGAACCTTTCCGTGGATCGCAAGAGCGGAATCCTGACCATCCAGGTGGTGGATCACAGTCCCCAGCGAGCCGCGGCGATGGCCGGGGAATATGCCGGCGAGCTGAACCGCGTGGTCACCCAACTGAACACCTCCTCGGCCCACCGGGAACGCGTGTTCCTGGAAGAGCGCTTAACGCAGGTGAAACAGGATCTGGAATCCACTGAAAAAAATTTCAGCGAGTTCGCCACCAAGAACACGGCCTTGGATATTCCGACGCAGGGCAGGGCCATGATCGAAGCGGCGGCGGCCCTGGAAGGCCAATTGATTGGCGCTCAGACGGAACTGCAAGGCCTCAAACAGGTCTACGCCGACGGCAACGTGCGGGTACGCGCCACGCAGGCACGAGTGAACGAGTTGCGGCAACAACTGGAAAAAAACTTGAGCGGCAATACCGCCGCCCCGGGCGCCACGAGCGGGACAAACCGGGCATCGCTTTTCCCGTCCATACGAGACCTGCCCGCGCTCGGCGTCGGCTACGCCGACCTGTACCGAAATACCAAAATCCAGGAAGCGGTTTTCCAGACGCTGACCCAGGAATACGAGTTGGCAAAAGTTCAGGAAGCAAAAGAAACCCCCAGCGTCAAAATTCTCGATCCCCCGGATGTGCCGGAAAAGAAATCCTTCCCCCCGCGGCAGTTGATCGTCACGCTGGGAACCATGCTCTCCATCGTGGCCGGCGTGTCCTGGGTATTCGCCAAACGCGCTTGGGACCGAGCCGGAGAGGAAGATCCTCAGAAAGCGTTCGCGCAAGAGGTGATTCACGCGGTTCGGGCGCGATTACCGTGGGCGGCCACGAACGGCTCTCAGCCGAGTACAACGAGCGGCAAAGTTTGGAAACGGTATCCGCAAGATCAGGAACATTTGGACGAAGACCGGTAGTCCGAGTTCCCTGTAATCTAATAACAATAAATGGGTTAAGTCACAAATGCCCTGTAAGTGACGGGGCGAAGCTGTATGCGAGGAAGGAGCGGGCACATGGCAAGCCTTATTGTTCGTGCAACCAGTTCGCCGCATTCCCTTGAACTGCCTTCGAGTTTTTGTGATCCGTTCTGGTACGCGGCGTACACGAGCGCGAATCACGAAAAGCGCGTCGCCGAACAGCTCGCGCGGAGATCGGTGGAACTTTTCTTGCCGCTCTATGAGACCGTCAGGCGATGGAAAGACCGGAGGGTGCGGCTGCAGCTCCCTCTTTTCCCCGGATACATTCTTGTGCGGCTTGCGCTGCGTGACCGCTTGCAAGTGCTGCAAGTTCCCGGAATAGCAAACCTCGTCGGATTCAGCGGAATTCCCGCGCCATTGCCGCAGGAAGAGATCGACGCCCTGCGCGCCAGTCTGAGCAATGGTGTCCGCGCCGTGCCGCATCCGTATTTGACGGTCGGCCGCCACGTGCGGGTCAAGTCGGGGCCGCTTGCGGGCACGGAAGGCATCTTGGCGCGAAGAAAAAACGGCGCGCGGTTTGTGGTGTCGTTGGAATTGACTCAGCGATCCATTGCGGTGGAGATGGACGAAGCGGACCTCGAAGCGATGCCACGGGCGGAAAGTGGATACCTAGCTGCAGCGCCGGCTCGACCCTGCAAGTAGAGATATTTCCCTCATGAAAAGACTGCTAGGTTCCATACTCAAGCTGGGCGCGGGTGAGGCCGTTTCCAAGTTGGCGGGATTCGCGTTCTACGGATACGTCTCCCGAGCTTTTGGCGTCGAATTGCTGGGAATCGTGGCCCTTTCGCAGACCGTGGCCGGATTTGTGATGATGGGGACCGACTTGGGGCTGCGATTGATTGGCGCGCGGCTTGTGGCACGGGACGCGAATCTAGCGCCCGCGATCATCCCTCAAGTTATCAAGAAACGGCTCCTCTCCTGCGCCGTATGTGTATCGCTGGCTTCTATCTACGCGTTGTGGGGGCCGGTGCCGGCCGGTGCGAGGTTGTACGCATTGGGTTTCACGTTGGGAGTGCTTCCCTACGCTTTCTCCCTGGATTGGCTGGCTTGGGGACTCAATCACTTCGGATGGCTCGGCGCTTGGCGAGGCGGCGTGGGTCTTTTGTTCGCGTTCGGCGCGATTGCCGCCATTCGCGAGAGCGGATTCAGTCTCCTGCCGATCACAATCGCCAACGCCGCGAGCGGGGTACTGGGAGTTATCGTGCTGTGGGCACTTTGGAGATACCGCTGGCAGCCGTCTCTTTCGATAGCAAAACAGGACACTGCCGAGATTGATCATCAGTTTCGGTGGGGCGCGGTGCTCCCGTTAGGAGCGGCAACGATCCTGAACCTCATGTTTAACAATTTTGATACGGTCATGCTCGGGGCCATGACCTCTGCCGCAGAAGTCGGGCGTTACAATGCGGCGTATAAGATCCTGTTCGCCATTTTGGGTGGGTACTATCTTTTAACGCAATCCCTCTATCCGAAGCTGTCGCGCATGCAAGGAGGACGGACCGCACGACAGTTTCTGTCCTATGCCCTCGTCGCGGTCGGCGTTTTGGGAGGATGCGTTGCGCTGGCCGTCGCGATCTGGGCGGCGCCAATTCTCCATGCGATCTATGGCGCTGATCTAAATGCGGCGCATCTATTGCGCGTCCTCGCTTTTGCGTTACCGATAGACTTTTGCACCTCGCTCCTTGCGATCACTATGATTAGCTGGGGATATGACCGGCACGTGCTGGCCTGCATGGGTTCAGCCGCGGGAGTCAACGTATTGCTCAATTTGTTTTTGATACCCCGCCTGCATGCGGCCGGGTCCGCGTGGGCCACATTGGCTTCCTATGTTTATCTACTCCTGGTGTTGGGCGCAGTTTCCCTGCTGAAACCGGGCTTCTTTGAAAAGGCGGTTTGCGCACCGAATCCTGACGCTGCGATTACCCCGGCATGAATCGGCCGGGGCCAGACAACGTTTCGACAAGGGTCCAGAAGGGGTCGTCGTGGGGTTTCTTATCGAAAGGGCTAAATGGAAATCATAAAAGACAGGCTCAAGCGCAGTCTGCATAAATCGTTTACGGTCAGAGGATTCAACATCGCCTGGGATCTCCATATCCACCGGGAATCCCGGGTGTCCGGCACTTTCCCGCCTCATGAGAAATATTGTCTGACAGGCAAGGCCGAGAACTATTTCATCCACGATGGATACAAATCCAGGGCCGAAGCAACTTACTTTGACGACACGGGGAATGCGGACGAATGGCAGCGGGAAGTATACCGATTTGGGAGGGAGGTCTTCGACGAAAGGCGCCTGCAAAAAGTATGCGATATTGGTTGCGGCTCGGCATACAAGCTGCTCCGATATTTCGTGGGTTGCGACATCGTCGGATTCGACGTGAAGGCAACCTGTGAATGGCTCAGAAGGAAATATCCCGGGCATTCCTGGATCGAGTTGGACTTCAACGCCCCATCGCCCCTGCGGGCTGACTTGGTGATCGCCGCGGACGTCATTGAACACGTACAGTACCCTGAGAAACTTCTGTCGTACATCTTGGCCTTGAACCCGCAATATGTGGTTGTTTCAACGCCCGATCGAAATCTCCTTGAAGATGGAACCCATGACGGTCCGCCGCTGAATCCCGCACACATCCGGGAGTGGAGCTACGCGGAATTCCAGGCGTTTGTAGGAAGCCGCTTCAAGGTCTTGGAACACTTCATCTCCAATAATTCGCAAGCGACGCAATGTTTGCTCTGCACTCCCTTCCGTTAGCCGGAAGAGATACGCGGCCATGGTAAAGGCCTCCCTCTTGGTTGAAACGCCATAATTCGTTTTTTTTGCTCGCTGCATTACTGGGGTTTTTCTCCAAAAACGGAAGTGACTCTAAAACAATGAGCTTTTCGCTGATTCTCGCGACCGTTGGTAGAACCGAGGAGCCCGCCAGGTTTCTCCAGCACCTCGACCTGCAGACGTATCGCCATTTCGAGCTTATTGTTGTCGACCAAAATCCCGGCGCCATTCTCGATCCGCTCATCCGTCAGTATCAGGATCGCTTTCCGCTCTTGCACCTCCGGTCGGAATGCGGCCTCTCCCGCGCCCGGAATGCGGGTCTGCAACATGCGTCCGGCGATGTGGTCGCTTTTCCGGATGACGACGGATGGTACCCGGCCGATTTATTGCAGAGGGTAGCATCTTTTTTTCAGTGGAATCCCTCGATTGACGGTGTGACCGGCCGATGCGTAGACGGATCGGGAGGTGACTCGTCCAGATTTGACCGGCGCAGCGGATGGATTAACCGGTTTAATGTGTGGACCAGGAGCAACTCCCACACCATTTTCCTTCGCCGGGAGGTGTCGCAGCTTGTCGGTCCTTTTGACGAGAGGCTTGGCGTTGGTGCAAAGACACCCTACGGGTCAGGGGAAGAGACAGACTATCTGCTTCGGGCTTTGGCGCAAAGGCGCAGATTGTTTTATGACTCGAGTCTGCTTGTGTATCACCCGCAGTTGATCCGGCTCATGGATGCCCGCGAATGCGCGCGAGGCCGCGCCTATGCGCGAGGAACGGGGCATGTTCTGCGAAGGCATCGTTACCCGCTCTGGTTTCCGTTGTACCAAATCACGCGGTCGCTCGGAGGCGCCGCCGTATCCGCCATGGGGTTAGACTTTGCCACGGCCCGTTTTCGATTAAATATTCTGATCGGGAGAACCTGGGGTTGGATCGCAAAAGAGTCGCGAAATTATTCTTCGGAATGGCGGTAATCCTTGCGCCATTGTCCTACGCCGTAAAATTCCTGGCGGGAACTCCGGATATCACCTGGATAGACCCAACTCTGGTCTTGTCAGTCCTGGTGTTTGCGCTCGCAGCAGGGCGAGTGCAAGAGAGACCGGGGTGGTACCTGGTTCCCTTGGCGGCCATCAGCATGTTTTTGGGGGCCCTGGGGCATAAAGTGCAGCCGGACCGCTTCGAAGCGGCGTGGTACGTGATTTTTAGAGAACCGTTCCAGCTGGGCCTCAGTCTCCTCTTCTTGTGGGTCTGCATATTTTACTTTCGAAAAGAGAGAGAGTTTGCCGTCGAATGTGTGGCCCTGAGCGCCATCCTGCAATTCATCGCCGGAGTCTACCTTTATGCCGCCATGCTGGGTCTCGCTCCGGTTCCCAGCGCCACGTATGAATATCTTCGGGTGTATGCGGCCCGGCAAACCCTTGAATTTGGCATTGGATCCATTCCGCGGATGGCAGGGACTTTCGATGAGTCGCCGCTTTTTGGCCTCTTCATGCTGAGTTGCTTCGTGATACTAGCGTTGGAGTTGTCCGGCGGGCGGGCAATCAAAAAGAATAGATGGGTTCTGTCCGGAGCCGTGGTGGCAGCGATAGCAACGATTGCGTCATTTTCGGATCAAGTTTTGCTTGGTTTAGGGGTGTTCGCTGTGCCGATGTCGCTTCGAGCGGCGAGCCGGAGCAAAACGATGTCCAGAATCGCCTTCTTCGCGGGCCTGCTGGCAGGAGGTTACGTTGCGCAGCATCTGTTCGCAAAAGGCCTTATCGAAGCAGAAACCTCGGGATCCACGAGCGGCATGAGTCTCGGCGAGAGGTCTTTCCATACGGGCTATGCTGCGAAGATCCTCGCGGAAAAGCAATCGGCGATTTTCTTCGGCATCGGTCCGGGGCGATATGGAGACTACGCCGGCGCAACCGGATTATTCCCCAGCACGGTAACGCCTCAAGTTACGGCAGTCGAATGGCTGATCGGCTACGGACTGATCGGCTTTTGGGGGATCTGCGCGTGGCTGTTCGGGATTATGTCGCGAGCCCGGCTCTCGCTCGGAATCCTGGGAATCGGCGCTTTCGTGGGGCTGCTGGTGGGCAACATGTTTCAAGCCAGATGGCTTTGGGAGGGATGGTTCCTCGCCCTGGCGTATCTTTATGCGTATTCACCTGGTGGCATCGCCTCGCCGGCGCGCGCCAAGCGATTTGCGATCGCTCGCGAAGCCATCTCCGGAGGACAAATTGTTTGACCAAGCCAAAATGGCGGCGACGAAGCTGGCGCAGGCGAAGGAAGAAGCGCGTCCGTCGCCGACTCGTTCGAGTGGGGTGCAAGCGCAAGTTCCAGGCTGCGAGCGGCGCGATGCTCGCCGCGTTCTAAAGGGATGGACCAAATCCACGCTTTCGGTGACCAACGCTCTGCTCGGGCGCCTGGGGTGGAATATCATTCGAAAGTCGAATGTGGTGGGGTTTCGTCCTACACTCCAGAGAATCAAGTCTCTGGGCCTAGAACCCGCAACCATCTTCGATATCGGCGTGGCTTATGGCACGCCTGAATTGTATGCCGAGTTCGCGGGCGGAAAGTATTTTCTGGTTGATCCGCTCCCGCACTCGCTCCCCTATATGCGCATGTGGGCCCAGAAACTCGACGCCTCGCTTTATAACATCGGACTCGGCGAAACGGAGGGAGAGCTCGAGATCAGCGTCCAAGAAGATATCGGCGGATCGACGCTGTACAAGGAACTGGGATGCGCGCCGACGATCGGAAAAGTCGCGGTGCCGATCAGGAGATTCGACTCGGTGTTCCAGCCGGCGGACCTGGCGCCTCCGTGCCTGGTCAAAATTGACGTCCAGGGCGCGGAGCTGGCTGTGCTGCGAGGAATGGGAACGCTGATTCAAAACGTAGATCTGTTCATCGTGGAAGTCAGCTCCATCGTGACACTGGAGGGAGCGGCCCACATGTTCGAAACCACCGACTATATGCGGCAAAATGAATTCACGATTTACGATATCTGCGGTTTGGGCAGGCGTCCCCTGGACAATGCTATGGCCCAATTGGATCTGGTGTTTTGCAAGAACGATAGCAGGCTTCTCAAAGATCGCCGATGGCAAGCCAGCTGACGGCTTGCGTTCGGCGTCCTTTCCGATCATTCCATCCTTTACAAGCCTAGAAAATGCCGTGGACCACTTATTGCTTTTTCATGGATCTCCGCATGGTTGTAAGAGGTCATCCGGCGAGCACGGCCCTCGCTCGGCCGGCAGGGCCAGATGCTTGAGGAGTTCAACGTGATTCAAATGGAATTGGCGCTGCCGGTTGAAGGAACGCGTCAATGCCCCGCTTGCGCCTTCGCAAGTTCGGCAAATGAGGGCGCGGCCCGGCACTCTCGCTATGTCGTGAGGCGGTGCCTCAATTGCCATCTCCTGTTCAGTGAGCCCATGCAGGCGGCGGAATCTGCGTGGTATTCGTCCTCGTGGCTATATGGCCTCCGGGAAGAAAATACTAAACTCGACGGCCGAAAGCGCCGAGTCCCTTGGAATTTCGCGCAGGCCCTTTCCGTTTTGCGCCCCGAAGATGGAAACGATCTCTTGGATGTCGGTTGCGCAGAGGGGCATTTCCTATGGCTGGCGCAAGAAGCTGGTTTCCAGGTGACGGGATTGGATTTTAACCCGCACAGTCTGCAGATTGCCAAGGAGGTCTTTGGGATTTCCTCGGTATACCAATCTTCGATCGAGGAGCTCGTCCGCCGATTCCCGCATACGATCTACGATGTCGTGACGATCTTTGAGGTTCTGGAGCACACGGCTGACCCGTTTGCGACGCTGTGCTCCCTGAATAAGATCCTGAAGCCGGGAGGTCAGCTCTGCCTCTCCGTTCCAGGGATCGTGCGCTGGCCGGCGCTGTTTCACCCGGTGGTCGACGCCCCACCGCATCACCTGACGCTCTGGACGGAAGAGGCGCTGAAGAGGCTTCTGGAGCGCGCCGGATTCAAGGTTGTCGCGCTACGCAGAAAGCCGCTGAATGTTGACGATCTTGGCGTGCATGTGAAATGGCGCCTGCAAGAGCTTGTCCGGAGATTTCAACGCGGCGATTGCGCGGGAGCTTGCGAAGAGATTGCATCAGCAGCGGCCCCGGCAAAACCGATCGCAAAAGACGGGGGGCGGTTGGTCCACCGGATGGGAAAAGCCTCGCTTGCTCCCATGTGCTGGGCACTCCGTTTGAATCCGAGGGCCGGAGGATTCACGCTTTTCGTTCATGGCCAAAAGACCTGAGAGGATGGCAGCCAACCCCTTTTTATGCTTCAAACGAAACCGAACACAGGCGGCCGGGATTGGCCAACGGCAGAGGATGGCGAAGCCGCGGCCGCTGCAATTCTGAAAAGATATTTGGGCAAACGCCGGCTGGCCGTTCTGATCCTCGAGCGATTTCTCAAACCACTCGTATGGATGTCGAAGCCAGAAGCGAATCCGAGCCTGGATGCAGTGGAGCGAATACTCGTCTTTGAGCCAGGCAGCCTGGGCGACCTGGTGATGCTCATTCCATTCTTGAAGAGTTTGCGCGCGGGATTTCCCAAGGCGAAGCTTTCGCTCGTTTGCAGGACGAGTGAGTCGAAGAAGGGCCAGAGCTACGCATCAATTAGCCAGGCCGGCATTGAGACTCTGCTGGTGGATCAAGGCTTCGTTGAGGAGCTGATTCCCATGCCTGTGCCGTGGCTCGTGGATGTTTCGATCTGGAAAAAATACAACCCCTTCTCGCTCAACTGGCCGAAATTCCTGTGGCGGCTTCGCCAACTGAACAGTCGAAACTTCGATCTCGCCTTTTCCGGGGGCAGGAGCGACATCCGGTACAACCTGGCCCTCTGGTTTACGGGGGCGAAGCGAAGAGTGGGATACGGCTATGCAGGCGGCGGTTTTCTGCTGACGGATGTGGCGGTTCCAGACCTGGCGCGCCCGCACCAGACGGAGCTTTCTCTTCAATTGATCGAGCACCTCGGGATTCCCAGCCTGAGGGACGGGCAGTTGGTAAATCTTTCGTCCAGGGACCATGATTTTTCCCTAAATTTTCTGAAGGAGTATGGAATTGCTTCCGATGATCTGGTTGTGGGAGTTCATCCAGGTTCCCGGGTTCCCACCCGGCAGTGGGGCGAAGAGCGCTTCCTGGAAGTTGCCGGGAAATTGGCGGAAAGCTATGGCGCCAAGGTGTTTTGGTTTGCTGAACCGGAAAGCCCTGCTTTCACGCACTCGAGCAGAAACATTATTTCGATTTCGCTTCCCCTCCGTGAATTTCTTGCGGTGCTTTCCCGGTGCCGCTTTCTGGTCTGCAACGAGAGCGGGCCGATGCACATGGCCGCGGCTGTGGGAGTACCTGTGGTTTCCGTCTTTGGTTCGGGATTTCCGGAGTGGTTCCGGCCGCTTGGGGAGGGCCATCGGATCGTAATACGCCGGGACGTGTGGTGCAGGCCATGCGCGGATCGTTGCATCTTCAAGGAACCCTATTGCTTGAAGCTGATTCCTGTGGAGCAAGTGATGCAGGCAGCCGAGGAGATGCTGAAAACTGTGGCAGGGATTTACGTGAGTACGGGGGGACGAGAGTGATTTGGACAGAGGCATGGTTGGAGAAGCTTGGAAAGTGCCGGATCCTGGTCGTGGGCGACCTGATGCTCGACGAATACCGGCGAGGGCACGTGGAGCGAATCTCGCCGGAGGCGCCGGTGCCGATCCTGAACATTGTGGCGCGGGACGCAACGCTCGGAGGCGCGGGGAATGTGGTGAAGAACTTGCGCAGCCTGAACGTGGGCGTGACGGTGGTGGGAATTTTGGGCCAGGATGACACGGCCGATAAGATCCTGAAAGGGTTGACCGCTCTCGGAGTGAGCGGAAACGGAGTGGTGTGGGATGCGTGCCGCGTTTCAACGAGGAAAGTGCGGTTTGTGTCGATGGAGCATGGCCAGCAGGTTTTCCGGGCGGATGAGGAAACAGCGCAAGAGGCCTGCGGGGAGATCGAGGAAAAAATTATACGGCAAGTGCGCGAGAGGGCCGCGAGCGTGCAGGTGATTTTGTGCTCGGATTATTTGAAGGGCGTGTTGACGGCCAGGGTGCTGCAAGCGGCATTCGAAGCGGGGCGCGAACGCAAGGTGCCCGTGATCGTCGCGCCAAAGGATAAGGAGGCACAAAAATACGCAGGGGCCAATATTCTGATGCCAAATTTGAGGGAATTGTCGCGGCTGGTGGGGACGCCCATGGATGGCGATGCCTGGCTGGCGGGTTCGGCGGCGCACCTGACGAGGAGCATTGGACTGCAGGCGTTGCTGGTGACGCGCGGGAGCGAGGGCATGACGCTATTCGAAGCCGAGGAGAGCAGGATGCATCGCGTGGACATCCCCACAGTGGCGCGGAATATTTACGACGTGACCGGGGCGGGCGATACGGCGCTGGCCGCTTTCGCGGCAGGGATAGCGGCGGGCGCGTCGCGGGAGGAGGCGGCGCACCTGGCAAACATTTCAGCGGGCGTGGTGGTGGGCAAACGAGGCACTGCTATCGTGACGACGGAGGAAATCCTGGAATACCTGGAAGAACACGCCTCGCAGGAGCAATGGACACAAGACGTGCCGGGCGCTCTGCGCCCGGCGGGCCGATAGTCATAGCATGCCGGGTTCTCGCAACGACGTGCCGGCAGTTTGGGACGGAAGGATTCAGCCAAGCGCGAGGCGCGGCGCCTGTGGGAATTGCTTTCCCGCCGGATTCCGTAAATACACCAAATCCAAATGATTCGAAAAAGAGGAAGCCCGGCGCTGCATTTTCTGGATCGCTATATGGGAATCCCTGCCGTCGCCATCCTGGGCCGTGCGCGGCGAAAGCGGGCATTGCCTTCCAGGATGCAAACTTTCGGTCTGCTGAGGACTGCGGCTATCGGAGACACCGTGCTCATCAGCGCGGCGATCGCCGATCTGCGCGCGGCATTTCCCGGCGTTTCCGTGATCTTTTTCGCGGGCCCATCGAATTGCGAGATTGCGAAGATGCTCGATGGCGTCGATCAGGTTGTGGAGGTGCCGATTGTGAATCCCGCGGCCGCTTTGCGGCGCCTCCGTTCGACCGCTGTCGACGTAATGATTGACTTCGGACAGTGGCCCAGGTTCGACGCGTTGCTGGCTCTCTTTACCAGAGCATCCTTCACGATTGGCTTCCAAACCCGAGGGCAATACCGGCACTACGGCTACGACATGACTGTCGAGCACTCCTGCAACGTCCATGAGATTGAGAATTACCGGCGGTTATTGCGCGCCCTGGGAATAGAAGCCGGCAATCCACCGCGTTTGCTGGCGCCAAAACGTTGCGTTTCCTCGGCGGCCAACTACGCGGTGTTTCATCTCTGGCCGGGTGGAAGGAGAAGGGAACTCAAGCAATGGCCTGATGAACGGTGGATTGCGCTGGCCGAGGAGATCGCAAACCGGGAGATGGAAGTTGTGCTTACGGGAGGCGTCGCCGACCGCGACGGCAATGACGCCATTATCGAATGCGTCCGGCCGCATGCTCGCTGCTTTGTCAGAAATGCCGCGGGCTCGAGCCTTCGGGAAACCGCGGCATTGTTGGCGCGTGCGCGACTCGTCGTAAGCGTAGACACCGGGGTGATGCATATGGCCGCCGCACTGGACGCGCCGCTCGTGGCTTTGCACGGACCGACGTCCTCGCGAAGGTGGGGACCCATTGGCGAGAGGGCCATAGCTGTCGATTCTCCACTTGATGGCTGCGGTTACCTCAATCTCGGCTGGGAAAATTCGCCGCGGCCGCTGAGTTGCATGGAGTGCATCCCTTACGAAGCAGTCCGCGACGCTTGTCGTTCCGTCCTGGAGAAGCAAGCCGAGCTCGTACAAGAGAGCTGAAGTTCTTGGCGCCGCGGGTGGCCAGAACTCCAGGCGGAATTGCTCCGCTGCATCTCCGGCATCGCCCCGGGCACTCCCCCGGCAAATTATTTCCGGAGGCCTTACCTGTGGAAGGCCGGGAAAAATGCGGCTTGTAGTTTCGCCGCTTATAAAGGTTTCGCCACGATGATCATGCGACTGAATCTGTACAGAAAGTTTTTCAAGATCGCAGTGTATTCGCTGCCGATCCCGGCGTCTGGATTCGGCTGGAGCGTATGGGTGGCCATCTCCGCCTATTTCGGCCGGCCGGTTTCTTATTCGGCGCACGGGCATTTCAACCAAATTTTGTTCGGAACGTGCGTCTGGGCGTTTTTCGCGGAGCACAATCGCGTCACAAGTTTTGATGAATTGTTTCGCGAGCGGACCGGGGTCCGCCGGGCGTCTTCCGCGTGCAGCGCCGCGGCGTTCGTGCTGCTGGCGACGCTTTATTTCAGCCGCAACGGCGTCTTTCCCCGCGGCCTGCTCGTTTGCGATGTGCTGGCGCTTCTCGCTTTCACACTGATCGTGCATGCCCTGTTCCGGGTTCTTTGTCGCAACCTGGCGCACCTGGCAAAACCGACGCGTCTGCTCGTCGTGGGAGCCGACAGGTTCGCACTCAACGTGGCCAAGATGCTGCAGAGCCTGTCTTTTGCTCCGTGCCAGGTTACGGGTTTTGTGCGCTTGCCGGGACAGAGGGTGCGTGTCAAACATTACAAAATTTTTGAACTCGACCAGCTCAGCACTTTGAATTCGGACCATGGAATCGACGAAGCCGTGATCGCCATTCACCCGGCGCGGTTCTCCAAGATCCCCGTGATCGTGCGCGAGTTGAATCGGCTCTGCCTGCCCGCGCGGGCGATCGTGGATCTGGGAGAGGGGATAGTCGTCCGCGAAAAGTTGTTTCAACTGGGCACGATTCAGATGCTGGACTTGACGTCCACTCCGGCAGAGTTGCTCGACTACGCTTTGCTGAAGCGGACCTTCGACATTTTGTTTTCAACTTTTGTTCTGATTGCGGCTTCTCCCATCTTTGCTCTCGTAGCCGCGCTGATGCGGGTCACTTCTCCCGGGCCTGTATTCTTTGTTCAGGAACGCGTCGGTCTGAATGGGAAAGCGTTCCGGATGTACAAGTTTCGCACCATGCAGGTACGTCCGGTTTCCGAGACGGACACCCGTTGGACGACCGCCGCCGATCCGCACCGGACATGGTTCGGCGCGTTTCTGCGGAAGACGAGTCTCGATGAACTGCCTCAATTCCTGAATGTACTGAAGGGCGAAATGAGCGTGGTCGGCCCTCGCCCGGAGCGGCCTCACTTCGTTCACAAATTCCTGCAGGACATACTGCGCTACAACCACCGCCACGCTCTAAAAGTGGGAATAACAGGCTGGGCGCAGGTGAACGGCTGGAGGGGCGACACGTCGATCCAGAAGCGCGTGGCCTGCGATTTGTACTACCTGCAAAATTGAAGTTTCATGTTCGATCTGCGAATTATCCTGATGACCATCGTTTCGGGCTTGATCAACCGGCACGCGTATTGAAAAAAGACGGCGACGGAAGCTTTTCGTAATCGCCCGTTGAAGCTCTCACAGCAGCCGTTCCCCCACCCGATTATTTCTCTTCGCGTTTGTCAGTGTCGTTGTACATGGCACAGAAATCAAGTTTGGTGATCTTTTCCGGCGGCGTGGGATCGCCTGGTCTACGTTCCATACAGAATCGCGTCCAATGTACCGCATTGAATTGGTCAATATAGGCAGCGCATCCGATGAATCGGAGGTGCACAGCAGTCTCCGGAGGTCCCTGAAAGTCAATAATCTCGTCGTGCCCTTGACCTGGGAAGATCGTATGCCCGAAAGGTGCAGGCTGTTTACTACCGACAATCGGAACGGTTCCGGTGGCGAATTTTGCTGAACTATCGCAAAAGAAATTGGCTTCACGGGTCTGAAATTCCATGCTCGTATTAGGAATCACAAAATCACCGGATTGCATTACTTTGAGAGCAGGGCCGCGTCCGAAGTTTTTTAATGCTGTAGTGTCCCTTGATTCTTATTTTCGTCGATTGAATTTCTATAGCGTCCAAGGTAATTGGTACATCGAGACCAATCCAAGCACGTTCGGAATTGATGGAGGTATTTCGCTGTACGCGGGTCTGCTCTTGCATTTCTTTGAACATTTTTGCTGTAGTGCGCGCGTAATAGAGCAAAGCGAAGAGTCCGATTACTTCGACCAGAAACGTTCCACCCTTATGAAACTTTTCCCAGGACGTCATAGCGGTCCCTCCCGTTAGCAGATTAAATCACAAAACTTAGCCTCTAGGATTTGCAAGCACGCGGGTGTAGGCGAAACCTTTCGCCCACAAAAGACCCACAATTTGCGATTGGGACTAGGAATCCGAAAAGTTAACCTGTAGAATTCAAAGGGCATGGGCGGTTAGCTCAGCGGTTAGAGCATCCGGTTTACACCCGGAAGGTCGTCCGTTCAAATCGGACACTGCCCACCAATCAAGAATCTTTCCAGCGGGGCCGTAGTTCAGTCGGTTAGAACGCCTGCCTGTCACGCAGGAGGTCGCGAGTTCGAGTCTCGTCGGCCCCGCCATTGTTTTAAGCACTCGGGGAGGAACACTCCCATCAGATTTCGGCAGGTGGCCTGTTATTTAGCATTCCCCAAGATTGCCGGGTCGCCCGCCCTTTTGCGTTCCAAAAAACTGCCTCCGCTCCCCCGGTCTAACGCCACTCCCGCTTATTCACTTTGGGTTGCGATTCTGAACTTGGTGTGTCCCATCCTCGATACTTTTCAAGGGCGGGGTTCTTGGTTGGACTGGCCACGCCCAAACGGCAAGATGCGGATTCCGATGGAGGAACGAAAGTCAAAGGCCTCACCTGTCAAGCGGCGTGACAGATGTGGCACCCGAAGGTCAAAATCAGAGGCCGGGCCACCCGTCTGATCAGGAATTTCTGCTGCATCGTATTTGTCCCTTCGTTCGTATTTGCGCGAGGTGGATTAGGCCCGTGACGACGTTTGTCGGCAGAAGCCGCCTCACGTCTCTATAGACCGGCAGAGTGGGGGAAATTTTCCCGGCGGAATAGTGCAGCCGTTCCAGAGCCTCATGGATTCTGAACGACGCGGCAAGTGTGACCTGAACTCTGGTCCTTAGTATTGGCATGACCGGCGAGGTTTGGCCCTAACTTCAATGATCAGGTTTTGATCCTCATAGAAATGCTACTTTAACTTTTCAAAGCAAGACTGGCGCTAGGATGAACAGACTCACTGTGCCTCTTTGAACTCCAGCGAATCTGCCCATCCCGCTTGTGCGCACAGTTATGGTAAACGCCGGGCGTAACGCCCCGGCGCGAGCTATAGCCGACGCTTAGCTTCGTCGGCTTCTTCCGCCAATCGGAGAAGCAGCGGAACAATCCCAGTGTTTTTTCCCGTCTTTGGATCGAAGAATAGTCCGTCTTGAGCAAAGCTCATGACGGAGGCCACGGCCCCCCCAAATTGTGTGGACGTAGGGCGAATAATCGCAACGGGTCCGAACTCGGGATCTAGGAAGTGTGTGGGCTCAGGCATTATCAAATTGGCCTGTAGTGTGTCTCCATTGAGGGATTCAGGGCTCGTCTCTCCCTGGGCTGTGTGGAGGTCCCTGAACGTGACGGTTGAGCTGTTAACAGGGTCCGTCACAGTGAGGGGCGGATTGCCTTGGTTCGCGTTGCCTGCTTTGTCCTGCCAGGTCTGGAAATGCATCGTTTCACTCGGCCCAATGCTCAGCAAAATCCGCAAGACCTCCAGGTTACTCACCTTCTGGGCTAGCGCCGGGCAGAGACTAGTGCCGCCTTGCTCGATGAATGCAAAATGGAAACCTGCGGCGAACGCGATTGCCTGCAGGTGGGGCGTGATGCTTGCTGGGGGCTTGCTGGGATCGCTGCCATGTGTGTCGTCATCAGTCCTCGGAATCGCAGTAAACCGCCCTCCATTCAAACTGTTCGTATTTGATCCATCGAAATTCCCGGTCGCCTGAATAAATTTAGCGCGTGGATCGAAATCGGGGTTGGTTATACTGCGGTACCGCGTCCAAAAACTCGTGTCGATGGTTAACTGGGTTAGATTTGTCAGGCGTCCGCCGTCTCCGCGAAAGTTCTGATTCGCTCCTGTCGCCTTGCTGGTTGGCAATCGCCGAAACGGCTCCAGACTTACCGCGCTCGCCCCTTTCGATTCTAGGTAGTTCTTTAGAAAGGCCGCGTGACTAATTTCATCGTCCGTGTTGTCGTGAATATACTGCGGCATGTCCCCATCAAGGATAGTGAGCGCGGCCGTGTATATCGGATTTCCTCCGTTGACGCCGGATACCTCATTGTCTTGCGTCCCTCCAAGCTCGGAGTATTGAATCCATAAGTCCGCCTCAACTTGCTCCAAAGCCTGTAGAAACGTGAGAATGGCGATGTCGCCCTTGGTAATTGGCACGCCGTCGTCTTCCTCCCGTCCGGATGCAACCAAACTGCCTGGGAGCAGGCCTGCGGCCATTGCGGCCACTCCTGCTCCCATAACTCCTTTCTTCAAGAATGACCGCCGGTTCGCACTAAGTCTCGCCAAGATTTCAGATTGCTTCATTCGTTTTTCTCCTTTGGTATCTCGCAATAATGAAAAGCAACATCGCATTGAACTCCAACGTCTAGCTGGAAGAGCGAACTAACCATTGCTTTGATGCTTTGATCGC
Source organism: uncultured Acidobacteriota bacterium (assembly GCA_963813185.1). Lineage (GTDB taxonomy): Bacteria > Acidobacteriota > Terriglobia > Acidiferrales > UBA7541 > Palsa-360. The sequence goes on from CAWEYA010000018.1 coordinate 178,690, forward strand.
CGAGTCTTTTGTCAGATCGAAGTCAAGAAAATGTCAACGTTTACGCAGTCCAATTCGCCAAATTCTAAGTGCGATCTGCAACTGCCTACCCCACCCAAGCGTGGAGGCGTGCACAGAAACGGCGTTATCGGAATGCGGTCCCCAAAATGTCTGGTAGGCAACGTGGCAGGCTTTTTTGTGAGTGATGGCTGGTAAAGGAAATGCGTAGCGCCGGCTTCAATTTCGTTAGCCCGGCGCCACGGCTACCGTACGTTTAGTGCCAGCCGGGTGAAAGGCAGAGTAACGCGGATGGGTGTTGATTACCAAGAGAAGAAGAGACCGGTCCCCATCGCCCACTCAATGCGGCCAAGTCCTCATAAAGGGATTCTCGGAATGTGGCCCTACTACCCGCCATCGAGCCCTAATGCGCGCATGCGATTGTTGGTAAAGTCGGGGCAACCGAACGTGGCGCGTCGAGGGCTTGAGTCACACCCGAGGCTGCTCTCGTTTCGTCTGTGGGTACTTTTGTGGGTACCCTACGATCAGCCGTCAACATCCGGATCCATCCAGGCACATGCTCGAAACGCACTTAAATCCTTTGGTTTCGAGGCGTCAACTGAACCCGTGATGGTTAGGCGGTTCGTGCTTCTTGTCTGTCACGCAGGAGGTCGCGAGTTCGAGTCTCGTCGGCCCCGCCATTCCTTATTCAGTGACTTCGTGTTGTAAGCGGATTTCCTAAAAATTCACATGAATATTAGGAATTCCGGTACCGAATTGTCCGGCGCGGGCGGCGCCCAGATTTTCTAATGGTGTTGGAATCGTTCCCGCAGCTACGCCATCACGCAAATCAAAAGAGCGGCCTGAATTGGCGGGGATGCGATCGCCTGGCACAATGATCCCTACGAGGTTCAGCGGGTCCGCGGCTGCGATCTGAATAATTTCCTGCGTTGGCCCAAGGGATCGTGAGGCTCGCAACGAGTCCGCAGCAACAGGGAGCGCGAATTGCTCGCCGAGGAATCCGCCGACGAATCTGCCGCCGCGGATTTCACCGCGATCTTCGAGGCGGCGCAGTGCGATGAGCACTTCGCGCCAGGGTAGCTGTATCGATTCGCGAGTGAGCAGTTCGCGGAATACAATTCCGTAGCGCCTCAGGAGCATCCAGCACGTGGACTCGACTGCCGGCGCCCGATCATCGGCCTTATCCGTGAAGAGCAAAGACCAGCGTCCACCGCTGTCACGAGGGCGCAGGGTTCGTCCCCGGCCCTGCCCTGAACGGCGTTTGGGGTCAATCAGCGCGCGCAGATTGTCGAAGCCATCGGCGGTGATCATGCCGGAGGCTACGAGTTCCCAGAGATCTGCTTCGACCTCGGACTTCAGCCGGCGCGTCCCCCGGACGATGTCCACAAAAAACAGGGCGCCCCGGGTTGCGAGCAAATCGAGAACTTCTTTTGCGCCGCGGCTTAGTCCTCCCTGATCTCCTAATCCCAGGCTATGGTGGCGGCAAGCCATCCAGTCGGCGTCGTCGCGCACAAAAAAAGTGATGGGGGCGACGCTGCTGGGGACAATGCGGCGGCCGCGCTCTCCATGTTCGTGCAACATGGCGGGATGCGGAGACAGGCGTCCCCATCCCACCACTCCCCTCAAGCATAAATTGTCCAACGCAGCCGGATCATAGTTGGCAACGCGGCGCTTGAGAATCTCGCTTTCCCAGGAATTTGCAGGCGCTTCATAGCCCTGCAATTGCCGCAGGACCTCAAGAGTTCCGCGTTCTCCCAAGGCCAGCGCTCCAGGGGCAACATGCTGCCAGCGCGCAAGCCAGCGCATGAACTGCGCGGCCGTTACCGGTTCGATCTCCTTGCGCAGTTTTCCGACGGTGAGGCGGTGAATTCGGGAAAGCAATCTTCGCTCGCACCACTCGATGTCGTCAGAGCGAAGATCGGCAAAACGGCCGCGCAAAATGGTCCCCGCCGCCTCAATCCGCAAAAGCGAATTGAAGATTTCCGAATCCGCTAAATTCAGAAGACGCACAAAGACCCGGGCGTGGACCGGCCCTGAATGTTGCAGCCAACCCGTCAGAAGCGAGGACAAAGCGTCTTCCCTTGTTAGCGCGGGCTGGTCAATTTCAGCGATGGACGAATCAAAACTAACGGCAGGAAATATCGACGCCGCCAGTTTCTTGCGTTCAGCTGTCACCCAATAATCGCGGCCCGAAATGTGCGCCTTACCGGCCCGCCCTTGAGAGGCCAGCTCTTCAAAAAATATCCGCCATCGAGGAATCGATTCCGCAAGGGCGCGTTCCAGGAAATGAAGTTCCGGATCGTGGTTGGGGCCGATGGATTCTGAGTCGAGAGCTTCCGGCGTGACAGGTTCAGGCAGAACGATGAGCGTTTCCAGAGCGTCATGAAGTTCTTCGGCGTCGCGCACGTCAGGCCATGCATCTTTGCGGACTTCCTCGATCGCCGCGGGATCCAAGCGCCCGATATCCGAGGCGGCGGTTTCGGGGAGCACGCGCCGCATTTCCACGGCGCGCGCGCGGCGCTCCTCGAGCGGCGCATCGTCCAGATATGCAAACGGATTCGCATTGAGTATTTCGTGAGAGAACTGCGAGGGTACGGGAGTATCGACAGCCAGGCAGCGAATGCGTCCATCCAGGAATTGCGGCAGCAGCTCTTTCAGGCCTTCCAAGTCCATGGCTTCCGTAAGGGCGTCCTTCATCACCTCGCGAATCAGCGGATGGTCAGGAATCCGCATCTCGCCTGCGATGTTTTCCTGGCAAGCCGCGGCGTCGGGGAAAACGGCAGCCAGAAGATCGTCCGCGCGCATGCGTTGAATTTGAGGAGGCACCTTTCGTCCGCCTTGAAAACGCAGCAGCGCCAGAGCGCGCGAGGCATCCCAACGCCAGCGTGTCGTGAAAAGGGGTGAAGTTAGTACTGCTTGCTCGAGCACTTTCCCGACGGAGGCCGGATGTAGAAAGCGAAAAACATCCGCGAGCGGAAAACTGTGTTGATCCGACAAGGCAATATTGATGCCTTCGTCCGTCGCCGCGGCCTGCAACTCAAGATTGAAGGAACGGCAAAAGCGTTTCCGAAGGGCGAGTCCCCACGCTTTATTGATGCGGCCGCCGAACGGAGCGTGAATCACCAATTGCATGCCGCCGCTTTCATCGAAGAAACGTTCCGCGATGACCGTATCTTGCGTAGGGACCGCGCCGAGGACAGACCGGCCGGCAACGATGTACTCCACGGCCTGCTCCGCGCCGGATCGATCGAGTCCGCATTCTTCTTCGAGCCAGCGAAACGCCGGAGCGGCCGCGTCAAAATCCCGGAGCGGCGGGCGATAGCCGATGGTTTCCGTCATGTCCGCGATCTTCTGCCTCAGTTCCGCGACTTGCTGCGATAACTCGCGGGTTCGTGCCGGGGCTTCTCCGCGCCAGAACGGCACATTTGGAGCAGCGCCGTGCGCATCTTCGACAAGGACGCGGCCTGCCTCCACACGGCGTATGCGCCAGGAGCTGTTTCCGAGGAGCATGATGTCCCCGCGCAAGCTCTCCACGGCAAAATCTTCGTCGACGGTGCCCACATGGGCGCCTTCCGGCTCAGCCACGACGGCGTAAAGCGCATTATCGGGAATGGCGCCGCCGCTGGTGATCGCCGCGAGACGGCTCCCCCGCCGCGCCCTGACTCGGCCATTCACGCGATCGCGATGCAAATACGCTCCATAGTGGCCGCGGCGAGCGTTGATGCCCTCGGAGAGCATCGTGATAACCTCGTCGAAATCGCTCCGCGCGAGGTTGCGGTACGGGTAGGCGCGCCGCACCAGGGCAAAAAGTTCATCTACGATCCAGTCCTCCGACGCGCAAGCGGCCACGATTTGTTGCGCCAAAATATCGAGAGAATTTTCAGGAATGCCGATGCGATCGAGATCGCCGCGCCGCATGGCGCGCACCAGCGCCGCGCACTCGATCAATTCGCTGCGTGTCGTGGCGAAGATTCGGCCCTTCGGAATGGCTCCATGCCAATGGCCCGACCGGCCGATGCGCTGCCACGCTCCTGAGATGGACCTGGGCGATCCGATCTGGCAGACCAAATCCACCGCGCCAATATCGATTCCGAGTTCCAGCGACGCAGTGGCCACTAGCGCTTTTACTTCCCCGCCCTTTAATTTTCGCTCCGCCTCGAGCCGCAGCTTGCGTGACAAACTTCCGTGATGCGTTGCCACGGCCTCTTTCCCCAAACGTTCCGCCAGGTGATGCGCCACTCTCTCGGCTAAACGGCGGGTATTCACAAACAGCAGCGACGAGCGGTGTTGCTCGACGAGTTGGGATAGCCGATCATAAATTTCATCCCACATTTCATGAGTGGCTACGGCGGCTAATTCGCTGCGCGGGACTTCCACGGCGATGTCAATGGCGCGCTGATGGCCGATTTGCACGATCACTGGTTCGGGCCGGCCGCTTCCCGAAAAGAATTGGGCGACTAACTCAATGGGCTTCTGCGTGGCGGACAGGCCTATTCGGACCGGCGGGCGATCGGCAAGCGCCTCCAATCGCTCCAGTGACAGCGCCAGATGCGTTCCTCGCTTGTCATCGGCGACGGCATGGATTTCATCCACGATTACCGTTTCGACTGTCCTTAGGATTTCGCGGCTTTTCTGCGCGGTCAGCAGAATGTACAAAGACTCCGGCGTCGTCACCAAAATGTGCGGGGGGCGCTTTAACATCGTGCGCCGTTCCTTCATCAGAGTGTCGCCGGTGCGCACGGCCGTTCGGATTTCCGGCATCAGCAGGCCGCGCGCGCCGGCAATCTGCAGAATTTCTCCGAGCGGCTGTTCCAGGTTCTTCTGGATGTCGTTCCCCAGCGCCTTTAGGGGAGAGACGTATAAGACTTGCGTCGTGTCATCGAGCTCGCCGGCGATGGCTTTTCGGACTAACCGGTCAATGCATATGAGAAATGCCGCAAGAGTCTTCCCGGATCCTGTCGGAGCCGAAATCAAAGTTGTTTTCTTGGCGAGGATAGGGGGCCAGCCTTGCTCCTGCGGTTCCGTCGCGGCCCCAAACCGCCCTGCAAACCATTCCTGGACGACGGGATGAGCCCAATTGAGAGTCAGCAAATTCATAGCCACACTATGAGACTATCGAAGCTCGAGCAAAATAGAAAGCTGCGCAACAAGAAATTATAATGCATTCTGGTAGAAAAGCCTTGGCCTGGCGCGCAAAGGCGGGCCATGGAAGCCGCGCACAGAATCACTACAGTACTTGCCTCAAGCACGAGAGAGCTTCTCGCATGTTTCATTTACCTTTCCACGCCCTGCAAACGGAGCATAAAAACGAGCTGAAAAAAACGCCTCATCCCTCAGCGAATTTCCCTGTTGACCTGTGATCTGGTTGTGATATTGCTTTGCCCTGACTTTTCGAGTGAACCGAGTCTTTTTGAAATTCCGGCAGGGCAAGCCCTGTTCGCAGCCGGGTGCGCCTAGGATGCGCTCTTCGGAAACGGCGCATCGCAAGCGAAAGGACCATCGCAATGTTTGAGCAGATCCTCGACCCCACTGGACATGTATGGCTCAGCGTGTTCGTCTCCCTGGTTCCGCTGATCGCCCTGCTGTTCATGCTTGCGGCCCTTCGCATGACGGCCTGGCTCGCTTCCATCCTGGTAGGCGCGATCACCATTCCCATCGGCGTCTTCGTTTGGCATGCTCCGCTCGCAAGCACGCTCAAATCTTACTTGTACGGCGGGCTGCAGGGCTTCTGGGTGATTGACTGGATTACATTCTGGGGCCTGATTATCTTCAACACGCTGGTGGTTACCGGGAATTTCGAGCGGTTCAAAAAGTGGATGATCCACCATGCCACGGCAGACATTCGAATCCAGACCATCATGCTGGCGTGGGCTTTTGGAGCGCTGCTCGAAGGTCTGGTCGGTTTCGGTTTTCCGTGGGCGGTGGTGGTGCCGATTCTCGTCGGACTCGGGATTACTGACCTTGACGCGATTCGCGTTGCCGCTCTGGCGAACAATGCTCCGGTCTCTTACGGAGCGCTGGGGGCGCCGATTCTCGGACTGGCGCTGGTGACCGGGCTTGATATGTACGCCCTGTCCGCTTCCATCGGGAATGTCGTGGCCATCCTGGCGCTTCTGCCTCCGTGGATCCTGATTTACCTGGTGAGTGGATCGGAAGGTGTGGCCGAAGCGTGGCCCCTGGCGATTGTCGGATCGCTCTCGTATGTCCTGGGGCAGTGGCCGGTGGCCCATTACCTGGGTCCGTATTTGCCGGACTTGAGCGGCGCCCTAGTTTCTTTCTGGGTTCTGTTTATTTTTGTGAAGATCTGGCGGCCGAAGACGATTCGGGGATTCGGAGGCAAGCCTCTTGCCGCGCCGGCAACTGTTGCTTCCAATTCCGTCGAAATGGGCTCGGTGCGTGAAGCGCTCTACGCGTGGCTTCCCTACATTGTGCTGATTCTGGTGGTAGTCGGATGGACCAACCCGAAGTCGCCGCTTCCGGGCCTAAGCCTTCTCAAACTCGCCGTATCGGCGAAATCGTCGGTAACGCATGGCCCGCTCTCGTCAACATTTAATTTTAATCCGCTCAGCGGCGGCACATCGACGCTGGTGTCGTGGCTTATTATTTTGCTGTTCCTGCGGCCCAGCCGCGAGCAACTGGGGCGGGTTTTTTCGCGCACCTTCAAGCAAATGTGGGGAGCCCTGTTGGTGGCGTTTTTTATTTTCGCGCTGGCCTACGCATTTGTCTTCACCGGGATGGCGAACTCGCTGGCCTTCGGGCTTTCCAAAATCGGAGTGTTCTTCGTGGTGCTCGCTCCCGTTCTCGGCTGGATAGGCGTGGCTCTTTCTGGCAGCAACACCTCCACAAATGCCATGTTCGGCCCCGTCCAAGCGATGACCGGAAGGCTGCTGAACCTCCCGGTCCTGATGCTCCCTTCCTTCAACTCCGTTGGGTCAGAAGTGGGCAAACCAATCGCGCCGCAAACCGCCAGCGTGGGAGTTTCCACCAGCAAACTCGTACGCAGCGAGGGCCAAGTGATCCGCCACAATATGGGCTGGACGCTCATTCTGCTTGCCTATCTAATTTTAATCAGCGTGGTTTTCTATTTTTTCTTCCCGAATTCGATGGCGCTGTAGGACGGGCTTCAGCCTGTCTGCTTTTGTAGTGCTAAGAATAAAATCGACAAGCTGTACCCTCCCCTCCCAAAACCTCAAGTGTGCCAAACTGGGATTCCACGCCAAATTCTTCATTATTGTTTTCGAAATGCGCGTCAATTCATATATCGTAAAATGACAAATAAGCGTGCGTGGGGCATAGCCGCGGTTTCCTCTCAGAACGGGCGAAGCTGTTCGCCCGAATTGCAGAGGGAACATGAAACACGGTTGCTGGCTGGCAATGGCGCTCTTCGTTTCACCGGTTGCATACGCCCAACAAATTGAGAAAGTTCAGCCTGTGGCCCCAGTGCGCAGCGCGATACTCTCCAAACCATTGGGAGTTGCCCGGGAAGTGGCCGCGACATCCCGCGATTTTGTAATGTTCCGCGACCCGCAATGGAGCGTCCTGACGATTGCGCAGATTGGCGCGGCCTCCGCGGACGCGCTGACCAGCCTGAACAATCTTCACAGCTGCCCAGGTTGTTTGGAGACCGGCGTGTCAAGATTTATTGTCGGCCAGCACCCGGACGCGCACAAGTACATCCTCGCCGGCGCCATGGAAATAGGCGTCGAAGCCGTCACCGCGCACTATTTTCGGAGCCGCGGCCCCGCGCGAAAATGGTATTGGAAGGCTCTCTGGACGCTGCCGCAATCCTTCTCGCTCTACGAACACATTCAAGCGGCGCACCATAACACAGCGCTCGATCTGAATTGTTTTTCCGCGGGGCCGGCTTGTCATTAGATTTGGCGTTAAGGAATGACGGGTGCAACGTAGGAAAAGGTCCGCGCGAAGAACCACATGAAGAAGAGCACGAACACGAAGTTCACCATGAAATAAAGCATTCCGTACCCGATCAAATCACGCGCCTTCACTTTCAACAGGCCCAGCAGTGGAAGCATCCAGAATGGGTTGATCAAATTCGGCAAGGCTTCCGACGTGTTGTAAATCTGCACGACCCATCCGAGATTCACATGCAGGTCCTTCGCAGCCTGCAGGACGTACGGCGCTTCAATGATCCATTTGCTGCCGCCGGAGGGCACGAACATCCCCAGCAGGGCAGAGTAAATCGAGACCAGGATGGGATACGAATTCGTCGAGGAAAAGCTCACGAAAAAATGGGCCAGCTTCGCGGCCAACGTCGAATAGGTGATGATTCCGAAAATTCCGCCGTAAAACGGAAATTGAATCAGGACGCCCGCGGTCGCCGGAACCGAATCATTCACGGCGCGCACGAATGACCGCGGCCGCCAGTGAAGCAAGAGCCCCACCATCAGAAACAAAAAATTGTACGTGTTCAAATCGAGCGCGGCGAGCGGGCCTTTCGCGGCGAGAACCTGCGCGATGTAGGCCAGGCCGAGAATCCCCACCGCGATAGTGAGCGCGGGCGCATATTCCAGCCATTCCGCCGGCGTCTTGCGCTCTTCGAGCGTCTTCACTTCGAGGCCATCCGTGACTCCAAAAGACTCGGCGTCCTTCATGGAATTCGCCGGCGTCGAAAGATAGGCCACGCTGACGCTGGTGATGGTGAGGATCGCCGCGGTGGCGGCGCTCTGCCAGGTATAGATCGTCAGGCTGAGCGGAATCGCGCCGCTGATTTTGAGCAGCGCGGAGGGAATCGAGGCGGGCGTCGCCATCACCAGCGCGGCGGAGGAAGACAGGCCCAAGGCCCACACGCTGCCATTGCCCACAAAGGCGGCGGCGCCAATCGCGCGATAGTCAATGCCGCGCACGTTCCTCACGATTTCCCGAACGAGAATGCCGCCGAAGATCAGGCCCAGCCCCCAACTCAGCAGCAACGTCATCATGGAAAAGAAAACCACGAAGGCGACGGCGCCTCGGGGAGTCCGCGGCACCTTCGCCAGCTTTTGAATCAACTTGTGAACCGGCGGCGATGTGGCGACAACGAATCCTCCAATAATAATTATGGCCATCTGCATCGTGAACGGAATCAGCCCCCAAAATCCGTCCCCGAAATACTTGACCAGATTTCGAGTCCCGACTCCGGCAAATTCTCCGGCCATGAAAACTATGATCAATCCCACCAGTGCGAACACAAATGCATCCGGGAACCATTTCTGGGACCAATCGGCCAGCCCCATCCCCAAACGCGCAAACACGCCCGCGGAATCTTCACCGGCATCCAACATCGTATTTCTCTTTGGAATCGACTCCATGCGTCCTTTCCAAACCTGACTGGTTCAGACTGCGGACAGTCTAGCCCGGATCTCTCTTTAAGAGTTCAGGAATTGGCATTTGTAGCGCCGGCGTCCCGCCGGCATTTTTGCACAACGAGGGGATCAGAAGAATTGCCGGCGAGACGCCGGCGCTACCAATATCCACTTGGGGCTCAACTTGTGAGAGCAGGCACGAGCTTGCTGATGTCGGATAAATTTTCCAGTGATTTCACGGAGGCAATGACGGATTCCGCTTTCGCGGCGGGCCACTTCGCAAATTCGGCGCACCCTCTGAATTTGTCGGACACTTCGTCATAGCTCATGGGATTTGAGGGGCTGCCCTTGGCGAATTCGGCGCGCCCCGAAAACACCTTTCCGTCTTTCATGGTGATTTTGAGGAGGCTGGTCATTTTGTCGAGACCTGCGTTTTCCGCCACGGGATCAATGTAGAAGTTCACGTGCTTGATCATCTCCTGCACATCGGGGCGCTGCACAACCTTGTCCTGGAATTCCACCAGGCCCGCCTTGCGATCGAGCAACAGAATGCTCATGCAGAATTCCATGCTGAATTTTCCCTGCAGACCCGTCGTCGGGCGGTGATGCAGGAGCGAAGTCAGCATGGCGTGATTCGCCCCGACATCCACTTTCTCGACGTCGGCGGCCTTAAGGTCATGCTCGTGAATCAAGCGCAGGATTTCTCCCATCGCGGGATGAGACAACGAGCCGGAAGGATGCGGCTTGATCGAGACGCCCGGCGAAGCGAGCGTCCAGGGTTTTCCGAACCGGCCCACGATGGCATCCGGATCGAATCCGCCGCCTTCGGCCTGAAAGAATCCGAGGGGCGCTTCCAGAATATCAACGGCAGCGGTCCACCCGAGCGCCGCCAGATCGGCTGCCACCGTCCCGTTTTCCGCGGCATGCCCCGCCTGAAACGGTTTGGTCATGGAACCGAAATTGTCGCGGAATCCGCCGCCTTCGGTGGCCCCGATTCCGAGAGCATAAATTGTTTGCTTCACATCGAGCCCGCGAAGCCTGGCGCATGCCGCGGTGCTGCCGAATGTGCCGCACGTTCCGGTGGAATGGAAACCCTCGTCGTAGTGGCGCGGAGAAATGGCTTCGTTGATCTTGGTCTCGACCTCCACGCCCATGTGATAGGCCACCATGAAATCCTTGCCGGAACGGCGCCCCAGTTCGCAAAGGGCAAACGCAGGAGGAAGCACACTGACGGTCGGATGCGTCAGCAGTCCATAGATGCGGTCTTTGGCGGCGGAGAGTTGCGTGTCGTCATAGTCGTCGGCGTGGATGGACACTCCGTTCACGAAAGCCGCAAGGCGCGGATGGGCTTTCATTCCGGTGCCGATCACGCTCGCCCGCATCTCGCCCGTGCCGAATGATTCCGCGTATTTCCGCGCAATCGGCCCCATCACCGAAGCCGATCCCGCGAGCGCCAAACCGAAGCCGTCCAGAATCGATTTCTTGCCCAGCTCGATCACGTCCGCTGGAATGTCTTCGTACTTTGAATTGACGATAAATTCCGCGACGGACTTGGTGAGCCCCGGCGCCTTGGGAAATTCCGCGGCGGGCGCCGGAGAAGCGGCCACGCGGCGGCTCGTTAGCGCCAGCGCCGAGGCGGCCAGTGAAGTCTTGAATAAATCACGGCGATTCATGAGCGATGTCCTCGATTCGTTCCAGGATTCAATTCTTTGCGGCGCGCAAAAATGGCGCGACGGAATTTCCGTAAATGTGAGTGACGTTTTCCGTTCCGATTTTTTTGCGGACGTCCGCAGGCAGCTGGTTAAGCAAGAGAATCGTCTCCTGCCACCTCATGTCCGCGTCCTTCGGCTCCGGATAATGCTGGTCGCTGCCGATGACGAAGCGATCCGGAAAATCCGTGAATAATTTTAACCACTCCGGCTTGATTTTGCCGTCAGTCGCGAGCGGGTAGTTCCTTCCGTGGGCATCCGGGTCCGTCTTGATCTCCATATACAAGTTTGGATGCGCCCGTAATAGGCGGCGGTTGAGTTCGACCGTTCGAAACCCTGTGAAATCCGATCCCAGGTGGGCCCAGATGACCCTGGCTCGCGGATTATGCGCCAAAAATCGTTCGAACGCAGCGATGTTGGCAGGCAATCGCGGAGCATTGGGCGGTGATTTGAGGTCAGGCGGCAGGGGCATATCCTGAGGGACAGCCTCCATGTGAATGTCAATCGGGACGTCGTGTTCCGCGGCCAGATCGGCCAGCAATAAATAGAGCGGATGGTCCGGAGGCGCGGACTGGTACGGCGTGAAGCCGTCGAAATGCTCTGCGGTCATTTCACCGAAGCCGATCACGCCTTCACGCAGAAGTTCTTCCGCGCGAGCCTTAAATTTTTTCTGGACTTCCGGCCCCGCGTCGCCGGAGGCCGCGGATTGCATGATCATGGCGTTCAGTGATCCGCCGCCGCCCGTGATCGCGAGCTTTCCGGGATGCTTTTTGACCTCGCTTAGGATAATTTCCGAATCATAGCGACCGGGATGATCGAATGTGTCCGGTGAAATCTGAAAAACGATCATGACTGCGTTTTCGCGGCCCAGGGCCGCCATCGCCGCACGGACCGCCGCGGCGGGCTGCTTCTCGTCAAAGTGAGCGTGTTCCTCCACAAACGGAGTCAGGGCGGGCACGGGCTCCACCGCAGACGGCTTCTTCGCGGATTGCGACGATGTCTTCCCCGCAAGCGAAGCGTGTGCTACGGCCAACAGCGCGATGACGGCAATGCCCGGGACTGCCAGGTATTCTGCAAGCCTTCCCAGCAGTCGCTTCATCGTGGGACCCGCATTTTATTGACCATTTTCTTGCCTGTTTATTTGAATGATCGCATTCTGACGTTAATTCCGTTCATGAGATTCTGTCCGTTGTCCTTGCCGGAAGGCAAGCGATTTCTTCCTCTTTCCTCTCAATGTTAAGATGTTCGCGAGAGGCCAGACATGACCGAAAAAATCCGGAAAAGCGAAGCGGAGTGGCGCAAGATTCTGACGTCCCAGCAATATCATGTGACCCGCCAAAAAGGCACCGAGCCGCCCGGCACCGGCGAGTACGAAGACACCGAAGAGCCGGGCACTTACGTTTGCGTATGTTGCGGGCAGCCGCTGTTCAGTTCGGAAACGAAGTTTCATTCGGGGTCGGGATGGCCGAGCTTTTACGCGCCGGTCGATGAAGAGAAAGTTGAGATCGACCGGGACATCAGCCACGGGATGACGCGCGAGGAAGTGTTGTGCAGCCGCTGCGACGCGCACCTCGGGCACGTGTTTCCCGACGGCCCGCGCCCGACCGGCCAGCGCTACTGCATCAATTCCGCCTCCATAAAATTGGTAGAAAAGGACGAATGATGCCGGACGGCGCGGTGGCTCCTTTTTCACCTTCCGAGCTGTGCTGGAATAGATTGCTGTGCCAATTCCTGCGCGCCGGAATGTTTGCGTCAATTTTAATTTTTGGCGTGACGAGTATGCCTGCACCGGCGCACGCTTGGGGCTGCGAAGGGCATCAGGTGATTGCTCTGCTGGCCGAAAAGCATCTCACTCCACACGCGCTGGCGATGGCCAAAAAAATCCTGGCGGACAGCCCCATCGATCCCAGCCTAAGCCGGTACTGCAAAGAGGGCGGCACGGACCCGCTGGCCGATGCCTCCACTTGGCCCGACGATTTCCGCACGCAGCATCCTGAAACCGGGCCGTGGCATTACGTCGATATCCCGCTCGGCACGACCCGCCGTGACGTTGAAAAATTCTGCGATCCAAAAGAAAGCTGCGTCACTCACGCCATTGCCGATCAGCTGGCGATTCTCCGATCTTCAAACGCCGATCCTCAGAAAAGAGCGGATGCGTTGCGCTTCCTGATCCACTTTGTCGGCGATCTGCACCAACCCCTGCACGCCGTGACAAATAACGACCAAGGCGGCAATTGCGTTCCAGTGGCTTTCTTTGACAACATGCCGCAGCTGCGAAATCCGCAAACCGAAAGCTTTGCTCCAAACCTGCATGGAGTGTGGGACACAAACATCCTCGCCAAGGCCACCGAAGGAAAAACGGTGGAACAAGTCGCTTCGGATCTAGATCAATCATTCCAAAAGAAAATTGTTCGCTGGCAAAAGGACGCGGTAGAAATCGATGTCTGGGCTTGGGAAAGCTACAGAATTGCCGTGAAGAGTGCTTACGGTAAGCTGCCGGTTCGTGTCCCGGTAGAAAGTCCGCAATCAGTCACCTCGTGCAAGGACGACAACCACGTTTCGTCGCGAATGCTGAACCTGAACGAGCGGCTGGTGGAGCCGTACCAGAGCATGGCAGTTCCGATCATTCGCGAACGTCTGACTCAGGCCGGCGCGAGGCTCGCAATGCTGATTAATCAACTCTGGCCGTAAGCAATCCGCTGCGAGTCACGACAAACTACTGAATCGTCACACTTGCCACTATTGTGTGATCGATTGTGAGCTCCGTTCCATCGATATAAACCGGAGCCGTCCCTGTTATTACTTGGTTAATAGAACCCTTTGTGCTCGAGGGGAGATTCCCATAGTCGCCGGTGTATTGCGCCGTGATCACATGTGTGCCCACGGTGAGACCCAATTGGACTGAGCCGGTATTACCGGAATTATTCGTTAGGATGATAGACGCAACGCTACTCCTTCCAACCTCAAAAATATTGACGAATCCCGTGGCAGGCACAGACGAATTGACTGTTGCAGTAAAGGTTAAAGGGGACCCGAACGGCACCTTGATTGCTGAGGTAGATAGTGTCAATGACGTTGGCGCAGACCCGCCCCCACCACCGCCGCCACCACCGCCGTTGCTTCCAGCGCCGCAACCTAGAACCAGGCACAGCAAACAAACCATTCCAAAAGTCGTCGCCAGACGAGGGCGTTTTCGGCTGGGCCAAAGTGACAGAAGTAGAATGGCCAGCCCATCAGCGACTCCTAGCACCCACCAGCCAGGTGGAGGTAGCCGCCGTGACTTCGGTGGACGAACAGCGATGAATGAGGTCGAAGTACTGGAAGAAGGCGGCAACGTAGTGATCGTCAGCTTTGATGAAGCTGCAACTCCATTGGACATACTCAGCTGCGAAGCAGGATTGAATGCGCAAGACGCACCGACAATGTATTGTACGTTACAATAGAGCGCCACAGCAGTAGTGAAGTTACTTAGCGGAGTCGCGGTTAACGTAGTGGTTCCTGACTGCCCCGCAGTGATCGTTAGGTTTGGCGCATCCACCGCCACGGTAAAATCGGGAACAATTACGTTTACAGAAACACTGCCATAGGCTGATTCGTAGTTCGCGTCTCCCGAATAATTAAATGCCAGGTTATCAGAAGGCTGTGGCGTGGTGGTCACCGTCGCCGTCAGAATTTGATTGCCATTTGCATCCGTGCTCGACGTCGGAATAACCGGGCCTGGTATCGGCGGGTTCGCAATAGGAAACTGAAACGTCCCTGTCATTGGCGGGGTCTTGCCGGTGCTTGATACCTTTGCAGTGATGGTCACGCTGTCGCCCAAATTGACACTTGGGGAGCTTGCCGTTTCCACAGCGGTCGTCGAGTACAGCACAGAGACATTCGCAGGAGTTGTAGTCGCCGACCCGTAATTCGCATCTCCACTGTATTTTGCCGTGATTGCATGGGTCCCGCCTGTGGTAAAGGTGGTGTTAATGGAAGCATACAGGACCGCAGATTGATGTGCTGATCCTGAATTCCCGTTCAATATCACAGCACCCGGTAGCACTATGCCGCCGTCGTAAAAAATGACCGTCCCTGTCGGCTGCGCCGTTGAGTACAGATTTGTGACAACTGTTGCGTAAATGCCCACCCCAGTTCCCGCGAATACCGGCGAGGAGAAATTGGTAAAGATAATCTGAATGGGCGCGGGCGTTACCGTCAAATTGTAGCTCCCCGAACTTGGGCCATAACTGTTGTCTCCAGGATAGCTGGCGGACAACTGATGCGCGCCTCCCGTAAGTTGAATGGAGAAGTAATCCGCGTATCCCAAAAAGTTCAAAGGGAACACGCCGGGTGAGCCTCCACCAACGGAATCGGAAAGGGTAACGCTCCCAGTTGGACAGGACAGCGGGACGCAGACCGGCTTCATCGGAAAAGTTACCGTTTCCGTTGTGTTGGCAATGTCCATGCGCGCGATGTACGGTGAGCCATACACTAACGAAGTTGGAGTGTTGCCGGTCTCTTTTCCCGTATTCGGATCGAAGACAGGGATCGTAATCAGTGTCTTGCTGGGCTCTGCAGCGACTATAACCGGTACGGGGCTAGAATCGCTGGGCGCGTGCGTACCATCTCCGGCAAAATGCGCCACTACTTGGTAGGAAGTTCCGCCACTACCCGCGAGTGTAGACGTGGTGCTGGTGACGGCGCCATTTTGCAGGGTAAATGCTCCCATCGAAATGTCGCTACCTGCTGTGGGTGAGCCTATGAGTACAACATCTCCTGTGGCGGCGCTTGGGGAGACGTTGATGGTTACGGGCACGCTCTGCCCATGAGTGATATTCACGGTCCCGCCGTTATTCAGCGTTAAAGTAGTTGTGGTTGCGACCGTTGGTGAAGTCCATCCGTGAACCAGGTTGTATGCATTCACCGAGCCCAGACCCGTCGCCAGGTCATAGCCCGTGCCCGCGCTGTAACCAGAAAGCACTCCATAGGCGTCTCCCCCATTGGAAAGGGTGCAATTGGGGGTGTTGGCAGCACAAGGCGGTTCGATCGTTCCTGAGGTGACGTCATGGAAAATGCAAGTGCTCGCGGGATTGGCGGTCGCACTGCAAGCCGAGCTCGTCTGCGAGCGCGAGGAGGCAAGTTTGTAAAAGTCATAATTGGCATTTCCCTGACCCGTGGAGTGCGTGTATTGGTTGACCATGGCAATGATCCCGGCGAAGGCCGGGGCCGAGACGGACGTTCCACCGACACCCAAAAAATCATAGTTGGGGGAGGTCAGGCCACACGAGCCGTGAGGTGAAGGCTGATCTGCCTCGCAAATGATGTACGCGCTATTCATAAAACCGCCGCTAGCGAACAGGGAGACATCCGGTAAGTCTCTCGCACCATCCTGAGGCACGCCCGGCGCGACCTGCCAGGAAGGCTTCGCGTATCCGTTCAAACAATCGGATGGATTGAAGCCATTCGACGTGATGCAATTGCTCTTGCCTCCCCCTCCTGCAAACGTTTCCACGTAGTTGGAGGCCTGCGAATTGTTACAACTTGCTTCCGGCGTGTTGCCGTAATTAAAGACGACGAAAATATTATTCGTGCACGAACTGTTCCAGGTCGTTTCCGGCACGTAGCCCCGCGCCGACGCCTGGTGCGTGTCGTTTGTCGGATTCCAGTAAGGACTGGGAGATCGAAAATTGTACTGCGGTCCGAAATTTAGAAAATCCGTCCCTCCCACGGCAACTCCGTAGGGTGAGGATGCAAGCCCATTCACCATTAGTCCGTGGGTCGCCGGCGCCGGAGTACTGCCCTGATAAAAATCGCATCCGGCAGCCCCTTGGTCGCCAGACGCTGTGAGGAAGGTGATGCCTTGAGCGGCCGCTTGTTGGCGGATGGCGTTCTCGAAGCTGTTCCCGGCTGTTCCTAAAAACAGCTCGCACTGCAGAAAACTCTCGCTGATAATCGGCGCAATATTATTTTCGACCGCATAAACAGCGGCAAGATCGACTCCCGAGGCGCTCGTGGTCGAAGCGGCGATCACCAACTTAATTGTCGCGCCCTTTGCAACAGCCCCGGACCACTCCACGTCCAGGTCCGCTTCGGTTTCCGCGTTCTGAACCAGGCCTGGATCGGGACCATCGATAATGATTTGGGGATCGTTGGGAAGCAGCCCAAAAAGATTTCGGAAATCCCGCACGTCTTGAACATTGATATTACTTTCGCCGACAATCGCGATGCTTTGGCCCGTGCCGTCAATCGCCGGGGTTGCATTCCACAGCGGCGATACGTTGTAGATCGTCGCAAAATCGTAAGGCCCGAGGAAATAACAGGTGCTGCTTGCCCCGCATGGAGTCGTATACCCGGGTTGAATTGGTTGAACCGGATCTACCTGTCCCGTGATCCTTGACTTGGAGAATACCCCGCCGACATGGTGTGCGGCCTGCATCGGAAAATTGTGCAGAGAATTCACTCCTTCGACCACAGGAGCGAGCGCCGCGGGAATTTGCGGATCGCCGGCGTTAGCCCAATGATCTTCTCCATTCACTGAATACTTGTGGATCTCGGTGTGAAAAGCCTGAAGCACCTGCGCGGCACTGCCGGAAAATTCAATCACTGTGCGCCCTTTTGCAATCCGAGCCCCCTGGAACCCGTGCGACTGGAGCCATGTCGCCACCGTCTGAATGTCCTGATCGCTAGGCCCAAACTGTTGCCCGAATTGGTCGGGGGTAAGCCACTGGTGATAGCTCGGTGAGTTTTGATCTTGTTGGTCGTCGAGCAGTTTCTCCAGCGCCGATTCCTGGGCGTCGCTGCGCTTCAGAACGAGCAGCATGCGCGCCATCGGCAGGTTGGGCGGTGCCGCACCTTGGTCAAATTGTGGCTGAGCCAACGGGTGCGTGTTTCCGCGAAGCGTGACCAGGGCACCCTCGTTCACTTGGCTCACAATTCGGGACTGAGGGGAAGCAGACTGGGGCCAGGCTGCTTGGCGTGTCAGAAATAAGCAGCAGCAAAGTAATATCAACCTGGGGAGGGACAGGTCGCATCTCCGCATCAAGCCGCCTTTTTAGGACTGCGAGATGCGACATTATTATCATAAATGCAATACTCTTTAGAAGTATTTATTTATGCGAAAAGGATAGCGCCCTGGCGAGCAAGGGGGTGAATTGGTACGTCCAGAACCGGGAAAAGCAGTAACCTGCATTCTTTTCTTCTACTTATCCCCCGTAGGTCAATCAGAAACTTACTCCGCCGAGAACGCCAGCAGCACGTTGCCGGGCAGGCCATTGTTGACGCCGACGTATCCCGAACCTACATAGAGCATGCCGCCCACAACCGTTGGCCCGGGCGCTCCCATCGATCCACCTTTGCCCGGCACGCCGTTGACCGTTGTGTAATCGCGGACTGTGTTGTATTCCCAGATGACGCTGCCATCTCCGGTGGCGACCGCGCGCAGCCTGCCGTCCCATCCTCCTGAAAACACTATTCCAGGAATCGCCGTCACCGCCGCGGACTGGCCGGGGCGCGGCGGTTCTCCCGGAACGTACGCCGGGGCGAGCGGCGTAAACCACTTGCGCTCTCCTGTCAGCATGTCGACCGCGGCCATGCCGCCGACCTGGTTCAGCGCAAAGTACGCGTCCTGCTCGTCGGACGCTCCGCCAAAAACAATCAGCCCCGAAGCTAGTGGCGGCTTTTCGAAGAGAGGCGTCTTCCACAACACGGCGCCCTTCTTGTCCGGATCGAGCGCGATGACGTAGCCGCTCTTCCCCGACACAACCAGGAATTGGCGGCCGTTCGGCAATGTCCGCAGCATCGGTGAAACCGAAAAATCAAAGTCCGGGCCGAGTTCCTGCGGGCAGTTGCCGACGACGTGCTGGGCGTCGCAGCCCACCGCCCACGAATCATTCTTAATGTCCTGGAAGGACCACAGCATCTTGCCGGCATCGAGGTCCATGGCCAGAATCGCATCCGAATTTTTGGCTGCCGGCTCGGTGTAAGAATCCCCAGTGCCGACATAGAGGGCGTTGCGCTTCACATCAATCGTCGGCGAATTCCAGATCGCCGCGCCGGCAGGAGCGGAGAGTTGCGTCCCGGCGGAATTTTTCCTGGTCGGTTTGGGAGCGTCGGGAACGGAATAAGTCTTCCAGATTTGCTTGCCTGTTTCCGCGTCCAGCGCCACGACGCTGCCGCGGAATGTGCAGCAGGGATAAGCGGAACTCGCGGAAATGCCTTCTTCGCCGGAGGAAACGGGCACATATAATCTTCCCTTGTAGAGTTTGGGAGCGCCCAAAATTCGCGAGAGCGGATGATCTTCGACGTGCCGCTTCCATAGCAATTCGCCGGTCGCGGCGTCGACGGCATACTCGTTGGCTCGCTGATCGCCGAAATAGACCGCGTACTTCGCCGCGCCTTGCGTCTTGAGGGCGGCGACGGTCGGGGCCGTGCGCACGCCAGCCTGCGCCAGGAAGGACCAGTACACGCATCCTGTGGCGGCGTCGAGGGAGTACACGTAGCCCGAGTCGCCGCCAATGAAAACGCGCCCACTCACAACCGTCGGCTGGCTGTACATTTCGGTGGCGTAGGGAACTCCGAATGCCCATTTCAACCTCAAGCGCGGGACTTGGTCCGCGGTCAGGCCCGCGGATTGCGCGGATTGGGAGCGCGAGTTGATTAAGTCGTTGCTCCAGCCATTCCAATAAGCGCCTGACGAGGGATCGCCGAGCGGAGGATTTGCCGCGCAACGGTTTGACATCGCTTTTGCATCGCCTGCACTCGCAACGCCGACGGGCCGGCCGCCAAGATGCTGGGCGATCAGGCGTTTCTGGTCTTCCGTCAAATCCATGGCCTGGACGCTCATGGAGCCGCTCGTCATGGACGCGTAGATGGCTTCCGGAGTCAACTTCATCAGGGCTTCGCGGGGCGCGGCCTGCGCCTGGGAATTGCCATTGCCGTGGCACTTCGAGCAGTTTTTCTCAAATTGGACTTGCGCCGCGACCCACCCTTTGGGCTGCGCTTGTTGTTGCGCTGCGGCCACGCCAGCCCACGGTAACAACAGAAACATGAACATCAACGGAGCGAGTGCGAATGTTCGTTTCAAAGCGGATTCCTTTCGTCAATACAGCAAGGGCGATTTTAACTCTACATTTAAATTCGTACGGCGTTTTGTCAGACGTTAGGACAGCCCGCGCCGAGTGTCAAGGCATCGCCTCCGATATTCCGCAGATTGCGAACGACTGCCGGCCCAAAAGACGGGTGGCCTCCGCAAAACCTCTTGCCATCAAGGCACGATGGTTTTGTAGAGGCCGTTTCGTCCCGCGTATTTCGGGACGGAACGGGCATCTTCAATGTCCAACTCATTGCGCGAAATCATGCCCGCCTGCAGGTATCCTTTCGGCCTTGCGAATCAACAATTACACAAGTATTACAAAGCATTTGGCTCCCTCATGCTACGTTCAATTCAGGCGGCAATGGGTGGAAATAGCAGAAACAATTTGCCGCTGACAAAGGGGTCCGGGCCATGGCCAGCAATGGGAATCGCGACAGGACATTTACTCAGCCGGTAAATTGGATAACGACTTTCTTCATGGTCGCGTTCCACATTGGTGCAGTAGCGGCATTTTTCTTTTTTGGGTGGAAACCTCTCTTAGTTGCAATCTTACTGTGGTGGGTTGCGGGCAGCCTCGGGATCGGCATGGGCTATCACCGGCTGCTCACGCATCGCGGCTACAAAACTCCGAAATGGGTTGAGTACTTCCTGACCACCTGCGGGACCCTCGCGCTTGAAGGCGGACCGATTTTCTGGGTGGCCACGCATCGCAAGCATCACCAGAATACGGATAAAGAAGGCGACCCGCACTCGCCTCGCGATGGCGGACTCTGGGCCCACATGGGATGGATCCTGACCGGTAAGGCCATGCACAACAAGCTTGATTCCCTCCTGCCCTACGTCCCCGACCTACGCAAAGACAAATTCCACTCCTGGATCAGCGAATGGCACTGGGTTCCTGAAGTCGTCGTGGGCGTCCTTCTGCTCGTCTTGGGCGGCCTGCCCTATTTGCTGTGGGGCACGTTTGTTCGCACCGTGTTTGGACTTCATTCCACCTGGCTGGTGAACTCCGCGACTCACATGTGGGGATCGCAGCGCTTCATGACGGGCGACGATTCCACGAACAGTTTCTGGGTGGCCATCCTGACGTTCGGCGAGGGCTGGCATAACAATCATCATGCATTCCCCCAAGTGGCCCGGCACGGCCTGGCTTGGTATGAAGTGGATCCGAACTGGTACGGGATCAGCGCGCTGCGCATGGTGGGCCTGGCCTGGGACATTTCCCTGCCAAAATTGGGACGCGTGAAGGAAATTGTTTCCGCGGCTGTCCATGAAGTGCCCGCCGCACTCACGCCGCCCGCGCCGGAAGTCCTGCCGCAAGAATCAGCAGGAGATTAGCCCATAACCGGAATGGTACCCGAAAGTATGCACACTTTGTCGCGGGGCCATGGCCCCGCGGTTTTTTTTCGCGCGCGTCTCGTTTAGTATGGTTCTATAGGAACCTGAAATGCGCATCTCGAGACGTGCCAAGAAAATCGCGTTTTTTGTGATCCTGGGCGCCTGCCTGGTTGGGCTGACGGTGGCGCTGAACGTCACTTGGATTGTCCTGAAGTGGCGGGAAGTCGTTCCCCTGGTCCTCGGCATCATTTTCTTTGCGCTGATCATCGCGGGAATTGTGGTCTACACGGTTTTTCTGGTGCGCGAAATTCACAAGAACGAACAGCAGGATAGCTTTCTCAACGCGGTCACGCACGAACTCAAAACTCCGATTGCCTCGATTCGCTTGTACCTGGAAACGCTACAAAGCCGGCAACTCACAGAGGCGCAGCACAAGGACTTCTATCGAATCATGCTCGAGGATACGGACCGGCTTCTGGGCACGGTCGAGCAAATTCTAAAAGCCGGCGAGGCGCGCCACGCCAGCAGCAAAAAGAATTGGGAGAAAGTCGATTTCTCCGCGATCGTGGCGGAGACCGTCGAACTCACGCGCCTGCGCCATCACCTGCCGGGCGAGGTCCTGCAATTTGCGGGCGCGGCCGAAGAGCAAATCTACTTGCGCGGCAATCCCCAGGAATTGCGCACCGCCGTGTTCAACCTCGTTGAAAATGCCGTGAAGTATTCCGGCGACAAAAAGGAAATCGAAGTCGACCTGTTGACTCCGGACATCGACACGATTCTGTTGCGCGTGCGGGACAAAGGCGTCGGAATTCCTCATCCGGAACTGAAACGTATCTTCAAGCGATTCTACCGGGTGGCCAGTTCCGCCAACGGCCGCGTCAAAGGGACCGGGCTCGGCCTGTTCATCGTGCGCTCCATAGCGCGGCGCCACGGCGGCGACGCGTTTGCCGAAAGCGAAGGCACGGGCCGCGGAAGCACTTTCACGCTGCGGCTTCCGAGGGTCTATCCCGTATGAGCCGGATTCTCGTTGTGGAAGATGAAGCCCACTTGGCCGAGGGGCTTCGTTTCAATCTGGAGCAGGAGGGCTACGCTGTCCAGGTGGTGGGCAATGGCGAAGAAGCGCTCGAGCGCCTCTTGAAAGGCAAAGAAAGATTCGACGCACTGGTGCTGGATGTCATGCTCCCCGGCAAGGATGGCTTCACCGTGGCGCGCACCTTGCGCGAAACCAGGAATTACATTCCCCTGCTGATGCTCACCGCACGCTCTCGCCCTGAAGACGTCCTGCAGGGATTTGAATCCGGGGCCGACGACTATTTGCCCAAGCCTTTTAATCTCTCCATCCTCATCGCGCGCGTGGGGAGCCTGCTGCGGCGCAAGACCTGGGAGCGCGGTGAAGGCCGAGTTCCCGAGAAATCCCCAGAACGCAGCGCAAATTCATCGGATACATTTCGATTCGGGGACAAAGTCGTCGATTTTCAAAACTTGCTTTTAAAGACCGGAAAAGAAACCGTGCAACTGACTCTCATGGAATCGGAATTGCTCCGCTACCTCATCCAAAACGCGGGACACCCCGTTTCACGAAAAGCGATCCTTGAAGATGTATGGAACTTGCAAGAGGACACCGACACGCGCGCCATCGATAATTTCATCGTGCGCTTGAGAAAATATATCGAGGACGAGCCGTCGGAGCCCCGCCACCTCGTGACCGTGCGAGGCCTCGGCTACAAACTCATTCCCTTCCCGGAAAAGAAAGCAAAAAAATAAGTCAGGCCCGAGCAGCCAATAATCCGTTCATCATCTGCGCATGGGAACTACGGTTGTATGTTGGGAGCGGGGGTTGGTAGCGCCGGCGTCCCGCCGGCAATTTTTGTATTCGTATGGCCGAGCAAATCTGCAGGCAGGACGCCGGCGCTACGCTCCCCAATTTACGATTCCACGGCTTTTGCAGGATCACTCACGGGGATTGTAGCGATTGGTGTTACTTTCGTGCTTGTGATCACCACCACGCTGGTCAAAACAAAGAGAGTCCCTAGAATCGTTCGCAGTCCGAGCGATTCGCCGCCCAGGAAATATCCCACCAGCACCGCCACAACAGGGTTCACGTAGGCGTACGTCGCGACCTTTGTAGGCGATTCGTGATGAATCAGCCACACATAGGCCGTGAACCCGATAATGGAGCCGGCGACAATCAAGTACAGCAGCGCGAGCCACGCTCCGCGCGATACGGCTGATGGATGGAAGCCGTGAAATTCGCCCAATGCCGCCGCCGAGAGCGTCAGAAACACTCCCCCAGCCAGCATTTGCACTCCTGAACTCATGGCTTTCGAAGGCGGTAGAGTGAACTTGCGCGTGAGCACCGAACCGAGCGACCAGCTCATCGACGCCACAATCAGCGCCAGGGCGCCCCGCTTGTCGACTGGAGCGCCGCTAAGGTTCAACGAGCGGCTCATCAACACGGCTACTCCAGCAATTCCAGTCACAAGAGCCAGGGCCAAACGGACGGTGAGTCTCTGCGTACGCAGAAAAACAATTTCCGAAAGCGCCATAAACACAGGGATCATGGCCAGCATAACCGCGGCGATGCCCGAAGGCACTCGCTGCTCGGCCCAGAACAGCGATCCGTAGTCGAAGACGAAGATGAAGATCGCGATGATTGAGGCCGCCATCCATTGGCGTGCGGTCGGTGAACGCTCGCCCTTCGCGATCATCCAACCGTAAAGGGCGCCTCCCGCAATTAAGAAACGCAGTGCCGCCATGAGAAACGGCGGAATTTCGTGGACGCCCACTCGAATCGCAAGAAATGTGGTTCCCCACACAATATAGATAATTCCGAATGCCAGCAGCGTTTTCCATGCCGGACGATGTGCGTCAGTTTCCATTGCAAAATTCTACCAGCACAATAGTAATTCCCCTGTTGGATCGTGGTTGGTTTCGGATCGTGGGCGCAATCCAAAATGGCCTGCGCACAGGCTGGGCGAATTGCCGCTGGAAACTCAGGGAAAACATATACGGTTCGCGCTCGAAGGTTCACCAAATCTGGCAGCGAATTGCCGATGGCCTGGCCATCGCGTCGCCCTCTTTGCAACCAAACGCGCGGGCGAATTCCGGCATGTTGGATGGCGGGGCGATGGCACGGAAGCGCCCCAACGGATGCGGGTTCGTGTTCACCATCAGGCGCTCGAATTCGGGCCGGTCATTGGACGCCCAGATTTGCGCGAACGCCAGAAAGAAACGCTGGTCCGCCGTTAAGCCGCCGATGAGCGCCGGCTTTTTCCCCTTCTCCGCTTTCTGAAGCGCGCGGTAGGCGAGATTCAGCCCGCCGAGATCGGCGATGCTCTCGCCGAGCACCAGCTTTCCGTTCTCATGAATATCGTCCTGAACGGTGTAGGTGTCGAACTGCTTTTCGACGCATGCGGCGCGCTCGTTGAAATTCTTTTCGTCCTCGGGCGTCCACCAATCGCGCAGATTGCCCTGCGCGTCAAATTTTCTGCCTTCATCGTCGAAGCCGTGCGTCATCTCATGACCGATGACGGCGCCCATCGCGCCGTAGTTGGAAGCGTCATCGGCATTCGGATCGAAAAACGGCGGCTGCAGGATCCCGGCCGGAAATACAATCTCGTTCATTTCAGAATTGTAATAGGCGTTCACCGTGGGAGGAGTCATGCCCCACTCGGTGCGGTCCACCGGCTTTCCGATTTTGTTCAGGTCGCGCTTGAATTCAAATTGCGCGCCGCGCAGCTGATTGAGCGCGTAAGGGCCGCGGTCCACCATATAGGCGGAATAATCGCGCCATTTATCCGGATAGCCGATCTTGCGCGCGAATGCCGCGAGCTTCGTGAGCGCCTGTTTCTTTGTGGCCGTCCCCATCCAGGAAAGTTTCTGCAGGTCGTCGCGGAGGGCTTCGGTCAGATGATTCACCATATCCAGCGCGCGGGCCTTGGCCGCGGGCGGAAAATATTTCTGTACATAGATCTGCCCAAGCGCCTCGCCGAGCTGCCGGTCCGTGGCGCTGACGCAGCGTTTCCAGCGCGGCAGCAATTCCGTGGTGCCCTGTAAGGCGCGCCCTTTGAAATTGAAATCCTCGTCCACAAATGGATCCGATAAATACGCCGCGGTCGAATTCACCAGATGCCAGCGGAGATAGGTCTTCCAGGTTTCGAGAGGCGTTTCCTTGAGCGCCTGGCCCATGGTCTCGAAAAATTTCGGAGCGGATACGTCAACGAAATCTATATTCGTGTAGCCGATTTCCTGAAAATAATCCTCCCACGACCAGTCGGGCGTCAGGGCGCGCAGATCGGAGCGATTCATTTTGTGATACGTCTTTTCCGGGTCGCGCCGCTCGACGCGGGTCAAGGAGGCTTCCGCCAGCCTGGTTTCGAGTTCCACGATGGATTTCGCCTCCGAGGAGGTCTTGGGCTCATCGTCGCCGGCGAGCGCCAGCATTTTGGCGATGTGCTCTTCGTATTGCTGGCGGATTTGCTTGGATTTGTCGTCCGTTTTGGTGTAGTAATCGCGATCCGGAAGGCCGAGACCGCCCTGGTCCGCGCCGCCAATCACTTGCGAACTATTTTTTTCGTCCTGCGTGGCGCCGAAATCAAAGAGCGCGTGGACGCCCAGGCCCTGCAGCCGCGCGACTTCTTCCTGCAATTCACGGGCGCTCCGCACGGCGTCAATCCGCGCAAATTCAGCGTCGAGGGGTTTGGCGCCCGCGGCATTAATTTGTTTTTCGTCCATGCAGCTGGCGTAAAAGTCTCCGATTTTCCGTTCATTGGATGTGGCGGGCGCCTGCGTATTTGCCGCCGCCTGTTCAAGAATCTGGTGCAGCTCCTCGCGATTTCTTTCGGCCAACTCGTTGAAGCGCCCCCAACTCGGATACGCCGCGGGGATGGGGTTCTTGGCCAGCCACTCGCCGCTCGCATAGCGGAAGAAGTCCTCGCACGGCTTGCACGTCTTGTCCAGAATCACAAGGTCAACGCCGTGAGAGGCAGGACCGGAAGTTTTCGGGCTGCCAGACTCTTGCCCGGCGCGGAGGATTCCGATACTGGCGCAAGCAAGGAAAACAAAAATGGCGGCAATCCCAAATTGCCGGAGTCGAGAACCTTTCTCCAGCCTGAATCTCTGTAAATGAGTTTGAATCTTTAAGAGGGGTGACACGTTGGCGTCCTCCGTTCTTGCAAGCGCAGTACATACTACGTCTACGACGGGATACATTCAGAGTCAAGCCCGGCCCGTCTCCGCAAACCTGCTCCTGCGAACATGCGACCGCGCTCAAACCAATGGGTGTACAATGCATTCAACTCGTATGCGAACAGGAAAATCTTGGGAAGAGAGGGTCACTTTTCCGCTGTTTGTGCATCATTGATATTAGTAGGGGATGGAAAGCTTTCTCTGGAAGAGGTCGTTATGAAAAAGGAATTGTTTGTGCCTTTGGTCCTGTTGGCAGTGGGATTCGTGGCGCTCGCTCAACCCGCGATGGCCCAGGATTACAGCAACATACGTATCGTGCGACTGAGCTTCGTGGAAGGCACCGTTCAATACCAGCGACCTGGCCAGGATTGGGAGGATGCCCGCCTGAATTTGCCGATCCAGGAAGGCTTTGCCATAAGAACCGCCGACGGATATGCCGAAGTGGAGTTTGAAGACTCCCTGTCCTTGCACCTGGGAACAAATGCACAAGTGGAGTTTACGGGGCTGGCCTTGCAGAACAGAGGGCGAGTCACCAAACTTACAGTTCCGCAAGGCACCGCAATTATCAGCGCAAGACTGAAGCGCGAGGATGCGGTGTCGGTCGCCGCTCCCAATCTGAATTTGAACTTGCCCCGTAATGGACGCTTTCGCATGGACATATCGCCCAGTGGCACTTGGGTCACGGCGCTCCACGGAAAATTAGGAGTTGATTCTGGCAATGGGTCTGCCACTTTTATCAGTGCAGGCCACACGCTGCACCTGGACGCAAACGGCACGCGTTCGCCGGAAGTCGCCAACAGCCAGCCACAAGATGACTTCGACAAATGGGTTGCTCATCGTGAAGATGCGGTGAACGCTGCGCAAAGTGAAACTTCTGCCGTTCTCGGAACCAACTCCTACACGGAGGGTTACGCCGACCTCTACAACTACGGCGTGTGGTCAAACATACCGGGATATGGGGCAGCCTGGATGCCTTACGGCGCTGGGCTGGGCTGGATGCCGTTTACGAATGGGCAGTGGCAGTTCATGGGAGGCTTGGGTTGGAATTGGATGAGCGGCGAGCCTTGGGGCTGGCTCCCATATCACTTCGGATCGTGGGTCAATGCTCCGGGAATAGGTTGGGCGTGGTTGCCCGTCGGCGCGACTTCGTGGACGCCTGCGACGGCTAGCTGGGTAAATGTCAACAATCAACTGGGCTGGATTCCCAATGGGCCGCCGCTAACCGCCAAGCCTACGAAGACTCAGCTGGCTGCGAACCCGTCAACGGCGATTCTAGCGGCACAGGCCGCGGGCGGCGTGATCAATGCAGGGACCCGTTTGCCTTTGGCACATCAGGGAGTGATGCTGCAGGCGACTCCCGCTCAGCCACCCACTTTTAATGCGGCCGCAAAGCAATCGGCCCAATCGACGGCTCTTGCTAGTGGAATCGCAAGCCCTAAATCCATTGTCCAATCCGCTCCGACATCGCCTTCCGGGGGCGCTGGCTCTCCAGCTACTCTCCGAGGGCCGAGTGCCTCCTCGTCGCAAATACAATCGGCCCGGCTCAGCTCCGCTCCCCGCGCCCTGATGGCGCCGCACTCTCCGCCCGCGCCGGCGATTGCGCGCGGCGCATCGGTGGCTGGATTCCGCGGAGGATTCGGCGCAAATAGCGGCAGAGTGGGAACGGTTAGCGGAGGCCAGGTAACAAGCGTAACTTCAAGTCCAACCGCCTCGGCGACAGGCTCGGCTTCCCACTCGGGCGGATCCGCGGGATCGTCGGGCGGTCATCACTAACTGCGCTTTCCAAGCCTATAGCTGATCTCTTACCGGCAGCTTAAAAAGTCGTCCCGGAATTTGTCTCGCAGAAAATTTCGGCCAATGTAATTGTGCTTCACTTTCGAGTCTGTGCAAGAACTCAGTTTTGGTTCATGTAGCGCCCGCTTTCCGGCGGGCCTCTGCCTGATTCCAAAGCGCCCACTTGAAAGCGAGCGGTACATAAACGCGCCAATAGCGTATGGCCTTCCGTTATAAATCGAGCTAAAATGAAAGAACACTCCAGGCGAAGGCGCCGTATATGTGTGTCGAGCGATTGCCTGCGAAACGGCGCCGATGCCCCGCGCATCCAATGGCAACGCTTTTCGGCACAGGAAAAATGACGCTCCACATGCCGGAGGGAAATTCAAATGTGTAATTTGAGGGCGGCGTCAGCAAAATCAGCCTATCCGATCAACTGCGAGGGCCGGGGAAATGCATTTTATTTTTACGATTTGTCAGTGGCTGGAACAAACGACCGTGGGCACGACCATCCGGGAATCCCTGTGGCTGTTTCCGATCATAGAAACCGTTCATATTTTCGGAATTGTCTCGCTGGTTGGCTCAACTTCGATTCTGGACCTGCGCTTGATGGGATTGGCCTTTCGCGACGAGTCCGTCTCCAAGTTGGGGCGGCGATTTTTGCCCTGGGCCTGGACGGGCTTCGCCATTCAAGTCACCACGGGGCTCCTGCTGTTCTCCTCCGAGGCCACCAAGATGTATGTGAATGTCGGATTCCAGGTCAAGATGCTGCTGATCCTGACCGCCGGGATCAACGTGCTGGTCTTTCACTCGATCACCTATCAGAGCGTGGACCAGTGGGACAACGATCCGGTGGCGCCGTTCGGGGCCCGCGCGGCGGGATTAATTTCCATTTTGCTGTGGTTCGGCATCGTTGCCGCTGGCCGCTGGATCGCCTACGTATAAATAAAGGCGGCCGCGTTACTGAAACAAGATAGTGGTCCATTGCAAATGATGTGAGAGCACTTTCACTGTGGGGACGCGCCGGGTTCAAGCTGTGTTAATACTGCTCGCTGCCAACCGCCAGCGAGCGCCGCGACAAGCCCACAAACGGCCGCAAAAGAAAGCCACAGCGCCGGCATGGCCCGATTTGCAGTCTCGTGGATGAGGTAGGTGCAAATCGCCGGAGTAAATCCGCCAAAAATCGCCGTCGCCAGACTAAACGCCAGGGAAAAACCGGAGGTGCGAATCTCCGGCGGCATGATTTCCGCCAGGTGCGGGATCATGGCCCCGTTGTACACGCCGAAAAACATGGACAGCCACAATTCCACGATGAGCAGGCGAGTAGTTGAAGGATCGCTGACGAGCCACAGCATCGCGGGATAGGCGGTCACTATTGCGGCGACGGTAATCAGAATCAGCAACGGGCGTCTGCCAATAATATCGGAAATCGCCCCGCCTGCCGGCAGCCAGAAAAAATTCGACATGCCCACGCAAAAAGTGACCATCAGGCTTTGCCGACTGGTCAGGCGCAACACTTCGATGCCGTAGGTAGGCGTATACGCGGTGATGAGGTAGAAGCTCACCGTCGTCATGGTGGAAAGCAATACGCCGATGCCGACGATTTTCCAATTGGACACGAGCGAGGCGAGGACTTCTGAAATTCCCGGATGATGCTTTTGCGCGAGAAACGCTTCAGTCTCATCCAGAGATTTGCGCAGCCAGAACAACAGCGGCACAATCAGGCAACCGATGAAAAACGGCACGCGCCAACCCCACTGGGACATCCCTGCGGGCGGCACAATCACGCTGAGCGCGACTCCCAGAAGCGCCGCGAAAACCACGGCCACCTGCTGGCTCGCCGATTGCCAGGCGCAATAAAAACCGCGATGCCCCGGCGTCGCCATCTCCGAGAGATACACCGACGCGCCCCCCACTCCGACTCCGGCCGAAAACCCCTGCAACAACCTGCCAATCACCACCACGATGGGAGCGACAATCCCGATGGTCCTGTAAGCAGGCGTGAGGGCAATGACGAGTGTGCCGACCGCCATCAAAGATAAAGTGAGGATGAGGCCGGAACGCCTGCCGTGCCGGTCGACATACGCCCCGAGAACCACGGCGCCGAGCGGACGCATCAGATAGCCCGCGCCGAACGTTCCCAGCGTCATCATCAACGATGCGTAGGCGTTGCTGGACGGAAAAATTTCGCGCGCGATGTACGACGCGTAGTACGCGTACACCATGAAGTCGTACATCTCCAGAAAATTTCCGCTGGAGACGCGCACCACGTTGCCCAGTCTGGAGTTGGTCTTTTGAGTTCCCATGGGACCCGTATGTGTCCTATTTTAGCCTGAATATCTCAACAATAAATCAGAAACCGGCAGCCACGCGGTAACAAGTAAAGGTAGCGCCGGCGTCCCGCCGGCAAGTTCGTGGGCTGCGGGAATCGGAAAAATCGCCGCCCAGTTGCCGCATGTCCTGTCCCTTACTTCCCCGCCGGTTCGGGAGCGGCAGTCAAATAAAAATACCCAACCTTGTTGTTCGAGGGCGAGCCGTACCAAATGCGGCCCTCGGAATCGCGGAAAAATTCCCGGATCGTGTTCTCGGAATGTGGAAAAGGATATTCGATCACTTTGCTGGTTTTGGGATCGAGGCGGCCGATCACATCCAGATAGTAAGAAGAGTACCAGATGCTGTGATCGAGCCCGATGGCCATCGCGTACGGAAAGGTGTCCAATCCTCCGGGCAAATCATATTCCTTGAAGGTTTGAGTCTTCGGATCGAAGTGGCCGATTTTCCCCTTTTGATATTCGCCGAACCACACCGTGCCGTCGGTGTCGACAACGATTCTGCGTTCGTACGTGTTGAGCGTTGGCGGAGTCCACTGCGTCACCTTCAGGGTCTTGGCATCCACTTTCCCAATCTGGCCTGTGCCCGGATTGGTAAACCAGACATTTTCATCCTTGTCGAAGTCCAGACTGTAGGTGTGCGCCGCTTCCGGGAAGTCGTTGAATTTCCCGGTTTCGGGATCAAAGCGCGTCAGCGGGTAGCCGCTCGACCAAACCATTCCCTTGGAATCGATTCGAACCGTGTGTCGCGAGCCGCCGTCTTCTCTTCCCTCCAAGCCGGAAGCGTACGCATCCTGATACTCAGTAATCTTTTGCGTGGTTGGATCCCAGCGGCCCAGCTTGTCGGAAGCCTGCTCGGTTAGCCAGACGGAACCGTCCGGCGAGGCAATGGCGGAGTGGACCGCCGCAGTCCCCTCGTTCGGAACGGGGAAATCCTGCATTTCGGCCGTCTTCGGATTGAGCCGCGTGATCTTGTTTCCAATTCCGAAATTCGGAATCCAAACCGATCCATCTTTTGCCGGCGCAGCGCTGAACGGCATGCGGCTAGGCCCCGGCATATCGTATTCAACATAGGCGATGTTCATGGCCTCGCTGGAAAAAGGCCTCACAGTTTCTTTGTACGCGGGCAATTCTGTGGGAGATTTCGGAAACGCGGAATCCTCGCCATACAGCTTGTTCAGATACGCCGCGATCTCCGCGGCGTCCTGGTCGTTAACCCGGTAGCCCAAGCTGAAATGCATGGCGTCGCGCATGAACTGCAAGCGGTCCTTCCAGCTGTCGGCGTCGCGCCTCACCGACGCCATGCGAGTTTGAAATCCGTGACAGATAAAACATTTCGTGAAAATCTGCTGCTTGGCGTTTTCTTCCGGCCAAAGTTTTTTCGCCTGGTAAATGGAAAGCTCGTTCCAGCGCACCATGCCGGTCACAAGAGCAAAATCAAGCGCCACATTTTGGTCCGCAGTGACAGCGACGCCGGACTTGGGATCGGCGCGGAACCCTGTCGCCTTGATCTGCACCCGGTATTCTCCCGCCGGCAATTTTTCGACGCGATAATGCCCTTCGTGATCCGACAGAACGAAAAAACTCATTTTCGTTTTCGTATTCTGAGCCTGAATAAATACGCCTTCGACCGGCGCGCCATCGGGACCCTTCACGGTTCCCGTGACGCTCGCTCCATAGCAAGATGCCGCCAGGTAAAGCGGAAGCCCTAGAATTGCCAGCAATTTTGTATGGGACCTCATGCTCTCTCCCC
The DNA here is from genome assembly GCA_963813185.1 of uncultured Acidobacteriota bacterium. GTDB lineage: Bacteria > Acidobacteriota > Terriglobia > Acidiferrales > UBA7541 > Palsa-360. The sequence goes on from CAWEYA010000018.1 coordinate 211,152, forward strand.
GTTCTGACCTGAATCCGCCAAAATTGAAATTTGGAACATTGCCTTGCATTATGCCCCATAAACCCCGGAAATTGGTACTAGGTCAGTGCCCGGGGCACGAAATGGCGTGCCACTACAGCTGTGCCAAGCGCCGGCAAAAGCATAGGCAGCCTCGTTTCCGATCCAGGATTCGATTTCGTTGCACTTAAGAGAGCCGAGTTATGCCATTGTAGGCTTTGCCGAGCGCCGCCTAATCCGCGAATCGGCAAAATGCAAAGGAGCAGGGCTCACCGATTCAAGGTCCTTTCCCCAAAAATGCTCCCCCGTCTCTCCTGGATCGTGCCTGCCTGAATCCTAACCAAATCAAGTGCTTGCGCAAGTTCCACGGTAGTGCTAATTTGCCTCTCAAGAGAATGTACATTATAGCTGTAGGCCTTTGCTGAGTGCCTGAAGTTCTACCGAGGGCATCGTCAGCATGACCTCTGGCATGGAGGGCCCGTGCGCGAGAAACCCCGTTACCCGGGTATCCGGGTAACTGCCAACGGAAATCAACTCGTTTCTTATCATACTGAAACTCGCATCACCGACGCGGGAATCTTCTATCCGATCACTCCGTCCACCGAGGGCGGAGAGCTGTACCAACAGGCCTATGCGGAAGGCAAATTGAATGTCTTCGGCCACAACACCATCGCTGTGGAGGCTGAGGGGGAGCATGCGGCACAGGGCGGAGCCATCGCGCATTCCGTCTGCGGCCAGCGGGTGGTGAACTTTACGTCCGGCCAGGGAGTCGTGTACGGGGTGGAACAGTATTACCACGCCCCGGGCAAGTGCTCGACGATGGTGCTGGAGGTTGGCGCTCGCGCCCTCACCAAGCACGCGCTGAATGTCCATTGCGGACACGACGACGTATACGGCGCGCTCGATACCGGATGGATTATCGTGTTCGGCAAGGACGCTCAGCAAGCTGCCGACCAGGCGCTCATTCTGCGGCGCGTAACCGAACTCAGTCTGACTCCGGGAATGAACGTACAGGACGGATTCCTCACCTCGCACCTGGAGCGCACTTTCTACAAGCACGAATCGGAACTGATGCGCGAATATCTGGGCGCGCCGGATGACATGATTGATTGTCCGACGGAAAGCCAGCGCATCCTGTTCGGCCCGAAGCGCCGCCGCGTGCCGCGCATGATCGACCTGACCAACCCTGTGCTGCTCGGCCCCGTGCAAAATCAAGAGCATTACATGCAGGGCGTCGTTGCCCGCCGCAACAATTTCACCGAGCCAATTCTCAGCTTTTTCGAGGATGCCTACAAAGTTTTCGGAGACTTGACCGGCCGTTACTATGGCCTGATTTCTCAATACAAAACGGAAGACGCGGACACCGTATTCGTGTCCCTCGGCTCGGCAGCCGAGAATATCGAGGCGGCCGTAGATTATCTGCGGGAACGGCGCAACGCCAAAGTCGGCTCGATCCACGTGAACGTTTTCCGCCCCTTTCCCGAAGCCGCCATCGTCCAGGCGCTGGCCGGAAAGCGCAACGTCATCGTTCTCGAGCGCACCGACGAACCCATGTCGGGAGACAACCCCATGGGGCGGGAAATCCGAACGGCGTTGAGCAAAGCACTCGTGACGCAGGGCCATGCCGCGGAAGCGAATCTCCTCGCCGTTACGCCGGATCAAATGCCGCGTCTATTGGCCGGCATCTACGGTTTGGGTTCGCGGGATTTCCGGCCGGAGCATGTTCTAGGCGCCTACGAATTTGCGACCGGGACGCGGACGCGCAAGGACGGCAAGGGCGTCGCGGATGGAGTCTCCTTCTTTGTCCTGGGCGTCGACCATCCCTATGAAGTGAAATCGGACGAAACGCCATCGCTTTTGCCCGAAAAAGCCGTGGCCGTGCGATTCCATTCCATTGGCGGTTGGGGCGCCATCACCACCGGAAAAAATCTTGGCGCCATTATCGGCGATTTGAATGATCTGCTCTACGATCGCGACAAAGTAGTGGACGAGTGGGGCAATCCCAAGGAAATCATCCACGTCAGCGCCAATCCGAAATACGGCTCGGAAAAAAAGGGCGCGCCTACTTCCTACTTCATGGTCGCTGCGCCGGAACGAATTCGAGTGAACTGCGATCTGCGGCACGTCACGGTGGTTCTCTGCTGCGACCCCAAGGCATTCACGCACACGAATCCTCTCGATGGAATGCTGGAAGGCGGCGCCTTGATCTGGGAGTCGGAAGAAGAAGGGGAACAGGCCTGGGAGCGTTTGCCCATGTGGGCGCGCCGGCAAATCATTGATAAAAACATTCGTGTTTATACGCTTCCCGGCTTCGTGATCGCCCGCAACGCGACCGATCGCGCCGACTTGCAATTGAGAATGCAAGGCAACGCTTTTCTGGGGGCCTTCTTCGCGGTGTCGCCCATTCTGCAGGAGTTCCGGATTACGCCGGAACAGTTCCGCGACGTGGTCCACAAGCAATATGTCAAGAAATTCGGCCGGCTGGGCGACGCGGTCGTCAATTCCAACATGGAAGTCATGACGCAAGGCTTTGAAAAAGTTCGCGAAATCCGCGTCGGGGAAATGGAAGCTCCGGACCGGTCCACGCTTCGGGGCGAAGCATTGTTGCCGGTGGTTTCTAACGCTTCCGCGGAGGAAGGTTGCGGATCAGGCTGCCGCTCCCATGCGGTTCCTCCGGGACAGGGCGCGCGCACTCCAGTCACGACCATCGCCATGTTCGATTCAGAATTTCGCTCAAACTACGGCTACAATCAGCCGGCCTCGCCGCTCGCATCGGTGGGCGTAATGGCTGCCGGCAGCGGCGACACCGCCTCCAAATATGTCGCGCGGCGCGAAACACCTTTGTTCATTCCTGAAAATTGCACGCAATGCATGGAGTGCATTTCGGTTTGCCCGGACACCGCGCTGCCGAATTGCTCCCAGGATTTGGAAACCGTTCTCAGAACCGCAATTGCGAACTATGTGACGGATCCTAATGAGCGCGTGAAGATGTTCCGTTCGGTGCCGGAGATTGACAAGCGCACGCGCGCGCTCATGCGAGATGCCGTCACCGGCAAGACCTCTTCGCCCCTTCCCGAGATCCTTCGCAAGATTACCAATGAGGTGGACGGATTCTCCGACGAGGCGAAACGCCAATTCTTCGCCGTTATTGAGAAAGTTCCGATGGCCTTCCAGAAGGTCAACGCGATCTTTTCCACTCCGGAGAGGAAGACCCCGGGAAGCGGCGGCATCTTTTCCATTTTCGTTTCCGACCTCTGCAAAGGATGCGCCGCGTGCGTGACCGCTTGCGGCGATCACCAGGCGTTGCGCATGGTGCAGGAGACCGAGGACGTCAACGCCGAGCATGAGACCGGAACCGCTTTCCTGAACCTCTTGCCGGACACTTCGCAAAAATATTTGGGCCTCTACAACGATACGCACCCGGAGGACTCCAAGACCGCCGCCTTGCGCAATCTGTTGATGGTGCGGCGCAACTACGACGCGTTGGTTTCCGGCGACGGCGCCTGCGCGGGCTGCGGCGAGAAGAGCGTGCTGCGCGCCATCACATCCGTCACAGAAGCGTACATGCGGCCGCTGTATCATGCCAAAGCCAATCGCCTGCGGAGCAAAGCGGGCGATCTCGAAAAAGTCGGCTTGCAGAAACTCGCCGAACTCAAGGCCCGAAACGAACAGGAGTATGAGCTCCTGCGTCTGGCGATTGCTCACCTGGTGATGGGACTCGGGGGCGAGGACGAAAAGGACACCAAGAAGCGCATCGCCGCGCATGGCGAGATCACCGACGGCGATCTCGTCCACGCCATTGCCACCGTGATGCTGCAAGATGCTTTCAATCACATGGATCTCCAGGCCATCGATGGCCGCATTGCCAACGGCATGTCCGTAATGGCTATGGCCGCGCACACCGGATGCAATACCGTGTATGGCTCTACGCCCTCAAACAACCCGCACCCGTATCCCTGGATGAACTCTCTGTTCCAGGACGGCATCACCGTGGGATGGCTGCTGGGCGAAAGCTTCATCGTGGATCATGCCCGCCGCTCCGTGCTCCCCGAACGGCTGGCCGATATACTGCTCCAGCGGACGGAGAACGTCATCAATCCGCGCGAGTACTACGAATACACGCACTTCACCGACGCGCTGATGACCGACCAGGAGATTTTGGAACTCCCGAAAGTATGGGTGGTCGGCGGCGACGGCGGCATGGGCGACATCGGCTATCAGAACACTTCGAAGGTGATTCTCCAGAATCGCCCGAATGTCAAAGCCCTGATGCTCGACACGCAAGTCTATTCGAACACCGGCGGCCAGAACTCGGATTCCACGCCGATGCTGGGCGGGAACGACATGAACGTGTTTGGCGCCGCCACGCAAGGCAAAAACGTCGAAAAAAAGACGGTAGCCGAAACCTTCCTGGCCGGCCACGGATCGCCATTCATCGGGCAAGTCTCCATCGCCAATGCCCCCAAGCTTTACAGGGCCATCCTCGACGGCATCGAGTATCGCGGAACGGCCTTCCTGCAGTGCTTCACAACCTGCCAGCCGGAGCATGGGGTAGCGGATGACATGGCCCTCACCCAGGCGCAGCGCGTTCGCGATTCCCGCGGAGCGCCCGAGTTTATTTTCAACCCGCGGCTTGGCGAAACGTACCAGGAAGCCCTCGATCTAAAGGGCAATCCTTCGTTGGAGAAGGATTGGTACGAAACGAAGTTTAAGGCCACCAACGAGTCGTACCGCTTCACCGTCGCGCACTGGTGCGCCACGGAAGCGCGCTTCCGCAACCACTTGAAGAAAATCAAAGCGGATGACGCGGCCAAGATGATTTCACTCGAGAACATGCTCGTCCGCGTCACCCAGCAGGATGTGGTCTACCGCCGCTATCTGAATCCTGCTCACCGGTCCTACATCCCCGATTTCGGCGTTTACATCAAGGTGCAGGGACCCAAGGGAGAAGTAGAGTTCCGCTCGCTCTCGCGCCAGTTGGTGATGTTCTGCGTGGAGCGCCGCAAGGCCTGGCGCATGTTGCAAAGCAAGGCGGGGATCGAGAACAAAGAGTACAAGGCCCAACGCGCGATCCTGGCTGATGTGGATGGAGGGAAAATCTCCCGGGAGGATTTCTTCGCGCGTGCGGAGGAATTGATGAAGGCGAGACTCGAAATCGCCGCGGCAGAAGCGCCGCGACCGGCGGCGCATGCGGCGGCGGCAGGAGCCTCAGCTGCAGCTAAGGCGCCCGCCGGCGTCCCCGAAAAGGCAAATAAGAGTCGTGAAAGCGAAGCGCCTCGGCCGGCTAGTCCTGCGCTGGCTGGAGTGCCTACAGCGCCCACCAGTGTTTCCAAGCTATCAGGTGAAGGTAAGGAGAGTGAAGCGCCTCAAAAGGTGCTAGCCAAGGCACTGCAAGTAACGGTTGAAAGGGTGCTGGAAAACGAGCCGGCGGTAGAGTGGGAGCAGGGCGTGCAGATTCGGCTGATGGAACTTGACGTGGACCCGGGCAATGATGCTGACCGCGGGTTGGGCAAAGATCCTAGAGGGTAATTCCAGCTGAGCGGACCGGGAGTCGTTCCTGTGATGCCGGTTCGGGCATGCAGAAGGAATCGCCCGCTTGGGAGAAGTTTATTTTCTCTGGGGCGAAATCAACCCGGATATGAATTTGTGATGTAGCTATGCAGTTGGGATATGGTATGTTGCTGGGCCGAAATTACCCACTTCACCAGATCACCGATGGAAACCACTCCCATTATTTCCCCGTTTTCCACTACCGGCAGGTGACGGATGTGTTTGTCCGTCATGACTCTCATGCCATCTTCGACCGTCTGATCGGGAGTCACGTAAATCGCGGGGCTGGTCATGATTTCCTTTACCAGGATTTGCTTGGAGGACTTCCCTTGCAGGATTACTTTTCGCGCGTAATCGCGCTCGGAAACGACGCCAACCAATTTGCCTTCAGCCAACACCATCAAGGCTCCTACATACTTATTCGCCATGATTTCAATTGCGTCGTAGACGCAAGCCTCCGGCGAAACATGCCAGACATCCTGGCCTTTCTGTTTCAGGACTAATCGAACCGTGTCGACCAGGTTCATGGGCGCCCTCAATTCTGCGGTGGTGTTAAACAAATTATCGGATCTTGATGCTATGCCTACCCGTGCGAATGACCTTACGGCAGCTATTTTGCCGTGTCAAGCTCAGGCCACACCAGATCGCCCTCGCGGCCATCGAAAGGTAAATGCGGCTACCTTGGGGGCCGCTCACTACTATGACTGTTTTCTGGGTGGGCGCTGGCGTCTCTTCCAACCGATGAATCTTTGACCAGAAGAGGACTTCTCATGACTCGTGCGAGATTGTGCTATAAAAATGCCGTCAAATTTTTCGGGTCAGTAAAATGAAAGGCATGACCCTGCTTTCGAGCAAGTCAGGGCCGCGAAACGCGTTGAATCGCCGGTACGATGATGGATTCGCTGCATGTCACCGGCGGTGTTTTCGGAAATCCCAGGAGACTGAATGAGAATCACAATCATTGGCGCCGGAGGTGTTGGCGGCTATTTTGGCGCCCGACTCGCCCAGGGCGGGTGCGATGTGGGCTTCGTCGCGAGAGGCGCGCATTTGGCCGCGATGCGCCAGCATGGTTTGCGCGTGGAGAGCCGGCTCGGCGAAATCCATCTGCCAAAAGTGCGCGTTTCGGACGACCCAGCCGCCCTTGGCCCGGCCGATATGGTCTTCCTTTGCGTGAAGTTATGGGACACGGAGTCTGCCCTTCGCCGGGCATCCGCCATTCTTGGCCCTGATTCCGCAATCATTTCCTTTCAGAACGGAGTACAGAAGGACGATCTGCTTCGGCGAATTGTGGGTGAAAAGCGGGTGATCGGCGGAGTCGGCTACATCGGCTCGAAGATCGGCAGGCCGGGAGTGATCCGCCACACGGGCACGATGCAGCGGCTGGTCTTTGGCGAATATGACGGCGCCAAATCCCCGCGCGTTGTCGCGCTGACGAGGCTTGCATCCGCGGAGGCATTGACGCTGAAATCAGCGGCGACATTCGCCGCTCGATCTGGGAGAAATTCGTCTTCCTCGTGGGCCTCTCCGCCGCCACTACAACGATGCGCAGCACGCTGGGCCCCATCGTCGCCAATCCAGCCGCGCGAGCCTTCCTGCTCGAAGTCATGCGCGAGGTCGTAGCCGTCGGACGCGCCCACGAAGTCCGTCTTCCTGAGGATTTCGCGGAACAGCGCGTCGCCTTTTGCGAAGGCCTCCCGCCGGAAATGGACTCTTCGATGCACGCGGACCTCGACAACGGCAGGCGGCTCGAAGTCGATTGGCTGAGCGGCGCCGTCGTCGAACTGGGAAAAGCAGTCGGCGTGCCCGCGCCGATGAATCGGGCAGCGCGGGATATTCTGGCCCTTTACGCGCAGGGAAAGCAGAGCGTCGCATGAAACATCCTCGCCTGACGATTCGCACGCTTCAGACCGTCCTTGTTTCTGTCCCCATGAAACTGCCCCTGGGCACCAGCGCCGTCACCGTTCGCTCCGCGCCCCTTCTTCTGATTGATCTCGAAACAGAGGAAGGAATCACGGGCCGCACCTACCTGTTCTGCTACCTGCCGCTGGGAGCGCAACTGATCGCTCGCGCCCTCCATGAATTGCTGGCGCTAGTCAAGGGCGACACGGTGGACCCCGCGGAAATCGGAGTCAAGCTCTTGCGCCTATTCCGGCTCATCGGCGCGCAAGGAGTCATCTGGATGGCGATGGCGGGTCTCGACATGGCCTGCTGGGACGCGCTGGCGCAAGCCGCCGGCGTGCCGCTGGTCACTTACCTCGGCGGAGTTCCCAAGGCTATCCTAGCCTATAACAGCAATGGTCTTGGCCTGATGTCTCCCGCGGCTTGCGCCGATGAAGCGGAACAGTTGCTCGAAGGCGGCTTTCGAGGAGTGAAGCTTCGGCTGGGCTATTCGACACTTGAGGACGATCTCGCCGCGGTTCACGCCGTGCGGAAACGCTTGCCCGGCGAAATTGCGATTATGACGGACTACAATCAGGCGCTTTCGGTCGACGAAGCGTTGAAGCGTGGACGCGCTCTCGATGCCGAAGGACTTGCCTGGATCGAAGAGCCCATACGTCATGATGATTATGCCGGCTGCGCGCAAATTGCGCGGACGCTGGCGACCCCGATACAAATCGGGGAAAATTTCGTAGGCGTGCACGCAATGGAATCTGCCCTGTCCGCTAACTCCGCCGGCTTCATGATGCCCGATCTCTGCAGGATCGGCGGCGTAACCGGCTGGCAGCAGGCAGCGGCGCTTGCCGCAAGCAATGGAATCAAAATCTCGTCGCATCTTTTTCCCGAGGTCAGTTCGCACCTGTTGGCAGTTACCCCGACGCAGCACTGGCTCGAGTACGTGGACTGGGCTGCGCCGATTCTGGCTGAGCCTTTCGAGGCGATCGGCGGCGCCGTTACACCTTCCAATCGTCCCGGTACGGGAATCAGTTGGAACCAAGACGCGGTGAAGCGCTTCCAAGTAGCATAGAACAGGGCCGGACAAGGAAGTCGTTGGAACGACAGTCGGGATGCGGCGGCCACCATCTGGAAGCGCCGCGCATTGTCAGCCGATGTAGACCGGGGTATATTGGCAACCAGAACTGAAGACACAATAAAATATCCGGCTCGGGGGACACCTCAAATGAAACGCTGCGCTTGGATTCTCGCTATCCTGATTGCACTGCTCTGGCCCGCAGGCTCTTCTTACGCCCAGACTACCAAGGGCGCCGTTATTTTCGAAGCGCATTGCGCCAGTTGCCACGGAAATCCGAGCAGCACCACGCCCGCGCCGGATGTCCTGTCCCTTTGGAAGATGACGGCGGAAGGAGTCTACGCCGCGAACGGCAAAGCACCGCACGCATCCTTAACGGGCGTCTCTGACAGTGATTGGCGCGAAGTCGCCTTTTACCTTGGCCGGCGGCGTGTGGACATTGCGAAGATCACGGACGTAAAGCTTATGCCCAACCCGTGCCCCGGAAATTCTCCGATCGGTGACCTGGCGGCGAAACCCTTATGGAACGGCTGGGGCAACGACGTTTCGAACGCCCGATTCCAATCCGCGAAAGGAGCGGGGTTGTCCGCCGCCCAGGTGCCGAATCTCAAATTGAAGTGGGCCTTCGGCTTTCCGGGTGCCGAAGAAGTTTATGGCCAGCCCACGGTCGCGGGCGGGCGCGTCTTCCTCGGCGTGGATACGGGCGCGGTTTATTCCCTCGACGCGGAGTCCGGGTGCGTCTATTGGTCCTATCAGGCGGACGCGGGGGTTCGCACGGCGATCAGCATTGGGCCAGTGAAAGGAAAAGGGCCGGCCAAATACGGCGTCTACTTTGGCGACATCCGCGCGAACGTCTACATGCTGGACGCCTCTACCGGCAAGGAAATCTGGAAGGTGAAAGTCGAAGACCATCCCGTAGCCAAGGTTACAGGCGCACCGATGCTGTATGAAGATCGCCTGTACGTGCCGGTCTCATCACAGGAGGAGCGTTCGGCAGGCTGGAGTACTGTGTATCCCTGCTGCACGTTTCGTGGCAGCGTCGTCGCTCTTGATGCCGTGAGCGGCAAGACGATCTGGAAAACCTACCCGGTTCAGGATCCGCCCAAACATACGACAAAGAATCCTAACGGCGTGCAGCAATATGGCCCGAACGGCGGCGCGGTATGGAATACGCCCACAATTGACGCCAAGAATCATGCCATCTACATCGGCACGGGTGATGCATACACCAAGCCCGTCTCCAAAAATACCGACGCCATCATGGCTCTGGACATGAAGACGGGGAAAATCATGTGGTCGAGCCAGGACACGGAAGAAGATGCCTGGCTTTCCGGATGCGGAGGCGAAATCAAGTCGGACAATTGCCTCCCCCCGAGCGAGATCGGCCCGGATTACGACTTTGGCGCATCTCCCATCCTAAAAACGTTGCCGAACGGTCACCGTATTTTGGTGGCGGGACAAAAGAGCGGCATGGTCTGGGGCCACGATCCGGACCGCGAGGGCACGGTCGTTTGGAAGGCGCAGCTGGTGAAAAAACTGGCACTCGGCATGATCACCTTCGGCGGCGCCGCCGACGATCAAAACGCCTATTTCGGATTGCGGACCGGCGGCGTGGCCGCGGTGCGCATGGACACGGGTGAACAAAAATGGTTCACCCCTGTCACGCCGGCTCCCGGCCCGGGTCCGAAGGGGGAAACCGCGGCGATTACGGCGATTCCCGGGGCCATATTTTCGGGAGGATGGGACGGCATGCTGCGCGCCTTCTCCACCGAGGATGGCCATTTACTCTGGGAGTACAACATGGTCCGTGATTACGAAACAGTAAATCACGTCCCGGCCAAGGGCGGCTCGATGGCCGCTGCCGGCCCGACCGTCGCCGGCGGCATGGTCTTCGTCGGCTCCGGCTATGTGTTTGGCGCCGGCACGGCGGGCAATGCGCTCCTGGTCTTCGCGGCGCAGTAGCGGGAAGCACGGCATGAAACCGCATAGCAACACCCATAAAAACTGATAAAGGATTTCAAGGAAATCTGAGAGTTGGGCGTTGAGATCTCAAATTTGAAATTTCAGCTTTCAAATTTCAGATTGACATTTGAGGTTTCAGAGTTGACCGCAATCCGGAACTACTGTGCATGCGCCTGAATTTGGCAGTTAGCCTTCATTTCTCGACAGTTGAATTTCAATCGTTCCCGGCCTAAACACACCTATTCCATCTTCTTGCCCGAATAAGTCAATCCGTTCGACGGGGGACGATATTACGGCGATGCGCGCCCGTGCAGAGGAATTCTGAACGGCGGCCAGCGGCATTGGAGGGGCGTCTCTGTGACCGTTGGGCGTATTGAACCGTCCTGAGCGACCTACATCCTCTGGACAGGCAAACTCTTTTGATTACATCTATAAGTATGGTATTTCGTAGTTATAGTGTACAGAGATGCGAAACCGAAATGGCTTGTCACCCGTCTCTAATGTAGAGGGACTCCAATGAAATTACTTATCGGAATGGTCCTCCTCACGATCGCGCCAACTGCCTACGGACAGACAAAATCTCCTGACGCCGCGTCGGTTCCGGGTTGCGGCGCGGCCAATATCGAATTTAACGTGAAGACAGACGATAAACAGCGTTCGGCGGTTCAGGCGGACGCCGCAAAGGCACATGCGTATTTCCTTCAAGACGACGCGGCATTTCTGTCGAGGCCCAGACCAACGACTCGTTTCGGGATCGATGGCGCGTGGGTGGGCGCGACCCACAGCAACTCGTATTTCTCCATTACGATCGATCCCGGAATACATCATCTGTGTGCGAGCTGGCAGGGATTTGTCGGGCTGGGCCCTCAACGAAAGGAAGCAGCACTCCATTTCACCGCCGAAGCAGGAAGCGATTACTACTTCCGTGCCAAGGACATTGCCAACCCTACCGAGAAAATGCCAGCTGTCGTTTTGTTCAAGCTCGTGGATAGCGATGTGGGCAAACTTCTGGTTAGCCAGTTTTCGTTGAGCACATCCAGTCCGAAGAAATAGCCACCACAATTTTACCCACCACCGCCGACCTGGGTCATGGATAGACCAGGAGAGCAGGCCTGGTGCTTCGCCCCCTGGTTGGTCTTTCGTGGGCAGAACTTTAAGGGCACGATGCCGCAGACCCCACCCGGCTGTTCGCCTGGACTTTCCCGGTTTCATCTGGCAAAACTTCCGAGGCGGCGCTTTTCATTGTCGAAAGGCGGAACATTGCAACACCTTGGAGCTTTTATTGTTGGCATTGTGGTCGGGTTTCTCGGCGGCTTATTTGGAAAAGGAGGCAGCGCGATAGCGACGCCTCTGCTCAGCCTGGTCGGTTACCCGGGATTCATCGCGGTCGCTTCGCCGCTCCCCGCCACGATACCGGGGACGCTGGTTGCTTCCGAGGAGTACTGGCAATTCCATCTGCTGGATTGGCAAATCGTCTGGTGGAGCATCGCTGTGGGAATTCCCGCGACAATCCTCGGTTCCCTTCTTACGAAGTTTACCGGCGCGCGGCCATTGTTGATCGTCACTGGGATTCTGGTGCTCGGGTTCGGGCTCTCTTTTTTGTTATCACCAACAGAAAAAAGGTCCGCCGATTCTTCGCCGGATCATCTGGCGGGAAATTTTCCGGCCTTTTGGCGGCTCCGGCTGGTCCTGATTGCAGCGGGAGTCGGAATCGTATCGGGACTTCTCGCCAATGCCGGGGGATTCCTGCTAGCGCCGGCATACGCCCGGTTCCTCAGGCAACCGATCAAGAAATCCTTTGCATGTTCGCTGGCCGTGTCCGCCGTGCTGGCGTTGCCCGGGACCGTCGTCCACGCCTACCTCGGACACATATCGTGGACGGTCACGGGGCTCGTCGCGCTCGGCTCGGTTCCGTTTTCCTACCTCGGCGCGCGAATCGCCATTCGCACGAAGGCCAGCCGGCTCGAACGTTTGTATGGAATAGTCCTTATCGTGCTGGGCGCCTTCTTCCTCTACCAATTGTGAATGCGCCCACTGGCACAGGCTTCAGCCTGTGGGTTTTGGTCCTTGCATGGACGAAATCCCACAGGCTGAAGCCTGTGCCACTGGATATTCCTGAAGAGAAATACAGGTTAGTGTAAATTTAACCTCTCTATCAAACGGAGCTGGAAATGCCTCTGAGCGACACGACTCCACTCAACCCGGCGTACTTTCTGGATCGCGCCGCGAAAAATTTTTCGGAACGCACAGCCATCCTCGACGGCGATCGCCTCTTTTCCTATCGCGAGTTTGGAGAAAGATCGCATCGCCTCGCGGGACTGCTGCGAGGCGCCGGGGCTCAGAACGGCGATCGAATTGCGGCGCTCTGCACCAACAGCCACGTCATGCTGGAGATGCACAATGGCGTGCCCATGGCAGGCTGCGCGCTTGTGCCGATGAATATCCGGCTTTCCTCGCAGGAAATGGCCTACATTCTGGAAAATTCCGGCGCGCGCATGCTGATTGCCACGCGCGAATTGGCGGAAGCTGCGCGAGCGCTTTCTTCTTCGACCGGCGTGCGCCTCATCCTTGCCGGGGAGGATTCGAGCGAATACGAAACGCTGCTTAGATCTTCCGAGCCCTACCCTACCGCCCTGATGGACGAAATGTCGCTGCTGGCGATTAATTATACCAGCGGAAGCACGGGCCGCCCGAAGGGCGTAATGTACACGCATCGCGGAGCGTACCTGCAGGCGCTGGCGATGGCGTTTCATTCGCGACTGGGACTGGACAGCTCCTATCTGTGGACGCTTCCCATGTTTCACTGCAATGGCTGGTGCTTTACCTGGGCGGTGACGGCGGCAGGCGCCGTTCACATTTGCCAGCGCCAGATCGATCCAGTGGCCATTTGGCGGGCAATTTGCGGCGGCAGCGTGACCCATCTTTGCGCGGCTCCTACCGTTTTGACGATGATCGCGGAAGCCGCCGTATCTTCCGGCGGCGTAAAAGTCAGACATCCGGTCCACGCGTTCATTGGCGGCGCGCCGCCTACCCCGGCCCTGCTTGCGCGGCTCGCCGCGCTGAACCTTCGCGTCACGCATTTGTATGGATTGACGGAAACGTATGGGCCGTCGGTGATCAACGATTGGCAGCCGGAGTGGAATGCCAGGTCCGAGAGCGAAAAGGCCAGATTGAACGCGCGGCAGGGCGTCGGCAATGTGATCACCAGGGAAATCGGCGTGATCGATGCCAGCGGCAAGGAAGTACCCTGCGACGGCGAAACCCTGGGCGAAATCGTGATCCGCGGCAACAACGTAACCATCGGCTACTACGGCGACGAACCGGCCACGCGCGCCGCCCAATCCGGCGAATGGTTTCGCACCGGGGATCTGGGCGTGCGCTTTCCGGACGGATATATCGAGCTTCGCGACCGCGCTAAAGACATCATCATCACTGGTGGAGAGAATGTCGCTTCGGTCGAGATTGAGAAAGCGCTTGCCGAGCATCCCGCGGTTTTGGAAACGGTCGTGGTAGGGCGCCCGGACGAGCGGTGGGGCGAAATTCCAGTCGCATTTGTAGTCCTCAGGCAGGGGATGTCCGCTACAAAAGAGGAGCTGATCGAATTCGTGTGCGAACGGATTGCCCGCTTCAAGGCGCCCCGAGAGATCTTGTTTGAAGAGCTTCCCAAAACTTCAACGGGAAAAATTCAAAAATACATTTTGCGCCGCCGTTTTGGCGGCGGGTAGGACGGGCTTCAGCCTATCGCTCTTTGGATGCTCCGCAATATCAAACCCGACAGGCTGAAGCCCGCTTGCTTGCGCGCAAATTAGAGAGAGCGCGGGCGATCGTGATCTAATAGAATCCGCATTCATCTTCTGGAGGCGCTGAAATGGCTCTACGAACCGCCGCCCAATTTCTCGCGGGCCTGCGCGACGCCCGCGAAGTGTACTACCGAGGCCAGCGTGTGCCGAACGTAGTGGAACATCCCGAACTGGGGGTCGCGGCCCGCCATGCTTCCATCGATTTTGCGATGGCTGAAAATCCAAAGTTTCGCGAGCTGGCCGTTCACCGCGAAGGCTCGGACGAATATTCCGCATACTACCGCTTGCCACGCCACTCGCAGGATTTGTTGTCCCGCTCGAAGTTGATCGAAGCCGGCACGGCCGAAGGCGCGACGCTGGTCCTGCTGATCAAGGAAATTGGAACCGACGCGCTGTTCGCGCTGAAGCGCGTCCTGGGCCGCAGCGGCGAGGCCCAGGGAATTCAGCGCGTCGAGGCGTTTTATCGCCATTGCCGGGACAAGGACCTTGCGATGGCTGTCGCGCAAACCGATGTGAAAGGCGACCGCAGCAAGCGGCCCTCCGAGCAGAGCGATCCCGACATGTACGTTCGCGTCGTGGAAAAGCGGGCGGACGGAATCATCGTCAACGGCGCGAAAATCCACACCTCTTGTACTCCGTATGTGGATGAAGTGATCGTGCTGCCGAGCCGGTCCATGGGCCCGGGCGATGAGCCGTGGTCGCTCGCCTTTGCGATTCCGGTGGCGACGCCGGGGCTTCGCCTTTACGCGTCCGATTATTTGCACGGAACCGATGACCCTTTCACGCGCCCGATTTCCACGAATCATAAAATGGTGGAAACCCTGACTGTATTTGAAAATGTTTTCGTCCCGCGGGACCGCGTGTTTTACGTGGACCGGCCGGACCTGGCCGGCGCAACCGCGCTCACTTTCGTCGAGTTTCATCGATTCACGGCTGTGAGTTATAAGCTTCCCTTGCTGGACGCGCTCGTGGGCGCGGGAATCGTGATGGCCAAAGCGAACGGCATCGATCGCGCGGGACATGTGCGCGACAAGCTGACGTGGCTCGGCGGATATGCAGAGACGGTGCGCGGACTTACGGAGCTCGCCGCGCTTCGCTGCAAAGTGGAAAACGGGGTCGCGTGCCCTGACGTGTTTACGACGAACATGGCCAAGTGGACTTTCGCGCGCGAGTTTCACCAGGCCGTTGAAACGGTGCAGGACCTGGCCGGAGGGCTGCTCGTCACCGGGCCCGGCGGCATGGACTGGAATTCAGCTGAAGTCAGGCCAATACTGGAAAAATATCTTCCCGGCGCGTGGCCCGCGGACCGGCGCATGGCCATCCTGAATCTCATCAGCGATTTGACCACGCGCGTTTATGGCGGTTACCAGGCGGTCCTCGCAGTGCACGCTGAGGGCTCGATTGAGGCCGAGAAGTTGGCGATGTATAGAGCATACGACCCGTCGCGGTCCATCGCGCTGGCGATGCGGCTTGCGGGGCTGGAAGCGAACGCGGCGGCGAAATAGCTCTCCGCAGGTTCACGGAAACTGGCAGATTGCTGCCAAATCTTTGTAGGGCACGGCTTCAGCCGTGCCGTAAAGCGCGCAGCATCTACCCGGCTTTAGCCGCTGGCCGGTCTGAGCTTAAGTTGTCACAAAAGCTCATAGAGGAGCGGAATTGTGGACCAGCTGAACGGAAAAGTCGCGATCGTAACAGGCGCAAGCCGCGGCATCGGCCGCGCCATCGCGGAAGTCTTTTCCCGCGAAGGCGCACGCGTAGTGATCTGCGGGCGCAAACAGGAAACGCTGGACCAGGTCGCCAGCGAAATCGGGCCATCCGTGAAGCCCATCGCCTGCCACGTCGGCCGCGCGGATCAGATCGCCGACATGGTCGCGGTCACAGAACGAATCTTTGGGCCTTCGGACATTCTGGTGAACAACGCCGCGACCAATATTTCTTTCGGACCGTGCCTGGAAGCCGATGAGGCACAATTCGACAAGATGGTCGAGATCAATCTGAAAAGCGCCTTCCGGATGGTGAAGGCCATCGCTCCCGGAATGTGCGCTCGCGGCAACGGATCGATCATCAACATCGCATCCATTGCGGGGCTTCGCCCACAACGCCACAGCCTCCTCTACAGCATGACCAAGGCCGCGCTCATCATGATGACGCAGTCCTACGCACTGGAGCTTGGTGCAAAGGGCGTCCGCGTGAACGCCATCGCGCCCGGCTTGATTCAAACGACGCTCAGTGAGCACTACTGGAAGGATGAAGCGCAGCGAGACGCCGTGCTCGCAAAGCAGCCGATCCAGCGCCTCGGACAGCCGTCGGACGTCGCGCAACTAGCGCTGCTGCTCGCTTCGGAAAAAGGTTCTTACATTACGGGCCAGACGCTCGTCGTGGACGGCGGATTCCTGCTTCCCGGCCTATAGTCCGATTTCATCACCGAGAGTATCGGATCCCGGTCCAACACCCTGCCGTGTACGTTGCGTTTTCCCCGCACGGCTCGAAGAACCGTCGAGTGTGAAGGCGAGAATTCTGAGCACCGTGATCACTTGGTGCGAGAATGCCAGAACATCTCAATTTGTTCGAGCGTGCGGCCTTTGGTTTCCGGCACATAGCGGTGCGAGAAAATCCACGCGGCCATTGCAAACAGCGCATATAACAGGAATGTTGGGCTGGCCCCGAATCGTTGCACGAGGGTCAGAAATGTGAGCGTAACCAGGAGGTTCGAGCCCCAGTTGAATGTGGCCGCGAGCCCCTCTGAGGAACTGCGAATTTTCAATGGATAGATTTCCGCAATCAATAACCAGAAGATCGGCCCCAAACTGATCGCGAAGGACGCAACGTAGGCCATCATACTGATGACCGCTAACCAGGCGAGCGCGCCAGACCGCACGGAAATATGAAACGCCAGACTGAGAATGCCCAGCGAAACCGTCATTCCTCCAATTCCTACCAACAACAAAGGCCGGCGGCCAACCTTGTCGATCAGCCGCATGGAGACGATGGTCATCAGCACGTTCACTACGCCAATACCCGCCGTCGCCAGGATGGCGCCGGAGGCGGAGGATATTCCCGCGGTTTGCAGGATGATCGGGGCGTAATAAATTACGGTATTGATGCCCGTAACCTGTTGGAAAATTGCCAATCCGATTCCGACGATCAACGCCGGCCGCAGGGATGGCGCAAAAAGATCCGAGATGCGGGCGCTTTCCGTTGCCTTGTCGAGGGTACCTTCGACTTCTTGCATCTCCGCGTTTACGTCGGCTGTTCCACGAATACGCATGAGCACGGTTCGAGCGCTTTCGCGGTTTCCGCTCCTGGCCAGCCAGCGCGGACTTTCTGGCAAGTACAGCATCCCCAAAGCGAAGATTGCCGCGGGAATGACGGCCAGGCCAAACATCCAGCGCCAACCCTCGCTCTTCGCAAAGGCATAGTCCACCACGTAGGCGAGAAGAATTCCAACCGTAATGGCGAGCTGGAAGAGAGAGACCTGCCACCCTCGCGCCTCCGCGGGGGAGACTTCGGAGATGTACACAGGAACGGTGCCGGAGGACAGGCCGATTCCAAGGCCGACGATGATCCGTCCTACGATCAGCGTAGTTGCGGACATGGCCAGAGCGCAGAGAACCGCGCCCACCGCGAATATAATCGCCGTCACAATCAACAGCTTCCGCCGGCCGAACAGATCGGCCAGCCGTCCGCCCGCAAGCGCACCCGTCGCCGCTCCCGCCAATACTCCGCTGACGATCACCTCCAGAGCGAAAGTAGACAGAGTGAAATCATTCTTGAAGAAGAGTTCGGCGCCTGAAATCACACCTGTGTCGTATCCGAATAGCAGGCCTCCCAGCGCGGCAATTGCCGCCGCCAAATAAACAAACTTGGACCCATGCGATTCGGAAGGTATGGTGATCGTTTGTGGAATTTTTGCCGTGCTCATGGCTTTGGCTCTCTTCTGCGCGGCGGAGTCGCGTTCAAAATCTCTTTGCCGTGTTCTTCAGATTTGACTCCGCTGCGCGCTCTCGAGGGATTTTCTTGTTGATTGAGCCGGGCAGCCATCTCCGGTGGGAGCTGACTGAGAAGTTCCAGAAATACTCCGTTCGTCCATCCAAATCCTATTACGTTTTGCGCGTATCCGGCGCCGATGTGCGTTTCCGAAGATTCCGTGGTGACATCATATTTTTCGCGGATGGTTCCGTCACGTTTGAAGTTTCGCAAGACCGTGTCCAGGAAATTGAATGCGATTCGGTCGGCTTCCTCAGTGTACCCGTAGCGGCGAAGGCCCTCCACGGCAAGGAGTTGAATGGGAGCCCAGCCGTAGGGAAAGTCCCATTGCGCCTGGGAATCGTTACGGCTCATCGCTATCCCGCCCTGCTGTTCAAATAGCGCGACGTTTTGCGACACCGCATGTGCCTGCGCCCGGGAGGCCAGTCCGGCCCAAAGCGGATAAAATGTCGCGGCATATTCGTAGGTAGATCGCTTTTGGGTCGTAAAGTTATAATCGAAAAAGAGACCGCGGCTGTTGTCCCACAGATACTTCATGACCAGTTGTTTTCGTTCGAGGGCTTTCTTCCTCCAATGCTGGGCCTCGTCTTGCCGGCCAAGGAGACCGGCCATATTCTCCAAATCCTTCTCCGTTTTATAGAGCAGACTGTTGAGGCAGACCGGCGCGTAGTGATGGGTCTCCGCGCCAAAAGGTCCGAAGCGAAATGAAACATCGAAGCCCGACTCGCGCATGCTCCGATCGCCTTTGTAGAATTCTGGCGTCAATGCCACACGGTCCGGGGGCGCGCACCCCGAAGCCTCGAATGCGTTGGAGTCCGAGTCACACAGGAATATGGGGAAGATCGGTCCTATAGTTTTGGGTGCAGGATTCCGCGCATCCAGAAAAATCAAATGCGAACTTTTTACGCCCTCATGGATTAAGAAAAAGTTTGCAACACCGCGATAGTAGTGGCTCGGATCGCCCATAATTTCCGGCACGGGACCTTCGCCTTGGTCAAAATAACGCGAGAGCCCGGTTTCTCCGGCAAGGTGGGGCGCCTGATTCCATTGTTCGTAGTCGCGAACCACCAATGCGTAGGCCCTTTCAAGCCAATGGAGGTCCGATTGGGCTTGCTTCGTTTGCGCATGATATACGGCCAGAACCATGGAACTGAGGAAGGGCGGTTGAGAACGTGTCAGGTAGTACGTACGGTTGGCATTCAGCACTCCCCCGTAATTTTCAATTTCGAAGAAAAAGTTTTCAACCATTCCTTTCGCCAGGTCGGTTCGATTGTCCCGGAGTAAGCCACGAATAATAAAATAACTGTCCCACCCGTACATTTCATTGAACTGTCCACCGGGAACGACGTAAGGATTTTCCAGATAGAGCAGGCCGGGGGGCTGGTTTGCAGCTATTTCGTTGGCCCCAATCCTGGAAATTTTCATCGGGAGATTCTCTAACCCGATGGAGCAGCGATCTTTCAATTCGCGCGAGGCTGGCGGGATCGGCATACCCGCGGGAAAATAAAGAATGGATTTTCCCTCGGCCTTGACGTCCTCGAAAGCCTCACAGTGGTCCAGAGACCGCGTCAAAGATCCCCAACCGGAGGAGATATACCGGAGAATTTCGTCCAAGGGCGCGGAAATTTCCCCGGCGCTCGATTTTTGAATCTGACGTGCTGCGTCAAATGCGTCACCCGCAGAAATGATCATCAATGTTTCCATGGCCAGTATGAAACATGTGGCGAACAATGTTTTCTTAATGTGAGGCATCATTAGCCTCCGGGGACGCGCGCGCCTCTACGTATCATTTGAAGCTATATCCCGGCTTGAGCTGGCATCGATAGTCCTTCGCTTGTTTCCGCTCAGCCCTCACATTGCAGTCGGCCCAACTCAAGATAGGATCGGGCGCCAATGGGAAAACAATCTGCGATCCATCCATTTCGGCCTCAAGACTCGGGCCCTGCGCGTCCGCCGGCAACGTGAAATTCAAGGACCTGCCAAAAATTACCGGATAGGACACGCGCGTGAGATTGTTGGCCACGGACCGATATACTTCCGCCTGAAGCAAGAAAGTAGTCGTGTCGGACCAGTCGCGCACGGAAACGGAAATGGTCCGCCCGGCCCGGGAAAATCCGTCGGTGTCGATCCTCGTAAACGGACACGGCCCCGCAATGCAGGAAAGTCTTGCGTTCTGGAAAATGTTCCCGTCTCCCGAATCAAGAGAGTCGGAACCGATCGCCGCCTTCCATTTTCCATCGGGGGAGCAAGGCGGCTGGCCGTTGCAAGGGGTATTCCCCCGATTCGTCACCTGAAACGTTTTTACGCCGCTGCCGATGTTCTCCAAAGAGGTGGAGACAATTGAGTATCGCACCAGGACGTTTGTAACGCTGATTTCTTTTTCGTTCAGGGCGGCTTCCACCTCGCCGTGAACCGGCGCCATGTCTACCACGTAGAGATTATCTCCGGCCACCGCCTGCAGTTTGACCGGCAGGTAATCAGGGTGCTGGAAGTTGAGTTCGACGGATTGGCCGGGTTCAACTTGCGGAAGCAGCGTCAACCTGAAAAACCCGGCGAAATCGGATTTGGCGTCGTGAGCTGCCATGCCATTCGCCGCGCTGATTTCCACATCCGCAATAGGGGATTCTTTCTTGGTGTCGACATTCTGTACCATCACTGCGCCTTGAATGGTGATGGGGCGCCGTTTGATCCGGCGTGAACGGACGGCAATAACCACAATGAGCAGAATGGCGCAGAACGCCGCAATTCCGCCAGCATATGCCGCGATTTTCCGCCTGCGGTCCAAATAAGCTTCCTCATCAGGTTGACGGTTCGTGAGAAGGAGGGCTAGGGCAGCGGCTTCTTCGGACCGGTCAGCACTGGCACCCAGTATCTCTTCTACAAAAATCTTCCAGTTGCAGGTTCCCTTATTATCCGGATCGCGATTGGCTGGGTACAACGATGTTGCAAAAAGATTATAATACATCCGATGCGAAGAAGAGAAGAATGCAACGATGGAATGTCGCGCCGGGCGTTGCTAAAGCGGGTCGCCTGGCCCGTGGTCTGCGCCCCGTGGCTTGGGCTGGGAAATCAGTACCTCCCGCAATCGGCGTCGATCCAGACAAAACATTCGGCCCCGCCTCCGGTTCGCTCGTATTTCTCCGCCAGCGATGACGCTTTCCTGGAAGAACTTGAGAGAGCTAATTTCCGGTATTTCTGGGAACAAGCGAATCCGGAAACAGGCCTGGTCCGGGACCGATGCAATGTCAGGAAGGCGGATAAGAGCGATTTGGCAAGCATCGCGTCGACTGGCTTCGGGCTGACGGCGCTATGCATCGGCGACAAGCGCGGCTACGTTTCCCACGCCGAAGCGCGCGGCCGCGTTGTCAACACACTTCGTTTCCTGTGGAAAACAATGCAGGACCACCGCGGATTCTACTTCCATTGGGCCAACGTGAATACCGGCGAGCGGCTGTGGGATTCGGAGGTTTCTTCCGTTGACACGGCGATATTGCTTTGCGGCATTCTGACCTGCCGCCAGCATTTTGCCTATCATGAGATTGAACAGTTGGCATCCGAGATTTTTAACCGGGTGGACTGGAATTGGCTCTCGGAAGACACGCCCATTCTTCCGCACGGCTGGAGGCCCGAAACCGGATTCCTGCAATACCGCTGGGACAATTACAGCGAAATGATGATGATGTATCTTCTTGGCCTGGGATCGGCGACCCACCCGCTGCCGCCAAATGCCTGGAATGCCTGGAGGCGATCGCAGTTTGAATATGACGGCGTCCGCTATATCGGTTCGTTCGCGCCTTTGTTCGTACACCAATATTCCCAGGCCTGGTTTGATTTCCGCGGCAAACGCGACCAATATGCGGATTACTTTCAGAATTCGATCATCGCCACGGAAGTTCACCGGCGCTTTTGCCTTGACTTGCGAAAACAATTCCCCGACTACAGTGATGACCTGTGGGGCATCACAGCTTCGGATTCCGTGAAAGGCTACACCGTTTGGGGCGGGCCTCCCGCGACCGGGCCGATCGACGGCTCGATTGTGCCTTGCGCCGCGGCAGGATCGATTCCCTTCCTGCCGCCGGAAACAATGCGAGTTCTGCGCACGATAAAAGATCGCTATGGAGCGCGCACCTGGAGCGACTACGGCTTCGTGGACGCATTCAATCCTTTGACGAATTGGTACGACACTGACGTTGTCGGGATCGATACGGGAATCACCATGGTGATGGTTGAAAACGCTCGGACCGGTTTTGTCTGGGAAACCTTCATGAAGAATCCGGAAGCGCGGCGCGGGATGGAGCGCGCGGGGTTAAAGGAATACCAGGGCGCTGGGCCGCGAACTAGTTAATCGCCGCTTTAACCTGCTCTTTCGTCATGAGATTGGATTTTCAGGGCCTGAATTCGATGACGGCAAGTCCTTGAGGCGGAAGAGTGATTTTGATTTCCCCGCGCGTAAGCGATTTCGTCTCGGCAGGCGGCAACTCCGCGGAACGTCGCAGCTCATCCAATTCTTTGCGAGTCGGGTCGGTTGGCTTCCCCATTTCCGAATAGCGCTGCAAAGCCGATCCGTGAATGGTATCAAGGCGATAGATCGCGGCGTGAAGGTTTCCCGTGCGTCCCAAGAGTTTGATCGTGACCTCTTTGGATTTTCCGGACTCTTCGGGTAGCCATTGATTCCATACCGCCATCACCACTGTGCCGTCCGACCGTTTTGTGACCAGGGCCGAGTCGGATTGGGACTCGATTCGTTGTTCACCGAGCTTATGAAGTAACTTGAATGCATTAAAGGAAGGCTTCGCTATGCCCCCCGCCGCAATCAAGCCAAACCCGCCATAAAACGGCTGCTGGACAACTCCCTGTTCTTCAAAAACGTCGGAAAAAGTCCAATACGAAAGGATGCCCATGAGCCCGTCGCATTGGCGGATCGTGTCCGCCAGCCAAGGACCCATAAATTCGGAATCGGTGACGTCCGGTTCGTTTTTATAGCTCGCGTTGTATTCACTGAAGAAAATTGGCAGATCGGGTTTTTCCGAAGACTTTACCTGGTCATGGACTTTCTTCGCCGCCTTACAAACCATGCGGTTGCGTGGAATCGTCTCTGTCGTGCCGAAAACATCGGTCGACAAATCGTTTCCGTAAACGTGAGTGGAAACAAAATCGGCGGGAACATGATTTTCAGAGACGTGACGGATGAAGCGATCGACCCATGCGGCTTGCGCAGTCGCGGGTCCGCCCACGCGGAGCCGGGGACTGACGGATTTCAAGGCTCGTGCCGCCACGTCATAAAGCTGAAAGTATGATTGCTCTTTGGGATCTCCCGCCCAGAAATCCAGGTTGGGCTCATTCCATACCTCAAAATACCACTGGGAAACCTCATCGATTCCATAACGATCCAACAGGTGTTGCGCCAAATGGGAAGTAAGGTCGCCCCACTTTTCCCAGGACTTGGGCGGGGAAACATTTGGCTTGTACCAAAAAGATTGGAAAATTTGATGGGCGGCCAGCTTGCCAGGCATGAAACTTAATTCAACGAACGGGCGGACGCCGTTTTCAAGCAGGCCGTCATAGATCTGGTCGATGTAAGAAAAGTTGTAGAGTGGACTGCCCCGGGCATCCTCGTCGTACACCCCAACTTCATCGTTCAAGATTGCGTGAAAACGAATGTATTTGAAGTCCGTGGCTTGCTTCACGTCACGCAGGTCCCGGCGATAACTCTCGCGCAAACTTAGAATGGCTCGGCCGGAGCCAAACATCTGTTCCCAAAAGTGCGGGAACGGATGAGCGGCCGCTGACAAATCAACATTGATGGTTTCAGGCGACGCATCCGCCAGCGGGACGGAACTCTGTGGAAGTTGGCCGAATGCCGGCCTCGGAATGTCACCGACAAGACAGGCGAGCGCAGCGCAAAGGCACAACGTGCCCATGTGAATGCGCACCAGCCAGTTCTCGGTGATCATAGGAGTTTTGGAACAAGATCCCGGATGCCGGGACGCGGCATCTGCAAGGTCAGGGCTGCGAGCGAAGGGCTGGCCTTTGAAATCTTCTCCGCATCTTCCTCGTACGTCAGCGCTCGCGGCGACTTTTCGTGCAACAGCCGCTCGATGGCGGCTACGCTCGGCTCGGCGTGAAAGCGCCGCTGCATCGCCGAATTGCAGAGAACATTCACCGCGGCGACCAGGCTCATCGCTTGGTGGTGCGCCATCCAGTTTCTCACCACCATATGCCCGCCCTCTTCGCTGGTCCGCCGGGGCGTAAAATCAGCGGCTTCATAAAATCCATACGACGAAAGCCAGCCGAGTTCCTTCATTTTGCGAAGATTCTTTACCGCGCCTTCCGTGTCGAACATCATCCCAAGGAACGTCGCATAAGGGGCCACAACGAGATCGCCCGAGCAATCGTCCCGGTGCAGCGCCAGACCCGGCACGCCGAAAGCGTGATACCGGTAGTGGCCGTCGGGGTTTCTTTCGGCGCAGGAGGATTCGGATATTCCCCAAGGAATTCGGTTGGCCCGCGCAAACTTTTGCTGCGATCGAATGCCTGCCCGGACAGTGCGGTCGAGAAGCGTATTGGGGTACGCACGGATCCACAGACACGGCATCAAGTATTCAAAAACCGTCCCGCTCCAGGAGAGCATCACATCCTCGCCTTGGTAGGAGCGGAAGGACCGCTTCAGGTGGAACCAGCTCTCCTGCGGAGCCTCGCCCTTGGCGATGGCGGCGAACACCGCTGTGCGCGCCTCGGATGCAAGGAGATCGTAGTTGTACTTGCTAAGCCCGCCCTCGGCTTCTTCAAAACCGATCGAAAAAAGCTTCTTTTTCGTGTCGTACAAAATGCTGAAATCCATTGCGTCGGCCATGGATTGAGCGGCGGCGGCAATGGCGGTCAATCTCCTTACCAGATCCTCGGAGAGCTGGATTGCTCTCTCCAGCGCGTGCCGGAAATGCTTTGTCGCTGCCGCTGCATTCTCCGCCATGTTTTCGGTGCAGTTGTCGAGTTTTAAGCACAACTCCCCGTACAGGCGGGGAATCGATTCCAAAGTGAGGTCCTGTGCCATATGCCCTATTTCTGATTTCGACAGAGGGCAGGAGAATTCAAAATGCGCATCCAGCCAGGGCGCGAACGTCTCCAACATCTTGAGCAAGTTTGTCACGCGCGTCGGCAATTCCCTCCCCCACCAAGCCACCTCTGCGTTCCCGCCGCCTCTCGCGATACGACTGAAAATAATTAGCGCGTCAATTTCCAGCGCGCGCAACTCCTTGGCCTGAGTTGTCCCGGCTGAAGCAAGCCGTTCTGTGGTCTGCTTCAGATCGAGAATGCCAGGAACAAGTTCGCTGCCTGCCGCATCTTGTGTGGCGACCTCGGCCAATAAACCGGCATGATCGTGAAGCGCTTCCCATAGCGCCCGGCGCAACAGGGGTTGTTTGATCATCTCCAGGCAGCCTTGTTTCAATGTCCACAAACTTGAAAGCAGATTCCCGTTGTCCACAGTGGAGACAAAGAGGGGCGGAACCGGCTCGAGCGAGTCGGTCGCATACCAGTTATACAGATGGCCTTTGCACTTGGGCATCCGGCTGACGGTCTCGAGCGTCCTTTCCGTATCTCGAATAAATTCTTGTGTGGTCAAGAAGCCCAGATCGTGCGCGGCTAATCTTGAATTCAGCAGCAAACCGAGGTTCGTCGGTGAAATGCGATGCGCAATGAGCGGCGGCGCCTGCTGCACGATATCGGGAATCAGCCAGTTCTCCTCCCGATTGCTGAACTCGTGGAAAAACCGCCATGTACGCAGCGCGGCATTGCGAATCGCTCCGCGATCTTTGGCCTTGATTCGGCACGACAACGGGCGTTGCGGCCGATTCAGCCATTCACCGATCCAGGCCGATGCCGCCCAGAGGACCACAAACGGCATCGCGATCCGGAAAGACTGAGGATGGAGAGCGAAAACGAGCGGCCCGATCGCGACCGTGAGCAGCACGCTGTATTTCAAGTACACATCCACGAGCCCGCCGTCCTCGCCTGCCAATTCCGAGTCGGCTGCGGTTTCCCATTCCAAAAGTCGGCGATGGGTGAATTTCATTCGGACTACCGCTCGCACAACGGCGTCCATGTCGATCAAACTCTGATGGCAGAGAAACGCCAGCCGCACGCAAATACGAGCAAGCGCACCGGCACAATCCGCGCAAAGATTTTTCCAGAAGTCAGGCCGGAACCACGCATTTCCCGCCGTGAGGGCGGCCAGCAAGAATTCGAAGCAGGTCGGAAACAGCATGACCGCGACCGCCGCCAGCGTCCAATGCAAAGCGTCTCCCGGTAAAAGCAGCCAGCCGTAAAAGAGGAGCAGCAACATCGCGAACTCCGTTAGGCTGCGGCGCAAATTGTCAATGATCTTCCAACGCGAGATGGCGCTGAGCGGGTTGGGCACCGTCTGGCCGAAGTAGTTCCGGGCGCGGGGGAGCAAAGTGAAGATGATTTGCCAGTCGCCGCGGACCCAGCGATGTTTTCTGCGGCTGAAGGCGCTGAAGTGGGAGGGATAGTCGTCGACGACTTCCACATCAGATACCAATCCCGCGCGCGCGTACGCCCCTTCGATCAGATCGTGGCTCAGCACAGTGTTGCACGGGAACCGGTGCTCCAGAACTTTTTGGAAGGTTTCGACCTCGTAGATTCCTTTGCCCGTGAAGATGCCTTCCCCAAACAGATCTTGATATACGTCTGAAACCGCTCGCGTATAGATGTCAAAGCCGGCATCTCCCGACAGCAATGAGGCAAAACGGGAGCGGCTCGCAGATTTGACGCTGATGTCCACTCGCGGCTGCAGGATTCCGTAACCTTCCACGACTGTATTTTTGCCGGGATCGATGACCGCGCGATTGAGTGGATGCGCCAGAGTCCCGACGAGCTTGTGCCCGGCGCCGGGAGGCAGTTGCGTGTCGAGATCCAGAGTGATGACGAATCGAATGTTCTTGAGGCGCGACGTATCCCCTGTCTTGACCGGGAACTGGTCGTCCTGATTCAGCAGGAAGCGATTGAAGTCCAGAAGCTTGCCGCGTTTTCTCTCCCAGCCCATCCACAGCTCTTCGGCCGGGTTGTACTTACGATGGCGGTGGAAATGAAACAATCTTCCTCTGTTCTCGTGCGCGTATTTCTCATCGAGCTCGCGCAGGAGCCGCGAGCACAGCTTGGCCAGCGATTCCTTCTCGTCGAATTGCTCGGTCGAGTCCGGCAAATCGGTAAGCAGAGCAAAATGAAGATTCCGGTCGCGATTGGCCAGAAATCGGACCTCCAGTCCTTGCACGGCTTGCATGACCTGCCCTTCGCTGGTCAGCAACGCGGGCACCGCCACGACAGTGGCGCAGGATTGAGGAATGCCCTTAGAAAAATCGAGTTTCGGAATCCTTCTGGGAGGAAACATTCGAGTCGCCAGCATGTTGACCGTCGCCACTGCGCATTCCAACGCAGGAAGCACAAAAAGCGCCACGGCAAAGTGGCTTGTAAGCTTTACGTGCAGTAAAGAAATCAACACAGCGATCATTGCGAAAGTGATCAGCTCAATTCCAAGAAAATAGAAGAAATCGGGCCGTTTAAGAACAATGCCTCGAATTCGCATGGCGAGCGGCGGGCGATACCCGATTTCTTTTTTCAGAGCGGCTTGCCCATCATCCACCAGATAAAAGCCAACGTGGGTCCGCCGCTCTCTCGCTCTTTTACTTGGGTAGGGATTCTTTTCAGCCAGCTGGGCGAGCCCGATGGCTTTCCGCGCCACTTCAGACTCCGTACAATTCGAGTGAGCGGCGAAATCAGCCACGGCCGAACGATAGGCTTCGCGCGTGTCGTAGTCCATTCTCGCGTAAGCGCATCGCGGGTCCATTCGCAGAATTTGTTCCGTCAAGCACGCCTTTTCAAAAAACTCTTTCCACTCGATTCCGGAAATATGGCGCAAGCTGTCCAGCAGGGACGTCAAACGGCTCGGATTCCCTCCGGCCCCCGCGCGGACTTGCGCAACTTCCTGCTGATCGTTGCCGATCCCATTCTGCGCCGTTTCATTGCCGATTTGTTCGAGCAGCGCAAGTTCCAGATATGGCTTCAGATTCCAGATTTCAGCAATCTCCAGAGGAGTTTTCTCTTGCACCGCCGCAAGGAACCGCGCAAATTCCTGTTCATCAAATTCGTATCTCGAAAAACGCAAGTAGATGTTTGCGAGTGCAAAAGAGCGCGGAAGGGGAGATGGGCAACCCGCCACTCCTACATGAGGAAGGCGATACGCCTTTTGAATTCCTGTTCGAGATTCGGCCAGCGCCTGCTTCATGACGGATAGGTTGTCCGAGACTATTTTCGCGACTCCACTCAATGCGGCTCGCTTCGACGATTGCTCGTGCACAACCTTGGCGGCGCAGTTGACGCGTTCCGCGGCGCACTTCCAGTAAATCTCCAGGTAGTTGTGGGATTCCTTGGGTATGACGGATTGCCACTGAAGTATTTCCTGCAGCCAGCCGAAATGTGTCGAGCGGCGTTGGCTTGGTACCGGGTGAATCGCTCCTCGCCAGCCGGTGCAGAGAAGCTTCCTCTCCGGCAGCGGAAAGACGGACCCGAAATCAACCGAAGATTGATGTGTGGTTCCCATTTCCCCCCTCAACAGTTCCCGGCTCTACCGATAGCCAGCCGCCTGAAGTTCAAACATTTCCGAATACCGCCCGCCATCACTGATGAGCTGGTCGTGCGAGCCCTGCTCGGCGATCCTTCCCCCCTCGAGAACGAAAATACGATCCGCCATGCGGACTGTGGAGAATCGGTGGGAGATGAGGAGTGTGGTTTTCTCTTTGGTAAGATCGGCAAATCGCTCAAAAACCTCGCGCTCGGATCGAGCGTCGAGCGCCGCGGTCGGCTCGTCCAGGATCAACAGTTGCGCGTCGCGCAAATGCGCGCGAGCCAGGGCGATTTTCTGCCATTCGCCGCCGGACAGGTCGAGCCCGCCTTCGAAACGGCATCCAAGGAGCTGCTCGTATACTCGCGGCAGCTTCAAGATTACGCTCTCGGCGAAGCTTTTCCTGGCTGCCGCTTGAATTTGCATTGGATTGATTGGGGCATTGATGCGCCCCACGGCGATATTTTCAGTGACAGTCATGTCGTAGTGCATGAAATCCTGAAAAATTACGCCGATTTCGTTCCACCAATCTTCCAAGTCGTATTCCCGAAGGTCGACGCCGTCGAGGAGGATCCTTCCTTCGGTGGGGTCGTACAAGCGCGTCAAAAGTTTTGCGATCGTCGTCTTGCCCTGGCCGTTTTCGCCGACCAGGGCGATTCGCTCGCGAGGCTCCAGTCGAAAATCGATATCGCGCAAGACGGGAGTGTGATTTCCGGGGTATGCGAACCAAACGTGCTGGAACTCGATTCCATGCCGGATCGGCCGGGGAGCAACGATAGCGCCGGGCTTTGTCTTGATCTGCGGTTGCACGGAAAAGAAATCCAGCAGATCCGTCATGAACAGCGCCTGGTCCGCGATTCCCGAAAATGTCGAAAAGAATGACTGGATGTTGGTACTGGCTCCGGCAATCGCTCCCGCCAGAAACGTCAACTGGCCGAGAGTCAAGGCTCCCAGCACGGTCTCATAAATGACGTACGCGTAGGTTCCGTAGTAGCCCAGGGTACCGAGAACCGTCAGAAGCCCTCCGAAGAGGAGCTTCCGTTTTGCCAAATCCACAGTCTGGCGATGCAGGACATCCGAGAGGGCTTTGTACCGCCGCACGAGGAAGGGTCCAAGCCGAAACAGTTTCAATTCTTTCGCGCTCTCTTTGCTGCCCGCAAGAACCCGGAGATATTCCATTTGCCGGCGAGCCGGGGTCTGCTTGAAATTCATCGAGTAACCGAGAAAAGCAAAGTGCGTCTCTCCCAAAAATGCGGGCACGACGCATAGGAAGAGAAAAAACAGCATCCACGGAGAAAAAAGAAAAATGCCGACCGCGAGACTCGCCGTCGTGATTCCTTCCTGGATCAGCCGGCCCGTCATCTGAATCATCATTACGCGGTCGGTGCCCTGCACTCGCGCGCGCTCCATCTTGTCGCAAAAAGAAGGATCTTCGTACCGGGTGAGGTCCAGCCGGGAAGCGTGTTCCATGATCCGCGTGCTGATGTGCCGCGTGTACTTGTCGGCGAGCACGCTGTCGCAAAAGTCGGTCAGCCGCGCCAGAATCGTCCCGAGGCTGGCCAGACCAAATTCCAAGGCCACCAGCCACCAGAAAAATCCCGGAAGAGCCCTATGCTGGGAAGTTAAACCGTAGATCGAATCGATAATCACCCGAGTGATTGCCAGCATGGCCACTGGGATCAAAGAAATGATCAGCCGAAGGAAGAGACTCGAAGTGACGGCCGCGGGAGCTGCCTCCCAAACCATTTTGAACAGAGGCGGAACGTTATTCAGTCCCCGGATCCGTTCACGCCATCTGGGAAGAGGGGGCTCATTGGTTGCGTCATTTGACATGTTCAATCTCTTTTTGCTCTCGACCCCTCTCGTAGTTCGTGCTCGCGAACAAACCTCCGCCGGGAGGGTGCACTTCAAGTCGCTATCTCATTGCCGGCCCATCGTATTGGGACTGGGTCTGGAATAAATCACAGCAACAGGGCTGGATGTTCCACAGCATCTGCTGGCCGGAGGACATCGGCGAAAATTGACAGCGCCGCCAGGTCCTAACCTCGAGAAAATCAGGCAACCCGGTAACTCATAAGCGAACGAATGCACAAATACTAGCTCATGATCAAGAAGGTTCCCCCCTGAGTTGCTTCGCGAGATTCAAATGCCGCCGCCCCCGTCGTTGAAAATAAACGGCCTTTCAAACCCCGACATCTCCAATGCAAGTCAGCTTCCAATACAGAAGAAATTCGTAAACCTATCGAATCAAACCACTTTGCTAACCGTACTAGCCCTCGCATATATGTATTTTTGACGGCTGCGGAAAGTTTTACGTTCACCTAACCTCTAGCCTTGCATGCGAATAGACATAGGCGAAGCCTGTCTGAGGCACTGGTTCGTCAGTCCTGGTGCGACAAGATCGACAATGCTTTGCTCTCTCTCGGCCATCAAAGTACTGCCTTTTGTATCGGTGATGTCCGGCGACCCCCGTCCGCGATGGATTCGATCCGGTCACGGTGTTGGCCGTCGAAACTTCCTGTCAGTGCGGGGAGGTCATTCTGCGCCGTCCAGAGAAAACTCCTCGAAAATCAAACGCGGACGCGGACCACTACAGGAGCGGGGCAATTCGCGAATTACGTGAGTGGCAAGATAATATGGCGGGCAAGCCTGTAAGCCGGATTCTGTCCAGCGCGTGGGCGTTGCCGCCTGCGCGCCGTGGCGATCATTCCTCTAGGTCCAGGCTCGCGCCTGGACTCCAGCAGCCTACCCGAGGGTCCTAACGAGCTGGGCCAGCTCTCCCCTCCTATTTGGCCTTGCACCACGCGGGGTTTGCCGTGCCGTCCCGATTGCTCGGAACGCGGTGGGCTCTTACCCCACCGTTTCACCCTTACCAGGCGCTGTCACCTTCCGCAATCCGCTTGCGCGAATTGCTTTCAGGCCGTCCGAAGGTTTTCCTTCCGATGGCCACCGAGGCGCATTGCACCGGCGGTTTATTTTCTGTGGCACTTTCCGTAGCCAAATCCTCGCCTCGCTGGCGCGAACTGCGCGAAGAGTCAGCCCCCTGGCGTTACCAGGCGCGTTGCCCTTTAGTCTGAGGCGTCCCACGCCGAAGACTTTCGTCCCGGCACGCTGTGCCAAGACTTTCGTCCCAGGCGCCAAACGCGAAGACCACGGTGTCCGGACTTTCCTCCCGGCCGGCCTTCTTGCGAAGGCTGGCCCAGCGATCACCCGGCCTGCCCGCCATGCTCATTGTATCATCTTGGTTCAACCAACTGCGCGGCAGATGGCACGGAAAAATACACGGGAACTGTTGCCGGTCGGACCACTGAAATCTTTTTTGTGATCAGAATGCGTCCTAGCCGCGGCGAATTCTTTGGGATTATTTTGGATCGCAATTCAAGCGAGAATCGGACGTGCCAACTAACGCGGTGCGGCGATGTGTATCGACGCTTCTCAACGCCGAGAATGCCGGACATCAAGGCCGGCATTCTCGGAACAAGCTAGCCCCCTACGATCGAGCGGACCTAATTCCCCCCGGCTGCAGCTGTTGTCAGTGGCTTGGCGGTGTAAATGGTGATCTCGACGCGGCGGCTGGCCTCACGTGCTTTCTTACCCTTGCCTTCGTCGATCAATTTCTGATCCCCGAGTCCGACCATGTGGATCCGGTACACAGGAACATCGTGGCTGCCCACCAGGTAGGAAATCACTTGTTCGGCGCGCGCCCGGCTCAACCGGTCGTTGAAGGCCATGTCTCCGGTTTGATCCGTGAATCCCTCAACGGTGATGAAATAACGCGCCTGCGAGCCGAGTTGCGAGGCCACTTCGTCCAGCTTGGCCTTCTCGTCCTTGGTGAGCGTGTCCTTGGCAATCGCGAAGTGCACCACGGTCTGCCCGGCGGGTTTGTAGTCATCGATATTGGCAATGACGTTGCGCAAATCGTTTATGTCCTTGGTGTTTTGGTTGGACTTGGCCATCGCGCCCTTCGACGTACTGTCGGCAGTCTTGGCGATTTCGTCGGTGGCGGACAGCTTCTTCTCATCCTCATCGACCGTCTGATTCGTTTTGTTGATGTCGGCGACCTGCGAAGAGTCACGCGACTGCGAACTCTTGTCGACCTGATCGATTTTTTGATCCACCGGCTGGATGCTCTGCTTGACGTAATTCTTGGTCGCGCAACCGGCGATGAACAGCGAACTCACTGCAAGCGTGATTGTCGCGGACAATATTGCCTTACTCATTTTGCGGTCTCCCCCCACGATTTTCAGTTCTGGGTGCCTTGACACGTAGTCAGGAACTTCCCCGTTATCCCCCAAAACTCAAGTTCACTATCGCACGTCGTCAACCAATTTTGGAATAAAAAACACTGTATATTTAAGTCCCACGCCCACAAACAAATACAAAGAATTGCGGGTTTGGCGAGTGGAATGCTCCGGGGTGCGGGGCCACGTAATCTTTACACGTTGTGTAAACAGGGACACTCACTATTCCTGCCGGGCTAATGGCTGCTCGAAGCCTTCTTCGAACGCCCTTTACTCCTGGAATTCGCTGACGCCTGCGGAGTTGTGGCCCGGTCCGGCCCTGCTTTCCGCCGCCCGGCCACCAAATCTTCGAATTCATCTTCGTGCAGGATAGTGACTCCCAGCGCGCGCGCCTTGTCGTATTTTGAACCAGGATCGGCGCCGACCACGACGTAATCGGTGAGCTTGCTGACCGAACTGGTCACCTTTCCGCCGTGGCGAGCCACTTCCGCTCCGCCCTCCTCGCGCGAACGCCGCGCCAGAACACCGGTAAAGACGAACGTCTTGCCCGCGAAGCGCGTGTCTTCCGGCGCCGCGCGTTTTTCCGTCATCGTCAGGCCTTCCTCTTTAAGGCGCTGAATTAATTTCCGGTTCGCGGCCTCGGAAAAAAAATCGGCGATGCTTTGCGCGACCTTGGGGCCGACTTCGGGCACTTCCTCCAGTTTTTCCATGCTGGCTTCGGCGAGTTTCGGCAGCGAACCGAAATGTTCGGCAAGGAGCTGGCCCGTGCGTTCTCCGACAAAGCGCATGCCCAGGGCATAGATCAGCCGCGCGAGGCTGTTGTTCTTGCTGGCCGCAATTTCATCGAGCAGATTCTGCGCCGATTTTTCGGCCATGCGCTCGAGCCCCGCCACATCCTCCAGTTTCAATTCATATAAGTCGGCGAAGTCTTCCACCATACCTTTGTCCACGAGCTGGTCGACGATTTTTTCGCCGAGGCCGTCGATGTTCATGGCGTGGCGCCCGGCGAAGTGGATCAGCGATTCCTTGCGCTTGGCCGGGCAGCTGGCATTGACACAGCGATAGGCCACTTCTTCGGGGTCCTTGTGAATCCGGCTGTGGCACTCGGGGCATCGTTCCGGGACCACGATCTCGCGGCGCGGCTTCCCTTCCTTGACCACTTTCATCACGTGCGGAATCACTTCCCCGGCGCGCTCGACGATCACGGTGTCGCCGATGTGCAAGCCCAGCCGCGCAATTTCATCCATGTTGTGCAGCGTTGAACGGCTGACGATGACGCCGCCGACCTGCACCGGCTCGAGCACCGCCACCGGCGTGAGCGTGCCGGTGCGGCCCACTTGAAAGATGACGTCGTTCACAACCGTCGTTTCCTGCCGCGCCGGATATTTGTAGGCCACGGCCCAGCGCGGGGCCTTGGCCGTGAAACCGAGTTCCTGCTGCAGCGCAATTTCATTCACTTTGATCACGATGCCGTCAATTTCGTACGGCAGTTTCTCGCGCTTGCCTTCCCAAGAATCGATAAATTTTTTCACCGCCTCGAGCGATGGACACATGCGCCAGTCGGGCGAAACTTTGAAGTGAAGCTTGTTCATCGCCTCCAGCGCTTCCGAGTGAAGCCGCGTAGGAACGCGCCCGCCCGCGAGCAAAAGATAGCCGTAAAAATCCAGCCGCCGGGACCGCGTGATTTCAGGGTCGAGCACGCGCACGGCGCCCGCGGCGGCGCTGCGCGGATTCGAGAAGCGCTTTCCGCCCTCCTCCTCTTGCTTCTCATTCAGCGCTTCAAAGGCCCGCAGCGGCATGATGATTTCGCCGCGCACTTCAAAATCCAGGGGCATGCGCAGCTTCTTGAGTTCCGCGGTATCCACGCGCAGCGGGATCGAGCGGATCGTGCGCACATTGGCGGTGACTTCCTCGCCGGTCGTGCCGTCTCCGCGCGTGACGCCTCGCGCCAGTACGCCGCCCTCGTAGATCAGCGAGATGCTCAAGCCGTCGAATTTGTGCTCTGTGACGTAGTCGACCTTTTCACGTCCGGAGAGTTCACGCACGCGACGGTCAAAATCTTCCAGCTCTTCCGTCGAATACGTGTTGTCCAGGCTCATCATCGCCGGGGAGTGCCGGCGCGTCTCAAATCCTTTGCGCGGCGCTCCGCCCACGCGCTGCGTCGGCGAATCCGCAGTCAGGAGTTCAGGATGTTCCGCTTCGAGCCGCTTCAGCTCCTCCATCTTCCGGTCGAATTTGACGTCGGAAATTTCCGGATCGTCCTGAACGTAATAGAGATATTCGTGCCGGCGCAGTTCCTCGCGCAGCTTTTCGATCTGTTTGACAATCGTCGCGTTCTTCGCCATGCGACCTCGGGGCATCCAAAGAAATGGGGGTTCAGTATACAATGCGCCCCCGGCTCGGAAACAGGGTGTACGTTTTTCGCCCAGTCACGGTATCTTAGTTCTTTTCGATGGGTTTCCCTTGGGTTGATCGGAGTGAGCCAATTGTCTTTGAATGTTCGCGATGCGCTATTGATCGTAAATCCCGCGGCCGGCGGCGGCCGCCGTGTGCGGAAACTGGATGAGGCGCGCCGCATTTTTCGCGACGCTGGAATCGAAACGGAGCTTCAGAGCACAACCGCCCCGGGCGAGGCGACCGCCATGGCGCGCCGCGCCGTCGATGAATCTCGGCAACTGGTAATCGTGTGCGGAGGCGACGGCACGCTGAACGAAGTCGTGAACGGGTTGGCGTGCAGCCAGGTGCCGCTCGCTGTCTTGCCTGCTGGGACCGCCAATGTTCTGGCCAAGGAACTGCGCCTGCCGTGGAGCCTGCCGCGCGCTGCCGAACGCATCGTGCACGCGCCTTACCGGCGCATTGCGCTTGGCCTGGCCATTCCGGAAAAATCCAGTGGCGAGCCGCGCTATTTCCTGAGCGTCGCGGGCGCCGGAGCGGACGGCGCACTGGTTTCCGCCGTGCGCCCGGAAATCAAGCTCAAGGCGGGCATTCTGGCCTACTGGCAGGAAGGCCTTCGCCAGTTGACGCGCTACGATTTCCCCATGTTTCGAACGTCCATGGCGGGCAACGCGATGGGCATTGACGCCTCTCTCGTCATCGTGGGCCGCACGAAGCATTACGGCGGGCCGTTCAAAATCACCACTGAAGCCGACCTTCTGCAGCCGCAATTCGAACTTGCGTTCGTTACCACACGCAGCGCCTGGCGCTACCTCGCTTATATGCCGCTCATTTGGATGGGGAGACTGCGCAGCGCGCGTTACGTGCGCTTCTTCAAGACCAACTCCCTGCAGTGCGAATCCAACAGCGCGTCCCAGGTCCAGATTCAAGTGGATGGAGAGCCTGCCGGCCGCCTCCCCGTCGAGTTTCGGATTGTGCCCGACGCTCTCACCCTCGCCATCCCCGATCCGTTGTAGTATTCCCCCCGGCGTTCGACCAATCAGCGCGGGAAGCTTTTAGTAGGACAGCCACTCTTGGCTGTCCTCTTTTGCATCGCCGACACGGCGCGGACAGCCAAGAGTGGCTGCCCTACAAAGCGAACCAGCAGACCATGGAACCCGTAACGCATGCGCTTATCTCCATCTCTCTTGGGCGCGCCGGGCTAAATAAAATCACGCGCGCCGCGACTCCGATGCTGCTCGTCTCCGGCCTAGTTGCGGACGTGGACTGGGTCACGCGGCTCGCCGGTGCCGACACATTCTTGCGCGGCCATCGGACGGTCACTCATTCGCTGGTTGGCACCGCGGCGATCGTCGCGGCGGTTGCGACAATTTCCTGGATCACCGGCCGCAAATATCCGAAGTTCGCGGTGGGAATTATTCCTGCGCTCGCGATATGCGCGATTGGCTCGGGCGCGCATTTATTGCTGGACATGCTGAATGGCTACGGCGTGAAGGTGTTCTGGCCCTTCATTCCGAAGTGGTACGCATGGGACTTGGCCTACCCAGTGGACTCGTGGATTCTTTTCTTCCTGCTGGTTGGATTGCTCCTTCCGGAATTATTTCGCCTGGTCCTTGAAGAGATTGGATCGAAGCCGAAGCGCCACGACCGTCAGCGAGCAGCGATCGCCGGTCTGGTGTTCGTTGCGCTGGTCATCGCCGGCCGGGCGTTTGCCCACCAGCGGGCGATCGCGCTTCTCGATTCGCGCGAGTACCGGGGACAAACTCCTCTGGTGGCAGCGGCGTTTCCCCTGCCGTCGAATCCGCTTCTGTGGTCGGGGGTCTTGGAGACAGACAACGCGGTCCTCAATCTGGAAGTGCCGCTGGGGCCCGTCCGCCAATTCGATCCTGAATCGGCGGACGTGCACTTCAAGCCGCAGCCTTCGTTCACGCTGAACAACGCGGTCAGGTGTCCAGTGGCCGTCGAGTTCTTGAACTTCGCGCGATTTCCGCTGGCGAGCGTCCGGCCTGAAGGTGACGGTTTCCAGGTACGTATGCGCGACATGCGCTTCGCGTCCGAATTTGCGGGCCGCCGCGGCGTCATCGCCGTCATTGATCTGAACGCGCAGAGCCAGGTGATCGGCGAGCATCTCGAATTTGAGCCTGCGACTGGCAATTGAACACGGTCCACAGCGGTTTGAGTGGCGCATGCTTCAGCTTGCGGGGTTTGGTCCTTGCGAGGACTAACCCCCGCAAGCTGAAGCATGCGCCACATACCCCCGCCAGGACTCCGCAATTTGCATGTCAAATTTAGGCTGACCCGACAGTCATGACGCAGTGGGTTGCTTGAATGCAAGGCGTGAAAAAAAATAGAGTGCTAATACAGCGAGTAGCGTAATTCCCGCGACTTCCAGTTTGTGAGTCACGAGAAACTGGCCGGCCCGATCTCCGTAACGAATGGCCAGAAAACCTTCGCCAAAAAAACGAATACCGCGCGCCGCCAGCAAGCCCAGCACAAATGCTTGCACAGGCATTTCCAGAGCGCCCGCTGCAATGACAAATACTTTAAAGGGAGTTGGAGGCGGAAGCAGAGCCGTCACTAAAATACTGAGGAAGCCGTTGCGCTTGATCCAGGCGCGGATTTGCGCCGCGCGCGGCCCCGCCTGCTTTTGAAACATCGCCTCCCCTCCCTTCCGCGCAATGTAGTAGAGCAGCAGGCACCCGGCCACCGAGCCAAGCGTGGCCATTGTCGCGTAATACGGCATCCTTGCCGGAAAACGGACCGACAGATCAATCAGCAACAAGTCATTGATTACCGGAAATGTCAGGACAGACGAATCGAGAAACGCGATGAGGAAAAGCCCCAGCCCTCCCGCTGAGGCGACGACCGCCTGAAGCCAGGGGGGCAGATGAAATTTCGGCGCCGGCGAGTCCATAGGGAACGATCGAAGAAGGGAGATTGTATCAGAGTCATTCCGCTCGCGGGCTTGTACGAGTAATTTGGTGGAGTTTCACTGTCCGTGGAGAGGGTCGCCCGGGACTTGGCTCCGGATTCGCAGATCGTGTTTTAATTTTCTACCTTCCCGCGCCGCCCCGCGATGCGGTGTCGCAGCTTCCCCAGGCTCCGGTTCAAGAAATGCTCGCGGTCGAGGAAGGGCAGTACCGGGGAGCACCGCTTGCCTAAATTGGCGCGCGCTCTCCTGATTCGAGCATCAGCCCGGAATTGAATCAAGCCTCGGTCAAGTACCTCAACGGCATCGTCGCGCCGTCCAGCGGCCACGTAGACTTCCGCCAGGTTCAAGTAGAGTTGCGCTTCGTTGCGCCTCAAACTCAGGGCCATCTCGCAAAGTTCCACTGCCGCGGCCCACTTCCGTTGGGCGCGGGCTACGGACAACCCCAGAAATGAAAGGTAAAACGGGTTTCTTTGTTCCGAATCGGCAGCGTTTCGAAAGTATTCAAACGCCTCGTTTGGGTGACCATCCCGCAATAGTTTGATTCCGACTTTGAACTCGGCAACTGCAGCATCTTCCCCCATGTTTCTTTTTCTGTCCTTTCTCCGGCAGGTCGCAAAACGGTGACGACGAAATTGAATATGCCTCAATTTACGTAATCCATTACATCCAGTCTACTGGCCGGGAGAACAGTTCGGAGACAGGGACCTTCCTCCCGACTGTGGCTGGCGAATGCGTTTCCCAAGGATAGGCGCTCGCCGCATGGCCTACCCTCGGCTTGGGACCTGGATGAATCTTGCTTGACACGGTCCGAAGTCAATCGGATCATGGCGTTTCACAATCATTTCCATTCCAACTATTCCGGAAGATTCGAGGGTTACTATGCTGAATCGGAGAGAGTTCCTGGCCGTAACCGGGGTGAGCGCCGCGAGTGCGGCTTTGGCTTCCGTGCCGCGATTTTCCTCCCTGGCTGCGCTTCCACCTGCGAAGCCTGACCTTACGCTTCGCATCGCGCCGGTCAGCGTTGAAATCGCGCCGGGGGTTGTAATCAAAACGGCCGGTTACAACGGCAGAGTTCCGGGCCCCATCTTGCGGTTCCGCGAAGGCAAGCGCGTCACAGTGGACGTGCACAACGATACCGACATGCCGGAACTTGTGCACTGGCACGGGCAATTTGTTGCTTCCGAAGTGGATGGCTCGATGGAAGAAGGAACGCCGGTGGTTCCCGCGCACGGCAGCCGCCAATACACATTTGAGCCGGGGCCTGTCGGATCACGCTGGTACCACACGCATATGCCGTCCAAGGGAAATCTTGACATTGCAACGTTCAGCGGGCAATTCGGATTCTTCTACGTGGAGCCGAAGAGCGAGCCCGGAAATTACGATCAGGAATTTTTCCTGGCCGCGCATCACTGGGGGCCTTCCCTTGCGCACCTGGGGCCTGCGAACAACGGCTGGGAAATCGCCTACAAGAACAGTTCGATCAACGACAAGGCGCTCGGGCACGGCGATCCCATACGCGTGAAGCAAGGGCAGCGGGTACTTCTGCGCATTCTAAATTCCAGCGCCACCGACGACATTTCGTTCGCCCTGCCGGGACACAAATTCAAAGTGATCGCCATGGACGGCAACCCCGTGCCCACGCAGGCCTCCGTGGATGTGTTAACCCTCGGCGTGGCCGAGCGCGTTGACGCCATTGTAGAAATGAACCAGCCGGGCGTCTGGGCCCTCGGCTCGATTGACGACGAAGAGCGAATGAACGGCATGGGCATTGTCATCGAATACGCAGGCCAGACCGGCGAACAAAAATGGGTGAAGACTACTAAGGTGCCGTGGGACTACACTCCTTTCGGCACGCAGGACAAACTTCCGGAACCCGATGGAACCTTCGACCTTACATTCAAGAAAATTCCCGGCAATCGTGTGGACTTCAACCGCTGGACGATCAACGAAAAATCCTGGCCGGACACAGACCCCATCCTGGTGCAAAAGGGCAAGCGCTACCGCATGGTCTTCCACAATCAGACAGGCGACACGCACCCGCTGCACCTGCACCGCCACGATTTTGAAATCGTCAAGATCGGCGGGAAAACCACGGCCGGCATAAAGAAAGACATCGTTAACATCCCGCGCTTCAGCGACGCGGAAGTCGATTTCGTCGCCAATCATCCCGGCCCATCCCTTTTCCATTGCCACATGCAACTGCATATGGATTTCGGATTCATGGCGCTCGTGAAGTACACGTAAGGTGATCAAAGCAGGAGTGGCTAGGGCAATCTGATAATTAAGTTCAGTCCTGAAAGAGGATTGGCGGAAGACCTCCGGGAATGGCCCCGCAAAGGTAATCGTCGGAGAGAATTCTATGCGGTCGGCGCGGCGCACAGTTTCTGGCACGCTGTTGCTCGCAATCTCGATCTCCCTCCCTTTCTTTGCCGGATGCAACGGCGGCCTGTATGGCGGCAGCGTCCCGACGATACAACCGTTTTCAATCTACTGGTCTGTCGCCATTGGCGATCTAAACGGCGACGGGAAGCCGGATATCGCCTGCAGCTTCACGCATTTTCAGACCGACGTGTCGCAGCCGGGCTTCGCCAGCGTGTCCTTGCAAAATCCAGCCAGCCCGGGCGCGTTTCTCACCGCAACAACTTACGGCGCGGGCGACTCGCCAGGGGGCAACGATCCGGGGATGATCGTAGTGGGCGACTTGAACGGGGACGGCAAGCTCGACATGGTAACTGCCAACAGCACACGGGGCGGCAACGTAGCTTCGACCGGCATTTCCGTGTTCCTGCAAGACCCGGCAAATCCCGGTCAATTCCTTTCCGCAGCGAACTATGACACGGGGACCCAACCTGCGGCGGTTGCGATTGGCGACTTGAATGGCGACAGCAAGCCTGACCTCGCCGTTGCCAATGTGAATGGCATTTCCATCTTTTTCCAGGACCCAAACAAGCCCGGAATTTTTTTGTCGCCGACAACCCTGGCCGTCTCGTCGGGAACTTCCTCTGTGGCAATTGCAGATCTGAACGGCGACGGCAAGCTGGATTTGGTCGCTGCGAATGGAACAAGCGTCATCGTGTTTTTGCAGAATCCGAATACGCCCGGCTCGTTCTCCCCTGCGGCGACCTATGGGGCGGGGCTGCAGCCATTTTACGTGGCTGTCGGCGACTTGAATGGAGATGGCAAGCCCGACCTGGTGGTCGCGAATTCGGGTTCTTCCAGCGACGGCACTACGGCGAGTGTTTCCGTTCTTCTCCAAGATCCCGCCAATCCCGGCACCTTTTTGCCGGCGGTGAATTACAAGACGGACAGCCATTCCGTAGCCGTGGCGATTGCCGACCTCAATGGTGACGCAAAGCCGGATCTTGTCGTGGCTAACTTCGGAAATCTCGACTTTTCCAGGAGCAGCGTCTCAGTACTTCTGCAGGATCCGTCACTTCCGGGGCAATTTAAGGCGGCAACAAACTACCCTGGCCCCAATGGTGTTAACGCAGTGACGATCGGGGATATGAACGGCGATGGTACGCTCGATTTGGTCATCGCCGATGGCGGAGCGGTCACGATTCGGTTCCAGGACCCAGCTCACCCGGGCGCGTTCTTGGCTGAGACGACTGTTACGCAGTAAATGAAGCGCTCATGCTTCAGCATCCCGATTGATCGGCCGGGCATCGCTCCGGACATCCGCTTGAATGGGCCTACTATCCGTCGTATGCTGGCTTGACCGAGTGGTGCCAAAGGAGAATCCAGGGATGAAACGATTGATCTGCCTTATTGCAATTTGTCTGGTTGCGCCCATGGTTGCAAGGGCCCAAGGCGCGACGGCAAATCCGCTTACCGCCAGTGTTCGCGCAGTGTTCGACGATTATGCAAAGAACCTGGTCGCCACCGCCCAAATTATGCCGGAGGAAAAATACGGCTTCCGCCCGACCCCGGAAAATATGACCTTCGGAAAAACGATCGGCCACATTGCCGATGTGAATAACGCGGTGTGCTCGAAGCTTTTCACGCCGCCGGCGACGCCCTTCCCAAAGAGCTCCGAGACCGATCCCAAAGAAAAATTGGTCGCCGGGCTCAAAGCGTCCATGGATTATTGCGGCGAGCAATTCTCAAAAATGACGGACGCCAACATGGCGGAAATGGTCCCGTTTTTTGGCGGCAAGCAGATCACGCGCCTTGGCGCGGCCCTGGCGGTCATCACCGATTTCGCGGATCACTACGCCGGGCTTTCGATGCACCTGCGCATGAACGGTTTGCTCCCGCCCACCGCGCAGAAAAAAATGTAAACGCCCATCACGGCCTTGAAAAATTGAAACGGGCAGCGGAAATGTATCGTCCCCGCTGCCCGTTTCACTTTTACCATGCTTTATCACTAGGAACGCCAATCTCCCGATTGGCGTCGTGTCAATCGCTAATCGGGAGGTTGGCGCTCCCAGCAAACATCATCTGATAATTTTTTGCCCGCCCTGATCGAATAGTCTCGCAGAGACAGCGGATTGTGTTTATAGTTCGGGTCAAGCGCCAACTGAGGGGGAGTGAACCCTAAGCCCGGTTTGGTTTCTTCTCTAATTTCATGGCTTCACTCAATTTTTGGAGCAACGTGTCACGGGTGAAGGGCTTGGAAATAATGGCCGCATCCAAACTGGCCGCTTCCTCCGCGCTGAATCCTGTGTACCCGGACATGTAGACTACAGCGATATCCGGATGCAATCGGCTCACTCTTTCGGCAACTGCCCGGCCATTCATTCCGGGCATCACCATATCCGTCAGCAGCAGGTGGATGGGCCCTTTGTGCTCCCTCGCGATATCCACCGCCTCCATTCCGTCGCAGGCCTCCAGAACTGTATACCCGCTCTGTTCGAGGATGCTGCGCGCTAAGGTGCGCAACATTTCTTCATCCTCCACCAGGAGGATGATTCCGGCGCCGCGGCTCGGGGCGGCCGTCTTCGTGCTCGTGCCATTTTGTTCAACTGTTTCGGACACCTGCGGCAGGTAAATCGTGAACGTTGTGCCCACTCCCGGCTCGCTCTTGACCCAAACATACCCGCCGCTTTGCTTCACAAAACCATAGACAGTGGCAAGTCCAAGGCCTGTCCCCTTCCCTCGCTCCTTGGTCGTGAAAAATGGCTCAAAAATGTGGGCCTGCGTTTGAGCATCCATGCCCATGCCGGTATCTTTCACCAGAATCATGACGTACTCGCCGGGAACCATTGCCGGTTGCTTATAGGCGAATCCTTCTTCGAGCTGTACATTCCTCGTCTGGATCAGCAACCGTCCGCCGCCAGGCATGGCGTCACGCGCGTTCACGGCCAAATTCATGAGGACCTGTTCGATCTGTCCTTGATCGGCCTTCACTTGTCCCAGCGCCGGATCCAGGATCGTTTCCAGGTGAATATCCTCGCCCAGCAACCGCGGCAGCATGTTGGCCATTTCCGCCACCACTTCATTCAGATTGAGCACCTTCATTTCCAGCACTTGCTGCCGGCTAAATGCCAGAAGTTGCCGCGTCAGCACCGACGCCCGGTCGGCCGCCTTCCTGATTTGCTCCACGGGCTTTAGCAGAGGGTTGTCCACGCCGGCCTGTTCCAACACCAGATCGCCATACCCGATGATCACTCCGAGCAAATTATTAAAATCGTGGGCGATTCCGCCGGCCAACCGGCCGATGGCTTCCATCTTTTGCCCCTGCCGCACCTGCTGCTCCAGGGCTCGCCGCTCCGAAATATCCTCGACAAAGCCCTCCAGGAACTCCACGTTCCCGTTGCTGTCCTTCACCACATGCGCGGCACAGCGGACGGTGAACGGCCGTCCACTCTTATGCCTCCATTCGACTTCGATTCCTCTCACCGAGTCCTGATTCCGCGACCAGCGGGTCGCCTCTTCATGTTCGCCGGGATTGAGATATACATCCGTGCCCATGCTCAGGCCCAGCACCTCTTGTTCAGAGTCGTAGCCGAGCATTTCCACGAGCGCCGGGTTGGCTTGGACGATTCGCCCTTCCGGAGTTGTTCTCAGAATTCCGAATGGAGCGTTCTCCACGAAGGATCGAAAGCTTGCCTCCGAGCGCCGTTGAACGTCCTCCATGAATTTTCGCTCGGTCATGTCCCGCATGATGGCGGAGCCCCCGACCATCCGGCCGCCTTGATCCTTGAGGGGGGAAACGGCAATTGCCACGGGGATCAGGTTCCCGTCTTTTCTTTTCCGCAAAGACTCCAGGCGCACCACACTCTCGC
The DNA here is from genome assembly GCA_963813185.1 of uncultured Acidobacteriota bacterium. Lineage (GTDB taxonomy): Bacteria > Acidobacteriota > Terriglobia > Acidiferrales > UBA7541 > Palsa-360. The sequence continues at coordinate 255,846 of CAWEYA010000018.1, forward strand.
CTTTTAATAATCTCGCCTGGCACTCCAGAGGCTCGTTGCGAAGCTCCTGTGGGGTGATCAGTGAAATCGGGTTCCCGATGATTTCACTTCGGGAGAAGCCGAGCATACGCTCGGCGCCGGGGTTCCAATCCGTAATTGTGCCGTCCAGAGAAGCGGCGATGATGGCGTCGTCTGAATATTCGACAATGGCCGCGAGCCGCCGTAGGTCCGCTTCCTGCGATGTCCGCCCGGTCACTTCCTCCTTCAACGTTTCTACGGTGCGAGCCAATTCCTCGGTACGCTCCGCAACTTTCTTCTCCAGGCCTTCGTTGAGATTCCGGATGGCGAATTGGGCGCTCTCCCGAACTTCCATCTCACGGCTCAACCTGCGAGTTACAAACACCGCGATAGCGACGGCAAGCCCAATCGCCAGGAAGATCAGCGTCACGGATAGCCGCCGGACCGCCACGTAACTCGTCCTGGTCTGCATCCTCGCCTGGTTCAACTGATTTTCCTCGTAATCGAGGTACGGGGCCCAGGTGTCGCGATATTTGTTCAGCAGCGGGAGAGTTTCGGCCACGATCATTTTTTTTGCGTCGCCCGCCTTGCCCTGGTCGGCCAGCAAACTCACAGCCTTTGGAAGGCTGGCGTACGCCGGTCCTTCAGCCAAATTGATTTTGCCGATTAATTCTCTTTCCGCATCGGTGGCCGGTTCCGCCGCAATTTGTTTCAAGGCGGCAGAACCCTTCAAGGTGTTTCCATTCAATTGCGCCACCAGCGCAGCCGTCTCTTTCTTGTCGCTGGGTTCCATCAGGAATAAACGAATCACAATCCGGTAGCTGGAAGTGAAATAAGTGGATGCCTGGCGGGCGGCATCCAGCTTCTGCGAACGCTCATCGAAGAGGCGATTCGCGGTGGCATTGATCTGCCCCATGCGGCTCAGGCCCAGCCAACCGACGCCGATGAGAAGCGCAATGAGACATCCAAATGCGATTCCCAGCTTGAGCCCTGTGGAATCCCAGCGCATACACGGAGCCTCCCTGCGGCAACCCTCCCAATCGTAGTCCCAGCCCTCCGAGACACCGGATCGGCATTCTCTGAGCGAAACCGGGGGTACCAAATTAGAAATTACTTAATTGTGGCTCACTTTTGCGTTGTGAAAAATGGGGGAGAAAGTCCCCGCGCCGGAAGAGTTACCCCGGCGCGATCATTCCAAGGGGTTTAGAGCCCCCTCTCTGTCGCCAAGGTCCGATTTCTCGGCCTGCAAGTGTTTCGAAATGGGTTTGCAGTCTTGGCAATACCTCGCAAAACGGTTTGACCCCCTTACCCCCTCATGTTATAAAAGTGAGCTTTGTGCCGCCCCGCGAGCCGGTTATGGGTGTTGTCCGCTACTTAATGTGCCGATTTGCAGTTGAATACACGGGGCAAAGCGAGGCACTTCCGCCCCATCTTGAAGCGGCAACCTGTACCAAACCCGGTAAGCCATTCCATTAACGCCCTGAGTGAACAATACAGGGCGAAATGGTGTGCCGGAAGCAGATAGCAAGATGGGACTATCGCCTGATTGCATGATTTCAACGGAGGAGCACTGATGCGTACCTGGCTCGCGAGCACTCGCTCGCTTAGAAGCCGATTCGCGAAAGCAGTCGCGGCAGGCGCCGTGCTGACTTTGCTGAGCGCGGCGTGCGCCTCGGCTCAAGAGAACCCCGGCGGCGAGGCAAGTCTGAAACTTCCCGACCTCTCGCAGGTCACTTTCCTTGGGACGGACGGGCACAAGTTGCTGACCATCGGGATCCTGTTTTGCGTATTCGGGCTGATCTTTGGGCTGGCCATTTATAGCCGTCTGAAGAACTTGCCCGTGCACCGCGCCATGCGGGAAGTGTCCGAGCTGATTTACGAGACCTGCAAAACGTACTTGATCACCCAGGGCAAATTTTTGCTTCTCCTGTGGGTCTTCATCGCCGTCGTCATCGTTCTGTACTTTGGCGTGTTGTCGCCTGTGCCCGATAAGCCCATCGCCATTACGCTTCCGATCATTCTATTGTTCAGCCTGCTGGGAATGGCCGGAAGTTACGGAGTGGCTTGGTTTGGGATTCGTGTAAATACTTTTGCCAATTCGCGGACGGCGTTTGCGGGACTGCGCGGCAAGCCGTACCCCATTTATCAGATTCCGCTGCAGGCCGGCATGAGTATCGGCATGATGCTTATCAGCGTGGAATTGCTGATGATGCTCTTCATCCTGCTGTACGTTCCCGGCGATTACGCGGGGCCATGCTTTATCGGGTTTGCCATCGGGGAATCGCTGGGCGCCGCGGCGCTGCGCATCGCCGGCGGCATCTTCACCAAAATAGCCGACATCGGCTCGGACCTGATGAAGATCGTGTTCAAAATCAAGGAAGACGACGCGCGCAATCCCGGCGTGATCGCCGATTGCACGGGCGACAATGCGGGCGACTCGGTCGGGCCGAGCGCCGACGGATTCGAGACCTATGGCGTCACCGGCGTCGCGCTGATCACTTTCATCCTGCTGGGCGTGAAGGATCCGGTAGTGCAGGTTCAGTTGCTGGTCTGGATTTTCGTGATGCGCATCGCCATGCTGGTCGCCAGCGCCGCGGCATACTTCATCAACGCCGCTTACGCCAAGTCGCGCTACGGCAATGCCGATAAGATGAATTTCGAGTCGCCTCTCACGACCCTGGTCTGGCTCACTTCCTTTATTTCCATCGCGATGACCTACGCGATTTCCGCCGTCATCATTCCGGCGCTTGGCAACGACACGACGCAGTGGTGGAAGCTGGCTTCCATTATTTCCTGCGGCACGCTGGCGGGCGCGGTGATTCCGGAACTCGTGAAAGTATTTACCTCCACCGATTCGCGGCATGTCAAGGAAGTGGTGACCTCGGCGGAAGAGGGCGGCGCGTCCCTCGGCATTCTGTCCGGCTTCGTGGCCGGAAATTTCTCCGCGTACTATTTGGGCATGGCCATGGTTTTCCTGATGTCCATCGCCTACCTCTTCGCCCGCATGGGCCTGGGCACGCTGATGATTGCCGCGCCGGTGTTTGCCTTCGGCCTCGTCGCATTCGGCTTTTTGGGAATGGGACCTGTAACCATCGCCGTGGATTCTTACGGGCCGGTGACGGACAACGCGCAATCGGTCTACGAACTATCGCTGATCGAACAGATTCCCAATATCCAGGGAGAATTGAAAAAGGATTTCAACTTCGACGCCAATTTTGAGCGCGCCAAGGATCTGCTCGAGGAAAACGACGGCGCCGGCAACACGTTCAAGGCCACCGCGAAACCCGTCCTGATCGGCACGGCGGTGGTGGGCGCAACGACCATGATTTTCTCGATCATCATGGCGCTGACCAACGGCCTCACGCAAAACGTCAACAAGCTTTCCATCCTGCATGCGCCCTTCGTGCTCGGCCTGATTACCGGCGGCGCCATGATCTACTGGTTCACCGGCGCCTCAACGCAGGCCGTCACCACCGGCGCATACCGCGCCGTCGAGTTCATCAAGGCCAACATCAAGCTCGAGGGCGTGGAAAAAGCTTCCGTCGAGGACAGCAAAAAGGTCGTCGAAATCTGCACGAAGTATGCGCAGAAGGGCATGCTGAATATCTTTATCGCGGTGTTTTTCGCCACGCTGGCGTTTTCCTTCCTCGAACCCTTCTTTTTTATCGGCTACCTGATGTCTATCGCCATTTCCGGCCTGTACCAAGCCATCTTCATGGCCAACGCCGGCGGCGCCTGGGACAACGCCAAGAAAATCGTGGAAGTGGAAATGAAACAAAAAGGCACGCCGTTGCATGACGCCACCGTCGTCGGCGACACGGTCGGCGATCCGTTCAAGGACACTTCTTCCGTAGCTCTCAATCCCGTCATCAAATTCACAACGCTCTTTGGCCTGCTCGCCGTGGAACTTGCCGTAAAACTCACGGCGACCTCCGGCGGCGCGCTGACGCGCACGTTAGCAGCCGCCTTTTTCGCCGTCTCCTTTGTCTTCGTTTACCGGTCCTTCTACGGGATGCGCATCCGCCAATCGAATTGATATTGAGGGTTCGCATCTTCAAAGGATCGGAGGTGATGGCTGGCCGTTCTCGATGAACGGAATAAAGTCAAAAGCCCCGCCCTTCCCACTTCGAAGGACGGGGCACCCCACAATTCAAAATCAAAAGCCGGGCCACCCGCCCTGCGGGTGCTCCTCACCTCCGTGGGCCAGAGCCGCGACGGCGGCCAGTGAAATGCAAACGAAAAAAACCAGCAAACGTGCTTTCATGGTGTTTCTTCTTCTAGTGGTGGTGTGTTTCTCCCGCAGGATTCTGGGGCGGTTCCCCGCCCTTCACCAATTCGCTGGATTCGCCTGACTTTTCGGATTCAGCCCCTTCATCTCATTGAGTTCCTCGGCCGTGATCTGAGGCAAGTGCCGGATGAACAAAACCAGGCGCCAGGTTTGCGCGGCAGTGTGCGCTTCGCTGGAAGGCTGGCATGCCGCTCAAACGAACTCCATTTGCAATTGTGTAGTAGAGCTCGCCATCGCTCTTGTTCTGCGTCCCGGCTGCACGCAGGTCGGGCGGTTTCGGATAGAGGCCCTTGCCGAATAGCGTGTCGCCCCCTCCGTCATTCGAATGGCACGTGGCGCAATGATCGGAGAAATGCTCCATGCCTGCCCGAATGTTCTCCGTTGAAGGCATGATGGGATTGCGAAGTTGGCGATACGCGGATGGCACGGCCATTTTGCGTGCCGTTGTGGCCGCGAACTCCTCAATCGCTGATGGTGTCGCAAGTGCGCTGAAGCCTCGTCGCACGAGAGTCAGCCCGTATCCCGCGGCTGCAACCGCAAGAGCAAACAGAATCAGCGAAACTGCTTTCCAGGGTTTCATGTCTACCTCTCCTGTCCCGTGTCATCGTCGTCCGCCCGCCCGAACGTAGGCAGGTACCTGCCGAAGTTCAATTCGAAGTCGCTCGGAACGCCGTAACCGATATTGCGGATCTTGGCACGGCGCGCCTGTGCACTGGGCAAGGCCAGCAATGGGAAGAACAAGTCGTTGCTCGACTGAAGCTCGGCAGCTGTCGGCGTCCCGAACCGATTGATCTGGGCCTTCGCCGCGGCCAGCGTTTCACGGTCGAACGAGGCCAGACGCCGGACGAGCGCATCGACAAACGAGTCGAGGTGGTCATCGTCCAGCGTGCGGTTCACCCAGCCATAGCGCTCGGCGATATCGGCATCGAAATCGTCGCCGCTGAGCACGATCTCAAGTGCGCGCGAGCGGCCGACCAAGCGCGGGAGCCATTCCAGCGCTCCGCCGCCCGGGACCAGTCCGACGCCGACCTCGGGGTTGCCGAATAGGGCGCTTTTCCGGCTGGCGAAGCGCATGTCGCAGGCCAGCACGAACTCGTTACCGATGCCGCGCGTGCGGCCGCGAATCTTGGCGATGCTCACGACTGGCGCGGACGAGAGGCGCAGCACAAAGTCGCGCCAAAGGCCCAGCATCTCTGGCCGTTCAGCTGCCTTGGCTACGTCGAGATGGGCGATGAAAAAATCGGGATTCGCCGACTGGAACACTACGACCTTCACGGACGGGTCCGCCTCGAGGTCGGTCATTAGCGCTCCCAATTCGACGATCGTTGCGGGAACAAACATGTTGATCGGCGGGTTGCTGAAGGTGATGGTCCACCGGCCCGGATGGGTGCGGTCGGTGTTGAACTGCGCATCTGCCGGCTCGCTGCCTCGCTGTGTAGCGCTGGATTGGGTCATCATCTTCTCCTCTCTTGTGAAAAACCTTACCGTAGCGATCTGAAGCCCGCGCGAACCTCTTCTGAAAAGAGCTTCGGCTGTTCCCAGGCCGCAAAGTGCCCGCCCTTGGGGAGCTTGTTGTAATGGATCAGCTTGGGATACGCCCGCTCCGCCCAGCTTCGTGGAGCAGGATAGAGTTCGTCGGGAAAAACGCTCACGGCGGTCGGGACAACGACGCCTCTGACGCCGAAGAACGAATAACCCTTGTTTTCCCAATAGAGACGAGCCCCCGAGAGCGCCGTATTCGTCAACCAGGTCAGCGTGATGTTGTCGAGGACGTCGTCTCGTGTGAGGCCTTCGCTGCCTCCGGCAAAGACACGCGCGATCATCTCGTAGCTGCGCGCGTCGTGATCAAGGAAATAAGCCGCAAGGCCGACGGGGGAATCCGCGATTCCGTATAGCGTCTGAGGGCGCAACCCCATCTGGTACCCGTAGGCGATTCCCTTTTGATAGACGAACTGTACACGCTCGTAAGCGAGCCTTCTCGTCGGCGGAGAGACCCGATGGTGCCGGCGCGCCGGAAAAGGCCAGCCTTGTCGATGTCGGCCGGAAAGATGCCGGGCATGTTGGTGTGAATGCCCAGCAACTCCGGTGGCGCCTGCACGCCCATCAGCTCGGTGATGACTGCACCCCAATCGCCGCCTTGCGCTACGAATTTGTTGTAGCCGAGGCGCTTCATCAACATGGTCCAGGCACGTGCAATGTGGGCGGGGTCCCACCCGGTCGTGGCCGGCTTGCCGGAAAAACCGTAGCCGGGCATCGACGGAACCACGATATGGAAAGCGTCGGATGCAGTTCCGCCGTGTGCGGTGGGATTGGTCAGCGGATCGATGATCTTCAACTGTTCGGTGATCGAGCCGGGCCATCCGTGCGTCACGATGAGCGGCAACGCATTTTCGTGTTTGGAGCGGACATGAATGAAATGAATGTCGAGTCCATCGATCTCGGTGAGGAAATTCGGAAGGGACTGCAGTTTTGCCTCGCACTTGCGCCAATCGTAATCGGTCGCCCAATAACGCGCGAGGGCCTGAACCGTCGCGAGCTGCACGCCTTGGGTAGCGTCCGTGACTGTCTCCCGTTCGGGCAACTTGGTCGCCTGGATGCGCCTGCGCAAATCGGTAAGGTCCGCCTCTGGCACATTCACCTGAAACGGACGAATTGCATCTGGCTGCTCGCTGCCTCGTTGTGTAGCACTTGCTTGGGACATGGGGTCCTCCTTTTGAGTAGTTTTACATTTTTGGTTTGTATTGCTCCTGTGCGGGCTGGTGCGGTTGTCAACTACGGCCAAAAGATCTTTTGGCGCCGCACATATTAGCACCATTGGGCTGTCCTGCTCAATCAGGGTCTCTGCGTGGAAGTAGCACAGACTTCAGTCTGTGGATTCTCCGCAGACCTTTCGAGGCTGACGCGGGTGGCCCGGGCTTTGTGGTTGAACTTTGGGTGGCCCATCCTTGACGCCTTTTCAAGGGCGGGGCTTTTGACTTGATTCTCATGGGCGGGTGGGCCAGGCTTTGGGATTGATTCTTAGGGTGGCGGACCCTTTGGTTTTTAAGGGTCCGTCTTTTCGTCTTCTCGTTTGGGTGCGACGCCGGGGACCGGCTCTCGACGACCGCGTATACCGATTCCATCACGTCCACGTTCGCGTACGATGCCCGCGTACGGCAGGCCTCCGTGACCCAGCAGTACAGCAAGTTTCCGATTGCTTGGAACCGGGTTTTCAAATAAAGTGAGTATAATGACGTACTCCGGCATCATCACGATGGAACCTGGCAAACGGGGCGGCAAACCCTGTGTCCGCGGGCTGCGCATCACTGTATATGACGTGCTGGAATACCTCGCCAGTGGTATGACGCATCCTGACATTTTGCGGGAATTTCCCTATCTGACGGAAGAAGACATTCGTGCGTGTCTCGCCTATGCCGCCGATCGCGAGCGCAAACTGGAAATTTCGAACGCGTGAAGCTCCTCTTCGATGAAAACTTGTCTCCTCGCCTGCCCGGCGGGTGGCGCGGGCTTTTGCATTTCAAGAGATCATCTCCGCTCCACGGTCTAATACTACTCCCGTACATCCACTCCTAGTTATGATCCTGAACTCTGCCCCATCCTTGACGATTTTCAAGGGTGGGGCATTGACGAAAGCGCAGATTATTGAGGGTCCTGTGGGCGCCGCCCCGCTTGCTGTCATTCTGAGCGAAGCGAAGAATCTCTCTGTGATTTTGTGTTTGGCGTAGGCGACTGTAATTCCGCAGCCAAGTCCCGCCAGTGCGGATTGAAAGACTCGATCAACGCAATCTTCCTCGCGCGTAACCATCCCTTGATTTGCTTCTCCCGCGCAATGGCGATACGGCTGTCTCCGAAGGCCTCGAAATACACGAGTTCAGTCACGCGGTAGCGAGCGGTAAACCCTGGGGCGCGCATCTCTTTGTGTTCCCTGACGCGGCGCAGCAGATCGCCCGTCACGCCGATGTAAAGAACGCGTGATGCGCTCGCCATGATATAGACATGGAAGGTTTTCACCGGAGATACCTTAGCACGCGATTGTACGCGCAGTGGCAAGGACCGTGACAGAGAGATTCTTCGCTTCGCTCAGAATGACACCCAGTTGGGGGCGGGTGGCCCAGCTTTTGGGCGGGGCGGGTGGCGCGGGCGATGTGCTTGAACTTTCGGTGGCCAGTCCTTGACGCCCTTTTCAAGGGCCGGGCTTTTGACTTGATTTCCGTGGGCGGGTGGGGCGCGTAGCCCGGGCTTTGTGGTTGAACTTTGGGTGGCCCGTCCTTGACGCCTCTTCAAGGGCGGGCTTTTGAATTGGTTCCCATGGGCAGGATCAACCCATCGGATCGATGCGGACTAAACCGCTGGCGCATTTTATTTTTTAAGTATCTGGTTAATTCCACCACAGCGAATACTTGCACCATTTCGTTGACAATGCGCGCCGCCTTTGTTAAACCTCGGGAAAGCATTTCATAGGAGAGAAATCCATGAAACCTAAAGATTCCGGACGCCGGAGCTTTCTGAAAAACAGCGCCGCGTTAGCCGGACTGGCCGTCGGAGCGGTGCAAACCGCAAGAGGCGGGGCTATACCAGACGAAAAATCCGGGTCGCCTGCGAAAGATTTTCACAGCTATGGCGAGCGCTCGCGATTTGAAACTTCCGAGCGCCTCGGCGCCATGGGTCTGTACGACCCTGCTCCTCCCGGATATCATCGCGACTTCGGGTGGCGGAATCCGATTCAGGACTCGGTCGGTTACATCACTCCTGCCTCGCTTCACTTCGTGATCGCCCACGGTTACGAGCCGCCTGATATCGATCCCGCCGAGCACCACCTCTTGATTCACGGGCTCGTAGAAAAACCCTTGATTTTTTCAATGGACGACCTGAAGCGCTTCCCTTCCGTCACGCGCGCGCATTTTCTCGAATGCAATGCCAATGGCGCTCCCGCCGGTCCAACCGGCCAGTACCGTGTTTCCCCGAACGCGACGGCGCAGGATACGCACGGCTTCACGAGTTGCAGCCTGTGGACGGGCGTGCCGCTCTCGATCCTCCTGAAACATGTGGGCGTGAAACCGGAAGCGAAGTGGATCATCGGCGAAGGTTCGGAAAAAGGGAAGCACACCAAGAGCATCCCCATCGAAAAAGCGATGGACGACGTCCTGATCGCCTACGGCCAAAACGGCGAAGCGTTGCGTCCGCAGCAGGGCTATCCGATCCGCCTTCTCGTTCCCGGTTGGGAAGGGATCAACAACGTAAAATGGCTGCGCAAGATCAAGCTCGTCGAAGAACCCTACATGGGAATGTGGGAGAGCACGAAGTATCCGAGCTTGCGGCCCGACGGGCTGTCGCGCTGGTTTCAATTCCAGATGGGTCCGCGAACCGTCATCACACGTCCCTCGGGCGGACAAAAATTGAATGGCCCGGGTTTCTACGAGATCAGCGGCCTGGCGTGGTCCGGCGGAGGCGTTGTCAAATCCATCGAAATTTCCACCGATAACGCTAAGACGTGGCGCGAGGCGGAAATTCAAAGCCCGGTCTATCCGAAAGCGCACGTGCGATTCGGATTTGGCTGGAATTGGAACGGCGAAGAAACCATCCTGCAGTCCCGCTGCACGGATGAAACCGGCGAACGGCAACCCACAGTTATTGAGCTCGCGAAATTTTGGAAAGTCGAGCCCGAGTTTTTCATCAAGACCGGAACGATTCCCGGCCACTTCAACGCCATTCAGCCGTGGAAAGTGAATCCCGACGGGAGCGTCCAAAATGCGATTTCATTTTAATTTTCTCGTCCCGGCCGTGGCCCTGACCGCCTGTGTCGCCGCGGCGGCGCAAACGCCCGACTACAAAAACGTGGGCCGCACTCCCACCGCGCAGGAAGTCCAGGCCATGGACATCGCCATCGGCACGGATGGAAAGGAACTGCCGCCCGGCAGCGGAAATGCCAAGACGGGCGCGCTCCTCTATACACAGAAATGCGCGGCTTGCCACGGTGAAAATCAGGAAGGCACCCCGCAGGCGCCCGCCCTCGTCGGCGGCAAGGACACGCTCACTACTCTGCACCCAAAAATGACGGTGGGAAGCTACTGGCCATTCGCGACCACCATCTTCGATTACATCCGCCGGGCCATGCCGCGGTTTCAGGAAGGGTCGCTGAAGGTTGACGAGGTCTATTCCCTGACGGCGTTTCTCCTCTACCGCAATAACATCATCAAGGAAGACGACGTCATAAATGCCGCGACATTGCCCAAAATAAAGATGCCCAATCGCGATGGATTCGTTCCCCAGAATCTAGACGAAATTCACGATTGGAAAAAACGCGGCTGCAAGCTCGGGCATTGCCCGTGACGCAATTCGCCCCGCTCGACACGTTCTGCGACCCGGGTAGGACGGACTTCAGCCTGTCGCCCTGTACCTAATCAGCACAACAAACCAGACAGGCTGAAGCCCGTCCTACTTGCGCGTTCCGATGAGCGCGTCCTGTGATACCATTTCGATAAATCTGACAGGAGGGGCATATGAAACCGAAGCAAACCGACCGGAGAGGATTCCTGAAGCACGGCGCTGCGCTGGCCGGATTGGCCGTCGGCGCGTCGGCGATCGCTCGTCCGGCAGCGGCGGCAGCCGAACCGGCCCTGGAGAAGGTTGACGAATTACACCTGTATGGCGAGCGCTCTCATTTCGTGACCGATGTGCGCAACGGCAGCATCAACAATCCGGAGCGCCGGTTGAAAGATGAACAGGTGGCGTTCGGCCTCCGAACTCCCCTGCAGGATTCGTTTGGAATGATCACTCCGGCGTCTCTGCACTTCACGATTTCTCACGGCTTCGAGCCGCCCGATATCAATCCCGCGGAACATCACCTGCTGATCCACGGCATGGTCGATCGTCCCTTGATTTTTTCCGTGGACGAAATAAAACGCCTGCCCTTCGTCACGCGCTTTCATTTCGTCGAGTGCCACGGCAACAGCTCCCCAAGAGGTCCGGGCGGTGACGCCCGAATTTCCGTGAATGCGACGCCGCAGGAGACGCACGGATTCACCAGCTGCAGCCAGTGGACGGGAGTCCTGCTGTCCACGCTGCTCAAAGAGGCCGGCGTGCAAAAGGGCGCGACCTGGATGATTGCGGAAGGCGCGGACGAGCCCAAACACTCCAAGAGCATCCCAATCGGAAAGGGTTTGGACGATGCGCTAGTGGCCTACGGTCAAAACGGCGAGCCAGTGCGCCCCGAACAGGGATTTCCCCTGCGCCTGATCGTTCCGGGCTGGCAAGGAATTAACAACGTCAAATGGCTGCGGCGCATCGACCTGGTGGATGAGCCATACATGGCCATGATGGAAACGAGCCGGTACCCCAGCATGAGACTCGACGGCAAATCGCGCTGGTTCGAGTTCGAACTCGGACCGAAATCCGTGATTACGCGCCCAGCCGGCGGATACAAAATGCCCGGCCCGGGATTCCACGAGATCACCGGCCTGGCATGGTCCGGCGCGGGCGCCGTCAAGCGGGTCGAAGTCTCCACCGATAGCGGGAAGAATTGGAAAGACGCGGAACTCCACAATCCCATCGCGCGAAAAGCGCACACTCGATTCTCCGCACCGTGGACTTGGGATGGAAAAGAGACCATCCTGCTTTCGCGCTGCACGGACGATCAGGGCACTGTCCAACCGACCATCGCCGAAGTTGCCAAGCTCTGGGACGCCGATATCGACTTTCTCCTGAAAACGCAACAAGTCGTGGGAGATTTCAACGCCATTCAGCCCTGGAAAGTGAGCGCGGATGGGAGCGTGCAAAATGCGCTGGTCTAACCTTTTCAGCGCCGGGATTTTCTTGCTGGCAGTGAACGTAGCGCTGGCGCAAACCCCGTCCTATTCAAATATCGGCAGAACGCCAACGAAAGAGGAAATCCAAGCCTGGGACATTTCCGTGGGGCCTGACGGGAAAGGACTCCCCGTGGGGCAAGGAACCTCGAAGGACGGCGCGCCGATTTTTGCCGCCAAGTGCGCCGTGTGCCACGGCGCGAACGGTGAAGGCGGCAAGATCGGCCCGCGCGTAGTAGGAGGTATCGCCGACACGGAGACCCTCACCACGCTTCACCCCGTCAGGACCGTCGGAGGCTACTGGCCGTATGCCACTTCCGTGTGGGACTTCATTCGCCGCGCGATGCCGCGGGGCCAGAGCGGGACTCTCACCCCGAACGAAGTCTATGCGCTGACGGCGTTCATTCTCTTCAGGAGCAATATCATCAAGGAAGGCGACGTGCTCGATCAGAATACACTGCCCAAGGTGCAAATGCCCAATCGCAACGGATTTGTTCCCGCGCGGTTTGCGGACATCCCGGACGAACACAAGCGCGGCTGCACCCAGGGCATTTGCCCGTAAATTCCCAATTTTTAATCGGATTTGTCACCCCGAGCAAAGCGAGGAATCTCTCTTTTCTTTCGTTCAAATCGAAGAGGGATTCCTCGCTTCGCTCGGAATGACAGGTTTAGCTTTCTTCAGCAACCTGCGGTCTGCCGAGCGCCGGCTTATGCCAAGACCGCGTACGCATCCAGGGTGAGAAACTCATGAAATTCCGGGCTGGTCATGAGTTGCACCAGGATTTTGCCCGCCGCTGGAAACTTGCTGGCATTGAACTTCTCCTCGCCCATCTTTGCTTTCATACCTTCGAGCACTGAGGCCATGGTGTCCCGCGCCATTTGCGCCGTCACCGTTTCACCGGTGTCGAGCTTGGCGCCGTGCTTGACCCATTGCCAGACCTGCGTGCGTGAGATTTCGGCAGTGGCGGCGTCTTCCATCAAGTTGTAGATGGGAACGCAGCCATTTCCCGCCAGCCACGAGGCGAGGTACTGCAATCCCACGTCGATGTTCCACCGCAGGCCGTGGGCCGTGATCGTTCCCTTTGGTATGGCCAGCAAATCCTTGGCGGTGACGTGCACGTCGTTGCGCTTCACGTCGATCTGGTTCGGCCCCTTCATGTACTCGTCAAAAATGTCCTTGGCCACGGAGACCAGGCCGGGATGCGCGACCCAGGTGCCGTCGTGCCCGGCCTTCACTTCGCGCACTTTGTCTTCGCGCACCTTGGCCATGGCGTTTTCGTTGGCCACAGGATCGTTTTTGATGGGAATCTGCGCCGCCATTCCTCCCATGGCGTGGGCGTTGCGACGGTGGCACTGCTGGATCAACAGCGCCACGTAGGAGGCCAGGAAGGGCTGCGTCATGGTGACTTCGGCGCGGTTCGGAAGGATGAAGTCAGGGCGCTTGTTGAATTTCTTGATGAAGCTGAAAATATAATCCCAGCGGCCGCAGTTGAGGCCGGAGGAGTGCTCGCGCAGTTCGTACATGATTTCGTCCATCTCGAACGCCGCGAGGATTGTTTCGATCAGCACCGTGGCGCGAACCGTGCCGCGAGGGATTCCCACGTAGTCCTGCGAAAAATTAAAAATGTCGTTCCACAAGCGCGCTTCCTGATGGCTCTCGATCTTCGGCAAATAGAAATAAGGCCCCGTTCCGTGCGCGATCAGATTTTTGGCGTTATGGAAAAAGAACAGCCCAAAATCGAACAGAGCGCCCGAGATCGGCTTGCCGTCCACGAGGAAATGCTTTTCGTCCAGGTGCCACCCGCGAGGGCGAAGGAGCAGCGTGGCAATCTTTTCGTTGAGCTTGTAGCTCTTTCCTTCCGGACTGACATAAGTAATCGTGCGGTTGACAGCGTCGCGCAGATTGATGTGCCCGTCCAGGTTGTTGGTCCAGGTCGGCGAGTTGGAATCCTCGAAATCGGCCATGAACACATTCGCGCCGGAATTGAGCGCGTTGATAATCATCTTGCGGTCCACGGGCCCGGTAATTTCCACGCGCCGGTCCATCAGGTCGGCGGGAATGGAGGCCACGGACCATTCCGCCTTGCGAATGTGCTCGGTCTCGGGGAGGAAGTCGGGCAATTCTCCGCGGTCGAGCCTCGCTTGCCGCTCGTGCCGCTGCGCGAGGCATTGCTTTCTGCGCGGCTCAAACTCAGAAGAGAGCTTCTTGAGAAAGGCAACCGCTTCCGTTGTCAGCACGGTTTTGTGAGCGTCGGAAACCGGCGCAGTAATCTGAATCTGAATCATTGGGCTTGCCATTTGAACTTAACCTCCCGGTAGATGGGGAACGCAACTGGGGTGCGGCATCCATGTTACCAGAAACGCGCCCGGATGAAAAAACCACCAGGTCCGGCGCGTTCCCGGCCAGATCAATAATCTTCAGTTCAATCCGCAGCGGCCGCAGTGAGAGCCTCCTCGCGGTGGATCGCGCGCACGCGGAGGGGACGCAACACCAACAGCATCAGCAACGCGGCTACTATATTGGCAACGGAAGCGATCACCAGAGTCAGGTGCCAGCTTCCGCTTCGCGCAGCGAGGATGCTCCCGATAGGCACGAAAAATGCCGCGCAGCCTTTAGCTGTGTAAAGCAACGCATAGTTCGTGGTGGCGTACTTGTTGCCGAAGTGATCGGAAGTCAGCGCCGGGAAAATACTGAAGATGTTGCCCCAGGCAAAGAAAACCAATCCGGCGAGAATCACAAACCAAACTGGATTGTTGCCCAGGCGATCGAGGTAAAAGATTCCGATGCCTTCGGCCAGGAAAGTAAGGAACATGGTCATTTCGCGGCCGAGCCAATCAGACACCCAACCGAAGAGCGGCCGGCTCAATCCGTTCATCAGGTTATTGAGCGACAACGCAAAAACCAGCGCCGTCGCAGTGACGCCCAGCAGGCTCACCCGGGTATTGGCGATGCCAAAACCGGTGGCGATGGGCGCCAGCTGAGCGGTGGCCATCAGACCGCTGGCCGCCACCAGCACGAAATCAACATACATGAGCCAGAAGATGCCGCTCGTCAGCGTCTGGAGGGGCGTGCGATCCATGTGCGTCTGGGGCAAGCGAGGATTCTTCTTGCGGGCCCCCGCCTTCCCTGACGGCTTTTTGAGCACCAGCGCGGCGAGCAAAACGATGATGCCTTGCAGCAGCCCGAAACGGAAGAAAGTCGCTTCATATCCGCTCGTCTTCACCATATTCGCCAGGGGAACAATGGTCAGCGCCGCGCCTGCTCCAAAGCCCGCAGCGGTCACGCCGGCAGCCAATCCCCGCCGCGCCTGAAACCATTTCAGCGCATTCCCGATGCAGGTCCCATAGACAAGTCCGGTCCCGACTCCTCCGATCATCCCGCCGACGTAAAGGGCGGTGAGAGTGTTTGCCCAGGAAAACAGCACCCAGGAAAACCCGATCATTACCCCTCCGATCATCACGAGCGGCCGTGGACCGAAGCGATCTGCAAGATAGGCTTCGAAGGGCACCAGCCAGGTCTCCAGGAGAATAAAGAGTGTGAAAGTTCCCTGGATGGCCGCTTTGCCCCAATGGTGTTTCGCGTCGATCGGTGTAACGAAGATGGTCCAACCATACTGAAGGTTGGCGATCATGGCCATGCAGATTACGCCGGCCACGAGCTGAATCCAGGGCGCCAGAGGCGACGCTGTGGACTGGGCGACAGAAGCCGCTCCGGCCCCGGCAGTTGCGGGAGAATCGCCGGTTGAGGAAGCGGAACGATCTGGTTGGCTGATCGAAGCCATGTTGTGATCTCCACGCTGAAAGATTTGTCTGCCCCGAGCCGCAAATATTTCCGGACCGAGCCCGCGCGGATTCCCTGATCCCAAGATACCGGCACCCTGGAAGCCCAATCGCCCGGACAGAAGTCCCCAAGATAATGCCCGAATCCGCAGGTTACGGGTCGGCCCAAAGTAGTTGTCTACTCATCGGACCACAGGGGCGTGAGAGGAATAGTGTCGCGAATGCCAGCCGGAGTCAAGCGGCTTCTTGGCTTGGCCTCCAGCTCAACTTGCCTCTTATTTTTTGCGATACAGGCAGGAAGCGCATGGGTTCCGTCGTTGCACGGTAGAGCTTGCGAACACCAAAACGGCCAGGCGAAGGCTGCGCCTGGCCGTGTCCCATCCGGGAGGGTGATTACGCCTTCAGGAGACGCGGAAATTTCGCCGGGCTATTGTCAAAGCCAGGGAAAACCGCGTGCAGATTGTTGCTGCCGAGGTGGCCGCCGATGACTTCTCCGAGCACGGAGCGGAAATCGGTGGTTAGGGCGAGGTCGCGGCCCTCATTCAACTGGCCGGGACCGAGGCCCGGCCATTTGCCGTACACTTTTCCGCCTTTTACCGGGCCGCCAACGACGAACATGCAGTTGGCGTGGCCGTGATCGGTGCCGCGGTTTCCGTTTTCGCGCGCGGTGCGGCCGAATTCGGACATGGTGACGACGACAATGTCTTCCATGCGGTCGCCCAAATCCTGGTGAAATGCCGCCAGGCCCTGTCCCATGTCGCGCAGCAGATTGGACATTTGCCCTTGCGCGCCCCCTTCGTTCACGTGATTGTCCCAGCCTCCGGTATCGACGAAGCCCACTTCCATGCCGATGTCGGCCTTGAGAAGCTGCGCGACTTGTTGCAGCGTTTGGCCCACGCGGCTCTTCGGATAATCGGCGCCATTCTCCGGCTGGAAGCGCGAAGGGTCGGCCTTGCGCAGCATGTCGATCGCTTCAAATGTTTCCGTGCCCGTGCCGCGCAAAACTTTATCAACTGTCTGCGCGTAGAGCGCCTCGAAGCCGCCTTGAACCGCGGTGGACTGGCTCATCACGCGAAATTGTTTGACGTCCGCGAGAGCGATCGCCGGTGCGCCGCCGCGCAGCGTGAGCGGAAGGTTCGAACCCATTGCCACCGCGCGGAAAGGAGAAGCGTCCTGCTCGCTGATTCCGCTCACGGTGCGATTCAGCCAGCCATCGTCCGTCGACTTCACGCCGGGCGTTCCGGACTCCATGAAATCCTGGGCGTCGAAATGCGAGCGCGTTGTGTCGGGCGAACCGGCGGCATGAACGATGGCGAGCTTTCCATTGTGAAACAGAGGGCCTAGTGGCGCGAGACTTGGGTGCAGGCCGAAGAAACCGTCGAGGTCCACTGCGGCGCCTTCGGCGCCGTTTCGCGGCTGCGGAATCGCAATCGTCGGGCGAATGCGGTAATAGTTTTCTTCGCCGAAGGGCACGACGATATTTAGCCCGTCGGCAGCGCCGCGCTGGAAGACCACGATCAGTTTTTTCTTGTTGGGCATGGGCGTCGCCGCCACCGCGCGTTGCAGGAATGCGGGAATGGTGCTCATGCCGATCATGGCCACGCCGCCGCTTTTCAGGAAAATGCGTCGTGAAACTTTCATGGTGGTTCTCCTCCACATCTACATCGTGTAGGACTCTTACGGAAACCCACAGGCTGAAGCCTGTGCCACTCTAACGCCGCTGAAATTCGGGCGAACCTAGAACTAATCCCGCGATCATTGCTGCGTTCACTTGCTTCACCTTGTCGTCGAGGGTTGCCTGCAAAATTTGCGGATCGTCGAGCTGCTTCTCCAGCGTGTCGCGCGTTTGCTGCGACGCCTGGCCCCCTAACAATAATTGAATCGCGCGGTCGAGCGTGGCGTGCGGATTGACGGCCATGTCGCTCCCGAACAAGGAATCGATATCCACTTGCGCGCCGCGCAGACGATTCGAGGTGAGCGCCAGCGAAAAATTCATGCGGCTGAGCAATGCGCCGGTATTCACCCAGGCATCGGCTTTGTCCGAATACCCTGTCGGGGGCTCACACTGGTACAGCGGCTGGCCGATGCGGCTCGTCCATTGCACCAGCAGGAGCGGGATTTGCACTTCCGCGCCGACCGCCCGCGTGGCCGACGCCACCAGCTCAAACGGCGTCTTGATCTTCGCTCGATAGGCCTCGTTCGACCAGAACTCCGGCGAATAAATCATGGTGCGCAGAACTTCACGGATGTCGCCGTCGGATTTCAAGAACGTTTGCGCCATGCGATCCACCAGCGCCGCCGGCGGAGTATCGGAAACGAAGCGCTGCGCCAGCTCGTACGAAATATGGTGCGCGGTGTGCGGATCGCGCGCCAGAATGTCCAGGACCTTCTCGCCGTCCTTCATTCCTCCCTCGTGAATCTCGTGCCCGAGCACGGTCTTCACGCTGGTGTCATGGAAGCGTTCCTCGAAGTAAAATTCCGGATCGCGCCGCGGCTGCCGGATGCTCCATCCGGTGAATGCTTTCGCGACATTGATCACGTCGTCCTGCGTGTATCCGCCATCGACGCCGAGCGTGTGCAATTCCATCAATTCGCGCCCGTAATTCTCATTCAGCCCGCGCTCTTGTTTTTGTTTCGCGTTGGCGTTCGGATTGTTCGGATTTCCGTTGGGCGCAGGCCCTCCTTTCGGAAACCGCGCCCCCCCAAATGGCCCGCCTCCAAACGGTCCCCCACGAAACTGCCGCCGCTCTTGCTGCTCCTGCTGCAGCTTCTGCCACGCGACCGGATCGGCGGAGAGCCAGTTATCCAGGAAAAACAGCATGGCGGGACTCTTGGCCGTGGCTTCGAGCAAGTCGCGAAACTTCCCCAATGCGTGCGGGCGAATCGCATCGCGTTCGTATTCGGTGATGAACCATCGGTCGGCGCCCTTGGCGGCGAAAACGTTAAAATGGTTGTACCAGAAATCCACCATCATTTCCTGGAGCTGGCGCTCGCTATAGACGGCGCGCGTCATCTTGGCCATGGAAAGTTCAGCGACAATGCGCTGCGGAAGGCGAATCTGCTCGTAGTTGATCATGCGGTTGCTGAATGCGCCCTGGCCTTTTCCTTGACCTTTTCCTTTCGTCGAATTGGAGTTCAGGTCATTGTCAATCGTCTCGAAATTCGGCATGTGCAACGCATCGGCCATCTGGAGGTCGCTCTGCGCGCTGCCCTGAGACACGCTTTGCGGATCGCGCTGCGTTTCGCCTTGCATGGATGACTGGATGGCCAAACGCATCTGTTCCTGCTGCTCTTTCCGGTACTCCTCGACGGTGATGCCTTGGCGGCGCGCAGCGAGTTGCGGCTCGGGAAATTCGTCCAGAAGTTTCGCGGAGGACATTTTCAAGGTGGGGAAACGTTCGAGGCGCGAATCCAGAGGGGAGTCATCTATCGATTCCGGATGCAGCTGCTGGTCGATCCACTTTTGCAGGCCCATTTCCTTGACGCGCTCGAGATCGCCCGGGCGCGGCCCAAATCCGAGGCGATTGAGCGCCTGGAGGACAGCTTCGTCTTCGCTGAGCCCCTTCGTGGGCAGCCCCTTCAAAGACTTTGAAGATTCAGCCGTCCTCCCCTTGCTATCTTTTTTATCGGTTGATGCAAGAAGAAAGGGCGCGGCGAAGCTGGCGGTAGACAGAACAAAAATGAAAATCATCCCGGCGATGGATGCCGGTCGAGTCGTGCGTGAATCGGCTTGGCGGGAACAAACTCTCTTCATTTTCCCATCTCCCCATGCGGGAGTTCGCGCGGCTGGCGCGGCAGGGTCGCGGTCATCAACGCACGCAATCAGTTTAACCCTATGGAAAAAGAAAAGTTGCGATCGGAAAAGGAGCCGTGCCCAGACAGTACGCCAACGAGGCCTTATGTCGCGCGTAGCAGGTTGCAGGTCTAAGGTTTAAGGTTCTCCACGATCCCCTGCCCCGCGCAACCAGTAACCTTCTCCCAATCAGCTCAACCCGACCTGCCCGGCCTCGGGCAAATTCGAGCGTTCCCGGGCAGAACGGAACGCATCAACGCTCCAGACATCCTGGGGCTCATCGTGGCGCAGGACAAAATAATCGCCGTCCTCGGTGCGAACACGAAAATAAATTGCGCCGGGCGAATACCAGCGGTCTTCCACTTCCGTGATTTCAAACGTGTGCCCGCGCAAGGTAAACCGGAGAGGACGCTCATCGGCTCGATAACCGGCATAGCACTCGACGCGCATTTCGCCCATCGCTGCCTCCCGTGACCGAACTCTGACCTGTATAGTGTACTCCGATTTTGTAGGACAGCCACTCCTGGCTGTCCCACAAGACAACCGCACTCACTGCCGGTCGAGCAGTTCGGCGTTGTACGCGGCGCCGATCAACAGAATCGTCGCCGTCAACTGCATCCACAGCATCAGCCCGATGGTGACAGCCAGCCCGCCGTAGATCAGGCCGTACGGCACTGTTCGCAGATAAAATCCCAGAGCGATGCTGACCGTCCACCACAATACGGTTGCAACTTGCGCCCCGGGCAA
Organism: uncultured Acidobacteriota bacterium; assembly: GCA_963813185.1. Classification (GTDB taxonomy): domain Bacteria; phylum Acidobacteriota; class Terriglobia; order Acidiferrales; family UBA7541; genus Palsa-360. The sequence continues at coordinate 276,253 of CAWEYA010000018.1, forward strand.
GTGTTCCTTCAACCCATGATGGCCAGGCCGCCCAACCCTGTAAATTACGGTCAGCACGGCCAAGGCAATCAACAAAGAGACCACGATGTACAAGCCGCTCCAGGTCAGCCGGATGAGCACGGGCATGGTGGAAGTGTGCAGCATGGTGTTGCGCACCTGCCTGCCAAAAACGACCAGGTTCACGATGAGGATCGAAGGGAAGATGGTGACGCTCAGCAGAAGCAACGCGCGCACATGCCGGCTAACTGCGTTCGGCCGGCTCTTATCCTTGTAAACCATGGAAAACCCTTCCATCAGCAGTTTCATCATTTGCGTGCCCGCTAAAAGTGTTCCGCCCAGTCCCAGCAAGATCCATTGCCAGGATTGCGTGCCGTGCCGGCCGAGAAAATTATTAAGAATGCTGAGCGTCCCAGGCGGAAGGACAATGCGCAGCCGGACGATAATTCCCTGCAGCGCTTGCCGGAATGCGGCGGACCCTGCCACCGCGCCGAGCACGACAAGAATCATGGGCGAAAACGCCAGGAACATGTTGAAAGCGACCGCTTGCGACAACGTAATGCAACATGGAACGACACGCAGCAGGGCGCGGTAGAATCGGTCCAAAAACGCAGGCGTTGTGTGGGGCTTCAATGTTTTCTCAGTTCAAACGCCGTCAGAATAGCCTACTTTCGTTCGTTTGGGGACATGCACCGCCAATTTTACGGCGCGCTAAGCAGAACCGATTCCGTGATTGACAGGAGGGAGCCAACCGGTGTATCCGATGAGTTGCCAATCATTCTCAACAGTTGGTCGAGAGTTAGTCGAGATTTGGAAATGCTCCCTCTTCGGGTGAAGACGGAGGTTTCCGTTCAGGGCGATGCTGTCAAATCGATTTTCAAGGAGATTTCGATGGAATTAAATCATCTGCTCAAAGCCGGATTCGGCCGCCGCGGTTTCCTGTCCGGGTCCAGTCTCTTGCTGACGGGCGCGTTGTTCGGAGCGACGGAAGAAGCCATGGCCAAGACCTCGCTAGTTGCTGAGCCGGCGGAAGCCGTGCCGCAAGACAAGCAAGACAAGAATGCGCTCCTTGCGGACCTGGTCACCGCGAATCACATCCTGCAGGATCAGGGAGTGGTGGACGGCTACGGGCACGTGAGCGTGCGCAATCCCGCCAACCCCAATCACTTTTTCATTTCACGCTGGCTGGCTCCCGATTTGGTCACCGTGAACGACATCGTGGAACTCGACTACGACTGCGTCCCGGCCAACGGCGACACGCGCAAACTGTACAGCGAGCGCTGGATTCACGCCGAAATTTACCGGGTGCGGCCTGACGTCAAGTCCATCGTCCACACGCACGCGCCGACCGTGGTGCTGATGGGCACCATCAACGAGCCTCTTCTGCCGATCTACCATATGGGCGGATTCCTCGGCACGGGCTTGCCCACCTTTGACATTCGCAAATCTTTCGGCATGACCAATATGCTCATCAACGATGCAGCCAAAGGCAAAGCCCTCGCCCAGACTCTTGGCGACAAGCCCGGCGCCCTCATGCGCGGGCACGGGGGCATCACCGTGGGAAACAGCATCATGCATTCCGTCGGCCGCAGCGTGTATCTGAAGATCAACGCGGAAATGCATCTCCAGGCGGGCAACAGAAAGATCGAAACCCTCTCCCCGGAAGAGGCGCATCAGGCGGAAGCCGGCAATCAGGAATTCCCGAAGGACTGGGACCTTTGGGCACGGAAAGTGACGAAGAGTTAAATAACGGTGCAGCGGGCGAGCTCGCCAATTTTCGATCGGCGGCCTGCGTGGAGTTGGTTTGAGTAGCAAAGCCACTCCTGGCTGTGCGGGTTTGTAAGCTGCGCAAGAGACTACCGAGTTGGCAAAGATCGCAAAACTCGCACAGCCAAGAGTAGCTGTGCTTCTTGAGTTCTGAGCATCTGCCGATCCCGCACGTACAAGGAGAATTGCGATGGAAAATAAGCCAGGTCGCAGGCGATTCCTGAAAAACGGGGCCATGCTGGCTGGCATGGCAGTGGGAGCGGTGCGGGCCGCGGGCGGCGAAACTCTGGATGCCGAGACGACGGAAATTCGGCCGAAAGATTTGCACGCCTACGGCGAGCGTTCCCGGTTCGAGGCCGCCATACGCACCGGCAGCCTCGGCACCTGGCCGCAGCCCACAAGTCCCCCGGACTATCACAAGGATTTCGGATTCAGGACTCCCCTTCAAGATTCGGTGGGTTTCCTGACGCCCCCGGCTCTGCACTACATCGTCTCCCACGGTTACGAACCTCCGGACATCGATCCGAAGGAGCACCATCTGTTGATCCACGGCATGGTGGATCATCCATTGATTTTCTCGCTGGAGGATCTGAGGCGACTACCATCCGTGTCCCGCGTTCACTTCGTCGAATGCAACGGCAACAGCGCTCCGACCGGGCCCACCGGGGCGATACGTCGAGCAGCAAACGCAAACGCGCAGGACACGCATGGATTGACCAGTTGTAGCGTCTGGACCGGAATTCCAGCTTCCCTTCTCCTCAAGCAGGCAGGCGTCCAGGCTGGCGCGAAATGGATCATTGCCGAGGGCGCGGAAAAAGGAAAACATTCCAAGAGCATACCCATCGAGAAGGCCTGGGATGACATGCTGGTGGCCTACGGCCAAAACGGAGAGGCGATTCGCCCGGAACAGGGCTATCCGCTGCGCCTTCTCGTCCCCGGATGGGAAGGGATCAACAACGTGAAGTGGCTCCGGCGTATCAAAGTTGTGGCCGAGCCCGTGATGGCCATGCGCGAAACCACAAAATATCCCAGTTTGAGGATCGACGGAAAAGCCCGCTGGTTCCAATCCCAGCTGGGCCCGAAATCGGTCATCACGCGCCCCTCGGGTGGGCAAAAACTCTCCGGCCCGGGATTCTACGAAATCTCGGGCCTGGCATGGTCGGGCGGCGGCGCCATCACCAAGATCGAAGTGTCCGTTGATGGCGGGCGCAACTGGCAGGCTGCGGAAATGCAGGGCCCGGCGTATTCAAAGGCTCACACCCGGTTCGGGTTTGCGTGGGATTGGGATGGACAGGAGACACAGCTGCAATCTCGCGCGACGGATGATCAGGCCGAGGTGCAGCCGACGGCGGCCGAAATCGCCGAGTTCTGGCGCGTCCAGCCGAACTTCTTTCAAACGACCGACACGGTCGTCGGTCACTTTAACGCCATTCAGCCGTGGAAAGTGAACCGCGACGGCAGCATTCAAAACGCGATTTCGTTTTAACACTCGTCTCAAACCGTAATTTTTGAAACCCGGGAACGCCAATCTCCCGATTGGCGTTTTGCGTGCCGCCCATCGGGAGATTGGCGTTCCCGGGCAGGCCTGGCCCGCAGGTCTTGTCGCGCGCCGCCGGCGCAGAGTACACTCGCAGTTGAAACTTCGCGGAGGTGCGGCATGGCTCGAATCGTGCGTTGCGGTCTCATCCAGGCGCATTGCGAATGGTCTCCGGCGAGAACATCCCTTCCTCAAATCAAAGAGAACATGATCGCGAAGCATGAGAAGCTTATTGCCGCCGCCGCGAAACGCAAGGTGCAGATTCTCGGCTTGCAGGAACTTTTCTACGGTCCCTACTTCTGCGCGGAACAGCAGCAGAAATGGTACGACCTAACCGAGCCCGTGCCGAACGGCCCGACCGTGACGCGCATGCAAAAGCTGGCCAAGAAATACAGTATGGCGATGATCGTCCCGGTCTACGAAGTTGAAATGACCGGCGTATATTTCAACACCGCGGCGGTGTTCGACGCGGACGGAAAGTATCTCGGAAAATATCGCAAGCATCACATTCCCCACTGCCATCCGGGATTCTGGGAAAAATTTTATTTCACGCCGGGAAACGCGGGATACCCGGTCTTCGAGACGCGCTTCGGCAAAGTGGGCGTGTATATTTGCTACGATCGCCACTTTCCCGAAGGCGCGAGAATCCTCGGCCTGAGCGGCGCGGAAATCGTTTTCAATCCGTCCGCGACCGTGGCCGGGCTCTCCGAATATCTGTGGGAACTCGAACAGCCGGCGCACGCGGCCGCCAACGGCTACTTCGTTGCCGCGTCCAACCGCGTCGGCGTCGAAAAACCCTGGCAGATCGGCGAATTTTACGGCAAAAGCTATTTCTGCAATCCGCGCGGCAAAATTATCGCGCAAGCCAGCCGCGACAAGGATGAATTGCTCGTGGCCGACCTTAACCTCGACGAGATCCAGGAAGTGCGCGACACCTGGCAGTTCTACCGCGATCGCCGCCCGGAAACCTACGGCGAAATCACGCGCACGCAAACGGCGCGCAGCACGCAAGCCGCGGACTGAAGGACGTGATTTGTGATTCGTGATTTGTAATTCGTGATTCGGCCTCCGATTGAGGGGCACGATTCACGAATTACAAAACACGAATCACGATTCACGAGTCACGAATCACGTTTTTCAACTGTGGTTCCAAAGGATTTTTCATGACGACGCAGCCTAAGCAGACGACGCGCAGCGAAGAAGTGGTTCGCAAGCACAAGGAGTATCTCTGGCCGGCGGTCACCAATTTCTACAAGGAACCGCTGGTGGCCGACCACGCTTCGATGCAGCACGTGTGGGACCTCGAGGGCCGCAAGTATCTCGATTTTTTCGGCGGCATTTTGACTGTTTCGGTGGGCCACGCCAATCCCAGGATTACGGGGCCGGTCAAGGCGCAGGTCGACCGGCTGCAGCATCTCTCCACGCTTTATCCGAACGAAGCCATCGTGGCGCTGGCCGAGAAAGTCGCGCAGATTACGCCGGGCGCGCTGCACTCCAGTTTTTTCACCAGTTCCGGCACGGAGGCGAACGAGGCCGCGATCCTTCTTGCACGCATGGCGACTGGCTCGTTTGACATCGTCGCCCTGCGCCACGCCTATTCCGGGGGATCGTCGCTCACCAAGAGCCTGACGGCGCAGGCCCCGTGGCGCAAATCCGGCATCATCAGCGTGGGCATCGCGCATGCGATCAATCCTTACTGCTACCGCTGCCCGCTCGGTTTGAAATACCCGGATTGCGAAGTCGCCTGCGCGAAAGACGTTGAGAATTTGATTCAGACCGGCACCAGCGGCCAAATCGCCGCCTTCATGGCCGAACCGATTCAGGGAGTGGGCGGATTTATCACGCCGCCGCCGGAATATTTCAAAATTGTTTTCAAAGCGGTGAAAAAATACGGCGGCCTGTTCATCTCCGATGAGGTGCAGACCGGCTTTGGACGCACCGGAAAAAAGTGGTTCGGCATCGAGCATTGGGAAGTGACTCCGGACATCATGACCTGCGCGAAAGGAATGGCCAACGGCGCTCCCATCGGCGCGACGATTACCACCAAAGAACTGGCCGCATCGTTTCAAGGGCTGACGATTTCCACGTTCGGCGGCAATCCCGTAACGTCCGTGGCGGCGAAGGCGACGATCGAATTCATCGAAGAAGAAAAACTTCTTGAGAACTCGGAAATGGTGGGCAATTATTTCCGCGCTGAACTCGACGAGCTCCAGCGAAAATATCCGGTGATCGGCGATGTGCGCGGCAAAGGCCTGATGCTGGCGCTCGAACTGGTGAAGGATCGCGAAACCAAGGAGCCCGCCCCCGAGGCCACAACGCAATTACTTGAACGCACCCGCGCGCACAGCTTGCTGGTCGGCAAGGGCGGCCTGTACGGCAATGTCATCCGCCTCTCGCCCATGCTGAATATCGGCAAGACGGATGTGGATGAGGCCATTCGCCTCCTCGATAGGTCATTCGCAGAACTTCCAGTCTAGCGCCGCTAAACCGAATCCATGCTCCTTGCTCCCATGGTCTTGAGTGCGGACTCGTAGCTTCCTAGACTTTGGCAAACCTCCAGGCTGATCAGTTCAAGAGAATCTAGATAACCTCTCTAACGACATTGCCGTTAACTCTTTACATAACCCAGTTCCTGTTTGACACATTCCAGGTAAATAGTATGTCCCAGAATGGGAAGAGTACTGCTAGCGTAAATATAGGCCCTCTTATGGACGCGGTTTAACTGCTCGCAGCCTCCGCGAAATACCGTTTGGGGAATTGTGGGAAACTTGTTGAGAATTTCAGGAACAAGAAAAACGTGATGAACTATCACGTGATTCGAGAATAAATTCCACTTTGGATCTCCAAAAGGTCATTGGGGGGAAGCAGAGAAAGGTGATCCACCCCGGTGAATGAATGCCGGAGCAGGGCCTTGTTGTTGTCAAGGAAGACCCCGGGGCGTGAGAGCCCTAAGGAAAGTCATGTTGCTGCAAAAGTCTGAACTAACGAAGGAGCAAGCGCGGCAGCAGCGGCGGTGTGGGCGGTTCGCCGCCGGGACCGCGGTTGCGATTGGAGCCGCCGGGGAATGCCTCTATTCCCTGCTTCCCTACCAGGAACGCGTCCGGCAAGCGGCGAGTTGGTATGAGGCTTGCGCGCAAGCCATGCTGCGCTGCAATTTCGCGCCGCTTGACGAATGGATCCGCCAGCAAGCGTGCCTGGCGGCGGAAATACACTTTGAGCTGGAAGATCTTCAGCAATTGCTGCGCATCTGCCGCCGCTGCGCCATTGAGATTGACGGGTGGGACGAAGAGGTTTTTTCCGCCGTGGACGAGGTCATCAATGAAGGGCTGTATGCCATTCGCGAGAAAGTTTCGTGGGAAATTCCCGAACACATGAATTATTTGAAAGGGGCGAAAAACGACCGCGCATCGCTCCCGGAATTGATCGCATCCGATTCAACCGCGGGCGCGAAAGTCCGCAAAGGCGAACGCCGCGTAACCGGCCGCAATCGACTGGCCCTGCCCATTCGCGTTCGCCGCACAACGCAAAAAAACCAAAGCGACGAGACCACCTTCACGCAGAATGTTTCCCTTAGCGGCTTCTATTTTAAGACTCAGAATGACTACCCGCTTGGATCGCACTTGAAGGTGATTTATCCCTACTGGACAGGCCCTGGCAGCATCAACAGGGAATATTCCGCTCGCGTCACCCGCCTCGATCGCTTGCCGAACCGCTCCTGTGGCGTGGCCGTGGAATTCCTGCAGAACCTGCGGGACAAGACCGAGTAGCATTTATCGCAGCCATCCGGCATTCGCGCCCTTCCACGCGGCCCAGAGATTCGCCCAGACGCCGCTGCGCATAAAAATTAAATAATGCTGACCGGTTGATCTACAATCGGTATCTCAAAGCGGTCAACTTTGCATAAATGAATTGACCGCTTGCCAAAACGAAATGGCGAACACACCTAGCCTTTTTCCGGATCCGACACGCGAGATTTTTTTCGATATCGAAACGCTCCGCCTTTCTCATGAAGTGGAGGGAGGCTGGTCGAGCATCGCGCGATTCGGCCTGGCCGTCGCCGTCACCTGGGACGCGCAGAACCGCTTCCGGCGCTGGTTTGAGCCGGATGCCAAGGCGCTCATTTCCGAACTCGGCCGGTTCGATCGCATCGTTTCCTTCAACGGCGACCGCTTCGATTTTGAAGTGCTCAGCGCCTACCAGCCGGTGAAGCACCTGCTCGGCAAATCGTTCGATTTGTTGGTGGATTTGCATCGCCGGCTCGGACACCGAATTAAACTCGACGACCTCGCTCGGGAAACTTTAGGGAACAAGAAGACGGGCGACGGTGTGGAAGTCGTCCAGTGGTGGCGCCAGGGCCGCAAAGAAGAGGTTTGCAAGTACTGCGAGAACGACGTGAAATTGCTCGTGGACCTCATGGAATTTGCGCGCAGAAATAAATATGTGGTTGTCAATTCGCGCCAGTTGCGCGTCGACTGGCCCTGACCTGGCGCATTGTGGTTTCTGTCGCCCGCGTCTTAAGACGCGGGGATTTCCGCCGATTCGCAAGACACCCCCCGCCTCTGAAGAGGCGGGCAACAGCGAAATGGCGCGATTCGAATCGCTGCGGCGGCATCGTCAAGGATGAAGTCACTATGTGCGGAATCTGTTTGAAACGTGCGGGAAGTGTCGCGGCCATATTGTTGATCCTGACGGCGAATTCGTATTCCGCCGATAAAGAGAAAATCGTCTGGAAATCAATTCCCGACGCGATCCTGCAAGTGGATTCGCGCGCGCCGAAAGTGTGGAATGTTTTTCAGGCCGGAAAAAAATCCGATCCTCTGCTCTTGCAGCTCGGCTCCCGCTACCTGGTGATTTACGTGCGCAACAAGGAAGTCTATGAAATCAAGCCGGAGCAGCTGGGCCACAAAGGAGAGGATCTTTTGTGGCGTGATACCGACAAGCCGGCGAAACCCGTCGCGACCTCGGATTGGAGCACCAAGGACGTCGGCTCGGCGTCGCGCATTCTGTTAAAACTTGCCGGCGAAGGCCGCGTCATCGATATCCAGATTCCTCAAGTGCCCGATCTCCGCCGCGGGATCTACTGATTGATGCCTCCCGAGGAACATCCCGGCCGCGGCGGCATCCACTCCGGCGTTCTTGACGCCGAAACCATCCGCTCCAGTTCTCTTTACAACGAAGACCTCGCGCCGATTCCCGCCGCTCGCCGCAGTTGGGGCACCTACAACTACGCGGCGCTGTGGATCGCGATGAGCGTAAATATCCCCACTTACTTGCTGGCTAGCGGCATGATCGCGGGCGGAATGGACTGGAAGCAGGCCATCTTCACCGTGTTTCTGGGAAACGTGCTGGTCCTCGTGCCCATGCTGCTCAACGCGCATGCCGGCGCCAGGTACGGAATTCCCTTCCCGGTTTTTGCGCGCGCATCATTTGGGGTGAAGGGGGCGAATGTTCCGGCAGTGCTGCGCGCGCTCGTGGCCTGCGGCTGGTTTGGGATCAACACCTGGATTGGCGGCGAGGCGATCAATGCCATGGCGGCAGTGCTCGTTCCTTCGTGGAAAAACTTCGCGTACGGAGTGTGGATCTGCTTCGCCTTGTTTTGGCTGTTGCACGTGGTCGTTATCGTGATGGGAATCCGCACGATCCAATTTCTCCAGGGCGTCACCGCGCCGTTCCTGCTGGCGATTGGCGTGGTGCTGCTCGGATGGGCCATGGTAAAGGCCGGCGGATTCGGGCCGATGCTCGCGGCGCCTTCCAAATTCAAGACGTTTGGGGAATTTTTCAAATTTTTTGTGCCGTCGTTGACAGGTGTAGTGGGATTTTGGGCCACGGTGGCGCTGAATATTCCCGATTTCACTCGCTATGCGCGCAGCCAGCGGGCGCAGGTGGTTGGACAGGCGCTCGGCCTTCCGGCGACGATGACGTTCTACTCATTTATCGGCGTCGCTGTCACGTCGGCCACGACGATTATTTTCGGGCAGGCGATCTGGGATCCTGTGCAGGTGCTCGCGCGTCTCGGAAATCCAATCGCCGTGGTCGTAGCAATGCTGGCGCTGCTGATGGCGACATTGAACGTGAACGTGGCGGCGAATCTCGTTTCGCCTTCCAACGATTTCTCGAATCTCTCGCCGCGGCTGATCAGCTTTCGCACCGGCGGCCTGATCGCCTGCGTGGTCGGCGTGGTCGTGTTCCAGCCGTGGAAACTCCTCGCCAACTACAGCAATTATATCTTCAATTGGCTGGTGGGATATTCCGGGTTTCTCGGCCCCATCGCGGGCGTGATGATCTGCGACTACTTCGTGGTGCGCAAAAAAATCATCCTGGTCGAAGACTTGTACCAGCGCCGCGGATTTTATGAATTCTCCAGCGGCATCAACTGGCGGGCCATGGCGGCGCTCGCTGCCGGAGCGGCCGTGGCGTTCATCGGCCTAGTCGTGCCCGCGTTGCGCGTCCTGTATGACTACGCCTGGTTCGTCGGATTCGCCGCGAGCTTCGTCGTGTATTGGGCCTTGATGCGCGCGCCCGCATCAGAAAAAATATCTTAGCACGGCGTTTTCATTTCCATGCTGCGCGTCCCAAGATTAAAGGAAGCAAATCTGATTAGAATCCGTGCCGCAAAACCAGTGGCACAGGCTTTGGCCCGTGGGTTTTCGTTACGCCCGGACTCGCGGCCCCAGCAACCAACCCCCACAGGCTGAGGCCTGTGCCACTAAAAAGTCCCTGCATCCATCGCACGGGGCGCAGGTTCCTGCTTTGCCGTGCCGCATAGCTTGCACCCGCGCGGCCTGCGCACGATGGCTGCATCGCGCGGAAAAATGAATCCGAGCAGCCAGTCTCCGGCTACCTGTACTTGTTTTTTTAGACCCATTAGTTTGTACAAGTGCACTGCGTTCCAGAAGAGCCACGCGAAGTAGCCGCTGATTTGAATTCCCGCGATTTTGACGACTGCGTAGTTCATCCCCAGAGAGACGAGCATGCCCTTCGATGCGTAGTCATACGACTCAAGCGGCTCGCCGCGCCATAAATGCGCGACGTTGCGCGCCGCGATGCGACCCTGCTCGATGGCCACGGGAGCGACGCGCGGCGCTTCCTGCGCATTCACGGCGGCAGCCGAGTCGCCGATCACGAATACCTCCGGGTGGCCTTCCAATTGAAGATGGGCGTTCACAACAGCGCGGCCAATGCGATCGTGCAATCCGGGAAGCGATTCGATCAGTTCGGATGCGCGCACTCCGGCCGTCCAGATAATGGTGTCGGCCGCGAGAGTCTCGTTTCCATTTATTTCCACGGACCTTTCGAGCACGCGCGTGACACGCGTCGAAGTTCGGACCTCAATCCCGCTCACATCCAGCCGCTTGCGCGCGTGCGCCGCCAGTTTCGGCCCGATCCCGCGCAGCAAATCCGGCGCTGCTTCGAGCACGATCAGGCGAATCTCGGCTGCGTCGATCCCGCGATACTTTCGCGCGGCATAGCCGAAAAGAAAATCGCGCATCTCCGTGACCAGTTCGATGCCCGTGTAGCCGCCACCGACCACCACAAACGTGACCATGGAGCGGCGCGCTGCGCTGTCCTCTGTGTGATCGGCGTGCTCGCACAGGTCGATGATGCGCTCGCGCAGCTCCACCGCCTGCTGCAGCGTTTTGTAATCCCAGCAGTTCTCGCGCGCCCCCGGCGTATTGAAAAATTCCGTGCGCGAGCCGGATGCCAGGATGAGCGCGTCGTAGTCGATCGATCCGGAATCGACCATCACCCGCCGGTTCGCCGCGTCCACCGCGCGTACCGCTTCTCTGCGGAAGCGGAATCTTTTCCTACCGCGAATTTCGCGAACGGCCTGGACGATATGGCGCGGATCGGTGTAACTCGATGCAATCTGAGGAAGGAGCGGCGTGAAGAGCAAATAATTCTGATCGCTGAGGAGAAGAATTTCCACGTCGCGATCGCGGCGAAACATGGCGTCGAGCTGCGTGACGGTCTGCAATCCGCCAAACCCCGCCCCAACCACGACGATTCGTTTCATGGCGGGAATAAATCTAACATAGGAGCATGTCCATCGCGCTTATGATGGAGGCGCCGACGCCAGAAAATCAGTTCGAACCGGCTTGCCTGCCCGTCTCCTTCTGTCTTTCGAATCGTCTGCCGGTCCACCGCCAAAAATGCTTTGCTCCCCACCAATCACCAGGCTGGCCATTTTCGTTAATCTCATTAAAATTGCGATAGACAAGTGCTCCTATGCCGAGCGCCTTCGCCCTGCGCTTGGCTTTAGTGAAGGTTCGGAAATCCCAACATGGGCTGCCGTTAGGCTTAGAGTCGGGAGGGTAGACTGTGTAATCTATTCGGATTCGGCGTATCGCCATGATGCAGAACTCCTGCGGGTCGATTAGCCTTTTACCCGGTTAATTCTTTTGGCTTTTGGTTTGTTATCGCGCCGACCCTAAGCCGCCCGCCAATTTCTTCACGCGCATCTTCCAGCTCTCGAATGGCAAGTCCGTGTCGATCTGCTTCATCGTGATGCACTGGTCCACCGGGCAAACGAGAGCGCAAAGATTGCAGCCCACGCACTCGTCTTCGATGATGCGCGGAACGTGCACGCCCATTCCATTCGGATTCTTCTTGCCGTTCCCCGCGACCGTGTACGGCGCGATGCACTGGTGCGCGCCGTCTTCGCAGGCGACGTAACAGAGCTGGCAACCGATACACAGATCGTGGCGAATGTCGGCGATGACTTTATAATTGAGGTCCAGGTCTCCCCAATCCTGCACATTGGGAACAGCGCGTCCGCGAAAATCCGCGATCTTGCGGAAGCCGTGATCGTCCATGTATGCGGAGAGGCCGTCGATCATGTCTTCGACAATGCGGAACCCGTAGTGCATCGCCGCCGTGCACACTTGCGTGATGGACGCTCCGAGCGCGATGTGTTCGGCCGCGTCGTTCCAATATCCAATTCCGCCAATTCCCACAATCGGGATCTTCACCGTTTTCGCCACGCTGGAAACCAGGTGCAGCGCGATCGGCTTCAGCGCCGGCCCGCAATAGCCGCCGTGCGAGGATTTCCCGCCCACGTCGGGCTTCGGCGCAAACGTTTCCAGGTCCACGCCGATAATCGAATTGAGCGTGTTGATCAGGCTGACGGCGTCCGCTCCTCCCTTTTCCGCCGCCAGAGCGACGCGCGTGATGTCCGTGACGTTGGGCGTAAGCTTCACGATCACCGGCGTTTTCGCGGCTTCTTTCACCCACGAGGTGATCATTTCCGTGTACTCAGGCACTTGCCCCACGGACGAACCCATGCCCCGCTCGCTCATCCCGTGCGGACAGCCGAAATTCAGTTCGAGCGCGTCCGCGCCCGCGTCCTCGACTCGCCGCACCATTTCGTGCCAGCTCTCGCGTTTGGATTCCACCATGAGTGACGCGATCACCAGATTTTTCGGATACCGCTTCTTCACTTCCGCGATTTCCCGGATGTTCACTTCAGTGGGCCGGTCGCTGATGAGCTCGATATTGGTAAAGCCAATCACCTTCATGCCGTTGTAATCCACCGCGCCGTAACGCGACGACGTGTTGACGATCGGCTCGCCAATCGTCTTCCAAACCGCGCCGCCCCACCCCGCGTCAAACGCGCGCATCACTTGCCCCGCCGTATTCGTCGGCGGACCGGATGCAAGCCAGAACGGATTAGGCGATTCGATGCCGCAGAAATTTACGCGCAGGTCGGCCATAAGGCACCTCCGGTGCTGTGATTGGTGATTGGTGACTGGTGATTCGTAATTCGTGGCTTCGATCTATCATTTGTTGATTTATGCTTTCTGCCAGGACCGCCATACAAACCATGCAACTGTAGCAAACATTCCTAGCCAACCCAGCAGGCGGAAGATCGGGGCGATTTTGGTAGCGCCGGCGTCTCGCCGGCAGTTTTTCTAGCCGCCGCGACTCGCACAATCGCCGGCGAGACGCCGGCGCTACGCCAGATTGCCCGCTGCCGCTCCAAGCCACGCGTCGATTCCCCGCCCCGCGGCCATGCCTTCCGCGACAGCGTCCACAACTTCCCGGCCGCCGTTCACGCAATCACCGCCCGCATAATATTTTGGATTGCCGGTGCGGTGCTGCGCGCCCGTCACCACCGTGCCGTTCTTGCGAAGTTCGATTCCCTTCACGGCGCGCAAAAAATCCGTGGCCTGCTTTTGTCCGACGGCGCGCACGACCATATCCACGTCTATCGTGAAAGCGCTGTTCGGAATCGTTTCCGGCGAGCGCATTCCCCGCTCATCGGGCTGGCCGAGCCGCGTGCGCACGCATTCGAGTCCCGTTACCAAGCCGCCCGAACCGAGGATGCGCAGCGGCTGCGTCTGCCACAGAAAATTCACGCCGTCTCTCTTGGCCAGCTCATATTCGTAGCGGAACGCCGGCATTTCCTGTTCGCTCCTCCGGTAGATGAGGTACACGGCCTCCGCGCCCAGGCGCCGCGCGGCCGTGACCACGTCAATCGCGGTGTTTCCCGCGCCGATGCAAGCCACTCGCCGGCCAATGGCCACATGCGAAAATGGCTGCGACTTTGTGGCTTCGATAAATTCCAGCGCGCCGCACACGCCGTGCAAGTCCTCGCCGGGAATATTCATCGCCCAGGTTTCTCCGAGGCCCACTCCAATGAAAACGGCGTCGAAATCTTTTTCGAGTCGCTCGAAGCTGACGTCCTTTCCGATTTCCACATTCTGGCGGAATGCAACGCCCAGCGATTTCACCATTTCCACTTCCCGCAACGAATCGGCGACGCGCGTTTTGTACGCCGCGATGCCGTAGGTGTTCAAACCGCCGGAAAGTTCCCGCCGGTCAAAAATAGTCACGCTGTAGCCCTTTCGCCCAAGGTGCGCCGCGCACGCGAGCGATGCGGGCCCCGAACCAATGCAGGCCACGCGGCGCCCATTCGCCTTGCCCGCCTGGAACAGTTGAATCTTGCGGTCCAGCACGTGGTCCACAGCGAACCTCTGCAACCGGCCAATCTCGATGGCCTTCTCGCCTTTCTCGACCATGACGCAGGCGCCCTCGCACAAGACTTCGGTGGGACAAACTCGCCCGCAACTTTCGCCCAGAATATTCGCTTCGAGGATCACTCGCGCCGCCCCGCGCACATTGCCCGTCATGATGCGCTTGATGAAACCGGGCACATCGATCCGCGTAGGACACGCCTGAATGCACGGAGCATCGAAGCAATAGAGACACCGCGTGGATTCGATGGCCGCCTGGCGCGAATTCATCGGCGGCGTGATGTCCGCAAAATTCTCTTCGTATTTTTCCGGAGACAATTTCGGCGCGGTCTCGCGAAGGGGCATGCGCTCACCTCGAATTCAGGGTCTCCCTGAAACACGCAACCCGGTGGACCAATTTTCCCACCGGGCATCAGGGCTGAAATTCCAGCGCCATTCTAACATTCCCCAATAAGAGCAACATCCAGCGAATTTGAGGGAAACCTTGCTTCTGGTAACTGGCTCAGGGTCGAGTTCATCCTTCGTCAATTCACGCCTTCCACGGTGTAGAGCTGATCCAGGCTCCGGTCGTATTGCACGGCAATTGATTTCCCATCTGGTGTGATAGACGAAGGAAGAACCTCCAACGCTCCCACTGAGTCGGCAGGGGCAAGCTGCTTCCAAAGCTGGCGATGTCCTGTCGCTAGCTCAATGCGATAAACTGCGGACACCGGATGCTGCTGGCTCGCGTAAACGTACTTCCCATCCACGCTCCATTGAAGGGGGGTGTCGTCGTCCTCGATGCCGCTGAATGTGGCGCATTTGCCGTCGTCCACTTGGCACAAATTCCACGCGCCCGTCTGGTCGTTAACGGCGACAAATTGTTTTCCATCGGGCGAAACGGGAATTATTAATTTCGTGCTGAACCCCTCGGAAGTAATCGGACGGATCGCCCCGCCGCCGATTTTTTGGATGTAGAAGCGGGAACCGTGGCCAGGCTCGTAGGCGGACAAAATGACCTCCTGTGAATTTGGCATCCAGCCGACGCCGGAATACCCTTCTATGGCCGGATTTACCCACCGGCGAACCTCCCCGGGCCCAGTGGGAAGCACCTCAATTTCAGGCGGTGTTTTATCGAGCAGCGCCAGGGCCCACACGCCGTCCGGGGAAAAACCAAGCGCCGCTCCCTCCCCCAAACGAATGACGGGAGAGCCGTCGGTGTTTCGAAGACATAGCGTGTAATACCCGCCGGACTGGCTGGCGCCGTCGCTGAATAGGATTCGCTTCCCGTCACTCGACAGGAAGGGACTAAAGGAATTGTCCAGCCAGGAAAGGTCGCGCTCCTGTGCGCCATCGACGCTGGCGGTCACGGAATACTTGAAATCGTTGTGCGAGACCAGAAATCGCCCATCTGGACCGATATCAAAAATCCGCGTGCCGCCTGGTCCAGCGAACACTTCGCGAGTTTTGCCGGACAGCGTCACCGCGTGCAACGTGAGGTCGCCACTGGCTTTTGATGCGGAGAACCAAACCTCATCGCCTCCAGCTCCCCATGCCAGCCCCTGTTCCCCCTCCCACCCGTCCGATAAGAGTGCGGCTTTTCCGCCCGCGTCGACGACCATCACACCGCCGCGGTCATCCCCACGGACGGGATGGAACAAGAACGCCACCCTTTTTCCGTCCCGCGAAACGCGCGGCTGCGTGATCGATCCGGCAGTTTCGAACATTGTTTTGCCGCTCGGGTATTCCAATCGGTACTTTCCCGAAACAAGGCGAACGACGGCAAGCGACTGGCCATCCGGAGAATAATCGGCGGCCGTCACGCCCTGGAGCATCTCTCGTGGAGCGCCGCCGCCCATTGGCATGGTGGAAAGTGTGCCTTGAAATTCGAAATGATCGAGCGGCTTGGCGCCGGTCAAAATGGCAAGCTCGCCGGACGAACTAATGGAAAGCAGGACGCTTTGCTTGATGTCCAAAGGGCGCGATTCGGGGAATTCTTTGCTGGCGATATAAATCTGTACTGGTTTGCCATCCCAAGCGGCGGTGTACACGACCGTCTTTCCGTCAGACGACAGCCGGGCGGAATATACTGTGCCGCGACGATAGCTGATTTGATGGAAAGCCGGATTTTGGCGCGGCGGATTCATCGCGCTTCGAGCGACCCATCCTGCGAGTACAGCCGCCAGAACCAGCGCGGCGACCGCGGCGCGGCGCCATGTTAGAGCACGCGGCGCTTGGCTCGGCGAGATAGCAGTGCTGGTCGTGCCCGATAGCGACTCAAGGGCAAAGCCCAGATCGGAGGCAGACTGGAACCGTTGCGCCGGTTCCTTTTCCAGGCAGCGGTGCACGATGCGCTGGAGTCCCGGAGAGATAGCCGCATTCGTCCCGCTCAGTTCCGGCGGGTCTTGTTTCAATATTGCCGTCATCGTTTCGGCAGTGGTGTCGCACTTAAACGCGCGCCGGCCGGAGAGCATTTCATACAAAATGGCGCCGAGCGCAAACACGTCGGAACGGTGATCGGCCGGGGCGCCGCGAACCTGCTCGGGGGACATATATCCGACGGTGCCCATCACCACGCCCGGCTCCGTGTGAACATCGGGCATGGTTGCCCCGTTGATGGTTGCGTCGGCGTGCGCGCCCTGCGACAAGCCCTGCTTTGCCAATCCGAAATCCAAAATTTTCACCCGGCCTTCCCGGGTGCAGAAGATGTTCTCGGGCTTTAGATCGCGATGCACGATGCCTCGGCTGTGCGCCGCGGCGAGTCCATCGGAAATTTGCTTTGCGTAATCGAGCGCTTTACGAAACGGGAGCGCGCCGTCATTTAGTTGCTCGCGCAGCGACCGCCCTTCCAGCAATTCCGTTACGATGTAGCGAATTCCGTCCTGAACGCCGATGTCATGGACCGCGAGGATATTGGGGTGATTGAGGGCCGCAATCGCCCGCGCCTCCTGCTCGAACCGGCGAAGGCGATCCGCATCACTGGCGAACGATTCCGGCAGAACCTTGATTGCGACATCGCGTCCAAGACGTGTATCGCGGGCGCGATACACTTCACCCATGCCGCCCGCGCCAAGCGGCGACTGGATTTCAAACGGACCGAGCTTCGTTCCGGAATTCAGAGTCATGGACGACGGGGATTATAGCCCGATTTCGCGCCGCCGCGGCGATGGTCCACCATTTCGAAGTGACTCAATCTGAACGGAACCGTGCCCTCTCCGTCCCGAAATGCGCGGGACGGAGAGGCCTCTACAAAACCGTAATGCACCTATGGGGGTTGGTTTTGTAGGGGCCGCCCGCATTTAGGCCGTGCAGTTTTTCGCTACACCGACAATTCAAACGGATGCATTACCTACTTGCCAGTCTCGGCCTAAGATGCATCGTCGCTTTGAATCCTGTGCGGAGAGCTACGGAGTCACGTCGAACTTGAAATGCAGTGCTGGAATTTTATTGCCCGGGTGATCTTCGGCATAGGTAAGCTGCGGCATGCGATACAGCAGTTGGTTTTCTGTAGGCGGCCCTTGATAGATACCGGGGAAAAGATCAATCAGATGTGTGCCGGGTTCGCCCGCCGCCTTGAACGTGAAGGTCACATCGCCTTGCGAATTGAAGCCGCAGGCATATCCCATGTACGCGTTATCGTACGTCGCCGCATACATGTTGTCGTATTCGGTCCAGCCGACGCCCTTCAAATGAATCGTAACCGGAGTTCCAGCCGGACCAGAAGACGGCTCCATGCTCACGATGGCCGTCTCAATGGCGTAATAAGCGCGCCCGAGCGCCTTTTCTCCGTCGCGGAGTTCGAGGCCATGCTCCCCGCCCAGGTCTTGCGGAATCGTCAGCGGGAACTCGATCTTTCCATCCTTTCCCACTTTCACTTTCGCCATCGGCTTTTCCTGCGGCGCGAATCCGTTGCCGCTGACCCGGCTTCCGACGTACGTCTGCCAGAAGAGATCCAATGTCGAGCCGGCTGGAAAACCTTCACCGCGCAGAATGGCTACGGTGTCTACCGGCCCTTGGGTTGGACGAAGACTCAGCTTTCCATTCGCAACGAAGACTTCGGGCTCCGGGAGAGAATACGGCTGGTATTCGTCCGCGTAAGCGTGAGGCGTCGAGGACGGACTTGGTGTCGTCCGGAACGTGAATTCGGGGCGCGGCAGGTACGCGTTCGGCGCCTGCTCGAAGTTGAGATAACTCTGCCCTTGCCATCCCGTGTAGACCTTTACGAAATGATCCCCGGAGGGACCCGAGGCACGAAAGCGCGCCACGGCCGAACCGCGCGTGCCGGCGGCGGTGACGAGTCCGACGCCCCGATTATCCCAGTTTACGACCCAGGTATTTTCCATGGTTCGCCAGCCGAGTCCTTTGACGCGCAATTCAATCGGCGTTCCGATCGGACCTGACGCAGGGGTCATTTCAAAGCTCTGAGTGACTTCCACTCCGTTTTGCGCCACGACTCTGCCGTCGATAGTCGCCATTACGTCGTGGACGCCGCCGTAATCTTCGGGAATGGCAAACGCGGCATCCAGACGGCCGCTCGCGCTCACCGGAAATTTTCCGAGCGATAGAGTCGTCTCGGAATATTTTCGTCCGCGAAAGTAGTAATAATCCTGGATCACCCAGCCGCCCTTCACTGTGCCCCACGTGAGGTCCACGTTCTCGCCGGCAGGCAAGCCATCGGCCGTAGCCCGAACCTTGGCGCCGACAACGGCTTTATCGTATTTCAATTCCAGCTTACGGATGGGAGCAGTATCCGATTTTGCCGTTTCTTGCAGTCTCGCAGCTCGAGTCGAGGAAAATTTCAGAGGCAAGCAAATGCAGAAAACAACTGTCAGGAGAGTGGCAATGCCGGGACGGAGAAAACTGCGGACCAAAAACTCCTCCGTCATTGAACGATGGTCACAAAGGACGGCTCGCCCCCCGGGGGCGTCCATTCCGCCTTCCGCGCATACTTATCGGTGGCCGTAGCCGAATACTTAACCGTCCCGGTCGGGGCATCCCCCGGCACTGGCCACTTTGCGGTCCACATGCCTGGACGGATCGGCATGTTCATTCCCTTTTCGTTCTTTTGTGGCAGCGCGCGATATAGCGCCTTCAGGTCGTACGACTTGCCGCCGGAACTGATGTGCACCACGACCGTGGCCGATTCCTCGGGCTTATTCGTTCCCCCGTCCACGGCATAGAGGCGGAATCCGACGTTGTCGCCTCTCTTGAATCGATTCCTCAGAGTGCAATTCTCGGGGTTCGCCGGATCCGCGAAGACGGCGGTGTCCGCAAACAAGACCAACTGTCCCACGGGCTTGGCTGCGGAGTCTTGTGCAGCCACAGGCAATGAGGCCGACAAACCCAGTAAGGTCCCCAAGGCGGTCAGCACAACGAGAGAAGGTGTGACTTTCATACGCGCGAAGTTAATCCATTTCCGAGTTTCTGTCCAGAAATTTGAGTGGGCCGGTAGCACAGGCACTTTGCCTGTGCAGTTTTCTCAAACGTCGAGCATTTGAAGCGCGATCAACGAGGTCAAAACCACACAGGCAAGAGTGCCTGTGCTACTAAAACCTTGCCTGGACCGGCTTGATCAGCAGCCTGTTCAGCCGCGGGATTCTCTCGTGCCAGGTAGTGATTCAGCTTCACTGCCAACGAACGCGTTCCAATCCGAAGAAGAATGGTCAGAATGGCCGCTGCAAACCCGGCCTGCTTGGAATCCCTATCACGTGCCAAGCCTGCTTGCCCATCATTCCCTGCATGGCCTAAGATGCTGCGCTGCCTTCAATCAGCTGCCATTGGGGGGAACGATGGGCTTCGACACCATAATTCGCAACGGTACGATCGTCACCGCCACGGATACATACGCGGCCGACATCGGCATCACCGGTGGACAAATTGCCGCCATCGGCAAGGATCTCCCCATCGACAACGCCGCCAAATTGATGGACGCCAAGGGCTGCATCGTCATCCCCGGCGGGATCGATGTGCACACGCACCTGGACATGCCCTTCGGCGGCACCACCAGCGCCGACGATTTCGAGACCGGCACGCGCGCCGCGGCCTTTGGCGGCACGACCACGCTCATCGATTTCGCGATTCAGTACAAAGGCCAGACGCTGCGCCACGCCTTTGACACCTGGATGAAAAAAGCCGAAGGCAAAGCCGTGGCCGACTATGCGTTCCACTGCATCATCACGGAACTGGGCGATACGCAACTCGAAGAAATGGGCGCGCTGGTCCGCGAAGGCGTTTCTTCCTTCAAACTATTTATGGCCTATCCCGGCGTATTCATGCTGGATGACGCCACGATCTTCAAAGCGATGCTGCAAGCCGCCAAGCACGGCGGCATGATCTGCATGCACGCGGAAAATGGCGGCGCGATTGACGTGCTGGTGCAGCGCGCCCTGGCCGAGGGAAAAACCGCGCCGAAATACCACGCGCTCACCCGGCCCACGACGGCCGAAGGCGAAGCAACGTCGCGGGCCATCGCGCTCGCCGAAATGGCCGGCGCGCCCGTGTACATCGTGCACTTGTCCTGCAACGACGCGCTCGAAAAAGTGCGCGAGGCGCGCGATCGCGGCCTTCCAGCCTACGCCGAAACGTGCCCGCAATATCTTCACCTCTCGCTCGAAAATATGGATGTTCCCGGCTTTGAAGGCGCGAAATACGTGTTCACTCCGCCGCTGCGCGAAAAATGGAATCAGGAAAAACTTTGGCAGGGCCTCGCGCGCGATACGCTGCAAGTTGTCTCCACCGATCACTGCCCCTTCTGTTTCAAGGAGCAAAAGGAATTGGGCAAGAACGATTTCACGAAAATTCCCAACGGCGGCCCGGGAGTCGAGCACCGCCTCAGCCTGATTTATTCCGGGGGCGTGCACGGCGGAAAATTTTCCGCCAACCGTTTCGTGCAGCTTGTCTCTACAGCCCCGGCAAAGCTGTTCGGTTTGTACCCTCGCAAGGGAACGATCGCCGTGGGCTCGGACGCGGACATAGTAATTTTCGATCCGAGCGCCGAGCAAGTGATCAGCGCCAAGACGCACCACATGCGCGTAGATTACTCCATGTTCGAGGGAATGCGCGTGAAGGGAGTGACGAAGACCGTGCTCTCCCGCGGCCGCGTCATCATCGACAACGGTAATTTCACTGGCCGCCCGGGCGCCGGCGAATTTCTTCGCCGCAAAACGTACGCGGGAGCCGGATAAGCCGGCTGCACGTTTCTTGTGATTGAAACAGGGTTGATCGTGTTTGCTTTTGCCTCCGGCGACAATAACGCAAACCTGTCCCAACGATTCGATTCCCCCGCTTTTCCCAAATTATTGAAGAGTTCGACACTGGCTGAGCGCAAAGGGATATAATCCGGTTATTCGCCTTCTAAACTTGATCCCGGTGGCCGCCCGGCCCGGCCGGCATCAGAAGCACACGTGGTAATTTGCGCTTGGGAAAACGAACATGACTCAAAAAATGCTCACTGCAACTTTCATTTTGATGATCGCGGTGTTCGGAGCCGCGCGGGGCCAAGCCCAATCAACTCAACCCGCTCCGACCACTGCTTCCGCGCCGTCTCCAACCACGGTCCCGAGAATCGTGACGAAGGATCCGGAATACCTGAAATTGTTGAATCCGCCCCAGGGAAATGTTTTTTTGCAAACCTACAGTAAATCCTATCGGGATAAAGCAGCGGAAATCGAGGCCAAGGTTGGCGGCATCAGCGACGAGAATCTTCAAAACCAGGCTCGCAACGCGGAATGGGTCACCGCGCATGAAAATGACGGGGACAGATTCATGTACGAAGCGGAAACGGCTCTCCGTGAGGCGAAGATTTCTTTTTCGCAGAAGCATCGAGACGGCTGGTTTGAGATTGGGCGCGTAGCTTACGACGAAAATAACAGCGTTCTGGCGGTGCTCCCAAATTCAGCCACGCCAATCGATGCCGCATTGCGGGCGCCCGTCAAAGTCGCGACGCTAAACCAGGTTTACGCGAAATTTCATGACATTGCCGCCCAGGAAATCGATCGAAAGGCGCATGAGTATGTAGCTAAATCCGCAGCCGGCTCCACTTGTTCGAAAAATCCGGACTTGTGTTTCGGATTTGCGAAAAAAGATATTGAACAAACCCTGCGATCCGAGCGAATGTTTGTTGTAGCGCAAGGCGACCTGCAAACCAGCAAAATTGACCGCCTGCTTCTGGTTGATTATGACACCGAGGCGGTTCTTCTCGAACTGGACGCTCATGTTCAGGGGCTAAGTAGCGCGTCATGGCGATTTTCAATCGGACCGGCGCCCAGCCCGCCCGCGGAGCCGGTATCAGCCGAAGCGCAGGTCCAACCGGCAGCGGACGCCTCACCGGGTATTGGACCTTCTCCCGCCCAAAATACGCAAGGCGCCAAGAACGGAAACAAAAGCGGGGCCGGAGCGGAGGGATCAACTTCTGCAAAGGCTTCCACGGCACGCGCAAATGTCCCTGCCAATGTGACTGCACTGTCGATCATCAGCCAGACGACGCCAGAATATCCTCCGCAAGCGCGCGCCGCCCGCATCCAAGGAGAAGTTATCCTTCATGCGCTTGTCGACAAAGAGGGCAAAATCTCGGAGCTTCATGTCTTGTCGGGAGACGACACGCTGGCGCAATCGGCGCTCCAAGCCGTTCGACAGTGGCGGTATAAGCCGATGCTAGTCGATGGCCAGCCCAAGGAAGCTGATGCCACAATTACCGTGACGTTTTCGCTGGATGAGTAACGCAAGGTTTTTAGAAAACTGCTTCTCGATAACGCCGTGAATTCAGATCAACCCGCCTCCGGATTGTACGGTCCACCATGATGAACAGCTTCCTGCATCCCTTTCAAGGTGTCTCGCGTTGCAAATCGTAACTTATTCAGGGATTTTTCAGGTCGCAATGCGATAATGTCCCCGTCAGCGTAGCATATCGCATGCGCTATGTTGATGCGCCGTGTCGGCGTGTCGGAGCGCCGAACCCGACACGGCGCGCTCCTTTGGCGGGACGAACGGAAAGTGGCCCGTTAGCGGAGTTCCTTACCACGCGGAATCTATTACTGCCGGAATACTCCATAAACCCAGGGAATACCAACCGCGCCCTTTTGCGCTTGAATGACGATGTCATCGCCCCTCTGGAAGCGGTCGAAGTCATTCTGGTCCACGGCGATATGTTCAAAGCGCCGGCCGTAGCGCCAGGAAGTAACAATTAGGCGGCGGCTGCGCGGGAGCGCGCCCGTGGCTACTTTTCCCACGACGGTTGCGGGAACGCGAATGGGGCGCGAAGTATCCAGCTTTCCGTTCAGAAAAAGCAGGCCGGCGAAAATCCACGGCACGGGAATCATGCCGAAATAAATCCGCTTCATGACCTCTACTTCGCCGTGCTTTCGGGCGCGATAATCGATCCAATAACCAAGCGCCAGTGAACAGAAAAATACGATGCCCCCAAAAATCTGAATGGAATCGAGCTCCAGAGCGGGAAAGAGCTGGCTGGCGGCCACAAAGACGATGATGCCCACCAGAAAAAAGGCCGTTCGCTTCACCAGGCGCCGCCGGACCACCAGCTCAGCCGCGGCGGAAGTCAGTCCGCACGCGGGACACTGATCGGCATCGCGATCGGCGCCGCAATCCAGACACCGTGTCATAGGGAAGGCAAACTCAACAGGAGAGCCTCGAGCTGCGCCCTGCCACTTTCCTCCGCAATCTCGAAAACCACGGCAATCCCGACTCCCGGCTCAACGCGGGCGACCGTGCAATTCAACAACAGGACAGGATTCAAGACGAGTCGCGCCCGGAACGCCGCCCCCATCCAGAGCGGAGGGGTCAACTCAACAAATAGACCTTTAGGACCGATATCCCGGATATCTCCGGTCAATATGGCGGATCCCCATTCGATTTCCAGCTTCCCTCGAAATTTTCTGCGATGGAATTGGCGGCGCTCGGTCCTGGTGGTTACTGGATCTAAAGACTGAGTGTTCATTTCGGGCTCCCACGCAGGATGCTAAGTGCCGAGCGGCGGAGTGTCAAGTTTCGGATAGTACTGCTTGGAATATGCACGTCGCCGCGATTTATCTTTGCGTAGCGCCGGCGCTACAAAACAACGCATGAGGCGGTCATCGGTCGCGGTTTTTTCCGCGTTCAAGTTCCGCGCGCAGGGGAGCGCGCACATATTCCTGAAGCCGCGATAGTTCGAGCAAATCCTCGATCACGCGGCGCGGCAAGCCCGGCACGAGCGCCGGCAAAAGCTCCGAAGGCGCGTGCCGATGGCGCAGCAAAGCCACGCGGATGTTGACCAGCTTGGACCATTTGTCGTGCCTCGCCACAGCCGCAACAATCCGGGCCGGAAGCGCATCCTTGGCGAGCGTCTTCAGCAGTTGCGACTCGGTCAGGAACGAATTGTCCAGCGCCACACGCGCCACCTGCTCCGGCCCGTGCGCGACAAGTCCAGCCGCGATGCGCGTCGAACCGCGGCGCGCCAGCATCAATTTCTGCCCCAGCGGCAATTGCGGCAATTGCGTCAGGACGCGCTCGTCCGCGAGGCGCCGAAGTTCCATCGACGTGGTGGGCAACAGGCTGATCCGCACCAGGTCCATCAAGCGCAATTCGCGCAGCAGGCGCATGGCGATGAGTCGCGGCGTGTGCGGATGCGCCGCGAGACCCAGCCGCACGCGGTAGACCGCGCGCCACGTCTTGCGCTTGCTGATTTCCTCGAGCAGCAAACCCGACAGGTCTTTCCGCTCGAGCAAGAGGCACACATGCGTCTCATCGAACGCTGGATTGTCTATCAACGAGCGAAGCACTTCCTCATTGCCCGAGGCGAGCAGTTCGGGGATGGTTTCCCTGGCCGCCACGCGCGCGGCCGGTACATCGGCACGGTCTTCAAGCGCCATGGGACGCGGCTTGCGGCGGCCAGTCGGAAAGCCGCGCGGCCATCCGCGCGGCGCCGATCGCCGGAGAAATTTCGAGACGCGATATTTTCGCGCGTAGAGCGCCGCTGGCAAGCACGGAGTCCAGGAGAGTATCCAGCAACGGGCTGTGGCCGAACACGCCGCCGCATTTCACCAGCGGAAATTCCTCGCCCTTGATACCCAGCCGCCGGATCACGATCATGGCCAGGTTGCTCAGGCCGATCGCCGAGGTAAACAGGATTTCCTTGGCCGCGCTATCCTCGGAATTTGCGGCAGCCGCCACAACCGGAAATAATTTCGGAAAAACATCGTCCGGATTCTTCATGATCCGCGACATCAAATCGTCCCAGTCCGGACAATCCAGAGCGGCGGGAATCATCTTCGTCAGCATGGTGACGGGCGCATCCATATCGCGAGTGCGCATCACCGCGGAGACGCCTCGCCGCCCGATCTCGAAGGCGCTGCCTTCGTCGCCAACCCACGGTCCGTAGCCGCCCGCGCGCGCGGTTTCGCCCGCGGCGTTGCGCCCAAACGCCACCGATCCAGTGCCTGCTATCAAGACGACGCCGGGCCGGGATCCGGCGGCGGACTCCAGCGCAATTTCATAATCGGGTACCACGTGCGTCAGGGCGGCCGGAAATTCTTCCGTGAGAAATACCATAACGCGCCGCACGACGCTGCGGCGGCCGGCGCCCGCGATGCCTGCGCAGACGCCGGTGACGTCGGCAGGGCGAATTCTTGCGGCCGCGATGGCTTCCGCGGAGGCTTCGCGAAGCGAGGAAAACGCGCCGTCGTAGCCGGATCGCAAGGGATTCGCCGGCCCGCCGCGTCCTTCGCCGATGACGGCTCCACGCGCGTCGAGCAAAACGCAGTCGGTCTTTGTCCCGCCACCGTCAAAGCCTAGGGAGTAGCCCATGGCACCTCTTTGCTAGCGGGCAGATTGCGGAAAGGGTCGAGTAGCACAGCCATTCCCGGCTGTGCGGGTTTTGCAATCATCGTTGCGCCAGCTAGCTTGCACTCGCGACGTACAAAACCGCACAGGCAAGAGTGCCTTTACTACTTACGCCCGGCCCTCGCTTGACGCCGCCCGCGTGCGCACCTATCATCGCGACGCTTGCAACATGCGCCTGACCTCTCTGGACCTTGCCGTCATCGTCGCCTACCTGGCCGGAATCACTCTGTTTGGCATCGCGTTCCGGCGAGGGCAGATCACTGTCCGCGATTATTTTCTGGGCGGACGCACGGCGCCGTGGTGGGCGCTGGCCCTCTCGATTGTCGCCACGGAAACATCAACGCTCACGATTGTCGGCACCCCGGCGCTGGCCTTTGCTGGAAACCTCACGTTCTTGCAATTCGTGTTTGGATATTTGACCGGCCGCGTGGTGATCGTCCTGTTGTTTCTGCCCCACTACTTCCGCGGAGAATATTATACGGCTTACCAACTGATGGAAAGGCGGTTTGGCGCAAGAGTTAAGGCGGTGGCGGCGTCCACATTTCTGGTCACTCGCGTTCTGGCCGAAGGCGTGCGCATCGCGGCCATCGCCCTCGTCGTTACGGCGGCGCTGGGTACCGGGCAGCGCACTTCCATCCTGCTGATCATGGCTATTGTGCTGATCTACACCTTTGAAGGCGGCATGAAAGCCGTAATCTGGACGGATGTCGTGCAATTTCTCCTGTACATCTCGGGCTCGCTCGCCGCGTTCTTTCTTTTGCTGCACCGGATTCCCGGAGGGTGGGAAACGATCATTCAGGCCGCCGCCCCGGCAAACAAATTTCGCGTCTTTGATTTTTCGTTCAGCCTGACGAATCCCGCAAAACTTTACACGTTCTGGTCCGGCGTAATCGGAGGAACTTTCTTCACGATGGGAAGTCACGGAACGGATCAAACCATCGTGCAGCGTCTTCTGGCCGCCAAATCCGAACGCGAGAGCAAACTCGCGCTGCTCGCCAGCGGGGTCGTAATCCTTGCGCAATTTGCCCTGTTTCTTGTGCTGGGCGTGATGCTTTATGCCTGGCATGGATCGCCTGCGCTGGCCGCCGGACGCAGCTACGATTCCGTTTTCCCCGATTTCATTGTTACAGCGATGCCTCCGGGCGCGCGCGGCGCAATCATCGCCGCCATCCTTGCAGTCGCCATGTCCAATGCCAGCGGCTCGCTCAATTCGCTGGCGGCATCGAGCGTGGTCGATTTCCAGCACCTGCGCGGCCTGAGCGTGCTCCAGGAAAATCCCGAGCGCCTTTTGCGCCGTTCAAGATGGATCACGCTGTTTTGGGGAATCGCGCTTGCGATGCTCGGCACGGTGCAGTGGGGGCCGATGCTCGAAGCGGGCTTGACGATTGCCGCCATCACGCTCGGAAGCCTGCTCGGACTTTTCTTGCTGGCCTTTTTGTTTCCGCGGGCAACCGCTCCGGGAGTCCTGGCCGGGATGTTCGCCGGGCTCGCCGCAATTCTCTACGTCCACTTTCGGACGCAGCTGTTGTGGACCTGGTACGTTCCGTTCAGCGCGGGAATCACTTTCCTCGCGGGCGCGCTCGTAAGTCTCGCAACCGAAGCGTCGCCAGCCGCAAGTGAAACGAGATGAGCGACGGAAAAAAACTCGATCTCGTTCGCGGCCTGGGAAAATGGTCCTCCGCCGCGATTGTTGTCGGCACCATGGTTGGAACGGGAATTTTTTTGAAGCCCGCGGAAATGGCGGCCGACGCGGGATCGCTGTCCCTGGTGCTCGCTGCGTGGGTCGTCGGCGGAGTGCTGTCGCTTTTTGGGGCGCTCGCCTACGCGGAACTGGGCGCCGCGCTTCCTGAAGCCGGCGGAGAATACGCCTATTTGCGGCGAGCGTTCGGCCCCGTTTGGGGATTCTTGTTTGGTTGGATGCACTCGATCGTGGGGCGGCCGGCTTCCACATCCTCCATTGCGGCGGGTTTTCTCCGTTTCTGCGCATTTCTCGCGCCCACAATGGCCGCGCCGATTTTCAGTGCTCACATCTCGGTGCCGTTTTCGCAAGCCCCCTATGTTTTCATCTTTACATGGGCGCAACCCTGGGCTGTCGCCGCCCTGGCCATGTTTGCACTCATAAATTTTCTCGGCGTCCGGAACGGAGGGCGCCTGCAGATTATTCTTACCGCAATAAAAATCTCATCCGTGGCTGCCATCATCGTCGCTGCATTCGCGCTTGCCCGGCCCGGCGGCGTGGGAATTCATCCATTTTTCCCCGCCGCCGACAGCGCCATCACCCTGACCGGATTCTTTGGAGCGCTGTCCGCGGCGCTCTGGGCGTATGACGGATGGGAGGACTTGAACCTCGTCGGCTCGGAAGTTGAGAATCCGCAGCGTAACATTCCGCGCGCGCTGATCCTCGGCGTGCTGTTTTGCATGGTGCTTTTCACATCGTTCAGCCTGGCCGCGCATTGGGCGCTTCCCTTCGCAACGGTTGCGCAATCGCCGCACGTCGCTTCGGACCTCGTCGCGCAAATCTCCGGGCGCAATCTCGCCCTCTGGGTGACGCTGGCGATGGCTATTTCAGCGCTCGGAACCCTGAACTCTTCCATTCTCTCCGGCGCGCGCGTCCCGTATGCCATGGCACGCGACGGAATTTTTTTCCGCGGTACGGCGGGCATCCACCCGCGCTTTCGAACTCCCGGCGGCGCGATTCTGTTCGAATTGGTAATTTCCAGCATCTTCGCTCTGACCGGAACGTTCGAAGAACTTACTTCGCTTTTTTTATTTGCGACCTGGATTTTTTACGCGCTGGCGATTGCCGCGATGATCAAGATGCGGCGCACGGAGCCAGGACTTGTGCGTCCCTATCGCTGCTGGGGGTATCCGTGGGTGCCCGCGGCGTTTCTGGCGGGCGCAGCGGCGCTGACCGTGACTCTGTGGCTTGCGCGTCCCGTTCGTTCGTCTATCGGTCTCGTATTGATTTTTTCGGGATTGATTTTCTACCGGTACTGGCGGCGAAAGCTTCCCGTAAATGCGTAATTCGTTCGAACGGGTTTCAGTGGCACAGGCTTCAGCCTGTGGGGTTTCGTCCTTGCCACGACCAAAATCCACAGGCTGAAGCGTGTGCCACTAAACCCCGCGAACTCAGCGGCCGACGCTGACCCGAGCCACAAGCTCTTTGGATTCGAACGGGAGTACACGATTCTGATTGCCTGCATGGATCGCGGCGGCAAGAACTGCCATGCCCGCGGCCAATCGTGGCCCGGGCCGGGAGAAATATCCCGAAGCTTCGACAACAAACACGCGGCCGTCCCGCACGGCCGGCAAATCGTTCCATCCAAGCGGCAAAGACAAATTGCGAAACTCAGCCTCCGCAGTCGCAAGGCTATAACCGCACGGCATTACGAAAATCACTTCGGGCCGCGCCGCGAGCAGCGTTTCCCATTCCACACGGTACGAAGGCTTTCCCTGGCGCCCGAGAACGTCGATCCCGCCCGCGCGCTCTACCATTTCCGGCACCCAGTGCCCGGCCACGTACGGCGGATCGAGCCATTCGAGGCAGAGTACGCGCGGCCGATCGAGGCCAGCCACAGACCGTTCGACGTTGGCGATGTCTCTTTCAAATTCGGCGACAACAGCATTCGCCTGTTCGGCGCGGCCCGTCGCTTCGCCCACTGCGCGGATATCCGCGCTCACATCCGCGAGCGAATGGGGATTGAGCGTCACGACTCGCGGCTGGCGTTCCAGATGCGCGAGCGCCGCGCCCAGATCGTCCGGCGTCGCGGCGCACACATGGCAAAGATCCTGTGTAACGATGAGGTCAGGTTCGATCGCTCGCAGCATTTCAAAATCAACGCTGTAGAGGCTTTCGCCGCGCTCGAGAAATTCGCGGACCTGCCGGTCAATCGCTGCGGCGCTCTCGGTATGTGAAATGCGCGACTTGATCAGGACAGGTATGGATCGCGCCTCGGGCGGAAAATCGCATTCGTGGCTGACCCCGGAGACCTGTTCGCCAAGCTCCAGGGCAAACAAAATCTCGGTGGCCGAAGGCAACAAGGAACAAATCTTCATGCCCCGCAATTTATCACGGAAATGATCCTTGGTCCTTCCTGGTGGTGGATCAGTTTGCGATCTTAGTAGGACGGCCAGGAGTGGCTGTCCTACCAAAGCGCTTCACCGGTACAGCAGGTATTTCGCGCGGACATTGCGGAACGCGTCAAGATCCTTGTCCCAGCTTTCGACAATTGCAGCGGCGTCAGTGCCCGCTGCCATTTGCTTGATTGCTGCGGTATTCCCTACCAGCTCAATCATTTTTGCGGCGTCAAATTTACCGGGATAAAGTTTTCCGACCGCGGAGGCAATTTCGACGCCCATGCGCATCGTTTGTAGCGCATTGCGATCGGTCAGCACAATTCTGACTCCTTCACACACCTCGCCCTTGTACAAACCGGAATCCGGCGTAAATTTCTGCGGCTCAAATCGCACACCGGGAATCGCGCGGCGGTTCAAGTAGGCCGCCAGTCCCTCTCCGCGAATCCAAGGCGCACCCACGAGCTCAAAAGGCCGCGGAGTTCCGCGCCCCACGGAAACGCCGCCAGCCTGGAGAATTTCCAGGCCGGGATACAGAATTCCCGCCTCCGGAGTGCGCAAATTTGGAGACGGACTCACCCATGGCAGCCCCGTATCGCCAAAATAAAACCGGCGCTGCCAATTTTGCAAGCGAATGATGTGCAAGTCGCAGCCGATCTTTTTTTCCGCGTTGAACATCTGCGCCATTTCGCCGAGCGTCATGGCCATGCGCACAGGCATCGGAAAATAGGCCACAAAATTCGTGCGGTCGCGATCGAGCATGGGCCCTTCGATGCGCTCTCCTCCCAGCGGATCGGGGCGATCGAGAACGTAAAATGCGATGTGGTGCGCCGCCGCGGCCTCCATCGCATATCCCATCGTCGTAATGTACGTGTAGAAGCGCACGCCGGCATCCTGAATATCGAACACCAGCGCATCGAGACCCGCGAGCATGGCGTCCGTGGGCCGCTCGGTTTCTCCGTACAGGCTGTAAACGGGCAGGCCCGTCGCTACATCCGTGGTGGAAGAAACACGCGCATCGAAATTGCCGCGGAGTCCGTGCTCGGGGCTGAACAATGCCACCAGCTTCACGCCCGGCGCGTGCGCCAGCAGATCAATGGTGCTGCGGCGATTGCGGTCGATCCCAGTCTGATTGGTAATTAACCCAACCCGTTTCCCGTTCAGCGGCGCAAATTTCTGCGCCTCCAGTACGTCGATCCCGGTCAGCGTCTGCGCAACGGAAACAGGAATTTGAAACCACGGATGAACACAGATAAACGCAGATAAGAAAAACCGAAGAGGCAAAATCAGGGCAACGATTGATCTTTTTGAATTTTGCATGCGCTGTGCCACGCCGGCCTTCACTAACCAAACATGAATGACAGAAATTGTTTTTCCCTTGTTTTCATCCGTGTTTATCTGTGTGCATCTGTGGTTCCAAACGGATTTGTAACGGCCTTGCGCGAGTGCTATATATAATTGCGGCATGCGGGCGACCAAAACGGAATCCGCGCGATGCGTACAGTAAGTCGCTGGCTCCTGCTGCTTGCCCTGCCCCTCATGGCTACCACCGGCAGCACACAAAAATCTTCGCGCTCTCCTGCCGCGCAGAAACCGGCGAAACTCTCTCCCGAGGGCGAGCGCTGGGTGGCGCAAACTCTCAAGTCCATGTCGCTCGATGAAAAAATCGGGCAACTCTTCGCCGTGTGGGCCTACGGCTCGTTCCTTTCCACCGAGAGCCAAGACTACAAGGATCTTCTCCGCGATGTCGAGGAAAAGCACATCGGCACTTTCGCGATCCAGACGCAAGGCTCGCCGCTGGGCGTGGAGCGCAGCCAGGCCTACCCGACCGCCATCCTCGTCAACACCCTGCAAAAGCACGCGAAAGTTCCGCTGCTCGTCGGGGCGGATTTCGAGCGCGGTACCGCCATGCGCGTCGAGGAAGGCACATCGTTCCCATATGCGATGGCCGTTGCCGCGACGGGCCGCCCGGAGGACGCCTATACGATGGGGAAAATTACCGCGCTCGAAGCGCGCGCCGTCGGCGTTCCCTGGATTTTCGCGCCGGATGCCGACGTCAACAGCAATCCCCAGAATCCCATTATCAACACGCGCTCATTCGGCGAAGATCCCGCGCGGGTCTCCGAATTTGTCGCCGCGTTCGTGCGCGGCGTCGAGGAAAACGGCGGCCTGGCTACCGCAAAGCATTTCCCCGGCCACGGCGACACCAGCACGGATTCGCACCTCGATCTTCCGATGGTCTCAAGCGATCGCGCTCATCTGGACCGAGTGGAACTTGCGCCCTTTCGCGCGGCCATCGCCGCCGGCGCGAGCACAATTATGACCGGCCACCTGGCCGTGCCCGCGCTCGAACCTGACCCGAACGTGCCCGCGACGATGTCTCCCAAAATTATGACCGATTTACTGCGCGGCCAGATGGGTTTCGACGGCCTGGTGGTGACCGACGCGCTGGACATGGGCGGCGTGACCGTGCGCTACCCGCCCGGCGAAGTTGCGGTGCGTTCGATCCTCGCGGGCGCCGATGTGCTGCTCGTCCCTCCCGTACTGGATGCCGCTTTGCAGGCCGTGCGCGATGCCGTGGCCTCCGGGCGAATCCCGATGTCGCGCCTGGACGAAGCCGTGACGCGCGTTCTCCGCGCCAAGGCCAAACTGGGCTTGAACAAATCAAAGCTCGTGGACCTCGACGCCCTGGCGCACAATTTTGACCGGCCCGAATATGACCGCGCGGCAATGGACATCGCCGACCGTGGCATCACGTTGCTGCGCGACGATCAGCACATTCTTCCGCTCGATCCGACGAAGCCGTCGCGCGTCCTGCTCGTCGCCGTTTCCGGGGACAGCGATCCGTATCCGGCCGGGAATCTCGAAAATGAAATTCGCTGGCGCCTCGATTCCCTGACGACGGTTCGCATGGACACGCGCTTTGTGCTTGCCGACTCGGTAAAGCTCCCCGCGCCCGATACATATGATATTGCGATTGCCGCGGTTTACGTACGCGTCACCGATCGCAAGGGCAGCGTTGGCCTTCCTGACGACGAAGCCGCGCTCGTCCATCGGCTGCTCTCCGCGGGAAAGCCCGTGGTTGTCGCCGGTTTCGGCAGCCCGTACCTCGCGGAGAGTTTTCCCTCGGCTAAAACTTACATCGCAGCATTCGGCACGGGCGACGTCGCCCAGCGAGCGATGGGCCGGGCGCTCTTTGGCCAGACGGCCGTCGGAGGCCGCTTGCCGGTAAATATTCCGGGCGTCGCGGCGCTCGGCGCGGGCCTCGATCTCGCCGCGAATCCCATGGAATTGCGCGAGGCAGACGCGCAAACGGAAGCAAAACTACAGCGCGCCTATGACGTGCTCGACCGGGCCGTCGCCGATCACGCCTTTCCCGGAGGCGTGCTTGCGGTCGGCTATCAAAATGAACTGATCGTTCGCGAATTCGGCCGGCAAACGTATGACGCAAAATCGCCGGCCGTCACCGTGGACACGATTTACGATGCCGCTTCGCTGACCAAGCCGGTCGTGACAACGACGCTTGTCGCCATGCAAGTGGAAGCAGGCCGCATCGGGCTGGACTTGCCCGTGGCTCGCTACATCCCCGAATGGAATGACGGCCCGAATCCCGATTGGCGCAAGACGGTCACGGTCCGGAATTTGCTCACGCATTCCTCGGGGCTCCCCGCGCACGAGGACTATTTTCTCAAGCTTCATTCCAAGCGCGAGTTCATCGCCGCGATTTGCAGGGAACCTCTCGAATATGAGTCCGGGACGAAAACCGTTTACTCCGATCTCGGCTTCATACTGCTGGGCGAAATTCTGGAGCGCGCCACCGGCAAAACCCTGGATCAATTGGCGCACGAACAAATCTTCGCGCCGCTCATTATGACCGGTACCATGTTCAACCCGCCGAAAAGTCTTCTGAGCCGCATCGCGCCCACGGAAAACGACACGACTTTTCGCAAGCGCCTCTTGCAGGGCGAGGTTCACGACGAAAATGCGTTTGCCTTGGGCGGCGTCGCGGGGCATGCGGGATTGTTCGCGACGGCAGGCGATCTCGCGGCCTTCTGCCAGATGCTTCTGAACGGCGGCATCTACGGCCACCACCGCCTGTTGACCCGCGCCACGATTTCGCAATTCACCGCCGCACAGCCCCTCGCGGACAACGCTCGCACGCTTGGCTGGATGACGCCGACGCCCAACTCCTCGAGCGGCCGCTATTTTTCGGCGCACACCTTCGGACATTTGGGATTTACCGGCACGTCCATCTGGATTGACCCGGATCGCCGGCTTTTCGTCATCCTGCTGACCAATCGCGTCTATCCCACGCGCGAAAATGACAAGATTGCCGCCGTGCGGCCCGCCGTGCACGACGCCGTGATCGAGTCTCTCGGGCTTGCGGCGGCGAAGTAGCTTCTTTCGTTCCTATTTGCCCACTACCGCCCCTTACTTAATGAGTGATTTCTCGATATTGCCCGATCAATTTCACCCTGTGCATGCGAAGATAGTGTCCCAGCCAACTTTCCGAGAACTATGCAACGGACCGGAAATCAAAATTTCGATTGCAGTTGCCGGAGTATTTTGTGGCACAGGCTTCAGCCTGTGGGTTTTTGTCATTGCAAATACTAAAACCCACAGGCTGAAGCCAGTGCTACTAAAACCATGACTCCACCGAATGCGACCGAGCAGCGGAATCCGCGCACACGCGGGATTGGCGCCAAATCCACGATTGGGATTGTGCGCGCGATTCATCGCGAGGATGCGTCCGTGGCCAGGGCTGTCTCCACCGCCCTTCCCGCAATCGCGCGCGCGGTGGACGCAATTGCGGCTGCCCTTCAGCGCGGAGGGCGACTTTTCTATGTTGGCGCGGGAACCAGCGGGCGTCTTGCAGCTCTCGATGCAGCGGAACTCCCGCCGACGTTTGGCACGCCGCCGCGTGTGGTCCAGGCCGTGATCGCCGGCGGGCGCCGGGCGCTGACGCAGGCCGTCGAAGGCGCGGAAGACCATCGCGCGCGCGGGGCGAAAGACCTGGCCGCGCGCGGCCTGAACGCCAAGGACGCCGTCGTCGGAATCGCGGCCAGCGGCGGGACGCCCTACGTTCTGGGGGCGCTGGAGTTCGCAAAACGAAAGGGGACAGTCACAATTGGGATCACGTCAAACCCGCGGACGCCGATAACCCGAGTGGCAAAAATCAGCATCGTCACACCAACCGGACCCGAGGCCATCACCGGCTCGACGCGAATGAAGGCCGGCACGGCGCAGAAGTTGGTCCTCAACCTGCTCTCTACAGCCACGATGATTCGCCTTGGCCGCGTCTACGACAATTGGATGATCGGCGTGGCCTTGACCAATCGCAAGTTGCAGGCCCGAGGGTTGCGGATCCTGATGGAGGCTTCCGGGAAGGGCGTGGCCGACTCGACACGCGCCCTGCGTCAATCCGGACACAATCTGGGCGCTGCGCTCATAATATTAAAGACAGGAGCAAGCGCGCGGCAGGCCAAACGCCTCTTGCGCGATACACACGGACATGTTAACAACGCCCTTAACCGCGCCAAAAACGTCGCAAACGGCAAGCACAACCCACATGGATAAACTGCTGATTGAAGGCGGCAGGCCGCTCGAAGGTTCCGTGCGCATCAGCGGCGCGAAAAATGCCGCTCTGCCCGCCATGGCCGCCGCGCTCTTGACCAATGACCGCGTGGAACTCGATAACATTCCGCGCGTGCGCGACATCATTACCATGGGACGCCTGCTCGCGTATTTGGGCGCGACCGTCGAGACGCCCGAGATTCCACCCACGGCGGTGAACATTCAGGCCGAACAAATCAACGGGGCCGAAGCGCCTTACGAGCTGGTAAAAACGATGCGGGCCTCGATCCTCACGCTCGGGCCGCTCGTCGCGCGCAGCGGCCACGCGCGGGTCTCTCTTCCCGGCGGGTGCGCCATCGGCGCGCGGCCAGTGGACCTGCATCTGAAAGCGCTCGAGCAGATGGGCGCCGCAATCGGAATGTCCCATGGCTACGTAGAGGCGCGCGCGCCGCGCGGCGGCCGCTTGCCCGGCGGGCGCGTTTTCTTCGACAAAATTACCGTCACCGGAACGGAAAACATTTTGATGGCGGCAGCGCTCGCCCAGGGCGAAACCATGATCGAGAACGCAGCGCGCGAGCCGGAGGTGACGGACCTCGCCGAGCTGCTGATCAAAATGGGCGCGGACATCGAAGGCGTGGGAACCTCTGCGATTCGCGTGCGCGGAAAAGAAAAGCTGCATGGGGCGAAGCACACCATCATCCCCGACCGCATCGAAGCCGGAACGTTTCTAGTGGCCGGGGCCGTCACCAACGGCGAGCTTGAACTCACCGGCTGCGCTCCGGACCACCTCGCTTCGGTCATCGCCAAGCTGCGCGAAACCGGCGTCGACATCCGCGAAACGGGCCCCGGCACGATGCGAGTTCGCGGCGCGAAAAAACTCGTCGCCGCCGACGTGACCACCGAGGAATATCCGGGCTTCGCCACGGACATGCAGGCGCAATTCATGGCACTGGCTACCCAGGCGAAAGGAAGTTCCGCGATCACAGAAACCATTTTCGAGAACCGCTTCCTGCACGCCAGTGAAATGATTCGCATGGGCGCCAATATTTCCATCGAGGGCCGCCGAGCCGTGGTCCACGGACCCACTGCACTTTCTGGCAGTCAAGTGATCGCCTCCGATTTGCGCGCCAGCGCCTCGCTCGTTCTGGCCGCGCTCATCGCCCGCGGCGAAACCCTCATCGACCGCGTGTATCACATCGACCGCGGCTACGAACGCATCGAGGAAAAACTCGCAGCCGTTGGCGCAAGCATTCGCCGCGTGTAGGAAAGCAAGTGTCTCGTGGCTAGGAGCATAATCTCGCCACCCGGCCCAACTTCAAAAAAAGCCACATACCGATAAGGCGGGCAGTCTCAATGGGTCGATGCAACACTTGCTCAAAGTCTTCTTTTAGGAGTCCTCGAGGCTAATTTCGATCGCGAGCGTTGAATCAAACGAAACAAAGCCCTGTTTAGGTTCTGATTGAGTCCTGGCGTACAGATCGATTCTCGATGGGAAGCATTGTCAGATCAACCGATTAGACGGTGTTGCATCGGCCGGTTGAGCTGGCACGACTTATCAGGATGTGGCAGTCGGATCAATTTCGCTTGCCCGTTTTCTTGGGCTTGGCAAGCAGAACCCGGCGCTCGTTTGTTGTCATTTCGCGTTTGACAACGTCGTAGAAAATCCGCTCGATTAGGGTTTTAGTTTTGCGTGATTCCTTATCGAGTTTCCGCATCGCTAGCACTCCGCGGCCGGGGGGTACATCATTCGTAACTTATCATAGCCGGGACGAGTTCGTCGATGAATACGTCTGCAAATTTCTCGCCTTAGCGTCCACCCAGTCTGTCATCTGAGGTTATCAACTAATCTATTGGGAATATACGGCTGAGTGCTCCGCGCATATACGCTTGAAATCGTGGTCGTCTTCCACACTGTGAGCGCTGCCTATCTTATATCCACAGAGTATATCGACATCGTGAGTGGCTGTTAACTGGTTCCACAACCGCTCAAGCCGAATCGCGGCGTCCGCTTTCCCTTCCTGCCACAAGAGAGACACCGATTCTGCAAAAAATGCGACGCGCGGATCCGCATTCCTAGCCGTTTTCGCAACTTCCTCAATGAGACCACCGATAACCTTCAAAAAGCGAGCCGATTCTGGCACGTCATTGACCATGATTATGGAGAGTGTATCGACAGCATCCATCGCAATGTACATTCCAGCCTTGATCGCGGCATCAAGATCTAAACCCTCCGACCTCAATCTCTGGACAAGACTATCCCGGTGCGACTTGGTCGCAGCAATGATGGCCGCATTACCGCTCTTGCTAGCGCCAGCGACAAAAGGAACGAGGCGGTCGAGGAGCACCATGTCATCTGAATAGAATTGAACCTCATGGCGGTTAGGGCCGCTAGGTTCTCGCTCTACGATCTTAGTAAGCTCGTGCCTCAATGCGTTTTCCACCAGAGCCGATTGGCGTTCTCCGCGGGCAACTTGGCTGACGTATAAGGAATCGACACCAAGCTGACGAGCCACCCGTTCGTAAAGACCTCTGAGCTTAGGTGACAAGTCCTTTGGCGCGCGTATAGATCTGACTTTGCTCACTGTTCGCTACTCATCGTGCCGGCCGGCGGCCCAGCTGAACGGTGCGAGAGCCCAGGAGTTACCCCAACTGGATACACTTCGGAAGCTCTTATAGCGTGAATCAGATGAAGAAAGCAACTGCACGTGCTGAGAAACGGGATTATCGGAATGTGGGAATTTAGCCAATCTGGGTCACCGGAACCGAGCTATTTTGACCGCGCAGACGTTGGAGCTGACTCCGCTGCGTATTTATTGACCACCCGATACGCAACTGCGGCTACTACGATTGATACCAAGATCACTATAAATGTCGCGTACCAAACTATTAAGCCTGAGAACCAAACATCAGGCATTTTTCGGCGCATCGCGATTGCGGTGACGGTTGCTCGTGAAATGAGAGCAGAGTAGGAAAGAACTGCCGAAATTAGCCCGGCCAGAATGCCCTCAAGAACAGCCTTGATCTTCATCTCGCCCTTTCCTTTACCTCTATACTAGACGAGTGGGGCAATGCCAAGCCCTGAGAAACTGGATTACCGGAAACTGGGATCTGCGAGGATTTGCGCGACAGCCACATTCCTAGTGGCTGACTTGCAGGGGCTTGTTGCTCCGGGATGGCAAAATTAGAAATGTCGGTTTATATTCACCAACTGCTCCCGATTCGCTGGGGCAATCGTTCTTTTTAGCGAAATTAGCGGAGAACTGACACATATGCCTGGGCACGGCGCGATCGTTCCTCCCGCAACACTTCGATTCTTCCGCGACTTGAAGCGTAACAACCGCAAGGAGTGGATGGACGCGAATCGCGATCGATACCGCTCGGAAGTAGTTGAGCCGTTTCGCAAGCTCCTTACAGCGCTAACGCCCTATGTGCTGAAGGTCAACCCCGGTTTTGATACGGCAGGCCGGACAGGCGTCAATTTTTCGCGCATCAATCGCGATATCAGGTTCGCCCGGGACAAAACTCCTTATCGCCCTCAAATGTATTTAACATTTCCCGATCCGGAGGCGGGGGAGAATGCAAGAACGCAGCTCTACATCGGTATTTCCGCTGAGGCCGTGACGGCGGGCTTTCGTGCTTACGCCATGGGGCCGGCTAGGAATTCACCATTCCGGCAGATGGTCCTTCCGCGTGTGGTGGCCAATCCGAAATGGGTCGCGCGGCAGAAGAAGCGTCTGGGTCGCCGCTACGAGAGTTATTGGTATTCAACGGAAAAGGCCGAATGGACAAAGCACCAGGGCTGGCCGCTCGGGCCGGCGGAATGGAAAAAGCTCCAGGGCTGGGTGGTGCGCCGGAAATTTCCGCAGAGCGCGGCCACGCACCCCAGATTCGTGACTGACATGGACCATCTGTTTCGCGACGTGTACCCGCTATTTATGTTCGTGTCTTCACCCCACTCGAAGGCTTGACCTCCGCCGGAATGCTTTTCTATTTTCATAGGAGTTTCAAGTCCGGCTCAATGAAGGATTCGCCTGCCTTGTTGAATAGTTCGAGCAGCGCCGATGGACCACCCTGACACCCTCGGATTGCGCCCCTTCCGGACAAGTGCTGATAAACCGAATGATTGGAATGCGCGAATCCGCCGATATGCCACATTCCGGTAAGGACTTCTCGGGCTGTGGGAACATGATCTCCTCTGAGGATTGAGATAAAGTACAATCAGATTATGTCCAACCGAAATAAGTGGGCGCACTGGA
Organism: uncultured Acidobacteriota bacterium; assembly: GCA_963813185.1. GTDB lineage: Bacteria > Acidobacteriota > Terriglobia > Acidiferrales > UBA7541 > Palsa-360. The sequence goes on from CAWEYA010000018.1 coordinate 316,242, forward strand.
AAGACCCGAAACCTGACAAACTGTGGCGTTTTAAACAATGGCCCCTTGGCACCGCGTTCGTCACACTCGGAAGCCTGTTGCTCTTATCGGGGTGGACGGGACTCCACGACCAAGTTTTGTGGTTCCGAGGATTCAATTGGGTCTTTGGCTCGCCTGTAATCGTACTGACCGTAAGTTTGCTTTTCGTGGGCGGGGCATTCTTCATAGCTGGTGTGACGCTCTTCTTTTTTAAGTGACCTCAAGGCGCTCCCTGATCAAGTCGATTGCGACTATAGGTGGGGAAAAGCCACATTCCGATAACGGGACTTCACAGGACTTGGCCGAGGGTGCAGAGGGCCGCTCCGAAAATTGCTTCCGAATTGCCGAATATCCATGCGGTGTCATGTCGCACTCGGTCCATGCATTCCGGGCCGCCTTTGACCTACACTTCGCTGTTGACCGCTTGAATCAAAGCCTTGATGTATCCATAACTGAACGCATAGGCTTGGAAACCACCCGGATCATCCGGGTGGCTGGGCATGTGATCCGGACAAATCGAGCCTGAGAACTGCGTGTCCCGCAAGATTCGCATAACTTTTGAGAAGTCCACCTCGCCTTCATCGGGGAAGACCTCGTAGAAGTTGTTGAGACTACCGCGAATGTTGCGCATGTGTATCTGATGAATCTTCCCCCGTTGGCCAAGGTATTGGACGATCGGCAGCACTTCGGTCGCCGGATTCTTTAATCCCGCCGCTGCGTTTCCCAGATCCAGCTGAAAGCCGTTGTAGGGACTGTCGACGATGGATTCGTAGCGCTTTATGGCTCCGAAAATCTCAGGTGAATCCCATTGGTCAACTCCTTGGTAGCCAAACGGGAGTCCGGGCGGATCGGCAGGGTGACAGGCCATCCTTACGTCATGCTCTTTGGCGGCGGGAATGACCTTTTCCAAAAAGTACGTGATGCGCTCCCAATAGTCCTCATGGGTGACTCGACCTTCGTCTCCCATAGGGACACTTTTCCAATCATCCTCCAGCTTGAAAGAATCGCAGGCGATGCCTCCGCGTCCAGTGGTTATCCCGTTCCGGCGATATGGGATCACTTCACAGTGATAAGTAATAAGTTTCACGCCAATCTGAGCTGCCTTCTGGATATTCCCGACAATGATGTCAATCTCGCGCTCTCGTTCGGGCCCGTTGCGCAGCAAATTGATGTAACGGGAGTTCATGCGGATCGCTTCAAGAACGACACTATATGCGTCGCAGTTGTCCTTCATTCGCTGCAAGTCATCCGATTCCCAGGCCCCTTCTGGATTCTTGCTGACTTCCGCAGTGAGGTGCTTCACGCCGTGACGCAGGTTGTATTCGAGATTCTGTTTGGAGGTGATATCACCGCCGGCGATGATGTGATAGTCGCCGCCTACGTGCATGAGGGCGTTCCTCTGCGGTTTTTGCCCCGCCGCGAGGGAGTTCGCGAGCGAGCTATTGGGGATGCCTTGGGCCGCAATCCCAACAAGGGCGCCGCCGAACTCTCTTCGATTGATCATGCTACCCCTCCACTCGCAACGTGTTGATCGGCTGCTGATGCTAGCACAACCGGAGTCATTCATCGGGCAGTTGTTCCGTATAGCGGCGCCAAGTTGTATCAGTGAAATGCACCTAGACCGAATAGGGCCTGTGAAACGGGATTCTCGGAATGTGGCCCGAGAGGATCCATCGCCAAGACGGAGCATCGCGAGGGATTATATTGCTATCGGCCCGAATCCGTCATTGCACCAAGAGGACCCCGAGGGGTCAAGATCGCCAGAGCCACGGCGACAATGGCAAGCGCAGGAATGTCTCCCAGTAGATGTCCATGTTCCATGGGCGACATCAAGGCCTGAACGGTCATAATTCCTGCGTGCACTAAACTCGACCAAACCGTGAACCAAATCAGGCTGCGGTGCTGTAGAGGGTTGCGAGAGGCAATGATGAGAAACACTCCGAGCGTCGCATAGACCCCGAGGATCATCTGTTCGTATTCAGGTTGATTTGGTTGCCACCGCCATCCCGAAGGCCACCAAGCCATCATAAGTGGATAGACACCAAGTATAAAAATCAGGCCCACCAAAATCAGTACGACCCGGAGATAGCGCACCCGAGTAGCGGTGTTCACATGTCACCTCCTTGGATTTGTCAGGGACCTGTAATGCGAGTTGGGCGGAATGTTAATCGTGGGGTTCCAGCATGTCAACTAGGCACACAATTTTCCTAACGATTCGACGTTCAGTTGGCGAGAGCGATTTCGTCAAGAGTCTGAGGTGAGCACTAGCGAAGCGTGCATTGGCCAGTGCCTGCGGGGATAAATTTCGAGCCGGGAAAAGAAGGGGCCGCATAGCCAAGCCAGTGTTGAACGTCGGTTGACCAAAATACGACTGGAATTGTGAGGGCGAAACACAACCAGAATTTGTCGCGAAACATAGCAACGGAATGCCCGGCGTGACGGTCGTGGGTCCCGTGCATGTCTGACATCCTGTGACCGCCGTGTCGGCCCGACATCTGCCCGTGATCACTGTGTGTTGAGTGGTCCATCTTGAACTCCGATTCGCGCTCGACTTCCGCTGGTATCGTTGGGCTGCACAGATCCGTTCTGCAAGTTTAACCGCGCAGCGAGCCTATTGAGGGATAAACAAAATGCTAGAGATTAGGCTACGCGAGGGATGAGAAGTTGATGCGATGTGAGGGAACCTCGTGATCCTACAACGATATGAATTTAGAATCTTTCAAAAACCACAACGTAATTTTCCCAAGTCCCGAGAAACGGGATTATCGGAATGTGGTTTTCCGGAACGGTTGCATCCCGGTGAGAGGACGTAGAACAAAGCGGGGAGGCGATGATTCGCCTCCCCTATTTTTATTTCTTGTTCGGCTAAAAATCTGGCCGGGTGTCGCAATTCACGTATCACAAATCACGATTCACGAATCACCCTTCGCCGAGGCTCAGGACGAGCGAGCCACGCGGTTTCACCCCTGCCCGCCGCCGGCGGCTTCCTTCTGTTGTTTTTCGCGCTGCTCGCGCAGGACGGCTTTGCGCGACAGGCGGATCTTGTTGCCTTCGATGGCCAGTACCTTGACGAGAACCTGGTCGCCGAGCTTCAGCGCGTCACGGACGTCGCGCAGGCGCTGTTCGGCGATTTCGCTGATGTGCAGCAGGCCGTCGGTGCCCGGGAAAATTTCCACGAACGCGCCGAAGTCCGCGAGGCGGACCACTTTGCCGAGATAGGTCTTGCCGATTTCGGCGGAGGCCGTCACTTCGCGGATCATTTGCAGCGCGGCTTCGGCGGCGGGGCCGCTGTTGGCGAACACGTGCACTTTGCCATCGTCCATGACGTCGATTTTCACGCCGGTGGCCTCGATGATCGAGCGGATTTTCTTTCCGCCAGGGCCGATCAGGTCGCGAATTTTGTCCGTGGGAATCTGCAATTGATGCAGGCGCGGGGCAAAGACCGACATCTTGGGCCGAGCGGATGAAATCGTCTGGTCCATGACGTCCAGAATGTGCAGGCGCGCGCGGCGGGCCTGCTCCAGCGCCTTGCGCATGAGGGACACGCTGACGCCGCCGACTTTGATGTCCATCTGCAGCGCGGTGATTCCGGCGCGTGTGCCAGCCACCTTGAAATCCATGTCGCCGTAATGGTCCTCCGCGCCCGCGATGTCGGTGAGGATGGCGTGTTTCTCGCCCTCGACGACGAGTCCCATGGCGATGCCCGCGCAGGCCGAGGAGATCGGCACACCGGCGTCCATGAGCGAAAGCGAGCCGCCGCACACCGTGGCCATCGAGGAGGACCCGTTCGATTCCATGATGTCGGAAACGAGGCGCATGGCGTAGGGGAAATCGGTTTCCGGCGGAAGAAGGTTCAAGAGCGCGCGTTCGGCCAGCGCGCCGTGGCCGATTTCGCGGCGTCCCGGGCCGCGCAGGAATTTCACTTCGCCGACGGAGAATGGCGGGAAATTGTAGTGCAGCATGAAGCGCTTGAACGATTCTTCCTCGAAGAGCAGGTCGAGCCGCTGCTTGTCTTCCTTGGTGCCGAGCGTGGTCGTGGCCAGGGCCTGCGTTTCGCCGCGCGTGAAGAGCGCCGAGCCGTGCGCCCGCGGCAAAACGCCCACTTCGCAGGTGATGTCGCGGATTTCATCGAACGCGCGGGCATCCGGGCGGCGGTTGCGATGCAGGATGTCGTCGCGGAAATAATTCTCGCGCAAACGTTCAAACGCGCGCATGGCCAGTGTGCGCTTCTCTTCGTCTTCTTCCGGAATCGATTCTTTAATCTCGTTCTTCACTTCGTCGATCAGGTGATAGCTTTCCTTCTTCGGATATTTCTTGGTGTCCAGGGCGTCGTGCAGTTTCGCGCCGTATTTCTGCTCGATTTCCTTGGCGAGAGCCTCATCAAAGGGCAAGGGTGGAACGGTCACTTTGTTGGGCTTGATCTGGTCATGCAATTGGCGGATGGCCGTAATGATGTGCTTAATCTGCGCGTGTCCGAACTCGAGCGCGTCGGCGACCGAGTCTTCGCTCACTTCAATCGCGCCCGCTTCGATCATCACGATGGCCTGCTCGGTCGCAACGACAACGATGTTCAGCAGGCTGGTCTTCTGCTCGGCGGTTGTGGGGTTGGCGACCAGCTTGCCATCGACGAGGCCGACGCGCACGGCGGCTACCGGCGTCGTGAACGGCAGGTCGGAGACAAACGCCGCGGCCGAAGCCGCGGTGATGCCGATCATGTCCGGATCGTTTTCGCTATCCGCAGAAAGCACCATGGCGACGATTTGCGTTTCGTTGCGCCAGGCTTCGGGAAACAGCGGGCGCAGCGAGCGATCGATCATTCGCGAAGTCAGAATTTCGCGCTCCGAGGGGCGCCCTTCGCGCTTGAAAAAGCCGCCGGGAATTTTCCCGGCGGAGTACGTGTATTCGCGGTAGTCCACGGTGAGGGGAAGAAAATCGCGGTCATTCGCTTTGGAATCCATGCACGCCGTGACCAGCACGACGGTATCGCCATAGCGCGCCAGTACGGCGCCGTTGGCCTGCTTGGCAATTTTTCCGGTTTCCAGGGTCAGCGTGCGTCCGCCGACTTCGACGGTTACCTGATGGGGTGCGGGTCCTGCTTGTGACATATGCGGTGGTCCTTTCGCCTGTCCGCGGCGTCCCGATCCATCGGGCCATACGCGCGCGGAAAGACACTCGAATGCGGGAGAAGCATTTCCCGTTTTGTCGGGAAGAGAAAAACGAAGAACGACTGCGAGCGGCGAGCCGGAATCTGCCTACAAAAAAAGCGGCCGGGCGCATAGGCCACGGGCCGCCAGAATCCTGCTGAACTCCGCGAACGTCGGGAGATGCTGTTGGCGCGATTCTGCTCCCACTCGGGAGCGCTTACTTGCGCAAACTAAGGCGTTCGACAATCTCGCGATACCGATCCGGGTCACGACGGTTGAGATAATCCAAAAGACGGCGGCGCTTGTTCACCATCATGATCAACCCGCGTCGCGATGCATGGTCCTTGAGGTGCGCCTTCAGATGCGTGGTCAGGTAGTTGATTCGCTCGCTCAATAAAGCAATTTGCACTTCCGGTGAGCCCGTATCCTTCACATGCGCCCGGTACTGCTCAATCAACATTGACTTCGCTTCTCTCAAGTCGTCCTCTCCGCCCAACCCACTATTGCTCTCGTTTCGTCTACTCTTCGACCCTAGGAGACTAACATAGGCCCGCAGCGACATGCAAAATTTTTCTTCTCTGGAAACCGATTCGAAACGGGGATTTCAGGTTTCAAGCGGAGGGTTTTCTCTGTGTTCTCTGTTTTAAAGGTTTGCGTTGCGTGACGTGCGCAAAATCTTTAACACAGAGGACACAGAGAAAAACGCAGCCCTATTTGTTGCCGATCAAGGACAGGAATTCCTCGCGCGTTTTGGGATTGTCTTTGAACGAACCGAGCATCGCGCTGGTCACCGTTTGCGAGCTTTCCTTTTCGACCCCGCGCATCACCATGCACAGATGGCGCCCCTCGATGACCACGCCCACTCCCAGCGGAGAAATTTTGGCCTGGATTGCGTTGGCGACTTGATTCGTCAAGCGCTCCTGGATCTGCAGCCGCCGCGCGAACATGTTCACGAGGCGCGGAATCTTCGACAGGCCGACCACTTTTTTGTCGGGAATGTAGGCGACGTGGCATTTTCCAAAAAACGGCAACAAGTGATGCTCGCACAAACTGTAAAACTCGATGTCCTTCACCAGCACCATCTGATCGTAGCATACGGTGAACATCGCGCCGTTCAGTAGCTTTTCCGGATCCTGCTGGTAGCCGCTCGTGAGGAAACGGAACGCCTTCTCAAACCGCTCGGGCGTGCGCCGGAGGCCGTCGCGGCTCGGGTCCTCTCCGATCGATTGCAAGATTTTTCTCATATGATCCGCGACGGATCCGTGGGACTCCACGCCGACCCGCTCGGTCAGCGTTAATTCTTCGACATGTTTTCTGTCATCAGTCATGGGTCGCTCCGGCAGGCTCACCTGCGTATTCAAAACTGTTCAGTCCTGTTTCCTCGACGCGCACGCGCTCCAGCCTTGCGCGGGGAAACCGGCGCAGGCGATTGAAAATTTCGATGCAGATATTTTCCGTGGTCGGAACCCTCTCGCGAAATTCGGCGACTTCTTCATTCAGATACTTGTGGTCGAAGGGCTCGATGACTTCGCTCTCGACGAAAGCGTCCAGGTCGGACAGGTTCGCGATCATTCCCGTGCCCTCGTCCACCGGACCGGAGACGGCCACTTCCACAACGTAGTTGTGCCCGTGCCCGTACGGATTGTTGCACTTACCGTACACGCGCCAGTTTTCTTCCTCTCCCAGTTGCGCGCTGTGCAGGCGGTGCGACGCCGAAAACCGGTAGCGCCGCGACAGTTGCAGCTTCATCGCGCGTCTCCCGCGCGCGTGTACGCTCCGTTGCCCTCGCCGTAACAATCGACGAACAGGTCCGCCGTCTCATACAAGCGCACGCGATTCAAATGTCCGCGCGTGATCTTCGGTTCCAGCAGGCGCCAGATGACCGCCGCGATGTTTTCGCACGTCGGAATCTTGCCCGCGAGTTCGGGAACCTCGTAATTCAGAAACCGGTGATCCATCCGGTCGGTCACTTCGCGCTGCAAGATTTCTTTCAGTTCTTTCAGGTCGAGGACCATGCCCGTCGCCGGGTCCGGCTCGCCGGCCACCGTCACCTCGAGCACGTAATTGTGCCCGTGTCCGTGCGGGTTGTTGCACTTGCCGAAAACGCGCCGGTTCTCCTCGGCGGAAAACGCCGGGTTGTGGTAGAGATGCGACGCCGAAAACTCAATCTTGCGTGTCAAATAAACCATAAAGGAAAGGAGGCCGTCAGCAAATTCTGCCAGCAGACCGAAGACAGTTATTCACGAATTGCAAATCACGAATCACGAGTCACTGGATACTCCCGCCCCTTCCACACCACGCTGCCCCGCGCATAGCGCCATTCCGAGTTCAGCAGCGCCGCTGCGTACAGGGCGACCCCCGGCAAGTAGTATATGGCAAGCGCCGCCGGAAAACGATTTCGACGCAAGTCCGCCGCGTAGGCGGCGTGCCGCCCCGCCAGCAGGGCCAAACCGAGCATTCCCCAGATTAGATGCAGCAACGCCAGCGGAAGTACCAGCAACGGAATCCACGGCACCACCCTGAACAGTTCCCGCCCTACGGCGCGGGACCTGCTGCCCGCCATTCCGCCAATAAGGGGATAGAGGTTTTTCGCCCAGCCCTGCCACATCGCCCTAAATGTTCGGTACATACGCACGCGCATGATTCCGTGTCCCGAGGCAAAGTGCAGGCGCACGCCCGCCTGCTTTGCGAGGCGCGCCAAGGCCACGTCTTCGAGCACTTCTCCGGCCACGGCAGCGTGCCCGCCGATCCGCGCGTAATCTTCGCGGCGGATCAGCAAGTATTGCCCGCTGGCTGCTGCCGCCTGCGAATCGGGATGATTTACTTCGGCGTACGAATATTTGTGCCCCAGGCGTGTGTAAACGAAGGGAATCAGCGCCTTCTCCCATAGGCTGCGCGCTTCTTGCTCGGGCGAATAGGAGACGAGTCCGGCGCCAGTCTCCGCCGCATCGGCGAGCGCATGCGCCGTGGAACCGGGCAGATGCACGCCGTCCGCGTCGGTGAACAGCAGCCAGTCTCCTGTTGCCTGCGCCGCACCCGAGGACACCGCGAAATTCTTCCCCACCCATCCGGCGGGCAATTCCTTGGTTTCCAGAACGCGTAGCTGCGCGTAACGCGAACAAAGCTGCTGAAGCGCGGCCCCCGTTCCGTCCGTCGACTGATCGTTAATGACGATTATTTCTTTAATTTCCGGCTGCGCGGCGAGCGATTCTACCGCGGCCGCAATTGTCGCTTCCTCGTTGCGCGCGGGCACGATTGCGGAGACAGTGGGATGGAGATTCATCGGTTGAAAGATCGCCCGCGATCGCCAATCTCCCGATTGGCGTCACGCTTCACGGACTCCGCCAATCGGGAGATTGGCGTTCCCGGGCAAATCGGCTCGCACAAAGCCGGGCTCAGAATGTATTATAAAAGGGCGGGAGAGAAAACATTGAAGCATAAGATTCTAGGGCCGATCGCGCTCGTTTTTGTGGCGGCGGTGCTGTACGTGTTTGCGGCGCCGTCCTACCGCCAGGGCGAACCGAGCTTGGCGGGGAGAAAAGCCCAGGATTTCGACTTGCAGATTACGGGCGCCTCGCATTTGTCCGACCTGCGCGGCAAAGTCGTGGTCCTGAATTTTTGGGCCTCGTGGTGCCCGCCTTGCCTGGAAGAAACTCAATCGCTCAACACCTTGCAGCAGAACATCGCGTCAAAAGGCGGAGTGGTTCTGGGAATCAGCGTGGATGAAGACAAGGACGCTTACGAAAAGTTTCTAGCGGACAATCGCGTGATCTTTCCCACCTACCGCGACGCCTCCAAAAAAACCGCCGCGGTTTACGGCACGTCCATGTTTCCCGAAACGTATCTGATCGATCGGCAGGGCCGCTTGGCTCGCAAGATCGTAGGTCCACAGGACTGGCAATCGCCTGAAGTCATGCGCTCCATCGACATCCTGCTGAATCAGAATTGAATTGATTCATGTAGGACGGGCTTCAGCCTGTCGGGTTTGCGGTTTGGGTTGAGCCAAGAAAAACCAGACAGGCTGAAGCCCGTCCTACTGTTGGGAAATTTCAGTGGTGCGCAGGCAGAAACTTGATCAGCGTGGTCCGAGCCACGCCATCTTCGGCGTTGTACAGCACGCGGTCCACTCCCGAAAGCAAATCCTGGCCGTTGAGCCCGCTGCCTCCCGCGGATTGCGCATCGGAAAACGCAAAAGTTTCGAGGCCAACTGCGGGGATGGCCTGACTGCGGGAGTGAATGGCGATTTCAATGCGGTCGGGAAAGGTGTCGAGGGTAACGTCAACGCTTTCGCCATTGCCGCTGAGTCGCGAAATAGTTTCGCGGCAAACGTCTCCCGCGGCCCTGGCCAGCTGCGCGCCCGCCTCGGTCTCAAATCCCGCCGTGATCGCCTGGTGTTCCACGGCGCAACAAAACACCCCCACCAGACGCCAATCCTGGTCCAGGTGAAATACGACGCGCACGGGCTCATCGGTCATGGGTTTCGGCCACGCTAATTTCGCACGCTTCCCGGCAATCCGGGCAATAGTATTTGCCATCCATGCAGAGCCGGATGTTCTGCTGGCCCTGGCAGTAGCAGCAATAGCGATCACACAGGCACTTGCCCTCCGGCAGGTCGCATTGCGAACACAGAACCGTTGATTGCATATTCTTCCTTCGTCTTTGCGCTGGCTGGAAGAACGGCCCTAGCCGCAAAGGCGTCTTTAATCCACTATAGGACAGCCTAGCGCACCTGGACAAGCCACATGTCCCGTGCGGCGCAATACTTGGCTTCCGCCAGAATGCTGCTGACTCAACAAGCCGGATGTTGCAGCGTTCCAGGTCCAAAACCAACGCCTATCGCATCAAATACCGGGTGCGGGCCATCAAGGCATGGTAGGAGTAAGCACTCGCACCGAGGAGAGAATATGCCCAAAACGGTTCTGGTGACCGGCGCTTCGTCTGGAATTGGCGCCGCTGTGGCACAGCTATTTCATCGCCGGGGATTTCTGGTATTCGGCACCTCGCGATCGGCAGATCCCGGTTCAGTTCGTGAGTTTCCGATGCTGAAATTGGACGTCAATTCCGATGTTTCGGCGAAAGCCTGCGTCCATGAAGTACTGGCGCGCACTGGACGGCTGGACGTGCTGGTCAACAACGCCGGCTTTGCGCTGGCCGGGGCCGCCGAGGAAACCAGCATCGAAGAAGCCAAGGAACAATTTGAAACGAATTTCTTCGGGGTCGTGCGCATGGTCAAGGCTGCTTTGCCGCAAATGCGCGAGACCCGCTCCGGCAGAATCATTGCGATTGGCTCGCTGGCGGGGCTCGTAGCCATTCCCTACAATGCCTTTTATTCCAGCACCAAGTTCGCGCTCGAGGGCTATATGGAGGCGTTGTGGTTTGAATTGAAGCCATTCGGCATCGCGGTATCGCTCATTGAGTCGGGATTTATCCGTACAGCCATCAACCAGGCCACCCGCTTTGCCGCTGAGCCGCTCGCAGCATACGACGGGCCCCGTGACCGCGCACTGGCCGTTATCGACCGCTCGGTTGAAGAAGGAATTGGGCCCGAGGTCGTGGCGAAAGTCGTACTTCGTGCGGCGCAGAAAAGGAATCCTCAGCTGCGCTACCGCGTGGGAGCCGGCGCGCGCTGGCTGCCGCGCCTCAAGGCTGCCACTCCCTGGAATTTTTTCGCGTCCGGCGTGCGGCGCACATTTGATCTCGATTCAATTGGCCTGCCGGCGCGACCAGCCCATTTGAATTCACAACAACCGCAGCACTGAATCGAACTCGCCATTTAGAAGCTCCATTCGCGGCGGACAGGGCCCTTTCTTGACACCTTTCAAAGCCGCGTGTTAGTTTCGATTTTGCGCTGCGGTTTCTGAGAATTTCGAGTGACATCTCCGACTACGATCCAACTTCGCAAGACCGCGTTGAACGGCGTTCACCGCCGCCTCAAAGCCAAAATGGTCAATTTTGGCGGCTGGGACATGCCTGTGGAGTATTCGGGCATCGTGGCCGAGCACATGGCCACGCGCACGGCTGCCGGCCTGTTCGACGTGAGCCATATGGGCGAAATTGAAGTGCGTGGGCCGCAGGCGCTTGCTCTGGTGCAGCATGTGACCTGCAATGACGCGTCCAAACTTGTTGTCGGACAGGCGCATTACTCCGGGCTGATGACCACGAAGGGCACGTTCGTCGATGACCTGCTGGTGCACAAGATTTCCGACACGCATTATTTTTTGTGCGTCAATGCGAGCAATCAGGATCAGGACTTCGAGCACATCCGCGCGCACAATCGCGCAGGCGCGCAAATCGAAAATGCGGGCGAGCGCTATTCGCAGCTGGCGATTCAGGGACCGAAAGCGCTGGGCATTTTGCAACGTTTCACAGCCGCGCCGCTCGATGCGATCCGCTATTACCACTTTGCGTTTGGAAAAGTAGACGGCGTGGACTGCCTGATCGCGCGCACCGGTTACACGGGAGAAGACGGCTTCGAAATTTATTTTGCTCCAGAACATTCCGAGAAGCTCTGGGCCAAGCTGCTCGATGCGGGCTCTGGAGAAGGGTTGCTTCCGTGCGGCCTAGGCGCGCGCAACACCCTGCGCCTGGAAGCCTCCATGTGCCTCTACGGCCATGAAATCGACGATACTACGACGCCGTGGGATGCGGCCCTGGGCTGGATTTGCAAGCCGGAGAAGGGAGAATTTCTGGGGCGCGAAGTTCTGATCCGGCAAAAAGAAAATGGAGTCGATCGCGCTCTCGTGGGATTCGAGATGCAGGATCGCCTCATCGCGCGCGACGCCTGCGTCGTTTCGATTGGCGGCAAACCGGCCGGCCGGGTTACGAGCGGCTCGCCCGCGCCTTACTTAAAAAAGAATGTCGGCATGGCCTATGTTCCAACGGCGTGCAAAGCGCCGGGAACGGAAATCAGCATTGGCATCCGTGCGAACCAGGCGCCCGCGCGAATCGTTCCGATGCCGTTTTATAAACGGACGAAGTAGAATCGTTTAGTAGGACGGGCTTCAGCCTGTCGCTTTTCTTTTGAAGCAACGAACATCTGTCTAATGGCGATGCAAACGTAAACCCGACAGGCTGAAGCCCGTCCTACTGAGGAGCCATAATGTACCCAAACGACTATCGCTACACCAAGGAACACGAGTGGATCAAAGTGTCCGGCAGCGTGGGCACGATCGGAATCACCGATTACGCGCAGCACGAACTGGGCGACGTCGTTTTCGTGGAGATGCCCGCGGCCGGCGCGAAGATCACGGCGGGGCAAGTGTTCGGCACCGTGGAATCCGTGAAGGCCGTCAGTGAGATTTTTGCTCCTGTGTCCGGCGAAGTGACCGAAGCCAACGCCGCGCTCTCGGGCGCTCCCGAAACGTTGAACTCGGATCCGCACGGCGCTGGGTGGCTCATCAAAATCAAGCTCTCCAATCCCGCCGAGGTTTCCGGCTTGATGGACGCCGCCGCCTACCAGGCGTTCATCTCCGAAAAGGAAGCCTCGGCCTGATGCGCTATCTTCCGAAGAGCCCAGCCGAGCGCCGGGAAATGCTCGACGCCATCGGCGCGCCGTCCATTGAAACATTGTTCGCGTCCATCCCGGAGCCGTTCCGCCTGAAAGAGCCGCTGCAACTTCCCGCTCCGATGTCCGAGCAGGAGATCATCGAATATTTCCGTGCGCGCGCGGCGGAAAATTCCTGCGGCTATACCAGCTTTCTGGGCGCGGGCGTCTACAATCACCTGCGCTCGGTGGTCACGGATTCGCTGATCCAGCGCGGCGAATTTCTCACTTCCTACACGCCGTATCAGGCGGAAATCAGCCAGGGCACGCTGCAGGCGATCTTCGAGTTTCAGACGCTGATGTGCCAGCTCACAGGGATGGAAGTCGCCAACGCTTCGATGTGGGACGGCTCGACAGCGACCACCGAGGCCGTGCTCATGGCCGAGCGGCTGACCGGGCGGCACCGCGTCGTGGTGGCGCGGTCGGTGCATCCGGAATACCGGCAAGTCCTGGAAACGTACACGCGCAATCTCGGCCTGCGCATTGCCGAAATCGGCTTTAACAGCGCGGGCCAGGTGGATGCCAATCGCCTGGAGGGCGCGATCAACTCCGAAACCGCCGCGGTGGTCGTGCAGTCGCCCAATTTTTTTGGCGTCCTCGAACAAGTGCCCAGTCTGGCGTCCCTCGCGCACGCGAAAGGCGCGCTGCTCGTCGTGGCCATCACCGAAGGCGTGGCGCTCGGCGCCGTGAGGCCTCCCGTCGAGGCGGACATCGTGGCGATGGAAGGGCAAAGTTTCGGACTGCCTCAGAGCTACGGCGGGCCGTACGCCGGAGTGATCGCCACGCGCGAGAAATACGTGCGGCAGATGCCGGGACGCCTCGCGGGGGAAACGGTGGACAGCCACGGCAAGCGCGGCTATGTGCTCACACTGGCCACGCGCGAGCAGCACATCCGCCGGGAGAAGGCCACCTCGAATATCTGCACGAATCAAGCGCTGTGCGCGCTGGCCGTGAACATTCACTTGTGCCTTCTCGGCAAGGAAGGATTGAAGGAACTGGCGGCGCAGAATCTGGCCAAGGCGCGATTCGCGCTCGAGGAGCTGGAAAAAATCCGCGGCGTGCTCCGGGCGTTTTCCGGCCCTTTTTTCAACGAATTCGTGGTCGAGTTTCCGCGTTCCGTGAAGCTGGTGAATGCGGAACTGCTGCGGCAAAAAATTATCGGGCCGCTGCCGGTGGGAAGCTACTTCGCGGACCTGACCAAGCGCGGCCTGTTCTGCGTCACCGAAACAATTTCGCGCGCCGAAATTGAGCGCACGGCCGAAGCGATCCGGAGCATTTTGTCGAAGCCGATTTAGTAGCGCCGGCGTCTCGCCGGCAGTTTTGCAGGATTTGTGGGTTGGAGCTTTAGCTCCGAGATTCGACTGATATAGGAAGGGCTTTAGCGACTGAGAGGTGAGGGGCTAAAGCCCGATGTTTGGCGGTTTTAATGTCGCGGTTGAAGCCGCTGCGGAAAAAAGTAGTCTAATGTCATCCCGAGCGAAGCGAGGGATCTGCTTTTTCACCAATCCCAAGAAAAAAGCAGATTCCTCGGGCAATCCGCGCCCTCGGGATGACACTTTTGGAATTTTTCCGCAACCTCTGAAGCCGCGACCCACAGATCGTGAATGCGTGGCCCCTTTGGGGCCTTGCCAAGGGAGCATTCTTTTGAGCAATCGCATCAAAAAAGCTGGACGCCACGTCAGCCAGAATGAGGGGCTGATCTTCGAGGAGTCCGCGCCCGGCAAACGCGGGTTCGAGTTGCCTCCGCTGGACGTGCCTGCAGTGGACGCGCGCGACGCGTTGGGCGCGGATTACGTTCGCGAGGCTGTCGAAGGATTCCCCGAAGTGAGCGAAATCGAGGTGATTCGCCACTTCACGCGGCTCTCGACGTGGAATTATGCGATTGATCTGGGCATGTACCCGCTCGGCTCCTGCACCATGAAATACAATCCGCGCGTGAATGAATTTGTTGCGCGCCTGGACGGCATCGCCACCGAGCATCCCTACCAGCCTCAGGAACTTTCGCAAGGCTGCCTGAAAATTCAGCAACTGCTGCTCAGCTGCCTTGTCGAAATTACCGGCATGGATACGGGCACGCTGGAACCCGCGGCGGGCGCGCAAGGCGAGCTCACCGGCCTGCTGCTGATTCGCGCCTGCCTGGAAGACACGGAGGGCCGCCCGCGCAAAAAAGTCTTGATTCCCGACTCCGCGCACGGCACCAATCCCGCGACCGCGGTGATCGCCGGTTACGACGTGGAAAACGTGCCTTCGGATGAACGCGGCCAGATCGACATCGCGCGCCTGAAACAAATTGTGAATCACGATGTGGCCGCCATGATGGTCACGAATCCTTCGACGCTCGGCGTGTTCGAGCAAAACATCGCCGAGGCCGCCAAAATCCTGCATGAACACGGCGCGCTCCTGTACATGGACGGCGCAAATATGAATGCGCTGGCTGGAATCGCGCGACCCGGCGACTTCGGCGTGGACGTGATGCACCTCAACCTGCACAAAACGTTTTCCACCCCCCACGGCGGTGGAGGACCGGGCGCGGGCCCGGTGATGGTGAAGAAAATTCTCGCACCGTATCTGCCGATTCCCGTCCTTGCTGAAAAGAGTGGACATCTGGCGCTCGAAAGCCACAAGCCAAAATCCATTGGCAGGGTGCGCGCGTTCGGCGGCAACTTTGGCGTGCTGGTGCGGGCGCTGGCCTACACGCTGGCCTACGGCCCCGGTATTCGCCAAGCCACGGAAGACGCGGTCCTGAACGCCAACTACATTCGCAAAAAACTCGAGGACGTGTACGACCTCCCGTTTAACTTGCCCTCGATGCATGAAGTGGTTTTCAGCGACGCGCGGCAGAAAAAGAATGGCGTGAACACGATGGACATCGCCAAGCGCCTGATCGACTACGGCTTCCATCCCTACACGACGGCGTTCCCACTGATCGTGCCGGGCGCCATGATGATTGAGCCCACCGAATCGGAATCCAAACAGGAGTGCGATCACTTCGTGGACGCTATGCGCTCAATTGCCGAGGAAGCCGCTGCCACTCCCGACATCGTCAAGACCGCGCCGCATTCCACGCGCGTTGGCCGCCTCGACGAAGTCGGCGCCGCGCGCAAGCCCGTGCTGCGCTGGAAACCGAAAGCGCGCGATTAAGACTGGCTTTTCACCCTGAATGTAATGAAGGGCAGCCTGTCTGGTTTTCGTCATCCTCATACTTGCAGAAAACCGACAGGCTGAAGCCCGTCCTACTGAACGACAAGAGTCAACGTTGTTTTACTCGAAACGCCAGACGCGGACGCAGTGACCAGCAGTTGATATGTTCCCGCCGGCGTGCCCGTCGATCCACCTCCACCGGGCGGGCCGGAACTCCCTCCGCTTCCACCAGCGCATCCCGCGATCAGCATGACGAGCAGGAGCGCCGACGCAAGCACGAGAGGAACTCTTCGCAATTTGCGCGACGCCCCAGCCATCGTGAGCAACAGCAGCATATAGAAAAGCAAACGCGGAACCGCAAGCTTGTACGTGCCGGGGCCGAAATAGCGCCGCGTATGAGACGGGAGAGACATCCCGCTATGAGCCATAGTGGAAACCGACACAGTGACCACCGTCGCAGTTGTTCCGTTCAGTGTGACGGGATTCGGGGACGTTATGGAGCAAGTCGCATTCGGGATGGCAGTCACCGGGGCGCAGGTCAGCGTCACTGGCCCTGAAAACGCTTGCGGCGTAAGACTCAGTTGATACGTGGCGGGCTGCCCGGCGGGCACTGTGACGCTCGCGGAAGAGCCCGTCGCGGGTGCGAGTGCAAAACCTGTTCCGGTGCCGCTGAGCTGAATCGTGTGCGGCGAGCCCCCGTCGTTGGCCGTGACGACGATGGTCGCTGAAATACTTCCCACATTGAACGGCGCAAAGGTAACGCCCAGCGAGCAATTGGTGTTCGGCGCCAGGTTGGAGGAACAGTTGCTCGTCATCTGGAAGTCTGTCGTATCGCTTAAAACGATACTGGCAATCGCCAGGCTCCCCGTGCCTGCGCTGGCGATAATCACCTGTTGTGCAGAGCTAGATGTCCCTACCGCCTGGCTGCCAAATGTCAAGTTGAGCGGAGCGATGGCTGCGCCCGGTACACCGATGGCCGTGCCCGTGAGCTGAACCCCATGCGCAACTCCATCGTTGGTAGTTACGATGACGAACGATCCGAAGGTCCCCACGCCCAAAGGCACAAACGTAACATTGACCGAGCAATTGGCCCCAAGCGCAAGGCTGGAGGGACAATTGTTGCTCATCGTGAAGTTCGTAGGAGGATTCAGCTCAATGACGGAGATCACCAGGGGACCAGTGCCGGTGTTGGTGATGGTGAAGGACTGCGGCGCGCTCGCTGTCCCTACGACTTGATTGTTAAACGTCAAACTGGACGGAACGATGGTCGCAACCGGCACACCGACTCCCTTCCCCGTAAGATTGAGGACAAGAGGGCTGTCGGGAACCTCGTAATTGACCGTCAGAGTGGCGCTAAAGCTCCCCGCAGCGGGTGGAGTGAATACGATGCTCTCCGCACATATCCCTGATGGGGGAAGCGTCACGCCCGCCGGGGGACAAGTGGAAGGATTGAATGTAAAATCGGCGCTGTTGGGTCCAGAAATCGATAAGGAATCGATTTTCAGAGGCAAATTTCCTGCATTGATAAAACTCTCGCCCAGGCTGAGTGACGATCCCACGTTCACATTCGAAAAATTAAGGTCACCCCCATTCTGAATTTGCAGGCGAGGGTTTACAACCGTCAATGTGAACGTCGCGATGTTGGGGTCCTCAATATTTACGACTTGCATGGGATGATTCCCGGGGAGCAGCAGACTTTGGAGCGGGAAAATTGCGGTCAGCTGGGTGTCCGAGACGAATGTTGTCTGCAACGGTTGACCTTGGTCCATGATTACGGAACCGATGGAAAAGTTGGCTCCCTGGACCGTTATCCTTACGGGAGTGAATCCAGTGACCGGGTTTGGCGAAACACTGGTTACTACTGGCGCAGGTGCGAGCACCGGGGGCACATAGAACTCTACCTGTCTAACATTGGGCCCAAAAGCTCCTCCGGCGATCAGGACTTCGCCGTTCGGGAGCAGCGCCGCAGTCGGGTTGAATCGGGGGTATGCCAGATTTCCCGCGGGCGCAAACAGGTCCGAGGCGGGATCGAATATGGAGGCAGGCAACGAAAAACTGCCCCCGACGGCAAAAACCCGACCCGTGGGGAGAAGGACAAACTTATATTGACTTGCTGCTCCCGAGGTGGTGACCGTTGAAAGCGTGTCGGTGGGAGGATCGAAGATCGTATCGGCATCGACTAGAACCTGGCCGTTCGCCAACAAAGTCGAACCAAACGGGACCGGCATCGTGCCGGAGAAATTCGACGGCCCCACCGGCGTAAACAAGCCCGTGCTAGGGTCATACAGTTCGGCCAGGGCGTAATTCGCCCCGGTCTGACTCATGGTGAAAGAGTAGATACCTTTCGCAAGCAGGACGCGGCCATCGTTCAACAAGGTTGCAGTATGGTTGTCGCGTGGCGCGGTCATATTTCCCGCCAGGGTAAATGTTCCCGCGGTCGGGTCATAGAGTTCCACGTTAGTGGTGGGCAGTCCATAGATACCCACACTGCCCCCGGCGTTAAACTGGCCTCCAGCAATGAGGACCTTTCCGTTCTGAAGCAGGGTGGCGGTCTGATTTGCGCGGGGGATATTCGGGCTGGATGCCGGCCCGAAGGTTCCGGAAACCGGATTGTACAATTCCGCGGTGGAGACAAGCTTTGTCATCAAATTATCGCTGAATCCGCCAACGACCAGAACCGTTCCATTCCCTAAAAGGGTTGCGGTGTGCATCTGGCGCCCAGTGGCAAGCGACCCTGTCAACGTAAACATGTTGGTGGTGGGGTCATAAATTTCCGCGCTTGAGAGTACGGTTTGACCGGTATCCATCCCGCCAATGATTAGGAATCTTCCGTCCGCCAATTTTGTCTGCGTATGTCCAGTCCGATCTATGTTCATGAACGTGCTATTTGAGGTGAAGACTCTCGTTGCAGGGTTGTAGAATTCGGTGCTCGCAAATCCTCCGCCCGTGATCACAACCGTTCCATTGGAAAGCAGGTTTGCAGTATTTCCGAACCTGGGTTGATGCAAGGAGCCTGTCAATGCAAAAGTCCCGGACGATGGGTCATAAATTTCGGCAGATGCCGGAGCCGCAAACGCGGGGTTTCCGCCTGCGATTAAGACTGTGCCGTTTGTCAGCAACGTTGCAGTGAACAAGCTGCGCGCGATATTCAAGCTGCCGGTTTGTGAAAATGTTCCGAGGGATGGATCGTAGATCTCCGCCGTCGTGGTTTCCACCCCGCCGACAAAGCCTCCGACAAAAAGAACCTGACCGCTCGGCAGAAGGGTTCCAGCTTGGTTTGCGCCCGAAGCTAGCATCGTGCCCGTCAACGTGAATTTGCCCGTGCTGGGGTTATAGATCTCTGCCGTGTTGTTATTC
The DNA here is from genome assembly GCA_963813185.1 of uncultured Acidobacteriota bacterium. Taxonomy (GTDB): domain Bacteria; phylum Acidobacteriota; class Terriglobia; order Acidiferrales; family UBA7541; genus Palsa-360. The sequence continues at coordinate 335,445 of CAWEYA010000018.1, forward strand.
ACGCAACTGGTGCTGCAGGGGCCGATCCCTCCGGCGATTAGTACGTTCCCGTTTGAAAGGAGCGTCGCCGTGGGTTCATTGCGGGCAACAGACATGCTACCCGTAGCCGTGAAAGTTCCCGCGCTGGGGTCATACAGCTCCGCCGTGTTGGAGGCGTCGCAGCTGGAGTTGCAAAGTACTCCTCCCGCCATCAGGACCTTTCCATTTGAAAGCAACGTCGCCGTGTGCTGCGAGCGGGGCGCAGCCATGCTGCCCGTGGCCGTAAACGTTCCGGACACTGGGTCGAACAATTCCGCGGCAGCGGTTACTCCGCCGATGGTCTGGCCGCCAGCTAGCAATACTTGGCCATTAGGGAGAAGAGTACCCGTGTGCCCGCAGCGGGCCACGAGCATACCCGTCGTGTTCGTGGACCTGTCGATTATCGGGTCATAAACCTCGGCGCTGGTCGATTGGCAGCTTGTGCTCCCCCCGCCTGCAAAAAGTATCTTCCCGTCGGGTAACTGTGTCGCGGTGTTATTGAAGCGCGGTGTTGAGACCCCAGGTAACAAATCCTGGCACGCCCACGGTGGCGGTGGCGCTCTGCGTGGGATCCGCGTGGCTCGTGGCCACCACGTGGTATACGCCTATCGCTACCGGTGCGGAGTACAATCCCGAGCCCGTCACTGTCCCGCCGGACGGACCCTCCTGAATCGTCCAGGTCACCGAGGTGTCACTTGCGCCCGTGACTGTCGCCGTAAATTGCTGCGTTCCGTTCGGGTTTAGATTGACTGAAGACGGGCTGATCGTGATAGAGACTGCGGCGAACGCGTGCAGTGGCGCGAGAAACAACGTTGCTGCGAGCAGGAACCATGCCGCACGCAAGCACGGGCGGGGATGCTTGGGGCTAACCGTCCTCCGCCATATCACCGCGGCTAAAGCTGCGCTCATGCAGGCCTCCCGTGCGGGTCGCCAACGGAGCAAAAAGCTTACGCACCACGCTGGCACGGGAGAAATCCGGCAAGGTTCATGGGCTGGAGGTACAAGCTTCGGCGCGCTGACAGGATGCCCAACTTCATCCTGCGAAGGCTTCCTTACTAGATCTGAGAGAGCCGGACATCACCACGTAGTCGCGATTTTACAGCATTTGCTCCGCCATTAACATTAAGAAATGTAGTCTGAGTAACAATTCGTAAACATCGACTGAGTCTAGCCGACTTCCGAGTCCAACATGGGAGCTGAATTCGGGGGTAGGTAGCGCAGGCTTCAGCCTGTGGGGTTTGGTGCTTGCAAGGTCTAGCCCCACAGGCTGAAGCCCGCGCTACTGGGAGATTGCTCCGCTTGGAGGCAAAAGAGGAAGGGCGGCCCTTATTCCCGGGCCGCCCCATTGAATGTTGTGTTGTAAGGCTCGATGCGCCTACTGCGGATCGACCTTCTTGCGGCCGGAGGCCACCGGAGGAGGAGCGCCGGTCGGCAACGCCGCAGGAGCTTTCGCTTCGCGGACGATGACCTGCGCGGGGGCTTCGATTACTTTTCCACCCGTCGCCTTAGCGATCTGAGCGGCCGCGCCGCGCGCCGATTTGGATGGAGTCGGCACCACCGCGCCTTCCCCTTCTTTTTGGAACGAAAGGTGAAGGGATTTGCCGTCCCAATCGACGACCAGCATGTCGCCGAAGCGGATCTGCTCGGTCGCCAACAGGTTCGCCAGGGGATAGACCACGTATTTCTCGATTGCCCGCTTCAGATGGCGCGCGCCGTACTTGATGTCCGTCCCTTCCTGCAGCAAGAATCTCCTCGCCGCCGGGGCCACCCGGAACAGGAACTGCCCGCGCCCCGTGTCCAGCACGCGCTGCTGCACCATCCCCAACTCGATCTCCAGGATCTGCTCCAGCTGCTCGTGCCGCAGCGGATGGAATACCACCACCTTATCCAGGCGGTTCATGAACTCTGGCGAAAATTTCTTCTTCGCCGCTTCTTGCGCCGTCCGTTCCACTTTGTGGTCCAGCCGGTCCTCGGTCTTGTCCATCGGCTGCACAAAACCCATGCCGCCCGTCATCAACTCCGTGATTTCCCCACCGCCCAGGTTCGACGTCAGAAAAATCATGGTCTGCGAGAGGTCCACGCGCCGGTTGTCTCCGAGCGTTAGCGTCGCTTTATCCAGGATGCCCAGCAGCAATTGCCACAGCGCGTCCGAGGCCTTCTCAATCTCATCGAACAGCAGAAAACTCAGCTTCAATTCATCCTTGTGATATTGCGCCAGCGCCTCCTGCGTGATCAGCGGGTGCGTCTCCCGGTGTCCCAGGTAGCCTGGAGGCGATCCGATCAGCTTGGCGATTTCGTGCGAGTGCTGGAACTCCGCGCAATCCACCTTGATCACCGCCCGCGGGTCTCCGAACAGAATCTCCGCCGCCGCTTCCACGATGCGGGTTTTCCCCGAGCCGGTGGGCCCCAGGAACAGCAGGTTCCCTACCGGGCGTCCGGTCGAGCTCATCCCCGCGCAGAAGACCTGGTACAGGTCCACCAGCGCGCGGACTCCCTCTTCCTGGCCGACGACCTTGCTCTTCAGGGCCGCCTGGAATTCCTGTGACTCCACGCTTCTCAGCGTGGGGTCCAGTGGTTGTTGTGCTGAGCGGTTCGTGCTCATGACCATTCTCCTACCGGAACTTCCGGTCTGCTAACACACCCCGATACGGGGCCCGATCAAACTGGTCGAGTTTGACTCCTACAGTGGAGTGCAGCAGACGGAGCTGCGTGATAATTTCCTGTCCCGCCTCCGGCGCGTGCGAAACGTCCAGCAAGGGTGGAAACAGATCTGCCAGGTCAAGATTGAGAGTGCGGAGGGAGGAAACGAGTTTCTGAATCTGGTTGGACTTGGGATCGAACAGCTCGATGCGATTGTTGACCTGCTCGCGCAATTCATTCCAGTTCACGTCCACAAAGGGATAGGAACGGGTGACCTGCCTGACAACGTCATCGGTAATGCGGGGGCGCTCCCCGAGTTTGGCCAGGTGCAGCTGTTTGACCCGGTCGCCCTCGCGGACGTTGTGCACCAGATAAAACGTGTTCCCTTTGCGGCGAAGAAAGGCCATTGAAAGCTCCCGGCTCCGACATCCAGTCTGTAGTGTAAGACTCTTCCACTACGCCTGTCAATTTAGATGCCGTAATCTTAGGAATGTTGCCTCGTATCAGTAACTCCCCTTGCACCTAGTTCCAACCGCGTTTCCTGTCCCTTCGAGTATCCTACATTTCCATCATCGGCATTTTTTCGAATTCACTTGACGGTGCCCAATGCACCTGCTTACTTAGATGCTGTTATTCTCTTTGGCGACACTAAGAGTGCGCCGCGGGCCCGCGGCGCGCCATAGTTCGAAGGGTGGACGCCGCTAGTCCTTTCGAACTAGTACCGATAGACTGCGGAATCGCAGGAATGAATCCGATGAATTGGAATCCCGTATACGAATTGGTGAAGAAAATTCCGCGCGGCCGCGTGATCACTTACGGCCGGGTCGCCAAGGCCCTGCGTTTGCGCGGCGGAGCGAGAACTGCCGGACGCGCCATGGCAGCCTGCCCCAGCGGCCGCGGAGTGCCGTGGCATCGCGTCGTCGGCGCCGGAGGCAAGTTGCTGATCCGCGAGCCGCACTCCTCGCTGCAACGCAAGCTGCTCGAAACGGAAGGGCTCAGGCTGGCCGAGAAGAGAATAGTGAATTTCAAGGATTTTGAGTGGAGCCCCGGCAAGGCGCGCCGGCGCAAGTGATTTTTGTGGCGCGGGCTTCAGCCTGCGGGGTTGGTCCTTGCAAGGATAAAAACCCGCAAGCTGAAGCGTGCGCCACTTGGCCAGCCTCCATGCGGCCCTGTTCGCGCCGAGCGAATAGATTGTGTTATAGATAGAGCCTCATGCTGCTTGGGGCGACAATTGAAGTCAACAACCTGACGAAGCGTTACGGCGACGTGGAAGCGCTGCGCGGAGTGAGTTTTGCCGTCGACGAAGGTGAGGTTTTCGGCCTGCTGGGGCCGAACGGGGCGGGGAAAACCAGCACGGTCGAGATTCTCGAAGGGCTGCGCACACCCGACGGCGGGAGCGTGAGCGTTTGCGGCCTCGATCCGCAGACCAGCGGCGCTGAGTTCAAGTACGCGATCGGCGCGGCGCTGCAGGCTACTGCCCTGCCGGACAAGATGCGCGTCCACGAAGCTCTGGACCTGTTTGGCAGCTTTTATCCGAAACGGCGCGGCACGCAGGAACTGCTCGGGCGCTTCGGCCTCGAAGAAAAGCGCAACGCCTTTTATTCCCAGCTTTCGGGCGGACAAAAGCAGCGCCTGGCGCTGGCCATGGCGCTGGTGAACGATCCGCGCGTCGTTTTCCTCGACGAACCCACTGCCGGCCTGGATCCGCAGGTGCGCCGCGAAATCTACGACATTATTGAGGAGCTGAAGAAGGGCAAGAAAACCGTCCTGATAACCACGCACTACATTGAAGAGGCCGAGAGGCTTTGCGACCGGGTCGCGATTGTGGACCATGGGAAAGTAATCGCGTTGGGCACGCCACGGGAGCTGAAACAGCGGTCGGCGGCGGTTACGCGGATCACCGTGCGGATGGCCAAGCCCGAAACTAACGGCGCGCTCAGCAAGCTGGAAGGCGTGGCCGAATGCCGCACAGAAGCAGACGACTACCTGCTCTATTCGACGCGTGTGCCGCGCACGATTGTCGCACTGGTCAAGCATCTGGAAGAACAGAATAACGAGTTGGTGAGACTGGAAATTTCCACCCCAACGCTCGAGGACATCTTTCTCGAGTTGACCGGGAGAAGGTTACGCGATTGAGCCATGCCCTGAGTCACACCTGGTCGCTCACGCTGAGCCGCATGCGCCTGGCGATGCGGAATCGCGCGTTTTTTTTCTTCAGTTTGATTATGCCGCTGGCATTTCTGTTCGGTTACGCGGAGCTTTTCAGGCGGTTGGGGCCCGCGGCCATGCTGTACGTTCTGCCGATGGTGCTTGCGCTCACCGTGATGGGAACGTTTTGGGGCCTCAGCGTCCAATTGGTGACCTTCCGCGAACAAGGTATATTGCGCCGGTTCCGCGTCACGCCGGTCGGGGCGAGCGCCATGCTCGGCTCCAGCCTGATTTCCAACTATTTCCTGACTCTCCCGACGATTGCCATTGAGTTCTATATTTCCCGATCGCTTTTTCACATGGCCGGCCTGGGCAACCTGCTTTCCGTCTTCATTCTGGTTACGATCGGGATCGTCACTTTTGCGTCCCTGGGCCTGATTGTGGCCAGCGTGACCAACACGATGCAGGAAACCCAGATCATCAATCAGATCATCTGGTTTGTGTTTCTTTTTATTTCGGGAGCCACGATTCCGTTCCCCATGCTTCCAAGAATGGTTCAAAATGTCGCCGTGTATCTGCCCGCTACGTACCTCGTCAGCGGCTTGCAGCGTGCCATGATCGAACACGCGAATCTTTTGCAGCTCGGGTCGTATCTCGCTTCCCTCATCGGGTGTGGGCTGATCGCTTTCATCATTTCGGCGCAGCTCTTCCGCTGGGAGGCGGAAGCGAAGGTGCCTCGCCAGGCCAAGCTCTGGGCCGCGGCCGCGGTTGTTCCCTTCCTCCTGCTGGGTGTCTGGGAAACCGTCAACGGCGACTTGCGCAGCCACGCCATGCGGAATCTGCAAACGATCCGGGAACCGTATACGCTGGAGCGCATGGACCGCTAAGCGGTCGGCGTCCAATACTCACCCGCGGAGAATTGGTTCTTCAGGCAGTGAATTTACATTGCAGAATCCGGACGCCGGTGAACTTTTCTCTTTACAAATGATGCGGGATAGAGCACCTTTAAAGGTGCTCACTGGAAAGGATCGGCGATGCTCGACATCTCCAAAGACATCCAGTCTCTGACCGCCTTTCGCCGCAAGCCCGGCGAATTCATGAAACGCCTTAAAAAAACCAAACGGCCGGTGGTTCTTACAATCAACGGCAAGGCAGAGGCCATCGTTCAGGACGCGGAGTCCTATCAGCGCCTGCTGGACATTGCCGCGCGGTCCGACGTCTTTGAAGCCATTCGGCAAGGCCTCGATGACATTGCCCACGGCCGGACCCGTCCTGCTCGCGAAGTCTTTCAAACGTTGCGGCGCAAATATGGCATACGTCGTTGAGTTGACGCGCCGCGCTGAGCGCGACCTTGACGATCTTTATGAATTCCTTTCCGCTGAAGATTCCAAGGTTATACGCCGGTGGTTTAACGGCCTCGAGAACGCTATTTATTCGTTGGAAGGATTGCCGCGCCGCTGCCCGCGCGCTCCCGAATCGCGAAGAACCAATCGGCCCCTCCGCCACCTTTTGTATGGGACCATGCCAAACATTTATCGAGTCCTCTGTGAAGTCGACGAATCATGTAAGCTTGTCCGAGTCCTAACCATTCGCCATGGAGCCAGAGACGCATTCATCGCGCGCGAACGAGGTCAAAAAGAAATTCTCAAGTAGCATTATGTTTCACGGGCTTTCCTCGATTTCGGGAGATATCATTTTGCCCACCTCGCACCGACCAATTTGGCATTGCCAGCTTAGAAGTAATGCGTTCACGCCAGAGGGGCAAAGCGAACCGCTGTGCTATAATTTTGCTCGTTCCTTTCAGAGCAGCGCACAATTTGCGTTGAAATGCAGCTTGGAGAACGACGATGCCGATGAAGCCGACGGAAAAAATATGGCACAACGGGAAACTGATTCGCTGGGAAGACGCCACGATTCACGTCCTTTCCCACGTGGTCAGTTACGCCTCGGCGGTATTTGAGGGCATTCGCTGCTACGATACCAAGAACGGGCCGGCCATCTTTCGCGTCCGCGAACACATGCAGCGCATGGTCAATTCCGGGAAGATTTACCGGCTGGAATTGCCGTATTCGGCTGAAGAACTCTGCAACGCGGCCGCGGAAGTGGTGCGCGTCAACAAGATGAGCTCGTGCTACATTCGCCCGATCGCGCTGCGCGGCTACGGGGACATCGGGGTCGGCGGGACGGCTGTCCCCATCGAAGTGTACATGGCCTGCTGGGAATGGGGACGCTACCTGGGCCCCGAAGCCATCGAAAATGGAGTGGACGTCTGCGTCAGCTCGTGGAATCGCATGGCGCCCAACACCCTGCCGAGCATGGCCAAGGCCGCGGCGAACTACATGAATTCGCAGCTTATTCACATGGAAGCGCACGCCAACGGGTATACCGAAGGCATCGCTCTGGACACGAACGGGTGCGTGAGCGAGGGTTCCGGCGAAAACATCTTTGTGGCCATGGACGGCGTGCTGTACACGCCGCCGGTGGGAAATAGCGTGCTGCCGGGCATTACGCGCAGCTCGGTCATCACACTGTGCGAGGAGTTGAAAATTCAGGTGCGCGAGCAGGTGATACCCCGCGAAATGCTGTATATCGCCGACGAAGTCTTTTTCACGGGCACCGCGGCGGAGATCAGCCCGCTGCGTTCGATCGACCGGATCAAGATCGGCAAGGGATCGCGCGGCCCGATCACCAAGAAACTGCAGGATGAATTTTTCGCGATCCTTACCGGAAGCAAACCCGATCGCCACAACTGGCTGACGCCGGTCAGCGTGCCGCTGGGCGCGGCGCGCTAAGGGAAACGAATCTGGGCGTCCCCGTGTAGCACAGGCACTCTTGCCTGTGCGGGTTTCGCAACCGTGCATGGATCGCGCAGCCTGCGTGTGTAACTCTCAAGCCCGCACCGGCAAGAGTGCCTGTGCTACCGAACCCTAACCCCAACTACAATTTTGAGTCTTTGACTCCTCCTACCGACTTCTCATAGAATCTGCTTCCCCAAAGGAAAAACAGGGTGGACCAGCCCTAAGCGAGTCCACAGAGAGAGGTCTTCATGTACTCGAAGCCGCAGAAGCTTGTCGCTGAATTTATCGGCACGTTTGCGCTGATTTTTTTCGCCGTGGGATCGATCTGCGCGGATCAATTTCTGCGCAGCAGCACGAATGGACAGGTTGGTCTGGGCCTGCTGGGGATCGCGCTGGCGCATGGATTGGCCATGGGCATCATGGTGAGTTCGCTCGGCCACATTTCCGGCGGCCACTTTAATCCCGCGATTACCATCGGGTTTTGGGTCACTCGCAAAATTTCGACGTTTGACACGGTGGCATATTGGATCGCGCAGCTTGCCGGGGGCGTTGCAGCCGCTTATCTTCTGCGGCGCTTGCCTGTGGATGTCTGGGGGCCCGCGCAACTGGGCACGCCGGATCTGGCGAGCGGCATCTCGCGCGCCAACGGCATCATCTTTGAAGCGGTCATGACGTTTTTCTTGGTCTTCGTGGTCTTCGCGACGGCCGTGGATGAGCCCGGCGGGTTCAACAAGATCGCGGGCTTCGCCATCGGCCTCTCCATTACCATGGGCGCGCTGTTTGGCGGACCGTTTACGGGCGCGGCGCTCAATCCGGCGCGAGCCTTTGGTCCCGCGCTGGCCGCAAATCACTGGAACAATCATGGTGTCTACTGGATTGGGCCGCTGGCCGGCGGCATCGTGGCGGGGTGGCTGTACGACACGGTCTTCCTTGGCAAGAAATAGCGGGAAAGATTTAGCAGGGAGCCATTCTGGGCTGTCCCGTACGGTCTCGGCTGGGGGCAAGCGGACAGCCAAGAGTGGCTGTCCTACTAAAATCGCCAAACCTAACCATCAGTATCCGCGGAATCGCCTGCGGATTCGTTTGGCGGCTTCTGCTATCATGGCTGGCGGACGTCCATGAAACCGGCGCGCATCCCGCTTTTTCCGCTAGACATAGTGCTCTTCCCCGGCCAGGCCGTGCCGCTGCACATTTTCGAGCCCCGCTACCGGCAAATGACGCGGCACTGCATTGACACGCAATCCCCGTTCGGCATTGTATATATGCGCGAGCGAACGGTGGCTCAGACGGGCTGCTCCGCGATGATCGTGAAAATTTTGAAGGAATATGAAGATGGCCGCTCCGATATTCTGACCGCGGGCCAAAGCGCGTTCCAATTAATCCGCACGCACGACGAGAAGCCTTATCTGGAAGCGGACGTCGAATATCTCGAGGAGGATTTCACGGAACTCGATTCCGCCGTTTCCGAACGGCTGGAGAAGCTCTGCAACCAATGTCACCAGATTCTTTATGGGGAAGACGCGCCGCGCTTTGAAACCGAGGGCGGCATTTCGCTCGCCTACCATGTGGCTTCCGAATTGCCTGTGGATGTGGCCATTCGCCAGGGCTTGCTGGAAATTCGCTCGGAAGCAAAGCGGCAGGAAAAACTCGTTGCGCATCTCGACGATTGGTATCCGCAACTGCAAAAGCGGGAGCACGTTCGAGGGAAAGCAGCGGGCAACGGCCACGGCAAGCTGTAAGCGCGCAGGACGGCAGACTGCGGAAAATAACTTTTTATCATTCCGAGCAAAGCGAGGAATGTCTCCTCCATTTAAGTTTACGAAAAGAAAGAGAGATTCCTCGCTTCGCTCGGATTGACAAAATGGTGGACGATCTTTTTTCCATAGCCTGTTCTGCCTGTGGGGTTCGTTCTTGCAAGAGCCAAACCCCGCAGGCTGAAGCCCGCGCCACTTCCTGCTTTTTCTGAACTCTGCAGTAATCCTCCGTGTGGCATATAATGGTGATGCAAATCGATTAGGGGCCCTCGATGACCACCAAACCTGGAACGCTCGGCGAATTGCGGAAGCTTCCCGGCTACGCGCCCGGAACGGCGCGCCGCAGCGTCAAAGACGAACTTCGCGCCAACATTCTGCAGAAGCTGGAAGACGGCGAGCCGCTCTTTCCGGGGATTCACGGGTACGAAGAGACCGTCCTGCCGCAGATCGCCAATGCGATTCTGGCGCGGCACAATTTTATTTTGCTCGGCTTGCGGGGCCAGGCGAAGAGCCGCATCTTGCGCGGATTGGTCGACTTTCTCGATAAGGAAATTCCGTACGTCGCCGGTTGCGAAATTCACGACGATCCTCTCGCGCCGCTGTGCCGCGCATGCCGCGATTTGATCGCGGAGAAGGGCGAGGCCGCGCCCATCTCTTGGCTGCCGCGCGATCTGCGCTTCGTCGAAAAGCTGGCGACTCCCGACGTGACCATCGCCGACATCCTCGGCGACGTGGACCCGATCAAAGCTGCGCGCTCGGGCCGCTCGCTGGGCGACGAACTCACGATTCATTACGGCCTGCTGCCTCGCGCCAATCGAGGCATCTTCGCTGTGAACGAGCTCCCCGACCTCGCCGGAAAAATCCAGGTCGGTCTGTTCAACATCATGCAGGAAGGCGACATTCAGATTAAGGGTTACCCGGTGCGTATGCCGCTCGACGTGCTGCTGGTCTTCACCGCAAACCCCGACGATTACACCGCGCGAGGAAAAATTATTACGCCGCTCAAGGATCGCATTGGCTCGGAAATTCGCACGCACTATCCCGCCACGGTGGAGGAAGGAGTTTCCATCACCTCACAGGAAGCGTGGGTCAAGCGCGATGGCGGGAGGTCCAGTGTAGATATACCCGACTACCTGCGCGAAGTCGTCGAGCTGGTGGCATTTCTCGCGCGCGATGACAAGCGCATTGACAAGCGTTCCGGCGTGAGCCAGCGCCTGCCGATTGCGTGCCTGGAAAGCGTGGTCAGCAGCGCGGAGCAGCGCTCGGTGCGCAATCGCGAAGCGCGCTCCACGGCGCGCATCGCCGATGTGTATGCCGCGCTTCCGGCCATCACCGGGAAAATGGAGCTCGAGTACGAAGGCGAATTGCGCGGCGCGGAAAATATCGCGCGCGAGCTGATTCGCGGCGCGGTGGGCAAGGTTTTTTCCAACCGCCTGGAGGGCGCGAATCTTCAGCCGGTGGTGCAATGGTTTGAACTGGGCGGCGAACTGAAAGTGCCGGAGAGCGCTCCGGCCGCGGAAGCCCTCGCGCAGCTCAAAAAAATTCAGGGGCTGATGGACCATATCGATCGCCTGGGCGCCGACGGGCGCGGCGGCCCGGCCGGAATGGCGGCAGCGGCGGAATTCATTCTCGAAGGGCTGTGGGCGCATAAACGCATCAGCCGCAATGAAGAGCGCGGCTATCACGCGGAACGTCCCAAGGCGCCCGAGCCGCGCGAGCAGCAGCCGCGTCCGCCGCGGCGCCAGTTCAATTAGGGGCGATGGCATGATTTGATTTGCTCATGGCGCTTTCAAGAGTGGGTTTCTCAGACGCGGAAAAAAGTCCCCGGGTCTGAAGACCCGGGCTACAGCAATTGCACGCGCACCGGAGATTTGCTGTAGGCCGGCTCTTCAGAGGCGGGGGTTTTCGGGCGGCGATTCAACGGATTCGTCAGTTTATGAGCGACAGCTTATGACCAAATATATCCGCTACACGAAATACACCGGTGAACCGCCCGACGGCGTGGACCTGCAGGAACTCGTCAAGCGCCTGTCCGACTTTTTCCTGCAGAGCGGCTTCCAATCGCAATTTTACGGCCTCTCCGAAATGGACCCGGAAAAATCGATGGAAGCCCTGCGCCAGGCGATCCAGCGCGCGCTCGAAGAAGGCGACCTGCTTCCCAACCAGGATTTGAAAGACCTGCTGGACGGCACTCCGGAACAGATGGACGCAAAGATGAAAGAGCTGATCGACCAATTGATCGACCGGCTGATGCAAGAGGGCTACGTCACGGGGCAGCCGCAGGTGACGGGTCCGCCGGACAAAACGCCGCGCGGCCAAATCGGCCAGGGGCGCGATCGCGACCGGGAAAACGAAGCGCGCTTCGAGATCACCGACAAGACCATCGACTTTCTGGGATTCAAGACGCTCAAGGATTTAATGGGATCGCTCGGCAAGAGCAGCTTCGGCCGCCATGACACGCGCGATCTGGCCACCGGCATCGAATCGGGCGGCATCTCGCGCCCTTATGAATTCGGCGACACGCTGAATCTTGATATCAGCGGGACGCTGTTCAACGCCGTGCGCAGGGAAGGCTCGAAAGTTCCGATTGAACTCGATTATCCGGATTTGATGGTCCACCAGACCGAGTATCAGAGTTCGTGCGCTACGGTGCTCATGCTCGACTGCAGCCACAGCATGATTCTTTACGGCGAGGACCGCTTCACGCCGGCCAAGAAAGTGGCGCTCGCGCTTTCGCATTTGATTCGCACGCAATATCCGGGCGACTCGCTGCACCTCGTGCTGTTCCACGATTCCGCGGAGGAAATGCCGCTCGGGGAACTGGCGCGCGTGCAGGTCGGCCCGTACTACACGAATACGCGTGAGGGGCTACGCCTGGCGCGCCGCATCCTGTCGCGCCAGAAAAAAGACATGAAGCAGATCGTGATGATCACCGACGGCAAGCCGTCGGCGCTCACGCTCGACGACGGGCGCATCTACAAAAACGCGTTCGGCCTCGATCCGCTGGTGGTGACGCAAACGCTCGAGGAAGTGGGCCGCTGCCGGCGCTCCGGAATTTTGATCAACACGTTCATGCTGGCGAGCGATTACAGCCTCGTTCATTTCGTGCAAAAAGTGACGGAGCTGTGCCGCGGCAAGGCCTACTTCACCACGCCCTACACCCTCGGCCAATACCTGCTGATGGATTACATGCAGAAAAAAACGCGGCACATTCATTAGCTCATGTAGGACAGGCTTCAGCCTGTCTGGTTTTGTTTTTTGGGGAAACATCAAAAATTCAAAAGCAGACAGGCTGAAGCCTGTCCCACTTAATCTTCGATTAATTTCTTCTTGTGTTTGGGCGGTTTCAGGCGCTTGTCGGGGATGATCCGCGCGGCGGGCGGAGGTCCCGCGAGTTCACGCGCGCGGCGCCGCGCTTCGTTGCCGGCAGTAAACTTTTTTGGCATATTTTTGGTTCTGCTTCTGCTCATGGATAGATCAGACTTGCGTGCCCCAGGCCCGGCGGCTCAGGCCGCGCGCACCATCCTGCCAATTCAGGTGCGTTCGGCAGCGGCTGTAGCCGAGAGGTATTCGACGAGCTCCAATGCTTTTGGGTTCACGCAAACTTCGTAATAGGGGCGCGCGCCGGCTTCGCCGATTTTTCCGCCGGGCAGCATCTGCCGGACGAATCCGCGGCGGATCAGGACGGGCTCGAGCCCCTCGCCCACCGGCGTTTCTCCGAAGAAAAATGTGACGCGTTCCTTGCCCCAGGGCATGACGCAATCGGTTTCGAGCGGCGTCAGCGCGATTTCTTCCTGCAGCTTTTGAAAACCTTCATCGTTCAATTCCACGCCGTTCAGATTGAAGCGAATCAGGAATTCGTCGGCCTCGTCCTCGGCCACGCCCTCCGTCATGGTTTGGAAGAGGAACAGTCGAAACAGCGAGGGGTTTTGCGAGAGCATGCGCCGCGCGGCCTTGGAGCAGCTCGACAGCCGGTCCGAGAGGTTCAGCGCGCGCGAAATCATGATCCGCGAATCGGTGTCCATCCAATACGTCGGCGGAGAACCCTGGTAGGCAATTCCGACGCCCAGCTCCAGCCGCGGCAGGTCGGCCGATTCGGGCCGCTCGTTGTACGCGGAGGAGACCGCCAGAATCTGCCGCGCCAGCGCGCAGGCTTTTGAAACGGCGCGTTGCTGCGCGCGGTTGGATTCGGTTTCGTAAATGGCCAGCACCAGGGCGTCGCCTTCGATAAAAACTTTCGCCGCGCCGTACCGTTCCAGGATTCGCTTCACCGGCTCGTAAAAATTCATGCTGAAGAGCGACGCGGGATTGAGGCCGCGCGCGAGCAGATCCTGCGTGATCTTCGTCGAGCCGCGCACGTCCGCCTTGATGATGGTGTGGGAAAGGACGCGGTCTTCGGCCGGCCGGGCTTCTTCGGGCAGCAGAAACTCGTAGAGGCTGCGGTTCATCTCCGAAAGTTCCCGCGTGCGCTCGTTGCGCACTAGGTTCACGCGCTCCATGGCCGCGCTCAAGCGTTCATAATTGCGGGTATCGCGGCGCAGACGCATGAAATCTTCGGTGAAGCGGATGACCACGGCGCGCACCTCTTCGCGCGGCATTTTCCGGATTTTCTTGGAGAGTTCGTCGATGCGCTGCGTGGAATATTGCCGCGCGGGGAATTGCTTCAGGATGTCCTCGACGCGCTTGAATTCCTCGCGCGAGACCAGCGCTTTTTTCAATTGCTGCAGGTGGATCGGCGGGCAATAGTCGTGACAGATGTTCCGCAACTGGTAGCTGGCCAGAATGTGCACCAGCAAGTCCCGCTGTTCGAGCCGCACGATCAATTCCTCGAGCAATCGCGCGCGCTGTTCGGCCGCAGCTCCGCGCGGCTCGCCCGGCGCGGCCGAGTCGAACAGGCGCCGCGCGTTTTCCGGCTGGTTCAAATAGTCGCCCAAGCGCTCCTGGTATTGCTTGGCCAGATAGTCGGCCTCGCCGCGGGATGCTTCGACGAGGGGATTGACTTGTTCCAATTTCCGGCGCGCGTGGCGCAGCCGCTTTTCGACGTCCGAGATGGACGCGCGAAGAGTCGCCGGATCGGACCCGAATCCTACGCGCCCCATGAGGCTTTCGGAGCGTTCCAGCTTGCGGCCGAACGTTTCGCGCTCTTGCTCGAGACGCGCGATTTCCGCGCGGTAGGCCACCGCGCTGTCCACCAGTTTCTGGTGCTCGCGCCAGGAATCGTTCAGGTCATTTCCCTGATCCCCGGCCAGGATGGATTCCCGCAGAAAATCGAGGAGAACGGCGTCGAACGTCTCGAAGCGGTCCTGGTCGCGCATATAATTTCCCAGCAGGACGTATTGCTCGAGAAAGAGCACGTCATCCTTGCCGCCTTCGACAAAGGCCAGCCGGTTGTTCAAAATATCCGAAGCGGTCGATCCCTCTTCGCCGAACAGCGCCTTCCTGGACCTTGCGAGGCTATTTTCCTCGATCTCCAGAATCGCCTGAAACACGTGCTGGCCCACGTTCCGGAACAGATTGCGGCGGTCGGCCTGCAATTCGGCCAGGCGGGCCTTGATCACGTGGGCCTGCTCGGTGCGATCGAAATGTTCGCCGCGCCCGCGGATCCACTGCTTGGCCTCGAGCAGGAGGTTGGCGAACTGCGTGCCGATCTCCTGTGTCAGGTACTTCAACAAAGTCACGCGAAGAAGCAGGTCAATCTCAATATTTTTTTCGTACTTGGCCTTCTGCAGCCCGGCATTGAGAAGATCAGAAAGTTGCCGTTTCCAGGAAGCGGCCTCGGGAGCGCGCGCGGCTTTTCGCTCGGCCTCTCGGCGCGCGGATGGGCGCCGGTCAGCCTGCATGCGGTCGGTCTGCGAAAGAAAAGGAAGATTGGCGGTTTGGCGGATGAATTCCAGCAGGTAAGCCTCCGTCGTCTCCGCAAAGGTGGGGCTCAGAAAAACATCGTGGTGGATGTTGTCCACGCCAACGGCCAGAGTGCCGAGTGGAAGGTCCGCCGAGTAGGGCCTCAGGTTCACTCGCGCGGGCGTGGCCGTGGAGAGCATGGACGAACGTTCAGGCATAAGTAGCTGCGCTTGGCTCGCTTACAGGTTAGCAAGGGAGTAATGCGCGGACAAGGCGGCGAATCCAACCCGTTAACAGCAGATCGGGCATTTTGGCGAGTCGCAGGTCTTTGAGTGATTTGGAGCTCAGGCCAGAATGCTCGCCGCTTAAACGCTGGTTTTGAGGATTGGATTTTGCTCTGAACTAGCGGACGAAGGAGGGAGCCTCCGGAAGTATTGGTAAGCGTGGCCTCGCCGGAGCAGCGGATGCTCAAAAAATCTCCACGAGAGTTTCGCTAAGCCAAAGGTGAGCAGCGCGGCGAGAATCGTTACCCCCATGGAGGGCCAGTCCATGAATCGCGGCGATTGCCTTAATAGGAGTTCGTGGCAAATTAGATTCACCGCGACGTGAATCACGTACAGGCAATAGGACACGCGCCCCAATTCCAAGAGAAAAGGCCAGCGGCACACGGATGCCCACAATCCATTCGGAACCATAATGGCAAAGGCCAGCAGAAAGGCGCACAAGGCGTCAATACAGGAGAAACCCCAGGTGCCCATAGCCGGGGAATACTGGGAAGGGTTCCAAAAGGCCAGGTAGGCCACCGCAATCAGGAGTAGAGAGCAGATCATCAACGCAAGCTGCTTATGGCGTAAAAATCGGGCTTTCCACTCTTGTTTTCTCCAGCCGATTGCCAGAAGTACGCCCATAGCCAAGGAATCCACGCGGCAGGGTGTCAGGACGTATTGCGCTGCGGGGTACTGCGGCACAAAATGCGAAACTCCCATACGCGCCATGGGCGCACCAATAACAGCGAGGCACAAGAGTGGCACCAGCTTGCGCTCGGGAAGAAAACGCACCGCCAGCGGCATCATCAGATAAAACTGTTCCTCGATCGCCAATGACCACAGCTGCCCGAGCCACCCGGTACCAAGATTTCCATGTATGACCTTTACTGAATTTTGCAGAAACAGGAAATAGACGGGGGCGGCGCTCCATTTCTCCGGGCTCCTGAACAGCGAATCCGACAGGCCCCTGAGCACGCCCTGAAGCGGTGTAAAGATTAAAAAGAAATAGATCCCAATCCAGAGATAGTAGAGCGGGAAGATCCTGTAGAAACGCCGGGCGTAGAAAGTTCCGAAATAATGCGGCGAAGTACGCGCGTCCAAGAGAATTCCCCCGATCAGAAACCCGGAAAGCACGAAGAAAAGGTCTACACCAACCCAACCCATGGCGAACAGTCTTTGAAAATGGAAGAGGAAGGTTCCCTGCGCGGGCAACGGGGCTGCATCCGTCCATACTCCATGGTCGGCAATAAAATGGAACAGCACTACGACCAGAATGGCCATGCCACGAAGCCCGTCCAGCTCGGTGATGCGCCCAGGCGAATTTGAAGTACTGGGGGCCACCCCAAGCAGCGTGTTGGAAGAGGAATTCATTTTCGGATTGGGCCCTCTACCGTGGTGTCGGTTGTTTCAGGTTGCGACGCGCGGGAGAAAAATGCGGTGCGAAAGTTCGGTCGCGGACACCCTCGGCACACTAACTGAACTCCAGCCGCTGGAGTGTTGAAACATTGGGACCCCTTGTGTTGGACATAATCACGGCTAGCACTTTAATCGTATTTTCAACGCCCAGTCAATCGGGTCAAGTGGAATGAGCTTTATGCCATTTTGAATGATGTGGGTTCCGTCCTTCGATTCTGTAAGGGCAGGAATGGGGCACCACACGCTTTGGTCTTTCGGGATACGCGTTTTCACCCCAACCCGTTTTCCATTCACAATTCCTGGATAGCGATGCGGCGTGAATCTCCACCTGCGTGATCGAGGCGGATTTCTACCCTGGGCCAGTCCGTGCGGAACGTGAAATGCTCGGGCCACTCGACGATTACGATGGCCTTTTCGGAGAGGGCGTCCTCGAGGCCGAGGGATTCGAGGTCGTGAAGACTTTCGATGCGGTAAAGATCGACGTGGTAAACCTTGCACGCATGCGGGACAGGCTCAGAGCCCGCAAAATTGTTTGCGCGGAACTCGTGGACGAGATTGAACGTGGGGCTGGTTACTTCGTCTTCGCGCGCGGCGCCCAGGCCGCTGATGATTCCCTTGGTCAGCGTGGTTTTTCCGGCGCCAAGGTCTCCCTTCAACAGCACCAGGACGGGCGGCCGGAGCTTCCCGGCGATTTCGCGGCCCTTGGCGATGGTTTCTTCCGCGGAGCGAGAGATGAATTCGTTGCGCGTCATTTCTCATTTTCCATCTGAGTCAGGTTGCGCCTTTAGTGGAACACGCTTCAGCCTGTTGGGTTTTTCCGTGGGCGAGTTTTTCACAAGAACAACAGGCCGCGCATTCGGGCAGAAACCCGACAGGCTGAAGCCTGTCCTACTAAGCCCACTGCGCGAGGACGCGCGCGTGCGCTTCCGGGATCGCGTCAATCAAGTCGGAGGCGATCAGGGGCGCTTCTCCGACTCGCGACGCGGCGATATCGCCGGCGAGGCCGTGCAAATACACGCCCAAGCTGAGCACGCGCGCCCAATCCTCGACGCCAAACTGCGCCGTCAGGCCGGCGAGAATTCCGGTGAGCGCGTCGCCGGTTCCGCCGGTGGCCATCCCGGCGTTCCCTGTGGTGTTGATATAGGCATGCCCTGAAGGCGTCGCCAGAATGGTATGAAAACCCTTTAGGATCACATGCGCGCGCCAGCGGCCGGCGGCTTCGAGCGCAATTTCCAGGCGGCGCGCCTGAACTTCCTTCACGGTGACCCCAAGTAACCGCGCCATTTCGCCCGGATGCGGCGTCAAGACCAATGCGGCGGCGTGGCGCTCGTTCAAAGTGTCGGTCGCGCCTTCGTAGGCGTTCAGCCCGTCGGCATCCAAAATAATCGGGAGTTCCGTCTGCCCAACGACCAGCCGGATGAATTGTTGCGTTTCGCTTTGCATGGAAAGCCCCGGGCCGATGGCGAGAACGGACTTGCCTTCCAAGATTTGCGAAAACTTGCCGTAATCGAGGTTGCGAAGGCTGGCCGTCCCGCCTTCTGTGGAGGCCAGAGGCGCCGTCATCATTTCCGGCATTCCCCCGGCCACGATGGGCAGCACACCCTGCGGCGTGGCCACGGTGACGAGCCCCGCTCCGGAGCGCAACGCGCCGCGGGCCGCAAGAATCGCCGCGCCGGATTTCCCGAGCGATCCGGCGACGATCAGGGCGTGGCCGTACGTCCCTTTATTGGCGACCGGGTCACGCGCGAGCGGCAAGGCACGGAACTCCGCCGGCTCGATCCAGTGAATTTTCAGATGCGTGTCGGACTCGAGCAACTCCGAAGGCGTCCCGATATCTTTTACGACCAGCTCACCGCAGCAAGGCGAATGCGGCAACACCAATTGTCCGACCTTGGGAGCGGTCAGCGTCACGGTGAAGTCGGCAGCCACGACCGGGCCGCCAAAATCCTGCGAGTCCGAGGCCAGGCCGGAGGGCATATCCACAGCCACGACAATCATCTTGCCGCGCCTCTTGGCGCGCGCTGCGTTCAAATCTTCAATGACGGCCCCCAGCAACCCTTCGACGGGACCGAGCAGACCGGTGCCGAGCAGCGCGTCAACAATCAGGTCCGCCTCGGCGAGCGCGGGGCGCGCGGAATGCCATTCTGCTTCGCTGGTCACCACGTACAATTCGCCGATGCCTTGCTGCCAACGCTTCAAATTGGCCGCCGCTTCGCCCTCGACCGAGCCCGGATTCGCAAACAGAAAAACGACCGCCGAGGAACCAAAATCTTTCAAGTGCCTGGCGACCACCAGGCCATCGCCGCCGTTGTTGCCCTTCCCGCAGAGCACCAGGATTTTGCGGCTGGTGAGGTCCGCGAATTTTTCGCGCAGAAATTCGCAGATGGCCGTTCCCGCGTTCTCCATTAATTCAATGCCGGGAATGCCATAGCGCTCGGTGGTGAGCCGATCGGCCTCGCGCATTTGCGCCGCGGTCAGGACTTTCACGCGCGCTTCTCCTCGGAAGCCCCGGAAAAGCGCATCACAATCAAAGTCATATCGTCGGCCTGCTCGGGAGATCCGGACCATTCCTCCGAGGCGTGCATCAAGGCTTCGGCAATGGCGTGGGAAGATTGGTCTTTATTCCTGGTGGCCACCTCGACCAGGCGCTCGGTGCCGAATTCCTCGCCGTAGACGTTTTCGGGCTCGATCAAGCCGTCACTGTAGGCCACCAGCATGCCGCCGTGTTCGATTTCCACGGCGCCTTGCTCAAACGGCACGTCATTGAACAACCCCACGACCATCCCTCCGGTTTCCAGACGCCGGACCTTGCCGCCGCTAATATAGATGGGGGGAAGATGCCCGGCATTGGTGTAATGGAGCTGCCGTGTCACCGTGTCGTACACTCCAAAGAAAACGGTCGCATAACGCTCGTCGGAAGTGTTGCGAAATAGGTGCAGATTGAGGTGCGAGACAATTTCGGCGGTATCAATTTGCTCTTGGCGAATCCCCGGCTGGCCGTTGCGGTAGCGGAGTACGTCGCTGCGCAGAGCGGCTTGCACGTTGGCCATCAAGAGAGCCGCGGAGATTCCCTTCCCGCTGATGTCCGCGACCGCGATGGCCAGCCGCGTGGGCGAAATGCGAATGAAATCGTAGTAATCGCCGCTGACCACTCTCGCCGGGCGGCAAATCGCTTCGATCTCGATTCCCTGCAGATTCGGCACCGAGCGCGGAAACAGCTGTTGTTGCACTTCGTGCGCGATGGAAAGCTCGTTCTCGAGCTTCTGCCGCTGGCGCTGCTCCTCGATCAGCGTGGAGACGGACTGCATCATGGAATTAAACGACTCGCCAAGCGCCGCGAGCTGATCGCGGTGCGGGATGCGCACGCGATAGCTGAGATCGCCGTCCTGCACGTGCTGGGTCGCGCTGTACAGGCTGCTGACCGCCGTGGTGATCGTCCGCGTCATGATGATGCCCGTCACCAGCGATACGAATTCGATGAATAGAAAAACCGCGCCGACCACCAGCAACGCCGTGGCCGCCGCGCCGCCCAAATCTCCCAGCGGACTGAAGAGCCGCCGGTTCAATAGCGACGGACGCGTGCTGAACGACGCGAACACCCGCGCTGAGCTCGTCTGCCCCTGTTTCTGGTCCAGGTCCAGCACTTCCAGACCCACGATGCCCGTGATCAATTTGTCGAAGGGATTCACTGCCTTGGGAACGGGCCGATCAAGCGTCCCGATTTGCTCCACGGACGCGTATTGCTGCGTGCCGATGACGATCGGGATTTCGGACTTTACGTTGCCGCTTTCCGGGCGCAGCACGTTGAATTGGACCGGCCCGAGTTCCAGCGCGAGCGTGTCGATCAGCTCGGGCGTGATGGGCACAATCACGGAAACTAGAATGCGACCCGCAGGAGTCGGGCGCTCGACCGCGGCCCGCAATGCCAATTGCCCATCGCTGAAAACGAGTCCGCGAAAGCGGTCCCTGGCGTACGGATCCTTGGTGTGAAGCAATTCTTCGCCCTTGCCGGTTTCGACTCTCAAGCCGGGCAATTCAGTCATGGCGTTCTTGATATACGTGGCAGGGTCCACGGGCAAGGCCAGACCCGCAGCGCTGCTTCCCAGCGTCGCTTCGGCGGCGTACGACGTCGCCAAGGCGGTCGCAACCACGCCCACGCGCTGCTCGCGCTCTTCCATCTCGGTGTAAATCACGTACGAGCCCAGTTGCCAGTACAGCAGATACGCCGCGAGGCCCGCCATGGCCAAGAGGAGCAGCACCGGAACGACTGCAATGAATATATACGCCGCGACCAGCCGGTTGCGCAGGCTCCAGAGGAGATGGTCGCGCGCCCACACCCATCCTCGTACCAGCCAGTAAATCGCGGCGCAAACCGCCAGGAAGAACAGAAAGCCGGATTGCGGGAACTGCTCGTAGTACTCCCGCAATCCCAAAAGGGCTGCATAGAGAAGGAGAATCGCGAGGGCAATCCAATCGATCGGACTCATCCCCGCCCAAATGGCGCGACCCCGGGTTGTGAGTGTTGAGGCCATATATGCGCGGGAGATCCGCCCCTGCGAAGGAACAGAATACTACGGCGGAAAATAGGATAGGAGAATACTCGAAATCTATTCGGCGTCGCGCCCCTTGACGCTTGCCGCGGGGGTGTACCGGCGGGAATCCGGAAACGCCAATCTCCCGATTGTTGTCAGGCAACCCGCCAATCGGGAGATTGGCGTTCCCGGGCTTAGACTCAAATTGCTCAGATTTTTTCTTGCACCGCTTCCGTTTTTTTCTGGCCGAGCGTCACCGCAGTATTTCCTTTGTGGCTCTCTCTGGTAATGCGGCTGTGGCGAATGCCGTAACTAAAATAAATGATCAGGCCGATCACCAGCCAGATGGCCAGGCGGTACCAGTTTTCGACGGGCAAGGAAAACATCAGGACCAGGCAGCACAAGATCCCGAGAATCGGGACGATGGAACCCAGCGGGGCGCGAAACGGACGGCGCACTTCGGGATGCGTGCGCCGCATGATCAAGACGGCCGCGCAAACAATCACGAAGGCCAGCAAAGTTCCGATATTCACCAGTTCGGCCAGAATCCGCAGCGGCAGAAATGCGCCCATTGTGGCGACGCACAGACCCGTCAGAATGGTCGATTTCCATGGCGTGCGAAACCGTTCGTGCACGGCGCCG
Organism: uncultured Acidobacteriota bacterium; assembly: GCA_963813185.1. Lineage (GTDB taxonomy): Bacteria > Acidobacteriota > Terriglobia > Acidiferrales > UBA7541 > Palsa-360. The sequence continues at coordinate 357,500 of CAWEYA010000018.1, forward strand.
AAAAATCCGGTGGGCAGCAAGCCGTCCCGCGCCATGGCCAGAAAGATTCTCGGCTGGCTGAGCATCATGACCAGCAGCACCGAAGTGATCCCCGCGACGGCTCCGATGGAAACCAGCAACTCCGCCCACGGCAGACCGACCTGCCGGAAGGCGTCGGAGACAGGGGCGTCGATATTGATTTTGCTGTAATTCACCATTCCGGTCAGCACGCCGGCAACGGCGATGTAAAGAACAGTGCAAAGGACGAGCGAAGTCATGATGCCAATGGGAACGTCGCGCGACGGGTTGCGGGCTTCCTCGGCATGCGTGGAGATCGAATCAAAACCGATGTAGGCGAAGAAGACGATGGCGGCTCCGGCCAGCATGCCCATGGGCTGGCCGCCGGGGCCCGTCCGGCCGAGTACGGTATGGCCGAAGAAACTGAGCCCGCTCAAACCAAACGGCGCGAAGGGATGCCAATTCGCCACGTGGACGTAAAATGCCCCGACACCGATCACGAAAAAAACGATGGCGAGTTTCACAATCACGATGGCGGTATTCACGCTGGCGCTTTCACGGATCCCTTTCACCAGAATCGCCGTGACGATCAAGGCGATGGCGATCGCGGGAAGGTCGAACCAGGTGCCCGTCAAGCTGAGGTGTCCCGAGGTCAGATCGTAATCAAAAGGCGCATTCGTAAAATGCTGCGGCAATCCCATGTGGAAAAAGCGCAGGAAATCCTGGAAATAGTGGGACCAGCCGTGGGCCACCGTGGCCGAAGCCACTGCGTACTCAAGAATTAGGTCCCAACCCATGATCCACGCGAATAGTTCGCCCAACGTCGCGTAAGCGTAAGTGTAGGCCGATCCGGCGACGGGCACCATCGAGGCGAACTCCGCGTAACACAGCGCTGCGAAAAAACAGGTCATCCCGGACACAACAAAGGAGAGCATCAGCGCCGGGCCGGTAAGGTCATGCGCCGCGACGCCGGTGAGCACAAAAATACCGGTGCCGATGATCGCGCCCACGCCGAGACTCGATAACTGGACGGGGCCAAGGACGCGGCGCAGGCGATTGTCGCCGTGGAGTTCCTCGATGAGGGCTGCGTGCGTCTTTATTTGAAACAGTTGATTTGCCATAGCCACCTTTTGCGATTCGAACAGTTCAAAACAATCCATTCGAATTGGAAGGGATCACGCCCTTACACTCAGAAATCCCCGCCTCTGAAGAGGCGGGCTACGACAACATGCGATCCCTAGCGCGATTGCTGTAGCCCGGGTCTTCAGACCCGGGGGTTTGCCTCACCGGACCGCCGGGACCAGGCCCAGTACACGGGAACGCCGAGCAGCACGATCACCAGGCCGGGCCAGGTGTCCTGCGTTTGATACAGAATCAAGATCAGCATGATGATCAGCGCGGTCACAATGTACAGAATGGGAACGACGGGATAACCCCACGCGCGATAAGGCCGCTCGGCGTCGGGCCGCTTGCGGCGCAGGACGAAAAGTCCGCCGATGGTGAGTACGTAGAAAATCAGCACCGCGAAAATTACGTAGTCCAGCAAAACGCCGTAGAGATTTCCGTAGGTTACCGCGCCGGAGGTGGCATTCACGAGGCGTGTCCGCAACAGCACCAGAACCGCCGCCCAAATTCCCTGGAGCACCAGGCCCATCGCCGGAACGTGGTTGGCGTTGAGCTTTCCGATACCGCGAAAAAATAAGCCGTCGCGCGACATGGCGTAATAAACGCGCGCGCCCGCGAGGATCAGCCCGTTGGCGCAGCCGAAGGTCGAGGTCATGATCGCCAGCGCCATCAGCGTCGCGCCGCGATTGCCGAAGATCGCGGCCAGCGTGGCGGTAGCGACGCGGTCGTCCGGCGCCGTCTGAATCTGGTGTAGCGTGAGCGTCGAGAGGTAGCCAAGATTGGCCAAAAAATAGAGCGTGATGACCACCGCCGTGCCCACGGCGAGAGAAACGGGAATGTCGCGCCTCGGATTCTTCACTTCCCCGGCGGTAAACGTGATGTTGTTCCAGGCGTCTGCGGAAAAAAGCGATCCCACCTGCGAAACACCGAACGCAATAAGCAAACCGAATGCCCCTGACGCCGCAGTCACGGAAGGAATGAACGATTTCATCCAGGCGGCGCCCGGCTCGATGGTCTGCGGATCGTGAAGCGTCCAGAGCCCGCTGAAATTGGCCTGAATCGCCGCGGCGTTGCGTCCCAGGAAAATTCCAGCCAGGATCAGAGCGGCCAGCCCCAGCAACTTGGCTGAAGTGAAAACATTTTGAATCAGCTTCCCAAGTTTCAATCCGCGCGTATTGAGGGCGGTGAGAAACAAAATGAGCAGCAGCGCCACGAGTTGCTGGACGGAAAGGCTGATCGCGTATTTGTCGGAAAGCGCAACCGGAGGAACGATCCAGGCGCTGGGAGAAATTGCCGGCCACACCACGCCGAGAAATCGCGCAAACCCGACGGCTACCGCGGCGATGGTCCCGGTTTGAATGACAAGGAAGAGAGTCCAACCGTACAAAAATCCCCAGAGCGGAGAGTAGGCTTCGCGAAGGTAGACGTATTGCCCGCCGGCCTTGGGCATCATGGCCGCTAGCTCGCCGTAAGAAAGCGCCGCGGTCACCGTCATCAGGCCGGTGATCACCCAAGCCGCAAGCAGGCCTCCGGTCGATCCGGCGTTGCGGGCGATGTCTGCGGAAACAATAAAGATGCCCGATCCGATCATCGAACCGACCACGATGGTCGTCGAGTCGAACAAGCCCAGCCCGCGAACAAATCCCGAGGAATCCGCTTCGACAGGAAGAGTGGCCGCTATATTGGATCTCGTTTCAGACACCGGGCCACTCCTCTCCTCTTTCGCCGGGGCCAACGCTAGTTAAAGAACGTTCCGCGCAAAAAGCAGATCCCGCTCTCGTTCAAGCTCCGCGCGCCTCCGTGGAGGCGGCCACGTCCAGGTATTCTCGGGCCCGAGCGCCGGGGTCGGGGGCGCAAATCAGATCGCGAATCACGGCCAGGGAATCCGCACCGGCGCGATAAACTTCCGCCGCGCGTTCCAGAGTGATTCCGCCAATCGCTACGAGCGGCTTTTTCGTCATCCGCCGCGCCTCGCGCAAGAGTTCCGTGCCGACGACCGGGTCGGGATTTTTTTTGGTCGTCGTCGTGAAAACAGGGCCGAAGGCGATGTAGTCGGCGGTAGTGCGGTCGGCCGCGGCGAGTTGTGCCAGCGTATGCGTGGAAACTCCTACCCAGCGGTCATTGCCGTCAAACCCGCCGCAAATAGCGCGCGCGTCTTCGACGCCGAGGTCTTCCTGGCCCACGTGCACTCCGCCTGCGCCAGCCAGCAAAGCTATGTCAGCGCGGTCATTCACGATCAAACGTACGCCGCGCGGCCCGAGAACGCTCGAAAGTTGCCGGGAAATTTCGAAAAAGTGTCGAGAAGAAGCCGTCTTATTGCGGTACTGGATCAGCTCGACCCCGGATCCTGCCAGCGCTTCGGCCAAATCTAGCTCCGAAATGGCGAGCAAAGTGGGATCGATTATGGCATAGAGGCGAGGGAACACAAGGTTCATACGGGTTTATCCGGCGCGCGATGTGGCGAATCGGTCAAGGAAGTGGGTGTCCAGCCGGCCCGCGCTAAAGTCAGGATCCATCATGATTTTACGCTGCAGAGGAATGGAAGTCTTGATACCTTCGACCACGAACATCTCCAGGGCCCGCCGCATCCGGACGATCGCCTCGGCGCGGGTATCGCCAAAGGCAATGAGTTTGGCCACCAGGGAATCATAGTACGGCGGAATGACGGCGTCGGCGTGGGCCGCCGTATCCACGCGGATTCCGGGCCCCCCCGGGGTGCGGAACACGGTGATGTGTCCCGCCGAAGGGACGAATGTTTCGGGGTCCTCGGCGTTGATGCGGCATTCGATGGCGTGCCCGTGCAACTCGAGTTTGCCGACCACATCCTCTAGCCGTTCGCCCGTCGCCAGGCGAATCTGGGACTTGATCAGATCCACGCCGGTAACCATTTCCGTGACAGGATGTTCCACCTGGATGCGGGCGTTCATTTCGATGAAGTAGATCGAGCCGTCTTCGTCCATCAGGAATTCCACCGTGCCCGCGCTGGTGTAGCCCACTTGTTCCAGCGCCGCCACCACGCGGGCCCCGAGTTCGGCGCGCAGCTTGGAATCCACCGCCGGGGAGGGCGATTCCTCGATGAGTTTCTGGTGGCGGCGCTGGATGCTGCATTCCCGTTCGCCGAGATGCATGACCCGGCCGTGCTTGTCCCCCAGTACTTGAAACTCGATGTGCCGCGGCCGCTCGATGAATTTCTCGATATACATGTCGGGTATGCCGAAGGCCTGCTGCGCCTCATTGCGGGCGGTTGCAAACGCGCTGGGAAGCTCCCCCTCGTTGCGCACGACGCGCATCCCGCGCCCCCCGCCTCCCGCTGACGCTTTCAGGATGACCGGGTACTTGATTCGGTTAGCTTCCGCCAAGGCCGTAGCCTCGTCGGCGACGATCCCCTGGGAGCCGGGCACGACGGGCACGCCGGCGGCGGCCATCTCCCGGCGGGCCTGATCCTTTTCGCCCATCATGCGCAGCAAGTCCGGAGAAGGGCCGATGAAGGTAATATGCGAGGCCTCGCACACTTCGGCGAAATTGGCATTCTCGGAAAGGAATCCGTAGCCGGGATGGATCGCGTCGACGTTGGTGATTTCGGCGGCGCTGATCACTTGCGGGATGTTCAGATAGCTCTCGCTGGAGCGGGGCGGCCCGATACATACGGCTTCGTCGGCAAAGCGCACGTGCAGCGCATTGCGGTCCGCCTCGGAATAGACCGCGACCGTGGCGATTCCCAGTTCCTTGCACGCATCGATGACGCGCAGGGCAATCTCACCGCGATTGGCTATGAGGATTTTTCGAAACATTTCCGGCCGAATGTGGCACAGGCTTCAGCCTATGGGTTTTCGTCCTCGCAAAGCCAAAAACTCACAGCCTGAAGCCTGTGCCACTATTTCTTTTTTCCCGTGGGCCGCAGCGCAAACAGCGGTTCGCCGTACTCCACCGGCTGGCCGTTTTCGACCATCACTCTCGCGACTTCCCCGCTGATATCCGCTTCAATCTCGTTCATCAATTTCATGGCCTCGATGATGCATACCGTCTGGCCGGCCTCGACGAAATCTCCCACACGAACAAACGGCCCCGCGTCGGGACTCGGCCCTGAGTAAAACGTGCCGACGATGGGCGATTTAACAAGGTGCTCGTCCGCGGCCGCGGCCGGCGCAGGCTGAACGGGCCCTGGGCTGGCCTGCGGGGCCGCAGGGGGAACGCTTGGCGGAGGCTGAGCCATAATGACCTGCGGAGGGGCAGCTTGCGCCACAGGAAGCGCCAGGACCGGGGCCGCGCTGGGCTGGGGAATCGCCTTTTTCAGGCGTATCCTCAGGTCCCCATGGGCATACTCGAACTCCTCCAGCCCGTGTTCCGACATGAAGGAGAGCAAGCGCTCCAATTGGCCGAGGTCGACTCCCGGCACGGAAATCTCAGAAGCGCCAGGTTGTTTTTTGGATCCCTTCATCGTTTTGCTCAGAGTTCGAGGAATTCCCGGGGGGTGGTCGTAAGAATTTCGGCGCCGCGCGGGGTCACCAGGGCATCGTCTTCGATCCGTATTCCGCCAACGCCTTCGACGTATACACCGGGTTCCAAGGTCACGACGTTGCCAGTCTCCAGAAGCGCTTTTTGATCCCGAGCGATCCGGGGATCCTCGTGGATTTCCAAGCCGATTCCGTGACCCGTGCTATGGACAAAATAACGGCCTAACCCCTTATGTTGCAGTACGTTTCGGGCCGCGGCATCGATCGCCCCGCAGGTGACTCCCGACTTCAGCGCGTCTCTTGCCGCCGCCTGCGCGTCCAGGACCGCCTGATACCATTGGCGAACGCGCGCGGGGGCCTTACCGACGTACACGGTGCGCGTCAGGTCGCTGCAGTAGCGGCGCAGTATAGCACCCAGGTCCAGTACGACCAACTCGTTTTTCCCGATTCGGCGCGACGTGGGACGCGCATGCGGCAACGCCGAGCGCGGTCCGGCAGCCACGATGGCTTCAAAGGACTCCCCGGAAGCGCCTTTTCGGCGCATCCGGTAGCCGATCTCTGCGGCGATGTCAAGTTCCGTGACACCGGGACGGATCAAACGAATCGTTTCCTCCATGACCTGGGAACCGAGACGCGCCGCATTCCGGATTCGATCGATCTCCGCGGCATCCTTAACCGCGCGGAGACTTTCGACTATGCCGTCGATGGCAACCCATTTTAAATTGCCTCCTGCCGCTTTCCTGAGCGCCTTCCACCCCGCTAAAGTGAACCGCGAGGGAGATACGGCGACTCTGTGGCGTTTTCTGGCTCGCAGGTGGCCGCCAACGGCATCGAGAAGCGAGCCCGTGTGGATCTGCACGCGGATTCCACGAGTTTCTTCCTTGGCCTGAATCGTGAACCTGCCGTCGGTGAACAAGGTGGCGGAAGCCGGATCAACCAGCAAAGCCCCCGAATCGCCTGAAAATCCACACAAGTAGTAGATGTTCGGCGAGTGCGTTTCCAGCAAGGTACCTGCCCCGGCGGAATCCAGCGCGTGGCGAAGGTGTTTCAAGCGGCTGGTCGTGTTGATCGGCATAAAAAAGGGAGGAAACCGAGGTCTCCTCCCAGGTCACGCGATATTGTACCTTGCGGGACTCAGCCCGGCAAAATTCGAGGAGTCACGAAAAACATCAACTCCTGCGTAGAGACGCTGATGTCCGTGTGTTTGAACAGGTTGCCGATGAGGGGCACGCTCCCCAGGAGCGGCACCTGGTTGATGGTGGTATTTTGATTGCTGATAACCACGCCGCCGATGACCACGGTTCCGCCATCATTGATGAGAACTTTGGTTTGCGTCGACTGCGTATCCAAACCCGGCTGGCCGTTCACGCTGACCGCCTTGTCAATCTGGGTATTTTGGATGATGACGTCCAGGAAAACGGTGCCTTCCGAAGTGATCTGCGGAGTCACTTCCAATTCCAGTACGGCATCGACGTATTGCGTGGAAATGGTGTTATTGATGTTGGTCTGGATCGGGATTTGTTGGCCTTGCTTCACGGTCAGCTTGTCGTTGTTTTGGGTGATGCCCTTTGGCTCCGACAGGATCTTGCCAACTCCGCGGCTCTCCATCAAGCTAAGCAAAAAGTCGATGGCGTAGTTGTGGCCTTGGGTGGAAAAGGTGAAGCCGCTGTTCGGGGCGGTGGCGCCGAGATTTGAATTGAATGGAATTTGGCTTGACCCGGTCCCACCGGTGGAGAATGGCGGGTTCACCGAGTGGATGACAGGACTCAGAAAAGTCGAGAGTCCGGTCAATCCGCCGAAGGCCGTGTTCCCCGTGACGCCGGTGGGAGCGGAGAACCCGAATTGCGTGCCGATCTCGCGGGCAAAGGAGCGGGAAGTCTGCACGACGCGGGCTTCAATTTCCACCTGTTGCGCCTTCCGGTCGATCTGGCGCAATAAATTATCGACCTTCGGGATCGAGGCGGGAATATCGCGAATGATCAAAGTGTTCGAACGAGTATCGGGAAAAACGTCACCGCGGGCCGACAGGATCTTTTTCACCGTAGGCACCATGGTGGTGGCCTGAGAGTAACTCAGGACCCGCGTGACCGTGACCATTTCGACCGCGTCGGCCTGCGCCTTGAGCAGCTCGCGTTGCTGGTCGGCTTCGTGCCTGAGTGTATCTTGGGTTGCGATCCGCAGAACGTTTCCGTCAATTTCCTTGGTCAGTCCATTGTTGCGCAACACAATGTCCAGGCCCTGGTCCCAGGGAACTTCGTCGAGGACTAAAGTCACTGTTCCCCGAACCGCGGGGTCCAGCACAACGTTCAGCCCGCTGATTTCATGAATCAGGCGGAAGAAATCCTTCAAATCCACGTCCTTTAGATTCACCGAAATCGGGTCTCCGGTGTATTTCTTTCCCTGCGCGGGAGCTTCGGCGGGAGCCTGGGAATTGACCGCGGGAGGATTCTGCCCCTCGGGAGCGGGCGGTTCACCGGCGGGCCGGGCGAAACCCATCTCTCGACCCGTCAGCCAGCCTGGCAGAGGCATGTTCGGCACATTGACGGCCGCCAGTTTGTGCTGAGCAGGCATTTTGGCCGGACGGAGCGCTGCCGGCATGGCCTGAGCCGCCGGGGTGGTGAAAAAAATGGTAACGTCCGAACCGCTGGATTGCGAGCTGAAGGGAACCAGCTTGGCAAGGTCAATCACGATTCGCGACTGCCCAGGAATGGGCTGGCCCATGCGCACGTCCAGGACCGGCGAGTATCCGCCGGATACTTTATACTTTTCGACATTCAAGCGCGTATCGGCAAAATCCAGGACCAGGCGGGGCGGGGAGTCCAGACGCGAAGTATGGAAATGCAGTTCCCCGGTGCCATGGATGCTCACGGTCGTTTGCGGGCCTGGCTGAGCCACTTCGACAGCCGAGATCGAGGCCACTGGTGCGGTCACGCTGACGGGTTTTAGCTGGGCGACTTGCGCGCTCGCGGGTTGCACTGCAACCGCGGCGCCTGCCAGCCATAGACAGGTGAACCCGAGAGCCGGCCAATTGGTCTTCATTGCTGTTCTCCTGGACTTGGGTAAAGTCGTTTGGTCACCGTGTGTTCCAGCGGTTTTCCAAATGCGTCTTTGCCAATCTCGTGGAATGTAATTACATCGAGCGCGATTTTCTCGACCGAGCCGTCGTACAACTTGTCGCCTTCCCTCAGAAAATAAATGCGCTGTTGCGAGTTCGAAACAATGGCGATCATTCCGCCGGAACTGCGCACGATGCCATCGATGCGCAAGGTTTCAACAATCAGGCCCGCCTTTCCGGGCGGGAGGTTTTCCGGAGGCGCAGAGGCGGCGCGCGCCTTGGTGAGCAGAGCGTCGAAGGGATCGCGTTTTACCGGAGGCTTTTCCACCGCGGGCTTTTCGACGGGCGGCTTGGCGGGATTCGCGGCCGCCGCTTTCTTCGTGGCCTCCTTGGCCTTGGCCGGCGCTTTGGCGGGAGCCTTGGCAGTTGCGGGGCCAGCAGGTTTCGTCGCAGGCTGCGCCGGGGTCTGCGGGGCCGCTGGCGCCTGGGATTGGCCCGCGGCCTGATTCGTGACAAGTTCGCGCACCGCGCTGGGCTGGACGTTGGGGTGTTCTTGCGCCAAAGCACAGGTTGCAAGAACCGCCCAAAGGGCCAGCGGCAACAGGGTTCGCGTTGATTTTGCGAGTCGCATAGTCAGTCGGCTCAATTCCGCCTATTTTTTGACGGGGGGTTTTTTGCCCGCCGCCACGATCTCATCCGTCGGCTTGCTAAAGAACGTTGTTACCGTGCAAGTTCCAGTGACCGTCGTGCCGGGCCGCAGGGGGAACTTCGATTTCGTTTGATCCGCAAGGCCAGCGAACGACAAGTCACCCACATTGATAATCCGGGATAGACGGCTGAGACGGGCAAAGAAATCCTCGACGCTGAAATACGGCCCATCCACGCTAATTTGGAATGGCAGCTCGTAGTGATAGTCCTTGGGAACGACTGCCTGCGCCTTCAGGCTGCGAATCTGCACGCCCGAAGCGGCAGCGGCTTCCTGAAGGAGACGCATGAACTCGTCCACTTCTTTTTCTTCCGGCACAATCGCCTTGAGGGTGTCCAATTGCTTTTCCAGAGCGGCCATCTCTACTTTGAATTCCGCATTGCGGCGCTCGTAAACCTGCAGTTCCGACACCTGGCGGTTCAAATCGGAATCCTTGGTATGATTATCGTCCAGGGTATTGCGCATGGCGGCCACGGGCGACATGGGCAAGTATTCACCCGCTCCAAAAATAACCAGCGCGAGCGCGAAAAAGATCAGCGCTTGCAGGTACCACGGATATTCGCGGAACGAAATCGCCATCGCTCCCCCTAGGTCTTCCCCGCCTTGCGGGCCGCGGGTGGCGCGTTGGCGCCCGGGGCGGCATTACCGGCGGCGGCCGGCGCAGAGGCGGATTGCGGCAGGCCAAACTGAGCCGTCAAACTGAAAACAAAAACCTCAATCGTCTTGCTGGAATCATCCTGATGAGATTCCAGGATTTCCACTGTTTGGAAGTAACCCGAACGCTTGAGTTGGGTGATGTAATTTGCAATCGCATTGATGGAACCCGCCGAGCCGTTGATGGTCAGCGCATCCCCTTTGCGTTCCACGGAAGTAAGCCACAGGGTATCGGTGCGGCTGACGGTGTTGGCGATCGCTTCGAAAAGCTCCTGGCCACCGGTGCGGTTGCGCTGGAGTTCTTCAATGACGCTGATCCGCTGCTGCAGGATGGCCCGTTGCTTTTCGAAATTATCCACTTGCTGTTTCAACTGTTCGAGCCGCGCCTTTTCACCGGTCTGCTTCTGGATGTGCGCCAAAATCTTGGTATTTTCGCGATCCAGCAGCAGATAGTGCCCATACAAAGCGCCGCCGCTCACGACCAGCGCAATCACCAGCAGGACATATTGGAGCGTGGCCTCGAGCGGCACCGTGGTGCGGGCGGCTTTCGGCCGTACTCTCCCGAGCAGGTTGATCCGAATCATGGTTCGTCAAAGCTCCTGAGCGCGAGCCCTACCGCGATCGCCAGACGCGGAGCAAGTTCGCGAATCTGATCCTCATTGTGGCGAGCCGGATTGATCACAATTTTGCGAAACGGGTACATTTCCTCGACCGGAACGGCAAACTCTTCCCGCAGTACATCCATCAACCCGGGCACGCGCGCGCTGCCGCCGGCCACGACGATTTTCTGAATGCTCTCGCCAGTCGCGGTGGCCCGGAAAAAGTCGAAGGTCTTTTGAATTTCCAGGACCAGGATGTCGGTCACCGAGCGCAGGATGGTGGCGCGGTGTTCATCGGCGACGCCGGCGATGTTCTCGCCGTGCTTCAGCCGCTCGGCGTCTTCAAAGCTCAGGTCCAGTTCCTTTTGGAGCGCATCGGTATACTGATTGCCGCCGACCGAAACGTCGCGCGTAAAGAGGGGGATTCCGCCGCGCACGATATTGATGTTCATCACGCTGGCGCCGATATTCAGCAGGGCGTTGGTTTGGCTGGGGTCCGGATCGTAATTTTCCTCGTAGCAATTCTGCAGGGCGAACGCATCGATATCGACCACCGTCGAATTCTTTCCCGCTTGCGCCAGCACGTTGGTGTGATTCAAGATTTTATCTTTCTTGACCGCGACCAGTAGGACATCCATTTGCGAGTCCACGGACTCGAGCAACTGGTGGTCCAGGTTCACGTCGGCGATATCGAAGGGAATGTGCTGGCTGGCTTCGGATTGGATGCGATCGTAGAGCTCCTCCTCGGACATGGAAGGCAGCGTGACGCGTTTGACGATCACCGAGTGGCCCGAAACCGCGGTGGCCACGTTTTTCGTTTTGACTTTGTGGGAGTCAAAAATATTGCTGATCGCGCCGGCGACGAGCGGCGCGTCCATAATCGCGCCGTCTACAACCGTGTCCTGGGCCAGAGGTTCCAGCCCAAAACTGACGAGCTCGTAGCGGTGTTTCGTGCTCTTTAGCTCCACGGCTTTGATGGAGCTGGAGCCGATATCCAAACCGACGAGCGCCTTTTGTTTAGAGCCACCAAACATATCCAAACCCCTCAGGAGTCCATCGCCTGCCGAATCTTTCAAACTTTGGCTGAGCGATCCGTTCTCGCGACCGGATCAGATGGCCTCAAAACCAAAGTGGCCTTTACACCCGCAGGCGTCGCGAACAAGAACCTGGCGGCAGTATTGCCCCGACCCGGTTTTTGAACCTAACTTAGCGTCCGCCACGCCTGCACTAGCCGGTCGAACTGGTCGCATCGGTCGATTTGCTCGATCGGGGCCCCATACGGCCCCGGGAACACATCGCGGCGTGAAAACCAATTCCCGCAGAGCGGTGGCCGCGTACAGCGAATTTGGCATCCAACACAGGGTGTGTCAAGCAATTGGGATTCGCAAGTTGTTCTGAAGAATACCGCTTAGGCGGCTGACCGCATGGACAGGAAATGGGCAAAAAGCGCAAGCGGTGGGGTTTCTTGGATACTAGGACTACTATTACTAGTATGAGCTTTCCAGACACCTCTCCGGGAACTTTGTGCTACCGCGACAGACCCAGCGTTTGCCAGATCGAATCGATGCGCCGTTTGGTGACAGAATCCATGACAATTTCATCCGGCCAGGGGCGCCGAAATCCTTCGCTTTCCCATTTGCGTGTGGCGTCGATGCCCATTTTTGAGCCGTAATCCTGGAGGCGCGAGGCATGATCCAGGGTGTCGGCTGGGCCCATCACAAATTCCACATCCCGCTCGGGATCGATCGCGCAGAGCGATTTCCAAACCACTTCGCGCGAATTTTGCACGTTTACGTCATGGTCCACGACCACCACGACCTTGGTGAACATGGCCTGTCCCAGCGACCAGATCGCGTGCATGATTTTTCGCGCGTGGCCGGGATAGGATTTGCGGATGGAAACAATCATCAGGTGATGAAAGATGCCTTCGGCGGGCATGGCCACGTCCACAATTTCCGGATACTGCATTTTCATGACCGGGAGGAAGACACGCTCGACGGCATGGCCCATGAAAAAATCTTCCTGCGGCGGCGGGCCGACAATGGTGGTGAGATAAATGGGATCGCGGCGCTGGGTCAGGCAGGTGACGTGAAAAACGGGAAACTCGCCCTCCAGCGAATAGAAGCCGGTGTGATCGCCGAAGGGGCCTTCCGTGCGCATTTCCTTTAGTTCGACGTAGCCCTCGAGGACGATTTCCGAATTGGCGGGCACTTCCAGGTCACAGGTTTCGCAGGAAACCATTTCCACCGGATCGCGGCGCAGAAAACCGGCGAACATCATTTCATCGAGATCCGGCGGGATGGGCAGGATGCCGGACAAACAGGTCATGGGGTCCGATCCGATGGCCACAGCGACGTCAATGCGCCCGTCGGGATTGGCGGCACGGGCGCGGCGGAAATGCTCGGCGCCATGCTTTTGCGTTTGCCAGTGCATGCCGGTGGTGCGGTCGTCGTAGACTTGCATGCGGTAGACGCCCACATTGCGCTTCCCTGTTTCCGGATTGCGCGTGAAGACCAGAGGCCAAGTGATGAAGCGCCCGGCATCCTGCGGCCAGCACTTCAGAATGGGAAATTCAGACAGCGAGAAATTATCGCGGCGAATGATTTCCTTGCACGGGCCGGTCTTCACGGATTTGGGAAAAAAAGAACCGAGCTCGGCCAGCTTCGGCAACATCTTGATTTTGTCGAGCAGGCCCTGCGGCGATTGCATGTCGAGAAAGCCGCGAATGCGCGCCGCTACATCGTCGATGTGCGAGACTTCCAGAGCGAGATTCATGCGCCGCTCGCTGCCCAGCATATTGATAAGGAGAGGAACGCGCGAGCCTTTCGGTTTTTCAAACAGCAAGGCCGGGCCGCCGGCGCGCGTCACGCGATCGGTGATCTCGGTGATCTCGAGGACCGGATCGATTTCCGCAGCGATGCGCCGCAACTCGCCTTCTTTTTCGAGCTTGGCAATGAATTCGCGCAAATCCCGGTATGCCAAAACTTCCTCCCAATGAGCCTACTCGCCGCCATGCTGTGCGGCTTTGCACAAACGCAACGCGACACTCTAACATGAAACGGCCAGCCAGGAATTCTTGCAACGGGAATGCGGCGTTGAGATGCGCTGCGGTTCGGTTCAAGACTGGAAACGGATTCGCTCTACCAGACCTTCGCAAGATTTTCGATCCCTTTAAGATACTCTTCTTTCTCGATCCTGCTTTCTACGCCGAACTCCGTGAGGATTGTCATCATCTGGCCAACCGGGAGCCCGGCCAGCTCCGCAGCTTTGCCCAAAGAGGCTTCCCCTTTTTTATACCTCTCCACAGCGAGCAAGATTCTGCCACGAGTAACCAAATCCCTCACTGCCTTGGATAAGTCGCTGCGCTCTTTCTTGCTGATCTCGCTGAGAAACTCATAGTTCTCGCGGTCCATCCGGATACTCATCGTCTTGCTCATCTTCGCACCTCCAATTTCCGCCTCGCATCTTCGATAATGGAACCCTGGTATCGTCCGTGCACAGCCAGCGCACCTAGTTTGGCCTGCGCGCTGCGGCGGTGAATCAATCCCTTCTCACAGCTCCGAATCAAAATGCCCAAAGCAGTCGTGAACCCAATTCCAAGCAGTTTGCACGCATTTATGCCGCTCTTGTCGTCTATTCCAACCAATTCAGCCCTTTCTTTGACGGCGAGGGCGATGGCCTCCGCTTCGCCTTTGCCGAGGCTGAAATCCAACGACAATTTGGCGGACAACTTCTTGTTTCTCACTGCCAGGGTTTTGATTCTCGACTCATCGAGCGCCTTCTGAACCATAAGTGCATCCAGTGTTTTCTTTACGGCAGAGCGTTCCCTGGCGACCTCTCCCGGAACAGCAACCTCCCGGCTGACGGTTGCCAAGAAGGTGTCTAGGAGTTCAACTTTCGCAATCAGGATCAGCGTCGATGCATCCAGGACAATCATTATGACAAATTATTACGGACGTAATTTTAGCATGATCTTGAGCGGAGGAATATACATTAGAAATATGCGCTTGAGAATCAATGAAGAATTCTTGCAAGAGTCAGTCGGGTTTGGTAGCGTTAGTCGAGAGCGGGCGTAGTTCAATGGTAGAATAGGAGCTTCCCAAGCTCTAGACGTGGGTTCGATTCCCATCGCCCGCTCCATAACTCACGATGTTTCAATTGCCCTTACACGGCTAACCTAGTTGAATCTGATTTGAAAATGGACCGTTTTGGACCCCAAATGGACGCCACTAGGTTTAATTGGACCTCAACGATTTGCAGAGGAAACCGGCGCGGGGACTAGACCAGCGCGACTTCGCGGTCGAAATTGGGCTTTTTCTCCGCATGGAGCTTGAGGGCGATGCCGCAGACCGTGGCGATGCGCTCCAACATTGTGAGCGAGTGCCCAGTGTACTCAGCGTCCTCAAGGCGAGCAATTACAGACTGTGTAGTGCCAACCTTCTTGGCGAGTTCCGCTTGAGTCAATCCCGCATCCTCCCTCATCTCGCGCACCAGCAAGGCCAGGTCAATTTGGTGCAGGGTACGCCCGAAGGTCTTACGGTAGGTTGCACTCTTGCGGGCGCGCTGTTCGACAATTTCACCGTGTTTGTCGCGCTTGAGAAAGAATCATAGTCCCAACTCCTTCAGGATGGCTTCTCTTTCCTTCTGCGATCCCGTGTAACGGTTTCGGTACTTCATCCAAAGCTTTCTTAGTTGCTCTGCCCTTGCAATTTCTCCCTGCGGGGTCTGTTGCGTCTTCTTCTGAAATCCTGATGTAATCACGATCAACATTCCTGGCTGGTAGAAGAAGAGAATTCGGAAAATCCGGTCGAATTGCTTGACCCTTAGTTCGAATAGGTCATCCGTAAGCTTCTTGACGAACTTCCCTTGCATCCGGTTGCCATAGATCCGCAGGCGCTCGATAAACGCGTCTATCCGAGCCGCTGCTTTGTCGTCCAGCGAATCCACAAACTCCCGGGCAGGCGCGCGACCGTTGGCAACTCCACATACTCATTCGTGAATTCGCTGCTCATGTGGTCGTTGCATTATCGCATATTGCATATACGTCAATATAGGATTGCAGACTATCTTATGCTTAATCTTCAGTTAGTGTTGGTAGTACAGATCATTGGATCAATGCGATTAGAAGTCGCCTGGCATTTTTGACCAATCGTTAAATTCAGCCGCTCGAAATGGAGCTTGAGTTTGTCCCCAATTTCCACCTCTTCGAAATGCGGCCTGTTTGCACTTCAATTTTTCGCATACGGTTCGGGAGCATTTTTTCTCTTGAGTTTCTCAGCTCCTCTTCTGTGGCCTCGTTTCTTGACCCCAACTCCGACAGCAGACATCGAGTGTGTTTTGGGACGTCACGGCATGCACGCGAAATCATCGCACCAGGAACACTCCAGTCTCATGCAGTTCTTCTAAGCGTCCGCCCGAATTCTTCTTCCGAGGGTGAACGGGGTATGAAACACATAGTTCACCCTATCGTTCACTTTTTGGTTCACCGTAGGATTTTCGGAAGAGTCCGAGACAGAAGAAGTTGCGCATGGCACAACGATCAATTTGGGCGCGGGCAAAACACCGGATTGGGCTGGAGCGACCCCACTTTTGTGCACGGTTCCGTGCCCAAAGTAATTCGTGGGGTCGCTCCAGCCCAACTGCGCGGTGACCGCGCAGAGTGTTTTGTCCGCGCAGCATTTCGCAGCAGGGGGCCACAGTGATGAACAACGGAGATGAAAACCACACTGAGCTTTTGACCGCGCATGAAATCATCAAGCTTCTGAAGATGCCAGTTTCTTGCGTGCACGGGCACTCTTTTCAGCGAGAGTAAATGTCGCACAATTCCAATATCGCGGAATTTGGTACACTTCTGCCCATAGGGCAGTTGGGACATCGGGAAAAGAGAACTCGATGGCCCGAAAGCGGTATCAGAATGGACGTGTGTTCCTGAAAGGAAAGAAAGAAGAAAAATGGGTCGGGAGATATAGGGAAGATGTGGTGGAACTCACCGGAACAACAAGGCGTGTTCGACGTTCCGTTATTCTCGGCACTAAGCGCGAGTTGCCGACAAAACGGCTCGCCGAGCGCCGTTTGGCCACCATCCTTGCCCGTATCAACTGCCTCGACTACCGGCCCGGACGTGCGGCTACGTTCGGGGAGTTCATCGAACGGTGGAAAACCGAAGTGCTAACCACACAAAAACCATCCTCTGCGCGAGCTGTTCGCTCGCACCTCAGGTGCTACATCATTCCAGAGGTTGGCAAACTACGTCTGGACGAATTTGGCATCGAGAACCAGCAACGATTCATAACCCGAATGCCGGAGAGGTCCACGGACAAGGTTGTCTCCCGAAAGACCATCCTGAATGTCATCGCAACAATTTCCACGATCCTCGCAACAGCACGGAATTGGGGTTACAGCTGCGAACAGATCGATATGAAAAAGCTGCGCTTGCCACCGCGCGGTGTTGCGTCCGAGGCGCGGCACTTTACGATTGAGCAGGTTCAGCGAATCCTCGCCTTCGCTGGAGAACCCTGGCGCACGCTATTCTGCATCTGCACGTTGGATGGCCTTCGAGCCGGGGAAGCGCTCGGACTTCAGTGGGGGGATATCGACCTCGAACAGCGAATGCTACAAATCCGAAGAACCGCCTGGTACGGGAAGATTCAGACTCCCAAGAGCCGAGAAAGCGAGACGACACTTCCGATTCCCGACGCTTTGGTGACCATTCTGAAAAACTACCGCAACGAGTGGAAACCGAATCCCGATGGATTCCTGTTCGTCACCAGAAATGAACGACCACCCTCATCCAACAACATCGTGGAGCACCGCCTTTGGCCCATTCTCGACGCGCTCGAGATTCCGCGGTGCGGCCTCCACGCATTTCGTCACACTCACACGGCGCTACTACTCGATTCGGGGGCAACGCCAAAAGTCGTACAACGACAACTCCGTCACGCCGACGCTCGCACGACTCTACAAATTTACGGGCACGTCATAGGAGAAGCGCACCGTGAAGCAGTTGAAAAAGTAGCCTCGATTGTGGACCCGAGTGGACCTCAATCGAGCCGCAGGGGTAAGTGGATTCAATAGGTTAGCCGTGTGTTGCGGCGGGTTCGATTCCCATCGCCCGCTCCAGTCATCTTGGTTCCTACTAACAACTTAACGATTGGCCGCGGCGGCAAAAGGCGGCAATAAGAAAAAAGGAGCCTCAAGGGTGGCGCCTTTGGCTCTGCTGAAGTGGATCGATTCCGAGGAACAAGCGCTGTAGACATTTCTGACTAGTATCGAACGAGAACCCCTTCTGCGTGTATCCGGCAAAGTAGCGGTGAGCGATAGCTTCCGGATTGCCGACATTCAGAAGTTGAGAACCCAATGGCTCTCTCGTGCTTTGTCCGCCTGGCACTTCGACTTGAAAGCAAAACCGATCAGGTTCCGCCAATTTCTGGGGAGGGCCGCTTCATCGCTGCGGGGAGCGCGCCGTTAGCTCTTAGGGCTGTGAGCACGCGCTGGGGAGTGAACGGCACTTCGCGCAGGCGCACGCCGATGGCGTCGAAAATTGCGTTGGCGATCGCTGCGGGGACGGGAACGATGGAAGGTTCGCCCGCGCCAAGGGCCGGCAGCTCCGGTCGGCTGATGAGAACGCTTTCGACTTCAGGAATATCCTTGAACCGGATGACCGGGTAGCTTTTCCAGTCGAGGCTCTTCAGTCCAGTGGCGTCGAACTTGACCTCTTCCATCAGCGCGGGGCTGGTGCCTTGGATGACGTTACCCTCGATCTGAAACTTCAGCCCATCGGGGTTGATGATCAGACCGCAGTCGTGGGCGATGGTCATTCGCTTCACCGCGACGTTGCCCGTCGTCTTGTCCACCTCGACTTCGGCTATCGCCGCGATCAGCGTGCGGCCGCGAATCGCCAGAGCCACGCCCCGCCCGGCAGCCTTCGGCCCAGCCGAGGGCCCTGCGGGCGCGGGCCTGTCTTTCCACCTAGCTTGCTTCGCGGCCGCGAGCAGTGTTTCGGTGGCGCGCTGGTTGCCGCTCAGATGCCGCAGCCGGAACTGAACGGGATCCACCTGCAAGCTTGCGGCAATTTCGTCCAAGAAAGATTCGCTGGCAAAAAATCCTGCGGGCTCTCCGGGAGAGCGCAGCGGGTTGGTTCGGAGCGGGGTCGGTTCGTCCTGCGGCCAATCCACATAAGAACCCACCACCTTCTGGCTGTCGAAATCGTAGATCTGCTCAATGGCTCCGCCCCCGACAGGGCTCCCGGGCAGCGGCGCCGTGGATTTTTGGCCGATTTGCCTCTCGCCCAACTGCGGCGTGCCCTGTGCTTCGGTCCAGGGGAAGGTGCGGCCGGTGAACTCCCACGCGGTGATGTGTCCCTGGGCATTCACCGCGGCGCGCGCGGTCATCAACTGCTGCGGCCCTTTGGGCTCCCAGGCGTGCTCGTCCGCGCGCATCCATTGGACGCGCACGGGCTTGCCCACCGCGCGCGACATCAGCACAGCGTCTTCCGCCGCATCGTCGCACACCATGCGTCCGTAGCAGCCGGGGCCTTCGACGAAATTCACTGCCACATTTCTCTTGGGGAATCCCAGCATGGACGCCACGCGGTCGCGCGTCGTGAAAGTGCCTTGCGCGCCCGTCCAGATCGTCACTTTATCTCCACGAAAATCCGCCACAGCGCACGACGGGCCCATCATGCCGTGGTTCTGAAATGGCCAGTGGTAAGTGGCCTCAAAAGTTTTGCTGGCCGCGGAAATGGCCGCGTCCGCGTCTCCTCTGTTGACGACGACCGTGTCCACGAAACTTTTCGTATTCGCCAGGTACGAGTCCACCTCGTCCGCCGTGGCGGGCATTTTCGCGACGGGAGTGGACCACGTGACCTTGAGCGCTCGCGCCGCCTGGATCGCGGCCCACTCGGTCTCTGCGACAACGCCCACGAAGCTTCCCTCCTGGACCACCTTCACGACTCCGGGAATGCCGCGGACGGAGCTTTTGTCGACGCTCGCAGGCTTCGAGAGCACGGTCGCGGGACGCAAAACGCGCCCGTGCAGCATGCCGGGCACGCGGAAGTCGGACGTGTACGTGAACTCTCCGATCAGCTTCGGCAGGAGGTCCACGCGCGGCACCGACGTGCCAACGACTTTGTACTCCTTAAAATCTTTGACGTGAGCCTCGGGCGCGACGTCCAATCCCGTTTGAATTCCCTTGGCAGCGACCTTCACGTTGAATCGCTTCCCACCAAGGAGTTCGCCGTAAGAAACTTTCTTTGCCGGGCTCCCGTCCACGCGGACGACGCCCTCGGCGACCACCAGTTTTTCTGCTGGTGCTTCCAACCGCGCTGCGGCGAGCTTCAGCAATTCCGCGCGTCCCGCGGCGGCCGCGTGACGTAATTGCGGCCCGGCGCGCATGATGGTGTTGCTGCCCGCCGTGCGTCCTTGGTCCACAGTTTTCGCCGTGTCGCCCATGGCCATGTGGATCTGATCGAACCGCACGTCCAGCTCGTCCGCCACGATCTGCGCCAGCGCGGTCTGAATGCCTGTGCCGAGATCCACCTTACCGGTGAAAACGGTGACGCTGCCATCCTGCATCACCGCCAGCCAGGAATCCAGCGAGGTCGGGTCGAGATAATCCGGATTGTTGTAAGGATTGGAGCCCGGAGGAAGGGGCAGAGTGTCAAATTGCTGCGCCAGAGCGCGCGTGGCCGGCCCGAACAAGCTGAAGCTCACGACGAGCGCGCCCGAGTTTTTCAGAAGCTCTCTACGGGGGATTGCGCGCGTTTTCACGTTCGCTCTCCTTGGGCTCACGCGTACACGGTGGCGCGCTGGATGGCGCGGATCACCCGTAAATGGCTGCCGCAACGGCAAAGAATTGGGTCGAGGGCAGTGCGGATCTCGTCGGCGGTGGGGCTGGGATTCTTGTCCAGCAACGCCTTGGCATTCATGAGGATCCCGTTCATGCAGAAGCCGCACTGCGCCGCCTGCTCTTCGACGAACGCGCGCTGCAATGCGTGCGGGTTCGCCGAGCTGCCGAGCCCTTCGAGCGTGGTGATGGCCCGGTTCTGCGCCGCATTCACCGGCGTGATGCACGACCGAATGGCCTTGCCGTCCAGGATGACGGTGCACGCGCCGCACTGGCCCAGCCCGCAACCGAATCGCGGCCCTTTCAACTCCAGGTTGTTGCGCAGCACGTACAGCAGCGGCGTGGCAGCGTCGGTGTCAACCATCCGCACCCTGCCATTTACCTTCAGCGAGATTTGCGCCATGGCGTGCTCCTCATTTCGGCAGGCCACGCGAGAGGGACGTATCTGCGGCCCACGCTCATCGTTTCGGCGATATTATATTATTGTATATTCAAAAGGGGCCCTACTTCCAAAGTTTATGCCGACAATATGGCGGCATGATTGTGCAAATATACGGTAATGCCCGAGTGACGGGCCATACGGAAGCAATCCCTTTTGGACGAAAGACGCGCAATCTGTAGAAGTTGTGTTGTCGTGACAGGGTTGTTCCAACCGAAGTGCGGGTTGTGGGTGTTCTGTTCGATTCCCATCGCCCGCTCCATAACTCGCGATGTTTCAATTGCCCTTACACGGCTAACCTACCTGAATCTGACTTGAAAATGGACCGTTTTGGACCCCAAATGGACCCCACTGGGTTCAATTGGACCCCAACGATTTGCAGAGAAAACAGGCCAGTCGTTCAATGGTCTGGTCTTCGTGGGACTAGACTAGCGCGACCTCGCGGTCGAAATTGGGCTTTTTTTCCGCGTGGAGCTTGAGGGCGATGCCGCAGACCGCGGCGATGCGCTCCAGCTTTGTGAGCGAGTGCCCGCTGTACTCAGCGCCCTCAAGGCGGGCAATCACAGACTGTGTGGTGCCAACCTTCTTGGAGATCTCCGCCTGAGTCAACCCCGCATGCTCCCTCATCTCGCGCACCAGCAAGGCCAGATCAATCCGGTGCAGCGTGCGCCCGAAGGTCTTACGGTAGGTTGCGCTCTTGCGGGCGCGCTGTTCGACAATTTCACTGTGCTTATCGCGTTTCAAATGCCCAACTCCTTCAGGACAGCTTCCGGCCGCCGCTGACAGCGGGACATCGGCAATTTTTTCATGGATTTCATCTATTTAAACACTTGGGACAATCGGCCAGTCATCTGCATCAGCGCCAATTCACCTTGCTGGAATGCAAAGTCAGAGTCCAGGAATGCTAACGATTTCTCCCCTTCATCCAAACGGGCTTGCTCGAGATCCTTCAAGGTGGCCTGACCTTGATCAAATCTCGACTGTACTAACGCAAAATATTCTTGCGCCAGCTTTAATTCCAGGCGGGCAACCGTCAGCTTGGCATTCAGGTCGGCCGCGTTGATCGTACTTTGTTTCGTTGCGATCTCTTCATTGTCGCGCAGGTTGGCGAGGGTCAAATCCGCTTCTGATAATTGGCTTCTCGCGAGAGCGACATTCGCCGAAGTTTTGGGACTGAACACTGGAACCCGAATCAACACGCCAATCGCCGCACTGTTTCGCTGAAAGGTGGTGAAAAATTGCTGATAATTATTGAATTTTGCAAATAAATTGTACTGGGCGATAAGATCCACTGATGGCCAGTAGCCCCTGCGTGCCCCTTTCAAAGCCGCTTGTCGCGCGCTTCGCTCGAATCCCATCTCCCGGAGAATCGGGCTACTCTCAACTGCATCCTGGACGTGATCAGCCGTTGGCTGGTCGATCTCCGGCAAGCGTTCAGTCGAGATTGTTTCCAGCCTTTCTGGTGGAAGCCCGGTCAGTTTGTGGAGCTCGTCAGTCAGAATCTGAATCTGGCCTCCCAATTGCACGACCTGCTGTTCAATTTTGGCTTGGGTGAGTTCGCTCCGAGTGACTTCGATGGAATAATCCATGCCGGCGGCTGCACGTTCTCGCATGTATTGAACGATTCTCTGTGCACTGGCACTTTCATCGTGAAGCAGATCTAGAGCATGGCGTGCCTTAGCCAATTCCAAATAGGAAGTCACCGTGCGGACGATGACGTCGTCGCGCGCGCGGGTAACCTCAATCTCCAGACTTTTTGCGTGCTCCAGCTGGGCGTGGAACTGATTCCGGAGCGGCTCGTCAAAGATTGCTTCCGAGTAATTGGCCTGAAGCAAGGAGGGTGGCTGGGCATTGATCGTCACAGGATAGCCACTGCTGCGGGCCAGCGTTGAACCAGCATCCAGGTTGGGCAGAAACGGAGTCCTACTAACGCGTGCTTGATTTTTAGCAATAGTGTACCTAACGCGTGCCAATGCGAGATCGCGGCTGCTGGCCACGGCCAGCGATACAGCCTGCGTCAGCGTAAGCGCGGGCGAACCTTGCGCCAGACTATTGATTGCGCCCCAAAGCATTGCGACTCCCAGAAATCCTGCCGTAATACTATTTCTTGCATAGGTCATAGGATTCACGTCCGTTCGTTGAGATCTACTTGCGAGGTGCGCCTGCACTGGTTGAATTGCTTGCAAATGAAGGATCCGTGGGAAGAACCGCCTGGCCCTCATTTCGTTTCGGATGTGCGAACCACTGTGCCGTCGCGGAGGTCGAGGTTGCTTGACAGCGCCACTTGATCGTCTTCCCCCAGGCCAGAAACGACCTCGTAACTCGTGGGGTCCGCCATTCCCAATACAACCTCACGCCGACGAAGGCGTTCGCCATCTAATACAAGCACGAAATGCTTTCCCTGCTCTGTGCGAATTGCTCCCCGGGGAACCGCTAATGCATCATTCTTTTGCTGTACTAGAATCTGAACATCGACATTTACGTCGGGGAGAAGTTCGAGCTTCTCATTATCCACAGAGCACAAAACTTCACCGATACTTCGCGTCCCCCGGGCGATAACTTGTTGTGGAATTTGCTCGGTCTTTCCGGTCCAAGTCCGGTCCGGCAGGGCGTCCCAAGTAATTTTGACGGACTGGTTTAGCTTCAATTGGCCCAGATCAGACTCGTCAACAAAGGCTCGCAATCGTACCTTATGAAGGTCGGCCATTTCCGCCATTACATCTCCCATCCGCACGAAACCGCCCTCACGCAAAGGAAACGAATAAAGCGTTCCGTTAATCGGTGATGTCACCGTCGCGGATTGAAGCCTGTCCTCCAGCAAGTGAATTCGCTCGTGGACTTCCTGGACGTGCAGCGCGAATCTTTGCTCCAGCACCGTTGCGCGATCAGCAAAGTCTCTTTGTCTCTTCTGCAGTACATCGAGCGTTGTCCGTGCGCGTTCTAGATATGTAGCGTTTTGGCTTACTTCATCCGGTGTGGAGGCGTGATTCGCAAGTAGTTTCTCTAATGCCTCCTGCCTCTGTTGCAGGCGATCAACCTCCGCCTTAGCTACGCGAAGATCGCCAGCTAGTTGCGCCTTCTGGTCCGGCTCTCCCCCTGCGCGAGCGTCGCGGAGACCTTCCTGAGCCTCGAGCAGTTGATTTCTCATCATTGCCAGGTCCGCACGGAGTTGGTTCGCGTCCAGGATTAGAATCACTTGACCACGCCGAACTTGTTGTCCCTCCTTCGCTACTGCGCGGGTAACGAAGCTATCGAGTTCCGACCTGAAGATATGTGGCTCAATGGGCTCGATCTTGCCGTTGGAAGTGATGTTGTCAATAAGCGTTGCCCGGGAGGGTCGAACGATCCGCACCGTTTGGATCGCATCCCGCTTTGAGTAGAGCTTATATGTGGCCAACAGAAGAGCGGTGCTTAAGAGCACGCCGGCCAATATTTTCCATTGTTTCATCCATCTAACGGTTGGCATTCATTGCCCTCGACTCGATCGGCCAAGCCCCCGGAAGGACGCGAGCTTATCAAACACTCGCCAACCTTGACCATAGAATGTCAGATCTGGAAGCGGCCCTGACAAATGTGCGCCTTGCAAGCAAAGTTTCGCACGGAGCTTAACCTAAGCCACACGGCACCGTGGGATTTGTTGTAGCTATTTACCTTGCTTGCGTCTGCTGTCCGCAGTCAAATTCGAAGTCTGCTCACATTCCATGATGGAAATAACATTGGCTGCGAAAACGGGATGGCTTCAACCGCTGGCTCTGGAGCCGCCCGGCGTCACCTAGTTTCTGCTGCTCCGAACCTGTTTTTCTTCTTCGTCCTTGCAGGCGCAATGCTCGTGTTGCACTGGCCTTATTTGCGGCTCCCCTCTTTCTGGTACGAAATGGGCCAGTTTGTACCGGCGGCCCGGGACATCGTACGCGACGGTGCGTGGATACCGCAATCCCCCGGGCCGAACGTTCATCCGCCTGGTGTAATGGCATATGTGGCATTGGTCTGGCGTGTTGCCGGCTACTCTATTTCCGCCACACGCCTGGCGATGCTGCTGATCGCGGCCCTCGGTCTCCTATTCGTGTTCATTCTGGGCATCGAACTTGGCCGTCCTCGGCAGGCAATGTCGGCGTTGCTCGTGCCGGTGCTGCTCTTGTTCTCACCACTATTTTACACACAAGGAACTCGCCTTGCGCGGCCCTGGCCCCACCGTTTCTTCCATGCACGATCGTTTGCCGCTTTATTTCGTTGTAAACAATTAACTTGTCGGCGTATTTTGCAGCGATTTTTACAGTTTGGTCTTTGTTTCCGCCTTCAGAAATGATAATTTCATGGGGTATTGTAGGCTGCGATTTCAGCGAGCTTGCAGACCCGATGGTCTTCTCCTCAAAGAGTCGTTGGGCGCGGCGAGCCAAAGAACCATTGAAGGGGGATCAGGACAATTTCAATATCCAAGTTGCTTATGGATTTGCGTCCGGGCCGTCCTGTATTGACAAACGGACCGATGGCTGGCAGAACCCTGATTGGGGCGCAGACTAGGCCGAATAAGGGGAATCGCCGATCCTGCGGGATCATCGTGAAGAGGGGGGATCGGCCGGCGACGCGTATGCGTCGGGAACGAATTGGTTCTCGAAGCGTATTCCTGAAACGCGATAGTTCGAGAAGTGGCTTGACGAAAACACGCAATGTTACGCAATGATACGCTCACTGTCGCTCTAGATTCCCTCAAACGCAATAGGTTGCGGGTGTGCCTGGCAATTTTCGGAGTAATGATTGGTAGTGCGTGCATTATCTTTGTAGTAACTGTCTCCCTCACCGAACGACGCTACATAATGGACCAAATCGAAGGGGTTGGTTCGAACCTCATCTACGCCAACTACGATTATGACCCTCGCCGTCCTCCTGCGCGAAGCGAAGATATCAACTTGGCCGACGTGGCCGCATTGAAGGCGTCTATTCCGGAAGTGACTGAAACCGCAGGCACCCGGTCAATTCCTGTTACCGCACGAGTCGAGGGAAACGAAGTCCCCGCAAATCTGGTAGGCGTGACGTATGGGTTTCAGGAGATCCGAAAGCTTGTCATTTCGCAAGGCCGCTACTTCGAACCGACGGATGGCCAAGCTCATAGCAAAGTTTGCCTGATTACTTCCAGTCTTGCGGAACGCTTGTCGCCTGGCGAAGACCCTGTCGGGAAGAACATTCGCCTGGGTGAACTGCGGTTCGAGGTCATCGGAGTCTTTATGGAACGCGTGACGAGTTTCGGTCTGGCCGAGATTCAGCGCGAATCCGTTTTGGTACCTTTCGAACAGATGAAGTACCTTACTGGCGAAGATCATGTGGCTCAGCTTTATGTACAAGCGCACACCCCGCGTGAAGTTGGTACCGTAACGCAAAGCGTGGCCCGGATTCTCAAAAGCCGGCACCCGGGTCCGTCCGTCTACCGCGTGCAGAATTTGGAGCCGATCCTGAACATGGCAGAACAGGTTGCCTTCACCCTAAGATTAGTCATGCTGGCGGTTGCATTAATCGCTATGATCAGCAGTGGAGTGGGGATCATGAACATTATGCTGGCGTCTGTGATTGAGCGCACCCAGGAAATCGGGATCAGGAGAGCCTTTGGGGCCCGTCGGATTCAGATTCTCCGCCAGTTTCTTTTGGAGGCGCTCGTCATCAGCCTGGCCGGCGCGCTGGCAGGTATAGTGTTGGGGATAACGGCCCCTATAATTGTGGAACCGATGTTGCAACAGTCAATCACGCTGCAGTCCTCCTGGATCTCTCCCCTGCTGGCCTTATTCATTTCATGTCTGTGTGGGCTATTTTTCGGGTACTTACCAGCAAGTCGAGCGGCCAGGGTCGATCCATGTCAATCGCTCAGGTACGAGTAGCCGGGAGGCGGACTTCATGTTTGCGCAAGATCACATGATTCTGATTGCGGCGGCAAAGGATACCTTCAACGGGATGCACTCGTTCAACTCGTTCGATTCGGCCGTGCTGATCACGTATTTTACTGCCTTGGCAATTCTAACGGTTTATGGGCTACATAAGGGCTGGTTAGTTTACAATTATCTAAGGTGGCGGCGGAACGTGCCCCGCGTTGCGCCCGATCCAACCGAGTGGCCTGCGGTAACCATACAACTTCCCTTCTATAACGAACGCTATGTTGTCGAACGCCTCCTGGATGCCGTCGCGCGGATCGATTACCCGCGCCGATTGCTCGACATTCAGGTACTCGATGACTCGACTGATGATACTCAACAAGTGGCGCGATTCCACGTCAAACGATGGCAGAAACGAGGCTTGCCTGTTCGTTATTTCCATCGCGGCAATCGTGCGGGCTTCAAGTCGGGAAATTTGGCGGAAGGCCTAAAATATGCTACCGGAGAATTCGTTGCGCACTTCGATGCGGATTTTGTGCCTGAGCCGGATTTTCTGCGTCGCACCCTCCCTTACTTTCAGAATCCGAAAATAGCGGTAGTCCAGGCGCGCTGGACTTATTTGAACGGGAATTTTTCTGTCCTGACGGAAGTCCAATCGATGATGCAGAACGGCCATTTTACCATCGAGCAAGGGGCGAGATCGCGAAGCGGAGCATTTTTCAATTTCAACGGCACTGCGGGTGTCTGGCGGCGCGCGGCGATCGACGACGCGGGCGGATGGCAGCATGACACTCTGACCGAGGATACCGATCTTTCCTACCGTGCCCAGCTTCGTGGTTGGCGATTTCTCTACCTTCCTTATATTGAGTGCCCCTCGGAGCTGCCGGTGGAGATGAACGCCTTTAAGGCACAACAATCACGCTGGTCCAAGGGCTTGATACAGACCGCGAAGAAGCTTCTCCCGCGGATACTGCTTTCTGACGCTCCCGTGCGTGCCAAGTTCGAGGCATTTTTCCATCTGACCGCACCTCTTACCGCCCCTGTTATGGTTATCCTTTCGGTACTACTTTTGCCCGCCACGCTTGTGCGATTCCATCAGGGCCGCTTTCAGTCTGTTTGGATCGACACGCCGGGAATTATATCAAGCTTAGCAATTGTGGCTTTCTATGTGATTTCGCAACAATCGCTTCATCCACGAGAGTGGAAGCGATTGTTGCTGTTCTTGCCCCTGCTTATGGCGTTGGGCATCGGCCTCTCAGTGTCAAACGCCAAGGCGGTACTCGAGGCAATATTGGGAGTCAAGTCGGATTTTGTCAGAACCCCTAAGTACAATATTGACGGCAAGTCCGGAGGCTGGTATGCCAAGCAATATTGGAGCCCTGCCGGATGGGTTCCCTTCGTCGAAATTGCTTTCGGCTTATTTTACGTTTACGGGGTTATTTCCATGTTGCGAATGGGGAATTATAGAATGGTGCCATTCCTGCTGCTATTCGTTTCAGGCTTCCTGTATATCGGTGTCGTCTCCTTAGCGCAAAGGTGGTGGGGGCAGCTTCGGCAGCGTACCCAGCGCGCTCCTTCTTCCGAACCACAGCCTGCCGCCCCCGCCGAAGTAACTCTTCCCCAGCTTAGCGAGGTTGAAAGTCTACCGTATCTAGAATCAGCCCCGGTAGTAGAGCGCGGGGTCAGTCCCCTGGATTCTGAGTACTAACAGGTCGAAGCTTGACACAACCTGACATTTGGAACACCCCGAGTCGGATATCGAAGAATTGCAGTATCGAACAGAGACAAACATAGACAAGTAACTTATGGTAGAGTTCAACGGTTTAAAATGCGTTGTGTGTTTGCCTGCTGGGCGAAGACATTAGTTCCCGTGGTGAGGTCTGCCCGATGAAGATATTTGTTACAGGCGGCAATGGCTTTCTCGGCTCGAGCGAGGAACAGATTCGGGCAGTCACGGACGCTCTTGCCGAGGAATTGCAAAAGATCAACCCAAAGTATTTGGCCTTCCGCCCTTCAGATGGGTCTCGCCGAAAGGCCGCGACACCGATAGGAGCATGAGCGATGCCCCTGTTCCGTCGATGTGATGGAGAACAGGTCACGGACCTGAGCGACTCGCGGCGCATAATGCCTTACGTCATGCGCAAGCGAAATGATTCCATTGTCTTTCACTCCATGCAGTTGAAGATAGCGGAAACCCGGGCGTGGCTTCGCGAATACAATCGTTCACACAGAAAAAACGAGCGCGCCAGTCTATTTTACCTGTTCATCTACGCCTGCGCCAAAATGTTCAATGAACGGCCAGGCGTAAATCGCTTCATTTCTGGCGGTCGCACCTATCAGCGCAAGGAAGTATGGATCTCCTTTATGGCCAAGAAGCGACTCGTGGATGATTCGGCGCTTGTGACCGTCAAGCTGAAGTTTCCGGCAAACGAGAAGTTTGATGACTGCATGAAGAGAATTTCCGACGCGGTGGAATACGGGCGCTCCGGTCGCGAGTCCCGCATCGAAAGCGAGTTGCGCTTGCTCAACCGCTTACCCGGGCCCGTTCTCCGGTCTGTTCTCGCCGCCGGGCGCTGGCTAGATCGTTTCAACATTCTTCCCGCAGCATTCATCGAGCCTGACCCTCTGTTCACGAGCTTGTTTCTCACCAACGACGGATCGGTTGGAATCGGTAATGCGCACCACCATCTCTATGAGTACGGGACATGCAGTGCGTTTGCCGTCGTCGGAAACGTAAAAAAGACTTTGATCGTGGACCAGGCCGGCCATGCGGACGTGCGTGAAGTTTTGGAAGTGTATTGGAGCTTCGATGAGCGCGTGAACGACGGTATGTACTGCGCGAAATCCTTGATAGTTGCACAACGCCTGATGGAAGATCCGAAACGCTATATTTGTTCGTCCGATACGCCTCCAGCGGCCAGCCGTGAAGGTGCCGATATCTTATTTCAATCCGCGTTGCCTGAAGAGTAGAGACTTACTAATCGCTGTAAATGAGAGCTGGGTCTCGCCGATTCGCGCATCCCAATCCAGCGCCTATCGGGAGGAATCAGGCTTCCAGGCGTCACTCTTGATATTGGAAGGCCGTCCTGCTTAACTCTTCACGCACAATAATTGCACGATTTACGTTCGACCTGGCAGTTATTGCATAGGTTGCACGGGACCGTGCGTGTCGGCTTTCAGCGTGCCGAGAAAGTTCTAAACATATGGTCGATGAAGCATCGCGGCCCCAAACGCTGTCCACGGCACCCATCGACCCCGCTCGCTGGACCACGAGCACTGGGATGACGGCGCTGTTGCTTGCCTTGATCAGTTTGGTCGCCGCGTCTTTTCGGCTCCATGCCCTCACAGCCAAAAGTTTTTGGTTTGACGAGTGCGTCAGCGCTGGAATCGCAAAGCTTTCCTGGCCCCAATTCTTATTGGCCTTGTGGAACCAAGAAGACAACATGGCTTTCTACTATTTTCTGCTGCACTTTTGGATGCGCATGGGAGGATCGGTAGCTTTCATCCGAGGATTTTCCGTCCTGATTTCGGTAGCCACTTTGCCACTCGTTTACATTCTCGGAAAGCGGCTCTTTGACCGCAGGACAGGACTTGTGGCGGCGTGGCTACTTGCGATAAACGCGTATCACATTTACTACGCGCAGGAAGCAAGAAGCTATGCGCTCGTTGTGCTTCTCACGGTACTGTCGAGTTTGATTTTTGTTCGCAACCTTCAGGAGCCAGAATCGGCGAAATGGGGAGCTTACACCGCAGTCAGCGTGCTACTGATTTACTCCCATTTTTTTGGCGGACTGGTTGTGGTGGCGCATGGAGTATTTCTTTGGTATCTGAAACGAGAGGATGTTACGTGGCGGCCTTTCCGGAAAAGTGCGATCCGATCTGCATACCTCGTGAGTCCGGTCGTGGTTTTCCTCGCCGGGACAGGTTATCCGATCTTGTGGATCAAGAGGCCACGACTGGAAACGATTTGGTATTTTTTGCTGGCGTATACCGGAAACGGGGGATTGCGACTCTTTGCGCTGTATTTGATCCCCGTCCTGTTGGCAGGATTCGGCGCTTGGAAGGCGTGGCGCGCCAATGGACGAAAATTAGATAATTGGAGCCGCGCGTTCGTATTAGTGTGGTTGATCTTCCCAATTTTAGCGGTTCTGGTGGTATCCTTTGCGCTGCCGCTCTTCGTGAATCGTTACTTAATCCCTTGCCTTCCCGCGCTGGTCCTGATCGCCGGCGCAGGAATCACAAGCATACGACCTAAATGGCTGGGGTTGATACTTTGCGCGGCCATTTCAGCAGCAGCATTTACCGGCATTGCATCCTACTACGACAGAGATTTTGATACGAATCGGGATGATTGGCTCGGCGCTACCTCCTTTGTCTTAGATCGTGCTCAACCTCATGACGGGGTTTTCTTCTTTCATCGTAATGGGCATGTACCGTTTGAATTCTACCGATCGCAGAGGGAATTTCCGCAGCCGTGGCCCGAGGCACTCCAAGGGCAAGGTAGTTCCGAGGTGACCGGGCATGATTTCAAGTACCGGGGAATCGACAGAGAGTTGGAAGCTGCAAAACCTGCCGGAGACCGCGTATGGCTCGTGCTGAATTACGACACCGACTTTTTTGGCAATCCCCATCACTCGCGTGACACGGCTCGCGCAGTGTACGGTCATGGACGCCATTTGATTGAATCACAAGATTTTGGAGTTATTACGGTCCTGCTGTATGCTCGCGATGAAACTGGCGGAGGAACCTCGGCAGGTCCTGTACCGCAAAGTCCGATGAGCCCTCAAAGGGCAGCCCTGAAGGCACCGTTACTTCACGTTGTGAAGCCCTGTGAAGAAGCGTTCCATTCTTGCCGCAGCGGCAATAGCTGCGCAGTTTGTGGCCGTCCTTTGTGCCATTGCGTCAGCGATAGTATTTGTGAAGCACGATGAGCCGAATGGGTGTTTCTGCCGGTGCCTCTGGTTGACCAGATCGCTCCGCTGTCGTAGCCGCGGTCGATGATCGGGAATGTGGAGAGTCGAAGCACAACACACGGCCACTCTTTGTCGCTCAGCTATAAGCCGCTTGTAGCCCATGGGCTCGGCCCAATTGAGTTTCAAATTCTATGGCTGTGATGTAAAGTGTCTCGCTCAACAGTGAGCAAAAACTCGGGCAGGCGAACACCGGAGACTCGATGAACAAAACACTTGCAAATCTGCTTCACACAAGGCCCCTGTTCAATTCGCTCGTGTGGGCCAATAAACACTTCCAATTGTCACTAGTGAACCTTTACAGAGAGCCTGAAGCCTTGGCCCTGATTGACCAGGCTTTCCGACAGGCCGATCTGCAGATGAATCCAATTGATGCCTACTCACTTTATAGCTTAGCGCGTATGCAAGCGAACGTTCCCGGAAGCATGGTTGAAATCGGCATGTACCGTGGCGGCAGCGCAGGAATTATATGCCATCTGAAGGGCGATAAAAAATTCTATGGATTTGACACGTTTGAGGGCTTGCCGAGTCTCGGCAAGGAGGATGAGAAATGGTTTCGCGAGAATCAGTACAGCGCGAGACAAGACGCCGTCGCTGCATACCTCGCGAAATTTACCGGCGTTACATTAACGAAGGGGAGGTTTCCGGAAAGCGGTTCTATCTTGAATGGTGAGCGGCTTAGCTTTGTCAATCTCGACGTCGACTTGTACAAGGGAATGATTGACAGCCTTAATTTTCTCTGGGAGAAAATGAACGATCGCGGCCTAATTTTGATTCATGATACTCATCTTGGAGGGGTCAAGAAAGCGATTGCTGAATTTCTCGAAGGCCACAAGGCAACATCGTTCGATTGTGGGTGTAGTCAGATAGCGTTGATCCGGTTGATCCGGATGTCATGATTAAGGAGGTGAGACGTGGAATTTGAGGAAATGAAAACATCGAGCGGCTGATTCCTCTTCAATGTTGCCAGGTTCACAAGGCGAAGGGGTGTTCCGTCCGGCGCGTTGCTAAGAATTCGCGGACATGGCATAAGGAGAGCACGCTCGATGCGTCATTTCTGCCTACCGAGCCCGCAAAAGCGTGGCTTCCCGTATTTTAACGGGTTCAAAGACAAAACTGCCGGCGTGCCCTACTCCAGACGCCACGACTTTCAACTCACTTCAAACTGAATCGGCGGGATAACTTCGCTCCGTGGCGGACTGCGATTGACATGGCGCTCAGGTTTGCATGAGGTTTCGCGCCATAAATTAAATGAATACTCAAAATTGCTCTGCCTTAGAAACAAGGCCCGGGATGTGCGCGTGGGCAGATTGAACCAGGCCATGAGGTGCACACCAAAAGCCCAGCTTTGCACAAACCGTAAGGATGTGGTACGAGACGCTTCAAAATCATTCAAACGCCGGGCCACACGACCCAATCAAGGTGAAGTATCAAGAAGATCTCCGGACGCGAATAGTGCTGGCGGCGCCGCCTGTGTCAGTAGACGCCAAAAACGACGGCATCATTGCCCGAATACAACACAGGATACGTTCTTGGATACTCCTGCGACGCCAGGTAGTCTCCTAATAGAATATAAGGAATCAACTTCCCCTCCGCTCGATGGATGACTATGTACTTCACATGATTCTCGGTCAATTGACGGCGCTGTTCTTCGAGATCCCTCCATATCAGCCGGTCATTCAGAGTCTTGTTCACTGGGCGGGCAACGTTGCCACCGACGATCGGGTGGAGATGGCAAGCCTGGTACATCATGTAGGCATTTTCCTCTACATAACCGCCATCCGGTAAATCGAGCACAGCAGCATGCCGGTCAGGATCTTGTGCCACAAGCGAATACGCCGGCAAGCAGGCCACGGGCGTGCCCGGGAGGCCCAGGGGATAAAAGTCGAGCGCCATCAGCAGGACGACGACTGTAATCGTGCCTCGGCCGATCCAGGTGGCGCCATGCTCCCGCCAGATTGTCGAGATCGCGTAGCCGACCCCGATCGACAGGAAAAGATAGACTAGAGTCATCGCGCGCGCTGGACCTCTGACATTCTTGAAAAACGGCAGATAACTCAGCAGCAGATCAGGAAGGGGAATCGTCGATCGGCCGAGCACATGAAGGTGGCTCCCGCTCGCGAACACGGCGAACACGCCCATGCCACTGAGTACGAACGCGATCAATTCCCGATCCAGTCGCTTGCGTCGCAGGATCAGCCAGGCGAGCAGCGCGATGTTGACCAGGCCGAGGTACGCGATGTTTTCCCACGCGTTTCCCGTCATCTGCGAGTAGATATGTTCCGACTTTGCGGACAAGTAGTGAACCGGCGGAAAGACCACGTAGCCGTACAGGTCGGCGACGGATGTCTCTGGGTCTGTTCCTTCCGCGTAGACGTTTCCGCCCCTCGCTGCTTGCGCGACCATCGGCACCAGCAGCGGTGAGAGTAGCACCAGCACACCCACGATGTTGCAAAGGATCACGATCAGTGGCCAGACATTGAGGAAGCGCCTCTGCTTGATCGCAACGACAGCGTAAAGGAACGCCATGAAATAAGCGCAGTAGAACAGGTAGTACCAACACGATAGAGCGCTCATCGCGAAGCAAAGCGTCGATAGCAACGCAAAGCCACGGCTCCGCCTCTCCACTGCCAAAATGAAGAACAATGCGAAGAACGGAATGAATTCAATGGACGAGACATGCATGTGGTGCGAGATGTGCGCGACGTGTGACGGATTGAATGCGAACACGGCGCCACCGACCATCGCGCCGAAGGTATCACCTGTGAAATGTCGAACGATGTAGAATCCGCCGATCGCGGAAATCGGAAATGAGATGACCAACAGGAAGTTATGCAGCGCGACCAGGCTGGTCAGGTGCGTTCCGAATAGCGCGCCGAAGATCATCGCAACGACAAGCTTTGGATAAGCAAAGGAATGGTAGTAAAGCGTCATCCCTTCCGGATGTCTAATCAAGTTGGTATAACCAAGATCGTGAAAGGTTCTGACCTGGGACGCCGCATACCAGGTGTTCCAGAAATCCTGCATGTTGTCTTCCGGTGGCCCGATTAGGGTATTACCGACGTGAGGAATGAAGTTGCGGAATACGAAAACCGTCAGTGCGGTGTACACCAGAACCAAAAGGCCGAGGCGAACCGTGCAGCCCACGACGCCGGTCGATTCATCCGCTAAGGAATTTCGATGTTCCATCATATCTCCGGCGGACTGGAACGTTGCAAATCGCCCTGATTACTCTCGTTGTGCGCTTAAACCGAGAACAAAGCTTACCAGGCTTGCGTCTCCCACGACTTTCAACTCACTTCAAAGCTTTCCCGCCAGATCTTTTCGCTTATATACCCACATTATGTATGGATCGTCATAGTCCGGCGCTTCAGAGGGCAACGTAAACTGGCCGTCTCTAACGAAATTAGCCAAAATCCATTCATAAACCGACTTATTGTAGCCACCCTGCACAAAATCCTGCACATGATATTCCCTCGTGGTTCGATTCGAGATCAAGACATAGCGCACGTGATTGGAGGCCACTTCATCGATGTATTCTTGCTCCTGCTCCGGCGCCACATATCCCGGTACGAGCCCATACATTCGGCTGGGAGCCTCCATTCCGGCGAAAACGTACAGGCTTGGCGGCTCCGGCAACACCAGAATATCTTTTCCGTTCCTTGTATGCGTCTTCATGAAGGAAATGATCTGCGGAAAAAGAGCCGCCACGTCCGGTCTAGTATAAAAACTTCCGTTGTCCGTAACGAGCCGAGTTGAGAGCACTTGAGGGTTCGGGAAAAAAAGGAGAAGCAGCATGACAACCTCGGCAGTTAACAAGCTCCCAACCACAAAATTACGACGCCTGGGATTCCATCGCTGGCACGCCCAAGAAATAATCCTATATAGGAGAATGACAAATATCAGGAAAGCGGGGCCATTAAAAAAAACTGCGCAGTCATAACTTGGGGCCCGAAGTTCCATCATCGACCGCAACCCAACTAAAGCCGCATAGATTCCAAGTCCGGCTTCTTGAAGATCCAATCCGGCTCTCGGGACTTTCGCCAACCTCCAGAGCGAATGAATTGTAAAAAATAAGGCGAGAAAGAATATCCCCTTCGGGAATACAGTTTGAGTCATCGCAGCGATGAAGAAGCTACGTCCCCAGGGATACTGAAGGAAAGAAATGTTTGCAATCCACATGGGAGAAAGAACCGCGATTACGCAACATGTCATCGAGTAACGTGAGACTAGTTTCACCTCCTTGATCGCAATCGCGGCAACACACGCAAACAAGGCCCATACGGCCAGGCAAAGGATTGTATATCCCGCGTTCTCCAATAATTCCGACGGCACAAAGCGAAGGCCCTGATATGGTATGGTTATTTTTCCAAACGTGCGCATGAAATACGTGCCGGGCGTCTGAATCCAATTTTCAAAAAAGATGAATCTGGCCGATAGTTTCCAGACAAACCATCCGTAGACCGCCACGGCGGGCAAAAGCCCCGCAAAACACAAGGCGCTGTTCCGAAGCGTTTCTGGCCATGAACGCCGAATCCAGTGGCTGGCCGCGATTTCGAATCCCAGCAAGGCGACGCAGGCGACGCCGAACTCCTGCTTCGTCAAAACGACAAGCCCGGCCAATACGGCCGCCAGTCCAAGATGCAACATGCGCATGTCGGAAGCGTGCAGGATCACAAAATACAAGCACGCCAGTCCGAGAAATACGGCCAACGAGGCCGCATAACTGTAGGGAAAGACAAAATTGCGGATAGTTGGGTAAAACGACTCGATCAAGAAAAACAGCGAAGGCACCGCGCTGCCCAAGAGCCCCAGACCGAAGCGGCGCCCGATTTCGAATGTGATTAGGGCGGTACCGATCGTCAACGTCAAACCGAAGCTATATAGCACCGCCAACTGGACTCCGAAGATTCGAAAAAGCAAAGCTTTCAAGTAAGGCGCAAGAGGTCCATACATGTACCAAAGGTCGCGGAACAAAAGCTTTCCTTTGAGTATTTCCGCGGGAACGTAGAGTTCCCTTCCGCTATCGACCTGGAAATCTCCCCAGTGACCCCACGTGTAGCAGGCCAGCGCGGCCGCGAAGCCGACGATTACCGTTCGCGCAATCCAAATTCGAGTCGCGCTTGGGTTCTCATCTTCGGTGGTACTTTCCTGCTGCGATCCAAATGTGTTCGGACGGTCCCCAACCGTTGGATCCTCAAAGCTACGCTCATCTTGCTCCTTGGCATGCCCTGAAGACATGCGGTCTACAACACCCAAAGGCGTGCCGTCCGGTGCGTCAGAGATGACCGGAAGACTAATTAACTGCCTATAATTTTGCAAAGTTCGCTCTCGGAAACCCTCGCTCGCGAGCCTGCGGACGGCAGCGACCACCGCTTGCGGTTTGATTCGCTGCATGCAGATGTTGTTCCCACCGCATGGCGGGACGTCCAATTCGTATAAGCAGGGACTGCAATACACCCGCTCATAAAAAATCTCAACAAAGGGCAAATCCTGTCCATAATGCTCCGGGTTTGCTGGCCCAAAAAGACAGACCGTCGGTCGCTCCAGTGCGATCGCCATATGCATTGGCCCGGTATCGTTCGTCAGAACACAGGCAGCCCCCTTGAGTAGCGCAAGGAGTTCGCCAAAAGTCAGCCGCCCGGCAGTATTGACGACCTGGAATCGTACGTCTGGTGTGAGCATTTCATAGAGTCTTTGCACATATCTTGCCTCATCGGGAGATCCCATGAGCGCAATCTGACTCCCAGAAGAGACGAGACGTCCGATGGCTTCGATCACGTTCTCAATCGGCCAGCGACGCTCCACCATCAAGGGCGAGGCGTTCGGATTGATTACTATGTACGGTTTTTCGGCCTGCCATCCGGGGGCTTCGCACAAGAACCGAGACACCTTGGATCGCTCGCGATCGTGGACCACAAGCGGTCCTGTAATTTCGCATTGACCGGCGGGGATACCCGCGACTCGGCCAAGCTGAAGATACAACTGTCGGACCGGCATACGTGAATTGAAATAGACGAGGTGCGTATAGATGCCTTTCTTGAAGGCGGTACTGTGGCGGTAAAATCCCAATCGATTGCGCGTCACGGCGAAAAGAGCAAGAAGTGAGGCGAACCCGGAATAAACTTCAAGATCAAAATATAAATTGGCTCGCAAGCGGATTAAGGTTACAATAGTCCGAAGCGTGGTGACTACCATTGTCAGCAAACGGCGGTCATCCAGCACGAGAACCTCGTCAACGCAAGACAACCGCAATAGCAGTTCTTGGTTGGACCGCATCGTCACAAACGTTAGTTTTGCTTTGGGGTATCGCAATTTCAGAGCCTTAAGCAACGGTGTGGCTTGAAGAATGCTGCCCATACCGATTAGCTTGGCCACGATGATACGGTTAACGCTGGACGACGTAATCGTGTGATCGCGCTGAAGCAATATGCCGAGGACTCGGGTTATGCCATTGAATAGATACGCGGCTGGAACCGCAAGGATCCGGTCGGCGAGGATTCGTTGCCTGTGAGTCATAGACTTAATTCGTCCTCACAACTTTTTTTCCAAGTCCAATAAGGGACGAGTGTCGATTGACCCTCCAGAGACGAGC
Organism: uncultured Acidobacteriota bacterium; assembly: GCA_963813185.1. Classification (GTDB taxonomy): domain Bacteria; phylum Acidobacteriota; class Terriglobia; order Acidiferrales; family UBA7541; genus Palsa-360. The sequence continues at coordinate 395,795 of CAWEYA010000018.1, forward strand.
CGCACGAAACCCAGACGAGTTCGCTGAAATATGGCGCCCCACCACGATGGCGATCATAACAACGGAAAGACCAGTAATGGAAGTCGTTATAAAAAAGTGACCTAAAAAGATTTAGCTTGACAAAAAACGGGCGCCAATTGCGTCGTAGTGTTGACCCGGCTGTAACCTGAATGCGGAACTCTGCCGTTAGGCGGCCCGGTTACAGAAATCCGCGAAGAAAATAGCTGGCGTTGGAAGGTGCAATTCCCTATTGGAGACCGGTGGGATCATCGGTATGGGCTAACTGGCGCGGGACGCGGTGCTCGCGCAGAAGTTGATGTAAGGGTTGATGTCTCCCGGGAACGCCAATCTCCCGATTGGCGATTTTGTCCCACGCCAATCGGGAGATTGGCGTTCCCGGGTTTCCACCCATCACCTGAGAGCGCATTTTGACTATATGAAATGACCATGGTATTCTATTGTGGTCTTTGGAGAACAGCTATGAGCGGCGGGAAGAAAAAACCGGTTCGCGAGATCGCCATTTCCAAGTTTAAGGCCAAGTGCCTGTCGCTGCTCGAAGAGGTGAACAAGACGAAGACTCCGCTGCGAGTCACGCGCCGCGGAAAAGCGATTGCGGATGTCGTTCCTGCTTCCAGCGCGGGGGACGAAAGAAGTTGGATTGGTTCCCTGTCGGGGAGTGTCGATATCGTGGGCGATGTGGTCTCGCCGGTGATCGACATAGAGTCTATCGAGGCGCTAACGCATTGAAGCTTCTTCTTGACACCCACATTTGGATTTGGAGCCTGGCGGAGCCGAAACGGCTCTCGCGCCGCGTACAGCTCGAACTGAAGGATCGGAACAACGAGGTGTGGTTGTCCCCTGTGAGCACGTGGGAAGTTCTGCTGTTGCACGCCAAGGGACGAATCCGGTTGCACGGCAATGCGCGGGAGTGGGTCACAACGGCAACCGCGTATATGCGCGAAGCTCCCTTAACGCACGAAATTGTGGCCGCGGCGCGGGAACTGCCGCTCTTGCATCAGGATCCAGCCGATCGTTTCCTGGCCGCTACGGCGGCCGTGCTGGGCCTCACGTTGGTAACTGCCGACCATCGGCTGTTAGGCCTGGGGAACATTGCCACGTTGGCGAATCGTTGAGCGCCTGAAATGCGGGACGTCGTGTGCATTCCTGGCGGATTCACATTACGGAAGATCGATACGCGGAATGCAGCGGTGCTATCTCGCTGAGGCGGTCTGGCTATCGGGATAGTCGGCGCTCAACGTGGTTTCTTCCCAGGCGTCAATTTCGTTGCGCATTTGTTCCATCTTGATTTGCGCCCGTTCCAGCGCGATTGCGCCTAGCACCAGACGCAGGGGCATGTTGTCGGATTCCAGCGCCTTGATGATCGCCTCGCCGGCGCGAATCGGATCGCCAACCTGCTTACCGCTTCCGCCCTCAATACGCTCGCGGAAGGCGCCGGCCGTTTCGGCATATTCGGGGATTTGCCGGCTGCTCCTCTTGAGAGAACGCCCGGCCCAGTCGGTGCGGAACGGGCCCGGCTCCACCACCAGCACTTTGATGCCGAGCGGCGCCACTTCTTTTGAGAGCGATTCGGAAAGGCCTTCCACGGCAAATTTGGTTGCGCAGTAATAGCCTACGCCCGGGAATCCGACGAGGCCTCCGATGGACGAAATATTCACGATGCTGCCCCGCCGTCGTCGCCGCATGCCCGGAAGCACTTCGTGGATCATGCGGGCCAGGCCGAAAAAGTTTGTCTCCACCATGGCGCGGACTTCGGCCTCTTCGCTCTCCTCGAGCGCGCCCACGTAACCGAACCCGGCGTTGTTCACCAGCACGTCTACGCTGCCGAGGACTGCTTCGGCCTGTCGTACAGTCGCGGCGACTTCCGCCTTGTCCGTGACGTCCAGCTTCAGGGCCAGCGCGCGGCCCTCGTGGCCGGCGGTCAGGTCCTGAATTTTGCCGGGATCGCGCGCCGTGATGACGGCGCGATAGCCGCGATCGAGCACGAGTTTCGCCAGTTCCCGGCCGAAGCCGGTCGAACAGCCGGTGATGAACCATACATCCGAATTTTGGAGTGACATTGCCGTGGCTCCTGCTTTCTATGGCCCGAGGCCCGTGAATCCGCTCGTGTCTTCAGAATTACTTTGTGCACACGGATTATGCTTCCGGGCAGGGCAAAAGGAAAGGTTGGAGGGGGTATCCGAGTTGCCGTGAAATTGGCTTCCCGATGGCAGTTCCGGGCGCTGATTACTCTTCGGACATACTAATCGGACGTACTATCGCCAAGGGCAGTCGTTCCCTGGATTCTGAACAAATTAATAAGGAGGCGTCTTTCTTATGTTCAGAAGCTCAAAAATGTGCCGGTTTGGGGCAATGGCTCTCGTCCTGTCCCTGCCCGGTACAGCCCTGGCGGGCCAAAAACACCCAGGCTATGCGCGCACCATGGACGATCTGCGTCTAGCCCGCGCGTTGTTGCAACGGACGAACGAGGCGCAAGCACTCGATGGTTCGCAGGATGAAGTCAGCTTGACGATCGGCAATATTGACGCTTCTATGGAAGAGATTAATCAGGAGATTGGCGCGCAGGGCAAGAAGCCCCACAACTTGCCTCGAATTGACGCGCGCATGCCGTGGGCGGAGCGCCTGGCGAAGAGTCTTAAATTGCTGGAAATGGCCAAGCAAGATTGCAGCGCGGAAAAAGACAATGCGGGCGACAGTGGATTGCGATCGCGGGTTTTAGACCAATTGGATCACGCGCACACGCGCATCACGGTGGCGATTGAGACCAAGAATTTCGACTATAACGCTCGAAATATGCTGACTCGAAACGACTAGGAGCGGTCTCTAACGGCTGACTCAAGCAGAGCGCATCGGTAGTTCCCTCCGCTTCAAAAAACGGCCACATTGTTGCGCCAAGGGCGCGTAGCAGGCCAGCCCGGGGCAACGCCCCGGGTATCGCGCCCAGGATTTTTGGTCCGCCCTGAAAGGGCGGAGGAGATTTCCCCGCGCCCTTTCTGGGCGCAAAACAATCGATGGCTTCCGAAACTGCCGGAAACGAACGGCTCTCTGAAGCCCGATATGCCGACCACAAGCACGCTCGTGTCAATGACGGCTCGGGGCTTGCGTTTCCTAGCTTTGCGCAGTAACGGTGATCGCTGGCGCACGCTTCTCTTTACGATAGGTGCGAACGGCACGCAAGATTTCTTCTTCGGAGACCTCTCCCATGTCGCTTGCCGCCTCGTTGAGCGACGCCTGGAATTCCTTCTTCCATCCCCGGCGCTTTTTCCCGCGCGGCAGGTCCCTGTAGAGATCAGCTTTGCTCATCCGCTCGTCAATCTGCGCCCCTAGGGCTCGAAACGGGACTCCCAACTGGATTGGTTCTTCTTCCGCCGCGAGCCGGCAGTTGAAGACGATGTACTTCGGATTTTCTGACTTAAGTATTTCTTCAGATACCGAAAATGCCTCCATCAGTTTAGCGAGCACACTTGTACGCGTGCCCAGGCACTCCTTCAGGTAAGAAGCGACCTTGGCGACCAGGAGAGTGCTCGCGTCGAAGAAATACGTTCCGTCGGAGCGGCGGGGTTTAACCACGCCGAATTGGACAAGATTCTGCAACTCCTTTGGCTCCATCTTTAGGACCGCGCTGGCTTGTTTCAGTTTTAGTCCTGGTTTCGGCACGGGTCCTCCAATTAGCATCTAAATATTAGTCTTTAATTGGAATTTTGTCAAGAAACCGAGCGAGCCGAGGGGCATGTGGACGCGGGTCTCGGAAGTGGATGGCGTCCAGGCTCGGTCAAGCAGGCGGGAAAATCGAGAAGCGTTGCCAAGCAAAAAGCTTCGAGAGCCAATGGAAAATTAGGGGGAAGGCCAAGGAAAGTGAGTCAAGGCGGTCTCTAATCCGCGTGCGCGCCATAGTTTGTGCTGCATAGAAGGTCGGATGATCCCCCTAGGACTCTTCACTCGCGGCTGTGACGGGCTTGCTGGCGCCATTGGGGCTTGACACCTCAGCTCCCACCTCATGCGACGGGATAACCTCGCGAGCAAAAGTCCAGACGCCCACGGTCGACAGAATAGAGTCCCGAATCCTTATTCTCGGGCCCTCATCCCCGGGACCCTCAAGAACAGCGCAAACCGCTTTGAAAAGTTCCGTCGTTGGCAGCAGGCAGAATTTATTCTTCTTGGCACCTCGAAGCGCATGGTTCGAAAATTGACTCTGACGTTCCGCTGCGTCCAGTGGCATTAGCCTATAACCATTTCCGATCAAAATCCCCTTGTGGTCGCGGTCTTCGAGGGCCTCTGCCTGAACGTAATCAAGCAACTGGCGGTACTTGTCGACGTCGATGCTCACTCTGCGCCTCAACCTCGCCTATTGCTGAATGGTTGAAGTCCCCGGCTCGTGCAGCTTCGAACGTCCCAGCTCAAAGGTTCTTTCGCGTCCTGATATAGTGAAGAGTAATTCTTACGAATTTCTGCATGGAAGGCGTGCCATAAGTCTCCCCGGCGTATTCATCTGGCTCCGGAACCGTCGAAATCAAACAGTTTGAATGCTGACCGCACTACAGGTTCAAGCATCTCGATTTTCCATTCTAAGAGTACGCTTAATTCAAGAGGTCAGATCGCTTTTGCCTCAGAAGTCCCGACCTCCGTCATCCTCAATCTGTCCACTTCTGTTTATTCTAGCTCCATAAGCGATTAGCGTCATGGCATCGACTTTGCATGTCCCTCAAAAGCTCAAACCAAATTCTGTCGTGTGTGGTCAGCAGAATTTGATAGTCACTGAATTCCTTCAATAGAAGTTCCGCAACTCGGACTTCAATTCGTCAGAATCCACGCGGGTTAGCGTCGTCTCGAACGAGCCCGTCAAAGTGCGCTTCAACAATCCTGTGCACGATGCGCAGAGCCAAAAAGATACTTAGGCCCAAGGTGTCTAGGTGGGCCTCGCTGTAATAGGCCCGTCATCCTCATCGGCGCGCTCATAGAAGTTGCCTCGCAGGTACGCGCTACCCTGCACGGTCTCTCTTGCTCCTAAGTGATCCCGCCGGACGTCACCGGGTGAAACATGAAACAGATGCGGTTGCTCCCACCACAAAGCTCGTCATATAAGGATCGGACGACCTCATTGCGGGCAGCCTGACAGGTCTTGTAGATTCGCTCCGCCGCTATCGCGGTTGAGGCGGCTGAGAGCTGTAATTTTGCACTATCCCGATAGGGTGTGACCACAGAATCGGAAACATGCAGAAGACTGTGCCGAATGGCTAGTAGCCCCGCGCCCACTCTTGAGAGGGCAGTAAACCGAGAATTCCCATGAGGGTGTGACACAGAAGCGACAAGTCGCTGGTCGTGCGGACTGCCGACGCGAAGTTGGTCGAGCGCAGAACGAATCTGGCCGGATCGCTTCACTGAGGTCGCCTTGCATGCTGTGGCTAATCTAAGACAAGGTAGATTTCAATGCAAAGAGTCGCGTGCGCCGTGTCTAGAAACGCGGCAAAGTGCAGTACACCTTTCAGGGTCCGTAGATAGCCGGTCGATGCCACCTTGGCGTTGGGAACCACGTCGACGGACGAGACCCCCAGCCTTCGCGCAGAGTGCTCCGAATAATCTTCACAACATCAGGTGCCGCCTGTTCTAGGACGCCATATGAATCCGCGGCATACCCGCCGACTCCGTAGCCAAGCTGAACGTTTTGCCGCAAAAGGCAGGCGACTACGCCTCCTTTTATGACCACTAAGTCCCGCAACCTCGTTCTGTCGCCGAAGCTCATACGTTAGAGAACGCTCCAAACCGGATTCGCTCAGCAATCTCCTCCAAGTGTCAAGGGATGCCAGGCCGTGTTCGACGAGTGATTTCGAAATGGAACGCGCAAGATCAGCTTCGGTTGGCTTCGCAGCGTCGGAACCCAACGAAAACCGCGAGCGAAGGTCGGCGACAATGCGATCGGTGCGATACGCCACCTTTCTCAGCTCTTCTTTGGTGAGATCGGCAGCATTACGAAAAGATCCTCCGGTTCGTCGATTTTCCCCAGAGGCATGAAGGGTCGGAGCAGAGTGTAACGGTCGCGCGACTGCGAATCGATGAACCGAGAAAGCTGTGACCTGCGCATTATGTATAGGTTTTCTTTGGCCACGGCGATATATTGACCCATTGAGACAGAATGCGTCGAAGTCGCTGATCGAAAGCCTCTCACCCGGATTTTCTCTAAGACTGACAATCAAATCGTGTGTCGCGGAGAATGAATGTGCGAGCCGTGCTTCTGGCTTGAGAGTTCTTGCGCGCGGCCGTAGAGCGTTGTAATGCGTCCAGTAAATAGCCATTCAATGGCGTCGACGAAGGAACTTTTCCCTGTGCCGTTCTCCAAGATTGAGAATTTGCTTTTTCATAGGTCAGTGACTCCACAACTGCCTCTAAGTGTATCGAGAAACGCCGCTCGTGTGGAGGCCGGGACGGGTTTGTCCTTGCGGAAATCTCGCCGCTACACCCGCACCGTGCCGCGCGCTACCGGCTAGAGAGTCCAGACTACTATCCGCCTTTTTTTCAATTTTCCAGCTCTTCGCCTTCATTGACGCGCGGAACTAAACTGTGGTACGAGGCATAGCACCTAAATTGGGCGGAGGGATGTGATGAACAGGGTTTTCTTATGGATTGTGGCGATGTTGCTGGCTGTGCCGACTGTGGCTGCGGCGCAGGAGGCGAAGCGGGCGAATTTGGAGAACACGCTTTGGGATGTGGATCAGCAGTGGCTTTGCGACGGGCCTTATCAGAAGCCGTATGCGGAGTGCGTGAAGTTCAGGAGCCAGTATTGGGTGGACGGATTTTTTGAGGTGCAGTCGGGAGGGACGCTGCGGAACAAGGAGGAGATGGTGGCGACGCAGTCGGCGGCGACGCCGGTGACCGGCGTGCGGCCTTTTCCCGCGGATTTCAAGCTGGTGGCAGTTTATGGAGACATTGCGCTGGGGACCGATCACACAGATTTCAAGACGGCGCGGCCGGACGGAACGATTCCCTTCACTTCGGACAGCCATTGTTTGCGCGTGTTTGTGCGGCAGAACGGGGCGTGGCGGCCGGCCGCGGCGGGGCTGGTGCCGGTAATTCCGCCGACGGAGGCGAATTTCAAGACGTCCGGGGCCGTCAGCACGAAGAGTCCCGACGAAAAATTGGAGAAGCAGCTTGGGGAGATGGATCAGAAGTGGATGGAAGCGGTGCGAGCCGGGAAGACCGACTATTTGAAGGAGAACTATGCGGACAAGTGGTTTGAGATTCTCGGGTGGCTGCCTACCGTGGTGCTGACCAAGCCCATGGCGATGGAGCGCGTCGCGCATCTCAATTTCAAGCCGGGCGAAGGGATCTTTGTGGATCAGTTCCGGCTGATGGCGGTGTATGGGGATGTGGCGCTGGCGACGGATCGCAGGATCAGGAAAATTGGCGACGCAAATGGGAAGATCGTGAGCACGCCGCACCGGGCGCTTTTGGTGTTTGTGAAGGAAAACGGGCAGTGGAAAATTGCAGCGGACGCGGCGGTGCCGATGATGGGGGCGGAGTAGCGGCGGCTTAATTTCAAACGAGCAGCGGCTAAAGCCGCGAATCTTGTGTGCACTTTACGGCACGGCTGAAGCCGTGCCCTACAAAGATCCGGCAGGCACAAAGGGCCAGGTTTCCATTGATGCTTCATGCCGCGGCTGAAGCCGCGACCCACAAAGATTCTCTTTTTTTCACACAAGACCTTTGAACTACGCCGGCGTTTCGAGTGGCGATGACGGTTTCAGTGGCACACGCTTCAGTCTGTGGGCTTCCGTTTGATCTTGGCTACCGCGATCGGCCTGGGCTGCGGAATGGACCCCCACAGACTGAAGTCTGTGCCACTGTAGTTGCTTGTTAGAAAATGGGATTAGATGTATGTTGCCTACCAGCGCAAAACGCTAAACGGAAAACTCTTATGAAAAATACTGCTATGAAAATTCGATGCTTGATTATCTTGATCGCCGCGGCGTTTGTGGTGTTGCCCGCCTCCGCGCAACTCGCGCCTGCGAACAGCTCGGGCGTCACGATGGGGCACATCCATTTGTTCGTGAAAGATGTGGAGGCGCAGAAGAAATTCTGGACGGCGACGATGGGCGGGACGGTGGTGCAAAACGGGCCGCTCATGTTGATCCAGTTTCCGGGCGTTTACATCATGCTGCGGCAGGCGGATCCCTCGGGGCCGCCGGCGGGGTCCATCGTGGATCACTTCGGATTCGCATGGAAAGATCTGCCCACGACGCTAGCAAAATGGAAAGCGGACGGCGTGGAGATCGAGCAGACCGGAAATCCGAACCAAGGTTACGTGCACGGGCCGGACGGCATTCGCGTGGAGTTCTTTGGCGATCCTTCCCTTCCGACGCCAGTGGCGATGAATCACATCCATTTCTATCCCGTAGATATTCCCGCGATGCAGGCGTGGTACGCGAAAATGTTTGGCGGCGTGCCGGGCAAGCGGGCGCGCCAGTCTGCGCCGGGATGGATCGACAGCGACGATATCCCGGGCGCAAATCTTTCGTTTTCGCAGGGGAAAGCGGGACTGGTTCCCACGAAAGGGCGGTCGCTCGATCATATCGGCTTCGATGTGAAGGATCTGGAAGCGTTTACGAAGAAGCTTGAAGCGCAAGGGACCAAGCTCGACGAGGCCATTCGCCTGGCTCCGAACCAGACGACCAAGGTCGCTTATTTGACCGATCCGTGGGGCACGCGCATCGAGTTGACCGAGAAGCTCGCGCCGGCTGCGAATTGAGTAGGTCGGAATTCAACCTGTCGGTTTTTCATTCGCCTGGCTGGCATGCGCGAAATTTGAAAAAGGCCGGATCGCAATTCAATTTTGAACGGCCCAGCGGCTAAAGCCGCATTCACTCCCCAAATTTAACGGCACGGCTGAAGCCGTGCCCCACAAAGATTAGGAACTTGCCGCACAGGCTTTCTAGCCTGCCGGGGTTCCCCTCGCAACGCAGCGGCAAGAGCGACAGGCTGAAGCCCGTCCTACTTGGCGGTCGGGGCGGGCTCGCCGGGGCCTGTGTACTTAAGGATAAATAATCCCCATTGTTTATTGGTGATGTATATGTTGCGGCGGGTGTCGACGAGGACGTCTTCGGTCTGGCTGACCAGCTTGTCGTAGGGGGCCGGCATGCGGCGGACGGTGGGAGTGGGAGGGATGAACCATCCCGTCTCCTTCGGCAAGCGCGCGTCCTTGATGTTATAGACGCGCAGGCCGGCGTTGAAGTAGGTGAGGTAGATGAGGTCGCCCTGCTTTTCCACGTCCGGGTTGTGCTGCAGGATGTTGGTGTTGTGAGGGCCGAAGCGGCCTCCCTTTTCGCAAAAATCCGTGTACGGGGCATCCGCGGGAGGGACCGGCGTGGGAAACGTGGAGATGAGTTTCGGTTTGGCGGGGTCCTGGATATCGACTAACCCTACGAGAAACTCCGCTCCCTGGCAGGAAAGCACACCTGTAGGGGAATCACCGCCACCGGTTCCCTCCGCGTGCGCGAAAAGCAAATTCCGGCCGGGGATCGGCATCACGTCATGCACGGGAATGCCCGTGCCAAAGGGCGGGCTGACGGTGAGCTGGCCGATTAGCTTTGGTTTTGAAATGTCGCTGATGTCGAGGATAACGACGGCGGGGCTGTACCCCAGGTAGGCGCGGTCTCCCTCGATCACGGCCGGGCCGTGAAAGCCGTAGATGGGAGCCGGCAGCGGCGGCTCACCCTCCTTCTGGCCCGTCATCCACCAACGGCCTGCTTCCTTGGGATGGGAAGGATCGCTGACATCGAGGATCACCAGGATTTGCCCCTTGTAGCCGGGCATGCCCGCGGATAAGTACGCATATTTTCCGCCCGGATAGCCGTCGCGATGAGTGCCGGTCGCGCCCGTCTTCCACCACGCCAGCTGCTCGGGACCCACAGGGTTGCTGATATCCCAGAGGAGGACGCCCTCGATGACCTTTTTATTCGGGTCGCCGCCATAGCCGGCTCGATCCTGGAGCGGCGTGATCATGAGATTATCGTGGAGATCGATCTGTCCGGCGGATGTGGGTGTTGGCCCAGGGATAAATTTGACCACCTTCGGATTTGCGGGGTCGGTGACATCGACGATGCTCCATCCATTGGCTACAAAGTGGCCCATGTAGAGATACCAGTGATCGCCTACATGCTTGATCGCCATCTTGAAGGCCTCGTGGCCGCCCAGATCGCTGTAGCCGATCGGCTTCATATTGCTGGCTTCCCAGCCGGAGGGGATCTGGTCGGCGTAGGCGCGCTGCGTGGACGGATACAGAAGGCTTCCGAAAATCACGGCGCAAATTGCGATTGGCCATTGAAACTTCGTGGTCGGTGCTTTCATTTTTTCTCCCGGGGCAAGAATCAAAATTCGCTGTGGCTGCAATATCACGAGGCTGTGTCGTTGTAAAGCGAAGAACGCAGGAGTGGGACTGGCTTCAGCCTGTCTGGGTTTTGGATAGAAGATCGTGCTTGTAGCGCGTCTGTTGGCGCTGCAAAAGGAAAACCAGACAGGCTGAAGCGTGTCCTAATTTGTATTGCGAAATTCAGGGAGCGGCGACTCCGAGGGCGCTCTTCGCGTTTACCGAGACTTGGGTGCGGCCCATTAGAAAGATTGCGGCGCTTCCGACAAGCGAGGGAACGGCTCCCGCCAAAAAGACCGTGGTCAGCGGCAAATGTAAAGAGAGCATGATGCCGCCAAAGATCGGGCCGACGATGGATCCGATGCGTCCAATGCCTAGCGCCCATCCGACGCCGGTCGAGCGGATGTAGGTCGGGTAGAAGGAGGCGGCCAGCGCGTTCGCTCCGGTCTGACCTCCGATCACGCCCATGCCGGCAAAAAAGGTACAGACCATGATGGCAGGGACAGAATGGGAGTAGCCGAGCAGGGCGACGCAAACCGCGCCCAGAAAATAGGTGGAGGTCAGGACACGATAGGCGCCGAAGCGGTCCACGAAGCTGCCGAGAACCAGGGAGGCAACCACGCCTCCGCCTTGAAAAACTGCGGTGGCGATGACTGCAAGCGAGAGCGTAATTCCAGCGTTGTGAAATACCGTGGGCAGCCAACTCGTCAGCAAATAGATATCGATCAGACTCATGAAGAAGCCAATCCACAGAAGAATCGTGGGTAGGGCACGGCCTTGCCGAAACAGATGGACGACAGGGATGCCGGGGGCGCGCTCCTCGTGGACGACGAAATTTGTGTCGCTTCCGAACATCAGTTGTGGGGTCATGCGCGCCAATAGTTGCCGCACGCGCTCAGGCTTAGCTCCGTGGACCACCAAGTGGCGAATGGATTCGGGCAACAGCAGGATCAGCACGGGGACGAGCAGCATGGGCATGACGCCCGCGAGAACAAAAACACCTCTCCAGCCGAAGACGGGAAGGATAGGCACGGCGGCAAAGCCTGCGATGGAAGCGCCGACGGGAAAACCGCAGAACATGATAGTGATCATGGTGCCGCGGCGGCGCTCGGGGGCATATTCTGCGGTCAGCGCGATGGCATTGGGCATCACGCCGCCAAATCCCAAGCCTGCGAGGAACCGCAGGATCGCAAGGCTCGTGGCAGAGTCCGCCTTCGCCGTTGCCAGGCAAATCAGGCCGTAGAAGAGCGTGCAGGCCACGATCACGGGCTTGCGGCCAACGCGGTCGGCAACCGGTCCAAAAATCAACGCGCCCAGCATCAAGCCCGCCAGGCCCCAGGCGAAAATTGGGGTGAGCGCGGCCGGGCTCAAGTGCATTTCCCGCGCCACGGAAGGCGCCAAGTAGCCGATCATTTGCGCGGCGAAGCCGTCGAGCAACGCGGCCAGGGCGCACAGCACGATAATGCGAATTTGAAATAAGCTGACTTTCTGCTCGTCGATCAAATTGGGGACGTTCACGGTCGTTGCAGTGGTCATGGCGTCTCGGCCAGTGGCACAGCCTGTGAGGTTTCGGTCTAGCAAAGACTAAACCCCACAGGCTGAAACCTGTGCCACTTGTAAACTAAAGTCACTTTGCATCGCGGCAAATTATTGCAAATTCCAATCAGATCTTGTTGAGAACGTCCGCGAATTTGGCGGCCACCCTGGCGCGCAGCTCCGGCGTTGCGCCCACGACCGGCGGAAAATCCTTGAGGCGCTCGAAGGGGCGGCAGGCGTCAATCAACCCGCGCGAACTGTAGTTCACGGGCGAGCCGTGCGGGATAATCGGATCGAGCGGGCCGCTCCACATGCGGCGGATGATCTCTATGTCAAGAGCGGGATCGCAGCGCGTGGACATGGCCCAGACAACATCGAACAAGTCCGTGGGATTCACGTCGTCGTCCACCACCACGACGAAGCGGCCGAGATAGGCGCCTGCCTGGCAGCCCGCGGCCACCAGGCCGACCTGCTTGGCGTGACCGGCATACGCCTGCTTGACGGAGATGACGTTGAACAGGCGCATCGCGCCGGCTTCGTGGCACCACACGCCTTGCACGCCGGAAATGCCCGCGCGTTCGATGGCGTCCCAGATCATGCCGGACTTGACGATGGATCTGCCAAATGACATGTCCGACGGAGGACGCATGGGCGTGGCCATGGTCAGAATGGGATCGTTGCGGTGATAGACGCGGCGAACGCGGATAACTCCCTGTTCGCTGGAGGGGCTGGCGTAATAGCCGGTGAACTCTCCGAACGGGCCTTCGGTGTGAACGTCGCCTTCCGTGACTTCGCCCTCCAAAATAATCTCTGCGTGAGCGGGCATGGGAAGGCCGTGAATTTCACTGGGGATCACTTCAAATGGCTCGCCACGATGTCCGCCGGCGTAATCAAATTCCGAAACGCCAAATTTTATTTCATTCGCCGCGGCGAGAAACAGCAAAGGGTCGTGGCCGCAACATACTAGGAGGGGACACGGTTTTCCTTGCTTGAAATATTTGTCGCGGATTTGACGGCCGTGCTTGCCGGGTGACATCCACAGGCCGGTGCTGTTCTTGGAGTGAACCTGCACGCGGTAGGTGGCCGCGTTCACCCAACCCTCGTCGGGATCGCGCATGATCACCAGGTCTTCCGTGCCGATGTAGCGGCCACCGTCCCTTTCGTGCACGCGCGGCGCAGGAAATTTATAGAGGTCAACATTTTCATCGCGATCTACATTTTCCAGGATGGGGCCATGTTTTACAGTGGCCGGGGGAATCGGTTTGTGCTGCTTCATGCGATCGCGATAGGCCTGCACGACATCAATGGCCGTTTTTGGCATGGGGAAGCCGAGCATCAGCGCCATGCGTTTGGATGAGTTTCCCGAACCGGAAAGAACGCGAAAGCCTTTCGGGTAGCCGGTAATATCCTCAAATAACAGCGCAGGGGCTTCCGATCGCTTGTGATTGACGATTTCGGCGAGAGCGCCGAGCTCCAGGTCCCAATTGGCGCCCTTCACACGCGTTATCTCGCCGATGCTTTCCGCGCGTTCGAGGAATTCGCGCAAATCGCGGTGCGGGCGGTCATAAAGACCCAGCCATTTACGATCGGTCCCTTTCGATTCAATCGTCTGCGGCATTTGCAATTTTCTCCGAGTCTGCCGTAACTCCGCACTAAAACTTATATCACGTCCTGTAAGGATCGGAGTTGTCCGGGTTCTTGTAGGACAGCCACTCCTGGCTGTCCCTGCCAATCCAGCGCATACTTAGCCTCCTAAAAGCGGACAGCCAAGAGTGGCTGTCCTACTATCCATTCAGAAAAGTGGCGCGATTGAAGTAAGATGGGCGCGCTTCTCTGGTCGTTTTTCAAAGGGAAAATTTGCGAGGGCGCCATGTTACATGTGAAACGCAACATCGCCGCGCTTGGGATTATTTTCGCCCTTTTGGCCGGAATATCTGGCGAGAAGGCATCTGCGCAGGCCGATCCCAATTCCGCGCCGAATCCGTATCGCACCGTGGAGAACTGGGCGAAGCTGCCCGAGGGGCGTTCGTGGGGACAGGTGATCAGCGCGGACATCGATCGCGACGGCAAGAGCATATGGGTGGTCGAAAGATGCGGCGGAACTTCTTGCGCCAAATCGGATCTGGCGCCCGTTCTGAAATTCGATGCGTCGGGCAATCTGGTGAAAAGCTTCGGCGCGGGGATGATTGTGCGACCTCATGGCCTGTTTATAGATAAAAGCAACAACATTTGGGTGACCGACGGAGACGCCGAAAATGGGAAGGGCGACCAGGTCTTCGAGTTCAGCCAGGATGGAAAAGTATTGCTGACGCTTGGCAAGGCGGGAGTGGCCGGGGATGGTCCTGACACATTCAACAAGCCGAGCGATGTGCTGGTCGCACCTAGCGGCGACATTTTCGTTGCGGACGGACATGGGCCGGGCTCGAACGCGCGAATCGTGAAATTTTCAGCGGACGGAAAATTCATCAAGGCCTGGGGCAAGGAGGGGAGCGGGCCGGGCGAGTTCAACAATCCGCACTCGCTGGCCATGGATTCCAAAGGGAGGTTGTTCGTGGCCGACCGCGGGAACAGCCGAGTGCAAATTTTCGATCAGGACGGAAAATTTCTGGAGGAATGGCGTCAATTCGGACGGCCGAGCGGCGTTTTCATCGATAAACACGACGTTCTCTATGTGGCGGACTCGGAATCGAACACGGCGCGCAATCCCGGTTTCCGGCGCGGGATCCGGGTCGGGAGCGTCAAGGACGGCAAAGTCACGGCCTTCATTCCCGATCCAGTGCTGAACCCTGGCCAGGGATTGGAGCCGGGGAATGGAACCGCGGCGGAAGGCGTCAGCGGCAGACGACGCGGGCAACGTGTACGGGGCGGAAGTCGGTCCGCGGAATTTCAAGAGATATGAAAAGAAGCAGGCGAAATGATGAGGCTGGCCAGTGCGGTCCAGGTACGCAAGGACAAGCCGCGTAGCGTCGGATTGCAGAACCAGATTTGAAATTTGAGATTTGAGATTTGAATTTCCGTTTGAGGGAGGAAAGTTATGAAGCGTAGAACATTTTTGCGTAATGCGGCTGCAAGTGGATTGGGTGCGGCGGTCGCGTCCGGTATGGCCAGCGGCGCCGACAATGAGCCTGCGCCCTCGGGCGCGAAGCTTCGCGCGATTTCGACGGATCGGGCGCCAAAACCTGTCGGGCCGTTCTCGCAGGCGATCATGGCGAATGGATTCGTTTTCGTGGCGGGGATTACCGCACGCGACCCCAAGACCGGGCAGGTGATTGAAGATGACATCACACGGCAGACCGAACTGATCATGGAAAACATCAAAGCAATTCTCGAGGCAGCCGGTTCGTCGTTCGATCGCACGGTGAAGACGACCGTATATTTGAAAGACATGAACGATTTTGACGCGATGGGAAAAGTGTACAGCCGCTATTTTCCGGCGCACCCGCCGGCGCGCGCCACGGTCGAGGTGGTGCGATTGCACGGAGGGCGCATCGAAATTGAATTGATCGCTGTGGCATAGAGCCGATCCTTACTAACTCAACATTGGGAAGACAGACCGGAGAGTTCCAGAAGGATGGCGGTAGGGAGAAGGTCTTGGTAGCACAGCCACTCTTTATCCCGAGCCCCTGCGAGGGGCTGGCTGTGCGGTTTTTGCGTTTGTAGATAATCCACGAATGACTGAAAGTAGAGAAAACCGCACAGCCGGGAGTGGCTGTGCTACTTGAGGTGCTTGATGCTGACACGCCGCCGGTTCTCTCAATTGCTGATCGGATCGCCCCTGATGGCTGCGAGTAGGTTTGGCCGCGCGGCCGGCGCAGCGCCAGTTTCCGCCGCGCAGGATATGGGCGCGGCCTTGACGCAGAGCCGCGACTTGCTGATCAAAGGCGGGACGGTGATCGACCCCAGCCAGAATTTGCACGCGCTGCTGGACGTGGCGGTAAAGGACGGAAAAATTCTGCAAGTCGCGCCGGATATTCCAGCGGATGGATCACGCAGCGTGATTTCCGCCAAAGGCAAAATCGTCGCGCCGGGACTCATCGATGTCCACGTGCATGTATTTGAAGGAGTGGGCCCCACGGGAGTGAATGCGGATCAGTATTGCCTGGGGCGCGGCGTCACGACGGCAGTGGATGCCGGCTCGGCCGGATATTTTTCCATCGCCGGATTCCGGCAATATGTCATCAAGCCTTCGGCCACGCGAGTCTACGCGATGATAGACATTGGGGCTCGCGGCACGCTCATGGGTCTTGCCGGGAATTATTCCAATCTTGATTGGGTGAATCCGCAATTGACGGCGCGGGCGGCGGAAGCAAACAAGCCCGACGTCGTGGCCATCAAGGCGCGGCTCTCCAAGGAAATAACCGGAGCCAACGACCTCGAAGTCCTGAAACGCGCGCTGGAAGCCGCGAAGATCTCTAACCTTCCCTTGATGGTGCACATCGGCGATTCTTATTCTCCCCTGCCGGAAATTCTCCGCCAATTGCGGAAGGGCGATATCCTGACGCACTGTTTCACGGGGCGGCCGAACGGGCCGCTTGACGCGAATGGAAAGATACTCCCCGAAATGCTCGATTGCAGGGAGCGAGGCATCCTGTTCGATGTTGGCGATGGCGGGCCGCATCTGAGCCTGGACGTGGCGGAAAAATGCCTGCAGCAAAATTTCCTGCCGGACACGATCGGCACCGACCTCGGAGGCTTGAGCATCAACGGTCCGGTGTACGACCTGGTCACCGAGCTCTCTAAATTTTTGGCGATCGGAATGAGCCTGGATCAGATCATCGAACGCGTCACGGTCAGGCCTACGCGCATGTTCAATTTTGGGGTCGAGCTCGGCACATTGCGGCCGGGCGCAGTGGCGGATATTTCCATCCTGGAGGTTCGTGAAGGAACATTTGTTTTGGGGGACAGCACGGGGAAGAAGCGCACGGGGCGGCAGAAGCTGCAGAGCGCGGCGACGATTCGCGCGGGGAAAACTTATGTGAATCGGAGCGATGATGTTTGAATTTGTGGCGCAGGCTTCAGAATTTGGGGAGTTGTCAATTCCAGAATTAAACCCCGCAAGCTAAAGCATGCGCCACTTAAACCATCGCAAAATTTGGATTAGTAGCTACCCGCCAGCGTTTGGATTTTTGATTTGTCGGGGTACAGCACACCTAACGCCTGGTCTTTTGGATCGGCGGATCTTGTGGTGTACCAGATCGAATTTTCGTTTGAGACTTCGATCTTCGGCATATCTGTCCGCTGCTCCGCAGGGTAATAGGTGAAGGTCTTCGTTTTCTGTTCAAATTTAATCAGCCCGCCGCCCTGTCCCGAATCCGCGATCCAGTAATTCGAGTCGTGATCCTGCTGGATATCGTAGGGGAACGACCACTTCAGGGGCAGCGCGTATTCGACGATCTTGTTGGTGGTGGGATCTAGCATGCCGATTTTGCCCGGCCATTCGAGGGCGTACCAGATCATGCCGTTGTGGTCGGCGAAGACGCGGCGCAAGGTGCAGGGCCGGGTCAGGGGAGCGTACTCGATCCACTGGCTGTCCACCGGATCGAATTTGGTCACCTTGCAGCGCCACCAATCTGCCAGCCAGACTTTGTCGTTCTTGTCCATCACCATGCCGTAGGCGAAGCTGTTGTCCGTCGGCGTTTTGTAGAGCGAAACTTCGCCCGTCGTGCGGTCCCACTTGGCGATTTCATTGGCCCAGGAGAGTGACTCCCAAATGTTTTGACGGGAATCTACAAAAGGCGTATTGCCGTGCGGAGGCCGCTTGGCTTCGGGATCGTATGGATAATATTTGATCGCTCCGGTCTTGCTGTCGACTCGCAAGAAAGCAGTGTGCCCGGCCATCCAGATGTCCCCGCTGGCATCCTGCGTCAGTCCGTGCCCGCGATATTGCGGACCGCCAACCGGGTAGTCGGTCCAGGTGGCTGTGCGCGGATCCATTTTGCCGACCTGCAAGCCGCGCGCGTCCACGTACCAGATATCGCCATTCTGGCTCAAATGCGCATCGTGGAATCCGCGGTCTCCCTTCGGCAGCGGAGGAATGTGATACTCGATGAACATCGCTTTGCCCAGAGCCTTTTCGTCGATCGGCTGGTCGGGAACGGCCAGGCCGCGCTTCTTGCTGTCCGGGCCAAAATTTTTGACCAGGTAGGCAACCAGTTCCTCGCGTTCGCCCGCTGCAAACGTGCCCGGCACGAGGCGCGCGCCCGCGTTGTCATTTGGGTTCTGCATCAGATCGATGGCGGCGTTCCACTGCGATTCATCCCACTGCTTATTCGGGAGAAAATCAGGGCCGTGGCACATAATGCAAGTCCGTTCAATCTTTTCGCGCGCATGGCCCGGCGGGTACAGTTCGTCGTAGGAAACGAGGGGTTCACCTTTGGGAAGGCCGCTGCGCATTTGCTGGTTCGGCCGGTACGTTCCCTCTTTCAGGGTGAAGTCCGCGGTCGCGCTTCCGCCGGAAGCGATAGTAATTTTCTGCACGTCCGCATCCACGAAGCCGTTCTTGGTGGCGCTTACTTCATAGTTGCCGGGGAAAAGGTCCACCGCCTGATAGCGTCCGCCTTCGGTGAAGACCATGTAGACGACGTTCTTGTCCACATTCTTGACGTAAACTTTTGCCGCCTTGAATTCCTTGGGGGCTTTGACCGTGCCGGAGATCGAACCCAGTCCGGCCAGCGTTCCTGTCGCGCCGGCGCCGGCGCTCTTCTCGCTCTTGTTTTGCGCGCTGACGGCACTTGCCACGCTGAACGCGAGAGCAAATTCAAGCGCCCAAGCCAGGCCTGAACACCACAGTTTGCGGTCCATGAACGCCTCCCCTTCGCAGATGGCTGAATCCGTATACAGACGTGCTAGCAATATAAACTCGTCCGGCGAAGGAATCAATCTTGATGAATGTGATTCGTGACTCGTGATTCGCAAATCGTGGAAGGCGTCGCTGCATCTTTCGATAGCTCGAATTTCTCTGTGCTCTCTGTGTCCTCTGTGTTAAATGTTTTGGACTTGTCAGGAGCTGGAACGATGATCGAAGAGAAGGACGTCCTCATTCGCGTTCGCGACGGAATCAATATGGCGGCGCGAATCTACAGGCCCGATGGCGCGGGGCCATTCCCAACGCTTTTTGCCACCTCGCCCTATCGCTATGACAACAACAATCTTCCCGCCCAGCCCATGTTCCTGTGGCGGGAGACCGGGCCGATCGAGTGGTATGTGGAGAACGGCTATGCCTATGTCCACGCCGATGTTCGCGGAACGGGCCGCTCCGAGGGCGAGTTTGAATTCCTCGGAATGCGGGAGCAGCACGATCTGTACGACGTGATCGAGTGGATTGGGACGCAGCCCTGGTCCAACGGGAATGTCGGCGGCGTCGGACAGTCTTATTACGCCATGTCGCAATGGTTCATGGGGATTCAGAATCCGCCTCACCTGGCGTGCATCGCTCCTTACGATGGATTGAACGATCCCTACCGCTTCATGGGTTATCCTGGCGGTATCGAGGGCGCATTCCTCGCGTACTGGCTGAATTCCAGCGTTCGCGTGCCGAATCTTTATCCGGCAAACGGCGACAACCCGCGCTACGTGGCGCCCGACCTGTTCCTGGAGGTGCAGCGGCATCCCCTCTACGATGGGTTCTGGCGGGAGCGCGCCGCTTTTGAACATCTGGACAAGATCAAAGTGCCTTTGTTTTCGATCGGCGTCTGGGCGAAACAGGATCTTCATCTCGCAGGAAATATTCGCGGATACCAACTGGCTCGCGGCCCGAAGAAACTCGCCATCAGCGGCACGCCCACGCCGTTTTCTTCCCAGTCCGATTTCGCGAGCGTGGAATTTCACCGCAGATATTTGCTCCCGTTTTACGACAAGTATCTGAAGGGCCTCAAGACCAGCTATGACGATCGGCCCAACGTCGAATATTTGGTGCGAAATACGGGGAAAGTCAGGGCCTTCGAGGCTTGGCCGCCTCCGGCCACGAAACAGGCGCGCTTCTATCTAGGCAAAGGGCCGACGGGAAGCGTGACCTCGCTCAACGACGGCGGACTCGGACCCGTTCCGCCCGACAGGAGCGGCGGAAGCACAAGCTATTCTTATCCGCAACCTTCCTGGGTGCTGGGCGTGGTGCCAATCGGACCAACAGGCCCCGATCCGGCCCGCGGCGTGCTGACGTTTACGACGCAGCCTCTCGAGAGCGAAGTCGAGATCGCCGGGAACGGGAAATTGATCCTTTGTGCGGCATCGACCCGGAACGACACGGATTTCATTGTGAAGATTTCCGAGCAGTTCGAGCAAAACCAGGAGGAGCGCGCCCGGGGTATTCAGCCTCGGTATTTCATTGTCACCAAAGGATGGCTCCGCGCTTCCCATGCGGAGCGCGACTCGAAGCGCAGCACCGAGGAAAATCCCTACTACTCTCATGAACGTGTGACTGCCCTCGTACCCGGGAGCATCTACAAATTTGAAATTCCATTGCAGCCCATCGCCTATCTTTTTCACAAGGGCAGCCGGATTCGCGTGGAAATCTGCAATGGCGATTCGCCGGTGACGGACTCTTTGTTCTACCACTTTTACCGGCCGGACAAAATCGGCGCCGACACGATTTATCATGACGCGGAGCATCCTTCCGAGTTGATTCTGCCCGTGCTGCAGTAGCAGAGGCACTCTTGCCTGTGCGGGTTTTGCGATTGTCATTAGCCCTCGAACGGTTGAACGGAGCGAAAACCGCACAGGCAAGAGTGCCTGTGCTACTCAAGACCTTCCTCAATCACGGGCGCTGAACGGGAGGGAGCTTTCCGCCGGAAATGAAAGTTCCTATTCGATTGCCCTTGGTGATCGGGAGGAGGAGATACGACGGGTAGTCGGCGTTGTGATGAACGGTCAGACGGGAAGAGCCGGCGCTCGAAACATGGCCGGTTCCAACCAGTTCGAGATAGTTTTTAGGGACATCATCATCCGCGCTCTTGATTTTGATTCCGATTCGCTCGCCGGGCTTGAGCAGGATCCCGTAGGGTCGAATTTCAATATTGAATTCGTAGACCTGGTTGGGTTCGAGCGGGTCTCTCTGGGTGTGCAGATGGACCGGTTGCCAGGGCTTGGATGCGGCAGCGTCGAGTTTTCGCTGCGATCCGCGGAGCCAGCCGCGCGTGAGGAGAGTGCCCCGACCATCGGCATCGAAATGCCATAGGGATGCGAACCACAGAATTTCTCCGGCTGTAGTCGAGCCGTATAAATTTAGGACGATCGGGCCGCAGATTTCCGTATTTTCCACGATGGGCGGCGTCTTGAATTCGATTTCACCATGGTTTTGAGGCGAGTCTTCGTACGTAGACGAATCATCGTTGGGCCAAAACTCGTGTTCGCTGAGAAGCCCGTCGGCATGCAGGTAAAACGGGGTCCATTTGGTTTCGGGGAGGGGCCATTCCTGCGCTTCCTTCCACTCGTTCGACCCCACGATGAATAGATGAATCGGGGGTTCCTCGACAATTCCTGTGTCGATTCCCTTCAGCCAGTGATCGAACCAGCGGAGCGACTCGTACGCGTATTGATACAGCGGGCGGTCCAGATAAACTGGCGGGCCGATGCTCAATTTTTTCGGGCCCTTCCATTTTTCGATGGCGCGAATGTCACCCGGCAAATGGAGGCCGTAGATTCCCCAATCGCCGCCAAAATAAGCGGGGACTCTGCAATTCTCGAAATTCACGGAACGTTCTTGATGAAATTCGGTGCACAGGTTGTTCACGATGATGTCGACGAGCATGGAGTTCGCGCCGGCATCGGGATTTCTCAGGGCGTCCACCAAATAGGGAACGCCGGAAATTTCCGGATCGCCGAGCGCGGCTTCGACGGCCTGGAAATATCGCACTTCGCCCCATTTTTCCTTCAGCGTGTTTTTCGTCCGGAAGTTCGGGCCGTTGGAGGACACCCAATGCGACATGAAACCGTGGTTGAAGATTCCTCCGTGATAGTAGAGATCGCGGTACATGTCGGTCCAACCGTAGGGCGAAAAAATCGCGCGCAGGTGGGGAGGATTCAGCGCCGCGACGCGCTTGGAGACACGCGAAAAATGCGATACTCCGGTCATGCCAATATTGCCGTCGCACCAAGGTTGGCGCGCCGTCCATTCCACCGCTTCGTAGACGTCTCTGAATCGACTGCGGGTCGATGTTTCCGAAAATGCCGCCGGACTTGTGCGTTCCCGTGATGTTGATGATGACGAGCGCGTATCCGCGGCGAACGTAAAAATTAAAGTCGCCCGTTTCCATGAAGCCGCGCGCGTAAGAGAAGCCGATGGGCATCACTTCCACCGACTGCGCTGCCTTGGAATAGGCGTGAACCGCGAGCAGGGCGGGAAATTTTCCCGGCGAGTCCGGCCGGAAAATATCCGAGTCGAGCGTCACTCCCTCTCGAACCGGGATGGCCACATCGCGCTCGATTGCAATTCCGTACTTTCGCGGGGAAGTCTGCCACTTTGTCGAAAACACTTTTCATCCTCCAAACCGGTTCAACTCAGCAAAGCATGCAGGCATTTTGTGGCGCCGGCGTCTCGCCGGCGATTTTTCTCTAAAAGACGCATCGCAAAAAACGCCGGCGAGACGCCGGCGCCACAATACACCGCGCGGCGTCATTCACTGCTGGGAGTATTCGCCAAATTCTGAATCCCTGGGGAGAAGTCCGGAACAACAAAATTTTCACAGCGGTGCCAATCATCGGGATAATATACAATTGTCATCACCTTGGAAGCGAAAAAGCGGATTCCGTCTGAATCGTTACCGACTGGAGTGCAACTTTCGCCCGGTACAAGTCATCGTAGTGGAAGTCACTTTTTCGATGAAGGCGAGGCATGGCTGACTCAATTTCCGTAGCGTCTCAGGTGCGGGTTCGGTCGGCCGCTGAGGTTTCCGCAGCCACGAGCACGGTCCCCTGGTATGTCTGGTCCTGCCTCCTTGCAGTCGTCTCCAGCGTGATCGGCGGGGCGTGGGACATCTCCTGGCATGAAAGCATTGGACGCGACTCGTTTTGGACCACGCCGCACATCCTCATTCAATTGTGCGGTGTAATTTCAGGTATTGCCTGCGGCTACCTAATTCTCTCCACCACATTCCAGAAAAATGCTCCCTTACGCGCCTATTCTATTTCGATGTGGGGATTCCGCGGGCCCATGGGCGCATTCCTGTGCGCCTGGGGCGGCGTGTGCATGATTACTTCCGCGCCGTTCGACAATTGGTGGCACACGGCCTACGGGCTGGACGTGAAGATCCTGAGCCCGCCGCACGTTTTGCTGGCGCTTGGGATGACCGGCATCCGCTTCGGCACAGTGGTCATGATCATTTCCGAGATGAACCGCGCGCAGGGCGAGTACCGCGCCAGGCTCGTACGCCTGCTGTTTTTTTCGTTCATTTTTCTGTTTGGCATGACCATCGGAATCGCCCAGGAGTACACCGTCCGTCCCTTCATGCACGGAGCCAGGTTCTACCTGGTGGCCGCGCTGATTGCGCCGATTTTGCTGGCGTCCATCGCGGCGGCCACCAAGCATCCGTGGGCGCTGACCATCACGGCGGCGATGTACACGGCGCTGCATCTTGCCTTCACCTGGATCCTCCCGCTCTTCCCCGCGGAACCCAAGCTTGGCCCGGTCTATCAAAAAATCACGCATCTGATCCCGCCGGATTTTCCGATGTTGTTGATCGTGCCGGCGATTGTGATGGATCTGCTGCGCCACCGGATTGGCGGATGGAACCGGTGGGCGCAGTCGGCGGCGCTGGGCGCGGCGTTTCTCGCGAGCTTCGTCGCCGTGCAGTGGCCTTTCGCGGATTTTCTGATGTCACCGGCATCACGCAACTGGATTTTCGCGACGAACAATTTTCCGTATTTCATTCGCCCCCAGTCTCCATGGGCCCGCAATCTTTTTTTCCCGACGGATGCAAGCACCATGGCCTTCTTGGTCCAAATGGGCGTCGCGGCGCTTGTTGCAATGTTGATGACCGAACTTGGTACTCGCTGGGGAGAGTGGATGCGCCAGATCCGTCGTTGAGCCGAAGGCCACGCTTTCTCCGCCTTTGTCTGTGTTCTCCGTGTTAAAGCTTTTTTGGTGGCGCACGCAAACCCTTAACGCAGAGGGCACAGAGAAAACCGAGTTCACAGAGACAACGGGGACGCAGAGACTCAATCGTAATCCTGTCTCGAAACTTTATGCGATCACGCGCACAACTCTTCGCACTCACAGCTCTTCTTTTTGCTGTGGCTTTACCTGCGCACGCGCATGTAGGAAGCCCGGACGTATTTTATGAAGGTAAAGCGGGGCCGTATCCACTTTTTGTCACCGTTCGAGTGCCGCAAGTGATTCCGGGCGTGGCCGAAATCCAGATTCGCGCCGGATCGGGGGATGCGCGCGCGATTCGCGTCGTTCCGATGCGGCTGGCCGGCCCCGGATCCAACCTGCCTCCCACCCCCGATCTCGCCGTGCAATCCAAAGACGATCCGCAATTTTTTACCGCCAGCCTCTGGCTGATGGAGTCCGGGGCGCTGCAAGTGCGCGTGCTGGTGGACGGCGCGCAGGGCCAGGGCGAAGTCTCCGTGCCGGTGCCGTCCACGGCGCAGCGGATCCTTCCGATGCAGAAATCTCTTGCCGCACTTTTGTTCGTGCTCATGTTGTTTCTTGCCGTCGGGGTGGTGTTCATCGTCGGCGCCATCGTGCGCGAAGGGAACCTCGAGGGCGGCGAAATCCCAAGCGACGCTCGTAATCGCCGAGCGCGCCGCGCCATGGTGGGCACCGCAGTTCTGGTCACTCTTTTGCTTTTTCTTGGCAAAGCCTGGTGGGGCGTGGACGCGGCGGACTTTCAACGCCGGGTGGATTTTTTCAAGCCTCCGGCAGCCGCGCTGAAACTTGTGGATGGCCACCATCTTGAAATTCGCGTGGGCCGGGCGGACAATCGGGTCGAGCGCGCGGAATTCCGTTCTCCCGCCTATCTTCGTTTAAGCGACGTGATTCCCGATCACGGCCACCTGATGCACCTGTTTCTCTTGCGCATGCCGGAATTGGACGCCATGTGGCATCTTCATCCTGACCCAATCGCAGGAGACGCCTTTGCGCTAGAATTGCCTGCTGTGGCTGCCGGCCGCTATCAAGTTTTCGCCGACGTCGTCGATCCGCGCGGCTTCCCGTGGACGCTTGTCGGCAGCATTGACCTTCCGCAAATCGCCGCCGGAAAACCTCTTGCGGGCGACGATTCTATGTGGACCGGTGCGCCGCTAATTGCGCCGTCCGCGGATTCCATGAACTCGCGGCTCCCGGACGGCGGCCGCATAGTTTGGCAGCGCCCGGCAGGACCCTTGAAAGCCGGCGTTGCCTTGGAATTCACCTTCGCCGTGCAAGATAAGGATGGCCGACCCGCTCAAGATATGGAGCCGTACATGGGCATGGCCGGACACGCTGAATTTGTGCGTTCTGACTTGAGCGTGTTTGCGCACGTGCATCCGGCCGGTTCGGTTTCCATGGCCGCACTGGAACTGGCGCAAGAGGGTGTTCCCAGTGGTGCGGCCTCTGCGCAAATGCCTATGCCTTCGCCGATGTCCATGCCCATGCCAGAGTTCGGCCCGCTTGCACCTGAAGTGCGCTTCCCTTATGGGTTCCCGCAGGCAGGCGACTATCGCCTTTTTGTGCAGGTCAAACGGGCCAGCCGCGTCGAAACTGGGGTGTTTGACGCGCATGTGGAATGAGGGGTTTTAGTAGAACACGCTTCAGCCTGTTGGGGTTGAATTTGCAATCGTGCCATAAGTGCCACACGCCGGAGCTTGCGTTTGTTTACGGCCGGCAAATCAAAATCCCTAGTCTGAAACTTGTGCTACTTAAATCGCGGGAATAGTTTCAGGGCATTGTCTCGATTGACGGCGCGCTTGATCTCGGGTGCGGCCTGATAAGTGTCCCAGCCGTTGGCCGTCGGGCCGACGGGGCGATAAGGAAAATCACTGCCCCATAAAATTTGAGTTGTCGAGACCAAATTCATTAACGCCGCAAGCGACGACGCGCTGGTCGCGTTCGCGATGTCGTAGTTCAATTTTCTGAGCTCATAGAGGACGCCGTTCGGGACGCGCGAGGCGAGCGCGTTGCGTGACTGGAAAAAACCGTTGATGCGCGCGGCCAGCACGGGCACGGTCCCGCCGGAATGGCAGAAAATAAATCGGATATCCGGGCAGCGGGCAAACGTGCCGTTCACCAGAAAACTGGTGATCGCGCGCGTCGTATCGAAAACGAACTCGATCACGCTGGACGGAATCCCGGGTATCAGATCTACGGCGCAACAGGGTTCGGTCGGATGGACGAAGACGATGGCCTTGCGGCGATTCAGCTCGTCGAAAACCGGACCGAATGCCGGGTCGCCCGGCCATTTGTCATCGTAACTCGTCTGCAGGTAGGCGCCGTCCGCTCCGAGAGCTTCAAAAGCGTATTCGATCTCCGCAAGACTGCCGTCCACGTCCGGCAGAGGAAGAGCGGCAAACACCCCGAAGCGCCGCGGATAATCCTTGGAAAGTCGCGCTCCATATTCATTCGCGATGCGCGCGAGCTTGCGGGAATTTTTCTTGCCTTTGTACCAAGCGCCCGGCACCGGCAGAGACAAAATTGACGAGGCGATGCCGAATTGTTCCATCTGCTCCAGTGTGACTTCGGGAGTCCATTTGAGAACAGTCGCGTCGCCCGTGGTAATTTCCAGAATCCGGTCGCGGGCAAGCTTCGCATATTCGGGCGGCAACATGTGGTGATGGACGTCGATGCGGCGCGGATTTGTGTTCGTGCCTGTGTTCGCGTCAGCAAGCGGCGGATTGCTCGGGCCCATCACAAATCCTCCCCGGTAAACTTACAGGCGTCTCCTGGCCAGCACAAGCGGGCGAAGGTTTCTCCGTGCTCTTCGCTTTTCTCAGTGTCCTTAGTGTTGAGAGTTATGAATCCGAACACAGAGTACACACAGAAAACCTGGAGCGCCACAGAGAATCGCCGCCGCGATTCAATCCTTTGCATCGACAAGAATGAAGGCGACCTGGCACGGCGTGTTTCCACGATTGACCCAGGCGTGGTTGGTGCCGCGTTGGATGACCACGTCGCCCGGCTTCAAGTGAATCTCGGAATCGTCCAGCAGCATGTCGATCTCGCCGGACAAAATCAAGGCATAGTCAATGGTCTTTGTCCGGTGCATGGCTGGGTGGCGCGGCTTGTCGCGGGACTCGCCTTGGGGGGCAAGGCCGATCCCTTGAAAGATTCGGTGCCGGGTCTCGTAGTCGGCTTTCACTTCCCTCTCCGGGGCAAACTCGATCACTCGGAAGATGGTTCCTCCGGGGGGCGGCAGAATGCCGATCTTTCGATTTCCCGTGTCTTCTCGATTGGAAAGGTCGGCCGGGATGGAATCGGTCACCCAAAGGAGCGTGTTCGTGACTCCCGTTTCTTCTCGCCGGTGGACCGCGGTCGCTTCGGCATCAATCATAGCGATGGCCTTGCCGGTTGCATCTTTCCCGGTAACAATACGACGGATGGGCAAAGCCACGGTCACCCCTTGATTGGCCGAGTAGCGCAGGCACTCTTGCCTGCGCGATTTTGCAAGTTTCGCCTGCGGATTACACGCCAGAGTTTCGATCGCAAAACCCGCACAGGCAAGATTGCCTGTGCTACTTAACACCCAGGACGCGCTCGGCGTTGGCGTGGAAAACGCGCTCCCTGATTTCGTCGGTGTAGCCGAGTTCGTCCCACTCGCGCAGCACCCGCTCGTATGGGATGCTTGGATAATCGCTGCCAAATATAATTTTGTCCTTCAGGCGGCCGCGAATATCTTTTTTCAACTGCGCCGGAAAATATTGCGGCGCCCAACCGGACAGCTCCCAGAACACGTTGCCCTTGTGCAGGGCGACGGCGGTCATTTCGTCCACCCAGGGCCAGCCGGGATGCGCGGCGAGGATCGTCAGGGCCGGAAAGTCCGCGGCCAGCTCATCAATGGCCGACGGATGCGCGTGGCGGATTTTGGCGCCCATGCCGCCAGGCATTCCGGCGCCCATGCCGGTGGTGCCTACGTCAATCATGACGGGGGCCTTTAATTCGTTGATGAGTTCGAACAGCGGGTATAGGCGGCGATCGTTCACCGCGAAATGGCCCATGATCGGATGAAAGTGGAAGCCCAGCATTCCGAGATCTTGAATCGCATGCCTGGCCTCGCGGTGGGCGGCCTCCCCTTTGAAGGGATCGACTGCCGCCCAGGATTGGATGATTCGCTTCGGATGGCGTTTTTGCATGGCCGAAACAAAATCGTTCGAACAGGGTGGCGTGCCGATGGTCGTCTCCAGGTCCAGGGCCACGAGAATGGCTTCGACGCCTGCGGCCGTGAATTCCTGGACGACTTCAGCCTCTTGCTTGGGCACCCAGGGCCGGTTCCAGTAGGCGGCGAGCGCGTCGACGTAGGGCTGCTGGCAGGCGATCCACTCGCGCGTGTTGGGGTAGCAATGAACGTCAATGATTCTCATGCGATTTTCTACCGTATAAAAAGTGTTGCATTGTCTCGCGAAAGACCCCGCCTCTGAAGGGCGGGCTACAGTAAATCTCCGGCGCGTGTCCAACTGCTGTCGCCCGGGTCTTAAGACCCGGGGGTTTCATCTTATGCCGATGCGCTGTCCCGGCCTTTTTGTTCTCCAGCCATTTTCCTGGTGATCATTTCCGTCAGCGTCTTTTTGGAAACTTTGCCGAACGGGGACAGCGGGAGATCCTGCATGATTTCCAATCGCTCGGGAAGCTTGTACTTGGCGATTTCTTTTCCGAGCAGAAAATTCTTCAACTCGTCAAAACTCAGTTTGGCGTTTTCTCGCAGCAGGACGCAGGCGCACATGCGTTCGCCCAGCACGGGATCGGGCACGGGAACGCAGGAGACGTTCTTCACCGAGGGATGCGAGAGGATCAGATTCTCGATTTCCTCGGCGCTGATTTTTTCGCCGCCCCGATTGATGAGATCTTTTTTCCTTCCCTCCACTATATAGTTGCCGGATTTGTGCCGCCGCATCAGGTCGCCGGAACGGTAAAACCCGTCCGAAGTGAAGGTGCGGGCGTTATATTCCGGCACGCCGAAGTAGCCTCGCAATGTGTACGGGCCGCGGCAGCAGAGTTCGCCCACTTCGCCGCCGAGGATTTCGCGATCGTCGTCGTCGAGTAGCCGCACTTCGTCATCCGGACTTACGGGACGGCCAACGGTTTCCTGGCTCACATCCAGCGGGTCGTCGAGGCGCACAAACATCAGCAGGCCCTCGGACATTCCGAAATTTTCCTGCACGAACGCGCTGGGGATAAGCTTCTTGGAGAGCGAACGCACTTCGGGCAGCATGGACTGGCCGCCGCTCTGAATAATTTTCAACGAAGAGAGGTCGTGACGGCTGACGGCCGGATCGTGCAACAGCCGGATCAGCAGCGCGGGAACTACTTTGATGTGGGTGACCCGGTGTTTCTCGATCAAAGCGCAAACATCCTCGGGCCGTGCGCTGGCGCTGAGCACGACGCGGCCGCCGTGAAAGAGAAAACCTTGAATCCCGGGGCAGGCGAGAGGAAGGTTGTGCGCGATGGGCAGAATGACGAGCAAGACGGAATCTTCATCGACAGCGCAAACGCTCGAAGCCACTTTGGAGTTGTAGGCGTAATCGTTGTGCGTGCGAGGAATCAGTTTTGGAATTCCGGTCGTCCCTCCCGAGAGTTGAAAGATGGCAGGATCCCCGGGATCGATCTGGATCGCGGACAGGGCTGACGCGGGCAGGCTGGCCGGCTTCGTGATCATATCGGGAAGCGATAGAAAACCCGGGCGCGCCGGCCCTAGAACGACGCCATGGCGCAGCTTGGGAAATTTTTGGCGAATGCGCTCGACCATGGCGCAACAGTCAAAATCGCCTTGCTGGTCTGGGACAACGCAAGTTGTAGCGCCCGAAAGCTCCACGAACTGGCTGATCTCCGCGAAACGATGCGGCATCAGCGCTGCAATGGGAATTCCGCCGATCTTCTGAAGCGCCAAGTAGAGGACAACAAACTCGGCGACATTCGGCAATTGCACCACAACTCGGTCCAGCGGGCGGAGGCCGATTTCCAAAAGGTTCAGCGCCAGGTTATCCGACATCCGATCGAGTTCGCCGTAAGTGATCGAGCGATCCCGGTCGAGCAGCGCGACTCGCTTTTCATATTTGTCAAATGCGAATCTGTATTCCTGCGCCAGAGATTTATCTATCCAATAACCCTTTTCGCGGTAGCGTTTGGCAAATTCTGGCGGAAATGGAACGACGCCTTCCAGCACGAGTGACCCTCCCTTAGGCCTTGTTTCTTAACGCCATCCCAATCGACGGAACGCGCATTTCGTAGCGCCGGCGCTACGTGGTTGCGGAAAAGCCGCCGTCGATCACAATGATCTCACCGTTGACGAAGCGATTGCCGGTAATCAGACTTACGATGACCTCGGCGACGTCTTCGGCGGTTGCGCAGCGGCGCAAGGGCGTGCTCTTTGCGCGCCGCGCCATCAAGTCATCATACCTGTCCAACAGCATTCGTTTCATCCAGTCGCCCTCCATCCATCCGGGAGCCACCGCATTGACGCGGACGTCCGGGGCGAGATTGAGCGCCAGAAGCTTGGTGAGGCTCACGACTGCGGCCTTGCTGGCGGCATAGGGCAGCGGTTGCGGTCCGGGGCGCAGGCCGACGATGCTGGCCGTGTTGACCACGCTGCCGTGCGCGGCCTTGAGTAGAGGCGCGGCGGCGCGCGTCACTTGAAACATTCCCCGCACGTTTACGGCGAAGACGCGATCCCATTCCTCCGCCGTCATGGCCTCGAAATCGCCGGGCTTGATGTTTGATGTGATGCCTGCGTTGTTCACGAGAGCATCGAGGCGCCCGAATTCCTGCCCAACGGCTGCGAGCATTTTGCGCACGGGACCGTCGTCGCTGACGTCGCATTTGAAGAGGAGAGTCTTGGCGCCTTTGGCCTGCGCCACCGCCGCCGTTTCGCGCGCGGCACTCTCACTGCGGCTGTAATTGATCGCCACGTCGTAGCCGGCCTCCGCCAAAGCTACTGCCGCCGCGCGGCCGATGCCAGTGGCTGCGCCTGTGACCAATGCGGCTGGCCTGCTACGCGTCATCCTCGTCTCCTGGTCAAAACGGCTCGGAAGAATGCAACCCCACCTGGATCTATTACGCGACCTCGCAAAAAATCCCCGCCTCTGAAGAGGCGGGCTTCAGTGATTCTACGTCGTTTGCACGAATGCTGTAGTCCGGGTCTTCAGACCCGGGACTTTCCGCCGCCTTCGCGGAAGCTTTTCCCGACGCTACTAGCTCGCGCCTAATCACGCTCGAATAGGATCAGGCGTTACGACAAGTTCCCGCGACGGACGCGGGCTCGCGAATACAATCGCGAGGCCGCCGATGAGTGACGCGGCGCCGATGGCCACGAACAGGCCGGCCGTGCCGAGCGTATGCTGCTGGAGAAGGCCGGTGATGAACGGGCCGAGAATTCCCCCGGCGCGTCCCACGCCCAGCATCATGCCGACGGCAGTGCCGCGCACTTCCGTATCATAGGATGCCGCGGTGAAATTGTTCAGGACGTTTTGCCCGCCCAGAATGCAGAAGCCGGCCGCGCCGACGCAGATTACGTTTAATAAATGAATGTTGACCACAACGAGTATGCCGACGGAAATGGTGCCGCCCAGCCACCAAACCGCCATGGCCTCGCGATCTTTGCCGCCTCGATCCGCGATGTAGCCGCACAGCAGCGAACCGAC
Organism: uncultured Acidobacteriota bacterium; assembly: GCA_963813185.1. Classification (GTDB taxonomy): domain Bacteria; phylum Acidobacteriota; class Terriglobia; order Acidiferrales; family UBA7541; genus Palsa-360. The sequence continues at coordinate 427,467 of CAWEYA010000018.1, forward strand.
GAAGGCCATAGCCTGAATCAAGGCTCCAAAGCTGAAGCTCGTCGCAAATCCCTCGCCGCGCTGCATCATGGCCGTCGGGACCCAGCCGGAGAGTCCCCAAATCCCGAACAAGATGAAAAACGCAGCGACCCAGACAGATAGAGTCGTTCTGCGATAGCGAGGCGACAACAAGAGCGACACGGATGCAGGTCGATCGCTCGGCTCCGGGAACATGAATCTCTCACCAGGGACGGTATAACGCGCACTTTGCGAAGGATTCAGGCGGCAAAGAACCTGCGCGATGCCCTGCCAATTGCCGCGCATCGCGGAAAATTGCAGCGACTCTGGAAGGGCCACGTGGCAAATCAGGACCAGCACGATTGACAGCGACGCCGCGTAATACAGCGCCTGCCAGCCGAACATGGGAGTGAGATAGACTCCGATGGCTGCGGCGACGATGCCGCCGGCGGCCCAGCCCAGCGCCCAGCCCCACATGGAAAATGTGTTGGCCAGGCGGCGCGGGGCGTATTCGTTGACGTAGGTTACTCCAAGCGGCAGGAGCGCGCCCATGCCAAGTCCGGTAAGCAATCGTAAGCCGCAGAACGTGAAGAACGAGCGCCCTAGAGCCGCGGTCGCGAAGCTGAAAATCGTCACGACCCACAAAGCCGCAAGAAGTGTCGCACGCCGCCCGTACCGATCCGAGAATTTGCCTTGCAGAAGCGAACCGATCATGAAACCGATCAGGCCGCTGGAGACGAGCCAGCCCGCCAAGCCTGCGGCCAAATGCCACGGCTTCATCACGTAATGAATGACATAGGCAGGATTGAAAGTATCGTAGCCGTCAAAAAAAACCACCATGCCGATGAGCAGGGCGAGGAAGCGATGGTATCGGCCGACGGGAGCGCCGGCGATTTCCTCGCGCACATCGATCATGAAAGGCGCACCCGCGCGAAGCGGTCAATGATTGCTGCGGATGGTTTGCTAGGTCGCATCTCCGCCTTCCGGCGATTTTAAACGCGAATGCGCATCGTTTGGAACCCGCTCAGTGTAAACGCCTCGGGCGCGATGTCAAGCGAACGCAGCGGATTGCGAACGGCACGGAAGGTGATTCACTCAATCTCCCGGCATCACATTTCCGCACTGACGTATGGGAGTATCCTTGAGCCGTCATTTCCCATTGACGAGGGGCAAACGGTGGGCCAGAGAGTAAAAGCCCACTCGTTTCCTTTACAGCACAAAAAGCGATCCGGCGCTTTTTAAATCAACCATCATCTCTACCGGAATGTATAATTCGCCCATCCGTGGATTGGCGTGCGACACGCGATTGGGGGCGTGACACCTATATGAAACCTTCCTTCAGATTGTCGTTGCTTCGAATTGCAATTCTGGCGTTGTTACCGTGGATGCTCGAAAGCTGCGGTACCTCGAATACGGCTCCGCCGCCTCCAACTACTTTCACCATCGGCGGCATGGTTTCAGGCCTTACGGGAACGGGGCTGGCGCTGCAGGACAATGGCGGCAACAACCTCACAGTCACGGCGAATGGGGCCTTCACGTTCACTACGGCCGTCGCCAGCGGCGGCGCCTAAGCCGTCACGGTTTTTTCGCAGCCTTCCAATCCGGCGCAGAACTGCGTGGTGACAAGCGGCAGTGGAAATGCCAGTGCCAATGTCACAAGTGTTCAGGTCACTTGCACCACGGTGACACCTACCCTCACTATCGGCGGAATGGTGACAAACCTTGTCGGTAGCGGCCTCGTATTGCAGGACAATGGCGGCGACAACCTGTCAGTCACTGCGAATGGGAGTTTCACGTTCATCACGCTTGTCGCCAGTGGCGGCGCTTATGCTGTCACGGTACTTACGCAACCCTCCAGCCCGGCGCAGACCTGCGGGGTCGTCAATGGCAGCGGGGCGGCCAGCGCCAATGTGACCACAGTCATCGTTAATTGCGGCCACAACGAATGGGCGTGGATGAGTGGGGCGAATGACACTACTCCCAACCAGAATGGCACGTATGGCATACAGGGGACGGCGGCTCCAGCCAACGTTCCTGGGGTGCGAAATTTTGGTCCAGTCAGTTGGGCCGATACGTCTGGAAATCTCTGGCTCTTCGGAGGGAATGGTCTCGATTCGGCGGGGACAAGTGGGGGAGGGGACCTGAACGACTTGTGGAAATACAATATTACTAGTAACGAGTGGACATGGGTGAGCGGGTTGAACCTCATCGGTCAGAAGGGCACCTACGGCACCCTGGGTACGGCTGCTTTAGCCAATGTTCCTGGGGCGCGAGATACTGCTGTCAGTTGGGCAGACGCGTCTGGAAATCTCTGGCTCTTCGGTGGGAATGCTATCGATTCGGCCGGGGCAACTGGGTTGATAAACGACTTGTGGAAATACAATATCACTAGTAATGAATGGACATGGGTGAGCGGGTCGAACCTCGTCAGTCAGAAAGGCACCTACGGCACGCTGGGTATGGCGGCTCCGGCCAATGTTCCCGGGGCGAGACAGCATTCGGTTGTTTGGACGGATACTTCAGGAAATCTTTGGCTTTTCGGAGGGTCTGGTCTCGACTCGGCTGGGGCAACGGGGGATCTGAACGACTTGTGGAAATACAATATCACTAGTAATGAATGGACATGGGTGAGCGGGTTGAACCTCATCGGTCAGAAGGGCACCTACGGCACCCTGGGTACGGCTGCTTTAGCCAATGTTCCTGGGGGACGAGATAGTGCCGTCAGTTGGATGGATACATCAGGAAATCTCTGGGTCTTCGGAGGGTTTGGTCTCGATTCGGCCGGGACAAGCGGGGAGTTGAGCGACCTGTGGAAGTTTACGATCACAAGTGGCGAATGGACATGGATGAACGGGCCGAACGTCGTCAACCAGATTGGCACCTATGGCACACAGGGCACACCGGCACCGGCCAATGTCCCTGGGGGGCGAAGCGATCTTTTCAGTTGGACGGATCCGTCTGGAAATTTCTGGCTCTTTGGAGGGTTTGGTTACGATTCAACGACTCCGGCAACGGGGTTAGGGAATCTGAACGATCTGTGGAAGTACACCGTGCGTAGCGGTGAATGGACATGGATGAACGGGCAGAACATCGTCAACCAGAATGGCGTCTACGGCACGCAGGGTATTCTGGCTCCGGGCAACGTTCCTGGTAACCGAGAGGGTGGCGCTAGTTGGACGGACGCGTCAGGAGATTTGTGGCTCTTTGCCGGGAGCGGAGTCCTCAGTGTGAATGACTTGTGGATGTATTTACCTTAAGGCAGCGCCGAAGGCTTTTGAACTGCAGGGCAAACACTTTTTGCGGGCCTCTGAGTTGTGGCGCCTATTGAATTGCAATTCTTAGACGGCGAAACAATCCACGCCCCGATTTTATTCCAATTCTTGGCGCGTCCGCGCTACCGGGTCTTTTTCTGCAGGCGCAATTCGAGGCCAGAGAAGACCAAATACCAGCCAGACCAGGCCTGCCGCGATCACGATCAACATCAGCAAGCGCAGGGCTTTCGCCAGGGGAGCTGCCTCCAGCGCCGGCCAGTGAATTTGATACTGGCGCAGCACCTGGTAACGGTCGATCATCCAGTGCCACGCCGTATGCGCCACAATTGCCGAGAGTATGATCGTGCCCATCCGCTCGGCCACCACGTAGCGGAAGAGAAGCTCCAAGGCGGGGATCATCAGCGCGAGGACGAGGAGTTGTCCAAGCTCGACGCCGATATTGAACGAAAGCAGTGAGGTCAACAGGTGCGAACCCGCGAACTGCATCGTCTGCCGTAACGCGAATGAGAATCCAAATCCATGGACCAGGCCGAACCCGAACGTGATCATCCATCGCCTCTGCACGGTGGCGCCGCCGACGATATTCTCAAGCGCCATGTATACGATGGAAGTGGCGATCAGCGTTTCGATGAGCGGCGGAAACCACAGCGCATCCGGCGCAAGGTTGTAGGCGGAGGCGATCAGCGTGATCGAATGAGCGACCGTGAATGCCGTGACGACCGGGATCAGCGCGCCGAAGCGCCGGAACGGGATCACCAGGCAAAACAAAAACAAGAGATGGTCGGTCCCATCCAGGATGTGAAAGAAGCCCAGCTTCACGAACTGACCCGCGGCCTGGAACCAGCGCGGATCGAGGCGAATGAGCCCGGGATCGCCGAGGAATTCAAATGCGCGGACCGCGCCGCCCGGCGGCAGGAAACGAAGTGCGATGACAACCCGATTGGCCAATCGGTCGAGGCCGGGATGAATCGAGAAGCGCGATTGGTCGGATTGAATGGGATACTCGAAGAGCACGTCCAGCATCAACTGGTCCCAAAAAATGGTCGTGCCATTGGTGAGTTTCGGACCCATGACGTGCGCGACCGCCAGGTCGTAGGACGCAAAAGAGGGATCGGAATCCAGCGAGAGGCGGGTCTCTACGACGCGCGGCTTGGGCAAAAGCGCGTCTCCTTCGTACACATCGATGAAATCGGAGACCCACAAACTTGCGGCTTCCCGCAGCGTCGGGTCCACGCGGTCGAAATCCAGGTAGCCCTTTTCCCGCTCGGGAAATTCCACGTCGCGCATGGTTTTGAGCGGCACGCGCACCAGAATATTTAAGCGATTCCCCGCGGGTTTGAGAAACATCTGTACCGTCGCGTCGCTGGGAATATCGTGAGCCGCAAGAGGGAGCGCGGGCGCGACAGCCCAAAGCGCCAAAAGGGCAACGAAGATACGAAATGCGGCAGAGTTGCGGAGCATGGACCGAAAGCGTAATCGTTGTGTACGCCTGCTGACAAGCAAAATTCGCCGCCGCTCGAAACCTAATTGTGTATACTTCTGGGCGCTATCTGCGTCTCAATCTCAAGACAAGCAAATACAGGCCGGGCCACGGGCCGCCCGCAATCGAAAAAATCGGCACCCCATCGGGGAGGATGGCTATGACGAAGCGAAATATGTGTATCGGCGCCACGTTTCTCGTGCTCATCGCCGCGCTCGGATTCGGATCCAGAGCGCTGGAAAAGAAAGCCGCGGTTGAGGCCGCCACGGTACAGGTACCCATGTTTGAAGTGGATCCGATGTGGCCGAAGCCGCTGCCGAATCACTGGGTGATCGGAATGACGATTGGTGTATCGGTTGATGCCCAGGATAATGTTTGGATTATTCATCGAGGCGGCTCGCTCGAAGCGAAGGAAACATATGGCAACACGAATCCACCCGGAGCGGATTGCTGCGTAACCGCGCCTCCCGTTCTCGAATTCGATAAGCAAGGTAACCTCATTGGACATTGGGGTGGACCGGGCAAGGGCTACAATTGGCCCAACTCCAACCACGGAATTACGGTCGACTACAAGGGCAATGTTTGGATTGGCGGGAACGGCCGCACTGTGGATCCCAAACTGCAAGATACCGGGGCCAGCACAGCGCCAGAAGCAAGTCAACCGGGCGCCTATGCGGACAATCAAATCCTAAAGTTTACCCAGGACGGAAAATTCCTGATGCAAATCGGGCATCCGTTCAAAAGCAAAGGCGGCAACGACACCGAAAACCTGAAAGGACCGGCGAAAATGTTCATCGATCCGAAGACGAATGAACTGTACGTCGCCGATGGGTATGGCAACAAACGCGTCATCGTGTTCGACGCCGATACCGGACAGTACAAGCGGCATTGGGGCGCCTATGGGCACAAACCCGACGACACCGACCCCGGCAATTACAACCCGGACGCGCCAATCGATCAGCAGTTCCGCAGTCCGGTGCACTGCGCGCAACTCGCGGACGATGGTTTGCTGTATGTCTGTGACCGAGTGAATGACCGTATCCAGGTATTCAAGAAGGACGGCACCTTCGTCAAAGAACAGATCATCGAGAAAAGGACGTTGGGTGACGGATCAGTTTGGGACATTGCCTTCTCGAGAGATCCAGAACAGAAGTACATCTATCTCGCAGATGGAGCCAACGAAAAAGTGCACATCCTGCTGCGCGACACGCTCCAGACGCTTACCAGTTTCGGCGACGGCGGGCGGCAGCCGGGACAATTTTATGCCGTGCACAGCATCGCCACTGATTCCAAGAGCAACATTTATACCACGGAAACCTATCGCGGACAGCGGGTGCAGAAATTTGTCTACAAGGGCATGGGGCCGGTGGTGAAGGAAGATCAAGGCGTCCTGTGGCCAAAGTCATCTAAATAGAAAACGGCGAATGGCGATGCGCCACGCGGCCGGTTCGAACCTGCTGGTGAATTGGACGCCGTGCTGCCCTTCCGCGTAGTATTCGAACCATTGGAGGAATCATGCGCAAGAGGAGTTTACTTGCAATGGCGGCCGCGGTCGGCCTGTTATCGCCCATCCTGTGGGGGCAGCAAAAGAAAGCACTGGAAGCCTATTTCATCGATGTGGAAGGCGGGCAATCGACGCTGTTCGTGTCGTCCAGCGGCCAATCCCTGCTGGTGGATACCGGCTGGCCCGGGGCCCGTGATGCCGGCCGCATTGCCAGCGTGGCGAAACTTGCCGGCGTCAGCCAGATCGATTACCTGGTGCTGACGCACTATCACGCCGACCACGCCGGCGGCGTGGCCGATTTGGCCCCCCTCATCCCAATCAAGAACTTTGTCGATCACGGGCCGAGCGCGGAAGAAGCTCGGAACGTCCCGCAGAACTATGCCGCCTACTTGAAAGTTCGTGGAGAAGGCAAACACATCCTAGCCAAGCCGGGTGACAAAATTCCAGTCCCCGGGATCGACGTGCAAGTAATTTCCTCGGCCGCCGAAACGATTGCTAAACCACTCGCGGGGGCGGGCGTGGCAAACCCTCTGTGCGCGAATTTCGTGCCAAAAGATGAAACGCTCGATCCGCTCGTGGGCGGCGAAAACAAGCAGTCGGTGGGAGTGGTGATCTCACTTGGCAAATTCCGATTGGGGGACTATGGCGATCTGACCTGGAACAAGGAACATGACCTGGCTTGCCCGAATAACCTCATCGGGGCGCTTGACGTTTACGTCGTTTCGCATCACGGCCAGGACATCTCCAGCTTGCCAATGCTGGTGCACGCGGAGCATCCCCGCGTTGCGATCATGGACAATGGAGCCAAAAAGGGCGGCGCTGTGGCCACTTTCGAAACGCTGAAGACTTCGCCCGGCCTGGAAGACCTCTGGCAATTGCATTACGCCGTAGATGCCGGGGACCACAACATGCCTGAGAAATTCATCGCCAATCTGGGAACCGGCGGTACCGCCGCAACGGGCGTCCCCGATGAGGGTGCGGTAAATTACATTCAATTGACGGCGCGACCCGATGGCAGCTTCACTGTAAAGAACAGCCGGGGCGGATACCACAAGGACTACGCCGCAAAACCGTAACTTGCGCCGCAAGGCAAGTCATAACTGCACCGTAAAATGCAGAAAGAAAACAGGATAGGAGACGCTGAAGAAGTTTGTGGGCTCCAAATCGGAACCTCGGGGGTTCCCTGTATTGGTCAGCAGAGCCACAAAGTGCTATTATGGGGCATGAGTAAAGCGTACAGAATTGTTTTTGCATGCCCAAAAGATGGGCACAATATCAATTTGCAGCGGAAGTGCTCAAAACCGGCGCTCTCGGAAAATGAGGCGATGAAGATTTTTGGGGAAGAGGAAATTGCCTGCGAGAATCCGCGATGTGGTTGGCACGGGAAAGTATCGAAAACGAGGCTCCTGCGAATTTTGCCTTTTGATTGGATCTTTTCTCCAGTAAATTGAGCGCGTGCTTCATCCTGGACCATGCAGAAATACTCCCAGCCAGGGATATTGTTAGGATATGGGGGAGCCGGCATGTTAGAATGGCCTTGAGATTGTTGATCTTGTAAACCTTTAGTTTTTTTGGAGGCCTGCAAGTCCACACTTGCAGGCCATTTTTTTGGGCTTGGCTCAGGGGAATTGCGGCCATCGTCCAAGCATGACAGACAAGTTCCGCGCAAGGAGGGACCTTGAAAGCTCTCGAAGAAGGCGCATACATCAAGCACTTCCAGTACGGTCTGGGTGTGGTTACCGAATCGAATTCGGAGCGCACCTCGATCGACTTTGACCTTCACGGCATGAAGAAATTCGTCACCAGCATCATGGTCGTGGACGCCGCGGAAGGAACTCCGCCCAAGCGGCGGCGGGCCAAGAGAATCAAGAAGGTGATCGCAGCAGTCCCTGCTCCCGGGCTGGTCGCAGGCCGCAAGTGAGCCACGAAATTATCGTACAATTTGTCGGATACGAAGTGAAAGCGCAAGTGCGCGAGTACACCTTCACAGTGCGGGAAGTTTCGAGTGAGCCTCGGGACTTCACGCTGACGATTCCGACCGAAGCTTTCAATGGACACCTGCTGCGCATTCAAGATGCGCCTGACTTTTGCTCGCGCAAGCTCCGACGCGAGTTGGCGACGCACGCGAACCATCCTCCGGATACGCACTTTGCCATCACCAACGCGGAGCTAGAGGATTACCGCAGCGCGCGCGCGCCTCGAACGCCGCGATCCCCGTTCAGCCGCAAGCCCGTGGAAGACTACTAAATTCAATCGCGCAATATGCGTTTGCTCTACGTAGCGCCGGCGCCTCGCCGGCGTTTTTGCGCTGCATGGGGATGAGAAAATTGCCGGCGAGACGCCAGCACTAGGAAACCCTTGCACCCACTGAATTAGCTGGCCCGTAGTGCCACACCTGCCAGAATCGCGGTGAAAATCGAGGCTGGCTGCTTCATTTAGATCGACTCTTCAGAAGCTGGCGGACAGTCATGTTCAGCAAGCTCAGGATCAAACCTCCCCAGAACGCGGGCCACAGGCCGCGCACCTCGAATCCGGGGACGAACACCGCAGCAAACTTCAGCATCAGCGCGTTAATCAGCAGCCAGAATATGCCGAAGGTGATGATGGTGAGAGGAAACGTAATAATCTTCAGCAGCATGCCGATCGTGCCGTTCACAAGCCCGATGACCACGGCGGCGATCAGCGCCGTCCCGAAACCTCTGACGAAAAATCCAGGAACAAAACGCGCGACCAGCAGCAAGCACAGCGCGCTCAAGACCCAATGCGCCAATAATTTTGCCATGCAAATCTCCTCGGCCCGGTCAGGAAATTCACTCCGTGAATGAATCGAACAACGTGAAATAGTACGCTGGGAAGGCTGGTTCGTACACTAATTCCGGCCAATTTCAAATATCGTTCCACCATCCGCAATTGGGCTTACCGGAGAATATGCGGCAAGAATCATTTTGAGTTCACGCGGGCTGCCTCCGAGGTGTATAAGTGTGCCGAGCCGGAAAGTCAAACCGGAAGACCCGGTAAGGAGAGGTTCGTATGCGCGCACTCGGAATAAGTCTCGTATTGGCACTCGTTGCAGCAGTGGTTGTGATGGCCGGGAAACCGGCCGAGTCTCCGGCAGTCACCCCAGCGGCTTCGGCGCAGCCGCAGGCTCCTGCCGCGCAGACGGATGCCGCAGCGATAAAAACGTTTACATCCGCAGCGGATGTGCAGGCACTGTTCGCCAAAGCCAAAGCTGAGCGAAAGGAAGGTCAGGTCATGGCCGCCGAACACATTCTTTCGCTCGCGCCGTACGTGACGAATCTTGAATACCGGCCCGTCGAGGGGGCGGTGGCCGTGCACGAAAAAGAAGCGGAGCTGGTTTACGTGATAGACGGCGGCGGGACGCTAACCACGGGCGGCACCGTGGTGGGCGAGAAACGCACAAACGATGCGAACCTTTCGGGCACGGCGATTGACGGTGGAACGGCGCGGACGATCGGCAAAGGGGATTTCGCGATCATTCCCGAAGGCACACCGCACCAATTCAAACCCGCTAATGGAGCGCTCGTGCTGATGACCATGCACGTGCCGCGGCCGGTGGGTGGCGCAAAGTAAAATCATCGCTGAGACAAAAAATGAATGGGAGATGAGGGCAAAATGAAATTTTCGCCTGCGAAAGCCGCGTTATTCGCGATGTTTGTTTTATTTGCCGCCTCCGCGGCCTCCACGGGAGAAGGCGTTCCGGCGGCTGTTCACTATGTCTCCCACGACAAGGCGGCGGCAGTGATGGCCAAAGGCGGGCCAATCGTGAGCGACCCTGGCCTCGTGGTGCTGGCCAATCGCCGCAAGCCTGGCGGAGTCGAATATCATGAGCATACCAACCACATCTTCATCATTGTGGATGGAGAGGCAACGTTTATCACGGGCGGAACAATGGTCGGCGCCAAGCGAACCAACGCCGAGCAGATGACGGCAACTTCGATCGAAGGGGGAGAGACTTTCCACTTGAGTAAGGGCGACGTCATCGCCATTCCGGCGAAGACGCCTCACTGGTGGAAAGAAATTTCGACGGAGACGGTCGGCTACTACGCAATCAACATCGAGAGCAAGTAAAGAGAATTCCGCGCCGACGGCGATTCAGAATTTGGCGGCCAGAGAATGGACTGGCCTTGGGGTACGATGCGTAGTGGCACGGGCGTCTCGCCGGCGCCACGGATAGCTTGCGTTTGGAGAACTCGAGGGCTTGCGTTTCACTTGTTGAAATTGGAGTGAAAATCGGCGCCGATTATTGCAAACGGAAAGTCACTTCGACCGGCATTCGCGTGGCGAAGGGCTTTCCGTCCTTCCCTATCGCCGGCTTGAAGCGCCAGTTCCCGACAGCTTCGAGTGCCTGCTCCGTGAGGCCGTCTGCTAGCCCTTCTAGTACACCTATGTGATCGGCTAAGCCCTGTTCCGTGACGGTCGCCAACAGAAGAACGCGGCCGTGAATTCTGTCGGCTCGCGCCTCAGGGGTAAACGAAGGGTCGGGACATCTCAAACACGCCGGATACTCCACGATAGGAGGGCTGGTTTGCTTTCCCCTGAAGATGATTATGGACGCGCCGCTTTCTTGATCTTTGAATACAAGTGGTTCTCCGCCGGAATCAGGGACGGGACTCGCAATCTTGGCCCGGAATTGTTCGAGTTTCTTCGCTTGAATAGCGTCGTATACCTCGCTGGTTAATTCGTAGCCGTCACTTTGCCATAGCAGAGTATCGGTCACCAGAATATCGGCGCCTGCCGATGTTGCCACCGCTTTCAGGACATCAGGCATGTATGCGTCAAGAGCAAGGAACCCCCTGCCTTCGAGGATGTTGATGACGCTTTCCCGTTTGATGAACCGAACGCCGGGAATCATTTTTTCAAGGTCGGCCCGTACGGACGTCTCAAACATCGTGCAAACCTCGGCGTCCAACCGGCATTCTTGTAGTCCTGCGACGAAGATATATTGCTGGTGAGTTTTTGCAACGCGCTCGGCTGTCCGGCTTGCGAGGGCGTTAATTTCCGCAGGAGTCTGCCCAGAAGCGGGGAGAGAAAATAAGCACAGCGCGGCGCCGCACAGAACATCTGACGAAATGGCCATCATGTGCGACCGCATCATCTTGCTTCCCTGGTCTGACGGAAACTGGACAAAGCGCAGATTGTAGGCTGCCGGAAGTTTGCTTTCAACTGCGGCTTACTCAAGCTGGAAACTAGCTTGCCGGGTGGTAGAATCCCGCAGCGTAACTGGATTCAGCAACTACCGATGGAGAGGCAATTATGCAAAATACAAGCCTTGCAAGGTTCGAGCTGGCAGTGAGCGTCGCGATCCTCTCACTTTCCGGAGTGAACGCGCTGGCTCAGACGAGCTATCCCCCGCCGAACGACTTGCCGAATCCGTATCGAACCGTCCTCCACTGGGCGCAATTGCCCGACGGGAGAAAATGGGGATCGACGTCCGGTGCTACGGTTGGTCCTGACGGCAACATTTGGACCTATGACCGCTGTGGTGGAAATAGTTGCGCGGACTCAAACCTTGCGCCAATCCTGGAGTTTGAACCGTCCGGCAAACTTCTGAAGAATTTTGGCGCGGGAATGTTCATACTTCCGCACGGCATCTTTGCGGACAAGGATGGAAACGTGTGGGTGACCGACGGGGTCGGAGGAATTGCTACAAATGACGATGCGGGCAAACACGGAAAGGGCCACCAGATCTTCAAGTTCAGCCCCAACGGAAAAGTTTTGATGACGCTCGGCAAGGCAGGCGTCCCCGGCAATACTCCAGACACATTCAATCGGCCGTCAGCGGTCATAGTGGGTCCGAATGGCGATATTTTTGTCGCGGACGGCCACGGTTCTCCGCCGAATTCACAAGTCAACGCGCGCATCGTGAAATTCACAAAGGATGGAAAGTTCATCAAGGAATGGGGCAGACTCGGATCGGCTGCCGGCGAATTCAATGTGCCTCACACCCTGGCCTTCGATTCCAAGGGGCGGCTTTTTGTCGGCGACCGTTCCAATAACCGCATACAGATTTTCACGCAGGACGGCAAGTTCATTGCCGAGTGGAAGCAGTTTGGCCGGCCGAGTGGAATTTTTATCGACAAGGACGACACCATGTACGTGGCCGACTCGGAATCCACGGACCAACCGGGGTATGGGTATAACCCGGGTTGCAAGAGAGGCATCCGAATCGGAAGCGCAAAGGACGGCAAGGTAACGGCATTCATTCCGGATCCGGCGCCAAAGGGTGGGTCCAGCGCGGCAGAGGGCGTTGCTGTGGACCACGAGGGCAATGTCTACGGAGCGGAAGTCGGCCCCATGGATTTGAAGAAATATGTCAAGAAATAAAATAAGGTAAACCTTGCGGGGCGCGTCACTGCGTCGCAGAATTTGGAAGGATAGAAAAACGTAAATTTCAACCGAGGGGTCTCTGCGAAACTCTGCTTTTCTCAGTGAACTCTGTGTTGCGCTTTTTGGATTTCAACGCAGAGGACACGGAGTGCGTGGAGGTAAACAGAGATTGCAAACACAAAATTCCATGCGAAATCTGACAACGCTTGTAACTACTTTCCTCACGAGTGGGACGCTCATCGTATCTTCCCTGCTCTTCCCTGCAACCCGGGCCGGGGCGGCGCCCGCCGACAAGCGCAAGCCAGGACTGTATTGGACGTTCGAGACGGACAAAGGGAAAATCTCCTGCAAACTGTTCGAGGCGGAAGCGCCGGTCACGGTACGCACCATGGTGGGCCTGGCGATTGGAAAAATCTCGTACGTGCATCCCGAGACGAAGCAGGTTGAGCGCAAAAAATTCTTTGACGGCCTCACGTTTCACCGCGTGATTCCGGGCGCCATGATTCAGGGCGGCGATTTGCTCGGCACGGGCGTCGGACATCCCGAGGGGCCGGGCTTCCAGTACAAGAACGAAATCGCTCCGTCACTCAAGTTCGACACGCCGGGGCGCCTGGCGATGGCCAACAGCGGCCCGGACACGAACGACACGCAATTTTTCATCACCGAGGCCGCCTATCCGTCGTTCAACGGAAAGTACACGATCTGGGGACAGTGCGAAAATGTGGACGTCGTGAAAGCAATTGCGCAAGTGCCGCGCGACGCCGGAGACATGCCGGTCGTGCCGGTCCACATTCAGCGCGTGGTCATCGAGCGCGTTGGCCTCGCTCCAGCCGATGCACCGGAAGCCATTTCGCCGGACACCCCGGCCAAGTGATTCGGAGCAAAACAACGTTGAAACCTCGCCTTGCGGTTTTGCATTGACAGAGCCGAATGGCAATGGGATATTCGCGCCGAGTATGAGGTGCTCCATGAAAAATAAAATTTTCTTTTTCCTGGTCTTGGCGATTGGTACTGCAATATTCTCCGGTCCGGTCATGGCCCATCACGGATCGTCGGTATACGACTCAAAATTGACCACCTACAAAGGCACGGTAACGGATTTTCAATTCATGAATCCGCACACCGAAATCTGGTTTGAAGTAACGGGAACTGACGGCAAAGCCGAAAAATGGACTGCCGAAGCCCCCAGTCTGACCACCATGGCCCGGCTCGGATGGAACAAAACTATTTTCAGGCCGGGGGACCAGGTCACCTTTGTCGGCAACGTCGCAAAGAGCGGCGCGAAAATCTTACGCCTCCGCAAGGTCGTGTTTCCGAACGGAAAGGAAACCGTGATGGATCGAGGCGAGGATTACGCGGAGTAACATTCGCCAACGGAGTCTCAGAAATGCGCAATCGTTTATTGTGTTTGACGCTTTCGGCGGCGACTGCTCTTGCAACATCGCCCCTGATACTTGCTCAGACTTCTAAGACGAATGTGGCAAAAGCGCAAGCGCCGGCTCCGACGGTGGACCTGTCCGGAGTTTGGCGGCGGTCGCGGCGAGCGCCCGACAAAACCCGCAAGTACACCATCTACGAGCTAGCATTTTCCATTGCCAACGAGAAGCCGCCGATGACTCCCTGGGCGGAAGAGAAATTCAAGTCCGCTAAGCCGAACGTTGGCCCCAATGCCGTCTCCATTTCGGAGTCAAACGATCCGATTTTGCAGTGTTTTCCGCCGGGCGTTCCGAGAATTTTTCTCATTCGAGGGGAACCGTTGGAGATTGCCAATCTCCCCGGGCGTGTATTAATGCTCTTCGAGTATGACCATTTCGTGCGGAATATCTACACCGACGGGCGCGAGCACACCAAGGATTTGCCCGGCACCTGGATGGGGGACTCGATCGGCAAGTGGGAGGGAGATACGTTGGTCGTGGATACAACGGGATTTAATGACAAGACCTGGCTCGACAATGACGGCCATCCGCACACCGAGGATCTGCACGTCGTGGAGCGCCTGCGGCGCGTGAACCATGACACGCCGACGATCGACACGACGATTGAAGACCCGAAGGCGTACACCAAACCTTGGGGTGGTCATGCCATCTATGAACTGAAGCCGGACTGGAATCTTGGAGAAATGGTTTGCGAGGATAACGTTACGTACAGCGACATGCAGCAAAAGTCCGAGGGCGGCAAGTAGCGCACGCTTCAGCTTGCGGGTTTTGATTCAGGCCGAACCTACACACAAATCTCGTTTTCCAATCCCGACGTTCTCTATCGGGCGCACAAAATCATACAGGCGGAAGCCTGTGCCACCAAAACCTCGAACTTTAGTTCCCGCTCTTCGACATTAGTTTCGCCGGTGCGCTGACGCGCGCGGGGGCCGCCGCGCTCACTCCGGCCAGGACGCCGTTGGGGCCGACGGCGAGCAGTGACTTGTCGTTTTGCGGGCATGACCAGCTGGACACGCTCTTGAGATCGCCGCTGCCTTTGTAATGCGCCTTCTCGGGAAACTTGCAGAGCGGCATGGTGCGGTCCACCGCGTTGTTGGTCGAGTGCGTGGCGGGAATCGCATCGGGGGCAATTCCCTTTTCCACCCATTGTTCGAGGGCGCTCAACGAGTCAAATGAATTTGGCCCCGCGCCCAGGACGCAATGTTGCATGCCGGGCACCATGAAGAGGCGCGCGTTCTGCTGGAGTTTATCGTAGCCACCGTTTTCCTGCGCGAGGTCTTCGTAGAACCAGATGCTGCTGTAGGGAGAAATAATCAAATCGTCGTATCCGTGATAGATCAGCAGCTTTCCGCCTTTGGCGAAATACGCCCCGAATGCCGATGGATCATCGGGAATATCCACGGCGAGTCGCGTGTACACGAGGTTCAGCGCTTCGTTCTTCACGACGCCGTTGCTCTCGATCGAGTTGTTCATGTCCTTGCCGGCATCGTAGTAGCCAAGTTTCATCAGAATGTTCTGGGCGAGGGACCAATTCGCCGGCAACGCCGCGTCGCCCCAGGGCTTGGCGGATTTGGGATCGGCGGGCGGCGTTTCGAGATAATTCGTTGGGCCGCGGACCGTCATGTTCTCCTGTCCCAGATTGCCAACAGACGCTCCGGGATAAATCAATTTGCCCTGCTCGTCGCGAACCGGGCTCATGATCAGCTTGAGGGCGTCAGCCTGCTTCTGCGTGAGAGTTTCGGGGACTAGTGCGTCCGGCTGAAACGCGCACTTCGCGGGATTCTGGATGAGTCCGTCCGCGACGCCGTCAATTTTGTCACATTGTTTCAGGATCGCTGCGTTGACGGCCTGGAATTTCGCCGAAGGGATATAGCCGTCGAGCAGCGCCTTGGTATTTTTCAAACTCCAGAGCGATGTGCCGACAGGATCGAGCCAGGGCGCTCCGGCAATGATGCCGTCGTAGTCGCTGGGGAAGCGCGTCGCCTCGATCAGGCCCATCTTGCCGCCGTTGGAGCAGCCATCGAAGTAGGAGCGCCGGATCGTCTCCGCGTGGTAGTAATTTTTGACGAGCAGTTTCGCGGCGAGCGTGACTTCATGCACGGAGCGGAAAAAGTAGTCGATGACTTTCGGCATGTCGGGCGTGCCCGGCGCGGTGTATTCCCAGGTCGGATTGGCGGCGAGGTGGCCCGTATCCGTAATCGCGGTGGCATAGCCCCTCGCCAGCATCTGGGACTGATCGGCGGGATTCGCCGACGAGGTGAGAGAGCCTGCCAGCCCGCCGACGCCGTGAAAGATGAATTTCTGGTTCCAGTTGGCTGGCAGCATGATCTCGAAATTTGCCGAGCCGGGATCCGCGCCTTCTCCGGAGGTGGCAACGGAACCTTTCACATCGCAATACTCGGGATTCGGCCCGGCCGGCGGCACGACAGTCGCGGAGGCGATGGTCATATCGGGAACGCCAAGGGCGCTTAGCGCAGCTGTGTTGCAGGCCGCCCGCGCCGGAACAATTCCCAATGTGGCGCAAAGCAGCGCCGCAAGCCCAAACCGCAAAATGAATGTGTGAAACCCACCGAAAATTTCCGCCCGCATTTTCATGTGCGTCCCTCCAGAGCAGATCTCGTTGTCAGAGAGTAGTCCCAAATGGGCTCCCGTGTCACTAGCCAGAATGATTCACCTCCGGAACCCAAGCGCCCCCAGAGTGGCGCCCACCTGCTCGCTCATTGCTTTTAATGCTGGCAATGACTTAGGATTAGGCCCACATCCGATCGGTGCCGGATGCTCAAATCGGACCAAACATAAAAATCAGCGAGAGGATAACCGAAAAAGTATGAACAAGAAATTTTTTGTGCATGAAGTTTCCGGGATGCTGGGAATGCTGGCGTTGGCGATCGCCGCGCTCGGCATGAATGCGCCGACCCTCCACGCGCAAGCGCCGGCGGCTGCTCCACCTGCGCCGCCGCCGCTGGCGGCCGACATGAAGGGCAAAACCGCCGACCAATTTTATAAAAAAATCGAAGCGCTAAAGGGCATTCCGGCCGACCAGATTCACCCCGCGATGGAATACATTACCACCGCCCTCGGCGTGGGGTGCGGCTATTGCCACGTCATCGGGCATTTTGATCAAGAAGACAAACGCGAGAAACACGTGGCGCGGAGCATGATCCAGATGACCATGGCGCTGAACAACACTGTATTTGACGGCAAGCGCGAACTGACGTGTTATACCTGCCATCGCGGCGCAGCCAAGGCTGCGTCGACGCTGCTTCTCACCGGCGACAAAGCGCCCACGGAGCCGAGTGCCATGGAACTTTTCCCAACGCTCGCCCTCAAAAACTTTTCGAATCTCGAACCCGGCATGTCGCCGAGCAAAGCGCCGGCAACCGTAATATCAGGCCCGGCGCCGGCGCCGAAACCTGCTGCTGCCGCTGCACCGCTTCCTTCCGTGGCGGACGTTTTCAGCAAGTATGAGCAGGCACTGGGCGGCGAGGCAGCGGTCAGCAAGATAACCGCTCTCTCTTTTAAGGGAACCGCCGACATGCTTGTTCCACCGCCCCCGGGCCCCCCGGG
This sequence comes from uncultured Acidobacteriota bacterium, assembly GCA_963813185.1. Lineage (GTDB taxonomy): Bacteria > Acidobacteriota > Terriglobia > Acidiferrales > UBA7541 > Palsa-360. The sequence continues at coordinate 445,071 of CAWEYA010000018.1, forward strand.
CGGGCCTCCGCCGCCGCCCCCGGTGATGGGAACGGTTCCGGCTGAGCATTACGTCAAGTCCCCAAAGGGAGTCATTTCAGTTACATTTCCCGGCAGGCCCCCGGTGTCCACAGGCTTCGACGGAATGATCGGCTGGCACAACACGCCGATTCGCGAAGATACCGGTGACGAGCTGCGCATGCTGGTCGAGCTGGGCGAAAAGTTTCCCGGGCTCGAGTTCAGGGACGACCATACCAACGTGCAAGTCGACGCGATGGAAAAAATCGGCGACCGCGATACGTATCGCGTTGTCGGCACGCGCAAGGATAGCTTTGCCGTGATCGACCGGATCAATTTCGATGCGCAAACGGGATTGCTGCTGCGTTCCTATACAACCATGCAAAGCGTCATCGGATCCTTTCCGGAGGAGACCTACTACGAGGACTACCGCGACGTCAGCGGCGCGAAGGTTCCCTTTACCATGCGCGTCGTGAGCGCCGAAGGAAACCGAACCTACAAGTGGTCGCAGGTCGACGCAAATGCGCCGGTGGAGGACGCCAAGTTCACCAAGCCTGTTCCTCCAGCGCCCAGGCCGCCGGCAGATTAGCAACGCACAGGCAAATCCGGATCGGAGCGCGTGATCGCTCGCGCCCCGATCCGGATGGTTTATTGTAGCACCGGCGCTACTTCGCCTCGCCAGCAAGACTCCGCGCATGATGCCACCGCCGAGCTCTGAATTATTGATGAGCATTGCAAATTAGAATGTAAATTTCACCGCGAGTTGCATCAGCCGGGGCGGCGCGGCTTTTACCACTTCGCCGAAAAGAGGGCTGGAAATATTGCCGTTGACGAACTGCGGCCCAAAGAATTGAGTATGATTGAAAATGTTAAAAGTTTCGAGGCGCAACTGAATCGCCTTCGCTTCGGATAGCGCGACAGATTTCAGCAGCGCGAGGTCGGTGTTGAATGAACCGGGCCCGTAGAAATATCGCCGTGAAGCATCGCCGGGCGTCCCTAGGGCGTTTCGGTTTGAAGAGCGAAATATTGAAATAATAAGCCTGCCCGTTCTGTGGGTAATGTCCCAAATCCAAGGGGCCGGGAACAACATCCGGCAAGTCCATGTAGCGACTATTCACTCCGTTGGGATTGCTTCCCTGAAGAGAATTGTCGTCGGCGCTGGAAAGAGTCACGGGAAAACCCGTGCTGGCATGAGTAATTCCTGAAATCACCCATCCTTGCGTCCAGCGATTGGATCGTCGAACCACGACGGTCGACGGGAAGCGTGTACTCATAAGTTGCGACAAGGTTGTGCTTCAAGTCAAAAGCCGAAAGCGCTCGCATGAGTTGAAGATTAAAGGGATTGCCGGGGTCCGCAAGACTCGACGCGTTGTCGATCGACTTGCTGTAGGTATAGGCGATCATTAAATCGAGGCTCTTGGTTCTGCGCTGCAGCGTGGCTTGAAAGGAATTGTAATTGGAATTGCCAACGCTGCCTTCATAATCGTCATTGCCGAACGCGCACCCGATCCCCTGGCGCGTGCAAATGATTTGCTGGCCGGAAGAGTTGACGTACGGAGTGGGGGGATTTTCTCCGCCCGGTCCACAACCTGGCAATGACAGACACAGGGCCGGGTTTCCCGGGTTTGCCGAATAAACAACCAACAGGTGATGGGCCTCGGAGCCGACGTAGGACAGATTCAGTACGGTATTGGCATTCAGTTCGCGTTGGACCGAAAGGAAGTAATTCTCCGTGTACGGATAAGTGTTCGTGGGGGGCGGCGCGGTCATCCCGGCGATGGATGGGAACTGCGCGTAATTAATGCTCGGGTTAGGATGCGACACGGAAGCATTGAGTGGAGGAAAGGTCAGCGGAAACGGGTTGATGCCGGGTTCGCCACTCGCCGAGGTAAAGGGCGTGGCGAACAACGGAGCACTTGGACTGGTATAGCTCAATCCGTATGGAGGCTGCGGCTCATCAAATGCGATCGTATTTCCCTGAATCACCGAATAAAAAATTCCATAGCCCGCTCGTATGCTTGTTTTGCCGGGTCCTCCAATCAACTTGCCGAGCCATCCACCCGCAGTGTTCGGGGAGTAAGCGAGTCCTAACCGCGGTGAAAAACGATTCTTCTGCGGCACGAGCGTATTCGGGACTCCGGGATCGGTGGGGTAGACAAGACCGACGGGAGCCGTCGGATAGACTTTGGACTGCTCCCCCGGAATGAAAGTAGGTATCTGGTTATACTTCTCGGACCAATATCGCATCAGGTCCCAGCGGAGCCCGTAATTGAGCGTCAGGTTGGACCTGATCTGCCAGCTGTCCTGCCCGAATCCTCCCACGTACTTATGTCGCGGATAGAATGCCTGCGAATCGGCCTGATTGTAGAGATTTGGCGCTCCGATCAGGAAATCCGCGAAGTCCGAGCCGGTTTGGCTGCCATTGAACGTGAAGCCCCCGTTGAACTCGGGATTTGGATGGACGTTGATCTGGTCGAGGATCAGCTCGACGCCGGTTTTGATCGTGTGCTTGCCGATCACCTTTGAGAAGCTATCGCTCGCCGTATAGGTGTCGTTCACTTGCGACAGATTCGTGATCGGCGTCCCCACGACAAAGGAATTGAAAATAAGGTTTTCTACGCCCTCGATGGCAGGGTCCAGCGGAACAATGCCTTGGGTCCCGACGCCGGTGAGGAAACCTTGCGAGGCGAGGCTTGGCCCGACACCTCCGGCGGGCTGGCCCACGTTGTTGTAGCTGCGCATAAAGCTCAGGTGAAACTCGTTCACGCTGGTAGAGCCGAAGGATTTTACATCGCCAAGATTCAGCAATTGCGCCGTTCCCAGATTCAGACCGTTGAATCCTGGGACCGAGGCGCCGCCTTGCCCGGTCGGGTAAGGATTATTCACATGATAATTATCATAGAAATAATAGGCCGAGAAGCTGCCCCCAGCGAGTCGTGCCAGTGTCGACGCGGATGCTGCCCTTGTCATCTCGCACAACCTCCGACTCCGAGCCGGTGGAGAAAGTCGAGTGGGCGATATCCGTCGGCATGGGTATATATTGCAGCAAATGCTGGGCCGGAGCGGACCAGGCAGCTTGCGGAAACATGCCATTCGGAAAAACGCAATCCGCATAGCTCTTGCACCCGGAAAAGTGGAACGGCTCCCCGGTGTGGTGCCGTGGCTGGCCGGACAGCACTGGGGACCCAGTAGCAGCCGTCAAGCTGTTCGAGAGCTGCGTGGCAAGGCACGTGCTCAAAACATCGCATCGAGAGACCGTGCACGGCCCGCCGTTACATCCAGTTTCAAACAAACTGGCCTGATCAAAAAGATTTCCCGAGCGGTCGGCGAAAGTGGGCACGGGGATCTTGCCGGTGGAAATGCCCTGGTTCGTGCGCGTTCCTTGATAATCTCCAAAATAGAAAAGCTTGCCCTTCTTGATAGTGCCCACCGAGCGTGCCGCCGAATTGATTTTGTTGATAGGTGTCCCTTTGCTGGATCAAAATAGTCCTTCGCATCGAGAACGGTGTTGCGCAGGAATTCGAAGGCGCTACCATGAATCTGGTCCGATCCATCTGGGTCACCACGTTCACGATGCCACCGGCATAGTTGCCGTATTCCGCGTCGAAATTGTTGGTCAGCACTCGGAATTCGGCAATAGAATCCAGATTCGGAATGATCGCAGTGCCGCCGTTCATCAACTCCTTGACGTCGGACCCGTTGACGAGAAATCCGTTGGCGTCCTCCCGTTGCCCGTTGATGGATTGGTTCCCTGGATTCAGGGCTCCCGAAGGCACGACCGCCACCGTGACACCCGCCATGACGATCGAATCATTCGTCTGGGTCGACATTGGCACGATGCTGGGTTGAAGTGACAGCAGATCGGTGAAGCTCCTTCCGTTCAGGGCGACTGCCGTTATCACCTGGCCGGTTTCGACATCGCCCATTTGGGTGCTCTGAGTCTCGACCTGCACCGAAGCGGCGGAAACGACAACCTCTTCCGATTGCCCGCCCATGGACAACGTGATGTCTGCTCGGAGCTGAGAATTGACGTCTACGACGAGGCCGGTGCGCTTGTAGGGTTCAAACCCTTCGCGAATGACTTCGATCTCATAGCGGCCGACGGGCAGCGCGGTGAAACTGTAAAAGCCATTGCCATTGGTCTTGGTGGTCTGTTGCACCGTGGTGTCAAGATTCAGAGCTGTCACCGTCGTATCCGGAATCACGGCGCCAGTTTGGTCCGTTACCGTTCCCGAAATGCTTCCTACAGTATCCGCGCGCACGGCCATCGCAAGACAGGAGATCATCGCTAACGCCAGCGGGAGACTGACGCGTCGAGACTTGGCGGGCGGCAAGAAACATTTTGAATTGTACAAAAATCCGCAGCCGCTCTTGTGCAAGCGCGTGCTCAAAGCCATTCCGGCCCTCTCCTGTAAGATCCTTGACTGGCTACTTTCTGATCGCCTGCTTTCCAAGTTCGTTCCCTGGCGCACGCCCCTGGCATTTATCGGGAAGGTGCCCCTTTGCCGTTGACTACAACCTTCAAAGCGAATCCGGGACCCATGGTTATGCCTATCGGAGCGCCATTCCTAGCGGGGTGAGTCTCAAGCGTGACCTGGTCTCCTCGTTTCAGCGTATCCTTATCCCATCCTCTATGAGACATCGTGAACGTCGATGACAATTCCAGTGTCCAGTGCTTGACGTGGCCGTTATCATCGGTTACATCCACATAGGCAAGACAATGGGGGTTAGACCAGTCGAAAGCCGTGATCGTCCCAGAGAGCACAATCGTTTTCTTCATGTCGTAGTTCGTAATGCCGTGGTGCGCCGATATCGGACCAGAAACCAATGCAAGACCAGCGGCCGCAACAAGGAACCACGTGACCTTGCTTCTCATGACGCACCTCCAGCGCTTGCAGCGTCGCACATTATATGATTCTCGTGAGTCGCGTTCGGTGACGAAAGTCACACTTGTTGATTCTCCAGGATTTCCGTTTTGAAGGAAAGATGAAACGGAAGCCTTGGCCTCTCACTGGAGCTACATACTCTTCGGATTTGATTGCAAGCCGCGTTGCCGCGAACGCCGGCCGCCTAGTCCTGACTGTGGGCAATTGAGGCTTTTTTATCCAGAATCTACGCAGAGTTGGTGAAATGAAAAGGGTTTTCCACTGACGATTCTTGTTCACGCGGTTTTAATTTTACACCCATTCCTGATTCGAAATCAAAGACGTACAGCTCTGCGCATTTTCCGCAGAGCCAATAATGTTGGATCCTGCGCCGATTTTTGGGGTCATTGCCGCTCGAAGGGGTCCCGGTGAAGCGGATAAGCCGGCCCTGGCGATAGTCAAATGGCGCTTGGCACTCAGGATTGCAGCATTTGATGAGCATTCCACCTCCTGTCAGCCGTACAATGCAATTTTCTTTTCTATTATGTTGAAGGGCGGGCGCTGGATGAATCGTTGTCTGTCCTTTTGATTCTTTTTTCTAATTTGCCTGCTTCGGTTCAATCCGCGCACTCTCAGCAAAGGGTGAACGTAGCTGGCCACATACTTCATATGTCATTTTGCACCGTTTTTCCGGGACCCGGATCACAGTCCCATGAAATTTTGGCACGACCCGCGAGACGGCTACACGCACCCTGAGCGATTTTAAGGAACGACGTCTTGTTGCCATTCAGGGATCGACGTTGATGATCCCGAATCGCGCCGCTCTCGAGAGCTTTGCCAACGCATAGAACGGAGACCCCGGCACAGGTCGTTTCGTTGAGTGGGTCGGTCGGAAGATCCATTCCGGCACGGCCTTTTTTTTCGGGAAATCGTCTACGGAGTTTTCCTCACATCCGCCCCGCCAAGGAATCCGCTCAGGCGAGAATCATCCATTTTCCTGATTCGATATATGTCCGCAATCGTCTGCCGAATTTTGAGACGCGCTGGTGGAAACATGCAGTATGATTAGCTTCAAATGCGCATTCGCTGGGTGATTGTCAGTCTTTTATTTTTTGCGACCACCGTAAACTATTTGGACCGCGCGATTCTTGGCGTGATCCTTCCGGAGATCCGCGACAAGTTCCACTTCGGCCTGCCCATTTACGGCACGATTCAAATGGTGTTCCAGCTCGCCTATGCGGGCGGGTCGCTTCTCGGCGGCAAGCTGCTGGACCGCTACGGCACGCGGGTCGGTTACGGCATCGCCACAATGCTATGGTCCCTCGCGGCCACGCTCAATGCGTTCGCGGGCAGCGCATTTCAATTTGGATTGTATCGGACCGTGCTGGGCCTGGGTGAATCCGCTAATTTTCCTGCATGCAGCAAAGCCGCCGCGGAATGGTTCCCTCCGGACGAACGCGCCACGGCCATGGGAATCGTGAATGCAGGCACGAATCTGGCCAACATTTTCGGGCCGCCTCTATTCGTTTTGATTGCCTACACGCTTGGATGGCAGGCCTGCTTCGCCATCATGGGCGGACTTGGATTCCTCTGGCTGCCGTTTTGGTTCTTGACCTATCGCTTGCCAAAGCAAGCCGGAGCCCCAACGACTCCGGGCGCAAAGATCTCCATCAGCGAGGTGATGAAGTACAAGCAGGCTTGGGGCTATGGCCTGGCAAAATTTCTCACCGATCCAGTTTGGTGGTTTTATCTGTTCTGGCTGCCGACATACTTTACGGACGTGCGACACTTCACACCATCGCAGCGCTACAGGGCTTTAATGATTGTGTATGCCATTTCGGCGGTGGGCGCGCTGATGGGAGGCGTAGTTTCAAGTTTCCTGATCAAGCGCGGATGGACAGTCGGCAAGGCGCGCAAGATGACCATGCTATTTTGCGCCATTGTCATGCCGGCGTGCACCCTGGGCGTCGTGGTGCAGAACGCGCGATTCGCGGTCTTGCTGTTTGGCCTGGCCACCGCAGCTCATCAGGCATGGATGACAAATCTATTTATAGCGCCCGCGGATGTTTTCCCCTCGCAGGCTGTGGGCAGCGCCAACGGATTCGGCGTGTGCCTGGGAGGACTGGGCGGGGCTTTATTTTCGGGAATCATTCCCGGAACCGTGATCCCGCATGTGGGCTACGTACCGGTGCTGATGAGCATGAGCTGCTTTTACATCATCGCGTGGTTCATCATTCACAGTATGATGGGCGATCTGGAAATGGTCACTCTGGAAATACACGAAGCCCGCCCTGCTTCGCTCGAGCCCTCGCGCGCCTGATCCGCTGCGCGCGGTGTTGAGTCACGTCGCCGCAGCCATGGATTGCCCGCCGCGGCGCCGCAGATTTGCCACTACCAGCCGAATTTCGTCGTACGTGAAATCCGGCGGCAAGGCCTCCTTGATGGGCGTGAATTTTTCCAATCCGAGTTTGCCTGCGGCAGCTTCAATCTGCCTCTGCCTGTCCTCCTCGACCCAACTGTTTTGAAATTCCAACAACCCGCGCTCCACCAGATCCGAGACCATGCTGACGATTGTCGAGCGTCTGCGCCCTCGAATCACGGCGATTTCATCCAGGGTTTTGCCTTGCTCGATCAACTGCATCGTCTCTTCGCTCGGGGTGATCTTCTTTTCCGGGGCCGCGGCGCGCGCTCCGTCACGAAATCGTTTGAGCGCGCCGAGAATTTGGCGGCCGTACAATTCGGCCTTGCGTTCGCCGATTCCGGTGATGTGCAAAAGGCCGCCAATCGAGCCTGGGCGGACACGGCAGATCTCTTCGATCGTCGTGTCATGCATCACGACGTAGGCCGGGACATTTTGCACGCTCGCGGTTTCCCTTCTCCACTCGCGTAAAAACTCGCGCAAATTCGCGTCCACGCCGGATAACTCCTGCACCAGCACAGGCCCGGGAGCGGTTCTTTCCAACGGGTGCCCTGACGGCGGCGCCTCCGGCGCAATGGATCGCGATTTGGACCGCTTCCGCTTGGACGGGGTTTCCTCCACGGGAGCGGACAACCATGGGGGCTCGTAGCCGCAAACATCGCAGGCGCCGCAGGACGGCCATTTCTTGTTCTCGCCGAAATGTCCGCAGATTCTGCGGTGGCGGCAGATATCCGACTCTACAAAACCCCGAATTTCGTGATATCGCTGCCAGGCGCGCTCTTTTTCTTCCGGATCGTTAATCTGGCCGATGAAGTAGGCGTGCAAACCGACATCTTTCTTTTGCCAGAGCAGGACGCAATCCGCCGGGAGACCGTCGCGCCCGCCGCGTCCCGCCTCCTGGTAATACTGCTCGATGGATTTCGGGAGCGAGAGATGAATGACTGCGCGCACGGCGGCTTTGTTGATGCCCAGACCGAATGCGATCGTACCCACCATCACGCGCACTTCGTCCGCCATCCAGCGTTCCTGATTGCGCCGCCGATCGACGGAATTCATCTGGCCGTGATAGGCAATGGCGGGGATTCCGTTTTCTTGAAGAAGGTCCACGGTGGACTCCACTGTGGCGATCGTGGGAGCGTAGACAATGATGTTTTCGTTTCCGTAGCTGCGCATGGCGCGCAGCAGGAGTTCAGTCTGAGAGCGCGCGTCGGTGGCGCGCACCACGTAGCGCAAGTTGGGCCGGTGAAAGCTGGCGATGTATTTGTGGGGCTCGCGCAGCTGGAGCTGGCGAATGATGTCATGCCGCACGCGCTGCGTGGCGCTGGCGGTGAAGGCCGCGATCGCGCGGTCCGGAAAGTGAACGCGCAGACGGCTGAGCTGGCGGTATTCAGGGCGGAACTCGTGGCCCCACTCCGAAATACAATGAGCTTCGTCAATCGCGAAGAGCAGGACCGGAACGCCCCGCAGCCAGGCGTTGGTGTCCTCGCGTACCAGCCGTTCGGGGGAAAGATACAGGAGGCGATATCCGCCCGCATGCGCCTTCGCGATAACCCTGGATTGCTGCACCGCTGGAATCGAACTATTCAAAAGCGCCGCGGGAATTCCCATCTGGTCGAGCTGCGCCACTTGATCCTCCATCAGAGCGATCAATGGAGAGATGACCACGACGGTTTTGTCTTGCGACATGGCGGCGGGCAGCTGGTAGCACAACGACTTGCCGCCTCCGGTGGGCATGACGACGCAAGTGTCGCGGCCCGCGAGCAGGCTGCGCACGATGTTTTCCTGCAAGGGGCGAAACGCGTCGTAGCCCCAGTAGCGGTGCAAAGGCGTCAGCAGATCTGGTTCGGGATTCACGGGAAGAGTATAAGACTATGAAGGCTGCTAGTCCAACCGCATGTTGTCATGAATAGTGACATACCCTTTTCATCGAATTGATTCATGGGGTCTGTGGCGCGGGCTTCAGCCTGCGGGGGTTCGTCCTTGCAAGGTCCACACCCCACAGGCTGAAACCTGCGCCACTTAAAGACCGGTATTCAAGACGACTCGGAAGCGCGCTTTCCCGCTCATCATTCGTTCGTACGCTTCGGCAGCGCGTTCGAGTGGAAACACTTCCGTCATGGGCCGCACGCCGGTGAGCGCGCAAAAGGCGAGCGCGTCTTGGGAATCAATAGGCGAGCCGGAGGGCCAGCCGCCGATCGAGCGGCGCCCGGCGATCAGCAGGCGTGCGGTCACTTCCAACGGCTGATCGGGATTGCCGACGAGGATTGTTTTGCCGTTAATTCCCATGCCACCCAGGACCGCATTCACCGCTTTTCCGCTGGTGACCGTGGAAAGGATGACTCTGGCCCCGCCCAGCTTTTCAAGCTCAGCGGCGACATTTTGCGATTCGCTATCGAGGTAATGTTTTGCGCCGAGTTTTTTCGCGAACGGCTCCTTGTCTTTTCCACGCGCGATGGCGACGGTTTCAAAACCCATCTTGGCGGCAAATTGAACACCCAAATGGCCGAGCCCGCCGAGGCCGAGGATGGCGACGAGGTCATCGGGCCGCGCGCCGCTATTCCGCAACGAATTGAACGTGGTCACGCCGGCGCACAATAATGGAGCCGCATCCGTGGCGGAAATCTCGCTGGGAATCGCGGCGAGCGCCGCTGCGGAAACGAGCATGAACTCGGTGTAGCCTCCATCGCAGGTCAGGCCTGTAATTTGCCGCCCTTTGCTGCAGGTCACAAAATCGCCGCGACGGCAGGAATTGCAATAGCCGCAATGCCCGCCGTGCCAGCCCACTCCGACGCGCTGCCCCACTTCCCAGCCGAGAACGCCCGCACCTACGGCGTCGATCACTCCGGCGATTTCGTGTCCCGGAATGCGCGGGTACGTGATACCCGGGCGCGAACCCTCTTTGGCGTACTCATCGCTGTGGCAGATGCCGCAGGCCTGCACTCTGATGCGCACGGATCCGGCGATGGGCTGCGGGACTTCGCGCTCCACTAGTTGGAACGGGCCTTTGGCGTTCGGGATTTGAACGGCGCGCATCTTGGGCATGATTCCTCCGAAGCGATTTGAATGTGATAAGAAAACTGGATGGCAGGATCAGTAGAACAGGCTTCAGCCTCTTGGTTTTTGTTGCAGCAGGGTCGATCGTGCTCTGACCAACGCCCACATGCTGAATGCCTGTGCCACTAGTTCGTTACGCTTGTCTTTTCGGACTCGCCCTTGGCGGCCGCGGCGCGAAGCCTGCGCAATTCCGCGTGGAACACGATGACGCTCATCCACATTCCGAGCGGATGCGCGCCCGCTTTCACCAGGGGGTGAACCGTGCCGTTGCGGAATTTCTCGATGTCCTCGTCCTGCAATGTCTCCAGGACTTTCGATTCCTCCGGCGGCAAACCGTACTCGGCCGCCACCGACGGAATGTCGTTGATCAAGCGCACGCGCAGGCTCGGCTTGAAGCGCAGATCGTAGAGAATCTTGTTCAGCTTGTACGCGGAAGGCGCGGGATGCTTATAAAATTCGTATCCTTCCGAACCCTTGAATTTGTAGTTGGCCGGACCTTTGGTGCCTTCCTCCGAAAATTTCCCGGTTCTTTTATCGGGGAGGAAGCGCATCACGGCGTGACCGTGGTGCCAGGTGGGCTGGTAGGTGATGAGCTCGCCGGGCTGGTCCCCGATCATTCCGAACATGATCATCCAGGAGAGCATCTCGGTGTTTCCCACTACGTCAAATTGTTCTGAAGTAAGATTCAGGAGGGCTCCATGGTTGCCCTTCTCCATCTGCGCGATGGCCCAGTAATCGAACTCAAAATCGGGCTGCGGGTATTTCCACGTGCCGGGGAAGTGCGACATTCCGCCGCTGGCGATCACCGCGACGCGTTCCGGCCGGCTGGCGATCACTTTGGCGATGGCCTTCCCTAGTTGTTCGCAGCGCCGCGCGGTGGGCAGCGGCGGCAAGTAGGCGTTCACAAATATCGGAACCACGGGAATTTTCCTGCCTTCGATGACCCATTCATATACCGCGGCGAACGCATGGCCGAGAACGGCGTCCTGCGAATAGGCCATGTCGAAGTCGGCATTGACTAGCTTGTCGAGCAGGTCTTCGGCGAGCCCCTGATGAACTGGAAGATCGTATGTTTTGCGGGCGAATTCCGCGCGGGCGCGCTCGCCGGACATGATGGCGAAGGTTGGGACGGAGGAGAGGAAGAAGGTTTCCATGTGGTCGTTGCCGATCACTAGCGCCACGTCCGGCTTGGTCTCGTCCAGGTCCTTGCCAAGCAGGCGCATCGCGGCAACGTCCGCGTCAAGCTGGGAGAGGTCTTCGCTCGGCGGCCGGACAAAGAGCTGCGGCGCGTGTACCGTTCCGAAAGCTGCTACGATTTTCCCCATTTTGGCACCCTCGTTTTCTTGATGGCTTGATTGTGCGAAAACTGTCAGAGTTCGTCAAGGTTTGAGTAGGACAGACTTCAGTCTGTCGGGTTTTCGCGCGGCGACTGTTCCCGCGCCAAAGATTCCTCGAGGAGCGGAAACCGCAAGTAAGCAGTCCTCCGACTCTGGAAGGTGAGAAGAGGTGGCAGGTGGCAGGTCGTAGGCGGGAGGCGGTAGGTCGTCGTTGTTTGCGTGCCGCACCCTTTGTGGTTTTCAAAGGGTGCGGGTTTAGATTCAGCGACTACCGGAAACGCTCAAATTGCAGGGCCGAAAACCCGCACCCTTGCAGAAATGGCAACGGTGCGGCACACGGAAATTCAAATACCCAAATTCAAAATCTCTTCAGGCGCTTGCGGCAATTCCCTGCTTCTGAATTTGCCTGGCGAGCCGCGGATAAACTCTCAGCGCGTTGGACTCGAAAATTTTGTTCTTGTCCGCAGCGCTTAGGATAGTCGATCCGTCGATGTAACGCCGCGTGTCGTCGAAGTAGTGCCCGGTTTCGGGGTCGATGCCCTTGACGGCGCCGACCATTTCCGACGCGAAGAGGATGTTGTCTGAGGGAATGACCTTGGTCATGCAATCGATTCCCGGCTGGTGGTAAACGCACGTATCGAAATACACGTTGCGCAGAAGAAGTTCCTTGAGCGGCGGGCGCTTCATGTCCTGCGCGATTCCGCGATAGCGGCCCCAGTGATAGGGCACCGCGCCTCCTCCGTGCGGAATGACGAACTTCAGGGTGGGAAAATCCTTGAACAGGTCGGAGGTCAGGAACTGCATGAAAGCCGTCGTGTCGCCATTGATATAGTGCGAGCCGGTGGTGTGGAAGGCGGGATTGCACGTGCCCGTCACGTGGACCATCGCGGGCACCTCCAGCTCCACCATTTTTTCGTAGAACGGATACCACCATTTGTCGGTGAGCGGCGGCTCCTTCCAGTAACCGCCGGAGGGATCGGGATTCAGATTGCAGCCGACAAATCCCAGCTCCATCACGCAGCGCTCCAGCTCCGTGATGCAATTTTCCGGCGGCACGCCGGGCGTTTGCGGCAACTGGCAGACGCCAATGAAATTTTTGGGATAGAGATTCACGATGCGGTGAATCATGTCGTTGCAGATGCGCGTCCAGGCCGCGCTCAATTTCGCGTCGCCGACGTGATGGCCCATTGCGGAGGCGCGCGGCGAGAAAATCGTGACGTCGGTGCCGCGCTCACGCTGGAATTTCAACTGCGCGGGCTCCAGTTTTTCGCGAATCTGATCGTCGCTGATCTGCGGCGGCGCCGGGGCCTTCGAGGAATCGCTGAACGCGGCGATCTGCTGCTTGCGGAACTCGATAAAAGCCGGCGGCTCGGAAGTGTAATGCCCGTGGCAATCGATGATCATTGGGTCTCCGGTGGATGATGCCTTTGGACCGCCGAATGGCGGACCTTCATGGCACAGCGCACGAAAGCTTAAGCTAAGCAAATTAATCTAGCACATAATTCGGCAGGTGGTTTGCGGGTCTGAGTGGCACAGGCTTCAGCCTGTGGGTTTTTGTAGAAGCAAGGGAGCTGTGCATCAAGCAGCCCCAACAGGCTGAAGCCTGTGCCACCTAAACCGTGGTCCATTTGACTTTGTTCTCGAGAGCCGACAGAATTCGCATTTGCCAACGATTCCGCAGCTGCCATTTTCCACCTAAGGGAGACAAAAATGAAAGCGATCGTGGTGCACGAATTCGGAGCCCCTGAAGTCATGAAGCTGGAGGAATTCCCCACGCCGAAGGCGGGCGCCGGACAAGCGGTCGTGCGCATTCATGCGGCGGGCGTGAACCCGTTCGATACGTATATGCGCGCGGGTACATATGCCATCAAGCCGGCGCTGCCCTACGTGCCGGGCGGCGAAGGCGCTGGCGTGGTGCACTCCGTCGGCGAGGGGGTCACAAAATTCAAGCCCGGCGATCGCGTGTACGTGGGGCACCCCGTCACCGGCACGTACGCGGAATACACGCTGGCGCTCGAATCGCAACTGCATCGCCTCCCGGATCGCACAACTTTTAGCCAGGGCGCGGGAATTTACGTGGCCTGCGGCACGGCGTATCACGCGCTCTACCATCACGCGAGCGCGCGCGCCTCGGAAACGTTGCTCGTGCATGGCGCGAGCGGCGGCGTGGGAATCGCCGGGGTGCAAATCGGGCGCGCGATGGGCATGACGGTGATCGGCACGGCGGGCACAGATAAAGGCCTCGAGCTCGTGCGGCGCGAGGGCGCGCAACATGCGTTCAACCACCGCACCGCGGGATACACGGACGCCATCCTCAAAGCGACGAATGGCCGCGGTGTGGACGTCGTCCTGGAAATGCTGGCCAATGTAAATCTCGCCGCTGACCTCAAGCTCCTCGCGCGATTCGGGCGCGTGATCGTCATCGGCAGCCGCGGAGACATTTCCATCACGCCGCGTGACCTCATGGCGCGCACTTCCTCGGTGCGCGGCTTCGTCCTTTGGGGCATCTCGGAAGCCGATGAAGCGGATGTGCATGCGGGACTCTACGCGGGGCTTGAAAACGGCACGGTGCGTCCGGTGGTTGGGAAGGAATTACCGCTGGGCGAAGCCGTCCGCGCGCACAAGGAAATTTTGGAGACGGGCGCGCAGGGTAAGATCATTTTGATTCCGTAAGCACTTTTAAATTTCCGGGAAAAGTAGGACGGGCTTCAGCCTGTCGAGTTTAGTCCGGGCTTGGATTACGAAAAGCGGACAGGCTGAAGCCCGTCCTACCGGAATTGAATTCTCGCAATTTTGTTGGTGCGGTCGTAAGGCAGCCAAATCGTCGGCGGATTCGTGCTGCTATCGACCTGGATGTGGCGAATTTCCGTGCCGCGTGTCGGCAGCATGTATTCCGTGAATTTTTCAGTGGTGGGATCGAACTTTGCGATGCGATCCGAATTCAGCATGGTGATCCAGACGGTATGGTCCTTGGCATTGATCGTCGCCGAATACGGCTGGCTGAAACGGTGAGGCAAGCGATATTCGGTCACCTTCTTGGTGCGAGGGTCGATTTTCGCGAGCCGGTCCGCAAAAAATTCGCAGACCCAGATGACGTCCTTCTCCCGATCGGCTACCGACCGGCGCGGCCCTTTTTCCAGCGGCGTGGCGGTATTTGGCGTAAGCCCCAAACTTGCCGAGAGCTCCCGGTCTTTCTCCGTAATTTCGTAGTCTTGCGAGGAAATGGAATTCAAGGCCAACTGTTCGATCTTGCCCGTGTGCGAATCCACTATTTCCATGTCGTTCCCGCCCGGCTTTGAAACCCACACTTTGTCTTCGGCGTCGGCGGCGAGGTCATAATTCGCTTTCCCCGGGCGGTCGGAATAATTCGTATATTTTCCCGTCAGCGGATCCAGTTTGAATGCACCCTCGCGGTGAGGCGACCAAACATTCCCTTTGGTGTCCAGCGTGATGAAATCGCCTGAGGGCGGAATGTCCTGCGGCCGTGGGTATCTGAAAAACTTTCCGGTTTCGGGATCGAACTTCGTGGGAGCTCCTTCCGTCCCGTTCGCAAACCAGATGTCGCCAACCTTATCGAAAACAAGCGCATGGGAGGTTTCCGCGGCATTGGCCTCGTCCGCCAGTTTGTATTCGGTAACTCGCCCGCTGCGGGGGTCCAGCTTTCCGAGCGTGCGTTCGGGCGTGGCGTCATCCGCAAACCAGACAAATCCGCCTTTGTCGACGGCGACATCGTGCGCGGCCCGGCCATTCCATCTGGAGGGCGTTCCTTCCGACCAGTCCGTGCCGTTGTGCTCCATGATCCAGCCCGGCATGTCGGGCCGTGACAGGTCATACTCGGTCACCACTATCTGAGCCGAGTCGCCGGTCGGACGAGGCAGCAGTTTGTAATTGAGCGGAGTATTTCCCGGGCCGCGGACGCGCCCCAGATATTCCGCAAGCTCCTGCTTGTAGGCATGAATCACGGGATTGGGTTTCGCATCTTCGGGGGCATATCCGATGGACAGCATCTTTTCCATCAACGTGATGACGGCGCCCCAGCCGGCCGCGTCAAACCTGTTTTGCAGCAGAAAGCTGACTTGATGGCATCCGCTGCAGTTGTTGATAAATACCGTCTTCATGCGCCGGTCATCCGGAGTATCCTCCGGCAAGCTCGCGGCCCATTCGGTGCCGGAAAGTTGTTTGTGAAAATCGGCGAGGTTCGCAAGCGTCAAATCGACTTGCTTCTTTGCTCCGTCGGAGAGGCCCGCATCCGCTTTGGCAGTCTCAAAACCAACCGCTTGCGCCCAAACCTTGTACTGGCCGCTGCTCATCGCAGGAAACGAATATCGCCCGGATCCGTCGGTGTACACCGTGGTTGTAAAAGTCTCGCTCACGCCGCGCGCGGAAACGCCGACTCCCTCAAGGGGCTTGCCGTCCGAGGATTTTACCGTCCCGGATAGAGTGCCCGTCGCCGAAGCGGGCTTGGAAAAAACATTCTGCGAGCAGGCGAAAAATAAGACCGACGCGAAAGCGGAAAAAATTACGGAACGAGCCAAGCTTTTCGGCACAATGCGCCTCCACCCATCTGGAAAAAGGGCCTACAACGTTTTCAAGTACGCGATCAAATCGTCCACTTCTTTTGCCTCAAGCCCATATTGGAAACCCGGCATGTCCGGGCCGCCCTTTAATATAAACCCTCGCAAGACTTTCATTTGATCGGGAGTTGCGTCCTTAAACTGGCCGCTGAGGCTTGGCCCGATCACCGGCGGCGAACCGAATTTGAGTTTCCTGGGCAGATGGCACAGCGAGCAGCGTTGCAGAAACAAACCTTCTCCACGCACCGCCTCCTCGCTCAGCTTTTCCGCAACAGGCTGTGTTGCCCCAGGTTTACTCTGCGCCAGCAAATACGAGGATCCACTGGAAAAAAGAATCGCGAGCCCTAGTACGCTCATGATGGTCATGCTTATTTTCAAGACTGATTTAACCTCGTTTAACGGTCCTCGTCCGGCTGCGGCACCATTCCCGGACGGACCTTCTGTACTGCTACCTCTCTCTCATGTCAAGAAATAAGATACCCCATCCTATTCGGAATTTTGCAATTCTTTCCAAGCCCGTGCAGGATCGTGAGCCGCCAAATCGTCGGAAAATCTCCAGGTTGCAAATGGCGTGGATGAAACCTGTGGCAGTCTGTTGTGGAAACTAATACGCGGAAAACAGGTTGTGAAACGAGGAATTCACGGGCAGAGTGCTACGAGTATGATCCTTTGCTTTTATCCAATTCTGGAGGGAATGCGAATTGAACAGAATCTTGCTCATGGCATTGATACTTCTAGGAATGACGGCGAGCGCCTTCGCTCAGAGCATCCCCAAATGGGAACTCTACGGCGGCTACTCGGAAGATCTGGCGGGCGCGGGGGTGCCGGGGGAGAAACAGTTGCCGACTAACGGAGCGCAGGTGGAATTCGATCGGGTGGTGACCAGTTATTTCCGTGTCACGGGCCAATTCAACGCGCAGTTCGCGGATCATGTGGTCAATATCGCTCCACCACCGCCTCCCGGCGGCGAGCACGTCAACAGTAAGGAACTGCTCGGTTTGTTTGGCCCGGAGTACACCTACCGCGGCCTCAAGAAGTTTGACGTTTACGGCCATTTTCTGGTTGGGCTCGCTTATGGACGAGATAACGAATTCCCCAAGATTCCCACGGCTACCTACACAACCTGGGCCTATGCCCTTGGCGGCGGTCTTGACTTAAAACTCGGGCGCCGGGTCTCCGCCCGGCTGTTGGGTTTCGATTGGATTACCACGCATTTCCCCGTCAATAGCCCGGAGGCTCAAGACAATTGGCGCTTAACTGGGGGATTCGTTTTCCACTTCGGCTATTGAACGTTTAGCTGGCGTTCCCCGGACGTTGCAGACCTTCCATGCCGCGCCAGGCGATCTGTTTTTCCTGTCTTACTTCGCGTGGGTGAACTTGCCGAAGCCAACGCGAAATCCGAATGTATCGGTGCCGGGATTGAACGCGGTAATCTGGGCGTCGGAGATGTGTAAATAGCGGAACTCGACGCTCCAATGGTATTTCCCCCGCAGAAGGTTCACGCCTATGGCGCCGGTGGGTGAGAAATTGAATTTATTTGCGCCGAGAGGCACCTGACGCGTAGTGAATACGAGCCCGCCGCCAATTTCGATATAAGGCGAAACCCTCCCGCGCGCGACGAAATTCCACTTCATGATCCACGGATTGACGCCAATTCCGTACGCAGCCCCGCCCGGCTGGAATACGACGAGCACCGGAACCGCATCCACGGCATATTCAAATCTGCCGCGCAGAACGCCCGGACCGTGCGCGTCGGTCAGTATCCAGCCGTAGCGCGCGCCTGCGGTCCAGAGGCCATTGCCCAGAGTAATCTTTGGAGTGCCGATTGGATCGCCGCCCGCCCCTGTCCAAATTTCCCATTCGTGGCCGCGCTCGGGACCCTGGTCACCGACATCGGGCCTCGCGGTCGATTGGGCCAGCGCCGCTCGGGCGCTCAAAGACAGCAGGGTGAACAAAATCAGAGAGGCATATTTGCGATGGCTTGTTTTCAGTGCGGAAATCGTCAACCAGGGCTCCTCTTTGGACTGGCAATTCACTTTAACACAACCCCAATCCTGTCCCCGGAATCAAAACTTGTGCAGAATAATGAAAGCGCTGCGAGTTACATGGAAAGTAAACATATCCCTTTTGAAATCCAGCTCCGATTGCCGCTTGACAGGCTTTCTCTCTCTCATCAAACTTTTATTTGGAACTTTGCGAGTCGACGGCGAGCGAAGGACCTTTTTGTTATCGGCTGTGGGCTGACCGAATATGGAGGGCCAAATCCCTGTCTTGGTGCCTGGCAATCGATCACGTAATATTTCAGCGGTATCCATTTTAACCGTACTCCTGGTGGCGGCGGGAATCCTGCTGGAAGGTTTGCTCGTCAAGCTTCCTGGCCTATCGAGCTGCGAGAGCCCCAACGAACGAATTGGCGTGATCCACATTCATACCAGAGCGTCCGACGGCAGTGGAACGGTTGCGGAAGTGATGTCCGCCGCGGAAAAGGCGAATCTCACCTTTATCGCGATCACCGATCATAACGTCGCGATGACAGAAAGCGAACTAGCGGAAGATCCGCCGAATCTGCCGATCATTTCGGGAGTTGAGGTGGGAACGAGCGCCGGACATTTCCTGGCGCTTGGTATCCCCCCTTCCTGGGTTCAACCGAAAACATTTGATGATCGTGATTTGCTGGCCGCAGCCCGAGCCGCCGGCGCGTTCCGGGTTCTCGCGCATCCATTTCATCCCCACACGCCCTGGACCGATTGGAAAACTTCTGATTTCGACGGCATGGAAATCTGGAACGAGGACGCCGCCTGGCGCCAAAATAATTTCTTCGACCTGTTGGATGCGCTGCTTCTCTATGCAGTGAACGATCAGCTCGCGCTGGTGAGGCTGGCGAGCACGCCGGAGGAGAACTTCGCCAAGTGGGATGAACTTCTCCAGGAGCGGCCGGTCGCCGGCATTTGCGCGGCTGACACGCATGCGCGCATCCGCCTGGCGTTCGGCAAAGACTTGCGGTTCCCCGGCTACGTGCCGTCCCTCGAGGTGGCGCGCGAGCACGTGCTTCTCCCTCCGAGTGCGGGCCGTGGCAACCCTGACCTCGCGAGCGCGGCTGAAATCGTCGACGCGCTAAGGGAAGGCCATTCCTATTGCGGATTGGACGCGCTCTACCCGACCGACGGTTTCTCCTTTCGCGTCTCGAACGCCGCCTCCTCCAGCGGGCCCGGCGACTTTCACCACTGGACGGGGGCCGCGCGGCTCCAAATTTCCACGCCCTCCGGTGCAAGCCTCCCGCTGATCAAGATTTTTCGCGACGGTCATGAGATTGACGAGCAGCAATCCCGGACAATCGATGGGCCTATTAAGGGACCCGGCCGCTACCGGGTGGAAGTTTTTCTGCGCCAGCCCGGCCTTACAGGCTGGCGGCGCTGGACACTCTGGGTGTTCACCAATCCAGTTTACGTAACCGCCCAGTAAGCGAAGCCGTTTTTGCAATTCCTCATCTCCGAAACTCGATGAACAAGCTACCAACCGGAATCTGAATTTTTGGGCGCCGCCTTGCGGTATACTTCAGCCAAGGCGCAGCCTGGCCGGATCATCTTGTCCGTGGAGACGGCAATGAAAAAGATACATTGCACCGCATTTCTAGCCTTCCTGCTTGCAACTTCCGCGTACTCCTCCCCGGGAGGCGACATTTCTGGAAACGTCAAGAGTGAAGACGGCTCTCCATTTAGAGCGGCCTTTGTGCGGGCGCAAAACGTGAAAACCAAAATGCTGATGATGGTCTTGACGGACAACCAGGGCCAGTATCGGACCGACGATCTTCCCCCGGGGACCTATGAAGTTTGGGCCACCTCGACAGGATTTAGAAGCGATCCTTCGCGCCGCAACGACGTGACCGTGCAAGAGGGCAAGACTTCTTCTGCCAGCTTCACGATGAAGAAGGGCGCAGTGCAGTGGAGTCAATTGACCAAGTATCAGGCGGGAATTTTGTTGCCGGCAGCAAAGGGAAAAGATGTTGTCCTTCAGGAATGTTTCAATTGCCATGCCATGAGCAGAATAGGCGTGATGGGCCGCGACCGCGAAGGGTGGCTCGAAGCGATTGAGCACATGCGGCAAGTCGGGGTCGCCGACATAAAGCCTGACGTTGCGGCGCAGGCGTCCGAATACTTAGGCACAATTTTCGGGCCGGATGCCGAGACGCCCGCATCGCCCGCTCTCTTGCCGCAATATGCAAAGGTGAAGCAGGAACACGATTATTTTTCCGACGACGCTCTGAATCTCGTGTACGTGGATTATCAATTGACGGGTGAACCGAAGGATCGTCCTGGGACCGGGAAGCCGGACAAGGATGGAAACATCTGGATGGAAATGGGCGGCGGATTGTCGAAGCTCAATCCCGCGACCGGCGAGCTCCATACGTGGAGATTGCCGGACCCGACGCGCCCGTTCATTCATGAAATTCTGCCCACTGCGGATGGTTCCGTGTGGCTCACCATTGAAAGGCAAAATGCGCTCGCAAGATTCGACACGCGCACGGAAAAATTTGAAGTGTATAACCAGCCCTACGATGGCCCGCCGCCCGTTGAAATGGAGCCAAACGCGCCGTGGCCCAATCTGCGCCACACCGCCGGAGGGCAAACCGGCGCGCCGCGCAGGCATACCGCCATCGTAGATCTGCAAGGAAATATCTGGAGTTCCGGCCGTCCGCTCAGCAAGTTCGATATCGAGACCAAAAAATTCACATTCTTCCCCGAAGTCCCGGACATTTACGGCATCGCTCTGGATAAAGAGGGGAACGTATGGTTTGCCGAGTTCAATTCCAGGGATCATCACAGCATCGGCAAAGTAGATGTGAAGACAAACAAAATCACGAAATGGACTCCGCCCGATTCCGATACGAGGCCGCGCCGCCTGAAGATCGATTCGCAAGGCATGGTCTGGTTCGGCGACTATTTTGGCGGAAACCTCACGCGCTTTGATCCCAAGACCCAGACATTCAAGGCATTCAAGTTGCCCGGACCGATGCCCACCCCGTACGGGATCGGCGTCGATCACAATGACAACCTCTGGTACGCATCCATGTACACGGATGTGATCGGAAAGCTGGATCCCAAAACTGGCAAGGTCATTGAATATCCTTCGCCGTACGGCGAACGCGGTACCAGGGACATGTTTGAAGACGCTCAGGGCCGAATCTGGTACGGCGCGCAGCCCTATGGAAAGGTTGGCTACGTACGCCTGCGCACGGATTCGGAGAAAGCCGTAGCGCAGAAGTAATGATGCTTTGACTTGACGTTTCTCCCGCGCTCATCTTGCTTTCGTGAAAATTGCCTTCGAGAGAATCATGTGGACGCCCTTGTTCCCGTCGACCACTTGGGTGATGTGAAGATCGGCGGCGACGCTGGCCAGCATGTAGGCGTCGTCGCGCGTCATGTGCTTCTCCTGCACCAGGAAATCGATCATTTCGCGGACCGCCATCTTGGTCGCGGCGGTCAGGTCCTCGTCCAATCCCATGGTGATGAACTCGGTGGGCGTTTCGGCGCGCGGCCAGCGGAGATGAATGTCCTTGCGCACTACAAACTGGAACGTGCCGACCAGTGAAGTTTCCATCGCGGTGATGTCCACTTCCCCGTCGCCCTGCCCCGCGTGGCCGTCACCCGCCTGAAAGAGCGCGCCGGGCGCGTGAATCGGGATGAACAGCGTCGTGCCCGCGACCAGCTCCTTGTTGTCCACGTTCCCTGCGTTTACCCACGGTGGAGCGCTGCTGATGCGTCCGGCGCTCGCCGGCGGCGCGACGCCCATGCTTCCGAAAAATGGGCGCAACGGAATCTCGATGCCGTCGGCAAACTGCGCGATCATGCGCTTCTCGTCCAGAGGAATCACTTTCACGCGCTCGTACGGGAAATCCTCGGGCAGAAAGCCGCGCCCCGGAGAAAAAGCGTTGAGCGCGTACGGAATCGCCAGGCGAATTTTCTGAATGCGGACTTCCAGAACGTCGCCCGGCTCGGCGCCTTCGATGTAGACCGGCCCCGTTAGCATGTGAGGACCCGGGCCGTGATCCTTCACTTGCTCGTAAATTTCGCGCCACGCCGGTTCGACGCGGTCAGGCCAAAGCCCGGCGGTCTCGAAGCGCTCGCGGCTCGCGGTAACCAGCGTCTGCATTTCCACGGTGTCGCCGGATTTGATCCGCAGAGCGGGAGGCGTCTTTGCGTCGTAATAGCCCCACGCCGCGGTCTTGGGCGAAGGTTTCAATTGGTAGGAGTCGCCGGCCGGACGCGCGGGTTGTTGGCTCCCCAAGGGAGCCGTGAAGCACAGCAACAGAAAGACCGCCGCACACTGTAATCGCGTCATGGTTTGTCCTCTCCTCGCGTAAGACGCTGTAGAATGATGGGCCGGATTAGCCGGCATTGATGGAAACCGATCGTCACGGATTATAGGAGAGAGTTTCATGAAAATGCATTCCAATACAATCTTTATCA
This sequence comes from uncultured Acidobacteriota bacterium, assembly GCA_963813185.1. GTDB lineage: Bacteria > Acidobacteriota > Terriglobia > Acidiferrales > UBA7541 > Palsa-360. Next base: position 467,784 of record CAWEYA010000018.1, read on the forward strand.
CCGGCGGCACTTCGGGCATCGGAAAAGGGCTCGCCGAAGCATTTCATCGGCTGGGAAACCAAGTCATCATCAGCGGCCGCCGCGAAGACCGATTACGGAGCGCATGCGCCGCAAATCCTGGCATGAAGCATTTTGTTCTGGATGTTACGGATGCCAATTCCATACGAAACACCGCGCGGAAAGTGATCGAAGAATTTCCCGGCCTCAACTGCGTCATCAACAATGCAGGCGTGCAGAGACGGCACGACTTTACGGGCGCGAGGCCTCTCGACGATCCGGAAGTGCTCGCGGAAATTCAAACGAATCTCCTGGGACTAATTCGCGTATCCGCTGAATTCGTGCCGCACTTGAAACATCAGCAAAACGCAATCTTGCTTAACGTTTCGTCGGGGCTCGCGTTTGTCCCTCGCGCGATTTTTCCCGTTTACTGCGCCACGAAGGCCGCGGTCCATTCCTTCTCGGTTTCTTTGCGGCACCAGTTGCGGGAATCGAAAATAAAAGTCATCGAACTCATACCACCCTATGTAGCGACCGAACTTGGCGGAGCTGCCCAGCCGCCTCCCGGCGCGCTTCAACCAATGCCTCTCGAAACTTTTATCGCCGAGACGATGGCAGAGCTTGCCGGGGACGCGGACGAAATCGCGATTGGCGGCGCCAAGAATCTTCTCGCGGCTTCCAGCCCCCAAAGTGTGCAGAAAACTTTCGCAGGCATGAATCGTTGACGCCGCATTCAGGCTGTGAGCTCCAATTATATTCAGGGCCTGACAAAGAGATGGACGCGCGTGCCAGATCCAAGTGGATCTATGGAGCGAGGGAATTTCGCATGCCTCCAGCGGCTTGCTCAACGCCGTCCCAGCCGCCAGAAGCCCTAATTTCCCGATGTTGGACCGGTCTTCGTAACAGCGTTTCGCGTGTTGGTCAGGAGGTGGGAGAGAACATCGCGGGGAATGCTCTTGACCAAAGGGTTGATCAGCCAGGCGAGCATCGCCGGCACTGTCCGGGTCAAAGTGATGGATTCGTTTTGAACGTATACTCCTCCATCTTTTTCTTCGAGTCTCCAGTAACTGTAGAGACGCCACATATATCCATGATCGTTACCATCGGTCCGCTCGTGTTCGTCCGGACTGCCCGGATTCACAACTTCCGCAACACGCGTGGAGCGGGAAATACTCTGAATCCGGGTGCTTCCGATTTGTGTTTCAATGACGTCGGAATAGTTATTCAGAACGATCGTGACAAGCGACTTGTTATAAAGCTGAAGGCAAATTTTCGATTCATTTCCATTCCGCTCGATCACTCTCGCCCAGCGAATTTCAGGCTTGTAAATGTCCGCTTCGTGAGCGTAATCGTTCAGGACGGCGTCTATTTCAGAAAGTGTGGCCTTGGGAATAAACATCACTCCCACCCAGTGATGGATCAGCCCACTCGGAATGTGAATCGGGCGGCCTTCTTCCGTGGAATGCAATTCCTGGATATAAATCTCGCCCCGTTGAAGTTGATCGTAGGCTTCTTTGCTTTGTGAATCCGGCAAACGATCAATGGCCAGGAATTGATTGAGGCGCAGATCATCGTCCATTCGAGCTTGGGTAACTGCGACATAGCGGTCAAAAGCAGCAGCTGTCTCTGGCTTCAGCTGCGCAGCGAGCGTTGAAGTCCCGGCAAGCCCGGTAAGAATCATGAATACAAGAAGTAACTTTTGCGATTGTCCGGTCAAAAGATGCGTGCGCCTCGACGGATGGCCGCTTGATTTCGGCAGAACTTTTTCAGTCGCGGCCATCTCTCAATTATGTCACATCGCGCAAGGAGGCCGAACAGGCAAGCGCCTGCCTCCACGAGCAACGCGATCTTGCGGGCAGTTCAGAAATGCGGGATCCGGGTTTGTCGCCGGGAAGGCTCAGATCCGCGATTCGTCTTTCGAACGGTCCCACAGGTTCGGCAATTCAGTATTCGAATATCCCGAAATGAAGGTCTTGCTCGTTCCATCCCGTTCGTACATGGACCTCCGAACGGCGCCAATGTTGGCCCCGTAGACATGGACGCTGATGGATGGCCGGTCGGCAAGAGCGTTCGAAACACGGTGGAAATCGCCAATCTCAGGTGAAACCGCAGTGACTTCGCCTTTTTCCAGCCGAACAGGGGCGCCGTGTTCCATGAAACGTCCGTCGCTTGCGCGCGAGAAGCTTTGCTCGATTTCCGCGCCGCGCAGGATGCTGACGATCCCCCAGACTGTATGGTCGTGGATCGGAGATTTCTGGCCGGGGCCCCAAACAAAGCTCACCACGGAAAACCGTTCCCGCGAGTCAGCGTGCAGCAAATATTGCTGATACCCCGCCATAGAAGGCTGCGCATACCGGTCGGGCAGCCAGTCGTCTACGCCAACTAATTCCTGCAACAGGCGTGACCCTTCGCGGAGAATGGCGGGTTCGCCGGAAGCCCTTTCAAGCAGGTTGCCGAAGGCCACGACAAAATCACGCAACCGACCGATGCGGGGCGAAGCGATTACAGAGTGCTGGATGGATGCCATCTTCCTGTTCCTTTCGTTTCTATCGTGTATAGCGCCACTTAGCTCTCCGCGCAAACGCAGATTCGTCATCTATTTTGCAGAATGGCGGGCCGCGATTTTCGCTTGCGCGCCGAACGGGCCTTCCTGATGGAATGGCCTTGGCGAAGTCGCTCGACGCCCCACCATTTCCGCGCCTCGCCATAATCTGCAGGTGTGTTCATATTTTTCAAAACCAGCGCGCGAGGATCGAGCCGGCGCCACTCGCTCTGGTCAACAACGTCCATGCGAAGCTCTTCGATGACGTTGGTAACTTTGCGCTCGCCCCGCGCGAGAGCCGTTGCGATTGCTGGGCCACATTCACGACGGTAAACCGAGGCGAGAGGTTCTAGTCCTCGGCCGGTTCGTGGAATGACGACCTGCGCGCGCGAGCGGATCGCTCGCGACAGCAGCCATTCGAGCCATTCCGCGGAAAGATACGGCATGTCGCACGCTACGATCAGGTTCCATGGCAAATGCGTGGCCGCCAACGCGGTAGCGATTCCTGCCAAAGGCCCGCGCCGACTTTTCTTCGATCTTTGGTTGGCATCATTTTGATCCGCAATCGGGCGCAGCCCCATCGCCGCGTAGGGGCGAGTCGGGCCGACCACTGTTACGCATGCAACGAGCGGCTCGATCAGCCGAGCCGTGTGGACGAGAAGCGGAACGCCGCCAAATTCGAGGAGCCCTTTGTCCCGGCCCATGCGCGAGCTCGCGCCCCCGGCAAGAATAAAAGCGGCGACCTGGCGGCGACGTCTCACAATCGTTGCACAATTCTACGACCTAATCCGATACTAGCCTAGTCCGCCAAAGGGCAGGAATAACCTGGCTAAAGTATTGACGGGTTTTAGATTCAAATCGGGATCTTCAACGGAGGAACGTCAACAGAATCTGTGGATTTTTGTAAGGGCTCTGGAGATCGAAATTGTATCTCCAACAAATAAGGCTTGAATCGTTGAGAACGTTTCACCACTGCCATTTTTCCTATCGGCGTCAAATGGTGTGAGGCGGTTTTTTATAGCTGGGCGCTAATCCCGCTGGTTCGGGGAGAGCGTGACCATGAGCTTGTATTCCATTTCCAATTTCTTCTCAATCCCAGAGATATTGCCAGATGCAATTGCGCCGGGATATCTGTGGCGGCGTTGGCGGTCGTAAGTCTTGCGGGAGATGACCGCCTCGAACTTCAAGCCTTTTCCCGAAATTTCATGATCGGGTCTACGGATCGCCCTCATCAAGTCCGCCAACGCATTATAGGTCAAGTTTTTTTTCACTCCGGTGGCGGCGGCAACCCCGAAAAAATACACGGCGTCCTCAAAACGGGATCCCGCGTTTCCGCCTCTGGCAGCCTGCCGAATTTGCTCGTGCTCTCGAATAAATATATGAGGCAAACTTTTCCTGACGGCGCGGTGAACGTAAACTTCACGCAAAAGCAATTCAAGAGGATTGGTTGTTGAGTAGGATTTTGGCATAAGTCGCAAATTCCATCCGTTGTTTATTCAAGTAGTCTGGTCAGCATTTACCAGAAAACCGTGTCCTGGCCGAATTCAAAAATCCAATTAAAAAAACTAGTGACCCCCGTTCTCGAGCGGAACTTCCAGATAACCGACGATCCCGTTCTTCTCAATCTTTGTTGCGATCAATTCGAACGGCGCCGTATCACGAGAGACAGCCAACTCCACCACTTCGTATTGGACACGGTCCCTCACCTGCAGGCACGAGTTCTGCAGGTATACACAGAGCGTATACCGCTGGCTCTTTTGATTCGAATTCCTGAGCGATATCCGGACTGGCCCCACTGGTTCAGGAACTGACCCACGCCGCAATTCAAATGTAAGAGTCGTATGCTCCGTACGTCCAAGGAATCGATTCAATTCGTCCTTGTTTTGGAGGATCTGCCCGTGCTGCGCGCCGAGTTCTCCGGCCACTTCGGCCAGCCGGTTCGTGGTCGCCTGCCAAGCTTCCCGATTGGAGATCGTTTCCTCTTGCAGCGCTCCAATCCCTTGCTGAAGTCGCGTGAGCTTTTGTGCCGAAGCCGGATCAGGCACCGGCGGAGGAGCGGCCAGGGGCTCGGCCAACACAGCGGACTCAGGCGAGACCTGATATCGGGCTCGAGGAACACGCGGTGTAGTCTCCTCTCTTGACGGAACCGGTTCCGGCATTTTCACTTCTGATGGAGTTCTTGCAGATTCTTCCTTGCGGCGGGTTTCCAATTCTCCTAGCCGCTTTTGAATGCTGATCAGTTGCCTTTGAATCTGCACGAGGGTTTGGGGATCTGCGCTGGCCGTGGCGACGTCCGCATCCGCGAAATGCGCAAACACAAAATATCCGAGGAGCGTCGTTCCGGCCAGTAGACTGACAATAAAAACCAGTAATCGTGTCCAGGCAATCGTAGAATCCGACATTGTAGCCCCCCATCACCACAATTCTTCGCCGCCCATTGATCATCGCGCCGATATTTTGGCGGGATAGCGCAACGCCAGCTCAAGCGTTAGCTGCTGCGTTTCGCTGGGCAAAAGGCCGACGAGACGCTCTCCAAATTCCTCAAGATTACCGCGCATTTCCACTTTGTATTTCCCCGGCGGAACAATTAACTGCAGCGGCGTTCGGCCCACAAATGTGCCGTCAAGATAGGTCATGGCCCCGCTGGGCACGGACTGCAGGACTAGCTTTGCAGCGTCTTTCCCGGCTTCTTGCTCGAGAGCTTTCCGGTTCACCTCGTCGGGAGAAGGGCCTTGCCGAGCCGGAAGGGACGCAGGGTTGCTTTCCTTCCCGGGGTTAGGCAAGGAAGGATCGGGAAGCACCTGGATTCCCGCCGCAGTGACTCCTGACGGGGTTGCGGCGTGTCCTGTCGGGATTGTGATACTAGTGGGATAGCGCGGCGTCAGGGTAAGAGTAAGCTGTTGCGTCTCATTTAGCGGAAGGTCAATAAGGCGCTCTCCAAATTCCTCACGCTTGCCGCGCATTTCCACCTTGATTTTTCCCGTCGGAGCGATCAGCAGCAAAGGCGTGCGGCCCACGAACATTCCATCTATATAAATCATCGCATCGCTGGGTACCGACTGCAGAAGCAGCTTTGTAGGTCGATCACCGGCCCGTTGCTCGAGAGCTTTCCGGTTCGTTTCGTCTGGTGTAGGCCCTGCCAGTGCAGGAACGTAAGCAAATTTGCTATCTGTCCCAGGGTTTGGCAAGGAAGTGGGAAGCGCCTTGGTTACTGCCGCCGTGGCTCCTGAGGAGGATGAATCCGCTCCTGCAGCCTCAACCCCTGCCTGCGCTCGGGTACCGATCGTAGAGACACACAGGACCACGAGGAGAGCGCCTGCCTCCCAAGCGCACCGTCTCAGCAAATTTACGCGGAATTCAAGCATACCCATCTAAAGACCCAGAAAACTTTAGACATGAATTTGCGAAGGCATCATCCCTGACACTCCGCCGCTCTAAACAGAGCACACACGATGCCATAGTCGGACGGCTAGTAAATCTATATCCGCATTAGACTTAAGGTCTGCAAGGGTGAGGCCAGAACCCATCAACTTCAGTTCTGGTCACAGTAGCGGTTTGTCGCCTGTATCCAAACGGATACTTTCTTGCCGAAGGAACCAGGACAATTCAATCCTCGTTTTGAGCCGGGGGCTCACGCATTGGGTAGCGCCAAAAGTGTGTTGGATCAAAGGAACGTGAAATTGTGCGGTGGGGCCGAAATTGCATCTCCAAAAATTAGCCCTGGGTCCTTAAAAGCGTACCGCCAGATTGCTCCCTCCAATTGTGTTAAATGGTGTCAAGATGCGTGGCTCTCGCCAGGTGACTTATCCTGAGGTTATTGAATCTGGTTGATTTGACCGACCGTCGAATCGGCTTCACTGACGAAAGGATTGACTGAACGCGAATTATCGGCTGCCCGCCGTTTCTGGCTTGACCGAGACCTTCACCTGAGCATTTGTCCAGCAGCACTGGAATCCGCCGCCACCGTCCCCTGACCAATCGTTGGCAACCACATGCAACACGTACTCTCCCGGCTCGCTGAACGTCGCAGTCGTCGTCGCCTTGCCGCTGAAGACAGGGGTGGGCTTCCACTTGCCTTCCGCCTTTTCGACTGCGGGTTTGTTGTTGGTGAACTTCACGGCACCTGGTCCCCGAAACTTGCTCCAGGTCAGGGTCACTGGAGGAGTATCGAGGGGCTTGCCGCCCTGAAATGTCTTGGCGTCATCAGCGGCCCACACGTTCAGCGTGACGGGATTCGCCATCGTCGCCTCAAGCGCGGTGCTGATCCCGCGCGGCCCCTGTGCCGATGGGCCTCCTTCTTCAAAGCTGATGATGGGCGGGGTGTTGCCAATGCCCACGTCGAAGAAGGGCGAGATTTCCCATCGGGCATCCAGGTGCGCAGGGACCGCAGTAGTCTGGCCGTTGGCGACAATCGTCCAGGTGAGCTTCTCGGTCCCGAAATTCTGCGGTACCGTTACGGTGAAGACGCCCCACTGCCTTCGAGGCAGAAAATGCGTTGGCTGGCCCTGGTCGGGCGGGCCCGGCTCAAACCGGTTATTCTCTCCAACCGGGATGTCCAGCTCTTGCTTCAGATTCCGATTGAAATAGCCAAAAAGCATGCTGAAGCTGCCATCCGGATTTTTGAACCAGCCCTCATAGGCGGCTGATACGCTCTGACCCGACTGGTGCAAAGGCTCCATGGGCAACTGTCCGGATTGCCCGTTGACGGGCAGCGCGGCCCAGACGAGCGCCCAGCTTGCGAGCAGGATTGCAAGACACAGAGTCGTCACAGACAACCGCACAGCGTGCATACCGAGCCTACGGCAAGGATGCGTAAGCCCGGTCGGGTTCAGGTCAATGCGGGACAGCCGGAGACGGATTCGATTTTCGCTCATCACCGTGTGGAAACTGGAGTCAGGCCTGCGGCGCTCGCAAGGCGGCGCGATATTCGCGTCTTCATGTCATTCACCGACATCACGTGGGCAGTCGATGCCGCGAGGATCACAATTGTTGCGTGGTGGACTTCAGCTGCCGGCATCGCGCCAAATCCCCGATCTGGATAGTCGTAGGTTGCTGTCGCGTCAGATAGAAAAACGACCCGATAATTGCGAAACATTGCATCCCGTGCCGTTGCATGGCAACAATTCTCTGTTGTGGTACCCGATATGATAACAGTATCTATAAGCCACTCCCGCAGGATTATGTCCAGATCGGTGCCAAAAAAACCGCTGTAGCGATGTTTCTTAATTACATGTTCACCCGGCGCTGGGGCCAGATCAGGGTAGACTTCTACCCCCGGCGTACCATCGACTAACGCATCACGATTAGCGATAGGGGGATGAAGGTCGTCGAACAGTCCCATGTCGCAGCCATCACGGCGGTGCACATGCGCTGTGTAGATGATTTTGATTCCGGCATTGCGGCAGATTCTTAGCGCTTCGGCTATTTTGGGGACGATTTGACGTGCCGCAGGAGTTTCCAGAGCCGCACCCGACGCCACAAAGTCGTTTTGCATATCGACGACGATCATCGCGGTCTTCTTTGGATCAATGACGTTAATGTTCATGGCGTCTCTCCAGCGTAATCCTTAGATTTTCCCTTGTTTCGCATTAAGGCAAGACCGGATTGGACAAGACCATGTGTCGTGCATATGGGAAATCTCCCTCACCCAGTGAGTTGTGTTCTGCAATCCCGACTTCCTAAGTCGAGAATGAGAAGCAGCAGCTCTGAAAAAGCTGCTGCTCCTACCAGCCTGTCGAGTTCCAAATTAATGGTTGTGCATCATTTCCGGCATAGATTGGCCCGGTTTGTGTGTGGCAGCCCACTCCTTATAGTCCTCATCGCTGAGGTAGGTGACGTTCACCCAAGCGTGGGCCATCTCGTCGACGGTGCGCTCGCCCCAGCCAACCCACTGGTTCGGGTCGGGATTGTTGTGGTTGGCGGCGGTGTTGTCATGCCAGGCCGTAATGCGGATGACCGTACCCTTTGGGAGCACCGGCGCCGCGTCCTCTGCGTAAATGTAATTGTTCATCCAGTTGAACTCGAAACGGTCGACGTAGCTTAGCATCTCGGTTGTGCCGTCCGGCAAGATCGCTTCCATGGACATCGCCTTGCCGCGCAGATGCATGTGCGGCTGGAAGTTCTCAAACCTGGCGTTCTCCTTCAGCACGTGGAAAGACTGAGTCTCAGTGACCGTGTTGGGAGGAATATCCAGAACTCTACCCAGCTGGTTAGCGTGAAATTCCATCAGGCGTGTCCGGTACTTCGGCGTATAGCCTTTGGGGTAGAGATAGATGCCCAGCATGACGTTGTCGCGAACCTGTTCGCCGACGGAGTGGTAGTGCACATCCCACCGAATCCTAGCTCCCGGCAGCAGCAATTTGCCGGTGTTGGAAGGGTAGACGTCGAATTGCTTCCCGATCGCCCATTCCATTAAGAGCCCACCGTCGTTGCGTCTCGCCTGGGCCAGCGGCCCGATGCCGTCATCATCAGCGGCGCTGCTGACGCCCGGTTCATCCTGCAGGAGCTGGGCGAGGGCGTGATGAGTGACACGGCGCCCTGCGGAGGTCCCTGGCCGCATCTCGACGGCGCGAACCCATCGCGGTTCGGTCACTGGGAGTGCTTCGCTCAGCGGCTTCCACCAAGCGTCCTGTCCCAGGGCCGGCACAGTATAGGGCTCGGACTTGACGACGATATCCGGTTGGCCGAATTGTTCGGCTAGCTGCCATCCTTCATCACTCGGCCACATCTTGGCGGGCGGCATGTCTTTCGAGTTCCCGGGCGCCTTGCCCGAATCGACCCATCGGACGATCGTGTCAATCTGATCATCCGTCAAAGAAGTGTCGTTCTTGAATTTCTGGATTCCCACCGTTCTATCGAGGTGCCACGGCGGCATATTTCGGGTGACCACGCGGTCCTTGATTTTTTCCGCCCACGGGAGCGTCTCTTCATACGTCACCAGAGACATTGGCGCCGCGGTTCCCGGATGATGACACTCCTGACACTTTGCCTGAAAAATCGGGGCAACGTCCTTGGCGAACGTCACGGTCGTTTTGGCCGACTCTCCGGCGATGGAAGGGTATGGGAGCATCAGGAAAGCACCGAGACCCAACACGCCCGCTGCAATTCTCTGCCACATCGCACCCTGGAACTTGGCATTGATCATGACATGCTCCTTCTCTCTGATTGGTAGACTCCTGCCGATTTAGCGAAGGTTAACCCGGAATTCCTTTTCTAGCTCCTGTGAGTTCCACTTTACACCCCTCCAAGGGGCCCCGCACAATATTTTTTCTCGGTCCGCCCAAAAACACCCATCTGTTGCGGTTGGGAACAGGTAATAGAACTTACTGGACCCGCCTGGCTGTGGCAGAAATTCCGTATTTCAGTCTCTCCGCCAATGTTTGAGTCGCCTGCCAGAGTGGCATATGGAAAGCCTCGGAATGGTTTTGACAAGGGCTATCGACCACCGCAGGAGCCCATTTTGACTTCAGAGTTTTCATGCGCGATGCGCAGCCTTTTTCGGACGCATGCTTTTAGCCCGCCTTGGGAAGGATTTCCTGAAGCTCCGTTATGGTTTTATAAACTCAAAACCGTCCTTCCTTAACCCTGCCTTGCGATATTCCTCACAGATAACGTCTTCCTTTAGTTCATAGTTGGACGGTTGCAACTGGAAGACTTTCTTCCCTGTCCAGGGCCTTGTATAGTCCTTGGGGTCCTCGAAGGTGACCTGAATCTCCAAACTGTCATGGTTTAGGCGCCGGATCCGTTCCACAACGTGCAGAGCATCGCTATGCGGATGGCCTAGAGTATCTATCCAAGTTGTCTCGTTTATAGCCGCCGTATCAACTACCAGCGCATTTCCATCATACTTGCCAATCGAGTGCCCCATCCACGTGCTCGGATAGCCGTCGGGATGTCCTCGCCCATCCATATAGATTCGGCGCACCCAGTGATCCACCTCGGACAGGATATAAACTTCTGCCGCGGTCTGACGGATCTCGAATGGCCGGGCGACGGTAAAGATACGTGTCGGACCGGGCGGAAAACAGCTATTACTTGGATCGGAATCGTCGCGTCCCTTTAATCTCGGGTCCGTGATGCCCTTGCGGTTGGCCTGGTAAATCCCCATTGCCGAAGATTGCAGCGGAGGGTCTTGCTTGGTAAAGCCGAGGAAAGGAACGCCGCCAGGATCATCCTCAAAAATACCAGCGGCGCTGTGACCTATGCCCCTGTTCCAGGTTCCAGACAGGTTCGGTATGTTCGTCACCGCTCCCGAAGGCTTGGCAGTCTGAGCGAGCATTACGGCCGAGAAGGCAAACACCGGGAGCACAAGGGTCAAACCAAGGAAACCGCTTCGCATTTGGAAACCCCACTTTTAACAGCCGCTCCTCACTCAGTGGATCCCTGGGTGAGCACCGGTGCATTCCCCCCCACGAGTTTGATGATGGTCACGATCTTATTGCCGTCTTTGAGCGGCGCGCCAGTGACCGTAATCTTGTCCCCTGCCTTCAATGTCTTGGCGTTCCAGCCAAAGCCGAACAGTCTCTGCGGAGAAGCGGTTTCGGCAACCCATTTCTCGACGCTGCCATTTTCGCCCATCACATCAAAATGTATTTGCACATGCGGGTTGGTAAACATGTACTCCGTCACCGTCCCTGACATGGTGACCGGGTGCTTTGTGTCGTATTGCGCCCCGCCGTGGTGCGCGAACATCGGGCCCGAAACCAAGAGAAGAACCACACCCGCGGCCAAAACAGCGAGCAGCTTACTCTTCATTTTCCCTCCTCCGAACATTCAGCGGATTCGGTCCCGTCCTCATAATCAGCAGGCAAGTTACATTTCGGAATGTCCCCTTTACCGCAAAAAAATCGGAGAAGCACGTTTATTTATCGGGCTTCGCGGAGTAGTGCGTACCCATATCCAAAAGTTCATCGCAGAGGTCTCCTTCCAAAAGTTCAAACCCCGGCGGAAGCAAATCCTGAACCATTTTTCTAGTCCAGGGCTTTTTGTAGGCTTTCGGATCGTTGATGGTGACTTCGTATTCTAACGAATTCTGGTTCAAGCGGCGGAAGCGCTCCACGAGGTGGAGAGCATCGCTGTGCGGATGACCTTGCCGGTCGATCCAATTTTTGTCGTTGAAACCGACCGTGTCAACGACGAGTGTGTCTCCCTCATACTTGCCAATCGAGTGCCCCATCCACGTGGTTAGATTTCCGTCGGGATGTCCGCGTCCATCCAAGTAAATGCGGCGCACAAGGTGATCTTCATCGAAGAGTAGGAGCACCATGTCCGGGAACTGACGTAGCTCGACAATTCGCCTGTTGTCCAGCATGAGGTCTGTCGGACTTTGCGGCGTACAACCGGTGAAGTTGGGGTCTCGGGCTTTTCCTTCCTTGACAGCCCTGTATTTCTCCTCTGCCCAAGGCTGCATCTCGGGCTCCTCCAGCTTCTGCGCCATGGGCGCCGGTGTTACTCCGCGAAGCTCGTCACAAACCGTACGTATCCCGCACAGGGCGGTCTCAGGCGTGACGGGCACCGGGCGGTGTGGCGCCCAATTTCCAGACAGGTCCGGTATGGCTGTTGCCGCTTCGGGCCCCGTCTTCGCCGAATTTTGAGCCTGCATAGCGGATGGAATGGCGAGCAGCGTAAACGCTACAAGGATTGAACCAATTAAGTAAGTTCGCATTGGGGAAACTCTCCTCGTCTTGCAGATCGCGTCCCCGAATTGAGTTCGGGGGTTCACGCCGAGAGCCCTTGACGCGGTTATCCTAATGATTTCCAATTTCGACTTTGACTTTGCGCATAATCCTATGCCAGCCGCCCGCTAGCGTCAATCTCAGAATTCCCCGATGCATGGGAAAGCAGAATCTCACCAAGATAACTTCAGGGCCAACTGAATCTGCCGGGAAGTGGTGGTGGTTGAAGTGATTAGACCGGCGTTGGTAATTGGATTCCCAAGGTAGTCCATCAGGTCATTGTTGAAGACTGGTGGCGAAAGGTTGACTCGATTGGTGAAGTTGAAACACTCCATTCGGAACTGCACGTCAGAAGATTCTGAGATCTTCTTGAGAGGAATGGTCTTGAATAAGGAAAAATCCAATGAAATCAGTCCCGGACCTATAAGCGAGTTACGCCCCGCGTTGCCATATTGGGTGCTCGGGTTCGGGGGTGCGAAACATTCCAGCTTGACGTATTGCAAGGCATTTCCGGGGTTCACGGGAGTGTCGCAGCCGGGGCCAAAAACCCGATTGGGGTGCTGTTGAACAGTCAGCCCCCCAAGAGGATCTCCGTCCATGAGCACAGTGAACGGTCTGCCATTTTCAATCGTTAAGATGCCACCGGCCTGCCAATCGCCCAGGATTGCTTTCAAGGGCACTGCGAAGGATTTAGCCGTGGGAATGTTCCAGAGGTAATCCACCGTAATGTTGTTTCGGACATCGGTATCGGACAAGCCGCGCCTGCAGGATTGGCAGTACCACAGAAGGCCGGTGACTGAATTCGTATACTGATCGGCGGCGACCGCGCCCGAACCGATGTCAATATTTTTGGCCCAAGTGTAATTGCCTCCGATCTGGAAGCCGTGGCTCATGGTTTTTTTTACTTGAACCTGAAGGGCGTGATACGTGTACCAGCCGGCCCATTGCGCAAACGATAGTGTGCCGGATATGTTGGGATCGGGTCGAGCAGCATCGGTCAAGGTCGCTTGCGCGCTTGGGGGGCAAACATTGATAGTAGCGCCCTGAAGAGTGGTTGCGGGCTGGAGGGGCACGGGACAGGGCCATTGCAGGTTGCCCCCAGCTGTTTGCATCGGTTGGACAGCGTTGGCGTCAGACTGGATCCACAAGTGGATGCCGCGTGAACCCACATAACCGATCCCCAATGTCGTGCTCGGAGTCAGTTGCCGTTCGATGCTGAGATTCCACTGCAGGACCAAAGGGCGCTTGGGATTAAAATCCATAAGGTAGTAGGCCGCTGTGTTTGGCAGCTTGTCCGGAGGGATGGTGTCAATCTTGTTCGGAAACGTATTGGGGAGCAGGGTCTGGTCGCCGATGTTGAACTTTTCGGCAAACGGCGACGAGGAGTCCAGTCCGCCTCCCAGTTGACCAATCATGGGCAGCACGTCAAACATCCCAAAACCGCCGCGGACCGAGGACTTGCCATTCTTGAATGGGTCCCAGGCAAAACCGATCCGCGGCTCCCAGTCCCTCTTCGTGGGATTTCTGAAATAAGGCGATCCCAGGTGTGGGTCAGGGAGTGCGGTGCTGCTCAACATGCGAAGGTTCGCCAATTTGCCGTCGATTTCGTAAGGCACCTCCGCAAATTCATAGCGCAAACCCACATTGAAGGTAAGGTTTGGACGGAAGTGAATGTCATCCTGGAAATAACCCGCGGCGATCGACATTCGGACATGTCGAGGAGTCTCGGTGCCCGGCACGTCGTTACTAAAGGAAAGGGGCTGGTTGGCCAGGAAAGTCGTCAAATTGTCGAACGCGAAGCTTCCGCCCGGGGTGTCCGCGCCCAAGAAATTTTCCTGGATCCGCTCGGCGTTCCCGCCGATCTTCATCGAGTGAATTCCCTTCGTAAAGTAAAGATTGTCGTAAAATTGATACGAATTCCAACGGAATTCAAACGGAGTCGCAACGATGGTGCCTCCCGAAAAAGCCGTATACGTGTTGCCTATTTGTATCGCGCCTACGCTGGATCCAGGATCAAAACCAAATTGAGGATCGGCGGCGGCGGGGTTGATCGCTGTTGCGCCGTCAGGCGATGCCGTATTGTCACGGTTGAAGCCCACGCGGAAGGAATTCAACAACTGCGGGCTGAAAGCGTGGCTCCATTCGGTGGCAAAGGTCTGGCGCTTACTCTGATTTCTGATCAGCTTATTATTCATCTCGTCTGGCTCAGTCTGGTGGGAGTTATCGTACAGATAGGTTCCGAAGACCCGGTCCTTCTCTGAGAACGTGTGATCCACCCGAGTGATGAAGAAGTTTTCCGCCGTAATTTGGTTGGCCGCAAACGCGAAGGTCCCCATAGCGCTGGCCGGGAAAAATGTCTTTAAATACAGAAGAGCATTCGGATCTGCGGTCACCGCGGGCTTCATCATTGCCAGTGTGGCCTCTGCCGCGGCTATATCGGCCTGCGTAGGAACCGTCGCAACCTGAGTCGAGCCCAAACCCTGCCTGATTCCCTCATAGTCGCCGAAGATGAAGGTTTTATCCTTTTGAATTGGGCTTCCAGCGGAAGCTCCAAATTGGTTCCTCCGAAAGGGTGGCTTGGAGTTACCATTTAGATTATCAATGAAATTTGCGGCGTCCAGGGACGAATTGCGGAGGAACTCGTACGCGCTTCCATGGAACTGGTTTGTGCCCGATTTGGTGATCGCACTGATCACCCCGCCGGAGGTGCGCCCGTACTCGGCTGAATAATTGGTGGTGAGCACGGTGAACTCCCCCACGGCGTCCGTGCCCAAATTGCCCCCGAGCAAGCTCCCCGGCCCCGCATTCGTATAGTTATTGATATTTACGCCGTCCAGGAGGTAGTTGTTCTGTTGGGGCCGACCGCCGGAGATGCTCAATTCCAGGCCCATGCCGCGCTTCGTCCTGTCGGTGCTGCTGATGGCGGGCTGGTTGCCAACTGTATGAACGCCCGGCGCCAGGATTGCCAGGTCGGACCAGGAACGGCCATTCAGAGGGAGCGCCTCAAC
The DNA here is from genome assembly GCA_963813185.1 of uncultured Acidobacteriota bacterium. GTDB lineage: Bacteria > Acidobacteriota > Terriglobia > Acidiferrales > UBA7541 > Palsa-360. Next base: position 483,005 of record CAWEYA010000018.1, read on the forward strand.
CGTGCCCTCGGTGACCACTCCGCCCACTGTTGCGTTGGCGAGGTCCACTGTCGGGGCCTCGGTAGTTACTTCGATTTGCGAGGATGTGTTCCCTACCTGCAAGGACAGATTCAGAACGAGTTCCTGGCCCACAGTCAAGGTGATGCGGTTGCGGACAAGAGTCGAGAAGCCTGCCGCGGAAGCTGTAAGGTCGTAAGTTCCCGGTGGGAGGTTCGGTGCGTCGAAGACACCCACCCCATTCGTGGCGGCATTCGCGACAGTCCCAGTCGAGATGTTCTTGATAACAATCTTTACGCCTGGAACCACGCCTCCAGTCGGGTCCACCACTGTGCCCGAAATGGTTGCTCCAACCATCTGGGCTGAAATTCGCGCCGTGAAGACGAAACCGAGCAGCACCGCAAAAGTTATCGCGAAGCTGACACACCTGCCCCTACACTCCGATCGAGGCCTCATAGCAAGACTCCTTTCTCAATTCTGGATTCCGATTCGCATTCGGCCGGAAGCAGACAGGGGCCGTCTTGTAAGCGCAGTGCTGCTGACCCTTCTCTCCGAAAAGACACACTTGTGGCGTCTACGTACTCCACTCCAACAGGGATGTCAATATGAATCATCACTAATATCGGTGGCACGTAATATGACCGATTGGATTAACTCATGAGGTGTCCGCATTGAAGAACTGCCTGAAGCCATAAAAGTATCGCCTGCGTGGGATCACTAGTCAGATATTCAAATCCGAGGATCACGCTCGGGCTGTTTGCGCCCGTCGTTCATCAATCGCAGCGGGACGCTGGTGAAGGGCTTGCGAGCGCAATCAGCTCGGGTCAACTGCGGACTCAGGCACGAATTGCTGACTCAGCCTGGAAAAGGTTCTAAGTTTGTTTAGGTTTGGTAGGGGCGGTGGGGATCGAAAACACCTACCTAAAACTCTAACGCCTTACCGCAACGTGGTTTAGGTCTCCACTAATCGCCAAAAGTATTAATTAAATCAGGTCAATCAATACTTTTCATCAGGCCGCCCTACGACGGTGATGTTTTTTGAAGGAATAGCTACTGCGTGACCGAAACCTGCTGGGCTTTCTTCGCTTCCTTAGCGTCTTTCTCAGCTTGCTTTTTGGCGGCTTTCGCTTCTTTCTCAGCGTCTTTCTTGGCATCCTTAGCATCTTGGGCTGCGAACTTTGCTATCCTTGCGGCTTCAACAGAAGCACTATAATCCGCTTCAGCTTTCTTGGCTTCCGCGTACTGCTCTTGCGTTAAGCAGTGCCCTCTGTAGGGCGTTCCGCCGCCGCCCACACATACGGCCTCCGCCTGTTGACTCGCCGCCGCTGCTTGTTGCCGCGCTGCCGCAGCCGCTTGACGAGCTGCTCTGTCCTTATTCCACTGATCAAATATACCCGGTGGAGGCGGAGTCGGGGTGGGTGGCGGAGTCGTAGTACAAGTCACGGTTATATCAGAGGTTTTGGTACAGTCGGTCGTGGTTTGTGATCGGGCCGTTCCCATGGCGATCAAACTGAAAGCGATTGCCAAAACAATGTTTTGCTTCATCGGAGTTTCTCCCTAGCCAATATATGGCTTGGGATGATTTACCCGCGTAGGACTTAAGTACCAGAGGTATCCAATCAATAACTTTTCACACTTCCGTGCTGATGATCCAATCCGGCTCATGCTCCGGGGTCTTCTTGGGTGCCCGCTCTAATTTGGCACCTTGGAGTTGCTTCAAAGTCACCTCTACGGCTCCTTTAGCATCCGCTCTGGCATTTTCCGGTTTGTCAACCCATTCAAATGTCTTAGGACCAGTGGCATTCAAATAAACTTTGGACATGTTGATTGTCCTCCGGCTGAATTTTATCACGCCGTTAATTTATGTGTTTACGTCCGCAGGCGATTGACGTTATCGTCTATGCGGTTAAGTGAGGAGGTTCTATGTTCTACATCAAGGGTATTGGCGGCTATCTCTGTTCTACTGACCAACTAAAATTGTGCGGCTCCAAGGGAGCACCCAAGGCGCTAAACGCGGACGCGCTGGAGTTCAGTACTAAAGAATTTGCTGAGATCGCACTGGCTGACTTTCTCAAGAAAGTTGGCAACGTTCCGAATCGCCTTGAAGTGGTTGAAGAGTAGAGTTTATTTCCTGAAGGTGTGGCGTGACCAGCCTGAGTTTTTGTACCCTCCTTGACGATATCCGTATTCACACATAAGGCGGGTGGCCCATCCTTTCGCGATATTGCGAAAGGGTGGGGTCTTTCTCTCTTCCCTGCTGCTGAAAGCCACGCCGTAGCTTCGAAGGCCGTTCGTCAGGATTTGGTAGGGGCGGTGGGGATCGAACCCACGACCTTCGGCTTAAAAGGCCGCTGCTCTACCACTGAGCTACGCCCCTAAACTCGTTACTGCACAACAACTTACGCGACATCATCCGAAACGGCACATTGGCCGGTGTCTCTTCTGGGGTCACTTGGTTTGAAGATTGACACCACCGTGTGCAGCTTGTTCGGCCCCAGATGCGCGTAGGGTTTCGTCATCGTCAAACTCTTGTGTCCCAGCAGATCCGCGATGTCTTCGAGTGGAGTCCCTTTCATCCGCAGCCGGCTCGCAAACGTATGCCGCAAGTCATGTCATCGAAAGTTCTTGATCCCCGCCTCAATCACCGCGTCGTCAAACTAATGCCGCCCATTCGCAAGCGGCTCTCTGGTTTTTTCCGACTGAAACACACGCCCTTTCCCGCCGCCCCGCGCATGCACAACCTTAAGGGCGTCTATGGCAGCATCGTTTAAGGGAACGTGGATCGCTTCTTCGTTCTTCGTGCGCGGGATGTCCAACATCCGACCTTCCCAGTCTACCATGTCCCACGTGAGCCCGTATTGGCTCCCCTTGCGAATCCCGGTGTTGACCGACACATTCAACTTCGGAACGTGCGAGGGCGATTTCGCTTCGATGACCTTTCGGAGTTTCTTCTCTTCCTCGTCGGTGAGAAACCGAACGCGATTATTGTCCTCGCGGCGATGAGTAACCGAACGTGCCGGGTTAGAATTCACCTTGCGGTTCAAAATCCCAAGCCGATAGCTGAGAGACATCAACGAGCGGCAGTGATTAAAGGTCGAGGGCGCCCACTTTTCCTTTTCTGCCGCTCGCGCGAGAACATTTTCGATTTCTTTTGGCGTCAGTTCATCCGCATGGTGCGTGCCGAACCATTCCTTAAGCATGGCAATACGAGGCACGTCTGTCTTATGAGACCGCTTGTTCCTCTTCGAGTGAGCGAGAGCGTCGTCGAGTAATTGGCTGAAATTGATAGAGGACTTCCGGAACTTTTCCGGCAGCTTCTTACCCTCAAGAGCTTGCTGTTTTCGCTTGCCGTAGAGCTTAATCGCTACGCTCTCTGAGCCTGCCTTTTCGCGGCGCTTCTTGCCGAACTGGTCGAAGTAGCGAATCCACCAAACGCCAGAACCCGGAATCTTCTCAAACACCCCGCGCAGCCTTGACTCTCGTCGCTCCTTCACTAGTCCTCCTTCTTGTGCTTTGGAGGCCGCCCCGCTCCCGACTCTTTGGCCCACTTCCTAAACGTCTTCGTGTCGTACTTCTTGGCGCGAGCTTTCCCGCCTTTGCTCCCGATCTTGCGAAGAAAGTCGCGTACTTCATCGCCCGGCGTGTCTTTCCTAGGCACCCCCCGACTATATAATTTAGCCGCTAGATTATCAAGTGGCTGTTGTCGGATGGTCGGCGGGGAGGAGCGTCTGCCAGCTGTTCCGCGGAATTAGAACCCGTCGACCGAGCCGTCGAACAGGAAGATCCTTCAAGGCAATTAGCAGCGTACGAGACTTTAATTCGCTAGTGAGAAGTCGGAGGCGCAAGTCGCGCCATCGTCGCCCCCTCGGGAATTACGGCTTCTTGGACACGGCCGCCAGTGGATGAGGCGTGCTCGTTGCCAGTGTAGGTGAACGAGACCTCAGTTGTCCCGCCCGCCTTGACGTCCACAGTTTGTGTTAGAGATCCATAGACTTCGTGCCAGACTTGAATGGTTTGCTTACCCGCGGGCATCCGCGGCTCGGAGGAGTATAGGGCGAAGGTACCAAGCACCTCGCCATCCTTCGTCAAAATCGGCTCGGACCAGGCCGCGCGAATCCCGTTCTTAATTGCGAGGCCCCGATACTCATCAAGCCAATTTATGTCCGTTGCAACGTCAGCGACGATGACTCGCTCCTTCAAAAACGCGGCGGCGCCGCAGCAACCTGCGTGCGGAGAGATGGGCAGTGGGCTGATTACTGGGAGCCAATCGCGGGGGACACGGTTGCCGGCGGTATGCCAAAGGCGTTCCCCGTCAGGATCCACCAACAAGACTGTTGCTATCACCGGCGAAGCCTCAACGTCGATGGAAGAGCACAGATCGTTCAGTATGTCCTTTAGGCTCGCGCCATCGGCGATCTTCTCTAGCGTTCGCTTCTCCGCAGCTAATAGGGATTCCGCATGCGACGCCGTCCTCGTATTCGGCCTTTCTTTGGATTCAGAGCCCGCCGGCTGCACGACGCCCGCGGCGTCATTGACTTGTATTTTGCGGTCAGGTTTGAGTCGCGCTTCTGGAGAGCTCATCACATTCTCCATCCTGGGGTCCCGGTTTATTGCCCGTTCGTCATAACATACGATTTCAGAAGGACGCAGTCACCTAAAGGAACACACCTTCCGGTAAGCCCCTCGTTCAACTCGCAGAATTCTGCCACCTTCTAAGATTCTGCCATTCCGATTGACTTATTAGGCCCTGTTTCCAGTGAAATGCGATTGGATACTCGATTGCACTACTCGTGATCGGTGCTCTGACAGATGGATGACCATGCGGCCGTTTGATCCGAAGACGACCGGGGCATATATCATGTGGGCTACGTCGCCCTATGCCTACCTGCATGGTATGGGGCGCCCCTGACGAAAGGAAAACAGCGGCGCGAAGCGATGCAGATCGAAGTAAGGAAGCCGCGGCACCAGCATGATGCCAGGAAGGCTTACAAACGGGGACGGCTGGCCTCAGTGCTGCGGAGGCCGGAGGGAAATTGGATTGGGGCGACTGCAGGGGCGAACTTACATGGTCAGGGCGGTCGACCGCAAGGCAACGATTGAACGGCCTGGCACTGGGAATGGATCAGATAACGTTTCGATTCACTAACGCTTTCGATACTTTTAGAGGTGTAACGACAGAATTCAAAATGGAGTGAACATCAAAGTAAACATTTCATCTGCCTAATTGCTGACACTGTGGCAGGCACTAACGGTCTACACTTGTGCGAAACCGCCATCTACAAACAATTCCGTTCCCGTGACGTAGCTGCTGTCGTCGGATGCGAGAAACACCACGGCCCTCGCGATCTCATCGGGTGTGCCGAGCCTGCCGAGCGGAACACTATTGGAAATCATCTTCAAGCGTTGCTGCCCCGTTTCTGAGGAAGCCAGTAGATCATTCAATCCAGGCGTGTCAATCGAGCCGGGGCTCACCGCGTTGACGCGAATGCGACGATCCTTTAAATCAGTTGTCCATGTCCGCGCGAAGGAACGCACGGCTGCTTTTGTGGCGCTGTAAACACTATTCGCCGACAGCCCTTTGCTGGCTACGATGGACGCATTTAGGATAATTGAGGCGCCATCTGGCAACAGCGGAAGTGCCTTCTGCACCGTGAAGAGGAGGCCTTTCACGTTCGTGTTAAAGATTGAGTCGTAGAGTTCCTCCGTGATCTTGCCGAACGGCGCATACTTCGCAACCCCGGCATTCGCGAACACAATATCGAGCTTGCCTTTCTCCCGCTTGATTTGTGCAAAGAGGCGGTTTAGATCGTCGAGTTTCGACACGTCTCCTTGGACGCCGGTTACGTTCTTGCTGATCTCCTTGACCGCCGCAGCCAGTTCTAGATCACGGCGGCCGGTGATGAACACCGACGCGCCTTCGTTGACAAACCGCTTAGCCGTGGCAAGACCGATGCCGCTATTGCCGCCTGTGATGAGCGCGATTTTCCCTTCTAATTTTCCCATGTCATGCTCCTTCGTTTTCATGTTTTAGTTTTCGCATTCCTTTCAATTGCCACCTTTCCCGAAGCATTGCGTTCTGACATTAGCCCTGTCATGCCCAGACTCACCCTGAGTCGTTCGCATGGCATGCGCTTACAAAGCGGCTGCGGCCGTCTTGAATCGCTTCACGGCCGCGGAATTTCCGAACCGCTGCGACAGAGCGCGGCGCGCCGCACTGTCACGGTACTTTCGGCGTCCCACCGCGAGTTTGAAGGCTTGGGTAACAGCATTAACACATTCACCTTCTGCTTGCTCCGTGTCTAAATTCGGAGACGGTTGCTTTGCTCTGCCCGCGCTGCTAGCTTCTTTTCCGACCGAGAAGAGGCAATCATGAAGCCGCCGTGTGATGAAGCTGCAATTGAATCGGGATATGCCACCGTTCCCTGCACGTCAGAAGCTGGGCCGTGGATTCTCGCAGTGGCAATCCTTGGCTCTAGCATGGCCTTTATTGATAGCACGGTCGTCAATGTGGCGCTGCCGGCGCTCCAATCTAGCCTTGGTGGCACGGTAACTGACATCCAGTGGGTCGTCGAAGCGTACGGATTGCTTCTTGGCGCGTTGATTCTGGTGGGCGGCTCGCTGGGCGACCGGTTGGGTCGTAGACGGATATTTCTAGTTGGCGTGACTGTTTTCGCGGTTGCTTCTGTTGGCTGCGGTCTAGCCCCGAACATCCGCCAATTGGTGCTAGCGCGAGCCGTCCAGGGATTGGGAGCTGCATTCCTCGTGCCTGGTAGTCTGTCGATCATCAGCGCGTCCTTCAGTCAGAAAGAGCGCGGTCGAGCCATCGGGACTTGGTCCGGCTTTACTGCGATCACCACAGCAATGGGACCAATTCTGGGCGGATGGTTAATCGAGCACGCTTCCTGGCGCTGGGCGTTCTTCATCAACGTACCCCTTGCGGCGATAGTGATTGGGCTTTCACTGTGGCGGGTCCCTGAAAGCAGGACTGCGGCACGCGGAAACATCGATTGGACAGGTGCGCTGATCGCCACGGTAGGTCTAGGCAGCGTAACGTTCGGCTTCGTTGAATCTGCGAGTCTGGGTTGGAGCCATCCTTCCGTTTGGGGAACCATGATCGTCGGCTGCGCATCTCTGAATACCTTCTTCTTCATCGAATCTCGTGCCGACTCTCCTATGGTCCCTATGGAGCTTTTCCGTTCACGCGATTTCAGCGGCGCCAACCTGCTCACACTGTTTCTCTATGCCGCCCTTGGGATTTTTTTCTTCTTGTTTCCCTTGAATCTAATACAGGTACAACATTACTCGGCCACCGCCACTGGCGCCGCCGCACTCCCCCTCATTATGCTCATGTTCTTGCTGTCGCGCTGGTCCGGCGGGCTGGTCGCTCGTTATGGAGCCAGACGACCACTAATTATCGGCCCCGTCATCGCCGCGGCAGGATTTGCGCTCTTCGCATTACCTTCAGTCGGCGCCAGCTACTGGCGCATGTTTTTCCCGGCATTTGTCGTGCTTGGCTTCGGACTAGCTGTCAGCGTGGCTCCTTTGACGACGCTTGTCATGGGATCAGTAGAACAGAATCGCGCCGGGACTGCTTCTGGAATCAACAACGCCGTCGCCCGAGTTGCCGGACTCCTTTCGATTGCGGTCTTGGGGGTCGCGGTGGTAACTGCGTTCAGCTTTCATCTGAACCGAAGCCTGCTAAATCTGGCCATCCCAGCGAGTACATTGCACGATCTTCGGGCGAACGAGATCAAACTCGCCGCGCTGGAGGTTCCGGCAACGCTTGATTCGGACACAGCTGCAGCAATCAGAGTCTCTATTGAGCGCGCCTTTATTTTTGGATTCCGCTTCATAATGCTGATTTGTGCCGGTCTATCTCTCGCAAGCGCAGCGGTTGCTTGGAGGATGATAGCCATGCCCAATCTCGATAATCCTTGAACCCAACTGTAAGATGGATATCGTCTCAACCTTGCGCTTGACGATGTCTGCAAGCTCAGTTAGGCGGCCACTGTCCCTAGCGTGACTGGACAATCTTTGCAGTGAAAAACATGAAGGCAGCGACGAATGGTGCCGAGGTGCCCCGCACTCACAAAGACGTGGTGAAGCCAATCGGTCACATCCGTGTTCTAATGTTTGCGACGCCTAAACAGCCTCGGGAGGAACAATGTCCTCTTCTTTAAGCCCCGGTTTAATACCCAGCGCGCTAGATGCCCGCACGCAAGCTTTTCCAGTCTTGACCGCAGCTCAAATCGACCGCGTTCTGCCGCTCGGCAAAGTCCGAAAAGTGCAGACAGGCGAAGTCCTGTTTGAGCCTGGTGACACGAATGTCCCCTTTTTCGTCCTGCTTTCGGGAAGTATGGAGGTTGTGCAGCCTGATCTTACGGGCGAGCGCCCCATCGCAACCCATGTCCGAGGCGAGTTTACTGGCGAGATGACCATGATCTCCGGGCACCGCTGCCTTGTCCTCGGTCGGACCACAGAACCTGGCGAATTCCTGGAACTGACTGGCGATGGATTGCGCTCGCTCATCGCGAAGGATGCTGAACTCAGTGAGATCTTCATGAGGGCTTTCATACTAAGACGGCTTGAGCTGATCAGGCGCGGGCAGGGCAACTTCATTCTGATGGGGTCGCGTCACTCGGCAAAGACATTGCAGCTGCGCGAGTTTCTAAGCCGGAATGGACATCCCTATACGTATGTGGATCTCGACGCAGACAAGACATCGCAGGAACTTCTGGACCGTTTTGAGATAAAGCTCGATGAAATCCCCGTGGTCATTTGTAATCAGCACGGCGTATTGCGCAACCCGACCGTTCAAAAATTGGCCGATGGTCTCGGATTCAACAGCGGTATCGACGAATCGCAGCTCCGCGATTTGATTATTGTCGGCGCCGGACCGTCTGGTTTGGCAGCCGCTGTTTACGCAGCTTCCGAAGGTCTGGACACGCTAGTAATCGAGATTGCCGCTCCTGGCGGGCAGGCAGGATCAAGCTCGAAGATTGAAAACTACCTTGGCTTTCCGACTGGAGTTTCCGGGCTCGAACTGGCGACACGGGCTATTACTCAAGCAGAGAAATTCGGAGCCAAAATGATGCTCGCGCATGGCGTGGCCCGGCTCGATTGCGACAGGCGTCCCTACAAGGTGGTGCTCGACAATGGCAACAGGCTCGCGGCACGCGCCATTGTCATATCTACTGGGGCGCAGTACAACAAACCGCGAATTCCCAATCTCGAGAAGTTTGAGGGGCAAGGAATCTACTACGGCGCGACATATATGGAGTCTCAGTTGTGCGAACAAGAGGATATCGTTGTGGTTGGAGGAGGAAATTCTGCTGGACAAGCAGCAGTGTTCCTTTCGCAGACCGCAAGCAAGGTACACATGCTGGTGCGGTCAGGTCAGTTGTCAGACACAATGTCACGCTACCTGATCCAACGCATCGTAGAGAACCCCGCAATCGAACTACACTTCAAAACCGAAATCGTGGATCTCGAAGGCGATGCGCACTTGGAGCGTGTCACCTGGCGTTCCAACGCTAGTGGAGAGACTTCTACCAATGAAATCCGCCACGTGTTCATAATGGCGGGGGCCTCCCCAAGGACGAATTGGCTGAGTGGTTGCCTTGCCCTCGATAATAAGGGCTTCATCCTCACAGGGCGGGATCTGGATGTTGCAACGGAGACCCCGGTTTGGCCGCTGGCCCGTCCTCCACAAATGCTGGAAACGAGCCTACCCGACGTTTTTGCAGTTGGGGACGTTCGGTCGGGTAACGTGAAGCGCGTGGCCGCCGCCGTGGGTGAAGGATCGATCGCCATTAGTCTTGTTCATCGCGCCTTGGCGGAGCTTTAGAGAGAAAGCGGCGCCCTGTTCTTTTTTACTTGCGGATCAGACTTGAAGCAGCCCGATCCCTGCAGCGTGTATCGTTGCGGCGCGATCACTGAGGCCGGCAAGCTGGCCTTAAGCCCGATGCAATGAATTCAACTTCAACAACCATGGGACAACCTGATGAAAAAGCTTGCATACCTTCTACTCCTTCTTGGCTGCCTGCTGGTCGCCCCTATTGCTTGGGCACAGGGCGTGGTTGTCGGCGTGAACGTCACGAACAACGACGGTTCTCTTTCTGCAGCATTTCAGGACGAGGAGATTAAACAATTAGCGGAAAGCCATGTGACAATGATCCGCGTCGGACTGGTGTCTTACAACATTGATTTCATAATCAAAGCTTATCAACAGGGCATCGGCTCCGTGGTCATCGTGCTCCCTTTTCTTGGTTTAAAAGGCTGGTCAGATGTAGTTTATTCCAAAACTACACCAGAAGTATTCACCGAAAGGGTCAAGCCGATGCTCGATAAGCTTGAGGCAGCAGGCGTACGCTTGACTGCGTTTGAACTCGGAAATGAAATCAACAATTCTCAATTTAATGGTGACCTTCCCACCGTGGGTGAGGGACGCGAACTAGGATTGGCTGATCTCAACAATCCGAATGATCCGCAAGCAAGCCAAGTTGCTATGGGTTACAGAGCTTATATTCGGCTTATGGCGGCTCTGAAAGATTTGCGGGACCATTCCAGGTTCAATCGGCAAACACCCATTATCTCCGCCGGACTATCGCAGGTTCATTCAACTCCGTTCGAAGTTACTCTCCGGGACGCTATTGAGTTTTTGAATCAAAACGGCATGGACAAGTTGGTGGACGGCTATGGGATACATGTTTACCCCAGCGGCGATCCAAGCCGGCCGGTCTCGGCGCGTATTACTTCGCTTGACGAAGGCATGTTCTCGGCGTGTAGCCTTAAACCATGCTGGGTTACGGAATGGGGTTTTCGCAACGATGGTCAAGATGGTCAATATTGCCCTGGCAATAACCCGGTTCTTACCAAGGTGGTTCAAGATATTCGAATGTCGTTCATGCGTTTTGCGACGCATGGACAATTGGCCGCGCTCATCTACTTCGACTGGACCGCCAGACCAAGAGCAAAAGATACTTTTAGTGTTTTCCGATGCGGCGGGCTTACCGATGCCGGCAAATTGGCCCTGCAACCGATGTGAAGAGCCGGCTTCGCCATACTCGGCATGTCTTATGAATCTCAATGCACATCACACGATTCTTCTTGGATGCATCCTCGCAATGCTGGCCGGTTCTGAAGCGGCAGCGCAGAACGCACAAGCCGGTCGCATCATCGGCCACATTGACGGCGTCGCTGTCGATGACGTCGGCGCACACGTCCACGGCTGGGCCTGTCAGCAAGGCCGTCCGGAGTCCATCACGGTTCACATCTATGCCAACGGTGGCGCGTATGACGCGGTCAAGGGAAGTCTGGTTCTTGCCGGCAAGGCTGATCTTGATGAGGAGCCTGCGGTGGACCGAGCTTGCCAAGACACAGTTGGCCGCAAGCATCGTTTCGACATTCCCCTGCCCGGGGCGAGCCTGCTCCAGTTTCATGGAATGCCGCTTTACGTGCACGGCATTCGCGTCGTTGGCAACGTCGAGAATGCCGCCATTGGTGGATCGGGGACGACAAGATTTCCCGACGCACCGGCGGTCAGGCGCAAACCGTCATCGTATCCACCGTTAAGCGGACACTATACGAATATGAACGTCCATCCGCGCGTTTTCGACACGCAAGCGGATTTACGGGACATCGCGCAACGAGCAGGCAGAGCCGGTTCGTACTCCAACAGCAGATTCGTCGCGCTCGGTGACCGTGTGCGGAGAGATATCGCCGCGAAGGTGGACTGGCAAGCGACTTACTCCGGGTGCGACCTGGAAATCTATCTGCGCGGGTTCTCCTACGAGCAGAAACCCGCGTACGGCAATGATCGCTCGGACGACGAATTGCGCAAGGCGATGAATGGAAAGCCGCAACTGGCTCCGCCGCATGGAGCGGCAATCGTTGCGGCGCGAGCCGCGCTCTACGCGGCACTTCTCAGAGCTGGCGCTCCGCAGCTTCCGGGGACGCCATCGGTTGCCGATGCGGCGGCCTTTGCCAGGGGCATTCTGTTGGCCTGGGGGGATCATGGATTTCGCAACGACAAGGGGAAGTTTCGGCTAACCGAAGAAGACTACTGCGACCTTAAACCCGACGGCAGTCCGGTCGTCACGCAATTCGGCACTTTCTATGGCGCACTAACGCTTACACGCGGCGTAATTTATTCCGTCCACGCGCAGGATTTGTTGGAGGGCATGGACGAGCTATCGCTGGACGGACAGGCGCGGCTCGATACGTTTCATCACAACATGTTCGACACGATTCACTCAATTCACAACCGGGAATACGAGGTCGATATGGCCTGGAAGTATTCCGACGAAATCTACAACAATCAATTCGCCGGCCATTTGACGGCGCTTCTTGCACTTTCGCGTCTCTTCGACGACCAAGAGAATTTCGAAGCAGCGCTGAACGGCGGAACCGGCGCTGCGACCGTTAAGCTGCCGTGGATCGAGCTTTTCGACGGCATCATTTATGGAGTGAACGACATTCCCCTGCTGAACATCACGCCGAATACCAGTGTCGATCCCGCAAAAAGTCATCCCGCCTACACCACCGCCATTGTGGCCCCCGGCGAGATCAATGACCGGTATCGTCACTCGAACCCTTTGCAGTCCATGGGCTACTCGACGGGTTCGTTGGAAGGACTTTACATGGCTGCGGAGATCCTGAAGAACTCCGGATTCGATCCCTATTCCTACCGCGGCACGCACGCTCAGTCGCTGGAAATGGCCAGCCGCTACTATGGCTGTTTCGCAAAATCCGAGGGCTTCGACAACGTGGTGACTGCGGAAAAATCCCACCGTTGTTCGGATATGCGGGAATACCTTGGAAGCATCGTAAACGGCGTCGCGCCCACGGTCCTAATCGGCGCGTACCGCTTCCCTAATGACGGCGATCTTGTTGCGCTCGACACAGCAGCAAAGGCGTCCTACGTGAAATCGGTGTTCTCTATCGAACCCATCATGTTCGGCAAATGGCGCGATTGACCGAACGAATTCATCAACGCCACAACGTTTGGGAGGATCGTGAAAGCAGCCTCGGCCTGGATTTCACATGCTGCGCTCAAGTTTCTCTTTTAAGATCTCTGCTGAATCCTTGAACTCGTAGTCAGCGGAGCCCAGCGGAGTAACAGATAAGAAAAGCGGGAAGCAACGACTATGAGCACAACAAAAGGACGAAACATTCATCGCAATAAAAAGGGCTCGTCACCAGAACAATGTGAAGAACTACTCAGAGCATTGAAAGTCCGTTTTGAGAAAAACATGAACCGCCATAAAGGTCTTGAATGGGCTAAAGTACAAGCAAAGCTGGAAGCCAATGCTGAAAAACTGTGGTCACTCAACGAAATGGAAAGAACTGGCGGTGAACCGGACGTTGTTGGTCATGATAAGAAAACGGGCGAATACATCTTTTATGATTGTTCAGCGGAAAGTCCTAAAGGCCGCAGAAGTGTTTGCTACGACCGTGAAGCGTTGGAGTCAAGAAAAGAACATAAACCAGAAGATTGCGCTATTGATATGGCAGCTGCCATGGGGATTGAGCTTTTAACGGAAGAACAATATCGAGAGTTGCAGAAACTTGGAAATTTCGATACGAAAACGTCGAGCTGGGTGAAAACACCTTCTGATATCAGAAAACTCGGCGGCGCCCTCTTTAGTGATCGCCGCTACGACACTGTTTTCCTGTATCACAACGGTGCGGAATCTTACTATGCCGCTAGGGCGTTCCGTGGCTCGCTAAGGGTCTAGATTTTGCATGTCCGGCGACGGAGAAGACGCAACACGCCTGGATCAGAAACCCGAGGGGACAGACAAGCTTGATCGGTCCGATTCAGCTCCACGGGATACTGGCACAGTTCTGGCACAGCTGCGCGCCTGCTCTGCCGAAATGCAGCCCTTGCGGTGACAGCGCTGGCGAATTGGTTTTGCAATAATCAGGACTGCGAGGAACTATTTAATGCCGTCCAGGCTGCCAGGGAGTCCATGTAATCCCGCCAGTGGATGATCTTTCTGTTCTCGATTGTGACGACCGAGATAAACCTGTTGTCATAGGGTGCGCCGCTCGAAAGAACCTTGCCGTGGACTTCGTATTCGAGGATCACGACGCGGCCGTCCTGCGAGTGATGTACAACAAGCGCACTTCCAGAATGAAGTTTGATCGTCTTGCCGTATCCCGAGAGGGCGGCCATCAGATTGGCTCTCCCGCGAATCGTTACAGGCCATCCTGGAAAGTGGTAGCGCGACTCGAAAATTGCGTCCTCTGCAAACGTATCGAAATAGTGTTCGCCGTCAACGAGCCCACGTATTCCCTTCAGGACGATTCCGAAGAAGGGGTCGAGGGCTTCAAACGCTTTATATGCGGATTTCGGCATCGTCAACTCCGTGGCGTCCGGCTTGAGCGTCGGGACGCCGCAATTTTTAGATCTTCCCGCAACTGAAAGTTACTCTTTGACTAGAGGGTAAGGCTCTTAACAGCTCTTTCTGCGTTCGGAACAGCGGACCCCGCGGTGGTCCGCAAACTGCGCGAACATCTCGTGCTGCTTTGCAAATCGTATTTGGCGACCGTAGTGAATTCCATCGCATCGCGGTCGAGCGACTGATAAAGTAAATTGAAGTACGTTTGATGGCTCGACATACCTGGAACGAAAGAACAAGTGTGTATATTCCAATCGGCCTACGGCCGGACTCCTCGAAGCACCTGGTCAATCAGATCTTCGACGCGCCGCTCCGTTGAAGGCTCGGAGCGTAACAGCATCCGGTAATAAATCGGCCCAATCATCGCGTCGATGAGCAATTCAGGGTCGGTGCTGGGCGCGAATTCGCCCGCCGCTTTGCCTCGTTCCACGTCCGCCATGGTCGCGGCCCTTCTATGGCTGATATGCCGCTTGTACAGTTCTCGCAAGATCGACGGATCGCTCTGGCCCTTGGCGATCAGGTCGGCTAGCATAGTCAGAACTTGCCGGAGTTGGTGCTAATCGAAGGAATTCAGCAAGTTGCGATGAAACGGGGCGAATCACTTTCTCCTTCTTCATTCACCTTTCGTTTGCATTTTGTCTCCATCCACCGCCATTACTATTGCGATTTTGTGACGGCGCGAGAAGCGCGCCTTACTTGGGTGCACGGCAGTCGTCTCCAACAACTCTGCTCCTTAGTCCTAACAACTAACGTTTCCAACAAATTGGGAAATCTGCTTTTCGCTCGAAGCTAACCTCGATGACCTGAAAACATTGAATTCTGGAACGGTTGTAGCACAGTTGGAGCGCCTGCTTTGGGGCCCTGCGAGAACCCGAGAGCTATTAGGTGAGCGTCCATTTCTCGTTGGCGAATGCGAAAGCGATTAGTGCGAGGGGCCTTGTCACTTGGGATCAACTTATGTTTGTTGATTGAAAATGGGAAATTGTAATCCGCTCATTTTCCTTCGACAGGATTACCAGTTGTCTGGCATGCGTTCTGATTACTACGCCATCTCTAACCGCGGTGCTCCGGACAGCAGCCGTGAGAATGCCAACAAATCCTTTGGTCCGAATGAGAACGTCATTCACTTCGAATAAAGTGAACCTCATGGAATGAAGGCGTAAATCAGCGAGGATCTCTTTCTTTCCAAAAGTATCGCCGTTGGGACGCACAAGCAGGTAGTCGTCCGCGTACATCCGCTCGAGTGGAGTGATGTCACCGGACTTTAGCGCTTGCAGAAACTCATCATAAAAAGCCTGGACTTCCTCTTTACTGATCGCGGCAAGTATGTTCTCTCTCATAAAGGTTCCTGTGCACGTAAAAGGACGAGGACCCGGTGTGCGTATCGAACCGTAGAATGATGGCGACGAAGACGCGAACCTTTGCCTTTGGACGCGACGACCGGAAGAAAGTTGAGTTCGGCTCGCTGCTCATAGACCCTCACCGGTTATCAGCGGAGCCGTCCGAACGAGCGGACCACGCGAGCGTGGGGATCGCGTCAACCACAAGGCGAATATCCAGCGGTTGCCGAGCTTGATTGGATCTATGGCCTGCGGATGCCATCGCCTATTTATGCTCCCCTTTTGCGCTCGAACTGATTGAAGCTGCTTCGTAGGTTGAAATTTTTGAAGACCGTCCCCCTTTTCGCTGAATCCGACGATAGCAGCTACTCCCGTAAGGCTCGGGGGGAGGAATCGGCATTCCGTGCGCCCACTCTTGGCGATTCTTCATCATCAAGCCGTGCGGCTGCCCACATCCCCACTTTCTTGAGCAAGCGGACCAGTTCTGCTCGTTCACCGGATCTCAATACGGCTATGGTTTCCTCCATGTCCCTTGCGTGTTTTTGGAAGGCTCGCTCAATTAAGCTTCGACCCGCCTTGGTGAGCTGGACGATCCGGCCGCGCCCGTCCATCTGGTTGGCTGTCCTCCGGACTAGCTTTCTCGATTCCAGGCGATCGACGGCGGCGGTGATCGAACCACTCGTGAGTAAAACCTTCTTCCCGATGACATTTACCGGTTGCGGGCCCTTGTGCAGAAGCACTTCCAATACCGCGAAGTCGGAACTACCGAGGCCCAATGCAGACACGCTTCGCATCGCGTTCTGCTCGATCGCGTGGGCGGCCTTCCACAATACGAGCCAGACATGGGTTGCCGCTTCACGGCTCGGAGTTTGAACGTGGTTCGCCAACGCGAGCGCCTCTCTTCAGCCTCGATACTTCGTTACATAATACTCCACATCGAGTTATATCGACTACTGAACATTCCCATCAGAACTATGAATCTTGACAGCAAGACTATACATCTATCTTGATGCAGAGATATTGACCTTCCAAAAGAAGGCACACGCGCACCAGAAGGGAGAGAGAGGCACATGCTGAACATTGGAATCATCGTAGGTAGTACGCGACCGGGACGGAAAGCCGCGGCCGTGGCAAAGTGGGTGCACGATATCCTGAAAAGCCGCAACGACGCGCAATTTGAGATTGTCGACATCGAGGATTACAAACTGCCGCTCCTCGATGAACCCGTACCACCTTCGATGCATCAGTACAGCAAACCCCACACAAAGCCTTGGAGCGAGAAAATTGCCTCGCTCGACGCTTTCATTTTCGTCACCCCCGAATACAACCATGCCACTTCGGCGGCATTAAAGAACGCGATCGATTTTCTTTTCCACGAGTGGAACAACAAAGCGGCTGGATTTGTCGGATATGGCGGCGCTGGCGGTGTCCGAGCCGTGGAGAATTTGAGGCTAGTGATGGGCGAAATCAAGATTGCGGACGTGCGAGCCCAGGTGGCGCTTTCGATGTTCACCGACTTCGAGAACTTCACGACCTTTAAGCCGCACGAAAAGCACGACAAGGCCGTGCATTCAATGGCGGACGAAGTGATTGCGTGGGGCGGTGCACTGAAAGCGTTAAGGGGAGCTCCCTGAACGACGGCAGCCGCACAGTCCGCAGGGTTTCACTCGTAGACTGTCCGCCAGTCAGGTCGACCGCGACAAAACACAGTGTCTAATAATAACTCTACGTCGAGCTATGTACACTATATCATCGCGCTTCTGATTTGATGAATCCTTACACACGGGTGCAGCATCTATCTTGATATCGAGATAAGTGGCCCGCTGAGGGTCAAAGACAACGCGCTTGACGCAGGGAGGTGAGAGGATGATTCGCCGACTATACGCCACGGATGACAGCATCGCGACGTCGATTCTGAGACTGGTGCTGGGGGTTGTCTTCTTCGCGCACGGCGCGCAGAAGATGTTGGGTTGGTTTGGCGGTTTCGGGTTTGCAGGCACGATGGGTTTCTTCACTGGCATGGCGCATATTCCAGCTCCGTTGGCTTTTTTGGCAATCGCGGCCGAGTTTTTCGGTGGGATCGGGCTAATCCTGGGATTCTTCACCCGGGTCGCGGCTTTCGGCATTGGCGTTAACATGCTGGTTGCAATTCTGACGGTGCATCTTCCCTTCGGCTTCTTCATGAACTGGACCGGCACTCAAAAAGGGGAGGGATTTGAATTTCACCTGCTGGTACTTGCGATTGTGGCTTTTCTCATGATTCGAGGGGCAGGTGCTTTTTCTTTTGATCGCATCCTCAGTGTCTCGGTGTTTTCCAGCGCGGCGGAATCGCGTTTGGCACATTGATGTGCACGAGGAATAGGATGGAGTCACAAACATGCAAATCGGCGTCGACAGCTTCGGGGCAGTCATCTCCGACCCGGCAACGGGTCTTACAATCAGTCCCGTCCAGCGCATGCAGAACCTACTGGAAGAGATTGAGCTTGCTGACCAGGTCGGTCTGGACGTTTTCGGCATCGGCGAACATCATCGGGCTGAGTTCCTTGATTCCGCCCCCGCCGTCATTCTGGCCGCGGCCGCTACGCGCACGAAAAATATCCGGCTTACGAGCGCCGTAACCGTTCTCAGCGCCGCTGACCCGGTTCGCGTCTTCCAGGAATTTGCCACTCTGGACCTTATCTCGCATGGTCGTGTTGAGATCGTCGCTGGTCGTGGCTCGCTCGTGGAGTCTTTTCCACTCTTCGGTTTCGATCTGCAAGACTACGACTCGCTTTTCTCGGAAAAACTGGATTTATTGCTCAAGCTCCGCGAGAACACACACGTTCACTGGTCTGGCAAGCACCGCGCGCCACTCACCGGACAAGCGGTCTACCCTCGTCCGCTGCAAAATCCGCTGCCGATTTGGATCGGTGTCGGCGGCACCCCCGAATCATTCGCTCGTGCCGGTACGCTCGGGCTCCCGCTCATGGTCGCGATCATTGGTGGCGAACCGAAACGGTTCCGCCCCCTTATCGAACTCTACCGCGAAGCAGGCCGCCGCGCCGGTCATTCCGCCGAGAAACTCATCGTGGGTCTCCATTCCATCGGCTTCCTTGGAGACACCACCAAGCAGGCTGCCGACGACTTTTATCCAGGATACGCACACACCTTCACCGAGATCGGCAAAGAGCGAGGCTGGCCCCCAACTACCAGGGCGCAATTCGACGCCGTGCGCGGACCCACGGGTGCGCTGCTGATCGGTGACGCCGAGACTGTCGCGGAGAAAATACTTTACGTGAACGAAGCCCTCGGCGGACTATCTCGCATTACATTCCAAATGGGTGTCTCAACGCTGCCCCATCAGAAGATGTTGCGAGCGATCGAAATCTTGGGAACTCGCGTCGCGCCCCTCGTCCGTAGAGAACTCGCAGTAAGCCTTGCACGTGCCTGATACGCAGGCAGGTCAGCTTCGGTAATGTGATCCCCCAAAACTGTCTCGAAACAGGGATAACTCCAGGAGCTTGCTAAGCCTTCGTTGAACGCAGAGCCTTGGCTATGAGGTCATCACTTTCGATCCCTCCATAGAGTCACACCCGTTGCGTCTTCTTTTTAGAATCTAATTGGATTCTCGGCCCCGCCGGGAAGATTCGTCGAAATTCGATCCAACGAAAATTTATTTGCGCGCAAAGAAAAAAGAGGAATCGTTCGCCTCTAGAGGTAATCCAATTTTATGAAGAACTCGTGCGGACCACGGTGAGTCGGTAGATCGTGGTTCTTGTACGGGATGGGCCGTGACCAGCAACTCAATACGGCGCGGCTACGCTGTCCGGAGCTAGGCATCGCAGAGGTTTGAAACTTGAGGGCGCGCAGCAAATTTGTGATTCGCCCGCACGGTCACTGACAGGCATTTAGGTGCTTCTAGATGGGGACCGATAACCGAAGCAGCTTGAGACTATTCCGTTCGTTGCCCAGCGAACTGGGATTCACTCATCATCGCGGACTCAGGCCCACTTGGCAATTTCTAGCGGTCTTATTATCTTGCCTCTCGTTCGTGCCCTTCGCGTTTGGATTTTCACAAAAGGAAAAACCGAGTGACGCACCAAACACCGCATCGTCGATCGCCGGAAACGTAAGCGTAATCACAGGTCAAGGGCAGGCAAACAGTCTCGCTGGTGTCAGCGCGAAGATAAGCGAGCCGAATACGGGATCCACGCTGCAATCGACGCTGACCGACGAGAGTGGTCGTTTCCAATTTACGCATCTGACTGCTGGGACCTACACACTCGAAGTCAGCGCTGACGGCTTCAAGCCGTGGGCCAAGACGATCGAATTGGCGCAGAGCCAAACTGCGGTGCAGGACGTCAGACTCGAGATCAATTCCGTTGTCGAACAAATTGAAGTTCAAGGCGAGAACATCGAAATTTCCACAAATAACGCGGAGACCACCGCGACCATCAGCGACCAACAGCTGGATACATTGCCTCTTGCGGAACAGAAATTCACTGAGGCGTTGCCTCTCACCCCTGGCGTAATCCGCACGCCCGAAGGGAAGCTGAACTTTAACGGACAGACTGAGAATCAGGGAATCCTGCTGGTCAATTCGACGGAGACTGTCGATCCCGTGACCGGGAGCTTCGCAGTTCCCGTGCCTGTTGATGTCATTCAGTCGATGAGGGTGCACAGCTCTCCGGACACGGCCGAGTTCGGCGGGTTTTCTGGGGGCTTGACGCAGATCGAGACCAAACCACCATTTGACGCGTGGAATGTGAAACTACACGACGTGACTCCCAGCTTTCGAGGGAAGAACGACCACCTTGTCGGCATCGGCGAATTCACTCCGCGGCTCTTGTTCGGCGGACCATTGATCCAAGGCAAGCTCAATTTTACGGAAGAACTGACCTACGAGGTAAATAACCTTGAAGTACGCGGCCTGTCCTGGCCCTTCAACGAAACAAAGACCAGAAGCGTCACCTCGTTTACGCAATTCCAGTTTATTTTGTCTCCGCGGCACCTCCTCGACGTTGATCTCAATATCTTTCCGCTGCGAACGCAGTTTGCAGACATCAACGCATTCGTGCCGCAGAGCGCGTCGTCCAACTATGGACAGAATGGTGTGTCGGTTGGAATTTCGGACAGCTATCAATTTAGTTCAGGCAGCCTGCTGAACACGGTCGTTCGGTACACCCGATTTGACAGCCACGCGCACGGTCAAGGGGCCGAAGATATGTTGGTTACCCCTGACGGTTGGGGCGGCAATTTCTTCAATTCGTGGTCGAGGAATGCCAACGAATTGGAGTTTCGGCCTGCGCTCCGGTTTGCGGAAAAATCCTGGCACGGCCGTCATGAGTTGAAAATCGGTTTGGATGTGTCCCGCCGGTCTTTTGACGGAACCAGCGTATCTCGTCCCGTCCAAATCCTGAGACAGGACGGCACCGTCGCCGAGCAGATTGCCTTCCAAGGCTCCGGCCTACTGAGAGCGGCGTCCACCGAGGCGGGAGAATTTGTCGAGGACCACTGGGTCCTCGATCCTCGTCTGGCAATCGACGTGGGGGCTCGCGTATCGAGCCAATCGATCGGGCGAAGCGCAGCTGTCGGGCCTCACTTCGGCTTCGCCTACTCCCCCACCCGAAGCGGGAGAACCGTGATTCGCGCCGGCGCGGGTTCAGTCTATGGACATGTCCCGTTGCTCGCCGCCAGTTTCCTGGACAATCCCTCGCGCATGATCAGCTCCTTTGACCCGTCTGGAGCGCTAATCGGCGAATCCATTGCACTTCAGAACGCCTACCTGCAATTTGACGGTGGATCCGTTCCGCAAATCAGCTCCCGGATTCCGCGGACTAGCCCGCGCACTTTCACGTGGAGCGTCGAGGTCGAGCGCGAACTTCGGCGAAACATCAGCGTGAAGGTGGGCTACCTGGACAGCCAAACTCGAAATCTGTTCGTCGTGGATCCGCTGATCAACGCGACGGGCAGCAATTCCGTTCTTGCTCTCGCGAATACGGGTGCGGCTCGCTACCGGCGTGTCGAAGTTAGCGTCCACGCGCGACCTTTCGAGCACGGCGATTTGAATGTCTCCTACATCTGGAGTCGCTCGCGAGGTGACCTGAATACGCTCTCGGACACCTTTATGCCATTCGAACAGCCTGTGATCCGGCCGA
Source organism: uncultured Acidobacteriota bacterium (assembly GCA_963813185.1). Lineage (GTDB taxonomy): Bacteria > Acidobacteriota > Terriglobia > Acidiferrales > UBA7541 > Palsa-360. The sequence goes on from CAWEYA010000018.1 coordinate 504,884, forward strand.
ACGTGGCTGGAATTCTGCCGTCCGATGTACCGAACCGCCTGGTGACCTCCGGGCTTTTCGAGCTTCCCTTCAAATTGACGCTGAGCCCGGTGGTCGACGTGCGCACCGGGTTGCCCTATTCGGATGTGGATGTGCTCCAAAATTACGTTGGCGTGCCGAACGGTCTGCGGTTTCCAACCTATTTTTCGCTCGACGCAAGAATCTACCGCGAATTTTCGCTGCATTTGCCGTTCATGGAGCGTTCGAAGAAGCGAAAGATTCGCTTCGGCGTCTATTCACTCAATCTGACCAATCGTCAGAATACGCACGACGTTTACAACAACATCGCTGCGCCTCGGTTTGGGCAATTTGCGGGTTTCGGCCGCCGCATCGATGGGCTTGTGATCGATGTTGTGGATTGAACGGAATCGAGCTCGGCAGTTCTTGGGAGGTTCAGCTGTTCAGGTCGCCAGTGGGGATTGATGCTATTTATCTGGCAAATGCCGGTGCGCTGGCACTTGCGTCTCGACGTTTGGGCTTTAGCCCGCCTTCCGGGATGTCGATCTCTAATTCTCTCAGTGACTTCCACATAAGTACGTCCGAACCGAAGTTGGCATCGGGCGTGCAATTTCTAACGCAAAGGAGGGATTAATGGCCACCGCTGCAAAATTCCGTATCGACGTTGCAATTCACGATCTCCTGATGAACTCCACCCAAATGCCGCCACCGCCCGCCGAAGCGAGGGGCTTGACTCTTCCAGAACCTCCGTTCCCGCAGATCCCGGACCGCCTCATGGATCCGGGGCCCGAGACTCCGCCCGAGAAACGGAAGTGGGGCGCCAAAGATGTCTACCGCTATTCACGCGGATGGCTGGCACCCTATATTCGTTCGCGCGTTCTGCCCGGAGAATTTCACCCCATCACCGCGTATCTATTTGTCGAGTACAAATGCAATCTGGATTGCTGGTACTGCTGGGCCTATGACAACAAGGTGAAAGGGATGACGGAAGACGTTGCCCGACGCTCCATCGACTGGCTGCACGACAACGGGTGCCGCGTGCTTGCGTTGATGGGGGGAGAGCCGCTTCTGCGCCCGGATTTTGTGCATAAGGTCGTCTACTACGCCGCGAAAAAAGGCTTCTGGGTTTATATCGCGACGAATGGCCGCTTGCTTCGGCCCGAGGTGGCGGATCGCCTCGGTGACGCCGGCGTTTCCGTTTTCAACTTTGCGCTCGATTCCTGGGACCTCAAGCCCAGTCTGCCCAAAGCTCTGGTTCCCGCGCAGAAAAATCTGGAACACATCCTGCGCAAACAATATGTGGACGGCTACCTCGTCTTTTTCAACATGAATATCTGCCGCAACAACACGGAGGATATCCGCAAGCTCACGGAATACGCGCACGATCACCGCATAGCCACCGATTACCACATCAACGAGACCCCGATGCTCGAACAGGACGATCACTTCAAGCACCTTTACGACAATCCGACGTATATCCGTCCGGAAGACTGGCGAAATGTGGATTCTCTGGTGGACTGGCTGATCGAGAAAAACAAGTCCGGCTACCAGATGGTGAACTCGGTGCAGCGTTTGCAGGAGATCAAGGCGTTCATGCGGATGTCTTCCGGACTCGATCTGAAGGAATATGGCTGGAACGGCGACGGGACAAACGGAAATGGCCACCAGACCGAGTTGCTCGCCTCAATGCCCGGGGTTGTTCAGGAGGCGAACGGCGAATTGCGTTTTGCCGATTGGAACTGCCGCGCCGGCCAGAATAACGTCATCATTCGAACGGACGGCACCGTGGCACCCTGCTTTCCGATGTACGCCTCGACCTTCGATTGGGGAAACATCGATCGGCCGAAATTCGATCAGAAGCAGCTTTCCCAAATGAAATCTACCTGCCAGCGCCATTGCTTCTCAACTTTGAACCACAACCTGGCGTACTGCTACAACGACGCCCGCGTGATCAAGTGGCTGTGGTCCAACGCGGTCAAGAACAAGTTCCAAGGCGGAGTGCGCAGCTTCGAGGACTAAGAGGGGAGGCGCGGCGATGTCGATCTTGAGAATTAAAGCTTTTCGGTTAGCCCTACTTTTCTTTGGGTTGGTGCTGACCATGGGCGGCGCCAGAGGGCAATCTGATGGAAGGCAGAGCGGCGACGATGTCGCCGCGCCCATCGAGCCGCTCTCGGCAGACATCGGTGAGACGCGGCTCTTCACCGAACTTCTGAGGCACAACGAACTCCGGAACTCCGCGCTCGCCGGCTACACCGAGCAGCGGACGTACCAAGTGACTGACATGTCCGGAAGGGTGCGCGCCCAGGAAAGTGGGCAAATGGAGTATCGCGCGCCGGACAAGAAGAGCTTTGCCACGACATTGGAGTCAGGTTCCGCACTCATGCGCCGCCTCGCCCTCAACCCACTGATCGCGAGCGAAATCGACGCAGCCTCCGGCAAACAGCATCACGACAGTGCGATCACTCCCGAGAACTACACTTTGGAACTTCTTGGCGAGCAGCAGGTTGGGCCGTATCGTTGCATTCTCGCGCGCGCGACGCCGAAACGGACAGACAAATATCTGTTTGAAGGAAAAGTGTGGATTGATACGGAAGACTACGCCGTCGTTCGGATCGTCGGGCATCCTGCCAAGAAACTCTCATTCTGGATCGAGCGGGTCAACTTCGTACGCGAGTATCAAAAGATTGATGGATTCTGGCTTCCACAAAAGGACGAGACACACGTGCAAGTCAGAATGTATGGGCAGAAGGTCCTCACGATCGACCATCAGAACTACACCGTGACCGGAGTAAAAGACCCAATTCAAAATGCGGAAAACTAAGTTCCGTTTTATTCCTGCTCCCGAAACACCTGCCCGTAGGTTTTGCCGTAGGGATAAAAGGTCTCATGTTCACCGCGTTCCCAAGCGGCTTTCAGTTCGGGCCTGGTGATATCCCAATCGGGACGGCATTTCTTGAGCACGGCACGCAAGTCTTGCCGGAGCTCTTCGATGGTCGGCCGGCCAAAAAACCAATAGCCGTTGTAGACCTTGAATATGACAAGACCAGGCTCGAGGACAACGACATGAGGGATCATCGGATTTTGCCCGGGGTCCGTATACTCGGCGATGTCGAGATCCTTCTGAACCTTTCGCCCCGAATCGGATAAAAAGGTCCAATGAGCGCCGACGCCGGTGCGGTACTCGTTCGTCAGAAGCATGTTGTCGGTACTGATCGTGACGAGCCGGGAGTAACCGACTTCCATCTCGTGGTGAAGTTGGACCAGACCCTCGGCCTGGCGCCGATCCTTTGGGCAGTATCCTCCCCGGCTGAGAACCAGGATCATGGGATCTGGCCCCTGTAGGTCCGAAAGCTTGCGGTGTTTGCCCGTGTGATCGGTCAGCTCATAATTGGGGAATACTGCGCCGGCTACAATGTCCGCTCTCATGCGGTTCAACCTCCTCGAAAGCAATGCGAGGTATCTGCTTCTTATCGGTCACTAGTTCTAGGTCGCGAACTTTTCGTTCTCCTAAGAAAGTCTATGCTACCGATGTCACCTGATGTGCTTAATCATTCTTTGTAAGCCAGTTCGCAGTGGCCGCCTGATGCAGTGGTATTTTCCGCACCGTAACAGCCTCGCGTCACTCTTTCGCGCCGTTTAGAAAGAACAACATCGTCACCGGTGCTGTGCCTTGGTTTCGCCATGCGTGCCGGGTACCATTCTGCACGACGACGTCGCCCTTCTTAAGATGAACAGTCTTGGCGTCATCAAGCTCCAGCCAAATTTCACCGTCGTAGACTAGGGCGTAGTCCACGGTGTTCGTCTTGTGCATGGCCGGGTCTTCCTCTTCAAAGTGATCTGCAAGCCCTCTGAGGTGAACTAAAGCCTCACTTTGGGCCGCTTCACGGTCAAACGAAGGGTCCGTAAGAACTGAACTCGGTGGAAAAGTGACAAAGTGAAGACTTGTGCCGCCAGGTCCAGGAACAATTGACGCCGGATAGCGAACGAATCCTTGCCCATTGCGAAGGTTTGGGGTGGTCGGGTCTACCCACACAAGCGTGTGCTCGAAGCCAGGCACACTCTTGAACTCATATGCTTTCATTTTGTCGTCGCTTAGGACGACGGACTTGCCATCAACATTCGTCGTTACAACTCTTCGATACGTACTCGGCTTCATAATCTCCTTTCCGGCGATCTCCTTTCTGTTCGTGGCCGAAACGCTGGCGTCCGCCGTCGGTCACGTCGTAAGGACGACGCGAAATTCGGCTTTCCCGCTCATCATGCGAGCGTACCCTTCGGCGGCCTTCGCGAGCGGGAACTTTTCGATCATGGGGCGCACACCCGTCATCTCCGCGAAGACCAGCGTGTCCTGTGAGTCGGTGGGGATGCCGCCCGCCCAGCCCTTGATGCCCTTCTTGCCGAAAAGCAACTGATTGGGCGACACTTCGATTGGATCTATCGACGCTCCCACGACCAGCATTGTGCCGTTCACACCGAGGCCCCCGACCAGCGCAGACATCGCTTTCCCGCTCGGCGCGGTAGCCAGGATCACACTCGCGCCGCCAAGTTTCTGCAGCTCCGCCGCTGGATCAGTCGCGGCGCTGTCGATATAAACATCCGCTCCGAGCTTTTTGGCGAGCGTGGCGTTGTCCGACCCGCGTCCAATCGCCGCGACTCGATAGCCGAACTTCTTTGCGAATTGAATTCCTAGGTGCCCGAGCCCGCCGATTCCCTGGATGGCGACGAGGTCCGTCGGCAGCGCGCCGCTATGGCGCAGGGAGTTAAACGTGGTAACCCCGGCACACATGAGTGGCGCGGCCTCAGCCGCGTCGAGCGATTCCGGCATCCGCGCCAACGCTTCCACAGGCGCGACCATGTATTCCTGATAGCCGCCGTCGTAGCTGATGCCGCAAACCTTCGCGTTCGCGCAGTTCACGAAGTCCCCGCGACGGCAGGCAAGACAAGTGCCGTCCTGCCCGCCGTGCCAGCCGACTCCAACCCGCTGCCCTTTCTGCCATTCCTTCACGCCCGCGCTCACCTCGTCGATCACGCCGGCAACTTCGTGTCCTGGGACGCGAGGATAGGTAATGCCGGGGAAAAGGCCTTCCTTCGTAACCACGTCACTGTGACAGATTCCACAAGCTTGGACGCGGATCCGTACGTGCCCCGGTCCTGGCTGCGGAATTTCTCGCTCCACGATTTCAAAGTCTGCTCCGGCCTTAGGCACCTGAACGGCTTTCATTTTCGCCATTGTTTTTTTCCTCTTTACTTCCGATTTCCCGGCGTTGGGCTCGCTGCTCGAAAAAGACTAGATAATTACTTAGTAAATAAGTCTCCGAACATCGGCAGACCGCTTTTTGACTGCTCCTGCGTGGCTTCGTCTTCGATTACGTCCCAGTGCTCAATTAGAATTCCGTCCTTGATGCGAACGATGTCCGCCGCAATCCAGTTCACCGGCAGGCCGATGCCCGAAAAGCGCCCATGCACGATCACAAAATCCTTTTCGGCTACAATCTCTCTCGATTCGTACTTCAGAGTCGGCGGCATGCTCTTGATGAGCTTGAATAGGCCCTCGCGACCAGGTTCGATATGAGCGCTGTGCTGGATGTAGTTGGGCGACCAGAAGCGCTTGGCCGCGGCATAGTCTCGCTTATTAAACAGCGTATCGAAGGCCTTAAGGACAAGCGCTTTGTTCTTCTCTTCAATCGTCTGATTCATTTCTGTCCTCCATCCCGAACGGGTGTGCCACGCACGTGAGAGTTATCGCGCCGACTTGCCGCCGTCGACGAGGTAGGAAGCCCCTGTGATGAAGGAAGCTCTGTCGGAGGAAACAAAAAGGATAGCTTGGGCAATCTCTTCGGGTTTTCCCGCGCGCTGTAGCGGTACGTTCGCGACCAAACCGGCCTTTCTTTCGTCGGTTCTCGCGAAGCGATTCAGCATTGCTGTTTCGATTGGTCCGGGGGCAATAACATTCACCCGCACGCCCGTCCCAGCCGCTTCCAGCGCCGCCGATTTCGTGAGCCCCTCCACCGCATGTTTGCTGGCGGAATAGACAGAAGCCCCAGGCGCGCCGGTGTGCCCATATGTAGAGGATATGTTCACGATGCTGCCGTTTTTTCTTGGCAGCATCACGCGAAGTTCGTACTTCATGCTCAACAATGTGCCGAGCACGTTGGTATCGAACGTTGCCACGTAGTTGTCCGCAGTTTGCTCCGTCATAGGGCCGGGCACGCCTTCCGTACCGGCAGCGTTTACAGCGACATCCAGATGGCCAAATCGTTCCACGGTCTTGTCGATCAAGTTGCGTACGTCTTCTTCGCGCCGCACATCGGCACGGATGAACTCCGCTTCCGCGCCCGCTTTGCGGATTTCACTAACGATCTTTTGGCCTTCTTCGTCGCGCCGACCGGAAACAACAACTTGGGCACCCTCCTTGGCAAACGCGAATGCCGTCGCCCGTCCGATCCCCGTCAGTCCTCCTGTAATCAAAACAACTTGGGTAATCACTGAATTTCTCCTTTCGAACCCGCCTGTAAGGATTTATTGGCTTGTTGATTTGGCCCTGACACTGGTTTCTGCCGTTGCCCCCAGTCCAGTCTTCTGAACAAAGGCTTACTAGGTTCCGTGGTCGCCCATGGGAAATGCGTATTATTCATGCGACTGCGATTCGCTCCTCATAGAACGGATAATCGGTGTAGCCGCGAGCGTCGAAAGTGTAAAAAGTGTCCCGGTCGTAAGCATTCAGAGGCAGCCCGAGCCTAATGCGCTGGCAAGTCGGGATTCGGGAGGAAATGCCGCCCAAAAGCGACCAAATCCGCATCGCCATCTCGAACAGCAGCCTCAGATATGCCGCGAAGCTCGTGAGGTGGCCCTGGACTCCCGCCTTGAAATACTCATCCACCACCGCCTTGTTTTGCTCGCTCTCGGATTGAACAGCCATGTTTATTCCCTTTGGGTCGCCGTTACCCACGGTTTTGCCGTCGTCGTCACGCGTTCAAAAACAGAGTGGCGTGTTCAACGAAGAGCTCCGGGTACATGTGGTGCGCGCCGTGATTGGAGTCGGGGTAGATGATCAGCTGCGCATACGGCATGTTCTGCTGCATGATGAAAGAGAGCACCGTGGGTATGTTCACGTCGTTACTGCCATTCACGACGAGTGTTGGCTGCTTGATCGTCTTCAGATAGTCGGAGGCCCCCTGTTGCTGGACGCCCCACTTGCGAATCGCTTCGACCTGGGCGGGCGACACCTTGTCGTTCACTTCAGGATCGCGGCCCTCTTGCCGACGACGCGTGCGCTTCAGGAACTCCCGTCCCGCCGCCTGGCCCGCCGAGGACGGACTGAATTTGACCGCGAGCCAGACATCATCGCGCGGATCGTGGGGATTGGCACCAAAGAGCCGCCCCGTAGCCTGGGCTATCAACTCCATTCCCTGACCGCCGCGCGGACCTGCGCCATCGACGATCAGCCTGCGAACGAGATCGGGTGCCTGCACAGTGATTTCCTGCACGACCATGCCGCCGATCGAGAAGCCAAATAGGTCAACTTGCTTCAGGCCCAGCGCCTTCATGAAGGCGATGGCGTTAGCGCCCATCTGCTCGAGCGTCGTCGGGACCTCGCCGGAGCTGCTGGAGACGCCCGCGTTGTTGAACAAAATCACCTCCCGGTCGCGAGCCAAGCCATCCGTCACCGTTGGATCCCAATAATCCATGGTGCCGAGGTAGTGCTGGTTAAAGACGAGAGGCACGCCGTTGGCTTTGCCAAAGCGGCGATAGGCAAAGCGGATTCCGCTGGTTTCGACGAACTGGGTCGGTGCGGTCTGGTGAGTATGAATCATTATGGTCGCTCCCTTTATCATTTAGTTGGCACCGCATCGGATACGAGCGCTAGAGCTGCTTTCGCGCAGTCGATGTCGTTCTGCACTGTGGGCGCACCGCTCAGCCCGATCGCCCCGACAACTTCTCCGTTCACCTTAATGGGAAACCCTCCACCCCACGCCGCCATACGCGCAACCGTGGGGATGCCGGCCAAAAGCGACGGGTCGCTCTGGATAAACTTGAAAAACTCCTGCGTGGAGACGCCGAACAGAGCTGTGTATGCCTTGTTCTGGGCCATCTCAGTGGTAGGGATCGGGGCGCCATCCATCCGGCCAAAGGCCTTGAGATTGCCGCCGTCGTCGAGAATCGCTACGTTCTCGCTAACGCCAAGTTCTCTGGCTTTCACCACCGCTGCATCTACCATTTTCTGTGCTAGCTCATAGGAGATGCTGTATTTCTTCACCACATTAGCCATTGGTCACCTTCCTCCACGTGATATATGCGTGTCTTCGGACCTGCCTATTCACTTCAATGCCTCCATTCGCAACGTGACTTCGAGGGCGTTGCTTCAGGCGTTCATTCCGCCATCCACGGTAAGATTCGCCCCAGTAATGTACGAGGACTCCGGACCGGCGACAAACGCCACCATCGCGGCGATCTCATCCACACGCCCGTAACGATCGAGCGCTGTGGCGGCCTTCTGCGGCACCGCCCAATTACCCGAGGCGGGATTTAAATCCGTGTCGATCGGACCCGGCTGGACGTTGTTGACCGTGATGCCCCGGCTCCCTACCTCTCTGGAAAGCGCCTGAGTGAACATCTTGACGGCTCCTTTCGTGGCAGCGTAGGGCACGAGCCCGGGCGCAACGGCACGCTCGCCCACTGCCGAACCAATCATGATGATGCGACCACCCTCATTCATGTGTTTCAGCGCCGCCTGCGTTGCGACGAATACGCCGCGGATGTTGATGTCGAGCACGCGATCCATTTCTTCCAGCGTCGTCTCCTCGAACGTCTTGGGGATGGCTGTGCCGGCACTGTTCACCAAGATGTCGAGCCGGCCGAAGGTTAAGACGGCCTTTTCTACCGCACCTTTGACAGCTTCGGCGTCGGCAGCGTCCGCTTGGATCGCGATCGCCTTTTGGCCAGCGCGTTCAATCTCCTTGACGACCGATGCGGCCGCGTCGGCACCTTTCGTGTAGGTGATGGCCACGTTCGCTCCGTCCGCGGCCAGACGCTTGGCGATTGCAGCACCAATGCCGCGTGAGCCTCCCGTAACGAGTGCAATCTTTCCTTCCAGTTTTTTAGACATTCTTGTTCTCCTGTCCTCTAATCTCGTTCTTTGCCGATCCAGTCGCGTATGTAGGGCGAGCAGTTAAGGAGCGTTATCCCTTGTGCTTCACAAGCCCCGAGGAAACGAACAACCTGGACATCAACCAAGTCCACCTGCTCCAAATCCAACGCGATCTTCGGCCCGCAATTCCTGATCTGCTTCTCCAATTCCGCCAAATGCTCCGCCTGGATTCGCCCAATCAGGCGAATCTTTGTACCGGACCCATCGGAATATGTTTCGATCTTCAGCGTCATATTCGACCTGTCGCGCGTTTCACATCTGAATGGATTGCAATACCAGCGCCATTTGTAATTACTTGAATCATTGATCTTTAGGTTTTGAAGTCACGCCGTAATTTCGGCGCGACGCTGAAAATTCAGCATCACGCCGCTGGGATCGCGGTCATATAGGGTGGTGCCCTTTCGCGTGGATTGGAGAAGTTGTCTACGCTTGGTGAAATCAGGCAGGAAGCTAAGAGCGTGCTGCTATTGAAGCAATGTTCGCAAAACTGATTGGGAAACTACGGGGTCTTGAGACGATGCCGGTCGATTCCCAGTTTCCTAATCTTTGATTCGAGCGTCTGTCTCGGCAGCCTCAGTTTTGCAGCGGCGCCTGTCGGGCCAGAAATCAGGCCGCCCGACTCACGCAGCGCGCTTTCGATCATCACTTTCTCGCGCTCGGCAAGATCTTCGACCAATGGGACACTCGACGCGGCCGGCCTAGGAACTCCCGGCGTAAGCCAGCTCGGGTCAACACAGAATGTTTCCCCATCACATAGGATCACTGCCCGCTCGACCACATTCTGCAATTCGCGAATATTACCGGGCCAGTTATAGACCCGGAATAAACTCAGCGTGTCCTTGCTTATGCTTCGAATTCTCTTGCCAGCCTTCTTGGCGTAGCGCTCGACCAGGTATTCCACTAGCAACGGGATGTCATCCATTCGATCACGAAGCACCGGCAATTGAATCGGGAAAACGTTCAGGCGATAGAACAAATCCCGACGAAACGTGCCATCAGCGACGGATGCACCTAGGTCCCGATTTGTCGCCGCGAGTACTCGCACGTCAACCCGAACTGTTTGGTTCCCGCCCACTCGCTCGAACTCCCTCTCCTGGAGAACTCTTAGCAAAGCAACTTGCGTCTCTGGTGGGACTTCACCGACCTCATCCAAGAAAATCGTACCACCGTCGGCTGATTCGAAGCGTCCCAGGCGTCTCTGCAGTGCTCCGGTGAAAGAACCTTTTTCGTGTCCGAATAGTTCGGAAGCAATCAGAGAAGGCGGAATCGCAGCGCAGTTGACGCGAATGAACGCGCGGTTCGCCCGCTTGGACCGATTATGAATCGCACGGGCAATCAATTCTTTACCGGTTCCGGTCTCACCTTGGATTAGAACCGTAGAATCAGTAGGAGCTACTCTGGAAACTTGCTCCAACACCTTGCGCAGTGGCTCGGACGAACCAACAATTTCCTCGAACATCGAAGAGCGCACGATCTCTTCGCGCAACGCGACGGTTTCATTCCGCATGCGATCTTCGGCACGTTTACGATCATCGATATCCGTTGCGGTCGCATACCATCGAATGACGTTTCCGTTTTCGTCCAGTAGTGGGTTATAGCGGATCAGAAACCAACGGTACTTGCCGTCTTTCCCCAGAGTTCGATACTCGTTTTCGAACGGAACTGGAGTGGAAAGACTTCTGCGCCGTTGTTCAAGAAGTCTTTGAAGATCCTCGGGATGGAAAACACGCGAGCGAAAGTCGTCGGCTCGTACTTCGTCCAGAGACAACCCAGTGTACTCAATTGTTGCGCGATTTGCGTAATTGGCTTTTCCATCTGGAGTCAGGACGACAATCGCTTGCGGAATAACGTCGACAATTTGTCTTAGTTCCGCTTCAGACTTCTTGATCTTCTCTAACGCGAACGTCAGCGCGGATTTGGATCGATCGCGCTCGATAGCAATTCCGGCAATCCGGCCGGCATAATCGATGAGCTGCATCTCGGCCGGGCTTGGGAGTCGAACTGTGCGGTTGTACATTCCGAACGTGCCTAGCACCTTGCCGTCGTGAGAAATAATGGGGGATGACCATACGGCGCGTAGTCCGGATTGCACGAGTAAATCCCTGAAGCCAGCGAAATGCGGGTGCGTCATGACGTCAGCCACGAAGACTGGCTTGCGCAAGTAGGCCGCCGCGCCGCAGGAACCGACCTCGGGACCAATATGTACGCCGTCGGTCGCGACTCGATAGGCATCAGGCAGCTTTGGGCCCGCAGCGAATCGAAGCCGTAAGCCGTCCTCATCGAGTAGGTAAATCGTGCACAACATTCCTTCCGAGTGAGCGTCGATAAGGAGAGCGATGCTGTGGAGAACGTCGTTGAGCGGCGCATCGGTGAGAATCATTTTCAGGGCATCGAGCACAGCCTCACTGGACAGAGTTTGGGTTCGTGCAGGAGATGTTGCGGATACCTGATCCAAGACAACGATGGACGATTTGGCGTCGGGTATGGCGAATGCCGCCTGCTCGTTCCCCTTCGGACCACTCGAAGCAGTTGGTGCAGGATCGCGTTTAGAAGATGATGCCGGGGCGCTCATGAATTCACTGCCGGTTGGGCTGGGCTCTGGGAACATCCCTAAGATACTCTTCGAAACAGCAAGATGCCACCACTGGTCGCAATCTCTCTGTTTAGACGGCTCCAGCGTGATGGATCGACGTTACGCAGTGCACTCCACGAGTTGGACCAGAGTAGTGCCTCTAATTGGGACGCGGGCGATTGCGGCCACGAAAACCGTCTCACTTTGAGAGGTCACTCCAACTATTTCGGTCGCAGAGCCGTTTGCCCCAGGTGATAGGCCAAATGATTGGTACGACTCAGCAGGATGGCAAGACGGTTACGCAACGGTTCTCTCAGAAAGTCTTCCTCAGACACTGCAGCGTGCTTCTTTAGCCAGTCAGCCGCCGAGATACTTGCAAACCCCTCAAACAATCTCGCGTTTACTTCTACCCAGGCCTTCCGAACCAACTCAGCCGATGGAACACCGGCTTGCGTCTTATCGGGATTGGAAATGAACACGACATCGAACTCGGGATGGCGCCGCCGCCCAAGACCCAGCAGAGGCAGCATCGCGTCATGAGTGGCCGTGAGATGTCCCCACAGATAAATCAAGCGGTTTTTTCCCGGCGCGACTTCTTTCAGGAGTTCTTCTTCGCTGAGACCGGAAAACATTTTGTCGGCTCTCTCGATGTTTCCCTTCCATGCGTTCAGCGCAACCGCCAAGAACAATTCCTCGTTCGTCATGAGGGTTTCCTTTTCTGTTTTTATTGGATCCGCGATCTCGGCTGTTATGCCGGGAATCAAAACAACGTCCAGGTTCATCACAACGTCCAAGTTCATCCAATTCTCTTTATCGATCTCTCAGAAACGTTCGTGAGCTGCACACCGCGCGTCGCTGGCCTTGACACGTCAGTGCGGCCAATCCGGCTGTGGCATCCCTCAATGGCTGGCGGCGCGATTGAACGCAGCAGAACTCGGTAAATTCTGGTGAGTGGACTCCTCGGCGAAGTTCACCTGACCAGCGGCAACAGGAGGGGTCGCATTGGCGATCCAGGATTCATAATCGCCGGTGTACCCTACCCGTTCCTGCAGACTGCGAATTCGCTGCTCGATCGCCGCGACCTCCAGTTCTGACAGGCCCGGCGTGACACGGACCCGATCCCGAACAGCCTGCGCTCGCGCAGCTGCCTGGGATTCAGCGCCCGCGTAAAACCGCGCAGAGGCTGACACTCCATCCGCGATGCCGATGTAACTTTCGATGAGGTTGGTAGTGACTTCCTGGCTGTTTACCAGCGACGCGCGAATATTGCCTTTCCCCGTCACGACATTGCCAACTCCGAACACCCGGTCGGATTCGAGGTATCGCGGCAGACCTTCCTCGCTGAAATCGTAATATTCGCCCTTCGTGACGACGCCCGAAATCTTCTCAGGCACGGACCCGATCGACGATATCACCAGGGGGGCCCGCAGTTGGTACTCCGAACCGTGTATGGGGTCTGCTTTTCGGCCCTCCACTTTGGTCTCCGCCACTTTCAAGCCCACCAGCCGCCCGTCCTCCACTAGGAGCCCCGTTGGCACCCTGCGATCCTGAACCCGAAACAAGTATTTCTCCTGCGCCAAACGAAGCATTTTCTGGCGGATGGCTTCTGTCTGCGCAATTTGATCGGGCGTGGCATTTTCTGGAGGCTGAGCCAGCGGCATGTCTTGTCCCCGGCGGCGATAGATCAGCAGGCATCCTTTAACACCAAGATCCTCAGGCGCAATGCCGTGTATTTTGCAGACGGTCGGGACGCCTTTCTTTTCGAGCTCATACACATCGGTTTGAACACCGCGCGCTCGAAGAACACGCTCGTAGTTTTCGAGCTGCAGGATCTTCACCACGTCAATTGACGCGAGTCCCCCGCCAACGACCAATGCTTCGTCAGGAGCCTGGTAACGCAGCCCGGTGTAGCCCTCTTCATTCTTGTGGTTGTACCAATAGATGAATGGGTTCTGGTAAACCAAACCTTTGCCGATGAATTCTTGCGCTCCAGGGATTCCCAATTCTCGGTCCCGCCACGCTCCGTTGGCCAGAATCACCACGGAGAAACCCCAGTTGTCGCAAAGATCCTGAAAGTCCAGATCGCGCCCCACCTTGGTGCACGGAAGGAAGAAAACACCAGGCTTCTTCAAGCGAGCATCGATGCGGCTGTACTCTTGATTACGTTGCTCGACATGCCAGCGCGGCAGACCATCCTCGATCTTGCCGTAAGGCCTTTTGTTCTGTTCGATCACAACCACGTGAATGCCATTGTCCGCCAATATTTCCGAGGCGACCGAGCCGGCGATCCCTCCGCCAACGATGGCGGCAAAGTGCTGTGGTCTGGCTGTCATCACAGTTCTCCAGGACACCCTTCGACACATTCACTGATCTCGGCCCGGCCGATGAACGCGGTTTGGATGCATTCACACGTCCGGGAACTTATATATTGGATAGAAGTCCACATCAAAAAGGTTCAGCGGAAATGAAGCTCTGTTTGTGGTCATTGGAGTTCCTTAACGTACGAATATGGATCGAAACGCACTCTCTAAAGCTGAGGCAAATTGGAGACGTCCCATCCTCCTCCCAGTGCCTTAACCAGAAGCACGCTCGCTTCGAGCCGTCGTCTCAGGATATCGATGTTGTTTCGCTCGTTGGCGAGCTCGATCGTCTGCGCGGTAATGACCTGGAGATACGTATCGACCCCGCCCTTATAACGATTCGTAAAAAGTTGAAGAGATTCGCGCGATGATGCGAGGGCCCGCTGTTGCTGCCGCGTTTCGTTCTCCAGGATGCGCAAGGCAGCGACGTTGTCTTCGACTTCCTGGAACGCAGTCAGTGAGGTCTGACGATAGGTCGCGACTGCAGCATCGTAGCCCGCGAACGCCGATTCTGAGGTGGCGCGACGGCGGCCTGCGTCAAACAAGGTCTCAGCGAGGACCGGACCGACGGCCCAGAAGCCGCTCGGCCAGCTAAACCAGTTTGAACCCTGCGAGCCGGCAAATCCCACAGTTCCGTCGAGGTTCACAGTGGGAAAATACGCCGCGCGGGCGATGCCGATCTGCTGGTTTGCCTCCGCCACTCGGCGCTCCGCAGCGGCGATGTCCGGGCGTCGCTGCAATAGTTCAGAAGGGAGCCCAATCGGAGTTCTGGGAGGTTCGTTGTGTAGCGGCGCTTCAGTCAAGCTGAATTCCGCAGGCGGCTTTCCGATCAGAATTGCGATGGCGTGTTCGAATTGCGCTCGTTGCACGGTGACATCCGTGTCTTGCACGCTGGTAGTCTCCAACTGGGTTTGCGCCTGCGCTACGTCGGCCTTCGGGGCCACGCCCTTACTGAAGCGCTCGAGCGTGAGCTGCACGTTGTCGGTATAGGCTTTCACTGTACCGTCGAGGAGTTGTTTCTGAGCGTCGGCGCTGCGCAATTCGAAATAGTCCAATGCGAGTTCCGCCTCGAGGCTGAGCTTAGCGGTCTCGTAGTCAGCAGCGCTCGCCTGCGCTTCTTCCCGTGCGGCGGCGACGCTGCGCCGCACGCGGCCCCAAAGGTCAAGCTCATAGGAAAGATCAAAGGGAAGCACGAAATCGCCCTTGCTGGCCTCTTGAACCTTCGACGGAAAGCTCGGTGAGAAATCTGAGCTCTTGACATAACTGGCGCTCGGAGCAGCGGAGATTGTTGGAAATTGGGAGGCCCGATTGAAGCGAATCGCTGCGCGTGCTTCGCGGAATCGCGCTTCCGCCACTTTCAGGTTCTGGTTTGAACTGGCGATCTGTTCTTCCAGCCTATTAAGGTCCGGATCGTCAAAAATCGCCCACCAGTTTCCGCGGCTCGTCTGATCCGCGGGATGAGCTGGTTGCCACTGGTTTAACTCCTTGAATGAGTCTGGCACTTCTTCCTTATAGGCTAGTGTCATAGGCACGGTGGGCTTGATGTATTTTGGACCCACCGTGCAACCCGCAAGCAGCAGTACAGGCAGTGCAACACTGCTGTTGAGGAGGAAACGCATGACGCCAAATACGTACCTCATCGGCTAGAACCGCCTGCTGGTTTGTTGCCGAGGCGGACGGGCAACCCGGTGACCAGAGAATCCGATGGATCGACAATGATGGCGTCCGTTGGTTGCAGCCCGGAAACAATTTCAACCGTGTTTCCGTAATCGCGACCGATCTTGACCGGAACCAACTCAGCCTTGCCGTTGCGAACCAGTCCGACCTGTAAGCCCTCTTTGCGGAAGATCAACGTGTTCGATGGAACGGTTACCGAGCGAGTCTCGTCGGGCAGCTTGAGATGCACAAAGACGTAAGCACCCGGCAGGAGTTGGCCGGTCGGATTGTCGACATCAACTTCGACGAGCAAAGTGCGCGACGCAACGTCGATGGAGTTCGCGTTACGAACGAGCGTGCCACGAAAAGTTTGGCCCGGGAATTCATCGAGGGTCAAGGTGGCGGGCGCACCGGAGCGCGCGGCACGGGAGTACACCTCCGGAATCGAGACGTATACGCGAAGCGTACGAATCGCAGCGATGTGAAACAGTTCTCTCGGTTGCGTGCTGGCCCCTGCGTCGATGAGCGCCCCGATGTCCGTATTGCGTGCGGTGATGATGCCGTCAAAGGGCGCATAGATCTTTTCAAACGATTGCAGCTCTTGGAGACGCCGCACGTTAGCGGCACTGGATTCGGCCGTGGCTTTCACCGCGCTGAGATTGCTGACGGCCTGGTCGGTTTCTTGCTGCGATACGGACCCCGTACTCACCAGGTCTTGCCAACGGACGGCAGTGATTTTAGCAATGTTCAAGTTGGCTTGCGCGGTATCCAGCTCCGCTTGGGCTTGCCGCAGCTGCTGGTCGACTTCGGGAGTTTCAATCTCCGCGAGCAACTGGCCTTTCTGGACATGTGCGCCAATGTCGAAATACCAGCGCTTGAGATAACCGCTGGTTCGCGCAAACAGCGGTGCGTCGCTGAATGCCTGCGTATTGCCAGGCAGGATAATTTCCTGTGTGGGAGCGCCTTCCTTCGGACAAATCACGGCGACAGTGGGAACAGCAGCTTCCTCTGTTCGTTTCACCAGCCGCGATTCGGCTGCTACTCGCGAATGGATGCCGGAGTAAATCAGGAGAGCGAGGGCGGCTGCCGCGACAAGGATCGCTATTTGACGTCGGACTCCCCGGCGGGGGCGAAATCTATCTGAACTCGGTTGCAAATTTCGCACTTCGATCGTTTCTGGTTCGGGGATGGTCGTCACGTTTTCCTCACTCGGTGCCATGTTTCCTGTTACCTCATATTCGTTGAATTGGTTCTGGCTACCCATTGGACTTTTCCTGAATTGCCGGACGAATACTCCGTCCGTGTAACAAACTGAAGACCGCTGGTACGAAGATCAGCGTCGCCAGGGTGGCGCACAACAGGCCGCCAATGACGGCGCGTCCGAGGGGCGCATTCTGTTCGCCGCCTTCGCCCAATCCTAGCGCCATGGGAATCATGCCGATGATCATGGCCATCGCGGTCATCAACACGGGACGAAACCGAGTGAAACCGGCTTCGATGGCGGCTTCGATCGGATCTCCGTGGTGCAGCAGCCGCTCTTTTGCAAAAGACACGACTAGAATGCTGTTCGCCGTTCCGACGCCCATGCACATGACCGCGCCCGTCAGTGCCGGGACGCTAAGTGTTGTATGCGTGAGAAATAAGAAAACGACGATACCGGCAAGCGCAGCGGGGAGCGCGGTGATGATGATGAAGGGATCGAGCCAAGATTGAAAGTTCACCACGATCAGGAGATAGACGAGAATGATCGAGAAGACGAGTCCGCCCAGCAATCCGAGGTACGAGGTGCGCATTGTTTGCAGTTGGCCGCGAACGGTAATGAAGCTGCCACGAGGCAAGGATTTGCGATCGACGTCCACAATGCGTGTGACCTCACGGCCAACCGCTCCCAAATCGCGCCCCTGGACGGCAGCATAAATGTCAACCACGCGCCGAATGTTGTAGTGGTTGACCACTGCCATTTCGTTCGCCCGTTTAATGGAAGCGACATCCGCGAGAATTTCCGGACGCGTGGCGGCCGCCGAATTGAGTGGAGTGTTCTGAAGGTCTTCCACGGATTGAATCGAAAATTGAGGAGTCTGGGTAACCAAGTTGTAGTTGACGCCGTTCTTGAAATTCAGGAAGAACATCGGCGTGATCTGGAAGCTGCCGCTGAGTGAGTTCAACATGCTGTTGGCCACATCGCGCTGGGTGTAGCCGCCCTGGGCCGCCTTGGTACGGTCCACCGTCACATCGAAGTCCGGATAGTCAAACGCTTGTTGCATGCGCGCATCGGCGATGCCGGGAACCCGCTCTATTTCATGCAGCATACGGGCTGCGACTTCGCGATTGCCGTCTATGTCGGTTCCCTCGATCTGGATATCGACGGGCGCCGGCAAACCAAAGTTCAGCACTTGAGTGACGATGTCCGAGGGTAGGAAGTAGAACGTCGTACCCGGGTATTCACGTGGGAGCGTCTCCCGTAAGCGTTGCACATAATCTGCCGTGGCGCGGTGCTTTTCACTGAGGGACACCAGAATGTCGGCGTCGCCCGCTCCGATGAGGCCCGACGTGCTGTGCATAAGATTGATGGTGCTGTAGGGCAGTCCGATGTTGTCCAGAACGTTGTCGACGTCGGATTCGGGAATCTCACCTCGTATCGTGCCCTCGACGAGGTCGCACAGCTTCGCGGTCTCCTCGATTCGCGTGCCGCTCTTGGCGCGCAGATGGAGGATGAATTGACCGTTGTCGGTGTTCGGAAAGAAATCTTGTCCGAGCCACGGCACAAGGAGGAACGCCGCAGCACAGGCCAGAAGAAACGCGGGGACGAAAAGGACGCGCTTGCGAACTATGGCCGCGAGAAAGGCGTGGTAAGCATTCCGAAGTCGTTCGAATCCTCGCTCGAACGTTCGCTGAAAGCGCACGAGAGGATTCCGTGAGCCGTTGTGGTCGGCCTGTTTTGCATTCAACATGAACATCACCAGCGTGGGTACGAGCGTCCGCGAAAGGAGATACGAGGCGAGCATGGCGAACACTACCGCTTCGGCTAGAGGTACGAAGAGATATCGTGGTACGCCGCTCAAAAAGAACATGGGCAAGAACACGATGCAGATGCAGAGCGTGGACACCAGGGCAGGCACGGCAATCTGCTGCGCGCCGTCAAGAATGGCCTGCATGGTAGGCTTGCCCATGGCTAGATTGCGGTTGGTGTTTTCGATTTCGACAGTGGCGTCATCCACGAGCATCCCTACAGCAAGCGCGAGTCCGCCTAGAGTCATGATGTTGATGGTCTGCCCAAATGCGCTGAGGCATAGGATGCTGACAAGAATAGATAAGGGGATCGAAACGCCGATGATCAGGGTACTTCGCCAGCTTCCTAGGAAGAGCAAAATCATCAGCCCGGTCAGACACGCGGCAATGACGGCCTCGCGGATGACGCCGTTCACGGCGCCTCGTACGAAGACGGACTGATCGGCCAGAGGCAAAATCTTCAATTCCGGGGGCAGCGTCTGCGCGACACGCGGAAGCAGGCCGCGAATGCCCTTCACAACGTCGAGTGTGGAGGCGTTTCCGGCCTTGAGGACGGACACCAGCGCGCCGCGACGCCCGTCCTGGCGCACGATGTTGGTCTGTGGCGCAAAAGCGTCGCGCACATTGGCCACATCACGCAGATAGATCGTGGAATTGCCAACGACCTTGATCGGGAGATCGTTCAATTCGGGGACGGTCCTCATGCTAGCGTTGAGCCGAACGTCGTACTCGAACGCGCCCATCTTTGCCGTTCCGGAAGGCAAAATGAGATTTTGTTGCTGCACAGCATTGAGAACATCTTGCGGTGACAGCCCTTTCGATTGCATCAAACCCGGATTCAAATCGACCATGACCTGACGTTGCTTCCCGCCATAAAGGAAAGGAACTACAGCCCCGGGCACCGTCACCAGCTGAGGCCTGAGGAAATTCTGTCCGAGGTCGTTCAACTGCTGCTCCGAGAGACCATTTCCGGATAGGCCGAGCTGCAGAATAGGCACGCTGGAAGCGCTGAAGTTGATGATTATTGGAGGCTGGGTGCCGGGCGGCAGGAACCGTAGGATGGCTTGGGAGGCAGCAGTCACCTGGGCATTCGCGCTGTCCAGACTCGCGCCGTGTTGCAGGTAAATCTTTACAATGGCTTGACCATTTATGGTCGTCGATTCCAGGTGTTCAATGTTGTCGATCGCCAACGTCAGGATCCGTTCAAATGGGCTCGTGATCCGGCCTTCTAGTTCCTCCGGATTCATACCGGTGTACTGCCAGGCAACTGCAATCACCGGGATGTCGATATTCGGGAAGATATCCGTAGGCGTGCGTAGGATCGTGACCGGGCTCAGAACCAAGATGAGTACGGCCAGGACGATGAAAGTATACGGCCGATTCAGAGCGATTCGAACAATCCACATCAGCAGAACTCCTTACACGCGGTTCGCGAAGTGATCCCGCGAGGCACAGGAATGAGATGAGACCGAACGGTCTCTCGATACAACAAATTTTCGTGTTGTAGCCACCTGTAATTCCTCATGCGTTCCTCTCGTCTCATCAGAGGCTGTCAGATCGTGAGGACGACCCTGCCGAAGGGGCGGCCCTCAATGAGGTAACGCAGAGCATCTGCCGCTTCAGCCAGCTGGTAGGTCTTTGCCACGATGGGCTTGACCGCCCCTGATTGAAGCAATGGAAAAATGACGTTCCATGTGGTGCTCCATACCTCCGCAGGTTGTGCGAACAGGGAGAAGCTCTTCATGCTCGCGCGCTTCCAGATCAGATCTGTGACGTCGATGGTTGCCTTGCGGCCTGCGGAGTAGCCCAAGGTAGTCAGACTTCCCCCCATCGCGAGCGTGCCGAGAGCCTCGCTCAAGATTTCTCCGCCGATTGCGTCGATCACGATATCGGCGCCATAACCTTCCGTGTTCCGACGGACGCCGTCGCTAAGCTTCTCCACAGAAAGGTCGATCACTTCATCGAAGCCCAGAGAGCGTGCTTGTTGCGCCTTCGCATGATTAGTCGTCGTTGATATCGCATGTTTCGCCCCTTGCGCCCGCGCCAACTGAGTGACTGCGTTTCCGACCGACCTTCCAATCGCGGGCGACAACACCGTCTTGCCCTTTGCAAATCCCGCAAAGCTCAGTGTCATTTGGGCGGTGAGATAGGCAACGGGAACGCCGGCAGCCGAAACATCCTCGATTTTGTCGGGAATCAGGCAAAGATTCTGTTTTCGGACAGCAAGCCACTCACCGTAAGTCCCATCCTCTGAAACGCCATATGGGCCGGTGAACATCACACGTGAACCGACAGGAAAAGCCGTTCCCCCTCCTTCCTCCACAACGCCCGCTCCCTCTCCTCCCAAGACGAGCGGTGCTTTCGCTCGTGGGTATCCCCCCGACAGAATGGTGTGCTCTAGTGGCGTGACCCCCGCTGCTCTGATCCTTACGAGTGCCCGTCCATCCGAGACTGCCGGCTTTGGAATTTCCACTAGCTTCAAATCCTTGTAACCGGTAAATGCTTCTGCTCTCATTGCACGCATAATATTTGCCCCATTCTCCAGCGAGCGTTGTGCCGTTTGTTCACTCTGGCCGAATCAAGCTTTGGCTGCGCGGGCCGAAGCCCACAACGAGCCTGGATTGGAACTGGGCATCATGAGGGTCGTCGATCCGCTGTAGTGAACGTAGCAGGATAAAGACTGAAGTCATTGGAGGTCAGGGGGCCTCCCCTCTGCTGATGGTCGTAGTGATATTCGTACACGATCCGCGATCCATTCCATTTCCGGAGGGCGCGCCAACTCACGGTGCACGACCTGCCGGACACACCGACAAGTTCGAGCGTCCACGCGGAATGCGTCTCGTCCGCAGCATCTCCCGGAATCGCTGTCTGTCGAACGGATATCAACAAACCACCGATTTCGGCCATGATGTGAAGCGGAACCAGGAAGGTGGCGATAAGTGATCGCACTCGCGCTTTTCCGTGAATCGGTTCTTCCTCGGTTTCGCTGCTTACTTCGACATCATCGGCGTAAAATTCATCGAAGATCTCAAGATACTCTTCGAAGCTTTCGCTGATGTTGGTCTGGATGATGGCCGCGTTCAGGGCGCGTTCCCGGGCCTGGGAACCCACGTAGAGATCGTGATCTAAGCTGTGTGTGGGGACTATGCTAAGTTCGTTGGCCATTACAACTCCTGTAAGGTTCGGTAGCGCCGCGATCCTCATACCCGCGCCTCCTGCGTTGCAGTTCACTGGCATTTCCTGGTTTCTAGCCAGCACGCTAACTCTTTCGATGCTTATGAGACCGTTCGGTCGCATTATTTTACGAATTGGTTCCAGGTTCGGGGTCGCTGGGGTCTAACGAAACGCAGTGATGAGCGGACTACAATCAGGACGAAGGAAATTGATTTTGAGTTCGCCCGTGGTGAAAGATTCTTCGGGCGCGAGAGTACTTGCAAAGGCCATTCCCATCGCGGTGTCAGCGATGTCGCAGAGAATTCCGCCGTGGAGCGTTCCCATGGAATTTGCATGCTGAGGTCCAGCCGACAACGTGACTGTGGCCCTCCCGTCACGAAAGTCTTTTGCTTCAAACCCGATCAGGCGCGCCACGGGCACGTGGTTCGCCTTTGCCCGCTCTGAAGTCAGGCTGCAAGGTCGTGCTCATGACTTTCCGGCCCCGACCTTCGATTGCCGCGCACGAACCTTTGTTTCGAGGTGCTCCTCAAGATGATGGCAGGCGAGATCGAGAGGGCCGTCCTTCTTCTGCAGACGACGGATCATGGTGCTTCCTTCTATCGTGCTTACAATCAACATGGCCAATTCAGCGGAATCGACGGCGGAGCGGACCTCGCCTTGCCGTTTCCCCTCCTCAACAATTGCTTCGAGACGGTGCAGCCAAGAACTGAGGGCCTGCCGCGCTTTTGCCCGTAACTTAGGATTGCCATCGTCGCAATCGACAGCCGTGTTCAGCAGCGGGCATCCTCCCGGTATCGCGCGCCGGTCCCGAAAGTTCCGGACGATTTGCTTCAACCGATCGACGGTATTTGGAATCTCCTGCATCCCTTCGAATCGCGCATCCATTGCGAGCTTCCAAGCATGGTCGAAGGCTTCTCCCGCAAGCTCCTGCTTGCTTTCAAAGTGCCGGTAAATTCCACCTTTCTTCAGCCCCGTCGCGCGCATGAGGTCAGACAGGGCTGCGCCGTCATACCCTTTCTGATTGAAAATGGGAGCCGCCTTACGAATGATTTCTCGCCTGGTCTGCTCGCCTTTTCGCATCGGGTACTCCTAGAGAAGCGATTGAACAAACATACGGTCGCTCACCGTACGATACTGTTCATTGGATGAGACCGACTGGTCTCCAGTTACATCAGAGATAACGAAAAACGGCGATGAACCTGTGGGCACAGTATCGCCGTCAATGACGTATTCCGTCCAGTTGATGGAAGCGGAGCGCGGAGAAGCATGGCGAAGTAACGATCCTCGGCTTCTCTAGTAGAATCGCCTTAACCATGGAGCGGCACGCCTGTAGTTCTCGAAGAATATCGGCGCTACTCGAGGTATTTACCCACATCCGAATTACCTGTGCCGGCGCAGCCAGTGCTGCCATAGCGCAAGAACTTTTGAGTTCTTCCAGCGCCATCAACTTCCCCAACGTAGACATTTCCGTCCGAATCGGTAGCTACCATATGCGGCCAGTGGAATTCGCCCGCCTGGCGGCCGCCGCCTCCAAAGCGGCTCAGTTCCGTCAGGTTCTGGCGGTTGATCACATAGATGACGTCATTGAGCAGATCGGCGACGTACATGCAGCTCTGCTTCGGGTCGGTCGAGAAGTTCACCGTACCGGACGTGCCGCCGATGGTCTGAGGCGCAACATGGACCTCGCCCACAAAACCACACTTGCCTATTTCGCCCTCCGGATTAGAGCACGGCCTGCCCACCTCGGATGCTTTAAAGATCTGCACCCGATTGTTTCCGCGATCGCAAACATACAGCAGGCCGTCGTTGGCGAGTTTGGCGCAGTGGAGTGGACTGCGGAAGAACTTTGGTTTCATGTTGCCGGCCTTGAAATCGTCCGGCCATGAGCCGGCGCCTTCGCCGACATCTGCTCCGCCGCCGTTTTCACCGATCACCGGGTTCTGTCCGTAGGCGCCAAAATGCCCCACGTACTTTCCGGTCGCTGCGTCGACAATGAGTACGCGCCGGTTCCCGTAACCGTCGGCGATGTACATGAGATTCGTCTTCGGATCCACGACCATATCAGCCGGCCAGTAAGGTTCGGGCGTTCCATTGACGCCCCCATTGGTATCGTTGCTGTTTGGCCCTTTCGCTCCTGCAGCGCCAATCTGGTAGACGAAAGTGCCGTCCACCTTGAATTTCAGAATCTGTGAATCGTTCCCGAAGTTCGGCGCCCACGGGTACTGGCCATGGAAATTTCGGGCCTGGCCGTTGCCCGCGATATAAACAAAGTCGTTCTGGTCAACGTAAATGCCGTGCTCGCGCGCAGGCCATACGCAACCATCCTGCTCGCGGCACTTGGACTCCAAAAAGCCGGGGTCGCCCGGACCGCCCCAGGACTGCAGCAATTTTCCCGCTTTGTCGAACACAAGCACGGACGGCGCGGGCATACAGCAGCCATTAATCTGCCCGTTAGGCCGAGGGAATCCGAGCGCGCTGATCGGGTTGCCCTTGGCGTCCTTCCCCGCCACCCCTTGCATCCCGCTATCCGTCGAAGTAACCGAACGAGGACGGTGGTAAACCCAGATATGGTCGTGCTTATCAACCGCTATTCCGCCGACATCGCCTATCACCCAGTGATGTGGCAGCGGCAGGGGCCAAGCAGGATCGAGCACAAAGCCCGGCGAAGTTCCTTTGTGCTCAACCCCCATCCCTTCAGCCACGCGATCCAACACGCGGGCCTTTTGTAGAGCGTCCTTGGCGGTCGTTGCGGACTGCTGGGCGCCCAACGAAGGAATCAGGCACGACACACTGAACGCGCCGGCGAGCAATCCCGCCCAAACTGCATTCTTGATAATTTTCGAAATCATCGTGCCCCCCTAAAATGGAAAAGGCGCTTCGTGCGTAGCACTTCGGCGCGGTTAAGACTGGAATTTCGGTCTGGCCCACCGGAGAGGCCCACTTATACACCCGGGGCCTTTCCCGGTGAACGAAATTGTTCTTTTTGACTTACCCCACGATAAATAGGGCGGCCCCAATGGGTCGACGCAACACTGGCTCGAAATCCACTGGCAGGAGTCTCAAAAGCTAAACTCGCTCGCGAGTGCCACGTCCCGCGAAGTCCTCTGATCGGAATACGGGATTTGCTTTCTATGTGCCCGGCATGAGCAGGGCTAACACTAGTCGTAATATTCTGGAGAGTGTTTTTGCCTGGAAAAGAAATTGATGTCGTGCCCGATCCACAACTGCGCGCCGGCTTCCTTCAAGAACGCATCGAGCGCCTTCCGCGAGGCCTCCGTCACCCCCGGTCCCTTTTCGCGTTCGGGCATGGAATTCAAAGTGAGATCCTCGGGGTAGTGATAGAGATCGCCGCTCAGTACGACGCTCCCGGTCCTCGCGAGCTTCAAGTAGAGCGACTGGTGGCCGGGTGTGTGACCCGGCGTGAATTTGAGCACGACCGTGCCGTCACCGAACACGTCGTAATCGCCTTCGATGATCTTCGTTTTGCCGTTCTTCAGAGCGGCATATCCGGGGTTGACCTTCACGCCCGGGCCAAACATCATGTCCAAGTCGCCTTTGTGGACGAGGAATGTCGAGCCCGCAAAATCGTTGGCATTGCCGATATGATCGGCGTGCGGATGCGACAACGCCAGATAATCGATCTTGGACGGCGGGTATCCTATCGCGTCCAACTGGCTTTTCAGCGTCTTGGTCACGAGGACGAAGGACGCAAAAGGGGGAAGGTCAGGCGGATCGCCAAGCACGGATTCATTGAAGGGACGGCCGGCATAGCGATCGCCAAGGCCGGTGTCAAACAGCAGAGTCCCTCGGGGGTGCACTATCAAATAAACGGGACAAGACATATTGCTATTCTTCACTTGCTCCCTGGTGAGGCCAAATTTTTCCGGGGCGTCGATTATGATGCTTCCGCCGTCGATCACATAGAGTCGCGTGCTCTGAACCGCAGACTGCGCCTTCGCCGGACGAGCGGCGACCGCAAAGCCAGCGCCCAATAATCCGACAAGCAATCCAGCCGTTACCCGGCGGCGCACCATCTCCATTGTCTTCACTCCGCGAACTCTAGACATCGACACCTCTTCTTGGAAGAAGCCATCAGTCCACTGAAAAAGCGAGGAGAACATTGCCAGGGATGACACCACCGTGGTGAGAGTAGCCGGAGTTCGTAAAGAGCATCCCGCCCACAACCGATGGGCCGGCATTGCTTATCGAGCCTCCGTTTGCTTTCACACCGTTCACACTGGAATAGTCTCGAACCGTATTGAATTCCCAGATGATTTTGCCGGTCTTCGCCGAATAGGCAAGCAATTGGCCGTCCATGGTTCCTGAAAACACAACTCCCGGAATTGCTGTGACCGCCGCCGGGTGGGAGGGTTTGCAGGGTTTTCGTTCTCCGCACGGCGAGTTCGGAGTGTTCCAAATTGCGTGTCCATCGCTGAGCTCGAGCGCCGCCATGCCACCACTCGCATCTGCGCTCGCCTGATCAAAGAAGCCGTTGGGCACGTAAACGTTTTCGCCATCCACTGCGAGTCCCCACAAAACGCCGCCTCCGGTGCTTCCCTTTCCGGTCTGCTGCCCCCATATCATTTTCCCTCGTTGATCAGGATCGAGGGCCCAAACCATTCCTGATTTGTTTCCCGCAATCAGCATCTGCCGCCCACTTTTCAATTCGACGACGGCCGGTGAGGACCCGAAGTCGAAGTCGGGAGCATCCGCCTCAGGACAGACGGCTGGCTCACGATCGGGTCGCCGACAGCTTCCGTTCCAGATGTCATTCTCCGTCTGCTGATTAACCCATTTAATCTTTCCGGACTTCATGTCGAAGGCAACGATCGAATCCGAATCTCCGATCGCTGGGGGGAGAGTAGTTGTTACCCGTTCCGACATACAGCAAGTTTCGCTTGGCGTCGATGGCAGGCGTGTTCCAGACCCCCGCTCCAGAAGGCCCCCAAAGCTGTGTCCCGGCCTGGTTCTTCCTTGTGGGGATCGCCTCTTCTGGAATCGTATAGGTCTTCCAGATTCGTTTGCCAGTGGCGGCGTCGAGGGCCGCCACGCTCCCTCGGAACCTGCAACATGGATATGTTGGATCTCCGGCTTGGGATTCTTCACGCGACGAAACTGGCACGTACAAACGCCCCGCATACAACTGAGGCCCTCCCGTGATGGCGGCGCGTGAGTAGTCGTCCACCTTGACCTTCCACAGAATCCTCCCGGATTCGGCGTCCACGGCATACATGTTGGCCGATTGGTCGCCGAAATAAGCCGTCAACCCTCCGGAGCCGCGCGTCCCAATGGTGATGGCGCTTCGGATGCCGCCTTCGACCTCGATCGTCCAGTGAATACAGCCGGTCTGTGCATCGAGCGCGAACAGGTCTCCCTCGGCGTCTCCCACATAGACCCAGCCTCCTACGACAACGGGTTGCGTCCCCCCAGAGCTCGCTCCAGGGTACCCGAACGCCCATTTGAGTTTTAGGCGCGGGACATCATCCGCTGTCATTCCGGCAGCATTCGCCGGCTGGAAGCGCGTGTTCGTGATTGTAGCTCCCCAGCCATTCCAAGCTGACCCGCTCAGCGCATGGGGGATCGACCCAACGGCACTGTCGCAGAATGCCGACTTGGCAATCGGATTCAGGGGTTCACTCCCAAACTGTTTGCCGGAAAGGTATTCTGCCAGTGCGCGGCGCTGCGCGCGGCTTCGCTCGGCGGCCTGAGCTTTCATTGCTCCTTTCTCAAGTGCCTGGAGGATCTGCTCGGGGCTCATCTGGCGCAGAAGGTCTAAGCTCGGCGCCGCCGATTTAGCGGCGTCGTCATGGCAGGAAGCACAATAGCTTTTGAAGAGGACGGCACCGTCTTGGGCGTATACTGCCGCGGACGAGAAGCTTAAGAACGTGAAGCACAGATAGCTGAACCGAATCCGAAGTCTCACGTCTCCTCCTCAGCGCGCGTCTACGGTCAGGGTGCCTGTCTAGCGCGCGACGGCACGATTCACCTGGAATTTCTATTTTAGCTCCCAGCAGTCACGGATTTTACACCTCTGGCGGGAGTCCATCGCACGATACTCTCTTCAGCCGCGCCCAGGGGGTCAGGACAGCATCCCGTCTAGGCAACAAAACCTAGGAAGCGACAAAATGTCCGTCGTGTTGCAGGCGGTGTGGATGAATTCATCAGATTGCAAATCGCTGGGGCACAACTCATGGCTGAGCTGTTGACTCAACGAACCATGTACAAGGCCCGGTTCAATCCATTGAAAGCGCTCAATCGGGCTTAGCTGGTTTCCGATGGCTACTGCGAAGGCGCCTTGATCGATGCGAGCATCTTGGCCAGGAATTCATTCAACGCATCGCCCCCGCGGATCCACCTTACAACCGCGACGATGTCGTTGTCCCAGTCGATGTAGATAACGTTGTTTCCGTTACCCTCAAAATAAACGGCGGACTCAGGAGCTGCAGGCAGCGGTTTCCTGCCGGTGTTCAGGAACCAGTTCGCGAAACCGTAGGTTGGATTCGCCGGGCCCGGAGTTCGCGCCATCCGGATCCAGTCTTCCGAAATAATCGTGCGGTCTTTCCATTTTCCGTTTTGCAGAACCAGGTAGCCGAACCGTGCCATGTCAAATGCGTTGATGACCAATCCCCCGCCCCAGTGGCCGCCGCCGGTGACCGCTTGAAACCTCTGTCCGTCAATCTCCACCCAGGAATTGTCGTAGCCGTACCAGCGCCACGTTGACGAGGCGCCAATAGGCTCCATGATTTCTTCGCGGAGCACGTCCTGCAGCGAGCGCCGCCAGACGTTCAGTGCGGCGAGGGCAAGCACATTCACGCGGACGTCGTTATATTTATAATGTGTTCCAGGCTCCCAAAGTTTTCGATTCGGCCAATCGGCGGGTTTTTCGCCTTCGGGCCGGTCTGCCCAGTCGGGCTTTCCCCAGAGCGTTCCTTGCCAGTCGCTCGTCTGGCGCAGCAAGTGATCCCACTTGATGGGCTGATTGTGGGGCGCTTCAAACAAATCGACTCCCGGCGGCATGTAATCGCGAACGTAGTCATTCAGGTCATGAATCAGCCCGCGCTGCCACGCCAGGCCTACAACCGTTGTGAGAAAAGTCTTGGTGACGCTGAATGTCATGTCCACGCGCTTGGGGTCTCCCCACTCGGCGACGACATTGCCGTGGCGAATAATGAGGCCATTGGCAGGCCCGCGATCCTTCGTAAAACCAATCGGAGTGTCGAGCGGCTCTGTGGCCCCAAACGTCGTCGCAAGATACAACTTCATATCCTTGGTCGCCGGATTCTCGCTCGCCACCGCAAACTTCACAGCCTCGCTCAGCCGTGCAGCATCCATGCCCACTTCCTCCGGCTTCTTGTGCACCCAGTCGAACCGGCCGGGGAACTCCGCTGCGGAGGGCGTGGCCCTGGGTGACGCATATATGGCAGTCGACCCGGCGCCTTGCGCCAATATGGATGGTGAAAGGGCGAGCAGGCACACAACCCCGAGAAAGGCAGCAAAGCGGAACATGGCCGTCCTCCTTTTCCGGGTCATCATAATACAATCGTCTTGTTTATTGCCTGCCGTCGCTCTAGCAGCCACTTCAATAAGCCGGATTCCAATTAGCGAGACAGGTCAGTCATATTTCGCACTGTAGTAAATTCGTGGTACATTCCATCCCCGAATGATTCACTTTCCTTGGACATCTCGAGCCCGCGCATGTTTCGACAAAGTCCAACATTGAGCCGGTTTGAAATTCCCCGCTAATTTTCAGAGCATGATTCGCTGAGACCTGTTTGGGCAATTGTGCGGCGCTGGTTCGGAGTACGAAGTCACTCGGCCCTCACAATCCCCGAATTTGCAAAAGATCTCCGAGCTGAGCCCAGCGACAGCGAACGTCAGTCCGAACAGAGAGCTTGAAGACCTGCCCAGCCGGCCTTCGCGTAAGTTTGCGTCAAAGCGATTGACGTCTTTTCGGAAGGGACACAATCGAATCTTCGAGAGGTCTCAGAAGATTTCCAAGTTGTCGCATTCGATTTTCACGGTTCGGAGTCCCGCAAGCGTGTTGTCACTGACCGAATGGTATACTGTCCTGATAATACTGAATGTATCTACCCAGGAGGATCACGGCGAACCAGAGGATCAAAGAACTCGCCGCGACGAGTTTAGCGGAGAACGGCGCATCCTCGCCGGGTCCCAGGTACTTGACTCCGTCAAAAACGCCGGTTAGATAGAATGCCGCCGCATTCAGTCCAAGCAGCAGGATGGCCAGCAGCTTGACCCAGAAAGCGTAGTCCAGCGTGTAGAACTCCGGCATACCGATGAACGCCAGCAGGCCCGTCACGAGATTGATGCCGAATCCCGCGAGAGCCCACGGTACCAGCCGGTGCAGCGGCTCGAGCGGCAGTTGCCTCGCAAATCCCATGATGCGGAGATCAAGAGCGCCCACGGTCCCGATCAACAGCACCAGCCCCAGGAAATGCAGATCCATTATGAAGGCCCACCACCACTTGTTGTACGTCATGGCCTCGGTGAACTTCCAGGGCGTCGGCTCAAACAGGTGCACAATCGTACCCAGGGTTCCTTCGGCCGGCGTCGCTTCCTGGCTGGCGCGAACCTCCGAATGGCTGATTTCCCCACCGGTGTTCCCGGTTCTCACCATGAGTCCCACAGCCAACATCGAAAAAATCAGCACGGCCGGCAAATTCCAGCGAGCCATGCGCGCCCGGCGATGGATCTGCCACAATCCAGCCAGCGCGAAACCTCCGGTGGCCTCAAGGAACCACAGGGCTAGCATCGCCGCGCCCTCGTGCCGCTGCACGAAGGCGTCCGATATGCCGGGCTTTTCCTTGAGCATGAGTTGCGCACCCTTGCCACTCGCAAAAGCCGGGATCGCAATCAGGGCCATGGACGCGAAAATGATCAGGCTGCCTCGCCGCAGAGCATCATTTTTCCCAAAGAAGGAAATGACAAAGAGGCCGAAACCGATGATGCTGCCAATCACGGGGAAGTGATTCAATAGGAGGTGTATGTGCACGAAGTTCATGACAGTTCCACGCGAGCGCCCAGGTTTGGCAAGCTCCCCAAATTCTTTGCGTGCACCGTATCGCCTGCACCGTCGCAAGTCAACGCGAAACAGCAAATTTTTGGCCAGAGGCGCGGTTTTCAACTTGACAAACCAGGGAGCGGGGTATAACACGCACAGGCACTTGGAAGTGCTTAACTATACCTATGCCTAATCGCCTTTTATCGGTTATCGGTACCCGCACCATATTGTTCTTGGCCGTTGTCACCCTGGCATTCATGCCTGCGGCAGGACAACAGGCCGCGACGCCTCAGCAACCTGCCGCGGCCCAAGTTGGCCAAACTGCCAGCCAACACGCTTTGGACGTCGGACAGTTCCCTCCTTACAAACCTGCGCGCCTACCCGACGGCCACCCGGATCTGAATGGCTACTGGCAGTCGCTGGTCAGCGCCGATTGGGATTTGCAAGACCACGAAGCGCAACCCGGACCCAAACCGGAACTAAACGGCGTGTATGGCGCCGGGCCCGCAGGTCAAAGCATCGTCGAGGGCGGCGAAATTCCGTACCGTCCCGAAGCGCTGGCGAAAAAGAAAAAGAATTTTGAAACGCGCGCGATGGTAGACGTCAGCAATGATAAGACTTGGCACAACCTTGGCGACCCGGAAATGAAATGCTACATGCCGGGCGTGCCGCGGGCGAATTACCTGCCGTATCCGTTCCGCATTGTGCAGAGCGCCGGCGCGTCGAGCCCCTACATGCTCATCTCTTACGAGTTTGCCAGCGCCACGCGCATTGTCCGGATGAACTCGAAGGACGAGGCTCCCATCCCATCGTGGATGGGCTGGTCGCGTGGCCGGTGGGAGGGCGATACCCTGGTCATCGACGTGACTGGGTTCCGGGAAGAGACGTGGTTCGATCGCGCGGGAGACTATCACAGCGATGAGCTTCACGTGGTGGAGCGCTACACGCTTGTGAGCCCCTTCCATTTGATGTACGAAGCAACGATCGAAGACCCCAAGGTCTTCACACGGCCGTGGAAAATTCGCTTTCCTCTTTATCGCCACATGGAAAAGGATTTTCAGATCTTGGAATTCAAGTGTCAGCCGTTTACGGAAGAAATGCTATACGGACGCTTTGTCAAGCGGCCCGCTTCGTGAACCGCTGAAAGTGAGGCGTCTCATGACTCATCGAACCGTCGTGACCCTCGGCATCCCGGTGATGGTGATTGCCTTCGGATCCCTATCGTTGGTCATGAGCCAGGCTACACAGACGGCCCACAAGGCCCCGGCGGATCCACAGTCAAAGGCCGCGACGCCACCGGCGGCTGCGCCCGACAGTTCCGCCGCAAAACCCAGCGGTTTCCGCACTCCGTGGGGCGATCCCGATCTCCAGGGAGTGTGGAACGATGCGACCAGCACGCCGCTCCAGCGTCCTACAGGAGTCGCGAGTAAAGACGTCCTAAACGGAGAGGAAGCCGAGGAGTTTCAGGACCAGATTGCCAACAGATTGAGCCGTGATCGCCGTGACGGCGGCTCAGAAGTCGACGTCAACCGCGCCTATAACGAACACTGGATGGATTCCCGCCGCCTCAAGGTCACCGCGGACCATCGCACCTCGCTCATTGTGGACCCGCCCGACGGGAAGATTCC
Source organism: uncultured Acidobacteriota bacterium (assembly GCA_963813185.1). Taxonomy (GTDB): domain Bacteria; phylum Acidobacteriota; class Terriglobia; order Acidiferrales; family UBA7541; genus Palsa-360. The sequence goes on from CAWEYA010000018.1 coordinate 537,450, forward strand.
TCCGCTCGTGCCTATATCGGCCGAGCGGCAGAAGGAACGTGACGAGCGCGCCGCCGCCCTGGCCCGGTTCAACGCCGGCATGCCGAACACGTATCTGGATTTTGACCTGCCGATACGCTGTGTGGTTCGAACCGACATGCCGCCCTACATGCCCATCATCTACAACAACGACTTTCAGATCGTGCAGAGTCCCGGTTACGTAGTCATTGCTCCGGAGATGATTCACAGCGCCCGCATTATCCCGGTGGACGGGCGCCCGCACATCGGCAAAAACCTTCGCGAGTGGCTCGGTGATTCGCGCGGCCATTGGGAGGGCAATACGCTGGTCATTGAGACCACCAATTTCCGGCCTGATACCAACATCTTCCAGGATGCCGATGCGGCGACTTTCCGCCTCACCGAGCGCTTTACCCGCGTGGACGCCCGGACGATCAATTACGAATACACCGTGGAGGACCCGCACACCTGGACCCGGCCATGGACCGTTCGAATTCCCTGGACCCGCATTGATCCTGCCGAGCAGATGTACGAGTATGCTTGTTACGAAGACAATTACGACGTGAGCCATTTCCTGGGCGGCGCCCGCGACCGCGAAAGGCGAGGCGAGGTCGCTCAGCCAATTCCACATCTGCCGTCCGTTCAGTAGTGAAGACAAAGTCCGCGAACCATAGCCGCTAGCACAGGAGGACCGGAATGAAACTGATTGGAAGGAAGACAAGTGTTGGCGCCGTTGTCGCGGCCGCCCTGATGCTGCCTTGGATGGGCATGGTCGCGCCGGCGTCCGCGCACCACGCGTTCGCGGCGGAATACGACGCCAAGAAGCACGTGATTCTGAAAGGCACCGTCACGAAGATGGAATGGATCAATCCCCATGCGTGGATCCACATCGACGTGAAGAAGCCCGACGGCGGCTTGGAAGAGTGGATGATCGAGTTCGGCACGCCGAACACCCTTCTGCGGCGTGGCTTCACTCGCGATTCCCTTAAGCCAGGAACGGAAATTACCGTGGACGGTTATCAGGCCAAGGACAGCGCCTTGCGTGCGAATGGCCGCGACGTCACGCTGCCAGACGGGAAGAAGCTTTTTGCCGGCTCGCCTGTGGCCGACGCTCCTTATAAAGATCCGGGCAAGTAGCCCGGCGATTCACCACATTACGGCTCTCGAAATTTCCCTGTCAAGGTGTTCGGGGACATTTCGCCGGGCCGGACGGCTTGGATCGCCATGTGACTAAAGGAAAGGTCAGGGCACCCGATTGGTCGTACCCCTGTTCTTGCGCTCCCTGGAAGAAACCAGCTTCAGCACGTGGCTCCGCGAATCGAATTCTGTATTTGCGTTCTATTTCATCCTCCTCTTTCACACCTTCGGCCTTGCCATGCTCGTCGGCGCGAATGCCTTCGTGGATTTGCGCATCCTCGGCGTCGCCTCCAACCTGCCGCTAGCGCCGCTGAAGCGCTTCTTCTCCATCATGTGGGCAGGTTTCACGCTGAACGTGATCTCCGGCATATTGCTGGTGATCGCCTACCCCACAAAAGCCCTCACGAACCCGGTCTTTTATCTAAAGCTGACGTGCATCGCTCTCGCGGTGATCGTGATGCAAAAAACTTACACGCGCGTCTTCGGCGAAGCCGGTCTGAGCGAAGCGTTGATGGAGGCCAAAGGCAAGGCACTGGCGAAGTGGTCCCTCGTCCTATGGATCGCGGCTATCACCGCAGGGCGCTTGCTGGCGTACACCTACAGCTACCTGCTCTACAGCCATGCGCCCACCGCGCGCTGACCCCGCGCCGCTTTAGTAGTTCGGAATCCAAACCGCCGCCGTGGCCACCGACACCCACAGCACGATTTCCATTAGGCCGGCCAGTTTGGCCACTGCGGGCGTCTCCGGCGTCCGGCCCCAAGTGCGCGACTTTCGTTGCACGAAAATGTGCCACGCCAATGCGAGCGGCAACAGCACAACCAGCTTGAGACGAAACGCCGGATTGTCGAGGTAACCCACTGCTGCCGTGGCGAAAAGCGTAAATCCACCGAGGACCGCGATGCCCAGGCCGAGCCAGTTCCACGAGAACAGAGCGTCCGACAATTGCGCGGCCGTCTGAAATCTCTTCCCCGCGCCGAGCAGCCGAAAATCGAGCGCCAGCGTCGTCCCAAGCCAAAGGGAAAGGCCCGTAAAGTGGGTCCACTGGATGAAGGGATAGGCATACTGCGCCGTCACCAGCCACACCACCAGCCGGAGATTTTGCAGCCGTTCGCAAATGCCAACGAGCCAAGAGTGCATGAGCAGGAATCTCTAGACCGGTATGAACGCGGGGACCTCAAGTCCCGCGAGGATCGCCCCTATCCACAAGGCTAGCGAAGCGAAGGCCAGCCATTTTGCTGCAGCGGGCACTGTGGGGGCGCGGTCCCAGACCAATGATTTGCGCTGCACGATTACGCCAAAAACGAACGCCAGCAACACCATTCCCATCTTGATGCGGAAAACCGCCGTGGGATAAAACGTCGTGGCTTGCCCGGCGAACATGATGAATCCCGACGCAATCACCAGACCCAGACCGGTCCACGCAAAGGGAAAGAGTTGCCCGGCGAGCGGCGCAAGCTTCTGGTCCCGCGCGGCAACGCCGAGAACGCGCAAGTCAACGATCGCCGTCGTTCCGACCAACAGGAAAAAGCCCAAGTAGTGAACCAGCCAGACCAGGGAAATGAGAACAGCCGAATTGGTGATCGTGACTATCCAGGGAATTTGCTCGAGCCATTCACAAAGGCGGGGCATCAATGGCAGCCTTCTTGGAACCGTCTGATGGACGCAAAACACCACGTGCGATATTTAGACTGTGCGCAAAGAAAAACTTCGTCAAAGCTAGAAAGAATTTTCCGGGGAATCGACTTGAACTCTGCGGCATTCAGATGGCCAAGCATAGCAATCCTCGAATTCCAGAAAGCGGTCAGTGAGGCCAGCCCTCACGAAACCACTAAGACAACGAGTCTCGAGATAGAAACTAAATAGGGCATCACATTCCAAGGCGCGCTTTGTACGTCGCTCTTGCCGCCCCCACCAAACGGTGCGCGGGCCGGTCACAGGCTGCGGGCCAAGAAGACAAGTTCTTGATTGTAATGACTTCTTCCATATCCAATCAACTTCCTTCCCCAGTTCTGCGCATCTTGGTGAGTGGGGAAAAATTTCCTGTTGCTGGAGAAGGCTTTCCATTCCCTTTCGCTCAAACTATGCTGCGGGGAGATAAGCGCAGTGTACTCGGCATTCCAATCAGTCTTTCTAACATGCGCCCGTTGGGGTGCAGGAACGGCGTTCCGGGAAGCGAACGAGAAGATTTTGGGCGAATTGCCCGCTATTCGAAAATTATCCTGGACGAAACTAGCTCGCCGCGGATTTAGAAAATTGTCGTGAAATTCCCGCATCTCGTGAAACGCGGCAGTGCAGGTCGCCCTTCTCCTGGTAAGTCGCCTTCTCGGCAGCTGGTTTTTTGCTCACGGAATGACCTGGGCACATTCCGACAATTCCTGCCCGCTCAACGGGTCGATGCAACACCCCCTTTTAGGTTGATCTGACAATACTTCACCTCGAGAATCGATCTGTCCGGCAGTACTCCATTAGAACCTAAACAGGGCAGTGTTCTTTTTAAGAAACACTCGCGAACAAAATCAGCTTCGCACGCTCCTGCAAGAAAACTTCGTGAAAGTGTCGCATCGACCCATTGAGACCGCCCCTCTTATCGGAATGTGACTGCTTGACCTGCATTGGCCAAATCCCACATTACGATAATCTCGTTTCTCGGGCGCTATGCGACGAAGGACAATTTGGTTCACTCAGAAGGGTGTAGGGTGTATAAGGATGCTCATCCAGGCCGTCAACATGTCCCGGATGTCGCCTGCGAGACACAGTTCATGATCGTTATGCATGGAGGCTAGTATGAACAAGCATGCACTCGGACGTCGGCATTTTCTTAAGACGTTGACTGCGATCGGCACAGCCAGCATACCCATTGCGTCGGTCTTTGGATCGCGCCTCGTCTGTGCGGCTGATAGGGCAGTGAAGACGGCATACGACCCGGCGGCAAAGTTCGAGATCACGGTGAGCGAGGTCGAGATGCGACGCAACTCGGCCGGACGGATGCTGAAGGCCCGCATTTATCAACCCAAAGGGGCGGGGCCGTTCCCAGCCGTACTTGATCTGCACGGCGGCGCCTGGAACGCTAAAGATCGCACCGCAGAGGAGCCGATGGACCGCGCCATCGCGAGCAGCGGTGTGCTCGTGGTTGCCATTGATATGACGTTGGCAAAGGAGGCTCCGTACCCAGCTTGCGTTCAGGATGCAAACTACGGTGTGCGTTGGCTGAAATCGAAAGCGGTTACATGGAATGGCGATCCGTCAAAGATCGGCATCTACGGAAGTTCGAGCGGCGGCCAGGTCGCAGAACTCCTGGGCATGCGCCCGCACGATCCACGCTACAACGCCATTCCACTTCCCGAAGCGCCGCATATTGACGCCACCGTGGCTTACGCCGCGATGCGGTCGCCAGTCAGTGATCCGCTCGCGCGCTACAAGAATGCGGAGAAGCTCAAGCGCGACAGCATGATGAAGAACCACACTGTCTTCTTCAACCCGTGGGACACCATCCACGAATCGAATCCACAGGAGATCCTCGACCGCCACGAGAAAATCACACTCGTGCCGTTCCTGATCATGGCAGGCTCGCTCGACGACAACGTGCTGCCGGAGATTCAGGAAAAGTTCGTTGCGTCATACAAGGCGGCTGGCGGCGACATCCAATTCCAGATCTTCGAAGGCGCCGAGCACGAGTGGGTCGCCAACCCCGGGCCGCTAACCGACCGGGCGCAGGAGATGGTCAAGGCGTTCATCGCGCGTCAATTGAAATCATGAGCGGCTGTCGACGGATTAGCCTTAGACCACGAACCCAAGTCCTGTGAAGTTGGCTTATCGGCATCTTGGCCCTGGAAGGGGCCGACCGATTACTGATAGGGCCATTTCTCAAGGACAAAAGGACGTCCGTGTATATCTTTATTGTTCCTTGACCGCGTGCTTTCGTGATGTGCCTCACAGTGCTGTCCTGTGGCCCAATCTTTGATTTTGAATTGGCGGGTGCCCCACCTGTCACGCCTCTTGATAAGTGGGGCTTTTGACATTCGTTCCTTCGTCGGAAACTGCGAATCCCCATTTGGGCAGGTCAAGAAGGCCGAACCCAAAGCCCCGCCCTTGAAGAGGTGCCAAGGACAGGGCACCCCAAGTTCACAACCTTAATTCAGATCGGACGTACGGGAGTAGTGCCGGATCCCATAGTGAAGAAGATTCTTCGGAATGCCGAAGGGCGGGCCACCCGCCCGGTTAATACGCGGGATGAACGAGACCCGAGCTAACTTTACTGATGGTATTACCCCTTTGGAATCGAATTCGTGGCTCTGCGGTCTGATGTTAATCCACAGGTTTATTATTAAGCTGAGTCAAAGATTCTCCGTCGCGTTCATACTGATGCGGTTGCGTGGCAGCATGATTCCTTGCTGAGGATTCTTATGAAGATTGTTGATCCAGAGCAAGAGCTGGAAGTTCAAAGCAGCCAGGGAAAAAACCTGCAAGTTCTAGTTGTGGACGATTCCCCCGTCTACCACAAACTGGTATCGGATGCCCTATTTTACCAGCCGTATTCTCTGCTTCATGCAACGAGCGGAAGCGAGGCGCTGGAACTGTTCGCGAAGTATTCGCCACCAATTGTCATTACGGACTGGATGATGCCCGATTTGACCGGGCCGGAGCTTTGCAAGCGAATTCGCGCGAGTTCCAAGAATTTATACACCTATCTCATTTTGCTGACGAGCATGTCAGAGAGCGATAGCCTCGTGAATGGTCTTGAGGCGGGTGCAGACGAGTTCCTGACGAAACCTTTTGATCCTGCAGAACTCCAGGCACGGCTCGGCGTGGGGCGCAGAATTGTCGAATTACACCGCCAGGTCGAAGCCAAGGACCGACAGCTCGAAGGGGCTTTGCGAATCGATACTCTGACAGGCCTTACGAATCACCTGGCTATCCAAGAATGGGCGCCGTGGCAAATCAGGGCCGCCGCGCAGCACCGTTTTTCGATATGGGTCGTTCTCGCCGACGTGGATTCCATGGGCAAAATAAATGACGCATACGGCCGTGAAGCGGGCAATGTTGTTCTCAAGGTCTTCGCGAAAATCATCACAGACAACTCGCGATCAGCCGATATCTGCGCGCGCGCTGGCGACGACAAGTTTGCCTTGCTCGTGACACATCAATCTAATAAAAGCATAGCGGAGATTATCGAGCGCTATCGCCTTCAATTCGCCGCGCACTCGTTTATTTTTCAACGGAAGATGATGACGGCCACGGCAAGCTTTGGGGCAATCGGGTTTGAAGGCACAGAGGCACCCACCTTTTCCAGTCTGGTGAGAGAAGCACAAAAGGCGCTGCTCGCCGCAAAACAGGCTGGCGGAAACCAGATGAGAATTCTCAGCTTTGCTAAACTTGAATCTGGATCGGACCCGTTGTCGGCTAGCAACCCGCAGGCTTGAGAAAAGCTAAACATTACTTTTATCCCGGCGAAGTCACAACCAAAAGTGGAGGGCGCTTCAATTCTCAATAGGATGTGGAGGTTCGAGGGGCGTATCGATGAAAGCACATCACCGCGCCTGGAAGCTATATGTTGGAAGTTTCGAAGCCCTGGTGAAGTAAAACGTACGGCCTATAAGCATAATCCGAATGGAAATGTGTTGGCCAAGCCCCGACAACTCGCCTAATCGGAGTGTGAGAATTTCCGCCGGATGTGACTCGGGTCACGTTTCCAGAGCAACGTTTCTCAGGGGCCATCCGGTTTAGGTGCACACGCTGGAAAGTACGGGCAATCGGAAACGGCTTCATGGAAGTGTTATACTCTTGCTCTCAGCACATGACAATTGAGTCCGCGTCAATTGGAGGTCTCGAATGAAACGCATCGCCATGCTTGTCCTCGGCGTAATGGTGGTCTCGATCAGCGCGTTGGCGCAGGCCCCGGACGCTGCCGTCGAGACAGCTTTGCTCGCCGCCCCAGCCAATTTGCGCGAGGGCGCGACGGTCATCAAGTGGAAGCCTGACTTCACCTACGACACGCTGAAGAAAGGCACAAATCGCCTGGTCTGCTACGACCGGACGGGCTTTCCTGAACAGCAGCCGTTCTCGGTTGAGTGCACCAGCTTAGCTAACCTGGACCGAGTGGCACAGAATCTGAAGTTCGAAGCGGGCGGCGACAAGATCAAAACACAGGCAATGCTCGATGCGGCGGAAAAGGACGGAACCCGTGTGAAGCCCGAGTACGGATCGGTGTGGTACCACATGCTGGGCCCCGACCGCGAGCACGCACACGCGCACATGACCATCGCAGTGCCGGGCGCCACGACACAGTCCATGGGGCTGCCTGACAACAATAAGCAGGGCACCGTGTGGATCATGAATGCAGGTACGACGACAGCCCACCTCATGACTCCGGGCGAATAGAAGACGTCCGTCGGAAGAATTGGCCGGGATCCTTCGGCTTGGCCCCGCTCTATATCTGGGAGGGACCTGTCATGTTGCGTGCGTTTCAGGATGGTTGTGGTACGCGCTGCACGTGCAAGATCGATTTCATGTAGATGTCGCCGAGATCAAAAATAGCGGGAATTCATGAAGCATCTGATCTTCAATCTTCTGGTAGTTGCAGCGCTGGCCGCAGCTCCAGGCAAGCAAACGTTCAGCGGCGTGATTACGGACGACAATTGCCCTAAAGCAGATCACTCCCAAATGCGAATGGGGCCGACGGACGCCGAGTGCGCCATGGCCTGCATCGATGCCCATGGCGCCTTGTACGGGCTGTATGACGGCAATAACTTCTACACGCTGAGCGACCAGCGGACGCCGGAAAAATTCGTGGGTGAAAAAGTGAAGGTAATAGGCACTCTAGACCCCAAGACCAAGACAATTCAGGTGGACTCGATAACGGCCGAAAAATGAGCCTCGCATTTGGTAGCTGCGGTGCGCAGGATCTGATCGAAGAATTGCGTCACACTTGGTCTCGGTTTCCTGAACTGAGGACGCCCAACTGGCACCGAGAAAGAAAAATCGCTCCACAAAGAGTGCGGATTGAAGGAGGGCGGCAGAGGTGGCATGGCTCAAAGGAAAAAAACCCTCTCGGAGGAAAAACGAAAAACCGGCTTGACGCTAACCGGCCTTCTCATGGAAGGACTTGGCGTTCAGACTGCCGGCAGACGCCCCCTAAGACGCATCGCCTGTTGCTCTTCCTTGGATCGTGCGGTTGAAGTATGGAATCCCCCTTGCGCAGGGCTTGGCCGTACTCTTTGTCGAATACGTCTTGAGCATTGCTCGGATCTACAATGACGACAAATTCGTCAGATTGCCAACAGCGGAGGCGCGCGATTGTCGAAAAAGTGAGCCAAACCGGGAATCTCGTTTGAAAAATCACAAATTTCATCTAAATCTCAACTTATTGCCGCACCACAATGGTCTTGACTTTTGAGCCCGGTTCCTTAAGCTCACCATACGTATGAAAAAACGGTTTTTATTTTTAAGCGTGGCCAAGGTTGCTATCGCAATGGTTGGCCTTGCGTCTTTAGCGTCGGCGCATGAACACGACACCTTTAAGATCGGCGACAAGTATTATCTCCTTACAGTGGGTTCGCTTAACGAGCCCTTTATCGTCGACAATATTTCAGGAGTGGACTTGCGCGTATCCCAAGTATCAGGACCTGGAAGCAATGGGGCGAGCAAGGCAACCGGCAAAGGCACGCCTGTCACTGGTCTCGAGCAATCACTAAGAGTGGAGCTAGCTGCCGGCAACAAAAAGGAAACACACTCCTTTGACCCTTCGGCCAAGGACCCGGGCGCATACGCCGCGAGCTTTATTCCGACGGTACAAACGACTTACAGTTATCGTATTTTCGGGACAATCAATGGTAGCGCCGTTGACCTTACTTTCACTTGCGTTGCCGGCGAAGTTTCGGAAACGGCTGAGGATGATCGTCAATTGAAAGTTTCTGACACAATTACGCGGCTCAATAAGGTTGGCGCGTTCGGCTGCCCGGTTTCAAGAAAGAGTATGGGCTTTCCCGAACCGGCGCTTTCTTCCTACGAACTAAATCAGAGTACGCAGGATCTCGCGGCCGGTACCCAGTTTGTTCGCAGACAAGCAGCTACGGCGCAAATTTTGGGCATTGCCGGGATCCTATGCGGACTTTTGGGACTTGCAGTCGCAGGAATTGCGTTGAAAGGAAAGTAGGGCTACGAGGGTTGAAGCGCATTATTTTTATCACCGCGGCGTTTGTAATTGCGGAAGCTGCGTTCGCGAACGGCCTCGGAGGCGAGAGGCTCGAAAAAGTCGTCGGTGACATGATCGTTGACGTCGGTACGGATCAACCCTCGACTCCCATTGCGGGAGATCCCATCGAATTCGACTTCAATCTATTGCAAAGTAATACGCGAGAGCCGGTGGGCCTGGCGACGAGTGTAGGCATCGACATCAGCCACAATGGAAAATCGATGGTGAATTGTGACCTTATTCCGGAATCGCCGATGACGTTCCTCTATTACACATTTCCGGAAAGTGGCAATTACACTCTGAAGGTAGCGTTCGTCGACAGCAAACGTGAACGGCAAGATCTCGCTACCGCTTCTTTTCCGCTTACAATTTCGGGGCCCAAGGGCAATACTCGGGCCCTGTATGCTGCGGCACTTTTCGCGACCACCCTCTTGGGACTCGTGGGGGGCTACTGGGTAGCGCGCCGGCAAAGAACCAGATAGTGTAGCGGGAAGAACTCCATTGCTTTTTTGATTTGAATTTGCCGTCAGTGACCCCTCGCAGGTTTTGAATGATGCTATGTACACAAGATTTGATAAATTCTTCATGGCGTTTTGTCTCTTAATCGTAATTTCGATCCTGCCAGAACTCGCCTTTGCGCACGCGACACCGATCCAATACGTTCCTGCGGCATCGTCCATTCTTTTGAAAGCACCGGAAGAAGTGCAAATCCATTTCAGCGAACGCCTGGAGCCTCGCGGTTCCAGCATTACCGTACTCGCTCCGGATGGTTCACGCGCCGATCTTTCCAATTCCGCGCCCGACTCCACGGATCCAAGAGTTTACCGGGTGGGCGTAAGAGACAGCGGCGCGGGCAGCTACACAGTTTCGTGGGAGGTCATTTCATCGGATGACGGCCACTTCACGAAAGGCGCGTATATTTTTTCGGTTGGAAACCCCAGTCCGAGTGCAAGCACAGAACGCAGCGGATTTCAGACCGTTCACAGCTCAAGCGTTCCAGAAGCCTTGACGCTCGCGGTGGAACTCATCGGAGACGCCATGATTCTGGGCGCCCTGCTTGTGCTCGCGTTCATCTGGCGGCCGATGCGCAGGCATTTCCCCGAAGTGAAATCCGATGAGCATGAGTTCATCGGCAGGTTCGAGTTTCTCCTCCTTTTCGGATGTATTCTGGCGCTTGCCGGCGGCTTTGCGTACCTGATCTATAAGACCAGCGATCTTGCCTCGCTTCAGGAAACAACTTTTTCCTCGGCCTGGGGCTCTTTCCTTGTGACCACTTCGGCGATTTACACGGTATATCGAATGCTGGGTGCGGGCTTCTTGTTGGTTGCATCTCAAGTAATGCAGAAAAGGCTGTTCTCAGCCGAACGCGTCTTGAAGATCGAATATTTGTTCTTCGCGGTTCTGGCGCTGATTGATCTTTCACGGGCACGCGTAAGCCACGCCGCCGCCTCCACCTTCGCGCCGGCATTAGGCGTACTGATGAACTTCGTTCACCTCTTTTTCAAGGACGCCTGGATCGGGGGGATCATTGCGCTGGTTGCGCTCCTCTCACCGCTCATCGGAAACTCGAGAAACGCGAGCGTAGCTGCATTCGCGCTCACCGCGTTTTCACGAATTGCCAGTGTTGCGTTCGGCATCGCGGGTGTTACGGGGGTCTACGTTGTCTGGCTCCATCTCAAGAGTTTCTCGTATGTGTTGACGACGGACTGGGGGAAACGATTCGCCGTCCTTTCGGCGTTTGCCGCATTTCTGCTGGCTTTGCGTTTGTTTGCGCAACTATATGACGAGCCCAAAATCGTGGACGCGATAAGGAAAAGGGATGAGACGCGGTATCTTCGCCTCCTCTCGTGGCTCGGCTTCACGCTGCCCGCGGAGATGGCGATCGGCATCGCCATCCTCGCGGTCACTTCACTGCTGATCATTACCACGCCCCCGCTTGCTCCTCATTACCGCTTCGTGCGGTCCGACGTGAGCCAGGGAATCGTGCTCTCCCTTGCAGAACAGCCTTCCGAGAATGCCAAATTCCTAGTCACCGCAGAGGACCCGGTAACGAGAACCAGAGCCGACGTGAAAAATATGGTCGTCACCCTTACGAATCAGTCCGCGGGTGTCGGTCCAATTGTCGCTTCGCTCGAGAAGAGATTTGCCGGAGGATTTGTATTCGGGAAAAATCTACTTACTCCCGCCGGAATCTGGTCGGTAGACATTGCTGCACAAAGAGCAGGAGCCTACGATGCCACGGCATCCTTTAATCTAAATTATCCGCAGGAAATAAAGGATAGCGACGCGCACTCGACGGATAGAACGTTCGGATCGTTTGAAGTAATTCATTTGATCGTCGCCCTCATCATCCTTGCCGCCGCGGTCATTCTTTATCGCAAGAGCACGGAATTGAATCAATCCGTGCTCAATGCGCCGGAGGCGCCCGCGGCAAGCGCGGCGTTCACGTTTGCAAGACCACGCGCCTGGATTCCCCCTCTGATACTTATTGCCAGCCTAATTTACCTGAGTGGAGGATTGCCCGCGGTATCTCCAGGAGTTCTGGAAAGTCCATTTCAGCGAGTCTGCGAGGAAACGAATATCATGAACGTCTGGCATGAGAGCGTTCCCGAGCGCGCCGGAGAGGCAACGTCCGACCTGGCGTTGCCCGGTTGCACGGTCGGGCTCGGGCTTGGCCAATTTCATTTTGTGGACGCACGTGAATTCGCCTACTTTGTGCGGCCTGCGCGGGCAAGAGCTCAGCTGGCAACAAACCCTGCGGCGCTCGCGCCCAATGTTCCCACCACACTGACCTTTACCTTGCGCGATTACCAAGGCGATCCGGTTCAGGATCTGGTTCTCGATCACAATCGCATCATTCATGTGGTTATCGCGAGCAAAGATTTCTCCGTCTTCTCGCACATCCACGTGGAAGATTTTGAGCCGGTGACTTCGGAAATGCTCAAAACCGCCGAATTCCCTGTGCACTATAAGTTTCCCAAACCGGGCCAGTATCTGGTTTCCGTGGACTACACCGAAAGGGCATATATTTTCTCCGATCAATTCTACTTGAACGTCGAACCCTCGGCAGCGATGAGCCCCGCTCAGAACGAAAACTTCGCGCTCCAGAAAAGCATCGACGGCTATGAAGTCACTCTCAAGACATCACCAGCCAGACTCAAGGCAGGCGCCCCCGCGACTCTCGATTACCACCTGGAAAAAAACGGCAAGCCCCTAAGAGAGATGACTCCCTACCTTGCGGTTCCGATGCACATCAGCATAATTCGCGACGATCTTATGGGATTTCTACACATCCACGGCCTCCTTCCAGTTTCGCCCATAGGCTATCTTCTGGGCGAGAGTACCCATGCTTCACACCTATTCCTGCCCAATAAATTCGGACCTGACATTGAGGCTACAAATTTTTCATTCCCATCTGCAGGCGTCTATCACGTCTTCGGCGAATTCAGCGCCGCGGGAAAAGTCGTCGTAGCGCACTTTACAGTGAGGGTGGAATAAACCCACCGCGGTACTCCCTGATGCGAACAATCAAAACCTGCTCCAAAGGGGCGCCCTTTTATAATGCGTTTATCAGGCGGAATCCCCCGCAGGCGATGGAAATGCCTCATCTGGATAATTGTCAGGAAATAAAATTTGGTAGAAAGCAGAAGAATAACTACCGAGTACGCCGTGACCCAGTCACAATCGCCTGGGTGACAAGGCAGGACTGCGTCTCTGGTTAGCCGGCTGGTGCGCCCACGTTGACTTGCGAATGGGTGCAGCCTAACATGCGTCGACAGAAGTATCTTCACCATCATGACCGGCCAAACCATCCCGCACTATCGCATCTTCTCGCAGATCGGTGGCTGCGGGATGGGTGTAGTGCGCGAAGCCGAAGACCTCAAGGTGCATCGCCATGTCGCGCTGAGGTTTCTTGCTGGAGAATTGGCCGCGGTACCGCCGGTATCGCCCCGACTCGGATCTTCGCTGTACGCTAAAGCTAGGGAGGTTTTGTGATGTCGCATGCAGGTCGAGTGAGCTTCAGATTCGCGACAGCCATGATCGCGATGATCGCAATGTCTCCGGCGAGGGCGCAGACCCAGGCCGATCCGCAACCCGTCAATTCCCTGCCGAATCCATATCGGACCGTCGAGAACTGGGCGAAGCTTCCCGAGGGGCGGACGTGGGGATCGACGGCCGGGGTTGCGGTCGATCGCAGCGGTAAAATCTGGGTGGCTGAGAGATGTGGCGCAAATACCTGCGCCGGTTCAAACCTTGCGCCCATTCTGGAATTTGATCCGTCCGGCAATCTCCTGACGAGCTTTGGTGCGGGGATGTTCGTATTCCCTCACGGCATCACCGTGGACAAGGACGGAAACGTGTGGGTGACCGACGGCCAAGGGAAGGACGGAAAGGGCCACCAGGTTTTCAAATTCAGTCCCAAGGGAAAAGTGTTGATGACGCTCGGCAAGGCAGGAGCAGCCGGAGACGGTGAGGATACCTTCAACCAGCCTTCGGCTGTCGCGATTGCTGCGAACGGAGACATTTTCGTCGCGGACGGACATGGAGGGAACAGCAACGCGCGTATCGTGAAGTTCTCAAAAGATGGGAGGTTCCTCATGACGTGGGGGAAGAAAGGTTCGGCCCCCGGGGAGCTCAACATACCGCACGCGCTCGCATTCGATTCCAAGGGACGGCTGTTCGTTGCGGACCGCGGTAATAATCGGATTCAGATCTTCGACCAGGAAGGGAAATTCATCGACCAATGGAAGCAATTCAGCCGACCCAGCGGGATTTTCATCGGCAAGAACGATGTCATCTACGTTGCCGACTCCGAATCGGGCTCGGTGGCTCGGGACCATTCCGCATGGAAGAGGGGCATTCGAGTCGGAAGCGCCAAGGATGGCTTGGTCACGGCGTTCATTCCGGACCCCGCGGAAAATGCTACCGGGACAAGCGCGGCAGAGGGCGTCGCGGCGGATGCGAAGGGGGTCATCTATGGGGCGGAGGTCGGCCCGAAAGATGTGAAGAAATACGTCAAGTAATAAAGAGCGTCGCAGCAAATGGGCTTCGCACTGTTGACGACGCGACGCAACTTGTACTTACTCCAGCCCATCCATTCCCAAATCGCCCGGCACATCGCCTTCACTTTCAATCCAGCGCTCGAGCCGATTGGCAATCTTGGGATCAATCCTGCCAATGGCACTTTTCCATCACGCAGGGCCGCCTCGACATCCTCGCAGAGCAAGTCATAACCCGTGATCTTGACGACTGACCACTGCTCGCACGGAAAGACGTCCTTTCAGGCTGAATAGGTGCATCAGCTATGAAATCTGGCATGAACCAGGTAAAGATCAACACCTCGCCGATCACCAACATTGCAATCAAAAATCCAGTAAGCCACTAGCTAGGCATTACGTGATATACGGTAAATGTTTGACCCACTGGCGGGTACTTCTGAGAGTATTTTTTCGCTCTGATCTGGAGCACGGCTTCTCTTTCGGCCGGATCAGTGACAACCAATAAGGTCCGATCATACAATTGATTGCCTATCTTCAGACGCACATGGGGATCACGGGCCACATTTCGAGGCCATTGTCTGGTTGCAGCCCCAGAAGTAGCCAGATAAAGCTGGCCATTATAGGCGATACACCAAGTTGTTACCGAGTGGGGAATTAGATACCAGGTGTTGGTCTGAACCTTCACGGTTTGAATGCTGTCAGTGAATGACCAGTCGGCAACCGGAGTCGTTACGAGATTCCCGCTGAGCCATAAACCGGGATAACTCCCGCGACCGGGCGTATCTCCGTGAGGATTGAGGCCAGTGAAGCGCAGCGTCACCAGCAGTAAGACCATGCAAACCACTATTGCTCCAAGAATGTTTGATAGCGTCTTCATGGCTGGCTCCCTAAAGTTGCAAGTGAGATAGCGTCCGTTCCCTCCTCGCCAACTATACGACTAAACTAAATCTGGCGTGGAACTTCTCTCCTCCCCCCACCCCCCCCCCCTACCCCCCCCCCGCCCACCCCCCATCCCTCCCGCCCCCAACCCCGTTCAGTAACCCGTTGCGGTCACCGGCGCATGATTTGCCGGGGAGGTGAGTACCGGCATTGGTTCAACTGGAAGGCGCTCCTCTGCGTCCGGATTCTCAAAAACTTTGCGGATTCCATAAGTCGTTGAGCGCTCGGCAGGGATCCGTCCAATGGTTCGGATCATGGCACGGAATTCGCCGGGCGAGACATATTCGCCGAAATTCGCCCCAGCCATCTTCGAGATGCTCTCCTCCATCAACGTGCCTCCGAAATCGTTCGCTCCCGCTTGCAAACACGTCAAGGATTGCTCAAAACCAAGTTTGACCCAAGAGACTTGAATGTTGCGGATGTAGCCGTGCAAAAGCACGCGGGCGAGCGCATGAACGATCAAATCCTCGTGGATTGAACGTCCCGCGCGGGCAGCTCCGCTCTGGAAAAGTTTGGTTTTGGAATGGATGAATCCAAGCGGAACAAATTCCGTAAATCCGCGAGTTTCCTTTTGAATGTCGCGAAGCAGAAGCATGTGCCTTACCCAGTGTTCGGGAAGCTCGGTATGGCCATACATCATCGTGGAAGTCGAGGGGATGCCGAGGCTGTGTGCCGTGCGAATGACTTCAATCCATTGCCGAACTTTCAATTTATTAGGGCTGAGAGATCTGCGCACATCGTCGTCGAGAATTTCCGCGGCCGTTCCCGGGATACTGCCCAATCCGGATTCTTTCAACATCACCAGATACTCGCGCAGGGGCAGGCGCGTTTTCTCCACGCCATAAGTGATTTCCATGGGCGAATAGGCGTGCACATGAAGTTCAGGCAATCGAGCCTTGATGGCGCGAAGAAGTTCAACGTAATAGTAGCCGTTGAGGTCTTTTGGGAGACCGCCTTGAATGCACACTTCCGTGGCCCCACGCTCGACCGCCTCGAGTGACTTGGCAATCAGCGTGTCCGTGGAATGAAAATAAGCTTCCGGCGAATCCGGCCCCCGGCTGAACCCGCAAAAAGCGCAGCCGACGATGCAAACGTTGGTGAAATTCAAATTTCTGTTCACTACGTACGTGACGCGGTCGCCGACTGCACCCCGCCGAAGCTCGTCCGCGACTTTCAGCAGAGCCAGCAGGTCGTTCCCTTCGACCTTGGCCAGCGTCAGTCCCTCATCGAGGCCCAAATCGTTCCCCGCGAGGACTTTTTCCAGGGCCTCGGCGACGTTTCGGCTCGCCGCCGCAATCGCTCGATCCAAGGGAATTGCGATCCATTCGGCATTCACTGCTTTCAGCATGGGTTACACTCCCCTCGAGCATAGCCATCCCCACCCTGCAGCTTTCGAACATACGGTTGCAGTTGCTCGCTTACGAATTCCGGGCGCGAGGAAAATTCCGGATAGATTGCCAACCGTTCGCGCAGGACGAACCCTGCC
This sequence comes from uncultured Acidobacteriota bacterium, assembly GCA_963813185.1. GTDB lineage: Bacteria > Acidobacteriota > Terriglobia > Acidiferrales > UBA7541 > Palsa-360. The sequence goes on from CAWEYA010000018.1 coordinate 554,201, forward strand.
TTCGCAGTTCTCTCCGCCAGCGAAGAGATCTGCGGCCAAGCGGCTTCCGGGTTGATGAAATCTTTTGTCACTGGAGAAACTCCACCCCAGTCGTTGATGCCAGCAGTCAGCAAATCCGGATAGTCTTTCGAGAGCAGATTGGGCGGGGATTGAATGTTCATCTTGCCGCCAAGAATCAAGCGCGCGACTGCAATCGTGCGCAGTAAATCCTCGTTGGACGGCTCCGGCGCCAGAGCCATGCGAATATCCAGCTTGACGCGAAACGGCTGGACGATCACTTCCTGCACGTGACCATACTTTTCATGGGCTGCGCGGATCGCCAGCAGCGCATCCACGCGTTCCTCGGGAGTCTCACCGATACCGATCAAGATGCCCGTCGTGAAGGCCATGGACAATTGGCCCGCATTTTCGATGGTCCGCAGGCGAAGCGAAGGGACTTTGTCCGGCGCTCGCCAGTGCGCCCCACCGGGGCGCCCAAGCCGAGGACTGGCGCTCTCCAGCATGATGCCCACGCTGACATTTGTCTCGCGCAGCCGGCACAGGTCTTTCTCGCCCATCAAGCCCGGATTCGAATGAGGGAGTAAACCGGTCTTCAAAAGCACCAACTCACTCATCGCCGCAAGGTATTCGAGCGTGCTATCGAACCCCAACGTTTGCAGAAATTCTTTCGCTTCCGGAAATACCCGCTCGGGCTGGTCGCCAAGGCTGAACAAAGCCTCTTTGCATCCCGCACGGCGGCCAGCCTCGGCTACCGCAAGGACTTCGTCTGGCGTCATGTACGCCGGCACACCGGCTTGCAGGATCAGCACGGAACGTGCAATAGCCGCAATAGTCGCGACACAGGTGGGTGAGTGGAATGAAGACTTTTCTGGAATAACTTACCGAATTGCCTTTGAAGCGGTCGCGGACAGCACCGGCCGCCTGGAGTAAGGCTGCTAACGGGGCTTCTTCCATCAACGAAAGCGCATCTTTGCGGGCGATACCCCAGCCCTCTAAACCACGCTCGAGAGCGGCATCCACATGGTAAGGAATCGCCACATTTGCCATTGGGATGCCTTTAGAAAAATCTCAAATCTCCCGTTGAAACTAACTCAGTTAACAGAATATGCGCCGACCCTAACACTGTCAACTTAAACGGGTAGTGACTCAGGTTGATTTCGTGACGCAGTTTCCGAAGAACCCGACAAACCAGAACGGCCTTTTCCAGTTGAATGCGCCTAATCTTTATGTTGGAATGGCGCGCGGTTCAGGGTTATTGGTTTTATGTTCGAACACCGTGCCGCTCAATCCGAGGCAAAAATGAGAAATGTAATCTTCGCAATCAACATTACCGTAGATGGCTGCTGCGACCACACCAACACGATTGCCGATGAAGAACTACTTGAATATTACACGCACCTCCTGCGAGATGTTGACCTGCTCGTCTTTGGGCGTAAAACCTATCAATTGATGGTTCCTTATTGGCCTGATATCGCAAAAAGCCAGTCTGAGACAAAAGCAGAGAACGAATTTGCTGACACATTTGACTCCATCAACAAAATTGTTTTTTCACAATCATTGGACAGCGCTGAAGGAAAAATACGAGAATCGTTCGTACGAAGCTTCAAGATGAAATACTTAAATTGAAACAGGAACAAGGCAAAAATATTTTAATCGGCGGTGTAGCGATCCCTTCACAACTTATAGAGCTTGGTCTAGTTGATGAATATCATTTTGTCGTTCAGCCAATAGTTGCAGGAGAAGGGAGACGGTTGTTGGAAGGTATTAGTCTGCCGGAGAAATTACAATTGAAACTTGTTGAGTCAAAGATTTTTAAATCAGGATGTGTTGCGCTTCATTACATGAAGCAGTGACAGAAAAAAATTACCCGACACTCGCGCCGCTCTGCGTCAATAATCCTTATTTCCTATATGCGCCCTGCTTTCTGATGCCTGGTAAACGGGGTTATCGGAAATTGAGTCACTACTCTTAAACGGGGAGGCGAATATGAACGTGCCGCACTCTGAAGCAGCGGTTTCGGCTGCAGAGCGGATGATGCGACGAATGTCGCGGCGTGCTCGCAATATGCGAGAATCGGGAGCATGTTTTGGAAAACAGACTTCTGACCAATCTCGTCAGCGCTTGGACGCCCGATGGCTAATGCCCTGACGGCTGTTCGCCTGCTTCTCGTGGTCCCATTTGCGTTCTTCATGGCCCAGGGAGACGTGCGTTCCGCAGTTTTCGCTTTGGTCGCGTGGGTGGTGGCGCTGACTACGGATTTTCTGGACGGGCCCATCGCGCGCCGCAGAGGTACAGTGACCGCGTGGAGCGGGACATTCGATCACACAACCGATTTTCTATTTGTCACGAGCGGCTTATTTGCCGGTGCATTCCGCGGAGTGTTTCCGTGGATACTGCCTATCTTGATCGTCGCGGCCTTCTCGCAGTACGTCATCGATTCTTACTGGATTCACCGTCAGGCCAAGCTCCGCGGGAGCAAGCTTGGGCGGTATAACGGCATGCTGTACTTCGTCCCGCCCTGCATGGAAATTTTCGTTCGCCTGGGCGTTCGCTGGCTGCAGCCCTTGCTTACGATTTTGGTCTGGATGTTGGTTTTGAGCACGTTGGTGTCCATGGGCCAGCGCCTGATGCTCAGCAGACTACCCGAACATCTCCCGACTCGCTCGCCGGAGAAATAGCAGGCCGACTCCGGCGTTAAAGAAGATGAAGAAATTGTGCATGACGAACCCAAACGCGGTCATCTGTCCGGGCCTGTCTGGAAAGAGCAGAACCCAGAAAAGGATGGCGACCGAGTGCATCGGCCCCGGCATGGCCGCGCCGAAGAAAATTACCGGGAGATATCCCAACATTTCGCCAAAGCCGACCGTGCCCCCAAAGAGTCTTAAGGCCAGGGTATAAACAATCACGCCGGCGATGACCAGCGGTGCGCGCATGGCAATCACCGCTCCGTAGTGCCACACTTTAGCCAGCCGGAACGCGCGGAAGATCGGGCGCTCGCGCAAAGCGATCCCCGCGCCGATTTTTCCGGTGAAGAAGAGATGGAAAAACACAAAGAAAACGCAGGAGCCTAAGGCGATCCAAGGGATAATGTGAAAAACATTCTGAATGTTATTCCACCTCAACAGCGCGCCGATGGACGCCCATAGCATCAGGCTGTAATACTCACAAAACATGAGGAAGAGCATGCTGGAGCCGATCTCCCAGCCGGGCAAACCATCCCGCCGGTTCAGATAGAGAGCGATGGCGCCTTTGCTGACTTGTTCGTTCACCAAAGAAAGAATATAGGCGCTGGCCCGAATCGGCAGGATATCCGCGTAACGGATTTTTGCGTTGAACCAGTTGATCACGCTCCAAACAACCAGGCTGTCAATCAGGAGATAAAGGAAACAGTATGGAATCACCAAGGCCAGCCAATGAAGCCAGTTTACATTCTCGAAGCTTTTTAAGAGGTAGGCAAGCAGCCTACTGCCTTCGGCTGCAGCGGCGCCCCTGAGACGCGTGTAAAGATAGGCGAAGCAAGCTGCCGTAATGGCGAATGGCAAAATCCGCTGCCATGGCTTGGCCTTTTTGCTGGCTGGGATTGAAGATGCGCTGGTGGTTGGGACGCTCTCACTCATTTTGTCATCCTTGGCCTAAACTGTCCTTAATCATTTCGTCGATTCCGGTGAGTTCGATTCCGAGTGCAGACGCGGCCGGCTGCGGATTCAGGCCCGTGTCCGCGGTGATTACGTCAAGAGCGTCCCGCGAAAACCCGGGTTTACCGATGCGCTGACGGATGGCCAGCACCAACGAAAACCAATACTTTGGAATCGAACCGATCCGGACCTGGCGACCTAGCAAGCGGGCGGCACGCTCGACGAGTTCCCGCTCCGGCAGGGAGACAGGGCCAACGAGGTCAAGAACAAGGTTGTTCGCAACCGATGGGTTTGTGGCGGCCACTGCAGCCCGCGCCAGGTCATCTACAAAGAGAGGCTGCTGAAGATTGCGACCCCCACCGATCAGCTTAACCCGGCTGTGGCTTACGTGCCGCCCGAGTGCTGCGCCTCCTGCGGTGCCAGGACCAAGCAAAAGCGGGGCGCGTAGCACCGTATAATTCAGTCCCGATGCTCGCACCAGAGCCTCCGCCTGCCCTTTGGTGCGGTAATACCGATTTCGAGACGTCTCATCGGCTCCCGTCGCGCTCACCAAGACGATTTTCTGCACCCCGCTTCGCTTCGCAGCTTCCACGACGCCCCGGGTCGACGCAACATTGGCCTGCTCATAAGTCGAATCCGGGGTTTCGATGAGAATTCCCGCGAGGTGGATGACTGCAAAAGCTCCCTGAAACGCGGCATCCAGACTCCCGGGGTCATCGTACGAGATTCGGACCACGCCGTCGGCATTGCCGGTTTCCGAGCGGATCTGTTCGGCAGCACGGGCAGAGCGGACTGCGGCGACAAATGTATTCGTCGTAACCTCGTGTTTCGGTCCGCATCGCAGGATGGCCTGACCGACAGCGCTATTGGCGCCAGTGATGACGATCTTCATTTAGGATCCCGATCAACCGATTACGTGAAATACGTGTATCGTCGCATTCGCTGGAATTTTCAGTTGTGGATATTTTTTCGCTCTGACCTGGGGCACGCCCTCCATCTCCGCCGGATCGGTGACAAGAACCAGCGTACGATCGTAAAGCTTATCTCCGATTTTTATACGCACGTGGGGGTCTCGCATCACATTCTCGTTCCAGCTTCTCGGCGGTCCTGCAGGATAAATGGAAGTAACGTAAAGCTGGCTTTTGTAGGCGAGACAATTAATTGTTTCCGAATGCGGAAGTAGAAATCGGCTCTGGGTCTGTAGCTTGATCGTGGGAACTTTATCGGTGAACGACCAATCGGTGACCGGAGTGGTGACGAGATTTCCTGTGAGCCACAGACCGGGAATTCTGTCATGCGGGTTAAGTCCTGTGATGCGCAACACAACCAACACCAAGGCCAAGCAAACTAATATTCCTCCTACTATCTTTAAGAGCATCTTCATAGCTGGCTCCTCAATTTGACGATGCCCCTTGCACGAGCATTGATCGACCAACAAAGACCTGAAGACTTTCCTTGCGTATCGCGCTCAATATAAACCATGATTCCTGATTTGGACCTCTTATTCGCGTATCGTAACGTTTCTCTCGCCTTGGACACAACGAATTCGCCACCAGAGCAGGTCCCTTCGAGATCGGAAAGCGCTTTTAGACGCTCACTCGATTTCTCCTCGGTCGGCCTCTGGAAGCCGCACACACCTTCGACAAAACGAATTTTTGCAGACCGCCGATCGGTGGTGTAGCATCACCCGTGACAATCATCGCTATTCAGGAAGCGACAGATGAAAATATTAAAAGTAGGAATCATAGTGATCGTAGTAATCCTGGCGGTAACGCTCTTGACGCTCCGCGTGACTGGTCTCGAACCGGAATACCTTGACTTGAACCAACTTCGCGCTCACCACATGATTGCCCGCCCCGGCTTGTGGCTGAAAGGCGAAGTCGTCACCACACCCGTCACGGATTGGTCATTCGTTGAGCAAGTACCTCACCCCGGACGTAGCCTCAACACTGTCCTGGTTGAGACGCGAACGACCTATTTCATTCCCCACTCGGTCCGGACGATGCCTACCGTGCGCAACGGCGAGCTCTTCATACGTTCGCACCAGGATCGAATGGACGTGCAGTTTCCGCATGACAAGTCCTGGACATCCAATGTGGCCCGCGATCCGCGCGTGCGAATAAAGATCGGCAATAAACTATACGAAGCGACCATGGTATTGGTCGCGGATCGCGCCGAAGCCATCGCCTTTTTAGGCAGAAATCCTGAAACTGTGGAGAAAGGTCCCGACGGGCAAGAACATGTCGTGGGCTATGACCATGTCTATCGTGTTTTCCAAAGGAGCATCCCGGAGTATGGCGGTAGTCAGCCATCCCTGAGTTCGGCGGGCCTTATACCCGAGAATAAACCGTAGGAATGATGGCCCGGGCTCCGGACGGAACGGAGCAAGAAACCTGGAACGATGTGACAGGGATCCACTTTGGAAGCTGAAGTAAAATCGCCATTGGATTAAGGGAACAATGGCAACTTCGACGGTGGCGGACGTGATAATCGCCATGCCCAGGGCTGCAAACACCATCGCGAGGGGACTGGCTCGGCCCAAGAGGCGGTTCAGTTCGCTTGCCAAGCCGAAAATTCCGCTACCGATTATGGAGTTTATGACTAGCCCCGTCATCGCGCCCCGGCCGATCGATCGAATGAATGGCACAGTCTCTCCCCCCAGTTGTTGAAAACTGGCGCAAAAGGATTGAAAAGGTGGGATTCGGGCTCATTAAATGCCGAAGGTCTAAGTCACGACAAAAGAGATGACAGCGACAATTACGCCCACCCGCACGAACGTGTTCCCGTAGTCTTCTTGTTTCCGTGCGAATATATAGGACGATCCCGCGGCATCTCACATTTTTTGATGAAAAGCATAAAGCGCGAGCTCTACCCGGTTGGACGTTCCGAGCTTGTCAAAAATTCGAAACATATAGTTACGCACTGTGTTCTCGCTCAGGCTCAGCTGGCGGGCGATGTCGCGGTTGGTCAGACCTTCGGATACGAGTCGAGCGATTCCTTGTTCTTGTTTGGTCAACAGTGCGACACCATTGGCATCGAGGATTCGCGGCGGAATCGATTCGACTAGGGCATCCACTAGGAAATGCAATTCTTCAGCACGAACCCAGATTTGCCCTTCGTGCACGGCCCGGACGCACTCGCACAAGGTCTCAAATAATTCGTCTCGGGAAATAACCCCGTGAGCTCCACGGCGAAAACTCTCGATGACGATGTCGCGCTCGGATGAATCGATCAGCATGATGGCCTTGACCACTGAGCGACACGTCTGTAGTTCTCGAAGAACCTTAAAGCCCGCAAGAGGCCCATCACGCAAATTGGAACCGATCAAGGCAACGTCAGGCTGCTTCTCCTTCAATGCTTGTAGAGCTTCTTGGGATTCGGTTACGCTGCAGACCACATCAAATCGATACCGGCTGCGCCTCAAAGCTGTGGCCATCAGTTGACAGTGCATACGATTGGCATCGGCGATGACAACCCTGATGAAAGGGCCCCCCATTCTTGACGCCTTCTGCATTGGGCTACTCTCAGAATCCGGCCGACACACTCTCAGAAATCAAGAGGTTATCAACACGGTCCACGCTGTGCAAGCAAATGTGTAAACGACCTGTTGATATTGTGTGAAAAGTTGGCTCGAATAATCCTAACCAAACCATGAAATCGTAGATCTCCGGACCAGTACTAGTAGTTATAGCCTCCTATTAGATGGGATGCAGAGTCCAACCGCTGCGTATGTTTAGACCTTCAAGAATCGGGACCTTACAAATGAAACTGCGCGGGGGAATGGCCTGTCGGTGTGACAATAGAAAATTCGGTGAGCCGGACCTACCACTGCAACGAGGGACTTTCCTACCAGCAAAGGGATGGATTTTCTTCTCTCAAGCACTAGAGCGTTTTCTCTGGCAGTTCTGCGTCCGGCAGCATCACAAGATTGGGTAAGCAACGGTCCGCATGTCGCGAAAGCTGACTCCACACGCCAGTACTAAAGTAAGTTTTCCCTACAAATATTCCATCCATTGCGGAATCATTCTCGGAGACCCATTGTACCGTTTCATTGCGATTGAACTGCATAGCAATGACGCAAGAGCTAATCAGCCGTTCGAGAGGCTCTTCACTGAAAACGATGATAGAACGCAGGCGAGCTATGCGGTACCCACTGCAGCTGCCTGCTTCTTTCTCTTGGGAGGATGAGGAGAGAATTGTGCGACAGGGCGAGGGGCACACTCGAAACATATGCGATAAGGGAGCATTCGTGGATGCTGCAATCTTTCCACCCATCGGTTCTTCCGTTGAATTGCACTTTTCGTTGCCGGCCCTTTCCGACAAGGCGCGCAAAATGCACGTTCAATACACGGGCGAATCCCTTCGACTCGAAGGGAAAGAGCAAGGAGAGCATCGCAGTGGTTTTGCGATCACAAGTCGCAAGGCCGTTTGGCGCTACGAGGAAGAAAACAATTTCGACCGAAGGGGAAAAAAAAAGTACTAGAAGGTGCGCAGGGAAAAATTGCAAGACGCACGACGGTGTAGCTCCTATTGAAGGTTGAAAGTAAGCGTCGCCTGCGGACTGCCTGAATGGAGTGTATAGAGTATCAAGGGATTGAAACGAAGTGAAGTCTCAGAACAATTCTTGTCGCAAGGCGCGAGATCGTCTTAGAAGCGCAACCTCTAGATTCGGAGTATGCGCGGACGTCGAACCGGTTGGCAAAAAAGAGTCCGAACGAGGAAGAGTCGCTGCAGCGGCTCGAGCCATTCAGCCACTAGCGAAGAGTTTGTAATCTGTTGGTTTCAGAATGAGAAACGGGACTGAGAGGGCGAAGCTGTGTCTAGTTCGCAAATACATCTCGAATCCACATCAATCATTTCTCCACCGAGCCTCGCTCCGGAGGAGTCGAACTGGTACGCAGTTCACATCATGGCTCGGCACGAAAAGCGGGTTGCTGCGCAGTTTGAAGAGAAGCGTGTCTGCACGTTCCTTCCCCTCCTCCATCAAGTCCACAGGTGGAGCGACCGTCGGAGTGTAGTGGAAATCCCCATGTTTAGCTGCTATGCATTCGTCCGCATGGTTCAGACTGTCGAGGAGCGCTTAAAGATACTGCGAACGCCAGGCGTGCTGGGTTTCGTCGGCAGTGAGAGACAAGGGACATTCGATTCCGGAAGAACAGATCGAGAGCCTCAGGAAAGCGATAAGCGAGAAAATTCCGTGTTTGCCACATCCTTTCGTCAGTGCCGGGAGGCGCGTTCGCATTCGCGGGGGATCTCTTGACGGCGTTGAAGGGATCCTCATCCGTCAAAGTGGGGATCAAAGCCTGGTCCTATCGGTAGAGTTGCTCCAACGATCTATTTGGATTCGGGTCGAAGGATACGATATCGAATTGGTTTCGTAGTTTCTGTTCAGGCACGGCCTTTCTAGGTCGTAGAAGTTAGAGGTTATCCTCCCTGGGGAGAAGAATCATGAAAAACATAGTGAAGGCTTTACTCGTGTTCGTCAGTCTGAATCTTCCTATTGCCATTGTCGCAGCCCAGCAGCCAGCGGCCACCACTTCTCAATCGGTATCTGGCTACGTCCTCGGGCCGGATGACGAGATCAAGATTCGTGCGATGGACGCCCCCGAGATTTCCGACAAGCCAGTTCTCATCGGCACGAACGGGAACATCACACTGCCGATGATCGGAAAAGTAAAGGCGGGCGGGCTGACCGTCGAGCAACTCGAAGCGGAATTGAACGCCCGTTTCAAACAGTTCATTCAAGACCCACACATTTCAGTGACGGTAACCGAAATCAGAAGCCAGCCAGTATCTGTCTTCGGTGCGGTTACGAAACCCGGTGTAATCCAACTCAGGGGGCGGCAAACGCTTTACGAAGTCCTCTCGATTGCTGGCGGGCCTAGCGATAATGCGGGCTCAATCCTAACGGTAACGCGCCGCCGACAGAGCGGCGAAATTCCGATACCTGGCGCGACGGTAGATTCTACGGGACAGTTCAGCAGCGCCGAATTGAATGTGC
>CAWEYA010000019.1:0-199129 GCA_963813185.1 uncultured Acidobacteriota bacterium
CGTATACGATGCCGATGATGGCCAGCACCGCGATGTAAGGCGCAAACTGGCGCGCGGCGTCCGGGAACAGCGGCAAGCAGAAGCGCAGCATGCCGTAGATTCCCATCTTGAGCAGGACGCCCGCGAGCATCACCGAGCCTGCCGTGGGAGCTTCCGTGTGCGCGTCCGGCAGCCAGGTGTGCAGCGGGAAGAGCGGCACCTTGATCGCAAACGCCAGGAAGAACGCGCCGAAGAGCAAATATTCCGTTCGCAGCGGCAGTGTGACCGAGCCATCGGAAAGCAGCGACTGAATCTGCGAGATGTCGAATGTCGGAGTACCGGCGACGGCGGTGATGCGGTAGAGCCACAAAATGGCCACAAGCATCAGGATCGAGCCGAACATGGTATAGAGCACGAATTTGAGAGCGGCATAAATGCGCCGCCCGTGGCCCCAGATGCCGATCAGGAAATACATTGGGATCAGCATCACTTCCCAGAACAGGAAGAACAGGAACAGATCGAGCGAAACGAAGACACCGATCACTCCCGTCTCCAACACCAACAGGCAGATGAAGAATCCTTTCACGCGCTGGTCAATCGAATTCCAGGACGCCAGAATTGAAATTGGGGTGAGCAGCGTGGTCAGCAGGATAAGAAACAGGCTGAGCCCGTCGATGCCCAGATGGTAGTGAATCGGCGGCTGCGGAATCCAGGCACGAAACTCCTCCCATTGATATCCAGCGGCGCGCGCGTCATAGCCGCGAAGGAGCAGCAGCGAAAGAGCGAATTCCACGGACGCCGTGGTCATCGACAGACGGCGAATCCAGACGTGATCGTCATCGCGCAGGAGCAGCAGCGCCAGCGTGCCCGCGACGGGCAGAAAGGTCAGGACCGAAAGCAAGTAATTTTGCTGCACGTCAGTCCACCATCCACAGCAGCAAGGAAGTGAACACTAGAACGCCCAGGACGATCCAGGTAGCGTAGCTGCGAATGTTTCCGGTATTGGCGTGGCGCAGGCGGTCGCCTGATTCGCGCGAAACGAAGGCGACGCCGTTCACGGCGCCGTCAATGACGCGCTCGTCGACCGTGTGCCACAGAACTTTGTCGGAAATCCAGACCAGGGGTCGCACAAACACGGCCGCGTACAATTCGTCGATAAAATATTTTCCGGAAAGAAGTTTGTACGGCGCGGAAAGCGATCCCGCCAGTTTCTTCGGTGTTTCTGGGCTCTTGATATAGAACCACCACGCCAGCAGGAAGCCGAGGAGTCCGGCAATCACGGGAGCGCCCAGCAGGGCCTGCAAAATTTCTCCGCCGCTGCCCGAGGATTCTGCCGCGGGAGCGGCGGATGCGGCGGCAGTCGCGAGCACTGGCGCGAGAAACTGCTCGAAGTGGTTCACGCCGCCCATGAGTTGCGGCGCGGCCATCCATCCGCCGCAGACGGAGAGAACCGCCAGGATGATGAGTGGAACAGTCATGTTTTTTGGCGACTCATGCACATGCACTTTGTGCTCGTCGTACTGCTGGCTGCCGAAGAATGTCAGGAACAATAGGCGGAACATGTAAAACGAAGTGAGCCCCGCGGTCAGGACCCCGAGTCCCCAGAGCACCGGACTCACGCGCTGCGCTTCGTTCAGGATTTCGTCTTTGCTGAAAAATCCGGAAAAGCCCGGCGCGCCGGCAATCGCCAGCGTGGCCATGAACATGGTCCAGAAGGTGACGGGAATTTTCTTGCGCAGGCCGCCCATCTTGCGCATGTCCTGCTCGCCGCCCATGGCGTGGATCACACTGCCCGCGGCAAGGAAGAGCAATCCTTTGAAGAAGGCGTGTGTCATCAAGTGAAAAATGCCCGCACCAAATGCGCCCACGCCGCAAGCCAGAAACATGTAGCCAAGCTGGGAAACGGTCGAGTAAGCGAGCACTTTCTTGATGTCCGTCTGCACCAGGCCGATCGTCGCCGCGAAGAGCGCCGTGGCGCACCCGATGACGCCGACAACCTGCATGGCCAGCGGGGCGTTGAGAAAAATTGCGTGCGAGCGCACCACCATGTAAACGCCCGCGGTGACCATGGTGGCCGCGTGGATCAACGCGCTGACCGGCGTGGGCCCTTCCATCGCATCCGGCAGCCAGACGTAGAGCGGAAGCTGCGCGGATTTTCCGGCCGCGCCGACAAAAAGCAGGAGCGCAATCGTCGTGAGCGTGCCAATTTGCCCGGCGGGATCGGCGGGCATGGAGGCGGCGCGCGGCAGGACGACGGAGAAATCGAGCGAGCCGAATGTACGGAAGATCAGGAGCACGCCGAGAAGGAATCCGAAATCGCCGACGCGGTTCACCCAGAACGCCTTGTTGCCGGCATTGGTCGCGGATTGCTTTAAGAAGAAAAATCCGATGAGCAGATAGCTGCACAGCCCGACGCCTTCCCAGCCGACAAACATCAGCAGGTAGTTGGCCGCCAGGATCAGCACGAGCATGAAAAACATGAAGAGGTTCAGGTAAGCGAAAAACCGGCGGTAGCCCGGATCGTCGTGCATGTAACCCGTGGAATAAATGTGAATGAGCAAACCCACGCCGGTGACGACCAGGAGCATCACTACGGTGAGCTGGTCGACCTGCAATGCGAAGTCAGCGCGGAACGGGCCCGCGGAAATCCATGTGAAATACGATGTGGGCGCGGGAATTTGACCCGCTGGAAGGCCCAGGAACTCGCGCACGACTTCAAGCGCCGCGAGAAACGACAGGGCGGCCGAAGAAAGCGCCACGGCTGAAATGACGTTCTTCGGCCAGCGTCCGCCGAAAATTCCGTTGGCGCCTGCGCCCAGGAGCGGCAGCACCGGAATGATCCAGAGATAAGCAAGAACCGGCATCAGTCTTTCAACGAATCCACGTTTTCCACGTTGAGCGTTCCCCGGTTGCGGTGAATGAGGATGATGATCGCCAGTCCCACGGCAGCTTCTGCCGCGGCCACCACGATCACGAAAAAGACGAACACTTGTCCCTGCAGCTGGCCGAGCAAACGGCTGAAGGATACGAAAGCCAGATTGACGGCGTTGAGCATCAGCTCAATGGACATGAAGATGGTGAGAATGTTGCGCTTGAAAATAAACGCAATGACACCCAATCCGAACAGCACGGCGCTGAGCACCAGAAAGTACGAAGTCGGAACCACAACTCCCCCAGAGTGTTTCCGGCCGACGTAAATCGGCCTTAGTCGGACTCTTCGCGGCGCGCCAGGACCAGGGCGCCCAGCAAAGCGATCAAAATCAAAAACAACGTCAGTTCAAACGGAAATACGAATTCGCGGAAGAGCAGCGTCGACAGGTCGCGCGTCGAAACCGTTTCCTGCGGCGCCGAGCCGAGTTGTGACGTGGCTCGCCCAATCCAATAAGCCACTTCCGCGAGGAACACGACCCCGAGCGGCACGCCCACAAAGCGCGCCAGGCGGCTCACGTTGGTGCGTTCTTCTTCTCCGGCGTTGAGAAGCATGATCACAAAAATGAAGAGCACCATGATCGCGCCGGCGTAGACGATAATCTGCACGGCGGCCACAAATTCCGCGCCCTGCAAAAGGTAAAGCCCTGCGAGCGCGACCATGACCACGATCAGCGAAAGCGCGCTGTGAATCGGGTGCCGCTGCAGGATCAGGCTCAGCGCTCCGGCTACGGTGACCGCGGCGAGGATCAGGAAAATCGCCATCTGCGCCGTGATCATCGTATTCCCCGGCGCGTTCCTCGCGCCATTTGCTTGGATTCGGATCTCATCGTTGCGTCAGCACAATCAAGAGACTCGTGAGCACGACGTTCACGATGGAAAGCGGCAGAAGCACCTTCCAACCGAAATTCATCAACTGATCGTAGCGAAAACGCGGAAGCGTCCCGCGCACCCAAACGTAAATAAACAGGAAAACCGCGATCTTCAGCAGAAACCAGAAGGGTCCCTGAATAAATTCGATGACGCCGGGCTGGCCGCAAAATACTCCCACGCCGCACAAGGCCGTTCCCAAAACCGGCAATACGATCTTGCCAAATATCGTGAGATAGCGGATGCCATGCACGATCAAGACCAGGCCGGCTGCGGCGAAGGCCGCTGCCGGAATGAAGTGCGACCAGGCAAACAGCCGAGTTTGCGGAAACGGCGACAACCACCCGCCAAAAAACAAAATCGTCGCGAGGCAGGAGACTGTAATCATGCTGGCGTATTCGGCCATGAAAAACATGGCGAATTTAAAGCTGGAATACTCGGTGTGGAATCCGGCGACCAGTTCGGATTCCGCTTCCGCAAGATCGAACGGCGCGCGATTGGTCTCGGCCACGGCGGCGACGAAGAAGAGAAGGAAACCCAGCACCTGCGGCATGGGTGAGCCGATCAGATTCCATCGCGGCACGAATCCCCAATAAAAGCCCTGCTGCGCGGTGACGATTTCGCTCAGATTAAACGTGCCGGCCATCAGGATCACGCCGATGACGGACATAGTCAACGCGAGTTCATAGCTGATCATTTGCGCCGAGCTGCGCAGCCCGCCGAGCAGCGGGTATTTGCTGTTGGACGACCAGCCGGCCAGCGCCACGCCGTACACTCCCATCGAAGTGATCGCGAACAAAATCAAGAGGCCAATGTTCAAATTCGTGATTCCCGTCGGCGTGGGCTGCCCGAACATCGTCAAACCTTTCGGCCCGAAGGGGATCACGGCGATCGAGGTGATGGCCAGTGACAATGCGAGGAACGGCGCGAGGAAATAAGCGAACTTATCCGCGCCCGCCGGCGTCACGTCTTCCTTGAACAGAAATTTTACGCCGTCAGCCAGCGGCTGCAGCAAGCCGTGCGGGCCGACGCGATAGGGTCCCCAGCGCGTCTGGATGTGCGCCACGACTTTGCGCTCGAACCAGGTGAGATAGGCCAGTGCTGTCAACATCACGAAAAGAAGGATGACGACTTTCGGCAACACGACGACGATCAGCGGATGCTGCGCGGCTAATTCGTTCACGGGCGCGCCTCCACTTCCACTTCTTCTTCGGCTGCTTCGGGCAAGGAGCGGACCATGGTGCAGTAGGGGGTCAAACTGCCGCTGGTGAACAGCCTGTCCTTCGAGGAGAAGATGGAGCCCGCCGGGACGTCGAATGTCGCCGTATCATTGGCGGCGGAAACCGGGGAAGTTCGTTCCGCTTCTCCGAGCAGCAGAGTGGCCATGGCGAGGTTGTAACCCGGCACCGCTTGGCGAATTTCGTCGAAGGCAGCTTCCGGATTGCGCAGGCGGATGGCCTGCCCAAGCCCATGCTGCGCCAGTTGGAAGGAAAGGATTCGCAGAATATCGAAATCCGTGCGCGTGCCCATGACGTCGCCGCCCTTGCGCACCAGTTGCACTTCGCCGGCGGTGTTGGTCATGGTTCCGTTTTTTTCGTACGCGGCGGCAGCCGGCAGGACGATGTCGGCAAGTTGCGCGGTCTCGGTGAGGAATAGGTCTTGCACGACGAGCAAGTCGAGCTTGCCCAGGCGATCCGTCGCGGAAACGCCGAAAGTTTTTACCGGGTTTGCGCCGACCACGTACAGCGCGTGCAACTGCCCCTTGGCTGCGGCGGCGAGCATCCCGCGCGCGTCCATTCCACGTTTTTCGGGCAGCTTCGCCCACCACAGTGCGGCGAATTTCTCCCGCGCACGCGCGTCTGTGACGGAGAGGTAGCCAGGCAGCACGTCAGGGAGCTGGCCCATGTCCGCCGCGCCGCGCGAGTTCGCGTAATCGCCGAGCGCCATGTAGCGCGTCTGGCCGGGCAGGGAAGAACCGAATTTCACGAGGTCGCGTATCGCCGCGCCGGTCAGTTCCGCGCCGAAGACGATGACGACGTTGCTTTCTCTTTGAAGCAAGACTTTGAGTGAAGAAAGACGCTCGATCGTGCCGCCATCGAGCTGCGCTTCGCCGCCCGCGAGCCAGCGGACTGCCGTTGCTTCGCGGCCTTCGGGCACTTCGGCAAATCCCCGGGCCTTGCGGAGCAGTTTGATGGATTTTGAATTGACGATGTACAGATGCGCACCGCGATGGCGGATCGCGGAACGAATCTGCCAGGCGACCAGAGGGCTCTGCTCGGTTGGATCGTGGCCGATGAGCAATACCGCGTCGGCCTCGTACAGCTGCGTCATCGTGGCGGTCGCGGCTGCGGCTTGCGTGCCGAGCGCGGCGATCAAGCTCGCGTAATCGGCGGTGCGATGATGATCGATGTTGTTTGTGCCAATGGAGGCGCGCGCGATGCGCCCCAGCAGATAATTTTCTTCGTTGGTCGTGCGATTTGAGCCGATGAAGCCGATGGAATCCGCGCCGGAGGCCTTGTGCACTTCGGCGAGACGCCGGGAAACTTCGGCCAGGGCATCTTCCCAGCTGGAGGGCACGAGCTTGCCGTTGCGGCGCACGAGAGGCAGCTTGAGGCGCTCCGGGTGACTCGTGAAATCAAATCCGAAACGGCCCTTCACGCACAGGAAATCCTTGTTGAATCCGGAAAGATCGCGATTATTAGAGCGCAGGATTTCATTGTTGCGCACGCTGAGCGTGGTCTTGCAGCCGTTCGAGCAGTGCGTGCAGACCGTGGACACATACGCCATTTCCCACGGGCGCGTTTTGTAGCGGTAGGTGCCGCTGGTCAGCGCTCCTACCGGACAGATGTCGATGCACATGCCGCACTCTTCGCAGTCCAGATGATCCTCGCCGTTCGGAATAATCACCGATTGCGAGCCGCGAGCGCCCACACCGAGCGCTTTGACGTCCATGCCCTCGTCGCACACGCGCACGCAGCGGAAACATAAAATGCATCGCGGCGCGTCGTAATAAACCGCTTCCGACCACTTCTGTTCAGGCACGTGGCGCTTTTCTTCGTTGAAGCGGCTCTTGTCCGCGCCATACGTGAAGACCATGTCCTGCAATTCGCATTCGCCGCCCTTATCGCACACGGGGCAATCGAGCGGATGATTGGCGAGCAGAAATTCCAGCATGCCCTTGCGCGCATCATGCACTTGCGGCGTGCTGGTGCGCACCACCATGCCGGGCGTGGCGACCAGCGTGCACGCGGTCTGCAGTTTGGGCGCCTTTTCCACTTCGACCAGGCACATGCGGCATGCGGCCTGCAACGAAAGGCCCGGGAAATAGCAGAACGACGGGACTTCGATGCCCATCCGGCGCGCGGCTTCGATCACCAGCGTACCCGGCGGCACGGTGACAACGCGGTCGTCAATCTTCAGCGTGATGTCTTTTGAATCGGCCATTTTGTCCCGGGATCCTCAGCGGACCGCGGCCATGACGTCGGCCGGTCTGTACGGACATTTTCCGGAAAGATGTTCTTCAAACTCATTCCGCCATTTTTTCACGATGCTGATGGTGGGCATCGCTGCGGCGTCGCCCAGCGGGCAGAAGGTGCGGCCCAGCATGTTTTTCGCCAGATCGCCCACTAGAGTAATGTCTTCCGCGCGGCCGAAGCCCGCGTGGAAACGGTCCAGCGTCTTGCGCAGCCAGCCCGTGCCTTCGCGGCAGGGAATGCACCAGCCGCAGGACTCGTGCGCGTAGAAATGCATGATGCGCCGCGCGAGATCCACCATGCAGGTGTCTTCGTCGATCACCACGAGGCCCCCCGAGCCGAGCATCGAGCCGGCCTTGGCCACGGAATCGTAATCCATGTTGATGTCAATTTCCTCGGCGGTCAGCAGCGGGCAGGAACTGCCGCCGGGGATGACGGCTTTGAGCTTTCTGCCATTGCGCATTCCGCCGGCGACGTCTTCGATGATTTTGCGCAACGGGAAACCCATGGGCAATTCATAGATGCCGGGCTTGTTGACGTGACCGGAAACGCAGAACAGGCGCGTGCCTCCGTTTTTTGGCGACCCCAGTCCCGCGTACCATTCGCCTCCCCGCCGCAGAATTTCCGGGGCGGCGGAGAGCGTCTCGACATTATTGATGACGGTCGGCGATCCGTACAGCCCCACGACGGCGGGAAAGGGTGGCCGGATGCGCGGATAGCCGCGCTTGCCTTCGAGCGATTCCATCAGCGCCGATTCCTCGCCGCACTCGTAGGCGCCCGCTCCGGTATGCGTGACCAGGTCGAAATCGAATCCGCTGCCGAGAATATTTTTGCCCAGATAGCCGGCCTTGTAGGCTTCCTCGACGGCCTCGTCCAGGATCTCCAGGACGTAGCGGTACTCGCCGCGAACGTAAATATATCCCTGGTGGGAACCGACGGCGCGGCCGGCAATCACGACTCCTTCAATTAACTGGTGCGGCATCATTTCCATCAGCGGGCGGTCCTTGCAGGTGCCCGGCTCGCTCTCATCCGCGTTGCACAGAATGTATTTGGGCTTGGCCGATTCCTTGGGCACAAAGCTCCACTTCATTCCGGTGGGGAATCCCGCGCCGCCGCGTCCGCGCAGATTCGACTTTTTGACTTCGTCAATGACCTGCTCGGGAGTCAATTCCTTGAGCGCGCGCTCCATCCCCTTATAGCCGTCATGCGCTACGTACACTTGCAGCTTGTGCGAGTCCTTGACGCCGAAGAGCCGGCTGATGACGGGCACTTCAGCGGAATGGCGTTCCTTCACGGAGCCCGTAATAGGCGTGGAGGTCTGCACCTTTCGCCCGGCTTCCAGCGCCTCAAAAATTTGCGTGGTGCGTTCGATGGTGAGATTTTCGTAGAAATCGTAATTCACCTGCATGGCTGGCGCGCCGGTGCATGCCCCCAGACATTCCACTTCTTCCAGCGAAAATACGCCGTCCTCGGTGGTTTCTTTGTGGCCGATCTCCAGCCTTTTCTGAACGAATTCGTAAAGCTTGTTGCCGCCGCGCAGCATGCAGGACACGTTCGTGCAGACCTGCACATGGAATTTTCCGGCGCGCTGGCGGCGAAGCATCGAGTAGTACGCCATCGTTTCGGTGACCTGCAGCTCATTCAGGCCGAGGCGCCCGGCGATTTCTCCGATCATTTCATCGCTGATGTAGCCGAATTGGTCCTGCGCGTACAGCAGCATGGGGATGAGCGCCGACCGCTTCAACGGGTAGCGGTTTTCGAGCGTTTGGAATTTCGCTTCCAGCTGCGGAGGCAAATTCATCAGCGGTCAATCTCCCCAAGGACAATATCCAGCGTCCCGATGCAGGCAATTGCGTCAGCCACCAGGCGGCCTTCAATCATCTTTTGCAGCGCCTGAAGATTCACGAACGAAGGCGCGCGAATTCTCATGCGGTACGGTTTGGGTGAACCGTCGCTCGCGAGGAAGCAGCCCAGCTCGCCGCGGGGCGATTCGATGCGCTGGTAGACTTCTCCGGGCGGGGGCGCGAACCCTTCCGTAAAAATCTTGAAGTGATAAATCAGCGCTTCCATTTCCGTCTTCATTTTTTCGCGCTGCGGCGGAACGATTCCGGGCGCATCGGCCTTGACGGGGCCATCGGGCGGAATTTTTTCGAGCGCCTGGCGGACGATTTTCAGGCTCTCGCGCATTTCCGCCACGCGGCACAGGTAGCGCGCGTAGCAATCGCCTTCCGTGCGCACGGGCACCTGAAAATCGAATTCGTCGTACCTCGAATACGGAAAATATTTTCGCACGTCATAATCCACGCCGGAGCCGCGCAGCGACGGCCCCGAAACGCCAAGAGCGATGGCGTCCTCCGCAGTCAGAACGCCCACGCCCTGCGTGCGTCCGAGCCAGATCCGGTTTCTGGTCAGCAATTCCTCGTACTCATCGAAACGGGAAGGGAAGCTCTGCACGATTTTTTGGACGTGGTCGGTCCACCCGACCGGCGGATCGAGCGCGAGGCCGCCGATGCGGAAATAGCTGGTCATCATCCGCTGGCCGCTGACGAGTTCAAATATTTTGAGAAGTTCTTCGCGCTCGCGGAAGCAATAGAGGAAGACCGACATCGCGCCCAAGTCGATCGCATGCGTGCCAAGCCAAACCAAGTGCGAGCCGATCCGCGTGAGTTCGGTGAGCAGCACGCGAATGTACTGGGCGCGCTTGGGAACTTCCAGGTCTAGCAATTTTTCGACCGCCAGGCAGTAAGCCAGATTGTTGGACAGCGGCGCGAGGTAGTCCATCCGGTCCGTAATGGTGATGGCCTGCGAATAGGTCAGCGCCTCGGCGGTTTTTTCGATGCCGGTGTGCAAATATCCGATATCCACGTCGGCCTTGACGATGATTTCTCCGTCCAGTTCCAGGAGCACGCGCAGCACGCCGTGCGTCGAGGGATGCTGAGGTCCCATGTTGAGGACCATGGTCTGTTCGAGGCCGGTGGCAGTTTGTACGGTGGTCATGGCGCAGATTCTCTCGTCTCACAATCGGAAATCAGCGAGGACCCTCCACGGGATAGTCCTTACGGAGAGGATAGCCTTCCCAATCGTCGGGCATCATCATGCGCCGCAGATTGGGGTGCCCTTCAAACCGAATACCAAAAAGGTCAAAGATCTCGCGCTCGTGCCAGTTGGCCGTCGGCCAAACGGGCACGACCGAATCGATTACCGGATTTTCGCCCGGCAAGCGAACACGGAGGCGAATCGTTTCGCGGCGGGAGAGCGACAGCAGATGGTAATTCAGCTCGAAGCGCGGTTCGATGGGAAAGCGGTCCACTCCGGTCACATCGGAGAGGTAAGTAAAGGCGAGATCGGGATCGGATTTCAGGAATTCGGTGAGGGGCCGCAGATGTTCGGGATAGACGACCACCGTCAACTCGCCGCGAAAGGAAATCAATCCCGCGACGGCTACGGGGCGCCAACCGCGGATTTTCGCGATGATGGGGTTTTGCTCGAGGTCAGGTGTCTCCGTCACGAAGTGCGGTCCCGGCGCGCGACTGGGCGGTTCCAGTCCAACGCCCCTTTCTTCCAGAGATAGAAGTAGCCCACCAGCAGGATCCCGATGTAGAGGAGCATTTCCATGAAGCCAAACCAACGCAACGACCTAAAGATAAACGCCCATGGATACAGGAAGATGGCTTCCACGTCGAACAAAATAAATAGGATCCCGACCAGATAGAATTTTACGGAAAACGGCTGTCGGGCATCGCCTGTAGGCGTGATCCCGCACTCATAGGCTTGCATTTTTACCTGGGAAGGGCGTCTCCAGCCCACCAGCGAGGAAAGGATCAGCAGAATCCCCGAAAGCGCCATTGCCAGGATGAGGTGTAAAAGAAGCGGCGCGTAGGCTTGGAGGTCGTTTCCTGTCATCGGAGCACAAGCTATAATAACGATGTAGAGCCAAGCGGTCAAATGCACTACTGGGATCATCCGGTATTTTCTTTGAACCAGTTACTGTTTAGAGATGAGTGCGTCGCCGTCCGGATACGGGAAAGGCTGGCATTTCTATGAACTTCGGTTTCAACTCGAATGTTCGCGTCGGAGACGCCACCTATCATGTGCAAACGGAGGACCGCGGACCCTCGCATCCCTTTCTCGATACGGTCGTGTACCTGGCGGGCCGAGTGGTGTACAAGCGCAGCACCAGTTACCAGCAGTTTGCCAAAGGAATGGAGCCTGGTGCCCTGGCGGCAAAGCTCCACGAACGCCTATCCCAGCAACATCGCGAGGTGATTGCGGAACTCGAGGCCGGGACACTTTCGCTGCGCGGCAAGGAGAAGGCGCGTCCGGCGGCGAAGTCCGCCGAAACTCACAAGGGCCTCGAATTGCGCGTCTTGAATCCGAAAAGCTGTTTCGTTGCGGGAAATGTGATCCTTGAAATTGAATTGAGCGACAAGAATTCAAAGCAGCGAGTCGGCGGCGCAACCGTTGCGGCGCTTCTCGAACAGGAAAAGCAGCGCACCCCTTGCGTGGAGGCGCAAACTGACGACAAGGGCCGCGCGGCGCTGAAGTTTCCCATGCCTGCGAATGTGGCCGAGGGATCCTCCCTCCTGGTTCGCGCCACGGACGGCGACCGTTTTGGAGAATTGCGATTTCGGTTGAAATCGAAGCCCCGTGACAAGACACCTGTTACAGTTTCGCGATGAATCCAGGAATCCAAATTATCGTGAATGGGGAACCGCGTGAAGTACCGGAAGGGCTGGAAGTTTCCGCATTGCTTTCCCACCTGGGCCTGCCCTCCGGCCGAGTGGCCATCGAGCGCAACCTGGAGATCCTTCCGCGAACGGAGTGGGTGAAAACCGCCGTGCAAGCCGGTGACCGCTACGAGATTGTTCACCTTGTCGGTGGAGGGTAAGACTAGATTTGCTCGTCCAACAGACTGAATCAGGAAAATTTCGGGGGGATAAGAGAAATATCGCCGCACCTTAGCCAGCCTCACCCACGTAGATAATCTCTCCGGGTTTGATCGACTGAAGCGCCTCCACGCAGGCGGGAAAATGTGGGCTGAGGTGTGTCAACCGATTTGATCGCGCGCGGAGAATTACGATAGCAATCTTCCGTCCGGGCAAGTTTTGCTGATACTCTAATGTTCGTATCCACCGTGACCAGCACCTCAAACTCAGCTTCCGCCAGCTCCAAAAGCTCGCCATTCACTTTTCCGGACCAGCCTGCTTCTCGAACAGTGACACAATGATGGCCATGGGGCGCGAGAGCTTGCTTCAGGGCTTTAGGTGCACATTCGTCAATTACACTTTCATTTGAGCTGTGAGACGAGGCTGGATCGCGCTTCTTCAATTGCCGCTATGGCCAGTTCTCGGCTTACGCTTGGATATTGTTCGAGGAACTGATCCAATGTTTCGCCACCTTCTAGATACTCGATCAATATTTTGAATGGGACACGAGTCCCACGAAAAACCGGCTCTCCGCCCAGAGTATTCGTGTCCCTGATGATGGCGCTTTGCATCGTGTCTGCCTCTCCCTCACGCAAGTGTAACAGGCAAGGGCTCGTTTGAAGAACCGGTTGCTAATACTGGGCCAGGGCCAAACCTTGTTCGGTCACAGGCAAAGTCGGCGATGAAGGCGCAAGCCTACCGCTTGCGCGAGGCCAGATACGCCTTCCACGGCTCCCAGTAATACTTTACCCAGCCCTGCGTTACGCCATCGCGATCGTATTCCGGGACGCCGACGTGGGCCAACTCCACTTGCGCTCCGCCGCCGGGGGATTTTTCAAAAGTGGCGACGAGGATGGAATCGGGATCCGCCTTCTTCCATTGTGAGGAGCGCCACGTCTGCACGATCATGCGATTCGAGATCAACACCAGATTCTTTCCAAGAATCATTCCGCCGAAAGCGGACCATTTTCCGCCGACCTTGGGGCTAATCTTCGCAGGCATGCCTGTAGCGGCGGTGTGTTTTGCGGAATTCATGAACAGTTCATAGAGTTTCGCGGGAGTTGCATTTTGATAAATAGAGCCGGAATGGATGACGGGCGTCATTTGCTTCCTCCGTGAACGCGGCTTTCAGTTTACAGACGATCCAGCAAGTGGCCGAGTTTGGTCCTCTTGGTCTCCATATAGGCGCGCGAAGTGCGGGAAGTGCGGGGCCGGCACGGCACGCGCTCCGCAACACGAATGCCCGAATTTTCCAGCTGCCGGACTTTATCGGGATTATTGGAAAGCAATCGCACTCGGCGCACGCCGAGCAAAAGCAATGCCGCGGCGGAAAATCCATAATCGCGCGAATCGGCGGCAAAGCCAAGCTCCTCGTTCGCTTCCACGGTGTCCATGCCGCGGTCCTGCAATTCGTAGGCGCGCAGCTTGTTCATGAGGCCGATGCCGCGTCCCTCCTGCGGCAAATAGAGCAGGATGCCGGAGGGCGCGGCGGCGATGCGGCGCAGGGAAAGTTCGAGTTGTGCGCGGCAATCGCAGCGTTCGGAGGCCAGGACGTCGCCTGTCAAGCACTGCGAGTGGATGCGCACGAGCGGAGTTTGTCCGCGGATTCGTCCATGAACGAGGGCGACGGCGCTTTCCCGCGCGTTTTTCCCTTCGATGCCGAGGATTTCAAACGGGCCGAAGCGCGTAGGCAATTTGGCGCGAGCGACGATTCGCATGCCGCTCTTCGCCCCCTTGCGCGCGGCGCGTGCTCGTGGTTGTGTTTTACGCGACATGAAGAGCCCCGTATTATATCAGGCGCTGGCCGCATGCGGCGCTTTACATCGGCGCAGTGATTGGCTAACGTAGCCGCAGCGGCCAGGGTCCATGAAAACCCTTACTTTCGGCGGAGATTTGCTGCTCACGCTGCTGCTTCACGTTGGCGCGGCGGCGTCGATTTGCGCCTGGCTGGCGCGCTCGGCCACTTTCCGCAAAGTGCTCTTCACCGAACTCCGCGATTCGGACCAAAAATTGAAGCTGATGCTTTTTGTCACACCGCCCCTGGCGTTCGGCGTGATTCTGCGCATTTTGGGGCAACCCTATCGCGCCGCGGACTTGATGCTCGAAGGCTCCTTCTTGCTCGGATTGCTTGGAGGACGCGTCGTTGGCCCGCTCGGGGGATCGATCATCAGCCTGCCTGCGTTTATCCACCATGAATGGCTGTCCATGCCCGTAGCCGCCGCCGCAGGACTCGTGGGCGGATTAATTCGCCAGGTAGTCCCGAATACGGAGGAGATTTGGAGGCTGGGGCCTTACACGTTCATGAGCACACCGCGCTGGCTCGTGCGGCTGTTTCGCGGGAAGAAGGTAACCTGGGAAATGCTGCCGCTTGGCGCCTGCATCGTTCTGGAACTGAGCCGCCAGGCGCTCGGGCATGCCACCAAGCTGCAATGGCTTTTTTATGTGAATGCCGGGAAGAGTTGGGGGATCGCGCTGGTCCTGCTGTCCACGGTTATGGCCGTCGCGGTTCCGATGAAGATCTGGAGCAACACGCGGCTGGAAATGAATCTCGAACAGCACCAGCAATTGCTGCTCAAGGCACGCATGGACGCGCTGACCGCGCAAATCAATCCGCATTTTTTGTTTAACACGCTCAATACCGTATCGTCGCTCATTCGCTACGATCCGGACATGGCGCGCGGCGTGGTCATCAAGCTGAGCAATATTTTGCGGCGGCTTTTGAAGAAGCACGAAACGTTTGTGCCCTTGCAGGAGGAACTCGATTTTATCGACGACTACCTGGATATTGAAGTCGCGCGATTCGGACGCGACAATCTTGTGATTCACAAACAGATCGACGAGAACACACTCGACGCCTTCGTTCCCAGCATGCTCCTGCAACCGATTGTCGAAAACGCGTTGAAGCACGGCCTGGCCGGCAAACTTGGCGGCGGCGAACTCACCATTCGCACCGCATCACAGGACGGCCGCCTGGTCATTGCCATCGAAGACAACGGCGTCGGAATTCCCAAGGAGCGCATGGCGCAAGTGTTTGAGGACGGGATCGGCATCAGCAACGTTCACGAACGCCTGCGCGTGCTCTACGGCGCGGATTTTCGCATGGATATTTCCAGCCGCGAAGGCGAAGGAACACGCACGCGCATCGAAATTCCGGAGTTGGTGCCAAGCGCTTCTGAGGCGTCGAGAATTTTGCCCGCTGCGAAAACATGATCGAAGTGGCACGCGCTTCAGTCTGACGGGTTTAGCGCTTGCAACGACCAAATCCCGCAGGCTGAAGCCCGCGCCACTGAAACGCTAAAAAATCAGCTTCAATCCCAATTGAATTTGGCGAGGGAAAGTTGCCGTGGTGGTGATGAGGCCGGCGGACGGACTGATCGCCGGCGGTGCGCCAGGCGTAATCGAATAAACCGTTGAGTTGGGCGGGCCGTAATTCGCGCGATTCGAGATGTTGAAGAACTCGGCTCGAAATTGCAGGTTGGTCTTTTCCGTGATACCGGTGTTTTTGAACACCGAGAAATCGACATCCGCGAGCCCCGGGCCGTTCAACGTACCTCTCCCCAAATTCCCATAAGTTCCGGGCGTCGGCAGGATGAAAGCCGCCGGATTGAACCACTGGTTCGGATTTCCGGTCACAACCGGTCCGCTGAAGGACGGATTGATCGAGGGCCGGTCCGGGTTTCTGGTGTCGCCGTCGCCGGAGCGATTCGATCCGATCAGAGGGGTGAATGGGAAACCGGAGAGAAGCGTTGCAATGCCGTTTATCTGCCATCCGGAAACAAATCTGCTTTCTATTCGAGAGACATCATTCAGCCAGCGCTGGCTGTGGCCGAAGGGAAGCTCGTAACTGGCCGAAACGCTGGCCTGGCTGGCGGGATTCAATGCGGACCGGCCCCAGTCCATTCGCACATCATTGCGGTTGAGCACGATTTGCGGCTGATTGTTGGCCTGCGCTATGGTCAGCCCGGAATTGACATCCAGATTCTTTGACCAGGTATAGTTGCCACGAAATTCCAGCCCTTTGCTGATGCGTTGGGTCACGTCCACTTCCACGGCGTTGTAGCTGCTGTTGCCTCCGGTATACCAAAAGAATCCCGCGGAGAGAAAAGGGTTCGGACGTTTTGTTCCAATGCCGGGGATGTATTCGGTTCCTTGCGGGACAGTACCCTGCACGGTGCCGTTGCCGCCGGATTTACAGGTCGCGGCGGCGCAAATTTGCGCCGGGATAGAATTGGGATCGATGCTGAGCAGTTCATGCACGCCGAAGGAGCCGACATAAGCGACACGCAGGGAGGTGTTGTGGCTCAACTGCTGCTCGACCGTCAGATTCCATTCCTGCACGGCGGGCGTTTTTGCGTTTGGCTGGATTCCTTGAGGGGCAAAAATCGTGCACGGGGAAGGAGCTCCCGGGCCGCAGGATGGCGGGGGCGCCACTCCTGGAGCAAACGGAAATTTGGGAATCGAAAATAAGTTTATGTTTGCAAAGGACGCAGACCCATTGAAGGGAGTGAGCGAATTCATCAGAAAAGCGAGATCGTCAATCAGTGAATAATACATTCCATACCCTGCGCGGAGGGCGGTCTTTCCGTTGCCGAAAACGTCCCAGGCGAGGCCGACCCGCGGGCTGAACAATCGCGAAGCGGTATTCGCCGTGAACACCGAATTACCCACGACGGGAGCTGTCGCCAGCACTCCGTTCGCGTTGGCAACGTAGTTCGCAGCCCTGCCATTGGCTTCATTCCAGCCCGTTGTGAATTCGTGGCGGAGTCCCGCCTCCAGAGTCAGATTGTGTCGAACCTTGATTGAATCCTCGAAGTACCACGCGCCAAAGAGGCTTCGCCACCCCAACTCCGTGTGGAGGGGAACAACTTGAAATGGGGTATTGCCAATATTTCCCTGTAGAAATGTCGTCAAACTTGCAAACGTGGCTTGCCCCAACTGGCGCGAAGCGCTGTCCTCGTTGTCCTGAAGGCGCTGGAACCAGACGCCCATGCTGACCTGGTGCAATCCGTGGCTGATGCGCACGTCGTCTTGATAGGTGAAAAGGTTCCTGTGATTGGAAACGCCGGCCGCATTGTTGGGGCCCGCGGAAGTAATCGTGCCATTGGCCGTGGTGGTAGCTCCGCCGCCCACGACAATGCCTCCCGGACCAAGCCCTTGCACGAAGGACAGATTGGAGGGGATCGAGGTCAAAGGAACCGAGGCGAGCGCGAACGACGCCCGGGAAAATCCAAGCGTCGCCGTGTTGAGGATCGCCGGCGAAAAAACATGTGTTTCGGTCAGGCTCAACACTTGCATGCGCAACGGCGTGAACGACGCGAACAGCGGATCGGACAGCGGAATCAGACTGGTCCCGTCGTCGATGGTGTAGGCGCTCGACAGGGTATCGTTCTTGGCGAGATTGTAATCGGCCCGGACAGTGCCGAAATCTTCCCGAATGTGTTCGTTGGGATTGTATGTGGCCTTGGCGGTCCCGCTCGGAACCTGTCCCGTATTCGTGCAACCTGCCCCCGACGCCGGTACCGTCAATTCAAGACCATTGGAAACTGGCCAGAAGAGGGACGCGTACTGCTCCATCGTTGCATTTGCTTTTGGCACGGCCTTGGGCAGGCCCGTGCATGGATCCGGCAATATCCCCAGCCTGGCATTGGCATCTGGAACGACGCTGACGCTGCTCACGTCCAGCGATTGCCGGAATCCTTCGTAGTTGCCGAACAGAAACAGGCGATCTTTCTTGAGCGGTCCTCCTGCCGCGCCACCGAACTGATTTCTGCGGAAGGGGGGGACGGTCCCGTTGTCGAACGGTCCGGGCGAATCAAGCGCACTATTTCGCAAAAACTCAAAAAGGGTGCCGTGAAATTGATTCGTGCCGGATTGCGTGACGGCACTGACTTGCGCTCCGGCGCGCTTGCCGTACTCGGCGGAATAGGTGTCGGTAAGAACGTTGAATTCGCGCACGGCATCGATTCCCAACAGATACCCGCTCGTGCCGCCGGGAGTGACGGCCAACTGGCTCGATCCCATATACTCAACGCCGTTGAGCAAGAATAAATTTTCGCTGGTGCGGCGGCCGGCGACGGAGAACGTGTTCCCATTGCTTGTGGAAGTATTGGGGCTTTTCAACGCGCTGTAGTTGATGGTGCCGGGGTTAAGGGTGATCAGATCGTCAAAGCTGCGGCCATTGAGCGGCAGGTCCTTGATTTGCCGCTCATTGACGACTCCGGACACCGATGCCGTTGTAACATTGACGACGGGGGTCTGCTCGCTAACCATGACGTTTTTTTCCTTGACGGGCGCTACATCTAAAACCACGTTTACGACGGCTTCCTGGCCCACGAGCAGGTTGATCCGATCAAGCTTGGTAGGTCTAAATCCCTCTTTTTCTGCCGTAAGTTCCTGTCGTCCAAGGGGCAGGGAGAGCAACCCGAAATACCCTTCTTCGTCGGTGCTCACCGCTCGAGTGAAGCCGGTCTCCAAACTCTTCACGGTGATCCTGGCGTCCTTGACCGTGCCACCCGACTGATCCGTGACGGTTCCGGCGATCGAAGCAGTTACCTGAGCCCGGCTGATGACTGGCATGGCTGCTGACCCGAGCAGTCCAAAAATCAGAATGCAGAGCTGATATTTCCGCCGATTGTACAGATTTCCGCACTCGTAGAACACACGTTCCCCCTGGGCGGTGTGAACTTGTTTGCAAATCGCATTCATGAAAGCGTCGCGGCCACAGCAATCCGATGACCCGCGAATAGTATGCCTCATCATTAGGGATCACGTCATCGGCGCAATATTTCTGCTGCCATAAAATTCCAAACAGCGGTGGGAATTTTATGGCGGGCCATCGACCGGGTCAATGGCCGCTGAACATCGAACGGACGTGGTTGGTCCTGGCGAAAAGGCGCGCGGTTTTCTATTGTCTTGCTTTGCGTTTCCGTGTTAAGGTCACGCAGTGGTTGAGAGTCCTTTTCACTAAGAGGAGAATTCACGATGGAATGGACAACGCCTCAGCACGAGGAAATCTGCTTGAACTGTGAAATTAGCTCGTACGCGAACGCTGAACTCTAATTCCGAGTTGGCATGCGCGTTACGGTCCTCGGCTCCGCAGCCGGGGGTGGTTTTCCCCAGTGGAACTGTGCCTGCAAAAACTGCTCTCGAATGAGAGCAGGGACTTTTCACATGCGGGCGCGCTCACAGGCACAGGTTGTGGTGTCTCCAAACGCGGGTGAAGTTTATCTTCTCAACGCCTCTCCGGACCTGCGCTCGCAGATCCTTTCCGCGCCTTCTCTTGCTCCCGCCATTCACCCCAGACATACGCCTATCAGTGGAGTTTTGCTCACAAGCGCTGATGTCGATTCCGTCGCAGGTTTACTCAGTTTGCGTGAATTCCAGCCCCTGCAAATCCATGCCACGCAGTCTGTGCGGCGCATAGTTTGTGAGGAGAGCAGGATTTTTCGTGTGTTGGAGCGAGCAAATCCGCCGGTTGCCTGGCATGATGTTCCGCTCAACACTTGGGTTCCGCTCGGCGCAATCAAGTCCGAAAGCGAGGAACACTCATTCCGCTTTCGCATGGTGCCGCTCGGCAGCACTTACCCGGACTATGTCAGTGAAGACATGCGCCGGTTGCTCGCTCCGGGAGAAGCTGTCGTCGGGCTGGTGATCGCAAAGGGAAGCAAGCAGTTTTGTTTTGCCCCGGCGCTCCCCGGGATTACGGATGAATGGAAACAGTGGGCGCAATCGAGCGGCCTTTGCATGATCGACGGAACATTCTGGGATGAGAACGAATTGATTTCGACCGGCGTGGGGTCGAAAACCGCGCGGCAAATCGGCCACATTCCGCTCTCCGGAGCAGGGGGCTTGCTGAAGGAATTCGACTCAGCAACTCGCGGCCGGCGAGTCCTGATTCACATCAACAACACAAATCCTATCCTGGATGAACAGAGTCCCGAACACCGTGAAGTGCGAGACGCGGGATGGGAAATTGCGTATGATGGGCTGGAGATCGAGCTCTAATTTTGACATGAACGATTCTCTACTCTCCGAGTCAGACTTCATTGCCGGCTTTCGCGCCATCGGCGAGGAGCGCTATCACCACAAGCATCCGTTTCATCTCTTAATGCATGAAGGCAAACTGACGCGCGGCCAACTGCAATCCTGGGCGCTGAATCGCTACTATTACCAGAGCCGTATCCCGATCAAAGACGCGGCCATTCTGGCGCGCAGCGAGGATCCCGATTTCCGGCGCACCTGGCGCAAGCGCATCCTCGATCACGACGGCGACGGCACGCGGCCCGGAGGAATTGAAAAATGGCTACGGCTCGTCGAAGCAACTGGTCTCTCGCGAGAGGAAGCCATCCGCGGCGAGGGTATCCTGCCGGCAACACGCTTTGCCGTGCAAGCGTATGTTGACTTTGTTTCCACCCGCCCGTTTCCTGAAGCCGTAGCTTCCTCGCTCACGGAACTTTTTTCGGGCAAACTCATCGCCCTGCGCATCGATGCTCTGCGCAAGTATTATCCCTGGCTCTCCAGCGGCCTTGACTATTTCACCGGCCGCCTCGCTCAAGCGCCCGAGGACGCCGACTTCGCGCTCGCCTGGGTGGTACAGCACGCCCGCACGCGTAAAGAACAAGACCTGGCCTACGCTGCCCTGCGCGCCAAATGTGACATTCTGTGGGCGCAGCTCGATGCTTTGTACTTCGCTTACGTCAATCCAGGCTGGCCTCCGCCGGGCGCATTCAATCCGGCGAATCATTCGCGGATAGGGAACCGGCATGACGCCTGAACTCAACAGCCGTCCATGCCTTGCGGTGGGATGCCGTTTAAATGAAAAGGGCCAGCCAACGCGCGTTTTGCACATGCCGGAACGGGCGCTGCGCTTGAACGGCCCGAGCCTTGAAATCATCGAGCGTTGCGATGGCCAGCGCACTGTGCAAGAAATCATTTCCGAATTGCAGAAGTTGTACTCGAAGGCCGAGCCAAAAAAAGTCGAAGAAGATATTCTGGGATACCTCGTGCGGCTCCACGACCAAAGGGCGCTCGATTTCACCTCGGATCCTGCCGACAGGAGCGACCGAGCACAATGACTATCGCGGCCCAGACGCCGCTCGCACTCATCGCCGAATTAACTCACCGGTGCCCCCTGCATTGTGTCTACTGTTCAAATCCGCTTGAGTTGGGGCGTCGCGCCGACGAACTGACTACCGAGATTTGGTCGCGTGTGTTTCGCGAAGCGGTCGAAGCGGGTGTTCTCCAGGTCGATTTTACAGGTGGAGAGCCGCTGGCCCGCCCCGATATTCTGGAGCTTGTCCGTGCCGCCCGCGAGACCGGGCTCTATGTCAATCTCATTACTTCTGGGATGCCCCTTGACGAGGCGCGGCTTGACCAACTCGTTCAGGCGGGTCTCGATCATATTCAACTGAGTTTTCAAGGCGCCAGCGAAGAGGCTGCCAATGAAATCGCCGGCACGAAAGCACACGCAAACAAACTAAGAGTTCTCGACTGGCTCAAGACGCGACGCCTGGCCGTCACGCTGAATTTCGTGATTCACCGCCGCAACATCGATCAACTCGCGGAAATGCTGGCTCTCGCCGAATCTTCCTGCGCCGGCCGGATCGAATTTGCCAACGTGCAGTACTACGGCTGGGCCTTCGCCAACCGCAAGAATCTTCTTCCCACGCGCCAGCAGCTGGATCGCTCCGTCGAGCTTCTGAAGCGCGCCGAAGAACGCCTGCGCGGCAGGATCAACGTCGAATTCGTTGTGCCCGACTACTACGCGACCTATCCGAAGGCCTGCATGGGGGGATGGGGACGAAAGATGATGCTGGTCACACCAAGCGGCGACGTGCTTCCGTGCCATGCGGCTCAGGTCATTCCAAATTTGCATTTCGACAATTTGAAAAACCGCAGCCTGCGTGAGATTTGGGAGAAATCGGAAGCGTTCCAGAAATTCCGCGGCGAAGAATGGATGCCCGAACCGTGCAAGAGCTGCGACCGCCGCACGCGAGACTTCGGCGGTTGCCGCTGCCAGGCGTTTCTCTTGACCGGTGATGCGGAGGCGACCGACCCGGTCTGTTTCCTCGCGCCGCGGCGTCCCGAAGTGGACGCCATTGTTTCCGCCGCAAATGGGCCCTCCGCGGAATCGCTTGTGAAACCCACCTGGCTCTATCGTTCCAATCCAGCCTGAGGTTCTTCTGTCGAGCCCGGCAACCCGCCCAGGCGCATGGCGATGCGGAACATAAAGAACAGGCTCCCAACTAGGCAGATCAATCCGAATGCTGAAAGTGCGTACGGCGCGCCGATCCTCTTCGCCACGCCTCCCGCGACCAAGGCTCCGAGCGGTTGGACGCCCATGAACATCGTGGCGAATACCGCCATCAGGCGGCTGCGCAACTCATCGGGCACGCGGTCCTGCACTATGGTATTGGTGGCTGCGAGTTGCGAGGTGGCCGAAAAACCGACAATGAGCAGCATTGCCGCCGAAAGCCAAAAAACGCGCGACTCTGAAAACAGGATGAGTCCCACAGCGCAAGCCATGGAGGTCGCGGCGATCCATTCCACCAGGGTTTTGTAGTCCGTTCGCGCGGCGAAGTGCAATGCGCCAATCACCGCTCCAACTCCGGCGAAGCTCATCAGCGCTCCCAGCCGGCCTGGTCCGCCATGAAGGATGTCTCGCGCGAAGATCGGCAGAAACACGGGGTACTGCAGGCCGAACATGCTCATCAGGCTCATGAGCAGCAACGCGGAGCGGATCGGCCGGTCGCTCATCGCGAAGTGGAATCCCTGAACGAAGTTTCGCAGCGGGGAGCCCTTGCCGGCGCGGATTTCAATCTTTTCGATCCGCATCATCAACAACGCAATGATCACAGCCAGAAAACTCACGCCGTTCAAGAAAAAACACCAGCCCTCGCCAAACCAGGCGATTGCGAAGCCGGCAATGGCGGGCCCCACAACGCGCGCCCCATTAAAGATGGACGAATTCAGCGCGATCGCGTTGGGCAAGTCTTCTTTGCCAACCATTTGAACGAGGAAGGCCTGCCGGATGGGCACATCGAACGCATTGACGATGCCGGCTAAAAACGCGATCACAACAATTTCCCAGACGCGCACGATGCCGAGCAGCGTCAGCGCCGCAAGCGCGAACGCCAGGATTAGAGACGTGATTTGTGTCCAGATCACGCCCCGGTGGCGGTTGTACCGGTCGCCCACATACCCGCCGAAAGAAGCCAGCAAGAGAATCGGAATTTGGCTGGCGAACCCAAAAATGCCCAGCAGGGCCGCTGAGTTCGTAATCTTGTAGACGAGCCAAAGTTGCGCGGTCGACTGCATCCACGTGCCGATGAGCGAGACCAGCTGGCCTGCAAAGAACAGTTGAAAATTGCGGTGTTTTAGCGCGCGGAAGCGAATGGACACAATCAGAATGTTCCCACACTTGATGGACGCAGACAATCCACAGCGAATTTCCCTGCGCTTACTCGCATGCGCTCTCAGGGATGGTCAAATCCACAAGGCAAGAAAGGGAATGCTTTACGGTGTTTCGTCTCATTTGGTTGAGGATTATTATGCGTGCGTCGCGGTCAAAGTTCCGATGACCTGGCGATAGTACGCTTCATAGATAGGGATCACGTCATTGGCGCAATATTTTTTCTTGGCGTTGATGCGCGCGGTTTGTCCCATGGCCCGGCCGCGATCCGGCTGGGACAATATTTCCAGGGCGTATCGCGCGCCAATTTGCACTTCGCGAGGAGTAAAAAGATATCCGTCGACACCGTGCTCCACGACCTCGGGCACGCCGCCGACATTTGTCGCCACGACCGGAACTTCGCAGGCCATGGCTTCCAGCGCCGCCAGGCCAAACGATTCCATGTCCGAAGGCAGCAGGAACAAGTCGGCCTGGGAGAGGAGCTGGTAGACGCGGTCCTGCTTGCCCAGGAAATGGACGTCGCGCGCGAGTTTTTTCTTGCGCACCATGTATTCGGCGGCGCCGCGGTCGGGGCCGTCTCCGATGAGGACCAGCTTGGCGCGCATTTTCTCCCGCACTGTGGCGAATATTTCGATGACGTCCGGGAGGCGCTTCACCGGCCGGAAATTCGACAGGTGCATCATGATGGGCTCACCGTCCGGAGCCCATTCGGCGCGCATGGCCGGATCCGGTTTGCGGCAATAGAGGTCGCAATTCACAAAATTGGGGATCACTTCGATGGGACGCTTGATGTCGAATTCGTCGACCGTGCGCTGCTTGAGGTAATGCGAAATGGCCGTGACGCCGTCGGATTGCTCGATGGAAAATTTAGTGATGGGCAGGAAGCTGCGGTCGTTTCCGACCAGAGTAATGTCGGTACCGTGCAGTGTGGTGATGAAGGGCAACCGCTTCGGCGCGGCCATCATGCGCGCCAGCAGGGCGCTGACGGAATGAGGAATGGCGTAATGAACATGTAGCAAATCCAGCCCTTCCGTTTCGGCCACCTGCATCATTTTTACGGCCAGCGAAAGCGCGTAGGGCGCGTGATCGAACAAGGGGTAACTCGAAATTTCCACTTCATGGAACTGAATCCGATCGTTGGTGTCCGTCAATCGGATGGGAGGAGCGTAGCTAATGAAGTGGATTTGATGGCCGCGCGCAGCCAGTTCCATCCCCAGCTCCGTGGCGACAACGCCCGAGCCGCCGTAAGTTGGGTAGCAGGTGATCCCGATCTTCATTTCGATCCGGGTGAAATGCCCCGTTGCTCCTCAAATTTGCGTCTGATGCGCACTCTCGCAGGAACCCCCGCCAATGAAGAGGCGGGCTACAGCAAATCTCGGGCGTCTGCGCCTTTGCTATAGCCCGGGTCTTCAGACCCGGGGTCTTTCTCCCGCGTTTCCGAGGCCTTTTTCCGGAAACGCCGGGTTCCCATCACGTAGTGCGACCGATTCCAATGGAAAGTCTAACAAACACAGTCGCACACAAGGCAGAGAATCTGTTGCGCCTATCCGGCCGGGATGCTAGATTGCCGGACCTTGGACGCACCCTGAAGCTGCATTCATTCGACGCGACGCAGGGCTTCCGGGTGACAACATTTTGTGGTTTCGAAGTCGTAGGTTTAAGTTCATGCGAAGGAGTGCGCGATCACGATGAAGCCGCGAGGAAAATTGTCCAAAGCCGGCCTGGCGCGAGGGGCCGAACGGCTGCGGTACAGCAATCCCATCAACCACTTTGGATTCCAATTGGTGAAGGCCGAGCGCGGCAGGGCTGTGTTCCGCATGCCGGTGCTGGACCTGCACAAGCAGATTCACCGGGTGGTCCATGGCGGGGTAGTAGCCATGCTCGCAGACACGGCCGGAGGCTTTGCGTCTTTCCTGGCGGCGCCCAAAGGCTCCCGCGTCGCCACGATCGAAATGAAGATCAATTTTTTGGAACCCGTCGAGCACGGGGAAATCAAGGCCGACGCGCGCGTCCTGCGGCAGGGAAGGACGACTAGCGTTGTGGATTGCGACGTGACCGACCAAGACGGGCGCCTCGTCGGCAAAGCCCTGATGACATTTTCTATATATCCGCCAAAACAGTAGAACCGCGTGCCCGATCCCGGGAACGCCAATCTCCCGATTGGCGATTCTCGGAGCCCAATCGGGAGATTGGCGTTCCCGAGGACAAACACGACCAAGCACACCTGAATCAGGACGCAGTGGCAGAATCTATCCAGATTTGAAGATGGATGAGAAATTATTGCCCGTTCGTGCCGCCGAGAGCCGCCTCTGGCCCATCTTTGTAAATATACTTTATGAATTGCTTATAGATCAGCAGATTGGGACTGCCGGTCCGCGTCAACTTGATGCAGTCCCGGTCATACCACTCGACACTGCCGTGCAAAGTTTCTCCATCGGTCAAAACGATGACCACCGCAGTGCGAGCCTGCATCTGCTTGATCCAATAAAAGTTTTCCGCGTGAGTCTGTTCCGGGGGGGCCGGCTTTTTGTGCGGCTGTGGCCCGGACACAGTTGAATGCGCGCGGGTCGAATTGATATGAGGCTCTTTCATTTCCGTTAATGTAGGGCGAAACAGCTTGCGATTCACGATGACCACTCCTTCAATGATAAATTTCTGCCGCCAAGGTGAGACTTCTCACCAGCTATGATGCACGATGGACGATTCGGGTTACGTTTCCGTTAGCGAGAAACAGATTTTTTCGTGCCCATCGAGGGGCGGGTCAGGGAAACGGCCACCGCGTCCAATCCCAATGACCGGTTGATGTTCCGCCGCATCCTGGCGTGAAGCACGTCAAATCCGTCGACGGCTTTACTGATCCACGCCACATCCACCTTCTTGCTGAGTGTCTCGAGTTCCTTGCGTAACGCCGGATTCCGCAACACCTTCTTCGTGGAAGTACTGGACAGATCTAGCAGGTCCGTGAGGAGACTATAGAACACTTCCAGAACATTTTCAAACGCGATTTCTTGGTTCTTGGCGAGCGCGGCTGTGCCGGCGAATAAATCGGAGACGCCGCGCAGTTCCACGGCGCGCTCGAGGATCGTCAGCGCGTCGCGGTGCAGCTTTGCCGTGGCTTCCAGATCCAATCCGATCGCGGCGCCGGGGCAGCCTTCCGCGTATTCCGCGGCGAGCTTTCGCTCTTCCGCTTTCATGTCCGTGCGCGCGCTCAGAATGTTTTCGACTTCCGCCGTCCCGAGCGGCGTGAAGGAAAATTGCAGGCAGCGCGACCTGATTGTGGGCAACAGTTGAAACGGATTTGGCGCAAGCAGGATCAAAGTCGCCGACTCGGGGGGTTCTTCCAGAATTTTCAGGAAAATATTGGCGAGGTCCCAGCGCATCGTCTCCGCGCCATCGATCAGGAAGACGCGGCGGCGCCCCTGCGGCTTGAAATAGGCGGCGCGTTGCACGGCGCGAAGTTGCCCCACGTGCAGCACGGGGCGCGCGACCGGGTCCTTCAGGCGCACGGGGTCGGGAACGATGGCCCACACGTCCGGATGGGTTTCCAGCAGAAGCGGCACTCGCTCGACGGCCGCGGCGTCGGGGCGTTCGCCACGGTGCGCGAGTCCCTGCTCGACGAGGGGGCGAAGATCGGCGAGCAGCCCGATTTTCCGGCAAGCGTCGCATTCGCCGCAAAAATCATCGCGCAAACGCTGGCAGTTGGCCGCTTGCGCGAACATTCGAGCCAGCGTGAATTTCCCGACTCCGCGCGGGCCGGAGAAAAGCATCGCGTGCGGCACGCGCTCGGAGGCCAGCATGCCGCGAAGCGCGGTGACGATGCGCGAGTTGCCGAGAAAATCGGAGAAGCTCACAGAGACATTTTCCTTATCAACGCCCGCCTGCCGGACGGGCTGGCCCGGCCGAAGCCTGGGACAGAATGCGGGTTTCCACGGCCTTAAGCACGGCCCGGTGGATTTCCTCGGGCGAACGCAGAACGCCGGAAGACGCGTTACTACAGTCGATGCGCACCCAGTTCGCTTCCGTTGCCAAGCGATCGTAAATGATCGCAGTTTGTTCGAGGTGCTTCATGTCCGCTTCTTGAATATCGCGTTTCAGGCTGGTGTACGCGCGCGCGGACTTTTGACCAATCAGGCGGTGCGCCTTTGCAACGGGGACGCGCAGGTAGATCACCAGGTCTTCCACCGGCAGGCCGTAGAGCCCATATTCGAGGCGCTTTAGCCATGCGAAAAATTCTTCACGCCCGCTGGGTGGGACTCTTTCGCTCTGATGCGCCATATTCGAGCCGATATACCGGTCGGCGAGGACAATTTTCCCCGACGACAAGGCCGCTTCGATCTCAGGCTTCGCTTCCAGGCGGTCGCCGGCATAAAGCATCGCGGATATGTGCGGGTCGACCGCTTCAAGAGGACCGAATTCTCCGTTCAAATAGCGCCCAACAAGTTTTCCAAAAAGCGATTCATACCGGGGAAAGCTGATGCGAAACGTGGAAAACCCTCGCGTGTCGAGTTCGCGCCCCAGCAGGTCAAGCTGCGTCCGCTTTCCCGATCCGTCGATCCCTTCGAGAGCAATTAATTTTCCACGCGTGGCCATACTGGTTTGGTCAGTCTAACGTGAGCGCCGCTATGTCGCAAGGCAGCCGCTCGCGGGCGCGTTGAACTTCGTGCCTGTCGCTGGAAGCGCCGAATTATTGAATGTTCGTGAGTCTTGGCTTAGCCCGTATCGGAAAAAGTCAGTCTGGGGAGGGTTTTAGTAGCACAGGCACTCTTGCCTGTGCGGTTTTGTGGACGCATACCCAAGCTACCAATCTTGTGGCGATCCCAAACCCCGCACAGGCAAGAGTGCCTGTGCTACCAAAACAAAGTTGGCCCCCGTTGCATGCTAGAATCCGCGCAATGAGTAACGCATCTGTAGAATTGGCCGAGAATCTTGCGCGTGTGCGCGAGCGGATCGAGCTAGCCGCTTCTTGCGTCGGACGTCGCGCCGAGGAAATCACCCTTATCGCTGTTTCCAAAACGCATTCCGCGCGAAAAATTCAAGAGCTATACCAGGCCGGAGTCCGTCATTTCGGCGAAAATCGCGTGCAGGAACGGGAATCGAAGCTAGCCCACCTGGCAGGGCTCGACGCGACCTGGCACATGATCGGCCACCTGCAGAAGAATAAGGCCGCGCGGGCCATCCATCTCTTCGACAGCGTCGATTCGGTTGACAGCGTCGCGTTAGCTGAAAAACTCGACCGCGCCAGAAAAGACTTAAACAATGAGAACACAAAGAGCGCGGAGAAGCGAAGAGCGAGAAATGAAGCGCAACATTTCGCTGCGGAGGATCGGTCTCGCGTGTTGATCGAGGTGAAGCTCGATTCGGAACCGGCGAAATCCGGGGTAGCCGGCGAGGAGGTAATGCGCCTAGTCGAAGCCTTCCTGCGCATGCCTCGACTGGATTTGCGCGGTCTGATGGGCGTCCCTCCCTATTTCGATAATCCCGAGGAAGCCAGACCCTACTTCCGCCGCCTTCGTGAACTCCGCGATACCGTGCGCGCGCAAATTGGGCCTGATATTCTGCCAGTGCTCTCGATGGGCATGTCGCACGATCTCGAAATCGCCATTGAAGAAGGCGCTACCGAAGTGCGAATTGGGACGGCTCTTTTTGGGGCGAGAGAAAAGGAATAGTCCGCCGTGAAGATCGCGGAGAATGACGGGATCATCAGCTTTACGGTACGCGTGCAGCCCCACGCGAGCCGCGACGAAATTGCCGGTGAGTACCAAGACGGATTGAAAATTCGCCTCACCGCGCCACCGGTAGATGGCAGCGCGAACAAAGCGCTGCGCCGGCTGCTGGCAACGCGTTTGAAAGTGCCGCTGGCGGCTGTTAGAATTGCTTCCGGCGAGCGCAGCCGCACCAAACGCGTGGAAGTCCACGGAGTGGCGGCGGCCATGATTCGCGGGCTCGCCCTCTGAAGCGAGTGCGAGCTTTACGGGAATTAAGAATCATCAGTCGCGGTAAGATCTCCCAATCAGCCCCACCATGCCAAACATCGACGCCATCCAGACCG
The DNA here is from genome assembly GCA_963813185.1 of uncultured Acidobacteriota bacterium. Lineage (GTDB taxonomy): Bacteria > Acidobacteriota > Terriglobia > Acidiferrales > UBA7541 > Palsa-360. The sequence goes on from CAWEYA010000019.1 coordinate 29,635, forward strand.
CTCTACGCCAGCAGAAGATTGACGGGTGGCTCTTCTACGACATTCTTCACCGCGACCCGATTGCCTACCGCGTCCTGGGCCTCGATCATGCCCTGGCTAAGCGCCGCTGGTTTTACATGATTCCCGCGAAAGGCGCGCCGCGAAAGCTCGTCCACCGTATCGAAGCGGGAACGCTCGATTCGCTGCCCGGAGACAAGATGCTTTACGCCGCGGCGGAAGAGCTGGAAAAAAACCTGAAGAAGCTGGTCGGCCGTGCGAAAAAGGTAGCCATGCAGTATTCGCCAAAGAACTCGATACCGTACATCTCGCTCGTGGATGCGGGCACGGTCGAACTGATTCGCGCCCAGGGTTGCAAAGTGGTTAGCTCGGCTGATCTCGTCCAACAATTTGAGGCGGCATGGACGCCGGAGCAACTCCAATCGCATCGCGCCGCGGGCCGGGCGATCGACGCCATCACGCAGGCGGCCTTTGCCGAGGCGGCGCGGCGCGTGTCTGCCGGAGAATCGTTCACTGAATTCGACCTGCAAGAATGGATCCTCGGCCAGTTTCGCGCCAACGGAGTGGCCTCCGATTCTCCGCCGATTGTGGCCGTCGGCCCGCACTCGGGCGATCCGCATTACGAGCCTCGAGATCGAGGCTCCTCTCCCGTGCGACGCGGCGACTTGCTGATGCTCGATATCTGGGCAAAAACGCTCTCGTCGGACAGCGTCTACTACGACATCACCTGGATGGGATTTCTGGGCGCCAAAGTCCCGGAAAAATGTGCCAGGATTTTCTCGATCGTGAGTGAAGCACGCGACGCGGCCGTTCATTTCGTGAGGGAAAATGTGAGCGCCGGGCGTTCCATCGAGGGCTGGCAAGTGGACCGCGCCGCGCGCGAAGTGATCCGCAAGGCGGGATTCGCAAAATATTTCGTACATCGCACCGGCCACAATATCGGGCAGGAAGTGCATGGCGCGGGCGCAAACATGGACGGCCTGGAAACGCGCGACATTCGGCGCATCATTCCGCGCACTTGCTTTTCGATTGAGCCGGGAATTTACCTGCCCGAATTCGGCGTGCGCAGTGAAGTGAACGTTTACATCACGGAAGACAAAGCGGAAGTGACCGGCGCCGTGCAGTCTGAAATTCTAAAGCTGCTGGCGTGAAGCAGAGGACAACCAGCTTGGATGAAACGATGAAAAGTGAGGCGCTCAAAGGGAATCAAATGTTGGGCGTTGTGGCCGCGTTTGCAGGCTGGGTGATTCCGGGGCTGGGCCATCTACTGCTGCGGCGCTGGAGCAAGGCCACGGTTTATTTTCTGTGCGTGGGCGGACTGGCGAGCGCGGGCCTGGCGATGCGCGGAGGCGTCTTTGGCGCCGGCGTGGAGGACTTATTCGATCGCCTGGGATTTATTGCCGACCTCGGTGCCGGAATCTTTTATTTTCTCGCGCACCAGATTCAGTCGGCGGGCCCCGACGTAGCCCACGCAACCGGCGACTACGGCACGCGGCTATTCGCGGCGGCTGGAATGCTCAACCTCCTGACCGTGCTCGAAGCTTACGATATTGGTCGAGGAGGCGATGATAGATGAATTTCTTGTTCGGCAGCCTCACTCACTTTGAGGCGCTGTTGTTTTTCGCGCTGGTGGTGTCGGTTACTTTCGCATTTCTTTCCAAGCGCGGCATCGCCGAGCGTGTGAAATACAGCCTGTGGGCATTTCTCGCCTTCCTGCTCGTCGCGATTGGAATCGGCTGGCTGATGTACCCCTTTTCCCAGTAGCGGGCTTTTCTTTTTCATCTAGTTGTAGTCCCTAACGGTCGGCGAGTATGGGCGATGCAACAGCTTGATGATCGCCTTTTTGGTTATGCAGCGCCCGCCTTCAGGCGGGCATTTGCTTGATTCTAGAATGCCATCCTGAAGATTGCCGCTATATTAGCCCGGCAGAATTGATTTCTTCCACGGACCCGAAACTGCGACACAAGCACCCCACACGCAAGTAAAGAACCGAATACCCACCCGCTCATCCAATTTGCCCCGCATCCATGACTTTGTTACACTGACCTTCGATGCCGTCCATCATCAAGGAAGCTGGCGAGACGATCGCCACGCTCGTCAAAGGTTTTAGCGTGACCTTCCGCAATATGCTGCGGAAACCCGTCACCGAAAACTATCCCGAAGAACCCGTCCATTTCCAACCTCGTTACCGCGGGATCCACGTTCTCCACCGGGATGAAAGCGGATTGGAAAAGTGTGTGGGCTGCTTCTTGTGCGCGGCCGCCTGCCCGGCGCGGTGCATTTACATCGAGGCTGCGGAAAATACCGATACACAACGGGTTTCGGCGGGCGAACGCTACGCTCGCGTCTACAATATCGACTATTCTCGCTGCATTTTTTGCGGCTATTGCGTTGAAGCATGCCCGACCGATGCGATTACCCACGGCCACGGCTTCGAGCTGGCCACCTCCAACATCAATGCCATGATCTTCCGCAAAGAAAAGCTGCTCGAAAAAGCTCCCACCGCTCCCTAGGATTTTTTCGTTTTCCTTTTCGCTTTCTGCAGGGCTTGCTTGATCGGTGCCGCAGGTGTCGTCATTCGCATTGGGTCGAGAATTTCTCGCATCGTTCCCGCATCCAGCAGATTTCTTTCCAGTGCAATTTCCGCCACCGGCCGCCCTGTCTTCACGCTTTCCTTCGCGATTTCGGCCGCAGCCGCGTATCCAATATACGGATTCAAGGCGGCCGCGATGGAAATCGTGACGTTCGCATAGTAGCGGCATCTGTCTTCTTTCGCCAAAATTCCATCGACGCACTTCGTTGCGAGCACGTGCATCGTATTTTTCAGAATTTCCGCGGAATGTAATATGTTCCAGGCCATGGCCGGCATCATCACATTGAGCTCGAGTTGCCCCGCTTGAACTGCCATCGCCGTAACCGTGTCCGCTCCCATCGCCTGGAATCCCACCATTGCAGTCAATTCCGCCATCACGGGATTAATTTTCCCCGGCATGATGGAAGATCCCGGTTGCAGTGCAGGCAATTCGATTTCCGCAAGACCGGTATTTGGCCCGCTCGACAGCAAGCGAAGGTCGTTGCTGATTCGGATCAGTTCGAGCGCCAAATTGCGAAGCGCCGAAGATGCCACGCTCATTGCCAGGTTCGACTGCATGACGTAGCGAAGGTCGTCGGTGGGCCGAAGTGCTTGTCCCGAAATCCTGCTCAAGTGTCTCACCACAAGTTTCTGATATTTCGGATGTGTGTTTACTCCTGTCCCCACTGCCGATCCGCCCAGCCCCACTTCTTTAAGTAGTCCTAGGGCGTATTCCAGTACTCCCTCACATCGGCGCATGGATGTGGCGTATGCAGCGAATTCCTGCCCCAGTCGAATCGGCACCGCATCCATCAAGTGCGTGCGTCCCGATTTCAAAATCCGATCAAAGTCCCTCGCCTTTCGTGAAAATGATTTTGCCAGCCCCGCAGTCGCGCGAAGCACATCGTCAAATAGAAACACAGACGCTAGCCGCATCGCCGCGGGGAAGACGTCATTGGTCGATTGTGAGCAATTCACATGATCGTTCGGATGGCAGAGCGGATAATCCCCTCGCTTCCCGCCCAGAAATTCGATCGCGCGATTTGCAATCACTTCGTTCGCGTTCATATGAAACGAAACGCCGGCCCCCGCTTGATACACATCGACGACAAACTCCCCATTCCACTCTCCCTCGATTACTTCTTCAGCGGCGCGCTGGATCGCCCTCGCCCGCTTTTCACTGATCAGTTTCAACGCAAGATTTGTAATCGCCGCAGCCTTCTTAATCATGGCCATCGCGCGAATTATTTGCGAATGTGCCATGTACCCGCTGATCGGATAATTTTCAACCGCGCGCTGTGTCTGAATCCCATAGTAAGCATGAAAAGGCACCTCACGCTGCCCGAGCGAATCCTTCTCCAATCTCATCTTCATTCTTAGAACTCCCACCGATCACATACCCACTTCGAATAATTCCATCAAATCGACCTTCACATAGTCAACCGCTAGGGTCATCCAGATATCGCCTTCCATTTCGCCAGTAAACAGCCCTCCCTTGATCCATATTTCTTCATATCCCCAATCACCCGTAGCCGTCCTCGCGAAGTCTCAACTCTAAGCTATATATAGTAAAGGCGACATAAAATAATTGGTGCTTATTTTGATGGGTATAGCGGAAGGCGCATTGGAGGTGGGTGGTGAAGAGTGGTCGCGAAAGGTGAGTTGTTCTATAACTCAACAGTACTATAGTTGTATATATATTATGATACTGATAGCGGGGGGGTGATCGGGGGCGTGGTTCGTAGGATGGAGTGGTTGATGTGGGCTGGGGGGAAATTGGGTGGGGGCGAATTGGGCGGGGGAAATCTTAAAGCGGGGAATTGCGGGGACGGGAGGCTTAAGAAACTAAATGGGAGGAGGTAAGGATACGGGGGATGGAATATTGAGTCGGTAGATGTGAAAAGGAAATTGTGGGGGCGGAATTGTGAAATATTGCGGAGAGATGCGCGATGAGTGGGAAGTCTTGCGAGCAACATCTAGAGGGGGGTGGGGATTGGTGGAGAGGGTGGGGACTGGTCTCGATTGTGGGGCATTGTCTTTGGGCGCAGGCGCTGGGGAGGAATCCTGGGGCGGCGTTTTTTGCGAGTTGAAGGGGATGCTAATTGAGGGAATGAGAGTCGACTCCGCTGGGGGGGAGGGAAGCTCGAAAGCGCGTTGGGGTTCGGGCGGGGACTGCGGGGGAGAATTAAATGACGGGATGCAAGCCAAATTTTGAATCGGGGGGCGCATTGGCCGACGGGGGCGCGGCAAAACTCAATTCTTTCAATTGGGTTGTTTGGGACGAATCGTGCGGGAGATTGGAGTGGGGCGGCGCGAAGCGCGCCGCAAGTTTGCCGGGGCTGTGCGGGAACAGGAAGCGCGCGGATTAGCCGGTGGCGGATTGCCTTTGTTTTTGGGGTTTTCGAGTGAGCGACGCTTTCATGGGAGCCGCGGAGGCGGAAAAGCGTGGCGGTGCAGGAACCATGTCGGAGATGGGCGATTGGGATTCAGGGAACAGGGTGGCGGCCGGGTCAATCAAACTGCGGGCGACTTCCGTGGAACACATGGGCGCCGATTGCAGGGATTTATGGTGATCGAGCATCCAGCGGGCGAGCATGGCTTCGGAGGTCTCCTGGATCCATTGATCGATCAAGGCGGCAATTTCCTGCCGCAGGTTTGCAGCGTGGTTGAGGCGCGCGAGTTCAAAGCTTTGCAGAGAGGCGCGCGAAGCCGCTTGCAGATAGTCGAGGGGCGGGGTGAATCGAGTTATGGTCATGGCCAAAGCTCCAATCTAAAGGGCTGGGCCGAGAGGGCCGGCCATTGAAATTACTTATGGACTGTACTGAGTTGTCACGATCCGTGTCTAGCCCTCGATTGTGGATATGCTGTGGATAACTTGCGGGAGGGTTGAAAGAGCGCAGCGAGGCGACATATGTAACAAAGGGGAAGCTCACATTGTTGTTATTGACATCGGGTATCAGGCGGGAAGCGAGAGCGGCGAAGGGGGAAGGAGTTGCGGAGGGCCGTGACGAGTGATGGAAAAGGCGGAAATGGCTGCGAATTGTCGCGCGGCGGGATGGCGACGGCCGGGGACTGTACGATTTGAGATTTCAGATTTGAGAGTTGTGGAGCGAAGTGGGAGTCGCGCGTCAATTATGCGGAGAGGGGAAAGTGGAGTACGAGAAAAGTAATGTCACGTGTGCGCTAATGCGCGAGGGGGTTTCGCATACACCGCTGTAGCCGCTTTGGGCCTCGAACTTCTGGGGCTGGGGCCCAGTGGTTTTGGAGTTTTGGTGTCGGGAGTGAAGCCGCGACACACGAAGTCCGTTCATGAGCTGGTTTCGAGTCGGAATATTGAAAATGACAAGGACTGATAATTCCGGTGAAGGAGCGGAAGTAAGGCGAGGGGACGGATCTCGAAGGCGGTGCGGATGTTATGAGACGCTCCGGAGACTTCGCGTGACGAGAGTTGCGAGCGAGAAACGAATGGGAGAAGGCGGGTAAAGGTAGGCGGGGCGACTGGCAATGGCGGTCCGTGCCGGTGTTCAGTAAACAGAATCAGGGAGGAAGCGTTTGGGGAACTGGAAATGGCGAGGGAGCGTTTGAAGAATGGACATTATCGGACTTAGGCGTTCGGAGAGGGGATCGGGCGAAATTGCAGTGTTTTCGCGTGCGCGCTGATGTTTTCGCCAGTGCGCATGGCCGGCCAGACGGCATGCCCGGAAGAAGCATTGGCGCGCGCGCGAAAGCGCTGCAATGGACGGGACGAGAGGCTGGGGGAAGAGTATTGAAGATTTGAGATTTGAAATTCGGAAATTGAGATTTGAGATTGAGATTTCTGGCTTGTTCGTGACTGGAATGAGCGGCTGAAAGAAATAGTGATGGAGGGGGCTGGGCCGCGGGGAGGTTCGTGTCAGGGTGGAAAGGTTCGGAGGGCAGAAAATAATATATGAAACTCAGGAGGAGAACGATGAATAACAGGGGTAATTCTTATGGACGGGCACGCGCGGAGGCGAAGGATGGCGCCGCGGCGGGAATGAGTTCCGGGGCGCGGAAAACTAGCGGCGCATTGGCGGGCGCGGCAGGAAATTTCAGCGGGCGCGAAATGGCCGGGAGAGAGGTGGCGGATCTTGCGGGAATTCCTGAGGGCGTGCGCGCGAGCGCGGCGTCGAAGCCGGGTGAATACGACGGCCGGCGATTGCGTTCGCAGCGGGAAATTATACGCGATGTGATGGCATCCGCGGCGGACTGCGAGACTTGGTTGACGCTGGGCGAGCTGCGGGCGCTCACGCGGTACGGCGAAACCTCGATTTCGGCGCAGCTGCGGCATTTGCGCAAGACCGAAAACGGCGGATACGACGTGGTGAAGCGGCACCGCGATGGAGGCCGGCTCGGCGGACGGGCGGGCCTGGATGGACGGGGCGAGGTTGTTTGGGAATATCGCATGTCGCGCGGTATGCGCGTCGATGGCGTAGAGTCCGAGGCGCAAGTGGCGGCGGGCGTGTAGGTCCTGGGAGCTTCGAGCGGTTCGCTGCGAGCGCGATGGTTATCTTGCGGATCGAGAAATCCTGGGAAGGATGGGGCAGGTGTCCGAATATCTCACGAGGGAGTGGGAATTTGGCGGCCGGTTTTCGACGTGAGTTGCGCGCAGGATGTCTTGTGGGGCCGACGTCTCGACGGCGTTTTTGGCATTTGTTGTGGACGGAAAAATCGGCGGCGAGACGCCGGCGCCACGAAAAACATGGGTTTTTGCTGAGGCCATGGGTTGCGCGGTAGCGGAGGCGAGCGATGCCGAAACGCGTGATTGATTTCGATGCGATGTGGGGATCGGACAAGCTGGCCGCATGCGCTGCGTGGGCGCAGGCGGAATATGCGTGGTTGTACGGGCTCGCGGACGCTTCGGGCTGCTTTGAGATGACCAATTTGCGCGTGATCTGGGGGCGCGTGGCGGCCATTCGCGCCAACCTCACCATCGAACGGCTCGAACAGGTGTTTGCCGAATTCCAGGATAAGGGTTTGCTGTTTGTTTGGGAGCACGAGGGGAAGCGCTACGCGCACTGGACGGGCAGCGATGTTCCGGGACGCCTGCCGCCGCCTTCCTGGCGAATGCGCCTGGAAAAGTTTGCGCCGCCGGTGCCGAAGCAGCGGCTGGCGGAGTACATGGGGAAATTTGCGCGAGGACGCGCGGCGCTGGGGGGCGTGGGATTCAGCGCGCAGGCGAAGCAGGAAGGCGCGAATACCGGACGGGATTGCAAATCTGAAATTTCAATTTTGAAAAGAGAGCGGGAGAGTGGCCGGTGCGCTACAGGTACGCAAGGGCATGGGAGAGAGCAAGAGGCGCAGGGCCCAGACCTCGGCGCGGATTGCAGATTTGAACTTTCAAATTTGAGAGAGCCGGGGAGAGGCGCTGGACGCACGCAAGATTTGCAAATGACCGATGAGCGGCTGCTGGTAGCGGATTGCGGAGAGGATTGCAGATTTGAGATTTCAAATTTGAAAGAAGCCCTGCAACCTGGCGAGCGATTGGGGGATTCGTGTTTGCGAAAAGGGCAGGCGCTTGCTGAAGTTGGGGCGCGGGACGAAATGGCTCGCGAGACTCCGAGCGGCGCGGCAGGGAGCGGGCTCAAGGAGCGGCTTGAGGGGGCTCAAGCGCAGGATTTGGGTTTGGATCGGAATTTGGAAGGGAATTGGGAAGCGGTGAGGGATGGGAGGCGGGGCGGACGGGGGGACGCGCAGGTTCGAGACGCAGGCGCGAGTCGTGAGGAGGGATTGAGCAGGAACGATTTTTGCAATTCAAATTCAAACTCAAACCCAAATCAAAACCCAAATTCAAATTCAAAACAAAATTCCCTCGTAGGTTCAAATTCAAATGTGCCTGCGCACGCAAATGCACATTCTTATTCAAATGCAAGTTTCTATTCACCAGCAAATGCGCAGGCAATGTCGGCGAAGGAGCTTGCCGTTCTGCGCGAACTGCGGGTGGGGCAGGGACCGGTGTGCGGGCCGTGCGGAGTGAAGGCGGAGGTGCTCGAGCGGGACCGGCGTCGGCAGGCGGCGCGCGGCGGGTCCAGATCGCCGTGAGGTTGAGTGGGACGGGCTTTTTATCCTGAGCCGGGCGAAGGACAGCCTGTCTGCTTTTTCTTCGCAGGGCGGAAACCAAAACCAGACAGGCTGCGCTTCGCTTAGCTCAGGATAAAAAGCCTGTCCTACTTGAAAGCGTTCGACGGATCGGAAGTGCACGTCAGGGAGTGTGGAGGAGAGACCATGCTAGCGACGTTTGCATTTGATGTTTGTCACGATGTGTACCGGGCGGCCCGCGAAGCGATCGACGCCAAGATTCCCACGCTGAATGCGGAGGCTTCCGGGAAGTACCAGTGGCGTCCGGACCGGATGCCGCGGTTGGCCGAGTACGTTTGCGATTTTGCGCGAGCGGGGGAGAGGGCACTGGGCGGGGAAGTGCGCGCGGGGAAAGGCAACGGCAGACAGGCTGAAGCCTGTCCTACTCAATTCAGGGCAAGCCCTTCGCATAGACCGTTCAGGGCAAGCCCTTCGCATAGACCGTTCAGGGCAAGCCCTTCGCATGGACCGTTCAGGGCAAGCCCTTCGCATGGACCGTTCAGGGCAAGCCGCATGGCGATGTTTCGCGTCTATTATCTGGGCGGGGCGGACTATCAGGCGGCGCGGCGCCATCTGGGAATCAGTGAATTGACTTGGGCGGATTGGGCGGAAGAAATTCGCGGGCTTGTGGGCCGCGAGCTGACTCGCGCGGGAGTGTTTCCGCCCTCCAAATATTTTCGGGAGACGACGGCGAAAATCGCATGAGTGGGACGGGCTTCAGCCTGTCTGGTTTGGAATTTTTTTGCCAATAGTAGTCAAAACCAGACAGGCTGTCCTTCGCTTAGCTCAGGATAAAAAGTCTGTCCTACTTGGGCGCAACTGTTTGTCCTGCAGGGAAATACGCCGCGGTGGCGCTTGGCCAGAGTGGCGAGATCCGCAGATGGAGAGCCTCCTTGGGCGCGCGGCGTGCGGGGAGGAATTTCAAATTTCAAATTTGAAATTTCAGATTCAAATTCCGGCGGGCCGGGAATTCGTTTGAAATTGCAGAGTTTAAGGCGATTTGGAGCGATTGCGGTCCACTTTTCCTTCATCGGGCAATTTGAGGATTCTCTTTAATTTGCCAGCTCATATAGAAAATACTTGACAAATTAAGTCCACTTATAGTATATTTCCAATCGCAGAGTTATACCTTCACGCCGGATTCTCCGGTTGCTTCCCCAATGATCCCCGCCCAGCAGGACGGGCTTTTTATCCTGAGCTAAGTGAAGGATAGCCTGTCTGGGTTTTCGCGCGTTCGTCAACAACAAAATTAAAGGCAGACAGGCTAAAGCCCGTCCTACTTTTTCCTTTCGCAGGAGGCAATATGCCCGCTTACAGCAACTCCACCCCGCCGCTTTCCCTGTTTCCGGGCGACGTCGGGTTCAGCTTCAACGCCGAGGCTTTCCCGGCCAACGGAACGGCGGGCGCGCAGTTTGCGATACCCGAGCCGGCTGGGCTGTCCGATCAGGGGCACACTGTGCGCTGGCAAACGATTTTCGGCACCGCCCCCTCGGCAATCAGCATCATCCTGCAAGGAGCCACGGCCGACGTCGATTCGGAATATTTCACCATTGATACTTCCTCGGCTACAGCGGGCGAGGCCCGCACGGTGATTGGCGTCCGCGCGCGTTTTCTGCGAATCAAGCTGACGTCTTCTACCGGGGGCTCCGCGCTCACGGCGAAGATGCTGCCGTAGGGGTGCGTGATTCGTGACTCGTGATTCGTAACTCGTGAAAATCACGAATACTCCGTTCGGGCCTTGTGTGCTTGCGGTTTTTCACGAATCACAAATCACGAAACACTGAACACTAAACACTAAACACGGTTCACCGGTCACTAGTCACCAGTCACCAGTCACGATTCCCCCATATGGCCTCGAATCCAAATTACGTAAAGAAGCAGATCGCGCTGGACACGGTTTCCTGGACGGCGGTGGTCGCGCCGGTCGACTGCATGGCGGTGTCCATCAAGAATTCGGTGCTCGTGGACATGCGCATTCGCACCGATTCCGGCGACGCGACCACACAGGACACGATTTCGGCGGGCAGCATTGAAACCGTTTCCGCGCCGCGCCACTCAAGCGGCGTCCAGGACGGCGGCTCCGGCTCGCGCTTTTACGCGGGCGACACCGTCGCGTACTTGCAGGTCGTGAGCGGCACAGGCCCGGCGCTGCTCACCTTCGTGCGGTGAACGAACAAGAGCTTGAAACCACAGATGCACACAGATTCACACAGATGAAAAACCGGAAATATAAATAGCTGGAACATCAAGGGTTGTCATTCTTTCGTTTCTTAGATCTTCCTCCGTGTTCATCTGTGTGCATCTGTGGTTCCGTTTTTCCTTGGCCTCTTACCCAAAGCAGACACGCTGAAGCGTGTCCCACTAATAAACCATGCGAATCAAAATCATTGGCGACAACAATTGCGCGCGCGCCACGCGGCATCTTCTGCGGCTCGCGGGTTTTGCGGTAACGGAATTTCTTCCCAGCGACGCGGTCACGCACGGGCCGACCGCCGGCTATGCCATCACCATCGATCTCGCCCCGGCCCCTCAGACCCCTGACTCTCACCTGCGGCCGGATCCCCCCACGCACGACCCAACCTCAGCCAGCGAGGAAGCGCCTCGATCGCATCGCGACGCTTCCTCTCCCGCCTTCGTCCACCAAAAGGCGTGGCGGACTACGGAGGGCGCGCCCGCTCCGGCAATCCATTTTGATTCGGTAGATAGCGCGCTGGAAGCGGCGGTGTTGCGGCACGTGGCGCAACTGGCGGCGGCGCCAGTGGTTGTGGATCGTCCGGGAGGAGTGGTGCACTCGGATCGCGAATTGCGGATCGTCGCGCCGAATACGGGGAATGCCAAGGCGGACGAGGCCGCGGCGGTGGCAATTGAGTTTGGCGTGTTGCGCGGATCGCTGGATTTGACTTCGCCCGCCTTCGCCAAGGCTTCGGCGGGCAAGCCCGCTTTTGGCTCGGCTTCGCTGGGCAAGTCGGTCCCAGGCTCGGCCTCTCCAAGCATGGGCGTCGTGAACGGCGGCGAGGCGGACTCGTCCGCCGATGCTTCGGTGAATTCCCGGAGCGCGGGCAAAAAAAAATGGTGGCCGTTTGGAATTGTGCTACTCGCGGGCCTGTGTAGCGCCGGCGTCTCGCCGGCAATGTGGCGGAATCCTGGGTCTGAGAAAATTGCCGGCGGGACGCCTGCGCTACGTTCGCAAGCGGCACTCGCGGGAGTTCGCCAAACTGATTGGGGGACGGCGGGGCGCGTGGTCGACACGGCAAAGAGCCACAGGCTGAAGCGTGTGCCACTTAAATCTGCACTGTCTGAGGCTGCAGCGCTTGGCGGGGTTGCGGGAACCCACGGGCTGAAGCGTGTACTACTGGAAGCTGCGGAGGCGCAGGGGCAATTTGCTACGGGTCAGGGATTCAAGATCACGGACGGGACGAATTTCCTGGCCGTGGATCCCTGCAAGGCGCAGGTGAAACTTTACGCCAGCATCAGCCAGACCGCGAATACGCAGCTGGTAGCGGGCACGGCGTCCAAGAAAATTTATGTGTGCTCGATTCACGTGGTGGCGGCCGCGGCGGCGAATGTCGCGGTGGTCGAGGGCACGGGCTCGGTGTGCGCCACGAGCACCACGGGAGTGAGCGGCTTCGGCGGCGCGACGGCCGCGACCGGCTGGAACTTCGCGGCCAACGGCGGCATCGCGCTGGGCAACGGCGATTCTTCCGTGGGCGCCGAAGGAACCAGCGGCGACAATCTGTGCATCTTCAATTCCGGCTCGGGACAAGTGTCCGGCGGGATCAGCTATGTGGTGCAGTAGGGCAGGCTTCAGCCTGCGGGATTTGGTGGCGCGCAAACTCCCGCGTGCGGGCACAAAGCGCGACAAGGGCCAGCAGGAATGCTTGGCGGGGCTTGTATGGAAGCTGGTAGTACGGATTTGCGGTTTGGGCGCGGGCGGCAAAAATCCACAGACTGAAGTCTGTGCTACTAAAACCTGCGCCACTGGATTGGCATTTATTTTTCTTTTTGCGGCGCTGCCTGCGCGGGCCACCACGTACTACGTCGCGGCGGCGGGCAGCGACACGAACAGCGGAACAAGCACGAGCGCACCGTGGCAGACCATCGCGAAAGTGAATGGCGCAACGTTTTTGCCGGGCGACTCGATCCTGTTCAATCGCGGCGATGCCTGGTACGGAACCTCGCTCGTGGCGCCATCGATCGGGTCGAGCGGGTCGCCCATCACTTTTGGCGCTTATGGCAGCGGGGCGAATCCGGTCATCAAGGGCTCGACGGCGTTGAACACCAGCAGCTACACGCTCGGTCCCAACACCACGACTTCCATTTTTACGCCTCCGGATTCCGGGACGTCCAGCACCGACAGCGGCACGCGCAATTGGCGCGAGCAAGTCTCGCATCTGGACATCACCAATCCCGCGGGGCTGATCACCATCAGCGTCACGGCGGCTCCCACAGCAGCGCTGAACATCACCGGAGCGGGAATCGGCCCGGCCACCACGGCGCCGAACACCAGCGCGATCACCCGCATCACCTGGGGCGGCGGGAACAACGGCGCAACGGTCGCCGCGGGAACCACGGTGACCTCCGATCAGATCAGCTACAACTTGGACAACACCGTGGATCAGATGGTGACGATTTACACCACGGCGAGAAACGTGGAGTACTACACCAACAACCACGAAACGTTGTGGTCGAATTTCTCCGGCCCGGATCAGTCGCAGAGCACGACGGTGAGCAGCTACTCGACCGGCGGCAACATCGTCATAAAAAATATCGTCTGCATCAACACCACGCAGTTCACTTACCGGAACACGCTGGGCACGGCGCCGGTGGCGATGTGGGAAAACGGGTCGCTGATCCGGATCGAAGCGTCGGCGCTCTCGGTGGACCAGACGCCCGGCTCGTGGTACTACGACGGAACCTATCTGTACATTCGCGCGTCGGACAGCTCCAACGTCGCGACCAACGGCAAGACCTACACCTATGTGACCTCGTCGAGCCCCACTTTTACGACTTGGGACAACGCGCAGTCCTGGCTGATTTTCGATTCGCTCGACCAGGCCGAAACTTACAACACCAACAGCACAACTCTTGGGGGGATCTACCTGACCGGGAGCCATTCCATTGTGCGCAACCTTTCGGCGCACGACACATTCCGCCATCCGATCTGCGTCTACATCGGCGCGACGAATAATACCGTCAGCAACATCTCGGCCTACAATTCCTACGGGACTTCGCCGCTGTGCATTTACGGCGCGGGGACGACGGGAAACCTGATTCAAAATTCGACTTTTTATAACGACACGTACCTGCGCGAGGCCTACCTCTTTACCGGCTCGGTGTGGAGCGTGATCGTGGCGCACGGCGGGGCGCAGAACAATACCGTCGACAGCTGCCTGATCTACAGCACGGCGGGGCCGTTTCGCTCCGATACTTTTAATGGGCACGGCTACGGCGTCCTGGTGGGCGATTCCACGACGTCGCTGAGCGTCTCGCACAGCCTGATCTACGGCAATTTCGAGTGGGGCGTGGACGTGGGTAGCGGAGGAAACTCGGGACTGACCACGGGCGCGTCGATCACTTTCTGGGACAACTTGCTGGATATCTCGGCATCGAGCTCCAGCTTGAGCGGCGGCGAAGGTTTTCTCCTTACGGGCAGCGCCGGCAGCATCCTCTACAACAACACCGTGTACGGCCCGGGCGTGACCAACCCGGTGGTGACGCAGGCGTCCACGTCCACCGGCGCGCTGGTGAAGAACAATATTTTTTATACTGGCGGATACGCCAGCGTTGATGCCACGTCGGAAACGGGCACGGCGTACGACTACAACGATTATTTCTCCGCATCGGGCACGCCCTTCAATTGGGGAGGCACAGCCTACAATCTTGCCAACTGGCAAACGAACAGTTCACAGGACGCGCATTCCTTCAGCTCCGATCCGGGCCTCACGAACGGGTCCGCGTTATCGTCGACCGGAAACTATGCGCTCCTGGCGATCTCGCCGGCCATCAACGCCGGCGTGAATCTCGGCTCGACGTATCAGATGGCGCTGTCGCCGTCGTCGTCGTGGCCCGCCGGCGTATCGCTTCTCAACCAGAACGCGGCAGGCAGCGGGTGGGAAATTGGCGGGTATGTGTACCCGGCAAACGCGGCGGCGCCAACGCTGCTACTCCGAGGATGCTGCCACTGAGGTTTAAGTGGCGCATGCTTCAGCTTGCGGCTTTTGATTATGCCGCGTCGTCGCCGCCTTGCCACGCAACCCCCGCAAGCTAAAGCGTGCGCCACTAAACCCGCCCCAACGCCGCCCGGCTGCAATTGATTTCGCAATTTGAAAGCAGGAATCCTGGAGAATTCATGACCACAACTTCCGCAACAACATCCTGGCAGTCCATCGGCCTTTACGTGCAGATCGCCGGAGCGGGCGCCTTCGTCGCCGGCATCGTCCTCAGCCTGCATCACTACGCGATCGGGGTCTGCTTCATCGCCGGCGCCGCCGCGTTTTACATCGGGAAAAAATTGAGGGCGTCGTAAATTTGCTGTCGCCCGGGGATTTTTGCCGCGCGGGGACAGAAAACCCCCGCCTCTAAAGAGGCGGGCTGCAGCAGACTGCGAATCCTGCAATGAATTTGACACCCCATGCCTTCCAAGGCCGACAAATCGCTGGCGAAGAAATGCATCCGCGACTTCAAGGAATTTTGCAGGAAATTCGGATATACGCCTTTCGACCGCCAGAGTGAATTCCATAAATCCGAGGCCAAATACCGCCTGTTCGGCGGAGCGGCGGGGCCCGGAAAAACGAAGGCCCTGCTGTACGAGGCCATCTACCAGGCGCATCTGCATCCGGGCGTGGACACGCTGCTCTTGCGGCGCACCTTTCCGGAGCTCGAGGCTTCGCTGATCACCTATTTCCGGCGCGATGTGCCGCGCGAGCTGTACGAGAAATACAACGAAGCCAAGCACACCGTCACGTGGCTGAACGGCTCGACCACGCGCTTCGCCTATTGCGATACCGAAAACAACGTCTACCGCTACCAGGGCGCCGAATATTTATTCATCGGCGTCGATGAGCTCACGCACTTCACCCTGAAGCAGTGGCAATTTCTCACCAGCCGCAATCGCTGCCGCATCAAAGGCGCCAAGCCCTGCATGGCCGGCGCCACCAATCCCGGCAACATTGGCCACGCCTGGGTGAAGGCGCTGTGGGTCGATCGCGTCACGGCTCCGGGGATGGACCGCCCCGACCAGTACGATCCGGACGACTACGAATTTATTCACGCAACGATCGCGGACAATCCGTACTTCGCGCACGACGACCAATATAAAAAAACGCTTGGACAACTTCCCGAGGCGCTGCGCCGCGCGTTTCTCGATGGCGAGTGGGACGTCTACGCCGGGCAGTACTTCGATATTTTTTCGCGGGAGCGGCACACCGTGCGCGCCGAGCAAGTGCAGCTCGAGCCGTGGACGCCGCGCTGGATTTCGATTGACTGGGGATTCGAGCATCCCAGCGCGGTCTACTGGCACGCCACGCGCAATGACGGCGTCGTGGTGACTTATCGCGAGTTCGTGCAGAACCGCCTCTCGCCGCGCATCCGCGCGCACACGCATCCGCGCACATTTATCTTTCGCCGGACGCCTTCGCGCAACGCACCGCCGATGCTTCGATCGCTGAGCAGCTCGGCGACGGCCTGGCCGCCGCGGGCCTGCCGCGCCCCACTCCCGCGGACAACGATCGCGTGGGCGGCTGGATGCTGATGTACCAGGCGCTCGAAGCCGATCACTGGCTGATCGCCGAAAATTGCCCGCGCCTGATCGAAAATTTGCCCACGCTCACGCGCGATCCCGCGAATGTCGAAGACACGCTGAAGTGCGACGGCGACGATCCCGCCGACTCCGCGCGCTACGGCCTGAAGTCCGCGCTGGAACCAGGCCGCGCCCCCGCGGAAGTCCTCGCCGCCGAGCGCATCAGCGCAGTCGACCCCACCTCGCGCGCCATCTGGCTGAAGAAATTTTCCGCCGAAGAGCAGCGCAGAGTAGCCCCGGTAGTGCCAAGACGCTGGCGCCCGCAAGGGTGGTAGTGGCGCGCGTTCAGTGGCGCATGCTTTAGCTTGCGGGGTTGGGTGGGAGGACAACGCACCTTGCCGCAACCAAACCCCGCAAGCTAAAGCATGCGCCACTCATGCGCCACCCAATTTGGATTTGACGCGCTGGACCACGGCCAGTCTTCTGGGCTCGCAACAAGCCGCGCGGCGACCGGATTGTTTTCAATGTACGCACGAATTTTCTGCCCCTCGCCGGGATTCCGTACCCAGTGATCAAACGATTCCTCCTGCCAGAAGGGCTCTCCGGTGCGGCCCAGGATCAGATTCGCAGCGCGGGCCGAGGCACCCTTGATTTGCAACGTGATCCGCTCGAGCGGCGAATTTGGAGCGAGCAACACGTGAACATGATTTGCCATCACGGCGTAGGCGCGCAGCGCGAATAGTTGCCGCCGCTGGGCCTCCCGCAGCGCTGTGAGAAGCGCCTCGGCGACGCGGCCATCTTTCAGCCACATGGGGCCGGTTTGGGCCTTGTCCAGGGCGCGGTCATAGTTGACGAAGGCCCTGCCGCTGGATTCGGCTTCCCTTGGCAGGCGGAATTGCGCGGGGAGCGAGCCGTGAAGCCGCCAGGTGATGAAGATGTCTTGCCCGGCGGGGTGCCAGTGCGGCAGACGGCGCTGGTAGAATGTCACCATTCGTGACACGGTAGCACTGGCAGGCAAGCTGGACAAGAGGTTTCCGTGGCGCATGCTTTAGCTTGCAGGGGTTGGGCGGGAGGACATCGCGCCTTGCCGCAACCAACCCCCGCAAGCTAAAGCATGCGCCACCTGATCTATGCGGCAAACGATCATTACCTGGCTCGGACGGCGGTTGCGCGGGCGTTACGTGCTGCTTCTCGAGGAAGAATTGGCGCGGCTGCGCGCGGAGAATCGCGCGCTGGTGAATTCGCTGCTCGGGACGGCGGGTTTTCCGCCGATTTCGCTTGAGGACGACGCACGGCGCGGCGTGGTGGGCCTGCCTCCGGTGCGCCGCCGCACCTGGACGCAGATCGCTCGCGAAAGGGAATTCGCGGCCGGGAAAAACGCATCTGAAAAGTGAGAAATTACGCCTTCTTAATCAAGCGCACGATCCACAGCAGGATGCAGGCGCCGACGAAGGCCACGATGATGGAGCCGATTAGTCCGCCGGCAAAAATTCCGAGCAGGCCGAAGACCCATCCACCAATTATGGCGCCGATGATGCCGATGACGATGTCCATGATCACGCCGAACCCGCCGCCCTTCATTACTTTTCCGGCCAGAAAACCGGCGATTAAACCGACGATAGCCCACCACAGCAATCCACTTAGCATGGCGCCTCCTGTTTTGCTTTGAGAATGAGCGGCTGTAATTGCAGCGCGCGGGGTCCGAAGACTGCACCTCTTTCTATACCAGCTGTGTCGGAACGTCAACAGTGGTGCATGCTTCAGCTTGTGGGTTTTCGTGTGGCCACGGCTGATGGTGGCAAGCGACGATAGCATCACAGCAAGCATGATGAGATGGTGCCGCGTGAGACTAACCCCCGCAAGCTGAAGCATGCGCCACTGCGAAATCTGATGGCCGCAGACTGAATCTGTGCTACGAAAAATATGAATACACAGCTCAATGATGCTACCGACATGGCCATCTTGAACGGCGAGAATGAAGCGCCGAACGACGGCAGCATTGCGCCGCTGGACGGTTCCTCCGCCGCCAGCGGATTTACCGCAAGCGGCGCGCAGTCCGCGCAGGGCGTAACTGCCGCGCGCGGCTTGCCGCTCGGCATTGACGGCAAGCAGCCGGCGGCGAATTTGCAGGAAGCGCTGGCCAAGCAGGCGCTCGGGCCGAACAACGAGCGGCTCGAGGAACTGCGGCCGGATCTAGTGAATGCGCTGCGCGAACTCGTGGTGCAGTATCGCGAAGAAGGCATCGTCGCGCGGCGGCACGAAATTCGCCGCATCCGCCAAGCGCGCCTGTTCTGGCAGGGCTTGCAATACGCGTGGTGGAATCCGCAGGACATGACCTGGCACCTGCCCTACGAATCGAAAATTTACGATGACAGCGCCGCGGCGGAAATGCCGCGCTACCAGTTTGTCACCAATCTCTATCAGGCCTTCGGCCTCTCCTTTATTTCCATACTCAGCCAGGACGTGCCGGCTACGCGCTTCTATCCGCAGTCGGCGCAGTCCATAGGAGACATCACCGCGGCGCGCGCCGCTTCCGAGGTGTGCGATCTCGTCGAGCAAAACAATCGCGTGCAGCATTTGCTCACCGGCGTGGCGTTTTATTTGTGGACGGACGGAAAAATCGGCGGCTACGTGCGTTATGTCGCCGACGCACAGCGTTTCGGTTCGCACGATGAGCCGGTGATCGAGGAACATTACGTTCCGCTGGGCGATGACGCCTATGTGTGCCCCGAGTGCGGCGCGGAGCAGGAAGTAGGCGACGGAAGCAGGAAGCTGCGGAAGCAGGATCGGCAAGGAGGCAGGCGAATTCGAGAGCCCGCGTCTCAGAGGAGGAGAATTCGCGATGGGCTCGAGAAGCTGCGGGCGATACCGGCGCTGACGGGGAACGTGCGACGCTCTACAGTTTGCACGGCAATCGCTGACTGGGTCAAAATCCGCAAGCTGAAGCGTGCGCCACTGGTGGCCCCGGCTTGCTTCCACCAGTGATCTGCAAGAACTGCGGGGCCTCGCTCGGGCCGGAACATTTCAAACCCGCGCCGCGCGTGGCGGTGCCGCTGATTACCGGAGTGCGGCGCGTCGCCAACGGGCAGGAAGTGATCTCCGTGGTCGGCGGGCTGGAGTTGAATACGCCCGTGTGGGCGAACGAGATGCACGAGTATCCGTACCTGCAATGGTCAGATGGAGGTGCATCGCGCGAAACTCAAGGCCAGCTACCCGCACGCGGCGGATAAAATTCAGATGGGCGGGCCGCAATCGGCGGACGAAGTGTACGCGCGGGCGACGCGCGTGGCCGATTGCGCAGGGATTGCCAACGACGCATCCGGGCGACGCGCTGTTTAATTTAATTACGTTTTCGCGGACCTGGATACGGCCGTGGTCGTTCTACGCGATCGAGGACAAGAGCGTGCGTGACGCGCTGCTGGCGCTGTTTCCCGACGGCTGCTATGTGGCGTTACGCGGGCGACACGTACTGCGAATCGCGCAACGAATCCATGGATGATCGCTGGCGCGTGATGCACGCGCTTCCCGGCGACGGGCAGAACCGGCCGAGCGTCGGCGATTCGCTGGTGCAGATTCAGGAGCGCTATAACACGCTCTCCAATATTCAGGCGGAAACGTACGAGTACGGCATCCCGCCGATTTACGCCGATCCGCAGGTGCTCGATTTCGACGCGCTCGCGAATCAAACGGCCGAGCCCGCGGCGCATTATCCAGCGCGCGCGCGGCCCGGTCAGCCTCTGGCGGCGGGATTTTTTCAGCCTGCCCCGGCGCAAGTGCCGCCCGACCTGGTGCGCCATCAGCAGGAATTGATGGGGCCTGTCGCGCAATTTCTTACCGGACTTTTTCCCGCCGTGTTTGGCGGCGAAATGGAATCGGTGAAAACCGCGTCGGGCTACGCCATGGCGCGCGATCAGGCGCTTGGGCGCCTGGGACTGGTGTGGCGGCGCCTGAAAACTTTTTATGCGGACGTGATGCTGCTGTCGGTGGACTGCTTCCGCAAAAATCGTCCCGAGGACGCGGAGATTCCCATTCTCGGGCCGGGAGGCGAATTCGAGTCGCGCTGGATTCGCCTGGCCGATTTGAAGGGCAACATTCAGGCGCATCCCGAAAGCGACGAAACTTTTCCGCGGCTGAAATCGCAACAGCGTGCCGTGGTGCAACAACTAATGGCGTCGTCCGACCCGATGATCCAGCAGGCCCTCGCCGATCCGTCCAACATCGGCTTCGTGAAAGGCGTGCTCGGTTTGTCGGACCTGGTCGTGCCGGGCGAAGATTCGCGCAACAAGCAGCTGCGGGAGATCGATCAGCTGCTGGCCGGCGCGCCAGTGGCGCATGCTTCAGCTTGCGGGGTTTGGTACGAAGGAGACGTATCGACACACACGGCCGAGGACACGTCGAGCCCACCTGTTACAGCCCGGGAGCGCGAGACAAAAGCCGCAAGCTAAAGCGTGCGCCACTCGAGCCCTCCGTCCCGGTGGATTTACTCTTCGATAATCATGTCGTCGAGCTGGAGGAGTGCAGACGCTGGGCGAACTCGGACGCGGGGCAAATCGCGCGCATCGAAAATCCAGCGGGCTTCGCCAACGTGCGCGCGCACGCCGAGGCGCATTTGCGGGCAATCGGCCTGGCGTATGCCGCGCAGGGTGCGGGGCAGGCCACGAACCGGGGCGGATCCTCGCCAGCCTCTGATACGGTTGACGCTAATTCAAACCGGGACTCACCACAGAGGACGCAGAGGAGCACAGAGGAAAAGCGGGAGAAACCTGGAGAGCGCGCTCATTCCTTACTCTGCCGATTATCTCTGTGGCCCTCTGTGATTCTCGGTGCCCTCTGTGTAGAGCATTTGAATTTCAATAGTCATGCCAAGGTCTCGCCAAGGAGAGAACGATGAGCAGTGGAACGCAAGTGGATCTGGATTGGGCTGGGACGGATGCGGGGCAAGGCGGGGCGGGCGCTCCTCGGCGAGCGCGCCGAATAGTGGCGCGACGGGCGGGGCGTACCTGACGGACGAGGAAATTTTGGGGATTGACCCGCCTTCGCCCGACGGCGGCTTCGGCGCTCAGGCATGCCAGCAGAGCAACTCCGCGATGCGGGGCAGCAGAGACGATTCCTCGGCGGCGAAAGACGGCCCTGCGGATATGAAAGCGCCCACAGGCTGAACCATGTGCAAGCGGCCAGATGCCGGCGTGGATGGCGACGCTGGCGGCGGATCCGAAGCATGGCGGCGAGGCGCAGCAGCTTTGGCGCGAGCATCAGGAATTTCGCGCGGCGTTTGCTTCTCCGGAGGAGGCGCGGGCGATCAAGGAATTGTTGCCTGGAGGTGTGCGCGATGTTTTGACGCTGCGCGAGGCGACGCAGTCCGTGGACAGGATCGACGCGGCGATTTTTTCCGGCGATGCGCGGGCGCAGTCGGAAGTGGTGGCGGAGCTGGCGCGCGCAAATCCGGCGGCGTTTCGGTCGATGTTTGCCGAGGCGGCGAAAGTTCTGGCGGGGATGGGGACACGAGGCAGTGAGGCAGGAGGCAGGGAAACAGGAGGCAAGGAGTCAGGGAATCCCGCTGTAGCCCGCCTCTTCAGGGGCGGGGAAGTTGGCGCGAACGTTGAAGAAATCCCCGGGTCTAAAGACCCGGGCTACAGCAGTTCGCCCCAGCCAGCGTTGGACGAATCACGAATCACAAATCGCCAGTCACTAGCCGCGAATCACGAATCACAAATCACGAATCACCAGTCACCCTTCGCAGGAGCTCAGGGCGAGCCAGTCACTAGTCACCCTTCGCAGGAGCTCAGGGCGAGCCAGTCACCGCATTTCGATCCTGCGGCCTACGCGGCCTTTGAGCGGGCTACCAACGACGCTGTCGCGCGCGACGTGCGCGGGTCGATCGGCGACACTCTGGCGCGCGTGATGCCCGAAGGAGTGGCGGAGGGCGCCGCGCGGCGCATCGGCGAAGATATTTTCAACGAAGTGCATCGCGCGCTGGCGGCGGACCGCACGCTCTCCGAGCAGGTCGCCGGCGTGCTGCGCGACCGGCGATTTGGCGGCGCGGAACAGCAGCGCGTCGCGGCGCTCCTCGCGGGACGCGCCAAGCAGCTGGTGCCCAGCGTGGCACGGCGCGTCATCGGCGAATGGACCAGCACGGTGTTGAACACGGCGCGATCCAAAGCCGCGCGGCAAGCGGCCGCGGCGTCGCGCGTCGATATCGCCGCGCCCGGCGGCTCGCTCGACTCTATGCCCCTGCGTCAAATGTCGCCGCGCGAAGTGAACTACGCGTCGATGAGCGACGAAGAAATTCTTGGGAATGCGATGATGAGTGGCCAGTGACGCAGTGGCTAGTGGCTAGCTAAGAACCAAACTCAATTACGCCGAGGTTTTCCGGGACCGCAGCGGCAGTGATTCACGGTTCGCAAATCGCTAGCCACTCGCCACTAGCCACTAGCCACTCTTCCGACCGATTTCAAGCCATCCTGCACTTCATACCTACTACCTGCATTCATACCCATATAACAACAAGGAGCCATCATGGCACAACAAAACAACGCACAAACCGTCGCGTTGCAACTGGAGAAGGTGCGCGACAAAGTGCCCCTGCTCTACGAGCGCGACGATGTTCTGCTCAGCATGATCCAGCAACGCGGTGACGTCGAAAAAGTCAGCTCGCGCAATATGCGCTTGCCCTTGCAACTCATTCCCGGCGGCAAGGCCGGCAGCTACAGCGCCGACGGCGGCGACCTGGGACTCGGCTCGGGCAGCACCTACGACGTGGCGCAAGTCTCGCCGATTTTCTTCCGTTTCGCGGTGCAAATCACCAAGCTCGTCGAATACGCCTCGAACGCGCGCGAGAAGGCCATCGAAAATGCCGTGAAACGCGAAATCGCCAGCGGCATGAAGCAATTCCGCGCCTTCCTTGACAAAGTGATCCAGACCGCCGGCAACGGCGTGCTGGGCACGATCAGCGCGATCGCCAGCAACACGTTCACCATGGCCGTGCCCACGGGCGCGGCGCTGGTCTACGTGGGGCAGACGATTCAGATTTACGATCCGACGCTCACGACCAACCGCAACGTCGCGGCCGGCGTGGTCACCAGCGTGACCGCGGCCGATCCGATATCCTCGACGCAAACCATCACCGTGGACAATGTGCCTACGGGTACGTCCGTCAACGACGTGATCGTGCACGACGGCCTGACCGGCTCTTCGCCCGTGTCGCTCTTCGGCATCAAGTATCATCAGAACAACGCCACCACCGGCACCTGGCTCAACCTCAACCGCGCAACATATCCGCAGCAATTGCAAACGCCGCGCGTCAATGCGGGCAACGCCGCGCTGGTTCCCGGCCACGCGCGCCTGGCGATCAACAAAGTCCGCAAAGCGCTGGGCATCAACCATCTCGGCAAACTGATCGCCTACACCAGCGTCGAGCAGGAACACGCCTGGGAAAATCTGGGCATCACGGTTTCCCAAATAGTAAAAGAAGGGCCGGGAGGCCGCGCCAGCGACCTGGACATGCTCTTCTCCGGAAAGAAAACGATGTCCGGCATTCCGATCAAAAGTTCGGTGAACGCCGATCAGACGCGCGTGGATTTTCTCGACCTGTCGCACTGGGGCCGCGCGGTGATGAAGGACATTGATTTCTTCGAGGTGGGCGGGCAAACCGTGTTCCCGATTTATGGCGCCAGCGGCGGCATCTCCGCGTCCTTCATCTTCTATTTCGACACCGGATTCCAGGTGTGGAACGACTCCCCGCGCAGCGGCAGCTTCATCGATTCGCTGGCGCGGCCGAATGGGTACTAGGAAGAAAAACGTGAATGGTGGCTGGTGATTGGTGACTGGTGAAAACCAAGTCGCCGGTCACCAGCCACGCTTGTTTCCGGACGCGGCGTACAGTAGCACAGACTTCAGTCTGTGGGTTTCCATTTGATCTTGGCTGGGGGCCCCGTCCAAGCTGCGCGCCGCTTTTCGGTTCACGCAGGTATACGTGGCGCACGCTGGGCGAAATTGACAAAACCCCACAGACTGAAGTCTGTGCTACCAAAGAACAGGAGAAGAACATGTCTGTCACACTTACGCTTACCGATATCGATCCGGGCGCGACCCAAATTTATGCCTTTGGCGCGGTGCATCTTTCGGGGAATTACCCTACGGGCGGCGACACCGTCGACTGGACGCAGCTCCTCGGGCAAATTGCGCTGCGCGGCGAAACCGTCGAATCGAGCATGGCCGATCCCGCGTACGGGCCGGTCCAGGCGAGCTTCACCGTGCAGGGCGGCACGCCCAATCAATATCAAATGCAGCAGGGCGCCGCGGCCAATAATTGGAAGATGCGCGGCTTCACCACCGGATCCAGCGGCGCGGAATTCACCGGCGGCTCGGCCTACCCGTCGTCGGCCACGAGCGACATCATCACGTTCTCCGCGCAATTCCGCAAATTGACGTGATTCGTGATCGTGAATCGTGGAAAACCAGGCATGACAATGCAATGCGGTTTCGCAGCCCGGTCTGGCTCGCATCACTTGCGCCTCCACTCGTGCTGAAAGTTGTATACTATTTCTATGAGTCCAGAAGCACGCCGAGCATTTATCAAACTTGCGCAAAACATCAAAAAAAATACTCCGCGAGTGAGGAGAAACTGCGCAAGGCTGGGGTCAAAAGACCCGATCCCGCGCTGGTGTTCACTGCCGCAAAGTACTATGACTGCCTCAACCGCCTTGCCAAAGAGACAATAAAGGTCGCCTTTGCAGGTGGGCGCTCCATACATGCATTCGGCGCCATTAGTATAATCGTTTAATTTAGTTCTCCTTTGCTGCATCCGCAAAACTTCTGTGATCCACATTATTCGCGAAACGCATGACGCGCCGCCGGACGTGGCGCGCGAGCTCTTGCTTGCCGGCGGGCGCATGAGGCGCCGGCGGATGTGGCGCGCGCGCTTGAACTCGCGGGAGGGCGCAATTTGTTTGGCGAGGCCAATTACCGGGCGGTGTGGGGATGGTCGCGGCTGGATTGGATTGGGGGGAAGTGGGAGGACCGCGATCCTGTTTCGGGGGCGCTGGTCCGCGAGGTGGTGGAGCTGCGGCGCGAGCCGAAGTATGCGCCGCACAATCGCTGGCACATCGAGCGGTGGATGCCGGCGGAGAGCTACGGTTCTCCGGCCGAGTGGCAGACGCGGACGATCGAAATTGTGAATGGGCGGAACGTTCCGGCGCTGGGGCCGTATCCTTCGCGTGGGGACTACGAGCACTGCTTCACGCTGGAGGGGCCGCGCGGCGAGTTCGTGCAACTGACGCCGGCGGTGGCGCGGCACATCGCGCGCGCGATTGAAACCAGTCGCGGCGTTCCCGCTGCGAAGAAAAGGGAAGCGCTCGAGGAGCGCACGCGGCGCGAGGAGCGCGAGTACGATGCGTACGCGGATGCAGTGCTGTCGTGACTAGTGGCTAGTGACTGGTGACTAGTGGCTAGTGAACTGAGAATCGTGACGGATGACTCGTGAACGAAGGCGTGAGTCCTGATCGGCGATGAGGGATTTGAGATTTACGAATACCGGAATGTTTGTGCCATTGGCGGAGTCTGGTGATGTGGGTTTTGACCAGTCACCAATCACTAATCACTAGCCACCAGTCACATTTCCGCAAGGAGAACAGCCAAAATGCAAAGCGAGACCGCGGTTCACGCAGAGCGTTCACCACAAGCGGTAATTGCCAACATCACCGAGCAGCGCTACATGGCGCAGCGGATGTACGGCACGTTTCAGATTGCTGAGCGCGGCGAAGGGGAATCGTTCGCGCTGACGCGCATCACGCCGCGCACGGCGGTGATGGACTACGGCGACAAGCGCACGCTGCCGCTGGCCATTACGGCGCGCGAAATCGCCGAGGACCTCTGCCGCGAGATTAATTCCGACGCGGGCGAGCGCAGTTTTCTGGGCGTCTTCGTGTGCGCGGGCGACTCGCCCACCGAGCAGGAGTTGCGCGCCGCTCAGGAAAAGCTCGACGACTTTTACCGCGCCCTGGTGGCCGCGGCGGATCGCGAGTGGGAACGCTCGCACTCGTTTCTGTTCATTCACGATTTGCAGCGGCGCGCCGCGGCGCGGCTGGGCCTGGAAAAGGAATGGCATTACCAGGCGCGCGAAACCGAAGAGTGTCCCGGCTGCGGCGAGCGCGTCAAGCCCGGCGTGGCGGTTTGCAAATCCTGCCACGCGATTCTCAACCGCGACAAGGCGCTGGCCCTCGGACTCGTCCAGCCTCCGCCCGAGGGAATGCCACAGAGACACAGAGCCGCAGAGAAGAGCAAAGACTGAGAGTGGAACCACGGATGCACACGGATTCACACGGATAAAAACCGATAAAGCAAATTAGACGGTTTTCAAGAAAACCGGCAAGCTTCTGGTTCTTCCCGCACAGTTTCTTCCCAGTTTTCATCCGTGTTCATCCGTGTGAATCCGTGGTTACAAAGATTTTGCATTTATCACGGGAGATGAGTGGAAATGACGAGACTGACGAAACATTTTCTCGCACTGGCGGTGGTCGCGCTGCTGGCGTGCGGCGCTAACGCGCGCGCCCAGGGATCGCGCAAGGATGACATCGTGTTCAACGCGCAGGGGCGGCCGATGGCGGGCGCATCCGTGCGCGTGTGCACTTCCGCGGCCACGGGGCAACCGTGCTCGCCGCTGGCGCTGATTTACTCCGACGCGGGGCTGACGCAGGCGCTGGCCAATCCGACCTCGACCGACGGCCTGGGAAACTACAATTTTTACGCCGCGCCGGGACGCTACGAGATCGAGATCAGCGGCCCTTCCATCACAACCAAGCAGATCCCCAACGTGATTCTGCCCAGCGATCCGACCGCGCCCACCTTCACCACCGTCACCACCACCAGCGGCATTTCCGCGTTTTCGCTTTCGCTCAGCGGCAATCTCACCGTGAACGGTTCGGCCGCGGTGACCGGATCGCTCACCGTGGGCGGCAATCCCGTGCCCTCCACCAATCAGGATAACCAGTGGAACGGCGCGCAGCGCTTCAAGGGGCCGATTCCGTGGCGGGACATCTCGGCCTACATGCCTCCCGGGGGCTGCGATAATTCGGCGATCAACATCAATCAAAATACCTCGGGGAGCATCAGCGCGACTTCCACCGCTCTGACTCTCAGCGCGGATCTCGGATTCAAGAATGGTTGCGGCATTTTTGTGCAGGCCGCCGGTGCGACCTCGACTCTCGCCGCTCCCACCGTCGGCACGCCGGCGCCGATTGTCTACGGCGGAACCGGCTCAACGACGGTTCACTACAAAGTAGCCGCCATCGATCCGCACCTCGGAACGTCAGCGGCCAGCTCCGCGATCACGGTTACCACGGCGCCGGCCACGCGAACGCCCCTGGACATGGTTGCGATTTACTGGGCCTACGACGCGGGCGCCGTCGGCTACCTGATCTGGAGCGATGCCACGGGTAGCTATACGCCGCTCGGATATTCGTTTCAGTGCTCGCAATTCTCCTCGGGCGGAGTTTGCGGCTACATTGACAAAGGGGCGGAAACTTTCAACTTCTCCAAGTCTTCGATGTTTCCGTTTTTTCCGTACACGCCGCCCGCGTCGGCCACGGCGGACGCGCTGGTTACCACGATTGTTTCAGGAGCGGGAACACTCAGCCTGGTTCTTGCCAACGCGGCAACCAACTCATCCGGCGCCAATGCGTATGTCTATCCCGATGCCAGGCCCTTCTTTGATTCCGCGCTGGCTGCCGCTGCCGCGGACGGCACAAGCCTGAATCGCAGCCAGGTATTCATCCCCGAAGGACTTTGGTATTTGTCTGGAATCGATTTTCCGGCGAGCCCGGCGGGAGTCTCCATCGTTCAGAGCGGCGCGATTCAATTATTCGGGCTTCCGATCTTCGGCACCGTCGGAGGCGGTTCCGCAGGTTCGGGCGGGGTGTCCTGGTTCGGCAATGGCGGCGCTTATACTTCGGGCTTCTGGACTTTGTCGACCGCCAGTATTTTCGCGCAAACGCAAGTGGGCGCGATTTTCGTGGCCTACGGTAGCCCGAACAATATGGATCTGGAACGCCTGACTCTCAGCAGCAGCGAGGACGTCATCGTGGAAGATTCGCTGGGCGCCCTGACCATGAGGGATGATGAGGTGATAGAGAATCAGGGAAGTGGCGTCGGATTGCGAATCGATGCGAATACCTATTTCAGCCAGTTCTATCATGTGGACTGGAACAGCTCAAACAACTCCAACACTCTGATTCCGCTGGTTTGGTATACCGGCCTGACGTCTTCCTTGCAATCCGCGGTATTTGGTTTTCACGACAATGCCTTCCGCTACCACACGATCAGGGATGACGACATTTTCGGCGGTAACGCCTTCGGCACGATCGCCATTGATGGGACCACCAGCATCGAGAGCAACTGGGATCAAGGCCTGATCACAGCCGTGGCCGGCGGTCCCGGGAGCGTTTCCATCAGCGGGCAGGCGAGCGACAACGACCCCAACATACCGGACCAATCACTGCAATACGATTACGGACCGACCGGCACGCTTCCCGGCACCACCTGGAATGTGACGGCGAACTTGACGGGCTTTGTGCACTACGTCTGGGGCGCGCAGTTCGTCGGGAACGCCACCAGATGCATAGGTTGGACATTCAACAACGCCAGCACGCTCCTGAACGGGCAGTGGGGAAGCGTGGACGGCACAACTTACGCAGGGTGCGACCTGGGCGCAACCTCGCTGGGATACGATGTCCAGACTTCCGGAATTCTGACCAGCGGCGGGAACGATCCCGCGGTGGCCGCTCTGGAGCCCATGCTCGGCCATGTATTCCGCCGGCCGGTCCCCAGCGTGACGGGAACCGGCAGCGGATCGCTTTCCGCCGGCACCTATTATTTCGTTGCGACCGTCCTGGACGCGGCAGGCCGCGAGGGCGGGGCCAGCCAGGAGATTTCGCAGACGGTCGGCGCAACCAGTTCCATCAACTTGTCGGTGGCGGAGGCCATTTACTTTCCTACTAGTTGCAACATTTATTATGGAACCACGCCTGGAGGCGAGGCGCACTTCTTCAATTCCACCGCCGTGACCAACGGCACTTGCACGTTTACGTTCACGTCCGCTTCCGGCACGGCGGGAACGCCGCCTGTGGTCGGCAACGCCATGCGTTCCTGGCTCAATCAGGAGAACAACGGCAACTCCTGTTTGTTCTGCGGACTCGGCGGCGGCTTGGGAACCGGCTTCCTGGGCTTCAATCTCACAGCGTCGCAATATTCCGCGCTGCCGGCGGGCGTGCAATTTCCCTTTAATGGCGGCGTCCATAGCTATAAATTTTATTCGGCCTCCGAGACCACCGCTCCCGCGGGGGTTGCCAACGTCGACCAGCTGTATGCCGACTCTACCGCGCACCGCTGGAAAAAAATCGAGAACAACGGCGCCGCGCAAACGGTGGGAAGCGCCGACAGTTCCGCGTGCGCTTACCAGGGTCCCGCGTCACCGGTCACCGGAACAGGGGCGGCGGCCACCTACTACACGTGCACGCTCCCGGCGGGCGTGATGGGTGCGGGGCAGGGAATCATCATCACCGTCCTGGCCAAGCACACGACGGGCACTGCCGCCGTTACGTACACGCTTTCGTTTGGCGGCACGTCCACCACGGCCGTGGCCCCGTCCGGCGCGGCCAATCAACTCGAGCGCAACACCTACGTCATCATGAACAATCCGGGCTCGACCAGCGCGCAATCCATTTCCACGTTGGGCCAGGACAGCAATGGCGGAACCAACTCGATCAAGTTGGACACCGCGGCCGTCAGCACCGCGTCCGCGGTGACCATCAACCTGCAGTTCAACGTGGCGTCCACGGACGCCATTACCCCGGAAATGTTCCTCGTGGAATTGAAGCAGTAGTAGCACAGCCACTCCTGGCTGTGCGGTTTTGCATGCTGAACACGCAGGCTGCGAATCCAGCGACAATCGCAAAAACCGCATAGGCAAGAGTGCCTGTGCTACTGAGACCTTTCAACTAATCCGCACGAAAAGGACTCCACATATGCGCAAATTTCAAAATCACCGCTGGCGAGCTTCGCGCGCCCTGCTGCTTGCCTTCGCCTTGTTCGCGGCCGCAACCGCCGGCGCGCAAGGCGTTCCCCCAGGCACCGCTCACAGCGTCACACTCACTTGGACGGCGCCATCGCCCGTGGGAGGTTCGGGAACGATCAGCGGCTACAACGTGTACCGCTCGCCGGCGAGCGCGGCAGCCTACACGAAGCTGGACACGGCCCTCACCGCCGGGCTGACCTACACGGACACCGCTGTGTCCGCGGGCGCCAGCTACAGTTATTGCGTGACCACTATGGACTCGCTGAATGAAGAATCGGCATGTTCCGCGCCGGCCACCGCCAATGTGCCCTCAAACCCAAACGCCCCGAGCGCTCCCCTCATCACCGTAAAGTGAGGCGTGACCGGAGGGCGTGAGTTGTGATTCGTGATTTGTGAATGCCAAGCCTACGCGACGGCGGAGAGTGACTGGAGGCTGGTGACTAGTGGCTAGTGACGAGTGACTAGTGGCTAGTGAAACGATTTCTCCATAACGCTGCGTGAATGGATTGAACAGGTCTTTCCGCATGAATTCATCTCAAATTTGAATTTCAAATCACGGTTTAGAGGCTGCGAGCGTTACTCAAACCTTTCTGCTCGCGAACGGTTCTCACGAATTGCGAATCGCCATTCACGAATCACGCGAATGAAACGACGATCTGGTGAGCGCCTGGACAAATTATTAAGCACCTGGGACAGATTTCAGTCTGTAGGGTTCCGTCGATGCTTCGAGGCGCAGGCTTGCATAAGCAATGGAAATCCACAGACTGAAGTCTGTGCCACTAGAGGACTTCGTGAGCGCCTGGACAAATTTTCAAGTGTGGTGGCGCGGCCTGGTGGCCGCCGCGATTGCCGGGGGCGCCAACGGCGTTATCACCGGCTTCGCCGCCGTGGGCATCGACCCGCAAACTTTCAACCTGCAGGCCGGCCTGCACTCCACGCTGGCCATCGCCGGGGTGAGCGCGCTGATGTCCGGCATCATCGGCGTGGCCGCGTATTTGAAGCAGTCGCCGCTGCCTGCTGGAACGTGATTCGTGAATCGTGATTCGTGAAGGCGGAAAATATCTGTGGTCGATTTTCGCCGGTCTACACATTCATCGCGAAACAGAAGTGGCTTCGAGTCAAGTGGTGTAAGCCCCAGTCTGTGGGTGTGTGACCTTGCAGAGACTGAAACGTACAGGCTGAAGCCTGCGCCAATCAAGCCGCGAATTCAGCGGCTCATTCCACGAATTACGATTCACGAATCACAAATTACGAGGTCTCCTCATGCCAGTCGTCGGAACAACGGCTTACAACACAGCGGGGCAGATCACGGCGCTGGTGCGCTCGCTCTTGAATGACGCCGCCGGAAATCTTTTTACCGATGCGGTGCTGCTGCCGTACGTGAACTCGGCGTACCGCAAGGCGCAGCGCGCGCTAGCCAACGTGCAGTCGGGCAGCTTCCTGAGCGACGACGTTTTGCTGGTTGTGCCGGCCGTAACCGTGGTGGACGCCTCGGCGCAAGTTTCGATCACGGACGCGACGGCGCCGCCGAATCAATTGCCGCCGGACCTGCTCGTGCCCGTGAAATTGTGGGAGCGCGCCAACCTCAGTTCCAACGATTTCATCGAGATGACAGACCTCACCGGCCACGATGGCCTGCCGTCGGAGCCACAGGCGCTGACGCTGCGTTTCTGGGAATGGCGCGCGGACGGTTTGTATTTTCTCGGCGCCACGCGCGACACGCAAATTCGTTTGCGCTATCAAAAATCCTATCCCGACCTGTCCGATGCCACCAGCCCCGTGCTGATCCGCAACGCGCAGGAAGCGCTGGCCTACGCCGCCGCCGCGATGGCCGGCGCCGCCCGCGGCGCCCCGCAAGCCGAGCGCTGGGACATCGCCGCGAGCGACGCCCTCGAAGACCTGGTCGTGCGCGCCACGCAGCGCGAGCAGCAAACCGGCCGCCGGCGCAGGCCGTATTCCGCCCGCGCAGGGTTCGCGCCGCTGATCTGAACCAAATTTGAACCATGAACTCGGTCCAGGGTTTGCGGCATCTCATAGATAAGCTGGAGGTTATTTGGCGGGTACATAAGGAAAAAATAATAACTGGGGCAGCTCTTGTGTTCATTTATACTAAACATTATTCCGCACGGAGCCAGACAATGCCCGATTTAGACAAGGATATCAGCGCTTACGAAGCACGGCGTCAAGAGCTCGAAACCCGGCATATGGGTAAATGGGTTGTCTTTTATGGCGCTGAAATGGTGAGTTTGTATGACTCCTTTGAAATGGCTGCTGAGGATGCAGTACGCCGATTCGGGCGTGGCCCTTACCTTATCCGGCAAGTAGGTGCCCCTCCGATTACGTTGCCAGCTTCCGTGATGTATTCACCTACGCATGCCACAAACAAAGTGCGGTTTTGACAATACGCCGGGAGCCTCCGGGAGCGATCTTTTAGTAGCGTGGGGGCCCACTTTGATTGTCAACGTGGGGTTTGACCCCAATTTCAAGGGTCCTCCTGGGATACCTGTTTCCGGGATAACTGATATACACGCTTTGGTGGACACAGGCGCGACCGAGTGTGGCATGACAGCCTACTTGCGTCTCAGTTGGGGCTTCCACAGTTGATAGACACTCAATACTGGCGTGCAAGGACCAAATGCAAAGTGCATTTGGCGCAGGGTTTGTGCCTCCCTGAATTTTACAATGTACGGTGCCTTTGCTGCTGTTGACCTAGCAGCTGGGGGACAAGCGCATCAAGTACTCATGGGTAGAACGTTTCTTCGTGCCTTTAAGATGACCTATGAAGGTCTTACCGGAACAGTTACAATTTCCTCGCCTTAGACTCCTAACTCTGAGCTGCTAACTGTCAAGTTCTCCTCGGCACTTGTCACAAGTTGCCAGCCATCCATCGCTAATCACGATTCACGAATCACAAATTAACCCATGAGCATCGCTGGAACCATCGACGCGCCGCTGGACTTGTTCGGCGGGCTCGTCACCGACATGGCTGCGGCCGATCTGCCGCAAGGGGTGTCGCCCGATTGCCGCGACGTCGCGTTTGTGCAGGGCGCGGTGAAAACGCGGCCCGGGCTTTTGTCGATCTATTCTCCGATCGCGGGGAATCCCACCGTCAACTATCTGAAAACTTTCACGCAGCCGAATCTGGCGAAGACGCTGCTGGCGATTGACTCGGCGGGAAAGCTGTGGGGCGAGAATTCTCCCGGCGTGTTGACGCAGATCGCCGCGGGGCTTACTGCGAATGCGGCGGCGAGTTCCACATCGCTCTTCAGCCGCGAATATATCGCGCAGCACGACGGCAACTTCGGCGTGGACATGCCGCGCCAGTACGACGGCGCCAATCTGGATCGCGTGAGCCAGATCGGGCCGGGCGCGGGACCGGCCATGGTCGCGGACGTTATCGCCAATATTTCCGCGATTTCGCGCAGCTCGAATGTGGTCACCGTGACCACGGCAACAGCGACGGGAATGCTCCCGACCGATCAGGTGGTCATCGCGGGCGTCACCGACACGACTTACAACGGAACTTTTCCGATCGCCTCGATCATCGATTCGCTGCATTTCACCTACGCGCAGACGGCGGCCAATTCGTCCTCGAGCGGCGGCACCGCCGCGCCGGTCGGCTCGATCAGCGCGGGCGTGCACCAGTGCGCGGTGATTTTCGTGACGCGGCAGGGCTACTTGACGCGGCCTTCGCCGCCAACCAGTTGGACGGCGGCCGGCGGCCGCCGCGCGAACGTGACCGGCATTCCCTCGGTCGGCACGCTGCCGAATGTCGTCGCGCGCATTCTTGCTTTTACCGGCGCGGGCGGCGATTTGTTTTTCTATACGACGGGGCTGGACGGCGCGCCGCAGATGCAGGTGTTCGACAACAGCGCCTCGTCGTTTATCGTGGATTTTTCGGACACGGCGCTGCTCGCGGGCATCGAAGCGGATTCGTTGTTCAATCTCGTGGAGCTCGGCGAATGCGCCGGCGTGATCGGCTATTCGCAGCGCCTGTTCTGGTGGGGCGAACGCAACAAGCAAAATAATTGGGAGAACCTCACGTTTGACGGCGGATTCGGCGTCGGCGGAAACAACGTGCCGCTCGGCTGGACTCCCGACGCGACGTTTTTTGCCGGCGGCAGCTTTGACACCACCGGCGAAGCGGTTTGGGGCGGCGACTACGCCATCCTCGGCGACGGCGCCACCGCGACGCGCGGGCTCATGACGCAAACCGCCGTCGCCGATTACAACGGCGTGCCGCGCCTGCAAGCGAATACGGGCTACTCGGCGCGCGTGCGCGTGCGCATGACCGGCGTGCTGACGCAAGGCACTCTCCACGTGCACATTTACAGCGCGTCGCTGGGAATTTCAACCCCCGGCATTTCCGTTCCTGCCGCGCAAATCACCACCAGCGCGTGGAAAGAATTCATCGCGCCGATCACTCCGGCGCTGGGCTTCGCCACGATTCCGTCCGATTTGCTGCTGCGCATCTATGCCGACGGCACGCCCACGGCGGGCGCGGGATTCCTGGTCGACAACATCGAAATTTTTCCCACCGCACAGCCGTACAACACTTCGCTCGTGCGCGCGTCGTTCGCCGAGGATCCTGAAAGCTACGACGGCGTCAGCGGATTCATGAACGTGTCTGAAAACGACGGACAGACCGTGCGCGCCGCGTTTTTGCTGCGCGAGCGACTTTACTTCGTGAAGGACCGCTCGATCCACGTCACCGAGGACGACGGTGTGAACGAGCCCGCCTCCTGGGCAATCAACGAAGTGTCGCGCGCCGTCGGCACGCCCTCGGTCGCCGGCGTGGATGTGGGCGAGGACTGGGCCGTAATCGCCGGCCGCGCCGGCATGTACATTTTCGACGGCGGCGAGCCCATAAAAATTTCGCAGGAAATTCAACCGCTGTGGGACAGCATCAATTGGGCCGCCGGGCAAACACTGTGGGTGCGCGTGGACACGCGCAACAAGCGCATCCTGTGCGGCGTGCCCACGGGCGCGGCTACCTCACCGAATCTGATTTTAGTTTTGGATTATCGCAGCCTCTCCAGCGCCGGCGAAATCGAATCGCTCGGCTCGGTCCTCTTTTCCACATTGTCGGGAAAACTCTACGCGGTAGGCCGCTCGCGCAAGTGGTGCCCGTGGACCATCGCCGCGAATTCGTGCACGCTCGCCGAACGCTCCGACGGCACCGCGCAAGTATTTCTAGGCAACGGCGCAGGCAACGGGAAAATCTACCAGCTTTCCGACACGCAATTTTCCGACGACGGCGCGGCCATCAATTCCTACTACACGACGTACTTTTTCCTGAGCCACGACCTCGAGCAGACCTACCAAGTCCGCGCGCACCGAAAACTTTTCGCCTACCTCACGATGTACGCCGAAGGAGCAGGAAACTTGAACCTCTCCGCCTTCGTCGACAACGAAGCTTATCCCACAGCGCTGACGCCGCTGCCGCTGTCCTCGCCCGGCCCAAAAGATCTCGAGTTTCCAATCAATTTGCTAGGCGAACGCGTCGCTTTCCAGGTCGGCACAAACACCCCAGGCGCGTGGTTCAAGCTCGAGCGTTTCATCCCGTCACTCTTGCCGGATCCCTGGGCGCCTGTAAGAGGAGGGAATTAGGATTTTGTGGCACACAGCCCTGCCTGTCGGAAGGTTACAGACACAGTTTTGAAATACAAGCCGACTAGGAAAGAGAGACAATAAGACCAAGAGGACGCGAAATGGAACTTTTAAGAAGGGGCCTAAGTCATAGTAGAATAAGGAATAATGCCTCTCGTGATTTTCCAATACTTTTCCTTGACAATCGGTAGGGTAGTAGTAGAATGGCATTGTAAGTTTGCTGGATTTTATCCAGCGCGTTCTCGGTTCCTGAGCACAATAAGGGAAAACCAAAGGAGCCTAGCGATAGGCTCCTTTCGTTATTTAGGCCACAGGAGTTCACTTTTCAGATTGCTCTTGCGTCGTTTGCATCAATAGATGTCCCGACCTTAAAGTC
Source organism: uncultured Acidobacteriota bacterium (assembly GCA_963813185.1). Classification (GTDB taxonomy): domain Bacteria; phylum Acidobacteriota; class Terriglobia; order Acidiferrales; family UBA7541; genus Palsa-360. Next base: position 66,092 of record CAWEYA010000019.1, read on the forward strand.
GAAATGGAACGTGCCGTCATACCCCATTCTGAGACTAATAGACAGCGTTTTATATTATGTGGCGCGCTGATGGAGCGAACTGCGATAGATAGACCTCAGCATGAATCGGTTGGCGATCATTCTTTGGATGGAAATCGGCAGTCGGACGGTAGGAGAGCGAGAAGCAATCCGTGTATGGGCATATGACCGCCTCCCATTTATATCGTTCACGTCGCATTATAATTCACATCTGAGTGGCGCACGCTTCAGCTTGCGGGGTTTCCATCTAATATCCACAGTGCGCATCAATTCTTACAAGCCGTCACGCGCCGACATTCCTGGCTAATCGCGCGCGGCCGGGTTCGCGGATCGACCCACAGCAAGCTAAAGCGTGTCGCCACTTAACCCCATGCTGAAAATCGGCCAACTCGCGCAGATCAAGAGCGAATCGCCCTACGTGTACGAAGCGCTGACGCAGCTTGTCAACGGCGTAAACGCCGTGGGGCGCGCCACCGGCGTCGATCCCTCGGGCTCGATCGCCGCGCCGTCGCCGATCGGCAGCCTGAACGTCACCGCCGCCGACGGAATTTTCGATCTGGCCATCACCGACAATTCCTCGCTCAACCGCGGCATTTTTTATTTCGCCGAATCCGACACCACGCCCGCGTTCAGCCAGCCCTACGTGCATTTTCTCGGCAGCTCGCGCAATTTGCGCGTGGCGCTCGGCAACCAGACGCTCTACTGGCGCGCCTATTCGCAATATCTCGGATCGGATACTTCGCAGCCGGTCACCTTCGGCTCGCCGCCCACCGCCGTCGCGGGAGGCGGCACGGCCGCGGGCCCCGCGCTGCAGCCCTCCAGCGGCAGCGGCACCGCCTCCGGCAGCGAAGGCGGCTCCGGCTTCGGCCTGGTCGCGAAGAGCAGCAACCTCCCCGTGATTTTGCGCTAGGTTTAAGTGGCACACACTTCAGCCTGTGTGCTTTTCCGTGAGACCTTGAGAATACGCCGCCTGAAAAAAATGCAAACCCGCACAGGCTGAAGCGTGTGCCACTGGAAACCTTGCGCATCCGCGAATACACCCCGAATGATTTCGACGCGCTGCGCCGCATGCACGCCGCGCAAGGATTTGGCTACCCGTTCCCCGATCTGGACAGCCCGCTGTTCCTATCAAAATTAGTCCTGGAAGACGAACTCGAAAATTCGCTCGACGAAAACAGGGAAGACGAGGGCAGGGAAGAAGCGCATCGCAATTCCCCGCCGCAAGCAGCCGTGGGCGCAGCCCCGCCGCTCGACTCGACGCCGCGCGATCCGGACCCGCGCAACCGCCAGCCGCGCATCGCCATGGCCGTCCTCCTGCGCCTCACCGCCGAAGCCTACCTGCTGCACGATCCCGCCGCCGGCACGCCTCGCCAGCGCTGGCAGCGCTTCCTCGCCCTGCACGAAGCCGCGCAGCGCAGCTCCGCCGCCCGCGGCCTGGACGACGTCCAAGCCTTTCTCCCCCCGCGCATAGCCCGCGCCTTCGGCCGCCGCCTCGCCCGCCTCGGCTGGACGCAAGATCCGTGGCCGTGTTTTTCAAGAATCGTGACTAGTGACTAGTGACTAGTGAAAAGTGACTGGTGAAAACCGCTCTCCACAAACGTACTTCAAAGGCAAAGTGGCCATGTTTTTCATAATTTTCAAATCTCAAATTTCAATTCTCTCACCACAAATCACGACTCACGCCTTTCGTTTCACCAGTCACCAGTCACTAATCACCAGTCACGACATCGGAGGTGTCCCATGGGACGCGGCGCACAAGCCCAAACGCAGCAAATGATCGATCAGCAACTTTCCCAGCAAAACGCCATGAACCAGCAGCTCTACGGCTCCAGCCAGGCGCTCGGCTCGCAAGCCGCGTCCGGCTACCAAAACCTGCTCGCCAATCCCGGCTACACGCCCGCGGAACAATCGGCCATCACGAATCTCTCCCAGTCGGCGCTGTCCTCCTCCTTTGACGCGCTCGCGCAAAACGCCGCCAACCGCGCCGCGCGCACGCGCAATTCCGCCGGCTACGGCGAGCTCATCGACTCCCTCGCGCGCACCCAGGGCCAGGACCAGGCCAACCTCGCGCAGCAAAATCAAATCGCCTTCGCCAACGCCGCGCGCTCCGGCACGCTCTCGGCGCTCTCCGGCCTCTCCGGCCTGTACGGCACCGACACAGGCCTGCTCGGCCGCGCCCTCGGCGTCCCCGCGCAGCTGCTCGACGCCAGCGCCCGCAACGCCGCCTCCAGCGGCTTCAACCTGGGCTTCGGCCCCGGCGGCCTCTCCTTCGGTTTTCGGGGCTAAGTAGCACAGCCACTCTTTACTCCGAGCCCCTGCGAGGGGCTGGCTGTGCGATTTTTGCAGCTCTGAACGAAGGCGCACAGCTCCGCCGCGGCGGATGGCCGTGCTACTCGACTGCCTCACTTCTTCCGCGCGCTGCCTAGCCACGGGCCTGTTCTAATTTGATTGGCCGCACTGACTCATTGCGTCTCCGTAAGCGTTCTCGGCCAGCACCGGTCGGAGTCTTGAAGTCCGCGCAATCGTGCACCACACATTTGCTTTCATCCCTCTGATGAAAAAGCACACAGACTAAAGTCCGTGCCACTCATCCCCGCGAACCTCAAAAGTGGAACACGCTTCAGCCTGTTTGCTTTTCCGCGCAATCTCTCACACCGCTCCGCCCGCCATCCCGAAGTTAGCGCAAAAATGGATCGCACCAAAATTTCAGTGCGCCAATGAAAACCTCACAGACCCGCCGCAGCGGGCCTGTGCTACCCACCCCCATGAACCCCTACTGGATCGTCGTCGGCTTCTCCTCCTGCCTGCAACTCTTCTTCTTCCTCCGCTGGCTGCACCGCCGCACGCGCGACGACGAAATTCGCCGCGCCTTCGTCCGCGACATGGCCATCAACCACCTCCCGCACCTCTATCACGCCCTGCGCCAAATCGCCGACCACCTCGGCATCCAGCTAAAAGAGCCCCCGCACGTCCAGTTCCTGGAACTCAACGGCCGCGAAAGGCCGTGATTCGTGACCCGTGATTCGTAACCCGTGAAAATCTGATTGTGTTGTGCGCTGTTTCAGTTCACGGATTGCGTGTCGCTAGACACGGGTCACCGGCCACGAATCACTGATCACGACCCCATGCCTCCAGAACCCGTCCCATCCGAAATCATCGACCTCGCCCGTCACATCGCGGTCGAACACGCCCTGGACCCCGCTCTCGTCTGCGCCGTCATCGAGCAGGAATCCGCCTGGAATCCCTGGGCCGTGCGCTACGAGCCCGGATTCCTGTCGCGCTACGTCGCCCCGCTGTACACCACGGGAAAAATCAGCGCCACGGAAGCCTACACGCGCGCCATGTCCTGGGGCCTGATGCAAGTGATGGGACAAGTGGCCCGAGAATTCGGCTTCCAGGAAACGTCGCTCTCCGAACTCTGCGATCCCTCCACCGGGATCGACTTCGGCTGCCGCATCCTCGCCGCCCGCCTGGCCCGCGCCAAAGGCGACGTCCCCGCCGCCCTGCTGGCATGGAACGGCGGCGCCAACGACAACTATCCCGCCGAAGTCCTGGCCCGCAAGCGCAATTATTCCTCCCGCCCCAAGTGAGCCGCCAGAAGCCGGGCGATGCATATTTCGCCCGCTCCACCGCCATCCGAAGCCACCAGCATTCCCGGCAGGGAAGTAGTCCCCATCGTCACCAACTTAACCCGCTCACGATTCCCGTATTCCCTCTCGCGAAATTTATATTCACGGATCTTCACTCCCTGATTTCCAATCCGAAATTTCAATCTCAAATTTTAAATTTCAAATCTCCAGACTCCAACTTCCAGCTTCCAACCTCCAGCACACCCCGATGAAGCCCACACTCGACATCATCCTATTCGTCGCCGCCTTGATCGTCGTAGCCCTCCTCGCCGATGCCTGGCGATCCGCTCGTCATGACTCCCAACAACTCGCCGCCACCCTGGCCGCGCAGAACACGCTCATCCAGCAAGCCGGCGATCGCGAGAAACTGCGCGACTCGCAGCTCGCCGCCGCCCTCGCCGCCATCCAAGCGCAAAAGCGCAGTGTCCACACCCCGCAAGAAGCCGCCAAACAACTCCCGACCGTCCTCCCCGATCTCCCGCTCCCCGTTTCCATTCACGATCCCAATCTAACCGCCCCGCTCCCGCCCGGAGAACCCGCGACGACCACCATCTCCATCCCCCAGCCCGACCTCGTCCCGCTCTACGACGGTCTGCAGGACTGCCGCGCCTGCGCCCTACAGGCAGACTCCCTGAAAAAAGACTTGTCCGACGAAAAATCGCGATCCGCGTCCCTCCAACACGAACGAGACGCCGCCATCGCTGCCGCCCACGGCGGAGCATTCTTCGTCCGGCTCAAGCGAGCCGCCAAATGGTTCGCCATCGGCCTGGCCACCGGAGCCGCCGTAGCAGCCGTCGCACACCACTAGCGAACGAGCTCGTCTCGCAACTCCAGAATTGTGGATCCACTTAACTCAGATCAAATGGAAGAGACTACGTTGCGGTAGGGAACTACGAGTAGGCCGCGATTTCCCCCCGGCGAAGCGAGGCGTGCCCTATCCTTTTTCTGCAAACCACTCCATCCCTGCAACAAAATGAATCCCCTGTCCGGCGCCCCCGAAACCCTGGCAAATCTTTATCCTTGTGAATTTTTCCAGGCCGCGGATTCACAAGCTGCTGCAAGATTCAAATTTTTGTCATCGCGTTCACGGTAAACGTTCACGGTGAATCGAGGCGCCCTGCGCGCCGCGGAATCTCTCTCTTCTTGAATCTAAACCGATGAGAAATCCCTCGCTTCGCTCGCAACGACAATAGCGCGCATCATTTCGCAACCTCTGCAGCCGTTCCGCACCGAAAAGAGAATCAACCAGACATGAGCCGTTGGCCCTCCCGGGATCGAGTTCTCACACAGGCTCTTCGCCCTCCGGTTTTCTCCCTGCAACTCCATCAAAGAGCGGCAAGCAAAACCACGAATATGCGCCCCGCCAAATCCTCGCATGCACCTGCATCGACCCACGCCGAAAGTCCCCCCGAATTCCGCCCTCACCCTTTGCGGAATAACTCACGGCTCTCTCTCCCATTCCCAGAGAAAGTCCTTATCGCGAATCCGGCAAGCACATGCCACTCTCCTCCACCCCCCCATCACCCGCAAAGTATTTCGCACCCCCCGAACCCCCGCAGCCCCCCCAAACATCGTGCATCCCCTCAACAGGCACTCCCCCGCCTCCGACCCGCCACCATCCTCTGCCCTCCACCCCGAAGTGCGATGCCGCCCCCCACATCCATCTATTTACCCCATCGAAAACGCCAATGAAAAACCCCCCATTCCCCCAGCACTAAAACCGCCCCTCCTGCCGCCCCACCCCGGCGTTCCAATCTATATCCCACAACCCCTCCGATTCCCTCTCCCCCCAGCCAGGAATGTACAAAAAAGTGACAAAAATTTCCAACATCACTCTTGACACAAATAGTCTTATAAGCTATATTATGTTTATATTGTGGGGTGGTTAAATGCGATGAATTGTTCTAGCGTGGATTTGTCGGGGCCGATGACTCGGCGGCTGTTTACGAACGTCGTGGGAGTGGCGGTAATGGTTAGGGCGTGACCTTCTTCGATGGTTTGCTTCACTTGATTGGCGGTTTCTGGGTTTATCATGCAGGCTCGATAGGCGTCTGGATTCAATCCTTGTTGATTTGCTAAATCTTGCAGCTTATCCGAGACGTTTAAAGGGGTAATTGCGTCTTGGGCGTCAAAGATGGCGTCGTGGATTTTCCAGAAGGCGGCGGGGCTTTGTTGGAAGGCGCACTGGCTGGCGATCGCGGCGGTCATAGCCCAGGGGTGAATGTCGGTTAGGGGGTAGTGCTTGAAGACCAGGCGGACCTCTGGATGGCGCGGTAGGAGATCTCTAAGAACTAAATCAAGTTGACGGCATGAGGGGCACTCGAAATCAGCGAACTCGATTAGAGTGATTTTGGCATCCTCGGGGCCCAGTGACGGTGAATTGCCAACGTGAAGTTTGGATCTGATTTCGGCGAAGGGGTCGACAGACATGTCTGTGAGCTCGCCTCGCAGTAGGAAATTGCCGGTTTTTGAGACGTAGACGACCGCAGTGTCGGACTGTCCTCCCATCGAGACGGTTACGGGAACTTGGAGCAAGTCGGCAATGGGCGAGGGTTTGGGCGGACCGACTTTGACGTCAAAGGCCGGGCCCCAGGCGTACAAATTCCTTAAATATTGCTCCACGCGGTTCTCAAGGGTTTCTGATTTCGTGTTTGGCGAATCGGCTGCTTTGGAACCTGGGGATTTTTCCTTTCCCGAGACCGTTTGAGCCACTGCAGGCAACCGGAAAACCGTAAGAAGTAAGAGGGCGCAAACGAACATTTTTCGGAACACGGTGGGGCTCCTCTCAGGGATTGAATTTTTGAACGATCGGAAAAGGGCGGCCCAGTCCAAAGGCCCGGGAGGTAATTTTCAGGCCGGGAGGGGCTTGCCTTCTTTTATATTCATTGCGGTCTACCTTGCCGGCGATGGAACGAACTAGGTCGAGATTCAGTTCACACTCGGCGGCTATTTCCTCGGGGCTTTTTACTTCTTCGATATAGGCCTTCAAGACGCGGTCCAGAACATCGTACGGAGGAAGGGAATCCTGATCCATCTGATTCGGGCGAAGCTCGGCGGATGGCGGCTTTTCGATGGAGGCGCGGGGGATTAGTTCCCTTTCGCGATTGATCAATTCTGCGAGTGCATAGACCATTGTTTTGGGGACGTCCGAAAGCATAGCCAGGCCGCCTGCCATGTCTCCGTAAAGAGTGCAATACCCTACCGCCATTTCCGATTTATTTCCTGTGCTAAGAACCATGGAGCCAAACTTGTTTGATAGTGCCATCAAATAATTGCCACGCACTCTCGCCTGAAGATTCTCCTCGGTCACGTCTTCCGGGCGGCCGCGGAAAGCGTCAGCGAGCAGGGCTCGATAGGACTGGAAGACGTCGGTAATGGGAATTGTCTGAAACTCGATTCCCAGATTCTCCGCTAGCCGCCGGGCATCGGCGCGACTTCCTTCGGAGGAGTATGGCCCGGGCATGGAAACGCCAAGGACATTTTCGCGGCCCAGGGCGGCGACGGCAACGGCGGCGACAACGGAGGAATCGATGCCTCCGCTGAGGCCCACGACAATCGAGTGGAAGCCAGACTTACAAACGTAGTCGCGAGTTCCGCAAATAAGGGCTTGCAGGACGAGATCGAGTTCGGTCGCAGGCTGGGGGTGAAGGTCGCCCGAGTTTGTATCGGTGTCAAAAATGACGAGGTCTTCCACGAAGGAACCGGCTTGAGCGGGGACACAGCCGTCGGGCAAGACCACGACGCTGCCTCCATCGAAAACCAAACTGTCATTCCCGCCAACCTGATTGACGTAGATGACTGGCCGGCCGTGCGACTTGGCCAGCGCGCGCAACATGTCCATGCGCAGGGCTCGCTTATCGATCGTGTAGGGGGAGCCGGAGATATTGATGATCAGGCCGGCGTTTTTGGCAATCAGTTCGGCGACAGGATCGCGCTCGTAAAGGGGCTTGGCCCAGAATGTTTTATCGTTCCAGATATCTTCGCAGATGGTGATGCCCAAATTTTGTCCGCCAAAGGAAAAAACATTTTGCGTCGCGGCGGGTTGAAAGTATCTGGATTCGTCGAACACATCGTAGGTGGGGAGCAGCATTTTGTGCTGGACGAACGCGATTTTTCCGTTGGCCAGGAGGGCCGCCGCGTTGGCAGCGGATTTTCCAGTCGATCCAGTTGCGCGGGCCGCGTAGCCAACGATGGAGGGAATCGGCAACTGTTTCGCCAGGCAAGCCAATTCCCTTTCGTTGCGGTCAATAAATTGAGGGCGCTCAATCAGGTCCATCGGCAGGTACCCGCAGAGACACAGTTCGGAGAAAACGGCCAAGTCCGCGCCGCGCTCGGCTGCGCGCCGGGCAAAATCCAAAATCCTGGCGGAATTTCCGGCGAAATCGCCGACGGTGGGATTTAACTGCGCGAGAGCGATTTTCATGAGCGGCCTATAGAATACGGGCCACGGTAACGCATTGCAACGAGTTCACGACGGTCCGCATAAACGGCGGATGAAAAAGAAAATGGGCCTGAGCGATGCCTCGCAAAGGCCCATGGGCAAAAGCGTCCGAAACGGGAAAGTATCGCGGCGTTCTTAAACGCTGAACGAACTGCCACAGCCGCAGGTACTCTTGACGTTCGGGTTATTAAACTTGAAGCCGGCGCCTTCCAGCGTCTCGATATAGTCGATGGAGACGCCTTCCAGGTACATTTCGCTCATCTGATCGACGAGGACTTTGAGTCCGTCGAATTCATAGACGTTGTCGGTTGGGTTCTCCGAGTTCTCAAACGCCATGTGATAGCTGAAGCCTGAGCAGCCTCCGCCTACGACGGCCACGCGGAGCGCCACAGGGGCGGGGTTCTGCTGGCCCATAATTTCTTTAACCTTCGTTGTCGCCACTGGAGTAACTGTAATCATTTCAGTGTTTTCACTCCCTGCCGGTTTCGGCGAAATTTCTTCCAGGAACATTATAACACAGGATGCAAGTGCTTGGCCTCGTACAGCAAATCCTGTCTTTCACTATACCCAATTTGATGCAGTGAATCGGCAGAAGTTTCGCTTGGGTGCATCCCCTGTGTCGCACTTGTATGGGCTTGATTCGAGGTTCGAAATTTTCCCATTACTTGCGTGGGGGCTACGGCATGTCGTCCCCGTCGGGACTTTCCGGATGATGGCAAAGGATTGCAATCATTCGATGGCGGTTTTCGACAAAGTTCGGGCTTTCCCTTAAGATGATTGAAACTATGACGCACAAAATTACTCTTCTTCCGGGGGACGGGATCGGGCCTGAAGTGGCGAATGCGGCCAGGCAAATCGTGGAGGCTTCGGGAGTTTCGGTGGATTGGGAAGTGTTCGCGGCGCCGCTTAAGGACGGCAAACGCGTGGGGGAATTTCCGCGCGAGCAAGCGGTGGAATCAGTGCGGCGCACGCACGTAGCATTGAAGGGGCCGATGGCCACTGCTGTCGCGGAAGGACCCCCGAGCATTAATGTGGCGCTTCGCAAGGAACTGGACCTCTATGCCAACCTGCGTCCGGTGCGCAATGTTGCCGGCGTTTCTTCCCGTTGGTCGGGTGTGGACCTGGTTATCGTACGGGAAAATACCGAGGATCTGTACGCGGGGCTCGAACACACGGTGGTTCCCGGCGTTGTAGAGAGTTTGAAGATTATTACGGAGCATGCTTCGACGCGCATCGCCCGGTTCGCCTTTGAATACGCGCGCAAGAATGGACGCAAGAAAATTCATGCGATCCACAAAGCCAACATCATGAAACTTTCCGACGGGCTTTTCCTCAATTCCATTCGCGCGGTGGCGAAAAAATATCCGGAGATAGAATATCGCGAACTGATTGTGGACAATGCGTGCATGCAATTGGTTATGAATCCGGCGCAGTTCGACGTTCTGCTGCTGCCGAATCTTTATGGGGACGTGGTCAGCGATCTCGCGGCTGGCTTGGTGGGAGGACTGGGTGTCGTGCCCAGCGGGAACATTGGAGATGTGGCTGCCTTGTTTGAAGCCGTTCACGGGACGGCGCCCGATATCGTCGGCAAAGGGATTGCCAATCCGACGGCCATCGTGATGTCGGCGGCCATGATGCTGAATTATTTGAACGAAGGGGACGCTTCACGCCGAATTCTTGGCGCTCTCGATAAAGTGTATCGTGAGGGAAAGCACACGACGCGCGACGTTGGGGGTACGGGGACGACGCAGGAGTTTACGCGGGCGGTGATTGAGGAAATGGGCGCGATTGGGTAGCACAGACTTTAGTCTGTGGGGTTCCATTTGATCTTGGCTAGCGCGCTTGGCCCGGGTTCTTGAACGGACACCCACAGACTGCCCTTCCTCCACTCAGGGTGAAAAGTCTCTGCTACTTAAAAACCTGCAGGGCGTTCTTCTGCTACTCCGAAGATTTTCTCCAGGGCCAAGCCTGCGCGGCCTAAAGTGCCCTCGTCGAAAAGGCGGCCAATCAGGGTGACACCGTGAGGGACGCGGCGCGGCGGGGTGAATTTAGGAAGCGGTTTTTTGGGATCCGGCGCCCAATCGCTGCGCGCGGTGGATACTTCGACGAAGCCGGCACGTAGCGTGAGCGAGGGATGGCCCGTGAAATTAGTGATGGTTAGCATTTCGTCGCGCAGCGAAGGCACCAGGAGCAAGTCCACGCCGGAGAAAACGCGAGCCATTTCCATAGCCACGCTGCGGCGGAAGCGGTCGGTCTGCACGAAGTCCACGGCCGAAAGAAAGCGCGACTGGCGGAAAATGTTTGGCCAGGCGTCGGGAACCTGAGCCTTCAACTGGTCAACGCCGTGGCTCAGCGTGAGCTCTTCAAAGGCGGCTGCCGCTTCAGCAAACAGGATAAGGTCCAGCGAGTCATAAGGCCAGTCAGGGATCGACACCTCAACTGGAACCATGCCCGCTTTCCGAACCGCGTCCAAGGCATTGCGGTCCACATCGGTTGCGGGGTTCTCTTTCATCCAGCCGGGAAAATATCCCACGCGCAGACCTTGCACGCTCGCGCCGGTGTCGAAATCAAGCTTGCTGGGCACGCTGGACAAGTCTCCGGGGTCCGGTCCGGAGATGGCGTGCAGCACCAACATGGCGTCCCCAACGCTGCGAGTCATCGGGCCAAGCTTGTCCAGCGACCAGCACAGAGTCATGGCCCCGGTGCGCGGCACGCGGCCGTAGGTGGGACGCAAACCGGTAATGCCGCAACGCATGGAGGGACTTACGATGCTGCCGTCCGTCTCGCTCCCGATCGCGAAGCCTACAAGTCCCGCCGCAGTGGCAGCGCCAGGGCCGGCGCTTGAACCAGACGATCCCTCTTCGAGCAGCCACGGGTTCATGGTTTGTCCGCCGAACCAGATATCGTTGAGCGCCAGAGCGCCCATGCTGAGCTTCGCAACTAGGACCGCGCCTGCGTCATTGAGGCGTTTCACCACTGCGGCGTCCGCTGTGGGAACGCGGTTTCGGAAGGGCTCGGCGCCGTACGTGGTGGCAATTCCTGCTGTGTCCAGGAGGTCCTTAGCGCCCCACGGGATGCCATGCAGCGGGCCGCGGTACTTCCCTGCTGCAATTTCGGCGTCGGCCTTCTTGGCTTGCGCCAGTGCGGAATCTCGCGCCAGGGTAATGACGCAGCGCAACTTGGGATCGAATTTCTCCAGGCGGTCGAGATAAATTTGCGTGAGCCGCACGGAGGTAAGTTTTCGCTGCTCCATCCAGCGCGAGAGCTGCGTCAGGGGCGCGAACGCAATTTCGTCATCCATTGCGGGCAACGATCCTGAGTCGATTGGTTTGAAGACGAAGCGGTCGCGCTCCGGGCCGCGCTTTTCGCCGGGCAGCACCGGATCCCAGCGCGACCAGGGGGCTAGCGACGGCTCCAGCGCAACCTTTCGAGGGCCGGTACGCCGTTCGTAAACCGCGGCGATGTTCATTCTCCAGCTTCCGGCCGCGAGGTCGCGTTCCGCGCTGGTCAGATTGACCTGCATGAGTTTCTCTGCTTCGGCAAAAGTTGCAGGCGACACTTCCGGTCCGGCGGGCGGCGAAGTGCCGAACGCGGGTGGCGCGCCGGGAGGAGCTTCCGCAACTTTTTGTGACTTGCTGCGGCATCCCGCAGCCGCTCCTAGCAAAGCAAGCGAAGAGCGCGTTAAGAATTCTCTGCGCGATTTTGACATTTCTCCTCCGAATAGGGCAGTGACTAGTGGCTAGTGAATGGTGACTAGTGGAAAACCCGTAGCAATCTGGGAGCTTGCCGTCGCCGGCGGTGTTCACTAGCCACTAGTCACTAATCACTAGTCACCGGTCACCAGTCACAATTCCTCGTCCTTCGTCTCGCGCGCGGCAAGCAGGCCGACGAATGTCAAGGCCGCTGCGCCGGTGAGGTAGTAGCCGACGTATTGTAGGCCGTAAGTCTTGGCCAGCCACGTGGCGATGTACGGCGCGAGCGAAGCGCCGAAAATACCGGCGAAGGTGAACGTCAGCGAACTGCCGGTGTAACGCACCGAAGTCGGAAAAAGTTCGGACAGCACCGTGCCAAGCGGGCCGTAGGTCAGGCCCATCAGGGAAAGGCCCACTGTCATCATCAGCACGGCTCCCGTCGTCCCGGCGAGAAACATGGGCGCCATGATCAGTCCGAATGCGCCGATGGCCGCGGTCACCCAGAGGAGCGTGCTGCGGCGTCCGCGTTCGGCGAGGATCGCGCCGATGGGAATAAAAACCGCGAAAAACACGATGGCGAAGAGCTGCATCACCAGAAACTTCTGGCGGCTGTAGCCAAGCGCAGTGGTGCCCCAGGACAATGCGAAGACCGTCATCAAATAAAAAATCACGAACGTTGCGAGCGCCACGAGCGTGCCCACCACCACTGTTCTGGGGTGTTCGCGAAACACGGTCAGCATGGGCACCTTCACGCGCTCCCTGCGGCTGAGGGCGTCGCGGAACACGGGCGTCTCGGTGATCGTCAACCGCACGTAGAGGCCGACGAGCACCAGCGCGGCGCTGGCCAGAAACGGAATGCGCCAACCGAAGGCGAAGAATTGCTGGTCGGTAAGCCATCTGGAGAGCGCCAGAAATATTCCGCCGGAAAAAAGGAATCCGGCAGGCGCGCCGAGCTGCGGAAACATGCCGTACCAGGCGCGCTTTCCCGGCGGCGCGTTCTCAATCGCCAGTAGTACCGCGCCTCCCCACTCGCCGCCGAGGCCCAGCCCCTGCCCAAAACGAAACAGCGCAAGCAGCGTCGGCGCTGCCACACCGATCGTGCCGTAAGTTGGCAGAGCGCCAATTGCAACTGTGGAGAGCCCCATGGTGAGGAGCGCGGCTACAAGTGTCGCCTTGCGTCCAACACGATCGCCGAAATGGCCGAACAGCGCCGAGCCGACAGGCCGCGCAAAAAACGCAATTGCAAAAGTCGCGAGCGAAGCGAGCGTCGCGGAGGCCGGGTCGGTCGACGGGAAAAACAATTTGGGGAATACAAGAACCGCGGCGGTCGCAAAAATGTAAAAGTCGAAGAACTCGATCGTCGTTCCGATCAGGCTCGCAAACAGCACCTGCGCAGGCTTGTTGATACCCACGCCCGCGCGGGGGTCCTCCTGGCTGACCGCAACACCGTTGTCGGGGGTTTCATTCAATGGGCTCCAGCTTACAACATGTTCGCCTCGAATCAACTTGCGGATTCTTGTTTTTATATGGTGTGATCTTCTCGAAATAGGGCCCTGTCGAGAAAAACCACTTACCCGAAAATCCGTTAATCGGAATTTGGGTGTCTGCTCCACTGGCAAATTCGTTGTGCCATGGGCAGGAGAGGCGTACGATGCGCAAGTCACAGGCCCGAGTCGGACATCCCCCATTTCGAAATCAAGAAAGAAAACTGTGAGAGGAGATTAAATGAAAATTACGAGGTTCTTGCTTACCGCTGCAGCGTTGTTAAGTGTCGCCGTAGTATGCTTCGCCGCCGACGTGAACACGGGCACCTGGAAGCTGAACGAAGCCAAATCCAAGATCAGCCCCGGAGCCGGGAAGAATAACACAGTCGTCATCGCGGCCGCGGGCGACAGCATGAAAGTCACCGTGGACGGTACCGGCGCGGACGGCAAGCCCACGCATAACGAATGGACGGGAAAGTTCGACGGCAAAGATTACCCCATCACCGGTGATCCAACGGCTGATATGCGGGCGTATAAGCCGGTCAACGATCATACCCTGGCGCTGACCAAGAAGAATGGCGGCAAAGTTACCAATACCAGTAGCGTCGTCGTCTCGGCCGACGGTAAGACACGCACGGTCACCGCCAACCGAACTGATGCTAACAGCAAAAACATAAGTTTCACCTTTGTCTACGACAAGCAATAGTTGGCAGACTTGCTGAACTCCCGATGGGCCGCCGATTCCAGCGGCCCTTTTCTTTAAAGTGACGATGGCTACCGAGCGCAAAAGTGACTCAAGCGCGCCGTTGATCGCCTTTTAGATCAAGAAGTGTCTGAAATTCGCTTTCGAACACATGCGCGCGTATCGCGCGACGGGGCCAACATCAATTCGGGTGTGTCCGTATGCGCCATGTTTCATTCCCGATCCGGTCCCTGTTCAGGTAGACTTAGCCGGATTTCTTCTATGCCACTTTCCACAGGCGAAAAGCTCGGCCCTTACGAAATCGTCGCGCCCATAGGCGCCGGCGGCATGGGGGAAGTGTATCGCGCGCAAGACCCGCGTCTGAATCGCGACGTGGCGATCAAAGTTTCCGCCGCGCAGTTCACCGAGCGGTTCGAGCGGGAAGCCAAGGCAATCGCGGCGCTGAATCATCCCAACATCTGCCAGATTTACGACGTCGGTCCGAATTATCTGGTCATGGAGTATATCGAGGGCACTCCGCTCCACGGCCCTTTACCGCTCGATCGGACGCTGCGCTATGCCGCGCAGATTTGCGATGCGCTCGACGCCGCGCACAAGAAGAGCATCACGCACCGCGATCTGAAGCCCGCCAACATTCTGGTGACCGCATCCGGCGTGAAGTTGCTGGATTTCGGGCTGGCGAAGATAGGAACCGCCAGCGCTCCGCATGAGTTCCGATGACGCCACGCAATCGATGGACCTACGGAAGCGGGCACGGTCCTGGGCACCGCCGCCTACATGTCGCCTGAACAGGCCAAAGGCGAGCAGCGGACGCGCGCTCGGACATCTTCTCCTTCGGCGTGGTGCTGTATGAAATGCTGAGTGGCCGCCGGGCGTTCTGCGAGGAACTCCGCCATCGAAACCATGGCCGCAATCCTGCGCGAGGAGCCCGCGCCGCTGGATGCGCCGCCGAACCTCTCCGCAATCGTTACGCGCTGCCTGCGCAAGTCACCCGCCAGCCGGTTCCAGACGATGGGCGAAGTTCGCGCGGCGCTCGAACAAGCTACCGCGACGGCCGCATCGACCAAGGCTCCCTCCATCGCCGTCCTGCCCTTCGCCAACATGAGCGCGGACAAAGAGAACGAATACTTCAGCGACGGCCTGGCCGAAGAGATCCTCAACTTGCTCGCCAAGATTCCGGGTCTGAAGGTGATTGCGCGCACGTCCTCTTTCGCGTTCCGCGGCAAGGAGCAGGACATCACCAAGATCGCCGAGACGCTGCGCGTGCGGACGATCCTCGAAGGCAGCGTGCGCCGAGCCGGCAACCGCATCCGCGTCACCGCGCAGCTGATCGATGCCGACGACGGATCGCATCTCTGGTCGGAGCGCTACGACCGCGACATGACTGACGTTTTCGCCATTCAGGATGAAATCGGCCGAGGCGATCTCGGAAGCGCTCAAAGTGCGGCTCGCTCCTCGCGCGCAGGCGGTGAATATCGAAGCCTACCAGAATTACTTGAAAGGACAGTATCACCGCGTGCGGCTCACGCCGGAGAGCCTGGCGAAAGCGAAAGAGTGCTTTGACCAGGCCTTGGCCATCGACCCGAATTACGCTCCGGCTTATAGCGGACTGGCGGTGTACTACTACATGCTGGCGGTGTTCGGCATAAAACCGGCTAGCGACATGGCGCCTTTGGCGAAATCGGCTGCGGAGAAAGCGCTGGCCATCGATCCTGCCAATAGCGACGCGCACAGCGTGTTGGCGAGTCATGGCGGCAGTCTTCGATTATGACTGGAAAGTGGCCGAAGAGCATTTCCGACAAGGCCATGGCGGCTGAACCCGTCCCGCCCATGGTGCGATACCGCTACGCCATGTATTATCTGCTCCCGTTGGGACGAGTTCGCTGAAGCGATGGAACAATGCCGGTTGGCGCTCGAGACCGATCCACTTTCCATGCTTCTTCACTGGGGCATGGCTTGTTCCATGCTACTGCGGCGAAACAGTACCGGGAAGCAATTGAGTACGCGCGCAAAGCCCTGGAAATCGATCCGAACTTCTACATGATCTGGTTTGTGATGGGGTTCGCCCAGCTTCAGCGCCGGCCTCCCACAGGAAGCGATTACCAGCTTGAAACGGGCTGTGGAGTTGGCGCCCTGGTGGCACCATAGGTGCGTGGTCACTGGCCGCAGCCTACTATCAGGCTGGCGATCGCGAGC
This sequence comes from uncultured Acidobacteriota bacterium, assembly GCA_963813185.1. Classification (GTDB taxonomy): domain Bacteria; phylum Acidobacteriota; class Terriglobia; order Acidiferrales; family UBA7541; genus Palsa-360. The sequence goes on from CAWEYA010000019.1 coordinate 82,255, forward strand.
GCAGCCAGGAATGGGCACGGAAGCTCGCCGACTCGCACGGTCACAACTATCGGGGCGGCGTTGTATTACGCCGCCACCGGAGAAGTGGATGCGATGTTCGAAGCGCTCGAAGGGGCCTACCGGCAGCGCGATTATTACATTATCGAAATTCAATACCTGCCGTTCTTCGACCCTTACCGCGCCGACCCGCGCTTCCAAGCCCTGCTCACAGAGAATGAACCTGGCGTAGACGTTGGCGAGAGACTTGATTGCCTTGTGGGAATTCACGAGCGGGCCCCGACTAGGTCGGCCTCCTCGACTTCAGCCTTTCTGATTTTCGTGTGGATCTAACGAGAACCAAAAGTAGACAGGCTTGAAGCCTACCCCCCCTCAGATCGCGTGGTGTGTGCTTTGATCGCTTGGAAACTGATTTGCGGCCTCTCGACCAGTGGCATTGACAACTTGAATCGGGTCAGCAAGAATATGTTTTAGTAACCCATATTTTTGGAGGCTCGACGTGGCGTATTCGGCTCCTAGCATCGAGGAATTTCAGGCGGGAACGGTCGTCAAGTACTCGCCCATATCCACAGGCACGACGACCCAGAGGAAGCGCAAACCCCACATTCTTGCGGTAATCAATGAATGCTGTACGGGATGCGCCGGCTCGCCTGCCTGCGTCGAGTACTGCCCCGTGGCGGATTGCATGTACTGGGCGCCGGATGAGGACCACGCCCCCTTTGGCCGCATCATCGTCGATCCCCTGCTCTGCATCGGCTGCAAGCTGTGCACCAGCAAAGGCCCCGACGGCGCGTTCCTTGAAGGCTGCCCGTGGGACGCGATTGACATGGTTCCCCTCGCCGAGTTTGAAGGTGCGAACGGCGCAATGCCGTTTTGAGAAGGCGTGACTGGTGACTGGTGATTAGTGACCGGTGATTCCCCGGCCCGAGGTCGCCACGGGGAGGGACACGTGATTCGTGATTTGTGATTCGTAATTCGTGAACCCCGAAGAAGTGGCGTTCCGTTGCTCTCTCGACCTTTGCCCTCGACAGGTTCTGCGTGAAGCTCGCGCGCCCTAAAGATTGGAATTGTGCAGCTGTGGGCCGGTTTTTCACCAGTCACTGGTCACCAATCACTTTCCTGGTTTCACGAATCGCAAATCACGATTCACGAATCACTTCTTCTCCCCCCGCGCGGAAATTTCGCGGGCCGTCATCGACGCCTGCTGCTGAATCTGCGGCGGCATTCCTTCCGTACCTCGAACGTAGGGACTGACGGCGGGCAGGTCTTCCATTTGGCCAATTAGATATAGCGCGCGCAAGGATTCCCACACCATTTCGGGGCTGGGATCGACGAGCAGCAAAGGGTCGCCGGATTTGACCCACATGTTATCGGAGGGAATCCACTGGCGGATCGTGCCGGGGACATCGGAGCGGATTTCCGTCCTGTCGCGGTCAACTGTGAGGTGCGCGAGCAAGGTGCCGGGGTTGATCGCGTCTCCGGGCTTGAGACGGATCGAGAGAATGCCGCTGCGCTGCGCGGCCACCGTGTAAGGCGCGAGCATTCCCGCGATAAAGGCGTGGCCCGCGGGATCGGCAAAGCGCACCAGCGAGAGAGCCGCGTTGCGCTGCACCATGGGATTCGCGTCGGCAAGCTGCCTTAACAGCGCGGCGTGAAATTGCGGCGACTGGTTGTCCTGGCCCATGACCCACGCGGCGGTCACGCGCAATTCATCGCTTCCCTTCTCTGAAAAACTGATCACTTCGGGATACCAGACTTTCGCCGACTCGCGGATTCCGGGATTCGGGCTCATGATCCGGTCGGCGATTTGGGAGAGCGCGTGTTGCGCGCGGCGGGGGTGCAGTGTGTCCGCAAAGTAGGAGGCAAGATCGGCGTCATTCAGCGGCCGGGTGAACGTCGTCATATACCACAGCAGGAACGGCATCAGCACAAATGCAAAAGTAAGGACGAGAATGGCGACGAGCCACTTCTTGGCCATCCCCGGTTTGGCCGGGGCGGCCGGAGATTCCGCGGAATGTGGCACGCTATTCATCGCGCATTTGCCATAGTCATCCTTCTATCGTAACTCAAGTGAAAGAGGTTTTCGTAGCGCCGGCGTCTCGCCGGCAATTTTGCATTTTTTGACGCGTTGAAAAATCGCTGGCGGGACGCCGGCGCTACGGACGCGGCGCGTAAATCTGGTAGAGCACCACATAAATCAGCACGCCGGTCACGGAGACGTAGGCCCACAGCGGGAGCGTCCAGCGCGCGATGCGTTTGTGCGCCGGGAAATTGGAGCGCAACGCGCGTGCGAGCGAAAGAATCACCAGCGGGACGATGACGATCGCGAGGATGGTGTGAGTCGTGAGCATGGTCAGGTAGGCGTAACGCGGCGCGCCTGTACCAGGAAAATGCACCGGGGCTTCGCCCGATGCGTACAAGCGGTAGTGATAGCTGACGTAGGAAATCAGGAAAGCCGCCGAAGTGGCTGTTGCCGCCAACATGCAGGTCTTATGCGCGAAGACACGCTTCGTGCGGATCATGACGTACCCCACTGACACCAGAATGGCGCTTGTGCCATTGAGGACGGCGTCCAAGGCAGGCGGGGAAATCAATGGGGCTCCTTCCGTGGTAGCACAGCCACTCTGGGCTGTGCGGTTTTGTATATCGGACTATGGTCTACCGGCCTGCCGACACTTGAAAACCCGCACAGGCAGGAGTGCCTGTGCTACTTGAAGCGCTACTTCACCACGGCCGGCGGCCCTGCGGGGCCTTCATCCTTGTGGCGTTTTCCGATCCATCCCTGCTGCTTCGCCTGCACCAGCAGTAGCAGGCTGAAAATCAAAAGAATCATCAGAGCCACGCCCAACATCAGCAGGCCATCAATGCCGCCAAAAAGATCTCTGGAAAAACCGGCGACGATCCCCGATACCGAAAGAACAATCATCACCACAGACATGATGGTCAACTCGGCCTCATTTTCCTGTCCGCTCATGGCCTCTCACGTGCGCCCCGCGCGCGCCGAATCTTAACGGGTAAATTTGTCGTAGATCAGCAATCCCAACAGCACCGGCAGGTGAAGAACGGTCGCGTGCATGAGCCACTTGGCGCGAATATTGGTCTTCGACGCCGCAGCCCACAAGCACACTTCCACCAGCATGATCCCCACAACCACCGCTCCGAAAAAGTAACGCGCGCCGGCGAGTCCGGTCACCGCCGGCAGCAGGCTGACGGGCACCAGCAACGCCGCCGTCATCAGGATTTCACGAAATGTCCGCGTGCCCTCGGGGTCTACCACCGGAAGCATCTTGATCCCCGCGCGCTTGTAATCCTCGCGGTACACCCAGGCAATGGCGTCAAAATGCGGAAATTGCCACAAGAAAAGCATGCCGAAGAGGAACCAGGCCTCGAGGTTGAGCGTTCCTCTTGCCGCGGCCCAGCCGATCAACGGCGGGACGGCGCCCGGAAATGCGCCCACAAATGTGGCCAGCGTGGTGCGCCGCTTCAGCGGCGTGTAGACGCATAGATACAAGACGGAAGTGGCAATGCCCAGCAGCGTGGCGAGCGCGTTCGTGGCCAGGGCGAGATAGAGCGAGCCGAATCCGAGCAAGGACAACGCAAACCAAAATGCCTCGCGAGGGCTCAGCTGCCCGGAAGGCAGCGGGCGCGAGGCTGTGCGCCGCATCAAGGCATCGGTATCGCGCTCGAAGTAATGATTGAGGGCGGACGTACCCGCGGCAATCAGCGTGGTTCCAAAAACAGTGTGCGCCATGCGCAGCCAATCCAGCGGGCCGCGCGTTCCCAGGGCGTAGCCTGCCACCGTGGTCATAACCACGAGGAAGGAAACGTCAGGCTTGGTCAGCGCCAAATAAAGCGCGGGGCGGGTCGCTTCCGCCGTGGTTGTTCCCGTGGCCTGCATCGACTGTCTCATCTGCTTTTCATTCGCTTTTCAACAGCCCCTCAATGGGCAATCTGTTCCGAGGCCCGCGGCGAGTCCCCCACAACGACGCTTGCCCTGAGCATGCGATCAGTGATCAAGGCGGTCACCAGCGTCGCTGCCAGCACCAGCGCGCCCGTTACCGTGTGCACGACCGTCAGGGCCACCATTATCCCTATCGGTTGCGGGAAGCGCGCGCTGTAGAGCCGGGACCAATAGGCGCCCGCTCCAAGCAAAAGCTGCAAGCCGATCAAGATGTGCAGATAGCGCGCGCAACTGCGAAGCGCCGGCACGTCGGCGAAGCGCGTCTTGAGCGCTCCCGCGGTCATAAAGATCAGGATAGTAACAATGACCGCGCCAACGAGGTGGGGAATAATTCCAAAACCCTTGTGCCGGAACGCCGCGCCCAGAATCAACTGCAGGAAGACAGCCGCAAGCGTCCACGCCAGCAGCGTTCGAACGCGAGGCGACCCCGGGTCGTCCAGGGAAGTATGTGCGCCGTTCCACCAGGGACTGGTTAACACGGCGATGGCGACGACCGTGGAAAAGAAAAGCTGGGCCAACGTCGCATGCGCAGCGGACACTGGCGGAGGTTGGAACATGCGAACGGTCATGCCGCCGAGAATCCCCTGCGCAATGACCCCGCCAAGGGCCACCCAGCCCAGCCAGCGCATCCAAAAGCGTTTTTCGACCTTCCATAGCCAAGCCGCGAGTCCGATCGTCAGAAGGCCTACGCAGGTGGCAATTACGCGGTGAGTAAATTCGTAGCGGATGCCGCCCACCATAGGCGGTGTCAAAGAGCCGTAGGCCAGGGGCCAGTCCGGAATGGAAAGCCCCGCATCATTCGAAGTAACCAAAGCTCCGGCGATCAACAGGAGAAACGTGCACGACGCCGTAAGGACGGCGTATTGGTGGACGGCCTTGTTGTATGCGGTGATCATCTGCGTTCGAACGCCGACACGAGCCCAGAACCCGCCCCGGGTCTCTGATGTCATTCCTTGCGGCCCTCTGTGCCTTACTCTGCGTTCTCTGTGTTAAAGCCTTTAAGGCTTTAGCACAGAGAACGCAGAGAAATACGAAGGGCGCGGCGAGACTTGCGCTTTAGTCTCCAGCAGCGGCCGCGGCTTTGAATGTGAACATCACGTTCTTGGTTTCTTTGGGACCAATGGTGACGGTTTGCGGGTCGCTCGAACCATAGAGTTCGTGCCAGGCGACCAGCGTGTACGTGCCCGGGGGAAGATTTTTCAGATCGAATTTGCCGTCTTTATCGGTGACCTGGAAATCCGGGTTCGACATGACGGCCATATACGCCTTCATCCACGGATGGACGTTGCACTTCACCGGGATGGCAATCTCTTCGCGGGTAAACGATTTCTCGATGGGTGCGGCGCCGGGAGGCTGCGACTCGTTCCACTCACGGTTATCCTTTGGGATCGGGTGGATGTTGTGCGTCGTCTGGTCTTTGTTCACGACGTCAATGTTCTGTCCAACCTGCATGGCAATCACATGCGGATGATACTGGCAGCCCTCTTGCGTGATGGTCATTGCCCCGGTCGGAGCCGGGAAAGAATATCCCTCGAGACCGGTCTTTACGTATACGACGACGTTGGCGAGCGCCCCGCCGTCTCCGGTGACGACTTCTTCGGTCGTCGCAGGGCTAGTGCGGCCCTTGGCACAGGCCGGCTCGGCCGCCATGTTGATCGACTTTGGTTTCGGCCCGGCGCCATCGAGCTTCACTGAACCAGTGACCTCGCCCGCTGTGGCGGGATCGACCGTTTTTCCTGCCGCCGCGCCTGCCGCCGGCGCGGCTGTATTCTCCGTTGACTCCGGCTTACTCCCGCCGCAACCGGTGATCGCCAAAGCGAACGCCCCGACTGCCAGCGAGTACAACCCAAATCTTGTTTTACTCACGAAACATTTCCTCCTCTTCGAATGCAGAATTTCTCACCCCTATGATAGCAAGTCCAATAAGCTTTATCTCCCGGCGCCAGCGGAGCCGCCGCCGGAAGGCGTCCGGCCCATCAGCGCGCGTTGCTCCTCGGGCGTCAATTCGAACATATAGCGCACCAGCAGGTTGGCATGGTCTCCCGAATATCCCTTAAAGCTGGCCGGCAGCGGGCCGGAGAAGACCCAGCGATCGCCGTCGCGCTTGAAGAGCCCGGAAGGCATGGCGGTTCCCGGAGCGATTAGAGCGGGATTGGTGATCCAGCGTTCGGTCCAGCCGGGCTGCAACCGTTCCTTGGCGAAAAGGAAATTCGGAGCGATGGCGTTTCTGTCGTGTCCCGGATCGCCCGTCGCGTGGCACTTGAGGCAGGGCGCGGCCGTGCTGGTGAACAGGTCGCGAGCCATTTCTTTTTCCGCCGTGGTAATCGGTTCGATCTTCTGCGGAATGTAGGGCTGCGGCTGGTTGGACATGGCCTGGAAGAACGACACCAGGGTGCGGATTTCGTCATCGGACAAGAAGAACGTCGGCATGCGCACTTGCAGATAAGAGCGGACGCCGTTGCGGTTCACGTCCGTGGTGCTCAGCGACGGGTTGGCCAGAAACGCCTTGAGCCAGTCGGGACTGACGCGCGCGCCTTCGCTTGTCAGCACGGGCGGCAGGTTCTGCTTGCCTTCCGCCTGGTACTGCGGCAGGCCCATCAGCACCGAACGCTGGCCGATGCCGATCTGGTGGCAGCCGATGCAATTGTATTTGGTGACCAGCCACCAGCCCTTTTGAATGGCGGCGCGCTGGTCGGCGGGTTTGTACATGTATTCCTGCGGCAGGGTCGGGTCGGTCGAGCCGAGGAGGAAAGTAGTTAGAGCGTCAATGTCCTCTTTGGTAACATTTGGCTTAGGCATGCGCAGCCGGTCCATGGGATCCGGTTTGTACTTGCCGCGATCGAAAATGGCGGGGTCCGAAAGCTTGGTATCGAAGAAGCCCTTCAAGTCATACCATTCGCCGCGGGGAGACTTCTTGCCATCGGGCTGGATGCCCAGCTTGGCGTCTTCGGTCAGCAGCGCGAAATCCAGGCGCTCGATGGGCTTGCTGCCTTCGTTGGTCAATTCCGTGCCGATGCGGCCTTCATCTTCGAGGCCGGAAATTTCATGGCAACCGGCGCAGCCGTAGTGCTGGATCAATTCCTTGCCGTGCTGCTTGAGGTCCGCGTTGTCCATGAAATCCGCGGGCGGGAAGGATGCGTCAGGGTGCTTTTGCGTCTCCAGATAGCTGGCGATGTCGCGCGCATCTTCCACCGTCAGGCGGAGGCTGGGCATAATTGTCATTTGCTGCACGACGAGTTCGTGGCCGTCGTTCGGGCTGCGCGAGTGGTCGAGGTCAAACACAAACGGCAAGTTGTGCCTGGCGTAATCTTCCGGGCCGAGATCCTTGTGTTCGAACGGGCTGTAGGGACGCGTGCGCGTGCGGGGATTTAGAATCCAGCGGACGAGGTAATCGTAATTGTCTTTTTCTCCGACGCGCGAAAGGTTCGCGGCGAAATCTCCGCCGACCATGTTCGCCCCCTCGCCGATCGAGTGGCAGGCCTCGCAGCCGCGCTCTTCAAAGAGCACTTTGCCGTTGGCCGCGTTGCCGGGGGCTTGCTTGGGTAGCTCGGGGCCGGTAATGGCCGACTGCCAGATGTACGCGGAAATCGCCTGAATCTCGTCGTCCTGCAGGCGGAACTGCGGCATCTTCGTGGTGGGCCGCCATTCATGCGTGTTCTTCAACCAGTTCGGAATCCATTCCTTGTGGATCTTCATCCGGACTTCTTTGAGGTCCGGGCCAACTTTCTTGATTTCGCGGAGCAGGTTACCGGAGCGCCGGTCGAGCTGTTCGATCTTGGCGTCCATCCCGGACATGGTGACGGTCAGGTTGGTGCCTTCCGTGTAATAGCGGTTTGCGGTCTCGTTGTCGGGAGCGGTGTCGCCCTTCTTGTTCAACTGGGCGATTTGCAAGCGATCGTCCACCTTTTGGTTTTCGAGCTGGGTGATGGCCTGGCGCGCGCTGACGAGTTCCTCGTCCTGATTATCGAAGCCTTGGAAGCGGTGGCAGCCAATGCAGCCCTTTTCCCGGTACAGTTGCTTGGCGCGGTTCAGGACAGGGGCGTGTTCGGTGACCATGTCGGAAGCGTGGCACTGCTGGCATCCGGCATTAAAATTTTCTTTATAGTAGAGCGGCCAGAGCCAGTGTTCGTAGCGGCCGTGCCCCTTCTCGACGGTGTCCAGGGCGCGCCCATTACCGCCGTGGCAGGGCGAGCAGCCGAATTTTTCCAGGGGATGATATTTCATCATGTCCGGATCGGGGTGGCTGGTGAACGGGGCGTCGTTGGTCTTCGCCAACCCAAGGTCGGCTTTGGTGAGCGTCATGGTGACGGGAACGATCAGCGGGTCCGTCCCGAGATGGCAGGATTGGCAGCGATCGACCAGGCCCGCGCCGCCAAGATTGTTGATGGAGGTTCCCGTGGGATTCACGTTGACCTGGCGGATGTGAATGTCCAGGCTCTTCATGCTCTGGCTCAGGGAAAATAAATCCTTGGAGGCCAGGCCGGGCAGCTGCTCCTTCACGTATTCGTTCAGCTTGTCCTGCGCGTCCTTGGCCGGCTGATCGACATCGCCGCGCTGGGCGACAAGTTTCGCCTTAGATTGCATAATCGAAACGAACAGGCCATTGAGCTTGTCGTAGTTAAATTTATCCTGTTCGATCTTGCCGCCTTCTACAGGCCAGGGCACGTCAAACGTCAGGGCTTTCGCGTCGTTCAGTTCCTTGAGCTTGGACGCTTTGCCGCTTTTGTCGTTCTCGCTGATTTGTTCCAGTTGATAGGTGAGGGAGCCGACCAGGCCGCGCGAAGTGGTGAAGGAGTCGGTCATAGCCGCGCGCTGGCGATCGAGCAAATCGATTTGCTGGCCGATTTCCTGATCCTTGGTCCGAGCGGCGTCGGTGGCGGCTTTTACGTCGGCCAGAAGTTTCAAGTATTCGGGCGTGGCGTAGAATTTCTGTTCGTCGGCCCTACGCTGCTTGTACTCCTTGTCCAGGTAATTGGAATACGCGCTGGAAAATTCGGCCTGGTACTTGCGCCACGGGCGCAGGCCGTAGAATTCATCGTAGAGCGACCAGGAAACGGTCAGCATCAGGACGAATACGGAAATCAAGACCAGCCCGGCCATCGGCCGGCTTGTAACCGGATCATCAGGAGGAAGCTGCTCAGGCACCCCGTGCCTCCTTAATTTTATTCATGCTCATCAGATACTGAACCACGGCGTCACCCACACGTACTTGATGCGCAGCAATAAGCGAAGCAGGATTTTCACCGGCAGGCTCAGCATCAGGATCAAAAACAGTTCCATGGTCATCATTTGCAAGAGCGTCATGCGCTTGAAAATCCTTTTGCTGAAATCCGTCAACAGCAACATGCGGTGCACCAGATATCCGGCGACAATGAAATAGAGCGCTAACGGGAAAATCCCGAAGATGATGCGCGCGAGAATCGGGGCGTAGCTGGCATTCGATGCCGGCATGAAGTGAACGATCCACGAACCGTTGATCCCGAAAATCTGATCGACGTTCCGGTTCACGGCGAACTCTACGCGCTGCGCGTCCCATGTTTGCCCTGGCCAGAACCACATCCAGCCAGGGCCTCGTATGAAGGTCCCTATTACAATCATTAAGACCCATAAACCAATGAAGCCAAAGAGGAACGTCCAAATCGCAAATTTCCGCTGTTTGTATGTGTAGTAGCCGTTCCCGAGAGGATTCGCGTCGATGTACGGCACGACCATCAGGCCGACGATGATGAGCGTCGGCATAATCACCCCGGCAATCCACGGATCAAAGTAGACGAGCATTTCCTGCAGACCCAGGAAATACCACGGGGCTTTTGCTGGATTCATCGTGACGTTTGGATTGGACGGTTCTTCAAGCGGCGCGCTCAGCGTGATGGACCACACCATGAGCAGCGCCGTGACCAGGACTGCCGCGACGAGTTCGACGCGCATCAGGTACGGCCAAGTGTGAACTTCGCGCTCCCACTTCGGATTCCACGGCTCGGTCTTGCGGTATTCGGTTTTCGCGAGAGCCGGGTCGGCGGAGAGCTTGTCAATCAAGCGATCGTTCGCGAACGCCTGCCGGAACGCATACCAAACGTAAAACGGGACCAGGAATAGCAATGCCACAATCGGCACGTTATCCGGAGCGGATGCAACCTCCCATATCTGGTGCCAGTTCATATCGGCCTCAAACCCCGCCTGTTAGTTTGTCAAATCTTGTAGGACAGCCACTCTTGGCTGTCCCCGCGATATTGCCGCGGCGCCGGAGGACAGCCAAGAGTGGCTGTCCTACTGAAACACGAAACTGCTTCCCTGCTATGCCATTCCGCTCGGCCGCAGGATGACCGGCCGGTGGCCCTTTTCTTCCTTGATTTCCGATTCCAGCATGATCGGCGCGGGTCCGGAGATTCCTCCGTCTTTGCGCACGCGCCAGAAATGCAACGCCATGAAGATGCTGGCGATCAGTGGGATAGCGATGCAGTGCCAGATGTAGGCGCGCAGGAGCGCATTGGCATCCACAATCGATCCGCCGAGTAAGGCGAAGCGGACATCGTTGTAAGGCGTCATGCCGAGGAGCGCGCCGAACGGTCCTTCCGTTCCTAACAAAGGCGTGGCCCTGGCCATATTTGTTCCCACGGTCACCGCCCAGAAGCCCAATTGATCGTCGGGCAAGAGGTAGCCGGTGAAGGAAAGCAGCAGCGTCAACACCATCAAGAGGACGCCGATGCACCAGTTGAATTCGCGCGGGCGCTTGTAGGAACCGGTAAGAAAAACGCGGAACATGTGCAGCCACACGGCGATGATCATCAAGTGCGCGGCCCAGCGATGCATGTTGCGCAGCAGTTTGCCGAACGGTACGTCGTTCTCAAGATACAAAATATCGCGGAAGGCCTGCACCTTGCTCGGGTGGTAGTAGAACATCAGCAGCACGCCGGTAAAGGTGAGGACGATGAACAAATAAAAGGTGATGCCGCCCATGCCCCACGTAAATTTGTATTTTACGGCGTCGCGATTGACCTTGGCGGGATGCAGGTGGAAGAAAACGTTGGACAGGACCGAGAGAGCGCGATTGCGCGGCGTCTCATCGTGCTTGACGCGGAAAATGGACCGGAAAACCTGGGTCTTCTCGGGCTCTTTTAGCCCTTCGATCTCTTCCTTGCCCTTTTCCTTGATCGTATCCTTGAGATCTGTAATGTCCTGGCGGACACGGTCGAGCAACCCTGTGCCCTTTTTTTCGCCGTTTTCTTCGGCCATTCCTACGCCCCCAGTAGGACAGGCTTCAGCCTGTCGGTTTGACGAGGTGAGATCCAAAAACCAGACAGGCTGCCCTTCCCTGCGCTCAGGATAAAAAGCCTGTCCTACTACACCGGCAAATACGCCCCTGGATCGTTGAACTGATTGACTCCGGCGCGCGGGTCATCCATGAACAGCTTGCTCGTATCCACCACAATTTTTCCGGTCGGATCGAGAGCGATCTTGGCTCGGTCCATGGGCCGCGGCGCGGGCCCTTCAAAGTTGACGCCCTCGCTGTCGTAACCGCTGCCGTGGCAAGGACACTTGAATTTGTTTTCCGCGGGCTTCCATTCCGGAGTGCAGCCGAGGTGCGTGCAGCGCGCGAAAATCACGAAGATGCGGTCCGGCTCGCGAACCACCCAGGCCCGGTTGGTCATGAGGAAGCGCTGGTCAATGCCGATGGAAAAATCCGCGGGGTAACCGATATTGAAAATGGTATTGGGTTCGTAGAGCGCGCGCGGGAAAAAAAACCGCAAGAACATCAGCAGGTTGATGCCCAGGTAGCCGTAAATCATCCCCCAAATGACGCGCCTCCGCATGGGATCCGGCGGGTCCGCGCTCTCTTTTGGTTTTGCCGCCGGCTTGGGTGCGGCTGGCGGTTTTGGTGCTGTTACTGCTGCGATTTTGGCTGCTGGGGGAGCCGCAGTACTTCCTTCTACAGGGTCGGCCATATTTCCGCTATCAGACCTCTCGATACTAGTTATAAATCGAGACTATGGATGAACCAAGTTCTTTGCAACAGTTTTTCGATACAACTTCTTATATTTCCGCAACACCCTTCCTGTCAAGGCGAAATCCGGTTTTTGGTGTTTTTTGTGGCCGTGGTTCTTTTTTTGGACCGCGCGGTGAATTCTGGATGGGAGGCGAGCCGGCACCCCGCGCATTTGTCTGCGCCGCGCCCATCCATGCCGAAAATTGTTTAACACAGAGGGCACAGAGAACGCAGAGATAGGAAGAGAACACCAGTCAAGAAAATGCCGTCTCCTTTCGTTTCACTGTGCCCCTCTGTGTTCTCTGTGGTGAAAACTTTTGAATTTGGTTTGCGGGTTTGCGCGTCCTACCTGGCGGTATCGCTCAAAGAACGGAGGACGACGTCAGCGAGGGCGGAAATAAATGTGGGCGAATCGCCGACGGCTGGCATCATTTCAAATTGCTCTATGCCCAGCTTGTGGGCCTGCTCGCGGGCTTCGATATTGATTTCGTGCAGGGTCTCGATGTGCTCGGTGACGAAGGCGATGGGCACGATGAGGAGATTTTTTTCGCCCGCGCGGGCTAGCTGGTCAATCGTGTCCGTGAGCGATGGCGAAAGCCATTTGCGGCGGCCGACCTTGCTCTGAAAGCACAGCGTGTGCGCGTTTTTCCAGGCGCCGCATTGCATCACGAGTTTCACCGTGTCGGCCACCTGGCGCGCGTAGGGGTCGCCGCGCTCGATCAGGCTGAGCGGCAATCCGTGGGCGCTGAAGACAATGTGCGCGCTGTCCGGCTGGTCAAAGTGCGTGAGCGTGAGAGCGATTTTTTCCGCGATTGACTGGACATACAAAGGGTGGTCGAAAAATGTCTCCACGGTGTGCGCCCGCGGCCCGTTGCCGTTGGGGTGAAACACGCGTTTCCATTCCTTGAGGCTGCTTGACGTGGTCGCAAACGAAAATTGCGGATACATCGGCAGCAGCACGACTTCGGGCGCGTTCCAGGCGCTCACTTGCGCGGCTGCCTCCGCGGAGAGCGGGTGCCAGTAGCGCATGGCGATAAAACACCTGGCGTCGCAATGCGGGGCAAGAGCAGATTCGAGGGCGCGCGCCTGGCGTTCGGTGAGCAGGCGGATCGGCGAGTGGCCTCCGATGGCGTCATAGTGCTCGCGGACCACGCCCGCGCGGTTGCGAGCGATATAGCGCGCGAGAGGGCGGCGCGCAAACCAGGCCCCGAAAAAATCGATGATGTCGGGATCGCAAAACAGGTTGTAGAGGAAGGGCTCCACGGCGTCCGGAGAATCCGGTCCGCCCAATTGAAACATTACGACGCTGACTTTTTTCTTTTCGCTCACTTAGTTTGGCCGCGCCCCTCGCCGTGGAATTCTTTATTTGCCATCTTGTTTCAGGCGGCGAATATCGTCCTTCAGATTGGCCATACGCCGCGCTACAGACAAAACGTATCCGCAAAACACGAGCCAGATGGCGATGTATGCCGCCGCCAGAAAATTCAAATTCTTCATTAATCTTCTCCCCACAATGAATTGCTGAATCTGTGGATACTTTCAATCATGCGGCCGTCCGGCGTGATTACAGAACCCCCCCACTGAAGAGGCGGGCTACTGCAATACTCCAATCGTCGCGCGTGCCGTAGCACGGGCTTTCAGACCCGGGGATTTTCTGTCCCGGTCACCGGCCGCTTCGTGCTCCCTCCATGCGATACGCATCCACTTCGGCGCGCAGCGCTTCCAGGCGGTAGCGCAAACGAATCAGCACGGTCATCACCCCGAGCATCGCCGCCCAAGTCAAGAGCAGCACCCAACCCATGCGGGCGTCGAGCGATCCACCGTCGCCGATTACGGGCTGCGGGTGCTGCGTGCGAAACCACCAGATGGAGAAATACACCAGGGGAATGTCCAGAGCGGCGAAAATTCCAAAGACGGCCGAAACCAGGGCGCGGCGTTCGGGCTCTTCGACCAGAGTGCGCAGCACGAGATAGCTTACGAACAACACCCACAACAAAAAGGAAGACGTCAGGCGCGCGTCCCAGGTCCACCAGATTCCCCACACTGGCTTGGCCCAGATGGGGCCGGTCACCAGCACAATCGTAAAAAACGCCACGCCCACTTCCGCGGAGGCCACGCTGAGCCAATCCCACTTCAGCTTGCGCGTGCGCAGGTAGGCGATGCTGCCAATGAAGACCAGAATAAAAGAGACGAAGCCGGACCACGCGCTGGACACATGAAAATAAAATATGCGCTGGACAAGGCCCATGGTGTTTTCCGTGGGAGCCCAGATCAGCGCTCCGTAGCTCGCAGCGGCCAGCAGGAGAAAAACGAGCAGGATCGACGGCACGGAAATCACCGCGCGCGTCGCCGTCTCGGGTTGCGCTTCGGTCGCCATTTCACTCCTCCAACAAATATTCGCCGACCATCCAGGCCGCCGTCAAAAATACCACGTCAAAGCATGCCAGAAACGTCAACCATACCAGGGACAATTCGGAAGGGTCGCGCAGGACTCCGATGGTCGCCTCCGTGCTGGCGATCAGCACCGGGGCCAGCACCGGGAGGAGCAAGAGCGGAAGAAGCAATTCGCGTAGGCGCGCCTGCGCGGCGACCGCGGAAAATACCGTGCCTGTGGCGGCCAGTCCAATCGTGCCGAGGGCGAGGACGAGGAGAAGCGGCCCGAGGACTGGGAGGATCGCGACGTTGTAGAGCACCGCGAACACGGGCAGCAAGATGACTTCGACAAGGAGCAGGAAGAGAAAATTGGCGGCCATTTTTCCCGCGAGGATGCTGAAGGGATCGATGGGCGCGAGGCGCAGCGCGGCCAGCGTGTCATTCGTCTGCTCCCGCAAAAAGGAAGACTGCAACATCAGCGAACCGGCAAATAAAAATGCCAGCCACAATAGTCCGGGTCCAAAGCGGCGCGATTCGGAGGAAGTCGGATTGAATGTAAAGCTGAACAGTACGATCACGATCAGAACGAAAACAACGGTTGTGCCCAGCAATTCCCGCGAACGGAACTCGGTCCGTAGTTCCTTGGCGAGAATCACGCCGGTGGCGCGCGCCAGTGTCATGGGGCGCTCTCTTCCCCGCCGTCGCGGACAGCGGCCATGACCAGAATTTCATTTGGATTGCCGCCGGCACCGGAGTCATGCGTAATTTTTCCGCCGTCCAGGCGGATCGCGCGCGTGACCGCGCCCTGCGTCTCATTTCGCCCGTGCGTGCTCATCAGAATCGTGCAGCCCGAATCGCGCAGCCGCTGGATGGTCGCTGCGAGCCAATGCTGGCCTTCGGGGTCGAGGCCGGTGCCCGCTTCATCGAGGAGAAGCAATCCGGGCGAGGCGAGCAGAGCGCGGGCAATCGAGAGGCGCTGGCGCATGCCGCGTGAAAATGTGCGCACCAGGTCCGTGGCGCGGCCGGTAAGGCCGACCGGCTGCAGCGCTTGCCGGGCTTTTTCGGCGGGATTTTCCAAGCCGAACAATTTTGCGAAGAAGATGAGATTTTCCTCGGCGCTCAACTCTTCGTAGAGCAGCGTGTGATGCCCGACCATTCCGATCCGGCTCTTCACTTCTTCGAGTGAAATCGGATTTTCTCCTGAGTCGAATGTGATTTTCCCGCGCGAAGGCCGCGTCAGCTGCGCCGCAATCTTGAGCAGCGTGGTTTTGCCCGATCCGTTGTGGCCCACAAGGGCAACGCATTCGCCGGCGGCAATCTCAAGCGAGATGCCCCGCAGCGCCAGGCGCATCCCGTAACGCTTTTCGACTTCGCTGAATTGGATACTCAATCCAGGGGGTGGGCCACCACGGGCGCCTTCGCCTGTGCCGCCATTCGGGGAAGATGCATGCGGTGTGGACACGCGCGACGGCTCAGCCCTGGACCAGATCGCGCAGCAATTGCTCCGCGCGACCACGCTCCAGGGCATATTCCGCGTCCGTAATTGTGCCGGCCTGGCGCCGCAATTCGAGACGCAGCAAGGTGTCTTTCAGGGAGTCCAGATTCGAGTTCACTTCGCGAGTGACCTTCTCCACCGGCGGCGGCGCGGGCGCGGCTTGCACAGCCTTCGCCTGGGCGGCTTTCTGCGCCTTGCGGCCTTTGGGAGCCGCGGGAAGTGAGGGAGCGCTTACCAATTCAGCAACCGGCTTGCGCATCAGCAGACCCACGCCTACGGCGAAGATGGCCGCAAGGCCGCCGAGCAAAATCCACTTTTCATCATCGAGGCGCGCCGGTGCGGTTTCAATAGTCGATTCCGGGCCGGAGTCCCGGCCGTTCACCTGATCCGGGGAGGAAGAGGCCGAATTTTCCGTGGGGGGAGGAGCGGTCCCCGAAACCTTGACGTCAAATCCCATTCCGGCTTTCAAAGATTCCTTTGAAAATACGTTGTAGCCTTGCTCCGTGCCCGCGGAGTTGAATCCCGCGCTGGCCACTTGCATGGTCGGCGGAATGACCAGCAGGACGCGTTGCGCGTCATAGGTAGAGGATTCGCGGAATTGGGCCTGGTTGCCGGTGTAAGGAACAATGTAGGAGATGCGCACGCCGTTTTGCCCCGGCTGAAAAGCGTACGAAATGGAGTAACGGCCCTTGCCTTTGTCGATCGTCCCCTGGCGCACGGGCATGCCCGAAGGACCGAACGTCGAAACCTGGTCCAGGTCGGCGCCTTGCGGAATGGTGAACTCGAAATTTCCGTCCTGCTTGAAAAAAGCGGCGGGGGGATTCGAGTTGTTCTGGACGGAATATTCCTCGCCGACCATCAGTTTGTCGCCGTTGGGCTGGAAAACGAGCAGGCGCAGCGGAACCTGGATGGCGGCGGGATTGGTGGTCGGTTCGTAGATTGTGACGTCGACGTTTGCAGTGCCCGGCGTGAGCGGCTGGTGAAAGAAAACGCCGCGATAGACCGCCCGGATCAACATGGGGCCCTGGCCAATGCCCGGGTTGTCAAAATGAAAGCGCCCGTCGGCGTCCGATTTGGTGCTGGCCACTACCGACATGCCGCCCTGCAACTGGATGAGCAGGACATCCACGCCCGCTGTCGCCGTATTGTTGTTCGTGCCGTTGTGCACGATGCCTGTAACCGTTCCGGCTTGAGCAGCGGCCGCGGAAACGAGCAACAACAGTGCGACGATGTATACGCGCCGCGAGGCAAGCAGGCGGTTCCACGATTTCATGAGCAAAGTAAACTCTCGTAAATTGAAAACATTCGGTCGCTTCTTCCACGAACTATCATGTGGAGCGTATGCAGAACACTTGAAAATAGCCGGACCCTCGCGGCCGGTTTTAGTGGCACAGGCTTCAGCCTGTGGGTTTTAGTGCTTGCAAGGTCCAAACCCCACAGGCTGAAGCCTGTGCCACTAGAACCATATGAATTATTGCCGAGGGTTCGCGGCGGTGGCCGGGTCGCGGCGCGGAATGGGCGCTTGATTCCCGGTCACGCGTTCAATTTCCAAAAGCACTTGCGCCGCCTCGTTTTCCAGCGCGTCCCTCATCTGCTCGTAGTCCTGCTCGGCGTACTTCCCCGCGCGGTTTTCAAATTTCAGATCGCGCAAATTGTCGTATATGGAGTCCCGGCGCTCGAGGAGCTGATCGAGCTGCGAGCGGTGCGGCGCGGAATCTCCCGGATCGGGCTCAATCCAAAAAACAAAGATGACCACCGCGAGGGTGAGAACGACGCACGCGGACAGCATTACCGCATCCGGGAACATTGCCACGATAAGAGCAAGCGTCATCTTTTTTTTCCGTGCTCCTTCTTCAGTCCTCGGTCTCGCGGTCCACTTGCTTGCGAGCGCGTTCCAATTGCACATCGCGAAGTTCGGAAGCCGCGTCTTGCGGAACGGGCGGCGCGCTGGAAGCGGTCGCGAGCCGCGCCACATCGCGCTGCCGCCACAACCGGATCAAAGTAATCACGATGCCGAGCCCGATGGCAAACGCCACGCCCGGAATGTACCAGGCGATGCTGTTAAATCCCTTGGTGGGCGGCGCGCTTAATACTTTTTCGCCGTACTCCTGCACAAAATCCTGAACGATCAGGTCGTCGGCCTCGCCCTTGGCGACGTGCGCATCCAACTCCTTGAGCATCGGGCCGGACGACGGGCAGTTGATGTGATTGCACTGTGTGAGGATCTGGCCGCAGCCGCACATGCACATCAGCTTCGTGCCCAGGGATTTGGCGCGGTCGGTTTTCTGCGCGTCCACATGCAGGGGAACGAGAGCCGAGGCGATCGCCACGCACGCGGCGCAAATGATCGCAAGTCGCCGCCGGTTAGTCATGACTGTCCGGCAATTGCGATCGAGCGGAGTATGGCACCTGCGCAGCTTGCGTCCCACCCGGCACCGGCGAGGAAGCTCCCGCGCCGGCTGCAGAAAGCACCATAACCGCTTGGCGGTTCGGCAAAAGAGCGAGGATCGTTCCCAAGACAACCACCGCGCCGCCCAGCCAGATCCACTTCACCAGCGGATTCAGGTAGGCATGAATCACGGGAAGGTTCGTGTCCGGATTCGTTCCGGCATAGACCACGTAGAGGTCTTCGCGAAGCGTCGAGGCGATTGCCACCATCGTGCCGGATTCCTGGTTGGAGGGATAAAAGCGCCGCGTAGGATAAAGCATCATCACGGAGCGGCCGTTCTTTGAGACATCAATCGTGGCGCGCTCGGCGCTGTAATTGGGCGCCGAAGTGGAGTCGTAATTTTGCAGGCCAAGGTCATAAGGTCCGATTTCCATATGGGATCCGGCCGACATGTCCATCTGCTTGTCTTGATTGAAGGCCTGGCCACAAATGCCGATGAACACAAGCACCATTCCGAAGTGGACGACGTAACCGCCGTAGCGCCGCGTGTTGCGCATGGTGAGCTGCGAGGCGGCGGAAAACAGATTCGCTCCCGTGCGCGCGGAGATCACGCGCGCGCCGCGATAAAACTCGGAGAGTATCGTCAGCGTCACAAACGCGGAGAGCAACAGGCAAAGCGTCACGTAAAATTCGCGCAGTCCAAGCGCGACCGCGATAACTGCCGCCACGATGCCGCCGATCAGCGGAAAACCGAAATTCTTTTTCAGGCTTTCCACCGACGTCTTCCGCCAGGCGAGCAGCGGGCCAACGCCCGTCAGAAACAGCAGGAACATGGCGATGGGAATATTCACGCGGTTGAAAAACGGAGGGCCGACGCTGATCTTCGCGCCGCGCACCGCTTCCGAAAGCACCGGGAAGAGCGTGCCCGCCAGAACCGCGACGCAGGCGACGAGGAGAATCAGGTTGTTGAACAAGAAGCTGGACTCCCGCGAAAGCATGGAGTCCAGTTGATTGTCGCTGCGCAGGTAATCGCGATTCTTGAAGTACGCCGCGAGGCATACGAGGAGGATTATCAGCAGGAAACTCCAAAACCAGTGGCCGATATTCGATTCCGCGAAGGCGTGCACTGAATTGACCGCGCCGCTGCGCGTCAGCGAAGTCCCCAGGATGCACAGCATGAAGGTGAGGAAGACCAGCCAGACGTTCCACACCCGCATCATCCCGCGCTTTTCCTGCATGATGACCGAATGGAGAAAGGCTGTTCCGGTCAGCCAGGGCATCAACGAGGCATTTTCAACCGGATCCCAGCCCCAGTATCCGCCCCATCCGAGGACGGCGTAGGCCCAGTGCGCCCCGAGCAGAATTCCCGCCGACTGAAACGCCCAGGCGATCATGGTCCAGCGGCGCGTCAGGTGAATCCACTTTTCTCCCGGATAGCGGCCGAGGAGCGCGGCCAAAGCAAACGCAAATGGAATCGTAAAGCCCGTGTAACCCGAATACAGCGTCGGCGGATGGATGGCCATCTCCGGATACTGCAGGAGCGGATTGAGGCCGCTTCCATCGGCGCGCGTGGCCAGGTGCAGAATCCCTCCGGCGCCCGAACCCGCGAACACCTGGAAGGGGCTGGCGACAAAATTATTCATGGTCAAAAAGAAAATCTGAACTCCGGCCAGAACCACTCCCACATACGGCATCAGCTCCGGATGTTTCCCTCTGTACGTAAAGAGAGCGGAAAAAACATAAATCGAAAGCAGAAAACTCCAGAAGAGCAGCGAGCCTTCCTGGCCCGACCAGAGCGCGGAAAATTTGTAGTACGGGGAGAGAGCGCGGTTGCTGTGCGCCGCGACGTAGGCCATCGAATAATTGTCGGTGTAAAACAGGTACCACAGGCTGAGGGTTCCAATCCAGATGAGGACGCAGACCGCGAAGCCGGCATTGCGCGCGGATTTAATCAGGAGGGGGCGCCGGGTGATGATCGCGGCGATGCCTCCGAAAATCGCATAGAGCGCGAAAGCAAATGCCAACAACAAGGCGTAAGAACCGAAAAGATCCAAATCAAGTCCTCGATTCTGTGCTGTTCACCGGCATCCCACGGAGAAATTTCCGATTCACAAGCCATCCGGAGCAATTCGGACAGCTCCCTCTGTTTCCTACCGCTCGAACAATGAGGCTAGCTCTTGCCGTTTTGATACGAATCTCCGGTCGTGTTGCCCGGCTGCGACTGGCCATTCGGCGCCGCCTCATACTTAGACGCGCACTTGGCCTGAAGCGTCTCGGCCACAAATCGCCCGTCGGGCTGCACTTTGCCTTCGACCAGGCATTGCGCGCCATCCTTAAACGTATCGGGAAGCGGATCGGTGCCCACGTAGCTGACAGGGAGGGTTTTTCCCTGTTCCACCAGCACGAAATCCACGCGGCCGGAATAGTGCTGGATCGAACCGTTCTGCACATCGCCGCCTACGCGCAGGCGCTGGTGCAACGCCGTGCCATTCAGCGTGGGAATTTCCGAGATTGTATGGTAGTACGTCTTGCTTTGCTGCGCGCCGACATAGGCCAGGCAGGAAAGAGTGACGAGAATGATCGCGACTCCAATGCCAAATTTCGCTTTTGCTTTCACGATTTACCCCCTGCTCGTAAATCACGCTGCGTCGATGTAACTTGAATTCTATCATACCCGGAAGAAAGATTTTCGCGAGCTGGCACAGTTGCCACCGCTTTTTGGATCAGGTCCATCCATCCCCGGTCCCCAGTCCCCGGGGATGGCAGAGCTAGTCCCTGGTCCAGGGTCAGGATGGGTCCAATTCCCGCGACTCTTAACATCTCGACCAAAGGGAACAGCTCTTGGCCGAGCAGCGCAATGTGTTTTGGCTTGTAATTGAAGCGGATTCGCCGAATCAGCGTCGGTGAGAGACGCGCAACGGTCGTCGCGGGGGGTTCCCCGTTTTCGGGTATCCGGCATTCCGAAAGATAAGCCAGGTAGTACCCTCGGTGCTGAAATTCAGCGAGTCTGGCGGAGGCATTCGCAAGAGCGTCCAATTCCGGCGCAACCTCTTCGACGCGCGAGGAAATTTCCAGTGCGTCCAGGAATGGATCGAAGAATTCCTTTGATTCCGCGGGGCCGTAGAAATCGTCTTCCAGGCGAACGGAGGGCGCCAAAGCTACGAAGAGAACGCTGATGTGCACCGGACGAAACCGCGTGGAGAGTTCGAGCCGCCGGAGCCGCTCGGCGATGTGTTCAGGCGACGCGGGAAGACCGCAACCATCGCAAGCAAGACAATTCGGCGAAGTTTCCATATACGTTCAGCATCCTACAGCAAATAGCCGGTGAAGGGTTACGGGAATCAGACGAATGCGGAGACCGCGATTTTATAGGCAGATTATTGCGCGCCGAAAGGCTGGTTTTGGTAGCGCCGGCGACGGCTCTCTTCATCGAATTGTAATAAATACCGGCAAGATGACGGCGCTGCCAGAGGCGCCGGTACCAGGGACTCCAAAACCGCCAAGAAGTCGAAGGGCGCGCCGTAATCGGGGACGGCGCGCCCTTCGATGCTCAACTCTGCAGCCTGGGGGTCCAGGGGTGGATTCAGACCGCAGCGTTGAGCAGACTCAAGAAACGGGTCTTCAGGAAAAAACACGGGCGCGGGCAAAAAGTTGCGGATGATGAAATGTCCTGCGTTTAAACAGGGTACCATACGAAAATCGCTGGGGACACCTGGCGCGTCCTGACGGCAGACCCTACTTGTCCAGCTTGTTTTTGAGGCAATAATTCAATTCGGGGCTGATCTCGGTAATTTCCATGCCTGCGCTCACCAGAAACTTGCAACTCAGGAGGTCGTGCGGGCGGTCTTCATCGGTGAGTTTGCCTACCACGCGGCAATATTGGCAGTCCTGATTCCAACAGAAACGCCCATAGGGGATAGTTTCCGGGCTGATGTACTGAAAGCAGCGAAGGATCGTGTTCTTTTCGGGGACTTGGAAAGTCTTCCCCATGACCTTGATTTCTATCAAACGCTCATAGGGGCGAAAAACCTGAGTCGTTCCATTCGATGCGGAAGTTTCCGATTCTTGAGGTCCCGTTTGCTTTGACATGAGAGGCCTGTCTCCGTTCACCAAGACTATGACGAGAAGGCACGGCGCAACAATGAGGATGCTGGAAAGTGGTGCGAAACTAGCAACGCTCCCTTGCACCCCGGAAAATGCCGCCCTGAAGGGCAAGTCATTGGCCTCGCCCGTGGGACGCCTGCGATCTTGCGACGCGTATCGAGCGAAAAAATCGCCGGCGAGTCGCCGGCGCCACATCCCGGCGGATTAGATTTGAGCAGCCTCAAAAAACTGGCCCATGCGACGAAATTTTTCGTACCGACGATTGAGAAGTTCGGCGATCGGGAAGTGTGTAAGATCGCGAAGCGCGCGGAAGAGAACTCTGTCCAGCAGCGCAGCGGAAGCTTCGTGATCCAGATGCGCGCCGCCTTCCGGCTCGGAAACGATTTCGTCGATGATTCCGAACTCCTTCAGGTCGGTTGGGGTAATCTTCAGCGCTTCGGCGGCGGTTTCCGCTTTGGCCGCATCACGCCACAGAATCGAGGCGCAACCCTCGGGAGATATGACGGAGTAGACGGAATTCTCGAGCATATTCACCTGATCGCCGATGGCGATGGCCAGAGCGCCGCCCGAGCCGCCTTCTCCGGTGATGGTCACAATAATGGGAACGGGAAGACGCGCCATTTCGCGCAGATTCCGTGCGATGGCTTCGGCCTGGCCGCGCTCTTCCGCATCGATTCCGGGATAAGCGCCCGGGGTGTCAACAAAGGTGAAGATCGGGCGGCCAAACTTGGCGGCGAGCTGCATAACACGCAGGGCCTTGCGGTATCCCTCGGGCTTGGCCTGTCCGAAATTTTGCGCCACGCGCTGCTTGGTGTCCCGGCCCTTTTGCTGGCCGACAAGCACGACCGGACGCCCATGGAAGCGCGCAAAACCTGTCACCATTGCGGCATCATCGCCGTACGCGCGGTCGCCGTGCAGTTCATGGAAATCCTCAAACAGGATGCGCACGTAGTCCATCATGTAGGGGCGTTGGGGATGGCGCGCCAGGAGGGTCCGCTGCCAGGCGCCCATGTGCTCGTAAAAGTCGGCCCGCAATTGCGCGACTTCGCCGCGCAGACGGTCCAAGTCAACGGAAGGAACTTCCGGTCTGGTCATGCGCTGCAGGTCGGCTAATTCCCGCTCCAGCTTGGCAATTTCTTCTTTACGAGATTCTCGGGCCATAAATTTTAGGAATGCGATTGCGACCTATCTCATGATTCCATGAAAGCGTATCGTGTTCGAAGCTCCAGGGGCCAAAGCCCAGTCTTTCCTGCCGTTTTTATGTCGCGGCCGAAGCCGCGACCCACAAAACACATTCTTTAGCCGACTCCTACGCACGCGCTTCGAGCTTCACAGCACCGTCGCCGCACAGGCGGCAGACTTCCCGCACGAGTTCCTGATCCGCCCGCACGCGCTGATCGGCGCGAAGCGTGGCTACCGCGCCTTCCGGCGAAACCAGATCAAACGCGACCGAGCACGAACCGGGCTTGTTCGCGAACAGCTCCTTCAGTTCATCAAGCACCCCGGCATCGACCGTCTCCAGATTTACCCGGACGCGCATCACGCTGGGAGGGCGCTGCCCGATGTCTTCGAGTTTCCGCGCGTCCATGACCGCGAGGCGCGTTCCGGCCTCTTCAACGTTGACCCGGCCTTTCAGAAGCAAAGGCGCATTGCTCTTATACACGGCTTCGAGACGCGAAAACGATTCCGGAAAGGCCAGAATTTCGAGCACTCCGGTCATGTCCTGCAGCGTGAGAATTCCCCAGCGCTCTCCTTTGCGGGAACGCATGCTGCGCATGGCCACCACGATGCCCGCGACGGTAATCTCTTCGCCGCTGCGCCGACCCTCCACGCCAGCGAGATCAATGGCTCCGAGTTCCGCGAGCTTCGACACGTATTTCGAGAGCGGGTGGCCGGAAATATAAAAGCCCACCGTGGCAAATTCCGCAGCGAGCGTTTCGTGTTCGGGCCATTCTTCGAGGTCGGGCAGGGGTTCCTCGGCGGGTTCGGCGGCCGCCGAGGCCCCGCCAAAAAGGCCGTGCTGGCCGCTGGTTTTTTCGCGCTGGCGGCGCTGCGCCTTCTCCATGGAGCGGTCAATGACCGCGAACATTTGCGACCGGCGCGATCCGAGCGAATCCATGGCGCCCGATTTGATCAGACTTTCGAGGACACGCTTGTTCAAGAGCCGCGTATCAATGTGATCGCAGAATTGGTAGATCGAAATAAAGCGCCCGAGTTCCGCGCGCGCGTCGAGAATTCCCTTGACCGTGTTTTCTCCGACGTTCTTGATGGCCCGGAGCCCGAAGCGGATGGCTTCGCCGACCGGAGTGAAATCGAGATCGCTTGAATTGACATCGGGTGGGAGGACCGTGATGCCCATGCCGCGCGCCTCGTTGATGTACTTCACCACTTTTTCGGTGTTGCCGGTTTCCGACGTAAGCAGCGCGGCCATGAATTCGACGGGATAGTGGGTCTTCAGATACGCGGTCTGATAGGCGAGCAAGGCGTACGCGCACGAGTGCGACTTATTGAAGCCGTACCCGGCGAATTCCGCCATCAGGTCGAAGATCTTTTCGGCCTTTTTCGCCGGTACTTTTCGCGTGGCGCATCCGCCCAAGAATTTTTCCCGCTGCGCCGCCATTTCAGCGTGGTTCTTTTTACCCATGGCGCGGCGCAGAATGTCGGCTTCGCCGAGCGAAAAACCGGCCAGGCGGTTGGCGATCTGCATCACCTGCTCCTGATACAGAATCACGCCGTAGGTTTCTTCGAGAATTTCTTTCAGCTCGGGCAGGTCGTACGCGACTTTCTTTTTTCCGTGCTTGCGGTTGATGAAGTCGTCGATCATGCCGCCCTGGATGGGGCCTGGGCGGTACAGCGCGTTGAGAGCGGTGAGATCCTCAAGTCGCGTGGGTTGGTAGCGGCGCAAAATGTCCCGCATGCCGTGCGACTCAAATTGAAAAATCGCGGTCGTTTCCCCGCTGGCGAAAAGTTTGTAAGTGGCGGCGTCATCCAGAGGCAGCGTGCTCAGATCGATGCGCGCGGCGCGATTCTGCCCGATCATGCGCACGGTGTCGTCCAGGACGGTGAGCGTTGTGAGGCCCAGGAAATCCATCTTGAGCAGACCGATGTGTTCGAGGCCCTTCATGTCGTACTGCGTGGTGATTTCATCCCGGTTGGACTTGTACAGGGGAACGATGTTGGTCAGCGGCTCGGGCGAGATCACCACACCCGCGGCGTGCGTGGAAGCGTGCCGCGCGAGGCCCTCCAGTCGCCTGGCCACTTGCATCAGATCCGTGTAGCGAGCGTCGCCGTCGATCAAGCTCTTGAGTTGCGGCGCCTGTTTCAAGGCTTCATCCAGCGTGATGTTGAGCTGCGCCGGGACGAGTTTCGCGATTCGATCCACTTCTCCGTAAGGCAAGTCCATGGCGCGGCCAACATCTTTAATCGCCGCTTTGGCCGCCATGGTTCCGAAGGTGATGATCTGCGCCACGTTGGAACGACCGTACTTTCCCGTGACGTATTCAATCACTTCGCTCCGGCGGCGCATGCAGAAGTCGATATCGATATCTGGCATGGAGACGCGTTCCGGATTGAGGAAGCGCTCGAACAGCAAATCATATTGCAGTGGATCGACGTCCGTGATCCGCAGCGCGTAACTCACCAGACTGCCTGCCGCGGAACCGCGCCCCGGCCCCACCGGAATTCCCTGCGCCCTGGCATGATGAATAAAATCCCAGACGATCAGGAAATATCCGGCGTAGCGCATCTGCTGGATCATCCGGATTTCATTGGTCAGGCGCGATTCGTATTCGGCCAGCGTCTTGCGGAGCAAGCCGGCCTTGGCGCGCGCCTCGAGGACCGGCAAGCGGGATGCGAAACCTTCGCGGGAGACGGCCTCGAAATAACTGTCCACCGTGTGCCCTTCGGGAACCTGGAAGTCCGGAAAGGAATTTTGCACGGCGTCGATCTTTACGTTGCAGCGCTCCGCGATGGCCACCGTGCGTTCCAGCGCCTGGGGAATTTCGCCAAACAGCTGCGCCATCTCTTCGGCGGTTTTGAAAAAGAATTGGTCGGTGGCGAATTTCATGCGGTGCGTGTCGCTCATGGTCTTGCCGGTCTGGATGCACAGTAACACTTCCTGCGCGTGGGCGTCGGAATGCCGAAGATAGTGGCAATCGTTTGTGGCGACCAGCGGAATGCCGGTTTCTCGCGAGAGGCTCACGATTTTCGGATTGACGCGCTTTTCAATCTCCAGGCCCTGGTCCTGAATTTCGAGGAAGAAATTCCCCTTCCCGAAAATGTCGCGCAGGCGGTAAGCGGCCTCGCGGGCCTCGTCCGGCCGCTCTTCCACCAGATTTTCGGTGACCGCGCCGCGCAGGCACGCCGACAGAGCGATCAAGCCACTGCTGTGTTTTGCCAGCAGGTCGTAATCGATTCTGGGTTTGTAGTAGAAACCTTCCAGGAATCCCGCTGAGACGAGTTGGATCAGGTTCCGGTAGCCTTCGGAATTTTCGCAGAGCAGAACAAGATGGTTGCTGCCGCGCTGGCCCGGCTCCGACGCTGCCGGGTTGGCGTGACCGTTGGCGGCATCGCGCTGCGGCGTTTCTCCGCGATCGTGCCGGCTTCCCTTGGCGACATACACCTCGCAGCCGATGATCGGCTTCACGCCGCGCGTCTTGGCCGCGTGGTAAAACGATTCCGCCGCAAAAAGATTTCCGTGATCGGTGACAGCCACGGCCGGCATCTTGCGGCGCGCGGCTTCATCGACGACTTCCTCGAGGTCGCACGCGCCATCCAGCAAGCTGTAATCCGTGTGCAGATGCAGGTGAACGAATCTGGGAGTTTCCATGCCGAACGCTATTCTAATCTCGCGCGCGAGTTTTGGCTACGGCGCGATTTCGTGGAATACGATTCAGAGTTTGTGCTGCAACTCGAGCTTGAACAGGCCAGCGGCGGAAGCCTCGTTATTTTGCGGACTTTACGGCACGGCTGAAGCTGTGCCCCACAAAGATTTGGAAGTTGCCACATGGACTCATCAGCCTGTTGGGTTTCGGCTGATTGCCCGGAATCAAGCGCAACAGGCTGAAGCCCGCGAGCATCGTCCGCCGATTCCGTGTTCCGAAGGTGCAAGGCGTCATGCAGTTTTCGGAGTCGCTTGACCGGGTGTGATTTACCGACGAGACCTTGCGGCCTTATAACGGTTCACGTTATTTATTCGGGAGTGAAGTCCAATCTTGAACGAGGCCAAAACTCGGGAACCAAAGAGATTGGGGGAGAAGGGCGTTAGCCATTCTCCCCCAAACGAGTCACTTCTGAGATTTACTGGCCGATGGGAGTCGTATCGGCGGCGCCGATCGAGGGGACCTTGCCATCCGAGGTCTGGTAGATCACGCCACTCTGGTCGGTCATAAAATACCGCTGACCGGTCGAGCTGGACTGGGGTGAGGCAAGAATTGTGTACTGCGTGACTGGCGTAGCGGCAACCGGCGCGTAGCTGAAAACATATCCGCTCTTTTTCGGAGTGGCCGCGCCGAGCAAGCTGTCAACCAAGTCTGCTGAGGCGGAGCTAGGGGTCGTTCCTCCACCACTCAGCGGCCCAAGTTGCGCCAGGTTCGTGGCTGGGTCGGTAGAATATGTGGTCTGGTACGCCACGATGGAAGTGTTATAAGTGCGGAGCGAAGCAACGGCTGAGGCTTCATTGGCCGCCATCTTCGCACGCAGTAAGTTCGGGATTGCAATGGCCGCGATGATCAGAATGATCGCGACGACGATCAGCAACTCTATCAGCGAGAAACCCTTCTGGTTATTTTTCATAAAATCTCCTCTATCAAATTTTTTAGAATCTCTCTCCAGCCGCGCTAACATAAATGCAAGCGCCATGCCAAGCTCACCCGGCAAGACCGTTCCCGCCGTGAAAGGGACGTATCTGTAACAACCATAAGCAGTTAACGTAGTCAAAAAGCGCACAAAAAGTGGAAAGACTTCAGTCATTAGCATTTCTCAATGCGGGGATGTATAGTCGTGGCGTACAGTCATGCGCCAAATGGACATTTCCCAAAGCCTTGTGACTCTAGTGACATTTCAATGGAGGAGAGGCAGCGAGGAAAATCGAAACGGAAGGCAATTCCCATCTGGCGCGATTTTTAGCGCTAGCCAACGAGGGTTAACCCGATCAGGCGTCCTTCGAGGTCCTTGGGCCCGACCAGCTTGGATGCTTCATTCTCGGGTTCTTCGTCCTGGAGACCTTGTTCCACCGTGTTTTTCTTGAGCAGCTGATACAGGTAGGTGCGACTGATTCCCAGGATTTCCGCGGCGCGGGCCTTGTTTCCGCCGACGCGAGCCAGAACGCGCTGAGCATGCACCTGGGCGAGTTGGTCCATCGACAGTTGCTCGTCACTTTCGGCCTTCGCTGATGACGGCAGAGTCTGAATTCGCTCCGGCAGGTCTCGCACATCAATCACCTCGGACGCAGCCATCATGCAGGCGTGACCAATGACGTTCTCAAGCTCACGAACGTTCCCCGGCCATGAATACCGGGATATCAATGTCTGGGCGCGCCGTGTCAGGCCTGCTAACGGCTTCTTGTATTGCGCGGCGAAACTTTTCAAGAAATGCCTCTGGAGCAGAGGAAGGTCCTCGCGCCGTTCCGCAAGCGACGGCACCTTCAGTTCGACCATGCAGAGCCGGAAATAGAGATCCTCTCGAAACCTGCCCTGACGCACCATTTCTGGAAGGTCCCGGTTTGTCGCGGCCACCACTCGAACATTTACTTTGCGAACGACCGGCGATCCCACTCGCTGCAACTCCTGGTTCTGCAGGACGCGGAGCAGTTTGGCTTGCAGCGGCAGCGGCATTTCCCCGATTTCATCGAGCATCGCGGTGCCCCCGTCGGCATATTCAAAAATCCCGACTTTGTCCTGAACCGCGCCTGTAAAAGCGCCCTTCACATGGCCGAACAATTCGCTCTCGGCCAGCGCCTCCGAAATCGAAGAGCAGTTCAAGGCCACAAAATTTCCTTTATGTCCGGGGCTTAAGCGGTGCAGAGCTTTGGCTACCAGTTCCTTGCCGACTCCGGTCGGCCCGGTGATCAGGACACTGCGGAAATGCGGGGCAATGCGATGGATCTGAGAGAAGAGCTCCAGCATGAGAGGGCTGCGGCCGATCATCCCATCGAACTCGAAATTCTCGAGAAGTTCATTCTCCAGCTTTAAACTGCGCTGGCGGTGCTTGGATACTTCCTTGATCTGATTGATTTTCTCCCGCAGCTTGTCCGGAGAACAGGGCTTGGGAAAATAGTCGGCGGCTCCTTTTTGAATCGCCTCCACCGCTGATTCCGTAGAATAGAATCCCGTCATCAAGATGACGTCAATTCCCGGATCGAATTCCAGAATTTTTTGAAGAACCTCCATCCCCTGCACCCCCGGCATCACCAGGTCGAGAAGAACGATTTGCGGGCGTATTTGATGGATAAGATCCAGGCCGCTCTGCGCGTCCGACGCGGAATGAATTTCAAGACCTTCGTTGGCCAAAACGAAGCGCACGAACTTGATGTTCGCGGGATCGTCGTCAATAACTGCGAGTATCATGTCTGAGCGGCGCCTTCACCTTGTACTTGTTTCGTTTACCGCGCTTCCGATCGTCGAGTTTCCGGGAATGCCAATGGCCGCGTCTTCGATGCGCTGCATGAGTTCGTCTTGAGTAAAGGGCTTGCGAAGGATCGATATTCCGGCTCTGGTGTTCCCACTCTTCTCAATTACACCATCGGGATAGCCAGACATATACAGGATTCTCATTTCCGCGTGCTGGGGAGACAACGTGTCAGCCAAAGCCCACCCACTCATTCCGGGCATGATCACATCCGTTAAGAGCAAATCAATGGGCGAATCGGTTTGTTTTGCGATTTCGATGGCATGAGAAGCGTCTTCCGCTTCCAGAACCGTGAGACCCATTTCCAGAAGCATCTTTCGAGTCAACTTGCGCAGGGCTCGCTCATCTTCCACCAGCAGGACGGTCCAATGCGCCGGGAGAATTTTCGCCGCAGGATCGATCGCCTGGGTCTTTTCAACGGAATCCAGCGCCCGCGGGAGATAAACTCTGAACGTGGTACCTTTGCCGGGCGCGCTGTCGACCGAGATGTAGCCGCCGCTCTGCTTGACCACTCCATAGACCGTCGCCAACCCCAGTCCTGTGCCCTGCCCCTTGGTGGTAAAGAACGGTTCAAAGATGTGGGATTGCAATTCGGCGTCCATCCCGCAGCCCGTATCTTTTACGCTTAACATGATGTAAGGGCCGGGTGCGGTGCAGGCATGAACAGTCGGACTTGTTTCGTCCAGTTCAGCCTCCGCCAATTCGATACTAACTTTGCCGCCCTCCGGCATGGCCTCCCGCGCGTTGACGGCCAGGTTTAAGATCACCCGTTCGATCTGGCAGCGGTCCGCTTTCACCGTCCCGATTTGCGGGGTTGGGGCAATTTCCAGTTCGACGTCCTCGCCGATCAACCGTTCCAGCATTTTGGAGGCTTCGGACACAATTTGTGTTAAGTCGAGGATTTGCGATTCAAACACTTGTTTCCGGCTGAAGGCCAGGAGCTGTTGCGTAAGTGTGGCTGCTCGTTTCCCGGCATTCTGAATTTCGTCAACCGCCTCGCGGTAGGGGTCGCCCGTTGGAATATGCTTCTGCAGTTCTCCGGAATAACCCAGGATCACGTTCAAGAGATTATTGAAGTCATGAGCAATTCCGCCCGAAAGCTTTCCGATGGCTTCGAGTTTTTGAGAAAGCACAAGCTGCTTTTCCAGATCTTTGCGCTCCGTTACGTCCCGATTCACGATCACCAGCTTCTCGACTTCCCCGCTGCTGTTCCTGACCACACTGGCCGTGGATTCCAGCTGCACCCAACGTCCGTCTTTGTGGCGGATGCGATATTCGATGCCTCGCCCCGTTCCTGAGCGCTTGGCTTCATCGGCGGCCTCTATCACTTTTTGGCGGTCGTCCGGGTGAATTTGCTCGATGCCTTTGGTTTGCCTCAACTCCTCCGGAGAGTACCCAAGCAGTCTCTGGTAAGAGGGGCTGTTGTACAGGCGGTTGCCGCTCCCATCCACCACTGCGATCATGTCCGCCGCGTTTTCGGTGATCAGCCGGAAGAGTTCCTCTCGCTCCGCAATCTGTTTGCGAACCCGGGAGAGCTGCACTTGCTGGAATATGACGTAGAGATCGAAAACCAGGATCAAAGCCACCAGCGCACGCACGGCCAAGCTGGTATCGAGCGAGTAAGGCGCCAGCCCCGGAATAATTTCCGGCAGCACGACAGACACAATCCCCAACGTCAAGATCAGGGAAACGAACATGCCCGTCGAAGACAGCCACCACTGGCGGCGCTCAATACTGCGCCAGTTTTCAGGGCCAGAACCTGAAGGGCGCTTGCGTTTTGAAGGGAACGACATCATCGTGGATTCACGGAGCGTGAGTCTCGAATGCGGAAACTCGGCATCAGCAATTGTGCAACAATTTGGACTACACGCGATTCGACATTCGCAATCGCGTGTCTTTGAAGTTATCGGACAAATGGCGGTTTTCTGTAGACGTTAGGCGTGGTGTCCCGCTAGGCTTTCGGCAGCGGGCGCTTCAGCACGTCTCCCTGATCCGAAAGCAAGTGCAGCAGGCAGATCCCTCTTCTATTTACTTTTTCTTCGATTTTGTTTTGGGTTTCGGCTTCGGCTTTGACGCAGGGGACGATTTCCCCGGCGCCGGGCGGTGCGGCTGTATTTTTGCAGGTGGCGCTGGGGCAGGCGCGGCTGCCTCCGGCTTGGGAGCTGCTTCTCCTTTCTTCTTCGGCTTTTCCGGTTTTTTCTTTTCTTCCACCTTCTTGGGGGGTTCCTTGATGCCGGCAAGTTTTCGCAAAATCTTGGCGTGCTCCTCCGGCTTGCGCGCGCGCCCCAGGAGCTGCAACTGGAAGAAATCTTCCAATACTTTATCGAACTTCGGGCCGCGCTGCACTCCGAGCACCTCCAGCTCCGCTGCCACGCCGGGCAGCGCCTGGCGGAGCGGCTTCCACTTGCTGAAATAGGTGCGAATTTTTCCGACGGCTTTTCCGTTGTTCGATTCGGCGAGTATGTAAGCCAGCAATTCCAGCGGCGCTTTTTCCAGGAACGCATAGGCGTCGCGCGCGGCCGCGGTCTTGGAGCCCGAGAGGAGCTTCACAATTTTCAGCGCTTCTGGTTCCACCTCCTGCACCGCGCGCAATTCCGACGGCGGCAGCGACATCCGGCCGAGCACGGATTTTCGCTCGTTGTCCTTCAACCTGCCGAGGATGGCCACCGTGACTGGAGCAAACAGGCGCGGGCGCAGTCCCGACGAGACCAGATCTTCCCGAACGCGAAAGATCCGGTTGATCGCGTCATAATCAGGGTGCCGCTTGGCCAGCGTTGGGTGCACGATGCGCAACAGCCCGTGAGATTCCCAGGACTTCAGGACCGCGGCCGGCTTCTCTTCTCGGCCCACTTGGCGAAACTCGCTCCCGGCGTCCTGCTCTGAGATTGTCTCTTCCAGTTCGCGCTCGATCGCCAGGCTGAACCACTCCTTTGTGCGGGACTCCATCTTGAAGCCCATGCGGGCCTCATACCGCAGCGCGCGCAACAGACGCACGGGCTGGTTCGTAAAACTGTGAATGGAAAGCGCGCGAATTTCGTGCCTTTCCAGATCGGCGAGGCCATTGGTGGGATCGAGCAGCAAGCCGCGCGAATTTGGATTCAAGGAAATCGCGATCGCATTGATGGAGAAATCGCGGCGCCTCAGATCCTCCATGATCGTTGAAAATCGCGTCTCCGGTTTCGCTCCGGGACGCGCGTAAATATCCTCGCGCGCGGCCGAAATGCTCGCATCCACATCCCCGGAAAGAACCAATTCCGTGGCTCGTAGCGAATCGTCCTCCCGCGTCACTCTCGCTCCGCCCTTTTCCAGCTCGCGGACTATACGCGACGGGTTCCCCTCGATGGTGAAGTCCAAATCGCGGATAGACATTCCGGAGACCACGTCGCGCACGGCGCCGCCGGCGAGATAAAGATTGGCCTCGGACTCGCTGGCGAGTTCCTGGATGCGCACCATAGCGGCGCGCTGCTCCGGGGAGAGCCGGCTTTCGAGTTGGAACATATAATCAGGCATGCGTATACCGTCCTCGGCCGGAGACGCCGCTGTTTTCTTTGCGTCCCCGCACCCGATCGAATTTATAGCTCCGCGGGTACGATCCCGCGGACAGGCCGCTCAGCGTCATGCACGAGGGTGATGCGCTTTATAAATTTGCTTCAAGCGCTCCTCGACCACGTGCGTGTAAATCTGAGTCGTGGAAATATCCGCGTGGCCCAGCATGAGTTGGACCGAGCGGAGGTCCGCACCCCGTTCGAGAAGGTGCGTGGCAAAACTGTGGCGCAGCTTGTGCGGCGTGAGGCGCCCGCGCAGGCCCAGGCGCACTCCATAATCGTGCAGGATCTTCCAAATCCCGACGCGGCTGAGTCTCCTGCCAATCTTGGTCAGCAAGAGGACTTGATTGTGCGGCGGAGGGCTCGAGGGCCTGGCAAATTTCGGACGCCCTTGCGCCAGGTATTGCTCGACGGCTTCGATGGCCTTGCGCCCGATGGGCACAAGGCGCTCCTTGTCTCCCTTGCCGATGCACCGTACGCAGCCGATGCGCATGTCAATGTCGGAGATGCGCAGATTCAGCAATTCGGAAACGCGCAGTCCCGTGGAATACAAAACCTCCAGCATGGCCCGGTCCCGCAATCCGATCGGGGTCGCCAGGTTGGGAGCTTCCAACAACTTGTTAATTTCATCGACCCGGAGATACGTCGGCAAACTGCTGCGGATTTTCGGCGACTCCAGGTTTTCCGTCGGGTCGCTAACCACCGTGCCTTCCATCATCGCGAATTTGTATATTCCCCGGAGCGAAACCAGATACCGCGCCACGGAGCGGCTGTCCAGTTTTTCCTTGTACAAACTGGAGAGGAAATCGACCACGTCTTCCCGGGTGACATCTTCCAGCCGCTGTTTGTGCCGCTTGCGCAGGAATTCCGCGAACCTCTTGAGGTCCCGGCCGTAGGCCAGGATCGTATTCTGCGCGAGGCCCTTTTCCACGCGCAAATAGCTCAGAAAAACATGGATGGTCGATTCCATGACTGTCTATCCTACGATTCCCTGCTTTCCTGTCTCTGTTCCGCCCGAATGAAAGGCGATGCCGTACACCTCGCTGATCTCGCCGCAGCGGAAGGCCCAGGCGAGTCCCAGATACGTCAGCGTCGCCGAGCCGATCAACGCTATAAAAACGAGCAGGCGCGGCAGAAAGTGCTCGATGCTGTCAAACTGCGAATAGCGCAGCGTGCCCCAGCAGACCACCCCCATGGCGCTCGCGCAAACGGCTATTTTTGCGAGGGACGCGGCGATGTCGCGGGTTCCCAGCCGGCCAAATCGCAATCGGAAAATAACAAACAAAGCGAAAACATTGAAATAAGCCGCCAGGGCGCTGGCCAACGCGGGACCGCCGTTCTTCAGTTTCGGGAAAAAATAAAAAAGAAAAATCACATTGAGCAGGATATTTGCAAGCATTGCCAGCACAGCCACGCGCACCGGAGTCCGCATGTCCTGCGTCGAATAAAACGCAGGCACGATCAACTTGACTGCCGCGAAAGCCGGCAGCCCCATCGAATAATACAGCAGCGCGCGCGCCGTCAGGCGCGTGGATTCGGCCACGAACCGGCCATGCTGGAATAGAACCTGCACGATCGGCTCGCGCAGGATCACCAGACCGACGGCCGCTGGAATGGTGATGAAAGAAACGATGCGCAGAGAAAAAAGAAATGTCTTCTTCATTCCCTCGTGATCCCCGGCCGAAGCTTGATGCGCCATCATCGGCAGAATGGCCGTGGCCACGGCGATGGCGTATCCCCCCAGAACGAGTTCGGTCACCCGGTCCGCTACGTAAAGTGAGACCAGACTCCCCTCAGGCATCACCTTGGCATTGGCAAAAATCGTATCCACCAGCAGGTTAATCTGCGCGATCCCGATTCCTATAAAGCCCGGGACCATGAGCCGCGCCACGCGCCGAACTCCCGGATCCGTGAACGATATTCCAAACTTGAAGCTCATTCCTCGCTTGACTAATGGAGGAACCTGCAAGAAAAACTGAAAGATTCCGCCCACCAGTACGCCGACGGCCAGTGCTGCAGCAGGGCTCGAAAAATACTTCCAGACTGCGGCTACTGAAAACACAATAAAAGAGATATTGAGCAGTATCGGCGTGGCGGCGGGCAGGCCAAAGATATGAAAACAGTTCAAGATGGCCATAGCCATCGCCGCCATCCCGATGAAAAGGATATAAGGGAAGATCAAGCGATTCAAATAGATAGCTTCCACTTCATTTTGGTTTGTCCCGAACATGGAGAAGAACCTGACAAACAGGGGTGAAAAAATGACCCCCAGGACAGTCATTACCGATAAAATCACGCAAAACGTCCAAAACAAACGGTTTGCGAATGCCCAGGTCTCTTCCCGAGTGCGATTCCTCATGTAATCGGTGAAAACCGGAATGAAAGAAGCCGTCATGGAACCTTCCCCAACCAGGCGCCGGAGCACATTGGGGATCCGGTAGGCCAGCACAAAGGAATCTGCCAGGCCTGTGGTGCCCAAGAGAAGGGTTAACCGCTGATCACGGACATATCCGAGAATCCGACTGACCACCGTGATGATGCTGATAATGGAAGCAGATTTGAGGATCTGCCGTTTATGGGTGACGGTTTCGGTCAAAAGATCGAGGCCCCCAGTCTAGCCTCTGCCTAACCCTTTGAAAAATATACACTTGACAGCAAAAGATCGCTTAACATAACATAGTTGGGCCTGACTCGCAAGACCCGCGATTCGGGTCTGCCTCCGTGAGAGTACGAACTTCAACCACCACGCACAAGAAAGTCGTCGTGCGATTCCTCGATCGCAGGATCCTGCGCGGTTACTTGAACCCCGGCAAACTCGGCGAAACGGAAACACTCGAGTTGCTTACTCCGGAAGGCGAGCAGCGAAATTTCGCGGTCAAAGAAGTTCGCAGTATTTATTTTGTCCGCGAATTCGCCGATGATTTCGAGCCCGAACGCAAAGCATTTCTCTCCAGGCCCAAACTGGACGGATTGTGGGTCCGCCTGAAGTTCCGCGACGAAGACACGATTGAGGGCGTGGTCCCCAATGATTTGCTCTCCCTGCTGGATCGCGGCGTGCAGATTACGCCGCCCGATTTGCACGGCATCACGCTGCGAATTTTCATCCCGCGCACCGCGCTGACGGAAATGACGGTGCTCGGGGTTGTGGGAATTGCGCGACGCAAGCCTGCCGCGCCGCCTCAGCCCGGATTATTCAATGAGTAATTGCGGCACCGAAAATTTCTTCCCATCATTGTAGCTTTTCAGGTTTCGGTCGCGCGACGTTTAACGGAGAGGAATATCGCCCTCCCTTTGGAATGATGTAGAGTGAGCGGCGGGGCTGCTTGTTTTTCGGATCCTACGAAGCGGATTTTTGAGGAGAGCGAGACATGAAACTCGGCGAACTGGCCGCGCGTTTGGGCTGCAAGCTGGAAGGCGACGGAAACGTGGAAGTTCGCGGCGTTGCGGGAATAGAAAGCGCGCAGGCCGGCGAAGTTACGTTTCTCACGAATCCGAAATACTCCCGGGAGCTGACCAGGACGCTCGCAACGGCCGTATTTTTGAACGAAAAAGTGGTCCTCAAACGCGGTCCCGGATTGCCGCCTCTCGCCGCCCTTCGCTCGCAGGATCCCTACTTCGATTTTGCGCGGGCCATTGAACTGTTTTGCGCGCCTGCGGCTTATCCCGCGGGCACTCATCCCACCGCCGTGGTGGCGAAATCGGCGAAGATCGGCGAGGGGGCGCACATCGGCCCGCACTGTTTTGTGGATGAAGGCGTGGAAATCGGGCGGCGCGCGGTGTTGCACAGCCTGGTGACGATCTACCGGAACACGCGCATTGGCGATGACTTCCTCGCGCATTCGCAAACGGTGGTGAGGGAAAGAT
The DNA here is from genome assembly GCA_963813185.1 of uncultured Acidobacteriota bacterium. GTDB lineage: Bacteria > Acidobacteriota > Terriglobia > Acidiferrales > UBA7541 > Palsa-360. Next base: position 119,593 of record CAWEYA010000019.1, read on the forward strand.
GCACCATCGGCAACCGGGTGATCCTGCAAAATGGTGTGGTCGTGGGCGGAGACGGGTTTGGTTTCGCAAAACGCCCGGATGGGCGGTGGCACAAAATTATGCAGAATTCGCCCGTGGTCATCGAGGATGACGTCGAAATCCAATCCAATTCCTGCATCGACCGCGCGACCGTCGGAGAGACGCGCATTCGCCGCGGGGCGAAGATTGACGACCTCGTGCTCGTCGGCCATGCCTGCGATGTGGGCGAGGATACGATTTTGTGCGGGCAGGTCGGCCTCGCCGGATCAACGCGCGTAGGAAACCGCTGCATCCTCGCGGGACAAGTGGGCTCGGCGGGACACCTCGACATCGGCGACGGCGCTACGGTCACCTCGCAAAGCGGGGTCCCATCGGACGTTCCCCCCGGAGCGCTGTATTCCGGCTATCCCGCCATGGAAAATAAGCTGTGGCTGAAGGTGATGGCAACGCTGAAGAATTTGCCGGAAATGCAGAAGACGGTGCGCCGGCTGGCCAGGAAATCGAAAAGGAAGTAAACAGGCAAGCAGTCAGGCGCGACGGAATTGCGATTCATCCAGCGGGCTGTTGATCATCGGGAAGTTGCGCCGCGACCGCGTCGTGAACGCGCTGCGCAAGCTCATCGCGTTGTTCGACCGTATACCCAGAGGCATCGATCGGCTTTCCAAATCGGACCGTAACCTTTCCCGGCCGGATGATCAGCGAATTTTTCTTCATGATACGATGCGCTCCGGAACAGGCCACCGGCACAATCGGAATGCCCGCTTCGATGGCGATGGCGAAGGAGCCCTTCTTGAATCGGTGCAGGCGCCCATCCGGGCTGCGAGTTCCTTCGGGGTAAACCAGAAATGAATATCCTTCGCGGATATATTCCACGGCTTGTTTGACGCTTGCGAGCGCAGCGTCTCGATTTTCCCGTTCCACGGGAACAAATTTCGCCAGGCGAAATGCCGCGCCGACGATGGGAATGTCAAACAGCGACTTCCTTCCGAGTATGGCGATGCGCCGGGGAATGGCGCCCACAATGGCCGGAGCATCGGCGTTGCTGGTGTGATTGGCGGCAAACAGACAAACGCCCGGAGGAATATTTTCCCGGCCTTCCACGGTCACTTTCTCTCCGGCAATACGCGTGACGATGACTACCATTTTCACGCCGGTCCAGTACATTAGAGTGGCCGACTTGGTCACCAGCGTCAACAAAATCAGAGGAGGCCCAAGCACCAGAGTGCAGAGCCCCATGCAAAACGCGACAAAGGCTGTGCGTATCATGTCAAGGGGTGGTGACGCCGCGCAGGATGCCATCTCGCACGCGCCGTTGCCTTTCCGTGGGGGACGCTATTTCCGTAATCTGGTAAGCCGCATCGTTTTGCCGCCCGAGCGGAAAGGAGAACTCCCTTTCCTCTCTGCCCCGCTGGATCTTTACGGTAACGCGTTCCTCGGGCTGATGATCGCGAAGCCAGCGCTCCGGAGCGCGGGGGAATGACTCGCCGTTCAAGGCGATCAGTACATCCCCCTCTTTCAGGCCCGCTGCACTGGCCCCACTTTCCCGATCCAGGTAGGCAATGCTCGCGGAGTTAGCGTTGTCGCGATAGACGGAAAAGCCCAGCGCGGCGCGATGCTGGCTGGTATCGCGAAGCATCCATCCGGCGCGTCCCAGGAAATCCGTGTAAGGGATCTCGTCGGATCCGGATACATAGCGCCTGAAAAAATCTTTCAGATCCGCGTCCACCGATGGCGCTTTCTTGCGAATGACGTCTTCCATGGCCACGCGCAACCCCTCGCTTTCATTATAGAAGCGGCCCGCTTTGGCGTATTCCTCATTGAGCGAGCGCACGACATCGTCGAGGCCGGCCCGGTTGTCGGTCCGTTCGCGGATCAAAATATCGAGCAGGACGCCCACAATTTGGCCCTTGTTGTAATACGAAATGCTTTCCTCGGGGCGCATGTACAGGGGGTATTTTTCATACCAGGCGTCGAGGCTGGATTGTTCGACGCTTTGCCAGCGGTGCGCGGGGCGCGCTTGCAGTTCCGCGATTTGCTCCGCCAGGTTGGCGTAAAATTGCGGCGTGGACCACAGCCCGGTGCGCTCGAGCGCATAGGCGCCGTACGTATTGGTCACGCCTTCGGCAAACCACAGAGAGCGCGTCCACATCTCCCGCGAATAATCCACCGGCTCAAGGGACTGCGGCCGAATGCGCTTTACGTTCCAGGCGTGAAAAAATTCATGCGCCGCATAGCCGGGCAATTGCGCGGGGACGTCGGCGGAAATGGCCGTGCAGTTCATGTGCTCCATCCCGCCGCCGCCGAAATTGTTTCCCACATGAAACAGGAAAAGGTACTCTCGAAACGGCGCTCCCCCCATCAACGAAACTTCATAATCCACAATGCGCTTTATGGACTCCACCAGCCGCGAGCGGTCGCCGGGGTCGCCGTGAATGACGATGCGAATCGGCCTTCCGCCGGCCTCCATGCGGTACTCGTCGAAATGGCCGATTTCCACGGGCGCGTCCACGAGGGCGTCGTAGTTCGGAGCAATCCAAGCATTCGTGAGTTGGCGCCCCGCCGCAGGAAGGGCGGGATCCAACTCTACCGCGACATGCCAGCCCTCCGGCACGTCATCAAACGCCACTTTGGTGTCCTCGGCTCGCCGGTCCGGGACGTACAACAGCACCATGGCAAAATTAAGAAACGCATGATCTGGGTTTAATTGCGACGCAAAGGGCCCCGGTTCATCCCAGAAGATGGGGTAGGTCACTGTGACGATGCCGTTTCCCGACACGCTCCAGGTTTGCTTATCGAGCTTTCGCAGCGGGAGCGGATGTCCCTCCTCATCCTTCGCCGTCACCTGCATCATGTGCGAGGAAAAATCGCGAAGCTGATAGAGAGCGTTCCACGCGGGCATCTGCAGCGTCACTTGATCGCGCACGTTGGGAATGCGCATCGTCACTGCAAAGATGTGCCTCTCGGGATGAGAGATGGAAACCGAGTAATCGATGGTGGCGTGGGCGGGAGAGGCAAAGTAGAAAACGGCCGCCACAATCGTGGCGCGCAACCAGATGCGAGGGCGGGAATTCATGCTTTGAATTTCCCCGCCGGGACGCCTCGTTCCTGCAACTTGCCGAGCAATTTGCCGCAAAGCCCGTCAAAGCTGCCGTTGGACATCACCAGTACGAGATCGCCGGGCCGAGTTTCCACGGCGAGAAATTCCGCAATCTCTTCCGCCGAGTCAAAGCCCTCCGCATTTTGTCCGGCGGCGCGGATTGCCTCCAGAACGCGAGCGGGCGACATTCTCTCTTCATCGCTGAGAAGGTTTGCGCGGTTCACCGCCCCAAGGACGGCCGCATCCGCGCTCGCGAGGGAAGCGGCCAGATCGTTTTCGAATACCCTGCGCCGCATGGTGTTCGAACGCGGTTCGAAGACGGCCCACAATTTGCGGCCGGGCCAGCGGTGGCGCGCCGCGTCGATGGTCGCGCGAATCGCCGTGGGGTGGTGCGCAAAATCGTCGACCACCAGAACGCCGGAGGACTCCCCTTTCATTTCCAGGCGCCGAAGGACGCCACGAAACGCGGCCATGGCCCCGGCGATGGCCTCGCCGCTGACGCCGCGGCCGTGGGCGATGGCGATGGCCGCAACGGCGTTCAGAACATTGTGACGGCCGGCAAGGGACATGCTTACACGCGCCACTTCGGTACCTTGGCGGGAGACGCGGAACCGCGTCTCGCCATCCGTGATTTCAAGATCGCCTGCCAGCCAATCCACCCCGGGCGTGAAACCGTACGTCTCGACAGGACAGAACGCCTTTTGCACGACCGCGCGCACCGTTTCGCTTTCGCCCCAGGCGACGATGCGCCCGTTCCGGGGCACGAGATTCACCAGGCGGCGGAACTGCAGTTCGATGGCGGCAAGATTTTCGTAAATGTCCGCGTGATCGAATTCTAGCGAAGTGATGATCACTTCCTGCGGGTGATAGTGCAGAAATTTGGGGGACTTGTCGAAGAACGCGGAATCATACTCATCGCCTTCGAGCACAAATTCGTCGCCGCCACCCAGGCCGAAGCTGCGGCCAAAGTTTTCGGCGACGCCGCCAATCAGGAAATTCGGACGCCGCCCGGCGTGATGCAAAATCCAGGAAAGCATGGAAGTCGTTGTAGTTTTTCCGTGCGTGCCGGCTACGACCAGTGAATCGTGTCCCGGCAGAAAGTAATCCTCGAGCGTCTGCGGGAGCGAGCGGTACGGAATCTTGTTGTCCAGCACCGCTTCGATTTCCGGGTTTCCGCGGGACAGCGCATTGCCGAGTACCACGATGTCCGGCGCGGGATCGAGATTGGCGGCGTCGAACCCGTTCGTCCAGCGGATCCTCAGGCTATCGAGCAGCGTCGACGCGGGCGGATAGACGCCCGCATCCGACCCTGTCACGCGATGCCCACTTTCGGCCAGCATTCCGGCGAGCGGGGCCATGGCCGCGCCGCCGATTCCCGAGAGATGGAAATGAAGGGGCCTGGTCATGCGCGCACCGCCGGTTCGAGAATTTCGAGGCGCCCTTCGCCCGAGGCGTAAAGTTTCGCCCGCACACCGAGCGGCAAGGTCAGCATGGGACGCGGCGTGTGGCCAACCGGCGCGCCGTATACCATGGGAATGCGCAGAGGGCCGAGCACACGCCGGCAAACGTCGGCGACCGTCGACGCGCTGCCTTCGGAAGGCTCGGACTCGGGAAATTCCCCAAGAATGATGCCGCGCACGCCTTTAAATTTCCCTGCCTGCATCAGATGCAACAACATGCGATCCAGCTGATAATGTTTCACTCCCCTGTCCTCTAGTAGCAAAATTGAGCCGCGAGTATCGAGTTCCCACGGCGTGCCGATAGATGTTTCGATCAGCGTGATGCATCCGCCGAGCAGCGTTCCCTCGGCCCGGCCGCGCGTGAACGTTTCGCCTTCGAGCGGCGCGGTCCAGCCGCTGTTTGTCGCCGTCATGGCCCACATGAAAGTGTCCGGATCGAATCCACCCGTGGCATTTGGGCCCGCGTCGAATCCGCCGGCGACGAGCGGTCCGTAAAATGTGATCCAGCGAAGCTTCTGCCACAGAAAAATTTGCACCGAAGTCAGATCGCTGAATGCGCAAAAAATTCTGGGCTGCTTGAGTCGCGCCGTTACGAGCCCGTCCAGAATCTCCGTGCTGCCATATCCGCCCCGGGTACACAAGACCGCGCGAATATCGAGGCGCGTCAAAGCTTCTTGCAGGTGTTTGCGGCGCACCGCGAGCGGCGCCGAAAAATATCCCTCGGAATTGTTTTCCGAGACGTACCGCTTCACCCGGTAGTCAAGCCGCTGCAGCGTTTCGCAGCCGCGCTGAATGCGTTCTTCCTTCGCGGAGCTCGCCGGAGCAACCACGGCGATGGTGCTCCCCGGGACGAGCGCCAGCGGCTTGCGAGGCTTCGGCATGGAAGTGGGCGGCAAAAAATAAGTATACAACGCACTTGGGTAGTTCGAGCCCATTCAGAGCGCGTGTTGTTGCTCGAGCCGCAATGAGGTCCGAAGTTATCTCGCAAATCCCGTTGTGGCCGTTTTCTCCGCTTGAAAACAAGGCCACGTTGTCGCGCCAACGGCGCGGAGGATTATAGCCCGGGGCAACGCCCCGGGAATCGCCCCGAGGATTGATTGTCCGCCCTGAAAGGGCGGAGGGTCCCTACGCCATCTTAGGGCGCGCCGCCAATTAACGAATTCGAGACCCAAGGCGTTGCCCTGGGCTGGCATCCTGCGGCGCTTTCAGCGCCGCTTCGACCCTGCATCCGTGAGAAAGGGTCCTGCCATTCCTTCGGCACATCTATAACGTGAACTGCGTCATTTTGTGAAAATGGCGGGCCCTGGCGGTGATTTCCGGCTTTTTCAAGGCCCGCAGGCGATCCAGCCCGAATTTTTCGACCGCAAAGCTGCCCATCACGGAGCCGTAGACCATAGCGCGGCGCAGCGCGGCATCGTCCACTTTGCGCGCTGTGGCGAGGTAGCCCATGAAGCCGCCGGCGAAGGAATCTCCGGCGCCGGTCGGGTCATGCACCGCTTCCAGCGGGAAGGCGGGCACGCTGAAGCTTCGATTCTGGTGCACCAGCATGGCGCCGTACTCGCCGCGTTTGATGACCAGCGCTTTGGGGCCCAGCTTGAAAATGTGCCGGGCGGCGCGCAACAAATTATGCTCGTTCGAGAGCTGGCGCGTTTCCGAATCGTTGATCACCAGGATGTCGGTATGTGTGAGCGTCTCGCGCAGTTCCCTGGGCGTGCGCTCAATCCAATAATTCATGGTGTCGAGCGCAACCACCCGCGGCCGGCGGCTCACCTGATGCAGCACCGAGGACTGCAGCGTCGGATCGATGTTGGCCAGGAAAATATGTGTCGAGGACAGGTACGCCTCTGGCAACTTCGGCTTGAATTCCGCAAATACGTTTAATTCCGTCGCCAGGGTCGTGCGCTCATTCATATTTTCGCTGTACTTGCCGGCCCAAAAAAAAGTTTTTCCTTCCGCGCGCTCCAGGCCCTGGGTATCGACGCGGCGGCCCTTAAAAATGGACTCGTCTTTCTCTGTGAAATCCGTCCCCACGATTCCGACCAGATTGACGTGCGTGAAATAACTGGCGGCGACGGAAAAATAAGTAGCCGCGCCGCCCAGCATGCGGTCCACTTTTCCGTGAGGAGTTTCCACGGCATCGAACGCAACCGATCCAACGACGAGTAAGGACATTTTCAGCGGGCTCCGGGCGTCAGGTATTTTCCGGCGATCACGCTCAGGCGCTTGCGCGTCGCGGCCGGAATCACGGCAGGGTCGGTAATGATGGCATGCGCGAGAGCGCGCCCGCATTTGCAGGCGCGTTCGGCGGGCATGGCGCGCACCGCTTCGCGGATCACGTTCTGCGCGTTTTCCGCGTTCTTGTTCAAATTGGAAATGATTTCTTCGAGGGTGACCGAGGCATGCTCGGGATGCCAACAATCGTAATCCGTGATCATGGCCACGGTGGAGTAGCAAATTTCGGCTTCCCGCGCTAGTTTGGCTTCCGTCAGGTTGGTCATTCCGATTACGTCGAAGCGCAACTGGCGATACACATGCGATTCGGCCAACGTGGAAAATTGCGGCCCTTCCATGCAAACGTAGGTGCCTCTCCTGTGGACGCGCACTTTCATGGATTCGCACGCGGCGCCGAGGACAGCGGCAAGCTGCGCGCAGACCGGGTTGCCAAACCCCACGTGCGCGACCACGCCATCGCCGAAAAATGTGGAGATCCTGTGGCGTGTGCGATCGTAAAACTGTTCGGGGATCAGAAAATCGAGCGGCTTCAAATCTTCCTGCAAAGATCCAACCGCGCTCACGGAAATAATTCTCTCGACGCCCATCTGTTTCATAGCGTGAACGTTGGCGCGATAGTTGATCTCGGTCGGGAGGAAGCGGTGCCCGCGCGCATGCCGCGCGAGGAAGGCCACGCGCTTTCCCTCGAGCGATCCCACGACGATCGCATCGGACGGATCGCCAAAGGGCGTTTTGACGCGCACCTCTCGCGGCTTCTCCAGCCCAGGCATATTGTAGAGGCCGCTGCCGCCGATGATGCCGATGCGAACAGTTTCCGCGCCCGCACCGCGCCCTTTTGCTGTTTGCGTCTTCTTAGCCATTCCCAAGTCCTCGTATGAAAGCGAATTTAGACGTCGATCATCACCGGTTCAAAATCGTACTTTCCCTGGCGTTCCCGCAAATACCCCGCCGGGGTTCTAGCTTCGTGTCCGAAAATGACGAGCCACTCGCCGCGTGCCGCCAGGGAAATCCATTTCCTTTTGTTTTCCAGCGTCGTCAGCGGGTACAAATCGTACCCCATGATCCAGGGAAATGGGACATGAGCCGCAGTGGGAATCAAGTCCGCGGCGAAGAATACTGTTTTCCCGCCGCCGGTCAGGCGGAGGCACATCATGTCGGCGTTGTGTCCCGGCACACGAATCACTCCGACGCCCGGAACAATTTCCCCGTCACGGTCCAGCAATAACCATTGCCCCGATTTTTCTATTGGCATGAAGTTTTCAGGAAGGTAGCTGGCGCGATCGCGGTCCGTGGGCGATTTGGCGTGCTCAAGTTCACCGCGCTGTACAATGTAGCGGGCGTTCGGGAAAACCGGAAGCGCTTCCCCGTTTACGAGGCGCGTGTTCCAGCCGCAATGATCGAAGTGCAGATGCGTATTGATGACGATGTCAATCTGTTCGGGTGGCACGCCGCGCGTCACTAGTTTTTCTGGAAGGCGGGGCGGCCCATCAAAGGAATAAATTTCGGTTCGCTTGGCGTCCCACTTGTCCCCCGCGCCGGTCTCGACCAGAATCCATTTGCCCGCCGCGTTGATCAGCAGCGAGTTCATGGCCATCAGGATTCGGTTGCGCGCGTCGGCTGGCGCAACTTTCTCCCACATCGGCTTGGGGATGACGCCGAACATCGCGCCGCCGTCCAGCCGGAACGTGCCATCCGTGAGCAGCCAGAATTCCAGGTCGCCAAGTTTCATGCGCTTTTCCGGGCGCCGTCGGCGCGCGCGAGCAATTCGCGAACGGCGGCGTAGGGATCCTTTCCGCGGCCGGCGACTTCGCGGGCCAACCGGTTGAGCGCCGCTTCGCCATCCGCGCCGGAAACCACGCGCCTCACGACAGCTTCTCCGGCGAGTGCAAGCAGCCGGGACCTCCAGTGCGCGATTTTGCGTTCCTGGCGCGCCGCGCTGTTGCTGAATCGTTCGCGGTATTTGGCAATCGCAGAGGCCAATTCCTCCACGCCCTTATTTTCCGTAGCCACGGTGCGAAGGATGGTTGGTTTCCAGCCGTCGCGTTCGGGAGCGAGTTGCAGCATCGCTTCCAACTCCGCTGCCAGGCGTTCCACGCCGTCGCGATCCGATTTGTTCAACACGAAAATGTCCGCAATCTCCATCAGCCCGGCTTTCATATTTTGCACGTCATCGCCCATGCCGGGAACAAGCAGGACCAGCGTGCAGTCCGCAAGGCGCACGATATCCACTTCGTCCTGTCCGACTCCCACGGTTTCGACGAGCACGAACTGCTTGCCGGCGGCGTCCAGAACCAGAGCGACATCGCCAGTGGTGCGCGCCAGGCCGCCGAGAAATCCGCGCGTGGCCATCGAGCGGATAAAAATACCCGGGTCGCTCGCGTGGCTTTGCATCCGTATGCGGTCGCCGAGAATTGCGCCGCCCGTGTAAGGACTCGTCGGATCGACCGCAATAATTCCAACGCGATTGTCATGCGCCCGATAATGGGCCGCCAGACGGTCGACCAGCGTGCTCTTCCCCGTTCCCGGCGCGCCCGTCACTCCAATCACAAACGATCGCCCGGTATCGGGAAAAATGCGCTGCAAAAGTTCTTCCGCCTGCGCGTCGCGATCCTCAATTGCCGAGATCGCGCGAGAAACGGCGCGAATATCTCCCGCGCGAATTTGCTCGGCCCACGTTTCGACGGATTCGGACATGGATTTTCGTGGCGCCGGCGTACCGCCGGCGGTTTTTCCGGTCTCCACTAATCCAGAGACGCCGGCGCCACTACGCCTGGCGCGTCCCACTCATTGCCTGGCGTGAATGCAAAGTGCTGAATCCTCGGTGAAATATCCAGACAGAAATGAAACAAGGAAGTTATCACAACCGCGGAGGGGCTCGCACACGAAAACCGATTTGGGTCAGAGTCCTACTTTAAAATCCATCGCAATAGTCCGGACTGTCAGGAGGTCGAGGCTTTAGCCTCGACGTTCAGGCTTGCGCATTCGTGGGCTTTAGCTCCTGAAGCTTCAGGGCCTAAAGGCCTCATACATGCACCGCATGTCGTCCGACCTAAAGGTTGGACCTCCTGACGATCGATTTCAAATTCGATTTTGGGACAGAAACCGAATCAGCGCGCGTCAAGAATCTGGCGCGCGATCACCATGCGCTGAATTTCGCTGGTCCCCTCTCCAATGGTGCAGAGTTTGCAGTCCCGGTAAAACTTTTCGACGGGATAGTCCTTCACAAAACCGTATCCGCCGAAAATCTGTACCGCTTCGTTCGCCACGCGGACGCCTACTTCGCTGGCGTACAATTTTGCCATGCTGGATTCCTTGGTGAAGCGCGGGCCTTTCTGATCCGCGAGCCAGGCCGCGCGGTATACCAGCCAGCGCGCGGCGTCAATCTCGGTGGCCATGTCGGCGAGCTTGAATTGAATGGCCTGAAATTCGCTGATGGCTTTTCCAAACTGCTTTCGTTGCTTGGCGTACCCGGCCGCGGCCTCGTAAGCGCCCTGCGCCATGCCGAGCGCCAGCGCGGCGATGGAAATGCGCCCCCCATCCAGCACCTGCAACGTATTTACAAAGCCGAGGCCTTCCTTGCCGAGCAGGTTCGAGGCCGGAACGAAGCAATCGCTGAAAATCACTTCAGAAGTGTCGCTCGCGCGCATGCCCAGCTTATTTTCTTTTTTGCCTGCGCGAAAACCTGGATTGCCCTTCTCTACGATAAACGCGGAAATTCCTTTCGTGCCCTTGGGTTTGTCGGTCACGGCCATGGCCACGCAAATGTCCGCGTAGTGGCCGTTGGTGATGAATGTTTTCGAGCCGTTGAGAGTCCAGCCGCCGTCCTTGCGCACCGCGGCGGTCCGCGCGCCCCCGGCGTCGGAGCCTGCTTGCGGCTCGGTCAGCGACCAGCAGCCGAGTTTTTTTCCCTGCGCCAGCGGCGTGACATAATTTTTGCGCTGCTCAGGCGTGCCGAATTTGTAGATGTGGTTCGTGCACAGCGAATTGTGCGCAGCGACGATGAGTCCGATCGAGCCGTCCACGCGCGCCAGTTCCTCAATGACCGTCACGTACTCGATGTAACCAAGGCCCGCGCCGCCGTACTCTTCCGGAAAAATCACGCCCATCAGGCCCATTTCGGCGAGTTTCGGAATCAGCTCGCACGGAAACTGGGACGCTTCATCCCATTCCATAACGTGCGGAGCAAGTTCCGAGGCGGCGAATTCGCGCACGCTGCGCCGAAGTTGCTGCTGTTCGTCGGTGAAGGAAAAGTCCACAGGGCCTCGATGAAAAAGCGCATATATCAGCGCTCATTTCATTTATACCACAGTCGCGGAGACTGCTTTTTGGGCCAACTGAGGAGACGTTCCGAAGACGCAAGGGTTAAGTGGCACTGGCTTCAGCCCGTGGGGGTTGGTCCTAACACGGTTCCGCTCGCTTGCCACGAAAACCCACAGGCTGAAGCCTATGCTACTTAATTCCACCCCACATGATGACCGGCATTTTGCTCATCAAGCCACTTCTTCAGCGGCGCGAAATAATCGAGCATGGCGGTTGCGTCAATTTGCCGCTGGCCCGTCAGGGCTTCAAGCGCGTCGGGCCATGGGCGGCTCTCGCCCATGGCTAGCATTTTCGCGAGCTTAGCTCCCGCGGCTTTGTTTCCGTAAATCGAGCAGCGATGCAGAGGGCCCGTATATCCCGCTTCCTTGCACAAGGCGCGATGGAATTGGAATTGCAAAATCGTGGCCAGAAAATAACGCGAGTATGGAACGTTGTCGGCCACGTGATACTTGGCGCCAGGATCGAAATCGGCCTCGCTGCGAGCGACCGGAGGCGCGATGCCCTGATATTTCCGCCGGAGTTCCCACCACGTTTTGTTGTAATCGGCGGGCTTGATTTCGCCGGAAAACACTTTCCAGCGCCATTGGTCGACCAGCAGGCCGAACGGGAGGAAAGCGACTTTGTCCAGAGAGCGTTCGAGCAGCAAGCCGATGTCAGCCGAAGGCGGCGAAACCGTATCAATCAGCCCAATCTGCTTCAGATATTCCGGAGTGACCGACAGCGCGATGGTGTCGCCAATGGCTTCGTGGAATCCGTCGTTCGCTCCGTTTTGAAATAGCGGCGGCAGAGTGTTGTACGCGCGTTGGTAGAAGTTGTGGCCCAGCTCATGGTGGACGGTGGTGAAATCTTCCGCGGTCGGCTCGATGCAGACCTTGATCCTCAAATCATCCTTGAAGTCGATGCTCCAGGCGCTGGCGTGGCAGACCACGTCGCGGTCGCGCGGCTTGGTGAAGAGCGAGCGCTCCCAGAAAGTGGACGGCAGAGGCTCGAAGCCCAGCGACTTGAAAAACCCCTCGGCATAGTGGACCATGCCCCGGGCATCCACGTTTTTCGCGCGCAAGGCGGCGGAAACGTCCGGGCCGGATTCCGCGTTTTGCGGAGCCAGGAGCGGATAAATGTTGTTCCATTCCTGCGACCACATGTTTCCCAGCAGATGCGCGGGGATCGGTTCATCCTCACGCACTGCGTCCTTGCCATATTTTTCAGCCAGCTTCCAGCGAGTGTAGGCGTGCAAGGAAACATAAAGCGGCCGGACTTGTTCCCACAAGCGGTCGAGTTCCCTGGCGAAATCGGCAGGCGGCATGTCGTACCCCGAGCGCCACATCGCTCCCACGTCCGCAAAACCCATTTCTCGCGCGCCCTGATTGGACAATTCCACCATGCGCGCATAGCGTTTTCTCATCGGCGGAGCGATGGCATGCCAGCCTTGCCACGCGGCCAGGAGTTCCTTCGGATCGCGGCTGCTCGCCAGGATTTTCTCGATGTCCGGCAATTGCTTGCAGTTTTCTTTTTTGTCATCCGGGCACCAGGTGCCCTTGCCGTAATCGGCGTCCAGTGAGACATCAATCTTGGAAAGCTCGGCTTGCGCCGCGGGATCGCGCGGCGCGGGAATGTCCACCGATAATTTCAACAGCTTGAATTTGCGGGCTACGTCCGGCGGAAGCTGAAGTTTTTCGTAGCGCTTGGCTTGCGTTGCAAGCTCCGAAGTGGCTGCCTTGACCGCCTGTTCGGCATCGGCGGAAATGGATTCAGTATCGTCGGTGATGAAATTTTCGGAGACCCAGGAAGCCCGGCCGCCCTTGATCCACAGGTCCAGCAGGCGAGTTTCGGCCTGCGAAATGAATTTCTCCGCTTCGGCAACCGTGGGCGGGAAGGCGGCAGACTTCTGCGTCGAAGTAGTCTTCGCTGGCGAAGCCGGCGCCTGACCATGGGCGACAGGAGTGGCAACAGCAATCGTCGCGAGTAGCAAACCAAGCAGCCGCACGCGCGATGAGTCCGGAATAACGCGAGTTAAGGTCATGCGGATCACCTTCTTTTCTCAGTCCAAGAGATGCACAAACACTTCGTTCGAAACAGCCAGGCGCTCCGGAGCAAGTCGAAGGCGCGGGCCATCCCATTCGACCAGGCCTTGCGCCACCAGTTCCTGCACGCGAGGCCGCAGGTTCGCCCCATATTTTGACTCGATGCCGCCTAAATCGATCCCGGCAAGCTGGCGCAGCCCCAGGAACAGCTCTTCTTCGAGGGCTTGCCCAGGGGTCACGCTTTCCAACTGTTCGACAGGAAAATGTCCTTGCAGGACAGAGTGCGCATACGCGGCAGGGTCGTGCGCGTTGGCCCAGCGCTGCGAGCTATTGAAGGAATGCGCGCCGGCGCCAAATCCGAAATAAGGTTCGCGCCGCCAGTATTTGAGGTTATGGCGCGATTCGAAACCCGGCAGGCCCCAATTCGAAATTTCGTAGTGCCTGTAGCCCGCGGAGGCGAGTTGGTGGCAGCCCTGTTCGTAAAAATCCGCCATCGAATCATCTGAAGGCAATGCCTTCGCGGAATAGCGTTCTCCGCTTTGCAAAACTTCCAGCCCCAAACGGCTGCCCTCGTCAATTTCCATCATGTAGATCGAAACGTGTTTGGGTCGCAGTTGCAGCAAGTGTTCGACCGACTCCTGCCAACTGCGATCGGTCTGATGCGGGAGCCCGGCAATCAAATCAAAGCTGAGATTGGCGAATCCTGCGTCGCGTAGAATTTTTGTGGCCTGAAAAACATCGGCGCGGCGGTGCATCCGTCCCGCAGCGCGCAATTCGGCGTCGTTGAAGGATTGCACGCCCATGCTGATGCGATTGAATCCCGCTTCCCGCCATGCGGCGGCTTTTTCCGCAGAAATAGTCTCCGGATCGGCTTCGAGCGTCACTTCCTCGAATCGCGACGGGAACGAATTACGAATCGCCTCGATAATGTCCGCGAGGTTTGCCGGTTCGAGAAGGCTGGGCGTCCCGCCGCCGAAATACACGGTGTCCACCACGGTTTCCGGTACGTCAGCGATCTTATTTTCGCGCAGCAGGCGGGGGAATTCCGCGATCTCTCGGCAAACCGCCCGGACATAGGGCGAGTACAATTCCTTAGAAAACACGCCCGTGTGGAAGTTGCAATAGGTGCACTTCGTCTGGCAAAACGGAACCTGCACGTAAATGCCGAGGCGCGTCATCAGCCGTAGAATTTAGCATAGAAGGAACCTGCGGCGCGTAGCGGAGCCAAGCCTTGGTGCGAAGCGTTAAGAGGCAGGATCGCGGACGATTTTCACCAGCACTTCGCGACTCCTGGGCAGGTTCGTGAAGATTTTAGTAGCACAGGCACTCCTACCTGTGCGCTTTTGCGGGCCGCGCATGAATTATCGAAGTACTTACGATCGCAAAACCCGCACAGGCAGGAGTGCCTGTGCTACAACGACCGCTACACGAGCGCCGAAACCGACGTGACGCCGTAGATAGAAAACCACGGCTTGGCGGCTGCGAGACGGCCATTGACGTTTTTGATGTTCTTCACGCCCTGGTCGTTCAGCCAGTCTTCCAGGGCTTTTACGCCCTGCTTGCCATAGACTGGAATGGCATCCTTCCAGGTGGCGCGGCCGCAGAGGACGCCGGAAAAATTCACGCCGGTTTCGGAAGCCAGTTCAAGCGTTTCGGAAAAAGTATCGTTGCTTACGCCGGCCGAAAGGTAGATGAACGGTTTTTTCGCAACGGCCGCGGCCTTGCGGAAATGGTCCTTCGCTTCATCGCGCGTGTACGCGAAGTCGCCCTTGCAGGAGCGCGTTCCCTTGACGAAGGCCATGGTCACGGGAACTTCAACCTTCAATACGTCGACTCCATACTGCGGTTTGCTGAATTCCTCCATGCTGCCCCTAACCACTTCGGGCTTCTTTTTCGCGAATTCCAGGCCTTTTTCGTCCGCGCCTTCCTCGTATCCCACAAATTCCAAGAAGAACGGGACGTCAGCAGCCGTGCATTCGGCGCCAATGCGCTCGACCCAGGCGTGTTTCACGTCGTTGATTTGCGGTGAATCAATAGGTGTGTAGTAGAGGAGAATTTTGATGCAATCGGCGCCGTCGGCGACGAGGCGGCGCACCGAATAGTGGTCCAGCAAGTCGGGAAGACGCCCGGGCTGCGTGTTGTCATAGCCGCTGTTCTCGTAGGCCAGCAGCAGGCCGGCATTTTTGGCGCGCTCCTTGGCCGCGGAGAGGCCGTATTCCGGGTCGAGCAAAATGGCTGTGGCATGCGGCGTCAAAACGCGGGAGACCGCTTCCTTGAATTCCGCCATCATACGGTCCGTCACTGCTTTCTTGTCGATGCCTTTGTCCTTGGCAATCGCGCTCTTCAGCGAGCCGCGCTGATCCATGGCCGCCGCGGCAATTACGCCGCGCGAATCCGATACCGCTTCGAGCCCTTTGCGCTTTCCAGGAGTGAGTTTCATCCGAAATTCCTCCGCTTATGAGCTTGAAAAATGCCTGACCCAGCGAAAATCTTACCACGATTCGAGGAAATCGATTGGCGGCCACGTGCTTACTTGTAGATAGCGGAATTATTTAGCGCCGCCGGAACGCGGCGCCACAAAGCCGCGACTTACTTCGTGGCGGGTGGCAGGAAGAGGAAGCAGTGCTCGCCCGTGGCTGTTTTGATGTGTCGGTCAAGATGATCAAGCAATTCCGTTCCTTCTGCGGCTATAAATGTAAGCAAACCGAAAGACCGCTCCTGCAGCGCGTTATTCGGGAGCAGCCAATTAGCAATCTCGTTCTCATGAGTATTCAAGACGCCGGTGCGAAAGCCTTCGGCGCGGCCGGCCTTTGCGCGCAGGCCATTCCACTGAAAATGTAATTTCTCGGAGGCCGTGTCGAGCGCGCCGAGCAGCGTCTGGTCCAGCTTCGTGAGCGGTTCGCGGAGGCCATCGACAAGGGTCTTGATCGCTTGTTCGCCGTCATCGAACCGCGCGGAGAGCGCTTGCGGCAGCGCCTCGGCCTCTAGTCGCGCGCGGAGTTTGTGGCGGCCTTGAAGTACATCGCGCACATCGAGATTATATTTCCTGAGCAAATTGGAAACGTGCGGTGGCACCAGCGTAAAACCGGCGCGCGGCAAAATTGCGGGCGCCCGGCCGAGAAGTTTTTTATAAATCAACGAAGTTTGAGCCTGGTACGCTGTTTCCGCCGCGCCGGCGATGAAGGCCACGGTCGGCAGCAGCGTGTCCTGAATTACCGGTCGAAGCAACGCGCTGGGGCTGAAATCTTCCGGGCGCTCCTGCAGCGCATGAATCGTTTCGTCGATCGATTCCGATTTGTTCCCTGCCGCAAGGCCGCCATTCGCCGGTCGAAGGGCAAGCCGCTGCCCATCGACAATGCGAAAGACGAGGGTGCTTTGTTCCGTGACTTTCACTTGCGCGTGGAACCCGGCTTTTTCGAGGGCTTCGGACCGCGCGATAAGTTCAGTGGCGAGGGCTTTGTGTTCTTTTACCGCGAGCATCATTGTCGGCAGGGACAAACGGTGTAGCTCCGGCGCCATGGGATCGAGAAAAATCAGGCCGCGCCCCGCGAAGATGCGCGTCATCAGTTTCCCGAAGGAAGAGCCGAAAGATTCTTCGGGCGCATAACATTCCGTGATCCATTTGCCGACTTGTTCGGCCCTCAATCCCTCAAGGAGCGCGGCCACTTGCGCCGAAAGGCCTCGAACCGATTCTCCCAGTTGAATATCGCCAACGCGCCGGTCGGCAGGCCCGGCACTTGCCAGATCCAGACGCTCGAAGCCGCCGCGTTTCGGCAGGAAACAATGATCCACTTCCGCGAGGTCGTGGTCCTCGGTCGCCAGCCAGAAAACCGGTACGGCGTTCACGCCGCGCTCGGTCAATTCGCGGGCCACGTGAATGGCCGTGAGCGCTTTATAAATGCTGTAGGCGGGCCCGCCGAACAATCCAACTTGCTGCCCCGTGACTACCGCGTACGCGCCATCTCGCAGCCGGTCCAGATTTCGAGTGGTGGCATCGTCTCCGCCAAAAATTCGATTCTGTTTCCTCAGCGCCTCCGCAACGGCGCGGCGGACGGAATCCTCGAGCCGCATCTCACGCGCGGCTTCGTCGATTCCATTTGCCGTAGGAGGATTCCTATAGAATTCAGAGACGCGGGAAAAATCGGAGAGGAATGTGGAATAAAGTCGCGTGGTTCCAGGCAACTCGGCCGCTGTGATCCAACTACACTCCATCAGGCGTTCCATCCTTGTGTCGTAAAGCAAGCCGACTTGGCGCCACCGCAAATCGCAAGAAGTATTGGATGACGTGGAAATCGTTCGGATTCAAACCGTAACGGTCAAGGGCGCAAGGGTCAGAAGGATTCCTTTGAGTTGTGGTTTGAGTCCCATGCTGATTTCCTTTAGATCGCGGAGGACTTGAGCAGCACAGGAACTCCTGCCTGTGCGGTTTTCGCAGCCTTCACGCATCCCTGAATGATCGACGATAGCAAAACCAGCACTGGCAGGAGTGCCTGTGCTACCAAAGCTCTCAGTCGCCCGCAGATGGCAGTTGTGGCGCGGCCGCTTTCTTAGAATGAAGCGATTGCAGCGGCGAAACCTCCAGCGACTGCTCGACGAGGGCGCGGATCCCGCGGGCCGCCGCATTCGCGGCGGACAGTGTGGTGATGCAAGGAATGTTGTAGCGAATCGCCGCGCGGCGAATAGATTTCTCATCGTAAAACGATTCGCGGCCGAGTGGCGTGTTGATGATCATATCCACTTTGCCAGTCTTCACCAGGTCCACGATATTCGGGCGGCCTTCGTTTACCTTGTACACGGGCTCCGCCGGGACTCCCGCGGCTTCGAGCGCCGCGGCGGTGCCGCGCGTGGCGATCAGGCGGAATCCGAGGGCATGCAATTCCTTGGCGAGAGGCGCGCAGTGGCGCTTGTCGTGGTCGCTCACGCTCAAAAAGATGGAGCCTTTGCGCGGCAGCCGCTGCCCGGCGGCCAGTTGCGCCTTGGCAAAGGCCTGGCCGTAACTTTTGGCCACGCCCATGACCTCGCCGGTCGAGCGCATCTCGGGCCCGAGAATGGTGTCCACGCCGCGGAATTTATTGAATGGAAATACCGGAGATTTCACCGAGTAGTAATCACGCACCACAATCTCCGCGACGCCGTCGGTCACGGTCACGGGAAGATTCATTTCGCGCAATTTGCGCCCGGCCATCAATCTCGCCGCAATTTTCGCCAGTGGCACGCCCGTCGCCTTGCTGACAAACGGAACGGTGCGCGACGCGCGCGGATTCACTTCCAGCACATAAACCGTTTCGCGCTGGATCGCGTATTGCACGTTCATGAGTCCAACCACTTGCAACGCCTTGGCCAGCCGCTTCGTGTATTCGCGGATCTTTGCCAGCACCGCGGACGACAGGCTGACCGGAGGCAACACGCACGAAGAATCTCCCGAGTGCACGCCCGCCTCTTCGATATGCTCCATCACGCCGCCGATGATCACTTCGTCGCCGTCGGCCAGGGCGTCCACATCCACTTCCGTCGCTTCCTCGAGGAACTGGTCGATCAGCACTGGCTTCGCAGGGCCCATGAGCGCCGCCTGGGCCACGTATTCCTGCACCGTATTCAAATCGTAGGCGATCACCATGGCGCGCCCGCCCAGCACGTAACTCGGCCGCACAAGCACGGGAAAACCGATTTCGCTGGCGACGCGCGCGGCCTCTTCCGGCACGAGCGCCGTGCCGTTTTTGGGCTGCGGAATTTTCAATTCATCGAGCAGCCTGCCGAATCGCCGCCGGTCTTCGGCCAGGTCGATCGACTCGGGCGCGGTGCCAATGATGGGCACGCCGTTGCGCTTCAATTCCAGCGCCAGGTTGAGCGGAGTCTGCCCGCCGAATTGCACGATGACGCCCTGGGGTTTTTCGCGATCGACGACGGAGAGAACGTCTTCCAGGGTGAGCGGCTCAAAGTACAGGCGGTCGGAAGTGTCGTAGTCGGTCGACACGGTCTCCGGATTGCAATTGATCATTATGGTTTCGTAGCCGTCCTCGCGCAGCGCAAAGGAGGCGTGGCAACAGCAATAATCGAATTCAATTCCCTGCCCGATGCGGTTCGGGCCGCTGCCGAGGATGGCGATTTTCGGGCGATCGGTCGGCTCGGACTCGTCCTCGTCTTCATAGGTCGAATACATGTAAGGCGTGAAGGACTCGAATTCCGCCGCGCAAGTGTCGACGCGCTTGAACACCGGCGAGATATGCGCCTTGGCGCGGCGATGGCGCACGGCCGCTGGGGTGGTCTTCCACATTTGCGCGAGCTGCTCGTCGCTCGTGCCGATGCGCTTGCCTTCGCGCAGCAAATCTTCCGGCGCCGTTTCCACCGTGACCGAAGCAAGCCTCCGGTTGACCGCAATGATTTCCTGCAGCTGCCCGATAAACCACGGATCGATTTTGGTCAGCTCGACCGCTTCTTTCGCGGATATTCCCCGCTCGAGGGCCACTAACAGCCAGTGAATGCGGTCCGGGCGCGGCGTGGCGATTTTTTCGCGCAAGAGCGACACCGGCGTGTCGGCTGGGGCGCGCCACGGCGAACTCGGCTCGAGCGAGCGGATGCCCTTTTGCAGCGCTTCCTTAAATGTGCGGCCAATGGCCATGACTTCGCCGACGGACTTCATCTGCGTGCCCAGCGCGGGATCCGCCCCGTGGAATTTTTCAAATTGCCATTTGGGAATTTTCGCCACCACGTAATCGATGGTGGGCTCGAAACATGAAGGCGTTCTCTTGGTAATATCATTCGGAATTTCGTCGAGCGACATTCCCGCCGCGAGCAGCGCCGCAATCTTCGCGATCGGGAAGCCGGTGGCCTTGGATGCCAGCGCCGAGCTGCGCGACACGCGCGGGTTCATCTCGATCACTATCATGCGCCCGGTCGCGGGATCGACGGCAAACTGGATGTTCGACCCTCCAGTTTCAACGCCGACTTCGCGGATGATGGCCGCGGCCGCGTCCCTCATTCGCTGGTATTCCTTGTCGGTCAGCGTCTGCGCGGGAGCCACGGTGATTGAATCGCCCGTGTGCACGCCCATGGGATCGAAATTTTCAATCGAGCAGATGACCACGAAGTTGTCGCGATAATCGCGCATCACTTCGAGTTCAAATTCTTTCCAGCCGAGCACCGATTCCTCGACCAGCGCCTCATGAACAGGGCTCGAATCCAGCGCGTGCGCGATGGCTTCTGAAAATTCTTCGCGATTGTAGGCGATCGATCCGCCCGTCCCGCCCAGCGTGAATGACGGCCGGATCACGACGGGATAACCGAGCTGATCGGCAAGTTTGAGACCGTCCTGCACGTTGTTCACCAGCGCCGATGCCGGTACGTCGAGCCCCACTTTGCGAATCGCGTCCTTGAACCACAACCGGTCCTCGGCGACCTTGATCGCGCGCAGTGACGCGCCAATCAACTCGACGCCATATTTTTCGAGCACGCCGCCCTCGGCAAGTTCCACAGCGAGGTTCAACCCGGTCTGGCCACCCACGGTCGGCAGCAACGCTTGCGGCCTTTCCACGGCTATTATTTTTTCCAGATATTCCTTGGTGAGCGGCTCGATGTAAGTGCGGTCGGCGATTTCCGGGTCGGTCATGATCGTCGCCGGATTCGAGTTCACGAGGACGACTTCATATCCTTCGCTGCGCAGCGCCTTGCACGCTTGCGTGCCCGAATAGTCGAACTCGCAGGCCTGCCCGATCACTATCGGGCCAGAGCCGATGATCATAATTTTCCGGATGTCGGTGCGCTTCGGCATGGAGTTAGTGGGCCTTCGCCTGTCCGCGCCGCAAGGCGCCGGAAAGTTTCCAGTTCTTCATGGCGTCCGTGAATTGCCGGAACAAGTAGTGCGAATCGTGCGGCCCGGGCGAGGCCTCGGGGTGATACTGCACGGAAAACAGCGGCAGTGTGCGGTGACGCAATCCTTCGTTGGTATGATCGTTCAAATTCAGGTGCGTGGCTTCGACTTCGCTTGACGGCAGCGAATCCGGGTCCACGCAAAATCCGTGATTCTGCGCCGTGATTTCGACCTGCTCGGTCAGCAGATTTTTCACCGGATGATTCGACCCATGGTGGCCGAAGCGCAGCTTAAAAGTTTTGCCGCCAAGCGCGAGTCCGCAGAGCTGGTGCCCCAGACAAATTCCGAAAACCGGCACGCGGCCAAGCAAATTGCGAATCGTCTCAATCGCGTACGTGGCGGGCTCCGGATCGCCCGGGCCGTTAGACAGGAATACGCCGTCGGGTTTCAGGGACAGCGCGTCCTCGGCCGACGTTTTCGCCGGGACCACCGTCACTTCGCAATTGTGATCGACGAGCAGGCGGAGAATATTTTGCTTGATGCCGTAGTCGTAGGCCACCACCCGGAACTTTCGCGTTTCGACGGCGGACTGCGCCTCGCCCATCGCTTCCTGCCAGGGCGATGCCGTCAATTCGATGGAGCCCTTTTCCCAACCGTATTGCTGATCACAAGTGACGCGGCTAGCCAGCTCAAGTCCGGCCATCGAAGGCAGCGCCCGCGCTTCCGCGAGCAGAAGTTCAGCGGCCGCGCCGTCGGTCGACACTACTCCGCGCAATGCGCCCATCTTGCGAATGTGCAGGACCAGCGCGCGCGTATCCACGTCCCAAAGAACGGGAATGTTGTGCCGCACCAGATAATTCTGCGCGGATTCGCCCGAGCGCCAGTTGGAGGCAATCGCCGAAAATTCCCTGACGATGAGTGACTCGATGTACGGGTGCGCGGACTCCTCATCATCAGCGTTGGTGCCCACGTTTCCAATGTGGGGATATGTCAGGCAGACAATCTGGCCCGAGTAACTTGGATCGGTGAAAACTTCCTGATAACCGGTAAGGCTGGTATTGAAAACGACTTCGCCGCCGCGCCGCGTGATGGCTCCCGCTGCGCGGCCATGAAAAATGCGCCCGTCTTCGAGCGCAAGAATTCCCTTCCGAGCTTTCGCTTCAGACAGTGGATCCTCTTTCCGCCCGCCTTCGCCGGAGCGCTACGGCGGGCTTGCCCGCCGTACCGCCCTGGCAAAGGCGGGCAAGCTCGCCATAATCCGCCGCGGCGGACGAAGGCGAGTTATTTCACGGATTCGGCAAATACCGGGATCGAACCGAAGTGATCCACCGGCCAGTACGCGAACACAGCCTTGCCGTAGATAAACCTGCGCGGCACCGGCCCGAAAATCCGCGAGTCGTTCGAGCTGGTGCGATGATCCCCCATCACAAAATACTCGCCCTGCGGAATTAGGGTGGCCGGGTACGTCCCGAAATCGTCCGAGCCCGGTGGAACGTACGGCTCTGTCAGGAGTTTGCTGTTCACGTAGACTTGCCCGTCGCGAATCTCGACCGTGTCCTCCGGCAATCCGACCACGCGCTTGATGAACGACTTCGAGCGGTCCAGAGGATACCAGAAAACGACGACATCGCCGCGTTCAATCGGCTCGAACCGGTAAACAAATTTGTTGATGAAGATTCGCTCCTGATCGGAGATCAGGGGAGTCATGCTGGTGCCTTCCACTTTCACCGGTTGGTAGAAAAAAATGATAATAACGATGGCGAGGGTGAGCGCAATTACCAGATCGCGCCCCCAACTTCGAAGTTCGCGCCGCAGGGGTTGCGCCGCTCCGGGCGCGAGGGTCGTGCTGATTTCGGCGTTCGGCTCCATGTCCTTACGTGAGAACGACTAAATTTATACCACGCTCCTCCCCTCTTGCGCCAGTGGTACTGGAAATGAAGCTGATCAAAAAGTGGGCCGACCGTCCTGGTCGGGCCGGATTGAAGTTGACGCCGGAGGAAAGTCCGGCATATCGTTTGCCAAGAAAATTGCGAGACCACTTTCCAGGTTGGCACCAGGCAAGGCGCAACGTTTCGATGAGATCAAATCGAAGAGTCAAGGAGGTTCATATGCGATGGATACGCGGAGTTATGCTCTTTGTGGCGGGAACCGCTTTCGGAATTTTTGCGGCGCAGCCCAGCGCCTCGCCGCAAGAAAAGTCGGCGGGGCTTAGACTGAATCACTTCGGTATCTACGTAAAGGATTTCGACGAGTCCATGAACTTCTATACAAAGACTATGGGTTTTCCGGTGGCGTTCTCGTTGAAAGACAAGGACGGCAAACCCAATCTCGCCTATCTTCAAATCAGTCGCGACACGTTCCTGGAACTGGCTCCCGCCACCGCGGAACGCCCCGTGGGATTTTCGCACATCGGCCTCTGGGCCGACGATCTGAATAAAACTGTCACGTTATTTCGAGAGCGCGGCGTCAAACTGGATGACCCTCACGCCGGCGGAACCAAAGCGCCCTTGACGAACATGATCGAACCGAGCGGCGTAAGGCTGGAGTTGCTGGAATATCCTCCCGAGTCGCTCCAGAGAAAAGCGATCGATGCGTGGAAATAAATTGAATCTTTAGAATCGCCCCCCCAATTTGGTTTGCCGGGCCGGCCAACTCAATCGGAGGGAGATCCCAATTTGTAAGCCACGAGGCGCAGCCTCCGGTAGTCGGCCCACCATTGTCCATCGTGAAATAATTTTGGCCTCAGCATGTTTTCGACTCTGCCCAGGAATTCCTCGCGCCTCGCCTCACCCGCTTTCGCCAGATAATCCGCGCCAAACATGAAAATCCAATTCCTCATTCCAGCGGCGCCGTCCGCGAGGCCTGTCGGCCGGTCGAACAGCGTGATGAAGCGCACTTCAAAGCCGTTTCTTTCCGCGAGCGCCGAGTATTCGCTCACGCTTGGGTAGTACCAGGGTTGCACTTCTCCCGGCTTCGCCGCTCCAAGGTCCGCCAGAACGCAATCAAACGCTTCTTGCATCGCGCGGATATTTTTCCTGCCGCCCAGTTCCGCGACGAATCTCCCGCCAGTGTGCAGCGCTCTCCACACTCCTTGGAGCACGCGCTCGGGTTCATGAATCCAGTGCAGCGTCGCATTCGAGAAAACCGCGTCAAAGTCGTCACGGAACGTGAGGTTCGTGGCATCGGAAATTTCAAATTCCAAATTTGGATAGGCCAATCGCGCCGCAGCCACCATCTCCTCCGAGCGGTCCACGCCCAAAACCTTCGCGCCGGACTCGGCAATCTGCGCGGTCAAATGCCCCGTGCCGCATCCCAAATCCAGGATGCGTTCGCCGGGTCGCGGATCGAGCAGTGAAACCACGTCGGCCCCATATTTCCAGACGAAATCGTGTTTCGCGTCATATAGGTTCGCGTTCCACTCCGCGCCCATCTCTCGGGCCTTTTTGTTCACGCGCTCTCCTTGGGTCCAGTGGCACAGGCTTCAGAGTCCGTGTGGCAACTTCTAAATCTTTGAAGGGCATGGCTCCAGCCGTGCCGTAATGTGCAAAAATTAAAGCGGCTTCAGCCGCTGGCCTGTTCAAAATCGAATTGCCACACCGACTCTTCAGCCTGCGGGGGCAAGCTTTTGCACGCACTAACCGCCGCAGGCTGAAGCATGCGCCACCATAAACGCTCCCTGACCTTGGGCGCACGAATTCGTGGCACGCAACAGCTACGACTCACTTGCGATTGCATCCCCGTCAGTGTTGCCTGGCCGAAACGCTCCAAACGCATACTGCACCGCTGCGAGCGCCGCGCACACCGCCGTTTCCGTGCGCAGAATATTTGTCCCGAGCGCGGCCTCCACAAATCCGCAAGCGTCCGCCGACGCGAATTCCGCGTCGGTCCATCCGCCTTCGGGTCCAATGGCGATGGCCACGCAAGCTGCATCCTTGATTCCTCGCGCCGGCGCAACTGGCTCGAGCACCTCACGCAACGGCCGCGCACCTGCTCGCTCGGCGAGCAACAATTTTAGCTGCGCAGCCGAAGCCCGGAAGGCGTCGCGCGGTCTGGCCGCTCCCTTCAAGTCCGGGGTGCGCAAACGCCGCGCTTGCTGCGCGGATTCTACCAGGACTCGTTTCCAACGTTCCGCGCGCTTCCCTGCCGCGGCGATCAGGCCCTTCTCGCTTCGCTCTGCCGCGAGCGGCACGATTTCCTCTGCGCCGAGTTCGGTCGCTTTTTCGAGCGCCCACTCGAAGCGGTCAAACTTCACGATGGCAAGAAGCAGTTCGATCCGCACAGCCGCAACCGGCGCCGGCAATTCCTCGACGAGCGAAAATCGGATTTCGTCCCGGTCCACGCTTTCTGTCCGTGCGAGCCACACGCATTGCCCGTCGCTGAGTTCATACAATTGCCCGGTCTCCGCGCGCAGAACGCGCCCCAGATGCTGCGCCGCCTCGCCGCGCAGAATTGCCGATCCGGCCTCAAACTCTTGTACAAAGAATCGCCGTCGCATGCGCCGCTATGTTATATCAATCAGATGGCATTGCGCGCCCAGCCAGCCTCTACCCCTCTGTTTACAGGCCTTCCCGCGTTTCTGCTGGCGGTTTTGGTTCTGATTTCTCCGGCGCGACTCGCCGCGCAAGCGGAGCGGCGCTCCCCTCTTCGCCGCGCCGTGATTGTTGATACCGACGCGGACGCGGACGATTTGGTGGCCATCGCTTTCTTATTGTCTCGCCCAGATATTCACGTGGAGGCCATCACCATCGAAAATGGCATGGCGCATGTACCCGAGGGAGGCAAAAATGTGTTGCGCCTGCTCGCGCTCGCGGGCCGGAACGACATTCCCGTTTTCCTGGGCAAGGAGGACCCGCTTTCTGGAGATCAGGAATTTCCCGAGGAGTGGCGCCGCGCTTCCGACGAACTTCCGGGAATTACGCTTCCCGCGCCCACGCGTTCCGCCGACCCGCGTAGCGCCGCGGACTATTTGCTCAAGCGCCTTTCGGATGCCGCCCACCCGGTGCAAGTGCTCACGCTCGGCCCGCTCACCAACCTCGCGGAAGTGTTTTCCCGCACGCCGCGAGCGGCTCGCACCGGCCTGCAACTCGTCATCCGGGGCGGCGCCGTGCGCGTTTCCGGAAATTTAGGGGATGGCGGAGCTTTCCAGACCAACAATGAGGGGGCCGAATGGAACATTTTCGTCGATCCCGCCGCGGCCAAAATCGTGTTCGCTTCCGGCGTGCCGATTCGTCTCGTGCCCCTCGACGCCACCCAGCGAGTTCCCGTTGACATGGCGCTGTTCGAGCAATTCAAATCACGCGCCAACTCGCCGCTTGCAATCTTCGTTTCCCAAGTCCTGGCCACGGAACGCGATCAGATTCGCCAGGGATATTACTTTGCGCGGGACCCGCTCGCAGCCGCGGTCCTGGCAAATCCCGCGATTGTGACGCTTCGTCCTCTCGCGCTCGAAATCAGCGACAAGCTGGCGGAGTTGGGCAGGACTGTAGAAATCAAGAATCGCCACGGCAATGTCCAGGTGGCGATCGACGCCGATCCCTTGCGTTTTCGCGATGTTTTTATGACTGCTTTTGGGGTGCGGTGAAAAGTTTTAGCGCGGTTATGAAGCGCCCGCCTTCAGGCGGGCAATGTAGATTCAAACAGATGCTCGCCTGAAGGCGAGCGCTACAGTTCTCACCCAAAAATATCTTTTACTTTTTCGAATAGCGAAGAGTCACGGTGCGCAGGGCGATTCTCGACAGGCAGTGTGGCCCCAAGCTGTTCGAACAAACGGCGCTGCTCCCGCGTCAGTTTCGTGGGGACTTCGACGTGAATATTCACGTACAGGTCGCCTTTGCCGCCGCCGTGCGGATCGGGCATGCCTTTTCCCTTCAGGCGAATGATCTCCCCAGTCTGCGTCCCCTCGGGAATTTTAACCGTCTCTTCGCCGTTGAGGCCGGGCACGACAATTTCCGTCCCCAGCGCCGCTTGCACGATGGAAACCGGCACGGTGCAGTACAAGTCCGCGTCGCGCCGCTCGAAGTACGGGTGCGGTTTGACTTCCAGAACAACGTACAGGTCGCCTGCCGGACCGCTGTTGCCGCCGGGCTCGCCTTCGCCGGGAACGCGCAGGCGCGTATTCGAATCAACCCCCGGCGGAATCCTCAAATCAATAGTGCGGTTGCGTTCCACACGTCCTTTGCCGCGGCAATCGGGGCAGGATTCACGCACGATCTGTCCCGCGCCTCGGCAATCCGGGCAGGTGCGCGAAATGGTGAAAAATCCCTGCTGGTAATGAATTTGTCCCCGGCCGCCGCAGGTGACGCAGGCCACCACGCCCGTGCCGGCCTTCGCCCCCGTTCCGTTGCAGACTTCGCAAAACTCCAGGCGCGGGATGCGGATTTTTGTGTTCACTCCTGAGGCAGCTTCCTCAAAAGTTAATTTCATATCGTAGCGAAGATCCGCGCCGCGTTGCGAGCGGCCCCGGCCGCCGCGCCGCCCGCCGAAAATGTCCTCGAATCCGAAGAAGTCTCCGAAAATGTCCTGGAATTCGTCAAAGATGGTCTGATTGACGCCGCCATCGAATCCGCCGCGGGATAGTCCCGCATAGCCAAAGCGGTCATACGTGGCGCGTTTTTGCGGATCGGAGAGGATCGAATACGCTTCCGTCGATTCCCGGAATTTCGCCTCCGCTTCCTGCTTGCTCTGCGGGTTGCGGTCGGGATGCCACTTCAAAGCCGCTTTGCGGTAGGCGGACTTCACTTCGTCCGCGTTGGCGCTGCGCTCTACGCCAAGAATTTCATAGCAATCTCGTCTTTCGCTCATCGAATACGCCGCCTCGCTGGCCTAATTTTCATTTGTGGAGGAGTTTTCGCCTTCTCCGGAATGCACGGCAACACGCACAATCGCCGGGCGCAGCACGCGCCCGTAAAACATGTAGCCGTCCTGAAACACGGCGACAATAAACCCGTCCGGAAAATCCTGGGATTCCAGCCGCTCAATGGCCTGATGCAGGTGTGGGTCAAACATTTGTCCCGCCGCCTCGATGCGTTGCACGCCGTGCTTCGCCAGGGAGTCCCAAAGCTGCTTGCGGATCAATGTGATCCCCTTGCGATATTCCTCGAAGGCCGGATCGTCGTGCGCCTGCAGCGCCCGGTTGAAGGCATCCAGCACTGGGATCAAATCGACGATGAGCCGCTCGACGCCGCGGCGGCCTTCTTCCTGGCGATCGCGCTCGATTCTCTTTCGGAAATTCTCAAAATCCGCCTGGCGGCGGATCATCGTTTGCAATAGCTCTTCCTTCTCGGCTTTGAGCTTTTCGATTTCCGACGCCAGAGAAGTCTCCCCGGCCGCCGGAGGATCGGCGGAAGGGGAATCGTCGGAAGACTGCGCCGATTCGGGCTCGACGCGAACGCCATCAATGTAAATTACTTTTTCTTCTTCGCGCTTCGCTTCCGCCACGTTGCCTAGCTCCGATCCAAAGTTTCGCTGAAGGCGCGAGCGACAAACGCCACCGCGGTAATCGCGCGCTCATACTGCATGCGCATGGGACCCAGCACACCGACCGTTCCCTGCGATTGGTCCTGAAACGAATATGGCGCGCTGATCAAAGCCAGATGTTCGCCCGCCCGGTCCATTCCCTTAACGCCGATTTGCACGTGCACCGGGTCCGGCGTATCAATGCAATTTGCCAGCAGCGCGATAATCCTGTGCTTTTCTTCGATCGCTGCGAGCACATCTCGCAATTGGGATTGATCGATGAATTCCGGAGCGGCCGCCATTTGCGCCGCGCCTTCGATATAAACGCGCTGCGCCGAGCCCTGCCCGAGCATCCCCGGATCGCAAAGAACCAGCGCGTTGCGCGCCAGCAAAGCGTATTGCTCCTCTTCCTTGGCCAGCCGGATGAGAAGGTCGGCCCGAATCGCCTCGAGCAAGAATCCCGTGTAATGATGGTTCAAATATTCTCCAGTATGGTCGAGATCCTGCTGGCTGAATGCCCGCTCGGGACGAATCACCTTGTCCCGCGTGTTGCCGCCCGTCGAAACCAGAACCACGACAATGCGGCCATCCGGGAGCAGCACGAATCGGATGTGCTCCAGCACGGTCTTCGAGATGGGCGGCGAAACCACAATGCCAAGCCCTTTCGAGATTTCCGCCAGCACGTGCCCGGCGCGTTCCGCTATTTCCTCGCCCGACGCCGCGCCCGCGAACTCGCCACGAATCCTGTCCTCATCTTCCGGGCTCAGCGTGGCTCGGGCTACAATCTGCTGGGCGAAAAACCGGTAAGCGGAAGCCGTGGGGACCCGGCCCGCCGAAGTATGTGGCTGATATAAAAAGCCTTGCTCTTCCAGGTCGGACATCACGTTGCGAATCGTCGCTGGGCTCAGCGCTTCCGCGTGCCGCCGCGAAATCGACCGCGAAGAGACAGGCTCCCCCGTCTCAATGTAGGCGCGGACGATGGCTGATAAAATCTGCCGGTTGCGTTCGTTATTAGGCGCTGGATCGGACATTGGCTGCACGGCTCACAACTGTAGCATTGCTGTAATGATTTTATGCGTTGCCGCAGCCTTCGTCAAATTGCACAAGAATGGAAAGTGCCAAGCGGCATACCACCACAAATTCTGGGGCTCGAAACCCGGGAACGCCAATCTCCCGATTGGCGTTCCCAGGAAAAGTTTGTGAATCCCCACTGCTACGTCGTATCAATTTGCGCCCGCTGCAAACGGTCCGAATAATCCACATAAAGTGTTTTCCATTCCGAATAAAAATCGATGGCGGCGGTTCCGGCTTCGCGATGCCCGTTGCCGGTCCCTTTCGTTCCCCCAAACGGGAGCTGAATTTCCGCTCCGATTGTGGGCGCGTTCACATACACAATTCCGGTTTCGAGATCGCGCATTGCGCGGTACGCTTGATTCACATTGCGCGTGTAGATGGACGCGGAGAGTCCGTATTTCACGTTATTGGCGATCCCGATCGCCTCGTCCAGCGAAGAAAATGGAATCATGGCCACGACCGGGCCGAAAATTTCCTCCTGCGCGATGGTCATTTTCGCGTCCGCGTCCGCAAAGATTGTCGGTTCGTGAAACCAACCGTGGGCCAAATCGCCGGACTCGGCGCGGTGCCCGCCGGCAACCAAACGCGCGCCCTCTTTTTTCCCGATCTCCACATACTTCATTACCGTTTGCAATTGCGTCTCGTTCACTACCGGCCCCACATCCGTCTCCGGGTCGAGTCCATCGCCCAATTTAAGCGCCCGGGTCCGCTCCGCAAAGAGATTGAGAAATTCGCTGTAAATTTTCGTGTGCACCGCGACGCGGCTGGCCGCCGTGCAGCGCTGCCCGCTCGTTCCGAAGCCGCCCCACACCGCGCCTTCCACCGCCAGTTCCAGGTTGGCGTCGTCCATGACGATCATGATGTTCTTGCCGCCCATTTCCAGGTGGCACGGCTTGAACAACGGCGCGCAGGCCTGGCTCACGATGCGCCCCGTGTCCGTCGACCCCGTGAAGCTCACCGCCGCCACTCCAGGATGCGTAACGAGCGGCGCTCCCGCGTCCGGCCCCATGCCCGTCACGATGTTCAGGACTCCCGCCGGCAAGCCCGATTCGATCAGGATCTGCACGAGATTGTAAGTAGAGAGCGGCGTATCCTCGGCCGGCTTTATGACCACCGTGTTTCCGCAAATCAGCGCGGGCATGATTTTCCAGGACGGAATGGCCATCGGAAAATTCCATGGCGTGATCATCCCCACCACGCCCAGCGGATCGCGCACCGACATCGCGAATTTATTGGGAAGCTCCGACGGAACCGTCTGGCCGAAGAGCCTGCGCCCTTCCCCCGCCATGTAATACGTCATGTCAATGGCTTCCTGCACATCGCCGCGCGTTTCCGAAAGCGGCTTGCCCATTTCCCGCGTCATATCGCGGGCCAGGTCTTCCTTGCGCTTCACCAGAGTTTCCGCGGCGCGATACAAAATTTCCGCGCGGCGAGGCGCGGGAAACAGGCGCCATTGTTTGAACGCGGCTTTCGCGGCGTCCACCGCGTCATTCACATCTTCCTGCGTCGAGGAAGGAAAAATTCCCACCAGCTCGCCCGTGTTAGCAGGATTGCGGTTCTCAAACGTGCTGCCGCGGCGCGCTCCCACCCACTCCCCGTTGATGAAATTCTTGTGGCTCCTCGAAACGGCGCTGGTTGTCATGTTGCCTCCTGCGGAGGATTGAGGCCTTTAAAGAGTTGGCAAATCGCGCGAACTGCATCCCGGCGAAAAAATCCCGCGTGAAAATTCAATGTAGCAGAGGGTCATGGACCCGTCAAACCTGTCGACCCGCTAGTAGCGGGCCAGTTTCCAAGAAGAAAACTTTTCAAGGCCTGAGGTTCTTTCGTACCGATAATCCGTGGTATTCGGCTGGCTATGTTGGACACGGAGTCAGGAATTGCCGCTGTTTGGCCCCTGGAATCCCCAATCAATTCGGCTTTGCAGGCGCGATGTGGCGCTATGTGGCGCTATGTTTTTGCTAAACGAAATTGTCGGAATGTGAGAATCCACCCCGGCCTCAGGGCCACATTCCGACAATCAGACATTTCAATATCTGGCCGCGGGTTGGTAGAACCAGGTTCTACGCAGCGTCTTTGCTGGATAAGAATTCGTACTTTTCAATCATTGTTGCCATGCCCGGTGAATCCCCTGGTTTCAGGATGCAACGCTGGATGCGACCTTGGCAGCGAACTTTCACTGGCGTCCCAAGAGTGATCTGCGTAGGCAGAGTCATCTCGATTTCAACGGCGGTGCCATCGGGGATCGCCTCCGGCAAGCAGAAGTACAACCCGCCTGAACTCACATCTTGGGTGACAGTTTGGGCATGGCGTTGTTCAGAACCGTTTTTCCAATGAACAGTTAGCGGCACCCCGAAATTAAACCGCTCCGAGCGGCGTCGCTCTTCGAGTGGCATGTGGTTTTTCCCTTCAGCATGAAATTCCATCTGTACTGAATTGTATTGCGATTCCGCCTCTAACTCTTAAATAGAAAAGAGAGTTGATCCGATTC
Organism: uncultured Acidobacteriota bacterium; assembly: GCA_963813185.1. Taxonomy (GTDB): domain Bacteria; phylum Acidobacteriota; class Terriglobia; order Acidiferrales; family UBA7541; genus Palsa-360. The sequence goes on from CAWEYA010000019.1 coordinate 151,565, forward strand.
GACAATCCCCGGATGAAGAACCCGGCTCGATACCATGTTTCACAATTAGATGTTTCCTTGAGTCGTGAACTGCTTATCTGCTTCGCGTAGATTCAAAGGTTTGAGCGGTCAGGCCACAAGACCTACTAATCTTCTGGGTGAATTTGTTGCGTAGCACTCAATCCCAGATCAAGCTAACGAATACTCCGACCATAAAAAAAGGGGGAGAAGGACGTTAGCCCTTCTCCCCCAAGCGAGTCACTTCTGAGATTTACTGGCCGATCGGAGTGGTATCCGCGGCACCAATGGATGGGACTTTGCCATCCGAGGTCTGGTAAATCACGCCGCTCTGGTTGGTCATAAAATACCGCTGACCCGTCGAGCTGGACTGGGGTGAGGCAAGAATTGTGTACTGTGTGACTGGCGTGGCGGCAACCGGCGCGTAGCTGAAAACATATCCGCTCTTTTTCGGAGTGGCCGAGCCGAGCAAGCTGTCAACCAGGTCTGCCGAAGCGGAGCTGGGTGTCGTACCGCCACCCGCCAGCGGCCCGAGTTGAGATAAGTCCGTGGCAGGACCAGTACTATACGTGTTCTCATACGCCACGATGGAAGTGTTATAGGTTCGGAGTGAAGCAACGGCCGACGCTTCATTGGCCGCCATCTTCGAACGCAGCAAGTTCGGAATTGCAATGGCCGCGATGATCAGAATAATCGCGACGACGATCAACAACTCGATCAATGAAAAACCCTTTTGTTTGTTGCTACGCATTCACGGTGCTCCTTGAAATTTTTGACGAAGATCTTGTTTGAGAGTGGCGTAAGACCTGTGCTCACCTATAGAAGAGCACTTTGTGCGCCAACGTCAGTTCGGGAGGTTTTCACTGTGAAACAGTGCCTGTAAACTGATCCATGTCCACAGATACGGGGCCTCCTCGCAATTTTCGCTGCAGAAAACGGCGAGGATCGAATTGGGAATAAAGGACTCATGCCGTTATTTGTCGCTTAATCAGGCCATAAAATGGCGTTGTGGCCTGAGGGATTGCGTCGCGGTCTTGACAGCCAAGTCCCTAATAAACTTGGCGTTATCAGAATGTGGCCCAAGCAATCGGATGCCAAAGAGCCACATTCCAGCACTTGGCAGCATGCGCGGTCTGTCACGCAATCTCGAAAATATTGCCTCGAGATTCACGTCATCCTTGCCCGCCTCGCCGCCGAGGTGCCGCAAAAATAGTTTCTTTGCATATCTAATTCTACACAATATGAAACTGGGGTAAGATGCGCCGGGACGCATCCAAAGGGAGCGACACACCAATGAAAATGACCCGTCAGCTGCAGGTGTTCTTCATTGCCATCCTGTTCGTTCTGCCCGCTTACGCCCAGGATTCAGCGAAAAACGCCGCTTCGCCGAAACCCGCGGCCAGTCCGTCAGTGGCTTTGCTGAAACAGTGGAATGAAATCGGCCGAAAGCTCATCGCCATGGCCGAGGATTTTCCTGAAGGCAAGTACGACTTCAAGGCCGCTCCCTCGACGGGCACGTTTGCTGGGCGGATGATCCATGGCGCCGCTGCAAACTACTTCTTCACCAATGTTGCCCTTGGGCAAGCACTTCCGCCCGAGGCAGATCCTCCTCGCGCACAGTTCAAAAACAAAGCTGCCATCGTTGCTTATGTCAAAAAATCTTTTGCCGATGGAGCGCAGGCCATCAAATCGAAAGGCGATAAAGGGATCTCCACTTTGGTGATCGATCCCTTCGCTGAGGACGTCCCCGCAAACGCCGGTAAAGCACAGATTCGCCTCGGCGATTTGGCCTTCGGCCTCATCGAGCATTGCGGGGAAGTCTACGGCCAGCTAACCGTCTACTACCGCGTGGCGGGCATGATTCCACCGGAGTCCCGCCCGAAGAAATAGGATTTACAGATATCCGCCGCCACCAGGCAAGGCGATCTTGCCCGCAAACAAATTAAGGCGATAACTTTCCTCCACACCAGAGAAACCGCAAGAGTGGCAATTCTGATCCAGGGGTAAAGGGCCCGTATCGGAATGTGGCTCAGGCCAGTTCGCGGCAAAGCCTCCAGTTTCGGAGATGAGGGCTTATCGTGACTTGGCAACCATCATCGGATGGGATTCGATAGGCAGAGAAAATTATCGGCACATCCGATAGGCAAACAGAGTCGCGCTACGCTTCAAGCAAGATGGGATCGCCGGCCCGCACTTCGCCGGGCGAGAGGACCGTCGCATAGATTCCCGCGCTCTGCCCATGCTTCTGAACGACGCACTTCAAAATTTCTGGACTCGATCCGCCAGTTGCCGGGTCGAGAGTGATCATCACGCAACGCCGATCAACTTCAGTGATGGCGATTCGCGCTGCGCTCCCGATTCGCAGAGTTTTGCCAACCCACTGCAGCTCGTCGAAAGGTCCGGCGTCCTTCAGATCAACCAGCAGATTGGGACGAAAGCGCCACGAATTTTCCTTCGTTCCGCTTTCTTCCGCGATGCGTGCAACCGTTTGTCGGCTGATGAGGGAGACAGGCGCGACATCGTACAACCCGCGGTAGTCACGCAGCAAAAAGAGCGACCTTCCCGACCTCGCCTCAAACATTTTGCGGAGGTCGTCGCTCTCAATGGGCCAATTCTCTCCATGGGCTGTCGCCACCGTCACGGCCACCTCTGGCGTGCCCGCCTTTTCGACAGAGGTTCGGTAATAGAGCAACTCCGGCAACTCGCGCGCGGTGAGCCACGGAAACGGACTTCGAGAGGCCGCCTGAACGAACGCATAGCGTCGGTCCTCCACGAAACCTTGAAGAGTCAGCGCAGCTGAAGGCAGCGTCTCACCTTGCATAGATTTGACCGGATACCGTGCAAGCTGGTGAATAACACCCACAGATTGCATGAGATTTCTCCTGGTTGCCGCGCGCCGCGACGGCTCATTCTCGCGCAGTCTGGCGGCGCCCACAATGGCTCGGAAGGCGATGGCGGAGCTGATTCAAGACCATGCTAGTCGGGCGGGTGGCCCGCCCTTCGGCATTCCGCAGAATCTTCTTCACTACGGGTCCTGCATTACTCCCGTACCTCCGCACTGAATTAAGGTTGTGAACTTGGGGTGCCCTGTCCTTAACGCCTTTTCAAAGGCGAGCCAGACTTGTGCGGGGGCCGTCCGCCAACGTCGCGAGCGTCAGACTTGTTGCCTGCCACGGCACCGATGCCCCTGATGGTGTTATTCGCGACGCGGGAAGTTCTGTATTCTGTAAGAACCCAAGAGTCGAGCCCCTCCTGCCGCAGCGCTCGGCCACCAAGCGGGATTAGGAAAATTATGCATGACAACCTCTATAGCCGTTCCCGAGCTTAATCACGAGCGCGGTTTTCTGCCCCTGCAAGATCCGCTGAAGCGTCTTCCCGGGGCCTTCGACGCGTGGGAAGAACTGGCGCAGCGTTTGCCGAAAATTCTCGCTTCGGATCAACTTCGCGCCACCGTCGCGGATCTTCCTCCCTTTCCGGCGGATGCGATAAACGATTCTCGCGAACGCGAGCGTGCCATGCTGCTGTTGAGCTATCTCGGGCATGCTTACGTCTGGGGGGCTGCTCGGCCCGCGTTGATCTTGCCGGCGGTGCTTGCTGTGCCTTGGCACCAGGTTGCCGAAAGCCTGGGCCGGCCACCTGTGCTCAGCTATAGCAGCTACGCGCTTCACAATTATTTTCGTTTTGATACATCCCGAGAGATCGAGTGCGGCAACCTTGCTCTCATCCAAAATTTTCTGGGCGGCATTGACGAGGAGTGGTTCATCCTAATTCACGTGGAGATCGAACGGAAAGCCGGTCCGGCCATGGCCGCCCTAAGCGCGTGTCTCGATGCCGCGGAAGAGGGCGACGCAGAGCGCCTCGAAGCCCTGCTCACCCAGGTGGAATCGTCATTGCGCGCCATGCACGCCACGTTGCGCAGAATGCCGGAGTGGTGCGAACCTTTCATCTACTACCACCGCGTTCGGCCGTATATTCACGGATGGAAAAATCATCCCGATCTCCCTGAGGGCGTGATATACGAAGGCGTCGAAGCCTACCGCGGGCGTCCCCAGCAATTCCGTGGCGAGACCGGGGCACAGAGCTCGATCGTCCCGGCGCTCGATGCCATGCTCGGCGTGGGACACAAGGAAGATATGCTCAGCACGTATCTCCTGGAGATGCGCGCCTATATGCCTCCGGCGCATCGCGTCTTCATTGAGGCGCTGGAAAAACGAGGCTCGGTGCGGCCGTTTGCCCAGCGGGCGGGCCGGCGAGCCTTGACCTCCGCCTACAATGCCTGCGTGGAAGCTCTTGAGGATTTTCGTTCCCTGCATTTCGAGTATGCTGCGACCTACATCTTCCAGCAAGCGCAGACCGATGCGAAGAACCCGCATGCCGTCGGAACTGGCGGGACGCCGTTCATGGAATATCTCAAGAAGCACCGCGACGAGACCGGCCAGAATCGTCTGAAGTAAATGGCAGCGGACAGATAGGAGCATCGAATGAATGGCATCCGCCGAAATGCGATTCGCCTCTTCCGCTTCAACGGAATTGATTTGTCGTTGCACTGGTCGTGGTTTCTGATAGCGGCGTACGAGATCAGCGATCGGCAGAGAGCATATTCTTCGATCACCTGGAATATCCTGGAATACCTGGCGCTGTTTCTGATCGTGATGCTGCATGAATTCGGCCATGCCCTGGCCTGCCGGCAGGTGGGTGGAATCGCCAATCAAATTGTGCTCTGGCCGCTTGGCGGCGTCGCCTATGTGAATCCGCCGCAACGGCCGGGGGCTACGCTCTGGAGCATCGCCGCGGGACCGCTGGTAAATGTTGGTCTCGTTCCGATCTTGAAAATACTGGGCGTCCTGATGCGATCGCAGGGATTGTCGCAGCAGATGCCCAATGCCTTCCTGTTGTTACGATCCGTAGCGTTGATTAACCTGGGCCTGCTGATCTTCAATATGCTTCCCATCTATCCGTTGGATGGCGGGCAGATTCTTCGGTCTCTTCTTTGGTTCGTCCTGGGCCGCGCTCGCAGTCTAATGGCGGTCACGGTCATCGGCTTCCTTGGAGTGGCAGGACTCATCGCACTCGCGCTGAAGATTCAATCCGTCTGGTTTGGAGTTCTGTCGGTTTTTATCTTGATGAATTGCTGGAAGGGACTGCAACAAGCGCGTGCGCTTCTTCGCCTCGCCAAATTACCGCGTCACGGTGGATTCTATTGCCCTTCCTGCAAAACGTCCCCGCCCCTGGGAGAGTTCTGGCATTGCTCGAATTGCAAGAAAACGTTCGACACATTCCAATCGCAAGCGGTCTGCCCCCACTGTTCGACCCAGTTCGCAACGACCGGTTGCCTCGACTGTGGCCAAAGGTATCCTATGAACGAATGGGCCGCTTCCCCCCTCGCCCCGCCAGCGTTCTAATTTAGGAATTCTGTCGACCCGGAGGACTGCGGGCTGAGGAATTGGCTTAAAGCGGGAAGGTATTCTATTTCCCGGGTGGATCCGTCGGCGAAACTGATGAGGACGCAGCCGGCACAGGGGCGCCTTTCCCTGCGGTATCGGAACCCAATCCAAGCTTATTGAGCGACACGGCGTCGATCTTGCCTGTCGGGCTGATGCCGTTCTTGTCCTGATACTTTTTCATCGCGTCCATGGTCGCGGCATCCCACTTTCCTGTGAGCTCGCCTTCGTAGGAGCCGTCTTTTCGCAGGGCAGCCTGAATATCCCGGATGCGATCGGGAGTGGGAGCCGTCTGCCCTTTCACCTTCGCTTTTCTTTTTGATTTTGACGAAGACTTTTTCTTCTTTGTGGTTGTGGCGGACGCCTGTGCCGCGCTCGGCCGGCTTGCTCCGAACACAAGCGGAGCCGCGCTCACCAGGAGCACGGCCCCGAAGACGTACAGCCAAGTTCGTTTGCTCATCGTTTATTCAATCGGCCCAAGCTATTGCTCGGGAGCGGGTACGACTCCGGCCAGGTAAACCGTGTCGAACTGGTCGCTGCCCGACCGCCTCTGGACCTTGAACAATACATCTTGCCCCGCTTTCAAGCCCGAAACGGTTCGGCGGTATTCGGCCACGGAATTAATCGCTGTGTGGTTGATTTCCGTAATGACGTCGCCGCGAGCAAAGCCGATATCTTCGGCAAAGCTGGCCGGGTCAACCGCGGTGACCAGCGCGCCCTTCATGTTCTCGTATCCGGCGCGCCGCGCGCGGTCGGTTCCGAGGTCTTCCAGGCGCAAGCCGAACTCGGCGGGAGTCGGCCCGTTGTCATTCCCGCCGCCGTTGACGGTGCGATCCGGGAAAATCTTGGTGCGATCCGCGACGGTGATGGAGGTTTCGTGTTCCTTCTTGTCGCGCAAGTAAGTAACGCGCACGGAATTGCCGATGGGCGTTGAGGCAATCGGATTCACCAGATCGTTTCCATTGTGAACCGGCTTCCCGTTCACGCTGGTAATGACGTCGCCCGACTGCAGGCCCGCCTTTTCCGCGGGGCTGCCCGCTTCCACGCGCTGCAAGACGATGCCATACGTTGCGCCGAGTTCCTTCAGCACGATCGGATTGCTGCCCTGCGTTTCCGTGAAGCTGACGCCAATCGAGCCGCGCGTCACTTTTCCGTTGCTGATAATCTGGTTGTAGACCCCGATGGCGGTGTTGGAAGGCAGCGCGAATCCAACTCCTTCATTGCCGTGCCCGCCGGTGATGATGGCGGTGTTGATGCCGATCACCTGGCCGGCCATATCCACGAGCGGCCCGCCGGAATTTCCGGGATTGATCGCCGCGTCGGTTTGCAGAAATCTTTGAAACTGTTGGCCCACGTTGCCGCGATCCTTGGCGCTGATGATGCCCGCGGTGACGCTGCCTTGCAGGAATCCAAATGGATTGCCGATGGCAAGGGCCCAATCACCCACTTGCACGGAATCGGAATTGCCCAGCTTCGCGAAGGGCAGATCGTGCCCTACTTCAATTTTCAAGATCGCCAGGTCGGTCTCTTCGTCTATCCCCACAACCTTGGCGGTGTACTGTGTTTGTTCCCCTTGCAGCGTGACTTGTACCTTGGTTGCCTGATCCACGACGTGATTGTTCGTCAGGATGAAACCCTTCTTATCGACGATCACGCCTGAGCCCAGGCTGCGCTCGGCTGTCGGGCCCTGATCCGGGAAATCGAAGAAGCGGTTGAAAAAGTCTTGAAACGGCTGTTGATCCTGATCCTGTCCGTCCGGCGGGCCCAATTCCCCGCCGCGATTGCGTTGCCCAGGCGCTCCGCGCCCTCTTCCGCGCTGTTCGATCACTTGCGTGGTCGAAATATTGACGACCGCCGGTTGCACCTGTTTCACAATCGTGGCAAAGGCGCTCGACAGCTGCACGGGATCGGGAATCGCCAGCGGCGTTCCCCCTATTGCGGCGAAGGGATGCGCCGCGCCGACATGGCCGGAAATCACTGTTCCGATCAGCATGCCGATGGCCAGCGTCACGGTCACGAGCAACGTAGCCAGAACCTTTCGATTGCGTACCCAGGCGGCCAGTTCCCGAATTTGTGTACCCATAATCTTCACTCCTCTTCCAACATTTCTCTTCTGCCGTTCGCCCCGACCGATTCGGGGGAGATTATACCACTCACTGTGCCGCTTCGCGCACCCTCGGATGTACGCGGCGTTTTCCTGAGAGCAACCGCGACTTGACGGTTTCCGGAAACGTATCCCAAATTGTCATTCCGAGCGAAGCGAGGAATCCCTCTTTTCTTGGACCTAAACCCACGAGAGATTCCTCACTCCGTTCGGAATGACAATTCATGAAGCATTTCCGCGGAAAATTCAAGCGTCCGGCTCGCCCCGCCATGCAAATTCTCACTATAACTAAATTTTATGCCGGTCACAATCATTATAAATTTGACCCGCACCCTCTTTTCGGGCGAAACTGACCTTGTGCGAAAAAGTCACGACATTGGCCGTGGCGCCGGCGTCACGCCCGCGATTTCTCCGTTTTCAACGCGCGCCAAAGAGCCGGCCCCGCTTCCATCGGGACAAGCACGACGGCGCAGTGACGAAAAAATCCGCGCGTCGCGCCAAGGCCTGCTAGATTAGGATGCACAAACATGAACCCGCGTACCATGTACCGGAAAATTTGGGAGTCTCACCTGGTCCGCCAGGCGCCCGGGGAACCCGCGTTAATCTACATCGACCGTCATCTCATTCATGAAGTGACGTCCCCTCAAGCCTTTGCCAGCCTGAAGGCCGCCGGCCGCGCCGTGCGCCGCCCCGACCTGACCTTTGCCGTCATGGACCACTCGGTTCCGACCAAGGACCGCAATCTGCCGATTCTGGATACCGCCGCGGCCGGGCAATTTGACGCCCTGGAGCGCAGTTGCCGGGAGTCCGGCATCACGCTGTTCGACATGTTCAGCCACAACCAGGGGATCGTGCACGTGATCGGCCCGGAACTCGGCCTCACTCAGCCAGGACAGACAATCGTTTGCGGTGACAGTCACACCTCCACCCACGGCGCGTTCGGCACCCTGGCTTTCGGCATCGGCACGAGCGAGGTCGAGCACGTGCTGGCCACGCAGTGCATGCAGCAATACGAATCCAAGACCATGCACATTGTCATCAACGGGAAGCGCGGCAAAGGCGTTTCCGCCAAGGACCTCATCCTCGCCATTATCGGCAAAATTGGCATCGGGGGCGGCGCAGGACACGTCGTCGAGTATGCCGGCGAAGCGATTCGCGCGCTCTCCATGGACGGCCGTATGACCGTGTGCAACATGTCCATCGAAGGCGGCGCCCGCGCCGGCATGATTGCGCCGGACGACACCACCTTTGCTTACCTGCAGGGGCGTCCCTACGTTCCGCGCGGAAAAGATTTTCAAATAGCAGTCGAATCCTGGAAGGCCCTGCCCACCGATCCTGGAGCAAAATTCGACGCCACGGTTGAGCTCGATGCGTCCGCTGTCGCCCCGCAAATCACCTGGGGGACAAACCCCGGAATGGTCACCGGCGTCACCGGCAGAGTGCCCGATCCGGGCTCGTTCCGCGATCCAGACGACCAAAAGGCAGTCGCGCGTGCGCTGTCTTACATGGATCTCAAACCCGGCACGGCGCTCGTGGACGTGCCCTTAGACCGGGTATTCATCGGGTCCTGCACCAATTCGCGTATCAACGATCTGCGCGCCGCTGCCCGCGTGGTTGCCGGCAAGCACATTGCCCGGAATCTTAAGGGCGCCCTGATCGTGCCCGGCTCGATGACCGTCAAATCGGAGGCGGAAGCGGAAGGGCTCGACAAAATCTTCCTGGACGCCGGATTCGAATGGCGCGATGCGGGATGCAGCATGTGCTTGGGCATGAATCCCGATATTCTGCTTCCCGGAGAACGCGCCGCCAGCACTTCGAATCGGAATTTCGAAGGCCGCCAGGGCAAGGGCAGCCGCACGCACCTGGTCAGCCCGATCATGGCCGCGGCGGCGGCGATTGCCGGTCATTTCGTGGACGTCCGGGACTGGAACGTGGAAGCGCAGGAGTAAAAATTGGCGATCGATACAAAAGGGCTTACTCGAAATATTGAGGGCAAGACCCTGCGTGTTTGGTTCCCATGTGGAGAGGTTGCCCTCATTCGGGTTAGTTGGGTCGATGTGCACGAAAATTGTAGCGAGTGTTCCGGCTATGCAGGGATTATTTACGACATCATCGAAACAAACCGGCCCGAGAGATACAAAAAGAACCCTTGCAATTCTGCCTATTGGTCAGAATTTCCCGACATCCAGAAATGGGAATTGGTGGACGAAAGGTCATCTCAATGAATCCGTTTTCCACGCATACTGGGTTGGTCCTCCCCCTGGACCGCGTCAACGTCGACACCGATCAAATGGTGCCCAAGCAATTCCTGAAGCTGCAGACCAAGCAGGGATACGGCAAGGTTCTATTCTATGATTGGCGCTACCTCCCAGGTGAAATGCCCAATCCCAATTTCATCCTGAACAGGCCGCGATATAAAGGCTCCTCCGTCCTGCTGGCGCGCGCCGGTTTCGGCTGCGGATCGAGCCGTGAGCATGCCCCGTGGGCCATCGCCGATTATGGATTTCGCGTCATCGTTGCGCCGAGTTACGCCGATATTTTCTACAGCAACTGTTTCATGAGCGGAATCCTTCCGGTGAGGCTGCCCGAAGCCCAGATCGATGAACTTTTCCGGCGAGCAGAGCAGCAAGAGGGTTACTCCCTGACAGTCGATTTGCCCGCGCAAACGATCACCGATGCGAGCGGGCTAAACTACGCGTTTGAGATCGACGAATTCCGCAAGCACATCCTGCTGGAAGGACTCGACGAGATCGGCCTGACGTTGAAACAGGACGCAAAAATCGCCGACTACGAGAAATCACACAGTCCGGGTGCCACGATGTACTCGCCTGTAGACGCAAAATATTCCGCCCAGAAATAAATCAATAGCCTGCCCATGGCGACTCACGATCCGGCAGAAGGGATCGTTCCCTTCCATTCCGCAACGCAAATCCCGGCCAAAATCAGCACGGCTCCGGCCAGCGGCCTTCCCCCCAACCGCTCGTGAAGCACCACATAGGAGGTCATCGCGGCGAATACGGGTTCGGCGGTGAGAATCAGCGCCGTGTTCGTCGCGGTAGTATGGCGTTGCCCCCAGACGAGCAGCGGATATGCAATCGCCGTCGTGAAAATCGCCGTGACGATCACGCCAAACTCCATCTGAAAAGTGAAGCGGACAAAAAACGGCTCCCAGCCCGCCACGTTGAATATGGGCACAGCGATCGTCGAGAGCGCGCCCGCCAGGATCACTTGCAGGCAGCTCAATGCTCCCAGCGAATATTTTCCGGTGTAGCGTGCGATGAATATGATTTGCAGCGCGTAGAGCACCGCGCAGACCATCACCAGCAAATCGCCGCGATTGAGATCGGCAATTCCCTCTCTCGGCACCGTCAGAAAATAGAGTCCCGCGAAGGAAGCCGCCGCGCCTCCCCAGGCCCACGCGCCAATTCTCTTTCGCCAAAACGCGGCCAGAAAAAGGGGGACCAGCACGACGCTCACTCCGGTGATGAAGGCGGCTTTCGATGGCGTAGTGCGGGCAATCCCGGCGGTTTGAAACGCGTAGCCCCCTGCCATGAAGACTCCGACGTGAATGCCCGCCCACGCTTCCGCTCGGGTGAGTTTCCGCAGATCCTCCCGGTAAATCCATATCATCGGCAGAGCGCCTAAAACGAAGCGCGCCGACAGGTAGGCGAATACGGAAATATCGGCGAGGGCGTCCTTCACGACGACGAACGTCACTCCCCATAAAAAAGAGCACAGGAGCAGCGCGGCATGGGCTTTGAGGCGGAGACTCACCGGATGCGCGTCGTCCAATCGAAGGGTAAAAATCGCATGGGAGCACCAATTAATCCAGGCGAACATCTCCTGGAGTGTTTGAGTCTATTGATCGGGCGCGCCAAAGGCAACCTGCCCGTCGGCGATGGAATCGCACCATAGATGATTCCGGCGTTCCCGGAGACCTTGTCTGCTAAAATGATGGAGATAGAACTCGTTGCCACTAAGAATGATCGTGCCACTCCGTACATCTATTCGCGCAAAGGCCGTTTTGACGGCCGCGTTTATCTTCGCGGCTCTATTCTGCCCCGCCGCGCATGGCGCGCAAAAAGACAAAGAAAAGGACCGAAAGCCGGAAAAGGAGAAAAAGGAAAAGATCGAGCCCTGGGTCGAAATCCGCACGCCTCATTTTATCGTGGCCAGCGACGGCGGAGAAAAAACGGCCCGGCGGATCGCCGACGAATTTGAATCGCTGCTGCGCGTCATCCAGACAACCATGCCGAATTCGCGCCTGAGCACCGGCGTCCCGGTGCGCATCATCGCCCCGAGGGACGGGCGATCCTTTGGCCGCGCGTTTCCTGAATTTCCTTTCGACAAAAACCACGAGCAGCCGCCGGGGCTATATTTTACCGGCCCGGAGAAAACTTATATCGGGATTCGAGCGAACGCCAACGGCCATTTTCCCTACCTGGAAATTTATCAGAGTTACGCGCGTGAAATTCTAAAGCGCAGTTACCGCAAGTTGCCTCCCTGGCTCGAAGAAGGTTACTCGGCGGTTTACGGCAACTTGACCTTCAGCGATCGCGGCTTTCGTTTGCAAAGACCCGATCCCGAAGATCTCAGCGTCCTGTATGAAAGTCCGCTCCTGCCGCTCGACCTGGTCCTGCATGTGGACCGCGCTTCGCCTTACTACAGTCCCGGAAATAAACAGTCCGTGTATTTTGCGGAGTCTCGCGTGCTGGTGCATTTTCTGATCAGCGACCCGCAATTCGCGGGAACGAAATCCATGGAGCGGTACATCATCCCTGTGGAGGGCGGAGCGGATTCGTTGCAGGCGGCGCGCGAAGCCTTCGGCGATTTGAACCAGCTGCAAGCCAAGCTCGATGCCTTTGTCAAACAAGTCGGGGGGCTCCCGGCCGAACTTCCCGTCACTGGCGGGAGCGATTCCGGCGGCTCTCCGCGAACGCTTACCGCCGCGGAGATCGAGGCGCGCACGGCGGATTTCCTGGCGCTGCGCGGAAGGAGCGAGGACGCCCAGGACAAGCTCGAGGAAGCCCTCATGTCCGAACCCGCGCTGGCAGAGGCGGAGCAGAGCCTGGGATTCATTTTGTTGAAAAAAGACGATCTGGATGAGGCGCAAAAGCATTTCGATCGCGCCGCGCAACTCGACCCGAATGACGCGCTCAACTATTACGGCCAGGGACTCGTAGCCACGGCCAAAGCCGGCAATGCCGGCGCCCCGGCTGGAGCCGTGGATGCGTTCGAAAAGACCGTAACGCGGAACGCAGACTTTGCTCCCGCGTGGTACAACCTGGCGATGATCTACACTGAACGCACTGAAACGCTTGCAAAGGCGCTGGCCGACGCACAACGCGCGGCCGCGCTCGCGCCAGGAGAGGCCCGTTACCAATCGCAGGTGGCCGCACTCCTGGACCGCGCGGCCCGTCCCGAAGAAGCGCGCAAGTCGCCCGCTAGCGTCCGGGAATCCGCGAGTGATCGGGGCACGCCCGACAAAGCAGGCGACCTCGCCGCGCGGATGTCCCCGCGGCAACCTCCCGCCGCTCCGCCTCCCTCGAGCAACACCCCGGCAAAGCCAGCCACGTCCGATCCCGGCCTGCGCATCGAACGCAAAACAGAGCCGGAAGCGAAGCCGTCCACGACATCCGCAGCTTCCGCAACACCGAAAGCGGAGCCGGCCCCTGAGCCGCCTCGGCCGATCTTCTCCCCGACCAAAGTGTATTCGATGATGGGCACCATCACGGATGTGAACTGCTCCAACGCTCCGCAAATTCTACTCACCATGAAATCGCTGACCATCGTCATGAAATTACACGCGACGGAGCTGGCGAAATTGTCGTTCAAATCCGCCGGCTCGGACGCCGCCGTGAAAGAGGCCTCCTGCTCCAGTCTGCGTGGACGCAGCGCGCGCGTTTCCTACACACTGGTGTTGAACCAACCCTGGGACGGAGAAATGCAGGAAGTGGAATTTCGCAGCCAGCCTTGAAAAATCTTACACGCCATTTCAAAAATTGCAGGCGGCCCGGCAACGAAATGCGATCTCAAGACGCGCACCAAGAGATTTTGCGTGTGTCCCATCCTTTGTTAATTGCAAAGCGTGGGGGCTTAGATGTCCGGATTGCCGGGGAATTACGGGTGGAAATCCTGCACGAAAATCCTAAGCTTGTCCGCCGTGACGGAGAAAACCGGGGCATTTGGCAATTCTACTCTCGAGGGTATTGACAAGTTAACAATTCGTGAGATACAGCTGTTTGCATGCCAGTCCGGCAGTTATTTTCCGTCATCACGTATTGCTGTATCGCCCTCTTCGCCGCGAAAAGCCTTGGGAGCGCGCCTGTCCCGGCTGACAAGCAGGAAACCTGGGTGGAAGCAACTACTCCTCATTTCACCGTGTTGAGCAACGACGGTGAAAAGACCGCGCGCCGCATCGCCCAGCAATTCGAGCAGATTCGTATCCTCTATTCCAAAGTCCTCTCGCCAAACTTGCGTCTGGATCCGGGAATTCCCATCGTGATCATTGCGGCCAAAAACGAGGAATCGCTTGCTCAAATCATTCCGGAATATTGGGCGCAACAAGGACACACGCATCCGCCGGGACTGTTCCTGCCCGGCCCGGAAAAAAATTACATTGTGGTACGCACCGATGGGCATGGAGAATTTCCTTATCTGATCGTCTATCACGAATACGTCCATCTGATCGTAAACCTGAACTATCAGCATATTCCGCTGTGGCTCAACGAAGGATACGCAACGTTTCTCGGGAGCGCCACGCTCCTGCCCAAATCCGGACGAATCGGCCAGCCTAACCAATCGGAACTCAATGCGCTACAGGAAACAAAGCTCCTGCCGTTGGAGGTATTGTTTCGGGTGGGGTTGGATTCGCCCTATTACAACGAGGCGAAAAAAACGAACGTGTTCTATGCCGAGTCGTGGGCGCTGGTTCATTACTTAATGTCAGACGCGCCCCGGCAGAAACATGAACAACTCAGCAAATACATCGCCTTGGTTGAGAACGGCAAAGATCCCGTGGATGCGGCGAAATCGGCGTTTGGCGATCTGGGCCAGCTCAAACGGAAGCTCGATTCCTACGTTTCCAGAACCGAGTACTCGATGTACGTAGTTCCACTCCCTGATCCGGTGGACTCCAATTCATTTCCGGTCCGAGTCGTTCCACCCGCTGAAGCCGAGGCCACGCTCGGCGAATTCGACATAAGCCGCCACCAGTTTGAGGCTGCCAGAGCGAAGATCGAAGAAGCGCTGCGGATCGATCCGAATTCGGCGGCGGCTCAAGAGAGCATGGGTTTGCTTCTCTTCCGCGAGGAGAAGCGCAGCGAGGCGCAGAAATACTTTTCGCGCGCGGCAGCCCTCGATTCCAAGAGCGCCCTGACCTATTTCTATGATGGTATGCTGCTCGTTTCGGGCGGGGCGGAGGAAGAGGACATGGACGAAGCCCAGGCCGCACTCGAAAAAGCCGTGGCGCTCAAGCCGGAACTGGCTCCCGCGTGGGACGCGCTTGCGAGTCTCTACGCCACCGACCCGCAAAACATGAACAAGGCCAGGGACGCGGCAGAGCGGGCCGTGAAAGCCATGCCGGGCGATCTGCGTTACCGATTCAATCTGGCCGTGGTCCTGCTGCGAATAGGCAAGTTCGAGGACGCTCGGGCCATCGCGCAGGGGATTGTCAAATCCAGGGACCGGCTGGTGGCTTCGCGCGCCGAAGAATTTCTCGAACAGATCGCTCGCGTGCAGCAATCCTATTCCAGTCCGTCGAATGACGTGAACAATATGGCCCTCCCTGAAATTAACCGCGATGCGAAAGAAACGGAAACAGCCGAAACGATTCGTCCCGCGCCCGCCATGAAGAGTGGAACAGCGGGACAACCTGCCTCTCCGGCGACTGTCCCTCACGTTCCGACTGAAACTGCCTCTCTTCGCGAAGGGCAACAAGCGAATGTCACTTCCACCCACGTGTATTCCATGATGGGAAAAATCACAGCGGTGACTTGCTCGAATCCTCCTCAAATGCAAATCACCCTGCAAGGGTCGGGGATCGTCATGCATTTGCACGCCGCCGACATCCTAAAACTACAGTTCAAGGCCGGAGCAGGAAATGCTTCCGCAGCAAAGCCTTCGTGCCCAGAGTTCGCGGGCAAAAGAGCGCGTATCAGCTACCAGCTAGCTTCCCAAAAACCTTGGGATGGCGAAATGGTTTCCATAGAGCTTCAAAGCGCGCCCTGAACCTGCACTCTCACAAATGCCGACTGAAAAAATTGTCCGGCTGTTCCCTCTTTTCTTATTACGGACAAGTGGCCCGGCCTTTGCAGTCGAACTTTGCGATTTTCAAAGGGTGGGGGTTTAAACTTCTGTGTTGGCTGGAAATAATGAGATGAGCAAGATGCCGACCCGAAAATCTTCACCATTCCACAAATCGCAAGGATAGGGCCCCGGCAACCAGAATCAGAAAAACTTCTTATGGTTCCAGGCCCGCGACTGCAAGTACGGTCAGCGCGACGCGCTGCAGGCCCAGTTCCCTGCCC
Source organism: uncultured Acidobacteriota bacterium (assembly GCA_963813185.1). Classification (GTDB taxonomy): domain Bacteria; phylum Acidobacteriota; class Terriglobia; order Acidiferrales; family UBA7541; genus Palsa-360. The sequence goes on from CAWEYA010000019.1 coordinate 167,635, forward strand.
GCCGGGTCATACCATTCTTCCGGGGTGTGTGCGCCCCCGCTGCGCCCGCCCGCGCCCAGCGATATGGCCGGTATTCCCACCGAGAGCGGAATATTGGCGTCGGTGGATGACCGCTCGCGCCGCGAACGGTTGCCCAGCTGGTTGTCGGCCGCCAGCAAAGCGGCCAGGAGCGGCGAATTCTCGGCAATTTCGCCCGCCGGCCTCACGCCCAAAACACTAATTTTCAGATTCAACAAGTTGGCGCTGCCGGACATGCCGCGTTCTCGCGCCGCGGACATTTCTTCGTCAATGCCGGTCTTTATGGCGTCGCGCAAAAGGGTTTCGAGCGTGCCGAGTTCGGTCTCCGATTCGGAGCGCAAATCCACTTTCATATGCGCGCTCGACGGAATGGAATTCACCGACGTGCCGCCCTCGATCTCACCGACGTTGAAACTTGTGCGCGGCGATTCCGGAACACGCGCCGTGACAAACCGCCCAATTCCCCGCCCCAGCGCGTGAATCGGATTCGGCGCTCCAAAATCGGTCCAGCTATGTCCGCCCGGCCCGGTAATGGTGATTTCCACACGCCGGGACGCCAGCGCAGCCGTGGTCACATATTCGGTGGCCGCGCCATCAAGGGCGAGAACATATTTCAGGCGCTTCTTGTAGGTCTCGACGAGAGAGCGCATCCCGCGAAGATTTCCCTCCCCTTCTTCGCCCACATCCGCCACGAATAAAATCGTTTTCGTGGTCTTGATTTTAGCTTCACGAAAGGCTTTCGAGAGGGCCACGAGCGCCGCAAGTCCTGTACCGTTGTCCGAAATGCCCGGCGCGAGCAGCCTTCCGCCTTCCTGCTTGACGTGCACATCGGTGCCCGGGGGAAACACGGTGTCCAGATGTGCCGTCAGCATGACGATGTCGGGCGACGCGCCAGCCCATTCGCCGATGACATTTCCAATGTCGTCCGTCTCCACGCGCAGGCCCGTGGAAGCCAGCACTTTTTTCATGTACGCGGCGCGAACGCTTTCCTGGAACGGCGGCGCGGGAATTTCCGTGATCCGGATTTGTTCCTCGGTCGTGGCTTTGGCGCTGCCGCGGAGAATCTCCAGAACGCGCGTGATGCGCGGATCGGTTGGCGCATCCGACGCGTCGGCCTTTTGAGAGATATTTTGGATAAACGAAGTCACTGCCACTCCCAGCGTAAGTAGGGTGAGGAATCGTTTCACGGCTTACCCGGCCGCACCGGCATCAGCCCTCATCTCGGCGGGCTGACGGGTACTTACCCAACTGTCGCAACAGGTGAACAAATGGGACCTCTCAAGGGAGTGTGGCCGGCAATCCCGCCCTCTGCCATTTGTGGATCAGGCCGCCTTCATCCGTGCGAGCCCAAGATCGACTTGTGGGTCGGACCTTCAGGTCTGACGATAGGGAACTTTAAAAGTGGCATTCAGGCCCTGAGATTTCAGGCGCTAAAGGCCAATTCCAGTTGCCCGGTATGTCGCGCGTAAATCCGTGACCCACAAACCTATTCCCGAAAATGCCACTAGTATCGCAATGTAAAACTATGGGGCATTTGCTTCGGGTCGGGCTTGTAAAGCGTCTTGCAAAATTCGCAGCGGTAAATTTCCGCGTCCTTCCCGATCCGGGCCGCTACTTCCTTTGGATAGTCGTACCAGCGCTTAAGATGCCCGGCGCAAAGTTTTCCCTTGGCATCCTTCTCATCGCAGGAGCGTTGCCTGGGTTTGCGCACCTTGATTTTCTGTTCCGGAGGCGCAGCCTCGGCCGTGGCAGGAGCGGGAGGAGCAGCCGCAGCGGGCGGAGTTGCTGGTGGCGCCGGGGGCGGTGCTGCCGGTGATGCGCCTTGCGGTGTGGTCTCCTCGGCCATTCTTCGGTTCCCCTCTCAGGTTAGGGTGCGCGTTGCCTATCGATCCCGTGTCTCTCGTTTGTATCTTACTCGAACCCTTCCCGAGAAACCAAGCGCCACTTTAGTGGCGCAGGCTTCAGCCTTTGGGTTTTGAATTTGGTTAAGTATAGAAAACCGTCGGGTTGAAGTCTGTGTTCCTTAATGTCTATCGTTCGACGCCAGCGAATCCGCCGGATCCGGATATTCCACCTTCTCGAGGCACAGGCCGTGCGGCGGCAACGTGGGGCCGCATTTCGAGCGATCGCGCAAGGCCAGCAGTTCCGGCAAATCGCCCGGAACCAGCTTTCCGCGGCCAACGTCCACCAACGTTCCAACCATCTTCCTCACCATGTGGCGCAAAAAAGATTTCCCGCGAACAACGAAGACCCATTCCTCCGCGGAATGGTGCGAATTGGCGGGCGCCATGCGCTGCAAATCAAATTGATAGATCGTCCGGACCGTCATCCGCTCGCGGTCGTCTTCTTCCGAGCCGGTCGAGGCCGCGAACGTGGTGAAGTCGTGTTCGCCTATAAAATGGCGAGCCGATTCGGCCATGGCGTCAAAGTTCAGCTCGTGTGCATCATGCTGCACGTATTTCCACAGAAAAGGCGGAACGACGCGGCCGCGAAAAATCCGGTAGCGGTAAGTCTTCGCCAGCGCGTCCCACCGCGAGTGAAAGTCCGGACCAACCTCCTCCGCATCGTTCACCCGGATGGAGGGCGGCAGCAAGCTGTTAAATGCGTGCTGAAACTCTTCCACCACCAGCGGCGATTGCGTTTTGAAATTCACGACTTGGCCTGCCGCGTGCACGCCCGCATCGGTGCGTCCCGCGGCGTAAATCGTCAGGCGGTGCTGCGTCACTTTTTCGAGAACATCCCCCAGCGCGCCCTGGACCGTGGACTGCCCGGGCTGCGCCTGCCAGCCGCTAAAATCTGTCCCGTCGTAAGCGATGGTCAATTTGATGTTTCTCATGGAGCCGGAAACCCATGGAACCACAGATGCTCACAGATGAACATGGATAAAAAATCATAGCTGGCAAAAAACTATGGGAAAAAATGGAGTATGGGGCGGCAGGGATCAGCGGGCGAATTTTGTTCTTGGCGTTTGGGCCTTAAATTTGAATACTCTGTGCAGAATACTCTGTACAGAGTATATCTTTTCCCCTCTTTTACTTCGCTTTTCTCTTTCCTTTATCCGCGTTTATCCATGTGAATCCGTGGTTCCACTCAAACGCCCAATTTCGCATAGCGGCTGCCCGGCTTCACAGCCACGCCGCCGCTGCGGCAAAGCGGGCATTCGGCAGCGTCGTAGTTGTCGATCTTGAGTTCCACGAGCGCTTCGGTGCGGACCGGCAACTCGATTTTTCCGCCGCTGCGATCGATCAGCGCGCCTGCGGCTACCACGCGCGCGCGCGCTTCTTCCAGCACGCGGATGGTTTCGCACGTCGAGCCGCCCGTGGTCCAGACATCTTCCACAACCAGGATGTGTTCATCCGGCTCCACGCGAAATCCCCGCCGCAAGGTCAGCGTCCCCAGGGAGTCGCGTTCGACGAAAATCGCGCGGATGGGTTTGCCGTCGTGGCGCGGCGGAATCGCTCGCGCCACTTCGTGGCCGATGATAAGTCCACCCAAGGCCGGAGACGCCACGCAGTCCACGCGCAAATCCATGAACTCCGCGGCGAGGGCCCGCCCCAATTGTTCCGCATACTTCGGATACTGCAGCACCAGCGCGCATTGCACATAGGTGCTGCTATGTAGTCCCGAAGTCAGCTCGAAGTGGCCGTGACGTATGGCCCCCACTTCCTCGAAAATTTGAATGGCGGCTTCAGGTCTCATCGCGCGCCAAGACTATCGGGCCATCGTGCCCTTGTCAAGATACTGGTCGGCAAGAAGAGCGAAGTACCTGCGGTGTCTCGACATCGGGCCTTGACCTTACGCGCTTTCTCGCGTCCAATACTTCGGGTCTTTCGGCGCGGCGCGCCCCCAGGAATATGGCCCCGAAACGTCAGCAATGGCGTGAAATATAGTTGAAACATATCTGTCCCGGAGGACGTTTAGAATACTTAGCGCCCAATAGGCGTCTTGAATCCCGCAGGAAGATATGCCGATATTTGTTCGGAGAGGATAACTCAACATGATTGGAAGGTTTTGCCGTGTCTCATTTGCTTTATTCTTGGCCGCACTGTTAGGCCTGGCGCCCGTCGCTCCCGGTTTCGCCCAGCAACCGGGGGAATCCACGCCGCCGGCGCAGCCTGAGCCTCAAAGTCGCGTGATTCAGGTGTCCAACCAGAACTATACTTTTGGCAAGCGGTGGTTCCCCGACATCTTAGGGCCTTATACCCCCACAGTTATACCCACGCCTGTTTTGACGAATTCGCCGCGGATCGAGGAACTGGTCAAGGACGGCAAGCTGCAAATCAGCCTGCAGGACGCCGTTGACCTCGCGCTCCAGAACAATTTGGCGATCGTGATCGAGAGGTACACTCCCTGGGTCGCCGAAGCCAACATTCTGCGTACTCTAAGCGGCGCGCCCCTTCTTGGGGGAACTGTGCAGGCCCTGGGCACGATCCCGCCGATGAGCTTCGATCCGCAAGTCGCTTCGACATTGAGCATGGACCAGCGGACAATCCCTGCGAATAACGGACTGACCGCGGGCACCGGGACGAGCACGGGGATTCTGGCCCAGTTGAGTACGCATACTACGACAGGTGACATGGCGTATTCGCAGGGATTTCACACGGGTACTTCCGTCTCCGCGACATTCAATAACGTGCGCGGCTCGTCTTCCAGCGCCAATGCCTTCTTCAGCCCATTCGTGCAATCCAACTTTATTTTCGTTGCCAGCCAGCAATTGCTGAACGGTTTCGGGCTGGTTGCGAACGAGCATTACATCCGCATAGCCAGGGTGAACAAGAACATCGCCGATCAATCCCTCGTGCAACAAGTAATTACTTCCATCACCGCGGTCGGCAACGCGTATTGGGAACTGGTATTTGCGCGCGGCAACGTGGAAGTGGCGCGTCAGGAAATTGCGCTGGCGGACAAAACGTATAGCGACAATAAGAAGCAGGTGGACGTCGGCACTCTCGCCCCATTAGAAATCGTCCAGGCCGAGGCCCAACTTGCGACAGCTCAGCAGGCTTTAATCGTTGCGCAAACTACAGTCCTTCAGGACCAACTCACTCTTTTGAATTTGATCGCCAAGGACCCCAATTCGCCCGCCTTGCGCACGGTGGAAATCATCCCCAGCGACAACGCGGACGTGGCGCCGCCCGAAGTTGAAAAAATCCCTTTGGAAGACTTGATTAAAGAAGCTGTCATGAAGCGTCCGGATGTTTTGCAGGCGGGGCTCGTAATCAAGGGAGATGACGTGAACGTGCGGGCCACAAAGAACGCCCTGCTTCCCATTCTGACTCTGTCCGGGGAATATGCCACGGAAGGGCTGGCAGGCAATAACCGGCCGGCAGCGGGATGCGTTCCCACGCCGCCGTCGACAACTTGCCAGATTTTTACGGGCCTGGCAACGGCGTTGAACCAGGAGTTTACCGGCGCCTTTCCCGAATACAATGCGCAGATCAGTCTGACGATTCCGATTCGCAATCGCCTGGCGCAAGCCAATAACGTCCTTGCGAATTTGAATGCGCGTTCCGACCAGGCCAACTATCAGCAAATCGTGAATAATGCCGCCATTGATGTTCACAACGCGCAAATCACTCTGGAGCAAGCGCGCATCACGCTGGCCGCGGCGATCAAAACTCGCGACCTCGATCAGCAAACGCTGGACGCCGAACAGAAAAAATTTCAAGTAGGCGCTTCCACGCTTTTCAATATCGTGTCCGATCAGAACACTTTGGCCGCGGCGGAATCCGCGGAGGTGCGCGCGCGCGTCAACCTTGTCGAAGGCAAAGTGAACTTTGACCGCGCCATGGCTCGCACGCTCGAGGTTTACAACATTACGATTGCCGACGCCAAGTCCGGACATCCCACGAAGGACACGCTGATCCCGGGCACTTCGGCGACTGGACAATTGTTCGTCGATCCCGTCAAGCGAAGCGACGCGGTTCTGCCCAGTTCAAGCCGCCCGTCAGGCGCCGGCAACGGGCAATAGGTTCGTTTCTTCGCCGTTAGTTCAACTGGCGCGCAGTGCGAAGACCCCGGGTCTGAAGACCCGGGCTACAACAACTCTCCGGGCACCGCCAGATTTGTTGTAGCCCGCCTCTTCAGAGGCGGGGGGTTTTCTTCTTTAGCCGCCGGGAAATTCGCGTTGGCTACGTTTTAACCAGCCAGTTCTGTTCGCGTTCGAACTGCCTTGTCCTGTCCAGCCCCTTCGCCTAGAATCAAGCTGCGCTCCGGCATGGATTTTCTGTTTCCAATCTGAGCGCATGGCCGCTTCAACCATGTCCTTCGATCGCCAACCTACACCGCGCCGCGCTGCCGGGGAAAAGTCATCCGAGCGCGCGTCCGAATTCACCACGGTTTCCGGGTACCCGATTCGAGGGCTCTATTCCGCCGAGGATCTTTCGGGCTGGGATCCGGACCGCGACCTGGGCTTGCCGGGAGCGCCTCCCTATACGCGCGGGATTCACCCGGCGATGTACCGCAGCCGCCTGTGGACCATGCGCCAGTTCGCGGGATTCGGTTCGGCGGAAGATACGAACAAGCGATTCCGTTATTTGCTATCGCAAGGGCAAGCGGGCCTTTCCGTCGCATTCGACCTTCCTACATTGATGGGCTATGACTCCGACCATTCCCATGCCGAAGGCGAAGTCGGCAAGTGCGGCGTGGCGATCAGTTCCCTGGCGGACATGGAAGCGCTCTTCGACCAAATTCCGCTGGGAATCGTTTCCACTTCGATGACCATCAATTCTCCCGCCGCGATTCTGTGGGCCATGTATCTGGCCGTCGCTGAAAAGCAGGGCGTCGATTGGAAGCATCTCGCCGGAACGCTGCAAAACGACATCCTCAAGGAATACATCGCTCAAAAGGAATTCATCTATCCGCCCAAACCGTCGATGCGCCTGGTGATCGACACCATTGAGTTCGGCGCGCGCTACACGCCGAGGTTCAATCCCATTTCCATCAGCGGCTACCACATCCGCGAGGCGGGATCGACCGCGATCCAGGAATTGGCGTTCACGCTGCGCGATGGAATCGAGTACGTAGAGTGGGGGATCCGCCGGGGCCTCGCCGTGGACGATTTCGCGCCGGCTTTGTCTTTTTTCTTCAACGCGCACAACGATTTTTTCGAGGAAATCGCGAAATACCGCGCCGCGCGCCGCATCTGGTACAAGACGATGACCGAGCGCTTCGGAGTGAAACTCGCGCGGTCCTCGGCTCTGCGCTTCCACGCTCAAACGGCGGGCTGCTCGCTCACCGCGCAGCAGCCTTACAACAACGTGGTGCGAACCGCTTTGCAGGCCCTCGCGGCGGTGATGGGCGGCGCGCAGTCCTTGCATACCAACTCGCTTGACGAAGCCTGGGCGCTGCCGACGGAATTTGCCGCGACGCTGGCGCTCCGGACGCAGCAAATCCTGGCCCATGAAACCGGCGTCGCGAACACCGCCGATCCTTTGGGCGGCGCTTATTTCGTCGAGACCCTGACCAACGAAATGGAGGACGCCTCCTGGAAATACATTCGCAAGATCGACGAGATGGGCGGAATGATCGCGGCCATCGAACGGGGATATCCGCAGCGGGAAATTGCCGACGCCTCTTATCGTTACCAGGTGTCGGTCGACCGCAAAGAAAAAATCATCGTCGGCGTGAATGACTTCACGGGAGAAGAATCGCCCATCGACATCTTGCGCATCGATGAATCGGTGCGCGGGCAACAGGCCGAGCAGTTGCGCAAGCTGCGCTCCGAGCGTTCGAGCGAAGAGGTCGCGCGGCAGCTCGCCGCCTTGCGCAAAGCGGCCCAGGGAACAGAAAACCTGATGCCCCATATCTATGCCGCCGTGAAAGCTTACGCGACGCTGGGAGAAATCTGCGACTCTCTGCGCGAAGTTTTCGGCACGCATGAAGAGGCGTCGATAACGTAGCGCTATAGTTGAATCGGAAAAAATGCATTAACGTTTATCGAGCGGGCAGGACATATCTTTAACGAAGTGAACGTAGGGACGAATGTCTGACAAGAGAATACGAGTGCTGATCGCAAAACCTGGGCTCGACGGCCATGACCGGGGAGCGAAGATTATTGCCCGCGCACTGCGCGACGCCGGGATGGAGGTGATTTACACCGGGCTGCGGCAGACGCCGGAGATGATCGCCTCGGCCGCCGTGCAGGAAGATGTCGATGTGATCGGGCTGTCGATTCTTTCGGGCGCGCACAATACGCTCGTACCGCAATTGCTGGACCTGCTGAAGCAAAAAGGGATGAGCGATGTGACCGTGCTCCTGGGCGGAACGATTCCGGAAGCCGATATTGCCGGACTGAAAAAGGCGGGCGTGGCGGAAATTTTTCTTCCCGGCACATCCACGCAAAACATTGTGGATTTCGTGCGAGAGCGCGCCACAAGAAAGTAGCACGGGCTTCAGCCTGTCCGGGTTTAATTTTGTGCCGGCGATATTTTCTGGAAAGCACACAGGCTGAAGCCCGTCCTACTTCACGACATTCCCGTCCGCATCCCGAATTTCTACCGCGCCGAGGTCCAGCTTCACCAGTTCGGGCTCGATTTTGGCGCGATCGCCAACGCAAACCAAAATCAGCTGGTCGGGGTGCAGGTATTTTTTGGCGACGGCTTCGGTGTCCTCTGCAGTGACGGCGTTCAACTGGTCCGGCAATTTGGAGAAATAGTCGCGCGCCAGGTTGTACACGAAAATTTCGGAGAGCGCGCCCGCTTCGCCGCTGCTCGTTTCAAAAATCCCCGGCAAGGAACGCGATTGGGAATCTTTTGCCAGGCTCAGTTCCTCGGGCTTCATCGGCGCATCAATCATCCGGCGAATTTCCTTCAAAATTTCCGTCACCGCGGGCGCCGTGGCGTCGGTCCGGATGCCTCCACCGGCGCCAAAATAGCCGAGCGTTCGCCGGTAAACAAAAAAGGAACTCGCGCCGTAGGTGTAGCCGTGTTCCTCGCGAAGGTTCAGATTGATGCGGCTGGAAAAAAGGCCTCCCAGCTCGGAATTCATCACTTCGAGCGCGGGATAATCCGGCGTCGCGCGGTCGACTCCAAGCTGCAACAGGCGCACCATAGTCTGCTGAGCGCCGGGCCGGTCCACGATAATGATTTTCGCCTTGGTGGTTTCCGGAGGGCCAATCTTCGGCATCGCAAACTCGCCGCTCTTCCACGCGCCAAACTTGCTATCGGCCAGAGCCTTCAACTCGTCGACGGGAATATTTCCGGACACGACCAGGGCGGCGTTATTCGGCACATAGTAGGTCTTCCAGAAATTCATCATGTCCTCGCGGGTCATCGTCTTAATCGACGGTTCCGTGCCCGAGTTATCGTACCCGAAGGGATTGTGCGGCCCGAAGAGCGCGGACACGCCGGTGCGGGCAACAATCGTCTCAGGGTCGGAGCGCTCGTCCGTGAAGGCGGCCAGACGCGACGCGCGGCGCCGCTCCACTTCGTCCGGCGGAAACGTGGGATGCAGTACGATGTCCGAGATTAGGTCGAGCACTCCGGGGAAATTCTTGGTAAGCGAACCGGCGCCCACGCCGGACGAATCCATGCTCGCGCTGGACGAAAGCGCCGTGCCCAGGAGGGCCGCTTCGTCGGCAATTTGTGTGGCGTTCCGCGTTTCCGTTCCCTGCTGCAACATGTTTGCGGTGAAGCTCGCCAGGCCGGGTTTTTCGACGGGATTCGCTCCGCTCCCCGTATTGAAAACCAGATGCGCGGCGACCACGGGAAGTCCGGGACGGTAGTCGTAAAGCACGGTCAGGCCGTTGGTGAGCTTAAAAATATCAGGGACCGGAAGATTCAGCGCATGCGCGGGCCCGGGCTTTGGAGGGTTTTCACGCCACGCCGCGTCGGCATTGACCGATTCCCCGCCCGTGGTTTGGCCCTTCTGCAGATTTTTTGGCGTGGGAACATCCGGCCCCAGATCCGGTTTGCCGGGAATTCCGTAGATCACCGCGCGCGCGGCCGGCTTCAGTTGCGTTTCCGCAAATGCGCGAATCGAATCCGTGGTCGCGGACTGGTACCGGTGCACGTCCTGCGAAAAGTAGTCGGGATTTCCAAGATAGTGGTTGTACTCGTTTAAGCGGTCGGCCACGCCTCCGAATCCGCCAAGCCGTTCGAGTCCCTGAATCATTCCTGTTTCAATTCCGTTTCGTGCGCGCTCCAGTTCAACAGCGGTCGGACCATCCTTGCGGAACGCGGCCAGTTCTTCGTCCATAGCTTTTTGCATTTCATCGGCCGTGTGTCCGGGCCGCGCGGTCACCACAATTTCAAACAACGACCCGAGAATCAGCGATTGTTGCGACGCGCTGACGTCAAGAGCAATCTGTTTTTCGTAGACCAGTTTCTTGTACAGGCGGCTCGACTTCCCCCCGCCGAGAATCTGCGCGGACAGATCTGCGTCGGCGTCACCGGGCTTGAAAATGGAAGACGTCAGCCAGGCCATGTAGACGCGCGGCAGTTCCACCTGATCGTGGATCACCGCGCGGCGCTCGGATGTTATGGGCGGCGTGACACCGGCAATCTTCGGCACAGGCGCGCCACGCTTCAGCGGCCCGAAATATTTTTCGACAAGCTGCTTGGCCTGCGCCGGATCGAAATCGCCGACAATGGCCAGGCTCGCGTTATTGGGCGCGTAGTAGAGCTTGAAAAAGTTGCGCACATCCTCGAGCTTCGCCGCCTGAATGTCCGCGTGCGAGCCCATCACATCCGCGTGATATGGATGGCTCTTCGGGAAGAGCAGATGAAACACACCTTCTTCCACAATTCCGTAGGGATTGTTCTCAATGCTCTGGCGGCGCTCGTTGCGCACCACGTCCTGCTGGTTCGTCAAGCTGGCCTGATCCAGTTTGTCCGGGATATAGCCCATGCGATCGGATTCGAGCCACAGCGCGAGTTCCAGCTGATTCGAGGGAATTGTCTCGAAGTAATTCGTGCGGTCGAAATCGGTCGTGCCATTGAAGTCGGACGCTCCGGCCGCCTCGAGATAGCGAATGTGGGCGTTGCCCGGAACATGCTTCGAACCTTCGAACATCATGTGTTCGAACAGGTGGGCGAAGCCGGTGCGCCCCGGCAATTCGTTTGCAGGGCCGACGTGATACCAGATGTTGGTGGCAACCAGGGGCAGGCGATGATCCTCGGACAGGATGACTACCAGGCCGTTCGGAAGCGTGTATTTTTCAAACTTGATCGTCGGCAGTGCGATCGATGCGGGTTCATCCGCTTTGGCAGAGGCCGCCTTCACCGGAGTTTTTTTCGGCGGAGTCTTTTTCGCCGCGTCCTGGCTGAAAACGGATACGGCGGCAACGGTGACGTACAGGCACAAAACCAGCAAACGACTACGTAGCGCGGAAGTCATTCCGATTCTCCTCGACGATTGTCCCACTCCGTATCAGACGCAACGAATAGTTACTGGGCTGCTTCGGATCACGAAACATTACTAAGATACCTTAAGTCAGGGGCGGGATGCGAAGCGCCGTCCAGTGGCGCGGGCTTCAGCCTGCGGGTTTTGGACCTAGCTAGGACAAAACCCGCAGGCTGAAGCCCGCGCCACTAACGGCATGTTCGTTGTGCCGGGCGCGGGAAAAGCGTACGATTCGCGAGAACGAGACCCATCCAATGAGGGATTCCTGCTCCTAAAGGACTGTGCCATGAAGAAAGATGCGGATTGCGGTTGTCATCCTCGAGTATCACGCCGAACAGTGCTGCGAGGAGGACTTGCGGCCGCAGCGGTAACCTCGATGAGCGGTGTGAGCGATGCGCTCCTGGCTGAACCTGCCGCGCGTTCCCCGCTCAAGACGAGCGGAGCGCGCCCAATCGATATACACGCGCATTACTTTCCTCAGACCTACCTCGATCTATTCAATAGCGATGGGCAGCGCTACAACGCCGAGTTCCGCATGACCGAGCAGGGCTTCTTTTTCAAAACTCCCGCTGAATCCAACGGCCCGCTGCCAGCGAAATTCATCGACCTGAAGCAGCGGCTGGCAGACATGGACGCGCAGGGCATGGCCGTCCAGGCGCTCTCGCTCACCGGCCCGATGGTCTATTGGGCCGAGGGCGAATTCTCACACAAGCTCGCCATGACCTGGAACGACGGCGCGGTCGCGGCGCACATGGCTAATCCTGACAGGTTCGTGGTCCTGGCCACTTTGCCAATGCTCGATCCCGACCGCGCCATTGACGAACTCAACCGCGTGAGCAAGCTCCCCGGCGTGCGCGGCGTTTATATGGGGACGAACATCGAAGGCCGCGACCTCGACGATCCTCTGTTCGAGGCTATCTTCACGCGCATCGAGGCGCTCGACCTCCCCGTCTTTCTGCATCCTTTGCCGCCCATCCTCGGCGGAAAGCGCTTGCAGCCTTATTCACTTACCAACCTGCTTGCCTATCCGCTGGACACTACGGTTGCCGCCGCGCATCTGATCTTTGGCGGCGTGCTGGACCGCCATCCGAATCTGCTGATCGTGTTGCCGCATGCCGGCGGGGCGCTGCTAAATATCATCGGACGTCTCGACCACGGATGGAATGTGATCCCGCCGGCTAAGCATTCGGCGCAACCACCCGGCGCTTACCTGCAGCGGTTTATGTACGACACCATCGTTCACTCCAAGCCGATGATGGAATTCATCATCTCCCAGGTGGGCGTCGATCGAATCATGCTGGGCAGCGACTATTGCTTTCCCGTAGGCTACGACCGGCCGGTGGAAGTGGTCGAGGATCTTCACCTGAGCTCCGACCACCGCAAAATGATTTTGGGTGGAACCGCGGCGAAGGTTCTGAAAATCTAGTCTAGGAAATTTCCGCTTCCATGTGGGGTAGAGAAAAAATGTTCACACGAAAATTTGTCCAGCTCCTTGCAATTTCGGCGCTGCCACTCTTCTTCGTAGTTCTCGCTAATGTTTACGGACAGCAAAACGCGGCAATGGGCGAAGTCCGCTTCTCCGCCGACAACCAGGACGAAAGAGACGCCGGCGTGTGGATCGACGGGAAATATGCAGGCTACGTGAAGGAGCTCAAGGGAGATCGGAAGGTTCTGCTTCCCGCAGGAGATCATGAGATCACGATCCGACAGGCCGGCTACAAGGAATTCACGAAGAAAATCGTCGTTGCCCCGGATCAGGTCCAGACGATTGCCGTAGTGTTGGAGGAGAATTCCAAATTAACCTATCCAGGAAACGATGCGGCGGAGTTCCGGCTGGATATCGTGCCCAAGCGCGCGGCGGTTTTTGTCGACGACGGCTACATGGGTCATGGCGGCGATTTTGGAGGCAGGTTTCACTCCATGCTGGTGAGCCCCGGCAAACACCGGCTCAAGGTCACGCTCGACGGATATAAGCCCTACGAAACGGAACTCGACGCGGTCGCCAGCAGCAAGTCCCAGATGAAGATCGCCCTTGAGAAAAGCAGCGGCGCGCCGCAAGGAAAATGATCTGACCGGAGATCCCGTTCGGGTTTCCAGTGTTGCAGCCTCCTAAGAGCTGCGCCTGACGACGACTAGCTTGGCTCGGCGCGCCGCCCGCCGCGGGCGGAGCTCAGGTTGAATAAATGAATGAGTACCCTCGTTCCTGCGCGCGATTCACTGCCAATATGCCCGCCGGAACCATATGTGCGTTGCCGATGAGGTTCTCAGTGATTTCCTTGACCACGCTAACGACCTCAACACCATTCGCCTTGGCGATTCTCGTGGCGATGCCTCGCGTGGACATCTGGCACACGGCAAACTGCACGCCCTTCTTGATCAGCGCTTCCATTTTGCCGGCCTGCTGCGTTTCTCCCGCGGGACCATAGACATTGATTTTGGGAGCCTCCTTGGTCTTCGGATCCAGGAATTCGGCTTGCTCGGAGATTTGCTTGCCGTACTTGGCCCAGATCGCGTCGTTGTAGGCAAACGAAGTGGACTTGTGGCGCGCAACAATGATTACTGCCAGGTCGCTATCCTTCAGGCCGTACGCTTCCTGATTCGCCGTAACGTAATTGTTGGCGAATTGCAGCGCCCAGCCCATGCTCTCCGCAGTCGAAGAATCAAACAGGAAGCGATGTACTCCGGGAATCTTGTCGTACCAATCATCCTGTGCGTGACGCGCCGGCCGCCACGCGGCATCGGATGCGGACTGCGCTTCCGCCGAGGGAGAGCTCATGAAGCTCGCGCCAACCACCGCGGCGCCCGTTCCCAGCCGCGCCAGAAACAATCGCCGCGCCATCGAGGATTGCAACCATTTTCCGTTCATGCCAGCCTCCTCTTTTGACTCACTCAAGTTCGGAGAGCGGACGCATTATATGCTCAACTCCCGAGAAATTCCCTTCCCAGACATTGCTGGCGGACGCCGCAATGGACAATTTCCTGCAAACCGATTAGACCGATGACTGGACGGATTCCTATATATACTTTGAGACGTGGCTTAGCCATTCGCTTTGGGCAGGAATTTTCTCACTCACATTTAGAACTGCGTGAGGTTTCAATTGGCGTCGGCATTTTCACATGCGGTAGCCGCTCTCGGCATTGGAGCTTGCTTCTACACCCCTCGCGTTCCCAAACGAGTCTGGTCGATTGGGGCAATGTGTTCCGTCATTCCCGATCTCGATGTCATTGGGTTTGATTTCGGCATCCGCTACGGCGACTTTTGGGGCCATCGTGGTTTCACGCACTCGATCGTCTTCGCCGCCCTCCTGGCTGCCTCTGCGGTAGGCATAGCGTTTCGCAGTGCTCTGCCCAGCATTGGCCGCTTCTCTCTGTGGTTGTATTTCTTTCTCGCCACCGCGAGCCATGGTTTGCTGGACGCCATGACGGACGGAGGTCTCGGGGTCGCCTTCTTCGCCCCATTCGACAACCGGTGCTATTTTCTTCCGTGGACTCCGATTCGCGTATCGCCAATCGGCATCGGACGGTTTTTTACCGCTCGCGGCCTGGCCGTAATCCAAACGGAGTTGCTGTGGATCTGGATTCCTGTGGCGTTGCTAGCGGCCTCGGCCTGGATCAAACGCCGGCGCGATTTTTCCGCGTCTGACAGTTAACGCTCCAAGCCACATTCCGATAAAAGCTTGGTCTCAATAGGTCGATGCAACACTTGCACGAAATTTTCTTATGGGAGTCTGCGAGCTTGATTTCATTCGCGAGCGTCGATTCAAACTGAACACTGCCCTGTTTAGGTTGAATGAGTTCAGCCGTACAAATCGGTTCTCCTGGGAAAGTATTGTCAGGTCAACTGGTTACATGGTGTTGCATCGACCGGTTGAGCACGCCCGGTTTGTCAGAAGTTTAAAGTCCAGTTTCAACCGCGCATCTATCGCCTGGGCCAAGTAGGATAGTCCAATCCATCGAGACTAAGGTAGGACCGGCGCCACATTTGTCTGCTGGTGCGAATCATAGAACATCCACCGAGGCGCCTTGGGCAAAATCGCTCGCATAGACGTGACCTGCGCATTACCTTCCGGTGAAATCTCCAGCTGCCACTGCTGCACCTGCGGGTGCGCGCCTTCGGCTGTGACCACGCGATTCATTGTCACGCGGTAACGCCCATTCTGTTCGATTTCGGCTCTGGGCGCCAACTCGGACACGGTCTCCGCATCCAAAAAACCATGCCACAATCGTGAATACACGTCGATGGATCTCCACGCTTCGTCGTACGCCGTGAAGTAGTGCCGCCCGACGGACTCGCGCAGAGTGTCCTGGTCGAGCACGATCTCTCCCGGCCGGAATGGGATCGTAGTCTCCAGGAAAAATGCCGCGAAATTCGCCAGTTCGGATTTGGAGAGCGAAAGTGAAAGTTCCGACGCAAAGCGATTGAACTCCGCCGCGGCGTCCGCGCTTTTTCCCATGCTCTCGAAGCTGTAGAGTTCGTAGGCTTCCTTTCTCCGAGCCGCGACGGCAACAATCCACGTCCATTGTCCGTCGTAACTGGCCTGCGACGGTATCTCAACTTGATAAAGATAGAGGCCTTGGCTTCCTCTTCGTTGGACAATGTTCGAGAGCAAATACTCCAGATCGGGCCTGCGCGTTACTTTGAGCAGCTTGGCGTCAATTCTCGACTCCGAACGCGGCAGGGCGAGAGAGGCGGCGTCTCTCACTTGATCGATGCTCAGCGGCGTCCATGAGCCCAAGCGCGCCTCTGGATTTGCCTGCTGGGCGCCGCATGGCTGCCAGAATCCGAGCGCAAGAAATAAAATCGCAGTCGCGCGGAGCAGCCCGGCATTTCCAAGAACGTCCCGACAACAATGCGAAAGTCTGGGGCGCATAGGCACGTTGGTCTTTTCCGGCTGCGTCCATCAGGCAGTCCGAGGCAGCGATCTTCGAATATTGCCGCATCGGCCTGAGTAGCCAAATAGCCCGACTGGTCCCTTTTTCACAGTACCGGGGTCATAGTACGAACTTCGGCTGTGGCGAATCGCGGGAAAGAATCGTAATTTCATGACACCCCGCGATTTCTAGAGCGGACTAAGAGAAGCGGGAACACCAAGGCGCTATCAAGTAGGTGCGATCATGCCCAACGCAATCGAACAGAAAGTTGAGGTCTTGGGGGCGCTGGGCGATCTGAGATTAACAGTAGAGCAACGGCCGGATAGGACGAAGGACACGCGGCCCTCATTCGTGAAATGGCCGAATGTGCCCAGAAATCTCTGGGATCCTTTTCAATGATCCAGCTTTCTAATACTGTTGAGTCCGTGCTTGGCAGGTGAACACGAACGCGGGCGGCAGGTTGCGCCAAATAATTCTCGATCGGACTGAGCCAAAATATCGATTGAGCAGGGGTCGAAGGTTCAGCCGGCACAGCCGTCCCCTCACGTACTGCAAGCCATGGATGTACTGAAACTGGGTGAGTACTGATTCCGGGTGCAAGAACGGCGAGAGTCGTTGAAAAAGTGCCTGGCGCTGCCGATCGGGCATAAAGGCCAAGCCGAGCGACGATATCACCGCGTCCACTTGTTTGATGCCCCGACGATGCAGTTCTGAGTCTAGGTTTTCGGCGCTCGAATTGACAAGAATCATGCGAGGGTCGGAAATGCTGCGCTGCAGACAGTCGAAGAAGCGTGGATTGATCTCAAAGACCAGCAAAGTAGCATCGGGCGGCAACTGCTCAAGCAGTGCGCGAGTGATCGCCCCTGTGCCAGCCCCCAATTCGAGTGCAACGCGTGTTCTTGCCAGTGTCAGCGGCTCCAGCATGGCGGTGGCCAGATAACTTGAACTGGGTGAGATCGCTGCGACCGTCGGGAAGTTAATCAGTGCTTCAGCCACGAATGTTTTCAGACTCATAGTTGTCTGTCGTCGAAAGAAATCATGCTGCCCCTCTGAAATAACCGTTCTGACGCTAACACAGAAAAACTATCCACATGCCCTCGCGACGATGAAAATCTTCTGCCCGCCGGATATCAGAACATGACAACCTGAAAATGTACTGAAAGCGTCTGTTTATAGTTCCCGCCCTTATTGCCGTACGCGGAAAGAGCATAACATTGTCGGGAAACAGTCGTTAAGAAAGGTTATGAGCGATTGAATCCAAACCCAGTCGGCAGGAGATCGGTCTTTACTGAGATTCAGGGCTGATTACGCGGGCCAAGTCCCGATAAGCCCTCTTCTCGGAATGCGGGCCGGTACCATTACCTTTCGATCGAACCTGATCGAAATCACGGCCAAGCGGAGCGGCACTGATTCCCGTTCCGAAATCTTGGCCCAAGAATTTCCGAAGTGAGTGAGCCAATCTGACTCCCATTTGCGCTTTATAATGTAAAGGCATGATATGAAAGCCAAACCAATGCTCATCGAAGTCAGACAGAAAGACGAAATTTGCCTGGTGCGCTGCGAAGGGCGTTTGGTCACGGCGGATCATGAATACCTGCACGCCAAAAAAGATGAAATCAAGGGAGCGAACTGTAAGAAAGTCCTGGCCGATTTCAGCGAAGTGCCCGACATCGGCTCCGCAGGAATCGGTTTCATCGTGGGCGTTTACACGTCCACCAAGAACTCAGGTGGGCGTTTCGTACTCGTGGGGATAAGGCCCCGTGTGCGCGAAGTGCTTGATATCACGCGCGTGAGCAAGGTGATCCCCTTGGCTGCAGATATCGCGTCCGGGCTGGCCACACTGCGCGATGAGTGCTTGGCAGCGGACCCTCAGAGCCAGGGTTGAGCCAGAACAGCCGGTCCTTGACTGTCGATGACGGCTACAAATTCTACGGCGTAGCAAGTCGGCGGCCGCTGCCGTTCGCCGACGCGATGGCCCAGTCCCAAGAATTCCTCTCATCGGAATGAGCGATTTTTCGGTGGGGACGATTCCGGCCACACTTCCTCAAAGATGTTTCTTGGGCGAAACCTGCAGTGCCCTACGCCCAACCCAAGCTCTCGGCCTGTTCAGGGCGCAGATATGTTAAGATCCGGCTAACGGTTGACACTTCAACCGCATCGTCCGGTTTATGGATTCCGCTCACTCTCAGGAGGATGATCATGTTTATCCTTTCCAAGAATATGTTTCGTCATCTCGTGGCCGGATGCGCGGCTGTAACGCTGGCCTTAACTGCCTGCCAGGTTCAAGGCGCGCAGGGGTCAAACCAGGAACGCCAGGCAAAGGCTGAAGCACGGCTCCAGAAGGAAGTGCGTCACGTCCTGGTCACGCAGCCGTTTTACACGGTGTTCGATAATTTGGCGTATAAGGTTGACGGCGACCGCGTAACTCTATTGGGCCAAGTCGTTACGCCGACGCTCAAGATCGACGCCGGAAATGCAGTCAAGTCCATCGAGGGCGTCGCCGCATTGGACAATCAAATCGAGGTCCTGCCCGTCTCGCCGAGCGACGACCAAATCCGGCGGGCCGAATTTCGGGCGATTTATTCCGCGCCGGGCATGGAGAAATATTCGATCCAGGCCGTGCCGCCTATCCATATCATCGTAAAAAACGGCCACGTAACGCTGGTCGGGGTGGTCGCCAACGAAGCGGACAAGATTCTTGCTAACGCGCGCGCCAATACAGTTTCAGGCGTGTTCTCGGTGATGAACGACTTGAAAGTCGAAAAATAGAATTCGGAAGCGACGATCGCATTCGAGCGCCGGGAAAGCGAATTTCGATTTTGAGGATCTGAATTGGCGAGGGATTTTCTTCGCTGATTTCCATTTGAGTGTCCCCTGAGAACGGCGGGATGCGGGCGTGGCATTGGCGCGCCCGCACGCGTTGAAACACACCGCCGACCGTAGCCGCTTGACTTGCGGCCCGCGCAGTTCTACTCTCTGCGCCGAAGGGTAAGGAGCGCCTTCTCGCTATGAACTCAACCAGCATGAAAAAATATTTCTGCGGGCGATGGGACGTGCGGTTACTGCTTGGGCTGCTGTTCGCGGCGGGGCCCTTGGCGGCGTCGACAGCACGGATCTATGTCACGAACAGAGGCGGGACCACCATCAGCGTGATCGACCCTGCGACGAATAAGGTCGTGGAGGTGATCAAGGGCATTGAGTCGCCCGAGGTGGTGCGATTCTCTCCCGACGGAAGCAGGCTCTATATCGCCAACAGGAGCGTGGACGTCCTCTACGTCATGGATCGAAAAAGCGGGAAGTACATCAAGAAGGTGCCTCTGAGCGGCTGGGCCAACGACGCCGCAGTGACAAGCGATGGAAAACTGATTGTAGTCTGCATCCGCAATACCGGCCAGGAGGCCGTGGATGTCGGGGCGCTGGATATCATCGATGCCAAATCACTGGAGAAGATCAAGAGTATTCCGGTGAGAAGAGGTCTGCACGACGTGTCCTTGACGGACGATGGAAAATTTGCGGCCGCCGGATCGCCGCCAGGGCAATTCATAACCGTCTTCGATCTTCAGAAGATGGAAATCGCCTGGGAAGTCAACTATGACCAGGGAGTACTCCCCGTAATCATTGAAAGCAACCCCGACGGCTCGGGCAACCGGATCTTCGCACAGCTGAACCGAACGAACGGATTCTCCGTGGTGGATTTTGCCACGCACAAGGAAGTGGCGAGAATTAAGAACCCTGACGAACCCAGCGGGTTCGGCCCCGGGTGCGAAGGCATCAGCCACGGCATCGGCATATCCCCGGACCATAAGACGTTGTGGACCAACAGCAGGCCAGCCAACGCTGTTTTTGTCTACTCACTGCCTGACCTCAAATTGCTGGGACATGTCTCATTGCCCGAAACCCCTGTGCCGGGAAAGGCTCCGAGGGGAGGTGGACCCGCGTGGATCACTTTCTCTCCCGATGGCAGGACCGTCTATGATTCCACTTGCGGGACCAAGTCGATATCCGCCATCGATGTGGAGGCAATGAAAGAGATCACTCGCATCCCCGTCGGAGAGATGCCCGACCGGATAAGTACGTTGACGCTGCCTTAAATTGTTATTGGGCCCTGTGTCGGATGCGCGGAACCGTCGGCTGTCACACAAAACTTGAGCTGGCGAATGTGAGGTGAGTATGATTTCGAAGCTTCTGCCAAAGATAATCTCTGCTGGGTTCGCGGTAGCGGCTGGCGTTTCATTGTGTCTGTTTGCTCCCTTTGTCACGGCGCAGAACTCCGGGAGCCCCGACACGCAAGTACCGCAGCTGGATTATGAGTTTTTCAAAACGCGCGTCGAACCTATCTTCCTGAAGAAGCGATCTGACGACCACGCCCGCTGCTATGTTTGCCATCAAATGATGCGTCATGGTGGCGGACCCCTTAGTCTGGAGATGCTGCCGCCCGGTGCGAGTTTTTGGACCGAAGAGCAGTCCCGCCGTAACTTCGAGACCGTCTCGAAATTGGTGGTTCCCGGCAAACCGGAAATGAGCCTGTTTCTGCGAATGCCGCTGGCGCCCGAGGCGGGCGGTATCGCCGACACCCATCAGGGGGGCAGGCAATTTGCATCCGAGGACGACCCGGACTGGAAGAACATGAAAGCGTGGGTGATGGGGCAAAAAGCAGGGGGTTCCTAAGCTCTGTAGCCGAAAGGGTTGCGATATACTTCCCGGTCCCAGCGCCGTCGTGATTGCATTCAATAACGAATCGTCAGGATGGGCTGCTCATCGTCAGGCTGACTCTAGATAAATCCCCATATCAAAATGGAAATGTAGGCCCGCGGTGTCAATCCACCGCTCCCACAAGCCCATAAGCTTTCATGGCGCGATTGATTGCCTCGCTAGAGGCACTTATTCGCGCGATTCGACCATTCCAGTTGCACCGAGAACTGCCCTAACTTCTTGCTCTTCCAGGCGCAAATGTCGCCGATCTCTCCGTTGGCGTCATCGTACCAACCCTGCCCGGGAATCGGATCGGTGATCGCTTCGCACAGCTCGTGAGAACTCGTCGAGGTCAAGGCGTCGAGTTGAGCGATTCCACCGAGGCATCCGGCGCAATCCGGGAAAGGCATGACTGCATAAAAAATCTTCCCGTCAATGGCATCGTGATAGCCGCAGAATTGCTGGCAAGAACTGCTCCCGCCTTGCACCACAGTTGTCCCTGGTGGCGCGAAGACAAAGTACAGCGTGTTCGGAGACGGCTGAGGAAACGCGGCATTGCCAGAAATTTCCTGTTGCAGGAGTTGTTGAATGGCCTGATCCGTTACGGAAGCGGACGGCGCGGGCGTGGTGAGCGTAATGCTCCCTGTCCGTTTTCCATGCCCAATGGACTGCCCCGCAACGCTGTATTCGCTCAATTGATCCATCAGGCTGCTGGTGAGGACAAAATCAAAAAACTGGTTCATCTGCGTGAGGATTCCAGCCGACGGCTGCTGTTGCCAGTCGCTGCCCCAAAATATGGTGAAGATTTCTACGGATGTGATCAGAGGGCCGCTACGATACACCAGCTTCGGGGCGGCCGCCGGCGCCAGCGCCTCCGCCCCAGGTTTATGAAGAGGAACAATTCGGATGGCGTCGTTTGGCGAATGATGCGGCGTCTTTCGCGGCTGATTTTCAGTGTTCATGAGCCCCTCACTTTTGTAACCCCGCGCAATCGAGTCTCGAGTTTGCGAAGCTTTAACTCAACTCATTGTGATTGCGCCAAGCATGCATTGCGGGTTTTTATCTCGCGGTATCATAGAAAGACTCTCGCTCTGGCTTCGAAAATACATGGGAGCGCGTATTTTCGTGAATGTCTATATATATCTAATTTCTAATCCTGACCCCGAAGCTAAGAAGGAAGCGCCTCTGAGCGCTATTTTGTTCCCGCTGTGTAAGTCTTGGCAAAGCTGTTGCGGGCGTTGGTGACCGTGAAAGTGCCGTTGGTCTGCGCCGACACTTTGATCCAGTACGCCGTCCCATTGTGCTGGGGTGGCGGAGGCGCTCCGGGACCCGGCGCAGGGGCAGGCGTGGGAGTGATCGGCATGCTGGCCGGCTCTTCATCAAGCGTGTTCGCGATGAACATGCCGGGAACGGTGTACTCCTGGCCGCTCAGCAGCGAGAAGTGCATCTGCCAGAGATCCTCGAGGCCTGGAGAGGAGTGAACCGTCTGCATGGTTTCAGGTTCGCCGCCTTTGCGGGTGCCGTTGTTCATAATGGCGACGCGCGGACGAAGGGCGTGCACGACCACGATCGAATTGGAGCTCGCCTGCCCGTGATGCAAGCCCAAAAAAAGATCGACGGTGCCAATGGGATTATTCGGACACATCAGCTCAAATTCCTTGTTCTTAGTCAGATCACCCAAATGAATCGTCCGAAATTTCCCAAAAGTAATGAAGCTGGCGACGGATTGCGGGTCTTCGGCGTTGTTCTCTCCCGGCTTGAACTCGGTACAATATGGATTCGGCTTGCCGGCGCCAGGGAGCGGCGTCTTGAGCACCTGTCCCGCGGACGCCACAATCCGCCAATCGAGACCGGCCACCGGAATCTTGTCGCCGGGCTTCACGACGGTGTGGGTGGCCTTGGCGATTAGCGCCGGGTAGGTTTTCTGCAAAAATTCATCGGCGGCAGCGCCGGGCTGAACGTTCGGACCATGATCGATGAACTGCTTAATCGGGACGCGCGCGGACAGTTCCGCCAGTCCGCCAAAATGATCGCCATGCCAGTGCGTAATGATCAGGTGATCGATCTGCGTGACGCCTGCGTCTTTCAAAGCGGCCATGATGCGTTCGGCATCGCGAACGGCGCCCGGAGCCACGTTCCCCGTGTCAATGAGGACCGACTCGCCCGAGGGGGGCACAAACAGCACGGCATTGCCGCCCTCGACGTCCACAATATAGATGTCCAATGTCGTCCTCGCTGTCCGCGTCTGTGCAACCAAGGACGCCGCGGAAACAGCGAAGACGAGCAGAAGAAACGCGATCTTTTCGCGCATGAAAGCTCTCCGTGGTGTTTTACCAGGAATTTTCAAATGGGCCTTGTGTTCGACGAATCGTACGCCTCTCCGGCGTTCGACACAACATATTCACTAACAGTGGAAGCGTCACCGAGATCGGTATAATTCGGCTACTCGAAACTCGTTCCGGCGTGCTGTGCCACGTAACCGAGTGGATATGCTAGCGCCCGGGATGACTGTATACTGGCTGCCGCTTTTGCAGGCCAGAGCATATCCCGGCGAAAATCTCTCCGCACCTGGAGGCAACAAAATGAGCAAGCAGAATTCGGCATTCCATTTCGCGCTGCTGGCAGGGACCCTTGTCCTGATGGCGCAGCTCGGGGCAGCGCAGGGTGAACGCACAGCCAAGGAAACCACGAAGATGCAATTTCTCAACCCAGAGGGGCTGAGCAAGCCGATGGGATACTCGCAGGTGGTGGTCGCGCAATCGGGCAAGCTGGTATACGTTTCCGGGCAGGTGCCAGTGAATGCCAGCGGCGAGGTTGTGGGCAAGGGCGATCTGCGCGCGCAAGCCACCCAGGTGATGGAGTACCTGAAGACTGCTCTGGCGGCAGCGGGAGCGACGATGAAAGATATTATCAAGGCCAACTATTATGTCGTGGATCTGAAGCCGGATCATGTTGCCGTCATCCGCGAAGTCCGCAGCAAGTATTTTTCTGCAGAGCACCCGCCGGCCGGCACGCTGATCGGCGTGACGTCGCTGGTCCGGGAGGATTATATGATCGAGATTGAAGTAGTGGCGGCGGTGAAGTGACCTGCGGTAATTGCACGTGAAGCAGGCCCGAAGTAAGCTTTTAGGGTGAATGGCCGCCTTCGCGAAAGCTATCTTCGCGCAAGATTTGCCCGCCTGTTGATATGAATCTTTTTGAGAAATTCCCGCATCACTCGTGGACCACCCCGTCGCAGATCGGCCAACTCCGGAAATGTCCTCTTATCCAAGTATAGTCCCCCGGCGCCTAGCTTACCTTCTAGGCAACGAGCATGAATGTATCCAGGCCGCCATTCATCCAGTCCATTAGAATTTTACCGTGGGGCACTGTGACCAAGAACTACATGCTTAGATTCAGGTGTGCGCAGGGGGATGCGGACGAAATCCTCATTCTCCAGAATCGTAATGAGACCCTCGAGCAGATTCAAAATTCGTCCTGGCATTTTGAGTGCCCCGTCCACGGAGTGCAGAAGGAAATACCCATCGAGACGAAAGAGATAACCGCCCCCGTCAGCCTGGAGGTGCACCCAACAATAAGAACGGCCTCTGGGAGGGCGCTCAAAGCACGACGGCGCAGCAAGAGGATACATCTCAGGATACCTGTGGCCGTTTACGGGCAGAATCGAGCAATAGGCGCGTTTCGCGAAGAAACTGCCACTGACATTGTGAACGCGCATGGCGGCTTGGTCGCACTTTCCTCTCGAGTTGCGCTGGGTGAAATTTTTCTGGTCGTTAACAGGGCCACGCAAGAAGAGCAGCAATGCCGGGTTGTCTACGTGGGGCCCCTGGAAGGCCAAAAGAACAAGATTGGATTTGCCCTGCTGCGATCGGCGCCCTACTTCTGGAGAGTCGATTTCCCGCCCACCAGCTAAACATGTCTAGATAGACTGCATAAAATATATCAGGGAAGCTCCGTAAATGGACGCATTCAACAAATCCACTTCCCGGTAGTGCGGTGTTCAGGAAATGGCTTCCCCGTGACCTGCTCTAAAGGGGAGGTTACGCGGGACTGGAAACAATGCTAGACAAGCCTCCCCGAAAAGCGCCTGCCTGTTAGGCACTAACCTCGAGTGGCCCATTCCGAAACCTCCGTTAATCTGCTGGAATCTCGAAAAGCATTGATTTCCATTGATTGTAGTCTCTGCGTACAGTCCATCTTCCGGGCGGACATCCCTGCTCGCCTTCGGTTAAGGACTGCATTCAACTCATTGATTCGAAGGAAGTTCTGTGGCCGCCAAAAGGCACATGACGTGCTTTAGGTACTACGATGTCCGATTTCAATCATGTTTCGGGAAAGACCAGGAAGGTTCCAGGGCTTGCCATGACTCAACTGCAGAATAAGGAAACGGGGGTATTCATCAAGTGACCACCGCCCTCCTATTCTGCGTTTCCATGGTCTCCCTTGGCCTGTTTGGTTTGCTTTATTGGCGCAAGAGGATGCGCAGTGTCTCGGCTCTGCCGGTTTCAGATCGCGTCCGCGCCGCTGCAGGGATTGCGACAACGACAGTAGGCGCGCACGATTTCGGAGCGATTCTGCGGACCCATGAATTACTTCCTGACCTGCGTGGTTCCGGCGACAGCTTCCGGGCATTGCGAACGTATTTTGCAGTGGTCGAAATGCTCGGGCGTTTGATTCCCTCGATGGCGAAATGGTCTGAGGCCGAAATGACGAGCTGCGCGCGGTACGCCGCCGTCAAGGTAGACCAGCACCTCGAACGCAACCGCACTTGGTCCGACCAGATGCGCGGGAAGTAACGGAATGTTGTCTTTGAAGGCTTGAAGCATTGATTCGGCCCTCGGATTGGGCCCAAGAACCGGGGTACAGTTCATGTCAAATAAGCTCTCAACAAACTCTCTGACTGCTGGGTTACAGATTGAATTGTTCGGGACTGAGCTCTGTGGACGTCAATTCATCGAACAAACTCGAACTCTGACGATTACTCGGGACGGCGCTACGATCCCCTTGGCAAACAAGCTGGCTCCCGGCTCCGAGTTGATTCTTCGCAATCCGGTGACCAACGAAGAGGCCATCGCTAGAGTGGTGGATCTTGTCCGCGATGAAGTCTGTATCCATGTGTACGCCATAGCCTTCGTGGATAGCTCGGTGAATCTATGGCAGGTCAAATTTCCGGAAGCCCAGCCGGCAAAAACAATTACCCTGGAGTGCAGCCGGTGTCATGCCGTTGAAGCGGTATTGCTTACCGAAATTGAAAGAGACGTTTTTGAATCCAAGCTAACGCTAACGCGCCATTGTGAGTGCAGCAATTCCTTGACAACCTGGATGACCACCGATCGGCCAGCAACGGAGAGAATGCCCGCGGAACACGGAATGAGCGATCATCCGCAAGAAGTTACTGGCGTACCTGGACCGGGCGCACAAAACCCGCGAGATAGACGAAAGGGAGAACGTACCTCCATGAATTTCCCTGCCTGCATTCGCTCCGACCGCGGGGAAGCAATCGTCGAGTGTGAAGACGTATCTCGCGGCGGCTTCCGGTTCAAGAGCCGGAAGGCGTATCCGGAAGGAACGCGAGTCGAAACAGCGGTCCCCTACGCGAAAAGCAGCGTCAATATATTCGTGACGGCGCGAATTGCCTATACGCAAGCACTGTCCGGAGGTTTTTACCGGCACGGCGTAGCTTACGTGAAGGCCATCCAAAACCAGGATTCAAATTACTAATTGGCGGAAAGCAGACACAACAACCGAACACTCCTGGCTTGCATCGCGACCTGTTGTTCGATGAACTGGAGTTAAATCGCCCCATCAACTTGGCCGATTCTTTAAGATTGGTAGCCGGGGCCGCCAGGCGACCCGCATTCTTTCCACAGTTTTTCCCAATTCCAGATTCCTGACGCCACCTCGTTCGGCAACGGAAATCCGAGCTGATGCGCGAGCATACACACCTGCCCGCGATGGTGGGCTTCGTGAGAAACCATGTAGCAAAGCATTTCCAGACCAACCGGCCAAGGCCGAGCCCAGCCGTCTCTGAGAAATTTTTCGACCCGGCCCCCGCTGCCGCCGAGCGCTTCAGCGAGCATCTCCGCGCAGCGAGCGGCACTCTCGGCCAATGCCGCACGGGCCTGCTGCGGAGTGCAATGCGCGCGATGGAGCTGGCGTGGAACCTTCAGGTGCGGAGCTGTAAGCCTGACCCACTTGGTGCGGACATTGTGCATATGCGTGAAGATCGCCGCGATGGTACGGACGTTGCCGGGCGGTTTGGCTCTCCAGGCGGCAGGGTCAAGATGTTCGATAAGAATCTGGTTCACGCGATCATTGGCGGCAAAGGTCTGCACTGCGGCTCGGCCGAGTTGCGTGTGAACCTTGTGTTGACGCGTGGTCACGGATCCCTACTCCTCGAACCAGAAAACTTACAGGCTGTCGCTCTTCCGGAAGCTATCCCCAGACCGGCTCTCGACGAGGCAGGTCGCCAATTCCGAATAAGTCCTCATCTCGCAATTTGGCTTTAAGCGGCGTCGGACCAATCCATTCCGTTAATCCAGTTTCTCCAGAGATACATTTGAGCCTCATCCGCCACCAGCACCAGAGTTCCTGAATATGCAGCAAATCTTAAACGTCGTCCGCCCTACCAGAAATGATGAAGCAACCGACTACCGAAATGGACTGGACTATTACGATGGAAAGCATAGCAGAAAGGGCTGTTTTTTAAATTTGATTGGGCTCACGGCTCAAAGGTATATGCGAATGGGATATGCGTGGAAAGCGAGCCATGCGAAAGTTTCACATTCATTTTCCTTGCCGGATGAAGTCGATGATCTCTTGGCCCAGCTGATCGTCCGCGGTGTTGATCGACAAAGTTGTCGACTGATGATTGTGTCCGGCGAGGCGCAGAAATCGAGGACACTTTGAGCGCGCCTCATACATTTTCGCGAAGAGTTCTGCACTGTATACGTCGAGAAAAGGGTTATCGAATTCGGCGATCACGATAAAGGTAGGCAGCGGCGACCGGGCGCCGAAATTCACGGGCGATCGATCGGCGTAAAGACTCGTGTCCTTTCCAAAGTACTCCTCCACGCGCTGTCCATTGGGATCGTCGGCGCGATTGTCGGCTTTAAGCCGCCCGCTGATCAGCACGACGCCCGAGACTCCTGGTCCTGCTGCGCCGTGGATTTTGGGATCGAATGCCCAGGTCGCGACGTGCAAAGCGCCCGTCGACCGCCCGATCAGATAAATGCGCTGCGGATCGCCCCCAAAGCGCCTCGCGTTCTCCTTGATCCAGGCGACGACGCTCCCGATATCTTGGGCCGCCGCCGGATAGACGTACTTCGGGGCGAGCCGGTAGTCAGCATTGATGCCCAGGAATCCGTGGCGCGCAAAATAGTAGAGAACATTGGCGTGGACCTCCTTGTTCTCGTTCTTGTCCCCCGTCGTGAGCGCGCCCCCATGGACAAACACGACGACGGGAAGATCCTTCGGCTCCCGCGGTTGGTACACGTCGAGAGTCTGCTGTGGGTCCTTGCCATACGCCTGGTCGGCGGTGACGGAAATGCCGTCTTTCGCTCCCGACGCAAGCAGGGGTGTGAATAATTCAATCGTTTGCGGACCATATTTGCGGATGTTGCTTTGATAGAGGGGATTGATCTCCGCCAGCTTCTTTTGAATTGTCTCCGGAAGGCGGGAAACCTGCGCGCGCGCGGGCCTGGCGGCGAGTGTCAGTGCGAGACCCGCTACAAACACTGCTTGCCGTTTAAACTTGGGGTAGCCTCCACTTAACCTGCGCCCCAGACCACGTCCGAACACACATGCTCGCCAAATCAGGGATCCATCGGAGAATTTCTTGAATATACGGGAGTCGCGCAGCAACAGATCACCTCCGATGCGGACACGAAATGGAACGAATACTCCAAGAACTGACCGAGAATTCAAACAATCAGTTTCTGGCGAAGGGCGAGTCTTTTTTTCTCTATCGCCTTACCGCGACTCCCAACATCTCGAAATGTGCTCCGCCCAATAGCGGCCCGGACCCCAAGAACGCCCTTGGAGGAAGTTCTTTGGAAAAGTAAGTGAGGTAAGCGGCGTTGAATTTGTTATACAGGGAAAGGTCCGGACAGTGCACCTGAACCATAACTACATCGTCCGCTGTCATTCCGCCATTGGTTAACGCAGTCTTGAAGCTGTCAAGTAGAAACCTAATCTCCTGCTCTACATCCTGCGGTATTGCTCCGCCTTTTGGGTCGATGCCAGTCCGGCCCGCCACATACAATGTATCGCCGACGAGCACGGCATCGCTGTAAGGAATCGGCAGGCCTTGCTTCTCCAGTGTCGGGTTGCTGGCCTTAAAATAACGCCGCACTGGCGGCTTCTGTGCAGTTCCCGCCAACGCTGCGCCCATGACGAATCCGATCAGCAAAAAAAGTGATTTGCCTTTCATCCAGCATTCTCCTGGTGTAAATGATTTGGACTCCTAATTCGGGCATCCTACGCTTCTCCGGACCTCGACGCAACGAACCTTCAGCCAAGTCCTGAGAGTCGCGATTATCGGAATATGGCACCGTTCAGAATCTCCCACTCCAGGCTGACTGGTACTTTTCAGTTGTCTGTCCCATTGAGCCCATTTGCAGTAATTGTTGCCAGCCTCATCCGATTGACCTATCCTTCGCCCATGCGACGGATTCTCCCAATGGCCGCGCTGCAATTCCTGCTCTGCTTCTCCGCACATGCTGCTCAGCAGCCTCCTAGCGCCGAGGAGGTCATGGCTAGCGCAAAGTCAGAAGCGGTTGCGGAGCACAAGCCCATTTTTCTCGTCTTCGGCGCCTCCTGGTGTCCGCCTTGCCGGCAAATGGAAGTCTTTATGGGGGATCAGAAAATTCGGCCAATCCTGGAAAAATACTTTGTCATCGCTACACTCCATGTTCTCGAACAGCGCGGCAAGCATCCAGAGCTGAACAGCCCCGGCTCCGAGAAACTCCTCGGCGATTATGGCGGTGAATCAATGGGTGTCCCGTTCATCGTCTTTGCGGATGATCAGGGCCAATTAATTATTAATTCCAATCGACCTGTCAAAAGCAAGCCTGCCTGCGAAAACGTCGGTTATCCCGCTTTGCCGGCCGAGATCGATTGGTTCATGACCATGCTCAAGAGAACTGTTCCTACCCTCCCGAAAGCAGATGCGGACACCATCGAGAATTGGCTTCGCAGAGCGTCGTCGCGCTGAATACAGCCTGTTCGTCATATTCTCAACTTCCGGAAACACAGAATCCCGGGGCAGGTCCCGCGAGTTGTCACAGTCTGAAACTAACTCCCACCTTCCGATGAGCAATCGAATGGGCTTCGCTCAGACGGGCAGGGAAAAAAGTGGCTCTGCGCATCCAAAAGAATGAACAAATTAACGGCCACATTCTTGGAAGGAGCCTGATCAGGACCTGGATTCAATTCACGGAAATTATTCCGAGGCAATCACCAACGGAGGAAATTAAATGAAAGCCGCAAACGTATTAGATTAGCGTACCTTCAAAGAATGGGTCGGGTTCGTCCAGAGCGCCCTGGCCCAGAAAAAAAAGAGGCATCAAATGAAAGCAGCCATTGTCATCGAACCGGGCCAAACACCGGTATTCGCCGACTTTAACGACCCCGTGCCGCAAGAGGGGGAAGAATTAATTACTGTCACCGCGGCCGCCATGAGCCAAGTCACGAAAAGCCGCGCTTCGGGTGCGCACCTCACGTCTCCTGGCAGTCTTCCTGCCGTCGTCGGCATTGACGGTGTTGGCCGGACACAGGATGGACGGCGCGTTTATTTCGTTTCGCCCGAAGAGCCGTTCGGCGGCATGGCCGAAAAGGTCGCAGTGAGCGTGGATCAGTGCGTTCCTTTGCCGGCGGATGTGGATGACATCACGGCTGCTGCAATAGCGATTCCGGGAATGTCTTCCTGGGCTGCGTTAAAGGAACGGGCACATCTGATTGCCGGGGAGAACGTGCTGGTCAACGGAGCCACGGGAACGTCAGGACGCCTGGCCGTGCAAATTGCTAAGTACCTGGGAGCGAAGAGAGTCATCGCGACCGGCCGCAACATTTCGGTCCTGAAGCAAGTGGAGGCGCTTGGCGCCGATGTAACCATCCCTCTAAATCAATCCCCCAAGGAACTGGAAACTGCTTTCATGGAGCAGTTTGTCGGCGAAGGCGTCGATGTGGTGCTCGACTATCTCTGGGGGCAAAGCGCCGAAATCCTGATCGTGGCGGCGGCAAAAGCGGGCAAGGATGCAGTGCCCATCCGCTTCGTTCAGATCGGCGCCGTGAGCGGGAGGGACATTACGTTGCCAAGTGCCGCCCTGCGCTCGTCCGCGCTGGTCCTGATGGGCAGCGGCATCGGAAGCATCTCCCTCGGTGGCTTGGTCGGCGCGATTAACGGCGTGCTGCAAGCCGTCGTACCCGGCAAGCTGAAAATCAAAACCCAAGCTGTGCCCTTGGCCAATGTCGAAGATGCGTGGAACAAAGACAGCGGCAACTCACGCGTCGTCTTCGTTGTGAGGCAGAATTTTGGGGCGTCGGCTCAACTCTAGCTTCCCCAAGCAAA
>CAWEYA010000020.1:0-46804 GCA_963813185.1 uncultured Acidobacteriota bacterium
ACCGAACCGCCTCGCTGACATCATTCAACTTACTGATTTCAGGAAGAGCTAGAACCGCAGGATTCCACTCAAAACGCCTAACCGCGCTAGATATTCGCTTGACGCTGGTCGCCGGCAACCCCATGCCGACAATCAATGGCCCGCTAGATATCCGCGAGACGATGGACCAAGCATTAAATAAATTCTGCCGCACCCAAAACTTACGATGGTGGAGGCGGGGGGAGTCGAACCGAACCGCCTCATTGACATCATTCAACTTACTGATTTCAGGAAGAGCTAGAACCGCACGATTCCCCTTAAAACGCCTAACCGCGCTGGAGATTCGCCTGACGCCGGTTGGCGCCGCCGTAACTTCCTCCCGCTATGTCCATCCCCTATTAGTGACTCTGGTTAACAACGGTCAGTCCGCTGTAAAGAACAGAGGGCAATGTCCCGAAATGAAAATCTCTATTGAGGAGAAAACATGCGCTCAATGGCACTAGAACAACGCCCTGATGGTTCTGTATTTATCTTTCATCACGGACGGCAGTACCGACGCGAACCAGACGGATCGTGGACGAAACGCACACATACCGGATGGATGAAAGTCAGCGCCCGCCGCGCCCACCGATTGATACGTGCAAATCAGCATCGTGACGATATTAAACAGGTGCAGCGTTTTCCACGTGGCGTCACGGCGGCTAAACAAGAAACACAAAGTGGCAATTCGATCATCCGCTTTCCACGGAGGAAGCGGACGAAACAGGAACGCATAAATGCACTAGTTGAGAAAGTCTTAACCCTGGTTCAACAGCGTCAGGAAGTTCGTATTCAGATTGGCCATGCGTGCATTGCACTCAAACGATTAGTCGGTCACGGTCAATGGGAGCGCTTCTTTGAACGAACAATTGCTTCGTGCGGAATGAAGCTTCGAACATGTGTGCGATATATGGAGTTGGCTCGCAATCAAGCCGCAATTTCCAAAACAGCCAATATGACGGTTTTCCCACCAGCTGTAAGCAAGCGTGCTCGCGAGATGGAAGAAACTAGAAGACAAGCTGAAACAGCGGTTGCGGAAGCACGGCAGCACGAGCCCAAAAGGCGTGTCCTCCATCTTTACCGGTTACCGCTGCGCATGCTGGCTACAGAACATTCTGCGATGGACGAACTGCGTAAACGGCCGGACTGGCTGTCTCGTGTGGAGCCTGAGATCAGGTCCCATTTGATGAGGATCTGTGGCAAATGCGGTATCTCCACCAAAAACACCGAGAGGAGCAGAGCGTCATGAAAATCATCAAGACCATTGTCCTTAAACACGATCTTGAAAAAGCAGCGGCGCGGCTGAGAGGAAAACCCGCGGAGCATTCGCATGTGGCACGGGACGGCTACATTAATGAGACGTGTCGATTGGTAGCGCCGGGTTTAGGTACTGTAGCAATGCTGTTCACGGACAAGATTCCACGGAGTTTGTGGGAGGAGGTTTTTGATGCATGCTGGCCCCTCGTTAAGGCACTCCCCTCCAACCGAGCGACAGCAGCCGGTTTCCCTTCATTACCAAAGATCAGAAAAGACGGGACACTGGGACCGAGACGCGGGGTTCCCAAGCAGAGTCTGCAACATCTCCGTAAGCACGGCACAGCAGCCGATGTGCTGGGCTTTCAAGGTGGACCTGATGACAAATCTCACTTCACAGAACGACATCTTGCGCTGCTAAACATGATCTATCCCTTGACCGAACTCGTGGACGGAATTTACAGAGCAAATTCTCCGCTTTATGAACATCAGGAATCAGTGATTAGGCTATTCCCCAATAGGCGGCTTTGGAGCACAGCGTTTTCCTCGATCTATTTGTCGAAGAAGTGGGCGACCTCGTTTCACCGTGATGGCAATCTGAATGGGGCAATGACCGCACTCATGGCGACGGGAGATTTTAAGGGTGGCGATCTGGTGATTCCTCGCTGGCGAATCGGGATCAAGCTGCGGCCTGGAGACTTGTTGCTTTTTGACGCAGAGGAGTTGCACGGCAATCTGGAAATTGAAGGCGATCGCTTATCGTTTGCTTTCTACTGCGCATCGCTGCGGCGGCTATTGGAATAGGAACAGCATGAATTATTTGTGCTGCTTCTCGAGTCGCGGGAATTTGTCCGGTTCCCAGCGGAGCAAATCACCAGGCGTACAAAGGCTGGTTAATGTATCAATCTTGACTTCAGAGGTCGATGTCTCTACCCTAATGAAGATGATCTGCAAGCGATCGCTTCTACTATTGATGGTTGGGGCCGTACTCCTGCTGCAATTTGCGGACTGTATGGCCGCTTTCTCACAGGACCAGCATGCCATGCAGTGCTGTGGCGCATCGGAGTGCTCACCAGCAAATCAGAGTCACGGCTGCTGCAAGACGATGACTTCCACGGAAACACCCAGGATGCTGGTGAAGGCCCGTGCCTCACTGGATGCACCTGCGGTTGTGGTTGTCCAACACGCTTCGATGCTTGACATCGCCATGGTCACGCCGCTGATTTCGTCATCACTCGAACCACAGCAATACTCCCCTCCAGAGCTTTATACCCTGCACAGTTCACTCCTGATTTAGAACTCCGTATTGACGTCCTTGCAGTGCAGCCACCTTTCTATATGTGTCTCTAGAGAAACTCTGCGCGGCTGAGCTATGCAGCCAGAATGCGGATAGCGATTCCACTGGTGTCTCAGTGGGATCCTCAAGCCCCATTAGGAGGCGAATAAATGTCGGCATCACGCGGCGAAAAACCGCAAGTTGGAGCATTTCTGAGGATCACTTCATGGCTGGCCCTGATTCTCCTTTTTTCTGCAAATGCGTCACTGGCTTTCGGCCAGGACCAATCTAACGAGGCAGTCCGAAGCATTCTCTCGCAGGAAGAACATACGCATCAAGCAGTCACTCCCCTTAGAGATTTGTTGAATGAGGCGGAGCAAAACAATCCACAAATTGCCGCAGCGAAACAAGGCTGGGAAGCTGCAAAGCAAGTTCCGTCGCAAGTCTCGACGCTTCCCGATCCGCAATTCACGGTGCAGCAAGTAAACGTCGGGAGTCCAAGACCCTTTGCAGGATATACGAACAGCGATTTTGCCTACTTTGGCCTCGGTGTCTCTCAGGACTTTCCCTATCCAGGAAAACTACGCCTCCGAGGGGAAATGGCAAAACGAGATGCTGACGTTGTGCAGCAGCAGTACGAATCCGCACGCCAGTCCATCTTTAGCGGAATCAAAGCGGCATACTTCCAACTCTCCTATCTGTCCAAAACGCTAGGAATCCTTGAGAGCGACGGCCAACTGCTTCAGCAGGTTGAGAAAGCTGCTGACGCACGTTACCGCTCTGGGTTGGGAAATCAACACGACCTACTACAGGCTCAGCTTGAGCGAACCAAACTGCTTCGTGAAATTACTATGCATCATCTCGAAGTTGCAAAAACACAGGCGCAGATCAAACAGCTTCTCAACCGCCCGCAATCCTCGCCCGACATAGAACCAGCCGAACTGTCGGAGACGCCACTTTCGTTAGCCTTCGATGAACTTCTATCCGCTGCGAAAGTTCGGAATCCAGCGATTACTGGCGCACAGAAAATGATTGAGAGACAAAACGTGCAAGTCGATTTAGCACATAGGGATTTCTACCCCGACTTCAATCTCCAGTACATGTGGCAACGCACGGACCCAACACAATTTCGCGCATATTACATGCTCAGTTTCAGCGTCCGCGTTCCCATCTATCGCAGCCGCAAGCAACGTCCGGAATTGGCACAGGCCGAAGCGGACCTCAATCGATCACGCAGCGAACATGAAGTTCAGACGCAGCAAGTCGCCTTTGAACTTCAGACTGAATACGAAACTGTCCAGAAGACTGCCGAATTACTGAAAATCTATCGGGAAGGATTGCTTCTCCAAGCGCGGGCCGAATTCGACGCTGGCGTCGCTGCCTACCAGAATAATCGACAAGATTTCCAGTCGTTGCTTACCTCGTTTCTTGATGTTCTGCATTTAGATGAGGAGTACTGGCAGAGCGCCGCCGAGCGCGAAACGGCAATCGCGCGGCTCGAACAACTCACAGGACTGTCATTGCATGAGGAAGGGGCGAATAGATGAAAACCTATCGCACAGGTTTCTTGCTAGCGATCGTCGCAAACATCGTGTTCGCCTTTGTTCTCGTGGGACTGTGGCTTCATTTCCCAGGGGCCAAGCCAACCTCGGATATGCGCCTTCAAACGCCTACTTCCACCACACAAGCATCCACAGCTGCGCCGTCTGCGTCAGTCGAGACGCCTTTGGTACCGGTCCAAATCTCTGCGCAACGATTGCAGAGCATCGGGGTGAAGACTGGCAAGGTTGAACGGAAACTGGTCCAAGACGAGATTCGCACAACCGGCACCGTGGCGATCGACGAAACCAAGTTGGCCTACATTCAAATGCGGTTCTCCGGATTTATCGGGAAAGTCTTCGTTGACGCCACATACCAGTACATCCGCAAAGGGCAGCCCCTATTCACGATCTATAGCCCAGATCTCGTGGCCACGGAGCGGGAATATCTGGTGGCAAAACACAACCAGGAACAGGTAGCCCAAAGTACGGTACCGGGGGTTGCATCCAGTGCCGCCTCATTGCTTGATGCAGCGACCGAGAGGCTGAAACAGTGGGGCGTTCCCCAACAGGAAATCGCGAGACTGGAATCCACGGGTCAAGTCCAGCAAGAACTCGAATTCGATTCCCCGGTCTCTGGTTACATCACGGAACGCAATGCGCTGCCCAGCGTTGCCGTTCAACCGGAAACGCGGCTCTTTACCGTTGCCGATCTATCTAGCGTGTGGGTGCAGGCCCAGGTTTTTCAGAACGATCTTGGACGCATCAAGATCGGCGATCCAGCAACGCTCACCGTGAGTACTTTCCCGGACCGGACATTCCGAGGCCGTGTGGACTTCATCTATCCGCAGTTCGATGCCGACACGCGAACAGCGAAAGTTCGCATCATCTTTTCAAACTCTGACCTCCAGCTCAAACCCGGCATGTTCGTGAACGTAGCATTGAAGGTGCCAATGGGTTGCCAACTGGTCATCCCTGCAAGCGGCGTCTTGCAATCCGGCACTCGTCAAATTGCGTTTGTGGAACGAAGCGATGGGTATCTCGACCCCCGCGAGCTGGAGTTGGGCCCGCGTGTCGGTGACGATTTCATAGTGATGAAGGGATTGAAAGCGGGTGAGCAAATTGTTACGTCTGCAAATTTCTTAATCGACTCCGAGAGCCAACTTCAAGCCGCACTCGGATCATTCGTTCCGCCTCCGCCTGGAGCCGGTGCGGCATCAGCCATGAATACTCCTCAAGCGAATGCCAACCTAACCTCGGAACCAAACCCGCCTAACAAGGGAAGCAACATTTTCCGCATAAGACTCACAGATTCGAGCGGTTCTCCAATTTCTGGGGCAGAAGTCTCCGTAACGTTCTTTATGCCTGCTATGCCTGCGATGGGAATGGCCGCAATGCGCACTCCGGTTGCTCTCAGCGACAAAGGCAATGGCGTCTACGAAGGTTCAGGCGTGCTTGGAAGCGGTGGAACGTGGCAGACGACAATCCTCGCTAAGAAAAATGGACAAACCATCGCCAGTAAGCAACTAAGCGTGAACGCTACAGGAGGGATGTAGCATGATCTCTCGTTGGATTGACTGGTGTGCGCGGAATCGTTTTCTCGTTTTTACGGGGACACTTTTGCTTGTACTCGCAGGAATCTGGGCGCTGAGGAGAATTCCCCTCGATGCGTTGCCCGATATTTCAGACGTTGAAGTCATTATTCATACGCCCTGGATGGGTGAACCACCCAGCATCATCGAAGATCAGGTCACTTATCCCATTGTCACAACTTTGCTTGCGGCACCGCATGTCAAAGCCGTAAGAGCACAAACCATGTTCGGTGATTCTTATGTCTTCGTCGTGTTTGAAGATGGAACGGATCTTTATTGGGCGCGGTCGCGTGTCCTGGAATACATGCAGCAAATCCAGGGCCGATTGCCGGAAGCAGTTCATCCCGTTATAGGACCGGACGCAACTGGTGCCGGATGGGTCTATGAGTACGCTCTTGTGGATCGCAGCCATCAACGGAGCTTGGCCGACCTACGTAGTCTTCAAGACTGGTATCTGCGTTACCAGCTCGAAACTGTTCCCGGTGTTGCTGAAGTTGCGTCGATTGGAGGGTTTGTTCGCCAGTATCAGGTCAACGTCGATCCAGAGAAACTTCGGGCTTACGGAATCCCGCTTTCCACCGTGATTGAAAAAGTCAGGGCGAGTACGAACGAGGTCGGTGGACGACTGCTGGAAATGGGCGGGGCCGAATACATGATTCGTGGGCTCGGTTATCTGCATTCGTTAAGCGACTTGGAGACAGTGCCCGTTACCACAAAGAACGGCACGGCTGTGCTCATCCAAGATTTGGGAAACGTCACGTTCGGTCCGGATATTCGAGAGGGAGTCGCAGAGTGGCAAGGGGAAGGAGAAACAGTCGGCGGAATTATCGTCATGCGAGACGGGATGAATGCCCTGACCGTCATCAACGGCGTGAAACAGAAATTAGAGGAAATCAAACCCTCCCTGCCATCAGGCGTCGAAGTGGTTGCGGGATATGATCGCTCCGGGTTGATTCACGCATCGATCGAGACGTTGCAACGTGATCTGCTAGAAGAGGCGATCATCGTCAGCATTGTTATCGTCATTTTTCTTTTCCACTTTCGATCTGCACTAATTCCAATCCTGACGTTGCCCATCGCTGTGATCGCAGCCTTCATACCGATGTACTACCTCAATGTCAGCTCGAACATTATGTCACTTGGAGGTTTGGCCCTCGCAATTGGCGTACTGGTGGACGCGGCCATCGTCATGGTGGAAAACGGGTATCGGCAACTCTCGGAACATCAGGCAAAGCAAACAGAACCCGTAACCGAGCCGCAAAGACAACGCATTCTCCTCGATTCGGCCAAGCAAGTTGGCCCCGCAATTTTCTTTTCATTGGTCATCATTGTGGTTTCGTTCCTCCCGGTGTTCTTGTTGGAGGCTCAGGAAGGACGCATGTTTAGGCCTCTGGCGTGGACGAAAACGCTGGCCGTTGGTTTCTCGTCGGTCCTGGCTATTACGCTTGTGCCGGTCCTGATGCTCCTTTTCATTCGAGGACGGCTTCGCCCGGAATCGCGGAATCCTCTTTCTCGCCTGACACAGGCGATCTATCTCCCGGTTCTGCGTCTATGTCTGCGCTTTCGTAAAACGACTTTGATTCTCAACTTGATATTTTTGGTCCTGACTTTGCCGCTCGCTCTGAAGATTGGCAGTCAATTCATGCCGCCGCTCTTTGAGGGCTCTGCTCTATACATGCCGTCTGCCTTGCCAGGAATTTCCATCGGACAAGCGTCTCAATTGCTGCAAGAGCAAGACAGGGTCATTCGTACGTTCCCCGAGGTCGAGACGGTATTCGGAACCATCGGACGCTCCGATAGCGCCACGGACAACGCTCCGCTGGACATGTACGACACGACCATCATGCTCAAGCCGCGTGCCCAGTGGCGACCGGGAATGACCTACGAAAAACTCATTCAGGAGATGGACTCGAAGCTTCAGTTCCCAGGTCTATCGAACACCTGGACGATGCCGGTCGAGAACCGGCTGGACATGGAGCTGACAGGAATCAAAACGCCTCTCGGAATGAAGATTCAAGGGCCTACCCTGGATGGCATCCAACAAGTTGCCGCGCAATTGCAGCAAGTCCTGACAAGCCTTCCCGATGTGCGGTCGATCTTCGCAGAACGTGTGTCGCAGGGATTCTACATCAATGTCGAAGTCAATCGGGCTGAAGCCGCCCGTTATGGACTAACCGTCGCGGACGTCCAGCAAGCCGTCACGTCAGGAATCGGTGGCGAAATGGTCACCGAAAACATCGAAGGCCGCGAGCGGTATCCAGTCAACGTCCGTTACAGTCGCGATTTTCGAGACAATGTGGAGGAACTTAGAAAAGTCCTTATCGCTACACCGACAGGGGCGCAAATTCCCATCGCTGAAGTGGCTAAGATTTCGTTCTCACGAGGACCATCCATGATCCGTGATGAGGATGGAGCGCTCACCGGCTACGTGTACATCGATTTGAACACGAAGGATTATGGCGGTTTTGTCACCGGAGCAAACAATTTATTCCGTCAGAAAGTCACGCTGCCGCCCGGCTACACATACAAATGGTCCGGCGAATATGAATTTGAGTTACGGGCGAAAGAACGGCTGCAGTTGATCTTGCCAGTTGTTTTCTGTGTCATCTTCTTGCTTCTGTACATGGTATTTCACTCTGTTGCTGAGGCCGCTGTCCTCATTTTCCCAACCATCTACGCGCTAACCGGGGGTCTCATCCTCCAAAAGCTTCTTGGATACAACTTCAGCGTTGCCGTCTGGGTAGGTTACATCGCTCTGTTTGGCATCGCGGTCGAGACGGGCGTGGTCATGGTCGTTTATCTGCATGAAGCCCTAGACCATCGCTTGGCCACCGGCGTTCCCTTACGCCATGAAGACATCGAGACCGCTGTAATCGAAGGCGCGGTCCAACGACTCAGGCCAAAACTCATGACTGTCAGTGTCGTCTTGGCCAGTCTTATCCCAATCTTGTGGGAGACCGGAGTTGGTTCAGACGTAATGAAGCCGATTGCCGCCCCTCTCGTTGGCGGCATGATTACTTCGACGATCCACGTACTGATTCTAGTGCCGGTGTTTTTTGCCTTAATGAAAGAGCGTGCTCTTCGACGTGGGACGCTGCATTTACCAGAAAAGTCTTCAACAGATTAAACAAACTAAAGGAGACCAAATGAATAAGATTCACATGATCGGGTTCATTGTCGTAGCGCTGCTTCTAGTCAATTGTCTCTTTATCCCTGCTGGCGGCGCACAAGCCCAAGCAAAACAGGAGTTAAAGATTTCGTTTCGTACCGACCCAAGCCCGGCAAAGGGTTCAGGGGAAAACACGTTTCACGTCAGCGTTACGGACTCAGCCCGGAAAGCCGTCTCTGACGCCACGGTGAAAATTACTCTTGTTATGCCCGCGATGCCGGAGATGAACATGGCGGAAATGAAAGTTACACCAACCGTTGCTTGGAGCGGGTCTGACTATTTGGGTAAGGCAAATGTACCATCGGCGGGCTTGTGGAACGTCAATATACAAGTGTTGAAACAGAATCGCGTGATTGCCTCGACAAAAGCCCAATTGATGGCGAAGTAGCGTGCTGCTGCTGTGGGCTGATATCCTGATCGCATGGCCGAATCGGTCTTAACTCGCCGTGAGATCGCGGAACGAGGAAGGAAACTTGAATATTTCACCATCGCGTGGAACAGCGTCGAAGGATTTGTTGCAGTCATCGCCGGAATAATTGCAGGCAGCGTCTCGCTAGTCGGTTTTGGCGTTGATAGCTTCATAGAAGTCACATCGGGCGCTGCGCTGCTATGGCGAATGTCCTTCGACGCAGAGGAACACGACCGAGAACAAGTCGAGCACATAACGCTTAGGATCGTAGGTGCATGTTTCCTCGCGCTGGCGGCTTATGTGGGTTACGGTGCTTTAAGCAATCTGATTGAGAAGACACCCTCCCGACATAGCCTTCCTGGGATAATCCTTGCCTGCGTATCACTCGTAGTCATGCCCTTGCTTTCGCGTGCGAAGCGGCGCGTGGCAAATCACCTGAAGAGTGCGTCAATGCATGCAGATGCCAAACAGACAGAATTTTGCACATATCTATCAGCCATACTGCTCGGCGGCTTACTTCTAAATGCGGTGTTTGGCCTCTGGTGGGCGGACTCGATAGCGGGCCTTATTATGGTTCCGATCATTGCAAGAGAAGGGATGGACGGACTGAAAGGTGACACTTGCCGCGATTGAAATTGAAAGCTCGACGTGGTCAGTTTGATAGACGCTTTTTGAGTCTCGGGAATCTGTCCGGTTCCCATTTGAGCAAATCTCCAGGCTTGCAGCGCAGAGTCGCACACAGCCGATTCAAAACCTTCGCGCTGTAACCCTTGCTCTTTTCGTAATACATCGCCTGCAAGGTCGGAAAGGTGATGCCCGATTCCTTCTGAAGCCTATAGCGGCTCCAACCCTTACGCTTAAGAGCCCGTTTCAGTGTGCAGATAATCATGGGGCCCATCCTAAAGGTGCGTCGCTCTACTGTCAAGGGCGCTATACCTAAAGTACTATTTACCTATCGCTAAGTCCAGGTATAATAGAGTGTTAGGGGTATAGGCCTCATGGGTACGTTTTATGCCAGAGGGTAGGGTTATAGCCTCTGGAACCGTTCGTTCGCCCTGCGCAATTCTATTGCCTCTGCGGGGTGATCTGGGGGGCAGGTTTAGGGGGTTAGGCTAGCCGGAGGGCGGCTATTTGGGGAGGTAAAACATGAAAGTAGCGGTTTATGCGCGAGTGAGCACTAACAACGGTCAAGACCCGGAAATGCAGTTGCGGGAACTCAGAGAGTACTGCCACCGGCGCGGTTGGGAGGTGAGCCAGGAATACGTAGACGTTGGTATTTCTGGTGGCAAGGAAAAACGCCCTGAGCTGGATAAGCTCCTGGCAGATGCCCACAAACGTCATTTCGACGCAGTCGTGGTTTGGCGATTCGATCGTTTCGCACGCTCCGTTTCACACTTGTTGCGAGCCCTGGAAACCTTTCGGTCCCTTGGCATTGAGTTTGTAAGCTTGTCGGAACAGGTGGATACGTCGACGCCAACGGGAAAGATGATCTTCACGGTGTTAGGTGCCGTGGCCGAACTGGTGCGCAGCCTAATAGTGGAGCGAGTCCGGGCAGGCCTTCGGAACGCCGTTGCAAAAGGCAAGAAACTCGGTAGGCCCCGGAAGGTACGGAATGGAACCGAAATAATGCGCCTCCGGGCGGAGGGAGCGTCCTGGAGGACGGTCGGAAGGGCTCTGGGAGTAGCTCCCGCTACGGCCCTGCGCGCCTCCGTAAAGGCCCGTTTAGAAATCCCTAAGAAACGGAAGGCCGTAAGTCGCTCATAGCAGGAGGAGCAGGGACGGGTTTTAGGCGTTTGGATTTCATTAGTTTTCGAAACGCCGGCAGTCGTAGGGCTGAGGGTCAGCTAACGCCGGTTAAAAGGAGGGTAGGCCCTA
Organism: uncultured Acidobacteriota bacterium; assembly: GCA_963813185.1. GTDB lineage: Bacteria > Acidobacteriota > Terriglobia > Acidiferrales > UBA7541 > Palsa-360. The sequence goes on from CAWEYA010000020.1 coordinate 11,132, forward strand.
TGGTCGTATTCTTCGTGGGAAAGAGGCTAGCGTTCGGAAGCAAGGCTACCCGGCTCCGTCACGTTGAAAGGCTCCGAGCAATGGGAGTCACGCACATCATTGACGTAAGAAAATATCCGGCGAAGAAGCTGAACGCTTTCAAAAGGATTTGTCTCAACTTCAAGGATGACGCCCGACCTCGTCCACAATGGTTCTACAGCCGAGCCCTCTCGTTCTACAGGAAGGCAATGAAACAGCCAGGTTCCAAAGTCTTCGTCATGTGTCGTGCAGGTAGGAGGCGCAGCGCAAACATGACCTACTTTCTTCTCCGCGCTTCAGGAGTCGGGCCAAGCGAAGCGGAAGCTACAATCCGTCGGGCTCGCCCGTGCATACAGATCGTCCGCGCGTACCGGGAATCCGGCGAAGAGTATCTGCGTGGACTGAAACAGTGATTGAGCCTTTCCGGGCCTCAGGGGGCCAGAACATGAGCGTATCTTGTGAAATTCTAGTTACGGACTGGGAAAGAGGACAGGTTGTTGCCGGAGAAATTATTCTTGAGGACGGCAAGCTCAGTTTTTCTGCGACGAAGGGGTATGAGATTCTCATGGAGAATGTTATGGAGGACAAAACATCCGTTGGAGAAAAAATGTTTGATCCGGCCAAAGACCCAAGAGCTTGGCTACGAAGTCTTCCAAGTTTCTACAACGGAAGTATTGTGAGAGCTCGGCTGGTGAAATCCCAAGACCGCGACGGCAGGCTGGTTCGCGATCAACATCGCTGATCAGCCCCTCGTACACCCGGTTCTCTGCACGATCGGCCGCCACGTATGTTCCGTACGAGTTGGCCGGCCTTCTCGCCGATGTGGTTTTCCTTCCCGGAGCCTAATGCACTAGATTTCCCTCGTAGCGCCCGTTAGACTCCGGTACATGCCCAGACCCATGCAGGTGTGTACAACTTCTTTGCCTACCCTTCGTCTGGCGCCATCACGATGGCGACTGCTGACTATGCGATGTGCATCGGTTTCCCGCAACTGAAATAGAGGCATGGTGTATGCGAAAGGACGAGATTGTCCAGCACGTCCGCGAGGGGAAGTTCGATACCTTGTTGGGACAGCTATTCAATGGTCTGCCAACCGCATTTGCGAAAGTTGCGGATTATGACGCTGTTCGAGCGCAATTAAACGCGGCACTTAACACTGATCCGGCCAACATCGTCCTGGTCGGCAGCGGACGCTTTGGATATAGCTTGGCTCCGGGTAAATTCGGTAGGCCATTTGACCCCCGATCTGACTTGGACCTCGTAATGGTGGACGCGGACCTCTTTGATCGGTCGTGGCTGGAGCTAATCCGATACGATTTCAAATCGCTGACATTTAACGCAGACATTGTGATGTCTTTGAAAGAACACCGTAGCAATAATGTGTTTTGGGGTTACCTTGAACCCTACCGCCTGAAGAGTGCGCTCTCGTTCTATTCCAAGGTATGGTTTCCGGCCTTCATGAAGCTGGGGCTACTGCGAGGAACAGCGGGGCGAAGTGTAAAGGCGCGAGTCTACCGAACCTGGGAGCACGCAAAGGCTTATCATCGCTATTCATTTCAAGCGGTCGTAGCGGGACTGCCACCGGAGGCGCAATGAAATTCAACGTCGTAGCTTATGGGATCAACTGGATCAAGGATCGTTATACGGACGAGACGCTTACGATTCGTCCGCCATATCAGCGGCGGCCTGTCTGGGGTTTGCGCCAGAAGGCCAAGCTCATCGAGTCGGTCCTTCTCAAGCTCCCGATTCCCGAAATCTTCATTGATGAGAGCACGGACGAAGATGGCAAGGCAGCATTCGCGATCGTTGACGGTCAGCAGCGAACGCGAGCCATCCTACAATTCCTGGGACTTGACCGTGATCCGCTGGAACAGGACTACAACAACTTCACGTTGGAAACCCTGGACGTACAGTCACCCTGGAAAGACAAGTCATTCAAGGAATTGAGCGTTGATGAGAGGAAAGAATTTTATGGCTACAAATTCAGCGTCCGTACTATCTACAATCCCGCCGACATCGAAGTTCGCGACACTTTCAAACGGATCAACGAATATCTCACCAAGCTCAACGAACAGGAGCTGCGGAACGCGACATATTCTGGTCCGTTCGTGAAGTTGGTCGAAACTTGCGCGGACGACGCCTTTTGGACCGACAATGAGGTTTTTACGAATACTCAGGTCAGGCGCATGAAGGATTTGCAGTTCGTCAGCGAATTGCTTATTGGTACCGCATATGGCCCGCAAGGTGGCTCCGGCACAGCAATTGACGAGTACTACAAGACCTACGAGGAATACGAAGATGAAATCCCGGACCAGAACGACATCGTGGCGCGATATGAGTATGCGCTGGATGCCGTGCAAACCCTGTTCCCCGATTTCGCCAAGGCAGGCCGATATAAGAATCTCGGGGACCTATACAGCCTCTTCGTCGCGTTGGCGACAACCAAAAGCAATGGGAGGGTCATACCCGCCGCTGCTAAACCACTCTCTGCTCTAAGGACAGCGCTGCTGACGCTGGCCGAGCAGGTAAGCAAGCGGTTGGCTGATGGCAAAGCGCGAGTGACCGACGAGGCGGTGAAATACGCTCGTGCGGTTGAAAAGGCAGTGAATGATAAGAGCAGACGCGCCGCTCGTCACGCGGTCTTAACTACTCTTCTGGAAGCACACCTGATCGCCAAGTAAGAATATGGATTTGGAACCAGACAATTGTTAAGCTGTCACCTCCTATTCCCATGGATCCCGCCCTCTGCATACCCGAAGAAGCCCTGCGCAAACACTTCAACGGCAAAGCCCTATTCCCTTTTGGCGTGACGGTAGACAATGTTCACGCCGCGATGAAGGACTTCACCGATTTCCTCGGTTTCATCGATGCACAACTGTGTTCAAAGGAAATGGCAAGGTTTGAAGAGATGCTCATGCCCGCGAATTTCTCCAGCATCGTGAGCGAGTTCATGAGCGCGACGATCCCCAAGTACTGCAAGACTGTCGTGAAGAATACTTATCACAACGGCCATCCCGATATTCTCCCTGCTGGCAAGCACAAGAACAACGCAGCACAGCACGCCGGGGTAGACGGCATTGAAGTCAAAGCATCTCGTTATCTAAAAGCGTGGCAGGGTCACAACGTTGAAGATGTCTGGCTGATGATTTTCATGTTCGCCAGCGGAAGGCCATCCGACACCGCCAAAGGAATAAAACCGATACGATTCAAATTCCTCGCGGTTTATGGCGCTATGCTGACGAAATCGGACTGGAAGTTCGCCGGGAGAAATGCGGAAAGTCGCAGGACAATCACGGCGTCTGTCACGGATACAGGCTACGCGAAGATGGTGGCAAACTGGATTTACAAAGTGCCTGTGCTAACCCCCGAAGCCGAAGCTGATTTGATCGCGGGCAACGGGGACGAGTGACAGAGGCTTTACGGACTTCTTCGCCAATTCAAAATAGTCAGCGAATTTTTCCACACCAACGCATTCAAGATGAAGTGCCTCGGCAGCAGCAACGGTTGATCCCGAACCCATAAACGGATCGCAGATCACACCTCTGCCGAGGGGAAGCACCGCATGGACAAGTTCGCGCAAAATAGCCTGCGGCTTTAGGCTCGGGTGCTCCGCAATTTCGCGTTCCGCTTGTGGAGTTCTGCCACTCGCCAGAACGTCTGTGAACGGACCGCCCTCGGGTAGTCTGCGCAATCCCCCTGTCTCAAATTCGCGGAGGCATTCGCTGACCTTCATTCCGGTCGGTATTGGTTTGCGTAGAATGCCCCAAGGTTCGTACGCACCACGCGGTAGGGAGCAGACGTCAGGAAATTCTTGTTCCGCATTCTTGGGACGATCTCCGCCTCGCAGCGTCTGCACTAGGCGGATAAGCTGGCCGCGAAATTCCAAGCCGCCCTCTACCAGTGCGCCATAGACAAGTTGGCAGAGAAACGAATTGCAAGCGATGAAGACGTGTCCGCCTGGCCGTAGCGCGTGCGTGACTGCCTTTGCCCACTCCACGAAGAATGTGCGTAGCTGTTCCCGTTCTTTACCGTTCAGGGCCGTAAAGCGAGGAAGCGGGGCGCGGATGTGGCCATCAAAAGAAGGCGGGATACGCCAGATACCCCCGTTCCCGTTTGACCGTTTCTCAAGTTGGTCAAACTCGTATTCCTTTACACCGTAGGGCGGGTCCGTGACAATGCCGTGGATTGAATTTTCGGTGATCTCTGAAAGCCAAGTGAGACAGTCGGCGTGAATCAGAAGCGAGTCACCGATGGAGTGCGTTTTGTAATTCAGCGCGAACGGTTTCAGATCAATTCGTGTGGTTTGCCTTTTTGTACCCGTCGTCACGAACCTTACGATAGCGTCCTTATGCTCGGACGTAAATACAAAACTTGCGAGTGTTTAAGAAGCACGACTGTTATGCCTCACAATTCAAAATAGAGATAAGTCTTTGGATCTAGAGCGTTTCTAGCTAGGCTACGCCCGCGTGCCGTCTTGTATGCACGCAGGAGCCACTAGTGAAGGATAAGCGCACGATTGTCTATTGGGAGTTTACGATTGACATTGTGGGGCCTTGGCACGAAACGAGAGCCGAGCGGGAGCAGGTTCGGAAGCGTCTGCCGAAGCAGCGGCTGAAGGAAATCGAGCAGGCGGCGTGGCTTGCCACTAAAGTCAAGCTGCCTCCTGGATTCAGGGCAGTCCTCTCGTAAAACGTCTCGCCAGGCCATCCCGCCAGTAACCAGCTACCAGCACAGGCAGAGGCTTCAGACACCCTTGAAAAGTTCTGAAATGGAGATTCGCAGGGTCTTCGCAAGTTTCTCAATATTAACCAGCGCCACGTTCCGCTCGCCACGTTCGATCCCGCCGATGTAGGTCCGGTCCAACTCGCACATGTCCGCGAAGGCTTCCTGGGATACTCCTAGCTTGTTCCGTCTTTGACGGAGAGCCTTGCCAAACCGAACTCGGACGTTCTCCATTTACCTTTGAGCGTCATATTGATGGCCTCACGGTTTATGTGTCCACGGACTATAAGTATCCTAGTCATAAGGCGATTATTGTTCGGTGTGTGTTTATGTTCTGGAACCTACAAACCCATAGGAACTATTCCCGCTGGCCGAAGCGGGCCAAGCTGGGAAGAAGAGGTCATCATGAAAGGAGGGAGCCGCAATGAAAGTCGCAATCATATCGCTTCTGCTTTCATCCACGTTCTTGCTGCCCGCTCGGAGTGACGCTCAGCAGTCGAGCAATGATCCCGTTGCTGCTCAGGCTCGGTCACTCGGGGACATCGCTCGCAAGAATCAAGCAGACAAGGCTGCTGCTGCAAAAGCCAATCCTGACCGCCCGAAGGACACCAAGATAACGACTAAGCGTGTGTTTACCGACGATGATGTAAAGCACGGAGACCCTAATCAGCAGCCGAGCACGCCTCAGGTAAACGCGCCTGCTCTAAAAACATCACCAGACAACGTAGACATTACGGCCAAGACGCCAGAGCAACTGGGCTTCGATTGCTTTGGCAAACGCCAGTTTTCTGACGCAAGTTTCGCGAGCTTCTGGCAACAAAGTCTGTGGACAGCGCATTCAGCACTGGTAGATGCGGCTCATGATTGGAACAGCAATCACAGCGCTGCGGCGCTGAACAGTAAGGTAGCGGCTCAGACAGCTTTTACTGAAGCTTTTGGGAGATGCCGCGCGGCTGTTCTTGCAAACGACAAAATCGAGGCTTGGAAGGCATCACACGTAGGTGATTGGTATGCCCCTCCCAAGTGTACAACTACATTCGGAGCGTGCGATCCAGCACGCATCAAATAGTCCGCCCTGGACCTAATGCTTGCGTCCAGCATGTTAAGGAGACGTTTGTGCCGAAGAGAATCGCCGACTGTTTCGGTACGCGATGGAGTGCGCACCGTTTTTTCTGTGGATCAATTAGGGGCACCACGGCGTTCTAGGCATCCTTCGTATATGGGATGTTTTCCTGAACCTGGAAGTGAGGCCCGTGAGGAATGGAAATGAAAACGAAACAGAGCACTAGCCCAATGGAATTGTTGGACCATGCTGTAGCCTATATTCGCAAACACCCACGCGCCTTTTGGTTTGGGTTGGCAGGCTTCATACTGTTGTGCCTGATAATGAAACCAGCGGTTCCAAAAACGCCCGAGCAGCAGGAGGCCGAGCAGAAGGCCGATGGGACAGCAAACTGGGCAATGGCAGAAGTCCAGTGCGAGGACCACGTAAGGGAGTTTTTGAAGTCTCCTTCCACCGCTACGTTCAGTGGTCTTGGAGACACTGAAGTGCGAGGTGCTGACCACAAGTATGCCATCATTGGATGGGTGGACTCGCAGAACAGCTTCGGTGCGACGCTCCGAACCAAGTACATCTGCAAGGTTACAGATGAGGGAAGTGGTAACTGGACATTCGAGCCACTGATCACGAACGATGGAAATTAATTGCGGCTCTATAGCGGAATCTGTGGGTAAAGGGCGCGGTGGGAAAAAGTCGCTCCGTGGAAAAGTCCACTCACTAGCGCAAACCAAGGTTCAGACCGTCATATCGCACGCACATCCGAGGCCTGTAGAATTTGCTCGTTTCTGCCTGCACCTCTGGTCGTTTCGTCAAGGCAGTTCTTCCATGCAGGACGTTCTCTAGGATCAGGAAAATTGGCATGTTTTTCAGCAAGCAAGAACCGTGCAACCTCCATCATGGGGTAGCCGTTTTCCTCGGAGACAAAAAGGGAACCTGCTATTGTTAGCCAGCCCCGCTACTTGTAAAAAATTCTTGAAAGACAATTCTCGTACCGTGCTGCCTGAGCAGCACAAAGAATCATTCCTGCCTGGTGCGCTGTGGCTTGATCTCAGAGTAGCCTCCTCTCTTGATCACGACGACAATACGGAGCAGTGCTTTGCTTCTCTTCAATTTGGAGATCAATTGCTCGTGGATACGATCCTCGTGGATTTGCCAGGCAATAAAGCGTCGTCCGTCCACCAGCCAATACAAGTCCGCGATTTTTCTACTGTCCCCGATTTCGCATCCAAACGCTTTGCCTGCTTGACCGAGCGCCTTCCTTGCTGCTTTTCTCATGTCGTCCATCAAACCTGTGCCATGTCTCTTAATCCCCTGCTGTAGAAAGCCCCAAATCTTAAAAAACACTTCCCGAGGCAAATAGCTTTTCTCCTTGATCGTCCATCGGGTGCGTTTGCCTGATGGTTGTCCATCCTTACCAAAGCGCTCAATGATCAGTCTGTTCCGCTTCAAGTGTATCTGTCCCAACTGTCGTTCACTTGTCATGATCTTCTCCACGCGGTTTTAGGCGGGCTCCCGAAGCGTTTGGCAGACCGCGTGGAAGTGGTAACTGCCGGGACGCTTCGGGTCCCACCAACCGTCAAATACAGTTACTTTTCAGTTTGGCGAGCCTTCATGGTTTTCGAAGGGCTCTGGGTCGGGAACGGAATCCATCTTCGAAGTTCTGATCTGCTTGGTGCGCGTGTGGATGCCAGCGGAGTCGTTCATTTATGAAGTCAATCGTGTGTTGCGGCTTCATGTTGAACAGGTTCTGACAGCTGGTCGGAGTGAATTATTTGTTCGGTGCCGGAATCGTGATCGGTATGGCTGGGAACCTGCAGCGCCTGTATAGAGGCTTGGTGCGCTTCTATAGAGGTTGGCTGCCGGCCGGAATCCCATTTGGGAGTTTCGATCTGCTTCAAATGGCTGTTGGTCAGATTTTCGTAGGCAGAAAAAACCTCTATTAACGGAACTCTATACCTCTATTGTATAGAGTTCTGTTCTACTCTATAGAACTACACTTATAGAGTATAGAGTCATAGAGGCGAGATTTCAGGTGCAGCACCTGTATAGAGGTAAAAGGTAGCACGCTTCTATAGAAGCGAAGGTCAATGTGTTGCGCTGACCGATTCTGATCTGACGAACATCTTGCAGGCCGTCACGGCAGATCGAGACCAGGGATGCCGTGACCGGAGTCTGCGGTTTGAGCGCATTCTGGCGTTTTTGGAGTATTAGGGCATTACAATTTCTCGTCTTTCGCAACAAATTCATTGCAAGTGACAATGCCATTTGGTAATTTTGTGGTGTCGTTTTTTCGAGCAGATTTTCTGTGCGAGCCCCACGGTGCTGTTGGAGCTATAGAACATGGAATGCCAATTGCGCCCTTGGAGACATAACACAATCTAGATCTCGAAATTCAGCAGGATAAACATATAAGCGTCTCCACGCTGATCCCCCGGATGTTGGGGAGGGAGGCGCAGATGCCCGAAAACGACTTACAGGTATTATCGCAGCAGCATTTCACCATACAGCAGGTGTCCACAGTCACCGGCCTCAGTGAGGACACTGTTCTACGCTGGGCACGGCGTCAGCCGGGCGTTCTGATTTACGAGGACCCCAAACCTGGTAAGCGCCGCTACCGGACTTACAGGATTCCAGCCTCAGTAGTTCTACGTCTCTACCCAAATATCTCTTTGGCAGCATTGCCTTCGCGAGTACTATTCACCCGCAAGGCGAACAAAAAGAGAATGGGGGCGTAACGTGGAGCTTCGGCCAGTCAGACTTCATCGGATTCGGTACCACTCACGAAAATGCCACAGCCGGAACTGGAATGAGGACTGCAAGAATCCACTGTGCGGCTGGGCAGTGACAGGCACAGATGAACATGGGGAGCGGATCACCCGATCCTTGCGAACATACAACAAGCAGGTAGCCGATGACTTGATCTGCAAGATAGTGGCGCGAGGTTATGTGTGGGAGGAATCCTCAACGGAAGCACTCCCGGTCGCGATCGCTGAAGCCTGCGAGAAATACTTGGCGGACGCCGAATCACGTGGGCTTCGCGAATCGACTTTGTACAAGTATCGGTTGCTATTTAGACGACTGCAGAGCTTCGCACAAAAACGACATTTGCAGTTTCTAAGAGATTTTACGCTAGATGAGTTGCGGCAATTTCGGGCTACCTTGTCACATCGTGGTTCTTCCGCAAACAAAAGACTCGAGGAGCTTCGCACATTTTTTTCGCTTCTGCCACGACTCTGAATGGATCACTAAAAATCCAGCTCAGAAGTTAAAGTCTCAGAAAAATGAGGATCCGGATCGAGTGCCGTTTAGTGAGGATGAGGTGAACCGCGTCTTGTCAGCTTGCGAACGATATCCGCGTGCTGGAGCGGCTGATCCACAGCGGTTGCGGGCTCTCATCGATCTTCTTTTGGAGACGGGTCTGCGGCTTGGCGACGCCCTTCGGGTGCGAAGGGACAGTATTGTTGACGGCGTGGTCTGCATCAGGACTACGAAGACCGGCACCTCGGTCTCCATTCCGCTGTCTGAACGGCTCGTCAATGAACTGCGGGCAGTCGAAGGCACCTCCAGCGACTATTTTTTCTGGAGTGGTCATGGAAAATTGAAGTCGTCCATTGGAAACTGGCAGCGAGCGCTCAAACGACTCTTCCGCCTCGCCGAGGTTCCCGGTGGGTGCGCGCATCGGTTTCGGCATACGTTCGCTAAGCGGTATCTAAATGCCCGCGTGCCTCCAGACCGTGTCGCGATCCTCCTTGGGCATAGGGACGACCGGATAGTAATGAAACATTATTCCAGGTGGATACGCGAGCGGCAGGAAGAATTGAATGCAGATGTTCGGCGCGTCCAAGAGCGGTACGCGTGATATCCGCTAGACGGAGGACAAGTGCCCGACAAACTCAATAGCAACAGGAACATGGAATGGTGGAGGCGGGGGGAGTTGAACCCCCGTCCGAAAAGCGCTACGGCTCGAAGCCTACATGCTTAGCTCAATTCCGTTTGTTTCGCCAGCCACGCTCAGAATGAGCAAGAAACGCAGCCGGCTAGCCCGATTGGTTCTCGCCGTCTCGCCCCGGACAGAGACTTGACGGCCAGCCTACTGTGTGACGTTTCTTACCGGGCCCATAGGCGAAGCCCGGGGAAACGTAGCTGGCCTAGTTTAAGCTAGGCAGCCATAGCCAACTGTTGGTTGGCAATTCTAGTTTTCCACCCGATTGCGGGCAGGTGGCGCCCGGCATGCCTTCGAGTCGCGACAGCTTCCGTCGAAACCGTGTCGCCCCCTCTAATCCATTCTAACATTAACCAGAACGAAATCAGATGCCAGTTGACAGCGCGGCTGGTTTAACCCTTTGTAAGTGCCGTGTCACCCGACCGCCGAATATTTGGATAGCAACTCCACTGGCCCATAGGGGGATCCTCGCTTGCCAGCACCCCCGGGGACGTACCTGTTTCTAATGCCCTTTCTATTGCTAAAAAGCCCGGCACGCTCGCTATGACAGGTGGACCTGGTCTGAGCAGCGACATTCAACCATCCTCCGCCGCCCGGACATTGAAGATTCCAGGCCACAAAAAAGATTCGCTTTATGTTCGCCTTTGTGTATAATCCATCTCCCATGCAGACCACCGTGATCAAGCAGCTTCTCTGGCTCACCTTCTATTCCCTGCCTCTTATCGCCTTTGCCGCGCACGGTACTGAACCGCGCTCGCAGATTGTTGCCCCGCTAAGTGTGCGGAATTCCACCCTCCCGGTGAAGGTAATTATCCATAAAAGCCAACAGACACGCCCGGCGAGCCTGGCCAGCGTTTCGGCGAATCCTGCGTCCGTGCCAGGCGGGAAAACAACCGCACAGCAGGTGAAGGGCTATATACAGGCACAGGCTGAGGAATATGGGGTAAATCCCAAACTCGCGCTTTGGATCGTCAAGCACGAGTCCGAGTTCAATCCGCGCGCGAAGGGTGACGGTGAGTCGAGCCGTGGTCTGTGGCAAATTTCCAGGATTTATCATCCTGAGGTATCGGACGCGGCGGCCTTCAATGTCGCCTCGAGCACGGAATGGAGCCTGGAGCGAATTCGATCCGGGAAGGTAAACGAGTGGTCCACGTACCGGTTATGCAGGACCCTGTACGAGGATTGCCCGTTCTAGCCGCATCTTAATTGCTTAAGTGGCACAGACCTTCAGCCTGTGCCACTCTAGGCAATGTACTGGTCCGCGTCGTGTTGCGGGTCGACGACGGCGGCCGTGCCTGTCGCTTCGTCTCCTATCAAGTTGGAAGCGTGCGCCAGGCACGCCAGATAGAATTGTTTGAAAACCGCTTAGGAATTCCTTCGCTTGCGGACTGCTACTTGGGCTGAGGAACAATTCGGATATACGGCTTGGGCGCTTTCCATCCGCCGGGATACTTCACCTTGGCCTCATCATTGGAAACATTGCCGCTGATGATCACGTCCTCGCCGGGCTTCCAGTTCACCGGCGTTGACACCTGGTGCTTGGCAGTAAGCTGCATCGAATCCAGGACGCGCAGCACTTCGTCGAAGTTCCGGCCGGTGCTCATCGGGTAGCTCAGCATCAATTTGACTTTCTTGTCGGGCCCAATCACGAACACGGTGCGGACCGTGGCATTGGTAGCTGCGGTGCGGCCTTCGGAAGTATTGCCTGCATCCGCCGGCAGCATGTCATAAAGCTTTGCCACCTTGAGCTCCGGGTCCCCGATCATCGGATAATTCACCTTGTGGCCCTGGGTCTCTTCGATGTCCGCGGCCCACTTTGCGTGGCTGCTCACCGGATCCACGCTTAGCCCGATGATTTTGCAATTGCGTTTCTGGAATTCCGGCTGCAGCCCGGCCATATAACCCAGTTCCGTGGTGCATACTGGGGTAAAGTCCTTGGGATGTGAGAACAAAATGGCCCAGCCGGCGCCCATCCATTCATGGAAGTTGATGGTCCCCTGCGAAGTTTCGGCGGTGAAATTGGGAGCTTCGTCATTTATGCGCAACATCGATTTTCTCCTGGCCCGGTGCACTTAGGAAAACGGTGCCTTTGCAGCTTGACCCCTTCGCTCCACATACTCTAAAGCGAATCCTGTGCCAACCGGATTTTCCGATTTGGAACTGCGGCCCGCGCATCTTACGCTTCTCCTGCCTTCGAGACAAGGAGCATGCTCGCGGAGTCCGGTCGTTCGGAGGGGAAAGTCCGGCCTACCTCAGCCCCGTGGCAGCCAGGCAAAGAGGGAGCTTACGCTTCAAGCACAACAAACCAAAGTACCAATGCCCTGGAACAACAATTTCGGCACCATCACCAAGTGGTATTCATGTCTCAAGATATCACTATCCAGCGGTAGGAGTTGCACTGTGAAACGCAATTGGATTTCGCGCCTCGGCGATATAAACAAAGAACTTCTCCTGATCCTCTCGATCATTGCCGCCGCAGGAGTAGTCAATTTCTTCATAGCCGGACAGCGGCTGGTTCTCACCTTCTACAACCTTCCGACACTCATGGCGGCGTACTATTTTGGCCGTCGCCGCGCTGTGGAGGCGGCACTGGCCTCCATCCTCTTTGTCGTGTGGATGAACTTGATGAACCCTACGGCCTTGGGAGGAAATTTTGAGTGGAAGACCCAAGGGCTCTTAGCCTGGTCTGATCTGGGTGTCTGGGCAGGTTTCTTGATCATTTCAGCGTATGCGACCGGAAGCCTCTACGAGATTGGTGAGCGGAGGCTCAGCGAACTGCGGGAGACTTACTACGGCGTGCTGCAAATCCTGAATCAGTTCATCGGGAACGACAAATTCACGCAGAACCACTCTTATCGCGTGTCCGTCTATGCCACCACCATTGCCGCCGAGATGCGCCTGCCTGAACAGCAAATCGAGGACGTGCGCGCCGCGGCCTTGCTGCACGATATTGGCAAACTCGAAGTCAGCCGCGACATCCTTTACAAAGCCGCGCGGCTCGATCAGAACGAGACGGAAGAAATGAAGTCCCACGTGGAAAAGGGAGTCATGATGCTCAAACCGGTGGGCGGCTCGCTTCGCCGCATTCTGCCCATTGTTCTTGCGCATCACGACAAATTTGACGGCTCCGGCCATCATCCTTCCAAGGGCGAGAATATTCCGATCGAAGCCCGGATTATCGCGGTTGCGGACGCTTTCGACGCCATGACCAGCGATCGTCCCTACCGCAAAGCGATGTCACCCGCGGAAGGACGCGACGAGATCGTCAGAAACATGGGCTCTGATTTCGATCCCACCGTCGTCAAGGCCTTTGAAATGGCCTTTCGCAAACAAAAGCTGGAAATCCCTGAAGTATTGGTGTGAGCGCTTCAAAGCTTCTTTGGAAATAAGCCGCTTCTCGCCCCGGCTACAGAGGCTGCGGAGAAAAGTAGTTTAATGTCATCCCGAGCGAAGCGAGGGATCTGCTTTTTCGCCAATCCCAAGAAAAAAGCGGATTCCTCGGGCAAACCGCGCCCTGGGAATGACACTTTTGGAATTTTTCCGCAACCTGTGCAGCCAGGAAATGCGAACGCGAGAAGCGGCTGCGTTTTTTTCACCTGCTCGTCTTAAAAAACACTTCTCTTTCTGCTCACTTTCCCGAGCCGCCCTATTGCACCGTAATGCTGACGTTCGCGGTATGCGAAATGCTCCCTGATTGAGCGGTGACTGTAAGCATAGCCGGGCCTGAATTCTGCGGAGGCATGTAGGAATTGCCGTATCCGCAGCCGACCAGCGTGAGCGACAGCGCGAAGATTGCCAGCACCGCGGCCGTGGCCAAGACCGGAACGCGAGCCCGTTCCATTCTGCCTCCCCGCCACATCAGGAGACCCACAAGCGCGAATGCCGCGAGAAAGCTGCCCAAGCCGATGCTCCCAGGCCACAGAAACCCGTACCGTGGGACGGTACTAGCCGTGTTCACATTCATGTTGGTGCTTGCCATTCCGCTGGTGATCGCTAAAGTCGATGAGCCAAAAATACACGTGATGCCCGGAACAGACACGCAGGATAAGCTGACGTTGCCTGTAAACCCTCCAGACGGCGTGACCGTCACCATCACCGGAGCCGATTGACCGTGCGCCACGGTTACGCTCGAAGGATTTGTGGCTACCATGAAATCGGCCCCGGCGGAGACAGCGGTGGTCACCGGTGTAGACATGCTGCCTGCAAATCCTCCGGTTCCAACGAAGGAAGCGGTCAGCGAGTGAGTTCCGGCCGCGAGCGTATTGACCGTGAGGCTGGCTACGCCCATGGGGTTTAATGCCACCGACCCGAGCCCGGCGTTCCCGTCGTGAAACGCGACGTTTCCTGTGGGAGTGCCCCCCATCGAACGGATCATGGCCGTCAATGTCACAGGAGAGCCGTGGGCTGCCTTCGCGGGCGCCGTCAGAGCGACCGTCGTTTCCGCGCCGGCGACTTGCATCTCTGTCCTTGAACTGCTCGGCAGGAACGTGGCGTCACCGCTGAATTGTACGTCGATGACGTGCATCGCCGTTCCCGCAGGAGGCAACGTGAAGGCCGCTGCGCCGCCTGCCAATGGCGCGGTCCCTTGAGAAACGCCCCCGTCGGAAATCGTCACCGTCCCGCTTGGCACACCCGGATTGCCTGGCCCCGCATCCACTGTGGCATTCACCGTGACGCTTGAGTCCGCCGTCGCCGCGGTGGTAGAGGCTCTCGTATCGCTGACCAAGCCGGTGGTAATCGCTCCGAACAGCCCGCCCTGGCCATTCGCGATGTCCGCCGTGAAGAAAAGCGTGTTCGCATCGGCTAGCCCGTCCGCTCGAAATGCCAGGCCGCGCATTCCGGGATTCGCGATGACGCTGCCGTCTCCGTTACGGATCTGGCCGAGGAAATCCCCGGAAGCGGCGTCGAAAGCGCTGATGGTGCCATCGCCGAAGTTGCCAATCAAAATGGCGCCGCTGAATGGGCCGAAATTTGCCCCGGCAAGAGCCATTCCCCAGGGGGCGTTCAAGCTGCCGCCCGTCGCAAAACGGCGCACGAAGTTGCCCTGCGTATCGAAAACGTTGACGACGCCGCTCCCAGCCCCGATCACCGGTCCGTGCTTCGCGGAATCTTGCACCGCATACGTAACGAATAGTTGGTTGCCGATCACCTGCATCCCGTACGGTGCGTAACCCGCGGGAAGATTCGGATCCTGGAAGGCGTTCGGCCGGTCCAGCGAGTCGAATGAGTTCGTGAAGGTATGAATCGTCCCGTCATTGAAATCGGCGACCGCCGCGAACGGCGAGCAGCAATCGGGGTACAGCAATGCCAGCGCCGTGTAAACCGCGCCCGTTGCGGAGTCATCCCTAACAAGCGCCGCCTGCGCGGGAACGTTTCCGTTGGGCGTTGAAAATTCATCGATCGTTCCATTTTGCGTGACCACGACGTACTGGAAGGGCGAGTCCGCCGGTCCGAATGCGCCGCTCGCGTCGGAAGCGATGCCCGTGGGCATCGCGCGGCTCATGCCTCCCGGAGAAACCGGTACGGCCGCCGCGCCCGACAGGACGCCGGAAGAATTCAGTGAGCTGATTGATCCGGAACCGCTGTCGGCGACGAAAAATGGCCGTCCCGGCAGGAAGGTGATGGCCCAGGGATCGCCCAAGCTTGGCGCGTTATTAGCGGCAACCCCCGAAACGTTGGATGCGAGATTGGTCTGCCGGTAGGCTTTCGTCTGTGCCGAAGCGCTCTCGGCGAACAAGCCTGATCCGGCCAGAAGTACGCTACAAAAGTACAACAAAACTTTGCGTTTCACTCTACCGCCTCCTTGTGGTGATGGACGGTAGAATGGCTTTTTTCGGCCGGAATGGTGTCAAATCAGGGTCAAGAAAATGTCACAGTCGTAGGGATATAAATGGGACAATTTGTAGACGTAATTGGGAGCGCCGCCGGAATTTAACGGCGAATTTTAGCGGCGCATCAGGAAGAAGTTGCGCCCAATGAACACGTTAGAACGCGGAAAAGTAAGACGCTCATATCCGCGCAGGCGCGACCGCCCGCAAGACTCTCGCTCCGCGACTTCTGCCAAAGCTATCGTTTACTCGCGGGGCTGAACGCGCACTAAATATCCGTTATAGTCAACATACCACACAGTAACTGGATGCGTGGAGCTGTCAATGTAGGTCCTGCGGTCGTAGGTGAACGGCTCGGGCATTTCGTAGACATGCCACTCCCCGGTGTGTTGGTTGTAGCGGACCATCTGCCGGCCGTGCAGCACGCCCGCCCAGACCTCGCCGTTTGCGTCGGGCTGCGCTTCGTAGAAGTCCGTGTACGGGCTCGGAGCGATCGGCGGAATGTGCTCCTCGACAAGTCCCGTCTTGGCATTCAACTCGATCAGGGCGCCATCGCCGCCTCCGAACCAAGGGTTGTCGTAGGGATCGAACCCGCCGCGCTTGGCCGTCATCATGTGCGCACCCGAGTTCTGGTTAATCCACTGACCCGTACTCAGGTCCATGCGCTCGATGGTGTTTCCCCAGGCTGGCAGCCCGCCCCCTCCGTAATATTTTCCGTCGGCGGAAATGAGATTGTCGTAGCTGAAGCTCACCTGCAGGGGGAAGCGCTGAATCACTTTCCCCGTTTCCGGATCGATTTTCCGGACGTTGTTGTCGCGGCTGTCCCAGACGTAGCCATCCGGAGTCATAGAGAAATTGCCGAAGCCGGGCGCATTAAGAGGCACCGCGTCCTCAATGTGCACCTGCGTCACTTTTCCAGTGGCGGGATCGAGCCTGTTGAGATTGTGGCTCCAGTTCTCCGAAAACCACGGGATATCGTTCTTGTCGATCCGCACCGCGTGCGTTCCGGGCATGCCCTTCGGCGTGAGTGGAATCGTGTATTCGGTCACGATGCCGGTTTTAGGATCGAGCTTTCCGACAACGTCGGTCTTGTGGCTCGTGAACCAGATGTTTCCTTTTGAGTCTCCCTGCGCGTCGTGCAGCGCGAGCAGCGATTGCGGCAATTCGTACTCGGTGACGACGACGTGCGTGTCGCCGCCACTCGGCCGCGGGAACATGCGTAGCGGCTCGTCTTGCTCTTCGGGCCCGCGCACACGTGTCAGAAACTTCACCAGCGTCTGGGCTTCCTCAGGCGAGGTGCCGTCGCGGCGGGTGACCGAATTGTTTCCACCGCCGGTCGTCGTCGTTCCCTTGATGCGAATCACCAGCGAAGTGCCGGAATATTGGGTCATGCGGTCGACGATCAGGCTCCAGCTGTGCTCATCATAGCGGTTCCGGAAAATCTGGTTCCAGGAATGGCAGGCGGAGCAATTCTTTTGCAGCGTTGCCTTTTCCTGCGCCGTGCCCGGCATATTCCACAGCAATTCCGCGCCGCTGAGCTGGCGTTCAATCTCCGGCGTAGCCGGCAGCGCATCCGAGTCGGAAACCCTCTCCAAAACGATATCGGCCAGCTTGGAAGCTCCATCAATGTGCACGGAATTTACGACGTAAGGCTTGAACAAAAGCGGAGTCGGGATCCGCAAAACGTAATCCCCGGATTGCATCTTGGGAAATTCGTAGCGTCCCTGCGCGTCGGTATACACCGTGGTGCGCACACCATTCGGCGCGATCAGCTGCACGCCAACACCCTCCGGCGAATCTCCCGTCGGAATCTTGACGGTACCCGTGGCTCCACCCGACAACCCGTTTTGCACCGTCCACTTTTGCGTGGCCGCTCGATACCAGGGATTCGGTCCCGGATTTTCCCCCTCGACGCAGCACCTCCCTTCCTTGATGTAAGTGATCAGATCGGCTACATCCGCGTCCTTCAAAGTTGTGCCGAAAGCAGGCATCCCCGGCCCGCCCTCCTTGATTTTTGCGGCCACATTTTCATCCGTCACGGGATCGCCGGACATCAATTGCGAATGCTTAAAAAGCTCCTTCAGATATGGGCCGGTCTTGGCGTACTGGTTGTGGCACATCCAGCATTTGTAGAAATAAATGTTTTCGCCGCGGCCCGCGCCGCTGTCGGCGATCACCTTGTAGGTATCGAGGCGCGCCGAGCGCTGGAAATTATCGGTGTGCATGACGTTGCCGGAGGACGCCTGAGCCGGCGCCGCCTGCGACCGCCTCCAATTCCCCGCCACGAGAAGAGCAATCCCAATCATGACGGTAGCCAGAAGTGTGACGCGCGTGTGCATGCGGCTTTGATTTTTCATGGTATCCCCTGTTGTCGGCAATCGCCTGTCCGGGCAGACTCCTCCGCCCTCACAAAATGCCAGTATTAGCTATAGTTCATAAATCTAAACCTGTCAAAATATTTTCGTTCGCGTGATGCAAATGCCTAAGGTCGTAGAAGGGGAGCGCACGGTGGATCCCAAGTCTTGGCCCGGAACCGTGAGGAACCCTTTGCGGCGTCCGCCGGGCACATGGGCTTGGGTTGCCTGGCTCGAAAAGGAATTGTGTCGCTTGCGTTAATTATCACTCCGGCAAAACAAATCCACTGCGCTTGACCCCTTCCGGGTGACCCCTCAACATATAAAAAACGTAGCCGGGTGGCTGACGATTGTGGGGTTGCTGAGGTGGGAAAATTCGCTGGTCCTGTTTTCGAAACTGGTTGTGTACGCATGCCCAGCACGCCTGGAATGCGCCAAAATTCGTTGTTCTCCCGGCATTGTCGAATTTTATTGCTTGTCGCGTTGTTGACTTTGCTTGCCGTTCCTGTTCTCCGCGCCCAGGATCAACCCGATACTCCCAAGCCCGTGCCCGTCATCATCGGGGGAACCGGATTCATCGCCACATTTAATGGAGGACAACCCCATCTGGGCCCTCTGATCGCCCCTGTACTCCTCGTTCCCTTAGGAGATCGATGGCTGATCGAATCGCGCGCCACTTTCGAAGCTGATATGACCCAACAGCCGGGGAGCAGCTCGTTTCGTGGCCAGGTTCTGAAAAGCATTGACTATCTCCAGGTGGATTACATAGCCAACCCTTACGTGACCGTGTCGGTAGGAAGATTTCTGACCCCCTTTGGAATATTCAACGAGCGGCTCTACCCCATCTGGATCCGAAACCTTCAGACCGATCCATTGATCCTGCCCATCGGTACCGGACCCTCCCAGGCCAGCACGGGAGCCATGCTGCGCGGCGGCTCGTTGCTGGACCAATCGGAAGCTGCAAGAGAGGGTGCCCGATGCTTGGTCCCGAATCCGTCAGCAAACTCCACCAAATCATCCTTGAAATAAAGGGCGTGCTGTTAAACGTCTTATTGTTCTTCCGTTTTTGCCGCACCGAGATCAAGTCCATTTTGCGGACCTGGCGTCCGCGCAGCCGTGTTAAGCAGCCCGTAGATTGATGATAACTGTCATTTACAAGACAGGCGCACCTGTACCATCGGCCAGCTTCCTGCTGCGTTCGCGGTCTGTAAAGATGAAGTATAAGGGAGAAAAAGAAATGAAATACGTTCTTGGTATTCTGGTTTTGCTGACAGCCGGGTCGGCATTCGGTCAGCAAACCAGCACGACGGATACAAACTGCAACGTCAATAGTCAGTGGGTTAACTGCACGTCAAACACCACCAGCACTGGTTCAACGGATGCTCAAAGGGCGGAACAACAGCGCGAGATGAATGAATCCAGCAAAGCAGCAGGCGCTGCGCTAGGCTCCGCAATAGGCAATACGATTCTCAAGCATCGCGTCAATAAATGGTGTGCGGGGCACCCCGACGGCTCATGGAACTTTCCCAACGGACAAAACGTCTCCTGCTTTAATTGGAATGAAGCGTATCAGCCTGCGGCAAACGCACAGCTAAAGGCACAACACGCGGATCAAATGCTGACATTTGCTGTGGCAGCTCGGACATTCTGCAAGGCGCATCCAGATCAGGCTTGGACTGGCCCTATCAGCGGGAAGGTTACACCATGCGGCCAACTCATCGTACTTCAAGATACCGAGTGCTCTCGGAATCCCGAATTAGCCTATTGCAAAGCGATTGCGGCAATGCCCAGTCCTGCGACTCCCGCGACAGCGCAGACTGTATCCTCTACGGCAACTGCCCCCGAACTACAAAAGTAACGCGGGGTTCGCTCTCATGAACTCATACCGCTTCCTAAATAGGTCTGGACGGAAAAAGAAGAAACAGAAGAAAATAAAGCTGAGAAGAGCTAGTCCAATATAACAGTAGCGGATTACTTCATCTTTCTGATTCTATCTTCCCCGGCTTCTCTTGTGGCTTTAAAAGGGTCTTCGTTAAGCAGCTCTTCTATTTTCCATGCAGGAACAACGCCCGCCATACCGCTATTAGAATTAACAACCCACCCCACTGGAACCGGTGTTTTTCCGTCCTTCTCACAAACTTTCTCAGGAATGGATGGATGGCACCAGTCCAATCCTAAAAGCAGGAATGGCAAGGGTTCCCTCCTCGGAACCCCGAGATTAAGCGACGACTCGTAAACAAATACGGGAGAGCCGCTATAACCAGGCAACGAACGGCACTCTATCATATAGCTCTCCTGGCGAATGCCCCGCGCCGGATGAATGAATGGCTCCCAAGGCATCATAGAAATATTTCCGAACCGAACAGAGGGGAGATTCTTCTGTTTACCTTCATGGTTTATGAATCGGCCGATCATACAGACATCATCGCCGGGTCCGATGTCGTATCGCTCTACAAGTTCACGAGTGGCCCACATATCTTTGTTTATCCATTTCCGTATGGTATTCGGAGGTAGCGGTGAAACAAGACATGCCGCCACATCATCAGCTTGCGGATGATGAACCCACGCATTAATTGGCTTATTAAGTATCTGATGCCCGCCGTCTGTGGACTTCAACCTGATTACGGGGGATTTACCCTCCCTGACGACATGACTGTTTGTAATGGCGTAGACGTAACAATTTTCTGCGTCCTTGTGTGCGTCTAAGGAAATACCCACGAGAAAACCGGTGCCTCCTACGGATTCGCCCTTCTCTGCTTCCGAAACGCTTGGATAGAGGTAAATAACACAATCCAAGGCATCGTCCGTTACTCTGGGCACGATCGGACTCCAAGTGTAGTATGGGTCACCGCGATTAGAATATCGCAGATTGGGCTGCAAAAGACCACAAAGAGGTGGGGTTTGAGTTATGCTTATTTTTCATCCTCCAGGGAGTCAAGCGTATAATTCCCGTAAATCAGTGTATTTCCTAATTCCTTCGCCTCGAATGACACCACTACCTGAATGTCCATTCTCTTGATAAATCGCACAAGGAAATGCTCAAGATGAAATCGGTCGGAAAGACCGCCACGGACTGCACCTTATATTGCATCAAGAATCGCGGCGGCCGATTTGTGCTCCAAAACAAGGACAAGGTTTACCGGTTGGATAAACCGGAACTCGTGGAACCTTATGCAGGACAAAAAGTGCGAGTCATCGGCACCCTCGACCCCCAAACCGAGACGATCGAGGTGCGCAGAGTTGATCCGCTCCGGTAGCCGAAAGTTTTGACCCCAAGTATTTTCGTCCCCTGAAAAGCCGGAGTTTTCCCACGCGCTTTCAGCGCCGATCACCGATTGGGACAGCAAACTTTATCCGTCCCGTGGAATCCCCTCATGTCTAAAGCATAAAGCCGCCCATGCCCGCCTCTCCGGACTTTCCGGGGGCGCGTTTGACCGCGCCTACGCCCGCGATATGGTGAGAGTCCATGAAGCCGATATCGCCGCGTTCCGCCGCGAAGCGAGCGACGGCAAAGACGCCTCGATCAAGAGCTTCGCCGCGCAAACCCTGCCCACGCTCGAAGATCACGTGAAGATGGCGCGCCAGGCGCTCGAAAGCGTCTCGCCAAAAATCAGCGCCAGAACAACAAAAAAGCAATCTTGAATGTAAGTGAGTGAAAAGTTCGCCCGGCCAACGCGGATTGAACTGCAAGAAAAACTCTGCATCCTGCCGGGCATGCGGAGGAGGCGGGCCGAACGCAGGACCGCCTCCCCCATGCCACAATGCCGGAATTCGAGGCAGGCGGTCCGCGTCTTCCGCTCCCCCGGAAATCTCCCCCGCCGCGCGCGCGGCCCATATACTCTGTACAGAGTAATCTGAATAGAGTATTCTGGCCAGAGTATATGACGGCCGAATCCAAACGCGCGTTTTCCAACCCCTTGGCCCTGGCCATCCTCGTCCTCCTCTACGAACGGCCCATGCACCCCTACGAAATGGCCACCACCCTGCGCCAACGCCACAAGGAGAGAAGCATCCGGCTGAACTACGGCGCGCTTTACGCCGTCATCGAACAGTTGCTGCGCGAAAATTTCATCGCCGTCCGCGAAGTCTTGAAGGACGGCAGGCGCCCTGTGAAGACGGTCTATGAGCTGAGGGCCCTGGGCGAGGCCGAATTGATCGATTGGATGCGGGAGCTGGTGAGTTCGCCGGTCAAGGAGTACCCCATGTTTGAAGCGGCGATTTCGCTGCTGCCCGTCCTGCCGCCGGAGGAAGTGATCGAGCTGCTGGAGATTCGCATCGGCCTTCTTGAAAAAACGATCGAGGAAATCGACGAGGAAGAGCGGAAATGCCGGGCCATGAAGCTGCCGCGCCTGTTTTCGCTGGAGAGCGAGTATTACAGGGCCATTACGGACGCGGAATACACGTTCTCCACGGATTTGCTCGACGATCTCAAACGCGACAACCGCAAATTGCGCAGCGGCTGGACGGAAATGCGCAAGCAGCTTCTGGCCGCGAAGGCGGAAGGGCGCAGGGAGCAAGCGCCTGCGGCCGCAATTCGCAAGAATAAAAAGAGGAAAACTACCAGCAGCTAGTCGACCACGAAAGGAGAAATAGACATGCAAGCATCGGCAAGAAAACCGTATCGAGGGATTTCCATGGAAGGCGGGCTGGCCTCCTGGTACGCCAAGATCACGCGGAGGGACCTCGGAGAATTTGAGCGCCTGGCCCGGGAACTTGCAAAGGATCTACCGGCCAATGCCCGCGTGCTGGAAATCGCGCCCGGCCCGGGATATCTTTCGGTCGCTCTGGCAAAGCTCGGGCCTTTTAAGATCACGGGGCTGGATATCAGCCAATCCTTTGTGCGGATGGCTTCGCAATATGCGAAGCGCGAAGGCGTGGTGGCGCGTTTTATTCACGGCAGCGCGTCGGACATTCCTCTGGAGGATGGGTTATTCGACTTGATCATTTGCCGCGCGGCTTTCAAGAATTTTTCCGAACCCCTGAAGGCGCTGAATGAAATGCATCGAGTGCTGAAGCCGGGAGGCAGGGCCGTCATCATTGATCTGCGCAAGGACGCGTCCTGGGACGAAATCGTGGCCTACGTGGATGGACTGCGCCTCAGCCGGACGAACTCCTGGATGACCAAATTCACGTTCAAGCACATGCTGCTGAAGCGCGCGCATACGGAAGAGCAAATGACGTCGCTCGCGGGCGAGTCTGATTTCAAATCCTGCGAAATCATCAAGACGCCTATGGGCATGGAGGTGAGTTTTGTTCGCCGCCAACCTCTGGCGGAGCAGGCAGCCTGAACGGCGCGCGATTTTCCCGGGAACGCCAATCTCCCGATTGGCGGCGGGGTGACCTAACACGCCAATCGGGAGATTGGCGTTCCCGGATTTCAGTGACGGCAAGAAATTGCGGACAAAATACCGCAGGCCTGCGCGGAATAATTATTCAGATAATTTTCATGTGAAATTGCTATGCTTCACTGGTTTGCTTGACACGAGGTCGCTCGATACGGTTATATTCTGCCATTCCGGAGCAGGTGCTGGACATCCCCCTCGGGGTTGAATCCAGCCGGCTGCGGCCAGGAGCGGGGGAGATGGATTCCATGGGTGATTCATTCGGTCTTGTGGATATTTTTTTGTCTAACGGGCGGCGAGTTCTTCGCCAAAGCCGCTCGCTCAAATTGATCAGGCATTTTTCCGTTATAGCACTGGGTTTGGCCGTTGCAGTGATCTTCCCAATCTCAAGAGCTGCGGCGCAAGCCACTTCTCAGGCGCCCAGCGATGAATCCGACGTCAAGCTCCTGCAACCGACAGGACCGGGCCAGGCGACGCCGCCTACTACGATAACTTTGCAGGACGCGCTGGAGAGAGCGCGGAAACTCGATCCGACGCTACTCGGCGCGACCTATGATGCCAGGAGCGCGCGAGAAGATCGCATCCAGGCCAGAAATGCCATGCTGCCGTCGATTACGGCGACGACACAATACCTGGGCACGCAGGGCGATGGCGGAAAAATCTCCGACGGAAGATACGTTACCAACGACGGTGTTCACGTATACCGCGCCTGGGGCGTATACCACGAGGATCTTTCGCCGGGACTTCTGCTGGGAACGGGATATAACCGCGCCAAAGCCGCGGAAGCTCTGGCCAATGCGAAGGCCGAAATAGCCCGCCGCGGTTTGGGCGTGACCGTCACGAGGAGTTATTACGCTGTGGTGGTCGCGCAGCGCAAATACGCCACCGCGCAGGCCGGGCTGGATCAGGCCAAACGCTTCATGGACATCACGCGGGATCTGGAACGTCAGGGACAAGCGCCGCACAGCGACGCCTTGAAGGCGGAGATTCAGTTCCGCATCCAGAAGCAGGCGTTCGACGAAGCCAAGTTTTCCATGGAAGACACTCGCCTGGGCCTTGCCGTAATGCTTTTCCCCGACTTCAATGAAAATTTCAGCGTGGTGGACGACCTCGACTCCGCCCCGGCGTTGCCGCCGTTTCCGGAAGTTCAAGCGATGGCGGAAAAGCAGAATCCCGATTTGCGAGTTGCGTTGGAGACGGCTCGGGAGGCGGAATTAGACGTCAAGTTGGCGAAAACTGCGTTTCTGCCTACTTTGACGGTGGACACTGATTACGGGATTGAGGCGAATTGCTTTGCCCTTCGTTGCACTCGCGCATCGGTGCAAAATGATCCGGCGGTCGGGGTCGTTCCTAATCTTGGTTATTTCCTTACGGCGGCGTTGACAGTGCCCGTGTGGGATTGGGGAACGTTGCGCAGCAAGCTGCATCAGGCGGAATACAAACAGGAATCCGCCAAAGCGGCATTGAGCCTGGCTCAGCGTATGCATATCAGCGAACTCTATGCCAACTATGACGAAGCGCTCATCGCACGGGCGGCCCTGGATGAATCACGCACTACGGCGGAACTTGCGGCCGAGAGCCTGCGTCTCACTACCCTGAGGTATCAGGCAGGGGCTTCCCCCGCGACCGAAGTAGTGGACGCGGAAACAGCGCTGGTGACGGCACGGAACGCCTATGCCGACGCGCAAGTGCGCTATCGTACTCTATTGGCGACACTGCAGACATTTACGGGAAGTTTCTGAAAGATGGAAAACTCAAAAGCAATTAAAGGAATGGGAGCAAAACAATGTATTTCCCTTTAATAACAGGCACGGCGCCGGCTCGCCAGGGAGCCCGCCCTAAAAAACATGAAATCGAAACAGGCAGACCGGTCCGCTCATTCGTTGTACTAATGGCTGCGGGCATCCTGTTCTCAGGCTGCAGCACACAAAAAGCGGACGAAGCAACGCCGACCGTGACGGTGCAGGTGGACGCCGCGGAAAAGGAGCCGATCCAGCGCAAGGTGGTTACGGACGCGGTGCTGTACCCGCGCGATCAAGCGGCGATCGTGGCCAAGGTCGTCTCCTCGATCAAGAAATGGAATGTGGAAAGAGGCAGTCATGTGAAGGCCGGGCAGTTGCTCGGGGAGCTGGAGAACCAGGACTTGACCGGGGCGGCGATGAAGAGCCAGGGCGGCTACACGCAAGCCGAGGTCACTTACCAGATGACGGTGCAGAAGAGCGCTCAGGATCTGAAATTCGCCAAGCAATCCCTGGATTCGGCGCAGAAACTTTACGACGGCCGGGCGGCGCTGTACAAGGAGGGCGCGGTTTCGGCGAGGGATTTGGACGACGCTTCCGTCGCATTGACTCAGGCAAAGAATACCTATGACCTCGCACAAAAACAGTTTGACCTTAAAGTGGCCGAGGGCGCGCGGGACGCAGCAAAGGGGGACACGGAAAACGCCAATGCCCAGGTGAGTTACACCCAGATTAAGAGCCCGATCGACGGTGTTGTTACCGACCGTCCTTACTATCCGGGGGAAACACCGGCCACGGGCACTCCGATTATCACCGTGATGGACCTGTCCCAAGTGGTGGCCCGTGCGCACATCGCACAGCTGGAGGCGGCGAGTCTGAAAGTGGGGGATCCCGCGACTATTACGATTCCGGGGCAACTCGTTCAGGTTAAAGGCAAAGTCTCCCTGGTGAGCCCCGCAGTGGATCCGAACAGCACGACCGTGGAGGTTTGGGTGCAAGCCCCCAATCCAAAAGGAAGCCTGCGGCCTGGAACCAGCGTGCGCGTTGCCATGGTCGCCGAAACGGTGAAGGACGCAATTGTGATCCCTCAAGCCGCCCTGTTGACCACAACAGACGGAGTTAACACGGTCATCGTTCTGGATAGTGACAACGCACCCAGCAAAAAGAAGGTAAAGGTCGGCATACGCGACGGGGAAGCCAAAACCGTGCAGGTAACCGACGGGCTATCGGGCGGAGAGCGCGTGGTCACTGTGGGAGCGTTCGAACTGGCCAATGAAGACGACCCAGTCCTGGCGAAAACCAAGATCCAAGTGCAGGCGCCAAAGATCCCAGACGAAGAGGAATAGTGATGTTCACGACCAATCACATCAGAGCCAGGCTGGATGAAGCGGGCGGAGTGCGCGCGGCCATCGCTCCCAACATTTCCCATATGACTTTGCGACAGGTAGAAACTCATGTCTGACAAAACACCCAGCCATTCCGCACCAATTGCTTCTCCGGAGTCGCGCTACTGGTTTGCCCGGCACTCCAAGTCAATCATCTTTTTGATTTTGACGCTGGCCGTCGTGGGAGTTTATGAAGCGCTCTCGCTGCCCATCGCTGTTTTCCCGGCGACCAATTTTCCGCGCATTATCGTGGGCGTGGACAACGGCGTGATGCCGATCGCGCAAATGGAAGTCACCATCACGCGCCCGCTGGAAAACGCGGTGAACAGCGTGCCGGGTCTCGAGGATGTGCGCTCGATAACCAGCCGGGGATCGGCCGAAATCGATTTATCGTTCAACTGGAACGTGGATATGATCACGACGCTCCAGTTGGTAAATTCCGAAATCGCGCGCATTCAGAGCACGCTTCCCTCCACGGCACAGATCGAATCGCACCGGCTGGACTTCGCCAGCTTCCCGATTCTTGGCTACAGCCTCACGTCCGACAAAGTCCCGCAAACGCAACTCTGGGAAATCGCGACGTATGACATGAAGCCGCGCTTGAACCGGCTCAATGGAGTTGCGACCGTCCTGGTGCAAGGAGGACAGCAGCCGGAATTTCAAGTGACGCCCGATCCGTCCAAGATGCTGCGCGCCCACGTGACGGTGCAGGACATTCTGGATGCCGCCAATCACACCAACATTGTCGATTCGCCGGGCCTTCTGAGCCGCAACCACCAGTTGTTTCTTGGCCTGATCGATTCGCAGGTCCACAATGCGGAAGACATCGGCAACATGGTCATCAAGAATGTGGGCGACGCGCCTGTTCGAGTGCATGACGTGGGGGTGGTGACGGCTTCCGCGGCGCCAAATTTCACGGTGGTCACGGCGAATGGAAAGCCAGCCGTCCTCATGAGCATCAGCCGCCAGCCGGAAAGCAACACGGTGGATGTCGCCAACCTGGTGCACCAGGAAATCGAGGCGATCCGGCCGAAACTGCCCGCGGGGGTAGATTTAAACGTATTTTACGATCAGTCCAACATCGTGCGCGAGTCGATCGGGAGCGTGCGCGACGCGATTATCATCGGTCTGCTGCTCGCCGGGTTTATCATCTGGCTGTTCTTGCGCGACGTTGGCACGGCCCTGATGACGGGCCTGGTAATTCCCGTGGCCATTTTCGTTACCTTCATTGCCATGAAGATCCTGGGGCAAAGCTTCAACATGATGACGCTCGGGGGCCTGGCGGCGGCAGGCGGGCTGGTGATCGACGACGCGATCGTGGTCGTCGAGAATATTGTGCTGCACCGCGATGGAGGAGAAGGGCGGCTCGAAGCGGTCAACAGCGCCCTCAAAGAACTGACTGTTCCTTTGATCGGTTCAACGCTGACCCCGATCGTCGTGTTCCTGCCCTTGATTTCGATCACGGGCGTGACCGGAACCTTCTTCCGCGCGCTGGCCATCGCCATGAGCGTTTCGCTCTTGACTTCCCTGGCCCTGGCGCTCACCTGGTCAACGAACCTGGGAGTTTACCTGATCCGTCGCGGCCAAGCGGAACCCGCCGCTGGCACGGAACGTGCGCCGCAAGAGGATTCCGAAAATGCGGAATTCGAGCGCATGAGACGCATGATGGCCGCGGAGGAAGAATCGCTTAGGGGCGGATTGTTCGAGAAAATCATCGTGTTTTATGAGCGCTGGATGCGGCGCGCGCTCGAACATCCGATTTGGCTCGGCGGGTTTTGCCTGATCCTGATCGCGGTTTCTTATTTGTGTTATCGCCAGCTTGGAACGGACCTGCTCCCCCACATGGACGAGGGCGGCTTTATTCTGGACTACGTCATGCCGCCGGGCAGCTCGCTTCAGGAAACCAATCGCGTCATCACGCACGTGGAAAATATCATCAAGTCAGTCCCCGAGGTCGAGAACACCTCACGGCGCACCGGATTGCAGCTCGGACTTGCCGCTGTAACGGAACCCAATACAGGCGACATCGCGGTGAAGCTGAGGGACGGAAAGAGACGCAAAATCGATGACATCATCGCCAACGTCCGCTCCAAGGTGACGACGGCGGAACCATCACTCGACGTCGAATTCACGCAAGTGCTTCAGGACATGATTTCGGACCTCACCGGCGCGCCGCAGCCGATCGTCGTCCAGCTGTTTTCGCCGGACGTGGATCAACTGACGGCCTGGGCGCCGCGCGTGGCCGATGCCCTGGGCCGCATCCAGGTCAATTACAAGAAACCCATCGTGGACATTGAAGACGGAATTGACAACACCACGAGCGGCCCAGCCGTGGTCTTTACCGTGAATCCGGCGGCAGCAGCCAAGGCTGGCTTTACCACCGACCAGCTGACCACGGTGGCTGCCGCGATTGTGGACGGCGAGCCCGCCACCGCGCCCATGATTATCAATGACAAGCCCTACACCCTGCGCGTTCGTTACCCGACCTCGAGCCGCTCTTCGCTCGAAGCCATGAATAACACGATGATCGTCAATGCGAACGGCGGATCGGCCACTCTCGGTTCCGTGTCCACGTTTACCGAAGTGCCTGGCCAGACCGAGATTCTCCGTGATAACTTGCAGCAGGAAAAGGAAGTCATTGCGCGGCTCGAAGGGATCGACCTTGGCGGAGGAGTGGCCGCGGTGCAGAAGGCGGTAAACGATTTGCACTTACCCCCGTCGATCCGGGTGGCCTACGGGGGCACGTACAAGGAGCAGCAGAAATCGTTCCACGATCTAGCGGTGGTGCTGCTGCTGGCGCTGGTGCTGATTTTCATCGTGCTGCTGTTCGAGTTCCGGTCCTTCTCGGCACCGCTGGCGATTCTATCCTCGGCCATCCTTTCGACTTCGGGCGTGTTTTTCGCGCTATATATTACGCGCACCGATTTCAACGTGGCGTCCTTCATGGGACTGATCATGGTGCTGGGAATCGTGGCCAAGAATGGGATTCTCTTGCTCGACGCCAACCAGAAATTCCTAGGGGTCGGGTTCGCAGCAGAAGAGGCCATGGTCCAGGCGGGCCGCCGGAGACTTCGGCCCATTGTCATGACGGCTATGGCGGCGGTGGCGGGGATGCTGCCGTTGTCCCTGGCGCTGGGGGCGGGCTCGCAGATGCTGCAACCCCTGGCGATCGCGGTCATCGGCGGAATCCTGATTTCGATGGTGCTGTCGCTGATCATCACGCCGGCGATTCAATATTATTTGACGAGCGATAAGGAAGCGGCGGTTGAGGCCGCCGGAACTCCAGTCGCGGTGCGATAAGGTTGTGCGGATGCAGCGAAACTAAAGGCTGGGTGAAACGTATTATTAAATCGGGTCCAGGTACGGAACTTTCTGCTCAAAAGAAACCATAAGGAGATGATTCGCATGTTACGAAAAAATATCGCAGGATGGTTGCGCCGGACGAGCCCGATGCTTGTGCTGTCGCTCGTTGCAGGCGTGATCGCGTATGCCGCTCCGCAGGCCGGCGGCTATAAGATCATTAAAAGAATGCAAATCGGGGGAGACGGGGGGTGGGATTACTTGTTGATTGACCCGCCCTCACACCGGCTCTATGTCGCCCGCGGGTCGCACTTCCAGGTAGTGGATGTCACCACCGGGAAAGTGATCGGCGACATTGAGATTGCCAATTCCAAGAACTCTCACGGCATCGCTCTGGCCACGGATTTGGGCAAAGCGTTTACGAGCAACGGAGACGCCAACACGGTTTCGGTTGTGGACTTGAAGACGCTCAAGGCCACTTCGGTCATCCCCATACCCGGGAAAGACCCTGATTCTATCCGCTACGATGCCGCCACTAAGCGCGTCTTCACATTTAACGGCAAGAGCTCGGATTCGACGGTAATTGACGCAACCTCCGATAAGGTCATCGGCACAGTCAAGCTCGCCGGTAAGCCGGAAGAAGCCATTCTCGACGGCAGTGGAAACATGTGGGTCAACATCGAAGACAAGAGTTCCATACAAGAATTCGACACGAAATCCTACGCCGTCAAAGGTATGTGGCCGCTTGCCCCCTGCGATGGGCCTTCCGCAATGGCCTACGACAGCGCTCACAAGCGGATTTTCGTGGCCTGCGACAAGGTGATGGTCGTGGTGAGCGCGGAGAATGGAAAAGTGGTTGCTTCCCCGCCGATTGGCGGCGATCCCGATGGCAACGGCTACGATCCGAGTACGGGGATGGCGTTCGCCTCGTGCCGTGACGGCTTCGTTTCCGTGATTCACCAGGATTCAGCGGACAAGTACACCGTCGTCGGGAATATCAACACTCAAGCCGGCACGCGTACGATGACGCTGGACCCCACAACGCACCGCGTCTACACGGAGACCGCGGACTTCAAACCCGCGGGGCAGCCAACGCCGGACAATCCACGGCCGCGTCCCACACCGATCGCCGGATCGTTCGTGATCCTGGAAATCGGGCAGTAGGCACACTGAAATAAAACGCGCCCTCGGCTCTCAGGAGCCTGGGGCGCGTTTTTTTGGGTTAGCGATACAGATGGCGCGGGTTCTTCAGCCTGCGGGGGTTCGTCCTTGCAAGGACTAAAATCCACAAGCTGGAGAGCCCGTGCTGCAACTCGATTTCCAACACGCCAGCGGCTAAAGAGGCTGCGGGAAAAAGTAGTTTAATGTCATCCCGAGCGAAGCGAGGGATCTGCTTTTTCACCAAACCCAAGAAAAAGACAGATTCCTCGGGCAAACCGCGCCCTGGGAATGACACTTTTGGAATTTTTCCGTAACCTGTAAAGCCGAATTGATTCTGCAATCGTTAGGGCACGGCTGAAAGCCATGCCCTACAAAGATTTGGCAGTTGGCACTCAGGCTCTGAAGCGTTCGCTACTTTTTTCCCTTCGTGACCAGTTTCTGCACACGCCAGTTGTTCATGTCGGCGATGTAGAGGAGATCGTCGGAGGGGCAGGCGAGGCCGTGGGCCCAGCTGAGTTCGCCAAGTTCGTGCCCGGATTCGCCCCAGGTGCCGAGGATCTTGCCTTCGGGCAACTGAAGCTTGTAGAGGCGGCCGGGTTCGGCGTCGGTGGTGTAAAGATATTGCGGCGTGGTGTTGGTGATGCAGATGGTCCACGGGGCGGTTTCGTCCGGGCGATTTACGGGCAAATTACCCAGGACTGGATGCCGCATCTTGTCGTAGGGCACATTCAGGAAGATGAACTTCTTGAAATTTCCATCCAGGTCAAACACCTGAATGCGGCGGTTGCCGCGATCGGCGACATACACGTTGCTGTCGCGGTCGATACCGATGTTGTGGGGATTTTTGATCTGGCCGGGATTTTCGTTGGCGTGGACTCCGCCCGTTCCCGGACCTCCCCATTGCTTGATCCAGTTTCCATGCTTGTCGAACTTGGCGATGCGCGAATTGAAATAACCGTCACCCACGTAGATATTGTCGTCCTTGTCCCAGGCGACGTCGGTTGAGCCGTTGAAATAGCCGTCCACGGGAGTGGGCGGGGGATCGGCATGGCGGTAGCGGGGCTCGTCCGGCCCTTCGTCGCGTCGCCCGAGGTTCATGACCACGTATCCGGCGGGATTGAACTTGACGACGGACATGGCCGCCTTATCCACGACCCACAGGTTGTCGTACTTATCGAAGCGCACGGAATGCGCGTAGGCCAGACCATAAACGCCGCGGCCAAGTTCACGCACAAATTTGCCGTCGGCGTCGAATTCAAAAATTTGCGTTGTGGCATTGCCGTAGACCGGACCCGCCGTCGCCGTGCCGGGGTGATTCAGGACGATGATGTGGCCTTTGGAGTTCACGGCCACACTGAGGACTTCTCCCAAGTTTTGATCGATGGAATACTTCAGCGGATTCGGCACCGATTCGAAGGGAAGTGCCGGCACGCTCGGCCCTTCCTGGGCAAATGCCGGCGCAGCCAGCAGGGCCAGCAAAGCGATCACGGGAAGCGGTTTCATGGAGCCTCCAAACGAGCCAAAGGTTTTCCCACACCCGGATATTGGCACAAAGCGTGATTGGTATATACTCTCGAACAGCAACCCAAGTCAAAATCGCTTTTTTCATCAGGAGCAAAAGCCAATGAAACATTCATGGATTCGACGCGCCCTGGCAGTGCCGG
The DNA here is from genome assembly GCA_963813185.1 of uncultured Acidobacteriota bacterium. Lineage (GTDB taxonomy): Bacteria > Acidobacteriota > Terriglobia > Acidiferrales > UBA7541 > Palsa-360. Next base: position 43,648 of record CAWEYA010000020.1, read on the forward strand.
GGGCCTTGTTGACTGTGTCGCTGATCGTAGCGGGATCGGCGCGCGCCCAGGCGCCCGTGGACGACAGCAAGACGGTAGTGAAGTCGAACAAGATCACCGACGATTTCTACACGATTGACGGCCGTGGCGGCACGATCGGCGTGCTGGTGGGGCCGCAAGGGACGTTCATGGTGGACACGCAATTCGCTCCGCTCAGCGACCGGATCGTGGCGGAAATCAAGAAAATTTCGCCTAACCCCATTCGCTTTGTGGTCAACACGCACGTGCATCCCGATCACACCGGCGGCAACGCAAACATGGGAAAACTGGGCGCGACGATTTTCGCGCGTGACGAATTGCGAGACCGTCTGATGAATCCCAACCCGGGCGCAAACGGGCAGCCGGGGACGCCCGCACCGGAGGTCGGTCTTCCGGTCGTGACTTATGAAAACAAAGTCACGTTTCACATGAACGGAGAAACCGTGGACCTCATCCCCATCCGCAAGGCGCACACCGACGGCGACACCATGGTGTACTTTCACAACGCAGACGTGATTATGACCGGCGATTTCTACCGCTCGATCGGATATCCGAACATCGATCGCGCGAACGGCGGAAGCCTCGATGGAATGATCACCGGGCTTGGACAGGTGGTCGCTCTGGCCGGGCCGAATACGAAAATTATTCCGGGCCACGGACCGACAGTCGATAGGACTGCTGTCATGGCGCATCGGGATATGATCATTGGCGTGCGGAACGAGGTTGCCAAACTCATGAAGCAGGGGAAGACGGCGGACGAGGTGGTTGCCGCGCATCCCTCGGCCGCATTCGACGCAAACGTGCCTCCGGCCGCGCCGAACGGGGACAAGATGGCGGACCGGTTTGTCGGGCAGTTGTACGCGGAACTGAAACCGGCCAAGTAATACGGCGCGGATTTCCTATGGTCATTCCGGGGCCGCCGCGGCGGCCCCGGAATGACCGTACTTTGGATTTTTTCGCAGACCGCAAGACCTGCGCAATATCAATCCTGAATGCCATGCCCATCCTCGTTCTCGAATCTTTGCAATCGTTGAAAGATTACGTGGGCCGCGAAATCGCCACAACCGGCTGGCTGGCCGTGACGCAGGAGCGCATCCGGCAATTTGCAGAAGCGACGGGAGATCACCAATGGATTCACGTCGATCCGGAACGCGCGAAGCGCGAATCTCCCTATGGCGCTGCGATCGCGCACGGATTTCTGACGCTGTCCTTAATGAGCCATTTCATGAGGGAGGCGATCGAGTTGCCGGGCGACGTGCGGCAGACGATTAATTACGGACTGAACCGCGTTCGCTTTCCGGCGCCCGTTCGCGCGGGCGGGAAGATTCGCGCGCGCGTTAGTTTGCAATCTTACCGGGAGTTATCCGGCAGCGTTGAGGCGGTGTTTGGCATCACCATCGAAACGGAGGGCGGCGCAAAACCGTGCTGCGTCGCGGAATGGATCTTGCGCTACTATTCTTAGGAACGCCCGGTGAACGCGCCAAAAATACGAATCTCAATTTCTCTTATGTGAAATCCTGGTCCCGAGGACCACCCAAACCAGATCCAAAACGTAAAGGACGATCACGAGGTTGCCGAGCCACAGGGATGCCGCATTCCGCGGCATGAATTGAATAAATCCCCAAAGCAAGAATGTCGCCGCAAGGAGCCCGTTTTTCAGCAGATCCGCAAATCCCGGGCGGAGGATCGGTTGCAGGATCAGAAACGATGTGCCCACCAGGAGTAACGGCGCGGATGAAATCGCCGCCGCCGGGAGCCCGGGTAGAGTCGGAATATTGCATCGCCGATGAGTAAGGCGATGCCGGCGGCGAGCGCCAAGATCGCCAGACCATAGCTGATCCACCGTATGGCATTATTTAACTTGGACAAGGTTGGTGCCCTCGCTTCGATTTGAATCTCAGCTCACTTTTTCAACTCCGCGTCGTGTGTGCCGGCTTATCGGGAATCGGCATTGAAGCGCCTCCAGGAACATATACGGACGGGCGTAAAAAAGTCATGAGGAAAAGATAATAAGACGCGATCGGGTCCGACATATTCGACTCGATAGGCGGAATCATCGGCGATGAGGGTGCCGCGGGTTACAGAGACATTTATCGCGAAAGGCCTTCAATAGGGAGTTCACGGGGGGGCACGAAGAATTGGGTGGCTCGCGGGCCGGCTCGAAACACATTTACAAAATTTATGAGCACCCGTTTTGCCGCGCACTCGAAGTGATAACCGACTCACGGGAGAAATCTTCGGGTACAATCCTGGATTCGCAACGGGGAGAAATCATGAATGGAAGCGCCATTCTGCGGGTGCAGTGTCCGGACCAAAAAGGGCTGGACGCGGGGCTCGCGGAATTCATCTACCGCGCGGGCGGAAATATTCTGCATTTCGAGCAGCACATGGTCCGGGATCTGGGCCTTTATCTCGCGCGCATCGAGTGGGACCTCGACGGCTTCCAAATCGAGATGCGGGATTTCGCGCGGCACTTCGCTCCGATTGCGGACCGCATGAACATGAAATGGCAGATCGCGCTTTCCAGCGACCGTCTGCGCGTCGCGGTGTTCGTTTCCAGGTACGACCATTGCCTGGTCGACCTGCTCTATCGCTGGCACACGGGCGAACTGGCGTGCGAGATTCCTCTGATCATCAGCAACCATCACGACGCGAAACGCCACGCGGATTTTTACGGCGTTCCCTTTCATGTGATGGAAGTGACCCGGGAAAACAAGCAGGAAACCGAGCGGCGGCAGCGCGCCTTGCTCGAACAGGATCGCGTCGATTTAATCGTCCTGGCGCGTTACATGCAAATATTGTCTCCGGAATTCATCGCCTATTATCCGCAGCGAATCATCAACATCCATCATTCATTTCTGCCCGCGTTTGTGGGCGCCAAGCCGCATCAGCAGGCGTTTGAGCGCGGGGTAAAACTGCTCGGCGCGACCGCCCACTACGTGACCGAGGCGCTGGATGACGGCCCCATCATCGAACAGGACGTCATGCGAATCTCGCACCGCGATTCCCTTGAGGATCTGGTGCAAAAGGGCCGCGACCTTGAAAAAATAGTTCTCTCGCGAGCGGTCGGCTGGCACCTGGAGCACCGGGTCCTGTTGTATGCGAACAAGACGGTAGTTTTTGACTGATAGTAATCTTA
>CAWEYA010000021.1:0-529684 GCA_963813185.1 uncultured Acidobacteriota bacterium
ACGCTTAAATCTGCCGACGGATCAATTTGCGATTCCTGTATGACAGTCAGCCGACGCGGCGAGGCTGTCCGCTTTCGCCCCTGCTGAGATTTTGCGGAATGGCCAAGAGGTGCACTCCTCCCCCCGATCTAACATTATTGTAGTCAATTAGTTGCGTTCATCAGGTGCACCCTTCGCCGCGGCGGTACTTTCGACCTATATCCCTAAACGTTAGGATGACTCACCATTATTCCGGCGATAGGTATCGCTGGAACGGGAGTTCTCCGATGAGCGACAGTCGGATACCGCCCAAAGCTACACTCAATCAGCGCCAACCAAGCTTGACTCTTAGCTGGCGCCCGCGAGTGTTGTGGCTTGCGAGAAGATTTGTTATCGCACTGCTTGCAATTTTTTCGTTGGCGGGTATGGCGCTAGCCCAGTCGCAATCGGCGTTGCCTCAGCCACAGCAAGATCCGCAGTCGCAGCAACAACCGAAGCCGCAACCACAGCCTCAGACACAGCCGCGTAGGATACCAACGGTCACCGTTGCAGACGCGGCCCGCAATGCCAAAGCCAAGGTTGACGAATCAGCGGCACAAAATGTCTACACCAATGATCGCGTGGCAGAGCTCCCGCCCTGCGGAATTTCGGTCGTGGGGCCTCCGCCTCCGCCGCCAGGCGCCGCCAAACCGAAGCCCCAGCCGGCGGATGACACGGCGAAACTCGCAGCGTATTGGAAAGCCCGATTCACCGCAGCCCGCGAGAAACTCGCCCAGGACAGAAAGGCGCTTCCCGCCCTCCAAACCCAATTGGACATCGAACGAGTCCAGGAATACACCGCGGATGAGTGCACCGGGCAGGTGCATTCCGACACTTACATGGACCTGCTTCATCAGATCGATACGATGAAGGTCACCATCCAGAACGATAAGCAGGCGCTGAGCGATTTGCATGACGAGTTCCGGCATGCCGGCGGACTGCCAGGCTGGATTCGCTAGCGACGAAAACAATTTCTCCGCAGCCGCAATCATTCCCCGCAATGCTCCGCTAAGAACGCCAAGCCCGAGACAGCTTCCAGATCAAGTCAGAAGCGACTCGCCAATGTTAGTTCCACAATGAAACATCTAACTAAATTTATATAATTGTGAACAGTCATCATTCCTGACACAGCCCGATACTTCACGAGCGACAATCATCGATTTCATGAGACAAAAATTATCTATCTCGGTCCCGCAAGTGCTCACTGATCAGAGTCCGCGAATATTGCTCGGTTCGGGCACATCGATCCCGAAGGGGAGAAACTAATGCGCGCATTGAAGGCTAATAAAATTCGGATTTCGGCAAGTTTATTGATCCTAGTCATGGCCGGGTGCGGCGATCGGGACAAGAATTCCGGTGCGGGGAGCCCGACCGACCCCCTAAACCCGCCCACAGTGACCTCCGTAACTCCGGTGGACGGCTCTACCCTGGTTTGCCCCAACACTGTCCTCATCACCGCTACATTCAGCAAGGCGATGAACCCTGCGACGATCACCATGTCATCGTTTACTTTGGCCGGGGCAAGCGCAGCGAGTGTGTCTGGGCAAGTTTCGTACAATTCGGCGACCAATGTTGCCACATTTACACCATCGGCCAGTCTCGCGCCGAACACCACTTTTACAGCCACTATCACCACTTCGGTAGTTGACTCGTTTGGTAATCTGCTGGCGGCTAATAAAGTGTGGACGTTCATGACCACCGCACCGTGTGCCCCGCCTGCCGGAGCCCTCGCACTGGGAGCGAGTTGCAGCTTCGGAATCCTGGGCGCCACTCCAGTCGTGAGCAGTATCGGCCCCACGATTGTTACAGGAGATATTGGTATTTGGCCGGCTCTTTCGGTCACAGGCTTCCCACCGGGAACCCTGACGGGTGTGGAACATCTAGGGGACCCAGTGGCCATGACGGCCCAGGGTGATTTGACCACGGCGTACAACAACGCCGCAGGAGAAGCGGGTGGGGCCGTCCTCACCGCGGATATAGGGGGGCAAACCCTCGCACCGGGTGTCTACAAGACCACAAGCGCCCAGCCCACTCTGGGAATCACCGGAAACCTGACCCTCAACGGCAATGGTGTCTACATCTTCCAGATCGTGTCGTCTCTCACGACGGCGGCCGGTCCGGGCAAAAGCAAAATAATCCTGGCTGGAGGCGCCGTGTCCCATGACGTGTTCTGGCAGGTCGGAAGTTCGGCAACAATTGGGTCAGGCTCCATATTTCAAGGGACCATACTGGCCCAGGCTTCCATCACATTTGGAACAGGCGCGACTTTGAATGGCCGGGCGCTGGCGCGGACGGGTGCGGTCTCGTTAGACAGCAATCCGGTCAATGTACCTGTCTGTCCATGAGGTATTCGAGATCGAGAAGGTGTAGGAGCGCACGCACCGCTAAGGTGCGGGCGGGGAAAGCACGATTTCACGGAATCGAAGTTCGGAGGGATATTCGCATGTCATATCAATCAAAGAGCCACCTTGGCCGAGTTGTAGAGAAGCTGCCGGCAGCGATTGCTCTGCTATGTACGTTTGCCGCATTCGCCGCCGCTCAGGATCAACCTGCTCCGAAAGTGGAGCTGTTTGGCGGATATTCCTTCTTTTATCCCGGCGCGGATGTGCATGGCCAGCTTCCAGGAGCGTTATTCCCGATCAGTAGTCGCCTGGAATCGAATCCGCACGGTGCCGGCGCAAGCATCACCTACAATTTCAGTCGCTGGTTTGGACTTACTCTTGATACCAGCACCGATTGGGGTACCGGCGAGACCACGCTCGCCAATAGAATAGACGACACTGCTTTTTCCAACCTCTCACTTGGGCCGAAGATTACCTTCCGCAGTCATCGCTTTTCTCCGTTTGTTGAAGCTTTGGTGGGCGACCATCGCCTTATGCCCGACGCCTTCCATGATGTCGATAAATTCGGGTTCATGCTCGGCGGTGGTCTTGATATCAATCTGTCTAGACATATTGCTCTGCGTCTGATCAGGGCCGATTTCGTATACTCGAACTATTCGTACGGCCCTCCGTCTGTGCCGAGTACGGAAATCCGAGGTCTAAGACTGCAGACCGGCCTTAATTTCATGTTTGGCGGCGGAGCGCCTGGACTGCCACCCAGCGCGGCCTGCTCGGCGCAGCCAAACGAAGTCTTTGCCGGCGACCCGGTAACCGCTACGGCCAGTGGATCCAACTTCAATCCGAAGCGTGCCGTCAAATATAAATGGAATGGCACGGACGCACGAGTGTCGGGGAGCGATGCTTCCACACAAATCGACACCACAGGCTTGCAGCCCGGTCCTTACCAGGCGAGCGCAAACTTGAGTGATGGCAGCAAGCGTGACGTTGCCTCCTGCATGACCACATTTAATGTGAAAAAACCGCGTCCCCCTGTGATTGCATGTTCGTCAGATCCGGGAACTATAATGACGGGCGATACCGCTACGGTCCGCGCAAATGCCAGCAGTCCCGATAACCGCAGACTTATGTACAGCTACACGGCGAGCGCGGGCAACATCTCCGGTGCCGACGCAACCGCCGCGTTGAATTCTCAAGGCGCGCGACCTGGCGTGATCACAGTCACGTGCAACGTAAGCGACGACCGCAATCCGTCGCTCACCGCATTTGCCACCACAATCGTCAACGTGGAAGCTCCCCCACCTCCAGTTTCGACCCCTGCTCCACCCCCTGAGATCAAACAGCTGGAGGCCAGACTCGCTCTCCACAGTATTTACTTTCCCACCGCTCGGCCCACCCCGGAGAATCCCGGAGGAGGGCTGGTTGATAGTCAGGCACGCATCCTGAAAGTAATGGCGGAGGACCTCAGAAGTTATCTGAAGTACAAGCCTGATGCACACTTGATTCTCGGTGGTCACGCAGACCCACGCGGCTCAGCCGAATACAACAAGGCGCTTACGCAGCGACGCGTGGAACGTACCAAGGCCTATCTGGTGGAGAATGGTGTCGCTGCGGACCACATTGAGACACGGTCGTTTGGCAAGGAGGATCAACTCACCGCTGACCAAATAAAGCAGCAAATCGCGGAAAATCCTGATTTGAGCCCGGCCGATCAGCAGCAAATGATCAATAATCTACAAGTGATGGTCTTGGCCAACAATCGTCGCGTCAACGTCACCCTAAGCACGACCGGAGCAGAGTCCACTCGCCGGTACCCGTTTAATGCGAATGACTATTTGGCGCTGATCAACACCAAAGGTACAGAAAAAAAGCCTCCCATGAAGAAGAAGTCCAGGAGGTAGGCTGCCGCTCGAGCGGCACCGTTAGTGTCGCCCATCGTCGCTTCACAAGCGTGAAAGACGATTTCATCTTTCATCGATAGATCTGACAAGAACGATTCTCGGAACGTGACGCCTCACTCTCAGGAGTGTCCAACAGCCCGGGATGAGAAGGGCATCGGAGAGACGTGGCGCAGAAACCTATCCGCCCTAATTCCACTTCCACTACAATCGTGCGCGTAGATCCTCGCTGACAAAGGAGATCTCGCTTGGAATCCCATGACTTGATCGTAATCGGCTCGGGTCCCGCAGGAGAGAAGGGGGCGGCGCAAGCGGCCTACTTTGGCAAACGCGTCGCGCTGATTGAACGCGGGCCAAATGTGGGCGGCGCGGGCGTCAATACCGGCACGGTGCCTAGCAAGACGCTGCGCGAATCGGCGCTCTACTTTTCCGGACTGAGGCAGCGCGGGCTCTACGGCGTCGATTATTCCTTGCGCGAAGGCCTCACGGTGCAGGGCTTCATGCATCGCAAGGACGCGGTCGTCTCCGCGGAACGATTGAAGATCGCGACAAACCTGGCCGCGCACAAAATCGAATTGATCACGGGCACGGCCCTGTTTGAAGATGCCCACACGGTAAAAGCTGTCGACGGGCTCGGCGCAACGCGCTCCCTGCGCGGCGAAGTGATTTTGATCGCGACCGGTTCCAAACCGCACCGCCCGCCGGAAATTCCCTTTGATGACAAAACCATTTTCGATTCTGATTCGATTCTTCGGATGGGCCGCATCCCCAAAAGCATGATTGTCGTGGGCGGCGGAGTGATCGGCTGCGAATACGCGTCGATTTTTACAGCAATGGGCGTCGAAGTGTCGCTCGTCGATAGCCGCGAACGCCTGCTTCCATTTCTGGATGCTGAAATTTCCGAGCTGTTGCGCGCGCGGCTCGCCAGCCTTGGACTGAAATTTCTTTTTCAGGAGCGGGCCAAGGGTACCGAACGCATCGCGGGCGGAGTTCGCATGACGCTCGCGTCGGGCAAAGTTGTGGAGGCGGAAACGGCGCTGCTTGCCGCAGGGCGCCGCGGCGCCGTTGACGGCATTCAACTCGAAAAGGCCGGGCTCGGAATCAACCAACGAGGCAACATCGACGTGAACGAACACTACCAGACTCAAGTGCGGCATATTTACGCGGCCGGTGACCTGATCGGATTTCCCGCGCTGGCGTCTACCTCCATGGAGCAGGGGCGCGTGGCGATGTGCCATGCCTTCGGCATTCCTTATAAACAGCGGCTGGCTTCACAGCTCCCGATGGGAATTTATACGATTCCGGAAATTTCCGCCGTGGGCGAAACAACGGAATCCTGCGAGAACAGGAAAATCAGCTACGAGGTCGGGCGCGCGAAATATGCGAACAACGCGCGCGGGCAAATCATCGGCGAGTCCACGGGAATGCTGAAACTGATTTTCCGCCGGGACAATAAGCAATTGCTTGGCGTGCAAATTTTCGGAGAAGGCGCGACTGAACTGATTCACCTGGGCATGGCCGTACTCGAATCCGGCGGCGCCATTGATACGTTTATCGAACTGGTCTTCAATTTTCCGACGCTTTCTGAACTCTATAAGTACGCCGCGTACGATGGCCTCGGAAACCTGGCCGGACACAAATTGCGCGAGGGGTAAGTAGAACAGGCTTCAGCCTGTTTGGTTTTGATTTTTTACGGCGTTGGTAGAAGTCAATAGAAGACAGGCTGAAGCCTGTCCCACTGTCAATTCGTCGGATTCGACGGAAATTTCAAATAGGGCAAACGCACCCCTCGCAAAACGATCTGGTCCGCGCGAATCGCCGCCGGAGCTTCGAAGCCTGCCGATCCGCCCGCCGCCACGAAATCATCCTGATCGACGCCGTCGCCGCTGACGCCGAGCCCTCCCACAAGGACTCCGTTGCGATAGAGCGGCACCGACCCAGGAAAAAAAACAACTCCACTTTGATTTGGCCCGGCAACTTGAAATCCTTGTGTGCAGGGATTCGCCACATCGTGCAAGTAGAGATTGAAAAAAGGACCAGGAGAGCTGCCGTCAATCCCCGGAGGGAAAAAAGGCTGGGCGCCGTAGCCGATCGTTCGGTTCGTGACGGCAGTGCCCGCCGGTACGCCCGTCAAATCGGCAGCCGTGCGCGCGGCGCCGCTAAAATAAACCATGTTGCGGGCTTTGCTGGCGGCCACGTCGATGCTGAACACGGTGCTGTCCGCCATGCGGTAGAGGCCGATGATCGTGCCGTCGAGATCGGCGACGGCAATCGCCATGCGCGCGGAAGTGCCTATGGGCAGACGGATCACCGCACGCGTCGTGTTCGCCGTGCCGATGGCGTTGTTGATGATCGTCGCTACATCGGGCGCTGTGAGACCTCCGAGCGGGCCGGCCGCCGGCGCGACCAGCATGGCTTCCGGCGGCGGTCCCGGGCTCGCCGATGGGCCCACAAGAAAACTTCCCGTGAAAGTGCCCGCGCTGGCACCTGCCGGCGGAGTTTTCTGGTTCACGAACGGCAGGGCAACGCCGCCAATGAACACCACACCGGGCGCGGCCGGCGCGGGCCCGAATCCATTTGAGGTTCCCGCCGCGTAGGCTGCATATTCCGCCACGTCAGGCGCGACACCCGCGACTCCGATGCCGCCCACGAGGCTGCCGTTGCGAAATAGAGGCACGCCTCCGGGATTGACTGCGGTGGGATCGCTGTCATTCACGTCCACTTTCCCTGTCGCGATGCCGAGGCCAGTCGTCGCGCCGCTGATTGAGCGCGCGGGCGGAACCGATTGCCCAGCAATAAAATTTGTGGAAAGCGTGCAGCCGCGATTCGTGTTTTCGATGCCGTAGAGCGGCGCATTGGGCGTATCCGCAATTCCGGGCGGAAAATGAATTCCGCTGATGAACCGCACGGTCCGGGAGGAAAGCGGCGCCTGATCGTTGCTGAAAAACGCTGCGGTGCGCGCGAGGGAGACAGCTAGTTCATTTACGTCGACTTGCGCGTTAAAATTTCCCGTGGCCAGCGCCAGGGCGGACGGCTTGCGATAGACGCCGAGGATGTTCCCTGAGCGGTCCACTACGGCAATCACCATTGTATTTGGATCAGCGGCCTGCGCCGCGGTTTGCACGAGCGCGTTGACGTCGGCGGCGGTGAGGCTTTGCACAGCTGGCGGCGGAGGCGCGGAGGTCAAACTGCCGACGACGCCTCCGCAGCTGGTAATCGTCGCGGCCAATACGACCCCAAATCCAAAAAATATGCTGCGCAATAATCTGTAGTTATGGTTTTCTTCAGTGAGCTGGCCCATGAGAGGTCCCTGCTTTGTTATCACATCGCCCAGCGCCACTCAAGAGAGCCAACCACGTTGTGCGTGAATTGCAAATGGGATGGTTTGAGTGGCACACGCTTCAGCCTGTGGGGTGTGATTTTACTCATGCCAAAAGCACTCAGGCTAAAGCGTGTGCCACTAAATCAGCTTGCCAGGCAATTCTCCAAGTCCATGAACGACTAAATCAGGCTCAAACTCCCACGGATCGAACGCGCGTTTGGGATCCCGACGCACCCAGGCTGCGCGCAAGCCGCAGGCCTTCGCGCCGATCACGTCAAACGGGTTGCTGGAAACGAGCCAGACCATTTCTTTACCAACTCGCAATTCCGTCACGAGGTGCTCGTACACCGCCGGATCCGGCTTGAAGCTGCGAATCGCGTCCACACTTACAATCTTGCTGAAACGCGGCAGGACTCCCGCATGATCGAGCAATCCGCGCACGGCGCTCAGGGTCCCGTTCGAGAAAGCGGCAATTGTAAATCCTCGAGCCGCGAGTTCATCGAGCGCGCCGGGAACATCCGGATACGCAGGCAGCTGCAAATACTTCGACATCAACTTTTCCTGCGCTTCTTCGGGAAGAGATATTCCCAGCTGCGCGCTGACAAAGCGCAGAGCCTGCGCCGTGCACGCGTCAAAGTTGCGATACTTTTTCATGAGCGCGCGGCGAAACGAATATTCGATCTGCTTGCTTCGCCAAAGTTCGGAGGCTTCTTTTGCTTTCTCTCCGAAGGCCGCGCGCAGATGTTCCTCCATGTGAAATGGATCGATCAGAGTTCCGTACACATCGAAGGCCAGAACCGCGTTGGGCCGCTTGTTTGACATGGAAATTCCTCGCGCCGCCAGCATAAAGGCGAAGGAACTCCCATGGGAACCGCAAAGTTCGTTTTTCCCGGTTTTCCGCGGCGGCGCGAGTGTTTCCAACTCGGCGCATGCCGGGCCAAAACCCCTTGCCGCGACTGGGAGATTGATGTTAGCTAGTCCGCGGCTGGCTTGGCATCTCTCTCAAGCAGGAGAAACAAAATACTCTGGATGCGGCGCGCATCCGAACCAATCCGAAGGCTTTGCCTGGGCTTCTTGCTGGCGTGCGCGCCTGCCGTGGCTGCGGCGCCCGCGACCGTATCGCCCAGGCACGCAACCGCGCGGCGGCGGCACACGGCCGCAGCAGTGAAGCATGCTCGTTTGCGCCCGGGAGCGCGCCGCTCGCGTTCACTCCATTTGGCCAGGCCCTCCTATGTGCTCGCGTCCGGACGCATCCCGAGCAGGCATTTCGCCGCGGCCGCGACTGGTTTACCCCTGCCCGCATTTCCGCCGCAGGGCGAGCAGAGGATCCCGAGGCAAATTCCCAACAGGACGGCAGTGCTGCAAGGAATCGTACGAGATGGCGCGGCGCGCGGAATTGTGGGCGCTTTGATCGCGCTCACCAATCGCGCGACGGGCATGACCCGTACACTCACGACAAACGCGGACGGCGTGTTCCGTTGGACCGACCTCGCGCCGGGAACTTATCTGTTGCTGGTGCGGAGTGACGGGTTCGAGAGTTTGACGCGCGACGATGTGCTGCTCGATGCTGGAGGCGTTGTGACCGTCGAGCTGACGCTTTCTCCCTCGGCGGCCTCCGCCGCGCCCGCTTCTCGTTTGCCGCGCAGGCCTGAACTCGGTCCTCCGGTTCCAGGCCCCACCGCAACGGCGGCCGCCTCGCCCTATCGCGAATTGCGCCGCCGTCCAGACGCTCAGCCGGGAGAAGAGATCGCCACGCCTGAAATTTTGCCGCCTTCGCAGGAGGTGTTTCTCGAGATGCCGGACCGCTGGAACATCGCCGTGCCGGAATGGAATCGCTACGGACGCAGGGGGGAATATCCATACGTGCGTGCGAGCCACTGGTGGAATCCCTTCAACCGCAACCGGCTGAAGGGCGACACTCCTATTTTTGGCCAGCAGACATTTTTGAACTTCACGGCGATCTCGGACACTTCTCTTGACGAACGGCGCGTGCCGTCGACGAGCAACATCAGCTCGGCGCAGCCCGGCAGCAGCGATTATTTCGGCAAGGGGGAACAGTTCGCGCTGAGGCAGACGTTCCGCTTTTCTTTCGACCTGTTCCACGGAGACACTTCGTTTCGTCCCGTCGATTGGCGAATCCAGGTTACGCCCGCGGTGAACGTGAACGATTTGGATGTGCGCGAGCTCGGCATTGTGAACGTTGACGTGCGCGACGGCACCGCGCGCCTCGATGCGCACGCCGGGCTTCAGGAAGCTTTTGCGGAATACAAGATTCACGATTTGAGCCCCAACTACGATTTCCTTTCCGTGCGAGCGGGGATCCAGAGTTTTTCCAGCGATTTTCGCGGATTTCTATTTGTGGACGAACAGCCCGGCGTGCGCCTGTTTGGAAATCTCCACGCGAACCGCTGGGAATACAACGCCGCCTATTTCAACCTGCTTGAGAAGGACACCAACAGCGGGCTGAATACTTTCCAGCCTCGCCACCAGCAGGTGATCATCGCTAATTTTTACTTGCAGGATTTCATCAAGCCCGGCTACACGGCCGAGTTCAGCATTCATTACAACAAGGACGACGCGACCGTCCATTACGATAACAACGGTTTTCTCGTGAGGCCCGCGCCCATCGGGATTTTTCAGCCGCACGAAATTCGCGCCGCCTATCTAGGCTGGACCGGCAACGGACATTTTGGCCTCATCAACGTAAATCACGCATTCTATGAAGCGCTCGGAACCGATAGCCTGAACCCCATCGCCGGGCGCCCAGTCACCATCAACGCGCAGATGGCCGCCGCGGAAATTTCGGTGGACAAGGATTGGGCGCGCTACAGGGTCTCCGCGTTTTATGCTTCCGGCGACGGAAATCCGCGCGATGGCCGCGCGACCGGTTTTGACACCATCGTCGACGATCCCTCGTTTGCGGGGGGAATTTTCAGCTACTGGGACCGCGAAGAGCTTCGCCTGCCCGGCACAGGAATCGCGCTCACGCCGGGCGAAAGCCTCTTGCCCAGCATGCGCACGAGCAAGACAGAAGGCCAGGCGAACTTCGTGAACCCGGGAATTTTTCTGGTGAACGCGGGCGCCAATTTCGATGTCACGCCGAAACTCAAAAGCTTCCTGAATGTGAACTATCTGCGATTCGAGCGCACCGCGCCCATCTCGCTGCTGCTTTTTGAATCGCCCATTCACAATACGATTGGCCTGGACACCAGCATCGGCATTCAGTACCGGCCTCCGCTTTCCGAAAATATTTCGATCACTGGCGGCGCCGCAGCGCTGTTCCCGGGGCAGGGCTTTCGCGATATTTTTTCCGGCACCACGCAATTGTCGCTTTTTGCGAATGTGCGTTTTCAGTTTTAGTAGCACAGCCACTCTTGGCTGTGCGGGTTTTGCGATTGTAGTTGGGCCGGGCAACGCATGTGCGGCCTACAAAAGCGCACAGCCAGAAGTGGCTGCGCTACTTGAATCTGCTTGGAGCGTCATATTTAATGTTGAAGACCGAATGAATCGCGGAACCACAAATCGCAATCGATTCGCGCGCCTGGCGCAAGTCTCTCCATGGGCCGTGCTGTTCATGAGCTTGCTTCTCGCCGTGGTGGCGGCGCGGATTCCAGCGCCCTCTCTGCGCGCGGCCGACGAGAAGGCCGGCCCAAACCTGTTGGGCCAGTCGCAAGAAGATGCCGACCGCAAGAGCGCCGGTTGCATTTCCTGCCATACACAAACCGACGAGCCGACGATGCACACAACCGGCACATTGCGCCTCGGCTGCACGGACTGCCACGGAGGAAACGCGGACGCGCGAGCCGCTTCGAGCGCGGCAACCACTTCGCCCGAATACGAACAAGTAAAACGTCAGGCCCACCTGCAGCCTCGCGATCCAAAACTGGCTGACCGTTCGGCAAACCCCCAGCGCCTGTACACGCAGTGGCTCAAGGAAAGCCCCGAATACGTGCGTTTCGTCAATCCAGGCGACCTGCGTGTCGCATCGGAAACGTGCGGCAGGGCCGGGTGCCATCCCTCGGAAGTGCGCAATGTTTCCACCAGCATGATGACCACAGGCGGCATACTCTGGGGCGCGGCGCTCTATAACAACGGCGCCTATCCTCACAAGGACACGCAATTCGGCGAAAGCTACTCGCGCGACGGTGCGCCGCAAGCGGTTCGAACGATTCCGCAGCCTCCCACAGAGGAAACGCGAACAAAGGGCATCCTCCCGGAGATCACGCCGCTCGAACGCTGGGAAATTTCCCAGCCCGGCAACGTCCTGCGTGTATTCGAACGCGGTGGCGGCCCGAAAGGCGAAGTGGGCGAGCCCTCGCGTGACCCCAATGACGCTGGAAAACCTGACGACAAATTAAGCACGCGCGGATTCGGCACTCTCTTACGCACCGATCCGGTTTTTCTTGGCCTGCAAAAAACACGGCTTCTCGATCCGCTGCTTTCCCTGCCGGGCACCAACGACGAGCCGGGCGACTATCGCGCCAGCGGATGCACGGCCTGCCACGTCGTGTACGCGAACGACCGCTCCTCCGAGCATTCCGCGCAATACGCTCCGTTCGGCAATCGCGGGTACAGTGCGACGAAAGACCCGACGATCCCGCGCGAAGAGTCCGGCCACCCTATCCGCCACGAATTTACGCGTTCGATTCCGTCGAGCCAATGCATGGTCTGCCATGTGCATCCCGGCACAAACATGATGACCACTTATTTCGGCTACACCTGGTGGGACAATGAATCCGACGGCGGCGCGATGTACCCGAAACAGCAGCACAATCCCACCGAGCAAGAAAAATTCGAGGTGTCGCAGCGAAATCCAGAAGGCGCGGCCCCCCGCGGGCTGTGGTCCGACGTAAAGTTTCTCGCCGAGACAGGCAGCGCTGAATTCAATGCAAAACTGAAGGACACCCAGTTCGCCGATTTTCACAGCCACGGCTGGCTCTTCCGCGCCGTGTTCGCGCGGGACCGTGAAGGCCATCTGCTCGATGACAAGGGAACTACGGTCGCTCCAGACGACCCGAAAAAATTTGAGAAAGCCGCGCACCTCGCGGACATTCATTTGCAGAAAGGGATGCAGTGCGTCGATTGCCACTTGGAGCAGGACAGCCACGGCACCGGAAAACTCTACGGAGAGCCGCGCGCCGCAATTGAAATGGATTGCATCGATTGCCACGGCACGATCTCTCAGCTGGCTACGCTCGTCACCTCCGGCCCCGCGGCATCCGGCGGCGGCAGGCATCTTGACGCGCTGCGCACGCCGTGGCGCGAGCGGCAATTCGAGTGGCGCGACGGAAAACTTATCCAGCGCTCGATGATGGACCCGCACCTCGAATGGGAAGTGGTGCAGACGCTCGACTCGATCACGCCGGGGAACGCGCAATACAACGAGAAATCGCGCCTGGCAAAAACGCTGCGCACGGACGGCGTGACGTGGGGCGACGTGCCCAAAAACGAATCGCAACTCGCGCATGCCAACAGCAGCATGACCTGCTACGCCTGCCACACTTCGTGGATACCCAACTGTTTCGGCTGCCACCTGTCCATGACCGCGAACGAAAAGCGCCCAATGCTGCACAACGAAGGCCTCACCACGCGCAACTGGACGGCCTACAATTTCCAGGTGCTGCGCGATGACGGCTACATGCTCGCCGTGGACGGCAGCGTCACCAGGCATCGCGTTGCGCCCGCGCGCTCCTCCTGCGCGATTCTGGTGAGTTCGCAAAATGCCAATCGCGATTGGCTGTACAACACGCAGCAGACTGTTTCCGCCGAAGGCTTCAGCGGCCAGGCATTTTCGACATTCGTGCCGCACACGGTGCGCGCCCGCGAAACCAAGCAGTGCGCCGATTGCCACGTCTCCGCCGCGCGCGACAACAACGCCTGGATGTCCATGCTCCTGTTGCAGGGCACCAATTTTCTCAACTTCATGGGCCGCTACGTGTACGTGGCCGCCGGCAACAAGGGTTTTGAAGCCGTCGTGACCGCCGAGCACGATGAGCCCGAGGCCGTCATCGGCAGCGATTTGCAGCGCATGGCCTATCCCGATGATTTCCGCAAACACGAGGACCGTAAGCGCGAACTCACAACTGCGTACCGCCACGGCGGAAACGTTCTCGACATCCAACTGCGGGGGGAATATGCCTACGCGGCAATGGGCGCGGACGGCTTCCGCGTTTTCAACGTCGCCAACATTGACAACAAGGGTTTTTCCGAGCGCATGGTGACCGCGCCGGTTTCTCCGCTTGGGCAACGCTTGTATGTGAAGACAAAGTACGCCACGGCCGTCGCCACTCCCACGACGCTGGCCGTCGATCCCCTGCGCATGCGGGACCCTGCCAACGAAGAGCAGAAAATCCATTTGATGTACGGATTTCTCTACGTCACGGACAAGTACGAAGGTCTGATCGTTGTCGGCAATCCCGATCTAAAGGGGAAAAATCCCGGCGTCGGTACTCTGCTCGACGGAAATCCGGAAAATAATTTTATCGGCCGCGCGGCCACATTCAATCCCAGCGGGATTTTGAACGGCGCGCGCCGCATCACGATTGCGGGAACGTACGCTTACGTTCTGTGCGACCGAGGCCTCGTCGTCGTCGATCTCGATAATCCCCTCGCGCCGCGCGTGACGGCGGAAATTGGCGCGCCCGATCTTGTGGACCCGCAAGGCGTCGCCATACAATTCCGCTATGCCTTCGTCACCGATCGCCAGGGACTGAAGGCGCTCGACGTGACCGATCTCGCGCATCCCCTCATGGTCTCCGGCGCATTTGTTAAGCTGGACGGCGCGCGCAATGTCACCGTGTCGCGCACGACGGCGTATATTTCCGCCGGCAAGAACGGCGTCGCCCTGGTCAATGCAGACCAGCCCGAGCATCCGCGCCTCGATCAAATGTTCAATGCGGATGGCCAGCTGAACGATGTGAACGATGTGAAAATCGGCGCGGTCGATGCCAGCGTCTTCGCCTATGTGGCCGACGGCCGCAACGGCCTGCGCATCCTGCAGGTGATTTCCCCGGAAGATTCTTCCGAGTCATACGGATTCAGTCCGCGCCCCACACCGAAATTGATCGCGACCTATCGCACCGCCGGCCCGGCGCTCGCGATTTCTCGCGGCATTGACCGCGACCGCGCTGTCGATGAGAGCGGCAACCAACTCGCCGTTTTCGGACGCCGCGGTGCGCGCCCCTTTAACCGCGCCGAAGCCGAAAAGCTTTACCTCCGCGACGGCAAGCTCTACACCGTGACTGACGCGCCTCCCGCCCCGCCGCAGCCGTTCGCAGTTACCAATTCCTCTGAGCACTCTTTGTACGGCCGCATGCGCGCTCTCCTCCATTGACGGCAGGAAAAGCCCCGCTTCTGAAGAGGCGGGCTACAACAGCGAGGCGGCCATCGCGCGAATGCTGTAGCCCAGGTCTTCAGACCCAGGGATTTTCTCGTCCGTCACCGGGACTCGCGCCCATAGGAACACAGCTACTTATTTCTCGTGACCAGCAATTGCCGGGCCGTTGAACAAGCCCGCCAGCGAAAAATTACTGTGCGCAGGTTTGCGCCGTGCGGGATCGTGGTAAGTATGGCACTCGAAGCAGCGCGATTCTGCCGCTTCGGCGCCGGCATGGTGGCAGGCGCGGCATGTCGCGATACCTGGCAAGAGCAAGTCGGAACTTTGCTGGCTGGTGGCTGCGGCGGCATGGCAGCTTGCGCAGTCGACCAGGCCGTGCTGCGAGTGATCGAAATTGGCGTGCGGCATATAGCGCGCGGTGATACTCGACGGCGCGACTTTGGGCAATGCGGTGCCTTCGCCCGCAACAAGCGTGTGGCATTGCTTGCACGTCTTGCGCCACAGGAGTTGTTCGTCCTCGGCTGTTCGTTCGGCGACCCATTGCGGCGGCGTAAGCAACCGATAGTCCGCGGGGATCGGCTCCTCCGGCAATTCGCGGCTCGGATCGCGCGGCACGCGCAAATCCCCAGGATGCGCCGCAATGTAGGCCTGCAATTTAGCCACCACGAACGGATGAACCACTTCCGGCTTGTCGTGAGGCGCCGCGTCGGGAAGCCGCTTGTCAAACTGCAGCGTATGGCAAGCGGCGCATGTCTGTGCGTAGGTCGCCGGCGCCATGTAGGCCCGCGAGGGCGCGGAAAGGCCCGGCTGATTGTTTGGACCATCCGCGGATGAATTCTGTGGAGTTCCCGTCTGGCTTCTTGAATCCTCATAGGGCCATGGGCCGCCGCCGTCCGCTGCGGAGCGGTGGCAGTCGGCGCAAACTATTTGCACGCGGCTGCCATTCGGCCCGAGAAGATTTGGCTGCAGGTGGAGGTAATGATTGAGCTGAATGGTTCCAGGGTCGCGTCCCCCCGATCGCAGCACGGCGAATTCGGGATGATTCCCTTCAAAACTTCCGATGTTGCGGACAAAATTGGTGGGACCCCCGCGCGTCGCGAGGGCCGCGTGACACTGCGTGCAGTTTGCGTCGCTCGTGGCCGCAAGGCGAATCGCTCCCCGATGATCGGCGTGACAGGATGCGCACGCGGGCGTGAACGCCTGCGTCGCGTGATGCAAAGGGCCGTCATGGCACGCGAGGCACTTCTGGTCGATGACCTTGGCGTCGTAAAAACCCAAGTTGGATTGGTGGCAGGCGGAACATTGCTTGGTGAGCACCGCATGCGCGGAGGACAAGGTTCCCGCGGAGTACACGCGGCGGTCGCTGCGAACGCCGTACCATGCGATCGACAGGATGGCCAGCGCCGGAGCCGCAACAGCAAGCAAAAAACGCCAGTGGCGCAGTGGGCTCGGCCTCTTGAAATAGTCGAGATCGATGCGTTGCGCGAGCTTCTTGGTTGTTCGTGTTCGCGGCAAGAGTGTTGATCCTATTTCTGCCCGCAATTCGAAAGCCTGCTACGAACGCAGCATTCGATTTGTGGGTCGGAGCTTTTCATCCTGACAGCGGAAGGATAGCTCCGACGTTTGCCATCACTCAAATTGTGGGCTTTAGCCCCTGTCCTGCGACTCACATTCCAACAGTCCAGCGGCTAAACCTGCATTAAAACCGGCGTCTTTATGTCACGGCTAAAGAGGCTGCGGAAAAAAGTAGTTTAATGTCATCCCGAGCGAAGCGAGGGATCTGCTTTTTCGCCGGTCCCAAGAAAAAAGCAGATTCCTCGGGCAAACCCCGCCCTGGGAATGACACTTTTGGAATTTTTCCGCAACCTGTAAAACCGTGACCCACAAACCTTCCTTCAACTCAAAAACTCAGCGGGCACAACTGGGTTCGCCCCTCTAGTATCGCAGCGCCATCACGGCATGGATGGCGCCGAGTAAAATCAACGCAAGCGAAAGAGGTATGTGCAGCAGCAGCCAGCCGTGCAACCACAGGTGCAAATGGCTCTGCAATGTGAGTTGGCGCTCCTCTTCGCAAATTCCTTCCAGATCCTCGATCGCCCCGTGCAGCGAAGCCGGCACCAGCGTTCGCAACTGCGTGAAGGCGCTGCGCGACTTCGCCGCGTCGCCCAGAGCGCTCCCGTGCGCGCCGGGCTTTTCGAGAAACGGCTTCAGTTCCTGCTCGTAGAAATTGCGCAGCGGCGCAGCCTCATCCATCACGGCGACGGCCGGTCCGGCTGAATCCGGTTCGCTTTCTTCGGCCGCCGTTTTTTTATCGCCGCCGGCGGCTTGCTTGATCAATTCTTCCGCCTCTTCCAGGAGCTGCGCGCGCACGTGTCCAATTTCTTCGTAAATCGTTTCCATGGTCACTTCGCGCGTCATCACGCGCGGCATGTAATGCTGTAGAGCGGCGCCAAAAACGCCGCTGACGACTACGGCGATCAACAGCGTCATCAACCATGCCGTCAAGCCATGGCCGTAGCGGAACCCGGAATGAAATAAAATGAGCGGCAGGCTGAGGAGGCCGAGCCACAAATGTCCGCGCATCCACGTTTGCGCGCGGCCAAAGCGGTAAACAGGCACTCTCTTTCGCGCGCCCAGCAGCGCCGCAAAAACCATAAATGCAAATCCAGCGCTGCCAAATGCCAGCCCCAACGCCGTGCCCCCCATAGATCCCGTGCCGAATGGGACGCCATAGGCGGCGTAGAGCAGCAGCGAGACGCCGGAAATTGCGAGCGACGCGACGAACCAGCTCTTATGCGTGCGATCGATGCGCACAGTTCATTCTCCGAATCGTGATATCACGCTGCAATTCGAGCGACCGGTATGGTGGCCGCATGCGTGGCTGCAGGGTTTTCGTGGCGCCGGCGTCCCGCCGGCGCTACCAAACCCGCGCCACCAATTCACCTTTGGACGGAATACGGATGGGGGCCGCATGCGCGCTGAGAAATTCAGCCCATCCTTTCGAGTCATGTCCGGACCCTTCCTGTTTTTCCGACGCGTTGCCCCAGCGTTCCAGCGAAGAAATCGCGCGGCTCCACGCGATGCGCGGCATCGTGCGGACACGCGTAAACGCAACTGGGCTCGGCATGTTCAGCGCACAGATCGCAGGTCGTCGCCTTCTTCTGCACCACGGCCTTTGTTTGCCCGGGATGCTCGTGGTCCTCGGCTTGGGCGGCAAAGGAATGCATGTTGATGTTCCCGTACGGGCAATTTTTCGCGCACAGCCCGCAGCCAATGCACCAATCCTCGATAATCACTTCGAGAGAATTGCGCCGCCGGATCGCTCCGACCGGGCAGCCCACCATGCAGAGAGGATCGCGGCATTGGCGGCAGGAAGTCGCAACTAGAAAATTCTCAAATCGCAACCCCTCGCGCACGAGGCGCGTCACCCCGTCATGCGAATCGGCGCAGGCGGTCACGCAGGCGTCGCAGCGCGTGCATTTTTCGAGGTCCAGTACCAGCAGGCTCTGCGCTTCCATCAATCCCTGCGCGAGAAAACTCTCGAGCGGCACGCTGCGCATCATGCGCAGCCGCTCCTGATTCGCTTCCTGGCGCTCGCGGGCGGCGCGTTCCAGGCCGGAGCGCACTTCCGGATACAGTTCCACCATCGCGCGAAAATCTTCCGCGGAGATGCGCACCACTTCGACGTGATCGAGCGCCGAGCACGCCGCCGTGCGCGTCCCTCCTCCGAGCAATCCAATTTCGCCGAAATAATCGCCGCGCGACAAATATGCCAGCACCAGTTCGCCGCCGGGATAGTTCTCCGAAACTTTCACGAAGCCCAGCCGCACCAGATAAAAACTGTCGGCGGGATCTCCCTGTTTGCAGATCACTTGGCCGGGCGCGAAGCGCAGCAGCTCGACGCGGTCGCGTAAATGGTCGATGAAATCCTGCCGGAGGCCGCGAAAGATGTTGACATCGCGCAAATGCGAATCGAGCGCGCGGCGCCGGTAGGTTTCGTCCAGCTGCGCGCGGAACGCCTTGCTCTTTTGCAGGACGTCGAGAACGTTGCGCAGCATCTCAAGCATGGTGCAATCGGTTTGCGCGCGCACGGTCGCCGACCGCGGGTAATAATTCATGCAGGTCATTTCACCGAAGAGTTCGCCCGGCCCGAGTTCGGCGACGGGATGGTCGTAAGCCAGGTCCACGGGAGCGTCAATGGGAATCGACCTGCGGTCCAGTTCTTCTTCGCGGCGGTCTTCCTCGCGCCCCGCGAGATGGCTCGTGAGCTTGCTGGTCAGCCTCCCCCAAAATCCGCCCGGCCCCCCCTGAGCTTTCACATGCGCCATCGGGCTTGCCAGTTGAACGCTCGCCCGGCCTTCGAGAATGTAAAATGCCGTCGAGCCGAAATCGCCCTCCCGGCATACGAGTTCGCCGCGTTTGAAGTGCCGCCAAACAGTAGCATTGGGGTTCTTTTTGAAGAACTGCGGCGACATGTCCTTAAAAACGGATAACTTATGGAGATCTTCCGCCGCAACCGGCGCGCCGTCAGGCTGTCGCTCGATATCCTTCAGTTCCTCGAAAATCAAAGCGGAGCTCCCAAGTTAAAGCGGGTATTCCAACCGCGCGCAGCATCGTGCGGCAATCGGGCACGGGCTCGAATTTTACGGTCAACGTCCCCACCTGGCTGGGGCGTGGACCCCGCCGGCATATATTGACCAGATTTCATATAGCAGACCCCCGGCCCTTGAGTCCATCGCAACCCGGCGGAATTTTTCCATAACCGTGGATTGGAGACCAAGTACCGGAAAAGGGAGCAGGGCGGCTTGCGGTTGACTCGACAGGGCAGGGGGACAGCCTTTCGCGCGAAAGGGGAGCTCAAAATGGAAATTGCGTCTTAGGTTGACTCCCGTACCTCTGTACCATAGACCCCCCCGAATTGAATTGTCACGCTTTAGTTGAAAGGTTAGATCTGCCGACATGTCTTCGACCCATGGGTCTAACTTGTTTGGAATCGAGGGATTGCGCCTATGAGTTTGGATCAACAACCTGGCCCGTTGGATCCCCACAACGCTGTGGGGCAGGAACAACAATGCAACCAAAGCCATGTTGACCTCGAACGAGCAGAGGCGCGATTTCGCTCTCTGGTCCAGCACATCTCTGACATCATTACTGTGCTAGCGGCCGATGGCACGATCAAGTATGAAAGCCCCTCAGTCGAGCGCATTTTGGGATTCAAGCCAGAAGACCTTGTCGGGCACAACGCCTTCGAATTCGTTCATCCCGACGATATTCCAGCGTTACAGGGCAAATTCATAGAAGCTGTTACTCAGCCAGACCATACCGTTACTGCAGAGTTTCGTTTTCGCCATACCGATGGATCGTGGGTTTATCTGGAAGCCATCGGGAACAATCTTCTGCGCGACCCTGGAATAAATGGTCTAGTGGTCACCTCCCGCGACGTTACGGCTCGCCGCGTTCTGGAGGAGGAGTTACGCCAGGCGCAGAAGATGGAGGCCGTCGGCCAGCTCGCTGGCGGGATTGCTCACGATTTCAACAATATGCTCATGATCATTCGCGGCCATTGTGAGCTGATTCTGGACCAGGCGAGAGCTCCTGGGGCTTTTCGCGTCAGCGCCGAAAAAATCCTTAAGACAACCGCCAGGGCCTCCAGCCTTACGCAACGCCTGCTGGCTTTCAGCCGCAAACAGGTAATCGCTCCGCGGCCCCTGATACTGGACACGGTCGTCAAAGAGTGTAGTGAAATGTTGCCACAATTGCTGGGCCCGGATATCGAGATTTCCATCGTCTCGCCTCTCAACCCGGGGCGGGCGCTCGTGGACCCGACACAGCTCGAGCAAGTGTTACTCAACCTGGCGGTTAATGCGCGCGATGCTATGCCCGAAGGGGGCCAACTGACCATCGAGACTGCCAACATCGAAGTTGATGGTGCATTCGCCCGCACCCAGACCATGATAGCTCCGGGGCGTTACGTCATGTTTGCAGTGAGCGATACGGGCATGGGAATGGATGCGCATACTCAAGCTCACATCTTCGAGCCGTTCTTCACCACAAAGGAAAAGGGTAAAGGGACGGGACTCGGCCTGGCAATTGTTTACAGCATCGTGAAACAAAGCCGCGGGCAAATCCTGGTTTCTAGCGAGCTCGGCAAAGGCACCACTTTCAAAATCTTTCTTCCCGCCGTCGAAGAAGCAGTCATCCCGGAGCAACCAACTAAAATGGCTAAGGACTCGCAGATGGGTTCTGGAACAGTGCTCTTGGCCGAGGATGAAGAGGAGATCCGTTCTATCGTCCAAGTATTTCTTGAGAGGAAGGGTTATACAGTGTTAGCGGCGAGAGATGGGTTTGAGGCGGCGCAGATCGCCGAGCAACACAGCGGCCCCATCGACCTCTTGCTGACCGATGTTATGATGCCGCGGATGCGCGGGCCACAACTTGCCGTTCACTTGGCTCCTCATCACCCCGAGATGAAGATTATCTATATGTCAGGCTACGCCGAGACCCCCGAGCCGTTCGAGGTGAGCTTGGAATCGGGAAGTACGCTGCTGCGAAAACCCTTCGAGTTGAACGAATTGGCATTCCTGGTGCACGAGATGTTGGTCCTGACTCACGCCCGATGAGCTCAACTCGGCTGTATTCCTGTCCATCAAAAAGGCTGAGCCTCTCATTCCTGGGAGAGAATTGGAAACCTGGTCTTGAAATCAGACACGATAGCCCTCCCCGCTAAAACGTGATTAAGAGGCCCTAGCTTCCGGCCACCTTCTTCTTTCGTGTGGCACGCTCCAGCAGTTCGTGGATCAGCATCTGGCAGGGTTTGTCCCGCTTTGCGGCGAGTCGCCGGAATTGGGCAAGTAGCCGAGGGAAATACAGATCGCGATTCAACAATTTACATGAATACGGCGATTCCAGAGGTGAGTCCATACGCGGCTCAAACCAGCATAGGTTCATATTGACACATAATATGTGTGCACGTATACTGTGGACATGAACATCACTCTTTCCATCGACGAAAGCATTGTCGCTCGAGCCCGCAAGCGCGCGGAAGCCCTTGGCAAGAGCCTCAACCAGCTCATCCGGGATTATCTGCAGACTCTTGCAGATGGCGATCCCGAGCGCAGCATTGAGGAGTTCAAGCGACTCTCCGGGCGCGGAAACTCTCAAGGCTGGCGCTTCAATCGTGATGAAATCCATGACCGTTCGTAGTTTCTTCGACACGAACGTTCTCGTTTATTCAGACGATATTGCTGACCCAATTAAGCAAGGGCGCGCGACTGAGCTCATCGCTGATCATCGGCGCGGGAGAACGGGTGTGGTTTCACTTCAGGTTCTTCAAGAGTACTTTGTGGCAGCCACGCGCAAACTTGGAGTCGATCCGCAGACCGCGCGGCGCAAAGTCGAACTGCTCGCGGAACTTGACGTCGTCACGCCCGAGGTTCCGGACATTCTAGCCGCGATCGATCTCCACCGCCTTCACCGGTTTTCATTCTGGGATGCCTTGATTCTGCGCTCGGCAAAATTGGGTGGATGTGCCGTGTTGTTCTCCGAGGACTTTCAGGATGAACGGCGGATCGAGGGACTCCGCATTGTGAATCCATTCCGCTAGGCCTTTTGCAGTGCCGCGCACCCTATCGCGCAACGAAATCCTTATCTGCTGGTCGTGGGGTTCGATACTAAGAAATCTATCGATTTCCTTTCGTTGACTTCACTTCCAGTGGGCAGTATAAAAATTCTGGCGCTGACCGGCTCCACGGCCCGCGCGAAGAAGGCGGGCTCCATCCGAGCACGGGAATGAGAATCGGACCTGAGGCCAAGCGCTTGACGCTGCAATGCGCCGTGGTTTGGCTCGGCGCGATTTGTTTTGCCCCGCTGAATGCGCCGCGAAGCGCGAATCCTCCCGCGGACTCCAGCAAATACACGGGGCCCGGCTCCTGCAGTTCCACGAGTTGCCACGGCAGCGTGAAGCCCCGAGCCGATAACCGCATTTTTCAAAACGAATACAGCATTTGGGCCGTGAAGGACAAGCATGCCAAGGCCTACGACGCGCTCACTGGACCGATTGGCCAACGCATGGGGCGAATCCTTGGCGTCGGCAAATCCGAGCAGGCGGCGAAGTGTCTCGCCTGCCACGCGCTCGATGTTCCTGCCGAGGCGCGCGCCAAAACTTTTGATCTGAGCGAAGGCGTCAGTTGCGAGAGCTGCCACGGCCCTGCGTCGGCATGGCTTGGCCCGCATACCACGCGCGCCTGGACGCACGAGCAATCCGTCGCCGCTGGGATGTACGACACGCGAAACCTCGCCCGCCGCACGGAGAAGTGTCTGACCTGCCACCTGGGCACGCAGGAAAAATTCGTCGACCACGAGATGATTGCCGCCGGCCATCCCGACCTGTACTTCGAACTCGATTCCTTCTCCGCCGTAATGCCACGCCACTGGAAAACGCCGCGCGAGAGCGCACCGGGTGTTCCCGCGGAAAACGACGCCTGGGCGGGCGTGCGCGAGTGGGGCACCGGGCAGGCAGTACAACTCCGCGCCTCGATGGAGCGTGTGGCGTGGCGCGCCAAGGGCAAGAACTGGCCGGAGTACTCCGAGCTGCAGTGCTTCGCGTGCCATCATTCCCTGACGGTACCCGAACAGAGCTGGCGGCAGGAGCGTGGATACGCAGGCCGCCGCCCGGGAGATCCGCCGTGGAACGCTTCGCGCTACGCGGTTTTTCGGGAGTTCGCGCATCAGGTGGACAACGATGTGGCATCGCGCCTCGACGATCAGGTCGCGCAGCTGGCCAAGTCCCTCAGCCAGCTGAATCCCGACCGCGAAGCGGTCGCCGCAGCCTCAGCCCGCGCCGCGACGCTTTCCGGTCAGCTTGCCGCGCGCATTGCGGCGCAACCCTACGACGCAGCGATGACTCTGCGCCTCCTGCACCGGATTTCGGATGACGCCGACGAGATTTCGAACGAAGGCGAGCGCGCCGCCGAGCAGGCCGCCATGGCGCTCGATTCGCTTTTCATCGCCTACTCTCACACGGAGAAAGTCGCAAACGACGCCGAAGTTCGCGCCGCCATCAACGGCCTGTTCCAGCAGCTCGAAAATCCTTCGAACTACAATCCGTCTGATTTTTCGCGTCAGATGCGCAAGGCAGGTTTGCTGCTGCGTTAATGCAGGCTGTGGCTTGCTAGAAAGTGGCCCGGGCTTCAGCCTGCGGGGGGTTGGTCAGCGCAAAGTCGCCTTTACAGCAACCAAAACCCGCAGGCTGAAGCCCGCGCCACTGGACCTACCGCCCGGCGAAAGAGCCAAGTTCATGGCGAGACTGAAGAACGCGCAGGATGGAATCGCGCGTGACGATGCCGACAACATTTCCGCCGGCAATCACGGGCATCTGTTGCATGCCAATCGTGCGCATGCGGTCGAGCAGGGGAAGCGCCGGCTCTTCCGGCGCGGCCCAGTGTAATTTGTTCTTGGGAAGCATCACGGCCTGCACCGAGGTGACCTCCCAATCGTGCTGCGGAACGGTGCTCAGCGCCTCGGCTGTAACCAGCCCGACGAGTTGATCGCCCGCAACCACCAGATGTGCGCGGCGGCCGGTGCGCACCATTTCGCGGGCATAATCTTCCAGCGAAATCTCGCGCCCCACGGTGTGCAATTCGGGCGTCATGATGTCGGCCACGCGCAGCCCCTCCAGCGCTCCGCGCGCCTCCACTTGCGCCTGGCTCTGCTTCGCCGCCGACAAAATAAACCAGCCGATGAACGCCAGCCACAATCCTCCCACCGGCCCCCCGAGCGGGGCATAGTTGCTAATCGCCGTCACTGCGCCCAGCGCGATCATCCCGTAAGCAATCACTTGCCCCGACCGGGCAGCGATCCGCGTCGCGCGCGCGTAATCCTTGTTGAAACCCCAAACGATGGCCCGTAAAATGTGCCCGCCATCTAGGGGAAACCCCGGGATCAGATTAAACACAGCAAGCATTAAATTGATCCCGGCCAGAGATCCGGCAAGGGTTTTTAAAATGGCATTGGGTCCGGCGTGCCACGTGACCAGCGCAAATCCTCCGGCAAGGAAAAAACTCGAAAGCGGTCCGGCCACCGCGATGTTGAACTCTTCCAGCGCGCGCGCAGGTTCGCGTCCGATGCGAGATACGCCGCCGAACACGAACAGGGTGATCGATGCCACGGGAATCTTATAATACTTGGCGATCACGCTGTGCGCCATCTCATGAAATACGAGGGAAGCGAAAAACAGCAAGCTCGTCATCAGCGCCAATCCCCACAATCGGGGGGCGGGAATGTTGAGTTGCAGGGCGTCGAACTCGGAAGCGAAAGAAAAGGCGATCAGCCCGAAAATGATGAACCAGCTGGTATGCAAAAAGATCGGAATCCCGTAGATTCGCCCGATTTGGATTCCTTCTTTGCGCATCGCGGCCCAATTTCCTCAGCTTCAGTATAGCCCAACCGTTGTGTGAGCGACTTGTTACCGCTGCGCGACCCACCGATTCGTTCACTCGAAATCGTTCACGGAACGTGGCGCTGGTTTTGGTGACGCCGGCGTCCCGCCGGCGGTTTTTCGAGGCACGAGCAAGCACAAAAATCGCCGGCCCCTCCTCCATCGGGACGAGCAAGATTCCGAAGTCACACCTAACCATCGCACGTAGCGGTACACAGCGTGTTCAATAGGCCACACCAGACGCCGAAATTGATTCGCGCAACCCCTTCATTTTCAATGCCCGGCGAATTGGCGGGTCTCGTGCCCTTCTCTCTGCGAGGAAAGCGAGGAGCGCAATGGAAACCTTCATGAATGGGGCAATGGTAATCGAGGGAGGGCTGCTCTCGTTTCTGCTGGCTCTGTGGATGACCTGGGCAGGGCTGCGCGGCCTGTTCCGCCTGCTGCCAGCCACGAGCGCCACAGCCGCCGGCCGAGGCGTCCAGCCGATCCAACTCATTGGCACACGGCAGCAAGGGAATCGGCAACGCGATGCCGCGTAGGGCACACCAAGCCGCTGTGCGTTCGAATTCGGAATTCCTCCGACGAGGGGAAGCTAAGACTCGGGAGAGCACCGGGTGCGGGCTCTAGTTGGAGCCCGCCGAATGAAAGGAGCATGTCATGTTCGCGCTAAGGTGGTTGCTGATGGCCGCGGGTGTTGCGATGTTCGGCACGGCGGCGGGTGTGGTCGCGTACGACGTCTATCTCGCGATGCAGTTCCACAAGCTGATGGGGTCGGGGGAGCCCGGGGCGGCCGAACAGGCGGGGCCGAGCCGCCCCATCCGGTGGCCGCTCGCCGCGAAGTTGTTTGGTTGGGCGTGGGCGCCCCTGCTTTTGGCGCTGAGCGTCACCACGGTGCCGGAGGGATCGGGCGGCGTGCGAATCAGCCAGATTTCCGGCGTGCAACCGCGGACGCTGTATCCCGGCGTGCACTTGGTCGTGCCGATCGTAGAGCGCATGGCCGTATATGATTTGCGCGATCATCTCTTCACGACCAATACCGCTTCCGACGCCGCCGCGAAGAACGAAGTTTTGACTGTGCAATCGCGCGAAGGGCTCACGATCGGGCTCGCGGTGTCAGTGCGGTACCGGCTCGATCCTCAGAAGCTGGCCTACATCCACTCAAATCTCGCGCAGCCTGTGGATTCGGAAATCGTCGCGCCGGTGGTCTCGACGGCGTTTCGCGACTTGGCCCCCAATTACGTGGTGCGCGAAGTCTTCGCCGTGAAGCGCGATGAATTCCGCGCGAAATCCACCAAGACGATCACCGACCGCCTCGGTCTGGACGGCATCGTGGTGAAGGAAGTGCTCCTGCGCGACGTCCGCCTGCCGGCGGAATATGCCAAAGGGCTGGAAGATATTTTGCTGAAAGAGCAGGAAAGCGAACGCATGGAATTCGAGACTGCCATCTACGAAAAACAAGTGAAAATCGCCGAACTCCAGGCGGAAGCGGCAAAGGCGCAACAAGTGAAACGCTCCCAGGCCGACGCCGAATCCCGCGTGATTGCGGCCAAGGCCGAATCCGACGCCATGCAATACACGTTGCCGCTCAAGCAAAAACAGATCGAACAATCCAAGCTGGAAGCGCAGGCGCGCAAGGAAGCGACCGTGGAAAATGCGGAAGCGGCTGCGCAATCGAAAGTCATCGATAGCAAAGCGGAAGTCGAACGGCGCAAGCTGCTCGCCGCAGCCGACGCCGACACAACCCGAATGAACGCGGCGGCCAATGCCGATACGGTCCGTTTGAACGCGGCGGCGAACGCGGAAACGATTCGCCTGACCGCGGCAGCCGATGCCGAGCGCTTGCAGGGAGAAGCGGCGGTGCTCAAGCAGAATCCCATGTTGATACAGAAAATCATCGCCGAGCGGCTTTCAGACAAGCTGCAAATCATCATGGTGCCGACTGACGGGCGCAATTTCTTCGCCTCCGACGTTTTGCGCTCCGCGTTCTCGAGCGGGATGGGCTCGAACAATACGGATGACAACGAACAAGATGGTCCTGCGTCCGGCCACAAGCAGGCGCAGGTCGTGAAAACGAAATGAGATGGAGAGGGCTCTGCGCGCCGTCGCCAAAGCGCCATGGCGCATCGGCGACTTGGAGCCCGATCTGAGATTGAGTTCCACCGGCCAAAACCCTTGCGGGCCGCTTGCCGGAAACCGGGACAGGGACCGCCGCCCCTGCGAAGGATTTTCCGATGCGAGCCCCACCCGGCCGGTGGCCAGTGCGCGAACCGCGTCCCGACCCAGTCGGGGCGCGGGCGCGCGTATGGCAGTTCTTGTAGCACAGCCACTCCTGGCTTTGCGGGTTTTGCGGCTGTCGCCTGGCATGTAGCCGCCCTGTGCGCCCGCACAGCCAGGAGTGGCTGTGCTACTTCAGTCTGAAGCCGTCCGATGCCCGATACACATTGTGCAATGCCCGACGCCAGGCCGGAAATGCCGCCGAACGGCTGTGCTATGATTTCCCTCAGTCTTGGCCGCCGCGCGGAGTTCTGGATCGCGTTTCGCCAGGCCAAGCACAGCACACCGATGATGGCCTCCGATCCACCCACACGTTCCCGCCGTACGATTCTTTTTTTATTCGTCTTGCTGGGAGCACCAATGGCAACGCATGCGGATACACTCGCAGACTCCGCGCAAGAACTGGCGAGGAAGATCGCGGCGAGTTTGCCCGCGCAAAGCGCCGTATCTTTGGGAGTCCAAAATTCCTCATCCTTGATGCCCGAAGAGGTCGCCCAAGTGGAGCAGGCGCTCAAGGCGGAGTTGCAAAAGCTGGGGATTGGAAAACCGGCGGAAGGCTTTGTAGAAGCGATGGTGGCGGTGACCCTTTCGGAGAATTTCAAGAATTTTGTCTGGACTGCCGAAATACATGCTTTGGATACGGATAAAATAGTCCTAACGGTCATCCCGCGGCCAATTGGGGACGACCATGTTCCCGAGGCCATGGCTGTGACGATTCGGAGCGAAAAATTCTGGGAGGGGCGCGAACACATCCTGGATGCGGCGACCATGAATTCCTCGGATGGCGGGCGGTTGTTGCTACTCCTTACCGTGGACGGAGTATCGATCACCAGAAATGGTACTGATGCTTTCCCTAAATTCATGTTCCCACCCCTCCAGACAGTCCTTCGCAATCCTGCGGGAACCTTGACTCAGGCGGGAAATGAAGTGACGGCATCAATGCCTCAGCAAATCTGCGTCTTTTCACTGGATCCGGATGGTTTGTCCCAATGCCATTCGACGGAGGGGCCGTCCCCCGGCAGGGTTTTCCAGAACCTCCAACTGCTACCTCAGGCTCCTCCTGCTTCCCCGCATCCCGAATGGGGCAGTCAGATCCAGAAGATACAAATTCACTGCGGAAGTGAGGCCCAATTCCTTGTGACAGGGCCCGGAGACTACACACAAACGGATTTCGTTCAGCTATTTGGGTCGGATCTCACACAGGACCGGCCCGCGGGTAAACCGCTGAGCAACCAGCTAACTTTTCCTGGCCCGGTGATGGACCTGCACGCCGACGGAACCGGGGCAAGAGCAGTCGTGCGCAATCTTGAGACAGGGAGCTATGAAGCACATCGTATTTCGATTGAATGCGGGAGATAGCGCCCTCGCCATAGCGGGCTTGATTAGCAACGGGGTTGTGGTCTGCTTGTTAGCGGTCCTCCTGATGGTTACAAGGGCAGATGCGTCCACCGTTCCTCATTTTGGAGGCACGCTTCGCGTTGAAATGAGCGAACATATTTATTCTGTCGATCCGCGCCAATGGCCTTCGACTCCTTCTCAAGCCGCTGCGGCCGAGCGCGTAGACTCGCTTGTTTTTGACCGTCTCCTCCGGCTCGACGACCACGGGACGCTTCAGCCCGCGCTGGCCATTTCCTGGCAACATGATGCGCCGTCGAAACGCTGGCAATTCCGTTTACGCGACGGAGTGAAATTCAGCGACGGGTCGACGCTCACTCCGCCCGTCGCTGCCATCGCTTTGCAACAATCCCTCGGCAATTCTTTTGATGTGAGCGCTAATTCCGATTCGGTTGTCATCCTTTCGGATCGATCCGTGCCCGACCTTCCATTACGACTTGCCTCAGGCCGCAACTACGTATTTCACGCGGGCGAGGATGGTTCGCTTGCCGGGACAGGGCCATTTCGATTCACGGCAATCGAAGAAGTTGGGGCCGCCGCGATGATGTTATTTGATGCCAACGATTCTTGCTGGGCAGGGCGGCCCTTCTTGGACAAGATTGGCCTGGCCCTGGGGGTAGACTTTCCGCAGCAAGCCAATGCAATCTCATTTGGCCAAGCTGATGTCGTGGAATTGCCCGCATCCGAAGTCCGCCGCACTGCGCAGCGGGGCGTGCGCACTGTGTCCAGCGAACCCGTGGAACTATTCGCGCTCGTGTTGGATACGTCTCGCCCAGCCGTCCAAGACGCCCGCCTGCGGCAGGCGATTTCCTTGTCCATCAATCGCGCCTCCATCGCGGATGTAATCTTGCAACGGCAAGGAGTTGTGGCTGGCGGCATGATCCCGAATTGGATTTCGGGTTACGCGCACTTGTTTCCCGTCACCTTGGACTTGCCCCGCGCGAAGGATTTGCTGGCCGCTTCCGGGCACGAACTTTCCCATTCCAAGCCTCTTGTGCTGTTCTATGATTCAAGTGATGCTGAAGCGCGCGCTGTGGCGGATCGGGTGGTTGTCAATTTGCGCGAAGTGGGAATTATGGTCCAAGTGTCGGGACAACCTGTGGATGGAAAGGCAAAGCCTGCCGCGGCTGATCTGCGACTCGTTCGCCACCGCATAGCCGCGCCCGATTCCGCGGCGGCTTTGTCGGAGTTATTGAACTCGTTTAGTGAAACCGCGGCGGATCTGGATACGCCCGAGCAGATGTACGCTGCCGAGCGCGCGTCGATTGACGCGTTTCGGGTGATCCCTCTGGTTCACGTTTCCGAAAGTTATGGGCTCAGCCCGCAGGTACGCGACTGGATGGCGCCGCGTTGGGGCGGATGGAGGCTGGAGGACGTCTGGCTTGGCTCGCCGTCCGAAAGCGGAGGGAACGCTCGATGAGCTTCCGCGCCAAGCTGATGACCTTCTTTGTGGCGACCATTGTCGCGGCGGTGACCATGGTGGCGTGGGGCGTGTCCGTCTACACGCGCCGCGCCTTCGAGGAATTTGACCACCAGCGGACGGACGCGCTGGTGGCGCAGTTCCGCCGCGAATACGCGCAGCGCGGAGACGAAATCGCGCATCGCGTGCAGAGCATTGTCGATGCCGAGGCCACACTGCGAATGGCGATGGACCTCAACCGCCCGCAGGCCGATGCCTCTCAGTACTACAACGACGCGCGCGGCATTGCACAAACACAGCAACTCGATTTCGTCGACATCGTGGCCGATGACGGCACGCTGATTTCCTCTTCGGAGTGGCCCGCGCGCTTTGGTTACAAAACCGGGTGGGTGAGCGCGGAACCTGACTGGAACTCGAAGGGCGCTTTCCTGCGCCGCGTGGACACGCCCGACGCAGTGGATTTGGGTTTGCTCGCGGTTCGCACGGTTCGCGTGGGAGAAAAGCGTCTCTTCCTGATCGGCGGGCAGCGCCTGGACCAAAATTTTCTGGCGACGCTGGTCCTTCCGGAAGGCATGCGCGCGCTGCTCTACAGGAATCTCGAGCAGGGCTTTGTGCCGTCTGAGCTGACCGATCCGCGCGGCCCGGTGAGCCAACCCGATTTGTTTTCCGCGATGATCGCCGAGGTGCAAAAAAACCGGCACGAACTGCAAAAAACGCTTACTTCCGGCGCGGCGCACCACACCAATTCGGAAACTTTCAATGCCCTTCCGCTTGCCGGCCGGGATGGCGATTTGCTGGGCGTTCTCCTGGTCGGCAGTTCGCGGCAAAGTCTCGTCCAGATGCTGGATTTCATCCGCGCCCTGGCATTACTCGTCGGCGGCGGAGTGATTCTGCTGGGGCTGATTCTCGGCTGGTGGGTTTCGGCGCGCGTGACCCGTCCCATCGAAGAGCTGGCCGCCGGCGCGCGCGAAGTCTCCGCGGGACATTGGGAAGCGCGTGTGCAAGTTCGCTCTCGCGATGAAATCGGCCAACTGGCGGAGGCGTTCAATGAGATGACGCGCCAGCTGGCCGAGCAGCGCGAGCGTCTGGTGCAGACCGAGCGCGTGGCCGCCTGGCGCGAACTGGCGCGCAGGCTCGCGCACGAGTTGAAGAATCCGCTGTTCCCCTTGCAATTGACCGTCGAGAATCTGCAGCGCGCCCGCGAGCAGACTTCCGAGCAATTCGACGAGGTATTTTTCGAGTCCACGGCGACGCTGCGCGCGGAGCTGGAGAACCTAAAAGCCATCGTCAGCCGCTTCAGCGATTTTGCCAAGATGCCGTCGCCCGAATTCGAACCCGTGGACGTGAACGAATTGGTTCGCAGCGCCGTCAAACTGTTCGAGGCGCAGTTCGCTCCCGTCGGACGTCCGCCCATCACGCCGGAGCTGTACCTCGACGAAAATCTTCCGCGCCCGCAGGCAGACCCGATCCTGCTGCGCCGGGCGCTCGAAAATCTGATTCTCAATTCCCTGGACGCCATGCCGGCAGGCGGCACGCTGACCGTGCGCACGGCGCACCGCAGCAGCGGGGTGCGGCTCGAAGTCACCGACACCGGGCAGGGCTTGACGCCCGAGGAATGCGCGCGCCTATTCACGCCGTATTACACGAACAAGCGCCACGGCACCGGCCTGGGTCTGGCGATCGTGCAATCCGTGATTAGCGATCACGGCGGAAGAATCGAAGTGGAATCCGCGCCGGGCGCGGGCGCGACGTTTCGCATCGAACTGCCCATGGAACAGAAAATCTCCCGGGAGGGAACGAATCCCGCCGAAGAACGCCCTGCAGGTCCTCCGGTTTTCACCGCAGCCTGACCCGGTGAATCACTCATGACCTCTCCGAAGCCCCACCTTCTGCTCATCGACGACGATCCGAACACGCTCGCGTCGCTCTCCCGCGCATTTCGCCTCGCGGGATATGATGCGACCGTGTGCGACAGCGCGGCTCGCGCCCTCGAACTCATTCGCGCGGAGCGCTTCGACGTGATTTTTTCCGATGTGGTGATGCCTGGCAAGGACGGCATTTCGCTGCTCGAAGATCTGAAGGCGGCCGGAATAACCACGCCGGTGGTGATGATTTCGGGGCAGGCCAGCGTGGAAACCGCGGTGCGGGCCACGCGGCTCGGCGCCGTGGATTTTCTGGAGAAACCGCTCTCGACGGAAAAACTTCTCGTCACCATCGAAAACGTGCTGCGGTTGCGCCACCTCGAGGACGAGAATCGCGATTTGCGCAGCCGCCTCGGCAAGCACGAAATGATCTGGTCCGGCCCGGTCATGGAGCGGCTGATGGCGCAAGTGGAACGCGTCGCGGCCAGCGAATCTCGCGTCGCCATCCAGGGAGAAACGGGCACGGGCAAGGAGCTGATCGCGCGAACGATCCACCAGAAAAGTGCGCGGCATGCCGGGCCGTTCGTGACGCTCAATTGCGCTGCCGTGCCCGCCGAGCTGATCGAGTCCGAACTCTTCGGGCACGAAAAAGGTTCCTT
The DNA here is from genome assembly GCA_963813185.1 of uncultured Acidobacteriota bacterium. Taxonomy (GTDB): domain Bacteria; phylum Acidobacteriota; class Terriglobia; order Acidiferrales; family UBA7541; genus Palsa-360. Next base: position 32,959 of record CAWEYA010000021.1, read on the forward strand.
CACCGGCGCCGCCACCCGCCACGTCGGAAAATTCGAGCAGGCCGCCGGAGGCACCCTTTTTCTGGATGAAATTGGCGACATGCCCCTGGCCATGCAATCCAAGTTGCTGCGCGTGCTCGAAGAAGGAGAAATCGAGCGCGTCGGCGGAGACAAGCCGATCCCGGTGGATGCGCGCGTGGTCGTCGCCACGCACTGCGACCTCGAAGAAATGGTCCGCCAGGGAACTTTTCGCGCCGACTTGTTTCACCGCATTTATGTTTTTCCGATTGCTCTGCCGCCGCTGCGCGAACGCGCCGAGGAAATTCCCGCGCTGGCCGAATATTTTGCCGCGCAGGTCGCTTCGCAAAACGGCTGGCGGCCCAAGCATTTCTCGGCGGAGTCGCTCGAGATTTTGCAGCGATACGCGTGGCCCGGCAACGTGCGCGAATTGCGCAACGTGGTTGAGCGCGCCCTGCTGCTTTCCGGCGCGGAAACAATCACCGCCGGGGAAGTGAACCTCGCTCTCCCGGCTGCGCGCAACGGCGAACCCATTTCCTCAACGGGGAGCGGGCCGCTGACGCAGCGCCTGGAATCGTTCGAGCGGGAAGTGCTCCTCGCCGAATTGCGCCGCCATCATCATCACATGACCAACACCGCGCGCGCCCTGGGCCTCGAGCGCAGCCACCTCTACAAGAAGTGCCAGCAACTCGGCATCGACATCCAATCAGAACGCAAGACGGAATGAGGCATCCGTAGGACGGGCTTCAGCCTGTCGGGTTTTGGTCCATGCATGGACCAAGCCCCGCAGGCTGAAGCCCACGCCACTCGCAGAGCTAACACAAGGTGTACATAACGAGATGATTTACTCTTCTGGCAGGAGGGTTTGAGGCGCAGGTTTCGGGGCGCCCGTCACGCGCGATCCGAAGCCGATGGCCATGGCCGTGTCTTTCGGATAAACAACGTCGTGTCCGCGGGAAAGAAAATTGCCATAGATCGACATACTGGCGCCATAAGCCCCAAAGCCATACGCAAAGGCGCGGGACCGCGCCGCCAGCCCTACGACGATTCCGATAACTCGATAGCCGGAAGCGCCATCCAAAGTTCGTTGCAACGGATCGTCGTCCGAAACGGCGGCAATCGCAACGGAAATTCCCGTGGTCAAGTATCGCGTTTTGGGAGTTGTCGCTTGAGCGCCGCCCTCGGAATCAAGGCTCAGGTTTTGGTCATTCTTGACCTCCACTCCTTCCAGGCTCGCTTCGACTTGTTGTTCCGCCGACTTCGGAGGAGTTACCTGATGAAAGACAATGCGAAGCTGCCCGTTTCGATGCAGCCGGCGCGCGGGTTGCACTTGCAAGACGGATCCACTCAGCACGGTCCCTTCCGGGAGGATCAGCTGGCTGTTGGTGAACAGGGGTTCCGTCATGACGGCCTGGACTTCTTCGCCCTTTCGCGCGCTGGCCGAATTCAGGGGCGTCTTCAAAAGCGCGTGAATGATGCTTCCCGCCGCGGGAGCCGTGCCCACCATGTGAATTGTTTCAGGGCTCATTTCTTCACTGCCGAAGTTAAGCGCTTCGAGGAGTTCCGCGTTGAAGCGGGTTCCCGCGTCAAAATATTGCGGATGAAACGGCAATTCGGCGATCGCCAGCCTTTTCAACCGGTGCATTTTTCCGGGAGCGGCTATCTGTTCCTTGGCCGCTTGCCATTCCCGGCTGATTTCCTGTTTTTTCTCGCTGGCTTTTTCGGAGGCCAGCTTCTTGACGGCGTTCTTCTTCTTTTCTTTGTCTTGATTCTGGCCCTCTGCGGCTGTGGCGAACTGCAAAACGCCCTGCGAAGCGGGGGAGACTTGAGTATGAAGAGCGACATGGCGCCCGTCAGGGAGCACCAATTGATCGAAGTTGATCTGCACATCGCGGGTGGGAGAAAAATTCGCGTCCAGCGCAGCCATCGTACGTTTCAGCGCCGGAACGACGGCGATGCGAGTCACGCTGCCTGTGACTTCGCTGCCCGCGGGGACCACCAGTTTGTCAAACGCGTATATGGGCTCGGCGATTTTTCCGTGAATCGGCTGGCCGGCTTTTTGGATGCGCACTTCTTTGTCAAGGACTACAGGAAGGGGAGTGCCCGCGGGCACTTCCAATGGAATCACACCGGGCGAGCCTGCGCCGGTTTCAGAGCCGGCAGGGCGATCGGTTTGCCCCAACATCAATCCGGCGGACATAAAAATCAAGACGAGAGCTGATGGGAAGGCCCGCATTGGATCCATCCTTACCTTCGATTTCCGATCGGCCGCCGCAAAACAAGCCGGAATCTCTTTCGGCCGGAACACCCGCGAAAACAGACGGACGGCATTGCGTGTCTCTAGGGATGCAACATATTGGCCTACTGTTGCATGGAGGGCGGGCTTACCGCGCGCTTCCGCCACAGCTGGAAGCGCTCGACGAGAACACAGGAGGCAGGATACTGCCGAACGAAACTGCGGTCAATTGCCGGGCGGAGAAGCGATTGTCGCCGCTGCAACAGGTTTGGACGTTGGCCGAAGCGCGAAATAATTGCGCGCAAAAGCGGCGTACGCCGTTCCTGCGTCGATTACGATGGCTTGAACGGTGTAGCGTCCCGGGGCCATGCTCGCCAGCGGGAGGCTAAGGCGGAAGGACGCAGTGCGGCTTTTTTCGTCGTATTCTGTGGGCGCTACCATCGGCGTGTCGGAAAGGCGCAGCCCGTTGCGGAAAAATACCAGGCCCGCGCGAAGAGAATTGGCATCGGCTTTCTGCGGCGCGTAGGCCTGGAAGAAAACGTACAGAGTTTGCTCGCCGGAAAAAACGCGCGTCACGCTGGGAATGATTCTCTCGCCGCCCACATCCAGCGGCGATGATTTCAGTTTGGCGTCCTTGGCGAGCGCCTGCGTTTTGATCTGCGCCGTGTTCTGCACGGCTTCCACCTGGCTGGAAAGCAGCATGGAACTTACCTGCAGGCGATCGAATTGCGGCCGTGCCAGCGAAATTTTCTGCTCGAATGTGCCGATCCGGCCGGACTCGTTCTCTCGCGCCAGGAATTTCAGTTTGTATTCGCCCGGCGCAAGAATGATGCCGCCCTGGTAGACCAGCGCATGCTGCTGCAGGTCCCGGAAATGTTCCGTGCCGACTTTCACGGTGATCGTGTCGCGCAGCGCGCCCACCACGCGGTTGGATTTCGCGTCGCGCACCTCGGCCGCGAAATCGAACGCGGTTTCGCGGCTGCCGCGTTTCTGCGCCCATTGCAGGGCGCTGGGCGCGAGTTTTGCCGAGATCGGCACGAACACCTGGTACGTGTTCAGCCGGAACTCGGAAGTTTCCACGGCCAGGGGCAACTCGACTTCCGGAATGTCTGACTGGAATGCCTGTTCGAGTTGCCGCTCGCGGTCCTCCGTCGTGAACACGCCGAAATTCTTGGCGGCGTAGTAGCCTTCGCGCGCGCGAACGCGCACGCCGGCGGGAAGCGGATCGATTTTCACGTGTACGCGGCGCCAGGCGCCGTCATTCGCCGCGTTCGTGCTGTAGTAACCCACCAGATAGTATCCCGACGTGTCGTTCTGCACGCTCTGAAAAGCCTTGCCGAAATCTCCGACGTCGAAAAAAGTGCGCCCGCCGGTGTCTCCCGCCAGCGTGGCCAGCGTGTCGCGCGAATCCTGGCGCGACTGGCTTTGGGAGATGACCGTGGCGCCGTTGAACATGGCGTTGCCGCCCGATGCGCCCACGCTGGCGTCGCCTCCCGGCGTGGCCGTCAGCAGGCCGCGCGAATCCACGCTGTAAATCGAAACGTTCGAGCGGTTCGCGGAATTGGTCGCGGCGATCAGCTCCGAACGATTTTCCTCGCCGGTTTGGGTGATGCCGCTGGTGAATTGAATGATCGATTTCTTGCCGGGAATTCCTTCGAGGACTTCGCAGAGGGCCTCGACGGCGGCGAGTTTCCGGTCCGTGTTGAAAATGTTGAATTCCGTATCGTCCGCGGTGAACGCCGCGCCGGTATCTTCAGAGACCTGAGTTTCGCCATCCGCTGCCGCCGCTGCGTCGGCCAGTTGTGAAAGCGCCGCTTCGTGCCCGGGCACGATCGCATCCACGGATTGCTTGAGCAATTCGCGATCGTTCGTGAAATTCGCGACCACCTTCAGCGTGTTGCCAAAGGCCGCGACGGCAACCAGGTCCGCCGGAGTCATCTGCTCCTGGAGATATTTCTGCGCGGCGCGCGTGGATCGCAGCAAATCTTCCGCCTGCAGGGAGGTGAGGTCGAAGAACAGCACGATCATCCGGTGATCGCGCACTACCGCCTTGATTTCCTCGGGTGTAGTGACCGTTCCCAGCGGGACTGTGATGGGCGCCTCATCCCCTTTTCCCGCGGTCTCGACTTCCTCGATGTCGTTGTACTCGAACGTCGATATTTTTTGCGGCTTGCCGTCTTCGGTTACCGTGAACTGTTCTTGCTTCAGCCCTTTCACCGGCTTGCCGTCGCGGTTGATGATTTGCACGTCGATTTCCACGAGACTGACCGTCGAGCGAATCGTAGCCTTTCCGCCGGGCACCGGTTTGGCCGTGCGCGGCTCCGCCGGACCCTGGCGCGGGTTGACGGGCACCACCTGCGGTTGGTGCGCTTGCGGCTGCGCACCCAGCGGTGTCGTCAGCAGAGATGCGGCGGCCAGCGCGGCCAGAATGCGCCGCCGGATTGTTTTTTGCGCGCCCATCAGAAATTGAACCTCGTTGTGAACGTCATCGTGCGCATTCCCGCGACACTGGTAATTTCGCCAAACGTCTTGGAACCCAGCACCGTAGACAGCCCCGTATAGTTCGGATGATTCAGCAGGTTCGACGTGTTCCAACTGAAGTCCAGCCGGCGCAGGCCATCGCGCCCGAATGGAATTGTCTTGGTCACTCCCGAATTGATTGAGAATGTCCCCGGGCCGATGACCGAATTTCGCGGCGCATCGCCAAAGCAGGAGGTGGGAATGCTGAACACGGATGTGTTGAACCACTCCAGCAGCGTCGGACTGGAGAGAGAAGGATCGCCGGATTGATTGGCGCGCTCGGAGTTTGTGCCGGGAACATTTTGGCAGGCTTGATTCTTGGAGAAAATCCTCACGGTAAAGGGAGTGCCGGAATTCACGGTGGTCGTGCCATCTATCCGCCACGCGCCGAACACACTCTTCTGCCAACCCTTTGCGGCAAAGCGCTGGCGGTCGCCGAAGGGGAGCTGATAACTGAACCGGCCCAAGAATTCATGCGTCATGTTGAAGGAAGAGAGGCCGTAATCTCCGCGCGGATCGGCGTTGTTTTGTATGACCGTTTGGGCGCCTCCGCCGATCGTGCTGGCGTCGTCGAGAGACTTTGAATAGGTGTAGCGTCCCATGAGCATGAGGCCGTGCGACATGCGTTTTTGCAAACGCACCTGCAAACCATGATAGATAGAAATTGCGCCGGAGGTATCGTACGTAAATCCCGCAGCTTGTGTCGCTCCGTTGGTTGCCGAACTGAAACCCAGAAGCTGGTCGAGATGGACGGCGCGCGTGCCCGTGTACATCAGTTCGAGGAACGTGCTTCGCGTCAAATTGTATTCGATGCCCGCATTCCAAAAAATCAAGTAAGGAACCTGGTAGTTTGGATTTACGGCCACGGTATTGGTCAGCGTGCCCGGGACGGCAGAGGACAGGTTCGTCTGAAAGCTCAGTGGGATGGTGGTGGCCCCCTGCTGCGTCAGCGTGCTTGCTGTCGCGAAGGGCGGTTGATTGGCCATCTCGCTCGCCAGCGTATTCATGTAGGACTCGATGTAAAACATGCTGGAGCCGGCGCGAAACGTCATCTGGTGCTGCCCGGAAAACCATTTTCCCGGCACCTGCCAGGCGATGGCCAAACGGGGCGCAATGTTCCGATAATGGCCATGGAAGAGCGACGCGGTGGGACCCGCGACGCAATTCCCGGTCGCCGCCGGCGTAACGCATTGCACCTGCGTGAAGTCCGAACTCACGGCCAGATTGGCGATGTGGCCGTTGATTTCCGTGGGCGGAGTGAATGCCTCGTAGCGCAGGCCGTAGGTCATCGTAAATTTCGGGAACATGTGCCAGTCGTCGCTGGCATAGCCGACGAAGCCCCAGTTGCGGAAGTACGTCGCGGTGTCGCCGAATTGGACCTTCGTGTTTGCGGGATAGCCGAGAAGAAAATCCGCGAAATCGTTTCCGATGCACGGCCCGGAGGCAGTAGCCGACTGGCAATTGGCGGGAGAACTGACAGGAGCGCCTGCGGCAGTGAGCTGGCTGGTCATCAATCCGGTGAACGAAAACTGGCCGTTCGGCGCGGGGTCGGTGTCGCGGTTGATGTCCATTTTCCGGACTTCGCCGCCGGCGGTGATGGTGTGCTTGGCCTCCATCCATCGGAAACTGTCGACGTAGCGATACGTCTGGCTGCGAGCCAGATAAAAATTCGGATCGCTCAGCCCCGTAAAATTGGTGAAGCCGATGGAAGGCAGCCCGAAATCAAAGGGAGCAGTGGAAATTCCCGCGAGGCCGAGTTGCGCGCCGATGTCCGTGAGATCGGAAAATTCGTTCAGACCGAGCGACCGGTTGCGCGAAAAATACAATTGTGATGTGTGCGTGAAGGTCTTGGTCCAGTTCTGCGTCAATCCGATCATCACGCTCTGCCCGCGCGTGAAGGTGTTTCCCTCGATCCCCGGAAAGCTGCTCAGCGAGTGCGAGGTAGCATTGCTGAGGTTGTAGTTCACCTGCAGGCTCAGCTTCGAGGAGATCTGGTGCGTGACGTTCACATTCAGGCGGTTGCTCAAGCCGGGCACTTTCGTTTGCAGGTGGTAGTTGAAATTCCGCCCGGCAACATTCGTCACCGGAATATCGGGCAGGGGAATGTAGGCCAGCAGATTCATCGCCTGCGTGCTGATCCGATTGGTGGGAATGCAAGTGCCGGCGGGAGGCAGCGGAGACGACGGCGTGGCCTGGAAGCAGCCAGCATTGGTCAACAAATTTCTCGGGCCGGTCAGGTTTGACAACGGATCATAGAGCTGCACATTGTCCGCGCTGAAATCGCCGTTTCTTTCCGCCTGCGTCGGCACCGTCGCGAACTGGTCCACCGGACTTCGCGACCACGCCCCGCCGAAATTAATGTAATAAAATGTTTTGTCGCTGCCGTCGTACACGTGGGGAATTTTCAGCGGCCCGCCGATATTGAGTCCGGCGGATTCCGACCAACTGGAAATTTTGGGCGGGTTGGCCTCATAGAGAGAATAGGGCCTGGCGTTGAGCGCGGAATCTCCGAAGACATCGTAGAAACTGTAGTGAGTGCGATTGACGCGCTGGCGATTCAAGCGCTGCTCGCCCCACAACGCGTCCACTCCCTCCGGCCCACCCTGAGGGCCGCGCCCGCGTCCGCGTCCGCCGGCGCCACCGCGCTGGACGATGACTCCTGGCCCTCCGCCCGGTCCGCCGCCGTATCCGCCTCCGCCTGGCCCACCTTGCCCGCCGAATCCCGCGGGAGCGCCCTGTCCCGGGATCGCATTCTCACCGTTTCCGAAACCGCCGCGCGTGTCCGGTCCGCCTTCGCCGGGTTGCGGGAAGCCACCCGGCGGCATCTGGCCCATGGCGACAGTTCCCGTCATCTGCACGGCGTCCGCGGAAGCGGCTTGTCCGAGTTGCCCGCCAGGTTCCGAAATATTTTGATCCTCTGTCCCGATTTCGGCGGGATTCACGTTTTGGCGGTTTAGACCCAATTGCTGAAACGCGCGACGTCCGCCTCCGGGCGCGCCCTGCTGTCCATTGCGGCCGCCACCGCCGCCCTGCGCAGAATTGCCGCCATTTTTTCCGGCAGGAGAAGCAGTCGCGCTGTTATTGGCTGCGCTCGTGCCTGAATTCGACGCGGCAGGTGTGGCGCCGCCCGCGGCTGGCGCGCCGGGTGGCGCGGGCTTCACGTTCTCTTTTACAGGCGGTGCGCTCGGAGCCTCAGCCGCATTCTCCGTCGAAGGACGAACAGCAATCGCCGCCAGAGTGCCGACGTCCATTTTCAGATCGATGGGCCCTTGCGTTCCTGAAGCCAGATCGATTTCGCTGGTAGCGGGCACAAATCCGAGTTGGGAGATTTCCACGCGGTAATGGCCTGCGGGAAGGGCGGGGAATTCAAATTTTCCGTTTTCATCCGTCCAGGTTATCCACGCCTTTCCAGTGGACGTCTGAGTGATGCGCAGCGTCGCGCCGGGAACGGCCGTTCCGTCGGGCGCGTGCGCGCTTCCCGCCAGTTGTGAGTCTGCCGGCGCATTAGCGTCCGAATTGTCCTGCGCGGCGAGCGGAACACCTAAAGCGGCCAGCGCCACTAGCAGCCCCGCGAGAAGCACTGCCAATCTTCTACCCAACAACTTTCACGCCCCTTCCAGCCCTTAGAAGATACCGATTTTACGCTTCCTCGGTTCCAATATTCGCGGCCCGGAAGTAGACAACTTTCAAGCTTAACCCACCACATGCTCACTTAGACGGGACCTCCTTCTAAAGGGTTACCCGGCGTCTGGTATGGCGGGCCAGGCCGTGAGAAAATGGCGGTTTGGAGACATTTTGATTCTCTTGCCGGCGATTGTGTCGAGTGGCGCGGCAGCCGCAGCGGGAATTACCGCCTGGGGCGCGGTGGCTCCGTCTTCGGAATTGTTCGGGCCGACGCTGAGGCACACGGCTTCCTCTCGGAAGATCGCGCTCACGTTTGACGATGGACCAAATCCGGCCGTCACTCCGCGGCTTCTGGAATTATTTGACCGCTATTCTGTCCGCGCGACATTTTTCTTGATCGGGAAATTTGCGCGCGCCTGCCCGGAACTTGTGAAGGAAATTTCCGCCCGCGGCCACCTGATCGGAAATCATTCGGACACGCATGCCAATCTGTTTTTTCAGTCGCGCCTTGGAATTCGAGGCGAGCTGGCGCGGTGCCAGGAGGCCATCGCCGCTGACTCACACGCGGACCCGCCGCGCTGGATGCGCCCGCCGTACGGTTACCGCAGCCCGTTGCTGCGCGGAGAAATTCGCCGCGCCGGAATGCGCGGCGTCGTGATGTGGTCGAAAAGTTGCCGGGACTGGAAACCGCAGCCCCCAGAGCGTCTGATCGAGAGTCTCTCTCGCGCCGCTCGCCTGGATCAGCCGCAGGGCGATATCGTCCTGCTGCACGACGGCGATCACCGCGCCCTCGGCGCCGACCGTGTTCATGTCGTCGCCGCGCTCGAACATTGGCTCCCGCGCTGGCGCGATGCGGGCGCGGAATTTGTTACAATAGAATCGTCGTCCGTAACGGAAACGAGCGATACGTTGCGACCGCCCCGCGCTTGAGCCGCTGAGCGCGGGCGTACAGAGAGCAGGGACATCATGGACGAGCGACAGTTTTATACGGAAAAGCAGGAAACCAAAACCATTCCCCTCACCTGTCCGGCGTGCCGCAGGGAAGACAACTATCCGATCCGCTGGATCGTCCGCACAAAAAAAAGCGAATTGCCGCGCGGCGCGGGAGAAGAGGATAAGAAGCGCTTCGCGCTCGCCCGTTCGTATATGGTTCGTGTGGATGAGCTGGTGGCGTGCCGCAAATGCAGGAAGCGCTTTGAACTTACCGGCCAGAGCGTCGTGCTGGTTACTTCAAACGTGGCCGCCCCCGACTCGGCGGATTTCGATCCCGAAAATTTTGGGAACAGGTAGGACGGGCTTCAGCCTGTCTGCTTTTGAATTATTTCAAGAAAGGCAATCGGGCTCGCGCGTGTTCGCCATCAAGACATCAGAAAACAAAACAGGCTGAAGCGTGTTCCACTAAATCTCCGGATACATCTCGAAAAACGCTTCGATCGATTGCCGGAGCGTCTCCTCGATCTGTTCCTTGCTTCCTTCGATCAAGTGCATGGTCACGCGCCCCTTCCGTCCGTCTTTCAGCGTGACGCCCGCATCGCCGACCTCGCCCAACTCGTCCGCGGGGAACAGCCGCATCCCGTAAACCAGCGCCAGCTTGGCCATCGTGTCTCCTCGTAAAATGCAAGCTTAAGCTGGCTTCCGGTGCTCGTCAAACGGAGGGCAAGCGGCACACGCTTTTCATCCTGAGCCTGGCGAAGGACAGCCTGTGGGTTTTGGTTCTTGCAAGGACCAACCCCCGCAGGCTAAAGCCCGCGCTACTTTTACATCTTGTCCAGGCCTTCGTTCAGCTCGATATACGTGCCCCACGGATCGGTCATAAACGCCAGGGAGATGCCCAGGTCGGGTCGTTTGGTGAAGGGCATGTCTAACTTTACTCCGTTGGCCTCCGCCTTCTTGCAAAACGCCTCGAGCCCCACGATTTCAAATCCAATGTGATCGAGCATGCGCCCCTTGGTCGTTACGGTTGGCGTGTCGGATTTGGTGAACGTCAGGTTTGCGCCGGGCAGGTCCGCGGCGTCGAATTGGCCGCGCTTCCCCGGTTTGGCGCCGAACATTTTGGCGTACCACGATTGCATCTCCAGCACATTGGAACTGCCCGTGTCTGCGATGTAGAAATGCACGTGATGGAAGGCAATCGGAACGGTTTGTGTCTTTTCCTCCAAAATCTCGACGCGCGTCAAATGGTCCGGCGTCCACACGAAGCCCTGGCCGGGGTTCTGACCGACTTCCGTGTTTAATCCAGCTGCCTTCCACCGGGCCAGTGCCGCCGTGGTGTCGGGCACATGAAACCCGATGTGGCCAACAACCGACCCGACGCTTGGGGCCGTGGCATCGCCTTTCCGCACAAGAATCAGGACGCCGGGAAATTTGAAAACCTCGTTCGGTCCCAGCTTGCCTGGGACGCCGCCCATCGCCGTCCAGAACGTCTTAGCGGCATCCACGTCCTGCACCATGAAATGCACGTGGCCCATGGATACGCCGGCTGCATTCGGCGCGGCAACTTGCGCCCACGATGCGCGGGCGGGAATCAACATCGCGAGCCCCAGAATCAGAATCAGTTTTTTCATTGAATTGCTCCTTGTGTCGGCCAGGTTGATGAATGATCAGTCATCCATCCCGGACGGAACCAGTTTTCTGCTTCCTGGATCAATCATGGAATCATTGCGCATGACAGTAAGTTACCCGCCATTCCATGTCAAGAAAAGCCTTACCAAGTGGCGCCGGCGTCCCGCCGGCTCTGGGCCCATTTCACGGACCCAATCATGTCGGCAAGATGCCGGTGCTGCCGTTAGAATCGCCGCAGTTATCGCATCTCCGCGCAGGGCCGGAAGGGCGTATAATCGCGGCATCCCTGGGCTCGGAATCCGCATCGAAGCTGCCATCGGAGAAATTATATGAAAATTAATTTACCGATTCTTTTATTGGTTGCGGGGTTATGGACAAGCGGAACTGTAGTCGCCGCTCAGATGCCCGCGGGACCAGCGCAAGGCCCCGCCGCGCAAACTCCGCCCGCGCAAACTCCGCCAGCGCAACCGGCGGCTGCTTCCCCGGTTTCGAATTCCGCTCCGAAGGCCGCGCCGGAAAGATACGTGGTTCCTTCCGGCACGCGCTTGCCTTTGATCCTGCACAACGCCGTGACCACGCGAAATGCCAAGCCGGGTGACCCGATCTATCTCGAAACCCTCTTCCCGATCGTGATCGACAACCGAATTCTCATTCCCGCCGGATCCTATGTGCAAGGCGAGATCCAGGAAGCCAAGCGCCCCGGCAAAGTAAAAGGCACGGGCGAAATCCGCCTGCGCCTGAATTCCATGATTCTTCCAAACGGCTACGCGGTGGATTTTAACGCCGTTCCCACCAATGCCGGGACGGGCGGCAACGAAGCGACCGACAAAGAAGGAAAAATTCACGGCGATACAGACAAGGGTGATGACGTCGGAACCGTTTTGAAAACGACCGGAATTGGGGCAGGCGTCGGAGGGCTCGCCACGCAGAGCGCCAAGGGCGCGGGCATCGTCGCCGGCGCCGGAGCGGCGGTCGGCCTCGCTGCCGTGCTCCTCACGCGCGGCCCCGAACTGGAACTCCCGCGCGGCACGACCGTTGACGTCGTGCTCGATCGCAACGTCTACCTCGACTCCACTCGCGTCAATTTCACCGATCCCGGCCACGCCTCGGCGCTTCCCGGCCCGCCCAGCCGCGAACCCACGCGCAGCCGGTCGCCGTTCTAGGTTTCAGTGGCACACGCTTCAGCCTGTGGGTTTTTCGATCCGGCTCAAGTCGCAAACCCAACAGGCTGAAGCGTGTTCCACTAAAAGCCCGCCGCGGAAATGTTAATGCTAGGAAAAAAGTGTTATTAACCTTCAGTAATATAAGCTACGCATTTACGGAACGGTTCTCATTCATTTTTGTGAAGCGGAGCGGGCTGAATATTTCCCAATCGAGGCTGGTCATTTTCTCGGCGATCCATTCGCCGATGAGCTTGGCCGTGACCGGGGCAAGCAGAATCCCGTTGCGATAGTGCCCGGTCGCGATCACCAAGCCATCGATTTCCGCCGGCCCCAGGATGGGCAGTTGATCGGGCGTGCCGGGCCGCAATCCGCACCAGGTCTCGATGATCTCCGCTTTCGCCAGTTCCGGCACAAGCTCATTCGCCGCCGAGAGAATTTTTTCGATGCCGCCGGAGGTGACACGCTTTTCATAACCCGCGTTCTCGATCGTGCTGCCTACGACCACCGTCTGCGGGCTCTCTTCGCCTCGAGGGACAAGATAACCGCGCTCGGAGCGCAGCACATGACGAATGGGCGTTCCGGAATGGCGCAGAGCGGCCATCTGCCCGCGCACCGGAAGAGTCGGTGCATAAGGTGCTGCCTCCGGAATTTGCGATGACCAGCAGCCCGCCGCAAGCACCACCTGCGCCGCGTGAAAAATTTCGCCCCTTGAAGTTTTCACGCCGGAGCATTTTTTCCCGTCGAGCGCGAGCGAAGTCACTTCCACCCCGGGGCACAACACCGCGCCCGCGGAAGCCGCTGCGGCTAGCACTGCGGACGTCAAAGCACGCGGCTCAATCCAACATTCCTCAGGAACCAGCGCCGCCGCGCGAGCCTCCCGCCCCAGCGCAGGCTCCATACTTCTGGCTTCTTCCACGCGCATCGGTTCGCAGGCGAGTCCAAGCCCGTGGTACAGCGCCACCAGTGTACTCAATTCGCGTTCCGCGTCGCCATGGCAGATAACTTCGAGCGCCCCGCCCGCGCGAAAACCGGCGCACAAGCCGGAGGCATCTTCCACGGCGTCAACAAATTTCGGATACAACGCCAGGCTGGCGCGACCCAGCGGAACGAGAGGAATCGCCGCCGGGCAATCCGGGGCGGGAGACAACATCCCCGCCGCCGCCCAGGAAGCTTCGCGCATGAGTTCCTGGCGGTCCAGCAGGGCGACGCGCAAATTCCGCTCCGCCAGGTCGAACGCAATCGACCCGCCGATAATTCCCCCGCCGACGATCACCACATCGTACGCTTTCACGCCATTATCTTATCAGTTTGCAAGTCGGATTTTGCCACGCGGACCCATTCGGAACTGGAAGTTCACTTGAATCCCCCCTGTGAAATTTTCGCCAGTCTATTCAACAGAATTGGCAAACGCATTTGGCTGCCGGCGTCCGGCAAGAGGTAGCCAGGCAGAGCATCCGTGAAGGCCGGCGTTTCCAGCAACATTCGAAATTGCTCCGCCACGAAGGATCGCACTTCGCCTGCATGGGTCATCTCCTCGATGATCTCTTCGCGGCCATCAATGACGGCCAGCAGGTCTTCGAGGTCATGGCTGTTCGCGAAATCGCCGCGCCCACGGCCCTTGAACGCGTCAAGCTTTGTGGCAACAAAATACGGAGCGGTGATCACGCGAATGAAAAGTCCTGGTACAAGTTCTAATTCTTTTGCCGCATCCATTCCAGCTTGATACCAGCGATTTGTGAACCCGAGAATTTTTTCATTGATCGGCATTACGTCTAATTTCATTCCGTCGATCACCCAGCGATATACGGGCGCGCCTTTGCTCGTATCCTCCTGAAAGCCAAGGGACCGCAATCGCGCAGAAAAATTGGCAAAATCAGCGTACGAAGTAATTTCAGCGATCACATCAACGTCGAACGTCGGCCGAACTTCCGCCGCGGCCTTGTCGGTAATAAACAAGCCTGTCGTGCAGCCTCCAACAAAGACCACTTCGTTCAACAGAGGGCCCAGGCGGCTGGCGACTTCCTTGAGAAGATCAATGTTGGAATTCGGCATGTCGCGGCGATTGTAATCTCACTTTGAGCTCTTCTTCGGCAATTTGCCGCTCGCGTGTCCTCCCATCGCGAATCGCATCGATAAGCGCGAGCATCTCGTAGAGAAAGGGATCGCGCAGAGCCGCTCTCGGAACGGTTTTATACAGTGGAGCAAACGAATACCCTCGCGTCTTCCCTTCCGGAAAAGGCCAAACGGGAGGGGAGTCGGTCCCCGCAGAAATTCGACTTTTTAGCGGCTCGGCAGCATATCCGGTGGGAACTCCTCGAGTGAGCTCCCCGCGTTCCGGCGGGAAAGCATACTTTAGTCCATGGATCAAAAACTCTTCGAGGGCAGGCTTATTGGGAGTCTCGTTTAATACCGCTCCTCCAAGCAAAAGGGCCCCTTTAGTGCGTTGAACGGAGGCATGAACCTCAGAGGCGCTTAGGAACAGTTCTTTACCAATCTGCGCATACGACGGCCTCCCATGGTCGTATTCAAGGAGCTTGATTAGAACCACAACATCCTGAGGCTTCAAGTACATGATGTGATTATACATTCGTTATTCGCGAATAGCAAATGGAGTCGCGCTTATCAACCCCCACGGCGACCCCCCACCATTCGATGTGCTGGATTTAGCCGGGTTCCGGCTTAAAACGATTTCACCAATTCAGCGGAAAGCACGCGCGCTTTTTCGGCGAGACTCTGTGCGCGCACCCAGTCGTCGGCAATGATGGCCTCGTGCGACTGGGTCAGGAATCCTTTAATTTTTTCCATCAGGTCCTTTTGCGCCGCGCTGAGCTGCTTTCCATTGGCCATCTGCAGATTTTTATCCGCAGTGGTAATGTTGTCGGTCGTGTTTTTCTTCGTCGCGGCCAGGTCCCTGGGCGAGAGCTGCGGCGAAATCTGCGGCGGCGCCGGTTTGGCGGGCGCCGGGTCGGCCGTCTCGGCCGATGCCGGGCGGCGTGGTGGGGCGGGGCGTTTGGCCGGCGCGGGCGGCGGGGCGGGAGACGGCACCTCCGGCGCGGGTTCCTCGGCGGTACTCACGGGCGGCGGCGCTTCCGGCTGCGGCATCGGCGAAGCCTCTTCCGGCGGCGGCGCGCTTACCGACGGTGGCGCGGCGCGCACGATATGTTTGCTCGCGCACCCCGCCAGACCGGCGGAGCCTGCACACAGCAGCGCGAGAAGTTGGATTTTAGGCATCAGATGCTCCTCGCGACGGCCGCGCCCGGGTCCCGCGAGCGGGAGAGCGCGGACTCCGATTGGCGAGCCAGCGGCAAATTGATCCGAAACGTCGTGCCGCGTCCAACCTCGGACTCGAAGTTTATTGATCCGTTGTGTAATTGTACAGTTCGAAAGGCGCTGGCCAGCCCGATCCCGCTGCCTCCCGGTCGCGTCGTAAAGAAAAGTTGGAAGATGCGCTGGCGGTGCTCGGGAGCGATGCCCCGGCCGGTGTCCCGGATTTCAATCTCGGCCATTTCTCCGCGCCGGCGAAGCTCCACAAAAAGCTGGCCCCCTCCGGGCATGGCATCTAGGGCGTTCACCAGTAAATTAAGCAGCGCCTGCTTCAACAACGGTCTGTCAACCAGCACATTCCCCACCCCGGCGTCCAGGCGGGACTCGAGTTTGACGTTGGCCTTGTCGAACTCCGGCCGCTCCACGGCCAGCACTTCCTCCAGAATTCCCTTGAGGCCGGATTCTTCCTGGTGCATCTCTGGAGGACGCGTGAAATCGAGGAAGCGTTTCACGACGCTGTCCAGCCGGTCAATTTCATTGTCCAAAACGCGAACCGCCTGAAGCTGCAAACCGTCGGCGTCCGGCAGGCTGGCTTTCAGATTTTCCAGCCAGATGCGCATCGAGTTCAACGGATTTTTCACTTCGTGCGCCACGCCCGCGGTGATTCGTCCGAGGTTGGCGAGGCGCTCGGAAACTTGCAGTTGCGTGCCGATGCGTTCTCTCGACTCCAGATCCTTGAATTTCACGAGTGTGCCCATACGCGCGTCGCCTTCGCCGATCACCTCGACGCTCACGCCGACACGCCGCGGCGGGCAGTCAATGCCGGACAGCACCACTTCGGCGGAAGCCACGGGTTCGAATTCACCATCGCGCAGCTTGATCGCTTCCCGGACTTCATGATCGGGAGGAAAAATATCTTCCGCGCGGCGCCCCAGAAGCTGATCCGACGGCAGGGAAAGAAACCGTTCGACGGCAGGGCTCACCATGACCGCCCGGCCCTCCACGGAAAATAGCAGCAAGCCGTCGTCGAGCCCGCCGAGAACTTGGTCGATATTTTCGCGCAAATTACTGAAAATTTCGCGGACCCCGCGCAGTTGCATTCCGATCTGGCTGATCTTGGTGCTGACCTGGCCGAATTCGTCCCCGCGCTCCAGCGGCTTCTGGTCGAATTCTCCTTTGGAAATGCGGTCCAGCTGGTCGGTGATCCTTTTGATCGGCGCCAGGGAAATGCTGCTGACGAACGCCGCGAGCAAAACGGAAATTCCCACCGAGGCCAGCGCGAGCAGCGCCGCCGACCGCAAAGCCGGAGTGATATTCGCGCGCAACAAGCCAGCCTGCACGGCAACGCGAACGGACCCGAAAGGTATCTGGTGGCCGGGCCGGCCCAGTTGGAATGGATAAGTCACTTCGTAAGCGCGCAGCGGCGGACCGTACAGCAGGCGGTAGAGTTCCTTAAACTGGTTGACAAAGCCATTGGAAACAAGGTGCTCGATGCCGGCCCGGACCGGCACCGGATTTCTAGGAAGGGCCTTATCGCTCGAGACCAGCACTGTACCATTAGTGTCGGAGATGGAAACCTCGTAAATCAGCGGCGAATACTCCAGTTGGGCGTCAATCGAGGAGGCCAGCGGCGCGCTGTCGTCAAATGCTTGCTGGACATAGGCGCGCAAATCCGCCGTGCTCTCCGAAGCCGGCGCCTTTCCTGCCTTGGCCGCGTCGGCCAGGGCGATCTGGGCCTGGAAAAATATCTGTCTGGCGACCAGTTGCGCGCGATCATCCGCCTGCCGGATGACCTGCCGTGCGAGGTTCATCACGTAGAGCGTGGAATTCACGCCCACCACGGCAAGAACCAGCGCCGCTGTGGTCAGCGTAATCTTCGTTTTCAGGCGAAGTTGCATGCGTTGCCCTGCGCCTCACTGCGAGGGAGATTTCGCAGCCTCGTATTCCTTCAGCTTATTGTGCAGGGTTTTCAGGCTGATTCCCAGCAATTCGGCGGCGCGTGTTTTGTTATTAGTAGATGCAAGGGTCTGCAATATGAGTTCGCGTTCGGCAGCTTCCACCGTGGTTCCCAGAGGAAATCGCAGCGAGGCCAGATCGGATGCGGTCGCCGCGGGGGCGTGGCCGAAATCCGCCGGCAGGCTCGCGCGGCCGATCAGGTCGCGGTCGGAAACAATGGCGGCGCGTTCCAGCACATTGCGCAACTCGCGGACATTGCCCGGCCAGGAGTAGCTGGCAAACAGATCGAGCACTTCGGGATTCACGCCGCGAACGTGACGCCCGTGCTTGGCGTTGATATCGCGCAATATGTGTTCCACCAGAAGCGGAATGTCTTCCTTGTGATCGCGCAGCGGCGGCAGCTGAATATGAAACACATTCAAGCGAAAATAGAGGTCCTGCCGCAATTCGCCCTTGGCCACGGCCTGCTCGGGCTCCTTATTCGTCGCGGCAAGCACGCGCACGTCCACCGGTGTTTCCACTTTGCTGCCCAGGCGCCGTACTTTGTGATCTTCCAGCACGCGCAGCAATTTTGCCTGCGTCGGCGCGGGCATCTCGCCGATCTCATCGAGCAGCAGCGTGCCGCCATCGGCCAGCTCGAAACATCCCAGCCGCCGTTCCGCCGCGCCCGTGAATGCGCCGCGCTCGTGGCCGAAAATTTCGCTTTCCATCAAGGATTCGGGGATTGCGGAACAGTTGATCGCAATGAAAGGGCGGTCGCCGCGCGGCGATAACCGGTGAATTGTGCGCGCCAGAATTTCCTTTCCTGACCCGGTTTCACCGGTCATCAGCACGGATGCCGACGATGGCGCCACTTGCTCGACCAGATGCATCACCTCTTGCATCACTTTGGACTGTCCCACCAGATCGCCCAGCTTGCCGGATTCGCGCAGTTGACGCGTCAGCGCCGCAACTTGCTTGCGGTCTCGAACGCGCCCGAGCGCGCGGTCCAGCAGCACATGCAGGACCGCGCCCTTAAGCGGCTTTTCGATGTACCAGAATGCGCCGGCTTCGATGGCAGCCACAATGCGTTCTTCGCTGCCCTTGCCGGTGATGACGATCGCCGGAACGTGTTGCAATTCTTCGCCGAGCCGCGCCAGCAGGTCCAGGCCGTTCATTCCGGGAAGCTCCACGTCGGCTATCAGCACGGCCGGAGCGAACTCGGAAAATTTTGCCAGGGCGTCTTCCGCGCTGCTCACGCCCAGAACTTCGTATCCCCACCGGCGCAACAGCGCTTCATATCCCAGGCGAGCGTTTTCTTCGTCCTCGACGATCAGGACGCGGTCAGGAGAAGGTTTCGCAGTTTCAAATCGGCTCGCTTCAGCCATTCAGTTTTTTAGCTGTCCCTGGGACGTAGGGGCGGCGCCTCACTTCGAATCTACCAGTACCACCCCGGTAATGCCAAGCTGAGATACGCGGCGAGGGTTTCTTCGCTCGAATACATGGTCGGGCGGCCCCGCTTTTGAACTGGGTTCGAACCTGCGCGCGCCCTGTGCCTCGCGGGTTTCGAAGGGTTAGGCGGATTTGCAATTCTGCGTATCCGGAGAATTCATTTCGGAGAACTGTGGCCGGCGCACTGCAGCACCCCAAGGTATCTGCTCCACGGGCCCACGGCCTCGCGATACTGGTGGGCCATGATCCTGGAGATCTGGTGCAGATGAGTCAAGTCGTGAGCGGCCCAACTTGCCAGCAGCTCTGAAAGAGTAACTGCTCCGAGCGCCGGATGCCGTCCGCGCCGCTCGAGATCCTCTTTCCGCAGATTCAAGGCGCGCAATTCGTCCAGGCTTTCCGACCGCAATCCGGCAAATTCATCCAACAGCTGCCCGAGCGACTTGTCTTTGCTCTCTCGAATTTGTTTCCAACGATCGAAGGGCTCAAACTCCCGCGTCTCGCCAAATTGCAGGATCATCCTGGCCCGCGGCATCCAATTCGTGCGTTCGCCGTTAATCAGATGGCCGACGACATCGAACGCGCTCATCGTCTTTTCACCTTCATTTCGGAGCGTCCACGTTTCCGGCAGATCGCGCAGCAGCGCATCGAGAGCAGCGGGGGTGCGGGTGAGCAACGAAATTGTGTGTTCCAAGTTCTGTTCCATGATGCTCCTCAATTCAAAGGCGGCCATGTTCGAGAAATTACAATTGTATCTCCACCGCTTTGCATGCGTCAGCACGCCGTGTGCATCAGTGACGTA
Source organism: uncultured Acidobacteriota bacterium (assembly GCA_963813185.1). GTDB lineage: Bacteria > Acidobacteriota > Terriglobia > Acidiferrales > UBA7541 > Palsa-360. The sequence continues at coordinate 52,511 of CAWEYA010000021.1, forward strand.
GTTTAGCGTGAGTAAAAGGAAAGGCGGCCCAAAATGGGAAAGTCTTCCGGATGTTTGAATCCTCCGGCCTGACTGAGTGGCACAAGCTTCATCCTATGGGTTGTCTGTTCCGCGCGCGCAAACTCACAATCCCGCCGCCGCGGGACTGTGCTACTGAGATGGTCATGGGGCCTTTGAAGTGGCCCGCGTGAACTCCTAACATCTGGGTTTTGCACGGGATTGGGATGTTCTCAACTCCTTACCCGCCAGACAATTAGATGGGAAATAATCCTTTGCGGCATGCACTGCCAATATATAATGGCACCGTTTTACTGTCCGAGATTGTGGAATGCTTGAGGCGCGGTGCCAAAGAAACTTGCGCCTGGGAATGGAATCATCCTTAATGGTCCGATGCTCAGGACTTTTAATATTTCATTTTGAATTTGCTGCTCGCGGAGGTTTACCTTCATGTTGCGACTGATCATGCGGGGCGCAGGTCTATTGATCTTAATTTTCCTACTCGTTCCAACCGGTTTCTCGAAGCGTGCGCCAAAGAAATCGCATAAGGATCTCAAGAGGGCAGACGACACGACGGCTGCAGCCTCCTCCGAACCAATCCCCTCATCCGACGCTGCAAAAGCCGCTGAAACCGCGTTTGCGGAAGCGGCTTCCACGGTCGCCCCTGCCTCTCCGGCCCAGGACAAAGCGAGCAGCAATAAAGGCACCAACGATGACTATAAGCCCAATCCGATATTTACACCCATGCTGGCGACGACGGGAACCATTGGACTGTTCACACTTGAAACAGCCGACACCATCCCGAAGGGCGGCTTTGCATTCTCCGCATTCGGAAATAAATTCGGCCGCATGCCGGGAAGTGTCACCCTACTCCAAATCGGCGTGGATCTTAGTTACGGCATTACGGACAACTTGAATGCGTACGCTGCCTTTGATCCGTATGGGCACGTGCATGTCGGTTGTCCCGGCCAGTTAAGTTTGCGTTCGATTCCCTTGTCATCCACCTGCGCCCCTTTGGCTTTCGGAACCCCGGTCCCCAATTCGTTTTTTCCCGTGGTCGCCGGCAGCGGTCCGGGGTATGTGGAGGATTATCCCTTTGCCTCCAACAATACGGGCGGGATCGGGGATTTAACTCTGGGGCTCAAGTATGCGTTTCTGTCCGAGCGGCAAGGCGCTCCGGTCAGCTTTTCAATCCGCAACGATCTGATTATTTCCACCAAAACGGATGTGAACAAGCTGCTTGCCAACGGAACGCAAGCGAGTCCGCTGAGCGATATGGTTTCCCTGGCACTCAGCAAGCAATGGAGCAACCTCATCACTGGAACCTTCAACTTCGGATATATGTTCGTCCGCGCCCCGCGCGACAATCAGGGCGAACCCCTATTTGCCATGCCCGATCAGGTCAGGACCGGGGTGGGTTTCCAAATGTTCCCCGGGAGGCGCTTCCAGCCGATGATGGAGTACTCGGGCGTAGTTTTCGTCACCGCTCCGGCCACGCCGCCGGACAATTCCTTCGGCGCGCGCGATCCCATCGATGGCGTTTGGGGAATTCGCATGTACCCCTGGAAGTACCTTGCTTTCGACGTCGGCTACCGGTACATGCTGAACCTGAGAGACCTCAACGACCGCCACGGGTTTGTGGTAAAGATTGGGACCGCCTATTGGCCCGAGAAGCCCCCGCCGGTCAACCATCCCCCCACGGTTTCGTGTACGGCGGACAAGACCGCGGTGTATCTGGATTCGGGCGATATGGTTACAGTTAGTTGCACGGCTTCGGATCCCGATGATGACCCCTTGACCTACACCTGGTCATCAACTTGCGGCAAGGTGGATGGCAACGGACCCCAGGTCCGCTGGCTTTCCGCCGGTGTGCCGCTGGGTTCGTGCACCATTCTGGCGAAAGTGGACGATGGCCGCGGCGGCTCCGCAAGCTCCAGTGTCCCCGTGCGAGTCGAACCCAAGCCGAATCGTCCTCCGACGATCACCTGCTCGGCGGACCGCTCCTCGGTCTTTGCGGGAGAGAAGGTTCACATCACCACGAATGCCAGCGACCCCGATGGCGACCCGCTGACTTACATCTGGCGCGCCAGCGCCGGACAGATCGCGGGCAACGGCGCCGCCGTGGACTTCGATACGACGGGCCTAGCTCCGGGGAATTACATAGTGACGGCGCGCGTGGAAGACGGCCGCGGCGGGGCCGCGGATTGTTCCTCGACCGTCGAGGTAAAGCCCGTGCCACCGCCGCCGCAAGCCAGCAAGATTAGCGATTGCGCCTTCGGCAAACCGCTCAGCACGCGCATTGACAACGTCTGCAAACGCATCCTCGATGACGTCGCCCTCCGCCTGCAGAATGAACCACGAGGCAGCGCCGTGATCATCGGCTATTCCGATCCGAAAGAGGCCAAGCCCGAGAAAATCTCCGGCGACCGCGCCACCAACGCGGTGAAATATCTCGGCGAAAAGGGCATTGACCCCTCGCGGGTCACCACTCGCACCGGCAGCGGTCAGGCCGGTGCCACCGATAACCGCCGCATCGACGTAATCTGGGTGCCTGAGGGCGCAACGTACTAGCGCGCTCTTCGGCGTCCGAAAATTCCGGGCCCCACGCTTTGCCGCACTTGTGGCAAGGCGTGGGGCCCGAACCATTTTGGCCCGTTCCAAACGGGGGGGATGATCAATCGCAACACGACAGTTCGTCTGATCCCCTGACGTATCTGTTTCGGAATGAACCAAAAGTGCAAGTCGCCGTTCCTAAAAGTCAATACTGCCTGCGCACATTCGGTACACCCGTACTAGTGCACTGTTTCACTTCGAAGCGCTAAATCAGGGTGCACACACGAAACTAACGATTGAAACATGGAGCGTGATTTGGCATTTCTCCTCACATTGGAACCCGAGGCTTCATGAGGAACTCTCAGAGATTGCTGGTGCTGCTTGGGGGGGTGGCACTCTCAGCGGCAGTCTGCCCGCCTTCACATGCACAGACCGTGATGCTAGACGCTAGGGTGCTAGAGTCGGTCACTGTGAACGTGACGGGTGGGGCGACGGTTAACTTTGCGCTCCGGCCCAACACGGCGGCCAATGCCGGCAGCACCACAAGCACGATTCGAACCGCGTGGGTTTTAAGGCGTGGCCGCACCCGGGTCAGTGTATGGGCGTGGGTACCGAAAGGCGCCGCGGCCTTGACGGACGGCGCGGGTGACAATATTCCGGCCAGCGCGGTGACTGCGACGTCTGCCGGGTCCGGGAGCGCGGGTGGCGCATTGAATACAGTGACGAGCGGCGGTGCGGGCGTTCCAGCCTTCATTACGCCGGCTGCGGCCACAGGCGTACAGATCGGCCAAATCCGGATCAACCGCCGCAACAGGACGGGCAACACTGCGACGACGCTGACCTGGAATATCAACACCACCGGCGTTCCGCAGTTGCCTGCGGCAACCTACACCGGAACGGTGAACATTCAAGCTCAGGCCACGCCCTGAACAAATATGCTCTGACGTGTATGCTCCGACGTGCTCCGTCCAATTTACGGAAAACTTCAGGCTCCATGCCAGCCGCTTGGCGGATAGGTATGGAGCCCGAACTCTTTTTGGCCCTTCCAATCAGGGCGAATGGGCGCTGTTTGAAATGGACCAGGAAAAAAAGCCTCGCAACAAACTGAAATGAGTTTTTCTGAAGAGCCTTCTTGCAGGGTCTGTTTCAGAGTAGTCCAAAGGTACCAAGCGGTGTTCCTAAATGACAATAGCGCAATCGCGATTTCGGTACAACCGTACTAGTGCACAGTTTCACTTCGAAACGCTAAAACGGTGTGCGCACACGAAAACTACGATTGAATCACGGAGCGCGATTTGGAAACCCGAGGGAATGTCCCCTCAAACACACTTTAACGGAGGCTTCATGAAGGACTTTCGGAGATTGCTGGTAATTGCAGCGGGGATAGCATTCGCAATAAGTATTCCCCCGGCTGCGAACGCCCAGTTGAATTCCAACGTTGGCACCGTGACTCTAAACGCGACATTGGCGGAATCGCTCACGGTAAACGTGACGGGCGGCGCGATAGTTAACTTTAATCTCGCCGCCAATACCGCGGCCAATCCGGGCAGCACCACAAGCACGATCCAAACCGCATGGGTCGTGAACACTGGCCGCAACAAGGTCACAGTCTGGGCGTGGGTGGCCAATGGCGCATCAGCCTTGACTGATGGCGCGGGTGACAACATCCCGGCGAATGCAGTAACCGCAACGGCGGCCGGCTCTGGCAGCGCGGGTGGGGCGTTGAACACTGTGGCCAGTGGCGGCGCGGGCGTTCCGGCCTTCATTACTCCGGCTGCCGCTACGGGCGTACAGATCGGCAATGTTGCGATCACTAATGCCAACAGGGCGAGCAACACCACGACGACACTCACCTGGAACATCAACACGACCGGCGTTCCGCAGTTGCCGGCGGCAACCTACACGGGAACGGTGAACATTCAGGCTCAGGCCACGCCCTAAGCCTCCTGATTTAACCATGGTCCATCCAATACGACTTGCATTTTCGGGACATTGGGCCTGGAGATACGCTCTCCAGGCCGCGTGTCTTTTGCTGTGCGCATTGTCGCTCCAGGCGCAGACGGTGCGTCCGCTCATTGACGAAAACATCGTGCAGCAGCGGGACAAGAAGGCCAAAGGCAAGATCGAATACGTGAACGACACTTTGGAACCGCTTACGGTCACCCTCGACACCCAGAGCTTCACTGTCTCCGACACCGGCGAGATCTCGTACGCGCCCTTGAACAGCTCGATCCACGTCAAGCTGTCCGACAGTAGCTTCCGGATTCTACCCAAGCAGAGCTACCTGGTTTTTTATGAAGCCAGCGCGGATACCATTCCTGCGTGGTTCGTCGTTTACGCCACGTTTGCGGGCTACAAAGAAACGACTGCGGAAGGCCTGAAGATTCATCTCCTGTTGCCGCACACGATTTACCTTTTGCCGAAACAGGGAGTGAAAAAAGAGGAGCTGACCGTCAAGACAGCGAAATACGATCCCCAAGCCAAGGTTGTCACGGTGAGGGTGGAGAACACCGGGCCGGCCTTTTGCCGGGTTCTTGAAGCGGACGTGACCTCCCTGCGTGACGAGGCGACTAGTAACGGATTTCCTGTCTTCCCTCACAGCGAGCGGGAAATCGAGATTCCCTGGCCGGGCACGGCAGGTCCTACCAAGGTCGTCCTGCAGCTGGAGCCCTTTCGCTTGGAACAAGCTATCCATGGCACCACGCCGTGATCCCTTGGTTTTGCTACGCCTGCCCTTGCCAAATCGCACTTTGCGCGACCTGGCTGAGTTTTGTGTTGGCGTTTGCCAGCGCCGTTTGCGCCCAAGTGATCAAAGTGGAAGCCGGGGCTTCGGACATGGTCCCGACGGTCGGCGGTTCCCTTAGCGTTCAGGGGTCAGGCTATGAAGGCTACCTCGGTGCGGGAGTACTCAGCGGGGCTTTCCGGTTGGGAACGTATGCGAAAACATCGATCGGCCCCTATCAGTTCACAGCAGGGGACCAAAGTCTCGCGATCAACCTTCCGACGGACATTTTTGGCGGAGAGGAGTTTCTCACCACGAGGGGGGTGGGCGCAACGCTTCCGGGAAACGACCATGTCTTTGTCTTCGCCGGAGTCACTACCTTGCCCGCAGGCACGCCGTTGTTTCAAGCGTTTCAGAATCAAACCGCGCTGGCGTTAGTTTTCCTCGATAAGGCAATCACCCCAAACTTTCACTTCTACTCGCGCAATATTGTTTCCCATGAGCAAACCTGGATCGAGGGATTCGATTGGCGGGTGCGCGAATGGCTGAAGACCGACTTCTCCGCCGGGATTGGTTCCAACAAGCCTTATTTTGCCGCGAGTATTGACGCCGATCGCAACTGGTATGATATCAAAGCGGGCTACATTGGGGCGGGTAGCGGGTTTCGCCGGATCACCACGCCCTCTCTTTTTGCCTCGGAACCGGACCGGGAGAATCTTCTGGTGACCGTAAAACCGTTCTCCAGCCTCGAACTTACCGCTGGGCACGAAAATTTTCTTGCGCCTCAAGAAGATCTGAGCGCCCCTTTCGAGCGGGCCACTGTTGACCAGTTACAGTCGAGCTTTGATCTGGCCAAGTTTCGACTAGGCGCCGGATTGTTCGAATCGCACAGTCCAGCGGGACGCAACGTATCGGATGGATTTACGGTATCGCGGAGCATCACCCGGAATGTGGACGGCAGCGTAAGCTATTACCATAACCTGTCCGGGCCTCGCCCCCGCGCAACGTACTTGATTTCGACGATTCGCGAGACGCTCTCCCCCAAAATAAGCCTGCTGCAAGTCATCAACCGGACCCCGGGGAATACGACATTTCTTTTTGGTGGTAGCTACACCACCAACCGCCTGACCGTCAGCGTGGACTACCAGACGCTGTACATGCCCTTCCTCGCCAATCCTCTGGTGACAGGCGTGGGGGTCACCCTCCAATTGAAACTGTGGGGCGGGATTCAGGTAAATGGTGATACCTTCCGTTCGCCCGACGGCAAGCTTCGTTATACGGCTTCTCTCAGCACGCTGCTGACACCCCACCTGCACCTCGCTGGAGGCGGGGAAGAACGAGTCCCCAAGTTTGGCGACTACATCGTTCGCGGCCAGGTTCGCAGCGAGCGCGGATCGCCCATTGAAGGCGCCGCAATTCTTCTTGGCGACCGAACGATCTTCAGCAATGAGGCGGGTCAATTCCTTTTGCGCCTGAAGAAACCGCAGCAAATGGCATTAACAGTTCTAACGGAAGAATTTCTCAGTCCGTTGCACTTCACCGTAGTCTCTGCGCCATCAACGGTCACGGCAGCCTCGGAGGAATCGGCAAGGGATGTCCTGATCGTTCTTCGTCCTATTACAAATAACCTGCGATAGCGGTGAAGAGCCCCAGCCACAAAAAAAAGGACCGGGACGATTGCGCCTACGCGCAACGAATCTCGTTGGCGTGGTAAAAGCCATTCGCCCGTATAATATCAGCCGACGGCGATAAGGTAGCTGCCGCTCCGTCTTATGACCATGCGCATCGCAGGCGCGTTTCTTGCCTTGGCAGCCCTGGTGGCGAGTGCTCAGGGCCAAACCTGGACGCCATTGGGGCCTCCGGGAGGCGATGCGCGTACCCTGGCTGCCGATCCCGCGCGGCCCTCGCGCCTGTTTCTTGGCACGGCGGACGGCCACATTTTCGGCTCCGAGGATTCCGGCGCGCACTGGACGCTGCTCGGGCGCGCCAGCTCGCGGCTGGATGCTGTAATCACCTCAATTGTTGTGGACCCGCGCGATGGGAACGTCCTGTTCGCATCCTCGTGGACGCGGGACGCCGCAGAAGGGGGCGGAGTGTTTCGCAGCGCCGACGGCGGGCGCACCTGGAGCCCTGCGGGCCTCGCGGGCCAGGCCGTACGCGCTCTGGCCCTGGCGCTTTCCAATTCGAATGTGCTTGTCGCCGGAACATTGGACGGTGTCTACCGTTCGCTCGATGGCTCAAAGACCTGGCAGCGCATTTCTCCCGAACACCACGAGGAGTTGCGCAACCTCGACTCCCTGGCCATTGATCCGCGCGATCCGCAAACCATTTACGCTGGAACATTTCATCTTCCCTGGAAGACGGCCGATGGCGGGCGCACCTGGCACCCCATCCATCAAGGGATGATTGACGATTCCGACGTCATGAGTCTGCTCGTCGATAGCGCAAACTCGAGGCTCATTTACGCCAGCGCCTGCTCGGGCATCTATCGCAGCGACGACAGCGCCGCCCAATGGACCAAAATCCAGGGCATCCCCTACACGGCGCGGCGCACCTACGCCATTACGCAGGACCCGAAGCAGCCGGACCATGTGTACGCGGCAACTTCGGAAGGCTTGTGGAAGACAGCGGACGGGGGAATGACTTGGCGGCGTACGACACCCGAGTCCTGGGTGGTCAATACCGTCGCGGTCGCCGAAGGGAGTCCGGGGCGTGTCCTGATCGGCACCGAGCAACTTGGCGTTTTGGCCAGCGACGACGGGGGAGAGCATTTCCAGGATGCCAACGCGGGCTTCGAACACCGGCAAATTCTCGCGCTGGGCCTGGATGGGAAACGGTCCGGCCGCATTCTCGTCGTGCTTGCCCACGCTCCCGAATCCATCTTGGCAACCGAAGATGATGGCCGGACGTGGTCGCCGCTCGGGCCTGGAGTCCGCGCCGAACAGGTCTTGCGGGTGTACGCCGCGCCGGATGATGCCTGGTGGGCCTCCCTCGCCCACGGCGGCCTCATGCGCTATGACGCCGGGAAGGATGCCTGGAAGCAGGCTGGAATGGTCGTTGGCGGGGCTGGGGACGCCAAGGTGCCCGCGTCTCGGGTAGGAAAAGGGGAAGCAGCTAATGCGGACCGCAGTCTACTGCCGATCCAGGAAGCCCAGAGACCTGCCAGCAAGGCCCGATTCGGTCCACGTGCCCTGCTGGACCTCGTCACGGACATGGCTTTTAGCTCCCAGGAGTGGTATGCCGCGACGCCCAATGGTTTGCTTGTGTCCACCAACCGGGGCGCGACCTGGAGGCGGAAACCAGTCAGCCCTCTGGCCTCGTTGCCCGTGCAGTCCGTGCGTGTTTCTTCGAACGGCCAGCGGATCAGAGTCGTATCGCTGCGAGGGCTGGTATTTTCCGACGACGGCGGGAACTCCTGGACCTGGCATGATTTGCCCTTGAAGTCAGGCGGCGCGGTCAGTTTGGATGCCCAACCCGGTGACGAAAATACGCTGGTCGCGATGGCCCGCAATGGTCTGTATATTTCGCGGGATACGGGGAAAACATGGCAGCAGGCGGCAGCGGGCCTACCCTCCACCCCGGTACAGGGCTTTGCCGCGACCGGCGGCTTATTTGTCGCCTCCATGAGCACTGGCGGGCTATATGTTTCTTCCGACTCCGGCCGGACTTGGGACCGTATCCCGGGGACGCTGGCCGAGGGATTTTTTGCGGCTGTGGCTCCTTCAAAGCAGCCTGGAGTGATTTTCGCGGCATCTCTGACCGAAGGGCTCTACAAAATAGAATGGCCCGGTTCCTCGGCAAGCAGCGCGGGCTCTCCAGGCTGGTCTCAGAAGGAAAACGGCCGCCTAGAGTCCAGCCCGGTCAACTGACAGGCGGCCTTACACGGCTGTCAGACCATCCAGATTCGAGAACTGTTCCATATTGAACTTCCCGCGATTCCCGTTCCTGCTTCATCTGCTTACGAAAGAGATTAACCCCTCATAGAGCGGAAATAACTTGCATTCGTTCCCGATTCGGCAATAAAATCGCCGACAACTCTCCAGGGTCGTCACTATAAGTGACACATTTGTCCCGATTTATGACTCTCTCCTGAATTGGCACGTTTGTTGCTCCTGATTTGAAAAGAGGTCCCAGCCATGCAAACTAAAATGGAGTCTGATACCAAGGTGGACGCACTTGTTGCCAGAAATACGCCGTTCAGCCTTCTGGTGGTCGATGACGAAGTCAGCACTCGAAATTTGTGCCGGGATGTCGCCGCCGACGCCGGGCTGCAAGTCTACGCAGCGGCGACCACCGAGGAGGCTCTGGAAATCCTCGACCAGTATCCGGTCGACATCGTGGTCACGGATTTACAGGTGCCGCAACTTGGCGGATTGGAACTGCTGAAACGAACTCACGCCAACAACGCCGAAATCGCCGTGATGGTGTTGACGCAATACGGGACCATCGCCACGGCCATCGAGGCCACGCGGCTCGGCGCCACCGATTACGTGACCAAACCGTTTCATGTGCAGGAATTGCGCGCCAAGCTGGATCGCCTGGTTCATTCCATCGAAGTGGATCAGGAGAATCGTTTGCTGCGCGAAGAGTTACGCAGCCGGCCGGGTTTTGGCGGGCTCATCGGCATGTCGCCGCGGATGCAGCGGGTGTACAGGCTCATTCAGAAGGTAGCGCAGCATACCTATCCGGTCTTGATTCTCGGCGAGAGCGGCACAGGGAAGGAACTGGTCGCGCGTTCGATCCATTTTTCCGGGCCGCGCAAAAATAAGCCGTTCGCGCCGGTGGACTGCTCCTCGCTCGTGCCCACGCTGATCGAATCCGAGCTGTTCGGTTACGTCAAGGGCGCGTTCACGGGCGCGCAGCACACCAAGCAAGGACTGTTCGAAGCCGCCGGGGAGGGGACGCTCTTTCTCGACGAGATCGGCGATTTGCCCATTGATTTGCAGGCCAAATTGCTGCGCGCCCTGCAGGAACGCGAGATCAAGCCCGTCGGTTCGAACGAGCGCGTCGGCATCCGCGCGCGGGTGATCGCCGCGACCAACCGGGATCTGGAATCCGCCATTCGAACCGGAGGATTCCGCCAGGATTTGTATTTCCGGCTGAATGTGGTGCAGATCAAGCTGCCGCCGCTGCGGGAGCGCAAGGCGGACATTCCGCTTCTGGTCAACACGTTTTTGGAGAAATTTTCCGATGCCGCGCGCCCGATCCGCAGCATCTCCGAGGACGCCATGCGCCGGATCATGGGCTACGATTGGCCGGGCAATATCCGCGAACTCGAGAACGCTATCGAACGCGCGGTGGCGCTCGGGTCGGGGCCGATTCTGCACGTGGGTGACTTGCCGTCGAATCTTCAGTACACCCCTTCTGAAAAAATTTCGGATGTGGACGAACTCGTGCCGCTTGAAACTCTCGAACGGCGCGCCATCTTCCGCGCGCTCCAGGAAACGTCCGGGGACAAGCTGGCGGCCGCGCGGCTGCTGGGCATCGGCAAGACCACGCTGTATAGGAAACTCAAGCAGTACGAATCGGGGCCCCCGCAAGCCTGAATTTTTTTCCGGCGCCCGAATTGCCGCGAGACGCAGGGGAACGCATGAGTCAAAATCCCCTTCCTTCGCGCGGCGCGAAGGAGGGGCGCCCCACACCGCAAGCGCCCTCGCCCGCTTCGGATGGCGCACCCTGCCTTTCCTTTCCCTCTGGCGATAGCGCCTTCCTGTATATAAATATAAAAGTAGTTATTACATTAGATAATAAATTGATTTGGCGGAGGCTCCGATCTTGCGCCCCCTTGGGGACGAGGGCGGGGTTTCTGGTGGAGAGATTCGCGACAAAATGCCTCCCGAACGCCGGGGGGCTGTTTTCCTATCCGGGAATCGCGCCGCCAGTGAGTTTCGGGATGGGAACAGGGAACCTGCGCACGATTTCCATATCATTTCTATTTCATTGATTCTGAGCATGTTATCCGATTATGGATAGTGGCCACTGTGGTGCAAGACAAGAGGAGAGGAGGTTGCCATGATCTATCGAGCCTATCTCTTGCACTACCGCGGGGTTCAGAATGCGATCACGATTTTAGTGACGGTGGGGACGGCGCTGCTCGCCAGCTATCTGATTCTGTGGGCGCGGCTGTAGGAGGGTGCATGCCTGCGGCTGGCTGGATGCGAAGGTGGCGAAGCGGCAGCGATGAGAAGGATCATGCCCGCGCACCGGTTCTTGCCGCTTCCCTGATGGATCGCCCGGCCGCGCATGAGGAACGCGCCGCGTCCAGCGAAATGGTGAGAAAAATCATTGAGGACAGCGGTGAATGCCTCGTCCTCGTTGATGAGCAGGGAAAAATTCTGGAAGCCAGCCGCGCCGCCGCCATGCTCTTGTTTCCGCCCGGCGGATGGATGGATGGAACGCTCCTCGAAGAACTATTTTCCCCTGTGGCGCGCGATGCCGTCGCCAATTGGCGAGACCGGCTCCGCTCGCCTGCCTCTTCGCCGGCCCGGAAAAAAGATGGGCCCCCGCCAGACTTTGAGGCCGCGCTCGAACGGGGTGGCGTCGTTCGCCTGCACCTGCGTTGCGAGATCGCGGGAATCGACGGGAGCGGGACAGGTTGGCTCCTGCATGTGGAGGATCAAGGAGCGCGTCAGACATTGCGCGAATCGGAAGAGCGTCTGAAGGCCGAGTTGGCCGGGCTGGTCGACTCCATCGAATCCGGCGTGCTGCTGCTCGACGCCGGTGGGCGGATTCTCATGGCCAGCGAGCGGTTGGCGGCCATCTTCGGAATTGAATCGCGACGCCTGTTGGAATTTGGCCACATCCATGCACTGATCGACAGCCTGGCTTATCAGTTCCTGCGCCCGGCGGAAACCGCGGCGCGCTGGCGCGAGCGCGCGCGCCAGGGTGACGAGGCCAGCTGGGACGAATTCGAGTTGCTTCGCCCGTCGCGAAAAATCGTGGAACGGTTCGCCAGGCCGCTTCACAAACCTGACGGCACGCGGCTGGGCTGGCTGGAAGTTTATCGCGACATTACCGGGCAGCGTCTGATCCAGTCCAAGCTCCTGCAGACGGAAAAAATGGCCGCGCTCGGCCAGCTCGTTTCCGGGATCGCCCACGAACTCAACAATCCGCTGACCAGCATCCAAGGCTACGCCCAACTGCTGCTGAGCCGGCGATCGGCAACGGATCGCGCCGGGGACGCGCAGCGCATCTCGCAGGAAGCCGAGCGCGCCGGCCGCATCGTGAAAAACCTGCTGCTTTTTTCGCGCGAAACCAAGCCCGAGCGCCGCGCGGTCCTGCTGAACGAAGTGATTGAGCGGACGCTTTCCCTGCGCTCCTATGAACTGAAGCTCGAGAACATCGAGGTGGAACTGGCCCTGGATCCGGCGCTGCCGCAATCCCTGGCGGACGCCGCGCAGCTCCAGCAAGTGGTGTTGAATCTGATCGTGAACGCGGAGCAGGCCATCGTGATGGCGCGCGGGGAGGAGGCCGGCATCGGACATATTCTCATTCGCACGCGGCGCCTCGCTGGAGACCGCCTGGCCATGGAAGTGTCCGACGATGGTCCCGGAATTTCGCCCGAGATCGTGTCCCGCATATTCGATCCGTTCTTTACCACCAAACCGCCGGGCATCGGAACGGGGCTCGGGCTTTCCATTGTTTACGGGATTGTGCAGGAGCATGGAGGAGAAGTCAGCGTAGACAGCCACCTGGGGCGCGGCGCAACGCTGACTGTCGAACTTCCCGCCCTGTCGGTTCCGGGGTTTGATTTCGCGGGCGAGGAAAACGCGTTGAAAGTGCCGGCAGCCACCCCGTTGCCGCTCCCGGCCTCGCAGCGGACCGTTGCAGCGGAGGGCATCCTGATCGTGGAAGACGAGCCGACCGTGGCGGCCTTGATTGCGGACGTGATGGCCGAGGAGGGGCACCGCGTGGACACGCTGCTGGACAGCCGTGAAGCGCTTGGGCGCCTCGAAAAGGTGAGCTATGCCCTGGTGATCTGCGATTTGAAGATGCCGTATGTGGACGGGCCGGGGCTGTATCGCGCGCTAGTGCGCGGGGAGAATCCGATGCAACACCGGGTCCTGTTTGTCACCGGAGACACGATGGGGCCGCGTACGCTTGAATTTCTGAAATCCAGCGGCCTGCCGTACCTGCCAAGCCGTTTCTAGTGGACGAGCTGAAAGACGCCGTGCGGCAAGCCCTTGCCGCAGTCCCTGCGAGCGAAGAAATGGCCGCGGGGGCGGGGCATTCACGTGCGGCTTCCCGGGAATCATGAAGAGAGAACAGGAAAGAGAAATCAGTGACGACAAACCATTGATAACAGAACAGTGATGAGGGAGCCATGACTTCAACGAGTCGAACCATTTTCATCATCAGCGGCGATCTTGGCCTGGCAAAGCGATGTTTCGAGGAACTTGCCGCATTCGGCGGACACTACCGGACACAGGTTGTCGGCACGGTGCTGCAGGCCCGCAAGAAGATCGGGCGGAGCGCTCCCGCGGCCGTGTTTCTGGACGAATCCGCGATGGATTTTGCGCCTGGGGGCGAGACGCTGGAATCCGCGGTAGTTGCGCTGGCCGAAACCGCGCCCGTCGTGGTGGCGGCAGCGCCGGACAAACAAACGGGCCTGGCTTTCCTGATTAATTCCGGCGCGGTGGATTTTGTATCGCGCGCCAATGATTTTTTGCCGCTGGTTGCGTGCATGCTGGACCGCCGGGCGCGGATGGCCGAGCGGGCCACGGGAATGCTCCAATTTCCAAACGATGAATTAACGGGCGATTTCGGCGAAATCCTGCGGCACGAAGTGAACAATCCGCTGACCGGAATTCTCGGCAATACCGAACTCCTGCTGGCGCGGCGCGACCGGCTGCCGCCCGCCGCTGTCGAACGTCTGGAAACCATCGCGGGTCTGGCCGTGCGTTTGCGCGAAACCGTGCGCCGGCTCTCCAACGCCTGGGACGAGCATCATGAGCCCGCCAGGCCTGCGTGAAAAGCCGAGGCCAGGAGGCAAGGAAGCAAGGAGCAGGGAAGAAGAAAGCGAGGGAAAATGGCCGGCGCGCCGGTCTTGCAAACGACCACCTATCGCCTGCGACTTAACACTTACTACGCGACACCTACCGCCTGCCACCTTTTCAAGTTCTGAACAGCACATCTTCCCGCTGAAATAATTTCACCGCAATGGCCAGAGCTACCACCGCATAGACGCTGGAGGAAAGGAAGATCAGCGCGATCAAGTCCCAGTTATAGGTGCCGGTGATGATTTCCTTGCTGACCAGGCTGGTGTTCAGCACGGGGACGAGCGCCAGCGTCGAGTTCAACTCCACGCCGGGCAAAAGCGCGGCAACCGCCGGCAAGACCGCGATAATCATCAACGGAGAAATATAGCTCTGCGCTTCCTTGAAGCTCTTGGCGAAGAGCGAAAGGGCCAGCAGGGCCGCGGAAAAGAACACCGCGAGCGGGAGGACGACAAAGAATATGGAAACCATGGCTTTTCCGGTGATGGTGATTTGCAAGGCCGCATCCGCCGCTCCGTGCGTGATGCCAAGAAGCAGCTTCTTGCCGGCGCCGAAGGAAACTGCCATGGAGGCAATCGTCAGAACCGCCGTGGCAATCGAAGCCGTGAGCACCATCAGGAATTTTCCGAGGACCAGATGCGAGCGGGAGACCGGGCTGCAAAGAATCGTCTCCATCGTGCCGCGCTCTTTTTCGCCCGCGGTCAAATCCATGGCTGGGTACATCGCGCCGGTCAGGCACAACAGAATGACGAAGTAGGGAACCAGCCCGCCGAGGATCGCGCCTCCCACTTTTTCGGGCGGAGCGACATTTTTCTCCTCGATGTCGAACGGGTGCACCAGGCTATCCGGCAGGCGGCGCGCATCGAGATGTTCGCGAATCGACCGGTCGCGCAATTCGCGGAAGAACCGCTGCAGGCGGCTGGCGCCGAAACCGGACTTCAATTCGCCTTCGTACATGAAGATTGTGACGGTGGAGGTTTCACCGGCGGCAAGCTTGGCCTCGAACCCTTCGGGGATTTCCACGGCCGCGCGAATTTGTTTGTTGGAGATTTCCTCGGCGAAATCCGGTTTGGCGGGCACGATCCGAAGATCCCTGAGTTGCTCGAGTTCCGCAACCACGGCGGGCGAATCATCGCCGCCGAGGATCATGACCCTGGGTATTTCTTTCCTGGCCTCGTCTACCAGGGTTAAGGAGAGGGCGCCCATTCCAATCGTGAGCAGGGGCATGAGGAGCAATGGAACGACGATCATGGAAATCACCGTCCTGCGATCGCGCAGGGAATCGATCAATTCCTTGTGATAAACGATGCCGACATTGCGCAGGCTCATGGCTCGACAACTTTCACAAACAAATTTTCCAGATCTTGTATTCCGTATCGAGATCGCAGGTCGGGAAGACTTCCCTCGGCCAGCAGCTTGCCGTCATGGATGATGCCGATGTGGTCGCAGAGCTTTTCCACCTCGGACATGACGTGAGTGGAAAAGACCACGGTTTTGCCGTTGTTGCGGCATTCCCGGATGAATCCGACGATGGTGCGCGCGGCCATGACGTCCAGTCCCACCGTCGGCTCGTCGAAAATCATCACCGATGGATCGTGCACGAGCGTGCGCGCGATGGAAACTTTCTGTTTCATTCCGGTGGAAAGCTTGTCGCAGCGCCGGTCGCGAAAATCATTCATTTCGAGGCGCGAGAAAATTTCATCGATGCGGCGCCGCAGCGTGGATTCATCGAGCCCATGCAAGCGGCCGAAATATTCGACCATTTCCTGCGCGGACAGCCGGCCGTAGAGCGCGGTGGCCGTGGAAAGAAATCCCACGCGAGAGCGTACGGTTTGCGGGTCTTTTACGACGTCATATCCCGCGACGATGGCGGTGCCTTCTGAGGGCGCCAGGATGGTCGCAAGCATGCGCAGCGTGGTGGTTTTTCCGGCGCCGTTGGCTCCGAGGAGCCCGTAAATTTCTCCCGGCCGGCAGGAAAAACTCACGCCGTTGACGGCGCACACGGTGCCGCGTTTTTTGTCCCGGAACCGTTTTACCAGATTATGGGCTTCGATCATTCCATCTCATTTCGCGGAGACGCGGCGCAGATTGTATCCGATCGGCGCACCAATTTGCAGGAGGATGGAGTATCCAATCGGAAACAGACCGGAGAAACTAGCCTTTATGGCAGCTGGGACACTGCTTGGCGTCAAAATTCTCAGGCGTAACGCGGAACATGTTGTTACACTGGATGCAAACACGATGAAGCACAGGCTGCCCAGGCGTCGGAGTTTCGTGTTTCGGGGTGTGGGTTTGCTGTGGAGCGGGTTCGGTAGTCATGGACAAATTTTAGCATACCGGCGGGCATTGCAACACCCATGCTGAATGCGTGATTCGGGCATGCGGCATCCAGAACGAAAGGGGCCGCATCTGATTTGGATGCAGTCGGAGTTATTGAGCCTTCGCCGGCCGGTCGCCTGCCGTCTGAAACTTTGTTAGAATGCCAAGTTTTAATCGCGCCAGTTAAGGCTGGGAGGACGAGGACGGAATGACACCGGCGGTGGGCCGAAGACTGTGGCTACTTGTGGGCGGCGCCCTGGCGCTGACCGGCCTGCTGGTGTTTCTCAGCGGGAGAGGGTCCACGGCGCGCGTGGCGGTTGCAGACGTCTTGCGCGAGAATTTGAGTTCGGTGGTGTCCACCAATGGAAAGGTTGAACCAGTGATGCCGCGTTCGTTTCGCGCGGGATACCCGACCTTTGTGGAACGCGTCTTTGCGGTCGAGGGACAGCAGGTGAAGCGCGGCCAGAAGCTTTTCGCCCTGGATGATACGGAGGTTCAAGCGGACCTCGCGCAGGCTCGCGCCGATCTGGCGACGCAGGAGGAAGCCCTCAGTGTGGCCAAGGCGGGCGGCCATGCCAGCCAACTGGCGAAAGCCGTAGCCGATTTGCAGAAGGCGCAGGCCAGCCGCGATCAATTGCACCGCGACAATGAGACCTTAACGAAACTGGTGGCGGAGAAAGCCGCGACGTCCGAGGAATTGGAACAGAACCGGCTGCAGCTGATCCAGGCGGAAGCCGACGTTCAATCCTTTGCAAAAATGAAACAAACGCTGGAACAGCAGGCCAAACTTGACGAGGGGCGCGTGGCCCTTCTGGTGGAGCATGCGCGCGCGGCCGTTCGCGATCTCGAAGAGCGGCAGCAGTCGGCGCACGGGACCGCTCCTTTCGACGGCACGCTTTATTCGTTGCCAATTCGTCAAGGCGACTTCGTGAAGGCCGGCGATCTACTGGCCGAGCTTGCGGACTTGCGCCAGGTGCGGATCAGGGCGTTCATCGATGAGCCCGAGCTCGGGCAGATTGACGTCAATCAATCCGTCGAGATTTTCTGGGACGCGCATCCTGACCGTGTCTGGAACGGGCGAACGGAAATGTTGCCCAAGCAAGTGGTCACGCGGGGCACGCGCAGCGTGGGGGAATTGATCTGCTCGGTATCGAATGACCGGCTGGACCTGCTCCCCAACACGACCGTGGACGTGCGTATTCAGATCAGCGAGCGGCCGGCGGCGCTGGTGGTTCCTCGCGGGGCCGTTTATATCGAGGGCGACAAACGATTTGTGTTTCGAGTGGAGGATAACCGGCTGCGCCGGCGTTTGATCAAAGTGGGCATCGCGGGTCCGACCAAGATCGAAGTTCTTTCCGGGCTGAGCGAAGGGGATGTGGTGGCGCTGCCTGGGGAAGCCACGCTCAAAGAAAATCTGCGCATAGTACCGGTGCGCCCGGAATGATGCGGCGTTTATCATTCGCAGCCGCGGCGCTGGTTTTGTTTTGGGGATGGAGCGGGGCGCCTGTTTTTGCGGCACAGTCTCCTTTGGGCGACGCGCAACACGACTATAACGCCGGACGCTACAACCGCGCCGTGGACGCGCTGAACATCGCGACCGCAAAATTGCCCGATGACGCATCCCTGCAGCTCCTTTTGGGGCAGAGTTATTATCAGCTTCGCGAATTCCAGCACGCCGTGGCGAGCCTTGAGCAAGCTGTCCAGCTTGCTCCCAAAGATTCCGAATACCACGACTGGCTCGGCAAAGCTTACGGCCGGAGGGCCGAAGAGAGCATCTTCCTGAGCGCCATGAGCTGGGCGCGAAAAGCGCACCGGGAATTTGAAATCGCCGTCGAGCTGAACCCTCAGAATCTTGAGGCGCAACGCGATCTGATCCGCTACGAAATGAACGCCCCCAGCGTTGTCGGGGGCGGCGACGAAAAAGCGCTGAAACACATCGATGCACTGGAGAAAATCGATTCGATACAGGGGCAGCTTGCCCGCGGGGAGTTCTTCGCCACAAAAAAGCGGATGCCCGAGGCGGATGCGGTGTTCGGCAAACTTTTGGAATCGAACGCCGACCGGGCGGGCGTGTACTTCGAGGTGAGCGATTATTACCGCGACCGCGCGAACGCCGAAAAAATGGGCGAGGCCATCAACAAGGCCGGGCACATTGATCCCGAAGACCGCCGGTTGAAATTTTACAAGGGGGTTCTCCTGGTGGTGCAAGGGAAAAGCCCCATCGAAGCTGAAACGCTGCTGAAATCCTATCTGGCCACGGTTCCCAATAATTCCGATCTTCCGCCGCACGCGGCCGCGCGGGAATGGCTGGGTAAACTATATGAATCGCTGGGACGATTTTCCGAAGCGGCGGAACAATACCGGCTCTCGCTTACACTGGATCCGCACGACAAGAGAGTGGAAGAGGATTTGAAGCGGTTGCAGAGGAAGTAAAGGAAGTAGAGGAAATAGAGGAAGCCTGGCTTGGCGGGCTAGCGGTTTTCCAACGAGGGTTGTCATCGTCCACGGGAATTTACATGATGCTACGCAACGAGACCTGGATGGTCGCGCTGGACGCTCTATGGGCCAATAAAGTCCGCGCGTTTTTAACCACGCTGGGCGTGATCATCGGCAGCGCCTGCATTGTTCTGGTGGTGACCGTGGCGCTCAGCGGGCGGCGCTACGTGATCCAGCAAATTGAAGGCGTCGGATCCAATCTGGTCTACGCGCGGCTGGATATCGACCCGAACCAGCCGGTCATGCTGCAGGACGAATTGTCGATTGAGGACATGAACGCCGCGAAAGCGGGGATTCCTGGAGTGGTGGCCGTGGCGGGAACGCGCGGCGATCTGGCCACTGTGAATGTCGGATCCGTCGAGCGCAATGTGAATCTGGTGGGGGTTACCGAAGGATTCCAGCAGATTCGCAATTTGCTGATTTTGCAAGGCCGGTTCCTGGATGCCGTGGATATTTCCCAACGAAGCCGGGTTTGCCTGATCACCACGCAGCTCGCCAAGTTCGCGTTTCCGTATATTGACCCGATCGGACAGAGTTTGCACGTCGGTGAACTCAGCTTCACGGTCATCGGAGTTTTTCGGGAACGCGTGGAAACCTTCGGTCTTTCTGAAATTCAGGATTACTCCGTTCTGATTCCATTTCCGTTGATGAAATATTACCTGGGAGATTCATCGCTGGAGATGCTCTACCTGCAGGCCAGCACACCAGAAGGCGTGGTCCCCGTTACCCGCCAACTGGAAGCCCTGTTGACCAGCCGGCATCCCACCCGGGCGCGTTATTCGGTGCAGAACCTCAGCTCCATCCTGGTTGCGGCGCGAAGAATCGCGCTGGCGCTCACCATTGTTCTGCTGCTGATCGGATTCATCGCGTTGCTGGTCAGCGGCATCGGAATCATGAACATCATGCTGGTGACCGTCCAGGAACGCACGCGGGAGATCGGAATCCGCAGGGCCATCGGGGCGAGGCATCAGGAAATTTTGTACCAGTTTTTGCTGGAGGCATTTATGATCAGCGGATTTGGGTCGGTGCTGGGAATCCTGATCGCGGTGGCAATTCCAGTCATCGCGCGGCCGTGGCTCCCGGCGTATATTAGCGTTCCAGTGCCGTGGGAATCGGTGGTCCTGGCGTTTATAGTGTCTTGTTCGGTGGGCATATTCTTCGGATACTTGCCGGCGGAGCGCGCGGCGCAATTGCAGCCCACCGATTCACTACGGTATGAATAGATGCGGCAAGATCCGAATTGCGCATAAACCAAAACGCCATCGCACAAATGGCTGCGCATCCGAACGCGATAGGGCTTCAGGGGCTAAAGCCCGCACATAGCAATTTCTTGAACGTCGCGGCTGAGGCCGCGACCCACAAAGACCGGTTACGATATGGCCGGTAACTATCGACGTTGGTTTCCTGCGGCATCGGAACATGCTCGCGTGAGGCCGACGGAAAGCGGGTGCAAGAAGATGGGCGGGCGAAATTACACGGGAAATGTTCAGCGGATTTGGCCCGCAGTGGTTTACGCGGCCGGTCTGGCGATTTGTAATTTGGCGAGTGCCGGGACGATCCGCGCGCAGGACGCGGAGTTGTCGCGCAAGCTGACGTTGAGGGAAGCCGTGAACCTGGCCGTGGCCAACAGCCGCGATCTGGCCCTGGCGCGGCTGCAGTACGGCGTGATGCAGCGCCAGATCGGCGTGGCGCGGTCCGCGTTTCTTCCTAACCTTTATTCCGGGACGGGCGTGGCCTATACCAACGGCTTTCCGCTCCTGGAGGGAGGAGGCGCACCCGCCATTTTCACGCTTTCGTATACACAGCAAATTTTCAATCCGCCGCTGAAAGGGGAACAGCGCGCCGCCGAACAGAGAGCCGAGGAGCAGCGGCTTTCGATGGATGATGTGCGCGACACGGTGATGTCGCGCACGGCCCTGGATTATCTCGAGCTGGCGAAAGTGCGGCACGCTGTGGAACTCATGCACAGCGAACGCACGAGCGCGGGACGCATTCTGGAAGCGACCCGTGAGCGTGCGGATACCGGACGCGAACTTCCCGTTGAGGTGATCCGGGCGCAGCTGACCACGGCGCGAATCGAGCAACGCATCGCGCAACTGGAGGACCGCGACGAATTCCTGTCGGGCGAACTTCGCGACATGATGGGGCTGCCGCCGGACGAGAGGATCGACGTCTCCACCGAGGAAATTCCGGGAGCGGCGGCGGAAGCCTCAAAAGACCTCGTCTCGGAGGCCATGGCCAACAACGTGGACCTGAAAGAGGCGCAAACCGAGTTGCGCGCGCGTGAATTCAAGCTCAAAGGCGAGCAAGGCGGGCGCTGGCCTTCGTTCGCCCTGACCGGCCAGTACAATGTGCTGAGCAAGATCAACAACTACACCGATTTCTTCAGCAAGTTTCAACGCAATAACGTCATCTTTGGAGTCCAGGTGCAAATTCCCATCTTTGCTTCGCGCACTTCTTCCGCCGTCGCTTTCGCGCAGGCGGATTTGAACGCCGCCAATCTGGCGCTGGAAAAGAAGCGCAGCGAAGTCTCTCTGGATGTCCGCCGCAGGGCCAGGCTGGTGCGGGAGGCGGAACTCGGCGGGGAAGTGGCGCGGCTGGAGTTGCAGCTGGCGCAGGAGAATGTGCGCGTTTTGCAGGCGCAGTTTGACGGAGGGCGCGGCAGCCTGAAAGACCTGGAAGCCGCGCACATCGAGGAAAACGACAAGTGGCTGGGCTTTTTGGATGCCAACTATTCGCTGCAACAGGCGCAGCTGGAACTGCTCCACACGACCGGGCAGTTGGCCCAGGTCTTGCAGTAACGCGGCAAATACGCGTAAGTATTTGGGAGGGCTGGACTTTAGTCCCGACGATTGATTGCCCTTGAAACAGGCTTTAGCACCTGAGGCTTCATGGCCTGAAGGCCACGATCATCCAATGTGAGTCGCCCGACCTGAAGGTCGGACCTCCAAAAACCGTCTCTGCGGGTATTCGGATCAGGGGGACACCGCCTGCGGAGTTTTCTATCGAGGCTGGCCGGGTTTCAGGTAAGATATTAAGTCTAGGATGTTTGCGATCGCCGTGAACGTCCCGGATCAGGGGAACAATAAGAATGCCCGAAGTGATGAAAACACTGTTTCTGAATCCACCGAGCTATGAGGGCTTTGACGGCGGGGCCGGCGCGCGCTACCAGGCGCGCCGCGAGATCAAATCGTTCTGGTATCCCACATGGCTGGCGCAGCCTGCGGCCATGGTTCCCGGCAGCCGCCTGATTGACGCGCCTCCCGATGGGCTGACAGTGGATCAGGTGGCGCCGCTGGCCAAGGATTACGAATTGGCCGTGCTGCATACGAGCACGCCGTCGTTTCCCAACGACGCGAAATTTGCCGCGCACCTCAAGGAAGTGAATCCGAAAATCATGGTCGGAATGGTCGGCGCGCACGTCGGTGTTTTGCCGCTGCAATCCATGAACGCGGCGCCGGCAGTGGATTGGGTTTCGCTCGGCGAGTTCGACTACATCTGCGCGGAGGTTGCCGCGCGGAAGCCGCTCAAGGAAGTTGGCGGGATCGCCTATCGCGACAACGGGCGCGTCACGCTCACGCCGCCGCGGCCCACGATTGAGAACATGGATGACCTTCCCTATGTCGTGGACGTGTACAAGCGCGATCTGACGATCGAGAACTATTTTATCGGGTACCTGCAGCATCCGTATGTGTCGCTTTATACCGGGCGGGGCTGCCGGTCCAAATGCACGTTCTGCCTGTGGCCGCAGACGCTTGGCGGGCATCGTTACCGGGTGCGCAGTCCGGAAAATGTCGCCGCCGAAATGGCGCTGGCCAAGAAATATTTTCCGCAGGTGCGCGAATTCTTTTTTGACGACGACACGTTTACGGACGATTTGCCGCGCGCCGAGGAAATCGCGCGGCGCCTGGGCAAGCTGGGGTTGACCTGGTCGTGCAACGCGAAAGCCAACGTCCCGCGCCGAACGCTGGAAATCATGAAGGACAACGGGCTGCGGCTGCTTTTGGTGGGATACGAATCTGGCAACGATCAAATTCTGATCAACATCAAGAAGGGCGTGCGCATTGATATCGCGCGCGAGTTTTCGCGCAACGCTCGCGATCTGGGGATCAAGATTCACGGGACGTTTATTCTTGGTCTGCCGGGCGAGACGCCGGAGACGATCCAACAGACCATCCGGTTTGCCTGCGATATCGACCCCGAAACGATCCAGGTTTCGCTGGCCGCACCGTACCCGGGCACGGAATTGTACCGCCAGGCGCAGGAGCAGGGCTGGCTGCAGATTCAAACCGGGGAACTCGTGGATACCCACGGCATCCAGACGGCGGCCATGAATTATCCGAAGCTCAGCTCGACCGTGATTTTCAATTCCGTGGAAGACCTTTACAGGAAATTCTATTTCCGTCCGCGAAAAATGTTCTCACTATTCGGGGGAATGCTGCGCGATCCGGAAGTGATGAAGCGGCGGCTGCGCGAAGGCGTGGAATTCTTCCAGTTCCTGCACGAACGCAAGGCGACAGCACGCGAAATGGCCCAGTCCGCGGCGGCGCCCGCTTCGAGCGCCGGGGATTAAACTGGATTTCAGTGGCGCGGGCTTTAGCCTGTGGGGGTTGGTTGATGCACGATTGATCGCGGCGCAACAAAACCCCGCAAGCTGAAGCATGCGCCACGAGATCTTCTCTCTGCGATGACCGCTCCAAAATCTCACTACACCAAAACTTACGTGCTGCTGTTCCTGCTCGTCCTGCTGGGGTCGGTGGGGAATACGATTCTGAGCAAGGGAATGAAGGACGCAGGGGACCTGGATATCTCGCACTTTACGACGCTGGTGGCAGGCGCTACGCGGGTCCTGACCAGCGGAACGATTTGGGCCGGAATCGCCATGATGCTAGGATTCATGGTGTGCCACATGCTCGTGCTCTCCTGGGCCGATTACAGTTTCGTGATGCCGTTTTCCGCGATTGCCTACGCGCTGGTCCCGCTGCTCGCATACCTGTTTTTGCACGAACAGGTTTCCACGGCGCGCTGGATCGGAATCGTTCTGATTGTTCTTGGCGTCGCGCTGATCAACCGCACGCCGCATCGCACGACTCCGCAGGGAACTTCCAACTGACATGCGCACGGCGTCCATCCTCATTCTTGTAGTGGTGACGGGAACGGGCGGAGAAATTTGCATGACGCATGCGATGAAGCTGCTGGGCGAGGTGCACGATTTCCATCCGCGCGCGATTGTGTCGTTTGTGCTGCGCGCGCTGCGCGTCGGCTGGCTTTGGATCGGCGTGCTTTTGATGACGGCGTCGTTCTTCTCGTTCCTGGCGATGCTGTCGTGGTTCCCGGTCAGTTTTGTGATTCCAGCCACGTCGCTGGCATACGTCGCAGGGGCGTTTGGCGCGAAACTATTTTTGGGCGAGCAGCTGAATGCCACGCGCTGGGCGGGAATTTTCTTGATTTGCGTTGGCGTTGGCATGGCTTGGGCGGACAATTCGCCAGCATCCCTGCGTTACCTTTCCGCGATCACGATTATCCGGTGGGCGATTCTGGCGCTGGCGCTGGGCCCGCTGTTTTACTACCTCGTTGGAATTTATTCCGCGTGGCGATTTTTTCGTGTGGCGCATCGCGAAGCGGGTCATGCGCCGCACGCGAGCGAACAAGCTCCCCCGATCAGCGTGTTGAAACCAGTTCGCGGGCTCGATCCGAGCGCGTACGAAAATTTCGCCAGTTTTTGCCGCCAGGATTATCCGGAATTTGAGATTTTATTTGCCGCGAACGATGCCCAGGATCCCGCCGTGCCGGTCGTGCAAAAACTGATCGCGGATTTTCCCGGGCGGTCCATTCGCCTGATTGTGATCGCGGAGCGGCTGGGCCCGAACACCAAGGTTTCCAATCTTTGCCGGCTGGTGCGCGAGGCGCGGCACGGTCTTCTGGTTATTACCGATAGCGATGTGCGAGTCGAGCCGGGATATTTGCGAAGCGTTGCGGCGATGTTCCGCGATGCGGGGGTCGGCGGGGTGACGGCGCTGTATCGCGGGCGCGACAATTTGCAGTGGGTCGCGGCCATGGATTGTGTGGGTTCGTCTGCGGCGTTTTGCGGCGCGGCGCTCGTCGCGCGCGAACTCGAAGGGCTGAAATTCATGATGGGTTCCACGATGGCCACTACGAAAGAGCGGCTCGCCGAGATTGGCGGCTTTGAGGCCATGGTGGACCTGCACTCTGACGATTACGAGCTTGGCCGCCGCATCGCCGCCCGCGGATACCGGATTGAGTTGCTGCCCGAACCGGTCTGGATGGCGTTTCCTTCGCAGACGCTGGGCGCGTACTTGCGGCACGAATTACGCTGGGCCATCGGGATCCGCAACATACGCCCGAGTGGGCATTTCGGCATGCTGTTTACACATGGGCTTCCCTGGGCGATCGCCGCCGCGTGGGTTGCGCCATCTTCCGCAGCCGGCGCATTTTATCTTTCCGCCTATTTTGTGTTGCGATTTGCGATGGCCTGGGCCGTTGGCGTATGGGGATTGCGTGATCCAGTCCTGCGGCGCCGGATTTGGCTGTTGCCCGTGCGCGATTTGCTCTCGTTTTTCGTCTGGCTGGCCAGCTTCGGGATGAACCGCATCGAGTGGCGCGGAAGCTCTTTCACGCTTGAAAAAGGACGGATGATTCCTGTCGCGCCGCGCGCCGGGCGCGGCTGAGGCTGAGCGAACGTGCCGGATTTACTTCCTCCTCCTTGTTGCGGGGCGTTTGCGGCGTCTTTTCGCAGTCGACGTGTCAATGGCAGCCGCGGCCTTCAGCACCAGGAGAAAAGTCTGCGCGTCTTTGGTCAAGGGCCGGTGGCGCGGATGAATCACGTCGATGTTGCGCCGCAAGGGTTCCGCGTTGGTGATCCCGACAGCAACGAGAATCCGTTGTTGCAAGTCCTGCATGACCGCGATTTGAGGAAGGAAGGCCAGGCCCAGCTTGCGTTCCACCATGCGCCTGGCGGCTTCGATTCCCTCCACTTCGAGGACCACGTTTGGCAGCAGTCCCGCCCGGCGAAATAATCCCTGGCTCAGCGTCCAGTCGCTCGATCCGCGGTCGTAGAAAATCAGCGGAAACGATTCCGCTTCTTCCAGTGTAACTCGCCGCTTGCGTGCCGCCGTGTGCGCGGGATGGCCGACCAGAATCAGAGGGTCGTCTCGCAGCGTCAAGGTTTCGACTTCCGGATGATTGACCGATCGGACGATACCGATGTCCGCCTCGCCGTCCAAAACCATCTTGAGCACGTCCTGGGAATTTCCGGAGCGGAGACTCACGGCCGTTCCGGGATTGGCGGACTGATACTCCTTCATGACGTCCGGCAAAAAATAAGTGCTGATGGAAAAGGCGCTGGCGATGCGCAATGCTCCCCCGGCAACCGGCAGGAGTTCATGCACGGCCTGCCGCGCCAGCGCTGCGTCGCGAAGCAATTGCTCGGCGTGAGGACGCAGAGTCTTCCCGGCGGGCGACAACTCCAGATGGGAGCGCACCCGTTCAAAGACCTGCACGCCGAGCGAATCCTCGAGCGCCTTGATGCGCGCGCTGACGGCCGGCTGGCTCACGCGCAGCGCGCCGGCGGCGCGGTGAAATCCGCCGTAGGAGATGACCGCCAGGAAAGTTTCGAGCTGGTTGAATTCCATAGGACTCCTAGTACTTTTCGGCAAAGCGGCCGCAGAGGGCCCTGCGCAGCAGCAACAGTGTAACCGAAAGCGATAATAAATGTCTATCGCCTCGATTATGACAATCAGTTTGACTGATAACCATCTTCGGGACATACTTCCGCAAGTGACGCAGGGAGTAGAAGCAAACCGCAGGGTCACGTCGTTTGGGTGGATCGGGTTCCTCGTAAGGAAGAAGCGTTTGGGTGCGGCGCTGTTCCCCGGCTGGTCTTCTCGCGGTGACGCGGAACGGCGCCCGGTGTGAATCGCAAAGACCTTCTCCCGGCCATCCCCCTTACAGATTTTGCAGGATCGAGGCGCGCGGCAACTGCCGCGCCAGCGTAACGCATTCTTTTCTCAAAATAGTCCTCATAGGAGCAAAAATGAATAACAAGGAACAAGCTGCGAATCTCGAACGAGAATGGCAGTCAAACCCTCGCTGGGAAGGCATCACCCGTCCTTATAGCGCGGAGGATGTGGTGCGCTTGCGGGGCTCCATTCAGATCGAGCACACGCTGGCCAAATTGGGCGCCGAGCGTCTGTGGAGTTTGCTGCAGAACGAAGACTACGTGGCCGCGCTGGGCGCCGTGACTGGGAACCAAGCGGTTCAGCAGGTCCGTGCGGGGTTGCAGGCGATTTACATCAGCGGCTGGCAAGCGGCGGCCGATGCCAACGACGCGGGGCAAATGTATCCCGACCAGAGCCTCTATCCGGCGAACAGTGTGCCGAACCTGGTGCGGCGCATCAATCAAGCGCTGATCCGCGCCGATCAAATTCATCACTCCGAAGGCAAGAATGGAATTCACTGGTTTGCCCCGATGTTCGCGGACGCCGAAGCGGGCTTCGGCGGAAACCTGAATGCCTTCGAACTGATGAAGGCGATGATCGAGGCGGGCGCGGCGGGCGTTCATTTTGAAGACCAGCTTTCCTCGGCCAAGAAATGCGGGCATCTGGGCGGCAAAGTGCTGGTGCCGACGATCGAGGCCGTGCAAAAGTTGATTGCCGCGCGGCTGGCTGCGGACACCTTGGGCGTGCCTACGTTGCTGATGGCGCGAACCGATGCCGACAGCGCCGGTCTGCTCACAAGCGACATCGATCCGCGCGATCAGGAATTCATTCTTTCCAGCGAGCGCACGCCGGAGGGTTTCTACCGCATTCGCAGCGGTGTGGAAGCCGCGATTGCGCGAGGTCTTGCTTACGCCCCTTACGTGGATATGCTCTGGTGCGAGACTTCCAAACCCGACCTTGCCGAGGCGCGAGAATTCGCCGAAGGAATCCATGCCCGCTTTCCAGGGAAGATGCTGGCGTACAACTGTTCCCCGTCTTTCAATTGGAGGAAAAATCTTGACGACTCCACCATCGCCCGCTTTCAGAGCGAACTGGGCGCGATGGGATACAAATTCCAGTTCGTCACGCTGGCAGGCTTCCACGCGCTGAACCTGTCCATGTTCGAGCTGGCTGGCGGCTACAAGGAAAACGGCATGTCGGCGTATTGCCGGTTGCAGGAAAAAGAGTTTGCCAGCGAAGAGCTGGCCGGGTACGCCGCCGTGAAGCATCAGCGTTTCGTAGGCACCGGATATTTCGACGCCGTGCAGCAGGCCGTGGCCGGCGGAGCCTCATCCACTACTGCCCTGGAAGGTTCGACGGAGGCCGCGCAGTTCACGCGCCGATAGGAAACGCGGCAGCAGGTTCACAGATAGCGCCGCTCAAGGGAATGGTCTCCCAGTAGGACGGGCTTCAGCCTGTCGGTTTTGCGCCCCCGATAGACGCCTAAACCCGACAGGCTGAATCCCGTCCCACTGGGATCGCGCGAGGCGTCAGGCTTTGTAGATCCACTTTGCGGAAACACCGCCTGCCAGCACCAGCGCGGATAAAATCAGCCAGTTGTAGCTCGTTCCGTAGGTGGCCGTCGGAAAGTGGTTGCTGATCATCAGGAAAATCAGCGGGACGGTCATGTACGTGTTATGCATGGTGCGCCCTTTCGCCCGTTCCGCCAGCTTTGTGTCGATGGGTTTTCCCTCGCGAATGGAGATAAGCATCCGGCGTGTCGCGGGCAGGATGCCCATCCATACATTGGCGGCCATGATCGTGCCCAATAGCGCGCCGATGTGGATGTAGGCGGCGCGCCCGCTGATCAAGTGGGTGAGAGCGTAGGCCAGCGCGACGACGAGGAGATAGCAAATCGTCGCGGCCAGAAGCGGCGCACGTCCCAGCGGCGACATCCAGATCCACTCATACACGGAAAAACCAACGATCAGCGTGCCGAGGCCAATCGTGACTCCCATCCCCATGCCGATATTTGAAACGCTGTCATCCAGAAGCAGGCCGCCGGAGTAATACAGCAAGCCCAGCAGAAGGAAGCCGGAAATCCAGGTGATCAGCGCTTCCCAGCGGAACCAGTAAAATTTCTCCGGCACTGACTTGGGCGAAGCCTGCTTTTCGACCACGGAGAAACTTCCGCTATGCACCAGCCACACTTGCGGGAGCCTTCCGGACTTTCGCGCGGCCTCCTCATCCAAGGCCATGCGCCCTTCCAGCTTGGTGAAGTAATACGTCTGCCCAATCCAGAAAATTCCGGCAAGCACGTGGATCCAGCGGATTATGAGATTGCACCATTCGCTGACGGCGGCTGGCATGGTGAGGGGCTCCCCTGAAAATGCGCGTGTCCGAAACTTCGCGAAACGCCGGCAGACGATGGTACTGGCCGCGCCCCGCCATCTCAAGGAGAAAGTCTATTCCTTGGCCAGCTTCCGGGAATCCAACCGATTGAATATGTGAATGGATTTCGACGGCGTTCGCGAATCTGCGGCGCAAAGAATCACTAACGCCTGACCGGGGCAAGACGCGCCGCAACTTGTCTCGCAAAGGGAAGCGTCGTTCGGTTGACGGATTCAAATTTCCTGTCTAAAGTAAAGATGCTGGGTCGTGAGGCCGGGAACAATTCCCGGCTCGCCACGGCCCATTTCTTGCGTCTCCCTCGGCTGGGAGGTCGTACAATCGGTAGTACATCAGCCTCTGGATGTTTAACACACCTGCCACTTGACTGATTCTAAAGCGACTTACCTTAGGTTTCATGGTCGGTTTTGAGGGAGTATTAGGACTCGTCAGTGAGAGTTCAGTGAGAGTCGCACGCCTCACGAATCAAGGCCTCCATGTCTTTTCGTTCGTCATTCGAAAAGAAATGTGGGTTGATCGGAAGCCACTCTTTAAGTGCGGCACAACATTCAGTTGCCGGAACTACTCTTTGCGCGACAGTGCCACCAGCAGGTAGCTGCTCGATGCGAAGCTTTTTAGAATCCTTGACCCATTTAACACAAGCGCCCACCAAGTCTGTGAATCTGACCACTTCTTGCCCGTCGCTGATACGAACTACCCGGAAGACATCGCTCATACAGTCCCTCCTGGCCGCGGAGTCTACCACAAAGTTAAAGGCCGGAACCATTAAGGCTCCGGCCCAAGTTTGCTATGACTACGCCCGTACAGGAAGTTTGGCCCTTGTAATTTGAAGCGAAGCCAGTGGTAGTAAACCGTCGTCGAACAACGTATCTACCACTGAATCGAGGCAACCCGAAGACTGTCCTTCTAATACAAATCGACCGCTATCTTCGATTCCCGCGTACCGTTCATCCTGTGTACGCCACGTGACCCAATTGCTGCTGAGTTTGTGAGTGAGTTTGTAAAATAGATCCACGCCCACTTGGCTTTGTGGTTCAACCGACCAAAAAGACCAGTCCGAAGTAACACACCACCGTAAAACTATCGTCATTTTCATTTTGTTGCCTTTCGATTGTTGGGATTACTGGGGTAGGAGAACGCGGTTGCCGCCGCGGATGGCTGCTCAGTATGGCAAGTATACGCTTCAGCTACCAAATGTCAAGTGGTAAATTGCATCAATTCAGCCTCGCGCTCTCCACGTACGGGAAAGATACCGTGTGAAGGCCATTTCCTACCCCCTCGGCCTTCGTCTCCTTTTTTATTAGCGCTATCATGCTGTTCTTCCGCCGTACAGCAAAACCCGCGAAGGCATAGCAAGCCAAGGCAAGAAGACCGAGAAACCAAGTCGCCCGGTGGAGCATGAAGTACCCGAAATCAGGTACCTTTCCGTCGATGAACCCCGCATTGATGACTATGGAAATTACGAACGTCAGGAAGAACGACCCGATTCCCGACCAACGGAATGCTTCGTCATTGAACGCCGAGATGCTCATCATCTCCGTTTCCATCAGGTGATACATCGCGGGCCTGCGTACACAGTACACCGGAATAACCTGACCGCCCTGATTGACGATGTTTCCCGCTGGCTGTATCTGTTCAGCCGGGGCGGGTACGGGCGGTATTGGTACGTTTCCCATTGTTATTTGAGTGGCGTCCCCGGAGCCGGAACATTGAGGAGTTCGGCTAGGGCTAGAACGTGAATGTTGTAAAGTTCCGTGAACCCGCAGTTGGTACAGACTGTCATGACGCAGGGAGCCGACGACTGCGGTGTTACCTGTGGGGGTACGGGACCCATTGCTGCACCTATCGTCCCTGATGGTTTGGGTGGGGGTGGGATGGGTCCCAGAGTGACCGGATAGAGGTCACCATAAAAGGCACCAATGGACGGTCTTACATAACTGGAGAGGACATACAGGTCCGGGATGAGCGAGCGACGGTTCATTTCACCGCAGCTTGGACAAGGGTTCTTGATCTTTTCGCCTAGGATGCGGGCGACCTGCTGCATTTGTTGCGTAGTAAATGGCATGACCGCCGAAGCATAACACAATCTGATATCCACCTAGCCAGTACGCCCGCGACCCTCGGGCCATCGATGTCAGCCCAAAAGTACTGCTGCCACTAACCCGCCGAAGCTTCGATGCTGCCTCTGTTGAAGGAATTCAAATCCAAACGAGGTGACTACCGTGAGCGAAACCAAACACGTAGCAATGAACGCCAAGCAGCAGGAACAGCTAGACCAGATTCTCCGCGGCATCTGCAAGGAAAGGAAGGTCGCCGTCGAGGCCGACCTGGATTCAAGGCTGAGCTACCGTGAGCGAGATAAGGCCAAACCGAAGCAGGCCTCTTGGGAAGCATACAGCCGCTTTCTCTTGTCGGACGGTCACACTGTGTACGTTGCCTTGCGAACAATGAAGGCGAGCGTCAGCAAAGAAGTCGATAAATGGGCACAATCGAAGGTTGAAAAGCGGCTGGCCCGTCAGAAGAAGGCGGCCGAACGGAAGGCTGCCAAGGAAGCGAAAGCGAAGCCTGTTGTCAAATTCGATCCAAAACTTTCGACGGTCGAGGGCGGTTCAATGCGGAAGAAAGCGGGCAAGTAAAGCCACAGATCACCGTGCACGACGAGGCCGCCAGAAAGTTTGGCGGCCTTTTCCTTTAGCCTCTTCGGTTCGCATTGCTGGCCATTTGCGAGAAGCTTCTTGCGATCTGGGCATGGCTTTTCTTGAAACTGTCCACGTCAGTCACGCCATTGATGCTTATATGTTGGTGGATCGTATCGCCAGTTTTCGTTCCGCTAGGGAAGTTTGGCACGATCCTGCCCGAGGTCCCCGGCACGAAGAGTTCCGGCTGCTTCTCACCAACAATGTATGCTTTGCCCGGTGATACGTCACCGCCTTCTGCCATCAAAGGAATCCCAGTGAGTGCACCAATCACGGCCAAAATTCCATCGCCGAAGCCGCCTCCACCGGAACTAGTTGCTGGCGTGGCGCCTCCACTAAAAATACCGGAAGCATCCAAACTGGATCCAGCGCCCCCAGAACACCAGCTCCCAAGGCACCAAGGCCGATCAAAGCAGTACCGGCAACGCCTTTGATGCTGCCCATCTTGGCGGAAAGCTCGGCCATGTCGGAGCCAACGCTGTTTAGCGCCGACCCAACTACCGTGCCCATCGTGCCAAAGTGGCTCAGCACGCCTTCCAGGGCACTGCCCATCGTTTTGAAGCTGTTAGAAATGTCTTTTGCGGACTGTTTTGCAGTGTACGTGGCTTTAGACATTCCTTCATGGAATGCCGCCATGTTTACGCCGAGTTCGACAAGCAAAGATCCGAGTACGTTCGCCATGTGCTTACCCTTCTTTCTTAGAGACACGTAAGCGTCCGAACCTGGCCGTGTTGACAAGGAGCAAGGTTTGCTAAACGGCGCTTGTGGATGCCATGGCAAATTCCGGCGCGAAGTTCCAGGGCAGGAGTTCATCGATGCGGTTGATCGGGTGGTCGGCGATGCGGGACAGCACGTTGCGGAGATACGCTTCGGGGTCGAGGCCGTTGAGTTTGGCGGTGCCGATCAGGCTGTAGATCGCGGCGGCGCGTTCGCCGCCGGCATCGGAGCCGGCGAACAAGTAGTTCTTGCGGCCCAGAGCGACGGTGCGTAGGGAACGTTCGGCGGCGTTGTTGTCGATCTCGATGCGGCCATCGTCGCAGTAGCGCAGCAGCGCTTCCCAGCGCGATAGCGCGTAGCGAACCGCCAGCGCCGTGTCGGATTTGCGCGACAGTTTCCCTAACGTTTCTTCGAGCCATTGTTTCAGCGAGTCCAGTAAGGGCCGCGCTCTGGTCTCGCGGACCTCGCGCCGTTCGTCCGCCGGGTGGCCGCGAATTTCTTTTTCGATGGCATACAGTGCGGCAATGCGTTCCATCGCTTCGGCAGCGACCGGGGAACGATGCGCGACGTGCAGATCGTAAAACTTTCTGCGCACATGCGCCCAGCAGGCCGCTTCCTGAATGCGCCCGGTTTCGTACACCGCATCGAATCCCGCATAACCATCCGCCTGCAGCGTGCCCGCAAAATTGCCGAGATGCGTCTGCGGATGCTCGCCCTTGCGATCCGGCGAGTAGGCGAACCATACCGCCGCTGGTGTTGCGTCTCCCGCAGGACGGTCGTCTCGCACATAGGTCCATAGCCGTCCGGTTTTTGTTTTGCCATTACCCGGAGCCAGCACCGGAACCGGCGTGTCGTCGGCGTGCAGCTTCGTCGCGCTCAGCACGTGACGCCGCAACACTTCCACCAGCGGCGCTAGCAACTGGCTCGTGCCGCCCACCCAGTCCGCCAGCGTCGAGCGTTCCAACTCGACCCCTTCCCGCGCGTAAATCTCCGACTGGCGATACAGCGGCAAGTGATCGCAATATTTCGAGACCAACACATGCTGCCAGTAGCCCCGGACCCGCAATGCCGCGCTGGATCGGACGGCTCGGCGCTTCGGCTTGCACGATCCGTTCGCAGCACGCGCAGGCTAGCTTCGGTCGAACCTGACGGATCACTTTGAATCGCGCTGGCACGTATTCCAGAATTTCCGAAACATCTTCGCCCAGAAGGTTCAGCTTGCCGCCGCAGTCCGGGCAAGCTTCCTGCTTCGGCAGATACTTCCGCACTTCGCGCGGCAGGTGCTCGGGCAGTGGCCGACGCGCCGGTTTTTCATTCCCTTTCGCATCGGCCGTGGCGACAGCGGGCGTCTGTGAAGCACTGGTGTTTTCCGCTTGTGTCGCCTGCAATTCGTCCAGCCGCAACTCCAGTTGCTCGATCTGACGATCCAGCTTCTCCGACTTGCGCCCGAACTGCATCCGTCGCAGCTTGGCGATCAGCAGCTTCAGATGCTCGATTTCCGTGTCGCGCGAAGCCAGCTGCTCGTCGTTCGACAGCAGTTGTTCGTGCTGAGAAAAGATTTTTTCCTGCTGGGAGAGGATGAGAACTTTCAGTTCGTGGGGATCGAGTGCGTCGAGATCGGGGAGAGTGCGATGCGCGGCAACCATCGCCACGAATTTAGCAGACTTTTGTTACAGCAAAATAAAAATGTACGGGAAAATTAAAATTATTTTGCTCACACCGCCATCTGCGGCGCGTAACTGCGCACCGGTCGCCGCCAGTCGATTCCTTCCAGCAACATCGACAGCTGCGCGGGCGTCAACGAAACCGTTCCGTTCGCCGCTTGCGGCCAGATAAACCGCCCGCGCTCCAGCCGCTTGGCGAACAAGCACAGCCCGTCACCATCCCACCAGAGCAACTTGATCAGATCGCCCCGCTTGCCGCGAAACACGAATACCTGACCAGAAAACGGACTCTGCTCCAGCGCCGTCTGCACCATCCCGCTCAGCCCCACAAATCTGCGCCGCATGTCCGTCACTCCCGCCACGATCCAGATCTGCGTCCCTGCCGCCAGCCCAATCATCCCAGCAAACACTCCAGTACCACGCGCAACGATTCCATATCGAAGCTGCCGGTGATGCGAACTTGACCCTTGGGGAGTTCGACCTGGATCATTCCCAACGCGGTCCGCCGTCTCTGCTCACCGCTGGACCGCGCCGGTTCGCTGGCCAACGCTTCCGTCACACGAACCGGAAGCAAATTCATCGTCTCTGTATTCCCTGCACCCAGCAATCCTCGCTGGTACTGCCTGCGCCACTGAAACACCTGCTTGGCGTTCACCCCATGCGCCCGCGCCACACGCGCTACCGATCCTCCCGCCGCCAACGTCTGTTCGACGATCCGCCGTTTCTCCGCTACCGCCCACCGCCGTCGTGTCGGCTCTTGTTGACCAACCACCCGCTCCGAAGTGTCCACGTATCCCCCAAGTGGACACCATCGCAAGTATCCACTTCGGGCATCATCCCCACTTAACCACACTTCGTCTAGACGGTCTTCGGATGACGCATACAGTGATCCGTCAGGTTCGGCCGAAGCTGGCCTGCGTAGGCTGCGAACGCATCGTGCAAGCCCAGGCGCGGAGCCGCCCGATCGAGCGCAGCGTGGCGGGATCAGGGCTTCTGGCGCATGTGCTGGTCTCGAAATACTGCGATCACTTGCCGCTGTATCGGCAGTCGGAGATGTACGCGCGCGAAGGGGTGGAGTTGGAACGCTCGACGTTGACGGACTGGGTGGGCGGGACGAGCCAGTTGCTTGCGCCGCTGGTTGAAGTATTGCAGCGTCACGTAATGAGCGCGAACAAGCTGCACGCCGACGACACGCTGGTCCCGGTGCTGGCGCCAGGAAATGGCAAAACAAAAACCGGACGGCTATGGACCTATGTGCGAGACGACCGCCCTGCGGGAGACGCAACCCCAGCACTGTGTGGTTCGCGTACTCGCCGGATCGCAAGGGCGAGCATCCGAAAGCGCACCTCGACAATTTCACTGGCGCGCTGCAGGCGGTTGGTTATGTGGGATTCGATGCGGTGTACGAAACCGGGCGAATTCAGGAAGCAGCCTGCTGGGCACACGTGCGCAGAAAGTTTTACGATCTGCACGTGGCACACAAATCGCCGGTTGCGGCCGAAGCGATCGAACGCATCGCCGCACTATATGCCATCGAAAAAGAGATTCGCGGCCACCTAGCGGAACAGCGTCGCGAGGTCCGCAACGCGCGGGCGCGACCGTTACTGGATTCACTGAAGCAATGGCTCGAAGAGACGTTAGGGAAACTATCGAGAAAATCCGACACGGCTCTGGCGGTTTGCTATGCGCTCTCGCGCTGGGATGCCTTACTGTGCTACGTGGATGACGGCCGCATCGAGATCGACAACAACGCTGCCGAACGCGCCCTACGCACGGTTGCTTTGGGCCGCAAGAACTACTTGTTCGCTGGGTTGGATGCTGGCGGCGAGCGCGCCGCCGCGATCTACAGCTTGATCGGCACCGCCAAACTCAACGGTCTCGATCCTGAAGCCTATCTCCGAAACGTGCTATCCCTCATCGCCGACCATCCGATCAACCGCATCGAGGAACTGCTGCCCTGGAACTTCGCAACCAACCCCGCCGAGCAATCTCTCCAGGCCGTCTAATTACTCATACTCTTTGTCAATACGGCCAACTTCGGACGCTTACGGATCACTTTGAACCGCTCCGGCATATAATCCCAGAATTTCTGAAACGTCTTCGCCAAGATATTTCAGCTCTCCGCCACAGTCCGGACAAGCTGCCTGCTTCGGCAGATACGTTCGCACTTCGCGCGGCAAGTGCTCCGGCAAAGACCGCCGCACGGGTGCTGGCACTGGTTGGTTAGGGAGGGCTGGTCGCGCAACAAGGTTGGCCGCGGGTTTCTCCGCTTGGCTCGTTTGTAGCTCTTCCAGTCGCAACTCGAGTTGTTCGATCTGACGATCGAGCTTCTCCGAAGAGCGACCAAATTGCATGCGCCGCAACTTGGCAATCAACAGCTTTAAATGCTCGATTTCCGCGTCGCGCCAAGCCAGTTGCTCGCGCTGCGAAAGGATTTCCTCTTGCTGCGTGCGGAGTTGTTTCCGATGGGAAAAAACTTGTTCTTGCAGGGACAGGATGAGGGACTTCAGGGCTTCGGAATCCAGTTGCTCGAGATCGGCAAGCGTGCGGGCATCCATTGCCGCCACTCTACCGCACTTTGTTTACAGCATGATTAAAATGCACCCGAAAATAGCAAAATAAAATCTTTTCTTTCACACCGCCATCTGCGGATCGTAGCTGCGGATCGGACGTCTCCAGTCGATGCCCTCAAGCAACATCGATAACTGTGCCGGTGTTAGTGCCACCGTTCCGCTCGTGGCCTGCGGCCAGTTGAATCTTCCGCGCTCCAGTCTTTTCGCAAACAGATACAACCCGTCACCATCGAACCACAGTACCTTGATCAGATCTCCTCGCCGACCACGAAACACAAACACCTGTCCTGAAAACGGATTCTCCTGGAGCGCCGTCTGCACCATCCCGCTCAGGCCCGTAAATCCGCGACGTAGATCCGTCACTCCTGCAGCGATCCAGATGCGTGTTCCTGTGGGCAGCCCGATCATCCGAGCAAACTCTCGATGGCCGTACGCAACACCACCACGTCCACGTTCCCTGCTACGCGAATCGTCCCTTTGCTGAGCTTGATCTCCAGCGACCCGACCGCGGATGACCAAGACACAGGTTTACCGCACGTGCTATCGGACAAAGACAAAGTTACAGGTAGGAGCTTACTTGACGGGCCCTTACCCAGCCGCCCTTCGCGGTACTTCTTGCGCCAGTAACAAACCTGATTGGCGTTCACGGCATGCCGTCGCGCCACGCGTGCTACCGACGCCCCGGCTGCTAACGTCTCTTCGACGATTCGTCGCTTTCCTTCGACCGATCTTTTCTGCCTCTTCTTTACCTGGCTGGCGGCCTCAACGGTCATCTGCTCGGATGTGTCCACGTATCCCTCGTGGACACTTAGCGATGTGCCCACAACCGGCAGCATCCTTAATTATTTACACTTCGTCTACACGGTTCAGACATGACGCTTACCTATGAATTG
Source organism: uncultured Acidobacteriota bacterium (assembly GCA_963813185.1). Lineage (GTDB taxonomy): Bacteria > Acidobacteriota > Terriglobia > Acidiferrales > UBA7541 > Palsa-360. The sequence continues at coordinate 90,483 of CAWEYA010000021.1, forward strand.
TTAGTGACCACGGTTAGAAGCTACGTGGTGGTATCTCAAGATCCTTGTGAACAATCAATTGACGTCAGCAGAGATTCTGTAGGGGGAATCATCGTGTTGGAAGTGGTACAAAAACTCCATCAGGTCAGATTCTCACAGGACCGAATCAACAAGCGCGGGTGGCGCGAACCTCCGTCGAGCCGCCATTCTAACGCGGAATGATCGGCAGGATGACGTGGGACGGATGAGCAGCGTCGTGGAAGATGGTCTGTGTCGCGCGCTGGAAGTCCCTCTCCTTGAATAGCGGGCCGCCTGTGTTCAGATTGCGATCGTAGTGCGGGAAGTTGCTGCTTGAGATTTCGACCCTTACCCGGTGGCCCGGCTTTACAACATGACTCGTCGCCCACAGGTCGATAGTGTACTCGTACACCTCGCCCGGGGTGATCGGGGATGGATTAGAGTTCGAAAGCCGATAGCGCGCTCGAATGATTCCGTCCTGCAGGTTTTGCGCGTAGCCATTCGGCCAAACGTCCACCAACTTGGCGGTAAAGTCCGTATCCTTGGCGGTCGAAGCGGCAAAGAGCTTTACGATCAAGGGGCCCGTGATCTCCACCTCGTCCACCAAGGGTTCACTGGTATACACCAGCACATCCTGGCGGGCCTCGATCTCCCGCTGGTCGTACGGACCAATCGGGACAGGTCCGAGCATGGACCCACCCCTGGTCGGTACCGGGTCGTTCGGATCGTAGACGAAGGAATCGGACTTTTCGGCGTACGGCTGAACTCGGCTCAACGTTCCATCGCCGCTTAACGTGTTGGCTCGCCCCCGGCTGTGCAGATAAAAAGGAGTGTATCTCGTGCGCGCCAGCGGCCATTCATTTTCTTCTCGCCAAGCATTCTCCCCCATCACGAAAATTTGTACGGGCTTTTCGTCCTTGATCCCGGTATCGATGCCTTTGAGCCAATAGTCAAACCAGCGCTGTTGTATGTCGTTGGTTCGGATCAGGGACTCTGGGCCGAAGTCGAGCTCGCCCGCTGCCGACGTAGGTTCGTCATAGGGATACAAGTGAGGCCAGGGCCCGATCAGGAGGTGCTGTCCTGAGCGCGCCCCTGGAGTAAGGCCGTATCGCCGAACATTTGAGAAGTAATTAAGGCCGCCTTCCAGGAATCCATCGTACCAACTTGCAACATGGTAAATTGGAACGGCGACTTCGTGTGCTTTGCGCCGTACGTTGAGTCGCCACCAGTATGAATCATCTTCGGGATGATCGAGATAATCCTTGAAGTAAGGGACTGAATCCTTAAGCCGCTCGACCCAATCGTAAATTGGGAGATGACGATAGTGCTCATCTTTGAGCGGGCCAAAATTCATGAGGGCCGGATCAGGGTAGTAGCTCTTAATGGTTTCCAGCAGCTGGGGTGTCCCTTTGCGCTCGAGTTGGTTTGGCGTCATCATAAGGCAGTAGGCAATGAGCCAACCGAAGTCCAGGACACCACCCGAGTGATAAATCCAGCTCTCGTGCCAGTCCGAGGGAGCGGAAACGGAAAACATTGCTCGCAAATGCGGGGGTCTGGTTGGAGCGGTCAAGTATTGGACCGCACACAAGTAGGACTGTCCGGCAGTTCCTACGTTGCCGTCGGACCAGGGCAGCGTCGCGGCCCATTCGACCGCATCATAGCCGTCTTGCGCCTCATGAATCAGTGGATAAAACCAGTCCCCCTCCGAGGTAAAGCGGGCACGGGTGTCCTGCATGACAAGAATGTACCCATACGGCACGAACCGTTCGGCATGCCTTAACGCCATGTTGTTCCCGGGAACTCCATCCTTGCTGTAAGGAGTGCGCATCAGGATAACGGGGAAGCGTCCCGGTGCGTTTGGGCGGTAGATGTCAGCGCAGAGCGTCGAACCATCTCGCATCCTGGCCGGCACATTTGCTTCCTTGATGATCTTGTACGCCGTTGGTATCCACTTAGCCACAAGGTTTCCTCCTCTGTTTTGTTATTTGGGAGACACACTTTGGTGTCCCAAAGATGCGGCTTGCCCATTTGCCACGACCGGCGCTTCCACGCTGGTGAAATGTAGGGTTACGTCCGAGAGGTTGGGTCGATTCTGGGCTGAGAGTGCGCTCGTCAGCACTAGGACAGCACCTAACTGAGCGCTGCTTGCCCATAGTTGCTAACCCCCCGTCTCACGAAAAGCTCGAAACTCGCATTCCGAATCGACAAGCCGTTACTCATGCGAAGGCCGATGTCGTCCCAGATCAGGGGTCGCAGAGATCAGCACATCGTTCTTCGCCTACAATTCAATCGGGTTCTTGCACACTGAGAATTGTGCGGGAGAAATCAAGCCCGCCATTTCCTTCCTCAGCTTGCTAGCATGTTACATCGCGCCTCAACAGCAGCTCACAGCGCCCAAGATTTTCGTGGGCTTCCCATGCCCTGCTACTTCTTCGGATGTCCCGGGGGGGTGAGCCGCCCCACCAGCCCGAATAACCCGCCGGCATCAGGTCCAGTGGGACAATTGGGGTTACCATTGGAGCTTCCGTATGGACACCCCTGAGCCAAGCCCACCCACACCGTCCCGTCCGGCCCCATCGTCGCGCCATAGTAGTCGAGCACAAGGCGGGGGTAGCACCCACGATTGTGGCTGGGTCCATGATTGAAATTTTCGTCCCATCTAATCACACCTATTTCGGATGGTGAGCAGCCATACCACGTGGGCTGGGCGGGATTGTTCAGGGCGGCACTCCAGAATACTGGCTGGGCGTCCAAGGCGTTCCAAGTCTCGGTGACATCCGTTTCCCAGGTTTGATTCTCATAACCTGGGCAGCTACTCAGCGTGGGGCCTTGGGTAGGCGTAGCAAAAGAGGCGGGCCGGGGACCTTCGGGAACCGGGAAGCAGGGGGCTGGGAACGGAGATGGTGCGTTCTTACTTGCATAGTACGCCACCGCAACCTGGCCCTTGGCTCCAGCAACCAAGTAAGGTATTGCCGTCTCGTTCACTCCTGGCGCTCCGATCATCAAAGGCGTTTCCCAGTGCAACCCATGGTCACGGGAGATCGCAAGATAGAGCCTTCGGTCGGAAGCCCCTACCCAAGCCGCGTAGAGATTCCCCGCGTCGTCCAGGCCGAGAGACGGATAACCGTAGCCAATTTCATCGGTGTTAGCCACCGCCACCAGTTGCCAGTTCTTGCCCTCGTCGTGACTGATGGCCACGTATGGGCGGTTGCAAGGGCCGTACGGGACGAACACTGTCCCATCCTTGTCAACCACGCCCTGCAGACCGAAGGCAGAACAGTCGTGTGCTGGACCTTGGATGGCCTCTAATCTGGGAGGATAAGGGATGTCAAGTTCTGGGCCCCAGGTCATGCCGCCGTCGAGCGACTTCTGGCACTTTAGAGGTTTATGGCCCATGCAGGCATAAACGACATTTGGATAGCCGTGCAGCTGGTTCTTCATGCTCGCTGTCGGCGGCCCGCCGAAGATTTGCATATGGTCGAAAGCCAGGGGCTGACCACCGGGGTACCAAGTCTTGCCGTCGTCGTCGCTGATTTCCAGCCGCGGGGGTATTGAGAAGTTAGATAGCTTAATTCCGATAACTAACCAGAATACCCGCCCACTCTGACGGTCAGTCCACATGTTCGTATCCTGAGCAATAGTATTGGGTGTCTCCCAAGTAGCGCCAAGGTCGGTCGACCGGATGACTCCTTGCGCTGGGCCGGGTGCGTCAGTATTCCAGGCGGGCCGGAACAGCACGGTTCCGGCCTTGGTGACAACGATGGTTATCTCACCAGTCCGCATACCGGTCTTCGTAATACACGGCACCGGAGCTTCCATGCCCTGCGGACTTTCTACCTTGACGCCCCCGACGTGGTGGGCGATGGCGGGCCGATCAGGCGCACATCCAGTGGTCCCGGTCGAATGGGATGCGACTGGGACTGTCGGTGATGTCTTACAACTTTGCGCCAGTCCAGCTGCTGCAATTGCAAGTATCACTCCTGCGGAACGCCAAGAAATTCTAGACTTCGGCATGAGTACCTCCTCGTTCGTCTTTGGTGCGACACCATGTATGCTACAGACTTTCGTGCCTTATCGGATGATTCCCATATGTTGGGAACGACTCAGGGGAGGTCCGGGCCGCTGCACGCTCCCGCGTCACTTCGAGCGGCGCGCGATGCAGCGCCAAGGTTATTTCATGCTCTGCTGCCGCATGATAGCGTGCTCTCCCCGCGGGACGAGGCGCCCCACCAACCCAAATAACCCGCCAGTGTCGGTTCCCGTAGCTGGACAATTTGGATTATTATCGGGGGCAGGCTTTCCATAGGGACACTCCTGAGCGAACCCCACCCATACCGTCCCATCCGGTGCCATCGTTGCCCCAAAGTAGTCCAACACAAGGCGAGGGTAGCAGCCGCGAAAGTGGCCGGGGCCGGAATTGAAAGGCGTATTGTCGTCCCATCTAATCACACCTATTTCTGACGGGGAGCAACCATACCAGGTCGATTGAGCAGGATCGTTTAGGGTGGCACTCCAGAACAACGGCTGGGAATCGAGGGCGTTCCAGCTCTCGGTTACAATGGTGTCCCATTTCTCATTGTCGTAACCCGGGCAACCTGGCGTGACAGGGGCGGGAGGGGCAGGGGGAGTAGTAGGGAAGACTCGAGGACTAGGGACGGGGAAGCATGGGGGTGGGAAGGGGTGTGGAGCATTCTTGCTCCCGTAATAAGCGATCGCGACCTGGCCTTTGGCTCCAGAAGCCAAATATGGCACTGCCGCCTCGTTCACACCGGGTGCGGCGATCATCATAGGGGTTCCCCAGTGCATCCCGTGGTCACGAGATATCGCTAAGTAGGGCAGCCGGTCAGAAGCTCCCACCCATGCCGCATAGAGATTCCCCTGTTCGTCAATACTCAGTGATGGATATCCGTAGCCAATTTCATCCGTGTTGGCCACTGCGACCAGTTGCCAGTTGCTGCCCTCGTCACGGCTGATGGCTACAAAAGGGCGGTTGCAGGGACCATACGGGACGTACACTGTACCGTCTTTGTCAACCACGCCCTGAAGTCCAAAGGCGGAGCAGTCGCGCGCGGAACCTTGGATAGCCATTACCTCGGGAGTTTGGGGGAAGGGGATGTCAAGTTCTAAGCCAAAGGTCATGCCGCCATCGAGTGACTTCTGGCACTTCAGTGGGCTATGGCCCACGCAGACATACACGACATTCGGATAACCATTCATCAGGTGCTTCATGCTCTCTGGTGGCGGCCCGCCGAAGACCTGTATGTGATCAAAGTTCAAGGTGCGGCCGCCGGAAAACCAGGTCTTGCCGTCATCGTCACTTATGTCTGTCCGCATTCTAGACATCCAGAATATCCGCCCCGTGGTCCGGTCATACCACATGTTCGTATCATTAAAAGGGGCATTGGGTTGTTCCCAGCTTGCGCCTTGGTCGACACTACGAATGAACCCGGCCTTCGACGCGGCTATGGTATCGAGGTCTCGAGTAGGACGCATCACTACGGTTCCAAGGTTAGTAACGACGATAGTCTGCTCGCCAACGCGGACCCCTGGCTTCGCGCTGAGACAGGGGACAGGCGCTTCAGAAGCCCGCGCGGCATCCACTTTGACTCCGCCAGAGTGGTGGGCGATCGCGGCCCGATCCGGGACGCATCCCGGACCTAACCCAGCTCCTTCCTGAGGGACAGGTGCCGCCGCCAACCGGGCGGGGGCCAATCCTATTGCCGCAACTGCGAATATCACGACCACGGATCCACAAGAAATCCTGGACTTCAGCAAGAATGCCTCCTGTCTGGCAAAAGCCAGTGTCGCTACTAAGTGTCGTGGACTTCGGTCACTAAGAAATACCTCGGCCGGCTAGAAAATTCTCGCTTGCCTGTGCTGCAGAAGCAAATGCAACAGACCTTCCGACACACATCAAGCCCGTCGCGTGGTGGGCGTAGCTCCACACGGCGCCACGCTCACCCCCACGGAGCGTTTCAAAACAGAAACTTCAACGCCAGTTGACCAATCCGCGGATCGCGCGCCTGTGTGATCAGGCCGAAAGTTGAGGAATTAATTGTCCCGGGTCCAGTTCCGAGGCTTGGGGCAATGAATTGAGCGTGGTTGAACACATTGAAAAACTCGGCTCGGAACTGAACCTTCATCCGCTCGCTGATTGAGGTCTCCTTTATCAGAGACATATCGAAGTTGTTAAGTCCGGGACCATTGAAGAAGCGCCGGTTAAGAGTATTCAAAACTCCCAGCGGTGCCTTCGAGAAGGCGCTGGTATTGAAATACGGCAGGCCCGATCGCGGATCCGTTATATTCAGGGGCGCGCCGTTGTAAATGGGCGTGGCGGGGGAGCCAGACAAGCCCAACAGTGAATTGTCCCCCGTTTGATGCATCAATATCGGGGTACCCTTTGCGAACGTGGCAATGCCCGCCACTTGCCAACCTGCCAGGAGCCGCTCGTAGTGTGAGCTCAAATGATCGAACGGCAGCGTGTAGGTGTAGCTGAATGTGAGATCTTGCGGGACGTTGAAAGATGCCAGTTGCCTGCTCAATCCCGCGTTGAACGGATTTACAGTTCCATCCTCATATGTGGTGCCATTCTCCGCCTTGCTCCAGGTATACGCGGCCAACAAGCTGAAGTGTGCCGAGGTGTGCTGCACACTTACCTGCAGAGCGTTGTAGTTAGAATTCCCCACCGACGTGTAAACAGTGTTTCCAGCAAAATTGTTCCCCAACGGCGAATAGGTGCCATTGATGGTGCAAGGTGGATTCGTTATGGGTCCCGTACATAAAGTCTGAGTCGGCCCGGCCGGTACGCTATATACGACATTCTCACCACCCGGGCCGCACGATGGTGACGCATTCTGTGCGTTCAGTTGCATGCAAAGCGCAGGACTACCGACGTTGCTCTGAAGCCCCGCAAGCAGGTGGTGAGCCTGGGTTCCGACGTACCCTACGCTCAACACCGTTGATCCCGGTAGCTGGCGCTGAATCGTGAGGTTGTAGTCCTCGGCGTATGGAGTAACGTTATGGAGGCTCCATGTGGGAAGACCGTTGAGAGGAATCTCCCAGTTAATGGGTCCGACTGGACAAGTCGCGCACCCTTGGTACGTTGTAGTGCCCGGTCCCGCAGGAATGTAGTTCGGAAAAGGTGGGCTGGGGTTCACGAACCCATCGACGCTGTTTCTATAGGGCTCGAAGAGGAGGCTCGGCACAGATGACGTATAAACAGCGACCCACGGAGACGCTCCAGTAATGGCCCAAGCTTGGCGTCCCTCGTTGTTGCTATAGAATATGCCGTAGGCAGCCCGGATGCTTGTCTTGCCGACAGAGCCTAGCAACCACTTGAGAGGACCGCTGTCAAAAGAAGGCGAGTACGCGACTCCAATCCGCGGCGAGAAATCCTTATGTGGCGTGCGTGCAACCGTTGGAGGGATCGTTCCGCCGAGGGGACTGGGGTCGCCCGCAAAATTCTCTCCCGATGGAGCCGTGGGAAAGACCTTCGATTGCTGGCCGGGTATCCAGTTGTCTGAAGTCGCGTTATTTGCTTCCCACCAGTTCTGGATGTAATCCCAGCGCAGTCCGTAGTTGACGGTCAAGTTAGACCGCACTTTCCAACTGTCCTCCGCATATAGGCCTATGTAAGCTTTCCGATTGTCATAATGGATATCGCTCGACTGCACCAGACCACCACCCGAGCCCATCACGCCGATCAAGAAGTCGGCGAAGTCGAGGCCGGTTTCACTGCCATCTGGGCTGAAAGTGCCATTGGGGTTCGACGCGGGAAAGCTCTGAATGTACCGTACGTAGTCATATTCCGCGCCAAACTTCAGGGTATGCCGGCCAACGATCTTGGAGAAGTTATCCATAACCTGTGGCGAGGTCTGGAACTGCTGATAGTCGAAATCCGGAACACCGACCGAGAAAGAGGTGAAATGAAAGTTCGGCGTGCCCGCATCATTAGGGTCCGCCGTGATGATGCCGCCGCCCGTAGTCAGGCTGGGGCCATAGACGAAACCTAACTGCGTGAGCGGGACGCCGAACGACAGCGGGGCTTGGACCCAACTTCTCGAACGCAACAAATTGAACCGGAACTCATTCACCGCCGTGTTGCCAAAAGTCTTTGTGACCGAGAAGTTGAACTGCTGGGGGAAAACCGTATCCGTAGTGGGAGTGCCGGGCAGATTGTCGGCACCGTATGGGTTAAGGCTTAGCAGATGGCTATTGGCATAATAAAAGGAAATGCGACCCAACTTTTTGTTATCGTAGTCGATACGAGCTGAGCCTTGGTAGGTGTTCGTATTGACGTTGTCAGCTAGGGTCCCAGATCCGACGAAAAATCCCGTCCCGGTGGGAGTTGTTGATGTCGGCAAGGGAAAGAACCCAGGCAGCGCAAGTAATTTTGTAGCAGCGGGATCCCAGGCCTTTGTCGGGATCATTCCACCGGGGAAAACGCACGTGGCGCTCGTGCAGCCGGGCGTAAAGTAGGCTTCGCCGCTGTTCACTGAGTATCCCAGACGCTGGGAAAGAATACTGGCAATGTAATTACCCCTTACAGTGCCGGTAAGCTGACTAGAGAGGTCGGGGGCGGAAAAATCGCCATTATGCTCCGCCTGCGTGGGCACAGGAACCTGTCCTTGAGATATCTCTTGGGTCTGCCGCGTGGCCTGAAAATCGGTGAAGAAGAAGAGTTTGTTATGTCTAATCGGCCCCCCGACGGTACCCCCAAATTGGTTGCGTTTAAACACGCCGCGCGTGGTGTCAAAGAAGTTCCTCGCATCTAGACTGGTATTCCGGAAGTATTCGAATGCGCTGCCATGAAAATCGTTCGTACCGGACTTGGTGACCAAACTGATGATACCGCCGGCATAGTCGCCATATTCGGCATCGACGTTGCTCGTAATTACGCGGAATTCCTCAATTGAGTCCATGTTCGGGATGAGGGCAGCCCCGTTGAAACGCGTTTGCTCGATGTTGCCACCATTCACGTAAAAGCCGTTGGAGTCCTGCTCGTGGCCGTTAACGGAGTAGTTCCCGGTTGCCGCACCTCCCTCGGCGTTGACACCCTCACCAGTCTGCGTGGTGGTCGAGACAGGATTGATTCCGGCCTGGAGAGGCATCAAATTGGTGAAATCGCGTCCGTTTAGGGGCATATTCTGCATGGTCGTCCCGCCAACGACATCGCCGACTTGCGTGCTGACGGTTTCCACTTGTACCACTTCAGCAGCTACCTCGACCGTTGAGGACGTCGTGCCCACCGACATCACTATGTTGACTTGAAGAGCAGAGTTGACGTCCACTCTGATGCCCTTCTGCCTATAATTGTTGAAGCCCTGGCTCTGAACTTCGAGGTCGTACACAGCGGGCGGCAGGGCCAGCAGAGAGAAATTCCCCGAAGGATCTGTCTGCGAGGTTTGTTGCTCATTGGTGTCTACTCGTGTGGCGGTCACGTTAGCTCCAGCGATTACGCCACCCGAGGCATCGTTCACGGTGCCGGTGATTTTGCCGTTTGTGCCCTGCGCAAAGCAGTTCATCGCGAAGAGGCCAGCAACAAAAAGCAACCCGAACCACTTAGGGAATGTAAGCATGTCCACAACCCTCCCGCAATCTTTGCTCTTTAGCCCTTGACCTTCAGCCTAGTCACCCTCCGAATAAGCAAAAAAGACAGACTCGCCAAATTTGCTTACATGGAATCCAATTTTCGGGTCTCAAATCGGAATGAAACATCATTCGAGCACGAAACAATGTCGGATTAATGTGCGATTCGTATAATAGTAGTTCTCAAATGTCAAGCGAAAACTTTAGGGATGCAAACATGAACGTACTCGATTGCCACCGAAGAGCGGACGATGAAGATCGAGTTGATCTTGCGAGTGTTGCCGAAGAAGATTACGTTGCGGCGGGCGGTGGAGATGGCATCATGGACCGGCAGATGCGACGCTGGCATAGACAACACGGAGAGTTTGGTTAGGACGAGTTTCTGGACCGACGGCTGAGCAAACCCAGCCCCGAGTGCCTGCCGCTGGCGTTAGTCGAGCAGGTGTTCGCTCAAAATGAGCACACGTATCAGTCGTCCTCAACGCAGCCGTGGGTCGAATTCGACAAGTGAACTATGACTTTAGGATTGGTCGCCCGACACTAATCACAGTTCGCCCGAACGTCGCGTTCGTCACCTCGACAAAAGAGAGGTACATTGCATCAAGCCCGGTAACAAGACCACACCATCCGCCGAGTTTGTGCCATCCATCCCCCATTCCCAGGTCACCTCCCGCGAGCAAGAAGAAAGTGATCCACAGCAGCAAGAAAACCGTCCAAAGAGTGAAATTGGTCCGGAACGTTGGGATCCACATGTACAAGGTGAATAACCCCCAAATGAGGAGCGCGACTCCGACGCCATGGGGATCCGGCGGTTTGATCCAGCCCGCTCCGATAGTCCACAGCAGGAAAGCATACCACCACCAGAATGCGCCATACGACGTGAAAGCGACCGTGCCAAATGTGTTGCCGTTTTTGAACTCCAAGACCCCAGCAACAATTTGTGCGAACCCTCCGTACGCAAATGCGAGTGGTACTACTACCGGCAAAGCAGTTGTCGGCAAGAGTCCAGCGTTGATCGCGCTAAGCACCACAGTGGTTACTCCAAAGGCTGCCAGGCCCAGCGGTGCGGGATTCGCAACGATTGTCCCATTGGCCATGACGAGTTCTCCTCCCTAACTATTCCTGGACGCGTCACACGCATGCTCAGATCGCGGAGCCGCCAAGATATCGCTCTCGATTGGGCCCATGTATATCTCACTTCTGTCGGTGATGGCAACCACGTCATCGTGTCAGTGACGTTTCGCCTATTTGGAGCCACTTGGGCTCGTGACCCATTAGCTGGGGTCAACTGGTCAACGCTGCCACTGTGGTTTAGAACTGGCCGAAATCTCCAAGAATCTCGAGAATTTGGCGCCGCTGTATAAGTTGGATTTTGAGTTTCAATTTTCCCGACGGGAAGCATAAAATGTCAAGTGCGGGAGGTCCCCAACTGGATCACCCGCAAGCGAACCATGATTCGTTTCCTAAAAAATCACGGCCAACGAGAAGGCCAGGACGTACAGCAGGTGGTCTTGGGGAGCCTGGAACTTGAATTGATGGGAATTCTTTGGTCGCACGGTGAGAGCAGTGTCCGCGAGGTCGCAGCGAAGCTGGACCGGCCGCTGGCATATACCACAGTGATGACGACGCTCGACCGGTTGTACAAGAAAGGACTTCTGGGGCGCCACAAGTCGGAGCGCGCGTTTGTTTATTCGCCACGAACGCCGCGGGAGGAATGGGAGCGGCGAAGGGCATGGGATGTCGTTGCAGCTTTTCTAAAAGGTCCAAGCCCATCCGCCGAGTTGCTGCTTTCTTGTCTTGTCGATGCTGTTGGCGAGCATGATGCGAAGCTGCTGGATGAACTGGAAAAGAAGATTCGCCTGCGTAGAAAAGAGCTTTACCAGCGGGAGCGGCCATGAACTTCCCCTATCTTCTCAGGCTTACGTGCCTTTGTTCCGCCTCTTTCTTCCTAGTGAACTGGGCCTTGGGCCTGGGTACTCTTCTATTCTCCCGAGTGGCGGTCCGTTATGCGGAAACAAGAAGAGCGAGCACCGCCGCGCGATTTCTTTTCACGCTGCGCATGGCTCCATATGCTCTCGGTCTCCTCAGCGTCTTGGGACTGAGTGTCCCCAGTTACTTGCGGTTCGAACCGGAAGCAAGTACGGAGCACATCGGCCTCCTCTGCTCCGCGCTGGGGCTTCTGGGCGCGGCTACGTGGACTATCTCGATCATGCGAGCCACGCGCGCCTTAACTGCTTCGCGGCGTTACAACCGGCAATGTCAACTCGCGGCCCGGGAAACAGACGTGCTGGGAGGATCGTCACGAGTTTTTGTTGTCGAAATTGAAGTGCCATTGCTGGCGATGGCGGGATTGGTCCGCCCACGGCTGCTCGTCTCGCGATGCGTAATGCGTGCGCTCTCGGCGGAAGAGTTGGATTCTGCTATGCGGCACGAAACTGCTCATCGTGTTTCTCGCGACAATTTCAAGCGGTTGGCGATTTTGTTGGCTCCTGACATTTTCCCATTTGTCCACGGTCTTCGGGCACTGGAACGGAGCTGGATGAGATTTGCGGAATGGGCGGCGGATGATGAAGCTGTCGGCGGGGACTCCTGCCGCGCTCTTTGGCTTGCCGGAGCGCTGCTTCGTGTGGCGAGGATGGGCGTGGGGCCGCGTTTGCCTTCTCTGCATACTTCGCTGGTCGCTGGCGGCGAAGAACTTCCCGCCCGAGTGGAGCGCCTGCTTCACACGGACCCTTTGGGTCCGAGACGGGCTTGGCGAACTCGACCGCTGATTGCTGGTGCCGGTCTCCTGGTCACAAGTTACCTTGTAGTTTTGGTAGCGTGGCCGTCGACGCTTTCGTCAATATATCGGCTGCTAGAACTCTTTCTCCGCTAATACTCAAGACGAAGAGACCTCAATAGTAGGAGCGCCCCGATCGATTCGGGTGCCATTGTCATTATTAAAATAAGGATTAGAGAGCGTCACCTCCTGTGAATCCCGTTCGTACGAGCTACGACCTATGGTAGTAGACCACTGGCTTCAGTAGTCTATCGCCCTAGATGATGATCCCATCCCTGTTTTCGTCATTCGTTCGTGTCCCGAGCAAAGTGCTTCTGCTCTTGCCGCTATTCCTCTTGTCGCCACGTTTGGCCGCACAGAATCCGCGTGGATCGCTGCGGGGAGTCGTGCAGGACGCGGACGGGGGGAACATTGCGTCCGCAAAGATTGTGGTGCAGGCGGATGAATCCACGCTCCTACGCGAGGCCACGAGCAATGATCGAGGTGAATTTCGCTTGGACGATTTGGCGCCCGGGATCTATGAAATGGTCGTAAGCAAAAATGGATTTGCCGAAGCACGATCGCACGTAAAGATACTCATCAGCTCCGTGCAAGAAATGAACGTAGTGTTAAGACTCCAATCCTTCCAGCAAACCATAAGCGTAAAAGGGCAAGCGTCTTCGATTACCATGCAGCCGATCGACACTGCCAGCGCGGTACAACAAGCGGTTATCTCGGAGCAAGATCTGGCCAGGATTCCGCTGGCCGCACGGAGCTTTGCGAATATCGCGTATTTGGCGCCGGGAACTGAACCCGTGGAGCCGTCTGATCCGACGAAGGCGCGAATCACGGCGGTTTCCACGGGAGGAAGCTCTGGTTTGAACAACGAAGTGTCGGTGGATGGCGTGGATAATGCGGACGATTGGATCGGTGGCATTTTACAAAATTTTTCTCCCGAGGCGATACAGGAGTTTGCGATTCGAACGGCGCAAGCTGATGCCGACACGGGCCGCACAACGGCGACTTCGATTGTCATCATTACCAAGGCGGGCACAAACAACTGGCACGGGGACGAGGCGTTCTATGGGCGTGCGGCAGTGCTGAATGCCCGGCTCCCGATCGATAATCCGGCGCCGAATCCGAAGCAGCCATTTTCGCGGCAGAATTACGTGGGGACGCTGGGCGGTCCAATCGTGAAGGACAAGCTTTGGTTTTTCTCGTCGTTCGAATATGTGCGCGAAAACGCTAGCATCGCGTACAGCCTGGCGAGCCAAACGCAGTTCCAGGCGCTGTCGCAACTAGCCACGCAAGGATTGGTGGACGTGAGCGGCACAACGGTCAGTTCGATCGCGGTGCCGACTTCTGTACCGGTGCCGTTCCGTGACTATCTCGGCACCGTGCGCTTCGATTGGCAGCAGTCCGTTCGATCGCACTGGTTCTTGCGGATCTCGGGGGACAGCTACACCACGCACGATGCGCTGGTGCAGCAGGGAACGCTGCCTTCGACGGGCGCGACCACACACAACAATTATTTTAATTTTGCGTTAAGCAATAATTCCACGCTCAGTCGCTCCTGGGTCGGCTCGTTCGTCTTTGGAAGCACTGGTCTGCACCTGACGCAGACCCGGAACTCGGACCTGGGATTTGCGCTGGCGTTTCCTTTCACCTCAACTTCGGCAACCACGTCAGGCTTGGAAACATTCGGGGACAACCAATTCGTTACAGCGATTACGGCTTTCCCGGTGCTGCGGAATCAGGAAAAATACCAGTTGCGTTATGACTTGGCGAACATGAGCGGGAACCACGCGCCGCGGTTTGGAGTCAACTTCATTCACGAGCCGGTGATGAGCGGGGCGTTGACGGCCAACGCGGAAACATTGGTGACCTTCGTGCTCAATCCAACCGACTACGCTGCCGACCCGCAGCAGTTCACGATGGACTTGACTGCGTGCTCGGTGAATCCTTCGCCGCTAGTGACGCCTGGAACAAAGTGCAATTCGACATCGGTGGGAGACGCGAGCTTTTCGCAAAACGTGCAGCGGCTTGGGCTCTACGCGGAAGATTCCTGGCGAATCACGCGAAAGCTGACGCTGAACTACGGGGTACGCTACGACACGACGTTTGGATTATTCGAGAGTTCCGGGCGGAGCCAGGCGCAGAATCCATTCTTGTTGGCGCTCGATCCGACGCAGGCCCCTTTCATCAGTACGGCACCCCTTGATTACCGCAAGGCCTTTGCGCCGCGGCTGGGTGTCGCGTATGCGGCGGGGCGGGAGAGTAGAACCGTGATTCGAGCGGGATTCGGCATGTATTACAACGATCTTGCGCAAAACGGGTGGGTGACGGCGCTTCAAGCGGTGAATGATACGAACGTGAAAACGGGAGGGGGAGTAGCCGCGCCCTCGGTCATCGATCCGAACTATCACACGCCCTACGCTATTCATGCAACGGGTGACGTGCAGCATGCATTTAACGCCAACTGGACTTTGCGTACCGACTTCACGCTGGAGACAGGAATGCACGCATACCGACACTACAATTTTCCGAATGGCACGTTTAGGAGTTTGGGGGTGTTCCGGAGCGACAACAGATCTAGTTACAAGGCGCTCAAAGTGCACCTGCAGGGAAACGTGGCGAAGCGGCTGAACCTCGTGGCGAACTACACGCTCGCCAGCGCGAAGACGTGGGGGTGTGTGCTGGGCGAACTTTTCGATTACGTTAATGGGGTGTGCGACCCGCTGAATGCGTTCGCGCCGGGTGATTATGGGCCGTCGGGAGAAGACGTGAGGCATCGCGGGGTGCTCGTGGGGACGATCTATGCACTAGCCGGAGTTGAGATTACTTTTCTGTCGCAGGCAGAAAGCGCGCGCCCTTTTACACTCACCAACGCCAACGGCTCTGATCGCGCCATCGTGAACGGTGCCAAAACGACTCTCGATCAGGTCCGCGGCACCCCCTATCTGCAGACCGATCTGCGCGTCAGCCGTCCCGTTCAGTTTCACGAACGCTGGACAGCTACACCATTCATCGAGTTCTTCAACCTATTTAATCGCAACAATCCGGGAGCGAACTACGTCACGAACGTGGCGGCTCTACCTGTCAACGATCCATCCAATGTCAACACGGTTTGTCTGAATGCATCGTGTACCCGAAGCGTCCCGGTCACGAGCATCAACCAACTACGCGTGCCTGCGGGCGCGTTAGGCGATTTCTTCGGTCCGGGCACGACGGTTGGAATTCCCTTTGCCGCCCAAATTGGCGTGCGCCTGACCTTCTGAACGGTGGGCTGCAAGAGATGCTGCAGACGGCTACCAATAACTATTGCGGGGCGTAAGGCTCCGCACTGGCACCGGTTGTAAGAAGCCACTGTGGCTTCAGGGTTTCAATCGAAACTATGACCACGTTCTCAAGTACGTCTTCAAGAGTGGGGTCACCAAGGACAGAAGTTGTGCGGGACCCTTCCACTATTTTTAATCCACCCTCCTTTCACCGGTTGCTACTGTTCAATTAAGAAGAAGTAGACTGCCTGGCAGCGAAGCTGCGGCCAGGCAATGTTCATGGAGGCGGCTGATGCTGCCGAACAGAATCGTCGCGCTACGCTCGCCAGCGCGGTAGGCAAGCCGTCGATCGGAGCAGATTTCGGTCACGAGAGAGTCACGAGAAGGAAGAATGTCGTAGAAATCAGTTGGAAAAAAACTGCCGCGTCGTGCTTTGAGATTCCAACAGGGGTGGTGCTGGGATGCTTCTGTGGTCGCTAGGAGCACGCAGCCCTCAAAACCCGCTTGGACTCCTATTTTGAGGTCGTCAGATTTGGGTTGCTGGTGAGCTGCAAGTTAAAACGGAAATCCGGGATTACTCTGAAAAATCGGATTGGAGAAGAGCAGTTCGTCGGGGTGTTGAAGTGTGTGCTGAATCAATGCGCCTGTCAGAAATATGCGGCGCCGCACTTCACCGAGCGAGGTAAGCCAACACAACAAGGCGTTCGTCGAAAGCTTCAATAGGAAGTTTCGAGACGAGTGCTTGAACCAGAACAACGAATATCTGGGGACCTATGTGTTCTTGTTCCTATTTTCGGCTCGTGCCCCGACGAACGATACTCCCCAACAGCCCGTATAGCTCACCGGGGCCGGTCGTCGCGCTCGGGCAGTTTGGGTTACCGGCGGGCCGTCCGGCAGGACACTCTTGAGCGAAGCCCACGTAAACCGTGCCGTCGGATGCCATCGCAGCGCCATAGTAGTCGAGCGGGAAGCGCGGGGGATTGCAGCCGCCGAAGTGGCCGGGGCCATCAGTGAAATTCTCGTCCCATCTAATCACACCTATTTCTGACGGTGTGCAACCGTACCACGTCGGCTGTACAGGATCGTTTAGGGTTGTACTCCAGAACAACGGCTCTGCATCCAGAGTGTTCCAACTCTCGGTCACATAGGCGCTCCATGTCTCACTCTCGTAACCTGGGCATTTTAATTCAGCACCTTGCGGGCGGGGAGGAGCAGGAGTAGCCGGTCGAGGCCCCGGTGTGATCTGGAAGCAGGAGGGTGGAAACGGGTGTGGGGCGTTCTTGCTTCCATAATAGGTGACGGCTACTTGGCCTCTGGCTCCAGCAACCAAAGAAGGTATCGCCGTCTCGTTCACTCCTGGCGCTCCGATCATCAAAGGCGTTCCCCAGTGCAACCCATGGTCACGGGAGATCGCAAGATAGAGCCTTCGGTCGGAAGCCCCTACCCAAGCCGCGTAGAGATTCCCCGCGTCGTCCAGGCCGAGAGACGGATAACCGTAGCCAATTTCATCGGTGTTAGCCACCGCCACCAGTTGCCAGTTCTTGCCCTCGTCGTGACTGATGGCCACGTATGGGCGGTTGCAAGGGCCGTACGGGACGAACACTGTCCCATCCTTGTCAACCACGCCCTGCAGACCGAAGGCAGAACAGTCGTGTGCTGGACCTTGGATGGCCTCTAATCCGGGAGGATAAGGGATGTCAAGTTCTGGGCCCCAGGTCATGCCGCCGTCGAGCGACTTCTGGCACTTTAGAGGCTTATGGCCCATGCAGGCATAAACGACATTTGGATAGCCGTGCAGCTGGTTCTTCATGCTCGCTGTCGGCGGCCCGCCGAAGACTTGGACATGGTCATAGCCGCCCATTCCACCTGTAACCGTTGGCCCTGCCAATGGCCGGCCGCCTGGATACCAGGTCTTGCCGTCGTCGTCGCTGATGTCGAACAGTGGGTGTGCGCAGCGACCACCACAAGACATCCAGAACACTCGTCCGGTGTCCTGGTCCGCCCACATATTCGTGTCATTATAGGGTGAATTTGGCGTATCCCAATTGGCTCCTCGGTCGGTGGTCCGGATGAGTCCGACCGGCGGGCCAGATAAGCCATCCGACCAAGCCGGCCGGAACAGAATTGTTCCAGCCTTCGTGACTACGACACTCACCTCCCCTGTCAGGAGACCGGTCTTGGTAACACACGCGATCGGAGCTTCCATACCTCCAGGGGCGTCCACTTTGACACCGCCGACGCCGTGGGCAATCGCAGTCCGTTCAGGCGCGCATCCCGGCCCCATCCCGGCTCCTTGTTCTTGAGGGATAGGTGCTGCCACTAGCTGCGCGGGCGCCAGTCCTGCCAGCGCCATTGCGAGTATTATGCTTACTGCGGAGATTAACCATCTCCTCGTCGGCTTCACTCCGTCAGAATGACAAGAAATTGCAGGTTTCGGCATAAATTCCTCCTTTTGGCCCACACCCAACGTCGCCCCTGGCCATCATCAGTTCGTTTAGAGGAGATGTCGGAGAAATGCAAGTGAACCGGAAATTCCGATTTCCACCTCATCTGCCGGGACGCACCATCCCGCCCCGCCAAGAACGCATGAGAATGAATGAAGGACAGCCGCCGACGGCCTAACCAACTCCAAATGCCGCCTCGTGACCCCTGCTACCTGAGCAGCGCTAGGTCGATGGCGTCCCCCATCGCTTGGTACCCGATGTCGCTCGGGTGTAAATGATCCCCGCAATCGTATTTCGCCAGCATGCTGGTGGGGTGACTAGGGTCGCGCAAGGCTTTTTCGAAGTCGATGACTGCGTCGAAGGCTCCGCTGGTGCGAATCCAATTGTTGACCGCTTCGCGCTTAGCCTCGCCCTCCGGTGTATAGGCACCCACCACAAAAGTTTCGTTCTCAAACGGCAGCAGAGTGCCCCCGAAGATCTTGATACCTCGTGAGTGCGCTCGCAGAATCATCTGCTTGTAGCCGGCGATCATATCGTCTGCGGTGACCGCTTCCGCAGGATTACGATTGCGGATATCGTTGATCCCCAAAATCACGATCACGTGCGTGACGCCAGGCTGCGACAGCACGTCACGGTCGAAGCGATGCAATCCACTGTCGTTTGAACCGTTGACACCGTCATGGAGAATCCGGTCGCCACCAGTGCCTTGGTTCAACACGCCCATCTGGCGGTGGGCGGCGACAAGCCGAATTGCAAGCTCATTCGGCCAGCGATGATTGGTATCCGGAGTGGAGATGTTGGCGTCAGTGATGGAGTCGCCAAACGCAACGACGGCGCCAGTCTGCTCGGGGGCCATTACTTCCACGCAGGTGAGAAAGTACCACGACTGCTTCGTCGTGCTCACCGGCAAATCGGCGGACGCGGTGAAGTCTCCTGAGGAAGAGACGTAGTTCGTCGCCCTCGCACTGCCGTGGAACGTAATCGGGAAGGTCGCCGGGACCTCGTCGGGCAGGAAGATGCTTATTGCCAGATCCGCCAGTGCGGTGAAGTCAAGGTCGACCGGATCGCTCACAGCCAGCGCGCCGGTCCAGATTGTGGTGGACTTGGCTCCACCAAAAGTGAGAGTTCGATCCGAGCCCGGCACGATTGCCGCACCCTCCGACCGGAGGGCGATGTGCGCCGCGCCGATAGCCAGCGGCTGGATTCCAAAAGTGTTCGACAGCCGCACGCGAACCTGATGGCCGCCGATGCTGCTGCGCACGATCAGCCGCAACGTCTGATTATTGAAGGAAGCGGGATTCGTTCCAGCCGGGTTTTGCGCCTGGGGTGGCGTGGTCCAGGTGCCGACCCAATGCATCCCGCCGTGCCGGCCTTCAGCAAGAGGGCCTTGATTAATTGCAGGAGCAATAAAGAAAACTGTTGCCGCTGACAGAATAATCATCGTTCGCCGAAGTAAACTCAGGTAAGGCTTAGATTGGAGGTTCCTACTCGAGGCGCGGATAACCAGAATATCTGCCGTACATTGCATGGGTGGCTCCTTACTGGTTCGTTGCGCTACGGGCCAAGTGAGATCAAACTCTGCGCCGGACCCCTGGCGAGGTCAAGTGCGGCTGGTACGCCATGGCGTGGTTCCAGCCAGCAGATGAATTCGGAAAGGGCCGTATAGCAGAAAGTTGCTAACGCGGCGGGTACGTTAGTTCGCCACCTCCGCTTTGTCAAGAGCCAGCTTATGGATTTCCGATTAGCAAATAAATTACCTAAAAACACTCGAATGACACCAGCACCGCTTCGCGGATCAGCTTGACATGAAAGGGTACCTGGCCTATGGTCTTGCGAGAGTGTCAAGACTAACGAAGTTGAACGGAAAATTCCGGTTTACTCATTCCTGCGTTTTCTCTGAAGATGACGCCAAGGGTCGATAGAGATGCTCGCTTTTGCCGATCGGGAGTATATATGTGCCGCAGCCTGGGACTCCAAGGGCATTGAGCGCGCGATCGTTCAGGATATGAACACACAATTGAAAAAAAGTTGATGAGGAGTTGTGGGGGGCCAGGATTGTCCCGGCCCGCTCCTAGCACTGAAAAATAGGCTTTGTTGGACCGGCAGCATCAGCACCGCCTTGACCAAATGGTCTCAGGATTTGATTGGAGGCAAGACATCCCAGCGGAGGTCAGTACGAATTTTACGGCAATTGTTATCCCAAGTGTGAAAACGAGAAGGTTGGGCGGTCTTGACTTCCGGGGACCGACTTTCTATCTCCAAGGAAGGTGCATGATATCCTACGCGAGGAGAGACTGTTGGTTCTAGTCCCAAAGTGTATGCATCCGCTTTAGTGGTTCAGTCGATTTGCCATGATTTGATTTTTTCTGGAGTCTGCTGAGATGTCATTTCCCAGTGAAAGAAGCATTGATGCACTGCTCGACGAACGTCGAACATTCCCTCCATCGGAAGAATTCCGCCGCCACGCCAACTGGAAAGATCCCGCGATTTACGATCGCGCAGCGAAGGACCCGGAAGGTTTCTGGGCGCGCGAGGCGGAGCATCTGGACTGGTTCGCGCCGTGGCAACGCGTGCTGGAGTGGAACATGCCGTGGGCCAAGTGGTTCGTAGGCGCAATGCTGAATGTCACCCACAATTGCGTGGACCGGCACGCGCATTCCGCCAGGCGCAACAAGGCGGCCATTATTTGGGAAGGCGAGCCGGGCGATTCCCGCGTCCTGACGTTCGGGATGCTCGAGCGAGAGGTGAATCGGTTCGCGAACGCTCTGAAATCGATCGGCGTGGTGAAAGGCGACCGCGTGGCGATCTACATGGGCATGGTTCCCGAACTGGCCATCGCCATGCTCGCCTGCGCGAAGATTGGCGCGGCGCATTCGGTCGTGTTCGGCGGGTTTTCAGCGGAGGCGCTGGGCGAGCGCATCAACGACGCGAAAGCAAGAGTCCTAATTACAGCGGACGGCGCGTGGCGGCGCGGCACGGTAGTGCCGCTCAAGGCCAGCGTGGACGATGCCCTGACGGGAACGCCCACGATCGAAAAAGTGGTCGTCCTGGAACGCATCGGCAAAGCTGGACAGATTTCGATGAAGCCCGGGCGTGACCTCTGGTGGCACGAAATTGTTGCGTACACTTCCGACGAATGCGCCCCCGAGCACATGGACGCCGAGGACATGCTGTTCATCCTCTACACCAGCGGCACCACCGGAAAACCGAAGGGCATCGTGCACACGACGGCAGGCTATCTCCTCGGCGCCAGCACGACGCATCGCTATGTCTTTGACATTAAGGAAGACGATATCTTCTGGTGTACCGCCGACATCGGCTGGGTCACCGGCCATTCCTACATCGTGTACGGGCCGCTCGCCAACGGCACGACGACCGTCATGTACGAAGGCACGCCCGACTTTCCCGACCGTGGGCGTTTCTGGTCAATCATAGACAAGTACGGCGCGACGATTCTCTATACGGCGCCCACGGCCATTCGAACCTTCATGCGCTGGGGCAAGGATTGGCCAGCCAAATACAAGCTTTCGTCGTTGCGGCTGATCGGAACGGTGGGCGAGCCGATCAATCCCGAGGCTTGGATGTGGTATTACGAAACGATTGGCCGCGGGCGCTGTCCCATTGTCGACACCTGGTGGCAAACCGAAACCGGCAGCATCCTGATCTCTCCGCTGCCTGGCATCACGGCCACGAAACCCGGCTCGGCCACGCGCCCGCTTCCCGGAATCAGTGCCGAAGTCGTGGACGCCGATGGCAAGCCGGTCGGCCCCGGTGGTGGCGGGTATTTGGTATTGAGCAAGCCTTGGCCTTCGATGCTGCGTACAGTGTACGGCGATCCTCAACGCTACGTGCAGAACTACTGGTCGCGCTATCCCGGCAAATATTTCACGGGCGACGGCTGCAAGATCGACGAAGACGACTATTTCTGGCTGCTTGGCCGAGTGGATGACGTTATGAACGTCGCCGGGCACCGCATTTCGACGTACGAAGTAGAAAGCGCACTGGTGGATCACTCTTCCGTGGCCGAGGCAGCGGTCATCGGCAAGACGCACGAGATCAAAGGCCAGGGGATTTCCGCATTCGTCACTCTGAAGGAAGGCATCCAGTCCAGCGACGCCTTAAAACAAGAATTGATGAGCCACGTGGCTACGAAAATCGGCTCGATTGCCAAGCCCGACGATATTTTCTTCACGTCCGAGCTGCCCAAGACACGCAGCGCGAAAATCATGCGCCGCCTGCTGCGCGATATCGCCGAAGGCCGCATCCTGGGAGACACCACAACGCTTGCCGACCCCACAGTGGTCGCGAGGCTCAAGGATCAGTATGCCGATGAAGCCTAGCGCTGTTTTGACTATGTTAATGCGCGCCCTTCTCTCTGATCACACTTATGGACTAATGACTGAGAGAACTGAGCGTTCCACCTCGCGCATCAACTCGACGCTCAGTTCGGGAGGACCGTCACCATTCGATTTAGCTTGCGCAGGATGTTTTGAAGAACTGAGAATGAATCGGAAGATTTGGATCGGCTTGAATATACAAAATAATTGGTAAGGGCACGAAGAAGCAGACAGTCCGGTCAAGTGAAACGAACGATAAGGAGAATCTCGATGACCAAACAAACGCGGAACATTTGGGTTGTGCTATCGGGGGTGGCGAGTTTCGGCTTGGCATTGTGGTTTGCTGGAGTGCCGAGCGGAACGGCCGCTGCCACCTCTGAAGGAAGTGTTACGGGAGTGGTTACCGACGACGCAGGCAAACCCTTGCGGGGTGCTCCGGTGACGGCCAGGATGGAGAACATGAGCATTTCCCGGTACTCCGATGCGTCGGGAAAATACAAGCTTACAGGTCTGAAACCTGGCAACTATAAGATTTCGGCGACAGCATATGGATACGAGTCGAAATCGGTAGACAAGGAAATCGGAGGGGGAGCGACAGATGTAGCGTTCAGCTTGAAGCCGAGTTGGAACGCCTCGCGCATCTCGACGGCCGAGTATGTGTCGGCATTTGGCAACGACAAGGATATTCGTAAAATTGAATCCACCTGCACCGGGTGCCACAATTTCTCATGGATCATGAGGCGGAGCGGGCAAACCGCCGCTGAATGGGAAAATTTTATCCCCCAGATGTCTCCCAGAAATCTCTTTGTCACGCCTAAGCTATCGCCAGAGGAGTTGAAAGATGTCAGTGTCAGCCTGGAAAAGTATTTCGGTCCCGATTCTCCGGTTCCAGCTAAGGAGCAGGTGCATCACGTGGAGATTAGTGACGAAGCCCTGAACTTGACCTTCAGAATGTACGCACCTCCCACGCACAACATTGATCACAGCCTGAACGTGGGGCCGAAGGGACAGATTTGGTTTACCGAATTTGACAGCTTCTCCAACAAAATTGCATCGTTTGAACCACTCACGCAAGAGTTTCAAGAATACGAAATGCCAACGCCAAAATCAGGGCCGCACAATCCATGGGTGGCCAGGAATGGCCTAGTGTGGGTAACGGAGAACGCCTCTCAAAAGCTTGCTGTATTGGATCCTGGGACCGGCAAGATCACCGAGTACACGCCACCCGAGGGTGCCGGCACACATACGCTTAGGGAAGATTCGCAGGGCAATATCTGGACGTCAGGCAGCAAGATCACCAAGTTCGATGTGCAAACCAAGAAATTCACCGTATACGATACACCGAGCGTATACGACGTAGCTGTGGATGCTCGCGACAACGCCTGGGGCGGTTCCGGCGAGAAAGGAAGCATGGTCAGGGTTGACTCAAAGACGGGCAACATCAAGTTGTATCCAGTTGAGGGGGCAACCTTCATTCGAGGAGTGGAGATCGATGCGCAGGACAATGTCTGGTTTGGCGACGTCATGGGTCACAGACTCGGCAAGCTCAATCAGAAGACTGCGCAAATGAAATTCTACCAGGCACCGACACCGAATTACAGCATCTACGGGATTGTGATTGACAAGAAGACCGGAAACATCTGGACGGCGGATTATCTGGGCTCCAACGTGACGCGACTCGATCCTGCTACGGGAAAGTTCATTGAGTATCCGTTCCCATCGCGGATTCAGATGATCCGGTTTTTCGGCCAGGACCCTCAGGGCCGGATCTGGTTCACGGACTTTGCCAGTGGCCGGATTGGAGTTCTCGAAACCGGAGAATCGAAAACGTCAATGTCTGCTCAACGATGATTATTGATTTGTGCATGTCCAAGTCACAGCTTTAGGGGTTGGTGACATAGGCATGCGACATACTTAGATTGCCGGAGGATAGTCTCCCTGGAGACTCGCGCGGCGTCGCTTGGACCCATTCCACCTGGTCGGCGGGGTGAGCACGTCTCAAGAGCCTGGCTGAAAGCTAGATTGGCCCTGATTTTCGCGTCGCTGCCCCGTTTTCAGTCGTGTTCAGCTCAGAAGGATCGCTCCTGTATGAACCTCACATCGCTAATTTCGGGAACCCGAAGGGAATGGTTGTTGGTCTTCTCGGCCGAGACCACATCGGTGACATGCGTGGCCGGTGCGAGCGTCCACATTTTGGAGAATCGGACTTTTCGGGATATGGGAGCGAGCGAGAATTTGTTGATGTGAAAGCACCTGACAAAGGTTATACTCCCGCTCGGATCGAAGTTGGTGGAATGGGCGAGATGTGTCAGGCACACGATGCCTGGCCTCGGGCGCGACGTGACAATCGAGGTCCTGCTGTACATTTACTCATGAGCGCAAGAGGCGAAAGCGCCGGATTCTAAGCAAGGGGACGAGTGTTCGGGGAGTAATTCGCTGGTGAATCTCATGTCGTTATCTTTTCCGTCTTTGCTTAACCATACAGGAGGGCAACATGTCTATAAGCGTTTTTCTCGGAACCGTCCGGACTCTGCTCACAGCAAGCGCTTTGATGTGTTTTGCGGGCTATGCATTCGCGGAGACTTTGGTCGAATCTAGTTCCGAGACTCGTTTCCAACTGGATCTCCATGTTCCCGATGCTGCACTCGCGACTTTTCTCCCGGCGGGATGGACTCCCAATGTAGCGACACAAGGCCCGGCAAAGGATGCCAACTTGCGTGCGGTGTTCATCGACCGAGTCACGATCAACGGTACCGATGGGAAGCCGGTCGGCAAAGGGACAAATCGCCTGGTCTATCTTGTTGCTCCCGTGAAGGATTCCACCGGCGCTGCTGTTCAACTTGTCATCGGTGGATTGACGGAAGATTCCGCGGACGCGCCCGGACCTTTCGGCAACTACGTGCTGGCGACCACTCATACGATGCAGCGCTCCACTTCTTCGAGCGGCTCGGGCCCGATTCTGGATTCGCAGGATTGGGTATTTGCTGCGGCGAGCGGCGAACGCCTGGAACTGCATATCAAGTACGAGCGTGGTGTCGGCAACAGGGGCAATCCCGCCGATGTCAAGTTCTATTCCGCGAAAACCCCTAGCTTCTATCAGATCTCCAGACAGGAGCAGGTCCTAGATATCCTGCGAAACGTCACCACCACACCTCCCGATCGTGTGAA
This sequence comes from uncultured Acidobacteriota bacterium, assembly GCA_963813185.1. Taxonomy (GTDB): domain Bacteria; phylum Acidobacteriota; class Terriglobia; order Acidiferrales; family UBA7541; genus Palsa-360. The sequence goes on from CAWEYA010000021.1 coordinate 116,053, forward strand.
GGATTTCTCGTTCATGGCGTCGGGCGGCAGTTATTCCAAGTTGTTCGATGGCACACAGAAAGTGTTGAGCTGGGACAACATTCTTTGGATCAATCGCTCGGTCCTTCTACCTTAAGGTCTGGCAGTCTTCGGTGTGGGTCCGTATCGGGCTTCAGAGTCTGGGTGAAGACTCAGTTTTTGCGAGCTATGACCACAATATATTGTGGAAGAGGGGACGCCTCTTCCAATTAGTGGCCACAAAAGCTAGTTCTCACACAGACTCTTCACACCTAACATTTGGGAGATCGAGGGCCAGCAAGAATAAGTACCCTTAACGGTGACTTGGTTTGAAGAGCTACGGCCTCGCGTGCCTGCGGGAACGACGTAAATCCGGGACGGTCGGCAGGAGCATATCCGTTTTGAACAATACTAAGATCAGCGAACGTGCCAACCCCCAATTCCGGGCCGAATTTTTTAATGTCTCGAACCACGCTGAAATCATGAATCCGTCCGGAGCCGTTTCCGCTTCAACCTTCGGAGTGGTTACTACGGTTCGCGACCCGCGCATTGGACAACTAGCGTTGAAACTGCTGTTTTGAAACGCTCCGCAGGGGGGCGTGGCGCTATGAATTGAGGCGTCCAATTGCCCCCGGTTTTGCAAGCTGCATCGGAGCGAGACCGGGCGTGCGCTAGCTTCTTTTTGCATGTTAACTGAGGCGACCCTGTGACGCGCCATGATGGCAAGTAGATGGAGAGACCAGTGTATGAACCGAGGGAACCTGCGCCATTTGATTGCCGCTGTTTCAGTCGTTGCTATTCTGGTTTGTTATCCGCCTCTACGGGCGCAGACGCTGGCATTCGATCATGTGGACGTGACGGTGCCTGATGCCGCCCAAGCGGCGGAGTGGTACATCAAATACATGGGAGGCGCCAAAACCGGGCGCGCCAACGAGGTGGCTTTCGGACCGACGGTTTTCATCTTTCGGCAGTCGACTGGTGCATTGCCGAGCGCTGGAAGCGTTATCGATCACGTCGGCTTCTCGTTTCCGGACCTCGACATGAATATGGCTGAATGGCAAACGGCTGGCATCAAGATAGTGATGCCCGTTCGGGAAGTGCCCGGGCTATTCAAGCTCGGCTTTATTGAGGATCCATGGGGGTCAAAATTGAAGTCGTCCAGGACCCGGAGACGCTTGGGTTCCATCATATCCATCTCCCCTCAACCGATCCCGAGGCAATGTTCAAGTGGTTGAGCGATTTATTGGGTGGGGAGAAGACAAAATTGATGGGACGACTGGACGGCCTCAAATACGGCAAAGTGTGGGTGTTCGTCCAAAAAGCCAATGAGGAACCCGCACCGAGCGCTGGCCACGCGATAGATTACCTCGGGTGGCGTGCCGCCAACCTCGATACCACTGCGGTCGAATTCAGGAACAGGGGCGCAAAATTTACTACTGAACCTGGGGCTGCCGGTTCCTCGAGGATCTCGTTTGTAGAAGACCCATCGGGTCTTCGTGTGGAGATCCGACAACGCCCCTGACGAAATGATCACTATTTTCGGGCGAAGCCAGCAAGCTGGCAGAGCATCCCGAAGGGAGGACTTTATGAACGGTAAGGCTGTGGGACCCGGGTTTTCGGTGTCCATTGGCTTGAGCGCCCTGGTGACCCTGTTCTTATTCTGTGTGTTATCTTTCGCCCAATCGCCGCAGCGAGGGACCATTAGTGGCATGGTTACGGCCGACCAAGGAGAGGTCCACGGGTTCCGCGTGACTGCTCATAATTTTCAGTATAAGCTTTGGTACACGGTCTTTACCAACAAGGGAAAGTATACGATTCCTCAGGCGCTTCCCGGTTTGTACGACGTAACGGTACTGGAGCTTGGGTATAAGTCCCCCACACTGCCGGTAAGATTGGGACCGGGAGGAAATGAGACGCTTGATTTCGCGATCACAAAGCAAGCTGAACAACCGACTCAAAGGAATAGGCTTCAGGACGCTGATTCGCCGCAATTTGCTGCAACCGCAGCCAAAACGGTCTGGGTAGATGGAATGGATGACCTTTATCCTCCAGCTCTGGGCCGCGACTTGCTCAGGGCAAACTGCACGGGGTGCCATGGCGACACTTTCGGCGTCATGCATCTATCGAAGGCACGGTACCGGGCAGGAATTGCGAAGATGACCGAAACCGGACCTGGTTCGATTGGCAATAATTTTCAGATAAATCTGGGCCGAACGATTCTAACGGCCCAGCAAAAGGACCAGATTGCTGGATATTTGGCCGCGAACTTCGGGCCGGACGCGCCGGACAAGAGGATTCGAGTTCAGCCACTCGTGCCAGATGAAGATGTTGTTTCAAAGACTATCTACGTTTCCTACGACAACCCGGCGAACTTGCCAATGGCGCCGGGTGGAAACATAATTGGTGCAGATATGGTTGATGGATTAATTCCCCAGGCTATGAATAGAGGACGCGGTAATTATCTTCACGACCCATTTATCTCACCCATCGACGGCACGATTTGGTATGCGGATCCCGGCGCAAACGCCATGTTGCAACTAGATCCAAAGAACATGGATCCGGTGGCGAGATGGAAAGTTTACCCGATCAAGGGAACGCCTTATGTGTTTGCGCACGGGATAACAATGGATTTGCAAGGTCATGTGTACTGGGCGGAGATTCAGGGTGGCATGTTGGGAGAACTGGATCCCAAAACGGGCAAACAGATCCGGCACACCGTTCCGATGCCGGGTTCCATGCTGCAGGTTGTGACCGACAATGACGAAAATATCTGGTTCACGAATTACCTTGGCGGCATGTTCGGGAAACTGGACGCTAAGACTCGCCGGATCCATATGTACTCGAGCCCAACACCAGACAACGGGCTGTACGGACTGGCGGCGGACGCGCAAGGAAATGTCTGGGGCGCGGGCTGGCAAAAGGGTACGGTGGCCAAGTGGGATCATGAGACCGAGTCAGTGGTCGAGTATCCGGTGGCCAACTCCTGGGGGATGGTCCGCCGAATTAGCGTGGACTCGAAGGGAATTGTCTGGTTTTCGGAGTACAATGTTGGCATCCTCGGGTCGCTTGATCCTGCTGCAGGCAAGATCACAGAATACAGGATGCCCCTCCAAGGCTCTCACCCTTACGATGCCTGGCCGGACAAGAACGACAACATCTGGATTGCGAACCAATCGCAAAGCTCGCTAGTCAGGTTCGACCAGACTACGAAGAAGTTCACCTATTACCCTGAAACTCAACTGAATCAGAGTGTGCCGAAAATCGAGGTGGAAAAGAACAATACAATCTGGTATGGGTCGCGCGGCGTACCCCATGTCACCGCCAATCATTTCTATCCGAACGGGTACACAACAAACGCACCCCCAGAGCCGTAGTCCGTTTAGAGTGTCGGGGCGGTGAGCGGCTCGAAGCCTAACAGCTAAGTCTCTCGGTGACTTTCTCGGTCAATAGCGCGACGTAGCATCGTTCCGTTTTGACTGCCGCCGCACTATAAACTCTAAAGTAACCGATGGGGCCCTCGAAATATGGTTCAGGTCTTCAGGTATCACCACGTGGCTTAACGTCAGGCGGTTGCAGCGACGGCTCGCTGAGCTTGAGATGTCAGGGCAGCGGGATCGCGCCGGATGAAATCCGCTGGCCAAACCAAACGCGCAGTCGCCTGTTCCTCTGATTAGTGGCCGCCAATCTCGCCCGACCGACTCGATAACAGGGAGTTGTTGCGAGTGGGCGTCACGGCCAGCAAAGGTGCTCCTGCAAGCGAAGTCGATAGCGTTTCAACTCAAATGCAGCAGGTGTTTAATGCGAAGAACGTGTGGGCGTGCCACGGCGGTGTATCCCGCAATTCTGGTTCTTGGTCGCAGTGGAGTACTCGTTGGTCTTGTGGCCGACGCGCTACTGGTGTGATTCGCTTCGAGCAAACACATGAACACTAAACGAACACTGAGGCGGAGTCCTGCTGGATTTGCTTAAGTCTAAGCAATTAAAAAAGTGGTACACGCTAGGGGACGATTCTAGAACCCTGATTGCTTTGCCGATTGCCTTTCTCGAAATGTCGACCCAACTGATTTGTAACCAAGAACCGTGACAGCAGCCGCGCCGCCTGCCACTGCTATTGAAAGTTCTGCTACGAGCGGCCCCCGATGGCTTTTAGTCCTGGCGAGCGCTCGCCTATTGCCACAAGTGTTTGATTGCAATGATTGGGTAGTGGGTCAGTTTCCGGTTGGCACGTGATCCGGGGGTTCAAATGCTTTCATTCTCCGGAGTGACGCACGGCGAGATGATTTAGGGTTTTCCTGAGATCGAAAGTGCCTTCGTCTTGCGGAGTGGATTGCTATCGTAGGATTTCTTCGCTCGGGAATACTCGTCGGCCACCGCTGCGGCTCCCTCCGCTCCGCCTACTGCAAGCTCGGCAATCCCTACGCCCGTACAAACCTGTTCAGCGCGAGTCTTCCTGTCCGAGTCTAAAGTGATGTTCGCAATCCCGATCCCTTCTTTGTCGTCCAATGACTGAAGGACGGTTCCATCCGAGTCAACTATCGCAGAACGGCCGGGAAAAATCCCGTTGATCTCATTGGGCGGTGGTTTGTAGGAGCGCCCAACTTTATTGACCATCGCCACGGGGACGCCCAGCTTTTTCGCATACCACGAGGCGATATGTGTTCCCGGCGGTGATGCTAATCCACCCCCACCACTCATATCAGGTGAGGAGTGCGGCATCACGATGAAATCCGCCGAATCTTTCAAGAATTGAGAAGCTGCAAAACAGTAATAGTTCTCCGCGCATATTCCAACACCGATTTTTCCAATTGCAGTCGAGATCACATGCGGACCTACATCTCCCCGAAAGAAATAGCCTTCCGGTCCCGCGGGAATTTGCTTACGTACCCGGCCCACCTCGTCGCCCGATGGCGCCGTCAGCACAAACGTGTCATAAAAATCCGCGCCGTTTGCTTCAAAAAAGCCTGCGCCCAGCCAGATCTGAAGTCGTCCGGAGGTTGATTTCAGCCACTCCACCGATTTGCCCTGCGACGGTTCGGCGGAGTCCCACGTGTCGAAGGAGAGATAAGAGCCCGTCGCCATCATCTCAGGGAACAGAACGAATTGCGCGCCTTGCGCCGCCGCTTCATCGGCATACTTCGTGGCCTGTCTCAGATTTCCGTCGATGTCATGGTCCAGCGATTTCATTTGGACGACCGCAATTCGCAGGAATCCCGAGGCGGGTTTTGTCGTTGTGCCGGCATCTGGGCCCGGTCCGCTCAACGGAATCTCCATCGCCGCTGACCCACCCAACAACAAAAGCGCCGTCAAGTAGCAGGCCATTTTCATCGCCTGGAACCCTCCCCCCGAAAAACCGTCCAATTATCGGATTAAAACCTCACCGCTCTTTGTCGAATAAACGTCAGAGAGGACGTTTTGTTAGGTAATGGTCGGCAAGTCGGAAATTGACCCACTACCAATGATTGAGAGCGGTGGCGCGTGACGATACTCAGTGTTACAATGTCCCTAAGCTACGTACGGGAGGGTCTGAGATGAGAATGAGAGCTGGTTCCGTTGTGTTTCTGGTCGCACTTGCGGCCGCGACAGTGCTTGCCTTCGGCTTAGCTCAGACCACAGTTTTTGGCCAGGCCCGTTCGAATGGTTCGACGGCAAACTCCTAATCCGCGAAGAATCGGATCCTGTATCTAGAAGTCTGGCGATGAGCTCTAATATCATCGGGGCCACACATTGTCAACAGCCTCAGAACACTTATCATCCTCCCGTTTTTGGCGGTGAGTTTTTCTGTACCCGGGTGGCAGCAGGTTTGGCGCGTCAGACGGCAAAACGGGCCGTCGGAACTCCGCGATCTCCCTGGGACCTGGTCTGGTGGCAAATTGGTGGTGTCGACCCAGGAGAAGCGTACCGTGCGCGAGACTCGCTCGTTGCCGGTCTTGGTTGTGATGGGACTTTATCAGCGCAGATACAACTGCCACCAGCTTTGATGCCACTCGTGAGGTAAGCCATGAAACTGTGCCCTACAAAACTTCGAGACATCCTATATATGATACGCAGTCGAAAGCCCAGTAGGAGCTTTTTCGGGCATTTGATACGCGACACTGAAATCGCTCATCGAGTGCCTGGCCATTTCGTTCCCAAACTCGTGTAGGAACTCGGACATTTTCTCTACCATCAGATCGTGACACCCTTTCCCCAAGCACCCTCCAACATCTCACGCGTTCTCATGCAGAATCGAACGCTTAGCGCTTCGTCGGCAAGAGGTGGGCGGTGAACCATTTGCAAGCTGGCTGACACGCCTGGTCGAACGCCTCCACATAGGCATCGAAATGCCCGCCCGGCAGCAGGACGAGCTTCTTGGGCTCGTAGGCCTGTTCGTAGGCCTTGATGCCCAGGTCCGATACGACGAGGTGGTCTTTGACGGCAACAATCATCAGCAAGGGCGTCGGGCTGATATCGCCGATATAAGCGCCGGGTTCGTAGCCGAAGCCGTATTCGATCGTCCTGAGCGTGACCTCGTTACGCCAGGCCGGGGCGCACGACTTGTGCGTTTCCGAAAACCATTTGTAGGAGTCTGCCGTCGGCAACGCCGACACCGCGAGCGGATTCTCGGCAACCACCGGAATCATGGCAGGTGGCTTGCCGGCGGCACGGTTGCCGCGGTCCTCGGCGCACCGCGCGAATAGGCCAGCGAGGAAATCGGCCCGCACAAGCCGGCGGAAGCCCTGCGATCCGCTGATGATGGGTACCTGGGAGACGACGCACTTGACGCGCCGGTCGATGGCTGCGACGACCAGGACATGGCCACCGCTATAGCTCGACCCCCATACACCTATGCGCTCGGCATCGGTTTCAGGCAAGGCGCCTGCGAAGGTGATGGCGTCCGAATAATCGCGGATCTGCATCCAAGGATCGATCTCCTGCCGCGGCATGCCGTCACTCGCTCCGAAATTGCGGTTGTCGAAGACAATTGAGGCTAGGCCGGCCTGAGCGAACGCCTCGGCAAATTTGTCGAGGTACATTTCCTTCACGGCAGAGAACCCGTGCGCCATCACAATCGTTGGATGCTTGCCCGGCAGGCCAGAAGGCAGGTATTGCCAGCCGCGCAGAATCGTGCCGTCGCTAGCCTGAAATTCGATGTCCTTGCCCATGTGAGTCCCTCTCAGATGAGAACATCTGGCTGATTTTTTAGAGGCCGACCTGCCTAAAAACCACTCCTGATCGGCCCAATACCAAATCAATCGTCCGCTCATTCCTCCTGCCTGACCTCCCCAAGACGGGCCCACGGGCGGCCAAAACGTCCTCGATCAGACAAAGGTTGACACTGAGTCTAACAGGCAAGTTAACTATTGCAATCGGAACAGAGTCTCTCTCCATCTCCAGCTGCAACGCAACACAGGGGATCCCACTTCCGAGGACGGACGTTGCAAGAGCGGGGTCATGAAATACGACTGATGCCAGCTCAGTACGTGAAGCGGTAGGTGAAAACCAACAAGATCGATCTAAGATTTTCAGTCCACGTCCCACAGAAATAAATGAATTGACAACTAAGCCCCCATTTCCATTTTGAGACTCTTCCGCCGAACCTTTGGATCATCGCCATCATCAATATTCATGCGGGTCTGAAAGCGATGAAGACGCTCTGGAGGTCGGTACCCAATGGGTGAGAAGCAAAATCAGCCTTTTCAGCTCTCCTTCAACGCCTCTCTCAAGGTCGATTTCCAAGGTTCCCGCGTGACTTCCGATGGCGGTTTGATTCTTGTTCGCGAGCTGATGAGCGACTGGGTCTGGAGTAGCTCATCGAAGAACATTTGAGCGACTCGCGACAAGGCTTGAACAAGCAGTTCACGCTGGCCGATCTGCTGCGGCAGTCGGTTTACAATCGCTTGGCGGGTTACGAGGACCTCGACGACGCCGAACAACTGGCAGCCGATCCGACGCTCCGATTGATCAGTTCGCAGAGAATCTTGGACCGGGGCGCGGCACTGACCTCGACCTTGCACTGGTTCGAGACTCGGCTGCTGACCAAGGAAGAGAATCTGATCGGGCTGATGGCGTTGAACCGGGAGACGTTGGGGCAGGCCCAGTCTCCGGACAGCTCCGACCGCGTCGTGCTCGACATGGACTCCAGGGAGAGTCCGGTTCATGGGGAGCAGGAGGGCAGCGCCTACAACGGGCACTTCGAGTCGGGCTGCTACCACCCGCTACTTCTGTTCGACCATTACGGGGACTGCTTGGTGGCGAAGGTGCGTCCGGGCAACTTGTATAGCGCAGAAGATTGGGATGAGTTGCTGTTACCGGAGAGCGAGCGTCAACAGGCCGAGGGCAAGGAGGTTGCTTTCCGGGCGGACGCGGCCTTTGCCAAACCGGAGATCTACGAAGCACTGGAGGAACGCGGTGTGATGTATGTGATCCGCATTCCAGCCAACGATAGCCTGGAGCGGGACATTGCGGAGTTGCTGACGCGGCCTGTGGGAAGGCCAAGCCACAAGCCAGTGGTCCGGTACAAGGGCTTTCTCTACCAAGCGGCCAGTTGGAAGACCGCACGACGAGTAGTGGTGAAGGTGGAGTGCCACGTCGGAGAGCTGTTTCCGCGAGTCGGCTTTATCGTCACGAATCTGAGCCTGCCCAGCCGGGCGTTCATACGGTTCTATAACATGCGGGGAACAGCCGAGCAATGGATCAAGGAAGGTAAGCAGGCGACGCATTGGACCCGGCTATCGTGTCATCGGTTCCGGGCCAATGAAGCACGCTTACTGTTGAGCCTGCTGGCTTACAACCTGGGCAACCTGTGGGGGCGGCTCGTGCTGCCGAAGAGAATCGACACTTGGTCGCTGACAACCTTGCAACAGCGTTTGGTCAAAACGGATGGGCGACTGATCAAGCACTCCAGGTACTACTGGTTGTTGTTGGCCGAAGGACATCTGCACCGGCGTCTATTTGGGGGCATCCTGCGGCGGATTGCGGCGCAGCCGATGCCATCGGGTTAGCACTCCGATTGTGGTTGCAAAATCTGGAGCCGAAGGAGGAAGGTCGGCATAGTGTCTGAGGAATCGATTACGCGGCAACAAGCGGGGCGCTTCAGACGGGCAAAGAACGAGCCGTCGGCACGCCGAAGTCTCGCTGGGGGCTGCTGTGGTCACAAATTTCTTGAGTCGAGGGACGAAGAAGAGTTAGGATACGCGAGCTTGGAGTCCAAATCGGAAATCCTGGGTAAAGGTGATGATCCCCCGGCTGCTCCAACTGGCCCCGAAAGGGACCCCACAATCACAGTTGAAGCTTTGTGCCGCTCCCCCACTAAGCAAGAGTTTCTTCAGCTTGTCGCCCGAGAAAAAACCCTTGTACTAATGAGGAGGAAGATTCCGCCAACGAATTGCTGGTGTGGATAGCCCCACATTGGAATCCTAGAAAGAAGTAGATCGGTGTATAGTTACGGCATGCCGCGAGTACAAGAACAGAAATTCCGGTCCAGAACTCGTGGGGTTCACTACATTGATAAACAAGGAGTGCTCATGAAAAAGCTTCTTTCGATTCTCACTCTTGCAGGCGCTACTTTGATTCCAATGGGCGTATCGCGGGCGCAACTGGCTGCGCCGAATGAAACGGGAGTGACGATGGGCCACGTGCATCTTTTTATGCAAGACCTGGAGGCTGGCAAGAAGTTCTGGTTGGCGATGGGTGCGACGCCCACGAAGCTGGGCTCCCTTGAAGTCATGAAATTCCCTGGTGTTTTGATAGTTCTCGGGAAGGGCGAGCCATCCGGCGGTTCTGTCGGATCGGTGGTAAATCATATTGGGTTCTATGTGCCGGACGTCCAGGAATCGGTGACGAAATGGAAGACCGCCGGACTGAAAACAGAACCCGGTCAAAGAGCGGGACAAGCGTATGTGACCACTCCGGACGATCTGGTTCGGATTGAGATCCTCGAAAAAAAGTCGCTCCCGGTTCCGATTGCGTTTGACCACATACACTTCTGGGTGACGGAACCCTCCGTGTTAGAAATGCAGTCTTGGTATGCCAAGGTTTTTGGCGCCACGCCTTTCCAACGGGGCCAGTTCGCAGCAGCCAACCTGCCGGGAGCGGCGCTGCTCATTGCAAAATCCGACACAGCGACCTTGCCTACAAAAGGACGGGGGCTGGACCATATCGGATTCGAGATCAAGGATCTCGAGACGTTTTGCAAGAAGGCGGAAGCCAGCGGAGTGAAGTTCGACAAGCCCTTCACTAAGTTGCCCCAATTGGGCATTTCGCTTGCATTCCTGACCGATCCTTGGGGAACGTATATTGAGCTGAACGAAGGTTTGAACAACCTGTAGAGACCTCCGGACTCGGTCTGGCTCTCTGCCGGCAGGTCGTCTCGTTGCAAGTGGCGATCTAGCCACTTGCGGGGCGGGACATCCAATCGTTGAGGAGGAACTTAAAACTATGGTACGCAAAGCTTCGGCAGTCTGCAACGGTTCACTGAAAGAAGGCAACGGAATGATTCTGACCGATAGCGGTGGTCTCGAAGACGCAATATTCGTTTTCCACGCGCTTTGAGAATGGCGTTTAAAGGCCCATCATTGATAACAGGCGTACTCCATCCCCCTTTTTTGAATCGCTGGATGCTTTTGGGTGCAAGTAAGTCCACTTCGTTGTCGGTGTGACCTTCGTTTGAGTAAACTCAACACCAAATCACTTTCAACTCAAGGAGCGAAAAGCACCATTAGGCATTTTTCTCGAAATAGAGTTCCTTTGAAATGTCGAGGCCGTGTGGAGCATCCCCTGCCGATTATCGTAATGGTTATATAGCTCGCGTTCTGAGCCACAAAATATTTGAAGGCGAATGCCCCGCATTAGGTACCACTGGATGTAACCTCATGCTTGTGTACTAAGAGAGCTTTTCGCTTTAGCCCCCTATGGATTGAAGGAAAACGTATACTTGACCGCGAAACGGGTCTCACGAACCTGCTGCGGGTTCGCTGCGGCGAGACTCACGAACTGCGTTCCTACGTTGTAGATGATGTAGAGGTCGCTGTCGGGCCGGTAGTTATACCGGAGCCGAAAATTGGCGCTGAGAGCGTGTGTGTTCGCCGTATCCAACTGAATGATGCTAGTGAAGGTCAGCAATCGAGAGAAAGAATAGTTCGCCTGCAAGCTGACCAAATCCACAGAAAAGTTTTCCACCGGCAATCGGAATTGATTCCAGACTTGCGAAGCGGAAATCGAAAATCTTGGAGTCGGGCGGTAGGCGGCTTCCACACGAAACTCGTTGAGCGTCCCACCGTAGTAACCGCCGAATCGCTCCCATGAATCGTACGTAAATCGATGATCCGGTGCAGAGAAAAAAGTGAGTAGATGGCGGGTGAAATGATATATGCCCGCCGGAATATAAATGTTCTTATAGATTTGAAGGGGCGTGGTGATTCGTTGAGTGAACACGTCCACGACATCGTTATCGGTTAGCGCTCCGTTGTTAAAAAGGGCACGGAAACTCTCCTGCCACTCTTGAGTCTGCACGACGTTGTGTGTGTCTGGCGCATGGAGAATGAAGCTCTCGAATTGAATTTCACGTACGCCCCTCATCTTGGGTCGAGGCTTGAGATTAAGATCCGCATACGATTCGTTTGAATCCGTCCGTTCAATGAATCCGACTTCCGGGTTGAAGTTTGGCCCAATTCTCCTGCGCTCAATCGTGCCATCGAGCAAGTCAGAATGATACGAAAGGGCGGCACCTGCGTCAGTGCTTCCGCTGGGACTTCCTGGCGAGCGCGTGCCAGCAATATGAGCATCTACAAAAAAATCTTTCGGCAACACGAGCCGAGTATCGACTCCGCCCGTCTGATTGAAGGAATCCTGGCGGTTGCCCGACCGTTTGTCGATACCCATCAGTCCTATGTATGAGTTGCCGAAGAGGGAGCGCTTGACCCGAACGACCGCATAGTTGCCGTATGGATTGGGACCGCTCGACCGCGTATCTACATCCAAAACGCCGAGTTGGAACCCGCCTGGCAGAGAGCCGGTGAGTTTCACTCCACCGTTCACGGGCACTTGTTGGCCTGTCACCGGGTCAATCCCAATCTGGCGGCTGAAAAACAAGTGGTCCCGATCGCCGATATCGAAATTGAAGATCCCCGCGTTTTCCAGGAAAAACTGGCGCTTTTCGGGGATGAAAATCTTAAAAGGCGTCAGATTGAATTGCTCCAGATCCACATCGGTATCGGCAAAATCAGTGTTCCCGGTAAGATTCAGGAGCAGGTTTGAAGTAAGGCCGTACTTGATATCGAGTCCCCCTGTGTGTAGGGCCTTCAGGTTTGTCCCAGTTTGCTTATCGAATCCTCCCAAGGCATATGGCTTCACAATGAAAAGTCTTCCGCTTCCGATATCCGTGATTCCAACGAGCTCTCCGGCTTGAGAGACTTTCACGATGTCAAAAGCTCTTCGATAAGCGGTCCACAGATCTTGTTCGTTCTTTCTGCGGATGAATCGCTTGAAATTCAGACCCCAGATAACATCCTTCGATTGCGTGAAGTTGAGAGTTGAAAAGGGGATTTCGATGGTCGCAGACCAGCCGTCAGAAGTAGCGCGAGCTTCTGACGACCATACTCCGTCCCATCCGGAGTCGAAATCTATGGTCTGACCGGGTAGCCCTCCCGCTCCGTACTCATCTACGATTAAGCCATCGCTTTGTGTGCCCAATGGATTGATCTCAAAAAGATAGGCGTCGCGGCGATCATGATTGGAGTCGATCAGAATTTCGAAGTGATCATCCAAGTCCTGGCTGGCGTCGCGCCGCAATTCCGTCGCAACGATCCGAGACGGTTCCGAGTCATAACATTGAATGCCAAAGTACACGGCGCTTCGAGTGTAGAGAATGCGCACTTCCGTCTTCTCGGTCGCTGGCTCACCTTCGTGCGGCTCGCGCTGGTGAAAATCCGTGACAGGTTTGGCCGATTGCCAAAGTAGGTCGTCGAGGCTTCCATCGAGTTTTGGCGCCTTGTCAATCCGTACAGCTTCCGCAACTCGCGTTCTTTCCTGGGGAACCGGTGGAATCGCCCGCGTAGGGGGGCGGGCGTCACCGTTGGAGGGTACCTCGAGCTGTAGATTGAGGACTTGGGCGGAGGACCTCAAGTTGACCGTTGCGGGCTGCGGAAGAATAACGTGTGGCGCTGAAGCCACAACCCCATACGCGCCGAAAGGCAAGTTGACAAACGAGTGCGATCCATTGCTGGCCGATGTCATGTCCTTCACCAGTCCGGAAGGACCCGTTAGCGTGACTTTCGTTCTGGAGACCACTACACCAGACTCGTCGGTGACCACTCCCCGCAACGTTGCAGTTTGAGCAAAGGCCGGAGCACTACAGACCAGAATGATGAGCAGGTAAACAAGGCCTTTCATCACCCCCCAAAAACCTGGCGCACCAAACATCTTTCTAGTGTCCATGATCAGACTCCGATGGAGCTAACTCGTGCGAGTGTCGAGTTGAATTCTATTCGGAGAGGACTGAAAGTTCCCTGAAATAGTTAGCGCCATTATGGGGCATCTACTAAACGTTCTCACTCACGCCAGGACGCGGCTGCCACCACTCACCTGGCCTCCATTGATACAGGAATCACAAGATGGTGGTCTTTCCAGCAGTAGCGGCGCTCGGGGGCGTTTTGGCTGCCGGTTTGGGTCATATGGAGGCCAGACCTGACGGGCTCAGTCACCTCACGTCCCGTGTCGAGTGAGGCAGCATCATCTCGATGGTTCAGGTACGGGAACGATCAACCCCCTCGGAACGGCACCCGTCGTCTCCTACGTTTCCGGTTTTCACTACGGTTGGGCTTTGCGTCTTCAGTCTGACGTTCCATAAAACCTGATCTCGGCGGTCTCACTGCCACGTGCCGGGACCGCCACGTACAAGGTATCGATTCCTTTCCTGCTCGCCCCTCCAAAGTACCCGGAAGTCGCCGCGCCTACGGCCGTAGGAACCTTAGAGAGGAGTTGATAATGGTCGGGATCCCTCATTTCAAACACATAAACAAAACCTTCCGCTCCAGTCATGTAAATGCGCTTGCGTGCGGCATCGTACCAGAGATCATCCGTCCATTTAACGCTCGGCAGGATACTGACTATGTGTCCCGAGTTCGTATCTACCACCACTAGGCGCGCTGGAGACATCGTGCCAATGAACAGGCGGTGATCAGGCTCGTCAAGGGCCATAGGAAAATTCATCTTAACGCCCGTCAACGGCCATTTGGTGATTGCCTTCGTCGTGCGATTGATCACCGCGACCTTTGCCTCCTGCTCCAAATTCACGTAAATTTTGGGCCCCTTGGCTTCCAGTTGGAAGGACTCCGGCTCGCCCCCCACTTTGTATTCCTCAAGTCGCTGATTTGTCATGGCGTCGACCGCCACGATGTCCCCTGTCTGCGCGTCTTGGCCACAACCGACGTAGACGCGTTTGGTGGCCTTGTCGTATCGGACGTTATCCGCGCCACCCGGAAAGTCGAGGGAGGTGATGAGATCAAACGAGGTTCCGTCATAAATATAGAGCTTCTCGGCCGTGCCGCTGGCTACAAAGAGCTTGTTCGCCTCGGGAGAAAAGGCCACACCCTGAGGATCCGGCACCCCGGTAATCGTGTGCTCGAGCGCCATCCCGGTCCCGTTGATCACCGCTACGGAATTGTTGCCCAGCTCGGCAACAAATATCTTGCCTCCGCCCGAAGCAAAATGATCGAAACGTCCCTTCACGCCCTCGAGAGGCACGGTATGGTTCAGAAAAAGCGGCTGCTCACTCTCAGCTATTGCCTTTTTTGGCGCGTTCGCAGTCCCCGTCGAGATGTTCTGGGCGTCCACCTGTGTCATCAGTGCAGCCATCAACATCAATGCCAGACAAATGCCGCAGACTTTTTTCATGATTTCCTCCGTCGCTGGTCGTCACTTTTCTGCCATGCCGAATGCATCAGCTCGCTTCAGGCACTTGCCCTGACCAAGGAAACGACTCAGGGGCTCGTCTGAGCCAGGTGCCTAGCAATACAATCTGAATAAATCGTGAAAGAACGAGTTTTTTTCTATCCGATAGTTTCTAGACACGAGAGGCCGTCATTACAAAGTTAGAATCTACGTTTTCCCACCCGACTCATCTGTATGAGTACCACACTTCCTGGGTGGCCGCATTTCAAATTTGAGGTACCGAATCCCCTACCTCTCTCAATCTACTTACAAGGATAAGATTTTGCCAGCGTTGCAAGACACGTGGGATAACGATGGGTCCGCCGATCGGAGAGCGCCGGGATAAACCGGCATGTTGTAGGGGATGAAAGAGCCCGTGCAGCGAGGCTAGCTGACGTTCCAGTGGGTGAAAGTCCCATCGGTGGAAGCGCTCAGTTACCACCGTAGTCATACCCGACGGCGAGAAGGGTGACCGACTCGCCGCAAGCTCGGGAGTAAAAGTCCCCGTTGGCTGGGCGAAATGTCCGGTCAGATCCGTCAGGGGGGCAAGCAACTCGACAGGCCGCAGCGAGCAGCGAACCAGTGAAGCCGCGAAACCATCCCCCCATCGGAAACGGATGATGGGAGTTTTGGGAGTGCCGAGCCAATGGACTCTTGGCGAAGGCCAAAGTCATCGGTGAAGGAACCGAGCAAATGCAATCGATGAACTCCCCGCGGTCATAGAGGGCAGCATGTGGAGAAGGAATGTACAGTGAAAGCGCGGAACCACTCGCGGGTCGCCTAGGCGGAAACGCACAGCGAGGGCATCACGTATAAGCCGCTATGCGGCGAAATCGAGATGTGCCTGCAAGTGGGACGGATGGGGCCAGTAAGTGATGATGGACCGAGACAGAATAACTCGGACCGGAGCGAGGGCCCCTGGGGTAGAGCAGCGGTAGCTGCTCGAACGGCGGTGCTCAAGCGCGCCACGTTTCTCCGGCACAGTACGGGGAATCCAACGGTGGAAGCGGAGAGCACGAAGGACGGACGCAAACCGAGCGCCGCGAGGAACTCGCGGACGGACGGGAAGGCCCTGTCTGAAATGCTGGCCTTGAAGCCGGAACGGGGAAAACCCGCTTTCCGGAATTTTAGGGAGAGCGATGGAAACGGCGGCATCATTCGAAGCCCGCTCCGCGCCATCGCTCTACCCGGCTACAGGAAAGGAACAGCGAATCCATCCTGGCCTCGAGTCTTGCAGGCGATATCGCGAGGTCTCGCTTGAAGCGTAGACAGAGGGATCGGTGGGCCGGGCTATTAAGCTTCGAAAAGCCGATGGAACAGGACGCCGACTCCGTTCCGATGGGAGGAAGGCAACACGACAACCACGCAAACCGCGAGTGGATTGCCCGGTCCTGCGTAGTCTAAGAACCCGCGCACGCTGAGAAACAACATGCACGAGTACCGGGAGATCTCCTGCAAGTCTTGGACGAGAGAACATGACCGGTCCGCGAAGGCCATAAACCGAGCGGCGGACATGAACGTACAGGAGAAGTCGGACTGTGCCGTAGTACCCGTGAACCAGCCGAACAAGGAAGGGCAGCTTTCCGCGGAGGCCAGGGAGGGAAGGGCACAGACTGAGGAGAACATCGGTCAATCCCACATGCACCCGACACAGGGCGGGATCAGCATGTTCCAGGGACTGCACGGTGTGCGGCAAGCAGCCTTTGCCGTCACTCATCCTTGGTAAGAGCCGTATGCGTAAACGCGCTCGTACGGATCTGTGCGGGGGGGGCGATCAGCGATGGTCGTCCCTACCGCGACACCATGGAGGAGATAGGATCACAGAGAATTAGAGGAAACCGAAGGGAAACCAACTCGCTGAAAAGAAATAGTGAGAAATTTGATTGCTCCCCAATTGTTGCCTGATTTCCTCGACAGTTCCTTATGGGATCATTTCCCTACGACTTCAGAAGAGCATCGGCTTCGGGCCCAACTCTTAAGGCACGGATGGCAAGCCGACCGAGGATTGCTATCGCGTCAATACAAGATAACAGCTCGCAATCCGCGAGCGATTCCCTACTCGCGATTGAGTAGTCCATTAGCGCGCCTGCGTTGGGCGCACGAAACCCGACTCCAACAACTCCGTTTCCTGTTGTCATTTTGCAATGTTTGCAACAAGTTGTGGGATCTATTTTTCGCTCACAGCTAAGCCCCAGCGCGTGAAAACATTGCCTGCTGGTACAGTTAGGGGTACAGGATGCGCCTATAGGGCGGGGAATCTGCGCTTCTATCAGGCGCTCTGGGTGCAATTGCGAGGTCCACTGCCGGCTTCCTTTTGCACATCGCGTCATTGGGCCATGCCACCTTTCCGCTTCTTCGGAAGCTCTACAGTGACTTTGGCTGTGATCTTCGATGCGTCTACTCCTTAGCGGACAGCTGTTCGCATGACCCACTATGGATTTTAGCTTGACAGTTGGGGTGGGGGGGTGTTCTGCTAAGCCAAAAGACAACCTTCAATATCGGAAATCTCGAGTTAAGGCTCCGACAACCCGGGTGCTCTGTGCAAGCGAAAGGGAAAAGGAGAACCTAATGAGCAAGCAAGAACAGAAACTTTGGTTAAGGCAGTTGGCGGTTGTGTGGTTCAGCTTAGCATTGTGCATTGCTGTTGTTCCGAGCGGAGTTGTCGCCGCTGCTTCTGACGGAAGTATTACGGGAGTGGTGACCGACGAGGCGGGTAAACCTTTGCGAGGCGCTCCGGTCACGGCTAGGCTAGACAACATGAGTGTCTCCCGGTACACCGACTCCTCGGGCGAATACCAGATTACCGGACTGAAACCCGGCAGCTACAAGATTTCCGCGACGGCCTATGGATACGGGTCGAAAACGGTGGACAAGGAGATTTCGACGACTGCCGCTGAGGTTACATTCAGCTTGAAGCCGAACTGGAATCCCGCGCTGATCTCGACGGCTGAATACATCTCAGCATTCGGCGATGACAAAGACGTCCGCAACATCGAGGCTAACTGCGAATCTTGTCACAATTTTTCGTGGATTATGAGGCGGACAGGGATGACGGCCGAGGAGTGGAGGCATTTTATCCCCAACATGGGCACGATATTTTTCATCCCGAACCTGCCGGACGATAAGTTGACAGATATCAGTCGCAGTTTGGAAAAAGTTTTCGGTCCCGACTCCCCGGTTCCAACTAAGGAGCAGGTCCATCATGTGGACATTAGTGATGAAGCCTTGCACGCAACCTTCCGGTATTACGCAGCCCCGACAAAGAATTTCACGCACAGCCTGAGTATCGCGGCGGACGGGAAAGTATGGTTTACCGAGTTCGATTACAATTCCAACAAGGTTGGATCCTTTGATCCTGTCAAACAACAATTTCGAGAGTATGATAGTCCGACGCCCAAATCTGTGCCTCATAATCCGTGGGTTGCCAGGAATGGCCAGGTATGGTTTTCCGAGCTAATGGGTCGCAAGCTCTCGGTAATAGACCCTGAGACAGGTAAGCTCACCGAGTATCCGGTACCCGAAAAGGCTGGCATACACACAGTCCGAGAGGACTCGCAGGGCAATATCTGGACTTCGGGCAATGTCACGAGATTCGATCCGCATACCCAAAAATTCACCGTATTTGGGACGCCGAGTACATATGACGTCGCGCTGGACGCTCATGACAACGCTTGGGGTGCCAGCGGCACCGATAAACCTGGTCTTTTCAGAGTTGCCTCGAAGACCGGCGACATAAAGATATATCCGGTTCCCGATATGAAGTCCGTGCGAGGAATCGAGGTGGATGCGCAGCAAAATGTTTGGTTTGGAGACGTTACGAACCACAGACTTGGGAAGTTCGATCAGAAGACCGAAAAGATAACGTACTACAAACCTCCGACATCCAACTTTGGTGCTTACGGAATCGTGATTGACAAGAAGAACGGAAATCTGTGGATAGCAGACTTTCTCGGTGCCAACCTCGACCGGTTCAATCCGACCACAGGAAAATTCACTGAATATCCGTTCCCGGACCGGAAGCAGATGGATCGATTCTTCGCAATCGATCCTCAGGGCCGGGTCTGGTTTACCGACTTTACCAATGGCAGGATCGGTGTCCTTGAAACGGACGACACGAAAATCTCCGCGCAACGATAATCAATAATCCCGCATGCCTAAGTCACGTTCGAAAGGGCGAGACTTAGGCATGCGCATCTCCAGTTCGCTCGCGCTACTCTGACATGTTCGGTCATTCGATCACTCAACTATCCTTATGCGCGCGGTTGCGGCAATCAGGTAAACAGTGCAAGCGAGCAATTGGGCGGCACACAGCGATTAAAGAATTTCATCGAGCATGTTCATTTTTTGAATGTCGAGAAGTGTCCGTCCACAATCCATGGCTACTGAAATACGCTTCGCCGCCACTCAGAAAAATTTGTAATTGAGTCTGAGAGTTTCCTGACGGAGGCTTCGGACGAAGGAACGGAGCCGTTGAAGCATGCCCATCCTCCGCTGCCACCGGTGGACGGAATGTTCCGGCAGGTGACCGATGTGACGTGGAATGCGGCAGGCGACGCCTTCATCAGTGACGGCTACATCAATTCCCGCGTGGTCGGCGCGGATGTATACCTGAGTGAGGCCAGACCAAAGTACTGGGATCCCTGGAGATTGTGTCTAACCACGCGAGCTTGCCTGTAACCTGGCCCGACTCTCGGGCGTCGAACAATTCACAGCATGCGCAATGAGCGATGTCGGGGATAATGCCCCCATTCGATAGGTGGTCGCCTGAATCATGACTCGGTCCTACGGAAACTTGAAGGCATACAGGTGTCTGGCCTGCACGATGCGCACTGCGCTGCGCTTAGTCGCATTCGCTGCGCTCGCCTGTGGCTGCGCAAAACAGCAGGCGGCGCCTACGGCACGTCCGGTGACGAGGGTAACCGTTGCCAAAGTCACGCAAAAGACCATGCCCGTCGAAGTGACTGCGGTCGGAAACGTAGAGGCGATTTCCACGATTTCCATCCGGGCCCAGGTTGCCGGAGAGGTCCAGAACATCCGCTTTAAAGAGGGTGACTTCGTCAAGAAGGGACAAGTATTGCTCACCATCGACCCGAGGCCTTACGAGGCGGCGCTGGCACAGGCCAAGGCCGCACTGGCACGCGACAAGGCCACCGGAACGTATAATCGCGCCCAGGCGCAGCGTTACAAAACGCTGTTCGATCAGGGAGTCGTGCCGGCGGAGCAAGTCGATTCCTTCACCAGCGCTGCGGACGCCTCGGATGCCACCGTGAATTCCGACGAGGCCGCGGTGAAGACGGCGGAGCTCAATCTGGAATACTGCACGATCGAGTCGCCGATTGACGGACGGACGGGCACCGTCATGGTGAAAGCCGGCAATCTGGTGAAAGTGGCGGACGTCCCGATCGTGGTGATCAATCAAGTGAATCCGATCTACGTGAATTTTACTGTTCCACAACAGTACTGGCCTGATATCAAGCAGGACATAGAACGGCGCGCGCTCCATGTCACCGTCACCATCCCCCAGAATTCAGGCCGGCCCGTGGAAGGCACGCTGACCTTCGTGGACAACATCGTGGACTCCACCACCGGCACGATCCACCTGAGAGGGACATTCGAGAACTCCCAGAATCGCCTGTGGCCCGGCTTGTACGTCGGAGTTCTGCTTACGCTCTCGCAGCAGCCGAACGCCACGGTCGTGCCGGCGCATGCGATCATCACGACTCAGGAAGGTTCGTACGTGTACTTAGTGAAGGCGAACGACATTGTGGAACAGCGCACCGTTGTGCCGAACAGGACGATAGACAATGACACGGTAGTCGACAAGGGCCTGCAGCCCGGCGACGTGATCGTCACCGATGGACAGGTGAATCTGGTGCCCGGCGCGAAAATAGAGGTCAAGAACAGCGCCTCTGAACCGATGGTGGAACCAGCAGGCCGCCCACGCGAAGAAGCGGGCTCGGCAGCGGAAAAGGGCGCGGCTGCGGATCCCCCTCCGGGCGATTCCACTCGCCCCAAGCCGCGCTAACGGGCGCCTGACCGAATTTCACGGGAGCAAGGCGTGAGCATTCCCGAACGATTTATTCAACGGCCGATCGCGACCACGTTGGTCATGCTGGCGATCTTGCTGTTCGGGATTGCAAGTTATCGTATCTTGCCGGTCAGCGATCTGCCGAACGTAGACTATCCAACGATCAATGTTTATGCGAACTTGCCCGGTGCGAATCCCGACACCATGGCCGCGGCGGTTGCATTGCCGTTGGAAAAAAACTTTTCCAATATCGCCGGCCTGGATTCGATGGTTTCGTCGAGCCGGGTTGGGGCAACCTCGATCGTCCTGCAGTTCAGCCTCGACCGCAATCTGGACGGCGCGGCAGAGGACGTGCAAGCCGCCATTTCTCAGGCGGCTCGTCAGCTGCCGCCGGACATGCCGTCCCCGCCTGCGTACTACCGGCAAAACCCCGCCGACTACCCGGTCCTCTTCATCGCCCTCACTTCGGACACGCTGCCGCTTTCCGCAGTGGATGAATACGCCGAGACCTTCATCGCACCAAGCGTCTCCACCGTCAACGGCGTTGCGGTCGTGCAGATTTACGGCCAGTTCAAATACGCCCCGCACATTCAATTGGATCCTCAGGCCCTGGCGATCCGGCGGATCGGGATTGACGACGTCGAGAATGCCCTGACAAACGGCAATGTAAATCTTCCGACGGGCACGATCTGGGGCCCGCAGCGCGCGCCGACTGTGCAGACGCAAGGGCAGCTTTACAACGCCGCGGATTACTCCAAATTGATCGTCGCCTACCGCAACGGCTCCCCGGTCCGGCTGTCGGATTTAGGCCGCGTCATTGATAGCGCCCAAAACGACAAGAACGTGAATTTCTTCTACGACGCAAACACCCCGGGCGGCTTGTCCGCTATCCCCATGGTCATCTTTAAGCAGCCGGGCACGAACGCGGTGCAAGTGGTGAACGGTATCAAGGCCATGCTTCCGCGTTTGGAGGCGACGCTGCCTCCCTCCGTCAAGATGAGAGTGCTTTTCGACCGCTCGGTCACGATTCGCAACTCCGTGGACGATGTGAAGTTCACGCTTGAGGTGGCGCTCTTTCTCGTGATCATGGTGATCTTCCTGTTCTTAAGGAACCTGTCGGCCACGACAATTCCGAGTCTTGCGCTTCCGTTCTCCCTGGTGGGCACGTTCGCCGTAATGTACCTGTGCGGCTATTCGATCGATAACCTTTCGTTGATGGCGCTGACTCTCTCGGTAGGTTTCGTCGTGGATGACGCGATCGTGATGCTCGAAAACATCGTGCGCCACATGGAGCAGGGAGAAGGCGTGATGGAGGCCGCCATCAACGGTTCAGGGGAGATCAGTTTTACGATTCTTTCCATGACGCTGTCGCTTTCGGCCGTGTTTATCCCGGTGATTTTCATGGGGGGAGTTCTCGGCCGGCTCTTGCACGAGTTCGCCGTGACCATCATGGCGGCCATTCTGGTGTCAGGATTCGTGTCCTTGACGCTCACGCCGATGCTTTGCAGCCGCTTCCTGAAACCCCGCCACGAAATCAGGCACGGCCGGCTCTACAACTTCTTTGAATCCAGGCAGGAGGGACTTGAGCGGATCTACGATCGTTGCCTGCAGATCTCGCTTCGCCACAAGTTCGCGACTTTGATGTTTTCGGTCGCTCTGGCGGCTGGAACTTACTATCTTGCGGTCATTATTCCCAAGGGGTTTTTGCCGAGCGAGGATATCGATCAGATCAACGGGACCACCGAAGCGATCGAGGGCATTTCGTTTGACGCGATGGTCCAGCACCAACATGAGATCAGCCAGATCCTGGCGAAGGATCCCTCGGTTGCCTACGTATTGTCATCAATCGGCTCGGGCGGCCGAACCTTGAATCAAGGCGGGCTCAACATCCGCTTGAAGCCGCGGTCGGAGCGCCCGCAGGTCGACCAGGTCATCAACGAGCTGCGCCCAAAACTTGCTACCGTGCCCGGGATGGTGACGTACTTGCGCAATGATCCCCCGATCCGCATTGGCGGACTGCAAAGCAAGGCGCTCTACCAGTTCACCATACAAAGCGCGAATACGGACGAGCTTTACGGTTCGGCTCAGGATTTCACCGCCAAGATGCGCTCTCTCCCGGGCCTCACGGACGTCAGCAGCGACCTCCAGATCCGAAATCCCCAGATCAACATCCAAATTGACCGCGACGCCGCGTCTTCTTATGGAGTTTCGGTGAATCAAATCGAAGACGCGATCTACTCCGCCTATGGGCAGCGCCAGATCTCCACGATTTTTGCGCCCAATAACCAGTATTGGGTCATTCTGGAACTGGAGCCGGAATATCAGCGCGACGCAAACAAGATCGCGTCTCTCTACGTTCACTCATTGTCAGGATCGCAGAATTTCTCAAACGCGACCGGGCAACTCGTGCCGATCAGCGCCGTAGCGAAACTCAGCCCGACGCTGGGGCCGCTTTCGGTCAACCATCTGGGGCAACTCCCCGCGGTGACAATTTCCTTTAACCTGAAGCCCGGCACATCGATTGGAGACGCGGTCGGCGAGATCAACGATCTGGCACGGCAGGCTCTCCCGCCGACGACCACGACGACTTTCCAAGGCAACGCCCAAGCTTTTCAATCATCGCTGGCGGGCCTTGGTTTGCTGCTCGCGATGGCCATCCTGGTGATCTACATCATTCTCGGCATTCTCTATGAAAGCTTCCTGCATCCGATCACGATTCTGTCGGGATTGCCGTCCGCCGGGTTTGGAGCGCTTCTTTCGCTGTACCTTTTCCATACGGCCGCGACGAAAGGTTGGGTTTCTCCGCTCCTCGACATGAACCTTGACATCTATGGCTTTGTGGGAATCATGATGCTCATCGGTATCGTCAAGAAAAACGCCATCATGATGATTGACTTTGCGCTGGAAGCGCAACGCAAGGAAGGGAAAAGTCCGGCCGAAGCGATTTATCAGGGATGCCTGGTGCGCTTCCGCCCCATTATGATGACCACGATGGCGGCGCTCATGGGCACTCTTCCGATCGCATTGGGTTTCGGGGCAGGCGGCGAAGCGCGCCGACCCTTGGGAGTATCGGTCGTCGGAGGGCTGGCTTTTTCCCAACTGGTGACACTTTTCCTCACCCCTGTCTTCTACATTTACATGGAAGACGCAAAACGGTGGGGGACGCAGGTATTCGGCCGCAAGGGAGGCGCAGAATCCGAAACGGGTTCGTCCTCCTCCGGCCAGATTCCGAGCGGCCCGATTGGCACGCCCATCGCCCGCTCCAAGGACGCGCCGGATCTTTAAGGGAAAGACCGCGAAGCTAACGCTTGGATCCGGCACAAACAGCATGCGCCGCCGGCGCTAGAGTAAACAGAGCTCTTCGCGAGGTGGCACATGACGCGCGTGAATCTCCTTCGCGAAATGGCAGGGGACAACTTGGTGCGCCATATCTCGGAGCAAGAAGGTTGCGCGCCAGCTCGGGAACGGAGTAGCTGATTCCCTGTCCTCGGGATCAGGAAATCTCGACGCCCAACCGCGGCGACAGCGGTTGCCCTTTGCGCAGGCTGTGGGTGCATACATGCAAAGAATGTGCGTAATGTGCACAACGTTCACGGTTTTCTTTCTCTCAGCGGTTCGAGTCCGCACGGGCCTACCATATCATTGCGATCGACGACAATGGCTCAATCCGAATGCGATTGTGTCGGACGTGCTGGTTTGAGGAATTGACGCGACGAGTGCCGGCAGGCAAATAGCTAGTCGACGAACCTTACAGTCTGCTTCTTACGAAAAACCAATCCAGCGTCCGCCGATTCCTACGCCGGACCA
The DNA here is from genome assembly GCA_963813185.1 of uncultured Acidobacteriota bacterium. Lineage (GTDB taxonomy): Bacteria > Acidobacteriota > Terriglobia > Acidiferrales > UBA7541 > Palsa-360. The sequence goes on from CAWEYA010000021.1 coordinate 140,792, forward strand.
CAACAGGATCGAAACGAGGGCCACTACTTTGCTCCAAACAGGCCTCACGCCTGTCTCGCCTGCCATGATTACTTTGCGTTGAATCGTAAACGTAAAAACGAGAGCCAGAAAAAGCGATGCCATCTTGAACCAGAAAGCCTCATGGTAATAACACTTTATCGCTTCAGACAGGAACAGCAGGCTGCCCGTGATCAGCATCAGTAAAAGGCTGCCGACGAGCCAGGGCTGCGCATCGCGCGCAATCTGCGCAGCAGGCTGGCGCCGCAGTCCAAGACCCAACAGGCGCAGATCGACGGTCAACACCGCTCCCCCGATTACGCCAAGGCCGAGGAGGTGGATCGCCTCGATCACCGGGAACAACCACGACGACCGTCTGATGGTGTCGCCGATTCCCGACTGTTCGCACCACTGAAAGAAACCCAGGAGGGACATCAGTGCTCCTCCGATTGGTTGGGCACGCAGCTGGTCATGAAATTGATGATCGGGCGTTGCGGTTGCCGATCGCAGTCGAACCAGTTGTAGGCAATCATTCTTCCCGAGAGAACGATGCAAACCCATAGGACAAGAGAAAGAGCGCCAGCAACTCTGGCCGCCCTCGGCGGCGCGCTGGCCACATCCCACGCGGCTACGCGGCGATAAACGCCCGAGTGAAAAATCCAGACGTTGAGGCCGGCCAGCAGCAGCATAGCCATTTTGGTTCGGAAGAAAATATTCTGATAAGACCGCAGAGGGATCGCCGTAAAAAGCAGCGTTCCGCTAATGACCATGACCACGAAGCCCACTACGGTCCACGGCAGCAGGCGCCTGGCCACTTCCGATACCGGCACGCTCCGCATGGTCCAACCAAGCAGGCGCAGGTCGAACATGACCGCCAGGCCAAAGAAGAGACACAGCGTCCATACGTGAACGGATTCGATCAGGTCATAAGCGTAGCGCGATTCGTGCAGGCCGACGCTCCACGAGGAATCCCCCAGACGGCTGAAGAAAGCAAGAAGTGCGCCCCCGATTCCCTTGCCAGCGGGCGTCTCTAATAACACCGTTGAAAACACGTGAGTCTGACGCCCGGCATTCCCCCAGGTCGGCGCCGCCGTGCGTGTGGTCGCCTGGTAGCAGAGCGCCAGGACCAAACAACATAAGATCGCAAGCAAACGAAGTTGCACTTGGAACTCACGCGGTTCTCTGTGATTTCAAGCTGTCGTATTCCAATTTCTAAGCAATCCCCGCAAACCGAACGTAAATGTAGGGAGCAGAATAGGGACATCCCCGTGCGTGAGATAGAACGCAATCTCGGCTATTTTTTCTGATCTGGCGTCAACTCGTAGGGAGCGCCGGTTCCGGACGAGCCGAGAAACAACTTGCGCCCGTCAGGGAAGGTAAGATCCCTGCCGTTGGCGCGATGCGACCCGTCTTTCGCCTGGTAGCCGTCGACCACGACCTCGGTGCCAGGCAGTAAGGACTCCTTGGTGAAGCCGCGCCGGAAAAGCACATTTGGCGTGCCCGCTTCGATCGCCCAGTTTTCCACCGTGCCGTCGGGCTTCTTCACATCGACGTGCAACCAGGTATGGGGGTTGATCCATTCCATTTTCGTGACCGTCCCCTTGAAACTTACCGATTTATTCGCGTCGAATTCCGCCGCAAACGCGTGGTGCGCCGAAACGCGCGTAGCTCCTGCGCAGATTGCGAGACCCGCGATGATGACTGTTTCAAGCTTTATTCGCATCGACTCCAGCCTCCTGCCGCGTGTAGAACCCTGAGGGACGCCGCAGCCCGCGGCGGCACGACGATCCCGACTTGAGATCAGTAGCGCCCCCCTATATTACTTGCCGCCATACCAATCATAAAAGCGATCACCCGCCGGAACCTTGCGAGTAATATCGATCGCCATGGTTTCGCCTTCCCAGTGCTTCACCAATGGTTGCTTGCGAAGCCCTCCGTACATGAATTCCTCGACGAATTCATTGCAGCGAAACTCGAGAAGCTGCATATTCGGTTCCACGCGGCGATACAGCGGCATGGCGATCCGCCACGGCCGTGCAAATACCTTGGGATCTTCGATCGTAACTTCATATTGAATGATGTCCGGCGACATCAACGTGAAGCGCTCGACCAGGTGCAGCGCGTCGCTATGGAAATTTCCGGCGCGATCGAACCAGCTCCGGTCGTTGAAATTCGTCACGTCCACGACGAGCGTGTCTCCCTCCCAGTGTCCGACGGAGTGGCCCATCCAGGCATCGTCCGGCGGCCCTGCGACTTTGTCCAAATGAATCGTGCGCGCGGTGTTCGAGAATTCGTAAGCCATGTGAATCATGTTCGTGCTCTGCGTGATCTGAAAAGGATACGGCATGTACATGGCGCGCGGAATGCCCGGCAAATAACACTTCAACTCGGGGTCCCGATCGATCCAGTGTTCCGCGTTCGCTTTCTTCATCAGCAGGGCTTCGGGTTTATAGGGGATCTGACCATCGCCTTGCACCACCCCGAGCGATCCCGGCACGGCGCCTGCCGCTCCGAGCGCCAGAACCGGCGCCGCCGGCACGCGCGCGTAATCATAAGGATAAATGCCCGGCTGCGTGACGGCGCCGGGGAGCGCCGCATGGGCCTGCAAATCCCAGTTGGCTTCGTTATTGGCTTGCCAGATGCCGCTGAAGTTCGGCTTACCGTCAACGCGGGCCGGCCGCGCGGCTTGAACGGCCGGCGTCTGACCCGAAATTCGCGCGATGGATACCGAAAGAGCGGCGCTGGCAGCGGCCGCAGCGAAGGCGACCGTGAACATCGAGCGTGAGAATCTGCCGCGCATGTTGGTCTCCTTTTACCTCGGCACTCGAAGTTACTGTAAGGGATCGTCTTCCACGCCCACAAAATCTGTCGCGTTGTCGCTCTTGGCGGGGTCAGGACCTCGCCCCTCCGCGAAGGCGCGATCCGCCATCCGCGCGGAATGCATCAGCGACGGCAGCGCATAGTTGCCTTCTGTGCAGCGAGGCTCGTAATAAATTCTGTTCTCCAGCTCGCTTTGTTTGGTGAACTCTTGCTTCACTGTCCAAGGCCGCGTCCAGACCGTCGGATCCTCGATCGTAACGATGTACTCCAGCGTGCTCGATCCGGTCCGTGTCCAGCGCTCGACCAGGTGCAATTTCTCCCGCGAGCCTTGAAAATCCGTTTTCGGACTGAAATTCGTCACATCGATCACCAGCGTACTGCCTTCCCAGTGGCCGCGCGAATCGCCGTACCACTGGCCGATATTGGCCGGCAGGTGCGGGCCTCCGTTCATAACAATATTGCGCTGCCACCCTTGCCCCTGACCGACGTCGTAGAACATCGAAATGCCGCCTGGAGTCTGGACGATTCGGCGGAAGCTGCCGGTTGCGCCTCCAAATTCGGGTAGTCCGCCGGTCAAACAGCGGTCCGCCAACGCGCCGTCCTCCGGGACATCATGGCGATTCATGCGGGCTGTGTTATAGCGAGGAGGAAGCTCTGCGCGAAGCGGCGAGGGCGTCGGATCGTACTTCCCACCGTTACATGCCACCGACTTATTCTTGCAAGTTTCAGTCGATTGCAACAGGGCCAAACGAAATTCCCGGTCAGCGGCAGCGATCTTCTGAGCGTCAGGCGTCAGTGGAGGAATCCGACCGTTGGGCGGATCCACCACTAGTGACGTGCGAATGCCGGTGCGCTTGACAGAGATAAATTGCGCGTTATAGGCACCCGCAACGTCGAGCTCGGTCCCGCGTTCCACGCGCTTATCCCTGCCGAGCAGAGCTGCTCGTTCTTTGTCCAACTCGGCACGCTGTGCCTCAGTGAAAAATTCCTGGTTCGCGTACTTGGGGGACCGCTGCAACGGCGTATCCGACTCGTCGGTCCAAATGCCTTGCAGATCGGGTTCGCCCCACAGTGTTTTCAGAGCCGCCTCCGAAGTTTGCTGTGCAACGGTCACCTGCGTCGGTCTGAAAAGAACAAGCGCCGACACGATGACGGCCGCCACCCCGATGGATGTGAGGCGTCGAGTGCGCATGAGAGACCTCCCGCTGCTGCCGAGATAACCGAGGAAAATTCCAGAGAGCCGGCGCGGTTTCGCAACCGCCCAATGGCGCCATTATCGTCAAACAACCATGCCGGTGTCCAGAGGATTGCATTTCGGGCCGCGACCGTGGCGGCGTCGTCGAGGAAGCGATCAAGAAGGTAAGCGCGCAAGTTCAGTTGCCGCGTGGGTACCACATCGACTGGGAAGGAGAATGTGAGAGTCAAAAGCGCACCGATGCGCGGCTACTTGTCATCGTGCCTTTAACGGTCCTCCTGATCTTCATCTTTCTCTAGACGATGTTCCGTTCGTTTAAATGGGCGGCGCTCATCCTCGCGAACGTGGCTCTAGCGCGCATCGGCGGAGTGCTCGCATTGCTAGTTACACACACCAACTTCAGCGTTTCCTCGGGCGTCGGTTTCTTAGCGCTGTTTGGCGTAAAAGTGCAAACCGGAGTCATCATGCTTGAATACGTCAACCAGCTCCGAGTGCGAGGCAACCCGATAAAGAATTCCGCGATTGAAGGAGCCGTGTTGCGGCTTCGGCCAATCATGATGACGATGCTGGTGGCGACGCTGGTGGCGACGCTCGGCTTGCTACCCGCCGCGCTTTCACACGCCATTGGTTCCGACTCGCAGCGCCTATTTGCGATCGTGATTGTCGGAGGTCTCGCTTCTGACCTGGTTATGAGCATTTTCTTGCTCCCGACCTTGTATGAGTGGTTCGCGAAGGAGGGAGACAAGCTCCCCGAGCCGGAGCCCAACTTCGAACCCTGATCGTGGCGCTCGCTTCGGGCATGCTGGCTCTCAAATTGCTCCGCGAAGCGGCTGGGGGACATTCCTCGGTTATACTGTCTGGCAACGCGGAAGTGGCGGAATTGGCAGACGCGCCAGCCTTAGGAGCTGGTGGCCGAAAGGCCGTAGGGGTTCGAGTCCCTTCTTCCGCAGACCTAATCTGCAAAAACCCGCATAAATTGTGAGATTTTGCTCATTTTTAACGATTCCCAAAGAAACGATCACCGGACAGGAGTGGACAAAAGAGGACAGAAAAAGACTCTGAAACGCTAAAAATGGCATATTGGCAACAGTCTAAAGGCCAATGAATAAGGCTCGATTAAACGTAGCTACCAGAGCCCTGCTATAGCGTAGTTTGGTCGGATTCTAAACAGCTTTATTCAACTCTTCTTCATCAGTCAATATTTCGATTAGTTTTTTCCGCCCGCCTTTCGCAACTGATGAAGAGATACCTAAACGTATCTCAGCACGGTTCAAGCCCCATGCTGCTGTGAAGAATTGCATCGTCATCTCGTCAGCGCATCCTGAAACTTCCGGCATGCCTTCGTCAAGACAAACCACCGTAGGTATGTTTTTGTTGCGGGCAAGCTCAATTAGCTTTATAAGCGCTTGCTGTATTTCATGGTCCTTTATCTCGGGCATTCTTCTTTTCTCCATCGTTTTCCGGTTTTCCCAATGAACTGCTAACATTGCCGTCGGGGTCTGCTGTGCCGTCCCGACCACACCCTTAACAGTAATCTGAATGTAGTTCCGGTTGGAGGGGGCATTGTCGCCTCGCTCGATGGGTTAACATTCCCGCAGCAACCAATCAACACAACAACCAACCAGCTCCGGGGACAGGTCGCCGGGAACCGGATCAGGCTCTTTGCGATGACTCTCAGTACTTCAGTACCGTTGTAAAATTCGATCGTGTCGTGTACTTTCGTTCTCGTATCAAGAGTGAGCGTGCAATCGGCGCTCCAGCAACTGAGCCGGAGACAAGGTCACGGTGCTAACCTTCGAGAGAAGGAATATGGCCGTAGGGGCAAAAACCACCTTAGTCCTCTCAAACTTTCGAAGGCATCTTCTCCACTTGGAGGAATAGATGTCTTCACACTGCGATTCATTTTCAGCTTCAGGTAATTCCCCAACGCAACCCGACTTCGTCGTAGAGAACCACGGCACGATCTTTTTGCTTCAACCCCTTACTCGAGCCGCAATTTCGTGGGTCGAAGTAAACCTCCCAGAAGATCACCTGACATTCGGTAACGTTGTTGTCGTCGAGCACAGGTACATCGCCGACATTGTCCGCGGTGCTCAAAACGACGGGCTGGTGATTCGATGAGTACACGAAATCAAACGCCTCATGAAAAAGCCGCTGTCGAAAGTTTTCTCGCGAATCTCTTTCTGGAAATTGCCGTCGCGGCGAAGGAAAACCCCGGCTCGATCATTCCGGATGCCCCGAAGGTCGAGACGCCACGGAAGGCGCGAAAGCCGATCTGCGTCGACACACACGCCAGAATCCTGTATGGGTCGGCCGCGAGTAAAGCATATATCTCAGAACCTGAACGGGCCCATTTTATTGATGATTCCGACCTCGACGACGTGCGCCGTGACTTCGGATTGACTGGGGCCAACCATGAAACCATCTGTTCTAAAGAAATGTGCTCAGGAAATGATCACCCGAGGTGAGATGCCATCATTCGAGGAAGTCATGGCGGCCATCACGGCCGTCCGGAGTGAGCACGAGCCGAAGATAAAGGCGGCGAGGAAGGTCGCGTGGGAAAAGAGGAAACCATGAGCGCGGATAACCCATACAGACTCGAGTCCAAGCCATTCGTCGGGACGATCTCGGAGATGGTTGAATGCTGGCGAAGTCAGTCGAATCGTGGACAGATCTCGACAAGGCGCTCCTTCGGGGGTCCCTGACCGGCAAACTCGGCCCAACGTCGGAGCGAACCCAGTAATGCTGTCACCCGAGTTCTTCAAGACTTTCGAACAGATTTGCGAATGGAACCACAGGATCTGCTCGATGGAGCCGCGGTCCATCGAATGCCTGACCTGCGGTGAGTGTATCTTCCGGACAGCGTTCAACGGCAATCCGTTGTTGGAGCATGCAACTCCGGACGGTGAGCGTCACGGGCCTTACCCGCGGACTCATTGTGCTTCCGAGCCCGGTCACGCGTGCCCGACAAGCGGCTGCGACCGGCACGCCTGGCCGAATATCGATCAGTTGCTGACGCACGCTGATAAAGAGTTTCTTCATGCTTTCGGAATCAGGATCTCAGACAGAAGGACATCGAAGAATTGTATCGGCAATGCGGTTGACACGACGGGGCAGGAGGGCTAGGCTTCCGGGCAAAGGGGAAGCTCAAAACGGGAATTCCGGTTGAAAACTCTCCTCGCTGGGGCGTTTAGGATGCCTAGCTTATTTAACGGCGAGAATGAAGTTGAAGTCGGCAGTTTTCGATTCGCTTTAGTTTTGGTAAACGATACGCACGCCGGATGGGTGCAGATATCAGTTTGGTTAGCGAGGAGGCATTGATGGGGAAAAGTGCAATTTCCCGGGGGTTTCAGGATGTCAGGCCTTGGCGGAAATGGCTGATTTTGGCATTAAGAGTGATGCTCGCGGTTGCATCGATGAGGATAGCTGCGGTCGACTCAGCGGTTGCACAAGAACATAACGAAGGTGACTTGGGGCCTGGATGCCGGCCTGACCGGGCTGTGATCGCTCACCGCGCCGGAGGGATCACAACGCAAGCTCCCCAGGGTAGCGAAGCTCCGATTCCGTGTGTCACCAGGATCGGTGCCCACGCGGGAGAGATTAGTATTGTCGTCACCAAGACCGGGACCGTCCTGTTTCGGCCCGCCTGGGATGCCAACTCCCGTGCTCCCGCGGTTGGGCTCATGCGTACGACCGACCGTGGTGCCAATTGGGATACGCCAAATTCACCCTATAATGACACGAACATGTGGGCTGACCAGGACACCGGACGAGTGTTCTGGATGTCTTGTGGTGGTCGCTGCGCACACCCACTGTTTGACATCAGCGACGACGACGGCAAGAGTTGGTACCCAGGTGGCCGCCCATTGACAGGGCCCGCGCCTGCATTCTTTGGGGGAGGAGGAACCGGCGGATACGACCATGTAGAGCTTTTTGGCGGGCCGCCGACAGCGAGCCTAAAGAGCCTGATGAAAGGCTATCCAAACGTCTTGTATGCCTGCATGGGCCATTATCCTCTGAAGTGCCAGAAGTCCCTGGATGGAGGCATGACCTGGGGACCGGAACTCGACATCCCCTATCCACCCGAGTTGGAGGCAATCCAAGGGCCTGCTCACGACTGTTCGGCCTTCGGTCAGCAGGGCGTGGTGGACAAGGATGGAACGGTGTACGTGCCGTACGGACCCTGCAACCGACCGTACGTGGCCATTAGCCACGACGAAGGTGCCAGTTGGCAACTGGTGGCGGTGGCCAACACCGACCTGTTGTTTGCCGCGACTTTTTCACTGGGCATGGACCAGCAGGAGAATCTCTACGCGGCCTGGGTGGGAGCTTCCAACCGGCTGCCGTACTTGGCGATCTCTCGCGACCATGGGATGCACTGGGGTGCGCCGCTGATGATCGGCGCGCCTGGGGTGAACGAGTCGGCGCTGACTCAGTTGGTTGCTGGAGCAAAAGGTCAGGTGGCCATCACCTATTACGCGAGCAAGAATGCACCAATACCGTTCCCACCCCCCTGCTTCACGTTCCCTGCGGGTCCTATCCAAAGGCTTCGCAGCCGCTTTTCGTCTGTAAAACAGGGCGATGAGTTGATGTGCGCGGGTTACGAAAATGAGAAGTGGGACACTTATGTGACGGAGAGTTGGAACGCGCTGGATCAGCAGCCGTTGTTTTGGAGCGCAACTCTAAATGAACCTGCCCAGCCCACGTGGTACGGTTGTTCACCGTCGTACGTAGGCGTGTTAAGGTGGGACGAAAGTTTCAATACTGGACCTGGCTTCTCTGGCGGCTGCACCCCTCCTGGTTTTCCGTTCGATTACTATGGCGCGGCGATGGGCACAGACGGCACGGTATGGATTGGATTTGCTCAGGAATGCTCGGTTGGCATGCCTCCGGGAAACCCGAATTGTCCGGACACAAGGACTGGCATCGGTGGACTCTTCGGACTGCTAGGGCGTTTCATACAGCGCGGACAACACGGGAGCTCTGAACAGAAGATCATCGACAGGCCAGGGGCACCCAGGGTCGTTCAAAATGTTAAGAGTGCCAAACAAGAATGAATTAAGATAAAGGGTCTGGCTGGATTTGGGGAGGCGCGCTGACTGCGAGATCCAACTTTCCTCCTCAACTCGATAACTGAGGTGCGCAACTCAGATCATCGACTCATAGAAGGCCCGACATGTGCACCATGGGCATTTGCCGATTGACATATTCCTTCGACTGTTGTTGAGCCCTTATCTTCGGAGCAAAAATCGCGCACAGACTCAAGACGAATGCGGCGTAGATTTTCATTTTCCCTGTCGTCAATCGCATTTACGATCTAAGCCTGAATTCCGAAGTTGAAGTTGGTTTCATGGAAGATTGCGTCCCGATTTTGGGTTCAGGTAGCAGTTTGCGGATTGAACTTCGGCGAAGTTGGGACGCCGTAAGTTAACACGTTTTCCAGCAGTGGGATGCGTTGCTGCAGGCCGCCCCAGGAAGTGGACAGGTGCAGGACCAAGCGGCGGCCGGCGCGGCCGAGCAGAGCGCCGCAGAGGAAAACCTGGGCGCGCAGCGTGGCGGGCTGGCGATAACTGGTGAAGCGGCAGGCGCGCTGAAATTCTCCGAGCAGATTGAACAACAACAGAATGCTGCGAAAGGCGGCTTCGGTGGCGAAGAACTGGCGCAGGCAAAAATCATCGGCGGCCAGATCGTGTTTCAGTTCGGCGATGCGATTTTCCATGTCCGCCCGGCGGTTGTAGTCGCGCCAGATTTCTTCCGGTGGCAGAGCGAAGTTGGTGACGAAGACGCGGAAGCTATAGCCGGGAACCTCCAGGAGTCTTCTTCCCGGCGAGGCTCGCTCGGCGCGCAGTTGTTCGCGGATGACCACGAAGCGGCGCGGGCAGTCCCAGCCCAACAGCTGCAAAGAAAATTCGCCCACCGCGTAGTGCTCATCCAAACAGCGCCACTGGGTGACGCGTGCCGCTTCCCGCTTCAGCCATCGCGTCAGCCTGGCCACGACGATGTAGGACAACCCGCGTTGCTCCAAAAACCCCAGCAATTGCTGGTCAAAGAAGCCCGCATCGGCACGTACCACGCGAATAGCATGTTTTTCCGGCAACAGCGCCAGCGCCTCCTTAAGAAATTCCACCGCGCCGCGGGCCGAACCGCAGTTGCCGCTGCGCAGCCAACCGTGCAACAGAAAATGAGCTTCGGCCAACACCGCCACCAGCGGATGATGCGAGGGCCGTCCATGCTTGCGCGGGTTGGGCCCGCGCAACGCCCCCTGCTGCCGACCGTAGCGCTCGAACACGGTCGAGTCCAGATCCAAACTATATCCGGACGAACATTCCGGCAGCCGCTGCAGTTGCCAGTTCCACAAGCCGGAGAAAAAACGTTGGCACTGTCCTTGGCCAAAACGCTTGAACAGGTTGCGAATGGTGTCGTCCACCGGAAAGCGAGTAATCCCTAGCAGTTCGTGCAAGGCCACGTCGGCACGCAGCAAACTGGTGTGTGCGAACCGCCGCGCCCCGGCCACCACGGAAAGCAGAAATGCCGTGAAGGTCTGCACCGGATCGATCGCGTTGGGGGAAGTGAGACGAAACGGCAGATGTTGCTTCACCGCTTCGCAATACCCTACCTGCCGAAGAAACTCAAAAAACACCACCAACCCGCCGAACGGCGTCACCGCACGCGGGGTCTCGCGTAATTCCACTTTCTTCCCGGACCAAAGAGAGGTACTTTTCCAGTGCACTGTTTTGTCCTCCTCGAAGTTTCTTTCATCCAACTGAAACTTAACCGAGTTAGGACAAAACAGTGCTATTTAATTTCGGAATTCAGGCTAAGAGGTCGCGTGAACTACACGTTAGAATATCTCAGAAAAAAGCATAATCGCGTCACGACTGCCATGGCGATGGATGCCTCAGGTGTGCCCCGGGAGGACTGGCAGGCGAAGATGATTACTGAATTGCCGCGCCAGATGCCGCGGCACGCGCATAAGCGGAAGAGGCAAGGCGGGAGCGCGATAAAAATGACTAAACCATCTGGCCCGAGGCCAGCAATCGGCAAGGTCCTTAGCCTTTTGCTGGCCTTGCTATTTCTGAGCCGCGATAATTGATTCAAAATCGACCGACTTATTGAGGAATAATGATGAAGTGAGGAGATAGCGTTGTCTGCAGCTACAATGTTGGACAGAAAGCCACATTCCGGCAAGCAATTGACTGGGCTCCGCCCAGACAGGGGCAGAAGAAAGTGGCGCTGCCTCTCCTTGAAGAATGAATAACTTAGAGGCCACTTTCGTAGAAGAGGACTTATCATTTCGAATCCAGGAGCCAATTCAAAATTGCAGAGCATCATTCGGCATCGCTAAGTCAAACCTCACTTACTTTGACAAGCATCTTCCCTGTGTTCTCGCCCTTCAGCAGGCCGATGAACGCTCGGGGTGCATTTTCGAATCCCTCAACGATCTGCTCTCGGTGCTTGAGCTTGCCTTCCTTAAGCCATTGGGCCATTTGCGCGATTCCCTCTGGATAACGGTCCGCGAATTGAAACACAAGGAAACCCTCGGCCCTAGCCTGTTTGACGAGCAGATAAATTAGCGGCGGGCCCGGCTCGGGTCTTGCCAGATTGTATTGCGAAATCTGACCGCAGATTGCGATCCTCGCTTTCGTGTTGAGCACTTGAAAGGCGGCTTCCGTAACCTTTCCCCCTACATTGTCGAAGTAGCAGTCGATGCCATGAGGACAGAGTTCCTTCAACCTGACCACGTAGTCAGAAGTGGTCTTGTAGTTAAAGGCAGCATCGAAGCCCAGATCGTTAACCAGCCAAGCGACCTTCTCATCAGTACCCGCGATCCCCACGGCGCGGCACCCCTTAATTTTCGCAATCTGGCCGACCATTGATCCGACCGCACCTGCTGCACCCGACACCACGACTGTTTGGCCCGGTTGCGGCTGGCATATCTCAAGTAGCCCGAAGTAAGCAGTCATTCCCGGCATACCCAATACACCCAGCGCAGTGAAAACCGGGGCGACGTTCGGATCTAGCTTGTGTAGACCCCTTCCGTCGGAAACGAGATATTCTTGCCACTCCCAATAACCTTCAACTAAATCTCCGACCCGAAAAACCAGATGTTTCGATTCAATGACCTTGCCAACAGCCCCGCCAACCATCGCTTGGCCTATTTCGATAGGATCGGCATAGGACTTGACGCCTGTGATTCTCCCGCGCATATACGGATCGACGGACAGATAAAGCGTATGCAAGAGAACTTGGCCATCTTTCGGAGAAGGCACTGGAGCCTCGCCAAGCTGAAAATCAGACTCTTTCGGCATTCCAATGGGGCGCGCCAAAAGTTTGATCTGACGATTGACAGTAGGGTATGCACTGGCGCCGGTAGATGACATTGGTGTCTCCCTTTGACAGGTCGTAATAGACCACTAGTAGCGAGTATACGCCTCTCAGTGACGGACTGGATGCCGACGATGATATGCGCAGAGAATGCAAATTCGCGCACCTTAATATAAGTCAAATCCACAAAAACCTAGTCCGGATAGCCGCGCGGTAGTCAAGAACGTCGGCTTCGACTTTTTCCGGCTCGGCCTTCCAATAGAGCTCCTGCAATTCGGAGATAATCTCGCGGACGGTGCGCTTGCCGTCGCAAAGCTCGATGATCTCAAGACTTGGGCCGTTCAATCGCAACGCCCTTTCCGGCATGTGTAGGACGCGCGAGGGCTGACTCTTCTCATTTAGCCTACAACCCACGGCGAGGCGCACGGCTGTTCAATTCAGGCGTCATCACGCTTGCATTCCCGACCAGAACTTGTGGGTTTGAACGCGCCAGGCGGCCAGCCTGGATTGACATAGGCGAAGTACAGCGCATCGAGCTGCGCCCACAGGATGTCGCACTTGGCTCGCAGGGCGTCATGGGCCTTGTCCTGTTCCTGACGCGTGCGCGCGTGCTCCACAACCCAGGCGAGAGCGAAGTCGGCGTCTTCCGGTGCCTGAGTAAGCCTGCCGGTGAAATAGTCGAGTCCGCCGGAAAGCCAGGGATAGTGTTTGCGGAGACCATCGATGCGAAGAGCAATGAGCTTGCCGGAAAAGAGTTCCGTCAGCGAGGACGCGACAGCTTCAAGAAACGTGCGCGATGAAACAAAGTCGACGTACACCTGCACTGCGTAGCGCGTGGCGGGCAAGATGCCTTCGCCGCGGATGGCTTCCTCGCGGGTGAAGCCCGTCGCCTCCACCAGGCGAAGCCATTTTTCGATGCCTCCGGGACGCGTGCCGTCGCCATCGTGATCGATGATGCATTTGCGCCAGATGCGCCGGAAATCCGCATCCTCCGTCCGCCCTAGAATGGCCGCGTCTTTGATGGGGATTCGGCTCTAGTAGTAGCGGTTGAGGGCCCAGGATTGAAGCTGGCCCTGCGTGAGCTTGCCCTCATGCATCAGAAGATGAAACGGGAGTTTTTGGTGATAGCGCTCTGCGTCGATGGCATAAAAGCCGGCGATGAATTCCGCTTCCGGGAGAAGAGTGTCGCTCATATCGAATTCACAATTCGAACTGCATCCCATCATACGCAATTTCCCACCCTGCGTCCCGCACTTCGCGAGACTCGGAACTCTCATCATCGAGGATTGGACTCGTGTTGTTGATGTGGATCAGCACCCTCCGGCCTCGCCGTGCGGTGCGAAACTCCCTTGCCAAACCGCCTGCCACGGAAAGCGGAACGTGGCCGATTTCGCTCGCCGTTTTTGAGCCAACGCCAGCGGAAATCAATTCGTTCTCATCCCAGAACGTTCCGTCGAGCAAACAAAGATCGCTCGATCGCACCCACTCTTTCCATCCCCCATGCGTCCCGGAAGAGTGGGGGCGCAAAAGAACTGCTTTCTTCCATGCTCCAACACGAGTCCTGTCACAGATTCAACCGGAGATAGGGACCTCCGTAGTTCTTCGCTCACGTAGTCCGGACACGCCCCGCCGAGGGGCACCATGCGGCACCGAATTGAAGGCTCCCCCCTTGAAGAGCTTGCCGCGCCAAGCGGAAATCAGATGTTAACCGGAACATCGTGCCAGACAGCGGGCGGATTCGCCCGGTCCAGCACACGAAATATCCGGTTTTCTTCACATAAGATGCGGCGAACCGACTGCGTGGCATAGATGTGCAGGGGTTGAAATTCGCGCAACTGGAGCAGACCGGCGACGGAATCAACGTCGGCACTCGTCAGCAGGACTCCCTTGATAGGCGTGTGCCTCGGAGGTTGTGCGGGAGATTGAAACACCGTGGAGAGAATCTGGGCTCGTCGGTCTGGCGAGGCGGTGAGAAGAAAGTTTCCTCCAGATTTTGTGCACACCACAACCCGGACCTGAGAACACAACTGACCCGCCCTTATGCGAGAGCAATTAGAGCAGGCGCAATTCCATTAGGGAAAACCAACCCCGGCTGCAGAGCCGAGGACCGTAACGCCCATTCGAACGCAGAATTAAAGTTCAGCGTTTGCGTACGAACTAATTTCACAGTTCAAGCAGATTTCCTCGTGCTGAGGCGTCGTCCATTCCATAGTCGATTCTCCCTTATTACGTGAGGTTGATAATTACGTACAAATGCTATCACGGAACCCAGCCTGGAAGTCACTAATTATTTTCCCCTGGCAAGCACATCCTACGCTCCTCCTGCCCTCAACACAACGAATTTCCCACTAAAGCAGGCCCTTCAAGAAATTACGACGTTCTGTGGGCCACAGTCCTTCCACGAGAAGGCCGGTTAGTGTCAAGTCGGTCTTTCTTTTTCTTACCAGGGGGTTTTGCGTTTGAGCCGGGCCGCCTCTGTCCCCATCCTTCCATCCGCACTCTTTGTTGAGCGATTGTCGCTCGGTGCAAGTTGGGCGCCACCTTGACGGTTCAGTTCAGCCTTCGCAAGAAAAAGCAGAATGTGGGACAACTGCATGGGGTTCAATTCGAGTAAAGGGATCAAGTTTCCGTGCTGGCTGGGCGTCCCCGTGATTACTTCGTGACGACCGGAATACCGATTGCCAGCGATGGTCGCAACGAATCCGAAGACATCACATTGGCTACAAGGAATGCGCTACTCAGCATGATCGACTACTTGGTTGCAGAGCACGGATTTACCAGACAGCAGGCCTATGCTCTAACCAGCGTCGCGGTGGATCTCCGGACAAGTCAGGCGGTCGACGTGCCTAACGTGATGGTATCAGCGTTCCTACCCCTAGATGTTTTTCATCGGAGCTGGCAGGACAATCCGGCGCGCAGTATTGCAGGGATTTTCTAAAGGTATGTCAATGCCAGTTCCTCATTTCTGTGCGCCGCCTCCAACTGGCGAATAGTCAGTAAACCGCACGCGGCGCCCGCCACCGGGCATGGACCTTTGACTTCAACGCCAACGCGTCGTGGTGTGGTCTACAGCTCAAAAGGGCATCTCAGTCGTCAACTTGATGTTTTCGCGCAAGGCTGCGGTCCTGGGACCACTGGCGGCATCGGGTTTGTCGCCGCACGTCGCCAAAACGAACGACCCGGAGCGGTGGGGTCGCCTCATCCAAATACTCAGACTATGCCGTTCTGGGCAACCCCCCCCTTGGCGGGCCTCGCCCCGATCTTGAAGCGGTGGGGAATTTGTTCTTTCTGCTGCATGTCTGCCGGCTCGATCGGCAGGCCGGTGTGCTTGGCAGTGCCTTCCGGAGTTAGACAGCGGTCGTAGGTGAGAGCCAAAATCTCCCTTTCAGTTGTCGTCCTACAGCTTTGCACGCCGATTCTCACAGGACCGAATCAACAAGCGCGGGTGGCGCGAACCTCCGTCGAGCCGCCATTCTAACGCGGAATGATCGGCAGGATGACGTGGGACGGATGAGCAGCGTCGTGGAAGATGGTCTGTGCCGCGCGCTGGAAGTCCCTCTCCTTGAATAGCGGGCCGCCTGTGTTCAGATTGCGATCGTAGTGCGGGAAGTTGCTGCTTGAAATTTCGACCCTTACCCGGTGGCCCGGCTTTACAACATGACTCGTCGCCCACAGGTCGATAGTGTACTCGTACACCTCGCCCGGGGTGATCGGGGATGGATTAGAGTTCGAAAGCCGATAGCGCGCTCGAATGATTCCGTCCTGCAGGTTTTGCGCGTAGCCATTCGGCCAAACGTCCACCAACTTGGCGGTAAAGTCCGTATCCTTGGCGGTCGAAGCGGCAAAGAGCTTTACGATCAGGGGGCCCGTGATCTCCAACTCGTCCACCAAGGGTTCACTGGTATACACCAGCACATCCTGGCGGGCCTCGATCTCCCGCTGGTCGTACGGACCAATCGGGACAGGTCCGAGCATGGACCCACCCCTGGTCGGTACCGGGTCGTTCGGATCGTAGACGAAGGAATCGGACTTTTCGGTCAGGGGCGAGACCCGGTTCAGCGTCCCATTGCCGTTCAGCGTGTTGGCCCTGCCTTCACTGTGGATATAGTAGGGCGTCCACCTCGTGCGGGCGAGCGGCCACTCGTTCTCCTCTCGCCAGACGTTGTCGCCCATCACAAAGATCTGGATCGGCCTTTCGTCCCTGATTCCGGTCTCGATCCCTTTGAGCCAATAATCGAACCACCGCTGCTCCATGTCGTTGATTCGGATCATCGCCTCCGGCCCGAAGTCGAGTTCTCCCCCGCTCGAATTGGGTTTGTAATACAGCGTGTGAGGCCACGGCCCAACAAGGAACCGCTGTCCCGACCGGGCCTCAGGCGTAGCCCCGAACTGCCGAATATTCGAGAAGTAATTCAGGCCGCCCTCCAAGAAGCCATCATACCAACTAGCGATGTGGTAAATCGGCACGCCGACCTCGTGAGCCTTTCGTCTCAAGTTGAGATGCCCCCAGTACGCGTCGTCCTCGGGGTGGTCCAGGTAATCCTTGATATAAGGAACAGAATGCTTCAGCCGCTCGGCCCAATCATAAATCGGAAGATGGCGGTAGTGCTCATCTTTCAGCGGGCCAAAGTTCATGGTGGCCGGATCGGGATAGTAGCTCCGGATGGTCTCTAGCAGATGCGGCGTCCCTTTTCGTTCGAGTTGGTTCGGCGCCATCGTGAGGCAGTAAGCGATCAGCCATCCAAAGTCGAGTACGCCAGCCCCGCGATAAATCCAGCACTCGTGCCAGTCCGAAGGAGCGGAAACAGCAAACATCGCTCGCAGGTGCGGGGGGCGAGTCGGCGCCGTCAAATACTGGTCCGCCGCCAAATAAGATTGACCTGCCGTACCTACGTTACCGTCCGACCATGGCAGCCGCGCGGCCCATTCGACTGTATCGTAGCCATCGAACGCCTCGTGGATCAGGGGGTAATACCAATCCCCGTCGGACGTGAAGCGCCCGCGGGTATCCTGCATGACCAAGACGTATCCGAACGTCACGAAGCGTTCCGCATAGTCCGACGCCATCGAAACCTCGGCCTTGCTGAAGGGAGTACGCATCACCGCGGTTTTGCTGTAGGGAGTGCGCATCAGGATGACCGGGAATCTTCCCGGCGCATCCGGTCGGTAGACGTTTGCGTACAGCGTCACGCCGTCTCGCATCCTTGCCGGCATATTTTCTTCCTTAATGATCTTGTAAGCCCTAGGTATCCACTTAGCCATAGGGTTTCCTCCTCTGTTTTGTTATGTGGGAGATGCACTCTGACAAGCCAAAGATGCGGCTTGGCCATCTCTCTAGTGCGGCCTTACCTGGCCCTATACGGGTGGCACCAATTTCTGGGAATTGTAACCGAAACACGCCGCGCGTAGTGTCAAAAAAAATCTTCGCATCCAGACCGGTATTCCGGAAGTATTCGAACGCGCTGCCGTGGAATGCGTTCGTGCCGGACTTGGTGACCAAACTGATGATACCGCCGGCATAGTCGCCATATTCGGCATCGACGTTGCTCGTAATTACGCGGAATTTCTCAATTGAGTCCATATTCGGGATGAGGGCAGCCCCGTTGAAGCGCGTTTGCTCGATGTTGCCACCATTCACGAAAAAGCCATTGGAGTCCTGCTCGTGGCCGTTAACGGAGAAGTTCCCGGTTGCCGCACCTCCCTCGGCGTTGACACCCTCACCAGTCTGCGTGGTGGTCGAGACGGGATTGATTCCGGCCTGGAGAGGCATCCCTCCCTTGCAAGCTGCCAACCTAGCTGCCAATGTCACCTGTTACTACTCCAAGCGATGGTTGGAGGAAAAATCAAAGGCATCGCTTCAACGTCTCAAAGGCAGGACATATAAGATTGGGATCTGGGAAAAGGATTAAATCCTGTCCGTCTTGCGGGCGCAAAAATACAATCTCAACTTGACAGATAGTATGCGCGAGTTCAACAGCCGAACCTATTTCTCACAGCGAGCTTGAACGTTATCCGGGCATCGACGCGTGCCGCTGCAACCAACTCTGGTCATACAGTTAAGCGCGGGTGCCCCAATCACTCGCATCGCCCAAAATAATCGGCTTCGGCTCGGCCAAGTCCTTCCATGAGAAGGCCGGTTAGTGTCAAGTCGGTTTTTCTTACGAGGGGGTTTTTGCGTTTGAGCCGAGCCGCCTCTGTCGCCATCCTTCCATCCGCACTCTTTGTTGAGCGATTGTCGCTCGGTGCAAGTTGGGCATCCTCAATTCAGCAGGTGCTGCTACCTGATAATCGACCTCGGCTCCCGTCTCTTCGACGAGAGTTGGGCCAGGACTTGGGCGCAGTCACCTGAACTCGGCGCTTGAGCTCGGCTCTTCGTACCCAATTCTACGCCACGGTGCTTACCCCTTCACAGTGCTAATCTTCTTCATGGCCGGTCTCCTGGTGCGCCGGTCAAACCGGCGAGGTGTAGTGAATGAAAAAGTCATACGAATGTGAAGTAGCGACCCACATCGGCCCTGAGTCATGCGGAGCCGCTCGCGAGGGCGGTGTCGAAGCGTTGACAGGGGAACGTGCGGGCCGGGTATTGAGCCGCGTAAGAACCTTCCTCCGGGACGCCGACGCTGTCAGGAGAAGCGGAAGGCCCCATCGGGTGCACCGATATCGCGAGGTGTGCCAGAGTCCCGCGCGGTCAGAGACCCCGAGCACGTACGTAGACACCTCGCGCGGGAACCGGGAGATCCCAGGTCCGCCCAGGGCCGCAGTTGCCTCGGGACGCATCGGGAAGTCTAAGGACGTACGCCGATGACGAACGGATTTGGGAAGTCGGACAGACCCACTGTACCTGAGAAGTTCTATAAAGGGAGAAGTCAAGAAAAAACACACCTCCTTCGGCTGGAATTTTTCTTGCTTCGCAGCCCCCCTGATCGAGCGAGATCCGTTCTGACCGACCGCGCCATGTGCTCGGTTGTGGGGCAAGGTAGCCCCGTGGTTTGAATTTTCTCTACCAGCGGTTTTCATCGCTTCTTCGCAACGAAGCCTGTCAGTTCCGAAACCAGCAAAGCAGAACGTGGTCAAATGTGGCGACCATAGTTCTATCCGGGACTCGTTGGCCCATAGCTTTTTCTGGTCATCCGAGAGGGCCTAGGGTCGACTGTGAGACTTGGTGCCCGAAGCACGCAGCGCCTAACTTCACAGCTGAGACTCGCTCTCGAACCAGAGTGTCTCGAGAACCCCACGGCCACCGCCAGAGAAATTCCCAGAGATGGAGCGGACTCGGTTAGAAACACTCAAGCTGTTTGTGGTTTCAGATGTTGGGCGTCGAAGCTCGCTCCTCTCTTCCACACGATCAACACGATGGTGGCAATCTTCCTGGCCAAGGTCAGACGTGCCATCTCCGGTCGGATGCCCTTGGTCAGCAACGCGGTGTAGAACTCTTGAAACGGACCGGGTTTGCTCGAGGCCACGATCGCCGCGCCCTTAAACAGATTCTTCAGATCGTGATTGCAGTTGCGGTTCAGTCCGCGAATGGAGCTCGGTTTCTTGGCTCGTTGCAGCTGCCCGTTGACACTACGGTGATCGGGGCTGCTTTGTGTCTCGATACCAAATCCGCTGAACGCCCACAGCTGCCGCTTGGTGCGAAAACGGTGTGGGGTCTGCAGAATGCCCAGCAACACCGCCGCCCGGATCGGGCCGATCGACGGGATCTGGCAGAGCCGTTTCCAGGCCGGGTGTTTCTTACTCTCGGCGAGCAGATCCCGCCGGACTTGCTGGCGCAACGCTCTCAGTGCATCCAGTTGTTGGTAGTAAAACTCGGCCCGCCGGCGCACTCCCGGCTCGGTGATTTTCGCCAGCCACTCCGTACGATGCTGCGGCGCATAGACCTGCTTGCCAGTACAGGGAATGGCCCAACTGCGATAGATCGCCTTCACCCGCGTCATCACCCGTCCGAGATCTTTGGTGATGGTCAGATAGCTGCGCACCAGTTCCTTCAGGCTTCGTAGGCCGTGTTCCCCGTGATAGACGGGGCTGAGATGATTGAGGCGCAGCAGTTCGGCCAATCGCCGCGCGTCGATCTTGTCACTCTGGTTGCCTACCCTCATGGAGGCATTCTTTCGCGGATCGCACACCACCAATCTCGTCACGTGCGGTTTCAACAAGTCGTACAACCAGGCGGCCCAGGTTCCTTCTTCAAACGTGACCTGTAAATCTCCGCGCAGCCCATCGATAAACTGCAGAATCACGCTGGCTTTCGCCTCGATCACGCATTCCATCACGATCTTTCCCGCATCATTCCTCACCGCAATCGAAATGCTTTCCTTGTGTACATCCATCCCAATATACTTTTTGTCGTTCAACATGAGGGTGCTCCTTTCCGTAGGCGTTGATGAGAACGATCAAAACCTACTTCAAAGGGGCGCCCTTTTATATTGCGTCCCCGAACAAGGCCGGACAACCGGCGGCGGAGGGGACGGAGGGAAGGGGTTTGGCCAAAGGGAACCTGCCCCAGCAAAACGCGTCCCGGATACAGAGCCGGAGCAACGCGCCCAGTGCGCTCGGGCGGGTACGTCAAGCAGCAGCAAAGGATAAGAAGTTGCGGTTCACGGCGCTCCTGCACCACATCTACAACCTGGACACACTGCGCAGGGCCTACTTCAGTCTCAAGAAGGAAGCTGCGCCAGGTGTGGACGGAGAGACCTGGCGGCACTACGGCGAGGAACTGGGAACGAATCTCCAAGACCTTTCCGAAAGGCTGAAGCGAGGAGCGTACCGAGCGAAGCCGGTGCGTAGAGTGTACATACCGAAGGCCGACGGGCGGCAGAGACCGCTCGGAGTAACGGCGCTGGAAGACAAGATCGTCCAGCGCGCGGCGGTCGAGGTGCTGAACGCCGTCTACGAAACGGACTTTCTGGGCTTCTCGTACGGGTTCCGGCCAGGACGCAGCCAGCACCAAGCGCTGGATGCGCTGTACACGGGACTGCTGACGAGAAAGGTGAACTGGGTGCTCGATCTGGATATTCGCGGGTTCTTCGACGGGCTTTCCCACGAATGGCTTGTGAAATTCATCGAGCACCGGATAGCAGATCGGCGCGTCGTGCGGTTGATCCAGAAATGGCTCAACGCTGGCGTGCTGGAGGATGGGAAACGAATACCAGTGGAGGAAGGGACGCCCCAGGGCGGAAGTGCTTCGCCGCTTCTGGCCAACGTTTACCTTCACTACGTATTCGATCTGTGGGTCCAAGCGTGGCGTCGAAAGCGGGCGCACGGCGATGTAATCGTCGTGCGCTTTGCAGACGACATCGTGGTTGGATTTCATGGCAAAGCGGATGCCGAACAGTTTCGGGCGGAACTTACGGAACGCATGAAGAAGTTCCACCTGGAGCTGCATCCCGAGAAAACGCAGCTGCTGGAGTTTGGTCCGTTCGCGATCCAGAACCGGCAGAAGCGCGGAGAAGGGAAACCGGAGACGTTCAACTTTCTCGGCTTTACGCACATCTGCGTGAAGAAGAGAAGCAACGGAATGTATACGGTGTTGCGGCAGACGATCCGCAAAAGGATGCAAGCGAAGCTGGGTGAGGTGAAAGCCGAACTTCGGCGGCGCATGCATGATCCCATCCCGGAAGTGGGCCAGTGGCTTCGGTCGGTGGTGGGTGGGCATTTCCGCTACTACGGCGTGCCCATGAATCGCCCCGCGCTGCAGACCTTCCGGTTCCAGGTGGGTTGGCACTGGTATCGCACGCTTTCGCGTCGCAGCCAGAACGGCCGCCTTCCCCTGGATTGCATGCGGCGTCTCGTGGCCCGCTGGCTGCCTCCGGTGCGTTCCTATCATCCTTATCCCCTGCGCCGCATGGGCGTCGTCACCTGAGGCAAGAGCCGGGTGCGGGAAATCCGCTCGCCCGGATCCGTGGAGGGGGTTGTGAGTAATCATGATCCCTACTCCGACTGCGCCGGTTAAACCGGCGAGGTGTAGTGCATATGTTAAGTGGAATAGCTTCGGGCTGAGGTTTGCCCGCCGACGTTTCGGACATTAGAGCATGGTTTGTCTTGAGCTGGCCACTCCCGTAGCGAAGACCTGCGACGCCGGAGGCGGCGCGCTTAGGTCGTAGCGGAGGGAGTGGCCAGGAACGGATTGTTGGGCGAATCTCGTCCGAGCGCGTACCTTGCGAATGCCACCGTCTGCAACATCTGCATTACTTTCGAGTTGCCCGTGACTCGAGAGCAACGCGGTAGTGTTGAGCTTGTACGAACCTCAAATGAGTGCATTGGCGATTTTGAGTCAACCGAGGAAGGGTTCTGTTGTCCAGATTTCAGAGTCACGACCTGGGCTCTTTGCATCGATCCGCCGTTTGCCAAATTGATTCGGGGTAGCTGGTTTGCTAAGGTCGTCGTCATGTCCGAACGTTCCACCGAGCAGATACGCGAATTGCTCGACTCCCTTTATCGCGTGGATTCGGGACGAATCCTTGCAAGTCTGATCCGCTTGCTCGGTGATTTTGATCTTGCCGAGGAAGCGATGCACGAAGCCT
Source organism: uncultured Acidobacteriota bacterium (assembly GCA_963813185.1). GTDB lineage: Bacteria > Acidobacteriota > Terriglobia > Acidiferrales > UBA7541 > Palsa-360. Next base: position 163,652 of record CAWEYA010000021.1, read on the forward strand.
TTGCGGCTGCGCTGAGCCTGTGGCCGAGGAGTGGAGTACCCGGCAACCCGCGACCATGGTTGATTTCGACGGCCCGATTCAAAGCCATTGATACTCTGCGTCGACGGGCAAGATTTGATGCGTCTCAAGACGAGTTGGTGCGATATCTGGAAGCGCAATGGAGTTCGGCGGAAAGGTCCAATGAAAATGAAGAGGACAGCCTTGAGGATGACCGGCTGCGCCTGATTTTTACATGCTGTCATCCATCTCTAGCGCCGGAAGCGCGCGTTGCGCTCACGTTGCGAGAGGTGTGCGGGCTGACAACCGAGGAGATAGCAAAGGCCTTCCTCATCACTCCGCGTACGCTGGCGCAGCGCATTGTCCGCGCAAAGGCAAAGATTCGAGAGACACCGATTCCGTACGAGGTGCCGACCCCGCAGGAATTGCCGGAGCGACTGGGCGCGGTGCTTCACGTCATCTATCTCGTCTTTAACGAGGGTTATTCGGCTGCGGCGGGAGCGGAGGTAATGCGGGCCGAGCTAACTGGCGAGGCGATTCGACTGGGCCGGTTGCTGACCGAACTCCGGCCAGAGCCGGAAGTCATTGGACTGCTTTCCCTGATGTTGCTACACGAATCTCGTCACGCCGCCAGAACCTCTCCGACCGGAGAGCTGATTTTGCTGGAGAACCAGGATCGCTCGCTCTGGAACCGAGAGCAGATCGCGGAGGGAGTGGCATTGCTGGAGAAAGCCCTGAAGTCCCGCCGCTTCGGCTCTTACACACTGCAGGCTGCGATTGCGGCCGTTCATGCGGAGGCGGAATCGGTCGCTGCGACCGACTGGCGGCAGATTGTTGCGCTTTACGACCGGTTGTTACGAATTCAGCCTTCGCCGGTTGTTCAGCTAAATCGTGCCGTGGCAATTGCAATGCGCGATGGTCCAGAGGCCGGTCTGGCGCTTATCGATGCGGTGTCGGAACATGGCGAATTGGCGAACTATTACCTGGCGCATTCAGCCCGTGCGGATATGTACCGCAGGCTCGGCAGGACAGACGAGGCTCGGTCCTCTTATGAGAAAGCTCTGGCGCTGACCCAACAGGAACCAGAGCGGCAATTCCTCCAAGAGCGGATTCGGCAGTTGAAATAAAAAAACGGAGTAGCTGTCGATTTTCGGTCTCCCAAACGACTATCTGATGACGGAACCTGAGGACAGACGGGACGTTCACCTAGTTCGTTGTACCCGTGAAGGCAGAGCCGCCCGCCCGAAGACCGTTACAGGAGAATGGAGGAATCATGACGCAGTATTTGGTTGCTATTCACCACCCCGACAACTACGACGGGTCCCTAGAGCCTGAATCGATGGGCCGCGATATCGACGCGCTCAACGAAGAGATGATCGCTGCTGGTGTGAGAGTTTTCGTTGGCGGCCTGCTCCCGGTAAGCAGCGCGAAGTCACTGCGGGCACAACCCGGTGGCAAGGTGCTCATCACCGACGGGCCATACCTGGAAACCAAGGAGCACATCGGCGGTTTTTGGGTCTTGGAAGCGGCTGACCTGAATGAGGCGCTGGAGTGGGGGCGCAAGGCCGTCGTTGCCTGTCGGGCCCCTGTCGAAGTACGCCCGTTCGGTCGCAGGACGCGCAGCGCGGGGAGATCGTACCCGAATGAAGCAGGTGAGTGACACAAACGTAGCGTACTGATGCGCCGCCTGCCGCAGGCAAGCGCGAGCGCAAGCCCGTACAAAATTAAAGGAGAAGCCATGAGAAAGCTCAGGATCGTCGAACACATCTCGCTGGACGGCGTGATTCAGGCCGCCGGCGGCAAGGAAGATGGCTACCCATACGGCGGATGGGCGGCGCCGTATGACGACCCGGACTTGGGAAAAGCCATCGTCGCGGCTTCCAGCCAGCCTCACGATCTGCTGCTGGGCTGCCGCACCTACGATAGCTGGAGCGGCTTCTGGCCGACAGCCCCGAAGAGTCCGATAGCGGACGGTATAAACGCGGCGACGAAATACGTCGCCACCCACAGGCCTGATAGCCTCAAGTGGGGCCCGGTCGAAGGCTTCGGTCCCGACATCGCCGCGGGTGTCCGCAGCATCAAGGCGAAGAACGGCCCGGACCTGATCCTCTCGGGCAGCTCCACGCTGACACCGGTGCTGATCGAACACGGCCTCGCCGATGAAGTAATGCTGCTCATCTATCCGGTCCTGCTAGGCATAGCCAAACGTTTCTTTTCCGACGGAACCCCGCCACGCGAACTCGCGCTAGTCAGCTCGAAGGCAGGTTCCTCCGGCATTGTCATGAACACCTACAAGCCCAGCGGCCCTCTGCGCACCGGCGAATACAGTGCTGTCGCGGAGTGATAAGCCGGCGGCTCGAGGAAGTGAAAAAAAACTCGAGGAATTGAAAAAAAGTCCGTCTAGGATGTCGATTTTGTCCGTGCGCGACGACTATAGGATGAAGATCAGGAGCGCAAGGCTGTGCTGCTGGCCCGAAGACCATTAAAGGAGGAGGTATGCCGCAATATTTGGTTGCGATTCACCTGCCCGACGACTTTGACCCGTCTAGCGTGGACAAAGCGATGGAGCACGATATCGACGTGCTCAACGAGGAGATGGAGGCTAAGGGTGTCAGGCTCTTCGCTGGCGGGCTGCGCCCGGCGAGGGAAGCGAAGTCGCTGCGAGCGCAGCCCAATCGCAAGGTGCTTGTCACCGACGGGCCATACCTGGAGACGAAAGAGCACGTGGGCGGTTTTTGGATACTGGAAGCCGCTGACATGGATGAGGCACTAGCGTGGGCACGCAAGGCCGTGGTCGCTTGTCGGGCGCCGGTTGAGGTGCGCTCCTTTTTTCGTAGTGACCCTACTGGGCTGCTGGCCCGAACGCCGTTAAAGGAAGGAATGACGCAATATTTGGCTATGATTCAGCTGCCGGAGGACTTTGACCCGTCTAGCGTGGACGAAGCGATGGTACGGGATATGGACGCGCTCAGCGAGGAGATGGAAGCTAAGGGTCTCACGATCTTCGCTGGCGGCTTGCACCCGGCAAGCAGCGCGAAGTCGCTGCGAGCGCAGCCCGATGGCAAGGTGCTTGTCACCGACGGGCCATATTTGCAGACCAAGGAGCACGTAGGCGGTCTTACGATACTGCAAGCCGCTGACATGGACGAGGCGCTGGCGTGGGCACGTAAGGGCGCCGTCGTCTGTCGGGCGTCGGGCGAGGTACGCCCGTTTTTTCGGTCGAACACCGCATCGGAATAGTGTTTACCGCGCCTGCCGCAGGCGCTTCAAACCCAGTGCTAAAGGAGAGGTCATGAGAAAGATCAGGATCATGGAACATATCTCGCTGGACGGCGTGATTCAGCACTCCGCCGATGACGGCGATTTCCCCTACAGCGACTGGACCGCGCCCTATCGGACCCCCGCTGGCAGAGATGCAATTCTCGCCGCGTATGGCGAGAGCTTCGATCTGCTGCTTGGCCGTCGCACCTACGATATCTGGTCGGGCTTCTGGCCAAAGGCGCCGAGCAGTCCGATGGCGGACCGGCTCAATGCGGCAACCAAATATATCGCTACCCACCGTCCGGAAAGTCTTGCATGGGGGCCGTTCGAGAGCCTTGGATCGGACATCGTCGAGGGCATTCGCCGCATCAAGGCGCAGGACGGCCCGGACCTTAACCTTTCGGGTAGCTCCACGCTGACATCGACGCTGCTCGAACATGGGCTTGCGGATGAAGTCCTGCTGGTCGTTTATCCGGTCTTGTTGGGCACGGGGAAGCGCATCTTTGCGGACGGAACCCCGCCACGCTCATTCGAGCTCGTCAGCACGAAAGCTCTGGCATCGGGCGTCATCCTCAGCACCTACAAGCTGAACGGTCCTTTGCGGACCGGGACCATGGGCGGCTAGGCGTGAGACGACGTCAGAGATAACAGCGAAAAGGGAAGGACTCAAATGAGAAAACTAATCTTTGCAATCAACATCACCCTAGATGGCTGCTGCGACCACACCAAACAATTTGTCGATGAAGAAACACTTGAATATTTTACTCACCTCACGCGAGAGGTTGACCTGCTGGTCTTTGGGCGTAAAACCTATCAATTGATGGTTCCCTATTGGCCTGAAGTCCTCAAAAACCAGTCTGAGACAAAAGCAGATACCGAATTTGCTCGGGCATTTGACTCCATCAACAAAATTGTTTTTTCACGGTCATTAGATGGCGCTGAAGATCGAAATACGAGAATTGTTCGCACGAACCTTCGCGACGAAATGCTTAAATTGAAACAAGAACAAGGCAAAAACATTTTAGTCGGTGGTGTAGATATTCCTTCACAACTTATGGAGCTTGGCCTGGTGGATGAATATCGTTTTGTCGTTGGGCCAACCCTTGCAGGAGCAGGGAGACGGCTGCTGGAGGGTGTTAGCCTGCCGGAGAAATTGCAATTAAAACTTGTTGAGTCAAAGTTTTTCAAATCAGGATGCGTTGCGCTTCATTACACGAAACAGTGATAGAAAAAATCTGATACCTGTGCTGCTGGCTCCCTACCGGGAGAGAGGAATAATGAAATACATCTGTTTGGGATACATCGAGCCAGGAAAATTCGAAGGGATGACCGAGGACGAGCGAAACGCCGTGTTCGATGAATGCTTCGAGCACAGCGACCAACTGCGTGCCAACGGACATATTGTTGACGAACTGGCTCTTCAGCCTCCGGAGACCGCGTTGACTCTGCACTGGAAAAACGGCAAAGTCGCGACGACCGACGGCCCCTATGCGGAAACCAAGGAACAGCTCGGCGGCATTCAGATCTTTGAGGCGCGAGACCTCAATCATGCCATTCAGCTTGTCTCACAGCAACCAGGCTTTAGGTATGGACTTGGACCGATTGAGATACGGCCGGTCGTGGATTTGAGCGAAATAATAAAGGAGAGCGAGCGGCGGCGAAAGGATACCTCGCGATGAGGGCGGCCGCGAGGGAAAGAACGATCAGTATCATGGTGTGGTTCGCCAAAACTCTGTCCGTGTGCATTTTCAACAGCTTAGATCATTGCTACTCACAGGCCGACTGCGATACGAGCCGCCCATGTTCTCCATCATCGCGGTCCTAACTGGAACAATGCTCCGGGTCTTCCGTACTCGCCGGAACCTTTTGCTCGAAAACCTCGTTCTTCGGCAGCAACTCACTGTGCTCAAGCGCAAGCGTCCCAGGCCACGGATTGCTGCGCTCGATAAACTCTTCTGGGTTCTTGCGCGAAGGTTCTGGTCCAGCTGGAAACAAACTCTGATTGTCGTGGGCCCAGAGACCGTCGTGCGATGGCACAGATCGGGATTCGCGCTCTATTGGCGTGTGATCTCCCGGGCCCGGCGAGTGGTGGGCAGGAGGAGGATTTCCAAAGGGGTACGGGATTTCATCTTCCGTATGGTGATCGAGAACCCGACCTGGGGTGAACCACGCATTCACGGCGAGCTTTTGATGCTCGGTTTTGATGTCTCTGAGCGAACGATCTCCCGCTGGATGCGACGAGCACCGAGAGATCCCGAGCCGGCCAAACGTTGGCTCGCCTTTCTGCGCAATCATCGAGAAGCCATCGCTGCGATGGACTTCTTCACCGTCCCCACGATTACGTTCGGCGTGCTCTACTGCTTCTTCATCCTCGGCCATGATCGGCGGCGTATCCTATATTTCCGCGTGACGCGGCATCCCACCAGCCTGTGGGTCGTCCAGCAACTGCGGGAGGCCTTCCCCTATGGGACCGCTCCCCGGTTTCTCATCTTCGATCGGGATGCCAAGTATGGGATGGAGGTTCCTACCGCGATTCGGTCGATGAAAATCAAATGTGTCCGCACTTCGTTGCGGAGTCCTTGGCAGAATGGATTTGCGGAGCGTTGGGTTGAAAGCTGCCGGCGTGACTTGCTAGATCACGTGATCGCTTTGAGTGAGCGTCACTTGAGTCGTCTGCTCGCTGATTATGTTGGCTACTATCATGACGATCGCACTCACCTCGGACTCGATAAGGGAACACCGAACGGCAGGGCTCGGTGCATGGCTTCCGGCTCCATTCTTTCTCATGACCGGCTCGGCGGGCTACATCACCGTTACGATCGGGCCGCCTGATCCGGCCCAACTTTCTGCTCATCCTTGATATATATGCGCGCTGCATGCGCGCACACTGGTGCCCGCTCCCGAGAGAACATTGCGTTCCTCAAAACAAATCTTGATCAAGTTCAGACTCTTCACGCTGTAGCGAAAGGAGAGAATCGCGCCACATTCGGCGCGGATGAGATTTTGGCGAGGGACAACCACACGCTATTACATCCGCACAGTCGAAGATTTCTCTCGACGATTCAACCATCCGCCCGACCGTCTGGGCCTGCGGCATATTCGCGAATACCAAGCCGAGTTGTTCCAGAAGCGGAAGGTATCACCGGGCACCGTTACGATACGCCTCGCCGCCCTCCGATTCTTCTACACCACGACTCTCAGGAAGACCTGGAATATCGCCGAGACTCCCTAGTCCAAGAAGGCACTGCGCATCAGTGCGCGGTATCTTTCCGATTGAGGATGATGCTCACCATCGCGCCGTTCACCTTGATTCCGTGGCCGTCAGCGAACCGTTTTGCTTCCTGCCAACTGCCGAATTCAGCAGCGTGCGAAAAATCCGTGGGCTTCCCTTCCAGGCTATAGCAGTGCCTGCCTAGCCGGTCAGGTTCGCAGGCGATTAGAAAAGTCACGCATGGTCCTCGGATCTCGTTTTCTGCACCGTGGTCTTGCATGAATCAAACCTCCGTAGTGCAAAGTTCCAATCAATATAAAATTAGTCTTTATTCGGCCGGCGCCGCTGTGTGTTGCCTCACTTTGCAGCGTGACGTTTATCACCTCATCGTGAGGAAGGCTCCAAAGCTTCACGCCGGCGAGAAGTCGTCTTATCGGGGTGGCGCGACCGCCCTTCGCCACGCCTCAAGGAAAGGCAATGCAGTGGAAGTGCCGCGAGCTAAGAAGAAAAACGGCACGTCCATGAGCGAGGCGCGCCGTCTGTTTGCCCTGTCTCGCTGTTCGCTGAGGGATGCCGCTGTTGGCTGCGAACATGCGAACGGTACACCTTTCGCTCACGGTATGTCAAGGAGACGACGCACGAATCCCGACGCCACGATCTCAAAGGAAGGAAATGCCAGGCGTGGCAGCGGCTACTCCGGCTCGATCCCCTCGCACCAACCGGTCAATCGCCGCCACACCTGCATCGACTTGCCACGACAGTTTGAGGGTGTCCCTCGCCAAAATTCTATCCGACCCTAAAAGGCCGAGTCTTATCGTCTTTCGATCCTCACCAGTTGACATTGAATCCTTCAAACAAAATCCAGCGGAAGAGGCAAAATAGAGTTCTGGCATGCAAGCACAGGGGGTTCCCGAGTTCCTCGGATCCGACGGTAGACTTACGCGGCTCGTTCGTAGCGGTGATGCAAGCCGCCGAGCCTAGGGAAGGAGAGCACCCGACCGCGACAAATTGAACGAACTCTCTCCCCAGGTGTTTCCTTGTTTAGGCCAAGATGGGTTCGGTCTTCATGGTAGTAGCGAACATAGTCGGATAACATCCGCTTGAGATGCCGTTCGGTCACTGCGATGACATGATCCAGCAAATCGCGTCGGCAACTCTCGACCCATCGCTCCGCGAGGCCGTTTTGCCAAGGACTCTCGAACGAGGTCCGCACAGGGTTCATCTTCAGGGCTCGAACCGCAACGGGAATCTCGACTCCATATTTGCCATCACGGTGGAAGATGGGAAATCGAGGAGTCGATTCAAACGGAAACGCCTCCCGCAGTTGCTGAACGATCCACAGACTCGTCGGGTGCTTCGTGACGTTGAAGCGCAAGATCCGCCGACGGTCGTGGCTGAGCACGAAGAAGCAGTAGAGAACTCTAAAGGTGACCGTTGGAATAGTGAAGAAATCCATCGCCGCGATGGCTTCCCGATGATTGCGCAAAAAGGCGAGCCAGCGTTTGGCCCGTTCGGGATCTCGCGGTACTCGTTTCATCCAGCGAGAAATAGTTCTCTCGGAAAAATCGAAACCCAACATGAGAAGCTCCCCGTGGATGCGCGGCGCTCCCCAAGTTGAATTCTCAGCCACCATGCGAAAGATCAATTCCCGAACTTCCTTCGGAGTCTGTCTTCGTCCGACCGGCCTTCGCACTTTGGAAATCAGTTTCCAATACAACCGGAAACCAGTCCGATGCCATCGGACCACCGTTTCCGGGGTAACCACGATAAGCGCCTGACTCCATCCGGACCAGAACCTTCGCGCCCAAACCCAGAATAGCTTGTCGAATACTGTGAGTCTTGGCCTGGGATGCCTTCGTTTCAGTGCCGCAAGCTGCTGACGGAGAGCGAGGTTTTCAACCAGGAGGCTGCGACGTGCGTGCAAGAGGCGAAGAATGGTGCCGAACAGGAGTCGAAAGGTCTCTGTCATGCGGGGTTACTATCGCGGTTTGCTTGTGGAACGCAACGCTATATCCTGTTGAAATCACAGGCGGACAGGATTTTGGCGAACGACAGCCGCTCACCTACAGAACTTCGGTCTGCCAGCCGGCACCACGGGTCGAGTTGCGATTCCTGTTGCTGGAGACGACCCCAAGGCCAAAACCACTGTGTTCCGGCTCGTCGATGAAATCGGGTTCGATCCTGTGGATGCGGGCAGCCTTGCTGAATCCTGGCGCCAGCAGCCTGGAACGCCGGTCTACGGGCCGGACTTCGTCGCGGCCGGAGTGCAGGTTGCGCTCTCGCAGGCCCGTCGCGAACGGCCTGTCGAATTTCGCGCCGAGGAGCGCAAGGGCACCTCTGCCTGAATTGCTCACAAATGCGCAGGGCTAACTCGCTGCTAAGAGCTTGAATGTTCCAGGAGCGAGCGTCCGGAACATCACTGAGTACCGTAGCGAAGTGACGGGCGCGATTCCGTGTTCCCACTCCTCGCGAGCTTGCCCAGTGAGGATGTAAACCGACCGAGGCTCTAGAAGATGCGACTCCCGCAGCCAGCCACGGCCGCTTCGTTTCCGAAATCGCATCCTGACGGCGGATAACAGTGAGATCCCCACCACATCGCCGAAGTCCGGTTTGTCTCGGTGCCAACCGATTCCCGCGCCGGGCCGATATTCGATGGCGCCGATTTGCTTGAACTCCTCTGGCGAACGCGGCGATTCTTGGCCGCAGCGCGTCAAGAAAAGATGGTGCCTGTTCGGCCTGATGGACTCCTCGACGAGCGTAGTCATAACGAAATCCGAACGATATGACGCGCCGGTTACCGAAGTAACCATGAAACTCAAAGGGCTTCAGCGACAGATTAATCATTTCGCCCACCTGTGCTCGTTCGTCAGCTTCTGTAATGCAATCTCGATGGTAACCACATCACGCACGCTGGGCGATGTCAGACCGCAGAAGTTCCATGGACGAGCAAGCCCGCTTCATCGTTCTCGAACGGCGGCAGTGTCAGGGAACGGACCGTCCTTCCCGCGCAAAAAGTCCCGACATACTCGGCGCGTCCGGCGCGACCCACTGGGCTAAGTTGAAACGCCAAAGATTGGTCCAGTTTCGACGATTTCAGGCGACTTTTTTGAGGTCAGAATCCTGTGGTGAGAATTCACGGGCCACGCACACTTCAGAATCAGAAAGAGGGCGTCCCGGTCACGACAACACCGACGGTGTCGTTGGGGATGACTTTTGCTGTCTTCGGAGAGGCTGGCTTGCTCGTGGTGGATTTTTCCTTTTCCTCCTTTTTGTTCATCTCCGCCAACCGGTCTTCCTTTTCGTCTAAGGTGAGCTTGCCGCACGGCGCGGGTAGAGCCGCTGCTTGGTAACGGACGTCTTCCTTGTTGGCGTGCCTGCGAGCTGCCTCGCCCTGCGAATCGAGCCATGCGCAATATTCCATGACCTGCTCGACAGTCTCATACCCGAGCCATCGTTGCAGTGTCCTCACGTCCACACCGTCACGCAATTTGTTGACTGCAAACGTGTCACGGAAACGATGCATCTTGACCTTCCGTACGCCCGACCCCTTCACTGCCCGCTGAATTTCCCGCAACATGTGCAGCTCGACCTTGCTGTGCTTCCCCGGAAAGAGCAGTCCCTTGCCGAGTGCAAGCAGTTCCTCCACCAACGAGTCGCTAATTGGGATTTCTCGGGTGCCCGCAGGTGTTCTCGGTCGCCAGATACCTCCTCGGTCGCGGCAGTCCGGACAGTCTGTACACGGCTTCTCGTGAATGAAAATGGTTTTCGTGTGGGGATTCACATCCGTATCACAGAGGTGGGTGATCTCCTGCAAACGACAGCCCGTCGAGCGATACAGCCGGACAAGCAGGTTGAATTCGCCCTTGGCTCTCCGCTCCATCGCAATGATTTCCTCGTCGGGGTAAGGTTCGGGAGGATTTGCTACGTATTCGAGTCGATCACCCCTTTCCATTTGAATCGGCATTTTCAGCCAGTGTCTAAAGAACGTCAGGACGAAATCCATTTGCGTGTCGATGTATTTTCTTGCGTATCCGTCATCGAGAAGATCGTTGCGGAACTTGATGACATCTTCTCGCTTGTATTCGTCGGCGTATTCCTTGCCGATGAGATTGGCAAACGCGTTGAGAAAATTGCGATTCATACGGACGCTCTTCCCCGGCCGCTTTGAGGCGACCATGTCTTCGAGGCATTTGGAGATTTCGTCCTTGACTTTCTTGCGCCCGTTGGTAACGGGCTCTTGGGGTTGAACTACGTCGGCTTTCGGCACGGACCTACCGGAGTAGAGTTCGTATTCCAGCGCATTGCCCGACAGCAGAGCGTGTTGTTGCCGTTGTGCAGTCAGTGCGTCAGCCCCGGCAGGAATCCATTTTCCGCTGCAGGCAATGTAGTAGTTGCCCTCCGGATGTTTCTCCTCTCTGCCTCCGACGGTCACGACATCGGTCTTGATGCGGTGATTGGCGTAGAGTGCCGCTCGGCAGTAACGCCAAGAGCCGTCCTTGAAGCGGACATGTTTATAGATGGTGTATTTGGGTTCCGCTAGGCACAAGACACCTTCTTTTTGAATTGATGCTGAACAAGATGGGGACTGGACCGTGCCGTACCGCGCCAGTACCAAACGCCTTTCTTCTTGAGCAGATCCCGAATTCTTTCTCGGCCTGCCCCTGTCTCTTTTCGTATGGCGGTCATGGCTTTACCTGAATTCCAGGCCGCGAGAATGGCTTCATCCGTGCATCGGCTGCGCCGGCCAGTGTGCCAATGTTCATTTAGTTCGAAGCCCATTACGTTCCCGACACGTTCTTGCGCACGGTTTGTAATTGCAAGGCACTCCGCTTCCGTAGAGGTGAGGAGTCATCCCAGCGCTGCGGCCGATCCCTCAGCGGCGCTGGACTAGTGCGCCGGCCGAGGAATCTCTTCAAACTTTAATGGCTTGACGCTTCAAGCTCTGCGGCGTCTGCTTTCCACTGTTCCAGTTCTTCATCTTTGTAGTCTGGCTCTTGCTTGATTGCTCCTTGCTGTCCATTTGTTTTGCTCCTCAAACTTGAGTGCGTTTTCGCAGAGCCGTCTTTGCGGCTTGCGACATCGAACGAACGACTGCGGCGGCATCAACATTCAACTGTGAGTATTTGGTCGCCTCGGCCTCGCCGAGAATGGAACCTTTGCTGATAAGACGCTGACGCTGCAATCTGAACTCCACATCGTCAAGCATCCGAATAGCTAGGCGAACAACCTCAACGTGATCCACATTGGGAGGCACTTGCATACTTGCCGCTTCCACAATTGCAACCGCCCCGTAGTAAGTCATTAGCGGCCTCTACTTCAGCAAGCCGGCGCGAACCAGACGAGTGCGGACTGAAGTGAGGTGAAGGTTCACGATGCGACCAACCTTCGCAAAATTCCTGTGTTCGGCATACAGCCTGGCAATTCGTTTCGTTGTGACCTTTGATTTGGACATTGCTATCTCCTTACTCGATTCATTGCTCTGCGTTACTGCTCGGAACTGTTGCAGGCTGCTCTTCACGCAAAGTCGTAGCGACGATCACATGCCGGCCGAAGTCAAATTGCGTGTGGGAATCTAAAAGAATATGATGGTTGCTACTGGCGTGGTCGCAGGCGGCCTTCTCACAAGATCGCAATTCGCCTTCTTGTGTAAAACGATAACGGTCGGTCAATTGGCCGAAATGAATTTCGAAATCGATGCGGCTATGTGGCACTTCGAACGACTGTAGAATCAGTGTCTCATATTGCTCAGGCTTACAAACGATAGGAATTGCATGATCTCTCAGCCAGTCTTCTCCTCGATCGTCGATCCTGGCTTGTGAGAAGCCCTGGAATCGGCCACTACACGGTCAGTTTAGAATTGTTTGATCGTATTTCTTGTCGTTCCTAGAAGGTCATTCAGGGAGGCCGGCCAGCTTGCAGGATAGCGACATTCCGGCTGCGGTCGTCTTCAAGGCGTGCTTTGGGTGAATGAGGCGATTGGTGACGCCGCCTACTGTAGCGCCGATGCTGTCAGCGAAGTTTCGGGGATCGTTGGCCTGTTCTCCGTCTCTGTGATCGTGATGATGGCGGCAAAGCATGACGATGTTCGACCAAACGTAGAATAGGCTGAAGTTTGTGCCAGGGGAGATAATGTGGTGGCCGTGGTAGGCTGGCGCTGTACATTGGACGCCATTTTCAATTAACTGGCAGATGGGATTGCCGCGAAGCCTGGCAGCACGTAAAGCCTTCCACTTGGCTGACCTGTATTCCTTGAAGTAAGGGCGTTCGCTCTTGACCGCGTAGGAATCGTGATACTTCTTTGAAGTTTCGCTTTTGTGGTCGGCACACTTACCACCTGCGACTGCGTAGCGTGCGCAACCTTGATTGGAACAAGCTGTGGGCGGTAGATTCATACGATTGCTTTCCTCCTATTCAATTTGACTTGCTAGAAAACTCTTGAGGGCTTCACAGGTCTTCCCCAACGTCGTCTCCGGGCCTGGTCACGTTTGCGCCAGCCTTCCGAGTGCCGCCGCGCACCTTCCACTGCCTCGTCGGAGGTTTCCCACAAGCACAGCTTCGAAAGCCAGACATGGGGATACCACAAGAATCTGTAGAAGAGCTTCTCCAGCAGCCACGGCAGGTATAAATGCCTGAATTCTTTGAATGTCATCACCAGTCTCCGAAGCCGGCCGCATCGGCAGCAGCAAGGATAGCTGTAAGGTTGGCGTGCCACTCACCTTCGGGAACCTGACTGAAGACATAGCGCCCGCAAAAATTATCCGGACTGTACTGCCATCCGTCTTTAGGGTGAAGCCGATAGAGTAGTGGGCCTGGCTGCTGCCGGACCTGTTTGACGATGTTGGGACCGCGAACGACTCGGAGGTCCGAGATAGAGAACAAACCAGCGTCCGTCAAGACTTTGGCTTTGTGGCCCTCGAGTTTGACTTTGAGTATGTCCATGTATTTCCATTGGGCTTGCGACTTGGTAACAGTTGCACGGCGACCGTGTGCCGCACCCTTACCTATGTTCGGCGATCGATTGCCAAATCAAGGCAGAACAAATCGCAAGCCCAAAAGGAACTAACTAAGAGTTTCTGCGCTGTGTTCAAATCGGCAGTCCGGCCCACAGCCACGGTCTTGCCATTCTGCAAGTTTGTTGTCGCGATCCGCGGCCACTTGATAGAGAAGTACCTTCCAGCGGCGAAAGCATTTTGTCACTGCGGCGTAGCGACCGTCACCACGCACGTTACCAACGGCTCCTGACAGCGGGAAACGGTGACAGGCGACAACGCGCCAGTCACGCTCCGTTGCGAAATCGAATTGGGCTGTAGACGCCATGCATCACAGTCAGGATGTGACGTAGTCGAGGCCGGGCAGACGTATGGGCAGCTACTTGTGCCTTGCTTCTTTACAACGTCATGGTCGAGGGTTTTCCTATACGAATTAACAGCACGCGAGGCCGGCGTACGCCGGTATCAAGTCTGCTGCAAGCCTACATCTGGCCTTAGCTCAAATCTAAATCAAGCCTGACTCCGGCCTTAGGTAGTTTTCAAAACCTAGCGCGCTGTGTTTTGAAACCATTCGTGCTGTGTTTTGAAAACTAGCGGTGCTGTGTTTTGAAACCCAGCGTCGCTGTGTTTTGAAAACTACCGTCGCTGTGTTTTGAAACCCAGCGTGACCTGTGTAAACCGCTGACTTTTCAGCATCATTTTGAATCGGCGAACTCAAAAGGGTTATCTCTCTTCTCAGCGCAGAAGTGACAGAATTGACCTTGTGCCTTCTTCCAGGCCCTCCGGCCGACTGGATACAAAGGCAAGCCAGCGACAAACGCCTTGAAGCCTTCGACAACGGCCTCGTCGGAACCGTAGATCGCTCGAGGTCCGACAAGGAGTCCGGGATACCACTTCAGCCCTTCACTTACGGCAAAGAGCATCGGTCCAAGCGGATCAAGACTTTCGTTATCCCATACGAAGGTCGGCTTGACATAGCATTTGCCAGGATGTGCAATCGCCCATTCATCGTGATGGATCCATTGATACTTCTTAGGTTGAAAGCGATTCCGCTTGAGAGATGCTAGAGCAGCGTCGGTTTCGACGCCAGTAAGCTTCATCTCCGCCTCTGCTTGTGATAACGGTAAACTCTCTAGCCAGCCGCCATCTCTCAGAAATCTGAATCGCTTCGAACCGGCGGAGTAGTCCATCCCGAAGAAATCGATCAGGCTTTGCTCAAGGCCGAAGTAAGGTCTCTTGCCGCCGACCGTGATCTGCCCGATCTTTTGATAGATAGCGTGTGCGATTGGCTGTTCCCACAGATGCCACTCGGCTGAGCATTCGAAACCAGAATCGTGCGTCATTCTGGCTTCTCCTCTGGCACGATTCTGACCTCTTCACCGTCATCAGCGAATACGATGTTGGTCGCACGTGCTCCTGCTGGATTATTCGAGTTGACCCAATAACAAATTAAGGCACGGCGAACCTGTTCAGCATTGGATAAATGCTTGGAATCGTGTTCGCGGTATTCGCGGAGGGCACTAGCGAATGACGCGTCAAGCCTGACGCTGATTGGTTTACCGCTGGTGTCTTGTGGCATGGGTGTTTTCCCCTCTGTCCTCTATTTTCTCAGTCTTGATAGTGCGGAGCAGAACAATCTTGCCGTCGCGTATCTCAAGCTCTACCGTGCTGTATTCTCGGTCACGTTCGGCGATGTCAAGGATCGTTCCTAGCTTTGAAAACAGGTCTGGGCGCGTCATGGCTTGTTGCCCCAAAAGTAAGTTTTGGTGACGCCTGACGAATGAAGTATTGTCAGGTGCCCCGCCGCGTCGCCATGCCACTCGCCAGGGCTGCAAACAATGAGGTAATCGCCCCACACATAAATCGTGTCGTCGATCCAGACGGTCGCTTTAGGCTGGCTTGTGTTGCAACGGCAAAACGTCACCTCAATTGCCGTGAGCTGGCTGTACTCTATTGTTTGCCTTCTGCCAGAGTGTTTAGCCAGCCATCGCAACGCGTAGTAAAACGCAATATCTTTTGAAGGGTAAGGCAGCATCAGGCCACCCTCTTCATTTCGATCACAAGTTTGTCGAGGTCAACGATGTCGAACAGGATACGGTGCCCCAAACGAATGTGCGGCAGCTTCTTCTCCCAAACGAGGGATCGCATTTGCCAGACGGTCGTTGAGAGGTAACGCGCCGCGGCTTTAATGTCCAGCAGGCGCGGCTGTGGTGCGTCAGATTGTGCAGTCATAGAAAGCTCCACTAAGGATTAGCGGAGCCGATCAAAGAGGTCGGATTTCTTACAAGAGCTACGGTCAATGCTTCGACGGCCAGTGACCTTCTGTGCTCTCCATCTGCTTGAGAGCACAATACCGCATGATTACCAATAAGTCAAAATAAAAACTAAAATACTATGGACCTCTCACTGAAAAGTCTGAATACTATCACTAAGGTGATTTATGAAACGTGATCGAGGCACAGGCGGGCTTTTCAAAATGAAGGGCAGCCCCAACTACTACGCCCAAATCTACGTTAACGGTCACCCGAAGCGTATCTCGACTGGCACTGACGTGAAGCAGGAAGCTCAGGGATTTCTCCGCAACCTTCTGACCGATGCCGATCACGGTAAACCTTTCATCGGTGACGTGAGCAAAATCACGTACGGTCAGCTTCGAGCTGGCCTCATGCAAAACTACACCGAGAAAGGAAACCGGAGCCTGCTAGTGGCCGCTGACGGTACGGAATTCATAAACGGCCTCAAGGCACTCGATGAATATTTCGGCTATAAGAGTGATGACGAACCTGGCGTGGCCGTGACAAAGATCACAACTGACAGCGCCCGTGAGTTTGCCACAAAGAGGCTGGAAGAAGGCGTGACCAACAGCACCGTCAACAACTCCCTAAAGCTACTTCGGCGAATGCTCCGGATCGCTCACGAGGATGGCAAGATTCACGTCGTGCCGAAGATTCGATTTTACAAAGCCAACGGTGCCCGCAAAGGATTCCTGCCGCGTGAGAAGTTTGATGAACTGCTCGGACATCTGCCGATCCACTTACGGCCTCTGATCACGTTCCTGTACTTCTGCGGCGTACGCCTCGGCGAGGCCTTGCAGATCGAGTGGCCGCAGGTAGACTTGAAGCGTGCCGTGATCCGGATCGAGGATGAACAGGCCAAGACTGGCGAGGCTCGTACGGTGCCGCTGCCGGACGACCTGATTGAGATGCTTCAAGCAGTCGAGGATAAAACTGGCAAAGTGTTCGACGGCACCAATCTCCGCAAGGCCTGGAATAAAGCGTGTGACGTTTGTGGCCTCGGGAAGCTGGAACCAATTGATAAGCAAAACAATCGTCGGTATACTGGCTTGATTGTGCACGACCTTCGACGGTCAGCAATCAAGAACCTGATGAAGGCCGGAGTCAATGAGAGGGTAGCGATGGCGATTTCGGGCCACAAAACGCGCGCAGTCTTCGACCGTTACCACATCGTTGACGAGACGGATGTCCTCGAGGCAATGCGCCGTGTACAGGCTGAAAAGTCTGACGGACTCGTCAGTGAGAGTTCAGTGAGAGTTGCATCAAAACGCCCCGCCTTGAAAGGTAAGTAGTTTGTTGTAAACTAGTTGGGAGGTCGTACAATCGGTAGTACATCAGCCTCTGGAGCTGACTATCCTGGTTCGAGTCCAGGCCTCCCAGCCAAACTTCTTTTCCTTCTAAAACCATAGAATAATGCCGCGACCGCTAACACGGCGGCGATATGCTTCGAAGGTATTGCAACGCAACGTCCGGGTCGTTACAGCACTGGACGACGGTGACGCTCACTGTTCAATGAAAAAATCGGGGCTTCTCAGGAACGAGAGCCAGAATCCTTGACGCGCTCATCGCCGGAATAAATGACGAACCGCCTGCCGCGCAGAAAACCCACGAGCGTCAAACCAAGCTCGCGCGCGAGTTGTACGGCGAGACTGGAAGGCGCCGATACCGACGCGAGCAGCGGAATGCCGGCCGAAAGCGCCTTTTGCACGATCTCAAATCCGCCGCGGCCGCTGACGAGCAACACATGTCCGCTAAGGGGCAAGCGGCCTCCCAGGAACGCCCACCCGATTACCTTGTCCACGGCGTTATGTCTGCCGATGTCTTCACGCAACGCCAGCAATTCTCCTGCCGAGTTGAATAGAGCCGCGGCGTGCAAGCCGCCTGTGCGGCCGAAGACGGCCTGAGCCGCGCGCAGTTTTTCGGGCAATTGGCACAAAATTTCGGGGTCAAACAGCGTCGTGTCTTCAGGGCGGCGCAGGCCGCTCCGGCGGAGCTGGTCGATGGACGCCTTGCCGCACACGCCGCATGCCGAGCCGGCCGAAAATCTGCGGGCTGCGCTGCGCGCCTTGAGGCGCACCTTGGGATCGAGGGTCACGCGCACGAGATTACGTTCCGGCGCGTGATCGGCGGGCAAGCGCAACGCCACGAGATGTTCTCGCCGGGATAGGATGCCTTCGGTAAAAAGAAAACCGGCAACGAGTTCTTCATCGTCTCCTGGCGTGCGAAGCGTAACGCCGAGGGAAAATCTTCCGGCGCGCATCTCCAGCGGCTCTTCGGCGGCCAAGAAGTCTTCGACGCGAGTGGTTTTGCCTTCCTCCCATTGCGTGACTTGGGTGAGTTCGATGTTGCGGCTTTTTTGAGTCATGGATAGGAGCTTATTCCGCCGGCGCAGTCAGGCACCATGCATCTATTGCAGAAACTCGAGTAGCACAGGCACTCTTGCCTGTGCGGTTTTGTGAGTCGCATGATCAGACGAAGCGCCGCACTGACGATCGCAAAAACCGCACAGGCAAGAGTGCCTGTGCTACCAAAGCCTTCTCCGCGCGCCGCTCAGTCGGCTCCGGCTGCCGCTGCGGGCGCCCCGGTCGTTTCCTTCGCCGGCCGCCGCGCAATGAGCGGGAGGACCAGCGACAGCAGCATCACAATCGCGATGACCGTGATGGCCGGACCATAGCTGCCCGTGTTTTGGCGAACTCGCGCGATCATGATCGGAGAAGGAATCGCGGCCATTCCCCAGGCCAGCAAAATCCAGCCATAAATCCCTCCCACATATTTTGCGCCGAAGAAATCGGCCGTGAAGGAGGGCATGGTGCCAAATCCGCCGCCATAACACAATCCGATCAGGGCGAATGCGGCGGTAAACAAGGTCAGATCCCGAATATGGGGGAGCGCAAAAAAGATCGCCACTTGGATGAAATAGAGGAGGAAATACACCCGCGCGCGGCCCAGCGAGTCCGAGACCCAGGCCCAGAAGACCCGCCCGAGCCCGTTGCAGATCGAGATCACGCCCACCATTCCGGCGGCTTGCAGAACCGACATGCCGACGAGCTGCTGCGCCATCGGAGAAGCCTGGCTGATAATCATTATGCCAGCTGACACGTTTAGAAATAACAGAAGGAAGAGAAGATAAAACTGCCAGGCGCCCATCGCTTCACTGACAGTGAAATCGTACGTGCTGGCCGCCTTGGCTACCGCAGTGCGCGGCTCCCAGCCCGCGGGACGCCAACCTTGCGGAGGATTCGCGTAGAACTGCGCCGCAAGCACAACCACAATCAGGTACACGATGCCAAGCGTCGAAAACGTCGCCGGAATGCCGTGCTGGATGATTTCCCATGCCGCGAAAGGGCTCATGATCAGCGCGCAAAAAACCGTAACCGCAAACGGCGACGCCGGTCATCAATCCGCGCCGGTCGGGGAACCATTTTACCAGCGTGGCCACCGGGCAAATGTATCCCATGCCCATCCCGATCCCGGTAATGGCACCGTATCCAAGGTAGAGCCCGTAGAGAGAATGGCGCGAGGCGGCAAATCCGGCAACCAGGTAGCCGACGCCGTACAGGATTCCGGCCACCGTGGCCACTTTCCGCGGGCCCACGCGGTCCTGCCATAGGCCGCCGATCACCGTGCCAAACCCGAGGAAAACAATCGCCAGCGTGAAGTTCAAGGAGACGTCGGTCAGCCGCCAATGCTCGGCGCTGATGAGCGGTTTGACGAACACACTCCAGCCGTACACGGCGCCCAAGCAAATTTGCATGATCACTGCTGCTACTGCTATACCCCACCGGTTGGGCAGTGAATCTGGCGTCATGGGTAACTCCTCAAGTCGAAGAAGTTTACGTGCCTGAGACCCTGGGACCCGAAAAATGTTGCTCAGTGCGTTTTCATTTTGCCGGCAGAGCAGGGCCGGCCCCGAATGAAATGTAACTGCCTTATGCCGTGGCCACTTTCGAATCCGCGACGGCTTCTTGGCCGCTCAGCGAAATGATCTCGACGACCGCGTTATAGTCCGGCACGCCGCTTGGATCGAGCCGGCCGGCCGGAACGACAACGTTTACTTCGGGCCAATGGCCCTGTATGCTCCCCGGCTTGATGCGATCAATCTTCACGCGCCCGCGGAATTCGCCGCGATCGTTCCGCAGCAGGATGGGGTCTCCATTCCGGAGGCCAAGCCGCTCCGCATCTTCTTTCGCCATGATGATGTCTTCCCGCTTGAGGCCGGTAAGGGGATCCGTGGCACTGTAAATCATGCTGTTGAATTGCTTGCCGCGCCGGGTGGAGAGCAGGAATCTATCCGCGGGAACATTTTCTTCCGGGAGGCTAATCGGGGAGAAGTGGCCTTTCCCATCCGGCGTTAAGAAGCGGTCCACAAGCAGGCGCGGCCCGCCATACTGGAAGTTGTCGCCCTTCTTGCGCAGGCCGCCGATCCCCTTATAAGTGGGGCAGACGCGATCGATTTCCTCGCGAATGTCCTGCGTATCTTTCCAGGGGAAAATCCTCGCGGCGCGGTCGGGGTCGGCGCGGCGCGCGACTTGGACCGGGATTTCCCACTCGTCGCGCGTTTCGGGGATTCGCGGGCCGGGAATTTCCGGGGAATAAATGATGCGCCGTTCGGTGCTGGTTTCTGTCCCGCCGCCGCGCTGCTCGTAACGCGTTCGCGAGGGAAGCAGAACGACCGTGTCCGCGGGGTCCACGAGCATGTTCGAACTGAGCATGATGTCCTGGTGGACGCGGAAACCGATGTTTGCCACCGATCGCCGCACGCGGTCAGGCTCGGGAAAGGTGTCCACGAAGTTGCCGCCGCTTTGCCACAGCGCGTCAATCTCCCCGCGCTCAGCGGCCAAAATCATTTGCGTGGCGGGAATCCCTTTCCACGCAGGCGGTTCGAAGCCCCAGAACTCAGGTTGGGCAAAGCGATGGGCATTTTCCTCGGTGGCGGGCACCCCCATCACGTAGGCGCCGGGCATACCGCCCATCTCCGCGCCGCCTTGAACGCCGCTATGGCCGCGGACCGGCATCAAGCCGGTATGCGGCCGGCCCACGTTCCCGCGGGCGAGTTGAAGGTTCACAATCGAGCGAACATTGTCGCTTCCATAGCTGTGTTGAGTAATCCCCATGCTCCAAACGATGATGGCGTGGCGGGCTTTGCCGAAGGCCTCCGCGAAGCGATACATCTCCGCCTTGCTTTGCCCCGCGCTGCGCTCCAGATCCGGCCATGATAGGCTGCGCGCCTTGGCTTCGGCGTCTTGCCAACCGACCGTGCGGGCTGCGATAAACTCGCGGTCCACCCAATCGTTCTCGATGAGGTGTTTCAACACGCCGTAGAAAAAGGCGATGTCCCCGCCGATGTGGATCTGGAAATAGTCATCGGCGAGGCGCGTTCCAAACAGCGCGCTCTTTGCAACCGACGGCACCCAATAGCGATCCAGGCCCGGCTCGAAGTAGGGATTGACTACGAAAATTTTTGTCCCCGCCTGCTTTGCGTAATAAAGATATTTGGTGGCGACAGGCTGGTTGTTGGCAATGTTGCTGCCGACAAAGATGACCAGGTCGCTGCCAATCCAATCGGAATATGAGCAGGTCGTCGCCGCACATCCGACCGTTGCGCTCAGCGCCGCTGTGCTGGGCGCGTGGCAGATGCGAGCGCTGGTGTCCACATGGTTGGTGCCGAAAAAGCGGGCCACTTTCTGGTGGGCATAGTAGGCCTCGTTGGTGAGCCCTCGCGAGGTGAGGTACCAGCCAAGGCGATGCGGATCGACCGCGCGCAACCGTTTCGCCGTCAAGTGAATCGCTTCCTCCCAGGAAATGCGGCGAAATCCTTTTTCGCCCTTGTGCCGCACCATAGGCACGGACAGGCGCCCCAGTTTGCGCAGTTTGCGACCGGAAATTCGTTGAAGAGAAGTGACATCTTCGAGCAAGCGCCAGTCCATCGCCGGCATGGTGTTCAGCCGGAGCAACTGCAGACGCACGGCGCAAAGATGAATGCTGTCCAGAGTCCAGTCGTGCATGCCCGTGGTTCCGAGAGCGCAGCCGTCGCAACAGCCGTCGCGCAAAATTCGCCAGGCGTAGGCAAGATTGTCACGGTTTTCCCAGGCGGTTTGGAGCAACCCTCTGTAAGCGCGGGGATGCTGCTGATTGACTCCTAATGGGACGATGCTGACCCATTGGCGGCGATTGTCCGCCACTTCATTCCCTTTTTTCCGGGTCACGAAGAACCTCTCATGGCGCATTCCTCAATCCCTGGCCGTTCGCCTTCGAGCGCTGCGCGCCTCAAGCCATCCATTACCGACCGAGCCTCCCCGGAATCTTCTGTTTGCGCCATTTCGTTTTTCTTTCCGTTTAAATACGTAGAAGCTTGCCAGGCTGCGGCATTCTGCATGCCTTTGCTATTGTAAAGTATAGCCAAAGTCAAGCGAATCGCTCGTCAGATTGACAGTGTGGTGGAGATTGCCGGGGAGGCAGGGAAAGAAAATGTCTCCTCGTCGATCGAGATTATCCCTAACCGGAGGATGGAGGAAAGGAGCAATCCAATGACACCGCAACCCCAAGTCAGTTTGGCGCCACCCTTCACGCGCGAGACTGCAATAGAAAAAGTTCGGAAAGCGGAAGACGGATGGAATTCCCGGGACCCCCAACGCGTTGCGCTGGCGTACACGGTCGAATGCAAGTGGCGCAATCGGGCCGAATTCATCAACGGCAGGGAACAGATTGTTCAATTCCTGACCCGCAAATGGAACCGCGAGTTGGACTACCACCTCATCAAGGAAATGTGGGCGTTCGACGGCGCCAGGATTTCCGTGCGCTTCGCTTACGAGTGGCACGACGATTCCGGACAGTTTTACCGCTCATACGGCAACGAAAACTGGGAGTTTAATGCCGAGGGCATCATGCATCATCGACATGCCAGCATCAACGATCTGCCGATTCGCCAATCCGAACTGCTCTTTCATTGGCCGCTCGGGCGGCGGCCGGATGGACATCCCGGACTCAGCGATCTGGGCTTATGAACTA
Organism: uncultured Acidobacteriota bacterium; assembly: GCA_963813185.1. Classification (GTDB taxonomy): domain Bacteria; phylum Acidobacteriota; class Terriglobia; order Acidiferrales; family UBA7541; genus Palsa-360. The sequence continues at coordinate 186,412 of CAWEYA010000021.1, forward strand.
ACGATGCAACGCGGGGGATACGCGCGGGAAAAAAAAGAAAGGGAATCGGAAGGTTCGAGAGGACATTTCGGCTAATGCCGGAACGGCAATTGCGAAACGCCAAATTCTTGAAACGTCGTGGCGGCAGAAACCCATTTGAACGGAAAACTTAAAGTCTGCTGCCGCTACGGCATCCCTCAATTCCAGTGATCAATTGGAAGACGTCATCGTGGACGGCGCCATGGCCATATCGTTCTTGATGACTGCGCCGCCCTTCATCACAAATTTCACTCGCTGCATCTCGGAAATATCCTGCAAGGGATCTCCGGAAACCGCGATCATGTCGGCGAACTTTCCCTTCTCGATGGTGCCAAGTTTATCCGACATGTGAATGATTTCAGCATTCACCGTGGTGGCCATGCGGAGCGTGTACACCGGGCTGGCTCCCCATTTGACAAATACGGGGAACATCTCGCCTTGCACGCCGTGCGAGCAATTGCACTCGGTGTTATAGACGCGGCCTGGAGGCGGCGCGGAGCCGCTGCCCCAGCCGAGGATCACGCCGGCGGCCAGCATTTTCTTCCAGGTGACCTCCACCAAGCGCCAACGGCTATAGGGCGCCCACTGTTTCAGATCGTCAGGCTCATCCTGGCGGTGATCGAGAATCGTTGTGGTGATGGGCAAATGCTTCTGCACGATTTCGCGAATGTCATCGTCGGTCGCGGCAGTCGCATGCTGGATATTGTCGAGGCCGAGATCGATGGCCATTTTCAACCCTTCGCCTCCGTAAGTGTGCGAGGCGACCCACATCCCGCGCCGGTGCGCTTCGTCGATCACTGCGGCGAGCTCTTCCCGCGTGGGAAGCGGCTGGTTGAACATCTTGCCTTCCTTATCGAAATAGAAGGGGCCGGTGGTGTGAATCTTGACGTGCTCGACGCCGTACTTGGCGAGTTCCCGCACCGCGCCGCGAAATTGATTGGCCCCGTTTATTTCGATGTCTTGCTCCAATGGCGTGCTCATGAGCGGGAAGGAGGCACTGCCCGGCATGGTGATGTTGATGATGGGGCCAGCGGTAATGATGCGCGGGCCCTTCACGAGGCCGGACTGGATGGCCTTCTTGAGCTCCACATCGGCGTAGCCGCCGCCGTGCGATCCCATCGCCACCAGCGTGGTGTAGCCTGCGTTCAGGCTGGAGGTGGCGCTGAAGAGCGCGACCATCATCTGATGTTGCAAATTTCCCTGCGCGTCGGTCAAGTGAACGTGGCCGTCAATCAGACCCGGGAGCACGGTTGCACTGCTGAGGTCGATTACTTTCGCGCCGGCCGGAATTTTCACGCGGTCGGCCGGACCAACGTCCGTAATTTTGTCGCCCGTGATGAGCACCACCTGATTCGTCAAATTCGCGCCCGACTTCGGGTCAAACATTTTGCCCGCGCGGACCGCGGTGACTTGCCCCTGCGCGGAGACGACGACGGCCGCGGCAAGCATCAAGAGCGCGATGCTCAAGGCAATTTTCAATCGCTTCATAGAACCTCCATTACGATTCAATCTTCGAGATCAATCCCGGCGTTCCGTTACCGCCCATATATTAGCAGCCGAAATGTTCCGGGAGTAGCCACTGGCTGTGGATTAGGCTGTTTCTCCGAGGGCGCCGGCGCCGGACCGAAATCCGACGTGGTGAGGTACAAATTGTGGGTCTTGGGATCGAAGCCCATGGTCTTGGCGCCAAACTCGGTTTTCACCGCTTCGACCACGGACAATTTGTCGGGTGAATCTTCGTGGAAAATGTGGAGGATGCCTTCGCGCGTTGCGGATGCCACCGTATTGGTTGAAGGGTCGAAAGTGTTGGCGTCCACACGGTCGCCGATCGGGAACGGTTCGCCGATCACTTTTCCGGTGTCGGCATTCATCATTACGAGCATCTTGGGATTTCTGCCGCCGATAAAAAGCCGGCGCGTCTTGCGGTCCATGGCAATGGACACGGGCTGTCCGGACGGCGCGACCGGCCATCGCGACTTGATGGTGAGGTCATTGCTGTCAATGGCGATCACTTCGTTCGTGGATTCGATGTTGTCGTAAATCATGCCCTTGCCGTCGGCGACGGCTTGTTCGGGTTGGCCGCCCAGGGCGAGGGTCTTGATCACTTCACCCTTCGCGGGATCGATGACGGTTGCCGACTTGGAGGAGCCGTTAAATGCGAATATGCGCTTCGATACCGGCTCGTAAAGGATCCAGTCGGCGTCTTCTTCGCCCTTGATCGTGCTGAGTACTTTAAGAGTCTTAATATCGAACATGATGATATTGCCGCGCGTCTCCGTCCGTGATGAAACCGTGGTTCGTTTCAGGGGACAGAGCGACTCCGTGAATGCGTTTCCAGTCTCCCGTAATTGTGCCGACTTTTTCGCCGGAATCGGCATCGACCACGATGACTTCGGTCCTATGCGACAGGTAAACGCGGCGCGCGGCAGAGTCGACGACGACGTAATCGAAGTATTCTCCCGTGGCGCCCAATCCCGGCGCGGCGCCGAAGGAAACTTTCTTGAGCAGGTGGTACCCGCCTGCCGGACGGGCAGGGCCTGCCGCGGGCGAGCCCGCGAGAGCATACGCCGCAGACAGCACGATCGAGAATACCAGCGCGAGCCGTACGTAACTGGAAACTTTCATGGATTCCTCCCCCAACTTGTCAGTGACCGTGATGCACGGCCCTACTGTGGCAAATCAACTGCCGGCATACCGCTGGGACGCCATGGATGCCGAATGTGTTCCACTGGAAAATTTCTGATTGCAGCCGTGTGGAACATGGCCACTTTAGTCCCTGCAGCCTGAAAATTCCCTGAAAGAGAACGTCGAATTTTTCCTTTGGCAGAGCCTGAAGGGAAAGCGCGGCGCTTTTGCCACCAGCAATTCCTTCAAGCAGCCAACAAAGCCACAAGCGTTCCGTTAGGTCGCTCTAATTTCCTCGTGTAAGAAACAGATGCCCGTCCACCGGAGCGGACGGGCATCTGGGCTGGAATCGAGAACTTGAAACTACCAGTTCACTTTGAGGGCAAGCTGGATTTCCCTCGAGGGTTGTTGTGGGTTCGCATATTGGGTGATAAACCCGAACTTTGCGGTGTTTGCGAGTGAGCCATCATTGTTGAGAATTCCAGACTTCGAGTCGCCGCTGTTTGGCTGCGGCGGGACGAAGTTCGCGTGGTTGGCGATGTCAAAAAACTCGGCCCGGAACTGAACGTTAAACGCTTCCGAAATACGCGTAATCGGGAAGGTCTTGTGGATGGAGAAGTCCATGTTGACAAGCTGCGGACCGGTGATGCTGTTCCGGCCGATGTTGAACGGCGCCAGATTCAAGCAACCCGTATTACCCGCCGGCGTGTTCGTACCGGCAGTTGACGCGCACTGGTAATTCGTACCGTTGAATGTATTCATGAACGAAGTCGGCATGTACGGCTCCGTAAAGCAGGATGGGTCGATCCAGTTCGGTTTCCCGGGTGCGCTTCCGGAAGTGTTGACTGGATTGCATCCGGGGAGCCGAACCACGGGGCCGAATTGGTCCGCGCCGCCGTTCCCAAGGCCCAACGGATCGCCCTGGTTGATTGGAGTCGTCGGCGTGCCGCTGTTGTAAGTGAAAATGCCGCCCAGTTCCCAAGCCGCCAGAGCCTCTTTCATGGCCCCAGTCCACGTTTTTGGCGTGGGGATCGTGTACAGGGAGTTGATGCTGAGCGTATGCCCGACGTTAAAGTCGGATGGGCCATAGAACGCCTGGGGCAGGAACCACCAGGGCGAGTTGATTCCGTTTCCGAAAGTATCGCCGGCTATGGTTTGAGAGGTGTCGTCCATCGACTTCGAGAACGTGTAGGCCACCTGGAATTGCAACCCGTGACTGAATTTCCTGTCCAGGTTGACATTCAACCCGTTGTAGTGGGCGCTGCCGTTAAAATAGATATAACGGATCACCCCATTGGCCGCGTTGACTTGGTCGCCAGACCCACCACCGCCTGTCGGTGTGCCCCCAAACGTCCCCGGCGTGCAGGATTGGGTTGCACTCCCAGCCGCGGGAAAGCCGCACGGAAACAGGTATCCATACGGGGTTGTGATGTATTGAACTGGACTACCGGGCGCACCAGCCATGTTGCCATCATCTCCGCGGGTGAACAGGTGCATCCCATGGGAACCCACGTAGCCGACGGTCAACGACATATCCGAAGTGAGTTGGCGCTGGATGGTGAGCCCCCACTCATCCACGTAGATTCGATGAGGCGAGCCCTCGACTGTTGATTCGGAAAGTTTGCTAGACGTTGAATTCGCCAGCGCCGCTCCTCCCCCTCCGGCTACGAAATTGGGACCAATAAGGGGAGAGGTACTGGTAATATCAGTGACGCTCTTGAAAACCATGAACGGCCCCGCCTGGTTTTGCTGCAAGAGGAAGTAGCCCGCGAAGGGGTCCACGTCGTAGATACCAAAGCTGCCGCGGATCGATGTCTTTCCATTTTTGAACGGATCCCAAGCAAAGCCGATGCGAGGTTCAAAGTTTTTGGTCGTGGGATTGTTGTAATAAGGACCGACGCTGCCGCAGGACGTACCGGCTATTGGCGGAAGGTTATAAGGTGGAGCCGATACGGAGAACGGCGAGCCGCACGTGGGAGAGGTAGACGTAATGGTTGGCAGGTTCGTGATGCGGCCCGCCGCGTCGCTCAATACTGTGGTGGGCTCGTACCGGAGACCGATGTTGAACGTCAGATTGGGTTTGAACTTCCAATCGTCCTGGACATAAGCGGCGAACGTGGTTTGCCGAAATTCTCTCGGCACGTCAATGATATTCAGCAAGCCTCCCTCAAAGTGGCTGGGTAAGCCATTGAAGAAGTCCCGGTAGTCGCCGAAGCTGCCGGGGAGGCCGCCGTTAAATATATAGCGCCCGCCGGGGTTCTGGAACGTGTGTTCGTTGTAGTCCATTCGCTCGGCGCCCCCGCCGAACTTGACGGTGTGGTTCCCGTGGGTCCAGATCGCGTCATCATAGTACTGATACGAATTCCAGACGTGGAGATAGTGGGACCCTGACTCGACACCGCCGAAGAAGTCAGTAACTCCGCCCTTCACCGTTAAGCGCGGCGCGGTCTGCCCGGGTATGGCGTCCGCCGTAGTGGTATCACCTGCCACGGAATTGATCGCCGTGGGCGTAAAAAGATTCTTTACGTTATCGCGGTTGAAACCGACGCGCACGGCATTCACGAAACTGGAGCCGAACGTATGGTTTTCTTCCAGGGCAAACGTCGTCCTGCTGGTGCTGGATACCGAACCAACATCATTGAAACCGTCCGGTTGCGTATAATTTGCCGGGTCCCTGAGGAACGTTCCAAACAGGGTATCGTTCTTCCCGATCGTGTAATCTACGCGGATCGTCCCGAAGTTTTCGGGCGCCGCTTGAACGCCTGCGAAAACAAAGTTACCGGTATCTCCGGTCTGCACCCCGGTGGCGCGCGGCCAGAGTGGAAGGAGCGCAACGGCATAGTTGGCAAAGCACGTGTTTGCAGCTGGAGAAACAAACTGACCGGGCGCGCCACCCGCAGTGGTGCAAGGAGTACCCGCAGGATGATTTAATGGGTTCGCCGGCCCAGTGGCGAGGAAGCCATTGTGAACAGCGTCCGAAAACACGGTGCTTGACTGCGGAATCCCCTTCGTCTGGCGCAGTCCCTCATAATCGGCAAACACGAAAAGCCTGTCCTTGATAATGGGTGCACCCGCCGAAGCGCCAAACTGATTTCGCTTGAATGGGGGCTTCGGAGTGCCCCCCACTCGGGAGAAAAAATCGTTCGAATCCAGCGCGCTGTTCCGCAGGAACTCATACACGGACCCATGGAACTGATTTGTCCCTGCACGAGTGATCGCGTTCACCACGCCGCCTGTTGCGCGCCCGTATTCAGCCGGGAACCCGCCGGTCAAAACTTGGAATTCCTGAATTGAGTCCACTCCCAGGACGACACCAATCACGTTTCCGGGAGATGACATGGCGTAATCACTCACAGTGATTCCGTCAATCCGGTAATTGTTGAAAGTGGACCTCTGGCCGGAGACGGTAAGCTCTCCTCCGAAGCCGCGGTTCCCTCGAGCGGAGGTCGCAAAGGCCATCTGCGTCTCAATGGGCTTTACGCCCGGCTGCAGCACTGCTAGCGAAGTCCAGTCGCGCCCGTTCAAAGGTAGTTCGCGGACGGTCTCGGATTCAACCTGTCCTGAAACGGCCGACGAGGTCAAATCGATCTGCGGGGCCGCCCCAGTCACTTCGACATTCGTGGTAGTTTGGCCCACCTTCAGGCTGAAGTTGAGCTGTAGTTGCTGTCCGACGGCAACATTGAGGCCCGATTGCACGCTAGTAGAAAAGCCGGTTGCGGAGACCTTGACGTCATAAAGCCCCGGAACCAAATTCGGGATCGTGTACAGCCCGGCAGAGTCCGTCATGACTTCACGATTGATCGCTGTTGCGGAATTGACTGCGGAAACCGTCGCATTGGCGAGAACGCCGCCAGTCGCGTCCGTGACGGTCCCGGCAAGAGTCGCGCCGGTGACCTGAGCATGCGCGACAACGCCTGCCATTAAGCTGAAAAACAGTGTGACCAATATCGCAAAACTTGTAGTGAGTTTTCTAGAATTTCCCACACCCATGCCACGCCTCCTTGATGATCCCTCGCGGGACATCTCGTGCAACCTCAAATTGGACTGCCGTCTTGATTTCTGGATTACAACACCCCAAAGATTCGAATATTTAAGTACCCGCTAGGGCAGAAGTCAAGCGCTTTCTCATTAATTCATGGCCCCATTTTGAAAAACGGAACACGCGCAGCGATGCAAATACAATGAAAAACATCGTTTCGCGGAGCGTGGGTTTTTCCGGTCAGTTTACTTAAGTTATGCGACCAACCTGGAAGAATTAGAAAGGGTCAGCAAGTTTATATGATGTGCTTCTTGCGCAGGCTTTGGATCTTTTCGGCGTCATAGCCAAGCTTGCCCAGCCACGCGTCCGTGTGTTCGGAGAGAGCCGGGGCGGGCCCCTGCGGCGAGGCCTGGTCATCGGAAAAAAGAAAGCCGCCGCGGGTTACGATTTGTTTTCCGGCCGCTCCTTCAAATTCGGAGACGAAGTTACGGCCCGAGAGATGCCGGTGGCCGAGGATCTCCGGAACGCTCAGAACGCGTCCCGCGGGCACGCCCGCTTCGATCAGGGCTTGTTCCCACTCTGCGGCGCTGCGTTTCATGAGTTCCGGCGCGATTTCCCGGTTGATTGCCAGACGATTTCCCCGGCGAGTTTCCCGCTCCGCAAAACGGGGGTCGGTTTTCAGCTCGGGGCGCCCGATGACGTCGCACAATTTTTCATACTGAGCGTCTTCATTGGCGGCGATGTTGAGCAAGCCATCCGCGGTGCGAAATGCGCCGGAGGGCGCAGCCGTGAAGTTTTCATTCCCCATGGGAAAGGGCTCCACGCCGGCGTTGAGATAATTCGAGACCACCCAGCCCATGGAGGCCAGCGTGGATTCCAGCATGGAGACGTCAATCCTGCGGCCCCGGCCGGTGGCTTGCGCCCCGACCAGCGCCGCGCAGATGGCCATGGCCGCCGTGATGCCGCCCATGGTGTCGCAAATGGGGTAGCCCACGCGCAACGGAGCGCTCTGCGCGTCTCCGGTCACGTTCATGACGCCCGAGATTCCCTGGATCACCTGATCGTAGGCGGGCCGCATCGCCAGAGGGCCATCCTGCCCAAAACCCGAAATCGCGCAATACACGATCCGCGGATTTACTTTCGCCAGCACGGGATAATCGAGGCCCAGCCGGGTCATGACACCGGGTCGGAAATTTTCGATCACCACGTGCGAAATTGCCGCGAGTTCCTTGAAAATCTCTTTGCCTTCGGGCGATTTAAGATTGATGGTTACGGATTGCTTGCCTGCATTGACGGCTACGAACGAGACGCCCATCAATTCCGCGTTCACTTTTACATCCGCGCCCAGGCGCCGGGCGAGATCGCCGTTTTCGGGGTGCTCGATTTTGATAACCTCGGCTCCGAGCAGAACGAGCTGAAAGCTGCAGAAAGGTCCTGCCAGGACGTTGGTTACGTCCAGCACGCGGATTCCATGGAGTGGAAGCGCCATCTTTCTTTTCCTGTCGCGGAACTGATCTGAAATTCAAGCTGATACGGATGGAGTCACGCCGCAGGCGCCTGCACGGCGCGCTCGCAGGAGATGTCCTTGATACGGCCGGGACGAAAAGCGGCACGCAAATTCGGCCGCATCCAGCAATTTCTCCAGATCGATGCCCGTGCCGTAGCCCATGCCTTCCAGAAAATCGACGAGATCTTCGGTCGCCAGATTCCCGCTGGCCCCGGGGCAATAGGGGCAGCCGCCCAGGCCGGCAGTGGAAGAATCAAATTTGCGGACCCCTGATTCGAGGCCCGCGAGTGTATTGGCCAGACCTCGCCCGTAAGTGTCATGGAAATGAAGCACGAGATCCTCCCGGTTCATTTTCAATTCGCTTAACAGGCGGCCAACGGTTTCCTTCACTTGATCCGGAAAGGCCATGCCATCGGTGTCGCAAACAGCGACTGCCCCACGGGCCAATCTCGCGAGCGGCTCGAACCGCGTTCACTACGGCCTGGCTCGAAATTCTTCCTTCAAATGGACAATGGAAGCAGGTGGAAAAGCCCGCGCGGAGGACCACGCCATCGCGCTCGGCCAGGCGAGTGGCCTGCTCGAGGAGCTGCAGGGATTCGGCCATGCTGCGATTCAGATTTTTCCGATTAAACGTTTCGCTGGCGGCAATCACGAATTCCATGTGGCGAATGCCCGCGGCCAGAGCGCGTTCGTAACCTTTCAGATTGGGAACCAATGCGGAAAACGTCACGCCTGAAAATTTGCCGAGGCCGGCCGCCACATCTTCCGCATCGGCCATTTGCGGGACCCATTTGGGATGGACGAAACTTGTGGCCTGAATGTCGGAAATGCCGGCCTGCATCAGCTTTTCGATCAGTGCGAGCTTGTCTCGAGTGGAAACGAGTTTCGGTTCATTCTGCAGACCGTCGCGAGCGGTTACATCGACGACTTTTACTTTCTCACCCATGATTGCACTTCCTTCAGATTCGCGAACGCGGCTTAAAAACTGGCGCAGCGGCTGGATTTCGAACAGGCCAGCGGCTAAAGCCGAACTGATTCTACGCGCTTAATGGCACGGCTGAAGCCGTGCCCTACAAAGACCCAACAAAGATTTGATGATCAATACACCGACTCTTACTCTTCAATTGTACGGCCTGCATTCACGAAGGAAAACAGCAATCCCGAAAATATCGTGATCAGCGCCGCGAGGTCCAGCGCGCGGCTCCACTGGTAGTGCACGGCGATATAGGCCGTAACAACGGAAGACGCCACTCCCCCGAGACTCCCCAAAGTATTCATCAATGCGGAGAGCGAAGCGGAAAAATCGGGCGCAAGGTCAATGCAGGCGGCCCAAAAATTGGCGGCGGCAAACATATTGAACCCCGCGGCAAGCGCAATCATCGGGAGAGCGATCGCCGTAACCCTCAGGTGGCTGCCCAATAACAAAAGGATCGTCGAGACTCCCATGCCCAGCCACACCGCCACAAGGCGGCCGCGGCGCCGCGTTGAACCCCGCGCGATTCGATCGGAAAACCAGCCTCCCACCGGGGCGAGTACGGCCATGGAAAGGAATGGGGCGGAAGTCCAGACCGCTGCCGCCAACAGGCCGAGTCCGCGCACCTGTACGGCGTAAAAGTAGAACCAATTGTAGTAGACGTAGAAGGCATACCCCTGGCACAGGTAACCCAGGATGAGTCCCCAGACCGACACGCTGCGCAGCATTTTCAGCCACGGCACGTGTTTTGCGCGCGCCACTTGGCGTCTTGCGACATCGCCTTTGTGCGATTCGGGGTGAATCTCTTTTAATTCCGCAGCATTGACGCCCTGGTGTTCTTCCGGCCAATCGGTGGAGTAATGGTGCCAGATCAGGAAAATGAGAAACGCCAGTCCGCCGCAAATGTAAAACGCCACGCGCCATCCCCAGTGCACCATCGTCCAGGCGATGAAGATGGGAGTCAGCGAGCCGCCCAAGCCGAGGCCGCCGACCTGCATGCCGCTGGCGAAGCCGCGCTCGCGCGGCGCAAACCAGGAAGCGATCACGCGAGTAACGTTGGATGAAACAGACGCTTCCCCAATGCCCGTAAAGAAACGGATGATTTGAAATGCGAGCAGCATGCTGAAGCCGGTGCTCAGGGCCAGTTTGGGCGCAAGGGCCATCGAGCCTGAGCCTATGGCGAAAAGAAAAATGGAAGCCGTCAGCGTGCGTCGCGGTCCAATCCTGTCGCAGATATTTCCCCAGGGAATCTGAAACAGGGCGTAGCCCCACAAAAAGGAGCTAAAGATTTTTCCCATCGTAATAGTGTCGAAGGAAAATTCTTCTTCGATACTTTTGCCGGCGATGCTGAGGTTCAGGCGGTTCAGGGCCGTCACCGCCAGCGTGAACGCAATGAGGGCGAGAATTTTCCATCGAACGCGAGTCGCGCGATCTTCGCCGGCGGGGATGGCCATCGGCGCGGGCTGCGAGGAGCTGCCAGGCGAATTATTCAAGAGAGTCTCGTCTGCGCTTCCGGATTCGGTGCTTCGGGGATTCGCGGCATGGCTCACCTCAATCCCCTGGCGCCGATAGCCGTCAAGACTCATGCCCAACGGCTGGATAACTTAGAGCTTTAACAGAATTGTGGTTTGGATTCTATCTCTGCTTGAAACCATAAGTTGGCGGAAATATTTTGTCGATCGAAACACGGTCTAGACAGGTTGACCATTTTCGCGCCATCCCTTAACCTGTACTCCTGCCTGCATTCAGACTCACAAAGGCGGATATGCCCTTGAAATGAATTTGAGCCATGTCGGGCTGCGTGTACCCTAGACATTTTTTCCTAATCTAAAAAGAATGGACTGTGAGCACGGATATGCCAGGAATCATTAAGGAAAGACTGTTTACTCCCGGACCGACGCCGCTGTTGCTCGAAGCGCAGCTGCGCGCGCTGACGATGACGCTGCACCACCGCACGGACGCTTTCCGGACTCTGATGCGCGAGACGCTCGAAAACCTGCGTTATTACTTCCACACGAAGAATGACGTCATCGTGTTCGCCAGTTCAGGCACGGGCGCGATGGAAGGCGCGGTGTCGAACCTGCTCTCTCCCGGGGAGCGCGTTTTGATCGGCACGGCGGGAAAATTTGGCGAACGCTGGGTGCAATTGGCGAAAGCTTACGGTATCGAGGCAGTTGTTGTCGAAGCTCCCTATGGGCACCCCGTTCCCATCGTTGAAATGAAGAAGCATCTCGAATCCAGCGGGCCGTTCCGCGCGGTGTTCATTCAGGCGACCGAGAGTTCCACGGGCGTACGCAACGACGTCGAGACGCTCGGCAAAGTTGTGACCGGGCTGCAGGAATGCTGCTTTGTCGTGGACGCCATTACCGGCCTCGGAACCACGGACTTGCGGCCGGACGAATGGGGAATCGACATCCTGATCGGCGGTTCGCAGAAGGCCACGATGATCCCGCCGGGTCTCGCGTTCGCCAGCATCAGCGAAAAGGCCGCGCGCGCGATGGAAAAATCGAAATTGCCGCGCTACTACTTTGACTATGCGAAGGAGCGCAAGAGCCTGTCGAAGGGTGAATCGAGCTACACGCCGGCAACTTCGCTTGTCGTGTGCCTGCATGGAGCTTTGAATTACATCAAGGAACTTGGGCGCGAGAACCTCATCGCCAACGCCGCGCTCTTGGCCGAGGCGACGCGCGAAGCGGCTGTTGCGCTTGGCCTGACGAACTTTGCCGTGAGTTCACCGGCGAACGCCGTGACGGCCATCAACGCTCCGGCGGGAATCGAGTCCACCAAGGTGGTCAAGGAGATGCGCGCGCGGTTCGGCGCTATTCTGACCGATGGACAGGGCACGATGAAAGGCCACATGTTCCGCATCGCGCATCTGGGGTATTACGATTTTCTGGACCTCGTGGCCGTGCTTGGCGGCCTCGAAATCGTGCTGCAGAAAGTCGGCCACAAAGTCGAGCTCGGAAGCGGCGTTCGCGCGGCGCAGAACGTGTATTTGCGTCAGTCGTGCTAGTGGATAAGGTTACAGGTGTCAGGGTCTTTCCACAATCGTTCTTGATTTGCATTTCTCCGTGTTCTTGGTTTTTTCTGTGTCCTCTGTGTTAAGCCTTTGACCTTGTGACGAGCAAGGATTTAACAGAGAGGACACAGAGAAAAGCGAGGGCACGGAGAATCTTGAGAGCACCATGAAAATTTTGATCGCAGATAGCGTTGACGAAAGCGTGGTGGACATCCTGAAAGCGGATCCCACTTGGGCCGTCGTGAATCTCCCCAAAACAAAAGGGAAGGTCGAGGAGGAAATCCGCGACGCGGATGCCTTGCTCGTCCGCAGCGCCACGAAGGTGACGGCTGAGCTCCTGGACAAAGCCAAAAACCTGCGCGTCATCGGCCGCGCCGGCGTGGGCGTTGACAATGTGGACCTCGATGCCGCCACGCGCAAGGGCGTGCTGGTCATGAACACTCCCGGCGGAAACGCCATCAGCGTGGCCGAACACACCATGACCATGCTGCTGGCCATGGCGCATCCCGTGGCGCAGGCCGACGCTTCGATGAAATCCGGCAAGTGGGACAAAAAGAAATTCACGGGCAGCGAATTGCGCGACAAAACGCTGGGCCTGATCGGCCTCGGCACGATCGGCACCGAAGTCGCGCGCCTGGCGCAGGCGCACAAAATGAAAGTCGTGGCCTTCGATCCTTACGTGTCCACCGTGCTCGCCACCGAGCAGAATATCCGCCTCGTCCCGCTCGAGGATTTATTGAAGGCCAGCGATTTTATCAGCCTGCATTCCTCGCTGACGCCGGAGACCCGGAAATTGATCAACGCCAAGACCCTTGCGCTGACCAAGAAAGGCGTGCGCATCGTCAATTGCGCGCGCGGAGAATTGGTGGACGAAGCGGCGCTGCTTGGCGGCGCTCGAAAGCGGGCACGTGGCCGGCGCCGGGCTCGACGTTTTTGAGGAAGAGCCGCCCGCCGATCCGCGTCTCGTGCGGCATCCCAAAGTGATCGCGACGCCGCACATCGCGGGCTCGACCGAGGAAGCGCAGAAAGTGGTCGGCTCGCGCATCGCGGAACAGTTGCGCGATTACCTGAAGACCGGCGCGGTCAAGAACGCCGTCAATATGCCGTCCATTTCTCCCGAAGAATTCAAGAAGCTGGGTCCGTATCTTCAGCTCGGGGAAAAGTTGGGTGCATTCGTCGCGCAATTGACGGAGAAACCGTTTTCGGAAGTTTCGATCAGCTACGACGGCGGCCTCGCCGACTTGAACACGCACCTTGTGAAAAACGCCGTGCTGAAGGGCGTCCTTGACCAGATGCTGGCTGGCCAGATTAATTTAATTAACGCCGGGAATTTCGCGAAGGCGCGCGGGCTTGAAGTGATCGAAGTGCGCAGCGCGCGCCGCGCCAAGTACACAAATTCCCTGGGCGTGGCCTTGCGCATCGACGGAGAAACGGTTTCCGTCCTCGGCATGATCGGCCTGAACAACGCGCTGCGCGTTCTCGGCGTGAATAACATCGACATCGACGCGCCGCTCACCGGCTTCCTTCTGCTCTTCCGCAACCAAGACGTGCCCGGCGTGATCGGCCGCGTCGGCACGCTCCTCGGCAAGCACAAGATCAACATCGCCAACTTCGCCCTCGGCCGCGTGCAAGATTCGGACGAAGCCATCGGCATCGTCAACGTGGACCAAAAAGTTTCGCCCGAAGTCCTCCGCGAACTCCGCGCCATCACCGCCGTGCGCCAGGCGCGCGTCATCGAAATCCACTGAATTCAGCAGTATGCGGTGAAGCTCAGTTCAGTCATTCTGCCTTTTCTAATAATACTCGGATGGTACACTCGCAATCCGCCGGCGTGACAAATGGAACCGTCGCCCGCGCAAGCCGGCGCGTCAATCGGTACTGAGAGTTTCAGTACCCTCGTCTTGATACAACTTTTTTACTTGACATCAAAGGTATTCCTAAACAATAGTGCGCGCTTCTAACCCCGAAAATGAGTGTGTATTGTCGGCCCTGAATTTCGCAGCCCCCTGAAGTACGTGTTTTTCTGTCGGCCCTGAAATACCACCTGGGAAAACTAATCTGAGGGAGGAAAGATGAAACGCTACGTTTTGAGCCTGTCTATTCTCAAGAAGAAGCAGAATGCCCCCCTTTCGTCCACGTCAACTGCCGCAAATCTTCGACGGGAGTGCCCGACACTAGCCGCGGCGGTGTGGATTGCCGTCTTGCTGCTTTGCACCGCTGTCTCCGCGGCCGCGCAGTGTACCGGCCCGGGCGCACCGGCCACAACTGAAACCAAATGCCTGACAGCAATCGCGATAAAAGGCAGTCCGATCCGGTCGTTCGATATCAGCTGGGTCGACCCGGAACGCGGCCTGTACTTCCTCGCCGATCGCTCCAACAAAGGCGTGGATATTATCTCCACCAAGACCAATACGTTTATTGGCAGGGCTGGTGACGCTTCAGGTCCGGGTAGTTTTGTCGGTATTGTTCCGGCGCCCCCCGCGCCCGTGAACAACAACCAATCTGGGCCGGATGGAGTCGTCTCGCGCGGGAACTGTCTCTATGCGGGGGACGGTGACAGCAGGCTCAAGGTGTTCGATATCTCGGATCCCACAACCCCTGTATTCGTAAAATTCATCCCGACGGGCGGTGGCACCCGGTTGGACGAAATGGCGATGACGGCCGACGGCAAGTTTTTGCTTGCGGTGAACAACTCAGAGGATCCGCCGTTTGCGAGGTTGTTCGCGGTGGATGGAGATGACGGATGCGATGCCATCAGTATTGTGGGCCCCTCAATCAAAGCCGACGTATCCCTGATTCCGACGGGAAAGGGGCTCTCGATCGAACAGCCCACCTGGGTTGAATCCACCCATACATTCATCGTGTCGGTACCGACCATTGCTAACAACCCTACCGACCCCCCCGGCTGCAACTTTGATACCAGCGTACCTCCTGTTACCTGTAGCGGTGCGGTTCTTTTGATCGACCCGAACAACGTTGAAAACCCGGTAAAGAACGGTTTCGTCCCGCTTGTTCACTGCGGTCCAAACGGCGCCACTGTTGGACCCCACAGCAACGTGATGGTGGGCTGTACGCCGAATAACCAAAAGGGTGACAACGAGACCACAATCATCAATGCCATGAACTTCAAGTACGTTGATGTGGGCAACCTCACCGGTTCCGACGAGGTTTGGTTTGACCAGGGCTCGGGCCGCTACTATACCGGTTCCTCCGCGATGCCCGGTGGTGCAGTACTCGGCGTCGTCGACGGTGGAACCAACTTCTTGCTGGAAACCATTCCCCAATCCAGCGCTTCGCATTCGGTGGCCGCTGACAGCCGGCGCCACAAGGTTTTCGTCCCGCAAGTGGCGCCGAAAAATGTAGTCGGGCTCGGCGGAGATGTTACAGGTCCCACAAAGGATGGGATCGGGGGCGTGGGGGCGGGAATCTGCGGCACGACAAACGGATGCATTGCCGTTTACGCTGTCCCGCGCGCCGAAGACAGAAATGACGGGGAAGGAGGCCACGGAGATCACAGCGACGGCCGCGACTGAGCCTGATTGGGATTTTGCTTGGTAGCGACCGAAGAAGAAATACGACCCGGCTGCATTTGCTGGCAGACGTACTCAACACACTTCACTGGCTTATCGCTGTCACGCGCAGCGGTAAGCCCGTTTCCTAATCCGGGTGTTTTGCACTGGTCACAGGTCTTGTAAAGGCCGCCCGCATTTGGGGCGGGCATCGGTTCTTCCTTTCCTCTCAGCGCTCCTTCTGTCTATACTTGTCGATTCCCGGACCTGCCGGCTGTACTCCCCTTCACAAGGACCGGAGCGAGGAACTTCACGATGACAGCCGAAGAACAGCGCCTGGAGGAATCCCACCAGCGCACCAAGCACTGGAAACGCTGGGGGCCGTACCTTGCCGAGAGGCAGTGGGGGACGGTTCGCGAGGATTACAGTCCAGGCGGAACCGCGTGGGAATATTTTCCGCATGACATGGCGCGGTCGCGCGCTTACCGGTGGGGGGAAGACGGCATCGGCGGGATCAGCGACCGGCACCAGCGCGTCTGCTTCGCTCTGGCCCTCTGGAACGGACGCGATCACATCCTCAAGGAACGCTTGTTCGGTCTGACGGGCAACGAAGGAAATCATGGCGAGGACGTGAAAGAGTATTACTTCTACCTCGATTCCACCCCGACCCATTCCTACATGAAATTCCTGTACAAATACCCTCAAGCGGCTTTTCCGTACGACCAGCTTGTAGCGGAAAATCGCAAGAGAGGAAAGCGCGAACCGGAATTTGAATTGATGGACACGGGTGTATTCAACGAAAACCGCTATTTCGACGTGTTCATGGAATATGCCAAGGCCGCTCCAGAAGACATTTTGATCAAGATCACGGCGTGGAATCGCGGGCCGGAAGAAGCGCAGCTCGATCTGCTGCCGACTCTGTGGTTCCGAAATATATGGTCATTCGGAGAGAAGCACGGGCATCCCCACCTTTCGCGCAATCCGGATTTTATGGGCGCCGCGGTGGTTGCAGCAGAGGAGAGCCGCTACGGCAAGCGGTGGTTGCTTGCCGAAGGTGCGCCCGAAATGCTCTTCACCGAGAACGAAACCAATTTCCAGCGCGTGTTCGGTTTTCCGGATGGTTCACAATATGTGAAAGACAGCTTCCACGCGTATGTGATTGGAGGCGTGAAGGAAGCCGTCAATCCCGCGCAAAAGGGCACGAAATGCGCCGCTCACTATCAGGCAAAGATCGCGCCGGGGGCTTCGGTG
The DNA here is from genome assembly GCA_963813185.1 of uncultured Acidobacteriota bacterium. Taxonomy (GTDB): domain Bacteria; phylum Acidobacteriota; class Terriglobia; order Acidiferrales; family UBA7541; genus Palsa-360. The sequence continues at coordinate 203,293 of CAWEYA010000021.1, forward strand.
ACGCTTCGCCTGAGGATGACGACCATTGAACCCAGGGACGGCGTTGCGAACCCGTTCGACGCCACTTTCGAAAAAACGTTCGAACTGCGCCGCGGCGAAGCGGACCAGTTTTACGCGCGGCGCTTTCCTCAGGAACGTTCCGAAGACGCGCACGGCATCATTCGCCAGGCGCTCGCGGGCATGCTCTGGTCCAAGCAGTGCTATCACTACGATGTGCGGACCTGGCTGGAGGGAGATCCCGGCCAACCGCCACCGCCGCCGGAGCGCAAAAAGGGGCGCAACCACGACTGGACGCACCTGTACAACGCGGACGTCATTTCGATGCCGGACAAATGGGAGTACCCGTGGTTTGCGGCGTGGGACCTGGCGTTTCACACGGTCGCGCTGTCGCTCGTCGATCCAGACTTCGCCAAGGAACAGCTCATCCTGCTGCTGCGGGAATGGTACATGCATCCGAACGGGCAGTTGCCCGCGTACGAGTGGGCCTTTGGCGACGTGAATCCGCCGGTGCACGCCTGGGCGGCGTGGCGCGTGTATAAGATTGAAAAGCGCATCCGCGGGCGCGCCGACCGCACGTTCCTCGAACGCGTGTTCCACAAACTCCTGCTGAATTTCACCTGGTGGGTAAATCGCAAGGATCCGGACGGAATGAACGTGTTTCAAGGCGGGTTCCTGGGCCTGGACAACATCGGCGTGTTCGACCGCTCGCAGCCGCTGCCGACTGGGGGCCACCTCGAGCAATCAGATGGCACCAGCTGGATGGGGATGTATTGCCTGAACATGCTGGCCATCTCGCTCGAACTCGCGCGCGAAGACCCAGCCTACGAAGACGTGGCCAGCAAATTTTTCGAGCACTTCGTCTACATCGCGGACGCCATCAACTCCCACGGGTCCGACGGGATAGCGCTCTGGGATGAAGAAGACGGATTTTTCTATGACGCGATTCAACTTCCGAACGGCGACCAGCACTATCTGAAAGTGCGCTCGATGGTGGGGTTGATCCCCCTGTTTGCCGTGGAGACGCTCGAGCCGGAGCTGATCGCGCGCCTGCCGGGTTTTCAACGGCGCATGCAATGGTTCCTCGACAACATGCCGAGTTTTGCGACGCGCGTGGACAGCAGCCAGACTTCGCCGAACGGTGTGCGCCGGCTGCTTTCGCTGGTGGACTGCAAGCAACTCGTGCGGATCGTCGGCTACATGGTCAATAAGGATGAATTCTTTTCTCCGCACGGCATCCGCGCGCTGTCGAAATACCATGCCGGCGCACCCGTATATTCTTTCGGTTAACGGCAATGAATATCGCGTGGACTACGAGCCGGGAGAATCGCAGAGCGGATTGTTCGGCGGAAACTCGAACTGGCGCGGGCCCATCTGGTTCCCCACGAATTTTCTGATGATCGAGTCGCTGCAGAAATTCCATCATTATTATGGCGATAATTTTCGCGTGGAATGCCCGTCCGGCTCGGGGCAGCAAATGTCGCTCTGGGAAGTGAGCGCGGAAATTTCCCGATCCCTCACCCATATTTTCTTGCGCGGCGAAAACGGCCGCCGGCCGGTGTACGGCGCAAACGAGAAGTTTCAGAGCGATCCCTTTTGGCGCGATTTGATTTTGTTTTACGAATATTTTCACGGAGATACCGGAGCGGGCTTGGGCGCGAGCCACCAGACCGGCTGGACGGGGCTCGTGTCGAAGCTTCTCGAACAAACGGGGGAGTAATTGTCTAGAGGCGCCGTGTGCTGGATTGAATTTGAAGAAAACCCCGGGTCTGAAGATCCGGGCTACAGCAATCACACAAGGGATGGAGGGTTGCTGTAGCCCGCCTCTTCAGAGGCGGGGTCTCTGGCTTGCCGCAGAAGAAAACACAGCAGAAACACAGGTAGGGGGCATCATGAACTTCCACGACAAAATTGTTCTCGTAACCGGCGGCACAGGGGGGCTGGGTCGCGAAGTCACCATGGCGTTTCTCGAAGCGGGGGCGACGATCCTGGTTACCTATCAATCGGCGGAAGAATTTGCCGCGGTCGCGGCCGCTGCGCAGAGGATCGGAGCGGCGCCTCCGGCGGGCGCGAGCGTGGATGTCACCGACGCGCAAGCCGTCGAAAAATTTATCGCCGAGATTGTGTCCAAGCATGGGCGCCTAGATATCCTCGTGAATACCGTGGGCGGATATGCGGGAGGGACGAACCTCTGGGAAGTGGACGCTCGAACCTACGACAAGATGCTCCAGCTGAATCTCAAGGCGGGCTTTGTTCTTGCGCGGTCCGTTGTGCCGCAAATGATCAAGCAAAATCGGGGATGGATCGTGAACATCGCCTCGAAGGCGGCCTTCGACCACGCGGCGGGAGGAGCGCTCTATGCCGCGTCGAAGGCAGCTGCCGTGGCCATGTTTGATTCGCTTGCGGCGGAAGTGAAGCCCTTCAACATCAACGTGAATTCCGTTGTGCCCAGCATCATCGATACGGCCGCGAACCGGAAAGCCATGCCGGGGGCTGATTTTGCAAAATGGCCGAAGCCGGAGGAGATTGCCCGCGTCATTTTGTTTTTGTGCTCGGAAGAAGCGCGGGTGATTCACGGCGCGGCGATTCCGGTTTATGGGAAGAGTTGAGGCGGTGACTGGTGACTCGCGAATCATGTAGGCCTGTTAAATTGAGGCTTTTGGCTGCTCGACGAGTTCCACCAGCACCTTTTGGTTGTTCCACGAAGTCACCAGGAAAAAATTCACTCGAGTGCCATTCGCTCCGGGACGCGTCGTTGGATAAATTGGTTCAACGTTGAATCGTGTGCGCAGGATTTCCGTGGCGCGGTCCACATCCGTAACGTCAATCTCTACCTGCTGAATTCCTTCGCTGAATTTTTCGAGAAAACGGGCGATCGCGCCACTTCCGCCCGGAGATTTTGTGGTGAGGATGTCCAGGCGCGCATAGGTCCTGCCGCTTTCTGCAAATTCAAGCTCGAATTCCATTACATCCTGATCGGAAGGCGCGTCGGCGAGCGGCGGAGATCCGTTGGCCGGACGAATTTTCTCGAAGGTTTCCGGCAGGACGGCGATCCCGATGGTGAGTCTTGGCGAGGAGGTTTTTTCACCGGTCGGTTGCACGTATTGATCCTGGACAATGAGCGCTCGTAAGTCCTCATCTTTGCTCCACTCGTCGAGCCAATTCAACGTGCGTGTTTTTCCATGGCTGAAGAGATCCTGCGCTACTTGAGCGCGCTGGGTCCGATCCTGGTCTGCTAGACGGTGGATGTTCTCTACGGTTGGCGGAGGAACAGATCTGACCCGGCCTTTTTTTTGGAGCTGTTCCACAGTGCTTGCTCCTGGCTTCGCTCGTATGACCGAGATGAGAATGGCAAGGGCGATAATCCCGCCGACGATTGCGAGCGAGAGTCCGGTGGAAATATGCACCCACGGATCGGCGAGCATTTTTGCCCCGATAAACATGACGGTAATCGCGAGGCCTTCATCCAGGTACTGAAAGTATTGCAGGATTCCGGCCAGGAGAAAATAGACGGCGCGCAGGCCGAGAATGGCGCAAACGTTGGAACTGTAGACGATAAAGGGATCGCGCGTTACGCCGAACACGGCGGCGATTGAGTCCACCGCCAGGACCAGATCCGTTGTTTCCAGCACGATCAAGACTAGAAAGAATGATGTGAAGAGCCACCGTCCGCCTTCCCGCACCAATAAATTCTGCGGGGCTTCCGTTTGCGACATGGGCATAATCTTCCGCGCCCAGCGCACCAGCGGATTTTTTTCGGGATGCACAGCATGGTCGGCGCCGAACAGCTTGAACCCCGAGTACAACAGAAAAACTCCCAGGATATAGAGGGTCCATTCAAATCTCGCGATCAGAGCTGCGCCAGCGGCGATCATCGCGCCGCGCAGGACGAGCGCGCCCACGATTCCCCAGAACAACAGGCGATGCTGGTAGCGGGGATCGACGCGAAAATATTGGAAGATCAGCAAAAAAACAAAAACATTGTCCAGGCTGAGCGATTTTTCTACGAGGTAGCCGGTGAAAAATTCCAGCCCAGGCCCGCGGCCATGAGAAACGAAAATCCACGCGCCAAAACCAAGCGAAAGCGCGATCCATGCCGCGCTCTCCATGGCGGCTTCGCGCAAGGCGATTGCGTGCGGGCGCCGGTGAAACAGACCCAGATCGAGCACCAACAAGAGCGCGACGCCGGCGTTAAAGGCGATCCAGAGCGGCCAGGTGCCCATCTAGGCCACGCTCTCGTCAGGACAAGTCACTGCGGAAGGAATCCTCAGTTATTGGAATTTTGCGCTTCGAAGCTGGGTTTTGCGGCATTGAAGTTGGAGAGTTCGACGCGCGCCGTATCGCCCGGGCGGACCGTCACGTGGAAATCCCAATGCACGTGAACGTCTCCCGAAATGGCCTCCGCGCCGAACATCCCGATCCAATAGTTCCCGGGAGCGATGCCCGCGAAGGATCCACGCCCGTCGAGATCGGAATCAGCGCGCGCGACGAGGTAGCGTTCCTCGGCCAATTGGAAGGCGCGCGTTTCCAGTAGGCGGCGCTGTTTGTCTTCGAGAGACACCCACTTGGCGTACGGGTTCACATCGATGAGTTCCAGATCCATGCCCTGCACCGTGTTGGGGGCGCCGGCGATAAATTTGCGAACGGCCGCTTTATATTGTTCCTTCTCCGACTTGTATTTTTCCGGATTGGAGTCGCGGTCCTTTTCCTTGAATTTCGGCTCGGGGAATCCAACTCCTCGATATGCTTCGTTGTGCGTCATGTAGGCCGTGAAATACTCGGGAATGTCCACGATATCTTCGGGAGTCAGGCTCTTGGTGAAATCCCCGCCGGACAGACGAACGGAATGATTTTTTTTCATCCACGTTTTCAATTCAGGCGAAACGCCGAGGCCATCAATGAACTTGTCGAGGTCGGTGGCGGGAGTCGATTGCAAGGCCTCTGCACGAATGTCTTCCATGCTTTTGCGCAGAAGATAAAAAGTCATTTGTCTGACGGGTTCGGGCTGCCCCCCGGTGGCCGCCACACGCGCCGCGAATTCGACGCGCCCTGTGGACTGCGCCGCGAGGCGCGCGGGGAGCACGATCATCAAGGATCCGAGGAACAGGGCTGCCGCGCGAATGCACGATTTTGCTCTCATTGTTCTCATGGCGAAGTGTACATCGCCACAAAGCCATTGGAAACGATTCCGCAACGATGTGTTTCCCCCATGTACGTGGCAAACATTCGGAAGTTACGCCCCCAAACCTGATTTCTCACGGCACGGATCACCGTGCTCCTTTTTTCTTGATTACAGGCAGGTGCGTGAATTTTAAATCCTGCGCGCACTTGAGTTTCGTAATGTAGATGATTTGGCCGGTGTGATATCCGAAATGTTCGGTCACGCGGAATGCCGCGTCCAGCCCCGTAACACGATAGCCTTGAATTTTATATTTCCGTTTTAGCGATTCATCGGAGAGCTGTGCCAACACGCGGCATGCCTCCCGGACAGTCCGTCGCAGTTGCGTGACGAGCGCTTTGCGGGGAATGGGTCCTCGCTCGGCAAATTCGCGGTTGCGTTCCCGCTTGTCTTTCGCTCCGCCCAGGCCCGCTATGATCCACTGGCGGACATTGCCGCACAGATGCAGGATGAGATTCCCCGCGCTGTTGGACGCCGGATTGGGCCGCCACCAAATCTCCTCTTCCGAAAGCCGTTGAAGGCACTTCACGATGCGCGGAAGGCTCTGCTTTGCAAGCGTATCTTGCGCACTCGCGAGAAACATGTTTGCTGTACGCGTGGTTTTTGGTTTCATGGCGGGCACCTCGCGTTCAAATCGTAATCAATGCGCGAGGAAACGGCAAATGATCTGGTATCACGCCACAGAAAAACGTCGAGAGGGAATTCCTAAAGCAATCGGAAAGTAACTTCGATGGGGACAATCACGGGAACGGGCTTTCCGCCGGGCCCATTGGCGGGCTTGAAGCGCCATTGTTTCACGGCTTCCACAGCTTTTTCTTCCAGCCCAAGGCCCGGCCCCTTCACGACTTGAATTTCCGTGGCGCGGCCATCGGGAGTGATCACTGCCTGAAGAACGACAGTGCCCTGGTACTTTGCTTTGCGCGCTTCTTCGGAATATTTGGGGTCAGGGCAATAAACGCAAGAAGGATAGCCGACGCCGCCAGTACCGGGATGGTAGGCCCCGCCGCCTGTCCCGCCGCCAGAACCCGGCCCGAGACCGCCGCCTTCGCCGCTGCCAATACCTGTTCCCGTGCCGCTGCCAATGCCGCTGCCGCCGCCGGGACCGCCAGATCCGGTCAGCATTTTGGCCAGCGGGTCGCCGAAATTATCCATATTCGGGCTGGGGATTTTCAGGTCCGGCGGACCAAGCAGTGTGGCTTGGATGGTGGAATCGGGCTTCGTGTGCACCATCGGAGGCGCAATCTGGTTGAAACTGAATTTTGGCGCCTTGCCCTTTGTTGCGGGTATGGGATTTCTCTCGCCGCCGCCACCCCCGCCCCCCGCCTTGTCCTTGCCTGGGGGAAGCTTCGCCGCGTAATCGGAAATATCAATTGGTGTAACGAGCGAGTTATTGACGGGGTTCGCCGTCGCTTTGGTAACCACAGTATAGAGCAGAGGCGAGAAGATCAGCGCCGTAACTCCGACATGCACGGCCAGGGCAATGGCCTGCGAAGGTCCGAAGGCTTTGTCCTTGGACCAGATGTCCTTCACCTTGACCGGCTTGCTAGTCACTTTCAGTGGCGGCAGCTTTGGCGGGGAAATGAGGTCGCGAATATTTTGCCACAGGACGCTGTAAGGCGGCTGCCAGTCTACCGTCATGCGCGAGGAAACGCCTTTGGGCGTTGGCTTGAACCACTCTTTGAAATTTTCGCCAATGCCGCCACCATACTTTTCGACCGTGAAGACATCGCCCGGGACATTCTTGCCGACCTTGATGGGACGCTCCATGAGGAAGTCCCTCAGGTTGGAGAGAAAACCGCGAGACAGAGGTTTCTGGACTCCGCCGAGGCGCGGCGCAGTCGTTCCCCCGGGCAGAGTCACCTTGGGAGCTGGCGTGCTTGGATCACTCCACTTTGGCGCAATCGTACTCACCTGTATATTTGCCTCACGCTGCCGAAAATTGCTTCTCGCAGTAAGATTCTCTCACGTCGCGAATGGATGCCCATCGGAGCAGGCGGCTGACACGCCGCCAAATCCATTGTAACATTGGGACGCTAAGACAAGGAAGATGGTTTCCAGACTCGACTGAGCGATACGGGCACGGCGGTGCAGGAAAAAGAGGCCTTGGCCAAGCCCGCCGGTATTTCGATATGTGGATAGTTTGAGTCAAAGCATGCACTCTCCCTCGCGAAGAGCGCGGGACGGAGAGGCCTCTACAAAACCATTTCGTTACTGTAACGTTTGCCTTTGTAGCGGCCGCCCGCCTATTGGGCGGGCAGCACTGGGTTTCTTTCGCCTCTGCAGGAGTGATGCATCTGCCGTAAATGGACAGTCCGCACTCGAAGCTAACTTATGCCCAAAATCGTGGACTTGAAGAGCACTCTCAACTTGCCGCGCACGGCCTTTCCGATGAAGGCCAACTTGCCTCAGAACGAGCCAAAGCAGCTCGCGGAGTGGGAAGAGAAGAAGCTCTATCATCGAATCCAGCAGGCGCGCGCCGGCGCGCCCTCTTACGTCCTGCATGACGGGCCGCCTTACCCGACCGGCACGATCCATCTCGGCACTGGGCTGAATAAAATTTTAAAGGACATGGTCGTAAAGTCGAAAACCATGGCCGGCTTTCGCGCGCCCTATGTTCCCGGATGGGATTGCCACGGTCTGCCCATCGAAACGAAGGTGGAAAAGGAATTAGGCGGGAAAAAGGGAAGCGTCCAGCCCGGCGAATTTCGGCGCATGTGCCGCGAATTCGCTTTGCGCTACGTGGACCAGCACCGGCGGGATTTCAAACGACTCGGCGTATTGGGGCAGTGGGAAGACCCGTATTTGACGATGAGCCCGCAGTACGAAGCCACGATCGCCGACGCCTTCGTCACCTTTCTAGAAAAAGGCTACGTGTATCGCGGGCTGAAGCCGGTGTACTGGTGCATCGTGGACTCGACCGCTCTGGCCGAGGCGGAAGTGGAATATGAAGATCACACCAGCCCGTCGATCTGGGTGAAATTTGCCGTCGTCCCCGGCGCGGGAGCGGAAAAACTTGGCTCGGACGTGAGCGCTGTGATTTGGACAACCACCCCGTGGACGCTGCCGCACAATCGCGCTCTCGCGTTTCATCCCGACTACGATTACGTCGTAGCCGAAACTTCTGCGGGCGCGCTGCTGCTCGCTGCGGATTTGGTCGGCCCGGCGCTGGATGCGTTGAAGCTCGAAGCAAAAAGTGTGCGCGGGCCGTGGAAAGGACAAGATCTGGCGGAGCTGAAATTCAGGCACCCGTTTCTGGATTTGACCGTCCCGGCGGTTCTCGCCGATTACGTCACGCTCGATCAAGGCACCGGCATCGTGCACACCGCGCCGGGCCACGGCGTTGAGGACTTTCAGACCGGCCAGAAATATGGCATCGAGGCGTATGCGCCGATCGACGATCAAGGCCGCTATCTCGAAGGTCTGCCGGAGTACAAAGGCAAGACCGTCTTCGAAGCGAATCCCATCATTGTGACGCTGTTGCGCGATCGCGGCGCGCTGCTCGGCGAACAAAAACTCTCGCACAGTTATCCGCACTGCTGGCGGTGCCACAATCCGGTGATTTTCCGCGCCACCGAGCAGTGGTTCATTGACCTGGACGCTGCGGGGCGCGATGGCCGATCGATTCGCGCGCGCGCATTGGATGAAATCGAAAAAGTGAAGTGGACGCCCGAGTGGGGCGCTGAGCGCATGCGTTCCATGATCGCGGACCGGCCGGACTGGTGCGTTTCGCGGCAGCGGTTCTGGGGTGTGCCGCTCGTCATTTTGTATTGCGCGAAGTGCGGAAAACAATTCGACGACTACGCGGCGCTGCATGCGCTCGTCGGAAATTGGTTTGCGCGGGAGGGCGCTGACGCATGGTTTACACATGCGGCTGAAGAGTTGCTCCCCGCGGGCACGCGCTGCGGCTGCGGCGCGGCGAGTTGGCGCAAGGAAACCGACATTCTGGATGTGTGGTTCGATTCGGGTTCGTCACACCTTGCTGTTCTCGACCGCCTCGATGCGGATGGGCAAAAGCTTCCCTGGCCCGCGGATATGTATCTGGAAGGACCAGATCAATTCCGGGGATGGTTCCACAGTTCGCTGTTGGTGGGCGTCGCGGTCCGAAACGGGTCGCCCTATCGCCACGTGCTGACATACGGCTGGGCGGTCGACGAAAAAGATGTGCCCATGTCGAAATCGCTGGGCAATGCCGTGCTTCCCGCGGAAATGAGCGAGCAGTGGGGGGCGGATCTCCTGCGGCTGTGGGTGAATTCGCAGGCTTACACTTCAGATTTCCGCATGTCCAACAACGTGATGACCCAGCTTTCCGAGGCTTACCGCAAGCTGCGCAACACGTTTCGTTTCGCGCTCGGCAATCTTGCGGGCTTCGATCCTGCTCGCGATGGCGTTCCGGACGCGGACCTGGAAGAATTGGACAGGTGGATGTTGACGCGAACGGCCGCGCTGGTGCGCGATTGCAGGAAGTGGTATGACGCATTTGAATTTCATCGCGTTTATCACGCGCTGTATGACTTCGCAGTTGTGGATTTGAGCGCATTCTATTTCGACGTGCTCAAGGACCGCCTCTACACCTTTGCGCCCGGAAACCGCGCCCGGCGCTCGGCGCAGACCGCTGTTTATCGCATCGCCGGCGCCTTGTTGCGTCTGGCGGCGCCAATCCTCTCGTTCACCGCCGAGGAAATCTGGAAGCACTTCCCGCACTCCGCGGGCGATCCGGACAGCGTCCATCTTGCTCTGTTTCCCGCGGCAGAGGAACTTGGCGCGCCGCTCGATTCCGTGAAGGCCGCGAACTGGGAAAAGCTGTTAGTGGTGCGGACCGAAGTGCTCCGCGCGCTCGAAGCCGCGCGCAACGCAAAAACGATTTCCGGCGCGCTCGAAGCCAAAGTTGTTTTGAGCGCGGCGAAAGATCTGGCTCCGATGCTGGAACAGTACAAAAGCTGGCTGCCCGCCCTGTTCATCGTTTCGCAGGTGGAACTCGCCGAGGTGGCCCCGGCCGATGCGCAGAAATCGGAATCGTTGCCGGGATTTAGCGTGGCGGTGCAACACGCCGACGGAACAAAATGCGAGCGTTGCTGGAATTATTCCCCGCACGCCGGCGAAAACGCCGATTACCCGACGGTGTGCGAGCGCTGCGTGAAGGCGCTCACCGAAATCGAAGAAGCGGGCCATGCCGAGGGACGAGGGGCCGCGTCCTCGTGAAAGGGGCGCAAGGGGCGCGCTGGCTGTGGTTGTCACTCGCGGTGCTGGCCGCGGACCGCGCCACGAAATTTGCCATCGAGCGCTACACCAGCCCGTTCTTTCGCCAATCCATCGTTTCAGACATCGTGGTTTTGATTCACAGCCAGAATCCCGGCATCGCCTTCGGCGTGTTCTCCACTTCGAGTTCGCCCTGGCTTACGCCGCTTTTGGTATTAAGTTCCGCAGCCGTGATGGTTCTGCTTGCGTGGATGATCGTCACGGGCCGCGCCGGCGGCGCGCTGGCGCAATGCGGGCTGGCGCTGATTCTTGGCGGCGCGGCAGGTAACGCGCTCGACCGCCTGATCCACGGCGGCGTGACGGATTTCCTGGAAGTCCGCCTGTGGAAGTACATTTGGCCCGCATTCAATGTGGCCGACTCCGCAATTACTATTGGAGCAGTACTTGTGCTCCTCGAATTGTTATTGGGCGCCCGCCAGCGCCCTATTCCAAGCGCCGAAAAGCGCGGGCGGGTTTAGTGGCACAGGCTTCAGCCTGTGGGTTTTTGATGATAGTAAGACAAAAATCACGCACGCCAACTTTTCACGACATTGGACACAACGAAGAAAAAGCCACAGGCTGAAGCCTGTGCCACTAAAACCCAGACCCTCACTGCAGCATTGAGTGACGCAGGGCGGCGGCTGGACTTGTTTCTTGCCGAGCGCGTCCCCGAACTCAGCCGCACGCGTATCCAGGAATTGATCCGCGAAGGCCACGTTCGTGTGGACGGCCGCATCGCCAAGGTTTCCCACCGAGTGGCGGCAGCCGAAGCCATCGAGATCGAAGTTCTACCGCGGCCCGCGCCTGAAGCCCTGCCGGAAGATTTGCCGCTTGACCTGCTGTACGTGGACGACGATTTCGTGATTGTGAACAAACCCGCGGGAATGGTGGTTCATGCCGGCGCGGGCCACTCCCGCGGGACGCTGGTGAACGCGCTCCTGCACCGCCTGGGAAAGCTTTCCGCGGCGGGCGGCGCGCTGCGGCCGGGCATTGTCCACCGGCTGGACCGCGAAACCTCGGGCGCCATGGTGGTGGCGCGGAATGACAAAGCGCACGAAAATCTATCCGAACAATTCCGCTCGCGCAATGTCAGGAAAATTTATCTGGCGCTGGTGCACGGCAAGATGCCGCGCGATTCCGGCACGATCACCCTGCCGATTTCCCGCGATCCACGCCGCCGCACGCGCATGACCGCGCGCGCCACCAAGGGCCGCCACGCGCGGACTGATTGGCGCGTGATCGCGCGCCTGGACCGCTGCACGCTGGTCGAGGCCGCGCTGCACACCGGGCGCACTCACCAGATCCGCGCGCACTTCGCGGCCATCGGGCATCCGGTGGTGGGAGACACGCTCTATGGCGCACCGCGGGGCTTGCGCGCAGGCACGCGCAATCTGCCTCTGCTCGAACGCAACTTTCTCCATGCGGCGCGCATCGGATTTTCGCATCCCTCGAGCGGCGCCTGGGTGGAAGTTCGCGCTCCGCTGCCAAGGGATTTGCGAGTATACTTCGATCAGGTGGGAGCATCTTTGGGTTGGCGCGCCACGGAGATCGAGGCTGCGCTCGCGCAGTACGTATGAAAGCCATGAAAAAACGGGCGCTGTGGATTGCAATTCTTGGTTCCCTCGTGGCAGTGGCCGCGGTGAGCGCGCAGCAGGCGCAACCCCCGGCGCCGCCGGCGCAGGCTGCGCCGCAAACTCCGCCGCAGGTAGACCGCCAGGGCGCGATCGTCCGCAACGTCAACCTGGTGGAAGTGCTCTTCAGCGTGGTCACGAAGCACGAAAAACTCGTCACCGATTTGACCAAGGATAATTTCAAGGTTTACGACGACGGTGTGCAGCAGGAAATTACGTCGTTCAGCCAACCCACCGATCTTCCGCTGCGCATCGGCATGGTGCTGGATACTTCCAACAGCATTCGCGAGCGTTTGAAATTCGAGCAGGACGCCGCCATTGATTTCATATTTAACGCCCTGCGCCGCGGGAAAGACCAGGCCTTCTTGATGACCTTCGACGACGGCCCGCAAATCATCAAGGATTTCACGGGTGACACCGGCGAGATTCGCGACACCATCCTGAAGCAGCGGGCCGGCGGCGGCACTTCCCTGTACGACGCCGTGTACGCGGCCAGCGATCATTTGCTGAAGAATTCGCCGCTTCCTCCCGGCCCCAATGCCGACGTGCGGCGCGTGCTGGTGGTGATTTCCGACGGCGATGACAACAGCAGCAACCGCTCCCGCGGCGAGTCCGTGGAAATGTCGCAGCGCGCGGGCGTGATCATCTACTCGATCAGCACCAGCACGGACTGGGTTTCAGCCGAAGACGAAAAGAATCCCACCAAGCGAATCAGCCGCAAGTACGAGAAAGAGGAGGGAGACAAGGTCCTCGAACAACTTGCCGTGGAAACCGGAGGCCGCGCTTTCTTTCCCTACCAGGTCGATGATTTGGGACAGTCGTTTCTCGACATCGGAGACGAATTGCGCCATCAATACGCGCTGGCCTACAGCCCCGCGGGCCGCTCCGCGGACGGCAAGTACCACACCATTAAGATCCAAACCGATCGCAAGGACGTGGTTGTTCGCGCCCGCAAGGGATACTATTCCATTCCGATCCCCGTACTGCCCGCCAAACCTGCCGCCCCGCCGGCCTGAGCCGCGCTGCTTGGCTTGGTTCTAGAAACTAAGGGAGGTAAAATAACGCCAACGTCTCGCCGGCAGTTTTTCTAATTACCGGGTTGCCCAAGAAAATTGCCGGCGGGACGCCGGCGCTGCCTCAGAGAAATCACCACCCAACCTTGATCCTGCTTAATTGTTGGGCGCGTAGTATCCGCGGCGCGTCAGGACGGAGTAATCCTTGTTCTTCATTTCTACTTTGATTTTGCGGTAGGTTCCGTCGTGCTTCTTGTTGGTGGGAGTGTAGCCGACCGTATACTGGCTACGCAGTTCTTCCGAGATTTGATCGAACGCCTGCTCCAGGTTCTTCTCGCTGCGCACAACGATCATCCGGCCTCCCGTATCCTCGGTGAGCTTCCTGGCGACGTCCTGGTCGCCTCCATCGGCGGCCACCAGAAGAATATGGACCACCGTGTCGGTCCGCTGCGCGGCTTCTATGGCGTCCGTTAGCCTCAATTTGCTTCCCGTATCTTCCGCGTCGGTCAGGACCACAATGGCTTTCCTGCCCGCTTCTCCGGAAAGCTTGTCATGGGCGGCAAGGTACACGGCATCATAAAAATTAGTTCCCCCGGAGCCGCTCGAGGGCAGGGGACCCTGCGCAATCATCCCCCCGCTGGGCGCATTGATCTGCGCGCGATTGATGGCGCGATCCAGCACCCCGCGATCATCGGTGAAATCGGCGAGCAGGTCCACGTCCGTATCAAAGGTCATGACCATGGCCAGGTCGCCCTTGCGCAAAACCCTTGCCAGGAAGCGCGAACCGGCCTCCTTTTCTCCGGAAAGCATGAAGTACTCGCTCCCGCTGGTATCTAGTAGTATGCCCAGAGTGATCGGCAGATTGGATTCCGCGGAAAAATAAGTAATTTCCTGGGGCTGGCCATCCTCATAGACCTGGAAATCATCTTGTTTTAAGCCGGTGATAATTGCCTTGTGTTTGTCGCGCACCGTGGCGAAGAGGTTCACGATATTCACTTGCACGCGGATTTGGCCGGGGGGCGCGGCAAAGGCCAGCCCCCCCGCAAGAGAGGCGATGCACAGATAGGAAAGGATGGCTCGAATCCGCATTGTATAATCTCCGTAGGCCGCGATGACGTGTTGGATGCTTCGCCGGAATATTAAGATGCCATTTATACTCAAGAAGCGTGACGGCCGGTGGCAGCGCACGCGGAAATAGTGACGGGACGCCCATGAAATGTCCACGAAAATTCCTGGCGGTGAGCGTGACGATTGGCTTGGCGTTGGCCGCCATGATGGCCTTGCGGGCCCAGGTGGCGTTCGGCCAGGGCGCCGGCCAGGAGCCATCCTCGCAGGCGCAAGATCCCCGCGCTCGAATCCGGACCACGGTGTCTCTCGTCGTCGTGCCTGTGACCGTCAAGGACAGTGGGGGCGAATTGGTTACCGATCTCCAGCAAAACGATTTCCGTGTCTTTGAAGACGGTGTCGAGCAGCCGATCGTGCTGTTCACTGCGGACCCGTTTGACTTGTCCGCGGCCATTCTGATTGACAATGACCTGAAGCAAGGCACCGCGGGAAAGGTTCAGAAAACACTCGAGACCCTGGCCGGCGGGTTCAGTGCTACCGACGAGGTTTCCCTCTGGCGCTTCGACGAAGTTCCCGAGCAAATCTCGGAGGAATTCATCGCCGACAATGACAAGCTTTTGACCCAGCTCAAACGCATTGACCTCAGCAGTTCGTTTCCCGGGATTGGTTCGTACACGATGACTAACGGGCCGCGCGTCAATACCGCGGCGCCCCCGGGACCCGCGAAAGTTCCCACCGAAGCCAACGGGCATCCCAACACCAAACACATCAACGACGCGATTTACGCCGCCGCCGAACAGTTGCAGGACCGGCCGCGCGAAAGGCGCAAGTTTATTTTTCTGATCTCCGACGGGCAGAATGCCAAGAACAATACTCACAAATACGACGAGACCTTGAAGCTGCTCCTGTCCGCGGATATATCCGTCTACGCTGTCGGCGTCGGCGAAGCGAATCTGAACCGCGGCGTCACATTCCTCGGGAACAATATTCTGGCGAAGTACGCCCACGCCACCGGCGGCGATATTTTCTACGGAGGCGTGAGCCGGGAAAATCTGGAGGGTTTGTACGGACGCGTTTCCGAACAGGCGCGCAATCAGTACACCATCGCCTATTCCGGCGCGCATACCGACCGCTCCAAGCCGTATCACACCATCGAAGTGCGCGTGAAGCGCCCGGGATTGACGTTGCTTACACGCGACGGCTATTACCTTAACGCCGCTCCGTAATCCTTGTTTATTTCTCGGTTCAATCCCGGTTGGTGAAATGTCGCTCAACTGATTTGAATCGTCGCGCAGGTTTTCGTAGCGCCGGCGTCTCGCCGGCAGTTTCTTAATTCATGCTCATCGCAAAAATGCCGGCGGGACGCCGGCGCTACAACTTCATGGAAGCTTTTTGCCGCGTTGGATGGGCCGCATTCATCGCGAACTTCATCCACAAAATATTTTTCTGGAGCGCATCTCTTTTTCATTGCGCGGTTCTGGAATTTCTTCTTGACTTCCGGCGCGCACACTCGTAAAAGAGCCATAGCAAGTCTGCGAAGGTTTGGCTTGCTGCTCCGAGGGGAGAACGGTTCACGGAGCGAATGCGCGAATCGGGCATATCAGGGAAACGCAACACACCGAGGTTGGTCTAAAAAACGTTTCCAGAAAAGAGCAGCCGCATCAACGGCTGCTCTTTTTTATTTTGTCCCCGCGAGGAATAGAAAATAATTTTTGAAGCGCGCGCAGGCTGACGTGTCGTCCATAAGCTGCGTCACTCCTCACCGGAAGCGCTGGCCGCCGCGCCTTGCTCACGCGCGGGGCAGATGGATTCGTAGTCGCAGTACCTGCAGGCAAAGCCGGGCTTCGCCGGGAACACGCCCGCGCGAATATCGGCGGCGGCCTCCTGAATTTCCGCGCGCACTTTCTTGAGCTGCTTGTCGTCGCGCGTGGCGCTCACGGGCATGTTCGTCTGCAGGAAGTGCAGCGTGAGCCTGGCGGGATTCCAGTCGAACACTTCGCGGGCCGCGAGCGCGTAGGCGCTCAGTTGCACATCCTTCCTCGCTTTGTCCTCGGTGCGCGGCCTGCCGGTCTTGTAGTCCACGATTTCTTCTTCGCCGGGGCCGATGCGGTTCACCTGGTCCATTCTTCCGGTAAGGACGACGTTGTTGTCCATCGGCAGATTGAAAACTTTTTCCTGCGCGATGACATGGGGCGGCGCGGCCAGCGTCGTGGCGTGGAACGCGCGCAATTGCGCCAGGCCGTCTTTCTTGTACTCCTGCTCCTGGTAGTGGTCCTCGAATCCGGCGGAAGTCCACTCGAGCTCGAATTTCCGCGCTACTTCCTCGAACGCCAGCGTATGTCCCTTGGCCAGTTCGCCGATGAAATATTTGATTGTGTTGTGCATCACGCTGCCAAAGCTCACGGCCGCGGCCGGCCCGCCGCGCAGCTTCCACCCATAATTAAAAAGATATTTTTGCGGGCATGATTCCAGCGTGCCGATCGCCGTAGGGCTGATCTCCAGCGGTTCCGGCACCGGCGGGCGATAGGCCGCGGCCCATTCGCCGATTCGCGAGCCGATCCGCGCGCGCCGCTCGGGTGAATCGAAAAGAACCGGCTCGTGCTCCACGGGAGAAGAAGGCTCACTCGCCGGACTGGGCGCAAACTGCTCAATGTCGCGGCGCTTGATTTGCGCCTCCATCAGAATGTCGTCCAGGAACGGGGAGGGCTTCGAGCGCTTGTTCACTACCGTGTTGAGCGTGAGCCGCTGCCGCGCACGCGTCACGGCCACGTAAAACAGGCGGCGCTCTTCCTGAATGTGAAAGCTGCCCTGGGGCTGCTCTTCCTTCATCAATTCCGGAGGGAATTCCAGCACGCGCGGTTTTTCGCCGGCTGGAAAACTGCGCTGCACGAGCCGCAGGATGTAGACCTGATCGAATTCCAGCCCCTTCGCCGCGTGCACAGTCATCAGCTGCACCGCATCGCCCGATTCCTGCTCGAGGTTGACGGATCCGCCGGCCTGCTCGAAATAGTCCAGGTACTCGACAAATTCCCGGAGGCGCTGCGTTTCGCTCTTGGGCTGCCACTCGCGCACGAATTGCGCAAGGCGATCGAAGTATTTGCGGTCTTCGGCAGCCGTGACCGTGCTGATTTCCAGGACCTCGGCCAACTCGTCGAATAATTCCAATGCCGTCAACTGCCGCGCTTTCTTTCGAAGCTCGGTGATGAGTTCGACGAGCGCTCCCAGATTGCGGCTGCCCTCGGTGAAGTGCGGCTCTCCTTGCGCAGCTAGCATCGTGTCCCACAAGGAGACGCCCTTGCCTTTGGCGGCCCGTTCGACGAGGCGCACCAGGTCCGCGGGCTCGAGTCCCCACGCCGGCATGGCTAGGACGCGCGCGCAGGCCACGTCGTCCGAGAGCTGATCGATCAGCCGCAGATAGGCGATCAGGTCGCGCACCAGGCGGTGCGACAGGATCGATAGATTTTTAATCACGAACGGAATCTTGCGCGCCTTGAGCGCGTCGACCAGCTTGTCCCGATGCCCGTGGCTGCGATACAGCACGGCGAACGTGCGCCATTTGGCTCCCGCGCGATGCATCCGCTCAAGTTCGCCGGCAACCCATTGTGCCTCGGCCTCGCTTGACTCGTGCGTGACGATCCGCACTTTGTCCCCATCCTCATGAACAGCTGTCAGCGGGTATTCGGGAATGTTGCCTGGCTTTTCGTTGTGGCGGATCACTTGTCCCGCCACGCGCAGGATTCGGCCGGCGGAACGGTAATTCAGGGTGAGCGGCCGCAGCAGATCCTGCCCCGAAGCAGCGGGGCCCGCGGTGAAGCGCTTCAGAAAAATCGTGAAGCTGCCGAACGACGCGCCGCGAAAACGGTAAATGGCCTGGCGATGGTCGCCCACCACAACGAGGTTGGGCCTCTCGCCTCCGAGCAGCCAGAGCAGTTCGAGTTGCGCGATGTTGGTGTCTTGAAACTCGTCGACCAGAATGTACCGGTAGCGCGCGCGCAGCATCTCAACCAGCGCGTCGTTCGCGCGGAGATGCTGGACGGCATCCATGATTTGCGTGCCGAACGTAAGCAGCTTGCGTTCGCGAAGGAGAAGATCGCTGGCCCCGTAGGCACGCGCAATTTCCTGAATTTTGGCGACTTCTTCGTCGCGCGTGCGTCGCTCCTCTTCATCCTGCATTGCGCCGCGGACGCGCTGAAAATTTTCCGCCTGCTCCGCGGCATAGCGCTGGTAGTCGCCCGGCGTGACCAGTTCATCCTGGCAGCGCGAGAAAAATTCCACGAAGTCGCCCAGAAATTGTCCGGGCTCGGCCAGGCGCCGGTAGTGCTCCAGTTGCAGAAGAGGCAGATTGCGCCGGAGCAGTATCCAGTGGTCGATTTTGTCGATGGGCTTGAGGTCCGGGTCGAGTTCCTGCAGCAGGGCATTGCAGAACGAATGAAATGTGCTCAGCGTGACCGCCTCGGCGCGTTGCGCTTCCGATTCTCCGCGGCCGCGGAACGCCGCAACTACGCGGTGTTTCATTTCCGCAGCGGCCTTGTCGGTGAACGTCAGGCCCAGGATTTCCTTGCCCGTGAGTTCCGGTTGGGAATCGAGCAGATAGCGGATGCGCTCGGTGATGACGCGAGTTTTCCCTGTGCCCGCGCCGGCCACTACCACGAGCGGTCCTTCGCCATGATGCACGGCGGCGCGCTGCTCAGGATTAAGCTGAATTCCCGGCGCCGGGGCCCCGGGAAGTTCAAAAAGGTCAGCCATCTGAATCATCCCAGCCAACAACAGTAGCACACGTACGGCGCGGTCGAATTAACAGGAATCTATATAACAAGACCGTTATAGTACTCCAAGCCCAAAAATATATGTAATCTTTGAGATATGTTTATGGTAATCTAGCGGAAAATTTATTCGGAGGAAGGCTAGTTAACATTTAGGCCAGGAATATAGATCGAGACAAAAGGAGTCCCCCGTATGTCTCATCGTATCCGTACTAGTGCGCCAACGGAAACCCCGATTGAGCGCATCTTCGAGAGAGTCATGCATCGAAAAATGACTTCGCAAGAAAGGATCTATTTTCATCTAAAGCCCAGATTCAAGCCGCCCCAGCGCGTAAGCGCGAACAGGCAATCTCGAGCGGCGTGAGCCAGGCGAAATTGACCCGGCCCTAGCTCCCTCCTATACTGGACCATGGCGAGCCACTGTTCCTGTGGCGCACCCCGATAATTCTATGCCCGGGAGAGCATCCATGGACCAAGCCGTCATCCTCAGCGCCGTTCGCACACCTGTCGGCAAATTCCAGGGTGGACTTGCGCCCCTGTCCGCCACCGAGCTTGGCGCGAAAGCCGTCGCCGAAGCGGTGCGTCGCGCGGGCATTGAGCCGAAAGCCGTGGACGAAATCATCTTGGGCAACGTCGTGCAAGCGGGCCTCGGGCAAAATCCAGCGAGGCAGGCGGGCCTTGGCGCGGGGCTTGACGTGCGCGTTGCGGCCATGACCATCAATAAAGTTTGCGGCTCGGGATTGAAGGCCGTGGGCCTCGCGGCGCAAGGCGTCATACTCGGCGAAAATGAAATCGTGGTCGCGGGCGGCATGGAGTCCATGTCCAACTGTCCTTATTTATTGCCGGGCGCGCGCACCGGTTACCGTTACGGAAATGCCGAAGTCGTGGACTCAATGGTGCGCGACGGTTTGTGGGACGTATATAACGATTTTCACATGGGTATCACCGCCGAACTCGTGGCCGAGAAATTCGGCATCACCCGGCAGCAGCAGGATCAATTTTCTCTGGAGAGCCACCAGCGCGCCGTTCGCGCCAGAAAATCCTGCTTCATTGAATCCCAGATTGTGCCGGTCGAGATTCCGCAGAAGAAGGGCGATCCAGTAGTTGTAAAGTTCGACGAGTCGCCGCGCGAGGATGCTTCTCTCGAAGCCTTGAGCAAACTTCGGCCGGCTTTCAAGAAGGATGGCACAGTGACCGCCGGCAACGCCCCGGGCACCAATGACGGCGCGGCGGCGCTGGTAGTCGCGAGCGTGCGTGCCGCGGCGCGTCTCGGCAGGGATCCGATGGCGCGCATCGTCGCGCAGGCCGTGAGCGGCGTCGATCCCAAATGGATTATGACTGCGCCCATCTACGCCGTCGAAAAAATCCTGGAAAAGACAGGCTGGGACCGCGACCGCGACGTGGACCTGTACGAACTCAACGAAGCGTTTGCCGCCGCCGCGATTGCCGTGACGCGCGAACTGCATCTCGATCCCGCGAAAGTAAACGTAAACGGCGGCGCCGTGGCTATCGGCCATCCCATCGGCGCTTCCGGCGCGCGTATTCTGACGACGCTGCTGTACGAATTGCAGCGCCGCAACGCGCATCGCGGAATCGCCGCGTTGTGCCTCGGAGGCGGCAACGCCGTCGCGCTCGCCGTCGAGCGTTAGCGATGTGGCTGTAGCCCGCCTCTTCAGAGGCGGGGTTGTCTCGACAGTATCAATAATTTCATCTGGCCTTTCGCCCGCACCGTCGGACCTTGCAAAACAGGTTTTCGATGCATTGGCGGAAAGTCCCCGCTTCTGACGAGGTGAGCTACAACAGAATTTCATGACTGCCGACTCTCTCGAACTTCTCTGGCGCGGTTCCGATCCCGCCAAATTCACCGCGCTGCAAGCCGCTCTGCGCGACGAAAGCATTCCGTTCTGGCAGACGCAGGTCTACGATCCCGCCGGCGGCTTCCTTTCTTCTCGTCCGTATTACTTGGAAACGACTCCCGGCTTTGAAATTCGAGTCCATGCCGCCGATCTCGAGCGGGCGATTGGCGCATTGAACTGGGTGGAAAGCAAGGAAGGCATGTCCGCAGTTTCCAGCGGTTCCGCAATACAAGAGCATGACCGTCTCGATCCCACGAGGCCTTTGCCTTACGATTGGGATGCCAAAGATGCAACCTCGGAAGTCTGGTCCGGCGAAGATGAATCCATGGCCGAATACCTGGCCAGCGCGCTCCGTGAAAACGGCATCCCCAGCCGCATTCCCGATGAACCGGGCCACCGTGCCCGCCTTTGCGTCCGCCCCGAAGATTTTTCGCGCGCAAGAGACATCGCGCGCGAAATCACGGAAGGATAGATTCCAGCCCTGCCCGGCGGTAGAATGCACCGCCCATGTTTTGCCCCATTTGCAAATGCGAATACATTCGCGGCGTGACGCAGTGCGCCGATTGTGGCGTTCCTCTTGTGGACGCACTTGAACCGGAAGGCGCAAATCCCCTGGACAATGTTCGAATCGTTTCGGTCTGGCAGGGCAACGAACCCTCCGAGTGTGAAAGAGTCAAGGGAGCGCTCGAAAACGCAGGAATTGAATTTCTGGACCGTGATTCGAAAAACTTCGACTTATTTGTCCCGTCGGGTTCGAAACTGGAGATTTGGGTTTCAACTGCCGATCGTGACGCGGCCAGAAAGATTATTCTTGACGAGGACGGCCGCATCGACCCCGACGAACTGACTCCCGAGGGGATTGAGTCATTGACGCTTCCGGAATCGGATCAGCCGGACAGCGACGCGCCGCAAGATTTATCGGTGGAGTGGCACGAGGACGATCCCACGGTTGCAGTCTGGATGGGTGAAAGCGAAGTGCTCGCAGACAATTTAGGCATGTGTTTTCAGGAAGTTGGAATCGCGTCGCGGAAACTTAGCGAACCGGGCCGCTGGCAAGTTGTCGTTCGCCCCGAGCAGGAATCGCGAGCAAAAGAAATCGTCCGCGAAGTCATGGAAGCCAGCCCGCCGGAATGAATTTGGTAGCACAGACTTCAGTCTGTGGGTTTCCGCGTGATCTTGGCTGGCGCGCACGGCCTCGGCTGACGACCGTACCCCCACAGACTGAAGTCTGTGCTACCAGAGTTTCCTAACCACGAGGAGACGCAATGACCATAGACAGCATTCGTACCGTGGCCGTGCTCGGCGCGGGAACTATGGGCAACGGTATCACGCACGTCTTCGCCCGCTGCGGCTACAACGTGATTTTGCGCGACGTGGAAGAAAGTTTCCTCGTTCGGGCCAAGGACACGATCGCGAAGAACCTCGACCGCGAAGTGAAAAAGGGCAAGATCGCAGAGGGCGACAAATCGAAAATCCTGGGCCGCATTCACGCCACGACTGATTTTTCTCAAATTGCCCGCGCCGATTTTGCCGTCGAAGCAGTCCCCGAACGCCTGGACCTGAAACTTTCCGTCTTGCGCGAAGCGGACCAACTCCTGCGCCCCGAAGTGATCCTGGCCTCAAACACTTCCTCAATTTCCGTGACAATCCTCGCCGCGGCTTCGGGCCGTCCGGACCGCTTCATCGGCATGCACTTCATGAATCCCGTGCCGGTGATGGTCCTCGTCGAGGTGATTCGCGCCCTGCAAACGAGCGACGAAACATTTCACACCACCATGGCGCTGTGCGAGCGCCTGGAGAAAAAGCCCGTCGCGGTCAACGACGCGCCCGGCTTCGTTTCCAATCGCGTCCTCCTGCCGATGATCAACGAAGCCGCCTTCGCCGTCATGGAAGGCGTTGCCACCGCGGAAGCGGTGGACGCCATCATGAAATTAGGAATGAATCATCCCATGGGCCCGCTCGAACTCGCCGATTTCATTGGTCTCGACGTGTGCGTGCACATCCTCGACGTCCTTCACGAAGGCTTCGGCGATTCAAAATATCGCGCCTGCCCGCTACTTAGAAAAATGGTCGCTGCAGGATGGCTTGGCCGCAAGAGTGGGCGGGGATTTTACGCTTATTCGGGCTAAGCAAACTAGGTTCTCTCACGCGAATTTTAGAATCTTAATTCCCGCATAACCGGCCGAGATGGTTGTGGTGGCGCCCGCGTCCCGCCGGCGATTTTTCTGCTCTCGACACACCGCGAAAACACCGGCGAGACGCTGGCCCCAAGAAAACCCTCATGGCCACTGGAGCCAATGCGCAACCTACCAAAGACGGGCCATCATCGCCGCGCCAGCAATCAGCAGCGCGATGCCGGTGACGTGACCAAGGAGTTCCCCCTTGGCGAGGATCTTCTCAGCCATGACGAAGAGCGCAATCACCGCGACCCAGAACAAATTCATGACCCCGGCGACGAATAGCAAGGCCATCAAAACCCAGCAGCATCCCACGCAGAATGCGCCATGTCGCAACCCCATGATAAATGCGCCTGCCGCGCCCTCGCGCCACTCGCTCATAAGAAAAGTTAGGGGCGACCGGCAACCTTTCAGGCACGCGCTCTTCAGCGGCGTCCACTGGAAAACGCCCGCCGCGATGAGCAGCCCGCCATTCAGCGTGGGACTGGTCGCCGCCATCGCAGGGGAAAGAAGCGCGGCTTGATGCAACCCCCACTCGGCCAACGTAGACACCGCGGAAAACCCGGTCCAGACGGCGAGGTAGCCGAAAAGGAAGATGCTCACCGGCACGTACGGACGAGCCGCCGCTTGCCGTTGCTTGTTCACGGTGAGAAATGCGAGGAGCATCGGCGTCGCGGACGGCAGCATCATGGCCACCATCATCACGGCCCACATCACGAAGAGGAGCAGGACCGTGCTTGGCCCCCACACCTGGAGTCCCGGCATAACCATGCCGGGCATGTCCATGCCGGCCATGCCCATCCCCGGCATCGCCGTCTTCGTATGGAAGAGATACAACCAGGCAAGAATCGCCATGGCGGCCAGACAACCGCCAATGATCACCCGCTCCCGCCGAAGCATGGTCTCCAACGAATCTATCCGTTCGTCCAGTTAAAATTGTAGAAGATCCAGTTGGACTTCTGGGCTCCTATTGACACACCCGCTGCATCGGCCCGAAAGGTTCCCTGGCCGCATTGCCCTTTTGTCCAGATAAATCCGTCTGGAAGATCGACATTGGCCACATGATCTTCGCCGGTGACCGGGTTTTTGAACGAGTCGCCTCTGCCTTCGCCAACCCCCTCGGCCCTGAAAATGCTCTTCGTTCCTTTCCCCTCGATCGTGATTTTCGTCTTCACCAGCCCGGTAACCTCATAGGTCGGTCCCAGGAGTTCCCAGGGCATGCCGCCCAACTTCCCAGTAAAGATTTGGCCGAGCGCTTCAATCTGCTTATCCGTCGTGGTCGGCTCCACGACGAAAACGCAACGGCCGTTTCCCTCATGGATGGCCTTCGGCCAGTCCAGGATCGCCGCGCACTTCAATCCCGAGAGGTCGAGCTTGCTGCACGAACCGCTCTTAATATGTAGGCCGACGAACGCACGGCAGCTTCCATCTTTCGAGTTTGGGAACCCCCCGAAATTGCAGCCGCACGCGAAGTCGCAGTTGCAAAATTCATAGCCGTGGCCCTTGAGCGCCCACCGGGCCGCTTTGGCCTTCGCCTTTGTTGCCATATGTCCTCCTCCGATAAGAATGAGCAATAGTATCCAAATGGCTGAAAATATCCAGTTCCTTGATGAAGACCGTGGCCGCTGTCTGGCGCCGCTCCTTGCGGGTGTGCTCTAGGCATCCGCGAACACCCGGCGGCCAACAACCCGAATTCCCGGAAATTGGCTCGGGACGGGGGCGAAAAAGTATTTGCTTTTTCTTCGCCATGTGGTATCTTGCCTCTCGCAATGAATTTGCGCTGGACGGGACGGTTTATAGTAGACTCCGAAAGAGCCCGCGTTTCCACGAAGTCACGATACGTGACAACTCAGCCTCCGAGGTGAAGTCATGACAGACGAAAAAACGAAAATGCTGGAAAATGCGATTTCGCAGATCGAAAAGGACTACGGCAAGGGTGCCATCATGCGTCTGGGCAGCCGCGACGTTCTGGTCCCGGTCAGCGTGATCCCCACGGGGGCGCTTTCGATCGACGCGGCGCTGGGTGTGGGCGGCGTGCCGCGCGGGCGCGTGATTGAAATCTATGGCCCTGAATCCGGCGGGAAAACGACGCTGACGCTGCACATCATCGCCGAGGCGCAGAAGATGGGCGGCCAGGCGGCGTTCATTGACGCCGAGCACGCGCTCGATCCCGTCTACGCGCGAAAGCTCGGCGTGGACGTGGACAATCTGCTGGTGTCGCAGCCGGACAACGGCGAGCAGGCCCTGGAGATCGCGCAGAAGCTGATCCAGTCGGGCGCCGTGGATGTGATCGTGGTGGATTCGGTCGCCGCGCTTGTGCCGCGCGCGGAACTCGAAGGCGACATGGGCGATCCGCAGATGGGTTTGCAGGCGCGCCTGATGTCGCAGGCGCTGCGGAAACTCACGGCCATCGTGTCCAAGTCGCGCACCTGCCTGATTTTCATCAACCAGATTCGCGAGAAAATCGGCGTGATGTTCGGCAATCCGGAAACCACCACGGGCGGGCGCGCGTTGAAATTCTACTCTTCGATTCGCCTCGATATTCGCCGCATCCAGTCCATCAAGGAAGGCGACCGCGTCATCGGCTCGCGCACCCGCGCCAAAGTGGTGAAGAATAAAGTCGCCGCGCCGTTCCGCGAGGCTGAGTTTGACATCCTCTACGGCGAAGGCATTTCCCGCGAAGGCGACTTGATCGACCTCGGCGTCGATAAGAGCGTCCTCGAAAAGTCGGGCACGTGGATTTCGTTTGGCGGCGAACGCCTTGGCCAGGGACGCGAGAATGCGCGCGTGTTCTTGAAGGAACACGCCGACATCCGCGGAAAAGTCGAAAACACGCTGCGAAAGAAGATGAATATTCCTATTCCCGGCGCAGCCAATGGCACGCCGGCCCCGGCGGCGCAGGCGGAAAAGCCCGCCGTTCAGGCTGCCGCCGCTGCTGCTACCGCGGCAGCAGGCAAACCTCGTCCGGTGAAATAACCTGGTTCCTACGG
Organism: uncultured Acidobacteriota bacterium; assembly: GCA_963813185.1. Lineage (GTDB taxonomy): Bacteria > Acidobacteriota > Terriglobia > Acidiferrales > UBA7541 > Palsa-360. Next base: position 229,199 of record CAWEYA010000021.1, read on the forward strand.
GGGATATTAACTTCAACTAATAGCAGCCTAGTATTCAGGCGGGCCGCCATACTGGATTGCACCGCCCACGCCGCACCGTTTGGGCACATTTTTGAACCAATTGTTTCGTCCGCACACACCCCGTGCGTCTCTGTTTCACTCATAGGCACTTTGTTTTCAAACTAGTACGAAGGTACCTGTAAATGGCCCCGTGCGTGATAGTACGTTATTGTTGAGATTAGCTATTGCGCTCGGGCGGTCAATTTACCTAGAATCAGAGCTTAAGCCCAAACACGCTTCCGGAACGCTGAAGCGGACCAGATTGGAACGAATGATCATGATTTCTCGTCCCAGCTATCTTCGGTTTGTCGCCATTTGCCTGTGCACACTGATTGCAGGGAGTTCACCCGCGCTGGTGGCCTCCGCGCCACGCGCCGCGCGCGCTTCCATTAGGAGAAGCTCATCCGTGCGCTATGGCGTTCCTACGTTTACGGACTCGGAGAAGGGTGACGTCGCATCATATGACGATCCTACCGTGCGCAAGGCCGCCGTTGACGCCCTGGGCCGCTACAACGGTTCCGTCGTTGCCATCAACCCCGCCAGCGGGCGCATCCTCACGATTGTCAATCAGAACCTGGCATTTTCCGCCGGCTTCATTCCGTGCTCGACGATCAAGCCGGTGATCGCGGTTGCGGCGTTGCAGGAAGGTGTGGTCACGCGGGACACCATGATCCGCGTCGCCGCGCGCAAGTATTTGAATCTTACCGAAGCGCTGGCGCACTCGAATAACGCTTTCTTCGAGGAGCTTGGCAGGCGCATGGGATTTGACACCGTCTCGCACTACGGCCGCCTCCTGGGCCTCGGCGAACTGGCCGGGTATCAGATTCCCGAAGAGCATCCGGGCGGATTTCCCTCGGAACCCCCCACCTTTGGTGGCGTGGCGCGCATGTCCAGCTTTGGCCAGGGCATTCAGATGACGCCGCTGCAGCTCGGCGCTCTGGTTTCCAGTATTGCCAACGGCGGCACCCTCTATTATCTGCAGTATCCGCGCACGACGGAGGAACAAGCCAATTTCACGCCGCGCGTCAAGCGGCAACTCAACATCGAATCGCTCTTGCCGGAAGTACGCGACGGCATGCTCGCCGCCGTGCTCTATGGCACAGCGAGGTCCAGCTACATTTCCGACGATGCCCAGGCGCTCGGCAAGACGGGAACCTGCTCGGATTCGGCATCGCGTCTCGGTTGGTTTGTTTCTTACGCGAATCAAGAGCATCCCAAGATCGTCCTGGTCGTGCTCGTGCGCGGCCGCAGCAGCATCATCAAGGGAGCCATGGCTGCCGGCGTCGCGGGCCGTATTTACCGCCGCCTGAATGACGAGAATTATTTCGCCACGCGAAACAGCGAACCGCGCACGTCCGCGTTGGCCGCCGGAACTCCGCAGTAACAGCTCATCCGTCCGGCAACTCAAATCTCAATTTTCATTTCGCATATCGGCCATTCAAATCCATTTTCAAATCTGAACTTTCAAATCTGCAAATTGGGGATTTGAAAGTTCAGATTTGAAAGCAACCCATCTCCCAGATGAGTTTTGTGGGTCGCGGCTTCAGCCGCGACATCAGGCCGTAAAGGAATACAGGGCTTTAGAGTGTGGGTGAGTACTCAGTTTTTGTATGCTGTGACCACAATATATTGTGGAAGACGGCACGCCTCTTTCAATTAGTGGCTACAAAAACTAGTTCTCACACAGACTCTTCAGCCCCTGGCGGTCCATTGAGTTTGGATGGCGTTTCATTTATGAGACAGCTTCATTTCAAATTCAAATTTAAAATCCCGTTCCCCGAATCTCAAACTTGAGTCAGAATCCCCCGATTCTCAATAATCCATATCTTCCTCCTCAATTCTCCGGCCGGAAATTTCATCTCAAATTTCAAATTTTTCCGCGGTACCGCACGCCGTACGCCAGCCAATTTCCGGGAAAACAAAAAAGCGGCCCGAACATCCGGGCCGCCCTGAAATTTTGAATTGCAATTTGCGCGATACTCTTACACTTCCGTGAGGCCAGGAATTCGCGGAAAGACTACCGCACTTCCCACGTATCGCCGGCGTTCAGCAGTTTCATGAGGTCGCCGGGGCCGCGCTTGGCGATGACGTCCTGAATCTGCTTGGACATCACGTCCTCGTAGCGGTCGCGGTCCCAGGAGCGCAGCACGCCGATGGGAGTGGGGAATCCTGGTTTCTCTTCCATCTGCGCGAGCAAGTAAGCATAGGCCGGATTCGCATGGTGCTCGTCATGGACCAGGAAGTCCTTTTCCGTGAGTCCGTTGCCGTTGCCGAGATGCACGACCTCGAGTTCCATGCCGTTCAGGCGGATGCCCTTGTCGCGATTCTTGCCGTAGATCAGCGGCTTACCATGCTCCAGCTGGACCACGTGTTCGCTGCGGGCTTCCTTTTCGGTAAGCTCGAACCACGCCCCGTCGTTGAAGATGTTGCAGTTCTGCAGGATTTCAACGTAGGCCGAGCCCTTGTGCGCCGCCGCCTTCTTCAGCGTGTCCTTCAGATGTCCTTGGAAGACGTCCACCGAACGCGCCACGAATGAAGTATCCGCGCCGATCACCAGGCCCAGCGGATTGAACGGGCGATCCGCGGTCCCGAACGGCGTCGATTTAGTTTTCTTGCCGAATTCGGAAGTCGGCGAATACTGGCCTTTGGTGAGCCCGTAGATCTTGTTGTTGAACATCAGCACTTTAATGCCGACGTTGCGCCGCAGCATGTGAATCGTGTGATTGCCCCCGATGGCCAGCGAATCGCCGTCTCCGGTCGCCAGCCAGACTTCGAGTTCCGGATGCGTGATCTTAACGCCGGTGGCCACGGCAGGCCCGCGGCCATGGATGGTGTGAAAGCCGAACGTATTCATGTAATACGGAAAACGGCTCGAGCAGCCGATGCCGGAAATGACCACGAATTTCTCGCGCGGAATCCCCAGCTCCGGAAACACGGACTGCACGGCGGAGAGAATGGCGTAATCTCCGCAACCGGGACACCAGCGGACTTCCTGGTCCGTCTGAAAATCTTTCTTGGTAAGTACTGGAATCGATGCCGTAGTCATGGGTCTTTTTCTCCAGATTCCATTCGGCTTGCCCCGTCAGGGGTCTCAGCCCAGAATTTCTTCGATCTTTGCTTCGATTTCCGATTGCTTGAAGGGCTGCCCCTGGATCTTGTTGTAGCCCTGCGCGTCCACCAGGAACTTGGCGCGCAAGAGCATCAGAAGTTGGCCCAGGTTCATCTCGGGGACCAGCACCTGGCGGTAGCGCCCCAGCAGTTCTCCGAGATTGCGCGCCAGCGGGTTGAGATGCCGCAGTTGGACGTGCCCGATGCGATGCCCTTTGGCGCGCATCGTCTTCATGCCCGCGGTGATCGCGCCGTAAGTCGAGCCCCAGGCCACGATCAAAAGATCGCCATCGGGGTCGCCCGCCGGAACCAAATCCGGAATATCCTGAGTCACAGCCTCCACCTTGGCCGCGCGGAGCCGTACCATTTTTTCATGGTTCAGCGGTTCGTAATTGATGTTCCCGGTGACGTCCTGCTTCTCAATGCCGCCAATGCGGTGTTCCAGTCCGGGCGTGCCGGGAATCGCCCATGGACGCGCCAGTGTGCTCGGATCGCGGGAGTAAGGATGGAATCCGTTGGGATCGGTTGCAAATTTCACCTTAATGCCGGGGATTTCATCGAGAGTGGGAATGCGCCATGGTTCGGCGCCATTGGCCAGGTAACCGTCGGACAAAATAATGACCGGCACCATGTACTTGAGCGCGATACGGCAGGCTTCCACGGCGACCCAGAAACAATCGCCCGGCGTCGATGGCGCGAGAATCGGAATCGGCGCTTCCGAGTTGCGGGCGAACATCGCTTGCAACAAATCCGCTTGCTCCGTCTTGGTCGGCAACCCGGTGGACGGCCCGCCGCGCTGAATGTCGCAAATCACGATCGGCAACTCCGTGGCCACCGCAAGACCCATCGCTTCCGTCTTAAGCGCCATGCCTGGACCGGAAGTGGTGGTGAGCGCCAGGGCCCCGGAATACGCGGCGCCGATGGCGGAAGTGATCGCCGCGATTTCATCTTCGGCCTGGAAGGTCATGACGCCGAAATTTTTGTACATGGAAAGTTCGTGCAGAATGTCCGACGCGGGCGTGATCGGATAAGAGCCGAGGAAGAGCGGAAGGCCGGCTTTCTGCGACGCCGCCACGAAGCCAATCGCCAGCGCCTGGTTGCCGCTAAGATTGCGGTAGGTGCCGGGAGTGAGCTTGGCGGGAGGAATTTCGTAGCTGACCTGAAACGCCTCGGTCGCTTCGCAGTAGTTGTAACCCGCGCGCATGGCCAGCTTGTTCGCTTCCACCAGCAGCGCCTTGGTCTTGAACTTGTCTTCGATCCACTTGTACGTCAGATCCATCGAGCGGTTGTAAAGCCAGTAGCACATGCCCAGCGCGAAGAAATTTTTGCAGCGATCCATGGACTTGGCGTCCAGGCCCAAATCCTGCAGCGCGGTGCGCGTCAAGCGTTCCAGCCCGACCGTGAATAGCCGAAAAGCGTCGAGGGAGCCGTCTTCCAGCGGGTTGGAAGTCAGGTCCGCCTTGCGCAAATCGGCTTCTGTAAATGCGTCGCTATTTACGATGAGTATTCCGTTCGGTTTCAGATCTTTGATGTTGGTCCTGAGGGCCGCCGGATTCATGGCCACCAGCACGTCCACGGCGTCACCTGGCGTGAATACGTCGGCGGAGGAAAATTGAATTTGGAACCCGCTGACGCCTGGAAGGGTTCCCGCGGGGGCTCGAATTTCAGCGGGATAATCTGGAAAAGTGGCTAAGTCGTTTCCGTACAGGGCAACCGTGTTGGTGAACTGGCTGCCGGTAATCTGCATGCCGTCGCCTGAGTCTCCACAAAAGCGGAGTACGGCCTTTTCGATGACTTCGCGCTTGTGTGCGCGGACGACTGGGTCCGTGATCGTAGCCATGGCTTAGGAAAGCTCCAATTCTTAAGTATGAATTCTAACCACCCGGTAGGCCCCAAGGAGCGTCAGCTGCCGATCCAGAAGTTCCATAGAGGGCTTCCAATAAGTAAGCATAGCACAATGCTACTGACCTTGTAACACTGCGGAGCAAAATCCTTGTTGTCTATGCGCCACGAGTCAAATTTAGAGCAGGAGGGAGAAAAGAGAATCCACCGATAAACACAGATATAAACCAAAAACACGCAGGAATTCCTACTCGTTGGGAAGGCTGGCCCTAATTCGATCCGACTGATTCATACCGCAGTCTCGGCTGTATCCGTGTTTATCCGTGTTCATCAGTGGTTCCAAGGTTTCAAGAATTTTCTTGTTTTTCGCTTTTGATTCGCCTAACATGGGGGCGCATCGAAGGAGCGTGCCATGACACTCACCAAACGGCAAAAAGAAGTGCTCGATTTTCTGGTTTCCTTTCACAACAAGCACGGCTACTCGCCGAGCTTTGAGGAGATGGCTCGCTCGCTGAAGCTCACTTCGCTGGCCACCGTGCACAAGCACGTCACCACGCTGGAGCGCAAAGGATTCATCCGGCGCGGGTATAACCAAAGCCGGTCGATCGAGGTGACGCAGCTTCCCAAACCCGTGCGCGAGCAAGTGCTCGACCGCCATACGGTCGAACTGCCGCTGATGGGCCGCATCGCCGCTGGCCGCCCACTCGAAGCGATAGAAGACCGTGAGACGCTCTCCCTCGGCGAGTTTGCGCGCTCGGACAAAACATTTGTGCTGCAGGTGAAGGGCAATTCCATGATTGAGGACCACATCATGAACGGCGATTACGTCGTGATCGAACCAACGCAAGTGGCCAATCCCGGAGAAACCGTCGTGGCACTGATCGGAAATGACGACGCCACCTTGAAACGTTTTTATCGCGAGTCCGGCGGAAAGATTCGTTTGCAGCCTGCCAATTCGGAAATGGCGCCGATCATCGTTCCGGCAGCTGAAGTAAAGATTCAAGGCCGCGTTGTGGGCGTGCTTCGTAAGTATTGAATTTTTGAGTAACGTCGGCATCTTGCCGGCAGTTTTCTAGCATCAGAAACATGCAAAGAGCCGGCGGGACAGCGGCGCTACAGAAACTGCCCACCATCCATTTTCGCTCCGAACTGAAACACTACTTTTCCATTGCGCTCTAAGGTGCATTCTTGTAGTGTTCTGTCTCCCAGCCGGGCCCCCAGCCCGTGTTACTTTAAGGAACATCACGCCCGTAAATCGCTTGTTCCCATTTTGACCGGGGAGATACAGTATTTTGCACCACGGTCTAGCACCCGTAGTTTTGTGGGTGTCTCTGTCCGAGGAGGAGCAGTACATAATGTGGGGAGACAAGAAGCCAGAAACGCCGCAACCGACGACCGCGAAAGCTCCGGAAACTCCAGCACCGGTAGCGAAGCCGGCTTCGGCCAAAACGGAGGGAATAGCCATGAGCACTGATGCCATGCGCCCGCTGAGCTCCACGCCGTCCGGTTCCACCGCCCGGCTAGGCGCCAGCTTGCACATTAAGGGCGAAATTTCCGGAAATGAAGATCTGCATATTGACGGCAGCGTCGAAGGGCTGGTTCAGCTCGAAGACCGCAAGCTCACCGTGGGCGCCAGCGCCAAGCTGACCGCCGACGTTGTAGCACGCGAAGTCGTCGTCTATGGCAGCGTGAAGGGCAATTTGCGGGCTCGCGACCGCATCGAAATCAAGAAGGATGGCTCGGTGGTCGGAGATTTGACCACGGCGCGCATCATGATTGAGGACGGCGCGTATTTCAAGGGCTCCATCGAGATCGATCGGACCGGTTCCAAAAGCGACAACGACCTCGACAAGCCCGCGTACACTCGCACTGCCACGGGTTCCTCGGCCACTCCAGCGCACGTGCCCGTGACCAAGTCTTCCAGTTAAGCCAGGCTTTCAGCGCCCGCCCGCGGTGCCGCGCCCAGTCGCGTCGCACCGCGCGGCGATCGGCGTCTTGCTTCGGGCGCTTCTCCCGAGTCGCCAAGCGGAGCTATCCAGGCTATTCGAATCCGGCCATTCCTATTTCCCGCCACTGCGATTGGGCAGAGGCACGACCTTAATCTCTTCTCTTCGTGTTGATCCCGCCGGCGCTGGTTCAACCTTGCTAAGCAAACCCGGAGCTACTCTCCAGTGCTCCCCCGAATCAGTGATCACGGTGACTGTTTTCTTGTTGTATTGCGTCAAAATTCCGACCATGCCAGGCCTTCCACCGGGGCTGAATTTCACCCGTTCCCCGATTCGAAAATCAAGCATGGCGCTATGCGACCGCATCTGGCTGAGAAATCGGAGCCGGGCAACAATTTTGTGATTTAACTCAATCAGTTCTGCTTCGGAGAGGGAATCGATATCGAAGTTGCTCATGGTCGTCATTTTCCTCGACAGTGCGCCCATTCTTGCATCTCAAGCCCGCCTCTCGCAACCCTACAATTCATCCACAGGGTGGTAACTCAGTTTGACCGTGAAGGTGCCCGTTCCGTCCCGAAATTCACGTGACAGAACGGCCTCTACAATACCGTCCTCCCCGGAGGCTGTTGGGTTTTGTAGAGGCCGCCCGTTTTTAGGGCGGGCAGCCATTTGCAACCACCAGAACCAAACTGAGTCAATACACCTTCTCGAAGAAAGTTGATAATCACTTTTGGGGCATCGCGCTTCACTACATGCACTAGAACTTTTCCCGGATTCACAAGTCTTTGCGCGTTATACCTGCCATGGAAGCCGGAATTACGGACCATGTTAAGACAATTGAAGAAATTGTAGTCTTGATAGACAGAAATGGTACTATTGCGGCCTAGATTCAAAGCCCGAATCCCCGTCGGGCATTTTTTGGCACGTTTCTTGCATTAAGTCCAATGCAGGAGCGTGCCTACGTGCAATCTAAGAAAATCATAATAATGGCCAGCCGATCTCAATCGCCGATCCCCGAAGATATCCCTCGCGAGAGCCAAATGCCAGCGTTCGGCCCCGGTCCGTATTCGGCAGGAGAGATTCGCATCTTGAATCTGCTTTTAGATATTAAAGAAAAGCTTGGAGGAACGGGGCATGCAACAAAGATTTTGGAAGATACGAGCAAAACTCACGATGAAAGGTTGTTGGAAGTAATTCGAGAGGCAGACAAAACGGCCTCTGTTCTTCCAAGCATGCAAAATACAATCGCACGCCATGACAAGGACCTGAATGGATTAGGGAAAGTTGCCCATACCGCAAAAATCCTTGGCTACATCGCTTTGACTCTCGCTGGAGCCATAGGAGCGGCGTTTCTTACTTACCTTTTCCGAAAATGAGTCACTACCATCCACAGGCCTTCATTGACAAAAGCACGCATACCCGATATTGTCTAAATTTGACTATTCATGGAAAGGTGTGACTGCACACATGCGTACGTATGTCCCTCGTGGACGGGAAACCGAAGTGATCGAGCAAGGCGGCGGGTGGCTGGTCGTGGACGCCGCCGGCCAAGTTTTGGGCCGCGTGGCGACGCGCATAGCGCGCATTTTGATTGGCAAGGATAAGGCGAACTATACGCCCTACCTCGATTGCGGGGATCATGTCGTGGTGATCAACGCCGACAAGATTCGCCTGACTGGAAATAAGCTCGAGCAAAAGGTCTATCGCCACCACAGCGGCTATCCGGGCGGGCTGAAGGAAATTCCGGCCAAGCGCATGCGCCCGACTCGCGCGGACTGGATGCTGCGCGAAGCCGTGCTGGGCATGCTCCCGAAAAATAAATTGCGGGCGCTACGCGCGAAGAAGTTGCGAATTTATCTGGATGATAAGGGTTTGGCACGCCACGCGGGGCAAAAACCACAAGCGGCTGCTCTTTAACCTTTAGCGGACTCCAAGTTGCGTCGATCGCAAACATGGAGTCCTATCCCGCTGCGTTCCGGGCTGCGGCGAATCGAATTTCAGGATTTTGGACGTGAGGAGGAAACTTGAGTTCCAGCGCACAGCCTTTGGAAGGCGCGAAACAGAAATTTTACGGCACCGGGCGGCGCAAGGAATCCATCGCCCGCGTGTTCCTGACGTTCGGGTCGGGCAAGATTTCCATCAACGGCCGCACCCCGGACGAATATTTTCGCAACGTGACCTGGCGCAATCGCGCCGTCGAGCCGATGAAGTTCACGGAAACGTCGGCTTCCGTGGACATGGTCGCAACCGTCAAGGGCGGCGGCGTGGGCGGCCAGTCCGGCGCGGTGCGCATGGGCCTTTCCCGCGCGCTCTCGCTGTTCAATCCGGAGTTGCGCGCGGGCTTGCGCAAAAACGGCTTTTTGACGCGCGATTCGCGCATGAAGGAACGCAAGAAGTACGGGCAGAAGGGCGCCCGCAAGCGCTTCCAGTTCAGCAAGCGCTAGACTTTCGGGTGCGGGCTCTACGCGTTTACCCTGGGTTTTGAAGGGGAGCCCGCACAAAAACTGTCCCGGCTTGCCGGGACAAATTCACGGCCGGCAAGGAGCCGGCAATAGGATGTTCGGTCCCGGGCTTCTTGCGATCTGGAACGCTCCGGGGCTCGCAAACATCCATCTCCTGAGGAGGAACTTTGGCAGTTGAAATAACGATGAAGGAATTGCTGGAGGCTGGAGTCCATTTCGGCCACCAGACCCGCCGCTGGAATCCGAAGATGAAGGAGTATATCTTCGGCGAACGCAATGGAATCCACATCATTGATCTGCAAAAGACATTGAAGCTGTTTCGCGAAGCCGCCAAATTTGTGAGCGAGCAGAGCGGCAGCGGCAAAACGATTCTTTTCCTGGGAACCAAGCGTCAGGCACAAGAGGCCGTGGCTGAGGAAGCCAACCGCTGCGGCATGTTCTACGTGAATCATCGCTGGCTGGGCGGCACGCTGACCAATTGGTCCACGCTGCAAAAATCCATCAAGCGCCTGAAGACCTTGAAGGCCATGACCGAAGACGGCCGCATGGCGCAGCTCTCCAAGAAAGAGGCGGCCCGCCTCGATCGCGAAATGAAACACCTGAAGCAAAATTTGTCGGGCGTTGAAAATATGTCCGCCCTGCCGGACGCCATGTTCGTCATCGATTCCAATGCGGAAGCGATCGCAGTTCGCGAAGCCCGGCGCATGGGCGTGCCGGTGGTCTCCATCGTGGACACCAATTGCGATCCCGACCAGGTGGACTGGGTGATTCCGGGCAATGACGACGCGCTGCGCGCGATCAAATTGTTCACGTCCAAGATTTCCGACGCCGTGATCGAAGGCCGCCAGGCGTACGAACGGTCGCAAATCGCTCAGGAAAAAGCCGCGACGGATGCCGCCGCGGGTACGGAAACCGTCGAGTACGTGGACACCAGCAAGTACGAATCGTATGAAAAGCAGGAAGGCGATTTCGTCGAACCGGGCGCGGAGCCCTTCGTCGAACCCTTGCCCGAACCCGAACTGGAACCCGAGCCGGACAAATCCGTAAAAGGCGCCGCCGAATAGGATGGACCCGCACGTTCCACTCACGGAATCGCGCGGACCGCTGTGTAATCAATTCATAGAATTTGCCGATAAAGGAATGCCATAGAGCCATGACAAATCCATCCGATCCAGTCAATATTTCCGCGCAACTGGTGAAGGAACTTCGCGAGCGAACCGGCGCGGGATTTGCCGATTGCCGCTCGGCGCTGGTCGAAGCGAAAGGCAACACGGAAGGCGCGATCGACGTCCTGCGCAAGAAGGGGCAAGCGGCTGCGCAGAAAAAAGCGGCGCGTCAGGCGAGCGAGGGCCTGGTCGGGCATTACATTCATGCCGGCGGAAAAATCGGCGTCCTGGTGGAAATCAATTGCGAATCCGATTTCGTCGCGCGCACCGAGGATTTCCAGCGCCTGTGCCACGACGTGGCCATGCACATCGCCGCGCTCGATACCCGTTTCGTCCGCCGCGAGGACGTCACGCAGGAAATTCTCGACCGCGAGCGCGAAATCTACAAAGCGCAGGCCCGCGCGACAGGCAAGCCCGAAGCGGTGATCGAAAAAATCGTCAACGGCAAGATGGAAAAGTTCTACGAGGAGAATTGCCTCTACGAGCAGCACTTCATCAAGGATGAATCGGTGACCGTGGGCGAACTGGTCAGCCAGATGATCCACAAGCTGGGCGAAAATATTTCCATCCGTCGGTACGTCCGTTTCAAGGTGGGCGAAAGCGCCAGCGCTCCAGCCGAAGAGCCGCCCGCCGCCGTGGCCGCCATTTAGCCGGTTCATTCATTCGCGTGGGCGAACATTGGAACGCCCAATCCTCTCCGTGCCCCCGGTTTTCTCAATGTCCTCTGTGTTAAGTTTTTCCGGTTTTGGTCTGGAAAAACTTAACACAGAGGACACCGAGAAATTCATGAGAATGCAGCGATGAATCTTTGTTAGAATGCCCGCCGAGAGCATGAGCAACGACGACCGAACGCCCAACCGAAAAAACGCCTCGCCTGCGCCCATTTACAGACGCATCGTTCTGAAACTTTCCGGAGAATCATTCCAGGGTTCGCAAGGCTTTGGCATTGACGCCGAAACCGTTCACAGCATCGCCCGCGAAGTAAAAGAGGTAAGCGACCTGGGCATCGAAATGGCGATCATTGTGGGCGGAGGGAATATCTTCCGCGGCTCGCGCCAGAAATCCCTGGCCATCGACCGCGCCACCGGCGACTACATGGGCATGCTGGCTACGGTGATTAACGGCCTCGCCCTGCAGGACGCTCTGGAAAAGCAGGGCGTGGTCACGCGCCTCTTGAGCGCGATTGACATGGCGCAGGTGGCCGAGCCCTTCATCCGCCGCCGGGCCATGCGTCACCTCGAAAAAGGCCGGGTCGTGATTTTCGCCGCGGGCACCGGCAATCCGTATTTTTCGACGGACACCGCCGCCGCCCTGCGCGCCATGGAAATCAAGGCCCACGTCATTTTGAAGGCCACGCGCGTGGACGGGATTTATGACGCCGACCCGGAAAAAGTGCCCGGCGCGAAAATGTTTGAACGCATTACCTACCTGGACGTAATCCAAAAAGGCCTCGCCGTGATGGATTCCACCGCCATCTCGCTGTGCATGGACAACCGCATGCCCATCATCATCTTCAATATGAACATGCCGGGAAATATCCGCCGCGCGGTGATGGGCGAAAAAGTGGGTTCCACGGTGACGGCGGAATGAACGGGGGATCGAAGCGATGAGCACGATTTCCAACAGCAAGGAAGCCATGGCGCAGGCGCGCACGCGCATGGAAAAAGCCGTCGAGGATTTCCGCAAGGACCTGGCCAGCGTGCGCACGGGCCGCGCCAACGTCTCGCTGCTCGACCACATTCGCGTCGATTATCACGGCACCTCCATGCCGGTAAACCAGCTCGGCTCTCTTTCCGTCCCCGAGCCGATGTCCATCATCATTTCGCCGTGGGATCCGGGCGCCGTGCCCTTGATCGACAAGGCCATTCGCACTTCCGATCTGGGACTCAATCCCACCAACGATGGCAAAGTCATTCGCGTCCCGATCCCTCCCCTGACCGAGGACCGCCGCAAGGACATTGTCAAGCACCTGCACAAAGTCTTAGAAAATCACCGCACCGCCGTGCGCAATATCCGCCGCGACATCAAGGAAGCCGTCGATAAACTGGAAAAAGAGAAAAAAATCAGCCAGGACGAACAAAAACGAACCCTCGACGAACTTGAAAAACTCACCCACTCCGAAACCAAAAAAATCGAAGACCTCAGCGCCGTAAAGGAAAAAGAAATTCTCGAAGTGAAATAGTGTCGTTAAGCTGGGTCTACTTCGCCCAATTCTCCACAGACAATCCTGCGATCCTCTCAAACTCACGCTCATTGTTTGTGGCGAGCGTCACATCGAGAGCCATCGCGTGCGCGCCGATCCATAAGTCATTCCTTCCAATCACTCGGCCCTGCGCTTCGAGTGCCGCTCGAATCTCTCCGTACGCCTGCGAGGCGGTCAATGTAAGGTCCTCTACCGGAATATCCTGAATCATCTCGCCAAGTTGCGCTAAGGCCCTCGCCCTTTGATTACTTTTGTTCGCCCCATAATACAGCTCGGCATAAGTGATCACCGACATGACCAGTTGTCCCGGCTTCAGCCGCTCGAAACGCGCTTTCACCTCGGGAGGCCGGTGTTTGGCGATGTAAATACAAATGTCCGTATCCAACATATAGCGAGGCCTCACAACTCCTCCCGTTCCTGAGGTGGCTGATCCTTCCGACCTTCTGCCATGAAGTCCTCCGGCATTGAGGCAAGCGCAGCAAACGCATGAGCAAGATTTCTCCTTGGTTCTCTCAGGACAATGTCATTCCCCTGGCGCAAAATCTCGACTTCTTTCACGTCGAAGCGGAACTCTTTGGGCAGGCGCACGGCCTGGCTATTTCCAGACTTAAAGACTCGGGCTTTGCCCATGGTCGGTCCCTCCGCTAAAAAAGTATATACTATCTGTATATACAATGCAATCCCTAAGGGTGCGGGTTTGGCTTCAGTTAAGACGCTTCCGCGGGCAACCGCCCGCTGATTCTGCTCCCAAAGAGAGGTTGTCCAGCCCACGAAAAAAGAAATCCACCGGCAGCGCCGGATTTGCATTTGACATAGCCCCCCATTTTCCCTATACTTACGGCTTCGTCAGGGATTGTTTTGCCCTGTAGTGAAAGGGATAGTCTTTGCGTCCCGGAACAAAGTAAGACGGAACGGGACAAGAAGAGCGGCCGGAATGGGGCGCCAGCCCCGCAAAGCCGAGTAACCCTCTCCGCTTCGACCAGAAAGTAGAACCTGCTCACTGGGAGTAGTGCGGAGATTGTTGTCGGGTGCTCCGGAAACGCACCTGTACCCTTTCTTTAATTGAACTCCACGACACTCCATCGTGCGCAATTCCGCGCGGTGGACAGTGAAGTGAAATCTAGCTCGTTTGAGGGAGAGCCGTGCCGACGTTTGCACAACTGGTACGATCCGGGCGCGATCAAATCCGGACCAAGACGAAGTCGCCTGCGCTGCAGGGATGTCCGGAAAAGCGCGGGGTCTGCATTCGCGTCTACACGCAGACGCCCAAGAAACCCAATTCCGCCCTGCGAAAAGTCGCGCGCGCCCGCCTGACCAACAGCATTGAAGTCACGACTTATATTCCCGGGATCGGCCACAACCTGCAGGAGCACTCCATCGTGCTCGTGCGCGGCGGCCGCGTGAAAGATCTTCCCGGCGTGCGCTACCACATTATTCGCGGAACGCTCGACGCCGCAGGCGTGGAGAACCGCAAGCAAGGGCGCTCGAAATACGGCGCCAAGCGGCCCAAGGCCGCGGCGAAATAGTAGAGCGGAAACGAGGAGAAGAAGCGAATGCCACGCAAAGGATTCGTTCCACGGCGCGAGGTCACCACCGATTCCGTATACGGCAGCGACCTGGTGCAGAAGTTCATCAACTCGATGATGTGGGACGGCAAGCGCTCGACGGCGCAGCGCATTTTCTACGGCGCCATGGAACAGATCGGCCAGAAAACCAACGGCGATGCGTTGGCGACGTTCAAGAAGGCGATCGAGAACGTCAAGCCCGTGCTGGAAGTGAAGACGCGACGCGTGGGCGGCGCGAACTACCAGGTTCCGGTCGAAGTGAATCCGTTCCGCCGGCAATCGCTCGCGATTCGCTGGCTGCTGCTTTACGCGCGCACGCGCTCGGGCAAAACGATGACCGACAAGCTGGCCGAGGAACTGTTGGATGCCGCCAACGCCCGCGGCGGCGCGATGAAAAAGAAGGAAGACGTGCACCGCATGGCCGAAGCCAACAAGGCCTTCGCGCACTATCGCTGGTAAGTGGCGCGGCGGTGACCGGGCGCCGGTCGTTTCGACCGGTTATTAAGATTTGTTCGGGCCAGGCATCAAGGGGCTGAAGTTAGTCTTGCAAGTTCAGGGGAGAAAGTCGCGGTAATCCAGAAATGCCACGCAAGGCACAACTCGCAGAAACGCGCAACATCGGCATCATGGCGCATATCGACGCCGGCAAGACCACTTCGACCGAGCGCATCCTGTTCTATACGGGTGTGACTTATAAGATTGGCTCTGTCGACGAAGGCACCGCTACGATGGACTGGATGGAGCAGGAGCGCGAACGCGGCATCACCATCACGTCCGCCGCGACGACCGCTGCCTGGAAGCGCAACGGCACCGAGTTTCTCATCAACATTATTGACACGCCCGGCCACGTGGATTTCACCGTGGAGGTCGAGCGCTCGCTGCGCGTCCTGGACGGCGCGGTCGCGATTTTTGACGCGTACGCAGGCGTGCAGCCGCAGTCGGAAGCCGTATGGCGCCAAGCGGATAAGTATCACGTCCCGCGGCTTGCATTCATCAACAAGATGGACAAGGTCGGTGCGGATTTCGAGAACGCCATCAAAACGATGCGCCACCGTTTGGCCGCTCACCCCGTGGCGATTCAGTGCCCCATCGGCAAGGAAGACCTTTTCATCGGGGTTATCGATTTCCTGGAAGAAAAAGCCATTATCTGGCTTGAGGAAACGCTGGGCGCGAAATTTGAAGTGTTCGATGTGGCCAAGCTGTGGGATCCCGCCTTTATCGCCAGCCGCCCCGATATCGCCGCCGCGCTGAAGTTTTCCGCACTGGACGAGAACTACTACAAAGAGCATCGCGAAAAGTCGGTGGAATACATTGCCGAGCATGACGATTCGCTGGTGGAAAAATTCCTGAACGGCGAAAAAATCAGGGCCGATGAGTTGCGCGCTTCCATTCGCCGCTCGACGATTGCCTTGAAACTGGTTCCCGTCCTGGCCGGCTCCGCGTTCAAGAACAAGGGCATTCAGCCGCTGCTGGATGCGGTGGTCGATTACCTGCCTTCGCCGCTCGATGTTCCTCCGGTCGAGGGCACGACCGCCAATGATGAAGTGGTGCTGCGACGCGCGAGCGATGACGAGCCGTTTTCGGCCCTGGCATTCAAGATCATGTCCGACCCGTTCGTTGGGCACGTCACCTACATTCGCGTTTACTCCGGTGTTCTGAAGTCGGGGAGCTACGTCTATAACTCGACGAAACAGGCGCGCGAGCGCATTAGTCGTCTCGTGCGCATGCACGCCAACAAGCGCGAGGAAATCGACGCCATTTACGCTGGCGATATCGCCGCGTGTGTGGGCCTGAAAAGCGTGACGACCGGCGACACGCTGTGCGATGAAGACAAGCCCGTGGTTCTCGAGAACATCGTATTTCCCGCACCGGTTATCTCCGTGGCGATTGAGCCCAAGACCAAGGCGGATCAGGACAAACTCGGCAACGCCATGCAAAGGCTCGCGCAGGAAGACCCAACCTTCCGCGTGCACAGCGACGAAGATACCGGACAGACCATCATTTCGGGCATGGGCGAATTGCACCTGGAAATTATCGTCGACCGCATGATGCGCGAGTTCGGCGTGCAGGCCTCCGTCGGACGCCCGCAAGTCGCCTATCGCGAAACGATTCGCAAGCGCGCTCAGGCCGAAGGCAAATACATCAAGCAGACCGGCGGCCGCGGTCAGTACGGCCACTGCGAAATAGAGGTCATGCCCCTGCCTTCCTCGGTGCATGAAAACATGCATGAAATGTCCACCGATGAACTGGACGCCCTGGCCAAGGAAGTGGCCGGCTCCGGCGGCAAATGGCGCTTTGACAAAGAGCACCGCATGCTCTTCATCGACAAGATTGTGGGCGGCTCGATTCCCAAGGAATTCATCGCCCCGATCGACGCGGGCATCCGCGAAGCCATGGAAACCGGCATCCTTGCGGGCTACGAAATGGTGGATATCGCCGTCCTTCTGATCGACGGCAGCTACCACGATGTGGACAGCTCTGAAATGGCGTTTAAGATTGCGGGCTCGATGGCGTTCAAGGAAGCGTGCGGCAAGGCGAAGCCGGTGTTGCTGGAGCCCATCATGAAAGTGGAAGTGGTTACACCGGAAGAGTATATGCCGCAGGTCTTCGGGGATCTCAATTCGCGCCGGTGTCAGATTCAGGGGACCGAGAGCCGGGGCGGGGCGAACGTTATTCGCGTCGAGGTGCCGCTTGCCGAGATGTTCGGCTACGCCACCGATGTGCGCAGCCGCACGCAGGGCCGCGCCAGTTTTAGCATGCATTTCTCGCACTATGCGGAAGCCCCGGCGTCAGTGGCCGAGGAAGTCATCTCGAAGGCGACCGGAAGAGCGACTCGTTAGCGCAAGGGAAAACTAATTCCGGGTGGATTGCAGCGAACGCACAAGCTGAGGAGCGGACAGAGCGATGGCGAAGGAAAAATTCGAGCGAAACAAGCCGCACCTGAATATCGGGACGATCGGGCATATCGATCACGGCAAGACTACGCTGACGGCGGCGATCACCAAGGTGCTGTCCAAGCACAACCCCAAGGTGGCCTTCCGGGCGTTTGATTCGATCGACAACGCGCCCGAGGAACGCGAGCGGGGGATCACCATCGCGGTGTCGCACGTGGAGTACGAGACGGCCAACCGGCACTACGCGCACATTGACTGCCCGGGGCACGCGGACTACGTGAAGAACATGATCACGGGCGCGGCGCAGATGGACGGAGCGATTCTGGTGGTGGCGGCGACGGACGGACCGATGCCGCAGACGCGGGAGCACATACTTTTGGCGCGGCAGGTGGGCGTGCCGTCGATCGTGGTGTTCATGAACAAGTGCGACGCGGTGGAAGATCCGGAACTGTTGGATCTGGTAGAGCTCGAAGTCCGAGAGCTGCTCAAGACGTATCAGTTTCCGGGGGACGACATTCCGGTGATTCGCGGTTCGGCGCTGGGGGCATTGAACGGGGAAGCGCCGTGGGAAAAGAAGATCGAGGAGTTGATGGAAGCGGTGGACAAGTACATTCCGCAGCCGGTGCGGGATGTGGACAAGCCGTTCGCCATGCCGATCGAGGATATATTTTCGATTTCGGGACGGGGGACGGTGGTGACGGGGCGGGTGGAGCGGGGCAAGGTGAAAGTGGGCGAGGAAGTGGAGATTGTAGGCTTCCGTCCGACGATGAAGCGGGTGGTGACGGGGATCGAGATGTTCCGGAAGCTGTTGGATGAAGGGCTGGCGGGAGACAACGTAGGGCTCTTGCTGCGCGGGACGGAAAAGGAAGAAGTGGAGCGCGGGCAGGTGCTGGCCAAGCCGGCGTCGATCACGCCGCACACGAAGTTCAAGGCGGAAGCATACGTATTGACGAAGGAAGAAGGCGGCCGTCACACGCCGTTCTTCACGGGCTACCGTCCGCAGTTTTACTTCCGCACGACGGACGTTACGGGAGATGTAAAGCTGCCGACCGGCGTGGAGATGGTGATGCCGGGAGACAATGTGAGCGCGGAAATCAGCCTGATCACGCCGGTGGCGCTGGAGAAGGGTCTGCGCTTCGCGATTCGCGAAGGCGGCCACACCGTCGGCGCCGGAGCAGTTACGGAGATTATCGAATAATTTATGCCAGCCGGAGAAAAAATTCGCATTCGCTTGAAGGCGTACGATCACCGAATTCTCGACCAGTCGACGCGCGAGATTGTCGAGACCGCCAAGCGCACCGGCGCGAACGTTGCCGGACCGATTCCCCTGCCCACCACTATCAACCGGTGGACGGTGTTGCGCTCGCCGCACGTGGACAAGAAATCGCGCGAGCAGTTTGAAATGCGCACGCACAAGCGCCTGATCGATATTCTCGAGCCCACGCCGGACACGGTGGACGCGCTCATGAAGCTCGATCTGCCGCCCGGCGTGGATGTGGAAATCAAGGCCTTCGGCCGCGAGCACGGCGGCAAGTAAGCGGAGGCAGGAAGCAAGGAAACAAGGACGCAGGGAAAGAAAAGGGAAAGAAAGAATAGGCAGGGCAACTTCGATGGCTGTGAACGGAATCCTCGGAATCAAGCTGGGCATGGCCCAGGTCTTCACCGACGATGGCCAGGCGGTCGGCTGCACGGTGCTCCAAGCGGGGCCCTGCGTCGTCGTGCAGCGGCGCACCAAGGAAAAAGACGGCTACGACGCCGCGCAACTGGGGCTCGTCGAATTCATCAAGCCGCAGCGCGTCACGAAACCCATGGCCGGGCACTTCAAGAAAGCCGAAGTCGCGCCCATGCGCCGCCTCGGCGAAGTGCGCATCGAGGATTCCGCCGATGAAACCAAGATCGGCGACCGCGTTCTCGTCGACCGCTTCGCGCCCGGCGAACTCGTCGACGTGACCGGCATCAGCAAGGGCAAAGGATTTGCCGGCGGCGTCAAGCGCTGGCACTACCGCGGCGGCGACGAAACGCACGGATCGATGCACCACCGCGCTCCCGGCGGGATTGGCGGAAGTTCTTTCCCGTCGCGCGTCTGGCCGGGACAGCATTTTCCGGGGCACATGGGCAACTCGCGCGTGACCGCGAAAAACCTGCGCGTGGTGAAAGTGGATACGGACGAGAACCTGCTCCTCGTTTTCGGTTCCGTGCCGGGTCCGGTGGGCACATATTGTTTGATTCGCAAGGCACGCAAGTCGAAGTAACATAGATTTGTGGCGAATGTTTGTCGAGAAAGTTCAAGGACGCGACGACGATGGCGGTAGTGGACATCAAGAATCTGCAGGGCAAGAACGTCGGGCAAATCGATCTCCCCGACGCCGTGTTCCGCGCCAAGGTGAACCCCAACCTCTTGCACGAAACCGTGCGCTGGTATCAGGCGGCGCAGCGCGCGGGCACGCACAAGACCAAGGGCCGCGGCGAAGTTTCCGGCTCGGGAAAAAAGCTTTGGAAGCAGAAGGGCACGGGCCGCGCGCGCGTGGGTTCGATTCGCAGCTCCATCTGGCGCAAGGGCGGCACGGTGCACGGCCCGCAGCCGCGCAGCTACGCCTACCGCCTGCCGCGCAAGATGGTTCTGGGCGCGCTGCGCTCGGCGCTCTCGGCCAAACTCGCAGACGAAAAGTTGACCGTGGTGGACGCCTGGCAACTCGAGTCGCACAAGACCAAGCCGTTTCGCGAGGCTCTCGGCCGCCTGGACGGCGCGACGAAAACCATGCTTCTCGTGGAGATCCCGGCGAACCGCAACCTCGAACTCGCCAGCCGCAATCTCGAGGGCGTGAAGCTGGTCGCTCCGCACGCCTTGCAGCCCTACGATTTGCTGCGGCATGACCGCCTGCTCCTGTCCAAGGACGCGGCCGTGCGACTCGGCGAGACGCTGGGCCTCGAGCCGCGCAGCGCCGCCCCTGCGGCGGACGTTGTTTCCATCGAAGCGGCGAAGCCTGCCGCGCCCGCCAAGGCGGCGAAACCCGCGGCCAGGGAAAAGAAGACGCCGGCGAAGAAAGCGGCGGCCAAAAAACCGGCCGCTAAGAATAAGGGCAAGGGCAAGAAGTAGGCCCGGCACAGAATCGTACCAATGGAGCGAAGGACGAGGCCATGAGCATCAGCGCATTTCAAGTGATACGCCGGCCGATCATCACCGAGAAGGGTCTCGGCGTGAAGGAGACCCAGCACACCGTGGTGTTCGAGGTGGCCACGGCGGCGACCAAGACGCAGATCAAGGAAGCCGTCCAGAAAATTTTCAAGGTCAAAGTCGCGGGCGTTCGCACGGCGATATTTCATGGAAAATTTCGCCGCCGCGGCCGCGCCGAAGGTCACCGGCGGGACTGGAAGAAAGCGTACGTCAAGCTGGCGGCCGGCGAGAAGATGATCGAGTACGCCGACAATTTGTAATGTAGCCCGGGGTTTTGGCGGCGGGCGCTCCTAGTCCTGAAAACAGGGGCCCGCCGGCTGTGGCCCGCGGAGCGTGCCTGAGCAAGACTGGGGAAGAGAGTTGACGTTATGGCACTGAAAACGTTCAATCCGTACACCGCCTCGCGGCGCTTCATCACCATGCTCGACAAGAGCGAGGTGACCAAGCAGACGCCCGAGAAGGCTCTCGTCGAGCCCAAAAAGCGCTCCGGCGGACGCAACGCCCACGGCGAGATCACCATCTGGCATCGCGGCGGCGGGCACAAGAAGCAATACCGCGCCATCGATTTTCGCCGCGAGAAAAAAGGCATTCCCGCGCGCGTCGCGGCCATCGAATATGACCCGAACCGCTCGGCGCGCCTCGCGCTCTTGCACTACGCTGACGGAGAAAAACGCTACATCCTGCATCCCATCGGCCTCGAAGTCGGCATGACGGTGCAAACGGGCGAAGGCGCGGACATTTTGCCGGGGAACGCCATGGCCATCCGGGCCATCCCGCCCGGAACGCAGTTGCACAACCTGGAACTGCAGCCCGGCAAAGGCGCGCAACTCGTGCGCGCGGCGGGCGGCTCGGCGCAGCTGTTGAGCAAGGAAGGCGAAGTGGCCCTCGTCAAGCTGCCTTCGGGCGAAGTCAGAAAATTTTCGCTCGATTGCATGGCCACCATCGGCCAGGTAGGAAATCTGGACCACGAAAACGTGACCTATGGCAAGGCCGGTCGCACGCGCTGGCACGGCCGCAGGCCCACGGTGCGCGGCGTTGCGATGAATCCGGTCGACCACCCGCACGGCGGCGGAGAAGGGCGCGTCAAGGGCAACCATCCGCAAACGCCCTGGGGATTTTCCACCCTGGGCGCGAAGACGCGCCACAACCGGCGCTCCGACCGCCAGATTGTGCAGCGCAGGAAGCCGTAATACGATTGGGCAGGGTTTTTCCGAACAGATGTAAAAATACTCAGCCTGGCGCGGCGGGTATTTGAGGGGAAGTTGAGAAAACTATGATGAGCGCATCACGAACGAGACGATCACGACCAGCGGCACGGCGGGTGGCGCGGACGCGCAAGCCCGCTCGCGCAGCGCGGCCGGCCTCCAAGCTGGCCAAGCCCGTCAGCCGCTTTACCCCAGTCGTTCCCGTGCAGGTGCTGTACCGGCTGTGCAAGCCTGGTTGGGCGGTCACCGTGGAGAAGACTCCGAACGCTCAGGGCACGCGCTTCGTGTGCCCGTTCTGTCCGGTGTCGCACCGCGTGCCCGGACCCGTGCGCGGGTTCCGCAAATTGCGGCGCGCCCAGTGGGTCAAGTGCCGCCGGGTGGAAGAATAGTTATCCAGGAAGAAGAGCCGAGGCGCAGGGAGATACGATGGCACGTTCGCTCAAGAAAGGCCCGTTCATCGACGGCCACCTTCGTGAAAAGGTGGAAGGGATGAACGCGCGCAACGAAAAGAAAGTGATCAAGACCTGGTCGCGCCGGTCGACGATTCTTCCGGACATGATTGGCCACACCATCGCCGTGCACAATGGCCGGAAATTCATCCCCGTCTATGTCACCGAGCAGATGATCGGCCACAAGCTCGGGGAATTCGCGCCCACGCGCACCTTCAAGGGCCACGCGGTGAAAGCGGCCCTCGAACGCGCCGCGGGACTGGCCGGGGCGCCGGGCGCTCCGGGAACGCCGGGCGCGCCCGCGACGGGCACAGCGGCACCAGCCGGAGGCGGCGCGCCGGCTGCGCCGAAGGCATAACCCATGGCCAACGAAACCCTGCACGCTCCGGCAATTGAAGCAGTGGCGATGGCCAAGCATGTGCGCATGTCGCCGCAAAAGATTCGCTTGGTGGTGGACATGATTCGCGGGCGGCGCGCCGAGGACGCCCTGCAGATTTTGCGCTTCACCATGAAGCGTGCCTCGCGCGACGTGGAAAAGGTTCTGCGCAGCGCCATTGCCAACGCCGAGCGCAAGGCCGAAGACGCCGGCGCGTCGCTCGATGTCGACCATTTGTTTGTCTCGAATTGTTACGTGAACGAAGGCTCGCGCTGGAAGAGGCTGCGCCCGGCGCCCATGGGCCGCGCCTTCCGCTACCAGCGGCGCACCGCCCACATCGTCGTTGGCGTCGCCGAGCATCATGTGGCCGCGCAGCAGCGCGTGGCCGCCGCGGTTGCGGAAGCAGAATCGCAGAAGGGCGTGGCCGGGGCCGTCAAGAAGGCTCGCCAGGCTCTCGCCGGAAAGAAAAAGCCGGCCCGCAAGTCGAAGAAGTAGCGGAGGAAACCTTGGGACAGAAGACACATCCATACGGATTTCGCCTCGGCTACAACAAGCCCTGGAAGTCGCGCTGGTACGCCGACCGCGATTACGCCGATCTCCTGCACGAGGACGTGAAGCTGCGGGAGACATTGAAGGACCGCCTGAAATCGGCCGGCATCAGCTCGATCGACATCGAGCGCGCCGCGAACAAGCTGGTCGTGCGCCTCTTCACCGCCCGCCCGGGAATCATCATCGGGCGCAAGGGCGCGGAAATCGATAAGCTCAAGGGCGAAATCCAGAAGCGCACCAAGCGCGAAGTGCACATTGACATCCAGGAAGTGCACCGCCCGGAACTGGACGCCACGCTGGTCGCCGAATCCATCGCGCTGCAACTCGAAAAACGCGTCGCCTTCCGCCGGGCCATGCGCAAGGCCGTCGATTCCGCGCTGCGCTTTGGCTGCAAGGGCATCAAGATCCGCGTCGCCGGGCGCCTGAACGGCGCGGAAATCGCCCGCAAGGAATGGTACCTGCAAGGCCGGCTGCCGCTGCAAACCCTGCGCGCCGATATTGACTACGGCACGGCCGAGGCGCACACCACCTACGGCGTGATTGGCGTGAAGTGCTGGATTTACCAGGGGGAAAACGTTCCCCAGCGTGGAATCAAGAAGCCTGAAGCGCAGGCAGTGGCCGTATAACCGCAGGCGGAATATCCGCCCAAGGGTCTGAGGGAAGAAGACAATGTTAATGCCAAAGAAAGTGAAGTACCGCAAACAGCAGCGCGGGCGGCGCGCCGGGAAAGCCTGGCGCGGCAGCGATCTCTCGTTCGGCGAGTACGGCCTGAAGGCCCTCGAGCCCGCCTGGATTACCGACCGGCAAATCGAAGCCTCGCGCGTGGCCATCACCCGGTTCATCAAGCGCGGCGGAAAACTGTGGATCCGCATTTTTCCGGACAAGCCGTTCACCAAGAAGCCCGCGGAAACCCGCATGGGCAAAGGCAAGGGAGCGCCGGAACGCTGGGTGGCGGTGGTGAAGCCCGGCCGCGTGATGTTTGAGATGGCCGGCGTCGACCTCGCCACGGCGCAGGAAGCCATGGAACTGGCGGCCCACAAGCTGCCGATCCGCACGCGTTTTGTCAGCCGCGCAGGAGCGCTCTGATGGCCAAGCGAATCGAGAAACTGCGCGATCAGGATACGGCGGAACTGAACGAACGGCAAAGCGAGCTGGCCGAGCAGGTCTTCCGGCTGCGCTTTCAGCTCTCGACCGGACAAGCCGAGGCCGTCACCAAGCTGCGCTCGGCGCGCAAGGATCTGGCCCGCGTCAAGACTTTGCTTCGCGAGCGTGAATTGAGGAAAGTCAATGGCTAGTGAATCCGCAGCAGCACCGGCACCCGCGCGCCACGAACGCCAGGAAGTGACCGGCGTCGTGACCAGCGCCAAGATGGAGAAAACGATTATCGTCAAGGTCACGCGCCTCGTGCAGCACAAGCTGTACCGGCGCGTCATCCGGGTCTCCAAGAAATTTTATGCGCATGACGAAGAACGCAAGGCCCGCCCGGGAGACACCGTACGCATCGTCGAAACCCGGCCGCTCTCCAAGCTGAAGCGCTGGCGCCTTGCCGAAGTCGTGACGCGCAGCACGCGGGCCGTTTAACGTGCGCGAGAGAGAAAAGGGCGAGCGCTCTATTTGTAGCCTCGCGATTAAAGGACAACAGCCATGATTCAGATGCGAAGCTGGCTAACAGTGGCCGACAATTCCGGCGCGCGCCAGCTGACTTGTATTTTACCGCTGGGCGGCGATGCGGGCAGCCGCGCCGGCCTCGGCGATGTGATCACCGCGGCGGTGAAAGAAGCCGCCCCGGACAGCCCGGTCAAGAAAGGCTCGGTGGTGAAGGCCGTGGTGGTGCGCACCCGCAAGGAACATCGCCGCAAGGACGGCACCTACATCCGCTTTGACGACAACGCGGCGGTGCTGATCAATGACGCCAACGAACCGGTCGGCACGCGCGTGTTCGGGCCGGTGGCGCGCGAATTGCGCGAAAAGAATTTTGCGAAGATTGTTTCGCTCGCGCCGGAGGTCTGGTAATGCCCGTAAGAAACCGAGTGCAAGCCTCGCCGACTTCGGCCGGGATCAAGCGCGGAGATCAGGTGCGCGTTGTGACCGGCCGCGATCGCGGAAAAACCGGCCGCGTTCTGGCCGTGAATCCGTGGACGCGAACGGTGACAGTGGAGCATGCCGGCATGATCAAGCGGCACACCCGGCCCAACCCGTCCAAGAACGTCAAGGGCGGCATCGTCGACAAGGAAGGCTCCCTGCCGATCTCGAACGTGCAGCTGCTGTGCCCCGCCTGCAATAAGGGCACGCGCATCGGCCACAAGCTATTGCCCGACGGAACCAAGGAACGCGTCTGCCGCCGCTGCGGCAACACGCTCGAAAAGTAGGCGAAGAGACAGAAAACATGATGAGCCGAATGCACGAACGATATCGCAAGGAAGTGGTCCCCGCGCTGATGAAGCACTTTGGGAAGAAAAATCCTATGGCCGTGCCACGGGTCGCCAAGGTGACCGTCAACATCGGCATGGGCGAGGCCAGCCAGAACGTCAAGCTGCTGGACGTGGCCGTCGCCGAACTCGGGCAGATTGCCGGGCAGAAGCCCATCATCACCCGGGCCAAGAAGTCCATCGCCAATTTCAAAATTCGCCGGGGCATGCCCATCGGCTGCTGCGTCACGCTGCGGGGCGACCGCATGTACGAATTTCTGGACCGCCTGTGCAACGTGGTGCTGCCGCGCGTGCGCGATTTCCGGGGCTTGCCGCCCAACGCCTTTGACGGGCGCGGCAATTACACCATGGGCTTGCGCGACCAGCTGGTGTTTCCCGAAATTGATTACACCCGCGTCGACAAGATCAAGGGCCTCAACATCACATTGACGACCACGGCCAGAAATGACGAGGAAGGCCGCGAACTGTTGAAGCTTTTGGGCGTGCCGCTGCGCCCGCAGGGTGAAACCGGAAGGAATTAGAGGAGAAACGATGGCTCGAAGTTCACAATTTGCCAAGATGCGCAGGAAGCCGAAGTTCAAGATTCGCGTGCGCAACCGCTGCCGCCTGTGCGGCCGCCCGCGCGGCTACCTGCGTAAATTTCAAATGTGCCGCATCTGCTTCCGCGGTCACGCGCTGCGCGGGGAAATTCCCGGCGTGGTGAAGGCCAGCTGGTAGGAGCGCCAGAAGACAACTATGCAGACCGATCCCATTTCCGATTTGCTGACGCGCATACGCAACGCGGCCAAAGCCCGCCACGCGCGCGTGGACATCCCCACCTCGAAATTGAAGGTTGAAGTGGCCCGCATCCTGAAGGAAGAGGGCTACATTTCCACCTACAAACTGATCGAGGAAAACAAGACCCGAAAAACCTTGCGCCTGTTCTTGAAATACACGCCGGACAAGCGCAGCGTGATTACCGACCTGAAGCGCATCTCCAAGCCCGGAAGCCGCCGCTACCTCGGCACTTCCGGAATCCGGCCTGTCGTCGGCGGGATGGGCATCAGCATCATGACCACGCCCAAGGGCGTGATGACCGGCCGCGCGGCGCGCAAGGCGCGCGTCGGCGGAGAAGTGTTGTGCGAAGTCTGGTAAAAATTTAGCAGCAAGCTGGCAGGAGAGCCGTCGAGCTATGTCGCGAATTGGAAGAAAACCGATTGCCGTGCCCGCGGGGGTGAAAATTCAGCTTGCGCCGGGTTCCATTGACGTGCAGGGGCCCAAGGGCAAGATGAGCGTGAACCTTCCGCGGGGAATCACCCTCGAGCAAAAAGGCGCGGAGTTGCACGCCATCCGCCAGAACGACGATCAGGCGGCGCTGCACGGCCTCGCGCGCGCCCTGGTGGCCAACGCCGTGACCGGCGTCACCACCGGATTCAAGAAGGAAATGGACATCGTCGGAGTCGGCTATCGCGCCGAGCTCAAAGGAAAAATGGTCAGCTTCGCCCTGGGCTATTCGCATCCCGTGGAATTCCAGATTCCCGAGGGCATTCAGATTACCGTGGAGAAGCAGACGCACCTCACCGTGTCGGGCGCCGACCGCGGCAAAGTCGGGCAAGTTTGCGCGAATATTCGCGGTTTGCGGCCGCCCGATCCGTACAAGCAGAAGGGCGTTCGCATTACCGGCGAGCGCTTGAAGAAGAAGGCTGGAAAAGCGGGCGCCGCCACCAAGACGGGCGCCTAAACCGGGCGCGGGCCTTTCACGATGCTGCCCGCAGAAAAGCAAAGAAGGAGAGAACAACGTGGCCACGGAACCAGTCCGAAAACTTTCTCGCGACGCGCATCGCCGCCGGATTCACCTGCGCGTGCGCACCCGCGTGACCGGCACGCCCGAGCGCCCGCGCCTCAGCGTCTACCGCTCGAACGGGCACATCTACGCCCAGGTCATCGAAGACCGCAGCGGGCGCACGCTCGTCTCGGCCAGTTCCATCGACAAGGAAACGCGCAAGGAACTCAAGGGAGGCAGCAACGTGGCGGCGGCGAAAGTGATTGGAAAAAAGATCGCCGAGCGCGCCCGCGCCGCCGGGATCGAGCAGGTCGTGTTTGACCGCGGCGGATACATGTACCACGGCCGTGTGGAAGCCCTGGCTGCAGCGGCCCGGGAAGCGGGGTTGAAATTCTAAGTTTATGTCCAAACACATTCTCAGGGAAACACTGGCGGTCCGGCGAAACATCGAGGTCAACGCCAATAGCCTGAAGGACCAGGTCGTGGCCATCCAGCGCGTGACCAAAGTCGTCAAGGGCGGCAAGAATCTCAGCTTCTCGGCCCTCGTCGTCGTGGGCGACCAGAACGGCAACGCCGGTTTCGGCATGGGCAAGGCGCGCGAAGTGCCCATGGCCATCCGCAAAGCGATCGAGCAGGCGAAAAAAAACCTGATTCACCTGAATTTGAAGGGCACCACCATTCCGCACCAGGTCCTCGGCCTGTACGGCTCGGGACAAGTGATGTTGAAGCCCGCGCCCGAAGGGACCGGGATCATTGCCGGAGGGCCGGTGCGCGCCGTCATGGAAGTCGCGGGAATTTCCAATGTGCTGACCAAATCCATCGGCACCTCGAACCCGCACAACGTCATCAAGGCCACGTTCGACGCGCTCCTGCGGCTGAAGGACATTGCCAAGGTCGCCGAACTGCGGTCGAAGACGGTCGAGGAACTCACGCGCTGAGAGCGCCGGGACGGTCACGAGCTATGGCCAATAAAGCATCGGGAACGCTGAAAATCAAGTGGGTGCGAAGTTTCATCGCCTGCCCGAGAGGCATGCGGCAGACGATTCGCGGCTTGGGGTTCCGCCGCATGAATCAAGTTGTCGAGCGGGCTGACACGCCGGCCATTCGCGGAATGATACTCAAGGTCCGGCATCTGGTGGAAGTGGAAGAGTAAGTGAGAAAGCTTAACGCATGGCGCGGGAATCGCATATTGAGGACAACATGGCTGTGAACCTTTCCAATCTGAAACCGCCGCGCGGATCGCGCCACCGCAAGGTGCGCGTGGGACGCGGGATCGGCTCGAAGCTCGGCAAAACGGCGGGCAAGGGCAATAAGGGGCAGAAATCGCGCAAGGGCTATTCGCGCCGCGCCGGCTTCGAGGGCGGCCAGATGCCGCTGCGCCGCCGCATTCCGAAGCGCGGATTTCATAATCCCACGCGGAGCGAATTCGCCGTGGTGAACGTCGAGTCCCTCGGCATTTTCCCGGCGGGCACGACGGTGACTCCCGAACTCCTGATCGGTTCCGGGCTCATCCGCCAGGAGCGCGCCGAAATCAAGGTTTTAGGTGACGGCGAATTAAAAAATTCACTCACCGTGCAGGCGCATAAATTCAGCAAATCGGCCGCCGAGAAAATCGCCGCGGCCGGAGGCAAGGCCGAGATACTGTCATGAACCAGTTTTTTGAAGCGTTCGCCAACATGTTCCGCATTCCGGACCTGCGCAAGCGTCTCTTGTTCACGCTGGCCATGCTGGCGGTGTACCGCCTGGGCGCGTTCCTGCCCACGCCGGGCATCAACACCGACGTTCTGGCGCAGTTCTTCCAGCAGAATCAAGGCTCGGTGCTGGGCGTCATTGACCTTTTCAGCGGCGGCAATTTCCGCCGCCTGACGATTTTCGCTTTGGGTATCATGCCCTACATCACCGCCTCCATCATTCTGCAATTGATGACCGTGGTGTGGCCGTACCTCGAGCGGTTGCAAAAAGAGGGCGAACTCGGCCGCAGGAAAATCACGCAGTACACGCGCTACCTGACCATCCTGCTCAGCATCGTGCAATCGCTTTCCATCGCGGAAACCTTGATGCGCACAGGCGGGCCGAACAATCAGCCCCTGGTTTACAACCCCGGCATCGCCTTCGTGCTGATGACGATTCTGACGCTGACGACGGGTTCCGCGTTCATTATGTGGCTGGGCGAGCAAATCACCCAGCGCGGCGTCGGCAACGGGATGTCGCTGATCATCTTCGCGGGCATCGTCGTCGGACTTCCGCGAGCCGTCGGCGATCTCTACGACAAGTTCAGGACGGCGCAATGGGGGCCGTTTACCGGCCTCGCATTGATTTTTCTGATTGCCCTGATGATCGGGGTGGTCGGCGTGATCGTTTTTGTTGAGGGCGGGCAGCGCCGCATTCCTGTGCAGTACGCCAAGCGCGTGATGGGCCGCCGCATGATGGGCGGCCAGATGACCTACCTCCCGCTGCGCGTCAATTCCGGCGGGGTCATCCCGCCGATTTTCGCCAGCTCGCTGCTCACCTTTCCGGGCACCATCAATTTGTTCCTGGGCAGGAAATTCAAGGCCATGGACTGGCTGGCTACCAACCTGGCTTGGGGCGAGCCCTGGTACGTTCTGGTTTACATCACGCTGATTATCCTCTTCGCATTTTTCTACGTGGGTATCGTGTTCAATCCCACCGAGCTCGCCGACAACATGCGTAAGTACGGCGGATTCATTCCAGGCATACGCCCCGGGCGGAACACTTCGGAGCATATCGACCGTGTCCTTCGCCGGCTGACTTTTGTCGGCGGCGTGTACCTCGCGGCCGTGTGTCTCCTGCCGGAGTGGCTCATGGCCGGCGTGCACCTGCAGCATTTGCCTCTGGTCGGAACGTGGTTTGACAACCATATGTGGCGCTTCGTTTTGGAAGGCTTGAAAGTCAATTTCTATTTTGGCGGCACCTCGCTTTTGATCGTGGTCGGTGTGGCGATGGATACAGTCCAGCAGATCGAGGCCCAACTGGTCATGCGGAACTACGAAGGATTTGTGAAGAAGGGAAAGCTGCGTGGCCGACGTTACGGCTGACCGTGGCGCGGTAGGCAATTTGCAGGGACTGGGGCGCGCGGTGATCTTGCTGGGCCCGCCGGGGGCCGGCAAGGGAACGCAAGCCCAGCGGATCGCGCAGCGGTATCAGTTGCCGCACCTGTCCACCGGGGACATGTTTCGCGAAAATATCCAGCGCGAGACCATACTCGGCCGCCAGGCCAAACCGCTCCTGGAGCGTGGCGAACTGGTGCCTGACGAAATCGTGCTGGGCATGGTCGAGCACCGCATCGACCAGCCGGATTGCGCCAACGGGTTCGTGTTTGACGGTTTTCCGCGCACCCTGCGTCAGGCGGACGACTTGGAACGGATTTGCAGGCAGCACCATCTGGGCTGCACCATCGTGCTGCACATGATCGTGGACCAGCATGTGCTCATGCGCCGGCTGACCGGCCGAAGAATCTGCAAGGCGGGCGGGCACATCTATAATGTTTACGAGCGCCCGCCCAAGCGCGAAGGCATTTGCGACCTCGATGGCAGCGAATTGATTCACCGCCCGGATGATTCAGAAGGCGTGATCGGCGAGCGCCTGTCCGCGTATAACCGGCAAACGCAGCCGCTCGTCGAGTACTACACGGTGCGCAAGCTATTGAGTCCCGTCAATGCCATGACCGACGCGGATACGGTCACCGAGAGCATTGCCAGGATTTTGGACGGAGCGAAAGCGCGGAAATGATTGTCTGCAAGTCACAGGCGGAGCTGGAAAAGATGCATCGCGCCGGCCTGGTAATCTGGGAAGTGTTGAACGATTTGCGCGGGATGGCCCGCCCGGGAGTGAGCACGAAGGACCTCGACGAATACGCGGAACGCAAGACGGCCGAACGCAAGGTTCGCCCGGCGTTCAAGCACTACCGGGGCTATCCGGCCACGCTGTGCACTTCGGTAAATTCCGAGGTGGTGCACGGCATCCCGTCGAAGTCGCGGGTTCTTCAAGCCGGCGACATCATTTCGCTCGACTTCGGCGTCGAATGCGAGGGTTACTATGCGGATGCGGCCGTGACCGTGCCGGTGGGGGAAATTACTCCCGAATTGAAGAAGCTCCTGCAAGTGACGCGGGAATCCCTGGACCTGGCGATTGAAAAGGTGCGCGTCGGAAACCGCTTGTCCGACATTTCGGCCACGGTTCAGGAATGGGCCGAGCGCAAGAACGGCTACTCGGTCGTCCGCGATCTCTGCGGCCACGGCATCGGCACGCACATTCATGAGGAGCCCAACGTGCTCAACTACGGCGAACCGGGCCGCGGCCCGCGCCTGCAGGAAGGCATGGTCCTGGCCATCGAGCCCATGGTGAATATCGGCGGGCCCGATGTCCGTGTGCTCGATGACGATTGGACCACCGTGACGGCCGACGGCACCAAGTCCGCTCATTTCGAGCACACCGTCGCGGTGACCTCGAATGGGCCTTGGGTTTTGACGCGTCCCCGGGAAATGCAGGGACCCTCTTGGTAGGGGGCGCGCGAGGGAACATGGGCAAGAGACCCGAACCGGAAAAGCGCAAGGCCGACGCGTCCAATCCGAAGGAAGACGCCATTGAAGTGATGGCCACTGTGATTGAGCCGCTGCCCAACGCGATGTTTCGGGTCGAACTGGAGAACAAGCATCAGGTGCTCGCGCACATTTCCGGAAAGATGCGCAAGAATTTCATCCGCATCCTGGCCGGAGACAAAGTCGCGGTGGAGCTTTCGCCCTACGACCTGACGCGCGGCCGCATCGTGTACCGCTACAAATAGTTTCTAGCAAGGAGAAGGAAATGAAAGTTCGGGCATCGGTAAAAAAGATTTGCGACAAATGCAAGGTGATCCACCGGCGCGGCGTGGTGCGCGTGATTTGCGTCAACCCCAAGCACAAGCAGCGCCAGGGATAGTTTTTCGGAGAAAATTGAGGAGCGCGTATGGCACGTATAGCAGGAGTTGATCTGCCGCCGCAGAAACGCATCTGGATCGGCCTGACCTCGATCTATGGCATCGGGCAGCCCCGCGCCCGCGCCCTGTGCGCCAAGGCCAACGTCGAGGAAACCAAGAAGGTCAAGGACCTGACCGAGGAGGAAGTCAACCGCCTCCGCCAGGCCATCGAATCCGAGGGCCGCGTCGAAGGCGATCTCCGCAAGGAGGTCCAGATGAATATCCGCCGGCTCATCGAAATTCAGTGCTATCGCGGCCTGCGCCACCGGCGCAATCTTCCGGTGCGCGGCCAGCGCACGCACACCAACGCGCGCACCCGCAAAGGACCGCGCAAGGGCGCTGTCGCGGCCAAAAAGAAAGTAGCCGCGCGCAAGTAGCAGGACGGGCTTCAGCCTGTCTGGTTTTGTAGCGGAATTACAAGATTAACCCACAGGCTGAAGTGCCTGTGTGCAACTGAAAAATCTTTGTAGGGCACGGCTTCAGCCGTGCCGTAAAGTACGCAGCATGAATTCGGCTTTAGCCGCTGGCCTCTCAGACGTCGAGTCGCCGCAAAGGCTCTGGATCATGCAGTACCAGGAAAAAGTTTTCAAGCGAGGACACGAACTTGGCAAAAGAACCGCAGCAAGACGCCGGCGTACAGGCGCCGGCAAAATCAACCAAGAAGAAAAAGGAATTCAAAAAGAAGCGGGAGAAGCGCGTAGTCCCGCACGGCGTGGCGCACATCCAGGCCACCTTCAACAACACCATCGTCACGATCTGCGGCCCGGACGGCCGCACCGTGTCCTGGTCTTCCGCCGGCTCGATCGGCTTCAAGGGCTCGCGCAAGGGCACGCCTTACGCCGCCCAGCAGGCGTCCATCTCCGCCGCGGGAGTGGCGCGCGACCAGTACGGCATGAAATCCATCGAAGTGCGCGTGAAGGGCCCCGGCTCGGGACGCGAGTCCGCCGTCCGCGCCCTCGCTTCGGCCGGCCTGCACATCGTGCACATCAAGGACGTCACGCCGATCCCGCACAACGGCTGCCGCCCACCCAAGCGCCGCCGCGTCTGAAGCGATTTTTGTTTAAGTAGCACAGGCACTCTTGCCTGTGCGGTTTTTGCAGGACAAAAGTAGCAAGCAAAAGCGAAATTGGCAGCGTAAAGCAGCTTTTAAGAGTGAAGTGAAAGTAACAGAGAAGGAGAAACGAATTTGGCGCGTCATCGAGAAGCGGTTTGCCGGCTCTGCCGCAGGGAAGGGCAGAAGCTGTTCTTAAAAGGCCTGCGATGTTTTACGGAGAAGTGCGCCATCGAAAAGCGCAACTTCGTTCCGGGACAGCACGGCCAGTCGCGTCGCGTGAAAAAGCTCGCCGGTTACGGCCTGCAATTGCGCGAAAAGCAAAAGGTCAAGCGCACCTACGGACTCCTCGAGCGGCAGTTCCGCAACTACGTGGAAAAGTCCGAGCGCGCCCAGGGCCCCACGGGCGAAAACCTCATCGTCATGCTCGAGCGCCGTCTGGACAACGCCGTGTGGCGCGCGGGCTTTGCCAGCTCCCGCTCCCAGGCCCGCCAGATCGTTCTGCACGGCCACGTCCTCATCAACGGAAAGAAGGTCAACATCCCCTCCTACCTGATTGACGTCGGCGAGGAAATCTCTCTCAAGCCCAAAATGCATCAGAACACCATGGTGCTCGAAGCGCGCAACGTGGCGCAAAGCCAGAACGCGGTCCCCTGGCTTGAAATCGACCGCGACACATTCAAAGCCCGCGTGGCCGCTCTGCCCAAACGCGAAAACGTGCAGACGCCGCCCATCACCGAGCAGCTCATCGTCGAGCTCTACTCGAAGTAGAAACGAAAGTCGCGCAGGACTCGAATTGAGATGGAAAGAAAAAGGAAAGGCTGTCGCAGGAAATTTTGAATCTCAAATTTCAAATCTGAAATTTGAGATCCCGGACCGGAATTCGAAGGCTCCGCGCACGCGGGGAGGAAGGACATAACAAATGTGGAAAGGTTTTCAGAAACCAAAGCGTTTGGCGACCGAACTCGAGTCGCTGACGGACAAGTTCGGAAAATTTTCCGCGCAGCCGTTCGAGCGCGGATGGGGCACCACCGTCGGAAATTCACTTCGCCGGGCTCTCCTGAGCTCGATTGAAGGCGCGGCCATCACCGCCGTCAAGATCGAAGGCGTGCTCCACGAATTCTCTTCCATTCCCGGAGTCGTGGAAGACGCGACCGACATCATCCTGAATCTTAAGCAGGTCCCGCTGAAGCTCAACAACGACCAGCCCAAGACCATCTACGTCAACGTGGAGAATCCCGGCGTCGTGACTTCCGCCATGATCGAGGAAGATGCCGATTTCGCCGTGCTCGACAAGACGGTTTACATCGCCACCGTCAACGAGGGCGGCAAGCTGCAACTCGAAATGCGCGTCAAGAACGGCCGCGGCTACGTTTCCGCCGACCGCAATTTCGACGAAGACCTGCCCATCGGCTACATCCCGGTGGATTCGGTCCATTCCCCCGTGCGCAAGGTCAACTACGCCGTGGAAGCCGCGCGCCTCGGCCAGATGACCGATTACGAAAAACTTTCCCTCGAAGTCTGGACCAACGGCGCGATCACTCCACAGGACGCCATCGGCCTCGCCTCGAAACTCATCAAGGACCACATGAGCATCTTCATTAACTTTGAAGAGCAGCCCGAAGTGGTCGAGGAGTCGGTCGAGTCCTACAACGATCCTCGCGTCGAGCACCTGGACCGCTCGGTCGAGGAACTCGAGCTCTCCGTGCGCTCCTACAATTGCCTGAAGAACGCCAACATCCAGACCATTCGCGAGCTCGTACAGAAGAGCGAAAACGAAATGCTGAAGACCAAAAACTTCGGCCGCAAATCGCTCAATGAAATCAAGGAAATCCTGAACAAGATGGGCCTGAGCCTGGGCATGAAATTCGACGAGCACGGCCGCATCATTTGGCCGCCGCTCCCCAGCCAGACCGCGCCACTGACGCCGGAGGAAACCGCGGGCCTGTAAGCGCCCGCGTCACTCAAGTATGCGACACCGCAATTACGGATCGAAACTCGGACGCCAGCCGGCGCATCGCCGCGCCACGCTCCGCAACCTCGTGACCAACGTCATCGAGAAAGAACGCATCACCACCACGGTCACGCGCGCGAAGGCCGCGAAGCCGCTTGTCGAGAACATGATTACCCTCGGCAAGCGCGACACGCTGCAATCGCGCCGCCAGGCCGCCTCTTATCTCATGACCCCCGGGGCCACCAAGAAACTTTTCTCCGATCTCGCCCCTCGTTTTTCCGATCGCGCCGGAGGCTACACCCGCATCATCCGCGCCGGCTTCCGCATCGGCGACGGAGCCCAACTCGCCATCCTCGAACTGCTCGGCTCCAAGCTCAAGAAAAAACAAAAGAAGGAAAAAGCCGCAAAGCCCGAAGCCGCCGAGGAAGAAAAGAAGGAAGAAAAAGCGGGAGCGTAGCTAGAGCATTTTCTCCTCACTTCTATACAGAGCACTACATTTTTTCAAGTCTGTATTGGAAAAATGGGCCGTCAAGTGTAAACACTTTAATCGAAAATGCTCTAACGCGGTAAAAACCGAATCGAGCGAAATGCCCGTTCCTTTGCCACTGGGACGGGCATTTTATTTATTCAGGACGTTCGGCGCGCGATTCGGCGCTCGGAATAGTTTGTGCGCTTGTAACGCGCATGCGTGACATATGCCAAATCCATAGGAAAATTTGCCCCGCCGAAGCCCCCGCCGTATCGAGCAGCGCGTCCCATGGCGACGCCGTCCGGCTGGGCACAAACGATTGATGGAATTCGTCGAGCCCCGCGTATCCCGCCGCGATTACAACCGCCCAGATCGCCCAACGCAACCTCCATCCGCGATCTTCGCCGCGCAGTGCGCGAAGGAGCAGCATGCTAAAAAAGAAATACTCCGTGACGTGCGCTGTCTTCCGGATGAAGGCGTGCATCAGCGCCAGGGTTTCGGCGCCGGCGCGCGGAAAAATCAAGTGCAAGGCCGGCAGGATGAAGCGGGAAGTGTGTTCGCTGGAAAATACATCCGTCGAAAGAACGGAAATCACGCACGCCCAGGCAACTGCCGGCAGCCAATTTTTCGCGCGGGGCGGGAGCCGCACTATTCGACCTGGTAATTCGGCGCTTCGCGAGTGATGATCACATCGTGAACGTGGCTTTCACGCAGCCCCGCCGCCGTAATCCGCACGAACCGCGCGCGCTCCTGCAATTCCGCGAGCGTGGACACTCCGCAATAGCCCATTCCGCTCTTCAGTCCGCCTACCAGCTGATCGACCAGCGCGCTGAGTGAGCCCTTGTAAGGCACGCGTCCTTCGACGCCTTCCGGCACGGATTTTCCGCGCTCCGCGCCTTCCTGCGCGTACCGGTCCGCCGCCGCCGACCCCGCCTGCATCGCGCCTAGCGACCCCATCCCGCGGTACGATTTAAATGTGCGCCCCTGGTAAAGAATGGTCTCGCCGGGAGATTCCTCCGTTCCCGCAAACAATCCTCCGAGCATGGTGATGGCTGCGCCCGCGGCGATGGCCTTGCTGATGTCGCCCGAGTACTTTATGCCGCCGTCGGCAATCACCGGCGCGCCCGTCCCTTTGGCCGCGCGCGCCGCTTCCAGAATGGCCGTGATCTGGGGAACGCCCGCTCCCGTTACCACGCGCGTTGTGCAGATGGATCCGGGACCGATGCCGACCTTGATCCCGTCGATCCCCAGCGCGATCAGGTCGCGCGCCCCTTCATACGTTCCGACGTTCCCGGCGATTAATTGCATTTCGGGCAGCCGGCGCTTCACCGCGCGGATCGCCTCCATGACGCGTGCGGAATGGCCGTGGGCCGTATCGATCGCCAACACATCTACTTTCGCGTCGGCCAGGTCCACGGCGCGCTCCAGAAAGTCTCCCGTGGCGCCGATGGCCGCCCCCACCAGCAGTCGCCCCTGCGGGTCCTTGGCCGCGCTCGGAAACTCCAGCTTTTTCTGAATATCCTTGACCGTGATCAGCCCCTTGAGGTTGAAATCGCCATCGACCACCAGCAGCTTCTCGATCCGGTGCTTTTGCAGCAGCCGCTCGGCCTCTTCGAGCGTCGTGCCCACCGACACGGTCACCAGGTTCTCTTTAGTCATGACGGCGCTGACGGGCTGTTCGAGATTTTTCTCAAAGCGCAAGTCGCGGTTCGTCAGTATGCCCATGAGGCGCGCCCCGCGCGTCACCGGGAGTCCCGAAACGCGGTACTTGCCCATGATGTCCATGGCCTCGCGAACGGTCAGTTCCGGCGAAATCGTCACCGGATCGACGATCATTCCGCTCTCCGAGCGCTTCACCCGGTCCACTTCCTCGGCCTGGCGGTCGATATTCATGCTGCGGTGGACGAACCCGAGCCCTCCCTGCCGCGCCATGGCGATAGCCAGCCTCGATTCGGTCACTGTGTCCATCGCAGCTGAAACCAGCGGAATGTTCAGGGAAATCTTGCGCGTCAACTGCGTCTGCGTGTTGACTTCGGTGGGCAGGACCGAGGATTTTCCCGGCACCAGCAGCACGTCATCAAACGTCAATCCTTCGAGGATCGGTCCTTCCATTCACTTCTCCTTGAACGATAAAAAAACAGCCCCCAAATACAACACAGCCCAGCGGCAAGCCGCTGGGCGGAAGTACCGGGAGCATTCGCAACAGCTGAGTTTCATGAGTGAATTTTCATTCTATGCGCGCCGCCGCGCGAAATCAAGCGCGCTTGGGCAAGTCGGTAGGACACCCACTCCTGGCTGTCCCTCACAATCTCAGCAGGGCTTACGAGGACAGCCAAGAGTGGCTGTCCTACTAAATATTGGCCGCAGGTAACTTGATCCCCTCACCACGCGCTCCGGCGGTTGCGGATTCTGTCGTAAGATGGGGGTTCGAATGAAGCCGTTCGAACCGCATCCGCTCTTGCGCAATCCGCACGCGCAGACGCTCGCCGCGACGTTCCTGCCGCGGCGATTTCCCCGCTTGCCGCCAAGCGTCTCCCGGGAATTCGAGACCGAGCCCGGGACTCGCATTCGCGGCGAATGCCATTGGCAGGCCGTCCCGCGGGAACATCCGACGCTCGTGCTGGTGCACGGCCTGGAGGGCTCGTGCGAATCCGGATACATGCTCGGGCTTGCCGAGCGCGCGTTTGCAGCGGGATGGAACGCCGTGCGGTTGAATCAGCGAAATTGCGGCGGGACGGAGGCTCTCACTCCAACTCTTTATAATTCAGGACTTTCCGAGGATTATCGCGCCGTCCTCAATGAGCTCGTCGAACGGGATACTCTGGCCAGAATATTCTTTACAGGATATTCGATGGGCGGCAACCTGGTGTTGAAGATGGCGGGGGAACTGGCGGGCGCGGCGCCGCCCCAGTTGCGCGGCGTGGCCGGAGTTTGTGCAACCATTGACTTGGCCGAATGCGCCGATGCCATTGCTCTGCCGGGGAATTTCATTTACGAAGAACATTTTGTGCGCAACCTGAAAAAGCGCATGCGCCGCAAGGCCGCGCTTTTTCCGGGGAAATTTGACCTGGGTCCGCTCGCGCGTGTGCGCACGGTGCGCGAATTCGACGACAAGATCACCGCGCGATACTGCGGTTTCCGAGATGCCAACGATTACTACTCGCGGTCCAGCGCCTTGCGCGTCGCGGCTGGGATCCGCGTGCCCACTTTGATTGTGACTGCCCAGGACGACCCTTTCGTCCCGTTCGCGAGTTTTTCCGATCCTGCGATCACCAATAACACAAACATCCATGTGATTGCACCGGAACACGGGGGCCATTGCGCTTTCATTTCGCGCTACGCGGGAGACGCACGCTTCTGGGCCGAAGCCTGCGTTATGGAGTTTTTCGCAAGCCGGGAATCGACCAGCGCGAGTTCCGTTCCTACCGTCGCAGCGAGCTCCAAAACCCAGGACTAGCGAGGCGCTGAAGGCCATCCCTCAGCATTTCTTTCGGATTCTTCGGAGTCGCAGTCTGCTCGAATAGGCGTTTAAGCTTTTGTAATTGGTATCTGAATAGTACTAAAGTACTTTGCACATACGGCACACCAATCCAGAGTTGTTCAAACAGATACTTTGCGCTCTACAGTAAAGACCGTACAACAGAAGCGGATCTATTGGGATAAGAAACTTCTAATGTGCGGGCCTGGGTTCAGCTTCGTTTCATTCCTCCATTCCTGAAGCCCCGTTAGCCCGAAAAGGATAGCTGCGATGTTGAGCAACTTTCGATTCAGTGGTGGTGGTGTGTCTCGCGTTCTCGGAATTTCCGTTCTGATCGCCACCCTATTTGTGGCCGGCTGCTCAACCAACGGCAGCGCGCAGTTTTCCGTGACGACGACCTCCGGCCAACTGGCTACCGTCGTCGTCAACGCAGCGTATCCTGCAACAACCATGGCGGCATCGAATGGCACGGCGCCCTACACTTGGGCCGTCACTTCGGGCGCTCTCCCGACCGGGCTGACGCTGAGTTCCGGCGGTGTGCTATCCGGCACGCCCACGGCATCTGGAACGTTTAATTTCACAGTGACTGTGACGGACTCCGCGACCCCTGCCCACACGGCCAGCGCGAACCTCAGCGTCTCGATCAATCCGGGGCTTGCCTCGGTGACCTTGAATCCGACTACGGTGGCTGGCGGAACCTCATCCACCGGGACCGTCACGCTGAGTGGCGCAGCTGCTGCTGCCGCCACTGTCACGCTTTCGAGCAACAGCTCGTCAGCCACAGTTCCGGCGACCGCCACAGTCGCGGCGGGCTCAACTACGGGCACTTTCCAGGTAACCACGACGGGGGTTACGACTTCCACTGCAGCAACCATTACTGCCACCTTTGGCGTGGCCAAAACTGCAAACTTAACCATTAATCCGCCGACCGTAAGCATGGTCACCCTGGCTCAATCGACCTTGACCGGGGGTGCGGGAACGACCGGGACAGTTACGCTGTCGGGACCGGCCGCGACCGGCGGCGATGTGGTGACACTATCCAGCACCAATGCAGCAGCCACGCCCCAGGCGACAGTGACTGTTCTCGCCGGAGCCGCCACTGCGCAATTCAACGTCACTACCGTCGCGGTGGTAGCCTCTGCAACGGGAAACATCCAGGCCAGCTTTAACAGTACGTCGCAAACGGCGGCGCTGACAGTCGTGCCAGCTCCATCAATCACCAGCTTTACCGCAGCCGCCACATCGATCACTTCCGGATCCTCGACTACCTTGACCGGGGTATTCACCAACGGCACCGGCAGTGTGAGCAACGGCGTGGGCGCCGTTGTCAGCGGAACAGCGGCAACTGTTGCTCCGACAGCGACGACTACTTATACGTTGACGGTGACGAATGCGGCCGGGACCACAGTGACCAAACAGGCCACTGTGAACGTTGTCGCCGCTCCCACAATCACCAGCTTTGTGGCCGCAGCGCCGACGATCACAGCCGGCACTTCGACGACGTTAACAGGAGTATTCAGCAACGGGACAGGCAGCGTCGACAACAGCGTGGGCGCTGTGACCAGTGGCACGGCTGTGACCGTTTCTCCAGCGTCCACCACGACTTACACCCTGACGGTGAAAAATTCTGCCGGAGCGACGGTAACCAAGCAGGCCACTGTGACCGTCGTAGCCGCCCCTGCGATCACCAGCTTTACTTCAGCCGCGGCGACCATCACCGCAGGCAATTCGACGACCTTAACCGGAGTATTCACCAACGGAACGGGAAGTGTGAACAACGGCGTCGGCGCCGTGACCAGCGGCCTTGCTGTGACCGTGTCGCCTGTGGCTACCACAACCTACACGCTGACGGTGACCAATACGGCGAATACCTCCGTCACCAAGCAAGTTACCGTGACCGTGGTTGCCGCGCCTGTGATCACCAGCTTCTCCGCCGCGGCGGCAACGATCACCGCCGGGACTTCCACAACCTTAACGGGAATATTCAGCAACGGAACGGGCAGTGTTGACAACAGTGTGGGCGTCGTGACCAGCGGAACGGCTGTGCCGGTTTCTCCAGCATCCACGACAACTTACACACTAACAGTGACCAATACGGCCGGAGCCACCGTAATCAAGCAAGCCACCGTAACCGTGGTTCCCGCCCCGGTGATTACCAGCTTCACCCCTGGGGCATCGACAATCGTTTCCGGAAGTTCGACCACTCTGACAGCGGTGTTCCCCAACGGCACGGGAAGCATCAATAACGGCGTGGGTGCTGTGACCAGCGGAACACCTGTTAATATCTCGCCGACATCCACAACGACGTACACACTGACGGTGACGAACGCGGCGACTACGCCTGCCACTGTAACCGCGACAACGACGGTAACAGTGCACGCACCCCCTGCATTCACCAGCGCCAATAACACAACATTCATAGTCGGTTCGAATGGCACATTTACAGTTAAAACGACCGGAAGCCCGGTGGCGGCGTTGAACTTCACCGGCTCTCTGCCCCCCGGCAGCGTGACCTTCCATGACAACGGCGACGGCACGGCCACAATCAGCGGAACGCCCACTGGTTCGCCCGCCAGTTATCCGATCAACATCACGGCCAACAATGGCGTAGGATCCAACGCGGTTCAAACGTTCACGATCAATGTGGTCCTGGTCCAGGCGCCGGCAATCACCAGCGCCAATTCCGTAACCTTCACCGCCGGAGCGAGCGGCACGTTCACGGTCACGACGACCGGGAGCCCCACATCGGCGCTCACCAAGACCGGGTCACTGCCGGCCAGCGTGAATTTCACAGACAACGGCAACGGCACGGCCACGATCTCCGGGATTCCCGCGGCGGTAGGCAGCACCCCGATTACGATCACGGCGAATAACGGAGTGGCACCCACCGCGCAGCAACCTTTCACACTGAATGTTGTGGCCGCTCCGGCCATCACCAGCTTCACTGCGGCCGCGCCGACGATCACTGCAGGAAGTTCGACTACTTTGACGGGCACATTCAGCGGCGGTACGGGCAGCGTCAATAACAGCGTTGGAGCGGTGACCAGCGGAACACCTGCCACGGTTTCTCCTTCGGCCACCACGACCTACACACTGACGGTAACTAATGCGGCGACTGCGCCCGTTTCTGTCACGGCGACCGCGACGGTGACCGTCGTTGCCGCCCCCGTGATCACCAGCTTTACCGCCACGCCCACGACGATTGTTTCCGGAAGTTCAACCACGCTCACTCCCGTGTTCAGCAACGGGACGGGAAGTGTTGACAACGGCGTTGGCGCGGTGACGAGCGGGACGGGTTCGTCGGTGTCCCCAGCGATCACGACTACTTACACTCTAACCGTGACCAACGCGGCCGGAAGCAAGGTCACCTCTACGCTGACGATCACGGTACACTCGCAGCCGACGATCACGAGCGCCAATAACACAACATTTACGGTGGGTGTGAATGGCAACTTCACTGTGACAACGACCGGGAGCCCGACGCCTGCGCTGTCCTTTACCGGCACTTTGCCAAGTCCGATCACCTTTGTTGATAATGGAAATGGCACGGCCACGATTAGCGGAACGCCCCCCGGAGCGTCCGTCACTACGATTACCATCACCGCCAGCAATGGCATCGGTACGAGCGCGACGCAGTCCTTTACCCTGTCAGCTACAGCGGCTAGTTGCACTTCGAATTGCACAATTTCGGGCAACGTTTCCGGACCGGTGAACTCGGGCGTGGCCATCGCGCTCTCCGGCGGCCCCACCAGCAAGCCTAACGCCACCACCGATTCAAGTGGGAATTACAGCTTTACCGGACTGACCGGAGGGACCTATACCGTTACTCCTTCTCTAGCCGGTTTCACTTTCAACCCTTCCGCCCCACAAGTCGCTACTTCGACCAGCACGACGACCCAGAACTTTACGGAAACATCCACAGCAACCGTCTCTAGCATCAGCGGGACGGTGAGCTACGCCGGCGCCAAGACCGGCCGCCTATATATCCGCGTGTACTCCTCCGGCAACTGCCAGGGCAATTGCAATGGCGCCGTCGCGGGAACGAGCATCACCCTGACGGGGACTTCCGGTGCGTACACTATCAGAGGGCTCCAGCCCGTCGGTGGCGGAAGCGGAGGAAACGCAAGCGGGACCTATAACGTGGTGGCGGAAATCGATACATTGAACAACGGATCGCCCAATGCATCGAACCCGAACGGCAGTACTTCCTCTCCCATAACAGTCAATGCAGCCAGTGTCGCGGTCCCCAACATTGCTCTCACCGACCCGACGCCTCCGGCTCCTGTGACGCCGGCCGGCGTGACTGCCAGTGCGGGAAGCACGTTCGTGCTGTTGATGTATAACCAACATGGAAACGGCAATTTAACGGATAACAACGGACGAGAGATCGCGACGTCCTACAAGGTGTACTACGACACGAATCCCAGTTT
Source organism: uncultured Acidobacteriota bacterium (assembly GCA_963813185.1). Lineage (GTDB taxonomy): Bacteria > Acidobacteriota > Terriglobia > Acidiferrales > UBA7541 > Palsa-360. The sequence goes on from CAWEYA010000021.1 coordinate 272,726, forward strand.
CACGAACAACACGTTCGTAACGTTTGCGGCCCACGGCGCCCACGACAACAACTACATCAAGTCCAATCTCACCACAGGCACGACTTATTATTTCAAAATATCCACGCTGGTTGGCGCCACGGAAGGTACGGCGTCTTCCGTCGTATCGGCTACCACCGCAGCCGGCGCAGGATCGTTCACCGTCTCCGGAAAGGTTACGTTCGGACTGCCCGTCGGAGTTCCCAAGGCTACAGGGCCGCTCTATGTGGGCTTGTTCGACCAGAACGCGGGCAAGATCTATTCCCAAGTGATCCCGGCGGCTTCGTTGAGCAGCCCGCAGGCCTACAGCATCACTAACGTCCCGGCCGGCAGCTACCTGGCCTTTGCCATCATCGACATGAACAACAACGGCTTGATCGAGCCGAGCGATATTTCCAACGTCAGCAATAATCAGTCCGGCCCGCCATCGATCGCCGTGAGCGGCAATACAACAAGCAACATCACACTCACGTCTGCTGTTTCGTCAATGGATATCACCACGAGCCACAATCAATTCAATGGCAGCAACGATTCCTACAATCTGAATTTGGGATTGTCGTGGGGCAGCAAGCGCCCTGTGGCCGTGACGCTCGTCTCCGGCCCCAACGTTCCCGTACCGTGGGATATGCCTATTGACACGAAAAACGGTTTACAGGATCCGAATTTCCCGAACGGCGCGGTCCCAACCGTGGGAGACACCTACCAACTCCAGTACACGTTCTCCGACGGGACCACGCAGACCATCCCGAGCCAGGTGACCGCCGTGTTGAATTCGTTTGCACAAAACATGGCCATGCAGACAACCTCGCCCGGATCTCCAACAGTTCCGCTGCTTACCTGGGTCACTCCGGCGTCGACTCCGTCGCCCTACACGTACTATGTGGGCCTGTATTCGATCGGCAACGGGACGAACGTCAATTGGAATGACTACGGCGGCAATAACAGCAATGGCCTCCCGAGCGGTACGACGAGTGTATTGTTCAACGCGGATGGCAGCGCCAACAGCAACGGCAATTCCATTACATCCCTACCGACTGCCACGAACTTCCAGTGGTTTGTCGGAGTTCAGGATAGTAACGGGAATAGCGCACAAGAGACGACCACCTACTCGACGCCGGGCACTCCGTTGCCCATGGTCGCTCCGTATTTCGCTTCCTCCAGTATTCCGGTCAACGGGAGTACCACTCTGGTCTTCAATATCACGAACCCCAGCAACTCGACCGCGATGAGCGGGATCGCCTTTACAGATAACATGACGGGCGGTCTTTCGATGACGGGGACCATCCAATTTAACTCCTGTTCCGGGTCGGTCGTGGAAACGACCTCCACGGTATTGAACTACTCCGGAGGGTCGCTCGCGGCCGGTGCATCGTGCAACTTCGCAGTCAACGTTACCGACACCGCGGTTGAGACGAACACCAACACGGCCACGAACATAACAGATACTGGAAACACCACCGGCACAACGAGCAGCAACGCAACGCTCACGGTCTTTTCGGGGGTTGGGGCGCCTGTCGTGAATGCGTATTTCACCAGCCCCGGCTCTATACTGGTTGGTCAGACGACGACGCTGAACTTCAACATCTACAACAACAATGGCGGCTCGGTCACGCTAAACTCCATCGGCTTTACCGATTCCTTTGCTGGATCTAGTCTGCTGATAACTCAGGTATCGGGGACAACAACCGCTTTTAACAACTGCTCTGGGACGGTTACGGCGACAAATGGCACAAACTCGTTGAGCTTGTCCGGAGCGTCACTGGCGGCTGGCTCATCGTGCACCTTTGGAGTCAACGTAACCGACGCGACCCCCGAGACGGTCAACACGACGCCCGCCGGCATCACTTCTTCGCCTGTTGGCACCGGCGCAGCGGGCACCACGGCCACGCTCACCGTCAGTGGGGGCAGCGCGCCCTCCATCACGACCAGCAACACTGCAAACTTTTTCGTCGGCTTGCAGGAAACTTTCGATGTGCTGGCATCGGGAGCACCAACACCTTCCATCGCGGTAACGGGCGCGCTACCCACCGGACTAACGTTCACGGATAACGGAAACGGGAGCGGTATTTTGGGCGGGACTCCTGGTGCTGGGACGGCGGGAGGCTACACCCCGCTGGTTACTGCGAGCAATGGAGTCAGTCCGAATGCGACGCAAGGCCTCACGTTGACGGTTACTTCCCTCCAGTGTCCCTTGACGGCTCTGGGGAGCGAAAGCCTGCTCAACGGAACCTACGTCAGTTTGTTCAATGGATTCAAGGACGCGAACGGGCCGAGCCAGGGAGCCGCGGTTTTCGTCGCCAACGGCTCTGGAGGAATCACCAACGGCGAGATGGATTTCGGCACGGTCTTGAAATTTACGGGGAGTTCCTACACGACTCCAGTCGCACCGCAAAATGCGAGTATCTCCAGCACCGGGAGTTGCTACAACCTGGGCTCCGACGGGCGGGGCACCATGGTTTGGAATCTCTCGGTCGGGACTGCTTTAACGAGGGAGTTTTCCTTGCGGGGCGATGGCGCGCTGGGCCGCTTCATCGACTTCAGAGACGTGAACCCGAGTCTGACGTCCACCGGCAGCCGTGGTTCAGCTGTTTTCATGAAACGGACTATCTCCGGACCGTTCAGCTTGAGCAGTTTGAATGGCTCATTCGCAATCGGCCTGAGCGGTTTCACCAATGATAACTGCGTTAGTAACACGTGCACAGGAAGCGGCGACGGCGGCTATCAGCGCCTTGCAGCGGCCGGCCGGTTCACTTCCAATGGCGCAGGCGGCATCTCTGGTTTTGTATTCGACGTAGCGGATGTCAACTCCTCGGTCCAATCGAATGTGGACTCGGTTACACCAACCGCCAGCTATACCGCGCCAGACTCCCTGGGGCGGGGAACCCTGTCGATGGTCATCAACGACGCGAGAATTAATCCATCCGGGCCAGTCAATGTCAATTTTGCTTATTATCTGATTGACGCGACCCACGTTTACTTGCAATCCATCGATAGCCCGGCGAACAACCCGCTGTTCAATGGGGAGGCCATCGGGCAATCGGGCGCGTTCAGTGTGGCCTCGCTGAACGGGAACGCAGTGTTCTCGATGACCGGCGGGGACGTGGTAAACAACTCCTACACGGTCATAGCCGCAGGGCGCGTGACCGGGGTTGGGACCGGCTCGAACGTCAGCACGCTGCTGGACAAGATCTCCAACGGATCGGCCGTCAGCACGGGTACCACGGCGATTACCGGCGGCACGTTCGCGGTCTCCGCAAACGGGATGGGAACTCTGAAAATCGGGTCCGGCGGTTCGGCCAAAGCATTTTCCGTGGCGATGATTGGGACGAACTCGGGCTTCATTATCGAAGGGACGCAGGCCTCGCCTGGCACCAACGTCATGGCCGGATTGCTGGAGCCTCAGACGGCGCCTGGAGGCGGCTGGACAAACTCGGCAGCTTCGGGATTGTACATAGAAGCAAATGTCTTCCCGACTGTCACGAACGCCAAGGTCGAAGTGAGTTCGATTACTTTTACCCCTGGCAGCCCGAGTGGGACGTTAAGCGGCACGTCGGATAAGAGCACCGGGCTACCCTGTGCCAACAGCTGCTTGACCTTGAACAAATCAATATCGGACACGTACAGTATCGACCCCAATGGCAGGATCACGCTCTCCACTGGTAGCAATGCGCTCGTCGGCTGGTTGCGAGACACAACGCATTTCGCTGTCCTCAGTCCAAACTCCATCGGGCTGATCACCCAGCTCGATCACTAAAGCTGACAAACTGCACTGAACCCCACGAATGCCACTAGTTAGGGCCGCCGAAATTTGGCGGCCCTTTCCATGTTTGAGTGCTGAGCCTGTCGTTCTGCATTCTCTATGAAGAAAATTGTTGCAAGGAAATTCCTGTTCTGTTACAGAGCGATCCTATTTTCAAATAAGGGTTAAGAAATTCTTAGTTATTGACAATATTTCCGTTGACAGCGAAGCTTGTCAAAGAGTAACTAGTCAGCACCTTAAATCGCCTCTTCGCGTTCGGATTTCGTTTTAGCACCATAGGGCATGAGCTTGGCCTTTCAAGGAAAGGGGAGGTTCATGCTTGAGTGTATGCGGAGGATGCCAATCATGCGCTGGAGAGCCGTGTCCTTGCTGATTATTTTCGCGACGCTCTCGATACATCTCTCGCCTGCGGCCGCGTCCGACTGGGACCCCGTGACCGACGCCGAAAAGAGCATGAAATCGAATCCGCTGGATCCTGGGGCAGGCGCTGTGGTGCTGTTCAAGCGCGGGCAGATCGACGTCATCGAGAAGTCCAGCCTCTTTTGGACCACCCGGATTCAGACTTACGTCCGCATTAAAGTATTTAATGATGCCGGGAGGGATGCCGGAAACGTTTCGGTGGAGGCCACCAAATTTGTGCGCATCTCCAGGATCGAAGGGCGCACGATCCTGCCTTCGGGCGAAATCATCCCGCTGGATTCTTCCAAGGTATTCCGGGGCACGGCGTATACGGAGGGGAAAAACTTCGCCATCCTGCAATCCAGTTTTACATTCCCATCCGTGCAGCCGGGAGCGATCATCGAGTACCAGGTCGAGGAAAACGAGGATTGGTTTTATCCCTCCCCCTGGATTTTCGATACGCGCGAACTCGGGACGTTGCAATCCTCGCTCAAGGTGACCATCGGCCCGCGGCTTTCCATGGCGCAGTTCCCTCTGGATACCACCACGAACAAGATTGCGATTTCGCGGACCCAGACGGTGATGGGCGAGCAAATCGATTTCTCCGTCAAGAATTTGCGGCCCATCGTGAGCGAGCCTTTTTCTCTCCCCTATCGCGACCTGGCCACCATGATCCTTTTCACTCCGAACCAGTTGGGCTTTGGAGGGGACGTCTATCCGCTCATTACGAAATGGGACGACGTCGGCAAGGAAGTGACTGAAGAAATGACCAACATGGAAAAGAGCGACAAAGAGGTCAGAAACAAGGCCAAGGAGCTAGCGGAAAAACTTTCCGATCCGCACAAGAAAGCGGAAGCGATCTACAAATATCTCCAGGAGAATATTACCTCCAGCAACCTGGCCGGCGTCGCCCTGGGGCGGCCCGGCGACGAAATATTGAGCGCCAAGCGGGGCGACCCGGATGAAATCAACGCGCTGTTTTATCTGATGCTCAAGGAAGTAAAGGTCGAATCGGATATGGTTCTGGTCGCCACGAAGAACTGGCAGACCCTGGTGGGTGGATTTCCGAATCGCAGCCAATTCTCGAGGATTGTCACGCGCGTGAATTTCAAGGATGGCGCCGTTTTCGCCGATCCCGCGGATTCGGCTTCACCCTTTGGCGAGGTGCCCTGGTTCGATCGGGACGTCCACGGGCTGGCGGTGAAGGGAAGCAAGATCCAGGAAGCCGCAATACCCGCCGGGACGACCGATGACAATGTATCCACCGGAAAGACGACCATGCGCGTGGCCAAGGACTGGACGACCGAAGGCGACACCGAAATCGACTTGAAAGGCGCCGAAGCCATTGAATTTCGCGGCGATTTGATGGAGACAGCTCCCGAGAAGTTGGAACAGCGCTTGACCGATTTCTTCGCCTACGGCAATTCCGACGCCGAGGTTACGCAAATCGCGCACCCTGAATTTCGGGACACTTCGCAGCCGTTTGTATTGAAGGCGCACTTGCGCGAAAGACTGACGAACGAGACCGGGCCGGGAGGATTGTTGCTCAATCCCTGGTTGGGCGATCAGTATCAGGAGCCGCGGTTCACGACCAACGTGAGACACTCCGCGGTGCGTTTCAACAATCCTGAAAAGCGGATCAGCACGAGCACCTGGCAACTGGCGCCGGAAATCAAAGTGGAGCAATTGCCCAAGGAAGTAAAAATCGAGAACGAAATCGGGGGATTTTCACGATCCTGCGCGCAGAATGACGCCACGGTGACCTGCATGCGCACGTTTTATCTGAAAAAAGTTCTGTTGACGACCAATGTCGAGTATTTGAACGCGAAAAAATTCTTTGATGAAATTGCCAAAGACGATCAGGAAGTCATCGTTCTTCGGAAGCAGTAGCCTCGGCGGCTTTGGGGGGCTTTTGCTGGCCGCGCTGCTGGTGTGCTTCGGAGGCCCGTCCAACAGCCGGGCCGATTCCGTGCCGGACTGGCTCTCCGCTGCGGGCCGCGTGGATCGCGGCCACTTTGGTGACGACAGCGCCGCGGTCGTTGTCAGCGAGTGGACCGATTTCACGGTGGATGCGACCGGGAAATATGTCCTGACCGAGCGGCGCGCCCTAAGAGTTCTGAACCGGCGTTCCGCGGAAGCGTACCTGAACGCGGTCGGATCCGAGAATAACGATTCCAAAGTCACCTCCATTCAAACCTGGGCCATTTCTCCTTCCGGGCATATTACCCAATCGGGGAAGAAGGACCTGATTACTGCCGCAGACTTCGCGGATTTTGAAGTCTTCTCCGATGATCGCGTGAAGATGATCAAGATACCGGGTGCGGAAGACGGATCGCTTGTCGGGTATGAAATTATGAGTCAGGGACATATCCCGATCAGCGGGCGCAGGTTCCGGATGGAGGACGAGATCCCGGTGCGCGTCAACGAATTGCACGTTTCCGTGCCCTCCGGCTCGCTGCGCTGGTTTGTGAATCATCCTGACCGGGTGGTGGTGGTCAGCCAATCGTCCAACAGAGCCGCTTTCCGGACGGAAAATCGCGCTGCCATTCCGGATGAATCCGATGCGCCGCCCTTCTCTTCACTCGCTGCCGAAGTCTTCATCAATTACGATCCGAAGGGATCATCGGCGCTGCAATCCTGGGAAGAGGCGGGACACATTTACCACACGCTCTTTGACAACGGCGAAAAGCCGGAAACGGAAATTGCCGCGCAGGTAACGGTTCTTTCGTCCGGTGAATCCGACGCGCTATCCAGGATCAACTCTCTCTACACTTACGTTTCGCGCCAGATTCGCTACGTGGCGATTGAAATCGGAGTGGGCGGCTACCAGCCGCATCTTCCCGCCGATGTCTACAAGAACAAATATGGAGACTGCAAGGACAAGACCAGCCTGCTGATCTCCATGCTCAACAAGATTGGATTGCGCGGATATCCCGCCCTGGTTGGGACTCGCGGGGATGTGGAGGCGGACCCCGCGGCCCCCACGCTGTCGACGTTCGATCACATGATCGTGGCGTTGCCCGTTCCCGCCAATTTGCGTTCCGCCGTTGAAAAATTCCCCGCGTACGATTCGCGGAACCAAATTCTTTGGATGGATCCAACTTCGGAGACGGATCCGCTGGGCCAACTCCCGGAAATGGATCAGGGGGTATTCGCTCTGATTGCGTATCCGGAACGCGGCGATCTTCAACGCATTCCGCAAGCCCCGCCGGAACTAAATGGATCGGAATACGCGATAAACGTTCACCTGCAGTCCGACGGGACCGGAACAGCGGAGGTCGAGGCCAAATACTTCGGGGCTTCCAACTCGAGACGCCACTCTTTCTACCGTGGGCGCTCGCAAAGCGAGACCCTGAAATCGTTTGAGGAACGGGTGGCTCACTATGTGAATCAAGCTTCCTTCCGCCAGGCAACCATCGCCGGCACTGACGATAATCGCCAGCAAATCAAGGAGAAGTTTTCATTTGGGGGAAATTTCGCCACGGCGTCCACCGGCGACGGTTGGTTCTTTCAGCCCTTGATTCTCAGCGGGATCGCTGTCCCCGAAGTTCCTCCGAGGCCTCGCCAGCTTCCGTTGGATGTCGGCGTCCCGTTCCACGTGAAGTGCGAGTATCGGCTGGAATTGCCTTCGGGCATGCGGATTGAGCGCATCCCGGATAAGACTGCGGTTAAATCGGAGTTTGGCGAAGTAACGATTGAATATTCGATGAGCGGCAATGCCCTCCTTGCGACGCAGACGGTTTCTTTTGCGCAAAGCCGAATTCTTCCCGACAAGTATCCGGATTTTCGCGATTTCGTGAACACATACATTCGCGCGACCAGGCAGCGCCTTCGCGTGATGAATGCGGCTCCCTGACGGATGCCACCTCCCGGGAACTCCATTCTCCTGAATAGCGAGGCGTAATACGCCAATCAGGTGATTGGCGCGCCCGGATTTCAACCCTGCAATTGCTTCCGCTGACTCCTCGATGCAAACCGGCTCGTGGCTATTTTTGTGTGGACATGAATCGGACGCCAATGTAAAAGCGTCACAGCAACGAATGCTTTTGATTCAGGCATTAACAGTTTGTTGTGGTGATTCTTCGCGCAGGGGCGGGCTCAGCGCGCCGTCGCCAGAGCGCTTTGGCGCGCCTGCGACATAAAACCCGCCTTATTGGAGGATGAAATGAAACTCGGGAGAAGTGCAGGAATTGCGTTGGGTGCGTTGTGTATGACCGTGGCTCTCTGGCAAGCGGCCGCTCGCGCGCAGGAAAAGGGCGGAGAAAATGAGACTGGCCCCTATGAAGTTGTGACGGGCTGGCCAAAACCTTTGGGGCACCCGGGATGGACCTGGGGCTCACAAGGCGGCGTTTTCGCGGAGAATCCCAACCGCATCATCCTACTTCAGCGCGGAGAATTGCCGGTCCCTGAAAAGGCGCCCGAAGGCTACACGGGGGGATACGGCGCGTTCGGGACTCCGGCGACGCAGGGCAAGCCGCGGCTGGAGCACTGCATCCTGATTGTCGACGCGGACGGCACGCTGATTGAAGACTGGACGCAGTGGGACCATCTGTTCGCGGGCGGACGCGGGCCGCACAAGGTGCGGATCAGCCCGTATGATCCGGAAAAGCATGTGTGGATCGTCGATGACGAAGTGGATCAAATCTTCAAATTCACGCACGACGGCAAGCAGCTGGTTTTGACGCTGGGCGAGCACGGCGTTCGCGGCACAGACGATAAACATTTCGCCCGCCCCACGGACATCGCCTGGCTTCCCGACGGCACATTTTTTATCACCGACGGCTATGTCAATACGCGCGTCGTGAAATTCGACAAGGACGGAAAATATTTGATGACCTGGGGCGTGAAAGGCTCCGCGCCCGGCCAGTTCAACCTGCCGCATTCCATTGCCATCGATGCGAAACGCCGGCTATATGTGGCGGACCGGTCCAACAGCCGTATCCAGATTTTCGATGAAAACGGAAAGTACCTCGACGAGTGGGACAACATCCGTTCCCCGTACGACATCATGATGTCCGCCGACCAGTACTTGTGGGTTTCCGACGGCGTCACCAACAAGTTCCTCAAATACGATTTGAACGGAAAATTGCTTTACTCCTGGGGAACGTACGGCTCGTTTCCGGGGCAGTTCTGGGGAGTTCACCAGTTTTCGGTGGATTCGGCGGGAAACGTGTACGCGGCCGAAACGTTTGGCGGGAGAACGCAAAAATTCCGGCCCAGGAAGGGCGCCGATCCGGCAACTTTGATCGGCCAACCGGGCAAAGTTCCCGCGTCTTGATTTTATTTGTGTTTTGCCTCCAGCTCCGGAACATCCTGGGATTTTTTTTGGGGTTGAAATGGCGGAATGGGCTTGCGTTCCCGGTGAATGCTGGAGGCCGTGAGCCCGAGCATGTGAACCCTGTAGTTTTCCATTTTCTTCTCAAACTGGGCTTCGTCAATGCGATAGCGCAGGACGGAGGACAGAACGCAGGAATACTTGCGCTGAGGATCCCCGGCTGCTTTGTAAATCACTTCAGATAGGCTCATCGGCAGCGTGTCACTTGGCGGAATCATTTGGCGAATTTTCTGGATTTCATGGCAAGATGCATCAGCTGTCTGCACTTCCGCAATCAGACTGCAGAGAAATATCTCAATTTCCTCCACCCAAACGTAATTCCTGGATCCGTTTGCAAGCAGGACCGAGAGTGAGGCCATGCCATCGAGCCGAGTGAAGCCGATTCGCGGCCGGAAGCCCTCGCTCCTGTCCATCGAGTCCGGCCCGTCCCTCAGTCGCCAGATGCGAAGTGCGGAGTAACCTGCGACTACGACAAAGGCCAGCACGAATGTCGCGCGCACTAAGATTGTCAGGTCCACTGCTTTTCCCCAGGTCCAGTTCAAAATGATCTTTAGTGTTGCGCTCTACGCCGCCGTTAGCAGGAGCTCGATAGTGATTCGTGCCTTGAGGCTCCCTATGCCGGTTGCAAAAAACAGGCAATGCCGGTTCGCGTAACTATCACAGCCCGCTATTTACGATTCAACAAGATATATAGCTGATTCCCTGTTTGCTGTAAATAGAAACTAATCCCGACGATTCCTGCACGCCCAGACCGCCTGGTCATCGTGCTGGACGAAAAGGTCCTGGCCGGGCTTGTCTTGTGAACAACTCCTTTACTATCAGTGATGTACACGTAATGAAGACCAAGCCAGCGAAACTTTGCGCAGGAAATATCGGTCATCTTTATGTGTTCTTTATGAAATTTAATGTATTTATTTACGCCGTGAATCCTGCTGAAAGTTTCCGAAAAGTCCGATCCATGCCTCAAGGCGCGCGCGCGGAGACGCCTGGGCCTTGCCGCTTATTCAGGCCCAGCACCCGACTTGCCTGTTTACTTCCATCGCAAGCCCCGGGAGTTCGGCTCATACCAACGGAGGAGAAAACACCCGCGGCGCTCGATGCGTTGCAGAGGTTCCCAGCCTAATCAGATATGTCGACAAATCAAATTTCCCGGCCCGCCGATGCGGCTCAGAAGCCCGCTCTACCCAGAGTCGTGATAGCCACAACGGCGATGCTTTCCTTCATTTCCTTCTGGCGAGCGGCCGCCATCGTACTCAATGACCTCGGATCGTCCGCCTTCTATGCGGGCGCGATCGCCGAGCAAGCGATCGGCAAAGCCGCGCCCTGGTTCATCCTGGCCATCATGCTGTTCGCCTATGCCGTGCGCTCCATGTATATCGAGAGCTGCAGTATGTTTGTGCGGGGCGGCGTTTACCGCGTCGTAAAGGAGGCGATGGGCAGCACGCTCGCGAAATTCTCCGTCTCCGCGCTGATGTTTGACTACATCCTGACCGGACCTATCAGCGGCGTTTCCGCGGGCCAATACTTGACAGGATTTTTGAACGAGTTTTTCGCCCGCGTACACGTCCATCTGATTCTCCCGATCAATTCCACCTCGGCAGTCTTTGCCGTCGCCGTAACGGTTTATTTTTGGTGGGAGAATATCAAGGGGATTCCGGAGTCCAGCGGAAAAGCGCTGCGGATCATGTATGTGACCACCGTGATGGTGGTCGTCATGATTGCCTGGTGCATCCTGACCGTTTGGGTGCGCGGCGCTCATCTCCCGCCCTTGCCGACACGGGCGAATCTGACCTTTGCGCCGGAAGCTCTGGGCTGGCTGCGCCTCAGCAGCTTGCCGCACACCGTCGCGCTGATCGGAATCCTGATCGGACTCGGGCATTCGGTTCTGGCCATGAGCGGCGAAGAAACCCTGGCCCAGGTGTACCGGGAAGTCGAGCATCCCAAGCTGCCCAACCTGGAGAAGGCGGGGCTGGTTATATTTGTTTACAGTCTGATTTTCACGGCGGGCGTTTCTTTTTTCGCCTCCATGATTATTCCGGATGCAATTCGGCCGCAGTATTTCGGGAACCTCATCAATGGTCTGGCCATGAATTTTGTCGGCCCCGTCAACCTGAGGCTGGCCTTTGAGGCGTTTGTGGTGATCGTCGGGGTCCTGATGCTGGCCGGGGCCGTCAATACCGCCATCGTGGGCTCCAACGGCGTGCTGAACCGTGTTTCCGAGGACGGCATTCTCCCGCACTGGTTCCGGCGCCCGCATCCGCGCTTCGGCACTTCTTACCGCATGCTCAACCTCGTTGTAGGCCTGCAGCTCCTCACGATCATCTTGAGCAGGGGAGACATCTTCGTGCTCGGCGAAGCCTACGCCTTTGGCGTGATGTGGAGCTTCTCGATGAAGGGGCTGGCGGTGCTGGTGCTGCGGTACAAGCAGCCGGGGAAGAGAGACTTTCGTGTGCCGCTGAATTTCACCTTGGGCCATGTGGAGATTCCCGTTGGCCTGGGTTTGATTACACTGACGCTCTTTGCCATGAGCATCATGAATCTGTTTACCAAGCAAGTGGCGACGATTTCGGGCGTGGTATTTACGATAATTTTCTTTACCGTTTTTGAAATCTCCGAGAAAATCACCCTTAAGCATGGCGCCAAGCACCAGGAACTCGACATGTTTAACCTGGAGTCTGACGGAGACTTGAGTCCTGCGGCTCTATGCGTGCGTCCTGGGAACGAACTGGTGATGGTCCGTAATTCCAATGCACTATATAACCTGGGCGCGGTCCTAGACCGGATCAATCCTCGCCAGCAGGACGTTGTAGTCCTTCACCTTCGTGTTCTGAGCCGCGCAGGTTCGGGTGGTAGTGAATTGGCACAAGAGGATTTATTTGGTGTAAATGAACAGGAATTGTTTACGCGGGCGCTTTCCCTGGCGGAGAAGAGGGGCAAGTCCATTCACCTGGCTGTGGCGCCGGCGACGGAAAAATGGGAGGGCATCCTGCGCGCGGCGCAAAATCTGCAGTCGTCCACTATCGCGCTGGGTTTATCCTCCTGGAGGGCTATCGAGGACGAGGCGCGTATCGCGGGCCTGGCCTGGGAGGCGCTGCCTGAACCGAGGCCTAATTTAACCCTGGAAATTTATTCGCCGGATGGCCAGGAAAAAGTTTTCTATCTCGGTCCTCACGCCCCACGGTTGACAGACAAGGAAATCGATCTGCTGCACGGCATCTGGCTGGAACTCAGCAACGAAGTCGCGCCCGAGGAACTCCATCACCACGATGTCGTGCACATCGCCCTCGAAGAACTGCGCAAGAACATCGTGAATGGCCGCCGGGAAGAGATTGTCGACGCGTTGCGCCAACACCTCATTAATATTCGAGATCGCCGGAAATCCGGCTCGTAATCCGCACGAAGGAACCCCGTGAACGCCAATCTCCCGATTGGCGTTGGGACGGCGCCCTGCAGGAGAATGGCGTTCCCGGGGAGGAGCCTGCCGAGCGCCCGCCACCCATCGAGAAAAAAGCGATTGACAAACAGCCGAAAATCCTGTAATTTCAGTACAGACAGAAATGACTGATACTTCCAAATCGCTCTCCCCCGCCGCCCAAAAGTTCATCCTCCACTGGGGCGAAATGGGCACCCGCTGGGGCATTAATCGCACCGTCGCGCAGGTCCACGCCCTGCTGTTCCTTTCCGACCGGCCCCTGGCGGCGGAGGAAATCGCCGGGACCCTTTCCGTCGCCAGGTCCAACGTGAGCACCAGCCTGCGCGAGTTGCAAGGCTGGCGCATCGTCCGCGGCGTTTCCGTATTCGGCGACCGGCGGCAGCACTTTGAGTCCATGAAGGACCTCTGGGAGATGTTCCGGGTGATCCTGGAAGAGCGCAAGCGGCGCGAATTTGACCCCACGATCGCAGTGGTGCGGGAATGCGTGGCGGAAGCCAAAAAGGCCGGCTCCACGGACGCCTACGCGCGCGAGCAGATGGAAGAGCTCCTGGAATTCATCGTCCTGCTCAGCGCGTTGTTCGAGGAATTCCGCAGCCTTTCGCCGAGCGCGCTGAAGGGAATGGTGAAACTCCGCGGCGGGCTGCGCAAGCTGTTGAAGGGCTGAAAAGGAAAAGGCGGGCAACCTCCTTTTTTGGTGGCACATGATTTCTCTCAGTTCAGAAATAACTGATACGAAAGGAAGGCACGCCGCCCGCGGCTGGGTCTGCTTCGACCGCGATTGCTCCGTTTGCACTTCGCTCGCCCGCCGCTTCCGCCGCACCCTCGAAACGCGCGGCTTCGGCCTGGCGGCATTACAGGATCCTCGTGTGCAAGCGCTTCTCGCCTTGCCGACCGAGGATTTGCTGCGGGAGATGCGCGTCGCCACGGGCGGCGGCGAAATTTATGGAGGCGTTGACGCCATCGTCTTCCTCGCGCGGCAAATCTGGTGGGCTTGGCCGCTTTATGCCGCAGCGAAGCTGCCCGGCGTCCCGCACATTCTCAATGCCTGCTACCGCTGGTTCGCCGATCATCGGACATGCGCGTCTGGGGCGTGTTCCATTTCCAGAAAGAGCAGCCGGAACATTCTTCTCCAGGACGTAAAAAGAGAACGCCGGTGAACGCGGTAGAGCACTCCACCGAAGGAGGACCCCTCGCAATGAGTGATGCACAGGAACTCGACGTGGTCACAGGAGCGTTCGGCTACACTGGCAAATATATTGCGCGACGGCTCTTGGACGCCGGAAGGCGAGTTCGCACCATCACCGGTCATCCCAACCGCGCGAACGGCTTCGCCAATCAAGTGGAAATCGCTCCGTTGGATTTTAGCGATCGCGCAGGCCTGGTTCGATCGCTCGGAGGCGCATCGGTTCTCTACAACACGTACTGGGTGCGATTCGATCATGGCCGCGCGACGTTCGACGAGGCCGTCAGAAATTCGTGCGCGCTGATCCAGGCGGCGAGAGAAGCCGGAGTCCGCAGAATCGTGCATCTCAGCATCGCCAACCCTTCGCTCGATTCGCACCTCCCATATTATTCAGGCAAGGCGCTGGTTGAAAAGGCAATCATCAATTCAGGGCTTTCCTACACCATCCTCCGGCCCACGGTCATCTTCGGCATCGAAGATATTCTCATCAACAATATCGCGTGGTTCGCGCGCCACTTTCCGGTGTTCGCAATTCCCGGCTCCGGGAGGTATCAGCTCCAACCGATTTTTGTGGAAGACCTCGCCGAGCTGGCGGCAAATAGCGCCCAGCAAGAGGACAATTTGGTGTTAGACGCCGTCGGTCCGGAGATTTTCGCGTTCGAAGACCTGGTCCAGGAAATCGCGGCGGCCGTTGGCAGCAATTCTAGATTCATTCATGTGAACCCTGGCGTAGCGCTCCAGATGCTTCGCCTCGTCGGGCCCATGGTCGGCGACGTGGTTCTCACGCGCGAGGAGATCGAAGGATTGATGGCGGATCTGCTGGTATCAAAACAACCGGCGACCGGGCGGACGCGATTCATCGCGTGGCTTGCTAAGAACGCAGCGGCTCTTGGTACAAGGTACGCTTCAGAACTTCAGAGGCATTACAAGTGATTTATGAAATGAATTTTGCCTGGTGAGGTTTCAGGAGGGAACGAGGCGGCATTCAATTCGGCTGGGAATTGTTTCCTGGCTGAGCTTTTGCGAGATGGCCAGATTTCACGGCACTGCGAATGCCCTCGATTTCATTCTTTGCGGTGTTTTGGGATGGACACTCGCGGCTCGCAGCACGGCGCGGCAAATCCGGGTTCACCAAGAAAATGGAGAGGTGGACGATGAAATTCACTGATCTCTGGAGTTCCGAAGGGACCATGGACCGCGGTCCCTATGCCCTCGTGGGACTCGTCGGTTTCGCAATGAAACACAATTTGGACCGGGCCCTGGCTACGCTTGTTTTTCATCGCCAGTGGGGTCTTTTCAATTACTGGATACCGCTTGATCAAGCGGCGCGGATCAATTCACTTGCTCCTGCGGATCGGACATTCCTTCTATCCATGCTGGTGCTCTCGCTTCCATTTATTTGGGTCGGCATCGTTTTGACCATGCGACGCCTTCGGGCCGCGGGGCTGCCAGCATGGCTGGTGGTGTTGTTCTTTGCGCCGTATTTGAATCTTCTGTTCTTTCTCATTCTGTGCATCTATCCGTCGCAGCGCGCTGACGACACGCCACGATCCTTGCGCATCGCAGGGAATCCTCTCCTCAAGCGGATTATTCCGGAAAGTAATTGGGGCAGCGCGGCCATGGCGCTCGTGATCACATCGCTGCTTGGGGCCGCGGCTACGCTTTTCAGCGTGAACGTGCTGGCGATGTACGGCTGGGGACTGTTTGTCGCTCTGCCATTTTGCCTGGGGTTCTTTTCCGTCTTGCTGCATGGATATCACCGGCCGCGAAGTTTGCGCAGCTGCGTGGCGGTCGCAAGCCTGTCGGTTATTTTGCTGGGATTGCTTTTACTGGGCCTCGCGGTCGAAGGGGTAATCTGTCTGGCAATGGCCGCGCCCATCGGACTGATTCTGGCCTTGATGGGCGGTTCGATAGGCTACTTGATCCAGCAAAGGCATTGGGCGCGCTTCCAGACGCGAGCCACATTTAGCGCTTTGCTTCTGTTCGTGCCATTCCTTATGGGGACGGAAGCGTTGAAGCCACAACAGCCGCCGCTCCTTCAAATCACCACGCAAATCGAAATTAATGCGCCGCCCGAGGAAGTTTGGCCGTTCCTCACGTCATTTCCAGCGCTGCCTCCGCCCACCGAATGGCCTTTCCGCGCTGGAATCTCCTATCCGATCCGGTCCACGCTTCACGGAACGGGGCTCGGAGCGCAGCGGGAATGCCAATTTTCGAGCGGCCAGTTCATCGAACCGATTCAGGTCTGGGAAGAGAACAAACACCTCGGATTTTCCGTATCCGGCGAGCCTCTGGTGATGGAGGAATTGTCGCCTTACGGGCACATTCACACGCGACATATTGATGGCGCGTATTTTCAGGCGCAAGACGCGGAGTTCGTGTTGACGCCGCTGCCTGGCGGCCGCACCTTGCTGCAGGGCACTTCACGCTATAGAAATCGAATGTGGCCTGTGTCTTACTGGCGATTGTGGTCAGATGCGATCGTCCACCAAATTCATGTGCGAGTCTTTCAGCATATTAAGCGTCTGTCCGAAGAGGCGCATCTGTAAGTTGAAATGTAGTTATTATCAATGAGGTAAATTCATAAGCACTGTCCAGCGGCAAAAACCTGATCCGTCGTCACAAATCATGCCAATAAATTGTGAAGAAATACCAACCTTCCACAATTTTTCCACAGGCCTGTTGGAATATGATACCGCCTCTTAAAACACGGCGGAACGGAACCAGCACAACCCCAAGAGGAGCGTAGATGAAAGCGATTCAAGTCCCGAAAACCGGAGGAGTGGAAGTCCTCACCCTTCTGGACATTCCCGTTCCGAAGCCAAAGCCCAACGAAGCGCTGGTGAAAGTCGCCGCGGCGGGAGTGAACTATATTGACGTCCATTTCCGCGAGGGCCGCTATCCCGTCACTCCGCCCTTCATACTTGGCCAGGAAGCCAGCGGCGTGGTCAGTGAAGTCGGCGGCGACGTGAAGGACTTCAAGCCGGGAGAACGCGTCGCTTACACGGGCATTACCGGCGCGTATGCGGATTACGAAGCAGTACCGGCGGACCGCCTGGTCCGCGTGCCAGCGAGCATCACGGATCATCAGGCCGCCGCCGCGATGTTGCAAGGCATGACCGCGCATTACCTGACGCATAGCACCTACCCGCTAAAAAAGGGAGAAATCGCTCTGATTCACGCGGCTGCCGGCGGCGTCGGACTGCTTCTCGTCCAGATGGCGAAGAACCTCGGGGCTCGAGTGATCGCCACGGTTAGCACCGAGGAAAAGGCCAAACTGGCGCGCGAAGCGGGCGCGGACGACGTAATTTTATACACCAAGCAGGATTTCGAGGTGGAGACCAAGCGCCTCACCGACGGAAAGGGCGTTCATGTCATTTACGACGGGGTCGGCAAGACCACCTTCGATCAGGACCTCAATGTTCTTCGTCCACGCGGCTATCTCGCGCTTTTCGGAGCCTCCAGCGGGCCTGTGCCGCTGTTTGACCTGGGCAAGCTCGCGCAGAAAGGGTCGTTGTTTATTACTCGCCCGACGCTGGTTCATCACATTGCCGTCCGTGAAGAGCTTCAGCAACGCGCCACCGATGTGCTGAACATGATCGCTTCAGGCAAATTAAGGCTGCGCATCGAACATCTCTATCCCCTGAGGGAGGCGCAGCAGGCCCATCGGGATTTGGAAGGAAGAAAAACGACGGGAAAATTGCTTTTGATTCCCTGACGAGGAAAGGCAAAATAGGCAAGTAAAGTCATGGAAATGGTCCCAGTGTCGTGCACGAGGAAGTTTTGGCTGCAAGGAGCGGTTGCATCCTTAAACCAAATCCGTTAACATCTTTGTTAATCCGGGTGGTACTCGGCCTGACCTTTCATAGTAAGTTTCAAGGAGCCTCATGGCCCGCGCAAAAAGCATTCACAGACCTGCACCCACAAACCTGGCATCGCTGATCCGAGGCCTTTATGGACGCGTCGCTCGGCAACTGAAGGTGGACCCCTCCTACGTGAGCCGTGTAGCACGTGGAGAACGCCAATCCGACGTGATCGAAGGTTCTCTGGAGCGAGAGCTGAAACGCATTATGTCCCTGGTCGGCTCCAACCATAATGGGGCGGGACGGCAAACCGCAAGGCATTCCCGAATGAAGGGCAAGAAGAAAAGAGTCATGTAGGGCCTGAAGCCGCCCCGCTCACCCAGCGCTCGTGCGGCGATTAGACCGAATCAGCAAGCTACTGTTGTTGGGCAGGTTGCTGCGCCCGTTCCACCGCTATCGGGGTCTCGGGGGCCGCGAGCTTGTTTGCACTGAGTTGCTCGCGCCCATCACCGTCAATCGCCAGCCGCACGCTCACATCCACGGAAAGCCTCTGTCCCGCATGCCCTTTGTATACCCCCCGAACCGGAGCCACATCGCCGTAGTCGCGTCCATAGGCGATGCGCACGTGCTGCAGGCCCAGCGGCTTCCCCAGCGTCGGATCAAGGCCAATCCAGCCTGAATCCGGCAAGTAGACTTCCGCCCAGGCGTGCGACGCGTATCCACCAATCACCTCTTGTAATTTAGCGTCGGGCGACGCCGCGCTTTCCGGGACCAGGTACCCGGAGACATACCGTGCGGGCAGTCCCCTTTTTCGGACCACTCCCAGAAGCAAATGCGCGAAATCCTGACAAACACCCGCCCAGACGGCCAGGGAGTCCTGGATGGAGGAGTTGACGTGCGTCGCTCCCTTGACGTACTTGAACTTTTCGTGAATCAGGAAGGACGCCTGCTGGACGAATCCCGAGACGCTCCCGTCGCTGCCGCTGCCCGCCGCGTCAATGAGTTCGTCCAGTTGCGGCACATGGGGGACGTATCCCGTGGGCACAATAAAGTCGAGAAATCCCTCCTCGAGTTCCTCGCGATGACCGTCCAGGTCGGAGAGTTTCATTCCGCCCGACGGCAACGCGGGAGCATCGTGCGCCAGGACTACGGACTCCGCTTCGATATTCAGGCGGTGATGTTCGGGAAGAATGTTGAATTGATGTACCCAATTTCCAAATGAATCGCGATAAGAAGTGCCGCGCGAAACCGGGTCGGTGAGAAGACGGAACGACAGACAGCTCTGCGTCTCGTCGTGGATCGGCCGCAGACGGACTTCGTTGTAGCTTTCCGAAACCGGGCCGTCGTAGCGAAATTCCGTGGAATGGACAAGATGATACCGGTTCATGCGACCACCGCGTAGTAGAAGTAGTTTCGGGCAATGTCCTCGCCGATCGCTCCGCACATCTGCAGCATGTCGTTCAAATAGGAGTGCAGCCCCAGCTGAAAAATTTCGGCGATCCGGTCGTAGCGCAGCCGTTCGAGGACTTTGCCTGTCAGCCGCTCGGCCTCATTCGCGTAGGAACCCGCTCCCGTGCCGCTGATGGCGCGCAGGCCGGCCTGCACTTCGGTCATGCTGAAGCGGATCGAGCGGGGATGAAGCGGGTGCATGATCAGCATTTCCGCGACTTTTTCGGGCTCGATCAAGGAGTGATATTTCCGGTGGTAGGCCTCGTAGGCGCCCACGGATTTAAGCACAGCCATCCATTGATGGTTGTCCCCTCCGCCGATTTCCGCCGGCGCGTCGTACAGGATGTGGTACTGCACGTCCACAAGGCGCGCCGTCATTTCCGCGCGCTCGATGAACCAGCCGATGCGCAGAAATTCCCAGCCTTCGTCGTGGGGCAGGGTCGCATCGGTCACGCCGTGAAAGCGGTGGCTGCCGAAGCGGATGGCGTCGCAAAAGCGGTGCGGCCCCGCGGCCATCTCCTCGTCGGGATGGAAGCGATTCACGGTGAAATAAAGGCTGTTGATGTCTTCCCACATTTCCCGAGAAATGAAGTCGCGAATAGTTCGCGCGTTTGCGCGCGCTTTGGTGATGCACTGCACGATGGAGCTGGGATTGTCCTGGCGAAAGGCGAGAAATTCGAAAACCGCGCGCGCGTCGGCTTCTCCATACAACGCGCGGAAGCATTTTTCCTCGCCGGCCATGACGATCAGGGGATCCCAGTGTAACCGGTACTTGTCCTTGGATTGCTCGAGCACGGTGTGGAAATTCACGTCCAGAATCCGGGCGGTGTACTCCGCCCGCTCGATGTAGCGTGCCAGCCAGAACAAGGATTCCGCGATTCGCGACAACATCTCACTCATCCCCAAAGAGAACCCAGGTGTCCTTACTTCCGCCGCCCTGGGACGAATTTACAATCAACGAACCCTGCTGCAGCGCCACGCGAGTCAGACCTCCCGGCACGATCGTGACTTTCTCCCCGTCGTACAGGCAATACGGGCGAAGATCGACGTGGCGGCCGGCAATTGAACTGTTCGCAGGATCGTAGGAGGGCACGCGCGAGAGAGGAAGCACGTGCTGCGCAATGTAGTTTCTCGGGTCCGCCTTGATGCGCTGCTTGAAATCCTCAATTCTCTCGCGCTCCGCAGCCGGACCCATCAGCATCCCGTAGCCGCCGGACTCACCCACGACTTTGACGACGAGCTCCGGCAGGTGATCCAGAACGTAGGCGAGGTCTTCCTTTCTGGAGCACAGATACGTGTCCACGCTCCGCAAAATTGGGTCTTCGCCAAGGTAATACCGGATGAAAGCGGGCACGTAGGCGTAGATGGCTTTGTCGTCGGCGACGCCATTGCCTACGGCGTTGGCAAGAGCCACATTCCCCGCCCGGTAGGCCCCCATCAAGCCGGGGACGCCCAGCGCGGAATCCGGACGGAAGGTGAGCGAGTCCAGGAACTCATCGTCCACGCGCCGGTAAATCACATCCACGCGCTGCAAGCCGTGAATGGTCTTCATGTAGACGAGGCCGCCATCCACGATCAGGTCGCGGCCTTCGACGAGTTCGATGCCCATCTGCTGCGCCAGGAAGCTGTGTTCAAAATAAGCGCTGTTGTAAATGCCGGGCGTCAGCAGAACGATTTGCGCGTCATTTCCTCCGCGCGGCGACAGGCTGCGCAGGATGCGGGCCAGCTCGGCGGGATAGTGGTTGACGGGAAGAACCTCGTACTCGTGAAACGCGTCGGGGAACGTGCGCATCATGACCAGGCGGTTTTCCAGGACGTACGAAATCCCGCTCGGTGTGCGCACGTTATCTTCGAGGACGCAGAATTCGCCGGTCTTGGAATCGCGCACCAGATCGATGCCGCAGATGTGCGTGTGAATCCCCCGCGGCACTTCGATGCCGATCACTTCGCGCAGGAAATGTTTGCAGGAATAGACCAGCGACCGGGGAATCCGGCGGTCGGCAAAAATACGCTGCTTGCCGTACACATCCTGCAAAAATAAATTCAGCGCCACGACGCGCTGCGCCAGGCCGCTTTCGATACGCTGCCATTCGGAATTCGGGATGATGCGCGGAATCAGATCGAAGGGAAACAGCCGCTCCGTTCCGCGCCCATCGCTGTATACCGTAAACGTAATTCCCTGAAGAAGAAAGGAAAGGTCGGCGTGCTGGCGGCGCTCTTCATACTGCGCCGGCATCATGGCGCCAAGCTTCTCGAAAATCTTGGCGTAGTGCGGTCGCGGCACCTCGGGCGCCGAAAACATCTCGTCGTAAAACCCCCCGAGCTGATATTCCCCGAACAGCCTCTGTAAAGGCATTTTTGAAGGCACGGAGGCCATGGACCACTGTAACAAGAGCGCCCTCATTCCAATGGACGAAAGAATCTATCGGTGCTATCAGGATTTCACGACCAAAGGCAATTCCGCGAGATTTGATTTACCCCACTGGGAATAGGGCCGCACACTGCCCGCCATTCCTAAGATGAACGATCACAATGAGATAGCGGATATTTGAAGTGGGCGGAAACGCGGGTGGTGGGTCAGTTTAAAAATGGAAACCGTTAACAACTCCTGCGGCGTGATGACGTATCATCGGTGTGCGGAAACTGTTTCAGACTGCGAGTCAGGAGAAGTGATGACGAAAACCCGTGAGGCGATTGCCGAAGGTTACAAAGCGTTCGAGTTGGCATTTTACAGGGGCGATGCGGACACAATCTCGCGAATGTATACAGAGGATGCGGAGTTTCTTATCCCAGAAGCCCCCATTGTCAGTGGCAGAGAGGCAATCGCTCAGGTTTGGAAAAGCATCGTTGGATCCGGTGGGAACACCACACGCGTGACCACTGGGGAGGTGCAAGAAAGCGGAGACGACTGGGCGTACGAGGTTGGCGCTTTTTCGGCAAGCGCTCCGGATGGCAAGGTTCTCAACGCCGGTAAGTACATCGTCATCTGGAAGCGGCAGTCCACCGGAGACTGGAAGATTCACCGCGATATATTCAACTGGGACATCCCGCCCGCCCAAGCCTAGACCGCATGAAGGCGGTGCGTGCGCCGAGCCTACATTTGGCACAGTTCTGCGACAAGAAGCGCGCCATACTGCTGGGGGGCGTCATTCAAACTGATCCACTACCGAAACGCGGCAACAGTGGTGTTAAGACTCTGGATTTGCTATTGTCTCCTGCCGGAATCGGCCTGCGAGGAAAGTTCCGGTTCCGGAATGCGCCGCTTGGTTTCTTCGCATTTTGCAGGACGGCTTTTTTTGCGAGCACGCTCGGCAAGAATTGTTCCGTAACAATCGGCCAGAAAGTAATGCATGCCCACACAATCTCCACTCGTCAGCGAACTGAAGGAACGTTTCGACGCTGAATCCTCGCGATTACAAGAAGAATTTTCCGCGGCGAAAGACGGCCTGAAATATTTGCAGGAAAAATCGGCGCTGGTGGATTCCATTGCCCGCCGCTTTTGGGCTCAATTTATGGGTTCCACGGGTCTTCAACCCTCCCGAATGATCTTCGCCGCCGTCGGGGATTACGGCCGGCAAACTCTCTTTCCGTATTCGGATGTCGATCTCATCTTCCTAACGGCCTCAGGCGAAGCGGTGGAAAAATTCAAGGATGCCATCCAGCGGCTCTCGCAAGGCATGAATGAGATTGGATTGAGATGCAACACGACGGCGGGAATTATTCCGGAATTCATCCAGTTCGATGCCGATCGTGCGGAGACGATTCTTTCCCTGCTGGACTGCCGGTTTCTGGATGGCGATCAGGAATTGTTTGCGAATCTACGGAACCGGCTGATTCCCGAAATCATGGTCCGGGAGTCACAGTCCCTGGTCGAGCGCCTGGCGGAATTGACGCGCAACAGCCACCGCAAGTTTGCGAACACCGTTTTCCACCTCGAGCCAAATGTCAAGGATGGTCCTGGCGGCTTTCAGGACTATGTCACGGCGCGGTGGCTTGCCGCCATGTCCGCCATGGAAGAGCAGGATGGCTGGCCCGATCCACAGAAATATTTTTCCCCCGCGAACCAGACCGCGATGGATTCGGCGCTGGCATTCTTCGCATCCGTTCGTTGCTTCCTGCACTTCCGGAATAAACGGGATCACAATCTTCTGACCTGGGATGCGCAGGACGATGCAGCGGCCCGGAAAATTGGGACGCAAAATGTCCATGCGACGAATGTCACCGATTGGATGCGCATCTACTTTGCCCATGCGCGCGCCGTCGAACACATTTCCGGTCAGCTGCTCGAGGAAATGCCCGCCGCTCAATCTCTCTTTTACCGGCAACTGGAAACCTGGCGAACGGGCTTTTCCGATGAGGATTTTTCCGTCGTGGACGGGTTGATTTTTTTGCAGAAGCCGGAGAGCCTGTCCGATCCGAACCTTTTCTTTCGCGCCTTCCGGCTGATGGCCCAGCGCGGCTTCAAACTCAGTCCGGCGGCCGAACAACAATTGGAGCTGGCGAGGCCGCCATTGGCCGGCCGCCTTCCGGGAGGCGGCGATTTTTGGCGGTTTCTGGAAGATCTTTTGCCCGAACCGCATGCGGCGGACTCGTTGCGCGCGATGCACTCGTTGCGTCTCTTGACTCTTTTTCTGCCGGAATTGCAGGGGATTGACGCGCTCGCGGCGCGCGATGTTTCTCACCGTTTTACGGTGGACGAGCACACACTCCAGGCCATCGAAAAGTTGCACGGCCTGCGGCAATCCAAATCCAAATGGGACGAACGCTACGCCGGCATCCTCGGCGAGCTAGACCAGCCCGAGTTGCTCAATTTGGCGATCCTGCTGCACGACACCGGCAAGGCCGTCACTCTCGTGGATCACATTCCGGCCAGCCTGGCAATCGCCGGAAAGTGCCTCGAGCGCCTGGAACTTCCCGCAGCGGACCGGGAAACCGTGCTCTTTCTGATTCAACACCATCAGGATTTGGGAGCGGGGCTCCGGCGTGACATCTTTGACCCGCGCACCGTGGCGCAATTCGCGGAAAGCATCGGCAGCCCGGAACTCCTGAAAATGCTTTGCCTGTTTACGTATGCGGACATCAAAGCCGTCAATCCGGAGGCGCTCACGCCCTGGAAGGCGGAAGATCTCTGGCAGCTCTACATCGGCACGGCCAACTATTTCAACCGCAGCGTGGATGAACGCGTCCACGGCGACGCCAACGACGAAGTCTTGAATCATCTTCGCTCACTGGCCGCCGCCGCAGGGAAGAAGCTGCAAACATTTTTGGAAGGTTTGCCCAGGCGATATCTCCGCACGCATCCCGTCGACGAAATTCTGCGTCACTTCGAGATGGCCGGCCGCCTCGGCCAGGATCCCGTTCAACTCGCGGTGAAGCGCACACGCCACTGGTACGAGCTGACCGTTGTGACCAAGGACCGCCCGCGCCTTTTCTCGACCGTCGCCGGAACGCTGGCCGCCTGCGGCATGAACATCGGAAAAGCGGGCGCCTTCTCCAACGCCGGCGGCACGGTGGTGGATACGTTCTCCTTCACGGACCGCTACCGGACGCTGGAGATGAATCTTCCGGCATGGGAGCGCTTCAAGACCACGGTCCACGACGTGCTCTCCGGAAAACGCGACCTCAAGCGCATGCTTCATGAGCGCCTCGAAGTGGAAAAAGATCAGCCCGAAAAGATCGTGGGAACGCCCCAGATTCAATTTGATAATGAATGTTCCGCGCACAGCACGCTCATCGAAATCATTACGCAGGATCAGCCCGGCCTGTTGTACCGCATCAGCTCCGTTTTCGCCCAGCAGGAATGCAATATCGATATCGCCCTGATCGACACCGAGGGCCAGACCGCAATCGACGTGTTTTACCTCACCACCGCCGCCGGAAAGCTCGCGCCCGAGCATCAGGAACGATTGCGCCAATCTCTGGTCAAGGAACTCTCCGCGTAATGAGGTTTTGTAGGACAGCCACTCCTGACTGTCCCTGGCAAACTCGGCAGGGCCAATGCGGACAGCCAAGAGTGGCTGTCCTACTGGAATCGCAAACTGACCCACTGCGGCGGGTTCCAAACCATACACACAATAATGAAAAAAAGGTGTATACTGTTTTTATGGGCAGAACCAACATCGTGCTGGATGACGATTTAGTGAAGAAGGCGCGCAGGCTCACGCGGCTCAAGACCAAACGAGAAATCGTCGGCAAGGCGCTCGAGCTACTAGTGCGCTCGGAAAGCCGCAAAGGCATTCTTCACTATTACGGAAGCGGAATTTGGAAGGGTGATCTGAAACGCATGCGGCGGAATCGCTCTTGATCCTGGTCGACACCTCCGTGTGGATCGATTTTTTTAGACCCACTCCCGGCGCCGCCGGCGCTGAATTGCGGCGCATGATCGAGCAGGCCGAGCCCTTCGCGCTCACCGGCGTCGTCGTGACGGAGATCCTCCAGGGGCTCAGACGAGACGTCCATCGCCTGGAGCGTTATCTTTCCCTGTGGGAAATGATCGAGCCGCGCGGTTTCCCGACGTACCGGGAGGCCGCCGCGATTTTGCGCCTGGCTCGGTCGAAAGGCATCAGTTTGACGACCATAGATACTTTGATTGCCGCAGTTGCTCTTGAACACCGCGCAATTCTCTTCAGTTTGGATAAAGATTTTTCCCGCATCGCGCGCTTTACTGGTCTTCCTTTGTACTCCCTTCCAGGGCCGGCATAATGACCGAGTTTGGCGGGGATTGCGGTTCAGAGGATGCCGTGTGGGCCGTTTCGCCTGCATCCGTCATCCAATGAAACCATTTCGGCGTATAGTAGTCATATAGAGTGATAGTTGCGAGGCACAGCTGGTGCCCGGAGGCTTAAGATGCTGGTCAAGCGATCCCCAGACTTGAAGTATTCGGACGTGACCCCGCGCGACATTTACCTGAATCGCCGCAAATTCCTGTATGGATTGGGATTAGCGGGCGGCTTGGCGCTGGCGGGGAAGAGCCTGGTGGACTTGGTCAGCCCGCCGTTACGGGCCTATGCCTCCACAAAGCTTCAAGGCGTGTCCGGCAGCCCGTACAACACGACCGAGAAGATTACCCCTGAGCAGGTCGTAACGACCTACAACAACTACTACGAATTCGGCACGGAAAAGGAACAGCCCTCAAAGAATGCCCAAAAATTTGTGACTTCCCCCTGGTCGGTGTCCGTCGAGGGAGAGGTGGCCAAGCCGCGCAAGTTCACCATGGACGAAATCCTGAAGCTCGCGCCGCTGGAGGAGCGTGTTTACCGGCACCGCTGCGTGGAGGCCTGGTCCATCGTGGTGCCGTGGATCGGCTATTCATTCAGCACCATTGCCAAGCTCGTGGAGCCAAATTCGAATGCGCGCTACGTGGCCTTCGAAAGCTATTTTGATAAGAAGCAGATGCCTCTCTGGGGTCTCGCCGGGATCGGGCTGCCTTATGTGGAAGGGTTGAGGATCGACGAGGCCATGCACCCGCTAACGCTGCTTTGCATGGGCATGTACGGCGAAACGCTTCCAAATCAGGATGGCGCGCCCGTCCGCATGGTGATTCCGTGGAAATACGGATTCAAGAGCATCAAGTCGATTGTTAAAATTAAATTCGTGAAAGATCAGCCGCCGACAACCTGGAACCTCACCAACGCGCATGAATACGGCTTCTACTCCAACGTAAATCCGAAAGTGGACCATCCGCGCTGGAGCCAGGCCAGGGAAGTCCGCTTGCCGGGTTACTTCAAGATTACGCCCACGCAGATGTTCAACGGCTATGGCGATCTGGTGGCGAGCCTCTACAACGGCATGGACCTGAAGAAGAATTACTAAGCGGACGCCGAACATGAATTCAATTCTGACCAATAGATGGACGAAGGCAATCCTATTCCTGATTTGCCTCGTCCCCGCGGGCGTGCTGATCTGGGAAGCGTTTACCGGCGGATTAGGCTCGAATCCCACGCAATTTCTCGAGCATGCCACGGGGGATTGGACCCTGCGGTTTGTAGCCATCACTCTGTCCGTCACACCGTTGCGCAAAATTCTTGGCCAGCCTCAATTGATTCGTTTCCGGCGCATGCTGGGGCTGTTCGCGTTTTTTTATGGATTCTGCCATTTCAGCATTTATCTGACGTTTGACCAGGTCTTCGACCTGCACGGCATTTGGGCGGACGTGATGAAGAGGCGCTACATCACCGTGGGATTCACGGGTTTCGTTCTGATGGTCCCGCTGGCCCTCACCTCCACGGCAGGATGGATTCGCAGGATGGGTGGAAAGCGCTGGGCCATGCTCCACCGCGCGATTTATTTAACCGCCATCGCGGGAGTCATCCACTACTATTGGCTGGTGAAATCGGACGTCCATTTGCCTCTCGAATACGCCGCGGTGATGGCGGTTCTATTGGGCTGGCGTGTTTATATGCATTACGCAAAACCTCCCCGCCGCGCCCCGGCTGCGATTCCTGCGCGCAAGGAACAGACATCCGTGATGCAGGATTAGAGTGGCAAAGGCTTTCGCCTGATGGGGTTCGGCCTAAGTAGGGCCAAACCCCACAGGCGGAAGCCTGTGCCACTTTTCATCCGCCCGGAATTTGCGTTTTTCCGCCCCTCGCGGCTAGAATGGCTCCCCTGGCGAACTCTCAGAGGGGCACTGGATTTCGTTTTGTCGCAACCACATTCCGCTACGGAAGAGAAAGTCGGTCTTGCCTACTGGGTGGACCGAGTCCTTGAGGAACACTCAAACGTCGGCGGCGCGTTGCCCGCGCAGCCCATCCACGATCTGCGTATCTCCTTGCGCCGATGCATCCTCATTGCAGACGTAATGATGGACCTCGATCCGGCATGCGATTGGAAGGCCATGAAGAAATCGGCGCGGCGCACGTTTCAACGGCTCGGGACGCTTCGCGATACCCAGGTTCTTACGGAATGGATCGAGAAACTCGGCGCTCCGGGCGAGGCTTCCACGGTTGCGCTTCTCGAGGCGCTGAAAAAGAGGCATGAACAGGAACGGATCGACGCCCGGGCGGCCATCCGGGAATTTGACCGCAAGCAATGGCGGACCTGGCGAAGAGAACTTGCCAAGCATTACCGCCATGTCGCGTCCGACCGGCCCGCCTGCGAATCCCTGCTTCTCGAAATCTGGGAGGACGTTCGCGGCCTGAACCGCCGCGCGCAGCGCAGCCGGAGCCTTCTCGCCTATCACCGCCTGCGCGTGGGCTTGAAGAAGTTCCGTTACGCCGTGGAAAATTTTCTGCCGTCGATGTACGCGGGCTGGGCGCCCGATCTGAAATTCCTGCAGGACTTGCTGGGAGAAATTCACGACCTCACGGTTCTCGATCAAATAATCGTGAAGAGCCGGAGTCTTTTCGAGGAAAGCGTCTTTACCGCATGGCGCGCGAAATTGCACCACGAACGATCGTTGCGGCTTCAGCAATATCGGGAGAAGATGGCCGGGAAGGCCTCACCACTCCACGTTTGGCGCGAGGGTTTGTCGGCGGAGAAGGATTTGCGCTCCGCGGGGCTTGCGCGGTTCGGAGAATGGGCGTCGTTCGTGACGCCTGATTTTCCCCGTGTCCGCCGGGCGGCGCGGCTGTCCTTGCAGCTGTACGATGGGCTCGCGAATTGCGGTTTGATCGCAAAAGAATCCCAGATCGAAGAGCGGTTCATTCTGCACGCGGCGGCGCTGCTTCAGGAAGCAGGGCGGTTCAAGAAGGGCAAGTCCTACCACAAAGAGTCCTACCGGATGATCCGCAAGGTTCCTCCGCCTCCGGGCTGGACGAAGCGAGACCTTGAATTCACGGCGCTCGTCGCGCGATTTCACCGACGCGCGTTGCCGTATCCGGATCATCAGAAATTCAGGGTTTACGAAATGCCCTTGCGCCAATCGCTCATCCGGCTCGCTGCCATTTTGCGCCTGGCGGATGCCTTCCAGACGAAATCGTACCGCGCCATCCGGCGCCTGCAAGTCGAAAACGGCCCGGGATTCCTGATCATTCGCGCCGAGGGCTTTCGCGATCGAGATCCCATCAATTCAAAATTGTCCGTGGCCAGGCGCTTTTTGGAATTTGTCTGCCAGCGATCCGTTCACATCCTGGCGCCCGGCACGCGCATGATGGTTCCTCGAATCGTGCGGCCGGCCAAGCGCAGCGACGCGGCTTAGTGGCATACGCTTCAGCCTGTGTGGTTTTAGTCCATGCATTCGCCAAACCCCACTGGCTGAAGCGTGTGCCACTAAAACACCAGCCGCAGCGAAAACTGCGTGACCCGAGGATCATTGGCGCTTGTGATTGTGCCGAACGTGAACGGCTGTGCTGTGGGCGCTTGATAGAACCGGTTTGGCTGGTTAAAATTGGGATGATTGAAGAAATCGAACATGTCTGCGCGGAACTGAAGTTGCTTGCTTTCTTGAATCGCAAAATTCTTTTGAAACGTTGCATCAAAGTTGTTGATGTTCGGCCCGGTCACAATGTCGCGTCCCGCGTTCCCATAGGTGAATGCTGCTGGCGCAGCAAAACAAGAAGTATTGAACCATTGAGCAGGCGTTTTCGGACCACCATTTGGATTACAGACCAGGTTCGGCCGCTCCGATATATTGGACTGCGTTGCTGTGGGCTCACCGTTATTGGCGACATCGGACGTGAGATTGACGGTAAAAGGAGACCCGCTCTCGAGCGTATAGATGCCTCCGACTTGCCAGCCTCCCAAGATAGTATGCTTCCAGCCCTCTGTATTTCCCAAAAACGGGAGTTCGTAAAGGAAGCTGGTTACAAAACGATGCCGGTGATCGAAATCCGATAGCCCTTTCTCTGCCGCGATGTTCATCGGGTCCTGCGGCAAATTTGAACCGGCGTTATTCGATCCGGGATTGGAGGCGTCATCCAATGCCTTCGACCAGGTGTAATTGGAATCAATGACTAGCCCGCGCCAGGCACGTTGAGTCAGGGTGAGCGTAAGAGCATGATATTTTTCCCAGCCATCCCAAGTGACAGATTGGAATCCGCTCATCTGTGGAATAGGGCGGACGTGCCCGACTCCCGGAGCCAACGCGGTGTCGGGGAATAAATTTTGCAATGTTAAGTTGTCGGCGTGCACGGTATACGATCCTATGTACTGCGCCTGGAATGAGGTGGAAGAGGAGAGGCTCCGCTGGACGGATAGATTCCAGACGTTGTTGTATTCGATTTTGAAGTCGTGGTTGAGGCTATTCGCGCTGATCGATCCCGTTGGAGATGCGGCCAAAATGTTTTCCGTGTTACAGGCCCCCCCGCACGCAGTGCCGCTATTCGTCACCGTTTTTGCAAAATAGAATGGAAGGTTTAACGCGGCATTTTGGATGATGCTGTAAGCCGCTTGATTGGTATAGATTCCGAATCCGGATCGAATCACTGTCTTTTGGTCCGGCAAGCTCCATGCAATCCCGATCCTTGGGGCCAGGCGCAATGGCCGCCCCTGAAGCAAGCTCCGGTCCCACCCCGCCTGCGCCGAAGTGACATAGGGAATGGGGATGAACGGCAAGAGTGCCGAGGCGGCAGGAGAAATTTGGCCCTGGTCATTGCTGGCGATGACAAACTTTCCGCCGGGCACCAGGGTATTCACCACAGCTATATTGTTGTTCACGTCAGTGACATTCTGGTTGTACTCGTACCGGAGACCGATATCGAGCTTGATGCTCGGGAGAATTTGCCAGCTATCCTCAATGTAGGTGTGAAGCCAATTGGTCCGGCCAAGCAGCGCGCCGCGTCCCGCAACCCCCACTTGCGCTTGATTGGGATCTCCATTGAGGAAGTCGCTTAAAGAATTGAAGCGGAACGAACCCCTCGCGTTGTTTGCATTCACGGGATCGAAATCCAGGTGGAAAAAATAGCCGCCGAATTTCACGGTATGGGTTCCGCGGTGCCAGATCACGTTGTCGTACAACTCATAATTATTGTCGACGCGAGAAACATATTGTGTGGTTTCTCCCATGGTCGTGAAGCCGGTTATGGAGACCGAGGGATATCCCGTGTCCAGAGGGTTGGACGTAACCCCTTGCAAACCCGTCGCCGCCGCAATATTTGTTCCTTCATTTGGGCTGCTTTGTCCTCCACCGACCCACAACCATCCAAATCGTAATTCATTGATCCAGGAAGTATTGAAGGCGTGGGTCCACGCCGAGGAAAGGTTGTCCGTGTGCGTTCTCAAATTGTATCCAAAGCCAGGTAGGAGCGCTTCGTTGAGCGCCCCCAATCCAAAGGGGTTGAACTGGTTCGCGTCGAAGATCGACACGCGAACAAAGGCGCTGTCCTTGCCGGAAAACGTATGATCGACCCGGGCGTTGTACTGGTTCACCTCTGTCCTGGCCAAATCCGTCGCCAACAGATTATTGGACGCGGCGGACTGGTTCGTCGCATGCGGGACCTTTGCCAAGATCGCGGCCGCCACTGGATCAGGAATCGAAGCGCGTTCCGCATCTGTGGGAACGGTAAACCGCTGGGTTTGGGTTTGATGAGTCCGTTGTCCCTCGTAATTCACGAAGAAAAATGTCTTGTCCTTTAGAATTGGTCCGCCGAGGCTCCCGCCGAACTCATTCTGTTTGTAGGGAGGAGTAGGCGCCGTAGGCGAATTGAAGAAGTTTTTGGCATTGAAGATATCGTTGCGGACAAATTCGAACACACTGCCATGCAGGCGATTGGACCCGGACTTTGTGATCACGTTGATGACCCCGCCCGACTTGCCCCCGAATTCCGCGCCGTAGGAAGTTTGATCGACGTTGAATTCTTGAATATCATCCACCGACGGGTTCAAAACCTGGTTGTTAAAGTATTCATCGGTAATGCTGACGCCATCAACGAGGTACAAATTATGACCGCCACGCTGGCCGAGAATACCCCATGTCTGTCCAGTCTGCTGCAGCGCCCCTCCGCGCGTGCCAGCCGGAGCGTGTGTTATTCCCGGCGTTAACCCGACTAGATCAATGAATTGACGTCCCTTGAGCGGAAGATTGATGACCTGCTGTTGTTCAACGGTATCCTGGATGGCAGCCGATTCCACTTGGAGCAAACCAGGTGTGACGCTCACAGTCACGGCTTCGGATTGCTCCCCAAGTTCCAGGGTGAACACTTGGCGGGCACGTTCGCCGGCATGCAACTCGACATTGGGCTGCAAAATCTGCTTGAACCCTTGGACGCTCACCGTCAAGTTGTAGCGTCCGACGGGCAATTGGGCCAGCAGGTACTCTCCCGAGCTGTTGGTCTTGGTTTCGTAGCTTAGATGCGTACTGGTCTCGAGAGCCGTCACGGTAGCGTTGGGGACGACGGCGCCGCTAGGGTCACGGACGACACCGTCAATTTCTCCCGTGTTCATTTGGCCAAACACGGCCGCCGCACCAAGCGAAAGAATGCCAGCCAGAAAAATTGTCCCACGGAAGATGCTTGCGAATTGTTTCAACATCGGAAGACCTCGGCGTGACGGAAGGATTTCTTCATGCAACGATTCCACTGAATTATCGAATAAGGAAAGTCTCCGGGATCGATCCACACCCATGGAGCCACCCAGCCGTCCCGCGAAATGCGCACTCCGACTCTGCAGGGTCAAAATTACACTGGAATCGAAACCCGCGGCTGTAAGGATGTTGTAAAAAGGGTAGTGGGACGGGCTTCAGCCTGTCGGGTTTGGATTTGCGGTTGGCATCAAAAAGGCAGACAGGCTGAAGCTCGTCCCACTTGCAACAAATCAGTGGGAAATGGCCTCGGTGGTCTCGGTTTCCACTTGCCGCGCCGGGTGTTCCACGCAGGGCAAATGCAGCGTAAACGTGCTGCCGCGCCCCGGAGCGCTCTTCACCGTAACCTGTCCTTGCATCGCTTCCACAATGCTCTTGGCCAGAGGCAGACCCAGGCCGGTGCCATGAATTTGCGCGGCCGTCACGGAAGGGCTGCGATAAAACGGCTCGAAAATATGACGTATTTCCTCGGGAGCAATTCCGATTCCCCGGTCCGCGACGCTGATCTGTACTTCTTTTCCTTTCAATCCATGTTCGGTGAGCCGCGCCTGAATTCCAATCCACTTTTGTTCGCTGCCGTATTTCAGCGCGTTAGTAATCAAATTCTGAACGCATTGGGAAAGGGCCGGGAGATCGCCCACGATTCGAGGCAAGTTCGGCTCGATTTGTTGTTCCACGTGGAACCCCGCCGTTCGAATGAGTCCCGCCGTGCCGGAAAGCGCGGCGTCGAGAATCTCCGGCACAGGCAGCGGACGCAGGCTGTAGCGCTGCTGGCCTTCGCGGATCGCCGCGAACAGCAGGATTTGTTCGACCATTTCGAACAGTTTCCTGGCCTGCGCGCCGATTACCGATCCGTATTGTTCCAGCTGCGGCCTGCCTTCCACCACGCCGTGGGCGATGTTTTCGGCCGCGGAGCTGATAACCGTCAGGGGAGTTCGCAATTCGTGCGAAACGGCGGTGACGAAATCCATTTGCAGCTTGGCCAGCCTCTGCGCGCGCGTGCTCGTAAAGATCAGGATCGCCATGCTGATCACCAGCAGCAGGAGCACGCCAAAGCTGATGGCCAGATCGCGGCGGCGCGAATCCGCGATGAAGGCGCCGAGGGCTCCTCCCCGGCGATGCCTAACGATCAAGCGCCAGTCCTGTTCCGCGCCCACTTCGGGAAAGAGCGGAAACCAGGTGATGGGGACCGATGCCGCCGGCCCATTCTCCTGCGAGGGCGTATGGAAAATATGAATCGGAGATTCTTTGCCGTTGCCGCGCAGGCGTCCGAAAATATTCATGGTGCCGTCCGCGTCGGCGATTTCGGCGTTGCCAAAACCCGGGTCCGAGGAATAGAGAGGGTGTTCCGCGTCCTTGCCGTTGGTAACGGCAACCTGATAGTCGAGTCCCTCGGTGCCGCGGAAGTATCGCTGGGCGAGGCCCGGAAGAATGTTGTTCTGCACGTCATTCCGGTCCAGCGCGATCACGATCCAATCCACAGCATTTCGCGTTGATGTTTGGCGGACCGCAGAAGCGGAAGGATTGTGCGCAAAGGAGTGGAGCAGCGCAGGAACGCGCGGCTCGAACTGCCAGCCGGCCAAGGCCCCGCCGGCATAAAAACGGTTAGCGAATTCGGAATTTGCGTCCAGCGCCGCCGTATTCGTTTCGCCGGGCAAGGCAGAGGATCCGCCGTCGGCGTGTTCGGAGGCATACTGCCGCAGTTCTTCGCGCAACCCCTCGAGACTCGAAGGCCAGTCGCTCGTCTCGAAACGCTGGCCGGAAGGTGCGAGACGCAGCGCTTGCGCGGCGGGAGCCACGTCGAGCCGCAAAATGTACAACCCCGCAACAAGATTCGGATTCGCCGTCGTCTTTTTCCACTCTGAGAATCTTCGAGCGAGCTGGTCCGAATCATCCTGCGTATTGGAGTCGGGATCGACGCGCAAGGCCACACAAATTTCCGAGAAGACGCGGAAGAAATCGAGATGCCAGTTGATCATGGACATCTGCAGGCTGTCGGCAAGACGGATGCTGGTGGCTTCGCTGACCTGGTTGCTCCAGCGGTATTGCAGCACTCCCAAAACAATCACCACCATCACGGCCAGAATGATGATGACCGTCGAGAATTCGCGCTCTTTGATGTGCAATTTCATGATTCGCCGGCTAGTCCTTTTTTCTTCACGTCAAATCCTGATCGGTGGAATGCAGGCTTTTCGTAGCGCCGGCGTCTCGCCGGCAGTTTTTGTGATCTCCAGACATCGCAAAGATGCCGGCGGGACGCCGGCGCTACAATACCTTTTACGTCATGCTCACCTAGTGGTGTGGCTGCCATAAACTGAATCCACGGTGCGGAAGCCGCACTAAGCCTTGAACTTGTATCCTAAACCCTGCACCGTCAGAATTAATTTGGGCTGTTTCGGATCGTCTTCCAATTTTTGGCGCAGGCTGGCGACGTGCACATCCACGGTGCGCGTATACATGTCCGCGCTGTAGCCCCAAACTTGCTTCAACAACTCGTCACGCGAAAGCGTGGCCCCGCGATGCTCGATAAAATAGCGCAGCAACTGAAATTCGCGCGCCGAAAGATTTACCGGTTTTCCGTCCCGCGTGGCCTCCGTTCCCACAAGGTCCACGTGAATCGCTCCGAAATCGAGGCCGCCGGTCTGGGCCGCCGGGCGGATGGGCGCGCGGCGCATCAGCGCCTCGACCCGGGCCATCAGTTCCAGCATGTTGAAAGGCTTGGTGACGTAATCGTCCGCGCCGATCTTCAGGCCATTGACCTTGTCGCTGGTTTGCCCGCGGGCGGTGAGCATGAGAATCGGGGTGATGAGTCCGGCTTCGCGGATGCCCTTGCAGACGTCGAATCCATCGCGTTTGGGCAGCATCACGTCGAGAATGATCAGGTCAAACGGGAGCTGCGTGGCCTTCTCGAATCCCTCATCTCCATTGGCGGCGTAGTCCACAGCGAAACCTTCGTTCCGCAGGCGGTCGCCGACGGTCATCTGCAGCGCCTGTTCATCCTCGATAAAAAGCACGTTTCCGCGCATCCAAACTCCCGGCCATTACGTCTAAGTCATTGGGTTGCACGAGCTTCTCTGTGCCCTGAAAGTACGCGTGTTCCAGTAGAATTCTTGACACATTTTCTCG
Organism: uncultured Acidobacteriota bacterium; assembly: GCA_963813185.1. Classification (GTDB taxonomy): domain Bacteria; phylum Acidobacteriota; class Terriglobia; order Acidiferrales; family UBA7541; genus Palsa-360. The sequence goes on from CAWEYA010000021.1 coordinate 308,688, forward strand.
CAGGATGCTAGCCTCGATACAGTAACACAGCCTCCGCAGGCTATGCGGAAGCCACGAATGAATCCAATGCGCTCCCCAAGCCGCGGATACGTTGCCTGCCTTCTTCTCTTATCGGGCGTATTGGTTCTCGGCATCGTCCAATGGAGTTTCCTCCCTATATTAATTCAGAATGGGCCGGTTGGTACCGCGGCCACTCTGGAAATGTCAGCAGGGCATTCGTCGAAATTTGCGGCTCCGTTCAAATGCCTGTTCGGAGACGCGCTGAATCCGTGCCTGGTGCAATCGAGAATCACCGTGCGGAGGGTCGCGTCCAGAATCCCTCATTTACCGGAAGCCCTCATTTCCGGCAAAGATGACTTTTTCCTTTCTTGCCACCCGCTGCGCGCGCCACCTTCCGCATAAATAAATACAAGCAGGGCTGGTTCCCTGCGGTGATTCCCGTTCAAAATTTAGAGCAGCCCGAATCGTTCCCGTTGGCGGATCAATCTTTCTTGCCGGGGCAGTAAACGATTCGTGGGCCGGCGGCGCCGGCGAAATTTCGACGGATATGAATTCGGCCCCGGCAGCGTGCGGATTTGGCGCGGCAAGTGTCTATTGTGGGAGACCCGATGACCTCAATTCATTTAGAGCCCGCTGCGCTGGAGGAATTGCGGCAATCGGATTCCTGCAGCGTGGCCAACGCCATCGAAACCTTCGGCGTCCGTTTGCGCAACGCGGGATTCGCCGATTCCAGCGTTCACTGTATTTTTGAAGATTTCCCTCCGCTGGTCGGCTACGCGGCCACGATCCGTGTCCGCACTTCCGATCCGCCCATGGGAGGGGATAGCTATTACTACCGGCTTGACTGGCTCGAGCATTTATTGAGTGTCCCGGCTCCGCGAGTTCTCGTCGTCCAGGATATGGACCAGCGTCCCGGGCTGGGATCCTTTGTCGGAAACGTCCACGCCAATATCTTGCGGGCGCTCGGATGCGTTGGCGTGGTAACGAATGGCGCGGTCCGCAATGTCGAGGCCGCGCGAGCACTCAAGCTGCAAATGTTTGCCGGAAACTTGTCTGTCTCCCATGCTTTCGCTCACCTTTTCGATTTCGGCGGCGTCGTCGAGGTCGGCCAGATGCAGGTCCGCCCGGGCGACCTGCTGCACGGAGACCGGCACGGAGTGCAGACAGTTCCGATCGAGATCGCGCAAAAAATTCCGCCGGTAGTGCGAAGGATGAACGGCGAAGAACGGGAGATCATTGAATTTTGCCAATCCGGCGCCTTCACGCCCGAAAAGCTCCGGTCGGCGGTAGACGCTCTTAGAATAAAAAGGAAGAATTCGGGGGACTGAGGCAGTGACAGGAGATCGTGGAGGTCAGCCAGTGCGGTGTGATTACAAATTTTTGAATTTTTTTGTCTTTCTGATTTTTTCCGCGGCCCTCATCGGATGCGGCGAGGGGCGCAAGGCCGCCGCCGACGATGCGGCGAATGCTCCCGCCGCCGCCGTCGTGAAAGTGACGCGCGGAAACATCGCGGACAGCCTGGAGATCGCTTCGGAATTCCAGCCGTTTCAGGAAGTCGACGTATACGCAAAAGTTTCCGGCTACATCCAAAAACTGTATGTGGATTACGGAACCCGCGTAAAGCAAGGGCAACTCCTCGCCGTATTGGAAATCCCGGAACTGCAGCAGCAATTGCGGCAGGATGAGGCCTCCGTCCGGCGCAGCGACCAGGAGTTGACGCGGGCGCACGACGATTTGAATCGCGCGCAATCGGCCTATACCGTCGCGCACCTCACCTATACGCGCCTGGCCGACGTGCAGAAGTCGCGCCCGGAACTGGTCGCGCAACAGGAAATCGATGTCGCCAAAGGGAAGGATCTGGAAGCGGACGCGGACGTTTCCGCGCAGAAAGCGGCGCTGGCCGCGACCGAAGAAGCGCTGCTCGCCGCAAAAGCTGCGCTCGGCAAGGACCAGGCCATGTTCGATTATGCGCGCATGACCGCGCCATTCGACGGTGTGATCACCCAGATTTATGCGCGCACAGGAGCATTGCTCCCGGCGGGCACTTCCTCGAATAAGGGCGATTCAGCGCTTTGCCGCCTCGCGCAAAACAGTCTCCTGCGTCTCGTGATTCCCGTTCCGGAGAGGGCGGTGCCCACTATCCGGATCGGCCAGTCCGTTGCTGTCGCTGTTTCGGGAGTGGATCGCGCTTTTGAAGGAAAAATCGTGCGGTTCTCCGATCAAATCGATACGGCCACGCGGACCATGCACACGGAAGTGGATGTTCGAAATCCCAAATACGAACTGGTCCCGGGAATGTACGCCTCGGTCAAAATTCCGCTGCACTCCGCCGCGAAAGTTCTGACGTTGCCCATCCAGGCTGTCCAGGCCGGCGAAGCAGGGAAGGGAACAGTGCTGCTCGTGGATGGCAACAATAAGATCGAATCTCGAAACGTGGCGCTTGGGCTGCAATCCGCCGCGGACATTGAAGTCACTTCCGGACTTAAGGAAAACGAGACTGTCATTTTTGGCGACCAGGGACAATTTAAAAACGGGGAACTGGTTTCCCCGAAACTTGTCGTGCCTTCCTCAACGGAATAGGAGTTTCATATGCCCTCTTTTGCCGTTCGACATCCGTACCTGATTATCGTGGTTTGCTTATTTGTTTTCGTGCTCGGGTTGACCAGCGTGGCTCGTATGCCCGTGGACATGTTCCCTCCCATCAACATCCCGGTCGTCCTGGTGGCCACTTTTTACAGCGGCATGCCGCCGCAGCAGATCGAAGCCGACATCACGGATACGTTCGAACGTTTCTTCACTCTGGCCAGCGGAATCGATCACATGGAATCGCGATCGATGACCGGGGTCAGCCTCATCAAGATTTATTTTCAGCCCGGAACGGACGCAAACGCGGATGTAACTCAAATTTCGAATCTCGCCATGGCCGATCTCCGAAGGCTGCCGCAAGGAACTTTGCCGCCCGTGGTGATGAAAGTTGACGTTTCCAGCCTGCCTGTCTGCTTGCTGACAGTGGAAGGCGAGGGACTCAATGAGACTCAATTGCACGACTATCTCCAGTACCAGATTCGAAACCAGATCGCGGGCGTTCCGGGAGCGACGGTGCCGCCTCCGTATGGCGGCAAGTACCGGCAGATCATGGTGTACGTTGACCCGCTCAAGCTGCAGGCGCACGAGCTCAGTCCGATGGACGTGGTGCGCGCGACAAACTCTTCGAATCTTATCTTGCCGGCCGGAGACGTTCGAATTGGACCGATGGATTACAACATCTACACCAATGCGCAGGTCCTGGACGCCAAAGCCCTGAACAATATTCCGCTGAAGACCGAGGGCCAGAAATCCGTATTTCTTTCCGACGTGGGCGTGGCCACCGACGGCGCGGCCATGCAGTACAACATCGTCCGCGTCGATGGCCAGAAATCGGTGTACGTGGCCGTGCAAAAGCAGGGCGGGGACACCAATACCATCGCTGTCGTCAACGGCATTAAGGACGCTATCCCCACCTTGCGCGACATTCCTCCCCAACTGAAAGCGCACGTGGTTTTTGATCAGTCCCTCTTTGTGAAGCAAGCGATTTCGACGGTGATGCGCGAAGGCAGCATCGGATTGATTCTGACCGCCATCATGGTGCTGGTATTTCTCGGGAGCGTGCGCGCGACGATAGCGGTTCTGCTGTCGATTCCGCTTTCGGTGATGATCGTATTTTTCGTCTTATACACGGGCAATCGTTCGATTGACAGCATGGTTTTGAGCGGGCTGGCGCTGGCTTTCTCGCGCCTGATCGACAACTCCGTCATCGTTCTCGAAAATATTTTTCGCCACATCGAGCACGGCGAGAGTCCGGGAACCGCGGCGGTGCACGGCGCCAATGAAGTTGTACTGCCGGTTTTGGCCATCACTTTGATCGCCGTGGTGGTGTTCTTCCCGGTGACGTTTCTGTTCGGCGTGAGCAAATATCTGTTTACGGCATTGGCGCTCGCGGTGGTGATCGCGCTATTTGCTTCCTACTTTGTCGCGGTGACGGTTGTCCCGCTCTACAGCGCGCGGTACTTAAAACCTGTTGAAGCGCACAAGGAGAACGGCGCGGGGGAAATCTCCCGCATGGAGAAGTTTCACCTCCGGTTCAACGCCAAATTCGAGCTGTTGCTGAATTTTTACGAGCGCTGGGTACGGAGGGCGCTGGACCGGCCGCGCGAAACCCTTTTTGGATTTGGCGCATTGTTTGTGCTGAGTTTTCTTCTCTACCCCTTCATTGGACTTTCATTTTTTCCACGAACGGACGCGGGACAATTTGTAATCAACGTGAAAGCCCCGACCGGGACTCGCATCGAGGTAACGCAAAATTACGTGGAGAAAGTTGAGAATATCGTGCGGGAAGTAGTGCCGGCGGAAGATCTGAATACCATTGTTTCCAACATTGGCGTGATGGCCGATCTGTCTTCGCTGTTCACGCCCAATTCCGGAATGCACACGGCTTTCGTCCAAGTGGGCCTGAAGGAAGACCATCGCGGCAGCAGCTTCGTGTACATGAGCCGGGTTCGCGCGCGCGTCGCTCGCGAGCTTCCCGAATTGCGGACCTTTTTTCAATCGGGAGGACTGGTTGACTCGGTCCTGAATCAAGGAGCTCCCGCGCCGATCGATGTGCAAGTCAGCGGGTCAGATTTGCAAGAAGACGATCGCATCGCGGAAGACCTGGCGCGGCAGTTCCGCGCGGTGCCGGGTATAGCCGACGTATACGTGCCGCAGGACATGGATTACCCGGCCTTGCAGGTAAATGTCGACCGCGAACGCGCCAGCGAACTTGGCCTGGACTCCAGGGAAGTCATCGACAACCTGATTACCTCACTCACCTCGAACGCCATGATCGCGCCGAGTTATTGGGTCGATCCCAAGAACGGGAACAACTATTTCGTCACCGTTCAATACCCCGAAAATCAGGTGAAATCGCTGCAAGATTTGAAGACGATGCCGCTGCGCGCGCTTGGTCTGAAGCTCCCGACTTACCTGGACCAAGTCGCGGAAGTGAAACTGATCCGTTCGCCGACGGAGGTGGACCACTACCAATTGCAGAGAAGCATCGACGTCTATGTAACCCCCACCGGCGAGGACCTTGGAAAAGGCGCCCGGGCAATTACCAAAATTATTGCGGATACTCGCCCGCCTCAGAACATCCGCATCAACCTGCGGGGCTTGGAAGTGACAATGCAATCGTCTTTCAAGAGTTTCGGTTTCGGCCTTTTGCTCGCCGTTCTGCTGGCGTACCTGGTGCTCGTCGCGCAATTCAGCTCCTTTCGAGACCCCTTCCTGATCATTCTTGCAGTGCCCACGGGACTGATTGGCGTGCTCATCACGCTGGCCGTGACTGGAACGACGCTGAATATCCAATCCCTGATGGGCGTGGTGATGCTGCAAGGCATGGTGGTGTCCAACAGCATCTTGATCGTGGATTTCGCAAATGTATTGCGCGGCGAAGGCCACAGCGTGCGCGAGGCAGTCGCGCACGCTTGCCGAATCCGCTTGCGGCCGATCTTAATGACGTCGCTGGCCACCATCGTCGGGCTCTTGCCCATGGCGCTCAAAATTGAAACGGGCAGCGAAGCGTATGCCCCGCTGGCGCTCGTCATCATCGGCGGCCTGACCTCGTCGATCGTACTGACCATCTTTGTGGTGCCCGCGGCATATCTGTTGATCTACCGGGATCGCGAAGCTCAGGCTGGCGCTCCGGCCCTAGAGGAGGCGCGCTAATGCGTGGGTTTCGCCGGTTATTGCTCTTCACTTTTGTTTCTGGTTTTGTTTTCAGCGCATCTCCTTGCGTGGCGCAAACTCCGCCGCAGAGTCCTGCTTCCGTTCCACCCCAAGCCCAGAATCCAGGCGGACAGCCGCTGACTCTGCAGGACGCGGAAAAGATCGCTATTCAAAACCATCCCCAGATTCAAGCGGCGACGCAATTGGCTTTGGCCGCTGCGGCGCAGGTGAAGGAAGTTCAATCCGCGTATTATCCGCAAGCCAGCGGGGCCCTTACGGGCGCGGAGGCGGAAAACAATAGCCGGATCGCCGCCGGGTTCCTGAACAGTCCGTCCCTCTTCGACAAGTTTGCCGAGGGAGTTTCCGTGAGCCAACTGGTGACGGATTTCGGCCGGACGCACGAGTTTTCCAAAAGTTCCCACTTCCACGCACAGGCGCAACTGGAGAAGGTGGTTGCGACGCGCGCAGATGTGTTGCTGCGCGTCAACTTGGCCTATTTTGGCGCCCTGAAGGCCCAGTCCGTCCTTCACGTGGCCGAGGAAACCGTGAAGGCGCGGCAGTTGGTTGTGGATCAAGTCAGCGCGCTGGCCAGGAGCAGTCTCAAGTCCGGCTTGGACGTCAGTTTTTCAAACGTGGATCTGGCCAGGGCGCAGCTCCTTCTGGTGCAAGCGCAGAACGATTTGCAGTCTTCGTATGCGCAACTTTCCGATGCGCTGGGTTACTCCGACCAGCGGACCTTTCAGCTTGTCGACGAACCTTTGCCAGGCTCCCCTCCTCCCGACGTTGCTCCGCTCCTCGTCGAGGCGTTTCAGAATCGCCCCGAAATCATCAGCCAGGGGCTGGATGTCAAGTCGGCGCAAAGCTACGCCACGGCGGAACGCGATCTCTGGTTTCCCACGATTTCGGCGGCCGGAGTCACCGGATTAGCGCCCTACAGGCAAGAATCTTTGCCGAGCCGTTACGCAGCGGCAGGTTTCAACGTCAATGTCCCCCTTTTTAACGGACGACTCTTCAATGCCGAACACACCGAAGCGACGGCGCGGGCTCGCGCGCAGGAACAATTTCTTCGCGACCTCGAGAACCGCATCACCCAGGACGTCCGGACTTCCTGGCTCAACGTCATTTCCGCGTACCAGCGGCTTTCCCTCACCCAACAATTGCTGGACCAGACCACGCAGGCTTTCGATCTGGCGAAAGGGCGGTACGGGCTGGGCTTGAGCTCGATCATTGAACTCAGCCAGGCGCAGTTGAGTTTGACCGAGGCTCAGGTCGAGCAAGTCAGCGCGCAATACGACTACGAAAGTCAAACGGCCAATTTGAATTATCAGTTGGGTCGAGTGAAGTAAGTGGCGGCTCCCGCTTCCGGCATGCCTTTGCCGCCGCACTAAAATGCAAATGATCGCCGGGCTCATGTAGCGTCAACCTTCAGGTTGGCATTTTGGAATTAAGAAGATGCCCGTCTGAAGGCGGGCGCTGCATAAACCAAACCACACGCCTTCTCCACGCTTGACAACCGGAAATCTCGCGCCCTATGCTGAGGCTCTTGAAAATAGCCATTGGTTCCGATCACGCCGGTTTTGAGTACAAAGAAAAAATAAGGGCGGTATTGACCGCGCTCGGGCACGAAGTCTCTGATTTCGGGACGTTCAGCGCGGACCCGGTCGACTACCCGCTGTTTATCCGTCCTACCGCGGAAGCCGTGGCCCGTGGCGAATGCGAGCGCGGCATTGTGCTCGGTGGGTCGGGAAATGGCGAAGCGATGGTCGCCAACAAAGTTCGGGGCATCCGCTGCGCGCTTTGCTGGAATCTAGAAACGGCGCGCCTGGCGCGAGAACACAATGACAGCAATGTTCTTTCGCTCGGCCAGAGAATGATTCCCGAGGACCTGGCACTGGAAATTGTAAAGGTTTGGCTGGCCACGCCGTTCGCGGGCGGACGGCATGTTCGCCGCATCGCCGAGATCGAACAAGACAACTAAACGCAACCCGGGGTGATCATGAAGAAGTTCTTGAAAATATCCCTGGTAATTGTGTTGTGCCTCGTTGCCGTGCTGGCTGCGGGGATAACAGCGACGATTGGATGGCGTCCCTTCATCGGCCCGCGCATGCGCCCTCTGACCAATCGAGTGTTCGAACGAACCCCGGAGCGCTGGGCGCGCGGAAAGTATTTGGCGGAAAACGTCTCGCTCTGCACCGATTGCCATTCGCCGCACGATTGGACCAAGCACGACGCGCCCATCACTCCCGGCATGGAAGGCGCGGGCGAGGATATGTCGATGTTGAAAGGTTTGCCGGGCCAAGTCGTGGCGCCCAACCTCACGCCCGATCCCGAGACCGGAACGGGTACGTGGAGCGACGATACTCTGGCCAGAGCGATTCGCGAAGGGATCGGGCACGACGGCCGCGTATTATTTCCCATGATGCCCTATGAAGGCTTCCGGCATATGCCGGACGAGGATCTGGCATCCGTGATTGTGTTCCTGCGTTCGCTGCCGCCTGTTCGAAATCCCCTGCCGAAAACAGAAATTATTTTTCCCGTGAAATATCTCATACGCAGCGCCCCTGAACCGCTTACAGATCCCGTGCCGGCGCCCGACATTTCCGATCCCGTGAAGCGCGGCAAATTTTTGGTCACCCTGGCACGTTGTGAAGACTGCCACACGCCTGCGAGCCGCGGCGAGCCCATTCCGGGTCTGGATTTCGCGGGCGGGGAGGTTTTCGAAGGCCCTTGGGGAAGGGTTGCCAGCGCGAATTTGACTCCCGATCCCTCGGGCATTCCGTATTACGACGAAACTATGTTTCTGCAGGCGATTCGAACCGGTTACGTCAAGGCGCGGGCCTTGAATCAGATCATGCCATGGCCGCATTACGGCGGCATGACGGACGAAGACTTAAAGGCCATTTTCGCTTATTTGAAGACAATCAAGCCCATCCATCACGTCGTGGAGAACGCCGAGGCGCCCACGATGTGCGTCATTTGCAATGAAATGCACGGCGGCGGCGATAAAAATAAAAAGAATTAATTCAGCCTAATCCACCGCGGGAAGTTTGGAAACATCCCAGCCGCCGCCCAGGGCTTTCACCAGGAGAACGGTGGAAGTCAAGCGGCGCGTCAGCAGGCTCACGGCGGTTCGTTCGTTGGCCAGCGCGGCGCTCTGCGCGGTAATCACGGTCAGGTAGGTATCGAGTCCGCCCTTGTACCGGTTTGTAGTTTGCTCGAGGGCGCGATTCGCGGCGGCGACTGCCGCATCCTGCGTCTTGGCTTCTGCTTCGAGAACTCGAAGATCGGACAAGGAATCCTCCACCTCCTGAAAAGAGGTGAGCACGGTCTGCTGATAATCCGCCACCATTTCGTCGTACGACGCTTTGGCCTGATCGGAAACCGCCCGCCTTCGTCCGGCATCAAAAACCGTTTCCGCCGCCGTCGCGCCGACGGACCAAAGCGCGCTCGGCCCGGTCAGCCAATTTGGAAATCGCCCGCTCTCGAATCCTCCCAGGAGTCCCAGTGTGATGGTGGGGAAATAAGCCGCCCGGGCGATTCCAATTTGTTCGTTGGCGGAGGCCACTCTTCTTTCCGCTTCGGCAATATCGGGCCGCCGTTCCAGAAGATCGGAAGGGAGACCGGGAGGAGGCACCGGCGGAGTGGCGGGCAGAGGGGCCGGGTCCAGACTGAACGAGGAAGCCGGCTGTCCGATGAGGACCGCGACGGCGTGCTCGAATTGGTCCCGCGTTGAAGTAATGTCAATGTCCTGGGCGCGAGTTTGCTCGAGCTGCGTGGCGGCCAGGTCCACGTCTTCTCGCGAAGCGACGCCTCCCCTAAAACGGTCCTCCGTAAGTTGCAGGGCTTTGTCGAAAGCGTCCACATTTGTATCAAACAGCTTTTTCTGCGCATCCAGCCCGCGCAGGGTCAGGTAATCCAGCGCCAGTTCCGCGTGCAGGCTGAGACGAATCGTTTCCAGGTCCGCGGCCGAGGCCTGCGCCAGCGTGCGGCTGGCTTGCACGCTGCGCCGCACGCTTCCCCAAACGTCGGCTTCGTAGGAGAGATCTCCCTGCAGGATCAAGTCGGAATAATTAGTGGCAGAAGTGGAGCCGCGCAACGCCCTATTGGCCGATTGGCGGTTTTGCGTCGGCGTTACGCTGGCTGTGACCAGCGGATACAGGGCCGATCGCGTTTCCCGCAGCGCGTCGCGCGCCTCCTGAAACCGGTCCACGGCTGCTCGCAGAGTTTGGTTAGAGACGTTGACTTTTTCTTCCAGCGCGTTTAATTGCGGATCCTGAAAAATCTCCCACCAATTTCCCTTTTGCGCTTGGTCGTTTGGCTGCGCCGTTTTCCAGTTTGCATTTTCTTTGTAGGCCGGCGGAATTTGCGTCGTCGGCTTCTCATACTTCGGGCCCACGGAGCAGCCGCCGAGCAGAAATAGTCCCAGGGAAAGAATGGGAAACACACCCCGGAGAAAAGAGTATCCAATCCCCAATGAGCGCGGATCTTCCATCAGCCGGACCATCAAGGTTTCCCCTAAGCGGCAGCCGGACTCTCGGCCACACGGACCACCGTGCCTTCGGTGAGCGAGTCGGAAGGGTTCAAGACCACCCATTCATCGCCTTTGAGCCCCGCAACAATTTCGATTTCCGTTCCGAAATCCCTCCCCGGCGTGACCGGGATCAATGAAATCGTCTTGCCGTTTTTCACAATCGCCACTTGCAAGCCCGCGGATTTGAAAATGGTCGCATTCACTGGAAGGGTGAAGGTGTTCACCGGGGAAGGCAGCTTGAGATGAACTTCGACGTAGCCGCCCGGCCTGAGCAGGTGGGCGGAATTTTCAACGTCCACTTCCGTAAGCAAGGTCCGCGTCGCATTGTCAATGGCTCCGGAACTCCGGGCCACGGTTCCCTGGAATCGCCGGCCCGGAAATTCAGTGAGAACCAGCTCCGCACGCAGCCCCGGCCTGATTTCAGGAGAATCGAATTGCGGGACGTTGATATAGACGCGCAAAGGATTCACAGCCGCAATGTGAAACAGTTCGCGTGAGGCGCCTCCGCTGCTGCCGGAATCGATCAGCTGGCCGATATCGGTATTGCGCGCGGTGATCACGCCGTCGAAGGGCGCGTAAACTTTTTCAAAGGCCTGCATGTCCTGCAACCGCTTTACGTTGGCCTGCGCCGATTCGACCGTGGTCCGGCGAGCCTCGAAGTTTCCATTGGCATTGTCGACATCTTGCTGCGCGACAGAGTCCGTTTTCAGCAAATCCTTGTAGCGAGATGCGGTGACTTCCGCAAGATTCAGATTGGCTTGAGCCGTAGCCAGGTCCGCGCGGGCCTGTTGCAATTGCTGGTCCACTTCCGGCGAATCGATCTCGGCGAGCAGCTGTCCTGCTTTCACATTCGCGCCGATATCCGCATACCATTTCTTCAAGTACCCGTTGGTCCGCGCAAAAATAGGGGCGTCGGTATACGGTTGCATGTCACCCGGAATTACGATTTCTTGCTGGGGTGCGCCGGTCTTGGGATGAATCACAGAGACCGTAGTGATCGCGAGGTCCTGCGTCTCTTGGGAGAGCTGCGCGTTGGCTTTCCGGCGGCTCGAAATTCCCCAGACAACAACCAAAGCTACGACCACAACCACGAGCAGGAGCACTGCGCCGCGGGTCACCTTGCTGCCCGGCGAGGGTGGGCCTCCCTGCTGCGCCCGTCGAGCCGCTGGCATTTCCGCCTGTCCCCGCTGATTGGAAACAACCTCCATCTGATCCTCCGAGAATCGGGTGCGGGTTCTACTTTCACACTGAACGCTTCTGATGAAGCCGCGATGCCCGCCTGAATTTTGGCCATGGCTATTCGCCTGGGATTTCAATTTCGGCGGTTTTTGCCGCGTCATCGCGGAAACCGTGAATCAGGCTGTAGACCGACGGCACAAACAGAAGCGTCGCGACCGTCGCGAATATCAGGCCGCCGATGACCGCGCGTCCGAGCGGCGCGTTCTGCTCTCCGCCTTCGCCCAGGCCGACCGCCATCGGCAGCATGCCAATGATCATGGCCATGGCCGTCATGATCACCGGCCGAAAACGAGTGAACCCGGCCTCTTCCGCGGCTTGGACAGGAGTGAGCCCTTCCTGAACCCGTTCTTTTGAAAAGCTGACCACCAGGATGCTGTTTGCCGTGGCCACGCCCATGCACATGATCGAACCCGTCAGCGCCGGCACGCTGATCGTCGTGTGCGTCACGAACAGCATCCAGACGATTCCGGCCAGGGCCGCCGGCAACGCGGAAATGATGATGAACGGATCGAGCCAGGACTGGAAGTTGACCACGATCAGCAGATAAATCAGCAGGATCGCGAATCCCAGGCCGGCCAGCAGGCCGACAAAAGAACTGCGCATCGTGTCGATCTGGCCGCGAACAAAAATCTGCGAGCCGCGCGGCAGTTGGCTGCGGTTCTTGTTGACGATGGCTTCTATTTCGTTGGCGACTCCGCCGAGGTCGCGCCCTTGCGTGGAGCCATAAATGTCGATCATCGTCTGTGAGTCATAATGCGATACTGTCGCCATTCCAACTCCCCGGGAAACGGTTCCCAGATTGGCCAGCTGCTGCCACGGGGCGTGAGCGCCGCCAGTGGAGGCTCCGGTCACGGGAATATTCTCGAGGTCCTGCAAGGATTCAATGTCATATTGCGGCGCCACGGTGGCGACGGTGTAGCTGACGCCGGACTTGGGATCGAGCCAGAAGGATGGGGATGTCTGGAAGCTGCCGCTCAAGGAAACCAGCAAGTTGGTGGCGACATCCTTTTGGGTGAAGCCCGCCTGCAAGGTCTTGGTGCGGTCTACGTTGATGTGCAGTTTTGGCTGGTTGAAAGGTTGCTGAATACGCAAGTCGGCTATGCCGTTGATCGAACTCAATTGCTTCAACAGATCTTCCGCGAACTGATGATTTGCATCGACGTCGCGTCCCATGATCTGAATATCAATCGGCGCCGGGAGACCGAAATTCAGAATTTGGCTGACGATATCGGCCGGCGGGAAATAAAACATCACGCCCGGGAATTCCTTCGTGAGCTTCATGCGCAAATCATGCATGTACTGATCGGTGGGATGGTGTTTCGGGTTCAGCGAGATCATGATGTCGGCGTCTTCCGGACCGATCGGCGCCGACGTGCTATACACGTAATTGTAGGCGCTGTAGGGGAGTCCGATGTTGTCAATCACCCCTTCAATCTCATTCGCCGGAATCAGTTCGTGGATCGATCGCTCGACGTCGCCTAACAGGGCAGCCGTTTCCTCAATGCGAGTGGCGGTCGGGGCGCGCACGTGGAGCTTGATTTGCCCGGCATCCACGGACGGAAAGAAATCCTCGCCCAGCCAGGGGTACAGCGCGAAAGAACCGACGCATACCGCCAGAAAAATAAGCGGAAAAAGCACCGTGTGCGCCAGGCAGGTTTTCAGGATCCCCCGGTAGAAATTCCTAAGCCTCTCGAATTGCAATTCGAAAAGCCCCTGCAAACGGACCAATGGATTCGCGCTGGCCAGCGACTCCGCGGCCGACTCCTCCACGTGGGCCTTCAGCAGATACCGGGCCATCGTCGGCACCAGCGTGCGCGACAGCAGATACGACGCCAGCATCGCGAACACCACGGCCTCGGCCAGCGGCACGAACAAATATTTCGCCACGCCCGTGAGAAAAAACATGGGCACGAACACGATGCAGATCGAAAGCGTGGAGACGAACGCCGGGACGGCAATTTGCTGCGCCCCGTCCAGAATGGCCTGAATAATTTCTTTTCCCTGGGCCAGATTGCGATTGATATTTTCGATTTCCACCGTGGCGTCATCCACCAGGATGCCCACGGCCAGCGCCAGCCCGCCCAGCGTCATGATGTTGATGCTCTGTCCGATGGCGCTCAGAATTATGATCGACGTCAGAATCGAGAGGGGGATGGAAACCGCGATAATCAGCGTGCTACGCCAGCTTCCCAGGAAAATCAGGATCATGAGCCCGGTCAGGCAAGCGGCAATGACCGCTTCCCGGACGACTCCGTTGATCGAAGCGCGCACAAACAAGGACTGGTCGGCGATCGGCCGGACTCGAAGGTCCGGCGGCATGCCGGCGAGAACGATGGGCAGGCGCTCCTTGAGCTTGTTGATGATGTCCAGAGTCGAGGTGCTTCCGAGCTTCATGACCGTCATGAGCGCGGCTCTTTGTCCGTCCACCAGAACGATGTTCGTCTGCGGCGGATTGCCGTCGCGCACGTGCGCGACGTCCCGGATGTAAATCGTGTTCGTGCCAGTCGTCTTGATCGGCAGGTCGTTCATTTCTTCCACTGTTTTCGGGCTGCCGTTCATGTCCACATCGTCTTCAAAAGAACCGATTTTTACGGTTCCGGCGGGCAGAATCAGGTTTTGCGAGCCGATCGCGGTGACCACGTCGCTCGGCGAAAGCCCTTTGGCCTGGAGCGCGGGGATATTCAGGTCCACTTGAATCTGACGCTGCTTGCCCCCATAGGGGTTCGGGAAGACGGCGCCTTGCACGGTCGCCAATTGGTTGCGCAGGAAATTCGCCGCCAGGTCGTTCAACTGCTGTTCGGAAAGATTCTTTCCGGAAAGCGCAAGTTGAATGATTGGGACCGAGGAGGCGTTGTAGGCAAGGATGAACGGCGGAGTTGTCCCCGGAGGATCCTGGCGCAGGGCGGACTGCGCGATGGCCGTGACTTGCGACATGGCCATGTCAATGCGCACGTTGGGGTAGAAAAAAATCTTGATGACGCCGAGCCCGTTCAAGGATTGCGATTCGATGTGTTCCACATCATTGACGGTGGCGGTAAGCCCGCGCTCGTAAGTGACCACCAGCCGCTCGGAGACGTCTTCGGCGGAAAGTCCCGGATATCCATACACGACGCTGAGCACCGGAATATCGATATTCGGGAAAATATCGATGGGCGTGGTATACACCGCCAGCGTCCCGAGAATCAGAATCAGCAAAGACATCACCACAAAGGTGTAGGGTCTTCGCAGGGCTAAACGAACAATCCACATACAGAAACCTTAACTCCTTGGCCAGCCCGCACCGGGCTTTGCCGACACAAGCGCGAAAATCATCGAAAGCAATACCAGCGATTGTAATTCAGTCCGATTTCCCGCGAATAAAGTCCGGTCTTCGCTGGCGAATCTGAAGTTTTTTGATAGCCTGCGTCTTACTTTCCCCAACTTGCGTCTCTCGGGGGGATAGGCCGAGGCACGTCTACTGTACTATCTTCAGATGCGTGAATCTGAATTCCCGTTACATTTGCATTCGATTATGCCACTACGCCGGGCGGCTAACCTGCCTGGGCGCAGCTTGAAAAAAGCGAATCGAAAAATAGACCAAGAACCTGGCGGACATCGCCGTCCGACAGCGTCTTGAGGTCCAACAGATGCTCGAGCAGCAATCCTTGCGAGACCGCACCGAGGCAGGCCGAAGCGGCCGGATAGGCGATCGGAATGGTTTTGCCGAGCGCGCTCATGATTTCGGAAAACAGCTCGCCGAACGACGCCCGAATGCGGCGGTGCCTGTTGCGCAAGCGGTAATGCGCCTCGGGGTGTCGCAGGGCGAACAGTTTGAATTCCAGGGAGATCAGAACCAGGCGGCGGTCCGTGGCCAGCTCCGCGTAATGGGTGCGCAGGGCCATCAGTTTTTCGGCTGGATCGGAGTGGCGGCGCAGGGCGCTGGTGAGGGTTTCGATTCGCTCCCGCACCCACTCCTCGAACAGGGCAAAGAAGATGTCTTCCTTACTTTTGAAATTGGCGTAAAAAGCGCCGCGGGTGTAGCCGGCGCCGGCCGCGATGTCTTCCAGCCGGGCGCCTTCGAAGCCATCCTGCGCGAAAATGCGTTTGGCGGCGTCCAGCAATTTTCGGCGGGTGGCCCGGGTGCGCTCGGCCTGGCGGGTGCGGGAACGCGCGGGCGGGGAAGGGCGAGCCCGGCCCCTCTTTTTGCCCATGGGAATCAACAGTTCACTCATCCATCATCCTTGCGCAGCGCTTCCCTTGACAGGATACATGCGTGTATGTATCTTACTTGGGCGTCCTTGGCCGCGCAAGCCCTAATTGCAAGATCGGACCAGCCGCCTTGCCTCCCCCTCGGATAGCCACTCCCGAGCGCGGCAGGCGCGGCTGGCAATTCCCGAAGAATCGAGCGGTGCTCATGCGAACTTTCTGGCTTCGTTTCTTTTTTTTGACAATCGGCCTGCCGGCTCTGGCGGTGGGCGCCGTGGCCCAGACTGACCCGTATCAAGGCAGCGCGAGTTCGGGCCCTCCCACCGATCAGCCGCTCTCGCTGTCCCTGGACGAGGCCCTGAAAATGGGCCTGCACTATAACCTGGGCGCGATCACTTCAGAGCAGTCCTCGCAAAGGGCCAAGGGAGAGAACATCGTCGTGCGCAGCGCGCTGTATCCCAACCTGTCCGGCGGCCTTCGCGAGAACGTGGAGCAAATCGATCTGTCCTCGTTCGGTTTCAAATTCAAATTTCCTCCGAGCTTGGGAGTCAATATTCCGAACATCGTTGGCCCGTTCAACTATTTCGATTTGCGAGGCTACCTGACGCAACGCGTCGCCGATCTGCAAGCATTCCGCTCCTATCAATCCTCTCGCGAAGCGCAACGGGCAGCCGAACTATCCGCGGCGGACGCGCGGGAAATCGTGGTCTACGTGGTGACTTCGGCCTATTTGCAAGTGCTGGCCGAATCGGCGCGCGTCGACTCGGCCAAAGTGCAGGTGAATAGCGCCCAGGCTATTTTCCAGCAGGCCTCGGATCGTTTTACGGCGGGGCTGAGCGCAAAGATTGACATGACGCGTAGCCAGGTCGAGTTGCAAACCCAGCAACAGAGGCTGACGGCGGAAGAGGCGGATTACGCCAAGCAGAAAATCGCGTTCGCGCGTTTGATCGGAGTATCGCCCGCGCAGCCGTTAACGCTGGCGGACAAAATGCCCTATGCGCCGCTCGAAAATATAACGCTCGAACAGGCACTCACCCTGGCCGCGCAAAACCGTTCCGACCTGAAAGCCGCGGAAGCGCAGCTGCATGCCGCCGAATTCGCCCGCAAGGCGGCTGTGGCGGAACACTATCCAACGCTTGGCATCGTCGCGGATTACGGCGTGATCGGCATCAACCCGGCGAATTCTCACGGAACGTTCGACGTGAGCGGCCAACTCCTGTTTCCCATCTGGGCGGGAGGTCACACGCACGGCGACATCGTCGAAGCGGAGGCAACGTTGAAGCAGCGGCGCGCCGAATATGAAAACTTGCGCGATCGGGTGGAAGCGGACGTCAGAAACGCGTATCTGGATCTCAACGGCGCCGCGGAATTGGTGCGCGTCGCGCAAAGCAGGCGTGAACTTGCGCGGGATGAGCTGACCCAATCGACCGACCGCTTCTCATCGGGAGTTGCGGACACGGTCGAAGTGACGCAAGCCCAGGAAGTGGTGGCCAGCGCGGAGTCCGACTACATCGCCAATTTGAATGCCCACAACCTGGCCAAGGCCAGCGTGGCGCGCGCAATCGGCCAGGCCGAAAAAATCATGCGCGATCTTTTGAGGAGCCAATAACCATGGCCGTCGACCAATTGCAGCAATCCGGCGCTTCCCGGCCTGCCGAACCTGCCGGAAGATCCAATGAACCGACCGACTCCGGCAGCAATGCCGAGGGGCGGCGCAGGACTCTCCTATTCGCGGCCATCGTGGGCTGCGTGATTCTTGTCGGTGGTGCATCGTTCTGGTTGTATTCGCGCACCTACGAAACGACCGACGACGCTCAGGTGGACGGTCACCTCAACGGCATCACGGCGCGGATCGACGGCGATGTGAAAGCGGTGCACGTGGAAGAGAATCAGTCCGTGCAGGCGGGAGATGTGCTCGTCGAACTCGACCCGCGGGATTTCGAGGTCGCTGTCGACCAGGCGCGAGCGCAGCTTCTGAAAGCGCAGGCCGGCGTGCGGGCGGAAAATCCGAATCTCCCGATCACCCAAAGCACATCGCAGACCAGCGTGTCCACAACCAAGTCCGAAGTGGCCAACGCCGAGGCGGCGGTGGCCGCCGCCGAGCGGGACCAATTAGCCGCGCGGTCACGAGTGCTGGAGGTGGAAGCGAATAACGGCAAGGCCCAGGCCGACGTCGCGCGCTACAAGGCGCTGGTGGACAAAAACGAAGTGGCGCGGGCCGAATACGACCAAGTGGTGGGGACCGCAAATGCCTTCGCCGCATCCGTCGATTCCGCGAAAGCCTCGGCCGACGCCGCGCAAAAAGTCGTGGAGCAGCGCCGGGCGCAACTTGACCAGGCACGCAGCATGATGGAGTCCGCCCGAGTGAACGCGCCCAATCAGGTGGCTATTTCCAAGGCCAACTTGCAGTCCAAGCAAGCCGACGTGCAGGCCATGAAGGCGCAACTGGACCGCGCGCAACTCGATCTCAGCTATTGCAGGATCGTCGCGCCGGTAGCCGGGGTCATCAGCAAGCGCACAGTCGAAGTCGGCGAACACGTCAGCAAAGGCGCGCGCCTTGTCACGCTCGCGGCCCTGGGCGATTTGTGGGTGACCGCCAACTTCAAGGAAAGCCAGCTGAAACAAATGCATGCCGGGCAATCGGTCAGGATTTTCGTGGACGCGTTCGACCAGAATTTCGATGGGGGCATCGAAGCCATGCCCGGTTCAACGGGCTCGGTCATCAGCTTGCTTCCTCCGGAGAACGCGACAGGGAATTACGTAAAGGTGGTCCAGCGCCTTCCCGTTCGCATCCGTTTCAAGCCGGGGCAGCAGGGGCTGGACCGCCTTCGGCCCGGAATGTCGGTGGTCCCGAAAGTTTGGTTGAAATAGCACACGCTTCAGCCTGTGTGGTAACTCGTTTTGGTTTTTGTAGCGCCCGCCTTGTGGCAGGCACGTGCTTGAATCCACGATGCCCGCCTGAAGGCGGGCGCTATAAAAGCTTTCGAAATCTGTGTTGTCACACTGTCTGCGAAGCCTGTGCCACAGGATGAATAGCGTGACGGACAATCTAGACGCTCCCTGGAAACCAAAGTACAACCCGTGGCTGATCGCTCTGACGGTCACGCTGGCCACCTTCATGGAGGTGCTGGACACCTCTATCGCCAATGTGTCCCTGCCGCACATTGCCGGCAACCTCTCCGCCAGCCAGGAAGAGTCCACCTGGGTCCTGACCAGCTACCTTGTTTCAAACGCCATCATTCTGCCGATCAGCGCCTGGCTCTCGACCATCATTGGCCGCAAACGCTTTTACATGACCTGCGTCGCGCTGTTTACGGTCAGCAGCTTTCTTTGCGGACTTGCGCCGAGCCTGGGCATGTTGATCTTCTTTCGAGTTTTGCAGGGCGTTGGCGGCGGCGGCCTGCAACCCAGTGAGCAGGCCATCCTGGCCGACACCTTTCCCGCGTCCAAGCGCGGCATGGCATTCGCCGTGTACGGAATGGCCGTGGTGCTCGCTCCGGCCATAGGTCCGACGCTCGGCGGATACATCACGGACAATTTCAACTGGCGTTGGATTTTCTACGTGAACGTGCCGATCGGTATGATTTCGCTTTTCCTCACCAATCGCCTGGTGGAAGACCCGCCGTTTTTGAAACGCGAGCAGGAGCGAAGAAGAGGCATCCGCGCCGATTACGTAGGGCTTGGACTGCTCACGCTGGCCATTGCCAGCCTGCAGATCGCGCTCGACAAGGGGCAGGAGTCCGACTGGTTCTCTTCGCGCTGGATTACTTCGCTCGTGATTCTTGCGGCGTATGCGTTCCTGGTGTGGATCGTCTGGGAGTGGCACCATCCGAATCCCGTGGTGGACATCCGCATGTTCAAGAGGCGTAATTTCGCAACGGCCATGTTTTTCAGCTTCACGGTGGGGATCGTGTTGTACGGCACCACCGTCATGATTCCGCAATTTCTGCAGGTGCAATTGGGATATCCGGCGGTGGTGGCGGGGGAGGCGCTGGCGGGCGGCGGTTTTGTCATGATGTGCGTGCTGCCGTTCGTGGGGACGATGGTCTCGCGCGTGGACCCGCGCAAGATGATGGCATTCGGTTTTGTGTCAATTTCCGCGGCGATGTATTACATGTCGACATTGTTCAGCCTGACCATGGATTTTCGCGCGGCATTTTTGATGCGCACGCTGCAGATGTTTGGCCTGGCGTTCATCTTCGTCCCGCAGAATGTCCTGGCATACGTGGGCGTCCCGCGCGAAAAGAACAATCAGATTTCTTCCATGAACAGTTTCATGCGCAACGTCGGCGGAAGCATAGGCATCGCGCTCATTTCGACGTCGATCGCGCGCGTCGCCCAGAGGCGCCGTTTCTCGATGGTCGCGCACGCGACGCCCGGAACGCCGCAATACGACAGCCTCGTCGCCGGGCTTTCCAAGACCTTCGAGGGAAAAGGAGCTGCGACCGTCGACGCCACCCACCAGGCTTATGGGCTCGTTTCGTATATCATTGACAGGCAGGCGACGACGATTGCCTACGTGGAAGTAATTTCAATTCTGGCCATCATTATCCTTTGCCTCGTCCCATTCCTCCTGATCATGAGAAGAAATCGGCCGGCAACGGGCGAGCAGACCGTCGTTCACTAGAAGCTGTTGCACAACTTAGAACAAGCCATTGAAATGACTATGGTTGAGTATTCGGAAATGGGAGATAAGCAAAGTCAGCAGCGCCGAAGGAGGGCCGATGGCGCGGTCCGGTCCGTTGCTGACCGAAGCGCAGTGGAAGAAAATCGCGCCCTTGCTCCCCAAGCCGCCCAAACAACGCAACGGTGGTCGTCCGTGGATCCAGAACCGCCGCGTACTGGAAGGGATTTTGTGGATTCTGCGGAGCGGGGCTCGCTGGCAGGACCTGCCAGAGAAATTCCCGCATCCTTCGACGTGCTGGCGGCGGCTGAGAGACTGGGAGGAGCGGGGCATTTGGTTGAACATCTGGCGGTCGTTTCTGGGCGAGTTAAACGAGCGCCAACAATTGAAGTGGAGCGAATCGTTTCTGGACGGGAGTTTTGCCCCCGCGAAAAAAGGGGCTGCGGAGTCGGAAAAACCAAGCGGGGCAAGGGGACGAAGTGGATGGTGGTGGTCGACGGCCGCGGTCTTCCTCTGGGAAACTACCTTCACTCTGCCTCCCCGGCGGAAGTCCAACTCGCGGAAACGACGCTCGCGACGATCCGGGTAGGACGGCGTCATCGCGCGGGCCGTCCCCGGCAGAAGCCAGTACGGGTGATTGCCGACAAAGCGTATGACAGCGATCCGCTGCGGAAGCGCTTGCAGCGTCGCGGGATCGAGTTGATTTGCCCGCACAAAAAGAATCGCGTTCGGCCCGCGACGCAGGATGGCCGAGCGCTGCGGCGCTATCGGAGGCGATGGATTGTAGAACGGACCAACGCCTGGCTGGGAAACTTCCGGCGATTGGTCGTGCGCTACGACCGCTCGCTCACAATCTATGGCGCGTTCTTTCATATTGCCTGCTTCCTGATCGTCTTACGGAGGGTTGTGCAATAGCTTCTAGGAACTTTGGTAGCACAGACTTCAGTCTGTGGGTTTCCATCTGATCTTGGCTCGTGCGTAAGGCCTGGGCTAGTGAACGGACCCCCACAGACTGAAGTCTGTGCTACTAATTCGGGTATACTGTCGCAGCTCGCAGGCCGGAAAAATCCGCGCGACGACGGGAGACCGATTGTATCCCTTCATTCACATTGGCCCTTTGACGCTCGGCTCGTACGGCCTGATGGTGGCGATCGGGCTGATTTGCGCGTTTTTTATTCTGCGCGCTGATTTTGCGCGTCGCGGAGTTTCCGCCGACGCCGAGGCGATCATCGGCATTGCGGGGCTCGCGGGACTCGCCGGTTCGCGGCTTTACCATTTGCTGGAAAGCCCCGCCGAATTTTTTGCCGATCCATGGCCGCAGCTTTTCAGCACCATGGGTTTTGCGTTTGCCGGCGCGATCATCGGCGGATTTTTTGCCCTCCTGCTTTTGGCGAAGCGCTTCAAAATGTCGCCGCTGCTGATGCTGGACGCAGCTTCTCCTGCGGCGGCGCTGGGTTACGGCATCGGACGAATTGGTTGCCTGATTTCCGGCGACGGCGATTACGGCATTCCCACTTCGCTGCCCTGGGGCATGAGTTTCCCGAATGGCATTGTGCCCACGACGGAGCGAGTTCATCCCACGCCGATTTACGAATTCCTGGTGGCCATTTTTATTTTCTGGATTCTCTGGCGGCTTGGCGCGCGCGCCTTGAAAACACGCGCGCCGAACGGAATGATTTTCGCGGCGTACCTCGTGCTCACCGGTATCGCGCGCTTTCTCGTCGAAATCATCCGCATCAATCCGCGCTCGTTCTACGGGCTCACGAACGCACAGGTGGCGAGCGTGGTTTCAGTGATTGCCGGTGTGGCGCTATATTTGTATTGCCGAAAGGCGAAGCCTGTGCCGGCCAGGTAAGAGGAGAGTCCAATGCCTCCACGGATCAAAACTACAGGGGTCGGCAGCTATCCCGTCCCTTCCTGGATGGTCGGGAACACCTCGCGCCTGGTCCTCCGCGACGCGGTCATGACGGTCTTGAAAACGCAAGAACTTGCCGGGCTGGACCTTGTCACCGATGGGGAACTCATGCGCTTTGACCCGAGCCATCCGGAGACGAACGGGATGGTGGATTATTTCGCTTCGCAGATGGAGGGCATTCGCAAGGAGTTCACCCTTTCGGATTTTGACCGCTTTCGGGCTGACCGCGCGCCCGGGTTCCGGCTTCTCACGGCGGGCATGGCCGTTGGCAAGATTCAAGAGGGAACGCTCAACCTCCCGAGCGATTACGAGTTCGTGCGCGTTCTGACGAAGTCGCCGCTCAAATTCACCTGCACCGGTCCGCACATGCTGTCCAGGGTTCTTACCAACTGTTATTACCATGACGTGCCCGACCTGGCCATGGATCTGGCCGAGGTGCTTCGCCGCCAAATTGAACTGGTCGAGGCGGACGTGGTGCAGTTGGACGAGGCTTGCATCGTCGGTTTTCCTCAAGACGCGTCCTGGGCGGCCGAAGCCATCAACCACACGCTGGACGGCGTTCTGAACGAAAAGGCAGTGCACATTTGTTTCGGCAATTACGGCGGGCAGCCGATGCTCAAAGGATTCTGGCGTGATCTTATCCCGTTTTTGAATTCACTCCGCGCGGACCATCTGGTGCTGGAATTTGCCCGGCGCGGGTACGACGAGCTGGCATATTTCAGCGATCTGGATCCGAAGATCAGCCTGGGGGTCGGCCTGGTCGACATCAAGGACAACGAAGTGGAAACCCCCGAACTGATCGCGTCGCGCATCGAGAATATTGTGAAAACGCTGGGCCCTGACCGGCTCCGGTACATTCATCCGGATTGCGGGTTCTGGATGCTGCAGCGCAGCGTTGCGGATCGCAAGATGCGCGCGCTCGTCGAGGGAAGGGATTTGTTCGAAGGACGATTGTGAGCGAGCTTCCAGGAATCGGGCGGACGAGGCTGCAGAAATGGCTAACATCTCGCTGACGGGTGACGACAAAGCCAGGGTTCGTGCGACTCTATTCAATCATCTGGCCGGAATCGTTATCATTCCAACTTTGAAATCTCTACTCGACCGCAGGGTCTTCAATCAGTTTGGTATTTTGTCGGAATTCGTGGAACTCGATCAAATCGTGAATCGGACTCATGGCAACCGGGGATACTTGCGCGTGGCTCTGCGCCTATTGGCTTCCTGCGGATGGATGGTGGAGCGGGCGGGCCGAAACGGCGGCAATGTAGCCTACTCGTTGACGGCCAAAGGCCAGATGGCCATGAAAATTGCCGCGAGTCATTGCGGAGAAGTGATCTCCTTCCTCCCCAAGGCAATTTTCCTCGAGGATTTCTTGTTCGGGAAATCCGACGAGGCCATTCTTCCTTCCCTCGGAGCTCTTGTTCAGAAGGCCAAAGTCCACTGGGGCCTAACGGCGCAAGGGGATTCTGTCGAGGCTGAGGTATCCCGCCAGGTTCGCGAATATTTCGACGGTGTCCTGGTGGGACCAGCGATGGTGTCCCTGGCGCGCGGCGGAATTTTGGAAATGCTCACGCAGGGACCGGAACAGCTGGATGCCCTTCCAGGCAATCATACGAGCCTCAGCCTGGTGTTTGACTTGCTGATTGCACAGGGATGGATGGCGCGAGAGGAGAACCAAGTCCGCCTCACGCCCAGCGGATTTTACGCGGCGCAGATCGCGACATCGTACGGTGTGACCGTCTCGTATCTTCCGCAATTCAACGTTGTCGGTACCCTTCTTTTCGGGAACCCGCGCATTCCCCGAGTCGATGAGACCGGTTCGGAACTGCTGGTCAATCGCGGAATGAACGTTTGGGGTAGCGGCGGCGCTCACAATACGTATTTCAAAAAAGTGGACGAAATTATCATTGAGATTTTCAACCGCCCGCTCGAACAGCAACCCGAAGGCATCTGCGATATGGGGTGTGGTGACGGCACGCTGCTCGAACATTTATATTGCGTGATCAAGACGCGCACCGCACGAGGTTCTGTCCTGGACAAGCATCCGCTGCTGGTCGTCGGAGCGGATTTCAATAAGGTGGCGCGCCGGATTACCAAGCAGCGATTGCGAAAGGCGGAGATTCCAGCGCATTTCGTCATTCACGGAGATATCAACCGCCCGGCCTTGCTGGCGGGAGATATCGAGGCGCTGGGGCATGACGTGCACAACTTGCTGCATGTCCGCTCGTTTCTCGATCACAACCGGCCGTACTTGCCGCCTGCGAATTATGTCCGCGGTACGAGGACCGGGCAATCCAGCGGGGCATTTGCTTACCTGGGAGAAGAGATTCCCTGCGATGAGCTGGAAGAAAATTTAGTCCGGCACCTGCGCCGCTGGGCGCCGTACGTCGGCCGGTTCGGTTTGCTCATACTCGAGCTTCATACGCTGCCGCCGGAACTTACCGCGGCAAATTTGGAAAAGACGCCCGCGGTGGCCTATGACGGGACGCACGGATTTTCGGATCAATATCTTGTGGAATTGCCGGTGTTTTTGAACTGCGCGCGCGAAGCCGGATTGCAAACGGACTCGCGGTATCAGTGCAAATTTCCCTCTTCGGATTTAGCCACGGTGAGCATCAATTTTTTCACGGCCGCAGCCCCATCGAATTGATTCTCTTCAACCTGTCGATTTATGTGAAGTGAGCTTTGCGCAATATTCCAATCTGGTCGCCCACGGTTTTAGGAGGGCCGAGCTTCAGCTCGGCCATTCAGGTTGCTCTTGATTACGGACTTCAGCCCCTGAAGCTTCAGGGGTTAAAACCCCTGATCGATCTGCGTTCTTCGTCGGGACTGAAGTCCCGACCTCCGAAGTCACTGCGCGCTCGCATCTTTCGGTTTGTCTGATTGCGCTGCGTTTTTCCCGGAGGCATCCACGATTTCCACAGGTCCATATTTTTCAAGAATTGTTTTAATTTTGCCGGCGTCTCCGACCGCCACCACCTGCATGGTTGCCGGATTGATGTACTTCCTGGCCACACGCTGGACATCGTCCGCTTTGATGGCCGCGATCTGCGCGGGATATTTGTCCCAGTAATCGGCGGGGAAGTTGTACGCCTTTCGCGTGATGGCGTAGCCGATGAGCTGCTGCGGCGATTCGAGGGAGAGCGCGAAACGCGCGACGACTGAGCGGCGGGCCGCGTCGAGTTCCTCGTCCGGCACCTTTTCGTCGCGGATGCGGTTCAGTTCGCGCAAAAATTCGGTCATGGCTCCGTCGGTCACTTCCGTGCGCAAGTTGCCGCCCGCGGTCCATGGCCCGGCATATTTTCGCGCAATCAGATTGCTGTACACGCCGTAGGTGTAGCCTTTTTCTTCCCGCAGATTCAAAAACAAGCGGCTCGCCGATCCCGCGCCCAGGACTTCGTTCATCACCACCAGCGCCGGATAATCGGGATTCGTCCGATCGATGGCCAGGTTGCCCATCAGCAGAGTGGTTTGCACCGACCCGGGCCGGTCCACCAGAAATATCTTCTCCTTGCTGGCAGGCGGCGGACCGGCAGCAAAATGCACGGTCGCTTTCGAGCGCGGCCACTCGGCCAGCCATTGGCGCAGCATGGGGATGAGCGTCTCCGCGTGGACATCTCCCGAAATCGCCAGAATCGTGTTTTGCGGCGCGTAATGCTGGTCGTGCCAATCCGCGAGCATGGCCGGCGTCAGGGAATCCAGAGACTCGGGCGTTGTTGAAACAACCGCCGCCGGATATGTACCGTACAACGCGCGGCTCATGGTTTGGTTGACCAAAAATCCCGGTTGCGAGCGCTGCTGCAGCAGGGCGGGCTTGGCGCGCGCCTGGTATTGCGCCAGTTCATCAGCCGGAAAACTCGGATGGAGGAGGACATCCGCAGTCAGAGCGAACCACTGTTCGAACGTGTCCGACAGCCCCGAAGCAGCCACAATAGCTGAACCGGACCCGAATGCCGCGGATGCGGAAAGTGACGCGCCCAGGGAATCGATTTGCTCGGCAATTTGCTTGCTGGTGCGCGTTTTTGTCCCCTCAGCCAGCAGGCCCGCGGTGGCCCCGGCGAGGCCGGGCTGGGCGGCGGGTTCATACATCGGTCCGGCGCCGTCAATGTCGAATTGCACGGTAATCAGCGGAACCCGGTGGTCTTCAAGAATCATCAGGTTGATGCCATTTGAAAGCACGGTCTCGATCGGACGCGGCAGCTTTACTTTCAGGATGTCTTTCGAAACTGGCGCGCGATTCAGGCGCTCGACTTTGCTGGTGGGGATGGATTTGTCGGCGGCGGATTCACCCTGGCTCCATCCTGCTGCCGCTAATGCGGCCGCCACGATTGCGACTGCCGCTACCTGCATTGGAAACCTGATGCTCATATAGCGCTTCATCGATATCCTCTTCGAATTTAACGAGCCGGCGCGGCTTGCGCTTTTGGATTTGTCCACACGACGGTTCGCTGCGCAGCGCCCAGATACTGGCGTGCCACGCGCTGGATGTCGCCGGGAGTGATTTCGCTGTATTTTGCAAGAACCGTGTTGATCAGGTTCGGATCGTGGAAATACACGGCGTATTGGCCCAATGTTCGCGCGCGGCTCATCGTGCTTATCATTGACTCCGCCTGCTGCAGGCGATCCTGGATCAGGATTTTTTGCATTTCCGCCGGTGTAACACCATCCGTTTTGACGCGCTCGAACTCCTCATAAATCAGCTTCTCGACCTCGGTCGCGTCCTGTCCCGGCTTGAGCATGGCAAACGCTTGAAAGAGAGCCGGTCCGCGCCGAAAATCGATTCCCCCAGACACTTGCAGAGCCACTGCTTTTTCCTTCACCAGTTTCTGATACAGCCTCGATGACGGCCCGCCAAACAAAATATCGCCGAGCATGTCCAGCGCGTAGAAATCCGGCGTATTTGCGGGAACCGTCTTGTAGACGATGTCCAGCCGCGGCAGGCGGGCGAAAGAATCTTCGACCACGGTTCTGCGCTCGGCGGTTTGCGCGGGTTCGGCCATATCCACAGCGGGAGGAGCGGGCTGCGAGGGAATGTCCTCAAAGTATTTTTTAATCCTGGTGAGAGTATCGGCTGAGTTGAAATCGCCGACCAAGGTCAGCACAGCGTTGTCGGGGGCGTAGTAGGTCTTGAAAAACTGGGCGACGTCCTCGAGGCTGGCCGCGTTCAGATCGGCCATCGAGCCCATCGTGGAATGTTTGTACGCGAAGTTGTCGTAGGCGAGGTCTCCCATAATTTCGCCGGTCTTTCCGTAGGGCTGGTTGTCCATGCGCAGGCGCCGCTCTTCCTGGACGGTGTTGCGCTGGTTGTCAAGATTCGCCTGCGTGATACGCAAGGCGCGCATGCGGTCGGATTCGAGGAACAGCGCCATGTCCAGCTGATTGGCGGGCACGCGCTCGTAATAATTCGTGGAGTCGCTGCTGGTGGTGCCGTTCACGTCGCCGCCGTTCACCCGGACGAGGATCAAGTGTTCGCCTTTGCCCACGTTCTCCGAGCCCTGGAACATCATGTGTTCAAACAGATGCGCAAATCCGGTGTGGCCGGGCAGCTCGTTCCGCGATCCGACGTCGTAGGTGACGCAGAGCGATACCGTTGGCGCCGCGTGATCTTCCGAGAGCACCACGCGCAAACCGTTCTTCAGGGTGTATTGCTGAATGGGAATCTGTACCTCTTGAGAGGCGGCGGATTCGGCCCGTGCCGGCCGGCTTCGCGGCGGTGCGGCCATTGTGCCGGCCGCAATTCCCAGAATCAGAGCCAGCGCGGCGGTCAATAGGATTCTGAAACGATTCATGTTGTGCTCCGGCAAAACGCATTACTTGTTGACACTCTATCCTACTTTCAATAGACGGGCGCCGGCAGGAATTGTTTCTTCCCGTGTCGCAAAACATGCCTTGGAACCCTCATGTCGCATCCAATGCTTCTCCGAGGTAAACTTTAGGATCCATGGAAACCACCCCCGGCGCCAACGTCATAGAGGTTCTCTCACTTACACGGCGGTACGCGCTGCTTGTCGCGGTCGACCATCTGACGTTTTCCGTCGCATCCGGCGCGACCTTCGGCTTGCTCGGGCCAAACGGCGCGGGGAAGAGCACGCTGATCAAAATGTTGACGACGCTGCTGCCTCCCACGGAAGGCACGGCGAAGATCGCCGGCTTTGATCTGGTGAAGCATCCCGAATCGGTGCGCAAAAAGATCGGCTACGTCTCGCAGATGCTGTCCGCGGACGGCGATCTGACGGGCTACGAAAACCTGCTGATCTCCGCGAAGCTCTACGGGATGCCGAGGACGGAGCGATCGCGCCGGATCGCGCAGGCCCTGGAATTCATGGACCTCGCGCACGTCGGCGGAAAACTCGTGCGCCAATATTCCGGCGGCATGATTCGCCGCCTGGAAATCGCGCAGTCCATGTTGCACCGGCCCAGCGTTTTATTCATGGACGAGCCGTCCGTGGGCCTCGATCCCTCCGCAAAACGTTCCGTGTGGGAGCGCATCCGCGAACTGCGCCGCGAGTTCGGCACGACCATCCTGATGACCACGCACGACATGGAAGAAGCCGACCAGTTGTGCGATACGGTGGCCGTCATGCACCGCGGCGTGCTCGCCGCCATGGACACGCCGGCGGCGCTCAAGGCGCAAGTCGGAGCGGAGGCCTCGCTCGACGACGTCTTCATTCAATTCACCGGCGCCACCATTTCCGAAGGAGGCGAACTGAGAGATGCCGCTCGCACACGAATCACATCGCAACGAGTGGGTTGAGCCGTTTCCCGGCGCGAATTACCTGCGCCAAACTCTGGCCGTCGCGGAAGCCGACATTCGCAAACTGATTCACGATCCCGTCGAGCTTTTTACGCGCATGGTTCAGCCCGTCCTCTGGCTGCTGATTTTCGGCCAGGTATTCAACCGCACCCGCGCGATCCCCACCGGGGGCATCAGTTATTTGGATTTCATGGCGCCCGGAATTCTGGCGCAAAGCGTCCTGTTCGGCGCGATTTTTTATGGGATCTCGCTGATCTGGGAACGCGACCTGGGCATCGTGCAGAAATTTCTGGTGAGTCCCGCGCCGCGCAGCACGCTGGTCCTCGGAAGAGCGATCTCCTCGACGGTGCGCAGCCTGTGCCAGATGGTGTTTGTGTATCTCTTGTCGTATCTCCTGCACATTCAGCTGCGAATCGAAATTTTTGCGGTGGCGGGAGTCGTGCTGGCCGTGATGCTGGGGTCGGCGATTTTCTCGACGTTCTCGCTGATTGTCGCGTGCCTGGTAAAATCGCGCGAACGCTTCATGGGGATCGGCCAGGTGCTTACGATGCCGCTATTTTTCGCGAGCAACGCCATTTATCCGCTTACGCTGATGCCGTCGTGGCTGCGCGTGGTATCCAAAGCCAACCCGCTCTCGTATCAAGTGGACGCCCTGCGAACCTTGATGATCGTGGGAAGCAGCACTTCCTTCGGCCTGGGCAAGGACTTCCTGGTGCAGTTCATCGCGTTTGCAGTGCTGGTGGCCGTGGCCACGAAACTCTATCCGACGATCGTCACCTGATTTTGGGTTTTAGTGGCGCATGCTTTAGCTTGCGGGGTTTTGACCTTTCGATTTCCAACCCCCGCAAGCTAAAGCATGCGCCACTGGTCCATCACCACAAAAATTTTAAGCCGAACTGCACTTGCCTGGACGACGTGGACGTGCTCGTGATCGCTCCGGCCGCGGGCGATTGGACCGGAACGGTCTGATTCGGCGCGGGCAGCAAAACATCTGTGATGAGATTCGGAGTATTGAAGTTGGCGCGGTTGAGGAGATTGAAAATTTCAGCCCGGAACTGGAGGTTCAGACCCTCCAATAGGTGTGTATCCTTCATCACGGAGAAGTCCCAGGTCGCGAGTCCTGGTCCAATGTAGGTGTTCCTCCCCACGTTTCCGAAAAAGCCGCTGTTATTTTGTGGAGCCACGAAAGCGTTGGGATCGAACCACTTGCCCGGCTTTCCGAGAATCACCGGCCCCGTGAAAGAGGGATTGAGAAACGGCCGCACCGGGTTGCGCGTATCGCCGTTGTTGGACGGGTTGTACCCAAGCAGCGGCGTGAATGGGAATCCGGACTGGGCGGTTACGATGCTATTAAACGTCCATCCGCCAACCACCGCTCCAAAAATTCCGCTTTTCCCGCTGAGATAACTGTGCCCCGGTCCGAACGGCAACTCATAACTCGCCGTGACGACTCCGATGTTGCGCACATCGTAGGTTGCCAGTCCCTTATCCGCGGCGGCATCGTACGGGTTCGAAAGCAAAGCAACGGCGTTCGCCGCGGCAGTAGCATTGAGCGAGTCTCCATCGTCCAGCGTTTTCGACCAGGTGTACACACCGCGGAGCGTGAGCCCATGGCTGAATCGCCGCTTCAAGTCAACCTGAAGAGCGTTATAAGAACTCGTGCCTTCGGAAAACCATGTCCACGTGTTTGCAAGCTTGGTGTTCGGCTTCGTTGTGCCCGGGGCGATGAAAAATGTTCCTGCAGGGACCGGCTTCCCGGCCAAGGGGCCCCAGATCGGAAGCTTCGCATGGGTGTTCGGGTCCGTGTAGGTCGTGGATGGAAAGGCAGCCGGGCACGGCGCCGCCGGGCAAACGGCTGGGACGGGGGCATTGCCGTCCACACCAATCAACTCGTGATAACCGCGGCTTCCCACATAACCCACGCTCAACGACGTGTTGGGAGACAATTCCCGCGAAATCCGCAAGGAATAATTTAAGACGGTCGGCATGTACAGATCTGGTTGAACCCCTCCCGGGACCAGGAGAGCATTCGCGGCCGGCGCGGCGGCTGGATTAATAGGAAGCTTGAGATTGGCAATGTTGCCGGCGGCAATCGTGTAGGTCGGATTGAAAGGTGCGTTCTGGTCTGCCCGATAGCCCAGAGCGTCTTGCAAATCGTTGTACATGCCGAAACCGGCGCGAACGACGGTCTTGCTGCCGAAGGGGCTCCACGCCAGAGCGATCCTCGGTTGCGGCAGGAACTTTGCCCGATTGACGGTGAACAAAGACCCTCCAACATTCGGTTGCGTCGAAATCACGCCGTTGGAATAGGTATAGTTTGACGCTCGCCCGTACGCTTCCGTCCATCCCGTGCTGAATTCGTCCCGGAAGCCAAGCGACAAGGTCAGGTTCGGACGAATACGGATGGCATCTTCGACATACCAGGCGCCGAACAATGAGCGCCAGCTCAATGGTGTAGGCGTTGGGTCGAACAAGAAGCTGCCCGTTCCTGCCAGGAATGTCGGTAATCCGGTGAACGTCAATTGCCCAAACTGGCTGAGGGCGATTTGTTCATTGGATTGAAATCTTTGGAACCACACGCCGCCGGTCAATTGGTGCCGCCCCTTGGTGTAGGAGACTTGATCCGTGTACGTAAACAGGTTTCGAGCGACAAACAGGTTGCTTCCATTGTTGCTGCCAGCAAGACCCAATTGCGCCTGTGGATTGGACGCCTGGCTTCCTCCCACGACCACCGCTCCCACCGGATGACCCTGCAAGAATCCCGCAACACTGGCGGCCGGGGAGCCGGGAGTGGGCTCTCCGGTGAAGAAATATCCCGCGCGGGAGTAGCCGATTCGAGCCGTGTTCAGGAAGCGGGAGGAAAATACGTGCGTTTCCTCCACGCTGAGTACCTGTTCGCGCAGCGTCAGCAGATCGGTGGAGAATGCGTCGAACGGGGTCGCGGTCACGCTCCCGCTATCATCGATGGTGTAAACCGCCGCGGCGGAATCACTGCTTGAAAAGATGTGATCGAGCCGCGCTGTTCCAAAATCCTCATGGATCGTTTGATCGGGACTGAGGAAGACTTCCGCGACCCCGTCCTGTCCGGCGACCTTAAAATCGGGAGCGCCGGCCGGGGCGACAGGCCACAGATTCAAAAGTCCGAGGTTCTGCACGGCTGTTCCGGCATCCGCCCGGGCTTGCGCATCGGGAACGAGTTCCACGGAGGTCTGGTGCAGGTTCTGGCGGAACCCCTCATAATCGGCAAACAGGAACGTCTTATCCTTCTGGATGGGGGCTCCCAACGAGCCGCCGAATTGATTTCTCTGGAAGGGAGGGGCGGAAGCCACATCGAAGAAGTTTGGCGCATCCAGAACATTGTTGCGCAGGAATTCAAAGACGGACCCATGCAATCGATTTGTCCCCGACTGCGTGACAATCGTTACCTGGGCGCCGGGGTGCTTTCCGTATTCCGCTCCGTAGGTATCCCGCAACAGGTTAAATTCGCGAACCGCGTCGACTCCCAGCAATTGTCCGCTGGCGCCGCCAGGCTGCATGTTGTTTTCGGCGGCGCCCGTAAACTCAACGCCGTTCAGCAAAAAGAGATTTTGCTGCGGCCTGTTCCCGTCGACGGAAAACATATTTGCCGTCGTCGAGTTGGAGATGCCGATCCCGCCGGTTTTTTCCCATGTGAAGTTGACTACGCCTGGATTCAATACCATAAGCAAGTCGTAGCTTCTTCCATTAAGGGGGAGGTCCTTAACTTGCTGTTCGCCAACGAGTCCCGAAATATCCGCGGGCGTCACGCTCACTAACGGGGCGTCCTCTAATACCTTGACTTGGTCGGTGACCTGGCCGAGCTTCAACGCCATGTCCACGCTGGCTTCCTGCCCGACGACCAGGTGAATCCCCCCGCGCACCTGTTCCTGAAAGCCCTGCTTCGTGATGTGCACTTCGTACTCGCCCACGGCCAGCGATGGCACCCAGTAGTGGCCTAAGTCGTCTGTAAAGGTGCTGCGCGTTTCTCCCGTTTCCACATTTTTTGCCATAACCGTAGCGCCGGACACTGTTGCTCCTGTAGGATCCGTCACTCTGCCGGAAATGGCGGCGGAGACTTGCGCCCGGGCCGCCGGGGCGCAGAGCAAGGCAACCGCAAGACAGCCTCCGGCGAGAGCGATCAAAAACTTAGGAATAACACCGCAAAACGAATGATTTCTGGGATTGCAGACAATGGTCCCGACTAAACGGCTCATGAAACGTTCCCCCCTGAAGCGCCCTGGAGTGGGCGGTAATTAGATAGTTCCGCTCTAACGCGGCGGAAGCGTAAGTGGATGGTTGATTTAATACAATCAGAACCGATATGTCAAATCGACTTAATACGGATAGGAACTATATGGATTGCTATGGCCGTAGGCTCAAAATCGTACGGCCGGCCCCTCGCCCAAACCCGTCTGCGCTCACTCCCACCATGGCACGGCGATTCCAGTGTGTGAAAGTCATATTAATACGTGTAATTCGTAGCCGATTTCAGACGATTTGACAGTCAGGCGGAAAAATCCGAAGCTTGGCCCGGACGAGAAGTGACTCCGAGGCGATCGGCAGAATCGAGGGTATTCCATTGGCCGCGAAACTTTCGGCAAGAAATCAGATCGAAGGAAAGATTGTGGAACTGGAATTGGACGGTGTCATGGCTCACGTCACCGTTCAAGTCGGCAAGAATCTGATCGATAGCGTCATTACCAGGCGAAGCGCCGAGGAAATGAAGCTGAAGGTCGGCGACCGCGTGTCCGCCGTCATCAAATCGACGGAAGTCATGCTGCAAAAGGGCTAAACGGAGTGCGTAAGTGAGGGGACCCTTTTTCTGAACCCGGTGGAGTCAGGGCCAACTCTCAGTTAATTCGCATTTGGAAAGGGAATCTCTATGCGCCGTATTTTACCTGCCGCTGTGATGGGTCTTTTGCTCGGATTTTCCGCGTGGGCGCAACAATCCGCCCCGCCAAAGCCTTCGACGGGGCCCACTGATTTCAAGATCACCGGCGCGGTCACTACGCCTCTCGACCTGACGGTGGCCGATCTTAAGGCCATGCCGCGAAAAACGCTGCGTGTGGACAACGCGCACTCCAAGAAAACGGAAGTTTACGAAGGCGTCCTGGTCGAGGATCTGCTGCAGAAGGCCGGCGTCCCACAGGGCGAACAATTGCGCGGGCAAGCCATGGCGACGTATGTACTCGTCGAAGCTGCGGACAATTATCGCGTCGTCTTTGCGCTCGAGGAATTTAATTCCAGCTTCATGGATTCGGAGATCATCTTGGCGGACACGATGGATGGGGCGCCCATCCCCGGCGCGCTCGGGCCGTTCCGGCTGGTGGCACCTCACGAAAAGCGTCCGGCGCGGTGGGTGGAGATGGTTAAGTCGCTCACGGTGGTCCGGGTGCCAAACTAATCGACAGTGGCGCGGGCTTCAGCCTGCGGGGGTTGGTTGGAGCGTGGACGCCCCTGCTGTAACTAAAACCCGCAGGCTGAAGCCCGCGCCACTAAAAGCCGGCGCCACTTACTCGTTCTTAAAAACGCTTCCGTCTTTCATCACGAAGGACACTTTGCGAACGGCTTGAATATCGTCCAGCGGGTTTTCGGGAGCGGCGATGATGTCGGCGGCGAGGCCAGGCTTGATCGCGCCGCGCTCAGCGTCGACGCCCAGCAGCCGCGCCGCATTCACCGTCATGGCTCGCAGAGTGTCTTTCGCAGGGACGCCAGCTTCCACCCAGGAGCCCACATATTCCGCCGCTTGCGTCCCGCGCGTTTCACCGGGCACGTAGATGAATGCGTCCGTACCGAACGCCATGGTTACGCCGATCTGATAGGCGCGCTTCAGGCGGTCGACAAATACGGCGTGCAGTTCGGGGAAGCCGTTGTCCCGCGCGGCCCTTTCGGTGAAGTCCGTTCCCACCAGGACGACGTGATTCTTTTTTGCCAGCTGCAAATCTTCATTGGTCATCATTTCGCCGTGCTCGATGGAATCGACGCCGGCTTCGGTGGCGTTGTGCGCGCCGGCGCGGGTCCAGCAATGCGCGGCGAGCTTCAGCCCGTCGCGGTGCGCTTCTTCGACCATGAAGCGGATGTCGTCGGCGCTGTAGATATATTTCTGATCGTCAACCACGATCTTGATGACCGTCGCGCCGTAATGAATATTTTCGCGAATGGCCTTGGTCATTTCGTCGCGCGTATCGGCGAAAGCATATTCGGGCGTGGCCAGGTCGCGCTTTTCGGGCTGCAAGTGAAATTGCCCGCCGTAGGGCGCGATGATGCGCCCGGCGTTGATCATGGTGGGGCCGGGAACGAGGCCGCGCTCGATGGCTTCGCGCAACGCGGAGTCTGCGTAATTGCCGGCGTTGCCCACGTCGCGCACCGTGGTGAAGCCCGCCGCCAGCATGTCCCTCGCGTTGGCCACGCCTTCAATGGCGCGGTAGGGAGTCGGGTCGAGCAGCGTGGTGAAGAAATAGCTGTTCCCGTCGCGATCTTTCTTGAGGGTCATGCATAGATGCGTGTGCGCGTCGAACAGGCCAGGCAGAACAGTCGATTTCGAGAGGTCGATGACCTTCGCCTCCGCGGGGATCTGCAAATTCGCGCCGACGGCTTCAATCTTCTTGCCGCGCACCAGAATGATTTGACTCGTTTCCGTCGCGCCTTTTTCGGGGTCGACGAGCTTGCCCGCCTTGATGGCATAGACGCGGTCCGGCCCCGGCTGCGGGTATTGCGCGGCCGCATTCGGCTTCGCGGCCGCAAGCAGGGCGATGCAAAGTTGCAGCAAAGAAAGCAGAAAGGATCGCGAGCGCATGGAGGACTCCTTCATTCCGGCCAGGAATGTTGCCAGAATTTGTATGCAGTGGGAAGCGGACTTGCCGGGTGAAAGCTCGCGCCGCCAAGGGCGCTCGCGGTCAGGCGCGTTTGGGCGACGCTGCTTTGATGTCCACTCGAATGTATTCGTACAGTTGATCGGTGATGTTTTCGCCCATATGTTGCTTCGGGGATCCGTTTCCCCACACGATGTTTCCAGCCTTGTTGCGGGCTTCTTCCGTCATCCCGTTTTCGAGCGTCTGATGCAGGTTTTGGTCCGTCATAAAGATAATGACCGAACCAAAAGGATGATTGTGCATTTTCACTT
This sequence comes from uncultured Acidobacteriota bacterium, assembly GCA_963813185.1. Lineage (GTDB taxonomy): Bacteria > Acidobacteriota > Terriglobia > Acidiferrales > UBA7541 > Palsa-360. The sequence goes on from CAWEYA010000021.1 coordinate 344,816, forward strand.
TGTCGCGCCCCGGAATCCGGCAGCGGATTACCCGGACAAACTCGTTTTCAAATTCCAGATGGTAGTGTTCGGGATCGGCGACCGTGCACTCATGTGACATATCCACGCCTGATTCCTGCTGCACGGCATTGGAATTCTGAGCGGCCCGCGTGGCAATCGGCTGCCCCCACGCGGCTGCGGCGAAGGAGGCTCCGGCTGCGGCTTTCACAAGTTCCCGCCGATTTAGTTTTCCAGTCAAGTTACACCTCGTCTCTAATGGAGGATAGGTTCACGACCGGCCCATGGCCGTGAGCCAGGCGATGACATCGCCGGCATTCCGGTCGGGAGGAAAAACGGGGTAGAAGACGTGCTCGATTTTTCCGTCATGAATCACCAGAGTGAGGCGCTTCAGCAACGTCATCCCGATGGTCTGGAAGGTCGGCAGGCGCAATGCCGCCGTAAGCTTGAGCTGTTCATCCGAGAGAATCGGAAACGGCAGGTGCAGTCGCTCCGCAACCTCTCGCTGATAGGCGGTATCCTGGGTGGAAAGGCCGAAAAGGCGACGGACGCCAAGGGCTTTCAACTCCGCGAAGTGATCCCGGAAAGCGCACGACTGTGGCGTGCATCCTCGCGCGCCGGGGATCAGATCCCATCCGGGCGGGTTTTCGACTCCGGGAATTCCCGTTCGAGGATAGGCATAAACCACGACTCGGCCGGGAAGCGAGGATAGGTCAACCGTCGTCCCATCGGTGGCAGGCAAGGGGAGTGACGGTACGAGCATTCCTACAAGGTGCGATGCAGCTCCATCATCTGTGGGCTTTGGAATCGCCGACCAATCTGGCGCTTCGATGCTACTGGGCATTGCGGGATACGTCCTCGAAATTGGAGATTCGAACCAGTGGCACAGGCTTCAGCCTGTGGCGTTTCCCACCAGCAAGATCGAATTAGCTTGAACCAACCCCCCACAAGCTGAAGCCTGTGCCACTAAAAAACATCACAACATTTGCCGCAGGACGTACGGCAGGATGCCCCCGTGCCGGTAATAGTTGACTTCCTCGGGCGTGTCGGCGCGGGCGACGGTTTGGAACACTTTTTCCTTACCCTGTTTGTCGCGGGCGTGGACTTCAACCGTCATGCCGGGAGCCAGTTTTGAAATGCCTTCCATCGTGTATTCCTCGAATCCTGTAAGGCCGAGCGACTGCGCCGAATCTCCCGCGCGATATTGCAGCGGGAGCACGCCCATGCCAAGCAGGTTGCTGCGATGAATGCGCTCGAAGCTCTCCGCGATCACCGCGCGCACGCCGAGGAGCAGCGTACCCTTGGCTGCCCAGTCGCGGGACGATCCCGAGCCGTATTCCTTGCCGCCCAGCACGATCAGCGGCACGCCCTCTTTCTGATATTTCATCGAAGCGTCGTAGATGGACATCTTTTCACCGTCGGGCTCGTGCACGGTCCAGCCGCCCTCGGTGCCGGGAGCAAGCTGGTTGCGCAGGCGGATGTTGGCGAACGTGCCGCGCATCATCACTTCGTGATTGCCGCGGCGCGCGCCGTAGGAGTTGAAGTCCACAGGCTTCACGCCCTGTTCGATGAGCCACTTTCCGGCCGGGCTGTCAGCGCCGATCGAGCCGGCGGGCGAGATGTGGTCGGTGGTGATGCTGTTGCCCAGCATCGCGAGGGTTCGCGCCTTGTGAATGTCAGTAAGCGGCGCCGGGCTTCTCGTAATTTTTTCAAAGAACGGCGGATTCTTGATATATGTGGACTTCTTGTCCCAGGCGTAAATATCGCCCTTGGGCACTTTCAATCCTTGCCAGCGCGAATCGCCCTGGAACACTGCGCCGTATTCCTTGTGATACATCGCGGTCGTGACGTTCGCGCGCACGGTGGATTCGATCTCCTGCGGGGAGGGCCAGATGTCGCGCAAAAATACCGGCTTGCCGGCCTTGTCGTTGCCGAGCGGCTCGCTGGCCATGTCAAAATCCATGTGCCCCGCGAGCGCGTAAGCCACCACCAGAGGAGGCGACGCCAGATAATTCGCGCGCACCAGCGGGTGGATGCGTCCTTCAAAATTCCGGTTCCCGCTCAAGACCGAAACGGCGACCAGGCTGTTTTCCTTGATGGCCGCGCCGATGTGTTCTTCGAGCGGGCCGCTGTTGCCAATGCAGGTCGTGCAGCCGTAGCCCACCAGTTGGAAGCCCAGTTCGTCGAGATATTTTCCCAGGCCCGCGGCTTTCAGATAATCGGTGACCACCTTGGATCCGGGCGCGAGGCTGGTCTTCACCCAGGGCTTGCTGTGCAGGCCGCGCTCAATGGCCTTTTTCGCCAAAAGGCCCGCTCCCAGCATCAGGGACGGATTCGAAGTGTTCGTGCAACTGGTGATCGCGGCGATGACCACCGAACCGTTCGAAAGCTCGAATTTGTCGCCGTTGTTGCGCACGGGGACATGCTTTTGCGCCGCCCCCTCGAGCGACTTTTCGAACGACGCTTTGGATTGCCGCAGCGGAACGCGGTCCTGCGGGCGCTTCGGCCCGGCCAGCGTGGCTTCGACCGTGGCAAGATCGAGTTCGAGCTTGTCGGTGAAGATCGGGTCCGGCGTAGCGTCGGTGCGGAAAATTCCTTGCGCCTTGGTGTATTCCTCGACGAGGCGCGCGCGGGATACGGTCCGGCCGGTAAAGCGCAAGTAGGAAAGCGTTTCGGCGTCCACAGGGAAGAAGCCCATGGTCGCGCCATATTCGGGCGCCATGTTAGCGATCGTGGCGCGGTCCGGCAGGCTCAGGCTGGATAATCCCGTGCCGTAGAACTCCACAAATTTTCCGACCACACCCTTCTTGCGCAGCATTTCCGTGACGACCAGAACGAGGTCGGTTGCGGTGGTGCCCTCGGGCAAACGGCCGTGCAGCTTGAAGCCGATTACTTCGGGGATCAGCATCGACAATGGCTGGCCGAGCATCGCTGCTTCTGCTTCGATGCCGCCGACCCCCCAGCCGAAGACGCCGAGGCCGTTCACCATGGTGGTATGCGAGTCGGTGCCGACGAGCGAATCGGGAAACGCCAGCGTCTTGCCGTCCGCGGCGGCGTCGAACACGACGCGCGCCAGGTATTCGAGGTTGACCTGATGGCAAATCCCTGTATCCGGAGGGACGACCTTGAAATTGTTCAGGGCCTCTTGCCCCCAGCGCAGGAAGGCGTAGCGCTCGACGTTGCGTTGAAATTCGAGTTCCGCGTTGAACGCGAAGGCCATGTCGGAGCCGAACTTGTCCACTTGCACGGAGTGGTCGATCACAAGCTCCGCGGGGAGCAGGGGATTCACTTTTTTCGGATCTCCGCCCAGCGTGCGAATCGCTTCGCGCATGGCTGCGAAATCGACGACGGCGGGGACGCCGGTAAAATCCTGCAAAAGAACTCGCGCGGGCATGAAGGAAATTTCTTTCTGCGTCGCGGCGTTCGGATCCCAACCGGCCAGCGCCTCGATATCTCCGGGATGAACGAATCGCCCGTCTTCCTGGCGCAAAAGATTTTCCAGGAGCACGCGGAGCGAAAAGGGGAGCTTGGAGACATGCCCCACTCCCTTTTTCTCCAGCGCGCTCAACCGGAAAATTTCGTACGATTTGCCGTCCACCTGAAGGGTGTCACGCGTGCCGAACGAATTTTTGGATGCGGGAGACATACGGACATTCTTCCTTTCTCATGTGTTGCAGGACTCAATCATAACGCATCCTGATGCCCTGCGCAGCCCGGAGTCCCGGAAACAGAGTCTTGCACGCGGGATTCGGCTGCAACGCCTGGTCAATGCAGAACCGGCAAAGCGGGGCGGCCAACTCTCCCACCAACTCTCCCAACTAAACAGATTTCAATTTTGTTGGTAGAATGTGTGGTACCATGCCCCGCGATCCTCTTCAAAGGAGACCTTCATGAAAAAACTGATTCTCGCGGTTCTGGTTGTTGCATGCGCATTTACCATTTCCATGCGTACCAGTGCTCAAGATGCTCCTAAAGAGCACAGCATGACTGGCTGTCTGCGGGCCGGCGACGCTCCCGATTCCTATATGCTCTCGGATCTAGAGAAAGGGCCGAAGAGCGTCGGAATTGTCTCGTCCTCGGCTAACTTGAAGCCCCATGTCGGCCACAAGATCGAGATCACCGGCACGCCAGTTCCTCCTGCAGAAGCCGAGGCGATGAAGGGCGTACCGAAGGCCCCTCACTATATGAAAGTGACGGCCATCAAGATGCTTTCACCGACCTGCCCGTAAAGGTCTGAACTTTCCATTTTCGCGGTCGTCGGGATATCCGCAGGACGACGGTCCAAAATGGTTACAACTTTCCGCCTCGTCCCGGGCGGCCCAGCCGTCGGGACGAGGCGTTTGTCTGCATAGTTGTTCCTCCGCGATGCGCTTCGGTTAGAATGGTCATGGGCGCTCGCATAGCCGGATGAACATCCTTCTCATCTCTACGTATGAACTTGGCAGGCAGCCGTTTGGTTTGGCTTCACCGGCCGCATGGCTGCGCGCTCGCGGGCACGATGTCTGTTGCCTCGATTTGACGCGCGAAGCGCTCAACGAAAAAGCCATCCTCGCCGCGGATTTGATTTCCCTTTATGTGCCGATGCACACGGCCACGCGGCTTGCGGCGGGCCTCATTCCGAAAATCCGTGAAAAGAATCCGCGCGCTCACCTTTGCTTTTACGGACTCTACGCACCGGTGAACGAGGAATACTTGCGCGGCCTCGGCGTGGGCACGATCCTTGGCGGCGAATTCGAGGAAGGCCTGGCGAGCCTCGCATCGCGCCTTGAGCGCGGCGCTGCGAACGGCAACGGCTCCCTGAAGCAGCAGGAGCCGGTAATTTCTCTCGCGCGGCAGAAATTTATCTTGCCCGACCGCGCGGGCATGCTGGAACCCGCGAAATATGCGCGCGTAGTCTTGCCGGGCGGGGAGCATCGGATTGCGGGCTCGACCGAGGCGACGCGCGGGTGCAAGCACCTTTGCCGGCACTGCCCGATCGTGCCGGTGTATCACGGCGCGTTTCGCGTGGTGGAACGCGACGTCGTGCTCGACGATATCCGGCAGCAAGTCGCGGCGGGCGCGCGGCACATCACGTTTGGCGACCCGGACTTCTTCAACGGCCCGGCGCATGCGATTTCGATTGTGGAGGCGATGCATCGCGAGTTTCCGGAACTGACCTACGACGCGACCATCAAGATCGAACATTTGAGCAAACACGACGTCCTCTTGGCGTCGCTGCGCGATAACGGGTGCCTCTTCGTTACGAGCGCAGTGGAATCTGTGGATGACACAGTGCTCGAGAAATTCGACAAGGGCCACACGCGCGCCGATTTTCTCGCGGTTATCGCGCGCTTCCGGGAATTGGGCATGACGCTCTTGCCCACGTTTGTGCCGTTCACGCCGTGGACGACGCTCGAAGGCTATCAGGATTTGCTGGACGTGCTCGCCGAGCAGGGTTTGTCCGAAAACGTGGCGCCCATCCAGCTGGCCATTCGGCTGCTCGTCCCGGCAGGCTCGCGCCTCCTGGAATTGCCCGAGGTGAGCGCGATGGTCGGCCCGTTTGATTCCGCGGCGCTCGTCTTTCCCTGGAAACACGAAGACCCGCGCGTGGACGCCCTGGCGCGCGAAATTTCGCAGCTGGTGCAACGCGGCGACAGCCTCAAACTTTCGCGGACGGAAATTTTTTCGCACATTCGCCGCGCCGCGCATGCGGCCGCCGGGAATCGCGCGCCGAATGGCGCCATGCATTCCGCGTGGAAGAGCGCGCCAGTCCCGTATCTCGATGAGCCCTGGTACTGCTGCGCCGAACCGATGGACGCGCAATTCGTTTCCATCGGAAAAGTGCAGGAAACAGTAGCCAAAGCGGATCAATATGTATGAAGCGAGCGGAAGTTGATCGGCCCAATTTTGAAGTGGCGCTTCAGGGGCTAAAGCCCTGTGTCAGCCGCATTTCAAGTCGCGGCTAAAGCCGCGACCCACAAAACTTGTCCGCCGATCAGGAATCGTCCGTCACTCGATGTTTGTGGGGCACGGCTTCAGCGGTGCCAAGATGAGACAAAATGAACACGGCGTCAGCCGCTGGCCTTCACGAATTAGGTAGAACATCCAACGGCGCGCTCTGAGATGTAAGCCAGAAAGAAAGGCGGGGAAGCATCCGAAGCAGCCCTTATGAGCCGACTACTGATTCTCGCTAGCAAATTGGGTTACCAAACGCGCAGCTTCGCGGAAGCCGCCAAGGCGCTGGGCGTGGATGTCGTGTTTGCCAGCGACCGCTGCCACCAGCTCGAGGACCCGTGGGCGGACGGCGCGATCGCCGTGCGCTTTGACGAGCCTGAAGACTCGGCCCGGCGCATCGTGAAGCAATCGCTGGTGCGGCCCGTGGACGGATTGATCGCTCTTGGCGACCGGGCCACGGCGACCGCGGCGTACACCGCGCGCGCCCTGGCATTTCCCTACAATTCTCCGGAATCCGTGGAGAATTGCCGCAGCAAATTGCGCCAGCGCGAGGTCTTGCGCGACGCGGGGCTTCCGGTGCCCGGATTTTTTTCCTTCCGGCTCGACAAGCGCGTGGAAAAAATTCTTCCGCGCGTGCAGTTTCCGTGCGTCGTCAAGCCGCTGCGCCTGGCCGCGAGCCAGGGCGTGATCCGCGCGAATCAGCCGGAAGAATTTCAGGCCGCCGTGGCGCGCATCAAGGAACTGCTGGAATCCCCGGAAGTAAAGGTCACGCGCGAATCGGAACTCGATCAGCTGCTCGTGGAACGCTACATTCCCGGCGCGGAAGTGGCCGTCGAGGGATTGCTCACCCGCGGAAAGCTGCGAATTCTCGGGGTGTTCGACAAACCGGACCCGCTCGAAGGGCCGTATTTTGAAGAGACTCTCTACGTCACGCCCTCGCGCTTGCCGGACGAGGTTTACGACCGCCTGCTGGACTGCGCCGAGCGCACGGTTCATGCGTTGGGCCTCACGCACGGCCCGGTGCACGCGGAGTTTCGCATCAATGACAAAGGCCCGTGGGTTCTGGAGGCGGCGGCGAGACCCATCGGCGGCTTGTGTGCGCGCGCCCTGCGATTCGGCGCGGAACGAATTTTCCTGGAAGAGCTGCTGATACGCCATGCGCTGGGCATGCAGGGGACGGATCTGGATCGGGAGAACGATGCGTCCGGCGTAATGATGATTCCCGTGCCCAAGACCGGCGTTCTCGAAAGAGTGGAGGGCGAAGAGCAGGCTCGCGCCACACCCGGGATCGAAGATGTGCAAATCACGGCGCGCCTGCATGATTTGATCGCGGCGTGGCCCGAGGGAGCGACGTATCTGGGGTTCCTCTTCGCGCATGGAAAATCGCCCGACGAAGTGGAATCCGCCCTCCGCCAAGCGCACAGCCAGTTAAAATTTGAAATTGCCGAGCGATTGCCGGTGCAGCATCCGGTGACGGGAACGGTTTGAGTGGCACAGACTTCAGTCTGTGGATTTCCACGTGAACTTGGCAGGTGCTTTAATCACCCTCGCGCGCGCGGCATTACCGTCGAATTCGTTTTAGTCAGCAACGAACGCGCGGCCCGGGATTTCCAACAAAAATCGACAAACTGAAGTCTGTGCCACTTAACCCTTAGCCCTGGGCGGAACGTATCCTTCCGGCAGCTTGGCGCCCTCTCCGAAGAAATATTGCTCCATCTGCTCTTCCATGATTTTCTGCGATTGCGGGTCAAGAGGATTCAGCCGGTACTCATTCACCAGCATCTTGGAGTATTCAATCCACAATTTCCAGGCCTCGGCCGAGACGCTCTCATACACGCGCTTGCCCAGTTCTCCCTTCCACGGGATGCGCTCGAGGCCGGGCATGTCTTTGTCAAACTTCACGCAATGGACCATACGCTGGCCGGGCTTTGCGGGCGCGCTTGCTGGCGCCGGATTTGTCGGGCCACAGGATTCATCCGCCATGTGCATCCTCCATCGGGGAACTTGGGCAATCCGTTCCTACTTACGATACTGCAAGAATCAAGGAAAACCAAACCGTGCGAGACGGGGTAGTGGGCAAGTTTCCGATAATCCCGTTTCTCAGGACTTGGCGCACGACGTTGACGTTCTAATGTTTCAGCGGGTGACATGGGAAGGAACGTAAGGGCATATAATTACAGCATGGACCCTAGCATACTCGTTTTGGTTCAAGCCTTCGGATCACAGGGCGAGGCCGACATTGCGAAAAGTGTCCTCGAATCCGCTGGCATCGACGCGGTGATCCAAGCTGATAGAGCTGGCGGTATGCGGGATCATCTGGCGTGGAGTGGTTTCGGGTTCAAGCTGCTGGTCCGCGAGCAAGACGCTGCCGCTGCCCACGAAATTCTTCACCCGGTTCACAAGGCACCCGAAGGGAAGCTAGTAGTTGCTCAAATCTGCGAAACGCGAAGAGATGCCGACATTGCACAGGGCGCGCTAGAATCCGGAGGCATTGAAGTGGCGATCGAGGCTGTTCCTGTGCCCCTCTCGTACCCCTTGTTCCGCGTTTTGGTGCGCGAGGAGGATGCGGTGGCAGCGGCCGAAGTGCTTAATCCCAGCGAGCCGAACCCGTAGCCTTTGATGCGAACGATCAAACCTACTCTAAAGGGGCGCCCTTTTTTAATGCGTCGCCTTATCGTCATGTGGGATTTCGGTGGGGTGCGAGCCGGGCCACATTCCGTTTAGAGAACCTGGCATGATCCCGGAACGAGTGCAGTGGGAATCAACTGTTCGAATCGGGCGCTTTTGTACTTGAGGGTTTGATGAGCCGCAAGTCGTCTTGGAATGGTTTTAGCCGCGCACTCACTCGCTTCCTAATTCGACTCGCTACGGCTCCCACTTCAAGCCGATTTTTTAGGACGATGGCCGCCTCTTCGGTCGCTTCGCGGAGCCCTGAACCCTTGTCGATCAATCCCGATGCCCACACCGCGTTCGCCAGCCGCTGCAGGCAGTTCTCTAGCTCGGTAATCCGCTCCGCCACTTCGGGCGCCGACATAATTGCCTTCACGTAGGCATCGAATGCAACTTCACCCGGCAACTTTTCAATTAGTTCTACAAACGCGGTGTCGTCTACGTCGTCCTTGTGAGCGACCTTCGGCACAATGCCACGGAGTGGATTGGAATTTTCCGTCACTGTTCGCTCATTATATGCCCCGGTGAATACAGGGAACAAGAGCAAGAGCGAAAGCATCACGTGCGTTTTCATCGCAACCCGGATAAGTCCTGATAAGTCCGGCGGTCTCAATGGGTCGTTGCAACACTTGCTCGAAGTCTTCTTGTAGGAGTCTACGAGGGTGATTTCGGTCGCGAGCGTTGATTCAAAAAGAACACTGCCCTGTTTAGGTTCTAATCGAGTCCTGCCGTACAGATCGATTCTCGAGGGAAAGTATTGTCAGATCAACCGATTAGATGGTGTTGCATCGACCCGTTGAGCTGGCCCCTGTTATCGGAATGTGGGAAATCCAGATTCCCAGTTGACGATAACGCCGTTTACTGAGATCTACCCAGTACATCACTTCGCAAATCGCTTCAATTACACTCGTTCCACGGTGTCCCAGAGACGGTGACGTACCAACTGCTTTCAAGGCGTCGAACTTCATGAACCTCACAAGGCAGGTCTTGATACTTACCGGGCTGATGACTCAACGCTGCCGAGGCCAGCGAATTGGAGGGATCGAAAACCAGATAAGTGTAAATGGCTGCAAACGCTGGCCCCTTCATGTCCCAATCGGTGTGTCGCAATTCTCCGTTCGCGGAACTCGATTCAAGCTGAAAATCGCGCTTGTATGTTTCAGACCGGGCCAGCCATCTCACCTTTTCGCTGACTGCAAAGGGGTGTGACCATTCGTAGCGGTAAACGGACAGTGGGATACCCCAGAGGGTCACCAGCCACACCAATATTCGTAAAGCGTGTCGTCTATCTGGGCGGTTCACGGCTGCAACAATCAACACGCCAATCAGGACCAAGCCGATGCTAAGAATTGGCAGAATTACAAAAAATCCAATGAAAAAGATTGCATCCATACCGCCACTGGCCATCAAGAGGAACCAGAACACGAACCAAGCTGCTGCAAAATACGCCGGTTTTCGCCAATTATACCAGGCCGATGGAGTCGTTTGCTGGATCATATAGCGAATTATTGCGCTCAATCAGATTAATGTCATTCAACATCGTAGGCGGCATTTTACCATGTAGACGGCCAGTGCCTGAGAAGCCGTCTTATCGGAAACTGGCTTATTAGCTTTGAAGATGTACCCTTGGCGAGCCATAAAAAGATTTTCGAGGGGGCAGCGCAATTTCGCCCGGTTCGCTTACAATATCCGGGTCACGCGGTCGGCTCTGAGGGGGCGCGATGTCGGACGTCACGGCGCTGTTCTGGGATGTAGGCGGCGTAATCCTGTCCAACGGCTGGGACCGCGGAGCGCGCGCCGCGGCGGCCAAGAAATTTGGGATCGATTGGGAAGAGCTTCAAGACCGGCACGAACTCGCCAGCCCCGCGTTTGAAACGGGCCGCATTACGCTCGACACCTACCTTCAGCGCACGGTTTTCTACCGCAAAAGAAATTTCACGCGCGAAGAATTCACGGAGTTCATATTCGCGCAGTCCTCGGAATTCCCGGAATCGCGCGCCGTTCTGTCCGCCGTGGCCGCTACCGGAAAATATTTGCAGGCCACGATCAACAACGAGCCGCTGGAACTCAATGAACGCAGGATCCATCAATTCAATTTGCGCCGGGAATTCAAGGCTTTTTTCAGCTCCTGTTATTTGGGAGTCCGAAAGCCCGAAGAGGGCATCTATAAATTAGCGCTGGAAGTGACCCAGAGCGATCCCGGCGAATGCCTGTTCATTGACGACCGGGAGCTGAACCTGGAGTGTGCGCGGCAATTACAAATGCGCACGATCCATTTCCAAAACGCGGCGCAGTTGCGGCGTGACCTGGCAGCCAGCGGTGTGAGCATCGCGGAATCCTAGGGGCGGAGGCGTATATGGAACTCGGAATGGTCGGGCTGGGGCGCATGGGCGCGAATATGGTCGAGCGGCTCGTGCGCGGCGGACACCGCGTCGTTGGTTACGACCGCGATGCCGGCGCCGTGGCGCGCGTCACGTGCGGCCGGCGCAGGCGGCGCCGATTCGCTGGCAAACCTCGCCGGCAAGCTGGGGAAGCCGCGAGCCATCTGGATCATGGTCCCTTCCGGCGCGCCAGTCGATGAAACCATTGCCGCGCTCACTCCGCACCTTTCCAAAGATGATATTCTGATCGACGGCGGCAACAGCAATTACAAAGACACGCAGCGCCGCGGAGTCAGCCTGAAGGCGCAGGGATTTCGGTTCGTCGACGTGGGCACGAGCGGCGGAATCTGGGGCCTCAAGGAAGGATACTCGATGATGGTGGGCGGCGAGAAAGCCGCGGTCGAGTATTTGCGCCCGCTCCTGGAAACGCTCGCGCCGGCCAAGGACCAGGGATGGGGTCACGTCGGGCCATCCGGGGCGGGCCACTTCGTGAAAATGGTCCACAACGGCATCGAGTACGGAATGATGCAGGCGTATGCCGAAGGCTTCGCGATCCTGAAGAAGAAAAACGAATTTGCTCTGGACATGCACCAGGTTTCGGAAATCTGGCGAACGGGAAGCGTGGTGCGGTCCTGGCTGCTGGATTTGCTGAGCATCGCGCTGAAGGACAATCCAGAGATGGCGGGCATCGCACCATACGTTGCGGATTCGGGAGAAGGCCGCTGGACGGTGGCCGAGGCCATCGATCTCGACGTTCCGGCTCCTATCATCACGTTGTCGCTCTTGCAGCGGCTGACGTCGCGCGATTCCGATTCCTATTCCGACAAGCTGCTGGCCGCGATGCGGAATCAGTTTGGCGGCCATGCCATCAAAGCGGCCGCGAAAAAGTGAGGGCCCGAACATGACGGCAAGCAAAAGCGCAGTAATTGAAACCGCCGAGCCGACAAGACAAAGTTCCATCTCGCCCGCCGACCCCTGTACGCTCGTCATCTTCGGCGCTTCGGGCGATCTCGCGCGCCGCAAGCTGGTGCCCGCGCTGTACGGCCTGGCCGCGCAGAATTGCCTGGCGCGGCGTTTTGCCATCATCGGTTTTGCGCGCACGCCCATGACCGACGAGGCCTTTCAACAATCGGCCGTCGATTCGGTAAAGAAATTCGCCGACGCCAACACGCTGCGGGAAGAGGAGTGCAAGGAATTTGCCAACGCCCTGGCCTATGTCGCGGGGGAGTACGATCATCCGGAAGCCTTCGAGAAATTGAAGAAGCGGCTCGAGGAGCTTGACCGGGAGCACAAACTGAATGGAAACCGGCTCTTTTACCTGGCCACCCCGCCGGATATTTATCCTGTAATTATTGAACAACTGGATAGAGCGGGCCTGGCGAAAAACTCCAACGGGAAATCCTGGACGCGAATCATCATCGAAAAGCCCTACGGCCGCGATCTGGCCTCGGCGCGAAAGCTGAATCAAACCGTGCTCAAAGCGTTCGAAGAATCCCAGGTGTACCGCATCGATCATTACCTGGGCAAGGATACGGTGCAAAACCTCATGGTCTTGCGGTTCGGCAACGGCATTTTCGAGCCGCTGTGGAACCGCAACTATGTGGACCACGTGCAAATCACCGCGGCGGAAACTTTGGGCGTCGAGCAGCGCGCGGCGTTCTACGAAACCGCGGGCGCCACGCGCGACATGATTCAGAGCCACGTCCTGCAGCTGACTTCGCTCGTGGCCATGGAACCGCCGGCTGCCTTCGATGCCAACGCCGTGCGCAATGAAAAAATCAAGGTCCTGCAATCGATCCGGCCGTTTACCTCGGCGAGCATCAAGAAGGACGTCGTGCGCGGGCAATACGGGCCGGGCGGCGATTCCGGAAATTCTTCCTTGCTCGCCGCGTACCGGGATGAACCTGGGGTGGCAAAAAGTTCGGCCACGGAAACGTTTGTCGCCGCAAGCTTGCAGATTGACAACTGGCGCTGGGCCGGCGTTCCGTTTTATCTGCGGACCGGCAAACGCCTTCCCTCCCGCGTCACCGAAATCGCCATCCAGTTTCGCCGCGCGCCTCACCTTGTTTTTCGCGGTCAGGATTTATCAACGAATACTCTCGTGCTGAATGTCCAGCCCGATGAAGGAATTTCAATTTCCTTTCATGCCAAGCTGCCGGGGCAGGAAATGAAATTGAAAACGGTTACCATGGATTTCAGCTATCAGGCGGCGTTTGGCGGGGGCGAGCGATCCGCCTATGCCACGCTGATCAATGACTGCATGCGCGGCGACGCGACGCTTTTCGACCGCGCCGATGGCGTCGAAGCGGCCTGGGCCCTCGTGGATCCCATTCTGGATTATTTTCAGTCGAACAAACCCAAATTTCCCAACTATGCGGCGGGCACCTGGGGCCCACATGAAGCCGACGAATTGCTGGAGCGCGATGGCCGACACTGGCGGAATAGATAAGAGCGTTCCCCCGGAGATTCTACCGGGGGTGCGCGTGTATGCTGACCCCGCTGAAGTCGCGCGGGCCGCGGCCCGTCTGTTCGTGGACTATGCGTGGCAATCGATCGCCAAGGACGGCCAGTTCATGGTCGCGCTCTCGGGCGGCAACACGCCTCGCGCGATGTTCGAGCTTCTGGCTTCCGATGAATTTCGCGGCCAGGTGGATTGGGCCAAGGTGCACGTCTTCTGGGGCGACGAGCGCGCGGTCCCTCCCTCGAATGCCGAGAGCAACTACGGAATGGCGCGCCGCGAATTGCTCATTCGAGTTCCGATTCCCGAGGGCAACGTGCACCGCATGGAGGCCGAAAAGCCGAGTATCGGCCGCGCAGCCCACGAATATGAAGAAGTTCTCCGGAAATATCTCGAACTCGATGAACGCGGATTTCCGAGATTCCATATGATTTTTCTTGGCCTTGGGAAAGACGGGCACACCGCGTCCCTGTTTCCCGGCACGCGCGTGCCGCGGCAAACGTCTCGCTGGGTCAGCACTCCTTTGGTCACGAGTTTGAATATGCGCCGCATGACGCTGACGTTCCCTGTGCTCGACGCGGCATTGCGCGTCGTCTTTCTGGTCGTGGGCTCGGAAAAGGCGGAAATCCTGCGCGCCGTATTGCAGGGAACTTCCGATCCTCCCTATCCCGCGCAACTCGTGCAGCCGCGGAATCCCGGGCTTAGGCTCTTTCTGGTGGATAAGGCCGCAGCGGCGATGCTGGCGCCTGCCGCGTCTAACAAAGCCGTGCCCCCAGAGAAGCCCGCGGACACCACCCGCGGCAGACCGGAGAGAAGCACGTGATTTTGGCCGGGGACGTTGGAGGCACCAAGTGCAATTTGGCGCTGTTTGAAATCCAGGGCCAGTCCCATCGAAAAATCATCGATCATCGCTATGAGAGCCGCGAATTTCCTGCCTTCGATGAAATAATTTCGAAATTCCTGTCGGAAACCCGCGCCGAAACAAAAGGCGCCGGAAAGCATTCTATCGAGGCCGCGGGTTTTGGCGTGGCCGGGCCGGTGATCGATCATCGAGTCAAGGCGACCAATCTGCCGTGGATCGTGGACCGCGCAAAGCTTGCCACACAACTTGGGACGCCGCACGTTGTTCTGCTGAACGATTTGGAAGCCACGGCTCATAGTTTGGCGCTGATGGCGCCTTCGGAGCTCTCCTCTCTCAACCAGGGGGTGGCTTCCCCAAAATCCACGCAGGCCTTGTTGGCCGCGGGCACTGGTTTGGGTGAGGCCATACTTTTCTGGGATGGCGCGCGGTACTTGGTGGCCAGCACCGAAGGCGGCCACACGGATTTTGCGCCGCGGACGGAACAGGAAATTGAATTGTTGCGTTACATGAAAAAGCACGACGAATATGTGAGCGTGGAACTGATCCTTTCGGGGCGCGGTTTTCGCACCATCCACACTTTTCTCAACCCCTCCGTGCAACATCCCTCCTTCGAGGCGCCTGAAGCGGACGCCGCCCCCGAAATTACGAGACTGGCCCTTGCCGGACAGTGCCCGGTGTGCGTTCAGACTCTGGACCTCTGGGTGTCCATGTATGGCGCCGAGGCCGGCAATCTGGCGCTGAAGGTTCTCGCGCGGGGAGGAGTCTGGGTAGCCGGCGGAATTGCCGTGAAAATCCGGAAGAAGATGGAAGACGGCACATTTTTCCGGGCCTTCTGCGAAAAGGAAAAGTTCGCCGCGCTCCTGGCGCAGATTCCGATTCACATGGTCTTGAACGAAGAGGCGCCCTTGATCGGCGCGATGTCCCAGGCAATCCGTGCAGCGGGAATCCGCTCCGCTTAAGGGTTTCCGCCGGTTTGCACGCGGCCTGTCGCTTGGATGTCAATCGTGACCTTGTCGCTGACCCGCAAAAGGAAATTGCTCGGGTTCTTCAGTCCCCACTGCACATAGGGAATTTCGAGGTGCGTTGCGATTTGCAGATTCCGGCCATCGATGGTGACGTCGACAGGAAGCGTCACGTCATGATCCTGGCCGTGCAGGCGAAATTTGCCGGCTACCTCCACTTTGGAAGCGCCGTCCGCGACGACCGTTCCGGAAATTTGTCCGGGCGTAAAAATAATTTCCGGAAACTTGCCGCTTTCGAGAATTTCGCGATGCATCTTTTTGTCGCGGCCATTGTTGCCGCTGTCGCCGCTGGTTGCGTCCACAATAATGGCGCCGCTGATTTTGCCGTTGGAAGGATCGAATTGGATCGTGCTGCTCTTCAGAGCGAATTTACCGTGAACGGTGTGGAAGTTGCCGCTGAGCGAAAATTCAATCTTCGTTTGTGCGGGGTCGAGCTGAACAATGGATCCTTGAGCCCGGGATGCCGGCGCCAGAATGAGCGTGGCCAGACCGGCGAAGGCCGCGAGAAGATGTAGAAAATAGAATCGCCGCAGGGAATGGATTTTGCGAATCATCGGTATTATGTCCGGAGGAATTTCCAGCCGAAACCGGCGATATCAGCCACGCCAATCGAAGACAGAGGCATCGTCTCCGCATGAATCGCCAGCAATCTTGGGAACAGGCCCGGCGTTTTCTGAAACAAGTGAATGGTTCGGTTGCGTATCCAATCACTTCCGCCCATGAGCAGCATGAGACGCGACATGGCAATTGGCACGGCCGCGATATGCCTGTGAGCATTTTGATAGTGCGCCAAATCACTCAGCCTCAATGCCTCCGCTAACGGAATGGCTTGTTGAAACGAAAGGCTGAGGCCGTGACCCGTCACCGCGTCCACTGTTCCCGATGCGTCTCCCACCAAAGCGACACGCCCTCGCGCAACCGCCGGTAAGATTTTAAGGCATGTCGTGTCGCCGAACTCCCGGGTTGTCGGCGTCGCCCCTCGCAGCTTTTGCGCAAGAAAAGGGAATTGCGCCAGGGCTTCCTCAAGCCGCAGGCCGGGCCGGCGCGAAAGTACAGCAACGCCTACCTCCTGACCTGTCAGCGGCGTGATAAATATCTGGCAGCCTCGCGCCCAATGAACTTCAGCCACGTCCGACCATGGCTGCAACCGAAAATGGCTGCAAAAACCGAATCGCTTCTTTGGGGCGAGGCGCGAATCTAGCCCAGCCCATTTGCGGACTTGCGAATTCTGGCCATCTGCGCCGATCAGCCACCGATAGTGAAATTTTTCTTTTGCCGTGGTCACAGCCTCACTATCGATTTGCGTCACTCGCGCGCCCCAGTGGAACTCCACTCCCGCCCCGGCCGCATGGTTGACGAGAAGCTGATGCAACTTTGTCCGGCGCACCGAATAGCCCGATCCGCCCGCGAAATCCGCTCGCGCGGAATATTCCTCGTCCACAAAACTGATTCCCCGGAATGGAAACCCGCTTTCTGGCGGCAAAGGGATGCCGAGCGTTTTCAGGGCGGCGACGCCCCGGGGCAGAATGCCCTCGCCGCAGGGCTTGTCGATCGGGGGCGTTCGGGCATCCAGAACAGCAACCTGTAATCCCAATCTGCGCGCAGCGATCGCCGCAACAATGCCCGCCGGTCCCGCTCCGACAACAATGACCTCGCCACGTTTCATCACAATTAAACAATTAGATGCCGGCGTGAAAGTGGGAGTTGTTCTCCGGCCCTGCAACCATTTGTAAATAATTTGTCTCGGCAATGCATTGTATTTGCGGCCTGCGTTCAGTGCGCAAACGCCGGAGTCAAGCCTCATGCTCGAGCGCGGCGCGGGCATCCTTCAATTCTTTGCGCTTTTCCGCGTCCATTTTGGGGAATGAGAGATCAAGACTCTTCATCGCGGCGATCGTAGCCTCCGCTACGACCAGCCGCGTGAACCATTTGTGATCGGCGGGAATGACGTACCAGGGGGCGTGTTTCGTGCTCGTATTCCGGATCATGTCTTCGTACGCCCGCATATACTTGTCCCAATGTTGCCGCTCCAGGGCGTCGCTCATCGAAAATTTCCAGTTTTTCTCCGGGTCTTCCAGCCGCTCCAGGAAGCGGCGCTTCTGCTCCTTTTTCGAAAGATGCAGGAAAAACTTCAGCACCACGAAGCCGTTTCCCGAGAGATATCGTTCGAACGCGTTGATGTCTTCGAAGCGTTTCTGCCAGATATTATCCAACACCAATTGCGCGGGAATTCTCTGGCGGGCGAGCAATTCCGGATGAACGCGGACCGCCAGGACTTCCTCATAGTACGAGCGGTTGAAGATGCCGATCTGTCCGCGTTCCGGGAGCGAGCGCGAGGTTCGCCACAAAAAATCGTGCTGCAATTCCTCGGCGGAAGGCGCCTTGAACACATTGACCTGGCATCCCTGGGGATTTACTCCGGACATGACGTGCTTGATGGTGCTGTCTTTACCCGCGGCATCCATGGCCTGCAAAATCAGAAGAATGGCCCAGCGATCCTGGGCATAAAGTTTTTCCTGCAATCCCGCCAAGCGGGCGATCCCTCGCTCCAGCGCTTCCTTGGCCTGTTCTTTGGACTTCAAACCGAGCGTGTCCGCCGGATCGAAGTCCTTCAGACGGAAATGCGATCCGTCCGCGATTCGGAAGGGTTCCGCAAATTCGCGTACTTTCATAATTGCGCCACATCCTTCCCGCTGGAATTTTTCCCGCGCGAATCACTTCTGGTTGCCGGGGAGCCGGACAATGATCCCGTCCAGATTTTCCGTCATTTTGATCTGGCAGCTCAGCCGGCTGTTCGTTTCTGGGCCTTCCGCCGCGATGCTCAGCATGAATTTCTCATTGTCGTTTGCGCGCGGAATCCGGTCCAAAAACGGGACGTCCACATAGATATGGCAGGTGGCGCACATGCAGTACCCGCCGCATTCGCCCAGGATCCCCTGCACTTTGTAATTCAGCGCAGCCTGCATGACCGACATCCCGGAAGGCACGTCAATCTTCCGGGAAATCCCGCTCGGCAAAACATAAGTAACGCTGGGCATCCAAAGTCCCCTGGACTGATCTGTGTTGCACTAATGCGAGCCATAGTGTAAATGCCGCCGGCGAATCCTGTCGAGCTTTCCTGTTCTCCCCGCTCAGTTTGCGCTTTCGTGGATCAGGATCGCGGCGAGCAAGGACGGCAAAGGGTCAGGCCGCCGGTAGTACCTTGTGGCAGGCCCTCACCCCTCTCCGATTCTGTCCCTCAGGACAGGAGATTTCGATTTCGGTACGGAATATCGTCTGCCTCCATAAGGAATGGCTTGGGGGAAAAGAAAGCGGCCGCTAGTTCAGCTGAATTTCATTTCTCTTGAAGCACAGCCGCCTGTCCTGACATGTGCAGAGGACGGGTCGAATGCAGCTCACGAAGCTAGTCCGGCAGACGGCGGGATTTTGTTTTTGGCATCGGCTTTACCGGTGAGCCCGAGTGAGGCAATCAGCTCAAGCCTCGCTTCGCGCTCACCACTTCCCAGCTCACTTTAGGTGAAGGAAGGGATAGCCATGAAAACAGTCCACGTTGTTCCGCCCTCGGGGAAGACCCGGGGGAAATTCGTGAAGCAACAGAACCACATCGTGCAAGGCTTGTATGTAACATTTTTCGTTCTTTCACTCTGCTTCGCTGCGGCTGGAGCTTTGGCCCAGCAATCGAATCGGGAAAGAAATCAAGGGGGTCAAGGAGGTCAAGGGGGTCAAGGAGGTCAAGGGGATCAAGGAGGTCGAGGGGGGCAAGGAGGTCAAGGGGGCAACCTGGAAAGCCTGGATCCGGGCCCTCGTGTGGGCTTTGGAGTCTCGGGCAATCCGGCCTTTCCGAACAATCCGGGCAATCCGATCCAAGGTCTTTCGCCACAGCAGACCGCGTTCTTCCAGAATGGATTGTCGCAGTTTATCGAAGTGGAAAACGTCGCTCTACCCTTGCCTGGTAACGGCGGGCTCGGGCCGACGTTCAATAGCAACTCCTGCGGTTCATGCCACTCGCAGCCTGCAACGGGCGGAACTTCCCCGAGCATGAACGCCTTTCCCTTTGTTGGGCAAATTGTTGGGCAGAATCCGCAGTTTACCGTGGGCCAGTTCATGGGGGGCAGCAACACCATCCCGTTCTTTGTCACTGCGGATGGCCCAGTGCGTGAGGCACGCTTCAAATCGGATGGCGGCGTGCATGACCTGTTCACGATTACCGGCCGAAAGGACGCGACAGGCTGCACCATGTCGCAGCCCGACTTTGCCGCCGAAGCTGCCAACGGCAACCTCAGCTTTCGCATTCCCACACTGGTCTTCGGTGCGGGCTTGATCGAGAACATCGATGACGCGACCATCCTCGCCAACTTAGCCACTTCGGCAAACCGGCAGCTGGGAATTGCGGGCGTTCCCAATCGCAGCGGCAACGATGGCTCCATCACACGGTTCGGCTGGAAGGCCCAGAACAAGTCTCTGCTCGTCTTCGCGGGGGAAGCCTACAACGTGGAGATGGGTGTAACGAATGAACTCTTCCCTAACGAGCGTGGGTATCCGCCAAATCCAATTCCGCCCGGCTGCATCTTCAACCCTACGCCGGAGGACCGCACGCTATTCGAGTCAGCTGACCCGACTCAGGTGCCTTCTGACGTCTCGTCATTCGCAAACTTCATGCGCTTTTTGGACCAGCCGCTTCCAGCATGTTCGCCAACTGGAACTCCCTGTTCGCCTCAGATTCAGAGGGGCAGCGCGATTTTCACGGCCATTGGATGCGCCAACTGCCACACCCCCTCATTGACCACAGCCCTATCCGAAAACTCGCCAGGCCTTTCCCAGGTGGCAGCCAATCTTTTCTCCGATTTGGGCCTGCATCACATGGGTAGCGGCCTCGCGGATGGCATCTCGCAGGGAAATGCCGGCCCGGACCAATTCCGTACGGCCCCCCTGTGGGGAGTCGGCCAGCGAGTGTTCTTCCTGCACGATGGTCGCACATCGAGTTTGCTGCAGGCCATCCAGGCGCACGCAAGTCAAGGAAGCGAGGCTAACCGAGTCACCGAAAACTACGAACAGCTGTCGCGACAGGATAAGCAGAACCTGATCTTGTTCCTGCGGTCGCTTTGAGAGATATTCCACGGGCTGGCGTGAAGGGGACCGCACGTTCCTGCACGCCGGCCCGTCCCTGTTGTGAGATCGCCTCGGGGAGTTACGCCTTGCCCCAGACTTTGCGCGCGGTGTCCACCACCAGTTCGAGTTTCTTCCATTGCTCGTCCATGGAAAGCAAATTACCGGCTGCCGTGGATGCGAAGCCGCACTGCGGGCTGAGCGCCAGGTTTTCCAGCGGCACATATTTGGAAGCCTCGTCGATCCGCCGCCGCAACTCATTTTGCGATTCGAGTTTCGGTTCTTTCGTCGTGATCAGGCCGAGCACCACGCTTTTTCCTTTGGGAACCATGCGCAGCGGCTCGAATCCGCCGGAACGTTCCGTGTCATATTCGAGAAGAAACCGGTCCACTTGCAACTGCCCAAATAGTTTTTCCGCGATGGCGTCGTACCCTCCCTCGGTGAACCAGCGGCTCCGGTTGTTGCCCCGGCAGACATGCAGGCCCACGGTGACGCTGCTGCGCGGCACTTCGCGCAAAGCGGCGTTGTCGCCGGCGACCGCGTTCTCCAGCTCCTTGTCCGGGCTCCGTCCCTCCTGCCTCATGCGCGCCCGCTGCAGCGGGTCGAGGTAGTGGGAGTAGAACGGCGCGTCGAACTGAATATACTGCACGCCTTCCGAGACCAGCCATTTCACGTCGTCGCGAACGATTTCCACCAGGTCTTTCAGCAGGTCGGCGTGCGTCGCATAGAATTTGTCGGTGACGCCTTTCTTGAAGCTGGCCAGCATGAAATTCGACGGCGCGGGCAGGGTCACTTTGAACGGCCCGCGTGCATTCTTTTTTAAAAACGGAACTTCGTGCCCCGTCATTTTTCGAAGCTTGCGGAGTTTCGCCCCGGCGGCAAGCGCTGTGCTCCCCTCCACGCGTCCGCCAGGCCCTTTCCATTCCAGCGGCAGGCGCTCGGAAACGAAGCCATCGACCGCTTCCGCCATGTCGGTGAGCCAGGAGCCCCGGCGCATCTCACCATCGGTCACAACGTCCAGCCCTATTAGGCGTTGCTTTTCGAGGACTTGAAGAACCGCGCGGTCCTCTTCCGCGCGAAGCATTTCCAGGGGGAGGCTCCCCGCTTCATGCGCCGCGCGAGCCTGCAGCAAATACGGCGGGCGAAGCAAACTGCCAATGTGTTGCGCACGATAGGAAGCAGGCATGTCGAATCATTTCCTCGTTTGATGGAAGTGGAGAAGGTCGCGCAATTGTTCGAGAAACAGCGCAACAGTATCGGAGCCAAAAGCGCGCGTCAAGGGACACCCGGTCCCGGTAGTGGGTCAGTTTGATTCTTCCACTCAATCGACAGCCGCAAGCGGTAAGCATTTGGTGAGGGCCGTGGCGGTGGTTTGAGACAAAACCGACTGCACCGGACCGTCGGAGTAGCGCAATCAGGCAGGGACGTACGTCAGCCTAACCGTGTCCTCGCCGACGGGATCGGTGGAAACAAGGCGGAGCGGCGGTCGCGGGCCGGCAAAGAATGGCTTGCCGCGACCAAGCACGACGGGGTGGAAGTAGAGTCGATACTCATCAATAAGACCAAGGTCGGTTAGGCTTCGTGCTAGGTCTGGTCCGGAAACTGCAATCTCCCCAACGAGCCGAGCCTTCAGGCCACGTATCACTGCCTCGATGTCATCCTCGACAAGTGTGGCGTTGGGGCCGACTGACTTCAACGAGCGCGACACGACCCACTTCGGTTGGCGCCGCCACGCCGC
The DNA here is from genome assembly GCA_963813185.1 of uncultured Acidobacteriota bacterium. Taxonomy (GTDB): domain Bacteria; phylum Acidobacteriota; class Terriglobia; order Acidiferrales; family UBA7541; genus Palsa-360. Next base: position 366,984 of record CAWEYA010000021.1, read on the forward strand.
CGCGAACTCGTGTTGCTCCGCATTCCACTCAGCACGGTCTTCGTCCCAATAACGCATGACCTCGTACATGCGCCGACCGTACACACTGCCGGTCAGGTCGCGCACGTGCTCTATCCAGTGACGAAAGAGCGCGGGGCCTGTCCGCATTTCCAGGTGGTCGACGTAGCCGTCCAGGGACTGGTTCATTCCGAAGACGAGCTTCGCCATGTTCTCACACCTCCGCACAAGTTCCCTACAGTATCTAACTTGCCCAGCGCGGCTTCTCACGCCTCGACCACCTTCACGATATCACCAATTTCCCAAAGGCGGGACTCGACGCCAGCAGCCATCGCAGGGGTCATACGATGCGCGCCGCTGATTTTCACGAAGTTGGGCGGCGCGGCATAAGGCTGGTCCCAAGTATTGATCATCAATAGGTGGGACGAGCGTATCGCGGACGTCAAGAGCGAGAGTTTTCAAACTGACCCACTACCCCGGTCCCATACTTCCTGTTGGCGGACAAATGTTTTTGCAATGTTTCGACTAAGTGGAGCGGACCTGTGCAACGCCCAGTGTGCGGAGCTGCGTCTGGCTCCGGCTTTGCATCCAGAAATTCCTGAGCGCGGAAATCGGCCAGATCGAACGCCAGGCTCCTAGAATGGCCCCTTTCCACGTCAGCCGGAAACAGTCGCCCGCGGAATCCAAATACATGTATCCGCGCTCCTGCTGGCGCGCGCCAAATCGCTCCAGACGCCGCTTCAATTCAGCCAATTCCTGGCCCTTTGCCGGCAACTCCGGCGTCGACCCGCCTGTGTTTTGTTGCACCAGCATCCGATGCACGCGGTAGAGCGTAAAAGCGTCCTTCACCTGAGGGAAGCGAAAAATATGATAGGAAGGCCAGGGATACAAGACCGGTGCAGTGGCATTTGTATTCGTATCCACCTGCGCATCATTCGAGCACCGCGTAATGAATTCGGAGTATCCCTTCATCCGCTTCGTGGACTTGACGACGGAAACATCCGCCCATTCGAGAGTCCTGGAATTGCTCAACAGCGCCATATAGCTCTCGGTGCCGCCGGCCATGGTCCCCAGATTTATGTAGCCGACCGGGTCAAATCCGAGTCCCGCGATGGCTGCGACACGGGATGTCATGAATGCCCTGACATCCGGTGGCAGCGATTCCTCAGGCACAAGTTGAGGATCGAGTTTGGCCTTGAATCGGAACGTAGCGCGCAGCACGATCGGCCCGAGCAGAAATAGCGCGCCATAAATTTTCAGAAGGAGAGGAACAAGATCGTTTTGCATGAACACCGGCATGGCAGCCTCCTACGATGCGATTGCACACCTTGAATTGCAGAGGGGTCGGGACCGGTCTTGTGACCTAGGGTCTAGCATTTTCAATCCAGTTTTCGGGCCAGCTCGTCCAGCCAGAACGTCCAGCGTGGAGCGCTGTTCGCCGGTCAACTCTCCGAAGGCCACGCCCATGCCGAACCCGGCATGCGTGTAGATGACCGTCCCGGAAAACTCGCAGGTACTGCAGCCGTAACGAATGCGAAGGCGGACGTGAGCCCCTTTGGGAAGCGGGTTGATGGAATCGATGTAACAGCCACGCGCGCTCAATTCCGAGACACGCGCGTTATCCTTCATTCCCACGACTTCCGCTTCGGCGATAAACGCGAAGCGCGGAGTCGAACGGGCCACTGTGTAGGGAGTGTCGCTCATGGTGTTCTCTCGCTCCGATGTTGATTTGGCCAAGGACCCTTACACCTATTGTACGCAGGGAATTTGTGTCGCGCGGAAGCATGCGCAATGGATTGCGAAAGAGCTAGCTGTACTCTAGTACAGGTAGAACCTGTACCAGCGATGCGGTCAAGGCTGCCCATCTTATGAACCGGGGGACGAGAAAGGGCAGTTCCAAAGTTCCCGAGAACCTGTAATGGATCGACGGTTTTGGTAGCGCCGGCGTCTCGCTTGTCCCGATGCATGAGGGGCCGGCTCCGTGCCTTCACAAACTGCATGAATTTCGCCGGCCCCCCTGTTGCGCCGTGAGAGCCGGAAACCCGCGCTAAGCAGGACGCCGGCGATGAGCATTGTATGGGTCGCGGCACGCGTGCTAAGATTTCGCACGCTTAGGGTGGAATTCCCCACAGGAGTGAATTATGAAATCGATAGTTTATGTTCTCGCGTGCGCCGCCATGCTTTCCTTCGCGGCAGGCGCGCATGCGCAGACGGCACGCCCGGTTCAGACGTTCGATACCTCCGCGGGACCGGTGAAGATTACGCCGGTGTACCACGCGTCTTTGGAAATCGAGGCCGGCGGGAAAGTCATTATCGTTGATCCAGCCAAACCCGCTGTGTTCACTGGACTTCCGCAAGCCGACTTGATCTTGATTACGGACATCCATGGCGACCATTTGGATCCTGATCTGATCAAGGCTGAAAGCAAAGCCGGCACCGAGATCATCGCCCCGGCAGCGGTCGCCAAGACCGTGACGACCGCCAAGGTCATCGGCAACGGCGAAAAGACTACCTGGGGCGCCTGGACGATCGAAGCCATCCCCATGTACAACATGACCGCCTCGCGCGGCCCCGGGCCCGGCAAGCTGTTTCACGATAAAGGGCGCGGCAACGGCTACGTGCTGACCTTCGGCGGCAAGCGCTTTTACTTTTCGGGCGACACCGAAGGCATTCCCGAAATGCGCGCTCTCAAGAACATTGACGTCGCTTTCATCTGCATGAATCTGCCCTACACCATGACGCCGGAAGAAGCCGCCGACGCGGTCAAGGCTTTTCATCCCAAGGTGGCCATCCCCTATCACTACAAAGGGCAGGACACAGCCGTGTTCAAGAAAGCGCTGGACGGCACAGGCATCGATGTGCGCTTGCTCGATTGGTACCCGAACGCATAAGTAGGTTTGGATTTAAGTAGCGCAGGCTTCAGCCTGTGGATTTTGGTCCTTGCAAGGACTAACCCCGGCAAACTGAAGTTTGCGCTACTTTTTTGCCGGAGGAGCCTCGGCCGGTTTCAATCCGCCAGCGGCCTTTTGAATATCTTCGACAGCCTTCGCGTCCAACACAAACAGCGCCGGTCCATCCGCTCTCTTCGCAAGGTACCCGCTTCCGCTCTTCGCAATATCCACCTTTTCGACGCGCTTGCCGTCCTTGGAGGTCACCACGAGGGAAAGCGCCTGGCCGGAAAATCCGTTGGTCGCAAATTTCGCAGCCGTTAGCGTGCGAATCGAGCGCAGAAATTCTTGTACAGTTACCGCATCCATTTTCTTCCCGTCGGACCACCAGTCCTCGCCGCTGCGCGTCAGGAAATATCCTTTTGATCCGTCGTGCAATTCGACCTTGTCCGGATCCTGCTCCGCGAAATCAAACACTCTCTTCTCGCGAAAATCTTCCGCATCCTTGTTGACCGCGTCGCCGAGCTCGTTCGGCACTTTATACACGCCGTCCATCGCGGTTGTTTTTGCGTAGTAGCCGTCCGCGGCTTTGCGAATTTGCAGCTCTTGCGAGCCCGAAGCGTCCGTGGCCTTCAAGGTCGCGATCGGCGACCCAGAGGCGTAAAGGGAAACGGCCTTCTTCATGTCCGCGTCCGATGTGCTCGGGTCCATGGTTGCCGTGCGCAGTTTTTCGATGATCGTTTCCATCTTGGAAGTGTCGCCGCGCAAATTCGCGGGACTCCGAACGGTCCACTGCCCGTTGTCGGAAGCAAAGCTCAGGTGCAATTTCGCGCCGTTGATTTCCACGCCGGCCAGCTTGTCGAAATCCACAGGCGCCAGGCGTTTGTCGCGCAGGTCTTTCAGGCCCTTGTCCAGATTCGTCTTTGTATTCTTGGGAACCGAATACACTTTTGATTCGCCGGAAACCATGACGTACGCGGAGTCTCCCGTGGGCGTTTCGTCCCCGACCAGGATGGTTTGCGTCTTCCCGTCTTTTCCGGTGGCCGATACCTGCGCCTCGGGCTCCGCCAGGCCGAATTGCTTCAGGTCGGCGGGCTTTTCCACGATCAGCGTGGCGCCGTCCATCGGCGACAAATTGTACAGAACCGTCGAAACCGATTCCTGATCGGCGACCAGAGGTTTCGGCGAAGTGATCTTCCAGTTCGACGCGCCGGCGCGATTGAGAACGACGTCGTCGCCGTCCTTTTTCTTTACTTCCAATTTGGAAATGTCGTCCTGAGTCAGGGAAATGACCTTGGCGTTCGTTGTGCTCGGGCTGGCATTCACGCTATCGTTCGCGGGCTTGCGGTGGTTGGACCAATAAAGCGTTCCAGAGAGCACAATCAAAACAAACGTCGCAACGATAAGTTGTCGCATCTTCCGCATATTTTTGTCTCACTATGAATTGTAAGAAATCGAAGTTCCCGCTATCTCCTCCGCCACCACACGGAGAGACCTGCCAGCAATAACGCTCCCGGCAAGAGGAACTGGCTGCTGAGGCGAACCCAATTGAATTGCGCCCCGGTCATGTTGACTTTGCGGTCTTCCGGAGGTTTTGGCCGGATGGAGATCAAGTCTTCATCCGAGGAAAGCCAGTTCATCGCGTTCAGCGCCAGGTCGCTATTGCCGTTGAACGAGAGAAAGGAATTCGCAATCCAGGAAGAACTGCCCACGACGACGAAGCGTCCCTCCGAATTTTGCTTGCCGGTATTGTACGTGCCGGCGGCGGCGATGGTCAGGGGACCGTGGGCGTTCTTCGGATCATTCGGGTTCACATTCGGCGTATCGAGTTTGGTGGTCGCCAGGCTCGAATCCGAGGATTCAAACAGCTTCTGCACCGTGGCCTTGTCCGTGCTCTTGATTGTCAGGGACCGGGACAATGGAAACCCGGTCGCCGTGCCTTTCATTTCGTTCACGATGGGGTGCGAGTCGTACGCGGATACGAGTGCGACGGTCGGGCCCATCCCCAGCAGTTGCCCCACGGGGCTCAGATCCAGCAGCAGATTTTTTTCCACGCTGACGCCCCAGCCTTGCAGGACATTGTCCAGCGCTTCGTTGTCCGCGGTGGGCCGCCCGATCTTCAGTGGCGGGTCCAGCAGGAACATGGCACGCCCGCCGCCTTCCACATATTTCTTGATGGCATCCACTTCGGCTTGCTGGTAGTCGCTCTTGGGGCCGCTGACCACCACCACGGTGCAGTCCGAGGGCACCTCCGCCTTTTCGAGCAGGTTGATCGACTTCGAAGTGTAATCGTCCTTGCTCAATAAATCCTTGAGATGCGAAAGGCCCGGGCGATCCGTGTCGTCAATCTGGCGCTCGCCGCCGCCTGTCACGAAGCAAATCGTGCGCGTGTTACTCTTGAGATCCCGGATGATCGCGCCGGTGACGTCTTCCTCGGTCGTGCTCTTGGCTTCTTCCTTTTTCGCGCCGATTTGCACGACGGTGGTGCCGTACTTGGTGACGCCCGCGGCCCGCGCCGCCTGCGGATTCTTGTCGGGATCCACGTAATCGAGGCGCACCTTCGGCGAGAGCGTCGCGTAGCGGTCCAGCAAATCCTTGCCGGTTTGGAAGCCGGACGTCTTGTCGAAATAAGTGATCGCTAAGGGTTGCGACAGGCCCTTTACGATTTTGGCGGTCTGGTCGGAGAGGCTGTAGCGCTTGTTGGACGTCGAGTCGTAGGACTTGTTGTAACGATTGGCGAGAACGTTGGCAACCGAAACGATGCACAGAATCACCAGGATATACATCGTCACGTAGGCCGCGTACTTGGTTTGTCGTGCTTCCATCCACTTGCGATTCACTTACGACCTCCACCGCATCGATTCCATCGATCGCGCAGTAAAAAACAATCCCAGAAATATTACCGTCAAATCGAAAATGGCGTCCTTGGAATCGAGCACGCCTTTAGCGAACGAATCAAAGTGCGTGATCACGCACATGTACGAGAGCACCTGCGCCCAGGTGGCATTTTCATACTGGCTCACCCAGCCCAGAACCCACAGCAACAGGCAAACGCCGAAAGTCACGGCGCCGGCGATGATTTGATTTTTCGTCATCGTGGAAATAAACGTTCCGATGGCGATCAGGCCGCCCGCCTGCAACAAAAGTCCCAGGTATCCGATGGCCAGCGGCTTCCAATCGGGGTTGCCGTACCGGAACAGGAACAAAATATCCAGAACGGTCGCGAGCAACATCAAGGAGTACATGATCACCGCGGCCAGCCATTTTCCGATGATCACCTCCACGTCCGTGATGGGCGATGTGGTGAGCAGTTCGATCGTGCCGCTGCGCTTCTCTTCGGCAAACAGGCGCATGGTGATCAAAGGAATGAAGAACAATCCGATCACGTTGACGTTGGCGAGCAGCGGCCGCATGACCTGCTCGTTGATATTCATCGGAAATTGTTCGCCTTCGAGTGTGGCTTCCATGGACATATTCACGAAATAGCCCAGGGAGTTCCAGAAGAAGAACCCGAAAATCACGGCGAACATCACCAGCAAAATATAGGCGACCGGCGAAACGAAATAGCTGCGCAGTTCCTTGCGGCAAATAATCCAGATGTTTTTCATGAATTCGTTCCTCCTGCGGCGACAGCTTCCATTTCCGCGGGCGCTTCCGATCCCGTCAGTTGGAGGAAGATTTCCTCGAGGCTCAGCGCCGTGGGCCGAAGCTCGTTCAAATCCCAGCCCGATTCGACCACGGCGCGAGCCACATCGCCTCGCACGGCTTTGGTCGCCTCGACTTCAAATATGACGCGCTTCTGGCCGTCGGCTTTGGCGATCACGCGGCTTACTCCCGCGATCTGCTGGAGCTTGCGCTGGACCGTCGCCGGTTCTAGGCTGCCGTTGCGGCCCGCGACTTCGACCAGCACCGATTCTCCCGAGCGCGCCCGCTGCTGGAGATTGCTCACCGAATCGGTGGCCACGATCTTGCCCTTGTTGATGATGATGACCTGTTCGCACGTCTGGCTCACTTCCGGAAGGATGTGCGTGCTGAGGATGATCGTATGATCGCCCGCGAGGCTCTTGATCAGGTCGCGCGTCTCATTGATCTGCTTGGGATCGAGGCCCGCCGTCGGCTCGTCCAGGATCAAAACGTCCGGATTGTGGATGATCGCTTGGGCCAGCCCCACGCGTTGCCGGTAACCTTTCGAAAGTTTCCCGATGATGTTGTTTCGAACGTCCGCGACCGCGCAGCGCTCACAGGCATAGTCCACGCGGGTGCGCAAGTCCGATCCCGACAGCCCCTTGATCTGGCCGACGAACGACAGGTATTCGCCGATACGCATCTCCGGGTAAATCGGAGGCGTCTCGGGAAGGTAGCCGATGCGCTTCTTCACTTCGAGAGGCTGTTCGAGGATGTCGTACCCGGCCACGGTAGCCGTGCCGCCCGTTGGCGTCAGGAAGCAGGTGAGCATGCGCATGGTCGTCGTTTTCCCGGCCCCGTTCGGCCCGAGAAATCCGACGATTTGGCCCTGCTTGACTTCAAACGAGATCTGGTCGACAGCGATGGTGCGTGCGTACCTTTTCGTTAGTCCATTTACTGTAATCATGAGGATTCTCTTTGAAACAGACGCATACGAGTTAACTATGGTTCCACAGTCGCAGATTTACTTTGCAAGAGACGATTCTAAGAACCTTGCCTGCCCCATGTCAATCCTCAACATTACCGAGCAGGGGGCAATCGAGTTGCGATCGGTTTCTTGTAGGACAGCCACTCCTGGCTGTCCCTTTGCGCCCCGCAGAAAGTGTGAGGGACAGCCAGGAGTGGCTGTCCTCTGCACCACCAGCCCGTTTAGACGCGTACGCATAAGAAAAGTTGTCAGGGGTGCAGTTTTCTGGCTGCCGCCAAATATGACCATGGTATAATGACCATAGTTATACAGGAGGCTGGGGATGAAGAAGATGGCGGCGGGTTCCTTCAAAACCAAATGTCTCGCGGTCATGGACGAGGTCCAGGCCAAGCACGAGACGGTCGTCATCACCAAGCACGGCAAGCCGGTGGCCATGCTGGTTCCGGTGGACACCGCGAAGGACGAGATCTTCGATTTCCTCAAAGGCAAGGGCGCCGTCACAGGAGATGTCGTTTCCCCCGCCATTCCTCTCGCAGAGTGGGGCGAACTCAAGTGATTCTCGTCGATACGCATGTCGTGGTCTGGCTGGCTTTTGACCAGGATCAGATCTCCCGGAAGGCGAGGGCCGCAATCGACGCTGCGCGCAAAAATGCGGAGGGCCTGGCCATCTCCGATATCACCCTGCTGGAACTGGCCGCCCTCGTGATGAAGGGCCGGCTCCGCCTCGACATCAGCCTCGAATCCTTCCTGCGGGAAATCGAGTCTCGGTTCGTTGTCCTTCCGATCAGCGGCCGGGCATGCGCTCGCGCAATGGCCCTTCCAGCTGCTTATCCCCAAGATCCGGCGGATCGCATCATCGCGGCGACTGCGCTGGTCGAGGGGCTATCCTTGCTTACCGCCGACCGTGCGATCCGCCGGTCGAGAGCGGTCCAGACGATTTGGTGAATACAACGACGCGGGCCGTAGCGGCCGTCAGTCTGAACTTCTGTCCGGTTTTTGACTCACGGGTTGATTTTCCCGATCGAATTTCTTGGAGAATTTCTCGTGCTCGGCATCGTCGATCTGCTTCAACAATCGCCAGTCCTCGCGCAATTCGCTGCCCGATATTCTGGGTGCGCGGCTCCGCGTCAAAGTTTGTTTCAACCGGGAGACCATAAGTTCCCTCTGAAGTTCCACGGGGGCGCTATCGCTTGGGAGACCCCCGCGTGTAATTCCCAATTCCACGCTTTCGCTCTCGTCGGGCCCATCGGGTGCTCGCAGAACTGGTCGCCCATTCGCATCAAACTCCGGCTGTGACTTCTCAACGAACTTTCGCCAAGTGATTTCACTGCCAGCCGCATGACGATCCACACCATTCGCTGCCAAGGTTTGCAAATCCTTCCTGAATACGCGCCTCTCGGCGTTTGTCGGCGGAACTACAGGCTCGCCCGTCAGGCTAAAGACCCGTGAATTCCTTGCGGAATTGAACCGGTCACCGATCAGGTCAGCGGAGACCGCCCCTCCGGCCAGCAAAGGATGAAACACAGCGAGCGCCACCACATACTTCTTCGCACGGAAGAGCGACTCGAGAACGCCGCGAACCGGCCTGCTGCGCTTCACGCTGCCAGGAACTTGAGGGATAACAAATTCCGTGAATTCCAAATCCCGATGGCGCTTGCCGTATCTTGCCAGCGACTTCGCCGCATGTTTCGGCGTGCTCACGAAGAGGTCGGGGATAGTCCCTCGCCCCACCGAATGGGGATAATAGAAATCAAGCACTTCGCGTACGAAGTCAGCGCAATTGCGGGACACGAAATTGTAAGTGGCGCGATTCGGCCGGGAATTGAGCCATGCAATCAACGCATTATCCTGCTCCGGTGTAGTTTCGATCTCGAAGCCATAGTTCGTGCGGTCATAAGATGAGCCGATGAGTTCGTACCAGTCTCCCTTTGGCATTTCGCCGCCCGGAGCATCCGGCATGATGTCTTCCAAATGGGCTCGGCGGTATTGATCGCGCAGGAATGTTTCGAGCTTGGGATCGGCGTAGAGCGGAACTTCTTCGGGGTTTTCGACGGCGTACAGGTAGGGGACGAGCGGAATCGCGATCCAGTCGTATCCCCCGATTCGCGCGTAGCGGCTGATGACTACGCCGAGTTCTCCGGGGTTGCAGCGGCGCAGGGTGACGGGAGTCGCGGCGCAAACACGCGTCAGGTAGACCGCCGTGTGGCCGGTTCCAGCAAGGGCTCCATCGTAGCTATACGGCTCTTCGAGCAGGACTGTTACATTTGCTCGCGCCTGGGGCGTGAGCCCGGCCAGCAGCAGGAACAGGAAAATCCCAAGCCTCGACCATTTGATCTCTGCCCACACGTCCAGCTCCTGGGGCTGGCTACTTATTTAGAGCACTGCCGGGCGAAGTTTAGTTGCTTCTGCATGATTCCGTTTAGAGCGGCATCCCGTGCGAGTTTCGCCACATAGGCGAAGGCCGGACCGCACCGCCGGTCCGGCCTTTCGTCCTAAGCTGAATTGCTGGCACGCGCGATCAGGCAGCAAGTTTGATCGTCTTGCCGGCCAGGACATCCACGCGCTCCTGGAAAATCGTTTGACCGGAAGGGTCGCGCAGTTCGAGGTTATGAGTCCCAGGGCGCAGTGGGAACGTACCCAGCTGCCGAATCGTCCCGGCGTATCCGCCGTCGACGTAAACGCTTGCGTCTTTTATCTTGGTCTCAAATTTGACCTTGCCAGCGTAAGGAGCCGGTTCGACTGCATAGGGCGCATAATAGCCCGGTCCATACCAGCCGTAATACGCAGGCCCGTAAAACGGACCGCCATAATAACCGCCAATGAAGATGCGGGGACGTGCCGAAGCAACCGGGACGAAGATCGCCAGCGCCAACAGCACCATCGCGGAATATTTCCAATATCGAGTCATTTTACGTCTCCTTTGCCATAAGCTTCGCTCTTACACTCCATTCGACGATAGATAATGCAGGGCCGATGCCAAAAGATGCCCCAAGGCCAAACGATAAAATAAGATATCTATTATCAGTAGGATAGAGACGATAGGGTTGCCGGAAGAGACCAGCGGCATGGCAGCCAATTGGTGGTTTTCGCGCAACTGGTGGTGGATTTCAACCGAGCGGTCCGTCCTCGCAAGAAGTTATCTGACATGTGTAGCGAGAATTCATTCCTCGTGATCTGGAAGGGCAAGTTTTGGAAGGCAAACTTCTTCAGGCGGGTGTGATTTTGGGTCCTGCATTAAAACGCAGATGCAGCAGAAGCGCCGCCTGGAGGACTCTCGAATCTTGGCCGAGGTCGGCAGTTAACTGCAATCCGAGGGGAAGTCCGGCGGCGATCGGCATGGGAATGGAAACCGCGGGCGTTCCGAGGGCCGTCCAAGGCGCGTTCATTCTAGGATCGCCAGTGTTGGATAGCCCTAGGGGCGCAGGTCCGGTCGCGGCGGGAGTGAGAATCACCGGCGTGGACTTGAAGATCCCCGCCATTCGGACCCTGCTTTCCGCGAGGTAAAGCTTGGCCTCGGCGTAACGTGCCTCGGAAATCTTCAAGCCTTCGCGAACCAAATTGGCCAGCGGCAGGTCGAGCCGGTCGCCAAACTCCTTCAACCGCGCCTCATGGAATCGAGCGCCTTCATAAAACATTTCCACGTCGTTCGCTTCGTCCAGTTTTTTGAGGATGGCTGAGATATCGACCGTCTTGATGCTGACGCCCGAGCGGCGCAACAGCGACAGCGACTGTCGGAAGGCATTGGCCATTTCCGGTTCGCAATCAGGGATCGGCTCCGGCGCTGCAAAAGAAAATTGCTCCGGGGTGCCAGTCGAGTGTCCCAGCGCCTTCCAGAGCGCAAGCATGTCCGCAGGCGTGTGTGTGAAAAGGCCCAGCGTGTCCAGGCTCTTGGACAACGGCAACATGCCCTCCGTTGGCAGAAGGTCGAAAGTGGGTTTGAATCCGGTAACGCCGCAGAAAGAGGCGGGCCGAATCATCGAGCCTCTGGTCTGTTCTCCAATCGTGAAGGGCACCATGCCCGCGGCGACCGCTGCCGCGGAACCGCTGGAGCTGCCGCCTGGAGAATGCTCCAAGTTGTGCGGGTTGCGCGTCGGCCCCGCCGTCCGGTACGCGAAGGCGGTAGTCACGGTTTTGCCGAGCAGGATGGCGCCGCGGCTGCGCATTTCCCGAATGATCGCGGCGTCCGCGGAACCCAGGCGGCCCTTGTAAAGAGGCGAGCCGTATTCTGTGGCCATGGCCTGCGTCTCGATGATGTCTTTTGCGCCGAACGGAATTTCGGAAAGCGGCCCGTTTGCGGTGGGCCTTTCGGGCTGCACCTGAACCCACGCTTGAATGGACGGTTCGAGTTCCCGAATGCGCTGCAGGCAAATCTCCAAGCCGCGTTTTCGAGTCTCAATATCCGCTTGCAGCCATTCGGTGAAGGTCTCCATGCGAGGGGATTCTACCGCAGCCGCGGCGCCCGGCGGCAAAGCGGTGTATTTCGAAATGGCAGCCGTCGCGCCAACAACCGCGCTGTTCTTGATGAAATCGCGTCTCGTGTGCTTCATGGCTTGAATGGGCTCATCTTACGCTTCGCGTGCGGCCGGCACAAGATTCGCCCCGCCTTTTTGAAGCAGTCGCCAAGGAAAATGCAATTCGACGCGGGGGGGGAGAAATGCTTCAGGTGTGGGGGAAGGCAGGCTGGCATGCTGATGCTTTCCGTGAGCCCGGTTGTCTTCCCGAAGCCACGCATGAGTTTCCGCAACCTTGAATTGCATGGTGTGAAAGACGACGGACTCATTGCGCTTGCGCATGACCAACGGCATCATGCGCCGGGAATCGCTCAATTCCGTCACAGGTCTGCGTCACACCTGCGGAACAAGGGCATCGCTCATGCTCCCGCGCGCGCTTCGGCATTTCGCGGAGACTCCTCCGAAGAGCGGAAAGCCAAATGTTTCGGGTCGATTTTTTCCAATTCTTCAGCCAGGGTGTCCGTGGCCTCTTTGATCTGCTGCTCGCTGTGTCGCGCCGTGATAAAGAAGCGCAAGCGGGCCTGGTGTTCCTCGACCGCGGGATGAAGAATAGGCTGCACATTGACGCCGCGGCCCGACATGGCCCGGCTCAGGCGCACGCAATCCAAAGAGTTGCCGACGATGCAGGGAATAACCGGAGTTCCTTCGCTCGAACCCGTGTTGATGCCGCGCTTGCGGCTCAGTTCTAGAAACATGCGGCTGCGTTCCCGAAGAGTTGTCACCAAATTGGGCGACGCCCGAAGCTTGCGCAGAGCCGCCAGTGCCGCCGCGGCATTCGGCGGGGATATTCCTACGCTGTAAACGAATCCGGGGTTGCAATATTTCAGGTAGCGCACCAGTTCCTTGGATCCAGCGATGTAGCCTCCGCAGGAAGCGAGGGATTTGGAAAGCGTGCCCATCCAGAATTCCACGTCGTCTCTGGCGATGCTGCCGTGTTCGCCGATTCCGCGGCCGGTCTGGCCCAGCACCCCCAAAGAATGGGCCTCGTCCACAAGCAACAGCGCGTTGTGCCGGCGCTTGATCTCTATAATCCTGGCGAGCGGTGCTATATCGCCATCCATGCTGTAGACAGCCTCGACGGCAATCAGGACGCGCCGCGCGGTATGGCGCGCCCGGCGAAGGATTTCGTCCAGCGAATCGGGATCGTTGTGCGCGAAGGCGTGCCGTTTGGCCCGCGACAATTGAATCCCTTCGAGGATCGAGTTGTGCGCCAAACTATCATGGATTACCAGATCCTCCGGGCCGAACAAGTGTCCGATGACGCTCACGTTGGTGGCGTGCCCGCTGACCATAACGATGGCGTCCTGGCATCCCAGAAAATCAGCGATCTCGCGCTCCAGCTCGCCGTGCAGCGGTTTCTCCCCGGAGACGAGCCGGCTGGCGCTTACCGAAGTCCCATAGCGATTCAATGCTTCCACGGCTGCAGCCGTTACGTCCGGATCGCCCGATAGCCCAAGGTAGTTATACGAGGCGAAGTTCACATATTCGCGGCCGTCGATGAGCGAAGTCTCGTTGGTAACACGCTCGTGCACGGAAAAGTACGGGCTCTGTATTCCGAAACTTCGCGCGGTATCGATTAGCTCGTGCAGCGCCTTCACTTCCGGGAATTCCTCAATCTGCCAACTTGAGGAGTCGATTTTCTTCACATGCGCGCCATGGCCGTCATTGTCACCGTTCGACCGGGGTTTGCGCTGGACCAACCTGCAGCGCAGGCCACGAACCTGCAGGAGCGGGCGGTTCTCCGAGTCAAGGAGATCAAGGTCGCCAATCAAGGCGCCGTCCGCAAATTCTCTGACGAGTCCAACGGCAGTTAGTTCCGCCCCCGCTTGAGGACGCGCCAGGACGCGAACCTCGTCGGCTCCGACAGGTAAACCAGTGACGCCCAGGTTCACCAGAGCCCAGTAGGCGCAGAGCTGCATCAAGCCGTCCAGGGAGAGCACGTCCAGCGCTGCTCCTTCGGGACCGCCCTCGTGGCCGGAGGCTCGCATCTTTCCAACGGCGTGCGTCGGGCCTATTTCGATCATTGATGTGAGCGCATGAAACCTGGGCCCGTGGAAGTTGAGGCGCTCGTAGAAATCGGGAATTGACAATTCAGGAGTCTTGCCGCCCGGTGGGGGTACAAGCACCGGCAAGTAGTCCGAAGCGCTTATAGCGCACAGTTGCACCGAGGGCTGGCGCTTCTTATGGCCCGAGGACCCGACTCCAATTTCTACAGCACTGCCGTTTCGTTCCGCAGTGATTTCGAGCCGGGTAGCACCTGTCTCCGGGACGGTGAATGCTTCCGATGCAATGATGTTCGAAAGCGCGAGCCCGGGTCCCAATCCTAAGCGCGCCGCCGCAGCGGCCGCGTAGTCCAGAGTGACTGCCAGCGGCACGAGGATCCGGCCATCAAACCTGTGATCATCCAGCCAGGGCTGTTCCGCTCTGGAAACCGAGAGGACGGAACGGTCAACGGTTTGTCCCTCCTCAAGTCCAGCACCAATGACAATCTCACCAGACGCCCCCTCGACGCCCAATTCCGCAAGGACATGCGCGAGGCCTGTCTCATCGTTCAGAAAGCGTACGCGGCTGCTGAGGACGCGCCTGACAGGCTCAGGCAACGCGTTCACCATCCCACTGTCTTCCCATGGCGGAAGGTCCAAGGTGATTACCCGAACGTCCGGACGGTCGGCGCAGAGCACCGATGCCAGCCTGCCGAGGAGATGGTTCGCGGCTGAATAATCGGACTGGTGCGCATTGCCGAAACGTCCGGCCCAGGATCCATACATGAGGAATGTGCCCAACGCGTCAGTCTTCGCGGCTTCCCACAGCGCCAGGCCGCCGGCGACCTTGGTATCGAAAACGGCGCCAGCAAGGTCAAGGTCCTTGTTCTCGACGGACCCGTCAGCCAGAATCCCCGCGGCGTGGACAACGTGCTGAATGCTGCCGAAAGCCTCGCGGCCACGCTGCAAGGCCGAGGAGACCTCGGAAGAGTTGCGGACGTCGCATTGGACGTAAAGCGCCTCGCCTCCGGCCTCGAGTACCGACCGAACCGTTTCCGGTGAGTCCGGTGAGCGTCCGAGCAGCAAGAGTCGCGCCTTGTGGCGCCGCGCCAGTTCAATGGCGAGCTTTGCGCCAAGGCCTCGCCCGCCGCCAGAGATGGCCACGACGACGCCCTCGGGCAGTGGACGATACCCCACAGCTTGATTTTCCAAAGCCATCGCCCGTCTGGTCCCGGAGACATAATTGATTTCAACAGGCTCCTTTGGCCCGGCCAATTCCCTGAGAACCCGTTCAGCGATCACGTCCGCCGTGGCATCCGTTTCAGTTTCCACGGATCTAACGAATGCTTTGGGCCATTCGTGCGCCAGCGCCTTAGTCAGCCCGGCCATTCCAGCATTTCGTATGTCTGTGAAAACTGTCAGGAACGCGGCCGGAGGTGAGTCGCCCGCTGCCAGGGAACCGGCGCGCCGGAGCGTCGCCATAGTCGTTGATCGCATGGCTGAAGCGTCGTCGGCGCCTTCTGGCGTGTCCAAGCCCGACAGGTCAATTAAACTCTGTGCTCCGTTTCGAACAATGGGATCGTTCGGCAAAACTGTTCTCACCTCGGAGCCAATTTCCTCCAGGCGCTGCGCCAGAATCGGAGCCACGCCTCGCGAGTCCGCGACGATCAGGAACGGGCCGGCCAATGGCAGCGCGCGGGGCGGCTCCGATGCAAGCGGCTGATCCACCGGGACCACCACGTATCTTTGAATTTCGTTTTTGGCGGGTGCGCTTTGCGCCGCCTGCGCGGATCGACCGGCCGCTGCGGTCACCTCACGTATCAAATCCCCGACGGTGGTATCCGCACTGATCAGAGATTCAGGAAGATCTTGCGCCTCGGGGATTGCCGCTATCAGGCTGTCGTAGAGATCCATCCACATGAGTGAGTCGAAACCCAAGTCGGCGCCAAAGCGCGACTCGGGCTTCAGGCTTTCCACGGGAAACCCGGTCAATTGGAAGATCACATTGAGGACTTTATCCGAGGGTGTGCCAACGACTCCGCCGGCGGCGTGCGTGACGCTTGGATCGTCCACGAAAGGTTCGTCGTCCCTGGGTTCGGCTACAGCTCCTGCGGTGACTTCCGGGGCTACTACGGGTGAGCCGCCTTTGCGCTCGGACCGCCGTGACTTGCTCACGACCCAATAAGAGCGCGAAGGATAGAGCGGGCCGGGAAGGCTGGTTAGCCGCGCATCACCAAAAAGCGAGGATAAATTCAAGGACATGCCTTGAACAACTAGTTCGCCAAGCCCTGCCAAAAGCCTTTCGCAGGGTTCTCCTTCTCCGGCAAAGGGGTTGGTTACGCGGGGCGTATCGGCAGATTTAGGCCCGGAAATGCGGTGCGCCAGATCCGCGGGCATGTGGTTGCCGCCAATTTGAATGAATATGTTGGCGCCTGTGCGCTTGAGGGAACGGATTTCTTTTTCTGGATCGAGGTCCTCCGTGCAGGCCTGCGCCAGAATCTTTGCGACGCCGGTGGGATCGCCTGGATACAAACCAGCCGTGGCGCTGGAAACGACGGGAATACGCGGAGGAGAAACACGCAAAGTGGCCAGGCGAGCGCTGAGAGCGCCGTTTGTTCCAGCCGAGGGAGAGGAATGTAAGTCAGAGCTAAGTTGGGCGAGGAAGTGCAAGGCCTGCTGCTCCTCCAGAATTCCACCCGTCGCTGCCGCAATTAATTCTCCTAGCCTGCGGCCAATCGTCACATGAGGCCGCAAATTCAAATCCGAGAAAAAATCAACCAGGGCAAGCTGCGCTGCCGCGAACTGCGGCTGGCCATCGCCATGCGCGGCGCTCACCGAATCGGATGAAGCGCGCATCCCGCCGCCGTTGCTTGGAGGATGAAGATACGTGTGAGACGGAAATTCGAGGAATCCATCCATCTTCGCGGCGATCGCTTCAAGCCGCGCCCGGAACGCGGGAAAGCGCCGGGAAAAATGCGAATCGTAGTGTGACCAAAAATCCCCGTGCTCAGGAAAAAGGAAAGCGATCTTGCGCTGGCTGTCCGGGACGGGCTCGGGAGCGTAAAAAACGCCGTCGCTCGGCACCTTGGCCACTGCCGCAATCGACTTTTTTAGCATGTCGAGGAGTTGGGTGCGGCTGCGGGCAACGAACGCCACGCAGGCGGATTCCCGGCGCCGGCCCACGGTCAGCGTATAGGCCAAATCCCGGACAAGCGAGATCGAGTTGCTGACCACTTCGGCCAGATCGCAAAGGTGTTTTGTCAGAAATTCGGGCGTAGCCGCCGAGATCACGAATAACTGAGGCTCCTCAGGGGTAGAGACCGCAACCACTGTATTTCGTTTCAACGACTCGGGTGCTTCCTCGAGCACGACGTGGACATTCGTGCCTCCGAAGCCGAATGCACTAACGCCCGCGCGGCGCGGCACTCCTCGGCGTGCTTCAAACGGCTGGGGCGCCACAGGTATGTAGAACCCCGATCCATTCAGGCCGAGCTCGGCGCGGACAGACTGCAAGCCGGCTTGCGGGGGGATGACGCGGTGGTTCACCGCCAGAACGGCCCTGATGAGGCCGGCGATGCCGGAGGCCGCCAGGGAATGGCCGACATTCCCCTTGACCGATGAGACGGCACAATGGACCGGGCCCTGGCCGTTGGCCTTGACATTCCCTTTGAGCGCCGCGATTTCCGTCAAGTCGCCCACCGGAGTGGCGGTGCCGTGCGCCTCAATGTAGCCCACAGTGTCGGGCGAAATATCCGCATCTTTGTAAGCGCGCGCAAGAGCATCCACTTGCCCGCTGAGTCGCGGAGTCATGGGCCCCTCGCCGCGACCGTCGTTATTGAGGCCTACGCCTTGCACGAGCGCCCAGATATGATCCCTGTCGCGCAAGGCGTCCTCCAGACGCTTGAGCACAACCACGCCGACGCCTTCTCCCAGGACAAAGCCATCCGCCTTTTGATCGAAAGGCCTGCAAACGTCGTTTCCTGATAACGCACCGATGCGGCTAAACCCTATAAGCAAGTCGGGCGTGCAGATCGTGTACACGCCTCCGACGATTGCGGCGTCGCAGATTCCAGTTCGCAAGTGAAGGACCGCCCCGTGCACAGCCAACAGCGCGGAGGAGCAGGCGGCATCGGTAACGAGCGCGGGCCCCTGCAAATCTAACGCTCCGCTCACGTTGCAGGCGATCATATTCATCAGCAGCCCTACCATCGTGTACTTCTGGGGAGCCGCAACGTTACGAACGGCTCCTGCGGCCGCTCCCGCCGGCATCGGCGGAACGCGACCCCATTCCCCACCCAGTAATTGTTTGGCGCGCAGGCGGCTGACCACCAGGTCCCTGTATTCCGCAGCCGAGGCGCCGACGTACACTCCCGTCGCCTTGGGCAGAGCGCGGCCACGGTAGCCCGCGTCATTCAGCGCAACACGCGTCTGATCGAGGAACAAGCGCTGCTGAGGATCCATCGGGTAAGCGCGCCGTGGCGGCATGCCGTACTGCTCTGGGCCAAACGAACGGATATCGTCAAGGCAAGCGATTTTCCGCGCATACGTCATATCGGTGCTGCGCCTGTCGGGGCTATAAAATGCCGCATGGTTCCAGCGATCTTCGGGAACGTCGCGGATATGCGAACTCCCTGCCAGCATGCCTTGCCAGAACGAATCCAGGCGGGAGGAGCCGGGAAACAAGCCACTCATGCCTACAATGGCGATGGGGTCGCGCCGGGTCATGCGATGTGTCCCTCTAGTTTCAGCCAGGCGATGGTCGGCGCGAGAGTGGCGCGGGCGTCACGAAACTTGACACCCAGTTCCCTTTGCGCTTTGGAGCCGTCGACGAACCAGTAGCGCGTGGCATATGGAATCACGCTGGCATTGTAAGGTAACGGCAACTGAAACTTAGTCGCTACGCGAGTTAAGCGGCGAATTAAATAGTTCGGCAGAGTCACGACTTTTGGCCGCCGGCCCACCAATTGCAAGCAAAGAGCGGCGAGTTGACGAATGGTCAGGTTTTCTCCAGCCAGGATGTATCGTTCTCCCGGACGGCCTTTGGCAAGGGCAGCGACGATGCCTGCAGCGACATCGTCCACGTGGGCCACACTGGTGCCACCGGAACATACCAATACGGGTTTCGAACGAACGAAGTGAACCAGATTGCCCGCCGTGACGAAAGCGGTGTCGGATGGTCCGTAAACCTCGGCAGGATTCACCACGATCACCGGCACACCCTGGGCCAGAGCTTTTCTGCATTGCAACTCTGCGTTGCGCTTGGCGAGCGCATACTTGAGTTCGGGATCGTCGAGGGTGAACTCCGAAGACTCGTTGAAGACCTCAGGCTTATCGGAACCGTTCACCGCAGCCACGCTCGAAACAAAAATGACGCGGTGTGCCGGAAGATCCAGAGCGGCCTGAAGAACGTTTCTGGTACCGTCTTCCACAACCTGCTTCAGAGCGGGCGAATCGATTTCACCCCAGGAAGAGAGACCCGCGAGGTGGATGGTTGCCTGGCAGTCCGTCATGCCTTTTCGAAGCGAATCGGCATCGCGAACATCGCCTTGCGCGCGCTCCATCGGTAAACCGTCGATGCGCTCCGTGCGGCTGCTTGGACGAAGCAGACAACGGACTTCGTAGCTCGCCTGGAGAAGCTTCCGAACGACCACCGAACCGATAAACCCATTGCCTCCAGTGACAAATATCCTCAAGGTTGCCGGACCTCACGAAGTGGATGAATGTATTCCCTTGCCAGTCGAAGCCCAAGATGCAACGCGACCCGGCGCAATGTACCACAAGTTAATACCTGCTGCACTGATCTTGTAGAGACTCAATATATTTGCCCCCAGACGACCGGGCCGCTCCGAATCTTTACTGGACGCACAGAACTCCAAATTCTTCAGATTCTCACGGATTCGCCGTCCTCGACGGACGGGGATGAATCCGGAAACGACAGCGTTTCGGACCCTCTGGGTAGGGAAAGTAATACTGGGCGACAGCGGCAGAATGTACTTCGGAGGAAGAAACATCCGCAGCGCCTTGCCGTAACGGCTCCCACCAGCGTTGGGCCGCGGACATCACTCCGATGTACAGGAAACCCCCAATAAAAAGCAGCATGAACGGTGCGGTTCTATAGTTCTTATCCTGGATCATAAAGATAAACACGTAGTAGATGGGAACCTGCATCGTCACCGCAGGCCACTCGAATGGGTCGGATTCCTTGGAGGGCACATTATGGCGGCACTTCAGGTAAGTATAAATAAGCCAGCAGCGATGGATCCCATAGAGACTCAGGATCAACAGGACAATTAAGTACGGGATCAGGATTGCCAAGTCAAACGAATCGAACTTGTAAAGCCCGTCGAAGAGACTCGGCGCTTGCCCAGCGAGAATCAAATAAACTTTGGTAAACATAGAGCGCAATCCCACTATTCGTACCGGAGTGATTCACATGGATCAACTTTAGCGGCTCGACTGGCTGGTAAGTAACCGAAAAACAGACCAAACAAACAGGAAACGAACAAAGCCAAAAACGGCGAAATCCAGGACGACTGCAGCGTAATGGCCTGGTCCAGCATGGGCCTTATGAGCACCGGAAATGCCAGCCCCAAGGCGATGCCGGCCAACGCTCCGGTCAAACTGATGACCAGCGCCTCGAGGAGAAACTGGTGCATGATCTGAACGCGCCGGGCGCCGAAGGCTCTGCGAATCCCGATTTCCTGGGTCCGCTCGATCACCGACGTGAGCATGATATTCATAATCCCCACGCCGCTGCTGACCATGGCGATCAAGGCAATGACCAGCATGACAAACCTCAGCGCAAAGGCCATGTGGTCGGCCAAGCTCAGAATCGGCTCCAAATTCTGCACGCGATAGACGGAGGGACCTGGATGCCGGCTTTTCAGAACGCGCGCTACGTTTTGAGTAACGGAGCCAACATCGTTCGGGGTGCGCGCCTGCACGTACAGCAGCGCCACCTTATCTTCGCCGGTAAGGTACTTCATCAGCTCGAAAGGCACCAAAACGGACTCGCGCTGGATCTCGGCCATGCCGAAGCTGGTGACGCGCTCCATGAAGACTCCGATGATGTCAAACCGCAGGTCGCCCAGACGAATGCTTTTCCCCACTGGGTTTTCGTCGGGCGAGATGCGCTTAGCAAGACTCGAAGTAATCAGGCAAACCTTGCTGCGCGACTGGGTATCGCTCGGATCGAAATAGCGCCCTTGCAGAATAACAAGTTTTCGAATCTCCTGGAAACCACGGGTGACTCCAACCAGGTTGGCCGGGGCCTCATTTCCGTCCAGCTCCGCTCCCACGGGCATCCAGCGGGTGCCTGCTGTCTCGGTCACCTCGGGAATGCTTTTCTTCACCGCCTCAACATCGTCCAGATTAATATCTTCGCTTCGAATGGGTGGATGGCGGGCATCGAAATCGTAGTCGGCATAAACGAGGTTCGAACCGATTCCTTCGATTTGCTCCATGACGTAGCGCCGCTCGGTCAAGGAAACCGTCACGACCAAAACGATGCAGGCGCTGCCGATCATCACGCCGAAAATGGCCAGGCACACGCGCAGCTTGTTGCTTCGCAGAGAATCAAAAGCGATCGCTAGCGTCTCGTTGCGCAAGATCCCATTATCTCGGTAAGCCATTGCACACACACTCGCGTTCCGTAAACATTTTCCGAGAACGGGCCCACTCACGATGCGTAATCGCCGGCGTTACCCCGCGAACGGTTTGCGCAACGCTTGCTTTTTGACCGGCCCGAACAACCTTAGATGCCCCACCGACCGTGGGAGTCTACGTCTGAGACTCTGCCAGCCGCAGTGCCATTGTCAAGGCGTAACTTTGGTAAACTTGTCCTCTCCTGGAATATTAAGACGAAGGAATTAGCCATTGCGTTGTATGGCGAACCTCTTCTTCGGTGCGAAATCTCGATCGGTGCAAGCGGCTTCCTACAGTATTTTCTTGAGATGGCGGCAGCCTAAACACCAAAACAAAAAGCGAAGGATTCCCGATCGGCAAAAAATGGCGGCTCTTCGGCGCAAAGCCGCGCGAAGTGGCCGTATCGCAGACGCCGGCAAATTTGCCCTCGCCGCAGGGGCGGAAATAAATTCGCAAACAGAAACGGCCAGGTGGCGCTTGGCAACAGAAATTGTCTTGAACCGAGAGCGCTCATTCTTTGGGATGCCCCGCCCGAAGAGGTTTTCGCAGGCAATCCTGCAACGGGGCATGCTATCGTGACGCCATGATATCCATCGTGATTCCAACCTATTACGAGGAGAAGATTATCGAGTTCACTTTGCGCTCGCTTAAATCGCAGCTCACCATCCCGCATGAAATCATTGTTTCCGATGGCGGCAGCAAAGACGGAACCGTGGCAGTGGCCGAAAAATACGCCGATAAAGTGGTTGTCTTCGGCGGAACGGAGCGGCAGACTATCGCGCAGGGCCGAAACGAAGGGGCCAGGACCGCTCGAGGCGAGTTTCTGGTATTTCTGGATGCCGACTGCGTGATTCGCGATCCGGACTCGTTCTTTACGGCCGCCCTTGGCGATTTTGAACGCATGGGCAATCTGGTGGCCCTCACGGCATTGCTGCGCGTTTTACCGGAAGGGGAAACTCTATCAGACAGGATAGTTACATCTATAGTTAACACTGTCGTAGTATTCAAGAACAACGTCCTGCATAAAGGGGAAGTCCCCGGGGGCGAGTTCCAGATGATGCGCAAGCAGGCTTTCGACAAAATTGGCGGCTTCAACGGACAGCTGGTCACTCGCGAAGACCGTGACATTTTTTTCCGCCTCTCAAAAATAGGCAGGACCTTGTGCGATCCGCGCCTGACCGTCTTTCATACCGGAAGACGGGCGCACATGGTCGGCTGGGGCCGCCTGATCGTTCTGTTCCTCGTCAACACTCTCTCGTTCCATGTAAGAGGAAAAATTCGATCCAAAGAGTGGACGCCCGTCCGGTAAGAAGCGCCCGCAGATATTTTATTCAAATCCACAGCAAATGGCGAAAGGGAGCGCCGCTCGATGTGCGGCCTGGCGGCGCGGCCTCATTTCCAAAGGCGGCATCGCTGTTCGACTATTTTGCGGCCTACTCGCGAGCCAATTCCGGGCGGACATAAACTTCGATCCATTGACTGTGCCGCTGCCAGCGAGCGGCGCGAACCAAGCCCAGGCGTTCGTGGATTTCCACGCCGCTGATTTCCGGCTCGTAATCATAGTACTTGCGTTGAATGGCCATCAGGAGCGGCCATTGTAGTACCGTCCAGGGCCGATCCCACGGGCGCGCGTAGACCACCAACACGTCGATCTTGCCCGGATCGATGGCCTGGACATTCGCCAAATGGAAATCCGGGATTTCGACGGTGGGCAAAGGCTGGCGCACGTAGCCAAAGAACGGATCGGAAAGCTCTTCTGTGAATGGCCACAAGGAGGTTACGCGGTGTTGCGCCAGGCGCATTTCCAGGAAGTTGGCGGCATCCTGCTGCACGCGGACGAAATCCACCATCGCCAAATCGTCTTCGAGCGAATAGACGAACGGGGAAGGCGGGAAATTCCAGAACAGGCCAGCGAGGAGGCCGGCCAGCCAGAGAATCACGATTGCCGCGCGCCACGGCTGCGGACGCAGGGACCACGCGGCGACCGCGGAAATGTAGAAGAGTGGAAGGGCCGGCAGCAAGTAGCGGTCCAGTGTTGCGCCTCCAAAAAGGCTCATGAAGACCACATGAGCGGCGACGAACAGGCCGACCAACGCCCATTGCGGCGTGGCGAACAAGCGCGATTTGCGCCAGGCAGACGCGATCAACAAAGTCCCGACCCAGCGGAATTCGGCGACAAAAAGGTAATAAAATCGCCGCACGAGGGCGCTCCCGGCCCGCGCCGGCTCCAGCGAATAAATCAAGTTGTAGGTTGCGAATTCCTGATTGCCCAGCCAGTGCCCGGTCGCGCGTTTCAGCAGGAATAACCACGCTCCGAGGGCCAGGAACGGCGCCAGGAAGTAGCACGCCTGACGCAGCCGGCGTTCGCGGATCAAAAGCCACAGGAAAAACAGGCCCGCGGCGACAATGCCTGTTTCTTTTGCCAGCACAAGCAGCGTGCACACGCATGCAGCGGCTGCATAGCGCCGCCGCAAAAATAGAATCAATGCCAGCGAGGTCAGCACCATCGCAGGCATATCGAGCTGCGCCAACATTGACTGCGTGTAAAACAACGGCGAGAACAGAAGCAGCACCGGCGCCAGCAAAGCCGGCACTGCGGGCAGCGAACGGCACAGTTCGATGCCCAGCTGGAACACGAAAAATAGACCGAGCGCGGCGATGAGCAGCATCGCCATGCGGGTGGCGAGAATGGAGCGGCCGGCCACGCTCCACACCAACGCCACGTAGGCCATCACTCCGGGCGGATGAACATTGGGCGTCGCGGAATGCGGTATCCACGCGCCGTCGCGTACAATATCCAGCGCAGCCGGCACGAATTGGCCCATTTCATCCCAGAAATATGGCAGGCGCAAATATGGCAAGTGCAGCGCGAGAATGATTCCCGCAAAGACCACGAAGAAGAACAGGTAGGTGACTGCAGAAACGGGGCGGCGCGAGTTGTTCCCGGCACGGCCGGGCAAAACGATCTCTTCTTCACCCGCAAGACGATCCAGATCAGGGAAGAAGACCAGGGATCGAAATAGACCGCGGAAAGAAGGCGTGGGCATAGTGACCGGCTCGAATCAGGGTCCGGGCGCGGCAGGCCCAGGTTAGACTCAGGACGAGACTTTGCTTGCGTTGCCACGCGTTGTCAAGTCGCATCGCGGGCCGGTAGTGATGCAGTTTGGGCCGAGTCAGTTAAAGTTCTAAATGTACTCCACCCTTGACACGGCTCGCGGTCTTGGTGATTATCATGCCGCATTTTTAACTGACGGAGTGTGCCATGGCCGAAAAGGCAGGCATCGAGACGAATAACAACCTCTCGCGGCGCACTTTCCTGGCCACGGCCGCGACTGTGGGGCTCGGCAGTTTGGCGATTGCGCAAACCGCGTCCGCGCGCCCCGACATCGTGCACACTGATTTTTCGACGCTTCCAGCTTATGGGAACGGCACCATTCCCGCCGGCATCCGCTCGCGCCAGATCGCAAACGTGAACGGCATGACCGTGCATATTTTGGAAGCAGGTTACGAAACTCCGGGCCGGCCCGCAGTCTTGCTCTTGCATGGCTTCCCGGAACTCGCCTATAGCTGGCGAAAGGTGATGCCGTCTCTGGCGGCCGCGGGTTATCACGTGATCGCCCCCGATCAGCGCGGCTACGGCCGCACCATCGGCTGGGACGATTCCTACGACGCCGATCAGGATCCGTTTCGCATTCTCAACATGACGCGGGACGCCATAGGGCTCGTCTACGCGCTGGGCCACCGCTCGGTCGCGATGGTGGTCGGACACGACGCCGGCGCACCGATTGCCTCCTGGTCCGCGCTCATCCGGCCCGATATTTTCCGTTCGATCACCATCATGAGTTCGCCGTTCGAAGGCGTGCCCTCGTTGCCCTTCGACACAGCGAACGGCGCGCCCTTGCCGCGCCCGGCCATCACGGACGACGAGCTTGATGCCGAGCTCGCGAAGCTCAACCCGCCGCGGAAATACTATCAGAACTATCAGCGCACTCGCGGCGCGAGCGATGACATGCTTCATGCGCCGCAAGGCCTGCACGCCTTCTTCCGGGCCTATTACTTCTACAAGAGCGCCGACTACAAAGGGAACAATCCCCACCCCCTGAACGCGCGCACCGCCGAGGAGATGGCGCAAATTCCTACCTACTACGTGATGGAAAAGGACAAGGGCATGGCGGCGACCGTTGCGCCGTTTATGCCGTCGGCGGATTACATCGCGAATTGCAAATGGCTGACCGAAGCCGAGGTAGATGTGTATGCGACCGAATACGCCAGGACTGGTTTCACTGGCGCGCTGCAGGGTTATCGCGTGCGGCGGGGCTCCGATCCCAGAAGCATCGCCGAGATGCGCACCTTTTCGGGCCGCACCATAGACGTACTATCTCAGTTCATCGCCGGGAAAAGCGACTGGGGCGTCTACCAAACGCCAGGAGCGGTGGACAGGATGAGGAATAGCGCCTGCACGCATATGTCCGAATTCCATCTTCTCGATGGCGCCGGACACTGGGTACAGCAGGAGCAGCCGGAACAGGTGAGCGCATTGCTCGTTCAATTCTTGCGCGCTTACTCTGGAACTTGATCACACGCGCCTCGCGCATCGGCCAACCAAGCCGGCTCGGCCGAGTCACTCCATCAGAACTCCAATCCGTGCAAAGTCACCCGCCGCGTGGACGGGAGGTGACTGGATGCGGCATGCGCAACGGGATTCTCAAAAACTGAAAACTTCGCCTGCATGTGGGTCACATCCGATGTGGCGATATTACCTGCCCACACACACGTGGCAATCCGCGCTCGAGGGCACATCTATCCGAAACAAAACCAGCTTCAACGAAACCGGAGGTCATGCGGCAACCAAACGCGACTGCCGCGAAAGGTGACTTCTTGTAAGTTCTCTGAAGAGTGGCGCGCCCGGAGGGACTCGAACCCCCGACCCTCTGCTTAGAAGGCAGATGCTCTATCCACCTGAGCTACGGGCGCGCAGTGGAAGTGAATCTCATTCTAAAGCATTTACCGCCGTTCCAAAAATTAAATCCTCCCCTTTCAGCCGTTACTGTGTCAGAACTGTGTCAAAACCCACGCTGCCGGGCACATTCTGGCACAGCGTGCCCGGCATTTCGTTGGCTTGGCGGTTGAGTTTTTCCAGGGCTTCCCGCTTCATTTGCAACTTCATTTGCGAATACTTCTTGAAGACCTGGGAATCACCTTGCCGAAGCATCTGTGTGACCCACTCGTCCGCTACGCCGCCCGCGCTTAAGCGGGTGGCATACGTGGAACGGAGGTCATAGATTCTGAAGTAGGGAATCCCTGCCCTCCGGAGAGTATTCCTCCATGCCGTCTTCACGGACTTCAGATGTGTTGTTGGGGTTTGATCGCTGGGAAAGAGAAGGTCTCCGGTCCCAGACATGCTGAGTTGGTTTTGAAACGCATCCAATGCGAGCTTCGTCAAGGGGTGTTCAGAAATCCCATTCTGTGTTTTCGAATCGGGTATCCAAACGACCTCGTTGACTAGGTCCACTTGGTCTTTTTTCATCGGAAGCAGTTCCTTGTAAACGCGCAGACCTGTCTCCGTGATGATGCGAACGATGTTCCGCAAATGTGCGGGAGCGTGGAATTCGATCTGCTGCTGCTCTGACCATGAAACGTAGTGTGGTCGGAACAGCCCTCTTACTGCCACCGGGAATTCCACATTCGCACATGGGTTTGAGGCAAGCAGCTTCTTTCGAACGGCCACGTTTAACATACGTCGAAGCACCCTAAATTCTTGATGGACTGTAGTTGGTTTTAGTTTTCCTCGTTCAATATAGCCCGAGGACGTTTTGAATCGGACGCGCTGACGAAGCCGATCACGAAGGTAGTGCTCAATCTCGTCTGCCGTCAGCTCAGCTAGCCTGCGAGTGGCAAACGCCTTTTTCAGGTGGCTCGCTGCCCGCAGATTGGCCGCGTGCGTTTTCGGTTCACGAACGGGTGGCTTGGAATAGTCTTCTAAGAACACATCCGTCCACTCCCCGCAGGTTAAGTTTTCGCCCTTTCGGACGACGGGTAAAGAGTTGTCGTCCCTGGCCTGAAGCCTTTCCCTGAGTTTCTTGTAAGCTTCATTCCAATCTTCGGTGAATGTCGATTCCCTCCGGCGGGTGCCGCCCCGTTCTCGGTAAAGCATCCACCAGAACTTTGTTCCCTTTCGCCGAAACACAACTCCGTCATGCACCACTGGCCTACCCTTTTTACTCATTCTCCATCTCCTGTTTGAACGAAGCGCGGAAGGGCTCAAGATCCGATTTTAGAAACCGGATATTGCGGCCCATCACGCGGAGATGGGGAATCTGCTTTCGCTCGACCCAAAGGTACACGGTTTGCGGGCTAACGCCAAGAAACTTGGCAGCTTCCCTGACAGTCAAAGGGATTTCGTCCGCGGATGTCACCACCTGCAGATTCGAAGCGGCCGTATTGACCGTCTGTAATTTCTCGTGCATCATTGTTTAGTTCTCACACGTGAGCAGTGTATTTAACGACCCTTTTTCGTCTCCTTCCAACACATGTGTCCTGAATCGATGGGTTACTCTTCCAGGTCATTACAATATTTCGTTGCTTCACCTAAGAAATCTTCCAGGCGATCGTGATGGTGTTTCAGCATTTCGAGCATTTCTTCAAGTTCCCACTTCTCTTGTTCTGGAAAATTTTCGCCGCATACGTCATGCACGAAATGCCAAAGGGCACGATGGACGATTTTGATCCTTCTGGAGCGCTGATCTGCCTCCCAGACCAAGTCTATTAACTCATCGACTAATTTTCTTTCCTCAAGCCTCGCTACTGCTTCCTCTTCATTGTTCATGTTATGTCCTCTCTTGGGATCTCCAGGCCACTTCCTAGATCGAGACAACCTGTACCTAGCTACGTGCTTGGCTCACGTGGCGGAGAATAGCGTCCAGCAGCCTAGACGCGAGGTGGGAATCGAACTCCAATTCACCACTAATAGGACTTCCGAACGAGCCGATCATGGACGCTCGCTTCTTTACAACCATACTGTTTGGAGAGGATTAGCTTCGCGACGGTTCCTGGAGGAGTGTCGAAAAGTTCTCGAAGATATATTTTTCGCTTTTTTACAAATTCAACCCATGTGGCACCGCTGTCGGCGCCAAATTTCAAAATCTCGCCATGCCGTTCTCTGGTGAGCCGGAATGTCAGCTGCTTGCCAAAGTGCGCATGTAGCAATCCAATTTCAAATTTTAGCTTACGATATTCTCCCTTGAGATAGTCCTGAGGCGGGAGCTTTACTGCGCGGCCTCTTGTCAATGTCTCGAGCTTGTGTTTCACTCCCATGAGCGAGGTGTTTGCCGGGATGTCGGAGGCAATGCGCTTCGCATACCATTTGATGAACTCCGCTTGAATCTTCCAATCCTCAAAAAACTTAGCGACCTTACGTGCAGACAATGATCCTTTAACCCTTCCGCCTTGTGTGAAAGGGAGCCCCAATATCTCGAGAGCCACGACGGGAGATTGTGTCTCTGGACTGCCAGCGAGATGGTCCCATACTCCTGCGACGCGGAATAGCGGCATGCGCCTATCAATGCAATATCGAAGTATTTGGTATAAGAGGTAAAATCGTCGCCTCTCAGAAAATCGCGGCTTTTTTGGTCTGCGCATTTGTAGTTTCTACTCCCAGCTGGATATCGATCGCAATTCTAGATCCATGTGAGACAGGAGCCAAAGCCGATTGGAGCATTTGTCTTCTGCTGCTATTGGCGGAGATGGGCCCTGCCATCGTGACCTGAAATATTGTGATTTATAAAAGCCACCTAGAACCGATGGGGCCCCCTTTTCAACTGGAAAAAAACGGTGAAGATGAATGGTTTCTGCAGAAATGAGGAGAAAAAACCGTAACGTGTAAACACTCCAAGATATCGGCCCTATTCACACCACTTAGAGCTCTCACCGGAATGCCCGCCCATTCCGCGGGCGTAGCGATTTTCCTCCTGTTTTCCAGGTCTTTGATCCTCCAAAAGTATCTATTTGAGCAGAGCAAATTCTACAGATGCAATCAGACTCACGAGGAACCTGATCGTGAACTCCGTGTCAGTGGCCAAATCGCCCTCCAAAATCGTTTAATCGACAGCGTGGTTCAGTCCGCAGAACCCCACATTCAGAGCAGAGGATCTATCGATCACAATCCTAATAGAGATGCGAATGGCCGGTTCGGGGACTGTTTCGAGTGGGCGACAATCCGCTCAGAACCGCGTTTTACTTCCACGACATCGTTTCGCGCCTGTGACTCTTACTCATCGTTCAAAGCAGGCCTACCGACTCACTTTTGGGGAATCTCCGAAGCCCTCTGGGGCCTGAATCGGTGACAATACTATCCCATCTGGAGTGATGCTCGGACGAAAGAGGCCGGCATCGAGGTCTCGGCCAAGTGAACGGAAGGCGATGTGCTTTTCCCTAATGTCGCGGCGTCCTTGGTCGTTTTCGAACCAATTGAAGATCCAGCGGCCTGTATCCACCGCCTTCTGGGCCCTTACACGCTCGCTTGGTCCAATCCTGTAACCTCCGTGCACGATTTGGTGCCTGAGGTTACGCGTTTCCTTAAGCGTCTTGAGGGAGGTTGCTGATATTTGGCGCCCAGTCAGCTTCTGGTACGCCTTGAGGCGTTCATCGAAGCGCATCCGGGTGTCTTTAAGAAACTTCTCAGCCGCTGGCTTTCCGTTGGACTCCTCCATAGCCTTTCCGGCTACAGCCTCTACGATTACCTCGATCGCCGTGGTGATGCGCCGGACCGCGCCGGAGTAATCCCCTGTCTCCATTAGATTCAGAGCGTCAAGCAATTCAAGTTCGCCGGGCGTGGGGACGAAAGAGATCCGCGTGCGGAGCTCGTCTGCTTCAATGAGTCTGTACACGACTGGCTTTTCGGATAAATCTTCGAAATTATAAATCAATGGTTTGCCATCCCACCCTCGATAGCTAAGAAGCCTGGAGGAGATTGACTGCCCGTCACGTTCGACGGACCATCGTGGGATGTCCCAGGGTGAGACCTCGAAAGCGAAGTAATCGTAGGTCGCGAGACGGTACGCCCCTATGAGCCTGTTGATGACTGGAATGTGACCTCGGCAGAGTTCCGATAGGTAGAGCTTGGCTTCGTTGGCCCGAGGTAAATCTTTATTATTCGCCGCGTCCCAGACGTCCTCGTTGCATCTGCTTTCCACTTTCAGAATGGTTTTGCACTTTCGCCACATGTATGGCCCGTTGGGGTGTTGATCCATCGCTTGTTTCACGCCCGGGGGTAGATCTTCACGCTTTTTGAAGGGGCCGCGATACCCGACGGTCGTCCGAGAGTCGGTTGCCTCTCCAAAGAAAAGTTCGAAGTAGTTGTCGTGGATGGCAACCGGGAATTCGTGGCCCTCACACCCAACGGCCACCGCCGTGTTGTCCACCATAAGCCAGAAAGGTAGCTCGGTCCAAAGCCGAACGTTGATCCAACGTGCATCCCAGTTCAGGTTGTCTCCGACCGTGTAGCCTGAATTATTCACGATTTTACTGGTGAAAAAAGAAAGGATGCTCTAAAAGGAGTGATGAACACTGGGTTTTCGCGAACCCGGCATTCTCTTTCGGAGCATCCTAGAGATGACATCTTGTTGTATACCACAGCTGTCCTTTTCCTTCTACCGACACCGACCTATTCGAGCTGATTTTTCCGGTGGACAGATCAGTTCTGACGCCGGTCTGCTTCCGTTGCGGGCCTTGGATCAGCGGTATGGACTCACTGGCGGGCTGGCACAGCTCGTCTGTGATCCTCGCGAAGAGGAACGGGTTCGTCATTCCGTGTTGTCGTTGTTTCGCCAACGCCTCTACCAGATCATCGCTGGCTACGAGGACGTCAACGACGCGGATCGACTTCGTCACGATCCGATTTTTCAGATTCTTGCCGATCAACCGCTGGGTGAGTCTCTCGGCTCACAACCGACTCTCAGTCGCTGGGAGAACTCGCCCTCGCCTCGCGACCTCCTCAAACTGCAGGATGCTTTACTCGATTGGTTTGTGAAGATTTGCGGGAAGCAAGTCCGGAAACGAGGGGAGATCCTGCTCGATGTCGATTCCACTGACGACCCAACTCACGGGCAGCAGCAGCTCAGCTTCTTCAATGGTGGTTATGACCAGCACATGTATCACCCCTTGCTGATCTTTGAGCGTCACACCGGTTGTTTGTTGGCCGCCAGACTGCGGCCGGGCAGGGTCGTTAGTCACGCCCGCATCATCCCCTTGCTGTTACGCATCGTTCCGCGACTCCAGCGTGAATTTCCTAAGGTCCGAATCAAGTTACGCGCTGACGCTGGTTTCGCCACGCCACTGCTCTATGAATTTTGCGAGTTTTTCGGCCTCCAGTACGCCATCGGAATAGGCAGCAACTCACGGTTGCAAGGTAAAGCACAGTGGCTGCAGCGTCGTCTCGCGAGAAGTTATCGTCGAACCGGCAAGCCGCAGCGTTCCTTTGCCAGTTTTCTCTATCGCGCTCACCCCTGGTCTCATCAGCGGCGCATCTGCTACAAGGCCGAACATGCCGAGGCCGGTACCAACCTGCGTTTTCTGGTCACCAACTTGCCAGGCCGCAGCCGTTCCGTTTTTTCTTTTTATAACGATCGCGGGGAATGTGAGAACCGTATTGAAGAGTTCAAAAATGGTTTTGCTGCTGACCGCTTGAGCTGCCACCGCTTTCGGGCCAATGCGTTCCGCCTGTTGCTCCACAGTTTCGCCTATAACTTGGTCAACCTATTTCGCCTGCAATTGCCTTCGTCCCTGCGCCCAGCACAAATCGAAACTCTGCGCATTCGGTTGTTCAAGATCGGTGCGCGCATCCGCGAAACAGCTCGCTGTATCCGCATCCACATGGCCAGCGGCTGGCCTTATCAAGATCTCTTCCAAGCCGCCTCGCTCTGCAACTCCTCTTAGATTGTCTCGCCTGTTCGACAACATACTCTCGGAAGCACAAGGAGGAGCTATCTCGAAAAATGGTTCGTGAGGTCAAAAAAGCAGCAGCGCATACCTTTTTGAGCGTCGACGATGGGGCTCCATCCTTTTCTCCGTCACCAATGCGCTTTCTACGTTACGATTCTCGCCTCTGATGAATTAACCAGGTGTAGGGGCCTGGGATGGGCGCAGCAACTTTCGTGTCGTTGTCTTGGTTCGAAGTGTCTGGTGAAGTCATTCGTAGCTCCAAGCTTCGGCATATCTTAGTCTATAGGTTGTGCAACCCGCTATTACACGAAGTCGATTTCAATGCGGCGAAAGAAGGCTTGCGGCAAGCTAACGATTAGTGCCTACCGATTGCCGTCGGATGACGGCGTTATCGGAATGCGGCCCGATCCTCCCTTTGGGCCAAAAGCCAGTTTCCGAGAAGCGGACCCACAGTTCGTCCAGACGGCACTGACCGTACGCTTACTGTTCCCGTAGTCTTCGTGTTTCGCTGCGAATATATAGAACGATCCCGCGGCATCTCACATTTTTTGATGAAATGCATAAAGCGCGAGCTCTACCCGGTTGGACGTTCCGAGCTTGTCAAAAATTCGAAGCATATAGTTACGCACTGTGTTCTCGCTCAGGCTCAGCTGGCGGGCGATGTCGCGGTTGCTCAAACCTTCGGATACGAGTCGAGCGATTCCTTGTTCTTGTTTGGTCAACAGGGCGACACCTTTGGCATCGAGGATTCGCGGCGGAATCGATTTGACCAGGGCCCCAACTAGGAAATGTAATTCCTCAGCACGAACCCAGATTTGTCCTTGGTGCACGGTCCGGACGCACTCGCACAGAGTCTCAAATAATTCATCTCGGGAAATAACCCCGTGAGCGCCACGGCGAAAACTCTCGATGACGATGTCCCGCTCGGATGAATCGATCAGCATGATGGCCTTGACCACGGAGCGAGACTCCTGTACTTCTCGAAGAACCTTAAAGCCCGTGAGAGGTCCATCATGTAATTTGGAACCGATCAAGGCAACGTCAGGCTGCTTCTCTTTCAATGCTCGTAGAGCTTCTTGGGATTCGGTTACGCTGCAGACCACATCAAATCGATATCGGCTGCGCCTCAAAGCTGTGGCCATCAGTTGACAGTGCATACGGCTAGCGTCGGCGATGATAACCCTGATGGAAGGGTCCCCTATTCTTGCCGTCCTCAGCATTTGATGTACCTTCAGAATCTGGCTGATTACTTTTTAGAAAACGCGGATTTTGGAATCTCGGCTCACTGTATGCAAGCAGAGTTCAAACCCGATCTGTGGAAACATGCGAACAGAAGGACTACACCGAGGATTGCGGAACTGTCAAGCCGTTATGAATTTCTCGAACAGTACTGAGAGGCTTAGTACTCTATTTCTTAAAGAACGCAGATTTCAGCTGATGCACGTGTGTGCATCTTCAAATATCGAGGCCCGGCGGATGAAACTGCACGGGAGAAGGGACTGTCGATGTGAACTTTTGAAAGTCAGTGGGCCAGAGCCGGCACTGTAACAGCAGGGCCCGTCAATGTGTTTATGAGGGCGGGACCTCTGTCCTCCATGCTTGTCGCTGGGCTCGGCTGCCAAGATTGGGCCTCCTGCAACATTTCGTGTCAGTATCCGAAAGACTGTTGCCAAGGGGTATTTTCCTACCGTAAGTGATGGATTATCTTCTCCCGAACACTAGACCGTTTTCTCCCACATTACCGCTTCTGGCAGCACCCCAGGATTCGATAAAGCAACGGTTCGTATGCGCGAAGCTGGCGCCACACCTAAGTACAAACGTAAGTCTTTCCTACGGACATTCTATTCATTGCGGGATTTCTCTTGGAGGCCCATGGTAACAACTCATTGCGATTGAAATGCAGGGTAATGACACGAGAGCTGATTAGCCGTTCGAAAGGCTCATCACTGAGAATCATGATAGAACGCAGGCGAGCTATTCGGTACCCACTGCAGCTGCCTGCTTCTTTCTCGTGGAAGGATGAGGAGAGAATTGTGCGACATGGAGAGGGGAACAGTCGAAACATCAGCGAGAAGGGAGCATTCGTGGATGCCGCCCTCCTTCCACCAATCGGTTCTTCCGTTGAATTGCACTTTTCGTTGCCGGCCTTTTCCGACAAGGCGCGCAAAATGCACGTTCAATACACGGGCGAAACCCTTCGACTCGAAGGGCAAGAGCAAGGAGAGCATTGCAGTGGTTTTGCGATCACAAGTCGCAATGCCGTTTGGCGCTACGAGGACGGAAACAATTTCGACCGGAGCGAGAAAGCGGAAGACTAGAAAGCGCGTAGGAAACATTCGAAGGCGCAGCGACTGCACAGTTCACAGTGCTGCTAGATCAGCGGATTGCCACCGTCAATCGAGTGCTCTCAAAGCCGTTCCAAGCTCGGTCACGTTGGCGTTGGGAGGAGGAGCAGGTAATCTGATGTGTTGGAGCGTTCATAAGACTGCCGAGGAGCGATTAAAGGTCTTGCGAACCCCAATGTGTTTGGTTTCGTCGGAAGTGAAAGACACGGGACCACTCGATGTGTTGCCTTTTCTTCACTCTTTGTCGGCTGAAGGAATCACTGTCATGATCAATGACTTCACTACAAATCAGTTAAATTGTGATGAAGAGACAAGAGGCAAGATGCAAGCTTGGAGTGATTTAGACCGTTAAAGAGTGTCGCATCTAGATCATTTTGGTGAGCAGAAGATGTGAAGAGCCAGCAGTGCATTAATATTTGCGATTCTAGTTATCGTAAGATTGCATTTGCTTAAGCAGGGAGAACACCTAAGTATCTGGATGCGGGTCACCAACAGGACGCCTTATATCCACTCCCTGATATAGGCCCCGAGAACCAACGCCAGCCCTAAAGCCGCATCTAAGTGGCTCTGGCGAAGCCTTCTACCTACCAACAAATATAGTTAGAAAACATTATGACTGACAAATTGTCATCAGACATTTTGGAGCTATGGTTTGCTGCCTACACTTTCTCCTGCCAAGAGAAGCGAGTCGCCCAACATTTATCCGCGCGCCGCATTGAATTCTTCCTTCCTGTCCATAGGAAGATTAGCCGTTGGAAAAACGGCTTGCGCATGCTAATTGAGAGGCCTTTGTTCCCGAGCTATGTTTTTGTAAAGATTGACCGCAAAGATAAAGTTCGCGTCCTCGAATTGCCAGGCGTGCATTCCATCGTGGGTGTAGGTCCTCATCCGATTCCACTCCCATTCGGAGAAATTGAAGCTTTGCGAAGTGGAATGCATATGTTGAATGCCGAGCCGCATCGTTTATTGAAATCCGGGGAAAAGGTACTCATCCGCAATGGCCCACTTATGGGGATCACAGGTATCGTGGTTCGGCAGAAAAATAGGACTCGTGTCGTCCTTACGTTGAATCTAATCATGAAAAGCATTTCGGTTGAGGTTGACAGTCAAGACTTAGAAGTCGTCGGTCACGATCCGTCACCCGTTGGGTATATCCCTCCTTTGGTTTCATCGCGCGAAAATGCTGTGCCCTAAAGTGACTGCAAGGGCGGCGATTGATGCATCGGGTAAGCAGGTACCGGAGGCAGTTCGCATCTCGCCTTGGCAAACACTCTTCCAAATCAGTGTCGAGTCTAGGACGATATGACGCGCAAATTCCCGAAGAAATCCGCAATCTCTATCCCTGGTTGAACGATCCTGACCACATTCGCACCGGTCAGAAAATTTAAATGCCTTCACGAGCGATCTCGTTAGCAGGCGCCCAGACCCTTAGTCTTCAAGAGAATCCTACTTTCCCGCAGGAGGTGGGAAAAGAATGGGCAAGAACTTTGAATTGATGCAGCAAGTTGGTCAGGCGTCCGAACCAGATTCAATACCAAAAGCGAGCCACGTGTTTTTGAAGGCATACAAAAAGATCCGCACGAACGGAGGTCGTTTCAGATTGGGGCAAGTGGCTCGTGATGAGACCTTCAGGCTCGTGCAAAAGATATTCTTGCCGGATACGCCAGAGGCTCCTCGTGCAGTCTTGTTCGGTGGCATCGACCAGGGTAATGACAGCAGTCAAATCTGCTTACTGGTCGCGGAAACTTTGGCAAGTGTTGTAAGAGGATCTATCTGCCTAGTGGACGCTAATTTTAGATCGGCGTCGCTTCCAGGTCTGCTAGGAACAACCAATCATTATGGCTTGACTGACTCCTTGCTGAAGGAGAGCCCTATTCGGTCATTCGCGAGACCACTCCAAAGTGATAATGTTTGGTTGCTTTCGTGTGGCTCGCTCACCCCGGATTCCCCCAATCTTCTAAATAGTGACCAAATTGCGGCTCGCTTCGTTGAGCTACGAAAAGAGTTTGACTATCTACTGATTGATGCACCCTCGCTGACTCGGTACGCGGACGCCACAGCTCTCGGAAGGCTTACGGATGGTTTGGTGATCGTTTTGGAAGTGAACACGACTCGAAAAGAAGCAGCTCTCAAGGTGATAGAGAACTTGCGTGCAGCCCAAATCCAAGTGCTCGGTGCAGTGCTGAACTAGCGTATGTTCCCAATACCAGATTCGCTTTACAACAAACCGTAGAGCTGAAAAGTGATTTGTGAAAAGTGATTCCCCATGGATAAGTCTTCCTCGCGCGCATTAACCTCAAAGATGGTATACGAGAATTCATTGGATTGGGGCAGTCCAAATGAATGACGCCAAGCGTCGTTTCCTATTGAGTGGGCTCAAGTTATTCGACGTTTCCCTGATGGTTTTATCGTTTGGGCTGGCGACCATACTGGTCGTCAAATGGGATAATGGTATTAGTCTCGAACAGTTCCTTTCTATCCGGGTTAAATTATCAAATTGTGTCACTTTTGGTTCCGTTCTCCTGACATGGCACGTGATCTTTTCATTGTGCGGTCTATACAAGTCGAAGCGATTAACTGCAAGGCACGTGGAAATAATGGATGTGTTCAAGGCGACTACGATTGCGAGCGCCCTTTTAGCTGTGCTTGGCGAGTTGATAAGAATGAAGATGATCATGCCACGTTTTCTAGCGTCTTTCTGGTTCATGAGCACGCTTTTCTTGATAATGTCGCGACTCCTGGTACGCCCTCTGCTGGCCAGCCTTCGCAGGCGCGGTCGGAATCTTCGCTACATGCTGATTGTCGGCACGAATTCAAGAGCGATTGAGTTTGCCCGCAGAATTCAGCAGAAACCGGATCTAGGTTACCGACTCTTGGGATTCGTAGATGGTGATTGGCAAAGGATGGCCGAATTCAAGCAGATGGGCTTCTCCCTTGTGTCTGATCACGCGGGGTTGGCTGAATTTCTGCGCTGCAATGTGGTCGATGAAGTCGCGATGTACCTTCCTTTGCGCTCATCTTATGAGGATGCCTTAAAGGCCGCTGCCTTGTGCGAGCAACACGGCATCATCATGAGATTTGACGGGGATATCTTTGATCTGAAGAAATCACGATCACGCCCGGATGAATTTGACGGCGATCATTCAGTAGCCACGTACACGGGGGTTCGCGAATGGTGGCCCTTAGTGGTCAAGCGAATCATAGATTCAGCATTTTCCGTTATCCTCTTATTTTTATTTGCTCCTGTGTGCGTGATTGTCGCATTGCTAATTGCGATCTCGTCGGACGGACCGATATTTTTTCGGCAAGAGCGCTTAGGTCTGAACAAGCGGAGATTCATGATCTTGAAATTTCGGACCATGGTTCCAAACGCAGAGAAGATGTTGGCCAAACTGGAGGAACATAATGAGGTTTCTGGTCCTGTTTTTAAGATTAGGAAGGACCCACGAATTACATCGATCGGAAAGGTCCTGCGGCGAACGAGTATCGACGAATTGCCACAGCTTTTCAATGTTCTCAAAGGCGACATGAGCCTCGTGGGGCCGCGACCTCTCCCGGTTCGAGATTACGAAGGATTTAGCGAAGACTGGCAGCGGCGTCGCTTTAGTGTACGGCCGGGCATCACGTGTCTGTGGCAAGTAAGCGGTCGCAGTTCAATTCCTTTCGAGCAGTGGATGAAACTGGACTTGCAGTATCTGGATGAGTGGTCGCTATGGCTTGACATGAAAATTCTGGCGAGGACTGTCTCGGCAGTGTTGAAGGGTTCGGGGGCCGCATAATTGCGAGAAGGGCGTGCTGCCACAAACCAGGCGTTTTGCAAGGAATCCTTGACAAAACAAATCGGACTAGACATATGAAAAAAGCGTTGATCACGGGCATAACTGGACAAGACGGATCTTATCTGGCTGAATTTTTAATTGACCGGGGTTATCAAGTCCACGGGATTAAGCGACGTACTTCGCTCATTAATACAGATCGTATCGATCACTTGTATCATGATTTACACAATGCGTCGCCGCAACTTATCCTCCATTATGGAGACATGACAGATGCTGCGAATCTTATTCGGGTAGTGCAACAGATTCGTCCAGACGAAATCTATAACCTCGCCGCTCAAAGTCACGTCGCAGTATCGTTTGAGCAACCCGAATATACTGCAAACGTAGATGCTTTAGGCGCGCTTCGTCTGCTGGAAGCGATTCGGATCGCCAACTTACAGGAGCACACCCGCTTCTACCAAGCGGCCACGTCCGAACTATATGGCATGGTTCAAGAAATTCCCCAGAACGAAGATACCCCTTTCTATCCCCGTTCACCCTATGCGATAGCAAAGCTTTACGCGTATTGGATAACGATCAATTATCGCGAAGCGTATGGATTGTACGCATGTAATGGAATTCTGTTCAATCATGAGTCCCCTGTACGGGGCGAAACATTCGTGACGAAAAAAATCACCCGCGCTCTGGCGCGCATCAAATTGGGGCTTCAGGAGCGGTTGTACCTGGGAAATCTAAACGCTCTCCGCGACTGGGGTCATGCACGAGACTACGTGCGAATGATGTGGCTAATGTTACAGCAGGAGAAACCTAGGGATTTCGTTATCGCCACTGGGCAACAACATAGTGTTCGGGAATTCGTGGAAACTGCAGCTGCCAAGAT
Organism: uncultured Acidobacteriota bacterium; assembly: GCA_963813185.1. Lineage (GTDB taxonomy): Bacteria > Acidobacteriota > Terriglobia > Acidiferrales > UBA7541 > Palsa-360. Next base: position 406,560 of record CAWEYA010000021.1, read on the forward strand.
GGGAATTATAATTACATGGCACGGGACTGGAAAAGATGAGAAAGGATATGACCAAGATGGTCAGTGCGTCGTGGAAGTCGATCCTCGCTACTTCCGCCCGACGGAGGTCGACACATTGCTAGGCGATCCAAGCTATGCACGCGAATTGCTTGCATGGGCCCCGAAGGTAACCTTCCGCGATTTGGTTGAAGAAATGATGGAAGCGGATTTAAAGGCAGTAGAACGAGACGACCTCGTTAGGGGTCATGGGCACAATGTTTATCAGTACAAAGACTGAGTACAAAGTCTCTAACAGGCGGTCCATCCTCGGAGTCAATGTTGCCGTCAGTGGCTACGATGAGACGGTACGGAACTGTGTCCTTTGGGGACGAGAGCGCCGATCTCGTGCTCTCTTCTTCGCCAATGTGCATGTAATCATGGAAGCTTTCGACGATCCATCTTTTCGCCGGCGGCTCAACAACGCCGATATGGTATTTCCCGACGGTATGCCGCTTGTATGGGCGCTACGTGCGCTAGGCGAAGCGGACGCCGAGCGTGTCTACGGCCCCGCCGCAACGGTTGCTGTGCTTGCCGCTGCCGAAAGGGCTGGACTTTCTGTCGGCTTCTATGGAGGCAGTCAAAAAGCGCTCGTTTTACTGATCGATTTCGCACGTCGTCGACATCCGAATCTTAGAATCGTCTTCAGCGAGAGCCCGCCTTTTCGTGTTCTTACTCCCGAAGAAGACATTGCCGTCGTTGATCGGATTGTTTCCTCGGGGTCGCAACTGCTCTTTGTTGGTCTCGGCTGCCCTAAGCAGGAGATCTGGATCACGGATCACTTGGGCAAGGTACCTTCCGTTATGCTTGGCGTCGGGGCGGCCTTTGACTTTCTTGCTGGTACCCAACCCCAAGCTCCCTGCTGGGTGATGCGCAATGGACTTGAGTGGGTTTTCCGCTTGGCCTGCGAGCCACAGCGGTTAGCAAAACGCTATTTCAAACATAACCCGCGTTTCATCGGACTGATCCTAATGCAAGTATTGGCTGGATCAATCAGGTGAGTACACCAGGCTGCGCCGGAACCGCGAAGGATTTGGTTCACAATACACACGGTAGACGTTAGCTACCACGTTCGCCGGGGAATCTCTTCCATCGAGTACGAGGAAACGTATGACACGCAGGACGCGTGTATTTTTACTGCATGTCAGGTGTTCGTTTAGGTAAGCAAGATCTAAGGCGGGATCGCGATCGATGGGCATTTTGTGAGCTCGGTGTGTGAGTTAAGCCATAAGATGCGGATGAGTTACAAAGTCATGGAGGCGAGCAATGAATGAAGGCGAGCAGACTTTAATTCCAACCAACCAGAGGTATATTTCCACGCAGGATGCATTCGTGCTTGACAGGACGGCCACAAATGCTCCCTCTCAGTACCAGACGCTATCTGGGCTGCTCCGTGTTCTTCGTCAGCGCTGGAAAACTGTGGCGATTACAGCTGCGGTTGTGTTCGTACTCGGGACAGCCGTATATTTCCTGATTGAGGCGTACTCGGCGACGACGATTATCGAGATCAACAAAAACGATCCCAGCGATCATGACGCCGCAAATTCAAACGGACCTGCGCTGACTTCGGACGATATCAAAAACGAAGCTCAAACCAACGTCAGTATCTTGCAAACCGACGAAAGTCTCGCGCTAGCCGTGATCAAGAAGCTCAACTTGATCAACGAACCGTCGTTCAAGAAAGCCATCGATTCGGCGGAGAAGGATAAGCCGCTCGACGATGCGCCCCGCACGCGTGACAAGGTGTTGGATCTCTTTAGTCGTCGCTTGAAGGTGGACTCACCATCAGATACGCGTCTGATTACCATCACTTTCAAAAGCTCAGATCCAATTCTGTCCGCGAATATTACAAATACCCTGGCAAGAACATTCGTAGATGATACTCTCGCGCGCCGCCAGCGCTCTATAGAAAAGTCCACAGACTGGCTTCAGCACGAACTCGGGGATCTCAAGAAACAAGTAGAGCAGTCCGAACAGAGCCTTGCCGATTATGAGCGGAACACGGGACTTGCAGGCATCGAGCTGACGGGATCATCGAATGGTAACGGCACGAGCACTGTTTCCGTGACTCCGCAGAATACGGTCACCGAGCGCCTTTTCAACCTGAATCAGGAGTTGACTACGGCTGAGGCAAATCGCCTCTCCGCCGGAGCGGTCTATGATCTCGTCAAGTCTCAGGATCCCGAGGTCGTGCTCGGATTTGGGCCGATGAGCGTGTCCAGTGCAAATGGCGGCGGATCGAACTCAATTACCCCTGAAGGTATAAACTTAGTTAGTTCGCTTCGTGCCCAGGAAGCCGATTTAGACCGCCAACTCGCCGGTTTTATAGTGAAGTACGGTTCGAATAATCCGCGCCGAATTCAACTACAACAACAGATCGATGCGGTGAAGCAGCAAATGCAAGCTGAGATGGAAAGGATACGCCAGCGAGCAGAAAACAGTTATCGCTACGCGAAGCAGAATGAAGATGCGATTCGCAGCCAATTTACGAAGCAACAGACTGCCGCAAATGTGATGGCAGACAAAAGTGTGAAGCTCCAGTTGCTGGCGCAGGAGGCATTCTCAAATCGGGCTCTTTATGATGGGTTATATTCAAAGCTGCAAACGGCTACCCTGGCGTCGGGGACTCGCGCCACGCGCATCGATATCGTCGCCGAGGCGATTCCCACCGCGTTACCAAACATGCCTAAACCGAATGTGTTTTTTGCGATGATGGCAGCAATGGTAATTTTCTTCGGCGTATCTGCAGCATTCCTTCAAGAAAGTCTCGACGAAACAGTGCGAACACCGCAGGATCTGGGCGAGATTCAGGGCCTTACCATGCTTGGCTACATCCCGAGGTTCCAGCCACCTCTTTTAGGAGAAATGGCCCTAGGCGCAAGTCAGATGATAGTGGCCCCTCGCTCGCCCTTTTCGGAAGCCTTTCGGGCGCTTCGAACATCGATCAATTTAGCCGATGCACGCTGGACAAATTGCAACACTTTCTTCGAGCAAGAACACACCGCCGCCATCGCCGCTACAGGCGTTCCCGTCTTCTTCTGGAAGAACGAACCGCACGAAGCAATCTCTCCGACACGATGCCGAACCCTGTTGGTTACCAGCGCTTTGGGAGGTGCGGGCAAGTCCACCGTCACCTACAATCTCGGCGTAGCATTTGCCCAACAGGGAGCCCGCGTTCTTTTAATAGACGGCGATCTCCGCAATCCAGACCTGCACAGGCTGTTTTCCACTGCACTTACTCCGGGTCTGAGTGAAGCTTGCTGCAATTCTGCCTCAACCGAGATCTCCGGAATCGTCCAGCACTCATCTATACCTACGCTTTTCATACTCCCTGCGGGTGAACAGCCCGAGCTGCCCACCGAACTCTTCGGGTCTCCCGCGTTTGACTCCATCCTCTGGAAATTGTCAAGGTTGTACGATTATGTCTTAATTGACAGCCCCCCCATGCTTGCGGTGGCCGATGCCTCGATCATTGCCACCAAAGTGAGTGCCATTACCGCCGTAGTGCGTTCCAGAAGTACAACTCGCACGGTACTCTCAGCCCTTGTACAGGCCATCCAGCGGACCCATGCTCCCGCTCTCGGATTAATTCTCAACGACGTGCGTCACCCGACCATAGACGGGTTTTACAGCTACGGTTACTCGCGAAATGGAGGGAGGTCAAATTGCTAGCAACACACAAGCTTCGCGCAAAAAGTTTCGCCACGCGTGTCGGCGTGATACTTTGTTTGGGTGCGATATTTGAAGTGGGCGTTGCTGCTCAATATCTTCAGCCGCCAAAGGTTGGTGGCGCGAGCACGTTCGACACGCCGCCAAATGTTTCTGGTAACGACATTCCACCCCTTAGACATAGACCCAGCACCCTGGCCGCCATACCAGAAGATTTCTCCAAGCTTCAGCTAGCGCCAGGTTTCCTTTTGAGTATGGACGTTTTTGATACGCCTGAATACTCCATTTACCTACGGATTGACTCCGTTGGGAACGTCAACATACCGATGGTTGGCAGCATCCACGTAAGCGATATGACACTAGTTGAAGCTGCGACAAAAATCGCCGCAGCGCTACGCGACGGCATGATCCTCACCGATCCCCAGGTCAACCTAAATGTTGAGGAGTACGCAGGACACGACATTACAGTACTTGGAGAGGTTCACTCCCCTGGCCGAATCCAGATGCTGGCTCCCCGGCATCTCGACGATGTCATTGCAATGGCCGGTGGAGAGACAGAATATGCCGGCAAGACGATCGAAATCCGGCACGAGGAGGGTGTCACGCCAAGGACTGCGGTGATTCATTACTCGCGAAGTGTCGATAATCAAATTCTCAGTGATACCGTCGTACTTCCTGGGGAGACTGTCACGGTAAAAAGGGCCGGTATCGTCTACGTGCTCGGCGCGGTCGCTCGGCCCGGAGGGTATCTCATGCAAGAGGACGGAGACCTGAACGTAACCGAGGCGCTCTCGCTCGCTTATGGAACTACTATGCCAGCGGCCGTCGGCTCCATGCGCTTGATTAGAAAAAAGGATGACGGGCAGGTTGAGGAAATCCCTATCCGGTACCGTGATATGGTTAAAGGGAATGTAGCTCCACTTCGCCTCCAGGCTGAGGACGTCATCTACGTGCCGATCAGTAAGGTGAAGGTAGCCCTTGGTGCAGGCCTCACGAATACCGCTGTCGCAGCTGCCGTCATTTACCACTGACGGGCCGTTCTGACTGAAGCTAGAACAGGCACCCACACTTAGACTGGGCATACGGGACTTTCTCAAGTCGTGGTGTTCTCCGGGATTAGGTGCTTGGGGGAAATGTGTTGATCGTGCCGGTCTGGGCTCACGCCGGCCAAGCCGGACCCTTGGCTGTATGTGTCGGCAAACGCTCGGTACACGGAGTAACTCAGCGCTGCAGGTTGCCACGTTAGACGCCCTGATCTGAATCAGCACCTTCTTTTATCCACTTTACTTTACGAAGGCAGTAATCATGGTGCAATCGCAGGACAGAGAAGAGAATAATTCCTTATGACAAAGGGCTGGGTCGCCTCGACGCAGCGACAGTATCCGCTGCTTTATTGGACCACGATGGCTTACATCGTAGGTATTCCGAATTTCGTTCACTTCGACCAAACGGGACGCGTACTCAATCCGATAAACCTAACCTCAATATGCACCGTAGCTCAGGCCGTCATCACCGGGTATTTGCTTGTGGTGATGTTTCTGCTTGAACGGCAACCACTAGAGGTTCGAAAGATTCATTTTGATTTGGGCCTATGGATCGCCTTGCTGTTGGAACTCATATTGGCAACAGCGTTCGAACCGACGAGCCGACTTACGCCACCCTCAACGATGGCATTGTTCCTGCCGTTGTTCCGAATAGGTCAATGGGTTATAGCCTTTGTGTTGATAGTTGCGCTCTATTCGCGCACGCCACCCACACGGTCAGCAGAGCTTGTTGTCGAACTAATCGGCCGCTCTAGTTGGATTTGGGTTGCCCTGGTGTGGATCATCCTTCCGATCATTCCGGCTCAAGTCTACGGCGGATCGGAAGAGGATGGTCCTGCCGCGGTCGGGCGATTGGGTGGTCAACTCATTCCTCCCGGCCATGTTGCGCTTGTTGGGAGCATGGCATTCTTTTATGCGTTGTTTTTCTTTGCTCGAGGACCGCGCAAGTGGACAGCCTGTCTTTTGGCCCTGCTGACGATTGTTCTCACCGGTGCACGAACTCAGCAAGCAGGCTTTCTTCTGGCGTTTTTTCTATATGTGATCGTACTTTCCCGAAGGCCGGCGATCAGGTGGGGGATGATCGGTGTGACAGCTCTAGCATTGCTGATTGGTGTCTCGTTTGGTAACAGCGTGACGAATTTTATCAGTCGGGGACAGAGTGCTCAAACGCTCTCATCACTCGATGACCGAACTCGCGTGTGGGAGGCAAGCTTGGAGGCCATTCGTCTGCGACCCATGCTTGGCTATGGCTACAGTATCGGAGCGAGGAACGCGATTCGGGACCACTGGAGGTTCGGTCATTGGATTCCACCGCACGCTCACAATGAGTTTATCCAAGTGACCCTCGACGGCGGAGCCATTGCGCTGGTCTTAGTCCTTTGCATCTATGGCCATACTTTTTGGACGTCAATCCGCGAGGCAGGCAAAGGACCCTATCAGCTTTTTCTTTTTATCCTCTTCGTTCAATTTGCGTTGCAAACGGTGACTGGCGGGGAACTTGGCATGGCCTTTCGTGGTACCACCGGGGGCATCTTCATACTATGTTGTATCGGTGTCCTCGCTGGGGCGGCAGAGAAAGTAAGGGAGTTTCGTGTGGTTAGGCAAACGACTAACGCAACTTTGAACTCGACTGTTCAAGGCTTTTCCGTTTGAAGAGCCCTTGGGCGCAAGATCTTCGCTGCATGTGCCGCAACCCCTAACGCGGCAGGCTGAAGACTACTCGTAGCACGCAGACGATATCCATTGAAGAATTGTCAGAATCAAGAAGCCCAATCGGATTCGTTTCTCCGGGCTGCATCGAATTTGAGGAGGGTCGCAGCGTGGCGCTGCCCTCTCGATGGCGAGATAAACAGGTGCCGTTGACGATTCAACAAACCGAACTGCAACAAAGCTTCCTGGCTAGATATCTCCAAAGGTTTGGCGACGGTCGGACTACTGCAGCTCTATTTGATCAGGGGCTTGTTAGCGGCGCGAACTTCATCACAAATGTTCTCCTGGCGCGCGCTTTCGGGATCAAAGAATTCGGTGTGTTCGCGCTTGCGTGGCTCGCCGTATTATTCGCGAACAGCCTCCAATATGCCTTAGTTGTGACGCCCATGATGAGCGTCGGACCAAAGCAGGAGCCGGAAGGGCGACCGTCGTACTACGGCTCGGTCATTCTTCAGGAAATTGCCTTCGCGCTCCTGGCTGCACTGATCATGTTTATCTCCGTGCGGCTCTCCACGATGTATTTCCCGCAGTGGAATGTTGGAAACCTTGACTTTCCGCTGAGCGCGGTAACACTTGCTTACCTCCTGCAGGAGTTCCTCCGCCGCTACTTCTTCTGCACCGGTCAGAGTAAGCGGGCCCTTGCTACAGATGTGGTGAGCTATTTATCCCAACTGCCAATCATTTTATGGATCTTGCATACCCACAGCGCGAACCTGTCCAAGGTGCTCTGGATCATTGCCGCCACGTCCTTCGCCGGATTTGTTGCCTGTATGCCCTGGTACGAACCGATCACCCTCGACGCGCATTCGGTCCGAAAGAACTTTTTGAGGCACTGGGGCATTTCTCGCTGGCTAGCCCCAACGGCCTTTATGCAGTGGGGAGCGGGGAATCTTTTTGCCATGGCGGCACCGGTATATTACGGAGCCGCCGCGTCGGGGATTCTTCGAGCAGTGGGCAATATTCTGGGGGTTGCGCATGTCTGGTTTCTGGGGTTGGAAAATGTTGTGCCGGCACAGGCCGCAAGACTGGTTCGCCTCGAGGGCATAGACGGTATGTTCCGGTACATCAAGAAGATTCTTGTGCAGTGGGGCGGTGTGACGCTTGCTTTCACCACAATTGTGGCCAGCTTTCCTTCGCTCTGGCTGCGGCTATGCTATGGGACAAAGTACTCGTCGGACATTTCCGTGCTGCGCATGTATGCGCTTCTGTATCTGTTGATTTTCATCTCGGGGCCATTGCGCGCTGGATTGCAGGCGCTCGAATACACAGCGCCTATCTTTTGGGCTTACCCGGTAATGATCGCGTTCTCCGTAGCGCTGGCGGGCCCCTTTGCCCGTAGGCTTGGTTTGAACGGAGTTCTTTTGGGTATGTGTGCGTTACAGCTCATATTTCAGAGCGTCATCGGCCTCGCGTTCTGGCTACGAGTTCGACAGATTCGCCGCAGATCGGAAACAGAGAACATCGAGTGCCCTCAGTTTCAACTGGGCCGTTGATGAGAAGGCTTTGCTACATTCTACCGTTTCTACTGCCTCTTCAAGTGATGGCCTCGACCTATACGGTCACGGCTCCTCATTTGACCATGCACGTCGGAGATCCAGTACCTCCTCTCATCTTCAATATCTCAGCCTATTCGGGTAGCTATGCCACTAATTTCAGTGGTGAGCCTGCTCGAAGTACCTTGGCGACCTCGTCATCCCCGGCGGGAAACTACCCGATCATCATTTCACAAGGTTCGCTAAAAACCGTGGATCCACGAGATAGTCTGCGGCTTGTAAATGGGACATTGACGATCATCCCTGCTGATGCGATCGGCGCGCAGCTTACCAACATGATTACCTATCCACCGGGCTTCTTCCTCGGGCCGACGGGACACTCAGCCATCGACGCCACAAACAATTCCACGGCGAATCTCGTGGGCGACTGTGTGACCGATAACTCGAAAGCCTTCGAGCTACTGCTCTCTCAAAATGGAGTACGTACAAGTGCCACGACGAATGGTGGTATGACTCCGCTTTACCTTTATTTCCCTCCCGGATGCTATGCGACCAGCCAGCCGCTAACAATCTATGGCAACAACTGGACTTTGTGGGGGTCGGGACCGCAAAGTTCGTATATCCGCCTACTGCCAAATTCCCCTGCTTTCAATACTGGAACGGCCACTCAGTTTTTCAGCCCCCAGAGCGTTATGAAGAACGAGAACTTCCGTGAATACATCTACAACCTGGGTCTTAATATTGGACCAGGGAATCCGGACGCGATTCCTTTTACGACGATCCAGAATAATTCCGGAGCTGTTCGAAACGTTCAGATCTGGGCGGATGACTCGCGTTGCCCATACGCAATTAACTTCAATCGAGAATATCCGGGACCGATGCTCTTCAAGAATGTCGCTGTCTACGGCTGCAAAATGGCATATTCCGCGGGTCGAGGAGAGTACAGCATCACCTTTGAGAACTTCACCACCGAAGCGCAGACGACAACCGTCCTGGATAATCGCTTCATCAAAACGAGCATTCGTCATTGGCTAAGCGACAACGCGGTCCAGGCTCTCCATGTTTACGGCTCCGTGATAGCAAACGTCTCAGTTCTGGATTCAGAGATCCTCAACGGTGGATCGACCACGACAGGAATAGTCGTAGACAAGGGCTGCGAACTGTATCTGAAGAATCTCATCTCTACCGGTTATAGTCCCACTGAAGTTGACACCGGGACGGATACAGCAGTGATACGCACAGGAAATATTGAACAGGCCTGGACGGGCTCAGCGCAGAGCCTATTCAACTCCGCACACCCTCCCGATTCTCTGCACCTCGCTGTGCAGGAGACACCGGCTCCTAAAGATCCGCCAGTTAGCCAGTGGACTCAGCTAAGCAATATTGTAAGTACCTGGCCTGCTCAGATCCTAAACTCGGCGTCTGCCACGGTTTACGCGCCTGCCGGAATCTATTCCGCGACGGGAACCAAGCAGATAACAGTTCCCGATACGGTTAACCACCTGGAGTTTTACCAGTCTAAGTTCCCAAACGATTCCCTGCAAATCGTTCTCACGATCGCCGGTTCATCCCCTCAGCCGCTGGTTATCGATGGCTGTCTCTACAAATCATGTCAAATCGTGCACACCGGCACTCGATCAATCGTTGTGAGAGATACGACCCTCTACAGCTACAGCGCGCAGGATGGTGCCGGCGATTTGTATATAGAGGATTCGAATTTGAGCAACGGGGCAGGCGGAAGCATTGCCATCAACTTTTATCCTTCCCAGCGCATCTGGGGGCGACAGCTGAACCTCGAACAAAGGAAGGCAAACAAGTTCAATTGCTATGGCTGCAAGATCTGGATTCTCGGATACAAGACTGAGCAAAGTACGCCGTCTATCGTTTTGATTGGCCGGGCTCAGGCTGAAGTCTTTGGGTTTTTCTTTTACCAGAACGTGGGTCCGATCACGGGAGGAACCGCAAGTATCTATCTCACGGACTCGAGTCTGTTTGCAACCGGCTGGACCCAGGTCGACCTGCCAGGGCATGGACAGCCCAACTGGATAATCGAAGGCCAAGGCGCGACGACCTTATCGCTAGCGACGCGAGATGTAAATTCGCCGCAGCAGTTAAATATGTTCTATTCGTACGGTGGTGATAAAGCGCGCCTGCTACATAGCGAGGACGCGAAAAAGTGAAAATCTGGATAGGTATAAACAGCAGGCGAGTGCGGGAAACCAGGCAAGCTTCTCAGTTTGCCCTCACTCTACCTTTGGCTTGAACAACTGCATTATAGATCCATTCCAATTTAGGGATGCCTCCCCCAACCTTCAATGGCGTGTCTGCTGGCTGATTTATAAAATTACGTTCGAGGATAGGCACAAAGAAAATAAGATGGTAACGGTATTGCTTCGTGGAGGTCTGGGAAATCAAATGTTCCAGTACGCGCTGGGAGTAGCCCTGGCGCAAGCCAACGGGACTTCGGTAAAGCTGGATGCGGTGTACTTACGGGACCGCCTTCCGAGGAGGAAATATACATATCGCCATTTTGATCTTGATATCTTTACGATGAACGGTACTCCGTGTCTTACGAATCTGTCTCGGGCCGCTCACAAAGTTCCCGTTCCGGGGTTATGGTTAGGGATTGACTTCATGCGAATGGGGACGCGGGTACTGATAGGTGCGGAAAAAATAATACGCGAGAAAAGTCGTACATTTGACTCACGCATCCTTGAGCAGCGCGGGGATCTGTTCCTAGTTGGCTACTGGCATTCGGAAAGATACTTTGCCGATGTTGGCAAGGAGTTGCGAAAAGCGTTTCAATTTAAGCATCCCCTTGAAGGTGAGGCGAAAGAAATTGGTCGGCAAATTCGATCATCCAATTCGATTTCGCTTCACATTCGCCGCGGAGACTATGCAGCACTCAAGCATGTGGAGCATGTGGTGGGACAAACCGACCTTTCTTATTACGAAAAAGCAGCGGCCTATATGAATGAGCGTAGCAGGAGCAAGGGATTAGGGGTCCCAACGTTTTTTGTTTTTTCCGATGATATTGAATGGTGCAAGGGAAGGTTGAAACTCTCATTTCCGACAATTTTTGTGGATCAAGCGAGCGCCGGTCCAAAAGCAAGCCACCATTTGCAACTCATGAGCCTGTGTCGCCATAACATCATTGCGAATAGCACATTTTCCTGGTGGGGTGCGTGGCTCAATGCAAATCCAGAGAAAGTAGTTATAGCCCCAAAACGATGGTTCGTGAACAAAACGAATGAGGACATGATACCGCAGCACTGGATAAGAATGTAGAACGCTGATTAGATGGCGATGCAGTAGGCACATTGAGACGGGGATCGCCGTCGAAACCGGATGCGCTGCAAACCTGAAAAACGTAAACGAGATGGAAGGCACTTCGAATGAATGTTCTACTCTCAGCCTACGCGTGCATGCCGGAATCAGGTTCTGAGCCTAGCTACGGCTGGAACTGGGCGATGCACCTCGCAGAACGTGGCATCAATGTTACTGTCCTAACCCGCGGCGAGGGTCGTGAGCGGATTGAAGTCTACAATCCCGATCATCTGAATCCGAATATCACTTTCAAGTATGTCACGGTGCCAACCACAATATTCAAACCTGGCACCGGCATGCATTATGCGCTCTGGCAGTGGCTTGCCGTAAGAGTGGCGAAGACTCTTCACCGCCAGCGACGTTTCGATGTCGTACACCACGTCACCTATACTAGCATTCATGTACCAACTCAGCTGTGGCGTTTAGGTGTACCGACCGTTTTTGGACCTGTTGGGGGAGGCCAAACAGCGCCTCCCAGTATGCTCTCGTACTTCGGCTCCAGCAGAAGGTCCGAGGTGCGCCGTACTCTTTTGACGAAGGCACTTCGCTACTCCCCTTTTCACCGGCGATGGCTCGGGAAGATGAGCACGATCTATGCTGCGAACAGCGATACACTGGCACTTGTAAGAGCGATGACCCGATCAGACGTGAGCCTAGAGTTCGACGTCGGAGTTCCGAAGGAATACTTGGCATCAGAGCCACGCGTCTTCGCGACGGAATCCTCTCCTGTTCGTCTCCTCTGGGTAGCAACAATGTTGCCGCGCAAGGCGCTGCCCCTGGCTCTTGACGCGCTCGCCAAAGTGCGACACGCGGCGACCCTTACCATTGTTGGGAATGGGCTAGCCGAGGATCAAGTGCAGCACATGATCGCGGAACGGGGACTGACTGGCCGCGTACATTGGTCAGGAAGACGCCTCACGTTGGCAGAAGTTAGAACGGCATACCTAGGACACGACGCTTTGCTGTTTACAAGCGTGCGCGAGACCTGTGGCGTCCAGTTGTTGGAGGCGATGGCGCTTGGTCTGCCAGTGATCACTCTGGATCTGCATGGCGCCCGGGACATGGTGCCTGCGAGCGCCGGTATCAAGGTGCCGGTTTCCACGCCTGACGAGGTAGTTTGCAGCCTGGCATCGGCCGTTGACCGATTTGCCTCGATGTGCGCCGAGCAGAAGAATGCAATGTCACGCGCTGGCTGGGAGTTTGCGAGAACAAATACCTGGACATGCCACGCTGCAAAAGCGGAAATCCTGTACGCAGAACTTCTGGGACCCCAACCCGATGACCCACCCTCGGCATGCAAAAATCAATCTCTACAGACGGTCGTACGATAACAGCGCGAGTCACAATATGAAAAATCGGCACAAGAAAACGATTCTCGAAAGCATCGCCAAATCTGTGCAGCCACTCGTTTCCAGAATTTCCACGAACCGCCTTTCGAGCAATGCTATCCGTTACGACGAACTCAGCTCGAGCATGAAACAAGGAAACCCGAAGAAAAGCATCCGTGTGTAACCTTATTCGGTAACACGACAGTAGTCCAATAGGTATGGCTCGATGAGGTCTTTTTGGCTGCGAACTTCTTCGTAATCTTAATAATATAGAGGCGCATCATCAAAGCATGAACTGGCGTGCCACCGAGATCCCTGATTGATTAGGCGATAATATTGGTTCAGATTTCAAGTTCCCTCAACCACAAACTAAAACATGAGCTTATGACGCCCAATCTTAGTCGCGCAGACAAGTCGCTGAAAAGGGTCTTGATTTACCGAACCGGGAGCCTTGGAGACACGGTTGTTGCTCTACCATCCTTCCACCTTGTTGCACGGGCGTTTCCGCATGCTGAACGGCGATTGCTGACAAGCTTTCCCCCGAACGAAAAAGCGCCTCCGGCTTCATCCATTCTCGAAAATACTGGATTGGTAAATGGCTTCTTTCGTTATACTTTGCGAACCCGCAGCCTAAGTCAGTTGCTGAGGCTTTGGTGGCAAATTTTTCGGTGGCGTCCACAGGTGTTAATTTATCTGAACCCAAGCTCTGGTATCTCTGACGCTAGGCGGAACGCTGCGTTTTTTCGGATTTGTGGCATTCCGCGCCTGATCGGAGTCCCTGTCACGGAAGACATGCAGTTCTCACGTTCAAATGCCCTCGGTCCCTGCTTAGTTGGTGATGTACTAGGCGCAACTTTCGAGCATGAATGCTCACGCTTGGCACGAAATGTAGGCGTGCTTGGTGATGCCCACCTTGACGACCCGGCCAGCTGGGATCTCAAGCTTACGTCCGCCGAACACGCACGTGCGACCGAAGTTCTTAAACCTCTTGGCAACCGGCGCATTATAGCTGTCAGTTGCGGAACTAAGATTCAAGCAAAAGACTGGGGGCTTACTAACTGGCGCAGCTTATTGGCCCGCCTTCCCGAGGTCTACCCGACGTACGCACTGGCAATCTGCGGCGCAGCGGTCGAATCTCAGCAAAGTGAGCTTATTGCTGCAGGCTGGCGCGACTGTTCCAAGAATCCAATCGTGAATTTATGCGGGATGTTAACACCTCGCGAAAGCGCGGCCGTGCTTATGAGAGCTGCTGTATTTCTCGGCCATGACTCAGGGCCGATGCATCTCGCTGCGGCTGTCCGAACGCCCTGCGTAGCTGTTTTCAGCGCAAGAAGGCTGCCCGGAATCTGGTTCCCATACGGTAACCAACATCGAATTCTCTATCATCACGTTGACTGTGAGGACTGCCAGCTTGAGACCTGCATCGATCAAAACAAAAAGTGCATTCTGTCAATTACGGTCGATGAGGTTCTCGCTCAACTCGTGAGCGTTCAGCCTCCTTCCCAACTCGAGTTTGGTTCAAACTGATTGTTGCGACGCGAAATCAGTCCCGGAGACATAAGGGGAACCTAAGGTTTCCAAATCGACTAAGGATCTCTTGGCAGGACTCCCGGTACACAGTTACTTCGTTGCGATCTCAAAACGACTTTCGGCTGTAGGGTCGAAGATTTCCTTGGTAAGATTCGGGCAACAGCGTGGTAGATGTGAAGTATTCAGCAAGCCTTTGCACAGGCCCACCCCTGAGGAACTTACGTCTGGTCCTAATCGTAGCGATGCCAAGGAGCCTGAAATGAGAAATACGCCCGATAGTACAACCCCTCACGATGGAGTCTCCGCCGCTTTCGTTTGGCGTACGCAAAGAGAACATACGCCCTCTCTTGATCCCGATTTGGTTATACGACAAGCAATCGAAGACCATATAAGTGTTGTTCAGCAACTAATGCAACAGCGGGACCGTATAGAATCGATTGCACGGCGCATGGTTGAAACAATTCTCGCCGGCGGCAAAGTACTCTGGTGTGGAAATGGCGGAAGTGCTGCTGACTGCCAGCATCTCGCCGCCGAATTCGTTGGGCGATTTCGGCATGACCGGCGCGGGCTCGCATCGATTGCACTTACGACAGATAGCTCAATCCTGACCGCAATTGGCAACGATTACGGATTCGACGAGATCTTCCGCCGTCAGGTGGAGGCTTTATGCGCGCCCCGGGACATTTTGGTTGGAATATCGACTTCCGGTAATAGCCGAAATGTTTGCGCCGCGATAAATGAAGCGAAGGAGATTGGCGCATTTACCGTGTGTCTCACTGGAAGCGGCGAAGGTGAGTTGGCGGGAATTGGTGACGCCTCGTTGAGGGTAGCGTCCAAGGATACGGCAAGGATCCAGGAAGCTCACATACTCGTTGGGCATTTGCTGTGCGACTGGGTGGAGCTTGCGGTTTGTTTCAGCGATGGCCAGATTCAAGGAGTCCAGCAATGAGCATTCCGCTACACCGTGTCATGGAACTGGTCGAGAACCGTTGGGACAATCGGCAAGTTCTTGTCGTCGGTGACGTAATGCTTGACAAGTATCTCTGGGGCACGGTCGAGCGGATTTCGCCGGAAGCACCGGTCCCGGTCGTACATAGCTCCCGCGTCACTCATCGTCCAGGTGGTGCCGCGAACGTGGCCATGAATCTCCTGGGCTTAGGTGCAAAAGCGACAGTCGTCGGATTTGTTGGCGAAGACGAAGATGCGAAACTGCTGAACAAGGAACTGAGCGCAGCCGGTGTCAACGCCTCTCTTGTGCCGGTGTCTGATTTTCCAACCATCGCCAAGCTTCGTATTTTGTGCGGGAGCCAACAGATGCTTCGTCTCGATTTTGAGAGGAAGGGAGATCTTTCCGAGGCGGCTTACGAAAAGCTAATTCAGCGGGCGCGAGATGTAATCTCTGATTGTTCGGCTGTTATTCTTTCGGATTATGGCAAAGGGGCTTTGAGTGATCGTGTCTGTGGGGTGGTAATCGACGATGCCCGAACCCTTGGGATTCCAGTGCTGGTCGATCCGAAGTCACGTACATTCGAGAAATACCGGAATGCAACTACGGTTTGTCCAAACTTCCAAGAATTGTCGCTCGCTACGGGCTACACGGGGAGTGATCTCGAGAAACTTTTTAACATCGGTGAAGAATATGTCGAGCAATATGGATTCGATTTCCTGACCGTCACACTGGGCGAAAGAGGAATCGCCGTTGTGCGAAAGGGCCTGCGCACCCGAGCGCCTGCAGTCGCTCGGCAAGTATTCGATGTTTCCGGCGCCGGTGACACGGTTATTGCAACTCTTGCATTATGTCTCTCCTGTGGACTTGAAATCGAGACAGCGATTGAACTTGCAAACGTTGCGGCAGGCATTGTCGTCAGCAAGGTTGGCACCGTGCCGGTAAATCGGAACGAATTGACTGCGGTTCTGGCAAAAGACATTCATCGAGATGCGGGAGAAAAAGTGTTGACACGCGACGGGTTACTCGCTCGGGTAGCTGCGTGGCGGGCGATGGGGCAACGGATCGTCTTTACGAATGGCTGTTTTGATCTGCTCCACGTAGGTCATATCAACCTGCTTGAACGCGCTCGCCAGCAGGGCGACCGGTTGATTATTGCCATCAACGGCGATGATTCGGTCAAGAGGTTGAAAGGGCCGGCCCGGCCTATAGTCGGCGAGAACGACCGCGCTAGAGTGCTTGCGGCACTTTCCGCGATCGATGCCGTGGCGATTTTCGATGAAAGCACTCCGCTTCAAATGATTCACGAAGTCCGACCGGACGTTCTCGTCAAGGGCGACGACTACACTGAGGACACAGTAGTTGGCGCAGCGGAAGTCCGGTCTTGGGGAGGGCGAGTCTGCTTGATTCCTCACATCGAGGGTTTCAGCACTTCCAAGCTGCTTGTTAAGGCGTCTGCTTCAGGTTTCTAAGAACGCCAAAACAAAAAGCGACCGCGTTACGCCCGAAACGCGGCAGTGCGGCGGCAGCGCAGGCATGTCTGGCTGCATCTATCCCCCATCGCTATTGAACAAACTTAAACTTGCCGGCCCTGAGTTCCTGCAACTCTGCCCGAGAGCGGGCGATGTCTGGCTGCACGTCACGTCAATGCAGTACGGGCCGGCATCAAGATCCGTCAGGTTTGCAATCGACCTCTAACTTCCCTTTCATTCCCGGAACTCAGAGCAGCGGTCTTTAACCTAGTAACTTTGTCATGGCGCGAACCGACGAGCAGATTGGCAATACCTGTAAGGCCCGAGATATTGCTCTTCTCGAGTCCGCCGCAGCGCAGGCATATTAGCGTTGATTGTGCGGGAGACCTATATGTCCAAAATGGGCGAAAGCAAGGGGCGGTCAGTGTTGAGGAGTAGGTCACAAGAGCGTTTCTATAGCTCGGCATCGATCTCAGCCAAGCGCGGAGGGCGAGATCGGTGCTAAGGGCAAAGCGCCGCAGTTATTGTCTAAAATCCTGCTGCTACAGCCTTGTTCAACAGTAGAATTCGCACAAGTCAAGGACGGAGGTTTTCGTGAACCAGCATTTATGGAGGGATCGTCTTTACTCTTCATATGTTTCGAGTGGCCAAGCGCGGGCTTCGGAGTTTGCGGAACGCAGGCGCTATATAGACCGTATCATTCATAATTATTTTACCGTTGATAAAAAGACGCCGATTCTTGACTTAGGCTGCGGACACGGAGCTCTCGTAGATGTTTTGCGCAGGAATGGGTACACCTCCGTCAGCGGTGTTGACGTTTCGCGAGAGCAGGTCGTTCTGGCCCGCGAACTCGGGATTGACGGCATAGTTCAAGGCGATCTTCTGGATCATTTGCAGCAGGCAGCATGTGGATCTGTCGGTGTTATTTTCCTTTGGGACATTCTTGAGCACCTTACCCGAGACAAAGCATTTTCTGTCCTCGATGAGATTTTTAGAGTGCTGAGCCCAGGTGGAAAGTGTCTCATCCACGTCCCGAATGCGGAGGGAATCTTCGGGATGAGAGTTTGTTACGGGGACCTCACACACGAGCATAGCTTCACACCTGTATCCGCCAGTCAACTGTTGACGACGATCGGCTTTTGGAAGGTCACGGCTTATGAGGACTCACCTATTCCGCATGGAGTTAAGAGCGCCGCACGGAGGCTGATATGGGAGGTTGGAACTCTTGGGCCCCGCCTATTACTCGCTGCCGAGACTGGTAAGGCGCACTTTATTCTTTCCCAGAACATGCTTATCGTAGCGCACAAGAAGTCTAATTAGAGTGAATGGCACTGAGTGAGTTCGTGTCATTCATTTCGATATTAGGCTGTATACCATCGGCCCTTATACCAAATCAGCTCGACCGTTTCGGCGGACCTAAGCTGCCCCTTAGAGCCAAATCTGTATTAACGAAATCAAAGGACTCCACGCAAGCTGCTTGACGTTTCCGGGCTCTCGAAGTTGGGTGGGTTCCCAAAACACCCCTAAGCCAAGGCATAGAGTTAACATCCCAAGATTTTGTGCAATCAGTCGATTTGCCAACAGAGGCGTCGGGACACGTCGATCGTGGAATTAAGGGCATCGTCTTTTCCAAGCATTTCTCGGCGGAGGTGACGTAATCAAAGATAATTGCGCAACTAGCAGTAAGTTTTCCCCCACAAACTCAGCTCTCATCCCACCTCTAACATGATGAGAGGTTAGATGAGGCGTCAGATTTTTGTCCAGAATTTGGCCACACAGGCACTCGGGCCTCACGTCAGAGGAGAGCTTCAATTAATTAAGACGGTTTGGGCTAACGACTCATACGTGGCTTCGGCGGCGGTCGTTTAGTCAGGCACTGCCTGTTCTCCTGGTGGATTTGAACGACCGCTCACTTTTAGTTGAAATCTTCGGCGTGCTCCCGTGGAGGCCTACTGGTGAGGAATTCACTTGATTAAGACTCATGATTATTTTATCTATTCATAACACGTCGGATATCTACGGAGCGAGTAGAAGCCTTCTCGTGATGCTAAGGCGGTTTTCGCGCGAGGGCTGTCAGGTGCACGTTGTACTGTCAGCCGACGGTCCTCTCATCCAGCTCCTTGAGGAACACGGGATGTTCGTACATGTTTTCCGATCACTCGCAGTGATCGAGCGAAGGGGACTCGAGTCATTTTGGGGCAAGTTGGTCTTCTGCGTTCATTACCTTTATTCTATCTGCTGGCTCAGCGCCTTGATCATCCATTTGAAGGCCAACGTCGTCCATACCAACACAGCGGTTCTACCTGCCCCGGCTCTGGCCGCGTGGCTAACGGGCCGAAAACATCTCTGGCACATTCGCGAGTTCTTCTCGGAATTTCCAGGAATCTGGAGAGTCTATCAGAAGTATATATGGCTGCTCTCAACCAGGATCATCACCATATCGAATGCCGTTCGGGATCAGTTCGATCCATGCTTTAGGGAAAAGTGCACCACAATATATAACGGCTTGGGGAATGAGGCGATGACTGTAGACCTCGACAGAGCACGAAGGTTTCGATCAACTGTAGGCGATCCGGAATTTCTGGTGGGCGTTGTCGGTAGAATCAAATGGGTGAGGAAAGGTCAAGAGGTATTGATCAAAGCGGCTGCAATCCTCTCAGATCGATTTCCGGAAGCGCGATACGCCGTGGTTGGATCTGTTTCGCCCGGCAACGAGGATCATCTTGTTCGGCTTCATGAACTTATACGGGAAAAAAATCTGGAAGACAAAATCTTTTTTACTGGCGACATTGAAGAAGTGAGAGACATCTATGCGGCGTTCGATATAACCGTCGTGCCGTCAGTTCTCCCCGAGCCTTTCGGACGAGTCGTTATGGAGTCGATGGCTGCGGGTACGCCAGTAGTCGGGAGCCGCTGCGGAGGAATACCAGAGCAGATCGTAGACGGTTTGACGGGTCTACTCTTTAATCCAGGCCATGAGGAGGATCTGGCGAGAACCCTCGCTCAATTGATGACAGACAAAGTCACACTGCTACGCATGGGTAAAGAAGGTCAAAGACAGGTTCGGAGTAAATTCGATGACAGTGTGGTATACGCGAGTTGCGCTGAGCTTTTCGGAACAGTCAACACTCCTACCCGATTAATTGCCGATGAATTGGTCCATTAAACTATCTTCCCGCTCGGATTCGGCATGGCGAAGCTCCGGTCGATCGATGACGGGCTCTCTTCCAACTCATTGAAGCATTTCTTAGAAAACGATTTCGAGAAAGGTATTCGATTCTTCGACATTGCGCCCCGCTATGCTCAAAGTCAGGCGGAACAAGCAATCGGACGACTAAATCCCCGGTTTAGACACGAGGTATTTTTCTGCTCCAAGTTCCGGTATTGCTGACTGTGTTTTATCGACATTTCGTCGACAGACGAAAGTGACCTATTCAGCCGCCGGCGAACTCTCGATGAGGACACCTTTACATTATCTTCTCTTCGCGAAAGTCCGAAAGCGCCGGAGAGCTTCTCCTATAAGGTCTCCCTTCACAAGTTGAGTGCTGGCCAATTTCCCCCCATTGCAGGGCTCGTCTGAAGTTGAACGATGCGCGTGCAACGGAAGGAGTGAAATGACGGAAAAACGTTTACTAATCACTGGCGGTAGCGGTTTCATCGGAACAAATCTAATCAGTGAGATTGACCGGAGGGACCGGTACGAGGCTCTAAACCTTGACATCGCTCCACCCAAGTTTGTCTCGAAATCCGTGAGGTATCGACGTTGCGATCTATTGGACCGGAGGACGGTGGAGCAGTCTTTTGCTGAGTTCCAGCCAACTCACGTGGTCAACTTGGCGGGCCGTACGGATATGTTCGGCGCCACCGTAGACGACTATGCGGCGAACCACGTCGGAACGCAAAATGTGATTGCAGCGATCCGAAAGACCTCATCTGTTGAGAATGTTGTCTTCACCTCCAGTCAATATGTGGTAGGGCCAGGCCGACCACCGGATGGCGATGAGGACTACCGTCCGCACACGATCTATGGGCAGAGCAAGGTCGAAACGGAGAAGGCAATCCGTGGAGCCCATCTATCTGTTTCGTGGTCGATTACCCGCCCCACAAATATCTGGGGACGCTGGCATCCGAGATATCCGAGAGAGTTTTGGCGGGTACTCAAGCAGGGCCGCTATGTGCATCCAGGTGGAGCGCCGGTGACTCGCTGCTATGGGTATGTGGGCAACATCGTCGACCAGATCCTCACTATCCTCGCGCATGAAAATGGAAGTCTGAACGGCAAAACGTACTATCTCGGCAACCCGCCGATCGATATTTACGAGTGGACGAATGCGTTCTCGCTGGAACTGACGGGTAAGCCGGTTCGGGTCGTGCCACGCCCGGTACTATTGGCCATGGCGAAATTCGGAGATATGGTAATCAAGTGTGGCGGACATTTCCCGATCTTCAGCTCGCGTTTCCACAGCATGACGGAGGACTACATAACGCCCATGGAGCCAACATATGCCGCGCTCGGCCCTCCGCTGATTTCCATGAAAGAAGGCGTCCACGAAACTGTGGAATGGCTGCGCTCGGAAAGCGCATTCTGGGCTCCAGCCGCCCGCCCCGTGCCGGAAGTGCTGCCTGCCGAGAAATCCCTGGTCTCTAGGAGGATCGGCTAATCGCCAACTTCACCCCGGCGAATGCTTCACCCTTCACTAATTCGGCCTCAAACGCGTTTCCTTCCTCGAGTAATTCGTCAACGCTCTCCGAATCTGCGCCCGCCACATTAGACAATCCTTGCAAATCCCCCGACTGGCCGCCCGAGCGGTCTCCCAGTCCTTCCGGCTCGAACGCTATGCTAGCCACGCTCTGACTCTCTCCTCGCACCCTGTTCTTCTTCAGCGTCTCCTTCCCTGGAGTGGCCTTCTTCAGGAGCGATGCCAAGGGTCTAAGTCACGACGGAAGCGATGACAACGACAAGTACGCCCGCATGAACGTGTTCCCGGTAAGCGTCCGAACCTGGCCGTGTTGACAAGGAGCGGGGGTTTTCAGGCTGCGTTGATGGATGCCGCAGATTCCGGCGCGCAGTTCCAGGGCAGGAGTTCTTGGATGCGGTTGATCGGATGATCGGCGATACGGGACAACACGTGGCGGAGATAGGCTTCGGGGTCCAGACCGTTGAGTTTGGCGGTGCCGATCAGGCTGTAGATCGCGGCGGCGCGCTCGCCACCCGCATCGGAGCCTACGAACAAGTAGTTCTTGCGACCCAGAGCGACGGCGCGCAGGGAGCGTTCCGCGGCGTTGTTATCGATCTCGATGCGGCCATCGTTCACGTACCGCAGCAACGCATCCCAACGCGAGAGCGCGTAGCGCACCGCCAGCGCCGTGTCAGACTTTCTCGACAGCTTTCCTAACGTCTCTTCCAACCATTGTTTCAGCGAGCCCAGCAAAGGCCGCGCCCTGGTCCCACGGACTTCACGCCGCTCGCCCGCCGCATGGCCGCGAATTTCTTTTTCGATGGCATACAGCGCGGCGATGCGTTCCATCGCTTCGGCGGCAACCGGGGAACGATGCGCCAGGTGCAGATCGTAAAACTTTCTGCGCACATGCGCCCAGCAGGCCGCTTCCTGAATGCGCCCGGTTTCGTACACCGCATCGAATCCCGCGTAACCATCCGCCTGCAACGTGCCCGTGAAATGGCCGAGGTGCGCTTGCGGATGCTCACCCTTGCGATCCGGCGAGTAGGCGAACCACACCGCCGCTGGTGTTGCGTCTCCCGCGGGGCGGTCGTCTCGCACATAGGTCCAGAGCCGTCCGGTTTTAGTTTTTCCATTTCCTGGCGCCAGCACCGGGACCGGCGTATCGTCGGCGTGCAGTTTGTTCGCACTCAGCACGTGCCCCCGCAGCACCTCCACCAGCGGGGCAAGCAACTGGCTCGTCCCGCCCACCCAGTCCGCCAGCGTCGACCGTTCCAACTCCACGCCATCCCGCGCGTATATCTCCGACTGCCGATACAGCGGCAAGTGGTCGCAGTATTTCGACACCAGCACGTGCGCCAACAGGCCCGGTCCGGCCATGCCGCGCTCGATCGGACGGCTCGGCGCTTGGGCTTGCACGATCCGTTCGCAACACGCGCAGGCCAACTTCGGTCGAACCTGACGGATCACTTTGAATCGCGCCGGCACGTACTCCAGAATTTCTGAAATGTCTTCGCCAAGATATTTCAGTTCTCCGCCACAGTCCGGGCAAGCGGCCTGCCTCGGCAGATACCTTCGCACTTCCCGCGGGAGGTGTTCCGGCAGTGGCTGACGCACCGGTTTCGCCGCGACGTTTGCAATCGACGCAACCCCTGCCGGTGGGTGCGAGGCCGCTGTGTCCTCCGCTTGCGTGGCCTGCAACTCGTCCAGCCGCAACTCCAGTTGCTCGATCTGTCGGTCCAGCTTCTCCGACTTACGCCCGAACTGCATCCGCCGCAGCTTGGAGATCAGCAGCTTCAAGTGTTCGATCTCGTGGTCGCGCGACAACAATTGTTCGTGCTGGGACAGGATCAATGCTTTTAGTGCAGTGGCATCAAGCTGATTGAGATCGGGGAGCGCGCGAGGAGCGGCAACCATCACCGCCAATCTAGCAAACGTTTGTTACAGCAAAATAAAAATGGGCAAGAAAACTAAAATTATTTTGCTCACACCGCCAACTGTGGCTCGTAACTGCGCACCGGACGCCGCCAATCGATCCCTTCCAGTAGCATCGACAACTGCGCTGGGGTGAGCGAAACGGTGCCACTGGTGGCCTGCGGCCAGATGAACCGCCCGCGCTCCAGGCGCTTGGCGAACAGGCACAGCCCATCCCCATCCCACCAGAGCACTTTGATTAGATCGCCGCGCTTGCCTCGAAACACGAACACCTGACCGGAAAACGGACTCTGCTCCAGCGCCGTCTGCACCATCCCGCTCAGCCCCACAAACCCCCGCCGCAGGTCGGTCACTCCCGCCACGATCCAGATCTGCGTCCCTGTCGCCAGGCCGATCATCCCAGCAAACACTCCAACACCACGCGCAACGATTCTGCGTCGATGCTGCCGGTGATTCGAACTTGTCCCTTGGGGAGTTTGACCTGGATCATCCCCATCGCGGTTCGGCGTTCCGCCTCGCCACTCAACGACACAGCTTCTTGAGCCAGCGCTTCCGTCACGTGAACCGGAAGCAAACTCACCGTCTCTGTGCTCCCCGGACCCAGCAACCTTTGCCGATACTGCCTGCGCCACTGAAACACTTGGTTGGCATTCACACCATGCGCCCGCGCGACCCGTGCTACTGATCCTCCCGCTGCCAACGTCTGTTCGACGATCCGCCGTTTCTCCTCTACCGCCCACCGCCGTCTCTGCGGCCCTCTCGTACCCACAGCTCGCTCTGAAGTGTCCACGTATTCCCCAAGTGGACACCATCGCAAGTGCCCACTTCGGGCATCATCCCCACTTACCCACAGTTCGTCCAGACGGCACTGACCGTACGCTTACCTCAGTCCGACTTTGTTACACAGTGAGCAAGCGCGAGCCGAAGTACAGGAACGACGAGAAAGCCTATACGCCGAAATTACGCGGCATAGGGCGAAGGGACACGAAGGCAAACCTTGTCCCGCCGCCCAACGAGTACCCTACAGTTCAAATATCAAGTAAGATCGTCCAACTCCCGAGAAACGCCGTTATGGGTTATTGGTCAGCTCCTCTTAGGGGCAAAAGCCACATTCCGAATAGGGACCCGAAATGCGCGTCTCGCGCAAGAAGGATTCAACCCGGAGTTGTGCTTACAGAGAGCGGCCCACCTCGGGCAAAGCGGAATCATCTCCCATTTCCGCTGAAGGCAAACATCGAGGTCGAGGAGCGACTATCGCATTTCAAAGGTCTTAACTAATGGTCGGACATCCGTGGCTGGCTTATCGACTTGGAGTTTACTGAGCTCAGACTCCAATTGTGCGACCACGGTTCTTGCGTAGCGTATGAAGTGGTGTCCTGAAATCAGGATCAAGAATCCCATCGACAACTTCAGTGGATTGAAAGACCAGCGCCCCAGGAGGCGTATGAAGAACGTCCAGTATGCCTTGCGGTAGGAAGAACGGATACCTTGGTGGAAGATGGAGCGAATCATGGTCCCAACGACACGCAATCGGCCTTGTCTTTCATTGTACGGGAAACTGGCTTTCTGCTGGCTCGCGACCTTCCAGTGCACAAGGGAACGATAGGCTCGATCATAGAATGCCGACGGAGAATATAAGGAGTCGAGAGTTACGCGAAACCCCTTCAGAAGAACAGGGAGCGGCAAGATCGTCTTAAAATTCGGCGGGTTGAAGTTGCTGGTGACGCCTTCTGTTAGCAATCTGCCCTGCTTCAACATTCGATCATAAAGTGGAGTCGTGGGGGGCGCCTGCAGAAGCCCAACCATCGCCCACGGGATGGCAGCCCGCTCGATAAAGTCCCTTTGTAGCTCGAAGATGTCCTCCGTGTCGGAATCGAAACCAACGATGAAACCTGCAGTGACCCACAGGCCTTTGCTTTGGATGAAGCGAATACATTCCAGTGGATCAGCCCGCAGATTTTGAAATTTTCTTGCTTCCTTCAGCGATTCTTTGGAGGGACTTTCAATCCCGATGAAGACAAAGAAAAAGTTCGCCTTGACCATGGCCTCGATCAACTCGGGTCTCTGAGCGAGATCGATCGATGCCTCCGTGAAAAACAGCAAAGGGTAATCACGAGCTTCCTGCCAGGGTTCCATCTCCCGGGCCAGTTCGAGAGCGAGCTTGTGGTTCCCGATGAAATTATCGTCGACGATAAAGACATGCTTGCGCCAGCCGAGTTCAACTAAGGCCTCCAGCTCCGCCAATAATTGGCCGGGTGGCTTCGTCCTGGGCTTTCTCCCGTAAATGGTAATGATGTCACAAAATTCGCACTGGAAGGGACAACCGCGGGAGAATTGCACTGCCATGAAGGCATAATTTTCGAGTTTTAGCAGTTCAAAGCGAGGCGTTGGAGTCTTACTCAAATCAGGTTTTTCATGAATCACGTAGAGCCGTCGGGCAAGACCGGTCTCCAAACCAGTGGCGATTATGGCGAACATTTCATCCGGCTCTCCGACAACCACGTGATCGGCAAAAGCGAGCAGAGCCTCCGGCTCAGTGCTGGCATAGGGTCCTCCAACCATCGTGCGTTTCCCGAGCCCACGGGCGCGACTGAGGATATCTTTGACATCGGCCTTCTGGACTTGCATTCCGCTGATCATGACCAAGTCCGCCCATAGGAGGTCCGCATCGAGGAGTTCGTCAAAGGCGCGATCGATCAGCCGGATTGTCCAGTTTTTGGGGCACAAGGCGGCAACGGTGATCAGCCCAAGCGGAGGCATCGTGGTTTTCTCGGGAACAAGGTTCATCATTCCTTGAAAGCTCCAGAATGAGGGTGGAATCTTCGGCCAGATCATCAGAACCTTGATTGCTGAGCCGAGAGGAGGGAAGGACCGTAACTCGCCTGGGTCTTCGGCAGGCGGGGGCAAGAATCGCTTCTGAGGATTGGTCAGTTGAAACATATCTGACATTTCCTTTTGGCCATCCCGGGCTGGGAGTATACACCTCGTTGTCTCCAGCTGGACTTTTGAATCGCATTTTTCCATGCCAGGATTTGTCCCAGCAGCTCCCAACGGCCCTTCCTCGAAACGGTCTAATCGGAATGTGGCCCGAAGGCAGTGCGGGGCAAAAAGCCACACTCCGATAACCACGACTGTCAATCGTTAGTGCGCCGCTGCATCCCGCTCGATCACCATCAAAGTGAATGATCCGGGTAGCACGGGTCCTCTGCCCCTCCCACTCGCAGGCGCCGGGCCAAACTTCGCGGAAACGACAAACACGCGGTGGTTGGCGGGGTCGATGCCCATATTGCGCGAGCCCTGTGGCGTCTGTACGTTTTCCATGACGTGATATTGGTCCGGAGAGTCCTGATGTAAAACGGTGAGGGTACCATCCGCATTTGAGGAAAACACGTCGCCTGATGCCGCATCGAACCCGGCGCCATCCGCGCCGGCGCCAATCGAGGGCGTGGCGACTATCTTGCCAGCCTGATAATCGGAGACCGCCATCACTCCGCTACGGCATCCGCTGAACAACCGATGGTGGGCAGTGTCGATGGCCATGGGGACCGGCTGCTTGCACGGGGCGGTGGACCAGCGCCGGGCCACTGTCGCGGTCTTCGCGTCGATCTCAACAATCTCGCTCGTGTCAGTGATATTCGCATACACCTTGCCGTCGCCGGCTGAAGCGCCATATTCCGGTTTGCCGCCGAGCGGAATGTTCGTGATCAGGGTCCCCGCCCTCGCGTCGATCACCGTCGAGGAGTGCGCGTCTCCATTCAACGTGAAGGCCCGATTCGATGGGCTGTCGTAGATGATCGCGTCGGCATCTTCAGCGGCCGGGATCCGGCCGAGCGCCTTGAAGGTCTTCAGATCGAACATGACCACGGACTGGCCGTCACCCTCGGTTGCGAAGCCATGCCCCGTGACATCCGCCAGAGCGGTTCCGTGCGCGCCCTTGATCCCGGTGACCTCGCCGACCAATTTTCCGCTGTCTTCATCGACGACCATCAAGCGATTCTCCCGGGCGATAAACAGACGGTGATTGGGTGGATCGGGCACGATGTAGTCCCAACCCCCGTCCCCACCCAGCGTGTAGGTGTGGGTGACACGGTAAGACGGGGATGACTGCGCGAGAAATGTCGTCATAGTAGCCAGTGTGAGAACGAGCGCGCTGTTGCGCATAGAGGCTCCTTTCTGCCTGAAGTATATCCGCCGGAATTTCCGATTTCGACTTTGTCCTTGCGCAAGACCATATGCCTGCCGCCATCTCGCGTCAACCTCAAATCGCCTCGGTCGCCTTCCGGGAAAACAGTTTCTCGGACTGTGCACCCAGCCTCCGTGCGTCCGTGTGCCGAGCCAAGTCCCGAAAAACGGGATTATCCGTAACCGGCTTTCGAGCGTTCCAACTCACAAAAAAAGGAAGCAGCATTGGCATTGCCGCAGCTGCTCCCGGGGGGTGTGTCTAATTGATTGGGAACGGTATATCACTGTTATGGCTTAAGGTCACGTTAATCTCTGGCGGCACCGCGCAGGTGTACTTCGCCCTCAAAGGCTGCATAACAGTGCAGAGTCCAATAGGGACGACGAAACCAAGAATTGCCTTCCCACATCCTGTGAAACGGGGCGGTCTCAATGGGTCGTTGCAACACTTGCTTGAAGCCTTCTTCTAGGAGTCTACGAGGGTTATTTTGTTCGCGAGAGTTGATTCAAAAAGAACACTGCCCTGTTTAGGTTCTAATTAAGTACTGCCTTACAGATCGATTCTCAAGGGGAAGTATTGTCAGATCAACTGGTTATAGGGTGTTGCATCGACCGGTTGAGCCGGCACCGCTTATCTGAATGTGGGAATCCGATTGGTTGGCAAGCCTCGTTTTCAGGTTCTGGAAATATTTAGATTTGCGCGGGACCACTAGAGCGTAGGGGTGCCCTCATTGACCCTTAGAAAAAACGGTGAACTAGAGTCGGCATCCGTGCCGGTCGCAGAGTCCGATAAGAAACTCACCGCAGTGTTTACACTTCTTGGCTGCGGCGGCGATCACTTCTGCGCAGTACAGGCATTTAGTGGTGGTTTCCACTATCGTGGGATTGGCTGGAGTTGCCACTTTGCATTCTCGATTACTAGCGCGACTTCAAGACCTTCTTACGGGTGATGTACTCCGCAACTTGATCTGAAGGGTGTTGGTCGGTGGAGAGATGTTCGTTTATAAAGTTTCCACTTCGCCCGTTATGGTAATGGAGATAAGGAGGAAGCGCCCTGAGCAGGAGCACTTCCACATCATGCATAAGAGTCTTATCCATGATGACGTACCAACTGAAATGGTCCCAGAAGTTTTTGCGCTTGTTTCTTGTCGCCTTCTCCAGGCGATATGGGATATTTCCCTTTCCGATATAGACCGGTGTCGCGCCGTCATAAAGGATGTAAATCCCCGCCTGCGCAGGTTTTTTCAGCGCAGCCTTAATGTTCTTAATGTTTTTAGGGGTTCGTGCCCACATTTCACCGAATTGGTGGATCAATTCCATCGTATTTCCAGTAGTTGAACAATTGTAGCGCTCGGGGATTGTATGCACAGCTATTCTGCTCGTGGTGTTTCCGCTCGTGCAACAGTACAAACTGCCGCGTGGTGGACGAACAGAAGTTTTTCAAAGCGCTGGGGCAACGTATCCGTGGACTGCGCAAGAAGCACGGTTACAGTCAAGAGGACATGATTTCATTTGGATTTTCTGCTCGGCATTGGCAGCAAATTGAAGCGGGGCGTCCGATCACTGTCAGAACGTTACTGCGCATTTGCGGCGTTTTCAAAACTCAGATGAACCAGATTGTGCACGGGCTGGATAGGGGAATTTACAAGCAGTGAGTTTGAATAAGCAAAAAGCTTAATACATGAGAATCCCAAGGTAGCGACTGTTTTACCATCCCCCGATTCCAGCCGCCACAGGCGATGCCTAAGAATTTCATTCCCTTCAACACTTTTTCTTGGAGCGACTCGTGCCTTTTGCTACGCGTTTCTCGATTGTCAGCCAGTTAAGAGCTTGAGTGAGCACACCCAAAGGGCCTTCGCGACCTTCGATTTCCTCTCTGCGCTTTTTCCCTGGTGGCAACCAATAGCTTCCGTAGAAGCTCGATCCCATGATTGTCAGCCGCTCGCCGACTTGGAACTTCCTCGCACTTTGCGCCGCTAAGGCGACCCGGTCTGCTATCGCAAAGCAGTCGCGGATCGTTGCCGCGTCTGCCTCGGCATCCGAGTACACTCCGCCCCAGCAAAGGTGAAGGAGCATACACAGAGGCCCCCGCACAAGGTAGTACTGAATCGCATAGGAGTTCACGCCATGTCCAGAATGAGAGACCAAGGCATAATCCTTAACTTTAGTTCCTTTGACTTCGTCTACATAATGCTGAAGGTTGTAAGGTGACATGTCGATTGGACGGGTGGAGAAAACCCACCGGTCTCGCTCCTTCATCTGGGACGCAAGGTCATCGGGAATTGTCGGGAAGGCCAGCCCGGCATGGCGGAAGAGCCGTCTCGCTTTTTCGATGTCTGTCATCGGTGCTCGTCCTTCTGACCAGGACACCTGGCCATTTCTTGAAAATCAAGTCACGGTATTCAGCTTACCCTGCTTCCGGCCACGCCACCTCACAGTGATCAGCTGCCGGGATGTAGGGGATCGCCTCAGTGCAGATATCTCACTGCCAAAGGCCAGCCCGTTTGGTCACCAAAACGCGCCTCCATGCTGGTGGCCCCCCAATGCGTACCTAACCCGTTTATAAAACACATGATTTGTAAACGCCGTTATGGCCCAAATTTGCCCTGCTAAATGAGCCACTTGCAGTGCCCCAGCCACTAGGGATTTACAAACGCCCCTTGCAGGCAGCGTAGGCCGTTGCAGCGCTTACCCCTAGCTGGGTGCCTATACGCCGCCAGGGCACGCCCTGGGCTCGTAGGGCGGCGATTTGGGTCGGGTTTACGCGCTTGCTGGGCCTACCCAGCTTGCGGCCTTTGGCTTTGGCGTTGCGCAGCCCAGCCCGCACCCGCTCGGCTATGAGGCTGCGCTCCAGTTCGGCCACTGCGCCCAGCACGGTAAAAATCAATTTGCCGGTGGGTGTGCTGGTGTCTATTTGTTCGGACAGGGAGACAAATTCAATGCCCAGGGCGCGGAAGTTTTCCAGTGCGCGAAGCAGGTGGGAAACAGAACGGGCAAAGCGGTCAAACTTCCAAACAACGATGACTTCGAATTTGCGCTTGTGTGCGTCTGCGATCAGGCGGTCCAGTTGGGGGCGGCGTTCCTTGGCACCGGAGATGCCACGATCAACGTACTCGCCGACCAGCGGCCATCCGCGCCGTAGGCAATATTCACGTATTTCTCTGGATTGCATTTCAGGATCTTGCCCGTTTAAGGTGCTGACTCTGCTATAGAGGACGGCCCGCCGGTCTAGATCTGCTCCTCGGACAACTTGAGGGAATGCTGCCTGAGTGCTAGTTTTCTTTACAGCCATGATTGCTCCTCCTGTGAGCGATTTTGGTTAGGGGCGCGTGGGTGCTTCAACACCGGCGCGTCCCGCTTCTTACTTTTTGTAGCCCTTTTTTCTGCCTCTCCCTTTGCAGTAGATTTCCTGCTTAAGCCTGCTGAGCCTGGCCAAATCTGCCTTGCTCCAAAGCCGTACGGCCCGCCCATTGCGTATGCGCAGCCTGGGGGCCTTGAGCCTTTTGGCCACAACCCAGCGATGCAACGTCATAACCGAAATTCCCACTGCTTTGGCGGCCTGCTGCGTGTTGCAAGGCTTTGCCATATATATGATATATATAACATATTTAATACAACTTGTAAAGCGCTTGTTTCGGCCACTTAAGCCCAGCAAATCGCCGTTCCGTATCTGTCGTATCTGCGGAGCAACGATTAGACGGGGTCAGACATATTGTGCGTCATGTGCTGTCGGTGTTTCCAGGGGAGGGCTGATCGAGGCCGCGAAGCTTGGACGCATAGCTACGCACTGTCTTGAGGCAGAGACTCTCCGCGCCAAGACCCAACGAAAACACACTGCCGCTTTGGCGGCGTGGCAGCCCTCTGTGTTACCCGAATGGT
This sequence comes from uncultured Acidobacteriota bacterium, assembly GCA_963813185.1. Lineage (GTDB taxonomy): Bacteria > Acidobacteriota > Terriglobia > Acidiferrales > UBA7541 > Palsa-360. The sequence goes on from CAWEYA010000021.1 coordinate 437,786, forward strand.
TCAACGAGGAAGTTTCCCGGACAAAGATTCAACCCGCGCTTGCTGGAATAACAGTTCCGGCCATCGCAACTGCTCTTGGTATCTCGCAATCTTACGACACTGATATTCGCGCGGGGAAGCGAAGACCGCATCCGAGGCATTGGTTAAAGCTCGCGAGAATGGTGGGGGTCTTGGGAGCCGACCTATAGGTTCCGCCCGTGGGTTGAGAGCCACATTCCGACAAGCCGATTTCCTGGTCACTGGGCCCGTTTTCGGTCAGCCACCCGCGAATTTGGCGGATTAGTTTCGTGTAGCCCTTCAACCGGGCACTCGCCGTCTATGCGGTCACAAACGCTGCGTTTCTTCAGTAGGAAAAAAAATCCACTTTCGGTTTCTACCCGCGCCCCCGGCTCGGTTAATGCCCTCAACAGATATACTATCTCACAAGATATACATGAATTTGTCAGATACCTCCCGTGATCCGAGGCCCAATTGAGAGAGCAAGAGCGCAATCAAGGTGCCTATAAGCTGATAGCCGCGATCTCATTCTATGACCTCGGCCAGCGCAAGCCTTCGTCTGAAGAGCTGGTGGAAATGGCCAAACGGTTCAACTACGAGGCTGGCGCTGCATTTCTAGCGCGGCTAAATGTCTGCCTGTCGCTCGCAATCACTTCGGGAAACGAAAAGATCCTGGCCGACGTACACAAAAAGCTAACTGTAAGCGTCTTGTCACCGGCACGAATGCAGGAAGTTCTAAGCACTTTCGGGGATAAATTGTACCGAACCGCCATCGTATTGAATCGGTTTCAAATCCTGGCCGGCATCAAATTGTTAGCACTTTACGCCCCGCGCGAAGGCGGCAGCACCCTCGAAACGGAGGCGGATCGATACCAGATAGGAGAGCTCGCTCTTGCAGTGAACTCATTCTACGGTCCCGACATCGGTGAGGCGAATTGGCCAGCAGGCGACGTCTCAGTCCAGCTCACGGCAAGCGCCGAACTTAACAACCCCGAGCTATTGTTGAACGGTTTGGTACGCACTAGATGTCTCCTCGGGCCGGTCTTGGAAGATTATTTACAGAGTCTTAAGGGTCAGGTTCCCCCACCGCCGTTCGAGAGGATCTTCACACTTCTAAATGGACTTAGCTTCAGAGATTTTTTAGACATCACACTGTACCTTTACATTGAGCACAGCCAAATGTTGGAAGAGTTGATGTCTACGGACCAAATGGCATACGTCGATTTGAGGGTGCCTAAGAGATATGTCTCCGGAGAGAAATTGAAGAGTTGGGCCGAAACTATGGCGACCAGTCTCGATGACCTGCCATCCTTGATTCGCGGTTCCGAAGTAGATCTCTCGTTCTTCTTTGACATGACCATGTTCCGGCGCTTTCCACTCTGGCGATCCGGCAATTACAGATATTTTCTAATCGACGCGATCTTCATAGCCGAAAGGGTTTCCTCTTATGGATTCTATTGGACTGTGGTCAACGGGCTCGTCGATGAACGCCTACGATCCCAATTTCAAACTCTTTGGGGAAAACTGGTTGAGGAATACGTGCGCCAGTTATCGGCCGAATCGTTTAGCGGTGAACCGGGAAGCTTTCTGCGTCGACCCACTTATAGTGACGACGGCGATGAAGTTTTCGACTGCGGAGTTGTTCTCGCTGATGGGTTGATTCCGATGGAAATTAAAGGTTCGGTTCTCCCAATCGCAGACAGGTATGCAGCGAAGGCTGATCCTTTCTATCAAGGGATATCGGAGAAGTTCGGCACCGGCCATGGTGCGGCGGTCGAACAGCTGCTTAGAAATATTGAGCACATTTTTTCCGCTGAGGATCCGCGCGAATGCAGCCAGATACCATCGGGCCGCATCCGCCGCATACTCCCAATTGTGATCGTGCATGAGCCGATTTTTAGATTCGGGAGGCTCGCCAGAACGTTGGCGACCGAATTCACTACGGGCCTGCAGCGACTCAGAATTCGCCCGCCTGTTGAACCTCTCTATTTCTATCCGTTCCAGCTCCTGACTGTCGAGGAACTCGAACGCCTTCAGCCGTACATCCAGGAAGGAGATTTTGACCTCTTCGATTGTGTGCGCTCGAAGGCGAAGGAAGACCCGAATTATCAGCTAGGGTTATGGGAATTTATTACAACTAAATTTCTACCGGCGAAGGGAATTAAGCCGCGTGCGAACGAGAAAATGATAGGGCGGTTTGATTGGCTGACAAAGGCCCAGATGTGGCGAGTCTACCGGGGCGATTATTACGACCACTCCCTCGCAGAGCGGCGAAAGGCGACCGGTTACGCAATCATTTCTGCTCGGCCCGTGGGTGGTGACAAGCTGCTTTGGGACGAAGTTATCGCATATAAAGAGTATCCAACTGCTGGCCAAGCGTATAAAGCAATTCGGGCCATAGCCGACTCGGAATTTCCCAAACAGCCAATTGCCGCAGATTGGTTCGAATGTCATGTGGTTGACGAATTCGGGGTTCCAATTAAGGAACCTACATAAGGGAACAGAGACCATAGGTTTTCAAACCCTGGAACCCAAGAATCCTTGAAGGACGCTCTTCCATATTTCCGGCTGAGGCTTCCAAAATTCAAACAACATGAACAGTTCGCCGAAAATTTCTTCGACGAGAGCCTCAATGTTTGGTTCTATTGTCCCGAGCGGCGCTGCTTTTTTCCAGCGGCTTTCATTCTCGTGAGATATTCTTCCAGACATCGTCAGGGCTCGCATCTGGTCGGATGCTAGCAGCGTACGTCCCTGAAGGCCACGATGAACTATTTGGATGCGGATCTCAGTTTCAGCCGGTAGCTCCAAAGCGCGATACAAATTGGCGCAGTGCAAGAGTCCTTCTGCAATCCTCCAGATCCTCGTGTCAAAGTAAAGAACCTTGCCAGCGGGACGTCGTTCGTCTGAATCCTCTTCCAATCGTCTCAAGAAATAGAAATAGCCACGCCGATCCAGAGACCAGAAATCAAACTTTTCGATGAACGTTCTGGTCTCTATCACAGCCCGTATGCCGTCACTCATCGGCTTCGGCGCCAATTCCGGTTTCGTCAAAACAACTCCAATCGGCCAACCTGTATTTCGGCAAACCGACTTTTCAGCCGCCGCTAACAACTCACCCTGAGACCACTTCCCATCTATCCCGACGGGGTAATGGGTGATTTCAACGTACGCTTGCTCGCGATTCGGCTCGGTCATTCCTGATTCCCGATTCTCGTCATCTCCTGGAGCGCTGCGGCTCTTTGCTCTTGAGACCACTCCTCGAATTTGGCGTCCGCTGCGGTATCTAGGGGTGCCGAAGACCCGGACGGCAGCGAGAGCCCCATTTCGACCAGCAGCGCGCGGAGCTGATTGAGCACTTCAGACTGACGCCGTCCAACAGCCACTTTAAGTAGCCCCTTGAATTGATCGGGACCGGCAACGATCACTGTTTTCGCAGCGATGTCACGAATATAAATTGCTCCCTCTTTCAGAATTGGTTTTGTGTCTCGTCCATTAAAATCGCGGCCACAAAATAAAGGGCTATCGCCAAAACTTTGAACCGAAATCACAGGATATGTGATTGAGTTTGCTTCGATCTTGTGGACCTGCAATTCGATGCGCTGCCCCGAAGCCAGATATCTATCCACGGATTGTGAAAGGCGAGTGGTCTCGTAAGAGCCTGAAACAGATGCATCCATTGACGGATCAGATAGGAGTTTCCCGCTCGTCTGTTCTTTGAATCCGATAATGACGTAACCACCGCCCGCGTTCGCCATCCCGAGGATATGCTTTACTAGCTTTGCGCCGAAATCATCCGTCGGATCGAATGCGATTCCGCTCTTGTACTCCGCTGTTGAGGTTTCTTCTGGGTACTCCACCAGTGTTGTCAAGAACGCGAATTTTTCAGAGTCCATATCAATCTGTTGCAGCTGATAAAATTGCCTTCATCAAAAGTTCGATACATTTTCGCTCCGAAACTCACCATCTGACAAGCCCCGCCGCCCACTTTTCTCGCGCACGAGCAACGGCGCATCGCCGCACGCCAGGGCAACAATCACTGCCGAAAAGGGGGTGTATCACTTTTCCCCGCTCTGTAACCTTACCCCCACGGCGATTGACCCCATTCTTGGACGTTCCTACACTCGGCAGTCCGTACACTGTGCCGATCCAGCCTGTAGCCGCATCCGCCCCTTTGTGCTCTTACCCAATCGTGTTCCGCCAGCCCAAAACCAGGCTGCAATCTGGAGAAAACTTCGGTTTGGGCGGCCTCGACAATGGTCCGACACCCTCCAACGGAGCCCGAGGCCGAACGCAAATTAGCGGGCGGGAATCTCCTTATGGGCACGCGGCTCGCGCCCTATTTCCCTGCGTGATAAAGGATGTCTGACCTTCCGAGGGGCTTCCCCGTGATCCTGCGATACCTCTTGCGATAAGCGTCCAACCATCCTTGATCAGTGCTTGAGACGCCCAATCTGGGAAATCTGAGAAGGCATTCCCCCTTCTCTCGGAACTGCCGCGCCCTTCTGGCTCTCCACATCTTTTCAAAGCCCGCTTTGCTTTTCCAGAAGTCCTTGCGGGCACTGCTCATCTTTTCTCTAGCGTCTCGGGAATGCCGCGTTCCCCTGAAATTGACATTTCCCTGAGCCCTCGCCCCGAATTCTTTCCAGTTATTTTTGATGGCTTGAATGGAAGCAAGAATATTGTCTGCCTGCCGAAGATATTTATCGGCCATTCTAGGACTCCCAGACTGTCTTGCCTTCTCCTTCAGTCTATCGGCCTTTTCCCTCATCTTTTTTAACTGCTCATATTGCTTTGCCATCGCTCTCTGCTTTTCCGGCCCAAGTGGGGGCCTAAACTGGCCAAAAGGCCATTCTGAAATGCAGTAAATTAGGGCCTTTTGGAAGCCTATAAGCTATGCCCCCGCCAGTATGGTAGCTAGAGGCTTAAAAAAGCCATTTGGACCACTAGAAGCGCCGCCAATCCTGTCCTACAGAAACCGACCGAATTCCTAATTTGCCCGCTCTCTGATTTTCCTGAATCTCAAGATTGCCTCGCTCGTGGAATTTTGGGGGCTGGGCGGCACTTTGCCTCTTTCCCTGCGGAGAAATTTCCCATTCTCTTCTCCACAGAACAAATCTTCTCCAATCTTTTGGGCGAGGAGCCAAGCAGTACCGGCAACTTTGGAACTAAACGCCTCTGGACGCTGGCCTGTCTGGATCCTGCCTGCTGCCTAATCTTAGGTGCTGGGCAACTAGGCAGCAGGGCAGATGAATTGTCGCTTTGCAGAGATCTCTTATCCTGCCTAGCTGCCTAACACATACTCTTAGGCAGCTAGGCAACAGGCAGCTTGTCAATCCTCTAAGACCCTATAGGTCAGCTTTCCTTTGGCCCCTTTGGTGACAGTCCAATGCTTCCCGATTCCCGCTTTTAGCATGGCTTCTGCATTGTCGCGGCTGAACCCGTTTCTTTCGGCAGCCAGCTTTGCCAGTTCTCTTTGTGAGGAGTCCGGATTATCCCGAATCAGGTCGCGGAGAATATGCCGGTATTTCTTCTTCTCTTCCACAATCGGGTCTCCCGTCGGTTTAAATCCAGTAACGTGCCACCTGTCGTTCTTGTCTTGAAAACTTTGCACTTCTGCCGCAAAAGATCCTTCGCCTTCCGGGGCGTACCGTTTTAGCCAGCTTTGCACGCGCAGGATCGGCCTCTCCGGCCTTACTGTGTTCTTGTGGACGATAAAATTGTGGAGCGTATCCGCCTTGGCTTCCTTATCCTGGCCGCCGTAGATGATTTCTTCTTCGTACTTTCGCGTGTGGTCCAGGATGCTGATGGTTGCACCCGCATCGCACAGCTTGCGCAAATCTGTATAGAGAGGAGCGGTTTGACCGGTTGTCTCTCCGCCTTCACCCCGTCTAAGAATGCTGGACCCACTGTCGAAGATGATCCAGGGCCTTCTATCGAACTCCTCGATGCAGTGTCTTACGAACTGTTGCAGCCTCGGGTCACCAGGATGTGGTGGCGGCTGACTGCCAAACCTGTCCCAAATGACGAGGTTCTCGTTCTCTGGCAGCCCAAGGCTTAAGTCTATGACGCGGTTCTTGATTACATCGGGCGGATTTTCGTAATCCAAGTAAAGAACTTTTCTTTTTCGCGTTTTCGTTCCCAGGAATTCTTCCCCAGTGGCTACGGCACCGCAGGCCGCGATAACCAATGTGCTTTTGAACGCTCCACGCGGGCCGTAAATCAGCGAGACTGTGCCTTCAGCAAAAAGATTTTCCACCAGCCATTTTGTGTCCTGTACGGCGTTTGGATCGAAGCGGGGCACGTTGTCCCAGGTCAAGGCGCCATCGCCTGTCCCGTTCAGGAGGGAGCGAAGTTCGTCAATCCTCTCATGAACTCGCTGATACCGCCGATTGGTGACATCCTTTTCAGAAGCGATGAGAGTCTCTCGATATCTGCTTTCTTTGGCAAACTCGAACGCCTGACGAAGGAGAATGGGTTTGTCGGTGAGTGGGATTTCGTAGAGCTCTTTGATGGTTCTCTTGTACAGCTTCCAAGAATCCTTTTCTCCCATTGTCGCCCGGACCAGTTCAATCAGAGTTTCTCTGGAAATCTGAATTTGCTTTCCGTGGGCCGCATAGGTCTCCTTGAGAATACGGGAAATCTCAGTGTGGATTGGACTTGAGAAAAATCGCGGCTCGACTATGTCACACGTGTTTTTCGGGTCTCTCAACAAGGAAACTAACAACTTCAACTGAAATGCTTCACCCCACGCATAGAAATCGTCTGTCATTTTAGCCTCCGAGAAAAGTCCTTGTGGCAGGACTTGGCGACGGCCGAGGGATCTCGGAGGCTAATCCAAGGTGGGAAATACAAACCCCAGCCGCCCCCAGGTCCTGCCATAATGAGTTACTCGCCAGCGTTCCGATAATCGAGACCGACAACCCCTTCTGCGTCGGCGTGCTGAGGCAGAACGGACTGGTCCGGCCCCAAGACTCGCAATTCGGCTGTGTCAGAACTGTGTCAAAACCCTATGTGTTTTGGTTGTTGGGGTTAGCCCTGAGCGAGAAGCAGATTCCCCAAGTTGTTGAAAACATTAAAAAGTGAAGTGAAAGAATGGAGGCTTTGGAACGGGAAGGTGTGCTTAGAAGGCAGATGCTCTATCCAGACTGAGCTACGGGCGCTATTTTCTTAATTTCTCATATTACAAACACTTTCGCTACTTCCTGCTTTCCTTCGCGCGTAAATGACGGCGCCAATTTCAAAACACAAGCCAACGGTGCAAGTGAAAGCGATGCTTGCCGGTCTCGGCGCAGGCCTCGCTGGGCGACAAGAATTTGATTCATCCGTATGAGAAAATATTGGCGTGAACAATCTCGTTGGACTTCTCATCGCCGCTGTCGTCACGCTGTTTTTCGTGCGCCGGTACCTCAAGGAGCAAAGGGTCCGGGAGGCCTGCGCGCGGGAAGCCGCGAAAAAAGGGACCTTGCGCTTGGATGGGCCACAGTCCCAGCATCCGCATATCGACACGGAATATTGCATCGGCTGCGCCACCTGCACCACGGTATGTCCGGAAGGCGATGTGCTTGCCCCGTAGGCGCCATCATCATGGTCATGGCCAGCCCCAGCATGGGCGCAGGCCTGCCGCAACGGACGGCCGAGGGAAACAAAGAGGCGAAACAATCCCTTCTAGCTCAGGTGTAGTGCATGCCAAGAGTGGAACACGCTTCAGCCCGTTGGGTTTTCTTTCGAAGGCTGCAAAACCCACCAGCTGAAGAGCGTTTTACTTATTGCGGCTGCGTATTTCCCTGGCCGTTTATGGGCGGGTGCCCTGGGGGAAGGGCATTGGAACTGCCGCCTTCGGGGACGAGATCACGAAAATTTGGCATGGAGCCGGACGATGGCGAGGTTGCGTTCATGTGGGGGTCCTCGCCGGGCGCGGGATGTTGGATCGATCCTCCAAACGGCTGGGTGTTTTGCACCACCCACGCGCCATTCTCCTTTTGCAAAGAGTAGGCCACTTGCATCCCGGCGCCCTGCGGCGCTCCGGTCTTGGGCCTGAACTCCACTTGCGCCTGGGCCTGGTTCCCCTGAATGGAAACATTGGTGATGTTCATGTCCATGGCGGCGAGATTCAGCGTCTTCAAGGAAGCGAGATGCTGATTGATGCCGGAGCGGATGGCATCCGCGTCACTTTGCTGTTTCTTGCACCCGGCGAAGAGCGCTAGAAGCCCGAGAGCGGTAAAAAAGCATGCACTGCGCTTCATGCGAGTCTCCTCTTCCTTACCTATATCCCATTCCAAGCACAACGACAATGTGAAGGATCGCGAGAAGAGCAAACGAGCTTGGTTTGTCACCAGGGAGCAGGCCGAAGCTTTTGCAAACGATCCGGTGAACACGGTATATCACGGAGACCTTGCCCACTTCTGTTCGAAGTGCGGTCTTTATCATCTCTCCAAGCTGGAATCGCTGGAGCCTTCCTTCAGCACGCAAGATGTAAATTTCTTATCAGGGTGCGGGATCAAAGATAACTTGGGATGTGCTGATTGCAGAAGAGAGTTTCAGGAGAATGTTGAATTCTTGATCCTGCGGGACGGCGCGATGGTCCACGAAGAATGCATGCCGTGAGCCTGTCCATCATTAAATCGTCGAAAGTGAAGCCGGGCATTGACCCGAGAGACGCCCATAACACGACGATGTTTCTCTTGGCCGAATTTCGTCATTCATTTTAAGATAACTAATTCTCAGGCGCTTGTAGTATCGTAAATTGATCGGCCCCTAGCCCGAGATTTGGAGAAACCCCTTGCTCGATATCCGGAGGGCCGTCTTAGTTCTCTTCATTCTTCTTACCCCCGCCATCGGCTGGTCGCAGACCCAGCTCGCTGACAACTCCTATCTTCCTGATGACGGGCAGCAACCCTCCACATCGCAAGACAACCAGACTCCCGCGCCTCTTCCCGACAAACCGGTTCCCGTGCCAGGCCAAGGTACGGACAGCCAGAACAAAAAAGACGATTCGGAGGGTAAACAGACGAAGCGAATGCTCTGGGTCGTTCCCAATTTTGGGGCGGTGGACGCCAATAAGCAACTTCCGCCGCTATCCATCGGAGGGAAATTCAAACTCGCTGCGCAAGATAGCGTTACAGACTATTCCTCTTACACCTGGGCCGGAATCTTGGCTGGGCAAGCCATGCTCTTGAATTCCGATCCCGAACTGGGTCTTGGGATCAAGGGATATGGTCGCTATTATTGGCGTACCTTTGTGGATGGTATCTCGGGGACATTTTTTACCGAGGCCATTGTCCCAGCGATGACGCACGAAGACCCGCGCTATTACACCAAGGAGAATGGAGGGTTTTTTCGACGAACGGGTTACGCGATATCCCGTGCCTTCGTCACTAAGACAGACTCCGGGGGCACAAGCTTTAACTGGTCTGAAATAGGTGGTAATGGACTGGAAGCGGTCCTGTCCAACGCCTATTATCCGCCTCAGGAGCGCGGCCTGAGTCAGACAGCAAGGAACTGGGGAACGCAGATGGAATCCGCCGTCTTGAATCACATCTTCCAGGAATTCTGGCCTGATATCCGAAGGAAGATTTTTCGCGGAAAATAGCTTAGGTCAGACTGTGAGAGCACCGAAATAATACCGATGCTCAGCACCAAAATTCTGCAACCGCGATATCATTGGAGCAGTCTGTTCAACCACCAAGAATTGGATCAATACCGTGTTGCCTTTTCCGCATTCTGCCCTACCATGATGCGCCCAACATCCGGCCTGTCCGGCTGACGCAAGTTTTTCATTTTCTGTGCGTCTTCGCGTCCGGCAATCTTCGCGGCGTCTTGGGTGGGAAAGCCGCCATCGCGCTTCAGCACGGCGTTGTCTGAACTGCGATTCTCGTAGAGCCATACCATAGAGGCGTCCTCCTTTTCCTCAGTCATCAGAAATGAAATGAACCAAACCCTCCGCCCCTTCGAAACCCACGAGGGAGCGGCCACCCGGAAGGTCAAGACCGTCTCGGAGGGTGCGCCAGCCGCCCGTATGGCCTTCCTGGCTGGTGGCATTTACATTTGCAACTGGATGTAAACCAAATAACCAGCCAATGCCAAGCCAAACAGCGCCACGAGGATTCCGACGAGATCGACCAGGAATCCAGCGGGCGCGAACCTGCCGGATTCCAACTGGTCGCGCGTCCGGCGGTAGCGGACCAAACCGGCGAGCGTAAGCAACACACCCCCAAAAATCGCGATCGCTCCGAACCAGACGGTAACTCCCACTGTTCGGAATGTGTGATCTTCCAACTGCATGAATTGGCGGATGGCAATGGCGAAGCGGCCAATCGCAAAACCGAATACGACGATGGCAACGCCTGTGCGCACCCAGGCGAGAAAGGTGCGCTCGTTGGCAAGGTGATCGCGGGCGCGATTGGAGCTCTCACCGGATGCGGGTTGATTATCGCTACGCGTTGGCTCAGACATTTGACTCCTTGGAGATTCACACGGGCGATTTCTGGGAGACGCTATGCTACGACGCTTTGGAGCAGAGGGCCGATCACGGCAATGTTCTTCACCAATTCGTCCGGGATGTTGTGGCGCTGTTTAAGGTATTCGGCGCTGTTGTAGGAAAGCCAAACTTTTCCTCCCGCGTCTTCCCACACCAAAGCTTTGAGAGGCAGGTCGATGGCGAGAGTTGGTGAGGCCACCATGACGGGCGTGCCCCCTTTGGGACTTCCAAAGATGATGAGTTGAGTCGGGTGCATTTTCATGCCAACCTTCTCAGCCTCCCCGCTGTGATCGATGCGCGCAAACACGGTGAGACCGCGCGATTGCAAGACGGAGTCCAGCCGTTTGAGCGTTTCCGGGACCTTGTAAGGACTGCTCAGGTGAACTATTCCGTTGTCAGGAGAAGTAGCCATGTTCGTACTCCGTGAGGGTCTTAGAAATGAATCCCGCCAATCCTATCACGCAGTGAAGACAGAATTGCCTTGCATCCTCGATGGCGCACGGCCGCATCGCCCCTCTTTGAATGGGTTACCTATTGTCCTGAGCGCAGGCTTCCTCCAGAATTGCCGAGACAGAGCTTTTTTGTCCCGCTTCTGGCGTGCCCAGAGCCATAATTGGGAATGCTTACCCTCTTCACGATTGGGCACTCCACTCGCACTTGGAAAGATTTCCTTGAACTCCTGCGCGCGCACGGCATCGAGCGCGTTGTGGACGTGCGCAGCATTCCCAGATCGCGGCACAACCCGCAATTCAATCGAGAGACCATTTCCGCCAAATTACGCGGCGCCAGAATTGGCTATGTTCATCTGCGCAGGTTGGGCGGCCTGCGCCACGCGCGGCGCGATTCGCCGAACATGGGCTGGCGCAACGCGTCGTTTCGAGGATACGCCGACTACATGCAGACGCCGGAATTCGAGGAGGGATTACTGAGACTAATCAAATTGGCGAAGCAGAAGAGGGGCGCGATCATGTGCGCGGAAGCGGTGCCCTGGCGCTGCCACCGTTCGCTCATCGCCGACGCGCTCACCGTGCGCGGGATTCGCGCAGCGCATATTGTCAGCGGGAAGCGCGTCCAGGTTCACACCCTCACCTCATTCGGGCGCGTTCAGGGAGATCGCATCATTTACCCCGAGGCTGCGGCCGAAGACGCCGCTTCCCTACACGAACGCGGAGCGTCGAAAGTGAAGCGGGTGGTTCGCGGAGGCCAAGTGGCGCTTTCATTTCCCTTCAGGCCATCTCATAAATGGCAAGTCATCCAATCTCGATAGGGCTTCAGGGGCTGAAGAGTCTGTGTGGGGACTCGATTTCAAACAGGGCAGCGGCTAAAGCCGAACTGATTCTGGACACTTTACGGCACGGCTGAAGCCGTGCCCCACAAAGATTTGCCGGTTGTCACACAGACTCTGAAGCCCTTCCTTCTCAAATCCTCGAACGTCACGGCTAAAGCCGCGACCCACAAAGACTGAGATAACTTCTTGTGGCCATATCCGTTTGTGGCGATATCCGTCCTTGTCCAGCCGTGTGGATGCCGGCTCTTCGTTTGCGGGCCGGCAAGTAATGGAACTCTCAGTGCCCTGAACTCTGGTTGAGCAATGGGGCAAGCAATCCTGCTATCCGATCTTAAGAATGTTGTAACACGAAGCCTTGGCTCATCGTTTACAATAGGTAGGTCATTCAGGCTGATTTTTCGGCGCCTCGTTCGGAACGGGTGGAGGTTTTGGGCCATGCGGTGCAATGTGATTTTGTTTGTGACGGCAATTTTTCTTTGTTCCTCGGCAGTAGCAGTGGATCAACAGGCTTCTTCGGCGCCTGCGCTTTCACAGGCAGGAAATCCAGTCTCAGCAGATCCTGCGAAGGATTGCAGCAACCCAAACACCGCGCGCGAGACGAGGCAAGCGGCCGATCGCGAACTGCGCGCCCCCCTGCCGCAATCCGATCCGGCAGGCGAATCAGAAACGCCGGATGCGACTCCCGCTGCCGTCAATCTCGAACAGGATCTGAAAATTCTCGAGCAAAGACAAACGGGACTGGCTCAGTGCGTTCTCGCCAGTAATTCGCAAGCGCCGGCGCAGGATACGCAAGGAGCATGTCTCGGTGAGTTGCTCTTGAATTTCGAGGCCAGGCACGACGGGGAGCCTGAGCGCGACATTCCGATTGGGCGGCTGCCCGGAAGCTCGGCCTTTTTTTATGAATCGGGAATGACCATTGATGCCGATGGCGCGCCGAATGCCTATCATCCGGACAACACCGGGCTGGACGATCTTGCGAACGCGGGCACGCCCGGAAGGTGGGAAGGTTTAGCCAAGGACGCCGACGGAGAACCGATCATCCAGGGGCCGAACGATCCGTTTCCCGGCTACTACATTTCGGCTACCGCGCTGGCCGATCGGTCGAAGCCGTTCAACGATCCCAATCGCTACGTGGATGCGTCCAAGATTCCCTTCGTGGTGCTGCCCGGCGGGATGGCCCGCCAGCTGGGAGCGCGGCCAGGAGATTTCGCGGCCGTTTTCAATCAGCGAAACGCCAAGAGCTCCTATGCAATTTTTGGAGATGTCGGCCCGTATGACCGGATCGGCGAGGGTTCGATGGCGCTCGCTGAAAATCTGGGGATTCGCTCCGACGCGCGAAACGGCGGCGCGCGCAGAGGCATCCTGTATCTCGTGTTCCCGGGCTCCGGAAACGGAAGGCCGCGGACAATCGAGGAGATTAATGAGGAAGGGCAAAAATTGCTGCAGGCATGGGAAGCTTCCATTTCGCCGGTCGTATGCGCGGCGCAGCAGCCCGTCCGGGAGCGGGAAGGGAGTCAAGCGGGAAATTGAAAACAAGATCTAAAAAAGGCGGGGATACGGTGAAAGAAAAACTCCTGCGGGAGCATCTCGTGAATTTTCTTTCCGGGCGCGGCGCTCATGTCGACTGGAAGGCTTCGTTCAGCGGCGTTTCTCCTGATTTGAGGGGCGTTCGTCCGAGCGAGCTGCCGTATTCTCTCTGGGAATTGCTCGAACATATGCGAATCGCGCAGTGGGACATCCTGGAGTTTTCGCGCGATGCCAAGCATGTCTCGCCGGATTGGCCCGCGGGCCACTGGCCGTCAACGCCAGCGCCGCCGAATGCGAAGGCCTGGGAGAAGAGCCTGCAATCATTCACTCGAGACCTCGAGGCCATGAAAAAGTTGGTAGCGAGCCCCAAAACGGACCTGTTCGCAAAAATTCCTCACGGCACGGGGCAAACGATCCTTCGCGAAGCGCTGCATGTCGCCGACCACAACGCGTATCACCTGGGGCAGGTACTCACGGTCCGGCGAATTCTGGGTAATTGGAAATAGTATTCGCTCCCCAGAAAGCCATTAAGCCTATTGTTTGCTTCATGTAAGCTATTCAAATTCAACGTAAAAGATGTAACCCGCCCGTTCAGGCGGGCATCTAACTTAGTGGGAGCCTGCTGAGGGCTTGTGCGGCCCCGGTACCTGGTGCTCTGGCTCTTCTTCAGGTTTCGATCGGTACACCTCAGCGGCCCAATCCAAAATTAAAAGGGAGAACACTTCAATATGTCTCGACGTTCGTTACCACTATTTCTAGCGATCATGGCGCTATCCGCAATGAGTGTTTCGGTGTGGGCCAAGAATGATTCGGGCGATACGATCACCACAAACTTGAAGCTGACATCAACCACGAGTGTCGGGACGACCAAGCTCGCTCCCGGCGAATACAAAGTCATAGCCGACGGAAGCAAAGCGAAATTTGAGCAGGGAAACAAGGTCGTGGCGGAAGTTCCTTGCACCCTGAAGGATTTCTCCGGCAAAGTTAACGAGACTACCTACGTCCTCGATCGCGACCAACTGACGGAAATCCAAGTCGCCGGAAAGTCAAAGTCCATAGAGTTTGCTTCCGGTCAGTAACGCTTGTCGGATGCATGAGCGCGAAAAGAATTAACGCCCCGTTTTCAGATGCGATCGGCAGTGTAAACCGTCAAGGTTGCAGCGGATGGCGCGGCGTACCAGGTCATGGATTGGTTGTCCTGCCCTGAAAGGGCAAGGGAAGTTTCAGGGCAGGACGACCCCTGATTTTTGCGCGCATCCGCTTTTCCACGTTGCCCGCGAACGCCTGCGTTTCTTTCTACGGATGGTCCGGCAGGTGATACAACTTCAGCGCATTTTCGCGCAGCACCATGCGCGCAATTTCGTCCGCGCGCTTTACCGTTATCTCCCCGTCGAGAAGCATCCCGGTAAGGGCAATTCCCAGCGCCTGCCGCGCGGTTTCTGACGTTTGCCAGCCAATCTCTTCCCAATCGTAAGCGCCGCTTCCCGGATAAAGATCGGTCCCGAATAAAACTTTCTCCGGATACCACTCGATCCAGTCTCGCAGGACTTCCGCTAGGCGGTGCGGCGATTCGAGCCAGGTCTGTTCGGACAAATCCGTGTACACGTTGGGCTTCATGAGCAGAAAAGAAATTTCGCGCGAGAAAGGGCCCGCTCCGCCGTGCAGCAATACGAAGGTAGTCTTCCGCAGGCTCGCGTCGTTCAGGACGGATTCGAGCAGCAGCGGGTTCGATCCCTGCAAATAAAAATATCCGCCGCATCCGTCGCCCGTGTGGATGTGCACGGGCAGGCCGAGGCGTCCCGCCTCGGACGCGACATAACGGAACAAATGATCCTGCAAGCGCGTGTAATTGTTTTTCGCAGCCGAACTGCCGCGCGCGTATTTCGCGTAGACGGCCGCGGCATCCTGCTCCGATGCAGGTTCGAAGTCGAGCGACCGCAGGTACGCCGCCTCGAATTTGATGGCCACCGCGCCGTCTTTTTTTTGCCGCTCGAGTTCCGGCGTCACCACGCGGGATTTGTATTCGGCAAGCGTCGCCGGCATGGCCGCGACGCCGAGCTCTTTGCGGTAGCGCGCCAGCAGCATGTTTTCGCGGCCGAAGAAAAATTTTCTGTCCGGCGTTTCCGCGGCCAGCGCATCGTTATTGAGCGGGAATAGCAGGGCATCGTCGTACGGAACCCAGCGGTAATGCGCGGCATCGAGCCCGCGGCCCATGGCCACGCGGTTTGCCAGTTGCACATCGATGCCCAAACGATCGAGCACCCAGGCTGGATAATTGTCGCCCTGCTCCTGGCGAATTTTGTTTTTGGCCGCGAGGAGTTCCTTCACGTGCGCGTCGTTGCGGTCATTGTATTCGTATCCCCACAGCGCTTTCCAGGCGGCGAGATACTGGGGATTTTCCGGGCGCGTCATGGTGTTCGGCGCGGTGGGTTCCAGGGGATCGCAGGGAAGCGCGTCGAATTCGTCGTCGCGCTCTCCATCTGCCACGACGCGCGGCGGATGCGAATGGTTGTCGATTGCGCGAATCTTGCGAATTTGCGCCATGAGCGCCGGGTCGGGCGCTTGCGCTCGCGCCGCAAAGGCGGCGGCCAGCAGAATTGCGGTTCCCATGCAAAATTTCATCTCGTCGGCCTCGGATTATTCCAGATACGCCGCCAGCCAATCGGAAAATGTCTTGTACCATAGCCGGCTATTCTGTGGTTTCAGGATCCAGTGTCCCTCGTCGGGGTACACCACGATTTTTGAGGGCACATTTTGCCGTTGCAGGGCAGTGAAGAATTCGAGGCTTTGCGTGTACGGCACGCGGTAATCGAGTTCGCCGCAAATCACCAGCGTCGGAGTTTTGTATTTGCCGAGATCTCCGGCGTAGGTGCTCGGAGACCATTTTTGATAGCTCTCGGGATGCGTCCAGGGTGTTCCCGCCATGTCGTGCTCTTCGAACCACAGCTCCTCGGTAGCGCCGTACATGGAGGTCTTATCGTACACGCCGGCGTGGCTGATGAGCACCTTGAATCGCCCGGTGTGCGTGGCGATCCAATCAATCATGTAGCCGCCGTAGGAGCCCCCGGCCGCGGCCGCGCGGCTTGCATCGACGTAGGGATAATTTCCAAGGACGTAGTCCACGCCCTTCATCAGGTCTTCGTAGACGCGGCCGCCCCAATCGTCGGTGATCTCGTCCGTGAATTTCTGACCGTAGCCTGTCGATCCGCGCGGGTTGATCAAGACGGCGACGTATCCGGGCGCGGCGAACAATTCCTCGTTCCACCGGTAGCCCCACGAATCGGTCCACAGGCTTTGCGGCCCGCCATGGATGAGCAGCAACAGGGGATATTTTTTCGACGCGTCAAAATGCGGCGGGCGAATCAACCTTCCCTGGACGCGCGTGCCCCCAGCGCCTTCGTACCAAAACGATTCGGGGGGATTCATGTCGATGGACGCGAGGCGAGCGGCATTGTGTTGCGATAGCTCGCGGGCGGCGGTCCCATCGCCGCGCGCAGTGAAAACTTCGGCCGGGGCGGTGAGGCTGGATCGCAGGAACGCAAATGTGTTTCCGTCCGCGGCTATCGTAATGCTTTCGTTGAATGAATCTTTCACGATTTCCCGCGGGGTGCTTCCGGACGCTGCGGCGATTCCGTAGACCGGCTGCTCCGCTTCATTTACCGCCGTGAAGTAAATTTGCTTGCTGTCCGGCGACCAAACGATTTCATCCACGCTGCGATCGAAGGATTCGGCGACCTCGGCGTGCGTGCCTGCGGCGCGGTCAAAGAGCATGAGGCGCCAGCGGTCGCTCTCGTACTCGGGAGTTTTCTGAGAGTGATAGGCGATGAAGCGGCCGTCCGGCGAATAGGCGGGATGGCCGTCGAAGCCGGGATTGGAGGTGATGCGTTTGGGTTCTCCGCCGCTCGTGGGAACCAGAAACAAATCGCCGTTGGTGCTGATGGCTTCGGGCCGGTCGGCCACGGCGGTGAAGCAGAGTTCCTTGCTGTCGGGCGAAAAGTTGAAATCATTGGCATCGCCGCGCTCATCGGGAGGCACGTCGTAGTCGGCGCGCTGAGTCAGGTCACGTGGAGCGCCGCCGCTAGCCGCCACGAGGAAGAGATGGCTGCGTTTGCCGTCGCTCCAGTGCACCCAGTGGCGGTACAGCAAATGATCGTAGACGCGGGCTTTCACTTTGCTCTTTTCCGCCGCATCGTCGCGCGCGCGGTTGCAGGCGTCGTCCGGGCAATCCGGGAAGACACTGGAAGTGAAGGCGATCCATCGCCCGTCCGGGGACCATTTTTCGTTGTCCGCGCCGGTGGAAAGGGAGGTGATTTTTTTCGCGTTCCCTCCCTGCGCGGGCATCGCGTAGATTTGCGTCACGCCTTCGCGGTTGGAGAGAAAGGCGATGGTCTTTCCGTCGGGCGACCATTGCGGCCTGGTATCGTGCCCGCTCTG
Organism: uncultured Acidobacteriota bacterium; assembly: GCA_963813185.1. Taxonomy (GTDB): domain Bacteria; phylum Acidobacteriota; class Terriglobia; order Acidiferrales; family UBA7541; genus Palsa-360. The sequence goes on from CAWEYA010000021.1 coordinate 455,509, forward strand.
CGTTAACTGGCGCGGCTGGCTTCCCGGCGCGGTCGGGACGACCCAGATGTTGTGCGCGACGCGGTTCGTGTCCATGTCGGTCGTGCCCACGGTGTAAACCACGGCGCGCCCGTCAGGCGAAATCTGCGGCTCGCCGACGCGCTGCACGGCCGCGAGGTCATCGAAGGTCATGGCGCGCTTCGCTGGAACTTGCGCCCGCGCCGAAGAAGCGAAGACGATCAGGAAAATTACGAGTGACTCGGACCTGGATTTGAGATGCATGGGAGAAAACCTTTCCGCGGCCCGGTCCGTTCCCGGCGATTCAAGAACGTCGCGGCGGCTGAAGCTCACAAGATACTATGTCTCTCCCAATCATTCCATTTTCTCGGTGCTTTCCGAGGCAAGAGAGCATGGGGAATCAAGGTCCGACGTGCGTCACACCGTTTTCTGTCTGCCATCACGCCGGAGCACTTTGCGAATTTCGCGCCCCTAGCCAATTTGCGAATGCGATGGCCATCGTTACAAGAAGAATGCTTCCCTCGCTGCGGTTCATTGTGGACGCCACCAAGACCACGAAAAAAACTCCCAGCGCGGCAATCAAATTACCCGCCGGGAGTCGATAAGCACGAGTGCCCGGAAACTTGCGTCGTAGAACGGGAAGGGCGGCGCACGTGAATCCGTAAATCAAAAGCCTTCCAGCCGAAGAGAGGATCACATTCCATTTGAAATTTCCCGCGGCGGCCAGGCACCAGACGATCCCTGCGAAGGCGAGTATCGAAATGTGCGGCGTCTGATACCTGGCATGAATCCGCGCGAAGACCGTGGGAAAGTCGCCATTCTCTCCGAGCGCAAAGGCCAGGCGCGGGGTGTGCAACATCTGTGCGGTCAAATAGCCGCATACGGAGATGAGTGCCCCCGCGGAAATCACTGCTGCGCCGGTTGTTCCTGCAAATTGCCGCGCGGCGGCGGCCAGCGGGCGATCCGTGACAGCCGCGCCGGGAAGCACGGCGACGACAACGTATTGAATTGCGCAAAACAGGAGGGTCACTGTTACGAGCGCCGCGAAAAGAGCGAACGGCGCATCCCGCCGCGGATCCTTCGCTTCCGCCATTGGTATCACCGCGCCTTCAAAGCCGCCGTAGGCGAACATCAGCACGAGCACGGCCTCAAGCCAATTCCGAACGGGAATGGATGCGCTCCTGCGCAGTTCGCCGGGGATCGCGGGATGCGCGCGTGACAGGAAAACCGCTCCGGCAATCACAAACAAAATTAGTGGCGCCAGTTTTGCCACGGTGAAAATGTTGCTCGCCGCCGCCCCGGATTTGACGCCACGAATATTCAACGCGGCGATGAATCCTATCAGGACCGCGAGCATAGAGAGCCGCGTGACCGGCTCTTGCACGCCCGGCCAGAATTCAGCGAGGTAATTTGTGAAAAGATTCGCAGCTGCTGCCGCGGCGGTCAACCGAACCAGTAAGAGCAACCACGCGATTTCAATGCCGATGAATCTGCCGAAGGCTTCCCGCGCATAAAGATACGGTCCGCCCGCGGAGCCGAATTGCGAAGCCACTTCGGCGAAACAGGCGATGATCAATCCGATTCCGCCGGCGGCGACGAGATAGGCGAGCGGGCTTTGCCTGCCCACATAGCCGGCCACCACCGACGGCAAGCCGAAAATGCCGCTGCCAATAATGGAATTGATGACTAGCGCTGTGAGAGTCCAGCGCCCCATCGCGCGAATGAGCCCACGTGATTCCTGGTTTTCCATAGTTGTTGATAGGTGGATGCAGCCCCGCCAACCAGCAATGAGCGCATGCTTTTTGTAGCGCCGACCTCCCGCCGGCTTTTTTCTCGCTTTCACGCGACGCGAAAACTGCCGGCGGGAGGCCGGCGCTACGATACTAGGATCGGCCGACAACGCGATTCGTCAATTTGCCGATTCGTTCGACTTCGAGTTCAACGGTGTCGCCGGCTTGCAGGAAGCGCCCCATCTCCAGGCCGCAACAGCAGCGGTTGGCGCCGGATTCGGGAACCGTTGCGGTGCCGGAGCCAAAAAATTCTCCTGGATAAAGGGTCTCGTCCCGGGAAGCGTAGGCGATCAAATCCTCAAACGTCCAGCGCATGCCTTTGGTGTGCCCGTACGAAACTTCTTCACCATTCACCCGCGCTCTCATTTCTAAATTGTAGGGCTCGGGAATTTCATCCGGAGTGACGAGTGCGGGACCGATGGCGTTGCCGGCGTCAAAATCTTTTCCTTTGGCGGGGCCCAGCCGCCCGGCCATTTCTGTTTTTTGAATGTCGCGCGCGGAAAAATCGTTGAAGATGGTGTAGCCGCCGATAAAATCGCGTGCTTTTTCCTTGGGAATGTCGCGTCCTTGCCGGCACAGGAAAATGCCGAATTCAAGTTCCCAATCGAACGCTTTCGTGTGGCGAGGAATCGTCACGCAGGCGCCATCGCCAATTACGCTCATGCGGTTGCCCTTGTAATAGACGGGCCGCTCGTACCACGACCGCGCCTTGTGATAGGAAAGTGTGGCCTTGCGCCCAAGCGTTGTGTCCACCAATCGATCGAGCGACGCCAGCCAGTGCGGCATCTCAAAGCGGCGCGTGCAGTTGATCACATGCTGCTCGAACACCATGAAATCGCGGATCGATTCCGGGCGGGGGACAGGAGCAAGAAGCTCCACGCCGGCGCGTTCGATGGCCACGCCCTCGGGGCGTTGCGACCGGGCGAACTCGATGGTTCGTTGCGCCGCCTCTCGAGCCGCGCTCGCGCCTTGCAGAAACGCGAGCATGGATTGGAAATGAGGATTTGCCGCGCCGCCGCGGAGTTGTTCGGCAGCCTGCAACCGGATAATTTTCGAGTCTGCCTCCGCGAGGGCGCCGATTTCTGGAAGGCCCTGCCGTTGAAACGTCACAAGCCGCATGAGTTTGACCGGGTTGCTTGTGTAGCACAGGCTTAAGCCTGTGGCCGTTCGTTTGTGCGCTCGTATGATTGCGGACTCGTGCGCCGGATCAAATTCAAACCCAACAGGCTGAAGCCTGTTCTACTTTTTCAGTGCGGGAAAGTGGCCAGCGGAGGCGTTTTCCCCGGCGGCAATGGCGTCCTCGCCACATTCATGAGCATGCCCAGCAGCGTGTAATAGCCGCACAATCCGGTGATATCGATCACGCCTTGCTCGCCGAATCGATTCACGATCTTGGCGTAGGCGGGATCGCTGACGCTCTGGTGCAAGCGAAGCTCGGCAATGTAGTCGTAGATCATCTCTTCGTCCGGCGTCATCGTGGCGGGACGCTGCCCCTCGGCGATGGACTTGATTGTTTCCTCTTTGATCCCCGCCTTGAGGGCCAGCGATTCGTGCGAGTACCATTCAAACTGCTGCGTCCATTGCCGCGCGATTATAAGGATGATGAATTCGCTGATGTTCGATCCGAGCTTGGTGTTGAAGCGGAGATACTCGCCCACTTTTTGCAGCCGGCTCATGAATTCCGGGCTTCGGAGCAAGGGGATGAACGGCCCTACCAGTTCTTTGCGCGGACCCGAGGTGATTTCCTCGGCAGCCTTTTTTTGCGCGTCCGTCCATTTTTCCGCCGGGATCGGCGGCATTCTGTCCGCCACGCCTTCGGCAGCTTCAGCGCGGGCCGCGGAACCGAGTCCCAGGATCGACGTGCCCGCCAAGACGGTCGCGCCGCCCAGGAAATCGCGCCGGTCCACGAGCGCTTTCGGATCGGAATTTTTTGGTTCGTTGGCCTCGTCCATGGAGTTCACCCTTTCTTCACCCGGATATTCGGAGCAGGTGCGCGAGCGCTCTGAGAAGTCCTGAGGCATTATATGCGCCGAATTCCAAATATCAAATCAGGGTTGGCATTTTCCATTTCTTGTCAAACCCGCTTCCGGGCAACTATCCCTTCCAGCCAAAACTGAGGATCAATCGAGAAGACGGGTGCGCAAGCCTCGAGTTGCTCCCGGTAAATCGCTTCAACTGCTCGGTTTGGATACAGAAAGCTGCCGTTATCTCAATGGAGCTCGGCCGCAAATCGCCAAATGCAATTCATGCCGGATAAGACAGTCACGAAGTTCTTGACGATGGCGGACCAAGCGAGACATGGAGGGTGAGCATCGCCAAGGCGGTTTATGACCCTGCTGGCAAGCCGCAGGAACTGTATTCGGCCCTTGTCCTGCCAAATGTACTCTTTCGCGTCATCAAGAGTGATGAATTGAACAGTTTGATATCAGTCGTGTTGAAATAGCGGCGTTTGCAGCCGTTGAGCTTCATGCGCACGTTAGTAGGACATGATGGTCAAACAGATCAACGTTGCGCCCGATTTTACAGCGAAAGAGCACAAGCGATTCGCAACATTGTGCTGACTGGAGTTAAACATGATCGTCGCAGAAGAACACCTTGTCTGTACACGCCTTGAATGTGGAGCGGAGTTCGTGATTAAGAGGGAACCTGCGATTAAGAAACAGAACGCACTTTGCGCTTGCGGAAGTGAGTTGAAAAAAATCTATCATTCGCCCGTGTTAAAGGTTTTCGAAACCGTGGCCGGACCATTTCCAAATAGATGCTAAGTCGGGCCAGCACTTCGCTTTCCGCACTTTTGGCGACAGTTGGAAGGAAAAGAATGGAACCTCGCTCTTCCCGCCGGGCGCTACGTCACTCGCTCACCGCTGATGTTGAGGTCGTCGATTTGAAATCCGGGATTCAGGTTAGAGAGCGCACCAACGACCTAAACCTTTACGGATGCGGCATGAACGCTGCGACACCCATTCCGGCGGGAACCAAGGTCATGCTCAAAATAACGCAGGGTGCGGGGAAAATGACGGCTTTCGGAAAGATGATCTACGGCCGAACGGATATCGGTGTGGGAATCGTCTTCACGACCTTAGAGCCGGAAGACTAAAAACTTCTTGAAGATTTGATCGCTCAACTTGCCGTCCCTCAGTGAACGCCAGGTCCGCAAGCACTGAAGGAGAACATCTTTTTTTTCTTGTCACAGAAACAACCCCCTAGTGTCATTCCGACTCTTTCATTCGCTATCGGACAAAAACCAGGGCCGGTCACAGCGGCGCTTGACAAACGACTACAATCGAAAGAAAGTTGCTGCTATGGGACCAACCGCGTTTCCGATTGCCAAGAACTAGAAGAGGATAAATAAAATGCGTAACAGCGCGTTTCAGGTTCGTGCAGTAGCCGACCGCCGGTTCGCAGCATATTCCTTTTTCGCTGTGGTGCTGGCGATCTCGTTCGGACACATTCGAGGTTTTGGCGGAGTCACTCTGGCCGCGAGTCCCGCCCAGGCGGAAAACGGCGATTGGACCTATGCGGACCACGATTTCAACGGAACGCGATACAGCCCGCTGAATCAGATTACGCCGGGCAATGTGAAGCAGCTCGCGAAAGTTTGCTCCTACACGTTCCCCGAAAAAGTGCCTTCCGAATCGGCGCCCATTGTTTCCATGGGCGTTCTTTACGCCACGAGCGATCATTACACGGTCGCGCTCGACGCAGCCGATTGCCACGTTTTGTGGTCGTATCAGTGGATACCGCGCGATACCGACTACGTTCATCCCCACCGCGGCGCCTCCCTCGCCAACGGAAAAATTATCCGGGGCACCGGAGATGATTATTTAATTTCGCTGGATGCCGAGAGTGGCAAGCTTCTCTGGGCCAAACAAATTGCCGATCCAAAGGCGGGCTACTTCATCAGCATGCCGGCGCTGGTGAATGGAGACACCATCTACATTGGCCCCGCCGGGTCGGAAAGGGCCGGCAGCGGGTGGATTGGCGCGTTCCGATTGAGCGACGGAGAGCAGATCTGGAAATTCAATATCATCCCGCAAGATGGCGAGCCGGGCGCCGATACCTGGGGCCCCGATCCGGAGGCCCGCAAGCATGCTGGCGGGGCGCTCTGGACTCCGCAGTCCTTCGACAGCGAGAAGGGCATCCTGTACGTGGCCGGCGGCAATCCGGCGCCTGATTTCTGGGATGATGCCAGGCCCGGCGCCAACCTGTACACGAATTCCTTGATCGCGCTGGATGCCAAGACTGGCCACCTGCTTTGGTACAACCAGTTTATTCCTCACGACGTGGACGATTACGACATTACGCACGTCAATCCAATTTTTAAAGTGAACTCTCGCACCATGATCGCTTCCAGCGGCAAAGACGGCGTCCTTCGCGTGGTCGATGGCGATACTCATAAGGTCGTTTATAGCGTTCCCTTCACCACGCAGCTGAACTCGGAGGCGCCGCTTAGCAACACTCCGATCAAAGTCTGCCCGGGAATTTTGGGAGGCGATGAGTGGAACAGCGCGGCCTACAGTCCCAAGCTCAGTCTGCTCGTGGTGCCCAGCGACGACCTTTACTGCTCCATGAATCAGAAGGATAAGGATCCCCCCAGCGTCGAGAAGGCCAATACCGGAGAAAAAAATTATTTTGGTGGGCCGATCACGCACGGATCTTTCACTGAGGGGCGCGGCCGGCTGACGGCATTTGACGCGGCGACCGGCAAGGAGCGCTGGCGTTACGAATCGCCCACACTGCTCGTCGCCGGGGTTGCCATTACGGCTTCCAACCTTGTGTTTACCGGCGAAGTAGGCGGTTTTTTCGACGCGCTCGACGCCCAATCGGGTAAAGTTCTTCTGCACCACGATCTGGGCGACAGCGTCCAGGGCGGCGTCATTACGTATTCAGCGCACAACGTTCAATATGTTGCCGTCACTTCGGGGGACGGCGGCGTGCTTCGAAAAGAAACGATCCCGGAAATCGTTGGGGGAAACCCGACCGTCACTGTGTTTGCGCTTCCCAAAAAATAGTACCGGCCAAACGCGCGGCATATCGCGCGATTTGACTTTCGGCGACCGGTTCGCAAATCTGGAAGTGCCGCGCAAAAACTGCTAGCATGTGATTCTTCTATCGCTGCAATGCGGCGATGGCGCATGCGGGCGAGAGCGCCGTTTGTAATCAAGCCGGCGTGCACGTGATTCGCCGATTCCATTGGGAGGCCCGGTAATGGCGTACATTTTTAACGAAGATCAACTGCCCAGGCTGCTGTCCAACGGCCGCGAGCGCGTTTTCTTCGTCAACAAGGAACTCACCAAGATAGACGACATGCTGGCGGGGATCATGCACTACAAGCAGGGCGCGGCGTCTCCCTATCACCTTCACAAAAATTGCGAACATTTTTATTTCATCATGGAAGGCCGAGCCACCGTGCAGACCGAGGAGGGAACCCGCGAGGTCGGCCCCGGCACGATGGTTTTTATTCCCGCGGAAGAAAAGCACCGCCTGCGAGCGCTCGAGCCGCTCTTTTACTTTGAATTCCAGGCTCCCAATCGTTTTCAGACCACCATACTCGAAGGCACACAGGATGACCTGAAGTGGGACCGCGTGGACGGCGGTGTTTGGATTCAGAGTTAACCTCGCGGCCAGGCGCGATCGCCCTTCGCATTTTTCAAACATGGAATGGCGCCGAATCTGCGATAGAGAGATCGAAAGGATTGACACGCAATGTCACTGACCTTTATTGATACGAACAAGATTTCACGCGCCAAGCTTTCCGGTTCGGGCGAGTTCGCGGAAATTTTGAATAAAGAACTCTGCGGCGCCGAGAATGTAGTCGGCTCGCTCCGCTGGCTCCATCCAGGCGAAAAGTTGGATGTCCGTTCCGACAAGAATACGCACCAGCTGGTCTACCTGATGCAGGGCGAGGCCACCATCACGCTGGACTCCAAGAATCACAACGTGCGAAAAGGTTCCGGGGTGTACGTGGGCCCTTCGGAAACTGTGGCGATCAAGCAGGCCGGCACGGCTGCCTTGAAACTTTTCCACCTGGTCGTGCCCCACCTGCAGAGTTGAGTTATGCGGTTACCGGGCCGCAGGATTTCGTTGCGCCGGCGTCCCGCCGGCGATTTTCTTGTTTTCAGCGCACCGCAATTTTCGGCGACCACTCTTGCATCGGGACAAACGGGCGCCGGCTTTCGGACGTGAAAGGGAGACACACGATGTCGATTTTGAACGATTGGTCGCGCGCACGCTTCGCTTTTTTGCTTATTCTCTCGGCGGCAATTCTGATTCCCGCCGTCTCGCGGGCCCAACTCAAGCAGCCGCTGCTTTCGGAAGAAAACCTGAAGCGTGTGTCCGATCACGTGTATGTGATGGAAGGTTTTCCGAATGTCGCGTATGTGATCGGAAGCCGCGCGACGCTGGTGGTTGACACGGGATTAGGCGAGCGCAACGGCGCCACCGTCATGCACGCCGAGGAAAAGCTCGCCAAAGGCCCGGTTCTTTACCTCACCACCACGCACTACCATTCCGAACACACTACCGGCGAACAAGCGTTTCCCGCGAGCGCGATCATCATACGTAACACTGTGCAACAGGAGGAAATGGTTAAAGGCGTAGGCGCCCATATGGAAGCGTTCAGGAAAATATCGGCCCAAAACCTGGACTTGCTCCAGAATGTACACTTCCGCCCGCCCGACGTTCTCTTCGACCGCGAAACGAAACTCTACCTCGGCGGCGTGACGGCCCGCCTGTTTTATGTCGGGCCGGCCCATACCAAGGGCGACGAGCTGATTTTCGTCGAGGAAGACAGCGTCCTGATCCCCGGAGACATCGTCCAGAAAGATATTTTTCCCATCATGCCCAACGCGGACGCCAGCGTGAAAGGATGGCTCTCCATTCTGGACAATGTCGAAGCCCTGCACCCGAAGTTCATCGTCCCCGATCACGGCGCGTCGATCGTGGACGCTTCTCAGATCGGAACACAGCGCGCCTACTTTATGGCCCTGCAAGCGCGCGCGTTGGAGCTCAAGAAGCAAGGCCTGTCGGCCGAAGAAGCCGGGAAGACTATCACGGCAGAGCTGAAAGCCAAGAATCCGGACTGGCCGAATCCCAACAACATCGCAGGGGAAGTATTGCGAGTCTACGAGCAGCCTCAATAAATAGTAGGACGGGCTTCAGCCTGTCTGGTTTGAGTTCCGCCATGCACGATCAAAACCCGACAGGCTGAAGCCCGTCCTACTCGTTTTCTTACACCCTCAAACGCGGCAACAGTTGCAGCGCGTTCTCGCGCTGGATCTTGCGAAGGTCGGCTGCAGACACATCGAATTTGCCCACCGCCGCGGCGATTCTTTCCATCGAAAAAAACGGTATATCCGATCCAAACAAAAGGTGTTCCTTGGGAATCCCTTTGAGCACGGCCGCCATGGGGACAGGGCTTAGAGAGACGCTGGCGATACCTCATCAGAGCCACATTCCGATAATCCCGTTTATTAGGACTTGGCCTAGAGGGAGATGCTTTTGCCGACTACGTTGGCTTCAATTCTTCCCCGTCGGAGATTTCTGCTTCAACTCTTCAAGCCAGTTCACCACGACGCTGATTTCCCCCGCCCCCTGCTCACCGGTCTTCGTTAACAGGAAACGTTGGCCATCGGGGGTGACGTCGTAGTTAGGCGATGATTGATAGGTCGCGTAGTGCCCCTCGAAGAGCATCTTTGGTTTGTCCGCGGAGAAGTTCGACCGGGTGGTTGTCTCCACCGCCATCATCTTGTCTCCGTTCCGGTAAAACAGTTCTCCGTCGCGCGCCCACACGGGTTCCGTGCCGCCGTCTGTCGAAATTTGCCATTTGCCGCCAGGGCCAGGATACGGCTGCACGTAAATTTCGTACCGGCCCGACTCGTTCGAAGCATAGGCGAGCCAGCGTCCATCGGGGGAAAACTGTGGCGCCGCTTCGTTGAACGGTGTTTGGAGGAAAGGCTGCGCTTTACGGTCACTGAGCCGCAGCGTCCAGATGTCGTAGCCCGTGCTGGGACCGATTTCAGAAAAGGCCAGGATTTGCCCATCTGGGGACCAGGACGCCGGAATTTGAGTGCCCTCGCTGGTTGTCAGTCGCTCCAGCCCGCCACTGCCGTCGGCCATTTGCCAAAAAATGTTTCGCTGCCCCTCCTTGTTTGATACAAACGCTATCCGTTTGCCATCCGGTGTCCAAATCGAGGCAATGTTGTTACTCCCCCCAAACGTCAACCGGGTCAACGTCTCCCGGGAGAGATCGTACAGCCAGACTTGACTCTCCTGATCCGTGATCCCCACGCCTATACGCCGGCCGTCGGGAGAAATCCGTGGGACCCGATAGGCGTGGGGCGGCGCGGGTAGCGGCTGCTCGCTGCCTTTGCGGTCTACCCACACCAGCTTGATTTGAGCATTGGTAGAAGCCAATCGGTAGGCCAGCACGCCGTTTTCGGAAACGGCGACTGTCCCCCTGCCGTTGCCGGGACTGAACTCAACGCCTTCGGCGATGGGAATGGCTTCGCCCTTTAGCTCCAGACGACCTGCGTCGAAAGGCTGGGCTATCAACGTCCCCTCCCGGCAAAACAGCAGATAGCCCGGCGGGCTATAAAGGGCGAAAGAATTAGCTTTCAGTACTAACTTCATCTCTTTCGAATCGAGCGACCCCACGTAGATGCCTGAATTTTCAGGATTCGCGTTTAACGCTAAGAAAAGAAAGTGATTCCCATCGGGAAGAAAGTTAGGCCATACATGAGCAACCTGCCGCCGGGATATGTCAACTGAAGTGACAGGAGTCGGCGGACCACCTGCCGAGGGCACACGAAGTATGGGATTCCCGCCGCCGGGTCCTAATAATATAACCCCATCGCGATTCCATGTTCCCATGGCGTTCGCGGGCACATTCGCTATGGTTTCGGTGGAACCTCCTTCAACAGCTACCTTCTTGAGTGAAGTCGCAGTAGAAAAAGCAACAAAGCGACTGTCCGGCGACCAGAAGGGCCTCGACGCACCGTCCGTCCCAGCAACCGGCTGCGAAGTCTGGGAACCGAGGTCGCGTATCCAAAGCGCAGAATGGCCGGTAGAGTCTATCGCTATAAATGCCAGCTTGTTGCCGTCTGGCGAGACACTAAGGAAGCTGATAGGGAAGGTAGTCGCGGGAAAGGTTTGTTTCTCCGGAGGAGAGACAGTGAAACGGATGGCTCTCAAATTGGTTGAAGGCCGGTGGAAGTAGAAAACTGCTGCGGCGAGCGCCGCTGCAGCGACGATGGCGACGACCGCTATCAGCCAGCCGAGATGCTCGCGGATGCCCCGTTTGGGGATGCCCGCAGATACTGGCATCGCAGCCTGCGTCCCGAGTCCCTGCTCCGCGATCCACTTCAGCTCGTCGCACAGGTCACTCGCGACTTGCCATCTTTTCTCCGGCTCCTTGGCGAGACACTTCTTCACCACACGATCTAGCGCCGGTGGCGTCATTGGCTGAAGGGAAGCCATCGACGGCGGTTCAGCCTCCATGATCTTGGCCATCACGCTGGCGGTACTTTTTCCTTCGAACGCCTTCTTGCCTGTGGCCATCTCGTACACGACTGCGCCGAACGCAAATATGTCTGTGCGGGCATCCACATCCTTGGCTTCGACTTGCTCCGGCGCCATGTACTGCATCGTGCCGAGGATCGTTCCTTCGCCAGTGATGGCGCTCTTGATCGTTGGAAGCTGCGAATCCGGAGTGGCCGGAGCCGCTTCCTGCTTCAGCTTCGCCAAACCGAAGTCCAGCAGCTTCGTCCCCGTCTTGGTCAGTATGATGTTACCGGGCTTCAGATCGCGATGCGTCACGCCTTTGCGATGCGCCTTGTCCAGCGCGTCGGAAATCTCGATTGCGTACTGCAACGCCTGTTGTATCGGCAGCGAACCTTTCACGAGCCGCTGCGCGAGCGTTTCACCTTCCAGATATTCCATCACCAGATAATCAATTCCGTCTTGATGGCCCGTGTCATGGAGCGTGCAGATATGCGGATGGTTCAGGCTGGCAATGGTGCGAGCTTCGCGCTCGAATCGCTCGCGCAATTCAGCGCGGTCGGCGAGATGAGGCGGAAGAACCTTGATGGCAACGATTCGATCGAGGCGGGTATCACGGGCTTTGTAAACCTCGCCCATCCCGCCCGCACCGATAGCTGAGAGGATTTCGTAAGGCCCTAGACGTTTGCCGGAGAGAATCGCCATGGGCTCCCGCCAACTTAGAGTCAGCAGAGTATAACCCCGTCAGGTACTTACACCCCTGCAAATTCTTGCTCGTTCCCACATCCTGGTAAGTCCTGCTTCTCGGAATGTGGCCTGAGGAGCGACAACGAGGAAATTGGGTTGTAGAATCCCGTAATGCCGACGGAATGGGCGAAGTGGCCGTTTCCAATCTCTCCACATTTGGAAATATCTATCAACGACGTAGTGGGTGAGGTCGGTAGAGCCTCGAAAAATACCCCATTCGAGCATCAGTACCACTCAACGGCACTACATCAAAGACGTGTTAGAGACTACTCTCCAAGCCATGAAACTGCAGGAAACTCTGTGCAATAACAGTGCAAAGGAGGGGAACGGTAAGCCAATCTAAGTGTTTGAAAAATTTGGGGTGAGCGACGGGGTTTGAACCCGCGACCCTCGGTGCCACAGACCGATGCTCTACCAGCTGAGCTACGCTCACCGCAGACGAAGTACACACAGTTTAGGCCACATTCCGTTCACAGTAAAGTGGGTCCGAGAGATGGCTGCGGGTCAGTTTGTTTGGCAATGCAGACGCCCGCCGTGGCGGAGATATCTCGTTGCGCTTTGTTGATAGCGTGTTTGAGCCCCGCTCACTTGGCAAAATCGTTGTGTCCCAGGGAGGAGAGGCGTACGATGCACAAGCTAAAAGTCCCGATCGGAAAGCCCGGGCAAGACTTATTTCGGTGCCGGAGATTCCTGATAGAACTTCTATACGAACTCCCTCGGGGCCAGAACGAGGACAGGAGACGACGAATGAAGAATCTTAAACTATTCCTCGCAGTGACATTCTTGCTGAGCGCACAGTGGGTTGCAGCTCAAACTGCCGCGCCTTTGAAATTGGCCGCCAAATACGACATGCCGGCCTCGGTAAAAGGCCGCTTCGATCATCTCGGAATAGACACGGGCGGCAATCGCTTGTTCGTCGTGGGGGAGGAAGCTCAGCAGGTCCTGGTCTTCGATCTGGGCACCGGGAAATTTATCCGCTCGATTAAGGTCGATCACCCGCACGCAGTCCTGTACCGCGAGGACCTCAATCGCATTTATATTACCGATGAAGGAAAAGGAGTGCTGAACATTTATGACGGGAAGACCTATGACCTGGTGAAGTCTGTCGCGCTCAAAGTGGACACGGATTCCATTGGTTACGATCCGGCCACCCACTACCTCTACATAGACAACGGCGGCGACAACGCGCACGAAACATTTACGATGCTAAGCGTGGTCGATACCACCGAGGCCACCAAGCTTGCCGACATCAAGGTGGACGGCGATACGCTCGAAGCCATGGCGCTGGAAAAGTCCGGCGACAGGCTCTTCCTGAATAACCCGGCAAAGAACGAAGTCGAAGTGATTGACCGCAAGACTAATAAAATCGCTGCGGTTTGGCCGGTGAAACTGGGCAAGGGCAACGCTACGATGGCGCTGGATGAACCCGCGCATCGGCTCTTCGTCGGCTGCCGCAGCGGAGCCATTGTGGTCTTCGACAGTCAGACCGGAAAAGAACTCCAGGCGCTCCCTGTCGGAAAAGGTGTGGACGACCTGATGTTCGATCCCGCCAGCAAGCGCCTCTACGCCACCTCGGGCGGCACCGGCGCTGTCGATGTCTACAAGGAAACCGACCCCGACCACTACCAATCTCTGGGGAACATTCCCTCCGGCCCGGGCGCCAAGACGGGACTCTTGGTGCCTCAGTTGGCGCGTCTATTTGTCGCTGTGCCGCCAAAGGGGACCACCCCGGGCGAAGTCTACGTGTACGAAGTTCAATGAAAAATTATATATAATTAGAGTAAACAACCGCTAGCCCAGCTGGTATGCGGCGCGGCGCAAGTCCCTGACCTCGGCACAGCCTTCAAAAAACGCGAGCGGTTTTCCGCAAAAGGGAGGAGAGTCGCATGAACGCGAAGAACGAACGAAGCAAGGCGTCTGGCGTAACCCTGGGGATCTGTTGCGTTGTGGCTCTCGCGGCGTTTTGTGTGGCGCGCTCGGACGCGAAGCAGAAGCGGGCGATCAAACAAGCCGTGGACGCGCAGGGCGCGCCCGTCTTCCGCGTGGATCCGTTCTGGCCCAAGCCCTTGCCCAATCGTTGGAGCATGCAGCAGGTGACGGGCCTTTATGTGGAACAAAAGAACGACCACGTCTGGTTTTTGAACCGCGGGGCGGCAGCCGACGGCGATGAAATAGGCGGGGGCGATAACCCGCCGCGGATTGACTGCTGCGTCCGCGGGCCCGAGGTCATCGAGCTGGATCAAGAAGGCAACGTGGTCAGTTCCTGGGGTGGTCCCGGTTACATTCCTCAGTGGCCCACCGCTTTACAGACCATCATTGTCGACCGGCAGGGCAATGTCTGGATCGGCGGAACCGCGCCGCAAGACAGCATACTCAAATTTTCGCATGATGGAAAACTGCTGTGGGACTTTGACCATCGCCCGCCGAAAGGCTCTCCGCCGCTCAAAGAAAACAATCAGCAGACCGACTTCCTGGCGTCCAAAGGTCGTTTTAATCTCGACGAGGATGCCCGCGAAATTTACCTGATTAACTGGAAGCGCTTGCTGGTGTTCGACATGGACACCGGGGCGTTCAAGCGCGGTTGGGGCGGCCACGGCATGCCCTTGAGCGAAATTTCCAATGACCCGATTCCGCCCTACAAGTGGACCGGAGCCCCGCCCCCGGATGAAAAGCAGTTCGTGCCCGACCTGCATTTCGCGGAGATTTCCAAGGACGGGCTGGTTTATGTTGGCGAGCGCGGCCAGGACCGGATTGAAGTGTTCACGAAGGACGGCAAGTTCGTGAAGGAATTTTACGTGTCGCCCAACACGCCTTCGCGCGGAGAGGATTGCGGCGGCCTTCCACCCAACACGAAGATGCCTCCGTGCGGAACCACCTACAAAATGGTTTTCTCCAAGGACCCTGAGCAGAAATACATGTATGTGGCCGACGGAACGAACAACCACGTATGGATGCTCGACCGCCAGAGCGGCAAAACGCTCGGATCGTTCGGCACCAACGGAAAATATGCCGGACAGTTCCACTGGATCAACGCGGTTGGGATCGACTCGAATGGGAATATCTTCACTGGCGAAGTGGAACAGGCCAAACGTATCCAGAAATTTGCGCCCGTATTGGCAGGCAGTCGCTAGGCCAAAGCTCCACGCGCGATCAGTTTTCTTGACACAAACACGTCCGACGATCAGAATCTTAGTCAACCAAAGTTTCGGGCAAAGAGGTACAAAGACGATGAGACAAAGAATTCAGGCCGTCCTGATCGCCCTTTCTGGCGTGTTACTAGCCGCGCTTCCCGTTCTGGCGCACCACTCTTTCACAGCGGAATTCAATCCTGACCAGGAATGGTCCGCGACCGGTGTGCTGACAAAAGTCGACTGGGTCAATCCGCACACCGCCACGTGGTTTGAAGTTAAGGATGAGAAAACCGGTCAGGTCGAGACTTGGAGTTGCCAGGGGAATCCTCCCGGCACATACAGCCGCGCCGGCGTGCACCGCGAGGACTGGAGAATCGGGGAAGTTGTTACCGTGACGTGCCTCGCTGCCAAAGACGGCTCCAAGCACTGGGGATTCCTTAAGCAGATCAAGTATCACTCCGATGGGCACGTCCTGGTATTCAGACAAGGCGGAGAATAAATTCGATTTTTGCCGGAAAAATATCCCGCTCGAATGGTGCGGGCTCTCCTCGGATCCCGCCTGATAAGGACCAAATCATGAATGCTCGTGTTACGAACAATCGCCTGATTGTAGGATTCCTGGCAGCCGCAGGCGCCATCGGATTGTTGTCTTTGCTGCCCGATCCCGCTGCCGCTCAATCCGGCCAGGCCGCAGCATCTGCTTCGAAAGCGGCAAGTTTGCCGACGCCGCGCACGCCGGACGGTCACCCCGACTTCAGCGGCTTTTACAATCTCGTCGACATCTATCATGGAGATCCCAAAGAAGAAAAGCCGGGCCAGCACGTGGTCAACCGTGCTGAAAATGGATCCGTCTTTTTCGATTACGGTGGAGCCAACGGCGGTGGAGGGGAGGAAGGAAATACCCGCGTCAGGCAAACGCAGAATGGCAAGGTCAACATGCTGGACCGCACCTGCGTCTCCTGCGAGGAACCTCCCTACAAGCCCGAATACTTGGCAAAGGTAAAGGCCATTGGCGACGCGATGTATGGCGACGCCTCGCCGCTTGACCCTCAATACGATTGCAAGCCGTACGGAGTTCCGCGCGGATCACTCCGGGGCGGGGGCGGGTATGCGATGCAGATTGTGCAGAACGCCCAAGTGATTGCGTTTCTCTACGAGGATCGGCCTGGTCCGTATTTTCGACTCATTTATATTGATGGGCGCGGACATCCGGAGGACTTTGATCCTTCCTACGTCGGGCACTCAATTGGCCACTGGGAAGGCGACACGCTGGTCGTGGATGTGGTCGGGCTGAATGACGAAACCTGGCTGGGCTCGGGCACAGTCGGTCCGAAATACGCAATGATGCACAGCGACAAAATGCACGTCATCGAACGCTGGACCCGCACGGGAAACGTGATCACTTATGAAGCCACCGTGGATGACCCGGTCATGTTCACCAAGCCGTGGGTGATGACTCCCCGTCAGACGCAGCTTGCCGCTCCCGACGATTATATCCGGCCCACCATGTGTATCCCGTATGACAAGGCCCATCTGATGAAGCACGACAATACGCCCTACAGCAAACCGGCCGATCAGGGCGCGAATACTTCCGAAGCCGCTGCAGCCGCCCCACCCGCCAGTATGGTTGGAAGCTGGAACGTCACGATCCATAGCACGATTGAAGGCATTTTGACCGAACAGTGGACCCTCACGCAGGACGGCGCCAAGATCAGCGGCACCGTGAAGACCAAGAATGGCGACGCGGCGCTCGAAGGTTCGCTCAGCGGCGCGATTTTCCTCGGCGCTGTCACGGATGGTGACAAAAAATACACCGTTCGCGGCACCGCCGTCGACAACGATTTTGACGGTACCATCCGAATGGGCAAGAACGAGTTCCTTTTGTCCGCCAAACGCTCCAAGTAGAAAAAAGCAATAGTCAATGCGGCCTTTCGGTCGCCCTGCTTATGCTCTATTAAAAGATCAACTTCAAGCCCAGCTGAATCGAGCGCGGGCCTCCGGATCCGATTTCGGGGTTCGAGGCACACACGTCAGGCGTGGAACCCGCCGCGCCAAAATTCGCAGTGTTTGGGTCCCCTGGGGTTGAATTCGCGCCCCCTGCGATCCCATTCGGATTGCAGAAGATGGGGTGATTGAAAAGATTGAAGAATTCCGCCCGGAACTGTGCGCTGATCCTGTCGTTGAACTTTATCGCTTTATCCACCGATAGATCCAGGTTCTTGAAACCCGCGTCGCGCCAAAGATTGCGCCCCGACGCCCCGTAGCTTCCGTAAGCGGGAGGGATCAGAACAGAGGTCCCTACGGCATAGCAGCCGAAGTTGAAGAGTGAAGCCACTGCCAAGGGGCCGTTAGCTATGGCCTTGGCGTTACAAGTCGCATTGCTCGTAGGGGCCGCTGGAGTACCGCCGCCCGGAAAAAATGGCAGGCCACCGCCGCAGGACGCCCCGGACGAGCAGTTTGTGTCTGTCCACCCGTGGACTGGAGTGAAGTCAGACGGGTTGCCGTAGAAATTCCATTGTCCACCCATGCTGCCCGCGGCATTATTCAGTTCTCCGGTTCCATCCCAATCCGTCGTCAGGTCGGACTGGCCCCACGGCGAGCCGCTCTGCAACACGATGACGGAATTGAGTGTCCAACCTTCGAGCATCTGCCCATAGCCCTTTTTACCGGGCACGGCGTAGGTCAGTGAAATAGTGGCGCGATGCCGCAAATCATAGTTAGTGGGCATATAAAGTTGCGAGCGGATACTCGCGTAGTTGTTGATAGGAACAGAGAGGTCAGAGGCTCGCCCTTCGTCCGAAGCATCTCCGAGTGCATGCGAGAACGTGTAACCGGCATTGAACGACAGTCCATGATAGTTCCGCCCATTAAGCGACACCTGCACGCCGTTGTAGTTCGACATCGTGGAGTTATTAATGATCGTTACGTCCGCCAAATAAGAGGCGCATAGGTTCTTCGGATTGAACCGACCGCCTGAACCGCCCGGCGCGCCAGCGCCGATGGCCGAGAATAGCCCAGCGCTAGTGCAAGGCGCAGTAAATGGCCGTGCCGCCTGCTCGGCGGCCGAATTAGGCGCGCACGCCGTATACTGGGCTTCGAAACCCATTCCTAGGCAAACTTGTTCTGCGGTCTTACCCGCATCCGAAGAATCTAATCCCGCGTTGGCAGCTGCAACACCAGTGAACGGAGTTGTCCATCCAACGCCGGGAGTTGCCTGATTCACATCGGTAAACCCAATCAATTTCACGCCGTGGTTGCCGACGTAATTAATGTCCAGGCTGAGGTTGTTCGTTATGGCCCGCTGGATGCCCAAACTCCAGCTTTCCACGTAAGGCGTGCGAAAGTTGCGGTCGATACCCACAATGCTGCAGGGCGTGCCAGGAGTCAAAACTCCGTCGCCGCAACCGACGACAGTAGTTGCGCCGGCGTACAAAGCCTGATTGGTGGCGCTGATAGGCTGGGTGGGGTCGAAGTTTTGCCAATTCATATCAATCGTGCCAATCCCAGTGCTTCCCGTGTAGGTTACAGATGATAGGTCAATGTTGCCGGGGGCAGGCGACAGCGGCGTCGCGCTGCCGTTATTGTAAAGGGGTACCCCGGTAGGAATGGTGCGCAGCCCAAGAAAGTTGCTGACCGCATTGGTCACATCGTAGGTGATGGCGGTTTCGTAGACAATGCCGCCCGCGGCTCGGACCACGGTTTTCCCGTTCCCAAAGACGTCCCACGCCAGGCCCAAACGCGGCGCGAAGTTGTTGTGATCGCCATTATAGGGAGACGAGATTCCAAACCCCACCTGCACCAGTCCAACATTTGGATCGAAGTTGCCCAGTGCATTTTTCGTATCCTTAATGACCGTTTCGATTTCATAGCGAATTCCAGCATTTACGGTCAGTCTTGGCGTAACGCGCCAGTCATCCTGGAAGAAGGCGGCGTAGGCCATGTTGCTGATCGTCCGCTTGGGATCGCCGGTGAAAAGACTCGCACTTCTGAGGTTGCCCTCGAAGAAGTTTACAAGCCCCCCTCCTCCGTTCGTACCGAAAGTCACGGGTCCCTTACCGTTCGACGTAATGTCCTCGCTCGCCCGGTTGGATTGGATTTCGACGCCCACCTTGAAAGCATGCTTGCCTCGCAAAATGGAGACGCTATCCATGAACGACAAGACGCCCTCTGGCCCTGTGATGAATGGTCCAATGCTTTGCCCTATTCCGTTCCGGTTGGCGAGACCGCCGATCGTAATCACCGGCATTCCAAAATAAAACGGATTGGTGATGCCGGTGGGCATCACGTAGGTCGCGCCGTTGAAGGGATAACTTGCTGGATTGAGGGTGTGGTCGTTGCTTTCGAAGTCTTGATAATAGTGGGAGTAGCCAAAACGGAATTCGTTCACAAGAGTGGAGGTCGGGGTCCAGGTCCAGGATCCCAAAGCGGCTTGTGCCCGCGCATATTGCTGATTCAACCATTCTGGCCTGACGATTGTTGTAGGATCGCCAACCACAGCGCCACTTCCCTGGCTGAAGAAGTACATTCCATTCACCGAATTGTGGTCGTTGATGTGGTAGTCGAGCTTCCCCAGCCCGCCGTGGATCGCGTTGGTACTGGGGACGGACGTGTACACAGGCGTACCCGGTCCCGGGTTTACGGGGAAAAATCCTAGGAAACCGCCGGAAGGCTGCCCCGACACCGGTGTACATGGGGATGCACTTTTTGGTCCGCCAAGACCCGCCAATTCCGCGCTTAGGGCAGTCAGCTTGCCGGCACCCAACGCAGCATTGCAAGCGTCGATCAGACTTGCATTCGGATCGCCGATCGGGACGGTCACCGGGAAATTGTGCAGGGCCGGATTTCCGATCGAGTAAAGTTGCCCCTCATAGTTAGCGAAAAAAAACAGTTTGTCTTTCTTGATCGGTCCGCCAATCGTGCCGCCGAACTGCTCCAGTCCCACCTCTGCCTTGGGAGCCGCCGCTACGTCGTAGTAGTTGCGCGCATCGAGGGTGGTGTCCCGCCCGTAGGCGTAAGCCGTGCCGTGCAAGGTGTTCGTACCTGATTTGATTCCGATGTCGATAATCGCGCCCGGCTTCCAGCCGTATTCCGCGCGAGGATTTTCTTCTGTCTTGAGTTCATCAATGGCGTCCACCGGCAGGATTGTCCCGGCATCGCCCGCGTGCAGGGACGAATTCATGACGCTCTGTCCATCCCAGGGAGTACTGGAAAAGACGCCATTCACTAAGTACAGATTTTGGTGGGACCGCAGGCCGTTGGTGCTTTCCGAATACGAAGTGCCTCCCGGATAGATCATCACGCCAGGCGTGAGCTGCAGCAGGTTCTGGAAGTTGCGGCCATTCATGGGCAAGCTGTCAATGATATCGCTTTGCAGGGTTCCGCCCAGTTCCGCGTTGGTGGTATCCACCATGGGCAGCGCCTCGGTGACGGTGATCGTCTGCGTTTGTTGGCCGGGTTGCAGCACCAGATCCACGCGCAATTCCTGATTGGCCTCGAGCAGAATCCCCAAGCGTTCGATCGTCTTGAATCCCATGGCCTCCGCGCGCACCGTGTAGGTGCTCGGAAGCAGGTTGGGACTGTTGTACTCGCCAGACTGGTTGGTGGTCAGCGTTCGCGTCGTGCCTCTTTGTGTGTCGGTGACCGTCACTGTGGCGCCGACCAGCACGCCCCCGCTCTGATCCGTGAGGGTTCCCAAAATTCGCCCCGCGTTGCCTTGCGGGAACGCCGAACTACAAATCAGGAATAACCCAATCGTCGCGCCAAGAATCCGCAAGGCATCTTTTACGCCGGGCAATATGGAGGCCGTAGTCATAGACGTTCGGCAATTCATAGGATCCACCTTCCCGAATTTCACCGCCTGAGAATTTGAATGAGTGCGAACACCCCTGGGCCAATTTATTCACATGCACGCGTGCGGATGTCAAGGCGAAAATATCTTCAACTTAATGTTGGGTTCGCTTTTGGGGCAATGCAACAGGGTATCTGCTTCCGCTGTTCTCCAGAGCTAGTCTGGACAAATCATCCGCACGCGGCAGCCGGCTACGCTCGATCCAGTGGAAATTTCGAAGGGGGTCGGACATTGAAACGCCCTACCAAGTATGCTACGGTACGCCCAACATATCTCGTTTGATCGCCCAATGTTTTCTGCGATCCTTTCGTTCGAGGAGGCCAGCATGCAACGCAGATTTGCCGGTGTTTTGGCGGCGGTTTTTGGCTTGCTCGCCGCTGCGGTTCCCGTATCCTCTCATCACTCGTTTGCGGCCGAGTTTGATGCTAATAAGTGCACGGATCTTACCGGCACATTTACAAGTTTTGAGTGGCAGAATCCGCACGGATATTTTCATCTTGATGTAAAGGATGCCGGCGGCGCCGTAACCACATGGACGTTTGAAACTGTTTCTCTCTCCACCCTGAAAAGAAGCGGGACGCAGAGAAAAGATTTCGAAGACAACATCGGCAAAACGGTCACCGTGCGTGCCTGCCTCGCCAAAAATGGCGTCAAGAACCGTGCCGCTGCCGAAACCATTAAGCTGGCGGATGGCCAGGTGCATCGAATCGGGCAGGACGTTGAAGGCAAATTTAGCGATAGCCCTAAGGAAGGTTACTGAACGCTTACACGTCCGGCGTTTCGCCGGTGGGGACTCGAATCCAACATCCATTCTTGAATGGCGCGAGTCTTGACCGGCCGGGGACCTGCGCCGCGAGCAATCCAACAAAATTATGAAAGACTCCAAAATGGGAGGAGCTTAGATGAAACGACCCCTCGCCTATTACGGTGTCAGTGCCGGAGTTGTCCTATCCCTTTTGTGCTTGCCCCTTCTACCCGCGGCGGCCCAGGAGGGACAGACAGGAAAACCTTCAGAACCCGGCGCCGCGAAATCCAAGCCCCAGTCTGTCCCTAAAGGCGGACCGGCGCCGCGCACAGCGGACGGGCATCCGGACCTCTCCGGAGTTTGGTTTCCGGGCACAGCCGGTGGTTTCACTTTCAACCCGGCCCTGAGAAAGCAATTCGATTCCAAAGTAACGCCCGAGGAGCCACCGCCTTTCCAACCTTGGGCGGCCGCAAAGATCAAGGCCATGACCGCAACCGATTATGAGTTGGGGCGCGCGTCCGTGAATTGTCAGCCGCGGGGCGTTCCAGGGATGTTCCTGATTGATCCGTATCCGTTTCAGCTCGTTCAAACGCCTGGCTTATTCATTCAGTTAGACGAACTGAACAATAATTGGCGCGTGGTCCATACGGATGGACGCCCGCATAATCCCGAGCCGGACCCTGCTTTCACCGGCGACGAAGTTGGCCACTGGGATGGAGATACATTAGTCATCGATGTGATCGGGATCGATGAGCGAACCTGGAACAACTTTACGGGTTGGTTTCACAGCGATCAGGAACATGTGATTGAGCGAATCACGCGTCCTTCCTTGAACTATCTCGTCTACCAGGTGACCATCGAAGATCCAAAAGTTCTGTCCAAGTCCTGGACCTCTGCGCCTCGTGTCTGGACGCTCGGCCATGAAGATCTGCTGGAATACTTCTGCACCAACAACCAGGATGTGGACCAATACAAAGCGTTGAAATCGAAGGAATCTGGCGGCGAAGGGAACGGCAATAATGATAAGTAGATGGGAGAAGATCGATGAGAAGAAAGCTTCAAAAAGTTTTGGCCGTGCCATTTGGCTTGCTCATGCTCGTGATTCCCGCGCTGGCTCACCATTCCGCCACCGCGGAGTTTGATACTTCGAAGACTTTTACCGTGAAGGGCACACTCACAAAACTCGAGTGGATCAATCCGCATGTGTACATGTATGCGGATGTGACCGACGAGAGTGGCAAGGTGATCGCGTATTCCTTCGAGACCGGGCCTCCAGGCAACTTGCGCAGGGCCGGCGTCCTGCGGACCATGTTTAACGTCGGCGACGTGGTCACCATTGATGCTTCCGTGGCCAAGGATGGCACGAAACACCTTGGACTTTTGAAGGCTGTGCACTTTGCCGACGGCCACACGATTGTGTTTGGCAGCGCTGCGGACAGCGAAGGCAAAAACTATTAATTCCTCGGCTCACGCTGTTCGCTGCGAATTGGCGGAAAGCATTTTTCATACAACGATTGGCAGTACAAGGGGGAGAAAAATGAAATTCCGACTCGTTAGGTGCGCCAGAGTTGCAGGTCTCGCCCTTCTTGCGGTCTGTTTAGTCCCTGCGTTCACTGCCGCGCAGACTGCGCCCGCCGCCACCCAGGGTAAGAAAGTCCCCACAGGCTATGGCCTGGACAAAGATCAACCCTTCGCCGGAGCCGACCCGAACGGCACCGGCCTACCCTGGCGTGAACCCCCTCCGGAAGAAGTAGAAGCCGCCAGGAAAGGACCCACTCCGCATTTAGCAGATGGTCATCCCGATTTAACCGGATTCTGGGCGCCGGCCGGCTGGGGTTACGCCGTCAGCGCGGGAGCGGACAGCGCTGATGGAAAGACGCACTATACCCAGCGCAGGCGAGAGGGCCCCGTTCAGCCGCCGGACAAAGTCGCCGAGTTGAAGCATCGTCTCGAGGGTTCCAACCTGCCTCCCTACAAGGCGGAAGTTGTAGAAAGAGTAAAATATCTAGGCGAGCACCAGAGTCATGAGGACCCGGCGTTCAAGTGCGCCCCCAAGGGTTTCCCGCGCGTCGGTCCGCCCACCGAAATCGTTCAGGTTCCCAATGAAATCGTCTTCCTCTACGACACGGTCAACTCTTCGGAACAAAACGCCTTTCGCGTGATCTCCACCGATGGCCGGGAGCACGACCCGACTCTCAATCCTTCCTTTTACGGCGACTCGATTGGCCACTGGGAAGGAAACACCATGGTCATTGACGTGACCAATTTCGTGGATGACACCTGGCTCAGCCAGAACGGCACGATTCACAGCGACGCCATGCATGTGGTCGAAAAGCTGACCCGCGAAGGTTTCATGATCGACTGGCAAATCTCAATCGAGGACCCCAAGATGTTTACCCGCCCCTGGGTCATCGAGCGCCACTTGATTCATGGCCTGAAAGGCGGCCACGCCCTGGAGGAAGCCCCCTGCGTGGACCACGACTACGGACACCTGGTAAACGACGACCGCAATTAATGACGCAGAAATTCTTACCCCTTTATGCGTCTTCTCAATGCGGGCGAATCCCCGCGACCTTCAGCCTGATTCTCCACAACGTCTTCGGGGTGACAACGTAGAGCGTCTTGCTGTCCTGATCTCCGAATGCCAGGTTGGAGAACCGCATTCCTTCGGGTGCGGGAATCAGCCCCAGGCGCTTGCCGGCGGGAGATACGACCCACACCCCGCCCATCCCCGTTGAATAAAGATTCCCCAGAACGTCAATCTTCATGCCGTCGGGTCCACCGGGCCCCTTTTCGCCGGTGAAATCAGCGAAGAGCCGCCGATTTTTGATCGTGCCATCAGGTTGGACGTCGTAAGAAAAGATTTGCCTCTGGTTTGGCCCCGGCCCTCCATTATTGACGTACAGAATTTTTTCGTCCGGGGAGAATGCGATGCCGTTCGGCGGAAAATTCCCCGGGTCCTTGTCCAAAAGTTGCAAGCCGCCATTTCGTACCGAGTACACGCCATGGAAAGGCAGCTCCTTCGCGGGATCATCTTCGCGCTTCGGGAGGCATCCCGCCATGCCATCCGTGAAGTAAACAGCGCCATCGGATTTGACGACAATATCGTTCGGGCAAGTGAGCCGTTTCCCTTCGAAGTGGTCCGCCAGGATGGTGCGTTTGCCATCCTTTTCCACCCGCTCGACGGCCCGGTCGCCGTTGGCGTCCAGCACGAGCCTGCCCTCTTGATCGAGCGTCAGGCCATTCGATCCATAAAGATGCGCACCACTAGCGTCCACATTCCCCGTGCGCGATGCGTCCGCATAGCCGGAGTGGTCCAAAAACACGGACAGCTTGCCGTCCGTCGAACAAGGGTATTTGAAACAGCCCGGCGTCCACTGAAAGATGCGATTCCCGCCGACGTCGCTGAATAAGAGATAACCGGTCTCACCGTGTTGAATCCAGAGAGGCCCCTCGCCGCCTTCAAACGTGCCTTCGCCTTTGAGCAATTCCAACTTGGCGTCCACCGGAAAAATCTGGTCGGCGCTCGGATCGAGCCTGACGACGCCGCCCGGCGCCGGAGATTGCGCCCGGACAGGGAACCAGCCAATCGCTATCCCTATAGATAGGCACAGCAAGTACATTAAATTTCTTAGCATAACTATCCGTTCCTCGGCCGGATGGTATAACAGGGGGCAGGCCGCATCAAAAATAAAAACTGACCGAACCGGATCGCCCTGCATTGCATTTTACTGAGTCGTCCGCAAATCCGCCTTAAACCTGACCAGGCGCCTTTTCTGCAGACGAATAGTTGTGCTTGTAACGGCAGGGAAGGGTAAGTATGATCTGCGAATTGTTCAGTCCCTTGAGACGCAAGAAATTGTTTCTGTGATTCTTCGCCGAATTCACAGATGAAAGAGCGCCCGCCATGAGTATCCACGAGCTGGACGGTAGAACCGGTCGCCTGAATCCCGCCGCGTTATCGAGGCGTGACCTTCTTTACGGGATGGCCGCGCTCGGCGCCTCCGCCGTTCTGCCGGAATTCGGCTCCGCGGCGCAGACGGGTTCCGCCGCCGCGCCGCGTCCATTTCGCATCGACACCCACCACCACTTTACCGTGCCCAAATTGCTCGCCGAAAGCGCCGCCAAAGGGGTCACCCAGGCCGGGCTGCAGGATTGGACGCCGCAAAAATCGCTCGATCAAATGGATAAAGGCAACGTGGCTACCTCCATCATCTCCATCAGCGACCCGGGGGTTTGGTTTGGCGATAACACCGCCGCGCGCGCCTTGGCGCGAGAATGCAACGACTACGCGGCGAAGTTGATTAAGGATTATCCCGGCCGCTTCGGCCTGTTCGCCACCCTCCCGCTGCCTGATGTCGATGGCGCCCTTCTCGAACTCGAGTACGCGTTTGACAAGCTCAAGGCTGATGGCGCGTGCGTACTGTCGAGCTATGGAGGGAAATACCTCGGCAACCCCGCATTCGCTCCTTTGATGGATGAACTGAACCGCCGGAAGGCGGTCGTGTTTTGTCATCCCTATTGCGCCGCCTGCGGCACGCAGACCGTCCTTTCGGATGGACAGAATCGCGGGATCGAATTTGTTTTCGATACGACGCGAACGATTGTGAGTTTGCTGTCCACCGCCACCGTCACGCGCTGCCCGGACATTCGCTTCATCTGGTCTCATGGCGGCGGCACAGTGCCGTACATCACCAGCCGCCTCAACGGAGTGGCGCCAAAGCTTCCGAATGGCGTGATCAACGAATTGCAGAAATTTTACTACGACACCGCCCAGGCCTTTAATCCCTACACGTTGCCGTCTTTCAAGAAGCTTGTTCCGGCCTCGCACATCTTGTTCGGCACCGATTTCCCGCTGGGCGGCGGCTCGGGTTTGGCCGTCAGTAAAGGTCTGATCGACAATGGTGGGTTCAGCGAAAGCGAGTTGCGCGGCATCGATCGCGATAACGCGCTGGAATTACTCCCGCGGCTGAAAGCTTAGACCTTCCCGTCTCACTTCACGGGCACAAACTTCTGAATTCGTTTGCCGTCTTCCACTTCGCCGGTGTAAACGTTTCCCTTGGAGTCCATGGCGATCGAATCGATCCAGTGCAGTTGTCCCGCATACCGCCCGTTGCCTCCAAAGGAACCGACCAGAGCGCCGTCATCCCGATTGAGTATCCAGACCATATTGTTTGTCCCGTCCGCAACCAGGATGTATTTCTGCTGCGGGTCGGTGGAAAGCGTCAGATTGTAGATCGTCCCGCACGGAGGATCGGTCATGCTCCAGATTCCCCCGCAGTGTGGGCCGCGCGCCTGCGTCGACGGGTGAATCCAGAATTCTTTTACGTATTTGCCCTGCTTGGTGAATACCTGGATTCTGTCGCTGCCGCGCTCGCAGACGTAGACGAATCCGTCCTTCGAGGGATGGGCGCAGTGAAGCGCCGGCGCGAACATCTTCTGATCCGGAGGCGGCCCTGACGGGTCATAGGGCGGCGTCGGGTCATTGTCTATTTCGCTCAGCGGGGTTCCTTTGCCTCCCCAGCCGCGCTTGAACGCGCCCGTATCCATGTCGTACACCAGGATACGTTTGTTCAGGAATCCGTCAGGAATGTAGAT
The DNA here is from genome assembly GCA_963813185.1 of uncultured Acidobacteriota bacterium. Lineage (GTDB taxonomy): Bacteria > Acidobacteriota > Terriglobia > Acidiferrales > UBA7541 > Palsa-360. The sequence continues at coordinate 482,863 of CAWEYA010000021.1, forward strand.
CTCGCGCGTCTCTTCGTCGAACTCGAACGCCGCGATACCCGGCGGGAAAGTGTCCGTTTGCTGGTTATTCTGTTTCACTTCCGATGCCGGCACCTTGGGTCCGCGATGGCCAAAGTCCGACAGGAATTTGCCGTCTTTTGTGAATTTGATGATGCTGTCGCCCGGCGTCGTTCCGGAGATCCAGACGTTCTCGTCCCGATCCACGCCGATCGTCTGCAATCGGCCCGGCCAGCCGGGAACGTAATCCTTGCCTCCCCAGGCCCTGAGGACGCTGCCATCCGTATCGAATTCCACGATCTCGGGCCCGAGGATGCAGCATTCGGTGCGCGGCGGCGTGGTGGCTGCGCCGAGCTCGTCCGGCCTCGCGTCCGACGCGCGATTGATCACCCAGACGTGGTCTTCCTTGTCCACGTAGATGTCGACGATCTGCTGCATGCTCCATTTGTTTGGCAGCCGCTTGGGCCACAAGGGGTCGACCTTATACTGAGGAGCGTTTTGCGCGTGCGCCGCCGGAGGCGCGGCTAGAACTCCAAAGCAGAAAGTCGCGATTACTCCGGCGCAGGTTCGACTCCAACATGATCTTTTCAATGTCTAATCCTTTCCTGCTCCATTGAGCTCTCCGTGCTCTCTGTGGCTCCTCTCCGCGTCCTCAGCGTTAAATTCCGAAAAGCGCAACACAGAGGTCACAGAGAACCACGGACCAGCCGAGCCGCAACAAAATAGTGTGCGAGGGCGAATATTGCGACCGTTAATTGTCCGTGCCGTCTCCCCCGATTCAATTTCGAGTCTTGAAGCTTGCCTTAGCGTCTACTCGTGGGGATGTGGCCGTGCTTTTCCGTCACCGTTTTTCAGGATAAATTTCTGCGCGCGCTTCCCGGTATCCACTTCGCCGGTGTAGATGTTTCCCTTGGAGTCCATAGCGATCGCGTCGATCCAATGGAACTGCCCAGCCATGCGGCCGTTGTCGCCGATCGAGCCCGCAAGAGTTCCGTCTTTGCGGTCGTGAATCCAGACCTTGTCGTTCGTGCCGTCCGCAATCAGCAGGTACTTCTGCTCCGCGTCATGCGAGAAGGTGAGATTGTAGATCGTCCCGCACATGCCGAATAATGTGCTGCCCGGCCCGCCGCACTCGGGACCGCGAGCCGGGGTCGAGGGATGCACGAAGAAACTGGAGACGAATTTTCCTTCCTTGGTAAATACCTGGACTCTGTCGTCTCCACGCTCGCAAATATAAACGAGCCCGTCATTCGCGATGTGCACGCAATGCAGCGCGGGCGCAAACTGCTTTTGATCCGAAGGCGGACCCGATTTCCAGTCGTAAGGCGGAGTAGGGTCGTTGTCGATCTCGCTCAAGGGGATGCCGTGGCCGCCCCAGCCGCGCTTGAATGCACCGCTGTCCATGTCATACACCAGGACGCGTTTCTGATCCACGATGTAAAGTTCGTGGGCGTCTTCGTCCAGATCAAAAAAGAAAATCCCTCCCGGAAAAATATCGGTGGCCTGGTTGTTCTGCTTCAGAGGCGCCGGTTGCTGCCCCGGGGGCGTTCTTGGTCCTCGATGCCCGAAGTCCCAAAGCAGCTTCCCATCTCCTGTAAATTTTTGGATGCTGTCTCCCCGGGCGCTTCCTCCCAGCCAGACGTTTCCCTGCCGATCCACAAGGATCGCGTGTTCGGCGCCGGCCCCCGGCCTTTCGATTCCCTCAGCCGGCCACCCGGGCACGTAGCCCGGACCGCCCCAGCCCTTGATCAAGTTGCCCGCGGTATCGAATTCCAACACTGCCGGCGCGGCAACGCAACAATCCGTGCGCGGCGGCGTCGTGGCCGCCCCCGACTCGTCGGGATTGATGTCCCGCGGACGGTTGTACACCCAGATGTGGTCGTCCTTATCCGTAACCATCACCGGAACTCCCTGCATCAGCCAATGGTTCGGCAACGGCTTGGGCCAGGAAGGATCGACTTCATAGACCGGCGGCTTTTGCGCCCGCGCCGCTGGAACAACAGCGAGAATCAGAAACCAGAAAAGTCGGATCGCCACGGCGGACGCATCGTTCCATCCCTTGCGAATCGGCATGAAATGTTCCTCCATCTACTGTGTACTCGAGAATCGGCAGGCAACTGCGCGGAGTCTAGTTGACTTTGCAACGGGAAGTCAATGCGCTTCCCTGGCCGCGCCAATTCGCGACGTTCTTCGAAATCTCATTAAGTCGCAAACCGGGAAAAAGACTTTTACGGGATTCCCCGCCGACCGCCCAAAAGCAACGAGGAATTGACAAATTGCAAGAAGCGATGAGACGATGGCGCCAATGGTGACCCAATGAAAACAAAAATACTCGCCTTGATTCTGGGAATTGTTGCTGTTCTGGTCGTTTCGGGAACTACGTTCGCTCACCACGGGACGGCGGCGTACGATACCAAGAATATCGTCACCGTCAAGGGAACGATGACGGACTTCCGTTTCATTAATCCGCACGTGCAACTTTTTTTTGACGTGAAGAACGACAAAGGCGAAGTCGAAAATTGGCAGGCCGAATTGACCGCCCCGAACAAGCTAGCCAGGGCCGGCTGGGACAAGCACACGCTGAAGGCCGGAGACTCCATCACGGCCAGCGGTTACGTTTCCAAGGGCGACGCGCATACGATGTGGATCAACAAGCTCATCGGACCAGACGGAGAGGCGCTCCACCTCTTCGAGGAATAACCGCTTCCGGCCTCGGGTAAACAGGATGCGCGGTTCAGCGACGAAGGGGAGGGTCAAGTGCGTATTGGCTTGAGCAATTCGATGCTCGGATTATTCGCGGCGCTGTCCCTCACGGGCACTCTGTACGCTCAAACGCCGGCTCAACCGGCGAATCCACCCAATAAGGCTGCGTCAGCCCCTGCACCCGGGCACGATCTGACCGGCGTCTGGATGATGCGCAATCCGCCCGGGTCAAATCGTGGTTTTACCAACTACACTTTTACGAAAGATCCGCCGGAGCTGACGCCTTGGGCAGAGGCCAAGTTCAAAGAAGCCAAAGCCTCCAATGGGGGCCAGTTCACTCTTAAAACGACGAATGACCCGGTGCTCACGAAATGCGATCCTCCCGGCGTTCCGCGCGTTTATTTCCACCCCTATCCCTTTGAGTTCGTGCATACCCCAAAATATACGCTCATGCTCTATGAATACGATCACACCGTGCGCCGCATTTATACCGACGGCCGCCCCATTCCAAAAGATCCGGATCTGCTTTGGATGGGAACTTCAGTCGGCCATTGGGATGGGGATACCACACTCGTTGTGGATACAGTCGGATTTAATGACAAGACTTGGCTTGACCGCCTAGGCCATCCGCATAGCGATCAGTTGCACGTTACCGAGCGATTCCGGCGCGTGGACAAGGATCATTTGGAACTCGACATCACCATGGAAGACCCCAAGGCGCTGGCGAAGCCCTGGACCACGACGTTCTATTACCAGCTGAGGCCAAACTGGGAGCTGGGCGAAATCTCTTGCTCGGGAGACTACCTGGACTTCAGCAATTTCGAAAAGTAAGTTCAGGCGCAAGTACGGCTCATCTCACATTCGCCTGGGCGAAGCGGCGCTGAAAGCGCCGCCGCATGCCAGCCCAGGGCAATGCCCTGGGTTTCGGAATCATTCGATTGTGGTGCGCCCTGAAAGGGCGCGGGGATCCTCCGCCCCTTCTGGGCGGACCATGACCCTGGGCGCGATCCCCGGGCGGTGTACCGGGCTGCCATCCCCCGCGCCGTTGGCGCAATAACGCTGATTTGTTTTCACGCAATGAAGACGGCCGCTTCCAGTCTCGAAATTACACCGTAGTTGACGAACGGGGGGTAAATCCATGCACCGATACAGCAGTCGCAATCCCCAGAACGATGTCTTGCATTTCAATTTGAGCCGCCGATCGCTGATGAAGTCCTCATTGCTGGGCGGCAGCGTGGCGGCCGCCAGCGCCCTTTTTGGCGGCTTGATCCCAACGGCTGTTCTTGCCCTCGACGATTCGTCAAAATACATAGGACCCGTCGTGGAAACCGCCTCGGGAAAAGTGCGCGGTGTCCTTCAGGCCGGGACCCACACCTTCAGAGGAATTCCTTACGGCGCTTCGACTGCCGGGAGCAACCGTTTCATGCCGCCTCGCAAGCCCGAGCCGTGGGCGGGAGTGCGCGACGCTTTCGAGAACGGGCCGACCGCGCCGCAACTGGGCGGCCCGCCGAACCCGCTCATTTTGAATCACAGGCAGCCTGCCGTGGAGGGAGAGGACTGCCTGGTCATGAATATTTTTACGCCCGGCGTGAATGACGGACGCAAGCGCCCGGTCATGGTTTGGCTGCACGGTGGCGGCTTCGCTTCCGGCGCGGGCTCGGCGCACTCTTTTGACGGCAACTTCCTCGCCCGCTCCGGAGACGTGGTGGTGGTTTCCGTGAATCACCGTCTCAATATTTTCGGGCATCTGTACCTGGCGGATGTGGGCGGCGAAAAGTATGCCGACTCGGGCAATGTGGGCCTGCTCGACATCGTCGCAGTTCTTGAATGGGTACGTGACAATATAGTGCACTTCGGCGGCAATTCCGGAAATGTCACGTTGTTCGGCCAGTCCGGCGGAGGCTTGAAGATCAGTACCCTGCTGGCCATGCCTCCCGCCAAAGGCCTGTTCCACAAAGCCATCATCGAAAGCGGATCCCTTTTGAAGGGCATCCATCGCGAAGACGCCAATAAAACGACAGAGCGAATCCTCGCCAAGCTGAATCTCCAGTCCAATCAAGTTGACGAACTGCAAAAGCTCCCTGTGGATCGCCTGCTCTCGGCTATTGATAATCGCGGATCGGCGCCGGGAACCGCTCCCGTCAACCTCGCCCCCGTCGTGGATGGCCGCGCTCTTCCCAGCGATCCCTTCGACCCCGCAGCCCCGGAAATCTCCGCCGGCGTCCCGCTGATCATCGGGACGGTCAATACCGAAGGCACGTTCTTCACGCCGCCAGACTCTCCTCTTTTTTCGCTCGATGAAGCAGGGATGCGGACGCGCCTGGCGCAGCGATTTGGGGACTCCACGGATAAACTAATCGACTTATACCGAAAAGAAACGCCTAATGCGACGCCCAGCCAAATCTACTTCATGATCTCCGCATTCCCCTCCGCGGCGATCACACAGGCCGAGCGCAAGGTCGCCCAGGGCAAAGCCCCGGTCTATATGTACCTGTTTACCTGGGAGACGCCCGTGGAAGGCGGCAAGCGGCATTCGCCGCACACCGTCGAGCTTCCTTTTGTGTTCAACAACGTTCTGGAACAGCCCGAGGAGGTCGGCAACGGTCCTGACCTGCAGCCTTTGGCTGAGAAAGTGAGCGGCGCGTGGACCGCTTTTGCCCGCACCGGCAACCCCGGCGCGGCCGGCGCGCCCAAATGGCTCCCTTACACCGCAAACGAACGAGCCACCATGATCATCAACAACGAATGGAAGCTCGTGAACGACCCGCGTCATGACGTCCGACTAATCCTGAACAGTCTGCCAACCCCAGCTGCGGCCGCCCTTTAGCTGCGGTTTCGAAGATCATCCTAGCCAGATTTTAGACCTGTATTGAGTTTTGAGGTCGAGTGGCGCGGGGCTGGAGCAAACTTTTCGCGCGGCCGAAATCATCAATAGTGACACTTCACAAATTGTTGACACTTCTATCTCTGATTCCTTGCTTTTTTCCTTGACACGATGAGAGTTATCGTCTTAGTCTCCTCGCACTGGTGGGTGTAGCTGCGGTTCTATCTTTCAGAATAAATGAGGAACAAGGGCAAATCGACAACCATGAGCGTGGGTTCAGCGAGAGTGTGTGTCTAGCTAAATTCCCGCAGATGTGCAGCCTGCGATGGTGGGGAGACGTTGGGCGAGTTGGTCAGAGGAGGCCACATGGGAGCGTATCGAAAAGGTTTGTGCCTGCATATCGTTTCAATTGCAGCCCTGATTTTGCTGGCGATTCCGGTTGTCGCGCAATTGCCGACGGCGACCATCCTGGGTGTTGCCAAGGACGCATCCGGCGGCGTGTTGCCGAATGTTACGGTGACGGTCACCAACGTGGATACAGGTGCAGTGCGGACGGTGAAGACCGGTGATGACGGCGAATTTCGCGCGCCGGAACTGCCCGTAGGTCGCTATGAAATGAGAGCCGAACACGCCGGTTTCAAGACGGTGACTCGAAAGGGCATCACCCTCGAGGTGACTCAGCAAGCGGTGATCAACTTGGACTTCGAGGTGGGAGCCGCGGACCAGCAGGTTGTCGTGACTGAGGAAGCGCCCATGATCAATACCCAGGACGCCACTCTCGGGGGCACGGTCAACGAGACGAAGATGACAGAGCTCCCTCTCAACGGCCGGAATTATATTGACCTCGCTCTCCTTCAGCCCGGCGTCGACAAGGACAAAAACCAAAGTAACCAGCAGGGCACCAGCTTTAGCGTGAACGGGGCGCCGCCGCGATCCAACAATTTTACGTTGGACGGAGCCATCTTGCAGACCATGTTGGGCCGTAGCCCGGTGGCCGGCGAGTCCGGCGATGCCCTAGGTTTGGACGGCATCCGGGAGTTCAAGATCGTTGCAGGCACTTTCCAGGCTGAGTATGGATTAGCGATGGGCAGCCAGATGGTGGCCGTGAGCAAAGGTGGAACCAACCAATGGCACGGCGACGTGTTTGAGTACCTTCGAAATGATGCCTTTGATGCCAATACCGTCTTCAATACCGCCAGTAATACTCCGAAGGCGCCGCTTCGAAAGAACCAGTTTGGAGGAGCGTTTGGCGGGCCCATAAAAAAGGACAAGACGTTCTTCTACGCCGTATACGAAGGAATTCGGGAAACCCAAGGAGCCCCTGCGGCCAACGCGGTGCCGAGCGCGGGATGTCACCCGGCGGGCGCAACCGCCGCGAATGGCTTTGGCGCCGGCTCGACAATTACGGTCCTGCAATGTCCGGACCTTTCAGTTGACACCGACTCCGCCGGCAAACCGATCACCCAAGTGACGCTCAGTCCCTACACGGCTGCTTTGTTGGCGCTCGTACCTCTGCCCGACCCAGGGACAGCGTTCGACCCCAGTTCCGGCAATCCGCCCATTCAAACTTTCAATGACCACAACTCACTCGGAGAGAATTACGGGCAGATGCGTTTCGACCAGACAATTTCCGACAAGGACTCCTTCTTCGCTCGCTATACCATTGACAATGCCTTTCAAAATCTAACTCAAGGTGACTACAGCTACTTCCGTTACACCGTGCCCGCGCGAAACCAGTGGATTACGCTGGCGGAGAATCACATCTTCTCGCCTACAGTATTCAACGCCGCGCGCTTTTCCTTCAGCCGCACCAATAACAGCATCAACTTGGCTAACGTCGGCCTGCCCGGTGGAACTGGTCCCCAACTCGTGCCGGGGTTTTCCACGGGAGTGGTCGACTTGGGCGGGCCCGGCGGCGGCAATTATGCCGAGTTCGGTTCCGCGAACGCCGCCCCGACGACGTTTGCCAAACAGAACATCTACACTTTGAGCGACGACGTGAATTGGGTCCGTGGGAAACATTCCTTCAAGTTCGGCATCCTGCTCAACCGGTTCAATGAGGCCAGTCAGGCAACCAACTCCTTTAATGGGCAGATCATTTACAATCAGTTCTCTGATTTCTTGCAGGGCAACCCACTCCAGGTAGAGTTTGCTCCTACCTTTGCCACTGAAAACCGGGATTTTATCTACAACACCTATGGATTCTATGGCCAGGACGACTGGCGGGTAACGCAACGGCTGACCGTAAACCTGGGCTTGCGCTATGAATTCATGAACACGCCTCACGAGTTGAATCACAGGGAATCCAGGCAAATCAACGACTTCACCGACCCATTTACGCTAGGCCCCGTCATTCAGAACAACTCGTTGCGCGACTTCAGCCCGCGCGTGGGCCTGGCCTATGATCTCTTCGGTAATGGGAAGACCGCCATTCGCGGCGGCGCCGGAATCTACTACGACATGGGGAACATCGGAACGGCCCTGGGACAAACCGCCAACGGATCTCTGCCGTTTGCAGGGTTGGTCGATGTAAACCCTGGAACAGGTAGTGCACAAGTCCCCAGCATACAGAGTTGGGAGGCGATATTAACAGCCTCCGACCCGGTAAAGTACCCTGCAGGTGCCGGATTTCCAGTGCCCTTTCCCGATCAAGTACGGAGCTTTTACACGCCGGATAAACTCGGCGTCTTCACGCCAACGTTTATTGATTACAACTGGAAGACCTCCTACATGATCCAGTACAACGCCAGCGTTCAGCAGCAGTTGCCCTGGAACATGGCGCTGGGGGTGGCCTATGTGGGCAACCACGGAGTTCACCTGCCCATGGTTCGGGACGGAAATCCGATTCCCGCTTCATCTTTTGGTTCTTGCGGCGACCCCGCCAGCCTGTGCATCGGCGGCCAGGTGCCGTTTTGGGACAATGGCGCTGCTAACTACCCTAACAATCTCAACCCGAACTTTGGCAGCGACATCAATGTCGCCACGGTCGCAACATCTCGTTACAACGCCTTGCAAGTCCTGCTGCAAAAGAGGGCTGGCCACGGACTGGAACTCGAAGCCGCCTACACGCGCAGCCGTGTAACGGATGAAACCCAGGGCCAGTCCAACGTACAGGATTGCCAAACTTCAGGTGGGCTACTGGGTGTTTATCCGCTCAATACGAGTGTCGACAAGGGCCCGGCCTGCTTTAATATTCTTAACAACTGGGAAATTAACGTGTTGTACCACATCCCGGCGTTCGTGAAGTCGAACGGGTTTCTCTCCAAGGCAACGAATGGCTGGTTCATGAGCAGCATCGTGAGCATTCAGAGCGGCCAACCATTCACGCCGGTTCTGGGTGTCAATCGCTCGAATTCAGGCGTCCTGCAGGGTGGCCAAGGTGACCGGCCCAACATCAATACGCCGGCTCTGATTGCGAAGTACTTCAAGCGTACGACGAACAACGGCGCGGACGGTTTATGCACTTGGATGCCGGGCGATGACCCTGCTCTTCTCCAAAATGCCCCATTCAACGTGTCTCCCTGCGTCTACACGCCGATTCCCTACGACCCCAGCAAGGTCATCGCCGGTAATCCTAGCAATTGGTTCAACGGTGCTATGTTCTCGTTGCCGCCGATTACTCTTAGTCCAGCCTCTGAGCAACCCGGCTGTGTAACTCAGGCGGTGAATCCTTGCCCCCCGAACACGATCGGTCAGTTGGGCACCGCAGGGCGCAATATCCTGAACGGGCCGCCCGAAAGGAATTGGGACTTCTCGCTGGTAAAGGACACAAAGCTAGGGTTCCTGGGAGAGGCCGGCATGCTGGAGTTCCGCGCTGAATTCTTCAACGTCCTGAACCATCCGGCCTTTGCCGGCGGCTCAACTTTCAAGGTCAAGATTTTCCAGGCTAATCCAGGTGACACCGGCCCGTTCTCGGGAGCGCCGAACAATGGGCGGGCGACACAACAGGTACAGGATAACCAGCGGGAAATCCAGTTTGCGTTGAGAATTGAATTCTGAGGCTTGCAGAATTGCAGGGGTCTTCGCGGCAGAAACGCGCGAAGACCCCTGCGAGCCGCCAATCTAGAGCCCCTTCGTCGGCGGACGCGTGCTCTATCGTGACTCGTCTTAGAACCTTCAGGATCCTGGGTGAATGATTTTCCTTCTCGCTGTGTTTCTCACACTTTTTCTCATTCGGCCCTCGGGCGATGGTTTACCGGTCACCTCATCCTTGTCGGCAGCAAGGCCGCATGATCGTGTGCTATAAGAAACTGGGAGACCAGGAATAAGTCCGCAATAAGGAGACGAGCTTGGCTCTGCCTTTATTCTTGCAAACGATCGAGGACACCGCCTTCAGCACCTGGCTGCGCGAATCGGAATCGCCGTTTGCGTTCTATTTCATTCTTCTATTTCACACTTTTGGCCTGGCGCTCTTGGTCGGCGCGAACACGGTCGTCGATTTGCGCCTCTTGGGTTTTGCGCGCGGCATACCGCTCGCGCCGCTCAGGCGGTTGTTCGGCATTATGTGGACCGGCTTCGCCATAAATGCGGTCACCGGAATATTGCTGGTCATCGCCTATCCAACAAAGTCGCTCACGAATATAGACTTTTACATTAAGCTGACGCTCATTGGTTTCGCCGTCTGGGTCATGCACCGCCTGAAGACCCAGGTGTTTGGGGAAGCGAGCTTGAGCGAAGAATCCAGACTGGCAAGAGGAGCGACACTGGCAAAGTGGTCGCTCTTCCTGTGGTTTGGAGCCATTACCGCGGGCCGCTTGCTGGCATATACTTATAAGTACCTAACCTATCCATGAGAAGCCGGTCCAGGGGTCTCCGATGAATTTTGTGCAGCTTCACCTGCTGCTGAATCATTTTCCGATTATTGGCACCATGGTCGGCCTTGGCCTGCTCCTCATTTCACTGTCCGGAAAAAACGACGACCTCCGCCGCGCCAGCCTCATCATTTTTTTGGCCATGGCTCTGGTGTCCCTTCCAACTTTCTTCAGCGGCCCCGGCGCGGAAGGTGCGATCAAGAAGCTCCCCGGAGTCTCGGATGACTTAATCGAAAGGCACCATGGAGCGGCGATGCTGGCCCTGCTTTTTATGGAGATCACCGGCGCGCTGGCTTTGGCCGCGCTCTGGCAGTCGCGCGGGACCCCGCGCCCGGCGTACTGGAATCGGAGCATGTCCGCCGTGCTCCTTTTTTCCATCCTGACCGTGGGCCTCATGGCCAGAGTCGGGAACACGGGCGGCGAGATCCGCCATCCCGAGATCGCGGCCCGAAAAGACGGAGTAACTGAAGAATTAAGTATCTCAAAAATGATTCACGTTTTTGAACCATCGCCCGAAAAGTTCGCCGAGCTGATGACCGCCAGCAAATGGTGGTGGGCGTTCATGATGGACTTGCATTTCGTGGGGCTGGTTCTGCTGATCGGCACGGTTGGCATCCTCGACCTGCGCGTGCTCGGATTTGCCAAGCAAATTCCAATGGATCCCCTCCACCGTTTATTGCCGTTTGCCATGGCCGGTTTCGCCCTGAATCTCGTGACGGGCGTCCTGGCTTTTACCGGCATGGACCAGTATTACACTTATGACTGGGCATTTTGGATCAAGATGCTGGCCATCATGCTTCTTGGACTGAATGTGGCGGCGTTTTACTTGACCGGCGCTTTCGAGTCCGTCGAGCGCATGGGACCGGGAGACGACGCGCCGCCTCTCGCCAAATTTATCGCCGCGGCCTCTCTGTTCCTGTGGTTTGCGGTCATCACTTTGGGCCGCTACATCCAGTCCTTTTCCGATACGATCACGGTCCATAAATAAAATGATTGGTTGCCGGGAGCATAATTCGTTGTTCCTGGTCCGGGCAGTGAGTTAAAATACTAACAAAGAATTTTCTTGCAACGAAAACAGCAATTTGCGCGTCAAGATAGCACGGAGGCAACATGATGCATTATAAAAACAGCAATGCTGCGGTCCGCGGCGCATTGTTGATTTTGATTTTGCTGTTGGCTGGAACAGTTTCCGCGCACCATTCCGTTCAGGCTCAGTTCGACATTCACAAGACCTTTACGGTTTCCGGGACCGTGGCCAAGGTGGAGTGGATCAATCCCCATTCCTACCTGACCATCAACGTGAAAGACAGCGACGGCAAAGTTCAAAAGTGGGCCTTCGAACTCGGCGGTCCGGGCGCGCTCCGCAGGGCGGGCATGAGCAGGGAAGATCGCGGCGGCTTGAAGCCCGGCGACGAAGTTACCGCCTCGGGCTTGGCTGCCAAGGATGGTTCGACGACCGGGTTTCTGCAGGAATTGAAGCTTGCGGACGGCCGCGTGTTTAAGTTCGCCGCCGATCCCAACGGCAACTGAGCATGGAAAGGAGTTTCAGCATGGCAACTCAATTTCAATTTCGCAGGGGCATCGTCACGGCTGCCTTGTTGTGCTTACTTCCGGCAGCCGTTTTTGCGCAGAATAACGGCGGCCCGCGGATGGACCATGAAAACACCCTGCCGCCGACCCCGACCGGCCCCACGCCCAAGACGCCGGATGGACATCCCGATTTGACCGGGCTGTGGAATGGCCTGGCGGACAACTTGCTCGGTGTCCCCAATCAAATGCACAACGTCGGTATCGAAGTCGGGCCCGACTCAACCCGTGATATTCATAGCGGCGTGCAGATTGCCACCTGGCCGCTGCAAAACCGCACGCGGCAAAATAATGAGCAGAACGAACGTGCCGCCACACTCCTTCGTCGAATGGGTTCCAATCGGCCGATTTACAAGCCTCAATACTGGCAGCGCGTAAAAGACTTCGACGCGAATTCCAATGAAGAAGACCCATCCAACAACTGCATGCCGGCGGGAGTTCCACGCATGGGCGTCCCATCTTACATCGCCCAAACTCCCACGTACCTGATCTTCGTTTATCCGGGCCAGGGCGGCCTGATTGCCACCGCCACGAGCTATCGCATGATTCCTACCGATGGCCGCAAGCACACCAACCTGGAAGATTTGGACGGAACGTGGAACGGAGAAGCGATTGGCCACTGGGAGGGCGATACGATGGTCGTCGACACCATTGGCTTCAACAGCACCAGTTGGTTTGACCAGCTCGGAGGCTATTTCCACAGCGAAAACATGCACGTCATCGAACGCTTCCACCGCGACGGGAACACTCTCACCTGGACCGCGACTGTTGAGGATCCTGACGTGCTCCTGGAACCCTGGACAACGACGCCGCGCGTAGCCCTTCTGAATCCTGATCCCAAGGCGGTGCTGCTGGAATCGCTGCCCTGCAGCGAGAGGGATTTCGCTCACGTGGTTACCAAAGAACACCACTAGAAAAATAATTTGTCACGCTCGGACCCCGGGAGTCTGCACCAGGAGGCGGTATGCCTATGCGAGGATCTTTTATAAGAGTATCGGCGAAAAGGGCGATGATGATTGCGGCCCTCGCGGCGCTCGCTCTCCAGACTGCCGGCGGCCAAAGCAACGATTCAAAATCAGGCGCTGGCGCGAAGCCCATGGCTGCCGGTACAGCCGGCGCCGCAACTGGATCGAACGCCTCCGAAGTTGCCAAAACTCTGAAGACCGCGGCAGAGGCAGTCGGCCTCGCCCGCTGGTCGGGAGTAGGCGGCCAGCATCTCCCCGAAGTCGACGTGATCAACACCATGGAGCTTTGGGGGAGTGGCACGACGTACAGCCCTGGCCCATCGTCCAAATCCGGCGAACCATGGACCACGTTCAAAACCGATTATCACGTCGCCCTTGGTTACAATCCGCCCGCCATGCGTGTGGAAATGACACGCACCCCTGCTAGAGCGGGCGCACAGGGTGGCGCGGCGCCTCTGCATACGATTGAAGTCGTGCGCGACGCGTACGCCTGGGACGAGTCCGAGATTGGCGCCGACCTGGTAGCGGGCAAGGGAACTGCCACGCCGGTCATGGCTGCGGCCAACTATCGTTTTCTCCAGCTCTGGATTCTTCCCTACGGCGTCATAAAGGCCGCCTTGGCCGCAGGGGACAAGACCAAACTCTCGACCGAGAATGGGGCCACGGTTCTTACGTTCCCCTTGAGCGGACAGCTTGCCGGCGTGACGGTAAAGGCCACGCTTGATTCCCAGCACGAGGTCGCAAAGGTTGAAACCCGGAGCGACAATCCAGCGCTCACCGATCTGGCTACCGAAACGGAATATTCCGACTATGCGGATCATGGAGAGATCGCGACTGACGTCAAGTCTCCCGGACATATCGTTCGGAAACAGGGCGGCCATCCGGTACTCGACATCCAGGTGAAGATGTTGGACGCCAACAATCCATACCTGGTGTTTCCAGTTCCCGAAAACGTTAAGAAGGCAGCCGCGCACTAGCGCGCCCCTTCCTCTAGCTCGAAACGCCAAATGGGCGCGCGCTATCCCGCCGGGAGATTGTTGAATTATGCTTCTTCACCTATGCAGGTGGCTGCAAGACAATTCCATGATCGCCGTGCTGAACGGAACGGCCTGGACCGCCGCGCTCCTGGAAATCGTTCATTACTTCAGCATGTTTATCCTGGTTGGCTCGATGCTGATCGTGGATTTGCGCGTTCTTGGCCTGGTGGCGCGCCGCCAGGACCCAAGGCAGCTCGCTGACCGGCTATTTACCTGGATGTGGATTTCGTTGCTATTCAATTTCCTATCCGGATTCCTCATGTTCGCGGGCTCCGCCACCGCTTATTACCATAACGATATCTTCTACGACAAAGTGGCCGTGGTTCTGCTGGCCATCGTGGCGAGCATCATCGTTCAGCAAAAAGTGCGCAGCTGGACTCAGTTGCCGGCCATTCCCGCGTGGGCGAAGTTAATGGCCGTCGTTTCGATTGGTTTGTGGATCGGAGCCATCATTGCTGGAGTCGAGGTCCCGGCTCTCACAGGCGTTGGATAAAAGGCGCGAAGATCGTAAGCCAAATTTGAATGGAGCTGTGCTTCCGCGAGCCAACGGCCTGGCAGCCGAAGAAGTGCGGGTCGCCGCGGAAGCAATCGGAGGTCTTGTCGAATGGACGGTACCTTGGTTATTTTCGGACACTGGTTGCAGAACAGATCTTTTGCCTTGGCCATCGCCGGATCGGATTGGGCCTATCCATTGGTTCAGGCGACTCATTTCACCGGGTTGTCGCTGTGGGTGGGGACCATCGTCGCTGTCGATCTCAGTCTTCTGGGAATCGGCAAAAAGTCTTTGGCGCCTCTGCCTCTCTCGGATGCCCTGTTCCTTTGGAATTGGATCGGATTTGCCATCGCCGTCACAGGTGGATTTCTCCTCTTCTCCGTTTCCGCAGAAACTTATGTCGCCAACATCGCCTTCCTGACCAAGCTCGGCCTACTGATTCCTTTGGGGCTCATGCTTCACATTGTCGTTCAGCAAAAAGCCCCCGCGTGGGAGAAAGCTTCGGAAACTCCCCGAGTGGCGAAAGTTGCGGGCTTCACGGAGTTGCTCTTGTGGCTCTGTGTCGCCACTGCGGCGGTCTTGATCCCTTACGTAGGCTAGGCGCTTGGCGAACCTTGACAGAAACGCGGCCCTGGCATACGTTGCGCGTGGCCAAGACCGCCCGAAAATGAGAATTTTATTGCGACGCCTCAAGGCGGCGAGAAAGTTGAGCGAGCGTCAGGTGCCAAAAGAAAGCAGGTCCCGCGGCGGCATGTTCTCCCTGTTCGATGCTTTCGTCGAATCGGATGCAGGCGCGCCTTCCGCACAATCCCATGTTTCATCTTCTTAGCTTCGTCCAATGGCTCAACGATACTCGCATCAGCGTTTTTCTTCGCGAAAGCGATTGGCCTTTTCCGATCATTGAAACCGTTCACATCCTGGGGCTGGGCTTCTCCGTGGGAACGATCATGTGGCTGGACCTGCGTCTGCTGGGACTGGCCATGCGCGAGGCGCCGGTGGTCGATGTGATCGAACAGCTTGAACCATGGGCGATTGGCGGTTTCGCGGTCATGTTCGTCAGTGGAAGCCTCCTGATCCTGTCGGAACCTTTGAAGTGCTACAACACCGTGGCCTTCCGCATCAAAGTTGTCTTGCTCATCGTCGCGGCTCTGAATGTCCTGTACTTTCATAAGCGAGTCATGCATAACGTCGATGAATGGGATCGCCACATGCCCTGGCGCGCAAAAATGGTGGGGGTCCTTTCGCTGATTTTGTGGCTGGGCGTCGTGATCGCGGGACGCTGGACAGCATATTTTTAAACGCAGCTCTGCTGTTAGCGGAGTTCGCAGGCGATGAATCGTAAGAGGTTCTTGAAGTGACCTTCGGAAAAATCCTTCCGGGCTGGTTTTTTGCCTTGTGCGAATATTCCTGGCCGGGCAGCTGGTTCAAGCATGCGCAGTGGTTTTTTGCCATTGACGAAACATTTCACATCATGGCCCTGGGCATGCTCATTGGAACGCTGGTGATCGTTGATTTGCGCTTGCTGGGTTTTGGGATGCGCCGCCAATCTGTTCCGCAACTCGCCGCATATCTCGGCCGCTGGACCTTGTTTGGAGTGGCCATGATGATCGCTACCGGCATTCCTCTGTTCATGTCCGAGGCCGAAAAATTAAGTAAAAGTTCTCCTTTCTTCTACAAGATGATCTTCCTGTCATGCGCCATCACCCTTCACTTCACGCTGCACCGCAAGGCCACCGCGCCCACCGCCACGCCAGGCTCCGGACTAGGCAAACTGGCCGCCTGTTTGTCGCTGCTCTGCTGGCTGGGCGTGGCTCTGGCCGGCCGCGCAATCGCATTCCTGTAGCCCCCGATGAGGTTTTGTTGGACGGGCTTCAGCCTGTCTGGTTTTTGAATTTTGCGGCCGCTTCAAAAATCAAAACCAGACAGGCTGAAGCCCGTCCCACTTCCGCGCAGCAAGATTCTGTGCGCAAACCGCCCCCAATGCTTTATATTATTAAACTGCCTTAAATCAAAAATAGACGAAAGGAAGTTTCATCCACAATTATGGACACTCGATTTATCGGCCAGCCACATCACTGGGATCCACGGCGCATGTACAGCCAAACCGGCGCGGATTGGCAAATGCGCGTGGATTTTGAGCGATTGCGCAAGGAGCGCCTCGCGAAATTGCGCGACTCCATGAAAGCGAATGACCTGGGAGCGCTGGTCCTCTTCGCCGGTGCCAATATTCGCTACGCCACGGCCTCCTATCAAGGCAATTGGAAATACAACATCAACATTCGTTACTGCGTCGTCACGCATACCGGCGAGCCCGTTCTATTCGAGACCGCGGGTTCGGACCTGCACTGCGCGGAAATCGATTTGCCTTGGATGGAAGGGCGTATTCGTCCGGCCATCACCTGGCAATGGGCCGAGGGCGCCGTGCCGTATATGGCCGGGCGCATGGCCGAAAGCGTCGTGGAAGTTCTGAAAGAGCACCATGTCTCCAAAGAGCGCATCGGCATCGACAACTTTGACATGCCCGCGCTCGAAGCTTTCCAAAAGACCGGCCTCAAGATAGTGAACGGCTGGCCGGCCGTTTCGCAGGCCCGCGTCATAAAGACCCAGGACGAAATCGAGTTGCTCAAGCAGGCCTCCAGCATCGGCGACGCCGCGATGTGGAAAATCAAATATGAATGGCTGAAGCCCGGTGTGCGCGAACGGGAAATTGAAGCCAATGTGCACCAGTTCATGCTCGAGCGCGGCTGCGAAATCATCTACGACATCATCGTCGCGTCGGGAGGAAACACCAGCCCCTACCGCCGCTGGGCAACGGATAAACTGATCCGCCAGGGCGACCTCGTGATCGTGGATATCAACGCCGTCGGACCGTCCGGATACTTCATCGACTTCGTGCGCTGCTTCAAGTGCGGCGGAGCGCAGGGCATGAAGATGACCCAGAAAGAAATAGACCTCTACCGCGAAGTATATGACTCGATGTACGCCGGGCTCGCGCAACTGAAGCCCGGAAACACCACAGCCGACGTTGCCAAAGCGTTCCCCGAATACGATGACGACAAATACGGCACCGTGACTCTCCAGCAGTTCGCGCACAGCATCGGTATCACGCTGTACGAAGGCATGTGGATGTCGCGTGCGTATTCCTTGAAATATCCCGCCGAGATTAAGGAGAACATGTACTTCGCCATCGAAACCTTTGCGGGACATCCGGGTTTGCAGCAGACCTGCCGCCTCGAGGAAAACGTGCTGGTGAGCGGCAAGGGCCCGGTAGTCTTCACCTTGATGGAGCACATGGAAGAGGCCATGAAGCGCTAATGCCTGCTCTCCTGGTTGCAGTAGCCGACTCTGTGTTTCCAAACCTGGACCTGGCCCGCGCCGTCGTTTCGCGGGCCGGGGCCGAGTTGCGCCTGGCGCCGCAGCCCACGCCGGAAGGAATCGTTGCAACGGCGAAGGAAGCCGATGCGCTGCTCGTCACCTACGCAAAAATCAACGCGGACATGATCGGCCAGATGAAGCGCTGCCGCATCATTTCGCGCTTTGGAATCGGCGTGGACAATGTGGACATCGACGCCGCAACCCGTCAGGGAATCGTCGTAACCAAGGTGCCGGATTATTGCATCGACGAAGTATCCGACCACGCCATGGCGCTCCTTCTATCCCTCGTCCGCAAAATTCCGTTCTCCAGTGCGCGGGCCCACGCGGGCCGCTGGGAGATGCCGGCGGTCACGCCCATTCATCGCCTGCGCGGCACGGTTCTGGGCCTCGTCGGATTCGGAAGGATTCCGCAGCTCGTCGCGCCCAAGGCCAAGGCGTTCGGCCTGCGCGTCGTGGCTTCGGATCCATTCGTTCCGCAAGCGGTGATGGACCAGGCCGGAGTTGGAAAAGTGGAATTCGCGGAACTCTTGAAAATTTCGGATTACATTTCCATTCATTCGCCGCTTCTGCCCGAAACGCATCACCTGTTCAGCACGGAGGTGTTTCGTCAGATGAAGCCCAGCGCGGTCATCGTGAACACCTCGCGCGGTCCGGTGGTGGACGAAGCGG
Organism: uncultured Acidobacteriota bacterium; assembly: GCA_963813185.1. Taxonomy (GTDB): domain Bacteria; phylum Acidobacteriota; class Terriglobia; order Acidiferrales; family UBA7541; genus Palsa-360. The sequence goes on from CAWEYA010000021.1 coordinate 501,324, forward strand.
CGCTCGCGGCCGCGCTCGACGCCAAACAAATTGCGGGCGCGGCACTCGATGTTCTCGAAAAGGAGCCGCCGGTGAGCTCGCCGCTCTTCGGCCGCGACAACGTGATCTTGACTCCGCACACCAGTTTCTATTCGGTGGAGTCGCTCGAAGAATTGCAAACGAAAGCAGCGGAAGAGGTCGTGCGCGTCCTTTCCGGCCAGCCGCCTCGCAATCCGGTCAATCCTGAAGCGCTGGCAGCCGCGCGCAGCAAGTAAAAATATCTTAAGGAGGAAGTCATCATGTCCGATCAGCCTTGGAAGACAGACAAGTGGTTCGTTAGTCCGTGGAATTTCAACCCCGCCGTAAACGGCGGCTTCAGATTCGCGAAAAGCATCAAGTTCCACGACGTGACCCTGCGCGACGGCGAGCAGCAGACCGGCGTCATCTTCACCAAAGACGACAAGATCCGCATCGCCGAAGGCTTGGCCGAAGCCGGCGTCCACCGCATCGAAGCGGGCATGCCTGTCGTTTCGCCCAGCGACGCGGCAGCCATCAAGGAAATCGTGAAGCGCAATCTCGGCCCGCAAATTTTTGCGTTTTCGCGCTGCATGGTGGACGACGTCAAGCGCGCCGTGGACTGCGGCGTCAAGGGCGTGGTGATGGAAGTGCCGTCCAGCGAGCACATCATCAAGTACGCCTATAAGTGGTCGCTCGAAAAGGCCATCGACCTCTCCATCGAATCGACAAAATACGCGCACGAGCAGGGACTCGAAGTGGTGTTCTTCCCCATCGACTTCTCGCGCGCAGAAATGAAATGGGTGCTCGATCTGATCCTGCGCGTCGCCACTGAAGGGCACATGGACGCCCTTGCACTGGTCGATACATTCGGCGTGCTTTCTCCCCATTCCATTCAGTACCTCGTGCGCTCCGTGAAAGCGCGCATCAACAAGCGCCTCGAAGCCCACTTCCACATGGATTTCGGCATGGGCGTGGCCAACACCATCATGGCGCTGGCCGAAGGAGTCGAAGTCGTTCACTCCACCGTTCTCGGACTCGGCGAGCGCGCCGGCAACGTGCCGATGGAAGACACCGCCATGGCGCTTCTCACTCTCTACGGCATTGACACCGGCCTCAAGTACGACAAATTCTACGGCCTCTCAAAACTCGTCCAACAACTTTCCGGCCATGCCGTTCCCACAAACCGGCAGGTTGTTGGTGATTCGCTCTTCAAGATCGAGTCCGGCATCATCGCCAGCTGGTTTGAAAACTGCGGCGTGGAAAACGCCACCGAACTTTTCCCGTTCCGTTGGGATGTGGTCGGGCAGGAACAGGTCAGCGTTGTATTCGGCAAGGGCAGCGGAATCGACTCTGTGAAGTGGGGCATGAGAAAGCTCGGCGTTCAGTTCAACGAAGAAGAAGCGATGCGCGTGGTCGCCGCCATCAAGGATTTCTCGCTCCAAAGAAAACGCCTGCTGACAGACGAGGAATTTCGCAGTGTCGTCAGCGCCACGCTTCCGGGCCGCGCCGTTGGTTCCGGTAAGTCCGGCAAGGCCGCGGATTGAAGGGTAGTGCCCTAATTTCCAGAACTCTCTTATTGGAAAGTGGAAATGTGAAGTGGAAATTGGATCTATGGAGGTCCGACCTTTAGGTCGGACGTCTCACGTCGCGTAAGGAGGGCCTTTAGGCCCTGAAGCTTCAGGGGGCTGAAGCCACGAACTCGCGAACACGAATGTCGGGGCTGAAGCCCCGACCTCCTCACGAGCAGCTTCATCGCGAGAATTTCGAAATAGGTCAGCGCCGATTGACGAAAGCAGCTCTCATGAAAGCCATGGTCCTGCGAGGGCCCCGCAAATTGGCCCTTGCGGAAGTCGAGCGGCCCGCTCTCGGACATAACCAGGTCCTCGTCCGAGTCACTCACAGCGGCGTCTGCGGTACCGATCTCCACATCTACGAAGGCGCTATCCCCGTTCGTCACCCCCTGATCATGGGCCACGAAATGATCGGCGAGGTGGTGGACGGAGGAGACGCCGCGCTCCACCGCGGCGATCGCGTCATCGTGGACCCGGCCATTTACTGCGGCATGTGCCTCAATTGCCGCGCCGGCCAGCCCAATCTCTGTCCCAACGGCTCTCTCGTCGGCCGCGATTCCGACGGCGGTTTCGCGGATTACCTCGTTGCTCCGCGCACCCACGTCTATCTCCTGCCGGACTCGATTGACAACGAAGTCGCTCCCCTCATCCAGCCGGTGACCACCTGCGTGCACGGCCACCAACGCATCAAGGTTTTCCCCGGCCAGTCCGTTGCCGTGATCGGCCTTGGTGTCACAGGACAAGTTCACGTGCAATTGGCCAAAGCCTGGGGAGCCTATCCCGTGATTGGAATTACGCGGAGCGCCTACAAACGAAACCTCGCGGAGCAGCTCGGAGCGGACGTGACCCTGCCAAGCGGCCCGGATGCCGTTCGCCGCGTGAAGGACGCGACCGGCGGACATGGCGCCGACATCGTCATTGAATGTACCGGCGTTCCCGCCGGGCTGGCCGAAGCAATTAACATGGTGCGTCTGGGCGGAACTTTGCTACTCTTCGGAATCATGTCGGCCACGCAAGCGGCGTTGCCGTTCTATCAGCTGTACTACAAGGAACTCAATGTGGTGAACACTCGCGCCGCCAAGGGCGAGGATTATCCGCCTTCCATCGATCTGGTGGCGCGGGGCGCGCTGAAACTCAAGCCGCTGGTAACGCACGTCATCCCGCTGCTCGATTTGGAGAAGGCCATCGGGATGCTGGAATCCGACGAAGACCAGCGCATGAAGATTATTTTGGAAAATACCCGCTAACGGCGCGCAAGGCTGATACAATTCGCCCCAATTAGGATGTCCTGAAAGCATAACGAGCACGACGTCACTCTCTCAGTGAAACGGGAGGATAAGACAATTCAGGACCAAGCTGCGGTAACTCAAACCACTACTTTGGAAAGCACGTCCAACGCGCGTGGCATTGCCATTGCCATGTACTGCGTCCTGCTCGTTTCCTACGCCCTCATGGCTGCGGATCGCTACCTGTTTCCTGTCCTTGCCCCCGACATCCGCAAGGCATTCAGCTTTTCTCTCGCCAATACCGGACTCCTCTCCACCATTTTCACTCTGGGCCTCGGAATCGGCGGCCTTCCGACCGGCTACCTGCTCGCGCGCTACTCACGAAAGATGGTCCTTCAAACGGGTATTGTTATTTTTTCCGCCGCGACGGCCCTCACCACGTTGGTTCCGGGTTTCTGGACCATGCTCGTATGCCTCGCCGCGCAAGGCATTGGCATGTCCATGCTGGCCACGTCGATGTTTGCGCTCGCTGCGAGCTATTTTTCGGGCTACCGGTCCTCGGCCATCGGCTCCGTCAATTTTAGCTACGGCATCGGCGGATTTCTTGGGCCTTATCTGGCCGGAAAACTTCGCCAGTCCTACAACACCTGGCACGCGCCAATGCTTTCGTTTGGCGCGTTTGGTTTCGCCATGGTAGCTCTGATCGCCGTCGCGGTGCGCCCCTGGTTCAGTGATACGCGCCGCGCCGCGGAAGTCAAAGCGGATAGTGGAGGTGCCGCGAGCCTCGCCAACCGCAACACCGTGATCCTCACGATTCTGAGTGTCATCCACGGCCTCAGCATGTACGGATTTCTCGGCCTCTATCCCACGTTTCTCCGCGAAACCCTCCATTATTCGCCGGCGAATGCCGGAAAGGTTATCGGCTTCTTCGGACTTGGCGCGCTGCTATCGATCCCTTGCGGCATGATTGGAGACCTCTTCTCACCCAAGCTGGTATTGAGCGGTTCGCTCCTCTCTGTCGCTGTACTCGGCTATCTCTTTTTCCAGCCATCGCCGACCATGCCGATTCGCGAGCTTTTGACCTTCATCTACGGAGTCACGGGCAGCGCCATCCTTTACGTCAACCTGGCCGGCTATCAAGTGAAGGCCTTGCGGCGCAGCCTTTCCAGCCGCGGCTCCGGAATGTTCGTCACCAGCCTTTACGCGGGTGCGGCCTTCGGTGGCTATCTCCTAGGTTGGATCGTCGGTCACGGCGGATGGCTCCTGGCCGGTGAAATTCAAATGTCGCTGCTGTGCATGCTCGGCGCCATTCTCGCGTTGGCCTTGCGCCCCAGAGAGATGTCCTTGTAGTAGCACAGACTTCAGTCTGTGGATTTCCGCCACCTAGCCAAGCAGAAGCCTCGCAGGCGGGCACCAGTGCCATTCAAGTCCTTCCCCCGCCGAAACCTTGTAGCGCGGACCGCGCCCACCAGTGTAGTATCAAGCGCAATTTCACAGCGGCAAGATAAGAGATCTCAATCGAAATGATTATTTCAGAAAACACGATCGCGATTTTGCGCAATGTGCGAGCGCAGCGAGGACAACTGTGAGCGTCCTGCAGGATTCGCGTGCGCCATTAGCCGCACGCACCTCGTCTTTATCCGACAGCGCTCAAAGCTTGGCGGTCCTCTGCGGATGCATCGTGGCCTTCGCCTATTCCGCCAATTACACCAATCATGCGCCCCTGGCGCCCGCATTGATGCGCGAGTTTGGTTTCAACAACGCTAAGGCCGGATTGTTGACGACCGGCATCTTCGCCACGCATGCAGGAATGCAAATTCCCGGCGGATATCTCGTAGACCGGCTCGGATCCAAGCGCGTTCTCCTATTCGCGCTGATCTGGGTGGCGCTGGGAAACTTCGGCATGGCGCTTGCTGGTGCGTATTGGCAGTTGCTTTTTTGTAAGATTTTCACTGGCATGGGAACGGGGGTCTGCTTCGTCGGCGGCGCGCGCTACGTTCATGAAGCGACGGCCGGCCCGCGGCTGCATGTGGCGCAGGGATTTTTTGGCGGGTCCATCCAAATGGGCGCGGGATTCGTGATTCTGGCCGTGCCGCAGCTCAACCGTCTGGCCGGATGGCGCACGACATTCCTTGTTTCGGCCGCAATGGCTTTGACCGCCGCGGTCATCTGGCTGGCCGCCGCGCCGCCTGTCGAATTCGGCGCAAGGCCGCCAGGACGTTTCCACGAAATGCTGCTCGCCCCTCAGCTCTGGTTTCTGGGACTCATGCAGATGGCCACGTTCGGGATCTCCGTGGTAGTGGGCTCGTGGGTGAGCATAGTTTTGACGACAGTGATGAAAGTCCCCGCGACGCGCGCGGGCTTGATCGGATCGCTGGTTCTTTTGCTCGGCATTGTGTCGCGGCCGCTCGGGGGATTCCTGCGCCGGCACATGGGGATCCGCCCACTGTTTATCGGCAGCCTTTTGATGATCGCGCTGGGCTGTCTGTCGTTCGTTCCGTCCAGGATATCGCTTGCCAGCGCGTTGATAGGAGTGGTTCTGATCGGCATGGGCATCGGACTGCCCTATGCTGCCATGTTTTCACGCGCGGGCGCGCTGTTTCCGGGCCGGGCCGCCGCGGCCATGGGGCTCGTGAACATGCTGGGTATCATTATGATTCTAGGCGGCTCTCCGCTGGTCGGGCACTTGAAGGATCTGACCGGCTCTTTCAAGACGAGCTTCGCCGTCCTCGCCGGATTCTCCCTGCTGGTATGTGCGGTCGTGCCCTTGATCGACCGCGAGGATCCAGCGCCGCGCGCGCAATAGCCGGGAAACTGCTTTCGATTCCGGAAAATTACCCCGCGGAAGCGTGGGCCGCTGTTTTCCCACGCGCCATCTTCTGAGCCATGAAAAGCAGCAATTTCCGGTCGCTTTCCTTGGTGCGGCTCAGGAGCTGGCGAAACCTCTCGAACATTCGCGCATCCTTGCCCGAACTGCCCCACACGATTTCTCCCGCGCTCCTGCGCTTCAGAATGTTGGGCAGGACAGGCGGCTTGTCGCTGTCGTAGAAGAGCTGGTAGAGAGGAACTTCAAGGGCTCGGGCGAATTTCTCGAGTGTTTCCACGGCGGGGACGGTGTGTCCGTTTTCCACGCGGGAGATGTAACACCGAAGCAATCCCGTTCGTTTTTCAATTTCTCCTTGCGAGAGTTTCTTTTCTTCGCGGATCGCCCGCAAGTGGTCCCCTATGATCATTGTTTTGTCCTTTCAGATTTGTCTTTCTCGATTTTCCCCTGGTTTTCAAACCCTTCGGTTCCGTGCCCATCCGGTCGAGCAACTTTCAAAACCCAGATGATCTAGTCAAGCCATATTGAAACGATATGACGTGCGTCACTAATATGCGTAATCCATATCACAATGGTCAACAACTCTCAAGCCCGCCTAATGGATCCGACGGAACGGCGTCAGCTTGCCGGACGGAGACGTCGGGTTTGGAGGCCGGTATTTGTCGATCCGTGCGCGCGCGAACTCCGCCCACGGGCCGTTCGGTTCGTACCGCACATAAAGTGACAAATGCCGCAGCGCGTTATGCACTTCCCCGTTTTTCTCATAGGCCAGCGCCAGATTCAAATGCGCATCCGCGAGCGACGGGACCAGTTCGACGGCGCGACATAGATGCAAGATCGCTTCCGCCGTCTTCCCTAGCTGTTCGAGCACGCACCCGAGATTGAACTCCGCAAGGGCGTTTTCCGGTTCCAGCTTCACTGCCAGCAAAAAATGTTCGTGCGCCTCCTCCATACGGCCCAGTTGGTACATCGCGGTTCCCAGATTGATTCGCGCTTCCACCCATTCCGGCGCCGCGTCGACCGCTTTTCGATACGCCTGGGCGGCCTGGTCGAGCGATTCGGTATCGGCATCGCACATCATGCCAAATTCAAACCATTCCTCCGCCGACCGCGACGCCATGGCATGGATTTTCTGGGCCAGTTCCGAGGTCTCGAAGTTCAGCACGAATTGCCCCGTCAGCGGCTCAAAGGGACGCGCCGTTGCCATCGGAGGATACACCACTACCTGTTTTCCGTTCGTCGAAATCCGCAACATGGAAAGCGGCGTTTGCGTCGATCCCAATTCGGTTTGCAGAATTGTCACCGCGCGGCGAATGCGCCTCGCCGGAACCTTGCGAGCCGCCAGGCGCTTGATGGTCTCCAGCGCGACCAGATCCGAAAAATTAAAGAATCGCTCGCCCCATCGCGATCGCGGCAGCACCAAGCGCAGCCGCGTCCAGTAATCCAGTTCCCGGCGCGTGACGCCCATCATGCGTTCCACTTCGTTACGTGTGTAGCGGTGTTCCAATCGGCCTGCTCCACTGGGGATTCCCGAGGTGCATGATTATCGCCCGAAACCTGTGAATTTGAACAAAAAATTGTGGTTTGCCCGAAAAATATTCAGAAGTGGAATTCCCGGGAGTTGCTGCGCAGGAAAGCCTAGCTTGCGCGAGAACGCAATCTTGTTAGACTAATCCTCGTTCGAATTGTTGCCTCGCACAATCTATGCAACCCCACGCAGCCGAGCGGCGCCACCTGGAACGCCAGATTGCTTACGCGCGCCCCATTTTCATGGTGCTCGCTCTCGTCGATTTATTGGACCGCCCTCCCTCCGAGCGTGGCCCGCATGCCGTTCTCTTCGTGACCGTCTATTTGATCGTGTCGCTGATCCTGGCCCTGACCCAGAATTTACAATGGATCGGAGAGTTACCCCTTCCTCTTCCCCTCGATTTGGCCGCGCTGGCTGTCTTCCTGGTCCTGACTCGATCGGTCGTGGCGTTCTGGTTCGTCTACCTGTTCGTTGCTCTGGCTTCGGGGATTCGTTGGGGTACCCGACGCTCGGTCATGCTGGCCGGCATCGTCACCTTTGCTCTCCTGATTCGAACAGCCGTCAACGGCCCCCTGGCGTGGGACCAGATGCTCTCTTGGATCGCCCTTTCCACTGGGACCTTTGCCGCCGGGGCGGGTATCGCCTTTCTCGGCAGCCGCCAAAGACGTCACGCCACCGAGCAGGAGTTTCTCGCGCAACTCACCGGTCAATTGGAAGTCGACCGCGGCATGGCGGAGTCGCTGCGGCTCGTCCTCAGGGAACTGGTCCGCGCCTTCGACTGCGAAGAGGCCATCCTGGCGTTTCGCGATACGGACATTGAGCGCATTTTCGTTTGGAGACTCCGGTCCGGGGACAATTCGCGCCTCTCCCCGGAAAACCTCCCCATCAATCGCAGCGATGGCTTCCTGCTGGACCAGCCGGACGCCAGTGTGTGCTGGAATCAACTGGAAGGAGCCGGCGAGGGTTTCGGCTGGAATCGCAAAGATGGGCGCCGCCTGAAGGACCTGCCGCGCCTGCCGGGCCCCATGAGGCTTGAGCTGGGCTGGCGCTCGATCCTGGGTGTCACGCTCGACCTGAGCGGCCACCCTGTCGGCCGCCTAATGCTCGGCAATGCGCGCCGAAGATTCCTCCCCCAGGACTTGCATTGGCTGGAACGAATCGTCCGCCACCTCGGGCAGCCTCTGCAGAACTTGTTCCTGCTTCGTCACATCCGCGCGCACGCCATCGAAGGAGAGCGCAGCCGCATCTCCCGGGAAATCCACGACGGCATCTTGCAAACGCTGCTAAGCGTGGACATACAGCTTGACGTTTTACGGCGCAAGGTGCCCGCCGATCCGGATCAGGCCGTCGGTGGAATCTCATCCCTACAGCAAACCGTCCGAAATGAGACGGATGAGCTCCGCCGCATGGTCACCGATATGCGTCCGCTCCGGGTCCAGAGCGCCGACCTGGTGGACCTGATGCGGGGCTTTGCCGAGCGATTCCGCAATGAATCCGGTCTGGCCCTCGATTTGCTCATTGATGCCGCCGAACTGCAGATCCCGGACCGCATCTGCCGTGACCTCTTTCAGATATATAGGGAATCGTTACACAATGTGAAAAAACATGCGCAGGCTTCCCACGTCGTGGTAAAACTGTGGCAGAATGAAGGAGAAGTTGTCCTGGTGGTGGACGACAACGGGGAAGGTTTTAGCTTCGCCGGCCGGTTCACCGGCGATGAGTTGGACCGCCTTCGTTTGGGGCCTATTTCAATCAAGGAGCGTACGCGCAGCGTTGGTGGTGTGCTGACGGTGGAATCCACTCCTGGTCATGGCGCACGTTTGACTATTGAGGTTCCTCTCGGCTGATATGGCCAAAGCGACAAAACAACAAATACGTGTCCTGATGGCTGACGATCACGCCATCTTTCGTGAAGGTCTGCGTAAACTGCTCGACGGCGATGATGAAATCACCATTGTCGGCGAGGCTTCCAACGGCAATGACTGCATCAAAATGTTGGCCAAGCTCAAGCCCGATATTCTGTTGCTCGACCTGCGCATGCCGGACAAGGATGGCCTCGCTGTCCTTGAGGAAGTGAATTTCGACCAGCTGCCCACACGTGTTGTAGTACTCACAGCCGCCGAAGACGACCGCGACGTAGTCCGCGCCATGCGTCTCGGCGCGCGCGGCGTGGTGCTGAAGCAATCCGCAACCGACCTGCTGGTTCGCAGCATCCACAAAGTTCATGGCGGCGAAATCTGGCTCGACAATCACATGACCGCGGAAGTCATGAAGGCCTTTTCCAAGTCCTCCGACGGCGGCCCGCGCCGTGAAAAGCCGCTGCTAAGCGACCGCGAAAAAGAAATCGTCCAGCTGGTAGCGCAGGGCTACCGCAACAAGGAGATCGGCGAAAAGCTGTTCATCAGCGAACAGACCGTAAAGAACCACCTACACAATATTTTCGATAAGCTGGGCGTTTCCGACCGCTTGGAACTGGCCCTCTACGCCATCCACCACCGCCTCATCGATCAGGCATAATCTCCTGAGGTCCATCCCCTCCTGAAGATTTTCCAGGCTATTTCATAAATCGCATTCAGTAATTCCCCACGGACTTAACACGGACACACGATGGCCCTCAATGGCGCGGAGGTTGCCGCCCCAGGGCAACGCCCCGGCATCATTATCCTGGCTAGGCTTCACGCCCCGGCCTGAAAGGGCGGAGAGGGGCCCTGCGCCTTTTCTGGGCGCCCTCAACTAGCGGAGTCAGAAACCCAGGGCGTTGTCATGCGCTAGCATCTTCTGGCGCTTCCAGCGCCGGAAGGTCCGCGTGATGCGGATAGAATAGGGCTTCCCAGGTTCATCAAGTAAATGCATTAATTTCTGTAAGATACGGGCATTACGAGACCTCGCCTAGTTTGGTTTCAACTGGCCTGAAATCCTAGTACCTGCGTACCAAATTAACCCCCCTCGAATCGGGACCTCCGCGCTATTGAGCGATTCGTTCCCCAAACGTAATCTCGTATCCATGAACAATAGCGGTGCATATCAGGAGGAAGACCCTTTGACAGCCGAAGAGCGACGCGCGACACAGCGGTTTCAGATTCGGCTACCTATGATCGTTCGCTGGACCAGCGGTTCGGCGATTGGTGAGGCTAACACGGAATCTCGGGATGTGAGTTCGCGCGGCGTTTATTTCTTCCTGCCGAAGGAGGTCTCCAGCGGTTCGCCCGTGGAGATCCTGCTGACGCTACCGCATGAAATTACGCTCGCCGGGCCCGTGAAGGTTCGCTGCCTCGGCCGCATCAAGCGCGCCGAAGTCGACGAGCCGGGCCGCATCGGCGTGGTAGCCCAAATTGAACGATACGAGTTTCTGCGCGGCGACGAACACGCCGCGTAGTTAAAGTCTTGCCCGCCACCTGCGGAGGCGGACAGGGAAGACCGGGGTGCTCCGGCCCCTCAGCTGAGCATCCCGGTTAATTTTTTTATCCGCGAACTTACCTCGTAACAATGCTTCTTCTTGATGGGGAGTTCCAGTTCATTTGAACAAGTGACTCGTGATTCGTAACTCGTGTGCGAGTCCTGAAGCCGCGTCACGCCAATAAAGACTGATATTTCAGGCAAGTTGTTTCCGATCTGGTTTTCACGAATTACGAATCACAAATCACGAGTCACGCTTCATTCATACCTCAGCGCCTCCACCGGATCCAGCCGCGCCGCCCGGGACGCCGGATAAATCCCGGATGCCAGGCTGACCACCACCGCGAAGGCTATCGCGCCCAGCACCAGCCACCACGGCACTGACCAGATGTTCGGCGGGGTCACGCCTTGCCGCTTCAAGTAAATCATGGTGGCAAATTGAATTGCCCGCCCAATCCCCCAGCCCAGCAACACGCCAAACAAGCCGCCCCCTAGGCCCATCACGCCGGCCTCGGCAAAAAACAATTGCCGAACGTCGCGGTCCGCGGCGCCCAACGCCTTCAAGACTCCAATCTCGCGGCGCCGCTCGAGGATGGCCATGACCAGCGTGTTGATAATTCCCAGCGAAGCCACCGCCAGCGCCAGGCTGCCGAAAATTCCCAGAAACAAATCGAAGATCGCGAAAAAGGTGCGCAGGTTGCGCGTCACGTCGATCAACGAAAACGCCGCGAATCCCATGTGCGTGACGCTGGACTCGATCTGGGCCACGGCCGTGGGGCTGCTGGCGCGAATGTTCAACGCGGCATAGCGCGTGCCCTCGGCCGCATTGGACCGCGCCACGTCGCGCAAATCCCCTTGCTGCACGACCTGCAGCTTTTCGGCAACCGCCAGCGGCAGATACATCCCCGCATTGTTGAACCCCACCGGGCCACCGGCGGAGTCCGAAGCCGGAGTGACTCCCACAACGAGAAATTTCTTCTCGCTCGGAACGATCGAAAACCCCATGGCCTCTTCATCCGGGCCAACCGCCTGATTGGGCGCGTCTGTCGAGGCCTGCTGAGTAGGCGGCGGAAGCGCCTGCCGCTGCGCGAATCGCAAAGTAATTTCCTGGCCAAGCAGGGAGGTCGAAGCTTGCCCGGCGTCGAGCAGGCGCTTGGCCAGATCGCCTTGAATGATGGCTTCTTCGGCGTCCGGACGGGAGAAAAAATGTCCGTTCAAGCCGTCCAGCGTTCCGCTGGATTGCGACGACGGCGCCATTCCCGAAACCATTACCAGCTGGCTAATCGGTTCGCGCCGCGCCTCGGCCGTAAATCGCACCTCCGGATTCACTTCCACCACGTTCGGCAGCGCGGCAATTTCCCTCCGCGCCGCGTCATCGAGTGGCCGCGGCGGCGCCACCTCCGCGGCATCTCGCGGATTGCGCCGCCCGCCTCCGGGCTGGCCGAACGGGGAGCTCTGCCGCGACCGCACCGAAATCGTGTCGAACAATCCGGCGCGCGCAACCGAACGGTCCACCAGCTGTTGCAATCCCACTCCCAGCGAAAGCAGCGCCACCAGCGAAGCCACGCCGACCGAAATGCCCAGGGTGGTCAGCGAATTGCGCAGCACGGCCTCGCGCAAATTCCGAGCAGCCAGCTCGGTCAGGTCGCCAAGTTTCATCGCAAGCGCTCCTCGCGGGAAATTGCTCCATCGGATAGCGTAACGATGCGATCCGCGTAGCGTTCCGCCAGCACACGCTCGTGCGTCACCATGACGATGGTCCTTCCCGGCCCCGAAGCCGGCCTGTGAATCTGCGCGATCAGGCTCATGATTTCCTCGCCGGTCTTCGTGTCCAGGTTCCCCGTGGGCTCATCCGCGAGCAAAATCATCGGCTGATTGACGAGAGCGCGGGCGATCGCCGCTCGTTGCTGTTCGCCGCCGGAAAGCTCGGTCGGGCGGTGCCGCGTTCGCGCCGTGAGCCCAACGCGCTCCAGCGCCTCGCGCACGCGCGCGGGGCGGTCGCCGCGCGGCACCTCCGCCAGGCGCAGGGGCAACTCGACGTTCTCTTCCAAGGTCATTCGCGGAAGCAGTTGAAAAGATTGAAACACAATGCCAATCGTCCGGTTGCGATGCGTCGCCAGGTCCGCGCTGGACATGGTCGCCAGGTCGCGCCCGAGCGCCAGTATGGTTCCGGAGGAGGGCCGGTCGAGTCCAGCCATCAGGTTGAGCAGCGTGGACTTGCCCGAACCGCTGGCGCCCAGCAGGGCCAGAAATTCTCCCGCACCCACTTCCAGTGAAATTCCATCCACGGCGCGAATCAGCGCCTCCCCCATCTTGTAATGGCGGGAGACTCGTTCCGCGCGGATTGCGAATCCGTTCGAACTTGTGCTTGCTTCAGGCACATTCATACTACGCAGAATAACATGCAAAGGTTTCAGCGAGGAATTTCGCCGGCGCGAAGATCATCGACTTGGCGCGGTTTGCTCGATTGGGCATGGAAACCCGTTCTTGAAATTGCTCTCCATGAAGTGTAAGCCTTTTATGATCTGTTGAAATCGAATGCGATTTCGCTATGTAACAACCTAAAGATATGTCATGCTGCAAAATAGCATCGCTCAACCCGCCCAGCGATCGCATGTCGCCGAAAAAAACAATTTAGGAACCCAAAGGGACAATATGAGTATATAATGAGAATAGAATTGCTTGGCACGGATGGTGACAAACATGCAGCAGGAAGTGAACGTCCCAGATTGGTCCAGCTCTATTTTCAACCTTCGACAGCGCCTCGGCCTAAGCCAATCCGAATTCGGCTCCCGCCTGCACTATTCCGCCATGGCCGTCTCGCGCTGGGAAACAGGAAAGCAGGAGCCCACCTCAAGATGTTTTATCCAGCTTGGAAATATGGCCGGCCAGCCCGAGTGCTGGCTCTTCTGGGCCAGGGCCGGCCTGAAGAGTTCCGACCTCCGTCAGATGCTTCCCGGCACGCGCGCCATCGCGCGCATGTCAACTTCCATGGACTTTGAAATTGTTCGCGCGGGAAGTGGAGTGAAAAGGCAGAGGCCCAAGGGCGCTCCCAAGCTGCAAATGGTCGCCGTTCCTCTGCTCGGTATGCAAGCAGGCACGATCGGACAGACGGGCGGGCAATTTGCTGATTTTGACAACGCAGTGGCGGAAGAAATGATCGCAGCGCCGGCATTCTGGTGCCCCAATCCTGTGCAGACCAATTGCCTTCGCGTGAAGGGAACTTCCATGAGCCCGCTCATCAACGACGGCGACATTGTGGCCGTGGACGGCTCGCAAACGAATCCGGATGATTTGAATAGAAAGATAGTTGTGGCATGGCACCGGGTCACCGGCCTCTCCCTGGCGCGGTTTATCGCGGCGGACGGAGTTCACCTTTTGGAATCGGAAAATCGCGACTACAGCCCCGTCACTGTGGAAAAAGACAGATTGTGGCAGATTGTCGGCAAGGTCTTGTGGTGGATTCGAAAAGGCCCCTGAGAGCTTTATGTAGCACAGACTTCGGACTGTAGGTATTCGGGCTTGCAACCCCCAAACCCCGCAGGCTGAAGACCATGTGTTGTAACTCTAGTCTTGTTTTATGGCGCGCACGCCTTCAGGCGGGCACTTGCTTGAATCCGGGGTGCCCGCCTGAAGGCGGGCGTCCCATATTCGTGGGATAAATGTCCTTATTTGGATGTAGTTCCGCATATTTTTTTGCCCTCTATGGATGCGTTGATTTCATGAAATTTTTATAGCTTTGATGTACTATACGACTCGGTAAGAGCATACGGGGTATGGTCCAAGGGTGCCTGATCATTCTACTGGCAGGGAAAGACACATTCGATTTTTCGAGGCGCCACGATTTTGCCTGTCGAGAACCCCGTGAAAAGAGCAAGGCGCGTTACTCCAAACGTAGCAAAGCCTAATAAGAAAATTTCGCAGCAGGCTCCGCGACCAGGGCTGTCCCAGGCAGATTCATATCCCGTCGTTGGAATCGGCGCATCGGCCGGCGGTCTGGAGGCGTTCAAAGAATTGCTGGCCAGTCTGCCGGAAAAAGCGGGGATGGCCTATGTGCTCGTTCCGCATCTCGATCCGGCTCATCACAGTGTTTTAACGGAGATTCTTTCCCACTGCACGAAAATTCCCATCGCGGAGGTTATGGATCGCATGCCGATCGAGCGCGATCGCATTTATGTGATCCCGCCGAACAAGACCATGGGGATTTCCGGCCGCAAATTTGACCTGATCGAGCGCGACGCAGCGCAGAGCCCGCACCTTCTCATTGATTATTTCTTCGCGGCATTGGCGAGCGACTCCGGCGATCAGGCCCTCGGAATCGTCTTGTCGGGCACCGCCTCGGATGGCACGCAAGGGTGCATTGCCATCAAGCTCGCCGGCGGAATTACTTTTGCGCAGGATGAGAAGTCCGCAAAATTCTATGACATGCCGGGAAATGCGGTCCGGGGAGGAAGCATCGATTTTGTATTGCCCCCAAGAGCATCGCGCTGGAACTGGCTCGGATCAGCCGCCGCAACCATGCCGCCCAAATCCCCTCCGAGACACTGGACCCCGACGTGACTGGGCCCCCGTCGGAAATAGACGCTCTATTCGCCCTGTTGCAGAAATCCATGGGCGTAGACTTCAGGCACTACAAGCAGAGCACGCTGCAGCGTCGCATCAAGCGGCGCATGATCCTGCACCACCTGCTGAAGCTGAAGGATTATCTCCGTCACATCGACCGCAACCCCAACGAACTCGATGCCTTGTACCGCGATCTTCTGATTCACGTCACCGAGTTTTTCCGCGAGGAGGGAGCGTTTGATTCTCTTCGCGATAAAGTCCTCCCGAGCCTCCTGCAGGACCGCAAACCCGAGGACGGCCCGCTGCGCATTTGGATTCCCGGCTGCTCCACCGGGCAAGAGGTCTACTCCCTGGCGATGATTCTTCTCGAATATCTGTGGGCGCACGAAGCGAGGCGCAAAATTCCCGTTATTCCTCAAATGGCCCTGCAAATCTTCGCCACGGACATCAGCGATTTCGCCCTCGATCGCGCGCGCAGCGGCGTCTACGCGGCGAATGAGGCTTCGGGAATTTCCGCGGAGCGGCTCAAGCGTTTCTTTGTCCGGCGCGACGGCGGATATCAGATTCACAAATCCGTCCGCGAAATGTGCGTTTTCGCGAAACAGAATGTGGTCAAGGATCCGCCGTTCTCCAATCTGGACTTGATCAGTTGCAGGAATTTGCTGATCTATTTCGGCCCCATCTTGCAGAAGCGCGCCATTCCCACGTTTTACTACGCCCTGAAACCCCGCGGGTATCTGATGCTGGGGCCCTCGGAAAGCCTGGGATCGTTCGAGGACCTGTTCACGCTGATGGACAAGAAAAACAAGATCTATCAGAAAAAACGGTCTACCGCCCGGGTGGTCACACATTTCATCGGGCCGGAATATGCGGTCCCGCGTCTGGAACCGGCCCATTCTCCGAAAATCCTGGATACGGGATTTGATGTGGATCGCGAAGTGGAACGCGCTCTGGCGCACCGTTTCGTTCCCGGCAGCATCGTCGTAAATGGCGATATGGAAATCGTGCAATTCCGCGGGAAGATCGGGCCCTATCTGGAGCCCGCCAGCGGCCATCCGACCTTCAGCCTCTCGAAGATGGCCCACGAAGACTTGCAGGTGGATCTCCGCGACGCGTTGACCCGGGCCAGAAAAGAAAACAAGGCCGTGCGAAAAGAGGGCCTGCGCATCTCCTCCAACGGCGGCACGCGCTCGATTGACATGGAAATAATTCCCTTGCGCGGGCCATCCGCCGGCGAACGCTTGTACATCATCGCCTTTCAGGATGCGGTCCGGCCGGTATTGGTTACCGCGGCCGGCTCGCGCCGGATCGAGAAGCACACCGAAAAGGGAAGAGTTTCCGAGGAGTTGGCGCGCACTAAACATGAAGTGGAACGCCTCCGCGAGCAGCTCCATACGCTGATTGATGAACACGAAACCACTCTCGAAGAATTCAAGTCGGCCAACGCGGAAATTCTGTCGGCCAACGAAGAATTGCAGAGCACCAATGAGGAACTCGAAACGACCAAGGAAGAGTTGCAGTCCAGCAACGAGGAACTTTCCACGCTCAACGAGGAATTGCAAAACAGCAACGCCGAATTGACCCAGGCCAACAACGACCAGCTCAATCTCATGACCAATGTCAATCTCCCCGTCGTTATGGTCGGCAACGATCTGCGCATCCGGCGCTTCACTCCCCCGGCCGAAAAATTGTTGAACTTGCTTCCCGGGGATGTGGGCAGGCGGCTGGGCGAAATCCGCACGAACCTCGAACCGGACGACCTCGAGCAGGCCGCCGCGACGACCATCGAAAGCACCGTGTTCCAGGAAAGAGAAGTGCGCCTGAAAGACGGGCCATGGTATTTGCTTCGCGCCCGGCCCTACAAAACCTGGGAAGACAAGGTCGAGGGCGCCGTCCTCAGCTTTCAGGACATTGACAGCCTCAAGCGATCCCTGGATCAGACTCGCACGTTCGCCGAAGCCCTCATTGAATATGCGCGCGAGTCGATCCTGGTGCTCGACGAAGGCCTGCACGTCACTCTGGCCAATCCCGTGTTTTACCAAACCTTCCAAGTCTCGCCCGAGGAGACCAAGGGACGCCTCATCTACGATCTCGGCAACCGCCAGTGGGACATCCCCAGGCTGCGCGAATTACTTCACGATATCACCGCTCGCAACAAGCGCATCGACGGTTTTGAAGTGCGCCACAAATTCCAGCACTTGGGACCACGCCACATGATCCTGAACGCGCGCCGCATCGAACCGCACGGCGGATCGCAGATGATCCTGCTCTCGATCGAAGACCTCGCCGGAAAAAATAGAGCGACGAGCTCGTTCTGAACCAGCCATCGCCGGCACCCGTAAACTTGCGCGACTCAGCGCCCGCCGATCGCCGGAGCGTGATTATGTTTCGGAATTGCGCAACAAGGTAATACTTCGGGCAAGATAAACTTGTGGATCAGCCGAGAGGCGTTGTCCCTCTGACAGAATCTCAAATCTGAATTTTCAAATTGAAAATCGCACATCTTGAATTGACCGGTCTGCCCCCGGAACGAACGCCCCCACATGGTTTTCCCCGACCGAGTTCAAGGAACATGCACCGACAGATGCATGATGGTCGGGGCGTCCAGATTTGAACCGGAGGCCTCCTGCGCCCAAGGCAGTTGCAAAAAATCTATCTTGTTGGTCCGTCTAGCTTTGTTCTACGTCAAGGTACACGGTCTCGGACATAATATGGCAATACTTGGACCCATATTGGACCCAAGCTTTGACCCAATCAGCATTTTACCGCGGCCTTGTCCCGCGTCGGTAGACCGCATTATGCCACGCGTTGTTAATCAGGCGCCCCCCGACGCCCCCGTCGCAACTCCGCATCGATCTACGGGATTGGATTTGTTCGGCCTCGAATCGCCGACGATGGGGAGTTGAAAGCCAGGCCGGTCGCCGAGGTACTGAGAGCCAGCTGTTCCAAATTGAACAGACTGTCGATTGTGAATACGCTACAAGTACTCGCGCATTCGGTGAAGTCGCTCCCAAAAGATGGGAGGCTGTCCAACATGATCGCAGAGGGAACGAAGGAATATTCGCCCAAGTATTCTGCCTGGTTCGGTAAACCGGTGGTTATGCTTGTCGTCATCCGCCAATGCCATGTCCCAATGCCTTGCCGTATTGTTGGCGAATCTGCCGCCGACGTGCGCGTTCGCATCCAGCCTGGATGGGAACTGGATGTCCGAAAGGATTTGATTCTCGCCGTTGAAGAAGTCGTCATCGCCGCGGAAGCTCGCGTGCATTGACGAGGCCCTCAAGGGCTCGATCGTTTGGTCACCAGCGCGTCTGTCTGTCGAACCACATGAGTTACGTGTGGTAGAAATTGTCTGCAAGACGTTGACAATAATTCTGGCGGGCGCCACGTGTAGTTGTTTCTGAATTGAGAGGAGACTTCCGATGCTACTACTAATTATTCTTCTGGTTCTGTTGTTCGGCGGGGGCGGCGGCTATTACGGTTACTCCAGATGGGGAAGAGGGGGCGGCCTGGGGGTCGTCGGAACCGTCCTGTTGATCTTGTTGGTCGTGTACCTGGTCGGGGGGTTACGTTGACCTTATCCCAGCGGTCTCCAGGTGGAGCCCGCACCCGACCCCTATCTGAAGTGAAACTGACTGCAGTTGAAAATGTGCCGACCCCCGGCGGCTCGTAGCCGCGACGACTGGATCGAATCGTGCAAAAGGAGAAAACCATGAAGCGAAGTACCGAGGACCAAACAAAAGGCACGGCTCATGAAGTGAAGGGCAAGATTAAGGAAAAGGTGGGCCAACTTACGAACAATCCCGGCTTAGAAGGCGAGGGTATTGGTGAAAAGATAGCGGGGAAAATCCAAAAGAAAATAGGCCAGTTGGAAAAGGTTATCGAGAAGCCCTGAGATGGGCGCATCTTTGCGTAACCGGGCCGGAACGACACGTAGATTCCCGTCAAGGAATCGACTGAAAACTGGAGGCAGGTCATGAACTTATCGGAGATCAGCACTACACAGATCGTCGTGGTCATCGCAATTCTCGTGATGGTGGCTGCGGGCATTGCTATTTGGCTCTTCAGCCGAAAACGCCGGACGGAGAAGCTGCGCACTCAATTTGGTGGCGCCGAATATGCTCGCACACTGAAAGAAGGCGGGAGCCGGCGGCAGGCAGAAGCGGCGCTCGATAAGCGCGCGGACCGAGTGGAGGCCCTGCATATCCGGCCGCTTGCTTCCGGCGATCGGGCGCGTTTTGTCGACTCCTGGGGCAGAATCCAGGCGCGATTCGTTGACGGCCCCGGAAGCGCGGTAGCCGACGCCGACCGACTGCTGGGCGATGTGATGTCCACGCGTGGCTATCCAGTGAGTGATTTTGAACAGCGTGCGGCAGATATTTCTGTGGATCATCCACTGGTTCTCGACAATTATCGTGTAGCTCACAAAAGCGCTCTTCTTCAAGCGAGGGGCCAGGCCAGCACCGAAGACTTGCGCCAAGCCATGATTCACTTCCGAACGCTCTTTGAGGAGTTGGTCGGCGAACCAGAGATAGCGCGTAGACAGAGCGCGTGACTCCTGCATTTTCCATTTCCTACTAAGCCCTTATCGGAATGTGGCCCAGAATGCGCCATGAGCCAGAAAGTCACGTTCCGATAAGGCCGCTTGTCGACCGGAGTTCTGCGACCGGGTCCAAAACGTTGCTTAGTCGCAACCCGTTGCGTAAGACCCATCAATCCATGTGTTCAGATTTGAACAGCCTGTCCACTTATTCCGCGTTATAAAGACCTGTTCATACGCCGAGGTCGATTCACGGCTGGCATTCAAATCCAAAGGAGGCTGTTAGGTCTTCAGACGATCCCATTGTCCCAAACCCAACCGGTTATTTCCGACCTTTGGGAAGCCTTTGGATCGTTTACGGAGTTATTCGCGTGATCATGTTGCTCTGCCTGCTGATCTATGGCAGGACTGCTACCTTGATGTTTGGCGCGCTGCTCAGCCGTGTACCTGACCCCTTTGCACTGATGGACATTTTTCATTTCCTATACACAATTATGATGGTTTTGTCGGCTGTTTGTAGCCTCGTTGGGTTCGTTGCGGGACTGGCACTGCTCGGAGGGCAGCGGTCGGGCCGCAAGCTCGCCCTCATTGCGGCGGTTTTGTCGGCCTCCGATATTCCGCTGGGCATTACTCTGGGAATCTACACTCTCGTAGAGTTGCTTCCTGTCAAGACTACTCCGTTTTACGGCCGCTCCGGGCATGCGGCTTAGGTCGGCCGGTCAAGGAGAGAAGGAAAACATTGTTTCTGATGGCAATTCTTGCGGTATTTGTTCTAGTAGTGCTGGTGGGCAGTCTCCCGATTTGGCCGCACAGGAAACGATGGGGATTTGGCCCCATTAGTGGCGTGAGCGTGATCATTCTAGTAATTTTGATTCTATTCTGGACCGGCCATTTGGCGACCAAAGCCGCGATGCCTCACTTCAAGACCATGGCCATGGTGGACGTCCCTCGATCGCGAAACGGCACGCACAATAAGATCGTTACGGCAATTCTGCGCGACCTCGACCAGCTTGGAGAAGGCGTCGCCTTCTAGGTCCCTTTGGCCGATCTCGGAGATTCCAAGGAGAATGTTCGTTCCGCGCTAAACCGCGCTATGAGAAAATCCACCCGCGACGTCGCGACGGCCACGGACGAAAACTTCCTATATGTTTGGAATGCGGCGAAGCCTGACCGATCAAACGGAAATCCTCCCAACGGCCAAGGCAAACCACCCCGAAACAACGGCCAGGCCTGATCGACTCTACCCAGATTCATTCCGGGAGGCCCTTTTCGGGCCCGGCTCTCTTCAATATTAGTGTGAGCCACGGGTCTGGCACCCATCCTTCTTTTTGACCCTCAGTGCGTGAAAAGCCGCTATATTCGTAATACGTGCAATAGAGGACAGACACCCGCCTTCGATGCCCCCATGATGTTCCTACCGATTGCAAGTTTATGGATGGCAGTCAGTGTCACTAGAGGTCCGATGAAATTGCCCGGACTTCTTGTCGATCCAAAACTGATATCGCATTGCACGTTTGGAGGAACTACATGCGTTTTACAAACAGCTTCATCAGTTCGCTAATCCTGGCAGCTGCCATTGCGGCGCCGATGACCATTATGGCCGCCCCCGGACCGAATGACGACGGCGTACAGGTCCGAGTCTATGATTCCCACCACAAGGACTATCACAACTGGGATGATCGCGAAAACGCCTCCTGGGGGGTATACCTGACCAACAACCACAAAAAGTCCCACGAATTCTCGAAGTCTAGCAAGAGAGAGCAGTCCAATTACTGGAATTGGCGACATGCCCATCCAGACCACGATTAGCAAAGACATTTCGCAAGCTCGGGATGTAGCATGACGGAAGATGTGGCCCCGTCGGGAGCGCCGCAGACGGGGCCGATATTGGCCCACTCCTCGCGTTTGGAAAAAGTGTCTGAGTACAAGTCGAACAAGAAAAGGGGATTCATTGCGTGAAATTAAGATTAGAGACTACACGTGTGGACTGATTATGACAATTGTAGGGCTTGGTCTGTACTCCTATTACGTCCGTGAGCTTCTGGCTGCCTTGACCTTGTTTAGCATGGCCTTCTTCCTTCTGGCCTTGGTAGGGATTGGTGCGCTGCTTGTCTGGTGTGCCAGCGTGCAGGTGGCAATCTGGGCCAGGCCTGCGTCGCGGAGCATGATCGCCTTTTCCCGACGCCTGATCGCAGCTTACGCGAGACCGTGAGCCGCGATGACATGTCTCAGCAAGATAGGCAACTGTGCACAAGTGAACAGACGCGAAAGTTCGCATGGTCCAAGATCATTGTCGGGGGAAAGCAGAAAGAGGAAATAGCAGCAGGAATAAAGCCCTCCTTCAACAAGGATCTTCAGATAAAAGGCCTCGCGATGAGACTGAAGCGAACCGCGTGGAATCCCTTTGGGGAGGAGGACCTAAATGCTCTGGACAATGTTCGTGGCCTTGCTTGTGTTGTGGTTACTTGGGCTCGTTACAACTTATACGATAGGCGGGTTCATCAACATCTTGCTGGTCCTGGCGGTTGTTACCCTCCTGATCCAGGTCATTCAGGGACGAAGGGCGATTGGATGATTACGGAGACGAAAAGATGAAATCAATCACTATGCTGGGAATTCTGCTGGCGGTGCTGGGGATTCTTGCCCTCGTCTACCAGGGTTTCAGCTATACGCACAAGGAAAAAGTTCTCGACGTGGGCCCGATTCACGCCACGAGGGACGATACGGAGCACGTCTCGCTTCCGCCGATTGTCGGGGGATTGGCTTTATTGAGCGGCGCTGCTTTGCTGGTCATCGGTGCGAAGCAAAAAAACTAACACAGTCGTCCGAGGTTATTTGACTGCCTGCTTCCCGGCCGAAATTTTGATCCACAATGCTTTAAGAAAAGTTTGGTACCAATCGAAGTTCATCAACTAGCTAGAAGATAGTGGAGGTTCGCGATGTTTCGTAAATTGACTCTTAGTGTCTGCATTATGTTCATTGCAAGTACCGCATTCGCTGCAAACAAGGAACAAGAACGTTTGGAGAATTCCGGAACTGTATTGCAGGAAGTCATGGATGTACCCGACAACATCCCGCAAGAGCTGCTCGCAAAAGCGGAATGCATTGTTGTTTTTCCATCCGTTCTGAAGGCAGCATTCGTGATCGGCGGGAGCTACGGCCGAGGAGCAATGGTTTGCCGGACGGGGCAACATTTCAATGGCCCCTGGGGCGCTCCCGCGATGTATGCACTCGAAGGCGCCAGCGTCGGCTTTCAGCTCGGCGGCGAAGCGACTGATCTCGTTCTCCTAGTCATGAACGAAAGGGGCGCGTCCTCCATTCTGGACAGCAAAGTTAAACTCGGCGCCGATATTTCCGCCGCGGCCGGTCCCAAGGGCCGCGACGCCTCCGCGGATACCGATGCCTACCTGCGTGCGGAAATCCTGAGCTACTCCCGCTCCCGCGGTTTGTTTGCCGGCATCTCCCTCGAAGGTTCCACGCTTCGCCCCGATAACGACGCCAGCGCCGATATCTATGGCCGGAAGATCACTGCCAAGGAAATCGTGCTGGGCGGAAAAGCCTCCATTCCTGAATCCGGGCAGCACCTCGTCCGCGTGCTGCAGAAGAGCGCCCCGCACAACGAATCAGCGAAAGCGTCAAACAAGTAGTCACGATTGTCGTCGGGCGTTTTTCTGAATGTAACGTGGAAGCAGGACCTCGGACTCTTTTCGACGAGGTCCTGCTTCGGCGAGCACGTGATTTGCCAGGAGAGCCATATGCTGGAAACAATCCACGCGGGCACGGTCTTGTTCAGGGATGGCACTGTTTTCCCGGGGGCATTCAAATGCGAGAGTGAATCCTTTTCGCCTGGGTGGAGATCGGTCCAAGGCCTTGATGGGTACGCATTGGATCGAAAAATTCATGACACCGGGTGGCACTTCCTCTACTTCGCAGGAGAAAGCAGGGTCACGGTGTACGGCCGCGAAGGAAAGAAAACGATGCGCAAAGCGATTGAGCGAATCCAGGCTGGTCTGAAGTTCGAGAACATCAATTCCTTCGAGATCACGCGAGTGGCGCTCAAGACTTTCCTGGGAGTGCCGTATGCCAGAGTGTCTTTCCATCTGCGTAACATACAGGAAAGCATGTTCCCACTCGGGGCAGAATCCGCTCAGCCATGGAAAAACGCGCGATTTTTCGCCGCCTAAAATGCCAGCGAAGGAGAAACTCAGATGAAAATGATACGCCGTGTAGCAATCGCGTTCGTCATGATTTTGCTTTGTAATTCGATAATTTATGCGCAGGATCTTTCAAAATATCGGAACTTTTCGTTCGGGATGAATGTGACGAGCGTTTCAAAGTTAGCGGAGGAAAAGCCGGCCGGCGTAATTGTCATTCACGAAAGGCCAGCTTTGATCCAGGAGCTCACTTGGTATCCGCCGCTGCCTTTTGAATCCTCCCGCCCAACGGAACCCGTCCAGAAAGTTCTTTTCTCCTTTTACAATGGCGAGCTCTACAGAATGCTGGTGACGTACGACAATGATGCTGTAAAGGGACTCACAGACGAAGACATGATACGAATGCTCTCCGCCAAGTACGGAACTGCTACCCGGCCGGCTGCCGAAGTGAATTTCCCGACGAGCGAAGCCTACGGGGCGACGGAAAAGGTGATCGCTCGCTGGGAAGACCCGCAATATTCGCTGAACCTCTTCCGGTCTTCCATGTCGGATACATTCGCGATTGTCATGTTCGCTAAACAGTTGGATGCGCAAGCCGCGGCCGCCATCGCCGAATCCGCAAAGCTGGAACAGCAAGAGGCGCCGCAGAAAGAAGCCGCGCGCGTAAAACAGGCTGCCGATGACCTGGAGGCAGAGCGGCAAAAAAACATTAAGGCGCTTCGTCCCTGAACTTGGCGGAAGGTAAGAACGAGATTGTTCCCGGAATCTTTACGACGATTTTCATGGAGGATCGGAAATGACAGTTCAAATCGCACCACTGCACGATCGGGTTCTGGTCAGGCGTCTTGAAGAAAAAGAGACCGCGAAGGGAGGCATCATCATCCCCGACACGGCCAAAGAAAAACCCCAGGAAGGCGAAGTGATCGCCGTCGGTGCCGGAAAGATCGAGAAGGGGCAACGCGTTCCCCTGGACGTGAAGCCAGGCGACCGAATTTTGTTCGGCAAATATACCGGCAACGACATCACAATGGAGGGTCAGGAGTATCTGATCCTCCGCGAGGAAGAAATTCTGGCGAAGCTCAGCGGAATCGCAAAAGCGGCATCCGGCAAAAAGTAGTCGTCTCCGGCCCAAAAGCCCGGAAGAATAACGCTTTTCATTCACCCAGGAGGGTGGAACCCAATGGCAAAGCAAATTGTAACTGGTGAGAATTCGCGTCAAGCAATTCTGCGCGGAGTCAATATTCTCGCGGACGCCGTAAAAATCACGCTCGGCCCGAAGGGGCGCAACGCCGTGATCGAAAAGAAGTTCGGCGCACCGATTATCACTAAGGATGGCGTGACCGTGGCGAAGGAAATCGAGCTGCAAGATCCGCTCGAAAACATGGGCGCCCAGATGGTGCGTGAGGTGGCGTCACAAACCTCCGATGTAGCCGGCGATGGCACCACCACCGCGACCGTGCTGGCCCAGGCGATTTTCCGCGAAGGCGTTCGAACGGTTGCCGCCGGTGCAAGCCCAATGTCGCTAAAGCGCGGCATTGAGAAAGCCGTAGAAGCCTGCGTTGCAGAGATCAAGAAACTCTCCCGCGACGTCAAGGGCGACATGATCGCGCAAGTGGGCACGATCAGCGCCAACACCGACAAGCAGGTCGGCAACCTCATCGCCGACGCCATGAAGAAAGTAGGCAAGGACGGCGTCATTACCGTCGAGGAATCGCGGACCATGGAGACCACGCTCGAAATCGTCGAAGGCATGCAATTCGACCGGGGATATCTTTCCCCCTACTTCGTTACCGATCCGGAACGAAAGGAATGCGTACTCGAAGACGTCCACATCCTGATCTTCGAGAAAAAAATCAATTCGATGAAGGATTTGCTTCCGTTGCTTGAACAGACTGTCAAGATTGGCAGCCCTTTGCTGATCATCTCCGAGGACGTCGAGGGCGAAGCCCTGGCAACCTTGGTGGTGAACAAGCTGCGGGGCACCCTGCAATGCGCCGCAGTGAAGGCGCCCGGTTTCGGCGATCGCCGCAAGGCTTTGCTCGAAGACATCGCGATTCTGACTGGCGGCAAAGCCATCTCCGAAGATTTGGGCATCAACCTTGAGAACGTGAAAATTGAGGAATTGGGCCACGCAAAAAAGATAATCATCGACAAGGACAACACCACGATTATCGAAGGCGCGGGGAAAAACAGCGAAATCGAAAGCCGCATCAAGCAACTCCGCGCTCAGATTGAGGAATCCACTTCGGACTATGACGGAGAGAAGCTGCAGGAGCGGCTGGCGAAGCTGGTTGGTGGCGTTGCGGTGATCAAAGTGGGCGCGGCGACCGAAACCGAGCTGAAGGAAAAGAAGGCTCGCGTCGAGGACGCCATGCATGCCACTCGTGCCGCAGTTGAGGAAGGCATCGTTCCCGGCGGCGGTGTTGCATTGCTTCGCTGCATTCCGGTGCTGGATCAGTTGAAGCTCGATGATGATGAAGCCATGGGAGTGAACATCGTAAAGCGCGCCCTCGAAGAACCCATACGTCAGATTGCCCTCAACGCCGGCCATGAAGGCGCGGTGATTGTAAGACGCGTGTGCGACTCGAAGGATGAGAACTTCGGTTTCAACGCGGCGACCGGCGAATTCGGGGACATGCTCAAGGCTGGAGTGATCGATCCGGCCAAGGTCACCCGGCTGGCGCTGCAAAACGCCGCATCCATCGCCGCATTGATGCTGACCACTGAAGCCTTGATCGCGGATATCAAGGGGGAGGAAAAGACGGCTGCAGTAGGCGCAGGCCATGGCGGCATGGGCGGAATGTACTAACGCTAAAGTGTCTTGGCAAAATCCATGTCCGTTACACTAGCTTTCTGATATGCAGCAGACATGACGCCTGAATGGCCAGTGTCTCGCTAAAATCCCTAAAAGAGTGGGCCATATAACCGGGCGAAGGGGATGAGTTCCTAGTCGTCACCCTTGCCGCGCCCCACATCTTCTTGCCGATCTTTGGACATTGAAGAACGGAGCTTGACAATTTCATGTGTGTCCATATCTCAATGGCCATCTGCTATGCTTGTTCAGAAGCGTTCCAAAGCCAACTGCGGCCCTCTATCTTTCGTTGAAAAAGCGTACCAGGGCCGGCCACCCCTTTTGCACCTCAGTCGCTGATTTCCAAAATGAGTACGAATCAATCTTCGACCATTCTACTTCCTAATCCAGGAAGTGCCGATACGCTCCGAACTGTTCAGTTTCAAGCGCTGAAGCAACACGCCGAGAGCCTCGCGACGGCGCAGACGGTCACAGAGGAAATGAGCCGTGGCCGCCCGCTTATCCCCAGGGTATTAGACAACGGCCGCGTACTGCTGAATTCCTATCGCTTTATCGCCCGTGCAATTCAAGAACAGCACACAATCACACCTGCAGCCGAATGGCTGGTCGACAATTTCCATATCGTCGATGAGCAGCTTCGGGAGATCCGGGAAGATCTGCCTCCCGGTTATTATCGAAAGCTCCCCAAGCTCGCCTCGGGACACCTGCAGGGATATCCACGCGTTTTCGGGGTAGCCTGGGCATTCGTCGCGCACACGGATAGCCGATTGGACCCTGAAGCCTTGCGCCGGTTCGTCACGGCGTATCAGCGGGTGCAGCCACTCACCACCGGTGAACTCTGGGCAGTGGCCATCACCCTGCGCATCGTGCTGGTGGAAAATTTGCGCCGAATGACGGAGCGAATCGTCCGCGGCCGGGCCGCCCGCCAGGAAGCCGACGCCTTCGCCGACAGCTTGCCTCCGGCCGGGAGAATACGCAATTCTGCCGGCCCTCGAGAGGTTTGAAAGGCTCCCTGGAGACGGCATTCGCGGTACAGCTCCTACAACGCCTGCGGGATCAGGACCCCAAGGTTGGCCCGGTCTTGATTTGGCTGGACGAGCTTTGGCCCTCGCGGAAACAAACGCAGATGAAATTGTGCGCGTCGAGCACCAGCAACAGGGGGCGATGAATGTTACGGTCCGAAACATCATTACCAGCATGCGCTTGATGTCGGCCGTGGAATGGTCCGACTTCTTCGAGAGCGTCAGCTTGGTCGATCAGATTCTACGAAGCGACACCCATTTCGCCGATATGGATTTTTCTACGCGAGATGACTACCGCCACGCCATCGAAGATCTCTCAAGCGGATCGAGCCATTCGGAAATTGAAGTTGCAAAACGGGTCGTACGGCGCGTCAAGCAGAGAGTCCTTGATTCGAGTGAGTTTGCGTTCTACTCGACCAAGATCTGCGCGGAACGTCAAGCGGAGCCTGGCTATCATCTGATCTCAAAGGGGCGTCCGTCCTTCGAGCGTGAGCTTGGTTTTCACGTTACCTGGAAACGTTGGCTTCTCCGTTTCTATGTCCGAACCGCGGTCCCAGGCTATCTGGCCACCATCGCCTTTGTCACCGCATTGATTCTTACTTTGCCGCTCTGGTATGCCCGCGAAGACGGTATTGCCCCGGGGGGTCTCCTACTCCTTGGTTTGCTCGCCGCAGTGCCAGCCTCGGATCTGGCAATCGCGCTGATCAACCGCGCGGTGATGGGCATCC
>CAWEYA010000022.1:0-43178 GCA_963813185.1 uncultured Acidobacteriota bacterium
TTCAGGAGATTTTTCAGCGCGGCGATTCGTGTTTCTCTTCGATCCAACGATGTCTCCCATGTGCAAGATGGCCTTGGAATTAGCCGGCCGGGTCGAGTGCCGGCTTCTCTCTTCCAAAGTGCTCTAAAGCCTGTCTCTCGTAGTTTACCGGAGAGAGCGAGATGACCGTACAGCCATTCTCGCATCCATGTTCTCATCCCAGCAAACTGCGCTCTTCTCATTTGATTGACCTTCATCGAGCATTGAGGGTAGACTTTTAAGATGAGAACGAGGGCGTCACTGATAACCGGCGCGATTGCCTTGGCGATCTGCCTTGTGTGTCCTCTTGTCGAGATGTTCGATCAATGGGATCACACCCTCCAAACTGGAAATGACACTGAGTACTTGCTTGTCCTCCTGGCCTTATGCGTGGGAGCGTATTTGTGTTGGGGCAATTTATCGTCTGCGCTCGACCTTAACTTCCCAAGCGTCAAGCATCCGTTCACGCTTCCATCCGCTTTGAATTCATTGCCTTTTTCGATTCGTCCCGCGGCATTGGCTCTTGCTTCCGCAAGTCCCCCGCTTAGCCTCCGTATCTAGAACTGCGCCCAAAATTCTGTCGCAAAGGACCTCTTAGCGGTCTGGCCGTCGGCCATTCGGCAACGAACGATAAGTCCGTGCCAAGCGCTGTCAGTTTCAGCGCCCATTTCTACAGGGCTAAGGACAGAAGCATGGAATATGCAATCGATGCCAGCGGAGTCGAACCACGATATTGCGGTTCGCTGCCGCGGTGTGACCAAGGAATACGGAGCAGGCGAAGCAAGCGTGATGGCGCTCCGTGGCATTGACCTGGACGTGCGTCGCGGCGAACTGCTCATGGTGGTTGGACCGTCCGGATGCGGAAAAACCACGCTGCATCTCTGTCATTGCGGGAATTCTGGACCAGGATTCCGGCCAATGCGAGGTGCTTGGCCGCGATTTGAAGCGACATGGGTCAGAGTGAGCGAGCGCGCTTTCGCGGCCTGTCGATCGGGTTTGTATTTCAGCTCTTCAACTTACTGCCTGCGTTGAACGCGGTCGAGAACGTCTCCGTTCCCCTGCTGATTAACGGCATGCCCCGCAAGAACGCGGAAGCCCGTGCGCAAGAGGTACTCGAAAACGGTTAGTCTCGGCTCGCGCCTCGACGCGCTTCCGGGGAAGCTCAGCGGTGGCCAGCAGCAGCGCGTGGCGATCGCGCGTGCGCTGGTGCATGAACCGAAGCTGATAGTTTGCGATGAGCCGACTAGCAACCTCGATCACGCGACCGGCCGCAGCATGATGGAGCTCCTGCGGGACGTTGCCAAAAGCCCCGACAGGGCGCTCATCGTAGTGACTCACGATCCGCGCATCTTCGAATTTGCCGACCGCATCGCCCGCATGGACGACGGAAAGATCATCGAGATCCTCGATGGCAACAATAAGGAGCGCCTAAAATGATTCGCAGGTATCGTACTTCCTCTGCTGGCGATCATCGGCTTTGGATCGCCATCGCGATGGTCATTCAGGGCAACCGGACTGCGCCTGCCGCCCAGCCTGTCGTCCAGCCTGCCAGCGCGCCGTTCGCCTCTTACATCTTCGGTTCAGGCATCGTCGAAGCCAGCACCGAAAACATTGCGATTGGCACACCAGTCTCCGGCATCGTGACAGCCGTCTATGTGAAGTGGGGGGACCGAGTAAAGACCGGAGCCCCCCTATTCAAAGTCGACACGCGTGATCTGGAAGCCCAAATCCTTCCTGCGAACGCCAAAGTCAAGGAGGTGGAAGCCCAGCTTTTGCCGGCGACTGCGAAAGTCAAGGAGGCGGAGGCAACCCTGGCAAAAGTAGAGAATCGACTGAAGGTTGGAGAGGGATTGGAACCCGGAGTGTCCATCAGTGCCGAGGAAATGGCCAACAGGCGCTTCGATGTTGGAATCTGGCAAGGCGATTCTTGCCTCGGCCGAAGCGGAGGTCGAGCAAATCAAGGCCCAGATTGCATCGGCCAAAGCCCAGGTCGAGCAGATTGAGCGTGAGATCGCACTTCCGCACCATTCGTGCCCCCATTTCCGGCCGAATCCTCCAAATGAAAACGCGCCTGGGCGAGTACGCCCAGAGCTGGTGTTCTTAGCACGCCATTGATGCTGCTTGGGGATGACACGCGATTGCACGTGCGCGTGGACATTGATGAGAACGATGCCTGGAGATTCCAGCCCTGTGCATCGGCAATGGCTTCGGTCCGTGGCAACCCGGAGATAAAAACGCCGCTGCAGTACGTGCGCACCGATCTCGATGTAATCCCCAAAATGACGCTGACTGGCGATACCACTCAACGCACGGACACCCGGGTTCTGCAAGTGATCTACAGCTTCGACCCCGCCTCGCTTCCCCTCTATGTGGGCCAGCTGATGGACGTGTTCATCGAAGCGGCTCCGACTGGCGGAGCGGCGCCGGGACCACAACATCCGAGCCCGGCCCGTGCGGCGATGCGTCAAGCGGGAATCGCAAGCCCGAGCCCACTGAAAGGAGGAAACCATAAAATGCTGCGTGTCGCCATGAAGATGCTTCTGGGAGACCGCGCGAAGTACGTGGGCTTGCTCTTCGGCATCACGTTCACTTCTTTCCTGGTCACGTTCGCCGGCTCATACTTCTGCGGTTTTATGACGCGCGGATTTGCTCTTATTGCCGAGAATCCGAGTGCGGACGTATGGGTCATGGACCCAGCAGTGGAGTCCACCGAGTTAATCACAAACATCCCCGATGGGGCGCTTGCCCGCGTCCGCAGTGTCGAGGCGTAGCGTCCGCCGTGCCGCTCGCCGTGGCGACAGCGGACGCGCGCTTTCCTAACGCGCGATTTCAATCGTTTCAACTCATCGGCGTGGATGACGCCACACTCTTCGGGCTTCCCCCGCTGCGAGATGGCGTTTCACCTGCGGTGCTGCGCACTCCCGATGCGGTCGTGGTCGATCCGGGTGGCACCGATGGAAAGTTGGAAACGCCTATTTCGGCGGCGGATCAATGGACCTTCGGACAGCCGCACCTGACGCGCCGACGCGTGAGCTGGCTGCGGGTGACCAGCTGCTAGCTGAACGATCACCGCGTTGTGGTCAGGGGCCGCTCAAACGCGCTGCCGCGGTACCCGCCGCGGCTCTGATGTACACGACATCTCCAACGCCTCGCGCTTGCTGCCTCCGAGCGGCACTTGCTGACTTTTGTGTCTGGCAGAGGCCGCTCCAGGTGTGTCGCCGCGCGAATTGGCCTCACGCATCCAGGCGCAGACCGACTTGAAAGCGCGGTCTTCGGATGACTTCAAGGCGGATACCGTCAATTGGTTCCTGATCAACTCCGAAGATGTTGGTGACATCGCCTCGATGGTTTCGATCGCCATGCTCGTGGGATTCGGCGTCACCGGAGTCATGCTGTACATGTTCACCAACAGAAGCCTGAAGCAGTACGCCGTGCTCAAGGCCATGGGCGCGACTTCGAGACTGCTGCTCACCATGATTTTGTGCAGTCTGGCCTGTGCGCGCTTCTGGGCACGGGCCTTGGGCTCGGGCTATGCGCCATCATTGGCCAGATCGCCATCGTGGAGTTCGACTATCCGTTCCGCATGATGTGGTTCACGCCGGTGGTCGGGAGGCCTGATGGTCATGCTCGTCAGCATCGTGGCCGCGGCCATCAGCGCCCGCCCGGTGCTGAAGCTTGAGCCTGGCGTGGTATTCGCAGGACGTTAGCTTGCCGGCGCCGGCGGAATTTCCAGGGAGCAGCTTGCTTCCGGAGAGATGCCGATGGCAGGAAACGAATGCAGATCTCCTCTATTCGGAGTTTTCTTGTTGGCGGGGTGTGCTGTGCAGCGATACCAGCCAGCTCCTATCGTTGCTGAGCGCAACGGCTTCGCAGTTTGAATCGCGGAGTCTTGCCGATGCAGGCCTCCGATCGTTTGAGGAAAAGTATCTCGGTCACCCGGAGTCCTCCTGGCCGCCCAAGGGCTTGGGATTTGCAAGAACTGTCACTTGCGGCTTTGTATTTCAATCCTGCACTTGACCTGGCTCGCGCTCGCCTTGCGCGGGCGGACGCCGCCATCGTGACGGCTGGGGCTCGGCCTAATCCGACCCTGGGCATCTCACCCGGCATCCCGAGCCCTTACTTGTTAGCTTTGGATTTTGCCTTCCCGATCGAGACTGCGGGCAAGAGAGGATATCGCGTCCAAATCGCTCGCAATCTCGATCAGGCTGCTCGATTTGATCTTGCCGATTCCGCGTGGACCGTCTTGAGCGGCGTTCGCCTCGCATTGTTAAATTATCTTCTCGCGTCTCGAAGTTTGGAAATGTTTCGCTCTGAAGAACAGGTCCGTGCAGACCAAGTCCATATCCTGGAGCAAATATTTGCTGCCGGGGAAATACCAAGAGTCGATGTGGATCTGCGCGCGGATCGAGCTTTCAAAAGTAGAAGTGGCCCTGCGCGCGGCGGAGGGCCAAACTGCCGAAGCCAGGGCCACTCTGGCGGCCGCGCATTGGGATTCCAATGGCGGGCCTCCAGGACGCGCAATTCGTCGTGGCCGGACCATGGACACGCCGCCAGCCCCCGAATCCCTTGTCCCGGCGGAGATCCAACGTGACGCAGTCGCTAAATCGCATGGATGTGCGGCGCTCGCTCGCGCAATACGCGGCTGCTGAAGCCGACTTACACTGGAGATCGCTAAACAATATCCCGACATCAACATCGGGCCGGGATACACATATGAAGAAAGAAATAGTTTCTTTACGGTCGGCTTGTCGTCCGCTATTCCTCTCTTCAATCGAAACCAGGGACCTATCGCTGAGGCTGAGGCTCGCCGCAAGGAAGCCGCCGCAGCGTTCTTGCAAACGCAGGCGCAAGTCGTCGCGAAAAGCGAACGCGCGCTCGCCGTTTATACGGCGGCCTTGCGGGAACTGGCTGAAACACAATCTCTGTATCAACTTCAAGAAACTCAGCTCCAGACCATTCAGCAGACGATCCGCGCCGGTGCCGACAATCGGCTGGGTCTCGACGGCGCGCAAATTCAACTGTCTGTCTTAGCGCGGACAAGGCTCGATGCCCTGGGGCGCGCTCAGCGAGCCCTGGGAGATCTCGAAGATGCAGTCCAGCGGCCCTTCGATCACGAAGGAATGTTTCAGATCAAGCCCGAATCTCCAGCTCTGGATAAACTGCCGGAGCGACACTAGAACAGATCGAGGATTTCCTCGTAGCGTTTGAACGGAGGAATCAGGTAGGCGCCGGCGATTCCCAGATGTCGTGCTCCTCTGGCCCAATCCAGCAATTTGCGCGCGAGGGCAAAGCCATGTTCGCGCGCGGAACCTCCCGCGGCTTCGAGCTGCTTCAATAGCGGCTCCGGAATCACGATGCCGGGCACTTCGTTGTGCAGGCGCAGGGCTTGCTTGTAGCTGCTCAGCGGCCACAGGCCGACCAGGATGGGAATCGGAGATTTTCCGCCCATGCGCGTGAGAAATTGCTCCCAGTGCTCGGGATCAAAAATCGGCTGGGTCATGGCGAAGTGCGCGCCGGCTTCGACCTTCAAGTGAAATCGGCGGAGTTCTTCGTCCAGATCCTCGGCGAGAGGATTCACCGCGACACCGATGGTGAAATTCGTCGCGCCGCCGAGATTTTTTCCGCCCCAATCCTGGCCCTGATTCAGTTTGGCCATCACTTTCACCAGGCCGATGGCATCGACTTCATAGACGCCCATCGATTCCGGAGTAACTGCCGAGCGACGGGCGGATCGCCGGTGACGGCGAGAACGTTGCGCACCCCGCCAATGGTCCACGCGCCGAGGAGCATGGCCTGCAAGCCGATCAAGTTTGCATCGCGCGTCGTAAGGTGCGGGATCGTTTCAATGCCGCGCGCTTCGAGCGCGCCGGAAAGCGAAAGCGCGTCCATGCCCACGCGCGCGAGCGGCCCGCTGTTGACGTCGATGGCGTCCACTTTTTTCGACGCCATCACGTTTTGCACCTGCTCGAGGACGCGATCGATCGACGTTCCTTTCGGCGGATCGATTTCCACCGAAACTACGAATTTCTGCGCCTGAATTTTTCGCCACAGCGCGCTTTCCGGCTCCCGCGCGGCCATCGGGCGGGCCTCAGGAGCCGTTTCAACCGCGGTCACTGTGCGAGCGCCCGACGCCGGTTGCATTCCCTTCACGGCCTGAACCATCGCTCGAATATGTTCCGGCGTGGTTCCGCAGCAACCGCCCAGAATTCGCGCGCCCAGGACAACGGCTTCGCGCGCGAACAGATCGAAATATTCCGGCGAGGATTTCGGATAAATAACACGATCGCCGGCGCGCTGCGGGAATCCGACGTTGGGCATCGCGCTCATCGGAAACGAATCTGCCACGGCGGCAAGGTCCTGCAGAATCCGCAAATGGTCCTGCGGGCCCACGGAGCAGTTCGCGCCGATCACCTGCACGCCGC
Source organism: uncultured Acidobacteriota bacterium (assembly GCA_963813185.1). GTDB lineage: Bacteria > Acidobacteriota > Terriglobia > Acidiferrales > UBA7541 > Palsa-360. Next base: position 6,441 of record CAWEYA010000022.1, read on the forward strand.
GCTCGTGCAAGAGCGCCCAGGCATCTTTCGGCCGGGCGCCGCTGAAGGTGCTGCCCTCTTCGGAATACGTCATCTCCGCGACGATGGGGAGCTGCGAAAAGGAACGAATCGCTTCAATGGCCGCCAGAAGTTCGTCGGGATTCCCGAACGTCTCCAGGACAAAAAAATCCACGCCGCGTTCTTCCAGCGCCTCGGCTTGCTCACGAAAAATTTCCCGGAAATGTTCCGGCGTCGCTTCGCGCGCATCGCGGAAGACGCCGGGCGGCCCGATCGATCCGGCGATTAAGACTTCGTGCCGGGCGGCCTCTCGCGCCTCGCGCGCAATTTTGACGCCGCGGTGGTTGAACTCCGTGACACGATCTTCCAGCCCGAACGCGCTCAGCTTATTCCGGTTGGCGCCAAAAGTATTCGTTTCGATGATGTGCGCGCCGGCTTCCAGATAAGCCATGTGAACGCGAAACACTTCTTCGGCGCGCGTGGCGTTCAGTTCATCCACGCAGCGCTGCGGCCCCAGGGTCTCATAGAGCAAGGAGCCCGTGGCTCCGTCCGCGATCAGCACCGGTCGCGCAGTCTCTGTTGGAATTCATCGATTCGCATGGTTTAGAACATTTCCGCGAATATTCCGCAATGAATTCCGCAGATTCGGTTCGGCTTCCCAATGTTCGGTCGAGCCGTTAGCACAGGCACTCTTGCCTGTGCGGTTTTGCAGTCGCCGTTACCCGCGTGCTTGCGTCGTACGACTTATAAAACCACACAGGCAGGAGTGCCTGTGCTACTAAAAGCCGCTATTTCTGGTCGCGCAATGAACAACATCAGTCCGAAGACAACCACGGGAATCAAGGCCAGCATGATGTAAAACAGGACTTGCCGCACCACGGGCGAGCGCTTCACCTTCCAATTGTTAATTTCGGCCCGGTCGGCCACGCCTACTTTTTCCGGATGCTCCAAATCGAGGGCAAATTCGTGGGTGTTCGGATACCGCTTGTTGGGATCACGCTCCAGGGCCCGGTAAATAATTTCCTGCAGCTCGGGAGAAATTTCGGGATTGACCTCGCGCGGCGGGATCGGATTATTCAACAAGCGTTCGTTCATGATGACGAACGGATTAGGCCCGGTGAAGGGCACCTGGCCGGTGAGCATTTCGTAAAACATGATCCCCAGGGAATAAATGTCGCTCCGGGCATCGCCCCGCTTTCCCTTCACTTGTTCGGGAGAAATATAATCCGGCGTGCCCATGGCCTCGGTCAGCTTGGCAAAGGTCAGGCGGCGCGATCCGGCGTTTGCGGCGATGCCGAAATCGATGAGCTTCACTTGATCGTTCGGGCCGACCATGATGTTTTCGGGCTTCAGGTCGCGGTGGACGACCCCCTGGCTGTGAATGTAATCGAGGGTCTTGCACAAGGCGAGAGTGATTCGGATCGCGCGATCCTGCGGAAGCCTCTTCTTTTCGTTCAGGATCTGGCGCAACAGGCGGCCGTCCACCCATTCCAGAACCATGTAGCGCCGGCTGCGCTCTTCGTCGTCAAATACACGAACGACGCCGGGATGATCCAGTTTTTTGCCGATATCTTCTTCGCGCTTGAAGCGGTCGAATAAGACCGGGTCGGCTTCCATTTCCGGATGAGGAAATTTGATCGCGACCGCTTTGCCGTCGCGCAAATCGGTGGCGCGGAAAATGGAGGCCATGCCGCTTCTGGCGACCAGGCCATCAATGCGGTAATGATCGAGCTGATCGCCGGGATGGAATTCGCTCATTGAGAAGGCAGGTCAGCGGCGAACGGAAAGAAAGCAGCGAACCTGTATCAGTACAGTTTGTAGGGTCGTCCGCGATACATTCCCATTCGCTCGACGCCCCGGATTCGGACCAACTGAACGCTGATATTATCGCCGCCGCCCCGATCATTGGCAAGAGCAACCAATTTTTCGGCTGCCTGATGAAGATCCTGGCCTTGGCCGCAAATCGCAGCCATTTCCGAGTCTTCCACCGGCCCGTGCAGCCCGTCCGAGCACAGCAGGAGAACATCGCCGGCGAAGATCTGGTGGTCGCTGGCATCGACATTCGCGACCAATTCGGTTCCGAGGGATCGGCTGAGGATGTGGCTCGTCTCGCCCTCGGCCGCTTCTTGCGCAGTGACGAAGCCAAGGCGCACTTGCTCGCTGGCAATCGTGTGGTCCCGCGTGATCTGCGCCGCCTTTCCACTCCGGATCAAATAGCAGCGCGAGTCGCCCACATGCGCAACGCAAACTCGGTCATACCGCAAAGCGCAAGCGACAATCGTGGTGGCCATGCCGGCCGAAGTCCGCCCGCCAGTGACGGCGGACTCAAACACGCGAGTGTTGGCCTGCTGAACCAACCGTTGCAGCACCGCGGAGTGCGATTCTCCGTCCTTGGCGTTGTGGAATCCGGCGACCACGCTTTCGACCGCGGTTCGTGAGGCGACTTCCCCTTTTTCCTGGCCCCCCACGCCGTCCGCCAACACGAACATCCACCCATGCGTGCGCACCTGCGCTGGAGTTGCCGGCGCCGCGTAGCCCAAATAATCTTCGTTGTGGTCGCGGACTCGCCCGACGTCGGTGCGTTCCACGAATTCGAGGTCCAGCATATGGCCGGAAGCCGCACGCGTCACGGAGGCGACCCGGGAAGAATTGTTATGGAGAACGCTTTTCCCGGGTTCTCCAAGATTCTCGTTAACATCTGAAACGGAAATTCGGACAGGCGAAATTGCCTGTCCGAATTTCCTCGCTAACTCGGCTATGTTCATACTACACCATTACGTGCGGCTGGTGACCAGCGTTGTGCGCCCCGAGGCTTTGCTGGACCGCAGGAAGTAAATCCCTCCATAAATCGCCCAGACCGCTGCGATTCCCAAGGCCAGGAACGGTTCCATCTTCGTGCCGTATCCCATGAATGGCAGGACGATGTAAGCTCCCATGCAAATCAGGTTTGCGGCTATACCGAAATAAGGAATGAGCGTGTGTCTCAAGAAGCTGTAGTTCGGGTGTCCTTTGTAGCAAAAGATGCAGGTTACGCAGCTTAGCATGTAGAGCAGGAACGTCCCGAAGTTGGAAGCCAGTGTAATGGTGAGCAGGCTGTTGGGCATTTTCGCCATGGTGTCGTGAGACACGTAGCCGAAGTTCGACCAGAACCCCTGAGGCAAGGCCTTGATGGTGGCGTCCGGGAGAGCGCCGGCATCGCCGAATAGCATCAGCAGTGCCAGGCAACCGAACACCGCAGAAATGATTGCCAGGGCCCAGATCGCGCGGTGAGGGCTCAGGTTCTTTTCGTGCAGCATGCCGAAGTGTTCCGGCACCTCGGCGTCTTTGCCCATGGCATAGGTGACTCGCGCCCCTGTGTTGATGCAGGAGAGCGTGGTGCCGATCAGAGCCAGGAATACGGTTACGGCTTCGATCAGCATGAAGGCTCGCCCGTGACCGTTGAACAGGGCGTCGCCGACCATGATCATCATGTCGCCGATCGGCGCCGCCGAGCCGGTCGCGGTGGACATCGGGTAGCCGCTACTTAAGAAGTAGTTTGCGGCGAAATACTCGAACAGGTAACAGAACGCCCCCTGAACGAGCAGTGAAGTGATGACCGCGATGGGCACGTCCCGCTTGGCGTTTTTCGCCTCGCCACCCAGCGCGGTTACCGATTCAAATCCGACCAGGATCAGGATGGCGACCGTGGCCTGCACGAACATCCAGTTGAAATTGTGGATCGCGATTACGGATGTGGCGCTCGGATGGGCCTGAAACACCGGCGGATTGCTGGTGTCATACATGTCGTAGCTGACGTGATAAGGAACCGGTTTTCCGCTGGCGTCGAGCTTAGGCTGCGGCACCATGTTGGCATCGCGCGTGATGACATCGGTCGCTTTTCCATCCACCGTTTGGCTGGTCGTCGCGAATTCGTATTTATAGCCCTCGCCGGAAACCGAATCAAATTGCCATGCCTCGCTTCCCGGGGGATGGCTCACCCGGTAGCTGATGGCCAGGACGGCGAAAACGATCAGCGCGGAGATCTGGATGACGTTGATGGCGACGCTAACCGCCGTGGACCCGGTAACTCCCCGGTGCGCGATATAGGCAACCGCGAATGAAAACAAGATCGCGATGAGCATCATGAACATCGGACCGGGGTTCGACGCGCTCATGAAGTTTGGCCACAGCGTGCCCGTGATATAACCGCAGAAAACTCCCGTGACGGCCACCATTACGCCGGGGTAAATCCAGTAGTAAAGATGGGAGCCCCAGCCGACGATGAACTTCATCACGCGGGCGTATTTCCACGCCTTGTCGTGATTCAGGAACGACTGCTCCGCGAAATAGTAGGAGCTGCCGGTGCCTGGATACAGCTTCGCCATTTCCGCGTAACACACCGCAGTCGCCAGACACAACAAAAGTGCGAACAGGATGCCGATCCACATTGAGGGCGCCGTGGATCCTTCCGTCGCTTGCGGTGCAAACGTGAGCCAAAGGAATGCACCGGGAGCGATGAGCGCCATGGCGTTCATCGTCAACCCGGTTAATCCTAAGGTTGGTGTCATTTTGACTTCGCCGGTATTCTCCGCCATGTATTCTCCTTATAGATTCTTTATCTCGCCGCTGAACCCACACGTCCGAAATCAACTGCACAAACTAATGTGTGCCGAGGAGCGAGATACTAATTGGCCGCACGGGAGTAGTAAAATGCAACGTTTCGATGGCCTAAATTACGGATTCATATGGCTGTAATCGAAGGTTGCGAGGGGCGGGCGGAATGGCCTTCGACGCAGAAAAAGCACATTCGCAGGCTTCCCGGCCGTTAACCCCATCCTTATAAATTGTTTATTTGCCTGAATTTGCGGCATTCCTGCGGCTCATCGTTCCGGTTCGACCACCGTCTTACAAAATCCTGCGCTCGGCCAGAAGCCTTTTTATCCATCCACTTCTTCTATTCTATGCATAGAAGATACGTGGACTCCTTGACAGATTTCGGTCCGACCGAGGTCCGGCGCAGCCGTCAGCCCCGCACGATCCGCTGCGCAGGCCAAATTGATTTTTGTTGGAGGGGCGCGTCGGGTTCCCTTGCGATTGTGATATTTTAGCGGGCGTCGCAAATCTCAAAGCAAGTCTGCCTGCTTTGAACTCGGGGGATTTCGGAATGAAGGTCGTGGGTTTCCTGATGCTGCCGGCCGGATGGTTCCTGGCGCTGGCCGCGATCGTGCTATTCGCCGCGCCGCCTTTGCGAGCCGCCTTTGTCCTGGCCGGCATTGCCGTGGAGGCGCTGGGGTTGATCCTTGCTTTCCGGGCGCATCTGATCCCGCGGGAGGAAAAAGGATAATCTCCATGCCCGCGCCGAAACTCACGGAAGTAACCATGGCCGCCTGCCTCTTTTTTATCTTTCTTGTTCCCCTCGCGGCGGCCGGACTGGCACTCATGAACGTCGGCCTGGGAAGGTCGCGCAGCGCGGGCCACATGATGATGGCCTCGCTTTGCGCTCTAGCCGTTGCCGGACTGGCCTACTTCGTTTGCGGATTTGCGTGGCAGGGATTCATCGGCGGCCCGAGTCATGTCCTCGCTGTATCCGGAAAGAATTGGAACTGGATTGCCGCGGAACCATTCTTTTTTCACAAAATCCCCTTCGACGGCTCCGCCGCTTCTCTTGTCGCGTTGTTTCAAATTTTTTGCGTGGGCCTCGCCGCGCTGATCCCGCTGGGAAGTGGCGCGGACCGGTGGCGTCTTCGGGCCAGCTGCCTCTCCACGGGAATGCTTGCCGCCTTGACGTATCCTCTCTTCGCGCATTGGGTGTGGGGAGGCGGATGGCTGGCGCAACTGGGCGTCAATTATGGAATCGGCCGCGGATTTGTGGATGTTGGGGGCGCCGGCGCGGTTCAGGTCCTGGGCGGCCTCACGGCCCTGGCGGTCACCTGGATCTTAGGTCCGCGGCGGGGGAAATATTCCGCGGATGGCATGGCGCCTGCAATCCCCGGTCACAATGGGGTTCTGGTGCTGTTTGGTTGCGTGCTCGCCTTGGTCGGTTGGATTGGGCTTAATTCCGCGGGCGCAATCCTCTTCACAGGGGGTGAACCTTCCGGCGCGGCGTTGATCGCCATCAATACCATGCTCGCTGCGTCGGCCTCGGCGTTGATTGCGGCGTTCATCACCAAATTTCGCTTCGGCAAACCCGATGCCTCGCTCACCGCCAACGGCTGGGTAGGTGGACTCGTCGCCAGCAGCGCGTCCTGCGCATTCGTGATTCCCGCCGAAGCCGTCGTGATCGGCTCGGTCGCGGGCGTGGCGATCACTTTTTCGATCGAATGGCTGGAGCTGCAAATGGAAGTTGATGATCCGGGAGGCGCTATTTCCGTGCACGCCGTGGGGGGCATCTGGGGTCTCCTCGCGCTGGGAATGTTTGGGCAATTTGAGCGGCCAGTCTTGAATGTTGCGGGAGACACTCTTCCCTCAACGATGAGCGGGTTCGTTTCCGGCCAGTGGCTGGCCCAATTGATCGGCGTGGCCACGCTGCTGGGTTTTGTACTGCCCCTGACTTACGGCGTGAATCGGCTGCTCAACCGCTTCTATCCCTTCCGTGTTTCTGTCGAGGGAGAGCGGCAGGGCATGGACCTTCATGAGTTGGGCGCCGGCGCTTATCCGGAATTTGTGACGCACACCGACGAGTTTCTCCCGCGGTAAATTACCCATCCGAATCTCGCGGGTTAATCAATAATCTTTTCAATCGAAACGATCCGCTCTTTGAGTTTGTCTTTGCGCCGGGATTGCTGCAACCTGAATAAAGTTATAAGGAATTCATAAAGGACTTCATGGTGGCCTTGGGAAACATTGCACTGTCTTCAACGCCAGAGCGGGATCGATGGTCCAGGATGCGGATGATAGCAACGAGCCTTCGCTATGGCATTGCCTTGGTGTGCGTAGCGGCGGCGCTCTCTGCGAGCGTGCTGCTGCAACGCCTTTTTCCCTATCCGTTCTTGTTCCTGTTTTTCGCCGCGGTGATGGCCAGCGCGTGGTTTGGCGGCACGGCGCCCGGCCTGTTCGCGGTCTTTCTTTCCACCGTGGCCGTGGATTATTTTTTTGTTCCTCCCTTTCATTCCTTCGCCGTCAATGCGACGGACACCGCATATTTTGCCGCGTTCGTGCTGTGCGCCCTGGCGGCCAGTTGGGTAAGTTCCTCGAAGCGGAACAGCGAGGAGGCGCTGCGAGAGGCGCGCGACCATCTCGAAGCGCGAGTGACTGAGCGCACCGAGGAACTTCAAAAAACGATCGCCGAGCTGCAGGAAAACGAACGCCAGAGGGAGCAATTGTTAAGCGAAAAATCCGTTCTCTCCGGGCAGCTGGAATCCCGAAAAATTGTGGAGCGCGCCAAGGGAATTCTGCAACGCGACTTGAAAATCAGCGAGGAGGAAGCCTACCGCGCGATCCAGCGGCAGAGCCAGCAGAGTCGCAAGTCCATGAAGGAAATCGCGGAGACCATCATCTTGAATGATGAACTCAAGCTCGGCTCGCATTAACCGGTGTCCGCCCTGAATCGTGCCGATTGAAAGTTTGAATTTGACTGTCTCGATAGAAACGTTGCAAACTGCGCCTGAAATTACGGTGTAACATCGCCGCCACGAACACCTCCTTTCGCCGATGAAAGGGGGCGCCGGCGTTGCGCACCTCCAGCTGCACTGTTTTTCTCGGACACGATGCCGTGTCCAACCAATCGCAACATAACGCTCGACGACGAGCCGAAAAGTAAACCCTGAACGGCGCTAGGACTGGTCTTTTTAGCCCCGCTCTTTGGCGATTTTCGTTCTGTTTGCGGATTTGTGAATTTCTGGGCGTGCGGAAGGACACCGGCGAGATATGGAAACAGTCCTTTTTGAGTTGCTGATCTCTGGTTTTTTTGCCGTGGCGTGCATACGAGCCTGCGTGCCCGCAAGTCCCGAGGGGCAGTTGACGTTCACGGACCTATTTCGTTTCCCGGGGCGCCTGGAGCGGCTTCAGCGTACCCGATGGCAGTGGTTCTCTATGGTGACATTGCTGTTGGTTCTCCGGCTTCAAGCTGGATTGCCACTGGTGCTGGAAGTCATTGTTGGCGTGGAATTCGCGGCTTTTATGGCTTTGCCAGTGAGAGCAAAAACGACGAACGCACGGGGGAAAAGCAATGCGGCAGTTGTGGGAAGTCGCTGACTTCGTCCGCGCGATGAGGAGGGAAATGCGGTTCGGCGAAATTTCGCGCGCGCCGCTGACGCTGCTGCGCTTGGAGTTGCGCTCGGACACTCTGCAATGCGACTGGATCACTCGCCCTCCGGACATCTGGGATTCCAGCTTGCGGCGTCCGGAACGTGATCGCAACGAATCGCAGCAGGTCTTGCTGGATGCGATCGCCGTACGAAATCTCGTGTTTGATGCGCTCCCAAAGTTTGATTGCGCCGTGCTGCGGGCCTTTCGACAGTCCGCGCGCGAGCCTCCCGCGATGATTCTCCTCGGCACCGTCTCCAGGGAAACGCCGGAAATGCACAGGGTCAGTTCCCTGGCGATGCGCGCGAAGTTGTACGGGTTCTGTTTCGTTTTGCAAGACGGGCTTTTGAGACCTTTGCAGGCGATGGAAAGAAGCGAGGAATTTATTTCTTAAGGACGGACCCAGCCGGGTCAAGGAGGAATACGCAATGGCAGCAAACAAGCAGCAAGGCAGTTATTTAACTCTTTTCTGGACGGGGGCGACGGCGTTATGCGCGGGCCTCGCCTATCTTGCGGAAGGATTCGGCAAGCTGGTTCTAGTTCTCGGTTTGGTGGCGGTAGCCATCAGCTTGTTCGGATTCTTACAAATCAAATCGATGGAAGGGAAGACGGCCGGCGTAGCTGGAAACCCGGTGTTGAAACTACTGGGAATCGCAGTTACCTGGGGCGGATGGTTCGTCACCGTGGCCGGGTTGCACATTACCGGTAGCATCGGCGGCCGGCTCATCTTTTCCCTCGTGGGAATCGGGGTGAGCCTCGCCGGAGTCCTTGGGATTTTGCCGGTAGCGTTCGGTAAGAGTAGGGCAGGGCAGGCTGAGCCTTCAAGCTTTGCGGCAGCCAAAACCTCTCTGGAGCATTCACGATGAAAAAAATCCTTCAATATTGTTGTCTGGGTCTTTGTCTTTTCACGCTGGGTCTGGCGTTGGGCGCTGTCGCCTATGCTCAGACTCCGGCACCCGCTGCCGCTGCACCTGCGGCGGCTCCCGCTCCGCCCCTTGCCCCGGCTGACGCCCAACTCAAGGACGCGGCCGGTAAGGCGCCCTCGATGGCGGATCTAGCCAAGGGCGATCCCGGCGGCACCATCACAGGAACGATTAACGATGTTCCGGCGGCGGATTCCAAGGCAGGTGTGACCCTTCCCGACGTCGCCAATCAAGTTGGCCAAAACAAGATCGCCGCCAACTTCATTTGGACCCTCGTTACAGGGTTCCTCGTCATGTTCATGCAGGCAGGATTCGCCATGGTGGAGTCGGGCCTTTGCCGGGCGAAAAACGCCAACCACACGTACATGATGAATTTCTTCGTGTACACCTGCGGATTGTTTTCCTACTGGATCATCGGCTTCGCCATACAAATGGGCGGGTCGGCCGGGAACAGCAACCTCGGCGGCCTGAATTCCCTGACCGGTGAGCACAGCCTTACGTTATTCGGAAAGGCGTGGGGCGTGTTCGCGTCGGCGGGCATGCTTCTCAGTGGCCACACGTATGACGTCGGCGTTATGGTGATTTTCCTCTTCGAAATGGTTTTCATGGATACCGCCCTGACGATTGTGACCGGCGCGTGCGCCGAACGCTGGAAATTCCTGGCGTTCACCGTGTCGTCGATCATCATGGGCGCAATCACTTATCCCCTCTATGGCAACTGGGCTTGGGGCGGCGGTTGGCTCTCTCAACTCGGAACAAATACTGGTCTGGGCAAGGGCTACTGCGATTTCGCCGGATCGGGCGTGGTGCACGCTGTCGGAGGAATCACGGCGCTGGCCGTATGTTTGATAATTGGCCCGCGCATCGGCAAATACAACCGCGACGGCTCGAGTAACCCGATTCTGGGTCACGATGTTTCGGCGTGTCTCATTGGCTGCTTCATCCTGGCCTTCGGCTGGTTCGGATTCAATCCCGGCAGCACGCTGGGTGCTTCCGCCAACGGCAATCTGCGCATTGGCACGATTGCTGTTGACACGATGCTGGCGGGTTGCACCGGAACGATGGGAGCCATCCTGTACATGTGGGCTCTCAAAGGGAAGCCGGACTACTCCATGAGCGGCAACGGGCTGCTGGCGGGGCTCGTGGCCATCACAGCACCGAGCGGCTTTGTCAACACGGCAGGTGCCTGCATCATCGGCTTGGTCGCCGGCGTTCTCGTTTGCCTCAGCTGCTCCTTCTTCGAAAACACTCTAAAAGTCGACGATCCAGTCGGCGCCATTTCCGTCCACGGGACCAACGGCCTCTGGGGCGTAATTTCCGTCGGGTTGTTTGCCGACGGGACGAGCAACTACGGGGGAAGCTGGAACGGCGTGACCGGCAATGTCACGGGTCTCTTCTACGGCGATCCCAGTCAGCTTGTCGCGCAACTGGTGGGTGTCTCAACGCTGATCGGCGTCGTATTCACGATCAGCATGGTCATCAACTTGGCGGTCGAATTCTTCATCGGCCACCGGGTCTCGGCGGAAACGGAACTTGCAGGACTGGACATTCCGGAGATGGGGCAACTGGGCTATCCGGATTTCGTGTTCCGTCCGGAACCGGTCATGTCAGCGGCTTAGCAGTTTGCAGAAAACCGGGAGGCAGGGCGTGGCCCGCACAACGCCTTGCCTGCCGGGATAGTTGGACGCTCATGGCGGCGTAAATGCGGAAAATTTCAAGCATTGACGAGGCGAAATTTATGAATCCCGAAATGGAAATGACTTCGAGTGTGCAGAACAGCGGGGCATTGACCGCGACGGCATCCTCACCCGTGCTCGCGCGCATTCCCTTGAAGGCGCAAGGATCGCTCCTCAGGATGTTTGCAGATCCGCACCTGCTCGAAAAACAAGAACGCGCGGAACTCGTGCAAGGACTGCGCGAATGCGTCCGGGCGCATCCGGAAGTGTCAGAATTGCGTGTTCTGTACGGTATGGCGTTGTGTGTGGATTTCAAGGTGCAGGACGCCATCGAGGAGCTGCGTGAAGGCGTGCGGCTGGCTCCGGACAGCTTCATCGCCCACTTGAAAATGGGCGAACTGTGGATGCGCCTCCGCGTCACCGATAAGGCTGAGGAGCACACGCACCAAGCCGCTCTGCTAGCTCGGAACATGATGCAGTCGGAACTGGCGCGGAGGCAGGCGGCAACCCTGCGGACCCTGATTCATAACGGAGTTAAGCGCGAAGGTCCCAGCTATACGGGCCCGTGGCACTTGGTAATGATTCTCCGCAAACTTTGGAAGCGCGACCGGGCGGAAGGCGACGCTCTGCCAGCTGTGGACATTCAATAGCGATGCAACCCGGACTTCAGCTCGCGTTGCTGATTGCCATTCTGATCCCGGCAGGCAAGATCGGTGCCTCCCTCTGCAGCCGGTTTGGAATTCCCGCCATCCTCGCGGAATTGTTGATTGGCGTGTTGTTGGGCCCAGGCGCTGTGAATCTTCTCCACTTCCAGGTGTTCAGGGGCGGAGAAGCCACCGGCGCACTGATCCTGCTCGCGCAACTCGGCGGCTTTGTTTTGATGTTCATTGCGGGCATCGAAACGGATGTCGACCGGATGCGGGCGGCGAGTTTGACCGCCTTCCTCGTGGCGCTGTCGGGCGTCATCTGGCCGTTCCTGCTGGGCGCAGGCGTCGCGCACCTGCTCGGCCTTTCCTGGACAACTTCCTGCTTCCTGGGGGGAGCGCTGACCGCGACCAGCGTCTCCATTTCCGCGCGCACGCTTATGGACGCCGGCAAAATGACCTCGCCCGAAGCCACGGTAATTCTGGGCGCGGCAGTCATCGATGACGTGATGGGTTTGTTTGTCCTCGCATTTCTGGCCGCGTCGATCACGACCTCGTCCGGCGCGGCATTTGGGCTGGCGCCGATGGCGAGCAGTTGGTTGCAGCACCGGCTGGTGCTGGCGGCCAATCACGCCTTGCTCGTGCAAATGTCCATGATCAGCGTTTGTGTGGCAGCTTTTTTTGTCGCCGGATATCTTGCGGCAAAACGCTGGCTCGATCCCTTAATTCTTCAAATGCGCAGACTGACGGCCAATGAAGCCGTGCCCAGTTGTGTTCTGGCCCTGATCTTCTTGTACGCGATTTCCGCCGAGTGGTTGGGAAGCGTTGCCGGAATCACGGGAGCCTACTTGTTAGGCTATGTGTTCGCGGAATCCGAGTATAAAGCGGACGTCGAGCGCAGCTTTTACGCGATCGGCCATGGTCTCTTGATCCCTCTGTTCTTTGTCACCATCGGGCTCACCAGCGACTATCGCGCCCTCTCCGCGCATTGGACCTTGATGCTGGCGATTCTCTTCGTGGCGGTGATTGGCAAGCTCTTCGGTTGTGGACTGGCCGCGCTGGCCTCGGGCATGGACTGGGTTCGCAGCCTGCGGATTGGTTGCGGAATGATTTCTCGCGGAGAAGTCGGCTTGATCGTCACGGCCATGGGAGCGAGCACGGGGATATTTGGGCGCCCCGAGGTAGCGGTGATGGTTTCCATGGTCTTGCTTACGACCATACTTACGCCCATCGCGTTGCGCGGAGCGTTTCATTTGAAATCGGCCCAAGATCTCGAGGAAGGACTCCGTGAGCCTGACCCAATCGAGCCGGCAGCGCAGGAAGCAGATGTCACTTCCGATTCCGCGATGGAGCAAGTGGACACCATGGATGGGCCGATGGAACGGTCCGGCCTCAGGCTTGGTCTGCGTACGACCGCCTCTCTGCTGAATCTAAGCGGGAGCGAATTGCCTTCGGATTCGGAATGAGGGAAAAGAAATTAACGTGTTCGAGTTTCGCGCGGGGCCGAGTCTCGCTTTGACCGCCATCACGGCGAGACCCGCGTGGGGTCATGTAGCCGCGGCGTTGTTGCGAAAGCCCGCCGGTCTTTCGCTGACGCCGCGGCATTCTGACCGCTTGATTTGCGTATCGAGTATTTTTTCGCAATTGCTGTATTGGCGCGCCGATGAAGAACAAAAACCGCAGGCAACGCAAGCGCCACAGGTCCGCGCGGCGCGATGCAAGGTCCGCTTCCTCGAAGCGCCGCAAAAGCGCGCGCAGAAATTATCTCGAGCGCGCGCAATCGCCGTGGCTGCGGATAGTCCCCAGTGGCGTCGAGGATGAACTGAGCACCGATGCTGGCAGAGGATTGTTTCCGCTCGGCAACGGAAGACGCCAGCCTCGCGATCTGGACTTCTACATTCCTGAAAACAATTCACCAAGCCGCTAAGAATTTCTAGCGCGAAGCATTCTGAGTTCGTCCGACATAGATGCGGTTTCTTGCTATAGTTACGCGATGCCTTCGAGAGAAACAAGGACAGGAAAATTGGCCCCGATTTGGAGGGCGCTGGTAGAGGTTGGATTTATCGTATTCCTGTTTTATTCAAACCTCTTAATGGGAGAGTTTACTCGGGCCAATGGCCCGGGCAAGAGCCTGGCTTTCGCCGTGAAAGATATTTTCACGGTCGCCAATTTCGGCATTGCCATTTTTTCCGGACTGGTCGGCTACGTCGTTTTTGAATTTCTTCGCAAACGGCTTTAGATCTTGCCAGTGGCGCGGGCTTCAGCCTGCGGGGTTTAGTCCTTGCAAGGGCAAAAACCCGCAGGCTGAAGCCCGCGCTACCACCGTAAATCCGTCTCCGTGGGCTGTTCGTAATCCACGCCTTCGACTTCAAATCCAAACAAGCCGCGAAACTCGCGCTGAAAGCCGGCGAAGGCGCTGACCTGGCGCAGATTTTCCGTCGTAACCTTGGGCCACAGCGCCGCAACTTCCGCCTGCACGTCTGCGCGCATTTCGCGATCGTCCAGGCGCAAGCGCCGCGCCTCGTCCAGTTTCGGCGCATCTCCTGCGCAAAGAAAATCCGTGAACAGGCGCCGCATCTGTTCGAGCGGCCCTTCGTCCAGATTTTTCTTTTTCATCGCCAGGGGAAGCAGGCTCAAGTACAGCGGCACGACGGGAATCGCCGCCGACGCCTGCGTCACCACCGCTTTGTTGACGGAAACCCAGGCGTGGCCTCCCAATTGTTTCGCCAGCGTTGCGTCCAATTCCTTTGCGGCACGTTCCAGGTCTTTCTTTGCGTGGCCAATCGTGCCGTCGCGATAAATCGGCCAGGTAATTTCCGGGCCGATGTAGGAATACGCCACCGCGCGCGCGCCCGGCGCCAGCAATTTTTCCTGGAGCAGCATGTCCATCCAGCGCCGCCAGTCGTCTCCGCCCATCACCGCGACGGTGTCCGCAATTTCGCCGTCATTCGCGGGCTGCAGAGTGACGCTCACCACTTTTTCCGAATCGAGCTCGATCGTGCGATTCGTGAACGCCTGCCCGACCGGCTTCAGGACCGAATTGTGCACCTTGCCCGTGCGCGGATCCGTGCGCTTCGGAGAGGCCAGCGAGTAAATCACCAGATCAACCGCAGACATTTCCTTGCGGATGCTTTCCGCGGCGGCGCGCTTGATTTCGTCGGAAAAGGCATCGCCGTTGATGCTTGCGGCAAACAATCCATCGCGCCTGGCGGTCGAATGAAGAGCGACGGTGTTGTAGTGGCCCGCCGATGCGACCTTGTCGCCTTCCGGTGGCCGCTCGAAAAACACGCCCAGCGTTTTCGCTCCATAGCCCCAGGCCGCGGCGATGCGCGACGCGAGGCCGTAGCCGGTGGACGCGCCGATGACCAGCACATTTTTCGGCGCATTTTGTCCGGCGGAAACTTGCCCCTTTACTCCGGCAACCCAGCGCTCGACGTTGCGCCGGCATCCCTCGGGATGGGCATTTACACAAATGAAACCGCGCGAGCGGCGCTTGATAATTTGGAGCGGCATGGTCGAAAGATAATACCGTAACGCGAGCGGCTGAGCTTGTCTAAACGAGCCTTTCTTTGGCGGTGGGTCAATTTGCTTGCGATCTGGATTTAGTAGGGCGCTTCCTCAGCGAAATTACCGTTGCCGTTTCTTCCGGTTTGAACCACCCTGGTGGAAACAGGCGGAGCGATGCTAGCTGATCAGTGACTGAAAACGGGGATCGGAACGCAGCGAATCGAGGTCAGGATCTTTGGCTGCCCAATTCTTGTAGAACGCTCCGAAGCCCGCTGCCTTTCGCAGACACTCAATGGCCTCTTCGGTTTCGCCAAGAATGGCGAAGACGCAAGCCACATTGTAAAGAATCGCGGATTCTTCAGGATCAATTGCGAGCGCGCGGCGCGCCCAATCCAAACTTCGGTCGCGTTCCCCCATCCGAGCTAAGATTCCCGCCCCTAAGTAGAGTGCCCGGGCATCATCCGGGTGAATTTCGGTGTGCCGCTCGATCACTTGCAGCCCCCGGCGCTCACTGGATTTCGCTTCCTGTTCACGACCCAGTCCATGGTAAACGCATACCAGGCCGGCTATGACTTGGTAGTCGTCAGGATTGAGCCGGGCTGCCTCTTCATACAGCTCCGCGGCCTTGGCCAGGTCGCCCCGCAGGAACGTTGTGCGCGCATAGAAGTAATGCGCTTCGAAAAGGTTCGGATTGAGACGGATCGCCTTTTCGAACTCTCTTTGAGCCTCCGCGAAGTTCTTCCTCAATGCAAAGGCCAATCCGCTCGCAGCATGCGCCTCGGCCAATTCTGGGTCCAGCTCAAGAGCTTTGCGACTCGCCGCCTCCGCTTCATTCAAGTTGTCTTCGCTGCTATCCCAGTACATGTAAAGAAACGAACAGCAATCCGCCACCCCGGCAAACGCGCGCGCATAGCGCGGGTCAATCACAATGGCGCGAGCGAACATCTGCCGGGCGAAGTCAAATCCCTTCTTGCGGAACTGGTAAAAGAACTGGCGCCCCCGCAGGTAATAGTCATATGCCTGTGGATTGTCGGTTGGTTTGCGCGCAATCGCCTTTTCTTCCTGAGGCGAAAGCTGGATTCGCAGGGCTTGGCTGATGCTACGGGCGATTTCATCCTGTACTTCGAAGACATCCTTGAGCTCCCGATCATAGCGTTCCGCCCAGATGGAATGGCCGGTTTGGGCCTGGACCAGCTGGGCCGTGATCCGCAAGCGATTGCCGGCCCGGCGCAAGCTTCCGCTGAGCACGCAGGCAGCATCGAGTTCGCGACCGACCTGGGGCCCCGTAACAGGCTTGTCCCTGTAAGCAAGGACTGCTGCGCGCGGAAAGACTTTCAACTCCTTGATCTTTGACAGCTCGGTGATGATGTCTTCCGTCATCCCATCGCGGAAATATTGGTCGTCTTTGCTTCCGCTGAGATTCTCAAAGTAGAGGACGGCAACGGATTTCTCTTTCGAAGGAGCCGCAACGGGAGCGGTCGCAGACGACTGCTTTCTTCCATCACCGGCACGGCTCTCAGAATCGCGATCGCGCTTCAACCTCTTCAAGTCAGTCCTGATCTCGACAGCGGTCTGATAGCGCAGATCGGGGTCTTTCTCCAGAGCCTTGTTGATGATCCGCTCCAGCTCGAGCGGCAGGGCAGCATTGAGTTCTCTTGGTGGGATCGGCGTTCCGTGGAGAATGGAATCAGAGATCACGGCGGAAGTATCGCCGCCGAATGCAAGCTTTCCGGTAGCCATCTCGTACAGGACGGCGCCGAAAGAGAAAAGGTCCGTGCGGCCATCCAGCTCTTTGCCCAGTGCCTGTTCGGGCGACATGTAGGCTAAGGTCCCGATTGCTGTACCTGGGCTGGTCAGGTGCTCCGGATCAATATCGAGTGTTACCTGGGCAGAAACCTCGATGGTCCTGTCCATGTGGTGGTGTCTGGCCGATATTTTTGCCAGACCAAAATCAAGGATCTTCGCCTGCCCGCGGTGGGTAACGAAGATGTTGGCGGGTTTAATGTCCCGGTGGACGATGTTTTTGGCGTGCGCGGTCGCGAGCGCATCGGCTATTTCGATGGCCAGGTCGAGGATTTGATCGATTCTCAGGGGCCTATCATGGATCAGGTGTTTGAGCGTCTGACCTTCGAGCAACTCCATCACGATGAAGGGCCGGCCATCATACTCACCAATATCGTGAAGCGTGCAAATGTTCGGATGATTTAGTGCCGATGCGGCGCGCGCCTCGCGCTGAAATCTCTCCAGCGTTTGCGAATCCGTCGGAGTGTTCTCGAGTAGGAATTTCAGGGCTACATTGCGGTCGAGCCGGGTGTCTTCAGCTCGGTAAACCACCCCCATACCGCCGCCGCCGAGTTTTTCGCGGATTAGATAATGAGTGACAGTCCGGCCAATCATGGATTAAAAATCCTTTGTAAGCCCGAATGCTACTTCCCGCCTCGGCGGTTGTCAACGCAACCCCAGTTGGACAGGCTGTATTTTGTCGGTTTCCGCGATGTCACCGGGGAAGGAACAAATTGGTTTCAGCTGTCAGCCTGCAGGTGCTATTTTGCCCAAGGACCAGCCCAAAAGACTGCCCTTCAGAAATGCTCAAGGCAAAAAGTCCGAGCTGCCAAAAATGAAACGGCCACCCGATTTCCCAGGTGGCCGTCCGAACGCAAAGGCAACGCGCTGTTACTTGCTGCGGTTCGCGGGATTACTAGATTCATCGATAAGAGCGTCTGCCTGGTGGATGCTGCCCTTTGCAAGATTCGTCTTCACCACCGACTTCTGGCCTGCAACCAGGGTTACGTCCGTCTCGAAGCTCTGGTATCCGGGCAATTCGACCTTGATTTTGTGCGTCCCGGGACTGAGCAGCATGGAGTGAAATGCACCGCCCAATTCCCCTGCGTGTCCCAGGAACCTGTTGTCAACGAAGACGGCGGCGCGGTCCGGCGAAACATCAACTTTCAGCTCCGCGGTCACGCTCGGCCAGGTATCGCTGGTTTCTTTCTGCATTTTGACGGGAACGAGCAACAATTCCTTCGGTTCTACGGTAAGCGTTTCCGTGAAATCTTTATAGCCCGCCTGCCGAACGGCCAGTTCGTGGTCGCCAGGGATCAACAGAATCCGCTTGGGGCCCCACAGTTCGCCTAAATATCCCACGTACTTGCCGTCAATCCACACGCCGGAGGTCTTTTCCACCTTGGACGCGCCTTTAAATGTCAATTCCCCAAGGACCGTGGTCTGCGCCATCAAGGGCGCGGCCATTGAAAAAACAGTGAAAAACGATGCGAGGATGGCAAATCCCCCAATCCATCTACGCTGAATCTTTACGAGTTTCGACAACATGCGTGACTCCTTTATCGGGCATATCTAAGACCTACCCCACTGCCTGATAGTACTTCCAGGAGCAAGTCCGCTTCCAAAGTCTTATTGTGCTTGTGTCGCGTAATTAACTGCCCCTAATAGGATTAACTCAGCATGCAACATTTTGCACCCGGAAGTATCCTAATCCGGCTTGAAATTTTTACCCGCCTATGGACAGTAACGCCGGGGCCTTGAAATTTGGGAACCGGGTCGCGTTACGATATGATTTTGCCCAATGGACATCCTCCTAAGCGATGTGGAGACGCGGGTCCTGGGCTCGCTCGTGGAAAAAGAACTGACCACGCCGGAATACTACCCGCTTTCCCTGAACGCGCTGGTCAACGCCTGCAACCAGAAATCCAACCGCGATCCGCTCATGAGTTTGGACGAAGAAGCAGTGCGCGAGGCCTTGCGCACCCTGAACAAAAAGGGCCTCGCGGGACCCGCCGACAACATGGTCAGCCGCGTGAGCAAGTACGAACATCGCTTGCAGGAAGCCTACAATTTCACGCGGCATGAAATCGCCATCCTGTCCGAGCTGTTGCTCCGAGGACCGCAGACGCCCGGCGAACTGCGCAGCCGCGCCGACCGCATGCACAAATTCGAGGATCTGGGCATCGTGCAATCCACGCTGCAGCGCTTGATGAAGCGCGAGCCGCCGCTCGTCACGGTGCTAGCCCGCCAGCCGGGCACGAAGGAGGCGCGCTACGCGCACCTCTTGAGCGGCGAGGTGGAAGCACCCCCGCAGAATTCAGCAGCGGCGGGAATTTCAGCGCCCGGCGGGGCCAGCGGCGGCGAGCGGATTGACCGCCTCGAGGATCAAGTCGCAACTCTTCAGTCAGAAGTTGCAGCTCTCAAGCAGCAATTGGGAGAGTTTCGGAAACAATTCGAGTAGGACGGGCTTCAGCCTGTCTGCTTTTTGGGACTTCCTAAAATTAAAACCAGACAGGCTGAAGCCCGTCCTACTGCAAACCCTGAAGAAATTCCGCCAAGTATTTCTGCCACGCAGCCGCTTGAAAAAACGTGTAGTGTCCGTACGACTCGGGAAACGACAACAAAACAAATTTTCCGTTTTTCACTTTCTTGATTTCCTCTTCGGCGATGCCCAGCTCCGCCGGATTCCAGAAATCTTCCTGCGGATTGATGAGCAGCACCTTGGCGCGGATTTTGTCGAGGCCCTTTGAAGCGTCGTAATTTCGCGACGCGTCATACTGGTACATGAAATCGTTCGCGTCCGTCGTCTTCATGTTTTGTTCGATGTAGTCATTCACGTATTTGTCGGCCGCCGCGGTGGTCGGATACTGCTTCTGCCAGCGCGTCGGAATGCTTCCCACCACGAGCAAATGCCCGAGCGCGGCGCGCAATCCGTAAGGCTGCTCGGTGTAATTGCCGTTGTTCCATCCGGGATCGAGGCGGATGTCGTCTATCATGATTTTTCGCACCATGCGGTTGCGGCTGGCGACCTCCACCGGCAGGCAGGAAAGCAGCAGCATGGCGTCCATGTCGTCGGGATTCGATTCGCCCCACATGAATCCTTCCATGCACCCCATGGACGCGCCGATGAGCAGATGCAGATGGTTCACCTGCAATCCCTGCGCGAGAAGAATCTGCGAAGCGCGGACCATATCCGAATAATCGTAGTGCGGAAATTTCGCGCGCTGGCCGTCGCTCGGTTTCGTGGATTTTCCGAGGCCGCCGCCGAGTTGATCGGGAAGGATCAGATAGTATTTCGACGCATCGAGCAGCTGCCCCGAACCGAAGAGCGCGCCCGCGAAGGAAGGAATAAGCCATACGCGGCCCGCGCGATTGGTGCCGTGCAGAATCAGCACGGCGTTGGTGACGCGCCCGCTGGCGTCGCGCCGGGGCGTGCCGAGCGTCGTGTAATGCAGCCGAACCTCGGGAAGCGTCTGCCCATCTGAAAATTTGAAATTGTGCGCGACGTAATCGCCTTCCATGGGCGGCACAGCCGTGAGCGGCGCATTCTGCTGCGCCGGAACGCAAGCGGCCACGGCACACAACGCCACCACCCACACCACCGCTTTCCAGATCCGTGATTGCATCTTCATTTCCTCCTCAAAATTGCAGGTATTGCTCAAATACCGCCGGCCTTGAGTGGCGCATGCTTCAGCTTGCGGGGTTTAGTTCTTGCAAGTCCCAAACCCCGCAAGCTGAAGCATGCGCTACTAAAATTTGCTGATCAGCTTGGCCCCGTGGTGAACGCCAACGTCAGCAAAGTTTTCTGTTCGAGTTCATGCGCCTTGGCCGAGCCCGTCGCGGGGCTCGCGCTGGCCGAGCGCTTCACCGAACGCGCCTGAATGTCCGGAAAAAACGTCCGGATGCGCGGCAATACATACGACAGCGCGCCCATATTCGCCGGCTCTTCCTGCACCCAAACAATTTCGCGCGCGTTCGCATGGCGCGCCATTTCCGCGCGCAACTCGTTTTTCGGAAAGGGATAGAGTTGGTCGAGAAACAAGATGGCCGTATCGGTATCTCCGCGGCGTTTGCGCTCCCCGCGCAATTCGTGGCCGATCTTTCCGCTGCAAATCAGAATGCGCTCGGCGGAGTCGACTTCGCGGTCCGGCACCACCCATTCAAATCTCGGCCTTTGGAAATCCTCGATCGGCGAAGACGCGTCGGGATGCCGCAGCATGCTCTTCGGCGTGAACACGATCATCGGCTTGCGCCAGCGGCGCAGCGCTTGGCGGCGCAACAAGTGAAAATATTGCGCGGCGTTGGACGGCTGGCACACTTGAATGTTGTCCTCGGCCGCCAGTTGAAGATAGCGCTCGATCCTCGCGCTCGAATGTTCCGGCCCTTGCCCCTCATACCCGTGCGGCAGAAGCAGCCCCACGCCCGAAGGCAAGTCCCACTTGTCCTCCGCCGCGCTGATGAACTGGTCGATGATAATTTGCGCGCCGTTGGCGAAGTCGCCGAATTGCGCTTCCCAAAGCACCAGCGCTTCCGGATAGTCGCGGCTGTAGCCGTATTCAAAACCAAGCACACCGGCTTCGGATAGCGTCGAATTAAAAATTTCGCAGCGCGCTTGATCAGGCGCCAGATGTTCCAGCGGCACATATTGCATTTCGTTCCGCGTATCGACAAGCGCCGCGTGCCGTTGATTGAACGTACCGCGCCGCGTGTCCTGTCCCGTGAAGCGCACCGGCGTGCCCCCGAGGAGCAGCGTTCCGAAAGCCAGCGCTTCCGCCATGCCGTAGTCCACGGGGCGCTTGCCGTGCCCCATTTCGGCGCGCTGCTCAAGCAATTTTTTTACCTTCGGGTGGATCGCGAAATCCGCAGAATAACTGGTCAGTAAATCCGTAATCTTGGCGAGTTCCGAGGGCGCGACTCCCGTGTCCACTTCGTAGGCACTGTCGTACCGGCCCCGTTTGTAGGGCGACCAGTAGGCGGGCAGCTTGCGCAGCCGCGGTTTTTTCTGCATCTCGCTCGCCGCCTGGTGCGCGCTCTCGAGTTCGCTGCGCACGGCGGCGGCCGTCGCCGATGGATCCGCTCCAATTTCCTTAGCGTAAATCTGCCAGAGCTGCGCGTGATCCTTGATTTTCGCGTACAGCAGCGGCTGCGTGATGGTCGGGTCATCCACTTCGCTGTGGCCGTGCCGGCGGTAGCCGATCACGTCGATCACCACGTCGCTGCCAAAAGCGGACCGATATTCGAGCGCGATTTGCCCCACGCGAACGACCGCCTCCGGATCCTCGCCGTTCACATGAAAAATGGGCACGGACTGCCGCTTGGCCAGAGAAGAGGCGAAGCGCGAGGATTGAAATTCCCGAGGTTCGGTGGTAAATCCCAGCAAATTATTTACGATCACGTGGATCGTCCCGCCGACCGAGTACGCCTCGATGTCGGAAAAATTCAGCGTCTCCGCCCAAACGCCCTGGCCGGCGAACGCCGCGTCCCCATGCAGAACAATCGGAAGAATTTTCTTCACTCCGCCGGGATGGCCGGCGCGCGCTTGCTTGGCGCGCGCTCGTCCGACGACCACGGGATCGACCGCCTCGAGATGGCTTGGATTGGACGCCAGGTGCACGCTGAGTTTGCGGCCGTCGCGTGTGCGGTATTCCCCCGTCGCGCCGACATGATACTTGACGTCTCCGCTGCCCAGCACGCTGCGCGGGTCCACATCCTCGAAGCCCGCAAAAATATCCGCCGCGCGTTGCCCCGCGATGTGCGCCATCACATTTAGCCGCCCGCGATGGCTCATCCCCAGCACCACTTGTTCCGCGCCCGCCGCCGCAGCCGCCGTTAGCACGGTGTCCAGCAGAGGAATGACCGCGGTCACGCCTTCCAGCGAAAACCTTTTGCTTCCCAAATAGCGCGCCTGAAGCACCTGCTCGAAAAGCTCCGCGCGGATCAGCCGCTCGAGAATAAATCCGCGATCGGGCTGCGGGGCGTCACATTCCAGCTTCCCGGCGATCCAGCGGCGGCGTTCGGTATCGTCAATGTGCACGAATTCCGCGCCGATCGTCCCGCAGTAAAACTTTCGCGCCGCCGCTGCGGCCTCACCGGCAGCAACGAGTTCAGGATGCACGGCCGGCGTCAGGAAGCCGAGCGGATCCAGATTCGCCGCCAGATATCCCCAGCGCCGGTAGCCTTCAAATACGCGCTCGTCGTCGGCGCTTTTCCTCATGATCGCTTCCGGCATTTTCCTGGTTTCCCCTGCCGTCCAATCCCGTGAATTCCAACGAGTCATTCTATCAAACGCGCGGGTTCAAGTAGCACAGCCACTCTTGGCTATGCGGTTTTCGCAGCGCCTGATAAAGGCGCTCAGCCAGGTGTGTGAGGTGAACCCCTCAGGTGAGACATTTTGGACCGGTAGGCGCGCGGAAAAGATTCAAAACCATTGCCCGCGAACTTCAATGGATTCACAATCGCGATACGAGGCCGCCATGCTCCGCATCGTCCCGGCTCACTCGGGAGAAACCATCGCGCAGGCGCGCAATTTGTTCCGCGAATACGCGACCACGACTGGAGTGGAGGTATGCCTCGTGGATTATGAGCGCGAACTGGCCTCGCTGCCCGGCCTCTACGCTCCGCCCAGCGGTAGGCTCCTTCTGGCCATGCAGGAAAGCCCGGGAAATTCCGGAGAGGCCATCGGCTGTGCGGCGCTTCGCAAATTCGATCCGGAATCGTGCGAATTGAAGCGGCTCTACGTGCGCGCAGCGTTTCGCGGCCAGGGCGCCGCACGGCAACTGGTGAAAGAATTGATTGCCGAAGGGCAAATGATTGGCTACCAGAGGATGGTCCTGGACACGCTTCCTTCCATGCAAGAGGCGCAAAAACTCTACCGGACATTTGGATTTCGTGAAATTCCAACTTATATGAAGAACCCAATCCCTGAGTCGCTTTTCTTCGAGCTGGCACTGCGCTGAACTTTAAGTGGCAGAGGCTTCAGCCTGTGGGAGTTCGTCCATGCAAGGTCCAAAACCCACAGGCTGAAGCCTGTGCCACTAAACCCGGCTAACACCGGAAACGAGGGCGCAGATTTTATCCGCCACAAATCAGCTGCATCTTCCCCGCAAGGTCGAAATCATTCTTCGTCAGGCCGCCGGCGCTGTGCGTGCACAGATCCACAGTGACCTTGTTCCACGAGTTGGACCAGTCCGGGTGATGGTCCATCTTTTCGGCGGCGATCGCGGCGCGCGTCATGAACCCGAACGCCTCCGAGAAATCCTTGAACTCAAACACGCGGTGCAGGTTTCCGTTCACCACCCTCCATCCACTGAGTTTTTGCAATCCAGCCGCTATTTCTTTTTCCGAAAGTTTTGTCGCCGCCATGGAAGCCTCCCCAGTCGCCTGGCGCCTCGTACCGTTCCGCACTGTTCCCCCGGCATTATCCGCCCCTGGCACAAGCGGAGCAAGCGAGCCAAGTAGCACAGGCACTCTTGCCTGTGTGGTTTTGTACGTCGCACGAGCAGATTGCCCCACCCGATGACGATCGCAAAACCCGCACAGGCAAGAGTGCTGTGCTACAAAAACATTCTCCGAATTGCCACTTCCCTCAGCCTGTTTGCCCTTCTCGCTAGATGCAGATTCCGCGGCAATCCTGTCCTTCAAGAATTTGCGGATGTGTAAAAGCAAGTCGAGGGTATACTTTGCCAATTCTAAAGTTGGCGGGAGCCCATGGCGATTCCCCCAGGCAGACGTCTAGGGCCTTACGAAATTCTCTCCGCTATCGGTGCGGGCGGAATGGGCGAGGTGTACAAGGCCCGCGATACGCGCCTCGATCGCATCGTCGCCATCAAGGTTCTTCCCGCTCATCTCGCCGACCGCGCAGAATTGCGCGAGCGCTTCGACCGCGAAGCCAAAACCATCGCCAGCCTGAATCATCCCCACATCTGCACGCTCTACGACACCGGCCATCAGGACGATATCGATTTTCTAGTGATGGAGTATCTGGAAGGCGAGACCCTCGCGCAGCGCCTGGTGAAAAGCGCGTTCCCGATCCAACAAGTCTTGCAGTACGCGATCGAAATATCCGACGCGCTGGATAAGGCGCATCGCAAGGGCATCACCCACCGCGATCTGAAGCCCGGCAACATCATGCTCACCAAGTCCGGGACGAAACTGCTGGACTTCGGCTTGGCCAAATTGACGCAGGAGACCGCGCCGGCCACTCCGCTCTCCCAGCTTCTTACCATGGCCGAGTCGGTCACGTCGCAAGGCACGATTCTCGGCACTCTGCAGTACATGGCCCCGGAGCAGGTGGAAGGAAAAACAGACCAGATCGACGCGCGCACGGATATCTTCGCTTTCGGTGCGCTGGTCTACGAGATGGCGACGGGGAGAAAGACATTCGAAGGCGCGAGCCAGGCCAGTTTAATCGCCAAGATTCTGGAGACGGATCCGCCGCCGATGTCGTCGCTTCAACCCTTGACGCCCGCCGCCCTGGAACGCGTGGTGAAGACCTGCCTGGCAAAAGATCCCGATGACCGGTGGCAAACAGCCCGCGATCTATCGCGCGAGCTGAAGTGGGCCTCCGAAAGCAGCGACTACAAGGGCGCAGGCGCGGCAGTGGCGCCGGCAAGAGCAACCACAACGAGACCCGGGTTGCCGTGGCTCCTTCTCGGCGCTTTCGTTGTGATCGTAGCGCTGGGCGCGACTTGGTGGCGAAATTCCAGGCCGTCCGAACCGACCATGTATTTTCGCGGGCCGACGTCGTTTTCACCTCGTGATATGGCAGTGGCGCCTAACCGCCATACCATTGCGGCGACGGGGTACAAGGAATCAGCGCGCAAGAGTGTGATCTGGATTTACGAACTCGGCTCGCAAGATGCGAAACCCATTGCGGATACGGAGGGCGCCAGTTTTCCATTCTGGTCGGCGGACGGAAAGTCGCTCGGATTCTTTGCGGAAGGAAAATTGAAGAAACTCGACCTGGACGCCGGATCCGTGCAGACGCTCTGCGATGCTCCCTCGGGCCGGGGGGGAACCTGGAATAAGGACGGCGTGATCCTTTTCACGCCCAGCGGCCAGTTGGGAACCGGCTTGTATCGAATCGCAGCCTCAGGTGGAACACCCACGTTGATCAGTTCCCCGGATGCCAGCCGTGGAGAAACCAGCCTGCGCTGGCCGATGTTCTTGCCTGACGGGAAGCATTACTTGTACCTGACCTTCGATGTTGCCATCCAGTACGCCTCCAACGCCATCTTTGTGGGTTCGCTGGATTCCAAGGAAAAGCGATTCGTGACCAAGGCGACGGCCAACGCAGCCTATGCCGCACCCGGCTTCCTGTTGTATTACCGTGATAAGACCCTCTTCGCGCAACGCTTCGATTCCGCCAAATTCGAACTCAGTGGAGAACCTGCGCCGATTCTCACGGAAGTCCAGTATCAAGCGCGCGTCGGGCGGGTAGGCTTTTCAGCAATCGATAGCGGCCTGCTGGTGGCGCAGAACAGCGGCGCGGTCTCCTTTTCACAACTAATTTGGTTCGACAGAAAAGGGAATCAGGTTGGCGTGGTGGGCAAGCCGGAATTGTACGCCAACGTGTCCCTGGCGCCCGACGGAAAATCGGCGGCGGTCGACAAGACGGACTCAGCCAACCAGAACACCGATGTGTGGATCTACGACCTGCAACGCGATAGCGCCAAGCGCATGACTTTCGATCCCGCCATCGACGCGATGCCCGTCTGGAGTCCGGATGCCTCGCGGTTGGCCTTCTCCTCCAGCCGCCAGAACGTTTTTAATCTGTATTTGAAAGCCGCCGATGGCGCGCAAGAAGAAGAGCCCATCCAGCACATTGATGCTGACGAATATCCGAATGACTGGTCCAGGGACGGAAAATATATCCTGTTCACACGAGGCCTTGACCTATGGTTCCTGACTCTCCCGGAGATGAAAAGCGCTCAGTTTCTTAAAACCTCCTCGACCCTTAAGAATGCCCACTATTCCCCGGACGGAAAGTGGGTGGCCTATGCCTCCAATGAGACCGGGAAATGGGAGGTTTACGTGACCTCCTTTCCGGCAGCCAAAGGGAAGTGGCAAGTATCGAGCGGAGGTGGAGAGCAGCCGCGATGGCGGGGTGACGGCAAGGAGTTGTTTTATCTTTCTTCCGATGGCAAGGTCATGTCCGCGCCGGTGACGGAAGGTGCGAATTTCGACGCGGGCGCTCCCGTTCCGCTCTTCCAGGCAAATCCGCGGGAGCCTGTCGGAACGTCGGAACAACTTTTTTATGATGTCAGCAAGGACGGCCAGCGATTCCTGATCAACACGGAAGTGAGGGAGGCGGAGGTCGAGCCCATGACCGTCGTTTTGAACTGGGCCGCAAAACTGAATAAATAATGCTCCCCACTGGCACAAAACTCGGTCCGTACGAAATTACCGGCGCGATTGGCGCGGGCGGCATGGGCGAGGTGTATCGCGCACATGACACCAAGCTTGCCCGCGACGTGGCTATCAAAGTTTTGCCCGAAGCCTTTGCGCATGATGCCGAACGGCTCTCTCGTTTTCAGCGCGAAGCGAAGATGCTGGCCGCGCTGAATCATCCCAACATCGCAACAATTCATGGCCTCGAACAATCCGGCGGCACGAGCTATCTGGTGATGGAGTTAGTGCCGGGGGAGACGCTGCAAGAGCGCGTCAAGCGAGACAGGGCCGTTCCAATCGAAGAAGCATTAGGGATTGCGAAACAAATCGCCGAAGCGCTGGAAGCCGCCCACGAGAAACAAATCATTCATCGCGATCTGAAGCCGGCCAATGTGAAGGTGACGCCGGAAGGCAAAGTTAAGGTGTTGGATTTTGGATTAGCAAAGGCATTTGAAGGCGACGCTGCGAGCGAAGACCTGTCGAATTCGCCAACGCTGAGCCGCGCAGCAACCATGCAAGGCGTAATCCTTGGGACAGCTGCGTACATGAGCCCGGAGCAAGCGCGCGGCAAAGTGGTGGACAAACGCACCGACCTTTGGTCCTTCGGCTGCGTGCTTTTTGAGCAGCTGACGGGCAAGCAAGCATTCGACGGAGAAGATATAACCGAGATTCTTGCCGCGGTG
Source organism: uncultured Acidobacteriota bacterium (assembly GCA_963813185.1). Classification (GTDB taxonomy): domain Bacteria; phylum Acidobacteriota; class Terriglobia; order Acidiferrales; family UBA7541; genus Palsa-360. The sequence continues at coordinate 34,265 of CAWEYA010000022.1, forward strand.
GTTAAGATCGATCCCGACTGGAACCTGCTCCCGGAAAACACTCCGCATATCATCCGAAAGTTGCTGCGGCGGTGCCTGCAGAAAGACAAGACGTTGCGCCTCCGCGACGCCGGTGATGCACGCCTTGAGATTCACGAGGCCCTCACTACGCCGGTTTCAGTCGAGGCGGTGAACCCACGGGAAAAGAGTTTACTTAGAAGCGATCGCGCCGCTTGGACAATTGCGGCGCTTGCCATTTTAGTTGCAGCGCTGGGATGGGGAGCTTTCGCTTATCTCCGGCACGCACCGGAAGCCGCGCAGCCGGTCCGCTTTTTTATTTCTCCGCCGGGAACAGGCCAATTGGCGATGGCAGCTCCTACGGCCAGTGGAGCAGTTGTGAGCCCCCTGGCGATTTCGCCTGACGGCCGCCACATCGCCATTGTAACCACAGGTGCGGATGGCAAATCGCAGCTCTGGGTTCGTTCGCTCGATATTCTTGCCGCTCAATCGCTGGCAGGAACCGAAGGTGCTTTTCAGCCGTTCTGGTCGCCCGACAGCCGATTTATTGGTTTTTTTGCAGGCGGGAAGCTCAAGAAGATCGAGGTTTCAGGCGGCCCGCCTATTACGTTGTGCGACGCGCCGGATCCTCGGGGCGGAACATGGAATCGAGACGGGGTAATCGTCTTTGGCCCGACGTCTAGTTCGGCACTCCAAAAAGTTTCCGCCGCTGGCGGAGTGCCCACCACAGCCACCACACTCGCCCAAGGTGAGACCGTCCACATGCGGCCCTTTTTCCTGCCCGACGGCCAGCATTTTCTCTATCGCCCAAGCACAGGTCCGGGAGGCGGGCCGACTTATGTGGGTTCGCTCAGCCCCGCCGAACGAAAGTTTCTGTTCGACGCCGATTCGTCAAATGTTGCCTATTCTGGTGGCCATCTACTTTTCCTGCGCGAGACGACTCTCATGGCGCAGCCATTTGACACGCAACGTCTCGTACTCATGGGCGATGCCTTCCCGATTGCCGAAAACATCAGGGAAAGCAGCACGACTAATCCTGCTGGGGTCTTCTCAATATCGGAGAATGGCGTGTTGGCGTATCAAACGGGAACGGCAACGACGGGAGACCAACTCGTGTGGTTAGACCGGACCGGAAAACAGATCGGCTTGCTTGGAGACCCGGCTCTATACACCGACCTAGAGCTTTCTCCAGACGGGAAGCAAGCTTCCTTCAGCATCATAGATCAGTCAGGGAAGGGGAGGGACATCTGGTTCTACGACGTGGCGCGCGGGCTGCGAACTCGCTTCACTTTTGGTCCCGAAGCCGCCTCAACATCCATCTGGTCACCGGACGGCAGTCGAATTGTTTTCAACATAAATCGCAAAGGACATTTTGGTCTCTATCAGAAGTCCTCCAGCGGGGCTGGCGCTGAGGAAGCGCTGCTCGAGGACAATCTCGACAAAATTCCCTTCAGTTGGTCTCCGGACGGCCGGTTTATACTCTACCGCGCCAGAGTTGGGCAGACAGGCAGGGGATTATTTCTCTTGCCGCTTTCCGGAGATCACAAGCCGGTTCGATTTCTTAACACGAAATTTGAAGAAGACTTTGGCCAATTTTCTCCAGACGGCCGGTGGGTCGCGTACCGCTCGGATGAGTCCGGCAGAAGCGAAGTTTATGTTGCCCCGTTTCCGGGACCTGGTGGGAAGTGGCAAATCTCGACCGCCGGCGGCACTCTCCCTCGATGGCGGCGTGACGGCACCGAGATTTTTTATCTCGCTCCCGACGACACGATGATGGCTGCCACAGTAGATGGTAAAGGAGCCACTTTTGAAGTCCATGCCGTTAAGCCGCTCTTCGAGACACACATTGCAATGGGAGGGCGTTATCAGTACGCAGTATCCGCCGACGGCCAGCGATTCCTGATCAACACGGTGCCGGAACAAGCGGCGTCCGCGCCAATCACAGTGGTCCTCAACTGGACCGCAGGGCTGAAGAAATGAGCATCGCCGCGGGCACGCGTCTCGGCTCCTACGAAGTCGTCGCGCAGATTGGCGCGGGCGGAATGGGCGAGGTGTATCGCGCGCGCGACTCGAAACTCGCGCGCGACGTGGCCATCAAAGTCCTCCCCGCTAATTTCGTCAATGATCCTGAACGTCTTGCCCGCTTTCAGCGTGAAGCCCGAATGCTCGCGGCGCTGAACCACGCCAACATCGCAACGATCTACGGCTTGGAGCGGTCTGACAATGTGACATATCTCGTAATGGAATTAGTTCTCGGCGAGACGCTGGCCGAGCAAGTGAAGGCCGGCGCGCTCGGTATCGAAGAAGCCTTGAAGATTGCTGTACAGATTGCCGAAGCGCTGGAAGCCGCGCACGAGAAACAAATCATTCATCGCGATCTGAAGCCTGCCAATGTGAAGGTGACGCCGGAAGGCAAAGTGAAGGTTTTGGACTTTGGACTCGCGAAAGCGTTCGAGGGCGACGCAGCAAATGAAGACATCAGCAATTCACCAACGCTGAGCCGCGCAGCCACCATGCAGGGAGTGATCCTGGGCACCGCCGCCTATATGTCTCCGGAGCAGGCGCGCGGAAGATCGGTAGACAAGCGCACGGACATCTGGGCGTTTGGCTGCGTGCTGTATGAAATGCTTTCCGGAAAGCAGGCCTTTCACGGCGAGGATGTGACGGATATTTTGGCTGCGGTGGTGAGAGCCGAGCCGGACTGGCAAGCATTGCCCGCTGCAACGCCGCTGAAAGTGCGCGATCTGTTGCGGCGCTGTTTGAAGAAAGACAAAACACTTCGCCTTCGAGACGCCGGCGACGCGCGAATTGAGATCCACGAGATCCTGACAGCTCCGGCCGTGACCGATTCGCCCTTGCCTCAGCCTCGTTCTGCTTTCCCTTGGATCGCGGCCACAGCGGTGCTTTTGATTGCGCTCGCGGCGTTGTCTTTTGTTCACTTCCGTGAAGTGCCTTTGCAGCAACCGAGCACGCGTTTCCAGGTACCGCCGCCGGAGCAGTCGGTTATTACGATGTTCAATCTCTCTCCCGACGGCCGGTATATCGTGGCTGTCGCCCTTTCCGAAGGGCGGAACCGGTTATGGATTCGTCCCCTCGATTCACTTCAATGGCAGCTCTTGCAGGGTACGGATGACGCAAGTTATCCGTTCTGGTCTCCGGATGGTGCCAATATCGGATTTTTTGCCCAGGGGAAGCTGAAAAAGATCGCGGTGACAGGCGGACCGCCCCAGACCCTTTGCGATGCCCCGGGGGGCCGCGGAGGAACTTGGAGCGCAGCTGGGTTAGTCCTTTTCGCCCCAAACCTTACGGGTGGGCTTTACAAAGTCTCAGCGGCTGGCGGCGTCCCAGAGCCAGCGACGAAATTCACAGCTTCCGGGCCATCGGATTCGCAGCGTTACCCCGAATTTCTCCCAGATGGTCTCCACTTTTTGTACCTTCACCAGACCGACCAAAAGGAAACTGGAGGCATTTACGTCGGCTCCTTAGATCGAGCCCAGCCCAACCGCGTTCTGGCCGATCAATCAAATGCTGTTTATGTTCCCTCGGCATCTCCTCGAACGAACGGTTATCTCCTGTTCCGACGGGAGGGCTCCTTGATGGCGCAGCCCTTCGATCCCGACCGGCTCCGGCTTGATGGCCAGATGTTTCCCGTGGCGGAGCAGGTGGGCACATCGGTAAACGTTGGCATGGCAGCGTTTTCCCCCTCCCAGAATGGTTTGCTGTCGTATCGGACCGGCGGCACAGCGGGGAATCGAGAGTTCGTCTGGACAGATCGCGCAGGCAAACGGCTCGGCGCGGTCACGAAGCCGGCTTTGGTGAGATCAGGAGCACTCTCGCCGGATGAAAAACGGTTTGCGTTCGGCATCTCCAATGAGTCGGGCGACCTCAGTAACCTCTGGCTGCAGGACATCAATCGAGGAGTAATTTCCCGGTTCACATTCGAGGCCGGGGTTAGCTACTCTCCTGTTTGGTCCCGGGACGGCAACCAAATTATCTTTACGCATCGCGATGCTGGAGGGCAGGATGCGATTTATCAGAGAGCCGTAACTGGTACCGGCAAAGCCGAAATGATCAGGCCCACAGCACTGAACACAAGTACTTGGGACTGGTCGCCGGACGGCAAGTTCATTTTGTATTCAGACTACCAGGACAAGACCAAGTACGATTTGTGGCTGCTTCCTATCGACGGCGACCACAAGCCGGTTCCTTACCTTCAGACTCCGTTCAGTGAGTTTTGCGCCCAGTTTTCGCCCGACGGACGATGGATCGCATACGTCTCGGATGAATCTGGACGATTCGAGGTGTATGTGCAAACTGTTCCAGCAACTGGACCCAAGTGGCAAATCTCAAGTGCAGGCGGCGATTTCCCCAGATGGAGGCGCGATGGAAAGGAGCTTTATTTCATAGCTGCGGATCAACAACTGATGGCAGTGCCTGTCAAAACAGGGAGCGGTTCCTCGGGCACATTCGAGCCGGGCGCACCGCAGCAGCTATTTCGGATCGAGCCTGTCGGCGCCGCGCCCACCGCGACTAGTCCGTATCAACCCACCGCGAACGGAGAGCGATTTTTGGTAAACGTCCAGGCAGGGGGTGAAGGGACGCAAGCGCCGCCAATCACAGTGGTCCTCAATTGGACTGCGGGGTTGAAGAAATGAGTATTGCAGCCGGCACGCGTCTCGGCTCCTACGAAGTCGTCGCGCAAATCGGCGCGGGCGGCATGGGCGAGGTGTATCGCGCGCACGACACCAAGCTTGCCCGCGACGTGGCCATCAAAGTCCTTCCCGCAAATTTCGTGAATGATCCGGAGCGCCTGTCCCGCTAATCGTCAAGAAGGCATCTTCATTTCACTCCTTCGGAAAGCGTCAGGTGGGAGCCGCTCTTAGTAGCACAGGCACTCTTGCCTGTGCGGTTTTCGCCATTTTCCCAAGTCTGAGCGCGATTTGCGATTGCAAAGCCAGCACAGGCAAGAGTGCCTGTGCTACTCGAATCCGGTTGAACGCGCGGCGCGTTTGCTTTATCGTATTCGCTCTAAATTTGGGATGAACGAACCGCGGCCCGGGACGCCGGCAGGAGCACGATCGAGGGAGCGCGCCGCGCGCTCGACGGAGCAAGCCTTGAAAAAGAAAATTCGTGCAGTGCAATTCGGCGTCGGTCCCATCGGTGCGGCCATCGTGCGGCTGATGCGGGAAAAGAGTTCGATCGAAATCATCGGGGCCATCGATTCGGATCCTGCAAAGGCGGGGCGCGACCTTGGCGACATCGTGGAAGGAGCCGATGCGCCCTGGGGCGTGCCGATCACCGATGACGCTGCGGCCATGCTCGGCGAATCCCCGGATGTGGTGATCCACTCGACTTCGTCCTACCTGCCCAGCGTGATGGAACAATTGCTGGCCTGCCTGGCCGCGGAATCGTGCGTGGTCTCGACGTGCGAAGAACTGGCCTATCCCTTCCGCAAATATCCGGAGTTGGCGGCGAGGCTCGATGCCGAGGCCAAGACCTGGGGCGTCGCGCTCGTCGGCACGGGTATCAATCCCGGGTACGTGATGGACAAGCTGCTGATCACGCTGAGCGCCGCATCGCAGGAAATTGAATCCGCGCGCGCGGTCCGCATTGTGGATGCGTCCAACCGCCGCCTCCCGCTGCAGAAAAAAGTGGGCGCGGGAATGAGCGTCGAGGAATTTCGCGCGCAGGTGGCGGCGGGAGCGATCAAGCATCACGGCCTGCCGGAATCGGTGGCCATGGTTTCGGACGCGCTGGGCCTCGGCGTGGATGACATTTCGGAAATGATCGAACCGGTCGTTGCGCGCGAACGCGTGAAGACTGCGTTCCTGGAAGTCGCGGCGGGCCAGGTTGCCGGCGTGCACCAGATCGCGCGCGGCTTCACCGGCAGCCAGGAAAAGATTTACATGGAATTGCGAATGTTCGTCGGCGCAAGCGACCCCGGCGACACCGTCGAAATCGCCGGCAATCCCAACCTGACGCTGACCATTCCCGGCGGGACGCACGGCGACATCGCCACCGCCTCGGTCGTCGTGAATTGCATCCCCGAAATCCTTGCCGCTCCGGCAGGCCTGCGCACATCGCGCGATCTCCCCATGTGCTTCCTTCCGCCTGGAGCAAAGCCGTAAGTTCGTCGGAATTCCTACAGAAATAGAATTTCAATTTCCGATTTGAGCTTGGCAAAATCCTGGTCGGATGTCAGGAGTTGAGCTTTCCAAGCTTTCGAGAATGCGGCAGCAAAACAATCGGCATAAGGCAGATTGTATTTTGCGCGCAGCTCGGCGGCGGATTTTGTCAGCTCCCAATCGGCGCTCATCACTTGGATGGGGAATTGGGAAATTTCTCCCGCCGTTTGTCGCGCGGCAACTTGTCCGTGCGCGCGCCAAGTGGAATAGTAAACCTCGCCCCAATTCACAACACTCATGAAAAGTTCAGTCTTACCGGCGACGCATTCCGCCACCAGTTTTTCTATAACTTCTCCACCGGAACGATCTTCGAAAAAGGAGATTAAAGCGCTCGCGTCCAGCACGAACCGCTTCATAGGTCTCGGTCCTGCCGGCGGCCTTCTTTCAGGAATTTGAGCGCCGATGGCTCGCCTGTGAGCGAGCCGCGCAGGCTGCGGATATACTCGCGTGTGAGCGGTTGCAAAATGATGCGGCTTTCTTCCTCAATCATGGCCACTTGAGTTCCCTTGCGAATTCCGTATTTCCGGCGCAGCTTTGAAGGGATCACTAACTGTCCCTTGGTCGTAACCGTAGAGACTAGGCTCTTCATAGGCGCTCCTGTCCACGCGCGGACCATAAATATTTCAGCTCCACATTTGTAAGCCAATTATAAATCCGGCTTACATTATAGAGGAAGGAAGAGGAAAAGAAAACCGCCTTATCGGGAGTGCTTCCAAAAGGTAGCGAGCGCGGAAAAATCCACATCCTCCGCGATGGCGCCCTTCACGGCGCTCATCACTTCGCGCGCGGCAGCGGCAGCGGGCAGCGGCACTCCCAGTTGGTTTCCGAGATCCAGCGCCAAGCCGACGTCCTTGTGCATCAGGCGTAATGGAAAACTGGGTTTGTATTCGCCTTTCAGCATGTTCGCACCTTTCAGGTCGAGCACGCCCGAGCGGCCCATACTGGACTGCATCACTTCGAAAAGGCTCTGTCCCGGCACGCCCGCGCGCGTGACGAGCGCCAGCGCCTCGGCGAACGCCTCGACTTGCAGGTTCAGCAACAGATTCATCGCCAGCTTCACCGTTTGCCCTGCGCCGACCGGCCCCAGGTGAAACCAGCGCTTGCCCATCGCGCCCAGCACCGGCTCAACGCGCTTAAGCGTGCTCGCTTCTCCGCCCACCATGAAGACCAACTCGCCTTTTTCCGCGCCCCAGGTCCCGCCGGTCACGGGAGCTTCCAGAAATTCCGAGCCCTGTGCTGCCGATGCCAGGGCCGCGCGTTTTTCCAAGGCCGGGCTGACGGTGCTCGATTCGATGATCACGCTGCCACGCTTCAGTCCCGCAAACACGCCGTTCTCTCCCCACAGCACCGATTCGAGCGCCGGGGGATCGCTGACAATCGTGAGGATCACTTCGGAGGCCTCGGCGACTGCACGCGGCGTCGCGGCTCGCTTCGCGCCTTGCGACACGAGGTCATCTCCGCGCGAAGACGTGCGGTTCCAAACTGTAAGTTGATGGCCGGCCTTTAACAGATTTGCCCCCATCGGGTGGCCCATCAATCCCAATCCAATCAATCCAACCGGCGGCTTCATGGCGAAAGTCCTCCTGAGCGAATGAAATTTTGGCAAGCCGTAAGAGGGAAAAGTCTACAGGAGTTCGCTGGAAAATCGGATGAAAATCGGCAGAGAAGAGGGAAGGCTACGCCAGACGGTTCTTAAGCTCCAGCGTATTGCGCTGCCGCGCGGATTCGGCGGAGGCTTCCCGGGGTTCGTTTACGGACGCGGACGGCCTGGGAATTTCCGGGCACTCGTGCAACTCGACGATGGAGGGGTACGGGATCTCCCAACGGAAGGTCTTGATCTTGCCCTGTTGCCGGTAGCTCTCTTCCAGGAAAATGGACTTCCCCGAGTCAGCGGCCAGTTGGCCGGTCGCAGGTAGGGCTACCTCACCGGCGCGGTAAGTGACGACGATGCGGCGGCCTAAGATCGCTGAATACCGTGCCATGAGAGGCAGTATGGCGGTGGGAGTACCTGGCGAGCAATAGTACGATAGTGTGATTAACATTAGTACTGAGCCCTCCTTACGCTTTGCAAATAGGGAAGATACGGGGTTCCCCCAAAAGAGGGTGGGTCCCGGGGCCGATAGGCCTAGTGATGCCCGCCGCCGTGATCGCCCGGGCCATGTCCTGCTGAAGCTGGTGCGTGAGCAGGTTCGGGAACCGGAGCCGCGGGAGCGTTGCGCAGATTGGCCGTGAACATCAGCACCAGCGGCGAAACGATGCCGAACGCGAGAAATGCGTACAGCGTCGGCAGAACAGCTCCCAGGTCACTCGTCGAACCACTCGAAATACGCCAGGCGATTGCGCCGGCCGCCAGCCCGCACAGAGTGGAAATCGTGCGCCCCCCGGGAGCGACTTCGAGCCGCGTCCCACACTTCGGACACTCCATGTCGTTCGAGCGCGCCGCCGCTTCCGGCGCGGAAATTTCCGTCTTGCAATGCGGACAGATGCGAACAGCCACGCGTCACCTCCCGGTGCGAACGCCTACAGTAATCGAAATCGCGCCCCGATGAAAAGAAGATTAGAGAAAAAAACACATCCGCGGCGTTCGCGCCGAATTGAGGCGCACTGGAAGTGGCGCGGCAAAAAGTTGAGTTCCCGGGCGCCTCGGGATCATTATTTACGCTTGCGACAAATACTATTCCTCGGGCACTGCAAAAGTTCGCTCAGAGCTACAATGGTGCCGTCTCCGGCTA